>NZ_JACKUK010000049.1 GCF_025822765.1 Mycobacterium barrassiae | reverse complement strand
CGCGCGTCGCCAACGACACGCTCACCACACTGACTATCGGAGGAAGCAAAAGAGGCGCCGTCGGGGTAGCTCCCCGGCGGCGCCTCACCTTGCCCTCTTGACAAACTTCTCTACATATCAGGTGTAATGACCTGACACGTTGTTGTCAGGCGGCGAGCCGGCTGATGGGTGGGTGTCCGCCGAGGGCGGAGTGGCCTCGTTGAGTGTTGTACCGGCGCAGGAATCGGTCAAGACCTCGGGTACGTAGGCTGTTTGACGTCCAGGGGCGGGCGTAGGCCCATTCGTTGAGCAGGGTCCGGTTGAAGCGTTCTGCTTTGCCGTTGGTCCACGGGCAGCCGGGTTTGATGAATCGGCGTCGCAGCCCCCAGGCGGTGCACACCCAGCCCCAGTTGGTGCCGCGGCGATAGACCAGAGCGTTGTCGGTCAGCAGCCGTCGTACCCGTATGCCCTGAGCGGTGAACCAGGCGATGGCGCGGTGCAGGAACTGCGCGCAGGTCAGGTCCTTTTCGTCGGGATGGACCTCGCTGTAGGCCAGCCGGGTGTGGTCGTCAATGGCGGTGTGGATGTAGTCGTAGCCGATGCGGGTCTTCTTGTGCCGGTTGGCCACTGACACTGCGGCATCGCGGCCGTGTAGGCGCCACCCGCCGCCTTTGGGGATGCGGCCGAGCTTTTTGACATCGACATGGACCAGCGAGCCTGGGCTGCGGTGTTCATAGCGGTTGGGGATGCGTTGTGATGAGCGCACCGGCTCACCGGTGATCGGATCGATCGCGGCCAGGTGTGGCACCTGGTGGCGTGCCAGAATCCGGCCCACGGTCGACGCGTGCAAGCCCAGTTCGGCGGCCAGTACCACCGCGCCGCGTTTGCGGCGCTGCCGAGCCGCCAGCACTTTCTGTTCGACCTTCTTGGTGGTGCGCGCCGGCATCCGGTGCGGCCGCGAGGACCGGTCGGCCAACGCGGCCTCTCCACCTTCGGCGTAGCGGCGCAGCCACTTGTAGACCGTGGCCCGTGAAATCCCCAGTTGTTCAGCGACATGAGCGGGCGGCCAACCAGCAGCGACACGCTCCACGATCAGCCGGCGTGCGAACAGGTTGGTGCGGGCGTTAGCGTGAGACACGAGGACCTCCTTCGGAATGAATGCTTAGACACATCCACTCCGTCAGGAGGTCCTCCCCATTTCAAGCAGCCACGCCGTCAACAACCTGTCAGGTCATTACAGCTGATATGTAGGCACTGTTTGTCAATAGGCAGGGGAAAGCCGCCCCGGGTGTGATGCCGGGGCGGCTTTCGTTTGATCGGGGTCAGTCGGTGCGCGGCGGTCGTTGCTCAACGACGGTGG
>NZ_JACKUK010000048.1 GCF_025822765.1 Mycobacterium barrassiae | reverse complement strand
CGCAGGTGTTCGCCACCGGCGCGGTGAACTACCGGCTGGTGTCGACGGTGGTGGCGCGCACCCGGCTGATCAACGACCCCGCCGTGATGGCCCAGGTGGACACCGCGATCGCCACACGGCTGCGCCAGTGGGGGCCGTTATCGGCGATGCGCACCGCCACCGAGATGGGCGTGTCAGATGGTTTGTGTAGCAGTGGCTCCTGATGAATGGAGCAGTATCGATGGATGTGACTACTGACGAGCCGATGTCGGGCGCTGATGCCATGGAGGCGTTGAAGTCCGCGGGTGTG
>NZ_JACKUK010000047.1 GCF_025822765.1 Mycobacterium barrassiae | reverse complement strand
TAGCCGTACCGGAAGGTGCGGCTGGATCACCTCCTTTCTAAGGAGCACCATTTCATTCCCCCACCCCCGCATCGTGTGGGATCAGTGTGGTTGGGAGATCAGTGCCGGGGCCTGTAGTGGGTGCCCGGTCGGTGCACGACAAACGTTGAACCGCAACGGGATTCACTCTTTCGGGGTGGATTGCGGTGAGGGAACTGCCAGACACACTATTGGGCTTTGAGACAACAAGCCCGTTGTTCCCTGGCCACTGTGTGTGGTGGGAGGCGTGTTGTTGCCCCGTCTTTGGTGGTGGGGTGTGGTGTTTGATTTGTGGATAGTGGTTGCGAGCATCGATCCGGCAGCTTTGGCTGTTGGGTTTGATAATGCAATTTTTTGATTCTTCCGAGAATTTTTGAACTGTTTTGTGTTGTAAGTGTTTTAGGGCGCATGGTGGATGCCTTGGCACTGGGAGCCGATGAAGGACGTGGGAGGCTGCGTTATGCCTCGGGGAGCTGTCAACCGAGCGTGGATCCGAGGATGTCTCAGTACCCGTAGGAAGAGAAAACAAGTGTGATTCCGTGAGTAGTGGCGAGCGAAAGCGGAGGATGGCTAAACCGCGTGCATGTGATACCCGGCGGGGGTTGTGTGTGCGGTGTTGTGGGGCGTTTCTTCTCTCCTCCGCCGAGGGGAGCGAAAGTGATAAACCGTGGTGTTAGGTGAAGTGGTCTGGGATGGCCTGCCGTAGTGGGTGAGAGCCCCGTAACTGAAAACATCATGGCTTTCGTGGAACTGTCCCCGAGTAGCAGCGGGCCCGTGGAATCTGCTGTGAATCTGCCGGGACCACACCACCCGGTAAGCCTGAATACTTCCCAGTGACCGATAGCGGATTAGTACCGTGAGGGAATGGTGAAAAGTACCCCGGGAGGGGAGTGAAAGAGTACCTGAAACCGTGTGCCTACAATCCGTCAAAGCCCTCACTTTTGTGTGGGGTGATGGCGTGCCTTTTGAAGAATGAGCCTGCGAGTCAGGGACATGTCGCGAGGTTAACCCGGGTGGGGTAGCCGCAGCGAAAGCGAGTCTGAATAGGGCGTATCCAATCCGTAGGGGTTGGTGTAGTGGTGTGTTCTGGACCCGAAGCGGAGTGATCTACCCATGGCCAGGGTGAAGCGCGGGTAAGACCGCGTGGAGGCCCGAACCCACTTAGGTTGAAGACTGAGGGGATGAGTTGTGG
>NZ_JACKUK010000046.1 GCF_025822765.1 Mycobacterium barrassiae | reverse complement strand
CACACCCGCGGACTTCAACGCCTCCATGGCATCAGCGCCCGACATCGGCTCGTCAGTAGTCACATCCATCGATACTGCTCCATTCATCAGGAGCCACTGCTACACAAACCATCTGACACGCCCGAATCCAGCTCGGGCTATCGCCGCAAGTACGCGTTCGGTGCTCGACAGAGCGGGCGCAGCGCTGCGGTGCGCTACAAAGCGATCACCGCCCACGACCGCTGCGCGATGAACGCCCGGCGCCCCAAGGATCGCCGGTTGGCCACCGAGCTCAGGTTGCGCAAGGAGGTGCAGACTCGATTGAAGCTGCGTAACAGCCCCTGGCAGATCGCTGGGCGGCTGCGCGTCGATTTCCCCGACGAACCGGAGATGTGGGTGTCGCACGAGGCCATCTACCAGGCCATCTACGTACAGGGCCGCGGTGCGCTGCGCCGCGAATTGCACCGATGCCTGCGGACCAAACGTGCGGTGCGCCGCCCGAAAAGCCGGCCCGAGGAACGACGCGGACGCATCCCGGACATGGTCATGATCAGCGATCGACCGGCCGAGGTCACAGACCGCGCCGTGCCGGGCCACTGGGAAGGCGACCTCATCCTGGGTAGCACCGCATCGGCATCGGCGATCGGCACTCTGGTCGAGCGCAGCACCCGGTTCGTGATGCTGCTACACCTGCCCGACAACCACGGAGCCCTTGCCGTGCAGGAGGCCATCGTGGCCAAGATGGCCGAACTCCCCGAGCATTTGCGTCGCTCGTTGACCTGGGACCAAGGCAAGGAAATGGCCAATCACCTCGCCATCGCCAAGGCCGCCGATCTCGATATCTACTTCTGCGATCCGCACTCCCCGTGGCAACGCGGCAGCAACGAAAACACCAACGGGCTTTTGCGCCAGTACTTTCCAAAAGGCACCGACTTGTCCCTGCACGGCCCCGGAATCCTAGACAACGTCGCCGCTGAACTTAATGGACGACCACGCCAAACCCTGAAGTGGAAGACCCCAGCCGAAGCACTCAACGAACTACTCTCAAAGCCGCCCACTGTTGCATCCACCGGCTGAGCCCGCCTCGCAAAATCGCGATCTGTGAGCAGTCTCGGCGCCCGTGGTGGGGGCTGTGCTACCAAATGGGCATGACCGACCCGACGCCGTTCCACGACCTCGATGCCTACCTCGCGCTGCCGCGCATCACGGGCCTCGCGGTGTCGGCCGACGGCACCCGCGTGGTGGTCACCCGCGCGGACCTCAACGACAAGAAAACCGAGTACGTCAGCGCGGTATGGGAAGTCGACCCCGCGGGCGTGCGGCCGGCGCGGCGGTTGACCTGGGGCGCGAAGGGCGAGTCGTCGCCGGTGTTCACCGCCGGCGGGGACGTGCTCTTCGTCGCGAAGCGGCCGACCGACGGCGACGACAAGGCGCCCGCGGCGTTGTGGCGTCTGCCCGCGGCGGGCGGTGAGGCGTTCGAGGCGTTGGCGTTGCCCGGCGGAGTCGAGTCCGTGCGCACCGCGAGCGATGCCGACATCGCGGTCGTGAGCGGACCGATGATGCCGTCGGCGCGCACCATCGACGACGACCGCCGTATCTGGGATCAGCGCAGGGACAACAAGATCACCGCCATCCTGCACACCGGGTATCCGATTCGGTACTGGGACAAGGATCTTGGGCCGGGCGAGCCTCATCTGTTCGGCGCCGCTCTCGATGGCGGCGAACCGAAGGACCTAACCCCGTCTCCTGGAAGCGCTTTGTGGAACGCCGATTTCGATGTGAGCGCCGACGGGGCATTCGTGGTCAGCAGCTGGCAGCTGCCCGCGACGCGTGCGTCGAAGCGCGCTGTCCTGGTGCGCATCGACACCGAGACCCTTGAGCGGACCGTCATCGCCGAGGACCCCGACGCCGATTTGTGGGATCCGGCGATCGCTCCCGACGGCTCGGCGGTCGCCTACCTTCGTGAGGCACATTCGACGCCGCACAGGGCGCCACGCTTCACGCTGTGCTGCTTGCGTTTCGGCGGTGATCCCGTCGACGTGGCGCTCGACTGGGATCGCTGGCCGACGTCGGTGACGTGGTCGCGCGACGGTTCGGCGTTGATCGTCACCGCCGATCAGAACGGTCGGGCTCCGATCTTCCGCAGCGATCCCGCGGACGGCACCGTCACCCAGTTGACGTTCGACGACTACGCCTACACCGACGTGGCTGCGGCGCCCGGCGGCGTGCTCTACGCGTTGCGCACTTCCTATGCCGCGCCGCCCCATCCGG
This sequence comes from Mycobacterium barrassiae, assembly GCF_025822765.1. Classification (GTDB taxonomy): domain Bacteria; phylum Actinomycetota; class Actinomycetes; order Mycobacteriales; family Mycobacteriaceae; genus Mycobacterium; species Mycobacterium barrassiae. The sequence continues at coordinate 65,906 of NZ_JACKUK010000046.1, read as the reverse complement.
TGCGCATCGATCCAGACGGGACCGTCACCGAACTGCCGTGCGTCGAATCTCCGCGCCTTCCCGGCACGTTGACCGAAATCGAGGCGACCACGCCCGACGGCACCCGCGTGCGTTCGTGGCTGGTGTTGCCGGAGAGCGATGCGCCCGCACCGCTGCTGCTGTGGATCCACGGTGGCCCGCTCTCCAGCTGGAACGTCTGGTCGTGGCGATGGAATCCGTGGCTGTTGGCCGCGCGGGGCTATGCGGTGTTGCTCCCTGATCCCGCGTTGTCCACCGGATACGGGCAGGACTTCATCCAGCGGGGCTGGGGGGCCTGGGGCGACGCCCCGTACGACGACCTGATGGTGGCGACGGACGCGGCGTGCGCGCATCCCCGTGTCGACGCCGACCGGACCGCGGCGATGGGCGGATCCTTCGGCGGCTACATGGCCAATTGGGTTGCCGGACATACCGATCGGTTCGACGCGATCGTCACCCACGCGAGCCTGTGGACGCTCGAGCAGTTCGGCGTCACCACCGACTCGGCGTATTACTGGGTGCGGGAGATGACGCCGGAGATGGCTGCGGCGAACTCACCGCACCATCACGTCGGCAAGATCGCCACCCCGATGCTCGTGATCCACGGCGACAAGGACTATCGCGTGCCGATCGGCGAGGCGTTGCGGCTCTGGTACCAGCTGCTCACCGAATCGCGCCTGCCTGCCGCCGACGACGGCACCAGTCCGCACCAGTTCCTGTTCTTCCCATCGGAGAACCACTGGGTGCTCAGCCCGCAGCACGCCAAGGTCTGGTACCAGGTGGTCATCGCATTCCTGAGCCGTCACGTCCTCGCTGAGGACATCGAGCTGCCGGACACGCTCGGGTAGCGTCGCGGACATGAGCGGACAACGCGAGTTCGACATCGTCCTGTACGGCGCGACCGGCTTCGTCGGAAAGCTGACCGCCGAATACCTGGCCAGAGCCGGTGGTGACGCACGCATCGCGCTGGCGGGCCGGTCACACGACAAGGTGCTCGCGGTACGGGAATCGTTGGGGGAGAATGCGCAGTCCTGGCCGATCATCTCGGCGGATGCGGCGCAGCCCTCGACGCTCAACGAGATGGCGGCCAGGGCGCAGGTGGTGGTGACCACCGTCGGGCCGTACGCCCGCTACGGGCTCCCCCTGGTGGCAGCGTGTGCGGCGGCGGGCACCGACTACGCCGACCTGACGGGTGAGACGTTGTTCATCCGCGACAGCATCGACCAGTACCACAAGCAAGCCGCCGACACCGGCGCACGCATCGTGCACTCGTGCGGATTCGATTCGATCCCTTCGGATCTCAGTGTGTTCGCGCTGTATCGGCGCGTCCAGGAGGATCAGGCGGGCGAGCTGACCGATACCAACCTGGTCGTGCGGGCGATGTCCGGAGGAGTGTCGGGCGGCACCGTCGCGTCGATGATCGACGTCCTCAGCACCGTGTCGAGCGATGCTGAGGCGCGACGGGCGATGAACGATCCGTACACCCTCTCGCCCGACCGCGCCGCGGAGCCCGAACTCGGTGGGCAGCCCGACATTCGGTGGCGGCGCGGGCGTGAGGTCGCCGACGCGCTCGACGGATACTGGCTGGCGCCCTTCGTGATGGCGGGCCCGAACTCACGAATTGTCCGGCGCAGCAACGCGTTACTGGGGCACGCGTACGGGAGGAAGCTCGAGTACGGCGAGCTGATGAGCATGGGGCATTCCGTGGTCGCACCGGTGGCGGCGGCGCTGGCCACCGCCGGAAACGCCGCGGCGATGGAGTTGGGGAGCCGTTTCTTTCACCGCATTCCCCGCCGCCTCATCGACCGAATCGCACCGAAACCTGGCACCGGCCCCAGTGAGCGGGTACGCGAGAACGGGCATTACACGGTCGAGACATATTCCACGACCACGACGGGTGCCCACTACCGGGCACGGTTCTCGCAGCGCGGCGACTACGGATACAAGGCCACATCGGTGCTGCTGGGCGAGAGCGGGCTGGCGCTCGCGCTCGATCGCGACCGGCTCTCGGATCTGCGCGGCGTTCTGACACCCGCGGCGGCGATGGGCGATGCGTTGCTGGCTCGATTCCCCGCCGCGGAAGTATTGGTGGAGACCACGCGACTGAACTGAACTACGCGGGTAAAACCACTGTGCGCCAAGATCTTTTCGACTAGCGTTGGTGAATTATCCCAGCAATGAAGGTGGGGAACCATGGCTGGTCTCGATGATCTGTACGCGCAAATCCCGGTGAGCGAGATTGCGAAAAAGGTCGGCGCCGATGAAGGCGAAGTCAACAACGCGATCAGGACCCTCGTGCCCGCCCTGGTCGGTGGATTGGCCGAGAACGTTCAGGCCAACCAGATCGACTCCAGTGACCTCGAATCCGCCGTTGCCCAGCAAGGCGAAAGCGGTTTGCTCGACGGTGGGGTCAGCGTCGATCAGGTCGATGCCAGGCAGGGCGACCAGTACGTCGCCAAGATCTTCGGTGGCAACGACAGCGGCGCCGTCGCGTCTGCGCTGGCCGACAAGGGCGCTGGCGGCGGCGACCTGATCAAGCAGCTGCTACCGATTCTGGCGCCGATCGTGCTGGCCTACATCGGCAAGCAACTGTCCAAGGGATCGGCGCCCGCCGAGCAGGCCGGTGGCGGTGGCGGCGGACTCGGGGACATTCTCGGCAGCATCCTGGGCGGCGCCGGTGGTGGCGGCGGCGGGGGCGACAACCCGTTGGGCAGCATCCTCGGCAGCGTGCTGGGCGGTGGCGGCGGCGGTCAGAGCAACCCGATCGGCGAGATTCTCGGCGGCCTGCTCGGCGGCAAGAAGTAACTTTCTCTGCGCGACCAGTCGCAAAGTGTCGCGTTCGACCAGCGTGTCGGGGTCTTTTCCGTCTGCTCGCGGGGTGTTTCTAGACTTGCGGGGTGACCGACAGCTCCCGCCCCGGCCTCGACGCCCTGCCCAAATCCTGGGAACCAGGCGCGGTCGAGAGTGACCTCTATGAGGGGTGGGTCAACGCCGGCTACTTCATGGCCGACGCCGCCAGCAGCAAGCCGGCGTACTCGATCGTGCTGCCGCCGCCCAACGTCACCGGCAGCCTGCACATGGGCCATGCGCTGGACCACACGCTGATGGACGCGCTGACGCGGCGCAAACGCATGCAGGGCTACGAGGTGTTGTGGCTGCCCGGGATGGACCACGCGGGCATCGCCACGCAGAGCGTCGTCGAGAAGCAGCTGGCCGTCGACGGTAAGACCAAGGAAGACTTCGGCCGCGAGCTGTTCGTCGACAAGGTGTGGGACTGGAAACGCGAGTCAGGCGGCACCATCGGCTGGCAGATGCGGGCACTCGGCGACGGTGTCGACTGGGACCGCGACCGCTTCACCATGGACGAAGGCCTGTCCCGGGCGGTGCGCACCATCTTCAAGAGGCTGTTCGACGCCGGGTTGATCTACCGGGCCGAGCGGCTGGTGAACTGGTCGCCCGTGCTGGAGACGGCGGTCTCCGACCTCGAGGTCAAGTACGAAGACGTCGAGGGCGAGCTGGTGTCGTTCCGCTACGGTTCGCTGCGCGACGACGAACCGCACATCGTCGTCGCCACCACCCGAGTCGAGACGATGCTGGGTGACACCGCGATCGCGGTGCATCCCGACGACGAGCGCTACCGCGATCTGGTCGGCAAGACCCTGCCTCACCCGTTCGTCGACCGCGAGATGGTGATCGTCGCCGACGCGCACGTCGACCCCGAGTTCGGTACCGGCGCAGTCAAAGTCACCCCCGCGCACGACCCCAACGACTTCGAGATCGGCATGCGGCATCAGTTGCCGATGCCCACGATCATGGACACCAAGGGCCGGATCGCCGATACCGGGACGGAATTCGACGGCCTGGACCGCTTCGAGGCGCGCGTCAAGGTGCGTGAGGCGCTGGCCCAGCAGGGACGCATCGTCGCGGAGAAGCGGCCGTACCTGCACAGCGTCGGCCACTCCGAGCGCAGCGGGGAACCGATCGAGCCGCGGCTGTCGCTGCAGTGGTGGGTCAAGGTCGAATCCCTCGCGAAGGCCGCCGGGGATGCCGTGCGCGAGCACCGCACCGTGATTCACCCGCCCAGCCTGGAGCCGCGATGGTTCGCCTGGGTCGACAACATGCACGACTGGTGCATCTCGCGTCAGCTGTGGTGGGGCCACCGGATCCCGATCTGGCACAGCCCCGACGGCGACATGGTGTGCGTCGGGCCCGACGAGACCCCGCCGGAGGGCTGGGAGCAGGACCCCGACGTGCTTGACACCTGGTTCTCGTCGGCGCTGTGGCCGTTCTCCACCATGGGCTGGCCCGACCACACGCCGGATCTCGAAAAGTTCTATCCCACTTCGGTTTTGGTGACCGGCTACGACATCCTGTTCTTCTGGGTGGCCCGGATGATGATGTTCGGCACCTTCGTCGCCGACGATCCGGCGATCACCTGTGAGGGCGCGCGCGGGCCGCAGGTGCCTTTTGAGAACGTCTTTCTGCACGGGCTGATCCGCGACGAGTTCGGCCGCAAGATGAGCAAGTCCCGCGGGAACGGTATCGACCCGCTCGACTGGGTCGAGAAGTTCGGCGCCGACGCGCTGCGGTTCACCCTGGCGCGCGGCGCCAGCCCCGGCGGCGACCTGTCCATCGGTGAAGATCACGCCCGCGCCTCGCGCAACTTCGCCACCAAGGTTTTCAACGCGACCCGCTTCGCGCTGATGAACGGTGCCGCACCGGCGCCGTTGCCCGAGACCAGCCAGTTGACCGATGCCGACCGGTGGATCCTCGGCCGGTTGGAAGAGGTTCGCGCCGAGGTGGATTCGGCGCTGGACAGCTACGAGTTCAGCCGCGCGTGCGAATCGCTGTACCACTTCGCGTGGGACGAGTTCTGCGACTGGTATGTGGAGCTGGCCAAAGTCCAGCTTGCCGACGGTGTCGAACACACGACCGCTGTGCTGGCCGCGGTGCTCGACACACTGCTGAAGCTGCTGCACCCCGTGATGCCGTTCGTCACCGAAGTGCTGTGGAAGACGTTGACCGGCGGTGAGTCGTTGGTCATCGCCGATTGGCCGCAGCCCTCGGGGTTTGAGCTGGATCCGGTTGCCACACAGCGGATCACCGACATGCAGAAGCTGATCACCGAGGTGCGCCGCTTCCGCAGCGACCAGGGGCTCAACGACCGGCAGCGGGTGCCGGCACGCCTGTCCGACGTCGCCAAGGCGGGCCTCGAGGCACAGCTGCCCGCTGTCAGTGCGTTGGCGTGGCTCACCGATGCCGACGACGGCTTCAACGCCTCGGCGGCGGTCGAGGTCCGGTTGTCGCAGGCCACCGTCGTCGTGGAACTGGACACGTCCGGCACCGTCGACGTGGCCGCCGAGCGACGCCGGCTCGAGAAGGATCTCGCCGCCGCACAGAAGGAGCTCGCGGGCACGGAAGCCAAGCTCGGCAACGACAAGTTCCTCGCCAAGGCGCCCGCCGAGGTCGTCGAGAAGATCCGTCAGCGCCAGCAGGTGGCGCGCGAGGAAGTCGACCGGATCACGGCTCGCCTCGCCGGGTTGAGCTGATGAGCGAACCCGTCCCCACCCCGGACGAGATCGCATCGCTGTTGCAGGTCGAGCATCTGCTCGATCAGCGGTGGCCCGAAACCAAGCTCGAGCCCAGCACGACCCGCATCGCCGCGTTGATGGAGCTGCTGGGGTCGCCGCAGCGGGGTTACCCGTCGATCCACATCGCGGGGACCAACGGTAAGACGTCGGTGGCCCGGATGGTCGACGCACTGCTGACCGCGTTCAGCCGCCGCACCGGCCGCACGACCAGTCCGCACCTGCAGTCGGCGGTCGAGCGCATCTCGATCGACGGGCGGCCGATCAGCCCGGCGAAGTACGTCGAGACCTACCGGGAGATCGAACCGTTCGTGCAACTGGTCGACCAGCAGTCCGAGGCAGCCGGTGGTCCGGCGATGAGCAAGTTCGAGGTCGTCACCGCAATGGCGTTCGCGGCGTTCGCCGATGCGCCGGTCGATGTCGCCGTCGTCGAGGTCGGCCTCGGTGGACGCTGGGACGCCACCAATGTCGTCGACGCCCCGGTGGCGGTCATCACGCCGGTCGGGGTCGACCACAGCGACTATCTGGGTGACACCGTCGCCGACATCGCCGGTGAGAAGGCCGGGGTCATCAAGAAGCAAGAGGACTCGATGGTGCCGACCGAGACCGTCGCGGTGATCGCGCGGCAGGTCCCTGAGGCGATGGAAGTGCTTCTGGCGCAGGCGGTCCGGTCAGACGCCGCGGTCGCCCGTGAGGATTCGGAGTTCGCCGTGCTCGGCAGACAGATCGCGGTCGGCGGACAGCTTCTCGAACTGCAGGGTCTCGGCGGGCTTTACAGCGACATCTTCTTGCCGCTGCACGGCGAACATCAGGCGCACAACGCCGTCGTCGCGCTGGCAGCCGTCGAGGCGTTCTTCGGCGCGGGCGCGCAACGGCAGCTGGACATCGACACGGTCCGTGCGGGCTTCGCAGCGGTCACCAGTCCCGGTCGGCTGGAGCGGTTGCGCAGTGCCCCAACCGTTTTCGTCGATGCCGCCCACAATCCGGCCGGCGCCGTCGCGTTAGCGCAAGCGCTGCAGGAGGAATTCGACTTCCGGTTCCTGGTCGGCGTCGTCTCGGTGATGGCCGACAAGGATGTCGACGGAATCATCACTGCGCTGGAGCCGGTGTTCGACCAAATCGTGGTGACCCACAACGGTTCCCCCCGGGCAATGGAGGTCGAGGCGCTGGCGATGCGCGCCGAGGAGCGGTTCGGCCCGGAACGTGTGATCGCGGCCGCGACGCTGCCCGATGCGATCGAGACCGCCACCGCGCTTGTCGAGGAGGCCGGAGCCGAGGGCGACGGTTTCGGAGGAGTGGGCATGGTGATCACCGGTTCGGTCGTCACGGCAGGCGCGGCGCGAACGCTGTTCGGCAAGGAGCCCGAATGACCGAGCAGCCGCAGGGCCAGCCCGACCCGTGGAAGAGCTTCCGCGGCGTGATGGCGGGCACGCTCATCCTCGAGGCGATCGTCGTGCTGCTCGCGCTGCCTGTGGTGGCGCGGCTCGGCGGGGGTCTGACGGCGGCCAGCGGTGGATACGTCATCGGTCTGGCTGTCGTATTGCTGCTGTTCGCCGGTATCCAGGGCCGATCGTGGGCGATCTGGGCGAACCTCGCACTGCAGCTGGTGGTGATCGCAGGCGTCGTCGTCCATGGCGCGATCGGATTCATCGGCCTGGTGTTCCTCGGTGTCTGGCTGCTGATCGCCTACCTGCGTTTCGAGGTGCTGCGCCGGCAGAAGCGTGGGCTCTTGCCCGGCCAGCAAGGACCCCCCGACTAGGCTGTGCGCCGTGACTGAGCCGACTGAGCGCACCCTCGTGTTGATCAAGCCCGACGGCGTCAAGCGGCGCCTGGTCGGCGAAATTCTCAGCCGAATCGAGCGGAAGGGCCTGACCATCGCGGCCCTGGAGAAGAAGGACGTCAGCGACGAGCTGGCGCGCAAGCACTACGCCGAACACGACGGCAAGCCCTTTTTCCCGTCGCTGCTGGAGTTCATCACCTCCGGACCGGTCGTGGCGGCCATCGTGGAGGGCCCGCGGGCCATCGCCGCGTTTCGCCAGATCGCGGGTGGAACCGACCCCGTGGAAAAGGCCGTACCAGGCACGATCCGCGGCGATTTCGCGCTGATCACCCAGGACAATCTGGTGCACGGGTCGGATTCACCGGAATCCGCCGCGCGCGAAATCCAGCTCTGGTTCCCCGGCGCGTAGCGGCGGTAAATGACCTGCTCGTCCGACGTGGTCGGGCGGAGCGGCGTGATGTGGGATACTGGGCACGGGTAACGGCCCTTAAACCAGGGGGCGGTCGCCCGAATGAAGACTTAGACGTGCGCGACCATCGCCACGCGCGATGCGGCGCCGACCGTCCAGCCATCATTCAGACCGGCACTGAGGGTCTCCAACCAGGGGATTGCTCGGGGCGAGACCATAACAAGCTCGGGTGTAGTTGACCCGGGTCAATAGCGGAAGCCCTCGCGTGGCCGCGTCAAAACGACGCGCCCGGGGGCTAAAGGAGACTACGTGGCCGACGATGCCCAAACAGAAGCCCTATCAGAAGAAACACAGCCCGCGGAGGACGTTCAGTCTGAGGAGCTGAACGTCGAGCCGCAGGCTGAGCAGCCTGAGGAGGCCGTCCCCGATCCGGGGCCGGAGATCTCGACTGCTGAAGCCGGCGAGTCGCCACCGGAGGAGGCGCCCGCCGACACCGACGCCGACGGCTCCGACGACTCCGACGCCGACCGCGAGCCCGAGGTCAGCAGCGACGGCGACGAACCCGAGTCGCGGCTGATGCTCGAAGCCAGCGCCTCGGCCGCTCCCGAGCGTGCGGACTACCAGCCGCTGTTCATGGCTCCTCAGCCGATTCGGGTCGACTACGACCCCGACGACGAGGACGACGACGAGGACGAGAGCGACGATTCCGGCCCGGATTCCGACGACGACCAGGCCGATAGGCCGTCCGGCCGGCGCCGGCGCCGCGGCCGTCGCGGACGTGGTCGCGGTCGCGGCGAGCAGAGCGACGATTCCGATGACAGCGACTCCGAAGGCCGCGCCCAGGACTCCGGCGACGATTCGGACGACTCCGATGACTCCGACGACGACAGTGGTGACGACGAGACCGCGACCGGTGAGGGCGGTACGCGCCGTCGGCGTCGCCGTCGGCGCCGCAAGTCGGGTGCCGGCGACGATAGTGACAACGGATCGTCCGACGATCCGCCGAACACCGTCGTCCACGAACGGGAGCCGCGTAAGGCCGGCCGTGACAAGAACGGCAAGGACGGCGACGGCGAGATCCAGGGCATCAACGGGTCGACCCGCCTGGAGGCCAAGCGCCAGCGCCGTCGCGACGGCCGTGACGCGGGTCGTCGCCGACCGCCGATCCTGAGCGAGGCCGAGTTCCTCGCCCGGCGCGAAGCCGTCGAGCGGATGATGGTCGTCCGCGACAAGGTCCGCACCGAACCGCCGCACGAGGGGGCGCGCTACACCCAGATCGCCGTGCTCGAAGACGGCGTCGTCGTCGAACATTTCGTCACGTCGGCCGCGTCGGCGTCGCTGGTCGGCAACATCTATCTGGGCATCGTGCAGAACGTGCTGCCGTCGATGGAGGCGGCGTTCGTCGACATCGGCCGCGGCCGCAACGGCGTGCTCTACGCGGGTGAGGTGAACTGGGAGGCGGCCGGTCTCGGCGGTCAGAACCGCAAGATCGAGCAGGCCCTCAAACCCGGCGACTACGTCGTCGTCCAGGTCAGCAAGGACCCTGTGGGACACAAGGGCGCACGGTTGACGACCCAGGTGTCGCTCGCCGGGCGGTATCTCGTTTATGTGCCCGGCGCGTCGTCGACGGGAATCAGCCGCAAGCTGCCCGACACCGAACGTCAGCGGCTCAAGGAGATCCTGCGCGAGGTCGTGCCGCCGGAGGCGGGCGTGATCATCCGCACCGCATCCGAGGGCGTCAAGGAAGAAGACATCCGCACCGACGTCAATCGGCTGCAGGAACGCTGGACGCAGATCGAGCAGAAAGCCACCGAGATCAAGGAGAAGGCGGCCGGCGCGGCCGTCGCGCTCTACGAAGAGCCCGACGTGCTGGTGAAGGTCATCCGTGACCTCTTCAACGAGGACTTCACCGGTCTCATCGTTTCCGGCGACGAGGCCTGGAACACCATCAACGAATACGTGAATTCGGTTGCGCCCGAACTTGTTCCGCGGATGACGAAGTACGAGCCCGCGGGGCCCGATGCGCCGGACGTGTTCGCCGTGCACCGCATCGACGAGCAGCTGACGAAGGCCATGGACCGCAAGGTGTGGCTGCCGTCGGGTGGCACGCTGGTCATCGATCGCACCGAGGCGATGACGGTGGTGGACGTGAACACCGGCAAGTTCACCGGTTCGGGTGGAAACCTGGAGCAGACGGTCACCCGTAACAACCTCGAGGCCGCCGAGGAGATCGTGCGCCAGCTGCGGCTGCGCGACATCGGCGGCATCGTCGTCATCGACTTCATCGACATGGTGCTCGAGTCCAACCGCGATCTGGTGCTGCGCCGGCTGACCGAAGCGCTGGCGCGCGATCGCACGCGCCACCAGGTTTCCGAGGTGACCTCGCTCGGGTTGGTCCAGCTGACGCGCAAGCGTCTGGGAACGGGTCTCATCGAGGCGTTCTCCACGACCTGCCCGGACTGCGGCGGCAGGGGAATCCTGCTGCACGGCGATCCGGTCGACTCCACGGCCACCGGCGGACGCAAGACGGAGTCGGGCGGGCGGCGCGGTAAGCGCGGCAAACGCGGCGGTAAGGCGGACGACGTCGCTGTGGCCAAGGTGCCGCCGCATCCCGCCGGCGAGCACCCGATGTTCAAGGCCATGGCCGCTGCCAACGGTCGCCACGAGGACGACGAGGACGACGCGGAGAAGACCGCGGAGGAAGTCGCCGAGGTCGATTCGGAAACCATCCGGCAGGCCGTCGCCGAGACCGCGGACGAGGATTTCGACGACACGGACACCGAGGACGACGAGTCGGATGAGTCCGATGAGGACGAGGCCGATGACGATATCGACCTGGACGATGACGACGACGAGGAAGACGACGACGACATCGAGGTCATCGGGTCTGACGACGACTCTGACGAGGACGACTCCGACGACGAGGACGACGACGAGGATGACTCCGACGACGATGAGGACGACTCCGACGATGATGAGGACGAGTACGACGACGTCGAACCCGTCCGGGTAGCCCGTCCGGCCGGTCGGCACCGCCGCCGCGCCGCCGCCAGGCCTGCGGGGCCACCCATCAATGAGCAGTGACGATGCGTGACCTGCGGTGATTTGACCCTCGCAGCGCGGCTCAAGTAACCTTGAGCAGTTGTCGCCAGGCCCTGCCGGCGGCAGTCGGAAACCCAGACATGCGCAGCCACCAGTAGCGCGCGCCCAGAGACGAGAAGAAGAAGGACCTGATGGCAGCCGAGAAAGCCACGTACGCGATCGTCAAGACCGGCGGCAAGCAGTACAAGGTCGCGGTCGGCGACGTCGTGAAGGTCGAGAAGCTCGACTCCGAGCCCGGCGCGAAGGTGTCGCTGCCCGTCGCCCTCGTCGTCGACGGCGCGAAGGTCACCAGCGACGCGAAGGCGCTGGAGAAGGTCGCCGTCACCGGCGAGGTGCTCGAGCACACCAAGGGCCCCAAGATCCGCATCCACAAGTTCAAGAACAAGACCGGCTATCACAAGCGGCAGGGTCACCGTCAGCAGCTGACGGTCCTCAAGGTCACCGGAATCAAGTAGTAGGAGGCGACAGATGGCACACAAGAAGGGCGCTTCCAGCTCACGTAACGGTCGCGACTCCGCTGCCCAGCGGCTCGGCGTCAAGCGCTTCGGCGGCCAGATCGTCAAGGCTGGCGAGATCATCGTCCGCCAGCGCGGCACTCACTTCCACCCCGGCGTGAACGTCGGGCGCGGCGGCGACGACACGCTGTTCGCCACGGCCCCCGGTGCCGTCACGTTCGGCACCAAGCGCGGACGCAAGACGGTCAGCGTCGTGCGACCGCCCGTTTCCTCGGAGGCCTAGCTCCTGCCGCGAATGTGTAGCTACTGCGATTCTCGGCTGAATTTTCCGCAGTAGCTCCACACTCGTGATGGAAAGGAAGCCCGATGCCTCGGTTCGTCGACCGCGTCGTGATTCACGCGAAGGCGGGCAACGGCGGTAACGGCTGTGCCTCCGTCCACCGCGAGAAGTTCAAACCGCTCGGGGGACCCGATGGCGGCAACGGCGGACGCGGCGGAAGCGTCGTACTGGTTGTCGACCCACAGGTCCACACTCTCCTCGATTTCCACTTTCACCCCCATGTCGTCGCGCCGTCCGGCAAGCAGGGCATGGGCGGCAACCGTGACGGGGCGGCGGGCGCCGACCTGGAGGTGAAGGTGCCCGATGGCACCGTGGTGCTCGACGAGCACGGCCGCCTCCTTGCCGACCTGGTCGGTGCGGGCACCCGATTCGAGGCGGCCGCAGGCGGTCGCGGCGGGCTGGGCAACGCGGCGCTGGCCTCGCGGGCGCGCAAGGCACCCGGTTTCGCGCTGCTCGGCGAGAAGGGGCAGGTCCGCGACCTCACTCTCGAACTGAAGACGGTCGCCGACGTCGGCCTGGTCGGGTTCCCGTCGGCAGGTAAGTCGTCGCTGGTGTCGGCCATCTCGGCGGCGAAGCCAAAGATCGCCGACTATCCGTTCACCACGCTGACACCCAACCTGGGTGTGGTGTCGGCGGGGGAGCACACCTTCACCGTCGCCGATGTGCCCGGTCTCATTCCCGGAGCGTCCGAGGGACGTGGCCTCGGGCTGGAATTCCTCAGGCATATCGAACGATGCGCGGTGTTGGTGCACGTCATCGACTGCGCGACACTGGAACCCGGCCGCGATCCGGTCTCCGACATCGAGGCGCTCGAAGCCGAACTGGCCGCATACACCCCGACGCTGCAGGGTGATTCGACACTCGGCGACCTCGCCACGCGGCCACGGGCAGTGGTCCTCAACAAAATCGACGTGCCGGATGCGCGCGAACTGGCCGACTTCGTCCGCGAAGATGTCACCCGCCGATTCGGATGGCCCGTCTATGAGGTGTCGACGGTATCGCGAGAGGGATTGCGGCCGTTGACGTTTGCGCTGTGGGACATGGTGTCGGCGTATCGCAGTTCGCAACCGGCCGTCGTGCCGCGCCGGCCGGTGATCCGTCCCATCCCGGTGAACGAGACAGGATTCACCGTCGAATCTGACGGCGAGGGCGGCTTCATCGTGCGCGGTGCTCGACCCGAACGGTGGATCGCTCAAACGGATTTCACCAACGATGAGGCCGTCGGATATCTCGGCGACCGGCTGGCCCGGCTCGGTGTGGAGGACGAGTTGCTGCGCCTCGGCGCCAAACCCGGCTGTGCGGTGACGATCGGCGACATGACGTTCGACTGGGAGCCGCAGACGCCTGCTGGGGTCGACCTGCCGTTGTCCGGCCGCGGCACCGATGCGCGACTCGAGCAGACGGATCGCCCCCGCGCCGACGAGCGAAAGGCCGCCCGACGCGAGCGTCGCCGCCCCGGTGGTGAGTCATGAGCGTGCACCGCGAGGCGATCCGGACCGCGCGAAGCGTCGTCGTCAAGATCGGCACCACCGCGCTGACTACGCCGTCGGGTGTATTCGACGTCGACAGATTGGCGACGCTCGCCGATGCGATCGAGGCCCGCATGAAGGCGGGTTCGGACGTGGTGATCGTGTCTTCGGGAGCCATTGCTGCGGGCATCGAACCACTCAAGCTGTCCAAACGGCCCGCGGATCTGGCCACCAAACAGGCCGCCGCCAGCGTCGGGCAGGTTGCGCTGGTCAACGCGTGGAACACGGCGTTCGCCCGCTACAACCGCACCGTCGGCCAGGTGCTGCTGACCGCGCACGACATCTCGATGCGGGTGCAGCACACCAACGCTCAACGGACGCTGGACCGGTTGCGTGTGCTGCACGCGGTCGCGATCGTCAACGAGAACGACACCGTCGCCACCAACGAGATCCGGTTCGGCGACAACGACCGGCTCTCGGCCCTGGTGGCTCACCTGGTCGGCGCCGACGCGCTGGTGCTGCTCTCCGACATCGACGGGCTCTACGACTCGGATCCGCGAAAAGGCAACGCGCGCTTCATTCCCGAGGTCTCCGGACCCGTCGATCTCGACGGCGTGGTCGCAGGCCGAGGCAGTCATCTCGGTACCGGCGGGATGGCGTCGAAGCTGTCGTCGGCGCTGCTGGCCGCCGACGCCGGCGTTCCGGTACTGCTGGCTGCGGCGTCCGACGCTGCCACGGCGCTCGTGGACGCGTCCGTCGGAACGGTGTTCGCGCCGAGGCCCGAACGCATGTCGGCGCGCAGGTTCTGGGTCCGCTACGCCGCCGAGGCATCGGGGGCGCTCACCCTCGATGACGGCGCGGTGCGGGCCGTCGTGCAGCAGCGGCGGTCGCTGCTGCCCGCGGGTATCACGGCGGTATCGGGCCGGTTCTACGGCGGAGACGTCGTCGAACTACGCTCCCAGGACGCGACGATGGTGGCCCGCGGTGTGGTGGCCTACGACCACGCCGAGCTGGCCAAGATGTTGGGCCGGTCGACGTCGGACCTGCCCGCCGACATGCGTCGTCCCGCGGTGCACGCCGACGATCTGGTCGCCGTTTAACTGCGATTTGTGTGCAATCGAGAGCGGTGAGCGCTCCTTAACGCACACAAATCGCTATGAACGGAGCTTGGCCAACATCGACTTGATCTGTTCGGCCCGCTCGTCGGCGTCGTGCATGACGTCGTCCTCGGCGGGGGAGACCGTCACGTTGTTCGCCTGGGCGGTCGCCTCGAAGCAGGCGCGGACGGCGGGGTCGGCCAGTATCACCGCGGCGAGCATGCCCGGCGTGAGCTCACGCTTGAACAGCGTGCCGCGGTAGTGCACCTCGGCAGGGATGCGAATGTCCATCGCACCGCCCTCGAGCTGCTGCTTCGCGGCGGCCAACAGCAGTGTCAGCGCAGCGCGCGAGATCGCGCCGAGCACCTTCCGGCGGAACGGGAACCACGGCACCGGCAGCTTGTCGATCTGGCTGTCCAGGCCGCCGGTGAACATGTACTCGATCAGGCTGCGGGTGCGGACCTCTTCCACGTCGGCCCATTCGACTTTGTCACCGTCGAACTCGACGGTGCCCTCGCTGATCGCGACGCCGCCGAAGTAGTTGAGCTTCCGGACCAGTCCGCTCAGCGTGTCCGGTGTCAGCGAGTGGTTCGCGATCATGTCGCCGACGCCGAGAGCCCAGCGGCCCGAGACGGGTCCCGGCGGGGGCCGGTGGCTCTCCAGCAGCGACCGCAGCCACGAGGCGTCGTCGTCAGTGGTCACGTACTCATCTAAGCGCGACGGCGGGCAGTTCATCCGCCAGCAGGGTGAGCATTTCGGAGCACCCGCTGTCGACCTTGACCGCCGCGTAATCGTCGCCGCGCGTGCGCCCACGGTTGATGATCGCGACGGGGATACCCAGCGCAGCTGCGTGACGGACGAACCGGAAACCCGAGAAGACCGTCAGCGACGAACCGGCCACCAGCAGTGCGTCCGCTTCATCGACAAACGAATAGGCTTGCTCCACACGATTTTTGGGCACGTTCTCGCCGAAGTACACGATGTCGGGCTTCAGCATTCCTCCGCAGCGCGGACAGTCGACGATCGTGAACGACTCGGTATCGCCGACGACCGCATCGGCATCGGGGGCCACCGCGATACCGCCGACCGCCTCCGCGCGCTCGAGGAAGCCCGGATTGGCGGCTTCGAGCAGATCGGCCAGCGCGGCGCGGGGCATGGTGAATCCGCAATCCAGGCAGATCACCTGGGCGTACGTGCCGTGCAGGTTGACGACGGCGGTGCTGCCCGCCTTGGTGTGCAGGAGGTCGACGTTCTGAGTGATCAGACCCGACACGACGCCTGCGCGTTCCAGCGACGCCAACGCTCGATGCCCCGCGTTGGGCAGCGTCTCGTCCATGTGCCGCCAGCCGATGTGGTTACGCGCCCAGTAGCGCTGGCGGAACTTCGCGTCGGAGGTGAACTGCCGGATCGTCATCGGGTTGCTCGGCGGCGAGTCGGGTCCGCGGTAGTCGGGGATCCCCGAATCCGTCGACATCCCCGCGCCGGTCAACACCGCTACGCGCCGCCCCCGAAGCAGGGCTACGAGCTCGGGAGCGTCCACACCGTCGAGAGTAGCGATCAGCCCGTCGTCAGCTCAGACACTCCTTCGCGGGCACGATCTCGGCGTGCATGTTCTTGTTCATCATGGTCAGCGCCGCATCGCCGAGTTCGGGGTCGATGTGGGCCACGCAGTCCGACGGGACGACGAACGAGAAGTGCCGCACGTAGGCGTCGAGCGCGCTGTAGAGGATGCACTGCTCGGTGACCTGACCGGTGATGATCAACTGCTGAGGCTCGAGCCGGCCGAGCAGGTAGTCCAGCGAGCTGGCGTAAAACGCGCTGTGTCGCACCTTGAGGACCCGTAAAGAGTCCTTGTCGGGGGCGATCGGCGTCACGAGATCCGGCCGCTCGCCGTTGAGCGCGGCGTCGGCGATTTCCTCGAAGTCGGCGCTGAAGTCGCCGTAGTTGTCGTTGACATAGATGACGTCGACGTCGTCGCGGTCGCGGGCCCGCGAGATCAGATCGGCCAACGGATCGACGATTTCGGCGACGTTTTTCGCCAGGACGTCGGCATCTTCGTGTTGATAGGTGTTCAGCATGTCGATGACCAGCAGCGCAGCTTGACTCATGGGGACTTGCATACCCCGATCTCTTTTCGGGCAACAATGTGGCATGGAGTTTTACTCGGCATACCGCCAGGGCTTCGTCCGCGTCGCAGCCTGCACGCATCACACGACCCTCGCCGACCCGGCGGCGAACGCGGAGTCGGTGCTGCGGATCGCCCGCGACTGCCACGACGACAGCGTCGCGCTGGCGGTGTTTCCCGAGCTCACGCTGTCGGGCTATTCGATCGAGGACATCCTGCTGCAGGACACGCTGCTCGCCTCGGTCGAGGACGCGCTGCGGCAGATCGTCGAGGCCTCCGCCGGGCTGATGCCGGTCCTGGTCGTCGGCGCTCCGCTGCGGTACGCGCACCGGATCTACAACACCGCGGTCGTCGTCCACCGCGGCCGCGTGCTGGGCGTGGTTCCCAAGTCGTACCTGCCGACCTACCGCGAGTTCTATGAGCGACGCCAGATCGCTGCAGGCGATCTCGTGCGGGGCGAGATCCGGGTGGCCGGGTCGGAGGTGCCGTTCGGTTCGGACCTGTTGTTCACCGCGACCGACCTGCCGGGGTTCGTGCTGCACGTCGAGATCTGCGAGGACATGTTCGTGCCCGTGCCGCCGAGTGCGGAGGCTGCGCTCGCGGGGGCGACGGTGCTGGCGAACCTGTCCGGCAGCCCCATCACGATTGGCCGCGCCGACGACCGCTGCCTGCTGGCCCGTTCCGCCTCGTCGCGCTGCCTGGCCGCATACGTCTACGCGGCGGCCGGGGAAGGCGAGTCCACCACCGACCTCGCCTGGGACGGCCAGACCATGGTGTGGGAGAACGGCGTATGCCTCGCGCAGTCCGAACGCTTCCCCAAGGGCGAGCGGCGCTCGACCGCCGACGTCGATCTGGAACTGTTGCGTTCCGAGCGGCTGCGGATGGGCACCTTCGACGACAACCGCATCCACCACGATCTCGACGCCGACTCGTTTCGGTGGGTGGAGTTCACGCTCGACCCGCCGGGCGGCGACATCGGGCTGCTACGTGAGGTCGAGCGGTTTCCGTTCGTGCCGGCGGATCCGTCACGGCTGGAACAGGATTGCTACGAGGCCTACAACATCCAGGTCTCCGGGTTGGAGCAGCGGCTACGCGCGCTGGACTACCCGAAGGTCGTACTCGGGCTCTCCGGCGGTCTCGATTCGACGCATGCGTTGATCGTCGCCGCCCGCGCGATGGACCGAGAAGAGCGGCCGCGCAGCGACATTCTGGCGTTCACACTGCCGGGCTTCGCCACCGGTGACCGCACCAAGAACAATGCGACCCGGCTGGCGGACGCACTCGGCGTCACGTTCGAAGAGATCGACATCAAGTCGACCGCGGAGTTGATGCTCAAGGAGATGGAGCATCCGTTCTCACGCGGCGAGAAGGTCTACGACGTCACCTTCGAGAACGTGCAGGCAGGTCTGCGTACCGACTACCTGTTCCGCCTCGCCAATCAGCGCGGTGGAATCGTGTTGGGCACAGGCGATCTCTCCGAACTCGCGCTCGGCTGGTCCACCTACGGCGTCGGCGATCAGATGTCGCACTACAACGTCAACGGCGGCGTGCCCAAGACGTTGATCCAGCACCTGATCCGCTGGGTCATCTCGTCGAACCAGTTCGATGACACCGTCAACGAGGTGCTGCAGTCGGTGCTCGACACCGAGATCACGCCCGAGCTGGTGCCCACCGGCGAGGACGAGGAGATCCAGAGCAGTGAAGCGAAGGTCGGACCGTATGTGCTCCAGGACTTCTCGCTGTTCAACGTGCTGCGATACGGGTTCAGGCCCTCGAAGATCGCGTTTTTGGCTTGGCACGCCTGGAGCGATCCCGAGCGCGGCGACTGGCCGACGGGCTTCCCGGAGGACAAGCGACCGGCCTTCTCGCTGAAGGAGATTCGCCACTGGCTGCAGGTGTTCGCGCAGCGGTACTACTCGTTCGCCCAGTTCAAGCGATCGGCGATGCCCAACGGCCCGAAGGTGTCGGCCGGCGGATCGTTGTCGCCGCGTGCTGATTGGCGGGCGCCGTCGGACATGTCGGCGCGCATCTGGCTGCACGAGATCGAGCGCGAAATCCCCGAAGACTAGCGCCGCCGTCCCACACCGGGGACGAAGCGTCCGACGCCGGCCAGATAGTCGCGGTATGAATCGCCGTGTGTGGCAAGCAGGTAGGGCTCCTCGACGGCGCGGACCTGCAACTCGATCGTGACGACAAGCAGCACGAAACCCGCGACGGCCACCGGATTCGGTGTCATCAGCGCGAATCCGAGACCGAAGGCCATCATCGCGGTGAAGATCGGGTTGCGCACCCATCCGAAGACCCCGCTGCGCACCAGTGTCGTCGTTTCGCTCTTGTCGACGCCGATCCGCCATGAATCGCCCATGTCCAGTTGGGAATAGACGGTCGCAGCGATGCCGAATACCGCGATGGCAGTGCCTGTGATCTGGATCCAGGGCACGTGTAAGAAGCCGAGCGGTGACACGATGCCGAGCAACTGAAGGATCGGCGCGAAGACCGCGACGCCCATCGACACGATGAACCCGATTCCGGCGAACCATTCGATCGAACCAGGACGGCCGCTGATCCCGTGAAATCCGGTGGACCCGGTACGGCGTCGCTGTTCCCAACTACGCCAACCGAATCCGAGCGCCGCGAACACAACGAACAGCACTAGGGCGGCGATTGGCATGTCGATTCCTCCTGGATTCATGGGCAGCACGGATCTCCGCGCCATGCAGCCCACGACCGGCCCGTTAGCAGGCGGATACGACGGCTCAGAACCGCGCTACGTGCTGCGCTGATCGAGGTCATCAGCAGCAGTCGTTCGTTTCGGCGGCGGGACAGCAGGCGGGGTCGACGTCGAGCACCAGGCCGAGCAGGTCGTCGAGGGCGTGGGCGATCCGCTCGTCGGCCAGTTCGTAGCGGTTGCGCCGCCCCTCGGGCTGCGTCACCACGAGGCCGCAGCCGCGCAGGCACGCGAGGTGGTTGGACAGGATCTGGCGCGACACCCCGATCCTGTCGGCCAGCTCGGACGGATAGCCGGGCCCGTCGCGCAGCATCAACAGGATCTCGGCACGCGTCGCGTCGGAAAGGGCGTACCCGAAGCGGGAGAGGGCGTCGCTGCGCGTGACCGTCTGCACGTCGCCGATAGTACAGCAGAATCTGTACTAATCCGAGCGATTTCGGCGTGCTGGGTCACGCTCAGCGAGACTGAGCACGCCGAAATCGCAACTTAGAGTCGACCCTCGACCCGCAGCTCCGGGTGCACCCAGTCCGGCGAGCGCCGCTCCTTGAACGCGCGGAAGCCCTCGAGCGCCTCGGGTGCGGAGAAGCTGGCCTGCATGCCGATGCGGTCGAACAGGCCGAGATAGTTGTCCAGGCTCGACTTCACGACGCTTCGAGCCGCAGGAGCGGTCCGGCAGCACTGCGTCAGCACCTCGCGGGCCTCGTCGAGCAGCTGGTCATGCGGGACGACCCGCGCGACCATGCCCCACTCCTGCGCCTCCTGGGCGGTCAGCGTGCGGCCGGTGAACATCAGGTCGCGGGTGCGGACCGGGCCGATCAGGCGCGTCAACATCTGGCTGTAACAGGTGTCGGCGATGCCGCGCATCAGCTCGGGCACCCGGAACGTCGCCCGGTCGCTGACCACCGCCATATCGCTGCACAGCGCGATCTGCAGCCCGCCGCCCTGGCACAACCCGTTGACCGCCGCCACCACCGGCTTCACCGACTGGCGCAGCGTCTCGAACGGCGTCACGTCCATCCCCAGCGCCGAACCGAACGTCAGCCAGTTGTCGCTGCCGTCGCCGCCGCCCATGTCGCCGCCGGGCGCGAACACGTCACCCGTGCCGGTGATCAGCAGACCCGCCAGGTCGGGGTCGGCGTCGACGTGCCGGACGGCGTAGCGGATCCCGAAGTACATCGCGGGCGTCATCGCGTTACGGGCCTGCGGCCGATCCAGCGTGCAGACGCCGAACGCGCCCTCCCGGGTGAACCGCAGGTACGGCGTACCCAGCCAGTCGCCCTCGGGGGGTCGCGGTGCGTTCGTCGTCTCAGCTGTCGTCATAGATGGCCCTCACTTGCCTTTCGGTTCGCCACCGCATCGTCGATGGCTTCGGCATATGGTGCACAATCGCCCGCCCCCGGCACCAGCGTCGACAACGCGCCCGCCGCGCACGCCCGCCGCAGCGCGAGTTCGTGACCGTCCCGCCAGGCGGCGGCCAGCACGCCGGCGAAGACATCGCCCGCACCCGTGGTGTCCACCGGCGTCACGCGCGGTGCCGGCACGTCGAACCGCTCGTCCTCACCGAGGTAGCTCGCGCCGCGTCTGCCACGGGTGATCACGAGATGGGCTACGGGCCAATGCCATTCGCGCGCCTCCGTCTCGTTGACGACGACGACGTCGGCAAGTTCGGACAGCGCCAGCAGATCGTGCGGCCGCGCACCCGCAGGCGACGCGTTGACGATCACCGTCGCACCCGCTGTCCGTCCGACTCGTGCCGCGGCGATGGCCGTGCTGATCGGGATCTCCAACTGCAGCAGGACGACGTCGCTGTCGGCGATGACGCTGCGGACATCGGCGGAGCCGACGGACAACTGCGCGTTGGCGCCCGGCGCGACCACGATCGTGTTCTCGGCGGCGGCGTCGACCACGATGACCGCCGTGCCGCTCGGCCCCGGCACCGTCACCACACCGTCGAGGCCTACGTCGTTGGCGCTGAGGTGCGCACGCAGCCGCTCGGCTTCGCTGTCGCTGCCCAGCGCCGCGACCAGCTGCACGGCCGCCCCGGCGCGCGCGGCGGCCACTGCCTGGTTGCCGCCTTTCCCGCCGGGCGACGACAACAGCGACGAGGCCAGAACGGTCTGGCCGGGGCGCGGCAGGGCGTTCACGGTGAACGTGAGATCGGCGTTGACACTGCCCACTACACAGACCCGCGCGGTCATAACTGTCAAGCTAGCTCAGCCCCGCTACCTGACACGTGTCGAACGTGGGAGAGAGGTTCGATACGCTGGCTTAATGAGTGTGCAAGCCCCAGTGCTCACCGACTTGCGCTCGCAGGTGCACGACGCCGCTCGACGGGCCCGCGTCGCCGCCCGCGCCCTGGCGACACTGAGCACCGAGACCAAGAACCGCGCGCTGCACGCCGCCGCCGACGCCGTCCTCGCCGGAGTTGACGAAATCCTCGCCGCCAACGAGCGGGATCTCGACGCCGCCCGGGCGGCGGGCACCCCCGACGCCATGCTCGACCGGTTGGCGCTCAACCCCCAACGCATCGACGGCATCGCCGCCGGACTGCGTCAGGTTGCCGGCCTGCCCGACCCGATCGGCGAGGTGCTGCGCGGCCGCACGCTGCCCAACGGCCTGCAGCTGCGCCAGCAGCGCGTCCCGCTCGGCGTCGTCGGAATCGTCTACGAAGGCCGACCGAACGTCACAGTCGACGCGTTCGGGCTGACGCTGAAATCGGGCAACGCGGTGCTGCTGCGCGGAAGTTCATCGGCGGCACAGTCCAACGACGCGCTCGTCACCGCGCTGCGCGCCGCGATGACCGACGAGGGACTCGACCCGGACTGCGTGCAGCTGCTGCCCAGTGCGGACCGCGCCAGCGTGACGCACCTGATCCAGGCCCGCGGACTCGTCGACGTGGTGATCCCGCGTGGGGGAGCAGGGCTCATCGACGCCGTCGTGCGCGACGCGATGGTCCCCACCATCGAGACCGGGGTCGGTAACTGTCACGTGTACGTGCACGAGGCCGCCGATCTCGATGTCGCAGAACGCATTCTGCTCAATGCCAAGACGCGTCGGCCCAGCGTGTGCAACGCCGCCGAATCGCTGTTGATCGACGCCGCCATCGCCGACCGTGCGCTGCCCCGGCTGACCAAGGCGCTGCAGGATGCCGGCGTGACCGTGCACGACAACCCCTCTGACGACGAGCTGCGCGCGGAGTTCCTGTCGATGGACATCGCCGTCGCGGTTGTCGACGGTCTCGACGCCGCGATCGATCACGTCAACGAATACGGCACTGGGCACACCGAAGCCATCGTGACCACCAATCTTGCTGCTGCACAACGATTCACCGAACGGGTGGACGCCGCAGCGGTGATGGTGAACGCATCGACCGCGTTCACCGACGGCGAGCAGTTCGGTTTCGGCGCCGAAATCGGCATCTCCACCCAGAAGCTGCACGCCAGAGGCCCGATGGGCCTGCCCGAACTGACATCGACCAAGTGGATCGTGTGGGGAGACGGCCACACCCGGCCCGCGTGACCATGACCCGAGGAGAAACCCAGTGAGCGTCCCCGCACGCCCGGCACCGCTGTTCGCCGACATCGACGATGTCGCGAACAAGCTCGCCGAAACCGGCTACCTGCCCGACACCGCAACCGCCACAGCGGTATTCCTCGCCGATCAGCTCGGTAAGCCGCTGCTGGTCGAGGGTCCCGCGGGTGTGGGCAAGACCGAACTCGCCCGCGCGGTGGCACAAGCCACCGGTTCGGGTCTCGTTCGGCTGCAGTGCTACGAGGGCGTCGACGAGGCCCGCGCACTCTACGAGTGGAACCACGCCAAGCAGATCCTGCGGATCCAGGCGGGCTCCGGCGACTGGGACCAGACGAAAACCGATGTGTTCAGCGAAGAGTTCCTGCTGACGCGTCCGCTGCTGACCGCGATCCGCCGCACCGACCCCACGGTCCTGCTGATCGACGAGACCGACAAGGCCGACATCGAGATCGAGGGTCTGCTGCTCGAGGTGCTCAGCGACTTCGCGGTGACCGTCCCGGAACTGGGCACCATCGTCGCCGAGCGCAAGCCGTTCGTCGTGCTCACCTCGAATGCCACGCGCGAACTGTCGGAGGCGCTCAAGCGCCGGTGTCTGTTTTTGCACATCGACTTTCCCGATGCCGAGCTGGAGCGGCGCATTCTGCTGTCCCGCGTGCCGGAGCTGCCCGAGCACATCGCCGAGGAACTGGTTCGCATCATCGGCGTGCTGCGCGCCATGCAGCTCAAGAAGCTGCCATCGGTCGCGGAGACCATCGACTGGGCGCGCACGATCCTGGCGCTGGGCTTGGACACGATCACCGACGAGACCATCGCGGCCACGCTCGGCGTGGTGCTCAAACACCAGTCCGATCAGATCAAGGCCTCCGGCGAGTTAAGGCTGAACTGATGGCCCTCCGCCGAACCCGCCCGCCGCAGCCATTGGCGCCGCACGGAATTCCCGGCCATCTGGTCGAGTTCGTCGAAGCGCTGCGCGGGCGCGGGATATCGGTGGGCCCATCCGAAACCGTCGATGCCGGACGGGTGATGTCGGTGCTCGGCCTCGGGGACCGCGAACAGCTACGGGAGGGCCTCGCCTGTGCGGTGCTGCGCCGCCCCGACCACCGCGAGACCTACGACGCGATGTTCGACCTGTGGTTCCCCGCCGCGCTGGGCGCGAAGACGGTCACGCTCGAGGACGACGAGTCGGACGACTCCGACGAGGGATTGCCGCCCGAGGACGTCGACGCCATGCGTCAGGCCCTGCTGGACCTGTTGGAAGACAACGAGGATCTGGCCAATCTGGACGAACGGCTGCAGCGGATGATCGCCCAGATCGTCGAGGCGTACGGGCGCTACAACTCCAGCCGCGGCCCTTCGTACTCGTCGTATCAGGCGCTCAAGGCGATGAATCTCGACGACCTCGAGGGCCGACTGCTGGCGGGGCTGCTCGCGCCCTACGGAGACGAGCCGACGCCGACTCAGGAACAGATCGCGAAAGCCATGGCGGCGCAACGGATCAACCAACTGCGTCGCATGGTGGAGGCGGAGACCAAGCGCCGCACCGCCGAACAGCTGGGCCGCGACCACGTCCAGATGTACGGCGTGCCGCAGCTCGCCGAGAACGTCGAGTTCCTACGGGCGTCCGGCGAGCAGCTGCGTCAGATGCAACGCGTGGTGAAGCCCTTGGCGCGCATGTTGGCGACGCGGCTGGCGGCGCGGCGGCGACGGTCGCGTCGGGGCGAGATCGACCTGCGCAAGACGCTGCGCAAATCCATGTCCACCGGTGGCGTGCCGATCGACGTGGTGCTCAAGAAGCCGCACCCGGCCCGCCCCGAGCTGGTGGTGCTGTGCGATGTGTCCGGATCGGTGGCCGGCTTCAGCCACTTCACGTTGATGCTCGTGCACGCGCTGCGACAGCAGTTCTCGCGGGTTCGGGTGTTCGCGTTCATCGACACTACCGACGAGGTCACCGAACTGTTCGGGCCCGACGCCGACCTGGCCGTCGCCGTGCAGCGCATCACCCGTGAGGCCGGGGTGTACACCCGTGACGGTCACTCCGACTACGGCCACGCGTTCGTGTCGTTCATGGAGAGCTGGCCCAACGTGCTGTCGCCGCGCAGCTCCCTGCTGGTGCTCGGCGACGGTCGCAACAACTACCGCAACCCCGAGATCGAACTGCTGGCCCACATGGTCAACTCCGCTCGGCACGCGCACTGGCTCAACCCCGAACCCCGGCACCTGTGGGGTAGTGGCGACTCGGCGGTGCCGCGCTATCAGGACGTCATCACCATGCACGAATGTCGGTCCGCCAAGCAGCTGGCCTCGGTCATCGATGCGCTGCTGCCGGTCTAGTAACAGCGCGAACGTGGCGCAAGCCCGCGTTCGGCGCGGCAAGTAAGCTGGCAAATCGTGGTTTCTCGACGCCGGCTGGGTGTGATGGGTGGGACGTTCGATCCCATTCACCATGGTCACCTGGTCGCGGCCAGCGAGGTGGCCGACCTGTTCGAGCTCGACGAGGTCGTGTTCGTCCCCACCGGCCAGCCGTGGCAGAAGCGCGAGGGCTACGTCACCGCCGCCGAGGACCGCTATCTGATGACCGTGATCGCGACCGCGTCCAATCCGATGTTCTCGGTCAGCCGGGTGGACATCGACCGCGGTGGACCGACCTACACCAAGGACACCCTGCGCGACCTGCATGCCCTCAACCCGGACGCGGACCTGTACTTCATCACCGGAGCCGACGCGCTGGCGTCGATCCTGTCCTGGCAGAACTGGGAGGAGATGTTCTCGATAGCCAAGTTCGTCGGAGTCAGCCGACCCGGTTACGAACTCGACGGTCAGCACATCAAGACCGCGATGACCGAACTGCCCAACGATGCGCTCACGCTCGTCGAAGTGCCTGCGCTGGCGATCTCGTCGACCGACTGCCGCAAGCGCGCCGAGCAGAACAGGCCCATCTGGTATCTGGTGCCCGACGGCGTTGTCCAGTACGTGGCCAAACGCAAGCTCTACCAAGCCCATTCGCTGGTACCTGAGGAGCCCACCCGATGAGCGCATCCGAAGAGGCGATCGGCATGGCCACTGTCGCCGCGCGCGCGGCGGCCTCCAAGCTCGCCACCGACGTCGTCGTCATCGATGTGTCCGGGCAGCTGGTCATCACCGACTGCTTCGTGATCGCGTCGGCGTCCAACGAGCGACAGGTCAACGCGATCGTCGACGAGGTCGAAGAGAAGATGCGCATCGCGGGGCACAAGCCCGCCCGCCGCGAGGGCGCCCGTGAGGGACGCTGGACGCTGCTGGACTACGTCGACATCGTGGTGCACATCCAGCACCAGGACGAGCGCAACTTCTACGCCCTGGATCGGCTGTGGCGCGACTGCCCCGCCGTCGCCGTGGACCTGGATACGGGGTCGTGAGGATCCGCCGCCTGGTCATGCTCCGGCACGGGCAGACCGAATTCAACGCAGGCAGCCGCATGCAGGGCCAACTCGACACCGACCTGTCCGATCTGGGCAGGGACCAGGCGGTCGCCGCGGCAGAAGTGCTGGCCAAACGGCAGCCGTTGCTCATCGTGTCCTCGGATCTGCGGCGCGCGCTGGACACCGCGATCAGCCTGGGCGAGCGTGCCGGCATGCCGGTGGAGGTGGACGTGCGGCTGCGCGAGACCCACCTGGGTGACTGGCAGGGGTTGACCCATCTCGAGGTCGACGCCGAGGCGCCGGGCGCCCGGCTGGCATGGCGGGAGAACGCCCGGTGGGCGCCGCACGGGGGAGAGAGCCGGGTCGACGTCGCCGCGCGCAGCGTCCCGCTGGTGCAGGAGCTTTTGGACCAGCACCCGGACTGGGGCGTCGACGAACCCGATCGCCCCGTCGTGCTCGTCACGCACGGTGGACTGATCGCAGCGCTGACCGCCGCACTGCTCGGACTGCCCGTCGACAACTGGCCGATCCTCGGGGGCATGGGTAACTGCAGCTGGGTGCAGCTGTCGGCGCACAGTGAAATCGACGCTCCGCCAGCGGATATCCGATGGCGCCTCGATGTCTGGAACGCCTCGGCGCAGGTGGCCAACGATGTCCTCTGATTCGAGGCCGACGCTGCTGCTGTTCTGCGACTCGTTGTCGTACTACGGCCCGACCGGTGGTCTGCCGTCCGACGACCCGCGGATCTGGCCCAATATCGTTGCCGCCCAGTTGGGTTGGGACGTCGAACTGATCGGCCGCATCGGGTGGACGTGTCGCGACGTCTGGTGGGCTGCGACCCAGGACCCGAGGGCGTGGGCGGCGTTGCCGCGTGCGGGTGCGGTGGTATTCGCGACGGGCGGCATGGATTCGCTGCCGTCCCCGTTGCCGACGGCGCTGCGGGAGTTGATCCGCTACATCCGTCCGTCGTGGCTTCGGCGCTGGGTGCGCGACGGCTACGGCTGGCTGCAGCCGCGACTGTCGCCGGTATCGCGATCGGCGCTCCCGCCGCACGTGTCGGTGGAATATCTCGAGATGACCCGCGGCGCCATCGATTTCAACCGGCCGGGGATACCTGTCGTGGCGTCGCTGCCGTCGGTGCACATCGCCGACACGTACGGACGCGCGCACCACGGCCGGGAGCCCACCGTCAAGGCGATCACCGCTTGGGCTGCCGAACATGACATTCCGCTGGTCGATCTGAAGGCCGCGGTCGGCGAAGAGGTCATGAGCGGCCGGGGCAATCCAGACGGTATCCACTGGAACTTCGAAGCGCACCAGGCGGTGGCCGACCTGATGCTCAAGGCCCTGGCCGAGGCTGGCGTGCCGTGTCCGTGATCGTCGTGACGGACTCGTCGTCGCGGCTGCAGTCAGATGAGCTGAAGCAGTACGACATTCGTCAGGTGCCGCTGCACGTCCTGATCGACGGCGTCGACCTGCGCGACGGCGTCGACGACGTGCCCTACGACGTCCACGAGAAAGTGCGCGCCACCACCTCGGGTGCATCGCCTGCAGAGCTGATCGAGACATACCAGCAGGCGCTGGGCGACAGCGACGGCGCCGGTGTGGTCGCCGTCCACCTCTCGGCCGCGCTGTCGGGCACGTTCAGCACCGCCGTTCAGGCCGGGCGAGAGTTCGGGTCGTCGGTCCGTGTCGTCAACTCGCGAAGCGCCGCGATGGGTGTCGGGTTCATCGCGCGAGCGGCGGCCGAGGTGGCGCAGACGGGTGCCGATCTGGAAGCCGTTGAGGCCGCGGCACGTTCGGCGGTGCCGCGCACCCACGCGTTCATCGTCGTGCACCGCCTGGACAACCTGCGGCGCAGCGGGCGGATCGGCACCGCCGCGTCGTGGCTTGGCACGGCGCTGTCGCTCAAGCCGTTGCTGACGCTCGACGTGGACGGTCGGCTGGTGCTGGATCAGCGGATCCGCACGATCACCAAGGCGCATGCGGCCATGGTCGACCGGGTCGTCGAGATCGTCGGTGAGCGCCGCGCGTGCATCGCCATCCACCACGTCGACAACCACGACGGCGCCGACGAACTGGGCGCCGCGCTGACGGACCGCCTGCCGCAGATCGAATCGCTCACCGTCGCCGATATGGGTCCGGTGCTGTCTATCCACCTGGGTGCGGGCGCCGTCGGCGTTGTGGTGCAGACGGCTGAGTAGCCAGCGTCGCGGCGCGCTTAACAGGTTGATTACAGCCACGGGATGCCTGCGATCAACCCGTTAAGACTTCAAACGGGCCGCCAAACTAGGGTGCGACGCGGCCGGTGACCGGTGGGAGATCCTTGAGCGTGACGATGCCCGGTTCGGCCGCGACGACCGCGGGCACCGCGTTGGTCACCGGCATCGCGGTGTAGATCATGCCGAGGCCCATGAACCCGGGTTCGGTCCAGTCCTTTGGCGGCAGGCAGTGCAGCACCGTGCGCATATTGGGCAGCCCGAACACCTGGATGACGTGACCGTGTTCGAGCGGCTTGGGCGGGGTGACGTGGTTACCCATGATCCAGTTGAACCCGACGCTGACGACGTTCTTGTCGCCGACCCAGCCGCGGTGATAGCCCATGACCCCCGCGACGGTGCCCTCGGGAATCTCCATGAAGCCCAGGTCGGTATGACCCGTGGCCGCCGTGAACGTGACGTCGAACGTCATCCTGTCCAGCTTGGCGCCGATGGCGTCGGCCATCATCGCGGCGGACTCGGCGAACACCTCGCTCTCGCGGCGCACGCTTTCGGCCAGGCCGGGGGTGTCGGGGTCCTGCGAGAACCCCATCGCGGTCTGGGTGCCCGCCGATTCGTAGGTCGAGCAGTCCACCGACTCGGTGATGCGGATCTCGTCGACGCGTTCACACGCGCCGGACAGCACGATGCCCACCATGTTCGTCATGCCGGGGTGGGCGCCGTTGCCGAAGATCGTGGAATTGCCCTTCTCGCAGGCTTTCCGGACGCGGTCCAGATCCTCGGGTGTCTGCTTGCCGCCGGTGATCCAGGCGGCGCTGGTGCAGACGTTCACGCCGGCTTCGAGCAGCCGGACGAGTTCATCGATGCTGGGCCACAACGGGTTGTAGCAACAGGCGTCGGGCTTGGCGGCCAGCAGCGCGTCGATGTCGTTGGTCGCCGTGATGCCGGTGGGCTCGGGCCAGCCGGAGAGCTCGGCGGCATCGACTCCCACCTTGTCCGCGCCGTGGGCGTACACGCCGACCAGTTCCATGTCGTCGCGGCCGATGATCGCGTGCAGCGACCGTCGGCCGATGTTTCCGGTGGTCCACTGGATGACGCGAATAGGCCGATCGAGGGTCGTCATTCGACGCACGTTACATGTGGGTGCCGCCGTCGACCCGTACTTCCGTCCCAGTCACGAAGTAGGCGTCGGAAGAGGCGAGCATCGCCACCACCGCGGCGACGGCGTCCGGCTTGGCGAACATCCCGCCGTCGTCCACGGGCAGGACCGGCGTGATCTTGCCGAACAGCGAGAAGTCGGCATCGGTAGGCAGCCCGGGGCCGATGCTCTGCTTGGATTCGCCGGTGCCGTCGGTCATTCCGGAGGAGATCGAGCCGGGCTGCACCGAGTTGAACCGGATCCCTTCTTTGGCGAACTCCAGTGCGAGCGTGTGCGTCATCGCCTGAATGCCGCCCTTGGATGCCGCATAGGCGGACATGTAGGGATGGCCGAAGGCAGCGGATGTGGAGCTGAAGTTGACGACGGCGGGATGGGTCCCGTTGCGCAACGCGGGGAGGGCCTCCCGCGTCATCAGGAACGTGCCGACGAGATTGATCCGCAGCACGTGCTCGAAGTCGGCGAGTGTGGTCTCGAGGAAATGCACCGACCGCAAGATGCCCGCGGCGTTGACGAGCGCATCCAGGCCGCCGAGGGCCTCGACGGCGTCGGCCACACCCTGTTTGACGGAGTCCTCGCTGGCCACGTCGAGGACCACCGTCGTCAGGCGGTCGCGGTGCGATTCGGCCTTGGCGACGGTGTCCTTGAGTCCCGATTCGCTGATGTCCGCCGCGGCCACCCGGCCGCCTTCGGCCAGTATCCGCAGGACGGTCGCCTGGCCGATGCCCGAGCCGCCGCCGGTGATCAGGACTCGACGGTCCGCGTATCGCTGAAGGGATGTCATAGGCAGATCCTGCTGTGTCGAACCCTGATTGTCAGCCATCTCGCTGACCTCCTTTCGGATGAATGAAGACACCTTCTGCCGTGACGGTGACGCCGTCGGGACCGGCGATGTGGCCGACGGCGAACGTTTTCGCGCCCTCGATCCGATCGACATGCGCCGATGCGCGCAGTGGCCGTCCCAGCGGTGTGCCACGCAGATAGCGCAGCGTCAGAGTGCCCGTGACGGCGGGTTTGCCGGGCAGATGCGCGGTGGCGCCGAGGACGTGGTCGAGGATCAGCGCACAGACACCGCCGTGAACATGGCCAGGCGGCCCTTCATAGGCGGCGCCCAACGTGAACTCCGTGTGGACCGTGCCGTCGGGGTCGTGCCGAATCGTCAGCGGAGGAGCGACCGGGTTGCGCAACCCGATGAGCACGTTGCCCCAGGCGCGGGGAGCGCCGTCAGGTGCGGTCTGTACACCGAATGAGCCCGGCATGAGTGACACGCTCAGTTCGTCTATCGCCGCTTCGATTTTGGCCCTTACATTCGCCACCACGGTCGCGTCGGCTTCGGTCCGTATACCGACATCGATCAGCCTTCGGATCGATTCGGCTAGCGGTTCATAGACCGCCCTCGAGTCGGCGTCGTCGTCGGGAGCGGTCATGCGACTCCGCCGGAGGCACGCACAATTACGGGGTGCGGCGCCTCTTGAGAGTGCAGCGCAGTGGTCTGTGTGTAGGTGATCGCAAGACGCATTGCGGGCCGAATTGGCTGCCGACTGAGAGACATCAGTGCCATCGTCCTCCGATCTGATGTCGGGTACCGAAAAAAGGTCGCTACAAAAGGAAGGATGTGTGCAAACACATGTGGTGCGCAACGTCTTCTCCCGGCCAGTGGTGAGTGGGCTGTCGCGACTGACCAGGGTTGTTACGCTGTAACGATGGGCGGCAGCGAGCAGCCAGACAAGCCGAATCTGGCATCGACCAGTTGGGCGCTGCTCGGTTTGCTCTCCTATGAACACGAGCTTTCGGGTTATGACATCCGGAAGTGGATCGACTGGAGCATGAGGTTTTTCTACGGCAGTCCTGCGTACAGTCAGATCTACTCGGAACTCAAGAAACTCGAGCGACTCGGCTTGGCCACATCCCGGGTGGAGACAACCGGCGGGGCGCGCAGTCGGCGGTTGTACAAGATAACGCCGGAAGGCCTCGAGGCGGTGACCAAGTGGGCCAACGAATCTCCGGTTGACCCGCCTTCCCTCAAGCACGGTCCGCTGCTGCGGATGACATTCGGGCATCTCACCACGCCCTCCCGGCTGAAGGAAATCCTCCAGGAGTACGTGGATTACACGGACGAGATGGAGCGCAAGGCGGCCAAGGACGCGAAATGGGCAGGGGCAGACCCGTCATGGGCGTATGCGCGGGTCGCATTGCGGTGGGCTGAACGCTACTACACCAATGAGCGTGAGCTCGCGCTGCAGATGATCAAGGAACTCGACGAAGCCGAAGTTGCTTTTCCTCAAGCGGCCCGCGACGAGCGCGGCCGTATCGCGTGGCCCGCACCGGATTACTGGTACGAAATCGAACGCCAGGCGGATGCCGACGACGCGGACTGAGCGCCGCGGTCAGATTCGGGCCGCCGCGTCCTTGGCTGCGACATAGCCGAATACCAATCCCTGGGCGATCGTCGCTCCCGCCCCCGGATACGTCGCACCAAATGCGTTGGCTGCCGTGTTGCCGATCGCATACAGCCCGTCGATCGCCGTGCCGTCCTCGCGAAGCACCCGGGCGCGCTCGTCTGCGCGCAAACCGCCGCAGGTGCCCAGGTCGGAGAGCACCATCTTGACCGCGTAGAAGGGACCCTCGAGCAGCGGACGTAGGTTCGGGTTCGGTGTCACGGTGGGGTCGCCGTAGTACCGGTCATAGGCGCCGCGACCACGTCCGAAGTCGTGATCTTCACCGGCACAAGCATTCTCGTTGAATCGCGTCATGGTCTCGGTGAAGCTGGTGACAGGGACCCCCATCTTGGCGCCGAGTTCTGCCAGCGTGTCCGCTCGTACCGCAATGCCGGCGTCGTACCAGGCTTTCGGTATTGCCATGCGTGGAAACAGCTCTGCGGCAAAGACGTAACTGTTGCGGTACTGCTGATCGAACACGATCCACATGTCTTCGACCCGGTTGCCTTCTTTGTCGAGCTCCAGGAGTCGCTGGCCGAATGACATGTAGTCGGCCGATTCGTTGGCGAACCGCTTGCCGTGCTGGTCGACGATCAACGATCCCGGCAGTGAGCGTTCGGCCAGCATCACCGCCGGCGCCTTGTCCGGAAGAGGTGCCACGGCGGGGAACCACCACGCCTGGTCCATCAGATCCGTTGCCGCGCCGATGTCCTGGGCGATTCGGATGGCGTCGCCGGTGTTGGCTTCGGCACCGAGGCTGAGATTCGGGCCCAGCGTCTCGGACTGGAACTTCCACCGCATCTCCATGTTGTGGTCGAAGCCGCCGGCGGCCAGCACCACACCGCGGCGCGCGGTGACGGTGATTTCGCGTCCGCCCTGTTCGACGACCGCACCGGTGACGTGATCGGAGTCCCCGATCAGCTTGACCAACGTGGTATTCGTCCAGATCGGAACCCCGGCTTTCAGGACACCTGCGAACAGGCCCGCCGTCAACGCTTGACCGCCGGCGGCGTAGCGGCGGCCCGCCAGCAGGCCGCCCACCCCCTGGACAAGCCGTTTGGCGATCGTGGGAATGCCTTTACGCGGGACGCGGGCCACCAGGTTCATCCAGCGGTAGTCGGCACCGGTCGTCGGAAGGGGCATCGACGCTTCCATGACGCCCGGTCGCAGCCTGTCGCGGTACTCGCCGAGAATCGAGGTGTTCAGTGGACGGCATTCGCAGGTGCGGCCGGCCGCCGAGCCGCCCGGCGCCTCCGCGTGATAGTCGGAGTAGTCCCGTGCCCAGAACAGCTTCATCGGGGTTCGGCGCGCCAGCAAGGCGATGGTGGCGTCGACATTGGCGACGAAGGCGTCCGACCGCTGCTCCGGTGCGGTGCCTGCCACCACCGATCGAAGGTAGGTCCGTGCACGCTCGGCAGTGTCGTTGCCTCGGTCCCCGCGCAGGACCGAACTGGCGGGCAGCCACAGGGCCCCACCCGAACGGGCGGTGGACCCGCCGAAATACGACGACTTCTCGACGATCAGCACCGACAGCCCCAGTTCAGAGGTGGCCAGCGCGGCTGCCGCCCCCGTGCCTGAGCCGACTATGAGCAGGTCGACAGTGGTGTCACCGACCGGAAGGCCCGCGGGAATGGTCATGCTGTGGCTGGTCACGGGTGACACCGTAGGTGCAGACCCAGTACGGGGACGGATCGGTCTCCTGGTGAGCGGAACATTTACCGGTCGAACGGCGCGGGGAGCGGTTCAATCGGAGGTATGACATCGCAGCCCTCGGCCGACGAGATTCGGCTCATCGAGACACAAGGCGCGCCGACCCGGTTTGCCCGCGGCTGGCACTGTCTTGGCCTGATCAGAGACTTCGGCGACGGTAAGCCGCATGCCGTCACCGCTTTCGGGCAGAAGCTCGTTGTGTTCCGCAGCGGTGACGGCAAGATCAACGTGCTGGACGCCTATTGCCGCCACATGGGTGGCGACTTGTCACAGGGCACCGTGAAGGGCAACGAGATTGCGTGCCCCTTCCACGACTGGCGCTGGGGCGGCGACGGCCGGTGTAAGCAGGTGCCGTATGCCCGGCGGACTCCGCGGTTGGCGCGCACCGCGACATGGCACACGCTCGAACAGGACGGCATGCTGTTCGTCTGGAACGACCCGGAGGGCAATCCGCCGCCCGACGATGTGACCATTCCCCGCATCGAGGGTGCCACGAGTGACGAGTGGACGGACTGGCACTGGTACACCACCGTGGTCCACACCAACTGTCGCGAAATCATCGACAACGTCGTGGACATGGCGCATTTCTTCTACATCCATGGATCGCTGCCGACGCATTTCAAGAACATCTTCGAGGGTCACGTTGCCACGCAGTACATGAACAGTGCCGGGCGGCCAGACTTGAGTGAGCCCGGCGAGACGCAGATGTTGGGCACCACGTCGGTCGCCTCGTATTACGGCCCGTCATTCATGATCGACGACCTGACCTACCACTACACCGACGTCGATCACCACACCGTCCTGATCAACTGCCACTATCCGATCGATACGAATTCCTTTGTGCTGCAGTACGGAATCATCGTGAAGAAGTCAGAATCGCTGCCCGACGATTTGGCGATGCAGACCGCGATCGGCCTCGGCGACTTCGTGAAGATGGGCTTCGAGCAGGATGTTGCGATCTGGCGCAACAAGACTCGCATCGACAACCCGCTGCTGGTCGAGGAGGACGGGCCGGTCTATCAGCTGCGTCGGTGGTACGAGCAGTTCTACGTCGACGTGGCCGACATCGAACCGGATATGGTGGCGCGCTTCGAGTTCGAACTCGACACCACCAAACCGTACGAAGCGTGGATGAAGGAGGTCGAGGCCAACATCGAGGCGCGGACCGCGGGTGCTGCTGCGGGGCAACCCGGATGACCTCGCGGGTCCGCGAGGACAACCGCCTCGCGGACGCTCCGATGGTGCCCGTCGCGTGCCGCAACTGCGGCGCTAGCGTATGGGCGCGCAAGAGCAGTTGGAATCAGACCAGTGTGCAGTGGGATGCCGAAGCGATGGATCGCTGCGCCGAGCGCCGGCAGGCCAACAAGCTGTCGGTGCACGCGGGACGGAACGTGTTTCTGGCCTGCTCGGCGCTGACCGCCTCGATCACCGATGCGGTTCGCAACGGCGAATTGCCTGTGGTGGATGAATCGGAGCGGGTGACGACGTAGCTTCAACCCTGTGACAGGAACTGGGCCGCCGGTAGCGGTCGTGACAGGGGCAAGTCGAGGCGCGGGGCGCGGCATCGGCGCCGCGCTCGTCGCCGACGGCTGGCGGGTGTACCTCACCGGCAGAACGGTGACCGACCCGGGTGACGGTGGGATCGCCGTATCCGTCGACCACCGCGACGACGACGCGGTGGCCGCACTGTTCAAGCGAGTCAACGACGAACAGGGCCGATTGGACCTGCTGGTGAACAACGCCGCGGCCGTTCACGACGAGTTGGTCAGCCCGAAGCCGTTCTGGGACAAGCCGCTCGAGCTGGCCGACATTCTGGACGTGGGTCTGCGGTCGGCGTATGTGGCGTCCTGGTATGCAGCGCCGTTGATGGTGCGCGGGGGACGCGGCGGCCTGATCGCGTTCACGTCGTCGCCGGGATCGGTGTGCTACATGCACGGCCCGGCCTACGGGGCGCAGAAGGCGGGCGTGGACAAGATGGCCGCCGATATGGCGGTCGACTTCTGCGGCACCGGGGTGGCGACGGTGTCGATCTGGATGGGCATCCTGCTCACCGAACGTTTCCGCAGTGCCTTCGACGGTCATCCCGATGCGCTGGCCGAGACCGCCAAGCACGCCGAAACCCCTGAGTTCACCGGTCATGTGATCAACGCGCTCTACCGCGATCCCGACATCGTGCAGCTGTCCGGTCACACCGTGATCGGGGCCGAGATCGCGCAGCGGTACGGCATCACCGACGTCGAGGGCAGGCAACCGCCGTCGCACCGCGACATGATGGGCGCACCGCGGGAGCCGAGCTCGGTGATAGTGCGCTAGACGGCCGATCAGCCCGGCCCGAGGACGTTGAAGTCCCCCAGGGTGATCTGAACGTCGAAGTGACGGTGCAGGATTCGCCATCCTTCCGCGGTTCGAATGTGGCGGTCCCGGTAGACGCCGATGGCCTCGTACGGGGTCAGCTTCGCGCGTTCGCCCGCACCGACGTGCAGCACGCGGGCCTTCGTCGCCGATTCCGCGTGATCACCGTCGATCGCAATCTGGTAGTTGCCCAATAGGTGCTGCGACGGTCCACAGCCACCCAGGAAACTACGGATGGTGTCGATGACGGCGCCTTGTCCGGTTACTTCACCGCCGTAGTCTGCCGTGGCTTGCGGATGAAACACGTCCGTCAAGCCCTGCCAGTCCCGAGCGTCGAGGGACGTCGCGTAGGTGTTGAGGACGTCGATGATCGCCTGACGGTCGGCACAGTCACAGCCCATCGCGCACACTCCTAGGGTCGGCGGCATTCACTGCCGCAGTCGCTAGGCCAATTGGAACGCGCTGATCGGCGCCTCTTCCGGGTAGGTCGTCGGACCGCCCAGGTCGTAGGCCGCGTTGAGCGCCGCAATGAAAGCCGCGTCATGCAGTGGCTCGCTGGGCACGTCGAGCTTGATGCCCTTGGAGGTGAGGTCATCGACCATCATGTCGATGGCCTTCTCGATCGTCAGGTCGTCGGAGCCCTCCATGTTCTTCTTCAGCTCGTCGAAGTCGGTGAAGACCTCGGCCGACCAGTGCACGAGGAAGCGCAGTTCATCGGTGTGGTGCCGGGCGATCACGTCGTCACCGTTGCGCAGCAGCCAGTGGTCGCGGTCGGCCGGGTCGCCGGAGAAGACCGTGTCGAATGAGAGGCCGGCCGGAACCTGTTGCTCCAGTGGGCCGTTCGCCTCGCCGCGGTGCACCATCATTTCGTTCTGAACCACCACGCCGCGGTTGTTGATCGGGGGCAGTACCCGCCGCGGCGCTTTGAGCGGTCCGTCGGGCCAGTAGGTGAAGCCGCTGCCCTCGTCGAGCGAAAACCACGTGATGACCTGAGCCATCTTGATCAGGTAGTCGGAGAACAGCCCCGACTTGCCCATCACGCTGCACAGCCACGTCGGCGCGTTCTCGTGACGGATACCGCGGAAGCTCGGTGAATCGAGGTGGCCCGGGTCGCGGTTGGCGCACGGCCCATTGATGTTGAACAGCATGAGTTCGGGTTTCGCGTACTCCGCGTTCCAGTAACTCTTCGCCATCTCGAGGAACTGCGCGTTATAGAAGCAGTCGTGCAGTTCGGGGTACAGGACGGTGCCGTAGTTGGCGAGATAACCGCGGAACGTCGGGGTGAGGAACAGGTCAAGGGAGGGCTCGAAACCCTCCGGGAACATACCGCTCATGGTCGCCATGAGCTCCTCCGCCGAGGCGAAATGCTGGGCGATGATCAGTTTCCACGGTCCGTTGTCGCGGACCACGCCGAGCAGGCGCTCGCGCTGGTCGGCGGTGTACACCTGGTCGATCTCGCGCGGCGGGGCCACGGGACGCAGGATGTCGGAAAGTGCCATCCGGCGCTCATCGGTGAGCATCTGTGTCTCCTTCTGCGGTGCTTGGTTGCTTTTGATTGTGCGTAGCGTCACCACCTTGCGGTGGTGAGTTGTCCGGTGATCGGGATGGCAATCGCCGGGCTAGTGGGGCAGGGGGTTGGCGAACTTGGCCCTCAGTAGCGCCCCGGTCTCGGCGAGTGCCAACCTGCCGCGGGCCGTGGCGTCCGAACGCATCAGGAAGCCGTGGTACATACCCGGATATCGGGTCACCGTGACCTGCACGCGGGCGTCCCGCAATCGGGCGGCATAGCGTTCGCCCCAGTCTCGGATCGGGTCGCATTCGGCGGTCAACACCACCGCCGGCGGCAATCCGGCCAGATCGGTGGCCAGCGCCGGGACACGGTACTGGTCGTGCGGGGCAGTCGCGCCGCCATCGGCGAGGTCGTGCATGTAGTCGATATCGTCGCGGGTCAGCAGCGGAGCATCGGCGAGTGCGCTGATCGACTCCACCGTCATATCGCGGTCGAGTCCCGGATACAACAGCACCTGCGCGCAGATGTCAGGACCATCCCCGTCCCGGGCGGCCAGACACACCGCGGCGGCGAGCGATCCGCCCGCGCTGTCGCCGACGACGGCCAGCCGACCGGCGTCGACATCGAGCGCTGCGGCATTGTCGGCCACCCACTGCGTCGCCGCATAGGCGTCCTCGAACTGGGCCGGCGGCGGCGACTCGGGCGCCAGCCGGTAGTCGACGGCGACGACGACAGCGCTGGCCGCTGCCGCGAGCTCGCGGGCGAGTGGTTCGAAGGAGTGGTTGGACCCCATGACCATCCCGCCGCCATGGAAGTACACGATCACCGGTGCGTTGGAATCCCTTGTCGGACGGTGTATCCGCAGCGGGATCGGAGTCACCGGCCCCGGTATGGACATCTCGACGGTGGCGGCCATCGCGGGCATGTCCTCAGGCAGGGGAGCCGATTCGATTGCCTGCCGGACCGCGGCCAGTCCGCGCTCGCGCATCGAAGGTACCGGCCCGAATGAGGCGATCCGCGCCGCGGCATCGGGGTCGAGTGCGGGTATCACTGTGCCGCCGGGTCGAATCGGCGCTTCGTGCGCAATATCGGAGGGCGTTGTTCGGCAAGCACATTCGCGCGTTCCGTCATCGCCGACCCGACGTAGTCGGGCTGCGTGAGCAGGTAGAACCGGCGTGCTGAGTCCTCGACGGCCTGATCGAACACCACTTCGGCGGCGGCTAGCGGATCCATGGCGTCGGCTTTGATCTCAAGCATTGCCGCACGCTGCGATTCCGCGGCGGTGACGTCGCCGGCCGAATCCGGGTCGACGCCACCCGCCGATTCGAAGATGTTGGACTTGACCGCTCCAGGCAGCACGGCCTGGACATGGATGTGATGATCGTGCCCGGCAGCAGCCACCTCTAGATGCAGGCACTCGGTCAGTGCCAACACCGCGTGCTTGCTCATGATGTAGGGCGCCTGCAGCGGCACCACCGCGACGCCGCCGATCGACGAAAGGTTCCACACCCAGGCCTTCTCGTCGGATGCCATCATCTTCGGCAAGAACGCCCGGATGC
This sequence comes from Mycobacterium barrassiae, assembly GCF_025822765.1. Lineage (GTDB taxonomy): Bacteria > Actinomycetota > Actinomycetes > Mycobacteriales > Mycobacteriaceae > Mycobacterium > Mycobacterium barrassiae. Next base: position 26,922 of record NZ_JACKUK010000046.1, on the reverse strand, counting down.
CGTTGAACACCCCGCTGATGTTGACGTCGACGACGCGCTGCCAATTGGCGACCGGCGTGTCCCACAGGTAGCCGAACTGTTCGACGCCTGCGTTGTTGACAAGCAGTCGCACCGGACCGACATCGCGGTAGGTGCGCTCGGCGAGGTCGACCACCGCATCGGCGTCGCGCACGTCGCAGACGACGCCAACGGCCGAGTCTGCCGAACCGGCTCGTGCGTTCAGTTCCTCACGCAGCGCGGCGATTGCATCGGCATCGACATCGGCGAGCACCACGGTCATCCCGAGCGCGTTGGCGTGGCGGGCCAGCCCCGCACCGATACCGGCGCCCGCCCCTGTGATGACGGCGACGCCGCCAGAGAATGCGTCGCGAGCGTCCACCTGTTACGAGCCGGCAGCGCTGTCGGCGGTCAGTTCGGACAGGTTCACCGAATTGGTGGTGTCGAGGATGACCTCCATCTCGGTGAACTCCAGGCCCTTGGCGCCGCGGCGAACGGCCACGTTGGCCACCCCACTGGACACCGCGAACGGCACGTAGTTCGCGATCTGGTTGACGAAGATGTAGAAGCGTGCCCGCACGGTGTCGCCGTCGGTGCCGGTCCGGTGGATATTGGTGCCGTGGTGGCGCAGCGGATACGGGCTGTCCTGGCGGTGCTGCCACATCCATTCCATCACCGATTCGCGGCCGGTGAGCTCGGGCGACATCAGTTCCTCGAACGGGCTGGCGCCCGAATCGCTGCGGCTGATGTAGCGCACGTCCTCGGCGAAGGCGGCGGCCAGCTCGTCGCGGTGGGCTTCGTCGTAGTGGTACCAGAAGCCGGCGATGAACTCGGAAAGTTCGGACAGCGTGATGTCGTTGCTCATGCCTGCGAGTCAACCGCGGGGTGACGAGTCTGACAGCGCACGTGCCCGGTCAGTGGAACGCCGGTTATCCGGTGATCAGGTGCCACAACCTGGCGCTGCCCGCCCGCACCGCCATCTCGGTCACCGCGTCGTCCCAGTGCCGCACCGACCCGAACTCGGACCGCCACGTCAGGGCTGAGCGGGTGAACTCGTGCAGCCGGTGCTCCAGGGTGGTGCCGATCGCGCCGTGGACCTGATGGGCGTTGCGTACCACGACTGACGCCGCGTGACCCGTGCACGAGCGTGCGACCGCGACCAGGAAGTCGAGTTCGGCGGCGGTCCAGTCGCTGGCGATGGCCGCGCTCAGTGCCGCCTCGGTCGCGGCGCGTGCCAAGGCCGCTTCGCTCGCGATGTCCGCGATCAGGTTCTGAATCGCTTGAAATTTCGACAGTGGTCGACCGAACTGGTGGCGCGACGTCACATGCTCGATCGACGACTGCAGGATCGCGTCCAGCGCGGCGCACACCTGGATCGAGCGCACCAGAGCCGACTTGAGCCACAGCCGAGCGAGCAGATGCTCGCCGATGGGGGTGCCGGACAGCGTGTCGATATCGGCCACGACGGTGTCGCGTGGTTCGCCGATCGCGTTGGCGCCCGGGTTGATGGTTAGCGCCGCAGGATCTGCGTCGGCCACCAGATGCTGTGTTCCGCTGCGCCACACGACGACGATCCGGTCAGCTCCGACCGCCCACGGGACGTCGCGGGCTGTCGCGGCGTCGTCGAGCACGCACACGGTGCGCGGGGCAGCGTCGACGGGCAAACCAGCCGACCGCAACAACCAGCATGCCAGCAAGTCGTGTTCGGCCAACGGAATTCGCACACCATTGCGGACCGCAGCGGCCAGCAGCTCGGCGGACTCCGCCCAGCCGGCACCGCTGCCACCTTCGGTCTCGGGTGCGGTGAGACGAACCAGACCGAGCTCGTCGAGCGCCTGCCACAGGTCGGCGTCGCGGGTTACGGCAGCCGAACGCGAATGCGCCCGGCGGTGGTCGGCGAACACCGCCTCCATCATCGCGGTCAGATCCGGGTCCACCTCAGTGGAAAGCTTGCTCATACTCGTCGTCATCGCAGCCCCAATCCGCGCGCGATCACACCGCGCAGTACTTCGTTGGTCCCGCCGCGCAGCGTGAAACCAGGTCGCTGGTCGACGGCGCGTGCCACCAGGGGCGTCGATTCCGGATCGGCGATCAGGTCGGCGAAGTCGGCGATATCGCCTTCGGTGGTGGTGCCGAGCACCTTGACCACCGCGGCGGGCACGTCGGCCGGTTCGTGGCGTTCCAGCGCGCCCGCGACCGCGGTGGACATCTGATGCAGTCCTGCGATGCGGGCGACCAGCCGGCCCAGATCGACGTCTCGTGAGATGCGTTGTGCCGCGACGGCATCGGCTGTCCGGCCGAGGAGAGCGAACGTCGACAGGAACCGTTCGGGCCCGCTGCGCTCGAAACTCAACTCCGAGGTCACCTGCCGCCAGCCGTCGCCGATCTCACCGAACACCATGTCGTCCGGAACGAAGCACTCGTCGAGGATCACCTCGTTGAAATGGTGGGCGCCGTTCATCGACACGATCGGACGGATATCCACTCCGGCGCCGCGTAAGTCGACGATGAACTGACTTAGTCCGGCGTGCCTGTTCGCCGAATCCACCGGCGCCGTGCGGGCCAGCACGATGAAGGCGTGCGCGAGGTGGGCTCCCGAGGTCCAGACCTTGGTGCCGGTCAGCGACCAACCGCCGTCGACGCGGATCGCTCTGGTACGCACGCTGGCCAGATCCGAACCCGAATCCGGTTCGCTCATCCCGATACCGAAAAAGCACTTGCCGGCGACGATCTGGGGCAGAAAGCGCGTCTTCTGCGCTTCGGTCCCGTATTTGAGCAGCGAGGGCACGATCTGCCGGTCGGCGATCCAATGTGCGGCGACCGGAGCACCTGCGGCCAACAGCTCCTCGGTGACGGCGAACCGTTCGAGGAACGAACGCCCGTGTCCGCCGTACTCGACTGGCACCGTCATTCCCAACCAGCCGCGTGCCGCCAACGCTGCGGTGAAGTCCTCGTCCCAGCCCGACAGCCAGGCGTCGACAGAGGGGGTGTAGTTACCGTTCTCGAGCTGTTCGGCGAGGAATGCGCGGACCTCGGCCCGCAACACCGACGTTGCAGTGGGATCGACGCTAGCGGGGGGCACCAATCGGGGCAGCGACATCAGCTCTTCCCCTCGCTTCGCCACCGCGCGATGCGCCGCTCATGTTCTGCATCGTGATGCGCCAGCGGCTGCATCGCGGCAGCCATGGCCAGCGTCGACTCGAGTAGGCCGGTTCGCGACTCCTGAAGCAGACGCTTGGCCATCCGTAAGGAGTGCGACGGGTTCTTGACGATCCGTTCGGCGAGGGCGTGTGCTGCGGGAAGTAGCTCGTCGTGGGGCACGACCCGGCTGACCAGGCCCCACTCCAGCGCCGTAGCGGCGTCGACCCGGTCGCCGGTGAATGTCATCTCTGCGGCTCGCTCGAATCCGATGGCGCGCTGCAGAAACCATGAGCCGCCGTCGCCGGGGATCAGACCCAGTGTCACGAAGCTTTCGGCGAACGAGGCCCGTTCGGACGCGATCCGGATGTCGCACATCATCGCCAGATCGCAGCCCGCACCGATGGCTGCACCGTTGACCGCCGCGATCAGCGGGATCTCGAAGCGCGCCAACGCTCGTGGGATCCGCTGGATACCGTCGACGTAGGCATAGCGCTGCTCAATGGCCTCGAGACCGAACATGCCTTCGCGGTCGGCCATCTCCTTGACGTTGCCGCCTGCGGAGAAGATCTTCCCCGCCCCGGTCAGTACGACAGCGCGAATACCGTTGTCCCCGTTCGCCGCATCGACCGCCTCCTCGAAGGCCGCGATGAATGCCTTGTCGGTGATGGCGTTACCCATTTCGGGCAGGTTGATGGTCCAGACCTGCACCGCGCCGGATGTCTCGATGGTCAGCGGGGCGTTCATGCGGGCAGCTGCAGGGACTTGGTTTGCAGGTACTCCTCGAAACCGAACCGACCGAGCTCACGCCCGATGCCCGACTTCTTGTATCCGCCGAAGGGTGCCGCCGGGTTGTAAGCGCCACCGTTGATGTCGAGTTGCCCGGTCTGCACCTGGCGGGCGAATGCGATCGCGGTGTCGTCGTCGGCCGCCCAGACTGCACCGGACAGGCCGTAGGGTGTGCCGTTGGCGATGCGCAGGGCGTCGGCTTCGTCGTCGAACGGAATGACGGCCAACACGGGTCCGAATACCTCTTCCTGGCCCAACTCGGAATCCGGATCGACGTCGGCGAAGACTGTCGGCGCGACGTAGTACCCGACCTCGCTCACCTTGTCGGTGCCGCCGGTGAGCAGCCGTGCTCCGTCGCGCTGGGCTCGTTCGATGAACCCGAGCACTGTCTCGTATTGCGACTGCGATGCCGACGGTCCGAGTCGGGTGGCGGGATCCCACGGATCGCCGACGGTGTAACGCGCCGCCGCGGCTTCGGCGAGCTCGAGTGCCTCACCGTATCGGGCCCGCGGTACCAGCATTCTGGTCCACGCCATGCAGGTCTGGCCGCCGTTGAGGAAGCAGTTGCCGACGCCCACCTTGACCGCAGTCGCAAGGTCGGCGCCGTCGAGGATGACGTTGGCGGACTTGCCACCCAGTTCCAGCGCCACCTTCTTGACGGTCCGTCCGGCGAGCTCCCCGACGCGGCTGCCAACCCCGGTGGAGCCGGTGAACGAGACGAAGTCGACATCTGGATGTGCTGCCATCCGCTCGCCGATCACCCGGCCGGGTCCCGACACCAGATTCACCACACCGTCGGGCAACCCGGCATCTTCGATCGCATCGACGAATTCGAACACCGACAGCGGCGCCTCGTTGCTCGGTTTGAGCACCACGGTGCACCCGGCCGCGATGGCCGGCAGCACCTTGGCCACCACTTGATAGAGGGGATAGTTCCACGGCGTTATTGCAGCGACGACGCCGTATGGCTCACGGATGACCAGCGAATTGCCAATACGCTCTTCGAATTCGAACGCGTCCAGGGCGGCAGCGAACCCGTGGGCCACGGCCAGCGGGACCTGGGTCTGCACGCTCTGCGCGATGCGCACCGGTGCCCCCATCTCGGCGGTGATCGTCTCCGCGATCTGCGGCAGGCGCTCCTTGAGCGCGGCGATCACGGCACCCAGCCGATCCCGGCGTTCGGCGACACCGATCGTCGGGTCGAAGGCGCGTCTGGCGGCGGCCACGGCGGCGTCGACATCGGCCTCGGTGCCCTCGGGCACGCTGCCGATCACCTTCTCGGTCGCGGGATCGATGACCTCGATCCGTCCCGATCCGACCGGGCTCACCCACTTTCCTTCAATGAAGAGTTCGGTTCGGGTGTAGTTGTGCATGTGGGGTTTCTTCCGTGTCGGTTTGTCAGGGTGTCTCGGTTTGGTCAGGGTGTCTCGGTTTGGTCAGGGGATGACGCTGGCGCGCACGTCGCGCTTCTCGGCGGCGGCGGCGAATGCGTCGTTGATGTCATCCAGCGGATAGCAAGCCGCCGCCAGCCGGTCGAACGGCAACTTGTCCTGATGCTGTTCGAGGAACGTCAACGCCCGCGACAGCACCGCTGGGTCATAAAGCGAAACGCCGACCATCGTCTTGTTGGAGAAGACGAATCGCGACGGGTCGAACTCGAAGGTCTTGCCGATGCCGATGTTGCCGATCTCGACGTAACGGCCGAACTGCCCGAGCATCTTGAGGCCCTCGTCGATGGCCGACGGATGCCCGACCACCTCGACGACGACATCGGCACCCAGACCGTCGGTCAGGTTGCGTACGGCCTTGACACGATCCTTTTCCTCGGTCACCTCGGTGATGTCAATTACCTCGTCGGCCCCGAATTCCTTTGCCATCTCCAGTCGTTCGGGCACTCCATCGATGGCGATCACACGGGCGGCGCCACGCGCCTTGGCAACGGCCACTGCGTAGAGGCCAAGGGCGCCGGCGCCTTGTACCACCACGTATTCGCCCAACTGCTGATCCACCCGTTCGAGGCCGTACATCACCTGTGAGAGCGCGCAGTTGGCGCCGGCGGCGATCTCGTCGGAAACTGCGTCGGGCACCGTGTAGACGACAGCGCCCGCCGGCAGCAAGTAATAGTCGCCGTAGCCGCCGACGAAATACGGTGGTTCGTCCGCGCGTCCGAGCATCGCCATCTTCAGGTTCTGGCAGGCGTTACGGCGGCCGGCCAGACAATTGCGGCAGGTATGGCAGCAGAAGAAGTACGGAAACACCACCCTGGTGCCCACGGCAAGCGGTGCGCCATTGGAATCGGTGGTCACACCCTCGCCCAGCGCTGCCACTGCGCCGACCATCTCGTGCCCCAGCACGGTCGGAAGTTGACCGCCAAGGCCGCGGGTGGCGAACGTACCCTCGGCGGCGTGCACGTCGGAGCCGCAGATGTTCGCCCGCGTCACCTTGATCAGGATCTCGCCCGCAGCTACTCCCGGCAGTGTGACCGATTCAATGACGAACGGTTTACCCGGCGCGTCGAATCTGGCTATACGACCCTTGAACACAGTTGTATTCCCTTCAGTGACTTGGTGATTCGAGACTGAACTGGTCACGCAGCACTCGCTTGAGCACCTTGCCACTCGGGTTCTTCGGCAGCGAGTCGACAAAGAAAACGTGTTTGGGCGTTTTGAAGCCGGCCAGGTGCGTGCGGCAGTGCGACAGAACGTCTTCTTCAGCGAGGTGGGCGCCGTCACGCACGACCACGGCCGCCGCTACCGCTTCGACCCACACCGGATGGGCCAACCCGAAGACGGCGACTTCTTCGATTCCGTTGTGCCGGTACAGAACCTCTTCGACCTCGCGGCTGGCGACGTTCTCACCGCCGCTCTTGATCATGTCCTTCTTGCGGTCGACGACATGCAGCAGGCCGTGTTTGTCGTAGTAGCCGAGGTCGCCCGAATGAAACCAGCCGTTACGGAACGCCTCGGCGGTCTTCGCGGGGTCGTCTAGATAACCCAGCATCAGATGTGGGCTGCGGTGGGCGATTTCGCCGACGATGTCGGTGCCGACCGGATCATCATTCTCGTCGAGGATCGCCGTCTCGACATTGATCGCGGGTCGCCCCGCCGAGCCAGGATGCTCGTCCTGTTCCTCGGGACCGAGAGCCGATGCCAGCGGCGCCATCTCGGTCTGGCCGTAGAAGTTCCACAACCGTAGGTTGGGGAGTCGCTCGCGCATCTCCGCGAGAATCTCTGTCGGCATCGCCGAGGCGCCGTAGTAGCCCTTCCGCAGGCTGGACAGGTCCACCTGGTCGAACACGGGTGAGCGCAACAGCGAGATCCACACCGTCGGCGGCGCGAAGTAGTTGGTGGCGCCATGACGTTCGATGGCTCGTAGGACCATCTCGGGTTCCGGGCGCGGCAAGATGATGCTGGTCGCGCCCAGGTAGATGTCGGTGATCAGAAAGTTGTCCAGTTGGGCGCAGTGATACAGCGGCAGACTGTGCACCTCGATGTCCGTGGACTCCATCGATCCAGCAAGGATCGTGCTCACGTAATTGCCCATCAGGCTGCGGCTGGAATGCATGGCGCCCTTGGGATGCGATTCGGTTCCGCTGGTGTACATCAGCCGGATCACCTGGTCGTCGTCGACCAACGGTTGGGGAGCAGGTGAAGTCGTGGTCAGCCACCCTGCGAAATCGGCCCAGCCCGCGGGCAGTGTCTGCCCCGGGGCGACCAGCGCGGCAGTGGTGGTGACGGCACCACCCAGCGCCATCGCCCGCTCCGCGGTGGGAACGAGATCGGCCTCGACGATGAAGCCGGAGGCACCGCTGTGACCCAGGATGAACGAGATCTCCTCGGCGGTCAGCATGAAGTTGACGGGTACCAGCACCACCCCGGCGCGCGCCGTGGCGAAGGCCAGCACGGCGTACTGCCAGCAGTTGTGGCTCAGCAGTGCGATGCGGTCACCTGCGGTGAAGCCGTGGTCCGCCAGCGCCGCCGCCGCTCGGTCCACCCGGTATTCGAATTCGGCGAAGGTCATGGTCACATCGCCGTCGACGATCGCGGTCTTGTCGGGGAACCTGCGGGCCGACCTGCGAGGAATGTGGCCGAGCGCATGACTGCGCGCAGCGCTGATCACGGTGCCTGGCTGCATTCTGGTCACGGTAGGCGGGCCGTCGCAGCAACGGTCGGGTCGTGTCCCGCTGAGTAGGCGGCGTGGTGCCGAGGGGCCTGAGTGGCTTCGATAATCGATGTCATGAGTTCAGGCGCCACCGTCAGCACCGGCCAATCGGCGACGACCGACTTCGACCCGGCCGAACTGCGGGCGAACCTCCGCGAGGCCGACCCGGGGGTGCTGGTCGCTGTGCTGGCGCAGCTGACCGGCGATCCGGACGTCGTGACGACCTTCGGACCCAAGATCTCCCATGTGCCCGATCCGCCGGAGCGTGCCGGCGTCACCGACCCCGAAACCGCGGAGGCGCTTGTGGAAGCTGTCGCCACCGCACTGGCGACGGCGCCCAACCGCACCGGGCTGGCCCCTGATGATCCGCAGTTGTTCGCCAAGATCGCTCCGATCGCGCTTGGTTCGGATGTCGAGGATGAGTTCATTCCGTTGCTGCTCGAGCAGGGCGGATTCCAGCTTTCTCAGCCGACGCTGCCGCGGACCGTGCCGATCCCCGAAACGATGAACGTGGCCATCATCGGTTCGGGCCTGGCAGGCATGATCACTGCGCTGGCCGCCGCGGATGCCGGCGTGGCCTACGAAATTTTCGAGCGCAACGACGAAGTCGGGGGCACCTGGCTGACCACGACCTATCCGGGCATCGGCGTGGACACGCCATCGGCCTATTACTCGCTGTCACGCGAAGTGAACCCCGAATGGAGCAGCTATTACCCGCAGGGCGGGGAGTACCAGGCCTATCTGGTGGCGCTGGCCGGCAAGTACGGCCTGCGTGAGCACATCAGGTTCGGCACCGAGGTCGAGGCGCTGTGGTGGGACGAGGACCGCGATCAGTGGCAGATCCACTCCATCGACGCCGCCGGCAACCGTGACGTCAGCTATGCCAGGGTTGTCGTCACTGCCGCGGGTTATCTCAACCGCCCGCGCTGGCCTGATGTGCCGGGACGGGATACGTTCGCGGGCACCAGTATTCACTCCGCTCAGTGGGATCCGTCAGTCGATCTCGCCGCCAAGCGGGTCGCAGTGATCGGCGCAGGCTGCACCGCGGTGCAGATCGTCGACGCCTGTGTTGACGAGGTCGAGCACCTCACGGTGTTTCAGCGCCAACCGCATTGGGTCGCACCTCGCAAGCGACTGACCGACGACGTTCCGGAGTACCGCCGCTATCTGGGCCGCCACGTACCCTTCTACGCGAACTGGAACCGGCTGAAGTCCTTTTGGGCTACGGCCGACAACAACTATCCGGTGATCCTGCGCGACCCTGAATGGGCGAAGGATCACCTGTCGATCTCGCCGGCCAACGATGTGCTCCTGCAGATGTGTTTGGAGTACATCGACCGCGTGTTCGGGGCGGGAAGTGAGTTGGCGAAGAAGGTCACGCCGGACTTCGCGCCGTACGGTAAGCGGATCATCCGCGATCCCGGCGGTTACTACGCGGCGCTGACCCGCGAGCACGTCGATGTCGAGGCGAGCGAACCCGCCGAGGTCAACGCCAGAGGCATTGTCACGCAGGATGGTCGGCAGATCGATCTGGACGTCATCATCTACGCGACGGGTTACCACCTGGACTTCCTGTCGACGATGGACATCCGCGGGCGCGGCGGAAAGAAACTGTCCGATGAGTGGGGTGACAGCCCCCGGGCCTACCGGGGCGGTACGGTCCCCGGGTTCCCCAACCTGTTCATCCACTCGGCTCCCAATTACAGCCCGGGTCACGGTGCGGGCGCGAACTTCTCGATGGAAGTGATGGCACATTACGTGGTCGAGGCCATCCAGCTGATGGCGCTGCGCGGGGCCACCACGATGGAAGTCACCCAGCAGGCGTATGAGGAGTACGTGTCCGACGTCGACGAGGCGATGGCAGACACCGTGTGGTGTCACACGCCCAATGCGCACACCTATTACCGGTCGGGTTCCGGCCGCGTGGTGGTCGCAACGCCGTTCCGACTTGTCGATCTCTGGAAGCAACACCGGGCACCCGTTGAAGAGCACTACGTACTGCGATGACCCAATTGCTAAGCGGCAAAACGGCCCTGGTGACCGGTAGCAGCCGCGGTATCGGCCGGGCGATTGCGCAACGGTTGGCGGCCGAAGGCGCCACCGTGGCGGTGACCGCACGGGCATATCAGCCGTCGACATCGGTCCGCGGCGGAGTCGCCACGGCCGTCCCGGGCACCATCGGCGAGACGATTGCGCTGATCGAGCAGGCCGGCGGTTCGGCCTTCGGTGTCGCCGCCGACCTCGAGGATGCACAGGCCCGCGACCGCCTCGTCGACACCGTGCTCGATCGCACGGGGCGCATCGACATCCTGGTGAACAATGCCGGCTTCGCGGACTACTCCGTGGTCGAGGAGATGTCACTGGATACCTTCGACCGGACTGTCGAGCACTATCTGCGGACGCCGTTTGTGCTGACCAAAGCGGCTGTACCGCATATGCGTAAACAGGGTGCCGGCTGGATCGTCAACATCGGCTCGGTGACCGGAGTCGCCCCGGTGCGCCCATACCGGGAGTACAACAAGACCTCTGGCGACGTCATCTATGCGTCGATGAAGGCGGCATTGCACAGGTTCACCCAGGGGGTGGCGGCCGAACTGCTCGACGACAACATTGCCGTGAACTGTGTCGGCCCGTCGACCGCCGTGCGCACACCAGGTGCCGCAAGCTTGATCCCGGAGACGTTTCCCACAGAGCCGGTGGAGTATCTCGCGGAGACGGTGTTGGCGATGTGTCATCTGCCTGCGGAGCAACGCACCGGGCTGGTGGCGTTCAGCCTGCACTATCCGTGGTCGCAGAAGCTGGAGGTGCACTCACTCGACGGCCGGTCGATGCTGCCGCCCCTGGAACCGCCCGCCAACGCCAACCCCAATATTCTGCCTGCCGGGCTCTGACCGCGGGCAGTCGCGAAACACCCGGAGCCAGAAGGCTTTCGCGCATTGTAGACGTGTCGCGCTAAGTGAGTATGGGGGCCGTCAACGCGCAGAAACTGTGGCACACCCGGTCGCGGATGATCACCTCCGTGGTCTCCGGGTCGAACCAGCGGTCCACGACGGCCCAGTGGATCGGGTGCATGAGATACGGTCCCATCAGCCCGGCCGTGTCGGTGAACTCCTGCTCGAACACGTGCGTCCATGCCGTGGCGCCGACGGCCTCGGACACCCGGCTGAGCTGCCACGCGCGGATGGTCGAAACGTAACGGGGCATCGACGCCAGTTCATCCTCGAAGCGCGCCACCGTGTCGGCTGCGGTGTCAGGTGACACCCGCAACAGCAGAGTCCGGTAGACCGTGCCGTCGCCGCGTCGCGTCGGAACGCCCGGATACGCTGCGCCGTTCACCCGGGTGATCGCCGGATCCTGTAGGGCATCGTCGAAACGGCAACTGCGCCAATCGGCTTCCGATGAGAACCGCAGATGCACCAGCACGTCGCCGCCGTTGCGGGAACCGGCAAGTGTCGGCGCGACCAAAGTGCGCACCGCGCCGCTGCTTGTCGCGGCGGCCCCGATCTCGGCCAGGATGCGCTCGCGGTCGGATTCTTCGACGTCGAGCAACCGGGTCACACTAAACATCGCAGAGTCCGTCCACCTCGGCGGCCGGGGCGGCGACGGTCCTGCTGCGTTCGCTGACCAGTTCGTCGATCTGCGCCCACCACTGGCCCAGCGTGGGGTCTGGCCTGCCCTGCCATGTCATCTCCCACCACGCCTGTGCGCTCGGCAGCGTCCAGGTGATCGTCACGGTGTTGGGCCGGTCGTCGAACCAGATGGGGGGACTGACGAGGACGTCGCGCAGCGTCATCCCACGCTCACGCGCGCCAGGGGCGTACTCGGCGAGATACCGGTCGATGAACTGCCTGGCGCAGCCGGGCGCCGTGACGACCCGATCGACGACGAACACCACGGGTTCGGCCATGCCACCAAGGTTAGGTAGCTGCCGCGGACACCTTCGCGCGCGGTCCCGGCCACCGGGAGATGCCGTTGACCAGGTTCCACAGCCCAGTGACAGTAAGCGGATGAGCGCAGAAGCGCACGACCCGCTGCTGCCCGCCCGACTCGGGCCGGTGACGCTACGCAACCGCGTGATCAAAGCCGCCACGTCGGAGGGACGTTCACCCGATGGCCTGGTCACGGACGACTTGATCGACTTTCACCTGTCGTTCGCCGAGGGCGGCGTCGGGATGACCACCGTCGCGTACTGCTGCGTGTCACCCGAAGGTGCCAGCGCACCCGGTCAGATCGTCATGAGCCAGGCCGCCCTGCCCGGTTTGCGCCGACTCGCCGACGCCGTACACGGTGCGGGGGCGGCGATCTCGGCCCAACTGGGGCACGCGGGCGTCGTCGCTCCGAAGAAGCTCACCGGCGTCACCGCGGTGGCGCCCAGCCGGTTCGTCAACCCGACGTCGTTCGCCTACTGCCGGGCGATCACCCTCGCCGAGATCGCGACAGTCATCGACCAGTTCGCCGCAGCGACACAGGTCGCCATCGACGCTGGATTCGACGCGGTGGAGTTGCATTTCGGACATCTGTACCTGCCGAGCTCCTTCCTCAGCCCGCTGATCAACCGCCGCAAGGACCGCTACGGCGGCAACATCGACAACCGGTCGCGGTTGGTGCGTGAAATCGCTCAACGGGTGCGTGAGGTGGTAGGCAACCAGATCGCGGTGATCGCCAAACTCGATATGGACGACGGGCTACCCGGCAGCATCTGGATCGACGAGGCGCTGCGCACCGCGCAACTGCTCGATGCCGACGGCCATCTCGACGCCATCGAGCTGACCCAGGGGTCGTCGGTGTTCAAGCCGATGTACCTGTTCCGCGGCGACGTCCCGGTGAAGGAATTCGCGACGGTGATGCCACCTGCGATGAGGCCGGCAGTACGGCTGATGGGCAAGCGGGCGATGGGTTCCTATCCGTACGAGGACCTCTACATGCTGCCCGCGGCGCGGCAGTTCGTCCCCGTGATGACCAACACCAAACTGGTTCTACTGGGCGGCATCACCAACCGCGGTCACCTGGAAACCGCTGCGGCCGAGGGCTTCGACTACATGGCGATGGGCCGTGCATTGCTCCGTGAGCCCGATCTGGTCAACAAGATGATCGCCGACAGTTCGGTTCGCAGTCGGTGCACCCACAACAACAAGTGCATGGTGACGGTTTTCGGGCGCACCCACTGCGTGCTGGATCCCGAACAGCGGTATGGCGCGGTCGCCGGACCCGTCAATCCACCGGCCGAGCTGCCCCAACCAGTCGCGCGACTTCACGGCTGACCTCAGCGCGCGCTCGCCCGGCGATGTCCAGCATCGGCATGGTCATGAAGCCATGCACCCCGCCCACATACGAGCATTCACTCACTGCAACACCGGCATCCCGCAATGCCCGGGCATAAGCAATTCCCTCGTCGCGCAATGGGTCATGCCCGGTGATCACCATGACCGCAGGAGGAAGTCCATGCAGATCGCCGTGCAGGGGAGCGGCGTATGGATGCGCGCGGTCGACCAACGCCGGGACGTACTGATCCCAATACCACTGCAACGCTTCGAGGGGGTTGTAGTAGCCGCTTCCGAAGAGCCGGTATGACTCGGTGTCGAAGTCGGCGGCGATGACCGGGTACAACAGCAACTGGCCCGCCAACGCGGGCCCATTGCGATCACGTGCCATCAGCGCGGTGACTGCCGCCAGGTTGCCGCCTGCGCTGTCGCCGCCGACGACGATGCGGGCCGGATCACCACCGAGTGCCGATGCGTTGTCCGCCGCCCACGTCACCACGGCGTAGACATCTTCGGCGGCCGCGGGCCATGGATGTTCCGGGGCCAACCGATAGTCCACTGAAACCACCACGGCCCCAATTCGATTGGCGAGATCTCGGCACAGGCCGTCGTGACTGTCCAGATCGCAGAACACCCACCCGCCCCCGTGAGCGAACACCAGGATCGGCAGTCCTGCGCCGTCGGGACGGTAGACACGCACGGCGATGTCACCCCCAGGCCCGCCGATCTTTTGATCGCTGACCTCGTGGACCGGCTCGGGTTGGGGCGACGGGACGAACCTGGACTTGATGACGGCGCGAGCCTGCGCGCCCGTCATCGTATGAACGGGTGGAAATCCCGAGTCGAGCTGCTCGATCAGCTCGGCGATCTGCGGATCGAGATCTTGTGTCATGCGTACTGCAACGCTGCCGTCTCCCGCACCGGTCGCGGCACAGGCCGGCCGCGCAGGGGACGTACCTGCTGCAGCGTCGGCGCGACCAGCTGCGGTCCGCCCTCGATGTTGCGCCAGATCCCCATGGCCGTCATCCGGACCGGTGCGACCAGTCGCTGGTCGAACTTCATCATGTTCATGGGACCGCATACCGACACGGCGGCGACGGCCTCGCCGGGGCTGCCGATAGGTGCTGCCACACAACCGAATCCGGCCAACGATTCCTCCTTGTCGAAGGCAACACCGTGGGCGCGGACTCGAGCCAACTCGGCGTTGAGCTGAGCCGGGGTGCTTATCGAGTACTTCGTCTTCCCCGCCGACAGATCGACCGTGTCCGATGACTGGGTATCAGCGAGTATCGCCTTGCCGACCGCAGCGCAGTGTGCGGGTTGGCGGCCGCCGACGCGGGTCGGGATGGCGGTGGTCATCCTGTCGCCGATCTTCTCGAGGTACACGACGTCGGACCCGTCGAGCACCGCGAGATGGACGACGAGGCCGGTGGCGCGGTGCAGGTCGTGCAGCAGTGGGATGGCTGCGCGGTGCATGCGGTCCTGGTGCACGGCGAGCGAGCCGAGTTCCACCAGTCGCATTCCGAGCTCGTAGTCGCGGCCGTTGCGGCGCAGCCAGCGCAACTGGACGAGGCGCTCGAGCATGCGGTGAGCCGAGGAGCGAGGCAGGCCGGTGCGGCGGACGATCTGGGCGAGGGTCAGCCGGCCCGGTCCGTCGAAGGCATCGAGGACCAGCGAGACGCGATCAATCACGGCACTCGGGGTGGGTTGTTCGACTGTCGTTGTCATGAAGCCCTCCGGCGGTCTGCATTCCAGTTTGGAATATGACTAATAGGAATAATGATGTTCTACCACATGCCTGTGCGCGCTGTCACACAGCTTGCGGAAATATGTGCGCCCCCACAGGCACCGACACCGCCGCGCTCAGTGACTTCTGATTTCTCGTCGCGGTGATGAGGCAGGCCAGGGGTGGCGACGAGCGCCATCTGGGCAGGTCGGTGCATCGTCGCGTCGTTCACGCGTGCGCCATCGGCATCATCGAGGGTCGACGAAGCGTTATCTCGGGTCGGCGACGCGCTCCGCAGCCCGGCGTGTCGAATCCTTCGCACGGATGCTCGCGACGGGCACCCGGGTTCTAGCCGTGCACGTTTTCGGTACGGCTACGACAGAAGCACGGCTACGAGAGGCTCAGCCCTTTGCTGCCGAGCGGCCCGCCCGGCGGCCGTAGAAACTGCCGTCGCCCAGCGACACACCGCTGGCGTAACCCCATGCGGCAAGACCTGCCGTGGATCGACCCGCGGCGAACAGACCCGGAATGGGTTCGCCGTTGACGTGCAAGACCTCCGCGTCCAGCGTGGTGTGCAGGCCACCGAGCGTGAACCCGCCGGTGCTCTCGCGTAGGTCGATGGCGCCGACGGGTGAGCCGATCGGACGCAGCCATTCCGCCTTCTTGTGCAGCAGCGGGTCTTCGCCCCGGGCAGCGCCTTCGTTGAAGGCGGCGACTGTCGCCTGCAGCGCCCCCGGCGGCAGCCCGATTTCGGCCTCGAGGTCGGCGACGGTCTCGGCGACCCAGGTCGGCGGGCGCATCATCATCTGCGGCGACAGCGACGCCATCGCTTCCTCCTGTGCGTCGCCGTCGATGATCAGGTATGCGGTGTTGTTCTGGTGATACAGCGTGAGCTGTCCGATGCGACCCGGATAGGTGTCCTCGGCGACGTAGCGCTGACCGCGTTCATTGACCAGCACGCCGCGCACGAGTTGCTGCGGATCGATGAAGATGGCGACCTCGGTGGCGTCCATATGGGCGAGGTCGGCACCCAGTGCCTGCGCCATCCGGATCGCCTGACCGTCGTGTTGCTCGATAGCGGCGGCGGGTCGGCCGGCGATCCGCGGCGCGTACTGCGCCACCATCGCGTCGTTGTAGGCGAAGCTGCCCGTCGCCAGCACCACGCCCCTGCGGGCCCGGACGTTGATTTCGTTCCCGTAGCGGCGCGCACGCATACCGACGACTCGGCCGTCGGATTCTGTGATCAGACATTGCACGCGGACGTCGTACACGGCGCGGACGCCGGCCGCCGTCGCGGTGTCCACCAGAGGCTTCATCAGCATGAACCCGGCGCTGGCCTCGCCCTGCTTCTTATCCGACATCTGCGGAACATGCCCGCGCGGGGCCGGGGTGGCAATGGTGTTGAACGGATAGGAGTTCTCGCCGCCGGAATACATCAGGCCCTGATCGCCCATCGGCTCCCAACCGGGTTCACCGAAGAACTCGGCCTTGAACGGCACGCCGCAGTCGACGAGCCATTCGAAGTGCGCGACGCTACCCGCGCAGTAGTCGGCGATCCGGTGCTCGTCGGCGCCCGGGCCCATCGCGACGTTGAGGAACGCTGTCATGTTCTCGACGGAATCCTCGAAGCCACAGGCCTTCTGCAGCGGGGTGCCACCGCCGAGATAGATGAACCCGCCTGCCATCGCAGCCGCGCCGCCCCAGGAGCCGGTGCGTTCTAGCACCAACACTTCGGCTCCGGCCTGGGCGGCCTCCACCGCCGCTGCGGCCCCGGCCACTCCGTAGCCGGCGATGACCACGTCGGCTTCGTGATCCCAGGACGTGACCTCCGACGCCGACACCGGGGTGACGTCGGCTGGATTTACCGGCGTCATGACCGCATCGCGGCGGGAAGATCACTGACCCACTGGTGACCCCAGTAGCTGTCGGCGGTGATTTCCTCAGCCGTGTAGTAGGTTTCGTCGACGCGCATGCCGTCCGTGCCGAACTCGATGTCCCAGTCACCTGGCGCGCGCACATAGAACGACACCATCTTGTCGTTGGTGTGCCTGCCCAACGTCGATGAGAGCTGGAATCCGTCGGCGTTCACCCGATCCAACGCCTGGCCGACCGCGTCGAGACTGTCCACCTCGACCATGAGGTGGACCAGGCCGGGATCGTTGAGGCTGGCCGCCGGGCAGATCGCCAGGCTGTGATGTCGTTCGTTGATCCCGAGGAACCGCACGCGTATCGGGCCGAACTCCGGGGGAACGGGTACGCGGAACGCGCCGCGAGACCGGAAGCCCAGGACATCTGTGTAAAACTCGAACAAGCCGTTGACGTCCACTGCGGGCACCACCACGTGGCCCAGACCCTGATCACCTGTCACGAACTTCGCGCCGTACGGGGTGACGACCGGGCTGTGGTCGAGCACTGCGCCATGGAACACCTCCAGCGTCGTCCCGGCGGGGTCCTCGAAGGTGATGACCTCTTCGACGCGGCGGGCGTCCGCCTCCTCGAGGGACAGTTGCTTGAACGGCACACCCGCCGCGTCCAGTGCGGCCTCTACCCGCTGCAGCGCGGCATGGTCGCGCACCTCCCAACCGACGGTGATGACACGATCACGGTCGCCGGGCACGATGATGATGCGTGCCGCCCGTTCATCGAGCCGAAGGTAGAGGGCATTCGGATCGGGGCCGCTTCCTTCAGCGAAACCGAGTGTCTTGAAAGCAAATTGGCGCCAACGGTCGATATCAGTGGTCGAGACGGTGACATAGCCAAGGCTTTTGAGCAGGCTGGTGTCGGTCATCATGCTCCTTCGGATGCTCCCGGTATCTAGATCATCGCCCGCAGCGGACCCTGCGGGTCCACCCCGAGCGAACTGAGCGCCGATGCGTGGAAGACAGTACCCGGCACGTGGATCGCATGTGCCTGGCCGACGTGTACATCGCGCCAGTAGCGCTGAAGCGGCTTGTCCATTCGCGCCGCGTTACCGCCCGACCGGGCGAAGATCTCATCGACGGCCGAGACCGCCCGCCAGACGGCGCGCACTTGGGTCCTGCGTCCCGCCGCACGGTCGGCGAAACTGACCTCCTGGCCGGCAGCCACCATGTCGTAGATGCGGTCGGCGTTGGCCAGCAACTCCTGCCGCGCGGCATTGATGTCTGCAGCGGCTTCACCGACGGCGTACATCACGTACGGGTCGTCTTTGATGGCGGTCCCGTTGGCGCCCACGCGTTCCCGCTGGTAGTCCAGATGAGCGGCGAGCGCCCCCTCCGCGATACCAATAGTCGCCGCTGAAATACCGAGCGGGAACATCGTCGACCACGGCATCAGGTACAGCGGCTCGGTCATACCCGCTTCGAGCTGAGCGGTGCCGTCCATCACCTTCATCGCATCCATCGTGCGATAGGTCGGCACGAAGGCATCTTTGACGATCACATCCTTGGAGCCGGTACCGCGAAGACCGACCACATCCCATGAGTCGTCGACGATCTCGTAGTCCTTGCGCGGCAGGATCATGTGCAGCATCTGCGGCGGCATGAGCGGTGTGCCGTCGGCATCGCCGAGCATCGCGCCGAGGATGATCCACTCGCACGCGTCGGTACCGGAGCTGAACTGCCACCGGCCGTTGAAGATGTACCCACCGTCCACAGGCTTGGCGACACCCTGCGGTGCATACGGTGATGCGATCCAGGTGTCGACGTCATCGGCCCAGATCTCCTCGGCGACGCGGGGATCGGCGTAGGCCATCTGGTAGGGATGGACACCGACGACACCGTTGATCCAGCCGGCGGCCGGATCCAGCGCCGCGGTGGCCATCACCGTCTCGGCGAATTCGCGCGGATGCACCTCGTATCCGCCGTACTTCCGCGGCTGCAGCAACCGGATCGACCCGGCGGCCTTCATCGACTTGACGGTGGCATCGGTGAGCCGCCCGATCTTCTCCGCTTCGACGGCCTGCTCGCGCAGTTGGTCGGCGATGGCGTGCACCCGGTCAATTACCCGCTCGGTCATGGTCTGGTCCTTACGTCAATGGCTGTCTTTGATGGTCCACCGTCAAGCCCGAGGCGGTGATGCCAATCCCGGTCAGCGGAAATGTCTCGCCTACTGTTAGTACTCGATGCGCACACGATCAGACAACGGTTTGGCCTGACAGCCGAGGACCAAGCCCTCGCTCAGTTCGTCGGCGCCAAGAAGGTCGCATTCAGGCATGTCGACATCGCCTTCGACAACGGTCGTGACGCATGACCCGCAATGGCCTTCACGGCAGGAGTGGGGGACATCGATTCCCGCGTCGAGCATGGCGTCCACCAAGGTCCGGGTGCTCGGACAGGTCACCCGATGCACCCGACCGTCCAGATCGATCTCAACTTCCGGCATGAGTCGACAGTTGAACGGATCGGTGCCCGCCGGAGGTCGGCCGCGTCCGATGGTCGGGAAACCTCGGCCGCACCGTCCGGTGGTCGGGACATCGGCCCCGCCGCGCCCAGCAGCGGCCTAATGTGCCAGGTGTGAAGCCGAACACGGATGGTCGTGCGGATCCACCGCTGTCGACGGTCGATGCCGTCGTCGTAGGTGCGGGATTCGCCGGCATGTACGCCCTGCACAAGCTGCGCTCGCAGGGGCTGTCGGTGCGGGTGTTCGAGTCGGCGCCCGACGTCGGCGGTACCTGGTATCACAACCGTTATCCCGGTGCACGCTGCGACGTGGAGAGCGTGGACTACTGCTTCTCCTTCTCCGAGGAACTGCAGCAGGAATGGGACTGGAGCGAGAAGTACGCCAGCCAGGCCGAGATCCTGCGCTACATGAACTGGGTCGCCGACCGCCTCGATCTTCGACGCGACATCACCTTCAACACCAAGGTCACGTCGGCGGTACTCGACGAGCAGACGATGCGCTGGACCGTCCGCACCGACGCCGGCGAGGTGATCGAGGCCCGGTTCACCGTGATGGCCACCGGCCCGCTGTCCGCCGCGCTGACGCCTGACTTTCCGGGGTTGGACACCTTCGCCGGCGCTGTCTATCACACCGCGCACTGGCCGCACGAGGAGGTCGACTTCACCGGCAAGCGTGTCGCGGTGATCGGTACCGGATCCTCGGGAATCCAGTCGATTCCGATCATCGCCGAACAGGCCGAAGCGCTCTACGTCTTCCAGCGCACTCCCAACTACAGCGTGCCGGCGGGCAACAAACCGCTCACGGCCGAGGACATGGCGAAGATCAAGGCGACGTACGGCGAGCGGCGTCGACTGTCGTGGCGCAGCGGCGGGGGCTCACCGCATATCGCGCACCCGAAACTGACCATGGAGGTCACGCCCGAGGAGCGGCGCGCCGCCTTCGAGAAACGCTGGGAACTCGGCGGTGTGCTGTTCTCGAAGACCTTCAGTGATCAGATGATCAACCTCGAAGCCAACGAGGAGGCTCGCAAGTTCTACGAGGAGAAGGTGCGCGCCGTCATCGAGGACCCCGAGGTCGCCGAGCTGCTGATCCCCAACGATCATCCGATTGGCACCAAACGGATTTGTACGGACACCAACTACTTCCAGACCTTCAATCGCCCGCACGTGACGTTGGTCAGCGTTCGTAAAACACCGATCGTCTCGATCGACGCCGCGGGTATCAATACGACGGAGAGCCACTTCGATGTCGATGCGATCGTGCTGGCCACCGGATTCGACGCCTTGACGGGTGCCTTGGGCAAGATCGACATCGTCGGCCGAGGTGGTGAAAGCCTGCGCGACAACTGGAAAGACGGGCCCCGTACCTATCTGGGCCTAGGCGTCGACGGCTTCCCCAACATGTTCATCCTGTCCGGGCCCGGCTCGCCCTCCGTCCTGGCGAATATGGTCCTGCACGCCGAGGCACACGTGAACTGGGTGGCCGACGCCATTCGTCATCTTGACGAGCACTCCTACACCGCCATCGAGGCGACCACCGACGCCGTCGACAACTGGAACGCCGAGCTCACGCAGCGAGCCGAGGCGACCCTGTTCACCAAGGCGAACTCCTGGTACATGGGCGCCAACGTGCCGGGCAAGCCGCGCGGTTTCATGTTGTTCATCGGTGGATTCGCCGCCTACAACGACATCTGCGCTGACATCGCCGCGGCCGGGTACAAGGGATTCAACCTGCTAAAAGCCCCGTGATGACCGGTCTGCTCGACAAGGTCGTCGTCGTCACGGGCGCTGCTCGTGGCACCGGCCGGGTGCACTGTGAACGCTTCGCCGAGGAAGGCGCCGACGTGATCGCCCTCGACGTCGCCGACGCCGACGACGAATTACGGCAGACCGCAGGCAGTGTCACTGCCCGGGGCCGGCGATGCGTCGCCGCCACCGCCGACGTAACCGACCTAGAGGCGATCCGAGCGGCGGTCGATGACGCGGTCTCGGAACTCGGCAGGCTTGACGTCGTCATCGCGAACGCCGGCGTGCACACCGCGGGCGCGCCCACATGGGAACTCACCGAAGAGGCGTGGTCAGCCACGATCGCCATCAACCTCACTGGCGTCTGGCACACGGTGAAAGCGGCTCTTCCCCACATCGGAGAATCGGGCGGGTCGGTGGTGATCATCAGCTCCACCAACGGTTTACGCGGCACCCCCAACACGGCCCATTACACGGCGAGCAAGCACGCGGTGGTCGGTCTCGCGCGCACGCTGGCCAACGAACTCGGCCCCCGCCGCATCCGAGTCAACACCGTGCACCCCGGCGCAGTCGCAACGGCCATGGTGCGCAACGAGGCAACCTACAAACGGTTGTGCCCCGACCTCGAGCACCCCACCGAGGCCGATGCCGCGCAAGTGCTGGCGGCCCGGAACCTGCTACCGGTACCTTGGGTGGAGTCGGTGGACGTCGCCAACGCCGCCGTGTTCCTGGCATCGGAGAACGCCCGTTACATCACCGGCACCGCGCTGGTCGTCGATGCCGGCCTGACCCAGAAGACGACATGACGCAGCGGCTCGCTGGTAAGACCGCGGTGATCACCGGCGCGGCAAGAGGTATCGGACGGGCACAGGCGATGCGGTTCGCCCAGGAGGGTGCCGACATCATCGCGCTGGACATCTGCGCGCCCGTCGAGACCGTCGTCGTGCCGTCGTCGACGCCCGACGACCTCGAGGAGACAGCGCGCCTGGTCCGCGAAGCAGGTGGACGGGTCATCACGGCCATCGTCGACGTCCGGGACACCGACGCATTGCGCGACGCCGTAGACCGAGGTGTCGCAACGTTCGGCGGCCTCGACATCGCTTGTGCGACTGCGGGCATCACATCGCGCGGATCGACAGCGGAACTCTCCGAAGCCGCGTGGCAGGCGATGCTGGACGTGAATCTCACCGGTGTGTGGCACACCTGTAAGGTCGTCGCACCGCATCTCATCGCCCGCGGTGCCGGATCGGTCATTCTCGTGAGTTCCATCGCCGGCTTGCGCGGACTGCTCGGCGTTGCGCACTACACGGCCGCCAAGCACGGCGTGGTGGGACTGATGCGCAGCCTCGCTCATGAGCTTTCCCCGCACGGCATCCGGGTCAACTCTGTACATCCGACGAACGTCGACACTCCGTTGATCCAGAACGATGCGGTGTCGAGGGCTTTTCGCCCGGATCTGGATCGCGTACCGACGCGGGCCGAGTTCGCCGAAGCCGCGAAGACCATGAACATGCTCGACATCCCGTGGGTAGAGCCGGTCGATGTGGCCAATGCCTGTCTGTTCCTGGCCTCCGACGAGGCCCGTTACATCACCGCGGTCACCTTGCCGGTGGACGCGGGTGCCACTCAACGGTAGGTGACCCAGGTCGCGTTTTCCACCGCGGAAAGAGCTCTGGCCCAGCCTGTTCCAGGGTACGATCGTCCGGTCGCGAGAAGGCGAAGCCAGTCCTCGAACAGGTAACGTGCGGAAGCCGCACAGTGCCCACTGGGCGGACGATTGTTTCCAGATAAGCCCAGACAGCCCTTATACAGGCCACCGTGGGAACCTTTGCGGTCACTGGATCCGCTTCCGGAATGGGCGCCGCCACTGCTGCGAAAGTGCGGGCGGCCGGGCACACAGTCATCGGTGTCGATCGGCACGCCGCCGAAGTGACCGCCGACCTGTCCACCCCGCAGGGACGCCGAACTGCATGCGCCGAGGTGCTGGCGCGGGCGGGCGGACACCTCGACGGCGCGGTCCTTGCCGCCGGTGTTGGGCCGAGTCCGGGCAAGGATCAGTCACGAACCATCTATCAGGTCAACTACTTCGGCGTCGTCGACCTGCTCTGCGGATGGCGACCCGCCCTTGCCGCCGGGGGAGCAAAGGTAGTGGTCGTCGGCAGCAACTCGACCACGACGACGCCGGCCGTACCGCGGCGCGCGATCCGCGCGCTGCTGGCCGGCGACGTCGATCGGGCAGTGCGCGCGGTGCGCCTGTTTGGCGGCTCTGCACCCGCGATGGCGTATGCCGCGTCCAAGATCGCGGTGACACGTTGGGCGCGCAGAGTCGCCGTCACCCCCGACTGGTCCGCCAATGGCATCCGACTCAACGTGGTTGCGCCCGGCGCCATTCTGACGCCGCTTCTGGAGAGGCAGTTGGCGACGCCGAAAGAGGCCAGGGCGGTCGAATCCTTCCCGCTGCCCGTCGGCCACTACGGCGACCCGGACCAGCTCGCCGACTGGATGCAGTTCATGCTGTCTGACGCCGCCGAATTCCTCTGCGGCAGTGTCATCTTCGTCGACGGAGGATCCGATGCCTATTTCCGGTCCGATGACTGGCCCAGCCGTGTACCGACCCTAGGTCTGCCCGCCTATCTTTGGCGGTTCGTGCGCTACGCGCGGACCCGCTAGGAGCCGGCCAAGAACGCGAGGACGGTGCGTTCGAAGGCCGCCTTGGCCTCGATCATCGCCCAATGGCCGCAGTTGGGAAACACGTGAAGCTCCGCATTGGGAATTGTCCGCATCGGGATCAGCGCCATGTCCAGTGGGCTGACGCGGTCATCCCGACCCCACGTCAACAGCGTCGGAACCGCCACTTTGTGCATCTGCGCCCACGGCATCGGGACATCGGCCGCTTTCATGGCCGCCATCATCTGAGCGAACGCCGCCTTGCTGTACATACGCCGCGCCGATGCCAACGTCTCGGGGTCGGTGGCCAACTTCCACCGCTCCTCGATCAGCTCCTCGGTAACCAGATTCTGGTCGTAGACCATGGAATTGAGCCAATCGACCAGCCGCTGCCGGGTGGGATCGTCCGTGAACTCCTGCAGCAGTCGGATGCCCTCACTTGGTCCGGAGCTGAAAACATTTGTGCCGATCCCGCCGATCGTCACCAGCTTGTCGATGCGGTCCGGATTGTTGATCGCGAAGTTGATGCCGACGCCACCGCCCATCGAGTTGCCTACGATCCGGACGCGATCGATCTTCACTGCATCAAGGAACGGGGCAACCGCTCCCTGAGCGTCGATCATCGGGTGCCCTCCGAAGTCGTCGCTCACGCCGAACCCGGGGAACTCCAGTATCAGGCAACGAAAGTGCGCGGCGAAGGTGGGTAGAACCCCGCGGAAGTTCCGCCAACCCGTTACACCGGGCCCCGAACCGTGGAGGAACAACACCGCCGGCCCGTCGCCAACATCGTAGTAACGAAGCGTGCCCCTGTCGGTCTTGATCTCGCGGAGGTCAGCTTCGAATTGTCCTGGGGGTGATTGTGCCACCGGTACAGCGTGCCATGGCGCGCCGCTTGTTCGGGCGTGAGTTCCGCTGATCGGACCTCCCGTTAAGCGGGACGCTCAGCGCGTCCGCTCTCAGATAGATGCGAGTCTCCCGGTCGATACATCTGCCTGTCGCTTGGCCGCCGCCAAACAAACACTCCGAGGAGCCGTCCATTGACGAATGAGATCGTCGTGGCGCGGGGTAGTGGGCCGGAGCGTTGGTCGCCGGGGTTGCCGCAGTTGAGTAGTTTTGCGGGGCCGATGCAGGCTGTTGGTGGGTTTTTTGCGATGTCGGCTGATGCGGTGCGGTTTGTGTTTCGGCGGCCGTTTCAGTGGCGTGAGTTTGTTGAGCAGTGTTGGTTCATTGCGCGGGTGGCGTTGGCGCCGACGTTGTTGGTGGCGATTCCGTTCACGGTGTTGGTGAGTTTCACGCTCAATATTCTTCTGCGCGAGTTGGGTGCGGCGGATTTGTCGGGGGCGGGGGCGGCCTTTGGTGCGGTGACCCAGATCGGCCCGATCGTGACGGTGTTGATCGTGGCCGGTGCGGGCTCGACGGCGATTTGTGCCGATCTGGGGTCGCGCACCATCCGTGAGGAGATCGACGCGATGGAGGTGTTGGGGATCAACCCGGTGCAGCGGTTGGTGACGCCGCGGATGTTGGCCTCGGGGTTGGTGGCGTTGTTGCTCAACAGTTTCGTGGTGGTGATCGGCATTCTGGGTGGTTATTCGTTTTCGGTGTTCATTCAGGATGTGAATCCGGGGGCGTTCGCGGCGGGGATCACGTTGTTGACCGGGGTGCCCGAGGTGATCATCTCGTGTGTGAAGGCGGCGTTGTTCGGCCTGATTGCGGGGTTGGTGGCGTGTTATCGCGGGTTGGTCATCAGCGGGGGTGGGGCCAAGGCGGTCGGTAACGCGGTCAACGAGACCGTGGTGTATGCATTTATGGCGTTGTTCGTGATCAATGTGCTCGTCACGGCGATCGGTATTCATCAGCGGGGGTGGGGCCAAGGCGGTCGGTAACGCGGTCAACGAGACCGTGGTGTATGCATTTATGGCGTTGTTCGTGATCAATGTGCTCGTCACGGCGATCGGTATCCGGATGACGACGGGATAGCCGGGGCCTGTGATGAGCACAGCGACGATCGTCGCGACAACGCATCCGCCGACCACCCGCAGCGTCAAGCTTCCCGTCCAATGGTTGAGCCGTGTTGGCGACCACATGCTGTTCTACCTGAAGGCTTTGGGTGGGATTCCGCATGCCTCGGTGCATTACCGCAAGGAGATCGTGCGGTTGATCGCCGAGATCTCGATGGGGGCGGGCACGTTGGCGATGATCGGCGGCACGGTGGTCATCGTCGGGTTCTTGACGTTGGCTGCCGGTGGGACGTTGGCGGTGCAGGGGTATTCGTCGCTGGGCAATATCGGTATCGAGGCGTTGACGGGGTTTTTGGCGGCGTTTATCAATGTGCGTATCGCTGCGCCGGTGGTGGCCGGTATCGGCTTGGCCGCGACGTTCGGTGCGGGGGTGACTGCGCAGTTGGGCGCGATGCGCATCAATGAGGAGATTGATGCGCTGGAGTCGATGGCGATTCGCCCGGTGGAGTATCTGGTGTCCACGCGCATCATCGCGGGGATGATCGCGATCACTCCGTTGTATTCGATCGCGGTGATTTTGAGTTTCGTGGCCAGCCAGTTCACCACGGTGGTGTTGTTCGGCCAGTCTGGTGGGCTGTATGACCATTACTTCGACACGTTTTTGAATCCGATCGATTTGTTGTGGTCGTTTTTGCAGGCGGTGTTGATGGCGATCACGATCTTGTTGATCCACACCTATTTCGGCTACTTCGCTTCCGGTGGCCCGTCGGGGGTGGGTGTGGCGGTGGGTAACGCGGTGCGTACCAGTCTGATCGTGGTGGTTTCGGTGACGTTGCTGGTGTCACTGTCGATCTACGGTTCCAACGGCAACTTCAACCTGTCGGGGTAGGGCTGGTTGATGAAGAGCAGTGCACTGCGTCCGCTGACCGGTTTGGCGTTGATCGTCGTCATCGGCGCGATCATCGCCTTGGCGGTCAGGGCGTGTCAGATGGTTTGTGTAGCAGTGGCTCCTGATGAATGGAGCAGTATCGATGGATGTGACTACTGACGAGCCGATGTCGGGCGCTGATGCCATGGAGGCGTTGAAGTCCGCGGGTGTG
>NZ_JACKUK010000045.1:8674-78428 GCF_025822765.1 Mycobacterium barrassiae | reverse complement strand
GCGGATGTGCTCAAGAGCCTGCCGTGGTTGGTGGTTTCAGGCTGGATCGTCCTCGAAGATGGACGCGTGCTTCGGGGTCCGACTGCGAGGGCCGACATGAACGAACGAGCGGCTTTGCGGCGTTTGGCCATACGAGAGGCCGCCCAGGCCGCCAACACGGACGAGGAGCGCACCTCGTCGACGGCAATCCCGACACCTTGTGGCTGATGTCGCGCTCGTTGATCGTCGACGACCTCTGGGCTGGCCAAGTTGAAGCAGGTCCTGGTCTCTTACTACTGGGCGAAAGTGTCGAGGTCGATGCTGATTTCGACTCCGTCGCGTTCTACGACGATTCGTGAATGCTCGATCCCTGCGGCTTTGAGATAGTCGCGCAGCGTCGATAGGAGAAGGTCGTGGCGACGCTCGATGCGTGAGATCGTGCCTTGGTCAGTGCTCAGTGCGGCCGCGATCTGTAGTTGCGTCAGGTTTCCTGCTCGGCGGATGTCGGCCAGACCTTCGGCGTAGACCCGGTTTGCGTTCTCGCGTTCAGCTGCGTAGCTGCGCACGTCATCCGCGATGAGGGGATCGGTGACCAGCTCGTCGATCCTGTTGTTCATCCGACGGAATGTCTTGCCTTCACTCATCGTGGTCCTCCTCAATTTCGTGAAGCCATGTGGATCTTGCGGCGGTCGGTTACTTCGATCAGTCCGAACTCAGCCAGCTCGTGGATGTAAACGTACCGGGGTCAACGTATAGCGATAATGCCCTCGCCGCACTCGACTCGGCGACGCCATAGTTCCTAGCTGAGACCGGCGCGATCGTGGCACCACTAGTAGGGCGGACATGCGGCTGTTCGCGTGACTTCCTGAAGTATGCGCATTCGGCTACGAGCAGACTGGCTGCTTCCGGATCGAGCCACAAGACGGGGATCCGGCTAATGGTGACCGCCGCTCTCTTGCCTGTGCGGGTCAAGCCTGCGTCAGGGGAGTGCATCGATTCATGGTTGGATGCGACGGCGGCTGTCATGGGAGTTACGCTCGGCGATGTATCTCGCCAATTGCATCTACCGATAGCCGCGAAGCCGCAATGGATTTGGTGGCTGCCGCAGTACCAGTTGAACTCTCTTCAAGTGTTAACGGGCACCCCGGCCGAAGACATCGCAACGATGACACTCGACGACTACGCCGTCAAAGGTCTACCCGTCCTCACCGATTCACACGAACCCGACCGCACATTCCCGTTCGGCGTGTTACCGGGGTCGAGGTTCTGTCCCGAGTGCCTACACGAGTCGAGCGGCAGATGGCGGCTCGTGTGGCGGTTGGGCTGGTCATTCGCATGCACAACCCACGGCCGGTTGCTGGCTGCTCAATGTCCGAGTTGTGGAGAGGATCAGCGGCGCCGGCAGAACTACACAAGCATTCCGATGCCGACCCAATGTCGGTGCGGCTGCGATCTCACGTCGGTGCCCACCACTGCGGTTGGGAGCGAGCACGACGTCGTTAAAGCGCAACGCTTCATCGACAGCCTTCTCAGCGGAGCACGCCCGAGCGGATTGCTTGCGCGGCAGACGCGTTCCCGCCGCGAGCCACTGGAAGCGGTCCGGAGTCTGGCCAATCGAACGATCAACTTCGCGGCACGCCACGGCTTGGCAACCGCAGCAAGACTGGGAGGCGGATTCACATTCGATGAACTTTCCGCGGAACCGAATCCGAGCCGTGGACGAAGTGCGGTGAATTCCTACCCATCGATGCGGACCGTTGAGGCCGCCGTGGGGATAACCGTTGCTGTCAAGGTCTTAGGCGCCGAAACCATTGAGGAATCAGCGAGCCGGCTTCGGTGGCTGGTAGACAGCCAAGACGCCAAAGCCCGCCAGACCGAGTTGCTCTGGTGTCGCACCGACGATGCGCTAGCTGCGGCGATCACGATTAAGGCGAGTAGGCAACAGCTTGGAGCGCAGGGCGAACTCCGCTACCGCGCGGCAACTCCAGCGCCCGAAGCCCCACGGCGCAGTTATCTCGATGACTGGAGCTTCGCGGCGACACTACCCGCATTGATGTGGCCAACCTGGTGCGAGAAGCTGCTCGCGGATACGTCAGTAGATGCGGATATGAGGCGCGCGCTATCGATCGCCACGCTCATCGTCGGCAGCAATATCACGATCGGTGGTGCAGAGAAACTGTTGTCTGCGCGCCCGTCCCACCGCACCGTGAATGAACAACTCGAGCTCCTCTATTCGTTGCCGCGCTGGAACTCTATATGCAGAACGCTAATCAGTCTGAGCGACTATCTCGTAACTCAGGGTTCAGAAATCGACTACGCGCGTCGGAGGAAGTTGGTCTACTCGGCTCGGCTCGAGTGGCAGGACTGGCTCAGGATCAGGGGCGAATCCGCCGACGAAACGCTGCCGCGGACGGCGCCCCAGCAACCAGACCAGGCGCTGGTGCATCTACGTCGCCTCGGGATCGACGAGCCTGTAGAGTGGCATCCGCCGCTCAAAATAATTGGTGTCGCGGACCTAACATAGCTACCCGTAAACTAGAAGATCGGTTGGGCTAGAGCGCATTTCAACACCCTCGCAGAATCAACTTGTGCTATTCACCATCGTCTTGACCACGTAAGATAGTCCGCGCTGGTCTCGCGCGGGGGCTTGTCCTTCTTGGCGCGCGGGAACCGACGAAAAGGTTCGAACCATGCCTTCGAGTGACGATGAAGACGATCTCCTTGACGCCTTGGCATTGCGCGCGCCAGGGCTTACGTGGACGTTCAGGCTGCAGGGCACCGAAATCGTGTGGATGTGGCAGCGGAGTAGCTCGCCGCCGGTGCACAGTCTCGAACCAATGCGAAGGATTGTCTCGTCCACCTTCAGCCGCCATATACCCGTGACGGCTCACTCCATGACTAACGGTGCGAGCGTGCATCTCGAATCCGGACTGGAGCACGACCTCTTCCGGAGACTCGACAGAGACCCGCGTGTCGCCTGGATGGTCTCGCAGCCATTCCGGCTCGCGTGGAGAGGTTTGCCTGGACGTCACACTCCCGACCTTCTAACCGTTGATGTCGAGGGGCGCGTGACTATCTGGGACGTACGCGCACCCGAAAAGCAGGACGACGAGTTCAGGGCCCAGAGCCGCATCACAGAGCACGCGTGCGCTGCTGTGGGATGGCGCTATGAGGTGTTCGGCGAAATGGCTCAAGCTGAGCGGCTGAATCTCATGTGGCTGAACGGGTTTAGAAGAGAGCCATCATGGTTGCAATTTCATGAACGCCAGATTGTTGACCTCGTCTCCGGTCACGAAGCAACCCTCGGAGCGTTGTTTGACGCGGACGACGGCTCCGGTGAACTGAAATCGTCTGTTTGGCATATGGTTTGGAAGGGGGCTTTGAGTATCGACACGACGTGCCAGTGGGGGCTGGACACGTCTGTGCGCCTATCTGTCGAAGTATTGCGATGAACGCCGGCCGGACATTTCTCTACGAGGGAGCGCGGGTGCTCACGGAGACGGGTGCGGAGCTCGTCGTTCGTTTCGACCCTACGGGTGTCGATCTTCGCGACTGTCTCAACAACATTCGGCATAGGGACTGGAACGATCTTCCGCTCGTGCAGAATATCGTCGATGGCCGGCCGGTTGCCGTCGCTCGGACTCTCCGACCGCTCTGGGACAGCCTCGACGACAAAGCCCGCGAACGCGCGCTCAACAAACTCGAAATTGTTCTCGAGATCGTGACTGGATACCGCGATGGTCATCCTGAACTCAGACGACCCGGCGAACCATACCCTCCGTTCGGTCCAGGGTTTGGCGTATCCGAGTCGAAGCGGGCCGTAGCAATGGCGTCGGTTCTCATTCAGGAGGGTCGAAATGACCGTAAGGTCCAGCGCCGCTTGCGAGACGGCGAGCTGACGTCGGTCGGGACGAACGAGAGCACCATCAGAAACTGGGTGCGAAGCTGGAGGCAGAAGGGACTGCTCGGATTGATCGATGGGCGGCACATCCGCAAGAGCCTGTCGTGGGAAGTCATCGATCCGCGCTACCGCGCGATCGCTGAGGAAGAGTTCGCGACTCTGGACGGTGATAGATCGAATCTGGCGATCCAAGAGATGCACAGACGAGTGCTGGTCAAGCTCCGTAACGCAGGCATTGACGACTACCACGCGCCGCAGCGCACGACGCAGAAGTTCCTCTCGAACTTGAAGCACCAGAGAGGTGAGACCACCAGGTCGCAGCGTACCAAGAAGCTGCAAACAGCCTCAGGTTCAACACAATACCCAGGCGTTCGGCCCGGCCAAGTGGTAGCGATTGATGTCACGCGAGCCGACAATCTCGTATACGACACCTTCAACGGTAGGCCGCTCAGCGTTGAGATCATCACCGCTATCGACGTCGCCACACGCGTGGTCCTGGCGCTCCGGGTGGTCCCGATGAGCGCGAATGGCTTCGAAGCGGGACTACTCCTCTATGACGTCTGCAGGCCGTTCTCGATGCTCGTCGCAGGCACGACCGTCAGCGATTGGAGATGGGTCGGCCTGCCCAAGACGGTCGACCTTTCGAGTGCGGTGGGCAGGGTGTGGCGTCAAGACCTGGAGGTCGACTTCGACACGTTGCAGGGCCGGCATCCGATCCCGTCTGTGATGCCGGATGCGATTCATTGCGACAACGCCGCGATCTTCACCAGCGTGCACTTCCGTGCACTTCTGCGCGATCTTCAGATCGACCTGTTACTCAGCCGTCCGGGCAACCCCACCGACAACCCGCAGGTCGAGCGGTGGCATGAGACGATCCAACGTGGCTTGCAGCAGATTCCGGGCTACAAGGGGCGGAACGTGTCTGAGCGGGGTCGGCTCGTCGCCGATGAGCCGCTGTTGACGGCTCGCGAACTGCAACTACACCTGCGAAAGTTCATTGCGCTCGATTACCACAGACACGGACACGACGGTCTCATCCAACCGGGCGCCGAGGCCGCCAAGATGTGTCCACTCGACCTATGGGACGTCATGGTCGAAGCCACTGGTCGTATCGATGTGCCCCAGCGCCACGACCTGATCTACCAATTCTTACCTATCAAGTGGGGCACCATCGGGCCAGCGGGAGTGGAATTCTCCAATCTCCGATACGAAAACCCGCTTGTCTTCGAGCCGTTGCGCTATGTCGAGGTGGGTCGATTCCGCGAGAAGGACCGGGCGGCGCCGTTCTTCTACGATCCAAACGATCTCTCCCGCATATGGTTTCATGACGAATCCACCGACAGGATCGAACCAATTGAATGGGTCGGCCGTAGTAAAGTCGACGCACCAATGACCGATGTCATCCTCGACGAGCTCTGCCGCAAGATCAGACGCCGCGGCGGCAACCATGTGTTCAAGCGCGGCTTGACAACCCAACTGATCATCAACGAACTCGGCGAACTCACGTCGGCAAGATCGAAAGCGGATCGCCGCAAGACGGCTGCTGCGGCACAACGGGTCGAACAGTCGCGTATCGATCATGCCGAGGCAGAAGCTGCCCAGGAACGCGCCAATCCCGTGCGCAGCATCGCGCCGCGGACGTTGCCGACTTCGTCGATCAGGCGGGCGTGGGACAACTTGCTGGAAACCGAGTAGGCGATGGACTCGCAGGAGTGGCACGACAACTGCGTCAAAGAGCTACCGCACGCGCCTCCCAGCCGATCGTCCAAGCAACTGAACGCCATGTCAGACCAGGCGCGAAATGCTTATATCGAGCAACTCGAGGCGTGGCTCGCCCGGCTCTACCTTCCGACAGCGGCGTTTACCGAGATCGAGCATGCTCTTGACCGGACCGTCCGGGACAACATGCTGGAAGGTCCGGGCGCCAAACAGATCGTCGTGTTGACCGGACCGAACTACGTTGGCAAGAGCACGTTCATGCTGCGGTGGGCACAGAGACGATATGTGGAATGGACCCATGATGCGCTGCACGACCGTCGGGGGCGTCCCGTCCACTATCCATCGGACGGTGTAGAGGCCGACCTATGTCCTGTGATTTGGATCGACTTGGGTTCGGCCGCCAAAGTCAATGATGTGACCACCGAGTTGCTCAACGGTTTCAACCTTGCGAGCACCGGCCTCACACGTGATCTGACTCATCGAGCGATGCATGGGCTACGTCTGCACCGCACCCAGATCGTGGTCATGGACGACGCGCATCTTCTGAAGACCGACTCCAAGAGTGGGCGCGATGTTCTAGACCACATCAAGAGCATCAACACCAAACTTGGTCAGGTCTCGAGCGCGACCCTCGTCCTGGTCGGAGCCAACCTCGCAAACGGCGACCTTGTGAACGACCCACAGATCGCATGTCGATTAACGGAGTTTTCCGTCGCACCCTACGGCGTAGATACCGAGGAAGAACAAGCCGAATGGCAACGCGTCGTACGTGACCTAGAAAGGTTGGTGCTGCCACACCTGCCCGCAGGTGAGCCGGGAATGCTCTTCCTGAAGCTGGCCGGCGAACTATGGTTTCGCACGCAGGGCTACGTTGGCGACCTGCGAAAGCTAGTCAGTCGAGCGACCGTTGCGGCGATTACGGACGGCTCATACCGGATCAGCGCGGAGCACCTCAAAGCGATCACGCTGAGCAAGCGTGCAATTCGTGATACTGCAGCGGAGACGGAGCGCCGCCGCACTGAGTCATCGACGCAGACCCGGCGGCGGCGCCGGAAGCGCGCACGCGTGTCTGATCTCAACGCGCTGGGGCCGGAAGAACGAGTCGGCGCAGCGAATCCTGGGCTGCGACCGGCAGTCGGTCACGAAAGGCGCGATAGCCGGCCTTGATGCGATGGCAAGGCGGCACAGCCCACGCCGGACTGTTGTCAAGACAGCCTTGTGCCACCTCGCACCACATCCATGTGACGGCGTAGACCCACAGGTCAGGACTCCGTGCTGGGGTGGTCGACAGGCGCCAAGCTGGGTACCAATCGGCGGGATTGCGAGCCAGCAACCGGACCTGCGCTTCGAGGGTGCGAAAGTCTCTGCTCGCGGGGAGGCTGTTCAGCGCCAGGTTGATTTGGCGCTGAAGCGCCTCCGGCGTTGCGCGCATCCGCGCACGCGCGGCGCGTGAGGTACGGGAGCCGAGGTCGGGCGGCAGCCCAATCCTGACAGCCGCGTCGGCCCAGTTCTTCACTAAGACAATCGCTCTCACCATGCATAGCGACACATAGAGCCGGCCGGTGCGTTCGTAGCCGCCAAGCATGCCGGTGAACAGTTGACGATAAATGCCGACATCTATCATCTGGGGTATCGCCGATGGTTGAATCCTCCGACAGCGGCGACCGTGATCGAGTCGTCGACCCACATCGCGGCGGTCGGCTACAGACGCGGCGATCAGTCGCTCCATCGTCGGCGTTCTCTTGGTGCGATTAATTAGCCAGACGGCGGGACCGTTCTTCTCGTCTTCGACGAAGCGAATCCACTCACTCAACCGGGCACCACCAGCCTCAAGATTCCGTTGCATCAGAATTTCGTGGGCGCATCCGAGGACGGCCCCGCGAACCATTGCGCTGTGCGGGGGACTGAAGCCCCAACGAGCTCCACGAACGCGCGTCGACCGAGCCCGCGCCTCATCGCGCAAATCGCCCGCCCACGATACGGCAGTCTGGGCCGACGTCCTCGCTCCCAGATGAAGCAAAAGTGTTGCAAGGTTGCGGAGTTCGGCAAGAAAAGTACGAGGGTCGGCAGGTGTGCCGAACATGATCACCGTCTGCCCATTTATCGCTCGATGGACGGCTTCCGTGCAGTCGAGCGCAGGGCCGTTCGCCGGCTCAGCGGCGTTTGTGAGTACCGAGCGAAGACACGGCTGCCGCAGGACGACAGGATTGCCGCACGGTTGCTCCGGTCCGAGCACCGAGCGCAATGGCCAGTACCGGTGGCTGCGAAACCGTTGGCCGCAGCCGCCGCATTCGGTGGTCAGATAGGTGCCGTGATGAATGCACGTGGCCACGATCGGCAATCGCCAACCAACTCGCCAGATTCCCTGCTGTGCAACGCATAAAGGACAGAGTTGCGTGCCGAAGGGAGGAAACCACCCCTGCACCACGATCCTGCGATAGCTGTGCCTGTCTAACGGATTGAGGGCATCGAGGTACAGAGGCCTTCCTGCGTCGAAGCGCATGAGAGTCGCGGTTCGAAGCCGCTCGGCAGGGATGCCGCTGAGCCTTTCGATTCGCGCGAGCACGGTGTTGGTGGGCGCCGTCATGAAGAACGCGAGTGTCGTATGGGTTGCGCCTTCGCCGCGGCGGAGCGCAGCCAGGATGTGCTCAGGGTCGAGATCGTTGGCTTGGGTGAGGCGCTCGAGAAAGCTATCGAGAGCTTCGTCCTCACCCAGAGACACCCTGGTTGGCAGCAAGCTTAGTTCCGTCGGCATGATCCTGTGACCTCGGTCGACCACTGTGTGTGAGGTGCGGCGCAACGCTCAATGTACTACTAGTAGGGCAGACAATGATGGGCGTCCGCTGACTACTTGATGGGTGCCGACTCGCCCTAGTCAAAACAACCCGGAACGGGTTGCCAAGTGGGAGGCCTGGCGGTTGGAGGTAGGCACGAGAATTCGCGACGTCCGGCTATCGCAGGAAATGACTCAGGAGTCGCTCGCGCTGCGATCTGGCGTGACCCGAAACGTGCTCATCGACGTCGAACATGGACGGCGCGGCCTCCTATTCGAGCGGCTCCTCGATATTGCGGAGGCCTTGGAGGTTGCGCCGGCGGAACTACTGCCGTGATTGCAGGGACGCCTTGGACGCCACAGAACCGGCTCAGATGAAGCCCTACTAGTAGTACACTAAACTTGTGAGTATGGCGGCCAGACCAGGGCAAAGATGCGCCGCAGCGGCTCCGAGATGGCTAAGCGGGCCACCTGCTTATCCTTGCGGTTGCCCGACGAACGACAACCTTCGGGCATCACGGCGGACAACTCGGGCCATCCCCGGGAGCAAGCCCGGAACCCTGATTGCGCGGGCCGCACCTCGGTTACACGGTGCGCTAGCGGTTGGCGCCAAGTAGATGCGCCGGACCAAGCGCGTGACTGTCTCCGATAGCGCGATCAAGGACATGATCGCCCGAAACACCACGGCCTCTGCGCGGCACGAAGGACGGGAATTGCCCGATGGCCACACGCGCTCACAGGCCGTTCAGGATTACCTCGACGGGCTGGCATCAAGGAGTAAACGCGATGCAGCGCAGAATATTTCGTACACTGATTCGGATAGCGCAAGTGTCGGTTACTGGAATTACCGCGTAGTGCAGTCAGCCGACGGATCCGAGTACTTCATCGCGGAGGTGTATTACGCCGGCGACAAGCTGGGGTGGGTCGACGGCTCCCGCGACCTTCTTCGCTGGGAGCGGTACCAGGACCTCATTGACACCGTGCAACTGATTAGACACGCGTTCGACCAGCCTTTGCTGCGTGTGACGGAGGACGACCGTCTAGTTGAGGCCACATCTACATGATGGAACGAGCGGTTATCGGCGCTCGATCCGGCGATCCCGGAGTCACACTAGAGCGACTGGATCTTCGAGCAAAAACAGGAGCGTGGGCAGGTGAGGGACGATGAGGTGGACCCTGCGCTGGCGATCATCGACTGAGGTGGCCGACCTTTTCCACGGACCCGAGGATCCTGAGTGGGCGGCGGACCGAGACCGAATCGCGGACGAGCTGCAGGATCCGTGGCAGCGGGCGGTTCAAGCGGATTAACGTCGTCCTCGTGAGTCCCGTCGCTGCGGAGTGATCAGTCGCGGTGGTCGCGCATTCGGTGGACGTTGCGTGATGTCGCTGCAGCAGTGAGCAGTGTTCGTAGTTCGGGATTGGACCAGTACTCGTACTGGGCGTCAGTAACAGGCTGAGCAGGCTGAAGGATAATGCTGCCATCCGCGTTGTGGCGCAACAGGAACCGGCTATTCGGGCGGCCTGGCAGAGTGATGCGTCCGCGGTCATCTGTCTCAACGAACTCGGAGTCGGGCACTTCACGATCGTAGTCGCCGCGCCAGCGGACCGATGACAATCTTGACCCGACGGGATCGGCGCTTATCGGGGGGAGGATGACCCCAACACCCTGGAGGCGGTGGAGTTTGCCGCCTTGCAAGAGGAGTGAACGGATGGCGCACGACGAGCGATGCGCCGCGATGCCAGCGAAGCAATGACAGAAATTTCACGGCCGCGCGGATTCGTTGTAGCGACGGACCCAGACCAGGTCGCAGCCGGACTGCAAGATCAATGGACAGACGGCCAGCTCAGGCGGATCAACGTCGGCCGAGCCGGTCCCGCCGTTATTGAAAACGTCAGTCACGATTATGGCGTGCTCGGCGAACGCTATGTCCGGAAGCTGCGGCGGCGAACAGCGCCTGTAGTGGCACCCGTCCCGGCCTTTCTCACGTCCTGCGCAGGTTGAAGGTGGAAGCCGCCGTCCTAGTTGCGCCGCGACAGGAAACACCGACTGGGACGACCCCGAAGTGTAAAGCGACCGCGACCCTCCGGCTGAACGAACTCGGGAGTGTTCGCGGCGCAACGTCGGATGACCGAACTGCTTGAGATCTGAAGACGGAGATCTGGCCGCCGCTGACGACTGGAGGGCACCGCCGATCTGATTCAGCAAGAGTTCGGCAGACCCGTTCTCGGGGTCACACCGTACGGCCGCCGTATGGAGGTGGCGCCTGACAGGAGCGCAGGCTGCAAACGGCCAGCCGGTGGAGCGGAGTGAGTCGATATGAATCCCGTTCGGATGTCGTTACAACGTTAACGGCCCTACGTAGCAGAATAGTAGTTGCAGAACACCGAAGCGGCGGAGGGAGAACCTATGGTCGGTCAGATTCGCGCTGTGCTCGTCGCGGTGGGCGTGGCGTACTTCGTATTCACCGGCGCAGGGGTTGCCGACGCCGGGACGGCGACACCAAGCAGCATGGCGTTGGCGACGGTTGTCTCACCTGAACCTGGCCAGGTGGTCGGCATCGCCGCGCCGGTGACTATCCGTTTCAGCAGCGTCGTCGCCGACCGTGAGGCGGCCGAGCGCGGCATCACCATCGACACGCCCGTTGAGGTGCCAGGACGGTTCACGTGGACGAGCGACCGCGTCGTGCAGTGGGCGCCGCAAGGCTTGTGGCCGGCCCATACTCCGGTGTCGGTGCGCACGGACGGGATGTCGACCAGCTTCGATGTCGGGGCAGCGGTCGTGTCCGTTGCTGACATTTCCGCACATACGTTCACTGTGAGCATCGACGGTCAGACGGTGCGTGAGATGCCGGCGTCGTTGGGCAAGCCGGGCTTTGACACTCCGCAGGGCAGTTTCAAGGTGCTGGAGAAGCAGCGCCGGGTGAAGTTCGATTCACGCACTATCGGCATTCCGTTGGATTCGCCGGAGGGCTACCTGATCGACGGCGAATACGCGGTGCGTGTTACGTGGGGAGGGGTCTATGTGCATTCAGCGCCGTGGTCGGTTGGCTCGCAAGGCAGTGCCAATGTCAGCCACGGTTGCATCAATCTCAGTCCCGATAATGCGGCGTGGTACTTCGACACGGTGAACATCGGTGACCCGGTCATTGTTCAGGCGTGACGGGCCTGCGCTCGCTAGCGCACAGGTTGTGGTACCGGTAAGGATTCACGAGCCGGTCGTTCGATAACGCTCAGGATGGGTCGGGCGAATCCGCGGATAGCCTGGCTGCGTCATTTGCTGCGGCATTTGCTGCGGATTTCCGTCGATTCCTCCGCGATTGCCAGAAAGCGATCACGCCGCCCAGGGCCAGACCCGCGGCACCTGCGGTAATTACCGTCGTTTTGGTGTCCGATGTGGCAGGAGCTGCCGTTGACGGCGGCGGAGCTGCGGTGCTAGGCGCGGCAGCTGCCGATGTAGAAATGGGCCGGGGTTCGTCGGATACGTCGGCGAGGGTGAACTTGTAGGAGCCGGTGACAGGATGGCCGTCTGCTGAGACCACGCGATAGCCGACGGTGTAGACGCCGTTACCGGGCCGGCCTGGTTCGACGGCCGCGGTCAGGCGCTGTCCCTGCACCTGTGGGGAGCCGGATATCCGATCGCGACCGTCGGCGCTGCTTAGGGCGACACTCGCGAACTGTGGGCTGATGTCCTCGTTGAAGGTCAACGTGATCGCAGCCGGCGCGGCCGTGACGGTGGCGTCCGGCGCGGGATCGGAGCTCGAGAGCGCTGTGTGAGCCGCAGCGATTCCGCTTCCACACGTCAAGGCAACCAACATCCCCAAGCTGGGAACGATAGTGCGCAAGGTTGGATTCACGGTCCTCTTCTCGGTTCACGCTATTGCTGACACCCCACGGCGCTCAGCGCATCCGAGTGTATGTTTCGGACAGTTTCGTATGGGGATGATACGTACGTAGGTAGCCGGTATGTGCAACCAGCTGCCGCAGTGCTGTCGTGGATCGATGGAGGCCGAGCTGATGTCGAGACTTCGACTCATTCGCTGTCGCGGAGCACGGGCTGCCTGTCAGGATGCAGCCCGATGAGCGCTCTAGCGGCAACCGATGTCTTGTACGTCGCCACCGATGTCGGGCTGTGGATGTCGCTACCCGCGTTCGGACCGGCTTTTGTGGTGGTCGGCGTCGTCTTCTACGTGGTTCGGCGGGACAGGCGCAAAAGCGCCGCCGCTGCCGACGGCATCGGAGAGGCAGACAAGGAAAGGCACGATGCTGAGTGAGCGTCAGGGCGCCCCGTTTAGTCGTCATGTCTGTGGCGGTACTCGCCGCAGCACTGGTGGGCTGTGGATCCCCTAGCGCCCCCTCCGAGACGGCGGCGCCCGATGCGTCCTCCGGTGCTGCTCCCGGATCACCCGCCGCGCCGGCGCCTGCGCTGACCACGTCGTCCGCGCCGGCTGTTGACGGCACGGTCGTCGACATCATCATCGCGGGCGGAAAAGTCACGCCGACGAACGGCCAGGCGCAGGGCACAGTCGGCAAGCCGATTGTTCTGGAGGTTGACAGCGATGTCTCGGACTCACTGCATGTCCATTCAGTGCCTGAGCACACTTTTCAGGTCGAGCCTCGGCCGGACCAGCAGTTCGAGTTCACGGTTGACGTGCCGGGCCAGGTCGACATCGAGTTGCATGATCTCAATCGCACGGTCGTGACGATCCAAGTTCGGCCGTGACACCTGCGCGGAGCGTGGATGTGCTGGCGCACGGCGTAGGCGGTTCCACTGACCTTCCGGTGCCGCTGTCGTTCGCGTTGATAGGCGCTGCGTGGGCGTTGACCGCGACTTTCGCTGTGGTCGCATTGGCTTGGAAGACACCACGTTTCGACCCGAACAAACCGGGGCGCGACCTACCGACGTGGATTACCCGCGCCGTGGACTCTGTGGTACTGCGATGGATGGTGTCGCTGGCAGCGTTGTTCTTCGCGGTTTGGGTGGTCGTTGCGGCGGTCTTCGGACCGGACGGTGGTGAGAACGCCTTGCCGGGGGTGTTCTACGTGCTGCTCTGGGTCGGGCTGGTGGCGGTGTCGGTGATCGTCGGCCCGGTGTGGAGAGTCATCTCGCCGATGCGGACGGTATATCGGTTGCTTGGCATGAGGCGTCGTGAGTCATCCGACCGGCCCACGTCGCGTGAGTATCCAAAGTCGTGGGGGTTCTGGCCGGCGGCGTTCGGTCTCTTGGCTTTCGTTTGGCTCGAATTGGCCAGCCCGGACCCCGGCTCGCTGACGGCGATCAAAGCGTGGCTGCTCACGTACACGGTTCTAATGTTGTTGGGCGCTGGACTTTTCGGTTCGCGCTGGTTCGCCCGGGCCGACCCGTTCGAGGTCTACAGCATGGCCGTGTCGCGGCTCGCGCCATTTCGGCGCAGCCCCGTGACCGCCCGGATCACGGCGATCAACCCGATGGACCACTTACCGACCATGCCGATCCGTCCGGGAAGCGTAGCCGTCCTCGCGGTGTTGCTTGGCTCTACGGCCTTCGACAGCTTCTCGCAATCACCCGCGTTCCGTAATTTCGTGGATCGGTATGCGGCATCGTTACCGGTGCTAAGCGAATCCTGGGCCGCCTCTCTACTTCGGACCGTCGGTTTGGTGGTGTTCGTGTCCGTTGTCGGCGTGACCTTCTGGGCTGCGGCGAGGGCAACCGGCGGGGTGGACCCGGACCGCCGCCGGCAACTACCCGGCGAACTGGCTCATTCGTTGATACCGATCGTCGTCGGTTACATCTTCGCCCACTACCTCTCATATCTGGTTGAGCGCGGCCAAGAGACCATCGTGCGGCTGGCCGATCCGTTAGGCCGCGGGTGGCACCTACTCGGGTTGGATTCGACCGACGTGGTGTACGTGCTGTCCCAACACCCTTCGGTGCTGTGGACGATCAAGGTCTCGTGCGTGGTGATCGGCCACATCGTGGCTGTGATCGCCGCGCACGATCGAGCGCTGCGGTTACTTCCGAAACGGAATCAAGTCAGCGGACAGCTCGCGATGATGCTCACCATGGTCGGGTACACCTTCACCGGCTTGTATCTGTTGTTCGGGGGTTAACGACGATCGGCCGGGACGCTGATGCACTTCGGGTGAGGTGGTGGCGTTCACTCTTGCCAGCCCGAAGCAGGATGACTGCGATCGCCATCAGGCCGAAGAGCGCACCCCCCAATATATAAAGGGCTGGGCTTGCACCTTCGGGTTGTTGCCCGCTGTGGGTGTCGTCGTAGGAATGCTTGGTTGGAGTGGGAATGGCAGGGGTTTGCGAGGTTGTCGTCGACGCAGACTGCACCGACGGGTCTGCAGCGCCAGACGGCACAGCATTCGAGACCAGTCCTACCAGTATCGCGGCGAAAGCAAGCACGATCGCCTGCCGGGCGCGACGACCGACTTGGCGCAGGCACGGCGTTGCAGTCGTCACCGTACGAAGTAGATCGTGGCGAACAGTGCGATCCAGACGATGTCCACGAAATGCCAGTAGTACGAGACGACGATGGCGGCCGTCGCCTGCGCCGGGGTGAACTTGCTCATTCGCGTGCGCATGAGCAGGAAGACGAAGGCGACTAGACCGCCTATGACGTGCAATCCATGAAACCCAGTCGTCAAGTAGAAGACGGAGCCATACGCGCTGCTCGACAGGGTCGTTCCCTCATGCACCAGGTTGATGTACTCGTAGCCTTGGCCTAGAACGAAGAAGAACCCCATGACGAAAGTGACGAGGTACCACCGGCGCAGTCCGAAGACGTCACCGCGTTCGGCGGCAAAGACACCCATTTGACACGTGAACGACGACGCGATGAGTACCAATGTCACCGGCACCGCGAGCGCGAGGTTCAACTCTGTGGGCGGCGGCGGCCATTCGTCAGCCTGGGAGCGAGCGGTGAAGTACATCGCAAATAAGCCGGCAAAAAACATCAGCTCGCTGGATAACCACACGATGGTCCCGACGGAGACCATGTTGGGCCGGTTTAGAGAATGAACCCGGGCCGTGATGGCGGTTCCACTTGTCATGCCGTCCCTCAATGCAAATCCGCAGGCGATCTACTAAGTCACTGCATACTATGGCACATAGTAGATAGACGTCCGGCCACCTGGACGCTGGCATTCGCGAGATGCGAAAGACCCTCTGCAACTCGACCTTCCACCCGAATCGCCGAGTTGTGGACGCGCAAGCAGTGGTGTGGACGACGTCTGCCGCGCTTCTATGCAGTTGAAATCCGACGCATTCGCTCGTAACCTTTTCGTGATCTACGTAGTTAGACCATAGATGCCCTGCGGTGTGAGGATCTGTGTTTTGAAGATGGACTGCCCTGCCGCGA
Organism: Mycobacterium barrassiae; assembly: GCF_025822765.1. GTDB lineage: Bacteria > Actinomycetota > Actinomycetes > Mycobacteriales > Mycobacteriaceae > Mycobacterium > Mycobacterium barrassiae. The sequence continues at coordinate 62,710 of NZ_JACKUK010000045.1, read as the reverse complement.
TATGCCGATCGGCGGGTGCTCTCGTCGTGGCGATCGTGCTTGCATTGACGCTCGGCAACTCGACGGGCACCGGCCGGGCCGACCCAGCCGCCGATGCGTTGGCCCGCATGACGGAGCTGTCTCGGGAGGCCGAGCGAACCTCGGAAGCCATCTACTCGGCCGAGCTCGACCTCGAGGCGAAACTGGCAGCACAGCGCCAAGCCGAGGATCGCCAACGCGCCGAGTCTGAGGCCTTGACCGCGGCGCGAGCAGATCTGCGCGAGTATCAGAAAATCGTGGACCAGGTGGCGGCCGCGTCCTACATGGGAGGTGCGACCAGCGGCATCAGCGCCGTGCTGGCCGCAGAGTCTCCGCAAAGCTTGCTCGACGAACTCTCCTTCGACCGCCTGATGGCCACCCAGATGTCGGACCGCATCGCGGCCTATCGCGCCGCATCAACCCGTGCCGAGAGTGCCGCCCGCGCGGCCGAATCTTCGACGCTCGATGCCAGGACGGCAGCAGAACAGGCGTCAGCGGTCCGTGCAGGCCTTCAGGCCGAGCAGAGTCGGCTGCGCACCCAGATCGCAGACGTGGAGGCTCAATACCGAGCATTGACTCCGGATCAGCGTGCCGCGCTGGCGGACCCTGGACCGGTGCCGCCTCAGCCGCCTCCGCCAGCGGGGGACCCCGCCATCGTGGCGATGCCTGAGATGGGACTGCCGCCGGTCGCGCCGGGGCCCACCGGCTCGCCGGAGGGTGCGGCGGTCGTGCAGGCCGCGTTGAGCCGCGTCGGATCTCCGTACTCTTGGGGCGCGACCGGACCGAACGCATTTGACTGCTCAGGACTCATCAAGTGGGCATTCCTCCAGAACGGCAAATCGCTGCCGCGGTCGAGTCAAGCCCTGGCCGCCGGTGGGCAGCCCGTCGCCACGTCCGACGTCCAGCCCGGTGACATCGTCACCTTCTATTCAGACGCCTCGCATGCGGGAATCTACATCGGAGACGGGAACATGGTGCACGCCTCGACGTACGGCACCCCCGTCAAGGTGGCGCCGATCTCGTCGGCTCCGATTTACAACGTTCGACGATATTAGCCCGTTACTGTGGCGTTTCCCGCTTTCCATTGGTCCCACGGGATGTTCCAGTCGCCGAGTCCGTCAGTACCAGAAAGGGTGGGCCCCACCGTGTTGACGACCTCGACGATGTCGCCGCGTTTGGTGTTGTCGTAGAACCATTTACCGTCCTCCGTACTGGCGTTGAGGCAACCGTGGCTGACGTTGGCGCGCCCCTGGCTGCCGACCGACCATGGGGCAGCGTGGACGTAGATCCCGCTGTAGGACATCTGGGTGGCCCAGTTGACCTCGGTTCGGTACCCGTCAGGTGAGTTCACCGGCACGCCGTAGGTCGAAGAGTCCATCACCAGGAATGAGTATCGATCGCCGATGACATACGTGCCGTTGTCGGTGGGCGTCTTGTCCTTGCCCATGGAAATCGGCATAGTTTTGACGACGTTGCCGTTGACCCGCACGGTCATCGTCTTGGTGGTGTCGTCAGCGGTTGCGATCACCTCGTCGCCGATGGTGAAGCGAGTGGAGGCATCGTCCTGGCCAAACAACCCTTGACCCAGATCAACCCCATAGGCCTTAACTTGGACGTCGACCGACGTTCCCGGCTTCCAATATTGCGCCGGCCGCCAACGAACCTCGCGATCGTTCAACCAGTAGAACGCACCCTCGACCGGAGGGTTCGTGGTGACGGTAATCGCCTGCTGGGCGGCGAGACGGTCAGGAATGTTCTCGTCGAAGCGCACGGCGATGGGCTGCCCGACGCCCACGACTTCGCCGTCGTTGGGTAGCACATACGGCATCGTGAGGTTCTGGGGCGAGTGGGTCTCGAAGGTTGCACTGGTCTGTGCTACTCCACCGAGCCCACGCGCTTCCGCGTTGAGCGTGTATTGCCGGTTGTAGCCCAGCGGTTCCGCAGAACTCCACGTGACACCGTCAGGACTCATCTCGCCGGCGACGACGCGCCCCTGCTCGTTGACCAATGTCACTGCCCCCAACACCCCGGCGTCGGCGGTAACGGTCACGGGTGACTCAACCGGAACCCCGATCGCGCCATCAGTCACAGACGCCTGGACTTTCGGCACGAGCAAATCGCCAAAGGGTGTTCCCTTGTCAACAATGGCCTGGGGCTGCTGCGGCGGCGGCGAACCGCCGCAGGCGCCAACCCCCAGGACAACGCCGGCAATTGCCAGTAGCACCAACGTCGTCCACCCGAAGCCCCTGCGCCGATGGATGGCCGCGGAGCCGATCCGCCTCATTTGTGTTTATCCCGTCATTCGCCATGAACTGGTGTCGTTACCATCGTACGTAGTCTGTACGTAGAACGTGTTCTGTGAGCGGACCTCGAAGCGTTGGGCCTGACGTCGAGTGCCTTGAGGTAGTTCTGGCGATGACGCACGTCACGCGTGGCAATCTCCCGGGTCGGATCGCGCGACCCGATTCGCGGCAGGGTTGGGAAGAAGATGAAACGTGAGATAGGTCATCCGCAGGTTTCTGCATTACCTCCGCCGAGGATCGACACGGACGATGAACGTGTGCGGGGCCGAGGACGAACCGCATCCGTTTCTTCGGCGATACGACGACACATTATTGCGGGCGTTAGCGCGATGCTGCTTGGTGCCGCAGTGTCCGGGTGTTCGAGTGGCGACGACGCGGTCGCGCAGGGTGGCACGTTCGAATTCGTTTCGCCAGGAGGGCAAGTCGACATCTACTATGACCCGCCGCAGGACCGCGGTAGCCCCGGACCGATACGCGGACCTGACCTGATGGACCCGAACCGCACGGTGTCCGTCGATGACTTCGCCGGCCAGGTGGTGGTCATCAACGTGTGGGGGCAGTGGTGTGGTCCATGCCGCACCGAGATGCCGGAATTGCAGCGGGTGTACGACGCGACCCGCAACGCGGGAGTCGCTTTTGTTGGCATCGATGTCCGCGACAACAACCGCCAGGCCGCGGTCGATTTCATCGTTGACCGTAAGGTCACCTTTCCGTCGATCTATGACCCGCCGATGCGCACGATGATCGCCCTGGGGGCCAGGTATCCCACCACGGTGATTCCCTCCACGATCGTGTTGGACCGAGCCCATCGCGTCGCCGCGGTGTTTCTGCGGGCGCTGCTTGCCGAGGATCTCGAACCGGTGGTTCGACGCCTCGCAGTCGAGCCCGCCACCGACACCGGGCCACCACAGTGAACGGCGACTGCGCGCCACTTCGTTGGCGCGACGAACGGTGATTGGTCAAGTGGCGATTCCTGCGTCGCCACCGTCGGTATCGGCGATGCTTGGCTGGCTGCCGCCGCCGGTTCCGCTTCTTCCCATGGTGGCGGTCGGCTTGGCGGTGTGGTATCTGGTGGCCGTTCGAATCGTCAGGTCGCACGGCCGGCAATGGACGTGGATGCGAACTGCGAGTTTCCTGGCTGGGTGCACCGCCTTGGCGGCGGTGACGGGTCTGGCCATCGACAGCTATGGCTATCGGTTGTTCAGTGCCTTCATGTTTCAGCACCTGACGCTATCGATACTCGTCCCGCCGCTGCTGGTGTTGGGCGCACCTGGCCGGCTGTTGCTCAGGTCGACACCACACCGTGGCGTTGGACGCTACGTCTTGATCGCTGCGTTGGGGGCATTACGTTGCCGCGCGAGCCGAATCGTCTTGCACCCCGGCTTCACCATTCCGGTGTTTCTTCTGAGCTACTACGGCCTTTATCTGTCCGACCTGTTCGACGCGGCGGCGGCCAGCGTCGCCGGCCACGTCGCACTGCAAGTGTTCTTCCTCGCCAGCGGGCTGCTGTTCATCCTGCCGATCTTGTCGACTGGTCCGCTGCCGGTCCGGCAGAGCAATCTAGGTCGTTTCTTCGATATCTTCGTCGAGATGCCGCTGCACGTCTTCATCGGTGTAATTCTGATGATGGCACCACGCGCGCTGACCGACACATTCGCGCAGCCGCCGGCGAATTGGAACGTCGACCCGGTCGCCGATCAGGCGGTCGCCGGCGCCTTGGCATGGTCTTACGGTGAACCTGTTGCCCTATTGACCACCTTGATCTTCGCCATCCGCTGGCGTCGTGACGAGGAGTCGGAGTCGGCGAAGAGGGAAGCCGACGTCGAACGCGGCGACGCCGAACTGGCCGCATACAACGCATTTCTGCGCGGACTGCATCAACGGCCGCCGCGACCCACCGGGGCGGAAGGCGTTGCGAACGAGCACAACTGACGGGGGATGTCGACAACGCCTGGGAGTACATCCGGTCGTGGTGCACCTCGCTGCGCAGCGTTCAGCGTTGCAGCGCCTCCATGACGGAGGTCTCGGCCTCCTGACTTTCGACGAGCAATCGGGCAATGGCCATCGCTGCGGGGTGCGACCCTGATTGAAGTTGGTCACGCGCGGCAGACATCGTGAACTGGTGCTGCCTGATCATCAATTCGAGATACACCTCCGCCGCATGTGCTCCGGCCGCGTCGCGAAGGCGGCGGAAATCGACTTCGGTGGCGAGGGGGTGTTCGCCTGGCTGAACCGGAAGGTTTTGTGCGCCCGCCGGAGGAGCTGAGCTGGCGCTCATCGGGGCAAATCCCCAGGCCAGGAGAAGCGCCTGCAGCTCATCGGTGCGCCGGGAACTGTCGGCCGTGATTCGGCCTGCGATGGCGACGATTTCGGGTGCAAGACCGTCCTTGACCATAGCCAGGTTGCTCAACGCAATAGCTTGTGCGCTGTGGTCGATGATGTCGCGTGCGAATAAGACATCGAACCGGGTGTGTGCTTCTTCGGCGGTGACAACCGAGGTACTTGAAGAACGTTGCGCCGAAACACCCTCTGTCTCAACACATCCCGCTACAATAATTGTGATCAGGATTCCGAATGCGACGGATAGCCGGCGGAATTTGCCACCTATACGAGGTGTCAGTTCGAGCGTACGCAGTGCATCAGGTGCTTCACGCAGACATGACGAGAGCGTCCGGGGGCCGCGTTCTCCGAAGGCCATCACCACACCTCGTATCGGGTGACCAATGAAGCGATGGTCACATACGTAGTGACATAGTAGATTGGTGCCGTGAAGAGCGCACTGGCAGTGTCCTGCGGTGGGCCGCGATGGAGCTGGAACCGACAGCGCCGAGCGCTACAGAGGGAACGGCTGACTCGCCGATGGATTGTGGCTGCCCTGCTGCTGGCCTTCGGGTTAGCGGTGGTGGCCTTGCTCATGGCCGAACCGACGTCCGCTGACCGCGCCATTGCGGCTGCGCTTTCGTACGTTTAGACGCGCAGACTGAAGCGTCCTCCGTGATGTTCACATCCTCGACCCCAAGGCTGCTGGGCAGCAGAGCATTCGAGGTGCGCTGCGCAGAATTGCGATGGACCGAGTCGAGTGCGCTAGCGGGTCACGCGAAGCAGATCAATACACCCGATAGTGATAACGCGACGATAGCCACCGGGGTAGCGGCCATCGCCGCGACCGCACCACTGAGCGTGAGGTGGGTTTGTACTCGTGCGAATCCATTGGGTGGATCCGATAACCGCTCGGCACGCGCGAGCACGGCAACACCGGCGGCAGCCAAACCGTGGGCCGGCGTGTGGGCGCCTGAAAGGGTCAACAGACCCGCCAGCAGCGGCTGACGACCGTGTCGCCGCGCGGCGGCGTCATCGGCACACATCTCCAGCAGAGAACTGATGTGCGTGGCTGCGCTTGTGAAGAGCCCGATCTTGGGCAGCGCGGTGGTCAGTCCGCGCATCGCGGCGACGACGTAGGCATGGCGCCCGTGGAGGTGAGCACGCTCATGGGCGATGACGGCCGCCAGTTGCGCTTCATCGAGTGCGGCGAGAGCAGCCGTGGTTACGACGATCGCCGGTGGACGGCCCGCCACGCAGTACGCCGCACGCTCGGATGCCTCGATGTACACGACGTCGCTGCCGTCTGAACTACCGACCAGGCGCACGGCGTCTGCGTGCGCGAAGGTGTGCCTGCGCATGCGACTCAAAGCGCGGCCGACTCGAACGCAAACTGCCAGCAGGCTCCCGGCAGCGATGGCCACTGCGGCTGTTGCCACTATTCGGGCCGGCCACCCCGCGTGCCCGACGAGAATTGCATGGAGACGCTCCAGACAGGATACGAGTAACGCGTCAGGGCTGTCCCAGTGCCCGGCGCCCTCGATGAGTAGCAGAGCGATAGCAGCAATCGAGCAGCCGAGCACGGTAACGACGGCCGTGAGCCAAGCTGATATCGCCAGGCGTGGAGCCCCGCCATCGGCTGTGATCCGGGCCAAAAGCTTCGGCCCGATCGATAGGACTGCCACGACGTACAGCAGCAATGCCGCCGTGACGGTCATCGCCGACCAGACTTACGGGCAACGCGCCGCAGCGCAGCGCGCAAGTCCGCCGATTCCTCCGCGTCGATTTGCGCCACGAAATGACTGAGGACCGCCTCGGATCGGCCGCCGCCGCTTAGGGCCTCAAGCATCAGACGGGCGCTGTGCTCTTCTCGAGTCAGCGTCGGTCGGTATCGGTAGGCCTTACCGTCGCGTTTCCGCGACAGCCAGCCCTTGCCATGCAGATTGTCCATCGTCGACATCACGGTGGTGTATGCGATGTGACGTTCGATGCTCAACTCGTCGAATATCTCCCTAACCGTGGTATCGGTCTCGGGATCGCGATTCCAGAGGCGATCCATGATCGCCGCCTCGAGCTCTCCGAAGCCACGCACCCGCGCCATGAACGAACCTCCTGAATTAGTCAGTAGGTAGCTTACGGTGTCGGCAGCATCTGACGCTGAATTGTGGTCTGGTAGACCTAGTCAGTTGCGGATCCACCTGCTACTGGCGGGGCACCCCGCGCTCCTGCAACCACGCCATCGGGTCAATCTTGTCCGATCCGTTGCGGTGGACCTCAAAATGCAGATGTGGACCTGTCGAATTGCCACGGTTGCCCATGGTGGCAATTTGATCGCCAGCCAAGACACGGTCGCCTTCTTGAACCGTCGCAGTGTCGATATGACCGTAGAGCGTGACCGTGCCATCCGAGGCGCGGATCTTGACCCACATGCCGTAACCGGGTGTCGGCCCGGAAGCGACCACCTCGCCATCGGAGGCGGCATAGATCGGCGTGCCGACGGCGTTGGCGATGTCGAGTCCCGCGTGCAGGGAGCCCCACCGTGTTCCGAATCCCGAAGTCAAAATGCCACGGGCCGGAAAGACGAACTGCGGGCGTCGCATTCGCGCCTCTCGCTGGGCACGCTCTTGGGCGAATGCCGCTCCGCGAACCAGTTCTTCTTGGTGGACTGCGGAGTCGAAACTGTTGGCTACTTGGACGATCTGCACTCCCGCCGCGTCCGGTACGGAATCGCCTTGCGCTGTTGTGGCGTCCGCGATCAAAGTCGGGTTGGCCGGAACTTCCGACGCTTCCACCATCGCATTCGCCCCAGCGGCTATGGCCCCAGCAGCAACACCCGCAACGACGAGCCGGCCGTGCACTGACCCGGCGCCCGCGGGCGTTCTCCGATGTGTCGCGGGTATCCGACGGTGCGCACCGGCCGACGTTGCACGTTGGCCAGCTTCTTGAACGTACACGCGTGAAGGGCCAGTGGAGGCGGGGCGAGGAGATCGCGATGCACGCGTAGGCGCAAGTAGAAGTAGTGGCCACTCGTCGGTCAGGTCGTTCAGATCGTCGAGCTCGGGTGCGGTCAGTACCTCGACGTCGGTGGCGAAAGGACTGCGATTGACCGTTGAATCGGCCGCCGGGCTGAACTCATTGACAGGGATGATCTCAGTGACGTCGGCGTCCCACAGGTGCTCGCGTGGCGCGTTCGACCGCGCGGTCAGGCGGTGAGACACCAATTCGAGACGTTCCTTACCGTTACCGGTTTGTTATCAGGTTGGCGAGACGCTAACCGAACACCCGCGATTCGGCAAGTTCATGGTCGCCGCTTATCGCGCGCGATCGCCTTCCGGCCAAGTTCATGCCCCATGTCAAGACGTGGTCACCAGGCAATCCCTCGAGGTAGTTGCGACTATTAGATGTGTACGTACGTAGTTGAAGACTATTCGGCAAACGAAGCAAGCTGCCGACGCCTCCGTCAAGCGGGAGGGCCGGAGCGGGTGCGAGTACTCGGCACCCGCCCCAGCGGGACACCCGTCGTGCCGGGTGATGCGGCTTGCCGGTAGGGGCGTGTTCAACTACCTCGATTAGTACTAGGCTACTCAGTAGAACAACCTACTGAGTAGATCAGTAGATCGCACATCACGTCACCGAACGTAGCGGGAGGATTTCGTTGGTCGCCGAAGCGCCGCCTGTCGGAGAACTCGAGGCACGCCGTCCCTTCCCGGCCCGCGTGGGACCCAAAGGCACCTTGATCTACAAGCTGGTGACGACCACTGATCACAAGCTGATCGGCATGATGTACGTCGTCACGTGCTTCGTGTTCTTTTTCGCTGGCGGGTTGATGGCGTTGTTCATCCGGACCGAGCTGGCGATACCGGGGCTGCAGTTCCTCAGCAACGAGCAGTACAACCAGCTGTTCACCATGCATGGCACGGTGATGTTGCTGTTTTACGCAACGCCGATCGTGTTCGGGTTCGCCAACCTGGTTTTGCCGCTGCAGATCGGTGCTCCCGACGTCGCCTTCCCGCGGCTCAATGCATTCTCGTTCTGGTTGTTCTTGTTCGGTGCGCTGATCGCGATGGGCGGCTTCATCACGCCGGGCGGCGCCGCTGATTTCGGTTGGACCGCCTACACGCCCTTGTCGAATGCCATCAGTAGCCCGGGCGCCGGCGCGGATTTGTGGATCATGGGCCTTATCGTCGGCGGGTTGGGCACCATCCTGGGCGCGGTCAACATGATCACCACGGTGGTGTGTATGCGCGCGCCTGGTATGACGATGTTCCGGATGCCGATCTTTACCTGGAACATTCTGGTGACGTCGATCCTCGTGCTGGTCGCGTTTCCGATCTTGACGGCCGCCCTTTTCGCTTTGGCGGCCGACCGCCATCTGGGCGCTCACGTTTACGACCCGGCCAACGGCGGAGTGTTGTTGTGGCAGCACTTGTTTTGGTTTTTCGGCCACCCCGAGGTGTACATCATCGCGTTGCCGTTCTTCGGCATCGTGTCCGAGATCTTCCCTGTCTTCAGCCGTAAACCGATCTTTGGCTATACCACGCTGATCTACGCGACGCTCTCGATCGCCGCTCTGTCGGTCGCGGTGTGGGCGCACCACATGTACGCAACGGGTGCCGTTCTCCTACCGTTCTTTTCGTTCATGACGTTCCTCATCGCGGTGCCCACCGGTATCAAGTTTTTCAACTGGATAGGCACGATGTGGAAGGGGCAGTTGACTTTCGAAACACCGATGCTCTTCTCGGTCGGCTTCCTCGTCACCTTCCTGCTCGGTGGTCTGTCGGGTGTGCTGCTGGCCAGCCCCCCGCTGGACTTCCAAGTCACTGACAGCTACTTCGTGGTGGCGCACTTCCACTACGTGCTCTTCGGCACGATCGTGTTCGCGACCTACGCGGGCATCTACTTCTGGTTCCCGAAGATGACGGGCCGCCTGTTGGATGAGCGATTGGGCAAGCTGCACTTCTGGCTGACGTTCATCGGATTCCACACCACCTTCCTGGTGCAGCACTGGCTCGGGAACGAAGGCATGCCGCGCCGCTACGCCGACTACCTACCCACCGACGGCTTCACCACCCTGAATGTCATCTCCACGATCGGTGCGTTCATCCTGGGAGTCTCGACGCTTCCGTTCGTATGGAACGTGTTCAAGAGCTGGCGCTACGGCGAGCCGGTCACTGTCGACGACCCGTGGGGCTACGGCAACTCACTGGAATGGGCCACGAGTTGTCCGCCGCCGCGGCACAACTTCACCGAGCTGCCGCGTATCCGTTCGGAACGACCGGCTTTCGAGCTGCACTATCCGCATATGGTCGACCGGATGCGCGCCGAGGCGCACGTCGGGCGCGCCCATGGGCCAGACGACGGGGACGTGACGCGGCTTGACGATGAACATGTCCGTACCTGATTGAGCGCGGTCGGGCCGGGGCAGGGCGTCGGGCGACGCACTGAACCCGCGCCGAACGATTAAACGTAGGTATTGACTCAGTACATGCATACATGCGTATAGTCGCATGTATGACACGTCGCGACGAGTGCGATATGAACCGCGATGCTGATCGTCTCTATGCGAACGAGACATTGGCGCTTGACCTGGCGGACCTCTTGCCGGGCAGTGACGACCGCTGCGCGGACCGTTTGACGCGCGATTTGGCAGCGACTCCGCTGATTGACGAAGTTCACGTCGTCGACGGCGGGACGCTCACGCCGCGCCTGTGCGTGCACTACGACGCTGCCGCGGCGACGGCAGTCGATGTGCAACGACGCGCTTGGCAGGTCGCCGAAACCATCAATTCGCATTACGGCCATCTGCGCTGGTTGCTGACCGGAACCGCAGAGGATGACGAATCGACGAGGACGGCACTGGTCGACCGATTAACCAGGATGCCCGGCGTCGTCGCCGCAACCGCTGCAACGAACTCACTCGAAGTGGAGTTCGAACGATCTTCGGTCACGGCCCAGGAATTGGTAGACGTGATCGCCGCCGTCGCTGGACCAGACACGACACCTTCGACTGTCGCTGAGACGGACCATGCCGTGGACCACGGTGCAAGGGAAGGGGAGCACACCGGGCACCAGCATGAGCACGGCGGAATCTTTGGCGAGCGCACCGAGCTGATCTTCGCGGGCCTGGCGGGGACGCTTCTTCTGGTGGGTTGGTTGCTAGCGACCTTCGCCGACACACCGCGTTCCGCGGAGTTGGTGGTCTACTCCCTGGCCTTTTTCTTCGGTGCGTTCTTCACCGTGCAGGAAGCCTTCGCCAGCGTTCGTCAGGGTCGGTTCGAGATCGACTTCCTGATGCTGGTGTCGGCCGCCGGTGCGGCGGCGCTCGGTGAAGTCGCCGAAGGCGCGCTTCTGCTGTTCTTGTTCAGTGTCGGCCACGCGCTGGAGGGCTATGCGATGGGGCGAGCCCGCCGAGCGATCGAAGCGCTCGCCGAGATCGCTCCGAAGACGGCACTGATCCGCCGCGGCGGCACGGGCGACACTGTGGAAGTGCCGGTGGGCGACCTGCGCGTTGGGGATATCGTCGTCGTGCGACCCAACATGCGGCTTGCTGCCGACGGCTTCGTCGTGGCTGGCGCCACTAGCGTTGATCAGGCCCCCGTGACCGGGGAAAGCGTTCCCGTCGATAAGTATCCGGTTCCGGATGTGGCGGCAGCCGCGGCGTCGCCCGACCTCATTGACGCGGCATCGCGGGTGTTCGCCGGGACGATCAACGGTGCCGGCGCCATCGAGATCCAGGTGACTCGGCTCGCCGGTGACTCCACTCTGGCCCGAGTCGTCCGGTTGGTGGCCGAGGCGCAAACCAAGACGACATCCACCCAGCGGTTCACCGACCGGTTTCAGCGGATTTTCGTGCCGACGATCCTCATCGGAGTCGTCCTGCTGCTGTTCGCCGGTTTCGTGGTCGATGAACCGTTCACTGCCACCGTGTACCGCGCACTCGCCGTGCTGGTGGCTGCCAGTCCGTGTGCGCTGGCGATCGCCACGCCCAGTGCGGTTTTGTCGGCGGTGGCGCGAGCGGCCAGAGCCGGAATCCTGATGAAAGGCGGAGCCGCGCTCGAAGAGTTGGGCCGGGTGGATGTGCTGGCTTTCGACAAGACCGGCACCCTCACCGAGGGCAGGCCCAGGATCGCCGACGTCGTTGCCAGCACGGACAGTGATGAGGTGGAGCTTCTTACTGTCGCCGTCGCCGTTGAGGAGCAGAGCGATCATCCGCTGGCCCGTGCCATCGTCCGCGACGGCCGCGAGCGCCTCGCTGGGGCGACGGTACCCCGCGCGACGGACGTTCGAGCTCTCACAGGCCGCGGCATCGTGGCGTCCGTCGAAAGGGTCGACGTCCGCATCGGCAAGACCGAAATGTTCACCGGCGCCAACGAGCGACCGCCAGCCTATTTGGCCGGCGAGGTGAAGCGCCTCGAACGGGCCGGGCGCACCACGATGCTCGTCCGCGCAGGCGAGCGTTGGCTGGGTGCGATCGGACTGATGGACGTTCCTCGCGCAGAAGCGTCGGCGGTCATCGCCCGTCTCGCCGAGATCGGGGTTTCAAAGACCGTGATGCTGTCCGGAGACAACCAGCGGGTGGCCGACGCCGTCGCCGGCGAAGTCGGTGTTGCCTACGCCCGCGGCAACCTGATGCCCGAGGACAAGGTGGCTGAGATCGCTGCTCTGCGTGAGCGTTACGGACGCGTGGGCATGGTGGGAGACGGCGTCAACGACGCGCCCGCAATGGCGGCCGCAAGCGTAGGCATCGCGATGGGTGCGGCCGGTTCCGACGTTGCCTTGGAAACCGCTGACGTCGCGCTGATGGCCGACGATCTGCGAGCGTTGCCGTTCGCCGTGAGCCTGAGTCGGCGCTCCTCACGGATCATCAAGCAGAATCTATGGGCGAGTCTCGGCATCGTCGCGCTTCTCATTCCAGCGACGATCCTCGGATTGGGCATCGGTCCCGCCGTGCTCATTCACGAGGGCTCGACACTGATCGTGGTCGCCAATGCACTTCGGCTCTTAGGGATGCGGATGGAACCCGTGAGAGCCCCAGAACCGAGCGTTACGGCGGACGCGAGGCTCGGACAGGATTCGTGATGATGTTGAGTGCAGCAGCGAACTTCGAGCACGCCGATTTGGAAGCAGCCGTCGTCTTCGTCGACATGTCTGGCTTCACCGCGTTCACCGAAACCCACGGCGATCACAGCGCTGCACAGCTGGCAGAAACATTCGCCGCCTCAGCCACACGGGTTCTCGGTCCCGCCGACGAGGTCATCAAGACAATCGGCGATGCGGTGCTGGTGGTGTGTGAGAACCCGGCTACGGCAGTGACTTTCCTCCGAAGACTCACCGCCGAGATCAGGCGCGTCCAAGGCTTTCCGATGTTGCGGGCCGGCATCGCCGCTGGCCCCGTGGTGAAGCGACGCGGAGACGTCTTCGGTTCGACGGTCAACACCGCGGCGAGGCTCGCTAGCCTCGCGCAGGCCGGGCAGATCGTCGTCAATGACGGTGTCGCGTCGGCGCTTCCGGCAGCCGATATCGCGGCGATGACCGCGTTGGGATCACTGACGCTGCGCAACGTCGGATCGCCTATTGGTGCATTTGCTCTCGACATCGGTACCCATCACCGCGAGCATGTGGATCCTGTCTGTCGGATGCACGTCGCGACGGGCGTCCGAGAATTGACGATCACGCATGCGGGTACGTCGTACCGGTTCTGTTCGACCGCCTGCATGCAGCAATTTGCTCAGCGCATCGACGGTGACACCACCTAGCCTCCGGGCACCGAGGAGCGGCCACCGGCTCGGGAGACTCGGGACCCGTTGTGCCCGTATCAGATCTGCCAGTCCTGCGCACCGTCGTTCTCGTCGTACACGCCGACGGAGTTCTTGACCACGACCGGGTCGCCGCTACCAAACGTGTCGTAGAACCACTGGGCGTTGGCTGGACTGAGGTTGGGACAGCCGTGGCTGACGTTCCGTTTGCCTTGGTCCGCCACCGACCAGGGTGCGCCGTGAACGAAGATGCCCGCGTTGTTGATGCGCACCGCGTCCTTGACTTTGAGCTTGTAGCCCTCGGCGGAGTTGATGGGCACGCCGTAGGTCGAGGAGTCCATCACCATGTCGGCGAACTTCTCGAGCACGTAGTAGGTGCCGTTGGGTGTTTCATAGCCCGGCTTACCTAGAGACACGGGAATGGTCTTCTCGAGCACGCCGTTGCGCATCACCTCCATTTGGAGGGTTGCGTTATCGATGGTCGCCACCAACGCGTCACCGGTGCGAAAGCTCGACTTAGTTCCGCCCGCGTCGACGGTCACCGTGGTGTTGGCGGGCCAGAAGTCGATCGGGCGCCACCTGAGTTGAGTCGCGCTCATCCAGTAGAACTTGCCCGGAACCGGGGGGTTCGACGAGACGTGGACGGCTTGTTCGGCTAACGGTCGGTCGGCGATCGGCCGTTGGAAGTTGACGATGATGGGCTTGGCGACGCCAACGGTTGAGCCGTTCACCGGGTTGAACGTGGGTGGCGCGAATACTGGCGGGCCGAGGTACGGTGCCGGATTCTGGCCGGCGGGTGGGTCTGCAGTCGCCGGTGCCGACCCGAGGGACGGCACGAAAGGGTTCGACGACGTCGGTACTGGGATCCCCATAGGGTCGCCGGGCGTAGGCACGGGTACTGGTGGTTGGGCGGAGGCTGACGGCGCGGCCAGGAGCGTCATCGCCGCGAAGAACGATGTCAATATCGCGACGACTGGCGTTAGCGGCGGACACCGCATACAGGTCTTCTCCCATCCACTGGTCGCCGTCAATGCGTTAGAGGACGTCGACGGCCGCCGAGTTGCTACGTAGTTGCATAGTAGATGATGGTGCAGCGCATAGCGTGACTGCTGACCTACGTAGTAGATGTGGGAGTTCAGGACAGGTGGATGGAAGAGTCTGAAACGCCGTGACTAGTTTCACGGAGATCGCGACGTCTGGACATGTGCTGTTGGCCGTGCTTGTCTCGGTGCTGGCGGGGCTGGTGTCATTTGCATCGCCGTGCGTCGTTCCGCTCGTACCCGGGTATCTGTCCTATTTGGCGGCCATTGTTGGCGTCGACGACGAGGCACGTGCCCACCGGCAAGTCAGTGCGCACTTGCGGGTCGCTGGCGCCGCGGGTTTGTTCGTGGCTGGCTTCACGTCGGTGTTCCTGATGGGTTCTGTCGCGATCCTGGGCCTGACGTCGACGGTGATCAGTAACGGGTTGTGGTTGCAACGCCTTGGTGGGGTCATCACGATCTTGATGGGTCTGGTGTTTATGGGTGTCATCCCTGCACTGCAACGGGAAGCGCGTTTGGCGCCGAAGTCGTTGTCAACGCTCGGGGGTGCACCGCTGCTTGGGGCGGTCTTCGGGCTCGGCTGGACTCCTTGTTTGGGTCCGACGCTTACGGGGGTCATAGCAGTGGCCTCTGCCACCGAGGGGCCAACTGTGTTTCGTGGCGTTTTGCTTGTAGTCGCCTACTGTCTCGGGTTGGGCAGCCCGTTTGTGCTGTTGGCAATCGCATCCGGGCGCGCAGTTAAGGCGTTGGGCTGGCTTCGTCGAAACACGCGGCGAATTCAGATTTTTGGTGGCGTGCTCCTCGTCGTCGTCGGCATCGCCTTGCTGACCGGATTGTGGAATGAGGTGGTGACGTGGGTGCGCGATGTCTTCGTCAGCAACACCACACTTCCGATATGACGGTGCGTGAGCGGCCTTCTGCGCTGACGGAGCGCAAGACGTGACGGCGACTTCCGTTGCCGGTGGGCGTCGCCGGGTGGTGTGGCCGGTGTTGCTCGGTGTCGCATTGGTGGCGGGCGTGACCGCCGGCGCGATCGGCGCCCTCATGTTGGACGACGCGCTTGAGGTAACAGGACTCAGAGATCCTGGGCCGATCACTGCCTACGGGCTGCCCTTCCTGCGCGGCGCCGGTGAGATCGCTGCGATAGTGACGATCGGGCACTTCTTGTTCGCCGCCTTCCTCGTGCCGCCACAAACCGGTGGAGTGCTCGACGTTGATGGGTACCGCGCGGTGCGGGTCGGCGCTGTCGCTTGTGTGGTGTGGGCGATGTGCGCTGCGCTATTGGTGGCGCTGACCGTCTCCGATGTGTCGGGGGTGCCCTTAGCTGAGCTGACACCGCTGGATGTTTGGTCGGCGGCCGGCCTTGTCGAAACCACTGCGGCGTGGCGCACCACCTTCATCCTGGCCGCAGTCGTCGCCGTGGCGAGTCTGACGGTGTTGCGGTGGTCGTGGACACCTGGCCTATTGATCGGGGGGCTGGTGACTTTGGTGCCGGTCGCCGTGACGGGGCACTCTTCCACGGGCGGTTCACACGATATTGCGACCAACAGCCTGCTCATCCATCTGGTTGCCGGGTCGTTGTGGGCCGGTGGACTGCTCGCGCTGGTCGTACACGCGCTGCGCCGTGGCAGTTACACCGACCTCGCCGCTCGACGATTCTCGCGACTGGCGCTTGGATGCTTCGTTGCGATGGCTGTCAGTGGGCTCATCAATGCCGCGGTGCGGATCGACCTGACGAACCTCTGGACCAGTACCTATGGACTCTTGATTCTGGCGAAGGTGGCGGCGCTTGTTAGTCTCGGTGTTCTTGGCTGGCGCCAACGGCGTTCGGCAATCGTTGCGCTGCAGCATGATTCGACCGCACGTCGACCGCTCCTGCGGCTCGCGCTCGGCGAGGCTGCCCTGTTCGGCATCGCGGTCGGAGTCGCGGTCGGGCTTGGTCGCACTCCGCCGCCTCCGACGAGAAGCGAGCCCTCGCCAGCTGAGGTTGCGCTCGGATTCGACCTTTCCGAGTCGCCAACGATTGCTGCAGTGTTTACCGATTGGCGATTCGACCTCATCTTCGGTACAGCAGCGGTCGTCATGGCAAGCATCTACCTCGCTGCGGTGTACCGGCTGGCCCGCCGTGGGGACCCGTGGTCGAAGCGACGCACCATATGTTGGCTGATCGGTTGTATCACAATGCTATTCGCTACCTCGTCGGGACTGGGCATGTACATGGCGGCGATGTACAGCATGCACGCCATCGTTCAATTGCTGCTCACCATCGCGGTGCCGGCGCTGCTCGTCCAGGGCGCGCCTGTGACGCTGGCACTCAAGGCGCTGAAGGCAGCTGAGCCGAATTCTGCTCCCGGCCCACGCGAATGGGTTCAGAGCGTCGTGGCCGCACCGATGACGCGCCTACTCACCCAACCGTGGACGGCGCTGGCGATACTCATGGTGGGCGTCTACGGCCTATGCATTGCGGGCGTCTACGACGTCGCAATGAGCGACCATGCCGCGCACATGGCGACGATCGGCTTTTTCCTGTTCAGTGGCACGCTGTTCTTCGGTGCCGTCAGCGGCGCGGGGCCAATGCCAGGGCCGATGTCCAAGCAGCGTCGAGTCGCAATGACGTTGTTCGCGCTGTCCCAGTTCGTGGTCGCAGGCATTGTGGTGGTGCAGATGCAGGCTGTCCTTGGTGGCAACTTCTACCGTTCACTGAGGCTGAACTGGCAGACGAACCTTCTGAGCGACCAGAGAATGGGCGGTGTAATCGTCTCAGTCAGTAGTGCTGTGGCGATGTTGACGGTCATCGCAATCGTCGCCGCAAAGCGTACCGGTTGCCTGCGAACGGACAACCTACGTGCGCCGACCATTGACGCGTGAAGGTGGCCACGTACCGCAAGAGGGCATACCCGCCCATCCTTTACGGCTGCTCCTTCAAGGCTTTCTCAACCGCGGCCGACAAGTCGTCGTAGCTTCTGAATTCCACTTCGTTTCCGTTGAGGAAGAAGGTCGGGGTGCCCTGGACGCCGAGGGCCTGACCGTCGGCGACGTCCACGTTGACGCGCTCGAGCGTGGCGGGATCGTCGTATGCGGCGTCGAACGCGGCCATGTCGAGTCCCAGTTCGGTGGCGAAGCTGCGGAAGGTGGAGTCGGCCGGAGTCCGCTGTTCACCCCACTGGCTCTGGGTTTCATACATCTTCTTGTACATCGGCTCGAACTTGCCCTGCTGGGCGGCTGACTCGACCGCACGTGCTGCTCGCTCGGCGTTGAAGTGAGACGGAATGGGGAAGTAGCGGATGACGAAGTTGACGCGGTCCCCGTACTGGGATCGCGCCTGCTCGACCATCGGGAATGCTGCGCGGCACGCCTCGCATTCGAAGTCGAGAAACTCGACAAGGGTGACATCGCTGTCCGGGGCGTTGTTGAGGCGGCGGCTGTTGTCCCGGACCAATTGACCTACCTCGCCGCCTCCGGCCTGCGCTGCGGCGGGCGTGTCCTTATTCTGGACCGAGAGGTAGACGCCGGCCCCGATGATCACGGTGATGACTGCAAACGCGGTCAGCAGAATACGTGTGATGGGTGCCATCTGAGTACGTCCTTCTGTCAGAGAGCGTCCGTTGGGCGATGGGGCGGCCGCGCACTGTAGCGGCGCATCGGAACGGACGTGAAAATATGCATCTCCCGTGACTATATACGTAGCAACACCGTAGATCTGCGGCGTGCCCGCTGGCGCACAGCTGACCGACGACAAAGCAGCAGCGCCGTGCGTTACCGTTTGCACGGTCGCCTTAGGTGATGGATGGCGCTCGAGCGAGACGCCACATTCCCCACCAGGCGGCTGGAGCGAGCGCGATCACGCTCCACATTCCGGGCACGTAGCCGGCGCCGGTGGGATCGAGCCACGGAAACACCAGGAAGTGCGCCAACTCGGTCAGGCCCATCGAGGCAAAGAACGTCCATGCGAGATAGCGGGCAATTGGTCGCCGACGGTGCATGAGGACCGGCACCAGCAGCCAGGCGCCAGCCGAAACGACGACCAGCAAGACCACGGGAACTGACGTCACCGCGGGAGTGGGCACCCCTGTGACCTCCGCCAGGAAGGCGAAGAATTTCATCTGCTTCTCTTCGACGCGGTGAATCACAAACAGTGTCAACGCGATCCAGTATGGCGCGCGAATGTCGGTCCAGGTGCCGCCATCCGGCCGCACCAGCCATAGGAGTAAGCCCCCGACGAACCCGGCGGTGAAGATGATCATGGTCGCCAGCCCGAGCGCCCAATAGCCCACGGCCAACGTCCCGGCCGTCAACGCTACGGCGATAGCGACGGCCGGCGCGGGCAGAGCGCTGCTGTTCGATTTCGTGACAGTCATGGTGATGGCGTCCGGCAAACCTCTCGCAAGCGAGGCAAACTCAAATTTGCGGGTTGTCCGCTGAACCCCGTGATGCGGAATTCGAGCGAGCACCACACGACAACTTGTACCTGAGGCGTTCAGCATCATTCCGCCGACAGCGACCGGTCATGCTAGCGCGAGGAACAACTTCTCCAGTTCGGCTTCGGTCATCGGCTCGACACCCTCGGTGCTGTCTCCGGTGATGCATTCGCGCAGACCGGTCGCGACGATCTTGAAACCCGCCCGGTCCAGGGCGCGTGAGACGGCGGCGAGTTGGGTGACGACGTCTTTGCACTCGCGTCCCTGCTCGATCATCGAGATCACACCGGCGAGCTGTCCTTGAGCGCGCCGCAGCCGATTCAATACGGCGGCAATGCTGTCTTCGTCGCCAACCATCGCGGTTTCCCTTCTGCGGTTTCGAGCAGGTCAACATTACCCGTGGGGGTATTCTTCCCGGTGCCTTCGCCTGGTCAGGCCGCGGCGGCTGGGTGCACGCGAGGGATGAGCCGCCGCAGGGGACAGTAGGCGGTTCGACGGCAGGTGACATAAGTGCCGACGCCGATCATGATCAGGGCTGCAGACGCGGCACCGACAGCCAGGGTTGTCTCCTGCGCGAGGAGCACCGACGCCATCACCAGAACGAACCAGCCGAAGACCGTGCGCAACGCATCGGGATCGACCGCGCCGGTAAAGCGTGCGCCGATCAGAGCGCCCACAACGGCGGCGGCGGTGACCACAGCGGCCATTGGCCAGTAGACCTGTCCGCTGGCCAGATGCCCCGTCAGACCGGCGAACGATTGCATCGCGATCACCACCAGGGAGGTGCCGACCGCGGCGGGCATCGGGAGCCCGGTCAGCACGGCCAGCGCAGGCACCAACAGGAAGCCGCCACCCGCGCCGACCAGCCCGCTGACCGCGCCGACGGCAACACCCAGCACGGCCATCTTGACCATGGCCACGCGCCGGACCGCGTCGCACGCATGGGTGTTGCTGCGGCCGCGCAGCATCGCACCCCCGGCGGCGAGCATGATCACCGCGAATGCGATCAGCAGTGCGGTCCCGGGAATGAAGCGGGCTAGCAGACCGCCGCCCACGGCCCCGGTCATGGCCGCCGCGCCGAACGGCAGCGCGACGCCCCACCGCACCCGCCCGGCCCGCACATGGGCGATCGCGCCGACCGCGCTGGTGACCGCGATCACCAGAAGCGAACTTGCGATCGCCTGCGTGGCGTCCAGGCCCCCGACATAGGCCAGCAGCGGGACGGTCAGGATCGCGCCGCCCCCGCCCAGCAGCCCCAGCGCGACCCCGACCAACACGGCCAAGGCGACGGTCAACGCCATCATGGCGACCTCATCGCGGCAGATTCGAACCTCGCCTTGTTCAACATCTCGTGTCGTCCTGTCTGTCGGGGCCGGGACCGAACCGCGCCATCTCCGGAATACCTCGGGGGGTATGCGGGCTATAGTAGTTGATACCCCCCTGGGTATACATCGGATGACGCCGGAATGCGCCAGGGGTATCGGCTGAGACCGCACGGGTTTCTGCGTATCCGCGGGACATAGGAGGACGGACGGATGATTCTGGAGCAGTACTACATCGAGTGCCTGTCGCACGCGTCGTATCTGGTCGGCGACGAAACCACCGGGCGCGCAGTCGTTGTCGACCCGCGCCGCGACATCACCGAATACCTCGACGACGCCGCCAAACACGGTTTGACAATCGAAGGCGTAATCAACACCCACTTTCACGCCGACTTCGTCTCCGGTCACCTGGAATTGGTGCAGGCCACCGGGGCGTGGATCGGCTTCGGCGCGGCCGCCCAGACCGACTACCCGATCCGCCGGTTGTCTGACGGGCAGCACCTCTCGCTCGGTGAGGTCGACCTGGAGATCCTCTCCACCCCCGGGCACACCTGGGAATCGATCAGCGTCCTGGTGCGTGAACGTGCCGGGGTCGACCCGGTCGCGGTGCTGACCGGCGACGCGCTGTTCATCGGCGATGTGGGCCGCCCGGACCTGGCCAACCTTGGTGATGGCTCAACTACCGACCTGGCTCGGGCGATGTATCGAACCATCCACGACCGGCTGCTAAGGCTGCCCGACCACGTCACGGTGATGCCGGCCCACGGCGCCGGGTCGTCGTGCGGCAAGAACCTCTCTGCTGAACTCACCTCAACCATCGGTGTGCAGCGCCGCACCAACCCGTCGGCGCAGCCGATGACCGAGGCCGAATTCGTGGAGCTGATCACCCACGGCCAGCCGGCGGCGCCCGCCTATTTCTCGGTTGACGCCGCGATGAACAAACGCGTGCATCCACTGCTGGATCAGCACCGCAACATCCCCGAACTGACCGCGGCCCAGCTGCGGTCCGCTCTGGCGGCCGGTGTCCGCGTGGTGGATGCCCGGTCGGTAGACGACTTCGCTGCCGGTCATCTCCGCGGATCGGTCAACGTCGGTTTCGACGGCCGCTTCGCCGAGACCGGCGGCATGGTTGCCGAGGTGGGTGCGACCATCGCGCTGGTCACCTATCCCGGTGAGGAGCAGCTGGCGGCCATGCGGCTGGCCCGAGTCGGCTCCGACAACGTGATCGGCTATCTCACCGTCGCGCATGACGGAAATTTCCCCGCCGAGCTGACCGACCTTGTTCAACCCGCACCGCGAATCGATGTCGCTGAGCTCGACCGCCTGCGGGTTGCGCATGCGGTGACGGTGATCGACATCCGCAATCCCAGCGAACGCGAAGCCGGGACGATACCTGGCGCGGTGCACATCCCGCTGGCACAACTGCGCACCCAACTGGCGCACATTGCCGGTGACAAGCCGATCGTGGTGCACTGCGCCGGCGGCTGGAGATCCAGTGTGGCCGCCTCCATGATGCGGGCCGACGGATTCGGACGCGTGAGCGACCTGATCGGCGGTTACAACGCATGGGCGCAGACCCACGCCGCAGCTGAAAGACAACAGCGCCAATCGATCTGAGCCACGGCGCCAGGTGAGCCGGATTGGCGCTCAGTCCCGGGGAATCCCACGCTGCTGGTGATCGCTGACTGTGTCGACACTCGCGTATTGCGCTGGTGCGGCGGCGAATCGTTGAGCGCACTCTGGTGAGCAGAACCACCAGTCACGATCGGCGTGACGCAGATGGCTGGCCGCCGTGCCAGGGTCGACCCGCACGCGGCACACCGGGTCGGTTGGGTAGCGAGCCGCCGGCAGGCACACCGCGTACACCTCCATCGGTGTCGCAATGTTGCGGAGTTTCTTGGCGCCCAATGGATCTGGCGATAGACCAAGCTGCGCGCAGGCCTGACGAACATTGTCGGTGACCACAGCCTGCCCGGCGCCGGCCAGCGCCGTGATGCGGGCGGCCACATTCACGCCGTGTCCGAAGTAGTCGTTGTCGCGGTGCACCGCGCTGCCGTGGTGAATGCCAGCCCGCAGTGCAAGGAAGCCGTCCTCATCGGCGGCCCGGTCAGCAAGCTGCAGGATGGTCGCCACCATCTGCTCGGGCTTGCTGGAGCGCAGCATGACCGCATCACCCATCGTCTTGACGATGGTGACGCCCGGCCATAGCGAGTCACGGGTCACGGCAAGCAGGCGGCCGGCCAGACTGGCCGCCTGTTCATCACCGCACATTTCAGTCAGGACGCTGAACCCAGACAGATCGACGAACGCGAACGTCGCCTCGACACTTTCCGATTCAGTCACCTGATCGTCCCTCCATCATCCCTCAGATGCGCTGATGTCTGGCGGCGCATCTGAACCGATGAATCACCCGCCACGGGCTCAGCAGCGCTCATACCCGCAAGCCCACGGCGGACATGCGCGCTATTCGCAGCAGGCCGCGAGATCCTCGAGCATCATTCGGTGCCACCTCCTCGAGCATCCTTGTGCCGGCGGTGTTCGACCGCCAACAAGCGCCAGAGTGATTCGGTTGTGACGCAGCACTTTTGGCGGCTACTTTTGTGGGCCGCAGCCCGCGATCACGGCGCGGTGAGTAACGCAACGGATCGCTCCATTTCGCCCGCATCGGTTAGCTCCGGTACTGGTGTTCGGGTTGCAGGCGTCCGATCCCGGGTAGGAAGCGACCCACGCGGGAGGCGTAGCTGGTGTAGGCCACGCCGTGGACGCGGCGTAGGTAGGGCTCTTCGGCGAAGCGCACCTGTGCTTCTATGCCGATCACGGAAACCACCAGCCCGGCGACTGCCACCGCGTTGGGCACCATGAGCGCCAGGCCGATAAACGCGACAGTTGCGGCGGCGAAGACCGGGTTGCGAACGACCCGGAAGGCACCGGTGGTTACCAGAGTCGTGCGTTCCGCCTCGTCGATCCCGGTCCGCCAGGACGCGCCCATGGCCATTTGAGCGGCGAAGGCCAAGACTATGCCGAGCACTGCTACCGCGACACCGACCCCGCGCAGCATCGAATGATCCAAGATCGCCAGCGGCGACATGCCGGCCAAGTCGGCGACGGGTGCCCCGATCCCCACAGTCAGCCAACCGAGGTCGGTTCCGGCCAGCGCCCACCACTCCAGGGAGCCGTCAGGGCGCATCGAGCGCCGCGTGCCGATCTCTCCGGTGTGGCGCCGTTGAATCGCTGCGCGCAGGGCGCCCATCACCAACATCATGGCGGCGAACAGGGCCAGCACAGCATTCGCCATCACCGCTCACCCCCGGTGGGCACGGGCTTGGTTGCAGCGCCGAGCAGGTAATCACCCTGGATTCGGGTGAGCGATCCGAGCACCACCAGGCCGTGGTGGGCCAGTTCATCGAGGAACTGTTCGGCGCTGAATCGGTCGTCGGTGGGGTGATCGAACAGCCGCCGGTAGATGGGGCGCGCCAGGGCGTGCGAGGTGACCTCCTCGAAGTAAAACCGCCCACCCGGTGCGATCACCCGGGCGACTTCGGCGATGGCTTTTCGCCAGTCCTGGATGTGGTGCACGATCCCGAAATCGAAGACCCCGCCGTAGCTGTCGTCGTCGGCATCCAGTGCGGTGCGCAGATCGGTGGCGCTGCCCTGGGCCAGCCGGACCCGATCCCCGTAGCGGGCGAGGCGCCGGCCGGCGCGATGGATCATCGCCGGGTCCAGATCCACCGCGTCCGCGGTACCCGCCCCGAACCGTTCCAAGATCAGCTCCAAGCCGTATCCGGACCCACACCCGATCTCCAAGGCTGGTGTGCCGGGCAGCAGGCGACCGCCAAACCGCAGCAGCACCGGCACCTCATAGATGCGTTGCAGCCAGCGCCGCGGCGGCGAATTCACCAGCCCGATCTCGGCCCGGTTCATCAACATCGCAGCCACCCCTTTCTACGATCGACGACGGTGTTCGAGTCATCCCACCGCTCGGTCCACTGATTGGGTTGTGACCGAACGCTTTTCGGCCCGAGAACGGGTAAGTTGTGTGTCGAGCAGACGCCACGTTCATGATCGTGATGTCGAACCCGCGATCAGCGACCCCGCCAAGATCCACCACCGCGTGCGTTTCCTACTGGATCTTCTCCGCCTCCCGAATCAGCGCCAGTGAACGCTATCACCGTAATTTGACGATCGATGCACCTCGCACGCTATCATCGTCGAATGGCGATGACAACGGGGGGATCCTCAACGCGACCCACCACAGACCTGGCACCGGCTGTGGCGCTGTTTCACGGCCTGTCCGACCCGACCCGGCTGGCGATCCTGGAGCGACTCACCGAAGGCGAAGCCCGCGTGGTGGATCTGACCGGCCTGCTGGGAGCGGCGCAGTCGACCGTGTCGGCGCACCTGGCCTGTCTGCGCGAGTGCGGCCTGGTCACCGGCCGTCCCGAAGGGCGGCAAATGTTCTACTCGCTGACCCGCCCGGAGCTGATGGATCTGCTGGCCTCGGCCGAGACGCTGCTGGCCGCCACCGGCAACAAGGTGGCGCTGTGCCCCACCTACGGAATCCGCGCCGGGGCAACGACCAAGACGAGGGGAAGTAAATGAGCGACGCGTGCGGCTGCGGCCACGACGAACCCACCACCGACGAACAGGCCGAGGAGCACGAGCCCGAACGCCTGTGGCAAGTGCGCGAACTGCAGTTCGCCGCCATTTCGGGGGTGCTGCTGCTGGCCGCTTTGATCGCCGGGTTCGCTGATGCCGCACGCCCAGTGGTGCTCACGCTAGAAGCGCTGGCCCTGGTCGTCGGCGCCTACACCTTCGTCCCCTCCACGCTCAAGCGGCTGGCCAAGGGCAAAATCGGCGTCGGCACGCTGATGACCATCGCCGCCGTGGGCGCGGTCATCCTCGGCGAGGTCGGCGAGGCCGCCATGCTGGCGTTCCTGTTCTCCATCAGCGAAGGCCTAGAGGAGTACTCCCTAGCGCGCACCCGCCGCGGCCTACGCGCACTACTGTCGCTGGTGCCCGATGAGGCCACCGTGCTGCGTGAGGGCACCGAAACCGTTGTCGCATCAGGCGAATTAAGGGTCGGCGACCGTATGCTGGTCAAGCCAGGCGAGCGGATCGCCACCGACGGGGTCATTCGCGAAGGGCGCACCGCGCTGGACGTTTCGGCCATCACCGGTGAATCGGTGCCCGTCGAAGCAGGACCCGGTGCCGAGGTGTTCGCCGGGTCGATCAACGGCACGGGCGTGCTGGAGGTCGAGGTCACCACCACCGCCGAGGACAACTCGCTGGCCCGCATCGTGCGCATCGTGGAGGCCGAACAATCCCGAAAGGGCGCCTCGCAGCGCCTGGCCGATCGCATCGCCAAACCCCTCGTGCCCGGGGTAATGATCGCCGCGACGCTGATCGCGGTGATCGGCAGCCTGCTCGGTGACCCGACCACCTGGATTGAACGCGCGCTGGTGGTGCTGGTCGCGGCCTCGCCGTGCGCCTTGGCGATTTCGGTGCCGGTCACCGTGGTCGCGGCGATCGGCGCCGCCAGCAAGCTTGGCGCCCTGGTCAAGGGCGGCGCCGCACTCGAGGCTATGGGTGCCGTCCGCGGTGTGGCTCTCGACAAGACCGGCACCCTGACCGCCAACCGGCCCGCTGTCATTGATGTAGCCGTCGCCGACGGCGCCACCCGCGAACAGGTTCTGGACCTGGCGGCGGCCCTGGAAGCGCGCAGCGAACACCCGTTGGCCGCGGCGATCCTTTCCGCCGTCGATGACGTCATCCCAGCCACTGATGTGGCGGCCGTGACCGGCGCCGGGCTCACCGGCCGCCGCGACGGACACACCATCCGTCTGGGCCGCCCCGGCTGGCTCGACGCCGGATCACTGGCCAGCGATGTGGCGCGCATGCAACAGGCCGGCGCGACCGCCGTCCTCGTCGAGGACAACGCGCGGGTGATCGGAGCGATCGCCGTGCGCGACGAACTGCGCCCCGAGGCCGCCGACGTCGTCGCCCAACTGCATCGCGACGGCTACCACGTCGCGATGCTCACCGGCGACAACCACGCAACCGCGGCCGCACTGGCCAAGGACGTCGGCATCGACGCCGTGCACGCCGAACTTCGGCCGGAGGACAAAGCGCGGCTGATCGAAGCGCTGCGCGCCGAGCGCTCCACCGCCATGGTCGGCGACGGCGTCAACGACGCCCCCGCGCTGGCTACCGCCGACCTCGGTATCGCCATGGGCGCGATGGGCACCGACGTGGCCATCGAAACCGCCGACGTGGCGTTGATGGGCGAAGATCTACGGCACCTGCCGCAAACTTTCACCCACGCGCGCCGGGCCCGCCGGATAATGCTGCAAAACGTCGGCCTATCACTGGGACTGATCGCTGTATTGATTCCGCTGGCGCTGCTCGGCATTCTCGGCCTAGCCGCCGTCGTGCTGGTCCATGAGGTCGCCGAAATCGTCGTCATCGCCAACGGTGTCCGGGCCGGCCGCGCCACAGTGCTGGTCACCGCGCCGGGGGAGCGCTCCGTGAGCCGGATTTCCGCGGCGCCGGTGGGCGCAGGTCAGTGAATGCCGGCAGATCCGCCTTCGCTCTCGCCGAGGCATTCGTAGTCGCGTCGATCGTCGGGTGTGCACGCGATCCCGGAGACACCGCGACTTGCACATGATGCTGTCTTCGGTTCTGCCCGCAATCGGCTTGTTCATCGCCACCAACGTCGACGACATCATCGTGCTCTCGCTGTTCTTTGCGCGCGGCGCGGGGCAGCGCGGGACAACGGCACGGATCACCGCAGGCCAGTACCTAGGTTTCGCGGGCATCCTGGGTGCGGCGGTACTTGTGACGGTCGGCGCAGGGGCATTCCTTCCTTCCGAAGTGGTCCCCTATTTCGGACTTATCCCCTTAGCCCTGGGACTGCGGGCGGCATGGGAAGCGCGGCGCGGCAACGATGAAGATGACAACGATGGAGGGATCGCAGGCAAGAACGTCGGTATTTGGGCTGTCGCAGGAGTTACTTTCGCCAATGGCGGCGACAACATCGGCGTCTACGTTCCCGTCTTCCTCAACGTCGTACCCGCGGCGGTAGTGGCCTACTGTGTCGTCTTCCTCGTCCTCGTCGCAGTGCTGGTTCTCGCCGCCAGATTCGTCGCTACCCGCCAGCCGATCGCCGACGTCCTCGAACGCTGGGAACACGTGCTATTCCCCATCGTTCTGCTCAGCCTGGGCATCTTCATCCTGGTGAGCGGCCTCGCTTTTTGAGGATTGCGGCCACTGCTGGCCGACACGATAAGGCTCGTCGACCACACCTACGTAGACGAGCAGTAGGAAGCGGTGTCGGCAGCGGCGTGCCTTAGGCCAACATGCGGAAGGGACTGAGAAGCTGAACCTGTGAAGGCGCTAGCGACTGGACTTGTCGCACTGGTGGTGCTGCTCGTCGTCCCGACGCCCGTCGCGAACGCGGACATGGTCCAGCGTATTGCGCAGGCAGAGGCCTACCTCACCACTCGTCCTGGCACCGTCGGCTATGTGTTCCGCGACCGCACAACTGGACAGGCGCACCGCAACGACGCCGCCGGCACGATGAGATGGACCGCGTCCACCATCAAACTCGCGATGGTGGTGGATCTGTTGACGCGGGCGCGCGCTGGCCAAATCAGTTTGAGTCCGGCCGACAGCCAACTCATGGCCGACATGATGCATTCCTCTGACAGCGACGCCGCCGATACGCTCTGGAAGCGCTACAGCGGACCCGACAACATGGCGTTCAACCGCAATTTCCCCGCCTATGGACTGACCAGTCTGCAGGCGCAACAAGGGTTCAGCGAAACGTATCCCTACTGGGGTTTCCAAAAATCGACGAGTGACGACCTCGACCGACTGATGAACTACACACTCACCAAATTGCCGCCGGCGCAGAGCGCGGCGATTGTCGCGGAGATGCAGCACCTCGATTCAAACCAACAATGGGGCGTGTGGGGCGCGGGTGCGGAAATGTCTCCGGGCAACAAGAACGGATGGTCACAGGAGCAAGGCGGGTGGGTGGTCAACAGCGTCGGTTTCGCGGGTCCACAACAGCGCTACACCTTGGCAATCATGAACTCACTCGAAGGGGAGGGCGGCTACGAAGACGGCGTTGAAACGACAACGCGCCTGGCCCAGATATTGCTCTCGCCGGCCTAGGGGTTGCCCGCAATAGTCGGAGCTGCGAAGTCCGCGCGCGGGCATATGATGCCATCGGTATTCAGCGTCAAAACTGGTGCGGGACTGAGGAAGACGGTAAGCGACACCTCGCAGTGAGGCGTGGCTACTGCCTCGACGGATGAGGTGGCCAACGAAAGGGGAGTGGCAAGGCTCAAACGGCCCGGCCCGCTCCGTGACAATGTACGTACTTAATACGTAGATGAGCGTAACTCATTCGTACCATAGATAACAGGCCTCACATGCGCCGTAATCGATATAAGCAGGAATCAGATGACGAAGATCTTGGTCGCACGAGCACAGATCACCCCTCTGCTACCTGCACCACCCGCGCAGAAAACACTAATGCGCCACGGAGGTGTGAGCCCAGGCGCTCCCGACGACCGGTCAGGCAAGCCGAACGCTTCGGTGGACGTCGATCGGTGCGACGCCGAACATTTCGTGGAACGCGCGGTTGGCATGAGAGCTGTCGGCGAAGCCGGCGGCGTGAGCCGCGTCGGTGATTGTCCCTCCCGTACGCGCGACTTCCATCGCTCGGATCAGGCGCGCCCACCGGACATAGGCTGGAAAGGACAGACCGACGTCGCGCGCGAACAGCCGGCCTAGCCGGTCGGCCGACAGATGCACCGCAGCAGCGACGTCGGTCAGTCGAACTGGGCCGCTGAGGAGGTCGGGTATCAACGTGATGGCAGCCGACACAGCCGGGTGCGTTTCGGCGTGAGCGTTAACTTGTTTTTCTGGTCGGACAAGCTCGGCGATCACGGCATCGGCTGCAGCTGCGAGATCGTCTGATCGCGGAAGATCTGCCGAAAGGCGTTGAGCCGCTGCAATCCATCCATCCACCTCTGGCCTCGTGGTCCGGTCGACGAGAGCTTCGACTCGGCGCCCGTATGCGCTGGCCGAATCGAGATAAATCATGAGTCCAGTCGCTGCGCCGGCATCCACAGCGTGTGCGGCGCCAGACGGAATGACACCGACGCGACTCTGGGCACTGTGTCCGGACGAGTCGGTGAGAAGCACAGGGTCATCGGCGGCGATGGCGATCTGAACGGCCGCATGCGAGTGACCATGCGCGGCACCGAGGCGGCCGCCGTAGATCAGCCGACCCGGCTCGATCACCGCTGCACCCGACCACGTCACCTCTTGAGTATGCCGTCGTCGGCCCCGGCGCCTAGAGACTTCGACGACTCGCTTCGCGTGAAGGTCACCGGATCTGTACATGCGCCGCGGTCTAGACACTTTGAAGACTGAAGACATGGCGAAGACACTTGTTCGGTACGGCTACGTGCCGCTGATGTTGATCGGTATAAACGGCGCCGCGATCGGGCTGGCACATGCACCGTGGGCTGAGTCATGGATGGCTGCGCTCATTGTTGCGGCGATCGGATTGTCGTTCGTCGCTGAGCGGATTCTGCCCTACACCGATGAATGGAACACCTCGGTTGGTGATGGGCGCCGCGACGTGGTGCACGCTTTCATCAACGAGACCTCGCTGCTCTTTACAGTGCTGGTTATCCCGCTGATGGCCGCGCTGTCACCATTCGGTCAACGTTGGCCTTCGTCGCTGCCCTTCGTCGTGCAGGTTCTGATCGCGATCGTCGTCACCGACTTCGGCGTGACCGTCGCGCACCTGGCCAGCCACAAGGTGGGGTGGCTGTGGCGCTTTCACGCCGTGCATCACAGCGTCAAACGGTTCTACGGATTCAACGGACTCATGAAGCATCCCCTTCACGGAGCTTTGGAACTCGCGGCGGGGACCGTGCCTCTGCTCTTACTCGGCATGCCCAAGACTGTGGCCGAGGTTTTGACCGTGTGCATTGCGGTACAGCTGTTGCTTCAACACTCCAACGCCGACTACCGCATAGGTCCGCTGCGGAAAATGCTGGCACTTAACGAAGGTCATCGCTTCCATCACCTCAAGTGGGCAGGCATCGGTGACGTGAATTTCGGCCTGTTCACGCTCATCTGGGACCACGCGCTGCGCACATTCTCTTTCGACCCGCATCGCCGGTTCAGCAGCGACGACCTCGGCATGGCCGCCAAGCCGAACTACCCGGTCGGCTATCTGGCTCAGCTGGCTGAGCCGTTCCGCGCGACCGGCGCTTGCCAACTCAAGGACGACGCAAACGACAGCGCTCAAACTGTGGCGAACCATTCATGACGAGCACCCTCTATACCAATGCCACCGTCCTCACGTGCGACCGCTCAAACTCGATTGCCGAAGCGGTTGCCGTGGCTGACGGGCGCATCACCGCCGTGGGCAGCGAGGCTTTCGTGCGCCGCACTGCCGGACCGGACGCCGCCGTCGTAGACCTCGACGGGGCCACGGTGATGCCCGGCTTCATCGACACCCACCCTCACCTGCTGCACTTCGGGGTGATCGCCGAGCCATTGGTCGATCTCGGTGACGCAGTCGACCATATGGACATCGCCGCGCGCCTCGCTGTCCGCACCAAAACGACTCCGGCGGGGGAGTGGATCATGACCACCCCGGTAGGAGAGCCGCACTACTTCCTGCGACGGTCCTACCGCCACCTCACCGAAGGGGTCTTGCCTGATCGAATCACACTCGACCGTGCCGCGCCGCACCATCCCGTGTTCATTCAGGCTTGGGCGCCGGTCATCCCGAACACCTGCGTGCTGAATAGCGCAGGATTGCAGCGCCTGGGCATCGACCGGCACACCGCCGACCGCGTCGGCGATGTCTGGGTCGAAAAAGACGCCAGCGGTGAGCCGACCGGGCGGCTCCACGGCGCGGTCACCCTCTACTACAACAACGACGACTTCATGAATGGCCTGCTGCGGCAGCTACCGCTGTTGCAGCCCAATGCATTCGAGCCTGGCGTCGTTCACGCGATGCGAGACGCTAATGCACGCGGTGTAACTACCATCTACGAAGCCCACGCTATGGACTTCTCCCACATCGAGCTCTACCAGTGGCTGCGCAGCACCGATCAGCTCAGCTTGCGCGTGCAGTGCGCACCCGAAGCCCACATCTATGGCATGCCCGACGACGATCCGCTTGATGTCGACCGATTACTTGCCCGGCTTCGGCGAGCGGCCGGCATGGTCGACCGAGACGACGACATATTGCGCATCGACGGCATCACCATTGGCCGCGGCGGATCCTGCCACGCCGGACAGTTGCTGCTCCGTGAGCCGTATCGGGGGCCTTTCGGCACCATGACATCTGGACGATCATTTGTGCCTGCGGACACCGTCGAGAAGGTCATGCGGTTCTGCCTTGCCAGCGGCCTACGGCTGAACATGATGATCGCCGGCAACGGTGAACTCGATGACTATCTCGAACAGCTCGAAAGCCTCGTCGGGCCGCTACGCGCGGAGGACCGTCCGTGGATCGTGCAGCATGCAGCAATCGCCGAACCCGAACAGATCAGTCGCCTCGCCGCCTTGGATCTCGACCTCACCACCACCATGTCGTTCTCCTGGGGCAAGGGTGAGCTGTTCGCCGACCGTGTCGGCGAGGCCATCCTCGAGCACCTCGTGCCGCTGCAGCGGTTTCTCAACGCCGGGCTCACCGTAGGCTGTGGCACTGACTGGGGGCCGAAGAACGTCTTCGAACATCTGGCCCTGGCTGCGAAACCGCGCTACGGCGCTTCTGGACGTGCCGCCGCTACCGCCGGGGTCTCTCGCATAGACGCGCTCGCCACCTGGACGCGCACTGCTGCACAAGTATTGAGGTGGAATGACATCGGGTCACTCGTCGCCGGCCATCATGCCGACATGATTGTCGTGGATCGCAACCCGTTGACCTGTCCGCTCTCTGACCTGCCTCATACCCGCGTCCTAACCACCATGCTCGGCGGTCGCCCGGTCGGCGGAAGCGTCACTGACAGCACTGCAACCGTAACTCCCGCGTAGAGGCTACGTGACCGGAGGCCAGCCGGTCTGAGCGCTTCGGTGTCGTGCAAGCCATTTACCCATCATGCGCTAGTGGCGGCCAAGCGCCGAGCTCAGCGTCGACTCAGCGGCGCTCGGCTGGTAACAGGTAGTCGAGGTGTCTTCATCAAATCTTCATCGGAACACGAACGCACCCATACATGGGGTCCTGAGGCTGAACTGAGGCGGCGAGAGCGCTCGCCCCGCTGATGCGTGATGTCACGAAGTTGTGAGGAAGGATGTGCCATGCAGCACAGGCGAAATGGATTGAGGCTCGCGGCTTTGGCGGCGGCGGCCATGTTGGTAGGAGCCTGTTCGAACACCGGAACAGACTCTGCGCCAGCGGCCAGCCCTACCTCGGCGGAAGCGTCGGTCTCGCCCAGCGCGGCCGGCAGTGTCGCTACCCATAATGACGCCGATGTGAGGTTCGCTCAAGGAATGATTCCCCATCACCAGCAGGCGATCGAGATGAGCGACATGCTTCTCGGTAAACAAGGCATCGACCCCGAGGTTGTGTCGCTGGCAAACGAGATCAAGAACGCTCAGGCTCCCGAGATCGAGCAAATGCAGGGATGGCTCCGAGAGTGGGAAGTCTCTTCCACACCTACGCCGAGCGGCACTGGCATGCCCGACCAGGGCATGCCCGGACATCAGATGCCTGGTATGAGTGGCGGGCACGGCATGATGTCGGATGCCGATATGGCCGCGCTGCAGAACGCGCAGGGCGCTGAGGCCAGCCGGCTTTTTCTAACGCAGATGATTGAGCACCATAAGGGCGCGATCATGATGGCGCAGCAGGAAATTGACAATGGTCAGTTCCCCGCGGCGATGGAGATGGCGCGCAACATTGTGTCGTCTCAGCAAGCAGAAATCGACACCATGCAGGGAATGCTGGACAAGTGACCAATCCCAAGTGGGCTGGGCGGGATCGCGTTGATGTGCGGTTATCCGAGATTCTGTTGAGGTTGCGCGATAGGCAGGTCGACGGTGAATACTGCACCGGCGTCGAGTCCAGCGCTGGCTGCGACTATTGAACCGCCGTGAGCCTCGACCAGCGCCTTAGCGATCGCGAGCCCTAAACCGGCGCCGCCGTGTTCGCGATCGCGGGCGGTGTCTGCGCGATAGAACCGATCGAACACTCTCCTGAGGTGCTCTGCCGGGATTCCCTCGCCTGTGTCGGAGACAGCGATCTGTAGCCGGCCGCCGTCCCGGCCACAGCTCAGCTCGACAGAGCCGCCGAATGGCGTGTGCCGCAACGCGTTTTGCAGCAGATTGCCAATGACCTGGGACAGTCGTTGCTCGTCTGCCCACAGCGGCGGTAGTCCCTCCTGGACGCGAACAAGCAGCGCCACTCCTTTCTTGCTGTAGCTTTCCTGCGCAGCGACGACGCACTGGCGCGTTAAGCGGTCGACATCAATGTTCGCGTAGGACATCGAAACCGAGCTTTCTTCGGCGTTTGCGAGGGCGGCGACGTCATCGGAGAATCGCACAAGCCGCCGGGTTTGGTCGCGCAGCATGGCGGCTGTCTGCGGCGTCAGAGTGCGGATGCCATCTTCGAGCGCCTCGATGTATGCCTCCAACACAGCGACTGGTGTCCGGATCTCATGCGCTAAGTCTCCGAACAACCGCTGCCGCGACGAATCAACAGCCTGAAGCCGGGAAGCCATCTGATTGAAGGCGGACGAGAGGGCATCGAAGTCGTCGCCGAGGCCCGGCGGCGACACCCGAATGTCATAGTTGCCCTGCGCGACATTGGTTGCAGCGGAAGCGACCTCGGCGATGGACCGCTGGAGCCGTCGACTGATGTAGAAACTGACAGCCAGTGCGGCCAGTATGGACACCGCCAAGGCGCCTCCGAGGGAGATCACCGTTGCGTAGCCGTAGGCTTCTTCGGCGTGAACTTCCTCCGGGGAGTCCATCGGCACCCCTGCGCGATGCAAATGCTCACGAAACAGGGGAGGGCCGACGACGGCGGCCACTACCAAGGTTGTCGCGGCCCCGGCCGCGAGCACAATGGCTTGGGCTGCCAGGAGCCTCAGGCCGATGCCGGGGCGGCCACCTCGTCGAAATGGGCGCAGCGTTGACGTAGCCGGGGGACTCATTTTCCGGACCCCATCCGGTAACCCACGCCTCGGACAGTGGCGATGTAGCGCGGGCGAGTTGCGACGTCGCCGAGTTTGCGCCGCAGGTGCCCGATGTGGACGTCAACGAGGTGCTCGTTACCGACCCAGGGTCCGTCACGCACGATTTCGAGAAGTTGGCGACGGGTCAGCACGATGCCCGGCCGACCTGAAAGAGCTTCGAGAATGTCGAACTCTGTGCGAGTCAACAGGATCTGTTCGTCGCCGATGCGTACCTCACGGGCGGCGACGTCGATGCTCAGCGCGCCGAAGCAGCGTGGTGGCCTCACGTCAAGTTCGGCGCGTGCAGTGACCGACTGCAGGACACGCGGCCGCCGCAACATGGCGCGAATGCGCGCTACCAACTCGCGCGGGCTGAAAGGTTTGGTGATGTAGTCGTCGGCGCCGACACTGAGGCCGAGGACTGTATCGAGTTCGGTGTCGCGAGCGGTGAGCATGACGACGTAAGCGTCAGAGAATGTGCGCAGCTGCCGGCAGACCTCCAGCCCATCGATGCCGGGAAGACCGAGATCAAGGATGACGACATCAGGATCAAGGTCGCGGGCGACGGCGATCGCGTCGACGCCGTTGCCCGCGACGACGGCTTCGAACTGTTCGCGTTCCAAATAACTGGCGACCACTTCGGCTAGGGGAAGCTCGTCGTCGACGACGAGCGCGCGGTAACCGTTTGCCTGCTCAGGCGGTGTGCCCGGGTGGTGCTCCATGCCCATATGGTGCCCGCTGATGCGGCCGCGGTGACGTGCCACCGTCGGAGAGCCTCGATCTTCAGCAGATCTTTACCAGACTCATACCGATTGCAACCTGCGGCGGGGTGACGCTGGACGCCGAGGAGGCGAGATATGCGTTGGATGACTGTCGTGTGCGCGAACAGTGTCGGGTCGGAAGTGTGGCTCATTCTGAGTGTCGTTGTCGTTGTGCTGTGGGCTGCGGCTATCGCCGGAGCAATGGCGTTACTTGGCGCTTCGCCGTGGCCGCGCCGTTCCGAGCGGCCGGACTCTGCGCAGGAATCTGTTGGAACTGCCGCGCCGGTGCGGACTGACCGGTAGAGCGGTGCACTCACAGTGGCCCCGCTGCCAGATGTCAGCACTCGATCAAGCTGGTGACGTACGGCGTCGCGCCGGATCGGCCGTGTCTGTTCAGAAGGAACGAGATCATTCGGCCGAACGGCGGACCTTGAAAAGGACGGCAGACATTTCCAAAGCGATGATCACACGTTGGGTGTGGCGAATCGACGGTTTATCCAAGCCGGCCGCTACATTTGGGGGCTGGGTCACACGGCGACTGGGCGAACTCGTCGGGGAGATCAGGAGTGGCACGCAAATGGACAGCGACAACGAAAACTCGGCGACCTCGAAGCGTTGGGCATGAACTGCCTGTGGATTCGCATGGAGCCCGTCACGGTGCTCCATCTCGTCGACGAGATTTCACGACACCGCCAGGTCGCTCGCACCACCGTGATGTGACTGTGGCCAATCTGTACCGCAAGCCCTGGACGAAGAAGAGTGCTGACCACTTGGTCCCACCGAGGGCGGTTCTGTGTATGGAACGACGATGATGACAACGGCGGTGTGGCTACTCCTCTACGGCGCTACGCTCGCATGGTTGGCTCCGCCCATTCTTGGGCGGATGACCGCTTCCGGCATCAGCCCCCGCATGGGCGCCGCCGCATGGATAGCCGCGGTGGCCGCGGCGCTGGTGACATGGCTGGTTGCGCTCGCGCTCGCCATCGGAGCGACGGCAGACAGCGTTCACACAGGCGCGGTCGTGACGCTGTGTCTGGAACTGTTCGGCTTCTCCGATCACACGCGTATGGCCGGCCCTATCGGGTTACTTACCCTCATCGTGGCTGCAACGTTGACGTTGGGGCTTGTCGCGCTTCGTGTTTGCCGGTGCATATCTCGCCTACGCGCGCGAAGTCACGAGCATGCGCAGGCCGCGCGGATCATCGGCCGGCCCACCGGTCATCCGAACGTCGTCATGGTGGAAGACGACCGTCCGGCCGCCTACTGCGTCGTCGGACGCCCCAACGCAATCGTCGTCACCTCAGCGGCACTCAGGTCGTTAAGCCGGTCTGAGCTGAAAGCGGTCCTTGCCCATGAAAACGCCCACATTTCTGGGCGTCACCACTACATTCTCATGGTGCTGCGTGCCGTGGCGCTCACACTTCCGCGACTACCTCTCTTCGCCCGGGCTGAGCGCTGTGTGGCGGAGCTGCTGGAGATGTGCGCTGATGACACCGCGGCACGTCGGGTGGGTACCCGACCTCTGCTCACCGGCTTGATCGCTTTGGCCGGACACCAACCCGTTGCGTACGACGGCCTCGCCGCGGCGGCGACGGCGGTCGTCACTCGCGCGCAGCGGTTGGTCACTCCTACACGCAGTCACGTGCAATGGCGCCATCGCATCTGTTTGGCCACCATGATTTGCGCAGTGGTTGCCGCGCCTACCCTTTTTCAAGTGCTCTGCCACCACTAGACATTCGAAGGCTGCCGAGGCTCGCAGCAGGCGGATGAACGTCGACATATCAGCCTCAATCATCAACTACTGATATACGTAGTAGATACATAGATCGTGATACGCTAAGGCTCCCAGTAACCATGTAGGTGACGCAGTTAAACGATGCCCCACATCGGCGAAGGAGACTGTCACGACCATCGACTCACACCCCGGAGTCCGAGTGGACGGTGACGCACGTCCGGTGGTGGCCGCCGGCCGAATCCGCGTCTTGCTCGTTGAGCCGCGGCGCATCTACGCCGACATTCTGGCCCACAAGATGCGCGCCGATGATTTCGTCGTTGCTGTCGCATGCTCAGAAGCCGCAGCATTCAGTGCACTGCGCGAGTATGACCCCGACGTGGTGGTGGTGTGCGTGGGCGAGCAGGGTGCTGCTGTTCTGGATCGGGTTCGCCAGGCGGCAGGCGGTGGTGTCGTCGCGCTTGCTGACGCAGAGATCGCGCCACTAATGTCACGTGCTGGAGTGGTCGCCATTGGGCACTGCGAGACGCTGAGCGCACGAATTCGGCGCGCCCTCAGACACATTCGCCTCTACGGTGAGATCGGCGACACGCGGCGACGCCGCATTGACGACCTCGTGGTCGACGTGGCCGCCCGGCGTGCGTTCCGAAGCGGAGGCGCCATATCGCTTACTCGGATCGAGTTTGCGATCCTTCAGGCTTTGTCTGACAATCCGGGCGAGCCCGTGACCTGCCGACGCCTTGAGGAGATCGTGTGGGGCTCTCCGCATTCTGGCGGTCGTTCCGCTCTGGGAGTGCACATCGGAAATCTTCGCCGAAAGCTGGGCGACGACCCGACATGTCCGCGCTACGTCCGCACGGTCCGCGGCATCGGCTATTGTTTACTCGGATTAGCTCATCACGCGGCGGCCTGAATTGCGTTGCGAGCTAGCGAATTTGGGCGCTGCAACTAGCTCTCGATAATTCGAACGACGTAGGGTGTCATTCCCGCCGTACGTACGGGTGAGACCTTGATGGGAACGCCTGTCTGTTGGGCCTCAATCATCTGTCCCCCGCCCAAGTAGATCGCCTCATGCTGACTTCCGCCGGGCCCCCAGAACAATAGGTCGCCGCGCTTGGCTTGAGAGGGAGGCACCTTTCTGCCAGCGTTGTACTGATCGCCCGACCATCGTGGCAGCAGTACACCGACGCCGGCGAACGCAAAACGTGTCAAACCAGAGCAGTCGAATCCGACGGTGCCTGCTCCCTGGTCGACACCGCGGCTCGGGCCGTTCAGGCTGCCGCCTCCCCAGGAGTAGGGAACGCCGATCTGCGTTCCGGCCCTGCGAATGACGTATTCGATCGCCTGGGCACCGTACAACCTATTGCCGCGAACGGTCGTTTGAGGACTAGCCGTGGGACTGGCAATTCCGAGGCTGCTAAGAAAGCTGCGCCCTAAGTCGACCGCTGTCTGAGTTGCGGCGGCCGTTGCCTGCAGCGACGCATTGGCGATGGCTACCGGATCGCCGGGCGCTCCCGCGCTC
This sequence comes from Mycobacterium barrassiae, assembly GCF_025822765.1. Classification (GTDB taxonomy): domain Bacteria; phylum Actinomycetota; class Actinomycetes; order Mycobacteriales; family Mycobacteriaceae; genus Mycobacterium; species Mycobacterium barrassiae. Next base: position 24,303 of record NZ_JACKUK010000045.1, on the reverse strand, counting down.
GGCAGCTTTGGCAGTAGTGGATCCCATTGCCCGGCGGTCGGTTCGGCGGATGCCGCTGGGGTGCACGCGAGGAATAGCGACGCGACAACAGTGAGGACCACGCTAGCGGCGCGCCGAAAATCGATCCGGGAAGGGCAGGCGCGCTTTGAGCGCACGCCACGGGCAGTAGGTCCCATGTTGAATCTTTCTTCCGGCGGTCGAAGCGGCGGGCCGCGGGCTGCCAAACCTTGGATCTGGCGACGGTTCGCATTGAGTAGCAACCTCGTACGTAGTGAGTACGTAGATCAGCGTAACTCACAATTGCATCATTAGTAACACCGGCAACATAATTACAAGGCTGGAATTCGCGGGCTGCAGGTGGCAGTGAAAGCGCATCAAGCGCGCTGTGCACGTGTGCGGGGCCAACTGCTTCGGATGCAATAACGTCCAGGGCATGGCCGAAGTCTCTTGCAATGGCCCGCCCACGCAACCTAATTGGTGCTGGCCGACATCATCGTCGGTGGATAACGATCCGACCGAAGACAAGGGCTGTTTTCGGACGTTATCCCAAGGCGCCGGTTGCAACGACGACACAATTCTCTGTAGCAGCGTTGAGGCCTCGTCAGCGGGGGATTACGCGAGGAACTTCAACTCCGTTTTCCGGCGCGGGTACCGATCGAGGAACTTCTATGCTGTTCTCCTGCACGATTATCGGGTCACCGATGTTGACCGTGTTGAAGTACCATTCGGCATCCTCAGGGCTGAGGCTGATACACCCGTGGCTGACGTTCTCATAGCCGAGCGAATTGATCGCCCACGGAGCTGAATGCACGAAGAGGCCACGTCTGGTGAAACGGACGGCGTATTCCACGTCGAGTAGATAACCGTCGGGCGAGTCGACGGGGATGCCGACGCTGCTCGAATCCATCACCACGTCGCGCTCTTTCGCCAAGACGGTGTAGGTACCTACGGGTGTGGGGTACTCGGGGCGACCCATCGAAGCTGGGAACACGCCCGGCTTTCCCCAGTTGGGACGGTGGTGTGGCGCTGGGAGCACGGCCGCCTCCACGCCGTCGATAGTCACGGTGAATGTGTGATCCGCGGTGTTGGCAACGCCGACCACAGCGGGACCCGTCGCGAAGTTCGTCTTCATCCCGCCCACAGATAGCGCTATCGCGCTGTTAGCAGGCCAGAATTGATTGGGAACCCATTGAACGACGTTGTCTGCGAGCCAGTCGAATTCACCGGTCATCGCGGGCGACGAAGTGATGTCGAGGGCACGTTCGGTTGCGCGCCTGTCGGAGACTGGCCTGCCGAAGGTCACGACCACGGGGTGTGCGACGCCAACGACCGCGTCTCGCGTCGGTGAGACAGACGCGATGCTATTCCCCGACGGCTGCTTCGTTGCCGCGAGGCTTGTATCGACCGGGCCCATGATCACACTCGCAGGAATCGTGATCGCGGCAAGGACATACCGAACAACCCCACGCATCGTCTCCGGCTCCCTCGAAATTTCGACTGTGTCAATTGATGCTATGGGTGGCGCCGCGAATGAATGCGCAAGGGCGTGTTAGCAATTCGATCAAGTGTCCGTCACGGTTTGGCTACAGCGAGTAACAGCATTGACGCCGACACGGAAAATCTCCGGGCGAAGGCCGACCTCCCAAAGATCCCACGCCCCTGTGAAGGAGGGGTAGTCACAGATCCGGCGGCACCCCTCAGGGACTTGCAAGTGGTCATCTCCCTCCCGGGTGACAGGCACGGCTCAGCCCGCCTCAGAAGCGAAGCCGATTGCCGCGCACGCTCCCAGAACCGTTTGATTCGAAGCAATTTCAGCAGCCTGGTGGCGGCGCCGCGGGTAGGCGCGAAGGTAGTCATCGAGGGGGGCGGTCTTGCATCATATACCCCTGTGGGGTATACAGGCGGTTACCCCTGTGGGGTGTACGGGAATCGGAGGAGCAAGATCAGGTCTGCATGGGCGCTGCCGGCGACATCCACCAACTCGGCACCGCAAACACCACGGTTTACGACGATGCGGGTTGCTCAAACACGCCATGGGGAATACGCCGTTCACGGGCTATTGCCTGAAGGGACCTCATCGATCAGCCAATACCGCTACACCGTCCACAGTTAACTCTGGAGTACGTCATGACCGTCCACACTCACGACCACGAACCCAGTGGTCATGCTCATCACGAACACGATGGCAGCACAAACACGATGGCCCTCAGCGCGACGCTGCACTGCCTGACCGGGTGTGCCATTGGCGAGATCGTCGGCCTGATCATCGGCACCGCTTTGGGCTTGAGCAACGTGGGCACGATTGCGCTGGCCGTTGGGTTGGCCTTCTTGTTCGGCTACACCCTTTCAACCCTGCCGCTGCTGCGCGCGGGTCTCGCACTGGGGACAGCACTGAGTGTGGTGCTGGCCGCCGACACGCTGTCGATCCTGACGATGGAGATCGTCGACAACGCCGTCATGGCGGTCATACCCGGGGCCATGAACGCGGGCCTGGTGAATCCGGTCTTCTGGGTGGGCATGATGATCGCGCTCGGGGCCGCCTTCGTCGCTGCCTACCCGGTGAACCGCTACCTGCTGGGCAGGGGCAAAGGACATGCGCTGACGCACCAGTATCACCACGGCGCCAGCGCGCCGACGGGGGCGAGGCGGTACATCCCCGCTTTCAGTACCGCCACCCTGGTCGCCGCGATCACCGCATTCATGCTGGGTGGCTTGGTGGTGTCGCTCGCCGACGAGCTGACACGCCCTGACACCGAGTCTGGGCATTCAGCATCGGCGATAGGCGCGACGGGGCATGATCTGACATGACGAGGCGCTGATGACCATGTTGGCGAATGCACAGTGTTCTGCTGCGGTTGCCCGCCAGCACTCGTCGGGTTCGATGCAACGAGCGTCCGGATCGACGCACCGTCGCTGGCGACGGCTCTATCGCGGCGCGGTAACGACTATGCGTCGAGTTCGTGGGCGCCGAACCGACGCGCGATCCGCTGCTACATTTGGCACCATTGTGAACAGCAACGTGGGCTTTCTCGGGACGCGAACCCGCGCATTGATTGCGCTGGTGCTGGCGTCTTGGGTCGTCGTTGTTGCCGCTGAGTGGGCGTTGCCAATAGGAGACCAGCCCTCTGCGCACGGGCCGCATGCCCTGTCTTCTGACCTTCTTCCCGACCATTCCGTGGTCATTGAGCATCCGCATATCAGCGATGGATCGGTGCCGCTACTGCCGGACACAGTCGCCGAGGGAGTGCTGCCGCGCACATCGACCATACTGATCGCGTTGGGGCTGATCGCCGCTTTGGCCGTCGCGGCTTCACTGTGGAGTCAATCGACACTGGCTGTGGTGCGTGGTCCGCCACGGCCGCTAGCGACAGTTATTTCCGGTCGGGTGATGCTCACCCGGCTGTGTATCGCACGCTGCTGATCCGGTGGCGCCAGACCACGCTGCCTCGCTGCGGCGGGGTCGGTGACCGCCGTCCCTTTCAGCTGCTGCGCGCCGGACGGCGCGCGGCTCGAAGCAGAAGCGATGTACTTCCATGAATCACGCCCTGTCCGTTCGCAACCTTGAACTTCACACGCCTCGACAGCGATGCCTCGGCCGTTATGACCGGCCCGGCACAATGGTCGGCCACACACCGGTGCTGCGCATCGCCGAGCCCTTCACCTCGCCCGGTCGAGGTTTCTGGGCCAAGCTCGAAGGCTTCAACCCCGGCGGGATGAAAGACCGCCCGGCGATGTACATGGTGGAACGAGCGCGCGCCACCGGTGCCCTGCGCCCCGATGGCCGGATCGTCGAATCAACAAGCGGAACACTGGGATTGGGCCTGGCACTGGCCGGAACCGTGCACCACCACCCCGTCACGCTGGTGACCGATCCTGGAATGGAACCGATCATTCAGCGGATGTTGACGGCCTACGGCGCCGAGGTCGACTTGGTGACCGAACCGCACCCCGAAGGCGGCTGGCAGCAGGCGCGACGGGACCGGGTGATGCAGATCCTCGCCACCGACGAATCCGCCTGGTATCCCGATCAGTACAACAACCCCGACAACGTCGACGCATACCGCGGGCTTGCTCTCGAGGTGCAGGCGCAACTCGGCCACATCGACGTACTGGTGTGCTCGGTCGGCACCGGGGGGCACTCGGCCGGCGTGGCTCGCGTGTTGCGGGAATTCAATCCCCACATGCAACTGATCGGTGTCGACACGGTGGGCTCCACGATCTTCGGTCAACCGGCAACCGCACGACTGATGCGCGGGCTGGGGTCGAGCATCTATCCACGCAACGTGGACTACGACGCCTTCACCGAAGTCCACTGGGTCGCCCCGGCCGAAGCCGTCTGGGCATGCCGCACGCTGGCCGCCACCCACTACGCCAGCGGCGGATGGAGCGTGGGCGCCGTTGCCCTGGTCGCCGGCTGGGCGGCGCAGACCCGCCCCGAAGACACAACGATCGCCGCGATCTTCCCCGACGGCCCGCAACGCTACTTCGACACCATCTACAACGACGACTACTGCCGCAAGCACAATCTCCATGACATAGCGCCGCCCGCTGAGCCGGCGCTCATCGATGACCCCACACAGCATGTGGTGGACTCCTGGACACGGTGCCCCAGGGTGGTAGATCCGGTCAAGGCACCGCGATGACGGGCTTCCTCACCGAATTCCGCAGTTTCGGATGGCCGAGCCGGCTGCTGATGATCAATCAGTTCGGCATCAACCTTGGCTTCTACATGTTGATGCCGTATCTGGCCGGCTACCTCGCCGGGCCGCTCGGGCTGGCCGCATGGGCCATCGGCCTGGTGCTGGGCGTGCGCAACTTCTCCCAGCAGGGCATGTTCATCATCGGCGGCACATTGGCCGATCGCATCGGATACAAGCCGCTCATCGTTGCCGGCTGCCTGCTGCGCACCGCGGGATTCGGGCTTCTGGTGATTGCCGATTCGCTGCCGGCAATGGTGATCGCTTCAGCAGCAACGGGTTTCGCCGGAGCATTGTTCAACCCAGCGGTGCGCGCCTATCTTGCCGCCGAGGCCGGCCCACGCCGGGTCGAAGCCTTCGCGTTGTTCAACATCTTCTACCAAGGAGGGATCCTCGCCGGTCCGCTCGTGGGACTGGCGCTGATGGCGCTCGACTTCCGCATCGCCGCCGCGGCCGCTGCGGGGGTTTTCGCAGCTTTGACCGTCGCGCAACTTTTCGCTCTGCCACAACGCAAGGCCTCTCCGACCGAACATGGCACGTCGGTGCTCGACGACTGGCGCACTGTACTGGCCAACCGCTCATTCCTGCTGTTCGCCGTGGCGATGATCGGCTCCTACGTGCTGTCCTTTCAGGTCTATCTGGCGCTGCCGCTGCACGCCAAGAACCTGGTGCCCAATGCTGAACCCGCCGTAGTGGCAGGCGTATTCGTCATCTCCGGCCTGATCGCCGTCGCTGGTCAGCTCAGGATCACCCGATGGTTCGCTAAGTGGTGGGGACCAGGACACTCACTGGTGATCGGTATGCTGGTCCTCGCGGCGTCATTCATACCCATGGCCGTGCTGCCCGATGATCGGCGTGCCGGCCAAATCGCCGCCATCAGTGCGCTTCTCGTCGGCGCTGCGGTGCTTGCCATCGGATCGGCTGCGGTGTTCCCGTTCGAAATGGACACCGTCGTCTCACTGGCCGGTGGCCGGCTCGTCGGCACACATTACGGCTTCTACAACACCATCGTCGGAATCGGCATCCTCGTCGGCAACCTCGCCACCGGAACGCTCATGCAAAAAGCTTCCGACGCCGGGATGCCCGAGCTGACGTGGATCGGATTGGTCGTCATCGGCCTGATCGCGGCGCTCACCCTGTACCGCCTAGACCGCGCCGGCCGGCTACAGGCACCAAAGTCCCTCGATGCAATGACTCCTGCGTAATAGTCTGCGCGGCTATCACGTCGATACCGGCCTGAACGTCGGGGTCTACCCGGTGGTAGCCCCGAGTGCTCGACCGTCATCAGATGCCGACCAATTCGCGGCCGTCGGCTTGCCAAGCGCGCATGCCCCCGCGAAGTTCGACGACATCGGTGTAGCCGAGATCGCGAAGCGTCTCCGCCGCGGTCGCACTCATTGGCCCCGACCGACAATAGATCGCCAACCCGGTGTCACGATTGGCTGGCAGCCAACCAGCCTGTGCGGTGATCTGATCGAACGGTATCGACAGGTCCGTGCCCGGGATGTCGCCCTCAAATGGCACATGGACGTTCACCGTCACGCGATCAGGCTCAGCGATCACCGCGGCGAACTCGCCGGGATCTACCAACCGGGCCGCACCCGAGGCCGGGGCCTGCGACGTCGGCGCTGCAGGTGCGGGCGGGGATGGGCCGTCCGATGCACACGCGGTTAGGGCAAGCGCGCCGACTGCTGCCAGAACTGCTGCAAGCAGCCGGGACGCCGACCCGGTCCTCACCGCACGTCGAAGCGAGGTTTGTGACCCCTCGACACGCCTGGGGCACACCGATTCACTCATGACATAAATATACCCCCTGGGGGTACTTGTGGAGAAGCGCTCATGGGGATATGGTCAACCCGCCCGATACCCCCATGGGGTATACAACGAAAGGTTTGAACGATGAAAACAATCTCGACAACCACCGACTGGCATCTGCGTGGTGACTGGTTCGACGTGTGTAGCTGCAAGCTGCCCTGCCCATGCACCTTCGCTCAAGAGCCCACCCACGGTGACTGCCTGTTCACCCTCGTATGGCATATCCGGGCAGGCCACTTCGGTCCGGTAGATCTGGGGGGACTCAACGTCGTTTCCCTCGGGGAGTTCACCGGCAACATGTGGGTCGGCGATCCCAACGCCATGATGAAGCTGATGTTCTACATTGATGCCGACGCCGACGCCGCCCAGCGTGAGGCCCTAGAGCGCATCTTTACCGGACAGGAAGGCGGCTGGCCAGCCGAATTCGCAAGCCTGATCGCGGATTTGCGCGGCATCGAGTACGCGCCGATTACCTTCGATGCAGCAGATGACCTGGCCTACTGGCGCGCCGAAATCCCCGGCAAGGTCGATGTCCGCGTCGCAGCGCTAACCGGACCCACCTCTGATCTCAACCGTCGCGTGACCACCGCCAACCCGCCGGGCGCCGAGGTCGGTCCCGGCCAGGTCGCCACGTGGGGGGTCGTCGAGCGCGATCACGCTGTCGGGTTCGAGTGGTCGCGCGACTATCAAGGCGCCTCCAGCAAGCACTTCCCGTTCGACTGGCGGCCGGACGGCAACGGAGCGGGCCAACAGGAATTCAGCAGCAGTGCGGCGGCGCCATGCACGTCTCATGCCTGAACCGTTCGGGCCTCGCGTGGGTCTCGCCCATTCGCCGACTCGATCTTCGCGCCTCTCGCGCCCCATCGAGGCGCCACCATCCGAAATCAACACTCATCTACTATCCCAGTACGTAGTCACTCATCTACTATCCCAGTACGTAGTATTGGGCGAGCTGTCCGCGCCTGATTTTGTGCTGCTCGCCAATTCTCTTGAAAGGAGAGGTTGCTTGCGACTCCTAACAGTGCTCACCGCGACGCTCGCCGCCGCATTCGTCGCTGGAGCAATAGCGTTCGCTGCCCCAGCGGCCGCCACGAAGCATTGCCCCCATAAATTCGGTTCAGCGCAACAGATCGTCGATGCCGGGGGTGCGGTAGTCCAGGAGTGGACTGTGGCCGACCTTCAGAAGTCGGCGACTATCCTGCCGGGATATACCCCGCGGGGTCAGCTCTGGGAAAGCTCGGCGACAGTGCGCGCAGTCACCGGCACCGTTACACCCATCATCCCCAACCTGCACGCCGTTTCAATCGACGGTCAGCGGCACCCCGTCCTGTGGCAGATCGCAACCCCGGAAGGGCTGCCCGCCACCACACTGGCACAAGGCCAAAGCTCTACCGGCAAGGTCTATTTCGACATCGTGGGGGCAGATCCGATGGCTGTACTCTATGCCGACGGAAACGGCCGCCACTTAATGTGGTGCTGCGACCAAGCCATGCAGATGCCGATGTCGATGGACAAATGCCCGATGTGCGCCGCTATGGAAATGCCGTGCCCGCACTGTCGCGATCGGATGTAGCTGCTTTTGCTGTGCGGCTGGATCACTCACTCGCTGTGGTGGTGATCCTCCGCGGTTTTATCTGATAGTTCCGTCGCCGGAGCGGGGTGTTCGACCGGAGCCGGAGAATCGCTCTTCGGAGCCGCCTCCACCACGGGTATAGCGGCAGGAGTTGGAACACCGCTATGGCTGCCCGCATGGTCACTAGCCGACGGATGGTCGCTCTGCTCCGCCTCACTCGACCCGTGGTGGTCGAGCAGCACCCCTGACGCTGCCCCCAGCGTCGCTGCGATGGTAACGACGGCACTGGCGCCGCCCAGGATGATCGCGTTTCCGAATCGCGATATCGGATCGGCGCGTTCGACGCGATACCACCCCCAGCCGGCCCCCATGACGACATAACACTCAAGTAGGAGAGCGCAAAGACCTGCAGTATCAACCGCTTCTGACTGTCCCGAGTGCGGGCCAAAGGGTACGCCCGCGGTCCGCGACATCACCCAGAGCGCCGCCGCAGCGACATTGGCCAGGATGCCTGCGGCGAACACTGCCGGCATCGGGCGTCGCGACACCAGGAATGCCCACAACACTTGAAACATCGCGATGGAGGCGAAAAACACTCCGGATTGCGTCCACGCTTGCCAATGTGTGGGCATGACCGCGAAGTGAATTATCGCCGCGCCGAAGGATGAGATCGCCGCCAGGCGGATAGCCAGCTTGCCGTCAGTCTTCGTCCCTGCTCTCGAGGTCACTCGAGAATGATGGCACTGTGGGCCCAGTCGTTGGGGAAGAGACATCACTTCTCAATCGCAATGAGATGCCACTGTCACTGTCCTCGGGGGAGATGCGGTCGGACAGGCGTGTCTTGGCAAAGAGGCTTGTGCATTCGACCTCCGCGGTCTGCCGAATGAGCGGCGTTGACCGTTCTCAGAATCGTCCTGGTATCAATGCATCCACGGCAACATCGGCGGTTGTGATGACGGCCGAAGTGGCGCGGCGGTGCTAGTGGTTGTCGAGGAGAACGAGGGTATGAGCCAAGCCGCTGTCGACGAAATATGCGCGGCATGTGAAGGGAGTTTTGATTGTGCCTCCGAAGTCGTTCTTCGCGTCGACAACGCCCGAAACATTCCAAACTCGTATGCGGGAATGATCAACCCCTTTGAGAGGCTCGTCCAGTAGCGAAAAGAGATCGCGGCTGCCCGCGTCGAGCTGACTAAGCTCCGTTTGCACTTTTGTTAGCTGTGCAGTCGATGGTGATATCAATCGATTGAGAGTTTCGGTTTCGCAGCGCTTCTGTGCCTTTTCTCTTTCCGACTCATCACGGTCATCAGAACCACCGAGACCGAAAACAGTTGTTGTGACCGCGATTACGCCGACAATCAACGCGCAGCCGACCGCCGCGATCCACCACCACCGCCGTGCATTCTTGCCGGGACGGCCATCGTGTCCTTGCCTATGGCGGCTCATCATAGCGTCACGCGAATCGCACGAGCTGAGATGTCATTGCGAAACCGCCCGTATCCACTCTTGACGTAAAACGTTCTGTGGCTGTCGATAAATGCCGGCACCGCCAGTGTGATCGGCCGCTTCCTTTTGGCGCATGGCCACCTGGTCCCACATAGTCTCCAATCCTCCGTGGATCCGCGATGCTACTCGGCACTATTGCGTCCGCGCGGTGTCGGCACCCGTGCGTCTCGGCCAGCGGCGGCGAAAAATTCCGAGTGTTGTCGGCGTGCAGGCGCGAACCGGGTAATGCTGGCGTACCCGACATAGGGAGCGGTTATCGGCGCTCGATCCGGCTGGAGTCACACTAAAGTGAGTGGATCTTCGAGCAACAGCAGGGGGTGGCCACGTGACGGACGACGAGGTGAACCCTGCCCGATGCTGGCGATCATCGGCTGAGGTGGCCGACCTTTTCGACGGACCCGAGGATCCTGAGTGGGCGGCGGACCGAGACCGAATCGCGGATGAACTGCAGGATCCGTGGCAGCGGGCGGCCCGAGCGGATGAAGGTCGTTCTCGTGAGTCCGGTGGCTGAACGGAGTGATCAGTCGCGGTGGTCGCGCGCTCGGTGAACGGTGCGTGATGACGCTGCGGCAGTGAGCAGTGTTCGTAGTTCGGGATTGGTCCAGTACTCGTACTGGGCGTCGGTGACAACCTGGGCTGGTTGAATAAGGATGCTGCCATCCGCGTTGTGGCGCAACAGGAACCGGCTATTAGGGCGGTCAGGCAGAGTGATCCGTCCGCGGTCATCTGTCTGAACGAACTCGAGGTCGGGCACTTCACGATTGTAGTGGCCGCGCCAGCGGACCGATGACTTTCTTGACCCGACGGGATCGGGTGTTATCGGTAGATGAAGGGCGGCAGTCGCAGACGACGCCAAAATTCGCCACCGTTGGCGTCTGGCGGAGAGCGGCCAACAGATGACGGATCACAGCGGTTATCCACGGTTGGTGTTCCCGCGCTCGAAGGTACGCTAAGCGCTCTTAAGGTCCGCCCAAGTGTCGGTTCGAGTCCGACTCGGCCGCCGAAATTGCGCTATTCGGTTGAGAATTCGCCAGCGCCGAGTAGCTTTCGAATGTTGTACCCCATCATGTGTGTTCTGTGGCTTTGGCAGAGCGTCTTCATTGGGACCTTGTTGCCCGCAACCCTATTGAGCAGAGCTCCGAGCAGAAGCAGCTCGCCGGTGTCGCCGAGTAGCTGCACTTCGGACGGGTTGTACTCGTAGTTTGGGGCGTGCTTCAAGCTGTTGTATGTCTCCCAGAACATTTGGCTCCACTGGTCCAAGTCGCCGACGAACTCGGCGAAAGCAGGACCGACGTGGCGCCCGATCGACATCGGAAGCGGCTCCCAAACGCGTCTGCTCCTACGTCTCGGCTCGGCCCAGGTTCGCCCCAGCTCGCGGTGGACTTTCGTCCAGTACTCCATCCCGGTAGCGATCTCAATCAGATGGACCTCTACACCGGTTGTCCCGTACCTGTATGCGTTAGTGATTGGTCCGGTCGCGCGCCCGTGATGGTGGTCAAGACGGATCCAGTTGCGGAGTCCTTGAACGCCGCCGATGTTTTCGAGGTAAAACAAAGGGACCTCGGTCATCGACTTTGGGCCTGACACACCGCCTTGCCGTGGCAGCGCCATCAATCGAGAGTTCCAAAGTGTGGCGGATTCACGAGGTCTGCCGTCGTCTTCCATCTTGAATTCGACCCTTGCTTGCTCCGCTGGCACGAACCCTTCATGCGCGAGATTAATCAGATCTTGAACGGCCAGCAACGGCACAAGGTGGTCGTGCCACTTACGCGGCCTTCGGCTCGAGGTGCCAACTACGAGCGGCGCGTTGATAGTTCGGCGGTCATCAGGACCGTCGACGTGCCACGTCGAGTCAAGCTTCAAGCTCAAGCCGCGCCTAATCTCTAGCTCAAGAGGTTCCACCTCAACTGTTTCGGCCTTGTACTGTTTCGCCCGACTGCCGCCGGGAGGAACACTCTCCTCGCGAATGCTGGTTAGCCCTGCCCATCTGGTTACCTGAGGAATCTCGAGCTCTACGGCGAGAAATTGGTCATCCTTGAGCGACGCTAGCGGCACATTCACTATCACACCGCGCGTCCGGACAGTTTGGGTCGATGCTCTTTCCCCCATCACGTTCGACTGCGAGATGCCGGCGACATCGAAGAAGATGGAACGGGTGACGTTCGTCATCGCGTAGATCGTGTCTGGCAGAGCAAGTCGCTCGCGGTTGGTGCCGAACTCGCTGTTGTACTGGCGAGTGCGCAACGTGCCTATGTGGAAAAAATCATCGTCGCCTAGCTTCACGTAACCATCGGTTGCCTTATCGAGGTCGTACACATCGGCGAAATTCATCCAGAAATGGCCGAGCGTGCCATCCATGGTTGCTCGGAGGCGATCAACCATTGTTCGACGTCGGTTCAGACGAAGCGCGGGATTGCCGCCGAATAGCCACTATGCCGAAAAAGTTTCGCCACACACCAAGCAGTACAAGGCTCCGTTGTCCGCCCGCTCCTGCGGTACCTTTACGGGTTCCCATGGGTGACATGGTGATTCGACGATAATCATGTCGTTCGGCTCGTGGAGCGCTGTCGGAGCGGGCGCGGTGTTCTTGCCCGGTGTGTACTTGATAGTTTTCGACCCTCGCAACGCCTGTTTCATCGCATCGTTCATGATGTCTCCGGCGTAGAAATTTACAACCTCTTCCTGGTACTGGATCTGCACTTGCGTCCACCATTGATCCGGCCCTGCTGGTCGGCCGCACAGAGGACACGTGTACATCGGTGGATCGACTGCCTCGGGGGGACGCGATTCTGTTGGGCCGTAGTGCCACTTGAATTGTTCTGTGCACGTAGGACACTCGCGGCGGATGAAGCCGTCAACGTCGAGCGGGAACTCGACCGGAATTTCCACGAGTAAACCTATCCGTTGAAGTCGAGAAACACTGAATCGCGGAAATCTTCGCCGCCTTCAGTCTGACCGACGATCACCAAATCGAATCTGTCCCTCTCACCATGGGTGAACGTCATCAGCTTCACGTCCTTGAAGGCGGGCAACCGCTCGATGGGAAAGCCCATAATTCTGCCCGGGTAGTCGCCAAGGTTTTCGGGACGCAGGTTCAGCAAGTTTTCCCCGCTGCGGTTGATGATCTGGAGTTGATCGCTGCCCGCCGACCGCTTGAAGTACCGCCCATCTACCCGAGCCGCGCCCTGACCGGATTGGCTGGGAACACGTCGTCCCAACGGCCTCCCGGCTCCCGGCACCTCGGGCGCCGTGAAATCGCCTGTCTGCATCCAGTCGTCGCCGTTGAGATTCACCTCACAGCCTGCAGTCTTTAGCCGCTGGGCCAAGTCCTTACGCTTCTCGGGCGTGGGCGCTAGGCGCACGGCATGCAGTCCGGACACGTCGCTGAAGGGCCGCACCGAACCAAGTTCGACCAGCACTGTCCTCTTGGGGTCCCGGCCCATCGCCATGCCGGCCTCGAACAGTACATTCGGTCGAGCCTGCGCGGCGGGCTGAGTTTCGGGGTCGTGCTCGCCATGGCTGTACGCAGGGATCAGGTAGGCGATCTCATCCGGGGTCATCAACACAACGATCGCTTGAGCCATCCCGAATGCCGTGTCGAGAACCTGACCGATGTACGGACTCGCCGTCCCGGTGGCGTGAAGCGCTTCGCTCCACTCGATGGGGTGGAGGCCTATGGCCCGCAGGAATGTGAACATCTCGCGGCGGGCCGCGTCGTTGCGACCATGGATGACGAATACGCGCTTAGCGTCAGGCTCGGCCATGGTCCCAGGATATTGGCAGGGTGCGACAGCTCTAGGCGTGTCGTCCTCCGTGTTGAGGAGCTATTCGAGATAGCTACTCGTGGACGCGAAAGGACGCCGGCGGGGTGCGTCTCAAGCCCGTACCGGAGGCGACAAAGACCCGAACCTATACAGCCTATGAGCAGCGTCTACGCACCTTCGGTCGGGCTGTTTCTACAGTTCGAGACGGGTCGTCTACCCGTTCGGCGATTGTCGTTCTCGACCGGTTGGCTGTTCAGCGCAGAACTCGACGACGCGCGCGCCACTCACCCATACCGCATACGCTCAACGCGGGATGCTGACCCCCGATGATGCCCTGGAAAGCTTGCGTCATGAGACAGTGCGAAACGCAAAGGATCAAGGGCTGGTTCTACCTGCCAGAATCTCCCGACGACCGCAGGCCAGGAATTTTGACCTGGCTGCCCGACGAAGGTGCCACGCTCGAACTGATCGGCGGCTTCTCGCCGGAGCCAGAGTACCGAGAGACCGACACCGGTGGATGGACCGCCAACCAGGTTGTAGGAGATGTGCGGCCGGGCAGCATCTATGGAGAATCTGACTCCGGCCAGCCAATAACCCTATGGGATGCACAGCGCGGCAAGTACACCGCTGGGCTCATCCGTGGCGTTCACGACGAATTTTGGCAGTCCTCGTGGATCTGCGTCGGTGCGCACATCCCGAGCCCGCAGGTACCGTCCTTCGCCGAAGCTGTGGTCACAATCGACGAGCTCTACTACCTCACTGAGGATGCGCGATTCTGTCCGCCGCAGTGGGCGCGTATCGAAGGTGTCGAGCATCCCGGCGAAGAACAGCCGGACGGCACGCGATTGATGCCGTACATCCTTCCTGTGATCGGAGGCCTCCGAGCGGAATATGCGCGGGGTGAGGACAACGACGCCGAATATTCAATTGCCACTACAGCGACGCACCCGTGGGTCAGCGATGCGACAGAAACTTGGCCCGACCTGAAGCTTCAGATGATGACGACGAACCTGCGGTGTGGGCCGGTGGTGAAGTTGCGAGTTGGTGCTCACGTCTCGATTCGGTTGCGCGACGGCGCGTTGATCTCGGCGGCCAAGGTCGTTGAGAGGATCGGCCCAATCGATGATTTGGTCCAATTGGCAACATTCGAGGCCTGCGGCATCGAGAAGATCAGGTTGGACGCCGACGACGGCACAACGGTCGCGATCCTTGTGCATGACGGCAAGCGTGCTCGCCCAGATGGGGTCCATGACGCCACCGCCGTGGTGTTCACCCTCGTCGACGTTCCGCTCAACCGTTACATGCAGGCGCAACAACGGCTGACCTACGGCAAGCAAGCGAGTTACGCGTGGAGCGTAGTGGTCGGTCTGTGTGGACGCTCGTCGCGAATAGTCGAGGAATACGTGAGTCAGGCCGTCGCCGCAGCCGAAGGCTTTCACCGCTGGTGCCTGCAGGGGCCAGACAATGCGTCTTTGAACACTCGCCTCAAGGCACTGCACGACCGACTCGCCCCGGAAATACAGGAACGGATCGGGCTAGACACCGAGCAGTGGGCAAGCTGGGCCGTCTGGGCGCGAAACCACGTTGCCCACGGCGGAACCAATAGGTGGCGTGAACTTCGCGACTACTTCCAACTCCATGCAGTCGCTGAGTCTGTGCACCTGGTCACCTATCTCGCCGCCCTGCAGGAACTCGAAGTACCCGTGACAAAGGTGCTTGAGGCGCTCCTTAACCATCCTCGACTTCAGCTGCTGGCCGAGCGGGCCTATAAGGTCAACGAACTCTCTGGGGAACCGCCCTTATCTGATACCGACCAAGGGTCGGTGCGATGGTAACGACATAGCCGGTCATGAGGGGAACGCGTATCCGCTACGGCCGCAGAACGTTTGAAGTCACAGCGTTGACCGGTCAGACGCGGGGCGACCGCGCCGGGCGCCTCGACTGCGGTGCAGTCGGCTACTGCCAGCCTCTGTACACCGCTCGACGGCGTGTGAAGTGCGCGATGGTGCCTGGTTCAGGTGAGCACCGCGAGCGTAGAGAATCCCGGCTACAAGCTGGACTTTTGCAAAGTTCTTTAACAAGCTCCTGCGACACGCCGAAGTCTTGTCAAAGTACCCAGGCGTGTCCTGTCAATCTTCGTTGCATCTCGACACTGGCGCTGCCGATAGCCGTTGCGCTGATTGGTGCGCTCGGCGCTGCGCTCGCCGTATCCCGCACCGCACAAGGCGTCGGCTTCAGCGCCCATCAGGGTGTGGATGAACGTGGCCAGCAGCTCGC
>NZ_JACKUK010000045.1:0-8667 GCF_025822765.1 Mycobacterium barrassiae | reverse complement strand
TCCTTTGCTCGAGTGACTTTGACGGGTCTCTCGAAGAATCACGCGATGACCTTCAATCACTCGGCTACGACACGCCGGCGCTACTGATCAGGTCCGACTCGTACACCACTCTGCTGGACGCAACCATCATCAGAAGCTAGTGCGCGAATTACGTGCGTATTCGCGCGAGGCAGGTTCTGCAGCGACGAACCTTGAAAAGATGGGCGGCGGGCGTTTAGACCTGGTGCTGAGTAACTTCATCGAGCGAATTGGACCGCAGGAGTCTGAGCGCCTGCGAGAGGCACGGCGCCGGCTGGCACGACGGTCGAGCAAGGCGAAACGGCGGCGACCATCGCGAAGTGCCCGCTCCTTCAGAGCGTTCCCTTGGTTGTGTTTGGGCCTGCGCTGTTGAGTTCACTCACCACGGACGCGCGGACCCCCGCAGCGGCGTGGAGGCTAGCGCTCGTCAATCGGGCACACCGCTGCGAGCGATCCTGTCGGGAATCAGTCGTCTCTCGGAAAAATTCCTTTGAAGATATGCGGCACAAGAACAGTCCCTTCGACCAACGAACTGCGTAGTAAGTCAGTATCAATGTATGACTCGGTGCCGCGACCCAGCGGATAGAGTCCGATTAAAAAGTGTTAGAGCGGAATTCGTGCTGTCGCGATCTTATCCGCCCGTCCAGGGGGCCATCAGTAGTGCGGCGTGCGACTGCTGACGCACGGCAAGCACAATTAGAACGGCGATCGCGACGGCCATAACAGCGTGACGCGGCAAACGCGCGTAGATCCAACGCCCTGTCCACCACCCGACCGCGCCACGCAAGACCAAGCCGACTGCCAGCAAGAGCAGCAGGGGCGCACCGGGGTTGTAACGCATGGCGTTCTCCCACTGACCGCGCATTGTGAGATACACCGATCGGGTCGCACCACAGAAGGGATCCATGATGCCGGCGTAGTGCAGGGGCCCATGGATGTCGATCGACGGGATGCCGACGATCGCGAGGGCGATTGCCCCAAGAAGCCCAGCCACTGCCATCCACGTCCATACCGGCGATTCCGGCCGGCGCGACGTCAGTGACACCACGAACCATCTGTCGCGCGCGGCGGCAGAAGAATCGTTGCCCCTCATCGCCTCTCTCCCCGGTACTGGGTTGGACTTTCATGGTAGGACCTCGCTGGAACTTCTAGTCAAGCGCCGTTTCTTTCCGTAGCTGGTTGATCTGCCATCCCCTGTACATCCGGACTGGCCAGCCGGTCACCCAGCGTTAATGGTCTCGCTCAATAGAACGGCGCGCGGCTGAGCGGCAGCGCAGATAGAAGGGACGCCAGTGCCCGTGGCGCGGGTGCAGGCGAATTCTCTGGAGCGGAGTGGCACCCGCCGGACTGATCGCGTGCACCGCGTCGATCGGCTGGACTCTCAACGCCGGAGGCTGCGGCGGGATCTGTGGCAGTCGGCTGACGAGTCGAAGTATCGTGCAGCGTTGGCTTAGCCCGGCATTTCCATCATCCCGGGCATCATCGACTCACAGAGACACCACATCAACCGCTGCGTGCCGCTACCCGTGTAGGTCACCATGTGAGGGTCTGCGCCGGTGACGTCAAAGTAGACCTTGCCCGTCGACGTCTGTCCTTGCGGGAGGGTAGCCCCTGAAAGGCCCTGCGGACTTGCCACTTGCCACAGCGCCTGATAGCTATCGCCTCCCATCGTTGTCGCGCGCAGATTGGGAATGATTGGTGTGACCGTCCCGGAGACCGCCGCAACGGTTACCGTCGCCTCCCAAAGTTGACCTGCCAGAGGGTAACCCGGCGCGGTGTCGGTGCTCGTTTTCAGGTCTGTCACAGTCCACTCCTGCACGACGGCGCCGCCCGCATCCACCAACCGCTCGGGCGAACCGAAACCGCCCATGCCCTCGGTGCGCGCTGAAGCAGTCGACGAGAGACCAAAGCTCGTCATCACCAGGACTGCCGCGCCAGCTGCCGCTAATCCGAGTTTCCGCACTTCGTGCTCCTTTCCCCGGTGCAGAGCTCGAATGGCTTCGAGCTTGTGCTATTAATCTACTAGGTAGGTGCGTAGACAGGGCGCATAGTCGCTAGGCGAGCCCCTCCAATTCCGAGCGCGGCCGGGACAGACTGGCC
Organism: Mycobacterium barrassiae; assembly: GCF_025822765.1. Classification (GTDB taxonomy): domain Bacteria; phylum Actinomycetota; class Actinomycetes; order Mycobacteriales; family Mycobacteriaceae; genus Mycobacterium; species Mycobacterium barrassiae. Next base: position 6,549 of record NZ_JACKUK010000045.1, on the reverse strand, counting down.
GAGGCACGTGACGAGCCAGACCGCGGCCTTCGCCCCAGAAGTCGACCACTCCCCGCATCAGGGTTTTGAATGTTTCGGCTGCCGTAGACATCAACGGTGATGCGTTTGGCGATAGATTCACGACCCCCTTCAGCTGCCGCGGTTATTCGTCAGTGGATGTGGCCCTAATGGCACCGATATGCCAGTGCCCCGGAAGCGAAGCGTCCGGAGCGCTGGGGGACGGCGATTCTCAGCAGGCCGCGTCAACGTAGACGGTGGTGTACTTGACTCTCTGGACGGTCTGATCCCGTGTATTGCGCTTGAGTTCGGTCACCTCCTGCCCTTGTCGAACGCCTCCAACTGAGCACTGATCGAGCGGGGCGTGACCAACCTTGTTCACTATCACCTTGAAGCCTTGCGCTTCGAGCGAGGCGACCGTGTCCGTGACTGACCGCGGACCGCTGGGTGCAGCCGACGCGGCTGCAGGGCTTACCAGGATGGCTGCGCTCGCAGCAACGGCGAAAGCTGCTAGGTGTGTTTTCATCAGATCTCCGATCTTCAGGCGTACGTACTCAATTCGGCACATATACGTACGTAGTAACTCAGTAGATAAACCCAATGCTAGTTCCTGCGGGTGGTCACTGGATGCAGGATGGGGTCCCGATTATGCGTCGGCTAGGTAACGCTATTACATTGTGCCACAATTAAATACAGATGTTTCGCGGATTCGATAGATCGAGTTGTTCGAGAATAATCGGAATTGCTGACACTGACACATCCGATCCGTGTGTATCGGCTGCAAAAGGATGCGCGCACGAGAGCAAATCAGACTCTTGGAGCTGTCTCGCCAATCAGCTCTCGATAATTCGGACTACATAGGGTGTCATTCCCCCTGTGCGCACTGGTGAGATTTTGATTGGCACCCCTGACTGCTGTGCTTCGATCATCTGGCCCCCGCCTAGATAGATCGCTTCGTGTTGACTTCCGCCAGGTCCCCAGAACAACAAGTCCCCACGCTTTGCTTGAGTCGGAGGCATCTTTCGGCCAGCGTCATACTGGTCGCCGGAATATCGGGGAAGGAGAATGCCGACGCCTGCGAAAGCGAACCGTGTCAATCCCGAGCAGTCGAATCCGACGGTTCCAGCCCCTTGGTCGACACCGCGGGTCGGACCGTTGAGGCTGCCGCCACCCCAGGAGTAGGGCACACCGAGTTGTGTACCTGCTCTGCGGATTACGTACTCAATCGCCTGGGAACCGTACAATCGATTGCCGCGAATGCTTGTTTGAGGATTTGTGTTCGGACCGAGGATTCCGAGACTGCTGAGAAAGTTTCGGCCCAAGTTCATCGCGGTTTGTGTTGCGGCGGAGGTTGCTTGCAGGGACGCGTTGGCGATGGCGACAGGATCGCCGGGTGCTCCGGCACTCGCCATCTTCGGAAGAAGTGGATCCCACGGCCCAACGGTCGGTTGGGCCGATGCTGCCGGTACACACGTAAGGAGGACCATGGCGACGACAGCGCCCACGATATTGAGTAGACGGACCTTTTGGCCCATGGCGCCGGTGACCGTTAAATCCTCGCAACGACCATTAGAGACCATGTCCAACCCCTTTTCGGGTCTCGCGCTCACGCATCACAATTAATCGCGGTCAAGCAGCATGCGTTGGGGTGCTGGTTAATTCGGGAACCAGGCGTCCCGTACGGTCGAGCCGGTAGAGAGCCGCGGAGGCCGCCAGCCCCAACGCTGTCAGCGAGAGCCATACGAGGTCTTCACGGCCAGCGGACCGAGCGGCCTGCATCAACGCGCCCGTGGCCAGATTGCCCACCAAAATGCCGATGCCCACGATCGTGTTGTAGAAACCGTAGTGCGTACCGACCAGTCGACTTTCGGCCAGTGACACGACGGTGTCCATCTCGAAGGGAAACACTGCCGCGGAGCCGACGGCAAGCACCGCTGCTCCAACGACGAGGACGACGACCGCGGCGAGCGTGCCGAACCGTGCTTCATTCGGGACGACAATCATCGGTGTGAAGGCGGCAGCGAGGATCAGCATGCCGATCACCAGCGAATGCCCCGACCCCCAGCGCTTGGCGAACCATCGGGTGATGCGAAGCTGCCCCGCGACGGCCACAAGGCCGGAGACCACGAAGACCATCGCGACAATCAGCGATTCATGTTCTGGAACAAGGATCTTGGCATGCAATGGAAGGGCGAGGTAAACCTGAAAGGACAGAACGTAGGAACCGATCATTGCGGTGGAGAACAGCATAAATGACCGGTTCGTGAGGACGGTGCGCCAGTCTTGCAGCACGGTCGTCTTCTCGGCTTGCGGCGTTTCTCGATGCTGCGGCAACGCGAACAGCTGGGCCACGGTCAAGATTGCGAAGACGGCCGCCGCCGACGCGGCGACGACGCGGAAATCGAGAGTCAACAATGCAAGCCCGACCAACGGCCCGGCCAATATTCCCGCCTGATAAAAGATGTTGAAGGTTGCGAACGCCTCGACACGTCGTGGTCCGGAGTCGGCAGCGAGGTAGGCACGCACAGCAGGGTTGAACAGGGCGCCCGCGAAACCTGTTGCCGCGGAGGCAATCAGTACTGCAGGTAGCGAATCAGCCAGAACCAGCAGGGCAAATCCGCCAGTGCGTAGAAGGCACCCGGCGACGATCAGCGGCTTGAATCCGAGGCGGTCGGCGAGTGTTCCGCCGATGATGAACATGCCCTGCTGAGAGAAGTTCCGTACGCCCAGCACAAGTCCGATCGCCCATGCCGCTAGGCCCAGTGGGCCGGCGAGGTATCCCGCGAGATAGGGCATCAGCATGTAGAAACCGAGGTTGATGCCGAATTGATTGATCATCAACATTCGGCTGGGCCAACCGAAGCTACGAAACTGCGCGAGGAAACTCATGACGAGACCACTGCCGGATCCGCAATCGATGACGTACGCGTCCACGATGTGACCACACGTTCGGTTGGGTCGATGATCGATTCCGGATTCTGTGGCGGACTGTCGACGAGCAGCCCGTGGCGGCTGCAGTAGTCGTCGTTATAGACAGTGTCGAAGTAGCGTTGCGGCCCGTCGGGAAAGACTGCTGCGATCGTGGCGTTCGGCGGATTGGTCCTAGCCACCCAACCGGCTACGAGAGCCACGGCCCCAACACTCCAGCCACCTGTGGCGTAGTGGGTAGCGGCAAGTGTGCGGCATGCCCATACGGCCTCCTCGGGAGCGACCCAGTGAACTTCATCGAAGGCGGCGTAGTCCACATTGCGGGGGTAAATACTCGACCCCAACCCCCGCATCAACCGGGACCGTGCGGGCTGGCCGAAAATGGTCGATCCCACGGTGTCAACCCCGATCAACCGCAGATCAGGGTTCGTTTCACGCAGCACCCGCGCTATGCCGGCTGAGTGACCCCCGGTTCCGACAGAGCAGACGAGTATGTCGATCGTCCCCAATTGCGCTGACAGCTCTTCTGCGAGACCCCGATATGCGTCGACGTTATCGGGATTGTTGTATTGATCGGGGTACCACGCCTCGGGCTCTGATTGCAGGATTTCCATTACTCGGTTGCGACGTGCCTGCTGCCACCCGCCGTCAGGATGGGGCTCGGTGACGACATCGACGTCAGCACCGTAGGCGGTTAGCATCCGCGAGATTATCGGTTCTAACCCGGGGTCTGTAACCAGAGTGACTGGGTGGCCGAACACAGTGCCAGCTAGAGCAAGACCTAATCCCAAAGTCCCGCTCGTCGATTCGACGATTCTGCTTCCTGGCCGGAGGTCGCCCCGGGCACGGCCCTGCTCGACCATGTGTATCGCAGGACGATCCTTCATCCCGCCGGGGTTGAACCCTTCGAGTTTGGCCCAAAACCCGCGATTGTCGTTGGTGAACGGTGCTGCGATCCGCAGGACTGGCGTATTTCCGATCATCGTGCCCGGCTTGTCGAAGCGGCGCAGGCGTTGATGATGGCCGGTGTGGTGATGTGATGAGTGGACGGACAGAGCATGGCTCATGAAAGTGGGTCACTCTCGGTGATGCCACGACGTTCTTTGCCGCGGCGACTGACATGGGTAGCGATCACCGACTCGCGCCAAAGGGCGCAAATCTGGCGCTACCGAATCAGCGGCGCGCGATGCAGAGCCGAAGCAGCAGCAGCTGCCCGGCAACCAGATAACCACCCCATCTCGGGGGGCCCCGGATTACAACGGACGAACGTGTTGCCCACTGTGAGAATGCGGCTGCCAGAACGGCGACGAGGCCAATGGCCGCCAGCAGCGTCACTGCACGTGGTAGAGCCGCTTCGGCGAACGCCTCAGGGGCCACGGTGACCGAACCGTCCTGTGCATGCGGGTGCTCAATGACCGCAGCAAAGTCGTCGAAGATGCTTGACGACAACGCGTGCGCACCGTGATGCGCTGGACGGTTGTGCTGGGCGAACTGCCAGCCCACCCCGGCAACCAGCACGACGAGCGCGAGTAAGGCCGCGGCGACGGCATTGCGTCGCACATTACTCGGGGCGTCGTGGTATCTCACAATGATTCTGACGATAGCAGCGGATCGTGCTCATTCCGGGAACCCGAAGGTTCGTCGCCATCTTGTAATCGTGCCGCGATGAATGCGTGTTGGTGGTTTACCGCTCTCAACGCAGCTTGACGTCATGCTTGAGTGTCATTGTCTGATAATGCTTTTGACGAAATCGTTAGATGCCCCGTTGGATATATCTGCAGCTTATCTACGGTTTTAGTACGTAGATATTTGAATGCACGGTGAACGGAAACGTGCTAAGTGGTGGGATGTGTGTGGGTGGTCGGCTGGGAGCGTAGTGCGCTTGCCGCAAGCGTGCTCAAGTGGCGTTTGTGACGGGAATCACACGTGATGCCGTCACGGGTTTCGTGCGGCCGATTTGTCGCAGCGACCCTGTGACGGCCGGCGCGAGGCTTATTTCAAGGCTGCGATGGATCCTCGGCAAATATCCATGGTTTCAGTGGTGACATAGAAAGCTAATGAAGGCTGGCGTCCCGAGCATCATGGTCATGCTCAGGGCAAGCAACATTCTCTGGCACCAGCCGGCTGTCCGGCGGACAGGGTGAGCAAGCCGCATCGCTCGCACAGCCACCGCGGTGCCCGCCGCGGCCAAACCTTCGGCTGGGACGGGGTTGGGTGGTTCAGCCATGGCAAGCAGGCCGCCCAGAATGGGTTCGACTCCGTGTCGCCGGGCGGCAGCATCGTCGGCGCACATCTCGAGCAGCTCAGCGACTGCCTCACTGCTCTGCTGCATCAGCGGCAGTCGGGGGAGAGCCCCGGCCATCGCGCGCAGCATCGTCAATATCTGGTGGTGCCGGCCAGCGATATGGGCCTGCTCATGCGTTAGGACGGCTGCAAGCTCGGAGCGGGCCAACGACGACCAAGCAGCACTGGTGACCACGATCGCGGGGCGATGACCGGACACGCAGTAGGCAGCAGATCTCTGAGCCTCGACGACGACAACGCCAGGACGTGTAGTCGGCCGACCGACCATCAACACGGCGTCGGCGTGCTCCCGGCTTCGCGATCTAAGTCGCGAACTCCACCGGCAGGTTCTGGCCGAGAAAATGACGACCATCGCGATGCCGCCGCTCGCCAAGGCGATTGAACCGCTCAGGCCAGCTAGCCCGCCGTGCTCGGAGAGACCGAACAACTCAAGACACACAGTGGCCGCAGACGTGCCGATCAGACCGTCGATCGCCGCGAGACCGATGAGCACGATCGCGATGACCCACGTGATGAGCGTGGTCGAGATCGCCGTCAACCACACCGCGACTCCCATCTGAGGGCTGACGCCGGGCTTGGTGAGCCGCCGCAACAGTGATGGTGACAGCCAAGCCAGCGCAGCGCCGTAGAGCAGCAGCCATAAGCCGGTGGTCATCGGCGCCGATTACTGCCACGACGCAGCGCTGAGCGCAGTTGCGCGGATTCTTCAGCGCTCATCTGCCCGACGAAGAAGGCCAGGACAGCGTTGGTGTCGCCGCCGGTTTCGAATGCGGCGCGCATCAGTCGAGCGGAACGCTCTTCGCGGCTCATCACTGCGCGGTACAAATACGCTTTGCCGCTGCGTTCGCGGCTCAGCCACTCTTTGCGAAAGAGGTTGTCCATCGTCGACATCACCGTGGTGTAGGCGATCTGGCGGTCGGCCGATAGCTCGTCGAAGATCTGACGCACCGTCACGGGGTCCTCGTAGTCCCAAACCAGGTCCATGATGACGGCTTCCAATTCGCCGAAACCCCGCTGCTGCATGTCGTACTCCGCCTCGCCACGGTGGGGCGTCCACCGCGTCACTCGACTGACTCCTTCGACACAATGTATCTGTCGTCTTGTCCGACCGTTTGTGACACGCAGGGGCGGCGCGAAGCGGACGGAGCCTCGACGACCACAGCAGCCAGCCATGTGAGCAGCACGCCGGACAAGACCTAGCCTCGATCTTTCGTGAGTGAGCTCGGAACGGGGTGTCTGAGCTTGTCTGGTGGCCGGGGGTGTTTGACCGTGGTTGGTTTCCGGCGCTGTGTCGCCGGCTCTCCTGTGGGTGCTTGGTCG
>NZ_JACKUK010000044.1 GCF_025822765.1 Mycobacterium barrassiae | reverse complement strand
GGTCAAGTCCACGGACGTGGTGTACGACGTCGTCGCGTGATTCTTCGATGTGATGGTTCAGGCGGTCAGTGCCGCGGGGGTGGCCTCCTGTTCGGTCGGGGTGTCGTTGACGGTGCGTGATTTGCTCAGCACGTCCAGGCCGAGGTAGCGGCGGGATTCGGCCCATTCGTCGTGTTGTTCGGCGAGCACGGCGCCGACGAGGCGGATCAACGCCTCGCGGTCGGGGAAGATGCCCACGACATCGGTGCGTCGGCGGATCTCCTTGTTGAGCCGCTCCTGGGGGTTGTTCGACCAGATTTGGCGCCAGATCTGCTTGGGGAACGCAGTGAACGCCAGCAGGTCCGCTCGGGCGGCCTCCAAGTGGTCGGCGACCTTGGGAAGTTTGTCGGCTAGTGCGTCGATGATCCGATCATATTGCGCTGCAACGGATTCAGTGTCAGGCTGATCGAACACCGAATGCAGCAGGGTCCGCACCCACGGCCATGACGACTTCGGGGTCAGCGCCATCAGGTTGGTCGTGTAATGGGTTCGGCAGCGCTGCCACGTTGCGCCGGGCAGGGTCGCTCCGATCGCGGCCACCAGCCCCGCGTGGGCATCGCTGGTGACCAGCTTGACCCCCGACAGGCCGCGGGCGGTCAGCGACCGCCAGAACGTCAGCCAGCCGGCGCCGTCCTCGGCGGTGGTCACGTCGATCCCGAGGATCTCGCGGTAGCCCTCGGCGTTGACCCCGACCGCGATCAGGGCGTGCACGTTGACCACCCGGCCGCCCTCGCGGACCTTGAGGACCAGCGCGTCGGCCGCGACGAACGTGTACGGCCCGGCGTCCAGCGGCCGGGTCCGGAACGCCTCCACCGCGGCGTCGAGCTCCTTGGCCATCACCGACACCTGCGACTTCGACAACGACGTGATGCCCAACGTTTCGACGAGCCTGTCCATCCGCCGGGTGGACACCCCCAGCAGGTAGCAGGTGGCCACCACGGTGGTCAGCGCCCGCTCGGCACGCTTGCGGCGTTCCAGCAGCCAGTCCGGGAAATACGAGCCGTGCCGCAACTTGGGGATCGCCAGATCCAAACTGCCGGCGCGGGTGTCGAACTGGCCNCAGAACAAGGTTGCACGATGGCATCCACCGATCCTGCAGGCGCTACTCGACGACGTCGTCGTTCCCCAGCGGCCAAACTGGCGCTGCCGATAGCCGTTGCGCTGATTGGTGCGCTCGGCGCTGCGCTCGCCGTATCCCGCACCGCACAAGGCGTCGGCTTCAGCGCCCATCAGGGTGTGGATGAACGTGGCCAGCAGCTCGCGCAGGACATCTGGGTGGCAGGTGGTGAGTCGTTCGGCCAGCACCGCGGGCAGGTCGATATCGTGGGCAGTGGTCATCGCGTTGATTCCTTTGCTCGAGTGACTTTGACGGGTCTCTCGAAGAATCACGCGATGACCTTCAATCACTCGGCTACGACACGCCGGCGCTACTGATCAGGTCCGACTCGTACACCACTCTGCTGGACGCAACCCCTTTGCTCGAGTGACTTTGACGGGTCTCTCGAAGAATCACGCGATGACCTTCAATCACTCGGCTACGACACGCCGGCGCTACTGATCAGGTCCGACTCGTACACCACTCTGCTGGACGCAACCCACGTCATCGAGATTCGAGAGGTCGACCCGCTTTCCGACCTGCTCGCACTGCAGATTCTCATCCCACCAGACGCGCACCGGGTTGGAGCCCTCGGGCAGCGTCTGCAGGCACTCGAAGGCCAGGCGGAGTGGACGGGAGCGCTCGAGGCCGGGGATCCTGGGTTCACTCGGCATCTGAGCAGGCACCGTCACGTCGTGCCCCCGACCAATGTGTAGGCAGCGGCGTACGCCTCGGCTAATCCTGTCGTCCAGAACGTCGGTCGTTGCGCGAAACCCAGTACAGCGAAGTCGAATGTATCGAGCGACTTCGGTAAGCAGCTGATCGCCGTTCCAATCGTCTCCGTAGTTAGGGTTTCGTAGGCGACGTTGAGTTCGGCGGCCGCGAACATGACCGCGCATATAGCTGTGACGCGGGCGTAGACCTGGTTGTACTGCAGATTCCTGAAAGCGCGCGTCTGGACGAGCCCCACCGCGTCTACCCGGGCGGCCTCGAGCTCCTGCTTCACGCGCTTGGCGAGGTCGCGGAGACTCTGCGCTTCGGGCAAGTCGGCAGGTGTCAGCTTTGGGCTCGTAACGGGCACTGGGGTCGCTGGTCCTTCATCGCGGCGTTCCACGACGGCCAGCAACAGCGTCCCTGCCTCGACGTTGAACCCCGCAGCCCGCATAGGTCTATTGTCCATGCCGTCAACCGCGCCGTGTTCCGACGGGCTAACGACGCCATGCTTCGTGTTCGGGACGGCTATGCCGGATGGCCAACCCGATTCCGATCTCACCAACATTCCGCAGGAGCTGCAGTGCGGCGCTCACCGCGGGAGATCGTTGTAGTGCTGCTGGCATTCCGGACATACAGGCATGTCCGTGTGGTCTCGGCACGGCACGAAGTAGACACCGCAAAGTGCACGTACGGCCGAGCCCTCGATGGTGCTGCCGGCAATGTGCTTGCGGTGGGTGTAGTGGCAGTGTTGACCCGGTTCGGATTCAACGAGTTCGTGCCGTTCAACATAGGTCTCCAACTCAGCGAGCCTGGCTGTCCAACTCCCCGGTTCAGCGATGTTGGAGTAGGTGTCTCCGTATCGGTCCCAACCTTCCTGGGGCGGATTCAACGCCGCGAGGACGCGGACCGTGAGCTGCCATAAAAGGTGTTGTCCGGCGTACTGGGCGACGGGATCGATCTCGACCACGATGTCGTCGGATTCGTAGTCCGGTTCACGGACCGGGTTGACCGTCACCGTCAAGGTGGCCAGGGGTACCTTTCCGGGTAGTGGGTGGTCGATGGTGAAGCGGTCGGTTCCGCCTGCGTGAACCCTGCGCAGTGCCTCTAACACCCGGACTTGCACCGTCAGCTCCCACTCTGTGATGAGTCGAGCTGCCGTCTCTCGCTTGAGGAGTCGTCGATCCGGTTCGGTGGGCAACCATCGCTGCGGTGCGTTGCCTGCGTTGTCGGCCGCGACGCGCATGTAGAAGTCGTCATGATCCTCGTGACCGCCCTTGGCCAAGCCCGCGACGACCAGCCAATGCACGCCCGTTTCCGGATCGACCCACACGCCACCTCGCCACTGCGCAACCTTGACCTCCATGAGTCGCAGCTGCGTGCTGCTGGCGATCGGCCCGACCGGGTTGTCGTCGGCGGCAACCATGCCGAAGGTTTCCGTCGCCTTGGCGATGATCGGGTGCGGTAGTTCGCTCAGGGGGTGAAGCGCGTCGTAATCACCGGCGTCCAACATCCGGCGCGGATACGGTGACGACCAGCCGTCGCGAAGGTCTTCGACCAGCAGGCGGATGGTTGGTCGGGTGCGTCGGCTGTGCATGCACAGCATGATGCCCGACGCACCCGACCGTCCATCGATTCACAACAGGTCGGCGACCTCGTCGATGGCTCCATCGCGCGTCTTCGGCTGGGAGGCGAATCGCTGCGCAAGTTCGCGGCGGTCACGCTCGCGACGGGACTCGAATTCGAGTAGATCGTGCACGCGAATGCGGCGGTCACGTCCAACGCGATCGAACGGGATCTCACCGCGATCAAGCAGCTTGTAGAAGTGAGTCCGGCTCATCCCCAGACGCTTCGCGGCTTCATTCGGGGTGAGTGTCTCGCTCTGGTCGATGACAGCGAGCTTGGCGCCCTCACGCACGCAACGTGTGACGTGAAGCAGGACGGCGCGCAGCTCGACGCCAGCGGTCTGGGCGTAAGCGTCCAGAGCGGTGAGCTGCTCTGCCGGAATGTTCGAGGTTTCGATGGTCTCCATGCCAACCGTCCACAGATGTCATAAAAGTTCTAGATGTCACAGATGACAGTACTCGGCGGTGGCGACACGGTCAATCCCGATGTCGTCGAGGTAACACTGATTGTGGATAACCGGGCCAATCATGCGGCCGCCAGTCCGCAGTCAGTCCGCAGCACATCCGCATGCCGTCCGTGACACCCAACCCAACCAACAACTGCTGACCTGCAGTTTCTCACGCTGTCCAACGACGCCAACTCAATCAAACTCCCTGGTGTCGTGGTTCGGGACGAAGAGGTCGTGGGTTCGAATCCCGCCACCCCGACAGCATTAGAGCAGATCAGAGGGCTCGGCCGGTCGATCCGGCTGGGCCCTTCTGATTTCCAGTCCGCAGTAGATTCGCGAGCCTGTTCGAGCGCCGTGACCATCTCTAGGTGGTCTGGGAACAGTCCGCCTACGTGTCCATGGTCCGCAGCGCCGAGGCGTGGCTGAACATCATCTGCCGCCTCGGACGGTCGCGCTGGAGCTGTCGCCAGCGGCGACCATCTGCCGGAGACCCGTGTGGTGTCACGACCAGGAACTCGACAGGGCCGTTGTCCTCGCGCGTCTTACTCTCGGCGACAAGGCATTGGCGGCCTGCGAACAGCCGCGGCCGCCAGAGTGACACCCTCAGGAGGCCGCCCTCTGGCGTTGTGAAACAGGATGGTCCGCTTCAACATCGGGCGGATTAGACATCATCGCGTGCCGCGATCATGCAGTATTGCCATACGCATGCTGCCGCGGCGCTCCTAGATCGGCAGACCCGGAGATGGCCTAAAGAAAGCGCCGCGTTCGCAGACATGCAACCGAGCACCAAAGGAGAGCGTCATGTCGAGGCGTTACCGCGCGTTCCGCGAGACTAAGGAATGCCCGAAATGCGGAGCCACTAATAACGTGAACAACAAGACCTGCATCGGCTGCGGTACAGCGCTTTAGCCGCGGCAGGGCACCGTAACGTGGCTAGGATCAATCTCTAACTTCGAGCGACCCCCAAAGGTCTTGCCCTCGCTGTTCACCGAATCGCTGGTTGCGCGTGCTGTCGGCCATCGTGCAGCTCGGCGCAGCTTGGGTAATCATCGATACCTTCGCCGTTGGCTTCGATCCTTGCCGGTTAGCGCTCAGCCGCCTGCGGTCAGGACAATCCCCGAAACGTGATCCAGGTCGGGTAGAAGCTGTAAGACGCCGAAGCCGATTAATGCCGGACCGAGAATTAATGCAAGAAACGATGTTTTGCGCCACCATTCACCCTTTGGGTAATCAAAACATGTCCACAATGCCTTCATCGTGAACGCAGATGTTGTCATGGCTATGCCCGTTATCGGTATAGCCTCTGAAAGGAAGCCAACCCACGCAGGTGAAATCCAATCCTCCTGCGACAAGTTACCCTGTACTCGCACACTAGAGAATAAGAACACATAGCCCGCATATCCAGCCGCCACGGCGCCAATCCAAGATGATAGGCCGACAATGACATACGTATCACGCTCGTCTTGAGGCCGCCACATCCATAATAATCCCTGAAATGCCACGACGAATCCAGGCATCCACCAACGTGCGGCTATGTAATCCCCCAGTGTCATTCCGGCGGCATTGTCCACCCACTGGCCGTAGGTGATTAGCGCAAGAAAGGCGCCGACAATCCCGAGGCCCAATGGAATGGTCGCGTTAACGACGAATGTAGTGCTTGACTTCCAGAGCTCATGAGGCGGATCTCCCGCATCGTCGCGGGGGCCGCGGGTGTCGGGTTCTGCTGTAGGTGCAGCGGTCTCGGGTTCGGCAGTACGTGCGGCCGTCTCGGGCTCGACTATAGATGCGGCCATCTCCGGCAACGTGGATGCTGTCGTGCGCCGGTCCGCGAACGCGTCGGCAGTTCTCTCGACCAGCTTTTCAACGGCATTATCGGACGCGGATGATGCAGTGGGACCGCACACTTCGATCGGCTTCGGACGAGGAATGTCCGTGTCGCACCATTCACACTGTGTTACACCCGCATCGTTCTCGTTCGTGCAGATTTCGCATTCGCCGAGGGCGAACTCCTCCATCGAAGCTGTAGGAGGGGGCGCTGATCTACTGCCGGTTGGTCGATCGCCCTGCGGCCGTACCGCTCGACAGCGGAATGACACACGCAGTCGCTCCGCCGCCGGCGCAGCGACGGTCGAGGAGGCAGACTTAACGAATTCGCCTTGTTCGTTCAGCCGGGCGAGCACCTGCTTGCTGGTGACACCGAGTTCCTTTGCCAATTCGTGCACCCGCACGCACCCTTTTACTGCGGCAGGGGTGCGTGTGGGCAGCGGCGGCAAAACGGTCACGTGCGTGGCCCTAGGCCCGCGTGCGCCCGACGTCAGACAGAACTCGACTCGCTGTCCAACGGTCAACTGCGCGCCTGAGACCAGCTCCGAGCGGTGGACGAAGACGTCCTCGCCGCCGGATTCTTGAGATATAAAGCCGTAGCCCGATTCGGGGTTGAACCACTTCACCATGCCAACAGGCATGTCGAGCCCTCCGTAATAGCCCTTGAGGCCCTTCCAAGCGTGCAATGCACGAACGGGGCTTGGTTCGGGCCGGTTCCAGAAGGCTACTGCGGCCGGGACTTTGCGGGCCACAGTTCACCCGCCGTCGCGCAAGATTGCCGGAATCCTGCTATCCAGCGACCTGCTCGGGTCCCAGTGCAGGAACTACTGGTTCCATACCATCGCAGCCTCGGAAGGGGCCGCGCTTAGGCCACTGTCGCGTAAGACAGGCATTTGGCTCCGGGGCGATGGCCACGGCTTCCATTGTCATCAGTGGGCCATCCTTGATCTCTGGGCCGCGTTGATTTGTTCCCGCGGTGTTTTCTGTGCCGCTTAGGGCTCCTGATCAGTGCTTTCCTCGATACGTCCGTCGCGTGAGCGAGCCCCGTAGCCGGCTCTCCGTCGACGAAACGGGTGGTCCCGCGCTACTGGGAGGCGCCGAATCGGCTGGAACAGGTAGTGACTGGAGCCCCTTCCCGCGAAGCCGTGAGCCGCTAGGGATACCTTCTTCGGGAGCAGTCCTCGGTGTATCTCTTATGACCTTAAGGTCAGATATGACCCTCGCGATATCTGGCCGCTTAGAAGGATCTTTTCTGAGCATCCGGCGGATAAGCTTGTCGACGCTCGACCAAGATCGCTCCAGCCCCGTAGTATATGATCTGCCATTCAGAATGCCCAGGGCAACCGATTTTGCATCGCCAAATTTTGGCTTAGCTCCGATGAAGTACTCGTTGTATAGGATGCCCAATGCAAATATGTCCGAGCTCGTTCCAAGTTGATTTCCGTCAATCTTTCCCTCTACATACTGCAGCGTTTCCGGAGAATAATAGGCTGGGTCGCCAACTAAATCCTCTGGTGGGGCGGGGCGACCGCTGAAATACGCGTTGTCAAAATCGATGAGCTTAGCGGCATAGGCCCTCCTTGCCGTTTCTTTCAACAACACATTCGGTGGCTTGATATCGCCATGGACGAGATCGACCCGGTGCAGTAATTGAACGCTATGAGCAGCCGTCATTGCAACGAGGATACGGTGCTTTTCGTCGAGCGTGTGAACCATATCTACAGGTACAGAGCTCACGTTGATTCTGTCAGTGACCTTGTAATAGTGGGTTCCATGGAGAAAGAACTTATGAGCGATGATCAAGTTTCCACCCGGCGCAGCCAATCCCTTGAGTGCGCTCATGATGGATTCGTGATGGTGTTCAAAGGCCCGGCACCGTTTGAGCTTCTTTTGTTTCGTCGCTTCGGATCCAGGTGAGGTAGGTAGCGGGTAAGTGGGGCTCAAGAATTCCTTTAAGAAGAACTCTTCGCCACCGCGCTCAGCAAAAGCCCAACGGCACTGACCACCGCCAACGGTGGTGAAGTCCGTTAAGAGCTCATAATCGCCAATCTTCGTCATAGCGGTGTTCGGGTCCGCTCAAATTTGGGTTCATATCCTTGACGATACTCAGCCCATATCTTGTCTCTCACGTGTGCAAACTGGATATCGGCCTCTCTCAACTGATCGCGCGCCTGTTCGCGCTGCAATCGGGCCTTGTCGAACGCATCGACATACTTTTCTACCTTCGCCATCCGGCGTTTAAAGGAGGACTTCAGGGAACCGTAGGTTTCCCAACCGCTGTGCGTCATCGCAATGCTCGCGTCGTCTGCTGTGTAGGATGAGATGCTCTCCCGGAGTCGAGTTTGAAGTTCGGAATACGTCTCAGCGCCGACCATTGCCGACAGCAGAACATGTTCAAAATGAGTTGGGGTGGGCACGTAACCGAAACAGCCATCCGTTGCCGCAAGAACAATAAGGGGCTTCTTGAGCGTGACGAATATCTCGTCGATATAGAACTCTTCGTCAGCGGCTATGCAATTGCTCATCGGGCTGTCCGCAGTCAAGTTTTCTTGCGCGTCCAACGGCTCCTTCAGTTGGTCGACCGAAATTTGAACAAGCCCCTCGTCTGGAGTGATGTAGTAGACCCGGGAGTCGCCGGCCCACAGCACGTCGCACTCGACATGATCTTGTCGGACGTCATGTATGCCCGCCAATGCCAGGGTAGTTGGGAGCGCCTTGATTAGTCGGCCCCTTAGGCGGGACGTCGGCTCCGCAAGGTCATTCTTCGCCTCGGCAAACCGGCTCATCAGTGCATCCCGTAAACCGATGGCACGCTTCCCTGGCGTAGCCTGTGGAGCTTCACCTTCTACCCATCTAGCGCAGGCCGCGCAGGCGACGCGCGATGCAATATAGGCGCCGGATCTCTTATGACCGTCCGGCATGTTGTATACCGTCGCTCCGGCGCCACCGAGCCCGTCAAAAACGCCGATCCATTGGGTTTGCCCGACTGTGTGAAACAAGGGGTCTGCGTCTTCGCCCTCATCCGCAATTTTGGGTATGTTCAAGTACGCTAGGGGGCCCTGTGGCAGCATCTTCGGACTATTTGATGCTCTCGACGATCGACGAAAGAATCTCTTGATATTCAATGTCGCGTAAACCTTCTCCCGCAGTTGAGGGAAAATGGACCGTCTCTTCCCAGCTAGACGCTATCTCCGACCAACCAGCCGAATCCGGCGCATAGATGATCAGCCGTTTGGCCCTAGGGTCGACAGAGCCGCTTTGCGGGTCCTCCCACCAATCTGTAAGTTCGTCCAGATCCTTCGGCATGCCTCCTGGATATGCCTCAATCGGAGTGGAGGAGGACTTCTCGAGCGGATGAGCGCTCGCATCAGTCCAAACGACGATGACCTGGCGTTTCTTAGTGCCTGCCGTTGTCCAGGGTGACTTGATCGCGAGCGCCAGCGCCTCCAGACCGCTTTCGGGCTCGTCGCCCCCTCCCTTTGGAGTCAGTCCAGAGACGAATGCCTCGAACTTGGTGCTTTCGTCAGGCAAAGTGAAGAATTCGGACGCGTCCATTGCTTCTTGCCCGTCGTAGTAATAGTCCCGGAATCCGATGACCCGAACCCGTAGAACGTCGACGTATCTGTCTTTCTTTTCAAGGGCCGAGCGAAGTTCATCACTAAAGGACAATGCATGATGTTTTACGCTTTCGATTATCGGCGCCATGCTTCCGGTTTGATCAATACAAAGCACGATATCCACCGCATAATCAACTTGTTGTCCTGCTGTCACGTCTCACCTCTTGGCTTGATTTGTGTGCATAGGTCGGTTCTTCGGCAGCGCGAATGAGTGGTGAATTGTGCGACGCATCGCCCGCGGCGATGCCGCGGGTTCCACCCCTCAGCCTGAGCCGGCTCCCCGTGCCGGCAAATCGAACCTCCTTACGCTGCTACCAGGATTCTGCATGAAGCAGCCCGCTCACGTGCGTCAAACTGCGAAGACTGCACCCTGTCGATTGTCGATCCATAGACGGCTGAAAGCCGGGCAAAGGTCATAGACCTGACGTAGTAGTCCCCGGATGTCTCGCGCATTCGTAGTCTGGTGAACCGTCGCGAATACGCAGGGGAATGCCTGGGGCTACCTACTCGGTCGTGCCTCATTGATCAAGACAGTCTCAAACGGGGCTCCGTTAGCCACTCGGGCGGCGCGTCCCTCGTGTGCGGTTAATGGCACTTCCGCGAAGCCGGCTTGGCGGCGAAGGCGGACTAGATGCACTGGCTGCCCGCTGCTCCGTCTGGGGAACCAGCCGTTTCAGCGCACGTGACAAGCCGACACCCTTGACGTGAACAAGAAGTCGTCTACCCGGCTCTCGGTCACCCCACGTCTTGGTCCCATGACCGTGTGTGCCGCACTCGCTGTAGCGCTTCTCGAAGTCGAAAGCCTTGATTTCGCCGTCGCCGAAATCTGAAACCAAATGATCTTTCTCCAACCTGAAAGTTGTCCTGCCGAAGCTGGTCAGCGTGAACTCTTCCTCCCACAGAATCACATGCTTCAGGGAGCCGTCCGGCAGGAGCACGTAATAGTGCTGTTCATGTGTCGTCTCCTGATTGGTGTAGTCCTTGCCTCGGCCGTTGCGCTCGATGTGGTGATGCCTACGGTCCAAGAGCCAGTGCTTGCCGACCACCACGACCTCCCGTTGCTGCTGCTGTCGTGCAGCCTTTGTCTCCGTTCGGCCCAACAGACCGCGTAGGCCGGGGGCCGCGACCGTCTTCGGCACGTCGACATATTCGGTCGTGGTGTACTTGATTGGCGATTCAGACGGGCGCCGCGTCTCGTTCGCGACCCGTCGTGCGTACTTGTTGAGACGATCCCAATCAATGCTGCTGGCTTCGTAAGTGGCCAAGTTGGGCATCCAACTGCTCCCTCAATGCGGTAGAACTACGGAATCGACGCGCCTCTGATTCTCCGCAAGCTTGTTACGCTCCCATGCAAGCGACCGCGCTGCTTTGTGCGAGAGTATCGGCCACCCTTCAGACAACGGCCAACTTCAGCAAATCCTTAGCCGCGTTCGCAAACAGATTGCATCTCGATTGCCGAGGCCCTGAGCTGGCAGGCGTTCGGCTGCATGGTTGCGGCGGGCTTTGGGTTGATGGCGACATGGGTTTGACCGGGGCGTGGCGTCGCTGGTGACGTAGATCAAACGTCTCTGGTGTTGCCCGTAACCGATCTGCCATGACATTTGCCGGAGCTGACGATTTTCGCAACTATCCTGGTCAAACACGCTACTGTTTGGCGTCGCCGGAAGACCGGCAGAACAGGACCGACGGGGAGGCAGCCAGATGAGTATGGACATCGATATCAAAGAGGCGGTTAAGGGTCTCATCGTTGCCGCTGGTATGGCGGCAAGCGTGACTCAAGCGGACATCGCCAAAGCTGCAGAGCCAATCGTGAGGAATCACCCCAAGGCCTCTCTGCAACAGGTCGAGGCCGAAATCGCACGTCGTCTCCGCAATCAAGGCTGAGCCACGTGGAACACCACACGTGAGTTAGGATTTGGCGGTATTTGTAATGAAGCCGCTTGTGTAACAGCATATTTCGCATATCGCGGCGGTAACGGAGCAACGGCAGCCTGGAATAGCTTTCACTGTTCGGGCTTCTCGCGGTGTCGCAGATAGTCGCTCTTGGTGTAGGGCTGCCCAAGCCTGCGTCTCCGCTCGGCTTCTTCAATCGCGCGCTTCCGTTCGGCCTCGGGTGCGTGCACCAGTTCACGGTAGAGCTCGTTATCGACGGCAGATACACCCTGGACCGGTTCGCGTAAATGTCGACGGTAAACAGCGTCGGCGTAGGCGAGGGGATCTTCACCAGCATTCTGCCGACGAATGAACTCCTCTCCGAGCCGTTGCAAGGCCGATTCCTTGTTGGGTGCCGACACAGACCAGTCCGCCCCAGGATAGGAAGCAGTCCATGATTCATCGCTCCGTTCAAGCTGCGGCTCCATGTGGAAGGCGTACTTCGTTAGGTCTGACGACTGATCATCGTCGTCGGCCGGTGTGTGCATCTGTCTTCTCCCGCTTCGTGTTTCGGCGTCACGCGCTGAGGTCAATCCGCAGTAGGTCTGCGGACCTGTTCCCAGAGCGTCCCGCCGTGCTAAATCGAGCGCCGCTGCGACGAGCTCCAGATCGTCCGGGAACAAGTCGGCGTAGGTGTCCAACGTGAGCACCGCAGATGCGTGGCCGAGCATCGTCTGCACCGCTTTGACGTTAGCGCCGGAGCTGATGGCCAGCGACGCTGCCGTGTGCCGCGCGTACGAGTAGCGTTCCTCCTCGACCTTTGCGGCGATCTTTTCCTGATGCTGCCGGTACTGGTCGCGTTCGGCACGAGTGGAGTGCACGTAGCAGTTCGGTCCGAAGACTCCGGCTCCCAAATAGATAGCCGAACTGCCACAACGGGATCCGTCGCGCGCTTCGGTCGCGCAGATTGGTCTAGGCCCGGTCATGTCCTGAATGCGGTCCAGCCGGGTCAGGTCGCGGAAGCTGTCGTTGAACACATCGACGGTCGATGGCTCGGGAAGAAGGGCCGGCACTCCTCGCCTGGCCGCAGCATTGTGGCGGGCGAAAATCGCTTTAGGCCTGGACAGGTTGTAGCCCCAACGTTCGTCGAGTGTCGCACCCTTGTTAAGCAGACTTGCCGCGCCGAACGCCTCCTGCGCTGACCGCTCCACCACACTTATGTTCCCAATGAACTCGTCGAAGTTCAGGTCGACTTCGTCGTGCAAGGCCTCCAACACCAGTCGGCACTCCAGCAGCCGTACGGCGACCTCATCGAGGAGCTCCAGGGCTACAGCAGATGCGGTCTCACGAACATTTTCTGCACTTGCGGGCGGTATCGGCTCATCCACGCCCAGAAACGTATAGCTGAGTTGGGTAGGAATTCGAAGATCGGCACCGATCGTTGTGAAGATGCCCGCCCACCCTGTCCGTCCAATACGGGACGCGGCCATCTGGAAGGAGCGGCACGGCACCTGGTCAAGGCGCGGATCAGGCAATCCTTGTTGAGCGGCGCCTCCCCCAGGCCTAGGCTCCCGATGGCTCCGGGCTTCTGCGAGCCACTCAGTGGCTCGTCACTTCTTGCACCTCTTTATGCGGGCGACCCAGTCCTTGAACCGAACTAACTCGGCCTCAAGCTCGTCCGGTTCCGGAGCAATGAAGTTAGTTTCGGGCGCCTGGTCATGGCGCGGTGCCCATTCAGAGGCCTTGGCGTAGCCAGACTGGTAGTCATTGTTGTCCTGCTCTGTTATGCCGACCAGCATCTTGAACATGCGCGGTCTGACTTCGTTCGTTCCACGGTCGACCAGCTCGTTAACCACGTCTAGGTTCACCGCGCGCTCCCACGCCTGCGACAACCTCCCACCCCACTCTTGGGCACGCCTTGTGTACTCGTCGGAGTCAAGTTCGCTTCGGTCGTTTCGTATCCGATTCAGTTCCGCCGTCAGCCAATCGATCCGTGACGGAATATCTTTCACGTTCCACGGATGCTTGTCCGAGACCAGGCCGGGGCGCTCACCGTGCCGAAGAATCGCGCGCTCAGTCACCTCGATGCCGAGGTCACGTGCTTCCCTATTGAGCGCGTTGACGAAGGTCGCCTCATGCGTAAACACGATGACTTGGCGATCCTGCGCAAGTTCGACCAACCGTTTGGCAACCCGAGACCGTCGACCGGCGTCGAGTGAGGAGACGGGATCGTCAAGGACCACTCCAGACCTAGATTCATCAAACTCGACTTCAGTCAGGAAACCAGCGAGTCCGAGAGCGGTCTGCTCTCCCTCGCTCAGGACGTGGCCGATGTTTGCGTCGACCGTTGCGCCCAGCAGCTTAGGGCGATGCTCCAACGTCGTTTCTCGCCGTCCGCGTGTCGGGTCGAGCGTGACCTTGCGAAGGTGGAGCCGCTCAGTCTCGCGGGTGAACTGGTCTCTGACCACACTGGTTACATGCTCCGTCGTGAGCGCGGTTGACTTGCGAGTGATCCCAGTGGTGTCCGCGAGACGCTTCGCCTCATCGATCTTGGCACGCGCCTTCAAGCGCTCCACCTCGACGGCGAGGTTCTGCTTGGCGGCGTATAGCTGTGCTCTCGCTTGGAGATCAGCGACTTCGGTCTTCAGGTCGCGAAGGTGGTCATTGAAGGTCGTCGCATCGATTGCCTCGCTGGCGATCAGGAGCGCTTGTCGGCGCTCATCAATCGCGGCGCGCGGCGCCGGGGAGGGTGGACTCGGGAGAACTGCCCTCGTCCCATCGATCCATTCGACGATCTGCCCTGCGACCGTTGCTGCAGCAGCTATCCACGCCTCCGCAGTCGACACATCCTGACCACCAGCCTGAAGGTGGGTGACAGCACTTGTCACCGAGACGGGTTGGGTCTGATGCCCTGCGGCTTGATCCCGACGCGTAGCAAGTTGCCTCTCGGCCCGTTCGGCATCCCGTGAGGTGGTGTCCTCGATGAAGTCTTCAAATCGTGTCAGTCGGGCGGCAGCGTCGTCCGACAGCGACTGCTGGCAGAGAACGCACACGCTGCCGTCTCCAACGAACGGGAACTCATGCCCGTGATACGCCTCGCTGACCGAGTACTGGCGTGCCGCCTCCCACAATGCGCGCCAGGTCGCCGATCCAACGCCCGTCACCGGTTCGGCGTCGAAGTTTCTCGCCGACGCGATCTCTGCCGCCTGTCGGAGTTCTCCTGCCCGGTTCTTCTCCTCGGCGATCTGGCTAAGAGCCTCGGCATCGACCATGGTCGCAACTCGATTGACGTGCGCCTGCACGGTGTTCCACTGAGCGGCCAGTTGCGATAGCCGAGCCTTCTCCTTGTTCGGATCGCTGCTCTGGAGCCGCGCCACCTCCTGGAGCTTTTCGGGTAGGACGACATCGTGGTCGGCGGCAAGTAATGTCGCCGCGTCGATCTCCGCTTGAGTGGTGCGTGCATTGAGCGCGTTGAGGAATGCCCCCGCCTTGGTGCCTTCGTCGAGTAACGGCAACTCCGGGCGCTGCTGCCCATTGTCGGCAAGGCGCTTTGACAACTCTTGCTGGGACAAGGTCGCATGCGCTCGACAGGCGGTCGAGCAAGGTCAAAGCGGATGGCCGGTAAGCGATCTCGGATGCCGAGGTTATATAGGCATTGCCACACTCTTCGTCGTAGAAACGAATCGACGACAGTGGCCCGCACCTCGATGGGTGATTTCGCGCTGGACTCCATCGTTCATGTCCGGGAGTACAGCGACAAGGACGACCCAAACACCGTCGTCGGCAGAGCGGAATCCAAGCTGGGCAGCAAGGAGTACAACCTGGTCACCAACAATTGCGAGCATTTCGCAACGTGGTGCTGCACGGGCCGAATCGCGAGCCAGCAGGTGCGGATGGTGAGTTCGCTGACCTCGTCGGGGGCGGCCGCGACGACCTCACTCGGCACGACGGCAGCGGTCGTGTCGGCGGTCGGATCCGTGGCCGGAGTGAGCGGTGCGGGGGTTATGTCGGGCCTGGCAAGCGCGGGCTCACTGGTCGGTGCGGGCGCCGCGGCCGGACCGCTCGTCCTGGCGCTCGCGCCAGCGGTCGTATCGGTGGGCGCGGTGCAGGTTGGCCTGCGCGGCGACAAGACGCTGCCCAAGGACGAGAACGACGCCCGTCGAGACGGACGCCTCGCATCCATAGCGGGCGCCGGCGCAGCCGGCGCGGGCGGAATGGCGGCGATCGCGACGGCGGGGGTCACCGGCATGAGCGCCGCAGGCATTACCAGCGGTCTGGCCGCCATTGGCGGTGTCGTCGGCGGCGGGATGGTCGCCGGAACCGTTGCGGTGGCGGCCGCGCCCGCGGTGGTGGCGGGTGTCGCCGGTTTGGGCGCGTACTTGGTGTCGCGGAAGATTCGCGGCATCCGACCCAAGAAGTGGACGCCACCACCGCCCGACTCCGAGGAGCCGTCGGCGCTGGAGTCATCGCCCCACGGGTGAATCATCGCGACCATGCGCCGCCTCCATACGAACTCGTCACACCGCCGTCCTACGATGGCGAGACCTAGGCGGGTGGCACTGACTTGAAGCTCATTCTGGTACTCATCGCGGTCGCAGTGGTCTTGCTCTTCCTCACGGCCGTGGCGATCGCGTGGATCGTCGACGCCGTACGTACGAGCATCCAGCAACGGGCTGTGGCGCAGGAGGAGCCCCGGAAACTTGAGGACCTGCAACGCCGCCACGCCCCAGTGGTACCGGTCAAAGGCCCCGGCACACCATCAACCGCGAAACCGCCCGCACGCACCGCACGGGCGGCGACACGTACCAACGGAACCAAACCGCAAGGGGCCCAGGCAACTTCGCCGCAGAAGCTGGCGAATCCCGCAAAGCAGAGGCGTCCCAAACAGATCGGTTTCGCGACGCTGCCGCCCACTCACGGCTTCGAGCTGGTGTGCGCGTGTCCGCACTGCGGGGCGTACGACACCCACGACCTGCGCGCCCCAGTTCGGCCCGCCCCGCCCGAGCCCGCGGTGGGGAAAGCGATCCGCACCGACGACAAGTCGTGGTGGGACTCGGTCGTCGGCTGGTTTGCAGACGCGGACAGTGACGCTGCGGACCGACCTGGCCAAACCGAGGGGTTGAAGACGTCGGACACGTCCTGGTGGGACGTGTCGAGCTGGTTTAAGTCCGAGCCGCAGGACTCCGCGGGGGGTGCCGCGGACACCGAACCCGCGATCGACCATCCCGAGGCGGGCGTGGTGCGGATCTGCCGAAGCTGCGAACACGTCTGGGCCCAAAATGAACCAGCGTGAACCGCTGCCCTAAACGGCCACGATCGCGCGTCCGATCAATGAGCCGCCGCACAGTCGGAAGCGGAGAATCATGAGTGACCTCATCGACCTGGCTGGCTCAGGCGCCGCGCGGCCTCATCAGCGAGGCAACGCCGCCTGCGCGGGTGGTTGGAGGCACCAAGGCGCCAGAGGAAGATCTCGCTTGTGTGCGCCACACGAGCCGCTATGCGGAGAGCGTAGATCTACGCCTCGTCGTGCTCATCTTGTGTCGTGAACCCAAAGGGAAGACGCTGCTTTGTCTGTGCGAAATACTTGTCGGGGTCAGTCTTCAGCAGCTTGATCGCCTCGGCGTCCCGGGCGTCAAACACCTGCTCAGTACTATCCTTCATGACTGCCTCCCCTCTTTGCTGCGAACTCCCGCAAATATCAGCGTACTCAGCCCACCGACTATTCCGGCGCATCCTGGTACTTCTCGCATTCGTATGTCGCGGCGATGAGTGCCGATATTACTGCCATCACAGGCTGGTCACGCTTCTTCTCGAGATCACCGGTATGAAGACTGTCTACCGTGAGTACCCCGTGGAGGCGTTCTCGACCAACTGATACCGGATAGGTGATGAACGTTTCATAGGGGACATCGCGTTCCGCACCCACCAATTCATCCTTTGCTGAGTGAACGAACCGTCCTTGCTCGACCAGGGCGAGGTCGAATGTCTTGTCGCCAGCTTGAAAGACGCGACTGGATCGCGTGCCGCGCCCAGCGAACCCGCCGGGTGCAAGACGCATCTCCGTCCCATCGTCGGAGAGTCGGAAGAGGTTCGCGCGGGTGCCGGCTGCACTCTGCCCCACAAGGTTGGCAGCAGCGGAGATCAAGGCCGCTCGCGAGGCTTGCGCGAGTGCACAGCGTGCTTGGCGATTTTCCGTGGCGATCGCTTCAGCGACCAGCTGTATCAAGCTGTGCAGCTGGTTGCCCAGAAGGTTCTCGAGATGCGCGCGGTGCCTTCCACTTACCTTCTCGATGATGGCGCGTGTGCTTCGCCGCTGGATGTCGCGCGCCGCGGCGAGCAGGATCGCCCAGAATGCCATAACGGCCGTGCCGATGATCCAGATGACACGCGCCGTGCCGGAGCTGAGGCCGGTGAAGATGCCGGTGAAGCCGGTCCCGATCGTGAGCGCACCTGCGACCCAGTCGGGGCATTCCCTCATCCATGTCGGAAATCGCGCCCCCAGGAGAATCCGCCGCGACTTGACCGCGACGCTCCACACCCAGCGACCGGTCTTGCGGATCCAACCGCCTTCGGTGTTCCCCCCGGTCGTCATCAGCCTTCCTGAGTGTCCTTGCTCATTGGTAGAGACGTACAGAGCGCACAGATCGGTCCGCAGTTGGTCCGCAGTAGGAGTATCACCAATCAGCGTCGGCCAACACCGCCAACACGCTTGAGCTTGGGAATCTCACGCAGCCAACAGAACTGCCTCCATCAAACGCCCTGGTGGCATGGTTCGGGACGAAGAGGTCGTGGGTTCGAATCCCGCCACCCCGACTCCGCAGCTGGAAAGCCCTTACCGGTTCGACCGGTGAGGGCTTTCTGCGATTTCGGCACACTTGACCACACCAGCCGGTGACCCGCGGTGCTCTGGATACCGATGGACGAAGTTGGCCAGACCCGCGGGCGCAGCGACCAGTTACGCTGTCAAGAATCCATCGGACCCCCGCTACCACACGTAAGGCCAGGAACAGCAAGTATGAGCAAGTCCAAGCGCACGATCAGCGGCCGTACCGTCGTCATCACCGGAGCGGCATCCGGTATCGGCCGCGCTCTGGCGCGACGTCTGTCCTCACACGGCTGCGCCGTCGCCATCGCCGACATCGATGAGGCCGGCCTGAAGGAGACCGCCGACTTGCTGAACGGGCCCACCCTGCTGCGCGTGCTCGACGTCCGTGACGCCCAAGCGCAGCGCGAGTTCGCCGCCGAGGTCCGCGAATGGGCGCCGACCCCGATCGCTGCCGTGTTCAACAACGCCGGCGTGGCGGTCGCCGGCACCGTGCTCGACGGGGCGCCGGAGGACGACCAGTGGCTGTGGGACATCAACTTCGGTGGTGTCATCAACGGAACCCGGGCCTTTCTGCCCATCCTCGTCGAGCAGGGCGACGGCGCTATCGTCAACACCTCCAGCGTCTACGGCCTGATGGCGGTGCCAAACCAAAGTGCTTACTGCTCAGCGAAGTTCGCGGTACGCGGCTACACCGATTCGCTGCGTCACGAGTTGCGGGGCACCGGCGTCACGGCCATCACCGTGCATCCCGGCGGGGTCAACACCAACATCGTCCGGAACTCGCGGGTCAAGGTGGACCCCAACGGTCCCAGCAAGGACGAGATGGCCGAACAGTTCGCGGCGATCACGATGACCGAACCGGACAAGGCCGCCGAGGTCATCCACCGCGGTGTGGAGCAGGGTAAGGCGCGGATCCTGATCGGACCCGATGCCTTCATGTTCGACAAACTCTCGCGTATCGCACCGGCCAGTGCTTACCCCATCGTCGAGTCGGTCTCCCGAATCGGGATGACTCGCTTGGAGATCCTCCTCACCAAGGTCGGATCGGCCGTCAGACGGCGGCGCACGACGAAGGAAGTCACCGCCAAATAAGCGGGCGAAATTCTCGCTGACTAGTTTGACGCGCTATCAGGTCGGGCATTTATGACCTGTGACTTTGCCGTCGACTTTGATCGAACCCGCCCTGCCGCACGCCGTCGGTCCCGTGTCAGCGATGATCCTGGACACCCTCGCGCGTCAGCGGCCAGGCCTGCATTCGCGCCCTATCGACGTTCCCATCTCCGAGGCGGATCCCTACGGACTGGACCTGCAACTCGCGCTGTACGTCTGCTACGAGTTGCACTACCGCGGATTTGCCTCGGTCAATCCCCGCTGGGAATGGAATCCGTCGCTCCTGCATTTGCGCGGACGCCTCGAGGACACGTTCCTGGCTGCCGTGCAGCGCGACCTCGGCGACATCACCCCAGATGACACCGCAGAAGCGGAAATGGACGCCATCTCGCGCGAGCCCGCAGACGGGACAGGTCCCTCCTACTTCCTGCGCGATCACGGCTCCTGGGAACAGATGCAGGAGTACTTCGTGCACCGCTCGCTCTATCACCTCAAGGAAGGTGACCCGCACGCGTGGGCGATTCCCCGCCTCAACGGGCCGGCGAAGGCGGCATTCGTTGCGGTCGAGTTCGACGAGTTCGGCGGCGGGCGCAGCGATCAGGTCCACCAGCACTTGTACGCCGAGCTGATGGACGCCGCCGGTTTGGATGCCTCCTACCTGGGCTATCTCGACTACGTTCCGGCCGAGGCGTTGGCGTCGGTCAACCTGATGTCGTTGTTCGGGCTGCACCGCGAGCTGCGCGGTGCAGCGATCGGTCATTTCGCGTCGACGGAGATCACGTCCTCGCCTGGCTCACGGAGGCTGGTGGACGCGCTGCGCCGGATGAACGCCCCCGACCCGTGTGTGACGTTCTACGCGGAGCACGTCGTGGCGGATGCCGTGCACGAACAAGTGGTGCGCACCGACGTCGTCGGCGAGCTCGTCGCCCGCGAACCGCATCTGGAGGCGGACGTCGTGTTCGGAATCAGGGCGCGCGACCTCGTCGAGGAGCGCTTGGCGGATCGTCTGATGGAGTGCTGGACGGCGGACCGCTCGTCGTTACGTCGCCCGCTGAGCTGACGACTTGCTGCGCGGACGGCAGCGGTGGCTGGTGTCGCACATCGGATAGTCCTTGCTGCGACGACACGTGCAGATGGCGACCATGAACCGGTCGGATTCCACGGTGCTGCCGTCGGGCATTTCGATGCGCACCGGGCCTTCCACCATCAAAGGCCCGGCGGGGACGATCCGCACGGTGCGCATCTGCGTATCGGTCATGGCCTCTCCGCCCTGATCACCACGAGTTCTTCCTCGCGTCGGCCAGGCTCGAGCCTGCCGGTCTCCTCCAGCCACCCTGCTCGCGACGTCAACACGGGGCCGAACGGAATCCATTGGTATGCCACGATTTCCGCGTCCAGACCGGCCTCGGCCAACGCAGCCAGCGTCTGACGCGGGACCGCGAATTCGGAGTGCACCACTAGAAAGGTGCCACCGGGAGCCAGTAGATCAGGTACCTCGGCGCACATCGGATCCAGGACGAGACGGCCGTCACGGCCCGCATCCCATGCCCGCGCCGGTCCAACGTCCGCCGACAGCGGGGCACATCCGGCGTCGGGATCGTGCGGGACATAGGGCGGATTACTGACAATGAGGTCGAACGGGCCGAACTCCGCAGCGCGGGCCCACGAGCCGAGGCGAACATCCAAGTCAACGCCAGCGCGCAAGGCGTTCATTCGCGCACACCGGACGGAGCGCGGACACACGTCGAATGCCGTGACCTGTAACGCTCCCTGCTCCGCCGCGGCGATCGCGACCGCACCACTACCGGTGCACAAATCTGCGACCCGGCGGCCGACGGCCAGCCCGGTCTTCTCAATCACATCGACGAGGAATTGGGTGTCTTCCTGCGGGGCGTAGACGCCCGCCGACGCGATCACATTATCTGCGTCGGTGTAAGCGGTTGTCACACATAGACCTTTCGACAAGTGCTGCTGCCACTTCGCAGCAGTGCCGTGGATTAATGCCCCGTATTCGGCTGGTTAAACTCCCGCACGCGGTTTTACGGCGCGTTCGTATTGGGCACTCCGGATCTGTGCAGGTTTCCGATGTAACAGCGTTGCCCGTGAGGCTCGGCGCCGCGGTGCGCGGCAGTCGCCTCTTCCATCCCGCCGGCGTGCTCGCAAACGGTGTTCTGGAACGCACCGCAGTCGACAGCGACGGTCTGCCGATGAGGTCTTGCGACGTCATCGCGCGGGTGTCCAAGGGCGTCGGAGTGCCCGGCGGTGGGCCCGACGTCCTAGGGTTGGCGTTCCGCATCCCGCCGCCGCAGGATCTGAGCTCATGCGGACCCTGGGATGTACTGCTGGCATCCACCTTCGGTGGTAGCCGCGTCATCCTTGCGCCGGCCACATCATGGTGCGGTGCCACGCTTTCCAGCCTGATGCCGTTGCGATACCGCGGCCGCGTGTGGTGGGTGCGGGCACGGCTCTCGTCCGACATCGGCGCCGACGGCCTCGCGCTCGACACCATTGAGACTGAAATCGATTCCCGAGGAATCCAATTCGACATCGAGCAGGCACCAGGACGCGGCGAGTTCCGTCCGCTGGCCCGGCTGACGCTACGGCACGTCGATCCCAGCCGCGACGACATCGCGTTCGACCCTGCACTGCACAGTGATTGCGACGTGCAACTGGTCCCCCGCTGGCTTGCCGATTTTCGACGTGCCGCCTACCGGCGCAGCCGGGAAGGACGTGACGCGCAGTAGCGGTCAGGCCGTGGGTTCGCTCCCGGTCTCGGCGACGTCCGGCGCGTTCTCCCGAGTCGCCATACCGCCTTCCTTGCCTTGGTCGGTCGGGCCGGGCCGGCCACCCTTCTTGTCCGAGTCCTTGTTCGGCTCGTCGTCGTAAATTCCCTTGCCTTTGGGCATGATTCGCCTTTCAGTGCGATTCGCTTCTCAGCTTTTCCAACAGTGGTCCCGCCGCTTCTTTGAGGAACAGATCCTGGCCCTCGTCGCCGACCTGCACGAGGGCGATGTCGGTGAATCCGGCCTCCCAGTACTCGCGCACCGCATCGACGATCGCGTCGAGATCCGGTCCGCACGGGATGGATTCGGCAACGTCCTCGGACCGCACGAACTGTGTCGCACCGTCGAAACCGGCTGTCGTGGGCAGATCGGCGTTGACCGCCCAGCCCCCTGCGAACCAGCGGAACTGGTCATGTGCCCTGGCGACGGCGGCATCGCGGTCGGGATCCCAGCAGATGGGGATCTGACCGATGACTCGGACCTCACCCGGTAGCCCCGTCGCACGCCTGGCGTCGTGCCATGCGTCGACGAGATCCTTGTTCGGCTCCACGGCGATCAAATGGTCCGACAGCGGTGCGAACGTCTCCACCGACCGCTCACCCGAAACCGCGGTGGCGATGGCGACCGGCGTCTCCGGAAGGTCCCAGAGGCGGGCGGAGTCGACTTCGAAATGCTCGCCCTTCCAGTCGACCAGTTCGCCGGTGAACAACTCGCGGATGATCTGGATGGCCTCGCGCAACATCTCCTGGCGTCGGGCCACCGTCGGCCATCTCTTGCCGACGACGTGCTCGTTCAGGTTCTCGCCGCTGCCCAGCCCCAGAGTGAAGCGGCCGTCCGCGAGGATCTGCATGGTGGCGGCCTTCTGCGCCACGACCGCAGGGTGATAGCGCATCGTCGGGCAGGTGACGTAGGTGAGCAGCTCGACATGTTCGGTCGCGTGCGCGACCGCCCCGAGCACCGACCACGCGTACGGGGCGTGCCCTTGTGACGACAGCCAGGGAAAGTAGTGATCGGACGAGACTTCGAAGTCGAAACCCACGTGCTCCGCCGAAACGGCATAACGGACAAGTTCTTTAGGACCGCTCTGCTCGGTCATGAGGGTGTAGCCGAAACGCGTCATGGCGCTCGGGTACCCGGGTACCAGTTGCCGAAACGGCTACAGCCTGGCTTTGACGGCCGCAGACAGCCGGGCTCCGTCGGCCTTACCTGCGGCGATCGCGGTGGCGACCTTCATCACCTGCCCCATCTGCTTCATGCCCGGCCGCTCGCCGATTTCCTCGGCCACCTGGGCGATCGCGGTGTCGACCACATCGGCGACTTCGGCCTCGCTCAGCGGGGCGGGCAGGTATTCATCGATGACGCGTGCCTCGGCGTGCTCGTTGGCGGCCAGCTCACCGCGGCCGTTCTGCGTGTAGATCTCCGCCGCCTCCGCCCGCTTTCTGGCTTCCCTGGACAGCACTTTGATCACGTCGGCGTCGGACAGCTCTCGCTGACCCTTGCCTGCCACTTCCTCGGTCTGGATCGCTGCGAGCAGCATCCGCAGCGTTGCCGTCCGCAGCTTGTCCTGCGACTTCATCGCCGCGGTGAGGTCTGCGCGCAGCCGATCCTTGAGTTCTGGCTTTTCAGGCATGCCGCAAACCTACGCCGCACCGCCTGCTGTCGGACCCGCGATGAATCGCCCGTCGACCGTCGCCGACACCTCGATGTGCTCGGGCACGAATTCAGCGACCGGGGCCGCGGCAGGCGCCGCCATCAGCCGCATGTGCTCGCCCTGGGCTCCGGCCTCCGGGCGGGTGTTCAGCATCCCCGCGTCGGCGATGGCTACCGGAGCGACCGTGCCGAGGCCGAGCGCATCGGCGTACTGCTGTGCTCGGGTCACCGCATCCTGAACCGCGCGGGTGCGCACCTCGGCGAGCAGCGACTTCCGTTGCTCATCGGTCAGCGCCCACCTGACCTGCGACACCCGAAAACCTTCCATGTCGGCGATTCGTTGACCGACCCACTCCGAGAGCGCGGCGAAGTCCCGAAACTTCACCTCGACGCCGACGGCCGCGTGGTGCACCAGCGGAAGCTGCTTGCCTTTGTCGTTCCACGGCCGGTTCGACCAGGTGCGCAGTTGATCCGCCGACCACCAGGTCACAGCGCCCTGTTCCTTGAGGGCGGCGATCGAGTCCTTCAGCACCGCCAAGTCACTGGCCACAGCGGCGTAGACCGCCTCCATCCCCGGACCCTCATAGGAGACGCTCGCGTGGACGGTGCCGCGTTCGGCGGGACGAAACGCGGAGAACGAACCGCGCACTGTGATCTCGGTCGACATACCGCCACCGTAACGGGGATGTCGCGGCTGGCAGGGTGGTGCGAGAACGTTGTCAATTCTCATCATGATCGACAGGATGGTGGCCATGAGCACCGAGGCCGGCAAACCCGGTATGGCCGGGCCGCCGCCCCCGGGCTATCCGCCACCTGGCTATGCACCGCCGGGGTACACACTTCCGCCCGGCTATCCGCCCCCTGGTTACGGACCACCGCCCGGTTACGGACCACCCCCTGGTTACGGACCACCGCCCGGCTATCCTCCGCCACCGGGCTACGGGCCCCCGCCGGGATACCCGCCGCCCGGCTACGGATACGGCCCACCGCCGATGCCGCCCGCGCTCAAGCCCGGCGTCATCCCGCTGCGACCGCTGACTCTGTCGGACATCTTCAACGGCGCGGTCGCCTACATACGCGCCAACCCGAAAGCGACGCTGGGCTTCACCACCATCGTCGTCGTCGCGACGCAGCTCCTGGCGCTGGTGCTCTCGGTCGGCCCGCTCGCAGCGACCGGAGCGCTCGCCCAGTCGTTCTCCGGGGAAGAGGTGTCGACCGGCGCCCTGATCGGCTCGTCGCTGTCGAGCATCGCCGGCGGCGTGGCGACCTGGTTCACCGCGATCCTGCTGAGCGGGATGCTCACCGTCGTCGTCGGACGATCCGTGTTCGGCGCAGGCATCACCATCGGTGAAGCGTGGCAACGGCTCAAAGGGCGGATCTGGGCACTGATCGGCCTGGCCGTTCTCGAGGGTCTTGGTATCGCCGTCGCGATCGTCGTGGTGGTCGGCCTCGTCTTCGCCATCGGAGCCGCGGTCAACGGCACCGCTGCCGTCATCGTCGGGCTCCCGCTGGGTCTGGCCCTGGTGGCCGGGCTCATCTACGTGTGGGTGAACCTGGCTTTCGCACCTCCGCTCATCGTGCTGGAGCGCCTCGGCGTCTTCGCCGCGATCGCCCGCTCGTTCCGGTTGGTGAAGAACGACTTCTGGCGGGTCTTCGGCATCCTGCTTCTCGCGACGATCGCGGTTCAGTTCGTCGCAGGCGCGGTGACGATGCCGTTCAGCCTGAGCGGTCAGCTCCTGCTGATGGCGGCCTCGTCCACGGCGATGACGTTGTTGGCATTCGTCCTGCTGTCGGTGGGCGGTGTCATCGCGCAGATCATCACCGCCCCGTTCAGCGCAGGTGTCGCCGTCCTGCTCTATACCGACCGCCGGATCCGTTCCGAGGCATTCGATCTCGTGCTGCAGACCGGTGCCGCATACGGTCCCGCCTCACCGTCCGACTCCACTGACCATCTGTGGCTGACCCGCCAAGCCTGACGTGCCGACGATAGACATCGACAGCGATGCCGCTCACGAAGCCGCGCAACGCGAACTGCAGAAACCCATCTACCCCAAGCCTTCCCTGACCGAACGTCTCGTCGAGTGGATCAACGAGCTGGTGTACCGGCTGGCCAGCGCGGGCTCGACATTTCCCGGCGGCTGGTTCACGCTCTCGATCCTGCTGATCCTGCTCGTGGTCGCGGTCGTCGTCGCGATTCGGATAGCGCGGCGCACGATGCGGACCAATCGGGGCACCACGTACGCACTGTTCGGCGACAACGACCTCAGCGCCGACGAGCACCGGGCCACCGCCGAACAACTTGCCGCCGTGGGCAATTGGGCCGCGGCCATCCGGCACCGGCTGCGAGCCGTCGCTCGCCAGCTGGAGGACACCGGCGTGCTCGACGCCGTCCCCGGCCGCACGGCCACCGAACTCGCACGCGACGCCGGAAAGGCACTGCCGGCCCTTTCCGCCGAACTGACCCAGGCGGCAACCGCTTTCAACGACGTGACGTATGGCGAGAGGCCGGGGACGGAGTCCGCCTACCGGATGATCGCCGACCTCGACGATCACCTGCGCTTCCGGACGCAGGCAACGGCGGATGCCACCGCAGCCACCGCGTCACCTGCCGGTTGGGCGGAGGTGCGATGACCGATACGGCTGTCGGCACCCCGTTGCGGCAACGGTGGAGCGTGGTGCGATGGGTGCTGTTGGCGCTCGTCGTCGTCGTCGGCATCGCCGCCCTGAGCACCTATCTCACCGCGCCTCGGCCCGGCGGCCCCATGGATCCGACGTCCACCTCTCCGGACGGCGCCCGCGCCCTGGTGACCCTGCTCCGCGAGGGCGGCGTCGAGGTCATCGAGGCACCGGACATCGCCACCGCCGAACGTGCCGCTCGGCCGGACACACTCATCGCGGTGCTGCAGACGTTCCAGCTGCTCGACGAAGACGTGTTACACAGGCTGACCGACCTGCCCGGCGACCGCCTCCTGGTGTCACCGACATCGGCGACGCGTGAGGCGCTGGCACCTCGCGTTCGTCTCGCCGGAGCGGTGCCCTTCGGCGGTGCCGACCCCGGCTGCGACCTGCGGGAGGCCATCCGGGCCGGCGACGTTCAGTTGGGCATGAGCGACAAGTTCATGTCCGCCGACGATTTTCCGATCACCAGCTGCTATGGCGGAGCGCTGGTTCGGTACTCCGACGACGGGCGCACGATCACGGTCGTCGGCAGCTCCGACTTCATGACGAACGGCGGACTCCTGGCGGCGGGCAACGCCGCATTGGCCTTGAACCTTGCGGGCACTCACCCGCGAGTGATCTGGTACGCGCCGCAGCAGCGCGAAGGCTATTCCGACTCCGGCGTCGAGATCGGCGATCTGATTCCTCCTGCGGTGAAATGGATCATCTTCCAGCTGTGTGTGGCCATCGCGCTCGTCGCGCTGTGGAAGGGCAGGCGCCTCGGTCCCCTTGTCGCAGAACGAATGCCGGTCGTGGTGCGCGCATCGGAGACCGTCGAAGGCCGCGGCAGGCTGTACCGTTCGCGCCGAGCCCGGGACCGCGCCGCGGACGCGTTGCGCACCGCCGCGCTTCAGCGGATGTTGCCGCGCCTCGGCCTCGCCAACAACGCCGCACCGCCGGCGATCGTATCTGCGATCGCGCAGCGCGCTGGTACCAGCCCAGAGACGTTGGCGCACACGCTGTTCGGCCCACCGCCGCAAAGCGACGACGATTTGGTCAACCTCGCTCGTGAACTCGACAACATCGAAAGGCAGGTCGCACAATCGTGACGCAGCCATACCCAGGTCAAAGTGCCACGGCGCCGGGCGATTCGGCACGACAAGCGCTGCTGTCGCTGCGCACCGAGATCGGCAAGGCGGTCGTCGGTCAGGACGCGGTGGTCAGCGGGCTGGTGATCGCACTGCTGTGCCGCGGCCACGTGCTGCTGGAGGGCGTGCCGGGTGTCGCCAAGACGCTGTTGGTGCGCACCCTCGCCGCCGCGCTGCAACTGGATTTCAAACGGGTCCAGTTCACCCCCGATCTGATGCCCGGCGACGTCACCGGTTCGCTCGTCTACGACGCCCGCACAGCCGAATTCGAGTTCCGCTCCGGGCCGGTGTTCACCAATCTGCTGCTGGCCGACGAGATCAACCGGACACCGCCCAAAACCCAGGCCGCGCTGCTGGAGGCCATGGAGGAACGGCAGGTGAGCGTCGAGGGTGAGGCGCGCAAGCTGCCTGACCCGTTCATCGTCGCCGCGACGCAGAACCCGATCGAATACGAGGGCACCTATCAGCTACCGGAAGCGCAGCTCGACCGGTTCCTGCTGAAGCTCAACGTTCCGCTGCCGCCGCGGGACCAGGAGATCGCGGTCCTTCATCGACACGCACACGGGTTCGACCCGCGCGACCTGTCCGCGGTGCGTCCCGTCGCCGGGCCCGCCGAACTGGCCGCAGGACGCGCCGCCGTGCAGCAGGTGCTCGTCGCCGATGAGGTCCTCGGTTACATCGTCGATATCGCCGGTGCCACAAGGCATTCCCCGTCGCTGCAGCTCGGCGTGTCACCGCGCGGAGCGACCGCACTGCTCGCCACGGCCCGATGCTGGGCCTGGCTGTCGGGCCGGAACTACGTCACCCCCGACGACGTCAAGGCGATGGCGCGGCCCACGTTGCGACACCGAATCCAGCTGCGGCCGGAGGCCGAACTCGAAGGCGCCAATCCCGACGGAGTGCTGGACGGCATCCTCTCGGCCGTGCCGGTGCCACGCTAGTGATCCTCACCGGCCGCGCCGGGCTGGTGGCGCTCCTCGGGGTGCTGCCGGTCGCGTTCTCGCCGTGGCCGGCGATCGCATTCGTGGTTCTGCTGAGCGCGCTCGCCGCCGCGGTGGCGCTCGACGTCGCCCTGGCCGCAAGCACGCGCCAGTTGGTCTTTACCCGCTCCGGCGACACCGCGGCCAGGCTGGGCCAGTCCGTCGACGCTGTGCTGGCGGTGACGAATCCCGGGCGGCGGCGCTTTCACGGTATGGTCCGCGACGCGTGGTCACCGAGCGCACGCGCCGAGCCCCGAATGCACACCGTGAATATCGCGCCGGGACAACAGGTTCAATTTGTCACCAGGCTGCGGCCGGTACGCAGGGGCGACCAGAGGTCGGCGTTGGTGACGGCCCGGTCGGTCGGCCCGTTGGGCCTGGCCGGACGACAGAGCTCACACCGGGTGCCGTGGGAGATCCGCATCCTGCCGCCGTTCCTGTCTCGCAAACACCTGCCCTCCCGACTCGCCAGACTTCGTGAGCTGGAAGGCAATACGCCGGTCCTGATCCGCGGTCAGGGCACCGAGTTCGATTCGTTGCGCGAGTACGTCATCGGCGACGACGTCCGATCGATCGACTGGCGTGCCACCGCCCGTCGCGCCGACGTTGTCGTGCGGACGTGGCGACCGGAGCGGGACCGCCGGGTGGTGATCGTCCTGGACACCGGTCGCACGTCGGCAGGCCGCGTCGGCGTCGATCCCACCGCCAACGACCCCGGTGGGTGGCCGCGGCTGGACTGGTCCATGGACGCTGCGCTTCTGTTGGCGGCGCTGGCGGCGCGTGCGGGCGACCACGTCGACTTCCTCGCCCACGACCGCGTCACCCGCGCGGGCGTGTTCAACGCCTCGCGCACCGAACTTCTCGCGCAGCTGGTCACCGCGATGGCGCCGCTGGAACCGGCCCTGATCGAATCCGACGCCAGGGCGATGGTCGCCGCGATCCAGCGTCGCGTCCGCCGACGCGCGCTGGTGGTGCTGCTCACCGACCTGAACGCGTCAGCACTCGACGAGGGTCTGATGGCGGTGCTGCCCCAACTGTCCGCCAAACATCAGGTGCTGCTTGCCGCCGTCGCCGATCCTCGGGTGCAGACGCTGGCGGCGGGCCGCGCCGACGCCGCGCAGGTCTACGACGCGGCGGCGGCCGAACGTGCGCGCAACGACAGGCGCTCGATGGCATCGCGGCTGCGGGCCGCAGGCGTCGACGTCGTCGACGCACCGCCGGATGAACTGGCGCCAGACCTGGCGGACCACTACCTCGCGATGAAGGCCACCGGCCGGCTCTAACGCGTCGGCACCACATCCGGCGCGTCGCTGACATCGCCGGTCTCACCCGCGGCCGCGGCCCTGCGGCCGAAATAGATCACGTATGTCAGGAAGGCGATCTCGGCAGCCACGCCGATCGCGATGCGCACGAACGTCGGCAGGGGCGACGGCGTCACCAGCGACTCGATCAATCCGGCCACCAGCAGCACCACCACCAGGCCGACGGCCACCGCGACCACGGCCCTGCCCTGCTCTGCGAGCACCTGGGTGCGGGGCCGGTGGCCCGGCGACACCACCGACCACCCGACCCGCATGCCCACCGCTGCGGCGAGAAACACCGCGGTCAGTTCGATGAGGCCGTGCGGTGTGAGTAGGCCGAGGAAGACGTCTGCCTTGTCCGCGTTGAACATGAAGCCGGCAATGACGCCGAGATTGAGTGCGTTCTGAAAGAGGATGTACGGGATGGGGATTCCGCCGAGGATGGCGAATGCGATGCATTGTGCGGCCACCCAGGAGTTGTTGACCCACACCTGAAGGCCGAACGATGCGGCGGGATTCTCGCTGTAGTACTCGGCGAACTCGTGGTTCACCAATTGCTCGATCTCGCTTGGGGTGTTGAGGGCCGACTGCACTTCCTGGTTGGTCGCCACCCACACGGCGATCAGCACGGCGACGAAGAAGAACGCGATCGCCGTCCCGAGCCACCAACGCCACGCGCGGTACGCCACCACCGGGAACGACACCGTCCAGAACCTGATGAACTCGCTCCACAGCGGTGAGTGCGCACCCGTCACGACCGACCGTGCCCGCGCCACCAGACCCGACAGTCGTCCGATGAGGACCGCGTCGGTGGACGAGCTGCGCACCATCGACAGATGGGTGGACACCCGCTGGTAAAGATCGACCAGCTCGTCGACCTCGGCGCCGGTCAGCTTCCGGCGCCGCTTGACCAGCTGCTCCAGCCGTTCCCACGTCGGGCGATGCGCCACCACGAACGCGTCGACATCCACCTGGAGAATCCTAGTAGCGTTGGCCCAATGGTCAGCCAGCAAGAACCGGTGGTGACCGGCGACGCGGTGGTCCTGGATATCCAGATCGCCCAGCTTCCGGTGCGCGCACTGTCGGCGATCATCGACGTCACCGTGGTGTTCATCCTCTACATCGCGGGCATCGTGCTGTGGGCGGCCACCCTCACGCAGTTCGATCCGGCGCTGTCGGGGGCCGTGGTGATCATCTTCACCGTCCTGACGATCGTCGGGTATCCGGTGATCTTCGAGACCGCCACGCGCGGCCGTTCGTTGGGCAAGATGGCGCTGGGGCTACGGGTCGTCTCCGACGACGGAGGCCCGGAACGCTTTCGTCAGGCGTTGTTTCGCGCGCTGGCCGGCGTGATCGAGATCTGGATGTTCACCGGCGGGCCCGCGGTCATCTGCAGCCTGGTGTCCTCGAAGGGAAAGCGGATCGGCGACGTCTTCGCAGGCACGTTGGTCATCAGCGAGCGCGCGCCGCGACTGTCACCACCACCGCCGATGCCACCGCAGCTCGCGTGGTGGGCGTCGACTCTGCAGCTGTCCGGACTACGTCCCGAGCAGGCCGAGCTGGCCCGCCAATTCCTCTCCCGCGCACCGCAACTGGATCCACAACTCCGCGACCAGATGGCCTACCGGGTCGCCGGCGAGATTGTCGCCCAGATATCGCCGCCACCGCCGCCCGGTGCACCCCCGCAATACGTACTCGCCGCGGTGCTGGCCGAACGTCACCGCAGGGAACTCGCGCGGCTGCAGCCCGTGCCTGCCCCCGTCGCGCCGCAGTGGCCGGTGAACCAACCCGCCGGGTATCCGCCTCCGCCACAGCAGGTTCCGCCACCACAGCAGCTTCCGCCACCCACACCCGACCCCGGCGGATTTACGCCGCCGAGCTGACACTCCAGGGGGAGCCTTGACCGTAGTGGACCGCGTTGGGCTGGCGGTGGGCGTACTTGTTCTCGGCTTGAGCGCGTGCGCAAGCGAATCGGGCGAAGGCCCCCTCGGCGCTCCCCGAGTCGCGACCACATTCGACGTCGGCGCCGGTCCGTTGCCCGATGTCGCGTCGGATCAGACCACCAACAGGGCCTACGTGACCAGCAGCGGCGACGACTCGCTGTATGTCCTCGATGCCGAAAGCCGGATCTCCACAATCAAAGTCGCGCCGTCACCCGGATTCGTCGCCGTCGATCCGGGCACTCAGACCGCATACGTCACGAGTGGCAACACCGTGTCGGTCGTGGACATCTCGTCGGGCGCGATCGCCGGCACGATAGAGGTCGGCCACGGTCCCGACGGCATCGAGGTCGATTCCGACACCCAGACCGTCTATGTCGCGAACTCCCAAGATGATTCGGTCTCGGTGATCGATGCCAGGACCCGGAAAGTCACCACAACGATCGCGGTCGGCGCTTCTCCGGACAAGATGGGCGTCGATCCCGAAACTCACCTGCTCTATGTGGCCAACCGGGGCGGCGGATCGATCTCCGTGGTCGATCCCACGAAATCCGCTGTGGTCGCGACCATTCCCGTCGGCAAGGGGCCAGGGGATGCGGCGATCGATCCGCCGACCCATACCGCGTTCGTGCCCAACGCCGACGATGATTCGGTATCCGTGGTCGACCTCGACAAGGGCGCGGTGGTCGAGACGATCGCCGTGGGTGACCGACCCACCGCAGCGACCGTCGACTCCGATTCGCACACCGTCTACGTCACCAACAACGGCAGTGGCTCGGTATCGGTCATCGACACACAGACACAGACCGTCACCGACACCGTCGATGTGGGCGAAGGACCGCAGACCGTCGCCGCCGACCCGTCCACCCATACCGCCTGGGTCGTCAACTATCAGGACAACTCGGTCTCGGTGATCCAAAGGTAGTCGGCCTCAACGGTATCGGAGGCCGACGAGCATCAAGGCCGCCGCGATGATGCTCGTCGCGGCGCGAACGTGGTTCCACCCCGTCCACGTGGACAGGTACGCCTGCCACTCCCGGGCCGCGTCGGCAACCGAGATTCCGGCCGGGTCCACGGAGTCGAGGTGGTTGTTGAGCGGCACGTTGAACACCATCGTGATGATCGCCGCGAGGATTCCGAATACCGCGCCCACGAGGATCCACCCGCTGCCCGGCTGCCCCAGCTGCACCACCGCCATGATGCCGACGACCAGCGCCAGGACCGCCGCACCGAAATACGCCAGCAGGAATGCCGGACTGGAATTCGCGACGGCGTTGATTCCGCGCATCGCCGTGATCGCCTCGACGGGACCGGTGCGGTCCAGACCCCGCATCACGAATGTCGAGAAGACATACATCATTCCGCCGGCGGCAGCCGCGGCCAGCGCGGCCAGTGAGGTGAGAACCACGAAGGGGCTGATGTTCATGATTCGGAGTCAACCGCCACCGACATCGACGGTCCATCGTCGGCCGTCCTGACCGCATACGCATGCGTCTGCGGTTTATTCGATCGTTCTGTAGAGCTTCACCGACACCGCCGACAACCACACCCACACCGCGACGACCGCCGCAGTGAACACCAAAATCGCGGCGGCTCCGCCGGATCCGGAGGACAGCGCCAGAAAGCTCGCCAAGAACACGAGTCCGGTGATCCGCGAGTACCACGCCCAACCGGCCTCGCTACGCCGTCCGAACCAGGTGCCCATCACCAGGCAGGCCGCCACGAGGCAGAGGAAGCCAAGACCTGCGATTGCAAAGTGGGCCAGCCCATGCCAGCTGACCTCGCCCATACCCGGTGGCGTGCCGGGAGGGAATCCATCAGACGGGTCGGCACGGAAGATTCCCGCGCAGAACACGCCGAGGCCGTACGCACCGAGCAGACCGGACGCCCACGCGGACACGCGCCCCGGCCCGAGCGCACGTCGCACTCCGACCGCCGCCGCAATCGTCATCGCGCCGGTGAGCAGGAAGTTGACGATCTGAACCCAACCCAAGTCGCCGTTCGACAGTTGGCTGACGGCGTGCCTCGTTGGGTCATATCCGTCCCTGGTGAACATCTGA
This sequence comes from Mycobacterium barrassiae, assembly GCF_025822765.1. Taxonomy (GTDB): domain Bacteria; phylum Actinomycetota; class Actinomycetes; order Mycobacteriales; family Mycobacteriaceae; genus Mycobacterium; species Mycobacterium barrassiae. The sequence goes on along the minus strand of NZ_JACKUK010000044.1, from coordinate 147,324 downwards.
GCTGCGGCGATGACGATGTAGATCGGACCCGCGATGACGCCGTAGCCGAGTAGGGACTTGGTGATCCGCACAGGTAACGGGGGGCGTTCCGTCGTGGTCATGGCATCTCTTCCGCCGATCAAAACTAGACTGTCCAGTACTCTAGTTTCTGTAGAACTAGACTGTCCAGTACTGAAGTAAGGGGCGGTATGACTCAGGCGCTCGGCCGTTCTGCCCGGAAACGCGCGACCATCCTGTCTGCGGGTCAGGCGCTCTTCCTCGCCAATGGCTATCAGGGCACCAGCGTCGACCAGGTTGCCGCGTCGGCTGAGGTGTCCAAGCAGACGGTGTACAAACACTTCGGCGACAAACACGAACTGCTGCTGGCGATCGTGGACGAGGCCTTGAGCAGCACCGTGACACCGTTCCTCGGTCGGATCGCGCAACTGGCCGACACCGACAATCTGGAAGCGGACCTCACCGCGTTGGCCGGCGAGTATCTGCGCGCGGTGTTGGCGGAGCCTGTCGTGCAATTGCGCAGGCTCGTGGTCGGCGAAGCGAATCGAGTGCCCGAGCTGGCACAGCTGTATTACGACCAGGCTCCGGCGAGGGTGCTCGCCGCCTTCGCCGATTGCATCGGTCGTCTGCACGATCGCGGTCTGTTGTCGGCCCCTGAACCCGCTGTTGCCGCAGAGCATTTCGCATTCCTCGTCGTGGGCCGCTGCATCGACCAAGCGCTGTTCTGCGGAGGACCGCAAGTGCTTGAAGGGATGGATGTCGACCGTCACGTCCGTGCCGGGGTTGCGCTTTTTCTCGCCGGTTACCGACCTTGATCGAGCTGCGCACGACGATAGGCTCAAGTCGTGGACGCCCTGGTCGGCCTGCTCGACGGTGTGCGAGCACGCGGCGCCTTCGTCTTGCGAATGATGATGGATCCACCCTGGTCGTTGAGCATCCGCGACGATGCGCCGCTGACGTTGATCTGCCAGACGCACGGCAGCGCCGTCATCGTCGGCGAGAGTGCGGGAGCCACCTGGCTGCACCCCGGTGACGTCGCCTTGACGCGGGGCACCGAGCACTACGTGTTCGCCGACGACCCGGCGACCGCACCGACGGCCGTCATCCATCCCGGGAACCGCTGCACGACGCTGGCGGGTGAGACACTGAAATTCGAGTTGTCGCTTGGCGTGCGAACGTGGGGCAACAGCCGGTCGGGAGCGATGCGATCGGTGATCTGCGCATATGAGGGCCGCAGTGAGGTGAGCGCGCGGCTTCTGGACGTACTGCCGACAGTGCTGGTGGTGTGCGCTGAGGAATTGGACCCGACCTTGGTGGACCTGCTGGCTCGTGAGGCCGGCTGCGACGGCGCCGGCCAGGAGGCATACCTGGACCGGATGCTCGATGTGCTGCTGATCGCGGTGCTGCGGGTCTGGTTCGGCCGAGACGGCAACGCTCCCGCGTGGTGGACCGCCGAACAGGACCCGGTGGTCGGCCCGGCGTTGACGCTGATCTACAACGATCCGGCGCACCCCTGGACAGTGGCGAATCTGGCTGCGGCAGTTGGCTGTTCCCGCGCGGTCTTCGCGCGTAGGTTCACCGAGCAGGTGGGCGAACCGCCGATCGCGTTCCTGACGAGCTGGCGACTCGCGGTCGCCGCCGATCTGTTGCGGTCGAGCGACGTGACCATCGGGGCGGTCGCCCGCCAGGTCGGGTACAGCACACCATTCGCGTTGAGCAGTGCATTCAAGCGGGCATACGGGGTCAGCCCGAACACCCACCGCGCCAACGCCGCTCGACTGGCGGACGAGTTGGATTCGTCAGCGCTCTAGTCCGAACGCATCCACGGGCCCGTCGGCTCCGAATCCCGTGTATGCAGCGCCCGACCATCTACCGCGTCTCCCAACGCCTGCGCGGTGGGCTGACGGTCGAGGTGCCTGCCCACGCGATCGCCGCGACCGTCGCGGCTTGGCTCGCCGAACTCGGTGCCGACAGTCCGCTGGCCGACGATCTCGAGAAGGCTGTCCACGCCGGCGACTGGCCCGCGGCACGCGCCCTCGGCGAGTACCTGTCCGTCGACGTCACCGTGGCCAACTGATAATCGGCGTTGCATCGCGATAGTTTCCGATATATCGTCAACGTATCGGAAGCGCAGATCGCGCCTCCTGTCGAAAACAAGGACACGACCATGGACACCCCATTCACACCCCCACCCGGCGGCCCGTTCCAGGGCTTCGGCTTCGGCGCCGGATTCGGCCCGCAAAACCGCCGTGCGCTGCACGAACACCGTCGCCAAGCCCGTCGCGAGTTCCGTGACCACATCCGCGAGCACCGCGGCGACGCCGGCTTCAGTGGCTTCGGACCTGGCGGCTTCGGCCCAGGTTTCGGACCCGGTTTCGGCCCCGGCTTCGGGTTCGGACCCGGCTTCGCCCGTGGCGGGCGTCGCGGCGGACCCCGTGGCGGCGGACGCGGCAGGCGCGGCGACGTGCGGGCCGCGATCCTCAAGCTGCTCACCGATCGGCCGATGCACGGCTACGAGATGATCCAGGAGATCAACGAACGCAGTCAGCAATTGTGGAAGCCCAGCCCCGGCTCGGTGTACCCGACGCTGCAACTGCTGGTCGACGAGGGCCTCCTCGTCTCCACCGAATCCGAGGGCAGCAAGAAACTCTTCGAGCTCACCGAGGAGGGCCGCGCCGCCGCCGAGAAGATCGAGACGGCGCCGTGGGACGAGATCACCGAGGGGGCCGATCCAGGTGCCATCAGCCTGCGCAGTGCCGTCGGGCAATTGATGGGCGCCGTCGCGCAGTCCGCGCACGCCGCATCGGCTGACCAACAGCAGCGCATCGTCGACATCATCAACAACGCCCGCCGCGAGATCTACCACATCCTCGGAGAGGCCGAATAGCCGATCATCCGGAATAAGCCCAGCGGGAAGCGTGTACGGACAGGTATGGGTAAACCTATGCAAACCTTCCCGCTGGGCTCGTTCAATGTCGGCCGCGTCGGCTTCGGCGCCATGCAACTCCCTGGACCGGGTGTGTTTGGTCCGCCGCGCGATCACGACCAGGTGATCGCGGTGCTGCGGCGCGTAATCGAGTTGGGCATCAACCACATCGACACGTCTCAGTTCTATGGACCGAATGTGGCCAACGAGCTGATCCGCGAAGCTCTGCACCCCTACCCCGCCGACTTGGCGTTGGTGAGCAAGGTCGGCGGCAAGCGCGGCGACGCCGGAGAGTGGCTGCCCGCCCAGCAGCCCGACGAACTGCGCGCCGGGATCGAGGAGAACCTCGCGACGCTGCAGACCGATCGCCTCGCGGCGGTGAACCTGCGGATACACGACGAGGACGGCGATCCCAGTCGTCCGGGTCCCGTGAACCGCGAACTGTTCGACCGTCAGCTCACCGCGATGATCAAGGCCCGCGACGAAGGGCTGATCGACGGCATCGGGTTGAGCAGCGTTACGCTCGAGCATCTGCGAATCGCGTTGGACCGCACCGAGATCGTGTGCGTGCAGAACGCCTACAACCTCGTCGACCGAACGTCGCAGCCGGTACTGGACGCCTGCATCGAACACGGCATCGCGTTCGTGCCGTTCTTTCCGCTCGGTTCGGCGTTCACGTCCGACAACCCGGTGCTCGGTCATCCCGCCGTCAAGAGCGAGGCGGAGAAGCTGGGCCGCACACCGGCGCAGATCGCGCTCGCGTGGACGCTGTCCGTCGCGCCCAACGTACTGCTGATCCCCGGCACGTCGTCGGTGGCGCATCTCGAGGAGAACACCGCGGTGCGCGACATCGAGCTCGACGAGGACGTCAAACGCCAGCTCGACGCGGCCGCATAATTGCGATTTGTGTGCGTTCGCGAGCGCTGAGCGCGCGAAAACGCACACAAATCGCTATGAAACGTCGACCCAGTCGAGGGTGCGCTGCACCGCCTTCTGCCAACCGGCGTATCCGGCGGCGCGCTGCTCGTCGGTCCACGCCGGCGTCCAGCGCTTGTCCTCCTGCCAGTTGGCCCGCAGGTCGTCGGGGTTCTCCCAGAATCCGACCGCGAGGCCCGCGGCGTAGGCGGCGCCGAGCGCGGTGGTCTCGGCGACGACGGGCTTGATCACGTCGACGCCGAGGACGTCGGCCTGGATCTGCATGCACAGATCGTTGGCCGTGATACCGCCGTCGACCTTGAGCACCTCCATGTGCACACCGGAGTCCGCCTCCATCGCGTCGACGACGTCGCGGCTCTGGTAGCAGATCGCCTCGAGCGTCGCGCGCGCCAGGTGCGCGTTGGTGTTGAACCGGGACAGCCCGACGATCGCGCCCCGCGCGTCCGAACGCCAGTATGGCGCAAAGAGTCCCGAGAACGCGGGGACGAAGTAGACGCCGCCGTTGTCCTCGACCTGACGCGCCAACGCCTCGCTCTCCGACGCACCGCTGATGATGCCGAGCTGATCACGGAGCCACTGCACGGCCGATCCGGTGACCGCGATCGAACCCTCAAGGGCGTAAACGGGTTTCGAGTCACCGAACTGATAGCACACCGTCGTGAGCAATCCGTTCTCCGAGCGGACGATCTTCTCTCCGGTGTTGAGCAGCAGGAAATTGCCTGTGCCGTAGGTGTTCTTGGCCTCGCCCGCGTCGAGGCAGACCTGCCCCACCATCGCGGCTTGCTGGTCGCCGAGGATGCCCGTGATCGGCACCTGGCCGCCGACCGGACCGTCGTCACGCGTCACGCCGAACGACTCCGGGTACGACGACGGCTTGATCTCCGGGAGCATCTTTCGCGGAATGCCGAAGAACGACAGCAGTTCGTCGTCCCAGTCCAGCGTTTCGAGATTCATCAGCATGGTGCGACTGGCATTGGTCACATCGATGGCGTGCACACCGCCGCGTGCACCGCCGGTGAGGTTCCACAGCACCCAGGTGTCGGCGGTGCCGAAGATCGCGTCGCCCTTTTCGGCGTCGGCGCGCACCCCGTCGACGTTCTCCAGAATCCACTGCAGCTTGCCGCCGGAGAAATACGTCGCGGGCGGCAGTCCGGCCTTGCGCCGGATCACATCACCGCGGTCGTCGCGGTCCAGCGCCGAGGCGATGCGGTCGGTGCGGGTGTCCTGCCAGACGATCGCGTTGTAGTACGGCCGTCCGGTCTTACGGTTCCACACCAGCGACGTCTCGCGCTGGTTGGTGATGCCCAGCGCCGCCAGGTCCGTGGCCGACAGGTTGGTCTTGTTCAGCGCCGACTGGATGACCGACGCGGTGCGTTCGGTGATCTCGACCGGGTTGTGCTCCACCCACCCGGCCTTGGGCAGGATCTGTTCGTGTTCGAGCTGGTGACGCCCGACCTCGGCGCCGTCGTGGTCGAAGATCATGCACCTGGTGCTGGTGGTGCCCTGGTCGATGGCGGCTATGAACTCACCAAGATCTGCCAACCTACGTGCTCCCTCCGGACGGCCCTGCAATCGTCCATCATGGTCCACGTGGCTCCCGAAGCAGTCGACATTGACCGCATGCCCCGCGGCGGGCCCAAGGCGTCGTGCCTTGACCGGCTGTTGGAGACCGACCGGCTGGAATACCTGGACCGGGACGACGTGGCGGACGACGTCAAGCGCAGCGTGATCAGGGCACTCGAGCGGACCGGCGAGTTCTTCGGCAACACCGAGCGCTTCGCCCAGATCGTGATGGACGAGGTCGCCGACGTCGCCGACCCCAAGATCCTCGAGCTCGGCGCCGGACACGGCGGTCTGTCCCGAAAACTGCTGGAGTGGCACCCCACCGCCGATGTGACGGTGACCGACATCGACGCGTCATCGGTGGCGGCGATGGCCGCAAGCGATCTGGGTGAGCACCCGCGCGCCACGATTCGGGAGATGGACGCCGTCGCCATCGACACACCCGACGGGCACTTCGATGTGGCGGTCTTCGTCCTGTCGTTTCACCATCTGCCGCCGGCAACGGCAGCGCGGGTGTTCGCGGAGGGCACGCGCGCGGCCGACAAGCTGGTGATCATCGATCTGCCCCGACCGCCGGCGCCGCTGCATCTCGTCCGGCTCGCGACGATGCTGCCATTCGCCCCGTTCATTCCGTTCATTCACGACGGGGTCATCAGCTCGCTGCGCACCTACAGTCCGTCGGCGCTGCGCGCGCTGGCCGAATACGCCGACCCGACGATCGAGGTGGAGTTACGCGGCGGACTGTTGAATCCGCAGGTCGTGGTGGCCACCCGCCGATAGGCTTCGACCGTGGGCGAAGAAGTGCAGGACACCGAGTACTCCCGCGCGCACCGCCGCGAGTATCGGCGCAAGGTTCAGCAGTGCCTCGACGTCTTCGAAACCATGCTGAAGGAGTCCAGTTTCGAGTTCGAGCGGCCGCTGACCGGCATGGAGATCGAGTGCAATCTCGTCGACTCCGCCTATCAGCCCGCCATGACCAATTCCGAAGTGCTGCAGGCGATCGCCGACCCGGCGTACCAGACCGAACTAGGTGCCTACAACATCGAATTCAACGTCCCGCCACGCCGGTTGCCCGGTCGAGCGGCGCTCGAACTCGAGTCCGATGTGCGAGCCAGCCTCAACGCGGCCGAAGCCAAGGCCCACGAGCACGATGCGCACATCGTGATGATCGGCATCCTGCCGACCCTGATGCCCGAGCATCTCACGGGCCGCTGGATGAGCGAGTCGACGCGCTATCGGGCACTCAACGATTCGATCTTCACCGCCCGCGGGGAAGACATCCTGATCGACATCAGCGGGCCGGAACGGCTGAGCCTGCAGACCGAGTCGATCGCTCCGGAGTCCGCGTGCACCAGCATGCAATTGCACCTGCAGGTGTCCCCCGCTGACTTCGCCCACAATTGGAACGCCGCCCAGGTGCTGGCCGGGCCGCAGCTGGCGCTCGGCGCCAATTCGCCGTACTTCTACGGCCACCAGCTGTGGGCGGAGACCCGTATCGAACTGTTCACCCAGGCCACCGACACCCGCCCCGACGAGCTCAAGACGCAGGGCGTCCGCCCGCGGGTCTGGTTCGGCGAGCGATGGATCACCTCGATCTTCGACCTGTTCGAGGAGAACGTCCGCTACTTCCCGTCGCTGCTGCCCGAGATGTCCGACGAGGACCCCGTGCGCGAACTCGCCGAAGGCCGCACGCCTCGGCTTTCCGAGCTGCGGCTGCACAACGGCACCATCTACCGGTGGAACCGTCCGGTCTACGACATCGTCGAGCAGGACGGTGTCCTCCGCCCCCACCTGCGCGTGGAGAACCGTGTGCTGCCCGCGGGACCGACGGTCGTCGACATGATGGCCAACGCCGCGTTCTATTACGGCGTACTGCGGACACTGGCCGAGGATGACCGGCCGCTGTGGACGAAGATGAGTTTCGCTGCGGCACAACATAATTTCACCGAATCCGCGCAGCACGGAATGAGTGCGCGACTGTACTGGCCCGGCCTCGGCGAGGTGACGCCGGACGAGTTGGTGCTGCGGCAGTTGCTGCCAATGGCCGACGAGGGACTGCGGCGGTGGGAGGTCGCCGGCGAGGTACGTGACCGCTACCTCGGCGTCATCGAGGGCCGCGCGAAGACCGGACGCAACGGATCCGCATGGCAGGTCGCCACCGTGCAGGCGCTGCAGAACCGCGGGCTGTCCCGGCCGAACGCACTGGCCGAGATGCTGCGAATTTACTGTGAACGCATGCACAGCAACGAGCCCGTGCACACCTGGGACGGACCGTGACCAGATTCTGGGTCGTGTTCGCGGCATTGGTATTCGCCCTGGCGGGGTGTCAGAGCCACCCGGCGCAGGCGGACCCCATCGAGGCCGGCCTCGATCAGGAGTTCGTTCTGCACGGTGGTCAGGCCGCCACGGTTCGCGGCACTGACCTGCGACTGCGCTTCACTGACGTGCTGGAGGATTCGCGCTGCCCCACGCAGGTCGAATGCTTCTGGACCGGCCAGGCGCGCATCGCCGTCGTCGCGGAGCAGGCCCAGGGCCCATCGACGACCGTCGAGTTCAACACCAACCCGGCACCCGGGCAGAACAAGCAGACGGTGCAGGTAGGCGACTACATCGTCGAGCTGAAATCGCTGGACCCATATCCGCAGACGCCCGACGATGCACCGGCCCTCACCGCCTACAACGCCACGCTGCTGGTGCGAAAGTCGGCCTAGAGCAGGCTCTTTCGTCGCTCACAGGAACCCGGCGTAGGTTGGGGCCATGGCAGCAGAAGACGTGATGGAGTGGGACGACGCCTACCAGGAACACGGCCCCTTCGAAGGGCCGCCGCCGTGGAACATCGGCGAGCCGCAGCCCGAACTGGCCGCAGTGGTCGAGAGTGGCAAGGTCCGCAGCGACGTGCTCGACGCCGGCTGCGGATACGCCGAGTTGTCGCTGGCGCTGGCGGCGGCTGGTCACACCGTCGTCGGCATCGACCTGTCACCGACCGCCGTCGCGGCCGCCACCAAGGCCGCGACCGAGCGCGGCTTGACCAACGCCACGTTCGTCCAGGACGACATCACGTCGTTCACCGGATTCGACGGGCGGTTCAACACCATCATCGACAGCACCTTGTTCCACTCGTTGCCGGTCGAAGGGCGCGACGCCTACCTGCGTGCCGTGCACCGGGCGGCGGCACCGGGGTCGGTCCTCTACATCCTGGTGTTCGAAAAGGGTGCTTTCCCTGAAGGGTTCGGCCCGCACACCGTGACGGAGGACGAGTTGCGCGACGCGGTGTCGAAGTACTGGACCATCGACGAGATTCGTCCCGCATTCATCCACGCGAAGATGGCGGTGGCGATTCCGGCCGAGGCACCCTTCACGATGCCGGCCTTTGACAAGGACGACAAGGACCGGGACAAGATGCCTGGCTTCCTTCTCGCCGCGCACAAAGAGGGTTAGGTGACCGCGGCCAGCGCCTTGGCGAACTGGCCGAGTTCCTCGGCGGTGACGTCGACATGCGGCGACGCCCGCAGCACTGGCGACGCCATCTCGAAAGGGGCCCGCAGAGTTTCGGCATAGGTGGTGACGATGGCGTGCTCGGCGATCAGTTGCGCGCGCACCTGTTGCGGGTCCGCACCGTCGACGGGCACCAGCGTGGTGATCGCCGTCGGTTCCTCCACCGCCTCGACGACCCGCCAACCCTTGACGTCGCTCAGCGCCTCGCGTGTCATCCTGCCCACCTCGGCCAGCCGTTCACCGATCCGCTTGGGCCCGGCGGCCAGATACTCGCCGAGCGCAACCGAATAGCCAACGCGCGCAGCGACATTGGCTTCGCCTTGTTCCAGCCTTTCCATCACTGTCAACGGCAAGCCCCACTCCGGCGGTGGTAGCCGCGGCCGCAGCGTATCGGCCAGATCGCCGCGCACCGCCAGAAACCCGACTCCGCGCGGGCCGGCGACCCATTTACGCGACGAGCTGTAGATCGCCGAAGGTGTCACCGCGCAATCGAGGTGTCCCAGCGCCTGCGCCGCATCGATCACCAATGGCAGGTTCAGATCCCGGCAGACCTCTGCAAGCCCAGCCATCGGTTGAGCGACACCTCGGTGGCTGGCCAGTGCCGTCAGGTGTACCAGCGCGGGAAGGTCGTCGGCGAGGGCGCGGCCCGCGGCGTCGACGTCGAGCCGGCCATCGCCGTCCACAGGCAATGCGCGCACCGTAAAACCGTTGGCCGCCATGACTGCAAGGTTGGGTCCGTACTCGCCGGGCAGGCACGCGACGGTGCGCTCACCGGGCCAGCTGGACAGCAGGAGGTCCAGCGCGTTGTTGGCGCCGGTGGTGAAGACGACACCACTGCTCTCCAAGCCGGTGAGCGCCGCAATCGCTGCGCGGCCCGCGTCGAGCACCGGAGCGGCGGCTGCGGCGGCGACGTATCCGCCGACCTCGGCTTCATGGCGGGCGTGCTGCGCCGCGGCGTCGATGACCGCGAAGCTCTGCCGGGAGCACGCCGCGCTGTCGAGGTGCAGGCCGGCGACGGCAGGCCTGGCTGCCCGCCACTGCTCGCCGAGGCTTCCCGCTTCGGACGTCACAGCGTCGCCAGTGACAGGGCGAAGTCACCCGCGTCGTCGGTCCACCAATGCGTGCGGCGCAGGCCGGCGTCGGCCAGTTCGGCGGCCACCCCCTCGGGGCGGAACTTGCACGAGACCTCAGTCAGCATCTCCTCGCCGTCTTCGAAGTCGACGGTCAACTCGAGTGCCTTCACGTGGACGCGCTGTGCGTGGTTGGCGCGCAACCACATCTCGATGCGTTCCTCGTCGGTGTTCCACTTGGCGACGTGGTCGAAGGCGTCCAGCACGAAATCGGCGTCCAGTTCGCGGTTGACCACGGCCAACACGTTGCGGTTGAACTGGGCGGTGACGCCCGCGCTGTCGTCGTAGGCCGCCACCAATCGATCGGCGTCCTTGACGAGATCCGTGCCCAGCAGCAGGCTGTCGCCTGGCTGCAGGGTCTGCGCCAGCGTGGTCAGAAACTCACCACGCGGCCCCGGCGTGAGATTGCCGATCGTGGAGCCGAGGAAGGCGACCAGTCGGCGGCCGACGCGGGGAATCTTGCCGAGATGCTCCTCGAAATCACCGCACACCGCATCAATCTCGATGCCCGGATACTCCTGCTCGATTGCGGCTCCGGCCGCCCTGAGCACCGACGCGTCGACGTCGAACGGGATGAACCGGCGAAGGGATCCGCTGTCGCGCAGGGCGTCGAGCAGCATGCGGGTCTTCTCCGACGTGCCGCTGCCCAGCTCCACGAGGGTGTCCGCGCCCGACGCCGCGGCGATCTCGGCCGACCGCTCCCGCAGGATCTGCGCCTCGGTGCGGGTGGGGTAGTACTCGGGCAGGCGGGTGATCTGATCGAACAGATCGCTGCCGACGGAATCGTAGAACCATTTGGGCGGCAACGTCTTCGGTGTCTGCGTCAACCCTTCGAGGACGTCACGGCGCAGGGCGTCGCCCGCCGAGTTCGCAGACAGGTAGTTCGACAGTGCGAACGTCATCACGATCCTTTCAGCGGGACCAGCTCGATATCTCGGCCGAGGACGGAGACCAGATGGCGATCGGGAATCTCCCGCCAGTCGGGGTTGTCGTCATACGGTTCGCTGGCGAGCACAACGCCGTCGTGGCATCGCAGCGCAAAGAGGGTGTCGCCCCACGTGGTGGCGAGCAGCCGAGAGGTGTTGGCCGCCAGGATGTTCAGCCGAGCGTCCGGATCCGCGGCGGCGACCTCGACGATGGTGTCCCCAAGCGCGTCCAACCCTCGGTCGAAGATCAGCGCAGCCAACAACGCGCTGTCACAGGTCGATTCGGCCTTCGCGGAGAGCGGAAGGGCGCCGCGGTCGACGAGGCCGTTGTGCGACAGCAGCCAGTGACCGTCGGTGAAGGGTGCGGACGCCGATGCTTCGATCGGCATCCCGACGCTTGCCGACCGCACGGCCGCGACGATGCACCCACTGCGCAACACCGGTGCCACCGATGCGAACGACGTATCCCCCCACAGCGGGGCGGCGCTGCGCCAGCGTCGCGGGGTGGCGCCGTCGAAGAATCCGACGCCCCAACCGTCGGCATTCATCAAGCCGTGCTTCTGCTTGCGCGGTGAATACGATTGCACCAGAAGACCATTGGCCGGTTCCAGTACCAGCGATGCGACGGAGACCGGTTTACCGAGCCAGCCGAGATGTCGGCACATCAGTCGACATCCCACGCCAGCCGCACACCCGAGAAGATCTGCCTCCTGATCGGGTGGTCCCAGTTGCGGAAGCTCGGCCGCAGGATGTTCGACGCGACCGCCCACGAGCCGCCGCGCAGCACCTTGTAGTCACCAGCTCCGGTGCCTTCGAAGAACGGCGCCGAGTACTGCTCGTAGAGCATCGGCGTGAACCCCGGCCACGGCCGCAGCGGCGACGTGGTCCACTCCCAAACGTCGCCGAGCATCTGTTCGGCGCCGTAGGCCGACGCGCCTGCCGGGTAGGCGCCCACCGGGGCGGGGCGCAGGGCGTCACCGCCGAGGTTGGCCAGATGCGCCGTCGGCTCCGATGAACCCCATGGATAACGGCGTCGCGCATTGGCGGCGGGATCCCAGGCGCAGGCCTTCTCCCATTCCTGCTCGGTGGGCAATCGGGCACCCGCCCACTTCGCGTAGGCCTCGGCCTCGAAGAACGTCACATGCTGTACGGGTTCGTCGTCCGGGATGTCCTCGACATGGCCGAACCGGGTCCGGGTGCCGGCCAGGTCGCCGTCGTTCCAGAACTGCGGTGCTGTCAGTCCCGCCGCTTGCTTGTGGGACCAGCCGGCATCGGACCACCAGCGGCGCTCGTCGTACCCGCCGTCGTCGATGAACTGCCGCCACTCACCGTTGGTCACCGGCACCGTGCCGATGCGGAAGGCCGGCAGGTCGACCACGTGCGGCCCGCGCTCGTTGTCCAGCGAGTGCGGTTCGGTCACCGCGTCCACGCCGAGGACGAACTCACCTGCCGGGACGAGCACCGACGTGCCCGCGACTCCCGGCCTGCCGGACGGTAGCGGCGCTCCGCGGTTCAACAACGCGGGACCGGCGCGCAGATTCAGCGCCTGCAGCATCGTCTCGTCGTGCTGGTTCTCGTGGCTGATCACCAGCCCGAATGTGAACTCGTCACCGTGGTCGGCGGGCAGGGCGTCGAGACGGTCGAGTGCCTTGTTGCGCACGGTCGCGCAGTAGGACCTGGCTTCAATCGGCGACAGCAATGGGAGTTCGACGCGGCTGGCGCGAGGGTTGAGGAATGCGTCGTAACACCGCTCGACCTGCGGTTCGAGGAGTCCGGGGCGGGCCGGGTCGTTGCCGCGCAGCAGCCACAGCTCTTCCTGCCAGCCGATGTGCGCGAGGTCCCACACCAGCGGGCTCATCAGTGAGTCGTACTGGCGGTGCAGTTCGGCGTCGTCGAAGTCGACCAGCCGCAGGGTTCGGTCACGGGCGGTCGTCAGTTCGCGGGCGAGTGTCTCGCGTTGGCTCACAGCTCCCCTTGCGCCAGTTGGGTGACCGCCGGTGCGATTCCAAGCTCGACGACCCGATCGGAGAAGTCGTCGGCCGGGCACCGACCCTGTTCGACCGAACGCACCAACTGCCGCATGGATTCCTCGAGTTCGGCGGGAGCCCGTTCGGCGGTGGCCGTCACGCATCGTGTCGCGGCGTCGGCCAGCCTGCGGTCGCCGAGTCCGATCTGGGCGGCACGGTCCCACGCGGTGGCGACCGATTCGGTGGCCTCGGCGGCGATATCGGCGGCGATCGGGTCGTCGAGCAGGGTGACAAGCGTGAACGCGATCGCCGGCCACACCGCGTCGGGGACGCTGTCGAGGTACCGGATCTCCAGCCAGCGGCGTGGTCGCACCGGCGGGAACAGCGTGGTGAGGTGGTAGTCGAGGTCGGCCGCCGTCGGCCTGCGGTTGCCGAGCATCACGCGGCCGTCGGCCCAGTCGGCGAACGGCACCCACGAGGTCACCGGGGTGACCTGATTTTTGGCGGGAGTGTTGACCAGCATCACGGGTGCCTTCAACGCGTACCGCGCCCAGTCACTGGCGGGGTCGTCACCGTTGACGCCGAGGACAGGTCCGCAGCGCGCCGAATCGAGCTGGCTCCAAACGTGTTGGCGCGCGGAACGCCAGCCCGCGAACTTGCCGCCGAGTAGTGGCGAGTTCGCCGCGACCGCGATCATGGTCGGCCCGAGCGCATGCGCGAGCCGCACCCGGTCGGCCCAGCCTTCCTGTGGCCCGGCGTCGAGGTTGATCTGGATCGAGGCCGTCGACGTCATCATCGCCGCACCGGCAGCGCCGGTCTGGCTGGCGGTGAAGAACGTCTCCATCGCCTGGTAACGGGCGCCAGGGTTGACGCGTTTGGCGGGCCGCAGTGGATCGGCGCCGAGCAGCACCAACCCGAGGCCCGCCTGCGCGAAGGCCGCTCGTAGCGCGGCGCGGTCGGCCTGCATGGCGGCGATGGCCGGCACCGGTCCGTCCAGCGGGGGCCCCGACAACTCGACGGCTCCGCCGGGTTCGACCGTGATGGCGCTGCCGCCGGGCAACGGCGGCACCGCTGCGGTGATCGCGTTGATCTCATCCCAGCCGGGCCGCCGCATCGGGTCGGTCAGATCGAAGCAGTGCGCCTCGACCTCGAGGCCCACCCGGCCGACCGGGCCGTCGTCCAGACACGTCTCGCCGACGTAGCCGGCAGCGTCGTTTGCGCTGGTGAACTCAAGCTCAGTGGTTGAATACGCGTCGTCCACAGCGGACGTCATGGCGAAGGTCATGTCTTTCCGGCCCCTTCCGGGTAGGGAATGATCGCGTCCTCCCCTACATCTTCCAGACCACACCGACAAAGTCCCATGGTTTTTTTCGTGACTTCGTCGGTTAGGTCTGCCGGAATGCGCCCGCCCTTACTGTCCCAAGGTGTTCTGCATGGCGCCGGCCAGCACGTTCACCGCCGGACCGCCATTGCCGGATTGACAGACTTTCGCCTGCAGCAGAACATTCTCGCGTTTCCGGGTCGTGTTGAAGCATCGGCGGTCGGTGCCCGCCTCCTGCTTTACCCAGTCGAGGTCGGTCGCGGTGGCCGGTCCACCGGTGAACGTCCACACCTGGGTCGCCATGTTGTCCAGGTGCATCGCGGTGGTCTGGCCGTTGCAGCCGAGCGTGCGGTCGACGACGCGATGGAAGGCCCGGTCGGCGGCGTCGCTGGTGGCGAAGACGCCGACCGCCTGCTTGACGAATGTTCTCTGGTCGTTCGGCCCCGTCTGCGCCACCGCACCGTTGAACGACGCCAGATCCGGGTCGGCATAGACGTCGGGCAACCCGATGTCAGCCCAGTTGTTGCACGACGGGTTGTCGACCCAGAACGACTGGAATGGAGAGTTGTACGTCCACTCGAACCGAATCGGCGCGCCGACGATGTTGCTCACCGAACCCTTCGGCAGCACGGCGTAATTCACCACGCCCGGATCAGAGGGCCTGGCTGAGACGTCGGCGGCCGGCGCCGCCAGTGACAGGCCCGTGCCGACACCGACGCCGGCCAGGACTGCGAGAGTTCTGCCGAGACCGCTGTGCGCCCGCCGGGCCGTCACGGTCACACCTTCGCCGACAGCTTGACGTCGATGTTGCCGCGCGTGGCCTTGGAGTACGGGCACACCTGGTGGGCCTTCTCCATCAATTCGTCCGCTGCGCTCTGCTCGAGGCCGGGCAGGTACCCGATCAGGTGCGCGTTGATCGCGAATCCGCCCGCGGGGTCCTTACCGAAGCCGATCTGTGCGGTGATCCCGGTGGCGTCGTCGAGGTCGATCTTCTCGTTGCGGGCGACCAGCCGAAGTGCGCCGAGGAAGCACGCGGAGTAGCCGGCCGAGAACAGCTCCTCGGGGTTGGTGCCCTCGCCGCTGCCACCCATCTCCTTCGGGTGGTTGGTGTTCAGATCGATCCTGCCGGTCGAGGACTTGACGTGGCCCTCACGGCCGCCTCCGGTTGCGGTGGACTCTGACGTGAATACGACTTCGATGCTCATGGGCTCGATCATGCCAGCCGTGGTTCAGAGGGCAAGACGCCCGTGCTCGCCGAACGCACGCTTGTTATACGCAAATCGCGCGAAGACCCGAAAACAAGCGTGCACTCGGCGAGCCTGTCGAGCGCCCCTAGCCGCCTTGTTTGGCGCGCACCCCTTCCTCGACCTTCTTGCCGAGGTCGGGGTCGACATTGGTCCAGTACTGGAACACCCGCGAGAGCACCGGCTCACGGACACCATCGAGCACATGGCCGATGATGTTGTGGGCCAGTCGATTCCGTTGGTCGTCATCGAGCACCTCGCGCACCAGGGTGCCGGCCTGACCCCAGTCGTCGTCCTCGGCACGCAAGGCATAGGCCGTGCGGACCATGTCGCCGTCGGACGCCCAGTGCACCTCGGCGGCGCGCTTCGGGTCGGCCTCCGGACCACCCATCGAGTTCGGCGCATACACCGGATCCGTCGCGTGGCGGATCCGCATCGCTCCGTCCTTGGAGTATGCGCGGACCTCGACGTGCGGCTCGTTGACCGGAATCTGCTTGTAGTTGACCCCGAGCCGCGCACGGTGGGCGTCGGCGTAGGAGAACCCCCGGGCCAGCAGCATCTTGTCCGGGCTGAGTCCGGTGCCCGGCACGATGTTGTTCGGCTCGAACGCGGCCTGCTCGATCTGCGCGTGGTAGTCCTCCACGTTGCGATTGAGGGTCATCTTGCCGACCTCGCGCAACGGATAGTCGCCGTGCGGCCACACCTTGGTCAGGTCGAACGGATTGAATCGGTAGGTCTTCGCCTCCTCGAACGGCATGATCTGCACGAACAGCGTCCACGTCGGGAAGTTGCCCTCCTCGATCGACGTGAAGAGGTCACGCTGGTGGTAGTCACCGTCCTCACCGGCGATCCGGTCGGCGTCCTCCTGGGTCAGGAACTCGATGCCCTGGTCGGTCTTGAAGTGGTACTTCACCCAGAACAACTCGTCGGCCGCGTTGAGCCAGCTGTAGGTATGACTGGAGTAGCCGTTCATGTGCCGCCAGCTCTTGGGGATACCGCGGTCGCCCATCAGCCAGGTGACCTGATGTGCCGACTCCGGTGACAGCGTCCAGAAGTCCCACTGCATGTGGTGGTCGCGAAGATTGTTGGCGGCCATCCGCTTCTGCGAGCGGATGAAGTTCTGGAACTTCATCGGATCTCGGACGAAGAACACCGGGGTGTTGTTGCCCACCATGTCGAAATTGCCTTCGCTGGTGTAGAACTTCAGCGCGAAGCCGCGCGGATCACGCCAGGTGTCCGGGCTGCCGCGCTCACCGGCGACGGTCGAGAATCGCGCGACCATGTCGGTCTTCGTTCCGGGCTGCAGGAACGCCGCTCGGGTGAACGCGCTGACGTCGGCGGTCACCTCAAAGGTGCCGAACGCGCCACCACCCTTGGCGTGTGGTTGGCGTTCCGGGATGCGCTCCCTGTTGAAATTCGCCATCTGCTCCAGCAGGTAGTGGTCCTGCAGCAGAATCGGGCCGTCCGAGCCCACCGTCAGCGAATGTTCGAGACTGGGGATCGGATTGCCGGCGTCGTTGGTTGTGTAGTTGTCAGTCATCGGGTGTCATCTCCTCGACGAGGGCCGTGTGGGCCGGGCCTCGTCGAGAAGAATGACCCGAACTGGAGCCGATCAAAACATGACTCAGGACGGGCGGGGCGGGGGCGTCGTCTGGCCCGGGCCCTGCGGACCGCCGGGCTGCTGTGGCGGTGTGAACCTCGGTCCGCCAGGGCCGAAGCCCGGACCGCCGGGTGGCGGGAGCATGAACGGCGGCGGACCGCGGTGGAACTGCACGAACCCGTGGTCGCCCTTGTGCCCACCACCTCCGCGGTGGCCGCCGCTGTGCGCTCCGAGGATGAAGCCGGAGAAGAAGATCACGGCGACGATGAACACCACACCCGCGACGATGCCGACCCAGGCGGCGGCTGCGGTCAGCTTGCTGCGGCGCGGTTCGTCGCGAACGACGGGTGGCGGGGCGGCGACCGGGGCGGTCGCAGGTTCGGGAGAGGACGTCGGTGTTTCACTCATGGCCAAGATCATGCAGACCGTATTGATGTGCGAGTCATGTATCACCTATGAATCCGCTGTGTAAGCCCTGCGACATGAGTTCGGCCCGCCACCGTGCAGATGGCGGGCCGAACATATGGGGGTGTCAGGGCGTGGCGATCAGGATCGGCGCCTTGTCGAACAGCGGACGCTTCGGAGTCACCGGCCTGGAGGGCTCCGAAGGTCCGGCTTCGGTCAGCACCGGCAGGTTGCCGCCTGCCAGCGGGCCGCGCACGTCCGAATCCCGCGCGGGGGCCGTGGTGACGACGACCGAGCCGTTACGGCACGAGACGATCTTGCCGTCAACGAAGACGTCCTCACCGTTGTGGATCGGGATGTTGTAGCCGTCGGCGTCGGTGTAGTTGCAGCCGCCGGGGCCGGAATCGTCATTGTCTGTGGCGAAGGCGGTCGCCGGCGCGATGGCGAGCACGGCCAGCGCACCGACGAGCGTCGCAGCGTACTTGAAGCTCTTTATCGACTTGGTCATTGGAGTTCCTGTCGGGAGTGGGATTCGGTGCGTCGTTGCTGAAGAAATAGTCCCGAGATGGCGGGCCGACCGTAATCGCTCGCAAGACAGACTTCGCTTCTGTCGGGGAAGGTTTTGCTATCCGTCGGGCAAGGCGGCGATCCGCACACCGCGGCGTGCGTAACGCCATGGTGCGATCGCGGCCGAATTCCCGCCGTGCGGTTACAACCGGCGTCTCGCGTTTGAGCGGACGTACGCCGGGTAGGTGTGGCCTCATGTCCTCGCTATGGCTCGACGATCAGACCGAACCCGTCACGACCCCGCCCGATGTCGACGGAGCATCCTCGGACGTGGTGGTCGTCGGCGCCGGAATCACCGGCCTGACAACAGCTGTGCTGCTCGCCAAGGCGGGAAAGCGGGTGACCGTCGTCGAAGCCCGCCACGTCGGGGCAGGCGCGACCGGCAACACCACCGGGAAAGTCAGCCTGCTGCAAGGGACCAAGTTGTCGCGGATCGCCTCCAAACACGGGCAGGAGATTCTGCGCGACTACGTCACCGGCAACACCGAAGGCCGCGACTGGCTGCTCCGCTACTACGACGACCACGGCCTGCATGTGCAGCGCGAAGACGACTACGCGTACGCGCAGAACGCGGACGGCCTGGACACCGCCAAGTCGGTGCTGCAGGCGTGCCGCGAGGCGGGCCTCGACGGCGCCGAGTGGGTAGAGCACGCCGACGTGCCCTTTCCGTTCCGCGGCGGCGTGCGACTGCGCGACCAGGCGCAGCTCGACCCCATGCCGTATCTGAACAGCCTCGTGACCGAACTCGAATCCCACGGCGGCACGCTGCTACAAGGTGTGCGCGTCGCGTCGGTTTCCGGCACAGGGCCACTACGGATCTCGGTCCGCGTGCCAGCATCGGCCGAAGGTCCACAGCAACAACAGATTTCGCTATCCGCCGCGCAGTGTGTGTTGGCCACCGGGATTCCGATTCTGGACCGCGGCGGATTCTTCGCGCGGGTGAAACCGCAGCGGTCCTACTGTTTGGCCTTCGACGTACCCGGGGACATCACGCGGCCGATGTTCATCTCCGTCGACTCCCCGACCCGGTCGGTGCGCTACGCGCCGACCGCCGAAGGAGAGAAGCTCGTCGTCGGCGGCGCGGGGCACACCGTCGGCCGTGCCGATTCGCCCGCTTCGGATATCGAGGACCTCGCGAAATGGGCTGCCCTGCATTATCCCGGCGCGGTTCAGACTCACTTCTGGTCCGCGCAGGACTACCACCCGGTGGATGAACTCCCCTATGTCGGGCCGCTGTTGCCCAGGTTCGACAAGATCTTCGTTGCCACAGGGTTCGACAAGTGGGGCATGTCGAATGGTGTCGCTGCGGCACTGGCGCTTTCGTCTCAGATACTCGGCGGCAGGATGGACTGGCGGCGCGCGTTCGCGAGTTGGAGCCCACACGAAGCCGCAGGCATCAGCACCGCGCTGATGGCGAACCTCGAGGTCGGTTTCAACCTGGCGAAGGGATGGGTCTCGCCGATCACCGCGTCCGGCGTGACTCCGAGTGAGGGACAAGGCCTGGTCAGCGGGCCGCCGTGGCACCTGCAGGCCAAGAGCGTGGTCGACGGCACGACCCGCATCGTCTCGCCGGTGTGTCCGCATCTCGGCGGCATCGTGAAGTGGAACGACGCCGACTGCTCGTGGGACTGCCCGCTGCACGGCTCCCGCTTCGCGCCCGACGGAACCCTCATCGAGGGGCCTGCCACAAAGGGGCTCACAGCACGACCGTGACCGCCGAGCGTGTGCCCACGTCGAAATCGGGTATCCGTCCCTCGTTCGGAAGGAGCGGGATGATGGCCAAAGACCACGGATCCAGCGTCAAGAACGACAAGCAATACGAGGGACTGCGCAAGCAGGGCATGAGCAAGTCGCGCGCAGCGGCGATCTCGAACTCACCGGGCGCCTCGAGTAGGGGCGGCAAGAGTTCTGGAAGCAGCGGTAGCGGCAGCGGCGGCAACCAGTCGCAGAAGAAGGCAGCCGGGCGCAAAGGCGGCAAGAAGTCCAGCTAGTGACCGGTCAAACCGAGCTGGACCGCGACCTGTTGCAAGAGCTCCTGTGGGCGTACGGGCCATCCGGCCAGGAGGACGCGGTACGCGAGGTGTGCTTGCGCGAACTGGCCTCCACCGTCGATGAGTCGTGGATCGACGAGGCCGGCAACGTGGTCGGCCTCGTCCGCGGCAGTGGGGGTGCCTCAGCACTGAGGGTCATGGCGCACATGGACGAACTTTCGATGCTCGTCAAACGCGTGGAGCCCGATGGCACGCTGCACATGAGCCAACTGGGCACCATGTACCCCGCCAACTTCGGTCTCGGCCCCGTCGCGATCCTCGGCGATCGTCAAACCCTTTGTGGTGTCCTGTCTTTGGGCTCGGAACACACTACGAAGGAAAGCCAACGGATCTGGGAGACCAAACCCGATCAGGGCGATAAGGCATTGGACTGGTCCCACGTCTACGTCTTCACCGGCCGCACCACCGACGAGCTGTCGGAGGCGGGCGTGCGGCCCGGGACCCGGGTGTGCATCGAAAGCAGCAGGCGCACACTGGTGGAGGTCGGCGAGTACCTCGGTTCGTACTTCATGGACGATCGCGCGCCCGCAACCGCATTGCTGCAGACGGTACGAGAGCTGCGCGCCGGTGGCCGGCGACCGAACGCCGATGTGTACGTCGTTTTCACCACCGGCGAGGAGATCGGCGGTGTCGGCGGCTCTTATGCCAGCAGTTCGCTGCCCGGCGACTTGACGCTGGCGCTGGAGGTCGGTCCGACCGAGGCGGAGTACGGCACGAGTGTCACCGGTGGCCCGATCATCGCCTACAGCGACGCCGAGTGCGTGTACGACAAGAACGTCGCGGACCGGCTGATGCAGATCGCCGCCGAGCGTGGCCTCGCACCGCAGCCGGCAGTACTGGGGGCGTTCGAGTCGGACGCCTCTCATGCGAAAGCTTCCGGCCTCTCGCCGAAGGCCGGTCTGCTGTGTCTGCCCACGTTGAGCACACACGGCTACGAGGTCATCGCACGCGATGCGATCCCTGCAATGGTCACAGTCCTCACCGAGTTCATGGTCTCCTACCAGCAGGAACGACGCAGACCTGCGCAGTGAGGTTTGACTAGACGACCCCGGTTCGGGGTATACCTGAACTCATGCCGGAAGAAGCCGGTCACCGACTCGCCCAGACGCTGGGCGATCTCGCGGTGGAAATGCAGGGCCAGCGGGATACCACCGACACCTTGCGCGCGATCGTCGACGCGGCCGCAAAGATCGTGCCCGGGGCCCAGTGGGCCGGCATCTCGCTCATCGAAGGCAACCGGGTAGTGCCCGAGGTACCGACCGATCCAGTTGTGGCAAAACTCGACGACCTGCAAACGGAGCTGGGCGACGGGCCTTCGCTCTCGGCGCTCAAAGAGCAAACCACAGTGCACATCACCGACATGAGCACCGACACCCGCTGGCCTCAGTTCGCCACTGCGGCATTGCAATTGGGTGTCCGCAGCCTGTTGTCGTTTCAACTGTTCGTGCGTCGCAACAATCTTGGCGCCCTCAACCTGTACGGCGCCGAAACCGGCGGGTTCACCGAGGATTCATTGGATATCGGCTTGATCCTGGCTCAGCACGCCGCGGTCGCAATGGCGGGTGCGGCCGCCGAGCACCAGTTCCAGGCCGGCCTGGCCAGTCGCGACATCATTGGTCAGGCCAAAGGGCTGCTGATGCAGCGCAATAACCTCACGGGTGTGCAGGCGTTCGCCATGCTGACCCGCGCCTCACAGGACGTCAACATGAAGCTCGCCGATGTGGCCCGCTGGCTGGTCGAAGAACACGAACGCGGCGTGGGTGCCGACTAGGGCTTGAACGGGTTCACCGCGAATTGGATGACGCGGTACGGCGCCCCGCCGCGGGGAGCGGTGTTCCACTGGCTGATGAAAACCCGTAGCTCGTCGAGTGTGGAGCCGGGCGAGATGTATCCGCCATAGGGCTGCGCCAGCCGGTTGTGCTCCGGTGGCCCAAGGTCTTCCACGGGGTCCGGCCATTCCGTGGCGACGACGACGGTGGTCACCGGTGCGGTCCCCAGACCCGTCGGATCGTGGGCCACACGTACTTCCATGTTTCCGGTGGTGGCGTTGAAGTACGACAGCACGGTCTTACCGTCGATCTGTCGGATGCTCATCTCGCCGGTCATGTCCGGCCACAACGGCGTCGGCGCATGCCCCCAGCCCAGTTCCTGCGACCAGCCCTGCCAACTGGAGCGGTCGGTGAAGGTCTCGGGCCGGGCGCGGTACAGCACCATCGGTCCGGTGCGGTCGAAGTTGTTGGCGACGATGTACACCCAGCCGGTCTTGGAATCCGACCTGGGGATGGGGTCGTAATATCCGCTGATCTGCGACTGCCGCGAGTCCGCGTAGGAGGCATCGCGCTCGGAACCCGGTAGCGTCGGCCAATTGCCCCGCGCCGGATCGGCTTTCACCAATCGAGAAGTCAATGGATTGAGGTCGCGGACCGTGGTGACCATCAGGTAGTTCTCACGGTTGATCTGCACGACGCCGGCAGGCAACTGCGACGTACCGGGCTCGGTGGGGTCCGCCAGCAGTGGCCGGTCTGTTCCCGTGACGCCGTCGTACCGCACCCCGCTCGGGTCGTCGATCGAATCCGTCTCGACATGCAACGCGATGGGTGAGTGCCAGCCGCCGAAGCCGACGGCCTGGCCGGCGAAGCTGTCGCCGCAGACCTGCAGGATGCCACTCGGGAACTCCATGAACTCGCAGAGGTCCGTCGCACCGATGCCGTAATCCCTTGTAGGGGTGCCTGTTCCGGCTGTGGGAGCGATCCGCACAACCTGGCCAGGGGCGAGGGGATGCAGGATCGGGTCAGGCGCGGGCACCGGCGGGTCGGCGTTGGCGACTGTCGCCGTGACCAGACTGCAGCAGAGAACAACCGAGAGGAGACCTGCTGACCGGCGCAAGGGCGTTAGAGCTCCGCGGCCAGCAGCTCGGCGATCTGAATCGTGTTCAGCGCCGCGCCTTTTCGTAAGTTGTCACCCGATAGGAAGAGCGCGAGCCCGCGACCATCCGGCACACCCGGGTCCTGGCGGATGCGACCCACCAGCGTCTCGTCGATACCGGCGGCCGCCAGCGGCGTCGGCACGTCGACCAGCTTCACCCCTGGCGCATCGGCAAGCAGCTCGGTGGCACGCGCCACCGACAGCGGCTCGGCGAACTCGGCGTTGATCGACAGCGAGTGGCCCGTGTACACCGGCACCCGGACACACGTCCCGCTGACGAGGAGGTCGGGAATGCCGAGGATCTTGCGGCTCTCGTTGCGCAGCTTCTGGTCCTCGTCGGTCTCACCGGAGCCGTCGTCCACATAGGAGCCGGCCAGCGGCACCACGTTGAACGCAATCGGCGCAACGTATTTCGCGGGCGCAGGGAAGTCGAGCGCGCTTCCGTCGGCCACCAACTCCTTGCTGTTGGCGACGACGGCGCTGGCCTGGGCGTGCAGTTCGTCAACGCCCGCGATCCCGCTGCCCGACACCGCCTGGTAGGTCGACGCGATCATGCGGACCAGGGAAGCCTCGTCGTGCAGGACCTTGAGTACTGGCATCGCGGCCATGGTGGTGCAGTTGGGGTTGGCGATGATGCCCTTGGGCCGATGCCCGGCGTCCCGCTTGAAGTTGACCTCGCTGACCACCAGCGGCACATCCGGGTCCTTGCGCCATGCCGACGAGTTGTCGATGACCACGGCACCCGCCTCGGCGAACCGCGGTGCCTGAACCCGTGACATCGTGGCGCCCGCGGAGAACAGCGCGATGTCCAGGCCGGTGGGGTCGGCGGTCTCGGCGTCCTCGACCTCGATCTCCTGGCCACGGAACGGCAGCTTCTTACCCTGCGAACGCGACGATGCGAAGAACCGCACGCTGGTGGCAGGGAATTCGCGCTCTTCCAACAGCGTGCGCATGACCTGGCCGACCTGCCCGGTCGCGCCGACCACACCGATGTTGACCATTAGCGTCCCGTCCCCGCGTAGACAACCGCTTCCTCGTCACCGCCGAGGCCGAACGCCTCGTGCAGCGCGACGACCGCCTTGTCCAGCTCAGTGTCCTTGACCAGCACCGAGATTCGAATCTCGGAGGTGGAGATCAGGTCGATGTTCACCCCGACCTCCGCGAGCGCCTCGCAGAACCTCGCGGTGACTCCTGGATGACTGCGCATACCCGCGCCGACGAGCGACACCTTGCCGATGTGGTCGTCGTAAAGCACCTTGGAGAAACCGATCTCGCCTTGCAGGGACGTGAGCTTCTCCACGGCACCCGGTCCACTCTCCCGCGAGCAGGTGAACGTGATGTCGGTCTTGCCGTCCTCGATCTTGGAGATGTTCTGCAGCACCATGTCGATGTTCACGTCGGCGTCGGCGACCGCGCGGAACACCTTGGCGGCGTACCCCGGAACGTCGGGCAGACCGACGACGGTGACCTTCGCCTCGCTACGGTCGTGCGCTACGCCGGTGAGGATGGCGTCTTCCATGGGGATGTCCTCCATCGATCCTTTGACAAGAGTTCCCGGCTTGTCGGTGTACGACGAGCGGACGTGAATCGGAACGTCGTAGCGACGGGCGTATTCCACGCATCGCAGCATCAGCACCTTGGCGCCACACGCGGCCAGCTCGAGCATCTCCTCGAAACTCACGGTGTCGAGGTGGCGGGCGTTGCTCACGATCCGCGGATCGGCGGTGAAGATGCCGTCCACGTCGGTGTAGATCTCACACACGTCGGCGTTCAGCGCCGCGGCCAGTGCCACCGCGGTGGTGTCCGAACCGCCGCGGCCCAGCGTGGTGACGTCCTTGCTGTCCTGGCTGACGCCCTGGAACCCGGCAACCAGCACGATCAGTCCTTCGGCGAGCGCGTCCTGCAGGCGGCTGGGGGTGACGTCGATGATCTTGGCGTTGCCGTGCGTGCTGGTGGTGATCACGCCGGCCTGCGAACCGGTGAACGAGCGTGCCTGGGCGCCCAGCGAGTCGATGGCCATCGCGACCAGCGCGTTGGAGATGCGCTCACCCGAGGTCAGCAGCATGTCCATCTCGCGGGCCGGCGGCGCGGGCGACACCTGACGGGCCAGATCCAGCAGGTCGTCGGTGGTGTCGCCCATCGCCGACACCACCACGACCACGTCATGGCCGGCCTTCTTCGTCTCGACGATGCGCTCGGCGACGCGGCGGATCCGCTCGGCGTCGGAAACCGAGGATCCGCCGTACTTCTGCACGACGAGCGCCACTGTTGATGCCTTTCAAATGGTCGGGACCGCGCCTATCGGTCCAGCACAGTCCCATCAAGGATAAGGGCTTGGTGCATCCCATTTACTCCGCCGGTCGTCCCGGCGAATCTCGGGCGTCCGCGACCGTCAGTCGCAGGCGTCAGCCAGCTCGGTGAGCCCGTCGGTGATGCGCTTGTTGAGCATCGTCATCTCGAAGTAGACCGGCGGTGCGGGCGTGCCCTGTTTGTGGTGTTCGGCTTCGACCCGCATCCGCGGCAGCATCGCGACGAACTGTGAGGCCGAGTGGGCGACCTGGATCGCCGTGGCCGCCAGGTCGAGGTCACTGATCTCCTGGGCGCGCTGCGCCAGGCCATCGGCCCACTGTTGGTAGACGGCGTCCTCGGCGACGGTCGGCACGGCCGGGTCGCTGTCGCTGGCCTTCGAGTCGATCAAGTCACCCTGCGACTTGTTGAATTCGAGGAAGGCCTGGACGGGCTTGCACTCCTCGGGCGTCCGGTTGAAGAACGTATTGGACGCCACGACCGCGATGGCGACGACGACCACGACGCCGATGGCGACCCACCACCGTCGATCAAGTCTCATCGCAGAAACTCTAGCGACCCGTCAGTTTTTAACCTGCAGGCAACATCGCACGTGAGTCTACGTAACAGAAACATTGGTTACTGACAGTGAACGGCCCGTCTGGCGGGCCGCCTCACTCCAGGAGACGTACATGGACGTAGACACAGGCACCACGGCATTCATGCTGTGTTGCATCATCGGCCTCACGCTGATGATTCCCGGGCTCGCGTTGTTCTACGGCGGCATGGTGTCCGTGAAGAGCTCGACCAACATGATGATGATGACCTTCGGCGCGGTCGCGATCGTGGGCCTGCTGTGGGTGCTCTTCGGGTTCTCGATGGTGTTCGGCACCTCGTACGGCGGGTTCGTCGGTAATCCGACCGAGTTCGCGGGCCTGACCGACCTACTCGAAGCGCAGACCACCGTCCTCGGATTGCCGATCAGCCTTTTCGCAGTGTTCCAAGCGCTGTTCGCGGGCATCACTGTCGCGCTCATCTCGGGTGCGGTGGCCGACCGGATGAAGTTCGGCGCCTGGATGGGGTTCGCCACGCTGTGGGCGGTGCTGGTCTACTTCCCCGTCGCGCACTGGGTGTTCTCGTTCGACGGCGTGGTGACCGAGAACTCGGTCGGCGGCTGGATCGCCAACAAGCTGGGCGCCGTCGACTTCGCCGGTGGCACCGCGGTGCACATCAACGCAGGCGCTGCGGCGCTGGCCGTCGCGATCGTGCTCGGCGAGTCCGCGATGTTCGGTAAGCGCAAGCCGCACAACGTGCCGTTGACACTGCTGGGCGCGGGTCTGCTGTGGGCCGGTTGGTACGCCTTCAACGGTGGCTCGGCCCTGTCGGCCGGCGATTCGGCGGCCATGGTCATGGTCACGACGTTCGTCGCCACCTGCGCAGCGGTTTTGGCCTGGATCGCCGTCGAGAAGATCAAGGACGGCCACGTCACGGGTGTCGGCGCAGCGTCGGGTGCAATCACCGGCCTGGTCGCGATCACCCCGGCCTGCGGCGCGGTCACCCCGATCGGGGCGATCTTCGTCGGTGGCATCGCCGGTGCGGTCTGCGTGTACGCCGTCGGCCTCAAAGAGCGCTTCGGCTACGACGACTCGCTTGACGTCGTCGGCGTCCACCTGGTGGGCGGCCTGATCGGCACGCTGTTGATCGGCTTCTTCGCCAGCGAGGGCATGCCGAACGGTGTCAACGGTCTGTTCTACGGCGGCGGCGTCGACCAGCTGTGGAAGCAGGCGGTGGCCGCGGGCGCGGTCATGGTGTACTCGTTCGCCATCGCGTTCGCGATCGCCTTCGTCATGAAGAAGACGGTGGGCATTCGCATCTCGCCCGAGGAAGAAGAAGAGGGCATCGACGCCAAGTTCCATCGCGAATCGTCGTACGAACTGCAGCCTGCCTGACCCGTAGCCGACCGGCGCGGTCTACCTGACCGCGCCGGCCGGCCCACCTGTATCGTGTTTCCTGATAAGAGACAAGGTTTCCGCACAATGTCCAACGATCTCGCAGCTCTGGCCGAAGAGTCCGGGACGAAGTTCATCCTCGCGCTGTTCATCGACCTGCGCGGCAAGCCGTGCGCCAAGCTGGTGCCGGTCGAGGCCGTCGACCTGCTCGCCACCGAGGGCGTCGGGTTCGCGGGGTACGCCGTCGGCGCCATGGGCCAGGAGCCCAAGGACCCCGACCTGATGGCCATCCCGGACCCCGGCTCCTTCACGCCGATCCCGTTCCTCAAGGAGGGACTGGCGATCGTGCACTGCGACCCACACGTCAACGGCGAACCGTGGCCCTACGCACCCCGGGTCATCCTCAAGGCGATCATCGAGCAGGCATCCGATGCCGGTTTCGAACCATGGGTCGGCGCGGAGGTCGAGTACTTCCTGCTGCATCGCGGTGCCGACGGCACACTGTCCACCGCAGATGCGGCCGACACCGCCGCGCAGCCGTGCTACGACGCCCGCGGCGTCACCCGGATGTACGACCACCTCACCGCGGTCTCGACGGCGATGAACCGGCTCGGCTGGTCCAACTACGCCAACGACCACGAGGACGGCAACGGCCAGTTCGAGCAGAACTTCCAGTTCGCCGACGCGCTGACCACCGCCGACCGAGTCGTCACGCTGCGCTATCTGCTGTCGATGATCGCCGCCGAGCGCGGCATGATCGCCACCTTCATGCCCAAGCCGTTCGCCGACCGCACGGGAAGCGGTCTGCACCTTCATCTTTCGCTGACGAGCGGCGGGTCGCCGGTGTTTCCCGCCGGAGCGGATGTGCCCGACGAGCGCGGCCTGGGACTGTCAGAGACCGCGTACGCGTTCATCGGCGGCATCCTCGATCACGCCTGCGCGTTGCAGGCCGTCGTCGCGCCAACGGTCAACTCCTACAAGCGGACCCGCGCGACCGGCACGGCGTCGGGCGCCTCGTGGTCGCCCAACACCCCGAGCTACGGCGGCAACGACCGCACCCACTACATCCGGGTGCCCGACGATCAGCGCGTCGAACTGCGCGGTGGCGACGGGTCGGCGAACCCGTACCTGGCGATCGCTGCGGCACTCGGTGCCGGCATCGACGGCATCAAGCGAAGCAGCGATCCCGGAGATGTTGGCTCCCTGGGCCGTTCAGCGCTACCGCCGACGCTGCTGCACGCCGTCGACGAGCTCGAGGCCGACCCCGTCGTCATCGGGGTGCTCGACGCCGCGGGTGAGGGCGTGGCCAGCTACTTCGCGAGCATCAAGCGCGACGAGTTCTTCGCCTACCACAGCGCCGTCACGCCGTGGGAAATCGACCACTACCTGACCGCCTTCTAGACGAGAGGATTCGCGATGTGCGGCATTGTGGGCCTGCACCTGCGCAACCCCGACCTGCACCCGCAGCTCGGGGAGCTGGTGACCGGCATGTTGTGCGAGATGGGCGATCGCGGCAGCGACTCGTCCGGTGTCGCGATCTACGGTGATCCGACGTGGTCGCCGCCGGGACACGGTTGCGTTTCGCTGCTCGAGGTCGACGCGACTCCGGACGAGGTGGCCGCGACGCTCGGCGTCTCGGTCACCCAGCTCGACGCCACGTATCTCCTTACCGCGCAGGCTCCTTCGGAGGAGATCCTGGCCGCCGCCCGAGTCGCCTATCCGGACGCACTCGTCGCGGGTTTCGGCGCCGACCTCGCCGTCCTCAAGGGGGTCGGCCATCCGCGACTGCTCACCGAACGGTGGGGACTGGCGAAGGCACAGGGCTGGCAGGGCGTCGGTCACACCAGGATGGCGACGGAGTCGGCGGTGACGCCCGCGGGTTGCCACCCGTATGCCGTCGGGCCCGAGCAGTGCATGGTGCACAACGGGTCCTTCGCCAACCACGCCACCATTCGCCGCGAATTGCGCGCGGCGGGAGTGACATTCGACAGCGAGAACGACACCGAGGTCGGCGCCCGCTTCATCGCCAAGCAGCTTGCCGACGGTCGGGACGTCGAGTCCGCACTCAAGGAGCTGTGCGCGGTGTTCGACGGCTTCTACACGCTGCTGGTGTCGAACCGGGATTCGTTCGCCGTGGTCCGCGACGCCATCGCATGCAAGCCCGCGGTCATCGCCGAAACCGACGACTGGGTGGCGATGGGCAGCGAATACCGCGCCCTGGCAGGGCTTCCCGGTGTGGAGACGGCCAGGATCTGGGAGCCCGAACCGGAGGTGATCTACGCGTGGCGACGGTGACAGCGACCGCGTTCGACCTGGCGACCACTCCGCTGCGCGAGGTGAACGCCGCACTGCATGCACCCGGCCTCTCGGGCGACTTCGTCATCGCGCATCCCGACGGCGCACACAACGTCGCCGTCGGACTCAATGCGCCGATCCGGGTGCGCATCGACGGCCACGTCGGCTACTACGCCGCCGGGATGAACCAGCAGGCCCACGTCACGATCGACGGCAATGCGGGCACCGGCGTCGCGGAGAACATGATGAGCGGGACCGTCTGGGTCAAGGGCAGCGCATCCCAGTCCGCAGGCGCCACAGCGCACGGCGGACTGCTGGTGATCGAGGGCAGAGCCGCTGCACGGTGCGGCATTTCGATGAAGGGAGTCGACATCGTGGTGGGCGGTGACGTCGGGCACATGAGTGCCTTCATGGCGCAGGCGGGCCGACTCGTCGTGCGTGGCGACGCCGGCGAGGCGCTCGGTGACTCGATCTACGAGGCCCGCCTCTACGTCCGCGGCGACGTCGCATCGCTGGGTGCCGACTGTGTTCCCAAGGAGATGCGCCCAGAGCACCACGCCGAACTCGAGTCTCTCCTGACGGCAGCGGGTTTCGACGACGACACCAACGACTACACCCGCTATGGTTCGGCCCGTTCGCTCTACCACTTCCACGTCGACAACGCGGCGGCGTACTGATGAGCTACACCGCAGACGATCGCGCCCGCCTGGGCCTGCGCGAATCAGCCACGTTCGACAGGTCGACGATTGCGGCCATCCACCGCGCCGCCGACACCGGCATCTACGATATCCGCGGCTGGGGCGCCAAGCGGTCACTGCCCCACTTCGACGACCTGTTGTTCCTCGGGGCGTCGATGTCGCGGTATCCGCTGGAGGGGTACCGCGAACGGTGTGACACCGACGTGGTGCTCGGTGATCGCTACGCCAAACATCCACTGCACCTTGATATCCCGGTGACGATCGCGGGCATGTCCTTCGGGGCGCTGTCCGGCCCGGCGAAGGAGGCGCTCGGTCGCGGCGCCAGCGAGGTCGGCACGTCCACGACGACGGGTGACGGCGGGATGACCCCTGAGGAGCGGGGTCAGAGCAAATACCTGGTCTACCAATATCTCCCGTCGCGGTACGGGATGAATCCCGACGATCTTCGCAAGGCCGACGCGATCGAGGTCGTTCTCGGCCAGGGTGCCAAGCCCGGCGGCGGCGGCATGCTGTTGGGGCAGAAGATCTCGCCACGCGTCGCGGACATGCGCACCCTGCCCGAGGGCATCGACCAGCGGTCGGCGTGCCGGCATCCCGACTGGACCGGTCCCGACGACCTGACCATCAAGATCAACGAGCTGCGGGAGATCACCGACTGGGAGAAGCCGATCTACGTCAAGGTCGGCGCCACCCGCACGTACTACGACGTCAAGCTCGCGGTGCACGCGGGCGCCGACGTGGTGGTGGTCGACGGCATGCAGGGCGGCACGGCGGCGACCCAGGAGGTGTTCATCGAGCACGTCGGCATACCGACACTCGCGGCGGTACCGCAGGCGGTGCAGGCGCTGCAGGAGCTCGGAGTACATCGCACCGGGGCGAGCGGAACGACGGGAAGAGCAGGAGTGCAGTTGATCGTGTCGGGCGGCATCCGGACGGGCGCCGACGTGGCCAAGGCCCTGGCGTTGGGAGCCGACGCGGTCGCCATTGGCACGGCCGCGCTGATCGCCCTTGGCGACAACCACCCGCGGTACGCGGCCGAATACGAGAAGCTCGGCAGCGCAGCCGGGTTCTTCGACGACTTCCAGGACGGCACCGACCCGGCGGGGATCAGTACGCAGGATCCCGAGCTGGCGTCAGGGTTCGACCCCGTCGAAGGCGGCAGGCGGTTGGCCAACTACCTGCGGGTCCTGACGATGGAGGCGCAGACGATCGCGCGGGCCTGCGGTAAGTCCCACGTATGCCATCTCGAGCCGGAGGACCTGGTCGCCGTCACCATCGAGGCGGCCGCGATGGCCCGCGTTCCGCTGGCCGGTACCGAATGGATTCCCGGCCGATGACGACAAATGCGGATGTGGTGATCGTCGGCGGCGGCATCGAGGGGGCCGCCGCGGCCTGGGCGCTGTCGCAACGTGGCGTCACCAATGTGATTGTGGCCGAACGCAATACCGTTGCGTCCGGCATGACCGGCAAGTCCAGCGGCATCGTGCGCTGCCACTACGGTGTCAGCTCACTGGCCGCGATGGCCACCGTCGGCCTCGAGGTGTTCGAGAAGGCTGAGGAGATCTTCGGCACCGACATCGGGTTCCGGCAGACCGGCTACGTGGTCGGGGTCGGCGAAGGTGACACCGACGCGCTGCGCAAGAGCCTCGCCGCCCAACGCGCTGTCGGCGTGCAGACCGAGGAGATCGACGCCGCCGAGGTCGCCAGGCTGTGGCCGCATGCGGACCTCACTCCGTTCGGGGCCTTCGCGTGGGAGGCGCGCGGCGGGTATGGCGATGCCTACCAGACGGCACAGGCCTTCGCGGTCTCCGCGCGGGCGGCCGGTGTGCGGATTCTTCAGGGCGCCAACGTGACTGACCTGCTGATCGAGCAGGACAAGGTCACCGGCGTGCGACTGGCCGACGGCACGAAGCTCTCGGCCGGCACGGTGGTTGTCGCGACAGGTGTCTGGACGTCGCCGTTCCTGGCGCCGTACGGCATCGACATGCCCATCCGGGTGGTTCGCGAACAGCTCGTGACGATCGCGCCTGGCGTCGAACTCGGCAGCGTGCCGGTATTCTCTGATCTGGTGTCACTGCAATACATCCGCCCGGAACTGGGCGGTGAGCTGCTGTTCGGGAACAGCGATCTGTCCGACGTCGAGGACGCCGACCCCGACGCCTATCTCAACCGCGCCACCGAGGCGTTCGTCGAGAACACCGTCGAACGCGTCGGCACCAGGTTCCCCGGCTTCACCGCGGCCGCGATCACCGGCAGCTACGCCGGCTGCTACGACGTCACACCCGACTGGAACCCCGTCATCAGCAGGACCGACGTCGACGGACTGGTGATCGCCGCCGGATTCAGTGGCCACGGATTCAAGATCGCACCGGCGGTCGGAAAGTTGATCGCCGACCTCGTCGTCGACGGCCGCAGCGGCGACCCGCGGATCCCCGAAACCGACTTCCGGCTGTCCCGATTCGCCGAGGGCGACCTGCTCACGAGTCCGTATCCGTATTCCGGTGCCGGACAGATGCGTTGACGTGAGCCATGTCTGACGTCCCGCTGCTCCGCAACCGATCCGGCACCGCACGCGACCGCGATCCGCAAGCCCCCGTCGAGGAACTCGAGTTGGAGGCCGCGATCGGGCGCAATGTCCGCCAGCTGCGGCTGCAGAACGGGCTGACGGTCGCCGAAATGGCTGCCCGGGTGGGCATTTCGAAGGCGATGATGTCCAAGATCGAGAACGCCCAGACCTCGTGCAGCCTGAGCACACTGGCCCTTCTGGCCAACGGTCTCGACGTCCCGGTCACCAGCCTGTTCCGCGGCGCCGATGTCGAGCGTCCCGCCGCGTTCGTCACCGCGGGCACGGGAGCTCGCATCGTGCGCAACGGCACCAAGGAGGGCCACGAGTACCAGCTGCTCGGCTCGTTGCGGGGCGAGCACAAACGCCTGGAATGTCTGCATGTCACGCTCTCGGCGAAGAGCCAGACCTATCCGCTGTTCCAGCATCCGGGGACGGAGTTCATCTACATGCTGGAGGGCGTCATGGACTACAGCCACAGCCGCTCGGTGTACAGGCTGAACCCGGGTGACTCGTTGCAGTTCGACGGTGAGGGCGCGCACGGGCCCGTCGATCTGGTGGAGGTCCCGATCCGGTTCCTCTCGGTGATCGCGTTCCCCGACTCCCAGCTCTGACGACCTCGGATTTCTGCCCTGAGCGCGGGCTTGATACAGTGGACGCGTGCAGCGGGTGCTCCTTCTCGGCAGCCGCGACGGGGTCTGATCAGACCGGCTTCCCGTCGCGGGTGTTCGCGATGCGCCGGTCGTGATTCCATCGACAACCCGGAGCAACCATCGTGACCACCTTCTCTCGACCCGCACCAGATTCACCTGACGCCTTCTCGTCGGTCCGCACTCTGACCAAACCCGCAGGTCCGCCCAACCCTGGCCAGCCCGCCTGGAACACCCAGCGCGGCTCGTCGATGCCCATCAGCAGGTACCGCCCGTTCGCCCAGGAGGTCGAGCCTGTCACGCTGCCCGACCGCACGTGGCCGGACAAGGTCGTCGACCGCGCGCCCATGTGGTGCGCCGTCGACCTGCGCGACGGCAACCAGGCCCT
The DNA here is from genome assembly GCF_025822765.1 of Mycobacterium barrassiae. Taxonomy (GTDB): domain Bacteria; phylum Actinomycetota; class Actinomycetes; order Mycobacteriales; family Mycobacteriaceae; genus Mycobacterium; species Mycobacterium barrassiae. Next base: position 113,442 of record NZ_JACKUK010000044.1, on the reverse strand, counting down.
GATCGACCCGATGAGCCCGCAGCGCAAGCGCCGCATGTTCGACCTGCTGGTACGCATGGGCTACAAGGAGATCGAGGTCGGCTTCCCCTCGGCCAGCCAGACCGACTTCGACTTCGTCCGCGAGATCATCACCGAGGGCGCCATCCCCGACGACGTCACCATCCAGGTGCTGACGCAGTGCCGCCCGGAACTGATCGAGCGCACGTTCCAGGCCTGCGAGGGCGCGCCGCGCGCGATCGTGCACTTCTACAACTCGACCTCGATCCTGCAGCGGCGCGTGGTGTTCCGCGCTGACCGCGAGGCGGTGAAGAAGATCGCCACCGACGGCGCGCGGATGTGCGTCGAAGAGGCGAAGAAGTACCCCGGCACGCTGTGGCGCTACGAGTACTCGCCGGAGTCCTACACGGGCACCGAGCTCGAGTACGCCGTCGACGTCTGCAACGCGGTGGCGGAGATCATCAAGCCCACCCCCGAGGTGCCGCTGATCGTGAACCTGCCCGCCACCGTCGAGATGGCCACGCCGAACGTGTACGCCGATTCGATCGAGTGGATGAATCGGCATCTGACCCCCCGCGACTCCATCATCCTGAGTCTGCATCCGCACAACGACCGCGGAACCGCTGTCGCCGCAGCGGAATTGGGCTATCAGGCCGGCGCCGACCGGATTGAGGGCTGCCTGTTCGGCAACGGCGAGCGCACCGGCAACGTCTGCCTCGTCACGCTGGGCATGAACCTGTTCTCCCGCGGTGTCGACCCGCAGATCGACTTCTCCAACATCGACGAGATCCGCCGCACCGTCGAGTACTGCAACCAGCTGCCGGTGCACGAACGCCACCCGTACGGCGGCGATCTGGTGTACACCGCCTTCTCCGGCAGCCATCAGGACGCGATCAACAAGGGGCTGGACGCCATGAAGGTGTCCGCCGACGAGCAGGACGCCGACGTCGACGACATCCTGTGGCAGGTCCCCTATCTGCCGATCGACCCACGCGACGTCGGACGCACGTATGAGGCTGTGATCCGGGTGAATTCGCAGTCCGGTAAGGGCGGCGTGGCCTACATCATGAAGGCCGACCACGGCCTGGCCCTACCACGGCGACTGCAGATCGAGTTCTCCCAGGCGATCCAGAAGATCACCGACGGCGAGGGCGGCGAGGTGTCGCCCAAGGAGATGTGGGACGTCTTCGCCGAGGAGTACCTGGCACCGATTCGGCCGCTGGAGCGCATCCGCCAGAAGGTGGTCGCGTCCGAGGTGGACGGCGGCACCGACACCATCGAGGCGGTGGTGAAGGTGGACGGCGTCGAGCGCGAGATCGTCGGCGCGGGCAACGGTCCGCTCGCGGCGTTCGTCGACGCGCTCGGTGCCATCGGCATCAATGTCCATGTGTTGGACTACTCCGAGCACGCGCTGTCGGCGGGTGAGGAGGCCCAGGCCGCCGCATACGTCGAGGCCTCCATCAACGGCAAGACGGTATGGGGTGTCGGCATCGCGACATCGATTACCACCGCATCGCTTCGGGCCGTCGTGTCGGCCGTCAACCGCGCGTCACGCTAGCCAGTCGAGGAAGGCGCTCAGCAGCCGGTTCACAAGACCGGCGGCACCCTGCGCGTTCTCGGACGCCTGGTGAGGTTGCTCGACCCAAGCCCGTCGCGCATCCTGCTGAACACGTCAGCCTCGTGTCGAGGTGAAGCCGGCGGTGTCGTCGTAATGACACCGCCGGCTTCACCTGTAAGTAAACTGACTGGCGCGCAAATAGATTGCGCACCTGACCGTTGACAAAGGAGCGGGCATGGACTGGGGTTCGACGTGGGATTTCCTCTGGCACTTTCTCATCATCTTCGGATGGATCGCCTACCTGATTGTGTTGTTCCAAATCCTCACCGATCTGTTCTGGCGCGACCATGAGACGTCCGGCGTCGTGAAAGCCATTTGGGTGTTCTTCCTGATCGTGTTCCCGTGGCTCGGGGCATTGATCTACCTGTTGACTCGCGGCAAGGGCATGGCGCAGCGGGCGCATGCCGCGGCGGTGGCGGCCCAGAAGGCGACCGACGACTACATCAGAGAGGCCGCGGGCCGGTCGCCCGCCCAGGAGATCGCGGACGCCAAGGCGCTCTTGGAGGCGGGCACGATCTCGCAGGCCGAGTTCGAAAGCCTGAAGGCGAAAGCGCTTTCCTAGTCGCTTTCCTAGTCGAGGAAAGCGCTCAGCAGTCGGTCCACCAGACCGGCGATATCCAGCGCACGTGACTCAGGTGCGATGGTGAGGTTGCTGAACACCAGGCCGTTGAGCAGCCTGCTGAGTTCTTCCATCCTCTCAGGAGCCGGAGTGAAGCCCGCGGCCTCGACGATAAGCGTCGCGGACTTCACTGCGGCCGCCTGGAGTTCACGCATCATCGGCTGCAACTCCGGGCGTCGTGTGCTTTCCATGAAGAGCTCGAACCGCGCGAGTGTCACCCGCCGCATCGGTTCGTTGGGATGGATCAGTTGAACTATCAACGCCTCCAACGCATCTCGTGACAGCGGACCGACCGCCGATTGCAGTTGTTCGACGCGTTGCCAATGCAGGTCGACGGTTCTGGCCGCAGTCGCTTCGAGCAGCGCAGGACGGGTGCGGAAGTAGTTCGAGGTAGTGCCGGCAGGGAGGCCGGCGCGACTGTCGACCTGACGATGCGTAAGACCCCCGACGCCGTCATCGCAGAGGATGTCGATCGCGGCGTCGAGGATCTGGTTCCGTCGTTCGGGATTGGCGGACATCAGTTCTTATAGTGCAGCTTCGCGAACGCCGTCAGGAAGGCTGGGTACGGCAGGATCAGCAGGAACCAGCTGAACCACATCGGGAAGAACGTCAGATAGAAGTCGACGTTGCCTTTGATCACACCGAAGTAGACGTGAAGCGGAACGCTGAGAGCGATGTACGCGATCGCCACGGTGATCAACACCTTGTGCGGCCCGTTGGCGAACGCCATTCGGCGATAGCCCACGATGCCGGTGATCGCGGCGTACGTCATCGGTATCAGCAGGATCTTGTCCGTCGTCGGCGTCATCGCGTACTGGAGCGTGAGCGCGTCGCCGAAGAGAATCCGGTACACGTGCAAACCCACTCCCATCGCGATGGTCAGGATCGCGACTACGCGGAAGAAGTAACCGTGCCTGCGGTAGGTGTCCCTAAGGGAGCGGTGTACTACATGTGTAGTGATCGTCATGCGCCGAAGGTGCCACTACGTTCGTAGTGGATACAAGGGGTCCGTCAGAAGAGCGCCAACTGGTCGCCACCCAGAGAGGCGTCGGCGAACTCCTCGACGGTGCTGCCTCCGACGACGGCGTGGAGCTGGCTCATGAAATCGCGATCGGTGATGGACGGAATGCCCAGCTCACGCGCCTGGTAGCCCTTGCCGTGCTCGGGATTGGCCTCATTGCAGATGATCACCGAGGTCTCGGTGTCGACGGCGTCCGCGTACGACAGTCCGGCGTGCAGAATCCGCTCGACGAGCTCCTCGTGAGTGCGGTCGACCTCGGCGGCCAGCGCCACTCGCATGCCCTGGACCAACGGCCGGCCAGCGACGAATCTGCCGGGGTTGACGTACGGGCATGGCAGCCGCGCCGCCAGCATCTTCAGCGGTCGCAGTTCCTCGTGTGTCACCTGTCCGTTCGGCCACTCGCGCCGCGACAGCGGACGAACCGGCAACCACACCTTGCGTTCGCGCGCGCGCACCAATACGGGCTTGAGGATCTGCGCGAGCACCATCGCGTCGTCTAGCGCGTCGTGCGGCTTCAGTTGCGTGATACCCCAATGCGCGGCAAGGGTTTCCAGGCGCAGGTTCTCGGTGCCCAGCTCCAGTCGGCGGGCCAGTTCGACGGTGCACATCGCGCTGTCGATGGGCAGTTCCGCCTCGACCATCTCGGCCTCGGCGGTCAGGAACGAGTAGTCGAAGCCGACGTTGTGCGCCACCAGGGTGCGGTCGCGCAGCAGTTCGATCAGATCGCCGACGATGTCGCCGAAGCAGGGCTGGCCCTCCAGCATCTCGGCGGTGAGGCCGTGAACATGGGTGGGTCCGGGGTCGCAGCCGGGATTGAGCAGTGTGTAGAGGCTCTTCTCGACGTTGCCGTCGTCGCCGAGAGCCAGGGCCGCGATGCTGATGACCCGCGCATGTCCGGGGTGGAAACCGGAGGTCTCCACATCGACGACGGCCCAGCCTGTGCCATCTTCGGCTGCCGGCCGGCCCCAGGAGCCGGGCCGCCGACTTTCGGCACCTGTTTGGCTCACGTTTTCGAGGATGGCACGGACGGGTGACATCACAGGATCACTCGCCAGCGTGTCGGGCACCTGCTTCTGCCCTTTTAGACTGCCGGGGATGATCACCATTCGCGGACGAGTCGCCCTCGCGGCCGGAGCCGGGGCGCGTTGGGCGTCGCGGGTCACCGGTCGTGGCGCGGGCGCGATGATCGGTGGTCTGGTCGCGATGTCGCTGGACAAGTCGATCCTGCGCCAGCTCGGCGAGGCACGTCGCACGGTGATCGTGACCGGTACGAACGGCAAATCGACCACCACACGCATGACCGCGGCCGCGCTGGGCACCGTCGGGCCGGTCGCGACAAACGCCGAGGGCGCGAACATGGATGCCGGGTTGGTCGCAGCCCTCGCGGGCTCGCGTGACGCGACGTTGGCGGCGCTCGAAGTGGACGAGATGCACGTCCCGCATGTGGCGGACGCTCTCGATCCCGCGGTGATCGTGCTGCTGAATCTGTCCCGGGATCAACTGGATCGCGTCGGTGAGATCAATCACATCGAGCGGACTCTTCGCGGCGGTCTCGCACGTCATCCTTCGACGGTGGTCATCGCGAATTGCGACGACGTGCTGATGACGTCGGCGGCGTATGACAGCCCGAATGTGGTCTGGGTGGCCGCCGGCGGCGGATGGGCGAACGATTCGGTGAGCTGTCCGCGTTCGGGCGAGGTCATCGTCCGCGACGGCAACCACTGGTATTCGACGGGAACGGATTTCAAGCGGCCGTCGCCGCAGTGGTGGTACGACGACACCCACATCCACGGCCCCCACGGCTTGTCGTTGCCGATGGAGTTGGCGCTGCCAGGGAACGTCAACCGCGGCAACGCGACTCAGGCCGTCGCCGCTGCGGTCACGCTGGGCGCGGACCCCGCCGCCGCGGTGGCCGCGGTGTCGGGCGTCGACGAGGTGGCCGGCCGCTACAGCACGATGCGCCTGGGGCAGCACACGGTGCGGATGCTGCTGGCCAAGAACCCGGCGGGCTGGCAGGAGGCGCTTTCGATGGTCGACACCGACGCCGGCTCTGTGGTGATCTCGGTGAACGGTCAGGTGCCCGACGGGGAGGACCTGTCGTGGCTGTGGGACGTCAACTTCGAGCATTTCGTCGACAAGCCCGTCGTCGCCGCCGGCGAACGTGGTACCGATCTCGCGGTCCGGCTGGGCTACGCCGGTGTCAAACACACGTTGGTGCACAACGCCGTTGAGGCGATCACGTCATGCCCACCGGGGCACGTCGAGGTCGTCGCCAACTACACGGCGTTCCTGTCCCTGCAAAGAACGTTGTCGCGCCATGCGTGAATCGACGGTGCGGATCGGGTTGGTGCTGCCCGACGTGATGGGAACGTATGGCGACGGCGGCAATTCCGTGGTGTTGCGCCAGCGCCTGCGGTTGCGCGGCTTCGACGCGGAGATCGTCGAGATCACGCTGGCCGATCCCGTGCCCGCCGAGCTGGACCTGTACACCCTTGGCGGAGCGGAGGATTACGCGCAGCGGCTGGCTACCCGGCACCTGCAGCGGTATCCGGGTCTCCAGCAGGCGGCCGAGCGGGGTGCGCCCGTGCTCGCGATCTGCGCGGCCATCCAGGTGCTGGGTCACTGGTATGAGACGTCGTCGGGTGAGCGGGTCGACGGGGTGGGCATGCTCGACGTGACGACGTCCCCGCAGGACAAGCGGACGATCGGTGAAGTGGTGTCGCAGCCGCTGCTGCCCGAGTTGACGGAACGCCTCACGGGCTTCGAAAACCACCGCGGCGGAACGGTTCTCGGCCCCGCGGCGCGACCGTTGGCGCGGATCATCAGCGGGGCGGGCAACCGAGCCGGCGACGGTTTCGACGGGGCGGTACAGGGCGGCGTCGTCGCCACGTATCTGCACGGGCCGTGCCTGGCGCGCAATCCGCAGCTCGCGGATTATCTACTGTCGCGCGTCGTCGGCGAGCTCGCTCCGTTGCAGATCGACGAGGTCGACCTGCTGCGCACGGAGCGACTGGCCGCACCCCGGCGCGTCTAGACCATCGCTATCCACGTTATGCAGTGAAAGTTCGAGTAAACCTCTGCATTTCGTTGATTTCGATGAGGCAGCCCCGGCTCACCAGTGCCGCCTCGACGCGTTCGATCACGTCCTGCGGCTTGTCCTCGGCGATGACGCGGATGACGATCCAGCCGAGCTCCTTCAGCATGCGCAGCCGCGCGATGTCCTTCACATACTGACGACGATTCTTCCTGTGGTGGTCGCCGTCGTATTCGACCGCCACCTCGTATTCACGCCACCCCATGTCGAGCCAGGCCACCGGCGTGACGCCGCGCAGGACGGGTATCTGCGTCTCGGGTAGAGGAAATCCCGCGTCGAGCAACAACAGTCGGATGCGCGACTCCCGCGGCGAGGACGCACCCCCGTCGACGAGTGGGAGGAGTTCACGCAGCTGCTTGACTCGGTGCGCCCGCGGATGAGCATCCGCGAGATCGAAGACCTCGCCGACGGAATACCGCTGATTCCACATGAGTGCATCCAACCGAGTCAGCGCCTCGGTGCGTTTCAGATGTCTTCCCATGTCGAACGCGGTGCGGACCCGTGTCGTCACGGGTAAACCGGCGACTCTGGTGATCTCGCTGTCCAGGATCCGATCCGCCCTGGGCACCAGCCCCGGTTGCGGACGCATCTTGACTCCAGCGAGCTCGATGGGGTGGTCCGGATCCACATACGGCGCACCGTGCAGGGCCGCGGCGGCCACCCCGGCGACCACACCTTTGCGGCGCGAGGCGAGCCACGCTGCGATTGCACGGTCACGCAGCGACAGTTCCGCATTCTTCGGTGCGTACACACCGTGATGAACCGCGCGGTACCAGCGGCTCAACTCGTGGCGGGTGACCCGTCCCGCCGCGATCGCCTCACTACCGATGAAGATGTCAGCCATGCCCGCATCGTGCCCCGGGGCACCGACACGTCATCGCTATCCACGTTTTGCAGCGAAAGTTCGAGTAAACCTCTGCATTTCGTTGAAAGCGATGGTTAGGCCATCGCGCGACGCCCCGCGAGCGCGCGACCCAGCGTCAACTCGTCGGCGAACTCGAGGTCGCCACCCATCGGTAGGCCGGACGCGATCCGCGTCACCGTGAGCCCAGGGATATCGCGCAGCATCCGCACCAGATACGTCGCTGTCGCCTCGCCCTCGGTGTTCGGGTCCGTCGCGATGATCACCTCGGTGATCTCCACACCGTCCACCCGCTCGCCAATCCTGTTGAGCAGTTCACGAATTCGCAGCTGTTCGGGCCCCACCCCCGACAACGGGTCCAGCGCTCCGCCCAGTACGTGGTACCTGCCGCGGAACTCCCGGGTGCGCTCGACGGCCTGCACATCCTTGGGTTCCTCGACGACGCACACCACCGAACCGTCGCGGCGAGCATCCGAACAGATGCGGCACCGATCGTCGTCGGATACGTTGCCGCACACCGCGCAGAACTTGACCCCGTCGCGAACCTTCCCCAACACCGCCGTGAGCCGGTCGATATCCGGCGGCTCGACGGACAACAGGTGGAAGGCGATCCGCTGCGCACTCTTCGGCCCGATACCCGGCAGCTTGCCGAGCTCGTCGATCAGATCCTGGACCGGTCCCTCGAACAACTCAGATTCCCGGCAGCCCTAAGTCGCCCATTCCACCGGCAAGGGGGCCGAGACGATCGTGAGCGAGAATCGTCACCTGTTTCGACGCATCGGCAATGGCTCCGACGACGAGATCCTGCAGCGTCTCCACGTCCTCCGGATCGACCACCTTCGGGTCGATGCGCACCGCGATCACCTCGCCGCTGCCCTTCATCGTCACCTGCACCAGACCACCGCCCGCCTGGCCGTTGACCTCGGCGGCGGCCAGCGCGGCCTGCGCCTCCATCAGCTGCTGTTGCACCTGTTGCGCCTGGGCCAGCAGCGATGACATATCGGGCTGCCCACTACCACCGGGTTGCATGACGATCCCCTTGCGTATTGGTCTCGACTTGATTGCTTCGTCGGGTCGAGCTTCAACAGTAGTCGGGGTCGGCGCTACGGTGGCGCCCGTGCATCCTCGCCTGCGTGTCGGTACCACGAGAGCACTGCGGTCCAGCGCCGCGGTGGCGACAGGACTGCTCGTCGCCGCATCGACGCTCGTCAGCCCTGCATCAGCGGCGCCGGCCAACATCGCGGGCAAGATCGTGTTCCTCGATCCAGGCCACAACGCCGTCAACGACGCCTCGATCAGCCGCCAGGTGCCGACCGGCCGCGGCGGCACCAAGGACTGCCAGGCCAGCGGCACGTCCACCGACGACGGCTATGCCGAGCACGCGTTCACCTGGGAGACCACGCTGCGCATCCGGCAGGCGCTCACCGCGCTCGGCGTGCGCACGGCCATGTCACGCGGCGACGACGCCAGCGCCGGGCCCTGCGTGGACGAACGCGCCGCGCTCGCCAATTCGGTGAAGCCCGATGCGATCGTCAGCATCCACGCCGACGGCGGACCGGCCACCGGCCGCGGATTCCACGTCCTGTACTCGAATCCGCCGCTCAACGACGCGCAGGCCGGGCCAGCGGTACGACTGGCCACCATCATGAAGGACCAGTTGCAGGCCTCGGGCCTGGTGCCGTCCACCTATATCGGCTCGGGCGGCCTGAACCCGCGGTCCGATATCGCCGGGCTCAACCTCGCTCAGTACCCCGCGGTCCTGGTGGAGCTGGGCAACATGAAGAACCCCGCGGATTCCGCGCTGATGAAGACGCCCGAAGGGCGGCAGAAGTACGCCGACGCCGTGGTCCGCGGTATCGCCGGCTTCCTCGGTTCGGGCTAGCCCTCGACCTGCTTCTTCAGGTTCGCCAGGACCTCGTCCTGGATCTTGCGCAGCCCCAGCGGGGCGAACGTCTTCTCGAAGAAGCCGCCGATGCCGCCCGCGCCCTTCCACGACGTCTTGACCGTCACCGACGAGCCCTCACCCGCTGGCGCGACCGTCCAGTTCGTGATCATCGACGAGTTGCCGTCCTTCTCGATCACGGTGTGCCCGGCCACGTCGACGGTGGCCTTCACGTCGCGCACCCGTGACTTCGTGGCCTGCAGCTTCCAGGTGACCACGGTGCCCGCGCCCTGCCCGCCCTCGAGCACCTCATACGCGCTGTAGTGCGGGGAAAGGATCTTGGGCCGCACGTTCACGTAGTCGGCGACGGCCGCCAACACGGTGTCGGGGGCGGCGTCAATCAGAACGGTGCTAGACGCGCTGACCTGTCCCATCGGTGCAAACTCCTAGGTCGGGGTGACATGTGTCGGTGCGGTCGCATCACCTGCAACCGCGGACTAGCGTATATCCGTGTCTGTGACGGAGACCGACGCACGTACTGCTCACTCCGCGGGAGTCGAGCGGCTCCTGGCCAGCTATCGGGCGATCCCGCCGAATGCCACGGTTCGCCTCGCGAAACCGACGTCGAACCTCTTCCGGGCCCGCGCCAAGACGACGGCCAAGGGCCTCGACGTCTCGGGCCTCGGTGACGTCATCGCGGTCGACCCCGAAAAACGGACCGCGGACGTGGCCGGGATGTGCACCTACGAGAACCTCGTCGCGGCCACTCTCCCCCACGGCCTTTCGCCACTGGTGGTGCCTCAGCTGAAGACGATCACCCTCGGCGGGGCGGTCACCGGGCTGGGCATCGAGTCGGCATCGTTCCGCAACGGCTTGCCGCATGAGTCGGTGCTGGAGATGGACATCCTGACCGGAGCGGGTGAGGTCGTCACCGCCAGCCGGAGCCAGAATTCCGACCTCTTCCATGCCTTCCCCAATTCGTATGGCACGCTTGGGTATTCGGTTCGGATAAAGATCGAGCTGGAGACGGTGCGGCCGTTCGTCGAGCTCCGCCATCTGCGATTCCACACGCTGGCCGATCTGTTTGCGGCGATGGATCGCATCATCGAAACCGGCGGCCACGACGGCAAACCCGTCGATTACCTCGACGGCGTGGTGTTCTCGGCCGACGAGAGCTATCTGACGCTCGGTTTCCAGACGTCGACGCCGGGGCCGGTCAGCGACTACACCGGCCAGCAGATCTACTACCGCTCCATCCAGCATCCGGAAGGCGAGAAACACGACCGCCTGACGATCCACGACTACCTGTGGCGGTGGGACACCGACTGGTTCTGGTGCTCAAGGGCATTCGGCGCGCAGGACCCGCGGATCCGCCGGTTCTGGCCGCGGCGCTACCGGCGAAGCAGCTTCTACTGGAAGCTGATCGCCTACGACCAGCGGTTCAACATCGCCGATCGGATCGAGAAACGCAACGGCCGGCCACCGCTGGAACGCGTCGTACAGGACATCGAGGTGCCGATCGGACGGGCGGCCGAGTTCGTCGACTGGTTCCTGGCCAACGTGCCCATCGAGCCGATCTGGTTGTGCCCGTTGCGGCTCCGCGACGACACCACCTGGCCGCTGTACCCGATTCGCGCGCATCAGACGTATGTCAACGTCGGCTTCTGGTCGTCGGTGCCGGTCGGCCCCAGCGAGGGGCACACCAACCGGCTGATCGAACGCAAGGTCAGTGAACTGGACGGGCATAAATCGCTGTATTCGGATGCGTACTACAGCCCAGAGGAGTTCGAGGAACTCTATGGTGGAGAAACTTACAAAACCGTCAAAAAGACCTACGACCCCGACTCACGACTGTTGGACCTGTACGCGAAGGCGGTACAACGGCGATGAGTGCTAACGCGGAGAGCGGAGGAACACGTTGACCACGTTCAAGGAACCCACCACTCAGGCGACAGGCCGGCTCACGCTTGCCGAGATCCTGTCGATCTTCGCCTCTGGCCAGGTCCCGCTGAAGTTCACCGCGTACGACGGCAGTGCGGCCGGGCCGGAGGACGCCAAACTCGGGCTCAACCTGTTGACCCCGCGCGGCACCACGTATCTCGCGACGGCGCCGGGTGAACTCGGGCTTGCGCGGGCCTACGTGTCGGGCGATCTCGAGCCGATCGGCGTGCATCCCGGCGATCCCTACGAATTGCTGCGGGCGCTCGCCGACAAGCTCGACTTCAAGCTTCCGCCTCCGCGTGTGCTGGCCAACATCGTCCGCAGCATCGGCATCGAGCACCTCAAGCCGATCGCACCACCGCCGCAGGAGGCTCTGCCCCGCTGGCGGCGCATCGCGGAGGGCCTGCGGCACAGCAAGACTCGTGACGCCGAGGCCATCCACCACCATTACGACGTCTCGAATCGGTTCTACGAGTGGGTGCTCGGGCCGTCGATGACCTACACCTGTGCGTGCTACCCGGATGCCGACGCGTCACTGGAAGAGGCGCAGGACAACAAGTATCGGCTGGTCTTCGAGAAGCTGCGGCTGCAGCCGGGCGATCGACTGCTCGACGTGGGGTGCGGCTGGGGCGGCATGGTCCGCTACGCGGCGCAGCACGGGGTGAAGGCGATCGGCGTGACGCTGTCGAAGCAGCAGGCCGACTGGGCGCAGCAGGCGATCGCCGAGCAGGGCCTTTCCGACCTGGCCGAGGTGCGTCATGGCGATTACCGCGACATCCGCGAATCCGGATTCGACGCGGTCTCGTCAGTCGGGCTGACCGAACACATCGGCGTGCAGAACTACCCGGCGTACTTCCGCTTCCTCAAGTCGAAGATGCGCAACGGTGCGCTGCTGCTCAACCACTGCATCACCCGGCACGACAACCGATCCCCCGCGACCGCAGGCGGATTCATCGATCGCTACGTGTTCCCCGACGGTGAACTCACAGGTTCGGGCCGCATCATCGCCGAGGCGCAGGACGTCGGCCTCGAAGTGGTGCATGAGGAGAACCTGCGTAACCACTACGCGATGACGCTTCGCGACTGGTGCCGCAACCTGGTCGAGCACTGGGACGAAGCCGTCGAGGACGTCGGACTGCCCACCGCGAAGGTGTGGGGGCTGTACATGGCCGGCTCACGGGTGGGCTTCGAGACGAATATCATTCAGCTGCACCAGTTCCTGGCGGTCAAGGTCGACTCGCACGGCAACGACGGCGGGCTGCCGCTGCGCCCGTGGTGGACGCCCTAATTCCTGGCGACTTGTGTGCGTTTTGTTGCGCTGAGCGCTCCTGAACGCACACAAATCGCTCAGGTGCCGTCGATGCGACGGGCGCCAAGTTCGTTCTGAAGCAGCTCCAGCGCGGCTTCCTCGGGATCGCGCCGCGGCGCTTGTGAGGTGTCGCTGCCCGCTTCGGCGAGCATGCTCTCCTCCTCGTCGTCGTGCTGCGGCGGCGGAGGAGCGGCGGGCGTGGACTCCTGCGGTTCAGGGGCGGGCGGACCGGGCGGGCCCGCCTCGCATCGAATCGTCCAGTCGACGCCGAGCGCATCCTTGAGCGCCTCGCGGATGACGTCGGCGTTGCGCTGTTCGGTCAGCCGCTTGGCCAGGGGCGCAGACTCGTGGCTGAGCACCAACGTGCCGCCCTCGACAGCACGGACCACCGCGCCTGCCAGCATCACCTCGGTGGTACGGCTGCGTTGGCGGACCTTCTCGCGCACCGTCGTCCACATGCTGCGCACCGCAGCCGCATTCGGCTCGCCCGTGACGGCGGCGGGCGGCGGCGCGGCGACCACGGGGTCGGAGGGCGGGCGCACCGGCGGAGGCGAATCGGGCTTCGGCGGCTCCGGCCGGGGCTCGGGGGCGGCGGCCTTGGGTTCGGGCCGGGGCTCGGGGCGGGGCTCCGGCGCGGCCTCGACCGCCACCGTCGGCTCCAGGGCGGGCTTACGCACCGGCTCGGGCGTTGGGGCCTGCGGCTCGGCGGCCTGCGCTTCGGTCTTGCTCTTGCGGGCGTACACCTTTGGAGCGCCGCCCTCGGTGTCCGGGATCGACATGTCCAGCCGGGTCTCGATGCGCTCGACACGCTGCAACAACGCGGCCTCGGTGTCGCTGGCCGACGGCAGCAGCAGCCGCGCGCACACCACCTCGAGCAGCAGCCGAGGTGCGGTGGCCCCGCGCATCTCCCCCAGCCCGGCGTGCACCACCTCGGCGTAGCGGGTCAACGTGGCGGTGCCGATCCGCGTCGACTGCTCGCGCATCCGGTCCAGCACATCCTCGGGGCCGTCCACCACCCCGCGGGCCACCGCATCGGGAACCGACTGCAGCACAATGAGATCCCGAAAGCGCTCCAGCAGGTCGGTCGCAAAGCGCCGCGGGTCATGGCCGGCGTCGATCACGCCCTCGACGGCGCCGAACAGCGCCGCGGCGTCGCCCGCCGCCAGCGCGTCGATCGCGTCGTCGATCAGGGCCACGTCCGTCGCACCCAGCAGCGCAAGCGCCCTGGGGTAGGTGACCTGATTGCCATCCGCGCCCGCCAGCAGCTGGTCGAGCACCGAGAGCGTGTCGCGGGGCGACCCGCCACCGGCCCGGATGACGAGCGGGTACACCGCGTCATCGACGGTCACGTTCTCCTGCGCACAGATCCGTTCGAGCAGCGAACGCATGGTCCGGGGCGCCAACAACCGGAACGGGTAGTGGTGGGTGCGCGAGCGGATGGTCGGCAGCACCTTCTCGGGTTCGGTGGTGGCGAACACGAAGATCAGGTGTTCCGGCGGCTCCTCGACGATCTTGAGCAGCGCATTGAAGCCGGCCGTGGTGACCATGTGCGCCTCGTCGACGATGAAGATGCGGTACCTCGACTGGGCGGGCGCGTAGAAGGCGCGATCGCGAAGCTCGCGGGTGTCGTCCACACCGCCGTGGCTGGCGGCGTCCAACTCGGTGACATCGACGCTGCCGCCGCCGTTGGGCGCCAGCGCGACGCATGAGTCGCAGACACCGCACGGCGTGGCCGTCGGCCCCTGCACACAGTTCAGCGAGCGGGCCAGGATGCGCGCCGACGACGTCTTTCCGCACCCGCGCGGCCCGGAGAACAGATAGGCGTGGTTGATGCGCCCGGCCGACAGCGCGGTGGACAGCGGTTCGGTGACGTGCTCCTGGCCAACCACGTCGGAGAAGGTCGCCGGTCGGTACTTGCGGTAGAGCGCCACGCTCAGCAGGCTACCGAGGCCCGGTGACGCCGCGGCGCCGCCTGTGGCCAAACGGGCAGTTCTGCCGAAATGTGTCCCCGTCCGGCCCGGTCGGTGCTCCTAACCGTGAGACCTGCCCACAGCAGGCGGACCGGAGGAGAGACCGATGAAGAACAGCCTGTCGCTGCGCCGTCAGAGCATTCGCGCGCTGACCCCCGCCGAGCTGAGCATCGCCCACGGCGGTGCCAATGCCAAGACCGGCACCTGTATTCCGACCAGGACGACGAACCGGACGAAATAGCAGGACGCCGCGATCGTGCGGCAGCCACACTTTGGGGAGCAGATGTGACGAGAAACGGGGCCGAGCATCTCGATGCTGCCCGACCCTCGGCCGGGGGTGAGGTCGTGACCGACGACGGTGTCGCTGACGGCGAGGTCCGCTACGAGTCGGTGTTCCGCGCGACCTGGCGGGACCGGCAGTCGGCGGGCGCCCGGCCGGGCGAGCTGATCAAGAACCCGGGCTGGATCGACGCCGGCCTCATCGCGCTGGCGGTGCTGTTGACCGGGGGCGCGGTCGCCGCCGCCACGATCACCGTCCAACAGTCCACGCCGTTACCTGCGGTGGTGCAGGGGGCGATCGTGACGGCTGATCTCACCGCGGGTCCGCCGCCCGCCCCCGGCGCCACGGTCGAGTTCCGTGACCCGTCGGGTGCGACGGCCGACGCGGTCGTCGTCGACGTCACCGCGACCGACGTGACCGCCCGGCTGGAACAGCCGGCCCCGGTATCCGCCGGTGAGCTTCTCGTTCCTGCCGCGCGGCAGCGGCTGATAAGCGTCTTCCTGCCGAGGTTCTGGTGAGCCCGCGACGGCGCGCGATCCCGTATATCGCGCAGGCCGAGATGGCCGATTGCGGCGCGGCCGCGATGTGCATGGCGCTCGCCTACCACGGCCGCCACGTGTCACTGGCGGAGATGCATGCGGCCACCGGCACCGGACGCGACGGCGTGAACGCGCTGCGTCTGGCGGAGGCGGCCACGTCGTACGGGCTGCGTGCCCGCGGGGTGGCGACCGAACTCGACGATCTGAGCGCCCTGCCCCGGGGGACCGTATTGCATTGGGGCGCCGCGCACTTCGTCGTCTTGGATTCGACATCACGGCGCGGCGTGACGATCGTCGACCCCGCCGCGGGGCGCTACCGGGTGCCGTGGAAAGCGGTCGGCGACCTGTACAGCGGTGTGGCGATCATGCTGGAGCCCAGCGAGTCGTTCAGTACCGGCGGAAGCAAACCCCCGGGTGCGTTCCACCATGCGCGACGACTGATGACCCGCTCGCGCGGCATCGGCAAGGTGTTGGCCACGTCGGTAGTGGTGCGGCTGATGGCGCTGGCCGTGCCGATCCTGACCGGCGTCATCGTCGACCAGATCGTGCCCGCAGGCGACGACCGCCTGCTGTGGATCGTCGCGGCGGTGATGGCCGCGCTGATCTGCTACTCGGCGCTCGCCACCTTCCTGCGGGCGCACTTGCTGCTGCGGTTGCGCAGCCGCCTCGACGTCGAGATGACACTGGGCTTCCTCGAACACCTGGTGGACCTGCCTTACGCGTTCTTTCTCAAACGCTCCTCGGGCGACTTGATGATGCGGCTGCGCAGCAACGCCACGGTGCGCGAAATCCTCACCAGCGGAACGATCGCCGCTCTGCTCGACGGCGTGCTGGCCACGGCGTATCTGGTTGTGATCTTCGTCCTGTCGCCGCAGCTGGCTCTGCTGGTGGTCGCGCTTGGCGTCGCGCAGGTTGTGGTGCTGTTGTCGGCGCGGCGACGCAATCAGCACTTGATGGGCGAGGCGCTGGCCACCGAGGCCCGCTCGCAGTCCTACGCCTACGAAATGTTCTCCGCGGTCGAGACGCTGAAGGCCGCGGGAGCCGAGCGCCGAGCGGTATCACACTGGACCAACCTTTTCGTCGCGGAACTGAACGTCTCGTTGCGCCGCGGGCGTTTGTCCGCCGCCGTCGAGACGGCGCTGCACGGGCTGTCGCTACTCTCCCCGATCGCGGTGCTGCTGTACGGGGCATATCTGGTTGGGAGCGGCCAGCTTTCACTCGGCACCATGCTCGCTCTGGCCGCGCTGTCCACCGCATTCCTGGAGCCGCTCGGCGTTCTCGTCGGAACCGTCCTGCAGATTCAGCTGCTCGGTAGCTACATGGCCCGCCTCGACGACGTGTTCAACACACCCACCGAGGTAGCAGGTCGCAACCTGCAGCACGCTCCCCGACTCACCGGCGCGCTGCGTGCCGAGGGCCTCACCTTCCGGTACGCACCCCACGGCCCGCCGGCCATCGACAGCGTCGACCTCGACGTGCGGCCGGGCCAGGTACTCGCCGTCGTCGGACGCTCCGGTTCGGGCAAGTCCACACTGGGCCGGCTGCTGCTGGGGCTGTACGCACCCGGTGCGGGGCGGGTCCTGCTCGACGGCATCGACCTGGCGACCATGCACCCACGCAGCGTGCGCTCGCAGATCGGGGTGGTGACCCAGGACCCGTACATCTTCGGGCTGTCGATCCGCGACAATCTGTCCCTCGGTGATCCGAGCCTGCCGCTGGAGCGGCTCGAGGTCGCCGCCGAGCAGGCCGGCATCGCGGAGGACATCCACGCGATGCCAATGGGTTGGGACACCCCGCTTGTCGACGCGGGCGCCTCATTGTCCGGTGGGCAACGCCAACGACTGGCGCTGGCCCGCGCACTCGCCACGCAGCCGCAGCTGCTGCTCCTCGACGAGGCCACCAGCAATCTCGACACCGTCACCGAGGCGAAGGTGCACGCCAACATCGCCCGGCTCGGCTGCACCGTCGTGCTTGTCGCGCATCGGCTGGCGACGGTCGTCGACGCCGACTGCATCGTCGTCATGGACGCGGGTCGCGTCGTCGAGGTCGGCCACCATCGCGAGCTGATGGCCGCAGGCGGGCACTACGCACAGCTGGTGGCCGGCCAGCTCGTCGCCGAGCCGGGGCGTTAGGAGGACGACATGGATTCGCAACTGACCACAAGTGGATTCTTCGTGATGCGCGCCCCGCTGCTCCCGATGGAGGAACTGGATCGACTGCGCAGCGATTCGCAGTACTGGCAGATCCTGTCGAAGCGCCCGGACGTACGTGAGGCGCTGCACCTGGCGTCGCCCGGGCTGCTGCAACGCCTGGGCGAGGGCAAGCCCGATGACAAGGTCGCGGCGTCGGTAACCGCATATCTGGTCCGGATGTGCACCCGGGCAACGCCTTTCGGGCTCTTCGCGGGCTGCGCGCTGGGGGCGGTGGCGGACACCACCGCCTTGACGGTCGACGGCCCGGAGGGCACCACCCGGCACAGCAGACCCGACACCGAGGTGCTGGCGACGCTCGTGGAGCGGCTGCTCAAGGATCCGTCGACGCGGCCCGCGATGGCGGTCGAGCCCAACTCCAGCCGCTACCACGCCGCGGGTGCGTTGCGACTCATCGAGAGCCGGCTGCGCGACGGCAGGCGCACGCATCATCTGGTCGTGGTCGAGGACGACGCGCCGTTGCGGTGTGCGCTCGACACGGCCACCGGCGGGTGCTCGGTCGAGAAGGTCGCCGAGGCGGTGGCGGCCGAGGCCGGCGTCGAGTTGGCCGAGGCACGCGAATACGTCGACGCTCTCGTCGAGGCGCACGTGCTCACCCCGGTGGCCGAACCCGCCGTGACCGGCGCCGAGCCGTTGGCGCACGTGCTCTCGTGCCTGAGCGGGCCGGAGCTTGCCGCGACGTCGGAAACCCTCAGCCGGGTGTCGGAGGAACTCAGCCGGCTGGACGCCGCCGGGCTCGGCAACCCGCCGAGCGCCTACGACAGCGTGGCCACCAGCCTGCTCGAGCTGGCAGGCGGCGGCGACACCGCCCGGGCGGTCCAGGTCGACCTGCACCGCAACGGCTCGGGCCTGACCCTGGGCCCCGACGCCGTGCACCTGCTCGAGAAGGGGATCGACGTGCTGCACCGCGTCTCGCCTCAGGGCGGCGACCCGGCATTGGCGCGGTTCAAGGCCGACTTCGCGAACCGCTACGAGGACCGCGAGGTGCCGCTGATGGAGGCCCTCGACGAGGAGATGGGGATCGGCTATGACCGGTCGCCGCATCCCGCCGCCGATGAGTCCCCCTTGCTTGCGGGCATGGATTTGGGCGGCGTCGCAGGCGATTACGCGTTTACCGCGCGCGACGCGACACTGCTCGATCTGGTGATGCGCGCTCGCGAGAACGGCGCCGAAAGCCTCGAACTCGACGCCGGCACCGTGACCCGCCTCGCCTCGGCGACACCGCCGCCGCTGCCCGACGCCTTGGCCGTCTTCGGCAGCTTGCTGGACGACGCGGTCGAAATCCAAAGCGTCACAGGCCCTTCAGGCGCAGAGCTGCTGGGGCGGTTCTGCCACGGCGACGGCCGGTTGCATGCCGCGGTGCGGGACCACCTGCGTGCCGAGGAGGCCCTCGCCCCCGGGGTGGTGTTCGCCGAGATCATCCACCTCCCCGAGGGCCGGGTCGGCAACGTCCTGGCCCGCCCGCTGTTGCGTGACTACGAGCTGGTGTTGCTGGGACGTTCGGGTGCGTCCGCGGACCGCCAGATCAGCGTCGACGAACTGACCGTGCGTCTCGACGGCGATCGGGTCGTGCTGTACAGCCCGCGACTGGGCGCCGAAGTCCGGCCGCGGCTGACCACCGCGCACAATCCGGCGTGGCGGGGTTTCGGGGTGTACCGGTTCTTGGCCGCCCTGCAGAACGACGGAGTGGCCGCCGGGCTCGCATGGGATTGGGGCGCAATGTCATCCGCGCCGACGCTGCCACGCGTCACCGCAGGCAAGCTCGTGCTGGCCCGGGCACGCTGGCGGCTGTCGGCCGCCGAGATCAAGGCGGTCACCGGAGCCGACCCGGTCGCCGGATGGGCGACCGTCAGCGCCGCCCGTGGCCTGCCCACCGAGCTTCTGATCACCGACGGCGACAACCGGTTGTACGTCGACACCGCAAGCCCGGCGCTGACCGCGGCGGCGGCGAAGGTGCTGCGCGGTCGTTCGGCGGCGGTCATCGAGGAGGTCCTGTCGAGCGCGGTCGCCACCGGCCCGCAGGGGCGGTTCGCCCACGAGTTCATCGTGCCCTTCATCCGTCGCGGCGAGCCCGCGCCGGCCCCGGCTCCATGGCGCGCACCCGGTGTGCGACGCAGCTTTACGCCTGGCAGCGAATGGCTGTACCTCAAGGCCTACACCGGAACCGCGTCCGCGGACCGCATCCTCACCGACGCCGTCGGCCCCGCCATCAACAAGCTGCGCGACGCAGGAAGCCTCGACCGCTGGTTCTTCCTGCGCTACGCCGATCCCGACCACCATCTGCGGCTGCGCCTGCACGGTGACCCAGCCGCACTGCGCGAGCACGCCCTGCCGGCGCTCACCGATGCGCTTGCGCCGCACCTCGGCGACGGGACCGTGTGGACGGTGTCGACCGACACCTACGACCGCGAGGTCGAGCGCTACGGCGGCGACGCCGGAATCGAACTGGCAGAGCAGATCCACGCGGCCGACAGCGACGCCGTGCTCGAGGTGCTCCGCCTGCTCGACGGCGATTTCGGCGAGGCAGCGCCGGAGGCTCGCTGGAAACTCGGCCTGTACGCCACCGACCGCCTGCTGGCGGACGCGGGACTGGACATGCAGCAGCGCCGAGAGTGGGCGAAGAGCGGCGCGGCGGGCTATCGGCCCGAGTACCCGAATGCGACCAACCTCGATCCCGGGATCGGACAACGGTGGCGTACCGAACGCGCGGACATCACGGCGCTGCTCGACGACACCCACGACCACGCCTACGAACCCGCACGCGACGTCTTCAGGCGACGATCGGAACGACTGGCACCCTTGCTCGTCGAGCTCGCGGACCGTTCGGCGCGTGGTGAACTGACGCAGTCCTATTCCTCGCTGTTGCACAGCTTCAGCCACCTCAACGCCGTGCGGCTGTTGCGTTCGGCGGCCCGCACCCACGAACTCATCCTGCTGAGTTTCCTCGACCGCCATTACGCCAGCCAGATCGCAAGGGCGCCGCGCACCTGAAAAGCGTCCCCGCCCAGAGCAGTTGGCGCTCTTACCTGTAGACGCGGCCCATCCGGGCAGCGACCACAGGAGGGAACCGAAATGAACACCAAGCAGCACAAGCTGGCCCTGCGCCGGCAGAGCATCCGCACCCTGACCGCCGACGAGCTGATGATGGCCCACGGCGGCGAGGGCGGTAACGGCACCGGCGGCGGCAACGGCACGGGAACAGGGACCGGCACCGGCCCGACCAAGACGACAAAGCACACCACGGTGCGCACCACGGGTACCCGCCAGCCCACGCTGACGTCGACCGATCTGCCGAAGCCGACGGTCACCATCGCCTAGTGGGTCGTTAACCACATCGACTCGCCCCCACAACACCGCCCCGCAACCGACTGCACCCAGGTTGCGGGGCGGTGTTCCGCGTGCGGTGAAACACACTTCACTCAAAAAGTGTCCCTTCCCAAGGGTTTTGACACCCATACCTATGAGCGTCGCCACCAGGGCGGCGCGCACCCACCAGGAGGAGACACCGATGAACATCAACCGCGACAAGCTGGCCCTGCGCCGCCAGAGCATCCGCACCCTGACCGCCGACGAGCTGAGCCTGGCCCATGGCGGCAAGGGCAACGGCACCGGAACCGGCACCGGCAACGGCACGGGCACCGGCACGGGTAACGGCACCGGAACCCGCACCACCCACAAAACGAAGTAGGCCGCGGCGCGGCTACACCCGACGTAGCCGGGCCACACACCACCGACCGCCCCATCACCGACTCGATTCGGTCATGGGGCGGTCGGCTGTGTGCGTACTGGGTGTGGGTGCCTGCCTTACCCTACGGACAGGAAACCCTTCCCGTCGGCAAGTGGAATCTGGCGTCGGGGCGATTACGAATTTCGCGCCGAAAAAGGACGATTTTTCAATGACACCCGCCACCACACCCCCGGTACGAGTCATCAGTGATGCGCAGCTCGCCACGGCTGCAGCCGCCGGGGACCGGGTGGCATTGGGCGCCATCTACCACCGCTACGCACCGCGGCTGCACGACTATTGCGTGACGTTGGTCCGCGACCACCACACTGCGGCCGACTGCGTGCAGGACGTCTTCTGCATCGCGGCCGCCGATCTGCCGAAGCTGCGTGAGCCGGACAAGCTGCGGCCGTGGCTGTACGCCATCGCCCGTCGCGCCGCACTGCGCAAACTACACGAGCGTCGACGTGAGCCGGCGCTCGACCAGATTCCCGACGCCGCATTCGTCGGCCCCGGGCCGTTCACCCTGACCGCACGAAACGAGCTGGCGCGCCTCGTCGTTGCGGCAGCGGGCGGATTGTCCGAGCGCGACCGTGACGTCCTGGAACTGGCCTACCGCCGGGATCTGGCCGGACCCGAACTCGCCGACGCCCTCGGCGTCAGCCACGACTGCGCGAAGAAACTCCTGCAGCGGCTGCGCCAGACCTTTGAGCGCTCGCTGGGCGCCCTTCTGGTGGCCCGCCGTGCCGCACAGCACGGATGCCCTGAGCTCGCCGTAGCTCTGTCGGACTGGGACGGACAGTTCACGGTTCTGACACGGAAACGCGTTGCGCGCCATATCGAGTCGTGCTCAACGTGCGACGACTACCGCCGGAGCCTGGTCGGTTCAGTGGCCATGGTGAGCAGCAAGGTCATCAGGAAGCTGTCCTAGCGCTGCGGCGAATGGCGGTAACAGTGACTTGGCTCAGCCCTTGAGCAACGATTCGGTGGCCGACAGCAGCGCACAGGTCGCCAGACCGTCCATTGCCTCACGCAGCTCGGGCAGCGGGGGGAATGACGGGGCGATCCGGATGTTCTTGTCCTCCGGGTCATTTCGGTACGGGAAGGTGGCGCCGGCCTCGGTGACCGCGATTCCGGCGTCCTTGGCCAATGCGATGGTGCGCCGCGCTGTGCCCGGCAGCACGTCCAGGCTCACGAAGTAGCCACCCTTGGGCTCGGTCCACGACGCGATCTTCGAGGGTCCCAGCCGGTCGGACAGGATCTCGAGCACGGTGGCGAACTTCGGGGCGAGCAGCTCGCGGTGGCGCTGCATGTGCAGGCGCACGCCGTCGGCGTCACCGAAGAATTTCAGATGCCGAAGCTGGTTGACCTTGTCCGGCCCGATCGACTTCTTGCCCGCGTACTGCAGGTACCAGGCGATGTTGCCCAGCGAGCCGCCGAAGAAGCTCACGCCGGCACCTGCGAACGTGATCTTCGACGTCGACGCGAACACCAACGGCCGGTTCGGGTTGCCCGCGGCCTCTGCCAGACCGAGGACGTCGATGTTGGCCTCGAAGTCGTGGGTCAACGTGTGCACCGCATAGGCGTTGTCCCACATCAGCCGGAAATCATTGGCAGCGGTTCGCATTTGAACCAGCCGTCGCACCTTCTCCCACGAGAAGGTGACCCCGGTCGGGTTCGAGTACACCGGAACGCACCACATGCCCTTGATGGCGGGATCGACCGCGACGAGCTCCTCGAGCATGTCGACATCGGGGCCGTCCTCGTGCATCGGGACGGTGATCATCTCGATGCCGAGGGTCTCGGTGATGGCGAAATGCCGGTCATAGCCCGGCGCAGGGCAGAGGAACTTCAGCTTGGGTTCCTGCGCCCACGGACGTGGTGAATCGACGCCGCCGTGCAGCATCGTGAACGTCAGGACGTCGTGCATGAACTCCAGGCTGGCGTTGTTGCCCGCGATCAGGTTGGGGACGTGGATGCCGAGTAGCTCGCCGAAGATGGCACGCAGTTCGGGCAGCCCGTGCAGACCGCCGTAGTTGCGGGTGTCGGTGCCGTCGCCGTCCTTGAAGGCGTCCTTGCCGGGCAGCTCCAACAGCGCGTTGGAGAGGTCCAGCTGGGCGGCCGACGGCTTACCCCGGGTCAGGTCGAGCTTGAGCCCCTTCGCCTTGAGATCGGCGTAGTTGCGCGTCTGCACCTCGTGCTGGGCGCGGAGTTCCTCGAGGCCGAGCGACTGGAACGACACGGGTGCGCCTTTCATTGGTGCCGGGGAACGCCGTAAATACGAGGGGACCCCGCGCACCCGCCAGAGCCCATTGACCCTTGCTGCCTTCCGGCCCTGGGGGAGTTCACAGGATGGACGCCGCGCGGGGTCCAGAACGAAGTCTAGTACCCGGCGCTCGTGCGGATCGACGGGTGCATCGGGACGAGAAGACCAAGGGGAGTCGGGCCATCAGTCTGTTCCGCTACCATGACCGGCGGAGGATTCGCCTAGTGGCCTATGGCGCTCGCCTGGAACGCGGGTTGGGTTAATAGCCCTCAGGGGTTCAAATCCCCTATCCTCCGCACCCGGACCGAGGTGCGGCTAGATAGCGAAGAGCCTGGTCGCACCTCGGTCCAACAAACCTCAAGGAGGAGTATGCGGCGCTGGGTCGCGGTCACGTGGCACGCGACGTTCTCCTGTGTCGCCGCTGTCCTCTATTTCGCCTTCGTCCTGCCGCGCTGGTGGGAGTTGATGGGCGTCACGTCGCACACCCTCGGCACGGTGCTGCGCATCGTTGCGGGCGCGTTGATCGCGCTGGCGGCGCTGCCGGTCGTGTTCACGCTGCTGCGGACCCGCAGGCCGGAGTTCCGCACGCCACTGTTGGCGCTGCGGCTGCGCACCGCATCGATCGCGCTGCACGTCGTCGCCGGTGTGGTGATCATCGGTGCGGCGATCAGCGAGATCTGGCTATCGCTGGACGACGCGGGACAGTGGCTGTTCGGTCTGTACGGGGCCGCCGCCGCGCTCGCCCTGCTGGGCATCTTCGCGTTCTACCTGGCCGATATCGCCGAGTTGCCGCCGCCACCGCCGAAACCGCTGAAGCCCAAGAAGCCCCAGCAGCGCCGCAAGAAGGACGCCGACGAAGAACAGGCCGACGCCAGCGCTGAGGCAGACGCCAAGGCCGAAGAGGCCGAAGAGGCCGAAGAGGACACCGAGCCTGCCACCGAGGATCAGCCCGACGACAAGCCGGCGGAGGTCACGGCCGAGGAGCCCGAATCGGCCGCCGACGAAGACGCCGAGCCGACCAAGACCAACGGCAAATCACCTGATAGCGGTACGTCCGAAAAGGTCACACCGACGCGTCGTAGGCGCAGACGACTGCGCGGCGGCGTCGCCGTAGACGATTAAGAACTGCGATATCGGGCAAAATGGGCAGATGCGCATACTCCCGATGCGTCGCGCGCTAGCGACGCCCTTGATCGCGCTCGTCGCGGTCCTGGCGCTCGTCGCCCCGGTGCATCCGGCAACGTCCACCGCTGCGCCGGGGGATCCGGTCGTCGCGGCCAGCCAGGTCGAGCCCGCCGTGGCGCGCGTCGACACCGAGATCTACTACCAGAACGCGATCGGAAACGGCGCGGGCATCGTGCTCGACCCCGCCGGTCAGGTGCTGACCAACTTTCACGTGGTGGCGGGCGCCGACCGGATCACTGTGAGCGTCGCAGGCCGGTCTTATCCGGCCGAACTCGTCGGTTACGACCGACAGCACGACATCGCGGTGTTGCAGCTGATCGGGGCAGGCGGGCTGCCCGCCGCGCCGATCGGTGACTCCGCCAGCCTCGTGCAAGGCGAACCGGTGGTGGCACTCGGCAACGCGCAGGGCAGCAACGCCCCCCTGACGCAGGAGGTCGGGACCATCACCGCCTTCGGCCGCACCGTCCAAGCCGAGGACACCCTCACAGGCAGCAAGGACGAGTTGACCGGGCTGATCGAGTTCGCGGCGCCGGTCGTCGCGGGCGACTCCGGGGGTCCCGTCGTCAACGGAGCCGGTCAGGTCGTCGGGGTCACGACCGCGGCATCGGTGAACTTCCGGATGGGCCCGGGCGGCAAGGGTTTCGCCATCCCGATCAACGATGCGATGGCCATTGCCAACCAGATTCGATCGGGGGCGCCGTCGGCATCGGTGCATATCGGACCGCCTGTGCTGCTCGGCGTCGGCGTGCGCACCGCTCCGTTGGATGTGCCCGGCGTGCTCATCGCCGACGTCCTAAGCGGCGGCCCGGCCGAGGCAGCCGGGTTGGCACCGGGCGACGTGCTGATCACCTTGGACGGCACGCAATTGGATTCGGCCACCACGCTGACGTACGTGTTGGACCGCCACTATCCGGGCGACGTCATCGATCTGACGTGGATCGACCGCGGTGGCCAGCAGCGCACCGGGAAGGTCGCGCTCGTCCCCCACTGAATCACGTTGTCTCACAACGGTTCAGCACCCTCGAGTATCCGGTTAAGCCCCGCGATCACCACCTCGAGTTCGAACTCGAACTGAGATTCGGCATCGCGCTCCGAAGGTGCGGCCGCTCCGAGTACCCGACGCAACGCCGGGTAGGCGTCGTGCGGCTCCCGCGACAGCGCCTCCATGGTTTCCGCGCGGTGCCGGTGTGCCCCTGACGCAGTCTGCGCGACGACCGTCTGCGCGGCCGATTGAGCGATGTTCGATGCGGCGGTCAGACCGCGCCGCGCGCTGTCGGGATCGAGGCCCGCCGACAGCATCGCGTCGAGAAGGCGATCGGCGAGGCCCAGCGCCGCAGAGGTGCTCAGCCCGCGCAGCTGGGTGAAGTCCGTAGCCGTGCCGACTCGCAGCAGGCCATCCCGGTAGGCCACCGCATACGCGCGCAGCGTGGCCCGCCAGTCGTCGTCCACAGGCAGCTCGACGGCGGCGAGTTCGCGCTCGAACTGGTCGAGCAGGATCAGGGTCAGCAGCCCCTCACGGTCGCCGACGTAATAGTGCAGCGCCTTACGGCTCACCCCGAGCTCATCGGCCACTGCCTGCATGGTCAGGCCCCCGGCGGGCAGGCTGTGCGCCGCGGCGACGATCTGGTCCCGACTGATTCTCGGTGGCCGGCCCCTGGTTCGCGCCATCACCGCAGCCTAGTTTTTCGCCAGTCGGGAAAAAAGCCTTCCGTCATGCTCCCGTATTTCCTATGCTGAGCGAGTGCCAAACACGCCCTATCGGGTCGTCCAGTGGACGACGGGAAATGTCGGAAAGAGTTCGGTCGAGGCGATCGCGAAGAACCCGAATTACGAACTGGTCGGCCTTTACGCCTGGTCGAAGGACAAATCCGGCCGCGACGCGGGAGAGCTGGCCGGCATCGGGCCGTTGGGGGTGAAGGCCACCAACGACATCGACGCGCTGCTCGCCCTCAAGCCCGATGTCGTGGTCTACAACCCGATGTGGATCGACGTCGACGAACTCGTCCGCATCCTCGAGGCGGGGGTGAATGTCGTCGCGTCGGCCTCGTTCATCACCGGACACAACCTGGGCGACGGGCGGGACCGGCTCGAGGAGGCCTGCCAGCGAGGCGGCTCGACGCTGTTCGGTTCGGGCGTCAGCCCCGGTTTCGCCGAACTGCTGGCGATCGTCGCGGCGACATCGTGCGACCGGATCGACAAGATCACCATCGCCGAGTCCGCCGACACCACCCTTTACGACTCCCCCGACACCGAGCGACCCGTCGGGTTCGGCACCGCCATCGACGACCCCGAACTCCAACCGATGGCCGCACAGGGAACCGCGGTGTTCGCCGAGGCCGTGCGCCTGGTCGCCGATGCGATCGGCGTGACGCTCGACGAGATCAAGTGCGTCTCGGAGTACGCGCAGACGACCGAGGATCTCGAGATGGCGTCGTGGACCATCCCGGCCGGCCACGTCGCGGGTGTCTTCGCCAGCTGGCAGGGCGTCGTGGGCGGCAAGACCGTGATCGACATCAACGTCCGGTGGAAGAAGGGCCAGACCCTGGATCCGGACTGGCAGCTCGACGGCGACGGCTGGAAGATCACCATCGAAGGGCGGCCGACGGTGAACATGGCCGTCAGTTTCCTGCCACCGCAGGACATGATCGAGAACGCCAAGAGCATCGAGGACTTCTTCGTGCTGGGCCACATCATGACGGCAATGCCGCCGATCCACGCAATCCCGGCGGTCGTGGCGGCAGCACCGGGCATCGCCACGTACAACGACCTGCCACTGCCACAGGCACGCGGCGTCGTCTCCACCGCTTAACGACGGCCCGCGACCTTTTTGGGCGCGTCCGATTCCCGGTAGCGCGCACCGTATTTCGGCACCGCGACCGGACCGGCGTGCCGCGCGGCGACGATCGCGTTGCGTAGCGGCCTGGCGATACCGGCGAATGAGCCCATGTCGAAGAGCATCGGCGTGAGCAGTCGATTGTGTACGAACGCGAACGCACTGCCGGTCTCCGGATCGGACCAGCCCAGCGTCCCGCCGAGGCCGATATGGCCAAAACCCTTGAGCAGACCGGGAATCGGTGACTCGTGGTAGCCGAGGTGAAACGGCATCGGTACGCCCATGTTCAGATCGGGCCACGGCTTGGGCTTTCCGATGAGCCCCTGCGTCAGCTCGGGTGAGAGCAGCTGGACGCCATCGATGCTGCCTCCGTTGGCGACAGCGGCATACATTCTGGCCAGCCCGCGCGCGGTCACTACCCCGTTGGCCGCGGGGACCTCCGCGTCGAGGAACGGGATATCGCCCTGCACAAGGGATTTGATGCCGGGAAAGTACATGGCGCCGAGCGCACCCGAGATCGGTAACCCGGCGACCTTCGGCGCGACGAAGTCGAAGACCGGGTTCGCACGGGTGCCCTGCGGGGCCAGGATCTGTGCGACCTTCGTCGGCGAGCCCGCCGGTGGGCGGCCGAGATGCAGGCCGTCGGTGTTCAGCGGTTCCGCGACTTCGACGCGGATGAGCTCACGCATGCCCATACCAGTCACGGCCCTGGCGAGGCCGGACAGAATCCATCCGTACGTCAGCGCGTGGTAAGCCTGCCTGCCCACCAGGTGATCGACCGGTGCGGCGGCGAGGCGCTGCTCCATCAGCAGGTGATCGAGCAGTTCGTCCTTGGTCACACCCTTGAGATGCGCCAGCCCGGACCGGTGCCGCAGGACGTCGCGCACCGTGATCCCGTCCTTGCCGTTCGCGCCGAACTCCGGCCAGTACCGTGCGACGGGCTCGTCGTAGGACATCAGGCCACGGTCGACCAGCCGGTGGATCACCATGGCCGCGACCCCTTTGGTGGCCGAGAACACCATCGCCCCCGTGTCGGCTGTCCAGACCTGCTCCCCCGCGCGGTCCGACCATCCCGTCCACACATCGACGACGGGTCTGCCGTCGATGTAGACCGCCAACGCCCCACCGCCGAACCGGCGGCCCGGGAACAGTCCGGCGAAGATGCGCGCGACGTTCGCGAATCGGGGGTCAGCTGCACCCTGGACGCCGCGCGGCAGACCCTCCTTGGCCCGCAGAAGTGACGCCTTCGTCATAGGGCAACAATGCGACCGCCCACCGCACCGTGGGTCAGAACCGCAAAATTCAGCTGCTCACACTCATGACGTGGGCCTTCAGCTGTGCTCCCGGCGGGCCTTGGACGACGACGTCCGTCAGGATCTGCGCCTGGTCCTTCTCGACGGTGAACTCACCCTTCTGCGGTGCGTCCCCGCCGATCACCTCGTAGAACACGGTGAACGGTGTCTCCGGCAGTGGGTGCAGGCCAATGTATTTCGGCTGGATCGTGTACTTGTACGTGCACGGCCCAGCCGGCACACAGGTCTGCTCGGTGACATTCACCGCGACGGTGAACTCGAACGGAGTCGGCACCTTCGGCGGCGCGGGCGCCAGCGTCGACCGCGGTGCCGCGTCCCGCTGCGACGGCTTGGGCGCACCCAGACTTCCGAAGATCATCATGGCCGCGACGCCGACACCGCTTGCGACGATGGCGAGAAGCGCCAGCACCGCGAACCACTTGCGCGCGGTTGACGGAACTCGCATGTACCTACTTAACCCGAGATTTCGTCAATGCTGGGGACGCCGCCGCTTTCCACGGAAGACGGTCAGCGCGATCGCGCCGATGCCGACCGCCGCCGCGATCACCGCCGCCACGATGAAGGTGATGTCCTTGCCGCTGAGACCGGTAGGCGTCGAGTCGCTGACCAGCTGCAGGTCGTAGTTGCCTGGCAACGGGCCCTCCGCAGGCGCCTCCATGCCGGGGAAGCTCTGGGTCTGGTGCACCTCGAACTGCGGCACGCCCTGTTCGTTCTGCTTCCATTCGCCCCACGCCGGCGTCACACCGTCGAGAAGCACTTTGTGGGCGCCGCCCTGCGAGGGATCGGGACCGACGTCGACGACCCTGCGGACCACGATCGGACGGTAGGTCGCATCGGTGTACTTGACCTGAACGGGGACGTCGTTCAGGGTGCGCACCGGCGGTGGCGGGGGTGGAGGCGGCTGCCCCGGCGCCGGCAGGTACCCGCCACCGAAGAAGTTGCCGACCGCGATGTCGATGGGAATGCCAAGGACATTGAGCCGCAACGCGGTGAAGTTGTACGAGCCGAGATCACGTACCTCGGTGACGACGCGCCCGAACGGCTCGATGAGCAGCGTCCGCGGTACGCCCCCGACGTCGTAGACGAGCTGGAGCGGCTCGGGGTACGGATTGAAGATCAACGGCCGGTAGTACTTGTCGTACTGCACCCAGTCGGGCTGCCATTGCATGACTTTCTGTTCGGCGGCCGCGAGGCTGGCGCTGGTCGGCGTGCTCGCGCCGTCGGTGCTTCCGTCCGGCGCCAGGATCAGATTCCTGAGCTTGTCGATCTCGGCGGGCGGCGCCGGCGGCGGAACCTCCTCCACCGGCTTGGCGTTCATCGCGCGCTCGACATCCTCAGGCAACGCCTCGACCCGTTGGGGTTCGGGGGTCGTGGTGACTCCGGCGGCCTGTTCGATGCTTCCGGAGTCCTCGACGGTGGTCCCGCCGATCTGCTCCGTGGTGGCGGTGGTCGTCTCACCCGATGTGCTCTCTTCGGACGCCGTTGCTTCTGATGCCGACGTACTGGCCACCGTCGCCGTTGTGCTCGTGCCACTGGGCGCCGAAGTGGAGGTCTCGAGCGCCGTTGAACCGCTGGGTGTTGTCGTTGCGCCTGAGGTGGTGGCACCTGAGGTCGTGGCATCTGTGGTCGCCGCTGTCGTTGCGGTGGTCACCGCTTCCGTCGTTGCGGGAGCCGCACTCGTCGGTTCGGATTCAGCCGTAACCGGCGGCGCCGCAGTCGTTGTCACGACGGGCGCCTGGGTCTCCACGGGCGCTTCGGTTACGACCGGGGCCTGGGTCTGCACCGGCACTGGCGTCTGCACCGGAGCCTGCGGTACCACGGGCGGCGCTGCGGTCGGTATCTCGATCACCGGCGGCGGAACCTCGACGACCGGCGGTGCCTCCGGCACGGCCTCTTCGGTAGGCACGTACGGGGTTTCCACGACCGTCGTTTCGTCGACGGGTTGCGCGAGGGCGGGAAACGCCGCGACGCCCATCGCGGTCGAGCCGACGGCTACGACCGACGCCACCGCGACGGCGACGCCGCGAGCACGTCGAACACCACGTGAATCTTGCATTGTCGTTCTCTCTCAACAACAGGCGTGCTGGCGGTCAGGCGTGGAACCGATTGCCGACGGCGCGGGCCAGACACCGGCGTCGGCAACAAACGAAGGCAGCGCAACGGATGTCGGCGGACCCGCGTGGGGCCGGCGGGACACCGACATCAGCCACCCCCTTCCAGCTGGTGTTCCCCCGAACGCTCCAGATCGTGGAATTCTCCCAGGTAGCGGCGGTGAATGCCGCGGATTCATCGAAATCAGCAAATTTGGACGGCGGATGGCATTCTGGCCGGAATGCGATCGCCCACCTGTGGGGTTGCCTTGCGTTCTCAAGGAATTGTCGGGCTAGATACGTTTCTGACCTCACACCGCAGCGCTGGAGGAACGAAACTTTGCGGATCCGATCACGCCCGGTGGGTTGCGGTACGCCGACGGCCAATTCAATCTCTAATACGGGACCGGGCACCTGCCCGATCGTGAAGACTGTGAACCCGCCGGTTTGCCGCAGTTCCCAGGAGGCGTAGTGGAGGGCACGCCCTTCGGTAGGTACCGCCTCGTCGAGTTGATCGGTCGCGGCGGCATGGGTGAGGTTTGGAAGGCGTTCGACACCGCCACCCGGCGGGTTGTGGCGGTGAAAGTGCTGCCGGCACAGATGGCCGCCGATCCCGTCTTCGAGCAGCGGTTCCGCCATGAGGCGTTCGCCGCTGCGGGGCTGAGCAACCCGCACGTGGTGCCGATCCACAACTTCGGCGAGATCGAGGGCCGGCTGTATGTGGACATGCGGCTGATCGAGGGTCAGGACCTCGAACACGTGCTGGCCAAGGGCCCCATGGAGCCCGCTCGAGCGGTGAAGATCATCGAGCAGATCGCGTCGGCGCTCAACGCGGCCCACAAGATCGGGCTCGTGCATCGCGACGTGAAACCGTCCAACATTCTGGTCGCCGAGGACGACTTCTCGTATCTGATCGATTTCGGCATCGCGCGCGCGGCCGGTGAGACGAAGCTGACGGCCACCGGCAACGTGGTCGGCACGTGGCCGTACATGGCACCCGAGCGCTTCACCACCGGCCAGAGCGATACCCGTTCGGACATCTACGCATTGACCTGCGTGCTCTACGAATGCCTCACCTCGAAGCGGCCGTTCCCGGGCGAGAGTGTGGAGCAGCAGATCGCCGGTCATCTCACCGCCCCGCCGCCGCGGGTGTCGATGAAGATTCCCGGGGTGCCGGCGGAACTCGACGCCGTGATCGCCGCGGGTATGGCGAAAGACCCGGAGGACCGCTTCGAGACGACGACCGAAATGGCCCGCGCGGCGCGGGCGGCTCTCACCAGCGCCCACACGCAGCCGGTGAAACCCGGTTCGACGCCGACCGCAGCCGGGACCGCACCGTCGTCGGCAACGCGGGCCTTCGGGGATGAAGACACCGAAAAGCATTGGAACCCAAAGCAGACCCGGCCCGCCGAGACGGTCGAGCCGGCGTCCGAGCCGACACAGGCGCGGCCGGCCGAGCAGACGTCGCCGCAGTGGGCACCCACCAAGGCGGGCACCCCCGAGCACGTCGAAAAGGCATGGGCACCGACACAGGCTCAACCGGCCGACCAAGGACTGCAGCCCCCGTGGGCGTCGACACAGTCCGGTATCCCTGACCATGTGGAAAAGGCTTGGGCACCAACGCATCTCGGCGCGCCCGCGGTGCATGCCGAGAACGCGGCCGCCCCCACCCAGGCTCGACCGGCCGAGGTCCTCCCGTCGGAGAAGCGAGCCGATGACGACGCACCCTGGCCCTGGTACCGACGGCCCGCGGTGATCGTCCCCGTGGCCATCGTGATGATCGTCGCCGCCGTGGCGACCATTCTCGTGGTCCTCAGCGGAGACGAACAGCCCGGCCCCAGCGGCCCACCCGCGGGTAACGGATTGAACGGCACCTTCGCCGCCCAGTTCGGCGCCCCCACCCAACCCAACGGTCAGCCGTTCCAGGGCGCGTCGGGCGGCAGTGAGACCTGGGTGATCAAGTCGGCATGCGACGACGGCGGCGCGTGCGTGGCGAGCGCGACGAAAACCAACGGATCTCTCAGCTCGGCAACGTCATTGGTGCTTGACGAGGTCGACGATCGTTGGGAGTCGGTGAGCGCGAAGCAGGCGACGTGCCAGGGCGCCGGCGCGACCGAGATCTGGGAATCGCTGTCGCTGCAGTCGCAGCCCGACGGGTCGCTGAAGGGCGACTTCATCGTGCGGTCGACGAACCCCAACTGCGCCAGCAACCGACCCGTGACGTTCACCCGAACCGGAGACGTCACCGAGGGCGTGTCCATCGTCGACCCCGCCACCCTGCCCGCCCGGGTGGCCTCGCCCGCGCAGGCGCTGTACGGCCGCTATCAGGAGGTCGACACGTACAAGGACGGCAACCGCAGCGCCGAGGTGAATTTCGACATCCAGACGTTCTGCCTTCGCACCGGCGACCGCTGCCTGAGCTACTGGTTCAATCCGACCGACGTCAAGATTCTCGTGTTCGAGAAGAACCAGTGGGTGCTGGCCAACAGGTCGTCGGACTCAACGTGCAAGGACGGCGGGCCGGCCCACCGCGAGATCACCTTGCAGTACCCCCTGCCCACCCCGGCGCAGGACCCCATCACGGTGCTCACCGGCACCGGGCACTACACCGTCACCGGGAGTTGCCCGTTCAACAGCGACTTCGATTCGCAGGTGCAGCGCACGGGGAACTAGACGAGTCCGGCGACGAAGGACGCCGCCTGATCCGTCATCCCCGGAACGTACTGATGGTGCGGGGCCCGGTTGCTCAGATCGCCCTTGTCGCAGATCGGGTCGTCGGCGTTGCACAGGTCGATGGTCCGTGCGCCGAACGCGGGGCTCAGCGCGTTCAGTGGGCCCATGATCCTGCCGAGGGGGTTGCCGAACACCGCGACGGCGGCCACCCGGTTGGCCGCGGCGGGCGGCAGCGGAGTCGCAAGGGCGTTGAGGTCGAGACCCGGGATGGCGTTGAGGCCGGGTATGGCATTCACGCCGGCGATGGCGGCGACGTTCGGGGCGACGCCCAGCATCAGGTCGACGACCGCGGCGCCCTGGGAGAACCCGCCGAGGACGAGTTTGGTGTTCGGGCAGTTCGTCGCCATGAACTGAGCGTGATTGTTGGCATCGGTGGCGCCTTCGGCCGCGCGGAGGAAGTTCATGGTGGCGGCGTAGTTCACCGGATACACGCCCACCGACCGGTCGCCGACCTTGGAGCGCAACGAGTCCACGAAGGCCTGGCCGACGCCGCCGATGCCTGGCGGATCATTTGTCCCGCGAGCGAAGATCACCTCGATGTCCGGGCACCCCTGCGCTGCCGCGGCGGGAATGCCGTTGGGCGCGAACCACATCGCAGCGACGGCCGCCGTCGCGGCGAGTAGACGAGCAAGGACCGAGCCCATCTGCCCGATGGCATACAGGCAACTCACAGCCTGCTGACGGTTTCGGCTCAGCCGTTCTGTCACAACGCTATCGGCGAAACAGCTATTTCTTCAGCGTGAACTGGTTGATGTCGATGAAGCCCGCTCGGAACGCGTCGGCACATCCGGTCAGGTAGCGCATATACCGCTGGTACACCTCTTCGGACTGAATCCGCACGGCCTCGTCATGATGTGCCTCCAGCGCTGCGGCCCAGTGATCGAGTGTCCTGGCGTAATGCAGCTGAAGGGATTGCCTGCGCGCAACGTTGAAGCCCATCTTCGACGCGTGGAACTCGACGATCTCGATGGCGGGCAACTGGCCCCCGGGAAAGATCTCGGTTGCGATGAATTCATTGAAGCTTGTCATCTCTTCAGACATCGTCAGCCCGTGGTCGACGATCTGCTGCGGGGTCAGCATGGTGATCGTGTGCAGCAGCATCACACCGTCATCCGGTAGCACCCGGTGGGCCATCGCGAAGAACTCGTCGTAGCGGTCGTACCCGAAATGTTCGAAGGCGCCGATGGAAACGATCCGGTCCACGGGCTCGTCGAACTCTTCCCAGCCGTGCAGCAGCACCCGCATGGTTCGTGTGGTGTCGATTTCGTCGAACACCTTCTGCACATGGGCTGCCTGGTTTTTCGACAGGGTCAAGCCGATGACGTTGACGTCGTACTTCTCCACCGCGCGGCGAAGCGTCCCGCCCCAGCCGCAACCGATGTCCAGCAGCGTCATTCCGGCGCGAAGACCCAGTTTGCGCAACGATAAATCCATCTTCGCGATCTGCGCCTCTTCCAACGGGATATCGCGCAACCGATCAAAGTAGGCGCAGCTGTACGTCATGGTGGAGTCGAGAAACAGCCGATAGAACTCGTCGGACAGGTCGTAATGGGCCTGCACCTCTTCGAAGTGCGGTGTGAGTTTCTCCGTCATGACGTTTACACGCCTTTCTGGCCCCCCGGGTTCACGCTTGTCTGCTGAACCACGTACTCAATGAAACCGCACCAGGCATACCTACGTGAACGATTTTCGTCCCGCGCCCATTTCCCCCGCCTAAAAAGTGGAAAGCGCGGCTAGACGTCGACTAGACCGGATTACCCTCGGCGTCCCAATGCGAGGCGACCTTCTTGCTCGGCTGGACGCGGGGCGGCTCCCCCGGCATCTTCGGATAGTTCGGCGGGTACGGCATATCGCCGAGTCCCCGCTCCTTCTCGTCGGCGCGAACCATCTCCAACAGGGGCTCGATCGACTGCGCGACCGAGTCGATGTCGGCCCACGGATCCGGCCGTCCCGCAATGAAATCCGGAACCGTCGAGATGGTGTAGTCGTCGGGATCGGCCTCGCGCAGCTCGTCCCAGCTCAGCGGAGTCGAGACTGTCGCGATCGGGGTCTTGCGCGCGGAGTACGCCGACGCGAAGGTGCGGTCGCGGGCGTTCTGGTTGTAATCGATGAAGATCCGCTGCCCACGTTCCTCCTTCCACCACGACGTCGTCACCCCATCCGGCGCCCGCCGTTCCACCTCGCGCGCCAACGCGATTCCGGCACGACGCACCGCGATGAAGTCCCAATCTGTCTTGATCCGCAAAAAGATATGCACGCCCCGCCCGCCCGAGGTCTTCGGATAACCGACGAGCCCAAGCTCATCGAGCAACGGTTTGAGGATGTCCACCGCGACGGTGCGCGCCTCGACGAACCCGGTGCCGGGCTGCGGATCGAGATCGATGCGGAGTTCGTCGGGATGTTCGGTGTCCGGGCAGCGGACCTGCCAGGGATGCAGCGTGATCGTGCCCATCTGTGCGGCCCAGATGACGGCCGACGGATGGGTGACCTTGAGCGCGTCGGCCGTACGACCCGACGGGAACGTCACCACGCAGGTCTCCAGATAGTCGGGATGCTTCTGCGGTACGCGCTTCTGATAGATCTCCTCGCCCTCGATACCGTCGGGGAACCGCTGCAGATGCGTGGGCCGGTCCCGTAGCGCGGTGAGCATCGGGCCCGACGCGACGGCCAGGTAGTACTCGACCAGCTTGCGCTTCGTGCCCTCCTTACCCAGCTTCGGGTAGTAGACCTTGTCGGGATTGGTGAACCGAACCTTGACGCCGTCGACGTCGAGTTCTTCTGCGGGCGTTGCCATCTCAGGACTCCAGGACGTCGTAGAGGTCGTAGTTCAGCGGTACGTCGAGTTGGTCGAAGGTGCAGCTGGCTGGCTCTCGGTCGGGACGCCAGCGGACGAACTTGACGGCATGCCGGAAGCGCCTGCCGTGCACGGTGTTTCCCTCCATCTGGTCGTAGGCGACCTCACAGACCTTCTCCGGTCGCACCGGGATCCAGCGCTTGTCGGCCGCGGAGTTCCACCGGCTAGGATCGCCCTCGCGCATGTCGTCGCCCTCGCGCAGCGGTTCGAGGTCGGCGAGCAGCTTGATCCGGTCTTTGACGCTGAACGACGCTGCGCCACCGACCATCTGGAGCTCGCCATCGTCACGGTATAGACCGAGCAGCACCGATCCGACACCCTCGCCGCTCTTGTGTATCCGGTACCCCATGGCTACGCAGTCGGCGTCGCGGGCGTGCTTGACCTTCACCATCTCTCGCTTGCCGGGCAGATACTTCCCGTCCAGTCGCTTCGCGATGACTCCGTCCAGCCCGGCGCCCTCGAATGTCTCGAGCCATTGCGCGCCCTGTTCTGGGTCTTCCGTCGTGCGGGTGACGTGGCACCAGGTCTTCTGGTTCACCGCGTCGGCCAGCGCGGCCCGACGAACCCGGAACGGTTCACGCATGAGCGACGTGTCGCCCGTGGCGAGCGCATCGAAACCGATGAAGTGCGCGGGTGTCTGCTCGGCCAGCATCTTGATCCGGCTCTGTGCCGGATGGATGCGCTGCGACAGCGACTCCCAGTCCAGCCGGACGCGGCCGTCGATCTCGCGTGGCACGACGATTTCGCCGTCGAGCACACAGCGTGGTGCCAGCTCCTCACGCAGTGCGTCCAGCATCTCGGGGAAATAGCGGCCGAGGTCCTTACCGCTGCGCGACAGCAGCACCACCTCGTCGCCGTCACGGAACACCAGCGCGCGTCTAGTTGACTGAACTTCGGCGAGCCTGCCGGTGGGGTGGGTGCAGCGGGCGGAGGATCCGGTAATGGGCGAGTTGGGACGGGTGGAGTCAGCCGAGTCCGGCCTGCCGTGGCGGGTGATCTTCCCCGATGTCGAGCACGTGGGTGCCACGTCGTACCTGCGGGAGCTGGCGGCGTCGGATTGCAGTCCACTCACAGTTCGAAGTTACGCGTTCGACCTGCTGCGGTGGTTCCGGTTCCTCCACGAACGCCTGATCAATTGGGAGCGAGCCGAACGGGTCGACGTCCGCGCGTTTGTCGAGCACCTGCGGGCGGTGCCCAATCCGCAGCGGTTGCGCCGACGTGCGGATGCGCCGCCGCCGGGGTCGGTGAACGCGGTGACCGGCAAGACGGAGTTGTCGGGCAAGTACGCGCCTCGCACCATCAATCATCAACTGTCGGTCTTGTTCGGGTTCTACGAACACGCCTGTGCCGCCGACCTGGGTCCGTTGGTGAATCCCGTTCCTGCACAGCGTGCTAGGCATGGTGGTCGGCCGCATGCTCACCACAACCCGATGGAAGACTTTGCGATCTTCCGGCGTGCGAACTATCGGCAGAAGACACCCAGACCGGTGTGGCGGGCGATCCCTGATGACGCTGCCGCAGCTCTGTTCAACGCGCTGCGCAGTCACCGCGACAGAGCGCTGGTGAGTTTCTATCTGTCCTCAGGCGTTCGCGCGTCGGAGCTGTTGGGCCTGCGTCACGGCGAACTGGATGCCGGCCGATACACGATCACGGTGACCAGTAAGGGCAGTCGCGTGCGGGAGACGGTCCCCGCGTCGGTGGACTCGTTCGTGTGGCTGGCGCTCTACCTGGCCGAGCAACCACCTATCGAGCCTGGCGCCCCGGTGTGGTGGACCCGACGCTCCCGCCCAGCACCGCTGAACTATCACGCCATGCGCGCGGTGCTGCGCCGCGCCAATGCCAGCTTGGGCGCGAACTGGTCGTTGCACGACTTTCGCCACACCGCCGCTGCGCGGATGCTGGCCGATCCCGCCTTCACCTTGGTCGACGTGCAGACCGTGCTACGCCATGCAAGCGTCACCACCACCCAGATCTACACCCAGCCGCGCCTGGAAGACCTGATCGGCAAGGTCCTTGAACATCACGCCCGACCGAAGGCCGACGCGGCGACCATCGAACCGGCCTATGACGCCGCGGCGGTCCGAGAGCTGCTGGGGCTGCCGCTTTGAGCGCTGAGGACACCCGGTCACCGCAACGCCGACAGGCCGCGGCGACGCGCCGTGCGATGAGCCCTCAAGTCCAGCTGCTGTCGCGCCCCGATTCTCCTCACTTGCAAGCGATCCCGGCGGACAGCCGATTCGGCCCCGCCGGCCTGGTACGTCCCCTGTGGGGTTATGACGCCAATCATGCGCCCCCGCCGCTGCCCGATCATGCCCGCGGTGCGGCGATGCAGGCGTTGAGCATCACTGAACTATGCGACGTCGTCGCCGAGTATCACCAAACCATGGCACCCCAGCAGCTGCAGCCCATCGTTCGAGGAACGCGAGCAGTGTTGGGTGTGCTGGCTCGATATCCCGGGCAGACGTGGGAGCAGCGGTGGCTGGCCAGTGGCTACGACGCCGCACCTCGCACCTGGTTCGAGCATGACGCTTTGCCGCACTACGATCACTGGTCACCCACGCTCAAGGCAGTCAATGCGCTGCTGCGGGTTCGGGCGTTACGGCCGTCATACAGTTGGCTGCTGGACTCCAAGCAAAGAGTGAACCTGTGGAGGTTCCTCGACTACAACGGCGGTCCGGACTTGGAACGGCTACGCGCGCTGCCCGCTTACCAGGACGCGGTGCCCAAGTACCAGGCCGACGCCGAAAAGGCGTTGGCGCGGGTGATGATTCGCACCGGAAAGACCATTGTCGAGGTGTGCGGTGACGATCTGCTGTTTTACGCAGATGTCGTGCGTACCTCGGGGCGGCAGCGGCGCGAACACCTCATCTGGGAGCTGCTGGTCGCGTTGGGCCCCTTGGCGGCGGAAGCACCCACGCTAAGGGCGACGTGGTCGGCGCGGGGCAACTCACGCCAACACAGCGCCGCGACGATGGTCGACCGATACGGCATCCCCGCCTCAGGGGTGCGTGATGTCCTGGTGGGCTACCTCGAAGAGCTTCAGCCCAACATGGACTACGGCTCGTTGGAAGGCTTGGCCTACCGATTGGCCAGGCTGTTCTGGTGCGAGATCCTGCAGATCAACCCCGGTCAGGCCAACTTGGCGATCTCGGCCGAGGTGGTGACTGCGTGGCGAGAACGCTTGGCGCTGACCCTGGACGGCCGACCGCGACGCGAGGTGCATTCGACCCTGTTCGCCGTCCGTGGGATGTATCGCGACTTGGCCGAGTGGTCGCACGACGACCCCGCCCGCTGGGGTGTGTGGGTGGCGCCGTGCCCAGTGCCGCGAGCACTCAGCCGCGCGGCGGCCAAGGAGAAACGCCGCCAGAAGGCCACGATGCAGGACCGCACCCGCATGCTGACGCCGCTGCTACCCGCGATACTGGCGACGGCTGCCGCCCACAAGGACCGCACCGCGCTGCTGCTGCAGCGCGCCCTGGCCTGCGCCCACGACCAGGAGTTCGTGGTCGACGGCTCCACGTTTCTGCGGCATTGCCCACCGCTGCGACGTGACGGCGACGAACGGGCCCGGATCTGGGCGCACCTCGCTCCAGGGCAGCAACGACCGAGCTGGATCCGGGGTCGCGCTCAGCGCATCGACGTAACCGCGCTGGAAGAGGAAGGATTCTGGGGTTGGGCCGTCGTGGAGACGTTGCGTCACACAGGTATTCGCATCGAAGAACTACTGGAGCTGACTCAGCTGTCGCTTCGGCACTACACCGCCTCCACCACCGCCACTCTGGTGCCGTTGCTGCACATCGTGCCGTCCAAGACCGACTGCGAGCGGCTCATCCCCATGACCCCGGAACTGGTGGCGGTGCTGCTTGAGGTGCTGCGCCGCGCCAAGGCCGGCAAGGATCAGGTGCCGC
Source organism: Mycobacterium barrassiae (assembly GCF_025822765.1). GTDB lineage: Bacteria > Actinomycetota > Actinomycetes > Mycobacteriales > Mycobacteriaceae > Mycobacterium > Mycobacterium barrassiae. The sequence goes on along the minus strand of NZ_JACKUK010000044.1, from coordinate 73,194 downwards.
TGTCAGTTGCCTACGACACCAACGACAAGGTCCACAGCGAACCATTTCCACACCTGTTCGCACGTCCCTTGGGCACCCGCCACGAAGTGCTGGGCCGGCACTATGTGCGCCAGATCCTGATCCACCTCGCCACGATCGCCGGGTTGACCGATGCGGGTCGCCCGGTGCACTTCAGTCCGCACGACTTCCGTCGCCTGTTCGCCACCGACGCGGTCAATAACGGCCTGCCGTTGCACATCGCCGCGGCGTTGCTCGGCCACCTCAACCTTGACACCACGCGCGGCTACACGGCGGTGTTCCCGGAGCACATCGTCACTGCCCACCAGGCGTTCATCGAGCGCCGTCGCCAACTGCGACCTTTCGAGGAGGCCAAGGTCGCCGACGACGACGAGTGGGCCGACTTCGAAGAACATTTCCTACTGCGCCGCGTAGCGCTCGGCGAGTGCCACCGCCCCTACGGCACACCCTGCGTCCACGAGCACGCCTGCACTCGATGCCGGTTCCTGCGCGTAGACCCTGCTCAGCTAGGCCGCATCGACGAGATGGCCGAGAACGCCGAGCAGCGCCTCGTAGAGGCGAAGGACCGAGCGTGGCTCGGCGAGGTCGCCGCTCTGGAGGAAAGCATCAAGCATCTGCGTATTCGACAATCCGAGGCTCGGCAACGGCTTTCGCACGGGGCCAACCCGTTCGCGGACCAGAGACCACAATGAGACTGTGAAGCTACCCGTCATGCCACCGGTCTCACCGATGCTGGCCAAATCGGTCTCGGCCATCCCGCCCGATGCGTCCTATGAACCCAAGTGGGACGGGTTCCGTTCGATCTGCTTTCGCGATGGCGCGGAGGTTCAGCTGGGCAGCCGTAACGAACGACCCCTGACCCGGTACTTCCCCGAACTGGTCGCCGCTGTCACCGCTGAGTTGCCCAAGCGATGCGTCATCGACGGTGAGATCATCATCGCCGCCGACCACAGCTTGGACTTCGAGGCGCTGCAGCAGCGCATCCACCCAGCGCAATCGCGAGTACGGATGCTCGCGGAGAAGACCCCAGCGTCCTTCATAGCCTTCGATCTCCTCGCATTGGGCGACGAGGACTACACCCGGCGGCCGTTTACCGAGCGCCGCGACGCACTCGTTGAAGCGTTGGCCGACTCCGGTCCCTCGGTCCACCTCACACCAGCGACCACCGACCTCGCGATCGCACAACGATGGTTTGAAGAGCTCGAAGGAGCCGGCCTCGACGGGGTAATCGCCAAACCGCTGACCGTCACCTATCAGCCCGACAAACGGGTCATGTTCAAGGTCAAGCACCAGCGGACGGCTGACTGTGTCATCGCTGGCTATCGCGTGCATAAGTCCAGCGACGACGCGATCGGCTCCCTACTATTGGGCCTTTACACGGACGACGGCACCCTATCCTCGGTGGGCGTGATCGGAGCGTTCCCGATGGCCAAGAGGCGGCAGTTGTTCAGCGAATTACAGCCGCTGGTAACCAGTTTCGAAAACCACCCGTGGAACTGGGCCGCTCACGACGCCGGTGACCGCACACCGCTCAAGAACGAGGCGTCGCGTTGGAACGCCGGTAAGGATCTCTCGTTCGTCCCGTTGCGACCCGAGCGTGTCGTTGAGGTGCGCTATGACCAAATGGAAGGTGACCGGTTCCGCCACACCGCGCAGTTCAACCGCTGGCGACCCGACCGCGATCCGTGCTCGTGCACGTACGCACAACTGGAGCAGCCATCGGCCTACCGACTCGCCGATATCCTTCCTGGCCTCGATTCCCCCGGAGTCGATATGCCTGGGCAAAGTCGTAGCCCGCGTCGCTGAGCACATTCATTCGCTGTTCACTAACGATCGGTGGCCGAGGCTGCGGTAGGCGCTGGGTGTGGCGTTGAACCAGCGTTTGCAGGATCGTGTGAGGACGCTTTGTTCGGCATACCCGAGCTGATGGCAGATCTGGCGCAGGCTCAGGTTGGTATCGAGCAGCAGCCTGTGGGCGACTTCGCGGCGAGTTTGATCGACGAGTGCGGCGTACGTGGTGTGCTCGGCAGCCAGTCGCCGCTGCAGTGTTTTGGAGTGCAGACCGAAATGGCGGGCCGCGAGTTCGGAGGTCAGTCTCCCGGAGGGCAGCAGTTGCCGGATGACGTTACAAAGGTTGTGGGCCAGGCCCCGGGTGGAGTCACCGAAGGCGGTTGACAGATAGGTCATTGCGAGCTGGTGGGCCAGTGGATCGTGACTCAGCGGCCGTTGCAGGTCGGTGGCGCGCATCGTGAACCCGGAGACCGGCTCGTTGAACAACGGCGGGCACCCGAAGTAGCGGCGGTAGTCAGTCTTGGTGCCCAGCGCTGGGTGGGGCAGGTGCACCGAGACGGGGTGATAGGCGGTGCCCAGGAACAGATGCATGACTCGCAGTGTGACACCGAGGGCGAGCTCGATGGCCTGGGCTTGCGGTGGCGCCGGGTTGAGGAGGAAGTCGTACTCCAAGCGGCACAGCCCGGGGTCGGGATGGCTAGCGATACGGATGGCGATGCCGGGACTGTAGGCGCCCATATAGGTGTCGAGGATCGCGAAGGCGTCGGCGACGGTCGCCGCGGTGCGGGCCGCCACGCCGACCGGCCCGAGAATGTCGATGTCTTGCCGGGTTGCGAGTTGACGACCGAAATCGAGCACGTTGAGCATGGTGGCTGCGGTCTCCACGGCGCCGATGGCGCTGCGCAGTGAAATGTGACGGTCGCGCTGCCCGATGTCGTCAGCGTCGAGGTCGGCCAATACCAGGACGGCAGCTGGGTCGCCCCCATGAGCAGCGATCAGAGGGATGAAGCCGGTCAGCGACGATCCCCGAACCAGCTGCATGTCCAGAAGAGTCAAATAGACGTCCAGAAATGTCAAGACGGCGATGCTGGTCTGCAGCGAGGATGGGCATCGGAGAAACGCCGTGCGCATCGTGGCACTGCTGTCACAAATGTCGAAGCGACCGAAAGAGGACTGCAAGATATGAGCGGGCAAGACATGGTGAACAGAACGCATCTGCCGATCCCGAGTCAGACCCGCACCGGGTTGATCACCTATGACGCGAAGGACCCGGACTGCGCGTTCCCGCCTATTGAGCGGTTACGGCCGCCGGCGGGGGCGCCGAACGTGTTGTTGATTCTGCTCGACGATGTCGGGTTCGGAGCGTCGAGCGCTTTCGGTGGACCCTGCCAGACCCCGGTGGCCGAACGGCTCGCCGACGGGGGGCTGAAGTACAACCGGTTCCACACCACCGCGTTGTGTTCACCGACCCGGCAGGCCCTGCTGACGGGCCGCAATCATCACTCCGTGGGCATGGGTGGCATCACTGAGATCGCCTCCGGGGCACCGGGATACAGCTCAGTATTGCCCAACACGATGGCCCCGATCGCGCGGACCTTGAAGCTCAATGGCTACAACACCGCGCAGTTCGGCAAGTGCCACGAGGTGCCGGTGTGGCAGACCAGCCCGGTCGGGCCATTCGACGCGTGGCCGTCGTCGGGCGGGGGTTTCGAGTACTTCTACGGATTCATCGGTGGCGAAGCCAATCAGTGGTACCCCAGCCTTTATGAGGGCACCACGCCGGTCGAGGTGGACCGCACCCCCGAGGAGGGCTACCACCTCATGGAGGACATGACCGATAAGGCGATCGCCTGGATCGGTCAGCAGAAGGCCTTGGCCCCCGACATCCCTTTCTTCACCTACTTCGCGCCCGGCGCAACCCATGCCCCGCACCATGTTCCCGCGGAGTGGGCCGACAAGTACCGGGGCCGGTTCGATGACGGCTGGGATGTGCTGCGAGAGCGGACGTTTGCCCGCCAGAAGGAGCTCGGGGTGATTCCCCCGGACTGCGAACTCACCGCTCGGCACGCCGAGATTCCTGCGTGGGCGGACATGCCCGAGGAGCTCAAACCTGTGCTGCGTCGCCAGATGGAAGTCTACGCCGGTTTCTTGGAGTACACCGACCACCACGTCGGCCGGCTCATCGACAGCCTCGAGCGCCTCGGCGTGCTGGAAGACACGCTGGTGTTCTACATCATCGGCGACAACGGCGCCTCGGCCGAAGGCACACTCAACGGCACCTACAACGAAATGCTGAACTTCAACGGCATGGCCGCCATCGAAACCCCCGAATTCCTCATGAGCACGATCGACAAGCTTGGCGGACCCGATTCCTACAACCATTACGCGGTGGGCTGGGCGCACGCGATGGACACCCCGTACCAGTGGACCAAACAGGTGGCCTCACACTGGGGCGGCACCCGCAATGGCACCATTGTGCACTGGCCCGCGGCGATCACCGCCAGGGCCGAAGTTCGTAACCAGTTCCACCACGTCATCGACGTCGCGCCAACGATTCTGGAGGCCGCCGGAATCCCTGAGCCGCTGTTCGTCAATGGCGTGCAGCAGCACCCCATCGAGGGCACCAGCATGCTGTACTCGTTCAACGACGGACAGGCCCCCGATCGCCACGAAACTCAGTACTTCGAAATGTTGGGCAACCGCGGTATCTACCACAAGGGCTGGACGGCGGTGACCAAACACGGAACGCCCTGGCTGCTGGTCGGTGCAGACAAACCCGCATTCGACGACGACGTGTGGGAGCTGTACGACACCACCACTGACTGGTCGCAGGCCCGGGATCTGTCGAAAGACATGCCCGACAAGCTGCACGAGCTGCAGCGGTTGTGGTTGATCGAGGCCACCCGCTACAACGTGCTGCCGCTCAATGACGACCCTGCCAGCCGGATGAACTCCGATCTGGCTGGCCGCCCGGTCCTCATCAAGGGCAACACCCAGGTTCTGTTCTCCGGGATGGGCAGGCTGGCAGAAAACTGCGTCCTGAACCTGAAGAACAAGTCGCATTCGGTAACGGCACAGATCGTGGTGCCCGACACCGGTGCTGAGGGTGTGATCGTGGCCCAAGGGGCCAACATCGGCGGCTGGAGCCTGTATGCCACGGGCGGCAAGCTCAAGTACTGCTACAACCTCGGCGGGATCAAGCACTTCTACGCCGAGTCCGCCGATGCCCTGCCCGCAGGCGAACATCAGGTCCGGATGGAATTCGCCTACGCCGGTGATGGATTGGGCAAGGGCGGTGAGGTGACGCTCTACCTCGACGGCCAGAAGGTTGGCGACGGCCACGTGGAAGCCACGTTGGCCAACGTCTTCTCCGCCGACGACGGCTGCGACGTCGGCGTCGACACCGGATCCCCCGTCTCACCCGACTATCCACCGGCCCACAATGCGTTCAACGGTCGCGTCAAAGGCGTGCAGCTGGCCATCGCCGACGCCGCCCAGGCCGACAATCACGTCGTTTCACCCGAAGACGCGGTCCGCATCGCCCTGGCCCGCCAGTAGCACCCATAGAGCTGAGGAAGTGAATTCACAATGAGACTGACACTGAACCCACTTGGGAGCGCCTGTGCACTCGCACTTGCCGCGGGCTTCTTCCTCGGCGGCGGTACGGCCGCCGCCGAGCCGCCCACCGACCCGGTGCGCCCACCGAATTGCGCCGCCGCCGATCTCGCCGGCATCGCCTCTGGGGTTGCGGCCGCGACATCGGCCTACCTGTTCACCCATCCCGATGTGAACGAATTCTTCACTGACCTTCACGGGCATCCTCACGAAGAAGTGCCCGAATCCACCAGAGTGTATTTCGACGCACATCCGCAGGAGCTCGCAGAGCTCAGGGGCATCCGGCAACCGCTGGTCGACTTCCGTAACCGCTGCGGATACGGCGAGCCCAATCTGCTTGAAGGGCAACAGTAGTGAACGGATTGCGTTGGACGGCCCGAGTCCGCGGTATGACTGTCGCGCTCGCATTCCTGACGTTGCCCGGCGCCATTGTGTTGACTGTGCCCACCGGCACGGCCAACGCGGACGTGTGCGCCAGCGCGGGGCGCCGCATCTCGGTCGGGGGGTGTGTCAACATCGCCGATGCAGTCGCCCCCTACGTCCCGCCACCGGCCTACTACGCCCCGCTGCCGGAAGATCCGCCGCCACCTCCACCGCCGCCGCCTGGGTCCAACGTCAGCGGCTGCATTGGCTACAACGGCAGATGGGTCAGCGCCGGAGGCTGCAACTAGGACAGCGCCGAGGGTGCTTGCCCCCCGGCAGCTGGCTCGTGACTGTCAGAGGCGCTTCACGCCGAAAGAACGCGACTCCGCCATCGCTTGACAAGTTCAGTGAAGAAAACCGTCCCACTTCGGCTCGTACGACCACACCCCAGCCTCGGTCGGCACCTTGACCTGGGCTTTGGCGAGCATCGGCTCAAGCGGCGGCTGCACGGGGAGATCCACTTCACCCATTATTGCGTCCACGAGCGGTAGTCATCGGTAGTTGTCGTGCAGACGCCACCATTCATAGGGTGGCCCCTGCGGCCGTCCAGCAGGCACGTCCTGAGTCATCCTGGCGCGCGGCGGGACGCCAAGGTCGTCCCGCGCCTTCATCAACGCCTTCTCTTCGGCCAACAGTTCGTCGCGGGCGGCCTGCCATTCGTCGCGCGGGACAATTTGCGGCAGCGCAATGGCGTCGTTCGTCACCGACGGCGCCGGAATGGCGGGGCCCTGCTGCTTCGCAAAGTTCTCGCCCATACATGAGTAGACCTCTCAGCGCGTGCATAGTCATCGGGTGCAGGAGCAGTGCAGGATCGATGTGTGTCGATATCCACCCTTCACGATCCCGACCGGCGTGCTTTCGCGAGCGACAACTACGCAGGCGCGCATCCCGAGGTGCTGACCGCACTAGCCGCCGCCAACGGCGGGCACCAGGTCGCCTACGGCGAAGACAGCTATACCGAACGGCTCGCGGACGTGATCCGCGCACACTTCGGCGAGCGCGCCCTGACGTTCCCGGTCTTCAACGGCACAGGCGCCAACGTCGTCGCACTCACCAGCCTGCTGCCGCGTTGGGGCGCCGTCGTGACGGCGTCGAGCGCGCACATCCACACGGACGAGGCCGGCGCCCCGGAACGGATGACCGGCCTCAAACTCCTCACCGTTCCCACCGCCGACGGCAAGCTGACACCCGAATTGGTCGCCCGCGAGGCCTGGGGCTGGGGCGACGAACACCGCGCCCAGCCACTCGCGGTGAGCATCACGCAGGCCACCGAACTGGGCACCGTCTACACACCGGACGAGGTGCGGGCGTTGTGCGAGTTCGCACACGCGCACGGTATGGCCGTCCACATGGACGGCGCCCGGCTGTGGAACGCGGCCGCGGCGCTCGGCGTCGGTTTCCGCGAGTTCACCACCGACGCGGGTGTCGACATCCTCAGCCTGGGTGGCACCAAGAACGGCCTCCTCGGCGCGGAGGCTGTGGTGGTGCTCCACTCGGACGGCTCCAGTGGACTGGTGTTCCTGCGCAAGCTGACCATGCAGCTCGCGAGCAAGATGCGGTTCGCATCGGCACAGTTGCTTGCGCTCTTCGAGGACGATCTGGGGGTACGCAACGCCACCCATGCCAACGCGATGACGCAACGCCTGCGCGCCGCACTGGAGGCTGGCATCGCCGACGGTACGCTTCGCGGGCTTGCCTTCACCCAGGACAGCCAGGCGAACGCGATCTTCGCGACGCTACCGACCGAGGTGGCCGACCGGATCCGTGAACGCGTGCGGTTCTACGACTGGGACCGGGCCCGCGGCGAGGTCCGGTGGATGACCGCATGGGACACCACACCTGAGGACGTCGACGATTTCGTCGGCATCGTCGCCGAAGAGTTCGCACGCTGCTGATGAGCCCCGAGATCTATTCACCTGAAACGCCTTTCGCCTATGCTGTGGACGCGGTCCGACGCGGCGAGAAGAGCTCCGACGAAGCCGCCGACGAAATACTGCGCATGCTGACGGACCGCGAGCTGCTGTGGCTGCTCGACGGCGATAAGCCGATGGTCAGATCCGTCGTCGACGGTGCGCGGACTCGGACGAACTTCCTCGCCGTCACGGCGGGCCGCATCGACCGGATCGGCATCCCGGGGCTGCGTTTCACCGACGGTCCGCGCGGCGTGGGCATCGCACCGTCGACCAGCTTTCCCGTCTCCATTGCACGGGCCGCAACCTGGGACATCGACATCGAACGGCGCGTTGCCGCCGCGATCGCGGCCGAGGCGCGCGCCCACGGCGCCAACTTCTGGGGTGGTCTATGCATCAACGTCGCCCCGTTCCCCGGCTGGGGACGCGCCCAGGAGTCCTACGGTGAAGATCCGCTGCTCATCGGCGAAATGGGCTGCGCAGCAATCGAAGGTGCGAAGCCATGGGTGATCACGAGCGTGAAGCACTTCGCCCTCAACTCCATGGAGGAGGCGCGGTTCCAGGTCGACGTCAGCGTGCCGGAGGACATCCTCCACGAGCGATACCTTCCGCACTTCCGCCGAGCCGTCGAGGGCGGGGTGGATTCGGTGATGTCCGCCTACAACTCGGTCAACGGCGAATGGGCCGGGGAGAACTCCCACGTGCTGACCGAGATTCTGCGCGACCAGTGGGGGTTCGCCGGATTCGTGCACACCGACTGGGTGTGGGGTCTGCGGTATCCGGTCAAATCCGTTGCGGCAGGCCAGGACGTGGAGATGCCGTTCCGGCAGCAGCGTGCTCGCGCGTTACCTGCGGCGCTGCGCTCCGGCGAGTTGAAGCGGGACGACGTGGTGCGGGCCGGAGCCCGTATCCTGCGCACCCAGCTCGAGTTCGCCGCGCGTGCCCTACCCGCTCCCCCTCGATCGGTCGTCGCCGGTGCCGATCACCGCGCGCTGGCCCGCGAGGTGGCCCACCGGGCGACGGTACTGTTGCGGAACGAAAAAGCCGACGGGACACCGCTCTTGCCGCTGACAGAGCAACATTTGCAGCGTGTAGCGGTACTCGGCCGTCTCGCCGACCGGCCCAACCTGGGTGACACGGGATCGTCGAACGTCAGACCTCCACACACCGTCTCGGTACGGCAGGGCCTGCGGGAGCGGCTCGGAAGTCATCGAGTGGTCACGGACGCGCGCAGCGCCGACGTCGCGGTGGTCATTGTCGGCCTGACGCCGAAGGACGAGGGCGAGGCGTTGATCGCCCTCGATGCCGACACGATGGCGTTGTTCGGCGGAATCATGCGTCGGCCATGGGTCGCCAAACTCGCCAGCGCGCTGTTCAAGTTCTCGCAGCGGTGGTGGACGTTCGGCGGTGACCGCGCCGATCTGCGATTGCACGGTGAGGACGTCGCGCTCATTCGTGCCGTCGCCGCGGCCAACCCGCACACCGTGGTGGTGGTCATAGGAGGGGGCACCGTGGTCGTCGACCCGTGGGACCGTGATGTCTCCGCGGTGCTGATGGCCTGGTACCCCGGGATGGAGGGTGGCCGCGCGATCGCCGACATCTTGTTGGGCGACGCCGAACCGGCCGGGCGGATGCCGGTCGCTACCCCGGTACGACACGATCAACTGCCGCAGGTGAATTGGCGTTCCCGCGCGGTCACCTACGACCGTTGGTGGGGGCAGCGCAAGCTCGATCGCGACGGCGTGCCTGCGGCGTATCCGCTCGGGTTCGGGCTCGGCTACACGACGTTCACGATCACCGAGTTGACGCTCAGCCCTGTGCGCGGTGAGCACTTCGACGCGACGGTCACCGTCTCCAACACCGGCGACCGCGACGGCCGCCACGTGGTACAGGTGTACGCGGTGCGTGCGGTCGACGGAAACCCGGTGCGCCACCTCGTCGGCTTCACCTCGATTGCGGTCTTGGCCGGTGAAAGCGCCTCAGTCACGGTCGACTGCTCCGCTCGACCGCTGCAGCGGTGGACTGACGCGGGTTTCGTGCTCGACGAAGGCGACATCACCGTGGAAGCCGGCGGCTACTGCGGCGATCCGAACGCTGCGCGGTCACCACTGGTGTGCTGACACACATTGCTCGCCATACGCCCGTACAGGAACGGCGGATGTCAGAATACGAGGCATGGCGAAGCCGTCGCGGCGCGTGGGTGCCGAAACGTCCAAGACAAGGGACAACCTGCTCGACTGCGTCGAAACGATGATGCTCGAAGAAGGATACGCGAGCGTCACGTATCGCGCCCTGGCCGCCAAGGCCGGGGTCACCCCGAGCCTGGTGCAGTATTACTTCCCCACCTTGGATGACGTTTTCATCGCGGCGATCCGGCGTTATTCGGACCGCAATCTCGATCACCTCAACAAGATTCTGGAGAAGCGGACCGAAGACCCGCTGCGCGCGCTGTGGGAGTACAGCTGGGACGAGGCGACCGGCGCGATGATGACGGAGTTCATGGCGCTGGGCAATCACCGCAAGTCGATTCGCACCGAGATCGCCGCCGTGACCGAAAGTGTGCGCAAGCTCCAGCTCGATGCGCTTGTCGCGAAGTTCGGCGCAGACGCCCGACCGTGGGGCGATCTGTCGCTACCGGCTCTGCAGCTGCTGATCTCCAGCCTGCCGAAGTTCCTCAACCTCGAAAAGGGTGTCGGGGTCGACACCGCGCATGCCGACCTGACCAAGGCATTCGAACGTTATCTGGATTCGATCGAGCCGAACCCTAAGCGGAAACCGGCTGCCCGCAAACGGTCCCGCTGACTGCCCCGACCCCTACGTGGGCTGTACGTTCGTATGGCGTCGATGCTATACAATCGTACAACTGGTCGTCGCGGAAAGGACAGTTCATGACGGACACCGATGAGCTCGAGCAGCTTCGCCTGCGCGTGCAGTACCTCGAGGACCGCACCGCGATTCTCGACTGCGTGATGAATCAGGCACGCGGACACGACCGTCACGATGCCGAACTCATGGGCAGCGTCTACTTCGAGGACGGCATCGACGAGCACGGCCCGACCGTGAAAACCGGCCCCGAGTACGGTGAATGGGCCAATCAGGCGCATTCCGCGGTGTTCGAGGATCACCTACACAACATCACCACCCACACCTGTGAGATCAACGGCGATGAGGCCCACGCCGAGAGCTACGTGATGGGCGCCATGCGCGTCAAGGGCGGAAAGATCGTGTCCTTGATGGGCGGCCGCTATCTGGACCGCCTCGAGCGGCGCGACGGGGTCTGGAAGATCGCGCTTCGCCGCTGCACCATCGAATGGATGATCAGCGGTGACTCATCGGTGCTCAACTCCGGTGCGGTCCAGGGATTCATCAAGGGCAAGTGGGACCGCAGCGACGCCTCCTACATCCGTCCCCTCAAGCTGGAGAGCGAACCCGTTGAGCGGTGGTGACCTGTGAACCTCGCGGGTCGCGTCGCGCTCATCACCGGCGGTGCGTCCGGCATCGGTCGCGCGACAGCGGTGCGCCTCGCGGCCGAGGGGATGCGCGTGTGTGTCGTCGACATCGACGGTGATGCCGCCTCCGAGGTGGCCAGCACCGTCGACGGCATCGGATTGCATTGCGATGTCACCGATCCGGAGCAGGTGGATACCGCCTTCGCGTCCTGCCTGACCGCGTTCGGGGGGCTCGATCTGGCGTTTCTGAACGCGGGCATCACCATCCACTGGACCGGTGACATCGGATCCCTGGACCTGGCCCAGTACCGCCGGTCGGTGGGGGTGAATCTCGACGGCGTGGTGTTCGGGGTACGCGCCGCTGTGCGTGCCATGCGGTCGCTGGGCGGTGACTCAGACCGCGCGATCCTGGCCACCGCCTCCCTGGCCGGGCTGATGCCGTGGCATCCCGATCCGGTCTACTCGCTCGGCAAGCACGGTGTCGTCGGATTCATGCGGTCGATCGCCCCGAACCTGGCCGCCGAAGACTTTGCGGTGCATACCATTTGCCCGGGTATCACTGAGACCGGCGTTCTCGGTGATCGGCGGTCGCTCGTCGAAAGCATCGGTGTGCCCGTGATGGAACCCGAAGCGGTCGTCGACGGAGTGCTGGCAGCGCTGGCGGCACCGAAGAGCGCCGCCGGATCCTGCTGGGTGATCCAGCACGGAAAGCGGCCGTGGACCATGGATTTCGCGGCGGTAGAGGGTCCTGACAGCCGGCTCAACCTGCCCGTGCGACCGCGTTAGCCGACGATCGCGGGCATCGAGTCCCAGCCCCGCACCGTGGCCGTCGGGGCGCGGACCGCGTTCTCCTCGTCGATGGTCCAGTCGGGCCAGCGCTTCAGGATCTCCTCGAGTGCCACCCGTCCCTCGACGCGGGCCAGCGACGTCCCAAGGCAGAAATGCGCTCCGCGACCGAACGTCAGATGGTTGGGGTTGCGCCGGATGTCGAAGGTGTCGGGGTCGTCGAACCTGCGCTCGTCCCGATTGGCCGCACCCGCCATCAGCAGCAGTGCACGGCCGGCCGGCACGGTCTGTCCTTGGTACTCAACGCCTTTGGCCACGTATCGGGCGATGTTGTGTACGGGCGGCTCGACGCGCAGCACCTCTTCGATGGCGCCGGGAATCAACGACGGGTCCGCCGCAAGCTCGCGGCGCGCGTCCGGATGATCGGCCAGCACTTTGCCGAGCCAGCCGAACAACCGGCCCACCGTCTCGGTACCGGCATTGGCGATGACACCGAGGAACACCAGCAGCTCCTCGGTCCGCAACTTCCGCTTCTGCCCGTCGACATCCTCGAATTCGACGTTGAGCAGTTCGGTGACCAGGTCATCGGACGGGTTGTCCTTGCGCCAGGACACATAGTCCCGAAACATGTTGCCGTTGAAGTAGTTGTCCTTCTTGACCGGTAATGGCTCGCCCGGTTTGTTGCGCAACCGCGCCCCAGCGACCTTGCGAACGCTGCGCTGCAGTGAGTCCGGCATTCCGACCAGCATGCCGATGACCCGCATCGGCATCTCCGAACCGAGATCGAGCGTGAAATCGAAACGGTCGCCGTCGCTTAGCGGATCAAGGCACGCCGCACAGAACGTCCTGATCTGCTCCTCGATCGCCGCCATCTTCCTCGGAGTGAAGGCCCGCGACACGAGTAAGCGGTGCACCGTGTGCACCGGAGGGTCCTCGTTGATGAACACCCCGTCCGGCATGACCGGTTCGGCCTTCACGACCTCGAGAATGTCGCCCTTGGCGTTACTGAGGTTGTCGACGTCCCGCAGCGCGGATTCGACGTCCGCGAAGCGACTCAGACCCCAGAAGTCGAACTTCTCGTTGTAGTACACCGGCGCCTCGTCACGCAGCCGCTTGTACACCGGATAGGGATCCCGATCGATCTCGACGTTGTAGGGGTCGTAGTACAGAACGCTCACCTGTACGATCGTACAGCACGCTATCCACGCACAGGGAGAGTCGATGGACATCGGATTCGTCAGCCTGAACACGCCGCATGATCTCGCGCCTGGCGATCTCGCAAAGGAGCTGGAGCAGCGCGGGTTCGAGTCGCTGTGGGTGGGTGAGCATCCACAGATCCCGGTGTCCTCTGCAGGCGCCATGCCTGCGGCGCTGCTGCACGCACAACAGCGGATGTGGGATCCCCTGCTGTCCCTGGCTGCCGCGGCACAATCGACCACCACGCTCCGCCTCGGCACTGCGGTGGCGTTGCCTCTCGAGCACGAGTTGTTCTTGTTCGCAAAGCAAGTGGCCACTCTCGACCGGTTCAGCGCAGGCCGGCTTCTGCTGGGCGTAGGAGTCGGGATGCGAGCGGAACTCGCGGTCTCCAATCCGATCGCCTGGGCGGACCGCTACCGGGCCCTGTCCGACATGGTCGCTGCGCTGCGGGTGCTGTGGACCGCCGACGAAGCCGAACACCACGGTGACTTCTACGACTTCGACCCGGTCTGGTGTCATCCCAAACCACATCAGCAGCCGGCTCCGCCACTGCTGGTGGCGGCCACCGGCCCGAGAGCCATCCGAGAAAGCCTCCCGTGGGCCGACGGTTGGCTGCCCGGCGATGCGGCATTCCGGGATGTTTCGCAGGCGCTGGCCGATTTCCGGCGTCTCGCCGAGGACGCAGGCCGAGACCCGGCGACCCTCGACCTGACCATCATGGCCTGGGGCGACCCGTCCGCCAATCGTCTCGCGCGCTACCGCGACCTCGGGTTCAACCGGGTGGTGATCGGCGGTGGTCGCCGCGACGGCAATGACCCCTCGACCGCACTACCGTTCCTCGACCGCTACGCCGCGATGATCGACGAATTGCGTTGAACTAGACCGGAATGGGTCGAACCTTCTCGTTGACCAACTCGATCAGCTGACCGTCAGGATCCCGCACCATTGCGGCGAACCCTCCGCCCGGATCAGCGACCACGCTCCCCCCGGCGTCGGTCACCGCGGCCTGAGCCGCGGACAGATCGGGCACCGCGATCGACAGGTGCGTCAGTCCGGCGCCCACCATCCCACGCTCGGGCTCATCGGGCGCCGGATAGCCCGAGAACGTCAGCAACTGCAGAATGACACCGTCGTTGCGCAGGTATACCGCCTCGAAACCGATCGGCGGAGCCAGGCCGAGCAGGCCCTGCGCCATCTGGTCGGGCACGGTGAGGCGCTTCACCTCGGTGAAGCCAAGGGCGGCATAGAACTTCAGGGACGCATCCAGGTCGCGAACTCGGAGACCGATGTGGCTGACATTCATGGTCAAACTCCCGCCGGGCCCGGACCGCCATGCATGTACAACGTCTGCCCGGAGCAGTAACTCGACGCATCCGAGGCGAAAAACAGGACCCCGTATCCGATCTCGTCGGGCTCGGCGATCCGGCCCGACCCGTTCGTCTGGCCGATCATGTCGATGTCGAAGCCCTGCCGTTGCGCGTCGGCTTCGAGGCCCGGGGTGCGGACCGCACCGCAGGCGATGCAGTTGACCCGCACACCCTTTCGCGTCCATGCCGCGGCCATCGATCCGGTCAGGTTCTGCAAACCGGCCTTGGCGGCACCGTAGATCGGCGCCTGCGGCATGGCCAACAATCCGGCACCCGAGGAGATGTTGACGATCGCGCCCTTACCCTGCGCGATCATCGGCTTCGCCACGGCTCGCGACAAGTACCACGCGCTGGACAGGTTCAGGTCCAGCACCTGATGCCATTCTTCGTCCGTCCACTTCATCAGCGACTTCGTCTCGCCGCCGCCGGCGTTGTTGAGCAGCACATCGACACGTCCGAACTCGCCGAGCGCCGCATCGACCAGGGCCTGACACTCGTCGGCCTTCGTCACGTCCGTCGGAACGGCGAGAGCCCGTCGCCCGAGTGCCTCGATGTCACTCGCCGTCTCCTTGAGGGGCTCGGGACGACGTCCCGCAAGCACGATGTCAGCACCGTGTTCAGCCAGCACGAGCGCGGAAGCCCGCCCGATACCGGTGCCTCCCCCCGTGATGACGGCGACCTTGCCTGCCATCGAAAACCTGTCGCTCACAGAGTCACTCCCGTCCGTCCCGATCAGATGCAATACGACTGTACAGCATGTCTCTCGACATCAGGGCCCTGGTCGAGTAAATAGATGGAATGCCGTATCCCACCGATGACGTATGGGAAGTCCTGTCGACCGCTCGCTCGATCCGGCGGTTCACCGACGAGCCCGTTCCGCCTGAGATGCTGGAACGCTGCCTGCAGGCCGCCACCTGGGCACCGAACGGGGCCAACGCGCAGCTGTGGCGCTTCATCGTGCTCGACGCTCCTGAGCAGCGCGCTGCCGTCGCCGAGGCCGCGCACATCGCTTTGCAGTCATTCGAATCCGTCTACGGGATGACGCGGCCCGACCCTGCCGACAACAGTCGCGCCGCTCGCAACAATCGCGCCACGTACGAACTGCACGACCGCGCAGGCGAATTCACCTCGGTGCTGTTCGTCGCGTTCAAGAACGAGTTCTCCTCGGAGTTCCTGCAGGGCGCGTCGATCTATCCCGCGATGCAGAACTTCTACCTCGCGGCCCGTGCCCAAGGGCTCGGCGCATGCCTGACCAGCTGGGCGTCGTACGACGGTGAAAAGACGTTGCGCGCCGCCGTCGGCGTACCCGACGAATGGTTCTTGGCTGGACACGTCGTCGTCGGATGGCCACGCGGCCGGCACGGGCCCGTCCGTCGCCGTCCGTTGTCCGACGTGGTGTTCCACAACAGTTGGGATCCCGACCACGCCGACATCACCTACGGCAGGGGTGCTCGACCTCGAGGCAAGTGAGCGCTGCTAGCGCATGACGTGAGCATATTGCCGGTGCGGATGAACATCGAAAAGCTCACGGTAGGAAGGTGGTTGGCGTCCGCCCTCATCGGTGATCCCGTACTTGACGGCGAGTTCAGCGCCAATCAACGTCTGCCCGGTGACATCCATCACCGCCGGATCTCGGAACAGCTCCCAGATCACGTGTCCGGTCAATTCCGGCGTCTCGGCGGTGTCGAGGATGTGGCCGAACTTCTCGGGATTACTGGCGACAATCGCCCGGACCCGGTCGGTCAGCAGCGAGCCCATCCATATCGAGACAGCAGCGATCCCGGTGTCCTTGAAGTCGAACGCCATATCGGCGGCCATCTTGTCGACACCGGCCTTCGGGACTCCGTAGGCGGGTCCGAAGGCGTAATGCACCGAACCCGATGACGAGGTGAAGACGACCAGGCCCTTGCCGTGCGGCACCATCAGAGGTGCGGCATACACGGTCGCCACATAACTGCTGCGCAGTCCGACGTTGAGCGTGTCGATGACGTTGATCGGCTCTTCCCAGAACTTGGTGCGCCCCATCATCTCGTCGCGGATGATCGCGGCGTTGTTCACCAGGATGTCGATGCGGCCCTGCTCGCGGCCCACCCGCTCGAAGAATGCCTCGACCTGCTCGTCGTCAGCGTGGTCGACAGGAGCCGCGATACCCACACCGCCTGCCGCGCTGACTTTTTCGGCCGTCTCCCCGATGGTTCCGCGTACGGTTCCGTCGCTTTCGACAGTGCGGCCTGTCACGTAGACGATGCAACCGTGCGCGCCCAGCGCATGCGCGATTCCAGCACCTGCGCCGCGGCTCGCTCCTGTCACCACAGCAACCGGACGATTCTCCGTCATGCCAGTCCTCTCACACGACCGCACCGCCGTTGACGCCGATGACCTGTCCGTTGACATATCCGGCCGCCTCTGAACAGAGGAACGAGCAGACCGCCGCCACATCCTCGGGACCGCCGACCCGGCCCGCCGGAATGGCCTGGGTCAGATACTCGTCCGGCGGAAGTTTTCCTTCGGCCTGCTGCCGGCGCAGCATCGGTGTCTCGATCACGAACGGCGGCACCGAATTCGCGGTGACCCCATGCCGGGCGTAATCGCGCGCGACGGTCTTGGTCATCGCGATGACGCCGCCCTTGGTCGCCGAGTAGTGCCCTTGTTTCGGCCCACCCTGCTGGCCCGCTGCTGATGAGATCGTCACGACTCTGCCCCACCCGGCTTCGACCATGTCCGGTAGTGCCGCGCGGATGCTCAGGAACGTTCCGGTCAGGTTGACGGCGAGGTATCGGTTCCACTCGTCGAGGGTGATTTCGTCGAAGCGGGTGAATCCGCCGATCGCAGCACTTGTCACCAGCATCGCGAGGGGTCCGAATTCGGCTCGGACTGCGGCGAATGCCGCTTCGTCCGAGACGTCGGCCGCCACGGCGGTGGCCTGCGCACCGCGGCCGCGCAACTTTTCGGCGAGCTTCTCGGCGGCATCAGCGTCGACGTCCAGCACGCCGACGCGGTGGCCGTCTGCGGCCAGCCCCGTGCAGATTGCCTCGCCGAGACCCGACGCGCCGGTCACCACCGCCACTCGACTCACCGCTGCTCCTCGCTTCGCTGTACGAATGTATAGCACAACCGAGGCGGCTCACCAATGGCTAGGCGTAGATGGCTCCGCGCAACCAGTCCCGGTCGCCAAGGTAGCGGCCAGCGAGCTGCGCTGTGCCCTCGGCGAAACCGTCGGCGAACTCGATTGCGCTGTCGGCGTTGGCATGTGAGGCCACCCAAGCGGTGAGTTGCAGCCGGCGCAGCATCACGAACGAGGGGATCATCTCCAGATGCTCGGCGGGTAATTCACGCTGCTCGCGATAGCCCGCGAGCCACTCCGCGATCATCGTCTCGGCCGCCGGCGTGTCCTCGATGAACGACACCACCGCGCCGAGATCGGCGAGATGCCACGTCCAGCCACAGTCGTCGAAGTCGATGACGGTGATGGGTCCGTTCGGCACCTGCGGGTCGATCATCAGGTTCGCCATCCGCAGGTCGGCGTGGATCAAGCCGAATCGATCTGGAGTACAACCGAATTCGCTGAGGCGGCGCTGCAGCTCCACTACGGTTCGTTCGAGCGTGTCCGCGCCGGCGACGCTCAGCCCGGGAGCATCGCGCCAGTTGCCCCATCGACCATTCGGCCCGATCATCGAGTCGAGATCCCAGGAGAATCGCGTGAAGTAGGTCGGTGCCTTCCACTGCTGGACATGATCGTGCATGGTGGCGGTGATCCTGCCGAGCTGATCGAAGCCGACGGCCTCCGGCATCTCCTCCGCCGTGCAGCCGGTGATGAACGTCACGGCGTCGACGTTGAGTGGCAGCTCGTTGCGCACCACCGTGACCACCTCGCTGCCGTCCCGTGCCGGGATGAGCTGCGGCGTCACCACGTCGGTCTGTTCGCGCAGCGCCGCCATCCAGGCCAGCTCCGAGCGGATCGCGTCCAGTGAGTGGTAATCGGCGCGGTGCACCCGCAACACCAGCGGATCGCCGTCGTCCACCAGGTACGTGGCGTTCTCCGACAGGCTGAGCAGGCGTAACGGCGCGTCGGGGGCCCGTCCGTAGGACGGTAGGGCTGCGCGCGCGTACACATCGTGATCGGCGGGAAGTCCTGACACTCCCACAGTGTGACCCACGCGGGCGGATGCAGCAGACTGACAGCAATCACCTGCGAATGCCGGAGGCACTGGGCGTGAGCTTTTCGAACATCATGGACTCCAACAGCTACTCGGCGGGGTCGGGCGGTGATCCGCTGATCGCCGACCGCGAACGGGTCCTCGGCCCCGCCTACCGGTTGTTCTACGACCGACCGGTGCACCTGGTCCGTGGGCGGGGCAGCCATCTGTTCGACGCCGACGGCGCCCGCTACCTCGACGCCTACAACAACGTGGCCAGCGTCGGGCACTGCCATCCGCACGTCGTGGACGCGGTGTCGCGGCAGATGGCGACGCTGAACACCCACACCCGTTACGTGCACCGCGGAATCGTCGAGTACTCCGAGCGGCTGCTGGCCACCATGCCCGACGAAGTGAACCAGGTCATGTACGCCTGCACCGGGTCCGAAGCGAACGACCTGGCGCTACGTGTCGCCGAGATGCGTTCCGGTGCAACGGGTGTCATCATCACCCGCGATGCCTACCACGGCAACACGGCGCTGGTGACCTCGATCTCGCCGTCGCTCGGCAGTGCGACCACCATCGGGCCGAATGTGCGGATCGTTGACCCGCCCGATACCTACCGCGTACCCGCGGATCAACTCGCAGCCCGCTTCGCGGGCGAGGTGGCGCAAGCCGCCAACGACCTGACGGCGGCCGGCTACGGTCTCAGCGCCCTGATCGTGGACACCATCTTCTCGTCCGACGGCATCTACGCCGACACATCGGTGCTCGGAACCGCCGTCGCCGAGGTGCGCGCCCGCGGCGGGGTGTTCATCGCCGACGAGGTACAGCCTGGATTCGCCCGCACGGGTGATGCGATGTGGGGTTTTGACCGCCATGGCGTCGTGCCCGACATCGTGACCACGGGCAAGCCGATGGGCAACGGCATCCCGATCGCGGCGATGGCCGCTCGCGCGGACGTGCTCGAACCGTTCGCCGTGGGTGTGCCGTACTTCAACACCTTCGGGGGCAACCCGGTGTCGATCGCTGCGGCGTCGGCAGTCCTCGACGTGATCGAGGACGAAGGTCTGCTGGCCAACGCGGCGACCGTGGGACAAGCCCTGCGGACGCACCTGGCGGGGATCGACGATCCCCGGTTGGGCGACGTCCGCGGCGCGGGCCTCTATGTGGGCGTCGAGATCGTCACCGATCCCGAGACGAATACACCCGACCGCGCGCAGGCCCGTCGGCTCGTCAACGCGCTGCGGGAGCGACGTGTGCTGATCTCGGTGTGCGGCCACGACGGCAATGTCCTGAAGATCCGTCCACCGCTGGTGTTTTCGCTGTCCGATGCCGACTGGTTCGTTACCGAATTCACAGCCGCCCTTGGCGTCTAGCGGCCGTGCAGTATGAAATCCGCTGCGCGCCAGGCCATCGCCATCACGGGCCCGTTGAGGTTCCCCGCGACCATGGTGGGCATCACCGAGCAGTCCACCACCCGGAGTCCGTCGACTCCCCTGACTCGCAGCTGGCTGTCGACGACGTCGTCCTCGTTCGGGCCCATGGCGCAGGTGCCGACGGCGTGATAGCCGCAGTAGCCACCGTCGAGCGCGGCGTCGACCAGATCCGCATCACTGCTCACCTCAGGCCCGGGATACGTTTCGTGGCTGATGCGTTCAGCAATCGGTGACTGCTCGAAGATCGAGCGCATCGTGCGCATCAGGTTCGCTGTCGCCTCACGGTCATCCGCGGTGTGCAGATAGTTCGGTGTGATGCGCAGGGCGCCGGCCGGATCGGCGGACGTGATCTCGACATACCCCTGCGAGGTGGGGCGCAAAACCATGCCCAGGCACGAAATCCCGGGCTCCCGCTCGATGACGACCGGCTCACCGGTGTTGTACGGCGGCAGCGTCCAGGGCCCCATCATCACCTGCCCGTCCGGCCGCTCGGCGCCCGGTTGCGCCTTGACGAAGCCGACGACGTCGAACGACGGCGCCGCGAGCGGCCCCTTGCGGGTCGCCAGGTACTTCATCCCGGTGAGGGCCTGTCCGAGGCTGGTGGCCAGGCGCTTGTTGTAACCGAGATCCTCTTTCAGTCGATACCGCAAGGTGGCGCAGCGATGTTCGCGCATCCTGCGGCCGACGTTCTCCCGGTCGAGGCGCACGGGTACACCGGCGTGCGTCAGGACCTCGCGTGGACCGATGCCTGAAAGCTGCAGCAGCCGCGGCGAGTTCAGGCTGCCAAGGGCGATGATCACCTCGCGGGTGGCCCGCACCTCTTCGGTGCCGTTGCCGGTCGCGACGTCGAAGCCCACCGCGCGGTCGCCGTCGAACACCACCCGCCGCGCGGTGACCCCGGTGCGGACCTCCAGATTGGGGCGACGCGACGCGGGCTTGAGAAATGCGGTCGCCGCGCTGACGCGACGTCCGCTGCGGATCGTGGATGTCGCGTAGCCGATCCGCGCCTCGTCCGACTCGTTGATGTCCTGTACCCGGCTCAGCCCGATCCCGGTCGCGGCGTCGATCATCTCTTCGCACAAGGGATCCGGATCACGCGGTACGGACACGTGCAGCGGACCACCGGAACCGCGGGTCGCGGTCGCACCGAACGCGTTGTCTTCAAACGTCTTGAAGATCGGCAGGATGTCGTCCCAGCCCCACCCCTTGTTGCCGAGACGCTCGAGGGCGTCGTAGTCGGCGCGTTGGCCCCGGTTGTAGATCATCCCGTTGACGGAGCTCGAGCCACCGATCACCTTGCCGCGCATCCACTGTTCGACATGGGGATTGGGCCCGAACGGGGTGGTCTCGTAGTGCCACATGAACTTCTCGCTGTCGAAGAGCTTTCCCGATCCCTTGGGGATGTGCAGCCACGGACTGCGGTCGGGGCCACCCGCCTCGATCAGCAGCACATTGACAGCCGGGTCCTGCGACAACCGGCTCGCCAGCACGCATCCGGCCGATCCGGCACCGGCGATGATGTAGTCGTAGCGCGTCACTGCGGTTTCTGCCCCTCGCTCAAGCGGTGCTGTACGAGCGTATAGTACGCCAACGGGTCGGGGGCGGAAGGCGAATCAGCCTTCGATGGCGGGCAGCACCAGCGTGTCGATCAGCTGCCGCACGAACGGCGCATCCACTCGTTGCCCGCGGATCACCCGTAGCAGGCTCATCGCGGTGGTGACGTCGGCGACCAGTGACCAGTCCCGGCCGGCGGCGATCTCGCCGCGCGCCTCGGCTTGCCGCAAGATCGTCGAGATGACGTGCGGCCCCCGCAACAGCATCAGGTGATCCAGCGCGGACGCGAGTTCCGGGTCGTTGGCAGCCTCCATCGCGACGCGCAGGATCAGGTCGTTCGACACCAGGGATTCGTCGTTTCGCTTGACACGCTCGACCAACTCGTCGAAGTCGCCCCGCAGGCTTCCGGTATCCGGGGCGCTGTTGTCGAGCAGATCGGGCCGCCAGTAGACCAGGGCGTCGGCCATCAGCGCCGCCTTCGACGACCAGCGACGGTAGATGGCCGCCTTTCCGACGCCCGCACGTTCGGCCACGTCATTCATGTTCGTTGCGTCGTAACCGTTCTCGGTCAGGCAGGCCAGGGCGGCGTCGAGTATTGCAGGGTCGCGGGACCGGTCGAGCCGACCGTCCGTGCGCTGGCGCAGCTTGGATTCCGACATCGCCTGTCAGCCTAGTTTTTCACTGCATCGCCGAGATCGGTGCGGTATCCGCCCCTCGCTCGTCTTTTCGGCGGTATCGGTCGACGATCCGGAAGGTGTTCAGCGGCCACCAGAACCATCGGCCGAGCGCGGCCGCGATCGAGGGCGTCATGAACGACCGCACGATCAGGGTGTCGACGAGTAGGCCGATGCCGATCGTCATCCCCAACTGGCCCACCACCCGCAGATCGGACACGATCATCGACATCATGGTGAACGCGAACACCAGCCCCGCCGCGGTCACCACGCGCCCGGTGGCACCCATGCCGCGAATGATGCCGGTGTTCAGGCCCGCGTGGATCTCCTCTCGCAGTCGCGAGACGACCAGCAGGTTGTAGTCGGAGCCAACGGCCAACAGGATCACCACCGACAGCGGGATGACGATCCACTGCACGCCGAGGCCCAGTATGTCCTGCCACAGCAGGACTGAAAGTCCGCACGCGGTACCCAACGAGGCAGCGACCGTCCCCACGATGACCAAGGCGGCGACGACGCTGCGCGTGATCAGCAGCATGATCGCGAAGATCAGGATCATCGACGCGATGCAGGCGATCAGCAGATCGGTTTTCACACCGTTCTGCATGTCGGCGTAGAGCGACGCCGTCCCCGACAGCGACACCTTGGCGTTCTGCATCGGAGTGCCCTTGACGGCATCGGCGACCGCGTCCCTGATGCCCGCGACGTGCTCGATCCCGTCGACCGAGGCCGGGTCCCCCTGATGCGTGATGATCATCCGGACGGCTTTGCCGTCGGGCGACACGAACATCTTCAAGCCGCGTTCGAAGTCCGGGTTGCTGAACACCTCCGGTGGCAGATAGAACGAGTCGTCGTTCTTCGCCTGGTCGAAGTAGTTGCCCATCATCGTCGACCCCTCGGCGGCCTCCTGCATCTGCTTCTGGATGCCCGCCATGGTGCTGTGGGTCGCCAACATGAAGTCCCGCATCGTTTTCATGGACGCGATCGTGGGAGGTAGCACCTCGAGCATTTGCGGCATCAACGCGTCGAGCTGGTCGATGTCACCGGCCAGCCCCTCGAGCTTCCCCGCCAGCTGGTCGATGCCGTCGAGCGAGTCGAACAACGAGCGCAGCGAGAAACAGATAGGGATGTCGTAGCAGTGCGGTTCCCAGTAGAAGTAGTTGCGAATCGGGCGGAAGAAATCGTCGAAATTGGCGATGTGGTCGCGCAATTCGTTGGTGGTGTTCACCATGTCGTGCGTTCGCGCCGTCATGTCGTGGGTGACTCCGACGATCTGCTTGGTGATGTCGTACATCCGCTGCATGTTGGCGATGGTCTTGCTCAGCTCATCGGCCTGTTCGAGCATCTGCGCGGTGTTGTCGTTGTTGTACTTGGCCGTTTGCAGTGTTGCCGAATTCTGCATCGCGATCTGGAACGGTATGGAGCTGTGCTCGATCGGCGCACCGAGGGGCCGCGTGATGGTCTGCACCCGATCGATGCCGCGAAGGTGGAAGACACTCTTGGCAACTCGGTCGATGATGAGCATGTCCGCGGGATTGCGCAGGTCGTGATCGGCCTCCAGCATCAGCAGTTCTGGGTTCATCCGCGCCTTCGAGAAATGCTGCTCGGCGACGGCCATGGCGATATTGGACGGCAGGTCGGCCGGGGTGAACTTGTCGTCGTTGTACTGCGGCACATACGTCATCAGGGCGGCGAACCCGACGACCGCGACGAAGGATGTCGCAACGATGACCGGTTTGGGCCACCGCACCACCACCGTGCCGACCTTTCGCCAACCTCGCGTCGACAGTTCACGTTTGGGATCGAGCAGCCCGAACCGGGAACCCACGACCAGTACCGCCGGTGCCAGCGTCAGCGCCGCCGCGACGACCACCAACAGCGAGATCGCGCAGGGCAATGCCATGCTGGTGAAATACGGCAAGGTGGTGAACGACAGGCACATACACGCGCCGGCAATCGTCAATCCCGAACCGAGAATGACATGCCACACTCCGTGGTACGCGTCGTAGTACGCGTCGACACGGTCGAGTCCTCTGGCCCTGGCCTCCTGGTACCGGCCTAGCAGGAATATGACGTAATCGGTGCCGGCGGCGATGACGAGCATCGTGACCATGCTGACCGCATACGGGGTGAGCCCGATGATGTTCAGGTTGCCCGCGGTCGCGGTAACGCCCTGTGCACCAAAGAGTTCGATACCGACGATCACCAGCGCGATGAGGGCGGTGACGATCGACCGGTAGACGATGAGCAGCATGACGAGGATGACGCCGATCGAGACTAGCGCCATGACGGCAAGGCTCTTGTGCCCGGCGATGCTGGTGTCGGCGACAAGTACGGCGTTGCCTGCAACGTGGGCTTGTACCCCCGGCGGCGCCTGCACCGAATCGACGATCTCGCGTACCGCGGCCACCGACTCGTGGCTGGGTGTGGTGCCCTGCGCGCCGGTCAGAAACACCTGAACGTAGGCGGCCTCGGCGTCGGGACTCTGCACGCCCGCCGCCGTCAGCGGGTCACCCCAGAAGTCCTGTGCGAACTGCACATGTTCGTGGTCGGCTCGAAGCTTCGCCAGGATTTCGTCGTAGTACTGGTGGGCGCTGTCGCCGAGCTTGTCCTGCCCCTCGATGACGACCATGGCCGTTGAGTCCGTGTCGAACTCATGAAACACCTTGCCGATGTTCATCATTCCTTGGAAGGCAATGGAGTTCTTCGGGCTCATCGACACGGAATGTTCGTCGGCGACGGTGTCGAGCGACGGTGAGATAACGGCGAGCAGTGCGGCGAGCAGAACCCAGCCGACGATGATCGGTACCGCCAATGTCCGGATGAGGCGAGGGACCATCGATCGTGGTGGTGTGGAATGCGGATCGCTCATACGGACTTCACCAGGCAGTAGATGAACGGCTTGTACTCGTCGGTGCTGCGGTCGTCACGCACCTGACCGTCGACGACGACGCGACACCGCAAATCGGATACGCCGGCGGCGGCCTGGGCGACGATATTGGCCGACATCGACGGCAACGTGGTGACGATCGTGTAGGACCACGGCAGGGTGGCGTCGACGTGATGCGGCTGGCCGTTCTCGTCGAGATAGTCGACGCTGACCGGTCCGCCCGGCGACGAACTCGAGATTTCGTAGGTGATGTTCTTCGGATTGAACGGATCGGTGAAGCCGCCCCCCGATTCGGCACCCGTCGTCAGCTCATGACCGCCGATGTCGCCGCGGATGCGCAGTACCGCGTACGCGCCGAGCGCGACGACCACCACCAGGAGCAGCGGCATCCACGCCTTGGTGAGTAACCGAAACACTCGACCTCCTCGCCCCCAACCACGCCACGGAACCCGAGTTCCGTGACCGTGACGGACGTTACTCCGCGGTCCTGGGCGCCGCTCGTCCGCGTCCCCCGGAGGGTCGCCGACGCGGGACAATGAGTCGATGCGACTGCCCGTGATGCCGCCGGTCTCGCCGATGCTGGCCAAACCGGTGAAAACGATCCCGCCGGGGGCGTCGTATGAGCCCAAGTGGGACGGCTTCCGGTCCATCTGTTTCCGCGACGCCGACGAGGTCGAGCTGGGCAGCCGCAACGAACGCCCGATGACCCGCTACTTCCCCGAGCTCGTCGCCGCCGTCCGCGCCGAACTGCCGACACGCTGCGTCGTCGACGGCGAGATCGTCATCGCCACCGCCCAGGGACTGGATTTCGAAGCGCTGCAACAGCGCATCCATCCGGCCGACTCACGGGTTCGGATGCTGGCCGAGAAGACACCGGCGGCGTTCATCGCGTTCGACCTCCTGGCCTTCGACGACGAGGACTACACGCAGCGGCCGTTTCACGAGCGGCGCGCCGCGCTGGTCGACGCATTGGCGCAATCGGGCCCGTCGGTCCACGTCACGCCCGCAACTACCGACCTGCCCACCGCGCAGCGCTGGTTCGCCGAGTTCGAGGGCGCAGGCCTCGACGGCCTGATCGCGAAGCCGCTGACCATCACCTACCAGCCCGACAAGCGCGTCATGTTCAAGATCAAGCCCGAGCGGACGGCCGACTGCGTGGTGGCGGGCTACCGCGTGCACAAGTCCGGTGACGACGCGATCGGCTCGCTGCTGCTCGGCCTCTACAAGGACGACGGCACCTTGTCCTCGGTGGGTGTCATCGGCGCCTTCCCGATGGCCACCAGGCGTCAGCTGTTCACCGAATTGCAGCCGCTGGTAACGACATTCGACGAGCATCCGTGGAAGTGGGCCGCCCACATGTCGGGTGAACGCACACCCCGCCGTAATGAGGGATCGCGGTGGAACGCGGGCAAGGATCTCTCGTTCGTACCGCTGCGGCCCGAACGGGTCGTCGAAGTCCGCTACGACCACATGGAGGGCGAGCGGTTTCGCCACACCGCGCAGTTCAACCGCTGGCGGCCCGACCGCGACCCGCGATCGTGCACCTACGGCCAGCTCGAGCAACCGGCCACCTTCAGTCTCAGCGATATCGTGCCCGGACTCGTCGCAAACGTGTGATGCTCGCGGGGTGATGATCCGCACGACGGCAGCGACGACCGCCCTGGTCGGTGTGGCAGTTGTGCTGGCAGGTCCGGCGTGGGCGGACGATCGGTTGGACGGCGACTTCACCTTCATCAACGGGCCGACGTCGAACACGTGGACCATCACCACGCAGTGCAATCCCGAGGTCACCTGCGGCGGGACCATCTCCACGTCGATCGGGTTGATCGAACAGATCAGCCGCGTCGCCGGCGGCCCCTGGATCGTCGAACGCACCGACGTACCGAACGGCCGCGTCTGCCCCGACGGCAGCACCGGCCCCGCCGATCTGATGTATTCGTTCGATCCCGCGACCCTCGTCGGCGCCGTCAGCTTCCGCTCAAAGCCCGGCGTCTGCGGCGATCCGGACTGGACTTCCGGCGAGAACCCCGTCAGCCTCGTCCCGCTGTAACGGCGATTTCGGCGTGCTGGGTCACGCTCAGCGAGACTGAACACGCCGAAATCGCAGCGAATCGGCAGTTTGAATCACCGCCACCTGGGCACGCGACACGGATGTCTGGAACGAGTTTTCAGGACCTTCCGCTGGCCGACCGTGACCGCGAGTGGGACGGCGGCGCCGCCGAGAAGCGGGTGCGTAAATGGGCAGGCGCGGAGGACGAACCCAACCAGAAGTACCGCGACGCCCACGTCTGGTACGACAGCGACAACAAGGACAACTTCACCGCATACAAGCTGCTGATCGCCGATGTCGTGGACGGCAAGCTCGAGGCCGTGCCGCGCGGTGTGATGGCGGCGGGCGGCATCATGAACGGCGCCCGCGGCGGTGTCGACCTGCCGAAGGACGATGTCGACCGGGTCAAGAGCCACCTCGCGAAGTACTACAAGAAGATGGGTGAGGACCCGCCCTGGGAGCGCGACTAGCTAGATTGCGGGAGTGAATGCAGGCAGGTTCGCCCCGAGCCCGTCTGCCGACCTGCACATCGGCAATCTGCGCACGGCGGTGCTGGCGTGGCTGTTCGCCCGCT
Source organism: Mycobacterium barrassiae (assembly GCF_025822765.1). GTDB lineage: Bacteria > Actinomycetota > Actinomycetes > Mycobacteriales > Mycobacteriaceae > Mycobacterium > Mycobacterium barrassiae. The sequence continues at coordinate 45,321 of NZ_JACKUK010000044.1, read as the reverse complement.
CGACGGGGCGCCGGTTCCTCGTGCGCGTCGACGATCTCGACGACCGAACCTTCACCGACATCGCCAACCGCCAGCTCGACGACCTCGCTGCCATCGGGCTCACCTGGGATGAGCCGCCCGAGTGGCAGACCCGGCACGCCGACCGCTACGACGCCGCGATTGCACAGCTGGCCGACCGCGCGTTGATCTACGAATGTTATTGCAGCCGAAAGGATATCGCGCAGGCGCCGCGGGCTCCGCACGCGCCGCAGGGAGCGTATCCGGGGACGTGCCGCGACCTCACCGACGCCGAACGCGCGGACAAGCGGGCGGAGCTGAACCGTCCGCCCGCGCTGCGGCTGCGCACCGACGCGATCACGTACACGGTGCACGATCTGCTGCACGGCGACTACACCGGAATCGTCGATGACTTCGTGGTGCGGCGCGGTGACGGTGTACCCGCGTACAACCTGGCCGTGGTCGTCGACGACGCGGCGCAGGGCGTCGACCAGGTGGTTCGAGGGGACGACCTGCTGCCGTCGTCACCGCGTCAGGCGTATCTCGCCGCGCTGCTCGGCTACCGCGAGCCGACGTATGCGCACGTTGCCCTCGTGCTGAATGAGGACGGTGCACGGCTGGCCAAACGCGACGGCGCCGTCACGCTCGCCGAGATCGGTGTGCACACCGCGCTGCGGCAGATCGCCGAATCGCTTGGCTACCAAGCGAACACGGTTGAGGACATGCTGCCGCAGTTCGACCCGGCGCAGCTGCCGCGTCACCCCTGGATCTACACGCCGCAGTAACTCGCGAGCAGACGCAAACTCCCCCAAAACCTCGGCGTGTCGGGGGTTTTCACGTCTGCTCGGCGGGGCTTGAAGGGGGTCAGGGGCCTATTCGACGGGTGAACGGCCCTTGGCCGCCCGCTCTGCAGCGGCCAGCAACTCGTCGCGGAACTGCGGATGTGCGATCGCCGCGAGCGCCTCGCCGCGCTCGGCGACCGTCTTGCCCTCCAACTCGGCGGCGCCGTATTCGGTGATGATGACGTCGACGTGGTGGCGGGGCGTCGTGATCACCGCGCCCGGGCCGAACCAGGGCACGATCCGCGACTGCAACGTGCCGTCCTTGGTGAAGGTCGACGGCAGGCAGATCAGCGAGCGGTCCGACAGCTCGAGGCCTGCCCCTGCCACGAAATCCTCGGCACCGCCGATGCCGCTGAACTGGTGACCGTTGAGGGTGTCGGCGACGACCTGGCCCTGGATGTCGATCGCCAGAGCGCCGTTGATCGAGACCATGAGGTCGTTGTCTGCGATCATTTCCGGCGAGTTGACGATCTCGACCGGCAGGAACGCCACGTCGGCGTTGTCGTCCAGCCATGCGTAGAGGTCCGCCGAGCCGAACGCGAAGGTCGTCACGCTCTTTCCGTGATACTGCCCCTTGCGCGCATTGCTGATCTTTCCCGCCCGGTGCAGGTGCATGCAGCCGTCAGTGAACATCTCGCTGTGCAGCCCGTAGTCACCGCCGTCGCCCTCGGCCAGCAGCGTGGCGATCTGGTTGGGAATCGAGCCGATCCCTGTCTGCAGCGTCGCGCCGATCGGAATGAAGCCAACGGCGTGCCGCGCGATCGCCTTGTCGGCCTCGGTGGGCGGTACGTCGCCGCCGGGCAGCGCGAGCGGGGCGTCCGTCGACTGCACCAGGATGTCGATCTCGTCGACGTGCAGCGCGTGGCGATGGTCCTCGCCCAGCCCGAAGGTCCGCGGGTAGGCGTCGGAGACCTCGACGATCAGCAACCGGTCGGGATCGGCGCCGGCGCGGTGCAATTCGCCGATCGTGCCGCCCGCGTGCAGCGACAGCGAGCACCAGCCGTCGGTGTCGGGCGGCGTCGCGACCGTCGTCATCACCCGCGGTCGCTGCCGTTCCAGCAGCGGCCCGAAGCGGCGGAAGTCCGCGGGTGCGAACTCGATGTCGGCGCCGCTGTCCCGCAACGCCCGCTCGAGCGGACCGAAGAAACCCGACCGGTACTGGACACCGCTGCGGGAGAACAACTCGGTGAGCACCGCGACCAGCGCGCCGTAGACGCGCAGATCGGTCCAGTCGTCGCGCTCGCCGAGGGCGCGCAGGAACGCCGGCGGCTGACCTGGGCCCAGCGGCATGCCCAGCGTGTCGGCGGGGCGTAAACGGGCAGCGGCCTGCTCGGCGGTGAGCTCCTCGGGCATTGCGTTAGCCAATCACGCCGACCGCTCCGCGCCCAACGGCCTCAGCCTGAGCAGAACTGTGTCGCCGGCCCGCGCTCGGTTGGTAGCGTCCGCAGGTGCACCATCTACCGAGATCGATACTCGCGGTCCTGCTGCTGACGGCACTGGCGCTGACGGCCTGCGGCTCCTCGGGTACCGACAGCAGCGACCCCATCAAATCGGCAGGCGTGCTGCGCGTGGGCACCGAAGGTGTCTACCCGCCGTACTCGTTCCACGATGCGAGCCAAGGCGGCCAACTGGCCGGCTACGACGTCGACGTCGCCAAGGCCGTCGCCGAAAAGCTCGGCGTCGAAGTGGAATTCGTCGAGACGCCGTGGGACGCCATCTTCGCGGCGCTGGAAGCCGACCGCTTCGACATCGTCGCCAACGAGGTCACGATCACCGAGGAGCGCAAGCAGAAGTACGACCTCTCCGAGCCATACTCGATCGCCCAGGGCGTGATCGTCACCCGCAAGGACGACAACTCCATCACGTCGTTGGCGGACCTGAAGGGCAAGCGGACCGCGCAGAACCCCACCAGCAACTGGGCGACGGTCGCGCGGAACGGCGGCGCCCAGGTCGAATCGGTCGACGGCTTCTCCCAGGCGATCTCCGTGCTCAACGACGGCCGGGTGGACGCCGTCGTCAACGACAGCATCTCGGTGCTGGCCTACAAGGCCGAACACCCCGACGCCCCGATCAAGATCGCCGTCAGGCTCGACGAGCGCAGCGATCAGGCGTTCGCGGCGCGCAAGGACAGCGGGTTGTTGCCCGAGCTGAACAAGGCGCTCGACGAGTTGCGGGCCGACGGCACGTTGACCCGGATCTCGGAGAAGTACCTCGACGTGGACCTTTCGAAGGCGGGGCCGACCAGTACCTGGCAGCTGATCCTCGACAACCTCTGGCCGCTGGCGCGTGCAGCGATCGAGAAGACCATTCCGCTCACGATCATCAGCTTCGCGATCGGTCTGGTGATCGCGCTTGTCGTCGCGCTGGCGCGGTTGTCGTCGAACCTCGCGATCTCGGGCCTCGCCCGGTTCTACATCTCGATCATCCGCGGCACCCCGCTGCTGGTGCAGCTGTTCATCGTGTTCTATGCGCTGCCCCAGATCGGTGTGCGAATCGCGCCGTTCCTCGCCGCGGTCATCGCGTTCTCGCTCAACGTCGGCGGCTATGCCGCGGAGATCATTCGGTCCGCGATCCTGTCCATCCCGAAGGGGCAGTGGGAGGCCGCCGAGACGATCGGCCTCGATTACGTTGGCGCGCTTCGGCGGATCATCCTGCCGCAGGCCACGCGCGTCGCGGTGCCACCGCTGTCGAACACGTTGATATCGCTGGTGAAGGACACCTCGCTGGCGTCGACCATCCTGGTGACCGAACTGTTCCGGACCGCGCAGAACGTCGCGGCTCCGACCTTCGAGTTCTTCGCGCTCTATGGGACTGCGGCGCTGTACTACTGGATCATCTGCCTCGTGCTCTCGTTCGCGCAGAACAGATACGAGCGCCGGCTGGAAAGGTATGTGGCTCGATGACCGAGTATCGCGTCAAGGCGGAAGGCGTACGGAAAGCCTTCGGAGACAACAAAGTTCTCAACGGTGTCTCGTTCGAGGTCGCACAAGGCTCTGCGACGACGATCATCGGTCCGTCGGGTTCGGGGAAGACGACGCTACTGCGTGCGCTCAACGCGCTCGACGTGCCGGACGCGGGGGTGATCCGCGTCGGCGATACCGAGATCGACTTCTCCAAGCCGGTCGCCAAGGATCAGCTGCGGAAGTATCGAGCTCAGAGCGGCTTCGTGTTCCAGTCCCACAACCTCTTTCCGCACAAGACGGTGCTGCAGAACGTCACCGAGGGCCCGATCGTCGTGCAGAAGAGGCCGCGCGATGAGGCGGAGGCCGAGGCCGTCGAACTGCTCGATCAGGTGGGGCTGGTCGCCAAGAAGGACCAGTACCCGTTCCAACTGTCCGGCGGACAGCAACAACGCGTCGGCATCGCGCGCGCCCTGGCGCTGAAGCCGAAGGTCGTGCTGTTCGACGAACCGACGTCGGCGCTGGACCCCGAACTCGTCGGCGAGGTGTTGTCGGTGATCAGGGATCTGGCCGTCGAGGGCTGGACGCTGGTGATCGTCACCCACGAAATCCAGTTCGCCAGGCAGGTTTCCGACCAGGTGCTGTTCACCGATCACGGCGTCATCCTGGAGAAGGGTCCGCCGTCCGAGGTGATCGGGAATCCGAAGGAGGAGCGCACCCGCCAGTTCCTGGAACGGATCCTCAACCCTCTCTGAACTCCCGAAAGCACGCGGGCATCTGTGAGAAAGTGACCCGATGGTGCAGCCGTCGATCAGGGAAGCCGACGTCATCGTCGTCGGAGCGGGACTCTCGGGAATGATCGCCGCCCGAAAGCTGCTCGAAGCGGGCCTCACCCCGCTGGTCCTGGAGGCCGACGAGCGGGTCGGCGGACGCATCCTCACCGAAGAGGCCCTGCCGGGCATCCCGGTCGAACTCGGGGCACAGTGGATCGGCGACACCCACGAACGCATGTTCAGGCTGGCGGCAGAACTCGGCGTCGAGACCTACCCGCAGTACGACGAGGGCGAGACGTCGTACGAACTCGTCGACTCAGGGGTGTTGCGGGAGAACGAGTTTCACGACCGGTTCGAGTCGGAGCTCAAGGAGCTCGAGCTGGTGTTGCGCAGGCTCGACGTGCTGGCCGAGGAGGTCCCCGTCGAGGCGCCGTGGTCGGCGCCGCGGGCACTGGAATGGGACGCCGTCACCGCCGGCGCCTGGTATGACGCGCAGGGACTTTCGCCCGTCGCGCGCACGCTCCTGGAGATCTGCACCGTCGGGATTCTCGCGGTCCCCACCGCCGAGGTCTCCTTTCTGCACCTGCTGTTCACGATCAACACGTGCGGGGTGACGTCGGAACTGTTCGCCGAATCGGAGGGCGGCGCGCAGACCACCCGCTTCGTCGGCGGCACCAGCGAGATCCCGAAGCGGCTGGCGGCCCTCATCTCCGACCACATCGTGCTGAACGTGCCCGTCCAGCTGATCGAGCACACCGCCGACAGCGTCACCGTGCACTGCCGCGGCGGGCCGGTCGCCCGCGGCCGACGGGTCATCGTGGCGATCTCGCCGACGCTCGCCGGTCGCATCATGTACGACCCGCCGTTGCCGGGGATCCGCGATCAGCTCACCCAACGCCTGCCCAACGGCTCGGCGATGAAGGCGTTCTTCATCTACGACGAGCCGTTCTGGCGCAGCGACGGGCTCAACGGCCAGCTCATCTCCGACATCGGCCCGGCCCGGATGTCGAACGACACCTGCATCCCCGGCGACGACCGCGGGGTGATCCTGCTGTTCCTCGAAGGCGATCAGGCCCGCACCTACGGCCGCCTCCCCGAGAGCGAGCGCCGCGAAGCGCTCACCGCGGAACTCGTCCGCCACTACGGCAGCGCCGCCGCCAAACCGGAGTTCTATGTCGACGGCGAATGGTCGGAGCGGCAGTGGACCCGCGGCTGCTACAACGCCAACCACGGACCCCACGTCTGGACCACCTACGGGCCGGCACTGAGCACACCAGTCGGCGCGATCCATTGGGCGTCAACGGATACCGCCACCTATTGGAGCGCCTATATGGAAGGCGCGGTCGACGCAGGCGAACGAGCCGCCCAGGCCGTCATCGCCGAGCTTTCTTAGCGATTTCGGCGTGCTGGGTCACGCTGAGCGAGACTGAGCTCGCCGAAATCGCAAGTTTGTCACGTCGAGTAGTAGCGGCCCAGCACGTGCGCGCGCAGCTCGTCGAACTCACCCGTCCGGATCGCCGCGCGGATCTCGTCGACCATCCGGATGACGAATCGCTCGTTGTGGATCGTGCAGAGCGTCGCGGACAGGATCTCCTTGGCCTTGAACAGGTGATGCAGGTAGGCCCGGGTGTAGTTGGCGCAGGTATAGCAATCGCAGTCGGCGTCGATCGGCGAAAAGTCACGCCGATACCGCGCATTCGTGATGTTGAACCGCCCGGTCGACGAGTACACCGCGGCGTTGCGCGCCACCCGCGACGGCGAGACGCAGTCGAACGTGTCCGCCCCCGCGGCGATCGCGTCGAACAGGTCGTCGGGCTCGCTGATGCCGAGCAGGTGCCGCGGCTTGTCCTCGGGCAGCTCGCTGGTGACCCAGCCGACGATGGTGGCCAGGTTCTGCTTCTCCAGCGCCCCGCCGATTCCGTAGCCGTCGAAGCCGACCCCGTCCTCACCGACGATCTTCGTGAGCCCGCGGGCCGCGGCCCTGCGCAGGTCCTCGTACTGCGCGCCCTGCACCACACCGAACAGGGCCTGCTTCGGCCGATCGGGAGCCGCCGCGGTGAGCCGGCGGTGTTCGATCACGCACCGCACCGCCCAGTCGTGGGTGCGCTGCACCGATTGTTCCTGGTAGCCGCGGGTGTTCACCAGGGTCGTGAGCTCGTCGAACGCGAAGATGATGTCCGCCCCGAGCTGGTGCTGGATCCGGATCGACCCCTCAGGGGTGAAGCGGTGCGTCGAGCCGTCCAGATGCGACCGGAACGTCACCCCGTCGTCGTCGACGTTGGCGAGCCGTTCCTTGCCTTCGGCGATGATGTCGTCGGCCTGCACGCGCTCGGTGTCCATCGCCAGCACCTTGCGAAAACCGGCGCCCAGCGAGAGCACCTGGAAGCCTCCGCTGTCGGTGAAAGTGGGTCCCGGCCAGTTCATGAATGCGCCGAGGCCGCCCGCCTCATCGACGATGTCGGGCCCCGGCTGGAGGTACAGGTGATAGGCGTTGGCAAGGATGGCCTGCGCACCAAGACTTTTCATGGTCTCCGGCAGCACGGCCTTGACGGTCGCCTGGGTACCGACGGGAATGAACGCCGGCGTGTGGATGTCCCCACGCGCGGTTCGGATGACGCCCGCGCGCCCCGGCCGGCCGGGCAGCTGCGCGTCGATGCTGAAAAAAGGGGCCGACGAGTCTTTCGGAGCAGACGAATTCGGCGCGGCCACGTCGTAGATTCTGCACTGTGAGAACTCAGCTGCTGGTCACCGCCGTCCTCGCCCTGACACTGGCAGGTTGCTCGTCGGGGCCTCCGGAGTACACCCCACCGGCCGGCCAGCTGGTCGCAGGCACGGCACAGGTGACGGTCAACGGTCAGGACACGGGCACCACCGACGCGGTGCAATGCAACACCACCGGACCCCTGACCATCATCACGACCGGCGACGAGGCCAGCGGCATCACCGCGATGGTGTCGAACAAAGACGAGCTCACCGCCGAGTCGGTCGCCATCCGCGACCTCGGCGGGTTCACCGGCAGCTACAACGCCGGGCTCGGCGACAGCGCCGAGGTCACGATGTCCGGCCGCACCTATGACATCTCCGGGACCGCCGACGGCTTCGACACCGACAGCCCCAGCTTCCGGAATTCGGGAACTTTCGCAATCAAGGTTTCCTGTTAGCTGGCGGCCCGACGCGGGTCACGTTTTCGTCTAAATCGGTGTGACGTGTGATGGGGCGCACCATACTGCTGAAGACGATCCGCCGATCTTGTCGGGTCGCGACAACACAAAGGAGAACAGTGGTGAAGCGTGGGTTCGTGGTCGCCGTGGGCGGCATGGCTATCCTCATCGCCGGTCTGACCGGGTGTTCATCTGGCGAAAAGAAGTCTGAGACCACCGGGGAGACCTCCTCTGCCGCCGCGGCCGAGGGCAAGACCACAGTCACTATCGACGGTGCGGACCAGGCGGTCCAGGGCACCGTGGTGTGCAGCTCCATGGGGGGCAACATGAACATCGCGATCGGCGATGCCGCGACGGGTATCGCTGCGGTCGTCAGCGAGGGCGATGAGCCCACGGTGCAGTCGGTGGGCCTGGGCAACGTCAACGGCGTGACGCTCGGCTACCAGAGCGGCACCGGTCAGGGCGAGGCCAAGGCCGAGAAGGACGGCAAGACCTACAAGATCAGCGGCACCGCGACGGGTGTGGACATGGCCAACCCGCTGCAGCCGGTCAACAAGCCATTCGAAATCGAGGTGACCTGCCCGTAGTCAGGGCACACGAGGCTCGTTTCGGCGGCGGCGTCCCGAAAAGGGGCGCCGCCGTCGTCATACGGACTCAGGCAGGCGGCAGGGTGTAGCCGGCGGCGGACTGCCGCAGCTGCCAGATCTGCGCCGGGCACAGCTCGTTGACGGCCTGGTTGATCAGATAGGCGCCCTGGTAGTAGTCGGCCGTGTGGAAGTCGGCCTTCACCTGGTCGACCAGTTGCGCGTAGCTCATCTTGCCCGCCACGCGGTCGCAGATGGTGTTTCCGTAACCGATCGCGGCGTCGGCGTTCGGGAAGTTGTACCCGGGCCGCACATGCACGTTCACGAGGTACGCGACGACGTCCGCCTGGGCCGTCGGCGCCAGCACAACTGCGCTCGCGGCGGTAGCCACGGCGGCTGCCGCAGTGGTAAAGGCCAGCTTCATGAACCGAAACCATACGCGGGCCGTGCCGGGAAAACCTACGCTATGGCTCATGAAGATCCTCGCGGCAGCAGCATTGGCGTGCGGATTCGTGGCGGCGCCCATGGTGATCGCGGCGAACGCATCGGGCTCCCCCGGCTACTGTGACGGCGCGGATTGCGTGCCATATCTCACACGCAGCGCGGTTGCCGGCGAACACTGCGTGCAGAACACCCGCTACAACTGGGGTATCGACGCGTCGGGCAACACCTTGGCCTGCAGTTCGGGCAGCGTCTGGATCCCGGCTCCGCCGCTGGTGGGGGTGCGTACGCTGCGGCTGCCCTGTGGCGAGGAGAAGGGCGTCGCCCAATCCCCGGACGGCGTTCCGCTCGCCTGCGTGGGCGGCGCCTGGTCCGCCGATTACAGCTGGACGTTCTACCGCTAAGTCACACACTGATAACGCGCCGGTTCCCTGCGTGAGATTTCGGCACTTTCGGGGTACAACGACGGGCGTGGCAATCGATGCGTGTTCGCGACCGGTCGAGTCGCTTCGCATCGAGGTTCCTGCGGTGGCTGAGCGGCTCGCCGAAATCCGACGCAAACTGACCGGCTGGCTGAAGCCGATCGGGGTGTCCAGCGCGAGCATCGCCGACATCGTCCTCGTGGTCAACGAGGCGTGCACCAACTGCATCGAGCACGCGTACCGAGACATCGTCGGTGGGTTCATCCGCGTCGACGCGGTTCACGACAACGGCCAGATCGTCGTCGACATCGCCGATGACGGCGTGTGGCAGACACCTCCCACCCAGCCGAGCACCCGCGGGCGGGGGCTGCCGATCATGCGCGCGGTGAGCGCAGGCGTCGACGTCGACTCCTCGCCGGAGGGCACCACCGTGCGAATGCGATTCGCCGCGCCTTAAGGCTGGGTTAGGGCTGAGGGAGCCGCACCACCTGAACGAAGAACTCGTCGATCTGACGCACCGCGTTCATGAACTGATCGAGATCGACCGGCTTGGTGACGTACGCGTTGGCGTGCAGCTTGTAGCTGCGCAGGATGTCCTCCTCCGCCGAGGACGTCGTCAACACCACCACCGGAATGTGGCTGAGGTCCGGATCGGATTTGATCTGCTCGAGCAGCTCGCGGCCGTCGTACTTCGGCAGGTTCAGGTCGAGCAGGATCAGATCGGGCCGCGGAGCGTCCTCATAGGCGCCGCGGCGGTACAGAAAGTCCAGACCCTCCTCGCCGTCGTGTGCGACGTGAAGGTTGTTCTTGATCTTGTTGTGCTCGAACGCTTCCCGGGTGATCAGCTCGTCTCCCGGATCGTCCTCGACGAGCAGCACGTCGATGGCGCGCACGTCCGATGTCATGCAGGTGTTCCTTCCAGGTCGGCCGCGACGCCTTGGTCGGCGGTGTCGGTGGTAACGGGAATCGTGAATCTGATCCTGGTTCCCCCGTTGAAGGAGTTGTCAATCCAGATGCTGCCGCCGTGGTGTTCGATGATCTTCTTGCACAGCGCAAGGCCGATTCCGGTGCCGGTGTAGACGTCGCGCCCGTGCAGCCGCTGGAAGATCACGAACACCTTGTCGGAGAACTCTTCGGGGATGCCGATGCCATTGTCGGTCACGGTGAGTGTCCACGGCGCATCGGGCTCATCTGCGTTGCGTTCGCAATCGATGACGATGCGTGGGGCAACCCCGTCGCGTTTGAACTTCACCGCGTTGCCGATGAGGTTCTGCCACACCATCGTCAACAGGGTGGGATCCCCGATGATGTGCGGCAGCGGCCGCCCTTCACGGACGATCTCGGCGCTCGATTCGGTGATCGCGGTATCGAGGTTCTCGATCGCTTCGTCCAACGTCTCGCCCAGGTCGACCTCGACGCGGGTCGGGTTGAGCCTGCCGACACGGGAGAAGGCGAGCAGATCGTTGATCAGAATCTGCATGCGCTTGGCACCGTCGACGGCGAACGCGATGTATTCGGTGCCGCGTTCGTCGAGCTTGTCCCCGTAGCGCTTCTCGATGAGCTGGCAGAACGACGCCACCTTGCGCAGCGGCTCCTGGAGGTCATGGCTGGCGACGTAGGCGAACTGCTCGAGCTCGGCGTTGGACCGCTGCAGCTCGAGAGCCTGCTCGGCCAGTTGGGCCTGCGCCGTCTGCGTGGCTTCGAGCTCGTCGATGATGCGCTGGCGCATGTCCTCGACGTCAGCCGCGATGGCCCGAATGTCTTTGGGACCCTGGGGGACGATCTTCTCGCTGAAGTCACCCTGGGTGATTTTTCGGCACGATGCGGCCAATGCGGTGAGCGGACGGGTGACGGCGTTTCTGATCACCACCGCCGACAGCACCGCGGCAACGATCAGTGCGACGGCGATCGCGGTGAAGACCGCATTGCGCCAATTCTGCAGCACCTCAAGCTGATTGACCGCGTCGTCGCGCTCCTGCTGCAGGTGCCTCAGCTGGGCGTCGAAGTTCTGCCGAAGGCTGTCGAACAGGGCCTTCCCCCGCGTGGCGGTGCCGGTATCGGCAACCTCAGGTGCGGTCGGTTTGATGTCGGCGATAAGCGGCTCGGCGTAAGTGCTCCGCCATTCCGCGGACGTGCGCTCAATTGCTTCCAGGTCGTCGAGCAGTCTCGTGCGCTCACCCGCATGCTCCCGAATCACCTGCGCCGCAGCGGCTTCGGCCTTTTGCCCGGCAACATACGGCTCGAGGAACCGAGGATCAGCGGAGATCGCATACCCGCGTATCGAGGTCTCCTGATCGCGCAACGCAGCCTGCAGCTGGTAGGCCGCGATGCGCATCGGCCCGATCTGTCCGGTGATCTCGTTGGACACCTTGTCGTTGCGGTTCAGCAGCACCGCACCGGCAATGGCTCCGGCGAGCACGACGACACCCAGGACTGCAAGAATCAGGTTCTGCCAACCCTGAACGGTCGGCTGCCATTTCATCCGGTCGTCGTCCGCTCGACCCGCACCACCGCGATGTCGTCGCTGATGCCACCGACGGACTGCGCGCGACGCTCGACGTCGTTGATCAACGCGTTGACGAACTGAGCGCCCGGAAGGTGCGCATACGAGCGCGCAACCTCGAGCAGACCCGACTCCATCAGGCGCTCGTTGCCGTGTCCGGACCGCCCCTCGAACAAGCCGTCCGTCAAGAGCACCAGGCCGTACCCCCGCGGAAGCTCCATGATGTTCAGCGGCCATTCGTAGCCGTTGAGCCCCAACGCCGGCCCCGCCTTCGGCTCCAACCAGTCCACCGAATCCGGCCCGTGCAGCAGCATGCCGGGATGGCCGGCGGACACCACATTGAAACTCAGGTCGTCCGGGGACAACGCGACGGACGCCACCGTCGCGAAGATGCTGGTGCCTGGACGCTCGGTGCTCAGGATTCGCTCCAGCTGACGCATCCGGGCGTTGCCGCGCAGACCGGCGAACGTCAGCGCGCGCCAGCCGATGCGCAGGGCAACGCCGAGCGCCGCCTCGTTCGGACCGTGGCCGGCCACGTCACCCACCATGACGTGCACGGTGCGGTCGGGCGTCTGGACGAAGTCGTAGAAGTCGCCGCCGAGTAGCGCGAACTGCCGGCTGGGCCGGTACTCCGCGACGATGTCGACGCCGGGGTTGTCCAGCAACAGCGGCGACGGCAGAAGACCCCGTTCGAGGCGGGCGTTCTCCTTGGCGCGCAGTTCGCTGGCGTGCAATTCGACGGCAGTGAGTTCCGCGCGCTTGCGCTCGACCGCGTACAGCAGGGCGCGGCGCAGCGTATCGGGCTCGACACGACCCTTGACCAGGTAATCCTGCGCACCCGCCGCGAGCGCGGACACGCCGAAGTGTTCGTCGTTGAGACCGGTGAGCACCACGACCGGCATGGTCACGTCGTGCCTGGCCACCTGGTCCAGCGCCTTGATGCCGTCCGCGTCGGGGAGGTTGAGGTCTAGCAGCATGCAGTCCGGACGGGCCTCATCCATCACGCGATGGGCGTGCTCCATCGACTGCGCCCACACCACCTGAATATTGGCGTCCGCGTCGGCGATCAACTCTTCGACCAACACCGCGTCTGCTCGGTCGTCTTCGACGAGCAGCACCGAAAACGGCCGCTCAGCGGCCGTTTTGTCGTCTGTCATGCTCACCGCAGGGTTATAAACCGAAGGCACTTGCAACCACGTTTCTCGCGCTTGTCACCGTGGCCGCTCTGACCTCTTTTTTAGTGACCCTCCGACAATAGCGGTTAACCGCTGTGCAGTCGCCCGAACCCGACATGACTACGAATCAGTGGCAACGTCGCCGAGGTGGCGAAATCGGGGGGCGCCTCGCACACGGCGACCACGGCGTTCAGGATCTGCATCCCGATCTCGCCGCCGACCGTGCCGGTACCCCATTGAACGACCCGATGCACGATCGGACCGTAGCACCGTGCGGACCGACGACCTAGAGACGACGCAGGGTGACAATGGTGACGTCGTCGTCGGTCTCGCTCGACGCCATCGCCGTCGAGATCCAGGTCGCTGTCGAATCGGCTGTGCCACCGAGGGTTTCGGCCAACCGCTCGATACCGTCGTCGATCGGCTCGTCACGCCGTTCCACGAGACCGTCGGAGAACATCACCAGAGCCTGGCCGGGCGCGATGGTGAAGGCGCTCGCCTCATACGTCGTACCGATCGCTCCGATCGGCGGCGACAGTCGCACGGGTGCGGGCACGGCCACCTCCCCCGGCCGGGCGACGTATGGGATCAGGTGGCCGGCGCACGCCGCTTCGACCGATCCCGACCCCAGATCGACCCGCGCGACGATCACGGTGACGAACGCGCGCGACACCATGTGCAGGCAGAAATCGTTGAGCCGATCAAGCGCCTCGGCGGGGGTGTCGCCGGTGAACAGATACGCGCGCAACACATTTCGCATCTGCGCCATCGTCCCTGCGGCGGCCATGCCGTGACCGGCTACGTCTCCGATCAACACGATCAACCGGCCGTCGCGGGTCTCGAACGCGTCGTACCAGTCGCCACCGACGCGGCCGCCGACGGCGGGCTCATAGTGGGCCGACAGTTCCCAACCGTCAACGGTGGGGATGGACGTCGGCAACAGACTGCGCTGCAGGGTCTCGGCGACGCGGAGCGCGCCGCGGGTGCGGCGGTACAGCGATTCCACAAGGTGGCGCCGCAGCGCCTCGGCGGACTCGACCTCGGTCGCCGCCCACGGCTCGCTGCAGCGGTGCACGATCTCGCGCCATCGATCGAACGACTTTCGGGGGCTCAGCCGGACCTGGTCGCCTTGGCTGACCGCAATCGCCTTGTTGTGCGGGTCACCGCCCCAGTCGACGGAGCGCAGCACTTCGCTTCGGAACCAGATCGCGTACTGCCCGTCGGGCAGGTTGATCGCCAGCGCACCGGAGGCCAGCTGCGGGTCGAGGTCGAGGTCCGGTAGCTCCCGCGACAACGACTCGCTGCTCGCGATCTCGTCGCCTGCGTCGCGTGCCCACGCCGCGACGGCGGCCACGACGTCCTGCGAGGGCACCGACCCCAGCCCCTGATACTCACCGCCGATGTTGACGACGGCACCGTCGGCGGGCACGAGGTCCAGGAGGTCGGGGGCGCCGAGCAGTACGGCAGTCAGCGACTCGCTGTCGTCCAGGGTGGCGGCGGTGAGCTTGCTCAGGACGGCCTGCGCACCCAATCTCTTGTGGAGCTGTTCGTCTTCGAATTGGTCAACGAGCCGCAGCGACAGAGTCGATCCGAGGAATTCGGCCGCTGCTCTGGTCCCGAACGGCGGAAGATGCGGGCCGGCGTAGTGATGGCATGCGATCAGCCCCCACAGCCGTCCGTGACGCAGCAGCGAGATCGACATCGACGCCTGCACGCCCATGTTCTGCAGGTACTCGATGTGGATCGGTGAAACGCTGCGCAGCGTTGCATGCGTGAGGTCGGTCGGCTCCCCCCGTTCCGGGTCGACCGCGGGCACCAGCGGCGACGGCGTGTAGCCGACGTCGTCGATGAGCCGCAGCCAGTTCTTTTCGTACAGCGCGCGGGCCTGCGCCGGGATGTCGGACGCGGGATAGTGCAGTCCAAGGAACGAGTTCAGCTCATCGCGTTTGGCCTCGGCGACGACCTCGCCGTTGTACTGCTCGTCGTAGCGGTAGACCATCACGCGGTCGAAGCCGGTGAGCTGGCGGACTGCGCGTGCGGTCGCATCGTAGAGCTCGGTCAGGGTGGTGGCGTGGTTGAGCTCATCGATCGAACTGCGCACGGCCAGATAGGTGTTCGGGAAGGAGAACGGCCGTTCGCCGTAGGCGATCTCGACCTCGACCAGCAGGACGCCACCAGGCTCGCGATGCAGGATGACGTCGAACGCGCGCGACTCACCCGCCACGTCGATGACGCACTCGAGCGGGTTTCGTTGCCGTAGGTCACCTTTGGCCAACGTCGCCTGCTCGACGCGAACCGCCTCATCGACACCGATCAGGGATGACAGATGCTGTCCCAGAACGCTTTCCGCTGAGCGCCCGAGCAAGTCGACGACGTTGGCGCTGACCTGACGCACCTCGAGGTCGGACTCCCGCACCACGGCCAGCACGCCACGGGGTTGGACACTGCCGGGAATGTGAATCGGCTCGCGCGCGCAGTTGTCGAGGTCGACCGGTGTACCGACCGGCACGAAGTCGGGCGTCGCATCGTCGCTGCTGGTCACTTCGGCCGCGCATTCAGTTCGGCAACGGACAACAGTCGGGCCTCCAGATGGTCGAATTGTTCGAGCCCGCTGCTGGACCACATCACTGGCCAGTATGCACTGTCGGTATGGCGCCGGATCGGTGAGGTAGTGCGTCAGAAGAGGTTTGAACCGGTGAGCCCGCACCCCTTCTGACTGCGAATTGCCCGGTCCATACGGCACTTTCGAACCACAAGAAAGGAGCACCCCAACTGGGTGCCCCTCTCTTGTCGAGCCGCTGTGTCAGCGACCGTTGCCGAACCTCGGGGTCGTGTCGGTGGTGGCACTCTGGTGGTTGTCCAGCACCCAACCGTGGTGCCCGAGGTCGGCTTGCGCCAGGCCGGCCAACCCAATCACCGCCGTCGCGAGTCCGCTGGCAACGATCGCAGCAAAACCGAACTTCTTCATCTTCTTACCTTCTTCTGTCTCTCCGCGTTTGCCGGTTTGTGTTCTTTCGCACCGGCATAGCTCAAGGAACAGCGAGGTCAGACGAATAATTCCGTTGGCAGGAATTGATGGCTGGTTGGCAGAAATCCATCAGCAACCGGTGGGCCGCCATGTGGCCGCAGCCACAATTCGGCAAATTTGATCGCGGGCCTCACACGGACAGGGCGGACGTGACGCAGTGATCTGCGCCGGAAAGATATGGCGGTGGCGGAGGGATTTGAACCCTCGGACGGGGGTTACCCGTCACACGCTTTCGAGGCGTGCTCCTTAGGCCGCTCGGACACGCCACCGTGTGGCAGCTTACCGACGAGAGTGGCGAGCGCCCAAACCGTCACATAATCGCGGCCGGCGGCGTCATCATTTGATGACGCTGCTAGCTCGGTCATGTCCCCATACCCGAGGTTCAGGGAGCTTTCGAGACCGAATCGACGCATGCCAGCCACGCGTGGCCAGCAGCCCAACCGGGTAGCCAGGCGTTAGAAAGGTGGGCAATGAAGATCACTGTGCTCGCAGCCCTGGCGATCTCCGGGGCAATCGCGTCGCTCGTTCACGGGCCGAGCGCCGTCGCCGCCCCCGATTCCGAGTACTGCACGAGCTTGGCCAGGGCGGGATACCCGGGCGATTGCGTCACCTTGACCAAACTCGCCAAGGATGTCTGCGCGCAATACGATCGCGGCCTCGATCAGACCACCATCGTGGAACGCCTCGACGTCCTCACCAAAGATCAAGGCCTGTCGAACTACATCATGGCCGGCGCTCCGCTGTACTTCTGCCCGAAGTACGCCAGCCAGAACTGAACGTGCGCTGACTGCGACATCTCGTCCAATTTTTCGCAGTACGCGCACGTTCGACGCACACCACGGCGCAAGGCAAGCGGTTCACCGCTGGCTGGCGAAGAACGCCTCCAGCGGCGCCGCGCAATCGGCGGCCAGCACTCCCCCGCGGACTTCAGGGCGGTGCGTCAGGCGACGGTCGCGCACGACGTCCCACAGCGAACCGACCGCCCCGGTCTTGGGCTCCCACGCGCCGAACACCAGCCGCGCCACCCGCGCCATCACCAGCGCACCGGCGCACATCGTGCAGGGCTCGACCGTCACCGCCAGCGTCGTACCCTCCAGCCGCCACCCATCGCCGAGCACCTCCGCGGCGGCCCGCATGGCCAGGATCTCGGCGTGGGCCGTCGGATCACCCGTCTCCTCACGGGCATTGGTCGCCCGCGCCAACTCGGTGCCGTCGGCGGCCCACACGACAGCACCGATCGGGACGTCCCGCGGTCCGGCGATCGCCGCCGCCTCCAGCGCGGCACGGACCAGGTCCTCGTCGGTCATCGGCTTCGGCCCGATGACCGGTTCACCGGTCGAGACGGTCGAGCACCGCCGACAGTTCGTCGGCGAAGCCCATTTCACGCGCGATCCGCCCGATCTGCTCGTCGGCGTACAGGTCCGACTCGTCGAGGATGACGGCCAGCACCGCCTCGGGCAGACCGATGTCCGAGAGCAGCCCGAGATCGCCCTCCTCGAACGGCTCGTCGGGGTCCAGATCGTCCTCGCTGATGTCGTTGTCCAGCTTCTCCAGCACTTCCGCGGCGATGTCGTAGTCCAACGCGGCGGTGGCATCCGAAAGCAGCATCCGCGTCCCGGCCGGCGCGGGTCGCAGAATCACGAAGAACTCGTCGTCAACATCGAGCAGCCCGAAAACTGCCCCCGCACTGCGTATTTCGCGAAGCTCCGTCTCGGCGGCGGACAAACTGGTCAGCGCCGCCGAGCGCATCGCGGCGCATCGCCACTTGCCGTCCTCGCGAATCACAGCCACGCCGAATCCGTCCGGGCGGTCGGCGGCCTGCTTCGACGCTGCGGCACGCTGTGCTCCCATGGGGGCCAACGGTAGTCGCCGACCAGGGGATTGACCAGAAATCCGCAGCAAGGCTCATACCGCGCGTTACCAGGGATGTGCCAGGCTGGAAGGGTGACGAACACACCGGTCTGCGTGATCGGGTTGGGCCTGATCGGCGGATCCGTGATGCGCGCCGCCGCGGCGGCCGGACGCGAGGTCTTCGGCTACAACCGTTCGGTGGACGCCGTCCAGGCCGCGACGGCCGACGGCTTCGACGCCACCGAGGACCTCGACGAAGCGTTGACCCGGGCTGCGAAAGAGAACGCCCTCATCGTGCTCGCGGTGCCGGGGCCCGCCTTGGCGCAGATGCTGGGCCGCGTCCGCGATCTGGCACCGCAATGCCCGCTGACGGACGTGACCAGCGTGAAATCGTGCGTCCTGGACGAGGTCCGCGCCGTCGGGCTGCTCGACCGCTTCGTCGGCGGTCATCCGATGGCGGGCACTGCGGAGTCCGGCTGGGCGGCAGGCGACGCCCGGTTGTTCGTGGGGGCGCCGTGGGTGATCAGCGTCGACGATCACGTCGACCCCGATATCTGGACGCTGGTGATGAACCTGGCGCTGGACTGCGGCGCGGTGGTGGTTCCCGCCCGGTCGGACGAGCATGACGCCGCCGCAGCGACGATCTCGCACCTGCCGCACCTGCTCGCAGAGGCCCTGGCGGCGACGGCCGGTGAGGTGCCGCTGGCGTTCGCGCTGGCCGCCGGGTCGTTCCGCGATGGCACCCGCGTTGCGGCCACCGCGCCGGATCTGGTCCGCGCCATGTGCGAGGCCAACGCTGATCAGGTGCTCCCCGTCCTGGACCGGACCCTGCACCTGCTCAACCTGGCCCGCGCAGCGCTGGCCGAGGGCAACCCGCTGACCGAACTCGTCGACGCAGGCCACGCCGCGAGGGTGCGTTACGACAGCTTTAGCCGACCCGAGATCGTCACCATCGTGGTCGGAGAGAACAACTGGCGCGAAGAACTGGCCGCCGAGGGCCGGGCGGGCGGGGTGATCAGATCCGCTCTGCCAACCCTGGATAGTCGAGGATGAACCCTTCGGAGTCGACGGTCACCGTCGTCTCGGCGACCGGCGAGTGCAGCTTGATGCCGTCGGGTGCACTGCTGTAGCTGATCGTCACTTCCTCGACCGACAGCTCGGGCAACCTGACGTACACCACCGGCAGGACCACGGATTCGCTTCGCTCATACAGCCCGGTGCGCCTGATGGGCAGGGCGTTGAAGAACGGGCTGAACACCACATCGACATCCAGCGCGCCGCCGTACGCAGCACGACTGGTCTCTCCCGTGTGCTGCTGGACGAGCCACATGTTCTCCTCGTCCCGCGCGATCGACAGCTGGCGCTCCCGCTCGGCGAGCGTCACGGTCATCGACAGCCGCTTGGTGGCGCCCGTTTCATCGGTCACCAGGTCGTAGGACGCAGAGAATGCTGGGTGCGACGAGGTGGCGGCGGCGACGATCCGGCCGTAGGCCTTGATGCGGTTGCCCGAGAGCTGCACCCGCACCGACTCCATCCGGGGCTCATCGTGCGCACGCCAGGTCAGGGTTGCCGGAAAGGTGGCCTGTTGCTCTGAGCGCGCTGCTTCACTCACTCATCTACCGTAATTGACGAAGACTCGGCTCCGACACCGGTTGCGCCGATGATCGCGACTCCAGAGCAACCTCGTCGCTGAGCAGCGGCTGCGGCATACGGCGAAGCCGTCCCGCACCGGGCACCGACACCCAGACCGCGAACGCGAGCGCGGCGTCGAGAACCAAGGCCAGCGCCGTCACCATCAGCGCGCCGACCAGCGCCAGATAGAACTCGCGCACCTTGATGCCGTCGATCAGATACCGCCCCAGCCCGCCGAGGCTGGCGTACGCCGCGACGGTCGCGGTCGCGACGACCTGCAGCGTCGCGGTCCGCAGACCGCTGAGGATGAGCGGCATCGCGTTGGGCGTCTCGACTCGCAGCAGGATTCGCCGTTCGGTCATGCCCATCGACCTCGCGGCATCCACCACGGCCGGATCGACGTTGGCGATGCCCGAGTAGGTGCCCGCCAGCAGCGGCGGAATGCCGAGCAGCATCAGCGCCACCGTGGGCGGCACCAATCCCAGGCCCCAGAGCAGGACGCCGAGCAGCAGCACGCCGAGGGTCGGCAGCGCACGCAGGGCGTTGACTCCGGTGACGACCAGGAAGGTGCCGCGGCCGGTGTGCCCGATGAGCATCCCGAGCGGGACGGCGATGAGCGCCGAGAAGACGACCGCGATGACCGTGTACTGCAGATGCTCGAGAATGCGTGCGCCAAGCCCGGCCGGGCCGCCCCAGTTGGCCGCGGTGAAGATGTACGCCAACGCCTCCTGCAGGAACGTCATCGGACTCATCCGGTCACCGCCTTCACCCGGCTGGGACGCCCCGCGCGAGCCCATGGTGTCAGCGCTTTTCCGGCCAGCATGATCAACGTGTCGATGACGACCGCCAGCACGAAGATCGCGATGATGCCCGCCACGATCTGATCGCTCTTGTTGGCCTGGTATCCCTCGGTGAACCAGGTACCGAGACCACCGATGCCGATCACCGAGCCGACCGACACCATGGAGATGTTGGTGACGGCGACGACCCGCAGGCTCGCGATCAGCACCGGAATTGCCAGTGGCAGTTCAACTTTCAGCATCCGAACCAACGGCTTGTAGCCGACGGCGGTGGCGGCGTCGAGCACCGCGGGCGACACCGCGTCCAGCGCCTCGGGAACGGCTCGCACCAACAGCGCCACGGTGTAGAGCGTCAGCGCGACGATCACGTTCGCCTCGTCGAGGATGCGCGTCGGAATGATCAGTGGGAGAACGACGAACAGCGCGAGCGAGGGGATCGTGAAGATGATGCTCGCGGTCAGTGTCGTGATGCGTCGCAGCGTCGTCGTCCGTTGTACGACCGCACCGAGCGGCACCGCGATGATCAACCCCAGCAGGATCGGGATCAGCGACAGCCGCAGGTGGATCACCGTCAGCGTCCACAGGTCGTCCAGGTGGTTGAGCAGATAACGCATCGACTACCCCAGCTCCGGGACGCGGCGTTGCTCCTTGAGTGCCTCGAGGACATCGTCGGCGCGCACCCCGCCGATCAGCCGGCCCTCGTCGTCGACCGCGACTCCCAGTCCGCTCGGTGAGGACAACGCGGCGTCCATGGCTTGCCGCAGAGTGTTGTCCGGCCGGAAGAACGACCCGCCGCCGATTGTGCTGTCGTAGAGCGCCTTGCCCTTGCGGTGCAGGTCGACCCCCTCGGCGTTGATCCACGCGTAGGGCTTGCCGTCCTTGATCACCAGCGCCCACTCGCCCTGGGCCAACGACACGCTGTCGACGTCGTCCTCGGCGACGTGGCTGATCTCATGCAGCGGCAGCCCCGTCGCGTGGAAGAACTGCAGCCCGCGATAGCCGCGGTCGGCGCCGATAAACGCCGACACTTCACTATTGGCGGGGTTGGACAGTAGAAATTGTGGGTCCCCGTACTGCAGCAGCACCCCGCCGCGACCGAACACCGCGACCTTGTCGCCGAGCTTGACCGCCTCGTCGATGTCGTGGGTGACGAACACGATGGTCTTACGCAGTTCGCTTTGCAGCCGCAGGATTTCGGTTTGCAGATCCTCTCGCACCACGGGATCGACGGCGCTGAACGGCTCGTCCATCAACAGGATCGGCGGGTCGGCGGCCAACGCCCTGGCCACCCCGACGCGCTGCTGTTGACCACCCGACAGCTGTGCCGGATAGCGGTTCGCGAGTTTGGGGTCCAGGCCGACTCGTTCCATCACCCCCAACGCGGATTTGCGTGCGCTGCGCCGTGATTCGCCCCGCAGCACGGGTACGGTGGCGACGTTGTCGACCACCCGAAGGTGCGGCATCAATCCTGCGCTCTGGATGACGTAGCCGATGCCGAGCCGCAACTGGACCGGGTCGACCTTGGTGACGTCCTTGCCGTCGACGGTCAGCGTGCCCGAGGTCGGGTCGATCATCCGGTTGATCATCCGCATCGAGGTGGTCTTACCGCAGCCCGACGGGCCGACGAAGACCGTGAGCGTGCCCTCCGGAACCTCGAGCGTCAGATCGTCGACCGCGACGGTGCCGTCGGGATACTTCTTGGTGACGTTTTCGAATGTGATCATTTCTGCACCGGTTGGTCGAAGCCGTTGTCCTTGATCCACTTCTCGGCCGCTTCGTCGGGGTCGATGCCCTGATTGCCCTCGACCGAGGTGTTGAGCTCGATCAGCGCCTCGGTGGTCAGCTTGGCGCTCACCGCGTCGAGCACGGTCTTGAGTTCGGTCGACATCTTCTGCGATGCGACCAGCGGAACGACGTTCGCGGCGAGGAAGACGTTCTCCGGGTCGTCGAGGACCACCAGCTTGTTCTGCTCGATCGAGGGTGAGGTGCTGAAGATGTTGGCCGCGGTGATGGCTCCGCTGGTGAGGGCCTTCACCGTCGCCGGGCCACCGCCGTCGCTGATCGAGACGAAGTTGGCGGGCGCGATGTCCAAGCCGTATTTGTCCTTCAGGCCCACCAGCCCGGTCACCCGGGTCTGAAACTCCGATGGCGCACCGACTTTCACTTCCGGCGAATGCTTCGCGAGGTCGGCGATCGACTTGAGATTCCACCGCTGCGCCGTCTCCTCGGTGACCGCCAGGGTGTCCTTGTCCTCCGCCGGCGACGGATACAGGATCGACAGGTCGCCCGGAAGCGCTTTGAGCAGCGCGATCAATACCGCATCGGGCGTCGTCGCCGTCGCCTCCGGATCGAAGTACTGCAGCAGGTTGCCGGTGTATTCCGGAATCAGATCGATGGAATGGTCTTGCACCGCAGGGATATAGGTCTCGCGACTGCCGATGCCGAATTGGCGGCGGACCGTGAACCCGTTGGCCTCCAGTGCCTGGGCATAGATCTCGGCGATGATCTTGCTCTCCGTGAAGTCGGCGGAACCGACCGCGATCGACTTTAGATCGCCGGATATCGCCCCACCGCCGAGCGGATTGGAGCTACCGCACGCCGAGGTCAGCGTTGCGATGAGCGCGAGCAGGGCCGCCAGGATCGGCAGCGATCTACCAGGGGACATGTGCCAGCCCTCTCGGCCTTTCGACATCTGATGGACAGTATCGACATGCAGGCGGTGACGCCGCGCTTTAGCTCAGCGTGAGTACCCATACCGGTTTCATTCGACGCCCGGAAGGGCAAAGATGGACCCATGACCAGCGATCCGCCTGTCCCGCCCGATCTGCCGCCGCCGCCGGTATCCGGCAGGGGCGAGCCGCCGGATCCGGTCGCCACCCCGGGTGAATATCTCGTCAAACCGGAGTCGGCGCTCAAGTTCACGCGCGCCGCCGCGCTGTGGGCGGCGTTGATCGCCGGGTTCATCATCCTGATCGTGCTGCTCGTGTTCATCATGCAGAACACCGACTCCACGACCATCCACTTCTTCGTCTGGGAGTGGAATCTGCCTGTGGGCGTGGCGATTCTGTTGGCCGCGGTATGCGGAGGTCTGCTGACGGTCGCCGTCGGTAGCGCGCGCATCGTGCAACTGCGCCGCGCCGCGAAGCGCAACCTGAAGTCGCAGAGCCCCTGACTTCCCCACGAACAGACACAAACACCCCCTTTTTCGCGGCGTGTCGGGGGTTTTCGCGTCTGGTCGCGGTGAGAACTCGCCCAGAGCTGCTAGCGCTTGAGCGTCTCCAGACCCGCGCTGATCAGCGGACCGACAGCTTCGGCGACCTGGTCGGTGTCCTCGGCGACACCGCCGCCCTCCCTGCCGCGGTAGGCGATACCTGCGGAGATGATCGCCAGCTTGAAGTACGCCAGCGCCATGTAGAAGTCCCAGTGGTCCAGCTCGACGCCGGCCGCGACGGCATATCGCTGCGCGAGCTCGTCAGCCGACGGGATCAGCGGTGACGACCAGGCCGCGTCCGCGTGCACCAGGTTGAACATCGGATGGCGGTACACACACATCAGCGCGGCGTCGCTGATCGGGTCACCCAACGTCGACATCTCCCAGTCGAGGACGGCGAGCACCTTGGTCGCGTCGTCCTTGTCGAGCATCGTGTTGTCGATGCGGTAGTCGCCGTGCACGATCGCCGTGCGGCTCTGCGACGGAATCGCTTCTCCCAGAGCCGAATGCAGCCGCTTCACGTCAGCGTCACACGGATCGTCCTCAGTGCGCACCAGTTCCCACTGGCCACCCCAGCGCCGCACCTGACGTTCCAAATAGCCCGTGGGTTTTCCGAAGTCGCCGAGCCCGACGGCCTCTGGATCGACGGCGTGCAGATCGGCAAGGACCTTGATCAACGCGTCGACACAGGCGTTGATGACCTTCTCGTCGCCGAGCGCCTCGAGTTGGTCGGTGTGCCGGACTACGCGGCCATCCACGTACTCGACCATCTGGAACGGCGCCCCGAGCACCGAGTCGTCGTTGAGCATCGTGACGGCGCGAGCCACCGGCACCGCCGTGTCACGCAGCGCGGCCACCACCCGGCATTCGCGCGCCATGTCGTGGGCCGACGGGGTCAGCCCGTGCAGCGGGGGACGGCGCAGCACCCACTTGGACGCGTCGTCGTACACCAGAAAGGTCAGGTTGGACCGGCCACCCGAGATGAACTCGCCGCGCAGGTCGCCGGTGCGAGGGATGCCTACCGAGCGCAGGTGGCGGTCCAGGGCGTCGAGGTCAAGCCCTTCGAGCGAATTTGTCACCGGAACTGTCTACCACTGCTGGTTTCGGGGCAGCAGATCCCATACATGCTCGGTCGCGTTGATACCCGCCACGAAGAACCTCTCCTGCCGCGACGACCACAGCAGCCGGGTGATCCCCGCGTAGTCGACCTGCACACACAGCAGCCGCTCGGTGTTCATGGCCCGGTGGGCCGTCGCGTTGATGACTCCGCCATGGGTGAAGACGGCGACGGTGTCCTCGCGGTCGGCGGTCACCAGGATGTCGTCGATACCCTCCGCGACCCGCGCGATGAACGCCGGCTGGTCCACCCCGCTGGGCAGGTCGCCGTTGAAGAGCCGCTTCATGTCCTCTTCGGAGATCTCCTCGACCGGGGTGTAATGCGAAAGATCGCGGTCGTATTCGGCGAGCCGCTCGTCGATGTCGATCGCCATCCCCAGCGCGTCGGCCACCGGCTGCGCGGTCTGCCTCGCCCGGATCTGCGGGCTGCTGACGATTCGACTGATCGGGAAGCGGGCCAGCGCATCGGGCAGCCTCTTGGCCTGCTCGATACCCTCCTCGGACAGTTCGGGGTCGGAACCCTGCCCGGGTTCGCTGCGGAGCGGCAACGCATGCCGGATGAGTAGCAACTGCACCGTGACACCATAGGACGCGTGCGCGCATTCGCTTGTCCCGTGTGCAACAACTTCACGCCGTTCGAGGCGGATCGCTGCCACACCTGCCATGCCGCGCTGGGGTTTCACCCGCCCACGATGTCGATGCTTGTGGTCACCGACGAGACGGTCAGCGTCGACGGCCGGCGGTGGATCCGCTGCACCCAGAGCCGCACGCTCGGCTGCAATTGGCTTGTGCCCGAGCAGGAGCGGGACGCGCACCAACGTGGCCGCTGCCAGGCCGACGCGCTGATCCGTCGTGAGCCCGACGCCTCGGACACCATCGCGCGGGAGAAGCTGGTACCGACGGCCGCGGCCATGCGGCGGCTGGTCTACCAGCTGCTCGACCTCGGCCTACCCGTCGACCCGTTCTGGCGCCGCGACGGCGGCCTGGCCTTCGACCTGGTGTCCAGTTACAGCGAGGGTGAGCGCGTGGTGATCGGCCACGCCAGCGGGGTCATCACCATCGATCTGGTCGAGTCGCTCGACGCGTACCGAGAATCCCTGCGCGTGCGCCTCGGCGAGCCGTACCGGACCATGCTCGGCCACTTCCGCCACGAGGTCGGCCACTACTACCAGAACGTCCTGGTCGAGACGGGCCCCGGCGCCGACCGATACCTGGCACAGTGCCGGGACCTGTTCGGAGACGAACGCACCAGCTACGCCGACGCCCTCGATCGGCACTACACGTTCGGCGCACCCGACGGCTGGCGGGAGACCTTCATCTCGGAGTACGCGACCATGCACCCGTGGGAGGACTTCGCCGAGTGCTTCGCCCACTATCTGCACATCGCCGACGCCATCGAGACCAGCCGCGAGGCCGGCATGGTTCTGCACGCCGACCGGCTTCGCTTCGCGGCACCCCGCGACGTCGTACCGCTGGCGTCGTACGCGGACGAGCCCATCGAACAGATGCTGTACGACTGGAAGTGGATGTCGCTGTTCTTCAACCGAATCAACACCGGGATGGGTAAGAATCCGTTGTACCCGTTCGAGATTCCGCCACCCGTCGTGGCCAAGCTCGGGTTCGTGCACCGGGTGATCCGGGAGACCGCCACCGACCAACGCCGCGAGGAGGAAGTGCCGCTGTGAGCTCAGGACGAGGGTATGCGGACGAGTTGTTCGACCTGACCGACCGGGTGGTGCTGGTCACCGGCGGTAGCCGAGGGCTGGGCAGGGAGATGGCTTTCGCGGCCGCGAAGTGCGGTGCGGACGTCGTCATCGCCAGCCGCAAGTACCACGCGTGCGTGGCCACCGCGGAGGAGATCAGTGCCGCGACGGGCCGTGCCGCGCTGCCGTACCAGGTGCATGTCGGGCACTGGGACGAGCTCGACGGGCTGGTCGACGCGGCATACGAGCGTTTCGGCAAGGTCGACGTTCTCATCAACAACGCTGGGATGTCACCGCTCTACGAGTCGCTGACCTCGGTGAGCGAGAAGTTGTTCGACGTGGTCGTGAACCTCAACTTGAAGGGCCCGTTCCGGCTCTCGGCGCTCGTCGGTGAGCGGATGGTCGCCGACGGGGGCGGCTCGATCATCAACGTCAGCTCGACAGGATCACTGCGTCCCGGCCCGCATGAGCTGCCCTATGCAGCGGCCAAGGCCGGGCTGAATGCGTTGACCCAGGGTCTTGCCCTGGCCTACGGCCCGACTGTGCGCGTCAACACGCTGATGCCCGGACCGTTCCTCACCGATATCAGCAAGGCGTGGGACATCCCCGCCTTCGAGAAGGGCGCGCAGGCATTCGCGCTCAAACGTCTCGGCCAGCCTCCCGAAATCATCGGCGCCGCACTGTTTCTCGCGTCGGACGCCTCGAGCTACACCAGCGGTTCGATCCTGCGGGTCGACGGCGGGATTCCGTAGTTACGCGACCGCCGTTGCGATATCCGCACTGAGTGGTGCGATCGCGGCAATGATCTGCTGGACGATCTCGTCAGGAACGCCCGCGGCGATGAGGCTGGCGCTCAGATGCCCGGCCACCAGGTTGAAGTGGTGCATCGTGATGCCGCGGCCCTGGTGCACCTGGCGCATCGGGGCGCCGGTGTATGGTTCGGGCCCGCCGAGCGCGGCGGCGAAGAACTCGACCTGCTTGCCCTTGAGTCTGGGCATGTTGGTGCCGGTGAAGAAGTGGGCGAGTTCGGCGTCGGTGAGTACGCGGTCATAAAAGTCGGCTACGACGACTTCCAACCCCTCGTATCCACCTACCTGATCGAAAACGGTTGGCATGAAGCAAGTACAGCGCACCGGCGTTGCACCGTCGTTTTCCGCGAGTTGCGTGGACGCTAATTCGTCCTCACAGGCGCGCTACGGCGTGACGATGTTGAAATTCGGATCGGGCCGGTCCACCACCGCGAGCAGCGACGGCAACGCATTCGCGTCACCGCTGATCTCCAACCCCGGCGAATCCGCGTCGCCCGCCGCGAATGCCAGCAGCCGCATCTTGCTCGCCAGTTTCACGGTGGCCTGCGCGGTGGCAGCGTCGGCGGACACTTTGCGGTACACCAGCACCCCGTTGCGCAGCGTCAGCCGGTAGTTGGTGTCGATGTCGAGGAAGGTGATGTCGACGGCGATGTCGAGGTCCCACGCCCTGGGTCCGTTCACGTTGATGGCGAAAGTGTCGAACATCTGCTCGGCCGTCAGCTGGCCCAGTATCGACGGGGACGCGACCTGGGTGGGCGTACCGAAGTTCCCTTCCCGCAGTTCCGTGGCCCCGGCGAGGAAGAAGTTGCGCCACACCGCATTCTCGGCGCCGTACGCAAGCTGCTGCAGTGTGTCCGCGTACAGTTCGCGTGCCGCCGAGTGGTTCTGATCAGTGAAGATGGCGTGGTCGAGGAGCGTTGCCGCCCAGCGGAAATCACCGTCGTCGAACGCTGTGCGGGCGATCGCGACGACGTTGTCGATCCCGCCCATCGCTTCGACGTAACGTGGTCCGATCGCCTCGGGGGGATGCTGCCACAGCCGGCCCGGGTTGCCGTCGAACCAACCCATGTAGCGCTGATATACCGCCTTGACGTTATGGCTCACCGAACCGTAATAGCCGTGCGTATGCCACGCCTTGTGCAGTGCGGGCGGCATCTGAAAGGTCTCGGCGATCTCGATCCCGGTGAAGCCCTGGTTCAGCAGCCGCAGCGTCTGGTCGTGCAGGTAGGCATACAGATCACGTTGCAGGGAAAGGAATTCGACGATCCGCTCCCTTCCCCATGTCGGCCAGTGATGGGAGGCGAAGACGACGTCGGTGCGGTCGGCGAACGTGTCGATCGCCTCGGTGAGGTAGCCGGCCCAGCCGTGGGGATCGCGTACCAGCGCCCCGCGCAGCGTCAGCAGGTTGTGCAGGTTGTGCGTGGCGTTCTCGGCCATGCACAGCGCACGGAATGCAGGGAAATAGAAGTGCATTTCGGCGGGCGCCTCGGTGCCAGGCGCCATCTGGAACTCGATCTCGACGCCGTCGATGGTGTGCTTCTCACCGGTCTCGCGGATGTCGAGCGTCGGCACGATCAGCGCCACCTCGCCGGTCGACCCGACCTGTCCCAGGCCGCAGCCCACCTGTCCCGCGGGACCCCTGGACAATGCCGCGCCGTACATATAGGAGGCGCGTCGTGCCATTGCGGTACCGGCGTAGACGTTTTCCTGCACGGCATGTTCGGTGAAGTGCTCGGGCGCGATCACGACGACCTTTCCGGCGTCGACGTCGGCCTGGGTCGTCACTCCGAGCACGCCGCCGAAGTGATCGACGTGGCTGTGGGTGTAAATGACGGCGACCACCTGGCGGTCGCCGCGGTGGGCGCGGTACAGCGCCAGCGCCGCCGCGGCTGTCTCGGTGGAGATCAACGGGTCGATGACGATGATCCCGGTGTCGCCCTCGATGAACGTGATGTTGGACAGGTCGAGTCCGCGCACCTGATAGATGCCTTCGACCACCTCGTACAGGCCCTGCTTGGCGCACAGCTGGCTCTGCCGCCACAGGCTGGGATGCACCGTCGCCGGCGCGTCGCCGTCGAGGAACGCGTAGACGTCGTTGTCCCACACCACTCTTCCGTCGGCTGCCTTGACGACACACGGTTCGAGGGCGGCGATGAATCCGCGATCGGCCGCCTCGAAGTCGGCGGTGTCGTCGAACGGCAGGGTGCTCAGGTGCTCGCGGTTCGCGGACTCAATGACCGCGGTCGGTGCCTTCTGATCCATGCGGCCACAGTATTCATCCGTCAGGAGTGGCGGGCGCGATCTTCGTACTCGCGACGTTCCGGTTTGTCGATGGCGTCGGCGAAGATGCGGTCTGCGTTCAGCGCGCGGGTGACCGCTTCGCCGACACGCAGTGGCAACCGCTTGGTGATCGCCATCATTACCGCGGCCTGGCGCGTGACGATCATCCGCGGCTTCGGCTTCTCGATGAGGCTGACGACGCCGGCCGCGATGTCCTCGGGTTCGGCGTTACGCATGCCGGGCATGCTGGCTACCCCGTCGATCATCCCCGTGTTCGTCAGTGTCGGCAGGACGGCGGAGGCGTGCACACCGGTGCCGCGCAGCTCCATTCGTGCGGTGTCGGTGTACCCGAGCACGGCGTGCTTCGTCGCGCAATAGGTCGCGATGCCGGGTACCCCGTTCAGCCCGGCGAGCGAGGCGATGTTGATGATGTGTCCCTTGCCGCGCTTGACCATTCGTTGAGCCGCCAGCTTGGTGCCGAGGATGACACCGGTGACGTTGATCGCCAGCGTCCGCTCGGTGACCTCGTCGGGTTCGTCGAGGAAGCGTCCGGTCGGGCAGATGCCGGCATTGTTGACCAGGACGTCGACCGGGCCCAGCTCACGCTCGACATCGTCGAGGAAGGTGGTGAAGGACTGCCGGTCGGTCACGTCGAGGCGCGCGTAGAACCCGAAGTCGAACTCCGACCCGGCGTCCTTGACCGCGGCTTCGTCGACATCGCCGATGGCGACCTTGGCGCCGAGTCGGTGCAGGGTCTTCGCGGTCGCGAGGCCGATACCCCGCGCTCCGCCGGTGATCGCGACGACTTTTCCGTTGATCTTCCCGTTCGGTCTGGACGCTCGTGCCATGGCTGCCTCTTCCCGCTTCAGATCCGCAGATTAACGCGCACCGCGTCACCGCCGGGGCAACTCAGCCCTCCTGCTCGGCCAACCACCGTTCGGCTCGCCGCTTCGATGCCCTCGACAGCCAGGCATCCTGAATCAGCTCGGTGAGCTCGACCTTGCCGATCTCCGACAATCGGCTGGCGCGCACCAGCACGGACGGGTGTCCCTCGAAGCGCTCTGTGGTGAAGAACGGCGAGTTGGGATCCTGGATGAGCGCCAGCTTGTCGGCCTCGGACTCGACCCAGATCATGATCACGTCGGTATAGCGCTCACCGGTCTCGGGATCTTCGGCATCGGGCTGTGGCGTGCGGAAGAAAACGAATGACTTGCCGCCCACCTGATAGATGGGGTTGCCCTTGGGGCCCTCGATACGGGTGGCGTGTGGCATCGCGGCGGCGATCTGGTGCACGTCGACGACGCGGGCGGGCCGGTCACGCATGGCGCTCCAGGCGGTGCAGCTCGACGTCAGACAGCTCGCCGTCATGCACGGTCGCGGTCATGTACGTGCAGAACTCCTGGCGTCGCCGATCCGTCGGGGAGCCTGGATTGAGCAGTCGCAGACCGGTTTTCGCGCAGGTGTCCCATGGGATGTGGCTGTGGCCGAACACCAGCACGTCGGTGTCGGGGTACATCCTGGCCATCCTGGCCTCACGACCGGACGCCGCTCCGGTCTCATGCGTCACCGTGAACCGGAGACCGCCGAGCGTGGCATCGGCCCTCTCGGGGAGGCGGCAGCGTAACTGGGCGCCGTCGTTGTTCCCCCAGCACGCGATCAGCCGCTTCGCGCGCGCCTCGAGGGTGTCGAGCAGCTGCGGCTCGACCCAGTCCCCGGCGTGGATCACCACATCGGCCGATGCGACCTCGTCCCAGACGCGGGCGGGAAGGTCACGGGCGCGCTTGGGAACGTGAGTATCGGCGATGAGCAGAAGCCGCACGACCTCAATCTAGCGACCAGGCCGGCGAGTGTTCCAAGTGTGAGCGCGCCCGAAGGGATTCGAACCCCTAACCTTCTGATCCGTAGTCAGATGCTCTATCCGTTGAGCTACGGGCGCATACATGTTCAGTTGTTGGCGGAGGCGAGAGGATTTGAACCTCCGGCCCGGTTTAAGCCGGGCAACTCATTAGCAGTGAGTCCCATTCGGCCGCTCTGGCACGCCTCCCGACGTTTACCGCCGATCCGACAGAGTACACAGCCCCGATAGCGCGAAGCAAAGCAGATCAGGAGCACGCCAGCTACCCATAAACTGAGCGGGTGACTGCCCGGCTACGACCAGAGCTTGCCGATCTACCGGCCTACACCCCCGGTATGAACGTGCCGGGGGCCATCAAGATCGCCAGTAACGAGACGGTGCACGGGCCGCTGCCCAGCGTCCGGGCCGCGATCGAGAAGGCCATCGACCACATCAACCGCTACCCCGACAACGGCTACGTCGACCTCAGGGAGGCCTTGGCCAAGCACGTCAACTTCTCGCCCGAGCACATCTCCGTCAGCGGTGGATCGGTCAGCCTCTCCCAGCAGTTGATCCAGATCACATCGACTGTCGGTGACGAGGTGC
The DNA here is from genome assembly GCF_025822765.1 of Mycobacterium barrassiae. Taxonomy (GTDB): domain Bacteria; phylum Actinomycetota; class Actinomycetes; order Mycobacteriales; family Mycobacteriaceae; genus Mycobacterium; species Mycobacterium barrassiae. Next base: position 13,653 of record NZ_JACKUK010000044.1, on the reverse strand, counting down.
TCTACGGCTGGCGCAGCTTCGAGATCTACCCGCTGCAGGTCCGCACCGCAGGGGCCACGCCGGTACACGTACCGCTGTCGGACTACGTCTTCGACCTCGACGCGATGCTGGCCGCGATCACCGACCGCACCCGGTTGATCTTCGTGTGCAACCCGAACAACCCGACCGGCACTGTCGTCGACCCCGACAAACTGGCCGCCTTCGTCGAAGCGGTGCCGTCGCACATCATGATCGTCCTGGACGAGGCGTACGTCGAATACATCCGCGACGGGTTCGTGCCAGACAGCCTCGGCCTGGTCCGCAATCATCGCAACGTCGTTGTGCTACGGACGTTTTCGAAGGCTTACGGGCTGGCCGGGCTGCGCGTCGGCTACGCGGTCTGCGATCCCGACATCGTCACGGCACTGGGCAAGGTCTACGTGCCGTTCAACGCGACCACGGTGTCGCAGGTCGCGGCCATCGCCTCACTGGAGGCCGCCGACGAACTGATGGCCCGAACCGACGAGGTCGTGGCCGAACGTACCCGCGTCACCGATGCCCTGCGCGACGCCGGCTATACGGTGCCGCCGTCCCAGGCGAACTTCGTCTGGCTGCCACTGCCCGGCCGGACGCAGGAGTTCGCCAAGGCCGCGGCCGACAGCCGGATCATCGTGCGGCCGTACGCCGAGGACGGGGTGCGTGTCACCATCGGCGCGCCACACGAGAACGACGCGTTTGTCGAATTCGCCCGCGGCTGGATCTAACCCGGGTTGCGGCCGGTGAACGCCAGCAGGCGATCCAGCGCACCTGCGTCGTCGGGTACCTCGATCGGATCGTCGAAGCCGGCGTTCGCGCGACCCTGTGGGGTGATGATGTTGCGTGCCAGGCCCATGACATAGTCCGTCAGCGAGTCCGGCGCGTCCACCTCACGTCCGACGGCAGCCGCGTAATCCCAAGCGTGAACCAGGAATTCGAGCGACAGGATGCCGGCCATCAGTTTGGCGGGCACCTCGTTGGTCCCGAACGACACGGTGCCGTCGAGGCCTCGCCGCTTCCAGGCGTCCAATGCAGGCCGTGCGGCCAGGACCACTTGACGTTCCACCGAGTCCGTCCGATCCCGCTCGGGGAACTCGGCACCGGCGGCACCGCCGATTACGGTGATCGAGTTCATCAGGTGATCGGTGAGCGACGACACATCGAAATCGCGACACGGCGTCTGCTTGTCGAGGTCGTCGTCGGCGATTCCGTGCAGGACATGACCCAGCACGGCGAAGGTGGCTTCGGCGGCCTGCAGTTCGTCCGTCGGCGGCGAATCGGGTCCGGGGCGCAGGTCGTCGGTCATGGCTCGCCTCCCGCTCGTTCCGGTCCTCGCTCGTTCCTCCCTGCGATCCTCACTCGCGCTCGTCTTCGGGTGGTCATGCTGCCACGCTACGTCGCGCTTGCGCCTATCGTTGCCCAGATGAAGACGCACGTGCGGGTGGGGGCCGCGGCACTGATCGTGATCGGCCTCGCGACGGGGTGCCAGCGCACCACCGAGGGCAACGTCGCCATGACGACCGAACCCGGCCCCGATTTGACGTCGCCGCCGACGGCGACGGCGCAGCCGACCATTCCGGGCCTACCGGGTTTCGAGATCCCCGATATCCCCGGTCTGCCAGGGTTCGGCGGCGATGACGTCCCGGATGTTCCCGCGCCGCCGAATGCGCAGACAATGACGTGCGAGGAGTACACCGATCTCGACGAGGCCACCCAGAAGGCCGTGATCCGCGCCATCCTCGGCAAAGAAGGCGTGACCGACCAGACGGCCGAGCTGACGGCCATCCTCATGGCCGGCGCCATGTGCCAGTTCATGCCGGATATGACGGTCAGCGAGGTGGTGTCCGGCTCGCCGCCGTGAGTCGTTAGCCTTCTGCCCATGGGCGAGAAGCTTGGGGCATACGAATCCGTCACCGTCGAGGTCAAAGACAACGTCGCGCAGGTGACGCTGATCGGGCCGGGCAAGGGCAACGCGATGGGTCCGGACTTCTGGGCCGAGATGCCCGAGGTGTTCGCCGAGCTCGACGCCGACCGCGAGGTGCGGGCGATCGTGCTGACCGGTTCGGGCAAGAACTTCAGCTACGGGCTTGATCTGCTGGCGATGGGCGGCACCCTGTCGGACGTGCTCGCCGAAGGCGCCACCGCTCGTCCGCGGTCCGAGTTCCACAAGACGATCCTGCGGATGCAGGGCGCCATCAACGCTGTCGCCGACTGCCGCACACCCACCATCGCCTCCGTACACGGTTGGTGCATCGGCGGCGGCGTCGACCTGATCTCCGCCGTCGACATCCGCTACGCCAGCGCCGACGCCAAGTTCTCGGTGCGCGAGGTCAAGCTCGCGATCGTCGCCGACGTCGGCAGCCTGGCGCGGTTGCCGCTGATCCTGTCTGACGGGCACATGCGCGAGCTGGCGCTGACGGGTAAGGACATCGACGCGGCTCGGGCCGAGAAGATCGGACTCGTCAACGACGTGTTCGACGACGCAGAAGCGTCGCTGGCGGCCGCCCACGCGACGGCAGCCGAGATCGCGGCCAACCCGCCACTGGTCGTCAGCGGTGTCAAGGATGTCCTCGATCAGCAGCGCGTCGCCAGGGTCTCCGAGAGCCTGCGCTACGTGGCGGCCTGGAACTCGGCATTCCTGCCGTCCAAGGATCTGGCGGAAGGGCTCAAGGCGACGTTCGAGAAGCGGTCGCCGAACTTCACCGGGGAATAGGGGTCCAGCCGAGTTCGGCCTTCGCCTTGGCGTTGGTCAACGGCAGCCAGGTTGTCCCGAACGCCGTCGCCGACGCGATCTGCGGCGTCTTCGACGGTGAGCGGGTCACGCCGATCACCTCGTGGCCGCGCGAAGTCAACTCCCGCAGCAGCGGGATTCCGGGCACGCTCGTCGCGCCACCTACCAGCACGCGCATCAGCGACCTCCTCGTTCCGTGATGATGCTGGCGCGCAACGCAATTGCGAGGATCGCGGTCGTCGCAACCAGACCACCCGCCTCCAGCCAGCCGTACAGGTCACCCGCCCCGTGGTGGGGATCGATGATGTGGCTGATGGCGTGCAGCGCCCAGTGCAGCGTGGCGAAGGCCAATGCAGGCACCCTCCACGACACTCGCCGCACCGCGCCGAGCAGCAGCAGGCCTTGGGGAATCTCGAACGTGGCGTTGTCGAAGATGTAGTGATCGTTGCGGACCCCGAAGGTCCCGAGCGTGTCGAAAAAGGGCCCCGGGGCGAACAGCATGAACAGCCCGACGCCCAGGGCGTACAGCCCGAACACGATCAGCGTCACCTCGACGAAGCCGCCTCTTGTGCGGGCGGGAGTGGTCGTCATACCGTCACGGTAATACGCGACTGGCCTCAGGTTAGGCACCACTTAGATGACGATTTCGGGTACCACTTCCGGTCCGGAGCTGCTCGTCGAACTCGACAGGACGGCACCGGCCCCACTGCACCACCAACTCGTCAACGGTCTGCGCGACGCGATCCGCTCCGGGCGACTGACGCCGCACACCAGGCTTCCGTCGACCCGGGTGCTGGCTGCCGATCTCGGAGTGTCCCGTCGGCTCGTCGTCGATGCCTACAGCCAGCTCGTGGCCGAAGGCTTCCTGCTCAGCAGGCACGGGTCAGGCACCCGCGTCGCCACCGTCGACACGGCGAGCGCTCCCGAGCGCGCGACCGCCGAACCGCCGCGCTACGACGTCGACTTCCTGCCCGGATCACCGGATCTGTCCAGCTTTCCGCGCCACGCCTGGCTGCGCGCGCTGCGGCAAGGGTTGGCCGACCTCGAGTCCGATGCCTTCGGGTACGTCGCGCCCCAGGGCCTGATCTCGGCCCGCGTCGCGATCGCGGACTATCTGCGGCGCACCCGTGGTGTCTTGGCCGATCCGCAGCACATCGTCATCTGTTCCGGTGCGACACAGGCCATCGCATTGCTCGCTCAGACGCTGCGGGGCACCCCGCTCGCGATGGAGGATCCCGGCTTCTGGCTGCATCGAAAGATACTGCAGCACAACGGTATCAATCCCATACCGGTACCGATCGACGACGAGGGCCTCGATGTCGCGGCGCTGTCAACCAGCGGAGCCACGGCGGTGTTGACCACTCCCGCCCACCAGTCGCCGACGGGCGTCGTACTCTCCGCGGCACGGCGCACGGCGTTGGTGGAGTGGGCCCGCGCAGGACATCTGGTGATCGAGGACGACTACGACGCCGAATACCGTTACGACCGTGCACCTGTGGGCGCACTGCAGGGCATCGCGCCCGACCGCGTGGTGTACGTGGGATCGACGAGCAAGACGCTGGCGCCCGGACTGCGCATCGGCTGGATGGTGCTGCCTGCGCACCTCGTCTACGCGGCCACGTTGTCCAAAGGCCTTGCGGACACCGGGAGTTCGGTCATGGATCAGGTGGCTCTCGCGCAGTTCCTCACGTCGGGCGGCTACGACAGGCATCTGCGACAGATGCGTCGGCGATATCAGGTACGCCGTAATGCACTGCTGCGTGCGTTGGCCCGGCATCTGCCCGACGCGACAGTGTTGGGTGCGGCGGCAGGCGTCCATCTCACCGTCCGCTTTCCCGACGGCTTCCCCATCGACGATATCGTCGCGCACGCGGCCAGGATGCGGATTCGCGTCGAGCCGCTCGCTCCCTGCTACGCCGAACCGGCCACGGCGCCACCGGGATTGATGCTCGGCTATGCCAACCTCAGCGAGTCGCAGATCGAACGGGGCGTGCGGGAACTGGCTCGGGCGCTGGACTAACTGCCGCCGCAGCCACCGCCGCCGCCGCAGCCACCGCCGCCGCAGCCACCGCCGCATCCGGCTGCGCATCCACCGCCCTGATCTCCATCGCCATAGTCGCCACGACCGATGCCGAGATAACCGATGCCGGCGGCACCTGCCGACCCGGCGGCCCACATGTTGCGGCGCTGTTTGGCGCGCATCACCCGACGGTTTCGCGGACTGTGCAGATGCATGGCGCTGCGGCGGTATCGCGCCGCGGACGTTTCGCCACGACGGTCGATGCGGCTACTCCACAGCAGCCACCCCACGACCACTGCACATGCCACGGCCAGCACCGTGACTCCGATCACGGCCCCCACCGTTGCGCTCATGGATGAATGGTAGTGGCCACTTTGGCGGTGGCGGAGGGATTTGAACCCCCGGACGGTTTTAGCCGTCTCTCGCTTTCAAGGCGAGTGCATTAGGCCGCTCTGCCACGCCACCGCCGATAAGGGTACGGGCTAGACGCGGCCGAGTTTCGCGGGAGGTGCCGCAGTCTTGAGAGCGACGCTGACGCGTCGGCAGTTCTCCCCCATCGCCGCGATCTGCGGACGTGACAGCCGGCAGAGGAAGTGCGTCCGCACGCCCTGGCCGTAGGTCACCATGGCTTCGCGCACGGCGGTGCGGCCCTCGTCGGTGATGGTGGCCAGCACGCCGCGGCCGTCGTCGGGGCTCGCGCCGCGTCGCACCAGACCCTGTAGCTCGAGGCGGCGGATCTGACGGGTCACGCGGCTGGGGAGCGACATCAGGTTGTCTGCCAGGTCGCCCATCCGCGACGATCCGGTCTCGGACTTGTCCAGGATGTCGAGCAGTCGTACATCGTTGAGCGTCAGCTGGTGTGCATCCATCAGCGACCGGTTGAGGGTCGCGTACATCCGCAATGCGGAATCAAGGAAGTTTTGCCACGACCGCTGCTCAGCGATATCCAAACCCGGCATATCACTGGCCGTACGCCCCGCGATGATCTGCTCCATGCGGCAATGGTAAATCTCTGAGGCGTTGCTGGGGCAGGAACAATCAGACTGTTTTCGCAGCGTAGTAGCCTTGTTTGAATGCAAGCGATCATGACCGCCAGCAAAGGCCAATTGACCTGGCAAGAAGTTCCTGACGCGGTGCCCGGCGACGGCGAAGTGCTCATCAAGGTCAGCGCTGCGGGCGTGAACCGGGCGGATCTGCTGCAGGCGGCGGGCAAGTATCCGCCGCCACCTGGCGCTAGCGAGATCCTCGGCCTCGAGGTGTCGGGCACGATCGCCGGCCTGGGCGACGGGGTCACCGGATGGGACGTGGGGCAACCGGTGTGCGCTTTGCTGGCGGGCGGCGGCTACGCCGAGTACGTCGCCGTGCCCGCCGGACAGGTGATGCCTATCCCGGACACGGTGACGCTGCACCACGCGGCCGCCCTGCCGGAGGTCGCATGCACGGTGTGGTCGAACCTGGTGATGACCGCGCACCTGAAGTCCGGTCAGTGGCTGCTCGTCCACGGCGGTGCGAGCGGCATCGGCACGCACGCCATCCAGGTCGGCCGCGCGCTTGGCTGCCGGGTGGCGATCACGGCCGGGTCGAAGAACAAGCTGGACCTGTGCGCCGAGCTCGGCGCCGAGGTCAGCATCGACTACCACAACGAGGACTTCGTGGAGCGGATCCGCGCCGAGTCCGACGGCGCGGGTGCCGACGTGATCCTCGACATCATGGGTGCGGCCTACCTCGACCGCAACGTCGACGCGCTCGCGCCCGACGGCCGCGTGGTGATCATCGGCATGCAGGGCGGGGTCAAAGGCGAGCTGAACATCGGCAAGCTGCTCGGTAAGCGAGGCGGGGTGATCGCCACCGCGTTGCGGTCGCGTCCGGTGAGCGGACCCAGTAGCAAGAGCGAGATCACCACCGAGGTGGTCGCCAACGTCTGGCCGATGATCGCGGACGGTCAGGTGCGTCCGATCATCGGCGCCGAGTTCGGGATCGAGCAGGCAGGCGCCGCGCACGAGCTGCTGAACTCGGGTGAGGTCTCGGGAAAAATCCTTCTGCGCGTAGCAGATTGACGGGGTGCGCTCAGCCCAGCGAAGCGAGCGCACGCACGAGCTGGTCCACTTCAGCGGTCGTCGTGTAGTGGGCCAGCCCGACCGTGACGGCACCGCCGATGTCGTTGACGCCGATCGCGTCGAGCACACGCGATCCGGCATTGGCGATCGCCAGGACACCGTTGTCGGCCAACCGCTGCACCACCTTCTCCGCGGGCACGTCGTTGACCGCGAAACTGAGTACGGGAATACGCATTTCGGGCCGACCGATCACGATGACGGCGGGCAGCGAGCGCAGCGACATGAGCAGGTAGTCGAACAGTCGATTCATGTAGGACGACGCTGATTGCATTGAGAGCGCAAGTCTTTCGCGTCGGGTGCCGTGCGCCGACTCGTCGAGGGAGGCCAGGTACTCGATGCTGGCGACGACGCCCGCGAGCAGACCGAACTGGTGCGCCCCGACCTCCAGCCGCGCCGGTCCGCGAGCGTGGGGGTTCAGCGACACGGAACTGAAGGAGTCGATCACTGCGGGGTCGCGGAACACCAGTGCGCCGATCGGCGGGCCGCCCCAGGCGAGCGCGTTCACAGCGACCACGTCGGCGTCGATCTCGTCGATGTCGATCAGCCGGTATGGTGCGGCCGCCGAGTGGTCGACCACCACGAGACCGCTGTTTTCGTGCACCAGCTTGGTAACGGCCCGCAGATCGGTGACCGTACCCAGCGTCGATGATGCGGAGGCGATTGCGACGAGCCGGGTCGGAGCCGTGATCAGGCTCTCCCACTGCCAGTTCGGCAGCTCGCCGGTCTCGATGTCGACCTCGGCCCACTTCACCTTGGCGCCATAGCGATTGGCTGCGCGCAGCCACGGGGCGATGTTCGCTTCGTCGTCCAGGCGGCTGACCACCATCTCGTAGCCGAGCCCGACTCGAGCGGCCGAGGAGTCAGCAAGCGAGGTGAGCAGGACCGCGCGGTCGGAACCGAGGACGACCCCCTCCGGCTTGGCGCCGACCAGATCGGCGACCGCCTGGCGGGCGGCGGTGAGCACGGCCGCGCTGCGCTGGGCCGAGGGGTGCGGCCCGGTCGGGGTGGGCATGGAGCCACGGAATGCGGTCGATACGGCCCTGGCGACGGCGTCGGGCAGCAGCATGCCGTGCTGGGCGTCGAAGTGCACCCAACCGTCGCCCAAAGACGGGTGCAGCCCACGCACCCGGGCGACGTCGTATGCCATGCCAGCCCACCTCTTAGCCTGTCGTGAATCGCGCAACCGGACACGATCCCGGGCGATGACCGGCTGTGCCCAAAGCTTCCCAGCCGAGCCCGGTACGGGTCACCTGGCCAGCAATACTAGTCCAGTGCGGATTGGGGCCGGGGTGCTCATAGCCCGTTCGTTGCTGCTGCTCGGGGAGCAATCCTCGCGGGGGCGGCATGACGGTCGTCCCTACCTGACGGACTAGTGTCGCTAGATACGTTAAAGGCCGAGGGAGTCGAGGGTGACGCCCTCCGGCAACGGAAAAGCCCGCTCGACAAATGCGCGGAGAGGGACATGACAGCCAACAACGAGGACGACGGCATCGAGGTCATCGGCGGCGATCAAGGCGCTGCGAACGACGAGGGCGATGACAACGGCAAGTCGCTGACCGACCTGGTCGAGCAGCCTGCGAAGGTGATGCGGATCGGCACGATGATCAAGCAGCTGCTCGAGGAGGTGCGCGCGGCCCCGCTCGACGAGGCCAGCCGCAACCGGCTGCGCGAGATCCACCGGACCAGCATCGCCGAGTTGGAGGACGGCCTGGCGCCTGAGCTGCGCGATGAGCTCGAACGCCTGACGCTGCCCTTCACCGACGAGGCCGTCCCATCGGACGCCGAACTTCGCATCGCGCAGGCGCAGTTGGTCGGCTGGCTGGAGGGCCTGTTCCATGGCATCCAGACCGCTCTGTTCGCCCAGCAGATGGCCGCGCGTCAGCAGCTGGAGCAGATGCGCGGTCAGGGTGCGCTGCCCCCGGGAGTCGCCGGACCGCGCAGCGGTGCCGGGACCGGCCAGTACCTCTGACGTTCGGGTAGGAGTCGGCTGGTGACCCCGCGTATCGAGACGCGCGACGCCTGGGTGGAGTTTCCCATCTTCGACGCGAAGTCGCGCTCGCTGAAGAAGGCGTTCCTCGGGAAGGCCGGCGGGGCCATCGGCCGCAACGAGTCCAACGTCGTCGTCATCGAGGCGTTGCGGGACATCACGATGTCGCTGGAGCTGGGCGACCGCGTCGGCCTCGTCGGCCACAACGGTGCCGGGAAGTCCACACTGCTGCGGCTGCTGTCGGGGATCTACGAACCCACGCGCGGAGTCGCGACGGTGACAGGCCGGGTGGCCCCGGTGTTCGATCTCGGGGTCGGCATGGATCCCGAAATCACCGGCTTCGAGAACATCATCATCCGCGGGCTGTTCCTCGGGCAGACACGCAAGCAGATGCTGGCGAAGGTCGACGAGATCGCAGAGTTCACCGAACTGGGTGACTACCTGTCGATGCCGCTGCGCACGTATTCCACCGGTATGCGGGTGCGGTTGGCGATGGGCGTGGTGACGAGCATCGACCCCGAGATCCTGTTGCTCGACGAGGGAATCGGCGCGGTGGACGCCGACTTCCTGAGGAAGGCGCAGTCGCGGCTGCAGAGCCTCGTCGAGCGCTCGGGCATCCTCGTGTTCGCCAGCCACTCCAACGAGTTCCTGGCTCGCCTGTGCAACACGGCGATGTGGATCGACCACGGCACCATCAAGATGACCGGCGGCATCGAGGAGGTCGTGCGGGCGTATGAGGGCGAGGACGCGGCACGTCACGTGCGCGAGGTCCTCGAGGAGAAGCGCTCGGTATGACCGGCCTGTTGTGCGTCGTCGTTGTCACGCACCGGCGTCCGGACGAACTGGCCAAGTCGCTGGAGGCGGTGTCGGCCCAGACGCGTACGCCCGACCATCTCATCGTCGTCGACAACGACAACGACCCGCATGTTGCCGAGCTGGTCGCCGGTCAGCCGATCCCGACCACGTATATCGGTTCACGCCGAAACCTCGGCGGCGCAGGCGGTTTCGCGCTGGGCATGCTGCAGGCGCTCGCCCTCGGCGCTGACTGGGTATGGCTGGCCGATGACGACGGTCGGCCCGCCGATTCTGAAGTGCTCGGATCGCTGCTGGCGTGCGCAGACAAGCACAGGTTGGCCGCGGTGTCGCCGATGGTGTGCGACATGAACGACCCTGGGCGGCTGGCGTTTCCGCTGCGCCGCGGTCTGGTGTGGCGACGGCGGGTCGAGGAACTGCGCACCGAGACATCCGACGATCTACTGCGGGGCATCGCGTCCTTCTTCAACGGGGCGTTGTTTCGCGCGTCGACGCTGGAGATCATCGGCGTGCCCGACCTCCGGCTGTTCGTGCGTGGCGACGAGACGGAGCTGCACCGCCGCCTGGTGAGATCGGGGCTGCCGTTCGGCACCTGTCTGAACGCCAGTTACCTGCATCCACAAGGCGGAGACGAGTTCAAACCGATCCTCGGCGGGCGGATGCACACGCAGTACCCCGACGACGAGGCCAAGCGGTTCTTCACCTACCGCAACCGCGGATACCTGTTGTCGCAGCCCGGGTTGCGCCGACTGCTGTTCCAGGAGTGGGTGAGGTTCGGCTGGTACTTCCTGGTGTCACGGCGCGACCCGGCCGGCTTTATCGAGTGGATTCGGTTGCGGCGCATGGGCCGTAGGGAGAAGTTCGGGAGGCCCGGCCACCTGGGCGAGCGAAGCGACGGGAAAAAGAGATGACGTTCACCGACGCCGCCGCGCAGTCGAAGACGATGGCGCGTGCCTGGGGCGATTTGGTCGCGGGTTTCGGCAAGCGCGAGTTGTGGCTGCACCTGGGCTGGCAGGACATCAAGCAGCGCTATCGCAGATCCGTGCTTGGACCGTTCTGGATCACCATCGCCACCGGCGCGACGGCGGTCGCGATGGGGCTGTTGTACTCCAAGCTGTTCAAGCTGCCGCTGGAAGAGCATCTGCCCTACGTCACGCTCGGTCTGATCGTTTGGAACCTGATCAACGCGTCGATCCTCGAGGGTGCTGAGGTCTTCATCGCGAATGAGGGCCTCATCAAACAGCTTCCGACGCCGCTGTCGGTCCACGTGTATCGGTTGGTGTGGCGGCAGATCCTGCTGTTCGCCCACAACATGATCATCTTCGTGATCATCGCGGTCATCTATCCGAAGCCCTGGAAGTGGACAGACTTCGCGGTCGTCCCGGCGCTGTTCCTGATCGTGCTCAACATGGTCTGGGTGTCACTGTGTTTCGGGATCCTGGCGACCCGTTATCGCGACATCAGCCCGCTGTTGGTGAGCCTTGTGCAGCTACTGTTCTTCATGACGCCGATCATCTGGAACGAGTCGACCCTGCAGCAGCAGGGAGCGGGTGACTACGCGCGCATCGTCGAGCTCAATCCGCTGCTGCACTATCTGGACATCGTGCGGGCGCCGCTGCTCGGTGCGGACCAGGAGGTGCACCACTGGGTGGTGGTCATCGTGCTGACGATCATCGGCTGGATGATGGCCGCTTTTGCCATGCGGCAGTACCGGTCGCGCGTCGCGTACTGGGTCTAGTCCCGACGCCGGCACTGGCCGCCGCCGCCGGCTCTTGCGGAGAGTTATCCCCAATTGCGGTTTTATCCACAGGCTGGGGTTTGGCTGGTGGTGGGGCGTCCCTGTTGCCTCAGGTCAACATGCGCGCGAAGGGTTATTCGTTGCCTCACGTAAGCGTGCGCGCTTGTTCATGGGGGCTGTGGTGCCGGGTGCGGCTTTGCTGGTCGTTAGGGTATGCAGCTGGGTGGTGAGGGCGTGGACCTGGCGCTNCGCGAAGGGTTATTCGTTGCCTCACGTAAGCGTGCGCGCTTGTTCATGGGGGCTGTGGTGCCGGGTGCGGCTTTGCTGGTCGTTAGGGTATGCAGCTGGGTGGTGAGGGCGTGGACCTGGCGCTGGGTGGCGGCTGGGTTGATCAGCGAGTAGGTCCGGGTCAGGCCCACGATGCGTTCCACAGTCATGGTCGGATGGTTGATCGCGCGGTGGTATGGGGTGGTGGCGGTGTCGTGCTTTTTGGAGACCTTGGCCCCGGTGCGGACTTTGGAGATCAATTTCTGTTGTGGGTAGAAGTAGTTGGTCAGCTTGGACTGCAGAGCCCAGATCTCGTTGAGGAGCAACAGTTCTGAGGCGGTGTCGTAGCGGTAGTAGCCCACCACGGTGCGTACCATCGTCCAGTTCTTCTGCTCGACGTGGCAGCCGTCGTTCTTATTACCTGGCCGTGACCGGGTGAAGGTGATCTGACGATCTCGACACCATGCCAGCAGGTCGTCGTTGATGAATTCCGATCCGTTGTCGCAGTCGATCCCGAGGATCGGGAACGGCATGACGGTGGCGATGTGATTTAGGGCGGCCAGTATGTGTTTGGCTGCCCTGTCAGGTAGCGAGTGGCTCTCGGTCCAGCCGGTGGCGATGTTGGTGACCGTCAGCGTGAAGGCATGGCCGCCGCCGCGGTTGCCGCCGTCGTGAAAGACCGTGTCGATCTCGACGAAGCCGGGCACCGCGTCGTCCCATTCGGCCCAGGTGCGTACCGGGATCTGACTTTTCAGTATCGACCCCGGCTTGGTGCCCACCCGACCTCTGATCTTGTATTTGGCGCGCTCACCGGCAAGTCGGCGATCGATGGTGGCCGCCGACATCGATACCAACAGTGCCGCGATGTCGTCGCTGATCGCCAGCTCCCCGAAGTGCCGCAGCACCGCCACGAGCTCGGTGAGCATCGGTGCCAGCCGCTTACCGGCCGGCATTCCCAGCACTTGCCAGCACACGGTCAATGCCGCGATCACCTCATCGCCATATTTGACTGGCCGCGCACTGCGAGCGGTGATGCTCTTGGGCTGCCCCGCGGCGTTGAGTGCCTTGCGGGCATGGCTGCGGTGCCAGCCGGTGTTGGCGCACAACTCATCGAGGATCCGACCCTTCACNCGCTTACTGGCCCTCTGATAGCGGATCGCGGTCGTCTCGGTGATTGCTCTGCGCTGTGCCAACGTCAACCCCATCCCCTGGGCATACGCGCGCATTTCCAGTGAGGCAACGAATCACCGTTTCGCGCGCATATCTGATGAGTCAACGCGGTCGGTGGTGGGTTGTAGTATCGAATGTATGTTCGAGTCTGAGTTCGCTGGTGCTGACGACGCCATAGTTGTTGCTGCGATCGAGGACGGGGCGCGGGCCGAGGCGGTGGCGGGGGCGCGTCGGTTGGCCGCGATCGCTGAATTGATGCGTCGCCGTGTGCTGGATGAGCACGAGCGGTCGCGGTGGGCCTGTGATGGGTGGGATTCGGTGGTCGCTGAGGTCGCGGCGGCGTTGCGGCTCAGTCGGCGCAAGGCCTCTGGACAGATGTGTATCGCCGTGGCGTTGCGTGATCACCTGCCGACGGTGGCGGGGTTGTTTCACCGCGGTGAGTTCAGTGCGCGGGTGGTGGCTGCGATTACCTGGCGCACCCAGTTCGTCACCGACGATGCGCTGTGGGCGCGTATCGATACCGAGATCGCCGCGCGGGCCTCGACGTGGGGTCCGCTGTCTGAAGACAAGCTGGTCTCGGTGATCGACGCGGTGGTCTTTGAGTTCGACCGTGATGCGGTCATCGAGGCCAAAAGCGCCATCCGCGGCCGGGACTTTTGTATCGGCGATATCGGCCGCGACCTCCTTGCGCTTTCCGTAGGACACAAACCGCATCGAGTTGCGGATCAGGTGCACCACACAGGTCTGCACGGTGGCCTGCGGCCAGGTCGCCTCTACCGCCTCGGCGAACCCGGT
>NZ_JACKUK010000043.1 GCF_025822765.1 Mycobacterium barrassiae | reverse complement strand
TTCAGCTACTTGGGCAAATGGACCTTCGACAAGCCCATTTTCCCTTGCTGGACAGGCACTTCCGTGCATTACGCGCCGAACAAACCCACCATAATCGACTCACTCACGAAAGATCGAGGCTAGTCCTTCTGGTAGAGCCCTTCGATGTCGGCGGCGAACTTCTCGGCCACCACCTTGCGCTTGACCTTCAAGGTCGGGGTGAGCTCGCCCGTCGCCTCGGTGAAATCGACCGACAGGATGCGGAACTTGCGGATCGCCTCGGCCTTGGACACCGCCTCGTTGGCCTCCTTGACCGCCAGATCGATCTCGGCGACGAGGTCGGGATCGGTGGTGAGATCGCCGACCGACGCCCCGGAATTCTTGTGATTGCGTTCCTTCCAACCCTCGAACGCCTCGGGGTCGATCGTGATCAGTGCTGCGATAAACGGTTTCGCGTCGCCCACCACCATCGCCTGGCTGATCAACGCGTGGGAGCGCAGGCGGTCTTCGAGGACCGCGGGAGCGACGTTCTTGCCGCCCGCGGTCACGATGATCTCCTTCTTGCGGCCGATGATGGTCAGGAACCCGTCAGCGTCGATGGCACCCAGATCACCGGTGTGAAACCAGCCGTCGGAGAACACCGCGTCGGTCTCGGCTTCGTTGCGCCAGTAGCCGCTGAACACGACGCCGCCCTTGACCATTAGCTCGCCGTCCTCGCCCAGCTTCATGCTGTTGCCGGGCAGGAGCTTGCCCACCGAGCCGACGCGAAGCTCACCGATCCGGTTCACGGTGATCGCCGCGCTGGTCTCGGTGAGTCCGTAGCCCTCGTAGATGGACAGCCCGACGCCGCGGTAGAAGTGGCCGAGCCGTGCTCCCAGCGGGGCGCCGCCGGAGATCGCGGCGTGGCAGTTGCCGCCGAGCGCCGCCCGCAGCTTGCCGTAGACCAGCTTGTCGAACACCGCGTGCTTCAGCTTGAGCAGCAGCCCGGGGCCGCCGGTGTCCTGGGCCTTGCTCCATTCGATCGCGGTCTCTGCGGCGGCCGCGAAAATCTTGCCCTTGCCGCTGTTTTCGGCGTTCTGCTCGGCGGTGTTGTACACCTTCTCGAACACCCGCGGCACCGACACCACCAACGTCGGCTTGAAGACGGCGAAGGTGGGAACCAGGTTCTTGATGTCGCTGGTGAACCCGAGCGTCACCTTGCTGGTGAACGCCGCGACGGTGATCGCGCGGGCCAGCACATGCGCGAGCGGCAGAAACACCAGCATCCGTTCGCCCTTGGCCAGATGCGTCGGGAAGCAGGCCTTGGCGCCGCGGATCTCGTAGAGCAGGTTGGAATGGGTGAGCTGGCAGCCCTTGGGCCGGCCCGTGGTGCCCGATGTGTAGATCAGGGTCGCCGGATCGGCGGACTTCACGCCGGCCAGCCGGTCGTCGAGTTGTTTGGCGTCCACCGACTTACCCGCTTCGGCGAGCGCATCCAGCGCCGGTGTGCCCGACCCGTCGATCCGCAGCACCTTGCGCAGCGCGGGCAGCTGGTCCTTGAACTGTTCGACCTTGTCGGCATGCGCGTCGGACTCCGCGATGATCAGCACGGCCTCGGAGTTCTCCAGCACGAACTTCACCTGTTCGGCGGAACTGGTCTCGTAGATCGGCACCGTGACGGCGCCCGCGGCCAGGATGGCGAAGTCCAGGATCGGCCATTCGTAGCGGGTGGCCGACAGGATGGCGACGCGATCGCCGGGCGCCACACCCTCGGCGATCAGCCCGAGTGCCGTCGCCCGGACCTGCTCGGCGGTTTCCTTGCACGTGACGTCCGTCCAGACACCGTCGACGAGGCGCTGGAAGATCACATGGTCGGGATCGTCGCGCTCATGGCTGAACACAGAGCTGACGACGTTGTCGTGCTCACCCACGGTGAATGAGGCGGGGACACTGAACTCGCGCACGATCATGGCCTCTCGACTAGCGACGTTGCCGGTCACCAGCCTAGTCGGCCACCTTGGGCGCTGGCCGGGGCATATGTGAAGCTGGTGGCCATGAACAGCATCCAGATCGCGGACGAGACGTTCATCGCCGCCGATCCCGTCGAGGTCGGGATGGCAGTCGCCGACCCGGCCAGCTGGCGGCGCTGGTGGCCGGATCTGCGGTTGACGGTGGTCGAGGACCGCGGTCAGGTCGGGCACCGGTGGACGGTGAACGGTGCGCTCACCGGAACGATGGAGGTCTGGCTGGAACCCGTCCTCGACGGGGTGATCCTGCACTATTTCCTGCACGCCGAGCCCTCGGGTGTGGCGGCCTGGCAACTGGCCAAGATGAACCTCGCCAAAATGAACCATCGGCGCCGGGTCGCGGGCAAAGATATGGCGTTCGAGATCAAGCAGCGCCTGGAGGCGACGCGTCCGGTCGGCGTGTCGCGGCTGGCCTGAGACTTCGGTCGAAGGCAGCGCAGGGGGGTAGATTTTCTGCCATCGGCAGACAGACGGGAAAGAGGCAGTGGCGGACAAGACGGCGCAGACCATCTACATCGATGCCGAACCTTCGAAGGTCATGGATGTCATCGCCGACATCGCGTCCTATCCGGAGTGGGTGAACGAGTATCACGACTGTGAGGTCCTCGAAGCGGGCCCGGACGGCTACCCGAAGACCGCACGCCTCGTGCTGGATGCCGCCGTGCTCAAGGACACCATGGTGCTCGAATACGACTGGGATCAGGTCGACCGCGGATCGGTGGAGTGGACGCTGGTGTCCAGCTCGCTGCTGAAGTCGTTGAATGGCGCATATCGGTTGACGCCCAAGGGTTCTGGAACCGATGTCACCTATGAACTGTCAGTCGACCTGATCATCCCGATGATCGGACTGCTGAAGCGCAAGGCTGAACGGCGCCTCACCGATACCGCGTTGAAAGACCTCAAGAAACGAGCAGAGGCTGAGTGATCTTCCGCCACCCCCGCGCGGTGTGAATCCGGGTCCGTCGACGGCCCGGATCAGTCTTTTCGTCGGCAAGGGCGGCGTCGGGAAGTCGACGTTGGCGACGGCCACCGCCGTACGCGACGCGCGCGCGGGCATGCGCGTGCTGCTGGTGTCGACGGACCAGGCGCACTCGATCGGGGACGTGCTCGGCACACCGATCACCCCCACCGGCCAGCGTGCACCCACCCGGGTGTTCGCCCACCTCGAGAGTGGGCGGGACGACGGTGGCGGATTCCTCGATGCGCTGGCGCTGGACACGTTGGCACTGCTGGAGACTCATTGGTGCGACATCTCCGGTCTGCTCGCCGGCAAGTTTCCCGAATCCGATGTGGGAAACGTTGCCCCCGAGGAACTTTCGGCGTTACCCGGAATTCAGGAGGTGCTCGGCCTGCACGAGGTGGGTGAGCTCGCCGTGTCCGGCGAGTGGGACCACGTCGTCGTCGACTGCGCCTCCACCGCCGACGCGTTGCGGATGCTGACGCTGCCCGCGACGTTCGCGCTCTATCTGGAGCGGGCGTGGCCACGGCATCGCAGGTTGTCTGGCATCGACGATGCGCGGTCGGCCGCGGTCGTCGGGCTCGTCGAACGCATCGCCGCGGGCACGGAGCGACTGAGCGAGCTACTCACCGACGGGTCGGTCCTGAGCGCGCATCTGGTGATGACCGCGGAGCGGGTGGTCGCCGCCGAGGCGGCGCGCACACTGGGTTCACTCGCGCTGATGGGGGTTCGCGTCGACGAGTTGATCGTGAACCAGATTCTGGTGCAGGACGATTCGTACGAGTACCGGAACCTGCCCGACCATCCGGCGTTCGACTGGTACGCCGAGCGGATCTCGGAACAGCAGACTGTGCTCGATGAACTCGACACCATGATCGGCGATGTGCAGCTGGTGCTCGTCCCGCACCTCGCGGGCGAACCGATCGGCGCCAAGGCACTCGGTGAGCTGCTCGACGCGGCGCGCAGGCGCGATGGCGCACCGCCTCCCGGCCCGCTGAAACCGATCGTCGACAGGGAATCCGGATCCGGGCTCGAAGCCGTCTACCGGTTGCGGCTAGAGTTGCCGCAGGTCGACTCCTCCGCCCTCTCGCTGGGGCGGGTCGACGATGACTTGATCATCGGTGCCGGTGGGATGCGGCGCCGTGTCCGGCTGGCTTCCGTCCTGCGTCGCTGCATAGTGATGGATGCGCAGCTGCGAGGCAGCGAGCTGACAGTACGGTTCCGACCAAATCCGGAGGTGTGGCCGAAGTGAGTGGCGAGCACCCCGACATCAGTCCCGAGTTGCGGCAGTTGGCGCAGACGATCTTGGACCAGATCGACCCGCTGGTGCGGCTGGCTGCGGCGCGCGCGTCGTCAGATGCTGCCAGCCCAGGCAAGTGTCAGCAGGTGTGGTGCCCGGTGTGCGCGCTGGCAGCGCTGGCGACCGGTGAGCATCACCCGCTGCTGACGGTCGTCGCTGATCACAGCGTGGCGCTGCTCGCGCTGATCAGGGCAATGCTCGACGACGCCGAAAACATTGGGGCGGCCGACGGGCCGCCGCCCCCGCCCGACGGCGGTGGGGCTCCGCCCGACGGTCCGCCATCCTCACCACCCAACGGAGGCGGCCCTCCACCGGAGGGTCCGCCACCTGGACCGGGCCGATATCAGCACATTCCGGTCACCGTGGAGGAGTAGCCGGATAATCTCTGCACGCCGTGCTTCGCTGTGGTCGCAATCGGGGTGCGTGGGTACAGTTGTCGCAGAACACCGCGGTGTGTTCGATCATCAGGAGGGCCCATGTGGTATTGGCTGTTCAAGTACATCTTGATGGGTCCCCTGCTGGCCGTCATAGGTAGACCGAGAACAGAAGGGCTGGAATACATTCCAGCGTCCGGACCGATGATCTTGGCCAGTAACCACCTCGCGGTGATGGACAGCTTCTTTCTTCCCCTTGTGGTGAAGCGACGGATCACGTTCCTGGCGAAGTCGGAGTACTTCACGGGCACAGGCATCAAGGGCCGTTTTCTCGCGTGGTTCTACACCGCCGTCGGCCAGGTACCGATCGATCGCACCGACGCCGACTCGGCCCAGGACGCGTTGAACACCGCAGCCCGCATTCTCGGGCAGGGCAAGCTGCTCGGGATGTACCCCGAGGGCACCCGATCACCCGACGGACGGCTCTACAAGGGCAAGACAGGTCTGGCGCGGCTCGCGCTCGAAACAGGCGTTCCGGTGATTCCGGTCGCGATGATCGGAACCAACGTCGTCAACCCGCCGGGTAAGAAGGGGCTGCGATTCGGCCGCGTGGCGGTGAAGTTCGGTAAGCCCATGGATTTCAGCCGGTTCGAGGGCCTCGCTGGCAACAGGTTCATCGAACGCGCGGTGATCGACGAGGTCATGTACGAGCTGATGCGGCTGTCCGGGCAGGAATACGTCGATCTGTACGCCGCCGATGTCAAAGAGGGCAAGGTGGACGCGACGGCCAAGCCGTCGGCTCGGATGCCTGAAGTCGCCGCCGGTTAACTGACGGCGGGGACGCGCGTCTCGGCGACCACGGTGTCGTTGCGGGCCGCTGGACGCAGTGTCACGGTGCCGGCGACGGCGATCACGGCGATCGCCCACCACACGTAGGACCCGCCTGCCAGCTGGCGCCACAGCGACGCCGAGGTTTCCTGGTGTTCGGGCATCAGCTGGATTGGCGTCCAGATCATCAGCGCGATGCCCACCAGCGACACGACCGCCAGACCCACGTGCCGCGTTCGGTAGGCCACGATGCTGATCACCAGAACGGCGGGCAGCACCCATACCCAGTGATGCGACCACGACACCGGCGACACCACGAGGCCGAACATCGCCACGCAGATCAGGGCGACCACCGGCTGCTCGGCCTTCAACACCCGGCGTGCGGCCCAGACCGTCAACGCCAGCACCGCGAAGCAGGCGACCGTCCACAGCACGAACCGGATGCCCTCGCCGAGGCCGAGCCGGGCCAGCGCGCCCGCGATGTTCTGGTTGGTGTTCAGCGTCGCGGTGCCGATGCGGTCGGTGTTGCGGACCGTCTCGGTCCAGTACTCGATCGAATCGCGCCACGCGAACGCGAACCCAGCCAGGGTGGCGACGAGCGCCGAGGCCACGGCGACGATCAGCGCACGGGTATCGCGTCGGAGCAGGAAGTACAGCAGGAAGACCGCCGGCGTGAGTTTCAGCGCGATCGCCAGGCCCAGCAGCATTCCCCGCGGCCAGGGCGTCTTACGCGGTACGCAGTCGGCGATGACCAGCGTCATCAACACGACATTGATCTGCCCGAAGTCGAAGTTCGATCGGATCGGCTCCAGGTAGATGACTGCGGGCGCCACGATCGCCGCGGCCAGCCACACGCGGCGCAGCCAGGCAGGCTCGCCTGTCACGGGGCTCCTGCCCCCTGCGGGATCCGGCCACACGTCCAGCCGGGTCAACACGATGGTCGTGGCGACGATCAGCAGGATCAGGGTGCTCGAGGTGATGGCGATGCTGGCGACGTCCAGCGAGAACAGCGCGAAGGGTGCGAACGCAACGGCGGCCAGCGGCGGGTACGTGAAGGGCAGATCCAGCCCGCCGCGGGTCGCGAACATGACGCCGTCGGCATACAGCGGACGCCCGTCGAGCCAGGCCTGGCCACCCATCCGGTAGACGTCGATGTCGATGCGGTACGGGACGTGGCCGAGCAGCCGCCAGCCCGCCCAGCCCAACGCCGCCGCGGTGAGCAGCTGAAACAGCCGCCAGACGAGCGTTCGTGCCCGTTCAGGCCCCCCGGGCGACCGCCGAATACTCATTTCGCGACCAGACTATCGGTGCTCATCGGCGCGTCGGCGGGTATCCCGGGCGTGACACCCGCAGGTCGGCGTAAGTTTTCGACCGTGCGCGAGAGCTTCGATCTGAACCTGGGCATCCCACATGGCCGCATGCCGCTGCTGTTCTGCCTGGTCGCGTTCATCGTGACGTTCTTTGTCACACGTACCATCGTCCGATATATCCGCAGCCACGCCGACTCCGACGCGCCGCGCAAGTGGTGGCAGCCGCGCAACATTTCCGCAGGCAACGGGCTGCACATCCACCACGTGGTGATCGGCGTGATCTTGGTCATGATCTCCGGGGTCTCGATGGTGACATTGAGTGTCGACGGGGGAGTACCCGAATTCACGGTCGCGGCAACCTTTTTCGGTATCGGGGCAGCGCTCGTCCTGGACGAGTTCGCGCTGATCCTGCATTTGCAGGACGTTTACTGGGCCGAGGACGGGCGAACTTCGGTAGATGCGGTGTTCGTCGCCATCGCGGTCGCCGGTCTGCTGATCCTCGGCTTCAACCCGCTGTCGTTCTTCGACATCGGCATCTGGCAGGAGGATCACTCGATCGAGGCCAGGGCCAGCGTCATCGTCATGGCGGTACTGACGCTGCTCCTTGCGGTTGTCGTGCTTCTCAAAGGCAAGGTGTGGACCGGGTTGATTGGCATGTTCATCACTCCACTGCTGTTCGTCGGGGCCATCCGGCTGTCCCGTCCGCACGCGCCGTGGGCCCGCTGGCGCTACGGCGACAAGCCTCGCAAGATGCGCCGCGCGCTGATCCGAGAGCGCATATTGCGGCGACCGATAGTGCAGGCCAAGCTCTGGCTGCAGCACGTCATCGCGGGTGAACCGCAGTTCCCCGACGATTCTGAAGTCGATCAGGAACTCGACCGCGAGATCCATGCCGCCGCTCCGGCGCCGCGGCGAACGGCGGTCGAGGTGTGAGGTACTTCTACGACACCGAGTTCATCGACAACGGTCGGACGATCGAGCTGATCTCAATAGGCGTCGCCGCCGAGGACGGGCGCGAATATTACGCTATTTCAACGGAATTCAATCCCGATCGGGCGGGCAGTTGGGTGCGCAAACACGTACTGCCCAAACTGCCGTCGCCGTCCTCGCAGCTGTGGCGTTCGCGACGCCAGATCCGCTCGGACCTGGAGGACTTCTTCGGCATCGACGGTGACGAGCCGATCGAACTGTGGGCCTGGGTCGGGGCCTACGACCACGTGGTGCTGTGTCAGTTGTGGGGCCCGATGACCGACCTGCCGCCTGCGATCCCGCGGTTCACCCGCGAGCTACGCCAGTTCTGGGAGGAACGCGGATCGCCCCGGATGCCGCCGCGACCGCGCGACGCCCACGACGCCCTCGTCGACGCCCGCCACAATCTGCTGCGCTTCCGGTTGATGACCGCCGGCGAAGTGCCAGCACAGGCGTAAATGCGCGGGTAAAATCCGCTGTCGCCGCCCAGTTACCATTGACGGGTGAACTGGACTGTAGACGTACCCATCGACCAGCTGCCTGCGCTGCCGCCGCTGCCCGATGAGTTGCGGCATCGCCTGGACTCCGCACTCGCCAAGCCGGCAGCGCAACAGCCCAGCTGGGACGCCGATCAGGCCAAGGCCATGCGGACCGTGCTGGAAAGCGTTCCGCCCATCACCGTGCCCTCGGAGATCGAACGGCTCAAGAGCCTGCTGGGCGATGTCGCGCGCGGGCGGGCCTTCCTGCTCCAGGGCGGCGACTGCGCCGAGACGTTTGCCGACAACACCGAACCGCACATCCGGGGCAACATCCGGACCCTGCTGCAGATGGCTGTGGTGCTGACCTACGGCGCGAGCATGCCGGTGATCAAGGTCGCCCGGATCGCCGGGCAGTACGCCAAGCCGCGCTCCTCGGACACCGACGCGCTGGGACTGAAGTCCTACCGCGGCGACATGATCAACGGTTTCGCCCCCGACGCCGCGGCGCGCGAGCACGATCCGTCGCGGTTGGTGCGCGCCTACGCCAACGCCAGCGCCGCCATGAACCTGACCCGCGCCCTCACCTCGGGCGGTCTCGCGTCACTGGACCTGGTGCACGACTGGAACCGCGAGTTCGTGCGGACATCACCCGCGGGCGCCCGGTACGAGGCCCTCGCGGGGGAGATCGACCGCGGGCTGAGCTTCATGAACGCCTGCGGCGTCAACGACCCCAACCTGCGGACCGCCGAGATCTACGCCTCGCACGAGGCTCTGGTGCTCGACTACGAGCGCGCGATGCTGCGGCTGGCCGAGAATGACGCCGGTGAACAAGCGCTCTTCGACCAGTCCGCGCACTACGTGTGGATCGGCGAGCGCACCCGCCAGCTCGACGGCGCGCACATCGCGTTCGCCGAGGTCATCGCCAACCCGATCGGAGTCAAGCTCGGGCCGACGATGACGCCGGAGCTCGCCGTCGAATACGTCGAGCGTCTCGACCCGCACAACGACCCGGGCCGGCTGACACTGGTGACCCGCTTCGGCAACAACAAGATTCGCGACCTGTTGCCGCCGATCATCGAGAAGGTGCAGGCCACCGGACACCAGGTGATCTGGCAGTGCGATCCGATGCACGGCAACACCCACGAGTCGTCGACGGGGTACAAGACCCGCCACTTCGACCGGGTCGTCGACGAGGTGCAGGGGTTCTTCGAGGTGCACCGCGCTCTCGGCACCCATCCCGGCGGCATCCACGTCGAGATCACCGGCGAGGACGTCACCGAGTGCCTCGGCGGCGCACAGGACATCTCGGACTCGGATCTGGCCGGCCGCTACGAAACCACGTGCGACCCACGCTTGAACACCCAGCAGTCGCTGGAGTTGGCCTTCCTTGTCGCCGAGATGCTGCGGGGCTGACTAGAGAAGCGCGCTGATGTTGCCGCCGAGCGTCCACGCGCCGGCGGCGACCAGGCCCGTCAGCGTGATGACGGCGATCACCCAGAACATCAGCGCCCGCTTCGACCGCTGGCGCGCCCAGTAGAACTCCTCGAGATCCACGCCGGCGAATTGCCTTGATACCGGCTCGTATTCGGGTTCTTGCGGGGGGATGCCGTCGCGGGTGAGTTCGCGCGTGTGCTGGGGTGGAACCTGGTGTGCGGGCTTGCGGGCGGCGGTCGCGGCGGTGAGCGCCGCGGCGTGCTGCGCCGAGTTGCTCGGGGCCGGGACACGGAAAGGGGGCAGCCCGAGTTCGTCGACGATGACCGCGAGATCGTCGGCCATGTCGCGGGCGTCCGCATACCGTCCCGCCGGATCACGATCGGTCGCGTGCAGCACCAGTTGGTCGAATTGTCTTGGCACACCGGCGATCACCGTGCCGGGTGCGGGGACGTCGTGATCCAGCCGTTGGTACGCCACCGCCAATGTGCTGTCACCGGTGAACGGGGTGGTGCCGGTGAGCAGCTCGTAGGTCAGGATGCCCATCGCGTACACGTCGCTGCGCGGGTCGGCGTCACCGGTGCTGACCTGTTCGGGCGACAGATATGCCGCGGTGCCGAGAATGACGCTGCTGGACGTGATCTTGGCCTCGGCGATCGCGCGGACCAGTCCGAAGTCGGCGATCTTCACGTCACCGGTGTCGGAGATCAACACGTTCTCCGGCTTGATGTCGCGGTGCACCAGTCCGGCCGCGTGCGCGACGGCGAGTGCGCTGAGCACGGGTGCCAGTACCGCCGCTGCGGCGTGCGGCGGCATCGGACCGCGTTCACGCAACAGCTCCCGCAAGGTGCCGCCCTCGATGAGCTCCATCACGAGGAACGGATGCCTGCCGTCGATGCCCTGGTCGTAGACGGCGACCAGACCGGAATCGGACAGCCGCGCCACCGCGCGCGCCTCACGCTGAAACCGGGTGAGGAACTGTTCGTCGCCCGCATAACGGGATTCCATGACCTTCAGCGCCACCGGCCGATCCAGGCGAAGGTCGAGCCCGCGGTACACGGTGCTCGTCCCGCCGGTGGCGATCATGGTGTCGACGCGATACCGACCGTCCAGCACAGTCCCGTCGAGCGGTCCCGACTGCTGGTAGGTCTCCATCAAAGACATGTTACGAGTCGGTCCGAGACACCTAGACTCGATGGCGTGAGCAGCATTCCGGCCGCCGACGATGTTCTTGACCCCGGCGAGGCCGTCTACGACCTGCCCGCCGTCGCCGATCTGCTGGGCGTCCCGGTGACCAAGGTGCACCACCAACTTCGGGAAGGCCATCTGATCGGTGTCCGGCGCAACGGCTCGGTGGTGGTGCCGAAGATCTTCTTCGACGACACCGGCCATGTGGTGAAGAGCCTCCACGGCCTGCTTGTCGTGCTACGCGACGGGGGCTACCGCGACACCGAGATCGTGCGCTGGCTGTTCACGCCGGATCCCTCGCTGACCATCACCCGCGACGGGGCGACGGACAAGCAGGCTAATGCCCGGCCGGTTGATGCGTTGCACTCGCATCAGGCCCGTGAGGTGGTTCGTCGGGCCCAGGCGATGGCGTACTGACCGCATCGCGGTCGGGGGCGTTGTAGAGCCAGTACCAGGCGCCGACGGCGCATGCGGTGGCCAGCAGCACGTGCGTCCAGGAGTACATGCCATGCGCGCCGTCGGGTTTCCAGATCACCGTGATCCAGGTGGACAGGCCCGCGATGATCGCGATCGATTGTCTGCTCTGCGCCAGCGCCGCAACGACCGCCAGCGGCCACGTGTAGTACCAGGGCAGCGCGGCGGGAACGAACAGCACCACGACGGCCATCACCAGGGCGATGCCGACGAGCGCCTCCCGGTCGGTGTGGCGAAACCGCCACCACAACAACGGGAGTGAGATGGCGATGATGGCGATGCCGGTGATCCGGGTGACGTCGAGGACGGCGTAGAAGTTCACCGGCAGGAAGATGCCGCCGACGACGTTGACCAGGTTGGCCGCGGCCGTCGGCAGTGTCAGCCAGTTGATGATCTTCACCGAACCGGCGAGCGCCGTCAGCCACCCCAGGCCCACCCCGGCGGCCAGCGACAGCACCGCGAACACCGCGACGAAGATGAGTATCGAGGCCGCCGTCGCCGCGGTGAAGGCCTTGGCCGGCCCATAACCGCGCCGCTGCCGCAGATCGCGGGTCCACACCCACACCATGAACGGAAGCGCAAGACCCGCCGTCGCTTTCACCGCGACCGCGACGGCGATCAGGCTGACGCCCCAGACATGGTGGCCGCTGAAGGTCAGCGCGATCGCGGCCATCATCAGCCCGACCATCAACATTTCGTTGTGCACGCCACCCATCAGATGGATGATCACGAGCGGGTTCAGCACGCATATCCACAGGGCCGCAGCGCCGTTGGCGCCGACGTGGCGGGCCACCCGCGGCGCCGCCCAGATCAACAACGCCAAACCGGGCAGCATGCACAGCCGCAACAGCATCGTGCCGGCCACGACGTCGTCGCCGACCAGCATGGTCACGAACTTCGCCACCAGGATGAAGGCGGGCCCGTACGGCGCGGTGGTGGTGGTCCAGATGGGACTCACGTTGTCCAGCAGCGAGTTCGGGTTGTCGATGGGTCCCACGACATACGGGTCGAAGCCGTCGCGCAGCAGTGCGCCCTGCGCGAGGTACGAGTAGGTGTCGCGGCTGAACACCGGGACGCTCAACAGAAGCGGCGCGAGCCAGAACGCGGTGGTCGCGAGCATGGTGTATTCGGTCGCGGTGCGGTCGATCACGCTGCGGCCCAACCGCAGCCAGGCCACGAGCATCAGCGCCACACCGACCCACAGCAGCACCGACGACAGCACCAGACCGTGTCCGAACCGCAGCCATGACAGGTGCAACGACTCGAGAAGCGGATCGTGCAAGCGGGTGCTCCCGGCGCCCAGCCCACCTGCCGCGATCAGGACGGCGCCGAGGGCGCCGATGCGGGCCGGTTTCGCCTCCGGAGACGTTGCGAAGGTAGCGAACCGTGAAATGTGTTGCGCCATGGCCGGTTTCTTCGACGGCGCCGCCGGTGACGAGGTTGTCATGCTCAGGCGGACCGGTTGGCGGCCAATCTGGCGAGTTCGGAGAGGCCGATCTTGGCCTGCGGGTCGATGGCGGCCGCGTTGAGGAGCGCGAGCGCGGTGTGGGTCAACGTATCGATCCGGTCTTCGACGGCCGCCAGTGCCCCGACGGATTCGATGACCAGACACAGGTCTTTCACCTGTGCGTCGGACAGTTCGGTGCCGATGGATGTGCGAAGCAGCTTGGCGCCCATCGGATCGTGCTTCTCGGCCAGTTCGACCGCCTCGGCCAGCAGCACGGTCCGTTTACCCGAACGCAGGTCGTCACCCGACGGCTTGCCGGTGACCGCGGGGTCGCCGAACACGCCGAGGACGTCGTCGCGGAGCTGGAACGCGACACCCAGGTTGTTGCCGACCTCGTTGAAGGTGGCCTGCACGTCCGGTCGGTCCGCAGCGGCGGCGGCACCCAGTTGCAGCGGACGCGTGATGGTGTAGGACGCGGTCTTGTAGAGGTTGACGGTCATGGCCGAGGCGACCGATTCGGCGCCGCTGGCCTCGGCGGCGATGTCGAGGTATTGGCCGCCGAGCACCTCGGTGCGGATGGCGCTCCAGATCGAACGCACCCGGCGGTGCGCGTCGATCGGCAGATCGACTGTCGCCACGACGTCGTCGGCCCATACGAGTGCGAGATCACCGAGCAGGATCGCCGCCGAAATCCCGAACTGGTCGGAATTTCCGTGCCAGGCGTTGCTGCGGTGCTTCTCGGTGAACAGTCGATGCACCGTGGGCAGCCCGCGCCGGGTGGCGGAGGCATCGATGACGTCGTCGTGCACGAGGGCGCAGGCATGCAGCAACTCGAGCGCGGAGAACAGCCGTATCGCCTGCTGTTCGGCCTGCTCGCTGGGCTTGTCGACCACTGCCCGCCAGCCCCAGTACGCGAACGCGGGCCGCACCCGCTTGCCCCCGCGCAGGACGAACTCCTCCAGGGCGGCGGTCAGTTCGCCGTACTCGGTGCCCATGTAGGCGCACGCGCTGCGGCGTTCGGCGAGATAGTCGCGCAGTTGCTCGGTGACGGCTTTGGTCAACTCGACGGCTGACGGTGCCGCTCCGTACACGGTCAGCGGGCGCCCCTTTCGTTGTGCACTATTCGCCCCGAGTGCCTTCAGAGTAGAGCCTGCGACTGGCGGTTTAGCAAGTCAGAGTGCCGCCTTTTCCGCATTCAGCCTTGGGGTTCGCCGACGCGGGGGGATTGGTCGCGGGTGTAGTAGGCCAGCCCGCCGATGATCGCTGCCACGATGAACGACCCGATGGCGAGCCATATCGCCGCACCGGTGAAGGAGCGGGCGCTGGGGTCGGTGTAGCGGGCCTGGGCGTTCATGGTGCTGACCACGCCCGGCCGTAGCCGCCACTCGACGATCTCTGCGGACACCTGGTCGCCGTTGGTCGAGGTGACCTCTCCGGGGAACGACACCGACAGCGTCACGTCGGCTTCGGGATCACTCAGCGAGGTCAGGTCGACGCGGCCCTCGAGTATCACCAGGTCGCCGGCCCGTCGCAGGGAGATGTCCACCCCGGCGGCGTCCCGGTTCATGTTGGCCAGCTGGGGGAGTTCGGCGAAGGTGAGGTCGGAGAACACCGCCTGGGACCCGACATAGTCGTCGCGGCTGTATTCCGAGACGGCGACCTTGTTGGCGAAGGTCAGATTGTTGAGCAGCTGCGGGCCCTTGTCGTCCGGGTTGCGCGGTTTGGCCGCCGCGATGATCTGGCCCGAGACCCTGTCGTCCGGCGACACCGTGATCGACGTGCGGACCCGTACGCAACCGACGACTGTCGGTGCCACGACCAGGATCAGCAGGACAACGGCGAGCAACCTTTTCATGCCATGGTTGCGCGGCTGGTGAGCGGACACAGCGAACACACGGTCATCGTGCCAGACGCGGATGCTCGAAGAGGCTTCAAAGGGGCAGTCTGCGACCCAGGATGGCAAAGGCTCGTGGGTCACCCGCGAAGTGGTAGCCACGGATGATGTCGGCAAAGCCGAGGCGCCGGTACAGCCGCCAGGCACGGTTGGCCTCGCCGTTGATCTCGGGGGTCGACAGCAGCACATGCGATTCGCGACGGTCCGCGAGCAGCCGTCGGGCCAGCGCCTCGCCGAGGCCGCGGCCCTGAGCGCGGGGGTGGATGTGCAGTTCGGTCAGCTCGAAATAGCTGTTCATCAGCTCCGCGATGCGGGCGGAGTCGGTGCCCACCCGGTGCAGGCCAGCGACCACCTGCTGCTGCCACCACTGGTCGGGGGCGCCGCAGTAGCCGTAGGCGATACCGAGCAGAGGCGCCGAGGCGAGCTCGACATCGGATGGCGGTGACGGGTCGGATCCGCCCTGATCTCGTACTTCCGGGACTTCGAGGGCGGCAACCGCCTTCCACCCGCCCCGCTGCGTGTGCTCCAGCCACATCGATGCGCGCTGGTCTTCCGTACCGCGCGGATAGCGCATGGCGTCGACGTAGACGGAGAGCGCTTCACCGAGCCGGCGTTGCATGTCGCTCGGCGACAGACCGATCAGAAATGTCGCCAACTTGCTCCTGTCCCTGAACAGCGTCCTGCGATCACCTTCACCCCATTATCGAGTGGAGCGTGGTGGTGCTCGCCAGTGGCGGTGTACGTCATACAATCGGGCGTCGAACTAGGTGGTACGGCTCAGATTGACCTCGTATCATGACTGTTAGGTGGCCGTCCATGCGGGCGGACATCAGTTTGAACGATTGAGACCGGTCGCATCGGCTCCAGGGCCCCGAGGGAGGGACGAATGCCACTCTCCGATCATGAGCAGCGCATGCTCGATCAGATCGAGAGCGCGCTCTATGCCGAGGACCCGAAGTTCGCTTCGAGTGTTCGTGGGGGCACGCTGCGGACACCTTCCACCCGGCGTCGACTGCAGGGTGCAGCGCTTTTCGTGATCGGGCTGGCGATGCTGGTGGCCGGCATCGCGATCCCGGCGACCCGAATCGGTGACTTCGCGATCCTTTCCGTCATCGGCTTCATCGTGATGTTCGGCGGCGTGGTCTTCGCGATCACGGGTCCGCGCGTGCCCGGTGGTCCGGGCCGGTTGGCCACCGACGAGGTCGGACAGCAGCGGCAGAAGCGGGCCAAGGGCTCCGGCGGCTCGTTCACCAGCCGCATGGAAGACCGCTTCCGCCGCCGCTTCGACGAGTAACACCGAACGACAAACAGGGGCAGCCCATCTCGGGTCGCCCCTGTTTTTGCTATTCAGTGGGGGAGTTTGGGGACGGTCGGGGCAGAACAGGACCACCGCGCTGCCCTGATCTCGCACACGTGGGTGCCCGCGGCCTAGAGATTTCCCCCACCACGCCCCACTGCAGGCGGTCTGCGGCATTCGGTACGCCCACCTGGGCTTTTGCCGGGTCGGAGGGTGGTTGATTCCACCTCGAAAGTGCGGACGTAACTGATCGCGGGTGCAAAGTGGGGAGTTCAGCACAACTCGCCTGCATATTTGGAGCAAAGTGGGGGATTGTGGGGTAAAGTGGCGGCAACGGAGTAACCGGGACTCCGGAGTATCGGGAGGTGGCGGGATGTTTCTCGGCACCTACACGCCGAAACTCGACGACAAGGGGCGGCTCACACTGCCCGCCAAATTCCGCGACGCGCTGGCAGGAGGGTTGATGGTCACCAAAAGCCAAGATCACAGCCTTGCCGTCTATCCGCGTGCGGAGTTCGAAAAGCTGGCACGACGGGCATCGCAGGCGTCCCGGAGCAATCCGGAAGCCCGGGCCTTCCTGCGAAATCTCGCCGCGGCCACCGATGAACAGCACCCCGACTCACAAGGCCGGATCACGTTGTCGGCCGATCATCGCCGCTACGCCAACCTCTCCAAGGACTGCGTGGTGATCGGCTCGGTCGACTACCTCGAGATCTGGGATTCGGCTGCGTGGCAGGAATACCAGCAGTCCCACGAAGAGAACTTCTCCGCGGCCACAGATGAAGCTCTGCACGACATCATCTGATGCCCCGGCCAGCCGGCACGTTGCCCTTGCACCGTGGCCTCTGCCCGAACCGGCCCTGGCGTACTTCCCCGACGCCAGGTCCGTGCTCTCGGGCAGGGACCTCGATGCAGAGGCCCTCACCGGAGGCTTACACGGAGGCACAGCGATGCCCGACGAACCTGAAGACTCCGCCGATCACGGACACATCCCCGTCCTGCTCGACCGCTGCGTCGAACTGCTGGCCCCGGCGCTGACCCGCAACGCCCCCGACGGCAGCGGCGCGGTGCTCGTTGACGCCACGCTCGGTGCGGGCGGCCACGCGGAACGATTCCTCACCGAGTTCCCCGCGCTGCGGTTGATCGGCCTGGATCGCGATCCCAACGCGCTGTGGATCGCCGGCGAGCGGTTGGCCGAATTCGGCGACCGGATCCTGCTGGTGCGCACCCGCTACGACGGGATCGCAGGAGCGCTCGAGCAATCCGGTTACTGGGTGGGCAGTGCCCCCGTCGTCGACGGAATCCTGTTCGACCTCGGGGTGTCGTCGATGCAACTGGACCGCACCGAGCGCGGCTTCTCCTACGCGTCGGACGCCCCGCTCGACATGAGGATGGACCCCGATGCGCCACTGACCGCCGCCGAGGTCGTCAACACCTACGACGAACGGACACTGACCCGGATCTTGCGCGAATTCGGTGAGGAGCGGTTCGCCAGCCGTATCGCCGCGCAGATCGCGCGGCGTCGTGCCGCTCGGCCGTTCGCGACCACCGGCGAACTGGTTGAGCTGTTGTACCAAGCGATTCCGGCCCCCGCCCGCCGCACCGGCGGACATCCGGCGAAGCGGACTTTCCAGGCACTGCGTATCGCCGTCAACGGCGAACTCGACTCGCTACGCAACGCGCTGCCCGCGGCGCTCGACGCGCTGGCTCCCGGCGGTCGAATCGTGGTGATGGCCTATCAATCCCTGGAGGACCGCATCGTGAAGAACCAATTCGCGGCGGCCACCGCATCCAGGACGCCGCCGGGTCTTCCGGTTGAACTGCCCGGTCACGAACCGGAGTTCGTCGCCTTGACCCGCGGCGCGGAGCGCGCGGGAGCCGAGGAGATCGCATTGAACCCACGTAGCGCGTCGGTGCGGCTGCGGGCACTGGAGAAAGTTGGGGGATCTCGATGAAGGCGAAGCAGCCCAAGAAGGTCAAGCGCTCGGCACCGGCGCGCGGGAACGACGAGCGTCGGCGCAATCCCCGAAACGGTCGACGGGCCCCGGAGGCGCCGTCGCGCCGCAAGCCCGCCCGCGAGCAGCGGCCGGCGCGGTCAGCGCCGAAGACCAACCCGATTTCACGGCCCAAGGGTGCCCCCGGCCGGCCGAAGAACGCCGGTCAGGCCAAGGCACGCGCCAAGGCGCGGAAAGCGAAGGCACCCAAGGTCATCCGGCCTCCGTTACGCGAACGGATCATCCTCAAGCTGGCCTCGATCGATCTGAACCCCCGCACCCTGGTCGCCAAGGTGCCGTTCGTCGTCCTGGTCATCGGATCGCTGGGCGTCGGCCTGGGCACGACGCTGTGGCTGTCGACCGACGCCGCGTCGCGGTCCTATCAGCTGGGCTCCGCCCGTGAGACGAATCAGGCTCTGCTGCAACAGAAGGAAGCGCTGGAGCGTGACGTCCTCGAGGCGCAGGCCGCGCCCGCCTTGGCCGAGGCGGCGCGTGGTCTCGGAATGATCCCGTCCCGCGACACCGCGCACCTCGTGCAGGATCCTGCAGGCAACTGGGTCGTCGTCGGCACCCCCAAACCCGCTGAAGGCGTTCCGCCGCCGCCACTCAACACCCCGCTACCCGACGAGACGCCGGCCGCTCCCGCCCCCACTCCCACGCCGGGCCCGGCCGCGCGAGTCGTGGATCCGCGTGAGCTCCCCGTGCGTGTGCAGCAGCCGTCCGCTCGCCCGCCGGCCGGCACGGGTCTGTCCGCGCCGGTCACGCCTGCGGTCCCGGCCCCGGCCGCACCGGGCGCCGAGGTGCCCCACGGGGCGGGGACGCTGCCCGCGCTGGGTCCGATGCCTGCGTCTCCGGCAGCGCCGTCGGCGCCATTGCTCCAGCAGCCGCTGACCGTGCCGCCGGCGCCAGGCCCGGTCACCGCGCCTGTCCCGGGGGCGCCCGCATGAGCCGCGGCAAGAAGGATCCCGCACGCGGCGGCGGCAAGCCGAAGGAGCGTGCCGTGGTGAAGACGCAGGAGCGCTCCGCGCGCTCGCGACGCACCCGCGTGCCCGCGCCGGACGCCGGCCTGCGCAGTGCGTCGTTCGTGTTCCGGCACCGGGTCGGTAATGCCGTCATCTTCCTGGTGCTGATCGTCGCGGCGGGGCAGCTGTTCAATCTTCAGGTGCCGCGGGCCGAGGGGCTGCGTGCCGAGGCGGCGAGCCAACTCAAGGTCACCGACGTCGACAAGGCGGTACGCGGTGCCATCGTCGACCGCAACAACGACAAGCTGGCCTTCACCATCGAAGCCCGCGCGTTGACGTTCCAACCGCTCAAGATCCGCAAGCAGCTCGAAGAGGCGCGGGCGAAGACACCCGAAGCGCCGGCTCCGGAACAGCGGATGCGCGACATCGCCGCCGAGGTCGCGTTGCGGCTGAACAACAAGCCCAACGCCGCGACGGTGCTCAAGAAGCTGAAGAGCAACGAGACGTTCGTCTATCTCGCCCGTGCGGTCGACCCGGCCATCGCCGACGCCATCACCGCCAAGTTCCCCGAGGTCGGCTCGGAGCGTCAGGACCTGCGTCAGTACCCGGGCGGATCGCTGGCGGCCAACATCGTCGGCGGTATCGACTGGGACGGCCACGGTCTGTTGGGCATGGAGGACTCCATGGACGCGGTGCTGGCCGGCACCGACGGTTCGGTCACCTACGACCGCGGCTCCGACGGTGTTGTCATTCCCGGCAGTTACCGCAACCGCCACGATGCGGTGGACGGCTCGACGGTGATGCTGACCCTCGACGACGACATCCAGTTCTATGTGCAGCAGCAGGTTCAGCAGGCCAAGGATCTCTCCGGTGCGAAGAACGCGTCAGCCGTGGTGCTCGACGCGAAAACCGGCGAGGTGCTCGCGATGGCGAACGACAACACCTTCGATCCCAGCCAGGACATCGGCAGGCAGGAACACCGCCAACTGGGCAACCCCGCGGTGTCATCGCCGTTCGAACCCGGTTCGGTCAACAAGATCATCACCGCCTCGTCGGTGATCGAGTACGGGCTGTCGAACCCCGACGAGGTCCTGCAGGTACCGGGCTCGATCCATATGGGCGGGGTGACCGTCGGCGACGCCTGGGAGCACGGCACCATGCCGTATACCACGACCGGCATCTTCGGGAAGTCGTCCAACGTCGGCACGCTGATGCTGGCGCAGCGCCTCGGTCCGCAGAAGTTCGCAGAGATGGTGCGGAAGTTCGGGCTCGGCCAGCGCACCGGCGTCGGGCTGCCGGGCGAGAGCGCGGGCCTGGTCCCGCCGATCGACCAGTGGTCGGGTAGCACGTTCTCCAACTTGCCTATCGGACAGGGCCTTTCGATGACCCTGCTGCAGATGACGGGCATGTACCAAACCATCGCCAACGACGGCGTGCGGATTCCGCCGCGGATCGTCAAGGCCATCATCGCGCCCGACGGCACGCGGATGGAGGAACCGCGGCCCGAAGGAGTGCGGGTGGTGTCGGCGGAGACCGCGCGGACCGTTCGACAGATGCTGCGGGCGACGCTGCAGCGCGACCCCACCGGTGTGCAGCAGGGCACCGGGTCCCAGGGCGCCGTCGAGGGCTATCAGCTCTCCGGCAAGACCGGCACCGCCCAGCAGATCAACCCGGCGTGCGGCTGCTACTACAGCGACGTCTACTGGATCACCTTCGCCGGCATCGCCACGACCGACAACCCGCGCTATGTCGTCGGCGTGATGATGGACAACCCGCACCGCACAGCCGACGGTCAGCCCGGGACGACGGCGGCGCCGCTGTTCCACAACATCGCATCCTGGTTGCTCCAGCGCGAGAACGTGCCGCTGTCACCCGAGGGGCCGCGGCTGACACTTGTGGCCGACTGATAGGCGAAATGGGCCGGGCGCCGGGCCGGTAACGTGTTGACGCCATGAATCTGCGTCCCAGCCACCCCGAGGGCAGCGCGCTCGCTCTGCTCGCCGAGCAGGTGGCCGCGGTGCCGGCCAAGGGTGTGCGGCTTCCCGATATCCGGATCACCGGGGTGACGCTGCGCAGCCAGGACGTCGCGGCAGGCGATCTGTTCGCCGCCTTGCCCGGTTCGGCGTCCCACGGCGCCCGCCACGCCGGTGAGGCCGTCTCGTGCGGGGCGGTCGCGATCCTCACCGATGCCGCAGGGGTCGCGGAGATCGGGGACGACATCGATGTGCCGGTGCTCGTCCACCCGGCACCGCGGTCGGTCCTGGGCGAGTTGGCCGCCACGGTCTACGGGCATCCTTCGGACAAGCTGCGCGTCATCGGCGTCACCGGAACGTCGGGCAAGACGACCACCACATATCTCGTTGAGGCGGGGCTGCGTTCGGCCGAGCGCCAGCCCGGGCTCGTGGGCACGGTCGGCATCCGCATCGACGGCCGCGATCAGCCCAGTGCGCTGACCACACCGGAGGCGCCCGATCTGCAGGCGCTGCTCGCTGTGATGGTCGAGCAGGGCGTCGACACCGTCGTCATGGAGGTGTCGAGCCACGCGCTGACACTGGGCCGCGTGGACGGAGTGCGGTTCGCGGTGGGCGGATTCACCAATCTGTCGCGCGACCATCTCGATTTCCATCCGACGATGCAGGACTACTTCAACGCCAAGGCGCAGCTGTTCGACCCCGAATCGGCAACGCATGCAAGCGTTTCGGCGGTGTGTATCGATGACGAGGCGGGCCAGGCGATCGCCGCGCTCGCCGCCGAGCCGGTGACGGTGAGCACGACCGGGCGAGCCGCCGACTGGCGGGTGGAGCAGGTGCGCGCGGTCGGCGCAGGCGCCGAGGCGGCCCAGGAGTTCTTCGCCGTCGATCCCGCGGGGGTGCACCACGGACTGAGGATCGCCCTGCCCGGCCGGTACAACGTCGCCAACTGCCTGCTGGCCGTGGCGCTGCTGGACGCCGTAGGGGTGTCGCCGGAACAGGCCGCGCCGGGGCTGCGCACCGCGACCGTTCCTGGGCGCCTGGAACCCGTCGACCGCGGGCAGCCGTTTCTCGCACTGGTCGACTACGCGCACAAGCCCGGCGCCCTGAAAGCGGTGCTGCAGACGCTGCGCGAGCAGAGTTCCGGGCGGCTGGCCGTGGTGTTCGGCGCAGGCGGCAACCGCGACGCGGGCAAGCGCGAACCGATGGGCCGGGTCGCGGCCGAACTGGCCGACCTCGTCGTGGTCACCGACGACAACCCCCGTGACGAGGAGCCCGCCGCGATCCGCGCTGCGATCCTCGCGGGCGCGGCGGACACCGCCGCAGAGGTCATCGAGATCGGTGACCGGCGCGAGGCCATCGACTACGCGGTCGCCTGGGCGCAACCAGGAGACGTCGTGCTCGTGGCGGGGAAGGGCCATGAGCCGGGACAGACCAGCGACGGCGTGACGCGACCGTTCGACGACCGCGACGAGCTGGCCGCGGCGCTCGAGGCGTTGGGTCGTCGCACGTGATCGACCTGAGCATCGCCGAGATCGCCGACATCGTCGGGGGACGCCTCGCCGACATCAGCGCCGAAAAGGCCGCCGCCACCCGGGTCACCGGGACCGTCGAGTTCGACTCGCGCGCCGTCGGCCCCGGTGGACTGTTCCTCGCGCTGCCGGGCGCCCGCTCCGACGGACACGACTTCGCGGCCGCGGCGATCGACCAGGGAGCCGTCGCGGTGCTGGCCGCGTGGCCGGTCGGGGTGCCCGCGATCGTCGTCGAGCCCTCGGCAGGCGACACGAGCGCCAGCGTCCTCGAACACGACGTCGACGGGTCCGGCGCGGCGGTGCTGGCGGCACTGGCGCGCCTCGCCGGCGCCGTCGCCGCGAAGCTCGTGGACGGCGGGCTGACGATCGTCGGTGTCACCGGATCGTCGGGCAAGACCTCGACCAAGGACTTGATCGCCGCGGTGCTCACCCCGCTCGGTGAGGTCATCGCGCCGCCGGGCTCGTTCAACAACGAACTCGGCCATCCCTGGACGGTGTTGCGGGCCACCGAGGCCACCGACTTTCTGGTGCTGGAGATGTCGGCAAGGCACCGCGGCAACATCGCAGCGCTGGCCGCGATCGCACCGCCGTCGATCGCGGTCGTGCTCAACGTCGGCACCGCGCACCTCGGCGAGTTCGGTTCCCGTGAGGCGATCGCGGCGACGAAAGCCGAACTGCCCCAATCGGTCCCGTCATCGGGCGCGGTGATTCTCAACGTCGACGACACTGCGGTCGCCGCGATGGCCGATGCGACCGCGGCGCGCGTTGTGCGGGTGTCCCGGGAACCCGGTGCCCAGGTCGATGTGTGGGCCGACGCCGTGACACTCGACGAGCTGGCCCGGCCGCGGTTCACGCTGCACGCCGGAGGCAAGCAGGTCGACGTCACACTGGCCGTGCACGGCGACCATCAGGTGTCCAACGCGCTGTGTGCGGCGGCCGTGGCACTGGAATGCGGCGCGACGCTCGAACAGGTCGCCGCCGCGCTCGCCGCGGCCGGTCCGGCGTCCAAACACCGCATGCAGGTCGCCACCCGCGCCGACGGGGTCACGATCGTCAACGACGCCTACAACGCCAACCCCGACTCGATGCGCGCCGGACTCAAGGCGCTGGCGTGGATTAGTCGGAGCGGCGCGTCCGAACGCCGCAGCTGGGCGGTGCTGGGCGAGATGGCTGAACTCGGTGACGACGCGATATCGGAACATGACAGCATCGGGCGACTGGCCGTGCGATTAGATGTGTCACGACTGATCGTCATCGGAACGGGGAGGGCTATGAGCGCCATGCACCACGGCGCGGTGATGGAGGGGTCGTGGGGCTCTGAGTCCACCATGGTCCCCGACGCCGACGCTGCGTTGGCACTGCTCCGCGCGGAGCTGCAGGCCGGCGACGTGGTGCTGGTCAAAGGCTCCAACGCGGCCGGGCTGGGTGCGCTCGCGGATGCCCTGATCGCCGATAGTGGGGATGCCACCGCATGAGGCAGATCCTCATCGCCGTCGGCATCGCCCTGACGGTTTCGATCCTGCTCACCCCCGTGCTGATCCGGCTGTTCACCCGGCAGGGCTTCGGTCACGAGATCCGCGAGGACGGGCCGCCGAGCCACCACAAGAAGCGCGGCACACCGTCGATGGGCGGCGTGGCCATCGTGGCGGGCATCTGGGCGTCCTACCTGGTCACCCACCTGGTGGGGGTGGTCATCGACGGTAAGGGCCCGTCCGCGTCCGGCCTGCTCGTGCTGGGACTGGCGACCGCACTCGGCACCGTGGGCTTCGTCGACGACCTGATCAAGATCCGACGGGCGCGCAACCTCGGTTTGAACAAGACGGCGAAGACCGTCGGTATTTTGGCCGCCGCGGTGATGTTCGGCGTGCTCGCGCTGCAGTTCCGCAACAGCGACGGGCTGACTCCGGGCAGCGCGGACCTCTCGTACGTGCGTGAGATCGCCACGGTCACCTTGCCGCCCGTGCTGTTCATCCTGTTCTGCGTCACCATGATCTACGCGTGGTCCAACGCGGTGAACTTCACCGACGGCCTGGACGGGCTCGCCGCAGGCGCGATGGCGATGGTGTGTGCTGCCTACGTGCTGATCACGTTCTGGCAGTTCCGCAACGCGTGTGCGATCAGTCCCGGACTGGGCTGCTACAACGTGCGCGACCCCTTGGACCTCGCGATCGTCGCGGCGGCGACGGCCGGCGCCTGCATCGGCTTCCTGTGGTGGAACGCCGCGCCCGCCAAGATCTTCATGGGCGACACCGGATCGCTCGCGCTCGGCGGCATCATCGCCGGGCTTTCGGTGACCAGCCGCACCGAGATGCTCGCCGTCGTGCTCGGCGCACTGTTCGTCGCGGAGGTCACCTCGGTGGTCGTGCAGATCCTGGCGTTCCGCACGACCGGGCGCCGGGTGTTCCGGATGGCGCCGTTCCATCACCATTTCGAACTGGTGGGGTGGGCGGAAACCACAGTCATCATCCGCTTCTGGCTGTTGACCGCGATCGCCTGCGGACTCGGTGTCGCACTGTTCTACAGCGAGTGGCTCACCACCGTCGGCGCCTGACGTGAGCGACCTGGATCTGCTGACGCCTGGGGCGCGCGTGCTGGTGACCGGCGCGGGCATCACCGGGCGATCGGTGAGCGCGGTGCTGGAGCCGACCGGGGTGCGGCTGACCATCTGCGACGACGATCCGCTGGCGCTGCAGCGTCTGATCACCCCGGCGTCGGTGGTCACCGTCGCCGAGGCGCAGGCGACCATCGCCGACTACGCCCTCGTGGTGACGAGCCCCGGATTCCCGCCGACGGCACCGGTGCTGGCCGCCGCCGCCGATGCGGGGGTGCCGATCTGGGGCGATGTCGAATTGGCTTGGCGG
The DNA here is from genome assembly GCF_025822765.1 of Mycobacterium barrassiae. Lineage (GTDB taxonomy): Bacteria > Actinomycetota > Actinomycetes > Mycobacteriales > Mycobacteriaceae > Mycobacterium > Mycobacterium barrassiae. Next base: position 24,297 of record NZ_JACKUK010000043.1, on the reverse strand, counting down.
CTGGACAGTTCCGGCCGGTTCGGGCCGCCGCGGAAGTGGCTCGTCGTGACCGGAACCAACGGCAAGACCACCACGACGTCGATGCTGCACGCCATGTTGGTCGCCGGGGGACACCGTGCGGTGCTGTGCGGCAACATCGGCAATCCCGTCATCGACGTGCTCGGCGAACCGTCCGATGTGTTGGCCGTCGAGCTGTCCAGCTTCCAACTGCACTGGGCGCCGTCGCTGCGGCCGGAAGCGGGTGTCGTCCTCAATGTCGCCGAGGATCACCTGGACTGGCACGGCAGCATGGCGGCGTATGCCGGCACCAAGGCCCGCGTGCTCCAGGGCCGCGTCGCGGTGGTGGGCCTGGACGACCCCGTCGCCTCGGGGCTGCTGGAATCCGCCGCGGCCCCGGTGAAGGTCGGCTTCCGGCTGGGCGAACCGGCGGCGGGCGAGCTCGGGGTGGTCGACGGGATGCTCGTCGACAACGCCTTCGGCGAACGGGTACCGCTGGCCGCCACCGCATCCATTCCGGTTGCCGGGCCGGTCGGCGTGCTCGACGCCCTGGCCGCAGCGGCACTGGCTCGCACCGTGGGTGTGCCGCCCGCGTCGATCGCGGACGCGCTCGCCGGATTCCAGGTGGGCCGCCACCGCGCCGAGGTCGTCGGCGTCCACGACGGGGTGACCTACGTCGACGATTCCAAGGCCACCAACCCGCACGCCGCGCAGGCGTCGATCGGCGCATATCCGCGCGTGGTGTGGATCGCGGGCGGGATGCTCAAGGGCGCCTCGGTCGACGAACTCGTGGCCACGGTGGCGAACCGGCTGGTCGGAGCGGTGCTGATCGGCCGCGACCGGGCACAGATCGCGAACGCGTTATCGCGACACGCCCCGGATGTCCCCGTCGTTGAGCCTGTGACGGGGGAGGATTTTGGGGTGCATGGGAAAGATGAGACTGGTGTGACTGGCGAGGCGGTGATGACGGCCGTCATCGAGGCCGCGTCCGGTCTCGCCCGACCTGGGGACACCGTCCTGCTGGCACCGGCCGGGGCATCCTTCGACCAGTTCAGCGGCTACGGCCACCGCGGTGACGCGTTTGCCGCCGCCGTGCGCGCTCTGTCGCGGTAGGCCAATGAGCAACATCCTGACCCGATTGCGGCTCCGCAGGACGGGTGACGCGACACCGTCGCAGGATGCGGCGGCCGAGAAGGGTCCCCGTACCCGGTTCGGCGCCTGGCTCGGCAGGCCGATGACGTCGTTCCACCTCATCATCGCGGTGGCGACGCTGCTGGTGATCCTGGGCTTGACGATGGTGCTCTCCGCGTCCGGCGTCTACTCCTATGACACCGACGGGTCGCCGTGGATGGTGTTCGCCAGGCAGGTGCTGTGGACCGTCGTCGGTCTGTTCGCGTTCTACGTCGCGATGCGGATGCCGATTCAGTTGATGCGCACCCTGGCGTTCACCGGATTCGCCATCACGGTCATCCTGCTGATCCTGGTGTTGATCCCGGGAATCGGCAAGGTGGCCAACGGCTCTCGCGGTTGGTTCGTCATCAGTGGCTTCTCGATGCAGCCGTCGGAACTGGCCAAGATCGCGTTCCTGATCTGGGGTGCGCACCTGCTGGCCTCGCGGCGCATGGAGCGCGCCTCGCTGCGCGAGATGTTGATCCCGCTGGTGCCTGCGGCGGTCGTCGCCCTCGCGCTCATCGTCGCCCAGCCCGACCTCGGGCAGACCGTGTCGTTGGGCATCATCCTGCTCGGCCTGCTCTGGTATGCCGGCCTGCCCCTGCGGGTGTTCATCTCTTCACTGCTGGCGATCATGTTCTCGGCGGCGGCGCTGGCCATGGCCGAGGGCTACCGGTCCGACCGGGTGATGTCGTGGCTGAACCCGGGTGCGGACACCCAGGGGTCGGGTTACCAGGCCCGACAGGCGCGTTTCGCGCTGGCCAACGGCGGTTTCTTCGGCGACGGACTCGGCCAGGGCACCGCCAAGTGGAACTACCTGCCCAACGCCCACAACGACTTCATCTTCGCCATCATCGGTGAGGAGCTCGGGTTCGTCGGGGCCGCGGGCCTGCTGTGTCTGTTCGGGCTGTTCGCCTACACCGGCATGCGGATCGCGCGTCGCTCGGCGGATCCCTTCCTGCGCCTGCTGACCGCGACCGCGACCCTGTGGGTGATGGGGCAGGTGTTCATCAACGTCGGCTATGTCGTCGGCCTGTTGCCGGTGACCGGTCTGCAGCTGCCTCTCATCTCGGCTGGTGGAACATCAACAGCGACAACGCTTTTGATGGTCGGGATCATGGCCAATGCGGCGCGCCACGAACCCGAGGCGGTGGCCGCACTGCGGGCAGGCCGCGACGACAAGGTCAACAGGCTGCTGCGACTGCCGCTACCGGCGCCTTACGTGCCGAGCCGCACCGAGGCGTTGCGTGACCGGATGGGCGCGCGCGGCGCGAAGGGCAAGGCGCGTGCGCAGGGCGCCAAGAAGGAACCGCGCCCGCGTCCGGCGTCGCGAACCGCCAGGACCGCCCGCAAGCCCGCCGGGGAGAACCGGCGCCAAACCGCTACGGCCGGCAGGGCCGTGCGAGCCCCAAGGCATCATGGAGACGGCCATGATCGGAGAGGCCGACGGGTTCGCACACTGGAAGGTCAGCGTTACGGGTGAAACGCACGGGATCGGACCCTCGGGGGCAGGAGCGGGGGATATCCGTGGTGCTCGCGGGCGGTGGGACGGCAGGCCATGTCGAACCGGCGATGGCGGTGGCCGACGCCCTGCGCGCGATCGACCCTGACGTGCGGATCACCGCGCTGGGCACCGAGCGCGGCCTGGAAACCCGGCTCGTCCCCGAACGCGGTTACCACCTGGAACTGATCACCCCGGTCCCGCTTCCGCGCAAACCGTCCGCCGACCTCGCCCGGCTGCCGATGCGCGTACGGAAGGCGGTGCGTCAGACGCGCGCGGTCCTCGACGACGTCGACGCCGACGTCGTCATCGGGTTCGGCGGCTACGTCGCGCTGCCCGCCTACCTGGCCGCCCGTCGCGGGCTGACACGGCGCAGGTCCGTGCCGGTCGTGATCCACGAGGCCAACGCCAGCGCGGGGTGGGCCAACAAGGTTGGTGCCCGCTCGGCGCAGCGGGTGCTGTCCGCGGTGCCCAATCCGGGTCTGCGCGACGTCGAGGTGGTCGGGGTCCCGGTGCGTGCCGCGATCACGTCGCTGGACCGCGCGGCGCTGCGTGCCGAGGCACGCGCTCACTTCGGGTTCGCCGACGACGCCAAGGTGCTGCTGGTGTTCGGCGGTTCGCAAGGTGCGCAGTCGCTCAACCGTGCGGTATCGGCTGCCGCCAAAGACCTTGCCGTGGCCGGTATCTCCGTCCTGCACGCCCACGGCCCGAAGAACACCCTCGACTTGCGCGACCCTGTCGACGGTGATCCGCCGTACGTCGCGGTTCCCTACCTGGACCGGATGGATCTCGCTTATGCGGCAGCCGATCTCGCGATCTGCCGATCCGGCGCCATGACGGTCGCCGAGGTGTCGGCGGTCGGACTGCCTGCGGTGTATGTGCCGCTGCCGATCGGCAACGGAGAGCAGCGACTCAACGCTCTGCCCGTCGTGAACGCGGGCGGCGGCGTCCTCGTCGACGACGCGGACCTGTCGCCGCAGTTCGTCGCCGACACCGTCACCGAATTGCTCACCACGCCAGGGCGACTGCAGGCGATGACGGCGGCCGCCGCGCTGGCCGGCCATCGCGACGCCGCACAGAAAGTGGCCGAGGTCGCCCTCGACGTCGCCCGCGCATCGACCCGAAAGAGCTTGCGGTGAACTCAAAGCCATTGCCCGACGAACTGCAGCGGGTGCACATGGTCGGCATCGGGGGAGCGGGTATGTCGGGAATCGCTCGCATCCTGCTGGACCGCGGTGCCATGGTGTCCGGATCGGATGCCAAGGAGTCGCGCGGTGTGGTGGCGCTGCAGGCGCGCGGCGCGTCGATCCGCATCGGGCACGACGAGTCCTCGCTGGACCTGCTCCCTGGCGGGCCGACGGCCGTCATCACCACGCATGCCGCCATCCCCAAGACGAATCCCGAACTGGTCGAGGCGCGTCGGCGAGGCATCCCGGTGATCCTGCGTCCGGTGGTGCTCGCCAAGTTGATGGCCGGGCACACCACGCTGATGGTGACCGGTACCCACGGCAAGACGACGACGACCTCGATGCTCATCGTCGCCCTGCAGCACTGTGGATTCGATCCGTCGTTCGCGGTCGGCGGGGACCTCGGCGAGGCAGGCACCAACGCCCATCACGGCAGCGGCGACTGTTTCGTCGCGGAGGCCGACGAGAGCGACGGCTCGCTGCTGGAGTACAGCCCCGACATCGCGGTGGTGACCAACGTCGAGGCCGACCATCTCGATTTCTTCGGCACCGTGGAGGCCTACCGCGCGGTGTTCGACGACTTCGTCGAGCGCATCAAACCCGGTGGCGCCCTTGTGGTGTGCGTCGACGACTCCGGCGGAGCCGCGCTCGCCGACCGCACCGAGGCGCTCGGCATCCGGGTGCTGCGTTACGGCAGCGACCCTGCCGTGGCAACCGACGCGACCCTGTTGAGCTGGGAACAGCACGACACCGGTGCCGTCGCGCACGTGCGATTGGCGGGGGATCCGCAGCCGTGGGTGATGCGACTGGCCGTGCCCGGTAGGCACATGGCGCTCAATGCGCTGGGTGCGTTGCTGGCCGCGGTGAACGCCGGGGCCCCGGTCGACGCCGTGCTCGACGGCCTGGCCGGCTTCGAAGGGGTGCGCAGACGGATGGAGCTCGTCGGCACCGTGAACGGTGCGCGTGTCTTCGACGACTACGCGCACCACCCGACCGAGGTCCGTGCCAACCTGAACACATTGCGGTCGGTGGTGGGCGGCACGGGTCGCTCGATCGTGGTGTTTCAGCCCCACTTGTACTCGCGCACAAAGGCTTTCGCGAAGGACTTCGCGCTGGCGCTGGACGAGGCCGATGAGGTGTTCGTGCTCGACGTCTACGCGGCCCGCGAACAACCGATGGCCGGGGTGAGCGGCGCGATCATCGCCGAACACGTCACCGTGCCCGTCACCTATATTCCGGACTTCTCGGCGGTCCCCGAACGCGTCGCCGAAGCGGTTCGGCCGGGCGATGTCGTCGTCACCATGGGAGCGGGCGACGTCACCATGCTCGGCCCGGAAATCCTCACGGCACTGCGGGTCAGGGCCAACCGCGGTGCGCCCGGCGGACAAGGGGCGGTGCCGGGATGACGGACCCGAACGGGCCCACCCAGCCTGCCGTGCCCGGCCAGCCCACTGACGCGGCCGAATCACCCGAGTCGGCCGTGACTTCAGACGCGGCGGCCGACGACGTCACGCCCGCCGACGCCGACGGTGCCGCCGAGGCTTCGGAGACACAGGCTTCGGAGACACAGACGCCAGAGGCACAGACGCCCGCCGCGGAAACCGACTTCGAGGGACCCCGACGCCGCGCCCGCCGCGAGCGCGAGGAACGCCGCGCCGCCCAGGCCCGTGCCATGGCGATCGAAGAGGCCCGGCGCGCCGCCAAGCGCCGCGCCACCGGCACCGACGACACGAAAAAGCTTGGGCGCGGCGCGGTTCGAGGCCTCAAGGCGCTCATGTGGTCGGCGTTGATCAGCGTGATCGTCGTCGGGCTGGGCCTGCTGCTTTATTTCACGCCGATCATGTCGGCGCGCAACATCGTCGTCGTCGGGCTGGGCGTCCTGACGCAGGAGGAGGTCACCAACGCGGTGGCCGTTGCGCCGGGAACGCCGCTGCTGCAGGTCGACACGGACACGGTCGCTGAGCGGGTGGCCGCGATCCGGCGCGTCGCCAGCGTGCGGGTCCAGCGCGAATACCCATCCACCTTGCGGGTCACCGTCGTCGAACGGGTGCCGGTGGTGGTCAAGGACTATCCCGACGGACCGCATCTGTTCGACCGCGACGGCGTGGATTTCGCAGTCGCTCCGCCGCCGCCCGGTGTCCCGTACCTCGATACCACTAATCCCGGACCCAACGATCCGCCCACGAAGGCGGCGCTGGAGGTCATGACGTCGTTGCGTCCGGAGGTGGCCGCCCAGGTCGCCCGCGTCGACGCGCCCTCGGTCGCCGGGATCACCCTGCAGCTCACCGACGGTCGCCAGGTGATCTGGGGGACCACCGACCGCACCGAGGAGAAGGCGCTGAAGCTCGCGGCGCTACTCACTCAGCCGGGCAAGACGTACGACGTCTCGAGTCCGGACCTGCCGACAGTGAAATAAATCCGCGAGAAATCTTTGCGTGCGTGTCGGCGCGCCTGCACGGATCACCCGCGGGCGCACCCTACCGTTCTGGTTGCGCGGAACAACTTGACATAACTATAACCCTCTGGTTGAGGTTGAGAGTTTGCCAAGGCGTTCCGCGTGTCGACAGCCAACCTGGGAGGAAAGGGCGATCCGATGACCCCCCCGCATAACTACCTCGCCGTGATCAAGGTCGTCGGCATCGGAGGCGGCGGCGTCAACGCCGTCAACCGGATGATCGAGCAGGGCCTGAAAGGCGTCGAGTTCATCGCCATCAACACCGACGCGCAGGCGCTGTTGATGAGCGATGCCGACGTCAAGCTCGACGTCGGCCGCGACTCCACGCGTGGCCTCGGCGCCGGCGCCGACCCGGAGGTCGGGCGTAAAGCCGCCGAGGACGCCAAGGACGACATCGAAGAGCTGCTGCGCGGCGCCGACATGGTGTTCGTCACCGCAGGCGAGGGCGGCGGCACCGGCACCGGTGGTGCGCCCGTGGTCGCGACGATCGCGCGCAAGCTCGGTGCGCTGACGGTCGGCGTGGTCACGCGGCCGTTCTCCTTCGAGGGCAAGCGCCGAAGCAACCAGGCCGAGGCCGGCATCGTCGCGCTGCGCGAGAGCTGCGACACCCTGATCGTCATCCCCAACGACCGGCTGCTGCAGATGGGTGACGCCGCGGTGTCGTTGATGGATGCCTTCCGCAGCGCCGACGAGGTACTGCTGAACGGCGTGCAGGGCATCACCGACCTGATCACCACGCCTGGTCTGATCAACGTCGACTTCGCCGACGTCAAGGGCGTGATGAGCGGGGCGGGCACCGCATTGATGGGCATCGGGTCGGCGCGTGGCGACGGCCGTGCACTCAAGGCCGCCGAGATCGCGATCAACTCGCCGCTGCTCGAGGCCTCGATGGAGGGCGCACAGGGCGTGCTGCTGTCGGTGGCCGGCGGCAGCGACCTCGGGCTGTTCGAGATCAACGAGGCAGCCTCGCTGGTCCAGGAGGCAGCCCACGCCGAAGCCAACATCATCTTCGGCACCGTCATCGACGACTCGCTGGGCGACGAGGTTCGCGTCACCGTGATCGCCGCGGGATTCGACTCCGCCGGGCCGGGGCGCAAGCCGGTGGTCAGCTCGGGTCAGACGATCGCCGCGGGATCGGCGGGCAAGGTGACCTCACAGCTGTTCGAGCCGGCCGACGCCGTCAGTGTGCCCGTGCACACCAATGGCGCGACGGTGAGCATCGGCGGGGACGACGACGACGACGTCGATGTGCCGCCTTTCATGCGCCACTGACATCGCAGCGATACTGGCGGACGTGACGGTTCGTATTCGCCGCGTGACCACAACCCGCGCCGGTGGCGTGTCCGCACCGCCGTTCGACACCTTCAACCTCGGCGACCACGTCGGCGACGATCCCGCCGCGGTGGCCGCCAATCGCAAGCGGCTGGCCGCCGCGATCGGGCTGGGGGACAACGGTGTGGTGTGGATGAACCAGGTGCATGGCGACCGGGTCGTCGTCGTGGACGAACACCCGGATGCGCCCGTCGACCAGGCCGACGCATTGGTCACCACCACGCCGCGGTTGGCCTTGGCGGTGGTGACCGCGGATTGTGTCCCCGTGTTGCTCGGCGACGCGCGCGCAGGAGTGGTCGGCGCCGCGCACGCGGGACGCGTGGGGGCGCAGAACGGTGTCGTGCTGCGCACGGTCGAGGCGATGCTCGACGTCGGCGCACACGTCGAGGACATCTCGGTGTTGCTCGGGCCGTCGGCGAGTGGACGCAACTACGAGGTTCCCGCGGCGATGGCAGAGGAGGTGGAGGCCACCCTGCCGGGCAGCCGGACCACGACTGCCAAGAAGACCCCCGCTCTGGATCTGCGGGCCGGGATCGCAAGGCAACTAACGGATTTGGGAATCACCGCGATCGACATCGACCCGCGCTGCACGGTGGAGGACCGCAATCTGTTCAGTCACCGCCGTGATGCGCCGACGGGTCGGCTGGCGTCCCTGGTGTGGATGGAATGACCAGCGCTGTGGCGACTCGCGAAGTGGAATTGGCCGATGCGCTGAGCGCGATCCGGACGCGGCTGGCCGCGGCGGCGGAGGCCGCCGGACGCAATTCCGACGAAATCGAATTACTTCCGATTACCAAATTCTTCCCGGCCACCGATGTGGCAATTCTGCACCAATTGGGTTGCGACTCTTTTGGCGAATCACGCGAGCAGGAAGCGGTGAATAAAGCGGCGGAAGTCGCCAATCTTGTGGGTGGCGCCCCCATTCGCTGGCACATGGTCGGGCGGATCCAGCGCAATAAGGCGCGCTCGATAGCCGGATGGGCGTACGCCGCGCACTCCGTCGACAGCGTGCGCATCATCGAAGCGCTCGACCGCGCTGCGACACAAGCGCTCGACGACGGTCACCGGACCGCGCCGCTTCGCATCTATATACAGGTCAGCCTCGACGGAGACCCGAAGCGCGGGGGTGTGGACATCGGCGACCCCGGAGCCGTCGACGAGGTGTGCGCCGCCGCCGACGCCTGCGCGGGTGTGGAGTTCGTTGGGCTGATGGCCATTCCGCCGTTGGGAGCGGACCCCGATGCGGCCTTCGCGCGTTTGCAGTCCGAGCTCGCGAGGGTCCAGCGGGACTATGAGCAGCGCCTGGAATTGTCCGCAGGCATGTCCGGCGATCTCGAGGTGGCGGTGAAACACGGCTCGACGTGTGTGCGTGTCGGTACCGCGCTATTGGGACAACGTCCTCTAACGTCACCATGAGTAGTCACTCCAGTCACATCATCATCACAGACACCAGAGCGACAGGTAGAAGGGTCGAGCGATGAGCACACTCCACAAGGTCAAGGCGTATTTCGGTATGGCGCCGATGGATGACTACGAGGACGAGTACTACGAAGACGACGATCGCAGCCCCGCACGCGGCTACTCCCGCCGCTCGCGAGAGGACCGGTTCGACGACCGGTTCGAGGGCGACGGTTACGCACGCGGTTACGACGACCGCGAATACGACGACGGTCCCGGCTACCGCGGTGGTTATCGCGACGAGGACCGCTTCGAGGGCAGGCTGCGCGGTCCGCGTGAGTTCGAGCGGGCGTCGTCGCGGCTGGGCGCACTGCGTGGCTCGACCCGTGGCGCACTTGCGATGGATCCGCGGCGGATGGCGGAGCTCTTCGAGGCCGGCAGCCCGCTGTCCAAGATCACCACGCTGCGTCCCAAGGACTACAGCGAGGCGCGCACCATCGGGGAGCGGTTCCGCGACGGCACCCCGGTCATCATGGATCTGGTGACCATGGACAACGCCGACGCCAAGCGGCTGGTCGACTTCGCGGCCGGGCTGGCGTTCGCGCTGCGCGGCTCGTTCGACAAGGTCGCCACCAAAGTCTTCCTGTTGTCACCCGCCGATATCGATGTCACGGCCGAGGAACGTCGCCGTATCGCCGAAGCCGGTTTTTACGCGTATCAATAGCTGACCGCCGGCGCCGATTAGCCCCGGCGCCGTCCGTGAACGTGCCAGGTAGGCTGGCGGCGCGCGCCAGCGCCTGGCTTTCGGGGTCGGGTTGGTGCCTGTATCCAATGTCACACGGGTAGTGAGGTCGGCTTAGTTGGCGCTCTTCTTCGACATCCTGGGCTTCGCCCTGTTCGTCTTCTGGCTGCTGTTGATTGCCCGCGTCGTGGTCGAGTTCATCCGCTCGTTCTCCCGTGACTGGCAGCCCAAGGGCGCGACGGTCGTGATCCTGGAATTGATCATGACCGTGACAGACCCGCCGGTGAAGCTGCTGCGTCGGCTGATCCCGCAGCTCACGATAGGTGCCGTCCGGTTCGACCTGTCCATCATGGTGCTGCTGCTGGTGGCGTTCATCGGTATGCAATTGGCCTTCGGCGCGGCGGTCTGAGAACCGTCCGTCGGTCGCGAATTCTTTGGTTGACGACTGGCCGACCGGCGGGTTTGCCGCCGTCGATATTCGTCCGTTGAATCGCACAACCGCGATCGCCGACATTGAAATTCGCTCTTAATTATTGGGCTCTTCCGCAACCGCAGGGTCTGGTGTGACAGGATGGACGCCAGTTACGTTCCAGCGAGGCTTTACACTTTGAGATCGGTTTACGGTCCAGACTCCAAGGGGGCAGACAATGCCGCTCACACCAGCCGACGTTCACAACGTTGCGTTCAGCAAGCCACCCATTGGCAAGCGCGGCTACAACGAGGACGAGGTCGACGCCTTCCTCGATCTGGTTGAGAACGAGCTGACCCGCCTCATCGAGGAGAACGCCGACCTCCGTCAGCGCGTCGCCGAACTGGACCAGGAGCTCGCCGCTGCAGGTGGCGGTGGCCAGACGGCGCAGGCCGCACCGCAATACGAGGCCGCCCCGACACCCGCGCCCACCCCCGAGCCGACCCCGCAGCCTGCCTATGAGGCGCCCGCGAGCCCGTCGGCCAACGAAGATCAGGCGATCAAGGCGGCACGCGTGCTGGCCCTGGCTCAGGACACCGCCGACCGACTGACCGAAACCGCCAAGGCCGAGTCCGACAAGATGCTCGCCGACGCCCGCGCCCAGGCCGATACCCTGGTCAGCGAGGCCAAGCAGACCGCGGAGACCACGGTCGCCGAGGCACGTCAGCGCGCCGACGCCATGCTGGCCGACGCGCAGACCCGCTCGGAAACCCAGCTGCGGCAGGCGCAGGAGAAGGCCGACGCCCTGCAGGCCGATGCCGAGCGCAAGCATTCCGAGATCATGGGCACCATCAACCAGCAGCGCACGGTGCTGGAAGGTCGCCTCGAACAGCTGCGCACCTTCGAGCGGGAGTACCGGACGCGCCTGAAGACCTACCTGGAATCGCAGCTCGAGGAACTGGGCCAGCGCGGCTCAGCCGCCCCGGTGGATTCCGGCGCCAACAGCGATGCCGGCGGTTTCAACCAGTTCAACCGCGGCAACAACTAGACACTTACGTTTACTAGTCCGCGTCCCAACGACTCCGGGGTTGACCGATGTTGATCGTTGCTCTTGTGCTCGCCGTCATCGGTCTTGCCGCGTTGGTGACCGCTGTCGTCACCAGCAATGAGTTGATCGCGTGGGTATGTATCGCGGCGAGCGTCATCGGCGTGGTGCTGCTGATCGTCGATGCGATACGCGACCGGTCGAGGAAAGAACCGGAAGAGCGTGAAGGTCCGGCAGACCCCGAGGGCGACCAGGTCGCGGAGTTCGACGAGGAATACCCCGAGGAGCCGGTGGCCGAGTCGGAGCCCGATTACGAGGCCGAGACGACGGTCGTCCAGCAGGCCGACGACATCTCCAGCGACGACACCAATCGCTAAACCGTTGGCGTCGCGAGCAATTCGCGAACTTCGTCGCGATAGCAGTTAGACGCGGCCGCGATCGGTTCACGCCCCCCGGCGGGTGGCTTCCTGAGCGAGTTGGACGCGTGAGGAGAGGCCGAGCTTGGTGTAGACGTGTGTGAGGTGAGTTTCGACGGTTCGTGGTGAAACGAAGAGCCTCATGGCGACGTCCTTGTTGCTCAGGCCTTCGCTTACAAGCCGCACCACGTCGCGTTCAGTGGGGGTGAGCGAGGCCCAGCCGGTCGACGGGCGTTTGCGTTCCCCGCGGCCGCGCTGGGCATACGCGATCGCCTCATCGGTGGACAACGAAGCGCCTTCAGCCCAGTTGACGTCGAAGTCGGTTTCGCCCATCGCATTTCGCAGCGCAGTCACCGACGCCTCGTCCTCGTCTTGGTGGATCCTGTATCGAACCTCACCGGTACGGACCCGGATTGCTTCCGCCGCGCCACCGAGGCGGGCCGCCAGCGGATATGCGCCAGCATTCGCGGCCAGGTAGGTGAGGCAGTCGAGGATGTCGGGCAGCCCGACCAGGGCGCTGACCTCGGTCGCACAGGCGAGCGCGTCGTAGGCGTCGCGTTCAGCTGCGTCGATGTCGGTTCGTGCCAACGCCACTCGAGCACGAGTGGTCAGCGACAACATGTGAAAGAACCCCGTCGTGCATGACACAGCCCGGTCCGCCCACCCGGCGGCCATGTCCAAATCTCCCGCTGCGAGTTCGGTTTCCGCTCTCCAACGCAAGTTCATCGCCGAAAACTCGATGTCTCCAATGCGCTTCCAGCCCTGGACGAGAGCGTTCATGGCAGCCTCGACGTCGCCCGCCGCGAGCTCCGCGTTCGACAAGGTCAGGTAGCCCTGCCCCTCGACGAGCACGCCGAGCTCCGCAGCGGAGCTGATGGCCTCTTCGGCGGCGGCTCGCGCCTCGGCGGTCTTGCCCTGCCAGCCCAGGACGAAGCTGTGCGTGGTGAGACCGTTGAACCTGCACAACAGGTCGCCAGCCGCTCCCGCATCCGCAACCACTTCCGCCAACTGCTTGTCGCCGCCTCGAAGGTCCCCGAGCACGGCCCGTGCTGCGGCCAGCCCCCACACTCGGCATAGACCTGAAGCGAACCGATCGCCGATCGCGTCGGCGAGTGCGCGGCCCTCCTCACCTGCGGCGAGCGCTGCGGTCGCGTCGCCGGCCATCATTGCGGCGTATGCGTGAAATCCCAAGAGCTGGCTCAGCCGCCATCGGTCTCCCAAGCTGCGCGCAAGGTCGATGGCCTCGGCGAAGTACGCCGCCGCTTGTTCGGGGTCGAAGGCCGCGGTTCCGCAGCAGGCGGTGAGGGCGCGAACCACCAGAGGCGGGTCGTCGAGTCGGCGAGCGATCGCTAGCGCTTCTGCCGCCTGTTCCCTGCGCGCGGGCACTCCTAGCCAGCCGTCGAACAGGGCCACGTCGGCGAGAGCCCGGGCACGCACCGCCGGTGCCACTTCGCATCCGCTCGCGGCGAGGTCGCTCAGACCGCCATCGACCCAGGTGAGCCCTTCGCGCAGACGACCTCTCGTGAGCCACAGCGGCTGGAGCGACGAGGCAAGTTGTAGCGCGAGGTCGACGTCCGAGTTCTCGCGGCTCCAGGCGAATGCCGCACGTAGGTTGTCGATCTCGGTCTCCATATTTTCGACACTCTGCTGGCGGCCCGCGGCCGACGGCGCATCGAGATCGTCGGCCATCGTGGTGTAGTAGTCGCGGTGACGTGTCCGCACAGCATCGGCTTCGCCGGATTCACCGAGCTTCTGTAGGGCGTACTGGCGCACCGTTTCGAGCAGGTGATAGCGCGTTCGGCCACCGACGCCATCGGCGACGACCAGCGATTTATCCACCAGAAGCGCCAACTGATCCAGGACCTGGTAGCGCTCCGTCTCGGTGCTGCAGGCGACGGCCTGAGCGGCCTTGAGACCGAACCCGCCCAAAAAGACCGCGAGCCGGCGGAACAACACTCGCTCGGGTTCGGTCAGCAGCGCGTGCGACCAGTCCACGGAGGCCTGCAGCGTCTGTTGCCTCCGCACCGCGGTACGGGAACCGCCGGTCAACAGGCGGAAGCGGTCGTGCAAGCTCTCGAGGATCTCGAGCAGTGTCAACGCGCGCACCCTGGCCGCGGCGAGTTCGATTGCCAGCGGCATGCCGTCGAGGCGACGGCAGATCTCCTTCACGGCACCGTCGTCAGTCACGGTAAAACCGGCGCGCACCCGGCGCGCCCGGTCGACGAACAGCTCGATGGCCTCGTCGTCCAACGAGAGTGACGGCACTTGCCAGGTCACCTCACTGGCCGCACCTATGGGCTCGCGACTGGTCGCCAACAGTGTCAGCCCCGGGCAGCTAGTCAGAACGGCGTCGACCAGCGCAGCGCACGCGTCCAGCACGTGCTCGCAGTTGTCCAGCAGCACCAACATCCTGCGCTCTCGGACGAACCGGATGATCATGTCCGTCGTCGAGCGGCTCGGCTGATCCGCCAGACCCAAGGCGGCGGCCATCGCAGCTGGCACCAAATCGGGTTGGGTGATCGGAGCGAGGTCGACATAGCGCACTCCGTCACCGAAGTGGGCAGTCATCTGACCTGCGACCTGTATGGCGAGTCGGGTCTTGCCGGCGCCACCGGCGCCGGTCAGCGTGACCAGCCGATTGGCGGCGAGAGCCCGTCGCACGTCGTGGATCTGTTCGCCGCGGCCGATGAAACTGGTGAGCTGCGCTGGTAGGTGTTCGGCGGCACCTGATTTCGAGGTCCGGAGCGGTGGGAAGTCGTTGCGGATGCCGGGGTGGCACAGCTGCACGACGCGTTCGGGGCGGATGACACCACGCAGTTCGTGCGTGCCGAGGTCGGTCAGCCATGCGTCGGCCGGCAGCGCGTCGGCGATCAGGTCCTCAGTGGTCCCGGACAGCACCGTCTGACCACCGTGGGCGAGATCGCGCAGTCGTGCCGCCCGGTTGATGGTCGGGCCGACGTAATTGCCCTCGTCGCGCAGTTGCACCTCGCCGGTGTGCAGACCGATGCGCAATCGAATCGGATCAACGGGCGCCCGCTGAAGCTCCAAGGCGCACGCAGTGGCCTCGGTCGCGCGGGTGAAGGCGAGCACGAAGCTGTCGCCCTCTCCTTGCTCGACTGGCCGCACGCCGGCGTGGATATCGAGCAAGTCTGCCAGCGCACGGTCCAAGCGTGCGACGGCGTCGGTCATCTCCTCCGGTTGCGTCTCCCACAGCCGTGTTGAGTCCTCGACATCAGCGAGCAGCAGCGTCACCGTCCCCGTCGGTAGCGCGCTCACGCCCAACTCACCCCAGTTCACCGCCGGTGTCTCCGCGCGGGAATCACGTTCGGTCATGCTAGCCACCTTCTCGGCGCGCTACGCCGCGAACATCAGGGAAATCCCGTAGTCGGCCGGGGCATTTACGGGCAATCCCCGATGATCCGGCGTTCGACGGGGGCCACGGTTAACTCGACCACTCGATCGAGGAGGACCACCGTGGCC
This sequence comes from Mycobacterium barrassiae, assembly GCF_025822765.1. Lineage (GTDB taxonomy): Bacteria > Actinomycetota > Actinomycetes > Mycobacteriales > Mycobacteriaceae > Mycobacterium > Mycobacterium barrassiae. The sequence continues at coordinate 9,165 of NZ_JACKUK010000043.1, read as the reverse complement.
GTAGATGAAGCTGATACCGACCGAGATTGGGCGATAAAGGCCCCGATCCGAAGCGATCCGTTCCAGATGGCGATGATCCATCGCACGTTCCGCCGTGAGTTCGGCGATCTTGGCGCGCTGATCCTTACTCTTCCGCCGCGCGACACCCGCCGATCGACATTCGTCGGCAATTACCTCGGAAACCTGATTTCGGTGCTGCGCCATCATCACCACGCCGAGGACGAACTGCTGTGGCCGCGGCTGGAGGCACAAATCCCGTCCGCGGGTGGTTCGTTGCGGGAGCCACGTGACGAGCACGCGGTCATCGCCGCGGCAATCGACGCCGTCGAGTCGGTCCGGCTTGTGTGGGCCCGCAGCGCTGATCCGCGGCAGGCGGCGGAACTCGGCGCGGCCATCGACAAACTGGCGATGCACGCCGGAGAACACTTCGACCACGAGGAACGCGACCTGGTACCACTTATCGCGCGATACATCACGCAGAGGGAATGGCAGGCGTTCATCGACCGTGGCGCCGCGTACGTCAAGCCCCGAAATCTGTGGTTTTCACTCGCATACGCCGGCGCCCTGCTTCGCGATGCCTCTCCCGACGAACAGCGCCGGTTCCTTGCGTCTCTGCCCGTGACTCTACGAACGGTGGTGACGCTCCTCGGAGGACGCGCATACGCCGGCTACCGAACGAAGGTTTATGGCGTCGAATGATTGACATGAATGATGTTGTTGCGCCGGTACTGCATTCGCGCTACTTGTCGTTTAAGAATAAGCGCCAAAGCGACGACACCAATCGCTAAACCGTTGGCGTCGCGAGCAATTCGCGCACCTCGTTGTCGCTGACCTGGTGGAAATCCTCGAACACCTGGCCGACGGCTTCGAATCCCGGCGGCATCATCGCGCAGACCACTTCGTCGGCTTCGGTGGCGAGCTCGCGACATGTCGACGGCGGTCCGACGGGCACCGCGACCACCACCCGAGACGGTGCGTTCGCCTTCACCGCGCGTACCGCGGCGAGCATGCTGGCGCCGGTGGCGATCCCGTCGTCGACCAGGATCACCGTCTTACCGGTCACGTCGACCGGCGGTCGACCGCCTCGATACGCGCTTTCCCGTCGGTGTAGTTCTTCGGTTTCGCGCTCGATCGCCTCCTGCATCTGGTCGTCGCTGATGCCGAGGCTGCGCACCAGGCTGTCGTTGATCACCACGCCGCCGCCGGAGGCCAACGCGCCCATCGCGAGCTCCTGCCATTGCGGGACGCCGAGCTTGCGGACGAGGAACACGTCAAGGGGTGCGCGCAGCGCGTGCGCGACCTGCCAGCCGACCGGGACACCGCCCCGCGCCAGTCCCAGCACCAACAGATCCTCCCTGCCGCGATAGGACGCCAACTCCTGCGCCAGGATGTCGCCGGCTTCCCGGCGGTCCCGGAACACACGACCCGAGCCGCGGCGGGTCAGACCGCGCAATCCGCTCATCGCATTCTCCGAAATTTCAGCCTACGACCGTGGGTACCCAGCCTGGAGCCAATCCGTCACGGCCACGGCTGCGAATATCCATATGTGGGCATCGAGTACGAAAGCGTCGTCGACCATCCACTGACCGAGGTCTTCGACTGGCACTCGCGGCGCGGTGCCATGCGACGCCTGGTGCCGCCGTGGCAGCCGATGAAGGTGCTGGCCGAGGCCGATTCGCTGGCTGACGGCCGCGCGCTGCTCGGCCTGCCCGGGGGATTGCGTTGGGTGGCGCAGCACGACGCCACCAGGTTCGACCCGCCGCACCGCTTCGTCGACGTGCTGTCGTCCGAAGGTCCACGCTCCTGGCCCCCTCGGATCGTCGGCCGCTGGACCCATGTTCACGAATTCGAGGAGGTCCCGTCGGGCACACGGGTGTACGACCGCGTCGAGGCGCCGGTGCCGGCCGCGGCGTTGCGGCCGATGTTCGCGTACCGGCACCGGCAGCTCGCCGACGACCTGGCCGCCCATCGCGACGCGCGCGAGGCGGGTCTGCGGCCCCTCGTCGTGGCCGTGACCGGGGCGACCGGCCTGGTCGGCACCGCGTTGTCCGCGTTCCTGACCACCGGCGGGCACCGGGTGATCCGGTTGGTCCGGCATGCCCCGCGGTCTCCTGACGAGCGCCGGTGGGATCCCGACCGTCCCCACGCTGACCTGCTGTCGGGGGTCGACGCCGTGGTGCATCTCGCGGGGGCCTCGATCGCGGGCCGGTTCACGACCGCGCACAAAGCGGCGATCCGCGACAGCCGGATCGAGCCGACCCGCCGGCTGGCCGAGGTCGCCGCCGCCGGATCCTTCAAGGGGCCGTTCGTCTGCGCCTCGGCCATCGGCGTCTACGGATTCGACCGCGGAGACGCCGTGCTCTGCGAGGAAAGCGTGCGCGGCGACGGGTTCCTCGCCGACGTCGTCGCGGATTGGGAGGCGGCGACCGCCCCCGCCGCCGACGCGGGACTGCGGGTGGTCAACGTACGAACCGGAATCGTGCAATCCGCCCGCGGCGGCACATTGCGACTGCTGCGCCCGCTGTTCACCGCCGGACTGGGTGGACGCGTCGGCACCGGGCGTCAGTGGCTGTCCTGGATCGCCTTGGACGATCTTCTCGACGTCTACTACAGGGCGCTGTACGACGCGCGGCTGTCCGGTCCGGTCAACGCCGTCGCTCCCACGCCGGTGCGCAATGCCGACTACACGAAGGCCCTCGCGCGGGTCTTGCACCGTCCTGCAGTGCTGCCCGTACCCCCGCTGGGGCCGCGAATATTGTTGGGGGAGCAGGGTTCACGAGAGCTCGCAGAGGCCAACCAACGGGTGACGCCCACCAAGCTCGAGATCGTGGGCCACCGTTTCCGGCATCCCGACATCGATGGCGCGCTGGCTCACGAACTGGGGCACGGCTGACGGACAACGTGAGTCACGAAGCCATGCACCAGGTTTCGCACCCTCGTCGCCGCGTCGTCGGCAAGTTCCTTTGTCCGGGAGAGCAATTCGTCATGCGTGTGTCCGAAGCCGACGACTTCGCCGTCGCGGTCGTCGTCCAGCCACAGTTTCAGCAGGCCGAGGTCGACCTCAGGGTGGAACTGCAGTGCCAGGGCACGGCCCAGCAGGAACGACTGGGAGGCATTCGCGGTGCGGGCGATCTCGGTGGCGCCGGGCGGCAGGGTCCACCGGTCGAAATGCCACTGGAACCACGGCCCGGCGGGGACCAGGTCCGGGCGGTCGCTCGCGACGTCGTACCAGCCGATCTCGGGGTGAGGTGACCGCGCCACCGACCCGCCGAACGCCTGGGCCAGCAGCTGGCCGCCGAAGCACACGCCGAGCAGCGCCACGCCCGCGTCGGCGGCGTCACGCATCAGCTGCATTTCGGTGTCCACCCAGGCGCGGCGCAGCGCTTCGTCGTAGACGGGCCACCGCGCGCCCAGCGGCACCACGACGTCGTAGTCGGTGAGATCGGGGAACGTGACGTCCACGGCGGGATCGTCGACGCGGTGCGCCGGAACGACCCCGAAGGTGTCGACGTCGAAGCCCTGCTCCGAAAACGCCTCGCCCAGCAGCCCCTCGGTCGCGAGATGCTCGTTGTGCAGGAACAGAACCTTGGACGTCATGCCCCCATTATTTCGGTGCACGCACCGGCGGCGCATCGTCAGGGGCCATAACGGCGCCGATCCTGCGAAACAGGACGTCGGCGGCGTTGGTGTAGTCACCCTGATCGTCGAACGCCTCAGGCAGGTAGGTGGTGGCGACAGCGATCGCGATCTTCTGCGCGGGCAGGTAGGCCTCCACCGCGGAGAATCCCGCCAGCATCGGGTTCTGCAGCAACCAGTTACCCGAGATGACGACGCCGAGACCGTAGGTGTAGACGTCGTCCAACGGCTCGCAGGTGGCGCAGCCGGATTGTCTGCGGGTCTTACCGCGCAAGTCGGTGGACGTCATCTTCTGGTAGGAATCCGAGGAGAGCAGCCGACCCGAACCGATACCGACTGCCGTCGCCTCCATGTCGTAGATGTCGGTGGTCTGAATCGCCCCGTGGGTGATGGTCCACGACGGATCCCAGAAGGTGCTCTCCTCGTAAAACGGTGTGCCCGGGGGAATTTTGAGGACTGCGCGACGCTCCGAGGAGAACGCGTGCAGGACGGGTGTCGGTATCTCAGGTGTCAGCGAGCTGACGGTGTTCGTCAATCCAAGCGGGCGAAGCACCTTCTCCGACAACAGCTTCGACATCTCTTCGCCGGTCGCCTTCTCCAGCGCGAGACCGAGTAAGAGGTAGTTGGTGTGTGCGTAGTTCCAGTTGGTGCCCGGTTCGTAGAGCAGCGGCTGCGACACCGCGAACTGCAGCAGTTCGTGCACCGTCCAGCGGCGGAACGGATTGGCGTACACCGCATCGTTCATCTTGGTGTTGCCGATGACGTAGTCGACGTAACCAGACGTCATCTGTGCCAGCTGGGCCAGCGTGACACGGTCGGCGTGCGGAATCTGCGGCAGATACTTCGACAGCTTGTCGTCGAGACTGACCTTCTGTTCGTCGACGAGCTTGAGCAGCAGCGTGGCGACATAGGAGATGGCGACCGCGCCGTTGCGGAAATGCATGCGGGGAGTTGCGGGCACACCGGTCATCGACTCACCGGCCGCATCGGTGACGATCTCCTTCCCGTCGACGGTGACCCGGACGATGACCGCCTTCAGGTGCTCGGAGGCCATCGTCTCGCGGACGGCGCGCATCACCTCGTCGGCCTTCGTGTTGTCGGTGCCGGTCGTCGTCGTTGTCGATTCACCGGGCAGGGATCCGGGGGCGCAACCGGCGGTCAGGATGAGGACGCAAAGCGCGACGAGCAGGCGCCGGACAACGAGCATGCCCGGATCTTCGCATACCACCGCGGTGCGTAAACCGGCCCATAAACGGGCACTCCACTGCGTGTCTGTCCTGGCCGAATGGTTCCTCACGTCAGGTGAACGCGGCAATCCCGATTGGCGGCTGCCGGCGTGGAGTGAGGGCAATCAGGCGGAGGTCCTCATCCACGGGGCGTCGTACTTCGACCGCCTCGTCGCCGAAGTGGACCAGCTGGGTGCCGGTGACCACCTGTTCTTCGCCGACTGGCGCGGCGACGCCGACCAGCGGCTGCGCGAGAACGGGCCGACGGTCGCCGAACTGTTCCGGTCCGCGGCCGAGCGCGGCGTGCTCGTCAAGGGGCTGATGTGGCGGTCCTACCCGAACAGGCTCCAGTTCAACGAGGAACAGAACCGCCACCTCGCCGAAACGATCGAGCGCGCCGGCGGGGAGGTGCTGCTGGATCAGCGGGTGCTGCTCGGCGGATCACATCATCAGCGGCTGGTCCTGCTGCGCCATCCCGACGACCCGTCTCGTGACGTCGCCTTCATCGGCGGTATCGACCTGTGTCACTCCCGCCGCGACGACGCAGCCCACCGCGGCGATCCGCAGACGGTGCCGATGTCGCGCCGCTACGGCGAACGTCCGCCGTGGCACGACGTGCAGCTGCAGTTGCGCGGACCCGTCGTCGGTGCGCTGGACACCACGTTCCGGGAACGCTGGACCGCCAGGGCGCCGCTGGATCTCTTCAATCCGCTCGCCTGGCTGCGCGACAGGTTCGTAGGCACCTCGGAACGACACCCGCTGCCGGAGCAGCCGCCGGATCCGCCGCCGTGCGGTTCGCACGCGGTGCAGGTGCTGCGGACCTACGGCGACGCCCTGATCCAGTACGAGTTCGCCAAGGGTGGGGAGCGGACCATCGCCCGCGGCTACACGAAGGCGATCAGGCGTGCCCGGCAGCTGATCTACCTCGAGGATCAATACCTGTGGTCGGAGGAAGTGGCCGCGCTGCTCGCGGAGGCCCTCACCGCCAACCCGGAGCTGCATCTGGTGGCCGTCGTCCCACGCCATTTCGACCTGGAGGGTGGCTTCGGGCGCCCGCCGACCCTGGTCGGCCGTCAGCTCGCCGTCGACGCGTGCCGACGCGCCGCCCCGGATCGAGTGCATCTCTTCGATGTCGAAAACCACGAGGGCACACCGGTATACGTGCACTCCAAGGTGTGCGTCATCGACGACACCTGGGCCTGTGTCGGCAGCGACAACTTCAACCGGCGGTCATGGACGCACGACAGCGAGTTGGCGTGCGCTGTGCTGGACGCCGACAATGTGTTCGCCCGCGACGTCCGGTTGCGGCTGCTACGGGAACATCTCGACCGCGCCGAGGATGGCAGCGAGGACGGCGGACTCGTTGATCCGGTGACGGCGATCGACCAAATCATCGCCTCTGCAGAGGCTTTGGAGGAATGGCACCAATCCGGTTGTCGAGGGCCGCGTCCGCCGGGCAGGCTGCGACCGCATGAGATCGAACACGTCGATGCACTGACTCGGCTGTGGGCCGAACCCGCATACCGGGTGATCTTCGACCCGGACGGACGGTCCTACGCCGACCGGCTGTTGGGACGCCGGCCATGAAATTCGCGGACTGGTTTCTCACCGAGGAGGAACGCGGCAATCCGGATTCCGCGTTACCCGCCTGGTGCGAAGGCAATCTGGCGGAGCCGCTGATCCACGGGTCGACATACTTCGACCACCTCGTGACGGAAGTGGAAGCGCTGGGCGCCGGCGATCATCTGTTCTTCACGGATTGGCGGGGTGACCCCGACCAGAAGATGCGTGAGGGTGGCCCGACCATCCGCGAGTTGTTCTGCCGCGCAGCCGAACGCGGCGTGGTGGTCAAGGGATTGGTGTGGCGGTCGCATATTGACAAGCTCGCCTACAGCGAGGAGGAGAACCGCCACCTTGGCGAGGCGATCGAGCGCGCAGGCGGCGAGGTGCTGCTCGATCAGCGCGTCCGCATCGGCGGGTCGCATCATCAGAAGCTGGTCGTCATCAGGCATCCCGGCGCACCCGAACGGGACGTCGCGTTCGCCGGCGGTATCGACCTGTGTCATTCCCGGCGCGATGACGCGTCGCACCGCGGCGACCCGCAGGCCGTGCAGATGGCCAAGCGGTACGGCGAGCATCCGCCGTGGCATGACGTGCAGCTCCGGGTACAGGGACCGGCCGTGGGTGCCCTCGATACGACGTTCCGCGAGCGGTGGAACGACCCCGCGTCACTGGACATGCTCAATCCGCTGGCGTGGCTTCGGGACAGGCTCGGCGGCGCCGATATGAACGCCGATCCGTTGCCAGATCAGCCGCCCGATCCGCCGCCGTGCGGCACGCATGCGATACAGGTGTTGCGCACGTACCCGGACGGACACTTCGAGTACGACTTCGCCCCGCGTGGTGAGCGCAGCATCGCCCGCGCCTACAACAAGGTGGTGCCGCGCGCCCGCCGGTTGATCTACGTCGAGGATCAGTACCTGTGGTCCAAGCGGGTGGCCAAACTGTTCGCCCGCGCGCTGGCCGACAACCCGGACCTGCATCTGGTAGCCGTCATTCCACGCCATCCCGACGTCGACGGCCGACTAGAGCTGCCGCCCAACCTCATCGGCCGCTGGCAGGCGCTCGAGACCTGTCATGCCGCCAGCCCGGAGCGGGTGCACGTGTTCGACCTCGAAAACGCCGAGGGCACACCGGTATACGTGCATGCCAAGGTGTGTGTCATCGACGATATCTGGTCCTGCGTGGGCAGCGACAACCTCAACCGGCGATCGTGGACCCATGACAGTGAATTGACGTGTGCCGTGCTCGACACGGAGGGAAAGTTCGCGCGCGACCTGAGACTTCGGCTGTTGCGCGAACACCTGGACCGTGCCGAGGACGGTAGCGAGGACCGTGGCTTGGTCGATCCGGCCACCGCGGTCGGGGAAATCGTCGAAGCGGCAGAGCGATTGGAGCGCTGGCACGCATCGGGGCGGAAAGGTCCGAGACCGCCGGGCCGATTGAGGCCGCACAAGGCGGAACGTCCCGGCGCGTTCACGCGACTGTGGGCCGAACCCGTCTATCGCCTGATGTACGACCCCGACGGCCGGTCATATCGGGATCGGCTCAGGGGCAGGTTGTGAATTCGACGGGCAAACTCGTCGGGCCGGCGCCGAGGGGGGCCTTCGCGCGCATTGCTGATGAGGCAACGAGTCAGTGGAGTGAGTTATCATCGAACACATGTTCGATGATCGGGTGTCGGATGCGGAGCTCATCGCGGTGATGGGTGAGGCGACTCGGGAGGAGTCGACGTGCATTGCGCAGCGATTATTGACCGTGGCCGAGCTGTTTGTCCGGCGTGAGTCGGCGTTGGCTGAGTTGGATTGGTGTGTCATTGACAACTGTGCGGCGGTGGCCGCGGAGGTGTCGGCGGTGCAGAACATCAGCCATGCCCGCGCGGTGGGGCAGGTGCAGTTCGCGTGTGCGTTGGCGTACCGGTTGCCGGCGGTGGCCAAGGTGTTCGTGCGCGGGACCATCGACATGCGGATGGTGTCGATGATCATCAACCGCACCACCAACGTCGAGGACGCGGCGATGCCGGATCTGGATGAGGCGTTGGCGGCGCGGGTCGAGAAGTGGATGAAGCTCTCGGGCCCGAAACTGCGTGATCGGATCGATAAGTTTGTCGCCGAGTTCGACTCCGCGGGTGTGCGTGTGCCGCCCAAGGTCGAGGACAATCGTTACGTCGACACTGGGCCGGGCAGCCCGGGCATGGCGTGGCTGTCTGGCCAGTTGCGTGCCACCGATGCCGCGGCGTTCAGTGCACGGCTGGATGCCTTGGCCGCCACGGTGTGCGAGCATGATCCGCGCTCGGCGGAGCGGCGTCGCGCCGATGCCTGTGGCGCATTGGGTCGCCAAGAAGCCACCCTGGCGTGCTTGTGTGGGCGTGAGGACTGCGCGGCGGCCGCGGTACAGGCCAACGCCAAGGCGGCGGTGATTCATGTGCTGACCGAACAGGCCACCCTTGATGAGAGGAATGACAAGCCGGGGTATCTGGCCGGGTTCGGGATCCTGCCCGCCGAATGCGTACGTCAGGTGGCGAAGACGGCGACGCTGAAGCCGCTGGCGGTTCCCTCTGATCTGGCCCCGGATCCGGGGTATCGGCCCAGCGCGAAGAACAAGGAGTTCCTGCAGTGGCGAGCTTGTCAAGATTTCTGTGTAGGTGGCCGTTATAGGTAGGGGTTGATTCGTTCGGGGTAGGTCAGGGCCAATGCGCCCAGCGCTTGTTTCCAGCCGTTGGTGCGTGCGCCTTCGACCAGAC
>NZ_JACKUK010000042.1 GCF_025822765.1 Mycobacterium barrassiae | reverse complement strand
ATTAGCGTGGACCATGAGGACCTCTCGGTAATCGATGTGCGTGTGGTAACCACACCGATACCGGAGGTCCTCACCTATTCGCGCTCACCACGCCGTTCACAACCTGTCAAAGAGCTACAGCTAGTGCGCCTGTCATGGTTGGCCGCGGGCGTCGCCACGGCGGGAATTCTGGCCGGGTGTTCGTCGCAGCCCCCCGCCGAAAAGCCCAGCACCGCTGAAACGACCGCTGAAACCGATGCGCCGACGGGCCACGGCTCGTTGGCGCAGTGCCTGAGTGACCACGGGGTGCCCGCAGCACCCGGCCCCGGCGGGGGTCCGCCACCCGGAGTGGACGCCAACACCTGGCAGCAGGCCATGCAGTCCTGCGCGTCGCTGGCGCCAGGACCCGCGGGCTAGTTCAGCACCCGCGCCTCACCGGCGTCGGCCAGCCATTCACGTTCCAGGCGCGCCAGCGTCCCGTCCGCACGCAACGCGTCGACGACCGCCGACACACAGCGGGTCAGCGGGCTGTTCTTGTCCAGCACGATCCCGAACTGCTCGACCTCCTCCGAACGGACGGGCAGCTGCCCGACGATCATCCCGCCGCGCAACTCGCCGGCCACCGCGAACGCCGTCGGCAGGTCTGCGACCAACGCTTCGACCTCACCTGTGGTCAACGCCACCTTCGCGTCGGCGGTGGTCCTGTACACCTCGATGGGATCCTCGCCCACGATCTCGATCGCCGCGGTGTGACTGGTCGTGCCGACCTGCACTCCGAGTTGCGCGTTCTTGAGATCGACCATGCTTCGCACCCGTGCCGCCGGAGACGTCTTCGTCGTGACGACGACCTGCGTGACGTCGAAGTACGGGGAGGAGAAGTCGACGGCGGCCTTGCGCTGATCCGTGATCGAGAACTGAGAAAGGTTGGCGTCGAACGTCTTCGGGCCCGGCTCCAGCGCACCGTTGAACGGCACGCGCACCCAGCGCACCTCCTCGCGGCTGTAGCCGAGGTGGTCGGCGACGGTGTAGGCGAGCGCACTCTCGAAACCCTCGCCGTTGGTCGGATCGTCACCCATGTACCAGGGCGGGTAGGCGGGTTGGTCGGTGCCGATGGTGAAGATGCCCGGATACAACGTCGCCAGCGATTGCTTGTTGCAGTTCTGCGGCGCAGCCGCGTCGTTGGCGACGATCGGCGCGCACGCCGTCGCAAAGGTAACCGCGAAGGCAATGGCGGTCATCGCTGCACGCCGCCACGCATTCCCCATAGCCGGATCATCGCGCATTCCTTCGGGTATGCGCCACAGCTAACGCGAGAGGGACCCAGACATCCCCAGACATGAAGCGGCCCCCGAGCCGGGTGTATCTGGTCGGACAAAACCAAGAGGCTCGGGGGCCGGGTGACTGCGGGGAATTCGCCGGCGCGCACAGTTCGAAGCGTCAGCTCAACCCCTGGCGCTGCTAGCTCGCAGCCACCTCACAAGTCCATAAGTCAATCAATTTGTCGGACCACCTCCTTCCCTGTGTACAAGCGACGCTACCCGCGCACCAAGAAGGCGACAACCAATTTTCGCCGGTTCAGCGCTCAGCGATCGCTGACGATCGCGGCGTCGACGAGTTCGGCGATGCTCGCCGCCGACGGCGACTTTTGCAACGGCTTCCCGTCCAAGGTGTGCACCCGTGCCGCGAGTGTGATACTCGACACAAGCCAAACCCCTTGTGCCGCAAACAAATCAGCGGGTCGCAGCGCTTGATAGTCGCACTTGTAGCCGTTGTTGCGCGCCACTTCGAACAGCGCCTGTTGCGTGGTTCCGCGCAGGATCGGATACCACGGCGGTGGCGTCAACAACGTTGGGGCGCCGTCGACCTCGGTGGCGATCACCACTGTCGAACGCGGCCCTTCCAAGATCAGACCGTCGGAGCCGACGAAGATCACGTCGCCGGCCCCTTGGCGGTCCGCATGCCGCAGCGCGGCCATGTTCACCGCGTAGGACAGCGTCTTGGCACCCGCGAGGAGCCACGGCATCTCGGTGGTGCCTTCGGCCGACAGCCCGCGGGCCAGTGTCACCGCGGCGACCCCAGCCCTGCGCGCGTCGGCCACCCTGGCAGGCACCGCGCCGATCGTCGCGAACGCTGTCGGCGGTGAACCGCTCTCGCGGCCCCGGCTGTACACCAGGCGCAGAACGCCCTCTCCCCCGCCGTCGGCGCACCAGCGGTCGACCGCCACCCCGATGGCCGCACGCCACCGGGGCAGATCCGGTGCGGGGAGGTCCATCATCGAAGCCGACTGCGTCAGCCGGTCCAGATGGGCTTCCAGCAGACACGGCCGCGCCTCGCGAATCAGCAGTGTCTCGAAGATGCCGTCGCCGCGGACGGCGGCAAGGTCGTCCGCGTACAGCAGGGGAACCGCCGGATCGTGGAGTTCACCGTCGAGCGTGACCACCACACCGTTTTGGCCCCCGGCCCGACTCACCATGGGCAAGAAGCGTAGCGCCGTAGAGTTGAGGCATGTCAGCAGTGCCCGCCCCCGATACCGGACCCGACGCCGGCGCGGTCTGGCATCACGGCGATCCGCTGGGAGAACAGCGCGCAGCAGCCGGTGGCGCCGTCATGGTGGACCGTTCGCATCGAGCCGTGATCTCTCTTACCGGCGGTGAGCGCAACACCTGGCTGCACAGCATCTCCAGCCAGCACGTGAGCGACCTTCCCGACGGCGCCGTGACCGAGAATCTGAGCCTCGACGGCCAGGGTCGTGTGGAAGATCACTGGATCGAGACGCACCTTGACAACGTCACGTATCTCGACACGGAAGCCGCGCGCGGGGAACCGCTGCTGGCATATCTGCGCAAGATGGTGTTCTGGGCGGACGTGGTGGTCGAACCCGTCGATCTGGCGGTCGTATCGCTGCTCGGCCCGAGACTGCTCGACCCATCCGTGCGTGAGGCGTTCGGGGTTGCTTCGCCACCGGCTGAACTGACCGCCGTCCCGCTTCCCGACGGTGGCTTCGTACGCAGGATGAGCGGTCCCGATGTCGAGTTCGACCTGGTCGTTCCCCGCGATCAGCTCGCCTCGTGGCGCGATCGCCTCACCGCGGCCGGCGTACGCCCGGCCGGCATCTGGGCCTACGAGGCGCACCGGGTGAGCAGGTTGCGGCCCCGGCTCGGGGTCGACACAGACGAGCGCACGATCCCGCACGAGGTCGGCTGGATCGGCCCCGCCGTGCACCTGGACAAGGGCTGCTATCGCGGCCAGGAGACCGTCGCGCGCGTCCATAACCTGGGCAAACCACCGCGCATGCTGGTTCTTCTGCATCTCGACGGGTCGGTGGATCGGCCCGCGACCGGTGATCCCGTACTGGCGGGCGGACGCGCCGTCGGTCGTCTCGGTACCGTCATCGACCACGTCGACGAGGGGCCGATCGCGCTGGCGCTGCTCAAGCGGGGCCTGCCCGCGGACACCGAACTGACCACCGGCGGGGAATCGGCGGTGGCCGCCGTGATCGACGTCGACTCGATGCCACCACCCGACGCCACGGGCGCCGGACGCCTCGCGGTGGAGCGGCTGCGCGGCGGCGCGCGCTAGGACGCGACATCCCGCCGGGCTCCGGGCTAGCGGGCCCTCCGGGACGGGCCTGCCAGCACGCCGCCCCGAGGCACGGTAAAGTGTTGGCAGGACGATAAATGACACTCAGATCGGAGCCGCCTGAAATTTGGGCCGCTCCGTTATTGCGCGAGGGGGTACCCCCAATGGGCCGCGGCCGGGCAAAGGCAAAGCAGACCAAGGTTGCGCGTGAGCTCAAGTACAGCTCACCGCAGACCGATTTCGAGCGGCTTCAGCGCGAACTGGCGGGCGCTGACGGTCTCAACGGCACCGACAGGTTGGCCGACGACGACCTGGCCGACGACGACGACTGGCGTCGTTAACCCCTAGAAGCGCGGGTGCTGGCCCACGAGTTTGGCTCGTGGGCTGTCCTTACCGCCCTTGGTGACGGTCCCCAGGGTCCAGCAGTCCAGATGACGTGCCGTGAGGACGGCCAGTGCGCGATCGGTGTCCTCCGGTGCGACGACGGCGACCATTCCGACACCTAGGTTGAAGGTCTTCTCCATCTCGGCGCGCTCGACACGGCCACGCTGCGCGATCATCGCGAACACCGGCGCAGGGGTCCAGGTTCCACGGTCGATTTCGGCAGTCAGGCCGGGCGGGACGACCCGCTCGAGATTGCCCGCCAAACCACCGCCGGTGACGTGGCAGAAGGTGCGGACCTGGGTTTCGGCGATCAACGCCAGGCAGTCCTTGGCGTAGATACGGGTGGGCTCGAGCAGCTCTTCGCCGAGGGTGCGGCCGAACTCCTCGACGTGGCCGGCGAGGTTCATCCGGTCGATCTCCAGCAGCACCTTGCGGGCCAGCGAGTATCCGTTGGAGTGCAGACCCGTCGAGGCCATTCCGATGAGCACGTCACCGGGCTTCACCCGGTCCGGACCGAGCACGTCGTCGGCTTCCACGACGCCGACCCCGGTGGCCGAGATGTCGTAGTGATCGGGCGCCATCAGGCCGGGGTGCTCGGCGGTCTCCCCGCCCAACAGCGCACAGCCGGCCATCACGCACCCGTTGGCGATACCCGCCACCAGCTCGGAGATCCGCTCGGGCACGGTGCGCCCCACGGCGATGTAGTCCTGCAGGAACAGCGGTTCGGCACCGCACACCACCAGGTCGTCGACGACCATCGCGACGAGGTCGATGCCGACGGTGTCGTGCTTGTCCATCGCCTGGGCGACGGCCAGTTTCGTGCCGACGCCGTCGGTCGAGGACGCCAGCACCGGTTCCCGGTAGCTGCGCAGCGCGAACAGCCCGGCGAATCCGCCGAGACCTCCCCGCACTTCGGGACGGGTGGCCTTCTTGGCCAGCGGCTTCAGGAGTTCGACGGCACGGTCTCCGGCTTCGATGTCGACCCCGGCCGAGGCGTAGGAGATGCCGGAAGGTTCGGCGCGTTCGGTCATCGGGCACAAGGCTACCGGTGAACGCGGCGTGAGGTAATCGCTCCTCCCGGATCGTATTGAGTCCGATCACTCGCCAAGGGCCTGCCAGGTATGGGAACGTGACCGACCATGAAACTTGTTCGCTGGTTCGCACCCGTCCTGCCCGTCGCCCTGACCGCCGCCTCGGCCGTGCTGGCACCCACCAGCGCGGTCGCGACCCCGCCGGTCAACGTCGACGCGGTGGTCATCAATCAGTCCACCGTCGACGGCATCGACTACATCACCAAGAGGATCACGATCCAGCCCGGCGGCAGCACGGGCTGGCACTACCACGAAGGACGGACGTTCGGCGTCGTCCGCGAAGGCACGCTGACCCGCACCATGCCCGACTGCACGGAGATCGTCGACCCGACGGGAGCTGCGGTCACCGAGGGCAGTGGGCCCGACCATCCGCACAACGGCCGCAACCTCGGCACCGTTCCGGTGGTGCTGTGGGTGGACTACATCCTGCCTGCCGGAACGCCCACCACCTTTGACGTCCCGCCGCCGCCTGGTTGCCCGGTCTAGGTTTGCCTGACGCCCAGAACGGCGATCAAGGGTGAATGTCGGCTGACAGGACCCCTGACCGGAGCCCCGCCCGAAACCGTTGCCTGGTGACCGGCGCGACCGGCTACATCGGTGGCCGGTTGGTGCCGTGACTGCTCGATCGCGGCTATTCGGTGCGGGCATTGGCGCGCAACCCCGACAAACTCGCGGACGTGCCGTGGCGTGACGGCGTCGAGGTCGCCCGCGGCGACCTCGCCGATCCCGATTCGCTGAGCGCGGCGTTCGAGGGCACCGACGTCGTGTACTACCTGGTGCACTCGATGGGCAGTTCGGCGGATTTCGTCGCCGCGGAGGCGGAGTCGGCCCGCAACGTCGTCGCCGCGGCCAACCGCGCGGGCGTGAAACGGCTGGTGTATCTCGGTGGGCTGCACCCGTCGGGGGTGGAGTTGTCGCCGCATCTGCGGTCGCGGGTCGCGGTCGGTGAGATCCTGCTGGACTCCGGCATCGAGACGGTCGTGCTGCAGGCGGGGATCGTGATCGGTTCCGGCTCAGCATCATTCGAGATGATGCGCCACCTCACCAACCGGCTCCCTGCGATGACGACGCCGAAGTGGGTGCACAACAAGATCCAGCCGATCGCGATCCACGACGTGCTGCACTACCTCGCCGAAGCCGCCACGGCGGAGATGCCCGCGTCGCGCACCTGGGACATCGGCGGCCCCGACGTGCTCGAATACGGCGACGCGATGCAGGTCTACGCGCAGGTGGCCGGCCTGCGCAGGCGGCTGATCGTCGCGATCCCATTTCTGACGCCGACGATCGCCAGCCTGTGGATCGGTCTCGTCACGCCGATGCCCCCAGGTCTCGCCCGGCCGCTGATCGAATCGTTGGAGGTCGACGCGGTGCGCAACGAGCACGACATCGACACCGTGATCGGACCGCCGCCTCGCGGTGCCACCGGTTACCGCGACGCGATCGCCGACGCACTGAAGAACGGGCCGCTGCCCAGCGATCCACAGTGGGCCAAGGCCGGTCGGTGACCCTAGCCGCCGTCGAGCTCGATGAGCGCGCCGTTGAGGTACGAGCTGGCATCACTGGCCAAATACAATGCGGTGCCGACGATCTCGTCGGCTGACGCGATACGGCCGAGGCTCACATTCGACGCCATGAAGTCTCTGGCTTCCTCGGTCGGCATCGACTTGTGCAGGCTGTCGGTGTGGAACGTGCCGCACACGATGGCGTTGACCCGGATGCCGCGCGGCCCGAACTCCTGCCCCGCCGCCTTCGTCAGCACGTTCAGCCCGGCCTTCGCTGCCGCGTACACGACCGTGGTCGGACTCGGATAGTGCGACGCCTTCGAGCTGATGTTGATCACCGCACCCCCGGCATGCATGTGCTCGGCGGCAAGGGCCGTCAAGCGCAGCGGGCCCTTCAAGTTCACACCAAGTGTCTTGTCGAAGAGGTCCGCGGTGACGTCTTTGAGCGCGGGCGGCACGGGAGCGATGCCCGCGTTGTTGATCAGGACGTCGATGCGACCGAACTCGGCAACGGTGTCGTCGACGAGGCGTTGGCACTGATCCCAGTCGCCGACGTGACAGCTGACGGGCAGCGCCCTGCGGCCGGCCGCGCGCACCTCGTCGGCCACCCGCCGGCAGCCGTCCAGCTTGCGGCTGGCCACCACGATGTCGGCGCCTGCCTCGGCGAACCCGAGAGCCATCGCGCGGCCGAGCCCCTTGCTGGCTCCGGTGATGACGACCACCTTGCCGTCGGCACGCAGATCCGGAATCGTCATCGGCTCAATCTCCTTGTGCCCCTTGTGCATCGCGCGCGATGCCGTCGATCACATATCGAATCTGCAGGCTGAACAGCTCGTCGGCGTCTTCGGGTGTCACGCCGTGCGGGTTGCTGCCGGAACGGCCGCGTCTGGTCGCGCGGGCAGGCGGCGCTTTTGCGGCGGTCTCCATCGCCACGAACCCGACGGTCGCCCACATCACCAGACGGCAGGCCTGCACCGCCGCGTCGGCGGCAAAACCACTGGCGCGCATCACCGACACCAGGGGGCGCGACGCCTCGACGTAGGCGTCGCGATCCGTGACGAGAATCAGGCGGCTGTCGTGAGCGCGTCGCAGCCGGGTACGCAGCTCGAGTGCCCAGCGCATTGCGTAGTCGGTCCACGGCTCGTCATCGGCGTGGGGCGGGGCCAGATCCGACAGCAGGTGGTCGGCGATCGCATCGACCAACGCGTCCTTGTTGCCGACGCGGCTGTACAGCGGCGCAGGCGACACTCCGAGACGCGCCGCCACGCTGCGCATGCTCACCGCATCGAGTCCCTGTTCGAGGAAGATCTCCACCGCGGCCGCGACGATCTCGTCGGGGGCCAGCTCGAAGTCGTTGGCCTTCGGCATCAGCCCACCTCGCCGAAATCGCGTCCCATATCGTCGGGGAACAGCATCCTCGCGACGTAGGAGAAGTCGCCCGAGGGCGGCGGCAGTGACGATCCGCCGCACACGCCGAGCAGCTGGCCGGTGACCCATCCGGAGTAGTCGGATGCGAAGTACACGACCGCTCGGGCGACGTCTTCCGGGCGCCCGAGGCCGTCGTGCGCACTCGGGCCCGCCAGCGGTGTGCCGTCACGGATGATCGCCATGTTCTCCGGAGTGGTTGTCGTGGCGACGGTTTCGGTGGCGACCCAACCTGGCCGCACCCCGTTGACCCGGATCCCGAAGCGGCCGAGCTCGGCGGCGCACGTGCGGACCAACTCATCGACGGCGGCCTTGGTGACGTTGTAGGTGGCCATGAACGACGCGGGCCGCAGGCTGGCGATCGACGAGATCGCGACGATCGAACCGCCCTTGGGCATCATCCGCCTCGCTGCGTGCTTGATGGTGTGCGCGGTACCGAGAAGGTTCACCCCGACGGGCCCCATCCAGTGTTCGTCGGTCATGTGCAACACCGAACCCGGCATCGGGATGCCCGCGTTCGCGACGGCGATGTCCAGTGCCCCGTCGACGCACGCCGCGTCGACCGCCGCCTGCACCTGTGCCTCATCGGTGACGTCGGCGACGATGCTGCGCACGGTGCCGGGCATCTGTCCGGCCGCCGCGTCGAGGACGGCACGGTCGGGTCCGCAGATCACAACCGTGGCGCCGGCTTCGGCCAACGCCGTCGCGCACGCCTTGCCGATTCCGGTGCCACCACCGGTCACCAGCGCGCTGCGTCCCGCCAGCGACAGCACGGGCGGTGCGATGCCTCGCGTCATGTCACGCGTCCTCTCGTTCGATCAGAGCAGCCGCGCCCTCCAACAGCAGGTCGGCCTGGGCGCCGAACAATTCGTGCACCGGCTTGTCCGACTGCCCCCGCACGAACTTCGCGTAACTTCCCTCGAGGACGATCGCCAACTTCCAGCGCGAAAACACTTCGTACCAAACGAATTCGGACACATCGCGGCCCGATCGCCGCGCGTAACGGTCGACGAGCGCGGGCACGTCGGGCAGATGGTCGAGCGCAAACCGCGGCTCGCCGGCCATGCCGAGAGGCATGGTGCCGCCGGGACCGGGGTGAAAGATCAACGCCCATGCGAGGTCGACCAGCGGATCGCCGATCGAGGCCATCTCCCAGTCGACGACGGCCAGCAGCCGCGGCGGCGCATCCGCTGCGAACAACACGTTGTCCAGCTTGTAGTCCCCGTGCGCGAGCGCCGGCGGTTGATCGGAGGGACGCCGGGAATCCAGCCATTCGCCGATGCGCCGCGCCGCAGGCAGTTCCCGGCCTCTGTACGAGTCCAGCTGAGCCAGCCACCGTGCGACCTGGCGCGACAAATACTGGCCCGAGTGTGCGAAATCGCCGAGCCCGCAACGCTTCCAGTCGACCGAATGGATTTCCACCAAAGCGTCGATCAGCTGTTCGAGGGCCTGGCCGTGAGTGTCCGGTGCGGATGCCCACGCCGACGGGATGACTTTGCGCACCGGAACCCCGTCGACGCGAGCCATCAAGTAAAACGGGGAGCCGAACACGGCGGGGTCATCGCAGCTGAGCACCGGCCGCGCGATGCGCACGGGCTCGTCCCTGATGGCGTCGAGGATGCGGAACTCCCGCAGCACGTCGTGCGCGGTCGAGGAACTGGCGTGGCGCGGCGCCCGGCGCAGCACCCAGCAGTCGTTACCGCGGTCGACGGCGAAGATCTCGCACGAACCGCCACCGGGCATCGGTGTGACGGTCAGCGGCACACGATCTCCAAGTGCCTCGTCGAGGTAATGCTGAAGGGCCGCAAGCTCGCTCATGCGAGCCCGGCCTCCGCACACAACGACGCCCACTTCTTCTCGGCGGCGGGCCGGCGGCTGGGGATGTGTTCGGTCGGCCAGCCTTCCACCGGTTGGTAGGTCCGCAGGATCGTGCGCGCCAGCACCGACTTGTGCAGTTCGTCGGGACCGTCGCCGATCGGTCCGAACCTGGTGGTGCGATACCAGGATTCGACTGGAAGGTCGGCGGAGTAGCCGAGCGCGCCACACACCTGAATGGTCCGGTCGAGCACACCGAGCACGACCTTGGACACGTGCGCCTTGATCATCCCGAGTTCGGCACGAACAGCCGCCGCACCGAACTTGTCCATCTTCCAGGCGGTCTGGAATGTGAGCAGGCGCGCCGCCTGGATTTCCATGTGCGACAGCGCAATATAGTCCTGGATCATCTGGTGATCAGCCAGGCGCCTGCCGTGTGACGATCGAGAAACGGCCCTCTCACACATGATGTCGAGCGAGCGCTGAGCCTGCCCGAGCCAGCGCATCGAGTGGTGGATGCGTCCGCCGCCGAGCCGCTGCTGCGCCAGCTGGAAGCCCTCACCCGGTGCGCCGATCAGGTGATCGGCCGGCACCCGGCAGTCGGTGAACACGATCTCCGCATGGTTGCCTACCCTCCCGTATTCGGTGTCGGGGTGAGCCATTGTCGGAATGTCGCGCACGATCGTCATCCCCGGGGTGCCTGTGGGCACGACGAAGATCGATGCGTGCCGATGTGGCCGGCCTTCCGGGTTGGTCTCGGCTACCACGAGGATGATGTCCGCGGTGGACGCGTTGGTGGTGAACCACTTGTGGCCGTTGATGATCCAGTGTCCGTCGTCGAGGGTGGCGGTGGTACCGATCACCGTCGGGTCGGCACCCGCGAGGAACGGCTCGGTAAGCGCGAATGCACTGGTGATATCGCCGCGGAGGTTGGGCCACAGCCAGCGCTGCTTCTGCTCCTCGGTGGCGCCGTGCGCCAGCAGTTCCATGTTGCCGCTGTCGGGCGCCTGCACCCCGAACACCACCATCGAGACCATGCTGCGGCCGATGATCTCCGACATCAGCGCGAGCTTCAGCTGACCGAAGCCGGTCCCGCCGAGTTCCGGGTCGAGGAACGCCGCCCACAGCCCGCGCGCCTTCACCTGATCCTGCAGGTGCCGTTTGATCGCGACCCATTCGTCGGTCGCCATCTTCTCGTCGAGGATGGGCTCCAGCGGCACGATCTGCGTGTCGATGAACTCGCGCATCCACGCCAGTTGCCGCTCGAACTCAGGATCTGTTTCGAAATCCCATGCCACTCGGTCACCGTCCCGGGTATCGTGTGAATTACACTGTAATCACATCGTTCGCCGACTGTCGAGGGCACCCGGCGCACAGTCTGGAGGTGTCAGATGCGCGCCTGGCAGGTGCACGGCAAGGGCGATCCGGTCGACGTCCTGCGGCTGACCGAGGTACCGACCCCGCCGCCCGGTCCCGGCCAGTTGCAGGTGCGGGTCACCGCCGCGGGCATCGGGTTGCCCGACGTCCTGATGGCGCGCGGCACGTACCCGCTGACCCCGCCGCTGCCGTTCACACCCGGACAGGAACTCGCCGGAGTCGTGACGGCCGTCGGCGACGGTGTCGCAACCCCGATCGGCACCCGGGTGATGTCCACCAGCGGATTCATCGAGGGCCATGGTTCATTCGCCGAATACACCGTCGTGGCCGCGGAACAGGCGTTCCCGGTGCCCGACGCGCTCGATGACGCGGCCGCCGCGGGATTCTGGATTCCGCACATGACCGGCTGGCTGGCGCTGGTGGATCGGGGTCAGATCGCGGCCGGCGATTGGCTGGCAGTGCTCGGCGCGGCAGGCGGCAGCGGCATCGCGGCCGTCCAGCTCGGCAACGCGCTGGGGGCCAGGGTGATCGCCGTCGTCGGCGATGAGCAGAAGGTGGAGTTCTGTCGCGGTCTGGGCGCCGAGGCGGTCATCGTGAACCGCGGCGGTGGACTCGCGGAAGACCTGCGTGCCGCGACCGGCGGGCGTGGCGTCGACCTCATCTACGACCCCGTCGGCGGCGAGCCCGCCGAGCAGGCACACGGTGCGCTGGCACGGGGCGGGCGACTGCTCGCCGTCGGATTCGCCAGCGGCCGCTGGCCCGCCGTCGACACTCAACTGCTCGTCATGACCGGCACGTCGGTGGTCGGTGTGTTCGCAGGCGGCTACGCCCGCCACGAACTCGAGGCGGTGCACGCCAAACTGTCCGAACTCGTGACCGCGGGGCGGCTACGGTGCGCAGTCACCGAGCGAGTCGCGTTCGACGAATTGCCCAAGGCACTGCAGCGGTTGGCCAACCGCGAGGTGATCGGAAAGCTGGTGCTGGACGCGCCCTGCTAGGGCCTGCGCAACGCCGAGACGTTGTCGTTGTCGGCCTGAATCGGGACCCCGGTACGGGCCGCGGTGGCCAACATGTGCTCGATCACGTTCTTGCCCAACGCCGTTTCGCCCGGCAGCTCGATCGGATAGTTGCCGTCGAAGCACGCCGAGCACAGCCGCGACGCGGGCTGCTCGGTGGCCGCGATCATGCCCCGCTGCGAGATATAGCCCAGCGTGTCGGCGCCGATGGCGTGCCGCACACCCTCGAGCATCTCGCTGGGATCGTCTTCGGTGCTGGCGGCGTTGGCGATCAGCTCGGCAGGAGTGGCGAAGTCGATGCCGTAGAAGCACGGCCACTTCACCGGTGGCGATGCGATGCGCACGTGCACCTCGACGGCGCCGGCCTCCCGCAGCATCCGCACCAGCGCCCGCTGCGTATTACCGCGCACGATGGAGTCGTCGACGACGATCAGCCGCTTACCGCGGATCACTTCCTTGAGTGGATTGAGCTTGAGCCGGATACCGAGTTGGCGGATCGTCTGCGACGGCTGGATGAACGTCCGCCCGACATAGGCGTTCTTCATCAGGCCCTGCCCGTAGGGGATACCGGACTCCTGGGCGTAGCCGACGGCGGCGGGTGTCCCCGACTCCGGCACACCGATCACGAGATCGGCCTCGACGGGCTTCTCGCGGGCCAGCCGACGGCCGATGTCCACGCGGGCGGCGTGGACGGAACGGCCCGCGATGGTGCTGTCGGGCCGTGCCAGGTACACGTACTCGAAGACGCAGCCCTTGGGCTCGGGATTGGCGAAGCGGGTGGAGCGGACGCCATCGGCGTCGATGGCCAACAGCTCACCGGGCTCGATATCGCGCACGAACGAGGCGCCGACGATGTCGAGCGCGGCGGTCTCCGAGGCGACGACCCAGCCGCGGTCCAGCCGCCCCAACGAAAGCGGCCGCACGCCATAGGGGTCGCGGGCCGCATAGAGGGTGGTCTCGTCCATGAAGGTCAGGCAGAACGCGCCGCGCACGGTCGGCAGCAGTTCGAGTGCGGCCTGCTCCAACGTCGAGTCGGCGGCACCGTGGGCCAGCAGCGCGCCCAGGATGTCGGAGTCGGTGGTGGCCGTTGGCCCGCCACGGGTGTCGAGCAGACCCGCCTCGCGCGCACGGGTGGCGAGGTCGGCGGCGTTGACCAGGTTGCCGTTGTGCCCCAGCGCGACGCCGGTGCCTGCGGCGGTGTTACGGAATACCGGCTGCGCGTTCTCCCAGGTGGTGGATCCGCTGGTCGAGTAGCGGCAGTGCCCGATGGCGACGTGGCCTTCCATGGCCGCCAGGGTCTGCTCGTCGAAGACCTGGCTGACCAGGCCTAGATCCTTGAAGACCAACACCTGCGAACCGTCGGCGACGGCCATGCCCGCCGCTTCCTGGCCGCGGTGCTGTAGCGCGTAGAGGCCGTAGTAGGTGAGCTTGGCGACTTCTTCGCCCGGCGCCCAAACGCCGAATACGCCACACTCTTCGCGGGGTTCTGGATCGGGCTGCGGGCCGGTCACGATATGGCTGCTCCCAGGGCGGGGTGGGTAGACGTGCTCAGTCTACGGTCAACACTGGTCAAACACGGAATAGACCGCGGGTGTCTTGCGACGAAAACAACACCGTTTGCGGCGCCCGCAATTCCCAGCTCGCAAGGGCATCGTCGGCGATTTTCCAGGTCACGGGTGCCGCGCGAGGCGAGTGCTCTCGTTCACTGAGCCGACGCAGGTGTGGCGAAGTTAACCGTCGAGGCGGACCAGCGGCAGCCACGCGGCCACCTCGTCGGCGCGTGAGCCCGACAGCTGCAGCGCACCGCCCGCCGCCGCATCGGCCACTTCGAGCAGGCCGGTCACGAGCAGCAGCCAGGTGCGCGGGTCGGTCTCCACCACGTTGGGCGGGTTGCCGCGCCGGTGCGCGGGTCCCGAAATACATTGCACCGCAACAAACGGTGGGACGCGGACCTCGACGGATGAACCCGGTGCGACAGCAGCGAGCGTGCGTGCGGTCAACCTCACCGCCTCTGCGAGTTCGGCACGCGCGGGTGCGGGAGCACTGTCGTCGCGCAACCAGTCGGCGATCGCCGAAACCGCCGCACGCGTCCTTGCCGGATCTGCCCTACGAGACGTGGCCATACCTTAGATTCTGAAAGTGTCTGTCGACCGCCACAATCCGCCCTACCGGACGGCGGGTGCGGTACTGCTGGTGATCGCCGCGGTGCTGGCGGGGCTGCTCTACCTGCAGTTCCGCGGCGACTTCATCCGGTCCACCGAACTCACCATCCTGTCGCCGCGCGCCGGTCTGGTCGTGGAGTCGGGCGCCAAGGTGACCTACAACGGGGTGGAGATCGGCCGCGTCGGCCGGATCGGTGTCGTCGACGTGAACGGCACCGCGAAGGCGCGACTGTCGCTCGACGTCGACCCGGACTACCTCAGGATCATTCCGGCCAATGTGATCGCCGATATCCAGGCCACGACCGTGTTCGGCAACAAGTACATATCGCTGAGCTCACCGGATAAACCGTCACCACAACACATTTCGGCCGAGCAGGTGATCGATGTGAGCTCGGTGAGCACGGAGTTCAACACGCTGTTCGAGACCGTGCTGGCACTGGCTGAGCAGGTCGACCCCATCAAGTTGAACCAGACGCTGACCGCGACAGCCGACGCGTTGACGGGTCTTGGCGATCGGTTCGGTGAATCCTTGATCAACGGCAACGCCATCATCGACGACCTCAACGCGCGGATGCCGCAGATCCGCGAGGACACCCGACTGCTCGCGGACCTCGTCGACGTGTACGCCGATGCGTCACCGAATCTGTGGGACGGCCTCACCAACGCGGTGACCACGGCGCACACGCTCAACGCACACCGAGCTGACATCGACGCCGCGCTGATGAGCGCATTGGGCTTCGCCGACTCGGCAGCTGACACGTTCAATCGCGGCGGACCGTACTTCGTCCGCGCCGCGGCGGATCTGGTGCCGACGTCCAAGCTGTTCGACTACTACAGCCCGCAACTGTTCTGCACGCTTCGCAACTACGCCGAGATCGAGGAGCGGGTCGCCAGGACGCTGGGCGGCAACGGCTACTCGCTGGCCACGTCGTCGGGCACGTTCGCGGGCGCCGGCAACCCGTACATCTACCCCGATAACCTGCCGCGGGTGAACGCCCGGGGCGGTCCCGAGGGCCGTCCGGGTTGCTGGCAGAAGATCTCACGCGAGTTGTGGCCCGCGCCGTACCTGGTGATGGACACCGGCGCCAGCATCGCGCCCTACAACCACGCCGAACTCGGTCAGCCGATCCTCATCGAGTACGTGTGGGGTCGCCAGGTCGGCGAGTTGACCATCAACCCCTGAGCGTTGACATCAACAATTGTTGAGGTTCTACGTTGGCGGTATGACCTTCAAACCGCACGAAATCGAATATCTGCGTAAGGCCGATCTCGGGCGCCTGGCCACCGTTCAGCGCGACGGCACGCCGCAGAACAGTCCCGTGGGATTCACCTACAACGAGCAGCTGGGCACCATCGACATTGCGGGCTATCGGATGTCGAAGAGCCAGAAGTTCCGCAACATCGCGCACCACCCTCGCGTCGCATTCGTGGTGGACGACATCGCATCTCGCGATCCCTGGCGGGTGCGCTGCCTCGAGATCCGCGGCACCGCAGAGCAGGCCGAGAGCGCACCATCGCAGGGGCCGTCGGGCGATGCGATGGACACCGCGATCATCCGCATCACTCCGCGGCGCATCATCAGTTTCGGCATCGACGATCCGGACATCGCACCCCATGAGCTGGTGCCCGATATTCGTGACGTGTAGTCACTTCGAATTGGGGCACACTGGGTTAGATGCCCAGGAATACGGCCGGCGGTCAGGTCGGCACAGGCACAGGTAAAAGCACAGTCACTGAAAGCACACTGGCTACGTGGCAAGTGACGGGACTATCGCTAGCGGTCCTGGTCGGCCACGTGTTGAACGGAGCCGGAGCGTTGGTGTTCGGGCTGCTGTCGGTCGGAGTGATCTGGACGCTGCACCGGTTGCGTGGGAACGCACCAGGCGCGCGGACGACGGCGGACCTCATCTCGTCGGCACCGGGGGCGGTGCCCGCGCGCGCCGTCCAAATCGTTCAGTTCAGCGCCTATGCGCTGATCACGGCGTACAGCACGACCGACATCGTGAGGCTGGCGCTGAACTGGTCCGCCGATCCGGCCGCGACAATCCCTGACTGGTCCGTGCCGGTCCTGTGCATCCTCGTCGTCGGATTGGCCGCCGCGGTGGTGGCGACGCTGCCGACCAGGCTTCTCGCACTGGTGGCGACGGTGCTGGCGGCAATCGCCCTGCTGTCGTACTTCTATGTCGCACTGGCCGTGGTCGCCAAGACCGCGTCGGGGGCTGCGCTCGCGGCACCGACCATGGACGTCGAGGCGTCCTCTGGGTTGAGCGGGTGGGGCCCTGCCGCCACCCTGGTCGCGCTCGCCATCGTGTTCGCCGGGTTCGAGATCCCGACGACGGCCAATCACCGGCTGACGTCGGTGCGCCGTCCCTTAGGACTGGCGATCGCGCTCGTCGCGGTCTGCGCAACGACGGCTTGGGTGGCCTCCAATATGGCCACCGCGGGTGATTTCCGGTACGAGGCAACCGATCTCGTCATCATCGCCGCGGACATGTTCGGCCAGTCGATAACGTTGCCGTTGTTGATTGCGACGGTCGCGCTGACGGTGGCCGCAATACTCGTGTTGATGTGGGGTGCCGCGCGTGTCATCCGCCCCGCCACCGGAGGCACTCCCGTGCCGCTGGTGACGACGGCGGTGGTCACCGGCGTGTTGGCGTGCACACTGGCGATCGGATTCGGCGACGCGGAGGTCGACCTGTGGGCAGTCGCGGGCCTGCTACTGCTGGTCCTCTATGTCGCTGCAGCTCATGCGAATTCACGTCTGGACGACTCCAGCACCACCGCGTGGGCGTGGCTGGTACTGACGACGATCGTATTGGCGGTGGCCGCCGTCCTGACGGGGGCCAGCCGGGGTTGGTGGCCCGTCCTGGTCGCCATCGTCGTCGTCGCGGCCGCGTCGGCGTGGGCCATTCAATCCGGGAAGACACCGGGAACGACACCGCCCGCCGCGAAGGCCAGGCCCCAATCGAAGTCCGAGCGTCTCAGTCGGGGAAACCGAACATCTTGACGACGCCGTGATCGCGGCCCGCGGTGTAACCGCCGTCGACCGCGATCGCCTGCCCGGTGACGAACGACGCATCCGGCGATACCAAAAACGCTGCCATCGCAGCGATCTCATCGGGCCGGCCTCTGCGGTGCAGCGCATGCTCTTCAGTGATCGACTGCAACGGTTCCGCCATTCCCTCGAACCCCATGACGCTCTCCAGCATCGGGGTGTCGATGAAACCGGGGCAGATGGCGTTGGCGCGGATACCGCTCGGACCGTAGTCCAGCGCGATGTTCTTGGTGAGTAGCACGACGCCGCCCTTCGACGCGTTGTACGCGCTGCCGCCCGCCGTGCCTTCGAGGCCTTCGACGCTGGCGAGGGTCACGATCGAGCCGCGCTCTCCGTCGATCCGCGGCTGTTCGATCATCCTGGCCAGCGCCGCCTTCGCGACGACGAACGTGCCGGTGAGGTTGATCGAGATGACCCGCTCCCACTCCTCCTTGGGGAGCAGGTGAACCGGCCCACCACCGGCGACGCCTGCCGAGTGCACTACGCCGTCGACGCGACCCGGCGCCGCGGCGAAAACAGCGGCGACCGCGTCTTCGTCGGCGACATCGGCCGCGACGAATCGGAACCGCGCGCCGAGATCCTCTGCGGGGGCGGCCAGGTCCGTGCCGACCACCTCACCGCCCTCGGCCAGCAACCGCCGTGCGGTGGCCAGGCCGATGCCTGACGACGCACCGGTGACGACGAAGGTTCGGGACGTGGCTCTGTCAGCGCTGACCATGGGCAGACCTTATGCGTTGCACGGCAAGTGCCGCGACTGCGCCCGACTCATTGACGGCCAGATGCGCCAGCATCGGGGCGATCAGACCTCCCGAACGGTCGTAGAGCCAGCCGAACGCCCACCCTGCGAGCCCGGTGACGAGCACCGTCGGCACGACGGGCTCGCCGGTGCTGCGCGCATCGGCGATGTGCGACAACCCGAACGCCGCCGCCTGCACCAACCGGCCACCCGTCGGCCCGAACGCGTCGGCGGCGACGGTGCCCAGCGCACCGCGGAAGGCCGCCTCCTCCGACCAGACGGTTCCGAGCGGGATGCCGAGCAGCAGCCACTGCAGCGCACCATCGGGCAACTCGCGGCCGGCCATCTCCGTACGCACCCGCGGCAACGCCGCGCTGAGTGCGACGACCAGCACGATAGGGATGGCAGCGACAAGCCCGATTCGGGCGCCTGCTGCCGGGTGCCGAATTCCGAGGGGACCACGGGTGAGCGCGGCCAGCGCGGTGCCGACGACGGCGTGCGGGACCGGGTGCCACCGCGACGGCAACCGGGGCACGACCAGACTCCACGCGACGAGCGCCGCTGCCAGACCGAGAGCCCGAATCCTCCTGGCGTTCACTAGTATTCGGGACCGTCTTCGGATTCCGTCTTCTGCATCGCAATGCGGATCCGCTCGGTGTCCTCGCGCGTCCAGCCGTCGGGCGGTGCGACGGCGACCCAGCCGTCGAGAATGTAGTCGCCGTAGTTGTGGCCGTGCCCAGCCGGTACGGAGCTGGCGTTGGTCATGTCGACGGCGACCTGCCAGAACGTGATGATCGGATACCACCGCATCGTCGCGGTGCGGTCGCGTCCGGGCGGTTCCTTCAGCCAGTCGGGTCTGGTGAACAGCAGGTCCGGCGACCACCACACCACCGGATCGGAAGGATGCTGCAGGAACATCACGCGGGTGCCCTCCCACGGTGGTGCCGCCGCGGCCTCGATCTCATCCGCGTCGGTCGCCTCGGAGAAGCGCACGGTCCGGCCGTTGTCGTAGCGCGGCCTGACCTCCGGGGTGCCGGGGTCGCGGCGCGCCGTGATGGCCCGCCACAACGGACTCGCGTTCGGCGGGCCCACCCACAGCACCGACGAGAAGCCCATCTCGGAGATGTCGGGCAGCCACGCGAACGCCCCCTGGCCGGCCATCGACCCGAGACTCTCGCCGTAGAGCACCAGCTTCGGCCGCTTGTCCGGAGGCAGCTTCGCCCACCGTTCGTGGATCGCGTCGATCATCATCCGGCCGGACTGCATCGACTTCTCCTGATCACCCAGGAACGAGATCCAACTCGGCAGATACGAATACTGCGAGCCGACCAGCGCGGTGTCGCCGTTGTACATCATCTCCAGCGACCGCGCCGCCACCGGGTTGATCCACCCGGTGCCGGTGGTCGGGATGATCACCAGCAGCTTGCGGTCGAAGGCCCCGGTGCGCTCGAGTTCGCTGAGCAGCACCGCCATCCGCTGTTCGTCGGTGTCCGCGGTCTGCAGTCCGACGTACGCGCGGATGGGCTCCTTGGCGGGCCTGCCGTTGATGCGCGTCAGCTCCTCGGCGTCCGGGCCGGTCGCGACGAAATTGCGGCCTTGATATCCCAGGGTGTCCCATGGTGCGAAAGACATTGGGCTGCCCGATCTTTCGGGCGCGAGCGGCTGAACGATGCCGGGCCGCGTGGTGAAGTTCTGCGGCTGGAACACTCGGTTCGCGCCGGCGAGGAAGCCACGCACCAGGACGCCGTTGATCAGCGTGATGGCCAGCACCACGACGATCGCCGTGCCGATGAACAGGGCCACCTCGTCGTTCAGCCGCCAGCGTCGGATCAAGTACCGGGCCATCAGCTTGATCAGGTCGATCAGCACCCGGGTGGTGCCCACGCACGCCGCGCCGACGAGTGCCGCGATGATCAGCGTCCGCAGGTATCCGAGGGTGGTCGGTCCTTCGATACCCACCACCGCCGACACCTGGCGCTGCCATCCGGCGGCGGGGATCAGCATCAGCACACATGCCCCGACCGCCAGCACCACCGTCACGGTCTTCATCGCGTACTGCACCCGCTTCGACGGCGGCCACCAGCGACGTCGGCCAATCACGAAGCGGCGGAACATCCGCCAGGAGAACACGCCGATGCCGTAGCCGATCGCGGCGTTCAGCCCGCCGATGAGCCCCTGGAACAGCCAGTCCCTCGGCAACAGGGACGGCGTCAGCGACAGGCAGAAGAACAGCGCGCCGAACGCGACGCCGACGAAATCGAGGCGGACCAGGCTCCATGCCCAGACATAAAGCGGGTGTCGTTTGCGAGTCTGCGCACTCACCCGAACAACCCGGGAAGCACGCCCTCCGACGTGCTTCGCAGGTCCTCCAGACTGGCGGTGAACAGACCCTGCACCTCGACGGCCGCCTGCCCCGCCTCCGGCCCGGGATCGACCACACCGATGCGGGTCGCGGGCAGACCGCGCGCCTCACACATCGCCACGAACCGGCTCTCCTCCGTCCGCGGCACCGCGACCAGAACGCGGCCCGTCGACTCCGAGAACAACGTGACAAAGGGATCGGCGTTCTCGGGAATGACGATGCGGCAACCGGTTTCGCCGGCCAACGCGGCCTCGACGACCGCCTGGATGAGCCCGCCCTCGGACAGATCGTGTGCGGCCGAAACCAACCCGTCCCGCGATGCGGCCGTCAACACCTCGGCGAGCAGCTTCTCCCGTTCCAGATCGACCTTCGGCGGGAGTCCGCCCAGGTGGTCTGCGGTGACCTGCGCCCAGATCGAACCGTCGAACTCGTCATACGTGTCCCCGAGCAGGATCAGCGTCTCCCCCGCTTCGGTGCCCAGTCCGGTCGGGATGCGGCGTCGCACGTCGTCGATGACACCCAGCACACCGACGACCGGCGTCGGGAGAATCGGCGTGGTCCCGGTCTGGTTATAGAAGCTGACGTTGCCGCCGGTGACCGGAATGCCAAGTGCGGCACAACCATCGGCGAGCCCGCGCACCGCCTGGCTGAACTGCCACATCACACCGGGGTCCTCCGGCGAGCCGAAGTTGAGGCAGTTGGTGACCGCGACCGGGGTGGCGCCGGTGACGGCGACGTTTCGGTACGCCTCGGCCAGTGCCAGCTGCGCACCCGCATACGGGTCGAGTGCGGTGTAGCGGCCGGACGCATCGGTCGAGATCGCGATGCCCCGCCCGGTTTCCTCGTCCACGCGCAGCACGCCGCCGTCGGCATGCTCGGCCAGGACCGTGTTGCCGCGGACGTAGCGGTCGTACTGCTCGGTGATGAACGCGCGGCTGCACAGATGCGGACTGCCAAGCATCGCAAACAAAGTCGCGCGCAGTTCGTCGCCGGTCGAGGGCCGCGGTAGCTTCGCGGAGGTGTCGGCGTTCAGCGCGTCCTGGGTGTCTGGCCGCTCCACGGGGCGCTCGTAAACGGGGCCCTCGTGCGCGACGGTGCGCGGCGGTACGTCGACGACCGTTTCGCCGTGCCAGGTGATTTCGAGTCGGTCGCCGTCGGTGACCTCACCGATGACGGTGGCCAGCACGTCCCACTTGCGGCACACCTCCATGAACGCTTCGACGTTCTCCGGTGTGACGACGGCGCACATGCGTTCCTGCGATTCGCTCGACAGGATCTCCGCCGGCGTCATGTTCTCCGCACGCAGCGGCACGGCATCCAGCTCGATCCGCATACCGCCGTCGCCCGCCGATGCGAGTTCGGATGTGGCGCAGGACAATCCGGCACCGCCGAGGTCCTGGATGCCGACGACCAGCTTCTTGGCGTACAGCTCGAGGCAGCACTCGATGAGCACCTTCTCCATGAACGGGTCACCGACCTGCACCGAAGGCAGCTTCTTGCGCCCCGGGGCCCCGCTCTCGTCGCCCCCGAAGGTGTCCGACGCCAGCACCGACACGCCGCCGATGCCGTCGAGCCCGGTACGCGCCCCGAACAGGATGATCTTGTTGCCGGTGCCCGACGCGAACGCCAGGTGCAGATCCTCTCTGCGCAGCACCCCGACGCAGAGTGCGTTGACCAACGGATTGCCGGCATAGGAGGCGTCGAACACCGTCTCACCGCCGATGTTGGGCAGCCCGAGCGAGTTGCCGTAGCCGCCGATGCCGCGCACGACGCCGTCGACGACGCGGCGGGTGTCGGGTGCGTCCGCCGCACCGAAGCGCAGCTGGTCCATCACCGCCACCGGGCGGGCGCCCATGGCCATGATGTCGCGCACGATGCCGCCGACACCGGTGGCCGCGCCCTGGTAGGGCTCGATGTAGGACGGGTGGTTGTGGGACTCGACCTTGAAGGTGGCCGCCCACCCGTCGCCGATGTCCACCACGCCGGCGTTCTCACCGATACCGGCGAGCATCCCCGCGCGCATCGCCTCGGTGGTGGTCTCACCGAAGTACCGCAGGTGCACCTTCGAGGACTTGTAAGAGCAGTGCTCACTCCACATCACCGAATACATCGCCAGTTCGGCGTCGGTGGGCCTGCGGCCGAGGATCTCGCGGATGCGCTGGTACTCGTCGTCCTTGAGGCCCAGTTCGCGGTGCGGCTGCGGTTGGTCCGGAGTGGCAGCGGCTCGTTCGACGGTGTCAGGAACATTCAAGCCGTGGGTTAGCTCCGACGTCACGCGGTCAGTCTAGTTTGCGAGTCGCCGCGGGCGTGCGCAGCCGCGGGCGCGCCGATTCCATGCAGCACCACGCTGCCCAGAACCACGACCACGGTGGCCAGAAGCGCTTGGTCGGCGGCATCGCCCGCCAGCACGTTGAACGCCAACAGACCGAACACGATCGAGGTCGTGCCGCGCGGGCCCAGCCAGCCGATCAGCAGCCGGTCGCGCCAGGAGAATCCCGTACCGATCAGCGCCACCAGGATCGGCACCATCCGAACCAGTGTCAGGGCCATCAGGCAGAAGACCAGCATGCCGACCGGGACGCCGGACGACAGCGCCAGGACGGTCACGCCGCCGAAGACGAACCACATCGCCGCGGTGAGCAGCGCACCGACGTCGTCGACGAGTTCGAGGTCGCGGCGGAAGCTCGGCGAGCGCCGCAGATAGTTGAGCGCGATACCGCAGACGAACGCGGAGACGAACCCGCTGCCGGACACCGCCACGCTCAGCCCGTACGACATCAGCGGTGCGGTGACCAGGATGAGCCGCTTCGACTGGTCGGTCATCAGATCGCGCCGCTCGGCGGCGTTGGCCACGACAGCCAGCACCGCGCCGACCACGAGACCGACGATGATGGCCTTGATCGCTTGCGGCAGCGCCGAACTCAGCGCTTGCAGTGGCGTCACACCGCGCGAGTCGTCGCCGGCGAGCACGAGCGCGAAGATGAACACCGGCGAGACGATTCCGTCGTTGTAGCCGCTCTCGACCTTCAGGACGCTGCGGATCCGCTCGGGTACCCGGCCGTCGCGCAGGATGGACGCCGCCGGCGCGAAATCGATGGGCACCACGACACAGGCGATGACGAGCAGCACCGCCCAGTCCAGGCCCGGCAGCAACCATTCGCCCAGCAGGACCGACGCCACGAGGCTCAGCGGCATCGCGACGAACAGCAGCCGCACCGCGCCGCGCCGTTCGGTGCCGAAGAGGCCGCCCCGGACATCGGTGGCATCGAGGAACAGCAGCACCGCGAGAATGATTTCGGCAATGTGCTCGGCGACTTCGGCATCGAGTGAGGACTCCAGCCCGTCGCGGAGGGGGAAGCCGACGGCCACGCCCGCGAGCACCAGAATCATCGGCGCGGTCACCCGCCACCGCTCCAGTCGCTTGGCGCCGAGCGCCCAGGCGGCCACCACGACCGACACGGCGATCAGCGAGACCAGCACGCGAGCGATCTTTCCAGCGAAACAGCCCTCACTCGGGCCGAAGCACGTTTCTCGCCGTCGAGGTCAGCCCCCTGCGACGCAGAACGCGTTGCCCTCGGGGTCGGCCATCACGACCCACTCGAAGTCCTCTCCGAAACTGTTCCGCCCGGTCTCCCGTGCACCGAGGCCGACCAGCCGGGCCACTTCCGCCTCCTTGTCGGCGGCGTGGAAGTCCAGATGGACCTTGTTCTTCCCCGGCGTCGGATCGGGTACCCGCTGGAAGCCCAGCGCGGGTCGCCCTTCACTGGAGACCATGACGAATTCGCCTGGTGCGACGGCATTCACGTCGCCACCCGCGGCGCGCGCCCACCAGTCGGCGAGGGCGTCAGGGTCGACGCAATCGAACGTGATCATCTCCACCTTGAGTGCCATGCCGCTGACCCTAGGCCGGTCCGGTGACAAATGCGCTTACGTCGCACGTAATTGAGCGGCCCCGCAATCGCCCGCAGGCTTGGGCCATGACCGAAACCCAAACCCCACTCAAGTTCAGCGCCGAGATGTGGGCGGCCTTCTGGGCCGCGCCCGCCGAGTCACGTATCGGCGACATCCTGGCCGACGACATCGTCGGCTACTGGCAGGGCGAGCCGACGCCGGTGCGCGGCCGCGACGCGTACACCGCGAAGATCGTCGAACTCATCACCAAGGTACCCGACCTGCGGCTGCAGCTCGTCGACAGCGCCACCGTCGACGGCCAAACCCCCGGCGAACAGCTCGTGTACCTGCACTACGTCGGCCGCGGCACCGGACCGGACGGTCCGATTGCGATCCGTGGTCTCGACCGGGTGCGCAGCCGCGACGGCATCGTCGTGGAGAACGTCATCCGTTACGACCGTGTCGATTCAGGAGTCGACCCTGGAGTGAATCAGGCCGGCGCCAGGAACGCGCCCAACGCTGCCGAGTAGGCCGCGACGTCGTCGGCACCCATGACCTCACGCGCCGAATGCATGGCCAGTTGGGCCGCACCGACATCGACTGTCGGAATGCCGGTGCGCGCCGAGGTCATCGGGCCGATGGTGGACCCGCACGGCAGATCGGCCCGGTGCTCGTAGCGCTGCAGCGCGACACCCGCCTGGTCGCACGCCAGCGCGAACGCGGCCGCGGTCCGGCCGTCGGTGGCGTAGCGCAGGTTCGGCTGCACCTTCAGCACCGGGCCGGCGTTCACCTCGATGAGGTGGCCCGGTTCGTGGCGCTCGGGGTAAGTTCGGGTGCGTGGCATGGGCCATATCTCCCGACGCCACCATCGATCCGGGAAGCCGTCGCAGAAACTCCTCCCGGCCGCCCCCCGCGGCCAGCGTGATGCGCTCCAGCACAGTGAGCAACAGTTCGGACTGCGCACCGTGATCGGACTGCGAACCGACCTCCTCGTGATCGAACAACGCCAGCACCGGGGTATAGCGACCCGGCTCGGCCGCCAGGAAACCCTCCAGACCTGCGTAGCAGGTCGCCTGGTTGTCCAACCGCGGCGCACTGAGCAGTTCCTGTCCGGCCCCCGTGAGCCGCGACGGCGCGAGGTCGTGGGTCATCAGGTCCGCGCCGAGCACATCGGCGACGTCCACCCCGGCCCGCTCGGCCACGTAGCCGAGGAAGGACCGGGTCCCGCTGCCGACGCCCCACACGGCGTTGACGTGGCGCTGCGGGTCCAGCGACACCGACTTGCGGTCCTCGGCGAGATGGATCGCCAGCTGCGGCACACGCAGGATCGGGTCGTCGATGCGGATCAGCCGGTGGTCGATCGCGTTCCCCGTCCTGACGGACAGCCGTCCGCTGATGCCGAGGTCGCGGTCCAGCCACGAGTTGAGCCAAGCCCCGCCGTAGGGCTGCAGCGCGACCACCTGCCAGCCCGACACGAACCGGTCCGGGTGTTGTTTGACGCGCAGGTTCGGACTGTCGGTGTGGGCACCGACGATCCGGAACGGACTGTCGGGGTCGGCGGACTGCCAGGCGACCAGCGAGCCCGCGCGCACGGTGAAGAACCGACCCTGACCGGGCCACGCCTCGCCCTCCGAGAGCTCCGTGAAACCCACCGCGCGCAACCGGTCTGACGCGGTCTCGCAGACGTGAAACGGCGACGGCGACGCATCGATGAACTCACACAGGCCCGCTGGACTTGCCGACATGGTTCTTCATCTTCTCCGATCATCGCCCAGGATCTTGAATTAGGGTCGAACGGTGCCCGCCCCACTGCCACAGCCGGTGACAGCGCCGCTCACACCTGCAGCCATCTTCCTGGTGGTGACCATCGACGAGGGCGGCGATGCGGCCGTGCACGACGGGCTGCCCGACATCGCCGGCCTGGTGCGCGCGGTCGGGTTTCGCGACCCCGACAAGAAGCTGTCGGTAGTGACGTCGATCGGCTCCGACGCCTGGGACCGGCTGTTCTCAGGCCCGAAGCCTGCAGAGCTGACGCCTTTCATCGAGTTGAAGGGCGGACGTCATCACGCGCCGTCGACCCCCGGCGATTTGTTGTTCCACATCAAGGCCAACTCGCTGGACATGTGCTTCGAATTGGCGGGCCGCATCGTCAAGGCGCTCGGCGCGGTCACCGTCGTCGACGAAACCCACGGCTTCCGCTTCTTCGACAACCGCGACCTGCTCGGCTTCGTCGACGGTACGGAGAACCCCGACGGCCCACTTGCGGTGTCCGCCACCGAGATCGGCGACGAGGACCCCGATTTCGCCGGCGGCTGCTACGTCCACGTGCAGAAGTACCTGCATGACATGTCGGCGTGGGACGCGCTGACGGTGACCGAGCAGGAACTGGTGATCGGCCGAACCAAGCTCGAGGACATCGAGATGGCCGACGACGTCAAACCGGCGAACTCCCACATCGCGCTGAACGTCATCGAGGACGAGGACGGCACCGAACTCAAGATCGTGCGGCACAACATGCCGTTCGGCGAGGTCGGAAAGGGCGTGTACGGAACGTATTTCATCGGCTACTCCCGCACAGCGGCGGTCACCGAGAAGATGCTGTCCAACATGTTCATCGGCGACCCGCCGGGCAACACCGACCACATCCTCGAGTTCTCCACCGCGGTGACCGGCGGCAAGTTCTTCACGCCGATCGTCGATTTCCTCAACAACCCGCCACCGCTGCCGGATACAGAACCGGCAGCAGACGACGAAGATGACCAGCCCGCCGACGTGCCCATCCGGGACGGTTCGTTGCGCATCGGCAGCCTGAAAGGAATCCGTTGATGAACAACCTGTATCGCGAGCTCGCTCCGATCACCGAATCCGCTTGGGAAGAAATCGAGTTGGAGGCGACGCGCACGTTCAAGCGGCACATTGCCGGACGTCGCGTCGTCGATGTCAGCGAGCCGGGGGGCCCGGTGACCGCGGCCATCAGCACCGGCCACCTGCGCGATACCGCACCGCCGGCCGACGGCGTCGTGGCTCATCTGCGCGAAAGCAAGCCGTTGGTCCGGCTGCGGGTTCCGTTCACGCTGAACCGCACCGACATCGACGACGTCGAGCGGGGCTCGCAGGACTCCGACTGGGATCCCGTCAAGGATGCCGCCAAGAAGCTGGCGTTCGTCGAGGACCGGGCGATCTTCGAGGGCTACGATGCCGCGTCCATCGAGGGCATCCGCGCCTGCAGCAACAATCCTTCGCTGGCATTACCCGACGACGCCCGCGACATCCCCGACGTCATCTCCCAGGCACTGTCGGAGCTGCGGCTCGCCGGTGTCGCCGGTCCGTATTCGGTGCTGCTGTCGGCCGACGTGTACACCAAGGTCAGCGAGACCACCCAGCACGGCTATCCGATCCGCGAGCACCTCAACCGGCTGGTGGACGGCGACATCATCTGGGCGCCCGCCATCGACGGCGCGTTCGTGTTGTCCACCCGCGGCGGCGATTTCGACCTGCAGCTGGGCACCGATGTGTCGATCGGCTATCTCTCCCACGACGCCGGAACCGTCCAGCTGTACCTGCAGGAGACGTTGACGTTCCTGTGCTACACCGCGGAGGCGTCGGTCGCACTGACCCCGTAAGTCACGTTATGGAATAAACAGTCTGGAATAGGACTTTTGCGGTGTATGAGCAACGTCTTCACAGGCAGCACCGCACTGGTGACCGGGGCGACCGCAGGCATCGGCCGCGCGATCGCGGTCGAACTCGCGCGTGAGGGAGCCGAGGTGATCGTGCACGGCCGCAACGCCGAGCGCGGCGCCAAGGTCGTCACGGAGATCGAGAACAACGGCGGCAAGGCGCGATTCGTCGGCGCGGATCTGGGCGATCCCGGCGACGTCCGGCGGCTGGCGGCCGAGGCCGGGCCGGTGGACGTCCTGGTCAACAACGCCGGCGTGTACACGATGGCTCCGACGTTCGAGACGGTGGACACCGACTTCGACTTCCACTTCGACACCAACGTGCGTGCCCCGTACATCCTGGTTCAGCAGCTGGTTCCGGGCATGATCGAGCGCGGCCACGGTGCGGTCGTCAACGTCAGCACCCTGGCCGCCACCACCCCCGCCGCCGGCGCGGGCATCTACGGCGCCAGCAAGGCGTCGCTCGATCTGCTGACCAAGCACTGGGCCGACGAGTTCGGCGAAACCGGGGTCCGGGTCAACGCCGTTGCTCCGGGGCCGGTGCGGACGGAAGGGACGGCGGAGCTCGGTGACTTCATCGACGGTGTTGCCCGCACGACGGCGATGAAGCGGCTCGGCGAACCCGAGGAGATCGCGCGAGCCGTGGCGTTCCTCGCCTCACCCGCGGCCAGCTACATCAACGGCGCCGTGCTGCAGGTCGGTGGCGGAGCGCCGGCGATCCGACCCGTGGCCTAGGCGGCCAGCACCAGGTCGAGGGCGGAGTAGAACAGGCCGAGCCCATCGTCCGACGGGCCGGTCAGCGCTTCGGTGGCGTGCTCGGGGTGTGGCATGAGACCGACCACCCGGCCGTTGGCTGACGCGATTCCCGCGATGTCGCGCATCGAACCGTTGGGGTTGTCGCGGTACCGGAAGACCACCCGGCCCTCACCCTCGAGCTTGTCGAGCACGGCCTCGCTGGCGACGTACCGGCCCTCGCCCGATTTCAACGGCACCAGCAGGTCGGCACCCACCTCGTAGCGCGAGGTCCACGCGCTCGAGTTCGACACCACCTCCAGCCACAGATCCCGGCAGACGAAGTGCAGGCCGGCGTTACGCGTCAGCGCGCCCGGCAGCAGGCCCGCCTCACACAGGATCTGAAAACCGTTGCAAATACCCAACACCGGCAGCCCCTGTGCGGCGGCGCGGATGACCTCGCCCATCACCGGAGCGAATTTCGCGATGGCCCCGGTGCGCAGGTAATCGCCGTAGGAGAACCCGCCGGGCACCACGACCGCGTCAACCCGCTTGAGGTCGGCGTCGGCGTGCCAGAGGCTGACGGCTTCCCCGCCCGCCAATCGGACCGCCCTGGCGGCGTCGACGTCGTCGAGTGTGCCAGGAAATGTGATGACGCCCACTCGGGCGCTCATGACTCGTTCTCCGCCGGCTCCCGGCTCACGCTCCAGTCCTCGATGACGGTGTTCGCCAACAGCGATTCGGCAATTTCGGCGAGCTGGTCGTCGTCGATGCTGTCGTCGACCTCGAGCTCAAATCGCTTACCCTGCCGCACATCTGAGACGCCTCCGAAGCCGAGACGTCCCAGTGCGCCGACGATCGCCTGCCCCTGCGGATCGAGGATCTCGGCCTTGGGCATTACATTCACCACCACCCTTGCCACGCGATCACTCTACCTGCGGGTTCGACCGGCACGCCTCACCGGCACGAACCGAGATACACATCGCAGAGCGGGGCGGCCATCGCGTCGAGCACCTGCCGGTCGGGCACCGCAGGCCAGGGCACCAGCGGCGGCAGCGTAGACCACATCGCCAGTTCGACGACGGTGCTGCTGGACGGGTCGGCCAGCAGGTACTGGTGGATCACCCGCTGACCGGGGATGCTGATCACCGCGGCCAGGCGCAACGGATCGCTGGTGGTGATCGACGGGGACGCCAGCGGCGCGGTGAGCTGGCAGTCCCGCAGCCGGGTCCTGGCCTGTTCGACGGTCGCCGCTGCGGTCGGTCCGAAATGCGCCGTATCCCCGCGCCAGTGCACGATCTGTGCCCGCAGCTGCCACTGGCCGGGCGGTTTGGGCACTGTCGCCTGCGCGGCGACGGCATAGTTCCTGGCGTCGCCGATGATCGGCGGCGATATGCAGATCTCCTCGAAGGTGAACCGCGGCGCGGGCGCACTGACGGCGAGACCGGCCAGGCCCGGCCAGTGGTAGACGTCGTAGAGCGGCACCGCGGTGGGCTCGATCCACGCTCCGTCGGGGACCGCGTCGCAGATCGGCGGGCAGACACCGGGCACGGCCGTGGCCGACGTGCCTGGGGCGATGACCAACCCGTATGTGGCGACGGCCAGCGCCAGCAACAATCGCACGTCCGAAGTACCCCCTGGGGAATCCCTGCGCGCACAATATAGGCATGCAATTGACGCATTTCGGCCATTCCTGCCTACTCGCGAACTTTCGTGACGATTCCGCCAACGAGACCACGATTCTGTTCGATCCTGGTGTGTTCTCCCACGGATTCGAGGGCATCACCGGCTTGTCCGCCATCCTGATCACCCATCAGCATCCCGACCACGCCGATACGTCGCGCCTACCCGCTCTCCTGGACGGCAATCCGCAGGCGGCGCTTTATGCCGATCCGCAGACCGCGGCGCAACTCGGCGGTTCATGGCAGGCGGTGCACGCCGGCGACGAATTCAGCGTCGGACACCTCACGGTGCGGGGAACGGGCGGTCGTCACGCGGTGATTCACCCCGAAATCCCTGTGATAGACAACATTTCGTATCTCGTCGGCGACGGCAGCCATGCTGCGCGACTCATGCATCCCGGTGATGCCCTCTTCGTTCCCGCCGAGCCGGTCGATGTGCTCGCGACGCCTGCCGCCGCACCGTGGATGAAAGTCTCGGAGGCGGTGGACTATCTGCGCGCGGTGGCTCCGACGCATGCGGTTCCCATCCATCAGGGCTTCGTCAATCCCGATGCGCGCGGAATCTTCTACGGCCGACTGGAAGAGATGACCGATACCGACTTCCAGGTGCTCGAGGAAGAGAACGGCACGGACTTCTAATCCGCGACCAGACGCAAAGTTCTTTGTTTCTCCGGCGTGTCGGGACCCTTTGCGTCTGTTGAGCCCACCCCGTGCCTATGCGGTATCCCGTGCCGCCGCCCGACCCGCCGCGCGCCCCGAGAACACGCACCCACCCAGGAATGTGCCCTCCAGCGAGCGGTAACCGTGCACGCCGCCGCCGCCGAACCCGGCGGCCTCCCCCGCGGCATACAGTCCGCTGAACACCGATCCGTCACGCCGCAGCGCTCTCGACTCGAGGTCGGTTTCCAAGCCGCCCAACGACTTCCGGGTGAGGATGTGCAACTTGACCGCGATCAGCGGGCCGGCCTTTGGGTCGGTGATCGGGTGCGGAGCCACGACGCGG
Source organism: Mycobacterium barrassiae (assembly GCF_025822765.1). Taxonomy (GTDB): domain Bacteria; phylum Actinomycetota; class Actinomycetes; order Mycobacteriales; family Mycobacteriaceae; genus Mycobacterium; species Mycobacterium barrassiae. The sequence continues at coordinate 148,297 of NZ_JACKUK010000042.1, read as the reverse complement.
CTGATCCTGTCTGACAGGAATGCCCGCGCCCCGCGGATGGCGGTGATCTGGCTGTCCTTGGTGTACTTGTTGACGACCTCACGGTCGCGGGCGGTGACCTCGGCTTCGACTTGGTCGTAGTCGAGAGGCTCGACGTCGGGCACCGCGTTCATCTTGGATACCAACTCGCGCAAGGAGTTCGCCGTCACGAAGTCGACACCCTTGTCGATGAACGCCTGCACGGGCGGCGGCGGGCCCGGCCGGACGCGGGCCAGCACCTGACGCACGCTGCGCTCCGTCAGATCCGGGTTCTGCTCCTGCCCCGAAAGGCCGAACTCCTTCTCGATGATGCGCGCGTTGAGCACATACCACGTGTAGTCATGACCTGTCTGGGCGATGTACTCCAATGTCCCGAGCGTGTCGAAACCGGGATAAAGCGGTGGCGGCAAGCGTTTTCCGGTGGCGTCGAGCCACATCGACGACGGGCCCGGAATGATCCGAATGCCATGCAGCGGCCAGATCGGGTCGTAGTTGGTGATGCCCTCGGTGTAATGCCACATCCGGTCGCTGTTGATCACCCGCGCCCCCGCCGACTCGGTGATACCGATCATCCGTCCGTCGACGTGTGCGGGCACTCCGCTCAGCAGCTGTTCGGGCACCCGGCCCATCCGCTTGGGCCAGTTCTGCCGGACGACGTCGTGGTTACCACCGATCCCCCCGCTGGCGACGATCACCGCTTGCGCCCGGAACTCGAACTCGCCGACGGTGTTTCGCGATGACGCCACACCCCGCGGCTCGTTCGACGGCTCCAGCACCGCGCCGCGGACCCCGACGGCGGCGCCGTCCTCGGCGATCAGCTCGTCGACACGACGGCGGTGTTCGAACCGGACCTTGGCGTTGTCACGCAGGCGACGGGCGAAGACCTCGACGATCGCGGGGCCGGTGCCCCAACTGATGTGGAACCGCGGCACCGAGTTGCCGTGTCCGCGCGCGTCGTAGCCGCCGCGCTCGGCCCATCCGACCACCGGGAAGGTCTTGAGCCCCCGCTCGTGCAGCCAACCGCGCTTCTCCCCCGCCGCGAAGTCGACGTAGGCATGCGCCCACTGCTTCGGCCAGTGGTCCTCGGGCCGGTCGAATCCCGCCGAGCCGAGCCAGTCCTGCAGCGCCAGTTCGTGGCTGTCGCGGATACCCAGCCGACGCTGTTCGGGGCTGTCGACGAAGAACAGCCCCCCGAACGACCAGTACGCCTGGCCTCCGACGTTGTTGGCGTTCTCCTGGTCGACGATCAGAACCTTCCGCCCGCGTTCGGCGAGTTCACATGCGGCGACCAGTCCGGCCAGACCCGCCCCCACGACAATGACATCAGCGTCTGCCATGGCCGCCACGTTAGCGGGCGGCGCCTATGCGGCGTCTGTCAATGCGCTGGAAGGGGTCCATCGGTACACCGCTGGTGTGCACCGGCGCATCAGCGCAAGGTCGACGGCGTCGAGCATCGCCTGGCGGGGTCCGGGCCTGCGCAGGTGACGGGCCGCGACGGCGACGCGCACGATGCCGCCGCGTCGAGCTGTTCGTTCGGCTGAGAGCACGAGCGTGCGGCACCACCAGGGCTCACTGAGAAACCCCTCGCCGATGCCGAGCACCCTGGCGCGGACCGCCGTATGGCGCACCAGGTCCATGATCTCGGTCAGTGCCGCCGCTACCCGAAAGCCGTTGCGGGGCAGCGCCGTGACCGTTCCCGGCGACAGCGTCCACCCCGGTGCGGCGAACAAGCGCGTGCGCAGCCCCACATGTTCCATCACCCGGTCCGCGGCCATCAGCCGCAGATTGGCCTCGTGCGCAGGCAGAGTCGCGAACTCGCCACGTCGCTTCTTGGTGGCCGCCTCGTCGAAACCGTGCAGCACAATGGCGTCGCCCGCGTCGCGGCGAGCGGCAAGCCATCCGACCGTCGCGGCATCCCCGTCGAGTCGGTACCCGCCCTTGATCCTCGGCGCCACCAGAAACGACACCGGCACCCCGCGCACGCGGAGCTGGCCGCAGAAGTCCTCGACCTCGGGCATGGTGCGGTCGCTGATGCCGGAGACCGAGACGATCAGTTGTCCAGCCACACCCTCATGGTGGCAACGTCAGGTGTCGAGACGATGTCCAACACCGGTACTGCAGTTGTCTTTTCGGCTATCGCGGCAGGACTTCTTCGATGGCCGCGATCATTTCGGGGGCATCCGGCTCGGTCCGCGGCCGGATCCGCTTGACCACCTTGCCGCCCGGCGCCAACAGAAACTTCTCGAAGTTCCACTGGATGTCGCCGGCTTCGCCCGCGTCATCGGCCGTCTTGGTCAACTCGGCATAGAGGGGGTGCCGGTTCTCACCGTTGACATCGGTCTTTTCCAGCAGCGGGAACGTCACCCCGTACGTGGTCGAGCAGAACTCGGCGATCTCCTCGGCCGAACCCGGCTCCTGCCCCATGAACTGATTGCATGGCACACCGATGACCGTCAGACCGCGGTCCCGGTAGTCCTTGGCCAACTTCTCCAGCGCGGTGTACTGCGGCGTGAGACCACATTTCGAGGCGACGTTGACCACCAGTGCGGCGCCGTCGGCGAGTTGGCCGAGCGTGGTCGGTTGACCGTCGAGAGTGGTCAGTGGGATATCGGTGAGGGAAGTATCGGTCATAGGTGGCACGCTACCGCGTCTTGAACAGCATCCCCGCGACACGGTGCACAGTCCCCATCGGGTCGCCGTCGGTGTCGATCGCTGGAATGTTGCCGTTCAGCCACAGCAGCGAAAAGCCGTGCACCAGAGACCACGCCGCCAGCGCCGCGGCTTGAGGATCCTTCTCCGCGCGCGCGTCGTTCAAAGTGCCGACGCCCTGTCTCAGTTCTGCACCCGCCGCCTCCTGCGCCGCGATCAGCTCGGGGTCGTCGGGATCGACGAGCGAACGGTCGAACATCACGGCGTAGTGCCCGGGATGGTCGAGCGCGAACCGGACGTACGCCAGAGCCGCCTCGACGAAATCCGGTCTGGCCCCTTTCAGGGCCTCGGCCAGTAGTCGCCAGCCCTGGGTCGACAGCGCGGTGAAGAGGCCGCGACGATCGGTGAAGTGATGCGCAGGCGCCGCGTGAGACACCCCGGCTTCCCTGGCCAATTCCCGTAGCGAGATGCCGTCGGCGCCGCGCTGGGCCACGAGTTCGGCGGCCTGCGCCAGGATGACGGCCTTCAGGTCGCCGTGGTGATAGGAAGCCCTGCTCATGTGGCCATCATAACCGGGAATCTTGACAGTGGCTAGATTGTTACCTACGTTCCATCTTGTCACTGTCTAGATTGGAGTTGTCATGGCAGTCATCGTCACTCTCGTGCTCGGCACGCTCGCCGCACGCCTGGCCGGTTGGCTCGGCGTGGACTACAGCAACAGCTGGCCGTCCGCGATCGCGGTCGGTCTCGCAGCGATGTTCGTGCTGACCGGTGTCGCGCACTTCGTCAATCCGCTGCGACGCGACATGATCGCGATCGTCCCGCCGCAGCTGCCGGCCCGCGGTCTGCTCGTCAGCATCACCGGCGTACTGGAACTGGCGGGCGCGGCGGGGCTGCTCTATCCGCCGACACGGGTCGCCGCGGCGGTGTACCTGTTCGTGTTGATGCTCGCCATGTTCCCGGCGAACGTGTATGCGGCGCGGATGCCCAACCCGCCGAAATCCATGACCACGCGGCTCGATCGACGCGCGGTCGAGGAGGTCGTCTACCTAGGCGCCGCCGCCCTCGTGGTCGGCTTTGGCGGCATCCAGTAACCACGCGTACTGGAACGCCGTCTCTTTCCACCGTTCGTAGCGTCCGCTGATGCCACCATGGCCGGCGTTCATCTCGGTCTTGAGCAGCACCGAGGGTGCGCCGCCCGTGGTGTGCCTCAGCGCGGCAACCCATTTCGCCGGTTCGACGTACAGCACCCGGGTGTCGTTCAACGACGTCATGGCAAGGATCGGCGGGTAGTTCTTCGCTTCGACGTTCTCGTACGGCGAGTAGGACTTCATGTAGTCGTAGACGTCCTTGTCCTGCAGGGGGTTTCCCCACTCGTCCCACTCGGTGACCGTCAGGGGCAATGACGGGTCGAGGATGGTGGTCAGGGGATCGACGAAGGGCACCAGGGCCAGCACACCCGCGAAGAGCTCCGGGGCCATGTTGGTGACGGCCCCGACGAGCAGACCACCGGCGCTGCCGCCGTAGGCGACCATGTTCTCCGGCCGTGTGATGTCGGTGTCGACGAGATGCTGTGCGACGGCGATGAAGTCGGTGAAGGTGTTCTTCTTCTCGAGTAGCTTCCCGTGTTCGTACCAGGGCCTGCCGAGCTCCCCGCCGCCACGGACATGGGCGACCGCGAACACCACGCCGCGGTCGAGCAGCGACAACCGCGCGATGGAGAACCGCGGGTCCTCACACGACTCGTAGGCCCCGTAGCCGTACAACATCAGCGGGGCCGGGTACTGCAGGCCGATGCGGTGGACGATCGAAATCGGCACGCGGGCGCCGTCGGAGGCGACAGCCCAGTCGCGACGCTCCACATAGTCCTCGGGCCGGTAGTCGCCGAGCACCGGTTGTTCGCGCAGCAGTGTGCGCTCACCCGAGGCCAGGTCGACGTCGTAGATCCGCACCGGAATGACGAACGAGGTGGCGCCGATCCGCAGCTTCGGTGAGCTCCAGTTCGGGTTTCCGGCCAGGCCCGCCGACATCAGTTCGGATTCGAAGGTGAGGTCCTCGGGATGGCCGTAGGTGCCGTTGGCCCCCGTATTCACGACGGGCCAGAGCTGGATCTTGGGCAGCGCCTCACTGCGATAGCCGACGACCAGATGCCCTTCGAATGCGTCGACGGAGTCGAGCCGCACGTCGTCGCGGTGCTCGATCAGGGTGCGGAAGGAGGTCGGGTCGGCCACCGGCGCCTCGACGAGCGTGAAGTTCTCGGCGCCGTCGTTGTGCAGGATCAGGAATCGGTCCTCACCGCCGACGATGGCGTGTTCCACCGAGTACTCGACGAGTTCGCGTCGTGGCCACACCGGGGTGAACTCCGCTTGCGCGTCGGCGGCGTCGCCGTAGCGGACCTCGGAGGTGACGGCGGAACCCGCCGCGATCAGGATGAACTTGTCGCTGCGGGTGCGCCCCACCGCCAACCAGAATTTCTCGTCGGGTTCGTGGTACACCTGCTGGGCGGGTAGACCGGAGCCGATGCGATGCCGCCAGACGGTGTCGGGGCGCCACGCGTCGTCCACCGTCGTGTAGTAGACGGTGCGGTTGTCGGCGGCCCACGTCACACCAGCGGCGATGCCGACGATCTCGTCGTCGTACATCTGGTCGGTACGTAAGTCCTTGAACCGCAGGGTGTATCGCTCGTCACCCTTGGTGTCGACCGAGAAGGCGATGATGTTCCCGTCCAGACTCACCGACGCGGCGCCCAACGCGAAGAAGTCGTGGCCCTCGGCCTCGGCGTTCTCGTCGATGAGGATCTGCTCGCCCGGAATCTCGGTCTGCTCGTCGAATTTCGGTGGCACCCAATCGCCGACATCGGCGACAGGGCAACGGCAATGCACGTTGTACTGCTTGCCCTCGAAGCTGCGGCCGTAATACCACCAGTCGCCGCGACGGGTCGGCACCGACAGGTCGGTCTCCTTGGTGCGCGCCTTGATCTCGTCGAAGATCTTCTGCCGCAATGGTGCAAGTGCCGCGGTGGCGTTCTCGGTGTAGGCGTTCTCGGCCTCGAGGTACGCGATCACGTCGGGGTCGGATTTGTCGCGTAGCCATTCGTAGGGGTCGACGAAGACGTCGCCGTGATACTCCCGGCGATGGTCAACCCGCTTGGCGACCGGAGGCGCCACTGCGCCGACATTCGATCCAGGCGACTTCACGCACTCGCTCCGATCCAGTTCTCGAACTTCAGGCCCGAGATGCGTTCGTAGGCCTCGATATAACGCGCCCGAGTCGCTTCGATGATGTCGGCGGGCAGCGGCGGTGGCGGGGTGTCCCCGTTGCGGTCCCAGCCGGACTCCTGGCCGATCAACCAGTTGCGGACGAACTGTTTGTCGAAGCTGTTCTGCACGACGCCTTCCTGATAGTCGTCGGCGCGCCAGTACCTGCTGGAGTCCGGTGTGAAGATCTCGTCGGCGAGTCGAAGGTTGCCGTCCTTGTCGACGCCGAACTCGAACTTGGTGTCGGCAACGATGATGCCTTTGGTCAGCGCGTGGTCGGCGCCCTGGATGTAGGTCTTCAGGGTGAGCTCGCGCAGTTGGTTGGCCCGCACCGCGCCCACCATCTCGATCACGTCGTCGAACGAGATGTTCTCGTCGTGGGCGCCTAGTTCGGCTTTGGTCGCCGGGGTGAACAACGGCTCGTCGAACTTGCTGGCCTCGACCAGGCCGGGCGGCAGCGCGATGCCGCACACCTTGCCCGTCTTCTGGTAGTCGATCAGCCCGGAGCCGGTGAGGTAGCCGCGCGCGACCGCCTCGACGGGCATCATCTCGAGTTCCTCCACCACCAGCGCGCGACCCAGCACTTCCTCGGGGATGCGCGGGTCGTCGGGTGGGCCAGCCAGGTGGTTGGGCGCCTCGACATAGTCGAAGAAGAACACGCTCATGGCGGTCAGAATGCGACCCTTGTCGGGAATCTGGCTGTCGAGGATGTAGTCGAAGGCCGAGATGCGATCGGTGGCGACGAACAGCAGGTGTCCGTCGTCGATCCGGTACAGCTCGCGGACCTTGCCACTGGCCAGATGTTGGTAGTCGGACAGAGCTGGGCGCATCGGGCCAGCTTATCGGGCAGCATCTGGTCCATGAGTTCGCGGTTTCTCCCTTATGCCACCACGCCGTCCCGTCTGTTGGCCCAGTTGATCAGCGATGCCGTCGTGATCACCTGGACGGCGATCTGGGTGTTGGTCGGGATGGCGGTGCATGCCGCGGTCTCGACGATCGCCGAAGTGGGCCGTCGGGTGCAGACCGGCGCCAACGGCGTCGCCGACAACCTCAACTCGGCAGGCGACAGCACTGACGACTTCCCGCTCGTCGGCGACTCGCTGGCCAGGCCGCTGCGCGCGGCGGCGGAAGCCGCGCTGGACATCGCCGGCGCCGGGCAGAGCCTGGATTCGACGGCGTCGTGGCTGGCGTGGGTGCTGGCGTTGGCGGTGGCCGCGCCGCCGATTCTGTTCGTCGCGATGCCGTGGCTCTTCCTTCGCATCCGGTTCTTCCGCCGTAAGTGGATTGCGATCACGCTGGCCCGGACACCCGCCGGCGAGCAGCTGCTCGCGATGCGGGCACTCGCCAACCGACCACTCGGCAAGCTGGTGGCGATCCATCCCGACCCCGTCGGCGCGTGGCGCGGTCACGATGCGACGGCAATACGCGGACTTGCGGCGCTGGAGTTACGCGCGGCGGGGGTGCGCCGCTAGTTTCTCTGCGATTTCGGCGTGCTAAGTCTCGCTGAGCGTGACTCTGCACGCCGAATCCGCAATCGAGGGAACCGACGACCCCGCGGTCGACGTCCTTTACGCATGCTCGAGGAATACCTACGCCGCCACGACGGCGTCATCACGCTGGCGCAAGCGAGGTCGGCGGGCCTCACCAAACAGGCTGTGAGCCGTCGCGTGACGGCCGGTAAGTGGGTGCGGTGCTCTCGCCGGGTGTACTTCGCCGACGACAGGGACTTCACCAACGCGGCGCGAATACGCGCAGCCGTCTGGGGTTACGGCGACCGCGCCGTAGGCAGCGGCTTGGCCGCAGCGTGGTGGCACGGCCTCACCCGGTTCGCACCCGACATCGTCGAGGTGACGGTGCCACGCGATAGCAACGGCCGCTGCCACGACGGCTCGGTCGTTCGCCGCCGCGACCTCAATCCTGCAGACGTCGTCGTGCACAACGGACTGCGGGTGACCGCACCGGCACTGACGATCGTCGAGGCGGCCGTCCGACGGGGTGGTGGCGCCAAGCTGATGGACGCAGCGCTGCAGCGCGACGCCGAACTACGCGACCTCTGGCGCGCACATCTCCGCAACAAGGGCCGCTACGGCTCACCGGCAGCACGACGAATGCTTCAGGCCGCCGCCGACGGCGCCCGGTCGCAAGCCGAACGCCTTCTCCTGAAGCTCCTGCGCGCCGCACGCATCGACGGCTGGCAGGCGAACTACCGCGTCGGCGGGTACACGATCGACGTGGCCTTCGCGGCGCACCGGGTCGCGATCGAAGTCGATGGGTGGGCATATCACAGCCAGGCCGCCGACTTTCAGATCGACCGCGAGCGGCAGAACGACATCGCGCTACTGGGCTGGCAGGTGTTGCGGTTCACCTGGCTGGACCTCACCGAGCATCCCCAACGAGTGCTCAGCATCATTCGTACGGCGATTTCGGCGTGTTAAGTCACGCTGAGCGAGACCTAGCACGCCGAAATCGCAAAAAAGCGTCCCCGGCGACGACGAGCCACGCCGCCAACGCGATCCCGAAGAACGTCAGCGACACCGCGACGAACCACCGCCAACCGGTTTCCACCGCCATCGCATACGTCGCCGACGAGTACATCCCGAGCGGAAAGACCGCGGGCCAACCCAAACCCACCGATCGTCGCACAACGACAACAAGAAGCACCGGGATCCACACCGTCGCCACGATCCACGTCACTATCGTCACCGCACGCACACCGTCGGCGATCGGCCCAGGTATCAGGATGCGATGCAGATGATCACCGGCCAACGTCGCAATCGCTATGCCACCCATCAGAATCCAGACATCCGGCTGCACCAGCTCCGGCGACGACGCGTCGTGCCGTACCCGCCACAGCACCAGCGTCGTCATCACCAAGTACACGAACAGCCCGAGCACCCAGAACACCACGGCCCAGAACAAGACGTTGAGTTGCGCCGAGACGATCGCCAAACCGGACGTCGCGACCGCCGCGAGCTCCCACCCCCCGTGAGCCCGGTCGCGCAGACCGGTCCACCGGTGCCGCCACATCGACCGCACCGCCAACGGCACCAACGACACCCAGGCCTGCAACGCCAGTCCCGCCAACACCCACAGCACGATGCGATGCTCGGCCAGCCGTGCCCCCACCACCGCGCACGCTGCGACGTAGCTGAACAGCGGCAATGTGACGTTGGGATCGCGCATGTCGAATGACCGCCACGCCTTGGCCGTCATCACCATCAACACCGGAAGTGCCACCGCCGCAACGGCGATGAGGATGACACTGATGACGACGATTCCGTGGTCCGCGGCCGCGATCGACACGATTCCGGTCGCCATGACCGCCGCGAATACGTCGGGTCTCACGGCCGTAGTTCGACCACCAGATGACGCATCCCCGTGTGCCGGTTACTACGCGTCCACTCCACGGGTTTGACCAACCGCGCGGACCCGAACCGCGTCAGCAGCTCCTCGTAGAGCACGCGCAGCTCGAGGCGCGCCAGGTTCGCGCCGAGGCAGTAGTGCACGCCATGACCGAAACCCAAGTGCGGATTCGGTTTACGCGTGATGTCGAACGTATCCGGATTCTCGAACGTCGCCGGGTCCCGATTGGCCGAACCCTCCCAGATCTGCACCTTGTCGCCGGCGTTGATCTGGCAGCCGGCCAGCTCGACGTCACGTGTCGCGGTGCGCCGCTTCGACGGTGACGGCGACGTCCACCGCACCATCTCCTCGATCGCAGTCGGCAGCTGCTCCAGATCACCGCGCAGCGCGTGCATTTGATCCGGGTTCTCGATCAGCGCCAACAGCCCGCCTGCGACGGAGTTCCGCGTCGTCTCCGCGCCCGCGCTGAACAGCAGACTGAAGAACAGATAAAGCTCGATCTCCGAGAGGCTTTCGTCCTCCACCGTCGCGTTCGCGACCACCGACAGCATGTCGTCGGTCGGCTCGGCGCGTTTCGACGCGATCAGCTCCTGGCCGTACGTGTACATCCGCGAGCCCGCCTCCTCGGGCGTCAACTGCCCTACGGAGGCCTTCCGCGAACCACCGAAGTCGAACTGCGGCTCGATCGCCTCGAACAGCCAATGTCGTTCGGACTCAGGGACACCCAGGAGAATGCAGATCATCTGCATCGGCAGCTCGGCGGCCACGTCGACCAGAAAGTCAAACGGCTCCCCCGGAGTCACAGAATCAAGCAGCCGACGGGCGCGGGTGCGCAGATCGTCTTCGACGCGCGCGATCATCCGCGGCGTCAGCCCGGAACTGACGAGCCGGCGGATGTGCGAATGCCGCGGGTCGTCCATCATGTTGAGAACTTGGCCCGCGACGGCCAGATCCTGCAGCAGGGTGCCGCCGAATGGACGTGTACCGCCCGTCACCGACGAATACGTCTCCGGATCTCGAAACACCGCAAGGGTTTCGGCGTGTGTCGCGACCGACCAGAAGCCCTCGCCGTCGGGGGTGTTGGCGGTCGGCTCGTGCCAGTAGACGGGGGCCTTGCGACGGTGGACCGCGAACAGTTCGTGCGGGAAGCCGTTGGCGAAATTGTCGAGATCGGTGAAGTCGATCTCGGCGAGTGCTCCCGCCACCGAGGTCACAGGATTGCGCCCGAGGTGTACTTCGCGGCCTCCGGATAACGCCCGACCAACTCTTCGACGGCGTCCACCACCCGGTCAACCTGGTCCCCCGCCGCGCCCGTGAACGCCTGCTTGTCGGCAAGCGCCGCGTCCAGCGCGACGCGGTCCAGCGGCAGTCGCGAGTCGGCGGCCAACCGGTCCAGCAGATCGGGCTCGGCACCCTTCTCGCGCATCGCCAGCGCCACCGCGACGGCGTGTTCCTTGATCACCTCGTGCGCGGTCTCCCGACCCACGCCGGCACGCACCGCGGCGATCAGGATCCGAGTCGTCGCCAGGAAGGGCAGGTAGCGGTCCAGCTCCCGCTGGATCACAGCTGGATACGCACCGAACTCGTCGAGCACCGTCAGGAAAGTCTCGGTCTGCCCGTCGATCGCGAAGAACGCATCGGGCAACGCGACCCGTCGCACCACCGAGCAGAACACGTCGCCCTCGTTCCACTGCGCCCCTGCGAGCTCGGCCGCCATCGACGCATACCCGCGGAGCACCACCTGCAGGCCGTTGACCCGCTCGCACGACCGGGTGTTCATCTTGTGCGGCATCGCCGACGAGCCGACCTGACCGGGAGCGAAGCCCTCGGTCACCAGTTCATGACCCGCCATCAGCCGGATCGTGTGCGCCATCGACGACGGTCCCGCACCGACCTGTACAAGAGCGGACACGACATCGTGGTCCAGCGACCGCGGATAGACCTGTCCGACGCTGGTGAAAATCTCTGTGAAACCGAGGAATTCGGCGATCCGCGCCTCCAGCTGGGCGAGCTTCGCGGTGTCGCCGTCGAACAGGTCGAGCATGTCCTGCGCGGTGCCCATCGGACCCTTGATGCCACGCAACGGGTAGCGATCGATCAACGAGCGCAGCCGGTTCAACGCGACCAGAAGCTCTTCGGCTGCCGAGGCGAACCGCTTCCCCAACGTGGTGGCCTGCGCGGCGACGTTGTGGCTACGCCCGGCCATCACCAGGTCGCGGTACACGACAGCCCGCTCGGCCAGCCGCGCCACCACTGCGACCCCGTGCGAGAAGACCAGCTCCAGCGACCGGCGGATCTGCAACTGCTCCACGTTCTCGGTCAGGTCACGAGACGTCATGCCCTTGTGCACGTGCTCGTGGCCCGCCAGCGCGTTGAACTCCTCGATGCGCGCCTTGACGTCGTGGCGCAGCACCCGCTCACGTGCCGCGATGGAGGACAGGTCGACGTCCTCGAGCACCCGCTCGTAGTCCTCGACGACGCCGGGGGGCACGTCGACGCCCAGCTCGGCTTGGGCCCGCAACACTGCCAGCCACAGCCGACGCTCCGCGACGACCTTGGCCTCCGGCGACCAGATGGCCACCATTTCATCGCTGGCGTAGCGGTTGGCCAGCACATTCGGGATCGTCACAAAGACAGAGCTTACGTCGGCGGGCAGGCGCGCAGACAAGGCAGCACGAGCAGGGACCCAAATAGGGAAAGCTAGCGGTATGCACTTCGTTGGGCTCGATCTGGCCTGGGGTGAGAGAAACCAGACGGGTGTCGCGGTCGTCGACGCCGACGGCCGCCTGCTGCACATCGGCACGGCCGGGGACGACGAGAGCATCGCCGCCGCGATCGCCCCGTGTACCCGCGACGAATGCGTCGTCGCCATCGACGCGCCCCTGATCGTGAAGACCGAGAACAGCGCACGCCCCTGCGAGCTGGCGCTGAATCGCGACTTCGCCAGGTTCGAGGCGGGTGCGCGGCCCGCGTTCCGGGGGCGACCGGAGTTCAACCCGCCCCGCGGCGAGGTCCTCGCCGCCCGCCTCGGCCTGGAGCTCAATCCCGCCTCGCACGCCAAGCGTCTCGCGATCGAAGTCTTTCCCCATCCGGCCAGCGTCGTGCTGTTCAATCTGCCCAAGACGCTGAAGTACAAACGCGGCAAGTTCGACGTGCGCAAGCGTGCGTTGCTCGAGCTGATGACGCATATCGAAGCGCTTGACGACGCCACACCTCGGCTGCGGGTGAACCGCAGCGTCACCTGGGTGGAGCTCCGCAAGAGGGTCGAGGCGGCGACCAGGCCGGGACAGCTCGACAGGGACGAGGATCCCGTCGACGCGGTGCTGTGCGCCTACGTCGCGCTCTTCCGCTACCACCGGCCCGACGACGTGACCACCTACGGGGACTACGAGTCGGGCTTCATCGTCACGCCGACGCTGCCCGAGGCTCGCCGCGCCGCCGCACCCTTCGAGGCCAAAGCACAACCGCCGGAACAGATCCCGGCTCCCGTCCGTGCCGCTGTCGCCGACTACGAGGCCAGACGGCCCGCCCTGCTGACCGCCACCGACAACTACCTCAAGTTGGTGACGGGACTGCTGGACGACGCCGGCATCAACTACCTCAGCATCGCGGCGCGCACCAAGAGCGTGGAGTCGTTCGCGGCCAAGGCCGAACGCATCGTCGACGGCAAACGCCTGTACAGCGACCCGCTGGTCGAAATCACCGATCAGATCGGGCTGCGGGTCATCACATACCTGCGTGAGGACGTCGATGCCGTCGTCACGCTGCTCGCCGACGAGATGCGGCTGCTCGACGACCGCGACATGGGTCTTGAGACTGCGCGCGAGGGCCGCTGGGGCTACGCGAGCAGGCACGTGCTCGTCGGCGTCGAGGGTGAACAGCAACCCGCGTCCATCCAGGTGCGCACGGTGCTGCAGCATGCGTGGGCGGAGTTCGAGCACGACGTCCGCTACAAGGGTTCGATTCCCGCCGAACACGTTCCGGACCTCGATCGCCGGTTCACGCTCGCGGCGGGCCTGCTCGAACTCGCCGATCGCGAGTTCACCGCCATCCGTGAGCGGCTGCGGGTGACGGTCTCCGGCGAGGAGATGACCGAGGGCACCAGGACCGAGGAGTCCGACGATCCGCGGATCGCAACCCCGGTGCTGGCAACGTATCTGGGCAATCGCTACGCCGACGCCGGGTGGTCGCGCACGGATCACTACGCCTGGATCTCAGGGCTTCTGCTGGAACTGGGCATCACCTCACTCGACGAATTGAGCGCCGCGCTCGACGGTGTCGATGCGGACGCCGTCAACGAGACGATGGGATATCGCTATCCGCCAGGCGCGGTGCGCCGCCTCGACGACGCGCTGCTGGCGGTCTTCGGGGATCGCTATTTAGGCCTGCACGGCAACGCCCATCGGGTGGGCCTTTTGCAGGAACGCCTCAAGAAACTCAACAGCCGCAACTAGTCCGGCGTCTCGGCCAGGTGCGTGGGGTCGATGATGCCCTTGGTCTTGATGCCGAGCTGCTTGTTGATCAGCACGGTGATGCCGAACAGCACGACCCCGATCAGTAACAGGATCCCCGCAAGCAGGTATTGCGTTCCGGGCCGACCCGACAGCGGCGTCACGAGGTAGAGCGACGCGATGAATCCGATGATCGGCAGCGCGGTCGGGGTCTTGAAATGGCCTCCGGTCTGTTTCACGTCGCGACGCAGCACCAGAACCGCGACGTTGACCATCGCGAACACCGCCAACAGCAGCAGTGACGTCGTGCCGCCGAGCACCGAAATGGCCTTGTCACTGGCGAATGCGGAGACGTAGAAGATCAACCCGAATGCGACAGCCGTCGTGAACAGGATGGCGACCCACGGAGTGCGCCGGGTCTTGTGGACCGAGCCCAGCACCGGGGGCAGCACGTGCTGGCGGGCCATGCCGTAGATCAGCCTGCTCGCCATCAGCATGTTGATCAGCGCGGTGTTCGACACCGCGAACATCGTGATGAACGGGAACAGCGTGCCGATCGGCAAACCGGGGGCCGCGGCTTCGACCACGTCGACCAACGGTGTTTTGCTTGCGGTCAACTCGCCGATCGGCACCAGCGACACCGCGATGATGGACACCAGCACATAGACGATGCCCGCGATGGTCAAACCACTCAAGAGAACCTTCGGAAAGATCCGCACCGGGTCCTTGGTCTCTTCGGCCATGTTGACCGAATCCTCGAAGCCGACCATCGCGAAGAAAGCCAGCGAGGTCGCCGCCGTCACAGCGACGAAAGTGCTTCGTTCGCCTTCGTTTTCGAAGAGGATGACGCGGGAGAAGTCGATGTTGTCGCCGCCTTGGGTGAACGCCCACAGGCCGACCACGATGACCAGCAACAGGCCGGTGATCTCGATGATCGTCAAACCGACGTTGAGCTTCACGCTTTCGCTGACACCGCGGAGATTGATCGCCGCGAGCCCACCCATGAAGATCAGCGCGGTGATCGCGATGCCGATCTTTCCCCAGTCCAGCGCGAATCCCTTGACGAGGTTGGACGCGAACGCCTGCGACGCCGTCGAGGCCGAGGTGATGCCCGAGCACATGACCACGAAGGCGACGAGGAAAGTGAAGAAGTGGATGCCGAATGCTTTGTGCGCGTAGAGCGCTGCGCCTGCGGCCTGCGGATACTTGGTGACCAGTTCGAGATAGGAGAACGCGGTGATGGTCGCGATGGCGAACGCCAGCAGGAACGGCAACCACGCCGCACCACCGACCTCACCGGCCACCTGTCCGGTAAGCGCATAGACGCCGGTTCCGAGAATGTCGCCGACGACGAACAACAGCAGCAGGCCGGGACCCATCACCCGCTTGAGTTCGGGCTGCTGCTCCGAGGTCTCCGCGTTAGTCACGATGCGTCTCCTGCCAATCGGCCATGAACCGCATTGTTCCCGTCATCGACGACACCGCGTCGAGGAATCGCCCAACGACTTCAGGATCCTCGGAACGCTGCCACCCGAACGTCGTTGGCCGCTGGGCCCTGTCGTGCCAGAAGTGTCTCGAGGCCGACTCGGGCCTGGTGGCGACCAGCCACACCGCGGTGTCTGCACCGTCCGCGGTATCGCGCAGCAGCGGCCGCGTCACCTTCCGGAAAAGCGGCAACGCGCCGGCGACACCGGGCGTCTCCACCCACCCCGGATGCATGCTCTCGACGCGGATGTCGTCGCCGGATAGTCGCTGCGCCCACGCATCGGCCAGGACCACCTGCATGCGTTTCGTCCGTGCGTACACCCGAACACCGTTGTAGTCACCGGATTTCGACTCCAGGTCGTCCACCGACAAGGGCGTGGTGTACATACCGCCCGACGACATGAACACCACCGACGCACCGTCCGCGTCACGAAGCAACGGCAACAGTCGATCCGTCATCAGATGCGGACCCAGGACGTGGCAGGCGAGTTGAACCTCGTGCCCCTGCGGCGTCACTGCCCGATGCTTCGGCATCACACCCGCGTTATGGACCACCGCGTGCAGTTCTTCGATGCGTCCGGACAGGTCGTCGCACCACGCGCGCACAGCGTCCAGGTCGGAGACGTCGCAGACCTCGTCGACCACCATCGCGCCGGGAACGGCGCGACGGATGGCACCCGCGGAATGCCTGACCTTGTCCGCGTTACGACCGAGCAGGTGCACCGTCGCATCGAGTTCGGCGAACGAGCGGGCGATTGCCTCCCCGATTCCCGCGGTCGCGCCCGTGACGACGACCCGCTTACCCGCCATCGCCTTCGGGCCCGGGTCGGCGGGCCACCACATCCGTCGAATCCGCGAGCCGATCTTGGTGTAGCCAAGAACGACCGAGCGGTCCAACGCAGCGTCGAGCACCTCGGTGACAGTCACCCAGAGCTAGTTATCCACGGCGCGAAGCGCGCAAACGTCCCGTCAGACTTGGGCCACGTGCTCGTCGATGGGCGCCAACACATCAATCACGTCGATCAACGTCGCGCGGGCCGTCGCACGCGGGCCGTCACCGTCGCCCACCAGGGCAGCGACGACGGCACCGTCGACCGCGCACACCAACGCGGTGAGCAGTTCCACCCGCACCGACCTTCCGGACCGCTCGACGACCTCGACGACCGCGTCGGTGCGCTGCTGCAGGATGCGTCGCTCGATGTCACGGAGGCCGGGCTGGCGCGCACACGCGATGTAGCGCTCGTAGCGCGAGATCAACTGCTCGGTGACCCGCAGCCCGTTCGCCTCACCGACCAGAAGGTCGACCAGGATGTCGGCCGTCGCCTCCGCGCCTCGGCGCCGCCGCGACAACGCCGCCACCCGCATCCGCAACTGCTCGGCCTCACGCGCACCGGCGTACTCGACGGCCTTGGCGATCAGATCCTCGAGCGAGGAGAAATAGTACGTCGTGGAGGCCAGGGGCAGGCCGGCGCGACGGGCCACCGCCCGGTGCCGCACCGCGTCGAACCCGCCTTCACAGAGCAGGTCGGCGGCGGCGCTGACCAGTGCATAGCGCCTTCGTTCCCCCTTTGGAGTGACCGCGGCCGTCACGAATAGCATGCTGCCAGTCAGGACGACGCGGCATCGGGCTTTCGCCCAATCATCAGCCTTTACTCAGGGAAGTTGGCACCTCCGCGCCACCACTCGCGGCGATGGCATGATGTCCGCCATGCCTGAAATGAGTCGACGCGCCCTGCTGCGCCTCGGTGTCGGCGCGGCGGCGGGGGCGGCGGCGCTTCGGCTGTCGGCACCGGCGGCCGCGGCCCCCACCTACGTCGATGGTTCGTTCATCTCGGCGGCCCGTGGTGGCGTGGCGACCAACTGGGCGATCGCGCGCCCGCCGGGTCAGACGGCGCCGCTGCGGCCGATCATCGCGTTGCACGGCAAGGGTCAGGACGCCGCGGGCGTGATGGCCGGCGGTGTGGAACAGGGTCTGGCGCAAGCGGTCGCCGCAGGAATCCCACCGATCGCGGTCGTGGCGGTGGACGGCGGCGGCGGTTACTGGCACAAGCGGGCGTCCGGTGAGGACTCCGGCGCGATGGTTCTCGACGAGCTCATCCCGATGCTCGGCGACCAGGGTCTCGACACGTCGCGGGTCGCGTTCATGGGGTGGTCGATGGGCGGCTACGGCGCGCTGTTGCTCGGTGCACGTCTCGGGCAGGCCCGCACGGCGGCGATCACCGCGGTCAGCCCCGCGTTGTGGACGTCCCCCGGTGCGGCGGCGCCCGGCGCGTTCGACAGCGCCGAAGATTACGAGGCCAACAGCGTCTGGGGTCTGCCCGCACTGAACTCGATTCCGATCCGGATCGACTGCGGCACCAGCGATCCGTTCTACTCGGCGACGAAGCAGTTCGTCGCGCAGCTGGCCACCCCGCCCGCGGGCGGCTTCTCCCCCGGCGGACACGACGGCGCGTACTGGAGCTCGCAGCTGCCCGCCGAGGTGGCGTGGATGGCACCGCTGCTCACCGCCTAGACCCTCCGGCGAGGCTAAAGCGAGATCCGGCCCTCGGCCGCGGTCAGCCCGATGTCGCTGCGAAAGTGGCTGCCCGGCAGGCGAATCGACTTGATCAGCGAGTAGGCCGCGTCGCGGGCCGCGGTCAGGTCGGCACCGGTGCCGACCACCGAGAGCACCCTGCCGCCGGATGACACGATCGCGCCGTCGTCGCGACGGGCCGTACCGGCGTGCAGCACACCGTCGGCCTCCGCACCGGTGATGACGTCGCCGACGCGCGGTCGCCCGGGATAGTTCTCGGCGGCCACCACGACCGTCACCGCGGCCTCGTCACGCCACCGCAGCGGCGGCTGGTCGGCGAGACTTCCGGTGGCCGCCGCATACAGCAGCTGCCCCAGCGGGCTGTCCAGCAGCGCCAGCACCGCCTGAGTCTCCGGATCCCCGAAGCGACAGTTGAATTCGACCACCGCGGGACCCCGCGAGGTGATCGCCAGTCCCGCGTAAAGCAGACCGGAGAATGCGCTGCCGCGCTTGACCAGTTCGGCCGCAACGGGTTTCACGACATCGTCGACGATCGACGTGACCACCTCGTCGGGCAGCCACGGCAGCGGCGCATAGGCACCCATCCCGCCGGTGTTGGGGCCGGTGTCACCATCCCCGACGCGCTTGAAGTCCTGGGCGGCCAACAGGGGTACGACG
This sequence comes from Mycobacterium barrassiae, assembly GCF_025822765.1. GTDB lineage: Bacteria > Actinomycetota > Actinomycetes > Mycobacteriales > Mycobacteriaceae > Mycobacterium > Mycobacterium barrassiae. The sequence continues at coordinate 129,884 of NZ_JACKUK010000042.1, read as the reverse complement.
GTCTCGCCGTCGACGACGCAGAACAGCGACACCTCGGGGCCGTCGAGGAAAGACTCCAGGAGCACGGGGTGTCCGGAATCGAGCAGGCTGGCGGCATGTGCGCGCGCCGTGTCGCGATCGGCGGTCACCACCACGCCCTTGCCGGCGGCCAGTCCGTCGTCCTTGACCACCCACGACGGGTCACCGCTCGGCGGGCCGAAGCGGTCGAGCGCGGCGTCGAGGTTGGCGGGGTTGTCGACGATCTCGCTGGTCGCCGTCCGCACCCCCGCCGCGGCCATCACGTCCTTGGCGAACGACTTCGACCCTTCGATGCGCGCGGCGTCCTTCGTCGGGCCGAAGCAGGCGATTCCCGCGCTGCGCACCGCATCGGCGACGCCCAGCACGAGCGGCACCTCGGGTCCGACCACGACAAGGTCGGCGCCGATGCGCCGAGCGAGGTCGACCACGGCGTCGCCGGAGGTGATGTCGACGTCGTACTGGTCGGCGATGATCGCGGTCCCGGCGTTGCCCGGCGCGACGGCCAGTGCCTCGACGTCGGGGTCTCGGCGCAGTGCAAGCAACAACGCATGTTCTCGGGCACCGGATCCGATCACCAGGACGCGCACAACCGCACACCTTAATGGGTTGCTTCGACGCGCAGGCGCTATGCAGCCTCGGCCATACACTTGACTCAACGGTGTATGGTCGAGCTATGACGCAGAGCACATGCCCCTTCGGGACCGGTTTCGACTTCACCGACCCGGACGTCCTGCTTCAGGGCATCCCCGTCAGGGAGTTCGCCGAACTGCGCAAGACGGCGCCGGTGTGGTGGAACGAGCAGAAGGAGTCGATCTTCGACGACGGCGGGTACTGGGTGATCAGCCGCCACGAGGACATCAAGGCGATCTCCCGCGACGGCGACCTGTGGTCGACCAACCGCAAGGGTGCGGTCATGCGGATGCCCGACGGCACCACGCCGGAACAGCTCGACCTGACCAAGGCGCTGCTGATCAACCACGACGCCCCCGCGCACACCCGGTTGCGCAAGCTTGTCTCCCGGCTCTTCACGCCCCGCGCCGTCGCCACGCTGGAGGAGAAGCTCGCCGTCGCCGCCCGCGAAATCGTCAGCGCCGCTGCGGAGAAAGAGTCCGGGAACTTCGTCGACGACATCGCGATGGCGCTGCCGCTGCTGGCGATCGCCGACCTGCTCGGCGTGCCGGAAGCCGACCGAGAGAAGTTGTTCCACTGGACCAACTCGATCATGAACACCGACGATCCCGATTTCGAGACCGACTACGCGGCGGCCAACGCAGAACTCATGGGCTACGCCTACAGCATGGCCGAGGAGCGCCGGCGGTGTCCGGCTGACGACATCGTGACGCGCCTCATCGAGGCCGACATCGACGGAGAGTCACTCGACGACGTGGAGTTCGCCTTCTTCGTCATCCTGCTCGCGGTGGCGGGCAACGAGACGACTCGCAACGCGATGACGCACGGTATGAACGCCTTCTTCGACAACCCCGACCAGTGGGAGATTTTCAAGCGCGACCGGCCGGAGACCACCGCCGACGAGATCGTGCGGTGGGCGACGCCGGTGCACTGCTTCCAGCGAACCGCGCTCACCGACACCGAGATCGGCGGTGTGACCATCCGCGAAGGACAGCGTGTCGGCCTCTTTTACAGCTCCGCCAATTACGACGAGGCCGTGTTCGACCGGCCGTTCGAGTTCAACATTCTGCGCAACCCGAATCCGCACCTCGGGTTCGGCGGCAACGGCGCGCATTACTGCATCGGCGCGAACCTCGCCCGGATGGAGATCAAGCTGATCTTCAACGAGATCGCCGATCAGATCCCGAACATCGCCAAACTGTCCGAACCGCAACGGCTTCGCTCGGGCTGGCTCAACGGAGTCAAGTCGCTGCCCGTTTCGTACCGGGGCTGAGTACTATCCGGGGATGCGCACCCACGGCTGGGCCGGATCCGCGCCCGCATCCGACGAGGAGGCCATCAGCCGCATCCTCGCGGCGGCAAGCAAGGTGATCGACGCGCGCGGTGCCGACTTCTCCATCAGCGACGTCGCCCGCACGCTGGGCGTCACCCGACAGACGGTGTATCGCTACTTTCCCAGCACAGACGCGCTGTTGATCGCCGCCGCCGTGCATGCAGCCAGCGGCTTCCTCGACCGGCTGGCCGCGCATCTGAGCGGGATCACCGATCCCGCAGAAGCCATCACGGAGGGCGTCGCGACGGCCCTCGAATGGTTGCCCGAGGACAAACACATCAGCTTGCTCATCAACCCCGACCAGCCGAATCCCCACACCGAGGGGGTGACGTCGGACGTGGCGATGGATTTCGGTCACTCGCTGGTGCGCAGGTTCGACGTCGATTGGGAGGGGCTCGGCTACACGGACGCCGACCTCACCGAGTTGGTCGAGCATCTGCTGCGGACCATCCAGTCGTTCGTTCTCGACCCTGGTCGGCCCCCGCGGCGGGGCGCCGAATTGAGGGCGTATCTACGGAGGTGGGTGGGCGGTGCTATACGGCCGTCGGCCGAGCCGACAATCAAACAACCGTCAGCGGCAGCGAGCGCCGAGGTTCGAACACCCACGACGACCCACCGCTGACCTTTACGACCGCAACCTCGCCGAATTCCTTGGCCGCCGTGCCGGTTTCGATGATGCGTGCCGTCCAGTCCTCGTCCGTGCCTCCGACCTCCACATCGAGGTGCGGGTCGATGGCCCGCACGATCGCCTGCAGCGGGCGGGTCTCGTCCGGCGTCACCAGCGACACCCACGCCCCGTCCTCGTGCGCCGGCGACCGACCGACGTGCACAACGTCCGGGCCGAATTCGGCATTGACATAGGCGGCCGGGTTCAACAGCGGATGCAGGCGGAGTGTCTCGACGGCCCCGTCGACCCCGCCGGGAAGACCGAGAGCGCGGTGGATGCGCTCGGCGGCCACACCAGCCACCCCGATCAGCTGCTTCGTGCAAATCGACTTGGCCAGTTCGACATTCGTGCCACACCGCTTTCCGACGGAAAGCACATACGACAGGTTCAGCAGGTGCATCTGTAGCCACACCTCGTCGGCCATCCGGACCAGCGCCGAATGGGAGAAGGCGCCGAAGTCGAAGTCGGACAGCAGTTCACCCGAATACTCGGACTGTCCTTCGCCATTCGGGTCGATCGGGTCCAGCTCGGTCTGGGCGGCCCGCGTGCGGCGGATGACGTCCATCGCGGGATGGTCGTCGACCTCGGGGTGGGACTCGTCGATGATCACCGTCCATGCGCAATGGGGATGACGATCGGCCGGTGTGCGCGGCGGCCGGTGGATCGGGCGGATCTGCGCCCTGCGGTTGGTGGCGACGGCGGTGGCGTCGAAGGTCGGATCCTCGATGTCGTGGCACATTCCGCGCACGTAGTCCTCGCCCATCGGCTCGACATCGAGCAGGGCCCCGCAGTGGTCGAGATGGAACTCACCGTGCCAGCGATCGTGCACGGTGTAGCGGAAGTCCATGAACTGCGGCGGCGCTCCGATATCGAGCTGCAGGCCCTTGAAGATCGTGATGACGTCGTCACCCTCGTAGTTCAACGCCTTCTGCATGCGCTTGGTGTAGATCGGGCTCGCACCCATCCACTCCTCGATGGCGACCTGAAGCATCTCCTCCCGGCCGAATTCCGAGATCACCCATGCCATTCCGGACCGGTCGATCAACTGGCCGATGAGCAGCAGCTCCGGCACCAGCGTCGCGAGTTGGTCGCGCGACAGCGCGGCGTACCTACTTGTCATGCTTGTCATGGACCTTGCCCCCGGAGTGCATGTGGACCGCGGCGTTGACGTTCGCCTTCTTGTCCTCGCCCTCGCCCCGCTCCGCGGCTTTCTGGCGCTTCTTGATCACCGAGGAGACGACGCCGTCGAGCTTGGACCCGAGCGGGAAGCCGAGGTAGTGCGTGAGGAAGATCGCCATCTCCTTGAGCTCGGTCTCGGTCAGCTCGCCGTTGGCCAGCGCCGCATTCGCCTGGATCTCGGCGAGGTCGGCGTTTCCGACCGCGGTGACCACAGTGAGCGTCATGATCCGTTTGTCCCGCATCGACAGTCCCGGCCGCGTCCAGATGCTGCCGAACAGATGGTCGACGGTGAGATCGAAGTAGGGGTCCCCTTCGATGTTGGGCATCTCCCAGCCGTAGACCTCGTTCATCTTCTCGAGGCCCTTGCGGCGCTGTTCGTCCATGCTCACTCCTTCGGGTGCGGAACGCCGAGCCCCTCGGCGAGCCGCTGCAGTGCGATCTGGGCCAGCGGGAGTTCGACGTTGTTGGCATCGCCGAGCTCCAAGGCCAAGCTCAAATCCTTTTCGCCGAGACCCCGGGTGTGGGTGAAGGCGTCGAACAACCAATGGTCGGGTGTCAGCTCTCTCATGTCCTCGCGGACGATGATGGCGCCGGGACCGCCGCTCTGCGCGTCACTGTGACGTACCACCCGGCCGAGCGCACCCAGATTCAGTCCTGCCGCTTCGGCGAGTTTCATCGCCTCGCACGCCGCGGCGTAGGAGGTGAACGTCAACATGTTGCGGGCCAACTTCATTCGGGTTCCCGCACCCGGTTCGCCTGCGTGGATCACCAGCGACGCCCATTGCTTGAATGCCGGTTTGATCCGCTCGTAGACGTCGCGATCGGCGCCCACCATCACAGCGAGCTCGCCTTTCTCCGCCGCGCCGCCGCCGCCGCTGACCGGCGCGTCCACGATGTGAATTCCCTGCGGCCGCAACTGCTCCGCCAGCTCCACCGCGGTATCGGGGCTGATCGTCGAGTGGATGGCGATGACGGTGCCGGGTTTGGCATTGCCTGCGAGCTCGGTGACGACCTCACGCACCTGCGCGTCGTTCAGCACCGTCACACTGATGATTTCGGCGGCGGCGACATCGGCCACACTGTCGGCCAGCGTGGCGCCCGCCTCTGCGAGCGGCGTCATCGCCTCGGCGCGCACGTCGTACACGATCACGCCGCCCGGCCAGTCGACCAGTCGCTTGGCCATCGGCGCCCCCATGTTGCCGAGGCCGATATAGCCGAGCTTGATGTCGTCAGTGCTCATGACCGAATTATCTGTCCGCCGTCGACATTGAAGATCTGCCCGGTGATCCACTTGGCCTGGTCCGACAGCAGGAACAGGCACATGCCGACCAGATCCTCAGGCTGCCCCATCCGCGACAGCGGAATGTTCTTGACGATGTCGGCGACCATCTCCTGCGGAGTGGTGGTCCGGTTGGCCTCGGTGTCGATTGGCCCCGGCGCGATGGCGTTGACGCGGATGTTCTGCCCGCCCAGTTCGGTCGCGAGCTGCTGTGTGAGGCCGTTGATGCCGACCTTGGCCAGCCCGTAGAAGTTCGAGTAGAGCCACGCCGCGGTGGACGACTGGTTGATGATCGCACCGCCGCCGCGCTTGGCCATCTTCTTGTAGACCGCGCGGGTGCACAGCAGTGCGCCGTCCATGTTCACGCTCATGAACTTCTTGTAGTAGTCCCAGTCGACAGTGATGAGGAAGTCGAGCTTCATGCCGCCGAAGATCGCGGCGTTGTTGACCAGGTAGTCGATACCACCGAACTCCGAAAGCGTCTGCGCCGCCATCTCTTTGGCCGAATCGGGATCGGACACGTCGACGCGCACTGCCAACGCGTTACCGCCCTCCCCTTTGATGCCGTCGGCGACCTTCTGCGCGCCTTCGACGTTGATGTCGGCGACCACGACCGCCGCGCCCTCCCGGGCCAGCGCTTCGGCGTACGCCTGCCCGATGCCGCCACCGGCACCGGTGACGATCGCCACCTTGTCGGTGAACTGATCTCCGTAAAGTCCCACCCGATGTCTCCTAACTGACCGCTGTCGCAATGGCTTTGATCTCGAGGTACTCCTCGAATCCCGCGAGCCCCATCTCCCGGCCGATACCGGACTGCTTGTAGCCGCCGAACGGCATGTCTGCCGAATACCAGACGCCGCCGTTGACGTTGACGGTGCCGACGCGCAGCCGGGCGGCGATGGCGGCCGCACGGTCGGGGTCGGAGCTGAACACCGTGCCCGACAGGCCGTAGGGCGAGTCGTTGGCGATGCGCACGGCATCGTCGTCGCCGTCGTGCGCGATGACCGTCAGCACCGGCCCGAAGATCTCCTCGCGGGCCACCTTGGCGTTGTTGTCCAGACCCGCGATGACCGTCGGCTCGATGAAGAAGCCGGTGTCACGATCGGCGGGACGCCCTCCGCCGCAGGCGAACTTGCCGCCTTCGTCGGAGGCCGAGTCCAGATAGCCCTGTACGCGTTCACGCTGCCGTTCGGAGATCAGCGGCCCGCAGATGGTTCCCGCATCGTTGGGGTCCCCCGGCCGCAGCCCTGCCATCGTGGCCGCGGCCGCCTCGACAGCTTCGTCGTAACGAGCCCTCGGCACCACCAGTCGGGTCGTGATCGCACACCCTTGTCCCGCGTGCATTGACGCCGTGAAGGCCGACATCGAACAGGCACCCGCCAGGTCGGCGTCGTCGAGCACCAGTAACGCGGACTTGCCGCCGAGTTCCAGGAACACCTTCTTCAGCGTGGGCGCACCGTCGGCCATCACCGCGCGGCCGGTGTTCGTCGACCCGGTGAACGAAACCATGTCCACCCGGGGATCTTTCGACAGCAGCGCACCGACACCGTGATCGCTGGAGGTGACGATGTTGACCACCCCAGGCGGGATGTCGGTGTGCTCGCGAATCAGTTCACCCAGAACCGCTGCGCACCAGGGTGTGTCGGGTGCGGGCTTGAGCACCACCGTGTTGCCCGCCGCCAGCGCGGGACCCAGTTTGGCGAGGTTGATCTGGTGGGGAAAGTTCCACGGCGTGATGGCGCCGACGACGCCGATCGCCTCGCGTGCGATGGTGCGGTGGGTCTTGATACCCATCGGCGATGCCACGCCGAGATCTGTTGTCCAAGCGTATGACTCGGCCGTCTCGGCACCGAAGCTCAAGTCCTCGACCGGACCTTCGAGCTGTGCGGCGCCGGTCAGCATCCGCGGGGCGCCCACTTCGGCGATCGTCAACTCGCGCAGTTCCTCGATGTGGTCGCGCATCGCCTGCTGGAGTTGGCGGATGCTGCGCACGCGCAGCTCGGTGTCGGTTGACCACCCGGTCTCGTCGAATGCGCGTCGCGCCGCCTCGATCGCGCGGCCCATGTCGTCGGCGCTCGCATCGGCAGCGACGCCGAGCACCTCCTCGGTAGCCGGGTTGACCGTCTCAAACGTGCCCGCGCTGCCGGCGACGAGCTCGCCGTCGATGAGCAGACGACTCTCGCGATCGGCGAGGATTCCCATCCGAACTCCTGTGTTCGCGTTGCTGGACAACTGTCCGATGCTGCTAGGTCGAACCTTAGCCTCACTTCGCCGCCTTAAGCAAGGATGCGGCGTTTTAGCTGCACACTTGCCTCATCAGACCCTTGTCCGATACGTTGGACATGTGTCCAGTGATCCCGTGGTCGCGATCACCTCGCCACCTTCCCCGCAGCCAGGGGAAACGCCGCGCAACCGTCGGCAGGAGGAGACCTTCAACAAGGTGCTCGCCGCCGGCGTGGAGATGCTGCGCGAGTCCTCGTATGCGGACCTCACGGTGCGGGCGGTTGCGGCACGGGCCAAGGTCGCACCGGCCACCGCCTACACCTATTTCTCATCGAAGAACCACCTGATCGCCGAGGTCTACCTGAACCTGATCCGCCGGGTGCCCTACTTCACCGACGTCAACGACAGCAGAGTTGAGCGTGTCGAGAAGACACTGCGCAGCATGGCGCTGACGGTCGCCGACGAACCCGAGGTGGCCGCGGCCTGCACAACCGCTCTGCTGGGTGGGAACGACGACGCGGTGCGGGCGGTCCGCGACCGCATCGGCGCGGAGATCCACCGCCGCATCCGCTCGGCCCTCGGCCCCGATGCCGACCCTCGCACCCTGGCCGCGTTGGAGATGACCTTCTTCGGCGCATTGGTCAACGCCGGAAGCGGTGCCTTCACCTATCACCAGATCGCCGATCGCCTCAGCTATGTGGTCGGCCTCATCCTCGGAGAGGACAAATGAGCGCTGCGACCGGCGAACTGCTCCTCGATCCATACGACTACGACTTCCACGAGGATCCGTACCCGTACTACAAGCGGCTGCGTGACGAGGCTCCGCTCTACCACAACGAGAAGCTCGGCTTCTGGGCGTTGTCACGACATGCGGACGTGCTGCAGGGATTCCGCAACAGCACCACTCTGTCCAACAAGTTCGGGGTGTCACTGGATCCGGCTTCGCGCGGTCCGCACGCGTCGAAGACCATGTCGTTTCTGGCGATGGACGATCCGGCGCACCTGCGGTTGCGGACCTTGGTGTCAAAGGGTTTCACGCCGCGACGCATCCGCGAGCTCGAGCCGCGCGTCACCGAGATCGCAGTCCAGCACCTCGACAACATGCTGGCCATCGCCCGCGACAGCGGCATCGTCGACTACGTCGACGAATTCGCGGGAAAGCTGCCGATGGACGTCATCTCGGAGCTGATGGGTGTGCCCGAGGCCGATCGGACGCAGGTGCGTGCATGGGCCGACGCGGTGATGCACCGCGACGACGGCGTCACCGATGTGCCGGAGTCGGCGATCGAGGCGTCGCTCAATCTCATCGTCTACTACCAGGACATGGTCAAGGAACGCCGGAAGAAGGCGACCGACGACCTGACGACAGCGTTGCTGGAAGCCGAGATCGACGGTGACCGCCTCACCGACGACGAGATCATCGGCTTCATGTTCCTCATGGTGATCGCGGGCAACGAGACCACCACCAAACTGCTTGCCAATGCCGCGTTCTGGGGGCACCGTAACCCCGACCAGATCGGCCCGGTGTTCGAGGATCTGGAGCGCATTCCGCTGTGGGTGGAGGAGACGCTGCGGTTCGACACCTCCAGCCAGATCCTCGCCCGCACGGTCGCCGGCGAGCTGGAGCTTTACGACACCGTCATTCCCGACGGTGACGTACTGTTGCTGCTCCCCGGCTCGGCGCACCGCGATGAGCGGGTCTTCGATAATCCCGACGACTTCGTCATCGGGCGGGAAATCGGTTCGAAGCTCATGAGTTTCGGCAGCGGTGCCCATTTCTGCCTCGGTGCCCATCTCGCACGGATGGAGGCCCGAGTGGCACTGGCCGAGTTGTTCAAGCGAATCCGCGGATACGAGGTCGACGAGGCCAGCGCCGTCCGCGTCCACTCGAGCAATGTCCGCGGGTTCGCTCACCTCCCCGTCTCCGTTCAGGTCCGGTGAGACCGAAAGGCTGTGAGAACCGAAAGGCTTAGGCATGCCACGCTTTGACCCGCTGCCCGACCGTCGTCCGGCGCTCGTCGCAGGCGCCTCCTCCGGAATCGGTGAGGCGACCGCGATCCGGCTGGCCCGCAATGGCTTCCCCGTCGCGCTCGGCGCCCGCCGGGTGGAGAAACTCGAGGAGATCGTCGCCAAGATCCGCGCCGACGGCGGCGAGGCGATCCCCGTACACCTCGACGTCACCGACCCGGACTCCGTGAAGTCCGCTGTCGAACAGACCATCTCGGAACTCGGTGAGATCGAGGTGCTGGTCGCCGGCGCAGGCGACACCTACTTCGGCAAGCTCGCCGACATCAGCACCGAGGATTTCGAGTCGCAGATCCAGATCCATCTGATCGGCGCGAACCGGGTGGCCACCGCGGTGCTGCCCGGCATGATCGAACGCCGGCGCGGCGATCTGATCTTCGTCGGATCCGATGTGGCACTGCGGCAACGGCCGCACATGGGCGCCTACGGCGCCGCCAAGGCGGGCCTGGTCGCAATGGTCACCAACTACCAGATGGAGCTCGAGGGCACCGGCGTGCGCGCATCGATCGTGCACCCCGGCCCGACGAAGACGTCGATGGGATGGAGCCTGCCCGCCGAGCTGGTCGGCCCGGCGCTGGAGGACTGGGCGAAGTGGGGTCAGGCCCGGCACGACTACTTCCTGCGCGCCGACGACCTGGCCCGCGCCATCACATTCGTCGCCGAGACACCGCGCGGCGGGTTCATCGCGAATATGGAGCTGCAGCCCGAAGCCCCGTTGGCCGAAATCACAGACCGACAGAAGCTCGCTCTCGGTGAGGAGGGAATGCCGTCATGACCACAGCAGTGGTGCCCCGGGTCTCCGGCGGTGAAGACGAGGAACACGGCCATCTGGAGGAGTTCCGCACCGATCCCATCGGCCTGATGCAGCGGGTCCGAGACGAGTGCGGCGACGTCGGCTGGTTCCAGCTCGCCGGCAAGCAGGTCGTCATGCTGTCCGGCGCCGAGGCCAACGAGTTCTTCTTCCGCTCCACCGACAGTGAGCTCAACCAGGCCGAGGCCTACCCGTTCATGACGCCGGTCTTCGGCGAGGGCGTGGTGTTCGACGCCGACCCGGAGCGCCGGGCCGAGATGCTGCACAACACCGCACTGCGCGGTGAGCAGATGAAAGGCCATGCCGCCACCATCGAGGACCAGGTCAACGGCATGATCGCCGACTGGGGCGACGAAGGCGAGATCGAATTGCTCGACTTCTTCGCCGAACTGACCATCTACACCTCGACGGCCTGCCTCATCGGGCCGAAGTTCCGCAGCCAGTTGGACTCGCGGTTCGCCCACTACTTCCATCTGCTCGAACGCGGCACCGATCCGCTGTGCTACGTCGACCCGTATCTCGACATCGAGAGCTTCCGGGTGCGCGACGAGGCCCGGGCCAGCCTGGTGGAACTGGTGCAGGAGCTCATGAGCGGGCGAATCGCCAACCCGCCCAAGGACAAGAGCGACCGCGACCTGCTGGATGTGCTGGTGTCGATCAAGGACGACGACGGCAATCCGCGATTCTCAGCCAACGAGATCACCGGCATGTTCATCTCGCTGATGTTCGCCGGCCACCACACCAGCTCGGGCACATCGAGCTGGACGCTGATCGAACTGCTGCGCAACCCGGACTACTACGCCAAGGTCCAGCAGGAACTCGACGACCTGTACGCCGATGGCCAGGAGGTGAGTTTCCATGCGCTGCGCCAGATTCCGCTTCTGGACAACGCGGTCAAGGAGACGCTCCGGCTACACCCGCCGCTGATCATCCTGATGCGGGTGGCCAAGGACGACTTCGAGGTGGCCGGCCACCCGATTCACAAGGGCCAGATGGTCGCCGCCTCCCCCGCGATCTCCAACCGCATCCCGGAGGATTTCCCGAACCCGGATGCCTTCGATCCCGACCGATACAACAAACCGAGGCAAGAGGATCTGATCAACCGGTGGACGTGGATTCCGTTCGGCGCGGGCAAGCACCGCTGTGTCGGCGCCGCGTTCGCGCAGATGCAGATCAAGGCGATCTTCTCGGTGTTGTTGCGCGAGTACGAATTTGAGATGGCCCAGCCGCCGGAGACCTACCGCAACGACCATTCCAAGATGGTCGTCCAGCTGGCGCGGCCGTCAAAGGTTCGCTACCGCAGGCGCGTAAAGGACTGAAAATGGGCGGAAATCGCAGCTACAGAATCCATCTCGACGAGGACCTGTGCCAGGGCCACGCGATGTGCGAGCTGGAGGCCCCGGACGTCTTCAAAGTGCCCAAACGCGGCGTCGTCGAAATCGTCGACCCCGAACCCCCCGACGAGCTTCGTGAAGCCGTCGAAATGGCTGTCGAAATGTGTCCCACCCGCGCACTATCCATCACAGAAAAGGAATGACAATGGCGTCAAGAGAACAACTGGAAGATTGGGTCCAGCGCTGGCTGCAGGCCAACAAGGACTCCGAGGCAGCCGGCGACTGGACGAATCTGGCCGAGTTCTACACCGACGACGCCACCTACGGCTGGAACATCGGCCCCAAGGAAGACGTCATGTGCGTGGGCAAGCAGGAGATCCGCGACATCGCCCTCGGGCTGGAGATGCAGGGCTTGGAGAACTGGTACTACGAGTACCAGCGCACCCTGATCGACGAGAAACAGAACGAGATCGTCGGCTTCTGGAAGCAGATCGCCAACAAGAGCGACGGCACCACCGCCGAGATCTACGGGATCGGCGGCAGCTGGTTCCGGCTCAACGACCAACTGCTGATCGAGTGGCAGCGCGACTTCTTCGACTTCGGCCACGTGGCGAAGGGCTACGCGAAGCTCATCGAGTCCGGCGACCTGACCCCTGCCATGCAGAAGCGCATCGAACGTTCCCTGTCGGGCGAGAAGCTGCCCGGCTACTACCCGCTGGGACAGGCACCCGTTCCCATCTGGTGATTTGCGGCCACCAAGCAGTTGATTGGGGGTGGCCGTGACCTATCTAACTAATGGCTCTAGTCTGGCCTCACTAGCTCTAGCGGAAGGCACATGCGGATGAAGACAAAAGGCGCTCTGATCTACGACTTCAACCAGCCGTGGTCAATCGAGGAAATCGAGATCGGCGACCCCGTGAAAGACGAGGTCAAGATCCAGATGGAAGCGTCTGGCATGTGCCACTCCGACCATCACCTGGTCACCGGGGACATCCCGATGGCCGGCTTCCCGGTGCTGGGCGGACACGAGGGCGCGGGCATCGTGCTCGAGGTCGGCCCCGGCGTCGAGAACGTCGCACCCGGCGATCACGTGGTGCTCTCGTTCATCCCGTCCTGCGGTGAGTGTCCGACCTGTCAGAGCGGCCAGCGCAACCTCTGCGACCTGGGCGCGCTGCTGCTCACCGGCACCGCGGTGTCCGACGGCACCAACCGGGTGCACACCGCCGACGGCAAGCCGGTCATTCCGATGACGCTGCTCGGCACGTTCAGCCCGTACATGGTCGTGCACAAGAGCTCGGTGGTGAAGATCGACCCGTCCATCCCGTTCGAGGTGGCCTGCCTCGTCGGCTGCGGTGTGACCACCGGCTACGGCTCGGCCGTGCGCAGCGCGGACATCCGCCCGGGTGAGGACGTCGCGATCTTCGGCATCGGCGGCGTGGGCATGGGTGCGCTGCAGGGTGCGGTGAACGCGGGCGCCCGCCACATCTTCGCCATCGACCCCGTCGAGTGGAAGCGCGATCAGGCGCTGAAGTTCGGCGCCACCCACGTCTATCCCGACGTGTTCGCCGCAATGGCCGGCATCGCCGAGGTCACCGCAGGCCTGATGGCGAGGAAGACGATCATCACCACCGGCGAGCTCAAGGGCGAGGACATCGACAACTACCTCAACTGCACGTCCAAGGGCGGCACCTGCGTGGTGACCGCCGTCGCCAACATGGCCGAGACGGACGTGAAGCTGAACCTGTCGCTGCTGACCCTGATGCAGAAGAACCTGCAGGGCACCATCTTCGGTGGCGGTAACCCGCACTTCGACATCCCGCAGCTGCTGTCGATGTACAAGGCGGGCAAGCTCAACCTCGACGACATGGTGACCCGGCAGTACAAGCTGGAGCAGATCAACGACGGCTACCAGGACATGCTGCAGGGCCGCAACATCCGCGGTGTCATCCGCTATACCGACGAGGATCGGTAGCCCGCGATAAGCGGGTATCCAAACCTGTTGGCGCCGGGCAGGATCGGCGCGATGTCGCTGCGCAATCGCATGGTGATGTCGCCGATGGAGACCCTGTACGGCACCCCCGAAGGGCTGCCGTCGGCGCGCACCCGCGACTACTTCGCCGCGCGGGCTGCGGGCGGCGTCGGATTGATCACCGTCGGCGCGACCGGCATCGATCATCGGCACCCTGAGACACCGGGCGGGCTGCACCTGGCCACCGACGAGGCGGTCGACGCGCATCGCGCACTGGTCGATGTGGTGCACGAACACGGTGCCAAGATCCAGCCGCAGATCGTGCATGCCGGACCCGACGGGCTCGGGCCGGAGATGTACGGCGTGACGTCGATCGGGCCGTCGGTGATTCCGTCGTACCTGACCGGCCGTCCCTCTGCGGAGGTCACGCGCGAACAGCTGGTCGAGGTTTTCGATCTGTTCAAGGCGGCAGTCCGGCGCGCCGCCGAGGCCGGGTACGACGGCATCGAAGTGCACGCCGCCCACGGCTACATGTTCCTCGGCTCGTTCCTCGCCCCGCAACGCAACCGGCGCACCGACGACTACCGCGGCGACTCGGTGTCGGGCCGTATCCGCGTGGTGCTCGACGCGCTTGCCGCGATCCGATCCGAAATCGGCGACGCACTACCCATCACGCTTCGCATCTCTGGCTATGAGCGGGTGGCCGGCGGCCGGCCGATGTTCGAAACCGCCCTGGTGGCACCCGAACTGGTGACTGCCGGCGTCGACGCGTTCCATGTCAGCGGTGGGGTTATCGATCGACTGGTGACGGGCATGGTCAACGCGGCCGACGACGGTGATGCGCTCAACGTAGGCGCCGCCGCGGCGGTCAAGGAGGTCGTCGATGTCCCGGTGATCGCCGTCGGGCGTATCCACGATCCCCGGCGCGCCGAGCAGATTCTCGCCGACGGCAGGGCGGACTTCATCGCGATGGGCCGGCCCATGCTGGCCGATCCGGAGCTGCCCGCCAAGGTGGCGGCCGGGCAGGCGCACCGAATCCGCGGCTGCATCTCGTGCGAGAACTGCATCGACGCGATGGAACAACGCTTTTCGGTGGACTGTGCGGTCAACCCGCGCACCGGCAAGGAACGCGAACTGGCAGTGCTGCCCGCCGCCCGCGCGAAGCGGGTGGTCGTGATCGGTGGCGGCCCCGCAGGGATGGAGGCCGCACGCGTGGCCGCCGAGCGCGGTCATCGGGTGGCGCTCTTCGACCGCGACGACCAGACCGGAGGGGCGCTGCGGTGGGCGACGCTGTTGCATCCCGGGAACAAGCCGTACCTCGACTATCTGCGGCAGGAGATCGACAGGAGTTCAGTCAACGTCGAACTCGGACAAAACCTTTCGGCTGACGATATCGTCGACCTGCGACCGGATGCCGTGATCGTGGCCAACGGCGGGCGGGTCGTCCCGCCCGCGATCGAAGGATCCGAGTTGCCAAACGTGCGCAGCGCACCCGAGGTCGTCCGCGCGATATCGCACGGCTCGATCCCCGAGGGGCGTCGCGTAGCCATCGTCGGCGCCGACCTCGGCGCACTCGAACTCGCCGAATTCCTCGCCGCGCGTGGCCGTTTGGTGTCCATCCTCGAGCCGGGTAAGACGATTGCACCGCTGGTGGGCAACAAGCGCAAGACCGAACACATGGACCGGCTCGACCGGCTGGGGGTGACGGTGCACGTACGGGTGTCCGTCGAGCGGATCACGCCCGACGGCGTCGTCTTCACCCCGCGCGGCGGGACCTTCCGGCAGCTGCCGTCGGACACCGTCATCATCGCCGGCGCCGTCGAACCGAACACCGAGCTTTACGAGAAGCTCGTCGCCGCCCTGCCCGATGCCCACATCGTCGCGGCAGGTGACTGCACCGGTGCTGGACTCATCCGCAAGGCCACCGAAGACGGCGCCCGTGCCGCCTGCACCATCTAACGAAGGAGTGAAACACCGTGTCCGACACCAATACCGAAACAATCGAGAAGACACCGGTAGTCATCGCGTCCGAGGCGTCATGGCGATGCGTTCAGGCGGGTGACAAGGAGGGCTGGCTGGCCTTGATGGCCGACGACGTCCTTGTCGAGGATCCGATCGGCGAGGCGGTCACCAACCCGGACGGCACCGGGATCCGCGGCAAGGAGGCCGTCGGCGCGTTCTACGACGCGAACATCGGCCCGAACCAGTTGACCGTCACCCGCGAGGCGACGTTCCCGTCCAGCTCGCCGACGGAGATCGCGTACATCCTGGTGCTGCGCACCCGATTCCCGAACGGCTTCACCGCCACCGTGCGCGGGGTGTTCACCTACAAGGTCAACGACGCCGGTCTGATCACCAACCTGCGCGGCTACTGGAACATGGACGCCATGCAGTTCGCCCAGGAGGGCGAGGGCGATTAGCTCGCACGGCCCACTCCACGGCAAGGGCGCCGTCGTCGTGGGCGGCACCCGTGGCATCGGGCTCGCGGTCGCCGACCTGCTCGCCGCACAGGGCGCCGGTGTCGTACTGAACGGACGTGACCCCGCGACCGCGAACGAGGCCGCCGAACGGGTGGCCCGTGCGATCGCCCATCCCGGCGCACCGTCCGAACCCGCCGTCGCGGATGCATTGATCGAGAGATGCGTCGAGGAGTTCGGCAGCATCGACATCCTGGTCAACTGCGCGGGCACGCCCGGCCTCGCCGCCGAGTCGATCCTGCGAGTCACGAGCACGCTGTTCCGCGATCTGATCGACGCACACCTGATGACCACGTTCGAGACGTGCCGGGCCGCGGCGCCGAGGATGGTCGAACAGGGCGGCGGGTCGATCATCAACACCAGCTCGTTCGCATACCTCGGCGATTACGGCGGCACCGGGTATCCGGCGGGCAAGGGCGGGGTCAACGGGCTGACGATGGCCATCGCCGCGGAGCTCAAGGAACACGGGATACGGGCGAACGTGGTGTGCCCCGGCGCGAAGACGCGGCTGTCGACGGGCTCGGCGTACGAAAGCCACATCGCCGAATTGAACAGCCGCGGCCTACTCGACGACGCCAGTACGCAGGCCGCGCTGGACGCGCCGCCGCCCGAGTACGCCGCACCGATCTACGCCTACCTCGCCAGCGATCTCGCCAAGGGAGTAACGGGCCAGATCTTCATCGCCGCAGGCGGTTTCGTCGGCCGCTTCGACCGTCAGACACCGGCGATCATCGGCTACCGCGACCACACCGATTCACCGCCATGGACCGTCGAGGAGTTGGCCGGCCTCATCCGCTGAGGATCGCGCCGAAGCGCCCTCACTATGCTGGCGGACATGGCGAGCGTGTTCACCAAGATCATCAACGGAGAGCTACCCGGTCGGTTCGTCTATGAAGACGACGAGATCGTCGCGTTCCTGACGATTGCACCCATCACGGTCGGCCACACGCTGGTGGTCCCCCGCGCCGAGATCGACAACTGGCAGGACGTCGACCCCGCGGTGTTCGGCCGGGTGATGGAGGTGGCGCAGTTGATCGGCAAGGCGGTCGTGAAGGCCTTCCCCGCCGAGCGCGCCGGCGTGATCATTGCCGGGTTGGAGGTGCCGCACCTCCACGTCCACGTCTTCCCGACCAACGACCTCGCGGACTTCGGTTTCGCGAACGCCGACCACAATCCGTCGCCGCAATCCCTCGACGACGCGCAGGCCAAGATCAAGGCCGCGCTGGCCGAATTGCGCTGACGCTCAACCGACCTGCGCGGGCACATCGGCGATCCGTGGCAGCTTGACGGTGAACCGGCAGCCCTGGCCGGGCGCGGTCGTCACGGTGACCGTGCCGCCGTGCGCGTGCACCAGCGAGTCGACGATCGAGAGCCCGAGTCCGGTGCCGCCGCTGGCCCGCGCACGCGACGAATCCGCGCGGTAGAACCGCTCGAACACGCGATGGGCGTCGTCCACGCTCATCCCCGGCCCCTTATCGCACACCTCGAGCACCGCGGTGTCGTCTTCCGTTCCCACCCGCACCGTCACGTCCGCGGTTTCGGGCGTGTGCTGCAGCGCATTGGTCATCAGGTTCGAAAGCACCTGACGGAGCCGCGGCTCGTCGCCGAGCACCTCGGGGGTGCCGGGCCCGTCGAAGACCTCCATCGTGATCGTGCGCTTCGGCGCGATCGAGCGCGCGTCATGCACGGCATCGCTGGCCAGCACGAGAAGGTCGACCCTGCGATGATCCAGCGGGCGCTGAGCATCAAGCCGCGCCAGCAGCAACAGATCTTCCACCAGCAGACCCATCCGGCTCGACTCACTCTCGATGCGGCTCATCAGCATCTCGATGTCGCTGGCTGCGCCCTGGCGGTACAGCTCGGCGAAACCGCGAATGGTGGTCAGCGGCGTGCGCAGCTCGTGGCTGGCGTCGGTGATGAATCGGCGCATCCGTTCCTCGGAGCTACGCGCCTGCTCCGCAGATGACTCCGACGCCGCCATCGCCGTCTGGATCTGGGCGAGCATGCCGTTCAGCGCCAGCGACAATCGGCCGACCTCCGTCCGGGGATCACGCGCCGGCACCCGTCGGTCCAACTGGCCCGCCGCGATCGCCGCGGCGGTCCGTTCCACTTCGACCAGCGGCCGGAGGCTGCGGTGCACGACCCAGTACCCCGCCACGCCGACCACCAGCAGCACCGCCAAGCCGATGCCGAGCTGCGCATAGGTCAGAGCGCGCAGCGTCGTCTCGACGTCGGACAGGTCGATGGCCACGGTGGTGAGCTCGCCCTGGGGGCCACGCACCGTCATCGCGCGCCACTGGACGCGCGAGTCGCCGACCGAGCCGATGGTCACCGGCTCAGGACCGACATCGTTGGAGTCAGGCAGCGCCGGTTCGGCGTCACGGTCGTTGACCGCCATCCAGATGCGGCCGTCGGGACCGATGCCCCGGACGTAGAAGTCCGACGGCGGGCGTGCGGGATTGGGACCCTCCATCGGCCCCGCAGGCACCTGTCGCGGAGCTTGCGCCCAACTGCGGGAGGCGTCGAGCAGTTCCTCGTCCACCCGGTTGCTCAGGCTGTGACGCAGGATCGACGTGACGGCCACATCGGCGGCGAGCAGGCCGCACGCCACCAACACCAAAGTGGCGGCCACGAGTCCGACCCGCAGCGGGATTCCCCGACCGCTCAGTGCACGCACACGCCCATTGTTCAGGTCGGCGCTCGGCCCGTCTCGCAAGCGCTCATCGCGGCTCGCGGAGGACATAGCCGACCCCGCGCAGCGTGTGCAGCAGGCGTTGTTCGCCGGTGTCGATCTTGCGGCGAAGGTACGACACGTAGGACTCGACGACGTTGACGTCACCGCCGAAGTCGTAGCGCCAGACGTGGTCGAGGATCTTCGGCTTCGACAGCACCGTGCCGGCGTTGATGATGAAGTAGCGGAGCAGGGTGAACTCCGTTGGCGAAAGCGAGACCGGCTCGCCGGCCTTCCACACCTCATGGGTGTCCTCGTCGAGTTCGATGTCGGCGAAGGTCAGCCGGGAACTGCGGGTTTCTTCGACGGCACCGCGGCCCGACCGGCGCAGGATCACCCGCAGCCGGGCGACCACCTCTTCGAGGCTGAACGGCTTGGTCACGTAGTCGTCGCCGCCGAGCGTGAGTCCGGCGATCTTGTCTTGCAGCGAATCGCGGGCGGTGAGGAACAGCGCGGGAGCGTCGATACCGTCGGCACGCAGTCGGCGCAGTACGCCGAAGCCGTCCATGCCGGGCATCATCACGTCGAGGATGACCGCGTCCGGTTTCACCTCGCGGGCCTTGTCCAGTGCGGCCGAACCGTTGGACGCCGTATAGACGTCGAAGCCCTGGAACTTGAGGCTCACCGACAGCAGCTCGACGATGTTGGTCTCATCGTCGACCACGAGAACCGTGGCCTCCGGGGTGTGTTCTTGTGCAGGAGCCATCGCCATTCATCCACTTTCCGCCCAATTGCTTGCGATGTTCCTTGCGAAAGACTGTGTACTTCCTGTGAGTTTGATCTTGCGCGGTCCATAGACTGGGGAAATGAACCTGGGCAAAGCCGTGACGGACCTGGCCAGCGCACCGGTACGAGTCGGTCTGGCCATGGCTGAAACAGGTCTTGCGATGGCCAGCGGCGCCCTCGGCATCGCGCAGCGCACCCTCGGTGACTCGGATTCGGCGGCCGGCGACGGGTCAGCATCCTTCGCGCACTTGCTGGGTCTCGACGATGCCGTCGAACGAGCCAACCGCCTGGCGCGGCTGATGGATGACGACGCGCCCCTGGGCCGGGCGCTGGCGCCCAACGGTCCGCTCGACCGGCTGCTGCGCCCTGGCGGAATCGTGGATCAGGTGACCGCGGAAGGCGGGCTTCTCGACCGGCTCACCGCAGAGAACGGTGCGATCTCCCGAGCGCTCGCACCTGGCGGGATCATCGACCAGGTGACCGCCGAAGGCGGACTGTTGGACCGGATGACCACCGACGACGGCGCGATATCGCGGGTCATCGCCCCTGGAGGGCTGGCCGATCAGCTGCTGGCCCACGACGGCCTGGTCGAACGCGTGCTGCGCGAAGACGGGGTGGCCGACCGGCTGCTGGCCGAGGGCGGGCTGCTCGACACGCTGACCGACGAGAACGGACCGCTACTGAAGCTGGCCGATGTCGCCGACACCTTGAACCGGTTGACGCCGGGGTTGGAGGCATTGGGGCCGACGATCGATGCGCTGCACGAAGCCGTCATCACCTTGAGCCAGGTGGTCAACCCGCTGAGCAACATCGCCGATCGAATTCCGCTGCCGGGCAGGCGTCCTAGGGCGCGCACCCGGGCGGCGACCACGCGACCGGTGACGTCGCAGCGGGTCATCGACGCCGACGAGTGACGTCAGCTCTCCAAAGCGGCGACACGATCGGCGACATCACCTGCCGCCGGGGCTTCGCTTTCGGGTTGCCACTCCTGTAGCAGCGGGACGACCGCCCCGCGCAGAATGCGCACGTACTCGTCGACGTCCTCCGCACCGTACGACTCGATGCGGTCCGCGACCTGAGGCACCAACGGCCGCAACGCGGTGGCAATCGACAGCCTCATGGTGGCCTCGGTGCTGGCGCTCTGGTCGAGCAGGCTCAGCAGCCGCTCGATGTCGGGCCGCTCCAGTCGGGGGTAGACGTGCGGCAGGTCCTCGAGCAGATCGTCCTTGACAGTCACACCGCACCGAGTTCCCCGAATGACCGACCCGATAAACTCTGTCCCCGCAGGCCCCCTTAGCTCAGTGGTAGAGCGTTCGCCTTGTAAGCGGAATGTCATCGGTTCAATCCCGATAGGGGGCTCCACGTTTGGCCGCGGACTGCTTGTCGGTAGCGCGCCGTAACTTTCGGACATGAGACAGTGTCGCTGCTGCGGTTCAGCACTCACGAAGCGCAGCCAAAAGATCTACTGCGGTAACGCATGCCAAGCGGTGGCCCGGCGTCAAGCCAGTACGGAGCTTTGGCTCGAATCCGGTAACGCGCGGGTCGGTACCGGCCGCGGTCACTACATCCGCGAGTATCTCGCCGAAGCGCAGTCGCGTTGCTGTGCAATCTGCGGCGGGGCGAGCGTGTGGTTGGGCCTGCCGCTCGCGTTGGTGTTGGACCACATCGACGGGGACCCGACCAACAACCGGCGGGAGAACCTGCGGCTGGTCTGTCCGAACTGCGACTCACAGCTCGCGACGTACAAGAGTCGCAACCGCGGCAAGGGTCGCCACTACCGTCGGCAGCGGTACGCCGACGGGCAGTCGTACTAGGGCGAGCGCAGGATGACGATCGAGTTGTCGATCTTCTTGAAGGATTCGAACGTCTCTTCCGGCGCACCGAAGATGGCGGACAGTACCCGCGGTGGCAGCCTGCTGAGTGACTCCCCGATCCCGATGTTGTCCTTGTCCTCGGGTGCGCTGGTGTTCTGAATGATGATGACCGACAGGTCATCCTGGCCGCGGTTCTCGAAGTAGTGAAACGACCCCTGAGGCGCGAATACGACGTCGTTGACCTTTTGGTCGAAGGCCTCGTAGTTGCCGTTTCCGTCGATGACGATCCACGTCGCCACTCCGCTGGTGACGATGTTCAGTTCCCACGCACTCGGATGCCAGTGCGGCTCGCGAATGCCCCCGGGCTTCAGCGTGAGCAGCAAGATGCTCGCTTCTTGTCCCTTGAGGATCGGAAAGGTGTCCTCGTTGGCTTGCTGGAACCAGCCGCCGTCATGCTCGCTGCGGGGCTGCTCGCCGAGCCGGAAGAGATGAGATTGCGAGGTGATCGTCTCGGCGGGTATGCGGGGATCGCCGAAGCGCGCAGCGTCGTCAGCCATAGAAATCGGTGCTTCCTTCTCGGAGCCGTTGCCGGTGCCGCTGGAGATGATGAGGCGGTCGACGCCCACCCCGGTCGCGGCGGCAGCGCCCGCCAGACCCGTTGCACCCAGGACTTTGCGGCGATTCACCGTCACGTTCGGGAGCCTAGCGGCGACCCCCAGCGTGCAAGAGAAATCCAGCGACTTTGCGCAGAACCGCTCCGAGGATGTGTTTGCTAGGGCATCATATTTGGGATCGGTAGCTAACTCCGCGGTCTGTACTGGGCCGCACTGGCGACGCCACTCGGGCGCCGCCCGACGAAGGAGAACGATCATCAACCGAATCTCGAAGCTTGCGACGGCGGCCGCGGTGTCGAGCGGTCTGGCGCTGGCCGGATTGGGGTTGGCTACCGCGTCCGCGCAGGGTCCCAGCTACCAAGGCGGCAACTGTCCAGCCGGTGTCACGTGCACCCATTGGTTTCCGGGTGAGCCTGCGCCGCCTGGCGGTCAGGTGCTGAGTTGGGACTGGAACGTCCCCCACGATTGGTACTGGAACTCCGAGGGCATCGTGGACGTCACGACCAACACCATGTATCCGTGGTCCGGTTCACCGCATCCGGCGGCGCCACCGCCGGCCCCGGTCGGTACACCCCCCGCGCCGCTGACACCCCCGCCGGGAATGCCGTTCTGCTCTCCGCGCGGATCCCTGATCATCATTCCGCCCATCTGCGACGAGATCGGTTACGACTGGCCGCCAGGCTCGCTGCGCTAGCAGCACGCGTCGGCCCGCCATCAGAGCTTCTCAGGTGGCGGGCCGATCCCTGTTGGACTAGTTGCGGACGGTCGGACTGCCGCCCACCCGCGCACGCGGCGGCTGCCGTCCCGGCTGGTTCTGCGCAAAGGAGAAGCACGTGCCGTAGTGCCCGGCCGTGCAGGGGATGCCGTTGATCGTCGTGACCGGCCCACCGGACCGATTCGTCGGGACGCCGTTGGCGTCGGTGGCCGGGTACGTGGACGGCTCGGCAACCGCAGCCGGCGCGGCAGCGATCGCAACGACGCACGCGCAGGCGAGGAGCAGTCCGCGTAACCGCATATCTGCAGGGTACGCGCGTACTGGCGATCGGTAGTGGCGTTGGAGCGCCGCACCAGAGATGTGTCCGCAGCACCTCCGATCCCGAACCGCGCGACTCGCCTCAACGCAGTGAAAATGGACAGCCCAGCTATCTTCGCGTCGATTCGCTGTATCTGTCCAACTGTTCAGATGATGTGGTAACTTGGGTTAGCGGGCCGGCCGCGAGCGACGTCGATGCAGCACATCACCTAGCGACTTGCCGAGCGGCAGGCGACGGTCGGCCCGCGAAAACCTTGCGGCGCAACCGGATTGGCGTCAGGACAGCGGCGCCAAACCGGACCTGACCAGATTCACACAGGTAGCCGTGATCTCGTTCAGATCGCCCGTGCACCCGTTGCGCCCCCAGTTCTCCACGGCAGTCACCAGCGCCGCCGCCAGCGTCGCACCGGCGACCTCGGCAAGCAGCTCGATCTCCGGAGTGCCGGCATACCGGCGGGCGACGAAGTTCGTGATCACGCCGGCGAATGACGCCTGCACCACCCTCAGGTGAGAGGCGATCCGCTCGGCGCTGATCAATTCCGCGCGAGCACTTGCCGCTTGGCGCACCACTTCCAGGTCATACGGGAAGCTCGCGATGGCCGCCAGCACGGCGTCGAACACCGACTCCGAATCAGGCCGCCGTTCCAAAGCGTCCGCCAACCACTCGACCTGCGTTTCGTAGTCCTGGAACAGCACGGCTTCCTTGGTCGGAAAGTGCCGGAAGAACGTGCGCTCGGTGACCCCGGCCTCGCGGGCGAGTTCGGTCACCGTCACATTCGAAAAACCTTTGGCAGCGAAGCTCGCCAGTGCGGCCTTCCGCAACGCTTCGCGCGTGGACAGTCTCCGCAGCTCATGCAGGTTCGGCGAGGCGGTCATAGCGCGGCGATCGTATCCCACCACCGACCAAATTTGTCAGTACTGACATATTTTGCGTCAGTACTGACATATTCTGACCGCGACCCTGTCGACCGAGAAGGAGTTGTCATGAGCGACTACGACGCGATCGTCGTCGGTGCCGGCCACAACGGACTGACTGCCGCTGCCCTCCTGCAGCAGGCGGGCATGCGGACCGTGTGCCTTGAGGCCAACACCTACGCCGGGGGGATGGCGGCCACGGTCGAGCTCATCGATGGGTTCCGCTACGAGATCGCCGGCTCGGTCCAGTTCCCCATGCCGCCGCAGATCGCGAAGGAACTCGGGCTGGACACACTGCCGACCGTCGACTCCGAGGTGATGTCGGTCAATCTCGGCGACGACGGTGACGAGGCGATGATTTTCTATCGCGATCCGATGAAACTCATGACCCACCTCACCGAGAAGCACGGCGTCGACGCCGTCACCGGCATGGCGGGGTTGATCGGTTGGAGTCAGGGCCCGTCAAAGGCGCTCGGCCGCTTCGACGTTCGCACCCCGCCGAAAACCATCGATGAGATGTACGCGTGCGCCGCCAACGAAGCCGAGCGCCAGGCCATCCACGACGTCCTGTTCGGCACCGCGATGGACGCCATCGACCGCTTCCTGCCCGACCGGCAGAAGCATGCGGTGATGCGCGGCATGCTCGCCTTCCTGGCCATCAACTCGACGTACCGCGGTCCCTACACCCCCGGCAGCGCAACATGTTTGGCGTTCGCGCTCGCCGTACCCGATGACACCACCGCGATGATGACGAAGCTGGAGGGCGGAATCGGCGCGCTCTGCGACCGCCTGCTCGAGCGGTTCATCTCCAGCGGTGGAGAAATCAGATACCGAGCCAAGGTCGAGAAGATTCTCGTCGCCAACGACCGTGTGACCGGTGTGCTATTGCGCGATGGCTCCGAAATCAGTGCGCCGGTAGTCATTTCAAATGTGTCGCCGGACCACACGCTCGTCGACCTGATCGGTGCGGAACACCTTCCGGCCGACCTCGTGACGCGGCTGGGCGGCCGCGACCACCGAGCATCGTTCGTCCAGCTCCACTTCGCGCTCGACGGCCTACCCGAATTCGCTCCCCCGTACGAGTTCCTCAACGAGCCCGGCATGCAAGGGTCCATCGGCATCTTCAACTCACCCGAGGAACAACAGCGCCAATGGGACGAGTGCAGGCGCGGCGTCGTGCCGGACAACCCGTCGATGGGCATGCAGATTCCGTCGGTGCACGACCCCGCCATGGCGCCGCCCGGCAAGCACGCGGCCAGTGCGTTCGCGTACGCATTCCCAGTGGAGACCAGCCGTGATCAGCACGGTCACCTGAAGAACGAGATGGCCGAGAAGGTCATCGACAAGATCACCCGTTACGCCCCCAACTTCCGCGACATCCTGATCCGTCACATCACCTTCGCGCCGTACCACATGCAGACGATGTTCGCCGCACCCGCAGGTGATTTTTGTCACGGCCTGCTGCATCCGGACCTGATGGGCCCGAATCGACCGGGACCCAAGGGCTTTCTCGACATGCCGATCCCGGTCGACGGTCTCTACCTGGGCGGGGCGGGGTGCCACGGCGGGCCGGGCATCACGTTCATCCCGGGGTACAACGCCGGCCACCAGGTGATCGACGACCTCAGCTAGGCGTCCCTGTCACAGAACGGTCGCCCGCGGTGTCTTAAGGGTATGACGACCTTTGAGCAGCAGATCGCGACATCCGTACTCGTCATCGGCACCGGTGGGTCGGGTCTGCGCGCGGCGATCGAACTGGCAGAACGTGGAATCGACGTGCTCGCAGTCGGAAAGCGTCCCAAGGCCGATCCCCACACCACTTTGGCGGCAGGCGGTATCAACGCCGCGCTGGCCACCATGGACGCACAGGACAGCCCCGCACAGCACGCCGCGGACACGCTGAAAGAAAGCTATCTACTGGCAAATCCCCACACCGTTCAGATCGTCACCGAAGGCGCGGCCGAGGGCATACGCGACCTCGAACGGTATGGCATGCACTTCGCGCGAGAGCGGGACGGCAGGATCTCCCAACGGTTCTTCGGTGCGCACACCTACCGCCGCACGGCCTTCGCCGGCGACTACACCGGCTTGGAGATCCAGCGCACGCTCGTCAAACGCGCTGCGCAACTTGATATCCCGATCCTCGACACGGTATACATCACCAGGCTTCTGGTTCGGGACAACGTCGTCTTCGGCGCGTATGGGTTCGACTTAGGTGACGGCACCC
This sequence comes from Mycobacterium barrassiae, assembly GCF_025822765.1. Lineage (GTDB taxonomy): Bacteria > Actinomycetota > Actinomycetes > Mycobacteriales > Mycobacteriaceae > Mycobacterium > Mycobacterium barrassiae. The sequence goes on along the minus strand of NZ_JACKUK010000042.1, from coordinate 103,879 downwards.
GCTATGTCATCCGGGCGGACGCCGTCATTCTCGCCGCCGGCGGCCACACCCGCATCTGGCGGCGCACCTCGTCGCGCCGCGACGAAAACACCGGCGACTCTTTCCGTCTCGCCGTCGAGGCCGGTGGCCGGATTCGCGATCCCGAACTCGTGCAGTTCCATCCCTCGGGTCTCATCGAACCCGAGGACTCGGCGGGCACGCTGGTCTCCGAGGCCGCCCGCGGCGAGGGCGGAATCCTGCGCAACGATCTCGGCGAGCGCTTCATGAAGCGGTACGACCCCGACCGGATGGAGCTGTCGACGCGCGACCGCGTCGCGCTCGCCGCGTACACGGAGATCAAGGAGGGCCGCGGCACGCCGCGTGGCGGCGTCTGGCTCGACGTGTCGCACCTACCGCGCGAACAGATCATGGAGCGCCTGCCGCGGGTCTATCAGACCCTGATGGAACTGCAGCTGCTCGACATCACCACCACACCGATCGAGATCGCACCGACGGCCCACTACTCGATGGGAGGCGTCTGGGTGCGGCCGGAGGACCACACCACCGATGTCGAGGGCCTATATGCGATCGGCGAAGCCTCCAGCGGTCTGCACGGCGCTAACCGGCTCGGCGGCAACTCGCTGATCGAGCTACTGGTCTACGGCCGAATCGTCGGAGCCGCGGCCGCGACCTATTCGACGGCCCTGCGCGCCCAACATCGTTCGCCCGCAGCGGTTTCGACGGCCCGCGACGAGATCGACGCACTGCTGTCGGCCGAAGGCGGCGAGAACGTCCGGTTCCTGCAGCGCGGTGTCCGAAACACCATGACCGAACACTGCGGCGTGGTGCGCGACGAGAGCGGGCTGCGAGCCGGACTGGATGAGCTCGATGCCCTCGACGAGCACGCCGCCCAGCTCGGCGTGCACCCCGACATCGCCGGATACCAGGACCTGGCGCACGCCTTCGACCTGAGATCCAGCCTGATGGCGGCGCGCGCAACGCTGGAGGCGGCCATCGAACGACGGGAGTCCCGGGGGTGCCACAACCGGTCCGACTTCCCCGCAATCGACGAATCACTGCAGGTGAACCTGGTCTGGTCGGGTCCGGGTCAACTGGAACGCGAGCCCATACCTGCGATCCCGTCCGAGATCGACACGTTGATGCATGACGTGTCGGCCGACGGGAAGCTCGTCGAATAGCGGACATCGAACAGCGCCCTGTCACAAATCCCGGCCCTGCCCGGTCCGAGAGGTATACCCCCGCCAGCACATCCGAAGGAGCCGGACATGACAAGCGAATCGGTAGCACCGAATCCCCACAGCACCGCATGGCAGACGGCGGTGACCGTGCTACAGGAGGCCATGCCGCCCGACGTGGCCCCCGGTTCGCATGCGATGACCATCGTCGTCGAGTTCCCTCCGGGCGATCCGGGAACCCCGCCCCATCGGCACAGCGGGCCCGCCTTCGGCTATGTGCTGGAAGGCGAGATGCTGTTCGAACTCGAGGGTGAGCCACCGCGAGTCGTCAAGGCCGGTGAAACCTTCTGGGAGCCCGGTGGCGACACCATTCACTACTCCGACGGAAACGCGCGCGACGACGTCAGGGTCCGCTTCCTCGTGACGATGTTCTGCGCCCCCGGCCAACAGATGCTCACCTTCGTCGACGAAGACGAACTACTCGCCCGTCGGGACCGCCGCGATCCCGCGAAAGCCTGAGCAAGCGAAGGGATTCCGATGTCCAAGATCTTGTTGCAGACCACGATCGCCGCACACCCCGACGATTGGGACATCAGCCGGTTCTCGCTGTTGGCCGAGGAACTGCGCGCCGCGGGACACGAGGTGACCGCGCGTAACCGGGCCGGCGCAACCAACGACCCGATCCTGAGTCGGCTGGACGAGCTCGATTTCGACCAGCTGTGGCTGCTGGCCGTCGATGTCGGCGACGGTCTCACCGACGCGGAATCCCAGGCCATCGTGCGGTTCCGGGAGAACGGCGGCGGGGTGCTCACCGCCCGCGACCATCAGGATCTCGGCAGCTGCCTGACCGGGCTCGGATCTTTGGGTGACGTCAACCATTTTCATGTGAAGAACCCGGATCCGGCGCGGATGCGCGACGACCAGGACACCCCGACGATCTCGTGGCCGAACTATCACTCCGGGGCCAACGGCGACTATCAGCCCGTGTTCGCGGTCGAGCCGGTGCACGCGTTGCTGCGCACCGACCACACCGACAGCGGCCGGATCGAGTGGTTCCCGGCCCACCCACATGAGGGTGCGGTGTCCGCGTGTGTGCCCAACGCGAAGGTGCTCGCGGAGGGCCGCAGCACCGCGTCGGGTCGACGCTTCGGCCTCGCCGTCGTGCTGGACGGTGAGACGTCCCCGGCCGGCAGGCCGATGGGTCGGGCGCTGGCGGCGTCGACGTTTCACCACTTCGCCGACTACAACTGGGATCTCGACTGCGGCGCGCCCACCTTTGTCACCGAAGCCGAGGGCAACGAGATCAAGGCGGACCCGTCGCGGCTGGTGGCCTTCAAGGACTATGTGCGCAACATCGCCGCGTGGTTGCACCCGGCGACCTCCGAAAGGGGCAGCCGCGAGCCGGTCATGGCGTCCGAGCCGCGATGACCACACCGGCGGCGGCCTCGATCGGTTTGACGATCGACGTGAAATCAGAGTCCGGCCCCTCTGCGGACAGCATGCTCTCCCACATCCGGGCGACCGTGTCGGCCAGCTCCGTCGGCAGCCCCAGCGCCTTGGCCTCCTCCAGGTACAGCCGGATGTCCTTGACCATGAGGCCGGTCGCAAAACCGTAGTCGAATGTGCGTGGCAGCACCGCTCGCGGAAACTTGTCGCGGCTCGCGTGGGTGCCACCGGACCCGGAGTTGAGCACATCGATCATCACCTGGGCGTCCAGGCCCGCCTTGACCCCCATCGCGACAGCTTCGGCGGTCACCGCAAGCGATGAAGCGGCGATCAGGTTGTTGACGAGCTTCATCGTCTGCGCGGCACCGGGTTTCGGGCTGACGAAGGTGACGCGGCCGATTGCTTCGAAGGCCGGCAGGATTTCGTCGAACTCGTCCCGCGGGCCCGACACCATCACCGCAAGAGTGCCCGCCTGCGCACCGTGCACACCCCCGCTCACCGGGCTGTCGAGCGCGGCCACACCGTGGGCGGCCAGAACTGCGCTATTGCGTTGCGCCGTCTGACTTCCCACGGTGGAGAAATCGACGAAGCGGCGGATCGCCGAACCACCCGCGACGGCCTCCGCGACCTCCAGGGACACCTGCGGTGTCGGCAGGCTCGCCATGACGGTCTCGACGCGGTCGGCGACGTCGCCTGCAGATGTCGCGGCCTCGGCGCCCTGCCGGACGGCCTCATCGACGACGGATGAGCGGGTGTCGAACACCACGACACGATGCCCTGCGGCCAACAGCCGACAAGCGATCGGGAAGCCCATGTTGCCCAGACCGATGAAGCCGATGTCCATGCGCAGCTCCTAGCCCTGCTCGAGCTCGTCGAAGGCGGCCCGCGCGACCCGGAAACTGTCGACGGCCGCCGGCACCCCGCCGTAAACCGCTACCTGCATGAAGATTTCGCGAATCTCATCTGAAGTGACACCGTTGGTGAGCGCGCCCTTGATGTGCGTCCGCAATTCGTTCGGCCGATTCAGCACCGCGAGCATCGCCAGGTTGAGCATGCTGCGGGTCCTGCGGGACAGACCTTCGCGGCCCCACACCGCACCCCAGCAATACTCCGTCACCAGATCCTGAAAGGGCCCTGTGAATTCGTCGACGTTTCCCGCCGCCTGCGCGACATAGGCCTCGCCGAGAACCTCGGTTCTGATTTCCCGGCCCTTGTCGTATGCCTCTTGGTCCACATGGCCTCTTTTCTTCGAGCGAGCCTCGAGTATCCCCGAGAACGATTTTTCGAGTTTTACTCCCATCCATGTCGGGAACTCCGCGTACGCGGAGCGCAGCGTTGAGCCCCAGACAAATCAGGAACTATCACAGGCGGGTGCGTCGGTATGCGGGTCATGAATCGGTTGGTCATTCTCACGGGTGTAGCGGTTGCGGCGTTGCTGGCGGCGTCGGCGCCAGCACCGTCGGCATCAGCCGCTGCATGTCCAGACGTCGAGGTTGTCTTCGCGCGCGGCACATTTGAAGCGCCCGGAGTGGGTGGGGTCGGACAGTCGTTCGTCGATTCGCTGCGTTCGAAGATCGGTGACAAGACGATGGACGTCTACCCGGTGAACTACCCCGCGTCACTGGATTTCGCTACCGCCGCGGACGGCGTCATCGACGCCAGGAACAAGGTTCAGGACGTCGCCAACATGTGCCCCGAAACGGAGATCGTGCTCGGCGGCTTCTCGCAGGGTGCCGCCGTGGCCGGGTACATCACCGCCGACGCGGTGCCGGCCGGCTTCACTTTGCCGCAGGGAATCACCGGTCCGATGCCCGCGGACGTCGCCGACCACGTCGCTGCGGTGGCGCTCTTCGGGAAGCCGTCGAACGGTTTCCTGCAGACGATCAACACCGCCGCCCCACCGATCACGGTGGGCAGCCTGTACTCGGGTAAGACCCTCGATATGTGTGTCCCCGCCGATCCGATCTGCTCGCCCGGCGGTGGCGACGGCGCCGCGCACAACCTCTATCCGGTCAACGGCATGACCGACGAGGCCGCAACGTTCGCCGCGGCCCGCGTCTCGGAAGGCGCGAGCTCACATTAAAGCCACGTGGTCGACGAGGGCTCGAACCGCAGCGGCACCGCTCGCGGCAGCCTCCGCCGCGGACCGGTGGATATTGAGTCGATGAGCAGGGCGACGTAGCGTCGCCAGCCGTCGCCGTCGGAATCCATCGTCAGCAGCACGGTGTAGAGCATCGCGATGAAGCGGGGCAGGTCGTCGCTGACCACGTCGGGGCGGATCACCCCCGCGTCTCGGCCACGGGCGGTGAGTTCGGCCAGCGCGTCGTTCAGCTCGGCGGAGACGTCGGACCGCAGCGAGCCGGCCCGCCGCGCCGCGGTCAGCAGATGGTGTTCGCGGGCGCCGAGAGAGATCGCCGCCTCGATCAACGTGACGAGTCCCCGCATCGCGTCCTTGTCGGCACGGGCCTTCTCGATCACAGGCGTGAGGTCTTCGGCGATGCTCTGGTCCAGCGCGGCGCTGATCAAGTCGCCTTTCGTCGGGAACCGTCGATACAGCGTCCGCTCGCCGACGCCTGCCCGACGGGCGATGGCCTCCAGCGGCGCGTCGGCTCCCAGTTCGGCATAGACGTCACGCGCCGCGCGGAGGATGCGCTCGGCATTGCGCGCTGCGTCGGCGCGCAGCGGCCGGTCGGCTACCGCAGGCATCGGCCCAGTCTAACTGACAGTTGACTGACACTCCCTTGCGATTTACGCTCTGGCTAATTGGCAGGCTTCTGACATTTAATGGGAAACGCCGGTGACAACAACGACTTCCGAGGCGACGGAGTCCGACCTCCCCGCCATCCCCGCGGCCCGCTCGGCGTCGTGCCCATTGCATCCGCCTGCGGAGTTCACGCAGTGGCGCGAGGAACCGGGTCTGCGCCGGGCGATGTATCAGGGCAAGCCGACCTGGGTGGTCAGCCGGTACGAGGACATCAGGGCCGCACTGGTCGACCCGCGGCTCTCGGCTGAAACCATTCCGGCGGGGATGTTGCCGAAGGACAGCGACAACAACACCCCCGTGATGTTTGCGCGCGTGGACGATCCCGAGCACCATCGCATTCGGCGAATGCTCACCCGAGACTTCACCTTTCGGCGGGTCGACGGTATGCGGCCGCAGATCCAGCAGATTGTCGACTCCTATCTCGACCGGATGCTCGATGCCGGACCGCCTGCCGATCTGGTGCGCACCTTCGCGTTACCGGTGCCGTCACTGGTCATCGCACATCTGCTCGGGGTGCCCGACGACGACCTGGGACTGTTCCACCACCACACGACGGTGGGGTTGGACGTCCATGCCTCAGATGAGGAGAAGGCGCAGGCGTTCGGGGCGATGTTCGCTTACATCGGCGAGTTGGTCGAGCGCAAGAAGCGGGAACCGGGCGACGACCTGCTCGGCCGCCTCGTCATCGACCACGTGCTCACCGGCGACATCAGCGCCGAGACCGCGACGGTCACCGGGGCGATCATGATGCAGGCCGGGCATGAGACCACCGCGAACATGATCGCGCTGGGAACGCTTGCGTTGCTGGAACATCCGGAGTTGTTCAAGCGGCTCGGCCACACCGACGACCCGTCCGTCATCGCCAACATCATCGAAGAACTGATGCGCTATCTCGCCATCGTCCACAGTCAGGTGGACCGGGTCGCCACCGAAGACCTCGTCCTCGGCGGTCAGCACATCCGAGCGGGTGACTTTCTGGTGATGAACATCCCGGCAGGCAACTGGGACCCGGCCTTCGTCGAGAGTCCTGACGTGCTCGACGGCGATCGAAACGCGCGCGGGCACTTGGGTTTCGGTTACGGCGTGCACCAGTGCATCGGCGCGAACCTCGCCCGCGTCGAGATGCAGATCGCATTCGCGACGCTGGCTCGCCGGGTGCCCGGGTTGTGCCTGGCGGTCGCCGTCGACGAACTGAGGTTCAAGGGCGAGGCCGGCATCTACGGCATGCAGGAGCTGCCCGTCACCTGGTGACCCCGCCTAGAGGCGTTGCACTGCGTACGCCGCTGCCTCGTTCGTGCTGCCGTTGACGCCGTACATCGCGTGGGCCCAGCTGGGCGGTCCGGGGGCGGCGCCGTTGCAGATGGTGTCGTCCGGCGCGCACAGCTTCAACGTCTTGTCGGCGTAGGAGGGTCCGATCGTGATGGGCGGTGCGCCGACGCTGCTCATGAACTCGGGTGACGGCAGGCCGATCAGGACCACTGCAGCCACGTGCTCGGCCACGTCGGACGGCATCGGATTGGGTATGAACTCGCGATACTCGGCGGGCACCTCGTCGGGGATCTCCGCCGACGTCACATAGCCGGCCAGGGCAGCGCCCTGGGAGAACCCGCCCAGCACGATCCTGGTGTCGGGACAGTTCGCCGCCGTGGATTCGACGTGCAGACCGGCGTCGCGGATGCCGTCCACGACCGTCCTGGCGAACGCGATGCGATCGCCGAAGTCACTGCTCGCGGCGTAGTTGACCGGATAGACGTTGACCGACCGCGGCGCGGCCTGCGCTCGTAGTGCGTCGACGAAGGCCTGACCCACTCCGCCCACGCCGGGTGGCTCGGCGGTGCCCCGGGCGAAGATCACTTCGACATCGGGACAGCCCTGTGCGGCGGCGAACGGGACCGGTGCGATGAACGCAGCCGCAACGGAGGTGACGGCCACGCCGAGCAAACGTAGGACGCTGGAGATCATGATCCTCTGTACCCCCTTTCGTCCGTGGGTATTCAGGTCTAGGTCGGATCGCTGATCTTCACGAGCATCTTGCCGATGTTCGCACCGGTGAACAACCCGTTCATCGCGTCGACGCATGATTCGATGCCTTCATAGATCGTTTGCCGATGCACGAGCTTGCCTTCGGCCTCCCACTGGCGCAGCGGGCCGAACGCCTCCTCGAACCTGCCCCACTCGTCGAGCGCGTTGAAACCCTGCATCGTCGCCGTCTTCGCCAGCAAATTCACGTAATTCGCGGGACCGGGATGCTCACCGGTCAGATAACTGGATATGACGCCGCACAACACCACCCGCGCCTTCGGGGCGAGACGGCCGAGCACGGCGTCCAGTATCGGCCCGCCGACGTTGTCGAAATAGACGTCGACTCCGCGGGGGCAGTGCTTTTTCAGAGCGGCCTTGATGTCGTCCGCGCGGTAGTCGATGCACGCATCGAAACCAAAGTCCTCGACCACCGCCTTGCACTTCTCAGGACCGCCCGCGATCCCCACCACGCGTGCGCCCGCGATCTTGGCGATCTGTCCGGCCACCGACCCCGTCGCTCCCGCGGCGGCGGAGACCACCACGGTCTCGCCCTCCTTCGGCTTGCCGATGCCGACCATCCCGAAGTACGCCGTGGCACCCGTCGGCCCGTACACCGACATCACCGCGAGCTGGTCGACCTCGTCCCGGGGCCCTGGCACCGGTGTGGTGAAGATGTCGTCGCGGCAGATGACGTACTCCTGAAACCCGGTCAGCGTCGTGACGATGTCGCCGACGGCATACGCGTCGCAGCGCGATGCCACGACCTCCCCGATGCCCGCCGCGCGGATGACCTCGCCGATCTGCACCGGTGGCAGATAACCCGGCTGGTCGTTCAGCCAGGTGCGCGCGGCCGCGTCGATGCCCACATAGGTGGTGCGGACAAGCGCCTCCCCTTCAGCGGGCTCGGGCGCGGGGGCGGTGACCAACTCCGTGTCCCCGGGTGCGACCAATCCGGTCGGTCGGCGTCGCAACAGGATCTGACGGTTCATCAGCTCAGCCACGTCCGTGAAACTACCTGTCGACGATCTCGCGCAAGAAGCGTTGGCTCGCCACGAGATAGCAGACGATTGCGACCACCTGCGCCACCGGAACGATCAACAGCGCGCGCCCCAGAGACATGGCGCCGAGGTCGGCCTTGAGCGCGTCGCTGATGACCCCGGTGAGATACGGCCCCGCCGATCCGACCATGGCGCCGAAGAACAGGAAGATCGCCGACGCCGTCGCGCGCTCCTCCACACGCGCCAGCCGCTGTATCGCGGCGATCGACGGTGCCATGTACGCCGTGCCGACGACGTAGCTCAACGCGATGAACCAGATACACAGCACCCGGCTTTCCACCAGGAACGCCAGAACCGAGAACGGGATCATCGCAGCGGTCATCGCGGCCACCAGCCACAGCGACCATCGAGGATCCCTGGCGGAAAGGCGGTCCGCGACACGTCCCACGATCAGGAGGCTGGCGATCCCGGTCAGGCCGCTGGCGAGACCGTATTGCAGACCCATGTCGCCGAGTGACATCCCGCGCGTTCGCATCAGGTAGGCAGGGGCGAAGGTGGTCAGCGAGTAGCCCGCGAACGAGATGAATGCGGCGCCGAGGACGACGGCCAGGAAGCTCGACTTCTTAAGGAGATCCAACGCCTTGCGCGTCTGCACCACACTGTCGGCGGGCTCGACCACCGGCATCGACTGACGGCGTCCGAGGACAACGAGCACCAGCGGTGCGAACACGACACTGATCGCACCCATCAACACGAACGCCGTTCGCCACCCCAGCGTCTGCGCGAGCAGCCCGCCACCAAGCAGGCTGGCGGCGCTGGCCAACGGAATCGCGAGGGTGATGACGGCCAGCGGGGCGGCGCGGCGCTCCGGTGCGAAATTTCGCGCCACGTAGGCGTGCGCCGCCGGCGTGCTGCCCGCTTCTCCCACCGCGACGCCAATCCTGGTGAGCGCGAGTTGGAATGCCGACTGGACCGCCCCGCCGAGCATCGTCATGGTGCCCCACAGGGTCAGACAGCTCGAGATCACCAGGCCGAAGGCGCCACGGTCCGCGAGCCGCGCGATCACCAGGCCGAGCACCGCGTAGACGGCCAGAAACCAGAACCCGTTGATGACGCCGATTGCGGTGTCCGACAACGCCAGGTCGTTCTTGATCGGCTCGGCCAGCACCGCCGGCAGAAAGCGGTCGGCGTAGTTGAGCGTGCCGACGACCGCGAGCAGCACGACGGCCGCCCAGGCCCGACGCGTGCTGTGGGGCGTCAGCGTGTCATCGACAAGCGTCACCGCGGAAGCTTCACAGATTGCGTTCCGCATGTCACGCGACTGAATGCAACGTCGGGGTGTAGAAGGAGAGCCATGGCAGAAGCGGGCGTCTGGGTGGTGTGGGGGATCCCCACGCGGGGCCGTGAAACGCAAGCCCTCGAATTCCTGAAGGACAAGCTGACCGGCTACCTGCAGGACCTCGTGCGCGAGGGCAGGATCGAGCGATTCGACGCCGCGGTGCTCAAGCCGCAGAGCAACGAACTAGGGGGATTCGTTCTCATCCAGGGCACCCGGCAGCAGATAGAAAGCCTGCATCAGGACAAGCAGTTCGAGTCGTACGCGTTCCAGGTCCAAGCTATCGCCGACAACGTGGGGATCGTCGAGGCGTGGGTCGGAGACGGGCTGCAATACGCGTTCGGCCTGTATGAGGATGCCCTGCGTGACGCGGGCTTGATGCCTTAGCCAGGACAAAGCACGACGTCTGAGCTCCTCGACAAAACGCCACCAAGATCAAGCCCACAGGGGCCAATGTGAATTTTGGGACGTTTGCCTCATTTTGCTGCGCAAGCGGCCGCTGTGCTATCTAATTGCTTCACGGGTCGGGGGACCATGTTTTGAAAGGGATGGCATGGGACCTGCCAGCTATATCGGGCGCGTCGGAGGGCTGGCCTTTGCGTTAGGCGTCGGCACGGCGATCGCCATGAGCCCCGGGGTTGCCACCGCGGACACCACGGATTCATCGTCGACATCGTCGACGGATTCCTCGACCAGCACCGGGTCGACGACGGGCGCGTCAACCGGCACGACGACCACCTCCAATGAATCGAAGGTGGATACGTCGCCGGTCACTACTTCCGATGCGACCGACAAGAGCGACAAGACGGACAAGAGCGACGACGGCGCAGGTGCCACCGGGACGCAGAACGAGACGCGGCGGGCCGCCGAACCGGGGCAGGTGAGCGCCCAGACCAATACCGGCACGCTGAGTAGCTCCGGATCGAAGACATCCGACGTAAACGACGAAGTCAAGAAGGACGAAAAGGAATCCGAGCCGTCCAAGACCGAGGAGCCCGGCAAGCAGACCGAGCTTGCGAGCGGCCAGGAAGAAGTCGAGAAAGAAACCGAGGAAGAAACAGCCACACAGCCCGTCGTCGAGGACGAGACCAAGCAGGACGACGAGACCGAGAACGAAACGGTCCCGCCCGTCGACACCAAGCCTGTCGATACCAAGGGTTCGGACCATGATCCCGCTACGTCACCGACGACACAGCCGGGCAGCACCACGACAGCGCTGACCGTCCAGTCGTCGACCGACCCCGGCTCGGTCAACCAGGACGTCAAGGACGTCGCGGTATTCGTCGACGCCCGCACTCTCGCCGCATCGGGTCCGCTGAATCTGTCACCGGAGATGGCCGCGCAGACGACGGAAGACCTCGTCGAGGTCACCGAAACCGAAGACGCCACCGACGAGCCCGATCTGTTGACGGCCGCAGTGGAAGTCGTGTCCGATGTGGTCGACGCACTGCTCAACCCGCTTGCGGGCAACACACCGATCGATCCCTCCGCCCCGCTCGCCTGGACGTTGCTCGCCGTGGCCCGGCGCGAGTTGGACACCTTCATCGATGCGCTCGCCGGTGGCGCCGAGGAGGAGATGACGCTCGCCTCCGCGCAGACCATGAGCCTCGCGCTCGCGACGCCTCCGCCAACCGTGCGGCCCGTCTTCCCACAGCCAGGCCAATGGCTCAGCGTCTCAACACAATTCGTGGACTGGATCACAGGGAACAATCCGGCGAACAATACTCAGTTCTACTACGGCGTCACGGGCACCGATCTCGGCATCATGTGGGACAACGGCATGGTCGACGATCTGAGCACCCCGTACAACGAACACCAGATTCTGATCGCCTTCGGTGACACCTTCGGCGTCGGCGGCATGGCGGCAGGCACCCACTGGCGACCGAACGTCCTGTTCCGCAGTGTGGACGCCGACCTCTTCGACGGCTTGGACTTCACCGACCCAGAATGGTTCACCGGCAATGATTTTGGCGGATCACCGCTGACGTATGTCCCGCCGAACGCGCCCTATCAGTACATGGCGCGGCAAATCATCTTCCCCAGCGGCCTACCCGCGGGGATCACGTTGATTCCGACCGCAGGCATCTCCGTGCCGACACCGGGAACCCAGTACGAGGTGACGCAGTACATCAGCTTCATGTCGGTAACCAAGTGGGGCGCCCCAGGCCAATGGACGACAAACTACTCGGCGATCGCGTACTCCGAGGACAACGGCGAAACATGGACGGTTGCGCCCCAGACGGTTCGCTACAACACCCCGGGGAGCGGTAACCAGAATTTCCAGCAGATGGCGTTCGTCAGGCCCGGCGACGGTTACGTCTACGCGTACGGGACACCCAACGGTCGGCTGGGTTCGGCCTACGTCGCCCGCGTCCCAGAACGCGACATCCTCGATCTGTCGAAGTACGAGTATTGGAATGGCGGCACCGCCGGCGGGTGGTACGGCGTCGGCGCCACCCCAGCCCGGTGGGTGAAGGGCAATCCGGCGGCCGCGACGGCGATCTTCGGCCAGACGACGACGACACCCGGCGCGTGCGGAGCCGTGAACGTCAACCCGGGCAGCGGAGTCAGCGAGATGTCGGTTCAGTACAACCAGCATCTCGAGAAGTTCGTTGTGCTCCACGCCGATCGGAACAACAGCATCATCATGCGGACATCCGACCGCCCGGAGGGCGGCTGGTCGGGGCCCAAGGTCTTGATGAAACAGCAGAACGGCGGAATCTATGCGCCCATGATGCATCCGTGGTCGCCGTCGACCAAGGGGACCGGCTCCGAGCTGTACTGGAACCTGTCGCTGTGGTCCGAGTACAACGTGATGTTGATGAAGACAGACCTCGACAAAGTGAAATGACCGCTTACCGCCCGGTCGCAATCGCCGCCGCAGCCCTGGCCGTCGCGCTCTCGACCGGCACCGCCGCTGCCGACCCCGCCCCCGGCACACCGTGCCCGCCGGATGCCACCGGCGCGGCGACGCGGCCCGCCGACGCGAAAATGCCACTGCTCTGCACCGGCGGCACCTGGCAGGCTGAAACAACCCCGCAGTCACCGAATGACCGCTGGCTGAGCGTCGGCCCGCCGATCCTGCTGCACGGGGAGGGCCTTCGTAACTCCGACGTTCAGTCCGGTGACTGGATCGCGACGCCGCGAAGTGCGGACACCCGATGCCGCGCCGAGCAGCTGACGGTTCTCGAACCAGGTATTCTCTCTGCGCCGGAAGTCGCCGAGGGGGCGGCGGGCGAACCACTCGAGGTCACGTTTGCGCCGAGGCTGTTCAACCTGCAGCTGAGCGGCGATTGTCTGTGGACTCGAAAAGGTTGAGCTGGTGTTGAACGGGGTAATAGAGCGTCATGCCTGAAGCGAACGAAACCGCTGTCATCAATGTGTGCGGAGGATGCGGTTATCCGACGCTCGGGACCCAGGTCTGCGCCTACTGCCTGGCAGAGACCCAACCGGTGACCGCACAGCCTGCCGCGTAGCCGCTCGGCTCAGCCCGCGAACAGCGAGACCGCCGCGGTCAGTCCGCGCACAGGGGAATCAATCACCTAATTCACAGGTACATCGAGAATCGGGTGGTTGGTATAGGCACCCGGTGCGTCGAAGTGCCACCACTCCCCCTTGTAGACGGTGAACCCGCCCGCGGCCATCGCGTCGCGCAACCTCGCCCGGTTCTCCTGCGCCGCCGAACTGACTCCTTCGGTGGCGTACGCGTTCGCGCGCGGGGTGAACTCATCGAATCCCGTTCCCATGTCCACCAACTCGCCGTCGCGGGCCAGCGTGACGTCGACAGACAACCCCGCTTCGTGGCTGCGCGCGTACGGCCCCGGCCGCGACACCCAGCCCGGTTCGGAGACCACCTCATACATCTGGACCTGGACATCGTGCGGCCGGTAGCAGTCCCAGAAGACGAGCACGTCGCCACCGGGCCGCAGGGTGTCAGCCGCGGTCGCCAGGCCTGCTGCCATCGATTCGTCGACCAGGCACCGTGCGTCGGCGGGATACATCTGCACCCCGACGAAGTTGTTCGGCGTCGCATACCGCAGGTCGATGATCGCGTCGGGGACGACGGTGCGGACGTCGACCAGACCGGCGGCGCGCGCCGCATCCGAGACCGGCGGAATCGGCTGGTCCGGCGATGCCGCCGCGACGCCGTTGGCGGCGCCGGCCAGTCCGCAGGCGACGAGCAGAGGGGCGATGACGTGGCGCACGCGTGACCTCGTTCCTCCAATGGGGTAGTCGCCTACGCTAGTCCGCTTCCTCGCCTCCGATCGACGATCAGGGCGTCCAGTCAGACGCGAGGAGGGCCCGATGACCACCGCACTTGACCTACCCACCGTCGACTACGAGAACGCTCCTGATCCGCACGAAGCCCATCGTCGGCTCGGTGAGGCCGTACGGCGCTCGCCGATCGCGATGGGGGCGCACGGCCCCGAGATCCTGAGCTACGAGTTGGCCCGCGCAGTGCTTCGGGACAACCGGTTGTGCGTGCCGGAAGGTCTCGGCCTCGAGACGCAGGGCATCACGTCGGGCCCCCTGTGGGACCGCGCGAGCTCGACCCTGCTCAGCATCAACGGTGAACACCACTCAAGGCTGCGCCGGCTCGTGTCGAAGGCGTTCACGCCGCGCGCGGTCGGTCGGCTGGACACCGTGATCACCGACATCATCACGCGATTGGTCGAACCGCTGCTACCTACGGGCCGCTGCGAGATCGTCGAGAACGTCGCCCGTCCGTACCCCGTTCCCGTGATCGCGGAGCTGCTAGGCGCCCCGAGTCAGGACTGGAAGCTGTTCTCCGAGTGGGCCGACGACTTCTTCAAGCTGTTCAGCTGGAACGTGGCGGAACACGAGAATGCGATCCTGACGGCCTGGAGCGAGCTGGACGACTACGTCGACGGCATGGTCGCCGAGCGTAGGCAATCGCTGACCGACGACCTCATCTCCGAGCTGATCCGCGCCGAGGACGACGGTGACCGGCTGACGACTCCAGAGTTGCGCATGCTGGCGGCCGGAATCCTCGTGGCAGGTACCGACACCACCCGCAACCAGCTCGCGGCAGCGATCGACGTCCTGTGCGACCACCCCGATCAGTGGGAGCTGCTTGCCGAGCACCCGGAACTGGCGATGAACGCGGTGGAGGAGTTGATGCGCTTCTATCCGGTCGTCTTCGGCGCGATGCGGATGACGATCGAGGACGTCGAGTACGCGGGTGTGAGGATCCCAGCGGGCACCTTCGTTCTGGTCAATACGGCCGCCGGCAACAGGGACCCCGAGGTGTTCGAGGACCCCGACCGCCTGGACATCACCAGGACGGGCGCCCCGCCCATGCAGACGTTCGGCGCAGGCGCGCACTACTGCCTCGGCGCCAACCTTGCTCGCCGCGAACTGGCCGAGGCGCTGGTGGTCATGACCCGCCGGATGACGAACCTGCGCCGGACGGCGCCGTCGCAGTGGAAGCCGCTGGTCGGCATCACCGGACCGGCAGTGCTTCCCGTCGAGTTCGACGAACGGTCCGGCTTCCGGGGCAGCTGCTGAGCATCTGCACAGCCGCGGCGCGGCGCGGGCTTACACTTCGACCGTGCGCGACGTCCTCGAGGAGTTGCTGTCGGTATGGCGGACCGGCGGCACGGCCGGCGTCGCCACCGTCGTGAGGACGATCCGATCCGCGCCGCGGCAGCCCGGCGCCACGATGTTCGTCGCTCCCGACGGCACGGTGGCCGGCTCGGTGTCCGGCGGCTGCGTCGAGGCGGCGGTGTACGAACTGGCCAACGAGGTCGTCGCATCCGGACGGCCGGAGCTACAGCGGTACGGCGTGACCGACGAGGACGCCTTCGCCGTCGGCCTCACCTGCGGCGGCATCATCGACATCTTCGCCGAACCGATGTCGCGCGACACGTTCCCGCAATTGGAAGCGGTTGCCGACGACATCGCGGCGCATCGCCCGACCGCCGTCGCCACCGTGATCGCACACCCCGATCCGGTGCGGGTCGGCCGCAGGCTCGTCATCGGGCCGGACGCCATCGACGGCTCCCTCGGCTCTGCCCGCACCGACGCCGCGGTCACCGACGACGCGCGAGGGCTGCTGGCGGCCGGGCTGTCCACCGTGCTGTCCTACGGTCCCGATGGTCAGCGCCAGGAGACGGGCATGGAGGTGTTCGTCGCCAGCCATGCCCCGCGTCCGCGGATGCTCATCTTCGGTGCGATCGACTTCGCGTCGGCACTGGCCCGGCAGGCGACGTTTCTCGGTTACCGCGTGACGGTGTGCGACGCGCGCCCGGTGTTCGCCACGCCCGCGCGCTTCCCCGGCGCCGAGGAGGTGGTCGTCGACTGGCCGGACCGCTACCTCGCCGATCAGGCGGCGGCCGGCGCCATCGATTCCCGCACCGCGATCTGCGTGCTCACCCACGATGCCAAGTTCGACGTGCCCGTGCTGCAGGTCGCGCTGCGACTGCCGCAGGTCGGCTATGTGGGGGTGATGGGCTCTCGGCGCACCCACGACGACCGGATGGCGCGGTTGCGCGAGTCCGGTCTCACCGAGGCGGAACTGGCCAGGCTGGCGAGCCCCATCGGTCTCGATCTCGGCGCCCGCACCCCGGAGGAAACCGCGGTGTCGATCGCGGCCGAGATCATCGCGCGCCGCTGGGGAGGACGAGGCTCGCCGCTCACCGAAACCGACGGACGGATCCACCACGATGCATGAGACAAATCATGCGGTAATGTCGCTCTCTACTTCCGGCACTATGTTTATCGCAGTACGATAATTCGACTCTCTGACCGTCATCCAGCCCTTCGGATTGGAGCGATAGACGTGGCTTACGCAGGCACCCGAGTCGCTCGCGTCGAGGACACCAGGCTGCTCACGGGCCACGGCACGTTCGTCGACGACATCACCCGCCCCGGCATGCTGCACGCCTGCTTCGTGCGTAGCCCGTTCGCCCGCGCTCGAATCAACGGCATCGACGCCTCGGCCGCGCTGCAGTTGCCCGGTGTGCGCGCCGTGTTCACCGCCGCCGACCTGAACCCCGAGGTGAAGGAGGCCTGGCACGCGGTCGCCGGGAAGGACGTTCCCGACACGCCCCGTCCCCCGCTGGCCGAGGGCGAAGCGAAGTTCGTCGGGGATCCAGTCGCGCTCGTCGTCGCGGAGAGCCGCTATATCGCCGAGGACGCCGTCGAGTTGGTGGACGTCGACTACGAACAGCTGCCTGCGATCGCCGACTTCACCAAGGCCATCGGCAGCGATGTGGTGGTGCACGAGGCCTACCCCGACAACGTGGCCGGCGGCATGGGCGGCGCACCGCCGGACGAGGAAACCTTCTCGTCGGCCGCACACGTCGCTTCGGCGAACGTCTATCAGCAGATCTATGCGCCGGTGCCGATCGAGACGCGCGGCCTCGTGGTCGAGTGGACGGCGGCCACCTCCGAGCTGACGGTATGGGCGTCGACTCAGACCCCCCACGAACTGCGCGCGTTCTGCGCACGCCTGCTCGGCATTCCCGCGCAGGGCGTGCGCGTCATCATGCGCGACACCGGCGGCGGGTTCGGCCAGAAGGTCGTGCCGATGCGCGAGGACATGTGCATCATGCTGGCCGCGCGCAAGGTGCCCGCGGCGCTCAAGTGGATCGAGGACCGTCGCGAGAACCTGATGGCCGCCGGGCAAGCCCGCCACGTCGACGGCAAAGCGCGGATGGCCCTCGACGAGGACGGCAACATTCTCGCCGTCGACGTCGACTTCACGTACGACATCGGCGCGTACCCGACGCCGTACCCGGTGCTGACCACCGCCGCCGTCGGCATGTTCTTCCCTGGCCCGTACCGGGTACCGAAGGCCAGCTTCAACTACAAGACGGTGTTCTCGAACACGGCAGGCCTCGCGGCGTATCGCGGTCCGTGGCAGTACGAGACTCTCGCGCGCGAGATCCTGCTCGATGTGGCTGCGCGGAAGATGAACGTCGATCCGGTAGACCTGCGGCGCAAGAATCTGCTGCGCCGCGACGAGATGCCGTACTTCAACGCCAACGGTATGCCCTATGACCATGTGGCGCCGGTGGAGACGTTCGAGCAGGCCGTGAAAATCCTTGACCACGAGGGCTTTAGGAAAGAGCAGGCCGACGCGTTGGCCCAGGGCCGCTACGTCGGCCTCGGCTTCGCGGCCTACATCGAGCCGACCGGCGCCGCGACGGGCCACCTCGGAACCGAGGGCTGCACCATCCGCATCGAGCCCACGGGCAAGATCAACGTCTACGTCAACGGCGGGTCGACGGGCAACAGTATCGAGACCACCGTCGTCCAGCTGACGGCCGATGTGTTGGGCGCCAAAATCGAAGATGTGTCGACGATTCAGGGCGACACCGCCGTGACGCCCTACGGCGCAGGCACGCAGGGCAGCCGGTCCGGACCGATGACGGCGGGTGCCGTCAACGAAGCGGGGACCATACTGCGCAAGCAGATCCTCGCCATCGCCGCGCAGATGTTGGGCATCGACGCCGACGACATCGAGCTCGGCGGATCGAAAGCGACTGCGCGGGAAGACTCTTCGAAGAGCGTGACGTTCGCCGACATCGCCAATCGCTCGTACTACGAGCCCGCGCAACTGGGCGGCGTATCGCCGACGCTGGAGGCGACCGCACGGTTCGTGTCACCGCCGGAAGCGATGATCCACTGGGCCAATGCGACCCACGCGTGCACGTGTGAGGTCGACATCGAGACCGGTCATGTGAAGCTGACGCGCTACATCGTCAGTGAGGATGTGGGCCCGATGATCAACCCCAACGTCGTCGAGGGGCAGATCGCGGGCGGCACCGTGCAGGGCATCGGCGGTGCGCTCTTGGAGGACATGGTCTACGACGACGACGGAAACCCGTTGTCATCAACGTTTGTCGACTATCTGTTGCCGACCGCCACCGAGGTACCGCCGATCGAGTTCGGGCACGTCGAGATTCCGGGCCCCGGCGTCGGCGGATACAAGGGTTGCGGCGAAGGCGGCGCCATTGGGTCGACGGCTGCTGTCGTCAACGCCATCAATGATGCTCTCGCGCCGCTCGGTGTCACGCTGACCCGCTTGCCGGCCAGTCCATCAGCCGTCGTTGCCCTCATCGAGGAGGCCCAATAGTGGAACTCAACAACGAATTTCGCGTCGCGGTGCCCGCGGCCAAGGCGTGGGAGGTGCTCACCGACGTCGAGCGGGTCGCCCCGTGCATTCCCGGCGCGCAGCTGCTGTCCGTCGACGGCGACCAGTTCACCGGCGCAGTGAAGGTCAAGGTCGGCCCGATCACGGTGTCCTACAAGGGTGAAGCGGCCTTCCAGGAAAAGGATGCGGCCGCGCAGCGCGTCGTGATCAAGGCCAACGGCAAGGAGACCCGTGGAAGTGGCAACGCCGCGGCCGTCGTCACCGCCGCGCTCAAGGACGAGGGTGACTCCACCACTGTCCTCATCACCACGGACCTGACGATCTCCGGCAAGGCGGCACAGTTCGGCCGGGGCGTGCTCGCAGATGTGTCCAGTAGCTTGATCGGGCAGTTCGCCAAGAACCTGGAGGCCGATCTGCTAGGCGGATCCGCACCTGGCGCCTCCACCGCCGAAACCCCTGCCGCCGCAGCGCAACCCACCGCACCGCAGGACAACGCCATCAACTCCCTGACCCTGGCGAAGGCGGTGGCGCCGTCGCTAGCCAAGCGTTACGGACCGGTGGTGGCCGCCGTCGGAGCGGGTGTGGTGGTCGGGTTCCTGCTGGGGCGACGTAAGCAGAAGTCACCCGCGGCGGTGGTCGCCGACGATCTGCAGGCCGCGTTGTTGCGGCTGCTCGACAACCTGTCGCCGGCCGATCGGCGGCTGCCGTGAAGGCAGCGCCCTTCGCCTATCACCGGCCTGAGTCCGTCAAGGAGGCCGCCGATCTGCTCGATGAGTTCGGCGACGACGCGAAGATTCTGGCCGGCGGGCAGAGCCTGGTCCCCATGCTCGCGATGCGGCTGACGCATTTCGAGAACCTGATCGACATCTCGCGCATCGCCGAACTGCAGGGTATCGATCTGTGCGGTGACGAGGTGCGCATCGGCGCGGGCACGCCGCACGCATTTGTCGGAATGGACGATGAGGTCGCCGATTCGGTGCCGTTGCTGACCTTGGCGACGCCATATATCGGGCATTTTCAGATCCGCACGAGGGGCACGCTCGGCGGGGCGATCGCACATGCGGACCCCGCCGCGGAGTATGCGGCCGTCGCGTTGGCTCTCGACGCGAAGATGGAGGCGGTGTCGTCGAAGGGCACGCGGACCATCTCGGCGGTGGACTTCTTCACAGGGCTTTGGGAGACCTCGTTGGAGCCGGGCGAGATTCTCACCGCGGTGAGCTTCCCGGTGTGGGGCGGCCGGTGCGGTTTCGCGGTCGAGGAGTTCGCCCGCAGGCACGGTGATTTCGCGATTGCGGGGACGGCCGTCGCCGTCGAGTTGGACGACGACGATCGGATTGCGCGCTGCGGTATCGGTCTGCTCGGGCTGGGTTCGACGCCGTTGCGCGGCGGCCTCGCAGAGGACGCCGTGGTCGGCCGCCCGGTCGGTGACATCGCCGCCGAGGAGGTCGGCCAACTCGCGATCAGCGGCCTGGATGACATTCCGGCCGACCTGCAGGGGTCGGCCGCCTACCGAGCCAAGGTCGGCGCCACGATGGTGGCCCGGGCCTGGGCATCTGCGATCACAGGGGCAAGCAATGCATGAGTGGCCAGTGCGGGTTTCCGTCAACGGGGTGCCTACCGAGGCGACCGTTGAGCCACGCCTGACGTTGGCGGACTACCTGCGGGAGAACTGTGGGCTGACCGGGACACATCTGGGATGCGAACACGGTGCCTGCGGGGCGTGCACGGTACTGGTCGACGGGCAGGTGGTGCGCGCATGCCTGATGTTCGCTGTTCAGGCCGATGGCAGCGAGGTCACCACGGTCGAGGGTATTGCGGGCGAGGACGGTCAGCTGTCGCCGGTACAGGCGGCGATGCGCGAGTGCCATGGCCTCCAGTGCGGCTTCTGTACGCCGGGTTTCGTCGTCTCGATCACCGCGCTGTTGCGCGACAACCCCGAGCCGACGGATGAAGAAATCCGCGAGGGCCTATCCGGGAACTTCTGCCGGTGCACCGGTTACCAAGGCATCGTGAACGCGGTGCATCGCGCGGCGGAATTGAGCTAGGCGCTTCGCGGTTGGACCCGGCATGGTGGATGCCGTGAAGATCGGGTTCGTAGGGCTGGGAAACATGGGCGCCGGGATGGCGGCCAATCTGCTCAATGCCGGGCACGACGTAACGGCCTACAACCGCTCGCAGGACAAGGTGGCCGCGTTCGCGCAGAAGGGCGCCAAGGCGGCGCGGACGGTCGCGGACGCATGCGGCGGCGATGTCGTCATCACGATGTTGGCCGACGACAATGCGGTCGAGGCGGTGACATTTGGAGACGACGGCATCCTCGCGTCGCTGCCGTCGGGCGCGACGCACGTATCGTCGAGCACGATCAGCGTCGCGCTGGCGGAGCGACTGACGGAAGCGCATGCCGCGGCGGGTCACCGTTTCGTGGCGGCTCCGGTGTTCGGACGGCCCGAGGCGGCCGCGGCCGCGAAGCTGTTTGTCGTCGCTGCCGGTGAACCCGCTGCCGTGCAGGCGCTTTCGTCGGTGTTCGACGCAATCGGTCAGCGGACGTTCATGGTGGGCGAGAAGCCGAAGGCCGCAAGCCTTGTCAAGCTGAGCGGGAATTTCCTGATCGCCTCTGTCATCGAATCGCTCGGTGAGGCGATGGCGCTGGTGGAGAAGGCCGGTGTCGACAAGCAGGAGTACATCGAGTTGCTGACGTCGACGCTCTTCAATGCGCCGGTCTACAAGACGTACGGCGGACTGATGGCCCGCGAGGAGTTCGAGCCCGCCGGTTTCGCCGCCTCACTGGGGTTGAAGGATGTTCGCCTCGCGCTCGCTGCGGGTGAATCGCTACAGGTGCCACTTCCGGTGGCCAGCCTCATCCGCGATCGCTTCCTCACGCTGCTCGCCAACGGTGGAGCACAGCTCGACTGGTCCGCACTCAGCATGGTCGCATCGTGGGAGGCCGGCGGTCAGAAGGGTGGGGGGTCGTTGTCGTTGGGTGGGGGTGGTGTGGGTGGGAAGTAGTCGTTGACCCATTGGGGTTGGGGTTTGTTGACTGGTTCGCGGGCTTGGTGTTCGGCTTCGGCGTGGCGGGCGGTTTGGTTGTGGGCGCGTTCGTCGTCGATGGCTTTGGCGCGGTTCTGCGCGCGGGTGCTGGCGCGGCGCGGCATGGCCAACCCACGATGGGCGTCGCTGGTGACCGGCGCGGCGGAGTGCAGGACCNTTGGTTGTGGGCGCGTTCGTCGTCGATGGCTTTGGCGCGGTTCTGCGCGCGGGTGCTGGCGCGGCGCGGCATGGCCAACCCACGATGGGCGTCGCTGGTGACCGGCGCGGCGGAGTGCAGGACCACGGGTGCGGTGGGGCGACACAGGGTGGGAAACAGTAATCGGCTGCCTGGATGGGTGGTGTAGCGCTGCCCGTCTGGGCTGGTCCACACCACGGTGCCGTCGGGGAACTGTTGGTCTTGCCAGCCCCAAAACGTTTTCAGTAAGTGGTGTTTTCGGCACAAACATTTGAGGTTGGAGGCTTGGGTGGGCCCGGTGGGGTAGGCGATGGTGTGGTCGATGTCGCAGTGATGGGCGGGCTCATCACAGCCGGGGAACCGACACGTCATATCGCGGCAGCGCACAAACGTCGCCAACACCGCCGAGGGGATGTAGCGCCGCTCGGGTGCGGTGTTGCCGGGGTGGCGGATCGGGACCAGTTTGGCGGTGCCGGCGACCTTGGCCGCCAACAACGGGGCGGGCAGCATCGCCCCGGTCAACAACACCGCCGGCGGNGTGGCCGCCGGCGCCGCCGGTGGNGCGGGCAGCCTATCCAGCGCCTCGGCGAGGGTCATCTCGCGTAGCGGCTTGTCGGCCGGGGCCAGCGGGAACTGCCCGTCGAGCTGGGCGGGGGTGTCATCGGTCAGCGAGTCTTCGTGGGCGATGACATGGACCACCACCGCGCTGGGCTGAGCATCGNCGCCCGGGCAGTCAGGATTACCGCAGCCNCAGGTGAGCCGGTCGGCGCCGTGGCCGATGGCGCCCAGGGCCGCCGAGCGGCGCTGATCCAGGGTGCGGGGATCGTTGTCGCAGACCGCACGCGCCATCGCGTCCAACCGCTGATCCAGGGCATCACCGTCGGTGACGATCAGCCGGCCGATCACGATCACCGCGCCCGAGCCGTCGTCGGAATCATGGATATCGACTTTGAGGCCCTGGGCGGCGTATTCGGTGCGCCGCACCGCCTCGGGGTCATCGCAGCCGTGTGGCGATCGCGGTGTCCACCTGGGCCATCACGGCGGGGTCGTTGATCAGCCGGGTGCGCGCCACCACCGTCGACACCAGCCGGTAGTTCACCGCGCCGGTGGCGAACACCTGCGCCACGCGGGGCAGGCGCTCGCGCAGGCCGCGCGCGATCGACAGTTGATGCGAGGCCACCCCCAAGGACACGTGTTGGGCGGCGGCGATCGACGCCGCGACCGCGCTCCAGTTGTCAAAACACCACTGCTCACGCTCGACCGACCCCGAGGCGGCATACATNCGGTCCAGCTCATCAGCGCAGGCCAACAGCCGGTGGGCGCAGGCGGCGTTCTCCAACCGGGCCCAGGCCCCCACCGCGGCCGGNGCCCGGCTCCGGATCGCCTCCTCCACCAACGCATCGAACATACATTCGACACTAACCAGCCCNTCGACGCCCCACCACCAACCAAACCCCAGCCTGTGGACAAAACCGCAATTGGGGATAACCCGCGGGCCCGGTCTTCCTGACGAACTACTGCGCAACGACTCCGCGCAGACCGTCCGCCCCGAACAGCGGCTCGAGCATCGAGGAGTAATCGGGACCGCGGCGAACCAGCACTCCCCCGTCGACGTTGATCACCTGTCCGGTGATGTAGCTCGCGGCGTCGCTTAGCAGGAACAGCGCACAGTTCGCGATGTCCTCGACCTCGCCCGGCCGCGGCAACGGAGTGCAGGCCGCGTAGTCGGCGCTGAGCTCAGGCGAATCGAGTACCGGCGCAACGAGTTCGGTGCGAATAAGGCCCGGCCGGATGCAGTTCACCCGCACCCACGATGCGCCGAGTTCGTCTGCGGCCAGCTGCATCAGATGGTCGATTCCCGCCTTGGAGACCCCGTAGGCACCGAACCATCGGTGCGTATTGCTGGCCGCGATCGACGAAATGCCGATGAACGATCCACCGCCTCCGCGAACCATCTCCCGAGCGGAATGCTTGAGCACATACATGGTGCCGTTGATGTTCAAGTCGACAGTGCGCCGCCACGCCTCGGAATCGATCTGCGTGACCGGTCCGATCGTCTCGCTGCCGCCGGCACAGTGCACGACGCCGTACAGCCTGCCTGTCCAGGCAGTGGCCGCCTCCACCGCACGCGCGACCTCGTCCTCGTTGGTGACGTCTGCGGGCTCGTAGAGCACCGAACCCGGACCGCCCTGAGCGCCGATCTCATCGGCCGCTGCGGAGAGTCGGTCGGCATTCCGGCCCACGAGCATCGCATTGCCTCCGGCGGCCACCACCGCGGCGGCAACGCCCTTGCCGATGCCACTCCCACCACCGGTGACCAGTACCGTTTGCCCCGTCAATGACAGCTGCACCACAGACCCCTTCGTCCGCCGACTAGAACAGGTTCTAGTTATACGTCACGGCTCGTCGTGGCGTGCGAGCTTGGGCGCTCCCAGCGTGCGCCAGTCCGGCACATCGGGCGGCAGGCCCACCGGGTAGCGGTTCTCGTTCGCCGCCGCCCAGTGCGCATGCCCGAGCTCGTGGATGTGGAACGCGTGCCGAAGCGCTTCGGTGAAACCCATCGCGTCGGCTGCGGCATTGACCGAGTCCTTGACCAGCAGCGCGGCCATGGTGGGCCGCTCGGCGATACGCCGGGCGAACTCGAGTGTCTTGTCCTCGAGCTCATCACGCTTGAAGATCTTCGACACCATCCCCAGCCGGTAGGCCTCATCCGCGTCAATCGAATCACCGGTCAGCAGAAGCTCTTTCGCCTTGCGGGCACCGAATTCCCAAGGGTGCGCGTAATACTCCACACCGGGCATACCCATACGTACGGCGACGACGTCGCTGAATTTTGCGTCGTCGGCAGCAACGATCAGATCGCACGCCCAGATCAGCATCAGCGCGGCCGAGATCGCGTTGCCCTGCACCTGCGCGATGGTGATCTTGCGCAGATCCCGCCAGCGGCGGGTGTTCTCGAAGAAGTAGTGCCATTCCTGCAGGTATGTCTTCTCGGCGACGGCGTTCCGCGTCGCACCGTTGATGGTGAACGTCGGGTGCTGGTTGGGTCCTGGTGCGCGCTCCGCCAGCGCCGCTTCCGAACCGAGGTCATGTCCGGCCGAGAAGTTTTTGCCGCGCGCCGCCAGAATCACCACCCGGACCTCGTCATCGGCCTCAGCTCGGCCGAAGGCCTCGTCCAGCTGCACCAACAATGTTCGGGACTGAGCGTTCTGGGCATCGGGACGGTTGAGCCAGATCCGCGCGATACGTCCGTCGTCCAACGTCTCGTAAGTGACCTGTTGGGGCGCTTCGCCTCCGGCAGGTCCGGAACTTGTCAGATCAGGGCTAGCCACACCGACCACCTCGCTCGCGTAGTAAGACAGCTTGCACATTACGGTGCCCCGCCAAGCGACTGCTCAGCGGTACCACAGCAACTATGCAGCCAACTCACAGCTGCACATGTCCTCACCGCGAAGCCATCGCTATTCTGTTTGCTGCAAATCGACTTCAACTTTTCGATGCGAAGCGCTGGGACGGGTTCTGTCGATTCTCAGCAAACACGGAGCCGTTGGGACATGACGATAGCCCGGATTCGCGCTCGCCGCCGTGACGTTGCCGCCCTGACGGCACTGTCGACGTCCCATACCCCTGCGACTGGGCTAGCAGCCTGCCCCGCAGGCGAATCGGCCGATCTGTGCGACGACGTGCAACCCGGACTTCGTAGCCGAACCCCCGTATCCCCGGAGCCCGGCCCCCCCCTCAATCGACGGGATCCCCTGCAGCGGCAACAATTCAGGGGAGTGCCTAGAAACAGCAGGCGCAGATTCCATGGTTCGGCCGCACACCAGCGTGAGCTTCGGCCCGTAGCTGTGCGTCGCCTCCACGCAGAAACTCGGACGAATCAGTAGAATTGTGGAATGGCAACTCCCACATTCGCGATCCGGCGGCACCTGGTCATGGGTGCCTTCGTTCTCGCAGCCGCCGCGGCCCCTGCGATAGCCGCGTACTCGGCGCCTGAGCCCGGTATCGCGCAGGCCCAATGCACGGGCGGTGAAGAGGCAGACGTCTTCACGACCACCTGCGTCCCCTACATGGTGCCGAACAGCGGCCCTCAGGGTTTCACCACGACCGCGGCCAACCCGGATGTTCCCGAGATCGACGGGATTCCGTGCACCGGCGGCAACGCAGGCGAGTGCATCGGACTTTCGGAGGATCAGGCCCTCCTACCGAACGTGACCCCGCGTTCGACCATCAGCTCCAGCCCATGACCGAATACGCGGGAACTCCCCGAAGCTGTGCAGAAACCTTTCAGCTTCCATACAATCCATGCCGACGACCGGCCTAACTACAGAAAGCGTGACCATGGCGACCTTACAGCTCTCAGCTCGACGACTGATCCTTGCCGGCGGGTTTGCGGTCGCGGTTGCTGCGGCTCCCGCGATCGCCGTATTCACGGTGCCGACCATCGACGCCGCACCGGTTGCGCAGGGATGCCCCGGCGGTGAAGAAGCCGATCAGTTCACCGGCAACTGTGTCCCGCACACCGTTCCGAACTCCGGCCCGTCGCCGTTCTCGACGTCCGCGGGCAACCCGGACATGCCGGTCGTGAATCTCCCCGGCGGCGGCGGCGCGATCCCCTGCACCGGACACAACTCCGGCGAGTGCATCGGCCTTGCCGAGCAGGGACAGGCTGCTGGGCCGCAGCCGGTGCCGCAGTCCACGGTCGGCCACAGCCCGACGGTGACCAACTAACTGTCCGGAAGCCGCCGAACAGGGGCGATGGCCTCATCGCCTAGAGTTGACGTATGCCTGCGAAATCTGATCCCGCCGATATTGGCGACGTCGAACCGCTTGCCGACAGCACCGCGCGCCAGGCCAGGCGCGTCGTCGCCGCGTACGCGAACGACGCGGAGGAGTGCCGGGTGTTCCTTTCGATGCTCGGCATTGGTCCCTCGAAGCTCGAGGCGTAAGTGAGTCCGGGGCGCGGCCGCAAGGTCAGCTCCGGGGATTCCGACTTTGTCGTGGTGGCCAACCGGCTGCCGATCGACATGGAGCGGCTGCCCGACGGCACCACGACATGGAAGCGGAGCCCCGGCGGCCTCGTGACCGCGTTGGAGCCGCTACTGCGTAAGCGACGCGGGGCGTGGATCGGTTGGCCGGGCATTCCCGATGCAGGCGACGAGCCGATCCAGCAGGACGACATGCTGCTGTGCCCGGTCAATTTATCCGCGCAGGACGTCGCCGAGTACTACGAGGGCTTCTCGAACGCAGCGCTGTGGCCGCTGTATCACGATGTGATCGTCAAGCCGATCTATCACCGTGAATGGTGGGACCGATACGTCGAGGTGAACCGGCGCTTCGCGGAGACGACGGCCAAAACCGCGGCCGAGGGGGCCACGGTCTGGGTTCAGGACTACCAGCTGCAGTTGGTTCCGAAGATGCTGCGCCAGCTGCGACCCGATCTCACCATCGGCTTCTTCCTGCACATCCCGTTCCCACCGGTCGAGCTGTTCCTGCAAATGCCATGGCGCACCGAGATCATCGAGGGTCTGCTCGGCGCCGACCTCGTCGGTTTCCACTTGCCCGGCGGCGCACAGAATTTCCTGATCCTGGCGCGACGCCTCGTGGGCGCCAACGCCTCTCGCGCAACTGTCGGTGTGCGATCCCGATTCGGCGAGATCGAGGTCGGTTTCCGCACGGTCAAAGTCGGCGCCTTCCCGATCTCCATCGACTCCACGGCACTCGACCAACAGTCTCGCTCACGAGCGATCCGGCAGCGGGCGCGTGAGATTCGCACCGAACTCGGCAATCCGCGCAAGATCCTGCTCGGGGTCGATCGACTGGACTACACCAAGGGCATCGACGTCCGGCTGAAGGCGTTCTCGGAGCTGCTCGACGAGCATCGTGCGAAACGTGATGACACAGTGTTGGTTCAGCTCGCGACGCCAAGCCGGGAACGCGTCGAGAGCTACATCGCGATGCGTGAGAGCATCGAGCGTCAGGTCGGCCACATCAACGGCGAACACGGCGATATCGGTCATCCGATCGTGCACTACCTGCACCGCCCGATTCCCCGCGAAGAGTTGATCGCATTCTTTGTCGCAGCCGACGTCATGCTGGTGACCCCGCTGCGGGACGGGATGAACCTGGTCGCCAAGGAGTACGTCGCGTGTCGCAGCGACCTCGGCGGCGCGCTGGTACTCAGCGAATTCACCGGTGCCGCAGCCGAACTCCGCCAGGCCTACCTGGCCAACCCCCATCACCTCGAAGGTGTCAAGGACGCCATCGAGGCCGCGTTGAATCAGACGCCGGAGGAGGGCAGGCGGCGCATGAGGGCGCTACGCCGTCAGGTGCTGGTGCACGACGTCGACCTGTGGGCGCGGTCGTTCCTCGAGGCGTTGACCGCAACGCGAGAAGACTCGCCTAGATCGGTTTGATGTAGTTGATCAACCACTTGCCGTCGATGCGCTGATAATCGACGCGGAGTCGCGCACCGTCATATATCGGCTGATCGCGGTTCGACTTCTCCGAGACCGTCCGATTGATGTAGACCATCACCGCGGCCGAATTGCGCTGGGCTTCCAACACTCCGACGCCGACCACGTTGGTTTGGCTGACCAACTCGCGGGCCCGCGCCTGCGGAATGATGTCGGAGTTCGCCCGATCCTCGAATTCCTTGCGGTACGTGGGCGTAAGCATGCTGTACGCCTCGGTGAGATTGCTCTCCACGGTCTTGTAGTCGTAGGTGAAGACGGCCGGAATCTGCTTCTTCGCCAACGGCCCGAGCTCGTCGCGGGCTGCTTGCTCACCGCGCGTCTCCACTCGCTGCCAATAAAGCGCGCCGCCCACCGCGGCCAGGCCGACGAACGCAACGGCCAGCAGGCAGGCGACGCCAGTGAGGATCCGTCGCATCAGTTGCCGCCGTTGGGGTAGTTGAGGTCGTATGCCGTCATCCGACCCTCGTCATCCTCCTGGACGATGATTCTCAGGCGGTAGGGCTGCGACGGCCGGTTGTTGCCGTTCATATCGGCGGCGGTGACTCGCGCCGACACCAACACCGATGCCTTCTTGCTGACCTCGTCGACGTTTTCCAATGCGGCGCCGTTGATCACGGTCTCCGAGCTGCCGCCGGTCTCGCGGAAAATGGCCTTGAGATTCTCCACGTTGTTGTTCTGGCTGAACATGTCGCGCAACGGCCCGCTGGTGCTGTCGTAGAACCGGTCGACGGTCTCATCGATCGTGTCCTGCTTGAAGCTGAACATGTTCACCACGGTCTGTGTCGCGGTGTCGACGAAACGCTGGTTGCGTGCCTGGGCGGCTTCTGCGTGCTGCTTCTGGACGTTCAGTGCCACGACACCAGCGCCGAGGACAGCCGTCGCGATGACCCCGCATACCAAGGCGACGACGGCGACCAGGCGTCGATGCGGCTGCCGGCGCGGCGGGGGCGCAGTCTTGCGGACTTTGGTGATCACGCCCTTCGTGTCCGCCGCCGAAACGGGCACGGCGGTGGTGCCGGTGGCCGTCGCGGCCGTACCGCCGGTCGGACCGGCAGGGCGGGTCGCGCGGCGACGTACAGGTTTCTTCTGAGTGGTCGGAGTGGATGCCATTTACACCTGGTCCGGATACAGCATGAGGTCTACCCAATTCTCTTGCGGCCGCAGATCAGCGGCACCCGGGGCATACACACCGGTACCGCCGGCCGGGTCCACGAAAACTCCCGTGTGCTGATCGTACGTCCCATAGGCAGCGCCACTGGCCTGCGGTGGGTTCGCCGGCGCAGGCGGGGGCGGCGGAGCGGGTGCCGGCGGAGCCGGCGGGGCTTGCGGACCTTCGTAATACGGTCCGGCGAACAGCGGCGGATTGGTCGCCCACCCCGGCGGGAACGCAGGCGGCGGCCACGCATTTGGATACGGCGCAGGCGGTATCCACGCCGTGTAGGGCGGCGGCGGAGGCCCCTGGTTCGGCGGCGGGATGTACGGCCACGGCTGATGGGGCGCAGGCCCAGGACCGGGCTGCACGCCGGGCGGCACCGCACCCGGCGGAACGGGATAGCCCGGGTCCGGATCGGCCTCCGGTGGAATATAGGGGAACTTGTTGGGCGGCAGGACGTTTCGCCCGTCCTCAGGCGTGTCGTCCTCCATCACGTCCACCGGTGTGCCGATCGGCACCGGCGGGCCCCGCCACGGGCTGTTGCCAATCGGGACGTATCCCTTCGGGTCGCGGCACAACTGAATGGTCGGCGCGCGCTTCCCTGGAAACTCCTGACAGGGGTAGTTCCTCGCGCCACGGACCACCATCGGATCGTTCTGCGCGACCTTGCAATACATGTCCGTCGGCAGTTCGCGCAGCGTCGTGTCGCCCGGCGTGCGAATTTCCGACGGCGGCAAGAAGCCCGTGTTGCAGGGCGGCGGATCATTGATCGAGATCTTGAAGTCCTGCTTGCCGCCCTCGTCGGCGGGAAGCTGACCGCCGATCGTCAACAGCGACGCCTGCAGCGCAGGGAAGATGACCAGCGCCTGTTCGATCGACCTGTGATAGATCACGCCGACGCGCCCGAAATTGGCCAGATTCGCCGCGAGTACCGGGAACGACGGACGAATGCCCGCGAACGTCTCGCTGGCTTCGGCGGCTGCACTCGGTGCGTTCGCGAGCAGCGAGCGCAGCTGCGGATCGGCCCCGGCCACCTCGCTGGTGAAGCGCGCGAGACCGTCGGACAGCGACCGGATGTCGTCGCCGCTGCGTATCTGCGCTTCCAAGAGCGGTCCGGACTGGTCGATCAGCGCGGAGGTCTCCGGCCAACTCGCGTTGGCCTGGTCGATCAGGGCCCGTGCCGAATCGAGGAGCCGCGCAAGTTCGGGCCCCGAACCGTTGAACGCCTCGAACGTGTCACGCAGCAGGTCCTGTAGCCGGGTGTTATCGAGGCTGCTCACCAACTGGTCGGCCTCGCGCAGCAACTCTGCGACATCCTGCGGTATCGCCGTCTGGTCCTTCGGGATGCTTGCACCGTTGCGCAACACCTCCGGCGAAGGATCGGAGGGTGGAACGAAATCCACGTACTGTTCACCGATCGCGGACACACTCTTGACGGTGGCGGTCGAGTTCGCCGGGATCTTGACATCACTGTTGATCCGCATGTGTGCGACCACACCGCCGTCAGTCAGCTTCACCGACTCGACTCGGCCGGCCTGCACACCGCGGTAGGTGACATTCGAGTTCTCGTACAACCCACCACCGGCCACGAAATTCGCGGTCACTTCATACGTACCGAGGCCCAGCCGAGCCGGAATCCGCACGTAGAAGAGGGCGATCGCGCCGACGGAGAACACCGTCACGACGACGAAGACCCACAGCTGGATTCGTGCAGTTCGATTGAACATCAGTTCGGCGGCACCTCCTGACCGGATGCGGTGCCGGCCGGGATCGTGAACGGATCCGCAGCCTGCCCAGACAGATTCGCCATCTGCCCGGTGAGAAATTCCGGCGGGTTCACGACTTCGGCGAGGCGCTTCATGTTCGGGTCGAAGAACGACGTCGTGAAGATGGTTTCCCCGAGCCGGCGAATGGTCAGATCGAACACGGAGAAGATGTTGAAGTAATCGCCCCTGGCCACCCGCTTCAGGTTCTTACCGGGGAACGGAAAGGTTGCGAAGCTGTCCAGACTGGTCACCAGATCCGCACGGACATCGTTGACCGGCTTGATCATCTTGTACACATCGATGATGTCCTGGGCGAAGTCGTCTTTCGTTTCGGACAGGATGCGCGACGCTACTGTGCCCAACCGCTGCAGTGCGGCGAACGCGTCGATGATGTCGGCCCGGTTCTCGTTGAGCACCCGCAATGCCCCGGGAAGCGTGTCGAGCGCCCGACCCAGGCTGTCCCTGCTTCGTGCGAGGACACCGGCGAATCGGTTCAGGCCCTCTGCCGTGGCGATGATGTCCTCGGTCTGCCGATTCAACGACGCGGCCAGCTCGGCAAGTCGCGGGATCAAACCGGCGAACTGGCCTTCACGGCCGGCCACCGCGTTGTAGACCTCCTGCGTGATGTCTTGCAGCGCACCGAGATTGCCCTTGTTGACCACCACACCCAACGCCGAAAGCACTTCCTCGGTCGTCGGATAGCGGCTGCCCTGGTCCAGCGGGAGCTTGGCCCCGTCACGCAATTCACCGACCGGTGGTTGGCCGACCGGCGGCGCCAGCGCGATGTGCTGCGAGCCCAACAGCGACGTCTGCGCGACCATCACGGTGGCATTGGCGGGCAACTTGACGTTCTCGTCCAGCGAGAGCTCCACCGCCGCGTAGAACGAGCCGTCCGAGCGCTGTACGGCCTCGATCCCCGACACGCTGCCGACCGTGACGTTGTCGACCATCACGGGCGAGTTCTGCGGCAGCGTCGCCACATCGGGCACTTCCACCGTGATGGAGAACGAACCCTTGCCGTGGCCTGCGGTGCCCGGCATGTTCAGCGAGTTCAAGCCGCCGAACGAACAGCCTGCGAGCAGCATCGCGCCGGAACCGATGACAAGGGTCCGCCGGGTCACTCGTCCAGCGTTGACTCTCAACGACTTTCGGGTCATCCCCCACCTCCCGGGGCAGCGGCCTCGGCCGGAAGCGGACCAGGGGGCGGACCGGGAGCCGGGCCGGGTGGCGGACCGGCAGGCGCGGGTCCCGGCGGCAGTATCACTGGCCCGAGCGTGTACGGCTGCGCCGGCGGCGGCGGTCCGGGAGCCGGGCTCTGGGGCAGCAGCAACGCGCTGGGGTCGCCTTCGTTGCCTGCACGCGGCGGGAACCGGCCGTCGGCGGGAATCCACTCCAGGTACGGGATATAGGTTTTCGCCTTGGCTTCGGTCGCCGGGGTGTCGTAGATGACCTGCCCCTTGTAGGCGGTGATCGTGTTGATCCCGTGCTCCATGAAGGGCGGGTAGTTCATCGCGAGGCGCTTCAGCACCGGCGCCATCCGCTGGCGGCAGATCTCGGCACGCTTATCGTAGTCGGGCGTTCCCGCGCCGTCGAAGTTCCCGCAGATGAACTGCACCGGGTTGGCGAACTCCGGCAGACCGAGAACGCCGTTGGCCGTGCCCTGTGCGGGGTTGTAGATGTTGTAGAAGTTCGCCATCGCGTTCGGCAGTACGTGCAGTATCTGCTCGACGTCGTCGGTCTGGTTGGTCAGAATGCTGGTGAAGTCGGTCAACCGGTCGATGTTGGCGACCAGAACCTCGTTGTTCTCGTCGAGGAATCCACGCACGTCCGACAGCGCCTGGTTGAGACTGCCCAGGGTGTCGTTCAAGCCCACCGAGCTGTCGGCCAGCACCTGAGAGACCGAGGCCAGATGTCCACTGAATTGGACGATCTGCTCGTTGCTCTTCGACAGCGCGTCGACCAGTATCTGCAGGTTCTTCACCGTGTCGAACAGGTCGGTGCTCGAGTCACCGAGCCGCCCCGCCGTCTGTGACAGTTCCCGCAAGGCCTGCCGGAACGAATCACCGTTGCCGTCGAACGTATCGGCGGCCTGATTGACGAACTCGCTCAGCGGCCCCTGAACCTGACCCGACGAGGGTCCGAGTTGCTGGCTGAGCCTGGTCAGCTCGGTCTTGACCTCGTCCCACTCCACGGGCACCGCCGTGCGGTTGAGGTCGATTCTGCCGCCGTCCTGCATCTCGGCGCCCTGTTGGTAAACAGGAGTCAGCTGGATGAACCGCGCGGACACCAGGTTCGGCGCCATGATCACCGCGCGCGCGTCGGCAGGGACTTTGACGCCGTCCTTCAGCCTCATGGTGACCTTGACGGCGTCGGCCTGCGGTTCGATCGATTCGATCGTGCCGATCGGAACGCCGACGACGCGGACTTCGTCACCCGGGTACAGGCCCGAAGCGGAGGTGAAGTATCCGTCCACCCGGTAGGTGGACACCCGTGGCCAGATCACGGACACGCCACCGATCAGCGCCACCACAAGTGCGCCGATGATCCCGAAACGCAGCAGGCGGCTCATGGGTTCTTCGGCCTTATGATGATGCGCTCGGACAGGAAGCCGCGCAGCAGGTCAGAGAGGCTGTCGGGAATCTTGCCCGGCTGGAAGTAGAGGTCCAGCAGTAGGGCCTCCTGCGTGTTGTTCGGTATCGCGTTGGGCAGGTTGACCATGAAGCCCGGGGCCGAGCCGACCGACTCGCCGAGGGCGGTCGCGTACGGCGGCAACCGCTTCAGTGCTTCGCTGATGTGCTCACGTCGTTCAAGCAGGTTGTCCAGCACCAGATTGAGTTTCTTCAGTGCCGGGCCGAACTCGCGGCGGTTGTCGGCCACAAATCCCGAAATCTGCTGTGACACATCGTCGATGCCGGCGATCAGATTGCTCAGCGCGGTGCGCCGTTCGTCGAGCGCGGCGAAGAGCAGGTTGCCGTCGTTGACGAGCTGATTCACCTGAGTGGCCCGGTCGGCGACCACTGCGGTCACCGACTTCGCGCGGGCGAGCAGCTGGCCCAGCGCTTCATCATTGGCGTTGATGCTGCGCGACAACTCCGCGACCCCGTCGAGCGTGCGACGAAGCTCAGGCGTCGCGTCGCGGAAGGAGTCGGTCAGCACGCGCAACGCCTGCGTCAGCTGGTCCTTGTTGAGCGAAGCGGAGTTCTGGCCGAGATCCTGCAGTGCCATGTTCAAGGTGTACGGAACTGTGGTGCGGGCCAACGGAATCGAATCCACCGACCCGCTGCCCTGTGGGACGACGCCAAGCGACCGCTCCCCCAAGACGGTGTCGGTCCGGATCGAGACGAGCGTCTGATCCCCCAACCTGATCTTGCGGTCGACGGTAAATGTCACCTTTGCGGTCTCGCCGGCCAGGCCGACGTCGGTCACCTTGCCCACCGTGATGCCGGAGATGTTGACGTCGTTGCCTGGCGAGATGCCACCGGCATCGGCGAAGAAGGCCTCGTAGGACTTGCCCTGCGGATAGAACGGGAGCGTGTTGTAGCCGAACGCGACCAGCAGAACACACACCACCACGGCGATGCCGAAAATGCCTGCCCGAATCGTCTTATCCATTTTCAGAGCACCTGCCCTTCGACGGATCGGGGACGCCACCGATCGGTAGGAAGATGTCGCTGCCTGCCGGTCCGTTGAATTTCAGTTTCGCTTCGCAGATGTAGTAGTTGAAGTACGACCCGTACGCACCAAGCGAATTGAGCCGTAGGTAGTTCTCGGCCAATGGTTCGAGGACCCGATTGACCTCGGCCTTGCGGGTGTCGAGCTCGGTCGACAGCGGGCGCAGGTTCTCGAGCACACCCTGCAGCGGCCGCCGTGAATTGACCAGCATGTCGGTCAGGTCATTTTCGGCCGACGCCAGCGGCGGAATGGCCCCCGCGATCGGATCCCGGCCTTCCGACAGTCCGGTGACCAGCTTCTGAAGCTCGTCGATGCTGGCGTCGAACTCCACGCTCTTCTCGTCGATGGTGCCCAACACCTGGTTGAGATTCTGGATCACCCCTGAAATCACTTCATAGCGATCACCCAGGGTCTGGCTGAATGTTCCTGTCTCCGAAAGCAGTCGAGACAGCGCACCCCCCTCGCCCTGCAGCAACTCGAGGATCGCATTGCTGATCTGGCCGACCTGCTCACCATTGAGCCCCTTCACCACCGGACGCAGGCCACCGAGCAGCGCGTCGAGATCGAGTGCCGGCTGCGTGTTCTGCTTCGGAATGGTGCTGCCTTTGGGGAGTTTACGAAGTTCGCCAGGACCAGAGGTGATCTCCATGAATCGGTCGCCGACCAGGTTTTCATAGCGGATCATCGCTCGCGTCGACGTGTACACCTGATACTTCTTGTCGAGCGTGAAGGCCACGTCGACAGTGTTGTCGGGATTCAGCTTCACATCCTCGACGGTGCCCACCGGAACGCCGGCGATCCGCACGTCGTTGCCGCCTTCGAGGTGCGAGGCGTCGGTGAACGTGGCGTGATAGCGATTCGTGGCAGAGAAGCGGAACTCGCCGAAGATCACCACCAAACCGGCGGCGACCACCAACATGACCACCACGAAGATGCTCACCTTGATGAGGACTCCCCGGTGGCTCATCAGAAATCATCCCGTTCTGCGAATGCACCGTTGAACAGGAACTGGAACGTCGATGGGGCGTCGACCTGCACCTCGGTGAACGGCTCGTAAGGGATGTACGCGTTGTCGGTGACCAGGAACGGTGACCTGAAGAACGTACCGCCGTACTGCAGGCTGGGGATGTTGGGAAGACCGCGGCAGTTCGGACCACCCGTCGCGTTCACGATCGGCAGGCTCTCGGGGTAGGTGTAGGACGGAACACCCAGCACGAAGCTGGAACTGACCATCGCGCCGGGCTTCATGCCGCCGAGGATGGATGCGCCTCGCTGGTTACCGATGGCAACGCCTTGGATTATGCAGCCGAATTCGGGTGAGTAGTCGCCGAGCACCTTCAAGGGCGCCCGCAACCGCTGGATCGCGGCGATGTAGTCATCTGCCCCCGGCTCCAGCGTCGCGGATCCCTCTTCCGCCAACCCGATTGTCGCGAGCAACGTCGCGTTCAGGTTCTCTTTCTCATCGACGATCGTCTTGCTGATGATGGGCGCATTGTTGATCACGGTGACCAGATCGGGGCCGGCATCGCCGTAGATGTTCGCCACCGTCGCTGTCTGTGAGAGAAGAGTCTCAACCGTCGGCAGCTTCGGGTTCAACTCTGCGAGATATTGATTCAGGCCCGCCATGGTGGAGCCGAAGTCATCACCGTGACCACGCAAACCCTCGGCGAGGGCCGACATGGTCGCGTTCAGGTGTATCGGATTGATCTTGTTGAGCACGTCGATCAGCGTCTGGAACAACGTGTTGGCTTCCAGCTGCACCGACTCGGCCTGGACGACGGCTCCTGGGCGCAGTGACGTACCGGACGGCTGCGGCGGCGCGAGGAACTCCACCGACTTCGCACCGAACACCGTTGTGCTGCCGATACGTACGGGCGCGTTCGACGGGACGTAGCGCATCTGGTCACGGTTGATGGCGAGCGTCAACGTCGCATGATCACCGGAATAGCTGATGTCTTCGACCTTGCCGATCTGGATGCCGCGGTACTTGACCTTGGCTTCCTTGTCCATCACCAGACCGGCTCGTGACGAGTTCACCGTCACGGTTTCGGTCGGTGTGAACGCGGCGCTGTAGGCGAGATAGGTGAACACCGTGAACGCCACGATGATCGCCGCCAGCACCAGGGCGGCGATCCTTATCGCGACAGTCCTCGACACGTTCTCTCCCGCTAGCCCGAAAGGTTGAAGTTGCCGGTGGCGCCGTAGACGCCGAGGGAAATGAACAGGGTGATGATGACGACCACGATCAGCGACGTCCGGACCGCTTTACCGACGGCGATGCCGACGCCGACAGGTCCGCCAGATGCGTTGAAGCCGTAGTACGTATGCACCAGCATCACCGCGACCGCCATCACGATGGCCTGAGCGAACGACCACAGTAGGTCGTTCGGAATCAGGAACGTGTTGAAGTAGTGGTCGTAGAGTCCGGCGGACTGTCCGTTGACGTACACGGTGATGGTGCGCGCAGAAAAGAACGCGGCCAACGTCGCCAACGAGTACAGCGGAATGATCGCGACCAGGCCGGCGACGATGCGGGTGGACACCATGTAGGACACAGAGTGCACGGCCATCGATTCGACGGCGTCGATCTCCTCGGCGATACGCATCGCGCCAAGCTGGGCGGTAGTGCCGGCGCCGATGGTGGCGGCAAGCGCAATGCCCGCGATGATGGGCGCGACGATGCGGACGTTGAGATACGCGGACAGGAACCCGGTCAGCGCTTCGATACCGATGTTGCCCAGCGACTCGTAACCCTGCACCGCGATGACGCCGCCGGAGGCGAGCGTGAGGAAGGCCGCGACGCCGACCGTGCCACCGATGAGGATGAGCGCTCCGGTACCCAGCGTCATCTCCGCGATCAGCCGCAACGTCTCCTTGTGGTAGCGCCGCAACGCGTTTGGGATGTATCGGAGCGACTCGGCGTAGAACAGCGCCTGCTCGCCGAACGAGTCGACGGCGCGCGGCAGCCATTGGAAGGCCCGCCGCATCCGCAGCGTGAGATCGTAATTCCCCAGTTCGCTCATCCGAGGACCCGGACGCCGATCGCCGTCATCAGGACGTTGATCACGAACAGACATATGAACGCATAGATTACGGTCTCGTTGACGGCCTCTCCGACACCTTTGGGTCCGCCCTTGACCGTGAGGCCGCGATAGCAGCCGACGAGGCCGGCCATCACACCGAACAACAGCGCCTTGACCTCTGAGATCACCAACTCGCCCAACCCGGTGAGGATCGTCAGACCGTTGATGAACGCGCCTGGGTTCACGCCCTGCAGCAGTACGGAGAACACATAGCCGCCGATCAGGCCGATCGCGATGACCAGGCCGTTGAGCAGAAGCGCCACCGTGGTCGATGCCAGCACGCGCGGCACGACGAGCCGTTGAATGGGATCGATGCCGAGCACGCGCATCGCATCGATCTCCTCACGGATGGTGCGTGCACCGAGATCGGCGCAGATCGCCGTCGCGCCGGCACCGGCGATGACGAGCACGGTGGAGATCGGACCGAGCTGAGTCACCGTGCCGAACGCGGTACCGGAACCGGACAGGTCCGCGGCACCGATTTCACGCAGCAGGATGTTGAGGGTGAACGCCACCAGCACCGTGAACGGAATCGAGATCAGCAGCGTCGGAATGAGCGAGACCTTCGCGATCATCCATGTCTGTTCGAGGTACTCGCGAAATTGAAAGGGCCGCCGGAAGATCTTGACGAAAGTGTCCATCGACATTTCGAAGAATCCGCCCACGGCCCGGGTCGGCGCCGCGAGCTGTTCGATCAACCTCGGGCTCCGTTCTCGGGGCGGGGGCCTCCGGCATGCGCGCGTTTGGCGAAGGCGTCGTTTATCGCCGCGGCGGCAGGCTTTCAGCCCTGGTTTAAGCACTGCTCTTAGTGAGCCGGATCATATTAACTAGAACAAGTTCGCAGTGTCAAAGAACGACAAAACTAGTCAAAATTGTCATATTCGTGCTGGTCAGACGGGGTGTGACCCAGGTCATGTTAGAACGTGTTCTAGTGCTGTTCTCACCCGTGCCCGAGACTGTGAATCCTACGAACTCATGAGTCCCGTCGCAGCGAAATTCGCGTCGGATTCTCGGCTGGCAAAGTAGTTCCGCAAAAGATCAGACAGGTCCCCCGGATCCCACGCATCGCCTGACGCATTGAACTGAGCCGCCACGGTCGGCGCCGCCACCAGAGTCACCGTCGGCCCGTAAACGATGAAGAGCTGTCCGTTGACGTCGTGCGCGGCGGGCGAGGCCAGGAACCTCACCAACGTCACGACATGCTCGGGCGACAGGCTGTCGATCTCACCCTCGGCCAGCTCGGGCGCTTCGCCGAACACGTCGGCGGTCATCGCGGTGCGGGCTCGCGGCGCGATCGCGTTGGCGCGGACGCCGTACCGCTCGAGCGCGCGCGCCATCGTCAGCGTGAGTGCGGTGATACCGGCTTTGGCTGCCCCGTAATTGGCCTGACCGACCGGCCCCACCAGGCCCGCCTCCGACGACGTGTTGATGACGCGGCCATAGACCTGGCCGTCACCCTCCTTGGCCTTGGCGCGCCAGTACGTCGCCGCATTGCGGGTCAGCAGGAAGTGCCCACGCAGATGAACGGCGATCACCGCGTCCCAGTCCTCGTCGGACATGTTGAACAACATGCGGTCGCGGGTGATGCCTGCGTTGTTCACGACGATGCTCAATCCGCCGAGACCGTCGGCGGTGGTCACCAGCTCATCAGCCGTCGACCGCTCGCTGATGTCACCGGCGACCGCGACCGCCTTCGATCCCGCAGCGACGATCTCGTCGATCACGTCGGAGCGGTCCAGGGCAGCTCCGATGTCGTTGACCACCACCGTGGCGCCCGCCCGCGCAAGACCGATGGCCTCGGCGCGGCCCAGCCCCGCGGCCGCCCCGGTCACCACGGCGACCCGGCCGGAAAGATCAGTCGCATCTGCGGTCATTTATGAATACCTCTAGTCTCTTCGGATCAATGCTGCTCGCGGACACTCGGCGATGGCTTGCTCCGCCAAGTCCTCCTGGTCGGCCGGTACGGGGTCCGCCTTCACGACGGCGTAATCGTCGTCATCGAGATCGAACAGGTCGGGGGCAATTCCCACGCAGACGGCATTGCCCTCGCACCGGTCCCGGTCCACTTCCACTCTCATCACGCACTCCTCGCGCTCAGGGCTGCTTTGGGCAGCCAGTGTGGCACCGGCCTGGACCCCAAGACTAGAACGTGTTACAACCGGGGGTGAAGTCGGGCTGGACTTCGGTTCTAGCCCGGGTGCACTTGCACCGGTGCCTCATAGAGAAGTTAGGACACGGCGATGCGGATCGGCTACACCCCAGAGCAGGAGGAGTTGCGCCGCGAGCTGCGGGCGTACTTCACCAAGCTGATGACCCCTGAGCGCGCCGAGGCGTTGGCCGCCAGCGACGGCGAGATGGGGCGGGGAAACGTCTACCGCGAAACCGTCGCCCAGATGGGTAAGGACGGCTGGCTGACGCTCTCGTGGCCCAAGGAGTACGGCGGTCAGGAGCGCAGTCCGATGGACGGCCTGATCTTCAACGACGAGGCCGCCATCGCGAACGTCCCCGTCCCGTTCCTGACCATCAACAGCGTCGCGCCGACGATCATGCACTTCGGCAGCGACGAACAGAAGAAGTTCTTCCTGCCCAAGATCGCCGCGGGCGAACTGCACTACTCGATCGGCTACTCCGAACCCGGCGCAGGCACCGACCTCGCCGCGCTGCGGACCACCGCGGTGCGCGACGGCGACGAATACGTGATCAACGGCCAGAAGATGTGGACCAGCCTGATCGCCTACGCCGACTACGTATGGCTGGCGGTGCGCACCAATCCGGAGGCCAAGAAGCACCGCGGCATCTCCATGCTCATCGTGCCGACCACTGCAGAAGGCTTCTCGTGGACACCGGTGCACACCATGGCCGGTGTCGACACCAGCGCCACCTATTACCAGGACGTGCGGGTACCCGCGACCAGCCTCGTCGGTGAGGAGAACGGCGGCTGGAAGCTCGTCACCAATCAGCTCAACCATGAACGCGTCGCGCTGGTGTCCGCGCAGCCGATCTTCGTGGCGCTCAATGGTGTTCGGGAGTGGGCGCAGAACACCAAGGACGTGCACGGCAACCGGCTGATCGACTCGGAGTGGGTCCAGCTCAACCTGGCCCGCGTGCACGCCAAGGCCGAGGTACTCAAGCTCATCAACTGGGAGCTGGCATCTGCGGACGACGCCGCGCCGTCGCCTGCCGACGCGTCGGCGGCGAAGGTGTACGGCACAGAGCTGGCGACCGAGGCCTACCGACTGCTGATGGAGGTGCTCGGCACCGCCGCCACGCTGCGCACGAACACGCAAGGTGCGCTCCTACGGGGACGTATCGAACGCATGCACCGCTCGTGCCTCATCCTCACCTTTGGTGGTGGCACGAACGAGATCCAGCGCGACATCATCGGCATGGTCGCGCTCGGCCTGCCAAGGGTTAACCGGTAAGGACTGATCGACAATGGATTTCAAGACGACGGAAGCGGCCGAGGACCTCGGCGGGTTGGCCCGCACCATCACCGAATCGGTGAGCACCCCCGAGCGTCAGCGCGAGCTCGACGGTCTGGAAGAGCGGTTCGACGACACCTTGTGGCGCAAGCTGGTCGAGGCCGACATTCTGTCCACCGCCGCGCCGGAATCCCTCGGCGGAGGCGGATTCGGCGTGCTGGAGCAGGTTGCGGTCCTGGTGGCGCTCGGCAGGCAGATGGCCGCGGTGCCGTATCTGGAGTCGGCCGTGCTCGCCGCCGGCGCGCTGGCCAAATTCGGGTCGCAGGCGCTGCAGCAGGGGTGGGCGGTGCCCGCGATCAACGGTTCGAAGATCCTCACGGTCGCGCTGGACGGCGAGATGGGCGAGGGCCCGGTGCAGGCCAATGCGAACGGCGACGGGTTCCGGCTGACCGGCACGCGCACTCAGGTCAGCTACGGCCCGATCGCCGATGCCTTCCTGGTCCCCGCCGAAACCGATTCGGGCACCAAGGTATTCGTGGTGGCCGCGGCGGATTCCGGCGTGACCGTGGAATCGCTGAACACGACGGGGCACGGCAGCGTCGGACATCTCGGACTGCAGGGCGTCGAATTGGGCGCTGACCGCGTAGTCGGCGGCGCCGAGGTGGTGGATTGGTTGACCACCCACGGTTCGTTGGGACGCAGCGCATTTCAGCTCGGGGTGCTGGAACGGGCGCTCGAGCTGACCGCCGAATACGCCCGTGAGCGTGAGCAGTTCGACCGGCCGATCGGCAGCTTCCAGGCGGTGTCGTCCCGGCTC
The DNA here is from genome assembly GCF_025822765.1 of Mycobacterium barrassiae. GTDB lineage: Bacteria > Actinomycetota > Actinomycetes > Mycobacteriales > Mycobacteriaceae > Mycobacterium > Mycobacterium barrassiae. The sequence goes on along the minus strand of NZ_JACKUK010000042.1, from coordinate 61,405 downwards.
GCCGACGGTTATATCGACGTCAAGGCGCTGCGGTTGACGGTCACGCAGGCGGCATGGCGGCTGTCCGAGGATCTACCGGCCGATATCGACGTCAACACCGCGGCGTTCTGGGCGGCCGAGGCCGGGCATCGGGTGGCCCACACGACGGTGCATGTGCACGGCGGCGTCGGGATCGACACCGATCACCCGGTGCACCGGTACTTCCTGGCGGCCAAGCAGACCGAGTTCGCGGTCGGCGGCGCGACCGGGCAGTTGCTGCGTATCGGTCGTGAGCTGGCCGAAACCCCAGCTTGAATCCCGCGACCGGAACCGAGCTGCCCACCGTCACCTCGCTGATCACCCCGCTGGTCGACGTCGACGACCGTGGGGTCTACTTCGAGGACGCCTTCATTCCGTGGCGTGAGCACATCCGGCACGGTGCCGCGGTGGCGGCCGCGCTGCGGGCCCGCATGGACCCGGACCGACCGCCGCATGTCGGTGTGCTGCTCCAGAACACGCCGTTCTTCTCGTCGGTCCTGGTGGCGGCGGGGTTGACGGGCATCGTGCCGGTCGGGCTCAATCCCGTCCGCCGCGGAGCCGCACTGCAGCGCGACATCAACCACGCGGACTGTCAAGTGGTGCTGGCGGATTCGGCCTCGGCGGCCGTCGTCGGCGATATCGACCACATCGACGTCGACTCCCCCGAATGGGCGGCCGAGGTTGCGGCGTACGGCGACGAACCCGTCGTCGCGTACGACGCCGACCCACGCGATCTGTTCATGTTGATCTATACGTCGGGCACCAGCGGTGATCCCAAGGCGGTCAAGTGCAGCCAGGGCAAGGTGGCCATCGCGGGGGCGATGATGACGGAGCGTTTCAGCCTCGGGCCCAGCGACATCTGCTATGTGTCCATGCCGCTGTTCCATTCCAACGCGGTGCTGGTGGGCTGGTCAGTCGCGTTCGCGTCGCGCAGCTCACTTGCATTGCGGCGCAAGTTCTCCGCTTCGCAGTTCCTGCCGGACGTACGCAAGTTCGGTGCGACCTACGCCAACTACGTCGGCAAGCCGTTGTCGTACGTGCTCGCCACCCCCGAGCAACCCGACGATGCCGACAACCCACTGCGCGCGGTCTACGGCAACGAGGGCGCGCCGGCCGACGTCGAGCGATTTGCCAAGCGGTTCAACACGCTGGTGATGGACGGCTTCGGCTCGACCGAAGGCGGGATTGCGATCGGTCGCACTCCGGACACCCCGCCGGGAGCGCTCGGCCCGCTGCCGCCCGGTACCGAGATCGTCGACGTCGACACCGGTGAGCCCTGCCCGCCCGGCGTCACCGGCGAGCTGGTGAACACGTCTGACGCAGGGCGTTTCGAGGGTTACTACAACGATCCCGAAGCCGACGCCGAACGCATGCGGGGCGGGGTCTACCACAGTGGCGACCTGGCCTACCGCGACGAGAACGGCTACGCATACTTCGCCGGCCGGCTCGGCGACTGGATGCGCGTCGACGGCGAGAACCTCGGCTCCGCGCCGATCGAGCGGGTGCTGCTGCGCCATCCCGACGTGGTCGAGGTGGCGGTGTACGGAATACCCGCGCCTGACGTAGGCGACCAGGTGATGGCGGCCGTCGTGCTCACCGATGGGGCGTCGTTCGACCCCGAGCAGTTTGGCGCCTTCCTCGCCGAACAAGCCGACCTGGGTCCCAAGCAGTGGCCGTCGTTCGTGCGGGTCGGTACCTCATTGCCACGCACCGAGACCTTCAAGGTGATCAAGCGTCAGCTGCAGGCCGAAGGGACCGACTGCGCCGATCCGGTCTACCCGATCCAGCGCTGACACCCACGTACACAATCGATTTCGAGGAGAACCATGCTGGTCGCAGTCACCGGGGGTACCGGCTACCTCGGCGCACATTCGGTACGCGCCCTGCTCGCTCGCGGCGAGAGGGTGCGCCTGCTGGTGGCGCCCGATGCGGTGGATGCACCGGTGTTGCAGAAGTTCGCCGAGATCGGCGACATCGACACAATGGTGGGCGACATCCGCGACACCGCCACCGTCGACGCCCTGCTCGACGGATGCGACGCACTGCTGCACGCCGCCGGGGTGGTGGGCACCGACAAGCGCCGCGCGGAGCTGATGTGGCAGATCAACGCGCACGCAACCGAATCGATCCTGACTCGTGCGGTGGCAGCCGGACTCGATCCGGTGGTGTCGGTCAGCAGTTACAGCGCGTTGTTTCCGCCGCCGAACGGCCTGATCGGGCCCGACACCCCCACCGCCGCGGGGCGAAGTCCCTATGCCAAGACGAAGGGCCACGCCGATCGGGTGGCACGGCGCCTGCAGAGCGAGGGTGCGCCCGTCGTCGTCACCTATCCCTCCAGCGTCGTGGGACCTGCCTTCCACACCGAGCCGGGTGTCACCGAGCGCGGCTGGGCACCCATCGTGCGCTGGCGTGTGGCACCGCGGATGCGCGGCGGTATGCAGATGATCGATGTGCGCGACGTCGCCGATGTCCACGCAGCCATCTTCACGCCGGGCAAGGGACCCCGACGCTACGTGTGCGGCGGCGTCCTGGTCGAATTCGACGACATGATCACCGCTCTCGAGCGCGGCGCGGGCCGGACGATCACCCGAATCCCGCTGAACCAGCGTGTTTTCCGTGGCGTGAGCAGGATCGGCGACGCGATGTCGTCTGTCATCGCGATGGGTGACGGCTTGAGCTACGAGGCGGCGCTACTGCTGACCGCGGCGACACCGACCGACGATTCGGCCATGCTCCGGGATCTGGGTATCACGTGGCGTTCACCGACGGATGCCATCGTGGCATCGTTCCGCGGGGTGTAACGCGTCCCCGGAACCGCACCCCCGTCGGACTCCCACCGCTCCAATGCGAGCTGGATCATGCCGTCACCTCCGCGTTGTGTAAACCGTAGGGAACGGCTGCCAACATTGTGACGGAAAGCTCAGCCCCACTTGGCAGTTTGAAGGTGCGCTGCTCGCCAGGCCGTGCGCCGAGGATGGCCTCACCGAGTGGCGACTGGACGGAGTAGACCTCGATATCGCCCTGTTCAGCACCGCGGACACCGAGGAGGAATGATTCGGTGTCCCCGGTGTCGTCGTAGCGAACGGTCACGACCATACCCGGTTCGGCGATCCCGTCGTTGGGCGGGTCCTCGCCGACAACGGCGTACACGAGTAGGTCATGAATCTGTTGGATACGCGCTTGTCGGGCACGCTGGATCGCGGTGGCGTTCTCGCCGGTGTCCCCATCTGCAGCGGCGGTCGCGCACAATCGACGCAGAGTCGCCAACTCCTGCTGCAGATTCTCGTAGGCCTCCGAGGAAATCCAAACACGTTGTGCAGTGGTCATATTCGTTCCTTTCGAATAGGGTTGTCGTCAGGGGCGGGCTGCGGCTCTGCGCCGCCCCTGACGACTCGCGTTGCCCGTGACGGGCGAGATCCTTGGTCAGGTGACAGCGCGTCGCAGCGGATCGAATGGCTGCAGCGCCTCGGGTTGCTTGCCGGTCGTGATCTGTTCGGTGAGCAGTCGGCCGGTGATGGGCCCGTGCGCAAGACCCCACATGCCGTGCCCGCCTGCGACGTACACGTTGCGCGACATCTCACCGATCAATGGCAGGCCGTCGGGAGTGATCGGACGCGGACCGACCCAGATGTCGCTGCGCTCGGCCCACCGCACCGCTTCCAGCAGCGGACTCGCAGAGGCAACGATCGCACCCACACGTTCGGCCATCACCGGTTCATGGGGATGGCGGAACTCCATCGTGCCCGCGACCCTCAGTGCACCGTGGTGGGGAGTACACGCCACCCGTACATCTGGCAGATAGATGGGCCCGGGTATGGGCCGGTCCACGGGCACGGTGAACGAGTAGCCGCGGCCCGCCGCCACCGGTACCCGCAGTCGAGAGCCCGCCAAACGAGACAACCAGGCGCCCGTGGCGATCACCGCTGCGTCGGCGACCAGCGGCTCACCGCTGTGCAGCACCACCCTTGCCCCGTTACCGGAACTGAAGACACCGCGCACCTCTTGCGTGACGATGGCGGCCCCACGTTGTCGGACCGCGCTTCCGAGAGCTGTGACGAACCGTCCGGGGTCGACGTAGCGCTGACCGTTGATGTTGATCGCCGCGGTGATCTGCGGCGACGCCAGCGGGACCTGCTCGCGCAGCGCCTCACCGGACAGTCCCGTGACGAACAAGGACTGACCGGCGCCTTGGATCGCCCGAAGTTCGGCCATCATCTTTTCTGCGTCGCGCGTCGAACGGAACAGCGCGGTGATCGGAGCATCGGTCACCGGTGCGTCGACCCCGTTCGCGATCAGCACGTCGAACGCTTCGATGCATTCCTCGTTGAGCGGCACGTTGGCTCGCACCGCCCTCTGCCAAGTCGACGAGCGGCAATTGGCGGCGAACTGCAGCAGGAACAGCCACCGCGAACTGTCTGCGGCCAACGGGATGTGCAGCGGGGCGTTCCGGTCCAGCAGCGAGCGCAGACCGTACCGGAGCAGCTTCGGAGAGTTCAGTGGCAACGTCAGTGCGGGTGCGATCCAGCCGGCGTTGCCCCAGGAAGCTCCTGCGGCCACGCCGGTGCGGTCGACGACGGTGACGTCGACTCCCCTCTCCTGCAGGAACCATGCCGTCGACAATCCGACGATGCCCGCGCCGACCACGACCGCCGACCGCGGACCGCCGTCGAAACGCTCCCCGCCGACCATTGCCTACCTCCACCTGGTGATCACACGCACGATTGACTCAACAACTCCACGGTGGCCCAGCCGGTGGCCTAAGTGGTTGCCGTGACGGGACAACCCCCGGCGCTGCCGTTGTGGTGAATCGACAAAGGGGCTGTTCAGGCGCTTTCGGTGGCGGCGAGTTCGATCATCATTGCCAGCCGTTTGCTGGCGTCGCTCAGCTGTAGATCGGTGATCTCACCCATCTTGCGCAGTCGATACCTCACGGTGTTCTCGTGCACCCCAAGACGGTTGCCCGCACCGGCCGGATCTCCCAGCGCCTCCAGCCACGCCCGCAATGTCGCCACGTACTCCGTGCCGTGTTCGGCGTCGTGGCGTCGCAGCTCTGCTACCGGCCCCCGATCTGGAGTCCGGCCCGAGCCGGCCGCGGTCCGAAGGCGTTGCAACAGAATCTCGTCCCATGACTCGTCGTACGCCGGTGGAAGAGCATCGGATGGCTTGGCCTCGTGTAACGCGAGACACTCGTCGGCTTCTTGGCGCGCTGCGGGCAGATCGGTTGCCGTAGCCGCCTTGCTGATGCCGGCCAATACGGTTAACCGATCGGGCAGGGACGCCTGCAAGGCCGCGACCCAGCTCCGCGCCGCGGCCGCCTCCTCGCCGGGCAACAGCGTGTAAACCGTGTTGCCGGAGAGCGCACTTCGGCCGGGGCGCGACCACCCGAATCCGGTGGTTGCCCGCTCGAACGCGAGTAGCAGACCCGCGTCGCGATCGGCGTCGATGAATGCCTGCACCGCGATGACTCGCATCAAATCCTGGGGCAGGCCGAGCCTACTGGCGGACGCCGCCGCATCAGGGCTTCCGTTCAACAGCCGGAGCACCAAGTCGGACTCGACCTGACGCTCCAAATCTGCACTGGCACGGGACCGCAACAGATGCAGGGCGACTGTGCGCGCACCGTCTGCCAACCTGGTCCGTTCCGGTTCCTTCAGTGGCTTCTCGCACGCAACCCACACCGACCCCATGAGTTCTCGCCCCGACCGCACCGCGACAACCATGCGGCCCGACATTCCGTGTTCGGCGTCCGGATCGACGAAGAGGGGTTCGTCAGAAGTCGCGAGGTGCGCGAAAACCCCTCGGTTCTCGAAGAATTCGCGCAGGCTTTCCGGTGATTGCCTGTCCATGATGGTTGCGACTCGCGCCGGGTCGGCGTTCTGCTGCATGCTGGAATACGCAAGGACCCGTGACAACGGGTCCTCGATGGTCACCGCGCCTCTTGTCACCTCGGCCAGGCTGTCGGCGAGTGCGAACAGATCGGTTGGGCCGCGGCCGGATTCGGTTTCACGACCTTCCAGCACCAATCCATAGACGACAGCGCTGAGCTCACTCCAGGACACCGCGTCATCGACGACCATCACCGCAATACCCTCGGCCATCCCGGCGAAGGTGGTGTCGTCGTCGGGGTTCCTCAGGAGTACGACGACCGCGTGTGCCGATGTCGCCCACTGCAGGGCTTCGTCCACGGAACGCGCGCCGACGGCCAGGAGTACGTCACCGATCACCGTGCGACCCCCAGCAACCTCGTGCATCACGACACTGCCGAGTTCTCTGGAGCGCGGTATCGGGCAGAAGCGCAGCTGGACGCCATAACCCCCGAGCACGTTCACCAATCGGTCTAACGTGACCACACGCGTCTCCTCCCACGCCGAGTCTATTGTCTGTAACTCGGTGCCCAGGCGAATCGTGGTGCCGTCGGCGGTGTACAGAAGTTCAGATTGAGTAAATCTACTCGGCCTTGACAAGGCTCCTTTTGGATTACGCTTCGCTAGGTCTTTTGGACGTCCCGACGACAGGAGTTGACTGATGAGGCGCACTGCGATCACCGGGGTGGCCAGCCTGGCCGCCGCACTGGCGCTCGTGTTGTCGGGCTGCGGCTCGGATACCAAAACCGAACCGAGCACGTCCGAATCGGAGACGACGACCACCACCACGACGACGAGCGCGAAGGCCGCGCCAAAGACGACGGCCAAGGTGGCGCCGCGCGAGGAGGATGCCGAAGGCCCGAACCCGACGATCGCCAGCTACATCGTCGAGAACAAAATCCAGGAGACTCAGGTCAAGCAGGGCGATGCCGGCGCACCCACGATCGACTTGCCGATCCCCGAAGGCTGGGAGCCGGCCGGTGAGAACACCCCGGACTGGGCCTACGGCGCGATCATCTACACCGGGCCCGAAGCCGCCGAGTACTCGCCGAGCATCGTCGCGTTGCTTTCGAAGCTGACCGGCAATGTCGATCCCCAGGCAATCATCGACCTGGCGCCCGGCGAACTGCAGAACCTGCCGGGTTGGGTCGCGTCGAACGAGGGCGAGGCGAGCACCCTGGGCGACTATCCCGCCTACCAGCTCGGTGGCACCTGGAAGTCAGAGGGCCTGACCAAGATCGTCGCCCAGAAGACCGTTGTGATCCCCGGCCCGGACGGCCTTTACGTGCTGCAGCTCAACGCCGACGGTCTGGAGGACCAGGGCGAGATCGTGGGCGCGGCGACCAACGTCATCGACGAACAGACCAAGATCGGTTTCTGACAGCGGCGGGTCAGGAGTCTCGGATACCGTCGAGCCGTTTCGTGGCCTCTTCGAATCCGGCGACGAGTTCGGCGATGATGTCTGCGACGGGCCGGATCTCGTTCATCCGGCCGACGATCTGACCTACCGGCATCGCGACGGTGTCGGGATTGTCCGACTCGTTCATCCGCTGATGGGCCTCGCTGACGAGGATGTTCTGCAGCGGCATCGGCAGCGGCTCAGGCGCGTCCGGCTCGTCCCATGCATCGGTCCACCGCGACTTCAGCAGCCGTGCAGGTTTACCCGTGTAGATGCGGCGGCGCACCGTATCGCTGGAGTTGGCCCGCAGCAGCGCCTCCTGGATCGTCGAGACACCGGACGGCTTGCGGTGGCCGAGATCGTATTCGGCCGATGTCAGGAACGCCGAACCCATCCACACGCCCTGTGCGCCGAGCGCGAGAGCGGCGGCCACCTGTCGTCCGGTCCCGATACCGCCGGCGGCCAGTACCGGCGCCTTACCATCAAGTGCGTCAACGATTTCCGGCCAGAGCACCATGGAGCCGATCTCGCCGGTGTGCCCACCCGCCTCGTGGCCCTGCGCCACGACGATGTCCACGCCGTTGTCGACGTGGCGTTGCGCATGCTTGGCGCTGCCCGCCAGGGCGGCCACCGGTACACCCGCCGCGTGCACCTGGTCGATGACGTCCTTCGGCGGTGAGCCGAGCGCGTTGGCGATCAACTTGATCGGATGCTTCAGCGCCACCTCGACGTGCGAGCGGGCCACCGAGTGCAGCCAGCCGAGCACGCCGGAGTTGCGCTCCTCGTCCTCTGGCAGCGGCGGAACACCCAGATCGGCAAGGGTTTTGGCGACGAAGTCGCGGTGACTCTGCGGGATCAGCTTGTCGATGTCGCTGACGGTGCCCTCCTGCGGCACCTTGGCGGGCATCACGACGTCGACGCCGTACGGTTTGCCGTCGGTGTTCTCGTCCATCCAGCACAGGACGCGCTCGAGATCATCGGCGTCGTTGAACCGCACGCAGCCGAGCACACCGAGCCCGCCGGCCTTGCTGACCGCAGCGGCGACCTTCTCCGATGGCGTGAAGACGAATATCGGATAGTCGATGCCGAAGCGGTCACACAGATCCGTACGCATCAGCTGGACGACCCCACATGGTTGGCGTGCACTGCGTCGGCGGCCCGCTCCTCGGTGATGTCCTTTGCCCACCGGTAGTCGGGCTTGCCCGCCGGAGTCCGGTGAATCTCGTCGACCCACCAGATCTTGCGCGGCACTTTGTATCCCGCGATCTCCTGGCGCACGAACGTGTCGAGTTCGGCGAACGTCGGATTCGTACCCGGCCTGCGGTGCACGACGGCGGCGACGCAGTTGCCGAAACGCTCGTCGGGAACGCCGACAACCAACGCGTCGAACACGTCCGGATGGCCCTTGAGTGCAGCCTCCACCTCTTCGGGGTAGATCTTCTCGCCGCCGCTGTTGATCGACTGCGAACCGCGGCCGAGCATCGTCACGCTGCCGTCGGCCTCGACCTCCGCGTAGTCACCGGGAATCGCGTAGCGGATGCCGTTGTAAATTCGGAAGGTCTGCCGGGTTTTTTCTTCGTCCTTGTAGTAGCCGATCGGGATGTTGCCCTTCTTGGCGATCATCCCGCGCACACCGGAGCCCGGCTTCACCTCGTTGCCATCCTCGTCGAGCACGACCGTGCGGTGGTCGATGGACACCCGCGGGCCGCCCGTGTGCGACTGCCCCTTCGCCACGATGCTGGTGCCGCCGAAGCCCGTCTCCGACGAGCCGATCGAGTCGGTGATCACCCGGTTGGGCAGCAGTTCGAGGAACTTCTCCTTGATGCTCGTCGAGAACAGTGCGGCGGTGCTGGCCAACAGGAACAGGCTGGAGAGATCGGGCTCCTTGCCGGCGTCGTGCAACTTGGTCAGCGCATCGAGAAGCGGCCGGGCCATCGCGTCGCCGGTGAAGAACAGCAGGTTCACCTTGTGCTTCTCGATCGTCTGCCACACCTCGTCGGCGTCGAATTCCGGTGCCAGAACTGTGGTTTGGCCCGAGAAGATCGACATCCAGGTCGCTGACTGGGTGGCGCCGTGGATCATCGGCGGGATCGGGTAACGGACCATCGGCGGATTCTCCGCGGCGGCCTTGGCCAGGTCGTACTCGTCCTTGACGAATTCGCCCGTCGCAAAGTCGGTGCCGCCGAACAACACCCGGTAGATGTCCTCGTGACGCCACATCACGCCCTTGGGGAACCCGGTGGTGCCGCCGGTGTACAGCAGGTAGATGTCGTCGGCGCTGCGCTCGCCGAAATCGCGCTCGGGCGAACCCTGTTCGAGCGCGGCGTAGAACTCGACACCCCCGTAGCGCTCGTAGTCCCCATCTTCTGGGTCGCTACCGTCCTCCACCGACAGGATGGTCTTCACGTTGGGCGTCTCGGGCAGCACGTTGGCCACCCGGTCGGCGTAACGGCGCTCGTGCACCAGGGCGACCATGTCGGAGTTGTCGAACAGGTACTTGAGCTCACCCTCGACGTAGCGGAAGTTGACGTTGACCAGGATGGCGCCCGCCTTCACGATGCCCAGCATCGCGATCACGATCTCGATGCGGTTCCGGCAGTACAACCCGACCTTGTCGTCCTTCTTGACGCCCTGGTCGAGCAGATAGTGCGCCAGGCGGTTCGCCTTGTCCTCGAGTTGTGCGTAGGTGAGCTGTTCGTCCTCGCAGATGAGGGCGACACGGTCTGGCACGGCGTCGATGGCGTGCTCGGCGAGATCAGCGATGTTCAGGGCCACGAGACCTAAACTAGAACGTGTTACATTTCGAGACAAGTCTGTGGCATCGACGCTGGAAGGCGGACTAGTTCGTGAGCGACGAAGAAAAACCGGCAAAAGGGCCCGACGCCCTCATTGAGCAGCGCGGACACACCCTGATCCTGACGCTGAACCGGCCGGAAGCGCGCAATGCGTTGTCCACCGAAATGCTCTCGATCATGGTCGAGGCGTGGGACCGCGTCGACAACGATCCCGAAATCCGCTCCTGCATCCTGACGGGCGCGGGCGGCTACTTCTGTGCCGGCATGGACCTCAAGGCCGCGACGGCCAAGCCGCCGGGCGACTCCTTCAAGGACGGCAGCTACGACCCGTCGCGCATCGACGCGCTACTCAAGGGCCGCAGGCTCACCAAGCCGTTGATCGCCGCCGTCGAGGGCCCGGCCATCGCCGGTGGCACCGAGATCCTGCAGGGCACCGACATCCGCATCGCGGGCGAAAGCGCCAAATTCGGGGTGTCGGAGGCCAAGTGGAGCCTGTACCCGATGGGCGGCTCGGCGGTGCGACTGGTCCGCCAGATCCCCTACACGCTCGCGTGCGACATCCTGCTGACCGGACGTCACCTCACCGCCGCCGAGGCCAAGGAGATGGGACTCATCGGCTATGTCGTGCCGGACGGCACCGCGCTGGAGAAGGCGTTGGAGATCGCCGAGGTGATCAACAACAACGGGCCACTTGCCGTTCAGGCCATCTTGAAGACGATCCGCGAGACCGAGGGCATGCACGAGAACGAAGCCTTCAAGATCGACACGAAGATCGGCATCGAGGTGTTCCTGTCCGACGACGCCAAGGAGGGCCCGCTGGCGTTCAAGGAGAAGCGCGCGCCGAACTTCAAAATGAAGTAACCGCGGCTCCCGCGAGCAGACGCGAAACCCCCCAATTTGGACTGATTTTGGGGGGTTTTGCGTCTGCTCGCGTTACCGCAGGACGGGTTTGGTGGGCGTGAACTTCACCGGCATCTTCTCGAGGCCGCTGACGAAGTTGGCCGGCCGGAGCGGAAGCTCCTCGTCGGAGGCCAGCCGCAGATCCGGCAGCCGCTGCAGCAGCTTCGTCTGCATGATCGAAAGCTCGAGGCGGGCGAGCTGGTTGCCCAGGCAGAAGTGGGTGCCGAAGCCGAACGCGAGGTGGTTGTTCGGATGGCGGTCGATGTTGAACTCTTCGGGGTTCTCGAACACCTTCTCGTCGAAGTTGGCCGACTCGAAGAGCAGGATCATCTTCTCGCCCTCTTTGAGGGAGGCGCCGTGAAACTCGGTGTCGCGGGTGATGGTTCGCGCCATGTTCTTCACCGGCGCCGTCCACCGCAGCATCTCTTCGATCGCATTAGGCAGCAGGTCGAGATCGTTGATCAGCCGCCGGTGCGCCTCCGGGTGGAGTAGCAGCTGACGGGTCCCACCCGACAGCGTGTGACGGGTGGTCTCGTCGCCGCCGATCAGCAGCAGGAGCACCTCGGTGACGATCTGGTGGTCCTCCAGCTTGGACCCCTCGACCTCGGCGTGCACGAGGACGCTGACCAGATCGTCGGTCGGCTCCTTCTTGCGGGCCTCGATCATGCCCATCATGTAATTGCTGTAGGTCGCGAACGCATCCATCGTGACCTGGATGTCCGCTTCGGCCGCGGTGCTGCTCAACGAGCTGACGAGGTCGTCGGACCACTTGAGGAACATCTCGCGCTCTTCCGGACGCACGCCGAGCATGTCGCCGATGACCGCCATCGGCAGCGGAGCTGAGAGGTCCCAGACGAAATCGCATTCGCCGCGTTCGCAGACCGCGTCGATCAGCGTGTCGCACAGGTGCTCGATCGACCCCTCGAGGTCTTTGACCCGCTTACGGGTGAAGCCTGAGTTGACGAGTTTGCGCCGCAACAGATGCTGCGGATCGTCCATCTCGATCATCATCTCGACGCCCGGCTGATCGGGCCGGATACCGCCGGCGTTGGAGAACAACTCCGGCTGGCGCTCGGCCTCGATCACCGCGGCATACGTTGCGGCGGCGGCCAATCCGTTGCGGTCGCGAAAGACGGGTTCGTGCTCGCGCATCCACTTGTAGACCGACCGTGAGTCACCGGCGTAGAAGGCACCGTCGGTCAGATCGACATCCGGCTTCGTCGATGTTGGTGCTGCCATGTCACACCTCCTGCGCGTCTGCGAACGACATCTCCACGTTGCCAGCCGAACTGGAGACCAACGCACGTTTGGGGAAACCCAGCGAGGCGAGTTCTTTCGCGTAGGGATGTTCGCCGAGCCGGACGGTCGCACCACCCGGGCGGTAACGCACATCGGTCATCGCCATCTCGCCGAGGGTCTGACGGCGCACGCCGTCGCGGTACGAGTAGGTGGGGTGCGACTGCGGGCGGGACGTGAACGCCGACGGCACCCGCAGTCCGGGCTTGAAGTCCATGCCGACGGCGAACTGGCCGTCGATGGTGACGTCGAACGAGTAGGAGTTGCCATCGCGAATCGTGAAATCCGCCATCACCTTCGGGTAGCCCCAGATCGTGCACCCCGCCTCGAGAGTGAACGGCTGATCGACGGGCAGGTGATGGACGAACGCTCCGGCCGACTGCAGGGCGCGGAGACCCTTGGCGTCCGATCCCGGCGGGTTGACCATCACGTTGGTCCCGTACTCGTAGTATTCGCCGAGATCGGTGTCGATGTAACGCATCAGCATCAGAACGACGATCGCGCGGTTCTGCCGGTACCGGCAGACCGTCAGTCCGCTGTAGTCGATCATCGCCTGCGCCGCGTCGGCGTCGACGGAGAACATCGCCATGTGCTGGGTCGCTTTGCGAACCCGTACCGGCATGGTGAGCACCGTGCCGGCGATCGTGTACTGCGAAGCAGTCATCGGGTCAATCTAGAACGCGGACTAGACAAGTAGCAAGGAAGTGTCTACCCGAGTTTCACACCAGCGCAGCGAGATCCCGGATCTGCTCGACGGACCGGGCACCGACGACCATCATGGTGACGCCCGAGGCCTCCCACGCCTTGATCTGTTCCTGCACGTAGCCGAGGTCGCCAACGATCGCGGAGTCGTCGACCAGCTCGTCGGGGATGATCTTGGCAGCCTCGTCCTTGCGGTCACTGCGGAACAGCTTGGTGACGTCGTCCACCACCTCGGCGTAGCCCATCCGGCGGTAGACGTCGGCGTGGAAGTTGGTGTCCTCGGCGCCCATTCCGCCCATGTAGAGCGCCAGGTGCGGCTTCATCAGCTCCATCACCGCCGGACGGTCGTCGGTGACGACGACCTGAGCCGTCGCGCAGATCTCGAAGGTCTCCCGGGTGTGCCGGGCCCCCGGCCGCGCAAAGCCCTCGTCCAGCCACTCGTTGTACATGCCCGCGATCCGCGGCGAGTAGAAGATGGGCAGCCAGCCGTCGCAGATCTCGGCGGCCAGTGCGACGTTCTTCGGCCCTTCGGCGCCCAGCATCACCGGGATGTCCGCCCGCAACGGGTGGGTGATCGGCTTGAGGTTCTTGCCCAGCCCCGTGGTGCCCTCACCGGTCAACGGCAACGGGTAGTGCGGGCCGTCGCTGCGCACCGGGGCCTCGCGGGCCCACACCTGGCGCAGGATGTCGATGTACTCACGGGTGCGGGCCAGTGGCTTCGGGAACTTCTGGCCGTACCAACCCTCGACCACCTGCGGTCCGGACACTCCCAGCCCGAGGATGTGCCTGCCGCCGGAGAGGTGGTCGAGCGTCAGCGCCGCCATCGCGCATGCCGTCGGCGTCCTGGCCGACAGCTGGACGACCGACGTGCCCAGCCGCATCCTCGTCGTTTCCCGGCCCCACCAGGCCAGTGGCGTGAAGGCGTCGGAGCCCCAGGCCTCGGCGGTGAACACGGTGTCGAACCCGGCCTCCTCGGCCGCGGCGACCAATTCCGCGTCGTTGGTGGGCGGCTTGGCGCCCCAATATCCCAGCTGAAGTCCCAGCTTCATTAGATCGCCTTCCGACCCGTGGTTGAAACCATTCTTAGAACCTGTTCTACTCGATGCCGTGACCACCAGCCAAAGCAGCCCGGTGCAGATCGATCAGCATGAGCCGCCACTTTCGGCACCGTTGAGACTTTCATTCGACTACACCCGTTCAGTCGGTCCACTCCTGTCCCAGTTCTTCACTGCGCTGCGCGAGCGACGCATCGTCGGCGTGCGCGGTTCGGACGGTCGGGTGCTGGTGCCCCCTGCCGAGTACGACCCGGTCACCTATGAGGAATTGACCGAGATCGTACCGGTGAGCAGCGTCGGAACGGTGGTGTCTTGGACCTGGCAGCCGGAGCCGCTCGAAGGTCAGCCGCTGGACCGCCCGTTCGCGTGGGCGCTGGTGAAGCTCGACGGCGCCGACACGCCGATGCTCCATGCTGTCGACGCCGGCTCGGCCGATCAGATCAGCACCGGCGCCCGGGTGCATGCGCACTGGGTCGACGAGCCCGTCGGTGCGATCACCGACATCGCCTATTTCGCGCTTGGTGACCAGCCCGAGGATGTTCCCGATGTGGCCGACGACCGGGACCCGGTGACGATGCTCGTCGTTCCCACGTCGATCGAAATCCAGCACAGCGCATCGCTTCCCGAGAGCGCGTTCCTGCGTGCCCTCGAGGAGGGCAAGCTGCTCGGCGCCCGCACCGGCAAGGATGGGAAGGTCTATTTCCCTGCGCGCGAGGCCGATCCGGCGACGGGCAAGCAGCTGGACCAGTTCGTCGAGCTTCCCGACAAGGGCACGGTGACGACGTTCGCGATCATCAACATCCCCTTCGCGGGCCAGCGCATCAAGCCGCCGTACGTCGCCGCATACATATTGCTCGACGGCGCGGACATCCCGTTCCTGCATCTCGTCACCGAAGTGGACGCCGCCGACGTGCGGATGGGCATGCGGGTCGAGGCGGTGTGGAAGCCCCGCGAGGAGTGGGGGCTCGGCATCGACAACATCGACTACTTCCGGCCGACGGGTGAACCCGACGCCGACTACGAAACCTACAAGCACCACCAGTAAGGGCTGCCCACATGACTTCTCGTGACGTTGCCGTCGTCGGCTTCGCGCATGCTCCGCATGTGCGCCGCACCGAAGGCACCACCAATGGCGTCGAGATGTTGATGCCGTGCTTCGCCGAGCTCTACGAGGAGCTGGGCATCAAGCAGACCGACATCGGGTTCTGGTGTTCGGGTTCCTCGGATTACCTTGCCGGACGCGCATTCTCGTTCCTGTCGGCGATCGACTCGATTGGTGCGGTCCCGCCGATCAACGAATCGCACGTGGAGATGGACGCGGCGTGGGCGCTGTACGAGGCCTACATCAAGATCCTGACCGGCTCGGTGGACACCGCACTCGTCTACGGCTTCGGTAAGTCCAGTGCAGGTGTGCTGCGTCGCATCCTGGCGATGCAGACCGACCCGTACACCATGGCGCCGCTGGTCCCCGATTCCGTGTCGACCGCAGGCCTGCAGGCCCGGCTCGGCCTGGACGCGGGTAAGTGGACCGCCGAGCAGATGGCCCAGGTGGCGCTGGACTCCTTCGCCGTCGCGGAGCGCACGGACTCGGAGAAACCTGGGAAGAGCATCGATGAGCTGCTCGCCCGCCCGTATTTCGCGGATCCGTTGCGGCGCCACGACATTGCGCCGATCACCGACGGCGCGTCGGCAATTGTGCTGGCCGCGGGTGACCGCGCGCGCGAGCTGCGGGAGCGTCCCGCGTGGATCACCGGTCTCGAGCATCGCATCGAGACTCCGGTGCTTGGCGCCCGCGACCTGACCACCTCGGCATCCACCGCGGCGTCGGCCAAGGCCGCCACGGGTGGCGACCCCGGGTCGATCGATGTCGCCGAACTCCACGCACCGTTCACCCACCAACATCTGATCCTCACCGAGGCCATCGGTCTTGGTGACTCGACGAAGATCAACCCGTCCGGCGGCGCGCTGGCCGCCAACCCGATGTTCTCGGCGGGCTTGGAGCGCATCGGCTTTGCGGCCCGGCACATCTTCGACGGTTCCGCGCAGCGGGTGCTGGCGCATGCCACCAGTGGTGCTGCGCTGCAACAGAATCTGGTCGCGGTTCTCGATGGGGATCCCAAGAGGAGCGGAAACTGATGGCAGGTCAGAACGCGGCGGTGCTCGGCACCGGGCAGACGAAGTACGTCGCCAAGCGCAAGGACGTCTCGATGAACGGCCTGGTTCGCGAGGCCATCGACAAGGCGCTCGCGGACTCGGGCTCGACGTTCGACGACATCGAGGCCGTGGTGGTCGGCAAGGCGCCTGACTTCTTCGAGGGCGTCATGATGCCCGAACTCTTCATGGCCGATGCCATGGGCGCCACCGACAAGCCGCTGATCCGGGTACACACCGCGGGCTCGGTGGGTGGGTCGACCGCGATCGTGGCGGCCAGCCTCGTCCAGTCCGGCAAGTACAAGCGTGTGCTGACGATGGCCTGGGAAAAGCAGTCCGAGTCGAACGCCATGTGGGCGTTGAGTATCCCGGTACCGTTCACCAAACCGGTCGGTGCCGGCGCCGGCGGGTATTTCGCCCCGCACGTCCGGTCTTACATCCGGCGCTCGGGCGCACCGACGCACATCGGCGCCATGGTCGCGGTCAAGGACCGGCTCAACGGCGCGAAGAACCCGTTGGCCCACCTGCATCAGCCCGACATCACGCTGGAGAAGGTGATGCAGTCGCAGATGCTGTGGGACCCCATTCGTTTCGACGAGACCTGCCCCTCCTCCGACGGTGCCTGCGCCATGGTGATCGGCAACGAAGAGATCGCCGACACCCGCGTGGCCGAGGGGCATCCCGTCGCGTGGATACACGCCACCGCGCTGCGCACCGAACCGCTGGCCTACTCCGGCCGCGATCAGGTGAACCCACAGGCGGGCCGGGACGCCGCGGCGGCACTGTGGCGCGATGCGGGCATCACCTCACCGATCGATGAGATCGACGTCGCTGAGGTCTACGTGCCGTTCTCGTGGTTCGAGCCGATGTGGCTGGAGAATCTTGGCTTCGCCAAGGAGGGCGAGGGCTGGAAGCTCACCGAAGCTGGCGAGACGGCGATTGGCGGGCGTATCCCGTTCAACCCGTCCGGCGGCGTGCTGTCGAGCAATCCCATTGGCGCATCGGGCATGATCCGGTTCGCCGAGTCCGCGATCCAGGTGATGGGTAAGGCGGGTGAGCATCAGGTCGAGGGAGCTCGTAAGGCGCTGGGGCACGCGTACGGCGGTGGCTCGCAGTACTTCTCGATGTGGGTGGTCAGCTCTGAGAAGCCGGCGGCCAAGTCATGACTCGCATGCAGTACACCGTCAGCGTGGCGATGAGCCCGCTCGATCAGCTCATCGAGATCGCGAAGACGGCTGAGGAACTCGGCTTCGACAACATCGCGCTCCCGGACTCGATCTTCTTCATGGAAAAGCAGTCCGCGGATTATCCCTATACCGCCGACGGTTCACGGATGTGGGACGAGAACACTCCGTGGGTCGACCCGCTGATTCTGGCGGGCGCGATGGGCGCGGTGACCTCGAAGCTGCGGTTCTACACCAACGTGATGAAGCTCGGCTCTCGCAACCCTCTGCTACTCGCTCGTCAGGTGGGTTCGGTGGCGAACCTTACCAACAACCGGTTCGGGTTCGGCGTGGGAATCGGCTGGGCACCGGAGGAATTCGAGTGGTGCGGACAGCCGTATGCCAAACGCGGTAAGCGCGTCGACGAGATGATCGAGGTCATCAGACTCGTGCTCGCGGGCGGCATGGTCGAATTCCACGGCGAATTCTACGATTTCGACAGGTTGCAGATGAGCCCGGCGCCGTCGGCGCCGGTGCCCTTCTACGTGGGCGGCCACACAGATGTGGCGTTGAAGCGGGCGGCACGCGTGGGCGACGGCTGGACCAGCGCGATGCTGACATGTGATCAGCTGGCCGAGATCATCGGCAAGCTCAAGAAGCTGCTTGCCGAGAACGGCCGCGCGGACGATCCGTTCGAAAGCCAAGCGGTGTGCATCGACAAGTTCGACGTCGACGGGCACCGTGAACTGGTGGCGGCGGGTGTCACCGACAACATCGTCATCCCATGGGTTCTTGAAGGTCACGGCTTCGACGCGCCGATCGAGGTGAAGAAGGACTCGCTCAAGCGCTATGCCGACACCTTCATCCACTCAGGTTGGCAAGACTGACCATGACCGTCACCGACCCGGAGGCACCGGTTCACCTGGCGGGCAAGCGCTCTCGTGAGGCGGCGATCGCCCACGACAAGGACGCGTGGCTGGCCAACTTCGCCGACGACGCCGTGGTCGAGGACCCGATCGGACCGTCGCATTTCGATCCCGAAGGCAGAGGCCACCGCGGTAAGGAGGCGATCGCCAAGTTCTACGACATGGCGATCGCGCCCAGCGAACTGACTTTCAACTTCGAGAAGACCTATCAGTGTGGCAACGAGGAAGCCAACGTCGGCCACATCGTGATCAGGGCATCCGGTTACGAGGTCAAGGCCGAGGGTGTGTTCACCTATCGCGTGAACGACGAGGGCAAGATCGTTGCGCTGCGGGCATTCTGGGAGCTCGACAAGGCGACTGCGAGCGCGCGCAAGATCTAGCGTCCGAGGCGATCCATCGCGGACGTCGCGAGGCCGAATGCGAATCGCTTGGTGCGCCGGGCCGCATCGGCGAATCCGCGACGTTTGCTCTCCTGCAGCGCCGCCTCATCGCCGATACGCACCGCTCCGTCGGTCTTCACCCAGCAGTAGCTGCCCAGGCAACGGTTGGCCCGGCCGGCGACGGCCTTGGTGATGCGCCGGTCCACGTCGAAGCCGGGCTGAGCGCGACTCGGCACGACGCACCGGATCGTCGGCATCGTGACCTCGAGCACGGCCCCGCCGATCCAGAGCTGCCCGCCGGTCCACTGCGACTCGGGCAGCCCGTCGTTCGGATTATCAAGCGCCAACAGGATATTGGGGCGGAAGCGGCGGACATCGACGTCGTCACCGCCCAGTTCGGCGCCGACGGTGTCCAGGCTGGTCTGGGTCATGACGTGGACGGGGGCCAGGTCGACGAACATCCCCGGCGGCGTCGAGTATCGGGACAGCGTCGCGAGATCGGTGACCCGGAACATCGACATGTCCGGGAACTTCTCGTCGTCGCCGACCCCGAAGTCCTTGCGCAGGGCCGCGGTCGACATGTTCTCGCGCTCGTCGCGGCTCAGCTTGTGCAGGCTGGTGTCGTCGGCGGGCGGCAGCGACGTCAGCCGCATCTCACGGCCCGCGAGCTCGGACAGCTTGGCGTGCACACCGGGGTCGCTGCTGGACAGGACGGTGCCGTCGGGAAAGGTGATCGCGACCTCGGGCGCATTACCCGGCCCCGCATCGGCGGGCACGGGATCGACGTAGCGGGCGGTCGCGCCCAGCAGGCCGGGCACCCGCCGCGCCGTCGCGGTGACGTCGCGCTCCACGTCACGCACGGCCCATAGGCGGTCGCCGCGCACGCCGCGTCGACCGATGTCCGCGACTTCGATACGCTCGCCGCCCAGCGACTTGACCGGATACCGCCACAGTTGCGCGACCTGCCCGATCGTCATGCCGCCACCGTACTCGGCCCAAGTCGGCCCCAGGTGCCGGAGTCGGTACCTTCGATGGTGACCTGAACTCATCCAGCACAGCCACGAAACGAAATCCGATCGCAATGACTGACCATCGCCAACACACACGTTTGAAGTCGATGTCGGCCGCCGCGGTCGCGGCATTGATATGCGTCGCCGTCGCGGGCTGTCAACCGACCGGCAACCAGCCGGCCACGGGCTTCCCGAGCCTGCCTGCGTCGACCACCTCGTCGGCGCAGGCCGCGCCGACCACAAGCCAGGCCGACGACGCCGATGGCAAGGACGTCGACTACAGCCGTCTACTTCTTCAGCCCGGCGACCTCAGCGACACCGAGGACACCTTCGCGGTGCGCTCGACGTCCACCGACCCGGGCGGGTTTCCTGGCGCAAGCGCCCTGTTTGTCAACGAGGAGGACACCCGCGCCATCGCCGACACCGTGGTGATCTATCCCGATGCCGCGACGGCGTCGACCACGCTGCGCGAAGCGTTGCCCGGCATCGACAAGGTGGTTGCCGGTGCGACGCCAAAGCCGGCACCGGTCGGTACCGACGGCACCATGGCCGTCGGCACGTCGGCGGACGGCACCAAGTCCGCGACGCTACTGCTGTTCACGCAGGGCCCCGCCTTGGTGCGCCTGGAGTTCCAGAGCGCCCTCGGGGACGCGACTACGGATGATTTCGTCATCCAGGTCGGCAAGATGCAGCAGATCGCGTTACGGACCGGGCTGCCTCAGCCGCAGTAGCGTCAGCCCTCCTCGACGGGCTGCAGGCCTGCGAGGTAGCGCCGGGCCAGATCCTGATAGGCACCGGGATTGCTGTCCACCCACATCTGAGCACCCGTGCCTGCGACGGGTCCTCGGACCTTCGCGGGGACGCCGGTCACGACGACCTCGTCGGGGATCTTGGTGCCGCCGATGACCAGCGAATGGGCGGCGATGAGGCTGCGCGCTCCGATGACTGCGCCGTCGAGGACGGTGCAGTGGTTGGCCAGCACCGCCTGCGCGCCGATGTGCACACCGTGCACGACGCATCCGTGCGCGACCGTGGCTCCGGGGCCGACGTCGACCGGGATACCGGGCGGGGCGTGCAGGACGCAGCAGTCCTGCACGTTCGCCCCCTCCCGGACCACGATCGGGGCGTAGTCACCTCGCAGCACCGCGTTGAACCAGACCGACGCACCCGCCTCGACGTGCACGTCACCGACCAAGGTCGCGGTCGGAGCGATGAAAGCACTGGGGTCGACGACCGGCGATCGACCCTCGAACGAGTACAGCGGCATCATCTAGATATACCGCAGTTCGTGATGAACCCTGCGCGAAGAGGCAGGTAGATGGGTTTAGATTGCGCCCCGCCCGGGAAAAACTGTAACGTGTTCTAGTTAGAGACACAGAAACGGGAGGCCCACCGTGACTACCGAAACAGCAGGCGTTCGCGAGATCGACACCGGAACACTTCCGGACCGATTCGCGCGCGGCTGGCACTGCCTGGGCCCGGTGAACAACTACCTGGACGGCAAGCCGCACGGCGTGGAGATCTTCGGCACCATGCTGGTGGTCTTCGCCGACTCCAAGGGCGACATCAAGATCCTCGACGGCTATTGCCGTCACATGGGCGGCAACCTGGCGCAGGGCACCATCAAGGGCGACGAGGTCGCCTGCCCGTTCCACGACTGGCGCTGGGGCGGCGACGGCAAGTGCAAGCTGGTGCCCTACGCCAAGCGCACCCCGAGACTCGCCCGCACCAGGGCATGGCACACCGACGTCCGCGGCGGACTGCTTTTCGTCTGGCATGACCATGAGGGCAACCCGCCGCAACCCGAGGTGCGTATCCCCGACATCCCCGAGGCCGCCAGCGACGAGTGGACCGAATGGCGGTGGAACACGATGCTCATCGAGGGCAGCAACTGCCGCGAGATCATCGACAACGTCACCGACATGGCGCACTTCTTCTACATCCATTACGGCCTGCCGACGTACTTCAAGAACGTCTTCGAGGGTCATATCGCCTCGCAGTACCTGCACAACGTCGGACGGCCGGACGTCAGCGATATGGGCACGACCTACGGCGAAGCGCACCTCGACTCCGAGGCGTCCTACTTCGGGCCGTCGTTCATGATCAACTGGCTGCACAACACCTACGCCGGCTACAAGGCCGAGTCGATCCTGATCAACTGCCACTACCCCGTCACGCAGGACTCCTTCGTGCTGCAGTGGGGTGTCATCGTTGAAAAGCCAAAAGGCCTCGACGAGAAGACCACCGATCGGCTTGCCGAGGTGTTCACCGAAGGCGTCAGCAAGGGCTTCCTGCAGGACGTGGAGATCTGGAAGCACAAGACGCGCATCGAGAACCCGCTGTTGGTCGAGGAGGACGGCGCGGTCTACCAAATGCGCCGGTGGTATCAGCAGTTCTACGTCGACGTGGCCGACGTGACGCCGGACATGACCGACCGCTTCGAGATCGAGGTGGACACCACGGCGGCCGTCGAGAAGTGGCACGTCGAGGTGGAGGAGAACCTGAAAGCTCAGGCGGAAGAGAAAGAAAGAGCCGAGCAAGCCAGCTCATGACCCCTCGCAAGGACGCCCCGGACGTCGACCAACTCGCACGGTCGATGCTGCTTCTGCACGGCGTCCATGACGACGACGAGCACGCGGCAGCCGGCCAACCCACCGATGGACCCCGATTGTGGTCCAAGGCACCGACTTTCGGTGATGATCGCGCCAAGGCTATCCAGGAAGCCACCGCGCGCGACCGTGAGCGCTACCTGAGATCGGGCCTGGTGTCCATCGACTGCAGGTTCTGCCACGTCGCGGTCGACGTGAAGAAACTCGGCCCCGCACACACCTCGGTGCAGTGGAACACCGAAGCGACACGGCGGTGCGCCTACTTCGCCGAAATCCGGGAAGCCGGCGGTGATCCCGCGCGAGTGCCGTCGTGCCCGCGGCTCGCGGACAGCATCAAACACGCTGTCGCCGAAGGCTGCCTGGAGGAGATGTCGTCGGCGCCCGCACCAGGCGACGGCTAGCTTTTACACTGGCAGCCATGGTGGCGGCGCGATGGTGTGGGCTCTTGCTCGCTGTCGCCGTGAGCGGCTGCACACAGGTGATCGACAGCACGCAACCGAAACCGCCTCCGGTGGCGCCGATCACCGCGGGTCAGGTTGTTGACCTGCTGAGCCCCAGCGTCGAGAAGTACGACGGCAACCTCTTCACGACCATCACACCCGAGGAGTGCAGCGGCGTCGCCAAGGAAGTGGATCCGCCGTTCATCTTCGATTTCGACCCGGCGGCGACGGACGGCGGGCACTGGATGGTCGACAAGCTCGGCCGTGAGACCTACATCGAGGAGATGGTCGCCGTCTATCGGGCGAACTACGACGCGAAAAACGCACTGTCACAGGCGAAGCAAACACTGCAGTCGTGCCAGGATACGCCGTTCGAAGTCACCGACATGAAGGGGCGCACGTATGACTTCGCGTTGCTGCCGCCGGTGCCGTCGAGCTCTCCCAACATCCTGCTGTGGTCCTTCACGGCCAGCGACTGGGCCTGCGACAGCACGTTCGTGGCGGCGCACAACGCGGCGATCGAGATCTCGACATGCGGACCCGTCGGCGGCTACCCGGTGCACATCCTCGCCACCGAAGCGTTGGATCGCATTGAGGCACTGGCCAATACGACCGCCTGATCTGCCGCCGAGCAGACGCAAAGGGGCCCAATCTGACGGCGTGTCGGGGGCTTTTGCGTCTGCTCGGCTCAGCCACCGACCAGCGTGAGGTCGGCCAACGCCCCAATTACAGGCCCTAACAACCGCGTGTATTGACCGGTTGCATGGTTGAAGTCGTGGTAGACGAGGGTGTTGCCCACAATCGCGGGGCATCGTTTGGCGGTACAGAACAGATCGGTGACATCCGCGTAATGTCCGCCGCCCGCTCGAGTGGCGTCAGCTTCAGCCTCAATGCCTTTCCGGTTGACCGCCGCAGACGTTGGCGGCGAGCATGCCGTGGCGTCGGAGAGGTTTACGGATAGACAGTTCGGTACCCACATGCGTGTGTCCGGGATCGGGCCCAGTACAAGCACTTTCGCACCAGTGTCGCGGAACTGCCGCACCGCGTCGGTCAGCTTGTCGGTCCACACCGCGTCGTATGAGTTGTAGGTCGACGTGTGGTCGTAGTTCGCACCATATTGCCGAGATATGGCGAGCACGATCAGTTTCGGGCGCTCTGCCTTCAACCGGTCGACAATATGCTTACGCCATTCTTCGCACTCGGTGTAATCGCGGCGAAGGGTGCCGTTGAAGATGGTCATGTCCAGCATCGGGCAGCCGGCCTTGGCCAGCAATTCCAACCGCCATTTGCGCTGCTCGGCGACTTCCCTGAGCGGTGGCGTCCACATTCCAGCATTGGAGTCACCAACCAGCGCAACAGTTGTCGCCGAGGTAGTGTCGCCCACCACGCATTCAGGGTGGTCGGTTTCGAAGAAGCCGCGTACGCAGCCGTCCAAAGGACCGGGCGCGGTTCTCACTGTTTCCGTTGTGCTGGCGAGTGTCGGCTCCAGGTTCGACGGCACTTCCTTGACGTCGGCGGAAGCCGTGACCGCCGCCTGCACCTGGGCGTATGCGTCTCGCACCGCTGCTTCATACGGCTCTACGTTCGGTCCAGTGGGGGCGGGGCCGCTGGTTACAGTCAGTGTGGGGGCTGGCGGTCCCTTGCCCACAGGCGAGGGCAGCCATACCAGCAGGGCCACGCACACACAGGCTGCCACGGCAGTGAACCCTCCGCCGACGATCAGGCTGCGGGCAGGCGACCGCCGCAAGCGTGGGGCAAATCGGAAGGGGTTCTCGATCAGGCGCAATGTGACCCAGGCTAAACCGCCGGAGACCAACATCAGGACCAGCGCCAGTAAAACTGGACGGCCTAAGAACGGCGGAAAGAACAGCAGTACCAACAACACTGGCCAATGCCAGAGATACCACGAATAC
The DNA here is from genome assembly GCF_025822765.1 of Mycobacterium barrassiae. Lineage (GTDB taxonomy): Bacteria > Actinomycetota > Actinomycetes > Mycobacteriales > Mycobacteriaceae > Mycobacterium > Mycobacterium barrassiae. The sequence goes on along the minus strand of NZ_JACKUK010000042.1, from coordinate 36,784 downwards.
GACAGACGACCGCCCGCCCGCATCGGACGCAGTTCGAGAACGCGACCGCACCCACCGGGCGCCGCAACGCATCCAGCGCCGATCACCAGAGCTGTGCCGACCACAGGCAATAGTGCCGCCGTGCCGGGATAGGGTGTCGCCCTGCCCAATTCGAGGAACGCCACGATGATGAGTAGCATCCCTCCCCAACCCAGGATCGTGCTCAATAGCGGCGGGATTTTGCGCCACCAGGCGACGGTCAGAGCCAACAGACCGCCAACGGACAATTCCCAAGCTCGGGTCGGCAGTGAAAAGAACGCCACGGACGGCAATGCCTCAGTGGCCACCAACGAGACCACAAACGATATGGCTGCGATAAGGCCGAGCACCCACAGGTACGGCCGTATCGAGCTCGAGTCGCGAGGCTCGGACCGCCGCCACGCACGACGGATGAACCAGGCGGTCCCGATGATTATCGCGGGCCACAGGAGGTAGAACTGCTCCTCTACACCTAGTGACCAGTAATGCTGGAATGGCGAAGGCGGCGCGTTGGCGCCCAGATAGTCGATGCCTTCAAGCGCAAACCGGTAGTTCCCGACATAGAGCGCACTGGCGACCCCGTCCAGAAGGATGTTCTTGGACTGCAACGGGCCTACCACGAGGATCGCGCCTATCGCGATTATCACGCCCACCGTCGCCGACGCCGGAAGGAGCCGTCGGGCCCTGGCAGCGTAGAACCGGCGTAACCGAATCGTGCCGCTTTCGCTTACCTCACGCCAAAGGAGCCCGGTGATAAGGAAACCCGAGATAACGAAGAAAACGTCCACACCGGCATATCCACCGCCCACACCCGGCACACCGGCGTGAAAAAGGATGACGCCGATGACTGCAACAGCACGCAATCCCTCGATATCCTCGCGAAACCCTTTTCGCGATCCGCCGGTGCCGGCATCGGCAGCGCCGTCCTCACTGGAGGCTTGCGCCGCCGATGGCGTGCGTCGAAAACGAAACCGTTCCCTGACTCGGTTGTTGAGGGTGCCCGACATTTCCGTCAACGGGGACTCACTTCTTCACGACTCGGTGACGTTATTGCGCCCAGGTCGATACGACTGATGACACTGACCCTGTAAGCCGCGATCTGCAACGGGACCAACCTTCGCTGAGGAGGCACATTCGCGAAGTTTCTCATGAGACCGCCATCAAGGTGACCTGAACAAGGCATCCAGATCGCATCTGGCTGGAACTGACGGCGCTGCGAACGGGCTCGTCAATGTAAGGTCAGAGCCCCTTGAAGCGCTCCTTGACCTGTTCGTCGGTCAGGCCGTAATCGGCCAGGGAGTAGGTGTGCTTCGGCGCACGGGGACCCTTCTGGCTCTCGGCGTGGCTCTCCACAATCGCCGCGCGCGCCTCGTCGGTGAACTCGATGCCGAAGTGCTCGTAGATCCCCTGTACCGCAGCGACCGGATCCTTGACGAACTCGAAGTAGTCGACATCGCAGAACTGCGCCTGATCGTGATCGGCCCGAACCGCGTTGAAGCGCCGCAGTCCCCGCGACCACGTTTCCATGGCATCCTCGCCGATCTGCGCACCGACGAACGTCTCCGACCACCCTGCGGTCGTGTGCTGCGCCAACGAGCACATCGAGGCCATGATGGTCTCGGCAGGCCGATGGCACTGCACGATCAGCGCATCGGGATAGATATCCAGCAGCGCATCAAGCGCGAACAGATGGCTCGGATTCTTGAGCACCCAACGCTTCTCAGCGTCATTGAGGCCGATCAGCTGCAGGTTCTTGCGATGCCGCTGGTACGGCTTGATCCAGTCCTGTTTCGCCAGCCACTGTGAGTAGGTCGGCAGATGCGCGAGTGTCTCGTAGGAGACTGAGTGCAGCGACTGCCGCAACAGCTGCCAGCACTCCTCCACCTCGTCGGCGGTCATGTAGTGCAGGCCCGTGTAGTCCGGGTCCTCCGCGTGCGCCTTGGCGAACTGGGCATCCAGCTGAGCGAAAACCGGGTTGTCCGACCATCTCTCGCGCGGTGGGCGCGGTTGCGGAAATTCGGCAAGCCACAGTTCCAGGCCCTGGTGCCGTGGATCGGCGGCCAAAAGCCGGTGAATGACGGTCGTCCCTGTGCGGGGCAGTCCGGTGACGAAGATCGGCCGCTCGATGGCGACGTCGGCGTGTTCGGGGTACTGCTTCCAGGCCGCCTCGGATACCAGCCGCGCCACCAGCGCGTTGCGCACGAAGAACCGGTTCATCTTGCTTCCGAGTTCGGTCAGGTTGGCGTCGCGCCGGAACGACTCCAGCAGCACGCTCAGGGCCTCGCGGTAGTTGTCGTCGTCGACGCCGAAATCGTCGAGTCCGCATGCCTTCGTCGCCGAAGCGTGCAAGTCCTCGACGGTACCCACATCGGTACGCGCGGTCATCAGGCCTTGTACTCCCCGCAGTTGACGTCGAGCGCCTGTCCGGTGATTCCGCTGGACAGGTCGCTGGCCATGAAGAGTATCGCCGAGGCGACCTCATCCTCGGTGGGCAGGCGTTTCAGATCGGATCCTGCGGCGGCGGCGTTGTAGATTTCTTCGACGCTGGTGCCGTACTTGCCGGCCTGGTGCTCGAAGTAGCCCTTCAGGGTTCCGCCCCAGATATAGCCGGGCAGAACGGAGTTCACCCGGATGCCCTGCTCACCCAGTTCGGTGGCGAGCGTCTGCGACATCGCCAAGAGTGCCGACTTGGCCATCTTGTAGGCGCCGTACTTGGCCTGTGAGTGGCGCACCACCATCGAGTTCACGTTGACAACGGAGCCCTTCGATTCCGCCAGTGCAGGCGTGAAACCCTGAATCATCCGCAGCGCGCCGAACACCGTCAGCTCGATGGCATCCCTCATGTGCTCGAACGTGGTGTTGGCGAACGGTTTCATGGACGGCACGCGGAACGCATTGTTGATCAACACGTCGACCCGGCCGTACGCCTCGAGCGTCTGCTCGACGAGATTGGCCACCTGAGCCTCGTCCGTGATGTCGGTGCCTACCGTCACCGCTCGCCTGCCGATGTCGGTGATCTGCTTGGCGACGTCCTCGAGCCGTTCCACGGTGCGGGCGGCCAGCACCAGATCGGCTCCCGCCTCGGCGCATCGTTTGGCGAGCGTGGTTCCCAGCGCCGGACCGACGCCACTGATCACCACTATTTTGTTGTCGAGCACTGCTATCCCACCATCCTGTCGCCGATCTGCTTCTGGCGCAGTGCGATCCGCGCGCGCCAGTCCTCATCCGAGATCTTGTTCGTTTCGTAGAACGGCAGGGCCGCCGCCACCTTGTCGATGTCGACGACCTCGACCGTGGGCCCGTCGGCCTCGGTGAGTTCGCGAGACAACCGCTGCCACCGGAACTGCAGATACCCCTTGCGGTGCCCCAGCGTCTCGACCCAGTTCGTCACCCCGGGGTTCGCGTCCGACACCACGTACCGGATCTTGCCATCCGGATCCGCCTGTGCCTGAGTGCCATTCAGCGATGTCTGATGGTTGATGTAGTCCAGCGAGATGTACCACAGGCTGCCCAGCTGGAAACCGAGGTACGGGGCATCGGGAACGGGAAGCGTGATGATCATCGCCTGATCCGGCGCGAGATCGAAGTGGCCGACCGACGAATACTGCGTCGCCAGACCGCCCGGGGTCAGCCGCGGCGCGACCATCGTATTGACCGGCAGATTGTTGTAGAACCACTGCGGGAACTGCAGCCAGGTCTTGACCCGCTGAACCAGTTGCTTGCCGGCCACCGCGTATCGCTTCTCGATCAGCTCCTTGGTCAGCGGCGGCGGCGCCGTGCCCGCCGTATCGGTTCTCGCGATGCTGATGTAGCCGCGCTGTGCCGACCAGTCGTTGTACACCTCGCGGACCACCAACTGCGACGGGCTGGTCGGCGTGAACCGCCACTCGTACGTACCGTCCTCGGCGATGGTCAGCTCGCGGTCGTCGAACGCGGCCTGGCTGGGGGGGACGTTGTCATCGGTGTACTCCCCGCCCAGCAGCTGGAATGCCAGGTCGGTCGTGGTGCCGCGCTTGCCGGTGACGACGTATTCGTGGCAAGGCTGTACCCGGGTTCCGAAGTACATGGCGTCCGGGTTGTCGAGGCCCATCTTGGTGAACGGCCCCGTTCCCGACTGCATGAACGGATGATCGCGGTCGTAGTCGAACGCCAGGTGAGTGCAGGCGGAGATGCATCCGGCCAGGTACTGCAATCCCTCGAGCAGGTCGGCCTCGGATTCGATGAAGGGCGCAGTGGACACGAGGTGCTCGGCTTCGGCGATCGCGTCGATCAGCGGCTGTGAGTACACACTGCGAAACTAGAACGCGTTCTAGCAAGAGTCAATATATCGACCGCGGCGGTACATATATGGAACGAAGGGTAGGCTGCAGGCGTGTCCGCCCCCGAGTCTTCCGGCCGCGCCTCGCCGCCGACCGATCGCGTCGTGCGGATACTCGACTACCTCGCGGGTCATCCCCAGGACCGCTTAGGGGTGTCGGAGCTGGCCCGCCGGGTCGGCCTGAGTAAGCCGACGTGCCTGGGCATCCTCACCTCGCTCGCCGACGCGGGTTACCTCGTGCGCGATGCCGCTGACAAGACGTACCGCCTGGGCCCTTCGCTGATCACCCTGGGTCATCGGGCGCAGGAGTCGCTGCGAGTCAGTCCTGCGGCACGTGAGGAGCTCAGGCGGCTGTCCGCCCGGTTCGGGGTCACCGCGGCGTTGTCCGGTGTCGTCGATGATCGGATCACGCTGCTCGACATCGTGTCTCCGCCAGGCGCGAGGCCGGGGGTCGAGGTCGGGCAGAGCTATCCCTTCGCACCCCCGGTCGGGCTGATGTTCGTGCTCTGGGACGACGAGGCGGAGCGCGACTGGTTGGCGAAGGAGCCGACGCTTCCGCTGCGCACTGACACCGAGCGGCTGAACCGCGTGATCGCCGAATGCCGAGCGGACGGCTATCTGGTCGAGCGGCTGACGCCCGGCGGTCGGCGTCTGTATGCGTTGATGGCGGGGATGTCGACGGAGCTGCCCGACGAGTTACGCGCATTGCTCGGCGAGCTGGTGTCGGACATCGGCGAGCGGGTTTACCTGCGCAGCGAGAACGGCACCGGCCGCAAACGTCATGACATCAGCGTGATCTCGGCGCCGGTGTACGACCACTATCAGAGACAAATCATGGTGGCGTCGATGCATATCGGGAAAGCATTGACCGACAACGAGATTTCCGAGCGAGCACGCGCATTGGTCGCGACTGCGGACGCGGTGACGGCACAGCTGGGCGGGGCGAAACCCTAGAACGCACTCACCGCGCCGGCGTGGAGTACCGGCGCGGTGAGCGGTGCGGAAACTATCGCGAACTGTTTAGAGGTCGGTCAGCGCCTCGGTGATCGGGGTGGGTGCCACCTCGACGCCACACTGGCTGGCCAAATCGATGGCCGGCTGATTGATCGCCCTCAGCTCGGTTTCGACCTGCGGGTTCTCCGCGAAGTACACGCGGAACGCCTGCGTCACGTCGGACGGCGTCGAGTTCATGATGTCCGTGAGCTCGTCATTGGCGTCGGAGTTGTGCTCGAGGTACGTGCTCGTGGACTCAGACACGGTGCGCGACGTGTCGGCAATGGCGCTGACGCTGCAGTTTTCGGCCGGCTGCGCGTTCGCGACCGGCATGACGATCGCGGCGGAACCAAACGCAAGTAGACCCCCGGCGAACATGCCGTAGAGGCCGCGTCGCACGGTCTTCTCGGACATCTTCATCGAATCACTCCTTGTCATCTGCGGCCTGTCAGCCGCTCCCCAAAGGCGTAACCGATGTGGGGGCGGGCCTAAACAAACCGCAGGTCAGCTGGTGCTGGCCAGCGCGAACGGCAGCACGTCCGGCGCCCCCGCGGCACGGACGACCCTGGCCGCCATGGTCACCGTCCACCCGCTGTCGACCAGGTCGTCGACGAGCAGCACCGGACCTCCCGCGACGTCTCGATCCGGCGCAGTCCATGCCCCGTCCAGCGCGGCAACACGGTAGGCAGAGTTCGCCGCGGTGACCGGCCGCCGCGTCGGTGCGTACTGCAGGGTGCCGAGGTCCGCCAGCCTGCCGAGCCGGGCCAGCTCGCGGGCCAGCGACGAGATCAGCCGCGGGTGGCGGTCGGAGTCCAGCGCCATCACCGCCGTCGGCCGAACCGCCCAATCCCATGACGCCAGCACTTTCACCGCAGCATCGACCAGGTCCTCGGGCACCTCGTCGTCGGGTTCGTCGAGCAGCCGGCGCAATCGCGCACCCCAGCCCAAGTCGGTAAGCCTGCCGATCGCACGTCCGGAGGACGGACCGTCGGTGATGCGGCCCGACAGCTCGACGCCGAGCTTGGTCAACCCGGACGGCCATTGCTTGCGCGGAACCAGTTCCACCCCCGGGCGCATCAACCGTTGCCTGGTGGACTCGGCGGCGCTCGCATCGACGTCGGCGTTCAACCGAATGCCCGTGCAGTTGTCGCACCGACCGCACCGCTCACCGTCCCGCAGCGCGGGGTCGTCGAGTTGGCGCCGCAGAAACGCCATCCGACACTCGCTCGTCACCTGGTAGTCGAGCATCGCCTGCTGTTCACGCTTGCGCGCCTCGTTGAGCTTGCGGTAGCGCGGCTCGTCGTACTCCCATTCCGCGCCGGTACTGACCCAACCACCCTTGACCCGCCGCACCGCACCGTCCACGTCGAGCACCTTGAGCACCATCTCCAACCGGGACCGGCCCAGGTCGACGAGCGGTTCCAGCGCGGGTGTCGATTGTGGCCGGTCGGGATCCAGTGCACGAATCACGTTGCGCACCATGGTTTCCGACGGAAACGCCACCGACGCGAAGTACCGCCAGACATCCTGGTCCTCGCGACCGGGCAGCAGGATGACCTCCGCACTCTCGGTCGACCGCCCGGCGCGGCCGACCTGCTGGTAGTAGGCGATGGGTGACGACGGCGCACCGAGATGCACGACGAAACCGAGATCGGGTTTGTCGAAACCCATACCGAGCGCCGACGTGGCCACCAGGGCCTTGACGTTGTTGGCCAGCAGATCCGCCTCGAGTTGCTCACGCTCCGCGGCTTCGGTAGCACCGGTGTAGGCGGCAACCTGATGGCCTTGCTCACGCAACAGCGATGCGACGTCATGCGCCTGGGCAACTGTGAGCGTATAGACGATCCCGGAGCCTGGCAGCGAATCGATATGCGCTGCAAGCCAAGCCGCGCGTTGCGCCGGGTTTCCGGCGTCGACCACCGACAGCCGCAACGACTCGCGATCCAACCCGCCCCGCAACACCAGGGTGTCCTGCCCTCCGACGCCCAATTGGGCGGCGACGTCGTCGACGACCCTGTCGTTGGCCGTCGCCGTGGTGGCCAGCACCGGGACGTCGGCACCCAGTTCGGCGATCAGGGTGCGGATGCGTCGATAGTCGGGCCGGAAGTCGTGACCCCAGTCGGATACACAGTGCGCCTCGTCGACCACGACAAGACCGGCGTCGTGCGCCAGAGCGGGCAGCACCTGATCGCGAAAGTCGGGATTGTTCAATCGTTCTGGGCTGACCAACAGGACGTCGAGGTCGCCACGGTGCACACGCGCGTTGATCTCGTCCCACTCCGCGACATTGCTCGAGTTGATGGTGGCGGCGTGCACCCCCGCCCGATCCGCGGCGGCCACCTGGTTGCGCATCAGCGCCAGCAGCGGCGACACGATCACCGTCGGGCCACGCCCGGCGTCCCGCAGCAGCTTGGCGGCGATGAAGTACACCGCCGACTTGCCCCAGCCGGTGCGCTGTACGACGAGGGCCCGTCGACGCGCGACAACCAGCGCCTCGATGGCCGTCCACTGGTCGTCGCGCAGGCTGGCCGTCGGGCCCGCCAGCTTTTCGAGCAGGGCCTGCGCCTCGTCGCGAGTTGTCATGCGCCCCATCGTGCCCGGCGCGCCCGACAAGCTATTTGACGGCAGCCGCTTCTTGTTCGCGCTTGATCTCCAGCGCGATGTCGATGAGCTGGTCCTCCTGGCCGCCGATCAGCTTGCGCTGGCCGGCGCGGTGCAGCAACTGGTGCGCGGGCACGCCATAGCGCTCGGACTGGCGGATCGCGTGCTTGAGGAAGCTGGAGTAGACGCCCGAATATCCCATGATCAGCGCGTTGCGGTCGAGCAGGCACTCGGCCGGCATCGCGGGCGCGACCACCTCTTCTGCGGCGTCGGCGATGTCGAAGAAGTCGATACCGGTCTTGACGCCGATCTTGTCGAACACGCCGATCAGGGCTTCGACCGGCGCATTGCCCGCACCTGCGCCGAAGCGGCGGCACGATCCGTCGATCTGCTTGGCGCCCGCCCGTACCGCCTCGATGGAGTTGGCCACGCCGAGCCCGAGGTTCTCATGGCCATGAAAGCCCACCTGCGCGTCGTCGCCCAGCTCGGCGACCAGCGCGGCGACGCGGTCACGCACCCCCTCGAGCACCAGCGCGCCCGCGGAGTCCACCACGTACACGCACTGGCAGCCGGCGTCGGCCATGATGCGCGCCTGCTTGGCCAGCGCCTCCGGCGGAATGGTGTGGCTCATCATCAGGAAGCCGACCGTCTCCAAACCGAGTTCTCGGGCCAGCCCGAAGTGCTGGATCGACACGTCGGCCTCGGTGCAGTGGGTGGCGATCCGGCAGATCACGCCGCCGTTGTTCTGCGCCTCCTTGATGTCCTCCTTGGTGCCCACACCGGGCAGCATGAGGAACGCGATCTTCGACTCCTTGGCGGTTTCGGCCGCGAGCTTGATCAGTTCCTGCTCGGGCGTCTTGGAGAAGCCGTAGTTGAAGCTCGACCCGCCCAGACCGTCACCGTGGGTGACCTCGATGACCGGCACACCCGCGGCGTCGAGTGCCGCGACGATGGCGTGCACTTCCTCCTTGGTGAACTGGTGCCGTTTGTGGTGACTGCCGTCGCGCAGCGACGTGTCCGTCATCCGGACGTCCCAGATCGGGTTGAAATAGATGCCGTCGGTGCTCATGCCTGGCCTCCCTTTGATGAGGCGAGGGATGCCCCGGCCATTTCCTTCGCGATCTCCTCGCCGACCTTGGCCGCCGCTGCGGTCATGATGTCCAGATTTCCAGCGTAGGGCGGCAGATAGTCGCCCGCACCCTCCACTTCGATGAAGGTGGTCACCACGTGCTGACCACCGTTGACCACCGACGGTTCGTCGAACTGTGGCTCGTTGAGCAGGCGATAGCCCGGCACGTAGGTCTGCACCTCGGCGACGACGTCCTTGATCGACTGGGTGATCGCGTCGTGGTCGGCATCCTCGGGGATGGCACAGAAAATGGTGTCGCGCATGATCATCGGCGGTTCGGCGGGGTTGAGGATGATGATCGCCTTACCCCGCTTGGCGCCGCCGATGTTCTGCACACCCGCACTGGTGGTCTTGGTGAACTCGTCGATGTTGGCGCGGGTGCCCGGCCCGGCCGACGCCGACGACACCGACGCCACGATCTCGGCATACGGCACCTCTACCGCCCGCGAGACCGCGTAGACGATCGGAATGGTGGCCTGACCGCCGCAGGTGACCATGTTGACGTTCGGCGCGTCGAGATGGGCGCGCAGGTTGGCGGGCGGGATCACGCCGGGCCCGACGGCGGCCGGGGTGAGGTCGATCGCGCGGATGCCGGCCTCGGCGTATCGCGGTGCCGCATCGCGATGGACGTAGGCACTGGTGGCCTCGAAGACCATGTCGGGCTTCTCGCTCTGCGCGAGCAGCCAGTCCACCCCCTCGTGTGAGGTCTCCAGACCGAGCTTGCGTGCCCGCGCCAGGCCTTCGCTCTCGGGGTCGATTCCGATCATCCACCGAGGCTCCAACCACTCCGAGCGCAGCAGTTTGTAGAGCAGGTCGGTGCTGATGTTTCCCGATCCGACGATCGCGACGGATGCCTTGTGCGGCATGGTGTGCTCCTCGTTACTCGAAACTCAAGTGGACGGCGCCCAATCCCTCGAAGTCGGCGACGAAGTCATCGCCGGGGTTGGCGTCGAAGGCTTTGGTGCACGACCCGGGCAACACGATGTCGCCGGCCTTCAGCCGGACGCCGAAGCCGTCCACCTTGCGGGCCAGCCACGCCACCGCCGTGACCGGGTTTCCCAGCACCGCATCGCTGCGGCCCTTCGCGACCACCTCGCCATTGCGGGACAGCACGGCGCCGATGTTGCGGATGTCGACGTCCTTGGGCGACACCCGCGCCTCGCCGAGCACCCAGCCCGCCGACGACGCGTTGTCGGCGATGGTGTCGCAGATCGAGATCTTCCATTCCGTGATGCGGGTGTCGATCAACTCCAGCGCCGGGACGAACGCGGCGGTCGCCGCCAGCACGTCGTCCTCCGTGCACCCGGCGCCGGGCAGGTCGTCGGCCAGGATGAAGCCGACCTCCACCTCCACGCGCGGATAGAGGTACTTGTCGGTCTGCACCGGCACGTTCTCGAAGACGGCCATATCGTCGAGCAGATGCCCGTAGTCGGGCTCGTCGACGTTCATCATCTTCTGCATGGCCTCCGACGAGAGGCCGACCTTGTGCCCGATCACGCGGGCGCCCTCGGCCACCCGTCGCCGGATGTTGATCAGCTGGATTTCGTAGGCGTCGACGACATCGATGTCCGGATGAACGTCCGTCAGCGGGGCGATCGGAACCCGGCTGCGCTCAGCCTCGGCCAGGTCAGCGGCCAACTTCTCGCGCGTCTCGACGCTCAACATTCCGGGTATCTCCCTCTGTTTACCGGGGCGAATGAGGCCCGGTTAACGAAATAGTAGTGCGGTCTGGGCCTCGGTGAACTAAGCGTTCCGCTGACCGAAATGCGGGGTCAGTGGCGCCCGGACAGTGCAATTCTATAACGTGTTCTAGTTATGAGGAATGAGGCATACGACGTCGTGGTCGTCGGAAGCGGCGCCGCCGGGATGGTCGCCGCTCTTACGGCGGCTCACCAGGGATTATCGGCGATCGTCGTGGAGAAGGCGCCGCACTACGGCGGATCGACGGCGCGGTCCGGCGGCGGCGTGTGGATTCCGAATAACGAAGTGCTCAAGCGGGACGGCGTCACGGACACCCCCGAGGCCGCACGCCAGTACCTGCACGCGATCATCGGCGATGTGGTGCCCGCCGAGAAGATCGACACGTATCTCGAACGCGGGCCGGAGATGCTTTCGTTCGTCCTGAAGAACTCACCGCTGAAGATGTGCTGGGTGCCCGGCTACTCCGACTATTACCCCGAGACACCCGGCGGCAGGCCTGGCGGCCGCTCGATCGAGCCGAAGCCGTTCAACGCGCGCAAGCTGGGGCCCGACGAGAAGGGTCTGGAGCCGCCGTACGGCAAGGTGCCGCTGAACATGGTCGTCATGCAGCAGGACTACGTCCGGCTGAACCAGCTCAAGCGCCACCCCCGCGGAGTGCTGCGCAGCGTGAAGGTCGGCATCCGTTCGGTATGGGCCAACGCGACTCGCAAGAACCTCGTCGGCATGGGCCGCGCGCTGATCGCACCTTTGCGCATCGGTTTGCAGAAGGCGGGCGTGCCGGTGCGGCTCAACACCGCGCTGACCGATCTTTACGTCGAGGACGGCAGGGTGTGCGGCATCTATGTCCGCGATACCAATGCACCGGAAAGCGCTGAGCCCGAACTGATCCGGGCCCGCCGCGGCGTGATTCTGGGCTGCGGCGGCTTCGAGCACAACGAGCAGATGCGGGTGAAGTACCAGCGCGCACCCATCACCACCGAGTGGACGGTGGGCGCCAGGGCCAACACCGGCGACGGCATCATCGCCGCCGAAAAGCTCGGCGCCGCACTGGAGGTCATGGAGGACGCCTGGTGGGGACCGACTGTCCCCCTCGTCGGCGCTCCGTGGTTCGCGCTCTCCGAACGCAACTCCCCCGGGTCGATCATCGTGAACATGTCGGGTAAACGGTTCATGAACGAGTCGATGCCCTACGTCGAGGCCTGCCACCACATGTACGGCGGTCAGTACGGTCAGGGCCCGGGCCCCGGCGAGAACATTCCAGCGTGGCTGATCTTCGACCAGAGGTACCGAGATCGCTACATCTTCGCGGGTTTGCAGCCCGGACAACGGATTCCGACGAAGTGGCTCGAGTCCGGTGTCATCGTCAAGGCCGACACGATCGCGGAATTGGCGGAGAAGACGGGCGTGCCCGCCGATACGCTGTCTGCGACCGTCGAACGTTTCAACGGGTTCGCGCGATCCGGTGTCGACGAGGACTTCAAGCGCGGCGAGAGCGCCTACGACCGCTATTACGGAGACCCGACGAACAAACCGAACCCCAACCTCGGTGAGATCAACCAGGCCCCGTACTACGCGGCGAAGATGGTGCCCGGCGACCTGGGCACCAAGGGCGGCGTGCGCACCGACGTTCACGGCCGCGCGCTGCGGGACGACGGCTCGGTCATCGAGGGGCTCTACGCGGCGGGTAATGTCAGCTCACCGGTGATGGGCCACACCTATCCCGGTCCTGGTGGAACGATCGGCCCGGCGATGACCTTCGGATACCTCGCCGCACTGCACATCGCCGAAGCCGCGAAGACGACGACATCGAGCACGGGGAAGAACTGATGCCCATCAATCTGGACGAGGCGCTCGGCGCCGAACTGCCGCCCAACGAATTCTCGTGGAGCAGCAGCGACATCCAGCTCTACCACCTGGGCCTCGGTGCGGGCGCCGACCCGATGGACAAGCGCGAGCTGCGTTACCTGACCGACGACACTCCGCAGGTGCTGCCGACGTTCGGCAATGTCGCGGCGACGTTTCACGACACCAAGCCGCCGACGGTCCAGTTCCCCGGTATCGACATCGAGCTGTCGAAGGTGCTGCACGCCAGCGAGGCGGTCTCGGTGCCCGGGCCGATCCCACCGTCGGGCACCGGCATCGCGGTCACCCGCTTCACCGATATCTGGGACAAGGGCAAGGCCGCGGTGATCTGGTCGGAGACCACGGTTTCCGCGCCCGACGGCACCCTGCTCTGGAAGCAGAAGCGGTCGATCTTCGCGCGCGGCGAGGGTGGCTTCGGCGGCGAGCGCGGCCCGTCGACGTCATCCGAACCGCCGCAGCGCGCACCGGATTTCGAGGTGGACATCGCGGTGTCACCGCAGCAGGCGTTGCTGTATCGCATGTGCGGCGACCGCAACCCGTTGCACTCGGATCCCGACTTCGCCGCCGCGGCCGGCTTCCCGAAGCCGATCCTGCACGGACTGTGCACCTACGGCATGACGTGCAAGGCGATGGTCGACACCCTCCTCGACGGCGATACCGCCCGGATCGCCAGTTACGGAGCGCGTTTCGCAGGCGTTGTGTTCCCCGGCGAAACGCTGAAGGCCAGCATCTGGAAGGAGGGCGACGGCTTCGCTGCCGTCGTCACCGCACCCGAGCGTGACAACGCCGTCGCGCTGGCCGGTGTGGAGCTCGTTCCGGCCTGACAGCCGTGCTCAGCCCAGGATGAGTCCTGAGGTAGGCACCCCGGTTCCGGCCGTGACGAGGACGTGCTCGACGTCGGGCACCGGGTTCACCGACGTTCCCCGCAGCTGCCGGACACCTTCCGCGATGCCGTTCATGCCGTGGATGTACGCCTCACCGAGCTGACCGCCGTGAGTGTTGATCGGCAGTCTGCCGCCGATCTCGATGGCGCCGTCGGCGATGTATTCCTTGGCCTCGCCGCGACCGCAGAATCCCAACTCCTCCAACTGAATCAGGGTGAACGGCGTGAAGTGGTCGTAGAGGATCGCGGTCTGGATGTCCTCCGGCGTCAGACCGGACTGATCCCACAGCTGCCTGCCGACCAGCCCCATCTCCGGCAGACCGAGCTCCGGCCGGTAGTAGCTCGTCATCGAGTACTGATTCGGACTGGAGCCCTGAGAGGCCGCCTCGATGACAGCGGGTCGATGCTTGAGGTCCTTGGCGCGCTCGACGGAGGTGATCACCAGCGCCACACCGCCGTCGGTCTCCTGGCAGCAGTCGAGCAACCGCAGCGGCTCGGCGATCCACCGCGAGTTCTGGTGATCCTCGATGGTGATCGGCTTCTCGTAGAAGTACGCCTTCGGGTTCTTCGCCGCGTGCTTACGGTCGGCCACCGACACGACACCGAAGTCCCGGCTCGTCGCACCGGAGTAGTGCATGTACCGCTGGGCGATCATCGCCACCTGTGCGGCAGGCGTCGACAGACCGTGCGGATACGAGAACGAGTTGTCCACCCCGGTGCTGTCGGCGTTCTCCACCAACCGCATCTGCACCTGGCCGAATCGCATTCCCGACCGCTCGTTGAAAGCCCGGTATGCCACAACGCAATCCGCGACACCTGTGGCCACCGCGATCGCCGCCTGCTGAACCGTCGCGCAGGCCGCGCCGCCACCGTGGTGGATCTTGGAGAAGAACGTCAGGTCGCCGATGCCGGTGGCGCGAGCGATCGCCACCTCGGTGTTGGAGTCCATGGTGAACGTGACCATGCCGTCCACATCGGCAGGCGTCAGTCCCGCATCGTCGAGTGCATCCAGCACCGCTTCGGACGCCAGCCGCAGTTCGCTTCGGCCGGAGTTCTTGGAGAAGTCGGTGGCGCCGATCCCCACGATCGCCGCCTTACCGGACAGGCCGCTCATGCATCTCCGATCGTCAGTGTCGCCGTGGCGATCACGTGGTCGCCGAGGCTGTTGCTGCCAGTCACTTTCAGCGAGATCAGGCCGTCCTCGACAGCCGTCACCTCACCTCTGAAAGTCACGGTGTCGTAGGCGTACCACGGCACTCCCAATCGCAACCCGATCGATTTGATGATCGCGGTGGGGCCGGCCCAGTCGGTGATGTAGCGCTGAACGAGACCGGTGTCGGTGAGGATGTTGACGAAGATGTCCTTGGATCCCTTGGCCTGCGCCTTGTCCCGGTCGTGGTGGACATCCTGATAGTCGCGCGTGGCGATCGCGGTCGACACGATGAACGTCGGATCGCCGTACAGCGACAGCTCCGGCAGTTTCGTGCCGACCTCGACAGTCGGTGCACTCATGCGGTGGCCTCCTCGCTGGGCTCCCACGCGTAGAGGGTCCAGGCCGGACCCGTATCCCCCTCGGGGAAGTCGATATACGTTGCCCGGACAGGCAATCCGATCTTCACCTTGGCGGGGTCGATGTTGCGGAGCTCACCGAGCATCCGCACCCCCTCCTCGAGCTCGACCAGCGCGATGACAAACGGCAACGTGCGGCCGGGCACCTTCGGCGCGTGGTGCACCACGAAGCTGAACACGGTGCCCTTACCGGAGGCGACGACGTAGTCGATCGGCGCTTCCTTGTCCTGCCAGAGGGCGGGCACCGGCGGATGCACCAGGGTGCCGTCGGGCCGCTTCTGGATTCGCAGCTCATGTGCGTTTACGCCGTCCCAGAAGAACTTTGTGTCGCGCGACGACGCTGGCCGCATCATCGAATTCGCGTCCAGGTCCTCGGGCACCTGTGAAGCGGCCGGTTTGTCGGCCTCGGCGGGCCGGAATTTCATGATGCGCCACATCATCTCGGCGACGTCCTCGTCGCCGACCTGCCAGGAGATCTTCTGCGTGATGAAGAAGCCCTCGCCGAGCGCGGTCCGCTTGGGGCCGACGACGTCGGTCAGCTCTGCGGAGACGCTGACCTCCTCGCCGGGCCGGAGGTAGCGGTGGTAGGTCTGCTCGCAGTTGGTGGCGACGACGCCGATATAGCCTGCGTCGTCGAACAATCCGATGATCTTGCCCAGCGGGTCGTCGTCGGGCCGGTTGCCGCCCAAGCCCATCATGGTCCACACCTGGATCATCGCGGGCGGAGCGACAATGCCGGGATGGCCGGCCGCCTTGGCTGCCGCCTCGTCGACATAGATGGGGTTGCGATCCCCCATCGCATCGAGCCAGTGGTCGATCATCGGCTGGTTCACCGGATGACGGCCGACCCGCGGCTTGCTCTTGCCCTCGGCCTTGACCCGCTCGGCGGCCTTCTGGATGTCCTCAATGGCACTCATCTCAGTCCTCGGCTCTTTCGCAGGCGCTCATCGCGGCACCCTCGGGACCTTCAAACCTGACGCCGCGATCATCTCCCGCATCACTTCGTTCACACCTCCACCGAACGTGATCACCAGATTGCGCTTGGTCTGCGAATCCAACCACTCGAGCAGCTCGGCGGTTTCCTCATCGGCCGGGTTGCCGTACTTACCGACGATCGCCTCGGCGAGCCGTCCGGCGTACTGGATCCTCTCGGTGCCGAACACCTTCGTCGCCGCGGCGTCCGCGACGTCGATGGTTTCTCCCGACGCGGCGACCTGCCAGTTCAGCAACTCGTTGATCCGCCACAACGCCTTGAGCTCGCCGAGCGAACGCGTCACGTCGTCGTGGTCCAGCGGAGTGTCGCCGTTGCTGCCGGGTTTCGACGCCCACGCGTGCACCCGGTCGTACAGAGAGGCGAAACGTCCTGCCGGACCGAGCATCACACGCTCGTTGTTCAGCTGAGTCGTGATCAGTCGCCAGCCCCCGTTCTCCTCACCGACCAGCATGTCGGCGGGAACGCGGACGTCGTTGTAGTAGGTCGCGTTCGTGTGGTGGGCGCCGTCGGACAGGATCATCGGCGTCCAGGAGTAGCCGGGATCCTTGGTGTCGACGATCAGAATCGAGATGCCCTTGTGTTTGGCGGCTTCCGGATCGGTACGGCATGCCAACCAGATGTAGTCGGCGTCATGGCCGCCGGTCGTGAACACCTTCTGGCCGTTGACGATGTACTCGTCACCGTGACGCACCGCGGTGGTCCGCAACGACGCGAGGTCGGTTCCCGCTTCCGGCTCCGTGTAGCCGATCGCGAAGTGGACCTCACCCGCCAGGATGGCCGGCAGGAACTTCTTCTTCTGCAGTTCGGTTCCGAATACCTGCAAGGTCGGCCCGACGGTCTGCAGCGTGACAGCGGGCAGGGGCACGTCGGCGCGCTGCGCCTCGTTGACGAAGATCGACTGCTCGATGGGGCCGAACCCCAACCCGCCGAACTCCTTTGGCCAGCCGACACCCAGCTTGCCGTCCGAACCCATGCGCTTGATCACCGCGCGGTAGGCCTTGCCGTGGCGGTCCTTCTCCATCTCCTTGGCTTCTTCGGGGGAGATGAGGTTCGAAAAGTATTCCCGCAGTTCGGCTTGCAGCTGTCGCTGTTCGGGAGTCAGTTCGATGTACATTTACGCTCCCACCAGATCGAGTCGGTGCGACGGCCCGCCCAGCAGCCGGGTCAGATCCTTGATGCTCGAGTAGTAGCGGTCCATCGGGTAGTCGATGTCCATTCCCATCCCGCCGTGCATGTGATGGCAGAGCTGCATCACCGGCGGCGCCTGCGAGGCCAGCCAGTAGCCGAGCACCGCGAGATCGTCGTCGGCGTCCAGCCCCTGCGACAGTCGCCATGCCACCGACGTCGACACCAATGTCAGTGTGCGAGAGGCGATATAGACCTCGGCGAGCTGCGCGGCCACCGTCTGGAACGTCGACAGCGGTTTGCCGAACTGTTCGCGGTTTGCGACATAGTCCGCCGTCAGGCGCAGTGCACCGGCGACCAGGCCGGCGGCGAAGGCGCCGATCGCGGCCAGCGCCAACTGGTTGACACGATGTGGCACAGCGCCGTCGAGCACACCGTCGACCTCTGCGTCGGTGAACGTCGCCGTGTACTCGTCCGAATGGTTGGAGGTCGGGGTCTTGGTGATCTGCACGCCGGCAGCCTTGGGTGAGATGACGGCGACGGCGTTCTCCACCGTGACGACGATCCAATCCGCTTGCTCCGCATAGGGAACGGCGATCTTGGTGCCGTTGAGCTTGCCGTCAACCAGTGAGGTTCTGGGCCGATCCGGAAGGGGTGCACCCGGCTCGTTGAACGCCGCCGTCAGCACCGCCCCCTTGGCCACGCCTGCGAGGTAGCGGTCCTGCTGCTCGTCAGAGGCCAGATCGAGCAACGGCAACAGGCCGAAGCCCAGCGTGGCCAACGCGGGGCTGACGGTGCCGTGCCGACCGATCTCGGTCAGCGCGGTGCTCACCTCGGCCAACCCCAGGCCGTCGCCACCGAGGCGTTCGGGCACGCCGAATGCGACGATCCCGCCGCCGACGAGCGCCTCCCAACTGTTCTCCCGCCCCAGCGCCGATGTCACCACATCGGCGACAGCCTGCTGCCCTTCGTCCGGACTGAAGTCCACCGAATCCTCCTCGATCCGATTGCACGCCCCGCGTGCGGTGATCCGTTGGCGCTACTCCGCGGCGACCGCGCTCTTGCCGGTGTAGTCGACCTGCCAATGCTTGATGCCGTTGAGCCAACCAGATCGCAGCCGCTCGGGTTCGCTGATCGGCTTGATGTCGGGCATGTGGTCGGCGACCGCATTGAAGATGAGGTTGATCGTCATCCTGGCCAGGTTCGCGCCGATGCAGTAGTGAGCGCCGGTGCCACCGAACCCGACGTGCGGATTCGGATCGCGCAGAATGTTGAACCGATGCGGTTCTTCGAATACCTCTTCGTCGAAATTGGCTGACCGGTAGGACATCACGACGCGCTGACCCTTCTTGATCGTCACGCCGCCCAGCTCGACGTCCTCGAGCGCAGTCCGCTGGAACGCCGAAACCGGTGTGGCCCAACGGATGATCTCGTCAGCCGCGGTCGACGGGCGATCCTTCTTGAACAGCTCCCACTGGTCGGGATGCTGCGAGAACCCGATCATGCCGTGAGTGATCGAATTCCGGGTCGTCTCGTTGCCCGCGACGGCGAGCATGACCACGAAGAAGCCGAACTCGTCATCGGAGAGCTTCTCGCCGTCGATGTCGGCCTGGATCAGCGTCGTGACGATGTCGTCGGTCGGGTTCTTGCCCCGCTCGTCGGCCATCGCCATCGCGTACATGATCAGTTCCATCGACGATTGCGCCGGATCGACGTCGGCGAACTCCGGGTCCTCGCCGCCGGTCATTTCGTTGGACCAGCGGAAAAGCTTGTCGCGGTCGTCCTGGGGCACCCCGAGCAGTCCGGCGATGGCCTGCAAGGGCAGCTCGCACGAGACCTGTTCGACGAAGTCGCCTGAGCCGTCTGCCGCCGCGGTCTTGACGATGTTCTGGGCGCGCTGCGCGAGTTCGTCCTCCAGCCTGCCGATGGCGCGCGGGGTGAAACCGCGGGAGATGATCTTGCGCAGCCGGGTGTGGTGCGGCGCGTCCATGTTGAGCATGACGCTGCGCTGCAGCTCCACCTGCTCACGCGTCATCTCCTTCGGCCAGACCGGGATCGCCCCGTTCTGCCAGCTGGAGAAGACGTCGCTGCGCCGCGACACCTCCTTGACGTCAGCGTGCCTGGTCACGAGCCAGTAGCCCTTGTCCTCGAAGCCGCCGGTGATGCCAGGGACGTCGACCCAGTGAACGGGCTCTGCCTTGCGCAGCTCGGCGAGCTCCTTGACGGGCAGTCCGGCGAGGTTGATGTCGGGGTCGAGGAAGTCGAAGTCTGAGGGAATACTCAGATCTTTGTTGAGGGGTGCCATGTACGGTGCGCTCCTTGAAAACCGCTAATTGCAACGTGTTCTAGTGCCAGTAAAACATGCCTTCTCCGCAGATAAAAGGCAGGTCACCATCCTCGCTTGTCAGAGTAATGAAACGTGTTCTAGCCTGACGGAATGGGTAACCCTGTCATCGTTGAAGCCACCCGCAGCCCGATCGGCAAGCGCATGGGGTGGCTGTCCGGCCTTCATGCAACCGAGCTCCTGGGCGCGACGCAGAAGGCGTTGGTGGAGAAAGCCGGCATCGATGCCGGCGATGTAGAGCAGGTCATCGGCGGCTGCGTCACGCAGTTCGGCGAGCAGTCCAACAACATCACCCGGGTCAGCTGGCTGGTCGCCGGGCTGCCCGAGCACGTCGGCGCGACGACGGTGGACTGCCAGTGCGGCAGCAGCCAGCAGGCGAACGGCCTGATCGCCGGCCTGATCGCCGCGGGCGCCATCGACATCGGCATCGCGTGCGGCATCGAGGCGATGAGCCGCGTCGGGCTCGGCGCCAATGCCGGCCCCGACCGCGGGATCCTGCGGCCCGAGTCGTGGGACATCGATCTGCCGGACCAGTTCACCGCCGCCGAGCGCATCGCGCAGCGCCGCGGTATCACGCGCGAGGAGATCGACCAGTTCGGCTTCGACTCCCAGCGCAAAGCCCAGCAGGCCTGGGCGGAGGGCCGGTTCGACCGGGAGATCAGCGGTATCGAGGCCCCGGTGCTCGACGAGAACAAGCAACCGACGAGCGAGCGGCACGTCGTGACCCGCGACCAAGGCCTGCGTGAAACCACCCTGGAGGGCCTGGGCTCGCTCAAGCCGGTGATCGAGGGCGGCATCCACACCGCAGGCACGTCATCGCAGATCTCCGACGGCGCCGCCGCGGTGCTGTGGATGGACGAGGACAAGGCGAAGGCCCTCGGGCTGAAGCCGCGGGCGCGGATCGTCAGCCAGGCGCTCGTCGGCGCCGAGCCCTACTACCACCTCGATGGTCCGGTCCAGTCCACCGCCAGGGTGCTCGAGAAGGCCGGGATGAAGATGGGCGACATCGACATCACCGAGATCAACGAGGCGTTCGCGTCGGTCGTGTTGTCGTGGGCACGGGTGCACAACCCGGACATGGACAAGGTGAACGTCAACGGCGGCGCGATCGCGCTCGGCCACCCGGTCGGCAGCACCGGCAGCCGCCTGATCACCACCGCGCTGCACGAGCTGGAGCGGACCGATCAAACCACCGCGCTGATCACCATGTGCGCCGGCGGCGCGCTGTCCACCGGAACGATCATCGAGCGAATCTGATGCCGGCGTCCCCGGTCTCTGATGCCGAGCGCATCGCCGCCGCGCAGGCCTACATCGACGCGCTGGTGTCCCATAACGCGGACAAGGTTCCGTTCGCGCCGGGATGCACCCGCATCGAGGTCGGGCTGAAGACCGGGTTCTCCGGAAACCACTTGCGCCGCAGTCTGAATGGCGGGTTGCAGTACCGGGTCATCCAGGCGACGACGGTGCCTGAGTTCAGGGTCGACGGCGATACCGTCCGCGCGAAGTTCGACCTTGTGACGAAGCCGTCGCTACTGGGCCGCAAGGTCGGTGCCCATATCGATGAGACATTCCACATCCCCGCCTCCGACGGCCTGATCCACCATATTCGCGCGGGGATTCGCCCGTTCGTCACCGCGGCCTAGGATCGCGTGTATGGCCAATCGCCCGCGCTTCATAGATACGAAGGCGTCCGACACCTTCATCAAGTGGATGTCGAAGCTCAACACGTGGGCATACCGTCGCGGCGGCGGTGAAGGCCTCGGCGGCAAGTTCCAGGGCATTCCGGTGGCACTGCTGACCACGACCGGGCGCAAGACCGGCGAGCCACGGGTCAGCCCGCTGTACTTCTACCGCGACGGCGACACCGTCGTCTTCGCGGCGTCCAAGGGCGGCAGCGACAAGCACCCGATGTGGTACCTGAACCTCAAGGCCGATCCGAAGGTCCAGGTTCAGATCAAGAAAGAGATCCTCGACCTGACCGCGCGGGACGCGACTGAAGAGGAACGCGAAAAGTACTGGCCGAAGCTGGTCGAGATGTATCCCACGTACGAGGACTATCAGTCCTGGACCGACCGCAAGATCCCGCTCGTGATCTGCGAACCATGACCGGTTTGCCAGGACTGGCGGGCGGCTAGTCATGCGGCATGGCAGGCGTAATCCGCAACTCGCGGCCGCTTCGGCTGGCGATGAAGTACTTCGCCCGCGCACACATCTGGGCATATCGGCGCACCGATGGCCGCATCGGCGCCAAACTGCTCTGGTTCCCGGCGGCGCTGGTCACCACCACGGGACGCAAGTCCGGCCGCCCGCGTACCACGCCGACGCTGTATCTGGATGACGGCGATCGGGTAATCCTGCCGGCGTCGTTCGGTGGGCGGGACTCCGATCCCGCCTGGTACCTCAACATCGAGTCGAATCCGCAGATACACCTTCAGATCCGGGACCGGCATCTCGACCTGATCGCCCGCGATGCGACTGAGGAAGAGCGAAAGCGCTACTGGCCCAAGCTGATCAGGATGTATCCGCCGTACCGGGGCTATCGTCAGGCGGCTGACCGGGTGATTCCGATGGTCGTCTGCGAACCGTAACTGTCAGGCGCCGTAGACGGGCACCGCCGGACGTGCCTTGGCCAGCAGATCTCTCACGACGCGTCCGAGTTCGGCTGGATCCCAGCGGGCGCCCTTGTCGACCTGGGGTCCGTGCGCCCAACCCTCGGCCACCCGGATGATGCCGCCCTCGACCTCGAACATCGTTCCGGTGACATCCTTGGATTCGACGCTGCCGAGCCAAACCACCAGCGGGGAGATGTTTTCCGGCGCCATCGCGTCGAAGTCCTTGTCCTGGGTGGCCATCATCTCCGCGAACACCGTCTCGGTCATCCGCGTTCTGGCCGACGGCGCGATGGCGTTGACGGTGACCCCGTAGCGGCCCATCTCGGCCGCGGCAACCAGGGTCAAGGCCGCGATTCCCGCTTTGGCCGCACTGTAATTGGCCTGTCCCACACTGCCTTGCAGACCCGCGCCCGAACTGGTGTTGATGATGCGCGCGTCGACGGTGTTGCCGGCCTTGGACTGTGCGCGCCAGTACGAGGCCGCGTGGCGCATGGTCGCGAAGTGGCCCTTGAGGTGGACGGCAACAACGGCGTCGAACTCCTCCTCGCTGGTGTTCGCGAACATCCGGTCGCGGACGATGCCTGCGTTGTTGACCAGCACATCGAGGCCGCCGAACTCGTCGACCGCGGTCTGGATCAGCCCCTCGGCCTGCGCCCAGTCCGCGACGTTGGCGCCGCTGGTGACGGCTTCGCCTCCGGCAGCGGTGATCTCGTCGACCACTGCCTGGGCCGCGCTGCCGCCTCCCGCGGGTGAGCCGTCCAGCCCGACGCCGATGTCATTGACCACCACCCGCGCGCCCTCGGCGGCGAACGCCAGCGCATGTGCGCGGCCGATGCCCCCGCCTGCACCCGTCACGATGACAACACGGCCGTCGAGCAGTCCCATATCTCTTATCTCCTACGTTGTTCGGTGTATGCGCTACTTGATGTCGGCGGTCGTGGTCGCCAGGTAGTGCGGCGGTTCGCCGCCGCCGTGCACCTCGAGCGAGGCGCCGCTGATGTAAGACGCGGCGTCGGACGCCAGGAACGCCGCCGCCCAGCCGACGTCGTCCGGTTTGGCCAGCCGCCCCAGCGGAACGTTCTTGGAGATGGCTGCGATGGAATCGGCGTCGCCGTAGAACAATTCGGACTGTTCGGTCTCCACCATCCCGACGACCACCGAGTTCACCCGCACCTTCGGTGCCCACTCGACGGCCAGCGTGCTCGTGATGCTCTCCATGCCCGCCTTGGCCGCACCGTACGGCGCCGTGCCCGGCGTCGGCCGACGGCCGCTCACACTGGCGATGTTGATGATCGAGCCGCCGTGGGGCTGCGCCTGCATCACCGCGTTCGCGTGGATCGAGACCGACAGCGGTCCAAGCAGGTTGAGCTCGACGATCTTGGTGTTGAACTTCGCCGACGACTCGGCGGCCAGGACGTAGGGCGATCCGCCCGCGTTGTTGACGACGACGTCCAGGCGTCCGTGCTTGTCGGCGACCGTCTCGATTAGCGCGGCCACCGCGTCGTCGTCGCGTACGTCGCAGCTGTGGAACTCGTAGGGCAGGCCCTCGACCGGTCGTCGCGCACACGTCACCACGGTTGCGCCCTGCGCTGCGAATACGGAGCTGATGCCGGCCCCGACGCCCCGCACTCCACCGGTCACCAGGACGACCCTGCCGTGCAGTCCGAGGACTATCTCTGGGCGGTCAGTCACTGTGCTAGCGTACCAAGCAAGTGCTTGCTTAGGTAGCGACCCCCAGAGTAACCGAGGTATCCGCATGACGATCACCACCAAGACGGTCGAACCGGGCATCGTCTCGGTCACCGTCGACTATCCGAAGGTCAACGCGATTCCGTCGCGCGGCTGGTTCGAGCTCGGCGATGCCATCACCGCCGCCGGCAGGGACATGGACACCCACGTGGTGATCCTGCGCGCGGAGGGCCGCGGGTTCAACGCAGGCGTTGACATCAAAGAGATGCAGAACACCGAGGGCTTCACCGCGCTCATCGACGCGAACCGCGGCTGCTTCCATGCGTTCCGCGCCGTCTACGAGTGCGAGGTGCCCGTCATCGCCGCGGTCAACGGGTTCTGCGTCGGCGGAGGGATCGGCCTGGTCGGTAACTCCGACGTCATCGTCGCCTCCGACGATGCGACGTTCGGCCTGCCCGAGGTCGAGCGTGGCGCTCTTGGTGCCGCAACGCACCTGTCGAGGTTGGTGCCCCAGCACATGATGCGGCGACTGTTCTTCACCGCCGCCACCGTCGACGCGGCCACCCTGCACCACTTCGGCTCGGTGCACGAGGTCGTGCCGCGGGCCGAACTCGACGAGGCTGCACTCCGGGTGGCGCGCGATATCGCCGCAAAGGACACCCGGGTCATTCGGGCGGCCAAGGAGGCGCTGAACTTCATCGACGTGCAACGGGTGAACTCGAGCTACCGCATGGAGCAGGGTTTCACGTTCGAGCTCAACCTCGCAGGCGTGGCCGACGAGCATCGGGACGCGTTCGCGGGGACGAACAAGGGCGGGAAATGACCGACAAGAGAACAACTTTGGCCGACGCCGTCGCCGGCATCGAGAGCGGCATGACCATCGGCATCGGCGGCTGGGGATCGCGGCGCAAACCGATGGCGTTCGTGCGGGCCCTGCTGCGCACCGATGTCAAGGATCTGACCGTCGTCACCTACGGCGGTCCCGACCTCGGACTGCTGTGCTCGGCGGGCAAGGTCAAACGCGTCTACTACGGTTTCGTATCGCTCGATTCGCCGCCGTTCTACGACCCGTGGTTCGCCAAGGCCCGCACCAGCGGCTCCATCGAGGCCCGTGAGATGGACGAGGGCATGCTGCGCTGTGGGCTGCAAGCCGCGGCGCAACGCCTGCCGTTCCTGCCGATCCGCGCGGGGCTGGGCAGCGATGTGCGCACGTTCTGGGGCGACGAACTCAAGACCGTGACGTCGCCCTACCCCACCGGCGACGGCTACGAGGAACTGATTGCCATGCCTGCGCTGACGCTCGATGCGGCGTTCGTCCACATGAATCTCGGTGATGCTGCGGGCAATGCGGCCTACACCGGCATCGATCCGTACTTCGACGACCTGTTCCTGATGGCGGCGCAACGACGCTACCTGTCCGTCGAACGGGTGGTGCCCACAGACGAATTGGTGAAAGCCGTGCCGCCGCAGGCGCTGCTGGTGAACCGGATGATGGTCGACAAGGTGGTGGAGGCACCCAACGGCGCACACTTCACCACGGCCGAACCGGATTACCGCCGCGACGAGAAGTTCCAGCGGCACTACGCCGAGGCCGCGGCGTCCGAGGAGACCTGGGCCGAATTCGTGAAGACATACCTGTCCGGCAGCGAAGCGGACTATCAAGCGGCGGTGCGGAAATTCACAGAAGCGGCGAAGGAGGCGGCGAAGTGATGTCAGTGACCCGTGCCGAGGTGTGCGCCGTCGCCTGCGCCGAACTGTTCCGCGATGCCGGCGAGATCATGGTCAACCCAATGGCGAACATGGTGTCGATCGGCGCCAGGCTGGCCCGTCTGACCTTCTCCCCCGACATCCTGTTGACCGACGGTGAAGCCCGGCTGCTGGCCGACACACCCGCCCTCGGAGCGGCCGGAGCGATCGAGGGGTGGATGCCGTTCGGCCGCGTCTTCGAGACACTGGCGTGGGGCCGCCGCCACGTGGTCATGGGCGCGAATCAGATTGACCGGTACGGCAATCA
This sequence comes from Mycobacterium barrassiae, assembly GCF_025822765.1. GTDB lineage: Bacteria > Actinomycetota > Actinomycetes > Mycobacteriales > Mycobacteriaceae > Mycobacterium > Mycobacterium barrassiae. The sequence continues at coordinate 10,931 of NZ_JACKUK010000042.1, read as the reverse complement.
GAACCTTTCGGCATTCGGGCCTCTGCAGCATCCCACCCGGCAGATGTTCGGCGTGCGCGGCGCGCCCGGCAACACCATCAACCACGCGACGAGCTACTGGGTCGGCAATCACTCCAAGCGGGTGTTCGGAGATTCGGTGGACGTGGTCTCCGGAATCGGATGGGACAAGGTCGATCCGAAAAACCCGGCCTTCCGTTTCGTCAACGTCTTCCGGGTGGTGTCCAACCTCGGCGTGTTCGACTTCAACGGCCCCGACCATCAGATGCGCGCGGTGTCGCTGCATCCGGGCGTCGAGGCCGACCAGGTCGCGGAGAACACGTCGTTCGAAGTGCACGGCCTCGACTCCGCCGAGACGACGCGGCTGCCCACCGAGGAAGAGCAGAAGCTGATTCGCGAGGTGATCGATCCTAAGGGTCTGCGGGATAAGGAAATTCGGCAATGAGTCTCCGCACACCGCTGACCGAACTGGTCGGCATCGAACACCCGGTGGTACAGACCGGGATGGGCTGGGTGGCGGGTGCGCGCCTGGTGGCGGCAACCTCGAACGCCGGCGGTCTCGGGATCCTCGCGTCGGCCACGATGACACTCGAGGAACTGCAGACGGCCGTCACGAAGGTGAAGGCCGCCACGGACAAGCCATTCGGCATCAACATCCGCGCCGACGCCGGCGACGCCAACGAGCGCATCGACCTGCTGATCCGCGAGGGAGTCAGGGTGGCGTCGTTCGCGCTGGCGCCCAAACCCGACCTGATCGCGAAGCTCAAAGACGCGGGCGTGGTGGTGATTCCGTCGGTCGGGCTGGCCAAGCACGCCAAGAAGGTCGCCGGGTGGGGTGCCGACGCGGTGATCGTCCAGGGTGGCGAGGGCGGTGGCCACACCGGTCCGATCGCCACGACGCTGCTGCTGCCGTCGGTCCTGGATGCTTTGAAGGGGGAAGACATCCCCGTCGTGGCGGCGGGCGGATTCTTCGACGGCCGCGGACTCGCGGCGGCACTGTCCTACGGCGCGGCGGGTGTCGCGATGGGCACCCGCTTCCTGCTGACCTCGGATTCCACCGTGCCCGATGCGGTAAAGCGGCGGTACCTCGAGGCCGGGCTGGACGGCACCGTGGTATCCACACGTGTCGATGGCATGCCGCATCGAGTGCTGCGTACCGGGCTGGTCGAGAAGCTCGAGAGCGGTTCGCGGCTACGCGGATTCACGGCCGCGGTGCGCAACGCCCAGAAGTTCAAGAAGATGTCCGGTATGACGTGGCGCTCGATGATCCGCGACGGCATGGAGATGCGGCACGGTAAGGAACTGACCTGGTCTCAGGTCGTCATGGCGGCCAACACCCCCATGCTGCTGAAGGCGGGTCTGGTCGAGGGCAACACGGACGCGGGCGTGCTGGCGTCGGGCCAGGTCGCAGGCATCCTCCAGGATCTGCCGTCGTGCGCGGAGTTGATCGACACCATCGTCAACGATGCGGTCAAGCACCTGCAGGCCGCGGCTGCCCTGATCGAGTAGGCCGTTCGGCGGCAATGAATTCCTGTTCCGGACGCCCGGTGCTGCCGTAACGCAGCCGAGTCTTGACCTCACCGGCGGCGGCCAGCGTCGCCAGGTACCGTTGCGCCGTCGCCCGTGACACCCCGATCGCCGTGGCAACCTCCGCCGACGACATCGGTCCGTTTGCGGCGCGCAACGCCTGCAGGACAAGCTGTTTGGTGGGTGATGTGGCGGTGACCGAGGTCTTCTGTTCGGCGACTCTCGGTCGAAGCGCATCGAGTGCGGCGTCGACGTCCTGCGCACTCAGGTTCGGGCCGGACAGAATCTTGCGGTAGCGCGCATAGCCGGCCAGCCTGGCGGCCAGATCAGCGGGGACGAACGGCTTCACCAGATAGCTCAGCGCACCGGCGGCGACCGCAGCCCGGATGGTGTCCGCCTCGGTCGCTGCGCTCAGAATGAAGCTGTCGCAATGTAGTTCACGGACGAAGTCCACCCCCGACCCGTCGGGTAGGTAGACGTCGACCAGTGCGAGGTCCACGGGGGCGGCCTCCCGTGCGGCCGCGAGACTGTTCACCGTGGCCGACACGGTGAAACCTGGCAGCGCCTCGACGATGCCGGCGTGCATGTTGGCGACACGGAAGTCGTCGTCGACCACCAACACCGTCAGTTCTGCGTCACCCATTGGGCTTCCTCCTCGACCATCACACCCGGCAACCGGGCGATGAACTCCGCACCACGCAACTCCGCATCGGGGTTGCCCGTGCTCGACAGTCGCACGTCTCCCCCGAGGGCACGGCTGATCTGACGGGACAGCGCCATGCCGATCCCGCGGCCGCCGGGAATTCCCGACTGGGGTTTCGTTGACTTGCCTTCGGTGAACACATGGTCGACGAAGTCTGGCGCGACGCCGTCGCCGCTGTCGGCAACGGTGATGTGCAGTGTCGAACCATCCTGCAGCAGCTCAACTTCCACCATCTTCGTGTCGGCGGTGCCCGTGCGTGCGGCGTCGATCGCGTTGTCGATCAGATTGCCGAGCACCGTGGTCACATCGACGGGCAGCGCAAGGCGGCCCGACACCCAGGTGTTCTCGCCGATCCGCAACGTCACCCCGGCCTCGCGGGCGGTGGCGGCCTTCGCCGCCAAGAAAGCCTGCAGGAACGGGTCGCGGATGGCGTCCATGCCGGGCAGCGCCGAGCCGAGCGGCCCCGAACCGAGTAGCTCCCCCAAGAACTCCTCGGCCTCGTCGACATGGCCGCTCTGCAACAACCCGTTGAGCAGATGGAGCCGATTGGCGAACTCGTGACGCTGCGCGCGCAGCGCGGTGCTCATCAACTGGACGGCATCGAGTTGGCGGGTCAGTGACTCGACATCGGTGCGATCCCGCACGATGAGCACCGTGCCGAGGTCGTGTCCGTCGCGCGACACTTTCCTGGCGGACACCACGACGATGCGGTCGCCGACGGTGGCGATGGTCGGAGTCGGATCCGCCGAAAAGAACACGTCGAGAACCCGTGGCGTCAAACCGGTCTCCTGAATCGGGCGGCCATGCTGGTCGTCGATCTCGAGCAGTCGGCACGCTTCATCGTTGACGAACGTCGTCTTCCACGAAGTGTCGGCGGCTAGGACGCCCTCGCCGATTCCGTGCAGAATCGCCGCCTGACCGCGGACCATCTCAGCGAGCTCGGCGGGCTGCAGCCCCAATGTCAGTGCGCGCCAACGTCGGGCCAGCAGCAGCGAGCCGACGACACCGATCAGCAGCGCCACTCCGACAAGCAGAGCCGCGGTCCGGACATCTGTCCACAGCTGCTTGTGCACCGCCGCGGTCGAGATGCCCACGCTGACCTCGCCCACCACCTGTTCCGAATTCGGCCGCAGGACAGGCACTTTGGCGCGTACTGACGGACCCAGTGTGCCGGACTGCGCGACCACCGTCTCGTGTCCCGCGAGTGCCTCGTCCGGATCCGTGCTCACCGGCTTTCCGAGCTCGTCCCTGTTCGGGTGCGCGAGTCTGATGCCGTGGTTGTTGGTGATGACCACGAACAACACGTCGGTCCGCTTCTGCACCTCCGACGCGATCAACTGCAGCTGCCCATTGGCCAGTTCGTCGGCGGCGGCCTCCCCCTGCGGTACTCCGGTGTCGTCGTAGTGCGCGACGTCCGCGCGCACGGCGGGTGCGTACGCGAGTACGCGCGCGACGTCGAGCGCTCGCTGACCGACTTGGTAGTGAATCCGCTCATGGCTGAGGAATGCCAGTAGGCCGCCCGCGATACCGAGCGTGAGCACCACAACGGCGACTTGCAGCAGCAGCACCTGGGTGGCCAGCCGCAGGTCAAAGCGGGGCATGAACGGCATGCGCAGAGCGTAGACCCGCGCGTGAGCAGAATGCGCAAAAGCGATAAATCGCTCACTTCGCGACTAGTGCGCACAAGCGAGCCATCGGGTTAGTGGCTCCGTAGCTTCGAATGCATCGGGATGACGAAAAGTCATCGAGGACAAAAGGAGTTACCGAAATGGTCGCACTGGGCCCCATCAATTCATGGCAGCCGGCAGAGGGCCCAGTTACCACCTGGACCGCATCGGACGCGTCGCGCGAAATCATGGCGAAGGCCGATCGTGATCCGCTGCCCCCGAGCTTCCAGCAGGCGTCGCATCTGCGCGCAGCTTTCTACAGCCGGGCCCTGGGACGCCAACTACCTCGACTGATGGTGGTGTCCTGGGATATCCCCGGCACGTGCGACATCGTCGCGATGACCACCGCGATCAACATGCACGTCCGCCGCCACGACACCTATCACAGCTCGTTCGGGTTCGAGAACGGCAACATCTTCCGCCGGACGGTCGCCGATCCGGAACAGATCGAATTCGTGCCTTTTTCCTACGGCGAAATGGGCGCAGACGACATTCGCGAACACGCATTGACGTCCACGCCGGATACGTTGAATTGGGACTGCATCACGTTCGGCGTCATCGCCAAGCCCGACCATTTCACGTTCTATGCCAGCGCCGATCATCTGCACATCGACGGAATGTCCGCGGGGATCATCTTCCTCGACATCCATCTGGCGTATCAGGATCTGATCGCGGGGCGGCCGGTCACCCAGACAGAGGTCGACGGGTACCGCGGCTATACCGCTCGGCAGAGCGAGCAAGTCGCCGCGATGGATCTGTCCTCCCCCGAGATCCGGGACTGGATCACCTTCGCCCAGGACACCGACGGCGACTGGCCGAGTTTCCCGTTGGAGCTGGGCAACACCTGGTCGCACAACAAGGGTGACTTCATCACCGTGGAACTGCTCAACGGTGAAGAGACGGAGGCGTTCGACGCCGCGTGCCGTAATGTCGGCGCCCGCTTCTCCGGCGGCGTGATGGCCTGCGCGGCGCTGGCGGAGCACCAGCTGACCGGCAACACCACGTACCACGGTTTCACTCCGTCCGACACCCGGATGCCGGGTGAGACGTTGTCGGTCGGGTGGTTCGCCGGCCTGTTCCCCGTCACGGTGCCGATCGGTGACGGCTGCTTCGGCGAGGCGGCCCGCGCGGCGCAGAAATCGTTCGACTCCAACAGGAATCTGGCGAACGTGCCCCTGGATCGGGTGCTGGAGGTGGCGCCCGTCGACCAGCTCGGCATCAAGCTGCCGAACAAGCCGACGATGATGGTTTCCTACCTGGACTTCCGCAAGATCCCGCTGGCGTCGATGTGGGAAGAGACCAACTTCGGCACCTACGGCGACACCCTCTCGCACGGCGGGATCAACATGTGGATCAACCGGCACGCCGGCCGTACCACTGTCACGGTCTCCTTCCCCGACAACTCCGTCGCGCGGGATTCGGTGCACCGCTACATCGCCGCATTGAGCGAAGCCTTCACCGATGTCGCGAAGACCACCACCGAGGACTGGATCGAAGAGGTTGCCCGCCATGCCAATTCCACCGCCGTGCACCAGCAGAGCCTGTGATCGACATGAAAGGAAGAGTTGAGATGAACACGATGCTCGATCTGGCCGACCAGGTCGTGTTCCAGGGTGAACGCGCGACGGGGGCGACCAATCTGCTGCAGTGCGTCTGGACGTACAACGGCGCCATCGACATGGACGGGCTGCGGCGCTTTCACCACCATCTGCTGCGGGGCCGGTTGTCCCGTCACGTCGAGCGGTCACCGTTGCCGTTCGGGCGTCATCGGTGGGTGGCGCCGGATGACGGACCCGCCATCGAGATCGCGGTGGCGCGGCCCCGCGCGGAGTTCGGTGACTGGCTGCGCGAGCAGACCGCCATTGAACTGGACTACGAGCACGGCCCCGCTTGGCATCTCGCAGTGCTGCCGTTCACCGACGGCGGTACCGGACTGAGCCTGATCATCTCCCACGGCCTGGCCGACGGGGTCGGGCTCAGCACCGCGATCGCCGACGCCGCCTCTGGTCGTGACGATTCCATCGTCTGGCCGGCCGCAGGATCGCGACGTCGGTGGCGTGCGTTGCGCCAGGATGCCCGGCAGACCGCGCGCGACATGCCGTCGGTCGGACGGGCGATCGTCGCCGGCGCGCGGATGGCCCGGCGTGCCCGGCGGGAGGCCGTCGCCTCCGCGCCCATGTCGGCACCCATCGTCGCCCCGGACGAACAGATCGACCTGCCCGCCGCCACCGTGTACGTCGACATGGACCAGTGGGACGCCGTCGCCAAGGCACTCGGCGGGACACCCAACTCACTGCTCGCCGGGTTGGCCGCGCGATTCGCGGCACGCGCCGGCCGGATGACGGCCGGAAGCGGGCTGGCCACCTTGGCGATGCCCATCAACCGACGCTTCGACGGCGACACCCGCGCCAATGCGGTGGACAACGCCGACCTGACGATCGATCCGACGAAGGTGACGACCGATCTTCGCGAGGTCCGCGCCGCCGTCAAGGCAGCGCTGATCCGGGCGAACGAGATTCCCGACGAACGCTTCGCGCTACTGCCGGTCGTTCCCTTCCTGCCGAAACGGCTCATCAAGCGGATGGTCAGCGTCGCCGCGGGCAGCACGACGGCGGTCTGCTCGTCCAATCTGGGTGACGTCCGCGCAGCCGCCAATCGTCCGGACGGTACCGACGCCGACTCCTTCTCGATGCGCTCGTTGTATCCCCGCGTGACCCGGGGGATGATGCACCGCGCCGGCGGCTTGATGGGGATGCTCTCCGGCCGCGTCAACGGGCAGGTCTTCGTCTCCGTCCTGGCCTACGACCCGGCTCGGCCACGCACCAATGAGCAGCTGCGCGAGGCAATTTTCAGCACTCTCGCTGAATTCTCGCTCACCGCGACCGTGCAGTGGGATTCTCAGCTGGACGACGATCGCCGCATAGCGATCGCCGCATAGCAGAAGGTGATCGGGTGCTGAACACGTTGGGCCGCATCGTGGTGCGGGTCCCCTGGCTCGTGATCGCCGCGTGGGTGGCGCTTGTCGTGGTGCTGTCGATCGCGTTCGCACCTCTGACGAAGATCGTGGCGAACCAGACTCTGCAGGTGCTGCCGCCGCAGGCGATGTCGGCCACCGAGCACATGGCGGCCGACTTCGGCGAGTCGGAGCAGAACATCGTGGTGGTCGTCATGGCCAACGACCGCGGGCTGCAGCCCTCCGACAACGACACCTACCGCACGCTGGCCGACAAGTTGCGCGCCGACAGCGGGGACGTCGGGGCGGTCGAGGACTTCGTCAGCACTCCGGCGTTGCGTCAGCTCATGGTCAGCAAGGACAACAAGGCCTTCTACATGGCGGTGACGCTCAAGGCGCCTGCCGGATCACCGGAATCGTCGGAGGCCTACAAGCGGGTCGGCCAGATCATCACCCAAGCCACGGCGGGATCCGATCTGGAGACCCACGTGACGGGGGAAGCCGCGGTGATCGGCGACATGTCGATCGTCAGCGCCCGCGACATGCAACTGATCGGCATCGCGACGGCGATCCTGGTCATGGTCATCCTGATGGTGATCTACCGACGACCGGTCACGGCGCTGCTGCCACTGCTCACCATCGGCATCTCCGTGGCGGCCGCACAGGGAGTGGTGTCCGCACTGACCCACGTCGGGCTGCATGTCACGGCGATGACCGTGGTGCTGATGACGGCCATGATCGTCGGCGCGGGCACCGATTACGCGGTCTTCCTCATCAGCCGATACCACGAATACCTGCGGGCCGGCGTCGACTCCGACGTGGCGGTGGCAAAGGCGATGACGTCCATCGGCAAGGTGATCGCGGGTTCCGCGGCTACGGTGGCCATCACGTTCCTCGGCATGATCTTCACCCGCCTGCCCGCATTCACCAGTGTCGGTCCGGCGCTCGCGATTTCGATCTCAATCGCGTTCTTCGCGGCGATCACCTTGCTGCCAGCCGTCCTCGTGCTGGCCGGTCGGCGCAAATGGATCGCGCCAAGGGCGCCGCTGACGAGTCGGCTCTGGCAACGCTCGGCGATCAATCTGGTCCGTCGGCCCAAGTCGCATCTCTTCGTGAGCCTGGGCGTTCTGATCGGGCTGGGCGCCTGCGCGCTGATGATGCACCCGACCTTCAACGACCGTATGCAGTTGCCCGCATCGGCGGAGAGCAATCAAGGTTTCTCCGAGATGGCCGCACACTTCTCCACCAGCGCGCTGCTTCCGGAATACATCTACATCCAGTCGCCGCACGATCTCCGCAACCCTCAATCACTCGCCGATATGGAACAACTGGCGCAGCGGGTGGCCCAGCTGCCGAACATCGCAGCGGTGCGCGGCATCACCCGTCCGGCGGGGCAGCCACTCGACCAGACCAAGATCAGCTACCAGGCCGGGCAGGTCGGGACGAAGCTCGCGGATGCCTCCTCACAGATCAGCAGCAGGACAACCGATCTCGATGCGTTGAGCGCCGGCGCCAACAAACTTGCCGACACCCTCGGTAACATTCGTGACCAGATTCGCTCCACCGCAACGTCGGTGACCGCGATGACGGACACGCTGAAGCAGGTCCAACAGCAGCTCTCCAGCCCGCAGACCACCCAACTCATCGACAGCATCCGGTCATATGCGAACGACGGCCTGACCGACAACGCCACCGCGATGCTCAACGTGCTTAACAACAGCCCGCAGTGCGACGCCGACCCCGCGTGCGCCGACGGTCGGGCCAAACTGCAGCAGCTCGCCGCCGCGGGACCCGCGCAGGATGTGCTGGCCAAGATCGAGCAGCTCGCCGGTCTGCTGCAGTCGGCGGGCGCCGATCTACAGTCGGCCGGTGTCGGTAATCCCGCTGCCGCACAACAGAAGATCGCACAGATGGAGCAGGGAGCGAACCAGCTGGCCGAGGGTAGCAGGCAACTCGCCACCGGTGTGCAGACGCTGGTCGACCAGACCAAGAAGATGGGCGTCGGGATGAATCAGGCTGCTAGCCTGCTCAACTCGATCGAGCAGGGTGCGTCCACACCGTCGATGGCGGGCATGTACATACCGCCGGGAGTGCTGACAACCAACGACTTCAAGAATGCCGCGAAGTTGTACATCTCGCCTGACGGTCATTCCGCGCGCTATCTCGTCGAGTCGAAGTTCGATCCGTTCAGCACCGAGGCGATGGATCAGGTTGCGCCGATCCTCGACACGGCCAGGGCGACACAGCCGAACACCGCGCTATCTGATGCGACGATCTCGATGGTCGGAACGACGCCGATGTACAGCACCATCCGCAGCGACTACGACCACGATCTCCGACTCATCGTCATCATCACCCTGTCCGTGGTCTTCCTCATCCTAGTCGCGTTGCTGCGGGCCGTTGTCGCACCGCTGTATCTCATTGCCTCGGTGGTGATCTCATACCTGTCGGCGTTGGGCTTGGGTGTCGTACTGTTCCAGTTCATCCTGCAACAGCAGATCTACTGGAACGTCCCCGCGATGGCGTTCATCGTTCTCGTCGCCGTCGGCGCCGACTACAACCTGTTGCTGATCAGCCGTATTCGCGAGGAATCCCACAACGGCATTCGCTCGGGCATCATCCGGGCCATCCGCTCGACCGGCGGCGTGATCACCTCGGCCGGGATCATCTTCGCCGGCTCGATGTTCGGCCTGCTGTTCGGAACCCTGTCCACGATGGTGCAGACGGGATTCATCATCGGGATGGGGCTCCTGATCGACACCTTTGTGGTCCGAACCATCACCGTGCCGGCCCTGGCCTCGCTCGTCGGTACTGCGAACTGGTGGCCGTCGAGGGCAACGCGCTGAACAGAATGCGCAAAACTCGCAAATCGTCGCTTGCGTGACTAGTGAGCACAAGCGAGAAGTGCTGGCCCCCTTCGACATAGCCTGGTTGTAGTGATCAAGAAGATCATCTGAACCACACACCGGAGCGATGAGATGAAAGCCCTGAAGGCCCTGTTGGTCAGCGCAGCGACGGCTGCAGCCGTCGTGGCCGCGCCTGTCTTGACGGCGGCGCCGGCGAGCGGCATCACCACGGACGACACCGAGGACGTCAAGACGATCACGCTGCACGGCGACCGCATCGCCTACCGCGACGAGGGCCGCGGCGAGGTCGTGCTGCTGATCCACGGTATGGGCGGCAGTTCGAAGACCTGGAGTGGTGTGATTCCGTTGCTGGCCAAGAGGTACCGCGTGATCGCCTTAGATCTGCTGGGCCACGGGCAATCCGACAAGCCGCGAGGTGACTATTCGGTCGGTGCGTTCGCCGTGGTGCTGCGTGACCTGCTGGATGAGCTCGGAATCAAGAAGGTCACGGTGGTCGGCCACTCACTCGGCGGTGGCATCGCCATGCAGTTCGCCCATCAGCATCGCCAGTACTGCGATCGGCTGGTCCTGATCAGCAGCGGCGGCTTCGGCGCCGACGTCGGCCGGGCGCTGCGACTGCTGTCGTTACCCGGCTCCGAGTTCGTACTGCCGGTGGTCGCCTCGAGGCCGGCCGTCGCCGCGGGCAATCTGCTGCGGGCGCTGGCCGGGTCGGCCGAGCGCTTCGCCACCAAACCGGCGCTGTCCAACCGCGACCACAGAAGGGCGTTCCTGCGCACGCTGCGCTCCGTCGTCGACTACCACGGGCAGGCGGTGTCGGCCATCAACCGGCTGTGCTGCAGTGACGATCTGCCCGCACTGATCATCAGCGGCGACCAAGACCGGGTCATCCCCGTCGAGCATGCCCACGCCGCGCACGCCACCCTGCCGAACAGCCGCCTGCACGTGCTGCCCGGCGTCCACCATCACCCACCGACGGAAGAACCGGAGAAGGTGGCGAACCTCATCGACGAGTTCCTGATCGCGGCGTAGCAGTGCCTCACTGTAAGGCTTTCGATTCGGCCCAATCCGGCCGCCGTTTTTCCTAAGCTCGGGCTCAGTGTCAGGGTGAGGGCACCGCTTCTTGCGGTGGTTGGATCCTGATCATCTGGTGTCTGGCTCATAGGCTCGCTGCCGCCTTCGGGTTGGCGTGCATGCGTTTTGTCGGCATCAGGTGTGAA
>NZ_JACKUK010000041.1 GCF_025822765.1 Mycobacterium barrassiae | reverse complement strand
ATCACGCACCGTCAACGACACCCCGACCGAACAGGAGGCCACCCCCGCGGCACTGACCGCCTGAACCATCACATCGAAGAATCACGCGACGACGTCGTACACCACGTCCGTGGACTTGACCATGTGGCGACTAGTTGAGCACGGGCGCACGGGTGTCGATTCGTCGTTCTACTTGCGTGAGTTCGCGGCTCCGGACGGGTGCAGAGTTGACGACCCGGAAGCGTGGAAGATCGCGAATCCGGCGATGACTTGCCCGCGCCCATTCCAGTTCAGCGACGGCATGGCGTCTGACCTTGCGACGAGCCGCGAACCTGTCTTTCGCCAGCTACGGCTAGGCCAATGGGTGACCGGCGTTGACGCTTGGTTGCCGTTCGGGGCGTGGGACGCCTGCCAGGTGGACCGCACAGTCGGGCCGGGCGAGCGCGTCACGTTGGCGTTCGACGGTTCGGCATCCGGTGACAGCACGGCCCTTATCGGCTGCACGCTCGACGGGCACCTGTTCGTCGTTGACGTGTGGGAGAACCCCGGCGATCCGCGTTGGCGCGTGCCACGCGGCGAAGTAACCGCAGCGGTCGATATGGCGTTCGCCCGCTATGACGTGGTGACGATGGCGTGCGATCCGTGGGGCTGGCGTTCTGAGATTGAGCAGTGGGCCGCTAGGCACGGTGAGGCGCGGGTGATCGAGTGGAACACCGCGCACGCCTCCCGTATGGCACCGGCAACGGACCGGCTGTATCAGGCCGTGATGACTCAGGCCGTCTCTCACGACGGCGACGAACGCCTAGCAAGCCATATGGCGCACTGCGTCGCTAAGGCGACGCCGCAGGGCGATCTGGTGAGTAAGGACAAGCGCGGATCGCCGCGCAAGATCGACGCCGCCGTGGCCGCGATAGCCGCATTCGATTGCGCCGCGACCACACCGACTAACGAGAATGGGGTTTGGTTCTTTTGAGTACAGATACACAAAGCGACGTGCTTAGGCGGTTGCTTAAGGCGATGGACGAACCTATCGCCAAGTACAACCTGCTGGACAGCTATTGGTACGGCAGGCAGCGGCTCGCATATATAGCCGAAGAACACCGAAAGTTGTTGGGCAACAGGCTAGGTCGCCTGGTAAGCAACATTCCGCGCCTAACGGTGCTTAGCATCGCCGAGCGGCTTAGGGTGCAGTCGTTCGACGGGATTAACGTCTCCGATGACTGGGAGGCTAACGACATGCCGCAGCATTGCGGCACGTTGTTCCGCGAGGCGCTGCTACTTGGTTCTGGCTACGTGCTTGTTTCGACGGCACCGGACGGCAGCCCGAGGATCACTGTCGAGAGCGCCAAGCAAGTCAGCGTTGAGCGTGACCCGGCTTCCCGCGTCGTGACGAGCGCGCTAAAGCGTTGGGAGACGCTGACAAGCACCGAGGCCACGTTGTTCCTGCCCGACAGGGTGGTGCGGTATTCCGCGCCGACTAAGGGCGCGTCGTCGGGTGCGCTTAAGCAGGTTGACGAATGGCCTAACCCGGTGGGTGTGGTGCCTATGGTCCCGGTCGTCAATAGCGACCGGCTGCTAGACGTTGACGGCTGTTCTGAGGTTTGGGACTTGCTGCCGTTGTGCGATTTTGCGAACAAAATCCTGGTTGATATGGCTTGCACGTCTGAGGCGACGGGGCTGCCACGGCGTTGGGCTACGGGGCTACAGCCGAGGGAACAGATCGTTAAGGACGCTGACGGCAACCCGGTGCTAGACGGTAACGGAAGTCCGGTTAAGGAACTTGTCAGTCCCGTCAGCCCGGACACGTACCAAATGGCAGTTGCGTCGGCAGCCGACGCAAAGTTTGGTCAGTGGGAAGCCGCCGCGATGACGGGCTACGAATCGTCTATGCGCGTAGTCATGGGTCAGATCGGCGCTATCTCAGCGCTACCCCCGGCCTACCTCGCTGCGTGGGACGCACAGCCAACGAGCGCCGATGCCGTACGGGCGCAGGAGAGTTCACTAGTCGCCCGCGTCGAAGCTAAGCAACTGATCTTTGGGCCTGCCCTTGAACAGGTGGCCGCGCTAGTAGTGGCCGTCCGCGACGGGGTTGACCCGGCAAGTGTGACGCCGCGTGTGAAGTGGGGCGATCCTGCCAGCCGCTCGACCGCTCAAGAGGCCGACGCAGCCGTGAAGCTGTATCAGGCGGGTGTGTTGTCGCGTGTTGGGGTGTTGCGCAAGTTGGGTTACTCCGACGACGAGATTGCCGCCGAGCGGGCCGCTAAGCGTGCTGAGGCTCTTGACGGCCAGGGCGTCAACGTTGCCGCGCCGAAAGTCGTCACGGCGGTGACGAGTTCGCCCGAGGCCGCGTGAGCGCGGTAGACGAGTACCAGGCAGCCACCGAACAACTAGCGGCCAGCGCGGCGCGTGAAGTGCTAGCGGTCTACGCCGACCTAACGGCAGAGCGGATACCACCGGGCACGGCGGCGCTCTGGATCGCGGCGGCAATCAACCGGGCCAACGCAGCGGCGGTGACTCTGGCCGACGTGTGGCTATCGGTGCAGATCGAGGAACAAGCCGCGCAGCCGGTGCCCACCGTGGGCGTTCTGCCGGTAGACGGCTCTGAGCGGTTAGTTAAGGCCGCTAACACGGTGCTAAGCAGTCACTTTGAGCGCGCCCCCAAAACGACCGCTAGCTACAGCCGGCAAAACGACATAAGCCCAGATCAGGGCACAGAAACCGGGAAACCAGCAAATTTTCGTGACGCCACGAATGTTTCGGGTGACGCTAATGAAAAGCCGACTAACTCGCCGGACATGCGCTTAGAGCGGTTAGCGCGCTCCGAGGTATTCGAGGCCGCGCAGCAGGCCACGCACGACGCGATGCAGAAGCAACTGCTAGTTGAGGGATGGGTGCGGCAGTTCGACGCCGACCCGTGCCAGTTGTGCCGGTGGTGGTGGCGTGAGGGCCGTATCTGGCCTAAGGCGCATCCGATGCCCCGGCATCCCGGCTGTAACTGCACTCAGCGCGTGGTGTTGGTGGAAAGCGTTCGCAGCACCGGATTTACGAGACAACTTGAGAGGAACACATGAGCGGGACAACTCAGCCTGACGCTGCCGACGATCTTGGCGGCTCCGACAAAATTGCTGGTCAAGATCAATCTACTGATGCCAGTAAGTTGATCGACGACCAGAACGACGACACCGCGCACGGGGCCGAGCTTGAGCAGAAGGTGACCGACGCCGAGGCCCGCGCCGACAAATTTGCACGCGCCCTCTTTGAAGCACGCGCAGCCGCTACCGGGCGACTGGCCGACCCGACCGACCTACCGTTTAACGCCGAACTGCTAGACGATGCCGATGCGTTTACAGCCGCGATTGATGCGCTGCTGCAAGCTAAGCCGCACCTAGCGAGCCGTAAACCGGCATGGGGCGATGTAGGCGCGGGACAGGGCCAGCCCGCTAGCGGCGGGCCGAGCTTCGCAGACCTATTCGCAAGCGGCTAGATGCGGACGACCGAATCGTTGACCGTGTATCGGGGTGACACGGACAAGTACGGCAATCCGACAAAACAAGAGCACGGCACGGTGCAAGGCGTTCTCGTATGGGGAACCACGCAGCCCTCAACCCCCGTTGGTGAGCGTGGCGAGAGCGCCAGCACCGGAGCCGAACTCTACGTCGCTAAGGGCACAGACCTTAGGGCTAAGGACCGCGTTAAGCGCGCTAACGGAGACACCTATCGGGTGATCGGTGGCGCGCAGTGGGACCAACCGCACCCGGTGACGGGCCGCGATTTCGGTTGGCAGGTATTCCGTTTGGAGTCCGTGTGAGCCACCCGCTACGCGACATAGAAACCCGCAGGATGCCGAGGGCGGTGCTGATGAGTCCCGCCTTAGGTGCGCTGTTGCAGACGCAAGCCGAGCTTGTCGCCACGTTGTACCGGGCCAAGGTCGCTAAGCGCACCGGGCAGCTAGCGGCGTCCGCTAATCCGTACGTGACGGTGGGCGGGCATAAGAACGACCGGCTAATCGGCAAGGTCGTTGTGGGCGCGGGCGTGGAGTATGCCGCGCTGCATGAGTTCGGTTCCAAGAGCAATCCGCATCGTCGGGCCGCTAAGGACTTGGCCGAGGTTGTGCAAACGCTGACCAAGGGCACCTAGCGTGCCAGGGCTTCCGCGAGAGTCGCGGAAACCATTATCTAACAACACAATTAACTGAATAGAGGACAACTCAATATGGCAGTTCTAAACAGTAACCTCGCGCAGGCTTGGACCCCGGAAGATTACGGGAAGCTGATCGACCTGGTTTTGGCCGAGGAAAGCATCGCGTTTCAGGCGGGCACGGTAGTGCAGACCAATTCGGAGACGGTTCGTTTCCCGATGCTTACCGCCGATCCGGCTGTCGGTTGGTACGCCGAAAACTCTCAGATCAGCTTGACCGATCCGAGCAACAGCGAGCTAGTGATCACGCCTAAGAAGGTGGCGGGTCTAACGCAGTCCAGCAACGAGGCTATCGAGGACTCTAATCCGGCTGTGGCTACGGTGATCGGTAGCGCGCTGGCGCGGTCTATCGCTAAGAAGGTCGACGCGGCGTTCTTTGCGAATACGACGACTAACGGGCCAAGCGGCCTGCTGTCGCTGACCGGCATCAACGTTGTCGATACGGGCACGATTACGTGGGATTCGCTTGACCCCATTCACCAGGCTAAGCACGACGCTCTGGCTGACGGCGCGAAGCTGACGCACATCATCCTTGCGCCCGATGTGGCGCTAACGCTGTCTAAGGCGAAGGAAACCGAGGCGTCGTTTAAGGGTCTGCTGGATAACGTCGCCGATGGTGTTTCGCTGGCTGGCCTAAAGCTGCTGGTGTCCACCAATGTGGCTGCCGGTAATGCGTGGGCCGTCGATGCCTCTCAGGTGATCGTGGCGCAGCGCACCGGGACCAAGATCATTCGTAGCGATCAGGCCGCGTTCGATTACGACGGGGTGCAGATTCGTGCGACGGCGCGTATCTCTTGGGGCTTCGCTAACCCTGCTGGTGTGGTCCGTCTGTACGACGCGGCCTAATCATGGCGGCGGTTTTGGCTGCTGACGTGGGCGCGCTGCTAGGTGACAGCGCGCCCACCGAGGCCGTTCTACAGCACGCCGTGGACGCCGTAACGCTGATGGCGCGTGCTTACACCAGAAACGAAGGTTTCGACCAGGGCGACGACCACGACGAGGCCAACGCGGAGATTGCGGCGGCGATCCTGACGGCGGCGTGCCGACTGGCGCGCAATCCGGGCCAGCTAGCCACGTCAGAAACGATGGGGCCGTTCACGTTCGACGTGCGCGGCGGCTTTCAGGGCTTCAACCTTGCCGAACTGGCCGCGCTGGATAGATACAGAATCCACGCGCTGTGATCGCGCTCCCCGACTGGTATCAGGACAATTTCGTCAATCTCGAAAACCTGATGATCGACCTATTCGGCAAGGTACTACCCGACGTTGAATCGGGCTGTTGGGTGCCTGACGAGTGGTTTGACGAGCAGATGCCAGCCGACCCGATGCTGTGGTTTTTCCGGGTGCCAGGTGGCCGCGTGGACTATCAGCAGAACTACGACGAGGGGCTGATTCAGGTGAGCGCTGTTACGGCGTCACGCGACGATTCCTGGTCGGTTATGTCGGTCGTTCGGGCGGTGCTGCTGCCGATGCAGGGCGACAAGTTCACCATGTCGGACGGCTTCACTGCACAGATTCACGGCGTTGAGGAAGTGGCGGGGCCGCAGATTCTCACGCCGGGTCAGCAGATTGATACGCGCATCGTGTCCGGGACTTTCAAGGTCCGGGTGGGGTTGCGTTCGCGCCAGCGGTACAGAGAGACCGTGAGCGCGCTATAGACATACCGGGGCGTCCGTCTCGGTAGTCCCGTCGTCGCGGCGGGTGTGGGGAAACCGTTAGATACCGCTAATGGGCGTAGGTCGGCCCGGCAGTTTCCGTGAGCGCTGCCGGGCCGGGCTGCACCTAGCCGAGAACAGCCGTAAGCGCCGCAATCAACTCGCGTGCCTGGTCATCAGATAGCGCCGCGTCCCCGGCAACAACGATGCCGTCGCCTGATCGCTCGACGGTGACCGTCTCTCCGTACCTGCTGGTAATCGTGGCGGGGTGGTCGAGTGTGGGCGTGTTGGGCACGGGCGTCTCCTTTACCGGATCGCAGATGTTGGCAACTGCCAATATCTGACGCCGCCGTCAGTGGCGGGTGACGCAGAAGCTACACGCCGTAGTGGCGATCCGCGAGTACATGCCGTGTACGTCGGGTTTTGGTGCTTTCCCGCTACGCAGACGCTACGCACGGCACCACTCTGCTGCCACTGGTGGCAGCCGGGATTGATCGGATAAAACCAATCTGGCCTGCGTAAATAGTCCGCCTGCCGCCATTTGCCACCAGTGACACCCAATCGCTCCGAACTGGGAAAACGCCGAAAGCCGATATCCGGCTTACAGGCCAACTCATCCCTTCTCCGCAGCTTTCTCCCAGCCTGCGTCTGTATACAAGATTTCAAGATCGTAGACAGGACGGCGGAGATGGCATACGAAAGTTCGGCCGCACGCATCGCTGCGCAGCTGAGGGCCGAGATCCTGCACGGCGACCTGGCGCCGGGTTCCAAGTTGGCCCAGGTGGGGCTCGCCGAACGCTTCGGCGTCAGCCGCATCCCTGTGCGCGACGCGCTGGCGATCCTCGCCGGCGAGGGGCTGGTCCAGCCGCTGTCCAACGCCACCGCGGTGGTCACCCGGATGTCGGTCGAGGAACTGCAGGAGCTCTACGACCTGCGCCTGGCCATCGAGCCGAGAACCACGGAGCTCGCCGTTCCCAACATCGGTCGCGCCGACGTCCTCTACATGCGCAAACAGTCGGCGATCATGTCCGAGCCCGTGGACGGGCGGACGTGGTTGGCGGCCAACACCGAGTTCCACGCGGCGGTCTACCGGCGGGCCAACCGCCCCCGCACCATCGAACTGATCGAGCAGCTGCGGCGCTTGACCGACCGCTACGTGTACATGCATCTCGAGAGCGGGCAAGGGCGTCACCTCGGATCCGAGCACGACGCCATATTGGCCGCCGTCGAACGCGGCGATGCCGCCCTGACCGCGCGTCTCACCAGTGAGCATCTCGCCCAGGCGCACGACAGCATCCTCGGTTACCTCGACGCGCATCCGTCGGTGCTCGACCCGCACGCGGTGCTGTCGCCATGACCGAGCAGACGTCTGTCCGGCAGGCCATGGCGAAGCTGACGAGCTCGCACCGAGGCCTGATCTATCGGGCGTACTACGTCAAACGCACGACGGCGCAGATCGCCGCCGAGTTGCGCACATCCGAATGTGCGGTGCGGGCCGAACTGCACGAGGCGATGCTGGCGCTGCGCCGCGCCCTTCGCGACGCGCACGCCACCGCCTGAATCAGGTGTGCTTGCGTACCGACTTGGCGAGCTTCTTCAGCGCGCCGCCGAGTTCGGCCTCGGCTTGGCGCGCCAACTCGTCTTCGCGCTGATAAAGCACCCCGTAGGTGAAGGTGTCCTCGTCGGCGGCGTGCGCGGCCAGGGCCTCCTTGCTGAGGTGCGCCCGGCTGACCACGCTGTCCTGGTGATCGCCGAGCAGCGATTGAATCGACTTCGCGCGGTCGGCCACCTTGTCGGCACCCGTCGCCGATGCGGTGTACCGAAGTCTCTTGGCGCGCTTACGGATTCGATGCAGTGCCTCGTCGCGTTCGGGCTCGGACTCCGCGGCCTTGGCGGCCTTGGCGGCTTTTCGGACCCTTCGGTATGCCGAGTCGATCGTGGCTGTCGCGGCTTCTTCACCGTCGGACGGCACGGGCGGCGGGATCGCGGTCACCAACGCCTCGAGCGCGTCGAGCAGTCGGAAGTAGCGTGCCGAGCGCATCGCGATCACCGACCGCCGGTGTCCCGACGCGTAGCGCTTTCTCGCACCGTCGACCAGCCGTTCGCGCACCGGTCCGCGGACGAGTTCGGCGGGCAGTTCGTCGAGCGCCTTCTCGTACTTCTCGGCGAGCACCTCGGCGTCGCGCGCCACACCGAGCACGGCGGCCAGCTGACGCAGCTCGTCGAGGATCCAGGCGTCGTCGCTGAGTCCGAACGCCCCCTCGGAGGACTGCAGCAGGCTGCGAATCTTGCGTGTCGTGACCCGCATCTGGTGTACCGAGTCCTCGACGTCGGCGCGTACCGCACGGTCCCAGACGAGGAGTTCGTCGACCAGTTCGGCCACGGCGCGGTGAATCGGGTCGTCCGGCGGCTCCGGCGCTTCCGATGCGGCGGTCGTGTCGAGCACCCTGGCCAGCTTCGAACCGTGGCCGGCGGGTGCTGCGCCGGCATCCAGGAGGCGGTTGGCCAACCGGTTGAGCATGTCGCGGTCGCCACCGTCGACGAGTTCGAGCTCCCATTCGCGCCACTGCTGTTCCGGCCCGTCCTCCTCCGCACGGGCGGTCACCTGGTCGTCGCAGAACTCGGCGAGCGCGGTGCCGTCGGGCCCGTAGAGCATGTCGACGGTGCGTTCGGTCGAGATCCGCGCCACGGGAGCCAGCGGACGGTCCCTGACGATGGCCAGCACGACGTCGCGCAGCTCGTCGGGCACAGGGTCTTCGACCGCCGAACCCAGCGGCGCGCGCACCTCGGTGCGGGCGTCGGGGCCCGCGGGCAGTTTCAGATGCCATCCGGCGTCCGGGCCGCCGGTGCGACGGCGCAACGTGATGCGGTGGGCGGCTAGGTCGCGGTTGGGGGTGTCGTAGTAGACGGCGTCGAGATGCTGCGCGGGTGAACGTTCCACTCGGGAGACGGCCGACAGCCCGTCGAACGACGGCGACACAGTGGAATCGACGACGTCGAACTTGCGCTCGACCTCCAGATAGCTCGAGTTGGATTCGCCCATGGTGCGAGTCAGACTGCCACAGAAATGTGAACGACGGGCCGGGGGAGCGCGCGACCTGCGAAGCCGCGGCGATAAGGTCCAGGTGTGACCGACTACGAGACGATCAAGTTCGAGCTGTCCGGCGCCATCACCCGGATCACGTTGAACCGGCCGGACGCCGCAAACGGAATGAACGACACCATGACTCGCGAACTCGCCGACGCCGCGCGGCGTTGCGACACCGCCGCCACCAAGGTCGTGGTGCTCACCGGGTCGGGCCGCTTCTTCTGCGCCGGAGGCGATCTGAAGGACTTCGCGTCCGCGCCCGATCGCGGACTGCACATCAAGGGCGTCGCCAACGATCTGCATCGGGCGATCTCGAGCTTCTCGCGGATGGACGCCGTGCTCATCACGGCGGTCAACGGCACCGCCGCCGGCGCGGGCTTCTCGATCGCCGTGACGGGCGATCTGGTACTGGCCGCCGAGTCGGCGTCGTTCACCATGGCGTACACCAAGGTCGGGCTGTCCCCGGACGGCAGCAGTTCGTACTTCCTGCCGCGGCTCATCGGCATCACCAAGACGAAGGAACTGATGCTGACCAACCGGGTCCTCTCGGCGCAGGAGGCCTCGCAATGGGGCCTCGTGACCGAGGTGGTGCCCGACGACCAGTTGGCGGCACGCGCCGACGCGCTCGCCGAGAAGATGGCGGCGACGTCAGGCGGATCCAACGGTGCCGTCAAGGCGCTGATGCTCTCGACGTTCAGCAGCGGACTGGAAGAGCAGATGGAATTCGAGAGCCGGCACATCTCGGCACGGGCCAACAGCGCCGACGGTCGAGAAGGCGTCGACGCCTTCTTGGCGAAGCGGAAGGCCGAGTTCTCCTAAGCGGGCCAGACCTAGAAGGAGTGCTCCTCGGCGGGGAACGCCCCGCTGGCCACCTCGTCGGCGTATTGGATTGCGGCGCTACGCAATTCAGCACCGACATCGGCGAAGCGCTTGACGAACTTGGCGGTCTTACCGCTCGTCATGCCGGCCATGTCCTGCCATACCAGCACCTGCGCGTCGCAGTTGGGTCCGGCGCCGATACCGACCGTCGGAATGGTGAGCTTGCCGGTGATCTGCGTGGCCAGCTCGGCGGGCACCATCTCGAGCACGATGGCGACAGCGCCGGCTTCCTGCACGGCGATCGCGTCGTGGATGGTCTGCTCGGCGGCGTCGCCGCGGCCCTGAACCCGGAAGCCGCCGAGGCCGTTGACGCTCTGCGGGGTGAACCCGATGTGGGCGACGACGGGGATGCCGGCCTGCGTCAGCGTCGCGATCTGATCGGCGACTCGCTCACCGCCCTCCAGCTTGACCGCCCCCGCACCGGTTTCCTTCATGAACCGGGTCGCGGTGGCCAGCGCCTGCGCCGGTCCGGCCTCGTAACTGCCGAACGGCAGGTCGGCGACCACCAGCGCGTGCGGCGCGCCACGGACCACGCCGCGCACCAGCGGGATGAGCTCGTCGACGCTCACCGGCACCGTGGTGTCGTAGCCGTAGACCACGTTGGCCGCCGAATCGCCGACCAGCAGCACCGGAATGCCCGCGTCGTCGAAAACGCGCGCGGTGGAGAAGTCGTAGGCGGTCAGCATGGCCCACTTGTGGCCTTCGGCCTTCCACTTCTGGAGGTGCAGCGTGCGGACTTTCGTACGCGGCTTGGCCGGTTGTGCGGAATCAGCGGAAGGTTTTCCCTCGGCAGCACCGTAAACAGTCTGCTCAGACATCGTTGTCCCTCATGGGTTGGTCCGGTCGATCCTCGAGGCCCATCCGGGTCCCCGGGTTCGTCTGACCTGTTCAGTCTGCCACCTCGACCGGCCAAAGTTAAAAGCCCCGTTAAGTGGATTTCCTCACACCCGGCTCCGGCCCGCCTACCATCGGCGACATGCAACGGCTAAGCGGACTCGACGCCAGTTTCCTGTATCTCGAGACCGCGAAGCAGCCACTGCACGTGTGCTCGATCCTCGAGCTCGACACCTCGACCATGCCCGGCGGGTATACCTTCGACCGCTTCCGTGACGCCTTCGACTTGCGGATCAAGGCGATGCCGCAGTTCCGGGAGAAGCTCGCCGACAGCCGATTCAACCTCGACCATCCAGTGTGGGTGGACGACAAGGATTTCGACATCGACCGCCACCTGCACCGCATCGGCCTGCCGTCGCCCGGCGGCCGACGTGAGCTGGCCGAGATCTGCGGACACATCGCGTCACTGCCACTCGACCGCAGCCGTCCGCTGTGGGAGAAGTGGGTGATCGAGAACGTCGAAGGCACCGACCCGCGGGAGGGTGGTCGCATCGTCGTAATGACCAAGGTGCACCACGCCGGCGTCGACGGTGTCTCGGGAGCGAACCTGATGTCGCAGCTGTGCAGCACCGAAGCCGATGCCCCGCCGCCGGACCCGGTGGACGGTCCCGGCGACGCGAGCTCGTTGGAGATTGCCGTATCGGGGGCCGTCAAGTACGCCACCCGGCCGCTCAAGCTGATCAACACAATTCCGTCGACCTTGTCGACTGTCGTCGACACCGCCAGGCGCGCGGCGGGCGGCAACGCCATGACAGCCCCGTTCGCCGCGCCGAAGACCCCGTGGAACAACAACGTCACCGGGCATCGCAACGTCGCGTTCACCCAGCTCGAGCTCGAGGACATCAAGACGGTCAAGAACCACTTCGGGGTGAAGGTCAACGACGTGGTGATGGCCCTTGTCTCCGGCGTACTCCGCAAGTTCCTCGACGACCGCGGCGAACTGCCGGAGGGCTCCCTGGTGGCGATGGTGCCGGTGTCGGTGCACGACAAATCCGATCGGCCCGGCCGCAATCAGGTGTCGGGCATGTTCTCCAAACTGGAGACGCACATCGACGACCCTGCGGAGCGGCTGAAGGCGATCGCCGAGTCGAATTCGGTTGCCAAACAACACAGTTCGGCGATCGGAGCGACTCTGCTGCAGGACTGGACCCAGTTCGCGGCGCCCGCGGTGTTCGGGGTCGCGATGCGCGTCTACGCCGCGAGTCGGCTGAGCGGGGCGCGGCCGGTGCACAACCTCGTCGTCTCCAACGTTCCCGGCCCGCAGGTGCCGCTCTATTACCTGGGCTGCGAAGTGGACGCGATGTACCCGCTCGGGCCGATCTTCCACGGCTCCGGACTGAACATCACCGTGATGTCGCTGCACGGCAGCCTGAACGTCGGCATCGTGTCGTGCCCGGAGTTGCTGCCCGATCTCTGGGACATGGCCGACGACTTCAAGGCCGCTCTCGACGAGTTGCTCATCGCGACTAAATAAGCCACGCGATAGCCGCCTAGCCTGCGTCGATCCATGGTCATGGCAGCATGTGGTGCCATGAAGCTGAAGATCGGCGTCCTTGTGGCTGCGCTGATGTTGCTGGTCGCCGGTTGCACCAAGAACATCGAGGGCCGCGGAGTCGTCGCGGTGCCCCCGCCGGGCTCGCCCATCGAGTGGGGCGAGTGCGAGTCCGACTCCTCCGACGGTGAGCCGGCGCCCGAGGGTGCCGAGTGCGGAAAGCTGTCGGTGCCCGTGGACTACTCCAAGCCCGACGGCGAGGTCGCGCAGCTGGCGATCATCCGGTACAAGGCGACCGGCGAGAAGATCGGCACGCTGATCATCAACCCCGGCGGTCCGGGCGAGCCGGGCGTCGCCGCCGCGTCGGGCATGCTCGAGATGCTGCCCGACGACGTCCGCGAACGGTTCGACCTGGTCGGTTTCGACCCGCGTGGTGTCGCGGGTTCCAACCCTGCGGTGTGGTGCAACTCCGACGCCGACAACGATCGGCTGCGTGCCGACCCGCAGGTCGACTACACCCCGGAGGGCGTCGAGCACATCGAGTCCGAAACCAAGGCCTTCGTCCAGCGCTGCGTCGACAAGATGGGCAAGGAATTCCTGGCCAACGTCGGAACCGCCAATGTCGTCAAGGATCTCGACGCGCTTCGCGAGGCCGTCGGCGACGAGAAGCTGACCTACCTGGGCTACTCGTACGGCACCCGGATCGGGGCCCTGTACGCCGAGGCGTATCCGGACAAGGTGCGGGCGATGATCCTCGACGGGGCCGTCGACCCCAACGCCGACCCGACCGAGGCCAACATCCGCCAGGCCGCGGCGTTCCAGCAGGCGTTCAACGACTACGCCGCCGACTGCGCGGAGGACCCGTCGTGCCCGCTCGGCACCGATCCGGAGAAGGCGGTCGACGTTTACCGCAGCATGATCGACCCGCTGGTGAAAAAGCCGGCCAAGACCCGGGATCCGCGGGGGCTGAGCTACTCCGACGCGATCGTCGGCACGATCCTGCCGCTGTACTCGCCGAACCTGTGGCGTCACCTCACGCAAGCGCTCAGCGAGGTCAAACAGGGCAGGGGCGACACGATGCTGGCGCTGGCCGACCTCTACATGGGCCGTGACGAGAACGGCCACTACAACAACTCGACCGATGCCAGGGTCGCGATCAACTGCGTCGACAAACCGGCGGTGACCGACCGCGCCAAGGTCATCGAGGAGGACCGCCGGGCCCGCGAGGCGGCGCCGTTCATGAGCTACGGCGAGTTCACCGGGCACGCGCCGCTGGGCACCTGCGCGTTCTGGCCGGTGCCGACGACGACCGAGCCCCACGAGATCAAGGTCGAGGGCCTGCCGCCGATCCTGGTCATCTCGACGACCAACGACCCGGCCACGCCGTATCAGGCCGGCGTCGACCTGGCCCGCCAGCTGGGCGGCACGGTGCTCACCTACGAAGGCACGCAGCACACCGTCGCGTTCCAGGGTGACAACTGCGTCGACGACATCGCGGCGCGCTACCTGATCGACGTCGTCGTCCCGCCGGAAGGCACACGGTGCAGCTGAGCATCACCACCGTCACCGCATCGGACCTCCCGGAGCTGATGCCGATGCTGCGGGCCTACTGCGACTTCTACGAGGTGGACCCGTCCGATGCCCGCCTGGAGACGCTGGCGAGGGCGCTGATCGACAATCCCGACGAGGGCGTGCAGCTGATCGCTCGCGGTGACGGCGCGCCGTTGGGGTTCGCGACCATCTTCTGGACCTGGCAAACGCTGTACGGCGCCCGCGTCGGCGTGCTCAACGACCTGTACGTGAACGCGGCGGCCAGGGGCTCGGGCGCGGGCCGGACGCTGATCGAGCGGGGGCTGCAGCTGTGCCGCGAGCGAGGGGCCGAGAAGCTGGTGTGGGAGACGGCGCCCGACAATGCCACGTCGCAACGGCTCTACGACGGCATCGGCGCGACGAAGTCGACGTGGCTGAGCTACGAACTCGACGCCTGACCGCCGGTAATTGCAGTCCTCACGTAACACGGATTTAACAGCCGCTGCATACCCTGCGGACATGGATCGGCAGAAGGAATTCGTGCTGCGCACACTGGAAGAACGCGATATCCGCTTCGTCCGGTTGTGGTTCACCGATGTGCTCGGATACCTGAAGTCGGTCGCCATCGCGCCCGCCGAACTCGAGGGCGCGTTCGAGGAGGGCATCGGCTTCGACGGCTCGGCGATCGAGGGCTTTGCCCGCGTGTCGGAGGCCGACATGGTCGCGCGGCCCGATCCGTCGACGTTCCAGGTGCTGCCGTGGACCTCCAGCGCAGGCGATCACCACTCCGCGCGGATGTTCTGCGACATCACGATGCCGGACGGGTCGCCGTCGTGGGCGGACTCTCGCCACGTGCTGCGCAGGCAGCTGTCGAAGGCCAGTGACCTAGGCTTCTCCTGCTACGTGCATCCGGAGATCGAGTTCTTCCTGCTCAAGCCCGGGGAGTACGACGGCTCGGTGCCGGTGCCCGCGGACAACGGCGGCTACTTCGACCAGGCCGTGCACGACGCCGCGCCGAACTTCCGCCGCCACGCCATCGACGCGCTCGAGCAGATGGGCATCTCGGTGGAGTTCAGCCACCACGAGGGCGCGCCCGGCCAGCAGGAGATCGACCTGCGCTACGCCGACGCGCTGTCGATGGCCGACAACGTCATGACGTTCCGCTACGTCGTCAAGGAGGTCGCCCTCGGCGACGGGGTGCGCGCCTCGTTCATGCCCAAACCGTTCTCGGACCATCCCGGCTCGGCGATGCACACCCATATGAGCCTGTTCGAGGGCGAGACGAACGCATTCCACAGCCCCGACGACGTGTTGCAGCTCTCCGACGTCGCCAAGTCCTTCATCGCGGGAATCCTCGAGCACGCCAACGAGATCAGCGCCGTCACCAATCAGTGGGTGAACTCCTACAAGCGACTGGTCCACGGCGGCGAGGCGCCGACCGCGGCGTCCTGGGGAGCCGCCAACCGCTCGGCGCTGGTGCGGGTGCCGATGTACACGCCGCGCAAGGCCTCGTCGCGACGCGTCGAGGTGCGCAGCCCCGACTCGGCGTGCAACCCGTACCTCACCTTCGCCGTGCTGCTGGCCGCGGGTCTGCGTGGCATCGAGAAGAACTACGTGCTGGGCCCGCAGGCCGAGGACAACGTCTGGAACCTCACGCCTGAGGAACGCCGCGCGATGGGCTACAAGGAGCTGCCAGGCAGCCTCGGGGTGGCGCTGAGCGAGATGGAGAACTCCGAACTGGTCGCGGAAGCGTTGGGGGAGCATGTCTTCGACTACTTCCTGCGCAACAAGCGGGCTGAGTGGGAGAACTACCGCAGCCACGTGACGCCGTTCGAGCTCAAGGCATACCTCTCTCTGTAACCGAGCTCCCGCGCCCGTGCGCTAACGTCGAGCCGTGGCCAAACCCGCGACGCAGCGCCCGAAGCTGCCAAGCGTTGGACGACTCGGACTGGTCGAACCCTCCGCGCCTACCGACCTTGAGCGGCTGGGCTGGAACACCGACGACCACGTCGAGTTGTTGTGGTCGCTGTCGCGCGCTCCCGACGCCGACACCGCACTGGCGGCGATCGTGCGCCTCGCCGACGCGTTGGGCGACGACTGGAACGAGTTGAAGCAGGAACTGCCCACCGACCGCGCACTGCGGGGCCGGCTGTTCGGCATCCTCGGCTCGTCGCTGGCGCTCGGTGACCATCTGGTCGCACACCCCGGCAGCTGGCGCCTGCTGGCCGGAAAGGTGACACTGCCGTCGGCCGACGATCTACGCACCCTGTTCGGCGACGCGGCCGAAAAGACAACCAACGCAACGGAAGCGCGGCAACCGCTGCAACGGCTGTACCGCGACCGGCTGCTGGTACTCGCGGGCCTGGACCTGGCGCCGGTCGTGGAGAACGAACCCGTCATGCCGTTCCCGACCATCGGTGAGCATCTGTCCGACCTCGCCGATGCCGCACTCGGCGCCGCCCTGACCGTGGCGTGCAAGACGGTGGGCTGTACCGAGTCGCCGCCACGGTTGGCCGTCATCGCGATGGGCAAGTGCGGTGCGCGCGAGCTGAACTACGTCAGCGACGTCGACGTGATCTTCGTGGCGGAGGACGCCAACGACAATCTCGCGACGGCGACGCGGGTGGCCGGCGAGATGATGCGGTTCGCCGCCGACGCGTTCTTCGAAGTGGACGCGGCTTTGCGTCCCGAAGGAAAGCGCGGCCAGCTGGTGCGAACGTTGGACTCGCATGTCGCCTACTACCAGCGGTGGGCCAAGACGTGGGAGTTCCAGGCGTTGATGAAGGCCCGGCCCGCGGCCGGCGACGCCGAACTGGGCAAGCAGTACATCGACGCGCTGATGCCGATGGTGTGGACGGCATGCGAGCGCGAGGACTTCGTCTCCGAAGTGCAGGCGATGCGCCGCCGCGTCGTCGAGAACGTGCCCGCGGGGATGCGGACCCGCGAGATCAAACTGGGCACCGGCGGGCTGCGCGACGTCGAGTTCGCGGTCCAGCTGCTGCAGATGGTGCACGGCCGCAACGACGAATCGCTGCACGTGGCATCGACGGTCGACGCGCTGGCCGCGCTGAGCGCGGGGGGCTACATCGGGCGCGACGATGCGGCGAACCTGACGGCGTCCTACGAATTTCTGCGGCTGTTGGAGCACCGGCTGCAACTGCAGCGACTCAAGCGCACGCACATCCTGCCCGACGAGAACGACGACGAGGCGTTGCGCTGGCTGGCGCGGGCCGCCCACATCCGTCCCGACGGCACCCACGACGCCCTCGGGGTGCTGCGCGAAGAGCTCAAGCGGCAGAACATGCGGGTGTCCCGGCTGCACGCCAAGCTCTTCTATCAGCCGCTGCTGGAATCGGTTGGCGCGTTTGGTATTCCGGAAGGGCTGAGCGCCGAGGCCGCCGAACGTCAGTTGGCCGCGCTGGGCTACGAGGGGCCGCAGAGCGCACTGACACATCTGCGGGCGTTGATCGGTGATAGCGGCCGCCGTGGACAGGTTCAACGGGTGCTGCTGCCGACACTGCTGGATTGGCTGTCGGACACTCCCGACCCGGACGCGGGTCTGCTGTCGTACCGGCGCATCAGCGAAGCACTGTCCGATGCGCGCTGGTACCTGGCGACGCTGCGCGACGAGGGCGCGGTGGCCAAACGCTTGATGCGCGTGCTCGGCACGTCGGCCTACGTTCCCGAGCTGTTGATGCGGGCACCTGAGGTCATCCAGTTGTACGCCGACGGGCCCAACGGACCGAAGTTGTGCGATGTGGAGCCCGAAGCGGTGGGCCGCGCGCTGGTGGCGTCGGCGGGCCGGCATTCCGAGCCGGCACGGGCGATCGCCGCGGCGCGCACGCTGCGCCGTCGGGAGTTGGCCAGGATCGCCTCGGCCGATCTGCTGGGCATGCTCGAGGTGACCGATGTGTGCCGTGCTCTGACGTCGGTGTGGGTGGCGGTGTTGCAGGCCGCCCTCGAAGCGGTGATCCGCGACAACACCGGCGAGGACGGTGTGCCTGCCCGCATCGCGGTGATCGGGATGGGTCGCCTCGGCGGCGCCGAACTGGGTTACGGCTCCGACGCCGACGTCATGTTCGTGTGCGAACCGAACGAGGGCGTCGAGGAGTCGGTGGCGGTCAAGTGGTCGGTGTCGGTGGCGGAGAAGGTGCGCACGCTGCTGGGCACTCCGTCGTCGGACCCGCCGTTGGAGATCGACGCCAACCTGCGGCCGGAGGGACGCAACGGCCCGCTGGTGCGGACGCTCGCCTCCTACGAGGCGTACTACGAGAAGTACGCGCAGACATGGGAAGTGCAGGCGCTGCTGCGGGCCCACCGCGTCGCAGGCGATCCCGATCTGGGGGAGCGGTTCCTGTTGATGATCGACAAGACCCGCTATCCCTCTGGCGGTGTTTCGCAGGAGGCGGTTCAGGAGATCCGGCGGATCAAGGCGCGCATTGACGCCGAGCGGCTGCCTCGGGGCGCGGACCCCAACACGCACACCAAGCTGGGGCGCGGCGGGCTGGCCGACATCGAGTGGACGGTGCAGCTGCTGCAGCTGCGGCATGCACATAAAGTGCCTGCGCTGCACTGCACTTCGACGTTGGAGGCGTTGAATGCGATCGGTGCGGCCGAGCTGATCGCCGAGAGCGACGTCGAACTGCTGCGCGAGGCCTGGCTGACGGCGACACGGGCGCGCAACGCGCTGGTGCTGGTGCGCGGTAAGCCCACCGACCAGCTGCCCGGTCCTGGCCGTCAGCTCAACGCGGTGGCACTGGCCGCCGGCTGGCACAACGACGACGGTGGCGAGTTCCTCGACAACTATCTGCGCGTGACGCGGCGGGCAAAAGCGGTGGTACGAAAGGTTTTCGGTGAATGAGCACGGTGAGTGACACGGTGAATGATCGGGCGTAGCGGATGAGCATGGATTTTGGGTTCGACCTGATCAGCGACGAGGAGTACGAGCGCCAGCGGGCGCTCTACGGACCGTTGACAGACTCGTTGCGCAGGCTCATCGAGGCCGGTCTGCACACCGAGGCCGACGAGGACACCGTCCGCGACGCCCAGGACAGGATCGAAGCGGTCGCCGAAGTCCTCGAGAGCAAGCAACGCGCGAAATCGACGCTGGTTCACGAGGCCACCGGGCGGCCGCTCGCATGGGCGAATCCCGCTGTCGGACTGCGGAATGCGATCGCACCGCCGATGGTCATCCATCACGAGGATGACGGGCAGTGCTGGAGCGAGTTCACGCTGTCCGGCGCCTACGAAGGCCCACCCGGATGGGTGCATGGCGGCATCTGCGCCCTTGTTCTCGACCACATTCTGGGCGAGGCCGCCAGCGAAGGGCTGACCCAGCCGAAGTTCACCGGCACGATCTCGCTGCGCTATCTGCGCGGCACGCCCCTGGGCGATCTGCGCGCGGAGGCCTTCGTGGAACGGGTCGAAGGAGTCAAGACCTTCGCGCGTGGCTATCTGAAGGACGCCAACGGCGCGACGGTCGAGGCCGAGGGTGTGTTCATCCGGCCGGCGTGGGCGAGGGACGCCGGATGACGATCTATATCAGCCTGGCCTTCTTGGAAACCAAAGAAGCCGTCGAAATCGCCAAGGCTGCAGACGATCTCGGATACGACGGCGTCGGCATCCCCGATCACGTGGTCAATCTCGAGACGCTGAAGACGCCGTATCCCTACACCAAGGACGGGAAGCGGCGGTGGGAGGCCTTCACCGACTGGCCCGACCCGTGGGTGCTGATCGGCGCGCTGGCGACAGTGACGAGTCGACTGCGGTTTGTCACGACCGTCTACCTGCCCGCGATGCGCGACCCGTACTCGGCGGCGAAGTCCATTGGCACGGCTGCGTATCTGGCCGGTGGCCGGCTGGAACTCGGCATCGGTGTCGGCTGGTGCGAGGAAGAGTTCACCCTGATGGGGCAGCAGTTCGCCCGCCGGGGCAAGCGCACCGACGAGATGCTCGAGTTGATGAAGGAACTCTGGAAGCCGGGCTGGACGGAGTTCGACGGCGAGTTCTACCAGACGCCGCGGCTGGAGATGGAGCCGACGCCACCGCACATCCCGATATTCGTTGGTGGGCTGTCGGACATCGCGCTGCGTCGCGCCGCCCGTCACGACGGCTGGATCGGCGATCTGATCACCACCGACCGGGCGATCGAGCGGATCGACAAGCTCCGCGAGCTGCGTACCGAAAACGGGCTGACGATGGACGATTTCGTCGTCATCACACCGTTGACCGACGCATTCACCCCCGAGCACTACGACCGCGCGCGCGAGGGCGGAATCGACGGCATCATCACGATGCCGTGGATGTTCTACACCGGACCGCAGGCTTCACTGGACGAGAAGATCGACGGTATGCGTAAGTTCCGCAAGGATATGGCGCTGGACTGATCAGCGGCGGAAGCGTCCGAGAAGTCCGCCGCGGCCCGTCGGCGCCGCGGTTCCGGTGACCACCCGCCCCGGCGCGACCCCGCCTGCACCGGCGCGCCGCCTGGCGTCGATCGACCACGCGCCGGCGCCCATCCCGGCCAGGAGCAGGAACGCGAAGCAGTACATGACGGCCATCTCGCCGCCGTTCACGAGCGGCCAGAACGACGTCGGCTCACCCTCGAGCGGCGGCCAGTGCATCCAGAAGTACGCCACCGCCATCTGACCGGATGCGACAAAGGCCGCGATCCGCGTGAAGAGTCCCAGCGTGATCAGGATGCCGAGTACGAACTCCAGCAGCCCGGCCCACCACATCGGCCACGAGCCGGTTTCGATGGGCACCGGCATGGGGGCCGGCCAGTCGAACAGCTTCTGGGCACCGTGCATCGTGTACAGCAGGCCGAAGACGATGCGGAAGATGCTCAGAAACGGCGAGGAGTAGCTGGCGAGACGTGCGTCCAGATTGGTCGTCATGTGATTCCACCCTACGCGCCGGCGGACAGGATTTTCACAGCTGAATGCCCAAAGGGCCGGCGGCGCAATCGCCACCGGCTCTTTGCTCAGAGCTCTTCACACGTCGTAATAGTGCGCGGTCTCCTATGACTGGCTGATGCCCGGTGAAGTAGACGACGATGGCCATTGCCCGGAACCGAGTGACGCCCGATTCGCGTGAACAACCCTACTAGCACCAGTAGACGGACCACCAGTTCGATGACGCCCGCATACCAGTTCGGCCAGGGGGCCGTCGGCGATGGGTCCCGAACCCAGGGGATGAGTAAATGTCGAGGCGGAAGTCCAGGGTCGGCATCATGAGCCGACAAGGCGGCGCGCGGCGTTTTTCTTGAGATGGTCGACGACCCGACATCGGCCAAAGTCCTGCCGTCCGGGCCGACGTCGGATTCGCGTGACATTACTACGTGTGAACGAGACCCGGTGGTAGCAGATAAGGGTCATAACTCGTTCGAAGGGCGCTAGCGTCGTCCAATAGTTCCAATAGTGACGATTGGCTTTGCGGCGAATCACGATCGCACGGCAATTCTTGAAAATTCTTGTAAAGTGCCTCCGGCGACGTTTCTGGCGTCATGCGATGACGAGGAGAACTCAACTGCCCACGATTCCGGCCCTGGGTGCCCGATTGCTCGGACGGCTCGCAGCGCTCACCGCGGTCATTGCAATTCCCATCTGTTCGGCGCCAGTGGTCAACGCCCAGCCACCACCGGCCCCTGATCCCGGCGCTGCCCTTACTCTGCCGCTGAACGATCTGGGTGAGGATGGCATGCTGGTGTTCTACGGGACCACGGCCACCCTCTCCTTGTACATCCCCGTGCCAGCGGGCTTATACCCGACATCGCTGAATGTCACCGTCGATCTTCCGTTCAATATGAGGTCCGGAACCTTGACCGTTACGCAGGATGACCGTCTCATCGGACAGATCGGGTTGCCACTGACAGACCTTGCCCCGCTCGTCATTCCCCTTAATGGTGTCCAGATTGTCGACGAGTCTGCATCTGTGAATCTGACACTGACCGCGCTCGCCGAAGACGGATACTGTCTAGATACAGAGAACCCGGTCAGATTCGTCAATGGTTCGGTCAGTTACGCCGGAGAGGCATTCGCCCCGACCACGGTCGCCGACTTTCTTCCGCCCCTGTTGCGCACCCTGACAATCGGGGTGCCTGCTACGCCATCAGAAGACGAATCTGAAGCGGCGGTGCAGCTCGCAGCCGCCCTGTCGGCACGCTATCGGAGCCAGAACCCGCAGGTAGTCCTCGTGCCGCTGGCCGACGACGCGACCATTCCCGGCAGCCCCTCGCTACCATTTGAACGCCGAATCATCATCAAAGAGGGTCCGGACGAAGGTGTTGCGTTAGTAGGTGCGGGACCGCCTGACCTACTCATCTCCGGGCCGGCGGACAAGCTCACCAATAACGCCCGGCTGCTTACCCACGGCTCTGTGAAAATGGCGCTGAGTACGAAGGTGATTCCGGGCGATCTACCGTCCGTTATTCCCCCACTGCCAGGCAACCTCGCGACGCTGACCGAGTTGGGCGCGTCGAAACTTTCTGCAGTGGGTGTGGCTCCGAGGGTGAGCATCGGATTGGACCAGACCCGGTTCGGTCATCCCACGCAGGGGATCCGGGTGCATTTGTTGGGGACGTACACGCCGGTTCCAGCCGCCTTGGGTTCACAGATGACGGCCTCCGTCGGAGGAGAAATCGTCGGATCCTGGCCGACTGAATCAAACGGTGTAATCGATCAGTGGGTGGAGGTTCCCGACCGCCTCGTGCAGCGTTTCACCAACCTGGACGTGAGAGTCGAGACCAGTGGCGAAACCGGATACTGTGGCGATTTCAGAGCGATTAGGCTGGAGATCAGTGGCAACACCGTGGTGGAGAAAGCTCCAGCCCAGCCGCCGATCCCGTCCGGTTTTCAATCCCTGCCACAGGCTTTGATGCCACGAATGCTGGTCGGCATTGGTGCGAACAGGTTCGCCGACACTGCCCGCGCGACGCAGATTGCGGTGGGACTCCAGCGGCTCAGCGCGGTGCCGCTCTCGTTTGACGTGTCATCTCTTGGGCAGGCGATGAACAGCGACGATCCGGCTGTCCTCATCAGTGCGGACGGCTGGACAGAGTCGTCGATTTCGCTGCCGGTGAGCTCCGAGGACGGGCGCCTGAAACTGACGGGTGCGATTGATGGTGGCGAGAATACGGCGGACACGACTCTCAGCCTTGACCCAGGGATTCAGTTCGGATCCCTGCAAACAGTGTTCGACGGCCAACGCTCCCTGCTGATAGCGACGTCCAATGGCGCGGCCGCGCAACTCGACGAGTTGCTGAGGTGGCTGGCCAGCGACCCCGCGCGATGGTCGAGCCTGCGTGGAAATGCGCTGGTCGCTGTTGCCGGCCGAGAGCCGGAGATAGTTCCAGATAGCGGAGCTTTCAGTGTCTACGGGCCATCGATGTCGTCGACGGCGCAGGAGTCCTCTGGCAGTTCCGATGGCATCTCGCCGTGGTGGGCTTTGGTCGGGGTCGGCGGAGCGGTCGCGGTCGGCATCGTTGCATTCTGGATGGGCGGTCGAAGGTCGCGGTCGGGCAGCGGCCAGCCGGCGGGCGATGATGACGTGCAGTCCTGACGAGGAAACCCTATGGCACGGTAATCGACGCCACGTTGACAGCATGCTCAACTCAGCGAGCCTGACGCGCCGGTCGCCGGACCGGTCGTTGAGTGCTGGTTATTCGTGATGCGCCTGCCCGACGGTAAGGATTCGGACGGCGACTACGAATCCGCCGCTGCGCCGAGCCTGACTGGGCGCAGCGTGCGTGGTTTCCTTTGGGCCCTGCTCAGCTTCGGCAGCGGAAAGGCGATCACCTTTGGTAGCACGCTTGTACTGGCTAGGGTGCTGACGCCCGAGGCGTTCGGTGTCATCGCGGCTGGATTGGCTTACATCGCATACCTGCAGGTGTTGGCGGATCTTGGTGTTGGCGCCTCGGTAATCTACGAGCAGGGCGAAGGTATCGGACGCCGCGTCCAAGTCGCCTGGACGTTGAACGTCGTGCTTGCCGTTGTCTTCGGTGTCGTCGGGGTGATCTTTGCCCCGTTTCTCGCAAACTTTTTCGGAGTCTCCGATCAAGCGAACGTATTCAGACTGTTGTCACTATCGGTGATCGTCACAGCGTGTGCCCTGGTGCCGACAAAGGTGCTCGAGCGGAACCTGGATTTCCGACGTCGCATCTGGATAGAGCTGGTGCCAGCCGCGGTGCGCGCCGCCGTTTCCATTTCGCTCGCGGTGGCTGGCTTCGACGTTTGGGCACTCGCAGTCGGCTACGTCGCAGGTGAGATCGTTCGCGTACCCGTGGCGTGGGGCCTGCTTCGCTTCCTGCCCAGATTCGTATTCGACCTTCCAATCCTGAAGTCGATCCTGGCGTATTCGGTCAACATGTTCGGTGTCGCTATCGTCTACGCGCTCGCAGGCTACGGTGACTACTTCGTCGTTCTGGGCGCGCTGGGCGCAACCGCGCTCGGCTTTTACACAATCGCCTACAAAGTCCCACAGTTGTTGCTCGACAATGTGTATTGGGTATTTTCCTCCGTCGTGTTTCCAGCATATTCAGCCGCTCGAGCCGTTGACGCCGCAACATTGCGGTCGGCCGTCGTACGTTCGTTGCGGGTGATCACATTGTGGGGATTTTCGACTGGAACTTTGATTGCCCTGTCTGCCGAAAACATAATAGTGCTTGTCTTCGGCGAGAATTGGCTACCTGCGGCTGCACCGATGGTTCTCGTAGGCGTCGCCCTGGGTTTGGGCTCGGTGCGATATGGTGTGTCGGATGTATTTCCGGCACTAGGCAGCCCGCGCACACTGCTGTTCGTGCTTGTTCCCGAGACAGCGTTGATTTTGTCGGCAATGGTGGCGGTGTCAAGCCGCGGCCTCACCTACATAGCGGGAGTTCTCGTCGTTAGCGAATTCATTTTCGGCACGCTTCTGACGATTCTCGCTGCACGCTTGGTCGGCCTGACGCTCGGGCCGGCGATTCGGGCGCTCCGGCCCGGGTTCATCGCCGCGCTAGGAATCGTTGCCCTAGGAGTTTGGCCGAACATTTTTCTGCCGCCCGGCTTATTGAGTCTGGCCTTGACCGCCTGTGCGGGCGTTCTCGGAGCATCCATCATGCTGTCGCTTTTCGCGCGCGAGACAATCAGAGAACTTGGCGCGATTGTGAAAAAGGCGATTTCCGGGCAGCGGAAGGCTGGCGCATAGATGGACGGCACGGCGCCTACGTGGCTTCGCGATTGCGAGGATCAATATCTGAATTCGGTAACGGCCCATGATGGGGAGGAGAAAACGAGGCTAATTGGCAAATTCAGTTGGTTCTCGTGCGCGCATCTGACAGCTTGACAGATGGGCCCCTTGGCAAGTCGACTTGATAGATGGGATTCAACCAAGTGAAACAGATCGCAAAGCGTCTCCTCGATAAATCTCCGCGAGCTGTCAAAGACTCCGGCAAGAAGATATTTCGTGGGCTTGTCTCGCCCTATGCGAGAGTACGCCTGTCAGTTGGTGTGCAGCCATTAAGTTTTTGGTGGGGGCGAGATCGTGGCCAGGAAATTGCCCGGTACTACCTTGAGGAGCTTTTTCTTCCCGAGTTCTCCGAAGATATCCGGGGCAATTGTCTCGAATTTTCCGCAAATGACTATACGTCTAGGTTTGGCGAAGATTCTCGGATCACGAAAATTGACATACTGAACCTTGAGGCGGGTAATCCACATACCACGATACAAGCCGATCTTACAACGGCAAACGACATCCCCAGCGACCAATTCGACTGCATAATCTGCACTCACGTGCTGCACGTAATCCCTGGCTTCGAGAAGGCGATTGCAGAGCTGCACCGCATTCTCCGACCGGGTGGGATCGTGCTGATTGCAGTGCCGCAGGTGAGCATGTGCTGTCCGGAGTACGGCGAACTATTTCGCTTCACGCAGGAGGGACTTCGGTTCGCACTTGCCGGCGCTTTCGAAGACGAGAACATCGTTACGCGGGCCTACGGGAACTCGCTGACTGCTGCAGGTGAGATTCGAGGCCTCGCGGCCCACGAGTTCACAAGACGACAGTTGAATCATCACGACCCACGCTTCGCAGTGGAAGTGTGCGCACGGGCAGTGAAGCGCTGAGCACTCGGTGCGTAGGTGACTTCGTCATTTCGGCGCTCCGGACTACCAGGATTCGACGGTCGGCACGATGGACTTGCGCGTCACACCTTTACCAGATCCTCGGTTGGCGATCGGCCGGACGGGGTGTACTTTGGCAGCCTTGCCAACATGCGGGACAGTGCCAGCCCAGCCCCCAGTCCGGTGCTGGCGCCGACGGCGCCGGCCACCACCGGAGCGAATGGCGCGCGCTTCTGGGAAGGGACGATCTGCATGCCACCGACCGTCCGCAAAGAGTATTGCAGGTAACCGATTGAGGCATTCAACGCTGATCCGGCATGTGCGGCGGCGAGTTGGATCTCGTCGCGGGCGGCACTCGCTGTGTCTGCGGTAGTGGTGAGCTTCAGCACTCCCCGCACCGGGTCGGCGGTGACGCTGACCGGCGAGGCTGTGTCCTGCAATATGGTCGCGAATGTGGGCAGAAGCTCCATCCGAGAGCGGATGTCCAGCGCATACGCGTACCAGCCGTCGATAGGCCCTTCCGGGACCAACGTCGCCCGTTGGGTCGCGGTGACGCTCGGGGAGCTGCTCACCGATAGGCACAGCCAGAATGCGAAGCATCCGAGTATCCCCGCCAGTAGCCAGACAGCGACACCACGCAGGAATCGGGGCACCACATCAACCGACAACGGCAACGCCGGCGCAAGTCCTGCCGCTAGGGCCAGCACCACTCCGAAGGCGCGGAAATACGCCATGTGCAACGCGATGCTGGCTACTGAATATGCGATGATCGCCGCGCACACCGCCGCGGCCAGCACCCGGTCGCTCGAGGCGGGCTTTGCGATGATCCGCAGTACCACCACGGTCAGAAATCCCAGGATGAGCACCGCCAAGCCAAGTAACCCGAAAATGCCGGACTCGCCGGCAAATTCGGCGTACATGTTGTGCGGGGCGCCGGCCGAACCCCGGGTAGCGGTGGACACCCCCCCGGCGTAATTGATCGTCTCACTGACGAATGAGCCGGGACCGAATCCGAAATACGGGCGGTCCTCGAACATCTTCCAAGCCATCTCGACGGCCGCGACTCGGTTCAGTGTCGAAGAGTCGATGTTGTAATACTCCTGGGCCTGCGAAAGGTCAACGACTGTCTGTACCAGCCGATCTCCGACGCCCGGCACCGCGAAAGCCAGTAGGGCCAGCGGCAGCACCGCCATGCCGCGCCGTCGAACCGATCGCTCGCAGGCGAGAAACCACACGGCCATCGCGATGCCGGCGGTCGCGTACGTCCCGCGGGACTGGGTCAGATAGATTCCAGCGAAAAGGGCTGCGAGCACCGGCATCCACATCGCCACTGCGTACCGCCGCCCGGAGCGCAGCGCCCTGGTCAGTAGAGCAGCCGCCAGGGGTAATGCCATGACCAGGTAACGACCCCAGAAGTTCGAGTCCGGCAACGGACCACCGTAGCGCAGCGTAGCGAAATTCTGGTCCGCTGCCGTCACAGCAGCCACGGCGGCGAAACCGCCGAACGGCATGGTGCCGCCGAAGATCAGCTCATTGATGACAGTCAGTGAACTCAGCAAAGCCAGCGGCACGACGAAGGCTACGGCTAGCACCCATGGCCGTGCGGTCAGCTGAACGAGTAGCAACATCAACATGACGAAAAGACAGTCGATTATTGCCCTGCGCATGGTGGTCAGTGATGCCGACATATCCACGCTGCCGATCGTGGCTACCGCCTGGGTGGCCAGAAACACGACCAGGAAGCCGGCGCACGCCATCGTCCACCCGTTGAGTCGACTCCTGGCTTTTGGATCGCGTAGCGCGAAGGCGACTGCCATCAGGCCCATCAGCAAGGATGCTGGAAAAAACGGGATTCCCAAGCGTGGGGCCAGCACCCCGGACACATTGGTGACCTCGACGACAACCATGATGGTCACCGCCAGAAGCGGACGCCGAGCCGCGAAGATCAATCCGATCCCGCCGATCGGCGCCGCAAGCAAAAGCACCGGGTTCCGCGGTCCCAAAATGACAAGTGCACCGAAAGTCGCGACCGCTGCCGCCAGGATGAACCCGGGAAGTTCGTTCGCGGGCGCAGCGGTCCGGTTCAAACTCGTCATGCCGAATGTTTAGCGCGATTCCCGACGGCAGCATCATTCTGGCCGAGGGGATCATGTTGGTGGGCGGCATAGCCTTGGTCGACGGCGTCGGTCTCGACGATGTCAGTAGGCTGATCGTCGGCGAGCCGCGAACCACCGCGTCGCCGCAGGAAATACCATCCAACACTACCGCCGCCCAGAAGCCCTGCGAGTGCACCTGCCGCCGCGAACTGTGCCCTGCCGGGAACGGGAACCAGACGCGCACTGCCCTCCGTCGGCGACAGCGCCTTCGCCAGGAATGGTGCGGTCACCGACGCTACTTCCGCGGACGCAGTAGTCAACACGTCGCTCAGCGCCGCCTCGGCGGCAGCCGACGAGTTCGCTGTCACACTGACGGAAAGTGCCGAGGTCTCCGGTAACGCATTGGCGCTGAGGGTAAGTTCGCTCGGCCGGACATTTGCGGCCTCGGCCGCTGATGTTAGCCAGCGAGAGTCTTCGTAGACGATAGCTGCCGTTCGACTGACTTGGCCGCGGGTCAGAACTTCCCAGAAACTGGATGATTCCGCGGTCGTCAAATCCGGTCGGGGAGTCAGCGCAATGTTGACCGACGCCGTGTAGCGCTGCGACGTCGGCGCCGCAAGCGCTCCCACTGCTGCCCCGAGACCAGCGCCGATCAGAGCGAAAAGAAGAATGACGAAGCGCCGCTTGATCATGGTGTCTCTTTCGCCGTCGTCCGGTGTTGTTGTCACAGGCCGAGCCGGTTGGGCCGAAGTATGCCGGGGCGGCCGTGACCACGTGCGGGAGCTGATCATAGTCGACGGCGCAGGTGCCGCACCGAACCCGATCGGCAAGCCGAATCGAGGCGGATCGCGAGGCCGGCCTCAATGACTACGCTCGTGGGCTCTCGCGCCCGATCCGGCTATCATCACTCAGGCTATTACGGGTTGGTTGGGGGAGAGTCACGTTGCTACGGGATGTCGCTCGCCGCGCAGCCGGTTACCTGCCAGCTCGGAGCGAATTGCTGCTACGTGTCGCGAGGAGCAGGCGTGGTCTCGGGGGGTTCTACGCGCCGGGCCAGGAATTGTCGGCGCTTGTGCCCAAAGGGAAGATCGCGATCGATGCCGGCGCTAACGTCGGCGTCTATTCATACTGGATCGCGCGCTCGGCGAGCGAACTGGTGGCGTTTGAGCCGCAGCCGCGCCTGGCAAAGCGACTCGCCGCCAGCGGAATCAAAGGCCTTACCGTGCATAATGTGGCCCTTTCCGACTGGGTCGGAGTCGCGGAGCTTCACGTGCCTCGCGCCCACGGCGAAGCCAGCCTGAGAAACCTCGACGTGGAAGTCGAAACCATTCAAGTGCCAGTGACTACCCTCGACTCCTTCGGGCTTGCCGACGTCGGGTTCTTCAAGGTCGACGTGGAAGGTCACGAGGAACCGCTTCTGCACGGTGCGGAAGAAACTCTCCGCAGAAGCAGCGCGTGCGTCTACATCGAGATCGAGGAACGCCATAATCCGGGCGGTCTCTCGCGGATTCTCGCATGGTTAGCTGACCTGGGTTACGCGGACGTGCAGTTTCGGCAACACGGGGCAATGCATCCGATCGCAGAATTCGACCTCGAGCGAGATCAACTGCAGCAACAGCCTCGAACCTCTTCATACGCAAACAACTTCATGTTCAGACGACCTCTTCGCTAGCCGCTCGCCGGACCTTCAATGGGGTCCGCGCCCCACGTCGAGTGCTGTTCGAAAAGCTGAGACAGCGCCGCCGTCGCGGTACGAAGATCGAACTGTTGCTCCACCAGCTTCCTTCCAGCCCGAGCATATTGCTTCGCGGCGGAGGGGTCACCGATGATCGACTCCATTGCATCGCGGAGACTTTTGGCATCTCCCGGAATAGCCAGCAATCCCGTCTCGCCATCGATGACGATTTCTGGGATCCCGGAAAGCGCCGTGGAAACTGACGGTAGCCCGCAGGCCAATGCCTCCATGAGGGCAACCGGCAACCCTTCCATTTGTCCGTCGGTTGCAATCACGCTGGGCAGGATAAACATGTCCGCCACAGCGAGAGCGTCGCGGACCTCGGTTTCGGTGCGGCTGCCGTGGAACGTGATCCGATCGTTGATCCCGAGTTCTTCCGCCAGCCTGCCAAGACAGTCACGGAGCGGACCCGAGCCAATGAGATCCAGCTGGATTCGGTCGACACCGGGCCCTCCGATCGCAAGCGCACGGAACAGCACCTGATGTCCCTTCTTTTCTCCCAAATACGCGACGCACAGCGCACGTATGGGTCCCTCTGCCGGCATCTCCCGCTCACGGAACGGATACTTGTCCAGGTCGATGCCGCAGTGCACGACGGTCACGGCCGCACCGGGGGCGAAACGATCCAGGAATCGGCGGTTGTACTCCGAGATCGTGACGGCGAAGTCCGCCTCTGCAATCTTGATGGCCAGCATGGACTGGTCGATGTAAAGATCGTGGGCGTGGGCGGTGAAGCTGTAGCCGACCCCGAGAAGTCGGTGACAAACCCACGCGGCAAGCGCCGGATACGTCGCGTAGTGAGCGTGGAGGTGCACTGCAACCTTCGAACGTTGCAGTTCCCTGGCATGCGCACAGGCAAGGGCAACCGTTACCAGGGCTCGCGCGAGCCGGCTCGGATGTGCGACGTATTCCCACGTGACCGTGGCAATCACGGACGCGAGGACTCGTGGGTTGCGCGCCGTCGCCCATCCGAGCCCTAGCAACGCCTCAGCCGCTGATGGGCGACGTAGTTGCGCGACCCACTTGCGCGCTATGGCGTGTACCGCCGAGGCGTGCGCCGGAAACAGCGATCGCAGCCCGAACGTGTAAGGCGTGCTCGACGCCAAAGCGTCGAGTTCGCGAACGATGAACGTCTCGGAGGGCTGGGGAAACCGGGAGACCAGGTAATCGATCCGAGCGGCGCTCACCGACGCCCCCGAACAACCGCGAGCAGCGATTCAGCGCCACCGAACCTGAACACATCGATCAGGGGCAGGGCCCGCAAGCATGCCATCACCCAAGCATCTACGGTCGATTCCACCCGGCAAGTCTGGCAGCCCCCGATCGGGCGCCGGAACCACCCACCCGGTCCCCGTCCAGATCGTTGACCGCGCCGAACGACTCGGCCCGGGTATTTCGTGCGAGCGAGCCTTTTCGGAATCCGCAAACCCAGGCCCGCGAGTCGGCACGCGCCCCAGTCCTTGACACGGCAGGCTGATGGATGGGGCATCAGGTTTGCGACCAGATCGCCGTATCCGCGTCACCTGCGCGATCATGCCAGCGCTTCTAGGATGCCACTATTTCGATTCCGGAACCGATGGGCGACAGCGGCCGAGTGCCTCGGACACCCGCATCGCGGCCGTTTCCCAAGCTCCGGCGACGCTCCGCTGCCCGGCAGCGCCCATGTCGTCCGCGCGCTGCGCGTCACGCAGAAGCACCAGCATCGCGTCGGCCAGTTCCTCACGATTATTCGGGCGCACCAAGAGACCCGTCTTGCCGTCTTTGACCACCTGCGGAATGTCCCCGATCGCAGTCGCCACCACCGGTCGGGCGAAGGTGTACGCCAGATGTGCGACACCACTTTGGGCAGCCTGGAGATAGGGCGTCACGACGAGGCGCACGCTGGAAAAGAGGCTTGAGACTTCATCGACCGCAACGTAACCAGGGCGAGCGTCGATGTTTCCGATCTCATCGGCGCGGGCCAGCAAAGCATCAAGGTCAACTGCGGCGTCGACCGCTCCAGCGAGGATCAGGCGAGCTTCGGGCAGGCTCTTGAGCACCAGCGCAAAAGCTTCAAGAAGCACATGGATTCCTTTGCGGGTGGACCACGTACCGAAGAACAACGCGACCGGAGCGGTATCGGCGACTCGGGCAGCGGCTGGCCCTACGCCCAGCACTCTCTCGTCGCCGTGCGGGATCACTACCACCTCCCCGCGAGGACGCCAGTGCTCCAGCACCAGATTCCTGGTTTGGGGCCCCAGCGTGAAGGCGACATCCATTCGACGCCACGCCGCACCGAAGGCGAACGAGAAGAACCTCCCGGATTTCGGTCGACTGGTGTTCTTCGCGTC
Organism: Mycobacterium barrassiae; assembly: GCF_025822765.1. Taxonomy (GTDB): domain Bacteria; phylum Actinomycetota; class Actinomycetes; order Mycobacteriales; family Mycobacteriaceae; genus Mycobacterium; species Mycobacterium barrassiae. The sequence continues at coordinate 46,716 of NZ_JACKUK010000041.1, read as the reverse complement.
CGAACGTGGGAGTGGCTCGTGTGCGACTATTCCCAGCGTCACGTTGCGAAGAACGGCAGCGATCAAGACGACGAACAGCGGCTCGAAGCTGAATCGCCAATGCGACCAAAGCACCGCGAGAGGTCGAATCCGGACCAGATACCAGCCCAGGACCACCCAGGCGAGCATCAACTTCGCAGCCCGCCAACCCCTTCGAGTGACGCGAAGCACCCGTGATGTCGGTGCACCATCCGCACCGTCCTTAGGGTGCCACGTCGGCAATACCGGACGCACTGTGAACCCGGGTTGGGTCGCGGACAGCTCGGGTTCGGGACCGGTTAGTAACTCAACCTGCTCCCCCGTGGCCGCGAGCGCGTCTCCAAGTTGCATGGCGAACTGGAATAGCCCACCGGACGGCGAGAATTCCACCAGTAGGATGGGTCGCTTGGACATTGTGCCGACGCCTTTCGTGGTCCGTCTGTCCGCCGCCGACAGTGTGCAGCGTGCTTCTAGGATGTCGTGCTCATAGATTGCTGCTTCTTGTGTCAAGCAGGTCCGGCGGTTCAGCGCACGCTGCGTAGAACGCGAGTTCCAGATCCAAGAAGTGCTTCTCCCAGGTCCATTCGGAAAGCACATACTGGCGTGCTGCAGTGCCCAACCTCTCAGCTGACTCGGGATCTCTCAATAGTCGAATCACAGCATCAGCGAACGGATCTGGATCATCGGCGATGACCACCGTCTCCTGGGGCGCCCGGATACCCTCGTTCGCCACGGACGAGGCGACTACGGCTTTGCCAGATGCCATGTACTCGATCAACTTGTTCTGCATGCCACCGGCGGCGCGCATCGGGTTGACGCAGACCTGTGCCGATCGAATGAGCACACCCACGTCAGGTACCGTGCCGGTCACCCAAATGCCTTTTCTTCCGTCCAACTTCAGCAACGCCGGTGCTGGATCACGGCCTTGGATCACGAAGGTCGCATCAGGTACTTCAGCGCGTACTGTCGGCCACACGTTCTGGACGAACCAGAGGACTGCCTGGATGTTTGGCGGGTAAAGCATTGACCCGGAAAAGATCACGCGGCCCGGCACGACCTCGTTCGGACGAGCGGCGACAAACTTGCTGGTGTCGGTACCGTGCGCTCCGTAGATCCAGTTGTCGATTTCCGGTTGACCGTGTTTGCGACATTGCTCCTTGATCGCCGTGACGTCGGCAGGTCCGATGAGGACCACCTTGTTGAAATCCTGCCAAACTCTGGCCTCGTATCGCCCCATCACGACGGTCTCAAGGCGATAGACCCACCGCATCAGCAGACTGCGCTCATTATCGGCCATCCGTTTCGTGTTGAGCGTCTGCGACAGTTGGAGCGCAAGGAACGACGCGGTGGCCGGCATCGTCTTCACGGCGGTGGGAATCGCCGGCGCCGTGCGAGGGTAATAGCAGTACACGATGTCGTAGTTGCCGGATTCGATTGCCCGGGCAAGATCACGCTTCAGGCTGTGATTGCGGAACATGCTCACCTGGAGAGGCAACAGAGAGAATGATCCGAGCGTGAGCCCGGCCAGCTTCGCGTACCAAGGCTGAGGATAGATGTGAATCTTGCGGCATGCTTGCTTCAACCACTGCGCCTGCTTTTCGTCCAACTGACCGTCGACGGCTAGGGTGTACAGGTCGACGGCGTGGCCGCGCTGAGCAAGAAAGCTGATGAGGTGCGCCACGGTCATCTGATCGCCCCGCATCATGGGGAACGGAATGCGGCTGTAGACCAACGCGATTCGCAGGGATTGCGGTGCGGATTCGCAGTCCATCACTTTCGGCAATTGGCCGTCGCCCACGATGCCTCCTCTCAGGCTGGGTCCGCTGGACGATCAGGTGACAGTCTCGGTCACCCCGCCCGATTGGCCGGTGTGGTCATGATTGCTTCGAATTCGATTGTGGTCAAACGATCAAGACCCGACTCGTACACCGCCTTTCTGCTCGTACGGCACCTTGGTGGAAACGACCGGCGCTATCCTCGACGCGACCTGGGTGAGGGGGAGCCGTGAAGATCGCCGTCTTGGGCCTTGGGTACGTCGGCACCACTGCTGCCGCGTGCCTGGCAAGCCAGGGGCATGACGTGATCGGCATAGATCCGAATGAGACGAAGGTGAAGGCGATTCTCGACGGTCGCTCACCGATTACCGAGCCGGGGGTGGACGACCTGGTTTCGCGCGCGCGCACCGATGGGTTGATCACGGCCTCTACAACTCTCGTCCCGGAAGTCGCCGAGTGCGAACTCGTCATCGTTTGCGTGGGAACGCCGAGCGCAGCGGACGGATCGCACAACATGACCCACATCGCCGAAGTCTCGCGCCAACTAGCCGATCTAGTGAAGGCACACCCGGGCAGCAAGCTCACCGTTGCGTATCGGTCGACAATCCGTCCGGGGACCATCGAGGAACTGATACGGCCGATTATCACAAGTGTGCTCGACGAGGAGACTTCACGCATCGAGCTCGTATACAACCCAGAATTCCTGCGCGAGTCGTCCGCTGTCGAGGATTTCTTCCACCCTCCCAAGATCGTGATTGGAACAGCGACTGGGGGTCGTTGTGTCGTGCTCGACAGGGTCAATGAAACCATCGATGCGCCTGTCTTCTATGTGAAGTACCGGGAGAGCGAGATCACGAAGTTCGTCGACAATACATTCCACGCGGTCAAGACGGCCTTTGCCAACGAGATCGGGCGCTTGTGTATCCAATTGGGCATCAGTGCATCCGAAATTCATAAGATCTTTATCTCGGATACCAAGCTGAATATCTCACCGCTCTATCTCAGACCAGGAGGCGCCTTCGGTGGGTCATGCCTGCCGAAAGACGTTCGGGCGTTGCAGCACATCTCCCGGATGTCGGGCGGATTCACCCATCTCATCGACTCTCTTACCGCGTCAAATGAAGCTCACAAGTCGTTTATATTCGAGTACGCGACCCGCGGGCTGAACCATGGATCGCGTGTATTGATGGTCGGGATCGCCTTTAAGGACAATACTGACGACTTACGCGAAAGCCCGAATGTCGACCTGGCCCGCATGCTGATCACGGCCGGATATCAGTTGTCGATTTTTGATCCACACGTTGCGCCAGAGAACCTCATGGGGCAGAACCTAGGAGTGTTGTCCAATTCACCGTTCATACGGCAACTTCTCGTGGATCAAGCGGAAGCGGAGAGTGGTGAATGGGATTTGGTAATCGACACCCGAGGTACAGCTGCTGAGTACTCGCTGAAAGCGGTCCGAACCGTAGACGTCAAGCGCTTAGCGTAGCCAAGCAGTTGCATGACCGCTCGTTGCCATTCTTGCGCGAATCCGTCTGGGCAATTTCCCAGACTGGAACTACCATCAAGCGGGTGAGGGGAAAAATCCTCGCTGGTCGGGCGCTGGCCCCTACGATAGGGGTGTTCGCACTCGCCCTTGTCGCGACTGTAATGCCTAGCAACCCTCCCATGGGGACCCCTGCGGAGGTCAGTGTGAATTCTGGCACAGGGCTTCCGCGTAATGCTACGGAAAATTTGGTCATTGATTCGCAGCCGATGAGCGTATCAGCGGTGGAAAAGGACTATGCCTTTTCCATTCCAGCCCGCGACGTCTATCGGTTTGAGGTGCGTAATAATGATTTCGGCTGGAGTGGTGATGAAGCGAATAATAATCGCCGATCTGAACTCGTTTCGAAAGGTGAGAAATACAATTCCGGCGAAACCCTATGGTCCTCATTCTCCTTCGTGGTCGGGCCCGACCACCTACCGTTCGACGCCGACGGCGAAATTCCCAGTCCCTACCACCACATCATTCACCAATGGCATTCCGTGGACACCGTAGCGGGTCGCTCACCACTATTCGCCATCGAGTTGCGGGACGGCGATTTCATCGTGTCGACACGATCCGACGACGACCCCAGCCGCAATGTGATCCACTATTCGAAGAGTCGCCCCACCGATGGCGTCGCGCACAATGTGGTGGTAGCGGGCCTGCTTGGTAGAGACGGTCACCTGGATGTATGGTTGGACGGCAAACGGATCGTTGATGTTGACACTGCAATCGGCTACTACAACGACGACGGCCCCCTCGCATATCCCCATTGGGGGATCTACCAGCACAATGTGGATGACCCGGCCGTTCTTTACCACGCCAACATCGAGTGGGGTCGCGCAGATTTATCGGCGCGAATAGTCAGGCCGTTGGCTGTCGTCAAACCGCCGGGCGGATGGGTTTGACGCTGAGCCGTGCCGGAGGGAGTCATCCTCTAAGTAGGGCAGGATCGTCCCGGACCATCGCGTTTTGTCATCCCCGCCACCCCCGCGCACCGTCGCCGCGGGTATCGGCGCTTCCCCCGCTCGGCAATCACTTCGGCATACAGGTCCGTCAGGTTGTCGACCCATGTCGACAACGCATACCGGTTCTCGATGAGATCGCGTCCCGCCCTGCCGAACTCCTCGGCTCGCTCCGGGTGGTCGATCACGTCCAGTAGCGCCGCGGTCAGCGCCTCGTCGTCGCTGATCGGCACCAGCCGCCCGGTAACCCCATCGATCACGATCTCGCGGGTGCCGCCGGCGTCGGCCGCCACTACTGGCAGTCCGCACGCGGCAGCTTCGATCAATGCCGTGGGCAGCGCCTCGTCGATGGATGCCGATACCACCCCGTCCACGCCGTGCAGGATGTCGACCACGTCCTCGCGGCGTCCCAGCATGCGCACGTTGGCGATCAGGCCGAGCTCTTCGATCGCGGCTTCTGTGGCCTCCCGGCTCGGGCCGTCCCCGACGATGAGCAAGGTCGCGCGCGGGTGTGCGGCCACCACGGCTGCCCAGGCCCGCACCAGACCGACATGGTTCTTGTCCGGACGCATCGCGGCGACGCACGCCCACACCGGGGCATCGACCGATTGGGCCCTCGGCCGCGGCGCATAGCTCGTCGTGTCGACGCCGTTGGGGATCACTCGCCAGGTGTCGCGTGCCGGGCCGTGTCGTTGGGCGAACTCCTCGCGGGCGTGCTGGGAGATCAGGACAAGCCGCCCCAGACGCGCGGGCACCCGGATGGACAGCCGCTCCTTGAGCCACTCACCACCCCGCAGCCGGTGCGGAGGATTGACGTGCAGGGTGGCGACGGCCGGCTTGCCGGCCAGGCGCGCGGCTATTGGAACGACGATCGCGGCGTAGCCAAGATGCGCGTGCACGACGTCGACGGGCGCCTGCCGAATCGCGCGAACGACCCGCATGAAGCCCACCGGGTCAAGCAGCCGGCGCATACCCAGAAACGTCGGTTTCAGGCCCGACTCGGTAAGGCGGTCCAGCAGCTGGTTACTGCCCTGGCCAGCAGGTTGTAGGCTGGCGACCGAGATATCCAGTGAAGCAGACGCGTGCCGGCCCAGTTCGGCGACCAGGTTCTCTGCGCCCCCGAAGCTGAACGAGTCGAGCACCATCATCACGCGGATCGGCAGGTCGGAATCGGGCGTCGAACTCTGTTCATGGGTCATCTGGTTGCATCTCCCCGGATGGCGGATACGCCAAATCCCTGTCTATCGCACGCGTATGTGCGCAGGTGGCGTTTGGTATGTTTTGCAGATTTCGACATCTCTGGCCGAAGGGGATGACGTTGGCAAAAGAAGCGGTGGCGCGGCTGCTGTGCGCGACTGGAGTGCCGGCAATCGCGCGGCGGCACCGTCGAGGTCAGCTGGCGATTCTGATGTATCACGGTGTCGAGCCCACAACGTTGATACCGCCATGCTGGCATGTTCTCGATGCCACCGCCTTTCGCCGGCAACTCGAGTACGTCCGACAGGTTTATCGGGTCCTTCCGCTCGAGGAGGCGCTGGGGCAGCTTGAAACGGGGACTCTTCCGGACCGGGCAGCAACGCTGACGTTCGACGACGGAACCCGTAACCTCGCCACACAGGCCGCGCCCATCCTGCGCAGCCTCGGGCTACCGGCAGCAGTTTTCTTGGCCACCGGGCCGATGGGCACCTGTGAGACGCTGTGGCCCGACCGGTTGTGGCTGGCGTTCGCCCGCACGGAACACACCGAGGTTGATCTGACCACCCTGGGCTTGGGCGCACACCCTCTCGGCAGCGCCGCCCGCCGCGGAAAGGTGTACGCCGCGGCGGTGAATCGGCTCAAAGCACTGCCCGACAACCAGCGGATCGAGCGGACCGAGTGGCTGATCGGCACCCTCGGGCAGCAGGCCGACAACGATCCCGGGCCGTTTGAGATGCTCTCCTGGTCGCAGGCCCGCGCGCTTGCTGCCGACGGGCGGGTCACCCTGTACCCGCACACCGTGACCCACCCGATCCTCGCGCGGTGCCCGGACGAGAAGGTACAGCGCGAGATTGACGACTCCTGCGATGCGCTGCAGGAGGAGACCGGCCGCGCGCCAAGAGTTTTCGCCTATCCCAACGGCCGCGTACAGGATTTCGACGACCGCGCCAAGCAGGCGCTGCGCCGCCGCGGCGTGCGGTGGGCGCTGTCGACCGTCGAGGGCTTCGCCGACCGCGACAGCGATCCGCTAGCCCTGCCGAGGCTGGGCATTGGCAGCGACCTGTCGTTCGCCCGCTTCCGGTTGCTGACCTCCGGCGCGCTGACCTGACCACTGTTCGTCGCGTTTGGAGGGGTATGGACGAAGCGCACGTGAGGCGCGCCGGCGAGCTGGCGGAGCGCCTCTTGGAAGCTCAGCTAGTCCGCATCTGACCATGCGCGCCAAGCGCTCTCGACGGCGCTGGCTAGATCATGTCTTGATTCCCAACCTAGTTCGTCACGTATCAGCCCCGGGTCGGCAACTACTTGGGCGGGGTCACCAGGCCTCGGCGCGGTGATGTCGCACGAGAATTCGATGCCTGTCACCTGTCGTGTCGCGGTCATGACCTCGAGGACGCTAGTGCCGGTACCGGTACCGACGTTATATGTGTCGGCTAAGTCGGTGGTCACCATATGGTTGATGACGGCTACGTGCGCATCCGCGACGTCCTCGACATGGACGTAGTCGCGGATGCACGTTCCGTCTGGAGTCGGATAGGTATTGCCGTAGATCTTGGGACGCACACCCGAGGTGATCGCCCTGAATACCCTTGGAATCAAATTGTTCTCGCCTCGGTCGGCCATCCTCGGTTCGGCGGTACCGGCCACATTGAAATATCGCAGCGCCGACCAGCTGATCCGATGCGCCGCCGCGACGTCGCGAATCATCTGCTCGCCCATCAATTTCGTCCAACCGTACGGCGACGATGGAACGGTCGGCGAGGTCTCGATCACCGGACTGTCCGAAACGACTCCGTAAACCGCTGCGCTAGAGGAGAACAGAATGCGCGTTGTTCCGGCGGCGACCATTGCGGACAGCACCCTATGCATGCCGATTACGTTTTCGTTGTAGTACTTCAGTGGATCGGCAATGGACTCTTCCACGGCCTTCTTTGCTGCGATGTGCACGACGGCCTCCGCGGAATGTGCACGCAATGACGATTCGACGAAGCCGTCATCGAGCACAGAACCAACGAACAGCGCAATGTCGGAAGCGAGGCGGCTACGACTTCCGGTGGAGAGGTCGTCGAGGGCGGCGACGTTATGCCCCGCCTGCTGCAGCGCCCTGACTACGTGTGCTCCAATGTATCCTGCTCCACCCGTCACCAAGACTCTCACCGCAAACTCCTAGGGCTGAACGCGATCCGATGGAGGGCCGACGGCCTCATTCATGAGACCACATCGAGCAACCCAGGGCGGCCACCAGCAGAACGCAAACTCCCAGACGTGGGAAACCGCCGTCTGGCCGGAGGCGATCAACGCTGCGATGCGCAGTGAAGAGTCCGACTGTGTCGGGAGAAGACAAACCAGCTGGCCTCGCGTCGAGGTTCTGGGTCATCGTCAAACGATCACCGGGCGGCGATCAGCGATCGAGGCGTAGTTGGCCACACTGACTGTTACCAACTACGCCGAAATCACTCGTTACACGTCGAAATACAGCGCAACCTCGTAGGGGTGAGGACGGATCTGCACCGGCATGATCTCGTTCTCCCGCTTGTAGGAGATCCAGGTCTCGATCAGGTCCTCGGTGAAAACGCCACCCTCGGTGAGGTATTCGTGATCCTCCTCGAGCTTGTCGATCACCGCGGACAGCGAGGTCGGGGCCTGCGGGATGTTGGCGGCCTCGTCCGGCGGCAACTCGTAGAGGTCCTTGTCGACCGGGGCCAGCGGCTCGATCTTCTTCTTGATGCCGTCGAGCCCGGCCATCATCATGGCCGCGAACGCCAGGTACGGGTTACCCGAGCTGTCCGGCGCACGGAACTCGAGGCGCTTGGCCTTCGGGTTGTTGCCGGTGATCGGGATACGCACCGCGGCCGACCGGTTGCGCTGGCTGTACACCAGGTTGATCGGGGCCTCGTAGCCCGGCACCAGGCGCTTGTAGGAATTCACCGTCGGGTTGGTGAACGCCAGCAGCGACGGCGCGTGGTGCAGGATGCCGCCGATGTAGTGGCGCGCGGTGTCCGACAGGCCGGCGTATCCGGACTCGTCGTGGAACAGCGGCTCGCCGTCCTTCCACAGCGATTGATGGGCGTGCATGCCGGAGCCGTTGTCGCCGAACAGGGGCTTGGGCATGAACGTCACCGTCTTGCCCGCCGCCCATGCGGTGTTCTTCACGATGTACTTGAACAGCAGCAGGTCATCGGCCGCGTGCAACAGCGTGTTGAACTTGTAGTTGATCTCCGCCTGGCCGGCCGTACCCACCTCATGGTGGCCGCGCTCGATCTCGAAGCCGGCGTTCTGCAGGTTCGTGGTGATCTGGTCGCGCAGGTCGACGAAGTGGTCATACGGTGCGACGGGGAAGTACCCGCCCTTGGGGCGCACCTTGTAACCACGGTTGGCGCTGCCGTCGGCCTCGACCGGCTCGCCGGTGTTCCACCAGCCGGCTTCGGAGTCGATCTCGTAGAACGTGCCGTTCATCTTCGAGTCGAAGCTCACCGAGTCGAAGATGTAGAACTCGGCCTCGGCACCGAAGTAGGCGGTGTCGGCGATGCCGGTGCTGGCGAGGTAGTTCTCCGCCTTGCGGGCCACGTTGCGCGGGTCGCGCGAGTAGGCCTCGCGGGTGAACGGATCGTGCACGAAGAAGTTGATGTTGACCGTCTTCGCCGAGCGGAACGGGTCGATGCGCGCGGTCTCCGGGTCGGGCAAGAGCATCATGTCGGACTCGTGGATCGACTGGAAGCCACGCACCGAGGAACCGTCGAACGCCAAACCGTCTTCGAAGACACTCTCGTCGAATGCGGATGCCGGGATCGAGAAGTGCTGGACCACGCCGGGCAGATCGCAGAACCGGATGTCGACGTACTCGACTTCCTCATCCTTGATCAACTTAATGACGTCGTCGGCCGTCTTTTCTGCCACTGATAACTCTCCTTATATCTGGTAACCCGCGCGTTGACGCTAAGGACACGATGTTGCACCACCGTCAACCGCATGTTGCGCCGAAGTTACGCAATCGGGCCCCGCATATCCTGACAGTATGGCCCGCCCACTGGGGTCCTGGCTGTCGGGGTCCGAACCCGGTGGCCAATCAGGACCCAACGATTATCCCGGTCAACGCCTCGGCCTTCCCCCGTCCGGCCCTGGCTCGATTGCCGGGTTCGGCAGGCGTATCGCGGCGCTGTTGATCGACTGGTTCATCGCGTACGGCCTCGTCGGGCTGGTCGTCGCGCTTGGCCTGATGAGCCAGGAGAACTTCCTCTACACCCCGCTGGGTTCGACGTCGATCGCGGTGGTCTGGCTGGTGCTCGGCATCATTTCGGTACGGCTGTTCGGATTCACGCCCGGTCAGCTGGCACTGGGATTGCGCGTGGCCTCCGTGGACAACCGCATGCACGTGGGCCTTGGCCGCGCGACGGTGCGGGGGATTCTGGTGTTCTTCGTCATCCCGGCTCTGTTCACCGACAGCGATCTGCGTGGCTATCAGGACCGCTTCACCAACACGGCCGTCGTCAGACGCTGATCCGTCAGGCCTCGTGGCGAATCTGGCCGTTCATCATGGTCATCGTCACCTTCGCCTGGTGGATCTCGTGCGGATCGATCTCCAGGATGTTCTTGTCCAGGACGATCATGTCGGCGAGCTTGCCGGTCTCCAGCGAGCCCACCTTGTCGTCAAGTCGGATCTGGTAGGCGGCTCCGAGGGTGTTCGCATGCACCGCCTCGGCGACCGACAACCGCTGATCGGCGGGCGCCAGCACCGGCTCGTCCGCTGACCCGATGAGTTGGCGCGTCACCCCGATCTGGATCGAGTCCAGCGGCTTGTAGGTGGAGAAGTAGCCCGCCGCCGGCCAGTCGGTGCCCAGCGAGATCCGTCCGCCCGACTTGAGGACGTCCTGGGTGCGATAAAGGAGGTCCTGCCGCGGCCGGCCGTACCGCGCGGCCAGGTTCTCGACGGTATCGGGGTCAGCCGAGATCCAGTTCGCCGAGAACTGGGCGATGACGCCGAGCTCGCCGAACCGTCGGGCGTCGGGGTCCTCGACGTAGACCAGATGCGCCACCGTGTGTCGCCGGTCCCGGGCCGGGTTCGCGGCGATAGCCGCCTCGATCGAGTCCAGCGCGGTGCGGGCGGTGCGCTCACCGCATGCGTGCACGTGCACGTCGAACCCCGCGGCGTCGACCTCCCGGATGAGTTGGCGCCATTGGTCTTCGGTGAACGGTGACCCGCCGATGGAGTCGGGTTTGTCGGCGTAGGGCTCGATCAACCAGGCCGTGTAGCCCTCCTGGGTGCCATCGCCGATGATCTTCACCACACCGACCTGGACCAGTTCGGTCGAGATCCGGTCGCGGATGCCGGTCAGCTTCGCGACCGCGTCGTCGACCGGTGGCGACTTCACGCTGTAGGACGCGACGACCCGGAACGGCAGATCGCCGGCCTTCTCGACGTCGGTGTACAGGCTGATCAACGCGCCCTGGTCGTTGCCGATGGGCGGCACCCCGGCGTCGAAGACCGACGTGATCCCCGCCTCGGACGCCTTGGGCAGCCAGGCGCGCAGCAGGGTTTCCATGGTGTCGGGGCCGATCGGCTCGATGACGTTGACGATGCCGAGGACGGCGTCCACCTCGAGCACGTAGCCGGTGGGTTCACCGTTCTCGTCGCGGACGTAATAGCTGAACCCGGGGATGGGGTCTTCGGATTCGCGGCTGACCCCGGCGATCTCGAGTGCCTTGCTGTTGGCCCACAGGCTGTGGCCGTCGATGGCGAAGAAGAAGCCGGGCCGGTCGGGCAGGACGCGGTCCAGGTCGGCGCGGGTGGGCCCCTCCGGGCCGAACATGTCCACCCGCCAACCGAATCCGCGGACGGGACCGTCGGGATTCTCCTTGGCGTACTTCTCGATCGCGGCCAGCGCGTCGGCGCCCGTGGGGACCTGCAGGTCGACGCCGGTGGTCAGGAACGCGCCGAGGAACGGATGGATGTGGCCCTCGACGAACCCGGGCATCAGCAGCCGACCGCCCAGGTCGATGACCTTGGTCGACGGTCCGGCGAGTGCCATCGCCCCCGCCTCGTCGCCCACGTACGTGATCGTGTTCCCCGTGACGGCGACGGCTTCGGCCCACGGTGTCGCGGGGGAGACCGTGTAGATCGGGCCGTTGCGGAACACGAAGTCGGCGCGGTCGGGCTCGTCGGCGAGGCCGGCGGAGGTGTCCGGCGTCCCGGGGTCGGGCTGCATCGAACAGGCACTGGCGGCCGTCACCGCGGCCGTGATCGCGGCCGCCGTCAGCAGCGTGCGACGCGTGAGGTGCGTGCGGTTACCGAATGCGGCGAAATGAGGCGCCCATTCGCATGCAGTGCACACCGAGTGCCGTTATCTGCGGCGTACGGTGCGTTGGACGCCGCGCATCTTGGCCTGGGTGGGCAACGGACCCTTCGGCATCGCCGCGGGGCCGATCTTGGTGCCGAGCGCGGCCAGCTTCGATTCGACCGCGTCCATCTGCTTGACGGTGATGTTGGCCGGCAGCTTGTTCAGGTGGCGTTCCAGCTTGGCCAGCGGAACCTCGCCCTCGCCGTTGCCGATGACGATGTCGTAGATCGGGGTGTCGCCGACCAGCCGCGCGGTGCGCTTCTTCTCCTGGGCCAGCAGCGGCTTGACCCGGCTGGGCGATCCCTCACCCACGAAGATCACGCCGGGACGGCCGATCACCCGGTGCACCGCGTCGAAGTGGCCGGTGGCCGCGACGCCGGGGGTGACGCGCCACTTACCGCGCAGGTTCTCCAGCGCCCACGCCGCGGCGCCGGTCTGGCCCTCGGCCTTGCGGTACACCGACTTCTGGGCGCGACGGCCGAAGATGATGAACGCCACCAGCGCGCCCAGGACCACGCCCAGCGGAATCATCATGTATGTGGTGAAGCCGCCCGCGAAGATTCCGAGCGCCACCGAGCCCGCCACGATCAGCACGAACGCGCCGATCATGTAGGGCAGCAGCCGCTTGTCCTCTTTGCGCTGTATCTGGAACGCCTGCCAGAGCTGGCTGCGTCGCTCCTTGGATGCCGCCTTGCGGGCCGCCTTTGCCTCAGCCTTGGCGGCCTTGACCTCGGCAGGGTTGCGGGATTTCGCCATTGGTTCAGGATACGGAGTCGGAAATTGCGGCTGCGTCGGCTTCCGGCTGCCGCGAACGGACCGCCTGCGCGTACAGTCGCCCCGCCCGGTACGACGAGCGCACCAGCGGCCCCGCCAGCACACCGGCGAAGCCGAGTTCCTGGGCGAAGCGTTCGTGCTCGACGAACTCCTCGGGCTTGACCCAGCGCTCCACCGGATGGTGTCGCACCGACGGCCGCAGATACTGCGTGATGGTGACGAGGTCGCAGCCCGCGGCGTGCAGATCGGTCAGCGCGGCGCGAACCTCGTCGGGCGTTTCGCCCATGCCGAGAATGAGGTTGGACTTGGTGACCAGACCGTCGGCGCGAGCGGCGGTCAGCACCGAGAGGCTGCGTTCATAACGGAACGCGGGCCGGATCCGTTTGAAGATGCGCGGCACCGTTTCGACGTTGTGCGCCAACACTTCTGGGCGTGAGGCGAAAACCTCGGCCAACAGCTTCGGGTCGGCGTTGAAGTCGGGGATCAGCAACTCGACTCCGGTGTTGGGGTTGAGTTCCTTGATCGCACGCACCGTCTCGGCGTACAGCCACGCGCCGCCGTCGGGAAGGTCGTCGCGGGCGACTCCGGTCACCGTCGAATAGCGCAGCCCCATCGCCTGCACGCTTTCCGCGACACGGCGCGGCTCGTCACGGTCGAGTTCGGCGGGCTTGCCGGTGTCGATCTGGCAGAAGTCGCAACGACGGGTGCACTGTTCGCCGCCGATGAGGAAGGTGGCCTCGCGGTCCTCCCAGCATTCGAAGATGTTCGGGCAACCGGCCTCTTCGCAGACGGTGTGCAGACCTTCACGCCGCACCAAGGCCTTGAGTTCCTGGTACTCGGGGCCCATCTTGGCCCTGGTCTTGATCCACGGTGGCTTGCGCTCGATCGGCGTCTCGGCATTACGGACCTCGAGACGCAGCAGTTTCCGACCTTCAGGCGCGACTGTCACTGCGTCAATGCTACCGACAGGCGGCCGTCGAGAGCGTCACAGACAGCTGCGGCCACCGGTTCGATGACGTCGGAGACGCTCACCGATCGGCCCAGTTCGGCGGTCAACGACGTGACCCCGGCGTCGGAGATGCCGCACGGCACGATCGCGGAGAACGCCGAGAGGTCGCAGTCGCAGTTGATCGCGAACCCGTGCAGCGTCGTCGCCCGCGACACCCGGATGCCGATCGCGGCCACCTTGCGCGCCGGGCCGCGTGAGTCGGCAGGCACCCACACCCCGGAGCGGCCCTCGACCCTACGGGTCTCCACGCCGAGGTCCGCGCATACCTTGATAAGCGATTCCTCAAGGCGCCGAACGAAATTCACCACATCCAAAGGTTCGGCCAGTCCGATCACGGGATAGCCGACCAGCTGTCCCGGGCCGTGCCAGGTGATCTTGCCGCCGCGGTCGGTGTCGATGACGGGGATGTCGGGCGCGCCCGGCCTTTCGCTGGGCAGTGTGCGCTTGCCCGCGGTGTACACCGGCGGGTGTTCGAGCAGCAGCAGGGTGTCGGGGCCACCGGCGATGCGTTTTTCGGCCAGTTCGCGCTGTAGCTGCCAGGCCTGCTCGTAGTCGAGGGTGCCCAGGCGGCGTACGTCGACAGGTGTGTTCACCGACCGAATGGACACTGGCGCCATATCTGTGACGTTACGCGCTAGCTGGCTTTGGGCGCGGTCGCGAATGCCAGCGCCTCGCCGATTGTGTTGTGGTGGAACTCGAACCCGGCCCGTTCCAGGGCGGCGGGGATCGCGCGCTGACCGCCGAGCAGGCCCTCGTCGGCGAATTCGCCGAACGCGGCCCGCAGCGCGAAGCCGGGCACCATCAGCGGTGTCGGCCGATTCACGGCGCGGCCCATCGCGGCGGTGAACTCCGCATTGGTGACCGGCGCCGGGCCGGTCACGTTCACCGGGCCCGCCAACTCGTCGTGCGTGATCGCGAAGAGCACCGCGCGCACCTGGTCCTCCAGGCTGATCCACGGCATGTACTGGCGTCCGCTGCCCAGCCGCGCGCCGAGGCCAAGGGAGAACAGCCTCTTCAGGCGGCCGAGCACACCGCCGGCCTCGGTCAGCACCAGGCCGGTGCGCAGCAGCACCACGCGGGCGCCGTCGCTCTCGGCCGGTGCGGTCGCGGCCTCCCAGTCCCGGCAGAGCTGCGCCAAAAAGCCGGTCCCCGGAGGAGCGGCCTCGTCGACGACGCGGCTGCCGGTGTCGCCGTAGTAGCCGACCGCGCTGGCGTTGATCAGCACGGGAACACCGGCGTCGACGACTGCCGAGGACAGCACTTCGGTCGGCCCGATCCGGCTGTCGCGCAGGCTCTGCTTGAACGCACCCGACCATCGCTTCTCCCCGACGTTGACGCCGCACAGGTTCACCACGGCGTCGACCCCTTCCAACGCGCTTGGGTCGAACTCGCCGGTGTCGGGGTTCCAGAACAGCTCGTCGGCGTTGGACGGCGCGCGGCGCACGATTCGCAACACTCGCCGGTCGGTGGCTCTGAGGGCATAGACCAGTGCGGAGCCGATCAGACCGGATGATCCGGCGATCGCGATGACGGCGTCGGACACGACGGGCGCCAGTCCTTCCTTGTGCTTTACAGGCCCAGGTCGGCCTCGAATGCGCCTTCCTCGAGGCGGCGCTTGACGGTGGTCAGGAAACGTCCGGCATCGGCACCGTCGATCAGGCGGTGGTCGTAGGTCAGCGGCAGGTAGCAGATGGACCGCACACCGATCGACTCGTTGCCGGAATCGTCGACGATCACCCGAGGCCGCTTGACGATCGCGCCGGTGCCCAGCATCGCCGCCTGCGGCGGCACCAGGATCGGCGTGTCGAACAGTGCGCCCTGGCTGCCGATGTTGGTGATGGTGAACGTGCCGCCGGACAGCTCGTCGGGCTTGAGGTTGCCCGAGCGCGCGCGCTCCGCGATGTCGACGATCGCGCGTGCCAGCCCGGCCAGCGACAGATCGCCGGCGTTCTTGACCACGGGGGAGAGCAGACCCTGCTCCGTGTCGACGGCGAACCCGAGGTGTTCGGCGTCGTAGTAGGTGATCTCCTTGGTCTCTTCGTTGTAGCTGGCGTTGATGTTCGGATGGGCCTTCAACGCGTCGATCACCGCGCGGGCGATGAACGGCAAGTACGTCAGGTTGACGCCTTCCCGCTCCGCGAACTCGTTCTTCGCGCGCGCACGCAGCGCCACGATCTTGGTCATGTCGACCTCGTGGGTTTGCGTCAATTGCGCTGTGGCCTGCAGGGATTCGCGGGTCTTCTTCGCGGTGAGCTGACGGATCCGGTTGGCCTTCTGGGTGGTGCCGCGCAGATGCGCCAGGGCGGGCGCGGGTGCGGGCGCCTCCTTCGGCGCGGGTGCGCTCGACGGTGCCTGGGCCGCAGGCGCGGCAGCCGGAGCCTTCTTGGCCTCGGCCGCTGCGAGGACGTCCTGCTTGCGGATCCGTCCGCCGACGCCGGTGCCCTTCACCGACGCCAGGTCGATGTCGTTCTCCGCGGCGAGCTTTCGCACCAGCGGGGTGACGTACGGCGATCCGTCACCCGACGGTGCCTCCGCGGCCGGCTCGGCTTTCGGTTCCGGCTTGGGCTCGGGTTTGGGTTCCGGTTTGGGTTCCGGTTTGGGTTCTGGCTTGGGTTCGGGTTCCGGCTTAGCTTCCTGGGCGGGTTCGGGTTTCGGCTCGGGCTTCTTCTCCGGCTCCGGCTCCGGTTCGGGTTCGGGCGCCGGTGCGGCCTCGGCAGCGGCGTCCGCGTCGCCGATCTTGGCCAGCTCGCCACCGACCTCGACGGTGTCGTCCTCCTCGGCGGTGATCGACACCAGCGTTCCGGCCACCGGCGACGGGATCTCGGTGTCGACCTTGTCCGTCGATACCTCGACCAGCGGCTCGTCCACCTCGACCGAGTCGCCGACCTTCTTCAGCCACCGGGTCACCGTGCCCTCGGTCACCGATTCGCCCAGCTCGGGCATCAGCACCGGGGTCGCCGAGCCCGACGACTTGGCCGCCGGCTTGGCGGCGGGTTCGGGCGCTGCTTCCTGCTCCTCGGCGGCGGGTGCCTCCTGCGCGGCAGGTTCCTCGGCGGGCTTCTCCTCTTCGACCGGTTCCTCGGCGGGTTCTTCGGCCGGCTCCTCGTCCGCCCCGGAGTCGCCTCCGCTGGACTCACCCGCCTCACCGATGATCGCCAGCTCGCCGCCGACCTCGACGGTGTCGTCCTCCTGGGCGACGATTTTCTGCAGCACACCGGCCGCGGGCGAGGGGATCTCGGTGTCGACCTTGTCGGTGGAGACCTCGAGCAGTGGCTCATCCTGTTCGACAGTGTCTCCCTCTTGCTTGAGCCAGCGGGTCACAGTCCCCTCTGTAACGCTCTCGCCGAGTGCGGGCATCTGAACGGAGATGGCCATGTGGTTGGGCTCCCTCGAACGGTCTGTCGCAGGTGGTCGATGTAACTGTTCCCATCCTGTCACGTTCGTACCAACAGTTCGTCGCGGACTCGACGACCCGTTGCTCTGGCACTATCGAAAGAGTTAGCCGAGGGGGAAGAAGGGATAACACCCACGGTGGGTTTGTTCGACAGGTTCACGCGCGGTGCGCGCAAACGGAACAGCGGCGGGAACGACCCGGCCGCGGATCTGAGGTACCTCCGCCAATGGGTGGCCGACCACCACGGCGTCGAGGCCTTCGTCGAACCGCGAACCACCGTCACCGACCTCACGGTCGTGCTGGTCGCCCACGACGGCGAATGGACCAGGCGGCGCGCAGGGGGAGAAGCCGGGGCTCGCCGGCTGTCGGAGAACCTCAAGATCCCGGTCTACGACGTCCAGAAGGTCGGATATCCCCAGCGGATGCGTGACTACGACGCGCGCCGCCGGCTCGAACGCAAACGTGCGGCCCGCCAGGAGCTGGAAGAAGGCTGATACGGTACCAGCGGTCCCACTAACTTGCGGAGGCGCCATGGCAGCGACGGCGGAGGTTACCGAGCGGCTGGTCGACAGCAGCGACGGAGTCCGGATCGCGGTGTACGAGGAGGGCAACCCCGACGGGCCTCCGCTGGTTCTGGTGCACGGCTGGCCCGATTCCCATGCGCTGTGGGACGGCGTCGTTCCGTTGTTGGCCGACCGGTTCCACATCGTGCGCTACGACAACCGTGGGGTGGGGCGCTCATCGGTGCCCAAGTCCGTTTCGTCGTACACGATGGCCTCCTACGCCGATGACTTTGCCGCGGTGATCGACGCGGTGACGCCGGGCGAGCGGGTGCATGTGCTCGCACACGACTGGGGTTCGGCTGGCATGTGGGAGTACCTGTCCCGTTCGAACGCAAGCGATCACGTCGCGTCGTTCACGTCGATTTCGGGGCCGAGCGCCGATCACATGAACCGATTCATCATCGGTAGCCTCATGCGGCCGTATCGTCCGCGCCAGTTTCTCCGCGGGCTGAGCCAACTCTTGCGGCTCTCGTACATGATCTTCTTCTCGATACCCGTGCTGGCGCCGCTCGCGGTGCGTCTCTTCATCGCCGACGGCGTCAAGCGCACGCTGACGGTGCGCGACGGCATTCCCGCCGACCGGATCCACCACTCGGCAACCTACAAGTCCGATGCCGTCAACAGTTTGAAGGTGTACGGCGCCAACTATTTCCGCACTCTGCGGTCGGCGCGCAAAGATCACTATGTCGATGTGCCGGTGCAGGTCATCGTCAATACCCGAGATCAATTCGTGCGGCCGTTCATCTACGACAAGATCAAGACGTGGGTGCCCCGGTTGTGGCGTCGTGACATCAAATCCGGTCACTGGGCGCCGATGTCGCATGCACCGATGATCGCGGATTCGGTGCGGGAACTGGTCGACCATCTCGAGGGAAAGCCCGCGGCCCGCGGTCTGCTGCGTGCGCAGGTCGGGCGAAAGCGCGAATACTTCGGCGACACATTGGTTTCCGTCACGGGAGCGGGTAGCGGCATCGGCCGCGCGACGGCTCTGGCTTTCGCTCAAGAGGGCGCCGAGGTCGTGGTGAGCGACGTGAACGAGGCGGGGGTCAAGGAGACCGCGGCGGCGATCGCCGCACGCGGCGGCGTCGCTCACGCGTACACCCTCGATGTCGCCGACGCGGAGGCGGTCGAGCGGTTCGCCGAACAGATCTGTGCCGAGCACGGCGTGCCGGACATCGTCGTCAACAATGCGGGCGTCGGCCACACCGGGATGTTCCTCGATACGCCGGCCGAGGAGTACGACAGGGTGCTCGACATCAATTTCGGTGGAGTCGTCAACGGCTGCAGGTCCTTTGGCCGTCGACTCGTCGAGCGGGGCGCGGGTGGACATATCGTCAATGTGTCGTCGATGGCCGCCTACTCGCCGCAGCAATCGATGAACGCCTACGCGACGAGCAAGGCGGCGGTATTCATGTTCAGCGATTGCCTGCGTGCCGAGTTGGACCAGGCCGGTGTTGGATTGACGACGATCTGTCCCGGTGTGATCGACACCGACATCGTGCGTACGACGAGGTTCGACGTGCCTGCCGACAAGGCCGACAAGGTCGATGCCCGCCGAGCGCAGATCGAAAAGGCTTTCGCTGCACGGCGGTACGGCCCCGACAAGGTGGCCAAGGCGATTCTGTCGTCGGTCAAGAAGAACAAGGCCGTTCGCCCGGTGGCACCCGAGGCGTACTTCGTCTACGGCGCGGCGCACCTGTTCCCGCAGGCGATGCGCAGTACCGCCCGTGGAAAGGTGCTGTAGCCAGCCGATCTCGCGGGGCGCGACCCGGCCGGGGGGGATATGTACGTTGTGCCAGCCTCGTAGCGACTTTGTCGCTGAAGTCGGCCTCGACGGTAGTAATTGAGCGACAAAGTCGCTAAGAGGCTGGCACGAAGGCATGTTGGCCTGGGACGCCGACCGCGTTTGGGACGCCGACCGCGTCTGGGACGCCCACGCCCACGACACCCGTGGCACCCGCGCAGGCCGGGCTAGCCGTTCTGCGAGATGTCCTCCAGCACCGCGAACATCGTCCGCGTCGGCACCCCGGTGCCGCCCTTGACCGTGTAACCCCACGGCCCACCGGTGTTGTACGCCGGCGCCGCGATGTCGATGTGTGCCCACTGGACGCCGTCGGCGACGAACTCGCGCAGATATGTGCCTGCGACCAGCATTCCGGCGAAGCGCGATCCGCTGACGTTCGCCAGGTCGGCCACGGTGGACTTGAGGTCGTCCTTGAGTTCCTCCGGCAGCGGCATCGGCCACCCGTTCTCGCCCACCTCCTGCGAGCGCGCGGCCACCCGGTCGCGGAACTCGTCGCTACCCATCACGCCCGGCGTGCGCGAGCCGAGTGCCACGGTCTGGGCGCCGGTCAGCGTCGACGTCTCGATCAGGTAGTCGGGGCTGTCCTCGCAGGCCCGCACGATTGCGTCGGCCAGGATCAGCCTGCCCTCCGCGTCGGTGTTGAGCACCTCGACGGTGATGCCGCCGTACTGGGTGAGCACGTCGCCGGGCCGCTGCGCCGTCGCCGACGGCATGTTCTCCGCCATCGGTACCGTGGCGATGACGTCGATCGGCAGCTTCTGCCTGGCCGCCAGAACCACGGTCGCGATGACCGCGGCCGCCCCGCCCATATCCGAGGTCATGTGGTGCATGTTGGCGGCCGGCTTGATCGAGATGCCACCCGTGTCGAACGTGATGCCCTTGCCGACCAGCGCGACCGTCTTGGCTTTCCTGCTCTTACCGCCGCGGTACGCCAGCCGGACCAGCCGGGGCGGGCGCGATGACCCCTTGCCGACGCCGGTGATCCCGCCGTAGCCGCCCTTGGCCAACGCTTTCTCGTCGAGCACCTCGACCTGGAGACCGGCGGACTCACCCAAAGCCTTTGCACGGTCGGCGAATTCGGCGGGATAGAGGTGACTGGGCGGCGTGTTCACGAAGTCGCGCGCGGTCGCCACGGCTGTCGCGATGTCCGTCGCACGCGTCGCCGCCTCTTTGGTCTTCGTCTTCGTGTCGGCCGTCAGGGCGGTGATGGTGCGCAACCCGTTGTCCTTGGGCGCGGTCTTCTCGCTGCGGAAGTCACTGAACCGGTAGGCGCCGAGGATCAGGCCTTCGATCGCGGCGGCGAGATCGATGTCCGACAGCGTGGTGATCACCGCCTCGGTGCCGTTGAGGGACCGCGCGGCCACCCCGGCGGCGCGGCGGATCACCTCCGACGGCCAGCTCTCGCGGTCCTTACCCAGCCCGACCGCCAGCACGCTGCCCACCGGCAGCGACGGTGCGATCACCCGGGTGACCTGGTCAGGCCCGCCCTTGGCGCCCAGCGCCTCCAGCGCCACCTCGATCTCGCCGACGGCCTCGGCATCGAGGAACGGGTTGCCGACGACAGTCGCCTTGGCGTCGTCCCCCTCCCCGCTGACCACGGCGACGATCAGTACGGAGCCGTCGACCTTGCGCTTGGGCAGCGACGAGCTGACGGTGACGGTGGGGGCCTGGTAACCGGTGCTAGCTGGGCTCACGAGCGATAACCATATCGCTCACCGGGAAAGGTGCAGGTCGTAGGCTGCGACCGGCTTGTCGAACCCCTTGAGTATCAATGGTTCCTGCGGGATCGCGGGCCAGGCCGACAGCTCGTCGCGGACATCGGTGGACGCCAGGATCTGGCCGGGCGCCGCCGCCGCGACCAGACGGGCGGCCAGGTTCACCGGAGTCCCGAAATAGTCGCCGCCGATGGCCAACACCGGACCGTAGCCCAGCCCCGCGCGTACGTTCAGGCCGGTCTCGCGGGCCCGCGGATGCTCCACCAGATCCATCGCCACCTTGACCAATAGGTCGGGCGTCGTGGTCACCCACATCACCTCGTCGCCGATGAACTTCACCAGACGGCCGCCGTCGGCGTGCACCAGGTCCGACACCGAGCCGCCGAAATCGGTGAGCAGTTCGAACAGGTCGGTGGGGTTCAGCACCTGCGTCAGTTGCGTGAAGCCGGTGAGGTCCGCGAATCCCACCCCGCATATCACGGTGGCCGACGCGTCGGTGATGACATTCTCGAAATGGGTTCGGGCGCTGATGGTGTGGTGCCTGAACACCACGTCCATCAACACACCGAAGGTGTGGGTGATCTCCGTGACGGACCGATACGCCTTCGCGGTGGTGAGCTCGTCGCCGCTGATGGCCATCAGCACATCGGGTTGTGACATCCGCACCATCGTCCCGGCCGCCTCGGCAATGCGGGCCAGCGCATTGCCCATGATCCGCAGGAACCCGAGCGCCGGGTCGTCACCGACGAGTTCCTTGATGGCCACCCACTTCGCGAGCCCGTCGATGTCCAACTGACTCAGCGAAATCGTGTCCGGGTCGGTGGCCGTCAGCCCCATCGCTTTCCAGACGGTCACCAGCTCGGTCAGTGTCACGCCGAGCTTCTCCGCCGCCGTACGCATGCTGTAGATCGGACGCCCCGGCCCCTGCAGCGCGTCGCCGGCCAGGCCGAACAACCGGCCCTGGCGTTCGGCCTCGACCATCTCCTCGACGGTGAAGCCCAAACCGACGAGGTATTCGATCAGCCCCGCCCGCCCGCGCGCGTTGGCGATTCCAGCGGCTTCTAGCGCGTCGAAATCGACCACAGGTGTGAGTGTGCCAGTCGCAGCCGTACTGTGGACTGCCGTGAGCGAAGTCCTTTCCGGCCCATTAGAGGAACGTCATCGCCAGCTTGGCGCCAGTTTCGCCGAATTCGGCGGCTGGCTAATGCCCGTCTCCTATGCGGGCACCGTCACCGAGCACAACGCGACGCGCACCACCGTCGGGCTGTTCGACGTCAGCCACCTGGGCAAGGCGCTGGTGCGCGGCCCCGGCGCCGCCGAGTACGTGAACTCCGCGCTGACCAACGACCTCCGTCGCATTGGTCCGGGCAAGGCGCAATACACGTTGTGCTGCACCGAATCTGGCGGCGTGATCGACGATCTGATCGCCTACTACGTCTCCGACGACGAGATCTTTCTCGTCCCCAACGCCGCCAACACCGCCGCAGTGGTCGCCGCGCTGAAAGAACATGCACCGGCCGGTCTCACCATCACCGACGAGCACCGGTCATACGCGGTGCTGGCAGTGCAGGGGCCGAAGTCGCCTGAGGTGCTCGGCGCGCTCGGACTGCCGACGGGCATGGACTACATGGGATATGTCGACGCCGAGTTCAGCGGTGTCCCAGTTCGGGTGTGTCGCACCGGTTACACCGGTGAGCACGGCTACGAACTGCTGCCGCCGTGGGATCAGGCCGGTGTGGTGTTCGACGCGCTCGTGGACGCGGTCGGTTCGGCCGGGGGAGAGCTGGCGGGTCTGGGTGCCCGCGACACGCTGCGCACCGAGATGGGTTATCCGCTGCACGGCCACGAGCTGTCGCTTGAGATATCACCTCTGCAGGCGCGGTGCGGCTGGGCGATCGGCTGGAAGAAGGACGCATTCTGGGGTCGCGACGCGCTGCTGGCCGAGAAGGAGGCGGGGCCGAAGCGGCTGCTGCGCGGGCTCAAGGCCGTCGGTCGTGGGGTGCTGCGTGCCGATCTCACCGTGCTCGACGGCGATACCCCGGTCGGTGTGACGACGTCCGGCACCTTCTCGCCTGGGTTGAAAGTCGGAATCGCATTGGCTCTGATCGACAGCGCCGCAGATGTCGCCGACGGACAGCACGTTTCGGTCGACGTTCGGGGTCGCCCGCTCGAATGTGAGGTGGTCAAGCCACCGTTCGTGGAGGCGAAAACTCGGTAGTCAGCGGAGATACAATCGCCTCATGACTGACGGCCCCCTCGAATTCACCGCCACGCGCAACGCGAATCCGGCGAGCGACGAGGTACGGGCTGGCATCCTGGCGAACCCCGGGTTCGGCCAGTTCCACACGGACCACATGGTGTCGATCGACTACGTCGAGGGCAAGGGCTGGCACAACGCACAGGTGGTCCCGTACGGCCCTATCGAACTCGACCCGTCGGCGATCGTGCTGCACTACGCGCAGGAGGTCTTCGAGGGCCTCAAGGCCTACCGCTGGGCCGACGGGTCGATCGTGTCGTTCCGGCCGGAGGCCAACGCCGCCCGACTGCGCACCTCGGCCAGGCGCCTCGCCATCCCCGAGCTCTCCGAGGAAGACTTCATCGAGTCGCTGCGCCAGTTAATCGCGGTCGACGAGCCGTGGGTGCCGCCTGCCGGCGGCGAGGAGTCGCTGTACCTGCGGCCCTTCATATTCGCGACCGAACCGGGGCTCGGTGTTCGGCCAGCCACCGAATACCGCTATCTCGTGATCGCCTCGCCGGCGGGCGCGTACTTCAAGGGCGGCATCAAGCCGGTGAGTGTGTGGCTGTCGACCGAGTACGTGCGCGCCTGCCCGGGTGGCACCGGCGCGGCCAAGTTCGGCGGCAACTACGCCGCCTCACTGCTGGCGCAGAAACAGGCCGCGGACAACGGGTGCGATCAAGTGGTGTGGCTCGACGCCGCCGAACGCCGCTACGTCGAGGAGATGGGCGGCATGAACCTGTTCTTCGTGTTCGGCAGCGGCGGATCGGCACGGTTGGTGACGCCGGAACTCAGTGGTTCGATCCTGCCGGGCGTCACCCGAGATTCCTTGTTGCAGTTGGCCACTGACGCCGGATTCACGGTCGAGGAACGCAAGATCGACGTCGACGAGTGGCAGAAGAAGGCGGCAGCAGGCGAGATCACCGAGGTGTTCGCCTGCGGCACCGCGGCGGTCATCACCCCGGTCGCCCACGTCAAACACGCCGAGGGCGAATTCACCATCGCCGACGGCGGCCCCGGCGAAATCACCATGGCCCTGCGTGACACGTTGACGGGAATTCAGCGCGGTACGTTCGCCGACACGCACGGCTGGATGGCGCGGCTGAACTGAAATGCACGAGGACCCCACCGCAGCGGTGGGGTCCCCGGCTATTGATGTGTGTGTCAGCCGAGCGATGGGTCGTGCTCGGGGCAGTAGGTGGCGACGGACGCACCGACGAAGAACGCCGAGTCCTCCTCGGTCAGCTTCGTGGTCGAGGCGACGGAGCCGACCGCGTCGTAGAGCGACTGGCCTTTGTCGAACATCTTGCAAACGTCGGCGGCGAGGCTGACCGCTTCCTTGGTCGAGGGCGGCTGGATGCCTTCGTCTTCCAGCACGCTGACGAACATGTCGTCGGTGGTGGTGGCGCCCGCGATGCTCGTGCTGACCAGAGCAGCGATGCCCAGGCTGGAAGCGACGGCGGCGGCGCCGATGACAGCGGTGAGGTGGCGGTAGGTCGGCATTTCGGGATCCTTTCGGTGGTGGGTCTCCCTGGTGGGTGAGAAGAGACTCCAACACCGCGCTTGACGAATCCTTGTCAGATTCTTGGGACGTTCCCGCCCAGGTCAGGCGCCCTTCAGTGGGGCCCGATCGCCAAACCGACCGCCGCCACCGTCGTCGTGATCTCGACCGCCGCGCCAAGCGCATCCCCGGTGATACCACCGAACCGGCGCACACAGTGCGCGACCAGCGCGGCACCGCAAGCCAACGCGACGAGCACCGCCAGCGGTCCCTGCCACGGCCTCGGCCCCGCCGCCACCGCTACGCCTGCGACCGCGATCACCCACACCGCCACGACTGCGATCGGCTGGGTGCCCGCGACGCCCGCCCCGAGCGAGCTGCCTGCCGCCGCGGGTACCGAGCGGCGACACGCCAGCACCGCCGCCACCCGCCCCGCCGCCACCGCGACGATGACGCCGATCGCGGTGCCGCCCGTGAACGCGAACGACTGCGCCAGCAGCGCGACCACCAGCGCCGCGACGCCGAACGGGCCCGCCGACCCGTCGCGCATCACCTCCAGCGCGCGTGCCGGCGGGCCGTAGCAGCCCAGTCCGTCGACGGTGTCCGACAGTCCGTCGGCGTGCAGGCCGCGGGTGGCGAGCAGCAACACGGCGACCGCGAGCACGCCACCCAACGGATTCGACGGCCCGAATGCCCACTGAGAAGCCCACAGGGTCGCGGCCGCCGCGGCCCCGAGCGCCAGCCCGACCAGCGGAAGTGCCGTCAACGCGCCCCGTCCCAACGGTGCAGACGAGCGCACCGGCAGCACGGTCCCGAACGCCAACGCCGCGGCCAGCGAGCGGATCACCGCGGGGTCACCGTTCTTCGGTGGGGTGGGGGACACCGGCCTCGTCGAACGTCGCCATCGACGACAGGGTGGCCACCGCGGCACGCACGATCGGCAGCGCTATCGCCGCGCCGGTGCCCTCGCCGAGTCGCATCTGCAGATCGACGATGGGCTCGAGGTCCAGCCAGCTCAGCGCCTGTGCATGCGCCGGTTCCGTAGACCGATGGCCGGCCTGCCACCACTGCCGGGCACCCGGCGCGAGTTGCTCGGCCACCAGTGCCGCCGCCGTCACCACCACGCCGTCGAGAAGCAGCGGTGTGTGCCGCACCGCAGCCTGCGCGCAGAACCCCGCGATCGCCGCGAGGTCGGCGCCGCCGCAGATCCGCAGCAGCGCAACGGGATCGCCCGACGCGGCGCGGCTGCGGAACAGTGCGTCCCTGATCGCGGCGGTCTTGCGGGCCCAGCCCGCGTCGTCGACGCCGGTGCCGCGACCGATCACGGCCACCGGCTCCGAATCCGTCAGTGCGGCGATCAGAGTCGTTGCGGGCGTGGTGTTTCCGATACCCATGTCACCGGCGATCAGGAGGTCCGCGCCCGAATCGACCTCCTCGTCGGCGATTCGGCGTCCCGCGTCGATGGCCGCGGCGACCTCGTCGTCGTTAAGCGCGTCCTCGACGGAGATGTCGCCGCTGCTGCGGCGGACCTTGTGGGTGCCGATCGACGGGGTGAGGGGTTCGTCGACGTCCACGGCGATGTCGATCACCCGCACGGTCGCGCCCGCCGCCTCGGCGAGGACGTTGATGGCGGCGCCGCCGGCATCGAAATTGGCCACCATGGCGGCGGTGACCTCCGCCGGATATGCGGAGACCCCCGCGGCCGCGACGCCGTGATCGCCGGCGAACACCACGACCCGCGCCCGCTCGAACTGGCGCGGCGGACAGACGCCCTGACACGACGCCACCCATACCGACAGGTCCTCGAGTCTGCCCAGTGACCGCGACGGTTTCGTCAGCCGGTCGTGACGGGCCCGGGCCGCGACCGCGACATCCGGGTCGGGCGGGGAGACGGGTGCGAAGTCGGTCACCGGGCGGCGTCCTTGACGGTGACGGGCTGGCCTGCGATGACGAGCACCACACGATCGCACACCGCGGCCAGCCGTTGGTTGAGCGTGCCGAGTTCGTCGGCGAACCGTCGACCCGACTCCGTCGCGGGTACCACCGTGAGCCCGACCTCGGGCGAGACGAGCGCCAGCGGGGAACCGAACGACGCCACAGCCTCGACCAGGTCATCGACGTCCGCCGATACGGAACCGCCGGTCCATGCGCCGGCCCGATCCATCGCCGCGGTCAGCCAGGCGCCGACGTCGTCGACGACGGTTGCCGTGGTGCCATCAGCGCGCAACTGCGTTGCGACGTCTGCGGTTTCGACGGTGGTCCAGCCGGCGGGCCGGCGTCGACGATGCGCCTCCACCCGCGCCGACCACTCGGCGTCGGCGTCTGGGACCGGGCCGGTGGCGAGATAACGGACAGCTGCCGTGTCGTCTACCAATTCGGCGATCGCCGTCTCCGCCCATTGGGACTTGCCTGACCGGATGCCGCCGAGCACCAGGATGCGCACTGGGGTCAGTCGACCTTGGCGCCGCGTTCCACCTGCGGCCGGGGTGCGCGCATCCGACGCAGCTGCGATGCGCGGCTGGATGCGTAAAAGCCCAGCTTCCAACCGGTTTCGGTGTTGTCGGGGAACTTCGCATCGACCATGCGATTGACCTTGCGACCCAGGATGAACCCGTCGATCACCATGATGAGGACCAGCACCAGCATCGCGGGGGAGATGAGCTGTTGCACCGCGACCGACGGCACCGAGAGCATCACGAAGATCAGCACCAGCGCCGCGGGCATGAACAGGCCCAGGACGTTACGGCGGGAGTCGACGATGTCGCGGACGTAGCGGCGAACCGGTCCTTTGTCCCGCGGCAGCAGGTAGGCGTCCTCGCCGGCCATCATCTTCTCGCGGCGTTCCGACATCTCCGCGCGGCGGGCCAGCTTGTCGGCCTTGCGCTCCTCGCGGGTCAGCTTCGAGCGCATCTCCTTGCGACGTTTGCGCGCCTCCGCAGCAGTCATCGGGGCAGGCGCCACCGGGCCGCGCTTGCGGGCGGCCTCCTTGCGCTTGGGAGTCGGCCGGCCCTTGGGGGCGGTGGTCCGAGCCTCTCCAGCCGCGTTCTCAGCGCCCTCGCGGCCGGTCTCGGCGGTGTCTTCGGCCACATCCGAATCCGGTGTCCGCGCGGTGTCTTTCTTTCGGCCCAGCAAGTTCACGCCTGTCAGGTTACTTCCGGCCGTCGGCGGCCCCGCCGGGACCTGGGGACAAACTCGGGAATAGGGCCGGGACAAGGTACCGTTGACGTAGTACGCCGCACGTTGATGAGGCCATACAGGAGACGTAATGACTGTTCAGGGAGAGTCGGCCCTGCAAAATGAGACGGCAACCGCCACCCATGGCGCGAGGCTGACCGATGCCGCCGCCGCCAAGGCCAAGGCGTTGCTCGATCAAGAGGGCCGTGACGATCTGGCCCTGCGTATCGCCGTGCAGCCGGGTGGCTGCGCCGGACTGCGCTACAACCTGTTCTTCGACGACCGCACTCTGGACGGCGACGTGACCGCCGAGTTCGGTGGCGTGACGTTGACGATCGACCGGATGAGCGCACCGTATGTCGAGGGCGCCGTCATCGATTTCGTCGACACCATCGAGAAGCAGGGCTTCACGATCGACAACCCGAACGCCACCGGGTCCTGCGCCTGCGGCGATTCGTTCAACTGAGTCAGTACTGACCCGCGGTCCGCGGCAGATACGAGCAGACCAGCACCTCGTCACCCTGCGTGAGCAGTTGCGCGACGGCCTGCTGTTCGCCCTTGGGTCGCGGCTGACCGCGGCGTGAGCTGTTCGACGGCTCGACCTGCATGGTGAACAGCACCTGCGCCTGATTCGGCGACCACATCACGATCTTGTCGATCGAGGTCACTTCCGCGCGCCCGTACTGCTGGCGAAAGGCGTCACTGGCCAGGTTGGCCAGCGCCATATCGGAGCGGCGTTCCTTGACCGCATCGAACAGGCCGCACAACGTGTGCCGGGCGACCGTCTCGTCGTCGCCGTTCGTCATCGCGTCCAGGTACTCCTGGATCGCCGCCTTGGCCGACGCGTCGGTCAGCGTGGCCGATCCGGCCGAGGTGCCATCGTTGCCGCGAGTGGCGAACACGATCCCCGCCACTACCGCCGCGACCGCCACGATCGCGAGCAGGCCCACGAGCAAGGGCCAGCGTCGCTTTTTCGGGTACGGCACCGGCGGCGGGAGCATCCCCGGATAGGTCTGCGGGTAGGGCTCTTGCGGGAACGGCTGCGGACCTGTCTCCGGATACATTTGCGGGGCGACCGGTCCGGCGCCATATTCGGGCGGGTACGGACCGGACATGTATTTGCTCCCCAAAAGTGTGTGTCAGAAGTGGTCTGTCTACAGTGACCCAGCGGGTACTCGTACGCAGGTTAGCGCACCTCGCGCGCGTGGCCCGATCGGTAAGATTTACCTAGACGGCTTAAATAATGAAGGGTGACGTTCCGTGACGATTGCGGTGACCGGATCAATTGCGACCGACCATCTGATGCGGTTCCCCGGAAAATTCTCCGAACAACTGCTGCCCGAACACCTGCAGAAGGTGTCGCTGAGCTTTCTGGTCGACGATCTGGTCATCCATCGTGGAGGCGTCGCGGGCAACATGGCCTACGCGATCGGAGTTCTCGGTGGAGACGTGACGCTGGTCGGCGCCGTCGGAAAGGATTTCGACGACTACCGCTCGTGGCTCGAGTCGGCGGGCGTGGACACCGAGAGCGTGCTCGTCTCCGATTCCGCATACACGGCCCGGTTCGTGTGCACCACCGACGACGCCATGGCGCAGATCGCCTCCTTCTATCCCGGAGCCATGTCGGAGGCGCGCACCATCAGCCTCGCCGATGTCGTAAAGCGGGTTGGCACACCGGAATTGGTGATCGTCGGCGCCAACGACCCCGAGGCGATGTTCCTGCACACCGAGGAGTGCCGCAAGCTCGGCCTGGCGTTCGCCGCCGACCCCAGCCAGCAGCTGGCCCGGCTGTCGGGTGAGGAGATCCGCAAGCTCATCGACGGCGCGACATATCTGTTCACCAATGACTACGAGTGGGACCTGCTGCTGCAGAAGTCCGGTTGGTCCGAGGCGCAGGTGATGAGCCAGATCGGGCTGCGTGTCACGACGTTGGGCCCCAAGGGCGTCGACCTGGTCAGCAAGGACGGCACGTTCATCCACGTCGACGTCGTCCCGGAGAAGCATCAGGCCGACCCGACCGGTATCGGCGACGCATTCCGCGCAGGTTTCCTCACGGGCCGCAGCGCAGGATTGAGTTACGAGCGCTCGGCTCAGCTGGCGTCGCTGGTCGCCGTTCTCGTCTTCGAGGCACCCGGACCGCAGGAGTGGAGCTGGGACCGCGAGGAGGCGGTGCAGCGGCTGACCGACGCCTACGGTGCCGAGGCGGGCGCGGAAATCGCCAACGCGCTCAAGTGATTACAGCTGGACGGGGTACGTCGGCTCGCTGATCTGTGGGGTCACGCTGCGCTCGACGAAGATGGCGTGCCACAGCATGAAGATCAGTACCGTCCACAGCCGTCGGCTGTGATCGCTTACGCCGCTTCGGTGTTCGTCGAGCATCCGGGTGACCGCGGTGAGATCGATCAGCTCGCCCGCCTGCGAGTTGGCGACCGTCCGGTACGCCCAATCCTGGAGTTCGCCGGCCTGCAGCCAGTGACGGATCGGAACCGGGAAGCCCAGCTTCGGCCGGTTGAGCACGTGCGCGGGCACGATGGGCTCCAACGCGCGGCGCAGCGCGAACTTCGTCGTGGTCCTGGTGATCTTCTGGTCCAGCGGAAGACGTGACGCCACCGCGAACACTTCGGGATCCAGGAACGGCACACGCAGCTCCAGCGAGTTGGCCATCGTCATCTTGTCGGCCTTGACCAGGATGTCTCCGCGCAGCCAGGTGAACAGGTCGATGTGCTGCATCCGGGCCACGGGGTCCCAGCCCTGAGAGGCGGCGTAGACCGGCGCAGTGACGTCGGTGTGGGTCCATTCCTGGCGGAAGCCGGGCAGTACCGCGCGCAGCTGTGCGTCGGAGAAGCTGCGCGCATTGCCGTAGTAGCGCTCCTCGAGGGTCAGCGATCCGCGGTGCAGCAGGCTCTTGCCGCGCAGACCTTCGGGCAGCGGCCGGGACGCCCGGCCCAGCGAACGCCGCACCGGCCGAGGCAGATAGTCAAAGGGGCGCAGGGACAACGGCTCCCGGTAGATCGTGTAGCCGCCGAAGAGTTCGTCGGCGCCCTCACCGGAGAGCACCACCTTGACATGCTTACGGGCTTCGCGGGCGATGAAGAAGAGCGGGACCAACGCCGGGTCGGCAACGGGTTCGTCGAGATACCAGACGATTTCGGGCAGCGCGTCGACGAACTCCGCCTGGCTGACCACCTTCGTCACGTGCCGCGCGCCGATGGCTTCGGCCGATGCGACGGCCACGTCGACCTCGGAGTAGCCCTCGCGTTCGAAGCCGGTGGTGAACGTGATCAACCGCGGGTTGTGCCGCATGGCGAGCGCCGCGATCGCGGTCGAGTCGATGCCGCCGGACAGGAACGCGCCCACGGTGACGTCGGCGCGCATGTGCTTGGCCACCGAGTCTTCCAATACCGCGGTGATCTCGTCGTAGCGGGCGCGTTCACCGGCGGTGTCCGATCGGGCGGGGAAGGGCACGGCGGCGAACCGCGGTGTGAAATACCGCGTCACCTCGGGCGGTTTTCCTGGCCGCACCCGCGCGTAACTGCCGGATTCGAGCCTACGGATGCCGCGGTGCAGGGTCTCGGGTTCGGGCACGTACTGCAGCACCGTGTAGTGCTGCACCGCGCGTTCGTCGATGCCGAGGTCGATCCCGACGATCGCCGCGAGATCCAGCAGGCACTTCTTCTCGCTGCCGAAGACGGTGCCGCCGGCGCCGGTGGCCATGTAGAGCGGCTTGATGCCGAAAGGGTCACGGGCGCAGAACAATTCACCCTCGACGGTGTCCCACAAGGCGAACGCGAACATGCCGCGCAGCCGGGTCAGCGCCGCGGTGCCCCAGTAGTGGTAGGCGGCGACGATCGCCTCGCCGTCACCGTCGGTGGCGAACACGGCGCCATGGTCGACGCGAAGTTGCTCGCGCAGCTCGAGGTAGTTGTAGATCTCGCCGTTGAACACCAGGGCGTAGCGGTCGGGGGACTCCGGCGGGCCCCAGCGCAGCGGCTGGTGGCTGTGTGCGATGTCGATGATGGACAGCCGGTTGAACCCCAGCACCGTGGTCGGGCGCACCGTGTCGTCCGCCCACGTGCCCGGTTCATCGGGCCCGCGGTGGCGCATCAGGTGCGACGCGCCCGACACCGCCGCTACGAGATCCGTGGAGTTCTCAGCGGACGGGTCGGTAACCAGAGCCAGTAGTCCGCACACCGCGCCAGTATGCCCAATTCGTCGCGGAGGGCGGTCGCGGAGGGCAGGAACACCCGTATGTGGGAGTGTGTCGCGACCTGCGTCCGGGGGTGGTCTACGCTGCGTAGTATTCGGCTTTCTGTTCCGACTTCTAGGAGGCGCCAGCGTGACACCTCGCGGTGTGAAGGTGGTGGCGTTATCAGTCGTACTCGGCAGCATGACGGTGCTGCTCAGCGGGTGTGACTGGTCCGAGGTACTGGGCCTGGGCTGGCCCCGCGGCATCACCCCGGAGGCGCATCTAAACCGTGAGCTGTGGATCGGCTCGGTGATCGCCTCGCTGGTCGTTGGTGCGATCGTGTGGGGCCTGATCTTCTGGACCTCGGCGTTTCACCGCCACAAGAAGGGCGACACGGAGCTGCCGCGCCAGTTCGGCTACAACATGCCGCTGGAGCTGGTTCTCACGGTCGTGCCGTTCCTGATCATCTCCGTGCTCTTCTACTTCACCGTCGTGGTGCAGGAGAAGATGCTGCACAAGGAGCCCAATCCCGAGGTGACCATCGACGTCACCGCATTCCAGTGGAACTGGAAGTTCGGCTACCAGAACGTGAACTACGCCGACGGCACGTTCAGCTTCGAGGGCGCCGACCCCGAGCGCAAAGAGGCCGTGGCATCCGGGCCGGAGGGCGTCGAGGGTGAGCACGGCGGCGAGTTCGGGGCCATCGCGGGCAAGAACCCCGAGGACCGCTCGTACCTGAACTTCGACAAGGTCGAGACGCTCGGCACGTCCACCGAGATCCCGGTCCTGGTGGTGCCGTCGGGTAAGCGCATCGAATTCCAGATCGCCTCAGCAGACGTCATTCACGGATTTTGGGTGCCGGAGTTCCTGTTCAAGCGCGACGTGCTGCCGAACCCCGAGCCGAACAACTCCGACAACCGCTTCCAGATCACCGAGATCAACCAGAACGGCGCGTTCGTCGGACGGTGCACGGAGATGTGTGGCACGTATCACGC
Organism: Mycobacterium barrassiae; assembly: GCF_025822765.1. Taxonomy (GTDB): domain Bacteria; phylum Actinomycetota; class Actinomycetes; order Mycobacteriales; family Mycobacteriaceae; genus Mycobacterium; species Mycobacterium barrassiae. The sequence continues at coordinate 13,550 of NZ_JACKUK010000041.1, read as the reverse complement.
GATGATGAACTTCGAGCTGCGAGTGGTGTCGCCCAACGACTTCAAGGCGTATCTGGAGCAGCGCATCGACGGCAAGACCAACGCAGAGGCGCTGCAGGCCATCAACCAGCCGCCGCTGGCCGTCACCACGAAGCCGTTCGACACCCGGCGCGGCGAGCAGGCGCCCCAGGTAACGCAGGCCAGCAAGTAGGGACACCACATGCATATCGAAGCCAGGTTGTTCGAGTTCCTGACCGCGTTCTTCATCCTGTCTGCGGTGGTCTACGCCGTGCTGACACAGATGTTCCAGTACGGCGGCGTGGAGTGGGCCGGTACGACGGCCTTGGTCCTCACCGCGGGTCTGACGTTGATCACGGGCACGTTCTTCCGGTTCGTGGCCCGGCGCCTGGACACCCGCCCCGAGGACTACGAGGACGCCGAGATCAGTGACGGCGCCGGCGAGCTGGGCTTTTTCAGCCCGCACAGCTGGTGGCCGATCTTCATCGCGCTGTCGGCGTCGGTCACCGCGGTCGGCGTGGCCCTCTGGCTCCCGTGGCTCATCGTGGCCGGTGGCTGCTTCGTCCTGACGACGGTCGGCGGCCTGGTGTTCGAGTACTACACCGGCCCCGAGAAGCACTGACGCCTGCCGTTGGCGACACGGCCCGGCGCAAGGTCACAATAGGGGCACTACTTCGCCCGCAACACGTGCGCCGATATTCATCCGGACCAGGTGTTTAGGTAGTGTTGCCGGGGCATGGAGTCAAGAAGGATAGGCGTAAATGAGCGGGCCGAACCCCCCGGGCCCTGAAGGGGCCGATCTGCCGGGTCAGGAACCGGGCGACAGCCTCGGCGGGCCGGAGAGCAGCGAACCCGGCACCTTCTCGCAGGCCTACTCGGCACCGGAATCCGAGCACTTCACCAGCGGTCCCTACGTGCCCGCGGACGCCGGTCTGTACGACTACGACAAGTACGAGCCCTACGACCGCGACAACTATGTACAGCCCGAGCCGCCGCGGTGGCCGTGGGTCGTCGGGGTGGTCGCCATCATCGCCGCCATCGCGCTGGTGGTCTCCGTGTCGGTCCTGGTGACCCGCTCCGACACCAGCAACCTGGCGAAGCCGGACACCACGACGAGCACTCCGCCCCCACCGCCACCGGTGCAGGACGAGATCACCACGACGACGCCGCCACCGCCGCCTCCGCCGCCTCCGACCACGGAGGAACCACCCCCGCCGCCGCCGGAGACCGTGACGGTCACGCAGGAGCCGGAGCCGCCTCCGCCGCCACCCACGGAGGCGCCGCCTCCGCCGCCGGAGACCCCGCCGCCGCCCCCACCGACCACGACGCGCGCCGGCCCACGTCAGGTGACCTACTCGGTGACCGGGACGAAGGCGCCCGGCGACATCATCACGGTCACCTACATCGACGCGTCGGGCCGGAGCCGGACACAGCGCAACGTCTACATCCCGTGGTCGCTGACGGTGACGCCCATCTCGCAGTCCGAAGTGGGTTCGGTGCAGGCGTCCAGCCTGTTCCTGGTGAGCAGGCTGAACTGCTCGATCACCACCAGCGATGGCACCGTGCTGTCCTCCAACACCAACAACTCCGCACAGACGGCCTGCTAGATGCCCTACGGCACCGATACCTTGGGGGGACTGAGGGTGCGCCCTGGCCTGGATCCCGGCGAGCTCGATCGCACCGACCGCATCCTCCTCGGCGCCTGCGCGGCGATCTGGCTCGCGGCGCTGGGTGCCATCGCCGCGGCCATCGTGGCCTTGGTCGATCTGGGCACCGCCCATCAGGAGTCGTCGGGTGAGGCGGGCACTCCCTGGTTGCTCTACGTCGTGATCGCGGTGTCCGCCGCGGTGATCATCGGCGCAGTGCCCCTTTTGATTCGGGCGCGCCGTGACGCGATGGCCGATGCCGAAGCAGCCGGCCGCCCTGCGCCACGGCAGGCGCCGGGGCGATGGCAGGAGAGCGGCCACGGTGACCAGTTGCCGACCGAGAAGTTGCGGATCTCGGAGACGACGTCGGGCCGCATCCACTCCGGGCCCGGCTATGCGGCAGCGGTCACGCACAGCACGTCGCTGCCCGCCCCGCTGGTGGCGGCCATCGACCAGGTATGGCTGCGCTGCGCCGTGTTGATCGCGTGCGCGATCGGCATCGCCGTGGTGGCGGTCGGCGTGGCGACCTATCTGTTGGCCGTCGAAAGCGACACTGCCGCATGGGTTTTCCTGGTCTTGGCGGGACTCGTCACAGTGGCGATGCCGGCCATCCCATGGTTCTTCCTACGTGAGTTGCGCACCCTGCTGGAAGACCAGGAAAGCCTCTAAGACGGGCCGGGTGCCGCGTAGCAGAGAGGCTTGTACGGCGGGAAGGCGTGGCGAGAGCTGCTTTCGGGCGCCGGCAGGGCGATCTCCTTGGCCGGCCGGTGATGTTCTACGTTCGGGCGTAACCCGCTGTGTCCCACCGCGAGAACGGGTCGGACGCACAACGACCACTGGAAACGAACGTGAAGGCGGATATGCGTAAGCCGGAGCCGCCCCGGTGGGGCGGCGTCCGGCTTCGCTCAGTGATGCCCGTTCGTCTCGCCGTTTGAGGTGACGTTGCGGTCCTGGTGCTCGCGCAGCGCGGTGAGCGCCTTGCGTTCCGCGGAATGCGCGGCCTCGGCGAGTGCCTCGTGCTCCGACAGCGGGTCGGCGGTGAGGAAGCTGCCCGAGCCGGGAGCGCCCGCGGAGCCGAGCTTGTTCATCCGCTTGGGCACCGCTGCACCCTGGTATTCCAACGGAATTGGGTGACCGTGCTCGTCGACCGGGCCGAGCGGCTGGTGCAGCTCGATGTAGGCACCGTGCGGCAGTCGCTTGATGATGCCGGTCTCGATGCCGTGCTCGAGCACCGCGCGGTCGCTGCGCTGCAGTCCGATGGCCCACCGGTAGGCGATGTAGTAGACGATCGCCGGCACGATGACCATGCCGATACGTCCGATCCACGTCGTCGCGTTCAGCGAGATGTGGAACTTCAGCGCGATGACGTCGTTCATCGCCGACAGCGTCAGCACCATGTAGAACGCGATCGCCATGGCGCCGATTGCGGTGCGCACCGGTGCATCTCGCGGACGCTGCAGCAGATTGTGGTGTGCGTCGTCGCCGGTGAACTTCTTCTCCAGGAACGGCCACGCGGGCAGCAGCATGAACACCAGGCCCATGATCAGCGCGACCCAGACCGGTGCAGGCACGGTGTGGCCGAGGAAGTACAACTCCCAGGCGGGGAAGATACGGGCCAGGCCTTCTGTCCACATCATGTAGAAGTCCGGCTGGCTGCCTGCCGACACGTGTGACGGCTTGTACGGTCCCAGTTGCCAAATTGGGTTGATCTGCAGCAGACCGCCCATCAGGCCGAGGATGCCGGTCGTCATCGCGAAGAACGCGCCCGACTTGACGGCGAACACCGGCATGACCCGCACACCGACGACGTTGGTCTCGGTACGTCCGGGGCCGGGGAACTGGGTGTGCTTCTGGAACCACACCAGCGCGAGGTGAATACCGATGAGCGCCAGGATGATTCCCGGAATAAGCAGGATGTGCAGTGAGTACATCCGGGGGAGCCAGTAGCCGTCCTGGGCGCACTGGTATCCCACGCCGCCGCAGGGGAAGTCACCGCCGAACAGCGCCCAGTGCAGCCATGTGCCGATCACCGGCATGCCCAGCGTGATGGAGCTCAACGCCGCCCGCAGGCCGATACCCGAGAGCAGGTCGTCGGGCAGCGAGTAGCCGAAGTAGCCCTCGAACATCGCCAGAATCAGCAGCAGGGAGCCGATGACCCAGTTCGCCTCGCGTGGGCGGCGGAACGCGCCCGTGAAGAAGATGCGGGCGAGGTGCACCATGATCGACGCGGCGAACAACAGTGCCGCCCAGTGGTGGACCTGGCGGACGAACAGGCCGCCGCGCACCTCGAAGCTGATGTCGAGGGTGGACGCGTACGCCTTGGACATCTCGATGCCGCGCAACGGCTGATACACGCCGTCGTAGACGATCTCGGCCATCGACGGGTCGAAGAACAAGCTGAGATACACGCCGGTGATCAACAGCACGATGAAGCTGTACAGCGCGATCTCACCCAGCAGGAACGACCAGTGGGTGGGGAACACCTTGTTCAGCTGCCGGCGTACCGCCGCCGACGGGTGGTAGCGCGAATCGATTGCGTTGCCCTGACCCGCCGCAATCTCGGCCAGGCTCGGGGGTTTTGGCAGTTTCGGACTCAATTTGTTTGCTCCCAGAATGCCGGGCCGACGGGCTGGATGAAGTCGCCGTTGGCGACCAGGTATCCATCCTGATCAATGGTGATGGGCAACTGCGCCAGCGCGCGCGCAGCCGGACCGAATATGGGTTTCGCAAAATGCAGCGCATCGAACTGCGACTGGTGGCACGGGCAGAGGATGCGGTAGGTCTGCTGCTCGTAGAGCGACGACGGGCAACCGAGGTGCGAGCACACCTTGGTGTACGCGAACAGGTCGCCGAAGTTGAAGCTCTCCTGGTTCTTCCGCTTGACCACCCGCGGCATGTCGACCGGCTTGATACGGATCAGCATGACGGGGTTACGCACGCCCATCGTGATCTCGGAGAGCCGGTGGTGTGACTCGACGGTCGTGCCGTCGCCGTCGGACTCCCGCCACGGGAAGACCGTTTCCATGCCACCGGCATCGATGTCCTCGGGGCGCATCTTGGCGTAGGTGCCGTTGCCGGTGGCACGGGCGAGGTAGATGGTCTCGCCGGGGTAGCGCGGAGTCCATCCGGAGGTCCACAGCACGGCCTTCTTGCCCTCGGCGGTCTGCACGACCGGCTTCCACGGGTTCTTGACGAGGCCACCCGCGAACGCCACCAGCGTGCCGAGACCGAACGCGCCGAGCCCCGCCCCGAGCGACAGACCAATCAGCTTGCGCCGCTTGATGGTCGATGACTCCAGCGCATCGGAGAGGTTCGCGACGACCGTTTTCCGCTGGATCTCGGGGGAGCTGCCGTCATGGCGCTCCTGGATCGAAATCTCCTGGGGGATGAACTTCTTCTGATACAGCACCGCCCCGACGCCGATGGCCAGGATCGAGAGCCCGAACGTCAACCCGTACAGCGGTGTGGCGAGGTCGTACCAGAGATGGTCGGGGTCGGCTCCGCTCCTGTACTCCCACGGCCAGAAGATGAAGACCACGAGCAGGGCCAGGCCCGAAAGGCCGCCCAGCATAAGCCAGTACGCGACGAGCCGCTCGGCGCGCTTCTCGGCCTTGGTGCCGGCGACGGGCCACCGGTCGTCCTTGTAGACGATCTCGACACCGTCGAGCTTGCCGCCGAGTTCCAGGAGCTCCTCACGCGACATCGCGGCGAGTTCGGCGTCGGTCGGCTGTCCAGGCACGCCCTGCTGGCCCGGGGTGTCGGTTCCCTTCACTTCACCGTCGCTCATGCTCGTGCTCCGATCCACAGGGCCACGACGACCACGGCCACTATGCCGATAATCCAGATCGCCATGCCCTCGGACGTCGGTCCGAAGCCGCCAAGGCCGTAGCCGCCGGGGTCAGGGGCCGTGGTGGCCATCCGGACGTAGGCGACGATGTCCTTCTTCTCTTCCGGCGTCAGCTGCCGGTCGGAGAACTTGGGCATGTTCTGCGGTCCGGTCAGCATCGCGGTGTAGATCTGCGCCGGGTTGGCCCCGGACAGGTCGGGTGCGTACTTGCCGGACGACAATGCGCCACCCTTGCCGGTGAAGTTGTGGCATGACGAGCAGTTGAGCCGGAACAGATCGCCGCCGCGGGCGACGTCATTGCCCAGCAGGGATTCGTTGGCGATGGCGCCGTTCTCGTCGCGCGGGACGACGGGTCCGCCGCCGTTGGCCTGCACGTACGCGCCGATCGCGTCGATCTGCGCCTCGTCGAACTGCGGGGGCTTCTGCGGGGCCTGGGCCTCACCGCGCATGGCGGGCATGCGGCCGGTGGACACCTGGAAGTACACGGCGGCCTCGCCGACGCCGATGAGGCTGGGCCCGCGATCGGCCACACCCTGCAGGTTCGCGCCGTGGCAGGTGACGCACGACGTGTCGAACAGCTCCTTGCCGGTGCGCAACAACGCCGACTGGGACTCGTCGGCAACAGCGACCTGGGGCGTCGGCGTCAGCGTGGCGGCCAGGCCGCCGGCAAGCCCCAGCCCGAGGAGCAGGAGCATGGCTGCTGACAGTCGGCGGCGCAGGCGACGACGCTTCACTGTCGCTTTGCCGGTTTCGGTGGCCTTCTCGGTCATCGAACCCCTTCTCTTCGGACGCATCGGTGAGCCGGTCATCGAACGCATCGGTGAACCGATCATCGGACGAAGTAAATAACGGCGAACAGGGCGATCCACACGATGTCGACGAAGTGCCAGTAGTACGACACGACGATCGCAGCCGTGGCCTGAGCGGGGGTGAACTTACTCATCCGCGTGCGTGCAAGCAGCAGGACGAAGGCGACGAGACCGCCGATGACGTGCAGGCCGTGGAAGCCGGTGGCCAGGTAGAACACCGACCCGTAAGCGCTGCTGGACAGCGTGGTGCCCTCGTGCACGAGCTGGATGTACTCGTAGCCCTGCCCGAGCACGAAGAACAGGCCCATCAGGAAGGTGATGACGTACCAGCGGCGCAGCCCGAACACGTCTCCGCGCTCGGCGGCGAACACGCCCATCTGGCAGGTGAACGACGAGGCGATCAGCACCAGCGTGACCGGAACCGCCTGTACCAGGTTCAGCTCGGTGGGATGGGGCGGCCAGTCGCCACCGGCCTGCGAGCGGGCCGTGAAATACATCGCGAACAGTCCGGCAAAGAACATCAACTCGCTGGAGAGCCACACGATCGTGCCAACACTGACCATGTTGGGTCGGTTCAGTGAATGAACTCGCGACGTGATAGCGGTCCCCGAGGTGCCTACAGCGCTCGTCACAGGAGCAAGTATGACGCTTTGTAGTTGTTGAACTCCACCCGGGTGAGCAATTAGTCATAATCAGCGCGTGACTTCCGGTGACTCGCCCACGTGGCCGCAGATCCTCGGCCGCTTAACCACAGGTCAGGCGCTTGCGCCGGGACAAGCCAGCTGGGCGATGGACCAGATCATGACCGGCACGGCCACGCCGGCACAGATCGCCGCCTTCGGCGTGTCGATGAAGATGAAGCGCCCGACGCCCGCAGAGGTCGCCGAGTTGGCCGACACCATGCTCAAACATGCGCGGCGCGTCCCGACCGAGACGATCGGCATCGAGACCGTCGACGTGGTCGGCACCGGGGGCGACGGTTCCAACACCGTGAACCTGTCCACGATGGCGGCGATCGTGGTGGCCGCCGCCGGGGTGCCGGTGGTCAAACACGGCAACCGGGCCGCGTCGTCGCTGTCGGGTGGCGCCGACACGCTCGAGGCGCTCGGGGTGCGTATCGACCTCGGCCCCGAGGACGTCGCGCGCTGTGTGGCCGAGGTCGGCATCGGCTTCTGCTTCGCGCCGCAGTTCCACCCGTCGTATCGGCATGCCGGGGCGGTGCGTCGCGAGATCGGCGTCCCGACGGTGTTCAATCTGCTTGGCCCGCTGACGAATCCGGCGTCGCCGCGGGCCGGTCTGATCGGTTGTGCATGGGCGGAGCTGGCCGAGGTGATGGCGGGTGTGTTCGCCTCGCGCCGGTCCAGCGTCCTGGTGGTGCATGGCGATGACGGCCTCGACGAACTCACGACCACCACGACGAGCACCATCTGGCGCGTTCAGGCGGGCACCGTCGAAAAGTTGACCTTCGACCCGTTGGCGTTCGGGTTCGCCCGCGCCGAACTGTCGGAACTGGTCGGCGGCGACGCGGAGGCGAACGCCGCATCGGTGCGCGAAGTGCTCGGTGGGGCAAAGGGAGCCGTGCGGGACGCGGTGGTGCTCAACGCGGCCGGGGCGCTGGTGGCCCACGCCGGGCTAGCCAGCGACGCCAAGTGGGTGCCTGCGTGGGAATCGGGTCTGGCCAAGGCCGCCGAGACCATCGACTCCGGTGCCGCGGAAAAGTTGCTCGCGCGTTGGGTGGGGTTCGGCCAGAAGCTCTGAGTCGGACCGGATCTCGGCGAGTTGTTCGGCTGCGACCCGCGCCGAGCGCGCCGCCGAGGCCCAGTCTGCGAACCGGCCCGCAGCGCCCGCCGGTGAGGCGTAGCCGGATTCGGCGCGCACGATCCGCACGCCCGGCTGAGCGAGCCAGCGCGCAATGAGCGCGGTCTCTTCGACGAGTGCACCGCCGAGCGGCGCCTCCGAAGGCAGAACCGCTTGTGCGCCAGCGCATATCGCATCGACCACCGGCATCGGCGGAACGCCTCGCGGTGCGTTCCCCGCGGCCGCCAGCTGCCCGTGGCGGATCACCGCGAGAGACCAACCGCCCGACCCGTCAGGGCGGGCCGCAACCAACTCGCTGACGTCGGCCAGCGCGCGTAACCGCTGACCGCGCCACAGCACGTCGATGGCGGTGGTGGCGTGATCGCGCAACCGCGCCGCGGTTTCGTAGCGGCCGCGGTCCGCCAGATCGGTGATGTGCGACAACACATCCGAGAGGACCCGGCTGTCGGCGCCCGCGATCAGGTCCCTGGCGCGTTGCGGCGCCGAGGCGTACTCGACGGCGCCGATGTCGCGCGGGGCGGGGCACGGCGAGACTTCGCGCTCAGGGCACCGCGGACCGTGCAGCGCGGACCGGCCGAGCCGCGCTGCACACGTCCGCACCCCGGTGAACCGGGCCAACAGCTCCGCCGTCTGCACGGCGTCGGCGCGGGACCGAAACGGCCCGATCGCGTGGTCGTGTTTCGGTGACCGCACCGCGGAGAATCGCGGAAACGGCTCGTCGGTCAACACCACCCACCACCACCGGTGGGGAAACTTCGAGCGGCGGTTGTACGGCGGGGCGTGCGCGGCGAGCAGCCGCAGTTCCCGCACGCCGGCCTCCAGGTCATGGGCGCACTCGACGTGGTCGACCGCGGTGGCCAGCGAGGCCATCTCCTTGATCCGGGTGCGCGGGTCGGCACCGTTGAAGTACTGATTGACGCGACGACGCAGGTCGACAGCGGTCCCGACGTAGAGCACCTCCGACGCGGGTCCACGAAACAGGTAGACGCCGGGCCGGTGGGGAAGCGAGGCGGCGAGCTGCCGGTTGCGGCGCTGGGCGGGGGACACGTCGGGCAGGTACGCGCGCAGCTCGGGATAGGTGTGCACACCCTGGTTGCCGACGCGCTCGATGAGCCCGTGCAGTACGTCGACGGTCGCGCGGGCGTCGTCGAGGGCGCGGTGGGTGGGGGTGGTCGACGCGTCGAACAGCCGGGCCAGCGCCGACAGCCGCACGCTGGGCGCCTCGTCGCGGGTGAGAACCCGACGCGCCAGGCGCACGGTGCACAGCACAGGCGGTCGCGGCCACGCGATGTCCGCGCGTTCGGCGGCCGCCCGCAGGAACCCGATGTCGAAACCCGCGTTGTGGGCGACCAGCACGGCGCCGCGGGCGAACTCGAGGAACGACGGCAGCACCGACTCGATCCTGGGCGCATCGCACACCATTGCGGTGGTGATGCCGGTCAGCGCGACGATCTGCGGCGGAATGCTGCGCCCGGGATCCACCAGGGTGGCCAGCTCTCCCAATACCTCGCCGCCGCGCACCTTGACGGCGCCGATCTCGGTGATGGCGTCGTGGTTCTCGCCGCTGGCCCGGCCGCCCGTGGTCTCCAGGTCGACGACGACGAAGGTGGTCTCCCGCAATGTGAGGTCGGCCAGCGGATCGACATCAGCGAAGCTCAGCTGGCCCATGCGCTGACCGTAGGGAACTGGACCGACAACCAGCGGCAGGCGATGGGTTGCCACGCCGAGGGAAATGACTTGTCGGTGGCTCTCGATACCGTGCGGACAACATCAAGCAGGAGGACTGCGAAATGACATACGACGAACCGCCCGACTCGGGCACGGTCACCATCGACTGCGACGACTGCGCCGTGCGGGGGCCCGGCTGTGAAGACTGTGTTGTCAGCGTGTTGCTCGGCGTGCCGGAAACTTTGCTGGACGATGAGCGCCGAGCGCTCGAGGTGCTCGCTGACGTGGGCTTGGCACCGCGGCTTCGTCTCGTTCCGATCCACCGCGGCAATAACTCCGGCGTCGCGTGAGGACACGCCCCGGTGAGGGCGGTCGTTATCGACTTTCGGGCCGACTGTTAAATTTACGTCTCCTGTTGGACAAGGGCGATGCCGTTTCGTAACCTATCTGAGACCTAAAGCAGCTCGACACGGCTTCGTTTCGGCAGTTGTAAGGACGCAAAATCTTGAGGCTCGACCGCACGCATTGGTTCATTCGTGTCCTTAAGCGACCCGCGATCAGTGCGATAGCTGGAGTTTTGCTGTTCGGGGGACTTCTCGCGGCGAACGTGCAGGCCGATCCCGCCGACGACGCGCTTGCGAAGCTCAATGAATTGTCACGGCAGGCCGAACAAACCACCGAGGCCATGCATTCCGCGCAGCTGGATCTCGACAAGAAGCTGGGCGTTCAAAAGGCCGCCGAGGCCAAGCACGCCGACGACGCCCGCGCGCTGGAAGCTGCCAAATCGAAACTGGAGTCGTTCCAGTCCCAGGTCAACAACATCGCCGCCGCGCAATATATGGGTGGCCGGCCGGACGGCTTCAGTGCGCTGCTGACCGCCTCGTCGCCGCAGGGCCTGATCGAGCGGATGTCGATCCAGCGGGTGATGGGCGCTCAGATATCGGCGCAGATGAAGAGCTACCGCGAGGCCGGGGCGCAGGCCGCCGCTGCCGAGGCGGCGTCTGCCAAGTCGGCGGCCGAGGCGAAGACCGCGGCCGAGCAGGCCGCCGCGGTGCGCGCGGACCTGCAGTCCAAGCAGAGCAAGCTGCAGGTCGAGATCGCGATCGTCAAGTCGCAGTACGAGGCCCTCACGCCCCAGCAGCGCGAAGCGCTTGCCGCCATCCCACCCGTCCCGCCGGTTCCGGCAGCGGCCCCGCCACCCCCGCCGGGTGCTCCGCAGCCGAACGACCCCGCGATCCTGGCGGCCGCACCTCCCGGGGTCGGTCAGCCGCCGCAGCCTCCCGGTGCCATACCGCCAGGCGATATGGCTCCCGCGCCCGGCGGTCACGGCCCCACCGTCATCCAGGCCGCGCTGAGCCGCATCGGCTCGCCGTACTCGTGGGGCGGCTCAGGCCCGAACGCATTCGACTGCTCCGGCCTCGTGATGTGGGCGTTCCAGCAGGCCGGCATCTCACTGCCGCACTCCAGCCAGGCGCTGGCCAGCGGCGGATCTCCGGTGTCGCTCGACCAGATGCAGCCCGGTGACGTCGTCAACTACTACTCCGACGCATCGCACTCCGCCATCTACATCGGCAACGGAATGATGGTGCACGCGTCGACATACGGCACTCCGGTGCGCGTCGCCCCCGTGGACAACGCGCCGATCTACAACGTTCGCCGCTACTGACCGTCCAGCAACCGCGCCTGCGGGGAGTGGACCGACGCTCGCGCGCGAAGAGCAGAACCACGCTCGCCGCGTTGTTGATCGCCGAACTCATCACCGCCCTCTTTCTCGTGGGCGGCACCGGATCCGCGCCCTCCGGCCCGCCGATCGCCACGCCTGCATCGCTGACCATACCCACGTCGGCGTCGACCTCGCAGACGCTGCGGGACGGTCGGACTGTGCGGCTGATCGGTCTCGGCGGGCACACGGCGCCGCTGCTGCACCGGATCTCGCGGCAACTCGACGATGCCGCCGACGCCGTCACCGCGTTCTGGGGCGCTGACTGGCCGCGCGAGATCGTCATCGTGGCCGCGGGCACGGACGCCCAGTTCGCTGCGGTGGGCGGCGGCGACGCCCACACCGCCGCCACGACCACCGGCGAGCGCATCATGTTCGCCCCCGGAGCCTCACAAATGGACGACGCCGCGCTGCGAATCGTCCTGCGCCACGAGCTTTTCCACTACGGCGCGCGCGCCGAGACCGCATCCGATGCGCCGCAGTGGCTCACCGAAGCGGTCGCCGACTTCGTCGCTCGCCCGCCGACACCGCTGCCGGAGAACGCGGCCGCGTTGATCAAGCGGGGACTTCCCACCGACGCCGAGTTGAGTGGACCCGAGCGCTCGCTGGCCTACGACCGCGCCTGGTGGTTCAGTCGATTCGTGGCCGACACGTACGGGAAGCCCGCTCTGCGCGCGCTCTACCTTCGGGCGTGCGGACACGGCCATCCCGATCTCGGCCTCGCGGTGCGGGACACCCTGGGAACCGATGTCGACAATCTGCTGGCCGCATGGCGGCAGTGGGCGGAGGCTGGCGGGCGATGACTCGGGTCCTGTTGGTCACCAACGATTTTCCGCCGCGACGCGGTGGCATCCAGTCATATCTGCAGGAGCTGGTGGACCATCTGGTCGAAGCGGGCGCCCACACGCTGACGGTGTACGCGCCGAAGTGGAAGGGGGCCGAAGAGTTCGACCGGGCCGCCAAATACGAGGTGGTGCGGCACCCTGGCACGCTGATGCTGCCCGAACCGTCCGTCGCCGGGCGGATGCGAGAGCTCATCGAACGCCACAATGCCGAGACCGTGTGGTTCGGGGCGGCCGCACCGTTGGCGCTGATGGCGCCGCTGGCGCGCAAGGCCGGCGCCGGCCGGGTGATCGCGAGTACACACGGCCACGAGGTGGGCTGGTCGATGCTGCCGCTGGCGCGAACTGCCTTGCGCCGCATCGGAACCGGTACGGACGCGGTGACGTACGTCAGCCGCTACACCAGAGGGCGGTTCGCGTCGGCGTTCGGTCCGCGCGCCGCGCTCGAACACCTGCCGCCCGGCGTCGACACCGACAGGTTCGCGCCGGACGAGGTGGCACGCGCGGCGATGCGCGCCCGCTACGGGCTGGGGAGTCGGCCGGTCGTGGTGTGCCTGTCCCGCCTGGTGCCACGCAAGGGCCAGGACATGTTGATCCGCGCGCTGCCCGCGATACGGGAACGCGTCCCGGGCGCCGCGCTGGTGATCGTCGGCGGCGGCCCCTACCGATCGTCGTTACATCGCCTGGCGCACAGCTTCGGGGTGTCCGACGACGTGGTGTTCACCGACGGTGTGCCGGGCGACGAACTGCCCGCCCACCACGCGATGGCCGACGTGTTCGCGATGCCGTGCCGAACCCGTGGCGCGGGCCTCGACGTCGAAGGGCTGGGCATCGTCTACCTGGAAGCGTCCGCCTCGGGAGTGCCGGTGGTGGCCGGACGCTCCGGTGGGGCCCCGGAAACCGTGCTGGAGAACGAGACCGGCCTGGTGGTCGACGGCTGGGACGTCGGCGACATCGCGGCGGCCGTCGGCGACCTGCTCGCCGACCCGGACCGGGCGACGCGGATGGGTGCGGCGGGCCGGCGCTGGGTGGTCGACAACTGGCAATGGACGACGCAGGCCGCGCGATTGGCCGAGCTGCTCTAGCCTCGATCTTTCGTGAGTGAGCTCGGAACGGGGTGTCTGAGCTTGTCTGGTGGCCGGGGGTGTTTGACCGTGGTTGGTTTCCGGCGCTGTGTCGCCGGCTCTCCTGTGGGTGCTTGGT
>NZ_JACKUK010000040.1 GCF_025822765.1 Mycobacterium barrassiae | reverse complement strand
CAAATCACGCACCGTCAACGACACCCCGACCGAACAGGAGGCCACCCCCGCGGCACTGACCGCCTGAACCATCACATCGAAGAATCACGCGACGACGTCGTACACCACGTCCGTGGACTTGACCTGGCCTGGCTGCAGGTCAGCAGGGCATTGACGGGGTGCGCGGTTGGGGTCATATGACCCCAACCAGCCGGCGCGAACGGCAAGAACCGCTGTATCCATCACTGTTACATCACCTGCCCGACGAAAGGAACTCTCGTGGCTGAATATCTGTACCGAGTCCGCATCACCGCTTACCCCAGTGGAGCCGCCGTCCTTAACCTGCGGTACTCGCCTGAGGGCAATGAGTGGCATGACGTCCCCCTAGCGGGTTGGTCGCCTCGTGGCTGGACGCCGAGCCCGCGGTATCGAAACACCGTTGGCGGCGACCAGTTCTCGTGGCCTGACACCAGCAAGGTCTTCCGGACCCGCGACGCTGCAGTACGGCGTGCGCGGCTGATCGAGTCTTTCGGAGCCTCGGTGGTCATCGAACGGTCGCGCGAGATCGTCTGGCCGGAGACGCCCCACATGATCGGGAGTCGGAGTGCGGTGCTCGATGCGCCGATTGAGCGTGAATCTGCAGTGGGCGGTGCTCAATGAATAGGGCGCGCCTCTTGACCAGCGCGGGAAATCTCGTCACGGCGCCTGCAGTCGCTGAGTACCTGCTGACTAGTCCGAATGAGCTTTCACGCCTGCGAAGTGAAGGCCATGGATGCCTCCAGGAACTGGCGACGCTCAGTCAGGTATCGGGGCGGCGGGTGGCTGATCGCCCACCGCACCGCAACTCAATAACCACATGATCGAAAACATCTAGGAGACGAACAATGAAGCATCATCAGGAGTGGATTCGGTTTTGGTTCCGGCGCAACGACCAGGAGTTCGAAGAGGGCATGCGAAGGAGCCGGGAGCTGGATCAGGCCGCGATTGAAAGGGGTCTCGCTCCGGACCTCTTGGAGGTGCTCGCCCGGTCGGACCGAGAGCGTCACCGGCGCGACCAATTCCCGGTTGGCGTATTTCTCGATTCGATTGATAAGCGGCGTCTTAACGGCCGCAAGGCTAGCGCCGAGAAGCTCCTCGAGGTCGCCGAAGTCGGCAAGGAGCTGCTCTACGCGGCCATTGCCACCGCAGACGACGACGACAATGAGCAGTTCTTCGTTGAGGCTTACTTGGATTGGGGTCCTCTGGTCGACACCGTGCTCGAGGAATGTGGCCGCGAATATCGCGACTCGTTCACGGGTCGCTGCTTGCGGTCTGGGTGAGGTCAAAGGTTCGAAACTCCGCTGACGGCGGCAGTCGTTCGTGGCGGGAGACGGGGTTGATCAATCCGGCGGTTCCCCTGCGGCGCCGCCTGCACGATTGCCGTGGCCCCAGTGGTCGTCAAGCAGATGGTGAGGTCGTCTGGCCGACACCGTGCCGAAGTACGGGGATGTACCGCTGAAAGCCCAGATTTCGCGTCTGGACCCTGTAAGGGAACGCCTCTTGGTCATTAAGTAGTGAACCGCTTGTACATACAGACGTTGATCAGGAGGCGCCATGTCCGTAGCCGCAGTGGTCGACCGTGTAGACCCCACCATCGAGATGATGGCGCTGGTCCCCACCAACCACTTTCATCTAGAACCTCGGTGCCGAGTCTGCCGCAACGACGATGTACGCGGAAAGGTTAATAACCTTCTCGCGACTGGGACAAGTTATGCGATGGTCGTGCGTGCTCTTGGTGACGAGAACGCCAAACTTGACCAACGCGATCAGGTGACGATCGACTCCGTACGCAACCACTGCGCTCGGCACTTTCCTGTGCAGAACGCAGCCAGGGCCACCTACCGGGAGATCCTGGAGCGTCGTGCTCAGGAAAATCAGGTGGACTTCGTTGAAGGCGTGTCGACCGCGATTACACCGATGGCCTTTCTAGAAACCGTGATGGCCAAAAGCTATGAAAGTCTGGTTGATTCGGAGACCAGCGTCGATGTGAGCACCGGCATCCTCGCCGCGAGCCGACTTCAGTCACTTATCGACTCTCGCGCCGGCCAGCCCAACTTGCTAGAAATCAGGATTCAACTGAATAGGATCATCGACGCGGTGCGCAGCACTGTGCCGCAAGAGATGTGGGCAGATATTCTGCAGGCCCTTGGTACCACGAGGGACTCGGCACACACCGGTAAAATCAGGGACTTCTACGATGAGGTCGACGACGGCGAAGTGGTGCTCGAACCTGCCGCTATTGCAGAGTTCGACGACGCAGACGAGCACGACTCATACTTGGCGCGTTGAACCGGCGAGCGGGCCAGAGCCTGACGCTCGGTCTCCTCGGACAGTTTTCGCTCAGTATTTAGGCGGTGGTGAGCCCACTTGGCCATCTCGCGGGCGTGATGGTCGGGGTATGTCATGAGTCCATAGTGCAGCACATGGTCGTGCGGGGTGTATCTATAAGGGGTGAAGGTATAAGGGGCTGCCACTCTCGCCTCCGGCTCGCGCCCTGCCTGGTGAGGCATACGCGCCCGAGCGTATTCCGAGCCGCCGTTCGCTTCTTGGGCCACGGAACTGTTCATCGTCTAAAGCGTGATGGATAGGCCGCAACCATCGCGGCAGAGGTGGCGCTCTAGTCAGGGCTGATGGTCCCCTGAAATGGCGGGCGCAACCGTTCGAGTTCGGTATAGATCTCGCCGAGTCTCCGGACGAGAGCGTCAAGCCAGTCGTCGTTGATGACGCCTGGGTCATCGAAATCAGGCTTAGGCACCATACGAAGCAGACGCAGTGGCTGGCTTGGATCGGTGCCGTCAATGCCCGGCCGGGAGTGGAGCATTGCATTACGGGACGGCGCGATCTCGATCAGCCGCGCACCGCCGGTGCCGAGATAAGTGGAGACCCTCGCGTTGGTGCACTTAGCCGCATGCGCTACAAGGTAATCGCCGACACCTCGCGTAGTCATCGCGGTGATCTGCATCCCGGTCGAAGTCATGAAATCCAGTTCTGGTGGCACGACGGGCCGGAAGCGAACGAGATCGTAGATGAGCATGCCTTCGATCGCTGCCACATTGAAGACGACCAAGCCGAGCTTCCGAAGGTATGCGTCTTCGACAGTGATTCGATCCATGCTGGGAGTGTGCCACCATCAATATTCGACAACGGAGATATCACTCGGCGATCCCCTCGGTCGACTTCGTTCGCGGCGCACGTTGCAGCGGGGCCTACCTGCTCGACGCATTGTCTCGTCGCGTGCCCACGTCCTCGGGTGCGTGCTATTGCAGGCGTCCGCCTACGGCGGGCCATTTGGATCCAGCCCGCGGCGCTCTACACTCTGCCCAACCCTGCTCGGTGCTCATAGGTTGCCATTGCCTGCCTCACAAACAGGGCAGCGGCATGTAGAGCCATATCGAAGGTGCTGTCGTCAAACAGGTGCGGATCCGGGCGTTGAGTGTCCGACCAGTAGTAGCCGTGCGCGGTCGATGATCCAATGCGCCACAGGTGCAGTGCGACGAATCCGTCCGCTGCCTTAGCGGCGACTAACTCACGCAACATCGACAACGTATCGGGTGGCTTTCTCAACTCGGTACCTAAATCGTCCGCGCGAGATTGAAGCGGGGCTAATTGGTGGTCAAAACCGGCGAGTATGTCCTTCGACATCTCTTCCAACTGTTCAGTGGCAGCTGTACGGGCCACCGTTTGAAAGGCCTTCCGTTGTTCGTCGATGTTCACGAATTCGATTTGTAAGCAGCGTATTTGACGCTCGCGCGACTCGTCAGGCTTGAGCATCCAACGCGCCCGGGCAGAAGCCAGAAGGACTGTTCGCAGTGAGGTGAAGGGCGCGTAATGGCGCATTGGCTCATCTCTGACCATCGCGTCAACTACGAGTCCCAAGTGATCGAGCGCCATGATGATGCTGTGATGCGCGACGGGACCTGTATTCGTCCCGTCAGCTGCATCAGCCGCTAGGTCGCTCCCAGGCTGTGGGCGGCGATCCCTCTGGCCTCTTATCGACCATGGGTTGCCAACCTCCCGGTACCAGCCGACGACTCCGCTGCGCGGCCCGCTGTCCAAGTTCATGCCTACCAGTCTGGCGATACGGGTAGACACCTTCGGCGAGGCGCGCTACCGCTAGTAGGCATAGATCGCTAAATTCCCGCATATGGGGGCGTGGAGAGACTGCAAGCAATGGTGGCGCGAATGGTGGGCCGACACTAAGGGGTCAATAGCCATCGGCGCCAGCGTGTTCTCGATGGCCATCCTGGCCATCGCTGTCGCTCAATCCATCGACCTCATGGAAAAGTACCCCGTTATCGATTGGGGCAGCATATGGGAGCCGTTCGCTGCCGTCGGCACCATCGGGGCGGTGATCGTGGCCCTGTGGCAATCCGTCGTCATCCGCCGACAAGCAAAGGATGCGGCGGCCGAAACGGCAATCCACCTGACGGCCGAAATCGCTGCGGCCAACACACGCACCCAACAGGAAGTTGAGGCAGCCCGGGAACGGTCTGCGCGGGAATTGGAGCACGCCCGCGAGTTGCACCAGCAGGAAATGGAGAATCAGCGAGAGTTGGCGCGACTGCAGCGCGTGCAGCTGTTGGAGCAGTCGCAGAAGCAGCAGGTCGTCATACTCAACCGCGCCGTAGATGCGTTGGGTCACCAGCTTGCCAAGTTGTGGAATGAAGGTGCGAAGATCGCACGTCTGAGCAGCCGCCAAGAACGTATCGACGGGATGGATGAGCTGAGCAAGGAATTGTCCTTGGCCGCGAAGGATGTGGCCCAAGAAATCGCCGCGGCCCACCTCTTGGTCCAGAACCAGCAGATCCACGATGCACTCGATGAGCTGAATCTGGCCGGGCAGAACGCCATGTACGTCGAGATACAACTACGCGAGGCATACGTCGCAGGTAACCAGCTCAACCCCAGCCCCATCCCCGACGCGATGGCATTGGTACACGACCGAATGCGCGTGGTCTGGGCCCTGGCCGCTGACCTACTGCGAACCGGCTACGACGACACGGGCGGCCCCGACGATTAGACCTGAGGGGGTGTGTGGAGACTTGACGCGCCGGTCGCCCGCCCGCGCCACAAAAGAGGCGCACGCCCGCCGCAAGGCGAAAGAATGTCAGTCTGGCAGGTGCGGCTGCCCTTGGGGTGCCAACCCGTTCAAATATGAGCGCGTGCAACTATCGAGGCAAATCACGGTCACTTGGTGACGTACACGACGATGCGGTTGTATCGATTGACCGCACAGCCTGGCGCAGGATCGGTGCTGACCACTGTCCAGTTCGACGCGATGATCACCGACTTGTACTTCGGGTTGGCCGGAGACAGCTCGACTCCGGTCAGCCCGAGGCCGGTGAGCCGGGTGCGAGCGTTCTCTGCGTTCAGGCCGACAAGGTCGGGGACCGTGATGTCGCTCGTGGAAGTCGTTGCGGGGCAGGGCTTAGTGCTGGCCTCTTCGGCAGCCGAGTGAATCGGGTCCGCTACGAGCATGCCGATGCCGGCGACCACACCAACCGCGAGCACGGCGGCGGACCAGATCAGGGCGTGCCTCATCGCCGGGTCTCCGTTTGCCGGCGTGGTGTTCGGAGCCGTGCTTGCGGCCGACGCCTGCAAAGTCGCCCTCGCTGGGGACTTGGTGCAATTGGCAGCCGTGTCTCGTGACCTGTGGTTGACGGTGCAAAGGCCGTGTCTATACACCACGGATCGACCGTCCTTCGTCTCGTAGACAACGCCAGACGCGATGACCTCAGTCAACCGTTGAGCCTCTTCAGCTTGGCGCTGAGCACCCGTGAGCCGAGCCTTCACCAGCCAGGCGACCAATGCGGCGATGTAGACGCTTTCGAAAAACCAGCCGACCACAAGACGCTCGGTTGACGGATTCCACGCGCCGCACTGGACGGCGACCCAGGTACCCAGCAGGTACGGCCAGGCGACAACCAAGATGACGACCCCGGCGGCGATCAGCCACGCCAGAAGGCCTCCACCGCCGCCGGACCCTCCACCCCGCCAAGATGTTCCTGTCGAGAATGGTCCAACGCCGACACCGATGCCTCGGGTCGAGATGCCACCACGGACACCGAATGCTCCTCCGCCGATCCCGAGTTTCATTATCGTTCCTCTGATTTCGTATCCCCGAAGCACGGAGGTCCCCACAGTCCGCGAAGGGCGCTTCGTGCTTCGGCCTCGGCCGCTGCGATTGAAAGATGACTATTCACAGGGTTATTCGCGTACACGTAGGACTTCGCAGCCCCAGCTCGAGCGGCTCCGACTGAGTAGTCCCAGCCGTCGGCGCGGATCAGGTAGGCGAGCGTGCGGTTAACTGCAGTTGGATGATCCACGTGGTGCGGCTGTGCAGGCTCAACTTGTCGGCCGGTGCGTTTAGTCTCCACGCAGATTGAACTTCCGGACCAGGGGCTGTGATGGATGACGGGATCGAACCGAGACTTGTGGAGGTTCTCGATGTCCCGAGGCTTGGTGCGGTCGTTCGCGGCAATGCGGGCTCGTTGCCGTGGCGTTTGGTCGACGAGTCGGGTGCCGGCGTAAACCACGTCAATCTGTGGTTGGCCGACCTGTTCGCGTGCGACAACTCGCCTGCGACGCTGCGCGCCTATGCGTACGACCTACTGAGCTGGAGTCGTTTCCTCGGCGCACTGCAGGTTTCGTGGACTCAGGCAACGCGGGGCGAAGTCCGGGACTGGGTGAGGTGGTACCGGTGTCGCGCGAACCCGCAACGACGCCGCGGATCGAGTGCGGATACTCATCGGCCGACCCCAGGTTCTGTGAACGAGCGGACGGGCAAGGCCTACCTGGAGTCTTCCTACGCGCGGTCGTCGATGAATCGCAGACTGTCGTCGCTCAGTGGCTTCTACGAGTTCGCCCTGGAGTCGGATCTCGGGCCGCTCATCAACCCGGTACCGAAATCGCGCGACGATCTCACTCGACTCGACGTGCACCGCCAGCACTTCGATAACCCGCGCCCCCAAAAGCGCGCGCCTTATCGGCAGAAGCTAGTGGAACGTGCGCCGCGCGCGCTCAGCGACGACCTGTACGAGGAGGTATTTGCATCGCTGAGAACAAACCGCGACCGTGCCATTGTCGCTACGGCGATCTCCTCTGGTTTACGCGCCAGTGAACTGCTCAGCATGCGGCGGGGGATGCTCCATGCCGCCGACCAAACCGCCGATGTAATACCCAAGGGCGGGAATGGAAGTCGTGTCATGGTCCGTATCAGTCCCACTGCGTATCTCTGGATCGCCCGGTACCTTGCTGAGCGCCCCGTGGGTCCGCCTGAAGAGCCAGTCTGGCTGACATTGCGCGGCACACCGCGGCCGCTGAGCTATTGGGCAATGCGACAGATCCTTGAACGCAGCAACGCGCTGCTGGGCTCCAACGTCACGATGCATGACTCCCGGCACACCTTCTGCATGCGTCTCGCCCAGGACGAGAACATGACCATCGCGGAAATGCAGGAGCTGATGCGGCACGCGTCGATCGCCAGCACCACACGCTACCTGCGACCCACCGTAGCCGAACTCGTCGACAAACTTGATCAGCACTGGAATAGACCCCCGTCACCGCAGCCCACGCCGGCGAAAGGCTATGCGGCAGAAGATCTCCAAGTTCTTTTCGGTCGGGCATTCTGATGGCGCGGGTGCTCACGCGTGCCCAGTCGCTGGCGAGTTCGTCTGCGTTTGCCAACCATCCAGTCGAAGTACTGCCTTCGCTGTCCCCGACGCCCGAGGACCATCCGTGGTTCGGAAACACTGTCACCTGCGCCGAACGTGAACGCATCATCACTGCGGGACTTCCGCTCGTGATGGCACGGATGAGTGAGAAGTACCGCAGCGAGGCAGTAGCCCGCAGCGGTGCACGGCTCTGGCTGAGTCGCCTATTGGACTGGCTGGATGGCTTTGTCGGCGACAGTTATCAAGACCGTTGGATCGCCAGCGATTCCGATCGCCAGCCGAAGGCGTGGTGCCCAGCCTTATCAACCGGATCGCATACACGGCTTGGGGCAAGGCTGTCGATCAACGCACTCATAATGCTGGGGGTCATTCGTCCCGGCCATGACTGGTTGATCGAGAACAAGCAGGCGCGGTTCTACCGTGACTGGACGACCACGCACGAACCGAAGGCGTGGGATCGCTACTTCGCCGCCGCGGAGCACGAGGGCGCACCGGAAGTGAAGAAATGGCGAACCGCCACCCACCTGGTACGTATCAGCATCTGCAACGGGCTGCCAATCACCGAGCTGCACAGCCAGCATGTGTTGGCCTACCGAGACTTTCTCGTCTCGACCGGCAGGATGCCGGGGGATCTTCTCGCCATGTGGCACTACGGACGCCGCGGCGGACTGTTCGCCGGTGAAGCCGACGACCTGCGGCACTACCTCATCGCCAAACGTCTCAGTCCCACCGAACTGGTCGACCGCTTCAATGTGCGAGCTCCCAGCGTGCGAGGACTGTTGATCGCCTACCTCGCCGAGATCGCCGTCGGTCAGGACTACGCCAGCCTGGACGGAACCAGCCGAAACCTGGTGAAGCTGTTCTGGAAACCGATCGAAGACGCCAACCCCGGCATCGACACAATCAGTTTGACGAAGGCCCAGGCATCCGCCTGGAAAGAGTGGTTGCGCACCAAACCGGATGGGACTCCGCGCCGGCACGCCGAGAGCATTCTGGGAGCGGTCCGCAGCTTCTACCTCGACGTGGCTGCCTGGTCCCACGAGGATCCCTCGACGTGGGCCCATTGGGCTGTCTCATGCCCGGTCAGCATCCGCGACGTCCGAGGCCAGCAGAAGCGCCGGGCCCAGCGGGCACACCGCATGCATGCCCGCACCCGCACCCTCACCCCGCACGTCGATGCACTCGTCGCTGCAGCCCGGCGGGCGTACGTGCAAGCAGCAGAGCTGCAAGCGGTCGCGACGACAGCGCCGTTCGGTGAACCGTTCGCCGTGCACGGGAGCACCTACATCAAGCACACACCGGGCAAGCGGGCCGACCGAGTGCGCATCCATGTTCTGCAGGATGGATCGGAGAAGCGGGTTGACATCCACTACACCGTGACACGGGCCTTCATGACCTGGACGATCATCGAGGTGTTGCGCCACACCGGTATCCGGATCGAAGAGATGCTGGAGCTGACCCATCTGAGCATCAAGCAGTACCGCAAACCCGATGGCACCGTGATACCGCTCCTGCAGATCGCACCGAGCAAGACCGATCAGGAGCGGATATTTCCCTGCAGCCCGGAGTTGACCACCACCTTGGCGCGACTGGTCGAGTTCGTCAGCATCGATGGCCGCGTTCCGCTGTGCTGCCGAATCGACACACAGGAACGCCAGGTGTCGGCGCCGATGCCGCATCTGATCCAGATCCGAGAGGGTGGACGGTCGCGGGTAATCAACCAGTGCACGGTCCGAAAGTGGTTATCAGAGCTGGCCAACAGCATGGCCTTGAAGGACGCTGACGGTACTTCGCTGCATTTCACGCCACACGACTTTCGCCGGATCTTCATCACCGACATCGTCAACGCCGGGTTCCCGATCCATTTGGCCGCAAAGATGGTGGGCCACAACAATATCGAAGTCACGCGCGGCTACACCGCGGTGTATCAGAAAGATGTCTTCGAGGCATATGACCGGTTCATCGACAACCGTAGACAGGCACGGCCATCGGCCGAATACCGTGAGCCCACCCAAGCCGAATGGGACGAGTTCGTCGAACACTTCGGCCAGCGCCGGATCGCGCTCGGCAATTGCCACCGCCCCTATGGATCTGACTGTTCCCATGAACATGCCTGCATCCGGTGCGATTTCTGCGAGGTTGAACCGGCCCAGGCCGCAAGGCTCGATGAGATCCGTGACAACCTTCGCCTCCAGGTGGTCGAGGCCCAAAAGAACCGGTGGCTGGGCGACGTTAACCAATTACGCCTCACCATTGAGCACGCCGACCGCAAGGCGGCGAGGCTGGCAGCCCTCACCGAGGCGGCCCCGGTACTCCTTGCCGCGCACACGTCCTGACGCGAGCAGTAAGGGACCGTCCTTCTGACAGCTAGGTGCAGCAGTTGGGGTCGAGGACGACGCAGAGTGCCTGCAGGGCTTCGGGTTTGACGCGGTGAAAGACGTTCATGCCGCGCCGGTCGGAGATCACCAGCCCGGCTTTGCGGAGCTGGCCCAGGTGGTGGCTGACGGTGGATTCACTCAGGTCGAGCACCGCGGCCAGATCGCCGCTGGTCTCTTCGCCGGGGCGTGAGCTGAACAGCAGCGACATCATCTTGACCCGCACCGGGTCGGCGAGCGCCTTGAGCCGCATCGCGACCTGCAGGGCATCGGCGTCGCTGATCGGGCCCGCGGCGACCGGGGCGCAGCACACCGGGGCGGACATGTCGATCACGGGCAGCGCTTTGGGCATGACCCCATCCTGCCACCTGTCTTGACATATATCAAAAAGGTGGCATCCTGAGGTCGACGCGCCAGTTCGATATATGTCTCATCCCTAGTGGGAGGTCCATCATGTCCCGTATGCAACTCGCCCTCAACGTCGATGACCTCGACGAGGCGATCACGTTCTACACCAAACTGTTCGGCGTCGACCCCGCCAAGGTCAAGCCCGGCTATGCCAACTTCGCCGTCGCCGAGCCGCCGCTGAAGCTGGTGCTGCTGGAAAATCCCGGTAAGGGCGGCACCATCAACCACCTCGGCGTCGAGGTCCAATCCAGCGACAAGGTGCACGCCGAGATCGCCCGCCTGACCGGCGAGGGGCTGTTCACCGATGAGGAGATCGGCACCACGTGTTGCTTCGCCACCCAGGACAAGGTCTGGGTGACCGGGCCGGCCGGAGAGAAATGGGAGGTCTACACGGTGCTGGCCGACTCCGACACCTTCGGCACCAGCCCACAGCACCTCGACGATTCCGCCGACGGCGAGGGTGGGGTGTGTTGCGGCGGAGCCTCCAAGGAGGCTGACCCCGCCGCAGCGTCCTGTTGCTAGCCGATCGCACCTGCCGCGGCCGTGGTCACATGGCCGCGGCAGGCGCATGATCGGGGCATGGACCGCGATGCCATCGCTGCCGATCTGGAGCGCGCGCGTGTCACGTTCCACCAGCTACTGGCGGCCGCCGGCCCCGACGACTGGGATGCGCCGACGCGCGGAACCCGGTGGACCAACGGCCAATTGCTGTTCCACATGGTGTTCGGCTACATGGTCGTGCAGCGGCTGCTGCCCCTGGTGCGGGTGATGGGCCGACTACCTGACCGCGTCAGCGGGGCATACGCCCGGTTGCTCAACGCCGCGACCACGCCGTTTCATCAAATCAACTACTACGGATCATGCGCCGCCGCCATGGTCTACAACCGGCGCAGGATGGGCGCCAAACTCCACCGGGTCATCGACTCACTGCAACACCGGCTCGCCCGCGAGACCGACGACACCCTGCGGCGCGGCATGCATTTCCCGCCGGGATGGGATCCGTTCTTCTCCGACTACATGACGCTGGAAGACGTCTACCGCTACCCCGGGCGCCACTTCGACTTCCACGCCGCCCAACTCACCTTCACCTGACGTTTCATTTGCCAACAACTTCGATATCCGTCAATATTGATGTATGTCGAAGTCGCAGGAGTCGTTGACCGACGGGGACGCGTGCTGCCCACCCGGGGCGCTGCTGCGCGAACCCCTTACCGCCGCGGACGCGGCGGACATGGCGGTCAAACTCAAAGCGCTGGCCGATCCGGTACGCCTGCAGCTGTTCTCCGCGATCGCCAGCCACGCCGGTGGTGAGGCCTGCGTCTGCGACATCTCCGCCGACATCGAGGTGTCACAACCGACCATCAGCCACCACCTCAAAGTGCTGCGCGACGCCGGGCTACTGACCTCACAGCGCCGGGCCTCCTGGGTGTACTACGCCGTGGTGCCCGACGCGCTGGCCAGCCCCGCCGTCCTGTTCGGCATTGACGCAGCCGCCGGGGTGTCGGCATGACCGACACCACCACCCCGGCCCCAGCGGTCGTGGGCAAGCTCTCCACCCTGGATCGGTTCCTGCCGCTGTGGATCGGCGCGGCGATGGTCGCCGGGTTGCTGCTGGGCCGCTGGGTTCCCGGCTTGAACACCGCGCTGGAAAGCGTTCAGCTGGACGGGATTTCACTACCCATCGCTCTTGGCCTGCTCATCATGATGTACCCGGTGCTGGCCAAGGTCCGCTACGACCGCCTCGACACCGTCACCGGCGACCGCAAGCTGCTGCTGTCCTCACTGGTCCTGAACTGGGTGCTCGGCCCCGCGCTGATGTTCGCGCTCGCGTGGCTGCTGCTGCCCGACCTGCCCGAATACCGGACCGGCCTGATCATCGTCGGCCTGGCCCGCTGCATCGCCATGGTCATCATCTGGAACGACCTGGCCTGCGGCGACCGGGAAGCCGCCGCCGTCCTCGTGGCGCTCAACTCGATCTTCCAGGTCATCATGTTCGCCCTGCTGGGCTGGTTCTATCTGTCGGTGCTGCCCGGCTGGCTCGGCCTGGAACAGACCACCATCGACACCTCCCCATGGCAGATCGCCAAGTCCGTGCTCATATTTCTGGGCATCCCGCTGCTGGCCGGCTACCTGTCGCGCCGGCTCGGCGAGAAAACCAAGGGCCGTGACTGGTACGAGGCCAAGTTCCTGCCCCGGATCGGGCCGTGGGCGCTCTACGGGCTGCTGTTCACTATCGTGATTCTCTTTGCGCTGCAAGGCGACCAGATCACCCACCAACCGTTCGACGTCGCCCGCATCGCCCTGCCGCTACTAGCGTACTTCGCGATCATGTGGGGCGGAGGCTACCTGCTCGGCACCATGCTCGATCTCGGTTATGAGCGCACCACCACCCTGGCGTTCACCGCCGCGGGCAACAACTTCGAACTCGCCATCGCCGTCGCGATCGCCACCTACGGCGCCACCTCCGGCCAAGCCCTGGCCGGCGTCGTCGGCCCGTTGATCGAAGTCCCGGTCCTGGTCGGGTTGGTCTACGTGTCCTTGGCGTTGCGCAACCGGTTCCACCACCACACCTCCCAACACCTTCCTGCCGACGGCTCGACGACGAGAACGGAACCCAATCCATGACTGACAGCCCCGTCACCCACGAGCTTCGCCACGATCTGTCCATCGACCAGCAACTCGCCCTGAAAACCGCGGCGACCCGGCTGGGCGGTGAGTTCGATGGCACCTTCGGTACCGAAACCATCGAACGGTTCTTGCATTCGTCCTACGACCAGTTCGCCGGCCGGGCCACCATTCCGAACTTCCTGCCGCTGTTGGCCGAACGGTTCGCCCGCCAACGCCTGCACGCCCTGGCGAGAGTGGAAGGAAAGATCAGCGACGGCAAACCGACCGTGTTGTTCCTGTGCACCCACAACGCCGGCCGCTCGCAGATGGCGCTGGGCTACTTCACCCACCTGGCCGGTGACCGGGCCGTCGCCTGGTCCGGTGGATCCGAACCCGGCAACGAGATCAACCCCGCCGCGATCGCTGCCATGCACGAAGTCGGTATCGACATCACTGGCGAATACCCCAAACCCTGGACCGACGAAATTGTGCAGGCGGCCGACGTCGTCATCACCATGGGCTGCGGGGACGCCTGCCCGATCTTCCCCGGGAAACGCTACGAGAACTGGGAACTGCCCGACCCCGCCGGCCAGGGCCTCGACGCCGTCCGCCCGATCCGCGACGACATCGAAGAACGCGTCCACCGTTTGTTGGCCGACCTGAACGTGCCCGTCACCCGGTAGCCGCGAAAACCTCAAGGGAACACACCGAATATGGCTGACACATCAGTGTTGTTCGTCTGCGTCAGTAACGCCGGAAAATCGGTCATGGCCGCCGGGCTCATGCGCCAGATCGCCGGACCGACCATCCACGTCAGCTCGGCGGGCACCCGCGCCAAGACCGCCGTCAACGACCTCTCGGTACAAGCCTTGGCAGAAGTCGGCGTCGACATCAGCGACCATCAGCCCGCCCAACTCACCGCGCAGATGCTCGACGACGCCGACCTGGTCGTCATCGTCGGCAGCCAAGCCCACCTCGACGAGTACTGTCCCGGCGTCACCATCCAGCGGTGGGATACCGACGAACCCTCCTTGCGCGGCATCGACGGAATCGACCGCATGCGAATCATCCGCGACGACATCACCACGCGCGTCCAGGCCTTGGCCGCCAACCTTTCCACCGCGATCACACCACCCACCGGCCAGCCATCCCGATCCAACGCGCGTATTGAGCGAAGCTAGATGTATGCGTGTGGAACTTCTCACGAGCCCGGGATGTCCGAATGCGGCGGCGGCTCGGCGCTTGCTCGCCGAGTGTCTGTCTGAGGTTGATATCGCTGAAGATGTGGTGGTGGAAAGGGTCGGTGGATATCCATCGCCAACAGTGCTCGTTGATGGTATGGATGTCATGAAGCCGGGCACTGAGCTGGCAGCTGATGCGTGCCGATTGGACCTTCCGACCAGGGATCGCGTGCTGGCGGCGCTTCGGAGTGCGACGCCGTTGACGTGATCGATCCGGGGTCTTACCCCGATGTTGCGGCCCCGAGTTCAGCTGGCTGCCGTGGTCTTCTGGTTGCGGGTGTGGGCCAGCCGGTGGGAGTCGGTTCCGGTTTCGATGATGGTGCCCCCGAGGGGCTTGGTGCGTCCGGCGCGCACGCCGTTGGCGATGACGACGATTTCGGCGAGTTCGTGCACCGCGACGACCGCGGCCAGCCCGAGGACACCGGTGAGGGCGAGCGGAATGAGCACCGTAATCAATGCCAGTGAGAGGCCGACGTTTTGCAGCATGATCCGCCTCGCGCGCCGCGCGTGGGCCAGTGCTTGGGTGAGGTGGCGCAGGTCTTCACCCATCAGCGCGACGTCGGCGGTTTCGATGGCCACGTCGGTGCCCATCGCGCCCATGGCGATACCCAAATCGGCAGTGGCCAGGGCCGGGGCGTCGTTGACGCCGTCACCGACCATGGCCGTCGAGGAACGTTGGCGCATTTGACCAATTAGCGCGGCTTTGTCTTCGGGCCGCAGATCGGCATGCACGACCTCGATGCCCACCTGCTTGGCCAATGCGTGGGCGGTCGCTTGGTTGTCACCGGTGAGCATGGCCACCTGATACCCGCCGCGGCGCAGCTGGGCGACGACGTGGGCGGCTTCGGGCCGCAGCTCATCGCGCACCGCGACTGCCCCGATGATCTGGTCGTTGTCTTCGATGAGCACGGCGGTGGCGCCGGCGGCCTGCATGGCCGCGACCTGGCCGGCCAGCGGGCCGGGGTCAAGCCAGCCGGGGCGGCCCAGCCGCAATCGACGGCCATCCCGCGCGCCGGTCAACCCGGCACCGGTGACCGCCTGCACGTCATCAGCCGGTTGCACGGGGCCCTGCGCGGCGGCGAGAATCGCTGCCGCGAGGGGGTGTTCGCTGCGGGCCTCCAACGCCGCCGCCACATCCAGCACGTGCTCGCGGGTGGCGCCGTTGGTGGTGGCGACGTCGATGACGGTGGGTGCGTTGGCGGTCAGGGTGCCTGTCTTGTCCAGCGCGATCGTGCGGACCGCGCCCAGGGCTTCCAGCGCCGCCCCGCCCTTGACCAAGACACCGAGCTTGCTAGCCGCGCCGATCGCGGCGACCACCGTGACCGGCACCGAGATCGCCAGCGCGCAAGGAGAGGCCGCCACCAACACCACCAGGGCACGTTCGATCCACACCAGCGGATCGCCCAACACGCTGCCGATGGCGGCGATGAGGACCGCGGCGATCATGATCGCGGGGACCAGGGGTTTGGCGATGCGGTCGGCCAGGCGCTGGGCTTCGCCCTTGCGGGACTGCTCGGCCTCCACGATCGCCACGATGCGGGCCAACGAGTTGTCAGCAGCAGTGGACGTGACCTCAACCTCCAGCACGCTGGTGCCGTTGATCGACCCGGCGAACACCTCATCACCGGGCCCGGCCTCTACCGGCACGGATTCGCCGGTGATGGCCGAAACATCCAGCGCCGTGCGCCCCGACACGATCGTGCCGTCGGTGGCGACGCGTTCGCCGGGCTTGACCAGCATCCGGTCACCCACCGCCAACTCTGCTGGGGCGATGGTGGTTTCGGTACCGTCGCGGAGCACGGTGGCCTCATCGGGCACCAGCGACAACAACGCCCGCAGACCTCGGCGGGTGCGGGCGAGGGAGTATTCTTCGAGGCCCTCGCTGATGGAGAACAGGAACGCCAGCATGGCGGCCTCGCCGACCTCGCCGAGGATCACCGCGCCGACCGCGGCGATCGTCATCAGCGTGCCGACCCCGATCTTGCCCTGCGCCAGCCGGCGCAGCGTCGAAGGCACGAACGTGTAGGCACCGATCACCAAGGCGAGCGCATACAGGCCGATTTCGACCGCATGGGGGCCGCCGGACCAGCCGACCACATAGCCGGCCAAAAGCACCACGCCCGCCACCGCGGCGGCGCGCAGTTCGGTGATCTCCCAAAGCCGTTCGGGTTCCTGCTCGTCCTCGCCGGGGCGGTCGTCGCTGCCGCAGCCGCACGCCTCACTCATCGCGCAACCTTCTTCCGCTCAGTCGGGTGGCCGTAGTTGGGGCACAACGCCACCGCGTTGCCGGTGGCCTCCAAGACAGCTTCGGCGGCCCGCAACATGTCCAGTAGTTCCGGGCGGGCCAGCCGATACACCGAGGCGCGGCCCTGCGGCCGGAAATCCACCAGCCCGCAGTCGCGCAGGCACGCCAGATGCGCCGACACCGTCGACTGCGCCAACCCCAACTCGCCGGTCAGATCCACCACCCGCGCCTCACCGACCGCCAGCCGGCGCAGGATCGCCAACCGGGTGCCATCCGAGAGGCTGTGAAACAACGCCGTCGCCGCATCCACATTCCCGCACATCGCGGGATCGACCGAACCACTTTTCATCGCCACACGACGATGATAGCGTCCAACACTATTGATCGGTCAACCCCGCCAACATCGATACAACCCGATGGATGAGGACGCAGGGCGGGGACGGGCCGACCGGGAAGGAGCAGGCGATGGCACTGACTGCACTGGGCCTGTTCGCGATGTTGATGCTGGTGATCGGGGCCTGTCGGCGCCGGATCCAGCTGGCCCGCATCGGCGACAGCGGCAACCGGCGGGGTTGGCGGCCCGACGGCACCCTGGAATGGTGGGCGCTCGCGCTCGCCGACGTGGGCTATCTGCTGGTCGGCGTCGGCGCCCCAGCGGCGGCCCTGGCCGGGCTCGCCCCACTGCGTTTCGCCGACCATCTGCTGGTTCATGCGACTGGGATCGCGGTTGCGGTGGTGGGCATCGGGCTGACCTTGCAGGCCCAGCTGGGGTTGGGGGCCTCGTGGCGGATCGGGGTTGATGAGACCGAACGCACCGAGCTGGTCACCGGCGGCCCGTTCGCGATTGTGCGCAACCCGATCTTCACCACACTGCTGCTCACCCTGACCGGCCTGACGCTGATGGTGCCCAACCCGATAGCGATCGCCGGCCTGCTGATCGCGATCGCCGGCATCCAGCTGCAGGTGCGCGAAGTGGAAGAGCCCTACCTGCGCCGCGTCCACGGCCACACCTACCGCGACTACACCACCCGAGTGGGGCGCTTCCTACCGTGGCTCGGCCGCACCAGAGATGAGACCAATGATGCTGCCCGACACTACACCTGACTTCGACACGGTCGAGGCGACGGCGGCGTTTGTCGACCTGGCCGGCTACAGCATCCTCACCGAAATCTGCGGCGACCACGAAGCCGCCCAGCTCGCCGCGCGGCTTGCCGACCTGGCACAGGCTGCACTACAACCGGGCGTGAGGCTGGTGAAGACGATCGGGGACGCGGTCATGTTGACCGCCGACACACCCACCCAGATGCTGGCCACCCTCACCGACCTGGCAGAGCAGGTCGCCGGCGAGGACGGGTTCCTGGCGCTGCGCGCCGGAATCCATCACGGACCCGTCATCGCCCGCGGCGGCGACGTGTTCGGCCACACCGTCAACATCGCCGCCCGCATCACCGCACTCGCCGGGGCCGGCCACGCCGTGATCACCGACCCGATCGCGGCTGCCGCTACCCGACAAGGCCTGTCCACCCCAGCGATCGGTGCTCCGCCGCTGCGCAGCATCACCACCCCGATTCCGCTACACACGCTGGCCCTGACCGAGGCCCGCTACCCCCGCGACCCGGTCTGCGGCATGCGGATCAACCCGGAAACCGCCCGGGCGCGACGCCGCTACCAGGACCGGGATTGGTGGTTCTGCTCGACCGACTGCGCCCACCAATTCACCACCACCCCAAGCACTTACACATCGACACTCCCGGTCACCGCCAGTGAACGGCAGCCGACATGAGCCGCCCCTGGGGCCGCAACCGGCTCAAATTCGCCCTGGCCGGACCGCTGTTCGAAGCCGGCAACCGGTTCATCCCCGGCCGACCCCATGACCGGCTCGCCCAGCTCCTCG
The DNA here is from genome assembly GCF_025822765.1 of Mycobacterium barrassiae. Classification (GTDB taxonomy): domain Bacteria; phylum Actinomycetota; class Actinomycetes; order Mycobacteriales; family Mycobacteriaceae; genus Mycobacterium; species Mycobacterium barrassiae. The sequence goes on along the minus strand of NZ_JACKUK010000040.1, from coordinate 8,539 downwards.
CCGACCAGAAACCGAAACGAGTGCTCGAACTGTGCGGCGGCACCGGCTACGCCGCCCGCCTGCTCGCCCGCAAATCCCCGAGCACACGAGTGGATTGCCTCGACATCTCCCCGGAAATGCTGGCCGTCGGCCGCCGCTACCTCACCCGCGCCGGGATCGGTACCGTGGCGCTGCATGAAGGTGACGCCGCCGCACTGCCGTTCGGCAATGACACCTTCGACGTGGTGATGAGCGTGTTCGGCTGGCACGAACTGCCCACCGACATCCGCCACCGCGCCATCGACGAAGCCATCCGCGTTCTACGTCTCGCCGGCCAGGTCATCGCCATCGACCTCGACCCACCACCCACCGCCCGCACCATCTTCGAGACCTGAAGTACCCCAGGTTTTGTTCCGATCCGTATAGGAGGATCAGGAACATGCCCCGTCAGTATTCGCCGGAGTTTCGCGATCGTGCGTTGCGGATGTTGGACACCATGATGGAAGCCTCGGATATTTCTGAGTTCGAGGCCATCAAGTCGGTGGCCAGCAAACTTGGCATCTCGGAGGAATCGGTGCGTCGGTGGCGACGCAAAGCTCAAGTCGATGCTGGCGAACGGTCCGGCACGACCAGCGCCGAGCACACCGAGATCCGCAAGCTCAAACGTGAAGTCGCCGAATTACGCAGAGCCAATGAGCTTTTGAAGTCAGCGTCCGCGTTTTTCGCAGCGGAGCTCGACCGCCCCGTGACGAAATGATCGCCTTCATCGACGCACATCGCGATCAGTTCGGGGTCGAGCTCATCTGCCGCATCCTACGGGCAGCAATCCCGGGGTTCCTTACCGCTCGAGGCTATCGCGCCGCGCGGACCCGACCGGCCTGCGATCGCGAGATCCGCGACGAACAGCTGATCGCCGACCTGCACACCGTGCACCAAGACAACTTCTCGGTGTACGGCGTCAAGAAGATGCACGCAGCGATGCAACGTCGCGGTTGGCACCTGGGCCGCGAACAAACACGACGATTAATGCACAAGGCTGGCCTACGCGGCGTCCAACGGGGCAGACCGGTGTTCACAACGGTCACCGACCCCGCCGATCAACGGCCGGCTGATCTGGTCAACCGTCAGTTCAAGGCCTCTGCACCGAACCGGCTCTGGGTCGCTGACATCACGTTCGTGCGGACCTGGCAGGGGTTCTGCTACACCGCGTTCGTCACCGATGTCTGTACCCGCAAGGTCGTCGGCTGGGCAGTCTCGGTGACGATGCGCACCGAGGACCTTCCGTTGCAGGCGTTCAACCACGCTGTGTGGCAGGCAGATTCAGATCTATCTGGGTTAGTGCATCATTCCGACCGCGGGTCACAGGGCGGATTCAATCGGTCGTCGCAACACCTTGACCGTGGAGGTGTTCATCAGTGGCGACGAAGGACTGGGCTGCCAAGACCAGCGATGTGCCCGAGGGTGCGCGTCGGCAGTGGCGTGCCGATCGGGCGTTGCGTCCGCCGATGCGTTCGCCCGGGCGACCTGAGCCCTCGCGGGCGGTGCAGCGGCAGTTCTGGCGTCTGATCGCGACGGGCATCACCTCGGCCGAAGCGGCGCTGAAGGTGGGCGTGTCCGTGCCGGTCGGGGCCCGTTGGTTCCGCCACGCTGGCGGCATGCCACCGATCTCGCTTGCCGCGCCCACCGGCCGCTACCTGTCCTTCGAGGAGCGCGAGGAGATCGCTCTGCTGCGCGCCGAGCAGATCGGCGTTCGTGAGATCGCGCGCAGGATTGGCCGCGACGCGGCAACGATCTCGCGCGAATTGCGCCGCAACGCGGCCACCCGCAGCGGGAAGCAGGAGTACCGGGCGTTGGTGGCGCAGTGGAAGTCTCAGCAGGCGGCGAAGCGACCGAAAGAGGCGAGGCTCGTGGTTAACGACAGGCTGCGCGAGTACGTCCAAGAGCGGCTCGCCGGGAACGTTCGCCGGCCCGACGGCAGCGTCGTTGTCGGGCCGGAGCCGCCCGCGTGGAAGGGGCTGAACAAACCGCACCGGCAGGACCGGCGGTGGGCGACCGCGTGGAGCCCGGAGCAGATCTCGCACCGATTGAAGGTCGACTTCCCGGATGATGAGTCCATGCGCATCAGCCACGAGGCGATCTACCAGTCGCTGTTCATCCAGGGCCGTGGTGCGCTCAAACGCGAGCTCGTCACTTGCCTGCGAACCGGCCGCGCACTGCGCCAGCCACGAGCGCGCACGCAGAACCGCCCTCAAGGCCATGTCACCGCGGACGTCGTGTTCTCTCAGCGCCCCGCGGAGGCGGCCGACCGCGCCGTCCCCGGGCACTGGGAGGGCGATCTGATCATCGGCACGGGCCGATCCGCGATCGGCACGATCGTCGAACGCAAGAGCCGCTCGACCCTGCTGGTGGCTCTGCCACGGCTGGAGGGCTACGGCGAGATACCGCCGATCAAGAACGGTGCCGCGCTGGGTGGCTACGGCGCCGTCGCGATGAACGCCGCGCTCGTCGCGTCAATGACGAAGCTTCCCGAACAGCTCCGCAAGACGCTCACCTGGGACCGCGGCAAAGAACTATCCGGCCACGCCCAGTTCGCTCTCGAGACGGGCACGAAGGTGTTCTTCGCCGACCCCCACTCGCCCTGGCAACGGCCGACGAACGAGAACACCAATGGGCTGCTGCGCCAATACTTCCCGAAGGGCACCGACCTCTCACGGTGGTCCGCAGAAGACCTTGAAGCAGTCGCTCTCACGCTGAACAACCGACCCCGCAAAAGCCTCGACTGGAAGACCCCTGCCGAGGTATTCGAAGAGCAGCTACGCTCACTTCAACAACCCGGTGTTGCAACGACCAGTTGAACCCAGGCAGTACCTATCGCTGGCTTATACCGATCGGCTGGCCGAGCTCGGGATCGCCCCCTCAGTCGGATCCCGCGGCGATAGTTATGACAACGCCCTCGCCGAGGCGGTCAATGCGGCCTATAAGACCGAGTTGATCAACCGCGGCAGACCCTGGCGGTGCGTCGATGACGTCGAACTGGCAACCGCCGCCTGGGTGTCCTGGTACAACCAGGAACGCCTGCATGAAGCTCTTGGCTACGTTCCACCAGCCGAGTACGAGGCCGCCCTCACCGGCGCCTCACACCCCGTGAGCCAGCCAACCCCGGCCCTCACAACCAACTAGGAAAAAACCTGGGGTGCTTCATTCACCGTTCCCCTCGGCGGCGAACACTTCCTGCGCCGCCCCCTCAACCACATCCGCAACGACCCCAACCTCGACATCGAACGCGTCGAACGCTTCAAACTCGGCCTCGTCGAACGCCTCACCGCCCGCAAAACCACGTAACCCGACGCGAACTCACCGACCATCCAGCTAGAGCTGTCCCACATCAACAGCTCAGCCGCGCCCTCGAAGGCTCCAAAGACTCCGACTGATGACCGGCCCCGGTGAACCGGATTGACTAGTGCAGATAAGTTCGTCCGTACCGGTCGGTTCGGTCCTGGGTGGGATCGATGACGACCGCGACCCGTTGTCCGACCAATTTGGAGGTCGCGAAAACAGTGGCCTCGGGGCCCCAGCACCCGATTGTGTACCCAGGCTTCTTTGTCTCCGGAGTATCGATTCCGAGCACCCGGATGCGGAGCCGCCCGCGCACGTCGTCACGAATATCGATGGTGTCACCGTCAACAACCTTCAGGACTTCTGCGGTCGTGGCGACGGTGTCGGCTGCGGCGATGACTGGCGCAACAAGAGTCGCAGTGACCAAACCAGTCACCACCAGCAATCCACGAACGGACCGGCGTATCAACAGGATTCCCCGATCAAGCGACCGCGGGCGGATACAACGGTGTAGGTGACCACATCAGAGGCGGGTAAATGGGTCTCGGGTACACGGGCCTCGACACGTCTACACCGCCAGTCACTGATGATGTATGCCACGGGCAATAGATCACATTCGCCGCAGAACTGATACTGCTGGCCAACTCGAATGGATACGGACCGCCGTACCGTTCATCGAGGTCGTAGAGCGCCTGCATAGCTGTCAGCCCGGCGTCTTGACGTTGGCAGACCCCAATGCCCTGCGCTCGCACGAGCGAAAAGTCCCAGATCACCATTGGATCGTCCTGATTAGGACGGGTCAACAAGCGATGGAACTGCTGGTCCTGCTCGACGGCCGCATTAGCGGGCACGGCTAGGGCGATTGCCGCACCGAACATCGCAAACCCAACGACAATGTAACCCGCCGCCTTCTTGAACATCCCCATGGTGATTCTCCCTGAGTGGAGCAGACCCACTAGCTTTCGCAGCCGACGCCGTCGCTGTCCTTGTCCAGCCACGGCCCGTAGTAGGGCGAGTCGGAAGGGATGTTGTAGACGCCGTCCTGCGCTGCGGTCTTGCAATTTGGATACGGCTGCTGTGCGCTGGCCGCCGGCGCTGCGCCGATGGCTGCTGCCGCGACAACGACCGCGACGATGAAGGTTCGGATCATGGTTGTTACCCCCTGAATGGTCGATGGTGATGAGCTGGCCCGGCCTCGTTCCGCGCCATGCGCAAACGACAATATGGAACCTCAGGTGGATCAGGGAATCCGGTGTTTCCCTATGCTTTGTTTGCTGGAAGAGCGCATCGAATGTGCATCGTTGATAAATCCGCAGCTTGAGCCTGATAAGTGTGAGATGCCTCTTGACTGATCGCCATTGCGGCACGGCCATGGTCGCTGATGCCTACGTGCGCAGGCGAGCGTGGTCAGCTACCCATCTCGGTGTCTGGCCGAGCGTGGCACGAGCGCACCATCTGCAGCCAGAACGAAACGATCGTCCGCGAGACCAGGCGGTGCATGGCTTCGTATCCACAGAAGGTTGAAGTCCGACCGTGCTGGACAGCTACCATCGCGCCATGCCGCTGAGGACTGGGGAGATCTTCGCCGGGTACAGGGTTCTGCGGTTGCTGGGGTCCGGAGGAATGGGGGATGTTTACCTCGTCCAGCATCCGCGTCTGCCTCGACACGAAGCGCTGAAGGTCTTACGTCAGGACCTTTCCAACGATGCATCGTTCCGGGAAAGGTTCATCCGCGAGGCTGATCTTGCTGCAGGACTGCGCCACCCCCACATCGTGGGTGTACATGACCGAGGTGAACACGAAGGTCACTTGTGGATCGCGATGGACTACATCGACGGAACCGATGCGGCAGAGTTGATGCTGCAGCAGTACCCGGCAGGCATGCCCGTTGAAATCGCTGCACCAATCATCACCGCTGTCGCCAGTGCCCTCGACTATGCCCATAGGAAGGGTCTTCTGCACCGAGACGTCAAGCCGGCCAACATCATTGTCGCCGATGCCGATGGCGACGATCCGGATGTCTATCTCGCCGACTTTGGCATCGCGAGGCCGCTCGATGACATCAGCGGCGTCACCACGACCAATATGACCGTCGGCACCGTCGCTTACGCGGCCCCAGAGCAGCTCATGGGTGAGCAGATGGATGGTCGAGCAGACCAATACGCCCTTGCCGCAACCGCATACCACCTCCTGACCGGCATGCAGCCTTTCCCACACTCGAATCCAGCTGTGGTCATCAGCCGGCACCTCAACGCACCAGTGCCTGCCCTTGCCGACATACGAGCCGATCTCGCCGCGGTAGACCCGGTGTTGAATGCTGCGTTGGCGAAGGACCCGAATGACCGCTTCGCGTGTTGCGCCGACTTCGCCCTAGCCCTTACCGAGGCTGCGGCTCCGCACGCGCTAGGGGCTGCCGCTGCGCCAACGACACGAGCGTCGGCACCCCGCAGGTCCCAGGTCACGACCAATACCTCAGGAGTCGCTGGCGCCACCGCCCACAGTGATTCTGTTCGTTCCGGCAGCCGGAAATTGATCGGAGCCTCGGTCGTGGCAGTACTCCTGGTGCTCGTTGTGATAATGACGGTTTGGCGGCCATGGCAGCACCAGCAGTCCAGCTCGACTGCCATCTCATCGAGCATTGCAACGCCCACGTCCACTCCCACAGCCGCCGCGCCACCAGTTGTACTCCCCGACGTGCCACCTGCAAATTCAGGCTGCTCGGGCGCTGTCGTTGGTCATAGCGACGTGAAGCACCCTCAGCTCGGCATGGTGCGAGTGTTCCTCTTTCTTGACCGATCGCTTCGTGTTGCGGGGTGCGCCCTACCCGTCACTGAGAAAGGAAGGGTCTTAACGACAATCGGAGTTAATGCGTTCGTGGGCAACGACTTCGGCTTCGCCGATCCCGCCACCGACGCGACCGGCAACATGTTCATCAAGTACCGAGACGCGAGCAACGGCAACTACGCCGATGGTGGAGTAGTCGTACTGATTCCCAACGCTGACGGCTTCGAGAACGTCGTGAGCTACACCAAAATGCAGCAGGGCGGTGGTGACCCATATATGACGGGCGTGAATGACTACTACAGCGTCGAGCTGCTTGGCCCCGTCGATGGCGTGTACGCGATTCGCCAAACAGCCAACACCTGTGAACCCGACTGCGCTTCGGGCCGTCTCACCGTTAGAAATCTGCACTGGGACGGAAGCAGCTACGTGCCAGAAACGGAGCCACCTGCGCCACCACCCCCTCCGGAGCCGGCTCAGTCATCACCACCAGCGCCGCCAACGCCCGCCGAACCGTCCCCGGCGGAGACCGGGTGCGTCGAAGGATCAACCAAGTACAGCCCAGCCTCTGGGGACATATCTACCTGCGAGAACGGGAGGTTCCATGAAGGCCCTTACGGCTACCACCCCGGTGGAGAGTAGGTGCCACCTCAAGTAGGTCGGGGCGACACCCCATCGGTGGCCGCGTGTCGAAGACGATCAATTCTGAGAAGTTTTACGACACCGCCGATAGCACTGCATCCCCAAGTTCGCCGTTACTCGTTAGTCGGAAGTCTGTCGGGAATGTCTCGGAGGAGGAGACGTTCTTGACTGCTCCCTGCGCGGATCACGTTCGCCGGGTGAGGCCAATCCCTCTGTGAGGTGGTGCTTCACGCGGCTTATCAGAACTTTCTGCTAGCTTCCGGGCCGCTCGGTGCTATTCCGTTGCCTCGTCGCTCGCGATTTCATCCTCAAGTTGCTGAAAAACAGATAGCACCGCGTCGACGCTCGCGATGCACTCGGCTAGAACAAGCACTAGCGGTCGCTGATCGCCAGGTGTAGGTAACTCGATGTACTCGCTAGTTGAGTGAATCGCATTGAAACGCCTTGGGGCCATATTTCGCTCGCCAGGCCCAAGGATGGGCCTACGGATCGTGACAACAGCGGCGACCGCACCATCAACGACTCTGGTTGGGGTGACATCAATTTTGACTACCTGAACCTCACTGGAAGTTACGACTTCCAAATTGTCCGAGAGGTAGGTGACTAAGCGCACCGACCTGTGCTTATCTCGGTTGACCAGTTCATTGAGCCACGCCAGCGGATTATCGCTAGGTACCTCGTCTTGAAATGGTTGACTTGCTTCTACGAGTCGAAGCGATGAAGGGTCCATGAGGGGCGTCAGCGCGCGCGTCGTTTTCGTCCATTTGCTCCTATCCTCAAGGATGGGATACTGCAGCGATTGCTCTTCAGCCTCCGTGAGAACGTGGCGAGCCGACACGTGCGCGTAGGTGGCGTGGTCGAGTGCGGCACGCAGATTCGTCAATATGTCGCCTACGAGACAAGGCTCCAGTCCGGAGGTATCTGTACGTCGCCGACAGCGACCACGTTTACGAATGCGAGTTCATGATCAGAAGGATGCGGCTCATAGACATATCGCCAGTGAACTGCCTTCTGCCGCCGGAACGCTGTAATGGCGTCAGTTAATGAAAGGCGATGCTTCTTCGCACGATCAAGCTTCGCAAATGCGCTATCCACCGCTAGAAACGGTATTGTCTGTTAGTAGTTTTGTCCGATGACCGCTCCAAGAGCTTTGCGATATAGCTGCCAGACAGGGACTCAGCCGGGACTGAATTCCTCGTAGCAGACGCATCGCAAAGTTCCAGTCCCGTTGTCTCACAGGCGATCCGGGCGGTGAATGCCAGCGGCTTTTCGGGCCCGGACTCACTTGGATCGACGTACATGCTTGATATGACGAGGACCCAAGACGAAGTGATCAGCACGATTAGCTTGTAGGACGTCGGCGTTCGAGGGGAGAGCGCGTTCCTGACCGACCGCATGAGCCATGTGTTTGGCGTTTTCGTCCAATTGGCATGATCCTGAACCTGGCCGATCACGATGGTCACCGTCAGTACAACGAGCGCGACCAGGCAGAGGCCCCCCGCTAGATACGCCGACGCGACCATCCACGGACGCTGGGCTGTCCTGCCCCCCATGAACGCGACTGCGACAGCAACCGCTGCGCCCACTGCAAGGTTGAGTGCGCTGCTGAACAGGCGGGATATGAGCTCGGTAACTCGTAGTACGGCCTCAGTGTTGATTGATTCCTGGGTGTCGGACACGAGAAATTGTCAATACCTGTGGATCGGGGTGTTTCAGGCGACCTCCGTTCCGGTGCTCTCGTCACCGTTTGAAGGCGGTGTTGGTGGGGTGATGTCGGTGGGTCGTTCGAGTAGCTTGCCTT
>NZ_JACKUK010000039.1 GCF_025822765.1 Mycobacterium barrassiae | reverse complement strand
GACCAAGCACCCACAGGAGAGCCGGCGACACAGCGCCGGAAACCAACCACGGTCAAACACCCCCGGCCACCAGACAAGCTCAGACACCCCGTTCCGAGCTCACTCACGAAAGATCGAGGCTAGACCTTTTCGATGGACGACGCCAGCTGATCGTGTACCGCGCTTTCATCGAGCCCGGAACGGGCGGCGACGACGTCCCAGGGCTTCCGGGTTGGCCTGAACACGGCTGTGTGGGTTGCTCTTTGATGGCCGACCACGTGCCCAACCTGGCGCATCTCAACGCACGCGACACCACGTTCGTCTACGTGTCCCGGGCAAGTCAGCCCGATCTCGCGCGGATGAAGGAGAAGATGCGCTGGCGGCACCCGTGGTTCACGATCACTGACACGTTCGACGCCGACTTCGGTGTCGACGACTATCACGGCACCAACGCGTTCATCCGTGATGACGAGGACCGCATCTACCGGACCTACATGATCAACGGGCGCGGTGACGAGGTGTTCGTCAACACCTGGAACCTCCTCGACATGACGGCCCTTGGGCGACAGGAGAACTGGGAGGACTCCCCGGAGGGATATCCGCAGGCGTCGCCGTATGAGTGGTGGCGCTGGAACGACGCCTACGCCGACCAGGGCGCCGGCCATGGCGGGTGCTGCTGAAGCAATCTAGGACGGCACGCTAGCCAACGCGTGCTCGATGATCTCTGGCCACCGCGCACCGTCGACCTCCTCGATCGCCGACGAACCCGCGAACGCGCTGGAGATTACGAGATCGGGCGCGACCGTGCCCAATAGCTCGATGCTCTTGCGCATCGCCGCCGAGTCGCCCCGGCCCGGCACCACGAACGTCGACCAAGTGCCGTCACCGGTAGGGAAGATGCTGTCGCCGGTGAACAGATACCGTTCGCCGCTCACACCGGTCACGAGGTAGCAGGTACTCCCCGGCGAATGGCCGGGCGTAGGAAGCACGTCGACATCGTTGCTGTCGACGTGCCTAACGGCATCTACCGCCACATCGACACGACCGTGTTTTGCGATCGACTCTAATTCTGCTGCAGGAGCATGCAACTGGCGGCCAAACCGCTCGGCGATCCGGGCCAGGTTGGGCCCCGCCTCGTCAAGATGCGACAGGTACTGCGCCTTGACACCGCCCAGCTCGTCGATCGCGTCGAAGTCGGCCTCCCCGGCGGGGCTGTAGAACAACACATTGCCGGCCGGCCGTCGCCACAAGTAGGAGTGGGTGGTCAGGCCGGGAAACGGCGAGTCGGTGCGAGTCTGATAGAGGTCCTCGCGGACCTGGGTCAAAGCGGACAGTTCAATGGTCATACCTCAGCGTGCTTCCTCAACCATTGTTGAGGTCAAGTGAAAGCTGCAATTCGCGATGCCACATCGTCCGCGGTCGTCAGCGCGTCCAGGTCTACAGCAGCCGAATAGCGCCCGGCCACCGCGTCATATGACGCGCCTGCGATCGACGCGTGATCCGCCGGCAGTTCGGCGACCGACACCGGCCAGGCGTGCTGCCGAAGCGTCGCGGCGAAATCCCGGCTCGCCGCAACGGGGACGACGTCGTCGTTCACACCATGAAGCAACGTGAACGGCACACGATCGCGGACGTCCGCCAAATGCGCCACGAGTGGTTCACCGGAGATGGGGTCGGCCACCATGAACGCGCCGGCCAGGCATACGGTGTGCTTCAACCGCACCTTCAGTCGCGCGGCGTGAATCGTCACCGCGGCGGCAGCGAGGCCGCCCATCGACCAGCCCACGAGCACCATGGCGTCCGGTTCAGCGCTGGACTCTCGGGCGAATTGCAACGACCTCAACAGATCCGCCCGGCCGCGGTCGGTGGCCTGCGAATTCCAGTCGGGGACCACGACGCCGGGGCCCGAATCGGCCACCCGCTGAGCCAACGGCCGCATGCTGGTGCGGGCATCGGTCTGGGCGCCGTGCCACATGAGAACGACACCTCCCGTCAATTCTCCGAAGACATCGGCATTGCGGCCTGGGGCATATTCGACGGTTTCCACGCATCGTGGCATTCCCCCGAACCGCCCTTCCTAACGCAACAGACGCCTAGAGTTGAAGAAGGGAGGTGCTCAGCACGATGGGGCGGACATGGGTGTTGCCGGCGTCATTGGCCGTCTCCCTCTGCGCCGCAACCATTCCACTGGCAGGACCGGCATCCGCAGTCTGCTACGAGGCCGACTGTGTCCCCAACGTCGCCCGCAACATCATGGCGGGCGCACCGTGCCGGCCCGGCAAGTTCTTCAATTACGGCCTCGACGCCGACGGTGACACGTTCGTCTGCAACAAGATCGGCGTGTGGACCGCCGCCGGCCCGCTGATCGGCGTCTACAACGTCGCACTGCCCTGCAAGATTGAGGGCACCTCGGCGCAGGGATCAGACGGTGTCGCGTTCCAGTGTGCTGACATGGGCGGTGGCCAGCTGAAATGGGCGCACCGCGTCGACACGCTCGAGTGACACCCCGTCAGGGCCGCCGAAGGTATCGCTCCACAAAGAGCCGCAGGATGCTGTGCGGGTAGCGGACATTCCATTGCCGCGCTTCGATTTTCAACTGCTCCGCCGACTCGGGAGCGAAGTAACCGTGGTGTTTGTAGACATCGAGCCGGGTGTCGATGCCGATCAGGTCGAGCTCGGGATGGAACTGCATGGCATACACGTTCTGGCCCACCCGGAACGCCTGCACGGGGCACTGCGGTGAGGTGGCCAGACACAACGCGTCATCCGGCAGTCTCGCCGCCGACTCCTTGTGTCCGCCGTACGCGTCGAAGACATCCGGCACCTCGGCGAACAGCGGATCGTCGCGCCCCGCGCCGGTGACCTCGATCGTCATGCCGCCGACCGGCTCCGGATACGTGCGGTCGATGACCGCTCCGATCACGGTGCCCAGCGTGCCCACGCCGTAGCAGCAGCCGAGGAACGGGTAGTCCTCGTCGACGATGCGGTCTATCAACGCGAACAACTCGGCCTCGACCCGTTGCTGCGTCTCGGATTTCGACTCTGGAGCGTCGCTGACGTTGTAGGGCCCGCCACCGAGGATGATGCCCGACCAGTCGGCAAAATCGATGTCCCCCAGCGGTTCGTGCGTCAGGCGGATGCGATGCATGCCCGTGGTGTCGAGTCCGCCGAAGCGCATCATCGCGCCGTACTCGTCGTCGGCGGCCTCGTCCTCGCCGCGGATCGACAGAAGCAGGAAGGGCAGGGCGCCCTGACGCACAACACCCCGCGAGCCCTGAGAGCCCGCGGGGTGTCGCACGTACTGATTATCGATCAGGCGAGGTCAAATCGGTCGTTGTTCATGACCTTCACCCAGGCAGCGACGAAGTCCTCGACGAACTTGGTCTTGCTGTCGTCCTGGGCGTAGACCTCGGCGATGCCACGCAGCACCGAGTTCGACCCGAACACCAGATCGTTGGCGGTGGCCGTCCACTTGACCGCCCCCGAGGCCCGATCGCGGCCCTCGTAGACGTTCTCGGCGGTCTCCGACGGCTTCCACTCCGTGCTCATGTCGAGCAGGTTGACGAAGAAGTCGTTGCTCAGCGCACCCGGCTTGTCGGTGAAGACGCCGTGCTTGCTGCCGCCGTGGTTGACGTTCAGCACCCGCAGACCGCCGATCAGCACGGCCAGCTCGGGAGCAGTGAGGTCGAGCATGTACGCCCGCTCGACGAGCAGCTGCTCCAACGGGTTCTTCTCGCCCGGCCGGAAGAAGTTACGGAACCCGTCCGTGCGCGGCTCGAGCACCGCGAACGATTCGACATCCGTCTCCTCCTGCGAGGCGTCGGTGCGTCCCGGCGCGAAGTGCACGTCGATCTCGAATCCTGCGTCGCGAGCGGCCTTTTCGACTGCTGCCGAACCGCCCAGCACGATCAGGTCGGCCAGCGACACCTTCTTGCCGCCCGCGCCGTTGAACTCCTGCTGAATGTTCTCGAGCACGGGGAGCACCTTGGCCAGCTCGGCAGGCTCGTTGGCCTCCCAGTTCTTTTGCGGCTCCAGCCGGATTCGCGCGCCGTTGGCACCGCCGCGCTTGTCGGTGCCGCGGAAGCTGCCCGCCGTCGCCCACGCGGTCTTGATCAGCTGCTGCACGGACAGGCCGGAGTCCAGCAACTTGGCCTTGAGCGCCTTGATGTCCGCCTCGTCGATCACGTCACCCTCGACCGGCGGCACCGGGTCCTGCCACAGCTGCGGCTCGGGCACCCACGGTCCGAGGTAGCGGCTGATCGGACCCATGTCGCGGTGCATGAGCTTGTACCAGGCCTTGGCGAAGGCCTCGTCCAGCTCCTCGGGATGATCGAGCCAACGGCGGGTGATCTTGCCGTAGATCGGATCCTCACGCATCGACACGTCGGTGACGAGCATCGTGGGCTTCCGTGGCGGGCCGCCGAACGGATCCGGGATGGTCGCCTCGGCGTTCTTCGCCTCGAACTGCCAGGCGCCGGCGGGGCTCTTGGTCAGCTCCCACTCGTTGCCGTAGAGGATCTCCAGGTAACGGTTGCTCCACTCGGTGGGCTTGTCCGTCCAGACGACCTCGAGACCGCTGGTGATCGTGTCCGGGCCCTTACCCGAGCCGAACGGACACTTCCAGCCGAGACCCTGCTGCTCGATGGGCGCGCCCTCGGGCTCGGGTCCCATGCCCTCGTCCGGACCCGCACCGTGGGTCTTGCCCAGGGTGTGGCCGCCGACGATCAGGGCCGCGGTCTCCTCGTCGTTCATCGCCATCCGGCCGAACGTCTCGCGGATGTCCTTGGCTGCAGCCAGCGGATCCGGCTTGCCCTCGGGGCCTTCCGGATTCACGTAGATGAGGCCCATCGTGGTCGCGCCGTAAGGCTCGGCCAGCTGACGGTCGGAGTCGTTGGTGCCGCCGTAGCGGGCGTCGGTGCCGAGCCAGGTGTCCTCCTGGCCCCACAGCATCTCCTCGGGCTCCCAGATGTCCTCGCGACCGAACGCGAAGCCGAACGTCTTGAACCCGGAGGCCTCGAGCGCGGCGTTACCGGCATAGGCGATGAGGTCGGCCCAGGAGATCTTGTTGCCGTACTTCTGCTTGATCGGCCACAGGAGCCGACGCGCCTTGTCCAGGTTGGCGTTGTCCGGCCAGCTGTTGAGCGGTGCGAAGCGCTGCGCACCCTGCCCGGCGCCGCCGCGGCCGTCGTAGATGCGGTACGTGCCCGCGGCGTGCCAGCTCATACGGATGAACAGACCGGCGTAGCTGCCGTAGTCGGCGGGCCACCAGTCCTGCGAGGTGGTGACAACCTTGGCAACGTCAGCCTTGAACGCCTCCAGATCCAGCTTGGCGAACTCCTCGGCGTAGTTGAAGTCCTCGCCGAGGGGGTTGCCCTTCTGGTTCTGCTTGTGCAGCACCGAGACGTCGACCTGCTCCGGCCACCAGTCCCTGTTGGTCAGAGGAGCATGCGCCTTCGGCTTGGGCGAATCGATTACCGGATTCTCGCTCTCGCTGTCACTAGCCGTCTTGGTGCCGGCTGCAGGCGGGCGAGCGTCAGATGAATCAGACACAACATTCCTTCCAGGGGTTGGTGATGGGCTGCGATCACGGGTGTGATCGGGAAACTTGTGCGGCTGCGCAGTCGGGGCACAGGCCCCAGTAGATGACCTCGGCCTCGTCGAGGACGAAACCGTCGAGGGAACCGTCCGGATCCGACGGCGTCAGGCAGGGTGTATCGCCGACGGCGCAGTCCACGTCGGCGATGACTCCGCACGAGCGGCACACCACGTGATGGTGGTTGTCGCCGACGCGAGATTCGTAGCGCGAGACGGAACCGGATGGCTGGATGCGACGGATCAGTCCCGCCGCTGACAGCGCGGCGAGCACGTCGTACACCGCCTGCCGCGATACGTCGGGCAGACCGACCCGCACCGCCGAGAAGATCGTCTCGGTATCGGCGTGGGGATGGGCGTACACGGCCTCCAAGACAGCCAGCCGCGGCCGGGTCACGCGAAGATCAGCCGTCCTCAGCTGCTCTGCGTAATCCGGCGTCGTTGTCACGCACACCATCATGCCCCTTTTCTGGAATGAGTCAAGAGTGTGTTTTGACGGCGTTTCGGACCAGCGGCTTGCGGGGAGCTGTTGATCACGCCAAAGTGGCTGGTTGACAACAATTTTGATATCCACAGGGAACTGGCAGCGTGTCTGAGCGTGCCGATCCGGTGTGACCGCTGCTACCCTGCGAAAGCTGCAAGTTGCGTGGTCGCGGGGAGGCGCACCGCCCGGCAGACGACTGCATACGAATCGCCCGAACGAAACCGATCGAGTCCCTCACGAAGAGAGTGTTGTGCGTACCGGAGAGATCAAGGCCCTATCCGGATTGCGCATCGTCGCAGCCGTATGGGTCGTGCTTTTTCACTTCCGCCCGCTGCTCGAGCAGGCAGCTCCCGGGTTCCGCTCGGCACTCGCGCCCGTGCTGGACTGCGGCGCGCAGGGCGTAGACCTCTTCTTCATCCTCAGCGGATTCGTGCTGACCTGGAACTACCTGGACCGAATGGGGGAGTCCTGGTCGTGGCGGGCCACCGTGCACTTCCTCTGGCTGCGGCTGTCCCGCGTGTGGCCCGTCTATCTGGTGACGATGCACCTCGCAGCGCTGTGGATCATCTTCACGCTGAACGTCGGGCATGTGCCCTCCGAGGCCGCCGACCAGCTCACCGCGACGAACTACGTGCGGCAGGTCCTGCTCGTGCAGCTGTGGTTCGCGCCCTACTTCGACGGCACCAGCTGGGACGGTCCCGCCTGGTCGATCAGCGCCGAATGGCTGGCCTACCTGCTGTTCGGGGCGTTGGTGCTGGTGATCTTCCGGATCGCACGCGCGACGCGGGGCCGCGGGCTGATCTACCTCGCCGTGGCGGCCGCGCTGCCGCCGGTGCTTCTGCTGATGGCGACCGGCCTGTTCTACACACCGTGGAGCTGGCTGCCGCGCATCGTCATGCAGTTCACCGCGGGCGCGCTGGTATGTGCGGCGGTCCGCAAGCTGCAGCCCGGTGAGCGGGCCCGTACCGGCGCCGGCATCGCGGCGCTTCTCATCGCGGCGGCCATCGTCGGCATCCTGTACTGGCTGGACGCCCACCCCATACCTTCTATCTACGATTCGGCCGGGCTGGTCGACGTGCTGTTCGTCCCGCTGCTGTTGACCCTGGCGATGGGCGCAGGCACCTTGCCCGCCCTGCTGTCCCTGCGCCCCGTGGTCTACCTCGGGCATGTCTCGTTCAGCGTCTACATGGTTCACGAGTTGGTGCACACGACATGGAACTGGATGGTCCAGCAGTTCGGCATTCGCCTTGGTTCCGATCTCGCGGGCAAGGCAGTGCTCGTCGCTCTGCTCGCCGTCGTCTTCGCGGCTGCGGTGTTCCTCTACCACCTTGTCGAGGAGCCTGCGCGTAAATGGATGCGCGGCATGATGAACCCGCCTCGCGACACCCGCGTCGATCACGGACGCGGCAAACTGCAGACGATCGACGGCCAGCGTGAGGAGCGGACACCCGTGGTTGCGGCACGTGCTGGATGAGTTTGCGCGTCACCGCCACCCATATGGTCGACTGCACCCTAGGCTGGTCCGGTGAGTCGGTTGATCACGGCCATGGTCGCGCTGGCGCTCCTGGTCTGCGTGGGCGGTGGACGCCCAATAGAGGTGCGTCACAACGACATCGTGGTGTTGAACGCGTCGGTGAATCGCATCGCCGTCATCGGCGATTCCTATACGACGGGCGGGGACCTCGGCGGTCTGGGTCCCAACGGCTGGACCGAGCGCGCCTGGCGCGACCTTGCTGAGTACCGGATACCGGTCACCGCCGACGTCGGTGCCGAGGGAGGAGCGGGCTACGCCGTTCGGGGCAACGGGGGCAGCCTGTTCGAGGATCTGACCGCGCGAACGGTCAAGCCCGACGATGCGCTCGTGCTGTTCTTCGGCTCGCGCAACGATCAGCACATCGGCACCGCGCAGTTCTCGCTGCTGACCTACGGCACCTTCCAATTGGCCCGCCGCATCGCGCCTTCGGCGACGTTCCTGGTCATCGGGCCGCCGTGGCCGACGGCCAATCCGCCCGCGGACATCGTGCGGATCCGCGATGCGCTGAAGTATCAGGCGGGCCTTGCCGGCGCGACGTTCGTCGACCCCATCGCGGAACGCTGGTTCGTGGGACGGCCCGAACTGATCGGCGCCGACGGTGTACATCCGACCGACGCCGGCCACGAATACATGGCGGAGAAGATCGCGCCGCTCATCGCGGCCGAACTGCCCACCCGCGTATGAACGTCGTCAACGCTCGCTATGGTCTCGGGTGATGGGACTTCTCGAGCGTCTGTACGAATGGTTGGCGCGGGTGCTGTCGCTGCGCGTGATCGTCATCGTCGCAGCGCTTTCAGTCGTCGCGCTGGTGATCACGCTGGGCGCCTGGGTGTGGTTCGGTGTGACGAACGACCAGTACAGCCAGCTGGACCGGCGACTCGATTCGGTGAGCAGTCTCGGCGACATCAGCATGCTGCTGCGCGCCGCTCAGGGCGCTGGCCAGTCCCAGGCACCCGACGGCAACCTCGTGCGGACCGCCCGCATCGACGGCATCACGGTGTCCCTCCCCGAGGAAGTGGTGCTGCCGGAGTTCGACGTCGGGTACGCGAACACCACCATCGACGGCGTCGAGTACCGCGTCCGCACCTTCACGGCCGGCGACGCGAAGATCGCGGTGGGCGCGCCGGTCGCCGAAACGCAGCGCCGTATCAACGAACTCCACCGGCGCGTGCTGTTGATCTGCGGCGGCGTCATCATCGGCACCGTTCTGGTCGGCTGGGTGATGTGGTCGATCATGATCAATCCGTTCCGGCTGCTCGCCCAGCAGGCGCGGGCGATCAACGCGCAGTCCAAACCCGACGAGGTGAAGGTGCGCGGCGTACAGGAAGCCGTCGAGATCGCCGAGGCCGTCGAGGGAATGCTTGCCCGCATCGGCGACGAACAGCAGCGGACCAAGGCGGCGCTCGAATCTGCCCGCGACTTCGCCGCCGTCGCGTCCCACGAACTGCGGACGCCGCTGACGGCCATGCGCACCAATCTCGAGGTGCTGTCGACCCTGGAGATGCGCGACGACCAACGTCAGGAGGTGATCGCCGATGTGATGCGCACCCAGTCGCGCATCGAGGCGACCCTCACCGCACTGGAGCGCCTGGCGCAGGGCGAACTGACGACCGTCGACGACTTCGTCCCGGTCGACATCACCGAACTGCTGGATCGCGCGGCCCACGACGCCATGCGCAATTACCCCAATCTGAAAGTGTCACTGGCATCGTCGACCACGGTGCTGATGGTGGGTCTGCCCGCCGGCCTGAGACTGGTCATCGACAACGCCATCACCAACGCGATCAAGCACGGCGGTGCGACCGAGATCCGGCTCAGCGCAGAGAGTTCCGGCGAAGGGGTGGAGATCGCCGTCGACGACAACGGCAGTGGCGTGCCTGAGGAGGAGCGGGCGGCCGTTTTCGAGCGGTTCTCCCGGGGGTCGACGGCCGCGCGATCCGGTTCGGGGCTGGGGCTGGCGCTGGTCGCCCAACAGGCGGACCTCCACGGCGGCACCGCGTGCATGGAAGCAAGCCCGCTGGGCGGCGCCAGGCTGGTCTTGCGCTTACCGGCGCCGAGTTAGGGTGTGCCGCCGACGAATCCGGCGATAACGGCAGTCAGCTCCTCACCCTTCTCTTCGACGACGAAGTGCTTGGCGCCGGTGACGATGGTGTGCGGTTGCCCCTTCGCGCCGGGCACCACCTCCTGTAAGTACTTCTCCCATCCTCGGGTGGCGGGATCGCCTTCGGAGTAGGCGGTGAGGAAAGGACGTTCCCAGCGTCGCAGTGCGGCCATGGTCTCCCTGTTGATCGCCACGCAGGGGTCGTTGGGGGTGAGGGGAATCAGCAGAGTCAGTTGCCGAAACCCGGCCTTGTACCGGCGATCCGGATAGGGCGCGTCGTAGGCGGCACGCACGTCGGCGTCGAGCGGACCGGCCTCGGCGTCGAGGAACAGGCTGGGGTTGATGTCGGGGGCGCGCTGAAAGAAGGTGACGTAATCGAGCAGCGTCTCCTGCAGGGTCACCCGCTCCTCACCGACGCTGTAGTGCGCCCATACGAGCTTGCCCACCTCCGCCGGATCGAAGGCGTACATGGCCGTATTCGTCACGACCACCCGTGCGAACCGGTCGGGTTCGCGGGCCAACACGCCCAACCCGATGGGCCCGCCCCAGTCCTCGGCGACCAGTGTCACGTCGCGCAGGTCGAGCCCGTCGACCAGACCCTGTAACCAGTCGATGTGCCTGCGAACTGTGTAGGCCGTGGCCTCGGCGAGCTTGTCTGAGCGCCCGAATCCGATGTGGTCGGGTGCGATGACGCGCAGTCCCGCATCCGCGAGTACACGGATGACGTTGCGGTACATGAACGACCACGTCGGCTGCCCGTGGACCAACAGGACGACTGGGCCGTCGGCGGGTCCGGCGTCGACGTAATGCATCCGTACCGGTGGCACCCTCGGTGTCTCGACGACCACATAGTTGGGCGCGTACGGGTAGTCGGGCAGGTTGTCGAATCGCTCGTCGGGTGTTCTCAGGACGTCCATGGTCGTGCGGACGGTATCAGTCTTCTTTTCGGATCAACCGTTGTAGTGCTTCTCGATCGGGCGCGAGCAGCTCGTCGATGCGCGGCTGGTTGACATCGGCGACGATGATCTCGCCGACCTCCTGATACACGTTGCTGAAGATGCCGTGCGACTTCATCTTCTCGGTTTGATAGATGTTGTCCTCCGTCGGCGTCACGTAGTACACGATCTCCGGCTTGAAGCGGTGGATCAGCCACAGGTGGATGACGTCCATCAGACGCTTCTTGCGCATCTTCTCGGAGAACGTGTTCTGGTCGCGCACCGTGAGGATGTTGCGGCCGTGCCGATCCTTGATCGGGTCGACGACTACGTTGGCCAACGCTTCCTCACCGTCGCCGAGAATCTGCAAGTCGAGCACGTCCGAGCCGGCGCGGCGCGGACGCAGCTGCACCCGCAGCTTCTCGCCGATCTTGTAGTGGTCGCTCCACAATGCCAGCCACTCCTCGAGCAGCTTCTTGGGCACCTCGGTCTGGACGAGGTGCTGGTGCTGCGTCGAGCCCTCGCCCATGGCCTTGGTGGTCGCGGTGCGCCCGGACGATGCGGCCAGCGCCGCGTCGCTGCGTGGTCCGCCCACCAGGGTTTGCGGTGTGCGGTAGGGGGATTCGACCAGTCGCATCTTGCGTTGCAGCCGGGCCAGCGCGAGCATGCCCTCCTGCCGCAGCGAGGTGGCGAACTCCTCGCAGGCGACGCCGTCGACCTGGTGGCCGCCGTAGGTGATGAAGTTGAAGACGAAGCCCATCTTGCCGAGTTCCTCAGGGAAAGCGCGCATCTCGTCGTCGGACATGCCGGTGGTGTCCCAGTTGAACGACGGCGACAGGTTGTACGCCAGCATCTTCTCGGGGAACTCGGCGTGGATCGCGTCGGCGAACTGCTTGGCATCGGCGAGATCGGCGGTCTTGGTCTCCATCCAGAGGAGGTCGGCGAACGGTGCGGCGGCCAGCGACTTGGCGATCGCGTACGGGATGCCGCCGCGGATCTGGTAGTAGCCCTCCGGCGTCTTCGCCCGCTCGCAGTCCCATGCCACGTCGGCGCCCAGCTCCTTGGCCTTCTCCCGCGCGGAGTACAGCGAGGCCTTGGCGGCGAAGGTGCGCCAATCGGCGGCGCTCATCTCGGAGGGCTCACCCTCGGATTCGCGGAAGTCGAGCAGGTCGCCGACGGCCTCGCCGTAGGTCTGCAGGCCCGCATCGACCTGCCAGACGTCGACGAACTTCGACTCGATCTTGTCGAACATGTCGTCCACCGAATCGTCGGCGCCGTCCTGCCAGGCCTTGGCCGCTTCGTCGATCGCGGCGGCGATGCCGTGACGCTGCAGCCATGCGTCGGCGGCGGCGTACTCACCGTCGGGCAGTGCGTAGAGCAGGTGTCCGTTGAGCTCGGTGACTCCGGCGTTGTAGAACTGGCGCATCATCGCCAGGAAGCAGGCCTTGTACGACGGGATCTTCAGGTTGGTGACCCCGAGCAGGAAGGGTTGATCGCGTTCGTCGGCGCGGCTGTCGAGCAGGTTGGCCGCTTCGGCGTCGGTGCGCGCCACGATGATGCCGGGCACCCGCATGATGTCGAGCTGGAAGCGGGCGGTGTTGAGTCGCTTGATCTGTTCGTCCGAGGGGACCAGGACCTTGCCGCCCTGATGGCCGCATTTCTTCGTGCCGGGCCGCTGGTCCTCGATGTGGTAGCCCGGCACGCCGGACTCGACGAATCGGCGAATGAGGTTGCGCACGTGGGGATCACCGCCGTGGCCGGTGTCGGCGTCGGCGATGATGAATGGACGGTAGTCGTATGCCGGCGTCGCCTCGCGTTGTTCGTCGGTCATACGCAGCCGCAGGTACTGCTGGTTGCGGTCCGCGGTCAGCAGGGCGCGCACCAGGCCCGCGGCCTCGTCGGGCACCTGGCTGAGCGGGTAGCTGGCCAGATCGGGTCCCGGGTCCTCGTGGATCGAACCCTTCGCCGAGGTGGCCCAGCCGCCGAGGTAGATCCCCTCGATGCCCATCCGCTTCATCACCACGGCCTGACCCGGCGAGTAGGGGCCGAACGTGGTGATGCTCTTCTTCTGGGCGAACAGTTCGCGCAGCCGGGGGTAGAAGGCCTCGGCCGCCTCGCGCGCGATGGTGTAGTCGGTCGGGATGGTGCCGCGCTGCTCGACGACCTGGCGGGCGGTGTAGAGACGAATGATCCCGTCGAACCGCGGGCTGTCGAAGTACCGCTGGGTGTCGGCGACGTCCTTTTCGAACGGGGTCTGCGGCGCTGCATCCGCTTCGATAATGGCCATGGCTCAACACTACGACCGACACCTGGCAGTCGATGGGGAATTAGCTAGGGCCTGCAGAAGTACCTGCGCCGACCGTGCGCTCACCGCGAAGAATCGGCCGGTTTTTCGCAGTGGATTCACGTTCGGCGAGCCCATTCCCTCGAGAGGCGGGCAATGATGACGGCCTCGGTGTCGAGGGACGTCACACGGATATGCGTCCAGCCCAGCTCGGTGAGGTCATCGTGCCGGCGGATGTCCCTGTTGAAGCGGACCGGGTCGCGGTGGTGCTCGCCGTCGTAGTCCAGCGCCAACTTGATCTCTTCCCAGCCCATGTCCGGCACCGCGATGTGCGCGCCGTATTCGTTGTAGATGGGCAGCTGGGTCTGAGGTCGCGGGAAGCCGTGGCGGATGACGAGTAGCCGGAGCCATGTCTCCCTGGGCGATTCGGCGCCGGGATCGACGAGGTCGAGAACCTTGCGGGCTTGTCGGATACCACGCCGACCCCGATACCGTTTGGCCAGGAGCTCGACGTCGGCCATCTTCAGGTGCGTCGCGCGGGCCAGTGCGTCAATCGCTGCGACGGCCTTGCCGAGCGGATATCGACATGCAATGTCGAGCGCGGTGCGGGCCGGCGTCGTGACTCGCATTTCGTCTATGGACGCGACCTCGTCATCGGCGACCTCGTCCGACCAGACCCGGATGCCGACCGGCGACCGTCGATTTCGCCACAGTATTTCCGCTGGTCGGCGTCCGTCCACGCACTTCGCATGGTGTAAGGCCGCCGCTGACTGACCAGCCACGATTCCTCGACGGCGCGTCCACAGGAAAGCGGCCTTGGCGCGGACGACGGCGCTGACGTCGGCGTCGGCCGAGATGTATACGTCCGGATAGATCGCGACGAAGCGGCTGCGCAACGCGTACGGCGTCAGCCGGCCCGCCCGCACCGCCTCACTGCCAATGAATGGATCCCCCATGACCGAAGTGTGCCGATGGCCGCCGACACCCCACCGAACGTGCGCTCACTGCGAATCCAGCGCCGATATTTCGCAGTGAGCGCACGCTCGGCGCTACCGAACCGGGTTGGTCAGCACTGCGAGCCCGTCGCCGAGTTCGCAGCGCACCATGTCACCCGGCAGGATCTCGACCGCGCCCGGAGTCCCGGTGGACAGGATGTCCCCGGGGTAGAAGGGCATCACCTGACTGTGGAAGCTGAGCAGCTCGGCGGGGGAGAACGTCATACCCGACACGGTGTCCTTGCGGTGGACGGCGCCGTTGTGCACGGTCGCGACGCGCAGATCGTCTAACGGCGCGTGGTCGAGCACCTCGTCGAGCGTGATCAGATCCGGGCCGAACGAGAAGAACGTAGGGTAGTTCTTGACCCTGGTGAGGTACCGCGGGTTCTCCAACAGCACGGCTTCGGCGGTCTGATCGAGGACAGGTACGACGCCGGCCACGTAGGACATCGCGTCCTCGACGCCGACCTGGTAGCAGGTGCGTCCGATCACCAGACCCAGCTCGGCTTCGGCGGTCACCTTGCCGATTCGCGGTGGCACGACGATCGGTTCACCGGGGCCGACAATGGTGTGGTCGCCTTTGATGAACGACGCGGGCGAGGTGCGCGGCGTCTGCTCGCCGAGATCGCCGGCGTGTGCGCGGTAGTTGAGCCCGATACCCAGGATCTTCCTGGGACGTGTCCACGGGGCGAGCACCGGCGCATCAGGGTCCACGCAGTCGGCGTCGTCGACTCCGCTCGCCACTGCCGCGGCAAGCGTATCCAGCTGCTCAGTTGTCAAGAGCGACAACAGGTCTGAGGGTCCGCCGGGTAGCACACGGTCGATGCGGGCGAGGCGGTCATCGGGCAGGACCACGCAGGCGACCTCGTCGCCGTTCAGCGAGACGGTGCGCAGACGCATCAGGCGACGCCGGGGATCAGGCCGCCGTCGACACGCACCACCGAACCGGTGACGTACGAGGCCCGTTCGCTACACAGAAACGCCGCGACGTCCGCATACTCCTCGGGGCGGCCGTATCGCCCTACCGCCATCGTCGCCTCGCTGTCACGCCGCACCTCGTCGACACTGCGGCCTTCTCGTTCGGCCCTGCGCTCGTCGAGGAATCGGGTCCGGTCTGTCTCGATCCGGCCCGGCACAATCACATTCGACGTCACCCCATCAGCACCGACCTCGTCGGCCAGCGTCTTGGACCACGCGTGCAGGCTCGCCCGCAACGTATTCGACAGGCCGAGGTTGGGGATCGGGGCCAGCGCGCCCGACGATGTCGAGGTGAGGATCCGGCCCCACCGTCGCTCGCGCATCCCGGGCAGCACTCGATCGGTCAGCATGATCACCGAAAGGACCATCTGGTCGAAGCTGGCCCGCCACACGACGGCCTCCTGACCCGTCACCGTCGTCGGTGGCGGGCCGCCGGTGTTGTTGACCAGGATGTCGACGGGCCCGAGGGTGCCTTCGATTTCGGCGATCACCGACTCCATGCGATCCAGGTCGCCCAGATCCCACGAGATCGGCAACGCTCGCACACCAGCCGCCGTCACCTTGGCTGCGGTCGCGGCGAGCGCATCGGGTGAGCGACCCGCGACCGCGACATTCACCCCTTCAGCGGCAAGCCGCGCGGCGATGGCGCTGCCCAGACCGCCGCTCGCGCCGAGTACCAGGGCGGTACGTCCGGAAATGCCGAGATCCATTGTGGCGCTCCTTCAGTGGTTCTCCTGAGAGATGGTGGATACGACGTGTTCTGCTATCGCGAGCGAAGAAGTCGCGGCCGGGGACGGTGCATTGCGGAGCACGACGACGCGGTCGCGGATGCTGATCCGGAAGTCGTCGACCAACGAGCCGTCGGACTCGAGAGCCTGGGCGCGGACCCCCGTCGGTCCCGGTACGACATCGTCGTCGCTCATGTCAGGAACATAGGCGCGGGCCGCCGCGACGAACTTTCGCTTGCTCAGCGAGCCGTGCATTTCGCGGATTCCAGTGCGCCAATGTCGACGGGCGAATCGCCAGAACGCCGGTGTGCGAGCGATATCAGTGAGATCACGCATCGATACTGTGCGCCAGGTGTAGCCCTCGCGGGCCAACGCCAGCACCGCGTTGGGGCCGATGAGCACCTCACCGTCGACCCGTGGCGTGATGTGGACGCCGAGAAATGGGTATCGGGGGTCGGGCACCGGATACACCAAACCGTTGACCAGACCCCTGCGTTCCGGCTTCAGGGTGTAGTACTCGCCGCGGAACGGCATGATGACGGGATTTGGCTCGTCTCCGACGAATTCGGCGAGACGGTCGCTCTGAAGTCCGCCACACGCGACGACTTGGTCGAAGACGCCTTGATAGGTACCACCCGCAGTGCGGGCGGTCGCGACGACCTCGTTGTTGGTGGATCGGAGGGCGATGACCTCATGTCCAAGAAGGATTTTCGCGCCCGCGGCCACTGCGTCTGCGGCGAGCGCCCGAGTCACTTCGGAGAAATCGACAATCGACGTCGACGGCGAGTGCAGCGCGGCGATGCCACGTACATGCGGCTCGAGTTCGCGCAACTCCTCGGGGCCGATTGTGCGGACACCCGGGACGCCATTGGCGAGCGCACGCTGTTGTATGTCATCGAGCCGGGCACGTTCGGCATCGTCGAGAGCAACGAGCACCTTGCCGCATTGGATTCGTCGGATGTCTCGTTGCGCGCAGAACTCTTCGAGAAGTCCGACGCCACGGCGGCAGAGCACGGCCTTGTTAGAGCCGGGTTGGTAGTACAGGCCCGCGTGAACCACACCGCTGTTGCGCCCGGTTTGGTGGGCGGCGAGGCGGTCTTCCTTCTCGAACAGTGTCACTTGGGCCTCCGGCCGGCGCGTGAGGAGTTCGCGCGCGATGGCGACACCGAGGATGCCCCCACCGATGACGGCGATCCGGTCGGTCATCGGCCGCCCAGCTGCGAGGCGGGGATGTCGAGGCCATCCACTGTGAAATACGGCAAGGTCAGCACCATCGATTCGATCGTAGACCTCCCGAGCGTTGTGATCAGCTGCGCCCGATATCAGGCTCGGCTAACTACTTCTTGGCGCTACTGATCACCGTTCGATCACGGTACGACAACTCATTGGCCATGTGCCGTATGGCAATTGGGCAAATGCGCATTGCGCAGGTACAAGTGGAGTAGCGAACGGTTGATCACCGTGGATCAATCCTGTTCGCGTGACATTTCGAGAGAGTAGAAAGACCGATGAGAAGCATCTACGCGCTGGTGATCAGCTTGGCACTGTTGGTTACGACGGCCGGCATAGCGACCGCTGCGCCTTACCCCCGTTCCGCCAGCCAGCAACAGGCGGTGCAAACCGTGATCGCCCGTGCGCTTTCCCAACGCGGCGTTCCCTTTTCCTACGGCGGGGGTGACGTCAACGGGCCGACCCGCGGTAGCGGTCCGCAGGCCAACGCGCTCGGACTCGATCCCGAGGGCAGGGTCGTCGGACTCAACCCGGCCGTCGATGTGGTCGGATTCGACGCGTCGGGGCTCATGGTCTACGCCTTCGCCGGAGTCGGCGTGAAGCTGCCGCGGTCCTCGGGTGCGCAATACAAGGTCGGGCAGAAGGTCACGCCCGCGCAGGCACTGCCGGGTGACCTGATCTTCTACGGGCCGGAAGGCACTCAGAGCGTCGCCCTCTTCATCGGCAACGGACAGATGGTCGAGACGACCGATGCCGGAGTCGCGGTGTCGGCGGTGCGCACCGACAACATGACGCCGTACCTGAGCCGCATCATCGCCTGAGGTCGGCACCGGCCATAAACCGCGCGACTGCGGCGGTGGGCCGAAAGTAGGGTCGTGCCATGGCGGTACTGACTGCTCAACACGACGACTTCCCGCGCTGGTATCAGGACGTCCTGACCAAGGCGAAACTGGCCGAGAACGGCCCCGCCCGCGGAACCATCGTCATCAGGCCCAGCGGCTACGCGGTGTGGGAGCGCATGCAGGCCGAGATCGATGCTCGGATCAAGTCGGCGGGTGCGGTCAACGCGTACTTCCCATTGCTGATCCCGATGAGCTTCTTCGAGCGCGAGGCCGAGCACGTCGAGGGGTTCAGCCCCGAACTCGCCGTCGTGACCCACGGCGGGGGTAAGGAGCTGTCCGAGCCACTGGCTATCCGTCCGACGAGTGAAACCGTTTTCGGCGAGTACATGGCCAAGTGGATCGACAGCTATCGTGACCTTCCGCTGCTGCTCAATCAATGGGCCAACGTGGTTCGTTGGGAGATGCGGCCGCGAATCTTCCTGCGCACCACCGAGTTCCTGTGGCAGGAGGGCCACACCGCGCACGCCACGCAATCTCAGGCGCGGGAGTACGCCCACCGCATTCTGCGTGAGGTCTACGAGGACTTCATGCGTAACGTCCTGGCCATCCCGGTGATCGTCGGCCGCAAAACCGTCCGGGAGCGCTTCGCCGGCGCCGCGAACACCATGACGTGCGAAGCGATCATGCGCGACGCCAAGGCGCTGCAGATGGGCACGTCGCACGAACTCGGCCAGAGATTCAGCCGCGCCTTCAACATCACGTACTCGACCGCCGACGGCACCGTCGAGCACTGCTGGACCACGTCCTGGGGTTCGTCGACGCGCATGCTCGGCGGCCTGATCATGTGTCACGGCGACGATCACGGTCTCGTCCTGCCGCCGGCTGTTGCACCGGTGCAGGCCGTCGTCGTAATGGTGAAGGAAACTGACGGCGCTGTCGCCCGCACCGCCTCCGTGCTCGCCGACGAGCTCACCGCCGCCGGGATCCGAACGCGACTGGACGACAACGTCTCTCAAGGGTTCGGCTGGCGCGCCACCGAATGGGATTTACAGGGGGTGCCGATCCGGATCGAGATCGGTCCGCGCGATGTCGCGGACAACGCCGCCACGCTGTACCGCCGCGACACCCGAGTCAAGGCCACGGTGGGGCTCAACGGCGTCGCAGACGAGGTGCTCCGGTTGACGAAGGACATCCAGACGCAAATGCTCGCGGCGGCAACGGCGCGCCGCGATGACGTCATCGCCGACTGCGCAACGCTCGACGACGCACGCGAGGCCGGGCAGACCGGAGTCGCTCGCGTGCCGTGGGAGTTGGTCGGCGACGCGGGAGAGGCGGACCTCGCCACAGCTGGGCTGACGGTGCGGTGCCTGCAACGCAGCGACGGATCGCTGCCTGAATCCGACGATGACGCAGGGGTGCTCGCGTATATCGCCCGCGCCTACTGAGCTGGGGTCAGCGTCCCGTCCATCACCATCGTTCGAAGCGCCCGACGGTTGAACTTGCCGCTGGCGAGGGTGGGGATCTGGTCGCTGGTCGCGAGCACCCATCGCGTCGGAACCTTATAGGCGGACAGCTGATCTCGCGTACGCGCGGAGAGCTCTCGCACGTCGAGTGACCCGTCGCCGGGCACGACGACGGCGCACACCTCTTCACCGCGTACCGGATCGTCGACACCGACGACGATGCATTGCGACACGTCGGCGAACCCTTCGATCACCGACTCGACCTCCAGCGGTGAGACATTCGCGCCCGCCGCCTTGATGAGTTCACTGGTGCGGCCGACATAGAACAACCGCGGATCGCCTGCTTTGCGGTACACCCGGTCGCCGGTGTGATACCAGCCGTCCTCGTCGAACGTCTCGGCGCGTTCGCGTTTGTTGTAGCCGGCCATCACGCCGATTCCGCGGACCAGCAACTCGCCGACCTCGCCGTCGGCGACCGGGCTGCCGTCGTCGTCCACGATGCGCATGTCCGTGTACGCGAAGCCGCCTGCGGTTTCCGACATGGTGCGGTGCACGGGGAATCCGTCGGGCACATTCGTCATCGCGATGTCGAGTGGCCCGTCGCGCAGCATCGGCGCGCTGGACAGGTCGCGGTCGACGAAGGTCGGATGTTCGCGCAGACGTTGGGTGAACGCGGGCCATCCGACGATGCCCGTCGCCCGCTCGCGCTCGATGAGATCCAGCGCCGTCTCGGCGTCGAGCCGAGGCATGACCAGGAGTGTGACAGGCTCGTGAAGCGCGCCCGTCGTCGCGAGGAGCCCACCGATCCAGAAGAACGGCATCGCACACAGAATCCGCGGATGCGCCCCCGACCCCGTCACAGCGCGGATCGCCTCGGGCCATGTCGACGTCTGCCGCACCAGCGTGCCGTGGGTGTGGATCACCCCCTTCGGGTCCGCTGTCGACCCCGACGTATGGATCATGACGGCCAGATCTGCGGGGAACACTTCGTCTTCGACAGCCGCCAAGAGATCGTCGGGCACCAGCGCCGCGTTGTCGTCGTAAAGCGTCGCCCAGTCGCGGTCGGAGTCGCCGGTGAGCACGATTCGTCGCAGATAGGGCGCCGCGGTCAGGGTGAGCCGGTCGGCGGGCTGACCTGCCAGCTCGGGAAACGCCGCTTCGAACCGTTCGGCGACGTCGATGGTGAGCACCTGGGGAGGGGCGATCACCAGCGCGACATCGGCCAGCTGCGCCACCTTGGCGATCTCGGCCGGGGCGTACAGCGTGCTCAGCGGCACCGCGAGAGCACCGATCCGGGACACGGCCAGCCACCAGACGACCCAGTCGACGCCGTTGGCGAAAAAGAGCCCGACGCGCGTGCCCTTGCCGACGCCTTCGGCCAGCAGCCAGCGGGCCAGCAGTGCCGACCTCTGTTCGGCGTCGCGATAGGTGAGTCGGTCTGTCGGCGTGACCAGGTAGGTCTGGTCGCCGAACTCGCGCACACTGCGCTGCAGGAGCGCTGGCACGGTCGGTCGCGGCTGATCCACGGCCGAAGTCTATGAGCACGAAAAATTACGATCCGATCGGTATCGAAATTCCCGCCGAGGGGGAGGCCCGGCGGTTACTGTCTGGGCATGACATCGACAGTCGAGGCGGCTGACCGGGTTGTCGGGCTCGCACGGGGGATGCGCGAACTCGTGCAGGCGCAGGCACCGGAGTCCGAGCGGGCACGCACGTTGACGACGGCGATCGTCGATCAGATGTGGGCCACCGGGTTGATGACGGCGTTCAACCCAGTCGAGGCCGGCGGGCTCGAGCCGTCATTCGCCGAGATGATCGAGACCTGGATCGAAATGGCTTGGCAGGACGGCTCCTTCGGATGGGTCGGCATCGCGAACCTGCCGTCGTCCTTCGCCGCCGCCGCCTATCTGCCCGACGAGGGCTTCGCGGAAGTTTTTGGTGCACACCGAAACCGCGTGACGATGGGTGGTCAGTTCTTCCCCAACGGGCAGGGCCATGTGGTCGACGGCGGTTACACGTTGAGCGGGTCGTGGAGTTTCGGGTCGGGAACCGGTCATTCGGAATACGTCGCAGCGGGTTTCTTCCCGATGGCCGACGGCGAGATGCGCTGGGTCAGCGAAGGCGTACCCGAGATGCGGGTGGCGGTGATTCCTCGCGAGCAGATCACTTTCACCGATGGCTGGTTTGTGCAGGGGCTCAAGGGAACCGGGTCCTACGACTACAATGTCCAGGAACTCTTCGTACCTGAGTATCGGACCTTCGAACTGTTCGCGCGAGAACCGTTGCGGGGTAGCTCGCCGGCCATGCGGATGGGGCTGATGCCCGTCACGGCCGCGGGTCATGCGTCGTGGGCGTTGGGCGTCGCCAAGAGCATGCTCGACGATGTTGCGGAACTCGCCGCGACCAAGTTCCGGATGAGCGACATGGCCTCGCTGGCCAGCCGTCCGACGTTCCAGAAGGGTCTCGCGCATCACGTGGCCGCCTGGCGCGCCGCGCGGCTACTTGTGTTGGAGGCGTTCAGCACCGCCGAGGCGGCCGTCGCCTCGGGGGAGGCGTTGACGCCGATGCTGCGCGCCGATATGCGCGTTGCCGCGGTCTACGCCACCGATGTCGCCCGGGAGTGTGCCGAATGGGCACACCTCGTCGCGGGCACGAGTTCGATCCGGGAAGGCAGCCGTCTCGAGCGCGCGTTCCGGGACATGTACACCGGTACCCAGCACGCGTTCATCAGCGAGAAGGTGGCGATGGACGCGGCGCAGATCTGGCTTGGCATCATCGAGGATCAGTTCGGCCTGTAAGCGCGGAGCGTATGACGAGATTGTGACCGGGCGACGGTTTTAGCGCGGCGGGCTACCGGCTCCGATAGCGTCGGAGTCGAGTTCAGTCGAAGCTCGAGACGAGACCGATGACGCAGCATTTTGACCTGGCGATTTCGGGTGGTGGTCCCGCCGGCGCTGCGGCCGCGTGGCAGGCGGTCCAGGCCGGCGCCCGCGTGGTGGTGCTCGACAAGGCGCGGTTCCCGCGTGACAAACCCTGCGGCGACGGGCTCACCCCGCGGGCGGTGTCCTACCTCCAGAAGATGGGACTCGCCGAGCGGGTCAACACCTTCCATCGTGTCAACGGCGCGCGGATCTTCAGCCCGAGCGAGTGGAATCTGTCGTTTCCGAACCGCCCGGGGATGCCCGACCACGGACATGTCGCCCGGCGTACCGAACTCGATGCGGTGCTGCTCGATCACGTCGGGAATGCCGGCGCGGAGGTACGCCAGTCCGCCGAGGTCATCGCGCCCCAGCTCGACGACAACGGCCGTGTGGTGGGTGTGATTCTGGCCGACGGCGAGCGGATCAACGCCGAAGCTGTCATCGCCGCCGACGGCGCCTATTCGTCACTCAAGCGTGCGCTGAAGCTCGAGTCGCAACGTAATGGCTACTCGGCCATCGCAATTCGTGCGGAGACGCCGGTGCAGTGGATGGACACCGACACACTCGACATTCATTTGAAGCTCGTGTTCAACGGCGACCAGCTGCCGGGGTACGGCTGGGTCTTCCCGCTCGGCGGCGGCAGGGCCAACATCGGTCTCGGCTACTGCACCAGTTACAAGCACTGGCACGACATCAACGCGACCGAAGCTGTTGACACAGTTCCTCGGCACGTTGCCCGCGGAGTGGGAACTGCCGCCGGTGAGCGAGCTGAAGGAGTCCAAGGCGCTGCAGGCATGGCGGCTACCAATGGGATTCACGACGTGGCCACCGTGGCGGCCCGGCATCTTGTTCGCCGGTGACGCGTTGGGTGCAGCGAGACCGGTGTCCGGGGCGGGCATCTCAAAGGCGCTACAGTCCGGGCTCGCGGCGGGCGAGTGCGCGGTCGCAAGCCTGGCCAACGGTGGGCCCGACGACTTCACCAACTATGAACAAGTCGTGGAAGCCACCTGGGGCAAGGAGTATCGCCGCGGCAGGTTCTTTCACAAGCTGGTCGGGATACCGGCCGTCGCGAACGCAGGCATCCGGGTTCTGGACACGGTCAGTCACCCGGGAATTCGCTCGCACCTGCTCTTCTGGGAGGCGTGGCGCGATCCCAAGGCGGCCGAGAAGGTACCCCAGCGCAGTTAGCCGCCGCGGTGCCACACGTCGGTCGGCATCGGGTAGGCGATCGCGCGTGCGACCTTTTCGGCGACGTCGTCGCCGACTTCACGGCGGACCAACCACAACGCGACGTCGATCCCGGCGGTGACGGCTCCCGCGGTCACCACGTTGCCGTCGTCGACGACGCGGTTCTGCTTTACGGTGGCGCCGTATCCCGAAAGCTCATCCAGCGCAGCGGGATTGGTGGTGGCGTTGCGATTGCGCAGTATCCCGGCCGCGCCGAGCAGCAGGGCGCCCGTGCAGACCGACGCCGTCCACCGAACGGAGGTCGACAGATCGGCGATGATGCGGGGGAGCGTGCCACGCCGGATCTCGTGCGGCACGCCGGTGTCGTGCCCGTCGACCCAGCTTCCGCCAGGCACGAACAACGCGTCGGGCGTGCCCAACTCGTCGGCCACATGCAGCTGCAGCCCGTTGGCGGCCGACACCAGCGGGGGTCCGTCGGCGCGAACCAGCGCGACTTCGAGGTCCGGCGCGATGGTCGCGGCGCGGGCGAACACCTCCCACGGGGCGACGACGTCGAGGGCGTCGAACCCGCCGAACGCCACG
This sequence comes from Mycobacterium barrassiae, assembly GCF_025822765.1. GTDB lineage: Bacteria > Actinomycetota > Actinomycetes > Mycobacteriales > Mycobacteriaceae > Mycobacterium > Mycobacterium barrassiae. The sequence goes on along the minus strand of NZ_JACKUK010000039.1, from coordinate 55,360 downwards.
ATCTCAATTCGCATCTACTCAGTCTGGTCCTGCCTTAGGCTGCACGCCATGCCTCTGGACCGTGCAGCACTCGCCGTGGGCGGTATCCGCCTCGCGTCGGGTATTTCGTTCCTCGTCGATCCGCTGAGTGCCAACCGGCTGTGGGGAGATTCCGAGAAGCCGGCCCCGACAGCGCAGCTGCTCCTGCATTCGATGGGTTATCGCGATGCGCTCATCGGCGTCATGATGATCGGCGCGGCGTTGCGCGGCAAGGAGACCCGTGGCTGGTTTCTGGCATCGGGCGGCGCCGACGCGGCCGACCTGCTGGGCGGGTTGCGGGTGCACAACGAGATGTCGCGCTCACAGCAGGTCATCGGGCTCGGCGGCGCGGTCGTCGGCATCGGCGTCGGACTCTGGGGTGCGACGCGTCGGCGGAAGAAGGCGCCTGCGCCCGAATGAGTGGTTTGCGATTTCGGCGTGCTAGGTCACGCTGAGCGTGACTAAGCACGCCGAAATCGCAACGTTAGTTCAGTCGCTTGCGCACATACGCCTTCAGCTCTGCGGACAGTGCATCGGCGGCCAACAACTGCGGAAGCAATTCGGGATCGGTCATTCGAGCCCGGAAGACCAGGTTGATGGTCACGTCGTGGTCGGGGCGGTCTTCTATCGAGATCGTGTCGCCGGCCTGCACCGGTCCCGGCGAGACGACCCGCAGATACGCGCCGGGTTTCCCTGCTTCGGTGAACGTCTTCATCCACCCTTTGAGGTTCAGGAACGCAGAGAAGGTTCGGCACGGAGTGCGCGGTGCGGAAACCTCGAGCACCAGGCCGCCCGTGCCGATACGCCAACGTTCACCGATCCGTGCGTGCGTGACGTCGACGCCGGAGGTCGTGAGGTTCTCCCCGAACATGCCGTGGGTGAGCGGACGTTCGAGGCGCGTCTCCCACTCGTCGAGATCCTCGCGCGCATAGACGTAGACCGCTTGATCGTCGCCGCCGTGGAATTTCTGGTTTCCGATGGTGTCGCCGACGAGGCCGCTGCCGAGGCCGCCGCGCATCGGGCCGGGCGATCGGACCATGACGGCGCCTGTGGTCGCGGATTTGTCGATGCCTGTCTGCCGTGATGGCGCATCGGGATTCGCCCGGACACGCGCCAGGTTGACCGACAACACATTTGCCACGCGTACAGGGTAGTGGCGCGCCCGTGGTGGCCTAACCGGCAGGGGCGAACGCCGGGTCCGACGGCGGCGGTGGCCCCATCGGCATCTGCCGCACCGGGGTGTACGGCGCCGACGGGTTGGGGAAGAGCTTGGTCACGATGTCATTCGGATTGGTGAAGTTGCCAATGATGTCGCCGAACGACCCGAGCTCGCCGCTCTGCTGCAGCTGCTCGGCGGGTATCGTGGGCACCGTCGGCGCGCCGGGCGGCGGCGGGGGAGATGCGGGCATCGGACCACCGGCTTCCACGATTCCGGTCACCACGCCCGGAATCTGCGGGACCACGGGGTCGACGGGTACCGGCTGCGCAGGCGCGACACCGGCGCCCGCGATGGCGCCCAACGCTACGATCGCGAACCCGCCGACACCGATCGCCCAGCCAGCCGACGTGCGCGGGCGTCTGTTCATGACTGTGCCTCGATTCTGAAACCGTCCCGATGAGTTTCCCACGTCATGAGGCGTGGGCGCTACCGGTTAGCGTTCGCGCGGAACAGGCTGGGAGACAGCCGCATTGACAAGTCCGTCACTTCCCGTGCGGGAATCACCTGCTGTGCAGTCGATTCCACGTGTCGCGACGTATCAGCAGTCGAGTTCCACGACGGCGGCGCTGACGATTTCCCCGGCGGCAGAGATCGAGACGCCCAGATCGTTGCGCACCATGACGACACCATCCGAGGCCGGCATGCCGCCGCTGAGCGCGCTGCAGATCTTGGCACCTTCGGACCGCAATTGCTGTTCGGTGAGGAATGCGTAAGTGGTCTGCATCGTCTCGACGAATTCGTCCTCACTCGCCACCGCGGGTGCAGCGAACGCGACGGCAGCGGCACCGACCGACAAAGGGACCCCGACCCTGTACTTCAACTCAACACCTCCGATAGACGCGTGATCCCGCCGCACTCACGAGGAGGCGTGCACGGGATCACGGGTTGCACCTCGGCGTCCATACAGGTCGAGACGCCGAAATCTTTGCCTAAGTAAGTACAGCTTAGACGGTCTATCGGTCTTGGGCCGAATCGTCGCGGGCCAAGGGAGGGGAACGAAGTTCTTGATAGCGATCTACTACAGGACGTAGTATTCGAGGTGATTCCGACGATCTTCGACGGAGGCACCCTTGTGAGGTGGAGTTTCGCTCAGTTCGGATTGCTGATCATCTGTGTGTTCCACGTCGTCCAGGCCGTCATCGGCTTCATCGCTGAGCCGAGTTTTGCGACAGGACCTGACGCGCCGACCGCCCAGATTCTGGGGATGGATTACAACGGCTGGCATGCGGTCGCCGGCCTCGCGCTCTTCGGTCCGGGCCTGTTCTTCGTGATTCGCAAGTCGTGGTCGGTGCTGTACCTGCTCGTCGCCGCGGTGGCGGGGGCACTGCCCGGCATCTGGGCGTTCTTCTCGAACCAGGTGGCCTACATCTTCGCGTTTCCGAACAACATCACCGACGCGGTGGTGCATCTGGTGTCCGCGGCGGTGATGGTCGCGGTCGCTGCCGTGCAGATCCGGCTGGACGGCGGATTTCGAAACTCGCTCGCGGATCTACGAAACGCGCGATAGGGCTCACACTGACCCGTCGCCCTTGAGTCCGGGCGGTGGGTTCAGCCCAGGCGGCGGGTTCAGGCCGCGGGACGGGTTGAAGCGGTCCGACGGACGGGGCGGATCCGGCTGCGGGTCGAATCCCGCGCAGCTCGCGCAGGGGAGCAGTGGGAGGTCGGCGAGGGTGGTCGCGTTCGCCGCTCCGGCTCCGGAGAACAGCACTGCGGACGCCGCGGCACCGGTGACTGCCGAACCGAGCGTCGCTGTGACGAACCGCCGAAAGTGTTGAGTGGTGATCATGGTGTACTCCTTTCGGTGGGGCGCCGCCGTCGACGCCTCCAGTGCGCCAAGTAGAGATCGCCGTCGGCGCTACCGATCCCAAACTCATGTTGGGATCGGTAGCGCGGCTGTGGACGTGTACTTGTGCATGAACACAAACAATCGGAGGCGACTCATCGCCGGTGGGCTGATGGCATTCGGCGTTGTGATCGCCGGTTCGGGGCCGTTCCAGGGCACTGCTCAGGCGTTCCCCGGCGATCCGGCACCGCTGCGGTCCTGGCCCGGCTGTCCGGAGGACAACCCGTCCGGCCCATGTCGTTGGTGTCCAGGGGACCCGCCGGTGCAGACCGGCAATCTTCGTGTGAACCCGGTGATTTGGGATAACAACGTGTGTCACACGTACTGGTACGTCTACCACGGGCAGGGCAATGTCGCGTCGAACATCTTCGAGGGTGAGGTGCCACCGCCGCCGCCTCCACCGCCGCCCGGATTCACGCCGCCGCTCTCACCGGGGTGGTGCTGGACGTTGTTCATTCCGACGACGGCGTGCCCGTAACCCCCGCGATTTGTGTGCGTTCAGGAGCGCTCACCGCGCCAGAACGCACACAAATCGCTTAGGAGCCGGTGCGTTCGAATGTGTCGGTGAAATCCCCACCGCCGGCGCAGGCGCCTCCCGCCGCGACGGTTTGCTTCCCGCGTCCGGTGAGCAGCGCGATCGGGTCGTCCAACTGCTTCGGCATCGGATACTCGGCGGTGATCGTCACCTGCGCTGTGCCACCACCCGGGCACGACGTCGTACCCGCTTCATCACGCGTCCACTTGTCGTCGGCAAAGATGAGGGTGACGACCCCGTCGGGCGAGTGGAACAGACTCATGCACCGGTCCCCGGTCCGCAGACAGTAAGTGTTGGCGGACAGCACATTTCCCGGTACGACGTTGCCGTTGGTGAACGTCGTCGTCTGGCGGTAGCTGCCGTGCAGCGCCTCCGCGGGGCTGACGGCGCGCGGCGGCAGGACCGCAGGATCCGGAACCTTGGTCGGGTCAGGGTCACCGGTGCGGGTGAACTTGACCGTCCGCTTGGCGGCGCAGGCACCGTTGGTGGACGCCCTGATCGTTTCGCCGGTCAAGGTGCCGTCGGATTGCGGTTGCAGCGTGAAGATCACCCAGAGCTCGACGGGTTGGTCGCCGCCGCACTGCGCCGACGAGAGGCCGACCGCGACCCAGGTGCCACCCAACTGGTCGAACGTCAGGTTTGACAGCAGGGCCATACCCGCGCCGCTGACGTTCGCCGCGGTCGCGACACAACCGGCGGATCCGCATTCCGAGCGGACAGCCCAATTGCTCGTTGTTGCAGGCGCATTCGGGACGGGCTTGTCCTCGAGGTCGGTCCCTGGACCGTAGTCGGCGGTGTAGGTGCCGCTGAACTGCGCACCATTCGCCGCCGGCGGGCCGGCGGGGGACTTGTCACGTCCGGTGAACTCCACGACGGCGATGACACCGGCTACCAGGATGAGGGTCGCGACGAAGACCAGGGCGCCGACGAGCAGACCGCGCTTTCCTCCGGGGCGCGGAGGCGCCGCCATCGTGGGCGGCGCCTGCAGATTCGGGACACTGTGCGGCGGATAGGAGAACACCGGCGGTGCGCTCGGCGGCGGGGCCCCGCCGGGTGGCGGCGCCCACTGCGGGGGCGGCGGCATCGGAGGGTTCGGATGCTGACTGGGACGGCTGATGACTTCCTTTGCCGCAGAGGCCATCTCGACGGCGGAGGGGTAGCGTTCCGCGGGCTGCTTGGCAAGACCCTTTGCGATGACCTCGTCCAGCGCTGTCGGGACGGTGCGGCTGACTTGAGAGGGTCTCGGCGGCGGAGTGAAGATGTGACCGCTGGCGACCTTCTCGAAAGTGTTGCCGGGGAAGGGTTGTTCACCCGTGAGGCATTCGTAGAGCACACAGGCCAGCGCGTAGATGTCGGAGCTGGGGTTGGTCTGGTCGGTGCTGAAGCGTTCGGGCGCCATGTACGCCCAGGTGCCGATGGCTGAACCGGTCTGCGTCACCCCGTCCTCGGCGGTGCGTGCGATACCGAAGTCGATGAGGTAGGCGAAGTCGTTCGGTTCGAGCAGGATGTTCGAGGGTTTCACGTCGCGGTGGACGAGCCCCGTCTGATGCGCGTTCTGCAACGCGTTGGCGATCTGCTCGATGATCGCCACGGCGCGTTCCGGTTCCAGAGGTCCGCGGTCGAGCAGCGTGTGCAGATCGGTGCCGTTGATGATCCGCATGGTGACGTACAGCCGGCCGTCGATCTCGCCGACGTCGTAGATAGGCACGACGTGGCGGTCATCCAGGCGGGCGGCCGCGCGGACCTCGCGGCGAAAGCGTTTCTCGAACTCTGGGTCTTCGCTCAGATGCGGGAGCAGCATCTTGAGCGCGACGACGCGGTCGATCTCGGTGTCGTAGGCGCGCCAGACCTCGCCCATCCCGCCGCGACCCAGCAATTCGAGCAGCCGGTAGCGACCGAATGGCGTGCCTTCCACGGGGCACACGATAACCGGCCGCTCACGCAGTTCGTGACCTGATAGCGGCGCGACGGGGCGCTGAGCCGCGGCTCAGCTCGACGCGTCGAGGATCTTGATCGCGAAGACGAGCGTGTCGCCGGGCAGGATTCCGGCGGCGGGCTGACCGTCGGCGTAACCGTCGGCCGAGGTCATCGCCACCGCGACCGTCGATCCGACCTTCTGGCCCGCGATGGCCTTCTGGAAGCCGGGCACGACGCCGTTGAGCGGGAATTCCTCGGGAGCGCCGCGCTGGTAGCTGCTGTCGAACACAGAGCCGTCGCGGCCGTTGACGCCCATATAGCAGACCGACACCGTTGCCGTGTCGGCGACGACCGGACCGTCGCCGGGCTGCAGCGTCTGCACCTGGGTCTCGGTCACGCTGAATGGTGTCTCCACCTTGATGTCCGGCGCGGTCGTATCCGTCGAACCGGTGACAGAGACGCTTCCGGTGGCCCCGGGCAGCGTCCACTCGGGGGTGCCGCCGACAGCCGGCGCCGCCGTCGGGCACGTCGTGGCCGCGGCGGGAGTCGGTGCTGCGGTCGGCGTTTGCGTTTCGGTGACCGAAAACGGGTCCGCAGGGGTCGTCGTGGACGTGCTCGTCGATGACGCAACCGACTCGGAGTCGGAACCACACGCGGCCAGCGTCGTCACGAGCAACGTGGCACCGGCAGCGAGTGCAACAGAGGAGGACACACGGGAGAAATTCACGGTCGCCACGCTACATAACGATGACTTTCTGGCACCCCGCCGGTCTGGCGGGGCCCAGACAGCGGGCGGTCGGCCGGTCAGTAATCCCAGATGGCCGGTACGCACCGGAAGACGTCGCCCGCCGTCGCCACATGGCAGACGGATGGGAACGGCAGATGCGTCGCCACCATCGCTTCACCGGTCGCCGCCAGCTCCCGAAGCAGTTCGATCCGGACGCGGGCGGACTCCTCAGGATCATGTTCAAAGCCGTTGTACCACTCGGGGTTGTCGAAACCCGGGGCGAACACGGAGTCGCCGGCGAACGTCAGTGCATCACCGCCGGACGCCAGGCGCACGATGCTGTGTCCGGGGGTGTGGCCACCGTTGCGGGCGACGAGCACTCCCGGTGCGATCTCGTACTCGGTCTCAAACGTCTTTATGTAGCCGCGATATTCGTTGAGGAAGCGCGTGGCGATCGAGCGCAGCGCGTCGGGCACCGGCGCCGGCATGTCGGTGTGGGTGAAGTCGGGTGCTTCCCAGAACTCGGCTTCACGGGTGGCCACGTGGACCCGCAGATCGGGGCGCAGCCGTTCCTTGAGGCCCTGGGACAGGAGCCCCCCGACGTGGTCCATGTGCAGGTGGGTGAGCACGACGTCGGTCACGGCCGAGGGGTCGATGCCGGCAGCCTCCAGACGGTGGACTGTCTGCCCGGCCCGCGGGAAGTCGGGGAACTCCACGCCCAGGCCCGCGTCGACGAGGATGGTCCGGCCGCCGCTGCGGACCACGACGACGTTCAGCGGCCAGTCGAGCACGTCCTGCGGCAGGAACATGTCGTTGAGCCATTGCCCGTATTCGGTCGGGTCGGCGTTGGTCGCCATCGTTCGGGCCGCGATGGGCAGGACGCCGTCGCTGATCACCAGCACCTCGATGTCGCCCACCTGTACCGCGTAACGCGACGGGACCAACTCGTCGAGTCCCGTGCTACCGAGGGAAATGCTGTCCACGCTCATGTTCTCTCCTTGACCGATGTGCCCGAAATGACCCTGTCGTTTCGTGGAACGCCGCCCGAGGGCGCGATTTATCCCGCGTGCAGGACTGCGCCTCTTACCCAGCGGATAGCAAACCCTTCCCTTTCGGAAGTGGAATCTCTCGTCCCAGCGATTACGGAGGGATAGCCGGCCGTCGGAGACTTGCTTCACCACCGAAGAAAGCGGCATCCGCCGGACGCCGAGACCCAGGGAGACACCACCATGAAGCTTTCGACCACCAACCGCCCCGTCGCAGTTTCCGCGCCTTCGCGTCGGATGGCACGCACCACGCTGACCGCAGGTGTCCTTGCCCTCGCCGCAATACCTTTCGGGGCTATCGCCGTCGCGAATGCCACCTACAAAGAAGCCGACTTCGCATCGTGCCTGGAGCGCGACATGCCGACCGACTACTGCTGTGAACATGCCGGCGGCGTTATGCGCAACGGCGCCTGCATCAATCCGGATGATCTCCTGCAGCCAAGCGGAGGAGCCGTCCTCGAGACGCAACCGGATCCGCCGAAGAAGTTTCCGCCGATCGTGAGCACCGATTTGTCCTCGGGAACTTTTGTGGAGGTCCAGCCCAAACCGCCGACGAGGGTTCCATCACGTGGAGTCCTCGATGCGCCCGTGCTGACCACCCAGCGGTAACCCGCGCGTTGCGCGGGTAGAGGTGCGGTGCTCAGCAGAACTGGTACTCGACGTCCCAGGACTGGCCGTTCCAGGTCGCCGCGAACTGCCCGCCAAGCGCCGGGTTGGCGTCGTGAATCATGCCGGTGCCGCCTTCGGGGGTGAACCCCGGCGGGTCCCATGTGATCGACTCGAAAAATGGGGTGAGCTCAGGAGTGCAAGCCTCCTGCTTCGCGATGTAGCCGTCCGCGATGGCGTACACGGCATTGTCCTGCGTCGGGACAGGTTCGTTCTCAGCGCCTGCCGTGGGTGCGCCCGCGATGAGTGCACACAGGCCGCCCGCGACCAAGCCGGCCGCGGCCCTGCGATGGAACGGTTTCGACATGATTCCCCCTGAATTCAATGCTTTGGGGAAATTATGTACCGCGACCGACGTCGCCATTAGGGGATTGCAACGAGCTCCAGGCAGTCAGTTTGTTCACAGCGTCAGCACGAGGCGGCCGCGCACCCCGCCGGCTTCCAGGCGTCGGTGTGCTTCGCTCGCATTCTCAATGGGCAGGATGTCGGCAATGCGGGCGGTAAGCAGCCCGTCCTCGGCCTGCTGACGCAACTGGTCCAGCTGCGGGCGAGCACGCAGATAGTCCATGACATGGACCGGATGCCAAGTGATTTCGCGCTCATTGCTACGGGTGTAGCCACGCAGGGTGGTTATCCTGCCGCCGTCGCGAACAGCAGCAGTCACTTTGTCGTCGAGGATTGCGCCGTCGGCGAGGCCGTGCACCCCGTCGGGCACCGCCTCGCGGATATTCTTGGCGACGTCGTCACCGCGCGGCACCACCACATCCGCGCCGAACTGGGTGACGAGACCATAGTCGGCCTCGGACGCGTCGGCGATCACGCGTAGGCCGTCGGCCTTCGCCAGTTCGATGGCGTACCCGCCGAACGCGCCCGCCGCCCCGGTGATCGCGACCGTCGACCCCGGCGGCAGCGCCAGCAGGTCCAGGGCCCGACGCGCCGTCAGCCCGTTGAGCGGCAGCGTGCAGGCCGCAACGTCATCCCACCCGACCGGAGTGTGCACGACCGAATCCGCGGAGACCACCAGATACTCCACGTACGCACCTCTTGCACCGACCGGCAGCGTCACCGCCATGACGTGGTCGCCGATGGAGAGGTCATCGGGTGCGCCGCCGCCGGTCTCATCGATGACCCCGGCCGCATCCCAGCCCACGACATAGGGGCCGGGTGGGTACTGCAGGTTCGGGTCGGCCTTCTGCATCAGCGCCTTCGCCTGGCCCGATCGGGACACGGTGTCCGACGGATTGACCGCGGCGGCGGTCACTTTGATGCGGACCTCGCCGCGACCGGGGTGCGGTTCGGGCAGATCGAGTACTTCCAGCACTTCTGGACCGCCGAAGCGGTGGAATCCTACTGCTTTCACTACGCCCTCCCATGTTGATCGATGTGCCCGCAGACAGATCGACGCGGCAACTGCTCGCCATCGGCAACAGTTCGCGGGAGCGATTTATGTCAGCCTTCGATGTCAACTCGGTGAAGTAGTTTCACCGTCGTCCGCGTTGAAGTAGGGAAAGACGCCGCGGCGACGACTGGGCCGTCGTCGACAGAGAAACGAGAAGGGGATGAAAACGCAGCACTGGACCCACTTTTCAGTATCCGCTGACGACGAGCGCCTCTGGCGGGTCACCTTCGACAACCCGCCGATCAATCTGGTGACCCCGGAGATGCTCGTGGAACTGCCCGAGCTGATCAACCAGATGGAGGCGGCGCCCGAACTTCGCGTCGTGGTGTTCGACTCGGCCAACCCGGACTACTTCCTGAACCACTACGACACGTCTCGCGTCGCGGAGACGCCCAAGGACCCCGGAGTCACCGGTTATCCGCTGACCATCGACACCAGCACCCGCCTCTCGCGACTACCCGTCGCATCCATCGCCAAGATCCGGGGCCGGGTGCGCGGAATCGGCAGCGAGCTCACCCTGGCGATGGATATGCGTTTCGCGAGCGATCGCGCACTTTTCGGCCAGCCCGAAACCGCAAGCGGCAATCTGCCCGGGGGCGGCGGGCTGGAGCATCTTCCGCTGTTGATGGGCAGGGCCAGGGCGTTCGAGGTAGCGCTCTCCAGCGACGACTACCCGGCCGATCTCGCCGAGCGCTACGGATGGGTCAACCGGACGGTCGACGACGCCGACCTCGACGGACTCGTGGACACCCTCGCTCGGCGGATCGCCTCCTACGACAAAGAGTCGATCGCCGCCGTCAAGCAGCAGACCAACCGGCACACGCTCCCGTCACCGGAGGACATGTTGTCCTCACTGCAGATCTACCTGCAGTCCTTCCAGTGGCCCGGCTCGAAACGCCGTCTCGCCGCCGCACTGGCTGCGGGCCGCAATCAACCCGGCGACTACGAGATGCGCATGGGCTACTACCTGGGCACAGCGATACCAGAGACCGGAGAGACAGATCTCAAGTCGTGAGCCGCATTTCCGCGCCGGGATGGGAGCTGACTGTGACGACGATCGTGCCGCCGCCCGTGTCGAAGGTAGTGTTGGCGTAGCCGATGAAACCGTAGTGCCCATCGATCGTCGACACGGCGGTGATGTCACCACTGCCGGAGGCCCCCGTGTCGAGGTTGGTCCAGTCGGCGGTCACGGTCAGCGAACAGGAGCCGTCGTACACACCGGCGTCATAGTGGATCGCCACCCGGACGCCATCACCGACTTGGTCACCGACCTGCACCGGCGTCACCTGGGCCTCCGCGCTCACAGTGCCACCGCAGGTGGGGGAGGCGACCACCGGAACCGCCGGGAGTTCGGCGAAGGCGTCGGCATGTGCGGGGGTGGCCCACAATAAGGGCGCGATCAGGGCGGCGGCAGCAGCGCTTGCGATACGGAACACGGTCACGACACTGTTATCGGCGGTTCGGACCATCGCGTTAGCGCTATGGTCAGGCTCGATTAGCCCGCCACTTGAGCAGTCGCTCCAGCTCGGTGAAGGCGAACCCCTCCGCAGTCGGCCGGATCTCCGTGGTGATCAAGGTGGCACCTGCGTCGAGATACTGATCGGCGCTGCGTTCGTCCTCCCACACGACCGATCGCTCGATATCGCTGTCGGCCCGGCCGAACTCGGCGGCCAGATCATCCACACGGGCGGTGGCCTGCCGGTACAACTCGATCGGCAGGAACGTATGCCAGATGTCCGCGTGCCGCGCGACGGCGGGCAGAGTGCGCTTCTGGCCCGAACCACCGATCAGAATCGGGATCTTGCGTAGCGGCGCGGGATTGAGCTGACTCAACCGGCTTTCGATCCGCACCAGGCCCTCGTCGAAGAGGTCGGCCCTCGACTTCACCGTGCCGAAGTCGTAACCGTATGTGGTGTAATCCTTTTCGTACCATCCGGCCCCGACACCGAGAATGAGGCGGCCACCGCTGATGTGGTCGACGGTGCGGGCCATATCGGCCAGCAGATCGGGATTGCGATATCCGATGCCGCTGACCAATAGCCCGATCTCGGCGCGGGTAGTGATCTCACCCCACGACGCCAGCGCGGTCCACCCTTCGAAGTTCGGCACATCGGGTTGGTCGTCGGCCAGAATCGGCTTCGCATCGACGATGCCGGCGAAATTCGGGGCGTGGAAGTGGTCGTAACCGAAGACGATGTCGGCACCCAGGTCCTCAGCGTGTAGCACTGCCTGGCGCCACGTCCGGTAGTCGGGTGTTCCGCCGGGGCTTATCTGCACGCCGATGCGAAGGGGTCGCGACATGGGTCATCTCCTCAGGAAAGTTGGACTCTCCTGAGCACAAGCCGAGTACTGGACCTGTTATTCCGAAACCGGCGATAAACCCGCCGTGATTCGAAGGTGGTAACTCTCAGCGCTGGTCGTCTGATGTCGCCAGCGCCGAGGGAAACCGTGGTGGGCGCTTCTCGCGGAGCGCCGTATAACCCTCGACCACGTCGGGGCCGAGGAAGGTCAACATCTCGTATGCCGCGGACTGGTCGAAGGTCGGCCCCGCGGTGCGCAGCCAGTTGTTCAGGGTCCGTTTGGTGAGGCGGATTGCCTGCTGAGACCCGGTCGCCAGCGCATCGGCGACACGAAGGGCTTCGTCCAGAACTTGTTCGCGGGGAAGGGCTTTGGCGACAAGACCGATACGTTCTGCTTCGGCACCGGTGACCATCTCGCCGGTGAGCAGGTAGTAGCGGGCCTTGGCCATGCCGATCAACAGAGGCCAGATGATCGCAGCATGGTCACCGGCGGCTACGCCGAGTTTCACGTGTCCGTCGCCGATCCGGGCGTCTTCGGCGGCAATGGCGACATCAGCCAGCAGGGCGGCGACGGTTCCGGCTCCGACGGCAACTCCGTTGATGGCCGACACGATCGGCTTGTCGCAGTTGATGATGTTGTAGACGAGCGCACTCATCTCGTCGAGCATGTGCGAAACCCGCTCGTAGTCGCCGGCCATGCGCTCGACCATCGCAAGATCACCACCGGCCGAGAAGGCCTTGCCGGCGCCGGTGATCACGGCGACGCGGGTCTGCGGGTCGGCTGCCACGTCGACCCAAATCCGGGCGAGTTCTGTGTGCATCTGCTCGTCGGCGGCGTTGTACTTCTCCGGCCGGTCGATGGTGATGAGCAGGACGCCGTTGTCGCGGCGGGACAGTGTCAACTGTTTGTAATCGTCAAAGTTCATGGCGTGCTCCGCTCGCTTCATCATTGAGGCCACCCCCGGCGAGAACCCGTCGCCGGCGTGTAGGTAGACAACCATATCGACAGTAACTCGACCAACTGTCCTAAAGTTCGACCCTTGGGTTGACTAAATTGACTGTCCGCCGGAGTACCTTCAGAGGACCGCAATTCAGGGAACCAGGCAACCTTGGCCCAAGGGCGCTGCGACACCACGGGAGAGACCATGCAATTCGCGAACAAGGTGGCGATCGTGACGGGGGCCGCCTCAGGCATCGGCCGTGCGATTGCCATCCGCATGGCCGATGCCGGCGCCGTCGTCGCGGCGTTGGACCGTGATGCCGACGGGCTTGCCGAGACGGTAGCGGCGATCGGCAACGCCCGTCCCTATGAAGTCGACCTCGCCGACGCGTCTGCGATTTCCGCAGCTCGCGACGCGATAGTCAGAGACCTCGGCCTGCCGCACGCCTTGGTCAACGCAGCGGGATTCGACCGGGTCGAGCCGTTCATGAGTAACGACGACGAGTTGTGGCAATCCCTGGTCGCAGTGAACTTCCTGGGTCCGGTTCGGCTCACGCGCGCTGTGCTGGACGTCGTCATACCCGAGGGTGCGCCCCTCAAGATCGTCAACATCGCCAGTGACGCCGGACGGGTAGGCAGCCTGGGGGAGACCGTGTACGCCGGCACCAAAGGCGGGGTGATCGCCTTTACCAAGTCGCTCGCACGCGAGATGGCCAGGTATCAGATCAACGTCAACTGTGTGTGCCCCGGCCCCACCGATACGCCGCTGTTCGCCTCGCTACCTGACAAAGTCAAAGATGGCCTCATCCGGGCGATTCCGTTTCGCCGGTTGGCGGCTCCGGAAGAGATCGCCGACTCAGTGCTGTTCTTTGCCTCGGACAGAGCCAATTACGTGACCGGCCAGGTGCTCAGTGTCAGCGGCGGTTTGACCATGGCGGGGTAGACCGGCAGGCGCTTACTTTCCGAACATTCGCGAAGCTGTCGCCACCACGGCCTCACGTAGTTGGGCCTTCTTCCTGGCAGGCATTTCTTTCCTGATCCACAGCGACGAATGGTTGAGGACTCCGTGGAGACATTGCACGGCGACATCGGCGTTGGGACAGTCGAATTCGCCCGCAGCGATGCCCGCGAGCACCACCTTGCGAAACAGTGCGTCGTGGCGGCGACGACTGTCCTTGATGATCGGCTCGAAAACATCCGGCCATGACTTGGGCCACGCGAAAACCGCGCCGACCTCCGGTGCGGTCTCGGTCAGGATGCGGATCTGCTCGCGAATGAGTGTCTGCAGCTGCTCGAAGTGGCCGCGGTCGCCAGCCTCATCCAATGCCGTCTGCAGCCGGGTGTTGACGTGGGTGGTCAGTTCTTCCAACACCGCTTTGACCAGCTCGTCCTTGCTCGAAAAGTAGTGGTAGAGAGTGGCTTTGGCGATATCTGTCTGCTCAGCGATGTCCTCGAGGTTCATCCGCTGGTATCCGCGAGACGACAGCAGTTGGGTAGCGGTCGCGACGATCTCAGCCTTGCGTCGATCCCGGCGCCGTTCGACGCGACTCGACGAACGCCGTGCCGCCTTCGAAGGCTCGGCCATGAGTACCTTCCCTAACCGCTCGACCCCGCATCAACTGTCGCAGAGTTCGACCTATCGTACTGTTATTCGACCGATGAGTCTGGCTTAGTCATCGGATGTCATTGGTGTCATCGCCGGCGCACCATTGGACAGAGACACCCTGAAACGGCGTGGGGTATCGACCTATCGTCGGCCGGCAGATGCAGAGTGTCGCGGAATTCCACTGCCGCTAGGACCAGTGGTGAAGGCCGTCTACTCGTGGATCGACAGCGACGCCATCCGTTGGTAGACGATCGCCGGACCCAGCCACCGAGCAACGAAGCGGCGCAGTGCGACACCACTGCGCGGCGACACTCCAGGATCGGTCAACATGGACTGCACTGTGCGCAAGGTTATTTCAGCAAGGTCCTCTAGTCCAACCTTGTCGAAGCCGTGTAGCTCCCAGTCCACATCGAGTCGTCGGAAGAACGACAGGCAGAACGCCTTTGCGGTGTCGGACGACAGCGATGTGGGTGCCGCGCCGTCCTGTCGCCCGGCAAGCAGGCCCTCCAACTGAGGGTCACCCGTGAGCTTCTCAACCGCGAACGCAATGCATTCGACGAGTGCACCGACCGGGTCGTTGACGCCCTCGACGTGTTGTACTACCTGGTCGATGAACCCGTCGACGGCACGCATCCCGCTGGCGATCAGCAGCGCATCGGCATTGGGGAAGTAGCGGTAGACCGTCTGGCGCGTGACACCCAGTCTGCGGGCGACGTCGGCAAGGCGTAGCGAAACGCCATGTTCGGCGACCACGTCGTCCACTGCGTCCAGGATGCGGGCGATCGCCTCCTCGTCTGATGCGGGTGTTGAGCCCGCCCACCCGCGACTACGCATTTGCAGTCACGACCTCTGCGCGCGCGAATTCGATCGGAAGCGTTACAGGACCGGTCATTCCAAGCAGCGACTTCCACGGAGCCGCACCGACACGGCGTGGCGCAGCAAGACGGCGAGTGAGCACTACAAGTGCTTCCGCCAGCTCGCGGCGTGCGAGATTGGCACCCAAACAATAGTGCGCACCACCGCCGAAGGTCAGAATCGGCGGGACGTCTTTGCGCGTGATGTCGAAACGCTCAGCATCGCGATAGATCGCCGGGTCGCGGTTGGCGGCGAAGGTGTTCACGAGGATGAAGGTTCCTGCCGGGAACAGGTAGCCGGCGAATTCGACGTTCTCGGTGGCGGCGCGCGGCACGATACTCGCAGCCGGTGAGTGTCGCATGCTCTCCTCGACCGCCTGCATTGCTAACTCGGGATGATCGCGCAGCGTTGTCCATTGATCCGGATGCTCGCAGAGCACCTGCACCGACGCGGCCAGTTGGTTTCGCGTCGTGTCCGTTCCCGCCATCAGGAAACCGGCGACCAGCATGCGGAGTTCATCGAGATTCAGCCGGTCGCCGTCGCTTTCAGCCCGGATGAGTTCGGAGAGCAGATCATCGGTCAGATGGTTCCGGCGGGCGGCGACCATGTCGTCGACGTAGGCGTCGAGTTCGCCCCACGCCCGCATGATCGCGGACTCATCGAAGTTGACGTCTGGCTGAAAGTTGAGAGCTTTGAAGACTTCTTCTGTCCAATCTGCGAACAGCTGCCAGTCTTCGCTGGGCGCGCCGAGCAGCGCGCACATGATGGGGGTGGGGTAGGGGCGCGCGATATCAGTCACGACATCGCATCGTCCGACGTCGACCACCTGATCGATGAGGCCGTTCACCACCTCGTGGATCGTGTCTTGAAGACGTGCTGTCGCGCGCGGGGTGAACGCCTTGGAGACCAGCTTCCGTAACCGGACATGTGGTGCGCCCTCAAGGCCAAGGAGGCTGTTCGCCATCTTGTCGAACAACGGTCCCGATGTGATGCCCTGGGATGCCAGAGTGATACCGGGCGGCAAACGGAATCGGTTGTCGCGCAGCATTTCTCTGGACAGTTCGTACGACAGGATCTCCGGGCCGAAGGGGCCGATGGCGATGGGTGCACGGGCTTGTGCCCTTCGTACGTCCTCGAGGATGTCGTGAGGTGAGGCGGCAAGGTCGTAGCTGAAGGTGGGGAGAGCAGCGTCAAAGACGCTGGGCGCGGTGCTGGTCACGGTCATCAGTAGCTCGACCCTCGTCAGTGACGGACATTTCTACAGAAAGCGTATGACCATAGGGCGGGCCCGTCAATGAAAAACGCTGAGATAGTGTCAGAATCTGCTGCCAACTGTGTCGTGATCATACAAATTGCTGCAAAACGTCACTTCAGGCGACTTCCGCAGCCGTCAACGCGTCTGCACGTCGCCTATTTCGAGCCAGTCGTCGATCATGAACGCGTCGCCGCGCGCCACCACGGTGGCCCCGCCGCGCCCTGGATAGTGGCGGGATGACAGTGGCGCGACGCCTGGACGCGTCGGTGAGCACTCGCCGACGGGTCACCGCGGCCTCGACGAAGTCCTCATCGAGTACGCACGAATCCGCCGGTCTGTGCAACTGCATGGGGCTGTGGGTGAGGTCACCGACGAACACCGCGGGTCGACCCGCATCCAACCAGAGGACAGACGAGCCCGGCGTATGGCCAGGAGCGGGCCGCAACCTCAACGACTCGCTCACCTGATAGTCGTCGGCCCAGAGCTCGATCTGGCCCGTCGCATCAACTGGAATAATGCTGTCGGCGAACAGGATTCGGCTCGCGTCCAGTCGTGCCTGATGCTCCTCGGACCGGCCGGGGCCCCGCGCGTCGGCGTTGCCGGGGTGGTAGTAGCGGTAGTCGGCTTCAGGCACGAGATAGCGCGCGTTCGGAAACGTCGGAACCCATTCATCGTTTTCGCGTCGGGTGTTCCAGCCAACGTGGTCGGTGTGGATGTGGGTGTTGACGACGACGTCCACCGAGTCGGGCGTGATGCCCGCGGCGCGTAGTGCGTCGAGGAAGTCGGTGTTGAGATCGGCCAGGAACGGCATGGCAGGGCGGTCGCGGCCGTTGCCGACGCCGGTGTCGACCAGCACCGTGAGTCCGTCCACCTCGATCGCCCACATCTGCACGCCGGCGTGCCAGTTGTCGGAGTTCCAGAACGTGGGGCTCAGTTCGGATGCCAGCTCGCGCCACACCGCGGGCGGCGTCTCGGGAAACATGGTGAGCGGCAGGTCGAGGCGCCACTCGACCACCCGCGTGACGGTCGCGGCACCCAGTTGCGTGCGGTCGGTCATAGCCGACCCCTACGGCCAGTGTGCAGACCCGAATCCGGTTGGTGCTTCGGCAGTCCGCGGCGTCAGTGCCCTGTCACCGACTTGAGTTCCGCCAGCGCCTCTTGCAGATGCGCCGCGATGCTTTGCTCCGCGGGATCGTCGAGCCAGCGCTCGAACGCGATCTTGAATACGGCAGTTCCTGCCTCTGCCGCCAAGCCGGCCGCGGGTTCCGAGACTCCACGATCGCGAAGCGCCTGGCCGACCAATTCGGCCATCGTCGCGAGCTTGATCAGTTCTCGTTCTCGCAGCGCCGGATGGGCTTCGATGATGCCCTGACGTGTCTTCGAATGCGTTCGCCGGCCGTCGAAGAACTCGGCGGTCGATTCGAACGCCGCGACGACGGCATCAAGGGGGGACAGACCGCGGGGCGCGGCCCTCAGCGCGTCGGCGACGCGTTCGGCCAGCTCGTTGCCGCGGAACAGCACCTCGCGCTTGTCGGAAAAATGACGGAAGAACGTTCGCTCGGTGACGCCTGCCCGCTCGGCGATCTCGGCAACCGTGGTGTCGTCGAAGCCGCGTTCGGCGTAGAGCTCGAGCGCTGCGCGCTCAAGACGGCCCTTCGCGTCCGGCTCCCATCGACCCATGAAGGGAATAGTACGGGGATGCCAGTCGCTGACATCAGGTGTAATCCGATGACAGTCACTGTCATCCCAGCGGAAGGATATGCAGATGCATGTATTCGTCACCGGCGCGTCGGGCCATATCGGTTCATTGGTGGTGCGCGAGCTGCTCGACTACGGTCATCAGGTCTCGGGTCTCGTCCGCTCAGACACAGGCGCAGAGGTGGTGGAGCAGGCCGGAGCCAAGGTGGTGCGGGGCACGCTTGACGATCTCGACGTGCTGACGAAGGCGGCAGGGGAGTCCGACGGGGTCATCCACCTGGCGTTCAAACACGACTTCGCCGACTACGCCGGTGCGGCGGAAGCCGACGTTCGGGCGGTAAGGGCCATCGGGGCAGCGCTGGTCGGCTCGGGTAAGCCGTTCGTCAACACCTCCGGCACCGCAGTCCTCGCGACCGGTTCATCGAGCGCGTTGGCGACCGAGGAGACCGTGCCGCCGTCGGACGGTCCCCGCGTACCGTCGGAGAACGCCACGCTTGCCCTGGCAGACCAGGACGTGCGCGCTTCGGTCATTCGGCTGGCGCCGACGGTCCACGGACCCACCGACCGTCGCGGGTTCATCCCGACGCTCATCGAGAACGCACGAAACACGGGGCAGTCCATCTATATCGGCGATGGAACCAACCGCTGGCCCGCGGTCCACAACGTCGATGCCGCACGGCTTTACCGACTGGCCCTCGAGACCGCGCCGGCCGGGTCCCGATTGCACGGGGCCGCCGAGGACGGCATCCCGTTCCGGGACATTGCCGAAGCCATCGCCAAGCAGCTGGACATTCCTGCGGTGAGCGTCTCCGTGCAGGAAGCGACGGAACAGCTCGGTTTCATCGGATGGGTTGCCTCGTTGGACAATCCGACATCCAGCGCGATCACGCGGAGACTGCTTGGTTGGACGCCCGAGCAAGCGACCCTCCTCGAAGACCTGAACGCCGGGCACTACTTCGCCTGACTAAAGGCGCGGCTCATTCCAGGATCGCCCGCGCTGCGCGCTCCGCGATGAGCATGACCGGCGCGTTGGTGTTCCCAGAAGTGATGTTGGGCATTGCCGAAGCGTCGACTACTCGAAGGCCGGCCACGCGAAAC
Organism: Mycobacterium barrassiae; assembly: GCF_025822765.1. Taxonomy (GTDB): domain Bacteria; phylum Actinomycetota; class Actinomycetes; order Mycobacteriales; family Mycobacteriaceae; genus Mycobacterium; species Mycobacterium barrassiae. The sequence continues at coordinate 36,238 of NZ_JACKUK010000039.1, read as the reverse complement.
ACCCGAAAGTCGGTGTCGAGCACCGTGGTTGGCGACTGCGGCAGGCCGTGTGAGTCGAAGGCTCCCATCGCGCAGGTGCCCACCGGGTGGAAGATAGTGGTCCCCAACTCGCTGGCCGCCTTTTGCAGGTCCTCATCGCTTACCAGTTGCGGGCCGGGGAGCATCTCTTCGGGGCAATAACGCGCGAGGGCAGGCGCCGCCATGATCTGGCGGGTCATCCGCAGGCCGCGTACCGCGACGGCACGATCGGCGTCAGTGGACAGGTAGTTGCAGAGGATCTTCGGGTGGGACAGCGGGTCCGCATCGGTGATACGCACATGGCCACGCGAGGTGGGGCGCAGATTGCAGACCGAGGGAGTGACGGCTCCGAAGGGGTGTAGGCGCTCACCGAACTTCGGCAACGACAACGGTTGCACATGCCATTCCATATCGGGGCTGGCCAGCGCGCGGTCGCTCTTGGCGAAGGCTCCCAGTGTGGACGGCGGCATGGTCATGGGACCCGATCGCAGCAGCAGGTACTGAATTCCCATGCCCGCGCGGGTGATCCAGTTCCGGTAGAGGGTGTTGACGGTTCGCGCGCCGCGGATGCGGTAGACCATCCGAAGCTGTAGATGGTCCTGGAGGTTTTCACCGACTCCGGGCAGATCGACGGCCACCGGGACTTGATGCTCGGTGAGCAGACCGGCCGGACCCAGGCCCGAGACCTGCATCAGATGAGGGGAGCCGATGGCTCCAGCGCTCAGGATCACCTCCCGACGGGCTCGAACGTCGACGATCTGGCCGTCTTTGGGCAGTCGCACGCCAGTGACGCGGTGCTGGGCCGTGGTCCAGGCGCCACGACGGTGATCCTCGCGGACATGATCGTCCATCAGTAGCTGTAGGGCCTGGGTCTGTGCGTAGACGGTGAGATTGGGTCGGTGGCTGACGGGGTGGAGGAACGCATCGGCCATCGACCATCGTCGGCCTCGCCGTTGATTGACATGGAAGTACGCGCTGCCGGAGTTGTCGCCGCGGTTGAACTCATCGATCGGCTCGATGCCCAGTTCGGCAGCGGCGGCCTGCCAGGCGTCCAGGATCTTCCACCGCACCCGGGGCCGTTCGACCCGGATCTCACCGTCGGCGCCGTGCCACTCGTCGGCTCCGCCGAAGTAGTTCTCCAACTCCTTGTAGATCTTCAGTGTCTCACCGGGACGGTCTGGGCCGCCCCATAGCCATCGCTCGTCTCCGGTGGCTTTCGCCCATAGTTCGTAATCGCTTGCCTGCCCGCGCATGTGGATCATGGCGTTGATCGACGAACAGCCGCCGATCACACGGCCCCGCGCGTAGATGATGCTGCGCCCGGCCAGGCCTGGGTCGGGTTCGGTGTTGAAGCACCAGTCGGTGCGGGGGTTGGCGATGGTGAACAGATAGCCCACCGGGATCTTGATCCAGAACCAGTTGTCCTTGCCGCCGGCCTCGATCAACAGCACACGCCGGTCGGGGTTGGCGCTGAGCCGATTGGCGAGCAGGCAGCCCGCGCTGCCTGCACCCACGATAATGTAGTCGAATTCGGCCACGGGGTTCCTATCTGGCACGTGTCCTAGTGTGCGTGATGGCCGCGTCCTGCAAGCGCATTCCGCGGTGCTGTGGCCGGGACATTGAGCTCGCAGGCTTGGGCGGCTCTCGCAGTACCTGTAATAAACGGCACTCCCAGACGTCCAAAACGCCTGTCAACCTGTGATCTATGGCCAACAACCAATTCACCAGTCATGCAAGGCTGTTCGATCTGAGTGGGAAGTACGCCCTTGTCACCGGTGGCACCGGAGGCATCGGAATGATGATTGCGCGCGGGCTTCTGCAGGCGGGTGCCCATGTGATCGTCAGCTCACGCAAACCCGAAGCGTGCGCTCGGGCGCAGGAGCACCTGTCCGAGTTTGGCGACGTCTCAGCAATCCCTGCTGATCTGTCCAGGCACGAGGAATGTGAACGCCTCGCTCACGTCGTCACGGCCGACTCCGGGCGTCTCGACATTCTGGTCAACAATGCCGGCGCAATGTGGGACGAGCCGTTGGAAACGTTCCAGGACGCCGGCTGGGACACGGTCATCGACATCAACCTGAAGTCACCGTTCTGGCTGGTGCAGGAGCTGCTGCCAGCGCTTCGCAGCGCGGGGACCGCCGACGATCCCGCGCGGATCATCAACATCGGCAGCATCGCCGCCATACATATCCCTCAACGGCCCAACTACTCGTACTCCAGCAGCAAGGCCGCGCTGCATCAACTCACCAGAGTGCTCGCCAAGGAACTGGGCCCGCAGCACATCACCGTGAACGCGGTGGCACCGGGACCATTCCCGTCGACGATGATGGCTGCGACCCTCGACGAGTTCGGTGAGGCGATCGCGGCGTCGGCGCCGTTGCGCCGGATCGGCCGCGACGACGACATGGCGGGTGTCGCCGTATTCCTCGCCAGCCGGGCGGGCGCCTACCTCACGGGCACCGTCGTCCCGGTCGACGGGGGGATCGCCACGACCGCGTGATGCGGGGTATTGGCCGTACCTCCCTTGGTGTCCGGTGCGGGCTTACGGTGGATGGATGGCCGCCACGCTTGACCTGCGCACCGAGATCCGAGAGTTCCTGAGATCGCGTCGCGCCCGCATCGCCCCTGAGCAGGCGGGCTTGCCGGCTTATGGCGGCAATCGTCGCGTCAAGGGTCTGCGCCGCGAGGAGGTAGCGCTACTGGCGGGGGTGTCCGTCGACTACTACGTGCGTATGGAGCGTGGCAACCTCGGTGGTGCTTCCGATGGCGTGCTACACGCCTTGGCCTCTGCCTTACAACTCGACGAGGCCGAGCGCGACCACCTGTTCCATCTGGCGCGCCAATCCGGGCCGGGCAGCGGCCAACGCCGACGCAGGCCTGCCTCGGCGGTGCGTTCGACATTGCAGCAGGTGCTCGACGCCGTCTCTGGTGCCCCGGCCTGGATCTGTAACGGACGTTATGACGTGCTGGCCATGAATCAATTCGCCCGCGCTCTGTATTCGCCGGTGCTGGCCGACCCGCGACGACCCGCCAACACAGCCCGGTTCGTCTATCTCGCTCCTGAGGCGGCCAGAGATTTCTTCGTCGACTACGACCAAATCGCCGGCGACTTGGCCGCGAAACTACGCATGGAAGCCGGCCGCAATCCGCACGACCAGGAGCTGATCGCACTCGTCGGCGAACTGTCAACGTGCAGTGAGCTATTCCGGCGGCGCTGGGCATCTCAGGACGTGCGGTTGCAACGGTCCGGACGCAAGCGACTGCAGCATCCGATCGTCGGCCGGCTCGACTTGGACGTCGAGTCCCTCGAACTGCCCGTCGATCCCGGCCTGCACCTGATCGTTTACACCGCGCCCGCTGGCACGCCGACGGCTGACAATTTAGCGCTCTTGGCGTCGTGGGCGGCGACCCAACAGACGCTGGCGACCGAGCTCGAAGCATCCGACGGATAGTCCAAAGCCTTAGCCGCACGGCGATCAGGGGGAGCGGGAATTAGCGTGTAGGCCCGCAAGCGCATCCCGTCGCCACACACGTTGGGGGCTAGGTGTGAGAGTGCGATTCGCCGAGCGCGAAGCCGCAAAGGAAGTCGGTGGTCGCGCGATACCGTCAGTACATGGTCGTGGTACGGGAAGTCAGTTACGACGTCGACGGACTGACAATGATCGCCCACCTGGCTCACCCCGACGGCGAGGGCCCGTGGCCGGCTGTGCTGATCGGCCACGATGGAGTCGGTCTGGAGCATTATCAACGCAGCCGTGCCGACATCCTCGCCGAGCGGGGATACGTCGCGTTCGCGTTGGACTACCACGCGGGCAAAACGTATTTCGGCCAGCCGCAGGCAATGCTGGACCGGGTCATGCCGCTACTGGCCGACCCCGAGCGTATGCGCACGATAGGGCGTGCGGGGCTCGACGCTCTGCTAGCCGTTCCGGGCGTCGACACGGGGCGTCTCGCGGCGATCGGATACGGCGCCGGTGGCCGCATCGTTCTCGAACTTGCCCGAACGGGAACGCCGTTCGCGGCGGTCGCGGTCGTGCACCCGGCCTTGCCGGCTTCTCGCGCCGAGGACTGGACCGACGTCGGCACCGCCTTTCTGTTGTGCACGGGTTCCGAGGACCCCCTGTGCACCCCTGAGCAGCTCATGGCGTTCGCATCCGTATTGCAGGGGGCTGGACGGGACTGGCGCGTCAACATCTACGGTGGCGCTCAACACGCCTTCTGGGCCGCTCCGATGTCATCGGCCGATGCACTGTCCGATGGTGGCACCCCGGACCGCCCAGCGGCCACAGTCCCCGGAGTAGGTCACCACGCCGCCCACGCGCGACGGGCGTGGCGGGCGGTGCTAGATCTGCTCGACGACACTCTGCGCCGATCCGACGGCGACGAAAAGCTGTGACAACGCACCACGGATCGCCAAACCCGATTCCTGCATATGTCCGAAACCGGCAGCCGTGCAATGACTATAGGGCGGCGAGCCCCGGTCAAGCGGGTGGTTCGACGAGCAGTCGCAGAGTTGTCACAAGCGACGCGAGAGTGTGCTTGTCGCGAGTGGATAGCGCCAACACGAAAGTTCCCTGAATGAGCGACAGCACCGCCTCGGCGATCTCCCGCGCCGAACGGTCGGTTCGAACGTCGCCCTGCTCCTGTCCGGTTGCGAGCAGTGTCGCGAGGTCGGTGGTCCACGTTTCGATGTGAGAGCCCAGCTGCCGGCGGAACACGTCGGAAGCGGGGGCCACCTCGGTTGAAAGCTTGCCGGCCAAGCACCCGCGTTGATATCCGGACTTGACGCACATCTGCGACATCTCTTTCGCGTAGCCAACCAGCTTGTCGGACGTCGAGAGATCCTTCTTTGACGACCACTTGCCGAACAGATTGCGTTGGAACTCCATGTAACGCTCGACTACGGCTTGGCCGAACACGTCTTTGGAGCCGAAGTGGTGATAGAACGAGCCTTTCGGTACGCCAGCGTCGGCGAGTACCGCGTCGACTGTCGTGCCGTGAAAGCCGTAGTCGTAGAACAGCTTCGTTCCGCTACGCAGGAGAGCTTCCTTGTGGGGGAGAGCAGCCTTCCGTGGACTGGTCATTTCCCCGCCTCTCAACGCGATCCATGTGGTTCCCGAGTATAGGGCGACGTCCGTCGGGAGCGTCCCGCCGATCGCCTTCTTGATGATCTAGTCTAGACGATTTAGTCTACAGAGTCAGTAGACGAAACCGCCTCGGTTCCCGCGGCCTAAAGGAGATCCATCGGATGAGTATGGACAATTACGAAACCCTGACTGTGACGCGCGACGGCAATGTCCTCGTCATTGGTCTCAACAGACCCGACAAGCGGAACGCATTCAACAGGGCGATGATCAACGAGCTGGCCGAGGCACTGGGCAAGCTCGACACCGATGACGGTCTGCGAGTCGGGGTCCTCTACGGCGAAGGGAAGGGGTTCACGTCCGGTCTCGACCTGCCCGACGTTGTCCCCAGCCTGCAGGACGGTTCACTGCAGGTACCCGAAGGGGGCATCAACCCCTGGCAGGTGGATGGTCGGCGATTGACGAAACCGCTCGTCGCCGCCGTGCACGGCAAGTGCCTCACGCTGGGGATCGAGTTGCTGCTGGCTTGCGACATCGTCGTGGCGGCAGAAAGTGCAACTTTCGCGCAGCTCGAGATCGCCAGGGGGATATATCCGTTCGGTGGTGCGACCGTGCGCTTTCCGCGTGCCGCCGGGTGGGGCAACGCAATGCGCTGGATGCTGACGGCGGAGGAGTTCGACAGCGCGGAGGCACATCGTATCGGTATCGTCCAGGAGGTGGTGGCCGACGACGCACACCTCGCACGCGCGGTTCAGCTCGCGCAGGTGATCGCCGCGCAAGCGCCGCTGGGAGTCCAGGCCACTCTCCATAGCGCCCGGTTGGCCCAGCGGGAGGGTGAGGCAGCTGCCGCAGCCGAACTCGTCCCAACCGTTGTCAAGCTCTTCGGCACCGAGGATTCGCGCATCGGCCTGGAATCCTTCTTGACCCGCCAGCCGGCACAGTTCGTCGGTCACTGATGCGGACGTCTCGCGACGCCGCCGAGTAGAACGGAAACCGCTATGGCATACAAGAGTCCAGTCAGTGCCTAGGAGAAGATCGCCGATCCGCTGCGCGCGGTGACGTGTTCGTGCTCGGAACAGTGCACACATGCCGAGATCTGCTGCGGTGCTCCGATGGAGAAGGTCACAACATAGGTCCTGCTGACGCTTTGGGGCGTCACTACTTCTGCAGGAACTTTGCCAGGCTGTCGTCCATCTCATCCCACCACGGCGTGTGCGGCGCCGGTCCGACCGTGCCGGTGCAGGGTGACGAGAACGACTTGTTCCGGTAGCCGGTGATGCTCTCGTCCTTGTCGTGCTCCCACGTGATGAAGTGCTCGCGCACCAATTCCAGGTCGAAGGCGGTGTAGTCCGACAGCGCGAGAAGATCACGCACATAGTCGGTCTGGAAGTCGATCTGCTCCATGCAGCCGGACACGCCCTCGAGTTTCGTCAGCCAGTGGTCGATGTCGGCGGCCATGGTCTCGGCGTCGGGCAGCTGCGCCCGGCCCAGAATGACGTCGCGCGCATAGAACGCCTGCGCGTCGAACATGTTGAACGTGTAGTACTGATCCTGCATACCGAGGTACAGCAGCTTGGGATTGGCGGCCCACACCACACCCTTGTAGAGCCCGCCCGGATACAGCGTGTTGACGGTGGTCAGTCGCAGCTCAGGGTCGATGAACGGGAAGTGGTGCAGATAGCCGGTGCACAGGATCACTGCGTCGACGTCGCGGGTGGTGTCGTCGGCGAACGTCGCGGCGCGCCCGTCGATGCGCTGCAACGCGGGTACCTCGGTGATCCCCTCGGGCCAACCGAATCCCATGGGCGCATTGCGGTAGGCGATGGTCACCGACTTGGCGCCGTACTTGAACGTCTGCAGTGCAATGTCCTCGGCGGAGTAGCTGCTGCCGAGGATCAGTAGATTCTTGCCGGTGAACTCGGCGGCGTCGCGGAAGTCGTGCGAGTGCAGGATCCGACCCGGAAACGACTCGAAGCCTGGGTATTCCGGCACGTTGGGCACTGAGAAGTGGCCCGTGGCGACCACGACGTAGTCGAACGACTCGGTGGTCAGCGCCCGGTCGGCGAACGATTCGGAGGTGACGGAGAAGGTCTGGGTGTCGGCGTCGAAGCTGACACCGCGCACCGCGGTGTCGAAGCGGATGGCCTCGCGGACATTGCTCTTCTTGGCCCGTCCGACGATGTAGTCGTAGAGCACCTCACGCGGCGGGAACGACGGGATGGGGGAGCCGAAGTGCTCGTCGAAGGAGTAGTCGGCGAACTCCAGACACTCCTTGGGGCCGTTGGACCACAGGTATCGGTACATGCTGCCGTGCACGGGATCTCCGTTTTCGTCGAGGCCCGTGCGCCACGTGTAGTTCCACAGCCCGCCCCAGTCGGACTGCTTCTCGAAGCACACGACCTCACCGATGTCGGCCCCGTCGGAGCGGGCCTTCTCGAAGGCGTGCAGGAGCGCCAGTCCGCACGGGCCGGTGCCGATGATGGCGGTTCGTGTCATGCAATCCTCCTCAGGAACGCGGGCGGGTCTTCTCGGGGTCGTAGAAAGGAATGGGAACGACGTTGGCGGGCAACCGCTTCCGGTGGCCGTCGAGCTTGCCGACCTCAACGGCGGTTCCGGCTGCGCTGTGCTGAACTGCGATGCGGCACAACGCGATGCTGGCCCGCAGGATGGGGGAGCGGACACCGCTGGTCACCACACCCACCTGGGTGCGGCCGATGTGCACGCAGTCGCCGTGCGCCGCCACATCGTTGCCGTCGAGGCGCAGCCCCACCAGGACGCGCTGCGGGTGCGCCTTGCGTTCGATGAGCGCGTCGCGGCCGACGAAGTCGTCGGGTTTGGTCTTCAGCGGCACCGTGAAACCGATGCCGGCCTCGAACGGGTCGGTCTGGTCGTCGAATTCGTGGCCGGCCGCGACCAATCCGGCCTCCACGCGCAACATCTCAAGAGCTTCCAGGCCCAGTGGCGCCAAGCCGTGGGACTCGCCGGCGGCCCACACCGCATCCCATAGCGCGGGGCCGTCGGACGGGTGCACCCACACCTCGTAGCCCAGCTCACCGGAGTACCCGGTGCGCGACACCAACAGGGGCAGACCGTCGGGGCCGCCGAGGCGCCCGATCAAGAAACGGAACCAACCCAGGTCCCGCAGCTGCGGCTGGGTGGGCGGCGACCAGATCAGCTCATCGAGCAGGGCGCGACTGGACGGACCCTGCACCGCGATGTTGTGCAGTTGGTCTGACGAGTCCTTGATCCACACCTTCTCCAGGCCCAGCCGCTGGGCCTGCAGGCGCAGCCACTGCCCGTCGTGTGGATCACCGCCGACGAATCGGAAGTTGTTGTCGCTCAGCCGAAACACCGTGCAGTCGTCGACCACACCGCCGGCTTCCGTACACATCGCCGAGTACACCACTTGCCCACGGGACAGGCGGCGGATGTCGCGGGTGACAGTGGCCTGCAGCAGCGTCTCGGCGTCGGGACCCAGCACCTCGAACTTCCGCAGCGCCGACAGGTCCATCACCGCCACACGTTCGCGGCAGGCCCAGTACTCGTGGTGGGGGCCGAAGTTGTCGAAGCTCTCGGGCAGCCAGTAGCCCTGGTAGTCGACGAAGCGGCGGGTCAAGGCTTCGGTGCGGTCGGCGAAGCCGGTGCGTTTGGTCAGCACGGGCTCGGCGTCGGGCGTGAGTCGGTGTCCGACCGCCACAGAGAACCTCCTCGTCGAGTCGTACACGCGGACATGGATGTCGGTGGGTTGCCAGCCGTTGGCGGGATCGATGTCGTCTGGGCACGCCGACGACGCGCACACCAAGTCGGCGGCCGCGCGGAACAGGACATAGTCGCCGGGCCTGGACCACGGTTCCTCGGAGACAAGCTGGAGATCGGCGTCAAAGGTCGTGTTGTAGAAGAGATTCAGCGCGGGCCAGCCGGCGCGGGCCGCCACGCCGTACGGCGAGAGTTGGGCGTTGAAGTTGTCGGTGCAGTTGACGTGTCCCGGATAGCCCATGTCGGCGTAGTACTTGGCGGTGCAAGCCAACGCGAAGGTGTCGTGGCGCCCGACGGTGTCGCGCACCACCTCCAACAGGGGGCGGCCGCGGCCGTCGAACAACTTGCCCGACAGGCCCGGTGTCGGATACGCCGCGCCCAGCAGGGTGCGGGTCATGGTGGCGTCGAGACCATACTCGTAACCGTCGCCCAGCGCGCGGGCGTCGAACGCCAGCAGGTCGGAGCACTGCCGTCCCGCCACGTCGATGATCTGGATGAACTGACCCGCCCGCACTTCGTACGCCGTAGCGGTGGCAGCATCAATCCTGCTCTCCCACAGAGGTTCTGCGAGGGGAGTGGGCAGTTCGGAATATTCGTCGCGCGGAGACGTGGCCGCCCGCATCACCTCGACAAACAGATCCGACGGCGGGTTCTGCTGCGCGCTGTCGACGTGCATCGGGTATGCGGGCGCGGCGACCAGGACGACGGCGTCGGAGTCGACGGCGAAACTCTCCCGCGCACCGGCGGGGGAGTCGTCCCCGAACAGGCGGGCTGCCGTCGCCTCCGACTGGTCGAGGCCGTGTTCGGACAACATCGCCAGGATGATCGAGGCGGCGTAGCCCTCCTCGGTGTCTTCGTCGCCGACGAGGCGTCGCAGCACGGTGGCCGGCGAGTTGGGCGCCGCGTCGGCCACGGCCCGGGGATCGGCAGACAGCACCGTGATCTCGGCGGACTGGCGGCCGAAGAGGTCGACGACGTCGAAACGGTCACCGCCGAACACCTTGATCGCGGTGACTCCGCCGGACCGAACCCGATAGCGTTCGGCGTTGGCCCGCAACAGCATTACGGCGCGAACGACCGGTATCCGACGAAGAACGCCAGCGCGCGGTCGGGCGTGGAGAACAGGATCCGGGAGCCCTTCGGGAAGAAGATGGCGTCCTTGGCGCGGGCGATCTCGACCTGACCGGTGTCGACGTTCTCCAACCGGAACTCACCCTCGAGCACGATCTTCATCTCGTCGTAGTCGTAGTAGTAGTCCAGCGGCGCGTCGGTCTTCTCGAGTTCGAAATAGCCGGAGCACATCGGTACGCCATAGGGGTTTGCGTAGACATCGTCGATATAGCCCTTGGTGCCCGGATACTTTTCCAGCGGCATCTGCGGAAGGTTCTGCCAGAAGTCCGAAGTGACCAAGAACGGGGGAACCGAAACAGCTGTCATGCAACCTCCAGGAGACTCTCAGGATGAAACGGAGTCTGCCGTGAGGAAACCGGCGATGGGTTTCCTGCAGATTAAAGTCTGGTTGCCTCGCGGGAAGTGGGTGGGCGAGAAGGGAGCTGCTCGAGGACCCTTGAGCGCCAAGGCGTCAGCGCATCGCCAGCAGTTTCTCCCGGGCGGACTCGCGGTGGAGCACGGAGGTGATGAAAGGGGACACCTGAACGGCGAGGCGCTTGAGGGTCGTCAGCAGTGTTACCGGTGACTCTTCAAACGCGGTTCGTGATCACGCGACGCTGCTGACAATCGCAATAACCAGACCGACCAGAGTGAGTACCCCGACCATCGCCGCGGCGACGATCGCCCGGCGTCGTCGGTGCCGACGGGCGCCGTCAATCGCCACCGCGATGCCGACGAGGATCAACGCCGCATAGGCGGCCAGTCCCAACGTCAACGCCGCCGTCGACGCGGCGCTGGCCAGAACTGCGTCGTGCATGCCGTGCAGCCTACGGTGCACCCGACCGGTCTGAGCGAGCACCGGAAACGCGGGATACTCGGTGCCGGTGTTGGTCGAGTCGGCCGCAGACTGGACGGGGGTGTCCGGCTAGGCCCAGGGGTGGGTGTCGAAACTACTACTTGACATAATGTGGCTTATCGGCACTTTTGGTGACCTGCGACCTGGCCCGGAAGGGTCTTTCTGCGCGACTGAGTCTGCCGGGTCAGGTGCTCCACGGGGTGATCGCCCTCACCTGGGTGCATGCAATCAACCCGTTAGTGGTGTCGTCCCGCCGCGTGTCGGGGATCGCTGGATGACAGTGGCCGGTCACGCTAATCGATGTGTAGCGCGGACTGTGTGTTCGGGGGCCGACCCCTTCTGGTGTCGTGATAATCCCGAGCGGCGACTACCGTTCTGTCACTGTGACGTATTGCGTCGATGAAGCGGGCGCCTCCTCATGATTGGTCGAGCATGCGGGCGCGATTGTCGATGCTGACTGCGTACGGCATCGTCGTCGACATCGACAATTGACACCTTCACCGACCGTGTGACAGCAGAACGTGGGCCAACGCATTGGATGGTGCCGGGCGCTTACCCCCGGGGCGGCACTCCCCTCACTTTTGTAGCATCATCGTTGCTCGACTGGCGAAATGCCCTGATATGAAAGCGATTAACCCTATACCCTCAAAACGTCACTGTGACGCTATGGGGTTGGGATACCCTCGCCCAGAGTGCTCCGTGGCGATCAATCGTGAATCGCTCCACGAACCATACGACCAATGCCAGAGTGGACGCATGCGCATCGCGCCACGCGTTCTTTACGGCGCCATCGCTCTCGCGACTTTGACTGCGTGCGGCGGCCGTGACTCCGGTGGCGAGTCGAATACTGCCGCCAGCGACGAAGCGCTTTGGCAACCACCGGTCGGCACCACCTGGCAGTGGCAGCTGTCGGGCTTACCCGTTGACACGTCGCTGGACGTCGCCGTCTACGACGTCGATCTACTCACCACCACCGACGACGAACTGGTGACACTGAAAGTCAACGGCCGCAAGGTCATCTGCTACTTCAGCGCCGGCAGTTGGGAGGACTTCCGCCCCGACGCATCCGACTTCCCGGACGTGGCCAAAGGAAACCCGCTCGACCCTCCCTTTCAGGACGAACTGTGGCTCGACACCCGCAACGCCGACGTTCGCACACTCATGCAGCGACGACTCGACCTCGCGGTGTCGCGCGGCTGCGACGCGGTCGAGCCCGACAACGTCGACGGCTACGGCAACGACACCGGTTTCGAACTGGCAGCAGCCGACCAACTCGACTACAACCGCTTCATCGCCGCCGAAGCGCACGCGCGCGGGCTCTCGGTCGGACTCAAGAACGACATCGACCAACTCGCCGAGCTCGAGCCCGACTTCGATTGGGCGCTCAACGAGGAATGCTTCACCTTCGACGAGTGTGCGCTGTACCGGGACAACTTCCTCGCCGTGAACAAGGCCGTCTTCCACGCGGAGTACCTCGAGAGCAACCGGCTTCCCGAGGTATGCGCCGTGACGAAGCCGCTCGGTCTGTCGACGCTCATCAAGAACGTCGACCTCGACGCCTTCCGGCTGCCCTGTCCGTAACTTCCCCCTCTTGCCAATAGCGTCACTGTGACGCGTTAGGGTTGGAGGCGGCTCCGTTTAGTACGCAACGTGATGCGTTGACGTATCCCGGTCAGGTGAAATCCCAATCGGCGGTGGCGATCAGGTCGCCACGCTCGAGTGCGTGATCCCGGTGCTTGGCAATCTGCTGGTAGCCCTCGCTCGTCACCATGTCCAAGAACGCGCTTGGCGTCGGGTATTTCACGACGATGATGACATCCCACATGCGGAGTCGCTTTCATCGGCGGCACCATGAGGCCGGGAGCCGGTAAAGCACACCGACGCACCCGCCGCTTCGAGCATCGGCGCTACGCCAGCGCCGTATTCGAGATAACTCGCAACTCCGTTGGGTGTCTTGAACTTCAGTAGGTTCACCATGTACACGGGCGCTTTCGGGTCGAAATTCTGCAGCCCGGGCACACTGTCTGGCCGCATCGCACCCATCATCTTGCCGAACACCCACCTTCACTGGAATTAATCCGCCACTCCCCTTCCTCGGGGCCTATACCATCACATTTCGTCACTGTGATGAATTATGTTGGTGTGCAACGTCATTGAGCGCCACCGCTTGGCTCTTCCTCGGCGGCTTGAACGGCATCGCGGGGCCCTTCGGCGCCCACCTGATCAGCCAACTCGAGCCCGGCACCCGCATACACATTGAAGGCGATGTCGACGCCGTGCTCCTTGGCCCACTCCACCTCGTCGTCGTATCTGGCGACCGCGGCGACCCTTCCACTGAACCCCGACTCCCGTAGACACGCCAGCGCGGTGACGTTGGCGCCGTGACGCGGCATGGCGAGCACGGCGATGCGCACCGACTCGGAATGTCGTAGTTGGTGCCAGAAGTCGAGGTCGGTGGCATCGCCTTCGATGACATTCATGCCGTCTTCCCGGAGGCGTTGGACTCGCGGTCCGTCGTAGTCGACACCGACGGCGCGCAACCCATAATGATCGGTCAGTCGTTGATAGGCGGCGTATCCGACTCGGCCCATGCCGATCACCACGACCTCGGCGTCGCCGGCGTCTGCGGGCCGTTCCTCGGGATGCAGCGTGGTCTCATCCTGTGGTGGCAGCCGTGCGGCGATCTTCTCCACCATCAGATGTCCGCGCCCGTTCACCAGGGCCGAAAGAACGAAGCTGAACGCCACCGCGATCGACATCTCGACGAGCCAGGCCGGCGCCAGCAGCCCCGCCGAGACTCCGACCGACACGACGATCAGACCGAATTCGGAGTAGTTCATCAGGCTGAGCCCGGCGAGCAACGCGGTGCGGTATCGGAGCTTCATCCGCGACAGCAGCAGGACGTACCAGCCCGCCTTGAACGGCAGCAGCAGCATCATCAGCAGCGCGACGCCGATGGTCGGCAGGTCTGGCAGTCCGGTGAGACCGATGGAGACGAAGAATCCGACGAGCAGCAGTTCCTTGATGTGGAACAACGAACGCGACAGCTCAGATGATGCTGAGTGCGACGCCAACAGCACACCGATGATCAATGCGCCGAGGTCGCCCTTCAATCCGACCGCCGAGAACAACGCGTACCCGGGCACCAGCGCCATCACGATGCCGAACAGGGACTGCATCTCGCCGTGACCCAGCCTGCTCCAGATCCTGCGCACGAACCGGGTGAACGGCCACAGCAGCACCAGTGTCAGCGCCCACGGGCTTGGGAGATGACCGCTGGTAGCCGTCAGAAAGACCACCGCGACGATGTCCTGCATGACCAGGATGCCGATGGCGACCCGGCCGTAGAGGGCGTGTGATTCGCCGCGCTCCTCGAGGACCTTGACCACGAAGACCGTGCTCGAGAACGACAGCGCGAAGGCGAGCAGGGCGATGGTCTGCACGCTCTGGCCGGCGAGCATGGCCACCCCGGCCACCGCGGCCAGCCACAAGGCGATACTGCCGAGAACGACGCTGACCAGCATGTGCACGGACGTGGTCAACCAGACCTCGCGGCGCAGCAGGATCCGCGGGTTGAGCTTGAGGCCGATCGCGAAGAGCAACAGCGTGACGCCCAGATCTGCCAGCACTTCCAGCTGCGGCACGTCCTCCACGTCGAGGGCGTTGATGACGAACCCTGCCGCCAGGAACCCAACCAGCGGAGGCAGCCGGAACGCCATGGCGAGGCCGCCGAGGCCGAAGGTGATGACGAGATATATGGCGACTACTGTCACGCGCGGCCCCTTGTTCCAAGCTGTCGACGATGGCGAAGTTCTCCAAGTATCCCGGCAAGCATCGGATTCTTCTCGAGACGGTGCACGCGAGCAGACGTGAACTCCCCCTATTTCCGCGAAAAAAGGGGGGCTTCACGTCTGCTCGCGGGGGACTCTCACACCCCGCGTCCAGCCTGCGACCCTGCCGATTGGGCCAAAGGGACAGACAGTGCATTCGCCGTGCGGGACAGTTGGAAGATGACGAGCCCCAAGGTTCCCAAGCCCCCCAAACCCAAGGACATCAAGGCAGCGGCGCAGGCAGCGGCCGACTCTGCGCAAGCGGCCGCACAGGCGGCGGCGGACGCCGCGCAGGCCGTTGCGGGCACTGCGTTGCGTATCCCACCTGCGTCGATACAGCTGGCAACTCAGCTGCCCGACCTGATCGAGAATCTGGCGACGGCTACCGAGCGACTCAACCAGGCGATCGACCGCGCCGAGCGGTATCTCGCACTGGCCGACCCGATGATCCGCACGATGGACGCGATCCTGCCTCAACTCGAGGCGCTCGTCGCCACCGGTAACGAGGTCTACGGCGCGATTTCGTCCCTCCCCGGTGTCGCCACGCTAGGGCGACTGGCCAATCGAGGTACCGCCGCTGCGACCAAGAGGACGTCGCGGAGCAAGGCGGCACCGAAGAAAACGAAGTAGGGCGCAGTTCACGTCGCGTGCACCCAGTCGCGTCGGCGCACCCGCCAGGTCGCCCGCGCGTAGTCGAGTTCCGAGTGGGGCCATTGCGTGACGATCCGTCCGGTCGGCGATCGGTAGTAGCTGTCGCACTGGGTCCAGATCGTCTGCTCCAGATCGGCGGCGATCTGCGCGTTGAAGCGTGCTTCGACCTCCGGTCGTACATCGAGATGGCCGCCGTGTCTGGCCAGTCGAGTGACGGCACTGGCCATCAGCCGGGCGCCGGCCTCCAGGATGTAGATGATCGAGTTCGCGCCCTGGTTGGTGTTGGGGCCGTACAGCATGAAGAAGTTCGGAAACCCACTCACCGCGACGCCGAGATACGCCCGCGGATCCTCGCCCCAACGGTCGTGCAGGCGTTCGCCGCTGACGCCGATGACCTCGAGGCCCGACAGATAGCTGCTGGTCTCGAAGCCCGTCGCCAGCACGATCACGTCGACGTCGACCGCACGGCCTCCTGCGGTGATGACGCCCGACTCGGTGACCCGCGCGATCGGATCCGTCACGAGTTCTACGTGTGGGCGCCGCAGCGCCAGGTAGTACTTCTCGCCGAGCAGCACGCGCTTGCACCGGAATGGATAGCGCGGCGTCAACGCGTCACGCAAGGAATCGTCACCGACGTGGCGTCGCAGAAAGTTCTCCGACAACTCCTGAACCACAGCAATTTTCGGATGGTCGGGAGTCAATGCCGTGTTGTCGTGCTGCAGCTTCCACAGCCTCCACCGTTCACGCGCTGCAGCCCACGGGACCCGACGGAATCGGGTGAGCTCCTCGCCGGTGTACGGCCGATCCTCTTTCGGCACCATCCACGGCGGGGTGCGCTGAAAGACTGTCAGCTGTGCCACCGTGTCGGCGAGTTCGGGGACGACCTGCACACCACTGGCGCCGGTGCCGACGACCGCCACTCGCTTGCCCGCCAGGTCGATACCCGGATCCCACCGCGAGGTGTGCATCAGGTCGCCGGCGAACTCCGCGATGCCCTCGATGTCGGGATACCTTGGCGCCCCGAATAATCCGACTGCGCTGACGACAACATCCGCGACGAGCGTTCGCCCGTCGCTGAGCTCGACATCCCAGTGCGGTTCATTCCAGACCAGTCTGCGCACGCTGGTGCCAAGCATCAGATGGCGGCGCAGGTCGAAGCGATCAGCCACCGACTCGAGGTAGGCCAGAATCTCGGGTTGATAGGCGTAGGTGCGGGTCCAGTGGCGGTTCGGTGCGAACGAGAACGAATACAGATGGCTTTGGATGTCGCACGCCGCACCGGGATAGGTGTTCTGCCGCCAGGTGCCGCCGACGCCGTCTGATCGCTCGACGATCGTCACATCGTCAATACCTCTGCGGCGCAATGCGACCGCTGCGGCGATGCCGCCGAAACCGGCCCCGATGATCACCACCCGCGGTGGGGTTCCGCGGCGAGTCAGTGCGCGAAGACGACCGGACAGGTATCGGCCGCGCGAAATCATCGACGGCTACCTGTGCGGATCTCGAAACCCTCCGGGGCGCCGTTCCTGCGGGACGCCAGGAGAATCTCGGCGTATTCGGTTGGGGTGCCGTAGAAGAAGCTGCCCTGACGAGTCTTGGCGTTCGCCTGGCCTTCTCGGTTGTAGTACCCCGGTGTGCAGGACTTGGCGCGGCCAGCGCTCGCCGTGGAGCGGCCGATCACGGTGTCTACCCACGCCGATTCGGCGTCAGCCGACGGCTCCAGCTCGGTGACCCCGTGGCGCAACCCCCACGCGATCACCTCCGCGGCGTGTTGCGCCTGCACGTCGAGCAGATACGGAAAGTTCACGGTGAAGCCGGATTGTGCGATGGACAGAATGAAGCAGTTCGGGAATCCGTTGACAGTGAGCCCGTGCAGCGTCCGTACGCCGTCTCGCCACGCATCCGTGAGTGTCATGCCCCCGCGGCCGATCACTTCGAAGCCGGTCCGCCGTGAGTAGTCGGTGCCCACCTCGAAACCTGTAGCGAAGATCAGACAGTCGAGCTTGTGCTCGACGCCGTTGACCGCAACGCCGTCGCGGGTGATGCGCTCGACACCCTGGCCCTTGGTGTCGACGAGGGTCACGTTGTCGCGGTTGAAGGTCTGCAAGTACTCGTCGTGAAAACAAGGACGTTTGCAGAAGTAGCCGTACCAGGGCTTGAGTGCTTCGGCGGTCGCGGGATCGGCGACGATCGCGTCCACGCGAGCCCGGATGTCCTCCATCTTGGCGAAGTCGGCCAATTCGACTGTGCGCAACCGCTCTTCGTCGGACATCCCGGCGACCGCGGTCTGGCGCATCACGAACAGTTTCTTGACGATGCTCGTCCACGCGTCGTCGACAAGATCCTCGTCGGCCTCACCGCCGGCCGTCAGCAGCTGGAAGTTCTCGATGCGGCGACGTTGCCAACCCTCCTGCAGCGACCCCGACCACGCCGGATCGGTCGGACGGTTACCACGCACATCGACGGTCGACGGCGTGCGCTGAAACACCAGCAGTCGCCGGGCCGCCCTGGCGAGATGCGGTACGCACTGGATGGCGGTGGCCCCCGTGCCAACGATCCCGACCCGCTTGTCCGCCAGGTTGGCCAGATCGGATCCCGTGTAGGCGTAGTCCCATCGGCTGGTGTGGAAGGTGTGCCCCTGGAAGGCCATGATCCCGTCGATGCCGGGGAGTTTCGGCTTCTGCAGATAGCCGTTGGCCATCGCCACGAAGCGGGCGCGCATCGCATCGCCGTGATTGGTGGCGATGATCCAGCGCAGCAGTTCGGGGTCCCAACGGATTTCGTGGACCTCGGTTTGCAGGCAGATGTCGCGGTACAGGTCGTAATGCGAGGCGATGTTCTTGCAGTGCGCGAGGATCTCGGGGCCCTTCGCGTACTTCTCGGTCGGGATGTAGCCCAGCTCCTCGAGCAGCGGCATGTACACGTAGGACTCGACATCGCAGGCGATACCCGGATAGCGATTCCAGTACCAGGTGCCGCCCACGTCGGCGGCCTTGTCGATCAGCCGGATGCTCTGCACGCCCAGTTCGCGAAGCCGGGCACCGGTCAGCAGGCCGCCGAATCCAGCGCCGATGATTGCGACATCGACCTCATCCGCCAGCGGCTGACGGACGAAATTCTGGTCACACCACGGGTCCCTCGCGAAGTCGGCGAACGGGCCCGCGATCTCGACGTACTGCGCGATCCCGTCGGGGCGCAATCGACGCTCCCGCTCGAAGGCATACTTCGCGCGCAGTGCATCCATGTCGAACACCACGCCCGGCATCTTGCCGCGAAACTGAATCCTCGCAGGGGGTTACTCGCACTTTCGCTGCCGGAATTCGATTTCGCGGCAACTGGGAACAGGCGGGACCTAGCCGACGTATTCGGTGAGGTGTTGCCCCGTCACGGTGGATCGCTTGGACACCAGGTCGGCCGGCGTGCCCTCGAAGACCACCCGGCCACCGTCGTGACCGGCGCCGGGCCCGAGGTCGATGAGCCAGTCGGCGTGCGCCATCACGGCCTGATGGTGCTCGATGACGACGACGGACTTACCCGAGTCGACGAGGCGGTCCAACAGCGCGAGCAGCCGCCGTCGCCACCGTCAGGCCACCTCCTGAATGCGGACGGTGTTGCCCGCGGGGTCGCGGAACGCGCAGTCGCGCATCCCCCACGGCTGGTCGGTGGGTTCACTCATCACCTCGGCCCCGGTGGCCTGCACTCGCTCGAAGACGGCGTCGACATCGGGCGTGGCCAGCATGATGCCGGCGTAGGTCCCCTTGGCCATCATCTCGGCGATGACCCGGCGCTCATCATCGGTGATCGCCGGGTCCGCGGCAGGCGGCGTCAGGACGATGTTCATCTCGGGTCTGCCGACCGGTCCGACGGTGATCCAGCGCATGTCCCCGCGGCCGACGTCTTTGCGCACCTCGAAGCCGAGCGCGTCGCGGTAGAACGCGAGCGACGCCTCAGGATCGGTGTGTGGGAGGTAGCTGTAGTTGATGCTGATGTCCATGAGGTCACGGTAATTCGGACGCGGCAACAGACGCTTCTCGATTCCTGATGGGTCTGGTGACTTGTTTGACGATGCACGACGGCAGCTCGTTCACGTCGTGCGCGGCCTGCCGCCGGTAGGTGCTCGGCGGCATCCCGACCAATTCGGTGAAACGGGTGCTGAATGTGCCCAGGGAGGAACAGCCGACCGCGAAGCACACCTCGGTGACCGACATGTCGCCCCGCCGCAACAGCGCCATCGCCCGCTCGATCCGACGGGTCATCAGATAGGAGTACGGCGACTCGCCGTAGGCCTCCTTGAACTGGCGCGACAGGTGCCCGGCCGACATGTTCACCCCGAACGCCAGCGCCGCGACGTCCAGCGGCTGTGCGTACTCGCGGTCCATCCGGTCGCGCACCTGCCGCAGCAGCCGCAAGTCCCTCAGGCGTTGGTCTTCCACCGGCCCCCCGCTGGTCACGCACCAGATCACTGAATGCCTCTGGCGCCGGTCGATGTTGAGAATAGCCCGTGTGGCACCGCGATGAGTTTGACCCTCCGGTGCAGTCTGATCTGCGTGGGCAAACTCATCTATGGCTTCAACGTGTCGCTCGACGGGTACATCGCGGACGCGCAGGGCAACATCGACTGGTCCGACCCGAGCGAAGAACTGCACCAGTACTGGAACGACTTCGAGCGGGACACCACCCTGTCGCTCTACGGGCGGCGGCTCTACGAGCTGATGTCCGCGTACTGGCCGACCGCCGACCAAGCCCCGGACGCGACCCCCTTGATCGTCGACTTCGCCCGCGTCTGGCGCGACATGCCCAAGGTCGTGTTCTCACACACCTTGGAGTCCGTCGACTGGAACTCCCGCCTGGAACGTGGCGATCCGGTCGAGGTGGTGACGAAGCTCAAGGCCGAAACCGATGGCCAGCTGGAGGTGGCCGGCGCGACGCTGGCCGCACCGATCGTGCAGGCCGGACTGGTGGACGAATACCGGATCGTGGTCGCGCCCATCGCGGTCGGCGGCGGCACTCCGTTCTTCCCGACGCTGCCGTCATGGATCTCGCTGCGACTGTTGGAGAACCGCACCTTCCCGGGTGGGACGGTGTTGCTGCGTTACGCGGCGAACCACGCCTACTCGTAGTTGAGTCCTTCGGTGGCGAACGTCCTTGTCGTGAAGTCGATCTGCGCGGCCGGATTGGCTACCGCGGTCGTCATTCCCGTTCCGAACGGCCCCTGGTGGTCGAACAGTGTTGCGGTCCCCACAGCGATCCCGTCTGCGGCCCAGTGCGAATCGCCTTGGATGCAGATCAAGTCGTCGACCGGTAGCCGGGACAGCGCCACGGTCAGGTCACCGTTGATATAGCCGATGCCTTCTGTGCCGAGGTTGGTGACGAGGCTGGTCGCCTCGGCGACCATCACCGCTCGCACGAACGACGAAAGCTCCTCCCCCGCAACGACAGTGAGGCCGCGGTAGCAGAAGGTCTTACGGGACTCGTTTTGATGCTCTGCCGGGCTGCGGGTCCAGCCTGCCGCGCTGCCGACGTACGGCATCATCTGATTGTCCGGGGTGGGCGGCTGCGGGTGCGGTATCGGTGCGATCCACTGGCGACCGGGCGGTGCCGACGAGCGCCGGTACTGAACCAGCGTCGCTCTCGCGACAGCCCGACCATCTTGGATCACATCGCATTCCGAGCTGCGCACCCGGCGACCGTCACGTACCGACCGCACCTCCACGCTGGTCGCCGTCGAACGTGCCGCTCGGAACAGATCGACGGTCAGGCGCGTCGGCAGGAAGTCGGGCGAGCCGAAGTGGTTCTCGAGTACCTGCGCCGACAATCCCACGACGGCAGGTCCGTTGAGATGGTCGTCGCCCCAATGACTCAGCGCAAAGCGGGTCGGCACGAACTCGCCGTCCGCCGTTGGCGTGAAATGCGCAGGTTCGGCCATCCGCGCATCCTCGCACAGGCGTGTCAGCGGACCTCAACCAGAAGCGGTCTTCTCCTCCTGACGCGCATCTTCTTCGACCGGGTCGCGGTCGTTGTGCCGGCGCTCGCGCAACACGAAGGCCGACACCGCGAGCACCAGCACACCCACACTCAGTACCGCGATCTCGACGACCGCACGGGAGAACTGCGGGCCATCCTTGAGCAGCGTCGCCGCCTCCACGGAGAGCACGACGATCTCCTTGATACCCGCGAGGATTCCGACGATGAGGAACGGCTCGGCGACGATCTCATGCGATCGAAGGCATGACCGCACGGCGTACAACAGCTCCACGAATATGAAGATGAGCAGCAGCCCGTCGAGGACCTCCAACATGATGGTCGAGGCCGGGGTATTCCGTAGTCGCAGCATCGTGTTGAACTGCGCGACCAGGAGCGCCATTGAACCGATGACGAGCACGACGGCGACGGCCCAGTACACGACATCTTCGAGGAATCCCAGCACCCGGTCGGCAAGACGTTGACGTTCTTTCTCGTCGGTTTCCTCGCTGGAGCCGCGTTTGGTCGCCCTGGCCATGCGCCACCTCCAGATCGACGCCCCGGTTACCTAACCGTCAATACAGGTACCCCACGATCAGCACCATCAACCCCTCACGGTCTGACGGCCCGCACGGTCCACACCCCGCGGCGGCCCTCGCCTTGCCGACCGACCGTGACCTCGGTGAATCCCGCTGTGCGGCATTGCGCGGCAAACGATTCCGCCTGCTGCTGTGTCCAGCCGTGGCTGGCCAGACCCGTCGCACCCGGCCGCGCCCGGCGTTCAACGGCAAGCAGGCGCCCACCCGGGGTCAGAACCCGGCGCGCTTCGCCGAGCCCTTTGCCGACGTCCTGCCAGTGGTGCACGGTTGCCAGCGACCACCACACCGTCGCCGATCCGTCCGGCACCGGCACACTCTCGGCGGTGCCCTCGGTCCACTCGATGTTCGCGTCCCGACTGAGGGTCCGGGCCAGACGCAACATCACCGGCGCCGGATCGACTCCGGTGACGCGTGCGCCCCGACGCGCGGCTTCCCGCGCCGCCCCTCCGGGACCGCACCCGATGTCCACGACGTGGTCGCCGGTCGAGACGTCGGTGGCTTCAGCGGCCAGCCGCGCACTGGCCCGCCCCATCCACAGCAGCATCAGTCCGACGATCACTCCCGTCACACCCGAAAAGCCCGGATGGTCGGCGTGATGGTTGACCGGTAATACCTCTGGAGCAGTCATGACTCGAGCTTGCACGTTCAAGTGGGCTTGAAGTCAAATGAGAACGATGGACCCCATTCCGATCGGTGAGGCCGCTGCCCGGCTGGGACTGTCCGCCTCCGCGCTGCGCTACTACGACGACCGCGGGCTGGTACGCCCGGCGCAGCGGCGGGCCGGCAGGCGGATGTATGGACCGGATGACTTGCGCCGCTTGGCATTTATCAAGATCTTCCACCAGCTCGGCGTCTCGCTCGACACCGCAGCCGCCGTCCTCGACGCGCCCGCTCCGGAGTGGCGAGAGATGGTTCGCGAACAGATCTCCGAACTCGAGGACGTCGTCACGCTGGCCAGAGGCGCGCAGCAGTTTCTCACCCACGCACTGCAATGTCCGACGGAGCATCCCGCGAGTGAGTGCCCCACGATGACGAGTGCCCTCGATCGGATGGTCGAGGGCATGACCCTCGTTCAGCTGGCCCGCGAATACGACGGCCCGGCCCCGCCCTCCGGCGCCTGACCCCGGCGCAGTCGCTCCCACGGCCAGGTCATGGCGGACCACACGGCCGCGACGGCCACGGCCCCGACCACCACGTACCACGGCCACGGCCCCATGACATCCAGGAGGGATGCGGTCGCCGGTTTGCCATTGAGGAAGCCGTAGTTGCTTCCGGCGATGCTGTTGAACGTCATCGTGACCACCACCCACGTCACCGTCACCGCCACGACGAACCGATAGCTGCGCCAACTCGGCCGCATACCGCGGCCCCAGGTGAGATAGATCGCCGCCCAGACTACCAGCAGGTGAATCGCCCAGAACCCCAGGAACTGGTAGTTCGGGAAATCCGGACCTCTCAACACCGGCGAGACCAGCGCCTGCACGCTGAGCACCAGCCCCCAGTAGTAGGTCAGCACGTAGGCCCACTGCCGCTGCGACCACATCGCGTAGGCGGTGACGACCGTGGCCAGATCGGTCAGGTGCAGCGGCACCGACCACCGCACATCGGGCGGAATCAGCGCGTCGACGAATGCGGCGGCGTAGATCGCCGCGGTGAGCGCACCGACGATGCGGCCGAAGCGGCGCGCCTGACGTTCGGTCTGCCTGCGGCCGAGCCACACCAGAAACAGGGCGCCCACGACGAAGACGGCCAGTACGGCCCAGTGCGACGGGCCGTACGTCGAGAATTCGCCTGCGGTGCCGATGCCACCATCCTCACTCAGCCGGCCGCGTGACGGCTGCGCGCATAGCGGTAGCCGCCGTACAGCACCGCGGAGACGATCAGGTTGACGAAGTACGCGATGTCGGCGCCGTGCCACGCAGCGGCGACGGGTCCTTGGAACAGCGAGGTGTTCATGAACGGGACGGCCGCCGCATAGGACACGACGAATACGACGACCGCGACGGCGGCGTCGCGGCCGTCGGTCCGTTCCAGTGCGGGATTGAGGCTGGCCCGGCCTCGGATGCGCAGCGCCCAGTCGATCACGACGATCGAGACGAACGCGGGAATCCAGTAACTGACGAGCAGCAGGACGTCGAGGAAACGTGTCGCGGTGTCGGCGGCGTGCAGCCAGAGGATCAACGCGAATGCCAGTGCAGTGACGACCACCGCTGACACCGGCCGGATCACTCTGACCCCGATGGTCTGCAGTGCGAGCGACCCGCTGTAGTCGTTCATGACACCCGACGCGATCGACGCCACGGCGATGATCACCAGTGCGAATGCCCCGAGCGCACCACCGCCCATCACCGCCCGCATGCCCTCGGCGGTGTGTTCACCGATCGCATCGGCGGCCGCGATACCGATGCCTTGAATGAACGTGTAGGACAACACAAGTCCGGCAACGGTGAAGCCGAACACCCGGGCTCTCGACGAGTCGGCCGGTAGGTAGCGGCTGAAGTCGGCGGCGTAGCTCGCCCAGGAGACGGCAAGGCTGAAGGCGATCGTGACCTCGAGTATGAAGGCGCCGACGAGGTCGGCGCCCGATACCAGCGCCGGTGTGACGATCTCGTGTCCGCCAACGAGTTTCACCGCGAACACCACGAACGTCACGAACAGCACCACGGTGAGCACCGCCTGCACGCGGTGAATGAGCTCGTAGCCGAAGAACCCGACCGCGCCCTGCACCCCGAGCACCATCAGCACCGCGGCCCAGAACGGCACACCGAGCAGCCCCGCAACCGCCTCCCCGCCGAACAGCGCGACCAGTGCCGTCCACGCAATCGACGAGAACCATTGCAGCACACCGGGAAACACCACTGCTCCCCCGAACGCCATTCGTGAGTTCGGAAGTTGCCCGGTGCCGGTGCGCGGCCCCCATGTGGACAGGTAACCGACGATGACCGATCCGAGCACCGTGCCGATCACCATCGCCAGCAGGCCGAGCCAGAACCCCAGCCCGAGCACGATCGCCAGCGTGCCGCTGAAGACACCGGCGACGTTCACCTGCGGCGCAAACCACACCGTGAAAAGCCGGCCCGGTGTGCCGTACCGCTGGTCCTCACCGATGGGTGCGATGCCGTGCGTCTCGACCGACAGATCCCCGGCCCGCATGGGACGATGACCGCTGAATGTGGACTCCGTCAGCGCACTCCTGGCGCCCTCCTTCGGCATGGGGTTCATTCGATCATGACGCCCGGTCATCAGCCCGCCGATGCCGGGGAACATAATCGATGTGCGGAACCAAAGATGAGCTAACGATCGGAGCGCGGGTGGTCGAGACCGATGCGAACCGGTCGACCGAGTCCAGCGCCAAGAGCACCCGGTCGAGGTTGCTGGTCGCGGGTTTGAGCGTCGTGGTGTTGACGGTCGCGGTCCTGCAGACCGCCGTCGTCCCTGTGCTGGGCGTCATCGCCGACCAGCTTCACGCGTCCGACGTCGGCGTGAGTTGGGCCGTCACCGCCAACCTGTTGGCCGCAATCGCCGCGACGCCGTTGATCGGCAGACTGGCCGACCTGTACAGCAAGAAGCCGGTCCTGCTGATCGTCCTGGCCGTCGTCCTGGTCGGTTCGTTGCTCGCGGCCACCACCACCTCACTGCCGCTGCTCATCGTCGGTCGCGTACTCCAGGCGGCCTCCTACGCCCTGTATCCGGTCGGCATCGCGATCCTTCGGGACGAGTTGTCCGAAAGCGAGCTGATGTCGGCGATGGCGGTGTTGTCGGGGACGCTGGGGTTCGGCGGTGGCACCGGGCTCGTGGTGGTGGGCCTGCTGATGCAGGGTGACGCCGGCTACCACCGGGTGTTCTGGCTGACGACCGCGTTCACCGCCGTCGTCCTCGTGATCGCGGCCGTCGTCGTCCCCCGCAGACCGCGCAGCAGCACCGGCACGATCGACTGGCTCGGTGCGCTCGGAATCGCCGTCGGACTGTCGGCGGTCCTGCTGGCACTTACGCAGGGACAGGCGTGGGGCTGGACGTCACCGGCGACTCTTGCGTGCGCGTGCGGAGGCGTGGTGGTGCTCGTCGCCTGGTGGATGTGGGAACGACGGGCCAAGCAGCCGCTGGTCTCGACCGCGATGCTGAAGCGCCGCCCGATCCTGCTCACCAACCTCGCCACCGTGTTCGTCGGCATGGGTCTGTACTTCGCGTTCCTCGGACTCACCCAGTTCGTCCAGATACCCAGGGAGGCAGCGGGTTACGGCTTCGGCGCGACGGTCCTGGAGGCCAGTGTCGTGTTCCTGCTGCCCGGTGTGGTGACGGGGTTCCTGGTCGCCTTGTTCAGCGGTCGGGTCATCGACCGCTACGGCGCCCGCCCCGTCCTCGTCATCGCGGCCCTGGCCGGTATCGCCGGGTTCCTGTTCATCGCCTTCGCCCACTCGCAGACCTGGCAGGTGATGGTCGCGGGCGTGCTGACCAACGCGTACATCAGCCTCGGCTACGGTGCACTACCCGCCCTGGTGGTCAGCGAGGTCGACGGCAACGAGACAGGCGTCGCCACGAGCATGAACGCGATCGCCCGCACGATCGGCAGCTCGACGGCCGCAGCCCTGGTCGCCGTGCTCCTCAGCCGCTTCATCGCCGGTACCGACCTGCCGCTGGAAAGCAGTTTTTTCGTCATCTTCATCGGCGGCGCTGCAACGGCAGTCCTGGCGATGGTGCTCATCGCGTTCTCACGCACCACTGCTCCCCCGCCGGAATCCGTCGAGGCGCGCTACGAATCCCGTGCGATGAACCACGAATGGGGCTGACCGTACGTCAGCGCAGCGCCGCCAGATTCGACACCGACCGACGGACATCGGACTCGAGGACCTTGGCGACCAGGTTTCCGATGCGGGTGTTGAGCAGCCCACCGGTGAGTTCGGCGACGACCTGGAAGACGGAGCCGGAGGCGACATTGGCCGAGGAGCCGGATTCGGAGTCGGGCGAGGACCCCGGCACCTCTTTCACGCACAGCCGCAGCGCGATGCAGACGGCCGGTTTCCCGCGGCCGACCATCTCGATCGCTTTGGGCTCGTCGTAGCGGGTGACCCGCCAATGGATGACGTTCCGAAAGCCCTTTACCTTGATCGCCGACGACACGGTCGTGCCGACCTCGACCTCGGTGGGAACCGGACTGCGCCATCCGCCGAAGATGGTCAGCCATTCGTCGAACCGGCTCAGGTCCGACGCGAGCTTCCACGCTTCCTCCGGGGTGAGATCAGACGACACCGAGACATCCACCGTGGCCATGCCTGTCCACTACCCCGACGTGCGCCGGCGGTAAACGAGTGATTGGATTTCGCCGATCGGACAGCGAACGGCTGCGAAACTGGACGAGCGAGCATCGTGTCCTCTCCCGCAGCCGGCCACCGACGGGCCCGGCGGTGGGCGTTTACGCGCCCTTCAGCGGATTCATGCGGTTTTCTGCGTGTGTGACGAAGGATTCCATTGTCGATATGTAAATTCGTTGCGGAATCACTTGCGGAGGTCGGCTTGATCGGCGATTGTTTATCCACAGCTTTGGGGGGTTGTTCTGAGGAGGATCCGTTCTGACCGGCTCACACACCACCGCCGTAGATCAATCGACGGGAAAGGACGGGACTGACCGCGTCAAGGGCGGTCCGGTCATCGAGATCGACCACGTCACCAAGCGGTTCAGCGACTATGTCGCGGTAGCCGACGCGGATTTCTCCATCGCCTCGGGCGAGTTCTTCTCGCTGCTCGGTCCGTCCGGCTGTGGGAAGACGACTACGTTGCGGATGATCGCGGGCTTCGAGAGCCCGACCGAAGGGGCCATCCGCCTCGAAGGGGTCGACGTCTCCCGCGTGCCCCCGCACAAACGCAACGTCAACACGGTGTTCCAGCACTATGCGCTGTTCCCGCACATGTCGGTGTGGGACAACGTCGCGTACGGGCCGCGGAGCCGCAAGATGGACAAGGGTGAGGTCCGCAAGCGGGTCGACGAGCTGCTGGAGGTCGTCCGGCTTACCGACTTCGCCGAGCGCAAGCCCGCCCAGCTGTCGGGTGGCCAGCAGCAGCGCGTCGCCCTGGCGCGTGCGCTGGTCAACTACCCGAGTGCCCTGCTGCTCGACGAACCGCTCGGCGCGCTCGACCTCAAACTGCGGCATGCCATGCAGTTCGAGCTCAAGCGCATCCAGCGCGAGGTCGGGATCACGTTCATCTACGTGACGCACGATCAGGAGGAAGCGCTGACGATGAGCGACCGGATCGCGGTCATGAACGCCGGCAACGTCGACCAGATCGGCTCGCCGACGGAGATCTACGACCGCCCGGCGACGGTGTTCGTCGCGAACTTCATCGGACAGGCCAACCTGTGGGCCGGCCGCCAGACCGGGCGCACCAACCGCGACTTCGTCGAGGTCGAGGTGCTCGGAACGACGCTGAAGGCTCGCCCGGGTGACACCACGATCGAACCGGGTGGGCACGCGACGCTGATGGTGCGACCCGAACGTGTCCGGGTGTCGGTCGACGCCCCGACCGGCGATGTCGCGACCGTGAGCGCGACGGTCAAGGATCTGACATTCCAAGGCCCGGTGGTGCGCCTGCTGCTCGCGGCACCCGACGATTCGACGGTCATCGCCCATGTCGGCCCCGAGCAGGATCTGCCGATGCTGCGTCCCGGTGATTCGGTGCACGTGGCTTGGGCGCCCGATGCCTCGCTGGTCCTTCCCGCCGCCGATATCCCCACCGCCGAAGACCTCGAAGAGATGCTCGACGACTCCTGATCGACCCGATCGCCTCGACCCGCCTCCCTTTTTCACATCGACGAAAGGCACAGTCGCCATGTCCTCCAAGAACATCGACCTCGAACTCGCCGCCCGGCTCGCCGCCAACAGGACCTCGCGCCGCCGCTTCATCGGCGGTGGCGCCGCGGCCGCTGCGGCGCTCGCGCTTGGTCCGTCCTTCCTCGCCGCGTGCGGTTCGAACGGCGGTGAATCCGGCGAGACCGCAGCACAGACCGGCGGCCCCGCCACCGGAACCCTGCGGGTCTCGAACTGGCCGCTGTACATGGCCGACGGATTCGTCGCAGCCTTCCAGACTGCGACCGGCGTCACCGTGGACTACAAGGAAGACTTCAACGACAACGAGCAGTGGTTCGCCAAGGTCAAGGAGCCACTCTCGCGTAAGCAGGACATCGGTGCCGACCTCGCGGTGCCCACCGAGTTCATGGCTGCACGCGTGCACGGTCTGGGTTGGCTCAACGAGATCAGCGACGCCGGCGTGCCCAACCGCAAGAATTTGCGTAAGGATTTGCTCGACTCCAAGGTCGACCCCGGCCGAAAGTACCTCGCGCCCTACATGTCCGGCCTCGTCGGCATCGCCTACAACAAGGCCGCGACCGGCCGCGAAATCACTAAGATCGAGGACCTCTGGGATCCGGCGTTCAAGGGCCGGGTCAGCCTGTTCTCCGACACGCAGGACGGCCTTGGCATGATCATGCTCTCCCAGGGCAACTCTCCCGAAGATCCGAGCACCGAGACGGTGCAGAAGGCCATCGACCTGATCCGGGAGCAGAAGGACAGGGGCCAGATCCGACGCTTCACCGGCAACGACTACGCCGACGACCTCGCCTCCGGCAATGTGGCCATCGCCCAGGCGTATTCGGGTGACGTGGTGCAGCTGCAGGCCGACAATCCCGATCTGGAGTTCATCGTTCCGGAGTCGGGCGGCACTACGTTCATCGACACCATGGTGATTCCGTACACCACGAAGAACCAGCCTGCCGCCGAGGCCTGGATCAACTACATCTACGACCGGGCCAACTACGCCAAGCTGGTCGCGTTCACCCAGTTCGTTCCGGTGCTCTCGGATATGACCGAGGAACTCCGCAAGGTGGACCCCGCGGCGGCGGACAATCCGTTGATCAACCCGCCGCAGTCGACCCTGGACAACGTGAAGTCGTGGCCCGCGCTCACCGATGAGCAGACCCAGGAGTTCAACACGCTGTACGCAGCAGTCACCGGCGCCTGATCGATGGCAGGTGTCGCCACCAGCAGTCGGCAGCGGAGCAAAATCGCCCCGTATTTGATGGTCCTGCCGGCGCTCGTGTACCTCGGAATCTTTTTCGTGGTCCCGTTTTTCACCCTGGCGAGGACGTCGCTGTCGACATCCGGTGGGTCGGTGTATCTGCCGACGCTGACGTTCTCGTGGGACTTCGCGAACTACCTGGACGCGTTCAGCCATTACCAGGACCAGATCGTCCGGTCGTTCACCTACGCCCTGGCGGCAACGGTGTTGTGTCTGGTGTTGGCGTTCCCGCTCGCCTACGTCATCGCGTTCAAGGCGGGTCGCTACAAGAACCTGATCCTCGGGCTGGTGATCCTGCCGTTCTTCGTGACGTTCCTGATCCGCACCATCGCGTGGAAGACGATCCTGGCGGACGAGGGCTGGTTGGTGAGCGCGTTGGGCACCATCGGTCTGCTTCCCGAGGAGGGCAGGCTGCTGTCCACGAGTTGGGCGGTGATCGGCGGGCTCACCTACAACTGGATCATCTTCATGATCCTGCCGCTGTACGTCAGCCTCGAGAAGATCGACCCGCGGCTGATCGAGGCGTCCAAGGATCTGTACTCGTCGAACGTGCGCAGCTTCACGAAAGTCATTCTGCCGCTGTCGATGCCCGGTGTGCTGGCAGGCAGCATGCTCGTCTTCATCCCTGCCGTGGGTGACTTCATCAACGCCGACTATCTGGGCAGTACGCAGACCACGATGATCGGAAACGTCATCCAGAAACAGTTCCTCGTGGTCAAGGACTACCCCGCCGCGGCGGCGCTGAGCCTGGTGTTGATGCTCATCATCTTGGTTGGCGTCTTGCTCTACACCCGCGCGCTGGGCACGGAGGATCTCGTATGACACTCGCTGCCATGGAGGCCGCCACCAGCCCCGCGCCCGCGAAAAAGGTCAAGGGTAGTCCGCGGTGGGGCGACCTGCTGATGCGGATCGTCGCCGGGTTGGTGTTGCTCTACCTGTTCCTGCCGATATTCGTCATCATTCTGTTCTCGTTCAACAAGCCGGCGGGCAAGTTCAACTACACGTGGCAGGGCTTCACGCTGGATAACTGGGCGAACCCGTTCAAGTACCCCGCTCTGACCGAGGCGCTCAAGCTGAGCCTGAACGTCGCGGCGGTGTCGACCGCGATCGCGCTGGTGCTGGGCACGTTGGTGGCCATCGCCCTGGTGCGGCAACGCTGGCGGGGTCAGAGAGCCGTCGACACCTTCCTCATCCTTCCGCTCACCGCGCCAGAAGTCGTGATGGGTGCGGCGCTGTTGACGCTGTTTCTCGACTTCGGGTGGGCCGCGGGATATACGACGATCCTCATCGCACACATCGCCTTCGAGGTCAGCTTCATCGCGATGACGGTGCGCGCCCGGGTACGTGGCTTCGACTGGACGTTGGAGGACGCGTCGCTGGACCTCGGCGCAAGTCCGCTGCGCACGTTCTTCAAAGTGACACTGCCGCTGATCATTCCGGGGATCGTGGCGGCCGCGATGCTGTCGTTCGCACTCTCGCTCGACGACTTCATCATCACGTATTTCGTCAGCGGATCGACGGTGACGTACCCGCTGTACGTGAACGCCGCCGTAAAGGCCGCGGTGCCGCCACAGATCAACGTGTTGGCCACCGCGATCCTGGTGGTCAGCCTGATCCTGCTCGCCGCCGGAACCCTGCTGCGACGCAAGAGGTTCGAGGGCTGACTACAGCGTGACCGCCACCGACACCCGGCCGGCGGCGTCACGGTGGGCGACGGCGTGGCCGGTGCGGTCCTGGCCGCCGTCGAACTTCACCAGGGTGATCGGGGCACCGTCACCGAGGAAGTTGCGCCACCACGTCTTGTTGTCGGGCGACATGACGTTGATGAGTATCCCGTCGGCGGTGCGCCGGTAACCGATGGGGGTCTCGATGGTTTTGCCGGAGCGGCGTCCGACGTAGCGGATGTTGATCATGGTGCGCCGTACCAGCGATCCGAGGACCGGCGCGTTGATCAGCGCGCCGAACATCTTGTTCATGGGTCCGATGAAGGGAGAACTGAAGAATCCACTGGCCATGGATCCGAGCGTAGTTAGGAATTGACTCCGGCGGGGACAGGCGCCTGCGTACGCGCACCGCTACGCGCGGCCCCGATCCCCGCGGCGACCACGAAGCCGATCCCGACGACCCCAGCGGCGCCCGGCATTTGATGCAACACGATGAGCCCGATGATCATCGCGAATGCGGGTTCGAGCGCCATCAGCGTCCCGAAAGCGGCAGCGGTCAATCGCCGCAGCGCCAGTAGCTCGAGGGCGAACGGCACGACGGGTAGCAGGATCGCCAGGCCGATACCGATCAGCAGGATGTCGGGCGTCATCCGCGGCAACACGGCAGGCCCGACCGTGACAGTGGCCACCAGTGCGGCGACAGGCATGGACACCGCGAGACCGCTGATGCCGGCCACCTGGTCACCGACGCGCTGGGTCAGCAGGATGTAGGTCGCCCAGCACACGGCCGCGCCCAAGGCGAACATGACGCCGACGGGATCGATGACGCCGGCCCACGGCTGGGTCAGCAGCACGACACCGAGCCCTGCCAGGCCCGGCCAGACGAACCGCTGCCTGCCCTTGCCGTGCGCCACCGCGACGCCGAGTGGGCCGAGGAACTCCAACGCGCTCGCCGTTCCCAGCGGGATCCGGTCGAGGGCTGCCATGAACAGAAGCGTGATGGCCGCGGTGACCACACCGAGCACGACGCACATCCCGAAGCTGGAGCGCGTGAATGCGGCACGCTTGGGCCGGACGATCAGCAGCAGCAGAACCCCGGCCCACGCCAGGCGCAGCCATGCCGCGCCCTCGACGCCGATCCGGTCGATCAAGGTGACCGCGATCGCGAGGCCGAGCTGAACGCAGAGCATCGAGCCCATCGCCATGAAGGCTCCGGTGCGCGCCTGGTTCGTGGTCACTCCTGCATTGAACGGGACCGGTACCGTTCACGTCCACGTGATTTTGCCTGATATACCGTTCGGTAATCATGAACAATTACGAAGTGCTTGTGACTCCATCTCGTGCGAGCCGGCGAACGGAAACAGGCCCCTTGTTCAAAGGGGCCTGCCGTCCGGTCGCAGCTGCGATCATCAACAGCTGAGCGTCACGTACGCCGTCTTGTTCATCACAGTCGTGGCGATGTTGGGCCCAGGCGTACCGAGCATGTGTCCAGGCACGCCGGAGTCGGTGCGCGAGTATGTCTGGCCCGGGCGGACTGCGACCACCGCGCACTGATCGGTTGAGCCGGTACCGGTTCGGCTGACGATCACGTTGTATCCCTCGGATTGAAGTTGGCTGATGGTCTGATCGGCTGTGTCGGCGCCGCTGGGCGCGGCGCTGGCGGCGCCGGCGGCGCTCAGGCCGAGCGCGGCGGTTGCGACAATCGTTCCCACTGTTGCGGCGATATTCTTCATCTCAATCTCCCTCTCTACGTGTCTATTTCGCTGCCCTCTAGGTCACGCCGGCACACCAAGCAGGCCCGACAAACTGTGTGTCGAGACTGAATGTTGTTGCAGTAGTTGGCTGCCGGCGTCCGCGCAGCGGCGCGTTCGACCAGGGCTGATTCCATTCAATACGACAACCGCCGCGCTTGCGCTATCCGATCTCGACAAGGCTAGACAGTCTTGTTGTCGCCAGCGGGCAAGCTCAGATCAGCGCCAAAGCTGTTGCAACTCTGTGCGTTAGCCCTGCGAGCAGGATCACGCCACGTCTGACCGGCTCGATCTGGCACTAGAGGCGCTGTCGGCGCGACCGTGGCGCCGAGAGCGGCATCTCCTCGCACCCCTGGACACGGCAGGCCGGACGCTGAGCAATGTCACCGCGATTGCCGGGCTGGTGAGCAGGCGCAACGTGCGCTTCTCCCCTGGGCGGGCGCCGGCGATGGCGCGCCCAATCGGCGACCGCAACGGGTAGATGTTGTTGTCTTCGTCACCGGCGCCGTGGCCACCGAGGATGAATGTCACTGTGCCGCCGCTGTCGTCGTAACGAACGGTCAGGACCATGCCCGGCTTGGCGACGTCATCGTCGGTCAAGTCGTCATCAACGCGCGCCTGCGCGAGCACATCTTCGATGTGGCGGATGCGCGCCCGGCGTGCCAGGTAGCGGGAACGGCTTTCGGGGGTCTCGATGTAGTCGTCGGGCACCTCGA
This sequence comes from Mycobacterium barrassiae, assembly GCF_025822765.1. Lineage (GTDB taxonomy): Bacteria > Actinomycetota > Actinomycetes > Mycobacteriales > Mycobacteriaceae > Mycobacterium > Mycobacterium barrassiae. The sequence goes on along the minus strand of NZ_JACKUK010000039.1, from coordinate 2,175 downwards.
CGCAGGGCCGCCTACGAAGTGACGTCAATTCATTGGTCAGCCGAATGCGGTCCTGGCGGGTCAGCGGAACATCATGGGCACTAGTCATATTCATGGTATTCACTTCTCGCTTTGACAATGGTGTCGCCAAGGGCAGAGCGCAACGGCGGACGCCCGCCCTTGGCGACCGGGTTGCCCGCCGAGGCGGGCGGCTGGAGCAGCAGCGTCGATCGCGGCTCGCAACGGCGTTGCGCACCAACCCCGGTCACTATCTGGCGGTCAGGTGTGCGATCTAGTCTGCTTACTAGCTCCATGATGCTCGCGCGGGGCGCTCCAGCCGTTGCGCTGTCAGGACAACCATGAGGTGGCTGGTTATCGCACGACGACAATCCGGCCGCGGCACTGCCTCACGGGGCTGTGCTGTCACATCGCGACAAAGCCCAGCCGTAACGTTGTTCGGCACGGGCAAGCCAGGGCCCGCCATCCCCGCCACGATGGATGTGAACCCAGACGGTGTGAGAGGTCGAGGCGTGCTGGGCGGTGCAAGCCGACACCTACTCACCCCATGCCATGCAAAGCTGCTCGCCACGAGAGGATTTCAATGACTGCCCCGCGTCCGCATGATCGATTGATCAGCGACCACACGACGGCTGAGGAAGCCCTGGAGACCTTCACGGTGCGGTTGCCAGAGTGGCCCGTCCTTGCGCTGTTTCGCCGTAATCCGCTGCTACGCGCCAGCGATCGGATCCAGGCGCTGGTCCTGGCTGTGGCCGTCGTGGTGTCGCTCGTGACCTTCCCGGTCGCCGCCGCAATCGGCACCGCCGTTTACGACTCACGCCGCGACATCTACGCCCAGCAGCACCAGACTCGGCACCTCGTCAGCGCGACGATCACCGACGACGCAGCCGCCCAGGATATTTCGCAAACAGAGACTGCCACCATGATGGCCCGGTGGACGGCTGCCGGATCCGAGAACACCGGCGCGGTCGAGGCGCAGCCGGCGAGCAAGCCCGGCAATCACGTCACGATCTGGGTCGACGACAGCGGGGCGCTGACCGATGAACCGACTCCGACCAGCCGCGCAGGGGTGGATGCGGTCACGGCCGCGCTGTTCATGTGGGCAGGCGTCACCGCCGCCATGGCGCTGCTGGTGGCAGTTGTCCAGGTGGTGTGTGACCGCGTCCGCGCCATCAGATGGCAACGCGCCCTTGACACCCTGATCGGGGGTAGCGGACGTAAACCCAGCGAGCCCTAACAGGCCACCGCACCGCACGAACCCCAAATTCCCGTCTACAGAAGAGCAGAATCATGTCCGCACCACCCTTATCCTTCGACATCTCCCAAGTTCGCCGATGGACGATCGCACATCCCCGACTGCAGCTGAAGCCCGAACGCGGCGCCGCGGGCGTTGTGCAGGGCGGCTGGTGGCCACGAACCGACCAGCTGTACCTCGAACTGCTCGACCTGCTGCCGGCTCTGACGTCGGGATCAGGGATCATCGAGCGGGTTATCTACGATGAGAACGCTTGGGCCTCAGCATCATTGCGGATGGAGTTTCGCGGACACAGCGTGATCCTCGAGCCCAGCAGTACCTCGCCGAACACGCTGAGCGTCAGCGGGAAGAAGTTCGGAACCCTTGTATTGCTTGTGGTTCCCCCGGACACCGACCCGGCCGCTGCGCGCGCCGCGGTGATGGCCGCGGCCGACCCCGACGACGTATCGACCCCCGAAAAGCTGCTGGCCATCGCGACGCGCGGTGCGAAAACCGCCCACGATCTACCGACGGATCACCCACGGGGCGAGTCCGATGAGACTGCTGTGCGGTCAGAAGACGCTGACGCTCTGCAACCCATCACGTACATCGAGGGACATCCGGTTCACCTCAACCAGTAGTGCCTGATTCCTTCGACACCTTCCACCAGGGTTTACATATCAACTTCCCAGGTTTCGTTTAGCTCGCTCTCAACCGGCGGACTTACGTTTGCCGTGTTACACCAATGCCCCGATGAGCCGCGCCCCCGAAGGCTCGGAGGGGCTGCGGTGCAACCAGAAAGGTGGTCTCCTCCGACCACCCCGGTTAGACATCCCAAGTGCGCAAGTTGTCAAGCGGCCTTTGCGGTGGGGATGTTTTGGCGGTGCGACCATGCTGTCTGCTCGTCGTATGCGGTGCGGTGGCGCAGGCAGCCGTGGAGGATG
>NZ_JACKUK010000038.1 GCF_025822765.1 Mycobacterium barrassiae | reverse complement strand
GGTCCTGCACTCCGCCGCGCCGGTCACCAGCGACGCCCATCGTGGGTTGGCCATGCCGCGCCGCGCCAGCACCCGCGCGCAGAACCGCGCCAAAGCCATCGACGACGAACGCGCCCACAACCAAGCCGCCCGCCACGCCGAAACACAACAAGCGCGTGAACCGGTCGACAAACCCCAACCCGAATGGGTCAACGACTACTTCCCACCCACACCACCCCCACCAAACGACAACGACCCCCCACCCTTCTGACCGCCAGCCTGGCCTACACCGAAAGGTCCCAGGCACTTCCCAGGGTGATCTAGCGTTATCGCGATATGAGCATCCCGCCATACGAGCCCCCGAAGTCCCCGCCACCATCCAGCGCTGGAAACACGCTGCTGTGCCCCAAGTGCGCCGGCATCATGAAGACGTACGAGCGCAACGGCATCCACTTGGAGCAATGCGATACCTGCCGGGGCATCTTCCTCGACTTTGGCGAACTCGAGTCACTGACGCAGATGGAGAATCGGTTCGTCCAGTCCGCGCCGCCGCCTCCACCACCGCACCAGGGCTACGGCGGCTACGACTACGGTCCCGGCTGGGGCCACCGCGGCAACAAGTACTACCGCAAGCAGGGCTTCGGCCGCCTGTTCTTCTCGAGCTAGCCCGGCGCGTCTAACTAGCCATCCGCGCGCACGCCGCCAGCAGCAGCTCGTCGTCGGACTGATGAACCGCGGCCTGCACCACCGCGGCCCTCGCGAACGGCTCGAGCACCGGCCACGGGTCGCCAGCGGGCAACGCCGGTCCCTCCGCATCTCGATACGTGTCGACGAACGCCGCCCAATCGTCGTCTGGGATCAGCCCCGCCGCCCAGAACCCCGCCGGGCGCGCCAGATCCCACGCCGGGTCGCCCACACCGAGATCGTCGACATCGATCAGCAGCCACGGCGCACCGGCATCCCGCCGACCCAACTGACCCAGGTGGAAGTCACCGTGCACCACCGTCATCGGCCGCCCCGGTGAACCCGCGCGCCATACCTCGTCCGGCAGCGCCGCCGCAGCACGCCAGACGGTGGCATCAGGTCGGGCCCGCAACACGTCCATCGCCCGGCGCATCCGCTGGGGCCAGCCGTGCGACGGAATCCGCATGAGCGGCGCCTCATTATGTAGCGCTTCATTGTGCAGCCTTGCCAGCAACTCACCCGCTTCGGCCCATGGCAGGTATTCCGGTTGCGGCACAACGGTTTCCACGTATGGCCACATCGTCCGCCATCGATCGCCCGCTGCTTCCGGCACCGCCGACAGCGGCGACAACAGAGCCTGCGACCCAGCCGCCACCCGCAGCCGAACGGCCAGGTGGCGGGGGTCGGTCCCCGGCCGGTGCAGCTTGTACACCACAGCATCGCGGCCGTCGCCATCGACGACGATCTCTGCACCGGACCGGGTCAGCACCCTTCGACCGTATTGGCGACGCGGCAGCTGCAGCCGGAGTCACGCCGATACGATTTAGGTTCAGCGCGTAGGCGGTTGCACCCGTGCCGCGACGTTGATCCGGTTCCACGCATTGATGGTCACCGCCATCGCGATCACCTGACCGAGCTCGCGCTCGGTGAACACCTGCGCAGCCCGCTGGTAAACGTCGTCCGGAACGTGGCCGTTGTGCAGCTCGGTGATCGCCTCGGTCAGTGCCAGCGCGGCCCGCTCACGTTCGCTGAACAGATTCTCGGCCTCTTGCCACGCCGCCAGGACATCGAGCTTCTGCTCGCTGACACCATGCTTGCGCGCATCCCGCGTGTGCATGTCGAGGCAGAACGCGCAGTGATTGATCTGGGACGCCCGAATCTTGATCAGCTCGCCGAGTTCGACGTCGACGTCTTTGGCCGACGCACTGCTGAGCGCCATCATCGCCTCGTACAACTCCGGCGAAGTCTTGTAGATCTTGATGCGGTCGGCTGTTTCCAATGTCTCCAATGTCTCCGATGTCTCCAATGTCGTAGTCATGCCACCAACGCTAGTGCCGAAAAGCCCATATTCATGGTTGAATATGGGGGTGACTTCATGGGCCAATCCCGGTAGTCGTGATCTCCACCTGGATCTGCGCGAGACCATCACCCCGGGCGTTCGCGGTGCCCGGGAACTCCTGCTCACAGCGCTGCGTGACGCCGTGCGGTCCGGCCGACTGGCCGCGGGAACCATGCTTCCGCCCTCCCGGTCACTGGCCGCCGATCTCGGATTGGCCCGCAATACGGTCGCCGAGGCCTACGCCGAACTGGTGGCGGAAGGCTGGCTGGCCTCACGACAGGGAGCGGGCACCTGGGTCGTCAACACCAGCGCCGCCCCGCGCCCCGCCCGCCCCCGCGGAACACGCGTGGTGCCCAGACACAACCTGCTTCCCGGCAACCCCGACGTATCTGAGTTCCCCCGCGCCGAATGGGCCGCCGCGACCCGGCGCGCACTCACCAACGCACCGACTGAGGCGCTGCGCATGGGCGATTCCCGCGGCCGCCCCGAACTGCGCGACGCACTCGCCGAATACCTGTCCCGGGCGCGCGGTGTCCGGACATCGCCGGACTCGATCGTCATCTGCGCGGGCGTGCGACACGGCGTGGAACTGCTGGGCCGGGTCTTCGGACCCCAGCGCCCGATCGCCGTCGAGGCGTACGGGCTCTTCATCTTCCGCGACGCACTTGCCGCGATGGGAATCTCAACCGTCCCAATCGGTCTCGACGACGACGGCGCCGTCGTCAAGGAACTCGACCAGCTCGATGTGCCCGCCGTCCTCCTCACCCCGGCACACCACAACCCGTACGGAATGACGCTGCATCCGTCACGCCGGACCGCCGTCGTCGACTGGGCCCAACGGACCGACGGCTATGTCATCGACGACGACTACGACGGCGAGTTCCGCTACGACCGCCAGCCCATCGGGGCACTGCAGGCGCTGAGCCCCGAACGCGTCGTCTATCTCGGGTCCGTCAGCAAGAGCCTGTCCCCCGTCATGCGCCTCGGCTGGATGGCGCTGCCGACCGATCTTGTCGACGCCGTGGTCGCCGCCGAGGGCGGGTGGCAGTTCTACGTCGACGGCATCGCGCAGCTGACGATGGCCGAGTTCATCTCCAGCGGCGGCTACGACAAACACATCCGCCGCATGCGCATGCGCTACCGCCGCCGCCGCGACCAGGTCGTGCAGGCCTTGTCTTCGGACGACATCACCGTTCGCGGCCTGAACGCCGGGCTGAACCTCACCCTGACCCTGCCCGACGGCGCCGAACGCGAGGTGCTCCAGCGCGCCGGCGAGGCCGGCATCGCACTTCAGGGCCTGTCGATCATGCGCCATCCGCAGGCCGGGCCCGAGGTCGCGCAGGCCGACGGAGTGGTCATCGGCTTCGGCACTCCACCCGACCACGCATTCGGGGCGGCCATCGACGCATTGCGCGCCGTGCTCAGGGCCAGCGGACTGGGTGGCTAAGCTGCCCGGGTGGCCGAGCCCCCGATGCCTTCTGGCTTGAGTCTGACGACACAGATATGGCGGTTCATCGTCACCGGGGGCCTGTCGGCCATCGTCGACTTCGGGCTTTACATCGCCCTGCTGGCCGTCGGCCTGCACGTCAACGTGGCGAAAACCATCAGCTTCATCGCCGGAACCACCACCGCCTACCTGATCAACCGGCGCTGGACCTTCCAGGCCCCACCGAGCACGGCCCGCTTCATCGCGGTCTGCGTGCTGTACGCGGTCACCTACGCCGTGCAGGTCGGCATCAACTACGTCTTCTACATGGCGTGGGACGAGAAGCCGTGGCGCGTTCCGGTGGCGTTCGTCATCGCGCAGGGCACGGCGACGGTCATCAACTTCGTCGTACAGCGCACCGTCATCTTCCGGTTGCGCTAGCGGACCGATATTTCGGCTGAACCGGCCCGTGACCGGCGCACGGTACCCTCGTCACGATGTTCGACAACCTGCCGACCACCTCACGTGCCCTGACGGGGTTCGGGCGCACCGCACCGTCGGTCGCGCAGGTGCTGTCCACCCCTGACGTCGGGCTGATCGCCAGGGCCGTCCGCGAGGCCAACGATCCCAGCTCGTCGAGCCCGGCCTTCCTGCGCCGCGGCATCCTCGCGCGGGGTCTTGGCCGCTCCTACGGCGACCAGGCGTGCAACGGCGGCGGTCTGGTCATCGACATGACCGCCCTCAACCGCATTCATTCGATCAGCGCCGAAACGGCGGTGGCCGACGTCGATTCCGGCGTCAGCCTCGATCAGCTGATGAAGGCGGCGCTCCCGTTCGGGTTGTGGGTTCCGGTGCTGCCGGGCACCCGACAGGTCACCGTCGGCGGGGCCATCGCGTCCGACATCCACGGCAAGAACCACCACAGTGCCGGCAGCTTCGGCAACCACGTCGTATCCATGGACCTGCTGATGGCCGACGGCGAGGTACACACCCTCACGCCGGACGGCCCCGAAAGCGAACTGTTCTGGGCCACCGTCGGCGGCAACGGGCTGACCGGCATCGTGCTGCGCGCCAGCATCGCGATGACCCGGACCGAGACCGCCTACTTCATCGCCGACGGCGTGGCCACCAAGGATCTCGACGAGACGGTCGCGGTGCACCTCGACGGCAGCGAAGACCGCTACACGTACTCCAGCGCATGGTTCGACCTCATCAGCCCGCCGCCGAAGCTCGGCCGCGCCGCAGTGAGCCGCGGCAGCCTCGCCACACTGGACCAGCTGCCACCCAAGCTCGCGAGGAACCCGCTGAAATTCGATGCGCCGCAACTACTCACGGTGCCCAACATCTTCCCCGTGAGCGCGATGAACAAGCTGTCGTTCATGGCGATCGGCGAGGTGTACTACCGGCTGGGTGGGACCTACACCGGCAAGATCTTGAATCTGTCGCAGTTCTACCACATGCTCGACCTCGTCAGCGGCTGGAACAACGCTTACGGCCCAGCGGGTTTCGCGCAACATCAGTTCCTGGTGCCGCCCGATGCGCTCGACGAGTTCAAGGCCATCATCCGGTGGATCCAGACGCAGGGACACTATTCGGCGCTGAACGTGTTCAAGCTGTTCGGTCCCGGCAACCGGGCACCGCTGAGCTTCCCGATGGCCGGCTGGAACGTCGCCATGGACTTCCCCAACAGGCCCGGCGTCAACGAGTTCCTCAACGAACTCGACGACCGCGTCATGCAGTTCGGCGGCCGGGTCTACACCGCGAAGGACTCCCGCGTCAGCGCGGAGCGCTTCCACAAGATGTACCCGCTGATCGACGAATGGATCGCGGTGCGCCGCAAGGCCGATCCCAACGGCGTGTTCGCATCCGACATGGCCCGACGCTTGGAGCTGCTGTAAATGGTTCTTGATGCCACCGGTAACCCGCAGACCATTCTGCTGCTCGGCGGAACCTCGGAGATCGGGCTCGCCATCTGCGAGCGCTTCCTGCGCAACGCGAAAGCGAAGGTCGTGCTGGCCGACCTCCCCGGTCACCCCAAGAAGGAGGAGGCGATCGCGCAGATGGAGGCGGCCGGCGCCAAGTCCGTCGAGTGGATCGACTTCGACGGCGTCGACACCGAGAGCCATCCTGCGGTCATCGATGCGGCCTTCGCGGGCGGCGATGTCGACGTGGCGATCGTGGCATTCGGGCTGCTCGGTGACGCCGAGGAGCTGTGGCAGAACCAGCGCAAGGCCGTGCAGATCGCCGAGATCAACTACACCGCAGCGGTTTCCGTCGGTGTCCTACTCGGCGAGAAGATGCGTGCACAGGGCTTCGGTCGGATCATCGCGATGAGCTCCGCCGCCGGCGAGCGGGTGCGGCGGTCGAACTTCGTGTACGGCTCGACCAAAGCCGGTCTGGACGGCTTCTACCTGGGACTGGGAGAAGCGCTGCGCGAGTTCGGCGTTCGCGTCCTGGTAATCCGACCCGGCCAGGTGCGCACCGGCACGACGATCGCGTACTGGAAGGCCACCGGCGCCAAGGAAGCGCCGTTCACCGTGGACAAGGAAGACGTCGCCGAACTCGCGGTCGCGGCGTCGGCCAAGGGCAAAGATCTGGTGTGGGCGCCGGGAGCGTTTCGGTACGTGATGATGGTGATCCGGCACATCCCGCGCGCCCTTATGCGCAAGCTCCCCATCTAGTCATGGGTAGGGCACCGACCGTCCTCGGTCAGATGGCGGTGGCGGTCATCATTGCGGTGACCGTGACGGCAGTGTCCCTTGTCGCGATCGCGCGGGTCGAGTGGCCCGCGTACAACTCGTCGAACCAACTCCATGCGCTGACCACGGTCGGCCAATTCGGCTGCCTGGCAGGGCTTCTCGCCAGTGGTCTGGTCTGGCGACGGGGTCGACGCGTGCTGGCCCGCCTCGGCGCGCTGCTGTTCCTGTCGGCGTTCTCGGTGGTCACGCTGGCGATGCCGCTCGGCGCGACCAAGCTGTACCTGTTCGGCATCTCGGTCGACCAACAGTTCCGCACCGAGTACCTCACCCGGCTCGCCGACAGCCCCGCACTGCACGACATGACCTACTACGGTCTGCCGCCGTTCTACCCGCCCGGCTGGTTCTGGATCGGTGGCCGGATGGCGGCGCTCAGCGGCACACCCGCATGGGAGATGTTCAAGCCGTGGGCGATCATCTCGATCACGGTCGCCATCGCGCTCGCATTCGTGTTGTGGGCCACCATGATTCGCTTCGAGTACGCGTTGGTGGTGACGACCGCGACCGCCGCGGCCACACTGGCGTACTCCCCCGCCGAGCCCTACGCCGCCGTCATCACCGTGCTGCTGCCGCCCGTCTTCGTGCTGGCCTGGTCAGGGCTGCGGGGCGGCACCCGCAACGGGGGCTGGGCGGCGGTCATCGGGACGGGACTGTTCCTCGGTGTCGCCGCGCTGTTCTACACGCTGCTGCTCGCCTACGCCGCGTTCACGCTCACGATCATGGCGCTCCTGGTCGTCATCGCACGCCGCTCCGCCGGCCCGCTGCTGAGACTGCTTGTCATCGCGGCGATCTCGGGGGCGATGTGGTTGGTCGGCCTCGGCCCGTGGCTACTGGCCGCGATCAAGGGTGAGCCCGCCGACTCCGGAACCGCACAGCACTATCTGCCGTCGGCAGGTGCGGAACTCGAATTCCCGATGCTGCATCCCACACTGCTCGGCGCGCTCTGCATGCTCGGCGCGCTGTGGCTGGTATGGCGCGCCCGCAGCTCAACCCGTGCGGCCGCGTTGACCATCGCCGTCCTCGCCGTCTACGCGTGGTCGCTGCTGTCGATGCTCACCACCCTCGCAGGAACCACCCTGTTGTCGTTCCGGCTGCAACCGACACTGACGGTACTGCTGGCCGCGGCGGGCGCCTTCGGCTTCATCGAGACCACGCTGGCAATCGCGGCGCGGTATCAACCGGAAACCGGCAGGCGCGTCGTCGCCGCCGCCGCGACACTTGGCGCCATCGGGGCGGTGACGTTCAGCCAGGACATCCCGGACGTGCTGCGCTCCGACATCGTCGTCGCCTACACCGACACCGACGGCTACGGCCAGCGGGCCGACCGCCGACCGCCCGGCGCCGAGCGCTACTACCGCGAGATCGACGCCAGGATTCAGGAGGTGACGGGGCTGCCGCGCAACGAGACCGTCGTCCTCACCGCCGACTACAGCTTCCTGTCGTACTACCCCTATTACGGGTTCCAGGGGCTGACATCGCACTACGCCAACCCGCTCGCGCAGTTCGAGAAGCGCGCCGACACGATCGAGGGCTGGGCGACGCTGACCGACGCCGACCAGTTCATCAACGAACTCGATGCGCTGCCGTGGAAGCCGCCGACCGTCTTCCTGATGCGCCGCGGCGCCGACGACACATATACGTTGCGGCTGGCCTCCGACGTCTACCCCAACCAGCCCAATGTGCGGCGCTACCACGTCGCCCTCGATGAGGCGCTGTTCGACGGTCCGCGCTTCGAGGTGTCCGACATCGGGCCGTTCGTGCTGGCCATCCGCGTCCCCAACTAGGATCAAGCCCCGTGGCCGCAGACGGGGCAAGGAGGATGAACCACCGGACGACGCGCCTCGTCGCCATCGTCGCCGGTCTCGTCGGTGCGGCACTCGCCCTCGCCACACCCCTGCTGCCCGTCACGCAGACCACCGCCCAGCTGAACTGGCCCCAGAACGGCGTCCTGCAGAGCGTCGACGCGCCCCTGATCGGATATGTGGCCACCGACCTGACGATCAGCGTCCCGTGCAGCGTCGCGGCCGGCCTGGTCGGGCCGGAGAACCGCGCCCGCACCGTGCTGTTGTCGACGGTGCCCAAGCAGGCCCCCAAGGCCATCGACCGGGGGCTGCTCATCGAGCGGGTGAACAACGACCTGCTCGTCATCGTCCGCAACACCCCGGTGGTCAGCGCGCCGCTGGACCAGGTGCTCAGCCCGGCCTGCCAGCGTCTCGAGTTCACCGCGCACGCGGACAAGGTGACGGGCGAATTCGTCGGGCTGGTCCAACCCCCCGACTCAGAGGATGCCGGCGAACCCCTACGCGGTGAGCGCGGCGGTTATGACTTCCGGCCACAGATCGTCGGCGTGTTCACCGATCTGTCCGGTCGGGCACCACCCGGCCTGCAGTTCTCGGCAACCCTGGACACCCGCTACAGCAGTTCACCGACGCTGCTGAAGCTGCTCGCGATGATCATCGGCGTCGCGATGACGCTCATCGCCCTCGGCGCGCTGCACGTGCTGGACACCGCCGACGGCAGAAAGGTCAAACGCTTCCTCCCGCCGCGGTGGTGGTCGCTGCGGCCGCTCGACGGCGTCGTCACCGCGGTGTTGGTGTGGTGGCATTTCGTCGGCGCCAACACCGCCGACGACGGCTACATCCTGACCATGGCGCGGGTGTCCGAACGAGCCGGCTACATGGCGAACTACTACCGCTGGTTCGGCACCCCGGAGGCCCCGTTCGGCTGGTACTACGACCTGCTGGCCCTGTGGGCGCACGTCAGCACCAACAGTGTCTGGATGCGGCTGCCCACACTGCTGATGGGGCTGGCGTGCTGGTGGGTGATCAGCCGCGAGGTGCTGCCACGTCTGGGACACGCGGTCAAGACCAGCCAGGCGGCGGCGTGGACGGCGGCCGGGTTGTTCCTGGCGTTCTGGCTGCCGCTGAACAACGGCCTGCGTCCCGAGCCCATCATCGCGCTTGGCATCCTGCTCACCTGGTGCTCGGTGGAACGCGGGGTGGCCACCAGCCGACTGCTGCCCGTGGCGATCGCCATCATCATCGGCGCACTGACGCTGTTCTCCGGACCCACCGGCATCGCCGCTGTCGGCGCCCTGCTGGTGGCCGTCGGACCGCTGAAAACCATTGTGGCCGCGCATACTTCACGATTCGGCTATCTGGCTCTGCTCGCCCCGATCCTGGCTGCGTGCACCGTGACCATCATCCTGATCTTCCGCGATCAGACGTTGATCGGCGAGCTGCAGGCCAACGCGTTCAAGTCGGCGGTCGGCCCGAGCCTGAGCTGGTTCGACGAGCACATCCGCTACGAGCGGCTGTTCACCACCAGCCCTGACGGCTCGGTCGCCCGCCGGTTCGCGGTGCTGACCCTGCTGCTCACCCTCGCCGTGTCGGTGGCGATGTCGTTGCGCAAGTACCGGATTCCGGGCACCGCGCTGGGACCGAGCCGTCGCATCATCGGCATCACGGTCATCTCGTTCCTCGCACTGATGTTCACGCCGACCAAGTGGACCCACCACTTCGGCGTGTTCGCCGGACTGGCCGGATCGCTGGGTGCGCTGGCGGCGGTCGCCGTCACCGCAACCGCAATGCGTTCGCGCCGTAACCGTTCGGTGTTCGCCGCCGCGGTGCTGTTCGTGACGGCGCTGTCATTCGCGACCGTCAACGGGTGGTGGTACGTCTCCAACTTCGGGGTGCCGTGGAGCAACGCGTTCCCGGAGTGGAAGTTCGGCTTCACGACGATATTGCTCGGGCTGTCGATCCTCGCGCTGATCCTCGCGGCGTGGTTCCACTTCTCCGGGCGCGACAAGTCTCCACCCGGTCCGCCGAAGCGGATCCAGCGAATCATCCAGGCGCCGTTGGCGATTGCCACATGGGCACTTGTCATCTTCGAGGTGATGTCGCTGACCCTCGCGATGATCGACCAGTACCCGGCGTGGAGCGTCGGCCGGTCCAACCTCGGGGCAGTCGCGGGCAAGGCCTGCGGCATGGCCGAGGACGTGCTCGTCGAACAGGATCCGAACGCAGGCGTGCTGCAACCGGTCGACGTGCCGCTGGCCGACGCGCTCGGCGCGGGGACGGCAGAGGGCTTCGGCCCCAACGGGATTCCGTCCGACATCTCGGCCGACGAGGTGATGAGCGGCCCCGGCACCGCCACCAACTTCGCCAACACCCCGGAAACCGAGGACACCGCGGGTGAGGCGGGCACCGAGGGCGGCACCACCGCCGCGGCCGGTGTCAACGGGTCACGGGCCCGCCTGCCCTACGGCCTGGACCCCGCGACCACCCCGGTGATGGGCAGCTGGCGCGGCGGCACCCAGCAGCCGGCGCGGCTGCGTTCAGCGTGGTATCGGCTGCCGCCCCGCGACGAGGCCGGGCCGCTGCTCGTGGTCGCCGCCGCCGGACGCTTCGACCCCGGCGAGGTCACGCTGGAGTGGGCCGACGATGAACAGGCCGCTGCGGACGAATCGGGCGGAGGTATCGGGTTCGCCGACGTCGGCGCGGTGCCCGCGTGGCGCAACCTGCGCGCGCCCATGGCGGCCATCCCCCACGAGGCCACTCAGGTGCGGCTGGTCGCCACCGACGACGACCTGAACCCGCAGCACTGGATCGCGCTCACCCCGCCGCGCATCCCGCAGCTGCAGACGCTGCAGGACGTCGTCGGGACCCAGGATCCGGTGTTGCTGGACTGGCTCGTCGGCCTGGCCTTCCCGTGCCAGCGTCCGTTCGGCCACCAGTACGGCGTCACCGAGGTGCCCAAGTGGCGGATCCTGCCCGACCGGTTCGGGGCCGAGGCCAACTCGCCCGTGATGGACTATCTCGGCGGCGGACCGCTGGGAATCACCGAACTGCTGGTGCGCGCCACCACGGTGCCGACTTATCTCAAGGACGACTGGTTCCGCGACTGGGGCGCGTTGCAGCGGCTCACGCCGTGGTACCCGAACGCCGAACCGGCGCGGCTCGAGCTCGGAAAGACGACGCGCAGCGGGCTCTGGAGCCCGGCGCCGTTACGGCTGTCCTGACGCCGGGTGTAACCAGATGGCGGAAATTCGGCCCTGCTCGCACCATGGGGTTACAGCGGCCGAATAGCCAGGCCTGGCCATACATCGGCTCTGCTCGGCCCCGCATCGTCGGCGCGGGCTCCGGAGTCGCATACCATCGAGCCTCGTGCCACGCGACCCTGAAGACGGCCGGGATGAGCGGACCCATCGGTTCGCCCGGCTGATCGCCGTCGTCGCAGGCATCGCGGGGCTGCTGCTGTGCGGTTTGGTTCCGCTGCTGCCCGTCAAGCAGACCACCGCCACCATCCTCTGGCCGCAGACGTCCGGCCCTGACGGCCTGATCACCGACATCACGGCGCCGCTGGTGTCCGGCGCCCCGCTGGCTCTCGACTTCTCGATTCCCTGCCAAGCCGTCGCCACCCTGCCCGAAGAGGGCGGGCTGGTGGTGTCGACCGTGCCGCCTGCCGGGATCGACGCCAGCCGCAACGGCATGTTCGTGCGGGCCACCGACGACCTCGTGGTGGTGGCCGTCCGCGACTCCGTGGCCGCCGTCGCGCCTCGACCGGCGGTGGAGTCCGGGGCCTGCAGCACCCTGCACCTCTGGGCCAACCCCGGCGAGGTCGGTGCCGACTTCATCGGCATCCCCGGCGCCGCGGGCACGCTGCCGCCAGAGAAGAAGCCTCAGGTGGCCGGGGTGTTCACCGAGCTGAAGGTGGCGGCGCAGGCGGGTCTGTCGGGCCGCATCGACGTCGACACCCGGTTCATCACCTCACCGACACTCCTCAAACTCGGGGTGATGATGCTCGGCGTTGCCGCGGTGATCGCATCGATGGTGGCGATGGCCGTGCTGGACCGCGCGGGCTCTCGACGCATCGCGCATGCGTGGCGGCGGTGCTGGCGGGTCGGCTTCGCGACCTGGCTGGCCGATATCGGCGTGGTCGGGACGCTGCTGCTGTGGCACCTGATCGGGGCCCTGTCATCTGACGACGGCTACAACCTGACCATCGCCAGGGTCTCCTCCGAGGCCGGCTACACCGCGAACTACTACCGCTACTTCGGGGCCAGCGAGGCGCCGTTCGACTGGTATCAGTCGCTGCTCGCGCACCTCGCGTCGATCAGCACCGCCAGCGTGTGGATGCGCATACCCGCGACCCTGGCCGCAATCGGCGCCTGGCTGATCGTGAGCCGCTGTGTGCTGCCGCGGTTGGGGCGGCGGCTCGCACAGAACCGGGTGGCGATCTGGACGGCGGGCGCGGTGTTCCTGGCGGCCTGGCTGCCGTTCAACAACGGCCTGCGCCCCGAGCCGCTGATCGCGTTCGGCGTCATCGCCGTGTGGGCCCTGGTCGAATACGCGCTCGGCACCCGGCGCCTGCTGCCGTACGCGATCGCCATCGTGGTGGCCGTGTTCAGCGTGACGCTGGCCCCGCAGGGCCTGATCGCCGTCGCGCCGCTGCTGGTCGGTGCGCGCGGGATCGCGCGGATCATCCGCAGCCGTCGCGACGGCGTCATCGCCCCGCTGGCCACCCTGCTGTCGGCGGGCGCACTGATCTTCGTGGTGGTGTTCCGCGACCAGACGTTGGCCACGGTCGCCGAGTCGGCCCGCATCAAGTACGTCGTCGGCCCGACGATCGCGTGGTATCAGGACTTCCTGCGCTACTACTTCCTCACCGTCGAGGACAGCGTCGACTCGTCGCTGACCCGTCGCTTCGCGGTCCTGGTGCTGCTGCTGTGCCTGTTCGGCATGCTGACGGTCCTGCTGCGCGGCAGCGTGGTGCCCGGCATGGCGCGCGGACCGGTCTGGCGGCTGATCGGTACCACCGCGATCGGCCTCCTGCTGCTGACGTTCACGCCGACGAAGTGGGCCGTGCAGTTCGGCGCCTTCGCCGCGCTGGCCGGGGCGCTGGGCGCCGTCACCGCGTTCGCGTTCGCCCGGGTCGGGCTGCACAGCCGACGCAACCTCGCGCTGTACGTCACGGCGCTGCTGTTCGTATTGGCCTGGGCGACTTCGGGTATCAACGGCTGGTTCTACGTCGGCAACTACGGGGTGCCGTGGTTCGACAAACAGCCGGTGATCGCCGGGTTCCCGGTGCTGACCATCTTCCTGGTGCTGGCGATACTGACGGGTCTGCTCGCCGGGTGGCTGCACTTCCGCATGGACTACGCCGGTCACACCGAGGTCGCCGACACCCGCCGCAACCGGGCACTGGCGTCGACGCCGCTGCTGGTGGTCGCCGTCATCATGGTGGTGCTCGAGGTCGGCTCGATGGCCAAGGGCGCCGTCCAGCGCTATCCGGTGTACACCACCGCGAAGGCGAACGTCGCCACGCTGACGTCGGGCCTGTCCTCCACCAGCTGCGCGATGGCCGATGACGTACTCGTCGAACCGGACACCAATGCCGGTATGTTGCAACCGGTTCCGGGCCAACGCTACGGCGAGTACGGTCCGCTCGGCGGGGAGGATCCGATCGGGTTCACCCCCAACGGCGTCAGCGACACCCTTGAGCCCGCCGAGCCGGTCACGGCCAACCCTGGCCTGGTGAACTCGGACGGCTCCCCCAACGAGCCGAACGTGGGCATCGGCTACGCGGCGGGCACCGGCGGCGGTTACGGCCCCGTCGGGATCAACGGGTCCAACGTCTTCCTGCCGTTCGGTCTGGATCCCAAGCGCACTCCGGTGATGGGCAGCTACGACGAGAACACCCTTGCCGCCAAGGTCACTTCGGCGTGGTACCAGCTGCCACCGCGCACCCCGGACCGGCCGCTGGTGACGGTCGCCGCCGCGGGCGCCATCTGGTACTACGAGGAGGACGGCTCCTTCAACTACGGGCAGTCGCTGAAACTGCAGTGGGGCGTACACCGTCCCGACGGCAGTTACGAGGCGCTCGGCGAGGTGCAGCCCATCGACATCTTCCCCCAGAAGGCTTGGCGCAACCTGCGTTTCCCGCTGGCCTGGGCGCCGCCGGAGGCCAACGTCGCGCGCATCGTCGCCGACGATCCGAACCTGTCCACCGATCAGTGGTTCGCGTTCACCCCGCCGCGCGTGCCGGTGCTGGAGACCGCACAGCAGCTGCTCGGGTCGCAGACGCCGGTGATGCTGGACATCGCGACGGCAGCGAATTTCCCGTGCCAGCGCCCTTTCTCGGAACATCTGGGTGTTGCCGAGCTGCCGGAGTACCGCATCCAGCCCAACTTCAAGCAGATCGTGTCGTCGTCAAACATGTGGCAGTCCGCCCAGGACGGCGGTCCGTTCCTGTTCATCCAGGCGCTGCTGCGCACGACGGCGGTCCCGAGCTACCTGCGTGACGACTGGTATCGCGACTGGGGTTCGATCGAGCGCTACGACCGGGTGGTGCCCGCGTCACAGGCTCCTGACGCCAAGGTCGAGCAGGGCTCGATGCGCGTCTTCGGCTGGAGCCGCAACGGCCCGATCAGGGCCCTGCCATGAGAGGGGCCATGACCAGCGAGACTCGGGTCGCCCGGTGGGTGGCGACGATCGCCGGGCTCATCGGTTTCGTGCTGTCGGTCGCGACACCGCTGCTGCCGGTGGTGCAGACGACGGCGACGTTAGAATGGCCTCAGCGGCAGGATGGTCAGAGCCAGCTGAACAACGTGACGGCGCCGCTGATCTCGCTGACCCCGGTGTCGATGACGGCGACGGTGCCGTGCGAGGTCATCCGGTCGATGCCGCCGTCGGGCGGGATGGTGCTGGGCACCGCGCCGAAGAACGGTAAGCAGGCGGCGCTGCAGTCGCTGTTCGTCACCGTCACGCCGCAGCGGGTCGACATCACCGACCGCAACGTCGTGGTCGCGAGTGTGCCGCGCGCGCGGGTGGTCTCCCCCGACTGCGAGCGCATCGAGATCAGCTCCTCGGAGAACGGCACGTTCGCGAACTTCGTCGGGCTGCGGAAGGCCGACGGCACGGAGCAGTACACCGGGTTCCCTGACCCCAACCTGCGGCCGCAGATCGTCGGCGTCTTCACCGACCTGACCGGTCCGGCGCCGCCGGGGCTGTCGGTATCGGCGGTGATCGACACCCGGTTCACCACACAGCCAACGGTTTTGAAGCTGTCGGCGATGCTGCTGGCGATGGTCGCCACGGTCATCGCGCTGCTCGCGCTGTGGCGGTTGGACCAGGTGGACGGACGCCGGATGCAGCGCCTCATCCCGTCGCGCTGGCGGACATTCAGCTCCACCGATGTGGTGGTGGTCGGCGGCTTCCTCGTCTGGCACATCATCGGCGCGAACTCGTCCGACGACGGCTACCAGCTTCAGATGGCGCGCGTCGCGGGCCATGCCGGCTACATGTCGAACTACTTCCGCTGGTTCGGCAGTCCCGAGGACCCGTTCGGCTGGTACTACAACCTGCTCGCGCTGATGACAAGCGTCAGCGATTCGAGCATCTGGATCCGGCTGCCCGACCTGGTGTGCGGAATCGTGTGCTGGCTCTTGCTGTCCCGCGAGGTGTTGCCGCGGCTCGGCCCCGCGGTGGTGTCCAGCCGGGCAGCCGTGTGGGCGGCGGGCCTCGTACTGCTGGCCGCATGGATGCCGTTCAACAACGGCCTGCGACCGGAGGGGCAGATCGCCACCGGCGCGCTCATCACCTACGTCCTGATCGAACGTGCCATCGCCTCGGGACGGATGACGCCTGCGGCGCTGGCGACGCTGGTCGCGGCGTTCACCCTCGGCATTCAGCCGACCGGGCTCATCGCCGTCGCCGCGCTGCTGGCCGGCGGCAGGCCGATCCTGCGCATCCTGGTCCGCAGGCACCGCCTCGTCGGCACCTGGCCGCTGATCGCGCCGATGCTGGCGGCGGGCACCGTCATCCTGACGGTCGTCTTCGCCGACCAGACCATCGCAACGGTGTTGGAGGCCACCAGAATCCGTACCTCCATCGGGCCGGCACAGGAGTGGTGGACCGAGAACCTGCGCTACTACTACCTGATCCTGCCGACGGTCGACGGCTCGCTGTCGCGGCGCTTCGGGTTCCTGATGACGGCGCTGGCGCTGTTCGCATCGCTGTTCATCCTGTTGCGGCGCAAGCGGATTCCCGGCATCGCACGTGGGCCTGCGTGGCGGCTGATCGGCACGATCTTCGGCACGATCTTCTTCCTGCAGTTCGCCCCCACCAAGTGGGTGCATCACTTCGGCCTGTTCGCCGCCGTCGGCGCCGCGATGGCGGCCCTGGCCACCGTGCTGGTTTCGCGCACGGTGCTGCGCTGGTCGCGCAACCGGATGGCGGTCGTGGCGGCCGTACTGTTCCTGCTCGCACTGTGTTTCGCGACCACCAACGGATGGTGGTACGTGTCGAGCTACGGCGTGCCGTTCAACAACGCCATGCCGAAGGTCGGCCCCGTCACCGTCAGCACCATCTTCTTCGCACTGTTCGCCCTCGCCGTGATCTGGGCTGCTGTGCTGCACTTCGCGGATCGCAGCTGGGGCGAGGACCGCGTGACCCGCGCGATCACGGCCGCACCGATCCCCGTGGCAGCGGGCTTCATGGTCTTGGTGTTCATCGGATCGATGCTCGCGGGTGTGGTGCGCCAGTACCCGACGTACTCCAACGCGTGGGCCAATCTGCGCGCCTTCACCGGCGGCTGCGGACTGGCGGACGACGTTCTGGTGGAACCGAATCCGAATGACGGCTTCCTGACCCCGCTGCCGGGCGACTACGGTCCACTCGGCCCGCTGGGCGGTGTCGGAGCGACCGGATTCACCCCCAACGGTGTGCCGGAGAAGATCGTCGCCGAGACGATCCGGATGAACCTGCCGATGCCCGGCACCGACTACGACTGGGATCACCCGACGAAACTGAAGACCCCGGGTGTCAACGGGTCGACGGTTCCGCTGCCGTACGGCCTTGACCCTAAGCGTGTTCCGGTGGCAGGCAGCTACGTCGAGGGGCCGCAGCAACAAAGCCGGCTGACATCGGCGTGGTATCAGTTGCCGCCCCGCGAGGACGCACACCCCCTGGTGGTGATCACCGCCGCGGGGAACATCACCGGCGACAGCGTGTTCAACGGGCGCACAGAGGGACAGACCGTCGAGCTGGAGTACGCGTTGCCCGGACCGGACGGCGCCCCCGTCCCCGCGGGCCGGCTGGTGCCCTACGACCTCGGCCCCGTCCCGTCATGGCGCAACCTGCGGTTCCCCCGCGCGCAGATTCCCGACGATGCCGTCTCGGTTCGCGTTGTCGCCGAGGATCTTTCGCTGACACCGGGTGACTGGATCGCGGTCACGCCGCCGCGGGTTCCTGAGCTGCGGTCGGTGCAGGAGTACGTCGGGTCGGATCAGCCCGTGCTGATGGACTGGGCCGTCGGGTTGGCGTTCCCGTGCCAGCAGCCGATGCTGCATGCCAACGGCGTCACCGAGATCCCCAAGTTCCGCATCACGCCCGACTACAACGCCAAGCGCAAGGACACCGACACCTGGGAGGACGGCCTCAACGGCGGGCTGCTCGGCATCACCGACCTGCTGCTGCGCGCACACGTGATGGCGACGTACCTCTCGAACGACTGGGGTCGTGACTGGGGTTCGCTGCGCAAGTTCGACACCATCGTCGATGCGCAACCCGCGACATTGGACCTGGGCACCGCCACCCACAGCGGGCTCTATTCACCGGGACACATCAGGATCAAGCCATGACCTCGGATCGCCTCCGGCTCGGCAACGCCACCCTCACCCGCGTCGTCGAGACGCAGGTGGACAACATCCCGTTCGAGACCTTCCCCTATACACCGCGGGAGGTCTGGAGCGAGCAGAGCGAGTTCACGTCCTCCTACTGGACCGAGGACGGCTGGCGCATCGCCATGCAGATCTGGGTGATCGAGGTGGACGGGCTGACCGTGCTCGTCGACACCGGAGCGGGCAACGACAAGACCCGGCCGCTGATGGCGGTGCTCGATCACCTGCAGACCGACTTCCTGGCGGTGCTGCGGCGTGCCGGGTTCGCGCCCGACGACATCGACGTCGTCGTGAACACCCACCTGCACTTCGACCATGTCGGCTGGAACACCGTGCTCGACGGCGAGACGTGGGTGCCGACGTTCCCCCAAGCCCGTTACCTCGTACCGGAACTCGACTACCGGCACTTCGGCCCCGACGGTCCTTCCCAGACGTCGACGCCGCAGTCCGAGGAAGAGGAATCGACCCAGCAACATGTGCGAACGGTGTTCGCGGACAGCGTGTCTCCCGTAGAGGAGCAGATCGAGCTGTGGTCGGGCGACCACCAGCTCAGCGAGTCACTGTGGCTGCGGCCCGCGCCGGGTCATACACCAGGCGCGTCGGTCGTGTGGCTTGATGCGGGCAAGCCCGCGGTCTTCGTCGGCGACCTGACCCACTGCCCGTTGCAGCTGCGTCGACCCGGCGATCCGTGTGCGTGGGATGAGGACTTCGATGCGGCGGCGGTGACGCGGCGACGCGTGCTGACCGAGGCGTCCCGGCGCCGCGCCGCGGTGATACCCGCGCATTATCCGGGGCAGGGCGGCGCGACGGTTGTCGCGCGGGGAGACGCCTTCATGGTCGACGACTGGCTGTCGTTCCCGCCCATCTGAGTTATGACGACTCGGTCGTCGTCTCGGTCGTGGTCTCGGTCGGCGGGCTTTCGGAGTCGTCGGGAGTGGCCTCGAGGATGTCGCTGTGGCAGTCGGCATGGGTCTGCCCGGTCTGTTCCATACAGACCAGCACCGGCTGCTGGCTCTCCGACGGCAACGCCGCTGCGTCGGGCCCGGGAGTGACTGTGGGACTGGAGATCTGACCGGGGTACATCGACCAGATCGCCGCGCCGGTGGTCGGCAGATGCGCGCAGTAGGCCGGTGCTCCGGTTTCGGTGAGACCGGCCTCGCCGAGGGTCCCGCACTCCGCCCCGACGACCACCACCGGCAGCGCGACGCCGCCCGGCTGGGTGGTGGCAGCGGCCGAGGTGGTGGTCGGCGCGGCCTTGGCCTCGGTCGGACGATCGCGGGAACGGTCGAACAGCACGAAAGCGACGCCCGCAAGGGCGACGAGCGCCAACGCGATGGCCGCGGGCACGACGAAGCGGGGCCGAGAGCCGTTCTGCGGCTTGGCATGTCTGGGCCCCGACACCCCTGTCGGGGACTGGGCGAGCATCGTCGGCTCCGACAGGGCAACGCTGGGCGCCGAACCGCTGGACGACCACATTGGGCCGGAGCCGGAGATCGTCGCGTCGGTGCGGTGGGCGAGCGCACGGGCGAAGTCGATGCACTTGTCGAACCGGTCGTGCGGCGACTTCGCCAGCGCCTTCTCGAATGCCGGTCCGAGATTGGACAATTCGGGGCGGCGGGTGCCGATCGCCGGCGGATCGGAGGTCAGGTGCTGGCTGATCACGACCGCGGGATTTTCGTGCTGAAACGGCGGAGTTCCGGTCAGCAGCTGAAATGCCGTCGCCGCCAACGCATACTGGTCGGCCCGGCCGTCGATGCCCTCGCCCATCAGCTGCTCCGGCGCGGCATACGCGACGGTGCCGACGGTCATGTTGGTTCCGGTCAGGCTGTTCGTGTCGCCGATGCGCCTGGCGATCCCGAAATCCGCCAGCATGATCCGCTCATTGTTGGTGCCCGGGTTGGCCAGCAGGATGTTCGCAGGTTTGACGTCGCGGTGGAGCAGACCCCTGTCGTGGGCGTAGTCGAGCGCGTCGGCGACCGCGGTCACAATGCGCACGACGTCGTCCGGGGGCAGGCCGTCCGGGTAGCTCTCGGTCAGCAGGCGGTGCGCGTCGGTGCCCTCGACGTAGGCCATCGAGATCCACAGCTGGCCGTCGACATCACCGCGGTCGTGCACCTCGACGATGTGCTGGTGCCACAGCGTCGCGGCGATATCGGCTTCCCTGCTGAACCGCTCCCGGTATTCGCTGTCGGCGCAGACCGTGGCCGAGAGAACCTTCAGGGCGTCGTAGCGCGGCAACCGTGGATGCTGGGCCAGGTACACCTCGCCCATGCCACCGGCGCCGAGCGAGCGCACGATGGTGTACCCGGCGATCTCCTCTCCGGCGGCTAGCGGCATGGCCGAATCGTAGTGCTCTCTGTCCCGACCCTCAGTGCGGAGTGCCCAGGTAGGGGAATTCGCCGAGGGTGTCCGTGTGCGGGCTCAGCCCGCTGGGCGGGCATTCGCCCTTGGTCAGGAAGGCCAGCCGGTAGTCGATGACGTCGTCGGTGAACGTCCTGCCGTTCGGGTACTTGGCCGGTTTGGCCGGGTTGAACGTCAGCATGTCGGGCAGCGTGCCCTCGCGGTCGATCGCGGCGATGGCCTCTTCGCGCGTGTAGTTGCCGGTATGCCCCATCAGGTGGATGAACTGTTCGATCCAGCGCTCCCGATCGTGCACCGGCTCGCTGGCGTTGTACTCCAGCTTGGTGTCGTCGGTGTTGAAGAAGCTGCTCACCGAGGGGTGACCGGCGCGGTCGACGTGGTTGAGCTTGCCGTCCTGCCGCAGGCTGCAGCGGCCCCAGATCCGGATGTCGGGATCGGGCCGGAGGTAGGCGGTCGGAAGTTCGATGACGGTGGAGAACACGTTGGCCGTGGTGTTGGAGTCCTGCCCTGTCCACGGCGACTTCCCGCCGAGCTCGCCGAGATGCGGCGAGGTGAAGTTGCGCTTGCCCGAGATGTCGAACAGGTTCTTGATGCCGTCGAAGTCGAAGAAGAACGCGTCGCTGCGTGCGCCTGCGAAGAACGTGAACTCGCTCGATCGGTGGATGTGGGGTGTCTTGCCGAACGACACCTCAACGGCATCGAAGATCTTCTCGCCGACGGCTTCCGGCTCCTCCGCGTCATCGCCGTGGGCCAGGTAGACGTCGACGGTCTGACGCCCGTCCTGCGGCGTGGAGAAGACATAGCTGAACGCGATGTCGTTCTTCAGATCGCCGTCGTTGTCGATCGCGAGCCGGTAGATGGCGTCCGGATGCAATGCATCGGCATTCGGATTCGCGTTCAGTATCAGAACGGTTCGCGTGGAGTCGGCAGGCGATTGGAACGCATACAGATCGCACAGGTCGAGTCGTTGGTCGCCGAGCGGCGGGCCGAGGCTGAGGCCGGTGAAATGGTTCGACACGACGTCACTCTAAGTCCATCTCGCCCGAAGTGGCGCGCGGAATTACATTCAATTCGTTCACGGCGCCGTCAAAACTCTGTTATTGCTTATATCAGCTATCAGAATTGCGCGGCAGCAAGAGGTTTGCGGTTGCTTTCTGCCGGACGGCAAGGGGGCGACAATGCTGCAGGCGCGGGAAGAGCCGCACACCGATGAATCGCGGCTGGAAACCCGGCGCACATTCGATCAGGCCGCGGTGGAGGCGGCGATATTCGATCTGCTCGTCGCGGTCGGTGAAGATCCGCTCCGGGAAGGGTTGCGCGAAACCCCTGCCCGTGTCGCACGCGCCTTCCGCGAGACGTTCGCCGGTCTGTACGCCGATCCCGATGATGTGCTGACAACGGTCTTTGACGAGGACCACGACGAACTGGTGTTGGTCAGGCAGATCCCGCTGTACTCCACGTGCGAGCACCACCTGGTCTCCTTTCACGGCGTCGCTCACGTCGGCTATCTCCCCGGCCCGGACGGCCGGATCACCGGCCTGTCGAAGATCGCGCGGCTGGTCGACCTTTATGCCAGACGCCCCCAGGTTCAGGAGCGTCTCACCGGGCAGATCGCCGACGCGTTCATGCGAAAACTGAACCCCCGCGGCGTGATCGTGGTCGTCGAGGCCGAGCACCTGTGCATGTCGATGCGTGGAGCGCGAAAACCGGGAGCCATCACCACCACATCCGCGGTGCGTGGCCAATTCAAAGACGATGCGGCGGCGCGGGCCGAGGCGCTGCATCTCCTACTGCGCGGGTGATGCGATGCGCACGCCGGCGGAGGTGACTGGCCAACGTCCGTTCCGTGCGTTGTGGGCGATGATGCTCGGCTTCTTCCTGATCGTCGTCGACTCGACGATCGTTCCGGTGGCGAACCCGGCGATCAAAGCGCAGTTCGGCGCCAGCTACCACGCGGTCATCTGGGTGACGAGCGCCTATCTGCTGTCTTTTGCCGTGTTCCTGCTCGTGGGCGGTCGCTTGGGGGATCGCTTCGGGCCGAAGAACCTGTATCTGGTCGGGTTGGCGCTCTTCACGCTGTCATCGCTGTGGTGCGGGCTGGCCGACTCCATCGGTCTGCTCGTCGGCGGACGCGTTGCACAAGGTATCGGCGCCGCACTGCTCACGCCGCAGACGTTTTCGTTGGTCACCCGCACGTTTCCTCCGCAGCGCCGCGGCGTCGCAATGAGTCTCTGGGGCGCCACCGCCGCAGTCGGGTTGTTCGTCGGCCCCTTGGCCGGCGGCCTGCTCGTGGACGCGCTGGGCTGGCGATGGATCTTCCTGATCACCGTCCCGATCGGTGCGGCCGGACTCGCCTGGGCGCTGTGGCTGATTCCCACCCTGCCCACGCAGCGGCATCGCCTCGACATGCTGGGCGTGATGTTGTCGGGCGCAGGCATCTTCCTGATCGTGTACGGATTGCAGGAGGGTGAGCACCGCGAGTGGGCGCTACAGGTTTGGGCGACGCTCGCCGCGGGACTCGGACTGCTCGTCGGATTCGTTGTCTGGCAGTCGATTCAGCGCAGGGAACCGCTCATTCCGCTCACGTTGTTCCGGCATCGTGACTTCACCCTTGCCAATGCGGGTATCGCACTGACCAGCTTCGCCGTCATCGCTGCCGTCGTCCCGCTGATGTTCTACCTACAAGAGATTCGTGGACTGTCCGCCACCCGCGCGGCGTTGGCGACGACGACGATGGCGGTCGCGACCGGCGTGCTGGCCCCGATCGTCGGCAGACTCGTCGACCGCGTCCATCCGCGGGCCATCGTCGGCCCGGGCTTCACCATGCTGACGATCGCGCTGGTCTGGCTTTCGCTGGAGATGACGCCTGACACCCCTGTCTGGCGACTGATGCTGCCGCTGACGATGATGGGTGCTGCCGGTGCCTTTACCTGGGAACCGTTGGCGGTCATCGCATCTCGGACACTGCCGGATGATCTTGCGGGTGCGGGTTCTGCGGTCTACAACACCCTTCGGCAGCTCGGCGCAGTGCTCGGCAGCGCGGGCATCGCGGCGCTGATGATCTCACTGATGGGCCACGAGCCCGACGAGCATGCGGCGACGCGACTACCGGACGTGCTCAAAGCACCGTTCGCCGACGCCATGTCCGACTCGATGCTCCTGCCGGCCGCCGCGGCCGCATTGGGGGCGATCACGACGCTCTTCTTGGTAGGTCGGCCTTCTGTGATCCACGCGGCGGCGCCGACAGTCCGACACAAACGGAACGTGGGGGTAGCGTCATGACTGCTGTTGCGGGGCCATCACATTCGACGCTGCACGAGGCGGAGACCCTCAGCGACGACGCCTTGCGCGACCTACTCGCCTACCCCGATAGCCTGCGCCAGCCGCGGCTGCGCGCCAACTTCATCGCGAGCATCGACGGTGCGATGACGCTCGACGGGTCGGGCAGAAAGCTCGGGACGCCGACGGACCGGCGGGTGTTCACACGATTGCGCGAGGTGGCCGACGTGATCCTCGTCGGCGCCGTCACGGCAACGGCGAAGCCCTACACCGATATCCAGCTCGACACGGATGCGCAAGCCTGGCGGCTGGCGCACGGCCTTTCGACTGTCCTGCCCGTCGCGGTGGTATCGAGCCGAGCGGTGATCCCGCCACAGCTGCTACACAACGCCGTGGCACCGCCCATCGTGTTCGTCTCCGCGACGGCGAACGCTGCGAGTCGGCGCGCGCTCGCCGAGTCCGGTGCATGTGTCAGAGAACTCGTCGGTGGACAGATCCGTGCTGCCGCATTGAAAGACGCGCTCGCCGAGTTGGGTCTCAACCGCGTGCTCGTCGAGGGCGGGCCCACCCTGTTCTCACGGCTGGTGTCGGACGATGCGATCGACGAACTGTGCATCACCACCAGCCCGATGATGGTCGCCGGACCGGCTCGCCGCATCGCGTCCTCGGTCGAGCACGTGGCGATTCGTATGCAGCGCAGAGGGATACTGCTCGGCGACGACGGGACCGTCATCGTCCGATGGGTTCGACCCTAGATCGGCGTCAAGCCGTGTTTGCGCTGTACCCGGTCGATCTGCTTGTCGCGCAGCAGCCGCATCGACTTGCGTAGCAACAGCCGGGTCTCGTGCGGCTGGATCACCGCGTCGATGAACCCGCGCTCGGCGGCGATCCACGGGGTGGCCATGTTCAGGTTGTAGCCCTCGATGAAGTCCTGCCGGATCTTCTGCACCTCGGGCGCGGTCGGATCCGGGAAGCGCTTCACCAGCAGCTGCGCCGCCCCCTCGGCGCCGATCACCGCGATGCGCGCAGTCGGCCAGGCGAAGTTCAGGTCGGCGGAGAGCTGCTTGGACCCCATCACCGCGTACGCGCCGCCGTAGGACTTGCGGATGGTGATCGTCACCTTCGGCACATCGGCCTCGACGACGGCGTTGAGGAAGCGGCCGCCACGTTTGATGATGCCGCCCTTCTCCTGTTGGACACCGGGCATGAAGCCCGGGGTGTCGACGACGAAGACCAGCGGCAGGTTGTAGGAGTCACAGAACCGGATGAACCGGGCCGCCTTGTCGGAGGCTTCGTTGTCGATGGCGCCCGACAGATGCATGGGCTGGTTCGCGAGCACCCCGACGGGCCGGCCATCGATGCGGGCGAAGGCCGTGATCATCGCCTGGCCCTGCTGCTCCGCGACATCGAAGACGTCACCGTCGTCGAAGATGCGCAGCAGGATCTCGTGCATGTCGTAGGCCATGTTGTCGCTGTCCGGCACGATCGAGTCGAGCTCGTAGTCGTGCGGCGTCAGCTCCGGTTCGAGGCCGGGGTTGACGATCGGCGGATCGTCGAAGGTGTTGGCGGGCAGGAAGCTGAGGTAGTCGCGGACGTACTGGAACGCCGCGGCCTCGTCCTCGACGACCTGATGGATGTTGCCGTACCGGGCCTGCGCGTCGGCGCCGCCGAGTTCGTCGAGGCTGACGTCCTCACCGGTGACGTCCTTGATGACGTCGGGACCGGTGACGAACATGTAGCCCTGGTCGCGCACCGCCACCACCAGGTCGGTCTGGATCGGCGAATAGACCGCTCCGCCAGCGCATTTGCCGAGGATGATGGAGATCTCCGGAACGAGGCCACGCAACAGCTCGTGACGACGGCCCAGTTCGGCGTACCACGCCAGCGACGTGACCGCGTCCTGAATCCGCGCGCCCGCGGAGTCGTTGATGCCGATGATCGGGCAGCCGACCATCGCCACCCACTCCATCAAGCGGGCGACCTTGCGGCCGAACATCTCGCCGACCGAACCCTGGAACACCGTCTGGTCGTGGCTGAAGACGCCGACCGGCCTGCCGTTGATCCTGGCGTGACCGGTGACCACCCCGTCGCCGAACAGTGCTTCCGGATCGCCGGGAGTCTTGCACAGCGCACCGATCTCGAGGAAGCTGCCCGGATCGACCAGGGCGTGGATGCGCGCGCGGGCGCTGGGGATGCCCTTGCGCTCGCGCTTGGCGACCGCCTTCTCACCACCGGGTTCCTTCGCCAGCTCCAGCTTCTCGTGAAGTTCGGAGAGCAGTTCGGCAGTGGTCTTGTTGGTCACTTCGCCTGCTTCTCCTCTTCGCCCTGAGTGGCCTCGATGCGGTTCAGCGCCTCGCTCATGTGTGCGCCGACCTTCGCAATGTACGGCTCGTCGATCGCCTGGATGTGCTCACCCCCGATGGGCACCACTTCCAGCTCGGACACGAACTCACCCCAGCCGCCGTCCGGCTTGCGGGTGGCGTATGCGGGCTCGAAGTAGATCGCGTCGTCGTGGTAGCGGTCGGCCATGTACAGCGTGACCTTCCCGTCGTACGGCTTGATCTCGGCGAGGTCGATGGCCCGCTGGTCCAGGTACGAGGTGCGCTGGTGCTCGATGATGCCGCCGGGGATCTGCACCCCACTCTGGCTCACGACGTCCAACACGAACTTCACCTGGCCCTCGTCGTCGAGCGCCTCCAGCTCCTCGTAGGGGATCTCGGGGACCTCGACGTTGAAGGTGCGCTCCGCGAACCGCGCGTAGCGATCCCAGCGCTTACGGGTCTCCTCCTTGGTCTGCAGGATCGGCTCACCCGGCCGCACGGCGTCGATCAGGCCGACGAACCGGACGTCGGCGCCCGCCTCCTTGAGCCCGATCGCGCAGGCGTACGCCAGCACACCGCCCAGCGACCAGCCCGCAAGCACGAACGGCTTGTCGGGGTTGAGTTCCAGCAGCTTCGGCACGTACTCGCGGGCCCGCTCCTCGATCGAGCCCTCGACCCGCTCGAAGCCGTACATCGGAGTGCTCGCGGGCAGGCGCTTGAGCAACGGCTCGTACACCACCGTCGAACCGCCTGCAGCGTGGAACACGAATACCGGAACCTGCTCGGAGCCGTCCTGCGGCGCGCGCAGCGTCCGTACGAAGCCGTCGACCTTGCCGCCCTCGAGGTAATCGCGGACCGTGGTCGCCAGCGCCTCGATGTTCTTCGCGGCACGGACGTCGTCGGCGGTGATGGTGCCCTCGTCGACGCGTTCGGTGAGGCGTTCGGCGATCTTGGTCGCGGTGGCGTCGTCGACCTCGGGCAGGTCGTTGAAGATGCCGCCCGGCGACTTGCCGGTCACGATCGCCCACGTCGCGAACGTCACCCGCTCGGCGGCGTCGCGCGGCGGCACGTCGGAACCGAGCGCCTCGGTGACGGCCTCCTGGGTCAGCACCTTGGACGCGGCGGCCACCGTCGACTCCGACGGTCCGGTCGCGGCCGGGCCGCGGGGATCGGTCGGCGGGGGCGGGATGTCCGGGCCTGCCGGGTTGGTCGGCGGCGGCGGGGTCCCCGGCCCCGACGGGTCCGTCGGCGGCGGTGGAATGTCGGCCGCGGTGGCGGTACCCGCGCTGGTGACCTCGGTCGCCACGCTGTCCGCAGCCTTCTCGGCCAGCGCCTCTTCGAGCTCGGCGACCGTCGTCGCACCGCCCATCAGCTCCGCCTGCTCGGCGGCGATCTCCTCGGCGGTCATCGTCTTCTGATGCTCGGCGAGCTGGTCGACCTCGTCGCGGTGCTCGATCGCGTACTGGATCAGCTTCTCGACGGCGTACAGGTTCGCGTCACGCACCGCAGTCAACTGGATCGGCGGCAGGTCGAAGTCGTACTCGACACGGTTCTTGATCCGCACGGCCATCAGCGAGTCCAGGCCCAGCTCGATGAGCGGCACCTCCCACGGCAGGTCCTCTGGCTCGTAGCCCATCGCACCGCCGACGATCGCACCAAGTCGCTGACCGATGGTCTCGCCGCTGTCCGGCGACCACTTGGCGAAGCCGGCACCGAGGTTCGCGCCCTGGGTCAGGTTGTCCTGCAGGATCTCCGCGTCATCCGTCTGCTCCTCGACGGTCGGCTCGGCCGAAACCTGTTCGGCGACAGCCACTCCGGTCGCGACGGCGGTGGGCAATCCGGCGACGGCACCGCCACGGCTGACGACGGCGTCGTAGACCAGCGTGAACGACTCGTCGATGCGCGCGTGCACCTGAACGCTGGCACCGCCGGGATGGCGGGTCAGCGTGGTCACCAGGCGGGCACCCTCGCCGGGCACCGCTCGCTGTTCGGAGGCGACCAGCTTCGCATCCGGAAGCACCTGCGCCGCAGCGGCTTTCACCAGTGCGGAGAGATCGGCCTGGCCCTTCGGAACGAATTCCCACACGTGCCTGCCGTCGGGCATCGCGACGTGGTTGCCCGGCATCATCACCGAGCCGTCGCCGGTGAACCGTGCCTCGAGCCAGTGCGGCTTGCGGCGGAAACGGGTGGGCGGGATGTTCGCGTAACCCGTCTCCGGGTCGTCGGCCCTGGGGAACAGGGTGCGGAAGTCCAGGTCGTGCCCGTAGACGTACAGCTGCGCCATCGCGGTGGTCATCGAGTCGACTTCGTCCTGCTTGCGCGCCAACGTCGCAATCAGCTGCGCGTCGTGCAGGCCGGCGTCGGCGGTGGTCAGCCCCACCTGCATCAGTGCCACCGGATTCGGTGCCAGCTCGAGGAAAGTCGTGTGCCCGTTGTCCACGGCGTTGCGGATGCCCTGGGTGAAGTGGACGCTGTGGCGCAGCCCCTTCTTCCAGTACTCCACGTCGTGAATCGGTTCCCCGCCGGGCCTGAGGTAGCTGCCCTCGTGCACCGTCGAGAAGTAACCGATGGTCAGCGGGCGGGGTTCGATGCCCTGCAACTCCGCGGCGAGTTCACCCAGCAGCGGGTCCATCTGCGACGTGTGGCTGGCGCCCTTGGTCTGGAACTTGCGCGCGAACTTCCCCTCCGACTCGGCGCGCGCGATGATCGCGTCCACCTGGTCGGGCGGACCGCCGATGACGGTCTGGGTCGGTGCGGCGTACACGCAGACCTCGAGATCCTTGAAGTCGGCGAACACCGTCTCGATCTCGTCGATCGAGTACTCGACGAGCGCCATCAGACGGATGTACTCGCCGAACAGCATGGCCTCGCCCTCACCCATCAGGTGGGCGCGCGAGCAGATGGTGCGGGCGGCGTCGGCGAGCGACAGGCCGCCGGAGAAGTACGCCGCGGCTGCCTCGCCGAGCGACTGGCCCACCACTGCAGCGGGTTTCGCGCCGTGCGCCTTGAGCAGCTCGCCGAGCGCGATCTGGATCGCGAAGATGACGGTCTGCGTGGTCTCGATGCCGTAGTCCTGCGAATCGTCGAGGATCAGCTCGACGATCGAATAGCCGAGCTCGTCCTGCACGTGGGCGTCGACCTTGTTGATCCACTCGGCGAACGTCTCGTTGCGCAGGTACAGGCTCTTGCCCATCTTGCGGTGCTGGGCACCGAAACCGGCCAGCACCCAAACGGGTCCATTGGCGACGGGACCGTCGGCGGAGAAGACGCTGGGGTGCTGCTTACCCTCGGCGATCGCGCGCATGCCCTTGATGGCCTCGTCGTGATCGCGGGCGAGCACGACCGCGCGGGACCGGCCGTGGTTGCGGCGCGAGAGCGCGCGGCCGATCGATTCCAGCGACGACGCCCGACCTTCCGGACTGTCGATCCAGTCGGCGAGCTCGGCGGCCGTGGCCTTCTTGCGCGACGTCAGGAATCCCGAGACAGCAAGCGGCACAAGCGGTGTGGGCTGTTCAGCGGACTCGAGCTCCTCGCGCGCGATCTCCAACAGGCGCTTGGCCTCGTCGGTCAGGCCGGGCAACTCAGGCTCGTCGTCGTCATACGCGGCGGTGTCGGCGCTGTACTCCGATGCGTGGTCATCATCGTCGTCGTCGATGAACTCGCCGTACTCGTCCATCCGGACGCCGCCGACGTACACGACGTTCGCCTCGGACGACCCAGCATCGGCGTCCTCATCCTGCTTCGGTTCAGGCTCGGGCTCGACGAGGTCGGTGGGCAGCACCTCGCGCAGCACGAGGTGTGCGTTGGCGCCGCCGAAGCCGAAACCGGAGACGCCGGTGATGGCGTGCCCGCTGTAGCGGGGCCAGTCGGTGACGGTGTCGGCGACCTTCAGATGTATCGCGTCGAAGTCGATGTACGGGTTGGGCCCGGTGTAGTTGATCGACGGCGGGATCTTGTCGTTCTTCAGCGCGAGCGCCATCTTGGCGAGGCTCGCCGCCCCCGCGGCCGACTCCAGGTGTCCCACATTGGATTTCACCGCGCCGAGGAGTGCCGGCTTGTCGGCGGGACGGCCCTTGCCGACCACTCGACCGAGCGCGTCGGCCTCGATCGGGTCACCGAGGATGGTTCCGGTGCCGTGCGCCTCGATGTAGTCGACGTCGCGGGGGTTGATGCCGGCGTCCTTGTAGGCCTTGCGCAGCACGTCGGCCTGAGCGTCGGGGTTCGGCGCGAGCATGCCGTTGGACCGACCGTCGTGGTTGACCGCGCTGCCGGCGATGATCGCGTAGATTTCATCGCCGTCGCGCCGGGCGTCGGCGAGCCGCTTGAGCACCAGCGCACCGCCACCCTCCGCACGGGAGTAGCCGTCGGCGTCCTGGGAGAACGACTTGATGCGGCCGTCGGGCGCGAGCACGCCGCCGACCTCGTCGAAGCCGACCGTCACCAACGGGGTGATCAGCGCGTTGACCCCGCCGACGATCGCGACGTCGGCCTCGCCTGACCGCAGCGCCTTGACGCCCTGATGTGCGGCGACCAGCGAGCTCGAGCAGGCCGTGTCGACGGTCACCGACGGTCCGCGGAAGTCGAAGAAGTAGGACACCCGGTTGGCGATGATCGAACTCGAGTTTCCGGTGATCGCGTACGGGTGGGTGACGCTGGGATCCGAGAGCGCCAGGTTCTGGTAGTCGGCGTTCGACGAGCCCATGAAGACCCCGACCGCCTCGCCGCGCAGGCTCGACGCCGGGATGTGCGCGTTTTCCAGTGCCTCCCAGGTCAATTCGAGCGCCATCCGCTGCTGCGGATCGATGTTGTCGGCTTCCATCTTCGACAGCGCGAAGAACTCGGCGTCGAAGCCCTTGATGTCGGACAGGTAGCCGCCGCGCGTGCGGGCCTTGGCCACACGCTCGGCGATCCGCGGCTCGCCGAGGAATTCCTCCCAGCGTCCCTCCGGCAGATCGGTGATGGCGTCGCGGCCCTCGAGCAGCGCCTGCCACATCTCGCCGGGGGTGTTCATATCGCCCGGCAAGCGAGTGGCGATGCCGACGATCGCGATGTTGAAGGCGTCCTCGTCGACGTCGCGCGACCAGTCCTCGCCCTCCGACCCGTCGTCGACTTCCGGCTCGCCCTCGACGATCACCGTGGCGAGCGCCTCGATGGTCGGATGCCGGAACGCCATGGTGGCCGTCACGGTGACCCCGGTGTAATCCTCGATGTCGCTGGCCATCGCGACCGCATCGCGGGAGGCCATGCCCAACTCGATGAGCGGCGCGTTCTCGTTGATCGCGTCGGGCGACTGACCGGTGGCGTTGGCCACCCAGTTGCGCATCCACTCGCGAAGCTCGGGAACCGTCACATCCGTGCGCGGAGCCGGGGCGGTCGAGGTCTCGGGTTGCTGCGAATCGTCCTGTGTGTCAGCCATATTCAAAGGTGTTCGCCGTCAGTCTTTTTCGTCGGGGAAATCGTTGGCGATCTTGCCGCTGCGCAGGCTGCCGTCCAGGTAGGCGGCACGGCAGGCGCGGCGGCCGATCTTGCCGCTGGACGTCCGCGGAATCGCACCGGCGGCGGTCAGCAGCACGTCGCGCACGGTGACGCCGTGGCGCACCGCGATGGCGGCGCGGATGTCGTCGACGATCGGACCCATCTCGAGCTTGTGCGCACCCGGCGCACGCTCGCCGACGATCACCAACTGCTCCGAGGTGTCGTCCGGATCGCGTTTGAGCCCGGAGTGGGCGTTCTCGAACACCTCGTCGGGCAGCTGGTTGGCGGGCACCGAGAACGCCGCGACGAATCCGGTGCGCAGCGCCTTCGTCGCCTCCTGCGCGGAGTACTCGAGGTCCTGCGGATAGTGGTTGCGGCCGTCGATGATCACCAGATCCTTGGTGCGACCGGTGATGAACAGCTCGCCATCGTGGTAAGCGCCGAGGTCACCGGTGCGCACCCAAGTGGCGTCGTCGGTGGCGCCCTCGGCGTGCGAAGGGTTGGTCCGCGACTTGAGGATGTTATGAAAAGTTTCGGCGGTCTCGTCCTCTTTGTTCCAGTAGCCGGTGCCCATGTTCTGGCCGCTGATCCAGACCTCGCCGATCTGGCCGTCGGGCAGCTCCGAAGCCGTTTCGGGATCGACGATCACGGCCCATTCGGCGACGCCGACCTTGCCGGCGCCCGCCTGCGCGACGGCGGTGGGTGAGTCGTCGGGAACCTCGACGAACCTGCCGGTGTTCAACGCCTCGCGGTCGACGGACACGATCCTCGGATGGTCACCCATCGGGGTGGTCGACACGAACAGCGTCGCCTCGGCCAGACCGTACGACGGCTTGATGGCCTGCGGCTTGAACCCGTACGGCGCGAACGCCTCGTTGAACCTGCGCACGGTGGCCGCCGAAATCGGCTCGCTGCCGTTGAGGATGCACTTCACGACGGACAGGTCCAGCGGCGGCTCGCCCTCCTTGGGCACCGCGCGCGCCGCGGCGTGATCGAACGCGAAGTTGGGCGCCACCGAGATCACGCCGCCGGTGTCGTCGGGCTTGCGCGACATCTCACGGATCCAGCGGCCGGGCCGGCGGACGAACGCCGCGGGCGTCATAAAGGTGAAGTAGTAACCGACCATGGGCGCCAGCAGGGCGGTGATCAAGCCCATGTCGTGGAAGAACGGCAGCCACGACAGACCGCGGTCGCCCTCCTCACCATCGAGTGCCTCGATGACCTGGACGACGTTGGTGGCCAGGTTCAGGTGAGTGATCTGCACACCGGTCGGGATGCGCGTCGATCCGGACGTGTACTGCAGGTAGGCGATGGTGTCGTGCTCGACCTCCACCGGCTGCCAGGTCGCGCCGACCTCGACGGGCACAGCGTCGACGGCGATGACACGGGGACGCTCCTTGGCCGGTCGGCTGCGGAAGAACTTGCGCACTCCCTCGGCAGCGTCGGTCGTGGTCAGGATCGCCGACGGCTCGCAGTCGTCGAGCACCGCGTGCAGACGTCCGACGTGACCCGGCTCCGACGGGTCGAACAACGGCACCGCGATGCGACCCGAATAAAGCGCACCGAACATCGCGACCACGTACTCGAGGTTCTGCGGGCAGAGGATCGCGACGCGGTCACCCGGTTGGGTGACCTGCTGCAGCCGGGCGCCGACCGCGCGGTTGCGGGCACCGAAGTCCGCCCAGTGGAGATCGCGGGCCACCCCGTCACGTTCGACGGAGAAGTCGAGGAACCGGTAGGCGAGCTTGTCACCGCGTACCTTGGCCCATTTCTCGACGTGCTTGACCAGGCTGCCGTTGTCGGGGAACTTGATCAGTCCGTCTTTCAGGAACGGGTTGTGAAACCCCATTCTCACTCTCCTGTCGAAAGCGTCGTCGTGCGAAGCCGTTAGTCACAATTGCGCAGGCGCGGACCGGCGCCAGGCCAATACCCTGCGCGTTTCGGCTCCGCGTCGCTCACCGCTCTTAGTTTTCTCTTAATGTTAGGCGACCTGCGGACGCTGTCCAAATCTCAGCGGTTACAGGTCAGCCATGTTTTGGGTGCGGAGCGTTATTGATCACACTCTGCGCCCAACCCAGTGTCCACTGCGGTGCCGAGGCACCATCAAGATTCCAGAACTGCGGCGTGTTGTACATCGCGTGGATCGGCTGGCCCGCGCCGCCGCTGAGCACTTCGAGCGTCTTCGGCAGCTGGACGATGTTGAAGGCCGACTCGGGCGCTGAACAGATCAGGTCACCGGACGCACATATTTCATATGTGCGGTTGTTGAGCATCCCGAAGCCGCCAGGCCGCGGTCCGGTCATGTCGAGGCCGAGCTCGCCCAGCATCGGCACCTCGTCCAGGGTGATCTCCGCGCCGTGCCCGGGCGCATTGGGCCCGACCTCCTGACCGACACCGGGCTGGCGACGACCGTCGGCGATCAACGCGACCCCGAGCACCAGATCTTCGTCGACGGGACCGCGGCCGTTGCCGATGTCACTGGCGACATCGCCGGCGATCACCGCGCCCTGAGAGAAACCGACAAGCACATAGCTGGTCAGCGGACACCGGTTGTTCATGTCCGTCATGGCCCGCACCGTCGCGTCGAACCCTTCGGCACGGCTCTGGTTGTAGGACATCTGCTTGTCGGCGGCGAACGGGTTATGGAACTGCGCGGTGTAGGGCACCGTGTAGATCTCGAGCCGGCTGTTGTCGAACTGCTGACGAAGCGGGTTGGTGACGTTGAGCAGCAGTGCGATCGGGAACTGGGTCGGGTTGTACGGGTCGAGCTGGGGTGAGGACTCCCAGGTGCCGGGGACCGAGATCAGCTGCACGTCGGGGCAACTCGCGTCCTGGAACTCCGGGCGCGGCTTCTTGGTCGTCGGCGGTATGCCTACCGGCGGAGTCGCCGTGGGCGGGACCGCACCCGGTGGGGTTTCCGGCGACCGCTGCCAAACCCAGACCAACACCACGACCAACACCACGACAAGGGAGACCGCCACCGCTGCGATGAGACCCAGGATGCGGTGCCGTTTGCGCCGGTTGGTCTTGGGCATGGGGTTTCTCGTACTCCTTGCGTGCGTTGGTCGGTGTGCTCGGCGCCGCGACTGCTAGCAGAGTCGCTCGGTCGCGATGCGAATGTACTCGGCGGTGGCGGAGTCGACGTCGCCTGTCGATGGTGCCACCGAGGACAGGCGGCCGTCGCGGACGTCGCTTCGCACAAGTGGCAGCACGAAATCCCACACCGCCTGATCGTTCTGCCTGGCGGCCCGGGCCTGACACACGTAGGACCCGATCGACAGCGCGGCGAGGTCGCTGGACGGCTTCACGCCCGAGGCCCGCAGCGCGTCGAGATACTCACGCTGTTGGGGCGTCACCACGAGTGCGTTCGACTGCCCGTGGAGTTGGGCCGGTCCCGGCGCCGCGCTCGCCTCGCCGTGCGCGATCGCCGTCTCGGAGGTGGGCATGCCCATCGTGGCCATCATGTCCGCACCGGAACATCCCGTCAGCAACGCCGGGGCTGAGGCCACCAACAGCGTCGACGCCGAGGTTGCCAACCATCCGGGGAGCGGCGCTGAGGCGACCCATTGCCGTACCGAGCGTTGCACGAAGTCCAAGGTACCGGCTGATACCCAAGGAGAACCTGAGAGCGCGCGCGGTTTGCCGGTTTGCGGCGCTACTTGATCGTGGCGACCAAGTCCCCCGACATCGCGGCAAGCTGACCGCTCCAGGCGCCCCAGTCGTTGTTGCCGGTGGCCGGGAAGTCGAAGTGGCCGTTGTGACCGCCGACGGAGCGGTAGTGCTGGTAGAACTCCTTGTTCGTACCTGCCGCGATGTCGCAGTAACCGATCATCGCCGGGGCGTCGCAGCCACCCGTCGTCGGGCTGAACACCCACAGCCGGGTGTTGTTGTCGGCGAGAAGCTGCACATGCACGTTCGGCGAATGCCACTTCCAGCGGCCCAACTGTGGCAATCCCCACATGTTGCGGGTGTCGACGCCGCCGTACTGCTGCAGCCCGGCGGTGATGGCGCCGTCGACTCCGGTGCGCTCCGGGGCCAGATATCCCGAAAGCGAACCGGCGAAGCGATACCGGTCGGGGTGGAAGGTGGCCATGGCCATCGCCCCGTAACCACCCTGGGCCGCGCCGACGATGCCGTGGCCGCCTGGCGCGAGGCCCTTGTTGGCGGCCAGCCAGTTGGGCAGCTCCGTCGCCAGGAACGTCTCCCACTGCTTGCTGCCGTCCTGCTCCCAGTTCGTGTACATGCTCCAGGCACCGCTCGCGGGGGCGGCGATCGAGATGCCCTGCCCGCCGAGGGTCGCCATCGCGTTGCCCGCGGTCACCCAGTTGCTGACATCGGGGGCGGCGTTGAACGCGTCGAGCAGGACGACGGCGTGGGGCCCACCGCCGGAGAATGCGACCGGGATGTCGCGGCCCATCGCCGCCGACGGGACCATCAACATTTCGACGTCGGCCTTGGCGGTCGGTGCCATCGACGTGCCCGCGGTCCACAGA
The DNA here is from genome assembly GCF_025822765.1 of Mycobacterium barrassiae. GTDB lineage: Bacteria > Actinomycetota > Actinomycetes > Mycobacteriales > Mycobacteriaceae > Mycobacterium > Mycobacterium barrassiae. The sequence goes on along the minus strand of NZ_JACKUK010000038.1, from coordinate 15,979 downwards.
CCGGCCCCCAGCACCACGGTCAAGAAAATCCGGATCACGCCACGCATCAACTGCCCCACCTCACGGTCGTCTCACAGGCCCTCAGCAGTCAACCACATCGGCGCATTCGGGCGCGCCGAAAATGGCCGACGGCGGCGACCCCGAAGGATCGCCGCCGCCGGCTTCACGCTTTGTCGCGCCGAGTCGATCAGCCCTCGGACTGAGTCGTCGCCGACGCCGGTTGAGCCTCAGCCGCACCCTCGGCCGGAGCGGCGTCCCCGACGGGAGTGCTCGGCTGCGGGGTGGCACCCAGCACGCGCTGGATGTCCGGCTTCATCTGCTGCAGCTGCTGACCCCAGTACTCCCAGCTGTGAGTACCGGACTCCGGGAAGTTGAACACGCCGTTCTTACCGCCCGCGGCGATGTACTCCTCCTGGAAGGTCTTGTTGGTCCGCAACGTGAACTTCTCGAGGAACTCAGCGTTGAAGTTGTCACCGGCAGCGACGCCCGTGCCGTTGATGTCGGCGGGCTTGCCGTTACCGCAGAACACCCAGATGCGAGTGCCGTTGGCGACCAGCTTGGAGATGTTCACCATCGGGTCGTTGCGCTTCCACGCGTTGTTCGGATCCTCCGTCGCGCCCCACATGTCGTTGGCGTCGTAGCCACCCGCGTCGCCCATCGACATGTTGACCAGCATCGGCCACCAACCCTCGGACAGGTTCAGGAAGCCCGAAAGCGAACCCGCGTACTGGAACTGATTCGGGTGGTAGATCGCCAGCGTCAGCGCGGCCGAACCGGCCATCGACAGACCCACCGCGGCGTTGCGGTTCGGGTTGACACCCTTGTTCGCAGCCAGGTAGGCCGGCAGCTCCTGGGTCAGGAAGGTCTCCCACTTGTACGTGGAGCAGCCTGCCTTACCGCAAGCCGGCTTGTACCAGTCGCTGTAGAAGCTGGACTGGCCACCGACGGGCATGATCGTGGCGAGACCGGAATCGAGGTACCACTCGAATGCCTGGGTCTCGATGTCCCACCCGTTGAAGTCATCGCGGGCACGCAGGCCGTCTAGCAAGTAGACGCCAGGCGCATTCGGCCCACCGTTTTGAAACTGAACCTTGATGTCACGGCCCATCCCTGCGGACGGAACCATGAGGTACTCGACCGGCAGACCCGGACGAGAGAAAGCCCCCGCAGTCGCCGTGCCTCCGACGGCGCTGACGAGGGCGGGCAGCACAGCCGCGGCCATTGCCGCAACCGCGAGCCGGCGCACCCACGCGCCACGGATTTTGCGAACGAACTTCATGCTTCATCTATCCCATCTGTCGTATGCCGCACGCGGAACATGTCCGAACGGACCCAGCCGCGTTGCCCGTGCAGTCAACCACAAAAAGCTGTGGCGACTCCATTCGGCGTGTATCGTCCCTGGTCGCGCTCCTCAGCCTTTGAGTGTTGCGATCAGGTCTGGTTTGAGGGCCTGCAGCTGCGCACCCCAGTACGGCCACGCGTGATTACCCGCTGGCGGAAACTGAAAAGTGGCGTTGTTGCCCCCGGCCTCTCGGTAGGCCGATTGGAAATCCAAATTGCTCTTCAGAGCCATCGTTTCGAGGCTGTTGGCGTTGAACACCTGATTCGGATCGGCATTCGCATCGAGCGGTGTCGTACCACCGGGTGCACAGTAAATCCACAGCCGCGTGCCATTGGCGACGATGCGCGACACCTGCTTGATCGGATCGTGGCGTTTCCACGCGCTGTCCCATGGCGCACCCCACATGTTGTCGACGTTGAAGCCGCCGGCATCGAGCATTGCGACGCGGATGGCCTGCTGCATGAACAGCGCCGATGGGTTCAAGAAGCCGGAAAGCGATGCGGCATAGCGGAACTGATCGGGGTGGTGGGCCGACAGAACCAGGGCGGCACCGCCGGACATCGACAGGCCGACGGCGCCGTTCCCGGTCGTCGACACACCTTTGTTCTCCGCCAACCACGCCGGCAGCTCATTGGTGAGGAAGGTTTCCCACTTATATGTATAGGGCTGGTCGTTGAAGCTCGACGGTGAATACCAGTCGGCGTAGAAGCTGGACTGCCCACCGACCGGCATGACGGTGGCGACACCAGAGTCGAAAAACCATTCGAAGGCCTGGGTTTCGATATCCCAGCCGTTGTAGTCGTCGCGCGCCCGCATGCCGTCGAGCAGGTACACGGCCTTCGCCCCGCGGATCGCCTCCGACGCGGGCGCGCCTTCCGGCACGGGTGTGGTCGCGGGCTGGTACTGCACGCGAATGTTGCGACCCATCGATGTCGAGTAGACGTCGAGGTATTCGACAGGCAGGCCCTCGCGGGAAAACGCGTTCGCCATGGGTGTGACATCCGACACAGCACTGGACGCAACAGCGATCGCGGGCATCGTCAGGGCCACCGCGCACGTTGCGATCGCGCGGCGAAGCCAGGTTCGCACAGCTCTTACCATCCGTTCGTGTGTGAGGCGCCGTGTGACCGGCGGTCCCGCGACTTGTCTATCGGCCGATCAACAGGCCGCGTTACCGGTGACCAGCGTCACTGACGGCTAGTGCGGCTAGGGCCCCGTCGCCGGCATTCCCGTGTATGGCTCGCGGATCGGAGGAGGCACCTCGAGGCCGCAGCGTTCCAGCTCATAGAGCGGGACGCGGTCGATCCGGTACTGCGTCAATTGATAGGCGTGCAGCAGGTTCGAGAAGAATCGTCGCGGACCCATCGGACCACGCACGGCGTTGAGCATCGCGTCGGTGGCCGGACATTCCAGCGCCGCCTCGGCCTGCGCGACCCAGTCCTCGTCGAGGTAGGCCGGAATGAACGGCCGCGTCTTGAGGAACGGTCCCTCGGCGACCACCCAGTCAGGGAACAGATTCTTGTCATGGCCGATGCGTCCGTCCTCCAGCCGCGCGGTGTGCGCGGCCAGCGGGTTGGCCAATCCGATCTGGTCGATCACCCTGACGTCGAGGCCGACATTCATCCCCAGCATGCCCAGATTGGTGAAAAACACTGTGTGCGGGCCGCTTCGGCGGTTGCTTCGGTCCTCGGGCGCGTCCGGCGGCGGTGGGATGGCCGGCACCACATCCCACTGGTCGTAGTTGCCCGACGGCAGTAAGAGGGCGCCGTCGGGCGTGTTGTTCAATGCGGTCATCACCGCACGCATCCGCGGATAGTCGAGATAGTCGGCGGCGGTCAGCGGGTGCGGATTGCCCGTCGCCTGCGCGTAGAACCGTCGCTCGTCGACGATGCCGCTGTACGTCACGCGGGTCGCATCGGATCCCATTCCGCTCGAATTCGCCGCCCACAGCGACCATCCCGCGATCGACACCCACAACACGCTGGTGGCGCCGACGAACAAATAGCCTGCGCCACGGGCCATTCGGGCGCCGTCGGGAAGGACAAGAGGGATCACCGCGATGGGCGCCAACATGCAGAACATCGGCGTGAGCAGCATCCGTCCGTGCATGAAGTCACCGCCCTGGCGGATCCAGTACAGCGCCTGCAACAGACCACTGACGAGCATGAAAAGCACTACAGCCTGCGGGCTTTGCACGATGCGGGCCAACCATCCGCGGCCCTGCGTCACCGTGTGGCGGATCCCCCACGGGCGCCCGCGGGTGACCATCACCACGGCCGCAAGTCCGACCAACAGGATCGCGGGCGCCCACAACAGATAGGGCGCATTGAAGTTGGCCAGGTAGGTGAATCCCTGAGACCACTTGGCACCCGTGGCGTCCTTCGCAAGCGCGGTGCCGGGAAACAGCAAGCCGTAGTAGCCCATTCGGAAGATCTCGTACCCGACGGGCAGAAGGCCGCCCGCGAACACGATCAGCCCGCGTCGCCGCCAGTCCCGCGCAGCGATCAGCATCATCACCAGTGCCAGCCCGCCGATCAGCGCGAGCTCGGGCCGCACCAGAACACTCAGCCCGGCGACGAAAGCCAGTGCGGCGTCGAACGTTCTGCTGACGGTGCGTGGCTGTGCCGACGGCGAGCCGAAAGGTTGCCTGCGGATGGTGGGGGGACCTCCGCGCTGCATCGGTGCCGCAGGCCCGCGGGCACGCAACGCCTGCGACCAGCAGACCATCATCCACCACAGCAGGCCGAGATAGGCCAGCACCAAACCGTTTTCGAGTCCGGAGGTGGCGAAGTCCCTGGCCGGCGGCACGGCGATGTACACCAGCGCACCGGCGGGAAGCATCAACGCCCGTCGACCCTGCAGGCTCGGTGCGTACAGTCGGCCGGCACCGAGCATCGCGAAGACGACTCCGAGCACGCTCAGCACGAGCGCGAGAAACAGCGCCACGTACTCCATCCGTACCGGGCCGCCGATCCACGCCCCGAGGTAGATCAGATAGGTCCATACCGTCGACGTGTTCGCCTCGACGCGCTCGCCCGCGTTGAACACCGGCCCGTTGCCTGCCAAAAGGTTTCGGACCGTGCGCAGCACGATGAGTCCGTCGTCGGCGATCCAGCGCCGCTGCCAGGCACCCCAGCCGAACAGCGCCGCGACGACGACCACGCTGACCCATAGGCTGATTCGGACCGTGACGTCGTACGGAAAGACGGGCAGCCGCGACAGCCGGTCGCCGAGATTGTCGATCCAGGCGATCCGCGCGACGATTGGGGGGCGTGCCCGCTCAGCTGAGGAAGATGGCGGCACCGATGGTTCCGATCCACGCCAGGGCCAGCAGCTGCAGCACCCGGTCCTTCAACGCGATCTCCTCCGGCTCGCCGGCCATACCGCCGTCGACGTCGACGGCGTATCGCAGGATGGCGATCACGAACGGAATCATCGACACCACGAACCACGACGTGCCGCCGGTGTCGTCACGCTCGAACGCCCACAGGCCGTAACAGAGGACCAGCGCCGTCGCCGACAACGTCCAGACGAAGCGCAGATACGAACTCGTGTAGCTCTCCAGCGACTTGCGGATCTTGGCCCCGGTGCGTTCGGCCAGCTGGAGTTCGGCGTACCGCTTGCCCGCCGCCATGAACAGCGAGCCGAACGCCATCATCAGCAGGAACCATTGCGACAGCGGTACATCCGCGGCGACGCCACCGGCGATGGCGCGGATCAGGAAGCCCGACGAGACGATGCAGATGTCGATGACGGGCTGGTGCTTGAGACCGAAGCAGTACGCCAGCTGGATCGCGATGTAGATCGCGATCACGACCGCCAGGTTCGGTGTGACGATCCAGGAGATCACCAACGACGCGATGCCGAGCAGCACGGCCAGGGTGTACGCCAGCCACTCGGGGACCACGCCCGCAGCGATGGGCCGGAACCGTTTGGTCGGGTGTGCGCGGTCCGCCTCGACGTCGCGGGCATCGTTGACCAGATAGACGCACGACGCGGCCAGACTGAACACCGCGAATGCCAGCAGCACATGGATCAGTACGTCGCGGTAGTCGTAGGCATACCGGGCATCGCCGAGTGCGGCCACCGGCGCGGCGAACACCAGGACGTTCTTCACCCACTGCCGCGGGCGGAGCGCCTTGAACACCCCGGTCACCAGATTGCGGGGTGGGCCCTTCTCCTGCGCGGGTTCCTGACTCATATGCGGCGCGCTCTCTGCACTGCTCTCGCTCGAGATGCTCATCGGACTCCTTCGCCCCGCTCTGTCACCATGGTGACCGCTTTCGCGACCGCCGCGCCGACCGCCACGCCGGTGACCACGTCGCTCGGGTAGTGCACACCGAGCACCAACCGGGACAACGCCATTGGTGGCACGAGGAGCGCAGGCAACGGGAGGCCGGTGGCCCGGCCCAACAGGACCGACGCCGCGGTGGTGGACGTGGCGTGCGCCGACGGGAAGCTCAGCCGGCTCGGCGTACCCACGTTCACGGCGATCGCGGGGTGATGTGGACGTTCTCGGCGCACTACGCGCTTGATCACCACAGCGGCCGCGTGGGCGGCGAATGCACCCACCCCGGCGGCCAGCCATGCCCGCCGCCGCGCGGGCGACAGCAGTGCGCCGAGCCCCGCGACCACCAGCCAGCCGATGCTGTGCTCACCGAAATGCGACAGCGTCCTGGCGGCCGGCAGGACGCCCCGTCGATCGGCGAGCGCGGACTGCACGGCTACCAGCACGGCCTCTTCGCCACGTGGTTTCTCAGCCATCGGCCTCGGGGAGCAGCACGCTCTCCCACTTCTGCTTGCTCGTCAGCACCGGCACCGCCTCGCGGTACACCTTGCGCATGCGGTTGAACCTGCGGGCCAGCAGCGCCTGTCGCTTGAGTGACTCACGAAGCAGCTCAGCCGCTTTCGCACGATCGCGCTGCCGGTACACGACCCCACGGCCGTCGGCGGTGGTGACCGTGACGCCGTCGACCTTGCACAGCGAGAACCAGCGGGCGTCCTGGGTCGCGACATTGATCTGCGGGCGACGGTGATGCTCAGGGTCGTGCGGCCTGAGTTGGTGCACCACCCCTCGGGCCAGCCGCCACGAGATCGACAGTGGATTGGTGGGGATGGTCACCTTCTTGCGCCACTTCTTGTCCGACGGCGTCGGCAGCGCGGTCGCGCTGGGCAGCACGACGGCGTCGGGATACTCCTGGCGCATGGCGCGCACATCGGGCAGCGCCGACTCGAGGATCGAGAAGATGTGCTCGGGTCCTGCCAAGAAGTCGTCCATCGCCTTGTTCTGGATGGCAACGGTCGAGTATTCAAGGCACAGCAGGTGTTTGATCGTCGCCTTCAGGTGACTGGCCAGCAGTCCGGAGATCTTGCCGTCCCAGTGAATGGCGGCGACCACCAAGCGGTTGCGCAGGTGGAAGTACGCCTGCCAGTCGATGGCGTCGTCCTTGTCGCTCCACGCCATGTGCCAGATCGCCGCGCCGGGCAGTGTGACGGTCGGATAGCCGCGCTCGCCTGCCCGCAGTCCGTAGTCGGCGTCGTCCCACTTGATGAAGAGGGGCAACGGCTGGCCGAGTTCCTCGGCGACCTGGCGCGGGATCATGCACATCCACCAGCCGTTGTAGTCGACATCGATCCGACGGTGCAGCAGCCTGCTGCGGTACTCGTCTTCGTTGTTGAGCGAGTACTTGGCGAAGTTGTGGTCGTACTCCGTGTTGACGGCGTTGGTCCACATGAAGTTCTCGGAGTCGACCATCTCGCCCATCACGTGCAGGTGGCTGGGCTCCTGCAGGTTGAGCATCTGGCCGCCGACGAGCGTCGGAGTCTTCGCGAACCGGTTCAACGCGAGTGCCCGCAGAATCGAGTCGGGCTCGACGCGGATGTCGTCGTCCATGAACAGGATCTGTTCGCAGTCCGTGTTCTTCAGCGCCTCGTACATCACCCGGCTGTAGCCGCCGGAGCCGCCGAGGTTCGGCTGGTTGTGCACCGACAGCCGGTTGCCGAGTGCGGCGGCAGCCGCCGCGAACCCCGGATTGTCCTTGACCTTCTTGGTGCCCTGGTCGGAGACGATCACCGCGGTGATCACCTCGTCCACCAACGAATCCGACGTCAATGCGGCGAGCGCGTTGACGCAGTCCGCAGGTCGGTTGAAGGTGGGGATTCCGACCGCGACGTTGGCCCGTCCCGGCGCGGGCTTGGAGGCGTACCAGCCCGCGCTGTGCACCGTCACCTTGGTGTTGGTGGTGATGTCGAACCAGATCCAGCCGCCGTCTTCGAACGGCGAGAGGTCGATGTCGAATTCGACGGTGGCGCGAGCGTCCCCGTCGGGTCCGCTGGACACCTCTTCACCGCCGACGGTGATGCGGGCGCCGGTCGCCTTGGATCGGTAGACGTCCACGCGTGCGGTGCCGGTGAGCTCGACGCGCAACACCACCGACTCCAGCGTCGACCACCGGCGCCAGTAGCTGGCGGGGAAGGCGTTGAAGTATGTCGCGAACGACACCTCCGACTCCGCGCCGATCTCGAGCGTGGTGCGCGTCGGCGCGTGGGCGCGGCGGGCGTTGGTGTCCGATTCCTCGATGTAGAGCTTCCGGACGTCGAGCGGTTCGCCGGGGCGCGGCAGGATCACACGGGCGAGGAGGCTGACCGCCCTGGTGTCGCCGGCGTCGAGCGCGCCGGACGGGATGTCACTCATGCGCTGCTGCTTTCTGTGCCGTTGGTAGCCAGGGGTGCGCCGTCACGTAGGTGCGGCGCCAGGGTGTTGTCGTACATATTCAATGCGCTGGCGATGGCCATGTGCATGTCCAGGTACTGATAAGTGCCCAGCCGTCCGCCGAACAACACCTTGTTCGACGCCGTCTCGGCCTTCGCGCGCTCCCGGTACGCCGCGAGCAGGGCGCGGTCGGTCTCGGTGTTGATCGGGTAGTAGGGCTCGTCGTCGTTGTCGGCGAAGCGGGAGAACTCCCGCATGATCACCGTCTTGTCGTCCGGATAGTCCCGTTCGGGATGGAAGTGTCGGAACTCGTGGATTCGGGTGTAGGGCACGTCGAGGTCGTTGTAGTTCATGACGGGAGTGCCCTGGAAGTCGCCGGTGTCGAGGACTTCGAGCTCGAAATCGAGTGTGCGCCAACCCAACCGGCCCTCGACGTAGTCGAAGTAGCGGTCGAGGGGTCCGGTGTAGACCACCGGGGCGTCGGGATTTGCAGCGCGCAGCTCGTCGCGGACCTCGAACCAGTCGGTGTCCAACCGCACCTCGATGCGGTCATCGGCGGCCATGTTCTCCAACCACTTGGTGTAGCCGTCGACCGGCAGACCCTCGTAGGTGTCGTTGAAGTAGCGGTTGTTGAACGTGTACCGGACGGGCAGCCGGGTGATGTTGGACGCAGGCAGATGCTTGGGATCGGTCTGCCACTGCTTGGCGGTGTAGCCCTTGACGAATGCCTCGTAGAGCGGGCGGCCGATCAGCGAGATGGCCTTCTCTTCGAGATTCTGGGCGTCCTCGCTCTTGATCTCGGCGGCCTGCTCGGCGATCAGCTGGCGGGCCTGGTCCGGGGTGAAGTACTTGCCGAAGAACTGCGACACCAGACCAAGGCCCATCGGGAACTGGTAGGCCTGCCCGTTGTGCATGGCGAAGACGCGGTGCTGGTAGTCGGTGAAGTCGGTGAATTGGCGCACGTAGTCCCACACCCTCTTGTTGGAGGTGTGGAACAGGTGTGCGCCGTACTTGTGGACCTCGATGCCGGTCTGCGGTTCGGGCTCCGAGTACGCGTTACCGCCGATATGCGGGCGCCGCTCGACCACGAGAACACGCTTGTCCAGCTGAGATGCCACACGCTCGGCAACCGTCAGACCGAAGAAACCGGAACCGACGACAAAAAGATCGAAACGAGCTGTCATCGGCAGCAAGGGTATCCGACAGCCACGGTCCGCCCCGAATCCGACAAAGTGCTCAGGTCAAGATTGGCTCACGATTCCGCATCGTCACTTTAGTCACACCAGTAACACCAGTACCGTCGAACGCGTACGAGACCTACCAGACGTAATCCATGTATTGAGGAGACTTCCGTGCCGAACCGACGTCGACGCAGGCTTTCGACAGCCCTGAGCGCAGTCGCCGCCCTGGCAGTCGCGAGTCCAGCCGCAATGGTCGCCGTATCCGAGTTGTCCGCAAGCATCGAGCCGCAGCCGCAGAAGCGCGAGTTCGTGCAGGCCGCCGAGATCACCGACCTGCCCAACGAGCTGCTGTCCGCACTGTCGCAGGGCCTCTCGCAGTTCGGCATCAACCTGCCGCCGATGCCCACCGGTGTGCTCACGGGTACCGGCGCCAGCACGCCCACGACGCTGACCTCGCCCGGGCTGACGTCACCGGCCCTCACCACCCCGGGGCTGACGTCGCCGTCGCTCACGACCCCCGGACTGACCACACCCGGGTTGACCACTCCTGAACTCACGACGCCCGGGCTCACCGCGCCCTCGCTGACCGATCCGGCGCTGGCCAACCCGGCGCTGACCAATCCGACGCTGCCCAACCCCGCGTTGACGAGCCCGACCGCCGACGCCACGGGTCTGACGACGCCCGGCCTGACCACGCCCGACGCGCTGGCCACCCCCGGGTTGACGCCGATCTCCTCCAGCGCGCTGCCCGCGCCAGGCGAGATCCCGATCTCGGCGCCGATCGGACTGGATCCGGCCGTGGGTACGTACCCGATCATGGGCGACCCGTCGCTGGCGACCATGCCGGCGAGCACCGGCAGCGGTGGCATCATCGGCGACCTGTCGAGCATGGCCAACCAGCTGGGCGCCGGCCAGGCGATCGACCTGCTCAAGGGCATGGTGATGCCCGCGATCATGTCGGCCGTCAAGCCCGCGGCGGCAGCAGCCCCGGCTGCGGCGGCCCCGGCGGCCGAAGCGGCAGCGGCGGCGGCCCCGGCTGCAGCAGCAGCGGCGTCGACCGGCGCTGGTGCGTAAACCCGCGGGAGCGCCTTAACCGAGTAGTCCTGTTACCGAACGGCACCGCAGAAGCCCCTCACCCTGGCTCTGCGGTGCCGTTGCAGGTTGCGGGTCGATTTCAACCCGCACTCAAGTGGCGCTGAAGCCGTGTCGAAACATTAGTAACAGCTGACTCATACGTAACATCAGCCTGTGTCGTGTCGCCGTCCGCTGCCGTCGATGCTGTTCACCGCCATCGCGGCGACGGCCGTCGTCCTGCCGATGGCGATCTTCGGCATTCCCGGGGTTGACAACGATCCGTCGGCCACCGCACCACAGGTCGCGCAGCAGCCACTGACCGGCCTCGGTGGCGGGGAGACGATCCGCGAGATCCATCAGGACACCCCGTTCTCATTGGTCGCACTGACCGCTGAGGACCTGACGGGCACCTCGGCCCGGGTGCGCGCCAAGCGGGCCGATGGGACGTGGGGTCCGTGGTACGAAGCTGAGCCCATGGTCGGGCTTGGCCCCGACACCCCGGTGGACGGCGGACTGCACGGCACCGAGCCGGTGTTCGTCGGCCGCACCAACACGGTGCAGATCGCGGTCACCCGTCCGGCTACTCCGACACCGCCACCCGCCGACGACCGCCCGCCGTTGGGATATGTACCCGCCAACGTCGAGCAGCCGTTCAGCCAGAACGTCAACGCCGTACTGATCAGCCCGCCGGAAGCGCCGGTGGACGCGATACCGCTGCCGTCGGCGGTCACGGCGCCCGGCGTACCGCCGCAGATAATCAACCGCGCCGGATGGGGCGCCGATGAGACCATGCGGTGCCCGAACCCGCAATACGACAAGGGAATCCGCGCCGGAATCGTTCACCACACCGCGGGAAGCAACGACTACGCCCCCGAGGATTCGGCCGGGATCATCCGGTCGATCTACGAGTACCACACCCGCACTCTGGGCTGGTGCGACATCGCCTACAACGCACTGGTCGACAAGTACGGCCAGGTCTTCGAGGGCCGCGCAGGCGGCATCGACAAACCCGTCGAGGGTGCCCACACCGGCGGCTTCAACCGCGACACCTGGGGTGTGGCGATGCTGGGCAACTTCGACCAGATCCCGCCGACGCCGGTTCAGCTGACCAACACGGGCAGGTTGCTCGGCTGGCGCCTCGGCCTTGATCACATCGATCCGTTGGGGACCGTGGTGCTCGCCTCGGCGGGCAGTTCGTTCTCCAAGTTCCCATTCGGCGCCACGCCGGCACTGCCGACCATCTTCACGCACCGCGACGTCGGCATCACGGAATGTCCGGGCAATGCGGCGTACGCCTTGATGAACGAGATCCGCAGTATCGCAGCGCGATTCAACAACCCACCGGGTCCCGCCGACCTTGCCGAGACACTGCGTGGCGGAGCGATCTACGCCCGCTGGCAGTCGCTGGGCGGCCCCAACAGCTTCCTCGGTGCCCCGAAATCGCCCGAGGCCTCCGGTGAAGGCCCGACCCGATATGCGAACTTCGAGAACGGCGCCATCTACTGGTCGCCCACCAGCGGAGCCGAACCGGTCACCGGCGAGATCTACAAGGCGTGGGGAGCGCTGGGCTTCGAGCGTGGCGCGCTGGGCCTGCCGACCAGCGCCGAAATCCAGGAACCGCTGTGGATCGTGCAGAACTTCCAGCACGGCACACTGAACTTCGATCGCGAAAACGGCACCGTCACACGGGTTATCGACGGGATCGCCACCGAACTTCCCAGGTCGGTGTCCGACCACACACCGGTCCAGCTGGAGCGGTTCACACCGCCGATCAGCCCGACCTAAATCATTCGCGGTCGTTCAGGCCCCACCAGCGCTCGAGCACCCGCGCCACGCCGTCTTCGGCGTTGGTCCCGGTGACCTCGTCGGCCGCGGCCAACGCATCCGGATGCGCGTTGCCCATCGCGACGCCGTGTCCCGCCCATGCCAGCATCGGCACATCGTTGGGCATGTCGCCGAAGGTGACGATGTCCCGCGCCGTGATGCCCAGTGGCGCCGCCACCTCGGCGACCCCGCTGGCCTTGCTGATGCCAAGCGGCATGATCTCGATGAGGCCGTTGTTCGTCGAGTACGTGATATCGCCTTGGTGGCCAATGTGTTCGGCCAGTGCGGCGGCCATGTCAGCGCTCTGCGCGCCCGCCTTGCGGATCAACAACTTGATGGCCGGCGCACTCAGCAGATCTTCCATCGACACTTCGGTGTTGTCGGGGTTGAGCCACGCATGCTCGTAGCCGGGCGAGCTCACGAACTGCGGCGTGGCGGCGTCGTGCGCGCTCTCCCCCACCCGTTCGACGGCAAGACCAGCGCCGGGGATGACGCGGGTGGCGATCTCGGCGAGTTCCGCGAGCATCTCCTCCGACAGAGTCCGAGCCGACACGATGCGGTCGATCGACGGGTCGTAGATCACGGCACCGTTGGCGCACACTGCGATTGGCGCGAAGCCCAAGGCGTCGACGACCGGCGCCACCCAACGTGGCGGACGACCGGTGGCCAGCACGAATCGGGTTCCGGAGTCGACCGCCGCCGTCAGGGCCGCCCGGGTGCGGTCGGTGATCTTCTCGTCGTCGGTAAGCAGCGTGCCGTCCACATCGGAGGCAATGAGTAAAGGTGATGTCACCGGCGGCTTTTCGTCTCTCGCTCGGCCCGCTTGCGCGCCCGTTCGGCGAGCTCGGCGGCCTCGAGCACCTTGGCCTCTTCCATCGTCGGCGCCGAACCGCCAAGCCGGTGAGGCACCCAGAACGCCCCCTCCGGGTGCGGATAGGTCTCCTGCACCATGTGCAGCAGCTTGTTCATCTCTTTCCGCATTGCGGCGCTGGTCTCGTCGATTGTCGCCGCGGCGTAGACCGCTGGGCCGATCGCCACCGTGATCGGAATCTTCTTGCGGCCCAGGTTCCGTGGGTGGTCCTTGGTCCACATCCGGTGTGCGCCCCACACGATCGTCGGGACGATGGGCACCTGCGCATCACGCGCCATCCGCGCAGCGCCCGTCTTGAATTCCTTGAGCTCGAAACTACGGCTGATCGTGGCCTCGGGATACACGGCGACGAGCTCGCCCGCGCGCAGGGCCTCGACGGCGGCGGCGTAGGCGGCGGCCCCAGCCTCGCGGTCCACCGGGATGGTGCCGGAATGCTTGATCAGAAAGTTGACGATCTTCACCTGCTGCATCTCGGACTTGATCATGAACCGCAGCCGGCGCCGGACCTGATACGCCGCGAGCGCCGCGGGGTACCAGTCCAAGTAGCCGGTGTGGTTGATCGCGACGACGGCGCCGCCCCGCTTGGGGATGTTCTCCAGACCGAGATAGGTGATCCGGCTACCGATGACTTTGGTGGCCGTGCTGACTGCGATCTCCAATGTGCGGAAAACCGGCTCCATTCGGACTACCCCGACGCTCCCGCAGGCCCCCGCTGCTCCCGGCGAGCCGCTTTCTCCGCAGCCTCCTCGGCGTCCATCCGGTTCGCCTCGGCCAGCGACGGTGCAGAACCACCGAGCCGGTGAGGCACCCAGAACTCGCCGGGTGGATGGGGACCGTACTCGTCCTGAACACGTTCGAGCAGATGCTGCATCCGCGAATGAAGCAAGGCCGTCAGTTCGGCGGGTGGCAACGTCGGATAGATCGGTTCACCGACGGCCACCGCGATCGGCACCTTGGGCCGACGCAAATTCTTCGGGTGGCCCTTCGTCCAGATCCGCTGTGCGCCCCAGATGATGTGCGGGACGATCGGCACGTCGGCGGCGATCGCCATCCGCGCGGCACCGGATTTGAACTCCTTGATCTCGAAGCTGCGGCTGATCGTGGCTTCCGGGTAGACGCCGACCAGCTCGCCCTCCTTGAGCTTGCGGCAGGCCTCGTCGAACGACGCGGCGCCGCTGTCGCGGTCCACCTCGATGTGGCGCAGGCTGCGCATGATCGGACCCGTGATCTTGTGATCGAAGACTTCCTTCTTCGCCATGAACCGCACCTTGCGATGCCGGCCCTGCCGGTAGGCGGGCAGCCCGGCGAAGGTGAAGTCGAGGTATCCGGTGTGATTGATGGCGACGACGGCCCCGCCCTCTACCGGCAGGTGCTCGACACCGGTGACGGTGAACGTCAGCCCCTGCATACGCCAGAGCAACCTGGCTAGTTGGATGACTGTTCCGTATACCGGCTCCACATCAGGCAGCCTAGTCGCGTGACCCGGCCTACCGAACCGGTGGCGATCCCCTCCGTCGTCGAAGACATCGCGGCGGGCCGCCCGGTGGCCGCTACGTGGGTCAACGAACTCGGCGGCGTCACCTTCTCCGTCGCGGACGGATCTGAGTACGTCAAGGTCCTACCGCCGCAGTGGGCGCACCTGCTGACCGCCGAAGTCCGTCGGCTCGAGTGGGCCTCGGCGTACCTGCGGGTGCCGCGGGTGCTGGGCGCGGGCGACGGTTGGCTGCACACCGCGGGGCTGGCGGGTTCGAGCGCGGTCGATCCGCGGTGGCTGGGCGACCTGCGCACCGCGGCGCGAGCGATCGGCGCCGGGCTTCGCCTGATACACGACACGCTGCCCGTCGCGGACTGTCCGTTCGGAGCGCCCGCATGGGTGACCGACGCGCGGGATGTCGACCGGCTCGTGGTGTGCCACGGCGACGCGTGCGCGCCGAACACCCTGATCGACGACGATGGCCGGTGTCGCGGCCACGTCGACCTCGGCGATCTCGGCGTCGCCGACCGGTGGGCGGATCTTGCTGTCGCGGAATGGTCGCTGCGGTACAACTACGGGGGCAACTTCCGAGTCGAGTTCTTCGACGCCTACGGCATTGCACCCGACTACGACCGCATGGACCACTATCTGCGTCTGTGGGAGGACGGCGATTGATTCTGCAGCAGGTATCGGTGGATGCCGAGAAGGCTTTGGATCCCTGGTATTTCGATATCCCGGCCATCTCGCAGCTCGCCACGGAGCCGCTGGTGCTCGATACGCCGGTCACCGTGATCGTCGGCGAGAACGGCTCGGGAAAGTCGACGCTGCTCGAAGCCGTCGCCGCCGCGTGGTCCGCAAGGCTGCGCGGCGCCGTCAAACACTGGACACCACGTGCGGGCGACGAGGACAGCGACCTGCACTGGGCGGTGCGGCTGGAGGGCGAGTTCCCGCCGCCTGCCGGCGGCTGTTTCCTGCGGGCCGAGGCGATGCACCAGTTGTTCACGGAAGTGGACGGCAACACCCCGCACCAGGTTTTCGGCGGGGCCCTCAACGCGCGCTCACACGGCGAGTCGTTTCTGGCGTACCTGTCGTCGCGGGACACCGAACGCGGCCTGTTCATCCTCGACGAGCCCGAGGCCGCGCTGTCGTTCCAGTCATGCCTGCAACTGATGGTGCTGATGGACTCGCTCGTCGCCGACGGCTCGCAGGTTTTGCTGGCCACCCACTCACCGGTGCTCGCGGCCTTTCCCGGCGCGACGATTCTCGAGTTCGGCGACCACGGCCGCCACGTATGCACATGGGACGACCTGCCGATGGTGTCGCACTGGCGCCGTTTCCTGGCCGCGCCGGATGCGTATCTGCGGCACCTCTTCGCCTCCGGTTAGACATCCCAAGTGCGCAAGTTGTCAAGCGGCCTTTGCGGTGGGGATGTTTTGGCGGTGCGACCATGCTGTCTGCTCGTCGTATGCGGTGCGGTGGCGCAGGCAGCCGTGGAGGATGC
>NZ_JACKUK010000037.1 GCF_025822765.1 Mycobacterium barrassiae | reverse complement strand
CTGGTCGAAGGCGCACGCACCAACGGCTGGAAACAAGCGCTGGGCGCATTGGCCCTGACCTACCCCGAACGAATCAACCCCTACCTATAACGGCCACCTACACAGAAATCTTGACAAGCTCGGCGGTCAGCCTTTTCCGCGGCAGCTGGGCCGACACCGTGCCCGTCACCGTCATCGCCGACCGCGCCGGACTCGTCATGAACCCCGACGCGCGAGTCAAACTTCATGGCGCGCAAGTAGGCAGCGTGGCTGCGATCGAGGCACTCCCGGATGGGAAAGCGGCAATCCATCTCGCGATCGATCCGTCGGCGATGGATCTGATTCCAGCCAATGTGCGTGTCGACATCACCTCATCGACCGTATTCGGCGCGAAGTTCGTCGAGTTCGTTCCGCCCACAGATCCTTCCGCGCAGTCACTGCGGTCCGGACAGGTTCTCGGGGCGAATCACGTCACCGTCGAAATCAACACCGTCTTCCAGCAGCTCGTGGCCGTGCTGAACAAGATCGAACCCGCAAAGCTCAACGAGACGTTGGGTGCATTTGCCAAGGGCCTCAATGGCCGAGGTGAGAAGTTCGGCCAAACGTTGTCGGACTTGGACCAAATGCTCGCGACGATCAACCCAAGCCTGGACAACCTCAGCCAGGACATCGCAATGGCGCCCGAGGTACTCGACGCATACGCCGACGCCGGCCCCGACCTAATGAGAATCGTCGATGCCTCGACTCGATTGAGCGACACGGTCGTCGACAAGCAGCAGGACCTGGACACCCTGCTCTTGAGCGCGATCGGTTTCGCCGAGATCGGTGACGATGTGCTCTCTGCGAACCGAACGGCGATCACAGACCTGGTCCATGCGCTCGTGCCAACGACCGACTTGACCAACCAGTACAACGCCGCACTCAACTGTCTACTGACCGGTATGGTGCCGCTGGCTACGGCCCCACCCTCACCCGTTCCCGGTGTCCTCCTGCTGGATTCGTTCGTACTCGGCTCCGAAAGGTATCGGTACCCACAAAACCTGCCGAAGGTTGCCGCTACTGGAGGACCACAGTGTGGGCGGCTCCCGGATATCGGTTACGAGGTGCGCGCACCGTACGTCGTGTCCGACATCGGCGCCAACCGGGCGCAATACGGTAATCAGGGCATTCTGCTCAACTCGGATGCTCTGAAAGAGGCGCTGTTCGGCCCGCTGGACGGCCCGCCGCGCAACACCGCACAGACCGGAATGCCGGGATGACCCGCTCAGTCGGCACCATCGTCAAGTTCGGCGTCTTCGGCATTGTGATGCTGCTGTTGACCGGAGCTCTCTTCGCGATCTTCGCGCAGTACCGTACGGGTCCGGCAAACAGCTACTCCGCAGTCTTCGCCGATGTGTCAAGCCTGAAACCTGGTGACTCCGTGCGAGTTTCTGGCATTCGGATCGGCACCGTCAACGACGTGTCGCTGCAGTCGGACAACTCCGTCGTCGTCGCGTTCGACGCTTCTCCCGATGTGGTGCTCACCACGGGCACCAAGGCCGCGGTGCGATACCTCAACCTCGTCGGCGATCGGTACCTGGAGCTCCTCGATGGCCCGGGCTCGACCAAGATCGCGCCGCCGGGCTCGCAGATTCCACGTGACCGCACCGAGTCGGCGCTGGATCTCGACTTACTTCTCGGTGGATTGAAGCCGGTGATCCGAGGTCTCAATCCCCAAGACGTCAACGCCCTGACGAATTCCCTGATCCAGATTCTGCAGGGCCAAAGCGGGAATGTGGAGTCGCTTTTCGCCAAGACGGCGTCATTCACCAACACCATTGCTGACAACGGTCAGACAGTGCAGCAGCTGATCGACAACCTCAGCGTGGTCATGGCCACTATCTCCAGGGACGGCGAAAAGTTCTCGGGTGCCGTCGACCGCCTGGAGCAGTTGATCACGGGCTTGGCGGCTGACCAGGATCCCATCGGAGAAGCGATCACGGCGCTCGACAACGGGACCGCCTCACTCGCCGACCTGCTCGGTCAGGCACGCGCACCGCTTGCGGGCAGCATCGACGAACTCAACCGGGTCGCGCCGTTGCTCGAGAAAGACAAACCGCTGCTGGACATCTCGTTGCAGAAGGCACCTGAGAACTACAAGAAGCTGGTCAGACTCGGCGCCTATGGAAGCTTCTTGAATCAGTACCTATGCGGCCTGTCCGTACGGGTCACCGATCTGCAGGGCCGCACCGCCTACTTCCCCTGGATCATTCAGAACACTGGAAGGTGTGCGGAGCCCTGATGGAGAAATACCGCGGATCCTCACTCATTCGTGCCGGCTTCATCGGCACGGTCCTGATCGTGCTCGTCATCGCCGTCGGCCTGCAACCCGAACGGTTGTGGGCATTGGCGACGTCGGTCAAGTACCAGGCATTGTTCTCCGAAGCCGGCGGGCTGACGACGGGCAATGAGGTCAAAGTTTCCGGAACGAAAGTCGGCTCGGTCTCCGATGTGACGTTGGACAAGGGCAAGGCACTTGTGACATTCAGCGTCGACGGCCGAGTTCGACTCGGTACGGACACCACTGCCCACATCCGCACCGGAACGTTGCTCGGTGAGCGGATTTTGACATTGGAGCCGGCCGGAGATCATTCGATGAGACCGGCGGACATGATCCCGTTGTCACGCACCTCTTCGCCCTATTCCTTGACCGAGGCCGTCAGTGAGTTCACCGCCAACACCGCAACAACCGACACCGCGTCGCTGACCCAATCCCTGGACATCCTGTCCGACACGATCGACAGGCTCGCACCTCAACTCCGACCGACCTTCGATGGGCTCAGTCGACTGTCGCAATCGTTGAACGGACGTGACGAGACGCTCGGAAGGCTGCTCGACAGCGCTGCTGACGTCACAGGAATCCTGTCCGAACGCAGTCAGCAGTTGAACGCCCTGATTCTCAACGCGAACGACTTCATGGCGATACTCGAGCAACGCCGCTATGCGATTGTCAATCTGCTCGCCAACACGTCCGCGGTGGCCCAGCTGCTGACCGGTCTGGTGCGCGACAACGAGCAGGAACTCGCGCCGACACTGCAGAAGTTGAACTCCGTGTACGAGGTGCTCGAGCGGAACCGCGACAACATCGCAAAGGCCCTCACCGGACTGGCGAAATACCAAATCACCCAGGGCGAAGCGGTCAACAACGGGTTTTACTACAACGCGTTTGTCGGGAACTTGCTGCCATCGCAAGCCCTGCAGCCCTTCCTCGACTACATATTCGGCTTCAGGCGGGGAGTCAATGCCGGCCAACCGCCGGACAACGCCGGTCCACGTGCGGAATTCCCCTTCCCGTACAACGGCATTCCGGGTGGTAGCCGATGAACCAACACGCACGGCTGAGCAGAGTGCTGCTGGTTGTGTTGATCGGACTGCTGGTGGCGGGGTCAGTCGTATTGGTACGTCAAGCCTTCTTCGCTCCGAGAATCATCACGGCGTACTTCACCTCTGCGACCGCAATCTATCCCGGTGACGAGGTCCGGGTTTCCGGTGTCAAGGTGGGCACGATTCGCTCCATCGAGCCGGACGGGGCCCAAGCACGAATCCGGCTCGCTGTCGATCGTGATGTGCCGATCCCCGCTGATGCGAAGGCGGTCATCGTGGCTCAAAACTGGTCGCCGCGCGTTACGTACAGCTTGCGCCCGCGTACGAATCGAGCGGACCGACAATGCCGGACGGTGCGGTCATCGGTGTG
The DNA here is from genome assembly GCF_025822765.1 of Mycobacterium barrassiae. Lineage (GTDB taxonomy): Bacteria > Actinomycetota > Actinomycetes > Mycobacteriales > Mycobacteriaceae > Mycobacterium > Mycobacterium barrassiae. The sequence goes on along the minus strand of NZ_JACKUK010000037.1, from coordinate 54,691 downwards.
GATCGCACCGCAATCCCCGTCGAGTGGGACGAGGTCAAAGACCAACTCATGCGGCTGGCAACGGACCTGGGCCCCGACGGTGACGTCTCCACGACATCGGTTGGTCGATTCATCGACAGCTCGGCCGCAGCAATGGACGGTAACGGTGACAAGTTGCGCGAGACGATAACGCAGCTTTCCCAAGTGGGCCGCATCCTTGCCGACGGAAGCGGGAACATCGTTGACATCATCAAGAGCCTTCAGACATTCGTTACGGCGCTGCGCGAAAGCAACACTCAAATCGTGCAGTTCCAGGATCGCCTGGCAACCGTCAGCAGCATCGTGGATGCCAGCAGAACCGACCTTGACGGCGCACTGACGAACCTGTCGGAGGCCGTCGGCGAGGTGAAGCGATTCGTCGCAGGCAGCCGCGACCAGACCGCCGAGCAGATCGAGCGCCTAGCGAGCGTGACGCAGAACCTGGCCGACAATCGGATGACTCTGAAGAACGTGCTGCATGCTGCGCCGAACGCGATCGGCAACGGATACAACATCTATAACCCCGACACCGGAACCATGATCGGAGGGTTCGCGCTGTCGAACTTCTCGAACCCGGTACAACTGATCTGCTCCGCCATCGGAGCAGTCAACAACGCGACAGCACCGGAAACCTCCAAACTCTGTTCGCAATATCTGGGCCCGGCTCTGCGCCTCCTCAATTTCAATTACCTACCAATGCCGTTCAATGCGTACCTGCAAAAATCACCGAGTCCCGGCAATCTCATCTACTCAGATCCGGCGTTAGCGCCCGGCGGAACCGGGGGTGCCCCATTGCCGCCCGAGATCTCCCCGGCAGTCTCGGCATACACCGGTGCCGGCGACGTTCCGCCGCCTCCCGGCTGGAACGGTCCGCCGCCCGGGCCTCCAGGGGTGTATGCACCGACAGGTCTGCCCGCAGCTCCGACGCCGGCACTGTTCCCCGGCGCGCCGGTTCCCCCCGGCGTGCCCACAGCGCCCGTACCGGACGTCAAGAAATTCGAGGACATGTTGCTGCCGGCCGAGGCTCCCGTGTCGGCACAACCCCCGGCGTTGCACGGGGCAGGGGCGACGCCGTGACGAGCGTACGCAGGTTCATCTGTCGGCTGCTGGCAATACCATCGTGCATCTGCTTGACCGTCACGGGCTGTTCGTTCGAAGGTCTGAATTCGCTGCCGTTGCCCGGGACCGTCGCAAGTGGTCACGACGCGGTTGTGTATCACGTGCAAATCGCCAATGTCGGTACGCTCGAACCGAACTCACCAGTCCTGATCGGTGATGTCGTCGTCGGCACCGTCAGAAAGATGAAGGTCCGCAATTGGCACGCCGACGTCGAGGTATCGGTTCGGCCGGGGGTTGCGGTACCAGCCAACGCGGTCGCCACAGTAGGGCAGACAAGCCTGCTGGGGTCGATGCATCTGGCGCTGGATCCACCGTTGGGACAAGCGCCCGTCGGCGCTCTGCCGGTCGGCGCGACCCTTGATCTGAATCGCTCCTCGACGTACCCGTCGACCGAGCAAACGCTGTCCTCGCTGTCGGTCATTGTCAACGGCGGGGGACTGGGGCAGGTCGGAGACATCGTCAGGGAGTTCAATGCCGCTCTGAACGGACGCGAAAGTCAGATCAGGGATCTGCTCATCCGGTTGAATGACTTTGTCGGGATGCTCGATTCGCAACGTGACGACATCAACGCATCGATCGTCGCGATGGACCGGCTCGCGGGCACCTTTGCCGCTCAACGCGATGTGCTCGCCGCGGCACTGAAACGCATTCCGCCGGCGCTGGACGTGCTGATCAGGGAACGGCCGAGAATCACCGAAGCTCTGACCAAGCTCGGCCGCTTCAGTGATACGGCCACGGCACTGATCCACGACTCGCAGGCGGACCTCGTGCGGAATCTCGAGAACCTCGAGCCAACCCTGCGTGCTCTCGCAGATGTGGGCCCGGACTTGGGCACGGTGCTCACCTACGCGCCGACGTTCCCATACACGCAGAGCTTCATCGACCGCGCCATCCGCGGCGACTACATGAATCAGTTCATCATCTTCGACTTCACAATTCCGCGGCTCAAGCGAGGCCTGTTCCTGGGCACTCGGTGGGGACAGGAAGGCGCCCCGATGGTGCCGGCGCCGGGCGATCCGTGGTATCTGACGCACACTCTCGATCCGCTCAAGGCACCGATCACGGCGCAGCCGCAAGAAGTGGCCGATCTTCCGCCACTCGTGGAATCCGCACAGTCCCATGGTGATCCGGCGGCAACTATGGGGACAGTCGATGGTTCGACCGCTGAACCGGAACCCGGTGTCGCGGCCGTCTCGGAATCCGAAGTGTCGGCAGGGCAGGGAGGTAACTGATGCTGACGCGCTTCGTCCGAAATCAGCTGATCATCTTCACCATCGCGTCGGTCATCGGTGTGGCGGTGATGTTGGTGAGCTATATGCAGGTACCGACTCTGTTGGGGGTCGGGCGCATCACGGTCAAACTGGAACTGCCCGGCACTGGTGGGCTTTACCGCTTCTCGAACGTGACCTACCGCGGCGTGCAGGTCGGGAAAGTCATGGACGTGCGTCCGACCCGTGAGGGCGCCGTCGCCACCCTGTCGCTGAACACATCGCCGAAAATTCCAGCATCCTCGCAGGCACATGTCCGCAGTGTGTCCGCGGTTGGCGAGCAGTACGTCGACCTGACACCCCCGAACGCAGAAGGCCCCTATCTGCAAGACGGCAGCGTTATTCCGAAGCAGCAGACCTCGATTCCGCAAGCGGTCGGACCGATGCTCGACGAGGTCAGCGCGCTGGTCGACAGCATCCCCAAAGACAGGATCAGCGCACTGCTCGACGAGTCGTACAAGGGCCTGGACGGGGCGGCATATGACCTGGGCTCGCTGTTCGACTCATCGGCCGAAGTAATCGGCGACGCCAACACCGTTTCCGAGCGGACACGGACCTTGATCGACGACAGTCGGCCGCTGTTGGAAGGCCAGGTACAGTCCGCGGACGCCATCCGGACGTGGGCGCGCAGTCTCGCGGGAATCACTGCCCAGTTGGACGCCAACGATCCTCAAATCCGGACTGTCCTCGAGATCGGGCCGAGCGCAGCCGACGAGGCATCGCGGTTGTTCAACCAAGTGAAGCCAACGGTGCCGGTACTGCTGGCGAATCTCGTTGCGCTGGGTGAGGTCGGGGTGACCTACCATGCCTCACTCGAGCAACTGCTCGTGCTGCTGCCGCCCTACGTCGCTGCGACGCAAACGGTCGGCGTATCACGGAACAATCCCACAGGTATGGCGTTGGGCGACTTCACGATGGTGATGAACGATCCGCCTGCGTGCACGGTTGGCTTTCTCCCTCCCAACATGTGGCGATCGCCAGAAGACACTTCGATAGTCGACACTCCCGACGGGCTGTATTGCAAACTGCCGCAGGATTCGCCGATCGGTGTCCGCGGTGCGCGAAACTATCCCTGTATGGGCCATCCCGGTAAGCGGGCTCCGACCGTCGAAATATGCGAGAGTGACAAGCCTTTCGAGCCTTTGGCGTTGCGCCAGCACGCGCTTGGCCCCTATCCGATCGATCCCAACTTGATCGCGCAAGGAGTACCGCCGGACGACAGGATCGACTCTGACGAGCGGATCTACGCACCGGTCGAGGGCACGCCCATGCCTCCGGCCGAAGTCGCCCAGCCCGTACCACTACCGTCGTCCCCGATGCTCCCGCAAGCTCCGACCATCGCTGGTGAGAACACTCCAGTGGCCCCGAGCGCATCGATTCAACCCGAAGCGGTCGGCCCGTCGGTCGCGTTTGCCACCTATGATCCGCAGACGGGCCAGTACGCCACTCCGGCCGGAAAGGTGTTCCGCCAGACCGATTTGGTGGCCGCCGGTCCCCGGACGTGGCAGGACTTCTTCAAGGTCGGCTGACCCGCTCTGGGTCAGTCAGCCGTCTTCACCAACTTGAACGGCATGCTGATGAACAACGGCTTGCTGATTCCGCATGCGCCACTGGGCCCCGTGGTCTGATCCTCGCCTACGAGCGTTGTCGACCCCGGGTCGGTCATGCTGCCGTCTTCGATGACCGGTACGAATCTGAAGACCTGCAGCCCCGGCTCAGCAGTGCCATCCGGACACGGCTCCCAGTTATCTACTGTGTGCTTGACGTACCAGACGCCACTGGTCTTGTAGATCGGTGCGGTCCAGCCGAAGTCACTGACCACCGTGCCCGTGCACTCTGTGGGATAGCTGCATTCCGTCGAAATGGTCCACGTGCTCCGTAGGCTTGCCTCTTCCCGGAAAACTTCATTCTTCTTCGCGTACTCACCGTTTGAGGTCGCGATGTAGGTGCCATTCAGCCCCCACTCGTCGTCCGAAGCGATTGCGGTGGGCGTGGATTCGAGTCCGACGACTCCCATCGCCAGTGCCGCGATGGCGACTCGCATAACCCGCATCGACCGCTCCTTAGGCCAGGAAAACCGTTAACAGAACAGAGTAGAACCGATACACGGGTGCCGGGGTCGATGATCCGTTCAGCGGGATATCGAGGACCGGCGTCGGGCCAACCGTGGGCCGTCGAGACTACGGTTTGTGACGGGATTCGGCTGAAAGGTCGTCAGAAACCGTAGTCTCGGCGCTCCGAAGGTCGGGTTAGCGGGCGACGATGACTGAGGAGCCGTGTCCGAATAGGCCTTGGTTGGCGGTGATGCCGACGGTGGCGTTTTCGACTTGGCGTCCGGTGGCTTGGCCTTTGAGTTGCCAGGTGAGTTCGCAGACTTGTGCGATTGCTTGTGCGGGGATGGCTTCGCCGAAGCAGGCCAGCCCGCCTGAGGGGTTGACCGGGATGGTGCCGCCGATGGTGGTGGCGCCGCTGCGCAGCAGTTGTTCGGCTTCGCCTTTGGCGCACAGCCCGAGGTGCTCATACCAGTCCAGTTCCAGGGCGGTGGAGAGGTCGTAGACCTCGGCCAGGCTGAGGTCTTGGGGGCCGATCCCGGCTTCGGTGTAGGCGGCGTCGAGGATTTGGTCTTTGAAGACTCGCTGGGGGGCGGGTGCTGCGGCGGTGGAGTCGGTGGCGATGTCGGGTAGTTCGGGTAGGTGCTGGGGGTATTGCGGGGTTTGCAGGCTGATCGCGCGCACTGAGGGCACCCCGGCGACGGTACCGAGGTGTTTTTCGGTGAACGACTTGCTGGCCACGATCACTGCGGCTGCGCCGTCGGAGGTGGCGCAGATGTCGAGCAGCCGTAGGGGATCAGAGACCACCGGGCTGGCCAGCACGTCGTCGACCGAGCTTTCCTTGCGGTAGCGGGCGTTGGGGTTGTTGAGGCCGTGGCGGGCGTTTTTGACCTTCACCTGGGCGAAATCCTCGAGTGTGGCGCCGTAGAGGTCCATGCGCCGGCGCGCCAGCAGCGCGAAGTACACCGTGTTGGTGGCCCCGATCAGATGGAAGCGCTGCCAGTCGGGGTCGTTTTTGCGTTCACCGCCGACCGGGGCGAAAAACCCTTTGGGGGTGGTGTCGGCGCCGATGACCAGCGCGACGTCGCACAAGCCGGCCAGGATCTGGGCGCGGGCGCTCTGCAAGGCTTGTGAACCGCTGGCGCACGCGGCGTAGCTGGAGGTGACCGGGACGCCGTTCCAGCCCAGCTTTTGGGCGAACGTCGCCCCGGCGACGAACCCCGGATAGCCGTTGCGGATGGTGTCGGCACCGGCGACGAGCTGGATCTGGCGCCAGTGCAGGCCGGCGTCGGCCAGCGCGGCGCGCGCGGCCACGACGCCGTATTCGGTGAAGTCGCGGCCCCATTTGCCCCACGGATGCATCCCCGCACCCAGGATGTAGACCGGTTCAGGGCTCATGAGGCGATCCTCCAGGCGTGTACGACGCGTTCGACGCCGTCGTCATCGACGTACAGCGCCATGGTGGTCAGCTCCATCGGCATGCCGACCTTCAGGTCGGCGGCCAGTGTGCCCTCCACGACCTTGCCCAACACGATCAGACCCTCGTCGGCCAACTCGACTGCGGCCACCGCGAACGGCTCGAACGGGTCAGGTGCGGGGTAGGGAGGTGGTGGGGCATAACGGTTTTCGGTGTAGCTCCACAGCGTCCCGCGCCGCGACAACGGCACCTGCGCCAACTCGTCACCCTCACAGGCCGGGTTGGGACAGTTGTTGGCACGCGGCGGGAACACAAACGTCCCACACTCATGACACTTACCGCCGATCAGATACGCCGCACCCGACTCATCGGTAGCGAACCACCCATCAACCGCGGCCTGAGACTTGTCGATTGCGTGCTTCATCACCCGCCATCCTGCGCACTGCGACAGCTAGGGAACAATCGGGTCTCCCGGTGAGCGGCATCGAGCAGCTACGGGAGTCGGCGGGGAAGATATAACGGACGTATCAGGCCCGCCTGCCTTCGTGGGAGTAAAGCCAAAGCCATGTCCGCTGGGAATCGAGGGGAACAGCCGACATCGGCGGTGCTTCGTCGGGTCGGCGTATCAAGCCTCATCGGCACCGCGATCGAGTACTACGACTTCCTGATCTATGCGAGCCTTGCTGCATTGGTGTTTGGCAAGGTGTTCTTTCCGAACTCCGACCCGGCGGTCGCAACGATCGCCTCGTTCGGAACGTTCGCGGCCGGATATGTAGCGCGGCCCATCGGGGGAATCCTGTTCGGTCACTTCGGTGATCGCCTCGGTCGCAAGTCGGTCCTCGTTCTCACAATGACGTTGATGGGCATCTCCAGCTTCCTGATCGGGCTGCTGCCGGGCTACCACGCGATCGGTGCTGCGGCGCCCGTGCTACTTGTCGTACTGCGTGTCATCCAGGGTGTGGCACTCGGCGGTGAGTGGGGCGGGGCGACGCTCATGGCGGCCGAACACGCGCAACCGACGCGTCGGGGATTCTGGAATGGGTTGGTGCAGATGGGGTCTCCCATCGGGGCGCTCCTCGCCACAGTGGTCGTCACGATTGTCACATGGCTGCCCGAGGACGATTTGCTGTCGTGGGGATGGCGCATCCCATACCTGCTCAGCGCTGTACTGCTGGTGGCGGGCCTCTATATCCGCGTCAGCATTCCTGAAAGCCCGGCGTTCCACGAAGTTACCGCTCCGGAACGCATTCCTCTGATGAAAGTCTTACGCCAACCGTCACAGTTTCTCCTTGCGTGGGCAGTGGGCATCGGCCCCTTTGCTTTGACGGCGTTGCTCAGCACCTACATGATCAGCTATGTCACGACGATCGGCTATGACGCGTCGGACGCCATGACCGGCGTGCTGCTCTTGTCGTTGACTGCGCTCGTCGCCATTCCGATGTTCTCCGCCATCTCTGACCGCTTCGGCAGGCGCGCAATCATTCTTGTAGGCGCCGTTGGCATTGTTGTCTTCGCTTGGCCGATGTACGCGTTGGTCGACAGTCGCTCGGTGCCGATGCTCTTCATCGCCATGGTCCTTGGTCAGGTGTTGCAGTCCGCGATGTACGCGCCGCTGGGGGTATTGCTGTCAGAGATGTTCGGAACGAGCGTTCGTTATACGGGAATTTCGATGGGATACCAGCTTGCCGCGCTCATCGGGGGCGGGTTGACTCCACTTCTCGCGAGCGTTGTACTGGCTGGCGATGTTCGCAGCACGCCGTTGGCGGTACTGGCCGCGGGCTGCGGTGGTGTCACCATCCTTGCCATTGCGCGCGTGAGAAACCCAGGCGCCGTCGATCTCACGACAATCGAGGACTGGCCTCAGTCGAATGCCGGCGGATTACGGGCCGAGCCTGACGAATTGTCCCGTTAGCAGGGACGTGACCACTCGCATGACGTCTAGGCCAGCGACCATAATGCTGAATCGTCTGGAGGCCGTCGTGAAAACCGTGCTGCAGTTCATAGCCATCGTCGTCACCTCCTGCGCTCTGATCCATCCCGCGAGCGCCCATGCCGACACCGTCTACGGCAACTTCCAGATGAACGTCGAAGGCAGGTATGACTTCCACACCTGGTTGTGGGCGATGTCCAGATGCCCCGGCGAATGCGTGCACGTCCAAGCGATACCGCAACCCATCGCGAAGGCATATCCCTACAGTGGAGACGCCAACCTCGTCGATGGGAAGTACACGCTGGTCGTTGATGTACCTGACGGATTGCGCTGCGGCAATGTGTATTACGGCCCCGTCATTCCGACGCGGGACGTCTATACATGGGATGCACAGACGAGAACGGGCGTTCTTGAATCGCACTTCGCGACGGGCTGTGACGGTGCCCCCGGAGGCACCTTTACATACCCCTTCACCCTGGTGCGTTTATAAATCTCGAACGGCCTGCCGCTCGGCACGCGTCGGCTGGCCGATCATTCCGCCGGTTCGTTCACCTTTTCGGCATTCTCTGCTGTTTCCGGTTCATCCTCCGGTTCGTCACCCGAGCCTGGGGGTGCCTCGATCGCACGCTGACCGTCACGTTGTCGCTCCAATGACAACGCGACGCCGAGAGCCAGGAAGAACAGGATGAACAGCGGCGCACCGAGATAGGCATTCATGGGGCCGCCTGGCGAGATGAAACTTGCAGGGGGACCGATGATGGTGATCGTTTCGATCAGCTGCTCGACCGTGAAGACCGCGGCGGCGGTCCCCAGCCACCGTGGGAAGTGTCCGGCGTTCGCAGCCACCAGGATCGGTATCGCGACCATGATCCCCGCGATCGTCCGCAGCGGGCCCCACATGGTCACGACGTCGGCGATCGTGCGTGCGGTGGCGGAGCCGAGCTGTCCAGGGTGCAGAGCAAGTCCCGCGGTGAACCACGTCGCGACGAACACCTGGATCAGCACCGCCGCGGCGCCGATGGTGAACACGTAGCTAGACGGGCCCGTCAGCCGCTCGCGCGCATACCCGAGCACCACCACCAACGCCAGCGAGCCGAACGCCAGCAACAAGGCCTGCGCGCGCAATGCCCCTGAGTGCTCTTCGATGTGGGAAACGATGTCGTATCCGGGCTTGTCGATGCCGGGCAGCTTCGGAATTGCCAGCAGCGCAACGCCGTACAGCACCGCGAACGCAATAGCAGCGATCATCGGCGCACGACGATCCATATTGCACTCCCTGTGTGCCGCGATTGCCCTGTGACGCGGACGCCGGAAATCCATCGTAGACAACGCGGTTATCCACAACCGCCATTTGATCCCCAGTTGCGCCCGCGTGTCCCCGAGCGCGGCGGAGTCGGTCGGCGTTCACGCCTACCTTCGGCTCATGCGAACGGAATTGCCTAGCGAGCGGCTTCACCGGCGTCTCGGCTCCGAGAGTGAACCCGAGACCGGCACCGATGCCGAGCCGCAGCCGGACACGTTGTTGTCCCGATGGTTGCCCGAATCAAAGTCGGATGGCCCGTCGAGTTGGGTGGCGGCGATACGAGCCGATCCTGGACGTGCCGGAGTCGTCGCGTTGGGCGGGGTCGGCGTCGTTGCGGTGCTGGTGACGCTGTTCACGCTGGCACGTGACGAATCTCCGCCCGTGGCGTCGGCCAAACTGCCACCGGTGCAAATGGTCTCGTCGGCGAGTCCGAAACCACCCGCCGGCGCGCCGGCGCCAGACCAGCCGGTGGTCGTCAGCGTGGTCGGCCTGGTGGGTAAGCCCGGGCTGGTCACGCTGGATCCCGGCGCCCGGATCGCGGACGCGCTCACCGCCGCAGGCGGCCCGCTCGATGGCGCCGATCTGGTGGATCTGAACATGGCCAGACGCCTCGCTGACGGTGAGCAAATCGTCGTCGGCATCGCGCCCGCACCGGGAGAGCCGACGGTCATGGGCAGCTCGGTCAGCCCCGGTGCGAGCCCGGCCGCGTCGTCCGCGGAGCCTCCGGCCTCGGGAACCGCCGACGCACCGCCGGACTCGGTTGACCTGAACACCGCGACCGTCGAGCAGCTGGACACGCTGCCCGGAGTCGGCCCGGTGACCGCGGCCGCGATTGTGGCCTGGCGGGACGCGAACGGACGCTTCAGCAGCGTTGACCAACTCGGTGATGTCGACGGCATCGGGCCGGCGCGGCTGGACAAGCTTCGCGATCGCGTCCATGTGTGACACCGGTGGATGCGGGCGGCACAAGATTCGACCTGCGTCTGGTTCCGGCGGCGATAACCGGCTGGTCGGTGACGGCGGCCGGAATCCTGTGGCAGATACCGGGTTCGGTGATCGCACTGGCGGTGGGGGTCGCGGTCACCGGGGTGGTGGGGTGGTGGCGGCGTGGCCGCGGTGAGGACACGGATGATCGCGCCATCGGTGCGGGGGTGGTCGCGGTGGTCGTGGTCGGCGTGGCGTTCGCGATCTCGATCGGGCTGCGCGTCGATGCCTTGCGGCAGAACCCGATCACCCAGCGCTACGGCACGCTCGCCACCGTCGAGGTCACACCGACCGAAAGCCCACGGCGGCTGGGCGGCAACCGGACGATGTTTCGTGCGTCCGTGAGGACGCTCGACGGACACGACGCGACGGGCAGGGTCGTCGTATTCGGCTCGGCCCAAACCTTTTCGGGGCTCGCCGCCGGCCGTCCTGTCGGCTTTCGGGCGCAAGTCGGCCGGCCGACACGGTCCGACCTCACGGTTGCGGTGCTGTCGGCGACTGGTCGGCCGACGTGGGGCGAAGCGGCAACGCTGTACCGAGCCGCGCATGGAATCCGCACCGCGTTCGCCGAGGCGGCGCGGCGTGCGCTACCAGCCGATCAGGCGGCGATGCTGCCCGCGTTGGTGCTGGGTGACACGTCGGCCCTCTCGCAGCAGACCACGGCGGAGTTTCGCGCGTCGGGGTTGACCCATTTGACTGCCGTATCAGGCGCGAACGTGACCATCGTGTGCGGCGCGGTGCTGTTGAGTGCCGGGCTGGTCGGTCCGCGTGCGGCCGCCGTGCTGGCGGCGTTCGTGTTGCTCGTGTTCGTGATCGTCGTGCAGCCGTCGGCCAGTGTGCTGCGCGCCGCGATCATGGGTGCGGTCACGTTGTTGGCGGTGGTGTCGCACCGTCGCCGCCAAGCACTTCCGGCTTTGTCGGCGACGGTCCTGGCGTTGATGGTCGCCTCGCCGGAGCTGGCCGTCGACGTGGGTTTCGCGCTGTCGGTGTCGGCGACTGCAGCGCTGGTCGTCATCGCACCGGCATGGTCGCGGCGCCTGGTCGACCGCGGCTGGCCCAAGCCGCTCGCCGATGCGGTGTGCGTCGCGATAGCCGCCCAACTGGTGACCGCACCGCTGATCGCCGGCATCTCAGGAAGGTTCAGCGTCGTGTCGGTCGCTGCCAACCTGGCCGTCGCCGCGATGATCCCACCCATCACCGTCCTCGGGACCTCCGCCGCGGCCCTTTGCCCGGTCTGGCCCGCCGGTGCGGATCTGCTGATCCGGTTCACCGGACCCGAATTGTGGTGGCTGTCAACGGTCGCCAGGTGGGCGGCGAAGGTCCCGGGCGCCGCGCTCTCCGTGCCGTCCGGACTGCCGGGCGCCGTCACCGTCGGTGCAGGGGGACTAGCCGCGGTGGTGATGTGGCGGTGGCGATGGACACGGATCGGTGTATGCGTGGCGGTCGTGGTCGGGCTGGCGTGGACGGTGTCGGGTCTGTCGGGTGGACATGACACGATCGTGGGGTGAGTGAGGACGCGGCACGCCTGCACCTGGTGCTCGGGGACGAAGAGTTTCTGGTCGAACGCGCGGTGTCGAGTGTGCTCCGCGCCGTTCGTAAGCACGCAGGCACCGGCCCGCATGAGACCCAAGTCCCGGTAGACCGGATGCGTGCCGGCGAGGTCAGCACCAGCGAGCTCGCCGAACTGCTCAGCCCATCATTGTTCGCCGAGGAACGGGTGATCGTGCTGGAGTCCGCAGCCGACGCGGGCAAGGACGCCGTTGCGCTCATTTCCGACGTCGCCGCCGACCTGCCGCCGGGAACCGTGCTGATCGTCGCCCATTCGGGCGGCGGTCGCGCCAAGGCCCTGGCCGACAAGCTCAAAAGCATGGGTGCAGAGGTTCACCCCTGCGCCCGCATCACCAAGTTCGCCGAGCGCGCCGACTTCGTCCGGCGCGAGTTCCGTGCGCACAAGGTCAAGGTCAGCGACGACACAGTGACCGCGCTGCTCGACGCGGTGGGGTCCGACATCCGCGACCTGGCCTCGGTGTGCTCGCAACTGGTCGCCGATACCGACGGCGAGGTGGACGCCGCCGCCGTGCGCCGCTACCACTCCGGCAAGGCCGAGGTGAAGGGTTTCGACATCGCCGACAAGGCGGTCGTAGGTGACGTCGCGGGCGCTGCTGAGGCGCTGCGGTGGGCCATGATGAGCGGCGAGCCCCAGGTCGTATTGGCTGATGCTCTGGCCGAGGCCGTGCACACCATCGCCCGGGTGGCACCACTGTCCGGAGATCCCTACCGGCTGGCCGCCGAACTGGGCATGCCGCCGTGGCGCGTGCAGAAAGCGCAGAAGCAGGCGAGACGGTGGTCGCGCGCGTCGGTCGCGGAGGCGGTGCGACTGGTCGCAGCGTTGAATGCGGACGTCAAGGGAGCCGCAGCGGACGCCGACTACGCGTTGGAGTCAGCGGTGCGGAAGGTCGCCGAACTCGCCCAGGGCTGAGCGGGCTCAGATCTTGTTGAACGCGCGGGCCAGCGCCGACTTGCGGTTGGCGGCCTGGTTCTTGTGGATCACGCCTTTGCTGGCGGCCTTGTCGAGCTGGCGGCTGGTCGAGACCAGCAACTCGCCGGCCTTGTCCTTGTCGCCGGACTCGACGGCTGCCCGGAATCCGCGGACCGCCGTATGAAGCGACGACTTCACCGACTTGTTGCGCAGTCTGCGGCGCTCGTTGGTCTTGATGCGCTTTTCCTGCGACTTGATGTTGGCCACGCGTGTTTTCCTTCGTAAATCCAGGTTGGCTTGTTGCAAAGACTGGTGGCGCCCGACCTGCGGGCAGCGAGGGTTCAGATTACCAGCGTGATGGGTAATTGCCCAAAGTGAGCGCGCTGGCCTGCCGGAACGCGACAGTTGGTGCAGCATGTCAAAGGTGAGTCTGCGAACCCTGCCAGCCGACAGCACTCGGTCGTCGCGCGCCCGGTCCCCCAAGCCCCGCCGCCATGAAGGCGTTTTCGGTGGCTACAACAACCTGGGGTCGTATGCGAAGGCCTTCGACGAGATGTTCGACGCGCAGGGCAACGTGCGGGGCCCCTACAAGGGCATATTCGCTGAGCTGGCACCGTCTGACGCCTCGGAGTTAGCGGCCAGGTCCGAGGCCCTGGGGCGTGCCTTCGTCGACCAGGGCATCACCTTCTCGCTGTCGGGCCAGGAGCGGCCGTTCCCCCTCGACCTCGTCCCCCGGGTGATCTCGGCTGCCGAGTGGACCCGGCTGGAGAAGGGCATCACCCAGCGGGTCAAGGCGCTCGAGGCCTACCTGGACGACATCTACGGCGAGCAGGAGATCCTGCGCGACGGCGTCATCCCGCGCCGGCTGGTCACCTCGTGCGAGCACTTCCACCGGCAGGCCGCCGGGATCAACCCGCCCAACGGCGTGCGCATCCACGTCGCCGGCATCGACCTGGTGCGCGACGCGCAGGGGTCGTTCCGCGTCCTGGAGGACAACTTGCGGTCGCCATCCGGCGTCTCCTACGTGATGGAGAACCGGCGCACCATGGCGCGCGTCTTCCCGAATCTGTTCGCGACCCACCGGGTGCGCGCCGTCGGCGACTACTCGTCGCATCTGCTCCGGGCGCTGCGCAACGCAGCCGCCTCGAACGAGGCCGACCCGACGGTCGTCGTGCTGACGCCCGGCGTCTACAACTCGGCGTACTTCGAACACTCGCTGCTCGCCCGCCAGATGGGCGTCGAACTCGTCGAGGGGCGCGACCTGTTCTGCCGCGACAACACCGTCTACATGCGCACCACCGAGGGCGAACGTCAGGTCGACGTCATCTACCGGCGCATCGACGACGACTTCCTCGATCCGATGCAGTTCAATCCCAACTCGGTGTTGGGCGTCGCAGGTCTGCTCAACGCCGCACGCGCGGGCAACGTTGTGATCTCCAGCGCGGTCGGCAACGGCGTCGGCGACGACAAGCTCGTCTACACGTACGTGCCCACGATCATCGAGTACTACCTGGGTGAGAAGCCGCTGCTGGCCAACGTCGACACCTACCGCTGCTGGCTCGACGACGAACGCGAAGAGGTCCTCGACCGGGTGGGCGAGCTCGTCATCAAACCGGTCGAAGGATCCGGCGGATACGGCATCGTGTTCGGCCCCGACGCTTCCGAAAAGGAACGCGCCGCGATCACCAAGAAGATCCGCAACGACCCGCGCGGCTGGATCGCTCAGCCGGTGGTTCAGCTGTCCACCGTCCCCACCCAGATCGGCGACAGTCTGGCGCCCCGGCACGTCGACCTGCGCCCGTTCGCCGTCAACGACGGCGACGAGGTCTGGGTCCTTCCCGGCGGACTGACCCGCGTCGCGCTGCCGGAAGGGTCGCTGGTGGTCAACTCCAGTCAGGGCGGCGGATCGAAGGACACCTGGGTGCTGGCCTCGCGGGCCTCGGTGGCCGACCGCGAACTCGCCGCCGCCGAAGTGGTCCGGTCACTACCGAAGGCACCCAAGGCGCCGAAGAGCGACAACGGGTCGGAGAGCTCACAACAGCAACAGCAACAGCAGTCGCAGAGTTCGACGAACGGGCAATCGGGTCAGCAACAGCAACAGCAACAGCAACAGATGAGGAGCCAATGATGTTGGCCCGCAACGCTGAATCGCTGTACTGGATCGGACGCTACGTCGAGCGCGCCGACGACACCGCCCGCATTCTCGACGTGACCGTCCACCAGCTGCTGGAGGACTCCAGCGTCGATCCCGACCAGACATCGCGGACACTGCTGCGCGTGCTGGGCATCGACCCACCCGCACAGCCGTTGGACGTGTGGTCGCTGACCGACATCGTCGCGTTCGGCCGCGACACGTCCGGGGCATGTTCCATCGTCGAGGCCATCTCTGCCGCGCGCGAGAACGCCCGCGGCGCCCGCGAAGTCACCTCGACCGAGATGTGGGAGTGCCTCAACACCACCTACAACGCGCTTGCCGAACGTGAGCGCGCCGCGAAACGTCTTGGACCCCACGAGTTTTTGTCGTTTGTCGAAGGGCGCGCCGCGATGTTCGCCGGGTTGGCGGACTCGACGCTCAGCCGTGACGACGGATACCGGTTCATGGTGCTGGGCCGCGCGATCGAACGGGTCGACATGACCGTGCGGCTGCTGCTGGCCCGCGTCGGCGACAGCGCGTCGTCGCCCGCCTGGGTTACCGTGCTGCGCTCTGCGGGTGCGCACGATACCTACCTGCGCACCTACCGTGGTGTGCTCGACGCCGGCCGAGTCGTCGAGTTCATGCTTCTCGACCGGCTTTTCCCGCGGTCCGTTATGTATTCGCTGCGGCTGGCCGAGCACAGCCTCGACGAACTGCATCACCGGGCCCACAACCGTGTCGGCGCCACCGCGGAGACGCAGCGGTTGCTGGGCCGTGCGCGTAGCGAGCTGGAATTCCTGCAGCCGGGGATGCTCCTCGAATCGCTCGAACAACGCCTGGCCGGGCTGCAGAAGACGTGTGCCGATGTCGGAGATGCGTTGGCATTGGAGTACTTCCATTCTGCGCCGTGGGTCGCGTGGACAGACGCAGGCCGCCACGGCCCGCTGGTCATCGAGGAGGGTGAAATCTGATGTGGCGGCTGAGGGTGGTGCATTCCACCGGCTACGCATACAAGTCGCCGGTGACGGCGTCCTTCAACGAGGCGAGGTTGACGCCACGATCGGATTCGCGCCAGAACGTCATTCTCAACCGCGTCGAGACCATCCCCGCGACAAGGTCATACCGCTACGTCGACTACTGGGGCACCGCGGTGACCGCGTTCGACCTGCACGCTCCACACACCGAGCTGGAGGTGACGTCGTCGTCGGTGGTGGAGACCGATCGCGACGACATGCCCAAGACGGAAGTCGGTTGGGAGGACCTGCATTCGGAAGCGGTCGTCGACAAGTTCGACGAAGTGCTCAGCCCGACGGACTACACGCCGACCAGTAAGCGGATCGCGCGGGTAGGGCAACGCATCGCCAAGTACCACGACCCTCACGAAGCCGTCATCGCCGCGGCGAACTGGGTGCACAGCGAACTCGAATACGTGCCGGGAACCACTGGTGTGCACTCCTCGGGGCTGGACGCGCACCGCGAAGGCAAGGGTGTCTGCCAGGATTTCGCCCATCTGACGCTGATCCTGCTGCGCAGCATGGGAATTCCCAGTCGCTATGTGTCGGGGTATCTGCATCCGAACAAGAAGGCCAAGATCGACCAGACCATCGACGGCCAGAGTCACGCGTGGATACAGGCGTGGACGGGCGGCTGGTGGAACTACGACCCCACCAACGACTCCGAGATCAACGAGCAGTACGTCAGCGTCGGAGTCGGCCGGGACTATTCGGATGTCAGCCCGCTCAAAGGCATCTACTCCGGCGAAGGTTCGACCGACCTCGACGTCGTCGTGGAGATCACCCGCCTGGCCTGACCGTGCGTTACCTACTGGGTTTGGTGCATACCCCGGGATGGACCTCGACGCGGTGCAGGTCGTCGCCCACCTCGATCTGTCTGTCGAACGCGGTTGCGGCCAATGCACGCCACTCGTCTTCTTGGCCGGGCGCGATCGCGGGCACGTAGTGGGTGAGGATCAGGATGCCGACCCCGGCCCGTGCCGCGGTGGTGGCGGCCTCCTCGACGGAGGAGTGGTAATCGCAGATATCGCGGATGCGTTGCATGGGCATGGCGTCGATCAGATCCTTGCGAATCACCGTGTGCACCAACGCACCTGCACCGGATGCCAGGGCGTCGAGGCTTTCACACGGCACGGTGTCGCCGGCCAGAACCACGGAGGCACCGGCGTGCTCGACGCGGAAACCGATGGTGGGAGCCACCGGACGGTGATCGGTCGGTGCCACCCGGATCTGTACACCGTCGTGATCCCACACCGGGCCGTCGGTGTATTCGCGCACCTCCACCGGCGGCGGCGAGTTGAGGTCCGCGTGATGAGCGATGCGGTACCCGATGTCGAATCCGAACGCCTTGAGCGTGGCGTCGACCACCTCGGCGGTACCGGGAGGGCCGATGATCAGCAGTGGGGAGGGTTCGGGGGTGAAGTTGGAGACCCAGCGGGTGATGATCAGGTCACCGAGATCGGCGATGTGGTCACTGTGCAGATGCGTCAACAGCAGTGCGGTCAGCGCGCCTGCGCTGCTTCCCGCGGCGGTCAGCCGTTGCTGCACACCGCGGCCGCAGTCGACCAGGAAGGTCTGACCACCCGCTCGCACCAGGGTGGATGGACCCGCCCGGTTCGCATCGGGGATGGGGCTTCCGGTACCGAGCAGCGTGACCTCAATCATGGGGCTAGATATACCTGAATCGCTGGGCCAGGTACACCGGCTCGGTGAGGCGACCGCGCCTATTCGCGGCCGGCGGACACCCACCCCAGGTTGGCGAAGCGCTGACCCGTCACCGTCGCCGCCGCAGCGTCCAATGCTTCGATCTGTTGCGGTGTCAACGTCACCCACAGCGAGCCGAGGTTCTCCTCGACCCGCGCCGCCCGGCGGGTTCCGGGGATCGGCACCGCGGCCACTCCGAGGGTCTGGGCGCGGTACCGCAGCCAGGCCAGTGCCACCTGCGCCGGTGTCGCATTCTGTTGTTCTGCCACCGACTTCACGAGTTCGACGACCGCGAGGTTGGAGTCGAAGGCGTCGTCGCTGAACCGGGGCATTTTCCGGCGGAAGTCCGTGGCAGGCAGGTCGTCGACGGCGCTGATGGTTCCGGTGAGGAAGCCGCGGCCCAGGGGCGAATACGGAACGAACCCGACACCGAGCTCGGCGGCGGCCGGCACGACGTTGGTCTCGACGTCACGGCTCCAGATCGACCACTCGCTCTGCACTGCCGCGATGGGATGCACCGCGACGGCGGCCCGCAGTTCATCGGCCGTCACCTCCGACAACCCGAGGTGGCGAACCTTGCCCGCGGCCACCAGTTCGGCCATGGCGCCGACCGTTTCCTCGATCGGCACGCTCGTATCGCGTCGGTGCATGTAGTAGAGGTCGACGACCTCGGTCTGCAGCCGCTGTAGGCTCTCGTCGATGCATTGGCGGACGTAGGCGGCGTCACCGCGCGCGACGAGCTGGCCCGCCGCGCGATCGGCCGGGTTGCCGACGATGCCGAACTTGGTGGCCAGCGTGACCTCGTCGCGACGATCGGCCAGAAGCTGAGAGATCAGCCGCTCGTTGCTGCCGTTGCCGTAGATGTTGGCGGTGTCGATGAAGGTGACACCGAGGTCCAGGCAGCGATGCAACGTCGCAAGCGACTCCGCGTCGTCCACCTCGCCGTAGACCGGCGTCAGCGCCATCGCACCGAAACCGATTGCACTGACCTTCAATTCGTCACCCAGAGTGACGGTGGGCGCGGAGTGCGGAGTAGTCATGGTTCTCCATTTCATGTCGACGGTCTGAACCTAGCGAGAGACAAGAAGGTGCAGCGGCGGGTACCACCGTTCTATTCCTTCACAGGGAGCTTTCAGCGTTTTTTGGGACACCGATGCCAAAAGCTTTCGCGCAGCGCGACTCGGACATAGCCTGATGTGAGGCAGGTCATGAGCGGAGGCAACGATGCGGATCGCGGACGTATTGCGGAACAAGGGTGCGTCGGTGGCGACCATCACCCCGGAGACGTCGGTATCCGGGCTGCTCACCGAGCTTTCTGTGCACAACATCGGCGCGATGGTGGTGGTCTCGCCCGACGGAGTGATCGGCATCGTCTCCGAGCGCGATGTCGTGCGGGCGTTGCAGCAGCGCGGCGCCGAGCTGCTGCGGCAGCCGGTGTCGGAGATCATGACCTCGTTCGTGGCGACATGCAGCCTGAACGACACTGTCGACAGTCTCAGCGCGCTGATGACCACGAAGCGGGTCCGGCACATCCCCGTCATGGAGAACGGCCGGCTCGCCGGAATCGTGAGCATCGGCGACGTCGTGAAAACGCGGATGGAAGAGCTCGAAGCCCAGCAGGAGCAGCTGCAGGCCTACATCACCCGTGGCTGACATCGAGGTCGAGCCTGCTCAGCGGCGTCAGGTGGGCGGTATGGCGACGGTGCTGGCGCGCGCGTTCTACGACGACCCGGTGATGTCATGGATGCTGCCCGACGACCGGACCCGGCTCAAATCGCTGACGCGGGCCTTCTCCGGTCTTGCGCGACATCATTTCCTGCCCCGCGCGGGGTCTGAGGTCGCCCGGCGCGACGGCTCGGTTGGTGCGGCCACGCTGTGGGATCCGCCGGGTCAGCGCAAGGCCGGCTGGTTCGAACAGCTCGCGATGATGCCCGTGATGCTGTGGGCGTTTCGCTCGCGGGCGCAGGCCAGCATGCAGGTGATGGAGCTGATGGAAGAGCACCATCCCGAGGAACCGCATTGGTATCTGATGGTGATCGGCAGCGACCCGTCGGTGCGCGGTGCGGGTTTCGGGCAGGCGCTGATGCGTTCGCGCCTGGACCGCTGCGACGCCGAAGGTGTGCCTGCGTATCTCGAGAACAGCAACCCGCGCAACGAGTCCTACTATCTGCGGTTCGGATTCGAGGTGATGGGGGAGATCAAGTTGCCGGATGGGGGGCCCTCGATGTGGCCCATGTGGCGCGAGCCACGATGAGGCAGAAGTGGCGGGAGCCACGATAGCTACTGGTCTGGGGCGTTGTGGGTGCCGCGCAGCCCGAAGCGGTGCTGACGGCCCCAACGCTGCCCGCCGCTGAGGAAAGCGAACCACCCCAAAAGCGCGCCGCCATGCAGCATCAACCGGAATGTGACCGGTTCGACGATCGTCATCAGGGTGATACCGACGAGGCTCCCGCGGCCGGGGTCGCCGACCCACCATCGGTAGCGGCGCATGGCCCACACCCCGAAAACCACGTCGATGGCGAGCTTTCCCGCGACGACGAGAAGCACCGGACCGAGTATGTCGGTTTGCCTTGTCACCGCGTAACCGATCAGCAGTCCGAAGGCCACGAGTCCGAAGATCGGCGTGAGGGTGTCGACGGCCTTGATGGGCAGCATCACGGTGCCGAGTCGACCCATGCGTCGGTCGCCCGTCATCGCGCGGTACCACCACTGCGTCTGCAGGAAGCCGCCGAACCAACGGCGTCGCTGCCGCAGGAAGGCCGCCACCGAACCGGGCGCCTCGGTGCGGGCCTGCGCACCGCCCAATACCTCGAACTTCCATGGCAGCCCATGTTCTCCCGCATACCGGCGCAGCCGGTGCACCAGCTCGTAATCTTCGACCATGCAGACCTCGTCGAAGCCGCCGAGCTCGACGACATGTTCGCGCCGAAAGCCCGCGAACGCACCCGATATCAGTTGCAGGCAGTCGATCCGCATGAACGCATAGCGGCCGAGAAAGTTTCGGACGTATTCGTATGTCTGGAAGAACTGCCAGATCCGCCCGACGAACGTGGGCCGGCACACCGGTGTGATGATGCCGGTTACGCCCGCCAGATTCGGATCACGCGAGAATGCTTGACGCACAACACCGATGGCCGGCCGCTCGAGGAGCGTGTCGCCGTCCACGGTGACCATGATATCGGTATCTGTCGCGGTGATCGCCGCATTGAGCGCCCGAGCTTTTCCTCCGTGGGACAGTCGCAGCCACACGATTGACGTCGTCCCGTGCGTCACGGTCGATTTCGCGCCGACGTCGGGTTCCACTAGGCCGAACTCAGCGCGCAACACCTCGGCGGTGGCGTCGGTGGAACCGTCGTCGGCGACGACGATCTCGTCGGGTGGGTCGTCCTGACTGAGCAACGCCCCGACCGTCGCGGGCAGCACGGCCGCCTCGTTGTGCACCGCTATCAGTACCGACAGGCTGAGGCGGACGGCCGCCTCCGCGCGATGGCTGTCACCCGTCGAGATGAGATCACGGATCTGCCAGGCGGTGAAGCCGACCAAAACCGTGTCATAGGCGAGGTAGGCCAACCCGACCGACCATGCGAACAGCCCGCCCCTGCCGAAGGCATTCAGGAACAGCGCCACCCAACACACAAGCACAGCAAGGTGGATGAGCACGCTGACGGCAGGCGTCGGCGGCGGCGTGAGCCTCGATGAGTAGCGACGCAGTGCGGTAGCGAGTTGTTCGGACAACACGTGAGATTGTATTCATGCAGATCGGTGGCGGAGGGTTCAGGCGAATGACCGTCGAGCGGGTGTCCTGATGGCGTGGGCGCTGCCGATCGCCCTCGCGTCGGCCGCCGTCACGGCGATCGGGTTCAGCGCGTTGCTGTTCCCGCGCAAAGCATCGGCCGGTGAGCGCCTGCTGGGAGGTGCGCTGCTGACCGCGGTCACCGTGGTTGTCGGGGTGCGCGCATTGGGCGCAATAGGCGCGCTGACGACGGCGGTGCTGCTCGGTGCAAGCGTCATCGTGTCCGCCACTGTTGTTGCGGCCGTGTACATCCGGGGGCTGCCGTGGCCGCGGGTGCGCCTGCCGGCGACCGTCGAAACGGTGCCCGTGTTGCTGGTCGCCGGGGGCGGTTTGGCGATCGCGGTGACGGCGGCCTACCTGTTGCCGGTCTGGCAGTGGGATGCGTTGGGCTACCACCTGCCGTATGTGAACTTCGCGTTGCAGCACGGCACTTTGACCGATGTCCCCGCCGATGTCCCCTACATCTCGAGCTATCCGCACAACGTCGAAAACGTCTTCATCGCCTGGCGTGCGCTGATCCCCGACGACCAGTTGGTCGAACTCGGTCATCTGCCGTTCGGGTTGCTCGGCGCTCTGGCGATTGCGGTGATCGCTCGCGGGCAAGGCGCACGGTCGGCTACTGCAGTCGCGGCCGGTGCAGCGTGGCTGACGCTGCCCGCGGTGTTTCTGCAACTGCCGACGAACTACGTCGACGTCGCGTCAGCGGCGCTGTTGCTCACCGCGATCGCGTTCGTGCTGGGACCCGTCGACCGCACCAGACTTCTTCTCGCGGCGACAGCGCTCGGCCTTTTCGTGGGCTCGAAACCCAGCGCGCCCGTGGCCGCCCTCGTCGTGTTCGCCGCACTGGTCGTGATCGCGTGGCGGTCCGGTTGGTGGCGCACACTCGGCGTCGCGGGCGTGCTCGTGCTGCTGCTCGGTGGCGAAACCTACGTGACCAGCATTGTGCGACAAGGCAATCCGGTATGGCCGGTGCGCATCGACATCGGTCCGATGCACCTGCCCGGCCGGTATCCGATGTCAGAACTTCTGGCCTCGGGGGCTGGTGCGCCGCGCACCAGCGGCAACGTCGTCGAGCGAATCGTCACCTCGTGGACGACGATCTGGCCTCCGGTGCCGGCATTCGATATGCGCATCGGCGGGCTCGGTCTGTTGTTTCTGGTCGCCCTGCCGGTCGCCGTGGTCCGCGCGGCCCGGACACGCTCGGTACTCGTCGCGCTCGTCTTCGCCGCGACGCTCGCCACGCCCGATCCCGCGGTCGCCCGTTTCGTGCTCCCGTTCGCCGGATTGGTGCTCGCCTTCGCGGCGCCCGCGATCGACCACCGGCGACTGGGCCGGTCGGCGCGCGTCGCGGTGTTCGGCCTCGTTGCCCTCGTCGCCGCACACAACATCTACGTCGCCTACCCCGGGTTGACCGGAGAGGGGCCCACGCTGCGCGCCTATTTCGGCATGACCGATGACGAGCGCCGCAGATCCGTCGGGGCCGAAGGCCCGCCGACAAAGTTCCTCGACGCGGTCGCCAGGGTGGGTTCCGGCGAGATCACACTGTTCGACGACACGCTCGAGCTGCCGTATTACGCCTGGCCGCCCGATCTGTCCCGCAGCGCGGTACGCATCCCCGACGACGCCACGGCCGAGGCCGCCGACCGTCTGGTGCACGACGACAACGTGCGGCTGCTCATCGTCGGGCAGCGCACCGCCGCGGGCGAGGCCGTGCGTCGTGACCCAGCTGGCTTCATCCGGTTGTTTGATTGCAGGTCGTCGACGTGCTCGGTGTATCTGCGACGTTGACATCTCCGATGCCGAGCAGACGCAAAAACCCCCGACACGTCGCGAAATGGGGAGTTCGCGTTCCCCTACCTACGGTGTGGGCCCAGCTCGCGGAAGGAAATCAGCTCCAGGAGTACTCGGCGCGCAGCCGCGCGGCGACCACCTCGAACGTCTCCCGCGCAAGGATCGCGCCTTCGCGGCGGATGCCCTCTTCGGGCACATCCAGCACGCGGTCCAGCCGCACCCAGCTGGCCCTGCTCTCGTAGTCCCAGGTGCCGCGGCCGATGCTGACCCAGTTGGGGTCGTCGCGGTGGTGGTCCTGGCTGGACAGCATCAGGCCGAGCAGGGTGGCCCGGTCGCGTCCCACGACGAGCACCGGCCGGTCCTTGCCCTTCGAGGGGTCGTCCTCGTAGACGACCCAGGTCCACACGATCTCCCCGGGGTCGGCGCGGCCGTCGAGTTGGGGGGCGTAGATCACCTTGCGGGCCCGGTGCGCGGTCGGCACGAAGTTCTGGCTCACCGGACGGCCTGCGGTGATCGCGCGGGGTTCCTCGGCCGGGGCACCCACGATGGCGTCGATACCGAGCTTGATGCCCTGCTGGATACCGCGGGTCACGGTCTCGGACTGCAGCTGCTGGCGGATGAACTTCGGCGCCTCGTTGAACACCAGGTTCTCCGCAAAGCGCTGGAAGGTCTTCGGTACTTTCCAGGGCAGAGCCATATTCACGAGCTTAGGCGAAGCCCAGTTGCCGCGATTGTGTCGACTGGGGCCCGGCTAGATACCCTGGTACTGCCCATCACACCGCTCACCAGGAGATTCCCATCAGCAGTTTCGCGGACAAGACCTTCACCGCGCCGGCGCAGATTCGGAACTTCTGCATCATCGCCCATATCGACCACGGCAAGTCGACGCTGGCCGACCGGATGCTGCAACTCACCGGTGTGGTCGCCGATCGCGATATGCGCGCCCAGTACCTGGACCGGATGGACATCGAGCGGGAGCGCGGCATCACGATCAAGGCGCAGAACGTCCGGCTGCCGTGGCAGGTGGACGGCGTCGACTATGTGCTGCACCTGATCGACACCCCCGGCCACGTCGACTTCACCTACGAGGTGTCCCGGGCCCTGGAGGCCTGCGAGGGTGCGGTGCTGCTGGTGGACGCCGCGCAGGGCATCGAGGCGCAGACGCTGGCCAACCTGTACCTGGCGCTGGACCGCGATCTGCACATCATCCCGGTGCTCAACAAGATCGACCTGCCCGCCGCCGACCCGGACCGCTATGCCGGCGAGATCGCCCACATCATCGGCTGTGAACCCTCCGACGTGCTGCGGGTGTCGGGGAAGACGGGTGAAGGGGTCGCTGACCTGCTCGATCACGTCGTCCGCGAGGTGCCGCCGCCGACCGGCGATGCCGACGCTCCGGCGCGGGCGATGATCTTCGACTCGGTGTACGACACCTATCGCGGTGTGGTGACCTACGTGCGCGTGGTCGACGGCAAGATCATCCCGCGCGAACGCATCAAGATGATGTCCACCGGGGCCACCCACGAGCTGCTGGAGGTGGGCATCGTCTCCCCGGAGCCCAAGGCGTCCGACGGGCTCGGAGTGGGGGAGGTCGGCTACCTGATCACCGGCGTGAAGGACGTGCGCCAGTCCAAGGTGGGCGACACCGTCACGAGCGCGCGACACGGCGCCTCGGAACCGCTGACCGGGTATCGGGAACCGCGGCCGATGGTCTACTCCGGGCTGTATCCGGTGGACGGTTCGGACTACCCGGATCTGCGTGACGCGCTCGAGAAGCTGCAACTCAACGACGCGGCGCTGACGTACGAGCCCGAGACCTCCGTTGCGCTCGGTTTCGGGTTCCGCAGCGGCTTCCTCGGCCTGCTGCACATGGAGATCACCCGGGAACGCCTCGAGCGCGAGTTTGATCTCGATTTGATATCGACGTCACCCAACGTCGTGTATCGCGTTGTGCAGGAAGACGGTACAGAAATCGTCGTCACCAACCCGTCGGACTGGCCCGAGGGCAAAGTTCGCACGGTGTACGAGCCCATCGTCAAGACGACCATCATTGCGCCCAGCGAGTTCATCGGCACCATCATGGAGCTGTGCCAGTCGCGGCGCGGTGAACTCGGCGGCATGGATTACCTTTCGCCGGAGCGGGTTGAGCTGCGGTACACAATGCCGTTGGGGGAGATCATCTTTGACTTCTTCGACGCGCTGAAGTCGCGCACACGCGGTTACGCCAGCCTCGATTACGAGGAGGCCGGCGAACAGGAAGCGGCTCTGGTGAAGGTCGACATTCTGTTGCAGGGCGAGGCCGTAGATGCGTTCAGCGCCATCGTGCACAAGGATTCCGCCTACGCGTACGGCAACAAGATGACGACCAAACTCAAGGAGCTGATTCCGCGTCAGCAGTTCGAAGTTCCGGTCCAGGCGGCGATCGGCTCGAAGATCATTGCTCGCGAAAACATCCGCGCGATCCGCAAAGACGTGCTATCGAAGTGCTACGGCGGTGATATCACGCGCAAGCGCAAGCTGCTCGAGAAACAAAAAGAGGGCAAGAAGCGAATGAAGACCATAGGTCGGGTCGAGGTGCCTCAGGAGGCCTTCGTCGCGGCGCTGTCCACCGATGCCCCTGCAGACAAGACGAAGAAGTAGGTTCCACCGAAGATGGTGCGCTCAACGGCTCGCACAGTGGGTGCGTTGAGCGCGTGCGTCGTTCTTGCGGCCTGCGGGGCTCCTGCCCAGGACGCGCGGCCGACGGTGCGGATCGCCGAAGCCGTTCAGCCGTCGCCGGTCCGGGCACTGGAGAAGATCCTGCCCACGCAGGATGAGCTGGTCGTTCTCGGCCCCAACGGCATGATGAGCCAGCGCGTCCAGGGCGGCCCCGACATGCTGCTGGCCAGCATCGGCGCAGCAGATGCGACGCCCGCCGACTGCGTCAGCCCGGCGTACCGGCTGCAGCGAGTGGTCTACGAGGCAGGTCCGGTGCAGCGGGTGGCGAGCCAGTCGTGGGCAGGCGGAACGTTCGACAGGCCACCGGTGTCCGGGTTCTTCGGCGTCGTGCAGTTCGACTCCGAGGCTGATGCGCAGGCGTTTTTCGCCGCTGCAGCAGAAAGGTGGCACCGCTGCAACGGCCAGACGCTGGTGTTGGACCAACCCGGACATGGTGCCCAGGAAACGAGCAGGGTCACCGACGTGTCGGTCGACGGCCGGATGGTGTCGGCGATGGTGATGCACGACGCCGGTTCGATGACCCAGCGGGCGCTCGGGGTGGCGGCGGATTGTGTTGTGGACGTGGAGGTTACCGACGCCAATAATCTCGGCGGCCCGGCCGGGGCGTCGAGGGTGGCGAGCCTGATGCTGGAGAAGGTCGGCGCCGCGTAAGGCCTTTGACCCGGAATTGTCGGGTGGCGCACGCATCGGCCGGAAGTCGGTCACAATAACGCGGTGACCAATATCGGTAGGGCCACTCGGGCATGTGCCGGATTCGCCGTGATCGCGGCATCCGTCCTGCTCACCGGCTGTGTGAGCACCATTTCGGGCACCGCGACGCGGGCCCAGAACCCGGGAGCCGATGTAGCGCCGCTGAAGGAGTCACAACTCGAGGACGTGGTGCTCACGATCGGTGAAATCAACGCCATCATGGGCGCGACGACCATGGAGGTCACCAGCGAGCTGGATGACATGACCGACCACTCGAACGAGGTTTCGGACCCGGAGTGCCTGGGCGCGGTCTACGGAGCCGAGGAACCCGTGTACGCGGGCAGCGGCTGGACGGCGGTACTGGACCAGATCTCGCGCGAAGAAGGCGACGACAACGATCACTGGGTCGAGCAGACCATCGTGTTGTACCCGTCGGCGGACAAGGCGCTGGGCTTCTTCGAGAAGTCCAAGGCGACATGGGAGTCGTGCGCCAACTACACGGTTTCGGTGGACGACAACGGCAACACGTACGACTGGGAACTCGAAGACCTCAAATCCGAAGACAACCTGATCACCCAGCTCACGGTCCAGTCCGATGCGGACGGGTGGGCGTGCCAGCATGCGCTGTCGCCGGTCTCCAACGTCACCATCGAGGTGTGGGCATGCAGCTACTCGCCAGGCGACGAGGCGGCGACCATCGCGAGCGACGTGGTGGCCAACGTCACCAACAAGTAGCGAAATAACCAGTCAGATCAATGTATTCCAGCTGCGTGCTTTGACCGGCGGTTGCGATTGCAACCAGTCTGATTCAAAGGAAACACAATCGCCGTCCTGCGGTTTCACCGATGGCGGCCGACATTGCGAACTCGGCGATGGCGGAGGGCCCCTAATCTGCAGGCGTGGGCGAATATCCGGAGTTGGCGGCTCCCGAAGGCGGAATCGTTCCACGGCTGCAACCCGTCGGAAGTTGGCCTTGGATAGTGTTGCTCCTCGGGGTGGTCATCATCGCTCTCGGCGGTCTTTTGTTCGCTCCCGACGCGGATGTCGACCCTGCACCGCAGCCCTCGATGTCGCACCAGGCGGCACCGTGACGGCGCTGCGCCGTGCACGTTAGCGGCTCGGGGCTACAGGTGCGCGCCGATCGCGTCTGATCAATTCACCCCACACGTTGAACGCCTCGGCGTTGTCCGCCGACGAGGTGCCGCTGGCGACCGCCACCAAGTCGTTGGCAATGCTGCCGATGCCGATTCCCGTCTGCCGCGTCACCGCAACCAGTTCGGTGAACGCCTCGGCCGGTGAGCAGCCACGGAGGCCGACCAGGACGCCGACTGCGGTATCGATCACCTTGCGCGAGGTGTCATTCGCTCGAGGACCGCTGTAACTCATGCCGACGATGGTGGTCCGCGCGCAGCCGTCGGCCAAGAGATTGGCGCATGGTGATTTAACGGTTTCTATACGCCGGTGTGGCGTCGTTTAAAGGAGATGGCCGTGAGCGTATTGCGGGTCGACAATGGCGTGATGCTCCCCGTTCTCGATCTCGCGGAGTCCGAAGCGGATCCGGCCCGGTTCCGCGCACAGTTGCGCGAGGCCGCGCATGACAGTGGATTCTTCTATCTCGTCGGTCACGGTGTGCCACGCGACAAGATGGACACTGTCCTCGGGTTGGCGCGACGATTCTTCGCCTTGCCGCTCGATGCCAAGAATGAGATCAGCCAGCTGAAAAGCCCACAGTTTCGCGGCTATTCACGCATCGGCGGCGAGCTCACCAATGGCAAGGTCGACTGGCGTGAGCAGATCGACATCGGACCCGAGCGGCCGGTGATCGATGGTGCAGAAGGTTATTGGCGGCTGCAGGGCCCCAATCTGTGGCCGACGGCGCTCGAAGGGTTCCGCGCGGCGTTCGAGGACTGGGCGGCGACGCTGTCGGAGGTCGGCATCCGCCTTCTGCGTCACTGGGCGGTCTCGCTGGGGGCCGTCGAGGACACGTTCGATGCGGCATTCACCGACCGGCCCGCCACCCTGATGAAGGTGGTGCGCTATCCCGGCACCAGCGACACGACCCAAGGCGTTGGCGTGCACAAGGATTCAGGCGTGTTGACGTTGCTGCTGCTGGAGCAGGGCTCCACCGGTCTGCAGGTCGAAGGCGAGGAGGGGCAGTGGATCGACGTCCCGCCACTGCCGGATGCCCTGGTGGTCAACATCGGTGAGCTGCTCGAGGTCGCCACGGGTGGTTATCTCCGCGCCACCCGTCATCGCGTCCTCGCGCCTCCACCGCACACCGATCGTGTGTCCATTCCGTTCTTCCTGAACCCCTCGCTTGATGCGAAGGTTCCGATCATCACGCTGCCCCCGGAGTTGGCGGCGCTGTCGCGTGGAGTCGAGGCCGACCCGGACAACCCGATCTTCAACACCTACGGCGAGAACGCGTGGAAGTCGCGTACCCGCGCCCATCCCGACGTGGCCGAACTGCACCACGGCATCGTGCCGAAAGGGGCCGCCAGCGCCTACTGAGGCGCCACCGAGCCGATTTCATCCTTATGATCACAACCCTCGGCAGCGCCGTCGCGGGCGGTTACGTTGCCGGGGTGTTCGATGTGCGCCGGCTCGTGGTGTTGCAGGAAGTCGTCCGTTGCGGGTCGCTGTCGGCCGCCGCAACGGCATTGAGCTACACCACGTCAGCCGTCTCACAACAGATCGCGGCGCTCGAGCGTGACATCGGCTCGACGCTGCTGGTCCGCAGCCCCACCGGGGTGCGGACCACCGCGGCGGGCGACCGGCTGCTCGAACACGCCGAAACGATCCTCGGCGCCATCAGGACCGCGGAACGAGACCTGCAGCACCTGGCTACCGCACATCCAGGGGTGGTGCGCGTGGCGTCATTCGCCAGTGCGGCCGGAACGCTCCTGCCGCGGGCGATCGCGCGGTTCCGGATGCTCTGCCCGGGCGTCGACGTCGAATTGGTTTCCGCCGACCCCGAAGAAGGTGTGGACCTGTTGTCCTCCGGCGGGGCCGACGTAGCGGTGATCACCGAGGTGCCGGGGGAGGCCCCCGAATTTCCCGGTGTGCACTCGATCCCGGTGTGCACTCGGTCCCGGTGTACGACGACGAGTTTTTCGTCGTCCTGCCGGCGGGACACCGGCTGGCAGCCAGTGTCGAAGTGCCCTTCGCCGCGTTGGCCCGAGAACAGTGGATCGTCAGCACCGAAACCGGGACATGCCCGGACGTGCGGGTCTTCCAGCGGGCGTGCCGCAGTGCCGGCTTCATCCCGTCTGTCACCTTCCGCACGGAGGACTACTCGACCGTGCAGGGCCTGGTCGCCGCGAATCTGGGTGTGTCACTGGTGCCTTCGCTCGCCGCGGCGGGTGCCCGAACCGACGTGGCATTGCGGCGCGTGGCCGGAAGGCAGCCGGTCCGCCGTATCGCCTTGGCGACCGCCGATCGGCCCGCCGACGGCACCGCGTTGGCGACGTTCGTCTCCCTCGTTCGTGAGGCCAGCGCGCGCATCAGTGCCGATGCGGTTTACAGCGTTCCTGAACGCCCCTTCAGCGTCGCTTGACGCCCGCTACACCAAACATCCCCTCAACCTAAGGTTCCCGCCATGACCACCACCGAAAGCACCACTCCCGTCCTCACCTCGTCCGAAGAGGCGCTGGCCACCGCACGCGCGCTGGCGGTCGACATCGCGGCGGGGGCGGTCGAGCGCGAGCTCACGGGAACCTGGCCAGAAGAGCAACTGCGGCAGATCGGTCGATCGGGTCTGCTCGGCATCATCGTGCCCGTCGCCTTCGGCGGTCCGGGCCTGCCCCGCGCCACCGCGGTGGAAGTGCTGCGCATTCTCGCACAGGCGGATTCGGCCGTCGGACAGTTGCTGCTCTCGCATTTCGTGCTCGCGCACGCCATCAGCGGGTTGGAACACAACGACCCTGCGCCCCGCATCTACACCGACGTCCTCGCCGGCGCGCAGCTCGGCAATGCGACCGTCGAGCGGGGGACGCGCACGAGTGCCGACAGGCTCACCACCGTTACGCGCCAACAGGACGGCACGTGGATACTCAACGGCACCAAGTACTACGCGACCGGTACTCTCGGCGCGACCTGGATCGCCGTCGCAGCCCGCATTCCGGACACCGAACCCTCGCATGGCGCAACCGTGTTCGTCCGACCGGAGGATCCCGGCGTCACGCTGAACCTCGACCGGTGGTCGTCGTTCGGTCAGCGCGGAACCGCCAGCGGTGAGGTCGTTTTCGACCACGTCGTCGTCGACGATGCGTTTGTCCTCGACGAGGGGCCCGATCCCGATCCGGTCACCGCGCCGCCCTCGGTCCTCGGCGCTTTCGACCAGGCTCTGCACGCGGCGGTCGACATCGGCATCGCTCGCGCGGCCCTGGAGGACGGCGCACGGTTCGTCACGACCCGTTCGCGGCCCTGGTTCGAGGCGAATGTCGACAGCGCCGCCGACGAACCGCATGTCATCCGCAGGTTCGGGGAGCTGACCGCCCGGTTGTACGCGCTCGAGGCACTGCTCGCGCACGGCGCCAAGCTGGTCGATGACGCCCTCGCCGAGCCCGAGCTGACGCGTGAGGCCGCTGCGGCGGCTTCACTTCAGGTAGCCGCGGCCAAGGCGCTGGCGCAAGAGTTCGCCGTCGAGATCGCCAGCGGCATATTCGAATTGGCGGGAGCTTCGGCCACCGACCGTGGGCACGCGCTGGACAGGCACTGGCGCAATGTGCGGGTGCACTCGCTGCACGATCCGGCCCGCTGGAAGTACGTCCACCTCGGCAACTACACCCTGCACGGGACCAAGCCGCCCCGGCTCGGTGTTCTGCTCTGACCCCGTCCGACAAAAGGAGTTCGTCATGGCTGGCTTTTATCTCACCGGCAGCATCAACGTTCCGACGGTCGATGACGCCTTCCGTCTCGTCGGGCAGCGGTTGCAACCCGGTACCACCCGGGTGCCCGACGGCGAACCCGGCGATCGGGCGAACTGGGTACTGACCCAGGCCGACCATTTCCTGAAGAATCCGACCCTGGAGGTCGTCGGCAACAAGGTCAGGGTGCGCCCGGGTTCGACTGTGTCCTTCGGTGCTTTGGACTACCACACCATTGCCACGCAGTCGTATACCCGCTTCGCCGCCGCCCGTGATGAGGGCGTGCTGGCGGCGGACTCACGCTTCCTTGTCTCCATACCCACGCCGTTCAACGCGGTGAACTCGTTCGCGGAGTTGGATTCTCAGGTCGAGGTCGCCTACGCCTATGAACAGCAATTGCGCCACAGTGTCGAGGCGCTGCAGGAGGCCATCCCGCCGAGTGATCTCGCGATCCAGTGGGATCTGCCGACCGAACTGGCGACCATCGAGGGCTGGTTCCCTAACCCATACGGCGGTTTCGAGCCGATCTTCGCGGCGACGGCACGGTTGGCGTCATGGGTGCACGACGACGCGGAGCTGACTTTCCATCTGTGCTACGGCGATTCGAAGTTCGGGGCGTCACCGTTCATGGGCGATCCGCCGGACGAGGAGGCGGCGGCCCGCGGCGGCAGGCATATCCTGCCGCGCGACGCGACCGCGATCGTCGCCCTGGCCAACGGGTTGTCCCGGCACGTACCGCGGCGCATCGACGCGATTCAGGCGGCGACCGTCGCGGCCTGGACCAAGCGCGCACACTGGCAGCCGCTGAGCGGCCTCGCCCTGGAATCCGACACCGAGATCTACCTCGGTCTCCTGCATGCCGAGGACGGTGCCGACGGTGCACGTGCGCGGGCCGCGCTGGCGTCGGAATTCCTGCCCGACTTCGGGATATCGACCGAGTGCGGACTCGGCCGGCATTCGGAGGCTCAGCTCGAGGCGGTACTCGTCGCGTGGCAGGAGTACGCGGCAAGCCGCGAACCCGCGCTGGCCGCTAGCTGAGTCCGGCGTCCGCGCCGGAGCCAGGCACAGCCCCGAAAAGCGTTGGGCGACAGGTAACCATCACTTCGCAGGGTGACTACGAAGGCGCGTTGGCCGGCACGAACACCCCTGAGCTGTCGGCTTCCTCCTCGGCGCGGATCACGTGCACGACGGCGTTGATCAATGCCAGGTGGGTGAACGCCTGCGGGAAGTTGCCCAGATGCCGCCCGGTGCTCGGTTCGATCTCCTCGGCGTACAGATGCAGCGGGCTCGCGAACGACAGCAGCCGTTCGCACAGGTGCTTGGCGCGATGGATCTCGCCGATCTCGACGAGCGCGGACACCAGCCAGAACGAGCAGATCGTGAATGTGCCTTCCTCGCCGGACAATCCATCGTCGGTCTCCTCGACGCGGTACCGCAGCACCAGCCCGTCCTCGGTGAGTTCGTCCGCGATGGCCAGCACCGTCGCCCGCACCCGCGGATCGTCGGCGGGCAGGAACCGGGTCAGCACGGCCAGCAGCAGCGACGCGTCGAGCGCGTCGTCGCCGTAGCGCTGCGTGAACACGCCGCGGGAGTCCACACCGTTCTTGAGGACGTCGGCCTTGATCTCCTCGGCGATGGCCCGCCACTGTTGCGCATAGGACTTCTCGCCCTGTAGCTCAGCGAGTTTGGACCCGCGGTCGAGCGCGACCCAACACATGATCTTGCTCGACGTGAAGTGCTGGGGCTCGCCACGCACCTCCCAGATACCGCGGTCGGGTTCCTTCCAGTGCTTGATGGCCTCCTCGACCTGCTGCTTGAGCACGGGCCACAACGTGTCGGAGATCTGCTCACGCGATTTCGCGTGCAGGTACACCGAATCCAGCATCGTGCCCCAGATGTCGTGCTGCATCTGGTTGTACGCACCGTTGCCGATGCGCACGGGACGCGCACCGTCGTAGCCGGACAGGTGGTTGAGTTCCTCCTCGACGAGGCTGCGTTCCCCGCCGACGGCGTACATCACCTGAAGCGGATGGCGCTCGCCGTTGTTGGCGCCGGAGACGTCGGCGATGAACGCGAAGAAGTCGTCGGCCTCGCGGTCGAGGCCAAGCGTGTAGAGGCCCCACAGCGCGAAGGTGGTGTCACGCACCCACGCGTAGCGGTAGTCCCAGTTCCGTTCCCCCTGAGGGGTTTCCGGCAACGAGGTGGTGGGCGCGGCCAGGATTGCGCCGGTGGGCGAGTAGGTGAGCCCCTTGAGCGTCAGCGCGCTGCGCTGCAGGTAGGCCCGCCACGGGTGGTCGGGGAAGTCGCCGATGTTGATCCACTGCCGCCAGCACTCGCTGGTCTGCCACATCTTGTCGGCGGCCTCATCATACGTCTGCGGCGCCGGATGTTTCGACCAACTCAGCGCGACGAAGACGTTGTCGCCCTCCTTCATCCGCGTGCGCGCCCGCGCCTCGTGACCCTCCAGGCCCAGGCGCAGATTGGTGGTCAGCCGCAGCGTCGGATGCGCGTCGGAATCGCGGCTCGCCCGCGATATCGCCTCGCCGTACGCCTGGGCGGAGTACTCCCATGTGGCGGGGATGCGGTGGTAATCAAACGCCGGTTCACAGTTCATCACCAGCTCGACGGTGCCGCTCACGCATCGCACCGTGCGCAACAGGATGTGCTCGGCGTCCCAGTCCATCGGGGTGCGGCGATGCGTGCGCGACCGGGTCTCGAGGTCGTGCCACGGTCCCATGACCAGCGCGTCGCGCACGATGATCCACCCGGTGTGGGTCTGCCAGGTGGTCTCCAGGATCAGGCTGCCGGGCAGATACCGGCGGGCGGCGGGCACCGCCACTCCGTACGGCGCGAGACGGAAATGGCCCGCGCGGCGATCCAGGATGGCGCCGAACACGCTGGGGGAGTCCGGGCGCGGGACGCACAGCCATTCCACCGACCCCGCCGAGGAGATCAGGCAGGTGTTCTCGCAGTCGGACAGGAACGCGTAGTCGGCGATAGGCGGGAACGGGTTCCGCAAGGACCCACCCGAGGTGTACGGCACCGGGGACGTCACCGACAACGGCGCGTCGTACTCAACCTTGGATGGCCCGCTGGAGGCCTCGGCGTCTTGCAGAACCATGCCGACATCATCAACTGCCGATGTGCCCGGCGTCCACTCATCACGTGCGTGTCCTGCCGCGGCGCGATCAGCGCCGGGCAAACTTCGGGACCCGCTCGGGCAGCGGGCCGATGGCGACCCCGTAGCCTGCGACGGTGCGCAGAGGTCGGAATCGTGCGGCGAGCCGCACCAGCAGCGGCGGTTTGACCTGCCCCGCCGCTGCCCCTTCGGCGCCGATGGCCACCGCGATGACGCGGCGGTGAATTACCCGTTGCACCGCCTGGATCAGGGCCGCAGGCAGCCAGCGGCGCACCTGGACGCGGGCCAAATGCCTGGTAGAAAGCGTGCCCGCGAGCAGAGGTCCGGCCACGATGCGGGCCGTCGCGACGGCATCGGCCACGGCGAGGTTGATGCCGACGCCGCCGACAGGGGACATGGCGTGGGCGGCGTCGCCGATGAGCATCACCC
Source organism: Mycobacterium barrassiae (assembly GCF_025822765.1). Lineage (GTDB taxonomy): Bacteria > Actinomycetota > Actinomycetes > Mycobacteriales > Mycobacteriaceae > Mycobacterium > Mycobacterium barrassiae. The sequence continues at coordinate 19,843 of NZ_JACKUK010000037.1, read as the reverse complement.
CGTCGCGGTACCACCGCGGCAGCCGGTTGAGCTGGACGTCGAGCAGCTTGACGTCGTCGAATGACGTCAACCCGGCGATGTGGTCGGCCAGCCACGGCACCAGGGCCACCACACGGCGCTGGAGCGCTTCGATGCCCTGTGCGCGAAGTTGGGCGTCGCTGCCCTTGGGGATCACGTAGGCGCATTGGTAGTAGTCGCCGCGATCGATGACGATTTGGGCCGCACCAGCGCCCAGCACGCCGGCCAGGCCGTGCGGGTCGTCGGCGTCGCGCGGCAGCCGGAACCACCACACGTCCATCGGTGTGCCGAAGTTGCGGGGCCGCAGACCCATGGCGGTGCGCAGCGTCGACGAGCGACCGTCGCACGCCACGGTGAGCGCCGCGCGCATCTCACGGATCTGCCCGCCGTCGGCCCGATATCGGACTCCGACCACCTTGTCGCCGCCCATGATGGGCCCGAGCACTTCGGTACTGCGGAGCAAGCGGAATGTCGGCTCCTGCTCGGCCGCGGCGGCGAGCAGTTCGAGGAAGTCCCATTGCGGCACGAGCGCAATGTGTTTGTGTGGGCCGGGGATGCGCTGCAGGTCGATGCTGACCTCGGTGCCCTGGATCGTCATGGTCAGGGTGTCGATCTCGCGGTGAGGTACCTGCGCGAATTCGGCCGCCAGGCCCAGCTCGTCGAGGAGCCGAAGGGTGCTGGCGTGCACGGTGTCGCCGCGGAAGTCACGCAGGAAGTCCGCGTGCTTCTCCATGACTGTCACGTCGACACCGGCGCGGGCCAGCAGTAGGCCGAGCATGATGCCCGCGGGACCGCCACCGGCGATGATGCAGGTAGTGCTGTTTGCGTCGGCAGGCACTCGGCCATTTTCGCATCGAATAGTCTGGCTGGATGGGCAGCTTCCTCAGTTGGTGGGACGGTGTGGAGCTGTGGCTCTCGGGTCTGCCCTTCGTCGCGCAGACCGCGGTGGTGATGCCGGTCGTGCTGGCGCTGGCGTACGGAATCGCCGTGGTGCTCGACGGTGCGTTGGGCAACGGGATACGGGTGTTGCGTCGGGTGAGGCATGACGACGAGGACCAACCATGAGGGGCGGGATGCCGCGGTCGAGGGTGACGTTGGTGCTCGTCATCCTGGTGGTTCTGGTGCTCGTGATGTGGCTGGTGACTCGGCAGGTCGGCTGAGGCCAGGCTGAGCATCTGGGAAGACTCTGTTATTCTTCGCGCCATGCGTACGGCGTCCGGCAACAAGAGTGGCCACGTTCTGGCCCTCATTGCCGTGGGATTCAGCGCCGTCGCTGATGTCTGTTGTTGTTGCTGACTCCATCCCCGTGCGCGGTTTGGCGTCGGTGACGGCTGTGGTTTGAACCCTCCTACCGATCTTTCGCCGTTCTATCGCCACGGGACTGCTCGCTAACCGCCCCTGGAAATAGGAAACGAAAGGTCACCATGTTCAGCACCTTCAAACCCCTCAAGAGCTGGCGCACCGCCGTCGCGCTCGCCGCGACGGCGGCCGTGCTGGCCGGCTGCAGCGGCGGCGCGAGCGACGTCGCGGGCGAAGGGGGCGGCGGCTCCGACGCGCACACCACGCTGACCCTGGTCGCCTACGCCGTGCCAGAACCGGGCTGGAGCAAGACCAGCGCCGCATTCGCCGCCACCCCGGAGGGTGAAGGTGTCGAGGTCACCGCGTCCTACGGGGCCTCAGGTGACCAGTCCCGCGCGGTGGAGTCCGGCAAGCCCGCCGACGTGGTGAACTTCTCCGTCGAGCCGGACATCACGCGCCTCGTGAAGGCTGGTTTGGTCAACGAGGACTGGAACGCCGGTGTCCACAATGGCGTGCCGTTCGGTTCGGTGGTGACCTTCGCTGTCCGCGAGGGCAATCCGAAGAACATCCATGACTGGGACGACCTGTTGAAGCCCGGCATCGAGGTCATCACGCCCAGCCCGCTGAGCTCGGGTGCGGCGAAATGGAACCTGCTGGCGCCGTATGCCGTCAAGAGCAACGGCGGTCAGGATCCGGCGGCCGGCCTCGCCTACGTTGACGAGCTGGTGCGTCAGCACGTGAAACTGCGTCCCGGCTCGGGACGTGAGGCCACCGACGTGTTCGCCCAGGGCACCGGTGACGTCCTTCTCGCCTACGAGAACGAAGCCATCAACTTCAACCTCGAGCACGTCACTCCGCCGCAGACGTTCAAGATCGAGAACCCGGTGGCGGTCGTCAACACCAGCCAGCACCAGGAGAAGGCGCGGGAGTTCCTCAACTTCCAGTTCACCCCGGAAGGCCAGAAGCTGTGGGCCGAGGCGGGCTTCCGGCCGGTTGACCCCGCCGTCCTCGAGCAGTTCGCCGACAAGTACCCCGTGCCGCAGAAGCTGTGGACGATCGCCGATCTCGGCGGCTGGGCCGACGTCGACCCGGCACTGTTCGACAAGAAGAACGGCTCGATCACCAAGATCTACACAGAAACCACGGGATGACCTCGGTTATCGACCCGAATCCAGAAGCCAGCCGCCCCGAGCTCGGTCCTGACGGGCCGGGCCGGGGGGCCGGTCTTCTGCGTCCCGACGGGGCTCGCCTCCAGGTGGGTGTCGCGGTGCTGTGGCTGTCTCTGATCGTGCTACTGCCGCTGGCCGCGATCCTGTGGACCTCGATCGAAGGCGGCCCTGCGGAGTTCTGGAACACGGTGACCTCACCGTCGGCGCTGGCGTCGTTCCGGGTGACGCTGACCATCTCGATCATCGTCACGGTGGTCAACGTGGTGTTCGGCCTACTCATCGCCTGGGTGCTGGTGCGGGACGACTTCCCGCTCAAGCGGGTCGTCGACGTGGTCATCGATCTGCCCTTCGCGCTCCCGACCATCGTCGCCAGCTTGGTGTTGCTTTCCCTGTACGGACCGGGCAGCCCGGTGGGCATTCACATCCAGCACACCGCGTGGGGCGTCGGGTTGGCACTCGCGTTCGTCACGCTGCCGTTCGTGGTGCGTGCCGTGCAGCCGGTGCTGCTGGAACTCGACAGTGAGGTAGAAGAAGCCGCGGCCTCGCTGGGGGCCAACAACCTGACGATCTTCGTCAAGGTCATCCTGCCTGCGCTGGCGCCATCGCTGCTGTCGGGCGCGGGTCTGGCGTTCTCCCGGGCGATCGGAGAATTCGGTTCGATCGTGCTGATCGGCGGTGCCATCCCGGGTAAGACCGAGGTGTCCTCGCAGTGGATCCGGACCCTTATCGAGAACGATGACCGCGCCGGTGCGGCGGCAGTTTCGATTGTGCTGCTTGCGATCTCGTTCGTCGTTCTCTTCGTCCTCAGGTACTTCGGCGCGCGGGCAGCGAAGCGGGAGCAAGCTGAACGATGAAGCTGGCCCTGCCGACCCGTCTGACGCTGCGATTCATCGCGATCGTTTATGTATTCGCGCTTCTGCTCGTCCCGTTGGGGGCGATTCTGTGGCGGTCGTTCAGTCCCGGCCTGGGTGAGTTCTGGGCATCCATCACCACCCCCGCCGCCCAGTCGGCGCTTCAGCTGTCGCTGTTGGTGGTGGCGATCGTCGTGCCGCTGAACGTCGTTTTCGGAGTCCCCACCGCGATTGTGTTGGCGCGCAGGAAGTTCCGCGGCAAGAACGCTCTGCAAGCAGTCATCGATCTGCCGTTCGCGGTGTCGCCGGTGGTGGTGGGCGTCGCGCTGATCGTGCTGTGGGGTTCTGCCGGTCTGTTCGGTTTCGTGGAGAACGACCTCGGCTTCAAGATCATCTTCGGATTTCCCGGGATCGTGCTGGCCAGCATCTTCGTGACGCTTCCATTCGTGATACGCGAGGTAGAGCCGGTCCTGCATGAGATCGGTACCGATCAGGAAGAGGCATCGGCGACGCTGGGCGCCACGTGGTGGCAGACGTTCTGGCGTGTGACGCTGCCGTCCATACGGTGGGGGCTGACGTACGGGGTGGTGCTGACGGTGGCCCGCACGCTCGGCGAATTCGGTGCCGTATTGATCGTGTCATCGAACCTGCCTGGTAAGTCGCAGACCCTGACACTGCTCGTCCACGACCGTTACACGCTCGGCAATCCCTATGGCGCCTACACCATTTCGACTGTGCTGATGGCAGTGGCCGTCTCCGTGCTGGTGGCCCAGATCATCTTCGACGCTCAGCGTAAACGCACCAAGACCGACGATTGATCCCAGGAGAAGATGCATGTCCACCGATCACGCCATTGTGGTGCGGGGTGCGAACAAGCACTACGGTGACTTCGCCGCACTCGACAACGTCGACTTCGAAGTGCCGAAAGGATCACTGACCTCGTTGCTGGGTCCAAGCGGCTCAGGCAAGTCCACGTTGTTGCGTGCGATCGCCGGGCTCGACCGGCCCGATTCCGGCACGGTCACGATCAACGGACGCGATGTGACCGACGAGCCGCCTCAACGACGTGGCATCGGTTTCGTCTTCCAGCATTACGCGGCGTTCAAGCACCTGACGGTGCGCGAGAACATCGCCTTCGGGCTGAAGATCCGCAAGCGACCCAAGACAGAAGTCAATCGGAAGGTCGACGAACTGCTCGAGGTCGTGGGTCTCACAGGGTTCAAAGACCGCTACCCCGCACAGCTTTCGGGCGGTCAGCGTCAGCGGATGGCACTGGCCCGTGCCCTTGCGATCGACCCCGAGGTCCTGCTTCTCGACGAGCCGTTCGGTGCGTTGGACGCCAAGGTGCGCGAGGATCTGCGCGCATGGCTGCGCCGGCTCCACAACGAGGTGCACGTGACCACCGTGCTGGTGACGCACGACCAGGCGGAGGCCCTCGACGTCTCCGACCGGATTGCGGTGCTGAACAAAGGCCGCATCGAGCAGGTCGGGTCTCCGGTCGAGGTGTACGACGAGCCGGTGAACGAGTTCGTGCTGTCATTCCTTGGCGCCGTGTCGGCTCTGGACGGTGCACTGGTTCGGCCGCACGACATCCGAGTCGGTCGCGATCCCGAACTCGCTGTCGCGTTCGATGCCGGCACCGAGACGACCGGGGTGGTGAAGGCGACGATCGACCGTGTCGTCAAGCTGGGATTCGAAGTGCGCGTAGAGCTCACCGACGACGTCACCGGATCCCCGTTCACCGCTGAGATCACCCGCGGTGACGCCGAGGCGTTAGGCCTCGCAGCGGGGGACACCGTCTACGTGCGGGCCACCCGGGTCCCGCCGTTGGGGTCGAAGGGTCGAGCGATCAGGGACGGCGACTCGGGGCGGCTGGTAGCCAACTGAGGCGCGCGACACTACGGCGTTTCGGCCTCGGCGGGATGGTCAAATCGTTTCCGGGGTTGTCCGGCGACCGGCGCGCGCGACGAGCAACTAGGCTCACCGCTGAGGAGATGACATGACCAACGCCATCGAGGTCCGGGGGGCCAACAAGCACTACGGTGACTTCGCGGCGCTCGACAACGTCGACTTCGAGGTGCCGAAAGGGTCACTGACTGCGCTGTTGGGGCCCAGCGGTTCGGGTAAATCGACACTGCTGCGCGCGATCGCGGGCCTCGATCAGCCAGACACCGGCACCGTCATCATCAACGGACACGACGTCACGGACGTGCCGCCACAGCGCCGCGGCATCGGGTTCGTCTTCCAGCATTACGCGGCGTTCAAGCATCTGACGGTCCGGGACAACATCGCGTTCGGGCTGAAGATCCGCAAGCGGCCCAAGAACGAGGTCAAGGACCGGGTGGACAACCTGCTCGAGGTGGTGGGACTGAGCGGCTTCCAAAGTCGCTACCCCAACCAGCTGTCCGGTGGGCAGCGTCAGCGGATGGCCTTGGCGCGCGCACTGGCCGTCGACCCCGAAGTGCTGCTGCTCGACGAACCGTTCGGCGCGTTGGACGCCAAGGTGCGCGAAGACTTGCGCGCGTGGCTCCGACGCCTGCACGACGAGGTCCATGTGACGACTGTGCTGGTGACGCATGACCAGGCGGAGGCGCTGGATGTCGCCGACCGGATCGCGGTGCTCAACAAGGGCCGCATCGAGCAAGTCGGTTCTCCCACCGAGGTTTACGACAAACCGGCCAATGCGTTTGTGATGTCGTTCCTCGGCACGGTGTCGACTTTGAACGGCACCCTGGTCCGGCCGCATGACATCCGCGTCGGTCGCAATCCCGATATGGCGATCGCGAGCAGCGATCAGTCCGTCCAGACGACTGGCGTGGTGCGGGCCACCATCGAGCGGATCGTCATGCTGGGCTTCGAAGTTCGTGTCGAACTCGTCAGCGCCGCGGACAATACGCCTTTCACCGCGCAGATCACCCGCGGCGATGCCGAGGCGCTCGGCCTCAAGGAGGGCGACACCGTGTACGTGCGTGCGACGCGGGTTCCCGAACTGCCCGGCGGCTCCGAAATCCCTGCCGCCGATGAAGCCGACGACGACGAGTCGCTGACCACCGCCTGACTTTCTTACCGCGAGCAGTGGTGACTGGTGCTCAGAAGTAGCCGTTGGCCGGCGGAAAGACTCCGTTGACGGCGTAATTGCCCGCGACATAGGCCTTGTACGCCAACGGACTATGCGTGGCGACGGTGCGGACGTTGCGCCAATGCCGGTCGAGGTTCAGCGCGCGGGCGGTGGCCGACGCGCCGCCGGTATCGAACAACCGCTCAGCGGCCGAGAGGGTCAATCGTTCGGCCACCAGCTGGGCCTTGGCGATCGTGACGGCGACGTCCGCGACGGCGTCCTGATCATGCTGCAGGCCCTGGTCGACAAGACGGTCGATCGGATCGGCCGCCGCCAGGACGATCGCTTCTGCTGACGATGCGGCCGCCGAGATATCGCCGACCGCTTGCAGGACAAAGGGATCGGTGGCCGCACTATCCGCGACCGAATGCGCCGCCGGACGTGCCTTGGTGCGGACGTACTCGACCGCGTCGTCGAATACGGCGTAGGCGATGCCGACGGCCACCGCCGCCAGATACAGCTGCAGGAATGCGGTCCCGTGTCCGAGCGTATTGCCCTCGGACACCGTGACGACCTCCTCGGCGTGCACCTCGACCTCGGTGAACCGGGTGCCGCCGCTGGCGGTTGTGCGCTGGCCGAATCCGTCCCAGTCGTCGAACAATTCGACGCCTTCGCGATCGGCGGGGATGATGGCCTGCACATCGCGGCCGTCGGCGTCCAACGCCGACACCGCGATGACGTCGGCGAACAGCGTTCCGGTGGAGTAGAACTTGTAGCCGTTGAGCCGCAGCACGCCTGAGGTGTCGGGGAGCACCTTGGTGTCGGCGCTCGACGGCGCCCGGCCCGCCGCATCCGTGATCGCGTTGCCGACGACGATGCCCGCGTTCAGTCGCGGGAACCACTCGGCGCGCTCGGCGGGAATCGCGCGGTTGCTCAGTAGGCGTTCGGAGAAGCCGAAGTGTGCCCGTAGCGCTTGTGCGACATTCGAACTCCCGCGGCCGATCTGGATCACCGCGCTGAGTACGTCGCGCGCGGTGCCGCCTGGTCCGCCGAACTCGGTCGGCACACGCAGTGCGAGCACCCCCGCGCGCCGGATCGCTTCGACGGCGTCGTACTGCAGCACCCGCTCGCGTTCTGCGGCGGGATCCTCGCGTCGAAGCGATGCCACGATCTCGGGCAGCCGGGCCAACCGCTCGGCCACTGATCCGCCGAGTGGCTCGGTCGAGAACGGCGCGCGCGGCGCGACGGGTTCACGGGTGACGGTCATAGCGACTCCATGGTTATCGGAAGTGGGGAATGATCTTGTCCGCGAACCGGTCCACCTCGGACTCGATCGGCTGGAACTGGAGCATGAACAGCTCGATACCGGCCTCGTGAAATGCGTTGATGCGTTCGATGACCTGGTCGTAGCTGCCGACCAGGCCCGCCAGTGTGCCGCCGTTGGAGCCGATCCGCTTGGTGCCGGAAAGCACCTTGTACATCTGGGTTTTGGGGTCGGTGCCGCCGGAGATCTCGGGCCTGTTCACGGCGTCGTCGAGGGAATGTAGGTAGTCCAGCTCCGCGAGTGCTTCCGCCTCGGTCTCGCGCGCGATCACGAAGGCGGACAGTCCGAATCGCAGCGGGGCACCGTCACGCGGCCGGGCCCGCAGGTCCTCGATCACCTCGATGGTGTCGGACAACGGTCGGCCGTTGATGAAGAACACATCCGCCTTTTCGGCAGCGAGCGCCCGACCGGGTTCGGATTCGCCGCCGACGTACAGGGGCGGCGGGTCGGCAGGCGCGGGCCGGATCAAGGCCGGCTGGCCACCATGGTCGCCGATGGCGACGTGCTTACCGGCCCACAGGTCCGTGACGGTCGAGAGCCACTCGCGCGAATACGCGTACCTGTCATCGTGATCGAGAGGATCCAGACCCAAACCCTCCAATTCGGGCAGGAACCATCCGGTGACGAGGTTGACGGACAACCGGCCCTCGGCGATGGCTGCGATGTTCGCGGAGAGCTTCGCGAACACCAACGGGTTGAACAGCAGCGGCTTCACCGCACCGATCAGCTCGATGCGCGACGTCGCTTCCGCGACCGCCGCGATCGTCGACCACGTCTCGAGCACGTCGTCCTCGGTATTGCTGGGGTGAATGACGTGCTGTGCCACCAGGGTCGAGTCAAAACCGGCCGCTTCGGCGCGCACGAGCAGATCGCGGGTGCGGCGGTAGCTCGCGTCGGGCGCGTCGTGCGGATGCTCGCGGGCGCCGTGGTTGCCGTAGACCGGCGCCCACACGCCGAACCGTGGCGCGGTCACGAGCGGGCCAGGTAGCGCCTGCGTTCCCAGTCGCTGACCTCGTTCGAGTACTCCACCCATTCGCTGCGGGCCAGCGCCGCGAAATCTCGCACCGAACCGGCACCGAGGATGTCGGCGATGGTGTCGTCGCGGGTAGCCAGTTCCAGTGCCACACCCAGTGATTCGGGCAGCGGAACACCTTGGCTGTACAGGTTGCCGCCCTCGAGGCGCGGGGGAGTGGCCTTGGCCTCCAGGCCCGCGATCACCGCCGCCAGCGCGGAGGCGATCAACCAGTACGGGTTGGCATCCGACGCGCCGCTGCGCAGCTCGATCCGGCTGGCCGACGGGTCGGCCTCGACTAAGGATCGCACCGCGGCGCTGCGGTTGTCGCGACTCCAGGTCACTGTCGCCGGTGCGAACGAATCGGGGACGAAGCGTCGGTAGGCGTTGACCGAGTGTGCCCCGAACAACGTGATCGACGGCAGGTGCTCGAGCAGGCCCGCGATCGCATGCAGCGCGGTCTCGTTCTCGGCGCCGCCGGTCGGTGCGAAGGCAGGCTGGCCGTCGCGCCAGAGCGAGATGTGCAGATGCTGGCTGCTGCCGGAGTGTTCGGTGAACGGCTTCGGCATGAAACTCGCGATCTTGCCGTGTTTCCGCGCCACCTCCTTGGCGGCGTACTTGAGCCGGACCGCATCGTCGGCGGCCTCCAACGCGTCGGTGTAGACCAGATTCGTCTCGATTTGACCGGGACCGTACTCGGTCTGAATGCCCTCCAAACGCGTGAAGGCGCTCAACGTCTCGTACAGATCGGTGAGCAGCGGATCGAGCGCGTTGGCGTTCTCCAGCGAGTAGGCGTGGATGTCGTCCTGGAACGGTGAGCCGTCGGAGTTGAGCAGGTAGAGCTCGAACTCGACCCCGATCTTTGCGGTGTAGCCCAGCGAAGCAAGGCGCGCGAGCACCTTCTTGAGCACCGCGCGAGGATCGAGCGGCGACGGGTTCCGGTCGTGGGCAACGATATCGGAGATCACGTGACCAACCAGCGGACGCCAGGGCAGCGGCCGGTACGTCGCGAGATCGGGTACGGCGTACACGTCGGGATAGCCGCCGGCCCAGTTGGTCAGCTCAAGCGACTCGACGACTGTGCCCTCGGTGTTCCACCCCAAAGATGCTTCGCAGAAGGCGAATCCGCTGCCGAGCGCCCGGCTCAGGAACTGCGACGCGGGAATCCGTTTGCCCTGTGCGTGTCCGAACGGGTCACTCCACGCCACCTCGATCTCGGTGAGCGAACCGTCGCCGAGCGCATGGCGCAACTCTCGCTCTCTTGCAGACGTGGTGGGCCGCAGCGCCTGCGTTTCCACTGAGTTCGTCATGATGCTGCGACGGTGTTGTCTCGGTAGTCGCGAGCCTTCGTCCCGACGACGGCGCCCACGACGAACGCCGTGACAAGCAGTCCGATGATGACCCAGGCAAGGATGCTGGACCCGCCGACGAGGGTGTAGAGGTTGGCGAGGATGAGCACCAGCGACACGAGCAGCCCGACCAGCCCGAGTGCCGGGGCGATTCGGACCCGCCATTGCGACAGGCCGCGCCGGTCCTTGCCGAAGAACACCAGCACCGCCACGCTGGTCGCGATCAGCAGCACGATGATGCCGACGGTCGTCGTGCCGGCGAACCAGGTGTAGAACTGCGCGGCCGGGTCGAGCTTGAACACCACCGCAAGCGCGATGCTGACCGCGACGACGGCGGAGATCCACAGCGAGGCCCGGTGCGGTGAGCCGTGCCGGGGGTGTGGCTGGCTCAACGACACGGGCAGGATGTCGCGCTGCGACAGCGCGAACAAATAGCGTGCTGAGACGTTGTGGAAAGCCAGGATGCAGGCGAACAGGCTGGTGAAATACAGCACGGTGATGATGTCGGCGCCTATCACGCCGATGTAGCGCGCTGCGGTGTCACCGAGGAATGTGGCGCCGTTGTCGGTGGCGTGCGCGACGGCCGCCTCGTCACCCCAGCCCGAGATCAAGGCCCAGCTCGTCACGGCGTAGAACACGCCGATCAGGATCAGTGCGACATAGGTGGCGCGGGGAATCGTGCGCTCCGGTGTGCGGGCTTCGTCGCGGAAGATGGCCGTCGCCTCGAACCCCACATAGCTGATGATCGCGAAAAGCAATCCGATGCCCAATGATCCGGACACGATGGCGCTGGGGTTGACGATGCCGGTCGACAGCCCGTGGTCGCCGCCGCGGGCGACGATGACGAGATCGAGGACGACGACGATCGCGATCTCCGCGGTCAGCAGCACTCCGAGCACCCTGCTCGACAGCTCGATGTTGCGGTATCCGAGAAAGGTCACCACGGCGAACGCCAGTGCCGCGAACAACCACCATGGCAGTGCCGGTCCGCCGAACAGTTCGACGACCGCAGTGCCCGCCGGCCCGAGCAGCCCGTAGACACCGGCTTCCAGGGCGACGTAGCTGAGGATCGCGACGAACGCGATGCCGATACCTGCAGGCAGTCCAAGCGACTTGCGGACATACGAGAAGAACGCGCCCGCCTCCTCGACATGGGGTGTCATCGCGGTGAAGCCGACCGCGAAGAGCAGCAGGATCACCGTCGAGATGATGAATGTCGCGGGAAAGCCCGCCCCGTTGCCCGCGGCCAGGCCCAGCGGGACGACGCCGCCGATGACGCCGAGCGGCGCGGCCGCGGCCACCACCATGAAGACGATGGATGCGACGCCGAGGTTGCCACGCAGTTTGCGTACCGCCGGGGCGGGTTCTTCGTTTAAAGAATCTGGCGCTGCGGTGATTTCGGACATGAGGGGGCCATCCTTCGATGGAAAGAGTCGATAGGTTGCTTGGACGCTAGGCCGGTGGCCAGCGATTCACTACATCTGGAGTCAGCGTGAGTCTTATTACGCCGCTGCGGCCTTGACAGCTCGGCCGACTTCGGTGCGAATCGCCGTGTATTCGGGGGAGCGGCGAAGTTCGTCGGCGTCCACCCCGGTGCGGGGCAGGTCCACTGGGAGGTCCAGCGCCACCTGACCCGGCCGGCGGGTGAGCACCACGATCCGCGATCCGAGGAATGCGGCCTCGTCGGCGCTGTGCGTGACGAAGACCGTTGTGCGCCCGGATTCGGCACTGACCTGGCGAACATCCTCCTGCAGCCGCTCCCGGGTGAGCGCGTCGAGCGCCGCGAACGGTTCGTCGAGAAGGAACAACGGTGTCTCGGCCGCCAATGCGCGCGCGATGGCGACACGCTGTTGTTGGCCACCGCTGATCTCCCAGATCTTGCGGTCGGCGGTGCCTTCGAGGCCCACCCGGGACAGCAGTTGGTCACGCCGGGCCGCCCGGCGCTCCCGTGGCACCTTCGCGTACTTGAGTGCCAGATCGATGTTTCCGCCCACCGAGCGCCACGGGAACAGCCGCGGCTGCTGGAACACCACACCCGCTGTCACCCCAGGAGTCGGTGGTGCACCCGACACTTGCACCTGTCCCTCGCTTGGCGATTCGAAACCGGCGAGCAGGCGCAGCAGAGTGCTCTTACCGCAGCCCGACGCGCCGACCAGAACCAGGAACGATCCGGGGTCGACGCTGAGGTCGACCGGACCCAGCGCGGTGACCTCGTTGCGCCCTCTGCCGTAACGGTGGGACACGCCGGCGATCCGGATCGCCGCCGTGTTGTCCTGCCGCGCATCGTCCTTCAGCTCACTGACTGAGGACACCTGGCAGGCCCTTGGTGTAGATCGCGTCCTGGAACGTCTCCAGTGGTGCGGCCGACGGAATCTGCTTCTGATCGGCCAGGAACTGTGATGCGCTCTGCAGGTTGGCCGCCAGGTTGCCCGGCTTCCCCTCGGCACCAAGCCATTCCGGCGAGCCGATCTGCTCGGGGGTGAGGAAGACGGCCTGCTTGATCTGACCTTCGGTCTCCTCGGGGGTCAACCCGATCTCGGCGGCGATGGCCTTGGCGGCGGCGGCGGGATCCTCGTTGATCTGGGTCGCGGCGCGGGCCTCCTGCTGACGCCAGACGTCGACGACGTCGGGGTGGGCGGCGGCGAACTCGTCGGAGACGACGGCCAGGTCCAGCGTCGGCTTACCTGCCTCGGCGAGCTGACGGCTGGTGATCAGATCTTTGCCGGTCTTGCGGAGCTCGTCGAGGGTGGGCAGCCAGGTGTAGGCGGCATCGATGTCGCCGCGGTCCCAAGCCGCCAGAATCGCCTGCGGTTGCAGGTCGATCAACTGAACATCGCTGGCGGACAGCCCATTCTGGTCCAGTGCGGCCAGCAGGCTGTAGTGCGCGGTGGACGCGAACGGCGTGGCGACCCGCTTGCCCTTCAGCGCGGCGATGGAGTCGATACCGGTGTCGTTGCGCGCGACGAGCGCCTCGTTGTCACCGGCCACGTCGAGGATGAACGCCACCTTGTACGGAATGTTCAGCGGTTCCGACAGTCCGCGGGCCACCGGGCTGGATCCCAGCGCGCCGAAGTCGAGTTCCTTGGCGATGAACGCGGTGTTCACGTCGGCGCCGGAGTCGAACTTGGTCCACTTGATGTTGTAGTCGGGCAGCGCCTCTTCCAGCCAGCGGTTGTTCTTCACGATCAGGTCCCCGCTGGGGAAGGTCTGATAACCGACCCGGATGGTCGGCTTGTCGGCCTGCTGCTCCGACTTGTCGACGGAGCAACCGGTCAGTGCTGTGGCGGCGACAGCCGCTGCGGCGACTACAGCCTTGAGGGCCTTGAATTTCATATCTTTCATACCTTTCCAATCCAAGGGACGCTCCGCCGCTCGATGGCACGAAGCAGACCGTCGATGACAAGCCCGGAGAACCCGATCGCGAAGATGCCGACGAGCACCACCGGGGTGTTGTTGTAATTGCTTGCGTCCTTGACCAATCCGCCGACACCGGGGATGCCGTTGAACAGTTCGGCTGCCACCACCGACGAGTACGCCATGCCGACAGCCAAACGGATGCCGGTGAACGTCTCGGGCAGCGCCGAGGGGACGACGATGTCGCGGATGACCTCTGCGCGCGACGCGCCCAGCGCCCGGGCGGCCTCTTGCAGACCCACCGGCGCGGCGACGACGGCTGCGGTGGTCGCCACGGCGGCGGGCGGCAGGGCCGCCAGAGCCAGCAGCGTGATCTTCGGCGCCTCGTCGATTCCGAGCCAGATGACGAGAAGGAAGAAGTAGGCCAGCGGCGGAAGCGCGCGCAGGAATGTCAGCCAGGGCTCGAGCACGCTGCGTACCCAGCTGACCGAACCCATGACCAGGCCGAGCAGGACCCCCACCGCGACGCCGATGACGACACCGGCGAGCACGCGGCGCAGGGTCATGTAGAGGTGCTCCCACAGCAGGTAGCCGGCGTATCCGCGGACTCCGTCGTGCGTGGTGGAGACGTCGACGAAGGCCCGCCACACCGCACTGGGGTAGGGCACGAACGTTTGGTTCCAGATGCCGCTGGCCGCCGCCAGCTGCCACACGATGCCGAACACCACCAACGACAGCAGGGGCAGGGCCGCGCGGGTGAGCCGACCGCGCCACTTGCCTGCCGGCGCGGCGGAGGCCGGCGAGCCGACTTGCGGCTCGTCGGGAGCGATATCTACGAACACCGACACTGTGAGAGACCTTCTGTTGCTGAGATGGACCGGAAAAGGGCTAGCGACAGCAGGGGTCGTCAGACAGCGGCGCGGTCATTGGAGTATTAGTACCGGCTGGTCCGCAGCTGTGGGATATCTGTGCTCACGGAGAATTTTATTTGCCGGGGGCGTAAAAGTACTGCTCGGGAATGAAATCGTGGCCGATGTCGTTCGCTACCATCGAGATAGCTATCCCCGCGGCCGAGAGATGCCGATGAAGTTCTTGTTGCTCACGCTGATTGCGCATCATCGCGATCCGCGCACAGGTGTGGCGAAGAGTCCTGCCGAACGGTTGCAGGAGGTCGTCGACAACGCGGTACTGGCCGAAGAACTCGGTTTCGACGGCTTCGCTGTCGGTGAGCGCCACGAGGATCCGTTCATCTCGTCGTCGCCGCCGGTGGTGTTGAGCAACATCGCCGCGCGCACATCGAGGATCGGACTGTTCACCGCGGTCACGACGCTGAGCCTGCTCGACCCGGTGCGGGCGTTCGAGGATTATTCGACGCTCGACAACCTGTCCGGCGGTCGGCTGGAGTTGATCATCGGCAAAGGCAACGGTGCGGCGCAGGCCGAGTTGTTCCACGTGACGACCGCCGACCAGTGGGACCGCAACCGCGAGGGTTACGAATTGTTCCGGGCCCTCTGGGACAGCGAGCGGGTCACGTGGACCGGTCGCTTCCGCCCACCGCTGGTCGACGCCAAGGCACTACCCCGTCCACTGCAGAAGAAGATCCGCATCTGGCACGGCAGCGCAACCAGCAGGGACTCGGTCGATCTGGCTGCGCGGCACGGCGATCCGATCTTCTCGGCGAACGTGACGTATCCGATCGAGCCATACGCCGAACTCGTTCAGCACTATCGGGCGCGGTGGGAGTTCTACGGCCATGATCCGAACGACGCCCTGGTGGGTGCGGGAACCGCGGGCTTCCACATCGCACCGACATCACAGCAGGCGATCGACGAGTACCGGCCCGCATTCGAGGCGCGTCTGTCGTTCGCGCGCAGCGCCGGTCTTCCGGTGGTGTTCGAGTCCATCGAGGACTTCGTAGACCGCAGCTCTGCGCTGATCGGCAGCCCCCAGCAGGTGATCGACAAGGTGGGCCGCTATCACGAGCGGCTCGGTCACGAAGTGATCCACCTCAGTGCCGAAACCGACGGTGTCACCGAGGCGCAGAAGCGACGCAGTCTCGAGCTTTTTCAAGCCGAGGTGGCCCCAGTACTTCGGCAGCAGCTGTCGAGCAGACCACTGTCAGCACAGGTGATCCGGCAAGACGCGGTGGCCTGAGGAAGACCTGAGGAAGGGATGTATGTCAGATGACAACCGTTGACCACAGCACAGAATCCGCGTTGGAGACGGCCTGGCACGAATGGCACAGCGAGCGGGAGCGGTACTTCGGCGATCCACTCGGCTGGGTCAGCCTCACCGGTTTATATTGGCTCTCAGGCGATTTCGAGACTGTTGCCGATCTACCCGGCAGGTGGCGTGCGGATCAGGATGCGGTGTCCGTGGAAGGTATCGACGGCGTCGAACGGCTCGAACCGGTCGAGGGGGCACCTGGGTTGCTCGTCGAAGACGGCGATCGCCGCATCGAGGTGATCCGGCGAACCGGCTCGGCAGCACTGCGTGTGCACGACCCGCGCTCTCCGCACCTGCGGGCGTATCACGGGATCCCCGCGTATCCGCCCAACGAGAAATGGGTTGTTGCCGGCCGATTCGTGCCGTTCGACAGCCCGCGTCCGGTGACCACCGGTGCCGTCGTGGAAGGTCTGGAGCACCACCACCAGGCGGTCGGGGTGATCGATTTCGAGTTGGACGACGTGCCATCGCAGCTGCTGGCGTTCACCGGGCGTGACGGCGGTCTGCACATCCTCTTCACCGATGCGACCAGCGGTGTCACGATATACCCTGCATGCCGCGGACTCTCGGTCGCAGCGCCAGGCGAGGACGGTTTCGTGACACTCGACTTCAACCGGGCCGCGAACCTGCCGTGCGCATTCACCGACTATGCGACGTGCCCTGTAGCCCCCGCAGAAAACAGGTTGGTCGTCCCCGTGGAGGCCGGCGAGAAGAACCCGCGCTGAGCGGTCAGGCCGCCTGGGCTGTCGTCGCAGTGGCGGCGTCGAAGCGGTCCAGCACCGTCGCGGCGACGAGGTTGTGCGAACCCAGCGGCTCAGCCATGGGAATGCCATGCGCCGCAGCATATTTCGCGACGCGGTCGGTGATGATGCCGTGGGCTAGGAACCACGGGGCGATCACCAGCTGCCGGGCGCCACGAGCCCGCAACCGATCAGCGGCGTCGGCGACGCTGGGCTGAGGTCCTGTCGCGAAGGCGACTTCAGCGCCCGCCCAACGCGTTCCCCGACTCAGGGTGTTTGCCACGGTCGACGTCCGTGCGTTGGCGGCCGCGTTCGACGAGCCGACCGCGACGACGAGCACACCGAGGCCCTCGCTTTCGGGTGACACCCCGATCTCCGAGAGCCGCAGCCGCAACACCGACAGCAGGGCGGGATCCTCGCCGAGCACATCGGCCTGGTCTACCAGCGATCCCGACGCCTCGATCATCGCGGGAATGTCGACCTGCGCGTGATAGGCGTCGGCAAGCAAAAACGGCACCACGACGCCGATGTGGAGATCCGCCAGCACATCGTCCAGGCTCGGGCCGGCCTTTTCGAGAAACGCGGGACGAATGTCAAGCCATGGCCGCAGCCGTCGGATGCGGCCCGCCACGGCGTGCGTGACCGCCGCCGAGCGTGGATCGACGCTGCCGTGCGCCGCGAGAACGAGCGTCACGACGCGTGCAGCCCGCATTCTGTCTTGTTCTGACCCGCCCAGCGGCCGCTGCGCGGGTCGGCGCCGTCGACGGGCTTGGCGGTGCACGGCGCGCAGCCGATCGATGGATAGCCCTCGAAGACAAGGGGATTGACAAGCACATCGTTGGCGTCGATGTAGTTCTGCATGTCCTCGTCGGACCACGCCGCGATCGGGTTGATCTTCACCAATCCAAACGCCTTGTCCCAGCTGATCAGCGGCGCGTTGGCCCGCGTCGGGGCCTCGACCCGGCGGATACCGGTGACCCAGGCGGAGTACCCGCGCAGCGCCTTGGACAGCGGCTCGACCTTGCGCATCCGGCAGCATTCACTGGCATCGCGGGCGAACAGATCCTTGCCGAACAACTCGTCCTGCTTGGCCACGCTGTTCTCCGGCGTGACGTTGACCACGTTGATGTCGTAGACCGCCTCGACGGCGTCACGCGTGCCGATGGTCTCGACGAAGTGATAGCCGGTGTCGAGGAACAACACGTCGACGCCAGGGCGCAACTTCGCCGCCAGGTCGACCAGCACGGCGTCCTGCATGTTCGATGCGACCACGTAATTACCGCCGAAGTGCTCGTCGGTCCACCGCAGCAGCTCTTCCGCGCTGGCACCGTCGAGTTCGGCCGCGCCGCGCTCGGCCAACGCGATCAGGTCGTCTTCTGACATCAGTTCCGTCACCGCAAATCCGCCTCGTCTGCTCGTATTGCCCACGTAGCGAAACGCTCGCCCTGCTCCCGTTGTTTCACGAAGTTGCGAACCACCCGGTCGATGTAGTCACCGAGCTCGGTGGCCAGCACCTTGTGCTGGCGCAGCTTGCGGCCGAAGCCGCTGTCGAGCCCGAGGCTCCCGCCCAGGTGGACCTGGAAACCCTCGACGGCGTTGCCGTCACCGTCGTCGACCATCTGACCCTTGAACCCGATGTCGGCGACCTGGATGCGGGCGCACGAGTTCGGGCAGCCGTTGATGTTGACCGTGATCGGCACGTCGAGCTGCGCGTTGATGTCCTCGAGCCGCTTCTCCAGTTCCGGCACCAGAACCTGCGCGCGGTTCCGGGTCTCGGCGAACGACAGCTTGCAGTACTCGATGCCGGTGCAGGCCATCAGGTTCTTCCGCCAGGCCGACGGGCGCGACGGCAGGCCCAGTGCGTCCAGCCCGGCGACCAGCTCGTCAAGTTTGTCGTCGGGGACGTCGAGGATGACCAGCTTCTGGTACGGGGTCAGCCGGATCCGGCCCGAACCGGCCGCCTCGGCGAGGTCGGCCACCTTGGTCAGGATGGTGCCCGACACCCGGCCGGCGATCGGCGCGACGCCGACGGCGTTGTGCCCGTTCTTGAGCTTTTGGATCCCGACATGGTCGATGGGGTGCTTGACCGGCTCGGGCGCAGGCCCGTCGATCAGCTTGCGACCCAGGTACTCGTCCTCGAGAACCTGGCGGAATTTCTCGACGCCCCAGTCCTTGATCAGGAACTTCAGCCGGGCCTTGCTGCGCAGTCGCCGGTAGCCGTAGTCGCGGAAGACCGACGTCACGCCCTCCCAGACGTCCGGAACCTCTTCCAGCGGCACCCAGGCACCGAGGCGCTGGGCGAGCATCGGGTTGGTGGACAGCCCGCCGCCGACCCACAGATCCAGGCCTGGGCCGTGCTCGGGGTGGTTGACGCCGATGAATGCGACGTCGTTGACCTCGTGGGCGACGTCCTGCAGGCCGGAGATCGCGGTCTTGTACTTACGCGGCAGGTTGGAGAACGCGGGGTTGCCGACGTAGCGGCGCACGATCTCGTCGACAGCCCAGCTGGGGTCGAGGACCTCGTCGAGGGATTCGCCTGACAGCGGGCCGCCCAGCACCACGCGGGGGCAGTCGCCGCAGGCTTCGGTGGTTTGCAGGCCGACCGCGGCCAGCCGTTCCCAGATCTGCGGCACGTCTTCGATCTGGATCCAGTGGTACTGGACGTTCTCGCGGTCGCTGATGTCGGCGGTGTCGCGGGCGAACTCGGTGGAGATCTCGCCGATGGTGCGCAGCGCCGCGGCGCTCAGGGCGCCTCCGTCGCAGCGCACCCGCATCATGAAGTGTTTGGCCTCGAGCAGATCGGCGTTCTCGTCGCCGGTCCAGGTGCCGTCGTAGCCCTGCTCGCGCTGGGTGTAGAGGCCCATCCATCGCATGCGGCCCCGCAGGTCCTGCTTGTCGATGCTGTCGAAACCGCGCTTGGAGTAGATGTCGAGGATGCGGGCGCGCACGTTGAGCGCGTCGTCGTCCTTCTTGAACTGCTCGTTGGCGTTGAGCGGCTCGCGGTATCCGAGTGCCCACTGACCCTCTGCACGGGTCTTCTTGGCGGGTCTCGGCTTGGATTCCGCGGTGGTCATGGGGTGGCTCCTTGGTGGAGCCGGCCTTCGAATCGCGCGTGGTCACCGGGTGGCTGTCCGGCGGCGCAGATCCGGCGGCCAGCTGTACGTTCGGGTGGGCTGGGACCTAGATCAAGCGCAAGGCAGACAACAACAGGTACACACGCGCTTGAAGTCGACGTGCCGACGCGCCACCAGCGATACGCGCTGGGGGAAGATGCGGCCGGCAGTCACGTCGCCATTGTGCCACGGATACCCGCACCAGCCCTAATGGGAGTCGATCAGCGTGTCCTTGACGGGGATCTTGGTTCTTCAGCGGGAGGCTGATCACCGGACCGCCGGCTGGTGAGCACTGTTACAGCCTGGAGTGCTGGTCGACTCCTACGGTTA
>NZ_JACKUK010000036.1 GCF_025822765.1 Mycobacterium barrassiae | reverse complement strand
CATCCGCGCCTGGATCGAGCACTGGAATGAAAACCCCAAGCCCTACGTCTGGACCAAGACCGCCGACCAAATCCTCGCCAGCATCGGCAACTACTGCACCCGAATTAACGACTCAGGACACTAGCTCTTCTCGGGACCGTCGACGACGCCCTGTGCGGCCCGCGCGCGCTGCTCGTAGCTCTGCCGGGCCGTCGTGTCGAAGTCCAGGAAGACGCGGTCCAGCCCGAGTCTCTTGTTCAGCCAACGGCGCCCACGCGGGCCGAGCATCTGCGCTGCCTGTGCGGTGAACCGCAACGGAGTCGGCACGGACACATGGGTTTTCGGCTTGTCGAGGGTCTTGATGACAGCCTTGGCGATGTCCTCCGGCTCGACAGGCTTGATCGGACCGCTGCCTGTGGTGCCCGAGATCAGTTCGGTGTTGGTGAACGGCGGCATGACCACCGAGACCTCGACGCCGTGCGGTGCGAGCTCGTCGGCGAGTGCGGCGGACAGCCCGACGACGCCGAACTTCGATGCGTTGTAGACGACCTGACCCGGCACCGGGATCAGGCCCGACAGCGAGGAGATGTTGATGATGTGGCCGCTGCGCCGCGCGATCATGTCTGGGGCCACCAGCTGGCAGCCGGTGATCACGCCGTAGAGGTTCACCTCGATCGTCGAGCGAATCGACTGCTCGGTTTCGTCGAGGAACGGGCCGATCGGCATCACGCCCGCGTTGTTGATGAGCACGTCGATGTGCCCGCCGCCGTCGGTGCGGGCCTTGTCCAGGAACGTCGCGAACGATTCGCGGTCGGTCACATCGAGCGGGTAGCCCGAGACCTGGCCGAGCTTGGTCAGCTTGACCACGGCCGACTCCTGCAGGGCGACGTCGCGGTCACCGATGACCACCCGTGCGCCCCTCTGCAGCAGCGCCGTCGCGGTGGCATATCCGATGCCGCGAGCCGCGCCGGTGATCGCGATGGTCTTGCCCTGGATGTTGTCCATGCGGCCAAACTTTACACGTGTCAAGTTTTGGTGTGAAGCGCGTGGACCGGCGGCAACTTGTCGGGGGTGGGTGTAGTATCGAACATATGTTCGAGTCCGAGTTCGCTGACGTCGACGACGCGGCGGTGGTCGCCGCAATCGAGGATGGAGCGCGGGCAGAGGCGGTGGCGGGGGCGCGTCGGTTGGCGGCAATCGCTGAATTGATGCGTCGCCGCGTGCTGGATGAGGACGAGCGTTCGCGGTGGGCATGCGATTTGTGGGATTGCGCGGCCGCCGAGATCGCGGCGGCGACGAACGTCAGCCATCGCAAGGCGTCGGGGCAGATGTATCAGGCGCAGGCGTTGCGTGATCATCTACCCGCGGTGGCCGCACTGTTCTTTGAGGGTCGGCTCAGTACGCGGGTGGTGGGTGTCATTACCTGGCGGACGCAGAACATCACAGATGACGCGGTGTGGGCCTCCATCGATACTGAATTGGCGAAACGGGCAGGCAAGTGGGGTCCGCTCTCGGAGGACAAGCTCGATTGCGCTGTTGATGCGTTGGTGTTGAAGTTCGACAGGGCCGCGTTGCTGAAAAGCCGAAATACCTTGCGCACACGTGACTTCGTGATCGGCGATATCGATGACGAAACGGGTCTGGCGTCGGTAAGGGGCAGGTTGTCCGCTGCCGACGCCGCGGTGCTGAACAAGAGAGTCACCGCGATGGTGGCCACGGTGTGCGACAACGATCCACGCTCGGCCGCCGAGCGCCGTGCCGATGCGGTGGGCGCGGCCAGCAACGGCAACGATCACCTTCCGTGCGCGTGCGAGCTACCGGACTGCCCCGCGCGGCAAGGGCAGCCTGCCCCGAAGTCCTCGGTGGTGGTCAACGTCTACACCGACCAAGCGACGGTGGACACGGTGCAGTCCACCACGTCGCAGAGCCGCGCGCCGCAGACGCCCGCGCCACCTGCAGACGCGGGGACGGCCATGTTGTCGGGCACGGAAGTGTTGCCGACACCGTTGCTGGCCGAGTTGTTGCGCAACGGGGCCAAACTGCGACCGCTGTGCACACAAGAGGTCGACGCCGAACCCGAGGCCGGCTATCGGCCATCGGCGAAGCTGGCGCGCTTTGTGAGGGGGCGAGACCTGACGTGCCGGTTTCCCGGCTGTACGGCGCCTGCGGAGTTCTGCGATATCGATCATGTGATCCCGTACCCGATCGGGCCCACGCACCCGTCGAACCTGGCTTGTCTGTGCCGAAAACATCACCACCTCAAGACGTTTTGGGCAGGTGATTGGGAACTCAAGCTGCTGTCTGACGGTGCGGCGGTGTGGACGTCGCCGACCGGGCGAACGTACACGACCTATCCGGGGTGTCGAAGTTACTTTCCCGATTGGGACACCGATACCGGGCAACTGCCGCCCGCACCCGCATCCCCACCAGAAACATCGACGTCCGACCGTGGCCTGAAGATGCCTCGACGGAAACGCACCCGCGCCCAGAATCGCGCCGCGCGCATCAAAGCCGAACGCGAACAGGACCGAAACGACCCTGACCCGCCGCCCTTCTAGCTGCCAGGCGCGGTCTCCATTTCACGGAGTTCCTTGAGCATCACTCTCGCGAGTCGCAGTGACAACGCGGGCGAGAGTCGCTCCAGGTACCACCATGCCTTCCACCACCGGGGCACGATGATGATCGCGTCGTTGTGTAGCACGGCTCGCAGCACACGCTTGGCGAATTTGTCGGCGGCCATGGGCCGCAACCGGTCCCAAGATTTCTGGAGATCTTCGGTGGTGAGACCCGGGACATTGATACGGCCGTACTCGCCGCCGGTGAGGATCGGTGTCCGGATCACGCCCGGACACAGTGCCGAGACCCGCACGCCATGACGCTCGGCCTCCAGGCGCAATGTCCTCGAGATCGCCACCACTGCATGCTTGGTGGCGCCGTAGCTGGCCTGGTTCACCGTGGTGACCAGTCCGGCCATCGACGCGGTGTTCACGATGTGACCCGAACCCTGTCGGATCATGATCGGGTAGACCGTGTGGATCCCGTGCACCACCCCGCGCAGATTCACATCGAAGACGTCGTTCCAGTCGTCGAGCGTGTATGAGTCGACCTCGCCCGAGACCCCGATACCGGCGTTGTTGAACAGGAAGTCGATCCGCCCCGATTGCTGCACCGCAGCGTTCACGACCCGCTCGAACGCCGCAGGGTCGCGTACGTCGAGTTCGACGGCGTGCGCTCTGGCGCCGCCACTGCTCAGCCGCTGTGCCAATTCCTGCGCCCGGCCGATCTGGCGATCGGCGATCCACACGCTGGCGCCGCCGTGCACCAGCTCAGTACTGAGTGCGGCACCTATGCCCGACGCCCCTCCGGTGACGAATGCGACCTTTCCTGCGACGCCCGATCCCATTGCGAAAGGATAGGGGTCGGTTGCCATGACATGCGGTCAGTTCGGATCAGCGTGAGCTAATCCCGGGCTCCGGAATGCATGCATCTGTGGTGCGTTAGACAGTTAAGTGATGACCATGCCGGCAGTCAACGAGCTTCATTTCGTGGCGGTCAGCCAGCACGACCCGCTGGCCGCACCGCTGCTGGCCGAGTTGGCCATGGAGTACGCCACCCGCTACGACAGCACCGAAGAACGCGTCATGAAATGGCTGCTCGAGGAGTATCCCGCCGAAGACTTCACACCGCCGGACGGCGCCCTCTTGATCGGTCTTCTCGATGGTGTGCCCGTGACCGGTGGTGCGTTCAGGCGATTCGACGACACCAGGGCCGAGCTCAAGCGGGTCTGGACCGACAGCCGCCATCGACAGCGCGGCTACGCCAAGGCCGTGCTGGCTGAACTCGAGCGCGAGATCGCCGCGCGGGGTTATCGCCGCGTCTACCTGACGACCGGGGATAGTCAACCCGAAGCCGAGGCCCTCTACCTGTCGGCGGGGTACACGCGCCTCGCAGGCCCCCTGCCCGCCGCGGTCGGCGGCTATCCGATTGCGTTCGAGAAGAAACTGCGATGACAGAACGCCTGCACCTCGGCGTCGCGCTGGACGGTTACGGCTGGCATCCAGAAGCATGGCGCCACACGCCCGATGGCGAGTCGATCACGAGCGGCCACTACTGGTCGGGTCTGGCCGCCACCGCCGAGCGCGGTCTGCTGGACTTCGTCACCTTCGACGACGCGCTCACCCCGCAGCGACGGCGGCGCCCCGAGATCGAACCACGTTGGCAGGCAGGACGACTCGACGCCGTACTCACCGCGTCCCGGCTGGCGCCGGTGACCCGCCACATCGGTCTCATACCGGTCGCCACCGTTACCCACACCGAACCATTCCACGTCTCCAAAGCGGTTGCCACCCTTGACTTCGTCTCGCACGGACGAGCCGGCTGGCAGGTCAGGGTCAGCAGCTCCCAGCATGAGTCGGAATTGTTCGGGCGTCGCGATGTCAGCACGGTCGACCTGTTCGACGAGGCATCCGACGCGGTGGAAGTCGCCCGGCGGTTATGGGACAGCTGGGAGGACGACGCCGTCATCCGCGACGTCGAGACCGGACGCTTCATCGACCGTGACAAGCTGCACTACATCGACTTCGTCGGCAAGTACTTCTCGGTAAAGGGTCCGTCGATCACGCCACGCCCTCCGCAGGGGCAACCTGTCGTCACCGCCCTGGCTCACGCGCGGCCTGCCTACGAATTCGCCGCTCGCAGCGCCGATCTGGTGTTCATCACCCCCAAGGATGGCGACGACTCGTTGCGCACAATCCTCGATGAGGTGAAGCAGGCGGGCGGCACCGAACTCAAGGTGTACGCCGACGTGTTCGTCTCGTTCTCCGGAATCACCGACCCACGCTCGGATGCGCTGGTCTTCGAAGGCACCCCCGAAGAACTCGTCGAACTGATCACCGGATGGCAGCACCTCGGCATCGACGGAATCCGGTTACGTCCCTCGATCAACGCGAACGACCTACCCGTCATCGTCGATGACGTGGTGCCGATTCTGCAGCGCGAGGCAGGGTTCCGCACGGCCTACCGCGACGGTGAAACGCTGCGCGAACGCCTCGGTCTCCCGGTCGCCGAGAACCGCTACACAAAGGTAGGACAGCCATGACCGTCCCGCTATCGATACTCGACCTGGCGCCGATCAGCGAAGGCGGCGATGCCGCAACGGCTTTGCGCAACACCGTCGACCTCGCCCAGCACGCCGAACTATGGGGTTACCAGCGCTACTGGGTCGCCGAGCACCACTTCGTCGCGGTCGCGTCCGCGCAACCTGCCGTCCTCATCGGCCAGATCGCAGCTGCCACCAACACCATTCGGGTCGGCGCAGCAGCGGTGCAGCTCGGCCAGACCACCGCCATCGCCGTCGCCGAAAGCTTCGGCATCCTCGACGCGTTTCACCCGGGTCGTATCGACCTCGGGGTCGGGCGATCCGGGCAGCGGCGCAGAGAGGCCATCAAGGAGGCCTCATCGACCCCGAAACCCGAACCGCCCGAGGAGTGGCGCGATGTCGGAGGCGTCGTCGTACCGCCGCCGTTCGATATCAGCGCGCTGATGCGCAATCCGCGGCTACGCGCGAAGATGTCGGTCCTCCAGCAGCCCGAGGCTGTCGCCCCGGACTTCGCCGAACAGGTCGGCGACATACTCGCGATGATCGACGGCAGCTACCGCGTCGGCGGCGTCGACGCGCACGCCACCCCGGGTGAAGGGGCGAAGTTGACGCCCTGGATCTTCGGCAGCAGCAAGGGGCAGAGTGCGCAGGTCGCAGGCGCACGGGGACTTCCGTTCGTCGCGAGTTACCACATCACACCGGCCACGGCGCTGGACGCTGTCGACGCCTACCGCGCGGCGTTTCAACCGTCGGCGGCGCTGTCGGAGCCGTACGTGGTGGTATCCGCCGACGTCGTCGTCGCCGACGACACCGAGACCGCCCGTCACCTGGCATCCAGCTACGGGCACTGGGTCTACTCGATCCGCGCGGGTGACGGTGCCGTCCCCTATCCGGACCCCGACTCCGTCGAACCGCTCTCCGACGACCAACTCGAGGTCGTGAAGGACCGTACCGCAACGCAATTCGTGGGCGATGCCGACGAGGTCGCCGCGAAGCTCGAAACCCTTCAACGTGTCACCGAGGCCGACGAGCTCGTCATCACCTCCGTGACGCACGACCATTCCGACCGGCTGCGCTCCCACGAGCTGCTGGCCAAGAGGTGGGGACTATGACCAAGCGTAGAGAAGGCAAAGAGCGCAAGCAGATCCACCTGGCCGCGCATTTTCCTGGCGTCAACAGCACCACGGTCTGGTCGAGCCCCGAATCGGGCAGTCAGATCGAATTCGACTCGTTCGTGCATCTGGCGCAGACCGCCGAGCGGGGGCTGTTCGACTTCTTCTTTCTCGCCGAGGGCCTTCGGCTGCGTGAACATCGCGGGCTCATCCACGACCTCGACGTCGTCGGCCGACCCGACACGTTCACGGTGCTCGCCGCGCTGGCGGGAGTCACCGAGCGGCTCGGTCTGACCGGGACCATCAACACGACGTTCAACGAACCGTTCGAGGTGGCAAGGCAATTCGCGTCGCTGGACCATCTGTCCGATGGCCGGGCCGGCTGGAACATGGTCACGTCGTCGGACGCGTTCACCGGCGAGAACTTCCGCAGGGGCGGGTTCCTCGACCACTCGGAGAGATACAAGCGGGCCGAGGAGTTCGTCACGGTCGCGCGTGAGTTCTGGGACAGCTGGTCATCGGATGCCGTCGTCGCGGATCGGGAGAACGGAATCTTCGTCGACCCCAGCCGTATTCGCGTTGTCGAGCATCGCGGGCCACAGTTCGACGTACGCGGGGTCGCTACCCTGCCGCCCGCACCGCAGGGACATCCCGTCCTGCTGCAGGCCGGCGACTCCGACGACGGGCGGGCGTTCCTGGCCAAGTACGCCGACGCCGCGTTCACCATGCACTCGTCGTTGGAGGCCGGCCAGGCCTATTACGCCGATGTCAAGAGCCGCGCCGCGTCGTACGGACGAGACCCCGACCGGCTCAAGGTTTTTCCAGCGGCCACGTTCGTGCTCGGTGACACGGCGGCGGAGGCGGCGGAGAAGGCCCGCGAGATCCGCCGCCAGCAGGTCAGTCCCCAGACCGCGATCGCAATGCTCGAACAGGTGTGGCAGCGCGACCTGTCTACCTACGACCCCGACGGGCCGCTGCCCGATGTCGAACCGGCCGACGATCCGACCATCAGCCAGGGCCGGGTGCGCCACGGTGATCCAAAGGCCGTGGCTGCCGCGTGGCGTGCACGCGCCGAGGCGGACAACCTGTCCATCCGCGAATTGGTCATCGCCGTTACCAGCCGGCAGCAGTTCGTCGGCACGGCCGCACAGGTCGCCGAAGAGATCGACCTCCACGTGCAGTCGGATGCCTGTGACGGATTCATCTTGGTGCCGCACCTGACTCCGCGGGGCCTGGACGAGTTCGTCGAGAGCGTCGTCCCGTTGCTCCAGGAGCGTGGCACGTTCCGCACCGAATACTCAGGGCATACGCTGCGCGACCATCTTGGCCTATAGGCTGGCCCCCGCGGGGGTGGAGATGTCCTTGTCTCAGACAGCGGTCGGGTGGTTGCTCCTGGCTTCCGCTGCGTTGATCGTGGTCCTCGGCCTGGCCTCGCGCGTGTTCTTCGGCCGCAGACGTGAGACCAGACCAGTGCGGGTGATGGTGCATGCCTTCCGCAGGACCGGTATCGCGAAGGTGCTGTTCGGTCGCTTCGAGGGCGATGTGCTCGACGACGACGAGCTCGACAGCATGATCCTGATGCCCACCGTCGTGGTGGCCTGCGGCCTGTGCCTGACCGCACTGTTCCTGCTCGGCTACAACACCCTTGCTTGAGCTCGAGCCTGCTCAGCCGCCTCCCGCATCGCCCCCCGCCACACCGGCCCGTGCCCCGGCAGCAGCACGTCGGTGTCCAGCAGGCCCAGCGCGGCCAGACTGCGGACGCACCCCGCCTCGTCGTGGTTGAACAACTTGGGCAGCAGTTGCGGCCCGCTGCGGGGCGCCAACGGGTGGCCGGTCACCAGGGCATCGCCCGCGACCAGCACGCCGTCCACCACGAACGAGCAGTGGCCGCCGGTATGACCGGGCGTGGGAATCGCCGCCGGTGCACCGGGAAGCCGGGCGGCGACCTCCTCGGTCAGTGCCTGCGTGGTCGGGATGCCCTCTCGGGTCAACGCGCCCTTCCGGCTGATCGCCACGGACCACGTGAGGTAACGGGGCTGCCAGATGTGTTTGGCGATGTCGACCGGCGAGGCCTGCTCCAGGTACTCCCGCTTGGAGTGGCCGACCTCCGCGGCATGGCAATACACAGGTGTGCCATGTGTTTTCGCGAACCAGATCGCCGAACCGAAGTGGTCGATGTGCGCGTGCGTCAACAGGATCGCGCGGAGGTCGTCGACACCGAAGCCCAGCTGCCTCAGCGACGCGAGCACGTCATCTCGGCTGCCGGGGAATCCCGCATCGATCAGCATGACCCCGTCCCCGTCGGTGACCAGGGTCCAGTTGACGAGGTCGGTGTACGCGAAGTGGACGCTGTCGGTGATGGCCTCCAGGGCTACTGCCATATCGGTGAGTCTAAGCATCAGGGTAGAAAGGAAAACGTGCCTGAACTCAAACTCGGATATAAGGCGTCGGCCGAGCAATTCGACCCTCGCGAACTCGTCGAACTCGGTGTCGCCGCCGAAGCGCACGGCATGGACAGCGCAACCGTCAGCGACCACTTCCAGCCGTGGCGCCATGAGGGGGGCCACGCGCCGTTCTCGCTCGCCTGGATCACCGCGGTCGGTGAGCGCACTGAGCGCCTGTTCCTCGGCACGTCGGTGTTGACGCCGACGTTCCGCTACAACCCGGCGGTCATCGCCCAGGCCTTCGCCACCATGGGGTGTCTGTATCCCGACCGCATCTTCCTTGGGGTGGGCACCGGTGAGGCGCTCAACGAGATCGCGACCGGATACGAGGGCGACTGGCCGGAGTTCAAGGAGCGTTACGCCCGTCTGCGCGAGTCCATCAGGCTCATGCGCGAACTGTGGCTCGGTGACCGCGTCGACTTCGAGGGCGACTACTACCACACCAAGGGCGCCTCGATCTACGACGTTCCCGAGGGCGGCATCCCCATCTACATCGCCGCAGGCGGCCCGCAGGTCGCGAAGTACGCGGGTCGGGCAGGCGACGGCCTCATCTGTACGTCGGGCAAGGGGGAGGAGCTGTACAAGGACAAGCTCATCCCTGCGGTCATCGAGGGGGCGCAGGCCGCCGACCGCGATCCGGACAGCATCGATCGGATGATCGAGATCAAGATCTCCTACGATCCCGATCCGAAGCTGGCGTTGGAGAACACCCGGTTCTGGGCGCCGCTTTCGCTGACCGCCGAGCAGAAGCACAGCATCAACGACCCCATCGAGATGGAGAAGGCCGCCAATGAGCTGCCGATCGAGCAGGTCGCCAAGCGCTGGATCGTCTCATCGGATCCCGACGAAGCCGTCGAGATGGTCGGGCAGTACGTCAAGTGGGGTCTGAATCACCTGGTGTTCCATGATCCCCGCCACGATCAGCGCCGTTTCCTCGAGCTGTTCCAGAAGGACCTGGAGCCCCGACTTCGGCGCCTCGGCTGAGTAGGTCGCCAAACGCCACCAGCGCAGCATGATTCGGTTGTTCGTGACCGTTCTCGGCTTGCTCGCATTGGCAGTCGGGGCGGCGGGGTTGGTGGCGCGCTACCTGCCGGTGACCAATGATGTCGTGCTCGTCGTTGCTGCGGCGGCGCCGTACCTGACCGTCGCGAGTCTGATCGCGCTCTTCATGTTCGTCATAGCGCGGCGCTGGGTGCTGACGATCGTCGCCGCCCCGCTGTGCGTGGTGATGATCGCCGTCCAGCTGCCGCGCTTCATCGGACCCGAGAAGGTGGGCGTGCCGAGTGTCGCCGTCAGAGTGGTGACGGCCAATCTTGGCTTCGGAAGCGCAGATCCGCGTGCTGTCACCGAAATGGCCAGCACGACGGCCGATGTGCTGGTGATCCAGGAGTTGACACCGGAAGCTGCGACGGGCCTGTCCTCGGCGGGACTGGACGCGACCTTCCCGTACCGCGTGCTCAACCCCGGAGCGTCGAGTTCCGGAATAGGGGTGTGGAGCAGATATCCGATCATCGACTCCGCGCGCATCGACGGTTACCAGATGCCGATGCTGCGAGCGCGGATTCAGATCCCGGGGGTGATGTTCCCGACGTCCGTCGTGGCGGTACACCTTGCCGCACCATGGGTGCAGTCGCTGCACTACTTCCGCGACGACCTCGCCCACTTTCCGGTCACGTTGCGCGAGGTGTCTCGCGAGGCGGGCTCGGGTGCGGTGATCGTGGCAGGCGATTTCAACTCGACCCTCGACATGCAGCCGTTCCGCAAGCTTCTTGCCGAGGGCTACCGCGACGCGGGTGAACAGGCTGGCGCCGGGCTGACCCTCACCTATCCGAGCAAGTCCTGGCGCAGGCCGGTGGTCGGCATCGACCACGTGCTGGTCTACAACTGTTCCGCGTCCACGGCGCAGACCGTCGCGCTGCCCGGCTCCGACCACCGTGGGCTTGCAACGGTCATCGACGTCCCGGTCGACCCGACCGCGAGTTATCCGGTGGTCTGAGTAGCCGGGGGCCGCCCCGAGTCCGGACCGCCTCCGCAAATTCGTCACAATTCATCAACTACACGAGACAATTGCAAGTCCTCACTAACCTTGCAGGCGGGCCGGCTTGGGCGGGGCACTCCAATCTGGATTGAAAGGCAGTCGATGATCGAGGGGCTATTGGTTGGCGCCGGGGCAGTCGTCGATGAGCACTACCGTCCAGCGCTGCGTCGTCTCGAGAAACTCGGCGCAGTACGAGTCACCGGCGTAGTGGACCCAGACGAGTCGCGGGGAAAACGAATAGCTGCCGAATTCAAACAAGCGACGTACTACCCCGAGTGCGGTACCGCCTTTGCGGCCGGTTCGTATGACCTGGCGATGATCACTTCGCCCGCTGGCTTGCACGCCGACCATGCGGTCGCTGCATTCGATCATGGTTGCCACGTGTTGTGCGAAAAGCCAATGACCACAACGATGGTTGATGCCGACAGGATGAATGCAGCTGCGGACCGGGCGGGTCGAGTTCTCGGTGTGGCTTACACCAGGCGGTTTTACGCGAGTTTTGCCGATGTCGCGAAGTTGGTGGCTAGCGGGGAACTCGGCGATCAGCTGCAGTTCACCTATCGCGAGGGTGGCACTTACGGTTGGCCGGTCACGACCGACGCGGCCTTCAGGCGTGAAAAGTCGGGCGGTGGTGCGCTTCTCGACAAAGGTGTGCACGTTCTCGATCAGTTGAGTTGGATCTTCGGTGATCCCGTGGTGGAGCGCGCGTTCGATGACAGTCTGGTCGGAGGGGTCGAGACGAATTCGATTCTGGAGTTGGCATTTCCACGCGCACGCGGGACCATGCACGTCAGTTGGGAGTATCCGCTGAACAACGGATTGCGGATCTGGGGGAGTGCCGGGGAGGTCCTGATCGATCTGGACGAGATCCGAACCTATCGGCGTAGGACACGCGAGGGTTGGATGCTGATGCCCGCCAAAACGGACTGGCCGGCGGACATGGTGCGTAGCGGAGGAAAACGCGTGCGGCCCGTCAACTACAACGTCTGCTTCGAAGTGCAATTGACCGCGATGCTTCGCTGCATTGCGTATGGCGAGCCTTTCCCGGTAACCGGGGCCCAGGCGGCTAACGTGCAAGCGGCGATGGCGAGAGCCTATGAGATCGCTGAACCCATCGAATGTTCCTGGTTGCCGGAAGCTGAACAGGTCGCGGCGCGTACGAAGCACTGGAAAGGATCGCGAGCGGTATGAAGCCCATCGCGGTCATCGGAGCCGGGGGATATGTCGGATCACGCCTCATCGAACAGGCCGAGCTTCTAGGCGAATTGCAGCTGGTACCGATCGTGAGATCGTGGCGCAGCCAGGGACGCTTAGCGCGGTATGGCGTTCGAACGGTGCGCGGGTCCGCGAGCGACACGACATCGCTGGTGCCCTTGCTGAAGGGATGCGGTATGGCCGTGAACCTGACGATGGGCGACGACGAACGCATCGTCGGGGATGTGCAAACCATTCACCACGCCTGCCGTGAAGCAGAGGTTCCCATACTGGTTCACATGAGTTCGGCAGAGGTATTCGGCAGAGCGGAAGCGCCTGACCTCGAGGAGGATTCCGTTCCGGATGGCCAGCATTGGATGCAGTACGGAAGGGAGAAAGCGGCTGCAGAAGCGTGGTTACGCCTGCAGTCGGACGGGCCGGTGAAAGCGGTTATCCTGCGCCCCGGACTGATCTGGGGACCGGGGTCGGGATGGCTGGTAGGTCCTGCGCGCGCCTTGGTCGACGGCACCGCCTACCTGTTCAACGACGGCAACGGAATCTGCAATCTGATCCATGTGGACAACTTGATCCGGCACCTGGTTCAACTCGCGCGCACTGACAAGATCGAGTCGGGAGTCTTCAACGTCTCGGACATCGAAACACACTGTTGGGCCGACTATTACCGAGCAATTGCGCATGAAGTCGGTGTCGACGAGCGGACAATACACCGGCTACCCGATTCCGCGATCCGGAAAAGCTTGATGCGGCGGGTGCTCGACCTTCGCGAAACCGCGCCTGCCATGGCGATCAAGCGCCGCATTCCGGCTGAGACCAGATCGCGGCTCAAACAGCAGCTGAAAGAGCGGCTCGTGCCGCCGATCAGCGAGCCGCAGCGAATCGAGCCATCGCCAACCGTCGAGAAGAACCTGTGGTGGGTTCAGGGGACAAAGCACAAGTTGCCGGCGAATGCGTTCGGGCGCCGTTATCCCGAGATGCAGCTTGAACCGTTTCACGAGTTGATGGCCGCTGCGGGACGATGGCTGCGCTTTGCCGGTTTCGACGCGCCTGTGAATGGAGGTCCGGCGTGAGTGAGAGGTGCAAGCGATGATTCGGACAACGATCGTCGGCCTCGGCAAGATGGGTCTGTCCCACCTGGCCATCCTCCGTATGCACCCGGACCTGAACGTGGTTGGTGTCTGTGATTCCACAGGTTATGTGCGCGATGTCCTCGCCAAGTACACCGGCGTGGACTGCTACGACGACTTCGACCGGATGCTTACCCAGACGAACGCCGAGGCAGTCGTCGTCGCTGTCCCATCCAAGCTGCATGCACCGATGGTCGAAAAGGCTCTTACGCGCGGAATGCACGTCTTCTGCGAGAAGCCGTTCGTCCTCGACGTCAAGGACGGCGAGCGGTTGGTGGCGCTAGCCGAACGCGAGCGGGTTGTCACGCAGGTCGGATACCACAATCGTTTCATTGGTGCGTTCCAGGAGGCGGCACGGATTGTCGCGTCGGGTGGGCTCGGACGTGTGCACCACGTGCGCGTGGAGGCATACGGTCCAGTGGTTCTCCGCGCAAAGGGAAGTACGTGGCGCGGGGTGAAGGCCGAAGGTGGCGGAGCGCTGTACGACTACGCGTGCCATGCGATCGACCTGACCAACTTCGTCGTCGGCGAAGTTCCGAGATCGGTCGACGGCGTTGTCCGCCATAGCATCTTCTCGCGCGACGTCGACGACGAGGTGTATTGCACACTGCGTTATGCTGGCGGCGCGAGCGGCCAGTTGTGCGTCAATTGGAGCGACGAGAGCTTTCGAAAAATGTCGACGAAGATCTCCGTGTGGGGGACGAACGGCCGTGTCGTGGCCGACCGACAGGAATGCCAGATCTATCTTCGTGACGTCCACCCCTCGCTACCCGACATTACGAAGGGGTGGACGATCCGTTACACCACGGACCTCACCGAAGAGGTCTGGTATTACCTTCGCGGAGAGGAATACTCGGCACAGATCGACTACTTCGCCAACAGCATCAAGATGGGCCGATTAGACGGCGAGAACTCCTTTCGGTCCGCGCTCGACTGCGATCGCGTGGTCGAGATGATTACCGGCGTGGGCCTGACTTCGCGCCCTGAGCAGGTGGCGCAACCATCGGTTAACGGGTCTCAGCGCCGATCCTTCCGTAGCTGGATCGGTGCGCGTGTCAAAAGCCTTGCAGCATCGAGGAACTCGTAACCATGGACAGAGTGCTATTTGGGGACAACCAGTTTTTCGGCGTCAATCACATGTCCGAGGAAAAAGCGCGCGCACAGGCCATGAGGTTCCAGAATCTGGAGCCAGTGCTCGCTACTCTCGATGCGGCATACAGCGAGGGCATCCGGACGTTCGTATGCACGACCCACGATCGTGTCGCCGAAATCTGTGATCATTTTCGTGCCAACCAATCCCGGTATCCCGATTACGTCTTCTATCCCGGTATGCCCTACGCGCACAAGTACGCAAACGCGGTGACAGAGTTCGGGATGGTGGATGCGCTGCGCAGGTTCCTTCCCGACGACGGCGCGATCAAGTCGATGTTCAAGGGCGGCGTTGCGGTAGCCAGTAAGGACATCGAACCCATCATGCAGCTGCTGATCGATGCCGAGATGAAGATGTTCGCCGGACTGTCTACGCCGGTGATCTTCATTCAGAACATCGTCACTGACCTGCTGCTCGGACTCGGAATGCATGAGGCATTCCGAGTTTTCGCAGACCACGTGAAGGACAGATACGGAGCTGAGCCCGGGTTCATTTCGATGAATCTGCCTGCACTGCTGGATGCCCTCCACGGCCAGGGGATCGAAAACCCGATCGTGTGTGTGAATTTCAACAAGATCGGCTTCCGGATGTGCGGAGGGGTGGCGCTCTACGAGCGGACGATTCGCGAACGCCAATGCCGGGTGATTGCTATGTCGGTGCTCGCCTCCGGCGCCATTCCGCCGCGCGAGGCGATCGAATACGTTTGCAGTCAACCGCAGATCGACTCGATTGTTTTTGGTGCCTCGAGCAAAGCGAACATCCACCAGACGAAGTCGCTAATCGACGAGTTCTGGCCTCCGGCGGCGTAACTCCTTGAGCCGCTCGGCGAGCCGGACTCCCAGCGCGATCCCGACGAGCGTGGGGTTGGCTTGGCTGGACGTGGGTAGTACCGATGTGCTTGCTACGTACAGTCCACGTACACCGTGGACCTGAAGGTTCGGGTCAACGACGCCGTCTTCTGGCGATTCCGACATCCGCGTGGTTCCGGCCTGGTGGAAACCGGCGTACTTCTCCATGTGAGCACGTACTGAGCCCTCGACGTCGTCGGTCAGCCAATCGACATATCCGACACCATGGCAACGAAGATGGTCGTCGATGGCGGCAATTGCCTTGCGAACACTTCGGAAATCATCGTCGGAGAAGTACAGGTGGGTCCGAATTCGCCGCATTCCAAGGTTGTCGCGCTCGTCGGTCAGCTCGACGCGGCTTTCCCAGTGAGGGAGATGCTCCCCGTGGTATTCGAGGAGGTACTGGTTGCCCGGACTCTTCACGAAGAAGCCCGGTGCTTTACGACCGCGGCGCAGGAATCGGGCGTAGATGAAGCCGATCGCGAAGCGCAGCGACGGAACCGCATCACGGAGGACATTGCGCAAGTGCGCAGCGATCTGAGGGGGGCCCTCTGTCTTGGTGTGTATCCGGCGGATCGCGTCCGCGAGCAGCAGATGTCCGACCGGCGAGATCAACGTGAGATAGACGCCCGACAGAATCCCGCTCTTGTGACCGGGATCGCTGATCGGGGGGTTCACCAACCAGATAGCCGCATTGGGCATTTCGGCTTCAAGAAGGAACTTCGGGTCGAAGGTGAATCGGCGCCGCAGGTACACGCCGTCGCGGTCACGCTCGTATCCGTGGGTGATGTATTCGGCGGTGAAGTGCGCGCGGGCCACCCGGGCGTCCACGTGTGCCATGTACCAGCGGCCTAGGTGGCCACCTGAATTTCCCAACCCAGTGGGGTGTTGGCGGTCTGACGCCATCAGCAAGCGGGTCGCCTCCAGTCCGCCGGTCGCGATTACGTAATCTGCGGCGACCACATGGCCCTCGCGGCCGTCGAGTGTCTTGACAACGAGATGGGCGACGCAGTCGCCGGCCTCCGTCGTCACGACCTCTGTGCACGTAAGGCCCGTCCATACGGTGAGACCGGGGGTGGCTTTCAGGTCTTTCCGGTATTGACTGCCGAAGCGCGTGACAGCCCAGCGCTCGAGATCAGTTGTGCGAATTTCCCCGTCGAGAAGCCCGGCGATCAGATCCCGGTCCGCGAGTTCCGGTATGTCGCGCGCATTGAACACCGCCTGACCGCAGCCCGCCCAGTCACACGCTTTCTGCAGGTACGGCTCGACATCTTCGTACCTGATCGGCCAGGGTGCATGGGCAGTGATCGGGCGCTTCTCGAAATCGATGGGGTCGAACTTGACGCAGCGCCCGCCCCATAGTGCGGTGGTGCCGCCGATTCCCCGACGCACGGTCTCGATGCTGTCGGCATGGAAGTAATCATCCTGCCGTGCATCGAATTTGGCGAGATCCTGCGCCTCGCGACTGACGTGATCGGAGAGCCCGCTCTCGATCAGGTCCACTCTGACACCTGCACCAGCGAGTTCCAACGCCACTGCGATGCCGATCGCACCCGCGCCGACGACCACTACATCCGTCTCGATCGTCATGCCGGCCGTGAAATC
The DNA here is from genome assembly GCF_025822765.1 of Mycobacterium barrassiae. Classification (GTDB taxonomy): domain Bacteria; phylum Actinomycetota; class Actinomycetes; order Mycobacteriales; family Mycobacteriaceae; genus Mycobacterium; species Mycobacterium barrassiae. The sequence continues at coordinate 155,698 of NZ_JACKUK010000036.1, read as the reverse complement.
CCCTGGGCTGCGGATCATTCAGCACCGTCCGAGCGCAGTTCCTGGACCAGAGCGAGGAATTTGACCATGACGTCGTGGTCGAGTGGTACCGAGACCGCCCTCGCAGCTGCGGCGACTCGACGGGGATTTGTGCTGCTGTAAAGGACCGCGCGGCAATTCGTTGCCGTTGCGGAAGACCCCAAGATCAGCCGGACCAGAGTGCTGGGATCGAGCGGATCGATGTCCAGGATGTCGCGCCAGCGGTTCGCCAGCGATGAATCCGCCCGTAACGTCTGCGACAACCGCGCAAGCGACCGGTTCAGCACACCGAACGAGATATCTGCCGGCCTAAGCGGGGGCGTAAACAGATCGGCGCGGAGTTGCCTGACTCCTTCTGGTTCGAATGCCGCGGCGATATCGGCGTCGTTCTTCCGGTCTTGTGCGACACCCCACGCGCGTATCTTGCCCTCACGTCGTGCACGCTCGAAGAATTCGCGGAGCTCATCGGTCACAACCGTGTCACCGGGACCTGGATCGTGTACCAACAGGATGTCGACATAGTCGAGCCCGAGCATCGTCAGGCTCTTGTCGAGGCTCTCCGCGGCGACCGTGGCGTCGTACCTGCGGGAAGTCCTGTCGGCGTCGTACTGTTGCTTCACGGTGCGTCGAAACGCCGGCGCTTTGCGAAGCAGTGCCCGCACCGGGGATTGAAACCGGGCCAGGTGCTCAGTCAACCGGCCGACGCCGATACCGAACTTTGTTGCTACGGTCACGGTGTCGCGTTCTACGGTACGCAGAAACCGGCCTAATTCGGCCTCGGCCATACCCAACCCGTACATCCGTGCGATATCGAAATGCGTTATGCCACCATCAAGTGCGGCACCGAGTACGGCCATCCGCTCGCGGCGGGAGGGTGACTGCATCAAACTGCCGCAGCCGAAACCCACTGCGCTCAAGGTCAGCTTGGGTCCGGTTAGCTCAACCTGTTCTGGCACCGCAGTCCTCATAGATTCGCCGAAGTTTCACATCGATGATCTCGGGACTCCGGGTGGCCGCTATGTGCGCCTGGCCTTTTGTGCCATCGTGCTCGGCCAGATCGGGGTCACGCAGGTAACGACCTATCGCATCCGCCAACGCTCGTGCGTCACCGACCGGCACCAGCATCTTCGGATCCGACACAATTGCCGGCGTGCCCGAAACCGGGGTTGCGACGACTGGTCTCGCGCCGGCGAGAGCCTCGGCCACGATCAGCGGCATTGCCTCAGCACGAGACGGGAGCACAACTACGCGAGCCGAGCGGATCAATTCGGGGACTTGGGCGGGGGGAACCGGGCCCTCCACCGACAGGTGTTCCATCGGCGGCGGGATGTAGTCATCTATGGGGCCGACGATTCGACACTGCCCGTCGATGCCTTCAGCCAAGAGGAGCCGCCAGGCCGAGACCAGGACGTCCACGCCCTTGCGCATTCCAATCGTCCCGGCGAAGAGAACCACCGGTGAGGTCGTAGCGGCACCGGGCGCAGATCGATCGATCACGATCGGGTTGGGCACGATGGAGGTGGGCACCGACGGAGCTACCTCGCGAACCGTGAGACGCGCGTCCTCCGATAACAGGATCACATGGTCCGCGCGACTCAGCGTAGGTCCCACGAGACGAGCGTGCCTCCGTGCGAACTCAGCGATGTCGAAGCCATGAATGGTGATCACCACTCGTAATCGGCGCGCCCTCGCGAGGTGGATCAACGGTCCTTCCCGAAGCCACGCGCCTCCACTGGAGATATGGAAATGCACGATGGTGCTGCGAGGGGTGCGAGCCAGCGCCCAGCCCGCGCGGACGGTAAGGAGCAGATTGTGTAAGTGGCGGTATCCATTCCATGTCGATAGCACTTGGATGTCGTCCGCGCCGATCTTGTTGTCGCGTATCACGCGAATCACCGACTGCGTCCCGCCGAAGCTATGGATGTCGGGTCCTACGTGCGTGACGGCAATCTTGGCCACACCGCCAAAATAGGGCAGCACCTCGGCTGGAGAAGGCATTTCAACTTGACACGGGTAAAGCGGCCGACACAGGTGCAGCGTTCGCACTGGCGTCGGATGCGTTCTGGTTTCTGCGCGGTAGGCGGGCGAAGCCCATCGCTGCACCCATCGCCATACCTATCGCCAACGCGTCGTGCGGCTGCTCTGGCAGGGGCCAGACGATTGAGACGGCCAGGAGGCTGGTCACGACCGCGGCGCTGATTTTCGCCGGCGCCGACGCGCATCGCAAGGCCAGTACCACCGGCGTGAGTGCGAGGAGGGCGAAGGCTGCCATTCCGACGGCCCCTGCCTTCGCCAACCACCACATGTAGAAGTTCTCTGAATATGCCGGGTAGAAGATCGTGCCGAACTCGTCGTCGTTGTTCGGCCCCTGGTAGGCGTAGCCCAGGCCGTGGCCGAATACCGGAGCTTCCGGGATGATTTCCTTCAGGAGGTTGAATTCTCGTACTCGTGCCTGCGCCGACTCGTCTGCAGCGAGTGCGTTCGATGAAATGCCCTGGAGCACTCGTCCACTGAATGCAGTCAACTGATCGCTCAACCAAATTCCCGTTTTCGTCTGCTGCAGCAGGATGAGAATTCCTGGCACGGCCGCGGCGATGACAGCCAGTCCGATCGCGGATGCCTTGAGGGCCCGGCGCACGGCCGCCCAGCTCATGCTTCCGAGGAAGGCGACGAGTCCGGCGACGGCCATCGCGATCAGCGTGTTGCGGGAGAACGACAGGAGCGAAATGAGCACCGTCGGCAGACCCAGTGCGAGATACAGAATGGGCCTGACACGGCAGACGATGGTGGCAGCCACGAGTGCGCTGAGCACGGCGGTGGCCGCCGTCTGGGTGGTGAGGATGAAGCGGACCGCTTGAGTGGCGCCCGTCGTCCCGGCCAGGCTCTCGGCCCGACCGGCCAACTGTAGGCCGGCCACCGAACTCAACACAGCCATGCCTGCCGAGAACCACAGCACGATAATCATCGCCCGCATTGATGATTTGACGTGGTTCCCATAGACGATCAACATCGCCAACACGAACCCGAGTGCGACTTCGAAAATGGTCGTCGATTCGCGCCAGACCACAACGTCCTTTTGATCGGTCGCGAAACCGGTCACAGTCGCGTAGGCCACCGTGAGTACGAAGATCCCCGGTAACACGAAGTCCGAGAATCGAGGCCGGACAGACGGTATGAGGAAGCAGATCGCGAGCACTGCGGCGACTTGATAAACCCAAAGCGTCATAGGGCCGATGACCTTGCCGACATTCAATCCCTCGGGGAGCGCGGCGAACGCAGCGAACAGCGTGACCCAGATCATCGCTTCGGGCTTCACCAGATAGACGACGAAGCAGAACAACGCGCCGGTCAGTATCAGTCCCTCAGTGGTTTGGCGTACCGACAGCACGCCAAACACAAAGCATCCAAATACAAAGCCCGCGAGAAGAATTCCGTTTACCGCGAAGCGGTGCCTGTCCCAAAGGCCGTAAAAGGTCACGTTCGGCTGCTGGCGGACGCACGATAATTCTGCGTCGCAGCCCTAGTGCGCATCGACGGCCGAGCGCCGGTCAGGACAATGCCGACGACGTTCGCGTTGGCTGCGTGAAGTGCGTCCATCGCTTCTCTGACATCATCGACGGTGGTGCGTCGAGCTCGGATCACCAGCACCGTGGCCTGAGCGGCGGAGGCGAGTAGGCCGGCGTCCGCGGTGGCCAGCACCGGAGGACCGTCGACCACGATTCGGTCGAAGCTCGATGACAAATCTGTCAGCACGGTGTCGATGGTTTCGGCGGGGTAGGCGCTGGCCAGTGAGGTGGGGCTCGGATCGGCACTCGACGCGAGGACGAACAACTTCGAGACATGGGTCGGTTGCGTCGCGTCCGTGGCGAGGGTGGAGTCGGCCAGCACGTCAACCAGGCCGCTCCCGGACTCGACGTTCAGCAGACGGGCAATGGCAGGTCGGCGGCTGTCACCTTCGACGAGCAGTACGTCCTCCCCGATGTCAGCGAGGACGTACGACAGGTTCAGAGCGGTTGTCGTGGTTCCTTCCCCGCCGGCCGGCGCCACGAGCAGGACACTGCGGCTTTCGGAGCCGGCTGCGCTGCGTAGCCGGGCTGCGAGGCCGTGCACGGCGTTGTCGTATTCGCCGTCGGTGCCGAGCCGTGGAGCGCGTCCACGCCTGCCGGGCAGTTCGGCCAGCACTGGATAATCTGGGAATTCGCCCAGCCCATTGCGATTGCGCACGGTGCGGTCAGTGGATTCGCGGATGATTGCGACCGCGATGCCGAGCAGCAGACCGGCGAGGAGCCCGACGGCGAGGTTGCGCATCGGTACCGGCGAAACCGGCGTGTCCGGAACCCGGGGCGCCTCGACAATCGTCGCTTGGCCCCGCGGCAAAGAATTGCCTGGTGGCGGCGACAGTCCCGGAATATCTGGGCGTGGATCTGTAGCGATGGTCGGCTGCGAGTTCATTCCGAGCGTTGGGACTATTGCACCAAACTGTTCGGCGATCGCTCCTACCAACATCGCTGCGCGCTGTGGATCGGTGTCTTTGATGGTGATCGTGAACAGCAACGAATCCACCGTGTAGTCCACGGTCAGCTGGTTCATGACGTCCTCGGCGCTGACCGGTAGCTGTAGCTGACTGATGGCACGTTCCACTACCGCCCGCCCCCCGGCGATCTGCGCGTAAGAGGACAGTCGTTCTTGCGAAGCGAGCGTGCCGTTGTAGAACTCGTTGAGATTGGCAGCGCCGGAGAAGGTGACGAGGACTGTGGCCGACGCTTCGTACTGTCTGGTTTGTACTGCGGTGACGAACGCGGCGCCGATCACGCATGCCAGCACAGCAGTCAGTGCGAGCTTCCAGCGTGCGATCAGGATCCGGATGAAGTTACGGAAGGTCATCTGAACGCCTAGCTCCCCTGCTCACGCGGCTGATCGCACATTATGACACGTCGCAACGCCGCATCGACGCAGCGTGAAGGCCCTCGGGGAGTCCGCGTCAGACGTCGAGGGTCGCAATCGGGTACCACCCGGAGTCGTCGCGCCCGTCGCGGGCCAACCGCATCGGCGGATAGTCCACAGTGTGTGATGCGCGTGGCTTGTGTTGTTGCCACTCCACGGCCGCACGCACCGTGTAATTTCCCCGCGGCAAGCCGTCCAGGTCCACTGCCACGGACTCGGTGAACGTCACCGGAGCCGGCGTGTCGGGCGGTCGATTCGGACCGGTGTTCACCAACGACTTGAGGTTGACCGTCGACGGTATCGTGCGGACCGTCGCCCCCGACTCATCCACCAATCGGTAGCTGGGAACCCATTTCTCGCTCGCGGCGGCCGAACCATAGTTGGTCCAGGTGACACCGATCCGCGCAACGCCGTCGTCTACCGATTGGCTCCCCGGACGTGCGTCGGCCGAGTATCGATAACCAGCGGCGACGTTGGCTCGTGCCCACAGCTGATACAGCGCCGGGTCCATTGGGGTAGTCGACTTCGCGGCTGGAAAGTTGAAGCTCGCCGTCATCGACACATGGAATTTGATGACGTCGCGCAGGGCTTTTTCGTAATAAGCCCTCGGATCGGTGCCATCGGGTAATTGGCACCACTCGGTGATGACCAGTGCGGAGGTGAGCCGGTCTTTCACCTTGGCGACCACCGGATCCTTCGTCTTCACGTAATACGAGCCGTCCGAGGTGGCCCACGTGGGTAACATGTCCTGAACGCCGAGGCAATCAGCGCGGATACCCACAGGGGCGGCGAGCTTCTTCGTGACGTCGTCGGAGAACAGTTGACGGACGATCTCCGGGTTCAACACCGTCGTCACCATAGGTGTCCGCGGGAAGGCGTTCACGTTCGCCGCGACCAGGCGCCGAATCGACGCGATCGTGATGTTCTGATCACGAAACTGGCTGTAGTAACCCAACTTCGCGATACTTTCGTCTGGCGAGGGCCCCGGTGCGGCGAGCGAGTCTCGCAGAAAGGAAATGTGGTTCTCGCTCCAGTCCCCGTATCCGGAGAACTCGAAAACGCTGAGACGCTCGTCGCCGTCATAACGACGACCAAGCGCGGCGAGCAATTGTTCGAACGCGTTGAGGTACTTGGGATCGTCCCAATTGGGGACCACCTGCGCCACCCCGGGATTGGACGGATCTTGTTGCGAACCGGGAAATGTGGTGGCAGCAGATCGCATCCAGTCGGGAATCGCGATGTTCGTATCCTCGGGAAAGACTGTGTCACAACACGAGCTGTACGACATCACGCGAAGAGTCAAACGCATATTTCGATCGGCCAGCTTCGCGAGCGCATCGTCGATGACGCTGAAGTCGAACTTTCGATCATCGGGGGCGTCGGGCGGCAGGGTGCTCGGGTCGATGGGCTGCAACTGTCGCCATTCAACTCGCAGACTGGTGTCGTATGACGCAGGCCACGCTGGGAACATGTGTTGGGCGGGATTGCTTTGCGGAAATAGGGGTGTCAAGAGACCTTCGTACTGCCCGCGCAGCGGGTTGGGTATGTCGGGAGCTGACAGCGGGATAGGCTGGCTCCGTTCCGCCGTCACTGTCGCGGGGCCACCTAGGCCACCGCACCCGCTCAGCGTCAGAACCCCACACGCACCCAGGACGGCCAGGCGTTTCAGCAAAGTTCGGACCACCCGGCGATGCTAGCCTAGCCGCCTGCGAGCGCTCCGCGCCTTTGAACCGGCGGGTGCGCGTTCGGCCCGGCGCTGATGCGACACGGGACCGCGATCTCGCGAACGCCACTGTCCTGCAAGAGGATAATCAATACTGTATGCCGGGCGCTCGATCCGATGCACCGGAGAGGGGTGGGCAGTGCGAACTGGTCGTCGTCGCTTGCTCTTGATCGCCTCCTCCGGGGGGCATATCTACGAGATGTACTGCCTGCGCGAATTCTGGCAGGACAAGGATCGGTTCTGGGTGAGTTTCGGGACGTCGGACGCTCGGTACCTGCTGCGGGACGAAGAAGAGGTGCACTGGGCGGCGCACCCCACCGTTCGCAACGTTCCGAATCTGCTGCGCAATCTGGTCTTGGCGCTGCGGCTCCTGACCCGCGAGCGGCCGGCCATGATTCTGACGACCGGTTCAGGAGTGGCAGCCCCCTTCCTATGGCTGGCGTGGCTACTGCGGATTCCAGCCGTGTTCGTCGAGTCCATCACGCGGATCACTGAAATCTCGCTGACCGCCAGAATGGTCAAGCCTTTCGCTGCCCGTTTCCTGGTGCAGTGGCCTGAGTTGGCGGACAAGACTCCCGGTGCGCAATACCACGGGAGAATCGTGTGATTTTCGTGATCACGGGAATGGAGGTGCATCCGTTCGACCGGCTCGCTCGTGCTGTCGACGAACTGGGTCGCACAGGTGCGGTGGGGGAGGACTTCTTTATGCAGCTCGGCACGTGCAATTACGAGCCGCGTCACGTCCGGTATGAGCGCTTCCTGTCCTTCGGAGATGTTCGTGACCAGATCGGCCGCGCTTCCGTGGTCGTCACCCACGCTGGTGCCGGGTCGGCGCTGCTGTGCGTCGAGCAGGGCAAGCGCCCGGTGGTGGTGCCCCGACGCCCCGTGTACGGGGAACAGGTCGACGAGCACCAGCTGCCGTTCGCCGAAAAGCTGGAAACTGCGGGGTTGGCGACAGTGGTCCACGAAATGGACGACCTCGCCGCAGCCATCGAGGCGGCGCGATCGATGCCGGCCCCCTCTGGTTCGTTGGGCCGAGCAAGCGAGCTGACCGGCTGGCTCCAGACATACTGGACCGGTCTTGCCGAGAGCGGAAGGCGCCGCCGGCGATGGGGTGGCCGGCGGGTCAACGCCGACGGGCCACCACCTGCGCAATGACCTCGAGGAACCGCCGTGCTCCGTGCTCGGCGGCGTACAGCTGAGAATAGTGTCGCGCCGCTGCATCTCCACTCTGTGCGGCGATGACGGGATCGGCAAGCAGATCGAACGTCGCTGCCAGTCCGGCGACATCGTCGACACCGACGGGAGGGCAGCCCGGCGGCTGATATTCCGGCAACGCACCCGCGGTAGACACGATCGGCATCACACCCAATTGCATCGAGAGCACCTGGACACCGCTCTGTGATGCGCGCCGATAGTGGGCGACCGAGCCCTTCGCGGCTGCCAGCGTGGAGACCACCTCGGTATATCGGTAGTTGCCCTGGCGCCAGCGCGTGTAGTCGGGTAGCGCACCGGCCTCGATTTGCCCGTCGCCCATGAGTACCAGATTGTCGCCTCGCCAGCGGCCGCCGCCAACGTGTTGGTCCCAGGCCTTAAGCACGACGTCCAGGTTCTTGTACGGGTTGAGCCGACCGAACATCACGAAGTCGGCGCGTCCAGACGCGTCCACCCATGGGGGGACCCGCTCGGGGTCGAGATCGCTCGGCAGGGGCGCTACCCATATCTGGGTGCCCGCGACGTCGCGTCGTCCTGCCACGGCCTGCGCCACATATCGGCTGTAGGTGACGGTCGCTGCCGAGCGGGCGCCGAAGCGGTCGAAGACAGCGCGTTCGTAGGCAGGAACTTCTTCATCGGGGTCATGTGCACGGTCGTCGTGGATCACCTGGATTCGTGGAGTTCGTCCGGCGAACATCATCCAGCGTGGATCCCGTACCAGTTCGGTGATCACGACATCGGGTCTGTACTCGCGGACGCGGCGCAGGGCTTTGAGGGTGGGTATCCAGGTCGCGGCTTTCTTGAACCGCGGCTCGAGCACCAACTCGTAATCGCGGGCGGCGTCGGACTCCGGGTGCTGATCGGAGGTGACCAACAGGACATCGGCGCCCTGCCGCAGCAGCGCTTCGGTCTGAACTCGGGCCAGACTACGCATCCACGGCGAAAGCCACAGCACCCGAGGAGAATTCATAGAACGGCCTCGATTGCTTCGATGTAGGCGTCGGTCATCGCCTCCACCGTGTAGTGCTGGCGCATGCGCTCGTAGCCACGTTGCCCGACCGAAGGTAATGCCCCGGGGTCTGCCAGGATCTGGGCGAGCTGATCTCGCCATCCTGCCACCGAGATCGGCTCGACGAGGTACCCGGCTCTTCCGAAGTCCAGCATCTCAGGGACGGCGCATACCGCCGAGGCGGCGACCGGGACCGCGCGGGCCATCGCCTCGAGGATCACTAGCGGGAAAGCCTCGGAGCGGCTCGGGACACACAGCAGGTCGGCGTCAGCGAGTGCCGGCTCCGGACCCGCTGACCACCCGCGCCATTGCACCCGATCACGCAGGTGGTCAGGGGTCTTGGCCTCCAACATCGCACGATCAGGACCATCGCCGAAAATTGATAGTTGCCAGGGCATATCGGCGAGTTGGCTGAGCGCCTCAATCAGCACATGTGGATTCTTGTGTTCGACGATTCGCGAGAGCATCACGAGGTGTGGGAGCGAGTCGTCGGGACGTATCCGTGGGGTCGGATTCCCGGTCAAGCTCACTCCGTTCGGCGCGATGAAGTACGGGCCGCGGAGCCGATGTGTCGAGACCAGCATGTCCCAATGCCGTTGTGCCAGAACAATGAAGCCGTCCGCGCGGTTCATTGCCGCGGTCAGTGGGTGGGAGTAGATCGGCTCGTCGTCCGCTGGCGGAACATGGGCCGCGACGAGCCATCGCCGGTTCGCGGCGCCCGCGCGCCACAACGTGCCGAACCCCGTCTCGGTGTTGGTGTCGCCGGTGACGAGGACGGCTGGGCGGGTGGATCTCTCACGTATCGGAGCCCACCATGGGCGGCGCACGACACGTACGGTTTCCGGGATTTCAGCGATGACCGGACCGTATCGCTGAACACAGACAATCGTGACCGGATATCCGCGGCGATCCAACTCCGTTGCCAGCAGGCCCTTTTGCCGTTCGGCCCCGCCGTATACGAGACGGTTGGTGACGATCACCACCTCCGGCAAGTCCGTGCGGCTGCGCCCGGCTCCAGGTGTCGGGACACTCCGCTTCGGCCGCCGTAGCCGATCCAGGAGCGTGGCGCCGGCCAGATACACATCTGCTTTACGGACACCTTCGTGATGCTCGAGCAGCAGCGCGGTATTGGTGCGTGTCACGTCGCGGTCACGTCGACTACCAGCCTGACCGGGGTCGGGAGTCACCCGCTCGACGCCCAGTTCATCGGCCAGCAGTATTCGCCATCCGGCAGCGCGGGCGCGAGCCTGCCAATCGGCGGACTCGCCGTACAGAAAGAACTCTTCGTCAAAGCCGCCGACAGAGTTCCATGCCGTTCGGCTGATCGCCAGGCACGGGCTGTCCAAATAGCCGCCGATGTTCTCCGCTTCGGAAGGTTGGCGCGGGTACAACAGCGAGACAGGGGTTCGGCGAAGCGAATCAGATAACCCCGCCGTCGAGACGAGCGACCGAAGAAGCGTTTGACGCCGGATGGCGCTGTCCCAGCGGGCCCGTCCGGGTGCAGTGTTGTCGCGCATCAGCGGCGAAACCGCCGCTACCGATGGCTCGCCGAGCAACTCCTTGGTGCGGGTCAACGGCCCGAGCACACGGGCATTGGCACGCAGGAACAGCAGGTCGGCGTCGCTCGGCACGTTCTCGGCCAGTGCGTTGAAGGCCGCGGCGAAGCGCGGACGCGACGGACCGCATATCCAGTGCACCGCGGGGTAGCGGGCGCCGAGCTCATCCCGGGCGAGGTGACCGGCGCTGTCGTCGTACACATAGACCTGTAGCTCAGGCAGGTGTTCGGCGACACTTGCCAAACACATTCCCAGCGCGGAGTGGGCCTGGTCGTTCACGATCAACACCGCCATCGTGCGGATCGGCGGCATGGATTCGGTGCCGCCGACGGCGGGTTTCAGATAGGCGCGGTCGGGTTTGCCTTTCACGATGCAGACTGCTTCTGCCGGAACGACTTCAGGTCGGACCATCTGATCGGGCCGACGAGCGCGCTGGTGGCCACATAGGCAACTGCGGCAGCACCCAGTGTCAGCACGACGTGGTGGTCGGAGAGCCACAGTGTCACCACAACGCTGGCTGCTGTTGGCACCAGAAGTCGCAGCAGGAACACCACCGGTGTGCGGTATCCGCATCGAGTACGCAGCCGCCAGGTCGAGACGGTCATGTGGAACAACTCGGTGCATACCAATGCCACGCCGGCCCCGACGGCGCCGAATCGCTCCGCGAGAGCGACATTCAATGCGAGGTTGAGCACGAGGGTGACGAGGGTCAACCACAACAGGACTCGTTGTTGATGAGAGGCGATCAACCCCTGACCAAGGGTGCTGCTGATGAAGCGCAGCCCCGCGGCGATGAACAGCAGCGCCAGCGTCGGGGTCCCGCGCTCGACGAAGGCATCGTCGCCGAACAGCGCGATCAACGGGCCGGAGAGAAGTGCGCCGACGACACAGATCGGGACTGCCACAAAGGCCATCACTTCGACGCTGCGGCGCAGAAAGCTGGCGAAGTCGCCGACGTCACGTGCGAACGAGCCCGTGAGCGTCGACAGGGTTGAACTGTGGAACACAAGGGAGACCGCGATAGTGCTCCACGCGATCGTGAACGCCAACCCGTACACCCCCACCTCGAAATCGGTGGAGAGGAGCGAAAGGACCACGCCGTCTGCATTGGAATACAGGAGCCCGGCCACCAGGAAGGCAGTGAGCGGCAGGCTTTCTCGCAACAGATCGGCGGCCTCACGAAGCGCGAAGATCGGACGTACCGAGACGTGCCGCATCGCGGCGGTGCCCTGGATCAACAGCTGAAGGACGGGAGGGATGAGTTGCGCGACAGCGAACCAGATGACGTCAGCCTGAATGGACACCAGACAGGCCACCATGATCAGCGTGCCTACCCGGCCTGCCACGTCCGACAGTGCGACCGCGGAAAAGCGGACGGTGACAAGGAACACTGGCTCGAACCTCGTCACCATGGTCTGCAGCAGCAGCCCCCCGGACAACACGACAAGCATGACTCGTACGTCGAAGTCGTCGTATATGAGCAAGCCCGACAGCGCGGCCGCAGCGGCGAGCGGAATGCAATAGATCAAAGCCAGGCCGCTGTTGACCCGCACCAGTCTCTCGAGGTCGCCGCGACCGGATGTCACGCGACGAACGATCACGGTGGCGATCCCGAGATGGGCGAGGCTGGTCCACATTCCGATGAACATCACCGCGATGACCAGCTGGCCGTAACTGTCAGGACCCAGGTAGCGCGCGGTCATCGCCACCGAGAACACCGACGCCATTAGGCCCAGCACCCGGCAGATCAATTGGATCGAGAACGCGTGAGCGATTCGCGTGAGGGGAACAGACGGTACTTCCGCACCGGGTGCCGGCGGCTCAGTCATGGCTTACAGGCACCAAATCGGGAGATCACCCGCATTCCACCGGAGTCGACATCTGACAGATCGTCCCGGAACGTTACCTCAAGAACAGGCGCAAAGAATGCATACTGTTGCCGTGATGTACCGGAAGTGTGTAGACGTGGTCGTTGCGCTCGCGATTGCCGCGGTTGGTGTCTTTGCCATTACGGCTCCGCCATCCCATGGTCAGCCCGGCGACGAGATCGCGGCGACGGACACGGCGCCACCGGGGGGCACATCAAGTATTTCGCTTCGGGAACTGGGGATCGTTTCGCCCTTGGCGTTCTACGGCGAAACCTCATCACAGCGTCTGACTCTGCCGGTTCCGCCCGGGCTCACGCCCATTGCACTGAACACGACGGTCGAGCTACCGATCAATTTTCAGTCCGGACTGCTGACGGTGATGCAGGGCGACCGGATCCTCGGGCGTGTGGACCTGCCTCCCGCCAACCTGGTGCCGGTGGAGATCCCACTCGGTGGCGCAGCGGTGATCGACGGCTCCGTGACGGTGTCCGTGCACACCTACCTACTTCCGCTGGACAGGCAGTGTTTCAGGGCCGAGAGCCCGTTGCGTCTGATCGATGGCTCCGTCAGCTTCGCCGGTGTCGAGCAGCCGCCCGCCACAGTCGCCGCCTTCCTGCCGCCGGTGCTCCGCCAGCTGACGATATTTCTGCCACAGTCACCTTCGCCCGCGGAGTCTGAGGCGGCAATTCAACTGGCCAGCTCAGCGACCGTGAATTACGGTGGTCACGCCCCCCAGATCGTGGTGGTTCCGCTGCCGAACGCCCAGGCGATACCGCCGGGGCCTCCGCAACCTCTGGAGCGCCAGGTCGTGATCAAAGAAGGGCCGAACGACGGACTGTCAGTACAGGGTGCCCCCGAAGCGCCGTGGTTGCTGATCTCAGGGCCTTTGGGGCAGGCAAGCAAGCCTGACATCGATTTGTTGTTCGACGATCTGTCCCCGCTCGCTCTATCCCCCAAAGCTGTCGTGGACTCCCTGGATCCCACCGAGCAGTTCCCCAGTGACACGACAACGCTGCGTGACCTCGGTCAGCCCTCCCTCAGCGCCACCGCCCTGGAGCCGCAGGTGTCGATCGGATTGGACCAGACGCGATTTGGTAGATCAATCCATGACGTGCGTTTGCAGTTGGAGGGGTCCTACACCCCGATGCCGCCCGATATCGGCGGGCAGATCACAGTGTCGATAGGCGAGGAAATCATCGACCACTGGCCCGCTGACAACACGGGCAACATCGACCGCTCGGTCACAGTTCCGGATCGGCTCCTCGATCGATACACCCTGATTCGTGTGGCGTTGAACGAGGCAGGTAACGCCGGACGATGCGGAGATTTCTACACCTTCGATCCCGGCGACCGTGTACCGACGTTGACAATCGACGGCGACAGCCAAGTGCAGAGCAGTCCGGCGAAACCGCCCGTGCCTGCCGGATTCCAATCGCTGCCGCAGGCACTGATGCCGCAACTCACGGTGGGCATCAAACCCCGCTCGCTGCCTGACACCATTCGAGCGGTCAACGTTGTCGTGGGTCTGCAGAAGCGGACTTCGAACACGCCTATCGACGTTGTCGTCAAGAGCGTTCAGGAGGCGATCGACTCATCAAACCCTGCCTTGGTGATCGCTGCTGAAGGCTGGAACAACTCCAACATCGTGTTGCCCGTTGCCGCATCGGATACTGGGCCGATCACCTTCAACGCCAACGAATCTGGAGGTGATCCCACCGTGGTCACCCTGGATCCGGCGTTGCGGTTCGCTTCTCTACAAACGGTTTTCGACAACGGTCGGACTATGTTGATCGCCACGTCCAATGGGCCTGCCGCTCAACTAGACGAGCTTTTCGGATGGCTCAACGGCGAGCCGCAGCGCTGGCAGAATCTCCGTGGTATCGCTGTGGTGTCGGTGGCCGGGCACGATCCGGTGACTATCAATCCCCCGTCATATTCTTCTGCCTCGGTCGCCGCATCTGAAAGTGACAGTGATGCGCGGCCGGGCTGGCTATGGTGGCTCGGCGCGGGATCGGTCGCCGCCCTCGTCATCGCAGCGGCCGCTCTGATCGTCGCCCGCAGGCGACGCGCACGATGACCTTCAACGATTCGGTCATCGTTACGGGCAGTTCAGGGTTCATCGGTGGGTCGTTGGTTGCGCATCTCCGCAAGATCGGCCGTCCGGTGGTTGGTCTCGACCGTACCGCGGAGCCGACTGACTCACTCCGCTGCGATTTGACCACACTTGACGAAGATGCATTCGATGTCACACCACGTCCGTCGACCATCATCCACCTCGCCGCCCTCTCAAAAGAGCCCGGCAGTCCCTGGCGGGACTATTTCGCGAACAATGCCGAGGCCACCCGTCGGCTGTGTCGGGCGGCCGAACGCGCGGGTGTGCAGAACATCATCTTCACCAGTTCGATGATGGCCTTCGCCGCCGGCCCCTGGCGACGAGCCGAGAACGACTTCCTCGACGCCGACACCGCGTACGGTTGCAGCAAGCTGCAGGCCGAGGAGATCCTCCGGACGTGGCAGGCCGGCGGACCCGGGCGCCGTCTGCGTATCGTTCGCCCCGGCGTGGTCTTCGGCCCCGGCGATCAAGGCAACATGCGACGCCTGATCCACGGCCTGAGCCGACGGCGCTTCGCTTACATCGGTCGTCAGGACACGGTGAAGAGCTGCATCTACCTCAAGGACATGGTGCGGCTGCTGGTCCACCTCATCGACGACGACGGGCCACACGACACCTACCACGCCGTCTACCCGCAGCCGACCACGATCCGAGACATCGTCGATGCCATCAACCGGGCGTGGGGGTGGCACCGCCGACCGCCGACCGTTCCTTATCGTCTTGCCGTGGCCGCGGCGACGCCCTTCGGGTTGATCGACCCGCTGGGCGGACGCTTCGGCGTTCATCCGCGGCGCATCCAGAAGTTGCATCTCGATACCAACATCAGCTCGGACCGCCTCGCCGATATTGGCTTCGTCCAACAGTATTCGTTGCAAGAGGCATTTTCTGATTGGCGACGGGAATGCGGAGGCGGGTTACCGCAATGAGTGAACCGACGACCGCGAGTTATCCGGTGGTCTGAGCGTTCGGCGGGGCCGGCCTTCCGGTGGTGCGGTAAATACGGAATCGTTCGTCGCCCGTGGCTCCATAGACCGAGTGCACAAGCGTGCCGAGGCCCGCGCCGTCGGCCCACAGCGACGGGTAGCGGATGTTCAACGCGTCCGCTTGGGAGATCGCCGGATTGCTCGCGACGATGTACTGCACGCCGAAATCCCACGGTCGGTTCAGCACTGCGGTGAAGTCGTAGTCGCTCGTGATGACGAACTGTTTCGGGTTCTTCGACGCGAGCCAGACGCCCCAGGTGTTGAAAGTGTCCATCAGGACGGAGCCCTCCGGTAGGTGCTTGCGGTCGAAGTATTGGGCCAACGAACGATCGTTGACCATCAACCGCCGGTACCACTGCTCGGTGGGCGGATAGTCCTCGGGATAGATCAACGACTTCAACCCATACTGCAACTGCTGGTTGCCGATTCGCTCGTTCGACATCGCCAACACCGTCACGGGCAGCCCGACGGCCAACGACGCGCACAACAGTCCCGCACCGACCCGGCTCGGGACGTTGTCCGCCCGCCACCACGCCCGCGCAGCCCGTGCCGCCGAGGCAACGGGCTCCCAGCACGCCAACGCTATGCACACCACCAGCGGGACCGCGAGCAGATAGAACCGGAACCAGCCGAACGTCGTCGACGAGTACTGACTCCACGCGGCGAAGGCCAGAATCGGACCGAACGTGAAGACCGGGACCAGAGCGTCGGCCTTCCTGCTCAGCGCGGCGAGCACCACCGCGCCCGCAGACGCCAGCCCGACGAACGGCTGCATGCCCAGTATCCGGGCGGAGATGACCACCCAGTCGTCGGAGGCGGCCTTCATATGCGGGCCTGCGCGTTCCGCGGCTGCGGCCACCTGGCTGCCGTTGCCGTACTGCGACGTGAGGGTTGCGAACGCCTCACCGGAGACCACCCACCCGGTGAACGCCCATATCGATAATGCCGCCGCCAATGGGAACAACACAATGATCACGCTGAGAACCGCGGAGTTGAGCCGGTTTTCACGTTCGGAACGCCGGAATGCGATCACAGCAACCAACAGGGCTGCACCGCACGCGGCGGCGACGATCTCGTACCGGGCCAGGTAGCCCACGCCCAAAGCCACTCCGGCCCAGCCGAGATCACCGACTCGTCTCCTGCTCACCCACTGCATCAGGTGGCGGGCGCACCACAGCACACAGAACACCTGCGCGGCTTCGCTCATCCCGGAAGCGCCGTAGATGATGATCATGGGCTGCAGTGCGAAGCAGGCGACTGCGAGCCAGCGCCACACGTCGCCGACACCGCGGTCCAGTGCGATGCGCCGGACCATCACCGCTGCGCCCGCCATGAACAGCGCGCTCTGCGCCACACCGGCCAGCCCGTGCGTCTTCACCTCCGGCCACCAGCGACTGAGTTGCAGCACGGGCACTTCGACAAGGCTGGGCAGCGGATTCCAGACGAATCCGATCGCGGAGAGGTGGGGATGGCGACTCATCACCACGTATCCGGCGTTCGCCACTCGGCTCGGCGCGTCCGGGTCGAACATGTTGTACCGCAGGATGAGTACGGCACCGACCGAGAAGTAAAACACAGTGAGGATCGCAAAAAGTGCGATGCCCCAACGCCGTGCCGGTGCCGTCATGGTGTCAGGTCCTGGTGCGTCGCCGGACAATCATCCATATCGCCGCCGCGAGCACGGCGCAGCCGCCCAATCCGATCGTCGCCCAGGCCCACCACTTCCACGGGTCGCCGGGGTACTCGTTGACGAGCCCGCCGCCTTCGCGGACGGTGAGGTTGACAGTTTCGTGGGCCGCACCGGTTGCGACCACGTCGCCCGTCAACGACGCCCATCGGTTCGGCAATGCACGGATGTACTCGAAGCTGGCGTCGACCAACGACCAGTCACCGCTGCCGGACACGGCCAGTATCGTGCGCTCCTTATCGGTGAACGCCTGCACGATACCGAGTGCGCCCTTGAGGTCGACGTCGGTGGAGGTGCTTCCGGTGACCTCCACCGTGTTCGGGCCGCCGGGCAGCAGCGGCGCTTTCATGTTCGCCTTGGCAAGTTCGTCGCTGCTGGTGACGGCGAGCAGCGGGGTGCTCGAGGAGGCGGCGGCCGAGAATGCGGTCAGCCGTGGCCGAAGCATCACCGCCGTGTGCTGTCCCATCAGGTTGATCGCCTGTGCGGCGTGCGGCAGGTGCTCGGGGCTGTCGATCGCGACATCGAACTCGGGGGTGAACGCCATCGGCAGAATGGGGAAACCGCCCCGGTTGTGTGTGCCGGGCGTGACGGCGACCGTCGATGCAGGGTCCAGCGTGAACGTCATCCGGTCATTCAGCGGCGCACATTCCTGGCGGGGAATGTACCGAAGTTCCATCGCCATACCGACGTTCGAGGTGATCGACTCCGGAGGAATCTCGCCGGTCAGGTCAAGCACACCGGAGTTGTCGAGCGTATGGGTGGCCACGACGGTTGAACCCGAACGGATGAGAATCGACCCCTCGCCGCCGCTGATCGGGGTGTACTTGGCCTTCAGGTGAATCGTGGCGCTACTGATGGACCCGACCCCGAACTCGCTGACGTCGAACCCTGCGTAGAGCGTGCTGGTCCCGAGAACCGACGTCGAACCCGTCATGCCGAGCTGGCCGAACGTCTTGATGTTGGTCGACTGCGCCACATCGGTGCGGGCGGAAAGCACGACAGCTGAATCGCTTTGGGCCAGTCCGATGCGTCGGTCGGTCAGAAGGTCCACCTGCTGCATCAGTTCGTCGCCGGTGCCGGTGATGGCCAGCACGGCGTTGGGGGTGCCCGGGTTCTCCACCGCGATTCCCGCTTGTTCCCCGTCGCGCATATCGATGACGCGGGTCAGCGGGCCACCAGCCAGCGGGGGGAACTCGGTGGTGGTGACGGCGATACGCACGGGCATCGGGCGGTAGACGCGGGTGAGGGCGGACACCAGATTGAGGGCCGCCTGCTGTTGGCTGCCGCTCGGGTGGGGGCCGACGTTGATCAGGATCTGGTCGAGGTAGCCCGGCAGGAATCCAGCGACAGTGGTGGGGTCCGGGGGAGGGCCGGAGTAGGTGGTCATGAGCTGGCTCAGGCTGAGTGAGGGAGGTACCGAGCAGCTGTTCGACGGCGGGTTGTTCTCGCGCAGAATGAAACTCAGCGGTGCCCGGCCCTCGGTCACCTGTGCGGCGGTGATGTCGACCAGGAATGGCGCCGTGGACACCCCCACGGGCACGCCGATGCTGCCGAGCACGATGCCACGAGAATCCAGGACGTCGACGCGGCCGTCGACCACGTTGACAACCGACCCGATCTCACCGGTCAGCAACGCGGGACCGATGCCCTCCGGCACCGGAATCGACGTGTCGAACTTCTGGTTCGAACCGATCAGGTCCATCCTTTCGGGCAGGCCCAACTGCGTCCAGCTGATCGCAGGCGTCACGTTTGGTTCGACCACTCCGACTGGTTCGACCACTTCGATTGGTTCGACCGGTTCGACTGGTTCGATTGGTTCGACCGGTTCGACTATGTCCGGCTGTGCCGTCACGACAGGTCCCCACGCAACCACCGTTTGGCCGACGACTGCGCCGGCGGCGACAACCGCCACAATCAGCGTCCGCGCGATCGGATGCATCAGTTTCCTCCGGGAGTCGGGGCCGAGGCTGCCTGGTGGGTGAGACCGTGCACCGTCTTCTCCCAGAAGAATGGGCGGAATACGAACTGGTACAGGGCTTTCAACGCGGCAATCGACTGCAGTAACCAATACATCGGCGCCAGAAGTGCAGCCCACCACAGGTATGGCTTACCGAGTGCCTGGGTGGCGATCAGTCCGACGAAGATCGATAGCGGTGCGCCGACGATGAACAGAGCCAGGCAGATGTAGTAGGTGATCGGCGGGAAGAGCTCGGTCACGAAGTCGGGTCTGCCCAGCACCCAGATGACCATGATGAACCAGAACAGCAGATTGATGGCGGCGGTAATGGGAACGCCGCCGGTCATGTTGATCAAACGTAGAGTCGCCTTCGTTCCGACCTTCTCTCGTAGGTCGGCTGGCGTACGCAGGTGAACCATCATGGTCTGCAGGTAGCCCTTGTACCAACGCGACCGCTGCCTGATCCAGTTGACGACGTCGGAGTTGGCTTCCTCCAATGTGATCGAGTCGAGAATCAGTGTCCGGTAGCCATGGCGTGCCAGGCGCACGCCCAGATCGGCATCCTCGGTGACGTTGAACTCGTCCCAGCCGCCGATGTCGCGCCACACCTTGGTCGGCATGTGATTGGACGTCCCACCCAGCGGCACCACACAACGCAGCTCGTCGACGGCAGGCAACACCACGCCGAACCACTGGTCGTACTCCAGCGAGAACCACCGGGTGAGCAGGTTCTGCCGCTCGTTGAAATACGCGAGCCGTGCCTGCAGGCAGCCGACGTCGGGTGGGGTGCGCCGGAAGGCGACGACCGCGCGACGCAGCTGCAGCGGGTCGGGAATGTCCTCGGCGTCGTAGATCGTCACCAGTTCGCCCCGCAGGTCGGGCAGCGACATACCGTAGTTGCACGCTTTGGGTTTCGTCTTGGGCATGCTGTGGGGCACCAGGACGATCCGTACAGACCGCAGATCCGCGTCGAAAAGAGCGTTCTGCGTGGCGATGTCGTCCTCTTCCACCAGAAGCAGAATTTCGAGTTTGTCGCTCGGATAGTCGAGCTTGCCGACGCCGTTGATCAGGTTGGACACGATGGCCGGCTCGTCGTAGACGGGCAGCAGGACGGTGTAGACCGGCAGCTCCTCGTCGGTCAGCATCCGCGCCTCTTGGTTGCTTACGCGGATCAGGGCCGACGATTTCAGACCTCTGAGCACGAGGTAGTTCCGGTCGATTGTCGAACAGAGATAGAGCAGTGCGATCAGCCCGGTGATCAGCGGCGGGATGTCGTGCGGCCAGAAGATGATGACGGTGATGAGCACCGCCGCAAGGCCGCCGAAGATGATCAGCGATGTGCGCCCGAGAAGTGTGCGTGCCGACAAATGCGCCGGCAGCACAACAGCTTCGGGCGTCTCAGACACCGGTCTCTGCCCGGGGTTCGACGCCGGACGAGTGGTTCAGCAGTTCGACGATCTGGTCCGCTCGCTTGACGACGAGCGGGTCCACTTGACCGATGCCGTCGGGCTGCTGGCGGGCCAACCACAGCGCGGGCGCCAGTGACATGTCGAGGAATGACAGTTCTTCCGGGGCCGGCGGCGGTGCATCGCTGTTGATAGCCTGATTGACGATCACGGTGACACGTTGATGAGCGGTGCCGGTATCCCACAGCCAGGTGACGGCGTACCAGTCGACGGCGTTGGCGTCCGTCGTGGCGTCGGCGTTGCTGTGGATGATGCGCGCACCCGCGGGCATCGATTCGCCTGCCGCCGACTGGTATTCGAGGGGCCGGCTGCTCGGATACCAGACCATGTGGTCGAGGTCCCGTAGCGTCGAGATTTGACGGGCCGTGATGACATCGACGGCCGCTGCCGGCATACCGGCCGCGGCGGGCACGGTATAGCGCACCAGCGTGGCGTCATGACCGGCGAACCTCGCGATGAACGGGAACGTCTGCGGCGCACCGAAACCCGCGCGTTGCGCCCAATCGGGGGCGGCGGGCGTGGCGTCCGCGCTCCGTGTGTGCGGCGTATTGATCGCCAGCAGCGCCACGGCCACGAGCACGAGGGGCACCAGCGACAGCGGTGAGCGCCGCGGCAGGGTGGGCCGTGCGGTTGCGGCGTTTTCGTGCCTCGCGCCGACACGCAACATGGCCACCGTGATGATGACGGGCACGATGCCTGCGACGAGCACGACCGTGGCCGCGAGACTCAGGTGACCAACCAGCGTCAGCGTCAGCGCGACCGCGGTGCCCAGGCATACGAAAGTCGCCAGCATGCGTCGGCCCAGCGGCGCGCAGCGTCCGGCGAGAAACACCGCGACTGCCCCGATGACTGCCGTCAGAAGCGCGACTGCGGTATCCGAACCACCGAACGCGGCCGCTGTCATGAGAAATGGCAGCGGGCTGACGCAGCACAGCGCGAACAGCCACAGTTGCCACATCCGCACGACGTAGCGAACGCCCAGCATGATGGCGAACAGGCACGCGGTCCAAAGGACGACTCCGAACAGGTTCAGCTGCCACAGCAGCGCCAAGGTCGGCGTCCGATGCTGTAACAGATGAAGTCCGGTGAAGCCGACGACTCCGACCAGGACGGCGACAATCCAGTCCGACTCGCCGTCGCTGACACCCCGTGGTGCTTGCCGGTACCCACTGGCAATCACGCCGATCAGGATCGGCAGGACGAGCAGGAGTACCGCCCGCGATCCCACCAATGCGTGGCCGATGA
This sequence comes from Mycobacterium barrassiae, assembly GCF_025822765.1. Lineage (GTDB taxonomy): Bacteria > Actinomycetota > Actinomycetes > Mycobacteriales > Mycobacteriaceae > Mycobacterium > Mycobacterium barrassiae. The sequence continues at coordinate 133,914 of NZ_JACKUK010000036.1, read as the reverse complement.
CCTCTGCGACCGCGAAGGCGTAGGAGCCGAACGCCAGGACGCCGACGAACGCGAGGCGGGGCCAGTATCGCTGCGTAAAGGGGATCGACGGAGGTGGTGGTGGCTCCTCGACCAGAGCAAGCGGACGCACGGAAGCGGCGAGCTTCGTTTCCAAGATTCACCTTACGGACAGCCCCCCGACGGGCAGTCAGTTACGCTATCTGCCTCAGTAACAAGATCACTGATAACGGCTTTAAGCTTCCAAGCACGATACCAGCAAATTCCGTCACTCGGCGTGCCGTATGACCTAAATCACACAGCCGTCAATTACACGGAAGCACCGCAGCGGATAACCCCAGCGTGCGAGGCGTGTCACCGGCCCCCGAAGCCGTTCGCGATCAAGATCGTAAACGACGTTGAGGCTCAGCGCAGTCCAACCGGGGGTTGTCTTAGGCTCGTGTCGTGCCCGCTGAGCCGAATTCCGGGATCTACGTCGCTTCACCAGAAGGCGACACGGGGAAATCGACGATCGCGCTGGGCATCCTGCATCGACTCGCGGCGACAGTGGCAAAGGTCGGCGTTTTCCGTCCGATCACCCGCCTTGGGGAGGAGCGCGACTACATCCTTGAGCTCCTGCTCTCTCAGGCGACCGCGGGGTTGCCCTATGAGGAGTGCATAGGAGTCAGTTACCAGCAGCTGCACGAAGACCCCGACTCGGCCATCGGCGACATCGTCGACCGGTACCACCGGGTGGCCGACCAGTGCGATGCGGTGCTCATCGTCGGCAGCGACTACACCGACGTCGCCGCACCGAGCGAGCTGTCGACGAACGCGCGTATCGCGGCCAATCTCGGTGCGCCCGTCGTGCTTGCGGTGAAGGCCAAGGACCGCAGCCCCGAGCAGGTCGCGCAGATCACCGATGTGTGCCTGGCCGAGATCCGCGCCCAGCATGCGCATACCGCGGCGGTGGTCGCCAACCGCTGCGACCCGAATGCAATGGCCGCCGTGGCGGCGGCGCTCGAGCCGTTCGGCCCGAAGTGCTACGTGCTACCCGAGGAGCCGCTGCTGGTTGCCCCCTCGGTCGCCGAGCTGCAGTCAGCTGTCGAGGGCACCGTGATCGCGGGCGATCCGGCGCTGCTGTCGCGCGAGGCGATGCATGTCCTGGTCGCGGGCATGACCGCCGAGCATGTGCTGGAGCGGCTCAAGGAAGGTGTCGCCGTCATCACAGCCGGCGACCGCTCCGACGTCGTCCTTGCCGTCGTGAGTGCCCATGCCGCAGAAGGCTTTCCGTCGCTGAGTTGTCTCATCCTCAATGGCGGCCTGGAGCTGCACCCGTCGATCGCGGACCTGGTGTCCGGGCTGGGCCTGCGGGTGCCGATCATCGCGACGCGGTTCGGCACGTTCGAGACGGCCAGCCGGGTGGCTGCGACCCGGGGGCGGGTCACGGCCACCTCGCTGCGCAAGATCGACACCGCGCTCGCGCTGATGGAAGAGCATGTCGACACCGCGGATCTACTGGCGCAGTTGAGCATCGCGATTCCGTCGGTGGTGACCCCGCAGATGTTCACCTACCAGCTGCTGGATTGGGCGCGCTCGGACCGCAAGCGCATCGTGCTCCCGGAGGGCGACGACGATCGCATCCTCACCGCGGCGGGACGACTGCTGCAGCGCGGCGTCGCCGATCTGACCATCCTCGGCGAGGAGGCCCGGATCCGCGCTCGCGCAGCCGAACTCGGCCTCGACCTGTCTGCTGCTGAGGTCCTCGACCCGCAGACCAGCGAGCTGTGTGACATGTTCGCCGAACAGTACGCCGAAATCCGCAAGCACAAGGGCGTGACGGTCGAGCAGGCCCGCGAGATCATCCACGATGTGTCGTACTTCGGGACGATGCTGGTGCACAACGACATCGTGGACGGCATGGTGTCGGGGGCCCGGCACACCACCGCGCACACCGTGCGGCCATCGTTCGAGATCATCAAGACGCTGCCCGACGTCTCGACCGTGTCGAGCATCTTCCTGATGTGCCTGTCGGACCGGGTACTCGCCTATGGTGACTGCGCCATCGTGCCGGATCCGACGGCCGAACAACTCGCCGACATCGCCATCTCCTCGGCGCGCACCGCCGCCAGGTTCGGCATCGATCCGCGAGTCGCCATGCTGTCGTACTCGACGGGCACGAGCGGCACCGGTGCAGATGTCGACAAGGTCAGGACCGCAACGGAACTCGTCCGCCAGCGGGAGCCCGACCTGCTGGTCGATGGACCCATTCAGTACGACGCCGCGGTCGAACCGTCGGTCGCCGAGACGAAGATGCCCGACTCCCAGGTCGCCGGGCGGGCGACCGTGCTGATCTTCCCCGACCTGAACACGGGCAACAACACCTACAAAGCGGTGCAGCGAAGCGCTGGCGCGATCGCGATCGGCCCGGTGTTGCAGGGTCTGAAGAAACCCGTGAACGATCTGTCGAGGGGCGCCTTGGTCGAGGACATCGTCAACACTGTTGCCATCACTGCGATCCAGGCGCAGACCCTATGAACCGTGTTCTGGTCGTCAACTCAGGGTCGTCATCGCTGAAATACGCGGTCGTCGACGCGGACTCGGGCAGCACGGTCGCCGATGGCATCGTCGAGCGCATCGGAGAGACCAAGGACGGCGGAGTACCCGATCACGCCGCCGCACTGCAGGCCGCCTTCGACGCGCTGGACGACGACATGGCCGGACTGGTCGCCGTGGGACACCGGGTGGTCCATGGCGGACCGGACCTGTACGAGCCCACGCTCGTGGACGACGCCCTGATCGGCAAGATCGACGAGCTGTCCCCGCTTGCGCCGCTACACAATCCACCTGCGCTGCTCGGTATCGAGGTGGCCCGCCGCGCGCTTCCCGATCTGCCGCACATCGCCGTGTTCGACACCGCCTTCTTCCATGATCTGCCGCCCGCGGCGGCGACATATGCGATCGACCGCGACATCGCCGCGCAATGGGGTATTCGCCGGTACGGCTTCCACGGCACCTCGCACCAGTATGTGAGCGAACAGGCCGCCGAATTTCTCGGCGCCCCACTGGATTCGCTGCGCCAGATCGTGCTGCACCTCGGCAACGGGGCATCGGCGTCGGCGATCGTCGGAGGCCGGCCCGTGGAGACGTCGATGGGTCTGACGCCGATGGAGGGCCTGGTGATGGGCACCCGCTCGGGCGACCTCGACCCCGGCATCTACGCCTACCTGTGGCGCACCGCGAACATGAGCGTCGACGACATCGAGTCGATGCTCAACCGGCGCTCCGGAATGCTGGGTCTCGGCGGCCACATCGACTTCCGCGTGGTCCACCGGCAGATCGAATCGGGCGATGCGGCAGCACAATTGGCCTACGACGTGTACATCCACCGACTGCGCAAATACATAGGCGCATATCTGGCCGTGCTCGGCTCCGCCGATGTCATCACCTTCACCGCGGGCGTCGGCGAGAACGACGCCGCGGTGCGACGCGACGCCGTGAGCGGCATGACCGCGTTGGGTATCGAGCTCGACGAGCAACGAAACACCGACCCCAGCAAGGTGGCACGCCGGATTTCGACGGACGACTCGGCGACCACAGTGTTGGTGATTCCCACCGACGAGGAGCTGGCGATCGCGCGAGCCTGTGTGTCGGTGCTTACGAATCGGAGCTGAGCAGCGACCGCGACCGCTCGAGCGGTAGTACTCCCTCGGGATCGCAGATCTCTAACAAGCGGCGCACCCGCCGTCCTGCCTGCAACACCCAGGTGGAGTCGGCACCACAGCAGATCACGTTGATGTTGTGCAGCGCCGCGAATCCAGCGGTGCCCAGAAAGTCGACCAACCTGAGGTCGACGATGAGGTGGGTGGTCCCCGCGATGTGGCGTTGGACGTAGCCGGCCAGCTCACGGCTGTTGGAGGCGTCCACCTCACCCTCGACGGTCACGGTGACGGTCGACGGCGCGTCACTGTGGGCAGTGAAAGTCGCGCGGTGATGCACCTCGCGCTTTCCGACTGACTCGGGGTCCGGCCGAAATACCCGGGAGGTGCTTATGGTCATGATCGGCTCCTCAGTCGAACTGATCTGCTCACCAGTTAGGCTGGAAACTCAACCTGAGCTGAACGCTACTACTAATTTCGTGGCTTGACTATGGCAGCTTGATGAGGGTTTTCCGGGCTATTCGCAGCGGCGTGCGCCGGGAGACGACGGATTTCGTAGCAAACAATCAGAATGTGGATGTCGGGCGCACGCTGTTGGCCAGATCGACCAGTGCATAGCGGTGGGCCTGGGTGGGCGCGACGCGCGCGAGGGCGCGTAGGGACGATTCGACGCCGAGCTGTAGTCCGTGTTCGGTGAACGGGAAGCCGAGGATGTGGTTCGTGCTGGCCGTGTTGTCGGCCAGCCAGTCCATCGCGGTGCCGAGCACCAGCGCCCGGATCTGTAGCACCCGGGGCTCGGTATCGGGCAATGCCTCGACGCGACGGGCCGCGTCGCGGATGTGCTGCTCGGTGATCTCGTTCGTCGATCGCCCGGACAGCAAGGTCACAGCGCTGGTCAGTCGCGCTGTGGTGAAGTGGCGCGACATGACGGGCACCTGGTCGAGGGTCCGCACGGCGGCGTCACGATCTCCTGCCGCCGACTCCGAACGTGCCAATCCGAACCCTGCCGAGATGACGCCGTTGTCGGTGGACCAGACGGTGTCGTAGAACTTGCGCTGCGGACCGTCATCGACGTCGGCGCCCGCCAGTTCGGCGGTGGCGGCCAGCGCGAGTTTGGGTGCCAGCTCACCCGGCAGGGTGTCCAGCACCTCGGTGAAATACTTTGTGGCGGAATCGTAGTCGGCGGTCAGCAGTGCAGCCACGGCGCGGAACCACACCAACCGCCAGCGCCATCCGACGCGCTCCGCCAGATCGTCGAGCTTGCGGGTGGCCTTGGCGACATCGCCGAGGTCGAGCAGCGCGCGCACCTCCATCAGTGGCAGGTCGATCGACTCCGACAGGTCGATGCCCTCCGTGTCGAGCGCCCCGTGCCGGACGGCGCGCAACGAGTCAAGCGTCTGCACGGGCTGGGACAGCACGGTGGCCGACAACACCGTCGCGCCGACATCGGTCGGATCGAGCAGCGGCACCGGCAGCGCCTTCACGATCTCCTGCGCGGTCAGCCGCTCCGAGTGCACCTGTCCGTCGAGGTAAACGTCGGTGTGCGCCAGCAGGAGATCCACGCCGAACGTCGAACGCGAGGGGGAGAACGCCGTCGAGAGGCCGGGCCTGGGCACCCCGGTGTCGCGGGCGACGACTTCGCGCAGGACACCGAGCAGCTGACCTGTCATCTCCTCCGCACTGGCGAATCTCCTGCGCGGATCCGGATCGATCGCGCGACGCAGCAGCCGGGCATACGAGTCGTACTCCGCCAGCACCGGATCGTCCTCGGGCAGGCCGTCGACGTATCGGCCCTTCCGCGTGCGCAGGTTCAGCGTCAGCGCGGCCAGGGTGCGTCCGACGGTGTAGATGTCGGTCGCGACCGTCGGCCCGGTGCGCACGATCTCCGGAGCCTGGTAGCCGGGGGTGCCGTAGAGATATCCGAACGAGTTGATGGTGGACACCGCGCCGAGGTCGATCAGCTTGAGCTGCTCCTCGGTGATCATGATGTTCTCGGGCTTCAGGTCGTTGTACGCCAACCCGAGCGAGTGCAGATAACCGAGGGCGGGCAGGATTTCGAGCATGTAGCCGATGGCCTGGGCCACTGGCACCTTCTCGCCCTTGGCCTGCTTGAGCGATGTGCCGCCGACGTACTCCATCACGATGTAGCCGACGGGGTTGCCGTGTTTGTCCTCGTGCTCGACGAAGTTGTAGATCTTCACGATGCCGGGATGGGTGACCTCGGCGAGGAACCGCCGCTCCAGCATCGCGATCTTCTGAGCCTCGGCATCGCCGGAGTGCACCAAACCCTTGAGCACAACCGGCCGTTCGTTCACGTTGTGGTCGAGTGCCAGGTACACCCAGCCGAGTCCGCCGTGGGCGATGCACCCCTTGATCTCGTACTGGTCGGCTACGCGGTCTCCCGGACTCAGTTGCGGCAGAAAGGAATACGCGCTTCCGCAGTGGGGGCACCAGCCCTCGGACAGCGCCTCACCGTCCTCGGTGGAGCGGCCGACGGGGCGGCCACAGTTCCAGCAGAACCGCTTCGACTCGGCGACCACCGGATTGCTCATCAACGCTTCGAGCGGATCCTTCGCCTGCACGCGGGGGATCTCCACGAGGCCGCCGCCGAGGCGGCGCGTCCGCGACAGCGCTCGCGTCGCGGTCGTGTGGTCATGGGGTTCGGTGTCGCCCGTGCCGACGGACATCCCTTCGGAGTCGTCGTCGAAATGCGGGCGGAAGACCGCTTGCGTCGCCATCGGACGCAGCGTGGCGGCGCTGTCCTCCATGTCGTCGAGGGTGGCCGGTTGGGTGCCAGGTCCGGCCTCGTCGAATTCCTCAGACTGCGGTTCGGCCATCAGCCCGAGTACCTCGCCACTGGTGGCGCCGGCGCAGGTCCGAGCACCGTTAACCACTTGCGGTACAACGTGTTCCACGTGCCGTCGCGCCGGATGCGTTCGAGCGTCCCGTTGACGAAGCGCACCAGGCCGGTGTTCTGCAGGTTGATGCCGATGCCGTACGGTTCCTCGTTGAGGCTGGGCCCGACGATGTGCAGGTACGGATCCTGGGCCACCAGGCCGGCGAGAATGGAATCGTCGGTGCTCACCGCGTCGGCCTGGCGCTGCTGCACAGCCACCAGGCAGTCGGCCCATGCGACGACGCCGACGATGAGCGGTGGCGGAGTGATCTCCTGGATCCGCCGCATCGACGTGGTGCCCTTCGCGACGCACACCCGTTTACCGGACAGGTCCGACGGCTCCGAGATCGTCGAATCTCGCGGCGCCAGGATCCGCTGGTTGGCGTTGAAGTACACCGTGGAGAAGTTGACCAGCTTCTTGCGTTCGCACGTGATCGTCATGGTCTTGACGACGACGTCCACGTGGTTGTTCTGCAGCCCGGCGATCCGGTCGGCCGACGACAGGATGCGGTACTCGACCTGTGACGGGGTGCCGAAGATATCGCGTGCGATCTCGCCGGCGATATCGACGTCGAATCCTGTGATCTCACCCGTGATCGGATCGCGGAAGGAGAACAGGTTGCTGCCGATGTCGAGTCCGACGATCAGCCGTCCGCGGCTGCGGATGTTCTCCACGGCGGCGTCGGCGTCGGCCCGATTGCTGAACGGCCGCAGGCTGGCGGTGCGATCGCACTCGTCGGTTGCCGTGGCGGGCACGCGCACCGGCTCGGGCGGCATCTCCTCCATACCCGCCGGTGTGGGCGGCGCCAGCGTGACGCCGGGCAGCTGAGCCACCGACGACGCCTGCGCACAACCCGCCACCACCGCCGCCGCGGCGACGATGGCAACGAGCTTCTTCGTCATCACCGGTACTCACTCAGTCTGGGCCACAGTCCCAACGCCACCGCCAACGCGGCAACGACGGACAGCACCGCCGTACCGACGGTAGCGCCGGAGAGCACCCGGTGGGCGTTGAGTATGTCGCTGCGCAGCTGGCTGCGGCTTTCTTCGATGCCCTTGCCGAGCGCGTCATCGAGTTTGTTGAACGCGGGCGTCGAGTCGTCCTCGCCGGTGCCGAGCGCCACCTGGGTCGCGGCCTGGTAGTTGCCGACCGCGATGTAGGCGTTGATCCGGTCGTCGGCCGCGCGCCACCGCTTGAGCAGTTGTTCGGCGTCGGCCAGGTCGGTCTTGTCGATGACGTCGTCGCGGGCGAGGTAGTCCGAAAGCTGCTGCTGCATCACGTCGATGCGCTGGTAGTACGACTGCTTACGCACGTCCTCGTCACCCCGGCGAATCAGCGACAGCGTCTCGTCGGCGCGGGCCTGCTGTGCGGTGATCGCGAGGTTGGTGACGGTCTTGAGGGATTCGGCCGCAGTGTCTTTCGCGTTGCGACTGTCCGCCGTCGAGATGATCAGCGCGGTGCCCACCCACACCAACATGATCAGCACCGCAAGGCCACCCGCGATGAACCCGATGTTGATCCGCCGCCGAGTCCGCCGGGCCAGCCACCGGTTGGCGAAGAGGCCGAACAACAGCGTGGCGAGCACGATGAGGATCACCGGCCCCGGAATCCGTGTCGAGGCGGTGGTCTCCTTATCCACCCGTGCCGACGTCTCCTCGTAGAGCCGCTGCGCCTCGGGCAGGATCCGGGTCTGCATCAACGCCGACGCCTCGGACAGGTATGAGGAGCCGACCGGATTTCCGGCCCGGTTGTTCGTGCGCGCCGTCTCGACCAGCCCCGTGTACACCGAGAGTTCGGCGTTGACGCGGCCGAGTAGCTGAACCAGTTGCTCGTCGGTGAGTCCGCTCGAGGCCCGGGTGACGGCCACCGAGGCATCGGTGATCGCCTGCTCGTAGCGCTGCCGGACATCCTGGGGTTCGGCACCGGCGATGAACGCCGTCGCCGCCGCGGCATCGGCGACCGACAGCGTGGTGTAGAGCTGTCCGGCGGCGAACGCCAGCGGCTCGGTGTGGTTGAGAACGGTCGTCAGCGCCTCTTGCCGGTCGTTGATCGTCGTGGAGGTGGCAAACGCGCTCGCGATCACGAGGGCGGAAAGGACGACACCGATGCTCAGGATCCGGCCGGGGGTGGTCCAGAGGAACCACCAGCGTGGGTGCGCTGGTGTTGTGGGCGACCGCGACGCGAGCGGCTCGGTCGACGGGTGCGCCAGCTCCACAGTCACAAGTGCGCGGACTCCATTTTTTCTATCCGGCTGATGCTCTTCTGGCTATCGTTCCTGACCGCTTTCCACTCTATAAAAAAATCCTAAGAGCTTCATCGAAGACGCGCGTCCGTATTCTTGACGCGTGCGCGGGGATGGCGACGGTTGGGTGGTCTCCGACACCGGCGCGTGGTTCTGGGGTAAACACGGCGCGGCCGGTCTGCTGCTGCGTGCCCCGCACCACGACGGCTCGGCGGCCGTGCTGTTACAACACCGCGCGGCGTGGAGTCACCAGGGCGGGACGTGGGGTCTGCCCGGCGGCGCGAGGGACAGCCACGAGACGGTCGAGGAGGCCGCCATCAGGGAGGCCCGGGAGGAAGCCGGGCTGGCTGAGGATCAGCTGACGGTGCGTACCAAGGTGGTCACCAAAGAGGTCTTCGGCAAGGACAACGCGTACTGGAGTTATACGACGGTAATCGCCGACGCCCCTGAACAGCTGGAGACCATCCCGAATCGGGAGAGCGCCGAACTGCGCTGGGTTGCCGAGGACGAGGTCGCCGATCTGCCGTTGCACCCCGGCTTCGCCGCCAGCTGGGCGCGGTTGCGGACGGAATCCGCGGCAATCCCGCTGCTGGTCAACAAGCGGCTCTGAGCTCGTCCTTCAACAACCGCGCCGCCGCTTGCGGGTCGTCGGCGGCGGTGATCGCGCGCACCACGACGACCCGCCGCGCCCCTGCCGCGATCACCTCGGGCAGCCGCGCCGCGTCGATCCCGCCGATGGCGAACCAGGGCTTCTCCGTTCCGGACTGCGCCGCCGTGCGTACGAGGTCGAGGCCGGGCGCCGACCGGCCGGGTTTGGTGGGCGTGGGCCAGCATGGCCCCACACAGAAGTAGTCGACATCCTCGCTGATCGCCGTGGCGACCTGGGCTTTGTCGTGGGTGGACCGGCCGATCACCGGGCCTGAACCGATGATTCGGCGCGCGATCGTCAGCGGCAGGTCGTCCTGGCCGAGGTGCAGCACGTCGGCGCCCGCGGCCAGCGCGATGTCCGCCCTGTCGTTCACCGCCAACAGCGCGTCGTGGCGGCGGGCGGCATCGACGAGAACGGTCAGCGCCTCGAGTTCTTCGCGCGCCTCGAGCGGCCCGTACTGCTGCTCGCCCGGCGAACCCTTGTCGCGCAATTGAATGATGTCGACGCCGCCGGCCAGCGCCGCCTCGGCGAACTCGGCGAGGTCACCGCGCTCGCGCCGCGCATCGGTGCACAGGTAGAGCGATGCGGTCGCGAGGCGTTCACGGGGTTTGTGCACACCGCGACGCTAGCGACTACCGTGATGGACTGACACGGGAGTCCCGGGACCGGGGACTGAGAGTGGGCACGCCCTGCCCTTACCGTCGCACCTGATCCGGGTCATGCCGGCGAAGGGAGGGGTAACGGTGAAGGGATCGGTCGCAGTCATCGGCGGCGGCGTCATCGGTCTGTCGGTGGCCCGCCGGGCGGCGCTCGACGGGTGGACCGTGCATGTGCACCGCAGCGACGAGAACGGCGCATCGTGGGTGGCGGGCGGCATGCTCGCCCCGCACAGTGAGGGCTGGCCCGGTGAGGAACGACTGCTGCGATTGGGTCTGGCATCGCTGGCCATGTGGAATCAGGTCGGGCCGGGCTCTTTCCTCGATGGTCTTCCCGAGGCGATCGTCACCGCACGCGAATCGCTGGTTGTCGCCGTCGACAGGGCCGACGCCGCCGACCTGAAGACCGTCGGGGAATGGCTGGCCGCGCAGGGCCACCCCGTGGCGCTCACCACGGCCGCGCGCGAGATCGAACCACTGCTCGCGCAGGGCATTCGGCACGGCTTCCGCGCTGAAACCGAACTGGCGGTGGACAATCGGATGCTCGTCGACGCTCTTGTCTCGGAGTGCGAACGCCTCGGGGTCGGTTGGGCGCCTCCGGTCGGCAAGCTGACCCAGGTCCGCGCCGACGTCGTGGTGATCGCCAACGGCATCGATGCGCCGTCGCTGTGGCCAGGACTGCCGATCCGCCCGGTCAAGGGCGAGGTGCTCCGGCTGCGTTGGCGCCGGGGATGTATGCCCATACCGCAGCGCGTGATTCGCGCCCGCGTACATGGCCGTCAGGTGTACCTGGTGCCGCGCCACGACGGCGTGGTCGTCGGTGCCACGCAGTACGAGCACGGTCGAGACACCGCGCCGGCCGTCACCGGCGTACGCGAGCTGCTCGACGACGCCTGCACCGTGATGCCCGCGCTGGGTGAATACGAGTTCGCCGAATGCGCGGCGGGGCTGCGCCCGATGACCCCCGACGGTCTGCCCGTCGTCGGCCGACTCGACGAGCGCACACTCGTCGCGGGTGGGCACGGGCGCAACGGATTCCTGTTGGCGCCGTGGACAGCCGAGGCGATCGTTGGTGAGCTCAACGGGGTGCCGTTGGCTGAAGCTGATCTGGTGGGAGCGCGATGAAAGTCACCGTGAACGACGAAGCGGTAGAGATCGACGAAAAGACGACCGTCGCCGCGCTGTTGGACAGGCTGGGGTTTCCGGAGAAGGGCATCGCGGTCGCCGTGGACTGGTCGGTGCTACCCAAGTCGGAGTGGGAGACGACGCTCGCCGAGGGCGCGCGGGTCGAGGTGGTGACGGCGGTGCAGGGTGGTTGACACGAAGCTCACGATCGCAGGCCGCGAGTTCGGCTCGCGCCTGATCCTCGGCACCGGCGGCGCGGCCAATCTCACGGTGCTCGAGGAGGCGCTGGTGGCGTCGGGCACCGAGCTGACCACCGTCGCGATGCGCCGCGTCGACAGCGAGGGCGGCACCGGTGTGCTGGATCTGCTGAACCGCCTCGGCATCACCCCCCTGCCGAACACCGCAGGCTGCCGCGGCGCGGCCGAAGCGGTGCTGACCGCGCAGCTCGCACGCGAGGCGCTGCAAACCGATTGGGTCAAGCTGGAAGTCATCGCCGACGAACGCACACTGCTGCCGGACGCCGTCGAACTGATCAGAGCCGCAGAGCAGTTGGTCGACGACGGGTTCGTCGTGCTGCCGTACACCAATGACGACCCGGTGCTCGCGCGTCGGCTCGAGGACACCGGATGTGCGGCCGTGATGCCGCTGGGCTCGCCGATCGGAACCGGGCTGGGCATCGCCAACCCGCACAACATCGAGATGATCGTCGACCATGCATCGGTGCCAGTGATACTCGACGCGGGCATCGGCACGGCCAGCGATGCGACGCTGGCGATGGAGTTGGGCTGCGACGCAGTGCTTCTCGCGACAGCGGTCACCCGAGCCGCCGACCCGTCGACGATGGCTGCGGCGATGGCCTCCGCCGTCACCGCCGGCTACCTGGCGCGGCGGGCGGGCCGGATTCCGAAGCGGTTCTGGGCGCAAGCCTCCAGTCCCTCCCTGTAGCGACTCATGAAAAGGTATGTGGCGCTCGGTAGTTCGATGGCTGCGGGACCGGGTATCAGGCCGCGCGCGGACGGTGCGCCGTTCTTTGCCGGCCGGTCGGCGCGCAACTACCCGCACCTGGTGGCCGAGCGGTTGGGGCTCGAGCTCGTCGACGTGACGTACTCCGGGGCCACCACCGCCAACATCCTGTCGGAGCCGCAGCCGGGCGCCCCGCCGCAGGTCGAGGCGCTCGACGGAACCGAGGACCTGGTCACCGTGACCATCGGCGGTAACGACGTCGGCTATGTGCCGTTGCTGTTCGCGGCGGGGGTGCCGCGATTCCTGCGCGCCGTGCCGCTGCTGGGCGGCCGCCTCGCCGGCATGCTCGACACCGCCACGATCGATCGTGCGCTGGCCGACGTCGCGGAGTCGCTGCGAGATGTCGGACGCGCCCTGCGCACCGGTGCACCCGCGGCCCGGGTCCTGTTCGTCGACTACCTGACCCTGCTGCCCCCGCCAGGCGTGCCCGCGCCGCCGCTGTCCGACTCCGACGCCGCGACGGGGCGGCACGTCGCCAGCGAGCTGGCACGGGCCACGGCCGAGGCCGCCGCGGACACCGGCTGTGAGCTGGTCCGTGCCGCCGAGCGCAGCGAAGCCCACCATGCGTGGTCGGCCGAACCGTGGACGACCCGGTTCGGTCTGCCGCTGCCCGGGCGGCCCGCTCCACTACACCCCAATGCGGTCGGCATGCGGATGGTTGCCGATCTGGTTGTCGCGCAGGTGTCCGGGCGTGACGGCGCCGGCTCGGGCTAACGTGGTGGGCGATGTGTCGAAAAACGTTGTCGAGGGTGGCCGCGCTGTTACTGACCGCCGCCATGGTGTTGGCCGGGTGCGGACGCGAAATGCGCCCGGTGCCGACCGAGTCACCGGCGACCCCCGCGGGGCCCAGCCCTGCCGCGACGGCCTTCGCGGAGAAGGTGTCCCAGGCGGTGACCAGGGACGCGATGATGGTGCACATCACCAAGCTGCAACAGATCGCCGACGAGCACGGAGGTAACCGGGCTCTCGGTACACCCGGCTACGACGCGAGCGTCGACTACGTGGCGAACACTCTGCGCGACAAGGGTTTCGACGTGCAGACCCCCGAGTTCGAAGTGCGCCTGCCGTATTCCGACGACCCGGCGCTGACGGTGGGCGGCGCCAAAGTCGACGCTTTTCCGCTGGAGTACACCATCGGCACCGGACCGAACGGCGTTTCGGGTGAGCTGGTGCCCGCCCGCGTCGAGGACTCGCCGGGCTGCACGGTGTCCGACTACGACGGCCTGCCGGTCAAGGGTGCGGTCGTGCTGGTCGACCGTGGGAAGTGCCCGTTCAGCGACAAACAGGAAGCGGCCGCAGCACGCGGCGCGGTCGCGTTGATCGTCGCCAACAACGTCGACGGCGATCAGGCGGGGGGCACGCTCGGGGAGGACACCGATGTGAAGATCCCCGTCATTGCCGTCACGAAGGACTCCGGTGAGCGGCTGCGTGCCGAGCCGGGGCCGACCACCATCAAGCTCAACGCGGGCGTGCGCGTCGAACGCACCCGGAACGTGATCGCCCAGACCAAGACGGGATCCACGTCCGACGTCGTGATGACCGGTGCGCACCTCGACAGCGTCGCGGAAGGCCCGGGAATCAACGACAACGGCTCAGGGGTGGCGGCGGTGTTGGAGACGGCGCTGCAGTTGGGGCCCACACCCGATGTGAAATACGCGGTGCGGTTCGGGTTCTGGGGCGCCGAGGAGCTAGGACTGCTCGGATCGAACGACTACGTGGCGTCCCTGGACGTCGAGGAGCTCAAAGATCTCGCGCTCTATCTCAACTTCGACATGATCGCCTCGCCCAACCCCGGGTACTTCACCATCGACGGCGATCAATCCGAGGCACCCGACCCGGAGATGGAGGCGCCGCGCATACCCGAAGGGTCGGCGGGCATCGAGCGGACGCTGGTGGCCTTTCTCAAGCGGGCGGGCAAGGACCCCGAGGACGTCCAATTCGAAGGGCGTTCGGACTTCAGCAGCTTCACGCTGGCGGGAGTCGCAGCGGGCGGTCTCTTCACCGGCGCCGAGGAGAAGATGACCGTCGAACAGGCCGAGCGGTGGGGCGGCAAGGCGGGCGAGCCGTTCGACCCCAACTACCACAAGGCCTCCGACACGATCGACAACGTCAACCAGACCGCGCTCGAGATCAACGGTCGCGGTGCGGCATACGCCGTCGCGCTCTACGCGCAGGATCAGCGCGGCCGCAACGGCGTGCCGATCCGCGAGGACCGCACGCGCCACGTCATCGAATCATGATTCGCCGCCTGACGAAGTGGGGGGCGGTCGGCGCGGCCATTGCGGTGCTGACGTCCTGCTCGTCTTCGGAATCCGCAGGTCCACCAACGGATCTGGCAGCCGACCTCGCGAGCAAGGTCGGCATCGACGGCATGTACGGGCACCTGCAGGAACTGCAGAAGATCGCCGACGCCAACGACGGCACCAGGGCCAACGGCACCCCCGGATACGACGCCAGCATCGACTACGTCACACGAATCCTGCAGGACAAGGGTTTTGACGTCCAGACTCCGGAGTTCGAGGTGCTCGACCGTACGGAGGGTGGAAACCCCCAACTCACGATCGGCGGCCGGAACCACAAGGTGGACCAGGCGTCCCTGCTCATCACGACGCCGCGCGGCGGACTCAACGCGGTGACGCTTCGACCGCAGAAGACGGCGGCAGGCTGCCGTTCCGCCGACTACGGGACGGTGTCGATGAAAGGTGCGATCGCCGTCGTCGACGACACGGGCTGCTCGATCGTCGACAAGCAGAACGCCGCCGTCGACAAGGGCGCCGTGGGCCTGCTCGTCGTGAGTGCGCCGCAGCCAGGCGCCGGCAGCCCCGCGGGTCTCTTCACGCCCGGTTACTACCAGAAGCTCACCATCCCCGTCGGCGTGATCGGCACCGACGCCAACGCGGCGCTGCGCCGCACCACCGCGCCGGTCAAGCTGGTACTCGACCGCAAGCCGGTGATGAAGAAGACGCGAAATGTGTTGGCGCAAACGAAGTCCGGTGATACCCGCAACGTGGTGATGGTCGGCGCGCACCTCGACAGTTCGGCTGTCAGCCCCGGCATCAACGACGACGGCTCCGGGGTCGCGGCGGTGCTGGAGACCGCGGTGGCGCTCGGTTCGTCACCGCAGATCCGCAACGCTGTGCGATTCGCCCTGTGGGGATCGGAGGAGAACTCGCTTCAGGGGCCCACGAAGTACATCCGCGGACTGCAGGGCGGGCAACTCGACGAGATCGCGCTCTATCTCAATCTCGACATGATCGGCTCGCCGAACGCCGGGTACTTCACCTACGACGGCGATCAGTCGGCCCAGCCCAATCCCGAGATCCCGGTGCAGTCCGTACCCGACGGCTCGGCAGGAATCGAACGGACGCTGGCGGCATACCTGAACTCCGCAGGGGTGCGGCCCGCCGATATGCCGCTGACCCGCTACACCGACTACTACCCCTTCCTGTCCGTCGGCGTTCCTGTCGGAGGACTGACCACCGGAGGGGCACAGCTGAAAACCGAGGTGCAGGCACGTCTTTGGGGTGGCCGGGCCGGTTTGCCCTACGACCCCAACTACCGCACGCCGCGCGACACGATCGACAACATAGACCGGGACGCACTCGCGGTCATGGGGTCGGCGGCGGCGTTCGCGGTGGGCACCTATGCGCAATCGGTTGACGGCGTCAACGGTGTTCCGGCGTGGGATCAGCGGCATCGGAGCGCTCCCTAGCCGGCCGCAGGCCCAACAACCGCATGCCGTGGTAGACGACCAGCGCGGCGATCGATCCCAGCGCGATGCCGGTGAACGTCAGATTGCCTGCATGCCAGGTGAAGTCGGCGATACCGATGATCAACGGGATCGCTGCGGTCATCTGGTTCAGGGGCTTGGCGAAGTCCACTCGATTGGTCAGCCAGATCCGCACACCGAGGATGCCGACCAGCCCGTAGAGCACGACGGTCGCCCCGCCGAGCACGCCTGCGGGGATGGCCGAGATAACGGCGCCCACCTTCGGGCACAGCGACAGCAGGATGGCGACCGCCGCGGCCACCCAGTACGCGGCCGTCGAATAGACGCGGGTGGCCGCCATGACCCCGATGTTCTCGGCGTACGTAGTGGTCGCCGAACCGCCGCCGAACCCCGCGAGTGTCGTGGCCACCCCGTCGGCGGCCAGCGCACGGCCCATCACCGGATCGACGTCCGTGTCGGTCATCTGGCCGACCGACTTCACATGCCCGATGTTCTCGGCGACCAGCGCGATGACGGCGGGCAGGAACATGGGCAGCACCGCCAACGTGAACGTCGGGGTCTGGAACTCGGGCAGGCCGAGCCACGGCGCCGCGGCGATGCCGGAGGTGTCGACTTCGCCGAGGATCAGCGCCAGCACGTAACCGGCGACCACGGCGAGGAAGATCGCCAGCCTGCCGATGATGCCGCGGAAGAACGCCAGCGTCGCCACCAGGATCACCAGGGTGACGATGCCCACGAGTGGACCCTTCTCGAAGTTCGACTTCGCCGCGGGTGCGAGGTTGAACCCGATCAGGGCGACGATCGCGCCGGTGACCACCGGCGGCAACGTCACGTCGATCCAGTGGGTGCCGACCAGATGCACGACCGCGCCGATGACGATCAGCGTGAGACCGACGGCCACCAGGCCGCCCAATGCGCTGCCGGTGCCGTTCGACGCGACGGCCGCGGTGACCGGTGCGATCACCGAGAAGCTCGAGCCCAGATAGCTGGGCAGCCGGTTGCCGGTGATCAGCAGGAACAACACCGTGCCCACACCCGAGAACAGCAGGGTGGTGGCGGGCGGGAAGCCGGTGAGCACCGGCACCAGGAAGGTGGCACCGAACATCGCCACGACGTGTTGCGCGCCGATGCCGATGGTGCGGAACCAGTCCAGCCGTTCGTCAGGTGCGACGACGAAGTCGTCGTCGGCACGGGCCTCGACTCTCGTCCATTTCAACGACGGGGTGATCGCCATGACCTAAGACCGTAGGCAACGGCGCCCGCGACGACCACACCAGAGCCGACGATCACCGCGGGCAGCGGCAGCGTGAACGCCAGCAGCAGGCAGCCCGCCAGGCCGACGCCCGGGACGATTCGCGCACCGAGAGCACCGAGATTCCATGCCGATGCGTTCGCGATCGCGTAGTACAGCAGCACCGCGAACGACGAGAAACCGATTGCCGCGCGGACGTCGACGAGTGCCGCCACCACCGCCACCACGATGCCGACGGCCACCTCGGCGCGGTGCGGGCTACCGAACCGCGGGTGCACTGCGGCCAGGGCGTGCGGTAGGTGGCGGTCGCGCGCCATCGCCAGCGTCGTACGTGACACCCCCAGGATCAGCGCCAGCAATGCCCCCAACGCTGCCACTGCAGCACCTGCGCGCACCATCGGTTCCAGGGTCGGGAAGCCGGCCGCCGCCACCGCGTCGGCGAGCGGAGCCGGCGTGGATGCCAGTGTGGCACTGCCCAATTCGGCCAGCACCGCGACGGCGACGATTCCGTAGACCAGCAGCGCGATGGTCAACGCGATCGGGATGGCGTGCGGGATCGTGCGCGCGGGATCGCGGACCTCCTCGCCAAGGGTGGCGATGCGGGCGTAACCGGCGAATGCAAAGAACAGCAGTCCGGCGGCCTGCAGCACGCCCATCGCCGAGATGTCGGAGCCGGACCAGATGCGGGTGACGTCGGCATCCCCGAACCCGAGGATGACGACCACCACCGCGGCGAGCACCGCAAGGACCACCACGACGATGGCCCGCGTCAGCAGCGCCGACTTCTGAATGCCGGTGTAGTTCAACGCCGTCAGCGCCACCACCGCCGCGACCGCGACGGCGTGCGCCCAGGCCGGCCATACATAGTAGCCGACGGTCAGCGCCATCGCGCCGCACGACGCGGTCTTACCGACGACGAAGCTCCATCCCGCGGTGTAGCCCCAGAACTCGCCGAGACGTTCCCTGCCGTACACGTAGGTGCCGCCGGACTCGGGGTATCGGGCGGCCAGTCGGGCCGAGGAGGTGGCGTTGCAGTACGCGACGACGGCGGCGATACCCAGGCCGATGAGCAATCCGGCGCCTGCGGCCGCGGCGGCAGGCGCAAGCGCGACGAAGATACCTGCGCCGAGCATCGAGCCGAGGCCGATGGTCACGGCATCGAATGTGCCGAGCCGCCGGTGTAGCTGCGGTCCGCCGGGCGCGCTCACCGAGCCGATGCTAGGCCAGCGCGTCCGCGCAGGTGTGTCAGGCGGTCTCGCGGTACGCCGACAAGGTTTCGCGGGCCGACGCCGTCGCGGACGCCACCGAGACCACGATGACCACCACGGCGCCGATCACGACGAGCGGGATGGTCCACAAGCGGCGCATCAACAGCGCCGTTTCGCACTGCTCGACGTAGTTCGCGTCACCGGCGCTCGCCGCGGCCTGGGTCAGGTCGGTGATATAGCCCGTCCCGCATTTGATCTGCCAACCCCACTGGTCAAACGCGTCGATGAAGACCGGAAAGTTCAACGCCAGAAGTCCGACGGCCAATACGCTGGCGGCCGCGATGCCCGTATAGGCAAGGCGGTGGTGACGCTTTTGCACTGTGTTCCCCCGTCATGTCATGCATACGTCCGCGAAGAGCAGCACCGGCCACGACACGATTGCCCCGAGATACGAGACGACCAGGTCGACGCCGGCCATGCGCTGCAGGTGCGCGGTGTGCGTGCTCGACCAGATGGCGCCGACGATCAGATACGGCGTGCCCAGGACCAGGGCCACTGTGATCAGTTCGCCGACCGTCACCTGGAAGCTCAAGAGCTTCCGCAGTAGGCCGAGCATGTCTTTATGTTAATGCTCATTCTCTTTGCTGCAATAGCCTGGGCCTGGGTTTTGACGTTAGTTGGGCGACTATGCGTGCCCAGCATCCGTTATCGTGATCGCCATGGCGCGCCCCCGGTCCGCGAGTGGCGATGAGGTTCGGCGCCGCCCGAAGGACCGCAAGGACCAGATCGCGCGGGCGTCGGCCGAGGCGTTCAGCACGCTGGGCTTTCACGGTGTCAGCATGGAGGCTATCGCGTCCCGGGTGGGCATCTCGGCGGCCGCGCTGTACCGGCACTACACCGGAAAGTACGAACTCTTCCGGGACGCGGTGCTCAGCCTCGGTCAGCAGCTGGTCGACAGCACGGAATTCGCCGACGAAGTTGACGGCGAGCATCCTTTGCACGACCCACATCTGGTCCTGCAGCAGCTGATCACCGCGCTCATCGACACCGCGATGGCCAATCGAGATTCAGGTGGGCTGTATCGGTGGGAGGCCAGGTATCTGCGCGGCGACGATCAGGCCTCCCTGTTCTCGCAGATGCGCACCGTGCACCGTCGAATCCAGCGACCGCTGTGCGCGATCCGTCCGGAGCTGACGCCGCGGCAGCGCTGGACGCTTTCCACCGCGGCCCTTTCGGTGGTGGGCAGCATCGTCGATCACCGGGCCAAGCTGCCTGCCATCCAGGTTCGGGCGTTGCTGGCCGACCTGACCAACACGGTCCTGAGCGCCGAGCTGCCGGATATCGATGACGACGAGGGCACCGTCGAGGCGCAGCTGACGCCGGCGGTGGAGCCGTCGCGATATGAAGCGCTGTTGGACGAGTCTTTGCGGCTGTTCAACCTCAAGGGCTATCGGGACACCGGCATGGAAGACATCGCGGCAGCGGTTGGGATGCCGGCGTCGGGGATCTATCGCTACTTCTCCGGCAAGAGCGACATCCTTGCCGCCGTTTTCAGGAGGGCGGCCGATCGCCTCTCGGCGGACACGGCGGCCATCACCGCCACGATCGACGAGCCGGTGGAGGCGCTGACCGCGATCATCGATGCGTACGTGGCGCGGTCGTTCGACCAGCCGGAGCTGGACTACGTCTACTACAGCGAGCGGCTCAACATGGCCGTGTCGGATCAGAAGATCCTGCGCAACATGCAGCGCGCCACCGTCGAGGCGTGGGTCGAGCTCGTGACGGCCGTGCGCCAGGAGTGGACGCCGGGACAGGCGCGGTTCGCCGTCCACGCCTCGATGTCACTGGTGATCGATCTCGGCCGACTGATGCAGTATCAGCGGTCGGCGCAGAGCGTTGCGACGGTCAGGCGGCTGCTCGACCTGACGCTGTTGGGCCGCTACCGGTTACGCGCGACGTTCCCCGCCAAATAGGCCAGGTATCCGACGGTGCCGAGAGCCGCCAACTTGCGGGTCTTCGGCGCGGCCAGCCCGAGGCCGATCGCGGTTTCGATACCGCCGTTGATGTAGATGTGCTGACGGGTGTCGCGGGGGAACGCCGACACGGTGATCGACTCGAACAGCTGCGGCTTCACGAAATGCGACAACCCGACACCGGCGAGACCGAGGCCGACCAGCTTGACGACCCGCGAATTCTGCTTCGGCACAGCTGATGTTCCTCTCGGTCAGGAGATCTCGTAATCGCTAAGAGGGTACTCGGAGGCTTCCTTGATGGCCGTGCGGGTGGACATCGGACGCAGCAGGGTGGCCTCACCGCTGGGGTTGAAGTAGTACGACCTCGACGTCGCGCAATTGCCGATGGCGAACACCGAGTCGCCGACCCGCTCCGTCATCCGGTCGAGGTAACGCGTGTTGGCGTCCTCGGTGATTTCGAACGTCGTCGCACCGCGCCTCTTCATCTCACCGAACAGCCGATCCATGTGCCGCATCTGGTATTCCATCGTGTTGAAGAAGTTCAATCCGAGGAACGCATAGGGGCTGGCCAGGCTCAGGTAATTGGGGAAGTACGGCACGGAGACGCCCTGATATGCCTGGAACCTGGTGTCGCGCCACCACTTTCCGAGGTTGCGACCCTCCCGGCCGATGATCTCGATGGCGGGGAAGTTTGCTTCCCACAGGTCGAAACCGGTGGCGAGCACCAAGGTGTCGATGGGGGTTCTGGTGCCATTGTTGGCGATGATCGCGTCAGGCTCGATGCGTTCGATCCCGCTGTCCTGAAGGTGGACATGCGGTTTGGTGAAGATGCGGTAGTAGTTGTTCGAGAACGTGGGGCGCTTGCAGCCGAAGTCGTAGTTCGGCGTGAGCTTTGCACGCAACTCGGGGTCGCGGACCGACAGGAACCGGTGCAGCTTGGCCAGATCCGAGGCGCTGATGTTGAGCCTGCGGAAGAGTAGCTGGCGGTGATGGAGCACGACATAGTTGAAGAACTCGTATACCGCGTCGGTGATGGCTCGAATTGCCCTCTGTGTCAACGGAGCCCGTGCGAACAACCGCTTGGTGCGTTCGGAGAACCCGAAGTCGAGCTTGGGCACCACCCAGATCGCGGTCCGCTGGTACACGGTCAGGTCGGCGGCCTTCTTTGCCAGCTCGGGGATGAGCTGCACTGCGGTTGCACCGGTGCCGATGATTGCGATCCGCTTACCGGTCAGGTCGTAGCTGTCGTCCCAGGCGGTGGTGTGGATCACCTTGCCCTCGAACCCGGTGATACCCGGGATGTCCGGGGTGTGGGGCTGCGAAAGGAAGCCGGTGGCGGTGATCAGGTAGCGGGTGCTCAGCGTCTCGCCGCCGCCCACTGCGACCTGCCACATCTTGGCCTCTTCATCCCACCGCGCGCTCTCGACAGTGGTGTTGAACCGCATGTGCGAGCGGACGTCGTACTTGTCGGCCACGTCGTCGGCGTACTGCTTGATTTCCGCACCCGTGGAGAACAAGCGCGACCAGTTGGGGTTCGGCTCGAAGAAGTAGGAGTAGGTGGTGGTCGGGACATCGACGGCCAGGCCGGGGTAGCGGTTGACATGCCAGGTCCCGCCCAGGTCGTCCTCGCGGTCGAGGATGACGAAGTTCTCCATGCCCAACCTTTTGAGCTGGATGGCAGCGCCGATCCCCCCGAAACCGGCGCCTACGATGACGGCGTCGAACTGCTCCGAACCCATGATCAGACGGTACCTCAGGTACCAGTTAGGTACCGGGAGGCCTTCCGTGGTTCGCGTCAGCGCTTGAGTGTTCCCGAGCGCGGTGGGTCGAGCGTTGCGATGCAAGTCACAGCCCGGTCGCCCTGCTCCCATGTCTCCGCGGTGGGGTAGAGCACGTATAGCTGCACGGAATCGTCTGTCATCGCCTCGGGCGAGTAGCTCGCGAGCTCCGGGCTGCACTTGTCGGCGTATTTGTCGATGGCCGACTGGCCGGGGAACTTGTCGCCGGTCATCTGCAGTACCGCGAAGACTTCGCCCGCGTGCGGTTCGGAGCACTCGATCGTCTTCACGGTCAGCACCCGGGTGTCGGCCGGGATTTCAGACAGACAGTCGCCCATCTTGACGTCCGTCGCGGTGACGGTGCCCTTACCGACGAGGAGGTAGATCAGGATGCCGCCGCCGACCCCGAGCACGAGCAGCCCCACGACGATGCCGAGGACGATGAGCCCGGCCTTGTTGGAGTTCGACTTCGGCGGCGGCGGGAAATAGCCCTGCGGCTGCTGCGAATACGGCTGCGGTGGTGGGGGCGGATAGGCACCCGGCGGGGGTGGGGGCGGCGGAGGCGGCGGATAGGAGGCCGCGGGCGGAGGTGCGGGATAGGGATTGGGCGGCTGCTCGCCGTACGGCTGCTGCCCGTAGGGAGGCTGCCCGCCGTACGGTGGCTGCTGGCCATATGGCGGGGGATTGCCCGGCGGCGTGGTCATCCCGTGACAGTAGCTTCATTCATAGATTGATGACCACCGATCAGCCAAGCACGCGTAGTGCGGCGTCGACCGCGAGTGTCGGCACGTCGAGCGTCTTCGAGCCGAGATCATGTCGTGCGCCGGTGATCTCGACGATCTCGGTGGCGACGGGGATGAGTGTGGCGGCGTTGCGAAGTTCCTCGATCGACCCGAACGGGTCGGCGGTGCCGTGGGTGAAGACGGTGGGCACGGCGATGCGGGGCAGGTGCTCGGTGCGCGCTCGCTCCGGCTTTCCGGGTGGATGCAATGGATACGAAAACAGGGTCAGGGCATCGACTTTCGCCGCTTCCTCGGCGACCACCATCGACGTCATGCGACCACCGTAGGAGTGTCCGCCCGCGATGACCGGTCCTGCCGTCAGGGTGTGGGCCAGCTCGATGGCCTCGACGATGCCCGCCTGATCGGACGCCGCCGACCCGGACGGCGGTCCCTTCGGCCGTCGCCGCCGATACGGCAGGTTGTACCGAATCGCCAGCCAGCCCCGCGAGGCCCATTCGTCGCAGATTTTCACGAGCAGAGGCGATTCGCGACTGCCGCCCGCGCCGTGGGTCAGCACCACGACGCCCGTCGCCTTGCCCGCCGGCTCGTGGGCGATGCCCGCAATCTGCTCGAGGGTCATTCGCCCAACCTGAAGAGTGCCGACACCGGGCCGTGGCCCTGTCCCAGCGGATAGGCGGCGCGCAGGCATTCGGTCACCCACTGTTTCCCGAACGCGACCGCGTCGGGCACCGTGTACCCGTGGGCGAGCGCGCTGGCGACCGCCGCGCCCAGCGTGTCGCCCGCACCGTGGTCGTGCGGGGTGTCGATGCGTGCGGCGTCGAACTCCAGGAAGTCCGTGCCATCGAACAGCAGGTCGGGACTCTGGGACGACGCCCGTAGATGACCGCCCTTGACGAGCACCCACTGCGGGCCGAGCGCGTGCAGGGCGCGCGCCGCTTCGCGTTGCGTGTCGTAGTCGACGACGTCGATACCGGTGATCAGCCGCACTTCGTCCAGATTCGGTGTCACCAAGGTGGCCAGCGGGAACAGTTGGCTCTTCAGGGAATTCAGCGCGCTCGGGTGCAGCAGGGGATCGCCGTGCATCGACGCGCACACCGGATCGACGACGAACGGCACCGTGCCTGCGAGGCCCTGCGATCGCCAGGTGTCGGCGACGGTCTCGATGATCGCGGAGGAGGCCAGCATGCCGGTCTTGGCCGCCTGGACGCCGATGTCGGAGGCCACCGCCTCGATCTGACCGGCGATGACATCCAGGGGAATCTCATGAAATCCCTTGACCCCCATGGAGTTCTGCACGGTCACCGCTGTGACGGCGACCAGTCCGTGCATACCCAGCATGGCGAAAGTGCGCATGTCGGCCTGAATGCCCGCACCGCCGCCGGAGTCGGATCCGGCGATGGTCATGACCCGGAGCGGGGTCTGGCGCGGCGGTGTCAGCGGAAGAAACGTCATGTGAGCAGATCCTGGGTGATGCGCATGGAGCAGAACTTCGGCCCGCACATCGAGCAGAAGTGCGCGGACTTCGCCGGTTCGGCGGGCAGGGTCTCGTCGTGGAACTCGCGTGCGGTGTCGGGGTCGAGCGACAGGGCGAACTGGTCGTGCCAACGGAATTCGAAGCGGGCGCGGGACAGGGCGTCGTCGCGTTCCTGTGCGCGGGGATGCCCCTTGGCCAGGTCGGCGGCGTGGGCGGCGATCTTGTACGCGATCACCCCGTCCTTGACGTCCCTGCGATTGGGCAGTCCGAGGTGTTCCTTCGGTGTCACGTAACACAGCATGGCAGTACCGGCCTGGGCGATGATCGCCGCACCGATGGCCGAGGTGATGTGGTCGTAGGCTGGGGCGATGTCGGTGGTCAGCGGGCCCAGCGTATAGAAGGGCGCCTCCTCGCACAGCTCCTCTTCCAGACGCACGTTCTCGACGATCTTGTGCATCGGAACGTGACCGGGACCCTCGATCATCACCTGCACGCCATGGGATTTCGCGACCTTGGTGAGTTCCCCGAGGGTGCGTAGTTCGGCGAACTGGGCGGCGTCGTTGGCGTCCGCGATCGAACCCGGCCGCAGCCCGTCACCAAGGCTGAACGTGACGTCGTAGCGTTGCAGGATTTCGCACAGCTCGTCGAAATGGGTGTAGAGGAACGACTCCTGGCGGTGCGCCTGGCACCACGCCGCCATGATCGAGCCGCCCCGGCTCACGATTCCCGTCACACGGTTGACGGCCAGGGGGACATGGGCGCGCAGCACGCCTGCATGCACGGTCATGTAGTCGACGCCCTGCTCGCACTGCTCGATCACGGTGTCGCGGTAGCACTCCCACGTCAGCGCGGTCGGATCGCCGTCGACCTTTTCCAGCGCCTGATAGATGGGCACGGTCCCGACGGGCACCGGCGAGTTGCGCAGGATCCACTCTCGGGTCTCGTGGATGTTCTTGCCGGTGGACAGGTCCATGATGGTGTCGGCGCCCCAGCGGGTAGCCCAGACCATCTTGTCGACTTCCTCGGCGATCGAGCTGGTGACCGCCGAATTACCGATATTGGCATTGACTTTGACGGCGAACGCCTTACCGATGATCATCGGTTCGGACTCGGGGTGGTTGTGGTTGGCCGGAATCACCGCTCGGCCGCGGGCGACCTCGTCGCGGACCTGTTCGGGGGCGAACCCCTCGCGCGCCGCGATGAAGGCCATCTCGGTGGTGATCTCGCCGTTGCGTGCACGCTGCAGCTGGGTGCCGCGATCACTCACGACGCCCGCGCGGGGCGGTAGTCCCTTGTGTAGGTCGAGGACCGCATCGGTATCGGTATACGGTCCCGAGGTGTCGTACAGGTCGAAGTGCTCGCCGTTGGACAGTTTCACCCGGCGAAAGGGCACCCCCAGCCCGTCGATTCGCCGGTAGATCTTCGTGCTGCCCGCGATGGGGCCGGTGGTGACGGATGGATCGACAACAGACGTCATGGCATCTCCCTACGCCGGCATTACCCGGTCAGGTTCGTACGGTCGACGGGCCCACCCGTCCTCTCAGCGCACTGGGTGCGCGCTCCCGTGTGTGGACGCTAGACACGCTAGCTCAGGTCGAGCCGGCGCGGGAGTGGCGCGCGTAGGGGAATTGCCTCGAGTCACTTTGTATAGCTAATATATGTGTTTTGTGCCGATAGGTAAGCGAACCGGATGACGACTGAGATCCAGACACCCGACTCCGCGGGAACGGCGGCCGACGCGTCGGCCGAGACCGCGCGTCGCCGGTCCCGGATGGATCGCGACCACCCGCTCTACAAGTGGGTCGTCCTGTCGAACACCACGCTGGGCATCCTGCTGGCGGCCATCAACGCATCGATCGTCCTGATCTCCCTTCCCGCGATCTTCCGCGGCATCGGCCTGAACCCGCTCGCGCCCGGCAACGTCGGCTACCTGCTCTGGCTGATCATGGGCTACCTGGTGGTGACGGCCGTGCTCGTCGTCCCGTTCGGTCGGCTCGGCGACATGTTCGGCCGCGTCCGCATCTACAACCTCGGCTTCGTCGTGTTCACCGTGGCGGCCGTCGCGCTGTCCTTCGACCCGTTCGCCATGGGCGGCGGCGCGGTCTGGCTGATCGCCTGGCGCGTCGTCCAGGGTGTCGGCGGCGCGATGTTGATGGCCTCGTCGTCGGCGATCCTCACCGACGCGTTCCCAGCCAAACAGCGGGGGATGGCGCTGGGGGTGAACATGGTCGCTGCGGTCGCGGGGTCGTTCCTGGGCCTGCTGATCGGCGGCGTCCTCTCCGAATGGCACTGGCAGGCCGTGTTCTGGGTCGGCGTGCCGATCGGCATCGTCGGCACGATCTGGAGCTACCGCTCCCTGCGCGAGTTGGGTAGCCGAAACCCCGGCCGGTTGGACTGGGCAGGCGTGGTGACGTTCGGGCTCGGGTTGACGGTGCTGCTGGTCGGCATCACGTACGGAATTCAGCCCTACGGCGACTCGACCACCGGTTGGACCAGTCCGTGGGTGCTCGGCTCGATCGGGATCGGCTTGCTGATGCTGGTCGTGTTCTGCTTCGTCGAACTGCGCGTCGAATCGCCGATGGTCGATATCCGGCTCTTCAGGTCGACGGCATTCGGTATGGGCAATCTCGCCGGTCTGATGTCCTCGGTGGGCCGCGGCGGCCTGCAGTTCATGTTGATCATCTGGTTGCAGGGGATCTGGCTTCCGTTGCACGGCTACAGCTTCGAGTCGACGCCGCTGTGGGCGGGCATCTATCTGCTTCCCGCCACATTCGGCTTCCTCATCGGCGCACCCGCGGCCGGTTGGCTGTCCGACCGGTTCGGTGCGCGTCCGCTGACCGTCGGCGGCATGCTGCTGATGGCCGTGACATTCGTAGCGCTACTGATGATTCCGGTGAACTTCGACTACTGGATCTTCGCGCTGCTGGTGTTCCTGAACGGTCTCGGCGGCGGCATCTTCACCGCGCCCAACACCGCGGCCATCATGTCCAGCGTTCCCGCCGAACAACGTGGCGCCGCGTCGGGTGTGCGGTCGACGTTCTTCAACGCCGGCAACTCGCTGTCGATCGGCATCTTCTTCTCGCTGATGATCGTGGGCCTGGCAAGTACATTGCCGACGGCGATGAGCGACGGCCTTCAGGCGCAGGGGGTTTCGGCCGACGTCGCGCACGAGGTCGCCAACCTTCCACCGGTGGGCAGCCTGTTCGCAGCGTTCCTCGGCTACAACCCGATCGGCGAACTGCTCGGCCCGTCGGGTGCACTACAGGCGCCGGGCGTCAACGTCGATGTGCTGACCGGCCAGACGTTCTTCCCGCAGCTGATCACCGCTCCGTTCCATTCCGGGTTGACCGTGGTGTTTGTGGCCGCAGCGGTGATGATGCTGATCGGTGCCGTCGCATCGATGTTCAACCCCGGCCGTTACGCCGACGCACCAGGTGCCGACATCGAGGCGTGAATCCCTCGGGCGACGCTAGGACAGCTCGACGAGTACCGGCGCGTGATCGCTCGGCGCCTTGCCTTTGCGTTCCTCGCGGACGATCTCGGCGTGCGTCACGCGTTGCGCCAACGCCGGTGATCCGAGGATGAAGTCGATCCGCATGCCCCGGTTCTTGGGGAACCGCAGCTGGGTGTAGTCCCAGTACGTGTAGACGGCCGGACCGGGCGTGAAAGGCCTTACCACATCCGTGAATTGGGCGTCGAGGATCGCGTTGAACGCCGCCCGCTCCGGTTCGGTGACGTGGGTGCTGCCCTCGTAGGCCTCGACGCTCCACACGTCCTCGTCGGTCGGTGCGATGTTCCAGTCGCCGACCAGTGCGAGTTGCGCCGACGGGTCTTCGGTGAGCCAGCTCTGTGCGGTATCGCGCAGCGCGGCAAGCCATTGGAGTTTGTAGACATAATGCGGTGAGCCGACGAATCGCCCGTTCGGCACGTACAGGCTCCACACGCGCACCCCGTTGCACGTCGCGCCGAGCGCCCGCGCTTCTGCTGCCGCTTCCATCTCCGGCTTGTCGCTCCACGTCGGTTGGTTGTCGAAGCCGACCGCAACGTCCTCGATGCCGACGCGGGACGCGATCGCGACGCCGTTCCACTGGTTGAACCCGCAGTGCACCACCTCGTAGCCGGCGGCCAGGAAGGGCATCGTGGGGAACTGCTCGTCGGAGCACTTGGTCTCCTGCATCGCGAGCACGTCGACGTCGGCGCGTTCAAGCCAGTCCGCGACGCGGTCGACTCGTGCCCGGATCGAGTTGACGTTCCATGTGGCCAGCCGCATGGTCGAAAGCCTACGGACGCAGTCGCACGTAGCGCGAGCGGTGGTGCAGCATGAACCCCATCGACTCGAAAAGCGCGGTCGCTGAGGAATTGTCGGACAGCACCTGGGTGTACGCCCGCTGAGCGCCGCGGTCCGCGCCCCAACTCAGCAGTGCGGCGCACACGGTCCGCGCGTGACCGTGCCGTCGCTGATCCTCGCTCACCTTCAGCGCCGACAACCCCAGCCAGCGGGTGCCGTCGGGGGCGGCGGTCACGGCTGCGCGTGCCACCGCGGCGCCTGGGATCGTCGCGAAGGCGACCTCGCCGTCGACGACGGCGGTCAACACGTCGACGGGCACGTCGCGCTCATAGATCCGCAGCCACCCGTCGTCCGGTCGTGAGGCCAGCACGACGCCATCGGACGGGCCGCGCGGGCCGACATCGCATGCCATGACGAGGTTCTCGGCGTCGGCCGGGGCATCCGGCGGAATGCGGAACAGCTGGTCCGGTGCGCTGACAAGCGGCGGTACTGATCGCGCCGTGTACCAGTCGGCGATCGCGCCCATGTCCTGGCGCGCCGAAGGGTCCAGAGGTACAGCCGAATTGGCACGCCGCGTGCTGCCGTGTCCGAACCGGCAGAGCCAGCCGCCCACCCACTGCTGCTCCACACCCGGCCATCCCATCGCGGCCGCATGCTCGAGGTTGCGGATGTCGCCGGTGCGCACCGGCGCGGCGGTGAGCGCCTTGATCACCACCACATCGTCGACGCGAACCGCCACCACATCACCGCGCTTGGTGCGCACCTGCAGCGTCGGCCCGGTCTGCTCGAGATGGCCGATGACGTCGGTCATGGGTGGTACCGACCCGGCGGGCAGGCGGTGACGAATCATCACCCGCGTGCCCACCGGCGGGATCTGCATCAGTGACCGAAGGGGTCGGGATCCTCGCCGGGAGTCCACGACAGTCCCGGCACGCCCCAGCCGTGCGACTTCACCGCACGCTTGGCGCTGCGGGCATGGCGGCCGACCAGCCGATCCAGATACAGGAAACCGTCGAGGTGCCCGGTCTCGTGCTGCAGCATCCGCGCGAACAGTCCGGTGCCCTCGAGCGTGATGGGCGTGCCATCGGCGTCCAGACCCGTCACCCGCGCCCAATCGGCCCTACCGGTCGGAAACGATTCGCCGGGCACCGACAGGCAGCCCTCGTCATCGTTGTCGGGGTCGGGCATCGTCTCGGGAATCTCGGAGGTCTCCAGCACCGGATTGATGACGACGCCCTTGCGTCGCGTCGTCTTACCGCGGTCGTCGGCACAGTCGTAGACGAACACTCGCTTGGACACACCGATCTGGTTCGCGGCCAGCCCAACACCGTTGGCGGCGGCCATCGTGTCGTACATATCCTGGATCAATTCCGCGAGATCCGCAGGCAGCGAACCGTCCTCGCCGACGGGTATCGGCTCGGTCGCGGTGTGCAAGACGGGATCTCCTACGATGCGAATCGGTACGACTGCCACGCGCAACAGCTTAAGTCGGCAATCCTTATCGCCCGACTCGCGGGCATGTCGGCCGCCTCAGGTTGCTAACCCGTGGTTGAATGAGCGCCGAACCACAGCGATGTCATTTCGAGTGTTTGGAAGGGTCCAGGAGCGAAATGGACGGCGCAATCGCGCGGACTGAGCAATCCGGGGACGACCCTGCCCTGGCTGACGGGTTGACCCGGCGCGAGCACGACATCTTGGCGTTCGAGCGCCAGTGGTGGAAGTACGCGGGCTCCAAGGAAGACGCGATCAAAGAGTTGTTCTCCATGTCGGCGACCCGCTACTACCAGGTGCTGAACGCCCTCGTCGACCGCCCAGAGGCCCTTGCCGCCGACCCGATGCTGGTCAAGCGGTTGCGCCGGTTGCGGGCCAGCCGGCAGAAGGCGCGGGCCGCACGTCGGTTGGGCTTCGACGTCACCTGAGCCCGTCGGGGGATTGGCGGGCCGGTTTGTCCGGCTGGATACAGTGAACGCAATGAATCAGCAAAAATCCTCTGGCCTCCCCCTGCGCGCGATGGTGATGGTCCTGCTGTTCCTCGGCGTGGTGTTTCTGCTGGTCGGATTCCAGGCGATGGGTGGCGGAGACGACGAGGGCGAGCAGTCGCCCATCGCGACAACCACCACGACGACCACGAAAACCAGCCCAACGACAACCAAGCCGGCCAAGCCCGAGGTGCGCGTCTACAACATCTCGACGGTCGATGGTGCCGCGGAAGGTACCGCCAGTCGGCTTCGCGAGGGCGGCTGGGACGTCGCCGAGACCGGGAACCTCGAGTTGCCGGACGTCACGGTCAATACCGTGTACTTCACCGACGGCCCCGGGGAGCGGGAGGCCGCCGAGGAGATCGGCAGGTTGTTGGACGCCCCGGTCGAACCGCGACTGCCCGAGCTCGCAGAGCAACCGCCGGGCGTCCTCGTGGTGGTCACCGGCTAGGCTCTTGCCCATGCTGAAGACCGTCGCTGCCGCAGCTTGCTTCGCTGTTCCCGCTCTCGTGTTGACCGCTTGTAGCTCCCCCGAACAACCCGCAACCTCGCCGGGCACCACGCCGTCGATCTGGACGGGTTCGCCGTCGCCGGCGGCGCCGCCGGGTGAACACGGGGGTGGCCACGGTGGCACCGGGGGTGAGGCCGCCGGCGAGACGCTGACCGCGGACCTGAAGAACGCGGAAGGCACCACGGTCGCAACGGCGCAGATCGCGTTCAGCGGGAACTACGCCACCGTCACCGTGGAGACCGCCGCCCCAGGCGAGTTGGCGCCCGGCTTCCACGGCCTGCACATCCACTCGGTCGGCAAGTGCGAGCCGAATTCGGTCGCGCCGGCAGGCGGTGCGCCGGGCGACTTTAACTCGGCCGGTGGACATTTGCAGGTGGCCGGACACACCGGTCATCCCGCGAGCGGTGACCTGTCATCGCTGCAGGTTCGCGAGGACGGCTCCGCGCTGCTGGTGACCACCACCGACGCGTTCACCGCGGAGGACCTGACGAGCGACGCCAAGACGGCGATCATCATCCACGAGAAGGCGGACAACTTCGCCAACATCCCGCCCGAGCGCTATCAGCAGGTCAACGGCGCCCCGCCGCCGGACGAGACCACGCTGGCCACGGGCGACGCCGGAAAGCGCGTGGCGTGCGGTGTCATCGGCACCGGCTAGCAGCCATATAGATTTCGTCGGTTCACCCCGCCCGACCATCGGGGTGGAATGGGAGTTCGCGCTCGTCGACGCCGAGACCCGCGACGTGAGCAACGAGGCCACCGAGGTCATCGAGGAACTCGGCGAGAACAACCCGCGGGTCCACAAGGAGCTGCTGCGCAACACCGTCGAGATCGTCACCGGCGTCTGTGATTCCGTCCCCGAGGCGATGGACGATCTGCGCTCCACGCTGCGCACCGCTCGCAAGATCGTGCGCGACCGCAACATGGAGCTGTTCTGTGCGGGCACGCATCCGTTCGCGAAGTGGTCCCCGGAGAGTCTGACCGATGCGCCCCGTTACGCCGAGCTGATCAAGCGCACGCAGTGGTGGGGTCGGCAGATGCTGATCTGGGGTGTCCATGTGCACGTCGGTATCTCGTCTGCGCACAAGGTGATGGCGATCAACACGTCGTTGCTCAATCACTACCCGCATCTGCTGGCGCTGTCCGCGTCGTCGCCGTTCTGGGACGGTGAGGACACCGGCTATGCGTCCAACCGCGCGATGATGTTCCAGCAGCTGCCGACGGCCGGGCTGCCGTTCCACTTTCAGACGTGGCGGGAGTGGGAAGGCTTCGTTCACGACCAGAAGAAGACCGGCATCATCGACCACATGAACGAGATCCGTTGGGACATCCGGCCGTCGCCGCACATCGGCACGGTGGAGGTGCGGGTCTTCGACGGGGTGTCGAACGTGCACGAGCTGAGCGCGATCGTCGCGCTGACGCATTGCCTGATCGTCGATCTCGATCGACGCCTGGACGCCGGGGAACGGCTCCCCACGATGCCGCCATGGCATGTACAGGAAAACAAGTGGCGCGCAGCCCGTTACGGCTTGGACGCCGTGATCATCCTGGACGAAGACAGCAACGAGCGTCTGGTGACCGAGGATCTCGACGATCTGCTGAACCGCCTGGAGCCGGTGGCCGCGTCGTTGAAGTGTGCCGACGAACTCCGCCGTGTCACCGACATCTGCAAGTCGGGCGGGTCCTACCAGCGTCAACGGCGGGTCGCGGAGGAGCACGACGGCGATCTGCGCGCGGTGGTCGACGCGCTGGTCGCCGAGTTGGACATCTGAGGGTGGCCGTCACGCCGATGTTCCCGCTGCAGGTGGCGATGCTGCCCGGCGAGGAGCTTCCGCTGCGGATCTTCGAACCGCGTTACACCGCAATGATTTCCGAGTGCCTCACCACAGACGATCCGGCGTTCGGCGTGGTGCTGATCGCCGCGGGCCGCGAGGTGGGTGGCGGTGACGTCCGCAGCGACGTCGGCGCCATGGCACACATCGTCGAGGCCGCCGACTTCGGGGACGGCCGTTATCGTCTGCGGTGCGCGATGGGCGAGCGGATCAGGGTCGTGGAGTGGCAGCCCGACGATCCGTATCCCCGCGCGGCTGTCGAACCCTGGCCCGACGAACCGGGCGAGGGCGTCGATGTGGACGCGATCAGGGACATCGAGGACCGGATGGTCGCGTTGTTCGAGCGGATCGCGCAGGCGCGCGGCGCCCAGGTGGTCGGAAGGGACATCGTCGCGGGTGCCGACGAGTCGGGCGATGCGTCGATGTGGTTGTACGCCTTGGCTTCCCGCCTCCCGATGGGCCAGGCGGACCGGTACGCGGTGCTCGCCGCGCCATCCGTCGCCGCACGCGTGGCGGCGTTGAGTGAGGCCGTCGACACCGTCACCGCGATGGTCGAGTTCCAGCTGTCCGAGTAGCGCTCAGGCTAGACGCGCACACCCTCCACGAACGCGGTACGCGGCGTCGTCTCGGTGGGCGGTCGGCCGTAGCGCTCCATCAGGGCCCCGGCGTCATCCGACGACACCCGCCAGCCGTGCTTCATCAACCACTCGGCGACGTCGGTGCGCTCCTCGATGAACCAGAGATCCTGCACATCGGGGGCGTCGGCGTCGTCACCGGCCTGCTCACGCAGTTGGCGCAACTGTTCGCGTCGGCTCTCCAGATATCCGGAGTCGAAGAACCCGGCGCCAAACGATTCGACGCCGATGCGGCTGCCGGGCGCGCTGAGTTCGTGGATGCGCTCGAACAGCAGGTCCTGCCCATCGGCAGGTAGGTAGGGCAGCAGGCCCTCGGCGGCCCACGCCGTCGGCTCCTGCGTATCGAAACCCGCGTCGCGCAGGGCCGTAGGCCAGTCCTGGCGCAAATCGATGGGCACCGCCACGTAACGGGCCGCCGGTCGGTCGTTCACCAGCGTCTCGGCCTTGAAAGCGAGCACCTTCGGCTGGTCGATCTCGAAGACGACGCTGTCCGTGGCCCAGGGCAGCCGCCAGGCCCTGGCGTCGAGTCCCGCGGCGAGGATGACAGCCTGCACGACGCCGTTGGCGCCGGCGGTGATGAAGAAGTCGTCGAACCACTTCGTGCGGGACGCCGCGTAATTCGATATCGACCGGATCCGCTCGACCATGTGGGACGGCGGCAACTGCCAGCCGCGCGCAAGGGCCGCATCGATGAATCGCTGCGCATAGGAGTCGGTGAACAGTGGGCAACACGAACCCGCTTCCTGAGACCGCGCCCACGCCACCCCGAGCGCGGTCGCGCCGACGCTTTCGGTGATGTCCCAGCTGTCGTCGTCAGACCTGGCCATTGCCGGTCTCGGGTTCGGTGAACTCGTACATCTCGTCCTTTGTCAGCAAGTCGTCGCGAACGTTCTGTTCCCGATAAGCAAGCTGGCCAACCCTGTTGGCGATGACTGGGGCGGTGATCACCGTAAACAATCCGGTCAGCACCAGCATGCCGACGTCGACGTGACCGTGCAGCCGGACCGCCGCCCCCGCGAGCACGAGCAGCAGACCCAGCACCTGCGGCTTGGAAGCCGCGTGCATCCGAGTCAGGGTGTCGGGAAACCGGACCACGCCGATGGCGGCGGTCAGCGCGAGCGCGGAGCCGCCGAGGATGAGCACGCTGGCAACGATGTCGAAGATGCTCATCGCGGCCGCCTGGTGGGAGGCTTGTCGATGTCGGGCACGCGGAACCTCGCGACGCTCACCGAGCCGACGAAGCTGATCAACGCCAACGCGGTGAGGCCGTAGGTGACGGTGGTGTCGAGGCTGTAGGCGGCCCAGATCCCGATGCCGCACATCGCCACCGCGACAAGGCAATCCACCGCCACCAGACGATCCAGCGTGCTCGGCCCTGCCAGTAGACGGAACATCGTGAATGCCGCCGCCGTGATGATCATGACGGCGGCGATGACCCAGACGACTGTCACGCGCTCTCCTCACTCACGGTCGGGCGCCAGTCCTCGTCGCGTTCGAAGCTCGCCACCAGCAGCCGCTCCACGACGGCGACCTGGCGGTGGAACTTCTCGACCGCGCGGTCCGAACCGACGTCGAGGACGTGCATGTACAGCCGTCGGCGGGTCTGGTCGATCTCCAACACGATCGATCCGGGGATGAGGTTGAAGATGTTGACCGCCAACGCCAGTACCAAATCGGACTTGACCGAAAGGTGCGCGCGCATCACGGCCGACAACGGCGGCGGCCCCGGCTTGATTGCCAGCCAGGCGACCTGCACCGACGACAACACCAGGAAGTAGATGACGGTGAGGAGCAGCCGCAGCAGCGACAGGGGGTGCACCTTGCCGTTGACGGGTACCACGGGCAACGGCAGGAGCCAGGTGATCAACAGGGCGACCGCCAGCCCCGAGAGGATGTTGGCGGCGGAGAACGTGCCCCACAGCAACACCCAGACCAGCACCAGCCAACAGATCACCCAGACCCGCAACGCAATACGTCTCATGGGGTCCCCACCACCGCGCTGATGTACTGGCCGCGGTCCAACACCTCATCCGCGGCGCGCTCACTGTAGGAGAAGATCGGCCCGGCGAAGACGGTCAGTGCCAGTCCGACGGCGATCAGCGCGCCCGTCGGCGCGACCATCCCGGCCGGCATCCGTCCCACGTTGTCACGGTCGACAAACTGGATGTCCTCGGGCTCGTCGAGCAGCGCCGACGGTGAGGCCGCGGAGAGATGACCTTCCGGCGCGTCCGCGCGCGAGCGCCAGAACGCCCTCGTCCACACCCGGGCCAC
The DNA here is from genome assembly GCF_025822765.1 of Mycobacterium barrassiae. Taxonomy (GTDB): domain Bacteria; phylum Actinomycetota; class Actinomycetes; order Mycobacteriales; family Mycobacteriaceae; genus Mycobacterium; species Mycobacterium barrassiae. Next base: position 98,013 of record NZ_JACKUK010000036.1, on the reverse strand, counting down.
CACATAGAGCGTCAGCAGGCTGGTCACGACGCCGCCACCGACGAGCGTCCACGCCAGCACCGAGCCGACCTGTGCGCCGGCCTCCAGCAGCGCGACCTTTCCGATGAAACCCGAGAACGGCGGTATACCGCCGAGATTGAGTGCGGGCACCACGAACACGAACGCCAGCAGCGGGCTGGCCGCCGCCAGGCCGCCGAGCCGGTCCATCGTCGACGCCCCGGCCTGACGTTCGATCAGGCCGACGACGAGGAAGAGGGTGGTCTGCACCAGGATGTGGTGTGCGACGTAGTAGATCGCGCCCGACATCCCGAGCGCGTTGGCCAGCGCGATGCCGAACACCATGTAGCCGATGTGGCTGACCAGGGTGAAGGAAAGCAGTCGTTTGATGTCGTTCTGGGCGATGGCACCGAGGATGCCGATCAGCATCGTGAACAACGCCGCCACCAGCAGGACAGGGTCGAGCCCACCGCTGGGGAACAACAGCGAATGCGCCCGGATGATCGCGTACACACCCACTTTGGTGAGCAAGCCGGCGAACACCGCGGTCACCGGGGCAGGTGCGGTGGGGTAGGAGTCGGGCAGCCACCCCGACAGCGGAAAGACCGCGGCCTTGATCCCGAAGGCCACCAACAGCACGGCGAAGATCGCCGAGCGGGTGCCGGTGGACACGTCGTCGAGCCGCACGGCGATCTCCGCCATGTTCAGCGTCCCGGTGGCGGCGTACACGAGGGCGATCCCGAACAGGAATATCAGCGACGACACCATCGAGACCATCACGTACGAGATGCCCGCGCGGACACGGTCTTTGCTCGCCCCGATGGTCAGCAACACGAAGCTCGCCGCCAGCAGCACCTCGAATCCGACGAAGAGGTTGAAAAGGTCACCGGCGAGGAAGGCCGTGTAGACGCCGGCCGACAGCACCAGGTAGGTCGGCATGAAGATCGACACGGGCTGACGCTCGTCACCGTCTCGGATGCCCTGACCGATGGCGTAGAACACCACCGCCAGCAGCACGATCGACGAGACGACGAGCATCAGGGCCGACAGCCGGTCGACGACGAGGGTGATGCCCAGCGGACCCATGCCGGGCACCGACTGGCCCCAGCCGCCGACGTTCAGCACGAGCGTGCCTTCCCGGTCGGCGAGGACGAGCAGCGCGGCGCACACGGCGACGACGATCGACAAGGCGATGAGGGTGATGAGCCGCTGTAGCCTCGGACGGCGACCGGCGATCAGTGTCGCCGCCGCGCCCAGTGTGGGGATCAACACGGGCAGCGGCATCAGCGTGGCGGGGAGGTTCATTTCGACCCCTCGAATCCCGGCAGCGCGTCCAGTTCGTCGGGGGCATCGGTGTCGCGGGCGACGTCTGGTTGCGGAAGGTCCTCCTTTACGGCACCGGTGTCCTGGGCGGCCAGCTCCGAGACCTGCGCATCCATGGGGTCGTCGCCCACTTCCTCTTCAGTGGTCAACCGGTAGGACCGGTACGCCATCGCCAGTACGAACGCCGCGACGCCCATGGTGATGACGATGGCCGTCAGGATCATGCCCTGCGCCAACGGATCCGCCGTCACGGTGTTGTCCGCGCTGGTGCGGCCCCTGATCGGCGGGTTGCCCGACGGACCCCCGACCACCAGGATCAGCAGGTTGACGGCGTTGCCGATCAGCAACAGGCCCAACAACATTCGCGTCAGGTTTCGCTCCAGCAGCAGGTAGATGCCTGCGCTGGTGAGTCCGCCGATCAGGACGAGCGGCACGAACGAGGTGGTCATCAGGCGGCCACCGTCCTCTTCTGGTCCTGACTCAACTCGACGTCGATGCGGGCGCCGAGGCTGCGCAGCACGTCGAGGACCAGTCCGACGACGATCAGGTAGACGCCGAGGTCGAAGAACAACGCGGTGACGAACTTGACGGTGCCCAGTACCGGCACGTCGATCTCGATCAGCGCCGACGACAACACCGGCGCTCCCACCAGAAGCGAGGCGATCGCGGTGCCCGCCGACAGGCTCAAACCCGCGCCGAGGATCTTGCCTGCGTCCAGCGGCAGCGTCTCGCCCAGTTCATAGCGTCCGCCTGCGAGGTAGCGCAGCACCAGCGCCAGCCCCGCCGTCAATCCGCCGGCGAATCCGCCGCCAGGAGTGTTGTGACCGGCGAAGAAGAAGTACGCCGACAACACCATGATCAGCGGGAAGATGAGCCGTGTGGCGACCTCGAGGATCAGCGACCGATGCCTCGGGTCGCGCAGTTCGCTGCCCCGCAGCCACGTGATGTCGCCCGCCGCGGGGCTGGTGCCCGGGATCGGTGGCAGGCGTCCGATATCGGGCTGACCGACGTCGGAGACCCGGGGTGGTGCCCCGAATCGCCTGTGCCGGAACACCATCGAGGCCACGCCCGTCGCCGCGACCAGGAGCACCATGATCTCGCCCATGGTGTCCCAGGCGCGGATGTCGACGAGTAGCACGTTGACGGCGTTTGAGCCGTGGCCGCGGTAGTACGCCGCATCGGGGATCAGCGACGCGATCGGGATGTCCGTGCGCGCGGCCATCGCGTACGCCGCCAGGGCGGTGACCGTGGCGCCGACCGCGAGGGCCAGTACGACCCGCGGCAGGCGGTTGCGTTTGATGTGGACGCGATCGGACTCGGCGGGCAGCGTCCGCAATACCAACACGAACACGACGAGTGTCAGCGTCTCCACCAGGAACTGGGTCAGCGCCAGGTCGGGCGCACCGTGCAGCGAGAAGATCACGCCACAGCCGTAGCCCGTCACCCCCACCAGCAGCACCGCCGCCAACCGGTTGCGCATCACCATCGCGCCCACGGCCGCGCCAAGGATGATCAGTCCGACGACCACCTGCAGCGGCGAGCCCCAGAGTTTGAAGTCGGGGCGGTCCTTCGCCCCGAGAGCGAGCGTGATCGTCGGCACCAACACCAACGTCGTCAGGATGGCCGACTGGGTGACGGGTATCGAACCACGCTGGGTGACCGCGGTGAGTTCCACCGACCACCGGTCCAGGTGGCGCACCACGGAGTCATAGATGCGGTCGGCGTTGCCGAGAGACTCGCGCATGCCGCGCACCCGCCACAGGCGGGCCCTGGCGAGGAACGCGGCGACGCCGACACCGAGGACGAGCGCCGACAACAGCAGCGGCAGATTCAGGCCGTGCCACAGCGCGAGCTCATAGTCCTCCCCGCCCGGCACCGTGTCCGCATAGGTGTCCAGCACGTTGCCCAGTCCGCCGGGCCACAACCCGAAGAGCAGCCCCGCCGCGGCGAGGATGCCGGGTGCGATCAGGAAGGTGACATTCGGGTGGTGCATCTCAACGACGCGCTTGCTCGGTTCCGGTAATCCTTTGCGGCCGAACGCTCCCCACAGGAAACGCAGGCTGTAGATCGTGGTGAAGACCGAACCGAGCATGATTCCCGCGAGCACGAAGGGCGCTGCCGCGCCGAGGCTCGGGCTGTGCAGCACGGTCTCGAAGTCGGCCTCCTTGGCGACGAACCCGAAGAACGGCGGCAACGCGGCCATACTCGCCGTGGCGCCGATGGCGATGACCAGCAGCGGGCGCGCACGCGCACCGAGCCAGGCGAGCCTGCGGATGTCGCGGGTGCCGGTGGTGTGGTCGATGATGCCGACGACCATGAACAGTGCCGCCTTGAACATCGCGTGCGCACACAGCATCGCCAACCCGCCGAGCATCAGGTCACTGCCGCCGCCACCGACCATCACGGTGATCAGGCCCAGCTGGCTGACCGTGCCGAAGGCAAGGATCAGCTTGAGGTCGTATTCACGCACCGCGCGCCAGCCGGCAAGCAGCATCGTCAGCAGGCCGAGCGTGATCACGGTCGGTCGCCATGGCGCCGCATCGGCGAACCCCGGGGTCATGCGGGCGATGAGATAGACCCCCGCCTTGACCATCGCCGCGGCGTGGAGGTAGGCGCTGACCGGCGTCGGGGCGGCCATCGCGCCGGGCAGCCAGAAGTGCAGGGGCACGATGGCGGATTTGGACAGGGCCCCGATGAGGACGAGCACCAACGCGACCGATACGGCCACGCCGGTCGGTGGTGACGCGACGAGTTCGGACAGGCGATAGGTGCCCGCGGTGTTGCCGAGCACGATGATGCCCACCAGCATCGCCAGCCCGCCGAACGTCGTGACGAGCAGCGCCTGGGTCGCCGCGCGGCGGCTGGTGGCGCGCTCGGCGTAGTGGCCGACGAGCAGGAACGACAACACCGTCGTGATCTCCCAGAACACGTACAGCAGGAGCATGTTGTCGCTGGTCACCAGGCCGAACATCGCGCCGGAGAACGCCACCAGCTCAGCCGCGAAGCTGGGTAGTCGCTTCTCGGTGTGTCCGTCGCGGTGGTGGAAGTAGTCGGTGCAGTAGAAGAGCACCAGCGCACCGATGCCCAGCACGAGCACGCTCATGATGGCCGCGAGGGAGTCGAACCGTAGGACGATGTTCATCGACAGCTCAGGCACCCACGGCACATCGACCGTCGGCGCCGCGCCGGGCCTCGGCCAGTTGGTGACCACCCAGATCAGCGAGCCGAGCGGCACCAGTGCCAACGGGTAGAACGCCATCCGTCCCCACTTCTGCACAAGCAGGGGTGCCAGCGCGGTCGCGACCGCGTGGGCGATGAGGACGGCGAGCAAGGGCACTCCGTTTCTGTCGTGGGCTCGGCAATCAGCCGTCGGCGAAGGGCAGATGGCGGGGTGTCAGCCGGGTGAATGCTCTGGCTTTAAGCCATTCTACGTGGGCCGATAGGGCTACCATCCGGCGTAGTGGACATTGCCGATGTGGTAGTGGTCGGTGCGGGGCCGACCGGCCTGATGCTGTCCTGCGAATTCGCGCTGGGCGGTCTGTCGGTGCGCCTGCTCGAGGAGCGGGCCTCAACACCCAACATCACCAGGGCGTTCGCCGTGCATGCCCGGACCCTCGAACTGCTCGACGCGCGCGGCATGGCCGACGCTCTGATCCCGCTCGGTGTGTCTGTGTACGAGGTCGCTCCGCCCGGTGGCGCGACGTTGGACCTGCGGGAGCTGCCCGGCCGGTACGCGATGTTGTTGATCGTCCCCCAGAGCGGCACCGAGCAGGTGCTCGAGGGTCGGGCCGCCGAACTCGGAGTGCCGATCGTCCGGGGCGCTGAGGTGGTGGGGCTGACCCAGGACGACGAAGGCGTCACGGTCGAGTGCGCCGACGGCCACAGCGTTCGCGCGAAGTACGTCGTGGGTTGCGACGGCGCGCACAGCACGGTCCGGAGCCAGATCGGCATCGACTTCGTCGGCAAGCAGTATGAGACCCACATCCTGCTGGCTGATATCGCGCTCTCGCGGGCACCGGAGGACACGTTGACCGGCGTGACCAACGAACGCGGCGTCGTGCTGATGATCCCGTTCGGTGACGGCTGGTTCCGCGCCATCGGATGGGACCGGCTGCGCGAACAGGCGCCCCTGTCCGAACCCGTGACGCTGGACGAGATTCGCGATTCGTTCGTGCGCATCGCGGGTGACGACTACGGCATGACCGACATGAGGTGGAGTTCGCGGTTCCTGTCGGAGCGCAAACAGGCACGGCACTACCGGTCGGGGCGGGTGTTCATCGCGGGCGACGCCGCGCACGTGCACTCGCCGCTCGGCGGCCAGGGCATGAACACCGGCATCGGGGACGCCATGAACCTGGGCTGGAAGCTGGTCGCCGCCGTCAACGGAACGGCGCCGCCGTCGCTGTTGGACACCTATGAAGCCGAGCGGCATCCGGTCGGTGCCGCCGTGCTGCGCACGACCGATGCGTTCAACCAGGTGGTGCTGGGAAACTCGAAGGTGCAGCGTCTTGCGCGAAACATCGTGATCGGAACGTTGACGCGGGTCCCGAAGACAAGGCGAATCCTGCGGGAGTTCCTCAGCGGTATCGGAATTGCCTACGCGCACAAGGGTGGCGAGCATCGGATGGTGGGCCGGCGGATGCCCGATATCGACTGCAACGGCACCCGGCTCTACGAACTGCTGCGGGGTCAGAAGTTCGTCGCCGTCACCGCGACGCCGGTGGAGATCGGCCGCTCCGACGTCGTGCAGGTCACCGGAAGGCATCCGGAAATTCCCGACGCGGTTCTCGTCCGCCCGGACGGTTATGTGGCATGGGCGAGCGACCGGGTGCCAAGTGAAGCGGAACTGGTTGCGGCGGTTGATAACTGGATTCATCAGAAGTAGCGCAGCCAGACGTAGAGCCACGCCAGCGCCGTGGAGAGGATCGTCACCACGATGCCGTAGCGGGTGAAGCGCCAGAAGCTGATCGCGTGGCCGGCGCGCTGCGCGATGCCGATGGCGACCACGTTGGCGCTCGCGGCGATCGCGGTGCCGTTGCCCGAGAAGCATGCGCCCAGTGCGAATGCCCACCACAGCGCTCTGCCGGATTCGGGGTCTGGTGCGTGGTCAACCATGTCCTCGACCACCGGCGTCAACGTTGCCGTGTACGGGATGTTGTCGATGAACGCGCCGAGTACCGCGGAGCCGAACATCAGGCCGGTGGCGGCAAGGAAGAAGTTGTCGCTGAACAGGTGGACCGCCGCGTCGCCCAGCCAACCGATCACCCCGGTGTGCACCAGACCGGACACCATGGCGAACAGGCCCATGAAGAACACCAACGTGGGCCACTCGACTTCGGGAAGCACCTCGGCGACATCGACGTTGGTGACCAGCAGCATGGTGCCCGCCCCCAGCAGGGCGACGATGGAGGGGGCGACATGCAGCACCGAGTGCAGACAGAAGCCGATGACCACCAACGCCAGCACCACCATCGACCGCACGAGCAGCCGGGTGTCCTTGATGGCCCGTCGTTCCTGCAGCGCCATCACCTTGTCCATCCGCATGTGGTTGGAGCGCAGGTCTTTTCGGAACAGAAATCGCGTGAACAACACGAACAGGACGAAGATGACGGCGACCACCGGCGCCATGTGGACCAGGAAGTCGTTGAACGTCAGGCCCGCCCGGCTACCGATGATGATGTTGGGCGGATCGCCGATGAGGGTGGCCGCGCCGCCGATGTTGGACGCCAACACCTGGGCGATCAGGAACGGTTGAGGTGCGATCTCCAGCCGGTCGCAGATCACGAGCGTGACGGGTGCGACGAGCATGATGATGGTGACGTTGTCGAGCACCGGGGAGGCCACGCCGGTGATGACCATCAGCATCACCATGAGCCGAAATGGGCTGCCCTTGGACCGTTTTGCGGCCCAGATGGCCAGGAAGTCGAACAGGCCGGTCTGCTTGACCACGCCGACGATGACCATCATGCCGAGCAGCAGGAAGATGACGTTCCAGTCGATGCCCTCGTGTTCGGAATAGAAGATCTGCACGCCGGGCGTCAGGCCGAGGAGCGTCATCAGCCCGGCGGCGACGAGGACGGTTTTTACCTTGTTCGCGCGCTCGGTCGCCAGAAACCAGAACGCGACGACGAATATCGCCAGCGCCAGTAGTGGAGCCAGCACGGGGGTCGGGGGTTCAGTCGTTGGGGCCGGCCACGGCCAAGCTGGTGAGTAATCGCTCGAGCGTCACTGCACCGACCAGCTTTCCGTCGCGATCCACCACCGCGATGAGCGGGCTGCGCTTGGTCGCCATCACGGTCGCGACCTCCAGGAGGGTCGCGTCGGGTGCCACCGTCACCGGTTTGGCGACCGGTGAGGGCAGGCAGTCGCCGACGGTCAGCTTGCCTGGGCCGTGCCAGAACAGGTCGGCGTGGATTTCGTCGACGGTCCGGACCAGTGCCGGATCGTCGCGGTAGGACTCCGGGATGGTCAGCCGCAACACCTGGGTGCCCGGCAATACGGCGACGGGGTGGTCGGATTCGTCGACCACCACGAGGCCCGGGAGTCGGTTGACGACCATCAGTTGGATGGCCTTGGACACCGGATCGTCCATTCGCACCGTCGGTGGGGTCACGGCGATCTCATGTGCTTGCATGACGGTTTCTTCTCGGGCGGTCCATCTAGTGCCGGCGGTATCTGCGGTAAGCGTCATCGTCCTCGTTCTCCGGTCGGCGGCGAAGCACTTTGTGCATGGTGAGGTCAGTCTCGGCGTGGAACGGACACCGCACCATCGGGTCTGACACCCATTCGGGCAGGGAAACGCCCTGTATGGACAAATCTCGGTTTGACGGTCCACGCTGGGGTCATGAAAGGGGCGCGCACCCGGGCCAACGCGCTGTTCCGGCGTGTCTTCGTGATCAACGGGCTGATCTTCGTGCTCGGCACCCTGGTCCTGGCGTTGTCCCCGGCGACGGTGTCGTCGCGTATCAAGTTGACGGAGATCCCGGTTCTCGTCGTCGGGCTGGCGGTGATGCTGACGGCGAATGCGCTGCTGCTGCGATCGAGTCTGGCGCCGATGCTGAAGTCTGCACGGACGACCGCGGGTGCGGCGGCGCTGGCGGCGCAGGAGAACGAACGTCAGCGCATCGCGCGCGAGCTGCATGATGAGATCGGGCAGACGCTCACCGTCGCGCTGTTGATGCTCAAACGCGCCGTCGACCGTGCACCCGCAGACATCAAGAGCGAACTGGCCGGTTCGCAGGAGGCGGTACGGGCGAGCCTCGACGAGGTCAGAAGCATCGTCCGCCGGTTGCGTCCGGACGCACTCGAGGACCTTGGACTGACCAGCGCACTCAACGCCCTGTGCAGTGAGTTCTCGCAGGCCACTGGTTTGAAGGTGGTCAAACACATTGCGTCCCATGCTGATCGGCTGCCCGCCGACGTCGAGCTGGTGTGTTACCGGGTCGCCCAGGAGAGCCTCACGAACATCGCCAGGCATGCGGGGGCCAACAAGGTGTGGCTCGACATGCACTCCACCGCCAAGCGATTGACGTTGCGGATCGCCGACGACGGATGTGGTGGTGTCGCGGAGGAGGGTGCGGGAATCAACGGGATGCGGGAGCGGGCGCTGCTGGTGAACGCGGCGCTGACGATCACCTCCCCCAAGGACGAGGGCACCGAGGTCCGACTGGTGATCCCGTTGCCCGGGCCGGATGACTGATGCTCGCCTCGCCCGCGCGGATCCTGCTCGCCGACGACCATGCCCTGGTTCGCAGCGGCCTGCGGATGATCCTCGACGCGGAGCCGGATCTGACGGTGGTGGCGGAGGCCGCCGACGGACACGAGGCGCTCGACGTCCTCTCGCGTATCCCGGCCGACCTGGCGATTCTCGATATCGCGATGCCACGGATGACGGGTCTGCAGGCGGCGCGGGAGATGAATCGGCGGTATCCGCATGTGCGGATCCTGATCCTGTCGATGTACGACAACGAGCAGTACTTCTTCGAGGCGTTGAAAGCGGGCGCGTCGGGCTATGTACTCAAGTCGGTGGCCGACCGCGATCTGCTCGAGGCGTGCCGCGCGACGCTGCGGGGCGAGCCGTTCCTCTATGCCGGTGCGGTCACCGCGCTGATCCGCGACTACCTGCACAGGGCGCGGCACGGCGACTCGTTGCCCGAGACCATCCTCACGCCTCGCGAGGAGGAGGTGCTCAAGCTGATCGCCGAGGGCTTCTCGACGCGGGAGATCGCGGCGACGCTGAGCATCAGCACCAAGACCGTCGACCGCCACCGCACCAACACGTTGGCCAAACTCGGTCTGCAGGACCGGGTGGCGTTGACGCGCTACGCGATCCGCGCCGGCCTGATCGAACCGTGACGCGCTCCGCATAGCGCGGGTGTCGCGAAGCGGACCGGCAGGGCATGGCCGACGAGCCCGATGCCCGCGCCGAGGATGGGCCAGATCGGCCAGAAGTACCAGGCGCCGGCGGTCAGGCCGACGGCCAGCCACACGGCCAGCACGATGACGACCATCGACATGTAGGCGCCGAGGTGGATCTGCACGCCGCGGCGTGCTGCCGTTCGGCGGGCCTGCCTGCGGGCCGGGTCGTTGCGCCGGATCCGGTCCAGCGGCAGGTCTGCGACCAGGTCGTGCAGTTCGTCGGTGGTGTGCGCGGCGAATGTGGCCTGCAGTCGGGGCTCGTATTCGTCCAGCGTGAGGTAGCCCTGCGCCAGTGCCTGACCCAGTTGATTCGCGGTCCGCTCCCGTTCGAGATCGCCGGCTCGCATCGTGCCTCCCGATAGTCAATCTTGACAGTGGCTAGTTACGACTATGCACCCTCAACTAGTCACTGTCAAGATCTAATCCGGAGGTCGCCGAGACTGCGCACAGATCGCGAATTTCCGCGAAATCGCGATCTGGCAGCAGTCTCGGCGGAAGGGGGAGTCAGCGTGCGGCGGAGAACGCGCGTAGCGACTCGACCTGGACGGGATCGAGCGACGGCCGCACGGTTTCGCGGGCCTTGGCGACGTCCTCAGCTGTGACGGCGGCGGCGTCGATCGAGCGGCGCATCGCCGTCAGCGCGGACTCGCGCAGCAGCGCCACGCAGTCGGCGGCGCTGTAGCCCTCCAGGTCGCCGGCCAGGGCGTCGAGATCGACGTCGTCGGCCAGCGGCACGGATTTGCCTGCGGTGCGCAGGATCTCGCGACGTGCCTCGGCGTCGGGCGGCTCGACGAAGACCAGCTTCTCCAGCCGTCCGGGTCGCAGCAGCGCCGGGTCGATCAGGTCGGGACGGTTCGTCGCGCCGAGTACCACCACGTTGCGCAGCGGCTCGATCCCGTCGAGTTCGGTGAGCAGCGCGGCGACCACCCGGTCGGTGACCCCGGAGTCGAAGCTCTGCCCGCGCCGCGGCGCCAATGCGTCGAGCTCGTCGAGGAACACCAGCGACGGCGCAGAGTCGCGCGCGCGACGGAACAGGTCGCGGACCGCCTTCTCCGAGGCGCCGACCCACTTGTCCATCAGCTCGGCACCCTTGACGGCGTGCACGCTCAGCCGTCCCGAGCTGGCCAGCGCCCGCACCACGAACGTCTTGCCGCAGCCCGGCGGGCCGTAGAGCAGCACACCGCGCGGTGGCTCGACACCGAGTCGCTCGAAGGTCTCCGGATGCTGCAACGGCCACAGCACCGCCTCGGTGAGCGCCTGCTTGGTGTCGGCCATGTCGCCGACGTCCTCGAGTGTCACCGAACCGACCGACACCTCTTCGGTGGCCGACCGCGACAGGGGCCGGATGACGCTCAGCGCGCCGGTCAGATCGTCCTGCGTCAACTCCGGCGGCTTGCCGTCCGAGCTGGCCCTCGCGGCCGCCCGCAGCGCCGCCTCGCGCACCAGCGCACACAGATCGGCGACGACGAAACCGGGTGTGCGTTCGGCGATTTCGCCCAGATCGAGTTCACCTGACGGGACGTCGCGCAGCAGCACCTCGAGCAGCTGCCTGCGGATCGACCCGTCCGGCAGGCTCAGGCCGAGCTCGCGGTCGCAGAGGTCGGGCGCCCGCAGCCGCGGGTCGACGTTGTCGGGTACCGCGGAGGTGGCGACGAACGCGACGCCTCGGGTGGCGACGGCGTTGCGCAACTCCGTGAGGATCAGCGTCGCAACGGGTTCGGCGGGTGAGGGGAGCAATGCGTCGATATCGGTGATCAGCAGCACGCCGCCGCCGTCACGCACGGTGGACACCGCCGACGACACGCTGGACAGCCGATCCTCGGCGCGCAGCGCACCCACCTCGGGACCGTCGAGCTCGACGAGACGGCGATCGGTGCAGACCGTGCGCACCATGGTGGCCTTGCCGACGCCTGCCGGTCCGGACACCAGCACACCGAGATTGGCTGTGGCACCCAGAGTTTCGAGCAGCTCCGGCTGATCGAGAGCGAGTTTGAGCCATTCGGACAACCGAGACGCCTGGGCGTGCGCGCCCTTGAGGTCGTCGAAGCTGACAGCGGGGGCCTTCTCGCCCGCGGTGACGGTCGGCTGGGCCGACGACGCAGCCTTCGTGGGCGTCACCCCGTCTCCCCAGCTCACCAACGAATTGGGTTGTACGCTCACCGGTCCCGCAGGATCGACGCCGGTCACCGTGAGCAGTTCGGACGTCCAGGTGATGCCCACCGACGACGCGAGCGCGGAGGTCGCCGCCGACGTGGGGATGTCCGGACCCAGCTCACGCGGCAGCAACGAGACGGTGTCGCCCACCATCATCACCTTGCCCAGTAGCGCCTGACGCAGCGTCGCCGGTGAGATCGACTGAGTGGCGAGGTTGGAGCCCGACAGCGTCACCGAACGCGCGCCGTACACCGTCACGGGTTCGACCAGCACCGGGGCGTTCTCGCGAACACCGGCATTGGACAGCGTCACATCGTCGAGCAGCGCGGTGCCGGTCGGTGTGCCCGGCGGTGCCACGCCCGCCACCGCGGCGGTGGTGCGCGAACCCGTCAGCGCGACCGCATCCCATTCGCGGATACCAAGTGCCGCAATCACTTCCGGATGAAGCCTGACCACACCGCGGCGGGTGTCCAACGCCGACGTGTTCAACCTGGCGGTGAGCGTGAGCTGCTGTTTGAGGGCGGGGCGGTCGGTTGCAGAGCGCCCCGAGTCGAAACCGGTCACGTCAGGAGCCCGGCCTGCGCAATCCGAGTCGCATCACGGACCTCCGGTGCGGCTGCGCGCGGCGGATCGCCCGTCGCGCGGCCCGCTGCTGCCGCGGTTTGTCGTCCCACACCTCGGGATGCTCCGCCAGGAAGCGCCGGGTCCGGATCGCGAACGGGATGTGGATGACATAGCCGAGGATGATCGCCAGGATCACGAGGTAGCCGTACAGGATCGACGCCGCGACCAGAATCGCGACGGCCACCAGAAGCGGCGCAACCATGTTCGGTGACACCGAGAAGGTGTGGATCTTGCGCATCGGCAGCGTGCTGACCACCAACAGCGAGACGCCGACCATCCAGACGATCACTGCGATTTCAGACGTCCACCAGCCTTCGCCGAACTGCATCTTGGCGGCCAGCGGACCGATCGCCCCGATCGCCCCGGCGGGGGCAGGCATGCCGACGAAGTACTTGTTCTCGTATGCGGGCTTGGCGACGTCGAGCATCGCGTTGAACCGCGCCAGCCGCAACACGATGCACACCGCGTAGAGCAACACCACGATCCAGCCGATCTGGGACGTCGAGAGCAGGGTTGCGTAGACGATGAACGCCGGTGCGACACCGAAGTTCACCGCGTCGGCGAGTGAGTCGATCTCCTCGCCCATCCGGGACGTGGCCTTCAAGATCCGGGCCATGCGGCCGTCGAGTGCGTCGAGGATCGCGGCAACGGCCAGAAACGCCATCGATTCCGTCGGTCGGCCGTCGAGGGCGAATTTCACTGCGCTCAAGCCGAGGCAGATGGCGGTCACGGTCATGGCGCTGGGCAGAATGCGCAGGCTGATCACCGGCGCCTTGACGCGGGGCTTGATCATGCGGGAGCCGTCCGCCCGACGTCATCGGGCCCGAGCTCGGCCAACACCGTTTCCCCGCCGACTGCCCGCTGGCCGACGGTGACCAGGAGGTTTGATCCCGCGGGCAGGTAGGTGTCGAGGCGTGAGCCGTACCGGATCAACCCGTACGTATCGCCGATCGCCAGCTTGTCACCGACCTTCGCGTCGCACACGATGCGGCGGGCCACCAGGCCCGCGATCTGCACCGCGATCACCTGGGCACCCTCCGGCGTGCGGATGACGATGCTGTTGCGTTCGTTGAGCTCGCTGGCCGCCTCAAGTTCGGCCGAATGAAACTTTCCGGGCCGGTGGCAGACCGCCACCACCTCACCGCCGACCGGTGCGCGCTGCACGTGCGCGTCCAGTACCGACAGGAAAATGCTGACCCGCGGCAAAGGCGTTGCGGGCAGGCCGAGTTCGGCCGGCGGTATGGCGTCCTGGATGAGACAGATCAGCCCGTCGGCCGGAGCCACGACGACGCCGGGACGGTTTGGTGGCACCCGCGGCGGATGTCGGAAGAACGCGGCGTTGGCCAATGCGGATGCGACGCCTGCGCGTCGCAGCCACCGACTCCGGTGTCCGAGCGCCGCCACCGCGAGGCTGGCACCGACGAACGGCAGGCCCGCAGGGTGCATCGGGGGTATCGAGGTACGCACCAGCGCGGCGAACCGTGCGGGGCCGGATTTGTTGTTGTCGGGGCGTCTGGCCATCGTGGGGCGATTCTACGGGCGTGACGTGGCGCCAATAGGCCTATGCCAAGTCCCAGATCTGAACATGGGATCCACCGGCGAGTTCGACGACATCCTCGTCGATCTCCAACAGACAGTTCGCCGACGCCAGCCAGCGCAGGTGATGGGATGCGGGCGGCCCATAACTGGTGACGGTGCCCGCGTCCGGATCGAAGACTCCGCGGCGGTACTGACGTTTCCCTCGCGGTGAGGTGAGGTCCTCGGTCAACACCGCGGTGCGCCGCGGGCGCTCGGGGTGAGGCAGCCCCATCGCGCTCCGCAGGGGTGCCCGCAGGAACACTTCGAACGACACCAGCGCGCTGACCGGGTTGCCCGGCAGGGTGATGATCGGGGTGCCGTCGACGACGCCCGAACCCTGCGGCATGCCGGGCTGCATCGCGACCTTGACGAATTCGACCTGGCCTTCGCCCAATGCGTCCTTGACCACCTCGTATGCGCCCGCGCTCACGCCGCCGGTGGTGATGATCAGATCGGCGTCGCCGCGGTGGCGGTCCAGTGCGTCGCGGAACACCGCAACGTCGTCTCCGGCGGTCGGGGTGGCCACCACCTCGGCGCCGGCATCGCGCAGGGCCGCGGCGAGCATCACCGCGTTGGATTCGTAGATCTGGCCCGGCTGCAGCGGAGTTCCGGGTGCGACGAGTTCCGATCCCGTCGACATCACCAGGACCCGCTGGCGCGGAATGACCGACAACTCGCCGAGCCCCAGCGCCGCCGCCAGGCCGAGCGCCGCGGGGGTGACCACCTGCCCCGCCCGCAACACGGTGGTGCCCGCGGTGACGTCCTCACCCGCACGGCGGATGTGCTGTCCCGGTTTCGCGCTCGCGCGGATCTCGACGGTGTCGGTGGCGGCGTTGGTGGCCTCGACGGGGATCACGGCGGTGGCGACGCTGGGCAGCGGCGCGCCCGTCATGATCCGGTGCGCGGTGCCGGGCTTGAGCGTGAGCTGGTCGGTGCGGCCCGCCGGAATGTCCTCGGCGACGGGCAACAACACCGGCTGTTCTGGTGTCGCGCCCGAAATATCCTCGGCGACAACGGCGTACCCGTCCATCGCGGAATTGTCGAAGCCGGGAAGCGACAGCGGAGCCACCACATCGTCGGCGAGTACCAGGCCCAGCGTCTCAGCGATGGGCATGGTGACCGCCGGCCTGCGAGTGATCAGGCCGGCGACGACGCGCTGATGTTCTTCGACGGACCGCATCACACGGGGAAGGTCACGCCGGTCAGCTCCTCGGACACCGTCCACAACCGACGCTGAATGCTCTCGTCGTGTGACTGTGCGGTGGAGGCAACGACTTTCGGGTGGCCCCGCTGTTCCTGGAAGCCACTGGGGCCGTAGTACTCCGCATTCTTGGCGGCCGGGTCCGTCGCCGCGCGTAGCGTCGGCTCGGCCCCCATGTCGGCACTCTGCGCGATGAACGTCGACCAGAAGAACTGGCCGACCTGCCGGATACCTGCGGGCATGTTGCGCAGCAGTTCGGTGTCGGCGGCACCCGGGTGCGCCGCGGTGGCGATCGTCGGCGCCCCCTTGGCCTGCAGCCGCCGCGCGAGCTCGTAGGTGAACAGGAGGTTGGCGAGCTTGGACTGACCGTATGCGACGACGCGGTTGTAGTTGCGGTCGAGATTGAGGTCATCGAAGTGGATCTTGGCGCGGATGCGGTGGGCCATGCTGCTGACCGTGACGACCCGCGAGCCGTCCACCGACAGCAGGTTGTCGAGCAGCAGACCGGTGAGCGCGAAATGGCCCAGATGGTTGGTGCCGAACTGCAGCTCGAAACCGTCCTTGGTGCGGGCCTTGTCCGTGTACATCACGCCCGCGTTGTTGATCAGCAGATCGATGCGGTCGAATTTGGCGCGCAGATCGTCGGCCGCGGCGCGGATGTTGTCCAGCGAGGTCAGGTCGAGCTGTTGGACGGTGACGGTCGCGTTCGGGCTCGCGCTCTTGATGCGCGCCGCGGCGTCGTTGCCCTTGTCGACGTTGCGCACTGCCAACACCGTGTGGGCGCCCTTGGCGGCGAGCACGGCCGCAGCTCCGTAGCCGATGCCGGTGTTCGATCCGGTGATTATCGCGACTCGCCCGGATTGGTCGGGCACATCGGCCGCGGTCCATTTGGCGCTCATGCGATCAACATACTCAGGCCAACCGGTCTGGCGAACTGGTCTTGCGTCGGCGGTTACTTTCGTTCTATGCAGGATCCCGCGAACCCACCGAGCCGCAAGGCGCCGCTCGTGTGGGCGCTGGGCGCGGCAATTCCCTGGACGATGTTCGCGTTAGGCCAGCTGGTGTGGTTCGTCATCGACCACAGCCGGTGGTGGCTGAACGCGCTCGTGGCGATGGCGACGGCCGTCGGTGTGGTCCTGTTCGTCGTGGTGGTTCCGTTGTGGCGGTTCCGCGTACACCGCTGGGACGTAAGTCCGGACGCGGTGTACACCCGCACGGGATGGCTTGTGCAGGAACGGCGCATCGCCCCGATATCCAGAGTGCAGACCGTCGACACCGAACGCGGGCCGCTGGACCGCCTGTTCGGCCTTGCGAATGTCACCGTGACGACGGCGTCGTCGGCAGGTGCGGTACGCATCGTCGCGCTGGACGTCGACGTCGCCGACCGCGTCGTCGCGCAACTCACCGACATCGCGGCGATCGGCGCCGAGGACGCCACGTGAGTACGCCCGTTGACGGGGGTTGGAACCGGCTCAGTCCTCGCATGCTGTTGGTGCATCCCGTTCATGAGGTGCTGCGGCAGATCCCGGTGATCATCGGCACGGTCGTGCTGGGCTCGGCGACCGGGAACCCGATGTACGCGGTCGTGGTTCTCGTGTTGACGGTGGCGTTCGGCATCGCCCGCTGGTTCACCACGAGCTACCGCATCGGCCCCGGCGAGGTGCAACTGCGGACGGGAATCCTGCAACGCAAGGTACTTTCCCTTCCGCGCAACAGGATTCGCTCGGTGTCGACGGATTCCAGGCTGCTGCACCGGCTGCTCGGGCTGACCGTCGTGCGGGTCAGCACCGGTCAGGCGGCGACAGGGGACAACGCATTCGCGCTCGACGCGGTCGTGGCCGACGAGGTGCCGCGGCTGCGCGCGATTCTGCTGGCCGATTCGTTGGCACCCGACGTCGAGCAGCCGACGATGACGCCGGGGCGGGTGCTCGCCCGTTGGCAGCCGTCCTGGCTGCGATACAGCCCGTTGAGCTTCACCGGTCTGGCGATGATCGCCGCGGCGGCCGGCCTGGCTTATCAAGTGGGTGCGACTGCGGCACTGCGTGATTCGCGGCTCGAACAGTCCGGCGCGGCGTTGGCAGACCGCTTCGGTATCGCAGTGATCGTCGTCGCCGTCGTGGTGCTGGTGCTGTTCGCGTCGTCGGTGTTGTCGGTGCTGCAGTCCCTTCTGACGTACGGAAACCTCGATCTGCGGCGCGACGCCGACGTCCTGCACCTCAAGCACGGGCTGCTGCGGGTGCGCGAGCACACCTTCGACATGCGCAGGTTGCGTGGCGGAACGCTGCGAGAGCCGTTGCTGGTCAGGATGTTCGGCGGCGCCCGGTTGGACGCGGTGATGACGGGGGTCGGCGGGGCGGGTGAAGCGTCGACGTTGTTACCGCCGTGCCCGAGGTCGACCGCCGAAGCGGTGCTCGCCGAACTGATCGCCCAGCCGGACGCCGTGTGGGGGCCGCTGCGCCGGCACGGGCCCGCGGCCACTCGCAGGCGTTGGACGCGTGCCCTGGTACTGCCCGCGTTGGCTGCGATCGTGCTGCTGATCGTCGGCGTGCCCGCGTGGGCCTGGGTGGTGCTGGCGCTGCTCGGCGTCTGCTGTGCACTGCTTGCCCACGACCGCTCACGCGCGCTCGGCCACCGGGTGGGCGACGGCTGGCTGGTGGCGCGGACCGGAAGCCTTCATCGCAGGCGCGACTGCATCGCTGGACCCGGCATCATCGGATGGACCGTGCGGCAGACCCTGATGCAGCGCCGAGCCGGCGTGGCCACGCTGATCGCCGCCACCGCGGCAGGCGTCAAGCACTACCAGGTGATTGATGTGCCCGCGGACATCGCCTGGTCCATTGCGGCCGCGGCGTCGCCGTGGGTGGCGAACTGCAAATGGGCAGGTGACTTGGGTAACTCGGGGTGACCCCGACTTGCATTGATTCAGCCGCCGTTTACTGTCGGGCCATGGCGATCGGTGGTGTGTTGTTCGACATCGACGGCGTCCTGGTGACCTCATGGCAGCCCATCGCGGGCGCCGCGGAGGCGTTGCAGACCCTGGCCGAGCACCAGATCGCGTGCTCGTACCTCACGAACACCACCACCAAGACCCGGGTGCAGATCGCCGAGCTGTTGACCAATGCGGGCATGGCCGTGCGCTCCGACGAGGTGATCACCGCGGCCGTGCTGACCGCGGAATACGTCCGGCACAACTATCCGGATGCGCGGTGCTTCCTGGTCAACAGCGGTCAGATCGCCGAGGACATGCCCGGCATCGACATCGTGTACTCCACCGAGTTCAGCGGACCCGAGGCGCCGGAGAAGCCCGACGTGGTGCTGCTCGGCGGGGCCGGGCCGGAATACAGCCATCTGACGCTGTCGTGGGTCTACGACTGGATGTCCCAGGGCATCCCGGTGGTGGCGATGCATCGCAGCACGGCCTGGACCACCAGCGCCGGTCTGCGCATCGACACCGGCATGTACCTGATCGGCATGGAGCAGACGTCGGGGCGCAAGGCCACCGCCGTCGGCAAGCCCGCACCCGAGGGGTTCCTCGCCGCCGCAAGCCGTCTCGGTGTCGACCCGGACGAGATGTACATGATCGGCGACGACCTCAACAACGATGTGCTGCCCGCACAGGTGGTGGGCATGACCGGGGTGTTGGTGCGCACCGGCAAGTTTCGTCAGGACACGTTGGACCGGTGGGCGGCCGACGAGTTCGCGATGCAGCCCAACCACGTCATCGATTCGGTCGCCGACCTGCCGGGGTTGCTAGGGTTGTAGCGATGTCTGCGCCGGGGATGTGGCAGCGGGTCGAGCGGATGCTGCTGCAGCGGGGGATCAACACCTATCTGGAACTCGCATTGTGGATCACGTTGGTCTACATCGTGATCGGCGTCGGATACACCGTCTTCCACGTCGAGCTGATGAGCGAACTTCAGGCGGCGCTCACCGGAACCTTCCCGATTTTCTCCGATATTGCGGCGCTGGTGGTCATGGTGGCTGCGTGGCCGTATCTCTGGGCGACGTCGTTTCTCTGCGGCGTCGCCGGGTGCGGCTTGTTCTGACGATTACTTCCGGCTCCGGCAGCGGTCTGTATCGACATGACCAATGAACGCGTACACGCCGTCGTGACCGTCAACGCAACCCCCGAGGCGGTCTTCGACGTACTGGCCGACCCGTCGACACACCAGGCGATCGACGGCACGGGATGGGTCCGCGAACCCCTCGACAGCGCACCCCTTGCGGAAGTGGGTCAGATCTTCCGGATGGCCATGTACCACGACAACCATCCCGAGAAGGACTACGAGATGGCCAACCGGGTCGAGGTGTTCGACCCGCCGCGCGCCATCGCCTGGCAGCCGGGCCAGGGCCCGGAGGAGCGTGGCTACCTCCTGCATGGCACCGAGCGGGAATTCGGCGGCTGGATCTGGCGCTACGACCTCGAACCGGTGGGGCCCGGCCAGACGCGGGTGACGCTGACTTACGACTGGTCAGGGGTGCCTGCGCATATGCGCGATATCGGGTTTCCGCCGTTTCCGACCCAGCACTTGGACAATTCGCTGAAGAACCTGGCCGGGCTCGCAGAGCGGTAGGGCCCTCAGGCCGTATCGTTGGCTGTCGTCACTTCTCGCCGAGGGGTAGCAGCCGATGTCGCAGAGGGACCCTGTGTTTGGTCTTCTCGGGCCGTTGCAGCTGTCGGTCAACGGCAATGCGGTGCCTATCGGCACGCCGAAGCAGCGGGCGGTGTTGGCGGCGCTCGTGATGAACCGCAACCGGCCGATGGCGGCCGATTCCCTGATCAACGCTGTCTGGGGTGAGGATCCGCCGTCAGAGGCCCGCGCGAGTCTGCACGCCTATGTGTCCAATCTGCGCCGACTGCTTTCGACGGTGGGCTTCGACGGTAAGACCATGCTCGAGAAAGTGTCGCCCGGGTACCGGCTGAATGTCGCGGAGCTGGACGTCGACCTCGGGCGGTTCATCCACGAGCGCAACGAAGGGGTGCAGGCCGCGACCGCCGGCCGATTCGACGAGGCGAGTAGGCATTACCGAGCGGCGCTGGCCCAGTGGCGCGGTGAGATGCTCGAGGACCTTCGCGGCTTCGACTTCGTCTCCGCGTTCGCGACCGCGATGGCAGAGGACCGGATCGCCACCCACATCGCCCTCGCCGAATCCGAGATCGCATGCGGGCGAGCCAAAAACACGATCGGGGATCTCGAGCGGCTGGTGGCCGAGCATCCGTTCCGGGAGCCGGCGTGGGAGCAGTTGATGATCGCCTACTACGTCTCGGCGCGGCAGTCGGACGCCCTCGATGCGTTTCAGCGGCTGAAGATGGTCCTGGCCGAGGAACTCGGTATCGACCCGAGCGCGCAGCTACGCGACCTTCACGAACGGATCCTGCGGCAGGAGCCGATGGATACCAAGCTGGGTGGGGACACCACGATCCGCGCCACCTTCATCAGCCTCGCGAACCGCACGGCCATCGACACCGGGAAGGCGCGCGCACAGCTGCGGTCGGACTCCGGTGAGTGTTTCGAGGTGAAGGGTGTGGCGACGCGGATCGGGCGGCGATCCGACAACGACATCGCCCTTGCGGATCCGAGGGTCAGTCGCCACCACGCGGTGATCATCGACACCGGGACCAGTTTCATCCTCATCGACGCGCGCTCGGCCAACGGAGTCGAGTTGGACCACAAGCGAATTCGTGGCAGTGCTCCACTGGTCGACGGATCCCACGTGCGTATCGGCGACAGCCATTTCCGCTTCGAGATCAAGTCCCAGTAGCGTCAGAGGTCGCGGACGGCTTCGATCCTCGCGCGTAGCTGATCGCTGGTCGCCGCCGCGATCGGCGGGCCTCCGCAGATCCTGCGCAGCTCGTTGTGAATCCACCCGTGCGGTTTACCCGTGCGGTGATGGGCGATCGACACCAGCGCGTTGAGTTCGCGGCGGAGTTCGCGCAGCTGTCCATGCGTCGACGGGCGGGGCACCTCGCCGGACGCCGTGCGTTTGGTGAGCTGCTCCTCCTGCCTCCGGCGCAACAGGTCGCGCATCTGCTCCGCATCGAGCAAACCCGGGATGCCGAGATAGTCGGCCTCCTCCTCGCTGCCCGCAGGCGTCGCCGTGCCGAACGAGGAGCCGTCGAAGATCACCTGATCCAGCTCGGCGTCGGCGCCCAGATACTCGACACTGTTGTCGAGCTCGCTGGGCTCGCTCTGGCGCCGCTCGACGAATTCCTCGTCGCCCTCGGTCTCCCGGTGTGGCTTGCCGAGCACGTGATTGCGCTGCGCCTCCATCTCGCTGGCCAGCAGCAGCAGATTGGGCACCGACGGCAAAAAGATGCTCGCGGTTTCGCCGGGCCTGCGCGACCGCACAAAGCGCCCGATGGCCTGGGCGAAGAACAGCGGGGTCGAGGCGCTGGTGGCGTACACGCCGACGGCCAGCCGGGGGACGTCGACGCCTTCGGACACCATGCGCACCGCGACGAGCCAGCGGCTGGTGCCCGCGGAGAACTGGCTGATGCGGTCCGACGACCCGGGGTCGTCGGAGAGCACGACCGTCGGCGCCTCGCCGGTGATCTTGGTCAGGAGCTCTGCGTATGCGCGGGCGGCGGTCTGGTCGGAGGCGATGACCATGCCGCCGGCGTCGGGAACATGCTGGCGCAACTGCCGCAGCCGGGTGTCGGCCGCGGCGATGACCGCGGGCATCCACTCGCCCGCCGGGTTCAGCGCCGTGCGCCATGCGCGTGCGGTCTGCTCGGCGCTGAGCGGCTCACCGAGGCGGGCCGCGTGCTCCTCGCCCGCGCTGTCGCGCCAGCGCGCCTCGCCGGAATAGGCGAGGAACACCACCGGGCGGACGACACCGTCGGCCAGGGCCTCCGCGTAGCCGTAGGTGTGATCGGCCTGCGAGCGCAGCAGCCCGTCGGCGCCGCGTTCGTACCTGACGAACGGGATCGCGCTGTCGTCGCTGCGAAAGGGGGTGCCCGTCAGCGCGAGCCGGCGGCTGGCGTCGCTGAACGCCTCCAGCATGGCCTCGCCCCAACTCTTGGCGTCGCCGCCGTGGTGGATCTCGTCGAACACGACGAGCGTGCGATGGTTCTCGGTGCGCACCCGATGCCGCGTCGGGTGGCTGGCCACCTGGGCGTAGGTGACGACGACACCGTGGTACTCCGACGAGGTCTGCGCCGACGAGTTGGAGAACTTCGGGTCGAGCGCGATGCCGACCTTCGAGGCCGCAAGTGCCCACTGGATCTTCAGATGTTCGGTGGGCACCACTACCGTGATCCGGTCGACCACACCCGTGGACAACAGCTCTGCGGCGACCCGTAGGGCAAACGTCGTCTTGCCCGAGCCAGGTGTCGCGACCGCCAAGAAGTCACGCGGCGCAGCGGTGAGATACCGCACCAATGCCCGACGCTGCCAGCCTCGCAAAGCCTGGGTGTCGGGCGCTGAACTAGCCCGCACCCAAAGCTCCTTGTTCTGATCGGAACGCGATCGGAGCGAGCCTAGCGCAACGGATTACGACTGCGCACGTTTCGGCGTGTCGGCTATTGCGTGTCTCTAGACGAAATAGTTGTCGTTCTTGATGAACCACTCGGAGCGTTCTTCGTCGGACAGCTCGGCGAGTTGGGCGAGGCCTTCGAAGTACGCCTCTCGCGGCGCGCCCGGAGCAAACAACATCAGGATCGAGACGGGCGCGTCGGCGTCGTTGCGGAAACCGTGGATGCCCCCTGGCGGCACGTAGAGGAAGTCGTTGGGATGCCCGTCCATCCAGTCGTTGCCATCGTAGAGCTTCAGTGTTCCCGAGAGCACGAAGAAGGCTTCGGACATGGCGCGGTGAAAGTGCGGGCCCGGTCCGCCCCCGTTGGGCGCGATGTCGACGCGGTACAGGCCGTAATCCCCGTCGGTGGCTTGCTGATTGGCCAGATAGTGGTACTTGACGAGGCCGAACGAGTCGTAGTCCGGAGGGGCAGTACCTGGCCGAAGCCAGGCACTGACCTCCGGCTCATCGCGGGTGTACCGCGGCGGTGGGTAGGGCGGCACAACCAGTGACATCCCTACCCACCCTGCCACAGTCAGACCAGCGCGGGAACCGGGAAAGTGACGCCGGTCAGCTCCTCAGAAACTGCCCATAGCCGACGCTGCGCATCAACGTCATGAGACACCCGGTTGGATGCCACGACCACGGGATAGCCCCGCTGCTCGATGAATCCGTCCGGGCCGTAGTACTGGCCGCCGATCACGCCGGGATCGGTCGCCGCCCGCAGCGTGGGTAGTGCACCCATCTCAGCGGACGCGAACGACCACTCCAGCAGCGGCAGGGCGGCGGCGAACGGTCGCGGCAGGTTTCGTCCCAACTCGGTGCGCGACCCGCCGGGGTGCGCCGCGACCGCGATCGTCTGAGTGCCTTGCAATCGACGCTGCAGTTCGTAGGTGAACATCAGGTTGGCGAGCTTGGCCTGGCCGTATGCGCCGACGCGGCCGTAGGCGCGGTCCCACTGCAGGTCGTCGAACCGGATGCCGTTGCGCGCGAACCGGTGTCCGACGCTGCTGACCGTGACCACCCGCGACCCCTCGGCGACAAGAAGCCGGTCCAACAGCAGACCAGTCAACGCGAAATGGCCCAAATGGTTGGTACCGAACTGCATTTCGAAGCCGTCGGCGGTCTTCGACTTGGCGGTCATCATCACGCCGGCGTTGTTGATCAGCAGGTCGATGGTGTCGTAGTCGGAGCGGAGTTGGTCGGCGGCCTCGCGGACAGACGTCAGCGAGGCCAGGTCGAGCTGTTGCAGGGAGACGCGGGCGCTGGGAGCGCTACGGGTGATGAGGTCCGCGGCTGCCCGACCCTTGTCGAGGTTGCGCACGGCCAGCACGATGTGCGCGCCCTTGGCGGCCAACGCCTTGGCGGTCTCATAGCCCAGACCGGTGTTGGCGCCGGTGATGACGGCAGTGCGACCGGTCTGATCCGGCATTTGAGCGGTTGTCCACTTGGACATGAGGTCTCCTCGGTAAAGTGGTAAGCGGAGCGTGCGCCCCGGTTGACGACAACTATACGGAACGCACGCCCCGCTTAGTCCATTCCCGGGGGAGAAGTTGACCCAGACCGAACGACCATTGCGTGCAGACGCGGCCCGTAACCGGGCCCGCGTGCTGGAGGTCGCCTACGACACCTTCGCCGCCGAGGGACTTTCGGTGCCGATCGACGAGATCGCGCGGCGGGCCGGCGTCGGTGCGGGCACCGTGTACCGCCACTTCCCGACCAAAGAGGACTTGTTCCGTGCCGTCGTCGAGGACAGGATCCGCGGCATCATCAGCGAGGGTCGGCGGGTGTTGGTCGAGGCCGAGCCCGCGGATGCGCTGTTCGAGTTCCTCCGGGCGATGGTGCTCACCTGGGGTGCGACCGACCGGGGTCTGTCCGAAGCGCTCGCGGGGGTCGGGGTCGACGTCGCGAAGGCGATGCCCGAGGCGGAGGGGGAATTCTTCGCGATGCTGGGTGAGCTGCTGTCGGCGGCGCGGGACGCCGGGGCGGTGCGTCGGGATCTTTCGGTGCGCGACATCAAGACGATCCTGGTCGGACTGCAGGCCATGCAGAGTTACAGCGACGAGGCGGCCGAGCGGCTCACCAGCGTTGTCTTGGACGGCCTTCGCCCCCGGTGAACGATCTTGCACTCGCCATGGTTGAGTGCTAAAAATGCAGTTGGCACTCGCGACCGGTGAGTGCTAGGTCGGGACGGTGAGGCAGGGGCCGCACACGCGGAGCACATCCCCAGCCGTCCGTCGCGGGCACTGCACCCGGCCGACATACGTGCATCCCCGATCCGGAGGAAACACTTCGCAATGGCCAAGACAATTGCGTATGACGAAGAGGCCCGCCGTGGCCTCGAGCGGGGCCTGAACAGCCTCGCCGACGCCGTAAAGGTGACGTTGGGCCCCAAGGGTCGCAACGTCGTCCTCGAGAAGAAGTGGGGCGCCCCCACGATCACCAACGATGGTGTGTCCATCGCCAAGGAGATCGAGCTGGAGGACCCGTACGAGAAGATCGGCGCTGAGCTGGTCAAGGAAGTCGCCAAGAAGACCGATGACGTCGCGGGCGACGGCACCACCACCGCCACCGTCCTGGCTCAGGCGCTCGTTCGCGAGGGTCTGCGCAACGTCGCCGCGGGTGCCAACCCCCTCGGCCTGAAGCGCGGTATCGAGAAGGCCGTCGAGAAGGTCACCGAGACGCTGCTCAAGTCGGCCAAGGAGGTCGAGACCAAGGAGCAGATCGCTGCCACCGCCGCGATCTCGGCCGGCGACACCCAGATCGGCGAGCTCATCGCCGAGGCCATGGACAAGGTCGGCAACGAGGGCGTCATCACGGTCGAGGAGAGCAACACCTTCGGCCTGCAGCTCGAGCTCACCGAGGGCATGCGCTTCGACAAGGGCTACATCTCGGGTTACTTCGTGACCGACGCCGAGCGTCAGGAAGCGGTCCTCGAGGATCCGTACATCCTGCTCGTCAGCTCGAAGGTGTCGACTGTCAAGGATCTGCTTCCGTTGCTGGAGAAGGTCATTCAGTCGGGCAAGCCGCTGCTGATCATCGCCGAGGACGTCGAGGGCGAGGCCCTGTCGACCCTGGTGGTCAACAAGATCCGCGGCACCTTCAAGTCCGTCGCCGTCAAGGCTCCGGGCTTCGGCGACCGCCGCAAGGCCATGCTGCAGGACATCGCGATCCTGACCGGTGGCCAGGTCATCAGCGAGGAGGTCGGCCTCTCGCTGGAGACCGCTGACGTCGCGCTGCTGGGCCAGGCCCGCAAGGTCGTCGTCACCAAGGACGAGACCACCATCGTCGAGGGCGCGGGTGACTCCGAAGCCATCGCCGGTCGCGTGGCCCAGATCCGCAGCGAGATCGAGAACAGCGACTCCGACTACGACCGCGAGAAGCTGCAGGAGCGCCTGGCCAAGCTGGCCGGCGGTGTTGCGGTGATCAAGGCCGGCGCTGCCACCGAGGTGGAGCTCAAGGAGCGCAAGCACCGCATCGAGGACGCCGTTCGCAACGCGAAGGCAGCCGTCGAGGAGGGCATCGTCGCCGGTGGCGGCGTGGCGCTGCTGCAGTCGGCCCCGGCGCTGGAGGAGCTGAAGCTCAGCGGCGACGAGGCGACCGGCGCGAACATCGTTCGCGTGGCGCTGGAGGCTCCGCTGAAGCAGATCGCCTTCAACTCGGGTCTCGAGCCCGGCGTCGTCGCCGAGAAGGTTCGCAACTCCGCTGCGGGCACCGGCCTCAACGCCGCGACCGGCGAGTACGAGGACCTGCTCAAGGCGGGCGTCGCCGACCCGGTCAAGGTGACGCGTTCGGCGCTGCAGAACGCGGCGTCCATCGCGGCGCTGTTCCTGACCACGGAGGCCGTTGTCGCCGACAAGCCGGAGAAGGCGGCTGCACCTGCGGGCGACCCGACCGGCGGCATGGGCGGCATGGACTTCTAAGTCTGTCCAATCCGGAAAAGCCCCGGCTCGCTTGGCGAGTCGGGGCTTTTCCGTGGATTCGCCTAGCGCAAAGTCGCGCTGAGAGAGCGTCCGCGGCTATATATGCGCGGCGAAGCTCTCAGGCTGACGTTGTGATCGGACGTCGATGTTCCCGTCTGCGGATGATTGCTCGAATGTCCTCGACGACCGCGTTCCAGCGATGCACAACATCCTGATAGGTCAGCCGAATCACCATGAAGCCCAATCCCGTCGCGACCCGGTCTCGCGTCCGGTCTACCTGATACTTGGACAGGTGGTGCTCTCGGCTGTCCGCTTCGATGATGAGCCGATTGCCCACAAGAAAATCGACGCGCCCTACTCCGGGAATCACCACTTGAGTGCGCAGGTGGATTCCCGCGGCCCGCAGTCGCAATCTGATGATCGTCTCGGTACCCGACTCGCTTTTGGGGTCGCAACGCTCGGCAAGATCGTGGCGTGCGAACCGCGACGCTGCCACGATCGTTTTGGCGTCGGCCATCTGGATCATCCGCTTGTTCAGCATCGAGTCCAGCACAATGACGAGCCCCTCCGCGTCGAGACAGTTCGCCGCGGACGCGACCGCGATTTCCGTCGGATCGACGGCGCTGAGGACGGGTGGGTCCAGACGGTGCGGGTGGCAGGATCGAACTCCGGAGCGTGACCTGCGCGCTCGTGCGGAGTAGCGAACGTGCAATCCGGAATCGGGAACCCACACGCCGCGCAGGCGCAGAGCCGACACGCAGGCCAGTGCACCTCCGGAAGAGACGGCGCGGACGACATGAGCGTCGGCGGAAGAACTGGCGTACCAACCCCGCCGCACCGGCAGCCAGCCCTGCGTGAACAGCGTGTTGATCTGCGGTCGCGACCACCCTGCCGTGCGCAACTGGGCCGCGGATACGACTCCGCCATTCGCTGCGACGATGCGCTCGATCTCGGTCACCATTCCATCGCAGCCCACCAGGGCGGCGGTCGAAAGGGCGCCGTTGCCGACCTGTGGATAACTCGGCTGGCTACTTCTTGAGCGGCAAGCAGTCGTGCAGGCCGTCGGGGCTCGTCGCGACGGAGTCGGACGTGGCCCTGCGATGCAACACCGCGCGGGTGGGTGCGACCGTCAGTCGGTCGTCGGTCACCTCGGCGCGGCCGTCGACGATCAGCGTGTACCCGCCGGGCTCGGCCGGCGGCCAGACGACCGTGACGTCGGGATGCTCGCCCGCGTTGCGACGGGTGCTCGAGCCCATCTGCCCGACGTCGAACACGCCGTCGTTGAGCACCGGATCGACAGCCACAGTGTGCGCGCGGTAGTCGTCGCCGACGGTGATCAGATAACCGAACGAGAAATCCGCCAGCGCGTCGGCGAGTTGGTCCAGATCCACCTTGACGCTCATGAACCGAGGATACGAGGCATAGGGAAGATTTCCACCACGTCGCGGCGTTGAGCGAAAACATGACCCGGATGTCAGCGATCGGATCGTTCGCCGCCAAGCCGATCGACGACGACGAGGCGCTGGTCGACGTCACTGTCGATCTGCCGACGCTACGGCAGCGCGACGTCCTGGTCCGCGTCCTGGCGGTCTCGGTGAACCCCGCCGACGTCAAACAGCGCGCTGCTCTGCAGCCGTCCAAGACGCCGACCATCCTCGGATACGACGCTGCGGGAATCGTGGAAGCCGTTGGGCCCCAAGTGGAAACGCTGTCCGTCGGCGACGAGGTCTGGTATGCCGGCGACATCACCCGCCAAGGCAGCAACGCCGAGTTTCAGGCGGTCGATGAGCGCATCGTCGCACCTAAGCCCACGTCGCTGTCGTTCGCCGAGGCGGCGGCGCTGCCGCTGACCACCATCACTGCGTGGGAGACGCTGTTCGAGCGATTCGGCCTGACCAAGGACTCGACGGGCGACCTGGTGGTGCTCGCCGCCGCGGGCGGCGTCGGCTCGATCATGATCCAGTTGGCCAAGGCGCTGACCGGCGTGCGGGTGATCGCGACCGCCAGTCGCGACGAGTCGTGCGCATGGGCCGAGCGTATGGGTGCCGACGCCGTCATCAACCACCGCCATCTGCGTGACGAGGCGCTGGCGGTCGCCCCCGACGGCGTCGACTATCTGTTCTCCCCTCACTCCAAGGGCAACATCGCCGACTACGCCGCGATTGTGCGGCCGTTCGGCCACATCACCGCGATCGACGAACCGCCGGGTCTGGACCTGCTCGATCTGAAGCAGAAGAGCATCGCGTGGCATTGGGAGCTGATGTTCACCCGATCGATGTTCGAGACACCCGACATGATCGAACAGCAGCGCCTGCTCGCCCGGACCGCCACGCTGGTCGACGAGGGCACGCTGCGCACGACCGTCACCAAGACCATCGACGACTTCACCGCTGCCGGTCTGCGCGAGGCTCACTGCGATGTCGAGACCGGCCGGATGACCGGCAAGGTCGTCGTAACCCGTTGAGCTAGTTGGCCGGCGCGGGCTGACGGCCGCGGATCAGCTTGCCGGGACGAGCGGCGGTGGGCTCGCCGTTATCCGCGATGACCTCTCCCGACACCACCGTCATCACATAGCCGTCGGCGGTCTGGTCCAGGCGGCGTCCGCCCGCGGGCAGATCGGACTTGACGATCGGGCGGTGCAGGTGCAGCGCGTTGGCATCGATGACGTTCACGTCTGCCTTGTACCCGACCGCGAGGCGCCCGCGATCGTTCAGCCCGGCGATCCGGGCGGGCACGGACGTGAGCTCCTTGATCACCTGATTCAGCGGGAGCCGCCCGGACTTGCGATCGCGGACCCAGTGCGTCAGCAGATACGTGGGATAGCTTGCGTCACAGATCATTCCGTAGTGCGCACCGCCGTCGCCGAGGCCGAGTATCACGTCGTCGCGCTGGATCAGTTCGGCGACTGTGTCCAGCGAGCCGTCGCGGAAGTTGGCCAAGGTGACCAGCAGCATGGCGTGCCCGTCGTCGTCGAGGAGACGATCGTAGGCCTCCTCCAACGGAGTCACACCGCGCGCACGGGCCCGGGCACCGATCGAATCCGACGGCGCCGGTTCGTAATTCGGCGGATCGCCGAGCGGGAACATATAGTCCCATGCCTGCGCTGCGAACATCAGCGGATGCCCGTCGCTACTCGGGTGGTCGTTCAGGATACGTTCGCGCACTTGCGGATCCCGCATCCTGGCGACGCGCTCGGCCAGCGGCAGGTCCGCGATCTGCTGGTAGGACGGATACATCACGAACGGGTTGCCCGACAGCTCGAGCCCCAGGATCAGGCCGATCGGCCGCGGGAAGATCTGACCGGTGACGTCGCCGCCGTTGGCGTTGGCCTTCTCCACCATCGTGAGTGCATCGAGGTGGATGGGCGGGCCCGCGTTGCCGATCGCCATCGTGAACGTCACGGGTAGCCCGACCTCGCCTGCGACGTCGAACACCGCCCCAAGGGATTCCTGATAGTCACTGGCCATCAGGTCGGGCACGAATTGCAGCAGTCCGCCGCCGGCGTCTTCGATGCCGCGTGCGATCGCCTCGATCTCGGCGTAGTCGACGTCGTAGCTCGGGATGGGTTGGCCCTGGATGGTTTTGTGCAATGTCAGGCGCGACGACGCGAAGCCCAGCGCACCGGCCCGCACCGCCTCGGCGGCGAGTTTGCGCATCAGCGAAAGATCTTCGGCGGTGGCCGGTTCGCGGTCCACGCCCCGTTGGCCCATCACGTACACGCGCAGGGGGGAGTGGGGGAGGAAGGCGGCGACATCGATATCGCGACGGCGGGAGTCCAACGCGTCCATGAACTCCGGGAAGGTCTCCCAGGTCCACGGCAACCCGTCGACCATCACGACGCCGGGGATGTCCTCGACACCGGCCATCACGTCGACGAGCACGTCGTGGTCCTCGGGGCGGCACGGGGCGAAGCCGACGCCGCAGTTGCCCATCACGGCGGTCGTCACACCGTGCGCCGACGACGGGTTCATCCGGTCGCTCCAGATCGCCTGCCCGTCGTAGTGGGTGTGCAGGTCCACGAAGCCGGGCGTGACGAGCAGGCCCGTCGCGTCGATCTCTCGCTCGCCCGTACCTTCGACGGCGCCGACCGCGGCTATCACACCGTCGGAGACGGCGACGTCGCCGACATATGGTTCGCCGCCCAAGCCGTCGACGATGGTGCCGTTGCGAATGACCAAATCGAATGTCATATATCGAATCTACGATGGCCGGGTGATCGACCACTTCGGAATCAACTGTGCAAACTGGGATGAATCCAAAGCCTTCTACGACAAGGTGCTCGGGGTGCTCGGATACACCCGCCAAATGGACTTCCAGGTGGCCATCGGCTACGGCAGAGACGGCAAACCCGACTTCTGGATCGCCGACATGAACGCGGGCGACGCGACCGGGCCGAACCGTGAGGTGCACTTCGCGTTCCAGGCCGCCGACACCGACGCTGTCCAGGCGTTCTACGACGCTGCCATCGAGGCGGGAGCCGAATCCCTTCATGCGCCGCGGCTGTGGCCGGAGTATCACCCCGGCTACTACGGAGCGTTCGTGCGCGACCCGGACGGCAACAACATCGAGGCCGTTTTCCACGGCGGGGGTCCCCAGAGCTGAACTGGGTACGGTCGGGGGATGACTTCCTCTGATGCGACCGCGGTCCGCGCACTGCTCCGGGATTCCTTCACCAGGCTGATCGAACACGTGGAGGACCTGACCGACGGGTTGACGGACGAGGTCGCGTTCTTCCGGCCGACCGCCAACGCGAACAGCATCTCGTGGCTGATCTGGCACAGCGCACGCCAGCACGACATTCAGCTCGCCCACATCGCAGGCACCGAGCAGGTCTGGTTCACCGACGGCTGGGTCGACCGGTTCGGCCTCGACCTGCCGCGCGGCGCCATGGGGTACGGCGACGGGCCCGACGAGGTCGCCCGCGTGCGGGCCTCGGCGGACCTGCTCGCCGGTTACTACCACGCGGTGCACAAGGTGACGCTCGAGTACATCGCCTCGGTGACGCCCGAGGAACTGGACCGCGTCGTCGACGACAACTGGGATCCGCCGGTGACGGCCGGCGTGCGGTTGGTGAGCATCTTCGATGACAGCGCACAGCATCTGGGCCAGGCGGCCTATGTACGCGGCATCGCGTGAACCACAGTCGGTGGTGGCCGCCGGTCGGGGTTGCGGCGATGATCGTGCTCGGCCTGGCCGTCGGTAACGGCGCCACCCCGCTCGACGACTGGTTCCAGCAGTTCCGCCACACCCCCGTCAGGCTGCTCGCCTACCTGGCGAACCCGCTGACGCTGGCCGTCCTCGGGTGCATCGTGGTCGGCGTCGCCGGCTATCGGCGGTGGTGGCGGTTCGCGGCGGTCGCGATCGTGCTTCCGCCGGCCGCCTATCTGCTGGTGCAGCTGATCAAACCGTTCTTCGGACGCATCAAGGGCAGCGGTCTGGCATACCCCAGCGGGCACATCACGATGACGTCCGTCGTCCTGGGACTCCTGGTCGTCGTAGCGGGCGGCGCGCTGTGGAGTGTCCTCGCCGCCGCCGCCTACCTCGCGTTGGCCATGGTCGGGGTCGGGTCCACGTTCCACTACTTCACCGACACCGTCGGCGGGCTGTTGTTCGGATCGTCCATCGTGTTTGTCGCGGCGCTCGCCGCCCGCCGCGACTTGACACCTGTCAACCCCGGTGCGATCTAGATCACATCCGATGGCTAACATATGGCCATGACCGCAACACCGGATGTCGATCTGCCCGACGCCAGGACCGTTCACAACCCCGCGACCGGCGCCGTCGCCGGCACCGTGCGATGGACCGACCCCGCCGATATTCCGCGCATCGCTGCGGGACTGCGTACGGCGCAGGCGCAGTGGGAGGCCCGCGGCGCCGCCGGCCGTGCCAAGGTGCTGGCCCGTTTCGCGGTGTGGATGGGTGAGCACCGCGATGAGATCGAGGAGCTGTTGATCAAGGAGACCGGCAAGTCGGCGACTGACGCCGTGCAGGAAGTGCCGATGCTCATCATGATCGCGTCCTACTACATCAAGACGATGGAAAAAGCGCTGGCGCCCGAAACCCGGCCTGCCGCACTGCCGTTCATGGCGGTCAAGAAGGTCGAGGTGCACTTTCGGCCGCGCCCGGTAGTCGGCATCATCGCGCCGTGGAACTTCCCCGTCGCCAACGCGATGATGGATGCGCTCGGCGCGCTGGCCGCCGGCTGTGCGGTCCTGCTCAAGCCGTCCGAGCGCACACCCCTTACGGCTGAGTTGCTGCTGCGTGGTTGGCAGGACTCCGGGGGGCCTGAGGTGCTGGCCCTGGCGCAGGGGGCGCGTGAGGTCTCCGAAGCCATCATCGACAACTCCGACTTCATCCATTTCACCGGCTCCAGCAGAACCGGCGCCAAGGTGATGGAGCGGGCCGCGCGCCGGCTTACGCCGGTCAGCCTCGAGCTCGGCGGCAAGGACCCGATGATCGTGCTGGAGGATGCCGACGTCGAACTCGCCGCGCAGGCCGCGGTGTGGGGCGGCATGTTCAATGCGGGCCAGATGTGCGTCTCGGTGGAACGCGTCTACGTGCTCGAGCCGATCTACGACCAGTTCGTCGCCGCGGTGGTCGCTGCCATCGAGAAGCTCAAGGTCGGCGCAGGCGAGGGCAACCACTTCGGATCCATGATCGACCAGACCCAGGTCGAGGTGACCGACCGGCACGTGCGCGAGGCGTTGGACGCAGGAGCGCGCGCGCTGACCGGGGGCAAGCGCACCGAGGGCAACTTCTACCCCCCGACGGTGCTCGTCGACGTCGACCACTCGATGAGCTGCATGACCGAGGAGACCTTCGGGCCGACGCTGCCGATCATGAAGGTGTCGTCGGTCGCCGAAGCGGTCCGGCTGGCCAACGACAGCCCGTACGGGCTGAGCGCGTCGGTGTTCTCCGGCGATGTCAAACGCGCCAAAGACGTTGCGCTGCAGCTGGATGCCGGCGCGGTCAACATCAACGACGTGGTGGCGAACCTGATGTGCATCACGGCGCCGATGGGTGGCTGGAAGGAGTCGGGCATCGGGGCACGCTTCGGCGGCGCCGACGGCATGCGCAAGTACTGCAGGCAGGAGACTGTGGTCACGCCGCGTACCAAGGTCGGCGCCGGCGGCAACTACTACAACAACTCGCTGAAGGCGCTGAAGCGGACGACCAACATGATGACGAAGCTGGCGCTGACGCGCCCGCGGCGGGTCGCCAAGTAGTCCACCTCCCGTCCACCGGTTCACGATGCACGCGTGAACGCCGTCCCCCGTGCGTTGAGTAAGTTCGTCTGAGGGGGACGAGCCGCAGCGGCGGCGACACCCGGTCTGGATGAGGAGGACGTGTGCGGTTCGTCGCGACCCTGTTCCTGTGGCTCGTCACGACCGTCCTGCTCGCGGTCGCGGTTCCGACGATGTGGGCGCAACGGAACGTGGTGAGCGAGGACGGTTACGCCGCGCTGGCGGCCGCGGCGGCACACGATCCGAAACTGCAGCGGGCCATGGCCACGGAGTTGACGACACAGATCATCACCTTCGCCGCAGACAACGGCTACGGCACGCTCAACCGCGACCTGGTGTCCGGCGTGGTCACCTCCTACACCCGAAATGACGGATTCCCCGGCCAGTTCGCGCAGGCCAATCGAATCGCCCATCGCTGGATGTTCACCAACGCGGTTCAGCCCGAGGGCGGCTCGGGTGACCGCTGGCTGGTCGACATCGCGCCGATGCTCAACGATTCCTCGATCAAACAGACCCTCGGTGATCTCGACCTGGATGTTCCGCAGACGCTGACTGTGCCGCTCACGGTGCCCGAGTCCTCGTCGTTGCGGCCCGGTCAGCTGCGGGCGGCGTCCACGTGGGGTCCATGGGTGAGCGTGGGGTCGACGATATTGGCGGGGGTGTCGGCGCTGCTCGTGCTGGCATCGGCTCGCTCACGTGGTAGAGCCCTTGCGGCGCTGGGTGTTTCGGCACTGCTCGTGGGCGCCGCGGGGTGGGCGGCGCTGGAGGTGTCACGCCGATATGTCAACGACGCACTGAACCAGACGGTGGGTGACATTCGATCCGTCGCCGAGGTCATGGTCGCCCAGGCTGAGGCGAGCATGCACCAGTGGCTGAACCTCACGCTCGCCGCGGGCGGTGTGCTGGTGGTGTTCGGCGTCGCGGTGTCGTTGCTCGGCGGTCTGCGTCGGCGGGAGTAGGCCCAGGTACCGTTCTGCCATGCCGTTCGTCTCGGACATCGTGGGCCCGCAGCAGCCCGTCCAGACGCCTGTGGTGTTGGCCGTCGGCGCGCTCCGTCGCACCAGCACCATCGACACCCATCCGGCCGAAACGGGCGAGTCCGATGTCGACCTGCGGGCGCGTGATGTGGTGGCAGGACCGGAGGGCGTCGACGTCCTCGACGAGATCCGGGTGCGCGCGCACCTGTCCCAGCGCGTGATCGACGAGATCGGGTCCACTCCAAGCGACGAGCGCCTGGCCGCGCTGCGCGGGTGCAGGGTCGGCCCGGGGTTCCGGTCGTCGGTGAACACCAAGTTGCCGGGGGAAGCGCAGCGCGCCAGCCTGCTGCACCTGTTGCTCGACGACTGGGTCGGCGCGGCGCTGGTATCCGGTTACTCGACGCAGCACGCGGCGATCATCACGGGCGTCGAGGAGAAGTTGCCTCCCGGAACCGTCGACCGGATGGCGGGTATCTGCGCCGGGTTCGCGCCGGAGGCTTCCCTCGTCGGGTACGCGCGTCGCATCGGCATCATCCCGTCGGTGCACGGGCCGACGGCACCACCTCTCGACGGGCTGCATCCGGTCGAACCGCTGCGCGCGCACGGGATGCGGCGGTACCGGCGGCTCGATCTGCATCCGGTCGACGCGTCGTCGTCGGCGGTGGGTTTCGACGCGCATTTCCGCGATTCACACGTCGACGGCGACGGGGCCGAGACGATCGTGCACGAATACACCGTCGAGGGCGCGGTGGACACGTCGACGCGCACGATCGCTTCGGTCACCGCGCACGTGCGGGTGCTGCCGTGGCAGGACTGTCCCGGCGCGATCGGCAGCGCCGCGCGCGTGCAGGGGGTGACGCTGTCGGAGCTGCGCGAGCGCATCCGTAGCGAGTTCGTCGGCACCAGCACGTGTACGCATCTCAACGACACGCTGCGTGCCATCGCCGATCTCGATGCGCTGCTGGATCTTCGGGCTAGGGTTCGATGATGTGGTTCGGGTCGGGTCGCCGCTCCGGCGGCGCCTGGCTGTAATCGCCCCACGGGCCGTCACGCTTTTCGATGGCCGCCCGAACCCCTTGGGACGCAGCAGTTTCGATGAATGTGAGCGCATCGGGAGTGTTGCGCATCAAGCCGTCGAGAATCGAACCCAGCGTTTGGGTGGATGCCAGGCCCATGTTCTCGTAGGTCTGGTTGACGATGAGCTTCTGAGCCTGCAGTTGCGACAACGGGATTCGGGCCAGCTTGTGCGCGATCTCCTTGACCCGCGCTTCGAGGTTCTCGAACGGTACCGACTCGTTGATGAGTTCGACTGCGGCGGCTTCCTTTCCGGTCAGTGGCTCCCCGGTCAGCGAGTGCCACTTCACCTTCGCCAGGCTGAGCCGGTAGATCCACATACCGGTGAGGTAGGCGCCCCACATGCGCGCGTACGGGGTGCCGATGACGGCGTCGTCGCTGGCGATGATGATGTCGGCGCACAACGCGTAGTCACTGGCGCCGCCCACGCACCAGCCGTGCACCTGCGCGATGACGGGTTTGGATGCCCGCCAGATCGCCATGAACTTCTGGTTGGGGCTCGTTTCTCGGGCCGTCGTCATCACGAAGTCCTTGCCCGGGTCCCAGCGACCGTCGGTGTTCATCGCTTCGCCCCAGTGCGTGAAGCCGCCGCCGAAGTCGTAGCCCCCGGAGAATGCGCGCCCCGCGCCGCGCAGCACGATCACCTTGATCTCGGGGTCGCGTTCGGCGAGGCCGATCGCCTTCTCGATCTCGTCGGGCATCGGCGGGACGATCGTGTTGAGGTGCTCGGGCCGGTTCAGCGTGATGGTCGCGATCGGGGCTTCGGTCTTGTAGAGCAGGGTTTCGAACGTCGGCATAGGAGCAGGCATAGGAGCAGTCGAGTCACTGACGATCGCCAAGTCAAGAACAGACCGCTTTGAATCAAGATTTAGGTGTGCCTACCCTTCTCGTCTGCGGCAATGCTATGTTTTGCCTTTCCTAACTTAAGAGGTGCAAATGAATCGTTATCTCGCCTGGTCGGTGCCGGTTGTTGCCGTGAGCCTCATCGTCGCCGGCTGCTCCAGTGACAAATCCAGCGGTAGCGAGGAGACATCCGCCGCCAGTGCGACGACTACGACGTCGAGCGCCGCGCCGGCCGCTCCCGATCCTCTGGCAGAGCAGGCGGCAGCCGAGTACAAGACGTACGCAGCCGGTCAGATCGACGAGCTCGTCGCCGCCGTCAAGGTGCTCACCGACGCGGTGCGGGCGAACAATCTGCAGGCCGCGCAGGACGCCTACGCGCCGTCGCGCGTCCCGTGGGAGCGGATCGAGCCGCTGGCCGGTCTGGTCGAGGAGATCGACGGCAAGGTGGACGCGCGGGTCGACGACTTCGCCGGCGTCGACGACGCGGAGTTCACGGGCTGGCACCGCCTGGAGTACCTGCTGTTCGACCAGAACACGACCGAGGGCGGCGCCCAGTTCGCCGACCAGTTGGACAAGGACATCGCGTCGCTGAAGGAGCAGTTCCCCTCGGTCGAGGTGAAGCCGGTCGACGTCGCAACCGGCGCCGCCGAGCTGATCGAAGAGGTCTCCGAGGGCAAGATCACCGGCGAGGAGGACCGTTACTCCAAGACCGACCTGTGGGACTTCGATGCCAACCTGCAGGGCTCGCAGGCCGCGATCGACAAGCTGAAACCCGCTCTGGAGAAGGCCGATCCGGAGCTGCTGGGCAAGATCGAGGCCGGGTTCGCAGACATCAACACCACGCTGGCGCCGTTGCGCCGCGGTGATGGCTGGGTGCTCTACTGCACCGAGAACGATCCGTACCCGTCGCCCCGGTGCACCGGTGTGACGGTCGACCCGGCGACCATCGACAAACTCAAGGCTCAACTGGCTGGACTGTCGGAGAACGTGTCCCAGGTCGCGGGGGTTTTGAAGCTGTCGTGACCGAGCAGCCGCGCCAGGGCATCTCGCGTCGAGGATTCGTCACGGGTGCCCTGAGCGCGGGTGCGGGAGCTGCCGTGGGTGCCGGCGCCACGCTGGCGTTGACGAACTCCGGCGCGCGACAGCCACCCGCACCCGCCGCCCAGGGGGCCTTCGTTCCGTTCGAAGGGGTGCACCAAACAGGCGTCACGGCCCTGCCGATTCCCGAGCAGGGCCTGGTGGCGACGTTCAACGTCCAGTCGAAGGATCGAGCCGGGCTGACGAGGGCGCTCCAGGAGCTCACCGAGGAGATCCGTGGGCTGATGGCCGGTAAGCCGCCGGAAACGCGCGATGCCGCCTACCCGCCGGTCGACTCCGGCATCCTCGGCGAGAAGCCGCCCGCGGACAACCTGTCGATCGTTGTGGGAGTCGGGGCATCGCTGTTCGACGACCGGTTCGGCATTGCCGATCGCAAGCCCAAGGAACTGGAAACGATGCCGTTCCTGGCCAACGATCGGCTGGATCCCAAGCTCTCGCATGGTGACATCTCGATCATCTTCGAGGCCGGACACAATGACACGGTTCAGTTCGCGCTACGTCAGGTGATGCGGCGCACGCGAAGCGATCTGGTGTTGCGCTGGATGATCGACGGTTATGCCCGCGGTATCGGCGCTGGGGTGGCGTCGGAAGCGGCGACTCCGCGAAACCTGTTGGGCTTCAAGGACGGCACGGCCAACCTCGACGTCGATGATCAGGGCCTGATGGATAGACATGTGTGGGTGGGGCCCGACGACGGCGAACCCGAATGGGCGGTCGGCGGGTCATATCAGGCGATCCGCATCATCCGGATGTTCGTCGAGTTCTGGGACCGCACCCGGCTCATCGAACAGGAGCACCTCATCGGGCGTTCCAAGGTCAGCGGCGCGCCGCTGGGGCTGACGGGTGAGTTCACCGATCCGGACTATCCCTCCGATCCCGACGGCAAGCGGATCCCGCTCGACGCCCACATCCGGCTGGCGAACCCGCGCACGCCCGAAACGGACGAAAACCGTATCCTGCGGCGTGGTTTCAACTACTCACGCGGCTTCGACGGTGCGGGCAGGCTCGATCAGGGGCTGGCGTTCGTCGCCTACCAGCGAAGCCTCGAGAAGGGCTTCCTCACCGTGCAGCGCCGGCTCAAGGGTGAGCCGCTCGAGGAGTACATCATGCCGGTCGGTGGCGGCTTCTTTTTCGTGCTGCCCGGCGTCACCGGTCCGGATCGATTCCTGGGCGATCTGCTGGTGAAGTGAGCATCTTCCACAGGTAGCCGTAGATCAGCGCCGACCTGAACGCCGTCTGGGCATTGTCGGCGGCGCCGGCGTGGCCGCCCTCGATGTTCTCGTAGTAGTGCACCGTGTGGCCGAGTTCCTCGAGTGCCGCAGCCATCTTCCTGGCGTGCCCCGGATGCACCCGGTCGTCGCGCGTCGACGTCGTGATCAGCACCGGCGGATAGCGTCGGTCCGCCGAGATGTTCTGGTACGGCGAGTATTTCGAGATGAACGCCCAATCGTCGGGATTATCCGGGTCGCCATACTCGGCCATCCACGATGCGCCCGCGAGCAACAGGTGAAAACGGCGCATGTCCAGCAGGGGCACGCTGCACACCAGCGCACCGAACAATTCCGGATACTGCGTCAGCATGACACCCATCAGCAGGCCACCGTTGCTGCCGCCCTGGGCGCCGAGCTGTTCGACGGTGGTGATACCCCGATCGACGAGATCCTTTGCCACCGCGGCGAAGTCCTCATACACCAGGTGTCTGTTCTCGCGTATCGCCTGGGTGTGCCACGTCGGCCCGTACTCGCCGCCGCCGCGGATGTTGGCCAGCACGTAGGTGCCACCACGGGCCAGCCACAGCCGGCCGAGCACGCCTGCGTATCCCGGCGTGTTGGCGACCTCGAATCCGCCGTAACCGCTGAGCAGCGTCGGTCCGGGGCCGGTCGCATCGCGGTGCCCCACAACGAAGTACGGGATCTTCGTGCCGTCGGCAGATGCGACGAAGTATTGGTTCACCTCGAGGTCGGACGCGTCGAAGAACTCGGGAGCGCTCTTGACGGGCACCACCTCGGTACCCGCACGGCCCCACAGCAGCTGCGACGGAACGGTGAAACCGCTTGAGTCGAGGAAGAACTCGTCGCCGTACTCGTCGATGTCCACGAGCACGGTATTGGTGTTCGGCGGGATGCCGGCAATGGGGGAGCGCTCCCAGGTCCCGGGGGTCACGAGCTCCACCTGGCTGGACACGTCCACCAGTGCGATGAGCACCAGGTGGTCGCGCGTCCACACGTAGTTGTCCAGGCTTGAATGGTCGTCCGGCTCGAAGACGACGATCAGTTCGCCGGTGCCAGAAAGGAATTCGTCGTAGCGGACGGCCAGCAGTGAACCCGGCCGGTAGGTGACTTCGCCGACGGTCCACTCGCTGCGCGGCCGGATCAGCAGCCACTCGCGATGCACCGACATCCCCGCGTCGGTGGGGATGGGGATCGGAATCAGGTCTTCGCCGCGGAGTTCGTAGCGGTCACGGTTGAAGAAATCGAATGACCGCGTGATGAAAAGGCGCTCGAAGCCGGGCGTCGGGTCGTAGCCGCCGCCAACGCTGACATCCGTCGACTCGCCCTCGAACAGGGTCACCGCGCTGTCCAGGGGTTGGCCGCGCCGCCAGCGTTTCACGATCCGCGGATAGCCGGAGTCGGTCATCGCGCCTGGGCCGAATTCGGTGCCCACCAGCACGGTGTCGCGATTCTGCCACGTGATATTCGACTTCGCTTCGGGCAGTTCGAAACCGTCGGTGACGAATTGCCGCTTCGCCATGTCGAATTCGCGGACCACGGTGGCGTCGGCGCCGCCGCGGGACAGCTCGATCAGCGCCAGCGAGTGATCCGGCTCCAGCACGTCGGCGCCGGCCCACACCCAGTTCTCGTCCTCGGCGTCGGCAAGCGCGTCGACGTCGAGCAGGACGTCCCAGTCGGGATCGTCGGTGCGGTAGCTCTCCAGTGTGGTGCGCCGCCACAGCCCGCGCGGATTGGCGGCATCGCGCCAGAAGTTGTACAGGTAGTCGCCGCGCCGCCGCACGTACGGGATCCGCGCTTCGGTGTCGAGGACCTCCAGCGCCTCGGTGCGCATCTCCTCGAACAGGGGCCCGCCGAACTCGGTGAGGGTCGGTGCGTTGTGCTTGCGGACCCAGCCCAGCGCGTCGTCGCCGGTGATGTCCTCGAGCCATAGGTACGGGTCCGTCATCCCGCCATTGTCTCGGTCCCGGTCGCGTCCGCTCTCCGCGCCCACCACCAGGGTCGATTTTTCGCCGGAATCCGCAGCATGTTGGGCCAATGTGAGTGATCATGAGCTCGTCACTGTCGTCTTCGCAGAGTGAGGTAGTCATGGCTGACCCCCAGGTTGTTGACACCAGCGAGAACCAGGAAGAAGAAGTACAGCAGGAAATCGACCTGCTGCCGTCCTGATGGCCGACGACTCATCGACCGCTCGTCACGTCGGTGAGATCGAAGAACTCGGCTACACCGTCGTCAAGGGTGTTCTGGACGACGCCGCGGTAGCCGACTTTTTGAGCGACACGCGCCGGCTCGAACGGGAACTGCCGACGGTGATCGCGAACTCGAACACCGTCGTCAAGGGGTTCCCGCGACCGGGACAGCGCCCGGTCACCGGGGCCGATCACGACTGGGTGCGGATCGACAATCTGCTCCTGCACGGCGCCAGATACGAGGCGCTGCCGGTGCACCCGCGGTTGTTGCCGGTCATCGAAGGTGTCCTCGGACGCGACTGCCTCCTGTCGTGGTTCATGACGAGCAATCAGCTGCCGGGCGCCGTGGAGCAGCGGCTGCACTGTGACGACGAGATGTACCCCATTCCGCGGCCGCACCAGCCGCTGCTGTGCAACGCGCTGGTTGCGCTGGGCGACTTCACCGACGAGAACGGGGCGACCAGGGTCGTTCCTGGAACGCATCGTGTGGAAGCCAAACCGTCTGAGCCGTATCCGGAGAGCACACCGGTGGAAATGGCGGCCGGCGATGCCTTGGTGTGGAACGGCAGCCTGTGGCATACGGCCGGGGCGAACCGCACGAACCAGCCGCGGCCGGCGCTCACCGTCAACTACTGCGCGGGGTTTTTGCGTCAGCAGATCAACCAGCAGTTGAGCATTCCGCGCGAGTTGGTGCGGCGGTTGGATCCGCGGCTACGGGAACTCATCGGGTACGGCCTGTTCGCGGGGAAGATGGGCCGGATCGACTGGCGGCCGCCCGCCGACTATCTGGGTACGGAGGAGCATCCGTTCCTGGAATCGGTACGCGATCGTCTGGAGCGGCCCGTCACGATTTGACGGCCGGTCGGTCGGGGAGTCGCCACGCGATGATCAGGGCGACGGCGGTGATGGCGGCTGCGACCGCGATCGTCGCCTGCGCTCCGGTCGAGAGTGCCGATGCGAGCACGCCCGGGTCGGCCGATGGCACAATTCGTGCGTGGGACGGCACGGCTGCCTCCATCGCGGAACGTCCGGCGACACCGCTGAACACCGCGGTCAGGACTCCCGCGCCGAGAGCGCCGGCCAGCAGTCGTAACGCACTCTGAATGCCGCCCGCTACCGCTGAGTCCTGTTCCGGTACTTCGTAGTACGACACATTCACGAGGCGCGCGTAGGCGACGCCCCAGGCCACGCCGTACGCGACCAGTACCGCCCCGACCGCTGCCAGCGGGATGGTGCGGGACACCAAAGCGAGCAGTCCGAGCAACAGAAGGGGTAGTGCTGCCAACGCGTACTTGGCGACCGTGCGGTCATCGAGACGGCGACCCAGCGCTGTGGATGCCGGCCCGCTGAGCACGGCGCCCACGCCGTAGCAGGCCAGCACGACGCCGACGCCCAGTTCGCCGATCCCGAGGACGAACCCCAGGACGAGCGGTAACGCGAGCTGGAATCCGGTGTCGCCCAAGGACATGAACGCCGAACTGAAGGTGGCCAACCGAAACGACCTGTACCGGAACAAGTGTGGTGGTGCGATGGTGTCCTGCCGCCGCCGGATGCGTGCACGCTGGACGGCGGCGAATGCCGCGACTGCGACGACGCCGACACCGAAAAGCGCGGCGGCCGTTCGCACTTGGTCATCGAATGCGCCGCCGAGGTCGACGGAGAGAGCGAGACTCGCCGCACCCGTCGCCAACAGGAGCGCACCGCCGGCGTCGATGTCGGTGATGCGAGTGCGCCGGCTTTCGGCGAGGGTGACTCTGATCCCGGCCGCGGCCAGCACACCGAGCAGAGCGGATCCCAAAAATGCCCAGCGCCAACTGATCGCGGTGTCCGCTATCGCGCCGCCGATCAGCGGCCCGACGACTGCCGCCATTCCGATGGCCGCTGCCCACCAGCCGAACGCACGCTCGCGCTGCGGACCGGCCACCGGAAACAGCGTGTTAAGCACGCCGAGACCAGTGGGCAGAGTCGCCGCCAATCCCAATCCGGCCAGTACGCGGCCCGCGAAGAACGACGGCAGATTCCACGCGATGCCGCTGACCGCGGAGCCGGCCATGAACAACCCGACGGCGATGAGCAGTACACGGCGTCGTCCGAGCACGTCGCCGAGCCTGCCGAACAGCACCATGAAGGCCGCCGCGGCGGCGAAGTAGGCGGTGAACGCCAGTCCGACATCGGCCACGGTCAACCCGAGATCACGTACCAGGGGTGGGATGACGGCGTCGGCGATGGTGAAATCGCTTATCGATAGCGTCACCGCCAACAGAACGAATCCGAAGCTCGTCGAGGGCCGCGAATTGTGTGCGCGACGTCCGACCGTCGGTGACGGATCCACGCCCCCATTCTGACGGGGCGCTGGCGCGTCGAAGTGATCGAGAGCACAATCGGCCGTGACGCCGCGTCTCAATGAGGAGGACACGATGACCGTTTTCGCTCGCCCCGGTGCCGCCGATGCCCTGATGTCCTTTGAGTCGAGATACGGCAATTTCATTGGGGGAGAATGGGTACCGCCGGTCTCAGGTGAGTACTTCGAGAACCCGACGCCGGTGACCGGCCAGCCCTTCTGCGAAATCCCGCGGTCGGGCGAGCCGGACATCGAGAAGGCGCTCGACGC
Organism: Mycobacterium barrassiae; assembly: GCF_025822765.1. Classification (GTDB taxonomy): domain Bacteria; phylum Actinomycetota; class Actinomycetes; order Mycobacteriales; family Mycobacteriaceae; genus Mycobacterium; species Mycobacterium barrassiae. Next base: position 54,015 of record NZ_JACKUK010000036.1, on the reverse strand, counting down.
CGCGCACGGCGCCGCCACCGCGTGGGGTAAGACGGCCGCCGCCGAACGCGCCAACATTCTCAACAAGATCGCGGACCGCATCGAGGCCAACCTCGAATCGCTGGCGCTGGCCGAGTCGTGGGACAACGGCAAGCCGATCCGCGAGACCCTCAATGCCGACCTGCCGCTGGCCGTCGACCACTTCCGGTATTTCGCGGGGGCCATTCGTGCGCAGGAGGGCTCGCTGAGCCAGATCGACGACGACACCGTCGCCTACCACTTCCACGAACCGCTCGGCGTCGTCGGGCAGATCATCCCGTGGAACTTCCCGATCCTGATGGCGACGTGGAAGCTGGCACCGGCGCTGGCCGCCGGAAACGCCGTCGTCCTGAAGCCGGCCGAGCAGACCCCGGCCTCGATCCTGTACCTGATGTCGTTGATCGGCGACCTGCTGCCTGCGGGCGTGCTGAACGTGGTCAACGGGTTCGGGTTCGAGGCGGGCAAGCCGCTGGCGTCGAGCAACCGGATCGCCAAGATCGCATTCACCGGTGAGACCACCACCGGTCGGCTGATCATGCAGTACGCGTCGCAGAACCTGATCCCTGTCACGCTCGAACTGGGCGGCAAGAGCCCGAACATCTTCTTCTCCGACGTGATGGCGGCCGGTGACGACTTCCAGGACAAGGCGCTGGAGGGGTTCACGATGTTCGCGCTGAACCAGGGCGAGGTGTGCACGTGCCCGTCGCGCAGCCTGATCCAGGCCGACATCTACGACGAGTTCCTCGAGCTGGCCGCGATCCGCACCAAGGCGGTGCGCCAGGGCGACCCGCTGGACACCGAGACGATGATCGGTTCGCAGGCATCCAACGACCAGCTCGAAAAGGTGTTGTCCTACATCGAGATCGGCAAAGATGAAGGGGCGAGGGTTCTTGCGGGCGGTGAGCGCGCAGAGCTGGGCGGCGACCTCAACGGCGGCTACTACGTGCAGCCGACGATCTTCGAGGGCAACAACAAGATGCGCATCTTCCAGGAGGAGATCTTCGGACCCGTCGTCGCCGTGACGTCGTTCAAGGACTACGACGATGCGATCAGCATCGCCAACGACACCCTCTACGGGCTGGGCGCTGGCGTGTGGTCGCGGGACGGCAACGTCGCCTACCGCGCCGGCCGCGACATCAAGGCGGGCCGGGTGTGGACCAACTGCTACCACGCCTATCCCGCGCATGCGGCGTTCGGTGGCTACAAGCAGTCGGGCATCGGCCGCGAGACCCACAAGATGATGCTGGACCACTACCAGCAGACGAAGAACCTGCTGGTGTCGTATTCGAACAAGGCGCAGGGCTTCTTCTGACGTGTCACCCTCCAGCGCTCGGCAGGAAGAGGCGGCCCCGCCGCGCGCCCTGATCACCCGGGCGGCGGCCGACCTGCTGGAGAAACTGCAGGAACGGCACGGTGCGCTGATGTTCCACCAGTCCGGCGGATGCTGCGACGGGTCGTCGCCGATGTGCTATCCCGACGGCGAATTCCTCGTGGGCGACCGCGACATCCTGCTTGCCGTCCTCGACGTCGGGGACGGGGTGCCGGTGTGGATCTCGGGGCCGCAGTTCGAGGCGTGGAAGCACACACAACTGGTGATCGACGTGGTGCCGGGCAGGGGCGGCGGTTTCAGCGTCGAAGCCCCCGAGGGCCTGCGCTTCCTGTCGCGCGGGCGCGCCTTCAACACCGCCGAGAACCAGCTGCTCAGCGGGGAGCCACCCGTGACAGGTGCCGACTTCGCACGCGGTGAACGCCCGCGCACGACCGGCACCCACGTCGTCGCCGACGCTGTCGACGCCTGCCGTGCCACGCCGGGCGGTTAACGGGTTGACGGGCGGTGCCGCAGTATCGTCGAAAGGGTGATCCCGCTGCCGCGCCCGCGGTTGCTGACCAGTGCACTACTGATCGGCACGGCGGTCGGGCTGCTCCTCGGAATCGGATTGACGCTGGTGGTCAGCGCCAAGATTCGGCCTGACGTGGCGATCGCGCTTGTGGTCGGCGTGCCCGGTGCGATCGGGATGTTGACCATCCTTTTCTCGCGCGCACGCTGGGTGACCGCGGTCGGCGCTTTCGTCCTGGCCATCGCCCCCGGCTGGTTCGGCGTGCTGGTGGCGATTCAATCGGTGAACGGTGCCTGACATGGACCACCTGCTCGAAGACACCCAGGAATTCACTCCGACGTGGGACACCGGTGAACTCGCCGCCATCGACGCGCCGTCGGGGCCCCAGCCGGTCCCGGCCCCTCCGGTCGTCGTGCCTGGCGAATACCAGTTCCTCAAACGGTGGAAGTTCGTCCTCGTCGTGACGTGCGTCTGGGCCCTCGCGGCCGCGGCGGGATGGGGGCTCTACCACTGGTGGTACCACTCGATCGACAAGACCGCGCCGGTGTTCGTGGTGCTGGTGTTCCTGATCCTGTGCACCGTCGCGGGCCTGCTCATCGCCATGGTTCCGAACCGGCCGGTGGCCTCCGCACTGGCCATCGCGTTCACCTCTGCGCCCTTCGCGGCAACCGCCGGCGCCGCCGTGCTGCACGGTCTCTACTTCTGCGAATGGGCCAGCCGCTGTTTCGTGGGGCTCATTCCTTACTAGGGTGGGGGCGTGACCCACTATGACGTCGTCGTTCTCGGAGCAGGCCCTGGCGGATACGTTGCGGCCATCCGCGCCGCCCAGCTCGGACTGAACACCGCAATCGTCGAACCCAAGTACTGGGGAGGGGTGTGCCTCAACGTCGGCTGCATCCCGTCCAAGTCGCTGCTGCGCAACGCCGAGCTCGCCCACATCCTCACCAAAGAGGCCAAGACCTTCGGCATCAGCGGTGAGCCGACGATGGACTACGGGGTGGCGTTCGACCGCAGCCGCAAGGTCGCCGAGGGCCGTGTCGCCGGCGTCCACTTCCTGATGAAGAAGAACAAGATCACCGAGATTCACGGCTACGGAAAGTTCAAGGACGCCAACACACTCGAGGTCGATCTCAACGAGGGCGGCACCGAGACGGTCACCTTCGACAACTGCATCGTCGCCACCGGCAGCAGCACACGGTTGGTGCCCGGCACGTCGCTGTCGGAGAACGTCGTCACCTACGAGAAGCAGATCCTCTCCCGCGAGCTGCCGGGGTCGATCATCATCGCCGGCGCGGGCGCCATCGGCATGGAGTTCGGTTACGTGCTGCGCAACTTCGGCGTCGACGTCACGATCGTCGAGTTCCTGCCGCGCGCACTGCCCAACGAGGACGCCGAGGTGTCCAAGGAGATCGAGAAGCAGTTCAAGAAGCTCGGCGTCAAGATCCTCACCGGCACCAAGGTGGAGTCCATCAGGGACGAGGGGGCCGACGGTTCCGTTTATGTCACCGTCAGCAAGGACGGCAAATCCGAGGAACTCAAGGCGGACAAGGTTCTTCAGGCCATCGGTTTCGCACCCAACGTCGAGGGCTACGGACTCGAGGCGGCCGGCGTGAAACTCACCGACCGCAAGGCGATCGGTATCGACGACTACATGCGCACCAACGTGCCCCACATCTACGCGATCGGCGATGTCACGGCGCTGCTGCAGCTGGCCCACGTAGCCGAGGCTCAGGGTATCGTCGCCGCCGAAACCATCGCGGGCGCAGAGACTTTGGCGCTCGGCGACTATCGGATGATGCCGCGCGCCACATTCTGCCAGCCGCAGGTGGCCAGCTTCGGGCTGACCGAGGAGCAGGCCCGCGACGAGGGTTATGACGTCAAGGTCGCCAAGTTCCCGCTCACCGCGAATGCGAAGGCGCACGGGCTCGGCGATCCGAGCGGATTCGTCAAGCTGATCGCCGACGCGAAATACGGCGAGCTGCTCGGCGGGCACCTGATCGGACATGACGTCTCCGAACTGTTGCCCGAGCTGACCCTGGCGCAGAAGTGGGACCTGACCGTCAACGAACTGGCCCGCAACGTGCACACCCACCCGACGCTGTCGGAGGCGCTGCAGGAGTGCTTCCACGGCTTGGCCGGCCACATGATCAACTTTTGAGAGCCGCGATCTGGGTCGCCGCGATCGGCGGATTGGTGCTCGGTCACATCCTGTGGCTGGGCGGGATCACGGCTGCCACGTCGACGGCGACGATCAGCTCCTGGGTGTTGGTGGTCGCCGCGACATCGTTTGTCGTGGGAGCCGTCGTCGGCGCGCTCGGCTGGCGCGCCTATAAGCGCAAGTCCGACGTCTGGGCCGCGTTCCTACTGGCGTTGCCGGTGTCGCCGGTGCTGCTGTCGCTGGTGGTCCTCGGAGTCACGTACCTATAGTCAGTCGATGAACTGGCGGCGGCGACTGCTGCTGGCCAACGGCTCATATTGGCGCATGGGGGGTTCGCGTGACCGCATCCGCCAGCGTTGAGCTGATCTACGAGCGGTTCGCGCGCTATCGGTTCCCGGCGAATATCTCAGTGTGTGAGCAATGCGGACCCGAATGGACGTCCGAATCCATCCGGGCCACACCACTGAGGTCGGTGTCGCAGCCGCAACTGATTGCCGTCCACGTCATGTCACTCGACGACGATTCGCTGCGGCATTTCTTCCCGCGGCTCATCGAGGTGATGCTGCAGACCGATGCGCCGGTATTCGACTTCCGGCTGGCCGACCTGAAAGCGCGGTTGCCGCAATGGGAGCCCGACGAGCGGCAGACGGTTGTGAACCTGGCCGAGGCCGTGTGGTCCGAGCTGCTGGGCTCCTATCCGTGCGACCTGGGCTACTTCAGCGACGCGCCGTCGGCGGTCGACTTCCTGGACTGGTGTGGACTCGATCTAAGGGCGCATCTGGATTTCCTGACGACGGTCGAGATGCCCTCTGCGGCATGATATCTCGCTGATCTTGTCGGCGCGGTGTTCACGATGCGGGAGCCGTTCGAATCCGCTTCCAAGGCAACGGTGCTCGACTGGGTGGCGAGTCCCGCGGTCGGCGAGCGCCTTCAAGCCGGCTTCTTCGCCGCCGATTCCGACGGGGTTGCCGCGCACCTGTCGAATGCCCACGAACTGTGGACGCTCTGCGGGCTTAGTCGGGAAAATCCAGCGGCACCTTGAGCGTGGTGATCGTCGCCGCAAGCCCGTCGTACTGCGCGGCCAGCAGGCAGAACTCGATGAGCTGTGGCTTGGTGAGGTGCCTGGCCAACACCGCCCACGTCTCGGGGGATACGCCACGGGTGACGACGAACTCGTCGGTGGCGGTGATCAGTGCGCGTTGGCGCTCGGTCAGGCCCTCGGCGTCGGGACCCTCGAAGATCTTGGACTGGATGTCGGGGCCGAGGCCGCGACTACGGGCCAGGCGACGATGCTGCTGCAGTTCGTATTCGCAGTTGCGGAGGTGACCGACGCGCAGGATCACGACCTCGGCGTCCTTCACGGGCAGCTTGGACAGCGCTCCCAGCAACATGAGGCTGTAGGGCAGCCAAGCCAAGAACAGAAGCCGATGTTGGCCAAGCACATTGACGAGGCTGAACCGCGGCGCCCGGATCCCCCTGGCGCCGATCTTTGCAATGACCCAATTCAGGGGTCCGAGTTCCTTGAATCCGCCGGGCGCGATGCGTGCCGGCTCAATTGAGCTCACCGAATCGAGTCTAGGTCTGCTTGACCAGATAGGGCGACACCGTGCTGCGATGCTCGTCGAGGTCCAGCGCCCGGCCCAGCGCGGGGAAGGCTCGCTGCGGACAGTTGTCGCGTTCGCAGACGCGACAGCCAGCGCCGATCGGCGTCGAATTGTGCCCGGACAGATCGAGACCTTCCGAGTAGACCAGCCGGTGGGCATGGCGGAGCTCGCATCCGAGGCCGATCGCGAACGTCTTGCCCGGCTGGCCGTACCGGTGCGCGCGTCGCTCGACCGTGCGGGCCACCCACATGTAGTTGCGCCCGTCGGGCATCTGCGCGACTTGCACCGTAATCTTGCCGGGGCTCGCGAACGTCTCGTAAACATTCCACAGGGGACACGTTCCCCCGCTGGACGAGAAGTGAAAGCCGGTGGCGGACTGCCGCTTTGACATGTTCCCCGCGCGATCGACCCGTACGAACGACAGTGGCACCCCCCGCATCGAGGGACGCTGCAGCGTGGACAGGCGGTGCGCGATCGTCTCGAAGGAGACCGAGTAGAACGCCGAAAGGCGCTCGACGTCGTACCGGAAGTTCTCCGCGGTTTCGTGAAATTGCCCGTAGGGCAACACCGTTGCGGCGGCGAAGTAGTTGGCCAGCCCGAGCCGGGCGAGCACGGTGGACTCGTCGCTGGTGAAGTTGCCCTCGTCCACCAGCCTGTCGATCAGATCGCCGAACTCCAGGTAGGCCAGCTCGGCGGCCATCTTGAACACCGTCTGCCCCGAGGACAGGTGGTCGCTGATCTCCAGCGTCTTGGAGTTCGGGTCGTAGCGATGTAATACGTTGCCGCCCAGGTCTGCTCGTCGCCGGATGTGTACGCCGTGCACCCTGGTCAACCGGTCGGCGAGCTCGCGGGTGAGTTCGGCGCGGTGCATCCGCATCCGGATGGTGAGGTCCTCGGCGGCGGTATCGAGTTCGTGCAGGTAGTTCTGCCGCTGGTAGAAGTAGTCGCGGACTTCCTCATGCGGCATGGTGATCGCGCCAGACCCGCTGCTGTCGGCGTATCTGTCCTCGGTCGCGGCCGCCAGCTGTGCGGCGGTCAACCGGTACCGGCGGTGCAGATTGACCATCGCGCGGGCGAGCGCCGGATGCGAGCTGACCATATCGGCGATCTCGGCCAGGTCGACGTCGATGGCCACGTCGCGATCCAGGGTCACCTCGCGCAACTCGGCGACCAGCCGGGTGTCGTCCTCGGAGGCGAAGAACGTCGCGTCCACCCCGAACACCTCGGTGATGCGCTGCAGCACCGACACGGTGAGCGGTCGGACGTCGTGCTCGATCTGGTTCAGATAGCTCGGCGAGATCTCGAGCATCTGCGCAAGTGCGGCCTGGCTGAAGCCGCGTTCGTTGCGAAGTTGCCGAACGCGCGATCCGACGTACGTTTTCGCCACGTCAGCCAGCCTAACAACCCTGCGAACGGGGCCTTCGCATTCTTGGCAGAACCTTGGCTGTGGCAGGATCGTGCGACATGGAAAGCAGCACGGGTCTGGCGAAGGTGATGATGCCTGTTCCCGATCCGCACCCCGACGTCTTCGATGTCGAGTGGCCGCTGCGGGTCGCCGACGTCGATCGGGCGGGCAGGCTCAAGTTCGATGCGGCCACCAGGCACATCCAGGACGTCGGATCCGATCAACTGCGTGAGATGGGCTACGAGGAGACCCATCCGCTCTGGATTGTCCGGCGCACGATGGTCGACCTGATCAGGCCCATCGAGTTCAAGGACATGCTTCGGTTGCGGCGCTGGTGCTCGGGCACCTCCAACCGGTGGTGCGAGATGCGGGTCCGCGTCGACGGGCGCAAGGGCGGCCTGATGGAGTCCGAGGCGTTCTGGATCAACATCAATCAGGAGACGCAGGGGCCCGCGCGCATCTCCGACGACTTCCTCGAAGGACTGCGTCGCACCACCGATATCGATCGGCTGCGGTGGAAGCCCTATCTGAAGCCCGGCAGCCGCGAGGATGCGGATGCGATTCGCGATTATCCGGTTCGCGTCAGCGACATCGACATCTTCGACCACATGAACAACTCGGTGTACTGGTCGGTGGTCGAGGACTATCTGTTCAGCGCACCCGAACTGCTCGAGGCGCCGCTGCGGGTCACGATCGAGCACGATGCGCCGGTCGGACTCGGGGACAAGCTGGAAATCATCACCCATGTGCACCCGCCGGGTTCGACGGACAAATTCGGTCCCGAATTGGTGGATCGCACTGTTACAACGCTCACATATGCCGTCGGCGACGAGACCAAAGCCGTCGCATCGATCTTCGCGCTCTGACTCCGTCCGTTTTAACAGTACGACCGTACTGACGTGCGCAAACGTGCTACTGGCGAGTAGCAACTGAACCGGTTCAGGTAATAGCTGCCTTCGCAAAGTTCGCAACATGCGGTGAAGGCTTGGCGAAAATTGGCAATCACAGCGACTGGACCTGCGCATATGTCGTAGTGCATCCTCGAATAAGCGCAACGTGAAAGTTGTTTGAGGATTAGCAAGCCGGCCACCGCCAGCTATGCACAGCGATGTGAACTCGAAGGAGCACCAATGTCCACCGTCGGAACGCCGAAGTCACCCGAGCAGATCCAGCACGACTGGGACACCAACCCGCGGTGGAAGGGTGTCGAGCGCACCTACACCCCGACCGACGTGGTGGCCCTCCAGGGTTCCGTGGTCGAGGAGCACACGCTGGCCCGTCGCGGCGCCGAGGTGCTGTGGAACCAGCTGCACGACCTGGAGTTCGTCAACGCGCTGGGCGCCCTGACCGGCAACATGGCCGTTCAGCAGGTGCGCGCGGGCCTGAAGGCCATCTACCTGTCCGGTTGGCAGGTCGCCGGTGACGCGAACCTGTCCGGCCACACCTACCCCGACCAGAGCCTGTATCCGGCCAACTCGGTGCCGCAGGTGGTCCGCCGCATCAACAACGCCCTGCTGCGCGCCGACGAGATCGCCAAGGTCGAGGGCGACACCTCCGTCGAGAACTGGCTCGCCCCGATCGTGGCCGACGGTGAGGCCGGCTTCGGTGGCGCACTGAACGTCTATGAGCTGCAGAAGGCAATGATCGCCGCAGGCGTCGCGGGGTCGCACTGGGAAGATCAGCTGGCTTCGGAGAAGAAGTGCGGCCACCTCGGTGGCAAGGTGCTCATCCCGACCCAGCAGCACATCCGCACGCTCACCTCGGCCCGGTTGGCCGCCGACGTCGCCGACGTGCCGACGGTCGTCATCGCCCGTACCGATGCCGAGGCCGCGACGCTCATCACCTCCGATGTCGACGAGCGCGACCGTCCGTTCATCACCGGTGAGCGCACCGCCGAGGGCTTCTACCGGGTGAAGAACGGCCTGGAGCCGTGCATCGCGCGCGCCAAGGCCTACGCGCCGTACTCCGATCTGATCTGGATGGAGACCGGCACCCCGGACCTCGAGCTCGCCAAGAAGTTCGCCGAGGGCGTCAAGAGCGAGTTCCCCGACCAGATGCTCGCCTACAACTGCTCGCCGTCGTTCAACTGGAAGAAGCACCTGGACGACGCGACGATCGCGAAGTTCCAGAAGGAGCTCGGCGCGATGGGCTTCAAGTTCCAGTTCATCACGCTGGCCGGCTTCCACGCGCTGAACTACTCGATGTTCGATCTGGCCTACGGCTACGCCCGCAACCAGATGAGCGCCTACGTCGAGCTGCAGGAGCGCGAATTCGACGCCGAGGAGCGGGGTTACACCGCGACGAAGCACCAGCGCGAGGTCGGCGCCGGCTACTTCGACCGGATCGCCACCACCGTCGACCCGACCAGCTCGACCACTGCGCTGGCGGGGTCGACCGAAGAGGGTCAGTTCCACTGAGCTTGCGAAGTGGAACCGGCCAGCCGGAGTCACTAGACCAGGCTTAGTAGGCTCACGAGGCCCAACGGCTTGTCATCAGGCCCCGTCCTTATATTGGGCGGGGCCTGATGCTTTGAGGAGAAGGTGAATTGAGTATCGAACGGGTAGGTGTCGTCGGGGCCGGGCAGATGGGCTCGGGGATCATCGAGGTGTCGGCAAAGGCCGGCGCGAATGTCGTCGTGTACGAACCGACCGACGCGTTGCTCGACGCGGGTCGCAAGCGCATCACAGGGTCGTTGGAGCGCGCCGCGAGCAAGGGCAAGCTGTCCGAAGCCGATCGCGACGCTGCGCTGGCGCGGCTGTCGTTCACGACGAACCTCGCCGACCTTTCAGATCGTCAGCTCGTGATCGAGGCCGTCGTCGAGGACGGGGCCGTCAAGGGCAAGATCTTCGCCCAGCTCGACGAGATCATCACCGATCCCGACGCGGTGCTGGCATCGAACACGTCGAGCATCCCGATCATGAAAATCGCTGCGGCGACTAAGAATCCGTCGCGGGTGCTCGGGCTGCACTTCTTCAACCCGGTGCCGGTGCTGCCGCTGGTCGAACTCGTCAACACGCTCGTCACGTCCGATGCGGCGATTGCGCGCGTCGAACAGTTCGCGAGTGAAGTCTTGGGCAAGAAGGTGGTGCGCTGCGGTGACCGCTCGGGTTTCATCGTGAACGCGCTGCTGGTGCCGTATCTGTTGTCGGCGATCCGGATGGCGGAGGCAGGGGTGGCTTCGGTCGAGGACATCGACACTGCGATCGTGGCGGGGCTGTCGCATCCGATGGGCCCGCTGCGACTGTCCGACCTGATCGGCCTCGACACCATGAAGCTGATCGCCGACTCGATGTACGAGGAGTACAAGGACCCGAATTACGCTCCGCCACCGCTGTTGTTGCGCATGGTCGAGGCCGGGCGGCTGGGTAAGAAGTCGGGCCAGGGCTTCTATACGTACTGAGCGCCGTCGGGTGTAACCAGGTGGCGGGATTTCGGCCGATTTCGCGCCATCACGTTACATTCGGCGGTTCCCGCCCGATGAAGGTTAGGCCTCTGCTAGCCGCTTCTTCTCCGCTTCGACATCGAAATCGGCGGGCGGCCAAGACAAGTCGAGTCCCTTGAGGGCCTCGATCAACAGTTCCGTGATGGCCAATCGCGAGTACCACTTGCGATCACACGGAATCACATGCCACGGCGCGTAATCCGTCGACGTCTTGTCCAGCAGCGCTTGGTATGCCTCCTGGTACAGCGGCCACTTCAGCCGTTCGTCGATGTCTCCCGGGTTGTACTTCCAGTACTTGTCGGGACGCTCGAGCCGCTCTGCCAAGCGCTCCTTCTGCTCGTCGAGCGAAACGAACATCGCCGCCTTGATCAGGGTCATACCGCTGTCGACGAGTTCCTTCTCGAACGCGTTGATCTCGTCGTAGCGCGCGCCCCACACATCCGGTGGCACCAGGTTGTGCACTCGCACGATCAGCACATCCTCGTAATGGCTGCGGTCGAAGACGCCGATCTGACCTGCACCCGGCAGCGCCTTGCGGATGCGCCACAGGAAGTCGTGCGAGAGCTCCTCCTCGGTCGGCCTACCGAAGCTGGTGTACCGAATACCCTGTGGATTACCAGCTCCGACAACGTGTTTGACGATTCCACCTTTGCCCGCGGTATCCATACCCTGCAGCACCAGCAGTATCGACCTGTGGTCGCCGGAACGACTGTTGGCGTACAGCATCTCCTGCAGGTCGGCGAATCGCTGGTTGCGTTCGGCCTGCAACGCCGGCGCGTCAGCCTTGTTGCCCTTGAATCCCGGCGTGGCGCTGGTGTCGATGTCGGCGACCTTGTCGCCGTGGCGGAACTCGAGATGGATATGCGGCTCGTGCGTCCACAGCGACGGGAGATCGGACTCGCTCATGCAGTCAGTCAAGCTTTTTCGGCGGGAGCACCGGTGACGGATGGGGCATTTGGCGGAACTTCTCCAGCGAGCCGCCGACCTCGACGATGCCGCACAGCGCGCTCCAGGACAGCATCGTCAGATAGTCGATGAGCTCGTCGGAGGTGATGCGGGGGTTCGACATCCACGAGTGCGTCGCCAACTGCACACCGCCGACGGTGTGGAACGCCCACGCCGACGCGCCGCCGGTATCCATCCCCGCCTCGGCCATCCGGCGGCGCAGCATCACGCCGAGCATGCGGGCGATGATCTGCTCGGAGTCCGCGACGGCCTTGTTCTTACTTGCCGAGTTGTTGGCCATGACGAACATGTACGGCTCCGGCTCGGAGGCCACGGTTTCGACGTACACCCGGATGATCTCCCGGGTCAGGTCATAACCGTCGAGGTTCGACGACAGCGCGGCGGCCATGTTCGGGATCAGAGTGGTCTGCGCGAACCGCATCATCACCGCGGTCGTCAGATCGTTCTTGTCGACGAAGTAGCGATAGAGCACCGTCTTGGACACACCGATCTCTGCGGCGATCTCGTCCATGCTGACGTTGCTGCCGCGGCGTCGAATCGCCTCCAGGGTGCCGTCCACCAGTTCATTGCGCCGCTCCACCTTGTGCTGGTGCCAGCGCCGCTTGCGGCCATCGGTCTTGACCGCGACGGACGAGGTTTGTTGTGCCACGATCGCCGTAATCCATTCCCTAGTTCCCCTCGATAGTACGGGCGATCTTGGCTCTGAGCGTTGTCGGCTCGGCCCGCCACTCCGGACGTAGCGGATGATGGAGGGGTGGCACACAGACCGAATGTCGGCGCACGGGCGATGACGCAGTTGCCGACCGCGCCGAAGCGGAGCTTCGCCGAGTCCCTCGCAGGGGCCGACAGCGCCGCGGATGCCGAGCGCCGACACGGCCTGCGCCGGATGAAGCTCGTCGCGCTGTCGTTCCTGCTCGGCGCCACGGTGATCTTCCTGGTCTGCACCTGGGCCCAGTCCACCGGCACGGCGGCGGGGTGGGTCGGTTATGTCCGTGCCGCAGCCGAAGCGGGCATGATCGGCGCGCTGGCGGACTGGTTCGCGGTCACGGCGTTGTTCAAGCACCCGTTGGGGATCCCGATCCCACACACCGCGATCATCAAGCGCAAGAAGGACCAACTCGGCGAGGGCCTGGGCACGTTCGTCCGGGAGAACTTCATGTCGGCGGAGGTCGTCGAGACCAAACTGCGCGACGCGCAGGTCGCGGGGCGGCTGGGCAAGTGGCTGTCCGAACCGTCGCACGCCGAGCGAGTCGCGGCCGAAACATCAACGGTGTTAAGGGTTCTGGTCGAGATGCTGCGCGACGAGGACGTGCAGCACGTGCTGGATCGGATGATCGTCAAGCGCATTGCCGAACCGAAATGGGGACCGCCGATCGGGCGGGTGCTCGCCTCGTTGCTCGCCGAAGGGCGTCAGGAGGCGCTGCTGCAACTGCTCGCCGACCGGGCCTTCCAGTGGTCGCTCAACGCCGGCGACATCATCGAGCGGGTCGTCGAGCGCGATTCGCCCACGTGGTCGCCCCGCTGGGTCGATCACCTCGTCGGAGACCGCATCCACCGCGAGCTGATGGACTTCACCGACAAGGTGCGGCGCAATCCCGAGCACGAACTCCGTCGCTCGGCCACCCGGTTCCTGTTCGAGTTCGCCGACGACCTGCAGCACGACGACGCCACCATCGCGCGCGCCGAGAACGTCAAGGAACAGATCATGGCCCGCGACGAGGTCGCCAAGGCCGCCGAGACGGCGTGGGCCACCGCCAAGCGGATATTCCTCGAGTCGGTCGACGATCCGTCGTCGGCGCTGAGGACGCGGATCGCCGACTCCGTCGTGCATATCGGCGAGTCGCTGCGCGACGACGCCGACCTGCGCGACAAAGTCGACAACTGGATCATTCGGGCGGCCCAACACCTGGTCACCGAATATGGGGCGGAGATCACAGCGATCATCACCGAGACGATCGAGCGGTGGGACGCCGACGAGGCCAGTCGCCGCATCGAATTGCACGTCGGCCGTGACCTGCAATTCATCCGTATCAACGGCACCGTGGTGGGTTCGCTGGCGGGCCTGGCCATCTATTCGATAGCCCAGCTACTCTTCTGACCTGCGCTAACTAGTGCTTGCAAAAGTTAGCACCCCGTCGTACGGTAGGGCTTGTCGCTAACCGGTTACCCGACGCACGAGGGGGTCACGCGCGTGTCGCAGGATGAAAATATCGCCGCTGTTGTGTCCAACGCTGCGCAGGACATCGGCACCTTCATCCGTACGCAACGCGAGGCAGCGCAGGTATCGGTGCGGCAGTTGGCCGAGAAGGCCGGCGTCAGCAATCCCTATCTCAGCCAGATCGAGCGGGGATTGCGCAAACCCTCCGCCGACGTGCTCAACCAGATCGCCAAGGCACTCCGAGTGTCCGCGGAAGTTCTCTACATCAGGGCCGGGATTCTGGAACCCAGCGAGAACAACCAAGTCCGCGACGTCATCATCACCGACACGGCGATCACGGAGCGGCAGAAGCAGGTGCTGCTCGAGATCTACACGTCGTTTGTTCAACAGAACGAGGCGCAAAAGAACGACGCCGCAGGTATCCAGACCGACGAGGAGCCGACGACTGACCAGACCATCTCGACACCCGAATTAGTCGGAAGCACAACACCAAATCTCCAAGAAGAAGATGAAAGGAATCACCCCCATGGCTAAGAAGGCCACGAGCAAGAGCCAGCCCACCGCTGACGACCTGAAGGCCCCGCTGCTTGCCGCGGTCGGCGCCGCCGATCTGGCGCTGGAGCGCGTCAACGAGATCGTCGCGACTCTGCGTGAGCGTGCCGGCGAGGCCCGGACCGACGCCGAGACCCGCGTGGAGGAGACCCGCGCCCGCGTCACGAAGCTGCAGGAGGACCTGCCGACGCAGTTCGGTGACCTTCGCGAGCGGCTGAGCTCGGAGGAACTGCGCAAGTTCGCCGAGAGCTACGCCGAGGCCGCGCAGTCGTCGTACAACAAGCTCGTCGAGCGTGGCGAGGCCGCCCTGGAGCGCCTGCGCAGCCAGCCCGCTCTCGAAGAGGCCGCCGGTCGCGTCGAGCGTTACTCGGACCAGGCCGTCGAGCTGACCCAGGAGGCGCTGGGCAACGTCGCTTCGCAGACCCGCGCGGTCGGCGAGCGCGCCGCCAAGCTGGTCGGCGTCGAGCTGCCGAAGAAGGCCGAGAAGGCCGCGGCACCTGCGAAGAGCGCTGCCAAGAAGGCCCCGGCCAAGAAGGCTCCGGCCAAGAAGGCTCCGGCCAAGAAGGCTGCTGCCAAGAAGGTCACGCAGAAGTAGCATTTCGGCTCTGAGTCGCCCAGTTGGGCGACTCAGAGTCGACCCGGGGACGTAGCCCGCATACGCTTGGAGTGTGGAGCTCCAAACTCTGGCGGGTTACGTCCTCTTGCTTTTGGCCGTGGTGGTGTTGGCTTTCACCCTGTACGCCTTCGTTCACGCCGCCATGCAACGGCCGGACGCGTATACCGCGGCGGGCAAACTCACCAAGCCGGTTTGGTTGCTAATCCTCGGCGCCGCAGGTGCTTTCGCACTGCTCACCAGTCTCGCAGGTGTTTCAGTTTTCGCAGTCGCGATAGCTGCGGTCGCCACGGGCATCTATCTCGTCGACGTGCGGCCCAAGATCCTGGAGATCCAGGGCAAGT
The DNA here is from genome assembly GCF_025822765.1 of Mycobacterium barrassiae. Classification (GTDB taxonomy): domain Bacteria; phylum Actinomycetota; class Actinomycetes; order Mycobacteriales; family Mycobacteriaceae; genus Mycobacterium; species Mycobacterium barrassiae. The sequence continues at coordinate 38,917 of NZ_JACKUK010000036.1, read as the reverse complement.
CCCGTTAGATCGCCGATGCGTCATCTGCGTTCAGCGGTCGCCGCAGCAACGGTTCTCGTACCCCTCGTCTGCGCGCCGGCCGCCTCCGCCGAACCGCCGCCCCCGCCGCCGTACGTCGATCACGTCGAGTGGGCCAAATGGGGCGACCTATCCAGCCTGCGTGTGTATCCGACGCCCGCCGGGCGTCAGGCCTCGACCGTCGCCACCGCCGCATTGGTCAACCAGGCGTGGGCCGAGGTCCTGGCGCTGTCTCCGGACGCCGATCTGCCAGGGATGTGGGACCAGTTCGTCTGCCACTGGGAGTTCGCCGAACGAGGCGCGCCGGGCAAGGTCAGCTGGAATTTGGAGCCGTGGCGACCGGAAGTCGACCAGACCACGCTGTTGGCGACTGGCTGCAACCCGGGCGGCACCGAGGAACCGTTCTAGATGCCGTCGCGGCAGCGCTACCGTCGCGCCGACGTGGCCGCGCTGATCGATCACACCCTCCTCAAACCCGAAGCCACCGAATCCGACGTCGCGCGTCTCGTCGAGGAAGCCGCCGAACTCGGGGTGTATGCGGTGTGCGTGTCGCCGTCCATGGTCACCGCCGCGAAGCGGTCGGGCGCCGGGCAGCGGCCCATCGCCGCCGTCGTGGGGTTCCCGTCGGGTAAGCACCTTCCGGCCATCAAGGCCGAAGAGGCGCGCACTGCAATGGCGGCGGGGGCCGCCGAGATCGACATGGTGATCGACGTCGGAGCCGCGGTTTCCGGCGACTTCGCCGCGGTGGAAGCCGACGTCGCCGCGGTCCGGGCGGCCATCGACGCGAATGTCGTGCTCAAGGTCATCGTGGAGTCCGCGGCGTTGCTCAGCATCGTGGGGGAGCAGGCACTGCGCTCCGCTTGCCGGGCCGCCGCGGATGCCGGGGCGAACTTCGTCAAGACCTCCACGGGTTTCCATCCCGCGGGCGGCGCGTCGGTACAGGCGGTGGAGCTGATGTACGCGGCCGTGGGTCCTGACGTCGAGGTCAAGGCCAGTGGTGGCATCCGGACGACGGCAGATGCGTTGTCGATGCTCGACGCCGGAGCCACGCGGCTAGGGTTGTCAGGGACTCGATCCGTGCTGGAAGGACTCGACCAGCACACATGACTATTTACGCAAACTAAAAGGGTTTGCTAAGTACATCTTATAAGTGTGCCAAAGTTGCATGTCCGTGCACAGTTACCACACATTACGCAGGTAACATGGGTTATGGTGTACGACATGACTACGCAAAAACGTTTGCTTCGCAAGGCTTCCACGGTTGCGGGACTCACCGCGATCGCCGCTATGGGCTTCTTCACCGCCTCGTGCGCGAAGGAAGAGGAGAAGGCGCCGGAGACCTCGACGACCACCACGACCACCACCACGACGACGTCGCCTTCCGCTACGGTCGCGCCGACGGAGAATGCGCCACGCATCGATCCCAACTCGCCGAACCCGTTCTCGCCGAACGTCACTGCGCCGCCGGCGGGCACGCAAGCCCCTGGGCATCACAGCCTGCCGGGTCACCACTGAGACGGTGCGCCGGCTCTCGGCGCTCGCGGCAGCGGCGCTGATCGTCACTTCCGGCGCAGCCTGCGCACGGCAATCCGCCGATGCGATCACGGGTCCCTACGCGTCGCTGCTTGCGAGTTCCTCCGATCTGGGGCCCTCGCAGGCAGGCGACGCGCAGGTGACCGTCACGCTCGCCGACCCCACCCAGGCGTCCGCGCTGACCCACTGGGCCGCTGACGCCGGACTATGGGTCCGCGCGCGTCCCGACGACGGCTGGGCGGTGGTCGAGGGCGCTGCGCCGGATATGGCGCGGGCGTTCGACGTACCGATCCACGACTACCGCGGACGCAAGGGACAGGTGTTCTACGCGTCCACGCACCAGCCGTCGATACCGTCACCGCTGCGCGGCGTCGTGTCTGAGATGGGCCGGATCAACGGCTACACACCGCACCACACGGCGAGTCCCGGGTTCCTGCCCCTCGACGTGCGCTGGGGCGGTTTGACGCCTGAGGGTCTGCTGCAGGCCTACAACGCCACCCCACTGGCCGAACAGGGCTTCACCGGCGAGGGGGCGACGATTGTCTTCTTCGCGTTCGACAGTGCCGACCAAGCGGACCTCGACCTCTTCGCCGATACGTCCGGCCTGCCCCGCTTCACTCCCGAGATCGTCGGCGGGAAGCCGACGGAGGAGCACGGCGAAACCGCGATGGATCTTCAAGTCGCGCATGCGATTGCGCCGGATGCGAAGCTGGTCGTCGTCAACGCCCGCCCCACGGTCGAGGGTGACGGCGCGTACGAGAAGATCGGTAAGTTGTTCGAAGAGGTCGATGAGCAGTTCCCCGGAGCGGTGTGGAGCCTTTCGATCGGATGGGGCTGCGAAAAGCTGATCACCGCAGCGGATTTGGCGCCGGTGCAAGCCGCCCTGGTCGCGGCGCAGCGGCGCGGCACCTCGGCATTCGATGCGAGCGGCGACACCGCGGGACTGGAGTGCAAGAGCGGCGAGGACTGGTCGGCGCCTCCGGGCCCGGATGACATTGGGCTGGATGCGGTTTCGTCGATACCGAACATGACGACGGTCGGCGGCACCACGCTGTCGACGACCCCCCGAGGACAGTGGGTGGGTGAATACGCCTGGGTGGACTCCCCCCTTTCGCAGGGCACCAGTGGCGGGGTGTCGACGCTGTTCGAACGTCCGCGATGGCAGCAGCGGCTGAGCGCCGACCGCGACACCGAGGGGCGTCGCCTGTCGCCCGACGTCTCCGCCGTCGCCGATCCGTTCACCGGTGTCAGATTCATCTACAAGCAGGCCGAGGTGCTCGGCGGTGGCACGTCGCAGGCCGCGCCGATCTGGGCCGCGATGACGGTGCTGATGAACCAGTACCTCGAGGCCAACGGCGGTCGTCCGATCGGGAATGCCAACGCGATGCTGTATCGCGTCGCCGAAGGTGCGAGTCTGCCCGGGTTCCGCGATATCGTTCGCGGAGGCAATGCGGTCGACTTCGCCGGCCCCGGCTATGACCTGGTGTCAGGCTTGGGCACCCCCGACGTCTACAACCTCGCCCAGAATTTCTTGGAGATCCAGAAGGGAATATCGCCTCGGTGACCAGCCCCGGTGACGCAACCACCATGGTCTGCCGGGCGTGCGAAACCGAAGTACCCGAAGGGGCGTTCTGCGGACACTGCGGCGCGCGCCAGGGAGCCACGCGGAGGCGACGGGCGTACGCGGCGACGCCCAGCGAGTCCACTCTGCTGCCGTCGGTGGCGACGTCGCTGTTCCCGCACCTGCCGAAGCGATCGCTGCCCCCGTTCCGCGTAGGGCTGGGACTGCTGTTCCTCGTTCTGACCGCCTTCGCCCTGCTGGGCTGGCAGGCACCGTTGATCACGGTCGGGGCGCTCGGCCTTCCGCTGCTTTTCGTGCTCTATCTGCACGAGTCGGAGGTCGATGACGACCTGCCGAGAAAGACGCTCGTACTGACGGCCGCACTCGGGATCGTCCTCGGTGTCGGTTGGGCCTACGTGACGGGCGCCCTGCTTGCTGATCCCGCCGCCGTGGCATTCGTGAACGCCAACTACAAGCTGACCTGGTTCGACATTGTTTCCACGTTCGCGGTCCCGGTCGGGTTCGGGATTCTCTCGATGATCCCGGCGACGGTGATGCGGCTGGTGCGACCGAAAGCGTCGGAATCGTTGGACGGCTTCGTGATCGGGGCCTTCGGTGCGACCATGTTCACTGCCGCGTGGACGCTGACCCGGTTGGCGCCGCTGTTCGAGACGGGGGTTACCGCGGGCCCCCGTCCGATCGACAACCTCGCCCTCCAGGCGGGAATTCAGGTCATCGCGGTGCCGGTGGCGTCGGCGGCACTGGGCGGATTGGTCGGCGTCGCACTGTGGTTCGGCCGGCGGTCCGTCATCGCCGTCAGTGTTCTGGTGACAGTGGGTCTGTACGGCGCCGTCGCGATCATGGATCTCGAGCAGATTCCGCTACTTCTGCAGTTCGGGCTGTACTTCCTGTTCGCCGTGCTCGCGCTGATCGCACTACGGATCGGCGTGCAGAAGGCTCTCATCAACGAGCAGCAGGAACCGGTCGACCCGAACGCGCGCGAACTCTGTCCGCAGTGCAACACCGTCGTACCCGAGATGCCGTTCTGTCCCAACTGCGGCGTCGCCGCGCACGCGACCTCGCGGGCATCGCGCGTTGCGCGTCGCGCCGCGGCGGACGGGGATGTGGATGCGGTACGCGGAACGTCCAACAGGCGACTGCTAACGGAACTGGGCGTCGCCGTGGCAGTCGTTGCGGGAGTAGGCGTTACGATCGCGCTGGTGGCCACACCCGCCCCGCCGGCGTATGTGTGCCCACCGGACTGTGGGCGGCCACCGATCGGCGAACCGATCGAATCCTATCCGCGTTTCATCTCACCGGATGGTCGGTTCTCGGTTCAGTATCCCGGCTCGGGAACGGCATACGAGGCGTCGCTCGCCGACGACGGTGTCGATCTGAAATTCACCGGCGGCGACACCGGGACGATGGCGCTGTTCGGTATGCCTGCGGACGGCCGTACACCGAAGGAGATCGTCCTCGGCCTGCTCAACGAGAAGTATCCGAACGCGACAATCGACTACGAAATCCCCAACGCCATGGTCGGATACGAACCCGGGTACGGCGTCGTCGCAGACGAGTATCCGCAGGATGCCGGCAGCACGTTCACCCATCTGCGAGTGCTCATCATGGCCGCGATCAAGTACGACTATGTGTTGGTCGGTGCCGCGGTCGGGCCGTACCACGAATTCACCAGGGACTTCGGCACGGGCCATCCTTCGGGCGTCAACATGCAACTCGCCATGGATATGGGCAAGTACATCAACAGTTTTCGATGGAACAACCCCGACGACTGACCGTCAGATGCTCGCGAAGCACGAATCCTGTTCGCTCTTGGGGATCGTCGCGTTCTGGGTCGAGAACTGAGACTCGACACCGTTTTCGGTGACCTTCACCGAGTCCGCCTTGATACCCAAGGGCAGTTCCTGCGTCAGCTGCGAGGTGAGCGAATCGAGTGCGGGCTGGATGGTCTCACGCGGCAGCGTGAATCCAAGTCCGGTGAACTCCTTCACCTGCAGTATGAGGGCGCCGTTCCTGACCTCGGGCTTTGTCACGATTGATCCGAGCGCCGCCTCCAGTTCGACGGTGCCGCTGGATGGGTTGGTCGTCACGCCGGAGACGAGGGAACCGACGAGCGGAATCGCGTTCTGAATGGACTGCGTCATGCCCTCAGAGGTCCAGTCGATCTTCGCGACGAGCGACCCGATCGTGCCGCCGCCACCGGAGCCGGCGTCCTCCGCCAGCCGCACATCCTTGATCGTGACGTCGGCCTTCATGCCCTGCAGATCGCGGATCTGGTTCCCCGCCGTCTCGATGTGCAGGCTCGAGTAGTGGCGGGACATGTGCTGCATCAGGAACGGCGGCATGAAAGCGAACGACACCTCCGCCGTGTCTTCGACAAGACACTCGACGGCGTTCGCGACCCGGGTCTCGCCCTCGTTGCGGGCATAGAGCTCGATTCCGATCAGGATGCCCGCGACCACCGCCACCACGATGATGAAGACCAGCACGATCGAGAGAGGGTCGCGGAGGAAACCCTTCTTGGGTGAAGGCTCTTCCTGTGGCGGCGCCGGTGGCGGGGTGTGGCCGGGCGGCGGCCCTGGCGGCGGGCCTTGCTGCTGGGGCGGCTGCGGGTACGGGGCCTGCGGTCGCTGCGGCGGCTGGTTCCGGGGGTCCCAGGGGTCTGTCATCCCCGCGATTCTGCCTTACCCCATGCGTGGTCCACGCGGTTGTGCATCACCGCGATGGTTTCGCGCACCTTTTGGGCGGCGGCGAGGTCGATGTCGGTGACGACCAAGGACGGGTCGCCACCTGCGGATGCGAGGACTTCACCCGTCGGCGAGGCGACGACGCTGCCGCCGACGCCGACCGGACCGAGTGCGGCGATCTCGTCGCCCGGATAGGCCTGGTCGACCGCGGCGACGAACCCGGTGGTGTCGATCGCGCGGGCCCTGGCGAGCAGCGTCCACTGCTCGAGCTTGCCAGGGCCGGTGCCCCACGACGCGTGAACCGTGATGAGTTGTGCTCCGCGACGGGCCAATTCGATGTAGAGCTCGGGGAAGCGAACGTCGTAACAGAGCGTGAGGCCGACGCTGACCCCGTCGACCGTGATCACCACCGGCTCGTGTCCGGGCGCCACGGTGGCCGACTCGCTGAACCCGAACGCGTCGTAGAGATGGATCTTGTCGTAGTGCGCGTCGACTCCGGGTCCCGCCGCGATCAGCGTGTTCTTCACCCTGCCGTCGTCCGCGGGGGTGAACATGCCTGCGACGACGACGATGCCTGCGCGCTCGGCGATCTGTCGCACGCCGTTCGCCCACGGTCCGTCCAGCGGCTCTGCGACCGCGGCCAGCGGAACGCCGAGCCGGCACATCGTGGCCTCGGGGAACAGCACCAGCCGCGCACCGGCGTCGGCGGCGCGCTGCGTGTATTCGTCGACCAGGTCGAGATTGGCCGACGGATCGGTGCTGCTGCGGATCTGTGCGAGTGCCACGCGCATGGTGACCAGCCTACTTTTCCGCGATTTGTGTGCGTTTCGGCGCGCTCAGCACTCCTAAACGCACACAAATCGCTGGGCTACGGCCCCCACGCGTGACGGTCGAGCGACGCGGCCTTGTTGCCGAGCTTTCCGGACCGCACCTGCGCGGCCAGGCTGTCGAGGATCACCCGCGAGCTGAGCAGCGCCGTCTGCTCCGCCCAGTCGTACGGCGGTGAGCACTCGACGACCTCGATACCGGCCAAGCCGGGTTCGGACACCATCTTGACCAGGTTCAGCGCCTCGCGGGGGAGCAGACCACCGGGCTCGGGCCAGCCGGTACCCGGCACGAAGCCGGCGTCGATGACGTCGATGTCGAACGACAGGTACACCGCCTTGGCGTCCTTCCATGCGATCTCGAGGGCCATCTCGGCGATCTTCTCGACACCCACCCGCTCGACGTCGCCGACCGTGATCACCGTCGATTGGCGTTCCCTACCGACCTTGACGCCTGCGCGGGGCGCCTGCCAGCCGCCGATCCCGATCTGCACCAGGTTGGTCGCAGGCGCGTTCTTGATGTTGGTGGCGTGGAACCACGGGGTGGTGTGCATGCGCTCGTCGAGGTCGGACTCCTGGGTGTCGACGTGGCGGTCGAAGTGGATGATGCCGACGTTGCCGTCCAGATACGGCGTCATACCGCGAATGGTCGGGAAACCGATCGAGTGGTCGCCGCCGAGTACCACCGGCATGACGCCTTTGGACACGACGTGTGCCATGGCCTGGCTGATCTGGTCGAAGGACTTCTCCAGGTTGCCCGGAATGGTGAACACGTCGCCGATGTCGACCATGTTGAGCTGCTCGCGCAGGTCCACGCCCGACTCGTAGTTGTAGGTGCCGAACAGGTTGGTGGAGCGCCGGATGCCCTGCGGGCCGAAGCGGGTGCCCGGCCGGTAGGTCGCCCCTGCGTCCAGCGGCACCCCGAAGATCGCCACCTCGGCGTCGTCGACCTGGTTCACGTCCTCGACGAAGGGACATTTCAGGAAGGTTCCGCGTTCACCGGCGAAATGGGGCAGCTCACCGCGCACGAACGTCGAGATCCGGCGGTCGTTGATCGTCGGCGCCGCCTCGAGCCCATAGGCCAGGCTGCGCTCGATCTCCTCGCGTTCGCGGCGTTCCGACAGTCGCGCCTCGGCCTGCTGGGCCCATGCGCCTTCGGCGTTGAGTGGTTGGTTGTCGTTCTGCTCGGTCACGGGGCTCCTCACGCGCCGTCTTGTCGCAAGCCGGGTACGACGCACCTCGTCCGGGGAGCCCGCCGGAAAGCGTGGCCGGCTCCTGAGTCCATATCTTGGCAGCGATTCGCCAACCCGGCAGGGGGTAACTGCAATGCGCCACCGCCGAATTTGAGGTGGGGCAGGCGAAATCCAGGAAATACGTGCAGAACGTCAGATTCGACGGTGAAGGAACTGCAACGCACCGTTAACACGACGCGCGAACCGCCGTAACGGATCCGAGTTTGTCTGATCGACGACTCACATTCAGTGGTGTGAGGCGCGCCTAGGGTTCCGCCGGCTCGCCGGGTCTGGTCCGAGAGACGCAAGCGGTTGCGCAGCGACGCCGGCCGTTCCACGGCGGGATAAAAGCCCGGGAGGCTCCAACCTAGTTTCTAGGAGACTCCCCATGATTCTTCTCGGCGTAGGAATCAGCATCGCCCTCGTCGTGCTGGTCGGCTTCCTGGCATCCAAGCGAATCGCAGGCGACAGCGCCAACTTCCTGGTCGGTGGTCGCACCCTGCCGCTCATCCTGGTCGGCGGCGCGCTGATGGGTTCGGCCGTCGACACCAACGCCACGCTCGGCAACACCGACCTCGCGGCGGAGTTCGGGTTCTGGGCGGGCGCCTGCTTGCCGCTGGGTCTCGCGTTGTGTCTGTTCTTCACCGGTCTGTTCTTCGCCAAACCGATGAACCGGATGGGCCTGACGTCCTTCCCCGACTACTACCGACTGCGTTTCGGTCGCGTCGTCGAGGTCGCCGCGTCGGTGATGCTGATCGTGGGGTTCTGCATCCTGGTGGCCGGCAACCTGGTGGCGGGCGGGTTCCTCTTCAACTACTTCCTCGGCGCCCCGTACTGGCTGGGCACCGTCATCATCGCGGTGCTCGCGGTGGCCTACACCGGCACCGGCGGCCTGATCGCCGACGCATACACCGCGATCATCCAGATGGCGCTGGTCCTCATCGGCGCCGTCGGCCTGCTCATCTGGATGGCCACCACCCACGGCATCGCGATCGCCGAGGGCACCGGCCCCTTCGACATGGGCCAGATGACCGATCCCGCACAAGGTGCAGTGATCAACTGGGCGACGCTCGTCGCGCTCGGCATCGGCGACATCGTGGCCATCGACTTCATGCAGCGCGTGTTCGCGGCCAAGTCCCCGGAGACCGCACGCCGTGCCTGTTTCAGCGCGGCCACCGGCGTCGTGGCGATCTGCGTGCCGTTCGGTCTCGTCGTGCTCTCGGCGAAGGCGTTCATGCCCGAGGAGCTCGACGGGCCGATCCTGTTCGTCCTGCTCGATCAGTACGCGCCGCTGTTCTTGACCATCATCGTGTTGTGCGGGCTGGTCGGGGCATCCATGAGCACCGCCAACGGTGCCATCCTGGCGATCTCGAACGTCTCGGTGCGCAACCTGGGAGGCGTTCGGCGCGTACACGTTCCGGGCCAGCGGGATCCGCTGCTGCGGGCCACACGCATCGCGATGGTCCCGATGACGCTCGTCTCGATCCTGATCGCGATCTACGTCAAGCAGACCGGCATCCTGCTGACGTTGGCGTTCGATCTGCTGCTGGCGTGTCTGGTGGTGCCGTTCATCCTCGGATTGATTTGGCGCAAAGGCACTTCCGTCGCGGCCATCACCTCGATCGTGGTCGGCCTTTCGGTGCGCTTGGTGCTGTTCGTGATGACGCCGACTATGTACGGCCTCGAGAACACGATCCTGTACATCCCCAACGGGATGATCGATGCGTCGTTCGACGGATGGCCGACGTTCATCGCGTTCGCGGCGTCGTTGGTCACCTATGTGGTCATCGCGCTGCTGAGGCCCGCCGCGCCGATCCGGGGTCTGGACATCAGGCTGGCCGAGGACGTCGACGACGCGCTGGCGACGGTCGAGGTGTCCGAGCCGGAACCCGTCAGTGCGGAGCCACGGCTGGCCACGGCACCGTAAGGACGCCGTCACGCATCCGCCTGCGCGGCGGATCGACCGGAAAACCGCTGTCCCGCAGTGTATCCAGCATTGCGCGCCAGCGGACCCGCGGACCGAAGACGCCGTGGCCCGCGACGGTGGCCCAGGCGCGGTCAGCCGCCGTCAGCAGCGTATGGATGGGCTGGCCCTCGACGTTGTGATGGATCAGCACCTTCGGCAGCCGTTCGGCCAGATCGGACGGGCGCTCGATGGCGAACGGGTCGCACGCCATGGTGAGGCTCAGCGGACCGTCGGCGTCGAGTAGCACCCAGCAGCACAGCCGACCGAGCTCGTCGCATGTACCGTCGATGATCAGCCCGCCGGGAGCCAACTGACGCTGCATGGTCGACCACGCCTCGGCCACCGCGTCGACCGGATACTGCCGCAACACATTGAACGCCCGAACCAGCGTCGGCCGCCTCCCGGCGAGTTCGAAACCGCCTAACGCGAACTCGACGCGGTCGCCGCCGGCGGCCTGCGCCGAGGCGACCCGATCGGGATGGATCTCGAGGCCGATGACGCGGACGTCGCCACGCACCGCCCGCAGCCGTTCCGCCAACTCGAGGGTGGTCACCGGCAGTGCGCCGTAGCCGAGGTCGATGACCAATGGCTCGGCGGTGGACAGCAGCGCGGCGCGCACCCGTGGCGAATGCACCAGCCAGCGATCGCTGCGGCGCAGTCGGTTGTAACCGGTGGTGCCCCGCGTCAGCTGTCCGACAGGGGCGCCCATACTGCGATTTTAGGCCGGTGACGGGTCATGGCCGCGCACCACGCCGCCCGCCATCCAATAGCTACACCCTTGTTTAGACGAGAGTCCCGTTCTACTGTGAGCACTGTGTTTCACGTCGCCACTCGGCCAATCCCGGCGGAACTGCGGGCCCGGTACGAAGCCGAGGGCTGGTGGACGGCGGACACGCTCGGCGACCTCCTGGCCACGGCGCTGAAGGAGAATCCGGACGTCGCCTTCAACGTGTACTCGACTGTGCGGCCGTACCGCGGCACTTTCGCCGAGGTGGAGAACACTGCGCGGCGGCTCGCCGCAGGGTTGCGCTCGCGCGGTGTGGGCCCCGGCGACGTCATCGCGCTGCAGCTGCCGAACTGGATGGAAGCGGCGGCGACGTTCTGGGCGGCGACGCTGCTCGGCGCGGTCGTGGTGCCGGTCGTCCACTTCTACGGTCGCAAGGAACTCGGGCACATCCTCACCACGGCTCGGCCGAAGGTGTTCGTCACGGCCGAGGAGTTCGGCCGGATGACGTATGACCCCGAGTTGAGCGCCGACGTTCCGATCGTCGGGGTTGTTGGAATCGACTTCGACAACCTCCTCGACTCACGCCCGATGGAGGGCACGATCGCCGCCGACCCGGCGGGGCCCGCACTCATCGCCTTCACCTCCGGCACCACGCGCGATCCCAAGGGTGTGGTGCACAGTCATCAGACGCTGGGGTTCGAGATCCGTCAGCTCGCAGAACACCATCCCGACAATCCGGCGGGCAGCGTGATGGCGCTGCCGGTCGGTCACTTCATCGGCATGCTCGGCGGAGTGCTGTGTCCTGTGCTCGAGGGTCTGCCGATCCATCTGTGCGACGCGTGGGACCCCGGCATGGTGCTGGCGCGGATGAAGCGCGACGGCGTCGGCTTCGGCGGCGGCCCAACTTATTTCATCACCAGCCTGCTGGATCATCCAGACTTCACCGATGACCATCTGCAATACATGCCGTATCTCGGCCTCGGAGGTTCGGCCGTGCCGGCCGCGGTGACACGTCGGCTGACCGACCTCGGCCTGGTGGTCACCCGCTCCTACGGCAGTACCGAACACCCGTCGATCACCGGATCACGACCCGACGCCGCACTGGGAAAGCGGCTGCTCACCGACGGCAACCCGAGAACCGGCGTCGAAGTCAAGTTCGCGCCAGACGGCGAAATACTCTCGCGCGGACCGGATCTGTGCCTGGGCTACCTCGACGCCGAGCTGTCGGCCAAGGCGTTCGACACCGACGGCTGGTATCACACCGGCGACATCGGTGTGGTCGATCCGGACGGCTACGTGACGATCGTCGACCGCAAGGCCGACGTGATCATCCGCGGCGGCGAGAACGTCAGCGCTCTCGAGGTCGAGGAGGTGCTGCTGACGATGCCGCAGGTGGCCGAGGCCGTGGTGGTGGCAGCGCCCGACGCCCGATTCGGTGAGCGCGTCGTCGCGGTGCTGCGGTTGCGGACCGGCGAGCGGCTGCCGACCCACGATGAGGTCCGTGCGCATTTCGACGCAGCCGGACTGGCCAGGCAGAAGTGGCCCGAAGAGGTCCGCGAGGCGACGGACTTCCCCAGGACAGCGAGCGGCAAGGTACAGAAATACCTTGTGCGACAACACGTTCGAGATCCATCGTGAGGAGATTTCCTTGACTGGACGGGTAGAGGGCAAGGTCGCCTTCGTCACCGGAGCGGCGCAGGGTCAGGGCCGCAGCCATGCCGTCAGGCTGGCCGAAGAGGGTGCCGACATCATCGCAATCGATGTTTGCAGGCACATCGAGAACACGCCGGAACCGGGATCCACACCGGAGGACCTCGCCGAGACCGCGGACATGATCAAGGCGCTGAACCGACGTGTCGTCACCGCGGAGGTCGACGTGCGCGACTTCGACGGCGTGCAGGCCGCGATCGACAGCGGTGTCGAACAACTCGGCCGACTCGACATCGTCGTCGCCAACGCGGGGATCGGCACTCCGGGCGCGATGCTCGACGAGATGGATGAAGCCAAGTGGCAGCAGATGATCGACGTGAACTTGACCGGGGTGTGGAAATCCGTGAAGGCAGCCGTGCCGCACATCAAGGCGGGGGACCGCGGCGGTTCGGTGATCCTCACCAGTTCTGTCGGTGGATTGAAGGCCTATCCGCACGTCGGCCACTATGTGAGCGCCAAGCACGGTGTCGTCGGCCTGATGCGCACGTTCGCAGTCGAATTGGGCCAGTACTCGATTCGTGTGAACTCGGTCCACCCGACGCACGTCAGCACAGGACTGTTGCTCAACGAGTCGACGTTTCGGACCTTCCGGCCCGATCTGGAGAACCCGGGTCCCGATGACATGGCGCCGATCTGCCGGAACTTCCACATCCTGCCGATCCCGTGGGTCGACGCCGTCGATGTCAGCAACGCCGTCCTCTTCCTGGCATCCGACGAGTCGCGCTATGTCACCGGGGTTCCGTTACCGATCGACGCGGGCAGCTGCTTGAAGTAGCCGGCGGACAAGTGGTGAACATGGGTATTGCGGTGGAAGTTCCCGACGATCTCGACGCCGCCCTGTCGCCGGCGTGGCTGACCGACGCACTGCAGGAACGGTTTCCCGGTATCGAGATCCGGGCGGTGCGGCGGGGACCGGTCGTCGAGCGACTGTCTACGAATGCGCGGTTCACTGTCGACTACAAAGGACGCTTCGACCTCCCGCGGCACCTCTGCATCAAGGGCTACTTCGGGGAAGTGGGCCGTCACATCCCGTTCGTCGGTGAACCGGAGGCCTGCTTCTACCGTGACCTCGCGGGACCGTCAGGTATCAGGACGCTGAAATGCGTGTACGCCGATGTGCACCCGGACAGCAGGCACGGCGTGGTGATCACCCACGATGAGGTTGCCAACGGCGGCGACTTCCTCGATGGCAATGACCCTTTCGACGTCGAACAGGCCGCCGACGCGCTGACCGAGCTCGCCAGACTGCACGCCATCACGTGGCGGGCTCAGCGGTGGGCGGACGTGGAATGGCTGCAACCGCGGCTAGGCCGAGCAGTCCAGGCATGGGGCGAGGCCCGTACCCTGGAAATCATGTCGGCCAATCTCAACGGCCGTAACGGTGTTGGTGTACCGCGCGCCGTGGCAGACGCCGAGCAGTTATTGGCGGCGCACCGACGGGTGAGCGCGCGGACACCGGACGGGGAGGCGCAATGGTGCGTCATCCACGGCGACGCGCACGTCGGAAACATCATGCTCGACGTGACGAAACGGCCGTGGATGGTCGACTGGCAGCTGGTTCAGCGCGGCTTCTGGGACGTCGACGTCGGATATCTGATCGCGGCAACGCTGCCACCTGACATCAGGCGGGCATCCGAACGCGACCTACTGCATCACTATCTCGAAGCCCTTGATGCACATGGCATCTACTCCCCGCCACGCGACGAGGCATGGGCCGCGATCGTCAACGGCATGATCCACGGCTTTTTTCTGTGGGCAATCACCACCAAGGTCGAACCAGACGTCATCGCGGTTCTGCTCGAACGCCTCGGCACCGCGGTCGCCGACCACGCGGAAATGGTGATGCGATGAGCGCGGACCAGACCTCCGGCGCCTTCGAGGGCATCCGCGTCATCGAGCTCGCCCAGTGGGTCTTTGTGCCGGTCGCGGGCGCACTGCTCGCCGACTGGGGCGCCGATGTCATCCGCGTGGAGCGGCTGGACGGCGACCCGTACCGGGGGTTGGCCACCCAGGGCATCGGCACCGACCGCGGCGGTGTCAATCTGTCCATGGCACTTGCTAATCGGGGTAAGCGCTCCGTCGCCCTGGACTTGCGTACACCGCAAGGTCTCGAAATCCTGCACGAGCTGCTGGCATCCGCGGACGTGCTCCTCACCAGCCTGCGGCCTGGGGCGCTCGAACGGTTGGGCATCGGTGCGGACGCCGTTCGCGAACGTCATCCTCATCTGGTCTACGCGCGCGGCAACGGGTTCGGTGTGCGCGGGCCCGACGCCGATCAGCCGGGCTACGACAGTTCGGCGTTCTGGGCCCGCGGGGCAGTGGGCCACATGCTCACTCCGCCGGAGCGGGACTATCCGATCAGCCAGCGTGGCGCCATGGGCGATCGCAACGGCGCGATGGCGCTCGCGTTCGGTATCGCCGCCGCCCTGCTCGAGCGCACCCGCACCGGCGAGGGCTCGGTGGTGGACGTGTCGCTGCTCGCCACGGCGATGTGGATGTTGTCCTCCGACCTGCTCGCCGCGCTCAATGGCGGTGAGGTCATGCGCTTTTCGGGTCGCAGCGCGGTGGTGAACCCGCTGACGGGCACCTATCGGACCAAGGACGACCGCCACGTCCAGTTGATGTTTTTGCAGGGCGACCGCTACTGGAACGAGTTCTGTCGTACGGCCGGCCGGCCGGACCTCGCCGACGATCCCCGGTTCACCGACATGGCGGCGCGACGGGCGAATGCCGCGGCCTGCGTCGATGAGCTCGATGCACTGTTCGCGACGCGCACGCTCGCCGAGTGGAAGAACGTCCTCGCCACGATGGACGCACCGTGGTCGCCGATCCAGTCCATCGAGGAGGTCGTCGACGACCCTCAGGTGATCGCGAACTCGTACATCGGCGAAGTGATGACCGACGATGGCACAAGCTATCGGCTGCCCTCTGTCCCAGTGCAATTCGACGGTCAGCCGCCACCTCTGCGGCGCGCACCCGAGCATGGCGAACACACCGAGGCCGTCCTGATGGAACTCGGCTACGACTGGGACCGCATCGGCAAGCTCGCCGACGCCGGCGTGATCCCGTGACCTCCGACCGCATTCTGCCGGTACCCGACGAGTCGTCGGCGCCGTACTGGGAGGCCGCCGCCCGGCACGTCCTGACCGCCGCCCGCTGTGCACACTGCGGCACGCTCGCGCTGCCGCCGGACGTCGTCTGCACCGCCTGCGGCTCGACCGATCCCCGCTTGGAGTTCTTACCGGTGAGTGGCCGTGGCACGGTGCGTTCGTGGACGGTCGTTCGCCAGTCCTTCCTGCCCGGCTTCGAGGTGCCGTTCGTGCTCGTCGACGTCGAGCTCACCGAGCAGAAGGGGCTCCGAGTCATCGGGCGCCTGCTCGGCGGGGTGGATGCCGACCTGCGGCTCGGTGCCGACGTCCGAGTTGCCTTCGAGGATGTTGCCGACGGAATCGTTGTCCCCGCATGGGAGTTGGCGACATGATCCGCAACAAGGTGGCGATCGTCGGCTACGCGCAGAGCACGATCGAACGACGCGCCAACCGCCCCTTGGGTGCCATCGCCGTCGACACGGCACGGGCGGCGATCGCCGACGCGGGGCTGTCGGTGGACGTGGTGGATGGGTTCGTCAGCTCGAGCCTGCTACCTGCCGCGGGTGGCCATCAGGCGGTCGACGGGGTCAGCACGGTGTCGTCGACATGGCTGGCCCGCAGCCTATCGGCGTCGCCCCGGTACGTCGCGGGCTTCGACGGCATCGGTCAGGTCAGTGGTTCGGTCGCGATGGCGGTCAACGCGCTGATCAGTGGTGCCGCCGACTACGTCCTCGTCCACCGCGCGCTGCACAATCCCGCGGGCAGTTACCACGGCAATGCGATGCGCGAAGCCCGCGGCGCGGCGCAATGGACTGCGCCGCAGGGGTTTTTCGGCCCCTTGGCGATGATCGCGCTTCCCTACAACGAGTATCTGCAGCGCTTCGGCGCGCGGCGGGAGTCGATGGCCGCCGTCGTGGCGGAGGCCCGCAAGAACGGTGCGCGCCTGCCGTGGTCGTACTGGCGGGACCGGCCGTTGACGGTCGGCGACTATCTCGCCGAACCGACGCTGGTCGATCCGGTCTGCCGCTTGGACTGTGACATTCCGGTCGACGGCGTCGCCGCGTTCGTGTTGACATCCGCAGAACGGGCCAAGGATCTGCCGAATCGCCCGGTGTACGTGGTCGGCTACGCGGGAAGTCCCGGCGCACCGCGGCGACTGCCGTTGCACTGGCCACTCGACGACATCCTCGACGGGGGCGCGGAGACGGTGCGGCGGCTATGGGCGCAAACAGGTTTGAGCATCGGCGACGTCGACCTGCCGCAGGTGTACGACGGCTTCTCGCCATTCGTGTGGTTCTGGCTCGAGGTGCTGGGGGTGTGTCCGGTCGGGGAAGGGCATCGGTTCGTCGAGTCGGGTGGCATCGACGCCGACGATCGGGGCGCGGTTCCTGCGCTGTCGGGCGGTGGTGCGCTGGGCAACGGACGTATGCACGGCGTGCCCCAGATGCTCGAGTGCTACCTGCAGTTGTCGCGCCGTGCCGGTGAGCGACAGCGCGACGTGTCGATCGGAATCGCCTGCCAGGCATCGCCTCATTTCGGCGGCGTCGTCGCCTATTCGTCGTCGCCGGTCTGACCGTCCGTTGACCAAATATCTGTTCCACCGTAGGTTGGCGCTATGACCGGTCTCCGATTCGACGGCAGGGTTGCGATCATCACCGGCGCAGGTCAGGGACTGGGCAAATCCCATGCACGGCTGCTGGCTTCACGCGGCGCGCGCGTCGTCGTCAATGACGTCGGCGGGTCCGTCACCGGCGAAGGGTCGGACACCGGCCTCGCCGAACTGCTGGCGGCCGAGATCAGGGCCGGTGGCGGTGAGGCCGTCGCCGACGTCAACAGCGTCGCGACACCGGAGGGCGGCGCGGCGATCGTGCAGACGGCGCTCGATGCGTTCGGGCGCGTCGACATCGTCATCAACAACGCAGGTATTCTGCGCGACAGGATGTTCGCAGACATGACGACCGATCTCGTCGACCCCGTTCTCGACGTGCATCTCAAGGGCGCCTTCAATGTGACCAGGCCCGCGTTCGCGATCATGCAGAAGCAGGGCTACGGGCGGATCGTCAGCACCTGCTCGGCTTCCGGGATTCTTGGCTCGCCGGCCAAGGCCAACTACGGCGCCGCCAAGACCGGCCTGATCGGCCTCACCCGCGTCATCGCGGCCGAAGGGGCGCCGCACAACATCAAGGCCAATGCGCTGAGTCCGATCGCGTACACGAGGATGCTCGCGCACTCGTTGGAGGTGCCTGAGGCCGATGATCAGCTCGGCCCTGACCCCGACGCTGCCAAGGAGCAGCTCACTACTATGTTCACCGAAGCCTTTGACGCAGAGCTGGTTTCGCCTGCGGTGGCCTTTCTCGCGCATGAGGATTGCCCGGTGTCGGGTGAGTGCTACACCGCTGGTGGTGGTCAGGTGTCGCGATGGTTCATCGGCAGGACCCAGGGTTACTTCAACCGGGGTCTGACCATCGAGGACGTCGCCGTGAACTTCACGCAGATCAGGGACGAAACCGGCTACACGGTGATGAACGATCCCGCCGAGGAGGTCGGTCAGGTGCTGACAGCGATCGCCGACAATGCGGCGTCGGTGAGGTAGCGCGTGTCCGAGACCGAAACGGTCCAATCCTTGGACCAGGTCAGCGAGGGTGTGCCGTACGGCACGCGCCTGACCGAGCTCGCATCGAGCAGTCCGGACCAGATCGCGGTGACAACCGTGGCCCCCGACGGCAGCGAACGTGTGCTGACGCTCGGCCAACTCGAAGCGGGCGCCAACCAGTGGGGTCGCCAACTGGCGGCATCGGGCGCAGCGGTGGGTTCCTATGTGGCGCTGATCATTCCCAATTCGCTCGAGCTCGTACTCGCCGCGTACGGCTGCTGGAAGATCGGCGCAGTGCCGATCCCGGTGCGCTGGGACATGCCCGAGTGGGAGCGGTCCCGACTCGTGGATGTCATCGCGCCGGCGGTTGTCATCGAGGAAGCCACCTGCCCGGAATTTACGCTCGCTGCTGCACGCCAACCGGATTCGGCGTTGCCCGCGGCGGTCACCCCGACGGTCAACGGCATCTGCAGCAGTGGTTCGACCGGTCTGCCCAAGGTCATCCTCGACACGCAGCCCGCATTGTGGACCGAGCTCAAGACCCAGCCGTTCATGGCGGTGTGGGCGCCCGTTCCACGCCCACAGGTCATCCTGGTGCCCGCACCGATGTACCACACCAACGGTTTCAACACGCTGTTCTACATTCTCGGCGGGGACAGGCTGGTGATTCTCGAGAAGTTCGACGCCGAACTGTTTCTGGACGTCATCGAAAGGCATCGGGTCACCAATTTCACTGCGACACCGACCATGTTGTCCCGTGTCGCGCGCGTTCCCGGCGTAGCCGAGCGCGACTTGTCCAGCGTGGCGTGGATCCTGCAGGGCGCAGCGGTGATGCCAGCCGCGCTGCTGGAGAAGTGGTTCGATCTGCTGAGCCCGGAGCAGGTCCTGATGGCGTACGGGATGACGGAGAACTTCGGTTTGACGGTGCTGCGCGGCGACGAATGGTTGCGGCACCGGGGCAGCACCGGCCGGGGCTTCCGCGAGACCGAGATCAAAATTCTGGACGCCAACCGCAACGAAGTGCCGACCGGCGAGCTCGGCGAGATCTACATGCGGTCTCCGGCACGCGAGCAATACCGCTACCTCGGTGGTGCGCCGCCACTTCCGTCCACGCCCGACGGCTTTCACACCGGCGGTGACATCGGGTATGTCGATGGCGACGGCTATCTCTATGTGACGGACCGGCGTGCCGACATGATCGTCACCGGCGGAGCCAACGTCTTCCCCGCCGAAGTCGAGGCCGCGCTGGCGGAGCACGACGGTATCGCCGATGTGGTGGTCTTGGGTCTCAGGGACCCGGAATGGGGTCGGCGCGTACACGCGGTCGTTCAGCTGGCCGACCCCGCGAATCCGCTGACCGAACAACAGGTCATCGACTACGCAAAAGGAAAGTTGGCCTCGTACAAGGCTCCCAAGACCGTCGAGTTCGTTGCGGAGATACCACGCAGTGCCGCAACGAAAGTCAACCGCTCGGCGATGGTCGAGGCACGCGGCGGCTGACGCCGCGGCGTCAACGTGGCAGCAGATCCTGCCAGTCGGTCGGCTCGGTCGACTGTTGGAGATCGGTCTGCTGATACACCCGGCCGTCGCCGCCGATGTAGCGACCCGTCCGCGGATCGTAGCTGGCGGTCGCCACTGCCGGAGCACCGGCGTTGTTGTCGGGGAAGGCATTCGGGACGGCGGTGGCCGGCGGAGTCTCGGGTGGGGGCAGCGGAGTTCCTTGCGCAGGTGCGAATATGCGCTGGTCCGGCTGTACCCGATCGTCGAGGGGGACGCCCTGGGCGACAAGGTTCGGATCAAACGGATAGGGGCCGAGGACGTGCTGACGCATCGCGAGTGGCTCATACGGTCGGTCGCTGTTACAGATCTCGACCGTAGGAGCGCGCTTACCCGGCCGCCCCATGCACGGATTGTTCCGAACGCCGCGCACGGCGATCGGGGAGTCCTGCGGCAGCTTGCAGTACAAGCCGTCCGGCGTATCGATGACGGTTTCGTCTGCGGGGGTGCGCCATTGCGATGGGGGCAGGAAGCCGACCGTACAGGGCGGCGGGTCGCCGTTCATGAGCGAGAAGGCGCCGAACGACTGGCCGAGCGGGTTGTTGGTCGGCGACAGTGCGCCAAAGCCGGCGACATACGGCGGCAGCAGGACGAGCAGTTGCTCCAACGACGGGTTGTAGGTGACTGCCACCTCACCGATCGTGGTGAGATTCGCCAACAGCACCGGCAGCGTCGGCTTCACCTGGTCCAGCAGTCGCGAGGCCTCATCCGCCGCGCCGGGCCCGGTCTCGACGATGGTGCGGAACTCGCGATCGTTCTCAACCAATTGGTCGGTGACCGCCGCCAGGCTGTGTGTCCAGATTCGCAGTGAATCAGCGCCTTTCACTTGTGAGTCGATGAATGGCGCGCTGTCTTCGATCAGGGTCCGGGTGCGTTTCGCCGCAGCGGCGGAGTCGGCAGCGATTCGTGATCCCGAGTCGAGAAGCGAACCCACGTCATATCCGGCACCGTTGAACGCGAGAAACGACTCGTCCAGCAAGTCGGACAACTTCTGTTTGGGCACGCTCTTCACCAGGGCGCTGAGCTGATCGAGGACGGGACCGACCTTCTGCGGGATCGTGGTGTCGGCCCGCGGAATCACCGAACCCTCGACGAGGTACGGCGGACCGGCGCTGCGGGGAACCAGGTCGACGTACTGTTCCCCGACGGCCGACACGCTGCGTACGTTGGCCTGCACGTCGGCCGGGATTTTCGGCGAGGAGTTCAGCGAGAGCTCGGCGACTGCACCGGCGGTTGTCGGTGTGACGCTGACGACCTTGCCGATCTGCACACCGCGATAGGTCACGTTCCCGAAGCGGTAGAGACCGCCGGTGCCCGGAAGTTCCAGCGTGACCTTGATGTGTCCGACTCCCACCCAGGTGGGGACGCCCATATAGCCGAAGACCATTGTTGCGACGCCGATCACGGAGGCGATGGCGAAGATGATGAGCTGTGTTCGTACGAGGCGGGTCAGCATCAGCCACCCCCGCCTGCGGGCGGATACGGTCCGGCGAACACCGAGGAGGTGGTCAGCGGCGCCGAGGGTTCGGCCGGTGCGACAGGCAGCAGCGGCGCGGCGGGTGGCGGCATGGCGACACCGGTCTCCTGGGGTGGCAGTGCAATCCCGATGTTGAGCGGCTCGTACGTGTAACTGAGGTGCGCGGGGTCGCCCGGTGCCGGAATCAACACTGCGTTCGGATCACCCCATCGTGTGCCGAGGAACAGGGACCGCTTGAGTCGCGGCACCGTCAGATCCATCGACGCGAAGATGTTGATGTAGTCACCGCGGATCGCCCGGTCGATGAAGTTCTGCGGGAATGGGAACGACGGCACCAGGGCCAGGACCGTACCGAGGTAGGGGCCGACGTCGGCGAGGGCCTTGACCGTCGCCTCCAGGTTGGCGAGGTTCGTGACCAGGTCGTCTTGCGTGGAGTTGATGAGTTCGGTTGCGGTGTCGCTGAACTCACCGAGCTTCTGCATGGCGGTGACCAGCCGTGCGCGTTCCGCCAGCAGGACATCCATCGCCGGAGGCACCGTTCGGAGGGCATCGGTGATGTCGTTCTGTTGTGCAGCCAGGGTGCCGGTGAAGCGGTCGAGTTCCTGAATCGAGGCGTTGAACCGATCACGCTGCTCGTCGACCGTGCCGACGAACGTGTCCAGTCGAGTGATCAGGTCGCGAACTTCGCTCTCACGTCCTGAAAGGGCGGTGGCGGCGTTGTGGATGAAATCGCCGATCTGACCGAGCCCGCCCGCGTTGACGACGACGCTCAACGACGACAGGGTCTGTTCTGTCGAGGGGTAGGTCGACGAGCGATCAAGGGGGATGGTCGAACCCGGCGACAGTCGACCCCTAGGCGGCTCGCCAAGCGGCGGGTCGAGCGCGACGTGCATCGAGCCCAGCAGGCTGGTCTGGCCGATGGTCGCGACGGCATTGGCTGGGACGGTGACATCGGGGCGCACTCGGACCTCGACCTCGGCCACCCAGTCGCGCACATCGAGCTTTCCGACGCTACCGACCACGACGTCGTCGATCATGACCGGCGAATTGGATTCCAGCGTGCCCACATTGGCGACCTGCACGTGGTAGATCGAGTTGTCCGGCCCGCTGGCGACCGCGCCAGGGAGCGGCAGCGTGTTGACGCCGCCGAAGCCGCATGAGGTGAGTGTCAGCGCGGCGCACAAGCAGGCCGCTGCCCATCGGGCGATCACGACGGGGACCCTTCGGCGGGCAGCAGTACGTCCTGCAACGTCGGAACCGGGGTGCCGCCTGGCGGTGGTCCGAACCCGGGCGGTGCGGGGACGTCACCGTGCAAGCCGGTGTAGGCCGATACCGTCGGCGGCGTGAGGGGCGGCGGCGGTGCGCCGCCCGCCCCGCCGGGGGCGAGCGCTGGATCGGTGTAGACGACCTTGTCGGGCGTCAGCGACGGCATCAAGAACGGATTCAACGGTGGCTGCGGGAGAGTGTTGAAGTTGAGCAACCGCAATGCGGGACCCAGATACTGGCCGCAGAGCTTGGCGGTCTCCGAGGCGGTGACATTGGCGATGCCGCCGATTGCGCCGCACAGGAACTGCACCGGATTGGAGAAGTTGGTGAGGATGAACGTGCCGATCGCGCCTGGCACATTCGGGTTGAGGATGTTGTAGGCGTTGGCGAACGCCGTCGGCGCGACGTGCAGGATGTTCTCGACGTCCATGCGGTGGTCCACCAGCACCTGGGTGACATTGGCGAGTCGCTGCACCTGTTCCGTCGTCTTGTCGCGGGTACCGGCGATGAACCGCTGCACTTCTCCCAACGCAATGGCGAGCTCTGACATAGCGGCGTCGAGATCGCTTCTGCTGTCGGCCAGGACGGTGCCGAAGGTGGCGAGTCGATCCTGGAACAACACGATCTCATCGCTGCTGTCACGCAACGCGGTGACGAAGGTCTGAAGGTTCTCGATGGTGGCGACGATGTCAGGGCTGCCGTCGGCAAGGATGCGAGCCAGCTGGGACAGCTGCGCGAAGGTCTGTCGGAGCTTCTCCCCGTTACCGTCCATCGCATCCGCGGTGCTCTCGATGAATCGGCCCATCGAGCTGGTCGACAACGTGGTGTCGGGGCCGAGTTCGGTTGCCAGGCGCGACAACTGCGTCTTCACTTCGTCCCACTCCACGGGGACCGCGGTGCGTTCTTGCGGGATGACACCACCGTCGGCCATCCGTGATTCCCCGCTTCGGTACAGCGGTGCGAGTTGTACGTAACGGGCCGCAACCAGGTTCTGCGCCACGATCACGGCCTTGGCGTCGGCGGGCACCCGAACGTCGTGGTCGATGTCCAGAGTGACGACCGCGCGGTCTGGTTGCGGTGAGATCGACTTGATGGTGCCGACTTTCACGCCGGCGATGCGCACATCGTCGCCGGGGTATAGGCCTGTCGCGGAGGAGAAGTTGGCGATGATGGTCTGTGGCGCGAAGACGGTCTGCCGGACGACGACAGCGGTACCTGCCACCAGGGTGCCGACCAGCACCCCGAGTAGCAGCAGCTTTCCGATGCGCGACACCGTCATCCTCCCGGAATCCCGTTGCGCGCCCATGGGAACAGCGCACGCGGCATGTTGGGGTCGCCCGCCCGGAAGCCGAACGCGTAATCGAAGAACGGCTGAAGCAACTGGGGCGGGATGAGGTTGGGTACATAGGCGCTGTAGTACGGCCCGCTCGCGACGGACTCGCTGCTGGTGATCTCGAACTTCCTCAACCCCGGGAGAGCCTTCGACAGGTTGTCGCGGTTCTTCTCCAACATCGCGGTGACGGAGTTCAACCTGTCGAGCGTTGGCGCCAATTCGGCCTCGTTGTCCTCGACGAGTCCGCTCAGGTGGCGCGCCACCGCGGCGGTGTTGGCGAGAAGCTCGCTGATCGCTTGCCTGCGCTCGACCAGAACCGCCAGGAGGTCGTTGGCGTTGAGGATCAACGTGTTGACCTGCTGACTGCGCTGTGCGAGCACCTGGGTGACCGTCGCAGCGTTGTCCAGCAGCCGTCCCAGGGTTTCGCTTCGGCTGTTCAGCGATCGCGACAGCCGGGTCAGCCCGTCGAACGTCGGACCCAGTTGAGGCGCCACCTGATCCAGGGTCATCGACAGGGTGTCCAACGACTGATTGAGCGAATCCATATCTGTGGCAGCGACGTTCGTCGTCAGGTCGTTGACCGATTCGTTGAGTGAGTACGGTGATCCTGTCCGGGACAGGGGTATGACCTCACCGACTCGCATCGCGGTCGTGCCCGCCGGTTCCAGAGTCAGGACGCGCGCTCCGAGCAGGGACCCGGTTCTGATGTGCGCGGTGGTCCGATCGCCCAGCCGCACCGTGTCTCTGACGACGAACGTCACGACGGCGCCACGCTCGCCGAGCGCGATGTCGGTGACGGTGCCCACCTTCACACCCGAGACCTTGACCTCGTTGCCCGCAGTGAGCCCACCGGCTTCAGCGAACTCCGCGGAGTACCGGATTCCGGTCGCCCACGAGATGAGGCGTTCGGGCTGAAGACCGACGGCGATCGTCAGCACGACGAGAACGACGCCGAGAAATCCCGCGCGAACGAGCTTGGGGCTGCGGTATTTAAGCATCAGGCTCTGCGCACCTCCCATCCCGTTGCTTGATCCACGGGAACACCGCGGTGCGGCCCTGCAGATCGGTGACGCGAATGGAGATGCCGCACAGGTAGTAGTTCACGAAGCTGCCGTAAGAGCCGACTCGAGCGAGCTTGCGGTAGTTGTCAGGCGCCTTCTGCAGCGCGACGTCGATCAGCCCCTTGTCCTTATCGAGGAGAGGCGCGACGCGATTCAGTTCGTCGACCATGCCTGCCAGCGGTGGTCGCGCGTTGGACAGCAGATCGGCGAGAGATGCGGTGCCGGCACTCAACGAATCGATGGCGGTTCCGATCGTGTCCCGGTCGTTGGCCAACTCACGCGTCAGTTGTTCGAACTTGTCCAGGGCGCCGGAGAAACGCTGGCCCTCCTTGCCCAGCGTCGCCAGTACCGCATCGAGGTTGTCCACCAGCTGTTCGAGCGCGGCGTTGTTGTCGGCCAACGTGTTCGAGAACGATGACGTCCGGCTCATCAGCGACTGCAAGGTATCGCCCTGACCCTGGAAGATTTGCAGCAGCGCATTGGTGAGGGCATTGACGTCGTTCGGGTCCAAACCGCGGATCACCGGTTTGAGCCCGCCGAGCAACAGGTCGAGGTCGAGCGCCGGTTGGGTGCGGTCCGCGGGAATCTGGGCACCGCGCGGCAGTACGCGGGTCGAGCCTGGACCGTCCATCAGCTCGAGGTACCGGTCGCCGACCAGGTTGAGGTAGCGGACCGCGGCCCTGGTGCCCGTGGTGAGCACGATGTCGTCGTCGGCGTCGAACGAGACCAGCACCGTGTTGTCACCACGCAGGGTCACCTGGTTGACGGTGCCGACCCGAACGCCTGCGATGCGGACCGAGTCGCCGCCCTCCAGGCTGGACGCATCCGTGAACACCGCGGAGTAGCCCTTCGCCGACCCGCTTCGATACTCCCCGAACACCATGAAAAGGCTCGCGGTGAGCGCCGCCATCACGACACCGAAGACGAGGAACTTGATTGCCGTGCCACGAAGGCTCATCCAGGTTGCCCCCACTGCACGGTGTTTCGCGGCGGGCCGTCGATCGGACCGAACAGCCACTGCTTGAGTCCGTCGGTGTTGAGGAGGATGCCTTGATTGCCGTAACGGGTCGGATCTGTTCCGGTGTCGGCGATCACCTTGGGTGGGAAGTGGTTGAACACCAGGGGCAGTTGTCCCTCGCATTGCGGGCCGCCGGTGGCTGCGACCTTAGGGAGGTCCTGCGGATAGCGGTAACGCTCGATGCCGAGCACCAGCGCGCCGGAGTCGTAGACACCGGGAACGGGTGCGGGTGGTTTGAACGCGAAGTTGGTCATTCCGGTCAGGGCGCAGGTGAGTGCCTCGTGGTATTCGTTCGTCAGGTTGGTCGTCGGGACCAACGCGTGCATCAGGTCGGTGAGCTGTTCGCGGTTGCCGCCGATGACGTCGTTGCCGATATCGGCAAACCCGATGGCCGACACCAGGAACCGGTCGAGGTCGGACTGCTTCTCCACCAATGTCTGACTGATCCGGCTGGCATTGGCGAGAATTGACATCAGGTCGGGCGCAGAATCGGCGTAGGCCGCGGCGACGTCGGGAAACCTCCGCAGCTCCTCACTGAGCGCAGGCAAGCTCGGCTCGACCTCCGCAAGAAACGCATTGAAATCGGACAGCGACTGCCCGAAGGTTTCACCCCGTCCGCTGAACGCCGTCGACATGGCACCCAGGGTTTCGTTCAGCTTCGCCGGATCAATATGTGACAGAACGGAGTTGAGGTTCTCAAAGATCGTGTTCACCTCGACTGTGACATGCTCGGTATCGAGAACCTGTCCGGCGCGCAGCGGAACCGCAGACGGGGCCGGCGGTGGGATGAACTCGACCGACTTCGCCCCGAACACGGTGTTGGCGCCGATCTCGACCTGCACGTTGTCGGGAACAAGGCTTAACCGGGAAGGCTCGATCGCCAGCTTCAGTTCGGCGCGGCCATCCGTGGTCTCACTGACGTGAGACACGGTGCCGATCTGCGCGCCGTTGAGCTTTACCCGAGCACCGCGGTCCATGAGCAGACCGGCGCGGTCGGTCATGACGGTGATCGGGACGGTCTTGACGAAACTTCCGTTGAACATCGCGATGGCCGCCGCGACGATCCCGGCCATCACGAGGACGGCGACCAGTCCGACGACCGGCCGACGGTAGCTCCTCGCGCCGAAGTCACGTCCGGGCGCCGCCGCGACCGGCCGCGAATCGGTCGCGGCGCTCCACGGCGAGCGCTTCACACCTGGACGCATGGGTCGCCTGGGCTGGCGGCGATCAACGAGCTCCCCTTAATATGTGACCGAAATCTCATACTTGCTGTGGCGAGAAGAGTACACATGGCAAATCAGAACATCAAGATGGTCAAAACAATAATCATGTTCTACTGTTACGTCGGTATTCATTGCGGAGATGAGGACGTGTGACGATTCTGGCGGAGCGGCGGACCTTCGTCGGCGGAACGTGGGTGACGGGCGACGAGGTGGTCTCCGTCGAGAACCCCGCGGACGAAACCCATGTTCATGAGGTCACCGCCACCCCACCCGCCGAGGTCGAACGGTCAATCGCAGATGCTCGCCGCAGCTTCGATGAGGGCGTCTGGGCCGATCGCGCCGCCTCGGACCGGGCCGCCGTCCTGCGCCGGTTCGTCGACTACATAGAAGGCTGCGCCGACACCCTGGTGCCCACTCTCGTCGCAGAGGCCGGCCAACCAACGCGATTCGCCGAGATGACCCAGCTTCGGGCTGGTGCCGCGTTGGCGCGCCAGACCATCGATCTCTATCTGTCGATGAAGCACGAGGAGGCGAGCCCGGTCCCGGTGGACGACCTCGTCCGCGGTCGGGTCGCGTTGAGCATCCGCAGGCACGAGCCCGTCGGGGTGGTCGCCGCCATCACGCCGTACAACGCGGCGCTGATCATGGGATTTCAGAAGCTCATTCCTGCTCTGGTGGCGGGCAATTCGGTGATCCTGCGTCCGAGCCCGCTGACGCCGATCTCATCGCTGGTGTTCGGTATGGCGGCGGAAGCGGCGGGGCTGCCGCCGGGTGTGCTGAGCGTCATCGTCGAATCGAGCACCGCGGCAGCCGAACTCATCACCTCGGATCCCGCGGTCGACATGGTGTCGTTCACCGGGTCCACCCTGGCGGGGCGAAAGATCCTCGCTCAAGCGGCGCCCACGGTGAAGCGGGTGTCGCTCGAACTCGGTGGCAAGTCGGCGCAGATATATCTGCCGGATGCGGTGCAGCGCGCGGCGATGGGGGCTGCGATGGTGGTGATGAGCACCGCGGGCCAGGCCTGCGTGGCCGCGACGCGCATGCTCGTTCCGCAGGACCAGAAGGACCAGGTGCTCGAAGCGGTCGCCGCCACGTACAGGTCGATCAAGGTCGGGCCGCCGACGTCGGCGGAGGCAGCGATGGGTCCAGTCATCAGCGCGGCGCAACGCGACAAGTGCGAACGGATCGTCGGGGCGGCTGAGGAGGAGGGGGCCAAGGTCGTCTGCGGTGGCGGTCGCCCCGAACACCTCGAACGCGGCTACTACTTCGAGCCGACGGTGCTCGACGTACCCGACAACGCGAATCCCGCTGCGCAAGAGGAGATCTTCGGCCCGGTCATCGCTGTGCTCGGCTATCGCGATCTCGACCATGCAGTGGAGATCGCCAACGACAGCGTGTACGGGCTGTCGGGCCAGGTATACGGGGCGGACGTCGCCACCGCCGTCGGCGTCGCCCGTCGGTTGCGTACGGGTGCGGTGAACGTCAATACCACGGTCTTCTCCGCCTACGCACCCAGCGGGGGATACAAGCAGAGCGGCCTAGGCCGCGAACGGGGTCCCGACGGGATCCGCGAGTTCCAGGAAGTGAAGCACATGTCGATTGGAGAACTGGCGAGATGACGATCACCGACGTCCGGGCGGACAGCGTCGAAAGTGAAGGCGCCAGCTACGATTTGAACTGGCTGATCTCGGTCGACGATCACATTCTCGAACCACCGAACCTGTGGGTGGACCGCGTCGCAGCGAAGGACCGGGACCGCGCTCCCCACATGGAGGCCGACGACAACGGCGTGGACATGTGGGTGTACGACGGTAAGCGGTATCCGAACTCCGGACTGAGCGCCGTCGTGGGCAAGTCGAAGGAGGAGTTCAGCCCGGAACCGCTGTCCTATTCGGAGATGCGGCCGGGTTGCTATGACGCCGCGGCACGCATCGAGGACATGAATCGCTCCGGTGTTCTTGCCTCCCTCTGCTTTCCGACAATCACCCGGTTCTGCGGGCAGCTGTTCATGGAGGCCAGCGACCGCGAGTTCGGCTTCGAGTGCCTACAGCACTACAACGACTGGCTGGTCGAGGAATGGTGCGGGGCGGCACCGGGACGCTATATACCGCTGATGCTGATCCCGATGTGGGATCCGAAGCTGGCCGCCAAGGAGATGGAGCGCATGGCGGCAAAGGGCGTGACGACGTTCGCGTTCTCGGAGAATCCGGAACCGTTGGGGCTGCCGACGATTCACGATGCGAATCACTACTGGGACCCCGTGATGGCTGCGGCCAACGAACTCGGCATGGTCGCGAGCATGCACGTGGGCTCGTCGTCGCAGCTTCCGAAGATCTGTAAGGACGCCCCGTTCATGGCCAACCTCACCTGGGGCGCCTCCCGCACTTCGGGGACCATGCTCTCCTGGTTGTTCAGTGGGCTGTTCCAGAGATTCCCGAATCTCAAGATCGCGCTGTCCGAGGGCGAGGTCGGCTGGATGCCCTACTTCCTCGAGCGCGCCGAGCAGGTACTGGACAAGCAGCGTTACTGGGTCAAACGCGGGACGAAGTTCATGGGCCACGCCGGAAACGAGGCCGACCTCGACACCCTCGATATCCGGGAGACGTTCCGCAACCACATCTACGGCTGCATCATCGAGGACCGCCACGCGATCAAGAGCCTCGACGAACTCGGCGAGGACAACATCATGTGTGAGACCGACTATCCGCATTCGGATTCGACGTGGCCGAACTGCATCGATGTCGCCCGGAACACGATGAAGGACCTGCCCGAGCGCGTCCAGTACAAACTGCTGCGCGGCAACGCCGAGCGGCTGTACCGCTTCACCCCGGCCGAACCGCCGGCGCCGGCGAACGCGTGATCACGTGACCGCTCTGTTGGATGGCAAAAGCGCCATCGTGACCGGCGCCGGGTCAGGCGTCGGACGTGCCTCCGCGCTGCGCTTCGCCGACGAAGGCGCCCGCGTGCTCGTCGCCGACATCGATCTCGACAACGCGAAAGAGACGGTGCGCCAGATCGAGGGTCGTGGCGGCGCGGCCGTCGCCGTCGAGGTGGACGTGGCCGATGAGGCTGCGGTCGAAGGCATGATCGCCGCCGCAGTCGACGGGTTCGGGAGGCTCGACATCCTGTTCAACAACGTCGGGATCCCGACACCACGCTTGGGGATGAGCTTCGAGGACCACACGCTTGCGGACTTCAACCGGCTGGTGGCGGTGAACCTCGGTGGCGTGTTCCTCGGATGCAAATACGCCGTGGTGCAGTTCAAGAAGCAGGGAGACGGCGGCGTCATCCTCAACACCGGGTCGGTCGCCGGTCTGGTGGCGTGGGGTGGAACGGTGTACGGCGCCACCAAGGGTGGCGTATTGCAGCTGACGCGCGCGGTGGCAGTGGAGGTGGCGCCGTTCGGGATTCGCGTCAACGCGATATGCCCGGCGGCGATGCCGCTGACCGGATTCATGGCGGCCGGCGGCCTTCAGGCCGACGAAGCTCAGCAGGCGGCGATCGCCGAAAAGGTCGGCGCACAACACCCGCTCGGTCATGCGATCACCGCGGAGGACTGCGCGGAGGCGGCGCTGTACCTGGTCTCCGATGCTGCGCGCAACGTGACCGGGGTGGCCTTACCCGTCGACGGTGGATACGTCGCGCGATGACGACCCCGACGCTGGATCGCGATCGACTCCGTGAGCTGTTCGACCTGCGCAGCTCCTACAACGAGTTCGTCGGTGGTGGTTACCAGGACGATCCCTATCCGGTGTGGCACCGCCTCCGCGAGCAGGGGCCGGTGCTGCCTGGCACGCTCCATCAGCTCATGGGTTTGGACGACAACCTCTTCTTCCACGGTCTGCCGTACCCGGACCGTCCGCACTTCACGCTGTTCGACTACGACAGTTGCTTTGCCGCATACCGCAATTCCGAAATCTTCGCTTCGTCGCCGACTCCCGTTGACCTCGAGTCCGGCCCGCTGAGCATCACCAACAGCATGCTGTCGATGGGCGGCGATCACCACAAGCGCTACCGCAGCTTGGTGCAACCGTCGTTCCTGCCGTCCAACGGGAAGTGGTGGATCGCGAACTGGATATCTGAGACGGTGAACCTGCTGATCGACGGTTTCGCCGGCGACGGGTGCGCCGAGCTCAACGTCGACTTCTGCGCTGCCATACCGATTCTCACCATCACCGGCAGCTTCGGATTGCCGGTGGAGCAGGCGCTCGACGTACGGGCCTCCCTCGCTCGCGACCCACAGAGGGTCATCGACATGATCCGGCCTGTCGTCGAGGCTCGTCGCAATCAGCCGCAGGACGATCTGATCAGTGTTCTCGTCCAGGCTGAGGTGACCGACGAGAACGGTGAGACAACGCGGCTGACTGAACGCGAGATCGACTCCTTTGTGCTGTTGCTGCTCGGTGCTGGCTCGGGTACCACGTGGAAGCAGATGGGCACCACGTTGACCGCACTGCTGCAACGACCGGATCTGTTGGAGGCGGTGCGCCAGGACCGCACGCTGCTGCGCCCAGCTATCGAGGAGTCGGTGCGATGGATGCCGACCGACCCGATGTTCTCCCGATGGGTGGTCGCCGATACCGAGATCGCCGGAGTCGAGGTGCTCGCCGGTTCGGTCGTCCACATCGCTATCGGTGCCGCCAACCGTGACCCCGCCCGGTGGGAGCGTCCTGATGAGTACGACATCACGCGGGCATACAAGCCGTCCTTGGGCTTTGGGCAAGGCGAGCATATCTGCCTCGGCATGCACGTAGCACGCGCGGAGATGACGGTGGCCATCTCGGCACTGCTCGATCGCCTGCCCAACCTACGGCTCGACCCCGACGCAGAGCAGCCCCGATTCGTCGGTGTGTACGAGCGTGGAGCAACCGCGATACCCGTCCTCTTCGACCCCGCGTGAGGTTCTATGACCGAAAATAACTACACCGCACCGGATCTCGCGCTGGTCGGCGCCGACCATGTGGCGGCCTACCGGGACACCGGCGGCGAGGTCGGCTACCTGTGGAACGGTGTTCCGACGCTGCTGTTGACCGTGGTCGGCAGGCGCAGCGGCCAGCCACGAACCTCGGCGCTGATCTTCGCGCGTGACGGCGCGGACTACCTCGTCGTCGCGTCGATGGGCGGCGCACCCATGCACCCGAAGTGGTATCTCAACCTGCAGGCGAATCCGGCGGCGGAGATTCAGGTCCGCGACGAAGTGATCCCGGTGACCGCCCGCACCGCGACGCCCGAGGAGAAGCCTCGCCTGTGGGGGCTCGTGACGCAGGTGTGGCCGAATTACGATGTGTACCAGTCGCGTACCGACCGTGACATCCCCGTCGTCGTGCTCACGCCGTCATGACCTCAGCAGGTGTACCGGCCGACTCGTGGGTGCAGCGCGCCGTCGAACGGTCTGCGGCGGTGCAGCGGTCGCGGGTCCGAATCGCAAAGCACGTGCGGCAGATGCTCGACGCCGCCAGGCGGCTGATCGCCGTCAAGGGTGACGCGGAGTTCACCACGCAGGAACTCGTCACGGAGGCGGGCGTCGCACTGCAGACCTTCTACCGATACTTCGGCAGCAAGGACGAGCTCCTGCTGGCGGTGATTGCAGACTCGATGACCGAGGCGTGTGAGCGGTGGGTCAGGGGTGCGGCGGAACTGTCCGATCCGCTGGCCAGGGTGCGGTACTACATCACGTCGGCGCTGGGACGGCTCGACGGCGACAGCCATAACGCCGCAATGTCGAAGTTCGTGGTGTCGACCAGGTGGCGGCTGCACCGACTGTTTCCCAAGGAACTCGCCGAAGTCGAGATGCCGTTCGTTGAGTTGCTGCGCGGTGAGATCAACGCCGCAGTCGAGACGGGCCAGCTGAATCCTTCGGACCCGGAGTGGGATTCGTGGCTTCTCGCCGAGCTCATCCGGTCGGTGTTTCACTTCTACGCTTTCGCCGGCTCCGAAGACAACGAGCTCGACGAGCTCAAGGAACACCTGTGGCGGTTCTGCCTGACCGCGCTCGGCGGTAGCCAACCCGTGTCAGAAAGGCCTGTGTAGTGACCGATTCCGACTTCAGCACCATGGACTTCTTCACCAACCCGGCGTTCGTACCCGACCCCCATCCGTACTTCGAGTATCTGCGCAGCCAAGGTCCGGTGGTGCGGGAGCCACACCACGGTGTGGTCGCGGTGACGAGCTACCGCGAGACGTTGGAGGTGTTCAAGGACGCCGATCTCTGGTCGAATTGCGTTGCGGTCGGCGGGCCGTTTCCACCGCTGCCCTTCACACCCGAGGGCGACGACATCGATGAACTCCTCGATGCGCACCGCACTCAGATGCCCCTGCATGAGCACATGGTGGCGATGGACCCGCCCAATCACACCAGGGCGCGATCGCTGCTGTCCCGCCTGCTCACGCCCAGCCGACTCAAGGCCAATCAGGACTTCCTCTGGGAACTCGCCGACAGGCAGCTCGACGAGTTCCTCGAGCGCGGCGAATGCGAGTTCCTGACCGCGTACTCGAAACCGTTCTCGCTGTTGGCGATCGCAGACCTACTGGGGGTACCGCGAGAAGACCACAAGGAATTCCGTGATGCCCTCGCCAACCCGCACCTGATGGGCAACATCGAGGGTGAGGGGGCGGCGATCAACCCGTTGGAGTTCCTCGACGAGAAGTTCAGCGCGTATATCGAGGAGCGTCGCGCGCAGCCGCGGGACGACGTGCTGAGCGAACTCGCCAACGCGACGTACCCGGACGGGTCGCAGCCGGCGGTCACCGACGTGGTGCGGACTGCGAGCTTCCTGTTCGGCGCAGGTCAGGAGACCACCGCCAAGCTGCTCGGTGCGGCGCTGCGCATCCTGTGCGACACGCCCCACCTCCAGCAGACGCTGCGCGACGATCCCAGCCTCGTGCCGGTCTTCATCGAAGAAACCCTGCGTATGGAAAGCCCCGTCAAGACGGAGTTCCGGTTGGCGCGGAAGTCGACGACGCTCGCAGGAGTCGACATCCCCGCCGGGACGACGGTCATGATCTCCGCGGCCGCAGCCAACCGCGACCCGGACAAGTTCGAATGTCCGCACGAGTTCCGGCTCGGCCGCGCCAATGTGCGCGAGCAGATCGCGTTCGCCCGTGGAGTGCACTCCTGCCCCGGTGCACCCCTGGCACGCGTCGAGGGCCGGGTATCGCTGGAGCGAATTCTGGCTCGGATGAAGGACATCACGGTCGACGAGCGCTTTCACGCGTCGGTGGAGCAGCCCGAGTACACGTATGAGCCGACCTACATCCTGCGGGGCCTCACCAACCTGAATCTGCGGTTCACGCCGGTGGCCTGATGGGAGCAGTGCGGGGTGTGGCGGCGGCGGGCGCGATCATTGCGTCCGGGATCGTCGTCGCCCCCACCGCTCATGCCGAGGACATGGCGCTCAACGGCAGATACCTCGCCACCTCGGTCGGCGACTTCGCCGCCACCAACGACGTGTACCGGGACATCCCGTCGGTGCGCAGTGTCTGGACCATCACGATGACGTGCGTCAACCAGGTCACGTGCAGCGGAACGGTGGAAAGCGACATCGGCTGGACTGCCGAAATCACCACCACCAACGGCGAATACGTCGTCAAACGGGAGTTGCCGCGATGGCAGCCCTGTGCCGACGGCACCGGGCGAACGGTTACGGGCCATCAGCGGTACCGCTTCTTCCCCGTCGGGCCCGACGGAGCCCAGTTGCCCGGCTCGCGGGTGCTCGGGGGGTACGACAAGACGTCCGGCGAGAGCGGTGGGTGCAGCCTCAACGAGAAGACCGAGATCGAAATGCCCTTCAGGCTGGAGAAACTGGACTAGCCTGCACGGATTGGCAGCGGAAGGTGGACGATGCCGGTAAGTAGACCAGCCGACCTACCCGTCGGCGGTGGCGGTCGATGGCCCTTGTGCGGCAGCGGATTTCGGTCCGCCCAGTGGGGCGACATGGAAGTCGGATACACCACCACCGGGCCTGGTGATCACACCGCGGTGTATCAAGGATTACCCGGCGGTGTATGCCCCGTACCGCACTACGGGTACGTGTTCACCGGTCGAATCCGGTGCCGGTTTCCTGACTCGGACTGGCCCGACGAGGTGGCTGCCGGCGGAGAGGCCTACTTCTTTCCTGCCGGGCACGTGTTGATCTACGAGGAGGAGACCGAGGCGCTGGAACTGAATCCCGCCGCGGCCCTGCAGACCCTGATGGATCACATCGAGTCGCTGGCCCAGCGGTTCCGGGATTCTCGGTAGAGGTAGATCACGAGCACGGCCTGCCGAATGCGGATCGACCCCCCCGCCGTGAGGTGAGCGGCGCGTCGGGCGGCAGTGAGGTCTACCATTTCCGGAGTGTCTTGGGTGGAGCGCGCCGTCGAGCGATCGGCGGCGGTACAGCGGTCACGCGAGCGCATCGCCGCCCAGGTGCGCCAGATGCTGGACGCCGCCAGGACGCTGATCGACGCCAAGGGCGACGACTTCACCACCCAGGAACTGGCCGCGGAGGCGGGCGTCGCGCTGCAGACGTTCTACCGGTACTTCGCCAGCAAGGACGAGCTTCTCCTCGCGGTGATCGGCGATGCCATGTCCGAGGCCGTCGAGCGTTGGGCAGCCACGGCAGGCGAGTTACCCGATCCGTTGGCCCGGTTGAAGTACTACATCACCTCAACGTTGGAGCGGCTTGCCGGCGACACACGCGACGCCGCAATGTCGAAGTTCGTGGTGTCGACACGCTGGCGGCTGCACAAGCAGTTCCCGAAGGAACTCGAGGAGGCCGAAAAGCCGTTCGTCGATCTGGTGCGCGTCGAGATCGAGGCGGCGATCGATGCCGGTCTACTCAATCCTCCTGATCCCGAATGGGATTCGTGGTTTCTCGTCGAACTCGTGCGCTCGGTCTATCACTACTACGCCTTCGCCGAGCACACCGACAGCGATCTGGAGACCGTGAAGGAGAAGCTCTGGCGGTTCTGCCTGGCCGCGCTCGGCGGCGCCAACCCGGCTGACCCTGGGCCTACGCGCGCTCGCTGATCCACACCGTGGTGAAGCGCTGTTCGGCGATCAACAGATCGACGAGCTGGCTCCCGATGAAGTTCTCGATCTTGCCGCCGACAAGCGGAATGTTCACCTCGACGGTGGCTTTGAAGTCGAGTCGCGAGCTGGTCGACGGATCCGCGGGCGACAGTGTCGCGCTGCCGCTGAGATTCGCCGGGGCATCCTCGATCCTGCATTTGACGGTCGCGGTCGCCAGGTCGTCGTGGATCGGCGCCCAGACCTCTTCGCGGATCAACACCAGATCGCCGCGGTGGAACTGCTGAACTATGCCGGGTAGGCGATTGGCCAGCACCGTCTGAGTCGTCACGATGTCGATGCCACCGTCGTCGTCGACGTCCAGTCTGTCCAATGAGTAGGCGTCGGCGCCGGACTCCGTCAACCGGGCCAGCCAGTAGCGTTCCTCGCGGAATGCGCTGTGGACCTGTTCGACAGTGCCCTCGTATTCGGTAGCCATGTCGAATGAACGCGGCATAGCTGGCCAGGCTACCGTTACCGCCCGTGGTCACTTCGCTCATAGGCGGCGCGTCCGTCTCGGAGTCGGTGCCGCTGGCGCCGCTGACCACTCTGCGCGTCGGCCCCGTCGCACGCCGGCTGATCACCTGCGACACCACCGAGAAGGTGATCGACGTGACGCGCGCCCTCGGCCCCGACAGCGATGCTCTGGTGCTGGCGGGCGGATCGAACGTGGTGCTGTCCGACGAGCTGGTCGACCTCGACGTGGTGCTGCTCGCCAACACCGAGATCACCGTGGTGGGCAACGTCGTGCGCGCCGAGGCGGGCGCGGTGTGGGACGACGTCGTCGTGACGTCGCTGGCGCACGGTCTCGGCGGGCTGGAGTGCCTTTCGGGTATCCCGGGCTCCGCAGGGGCGACTCCAGTTCAGAACGTCGGCGCGTACGGCGCCGAGGTGGCCGACACCATCCGGCGGGTACGACTCCTCGACCGCCGCACCGGCGAGGACCGGTGGGTCGAACCGTCGACGCTCCAGTTCGGCTATCGCACATCTGTGCTCAAGCATTCGGCGGCGGCGATCGTGCTCGAGGTGGAATTCGAATTGAACCCCGACGGGCACAGTGCGCCGCTGCGTTACGGCGAGCTGGCCAACGCGCTTGGCGCAGCACCGGATTCGCGGGTCGACCCGACGCGGGTGCGGGAGGCGGTGCTGGTGCTGCGCGCCCGCAAGGGGATGGTGCTCGACGAGGCCGATCACGACACGTGGAGCGTGGGGTCGTTCTTCACCAACCCCGTCGTCGCCCCCGAGGTGTTCGAGGAGCTGTGCAGCCGAGTCGACGGGGATGTGCCCAACTATCCGGCGCCGGGGGGCGTGAAGTTGGCCGCGGGCTGGCTCGTGGAGCGTGCGGGCTTCGCGAAGGGCTATCCGGGTGACGAGGCTCCCGCGCGGCTGTCGACCAAGCATGCGCTGGCGCTGACGAACCGCGGCGGCGCCACGACTGCCGACGTGATCGCGCTGGCCAGGGCGGTGCGCGACGGTGTCGAAGCGACATTTGGGATCCGACTCACCCCCGAGCCGATTCTGATCGGGGCCGCTCTCTAGGTACGCTGGGTCCACGTGAAGCCAGCCGACGCCGTGCCCCCCATGCCGGCGGTATCCCGACGGCACGCCTTGGCCGCACTGGCGGTCGGGGTGATCGCCCCGGGCGCCTTAGCCGCCTGTTCCAAGCCGTCGTCGACATCCACACCGGGCGAGGCGAGTGCGCCGTCCGCTCCGTCGCTGAACTTCGACCCGGCCGACTCCACCACCGATGTGGTGCCCACCGCGCCCATCGGCGTCAAGGTCTCCGACGGCTGGTTCCAGCGCGTGAAGTTGACCAACCCCGACGGCAAGGCCGTCGCGGGTGCACTCAACCGGGATCGGACCGCCTTCAACATCACCGAGCCGCTCGGCTACGGCGTCGAGTACAGCTGGGACGGGTCCGTGGTCGGCCGCGACGGCAAGGCGGTCCCGGTCTCGGGCAGCTTCTCGACCGTCGTCCCGAGCACCGAGGTCAACGGCCGCTTCCAGCTCGCCGACGGTCAGGTCGTCGGCGTCGCGGCGCCGATCATCATCCAGTTCGACGCGTCGATCAGCGACAAAGCGTCCGTCGAGCGCGCGCTCAAGGTCACCACCGAGCCGAAGGTCGAGGGCAGCTGGGCGTGGCTGCCCGACGAAGTGGGCGGATCGCGGGTGCACTGGCGTACCAAGGACTACTACCCGCCGGGCACCAAGGTGCATGTCGACGCGCGGCTTTACGGGGTCCCGTTCGGCGACGGCGCCTACGGTGCGCAGGATTCGACGCTGACGTTCGAGATCGGCAGGCGCCAGGTGGTCAAGGCCGAGGCCTCGTCGCACCGCATCCAGGTGATCGACGAGGCGGGCGCGGTGATCATGGACTTCCCGTGCAGCTACGGCGAGGGCGACCTCGACCGTAACGTCACCCGCAGCGGCATTCACGTGGTCACCGAGAAGTACGAGGACTTCTACATGACCAACCCGGCGGCGGGCTACGCCAACATCCGCGAGCGGTTCGCCGTGCGCATCTCCAACAACGGCGAGTTCATCCACGCGAACCCGGCCAGCCTCGGCTCGCAGGGCAGTGCGAACGTCACCAACGGCTGCATCAACCTGTCCGAGGCCGACGCGCAGCAGTACTTCAACAGCGCGATCTACGGCGATCCGGTCGAGGTCACCGGTACGCGGATCCAGCTGTCATATGCCGACGGCGACATCTGGGACTGGGCGGTGCCGTGGGACGAGTGGACTTCAATGTCTGCGTTGTCGGCACAACCCGATCCCGTGGGGATCCCGAGCACGGCGCCGGCGACGCCGTCGGATGCACCGCAACCCGTCGGCGGCGGCCAACCCGGCGGCTAGACGGTATGGGTGACCGTCGGCGTTGAGTCGGGGGTTGCGGGCCGGGGCCCCACTCACCCATGTTCGTGGGTTACCGAGTAGGAAGTCGCCTGCCCGGTCTATCCGACAGTGGTGGGAGG
>NZ_JACKUK010000035.1 GCF_025822765.1 Mycobacterium barrassiae | reverse complement strand
CATCCTCCACGGCTGCCTGCGCCACCGCACCGCATACGACGAGCAGACAGCATGGTCGCACCGCCAAAACATCCCCACCGCAAAGGCCGCTTGACAACTTGCGCACTTGGGATGTCTAACCGGGCGAGATTTGCGCTCACGGTGAGCGAAACCGCGGTCTGGGAAACTGGCTGGGTGACCGTCCGAACCGCAGGGACTCCGAACGCCGCACCGGTGGCGCTGCCGGCGATGGCCCCTGCGCCGGGTCTTCCGTTCGGCGTGTATATCCACGTGCCGTTTTGCGCCACACGCTGCGGCTACTGCGACTTCAACACCTATACCCCCGGCGAGCTGGGCGGCGCCAACCCCGACGGCTGGCTCGAGGCGCTGCGGGCGGAGTTGGCGCTGGCGGCGCGCCACCTGGGCCGCATCCCGGAGATCGACACCGTCTTCGTCGGCGGTGGCACGCCGTCGCTGCTCGGTGGGCAGGGTTTGGCGTCGGTGCTGGACGCGATACGCAGCCACTTCACCCTGGCCGCCGACGCCGAGGTCACCACCGAGGCCAACCCCGAGTCGACGTCGCCGCAGCTCTTCGAGCAGTTGCGCGCGGCCGGCTTCACCCGGGTGTCGCTCGGTATGCAGTCGGTGGCCCCGCACGTCCTGGCGGTGCTCGACCGGGTGCATTCGCCGGGCCGGGCGCTCGACGCGGCGCGTGATGCCCGCGCGGCGGGCTTCGACCACGTCAACCTCGACCTCATCTATGGCACTCCGGGGGAGACCGACGACGATCTGCGGCGTTCGGTGGACGCCGCGATCGAGGCGCAGGTCGACCACGTGTCGGCCTATGCGTTGGTTGTCGAGGACGGCACCGCACTGGCTCGGCGGGTGCGGCGGGGTGAGATCAGCGCCCCCGACAACGACGTGCTCGCGCATCGCTACGAGTTGATCGATGCGCGGCTGTCCGCGGCCGGCCTGGGTTGGTACGAAGTGTCCAACTGGTGCCTGCCCGGCGGGGAGTGCCGACACAACATCGGCTACTGGAACGGCGGCGAATGGTGGGGTGCCGGACCGGGTGCGCACGGTTACGTCGGTACGACGCGGTGGTGGAATGTCAAGCACCCCAACGCTTATGCGCAGGTATTGGCCAACGGTGTACTGCCGGTCGCCGATTTCGAGCGGCTCGACTCCAACGCGCAGCACACCGAGGACGTGATGTTGCGGGTGCGGTTGCGCGACGGGCTGCCGCTGGCAGCCCTCGACGATGCCGAGCTGCGCCGGGCGCAAACCGTGATCGAGGACGGCCTGCTGACGCGTGACGGCGACCGTTTGATCCTCACGGATCCGGGCCGCCTGTTGGCCGACGCGGTGGTCCGCACTCTGCTCGCTTAGCGGGGGTTGATGCACGCAATTCCGACACCTAGTGTGCGGGTAGATGTGCGGGTAGCAGACGTTTGCGATTGACGGTGAACGTTTTTCCGGTGGTCATCCGTTGTATGTGCGACGACGACGGAAAGCGAGGCATACGCGGGTGTATCGGACATGACTGATCCTGATCAAGCCGCGGTACTGCGAGCGATCCACGACGCCCATAGCCAGGATCTGCTGCGCTATGTACTGCGCTTGACCAGGGGTGACATGCCGTTCGCGGAGGACGTTGTGCAGGAGTCGCTGCTGCGGCTCTGGCGAAAGCCGGAGATTCTCGAGCAGCCGAGCGAATCGGCGCGCGCGTGGCTCTTCACCGTTGCCCGCAATCTCGTCATCGACGACAGGCGCAGCGCCCGCTACACCAGGGAACTGCAGAGCGACAACCTGCCGGAGCGGCCCTCCCTCGACGCAATCGGACCCGCGGTCGACAAATGGGTGCTGGCCGACGCGCTCAAGTCGCTGTCGGCAGACCATCGCAACGCCATCGTGCGCGCCTACTACCTCGGCCAGACCGTGGCCGACATCGCCCGGGAGGAACACGTTCCCGAGGGCACCATCAAATCAAGGCTTCACTACGCGCTGCGCGCGTTACGAATTGCGTTGCAGGAAAGGGGGGTTGGTCGTGACTGACGAACGACCCGACGACGACGTCGCCGAATGGGACGCCGCCTACGTGCTCGGTGCACTGAACCTCGAGGATCGGCGCACCTTCGAGAACTATCTCGCCGCCAATCCGGAGCGAACCGCGGAGTTCGACGAGATCGCCGCGATGCCCGACATTCTCAGCGTGCTCAGCCGCGACGAGGCACTGGCGCTGACCGACCTCGGCGACAGCCCCGCCGAGGTACCGCGGGGCGACAACGTCGCGTCGCTGGCCCACGGGGCGGCCGCGCGGCAACGGCGCTCGCGGCGTACCGGGCTGGCCGTGCTCGTCGCGGCCGCGGCGGCATTGGCGATCATCGGCGGTGTCGTCGGAGCAACGGTCTTTCCCCGCACGGCGGGGACGGTGCAGACGGTGGCGATGGCGCCGATGCAGCCGGGAGCGCGCGAGGGCCTGACCGCCGAGCTCGCCGTCACAGAAAAGAAGTGGGGCACCGAACTCCATTGGGCGTGCCAGTACACCAAGGCGTGGTCGCGTGACGTCAAGAGCTACGACATCGTCGTGACGACGAAGGACGGGGCGCAAACGACCGTCGGTTCGTGGCGGCCGGCGGGCGACGAGGCCACCGGGTTGTCGGCGGCCACGAGTATCCCCACCTCGGACATCCGCAGCGTCGACATCCGGGTGTCGGGCACCGACGAGCCGCTGGCGGTCAAGACCCTATAACCCGCCACCGCGAAATTGACTAGCGCGCAAGCACTTCCGAACGTGACGGGTGCCACGCTCGCCGTCGCCGTGTAGCCGCAGCGTAGACCCCAAAAAGTGGGGCGGGTGTGCCAGGATGGCCGCCATGACGCCGGGTTTGTTAGGGAAGCCTATCCAGACTTCTGAGCCTATGGGGCCTTGTTGACATGGCCGCCGCGAACGAACCGATCGCGCTCATCGGCATCGGCTGCCGCCTGGGCGGCGGCATCAGCGACCCCGCCCAGTTCTGGACCTTTCTGACCGAGGGTCGAAGCGACGTCCGCGAAGTTCCTGAGGAGCGCTGGGAGCCGTATCTACGCCGAGACCCGCGTAATGCTGCGGTCCTGAAGGAGACCACCCGCTGGGGCACTTTCCTCGACGACCTTGCCGGCTTCGACGCCGAGTTCTTCGGCGTATCGCCGCGCGAAGCCGAACTGATGGACCCCCAGCAGCGGCTGGCGCTCGAGGTCAGTTGGGAGGCGCTCGAACATGCCGGGGTACCGCCGCGAACGCTCGCGGGTAGTGACACCGCGGTGCTCATGGGCGTCAACTCCGACGACTACGGCAAGTTGATCATGGAGGACCTGCCCGGTATCGAAGCCTGGACCGGGATCGGCACGTCCCTGTGCGGGATCGCCAACCGCGTGTCACATCTCCTCGACCTCCGCGGTCCGAGCGTCGCGCTGGACGCCGCCTGTGCCGCGTCGCTCGTCGCCGTGCACCAGGCGTGCCAGATGCTGCGTGCCGGCGAGACGTCGCTGGCTCTGGCCGGTGGCGTCAGCGCGCTGATCGGACCGGGGCTCACCCGGGTGCTCGACGAGGCCGGGGCGACGGCGCCGGACGGGCGGTGCAAGACGTTCGACGCGGACGCCGACGGCTACGGGCGTGGCGAGGGCGCGGCGGTCGTCGTGCTCAAACGACTTGCCGACGCGGTGCGCGACGGCGACCGGGTGCTCGCTCTCGTGCGTGGGGGCGCGGTCGCGCAAGACGGCCGCACCGTCGGCATCATGTCGCCCAACGGCGAGGCGCAGGCGGACATGTTCGCGCGCGCATGCGAATCGGCGGGCGTGCCACCGCGCAGCGTCGACTTCATCGAGGCGCACGGTACCGGCACGCCGACCGGCGATCCGACCGAGGTGCGGGCGCTGGCCTCCGTCTACGGAGTCGATCGACCAGCCGAAGCGCCGTGCCGGATCGGCTCGGTGAAGCCCAATGTCGGCCACCTCGAGGGTGGGGCGGGCGTGGTCGGCCTCATCAAGGCGGCGCTGGCGCTGCACCACGAGGCCATCCCACCCACCGCCGGACTGAAAACACTTACACCAGCGGTGGATTGGGCCGCCAGCGGTTTGAGTGTGCCCACCACGGTCGAGCCATGGGAACGCGTCGAGGGCGCACCGCGCCGTGCCGCGGTGTGCAGCTACGGCTACGGCGGCACGATCGCCCACATCCTGCTCGAGGAGGCCCCGGCTGCGGAGCCGTCGGCCGTCGACGTAGCGATCGCGAACCCCGTGGTGGTACCGATATCGGCGCGGTCGACCGCCCGGCTGCGTGCACAGGCCCGGGCGCTGGCCGACCACCTGCGCGCCGGTGACCACGGAATCGACCGTGTGGCCGCCGCCGCGTGGACGCGCCGTTCCCACGAACCAACGCGGGCTGCCGTGGTGGCCGACGACATCGACGGCCTCGTGGCCGGACTCGACGCGCTGGCCGACGATGAGGCCGATCCGTCCGTCGTGACCGCCCGGGCCCTTGCCGCGGCACCCGACGGCGCCGTGTGGGTGTTTTCCGGGCACGGATCGCACTGGTCGGGGATGGGACGTCAGCTGCTCGAACGCGAGCCCGCGTTCGCCGCGGTCATCGACGCGATCGATCCGGTGTTCGCTGCCGAGTTGGGGTTCTGCGCACGCGACGCGCTGCGCACCGGGGAACTCGGCGGCACGGACCGGGTGCAGGCGTTGACGTTTGCGATGCAGGTGGGCCTGGCCGCCGTGCTGCGCGAGCGAGGCGTCACACCCGCAGCGGTGATCGGACACTCGGTCGGTGAGGTCGCCGCGTGCGTGACGGCCGGCGTATTCGACCTGACGGTGGGCGCCGCCGTGGCGTGCTATCGCGCCCGTGGCTTCCAGTCGGTGATGGGCG
The DNA here is from genome assembly GCF_025822765.1 of Mycobacterium barrassiae. Lineage (GTDB taxonomy): Bacteria > Actinomycetota > Actinomycetes > Mycobacteriales > Mycobacteriaceae > Mycobacterium > Mycobacterium barrassiae. Next base: position 160,819 of record NZ_JACKUK010000035.1, on the reverse strand, counting down.
ACGGAGCGATGGCTCTGGTGCGGCTGCCGTTCTCCGAGGCGGAACGACGGCTAAGCGGACACGGCGACGTGGTGGCGGCGATCAGCGCTTCACCCGCGTCGACCGTGATATCCGGCACGGTCGACGCCGTCGAGCACGTCTGCAAGATCTGGACCGACGAGGGCGTGATGATCCGACGGGTCAACACCGACGTGGCATTCCACAGTCCGGCGATGGACGCGCTCACCGCCGAACTCGGTCGACTCACCGCTGCGCTGCCGCGCCCGCGACCCGCCGAGACTCCCTTGTACACAACCGCGCTGACCGACCCGCGCTCGACAACGCCGCGCGATCAGAACTACTGGGTGGCCAACCTGCGCGATCGCGTGCGCTTCGCCGAGGCCGTGACGGCGGCCGCCGAGGACGGCCACCGGCTGTTCCTCGAGGTGTCCGCTCATCCGGTCGTCGCGCATTCGATCGTCGAGACGTTGACGCACAACGGGATCGGCGAGCACGCAGTCGTTCCGATGCTTCGCCGCGACCGTGACGAATTGCACGCGGTGGCCACGGCGGTGGGCAACCTGCACTGCAACGGTGCACCCGTCCGGCACGGCATCGACGCATCGGCGCCGTGGGCCGACGCGCTGCCCGTCACACAGTGGCAGCATCGCCGCTTCTGGCGTACGCCGACACCGCCACCGGGTGGCCGCGGCGTGCACGACGTCGACAGTCACACCCTGCTGGGTGGGCGGATGGACGTGACCGGGGCCGTCGCGTCCACGATTTGGCAGACACGGCTCGACATGAGCACTCGGCCATACCCCGGGGACCACCCCGTGCAGAACACGGAGATCGTCCCTGCTGCAGTCATTTTGAACACATTCCTCGGTGCCGTCGCCGATCTGAACACCCGCTCGGACCGGTCCGGCACCGATCTCGTGGACGTCCGGCTGCGCACTCCCGTTGCTCCCAGCAGGGCCCGCGATGTGCAGGTGGTCCTGCAGGACCGCGGTCTGACGCTCTCGACCCGGTTGATGGAGGACGACGACTCCGAGGACGGTGGGTGGCTCACCCACAGCAGCGCCGTGGCCGCGGCCGACGACGACATCGAGGATCTCCTGGGACAGGTGATCGACGAGTCCGCCGTGCGTGAGAGGTGCGCCGAAGTGCTGCCGCCCAACCACGTCGTGGACACGTTGGCGACGCTCGGCGTGGCCGCGATGGGATTCGGTTGGGAGATCCTCGATCTGCGCCGCGGCGAGGGTGAGTTGATCGCCAGGGTCGCCGCCGACCGCGATCGGAGGGAACCCGCGACGTGGGCACCGCTGTTGGATGCCGCGACGTCGGCGGCCTCCACCATCTTCGACGGCCCGCCGCGACTGCGGATGCCCGCGAGGATCGAACGCGTGCAGGTGTACGGACGCCCGTCTGCGGTGGCCGTCCTTCACGTGCGGCGGCGACCAGGAACGACCACGACCGACGTGTTGATCGCGGAGGAATCGGGGGCCGTCCACGCCTCGCTGATCGGGATGTCCTTCGAGGAACTCGAAAACCCGGCGGGAAGCGATCTTTCGCGCATGTTGCACCGCGTCACCTGGCATGTGGTCCCGTGGCGGGACGACGACCGGCCGTCAGCTGTGGTCGTCGTCGGGGGAGATGCCGACACCCGGCACTTCGTGACCCGCGACCTCGTGGCCGCCGATGTGCCGCACGCGGTGTGCGCCGATCCGGACGACATCGCCGCGTCCGACGTGGAGTTGGACCGCGGCGCGGTGGTGTTGGTGCTGCCCCGCAACCGCGATTCGCCGCAGCAGTCGGTGGATGTCGTGATGCGGACGCTGAGACACCTCCTCGACCACGGTGCGAAGGCCCGCATGTGGGTGCTGACCGAACGCGTGCACGAGGGCGAGAATGTGGCCCACGCGCCGCTGTGGGGTCTGGCCAGAGTCGCTGCCGCCGAGCACCCCAAGGTCTTCGGCGGCGTGCTCGACGTCGGCGCGGAACTCCTGCCCGTCGGCGCATTGGCGTCGCTGCACGGCCACCCCGTCGTCGTGTTCCGTGACGGCGTCGCTCAGGTGGCGCGGCTGGCGTTCGCAGGCCGCGGGACCGGTACCCTCATGCAGTGTTCGGCCGGTGGCACCTACCTGATCACCGGCGGCACAGGCGTTCTCGGTCTGCGCATGGCGCAACGGCTCGCCGACATCGGCGCACGACGGTTGGTGTTGCTGTCCCGCACCGGCATGCTCGAACGCGCCGAGTGGCGGGATGCGGGGGACTCCGAGTTGATCCGCACCGTGGCCGCGTTGGAGGAGCGCGGCGTGTCGGTGCACATAATCCCGCTCGACATCGGCGCGCCGGACGCGGCCGACGCGTTACGCGCCGCGCTGCGGTATCTGCCGCCGGTGCGCGGTGTCATCCACGCGGCTGGTGTGGAAGCCGGTGCGCTGCTTGTCAACACGAGCCCTGCCGACTTCGTGGCCGCCATGCACCCGAAGGTAGACGGCACGTTGACGTTGCACGAGGTGTTCCCGCCGGAGCAGTTGGACTGGATGGTGCTGTTCTCGTCGTGTGGCTACCTCGCAGGCTTCCCCGGCCAGGGAGCCTACGCGTGCGCGAACTCGTTCCTCGACGTCATGGCGCGCCATCGCCGGGGCCTCGGCGACCGCACCGTCAGCATCGCGTGGACGGCGTGGCGGGGGCTGGGCATGGGCTCGACGTCAGGCTTCGTCGCGGCGCAGCTGGACGCGCTCGGCATGGGCACCATCGGCGCCGATGAAGCCGTCCGTGCACTGGACCTGGCGATGCGCGACGGCGAATCGAACATCGTTGTGCTGCCGGTTCTTCCGGAGGCCGCAGCGGTGCCGATGCTCGCCGACGTGGCGCCGGTCGAGGACGACGGGTCGGACATGCCGGATGTTTTGTTGGACAGCTTTGTCGGCGACGACGGCGGGCCCGATCCACAGCGCGTCGCTGAGCGGGTGGTGGCCGCGGTGGCCGCCCAGCTCGGACTGCCGGAGGGCGACGTGGACACCGCGCTGCCGTTGGTGGAGATCGGTGTCGACTCGATCATGACCGTCGGGCTGTTGCGCCAACTCGAGAAGCAGACCGGGCTGTCGCTGCCGCCGACGCTGCTGTGGGAGTACCCGACCGCGGCGGCCGTGTCGGAGCGAATCACCGAACTCCTGGCGACGCCGGACGTTTCGCAGGAAGTTCCGGTGCCCTAGTACCGTCAGGACGACACGAGGTGCGCCACGACCTTCTTCTTGTCCACCTTGCCGACGGCCGTCTTGGGCAGCGTCGACATCGGGGCAAGCACGTCGGGCCGTGAGTGTGCCGACACCCCGCGTTCGTCGAGGAACTGATTCAGCTCGCTGAGCGTGATCGCAGGCCCGCTGAAGACGACTGCCGCGCAGATCTTTTCGCCCAGGTACTCGTCGGGCAGGGCGACCGCCGCCGCGGCATAGATCGCCGGATGGGCGAACAGGTGCTCCTCGAGGTCGGACGCAGACACGGTCTCGCCGCCACGATGGATGACATCCTTGATGCGTCCGGTGACCTCGACGTAGCCCGCTCGGGGACCGTCGGCGAAGATCCGCACCCGATCGCCGGTGCGGTAGAAGCCGTCGGGGCTGAACGACCGCGCGTTCGCCTCGTCGGCCCGGTAGTAGCCGTTGAGGGTGTAGGGCCCGCGCACCAGCAACTCACCCTCCTCGCCGGGGGCGACCTCGCGGCCCGCCTCGTCGACGACGCGCATCTCGTCATGCGGCGACATCGGCCGGCCCTGCGTGTTGAGCACGACGTCGACATCGTCGCCAGGGCGGGTGAAATTCAGCATCCCCTCGGCCATTCCGAAGATCTGCTGCAGGCCCGGCGTCAAACCGTCCAGGATGTAGCGCGCCTCCTCGGCGGTCATCCGCGAACCGCCCACCTGGAGCAGGCGAAGCGACGTGGGCAGCACGGGTTCCCACTCGCAGGCCTGCGTCCACACCTTGGCCAGTGCGTTGACGAGCGCGGTCACCGTCACGCGGTGCCGGTCGATCAATGCGAATGCCGACTCGGGGCTGGGATCGGTGGTGAACACCGACGTGGCGCCGACGGTCATCGACCCCAGCAGACCGGGGCAGGCGAGCGGGAAGTTGTGGCCGGCGGGCAAGGCGACGAGGTAGACGTCGTCGCCGGTGAGTCCGCACTCTTTCGCGCACGCGGTCGCGTTGTACACGTAGTCATCGTGGGTGCGCGCGATCAGCTTCGGCAGTCCGGTTGTGCCGCCCGACACCAGAAGCAGCGCGGGCGTACTCGTGTCGACGGCCGCGCGGTCGGGGATGAGGCCGTCGAAATCGGCCAGCTCCGACCACGATTCGAACTCCCCGGGGTCACCATCGACGAACACGTGGGTCAGGCGCGGGTTGTCGGCCATCAACTCGCGGGCCAGTTCGCGGTAGTCGAACCCGGCGACCTGGTCGGCGATGACCACGCCGACCGCACCGCTGACCTCGGCGAAGTGCGACAGCTCGGCATAGCGGTGGCCCGGAAGGCACATCACCGGTACCACGCCCGCGCGTAGGAGGCCGAACAACGCCACGGCGAACTGCGCCGTGTTGGGCAGCTGCAGCAGCACTCGATCACCGGCCGCGATGCCGCGATCCGCCAACGCCGCGGCGATGCGGTCGGCGCGCATGTTCAGTTCGGCGAAGGTGTAGGAGACGTTCGGATCGATTACCGCGGCGCGATCCGGCCAGGCCGCGGCGGCGTCGCCGAGGATGGAATCCAGCGGTCGTCCGGTCCAGTAACCCGCCTCGCGATACTGCTGGGCGCGCGCGGCCGGAAACGGCACGAAGCCCGTGGTGAGATCGCTCTGCTGAGGCTCTAAACCAGTGCTCATGGTGTGCCATGACCCCTCGACGTAGGTGTGTTCGGTGCCTCGAATATAAGGTAGCCTCGCCGAATTAGTTAGGGCAGCCTTTACTAATTTGGAGGACAGTGTGGGTGTTGCGGGCGGGGCAGACAACAGCGGTGGTCGTTCACTCGACACCGTCCGCGCGGAGGTCGCAGAGCTGCTCGGCGTGACGCCCGACGAGGTCGACTCCGACGCCGACCTGATCGCGTCCGGCCTCGATTCGATCCGCATGATGTCGCTGTCCGGGCGGTGGCGAAAGCAGGGAATCGACGTCAACTTCGCCGCCTTGGCGGAGACCCCGACGGTGGCCGCGTGGTCGGCGCTGGTGGCCGGACGCTCGGGGGCCGACGAATCGGCGGAGGCCGAAGACCGGTCCGGTGTGGATGCACATGTGGATGCACGTAAGGATTCAGGTGACGCCTTCCCGCTGACGCCGATGCAGCACGCGATGTGGCTGGGCCGCAACGACGATCAGCAGCTCGGCGGCGTCGCTGCCCACCTGTACGTCGAGTTCGACGGCACCGGCGTCGATCCGGACCGTCTGCGCGAGGCGGCGGCGAAACTCGTTGCGCGGCACCCGATGTTGCGTGTGGAGATTCTGCCGGACGGCACCCAGCGGATCGGCGATCGCGACCTCCCGGTCACCGTCTATGACCTGCGTGAACTCGACCTGAAAGCGGCCGAGCAGCGGCTGGAAGACCTGCGCCACCAGAAATCGCATCAAATGCTCGACGGCGATGTGCTCGAGCTGAGTCTGTCGCTGCTGCCGGAGGGGCGGACGCGGTTACACGTCGACATGGACATGGATGCCGCCGACGCGGTGAGCTACCGCAACTTCATGGCCGACCTCGCGGTGTTCTACCGCGGTGGTGAACTGCCCGAACTGGGCTACACCTATCGCCAGTACCGCAGCTCGCTCACCGCCGCCGATCCCGGACCCTCCGACGAGGACAGGAAGTGGTGGGCCGACCGCATCCCCGAGTTGCCCGAATCGCCTGCGCTGCCGCTGGTTCCGCTGGCCGAGCAGGCCGACCCCCGACGCAGCATCCGACTCTGGCATGTCTTCGACGTGGCGACGCGCGACGCGCTGTTCGCGGCCGCGCACCGGCGCGGGTTCACGCCGGCGATGGCCGTGGCCGCGTCGTACTCGAATGCGTTGGCGCGGTGGTCCAGCGGATCCCGGTTCCTGCTCAACCTGCCGATGTTCGGCCGGGAGCCTTTCCATCCCGATGTCGACAAGCTGGTCGGCTGCTTCACCTCGTCGCTGATGCTCGACATCGACCTGACGCAGACCAGGAGCCCCGCGGATCGGACCCGTGCGGTGCAGCAGACATTGCACGACGCCGCCCGTCATTCGAGTTACTCCGGCCTGTCCGTGCTGCGCGACCTTGGCCGCCACCGCGGCACCCAGACGCTCGCCCCGATCGTGTACACCAGTGCGCTCGGACTCGGCGACCTGTTCGCCGGTGAGGTCACCGACGCGTTCGGTGCGCCGGTGTGGACCATTTCCCAAGGCCCGCAGGTACTCATCGACGCGCAGGCGACACCCCTGGCCACCGGTCTGATGATCAACTGGGACGTCCGCATCGACGCGTTCCGGCCAGGAGTTCCCGAAGCGATGTTCGCCTATCACGTGGCGGAACTGGCGCGGCTGGCCGCCGACGACGCGGCGTGGGACGCTTCCGATCCGCCCGCGGTGCCCGAGAGCCAACGCGTGGTGCGCGACGCGGTGAACGGCGTGACGGCGCCGCCCAGTGGGGAGGCGCTCCACGACGGGTTCTTCCGCAATTCGCTGGCGACACCCGATGCGCCCGCCGTGTTCAGTGAGGACGGCGACCTGACCTATGCAGAGTTGCGCACGCGGGCCCTCGCCATTGCGGAAACGTTACGCCGCAACGGAGTTCAGTCCGGCGATCTGGTCGCGCTCGTCGGCCCCAAGTGCGCCGAGCAGATCCCCGCGATGCTCGGCATCCTCGCCGCCGGCGCCGCCTATCTCCCGATCGGCACCGACCAGCCCGCCGACCGGACTGCCAGGATCCTCGAGTCCAGCGGCGTCGCTGCCGTGCTGCTCTGCGGCGACGGCCGCACCGAAGCGACCGCACCGGTCCTCACCGTCGCTGCGGCGATGCAGGCTCACGTCGACACCGAAACCACCCCGGTCGATCCCGGAGATCTGGCCTACGTGTTGTTCACGTCGGGGTCGACCGGCGAGCCGAAGGGTGTCGAGCTGACTCACGACGCGGTGATGAACACCGTCGAGTTCCTCAGTCGCCGTTTCGATCTCGGAGAGACGGATCGCACGCTGGCGTTGTCGACGCTGGAATGCGACCACTCGGTGGTCGACATTTTCGGGATTCTGCGCGCCGGCGGAGCGGTCGTCGTGGTCGACGAACAGTACCGGCGCGATCCCGACAAGTGGGCCGAGCTCGTCGAACGTCACTCCGTCACCATGCTGAATTTCATGCCCGGCTGGATGGAGATGCTGCTCCCTGTCGGCGGCCCGCGGTTGTCCGGGCTTCGCGTGGTGCTGCTCGGCGGTGATTGGGTGCGCCCCGAACTCATCCGCGGTCTGCGCAAGTGCGCACCCGGCGTGCGCGCCCACGGTCTCGGCGGCGCAACCGAACTTGCGATCCATGCGGCCATCTGCGACGTAGCGGATCCGGAGCCGGAGTGGACCGCGGTGCCGTACGGCACGCCGCTGCCCAACAATGTCTGTCGCGTGGTCGCCGCCGACGGCTCCGACTGCCCGGACTGGGTGCCGGGCGAACTGTGGGTGTCGGGGCGGGGCATCGCGCGCGGCTACCGCGGCCGGCCGGACCTGACCGCCGAGAAGTTCGTTGAGTACGACAGCCGAACGTGGTATCGGACAGGCGATCTCGTCCGTTACCGACCGGACGGCACCCTCGACTTCGTCGGTCGCATCGACCACCGCGTCAAGATCAGCAACTACCGAGTCGAACTCGGCGACGTCGAGTCGGCGCTCAAGCGGGTGCCGCACGTCGACGGGGCGGTCGCCGCGGTCCTTCCCGGAGAGCCGGACCTGCTTGCGGCACTTGTCAGCACCGATGATCCGAATCTCGATCCGCAGTCGGTCGCCGCCGCGCTGACCCAACTGGTGCCCGAGCACATGATCCCCAAGATCATCGTCGTGGCCGGCCGGATCCCCTACACGGTCAACGGCAAGCTCGATCGCAAAGCCGTTGCGCGGGAGCTCGCACAAGCCGAACCGCCGGCCGCGAACGCCTATCGAGCTCCGTCGACGCCGCTGGAATCCGCGCTGGTCGGCATTGTCGCCGAGATACTCGACGTCGCGACCGAGACGGTCGGGGTCGATGACGACTTCTTCTCTCTCGGTGGCGATTCCGTGTTGGCGACCCAGGTGATCGCCCGGGTCCGGGACTGGCTCGATACACCGACCGCTAAGGTCGCCGACATGTTCGCGGCGCGATGCGTGTCGAAGTTGGCTGATCGACTCGTCGAACGCGAACAGGACGCCGACCGGCTCACGATGGTCGCCGAGGTGTACCTGGAGGTCGCCGGGATGGAGAGCGCCGAGGTGCTGTCCGAACTGGCGAGCGGCTAGCTCACCGCGGCACCGAGCCGGCGCCACTGCTCGTGGGGGAACTCCCGCGGGTCTGCGGTGAGCACCTGGACGCAGACGTGGTCGGCCCCGGCCTGCAGGTGTTCGTTCACCCGGTTCAGCACGGTCTCTTCATCACCCCATGCGATCAGCGCGTCGAACAGCCGGTCGCTGACCGAATCGAGCTCCTCTTGGGTGAAGCCCGAGCGCAACAGGTTGTTGGCATAGTTCGGCAGCGCCAGATAGGAGCGCAACCAGTTGGTCCCGACCGCGCGGGCCTCCTCGCGGTCGTTCGTCAGGAAGACGGTCTGCTCCGGCAGCAGCAGCGGTCCCTCGCCGAGGTGCTCACGCGCGTAGCGGGTGTGATCGGGCGTGACGAGGTAGGGGTGCGCGCCCCGGGACCGCGTCGCGGCGAGTTCGAGCATCTTCGGTCCGAGCGCCGCGAGCACGCGATTGGCGACGGGCACGGGATTCTCGGTCGCATCGATGGCATCCAGGTAGGCCCGCGTCGCGGCGAGCGGTTTCCGATACAGGCCGGGCTCCTTGGAATCGATGAGCGGCGCATGGCTCACCCCGATCCCCAACAGGAAGCGCTCTCCGTGCTCAGCGGTCAGCGCGGCGTACTTCTCCGCCACATCCGACGGTTCGTGCATCCACAGATTCAGAATCCCGGTGGCGATGACCACCTGCTTGGTCGACGACAGGAGGTGGGCCACTGAATCGAGCACGGGACCGCCGACGTCGGGGATCCACAGGGCGGTGAATCCGAGTTCCTCCAATTCCGCGGCGGCCTCGGCGGCCTGCCCGGGATCGCCGTAGCGCAACTGCGAACTCCATACACCGATGCCTGCTAGATCCATGTATCGATCCTTTCCCGGGGAACTATCGGCTCACGCTACCGGCGCTGAAAATCGGCCCGCCCGGGGGCACATGTAGGGGTCATCGAAAGACCCATTTAGGGTAACCTCACCTACTTAGGGCAGCCTGCACTAATTCACGCTCGGGGAATTTTGGCGTGCAGGCCCAGCTGCGAGACACCACCGGGGCTGAGCATCGCCGGTCTCATTCCCGGAAACGATCAGAGAGATCAGAAGAGAGTGAAACACGCGTGACTGACATCGCAGAGGAGCTTGGTGAGCACCGGCTGGAGCTGATCCGCCGCAGATTGGCCGAACGGGGATTGAAGTCGGTCAGCCCCGTGCCACAGAGCACCCGCAGCGGCGGGATGTCCGATGGTCAACGCCGCATGTGGTTCGTTCAGATGGCCGATCCCACCGGCGCGATGCTCAACGTCTGCCTGTCGTACCGCATCACCGGAGCACTTGATGTGGCGAGGCTGCGGGACGCCGTCAACGCCGTGTCGGCGCGCCATGAACTGCTGCGCACCACCTACGCGGCCGACTCCGACGGTGAACCGCAGCCGACTGTGCACCCCGACCTCCCACCCGGCTGGTCCGTCCACGACCTGTCCGATCTGGCCGACACACCTCAGCGGTTGCGCCTGGAAGTGTTGGCGCAGCGAGAGTTCAGCGCGCACTTCGACCTCAGTGCCGATGCCCCGCTGCGCTTGACCCTCGTCCGCACCGGGCCCGGCGAGTACGTCATGTTGCTGGTCGCACACCACATCGCATGGGACGACGGCTGCTGGCAAGTGTTCTTCGCCGACCTCACCCGGGCCTACAACGGTGAACACCTCGGCCCGTCCCTTTCGGTCCCGTCCCATGCGGACAGCGCGACCCCTGAGGACCTCGACTACTGGCGCACGGTGATGGCCGATCCGCCGGAGCCCCTCGAGCTTCCGGGGCCCAATGGCTCCGCCATACCGACGAATTGGCGTTCGGCGCGCACCACGTTGCAGTTGCCCGAGGCGACGGTCGCCCGGGTTGCTGCGTTGGCCAAGGAGTCCGGCGCAACCCCGTACATGGTGCTGCTCGCTGCGTTCGGCGTCCTGATTCACCGCTACACGCACTCCGACGACTTCCTCGTCGCCGCGCCGGTGCTCAATCGCAGCGCGGAACTCGAGAACGTCATCGGGTACTACGGCAACACCGTCGCGCTGCGTCTTCGTCCGCAGCGCCGCCAGACGTTCCGTGAGGTGCTCGCCGATGCGCGCGACACCGCGGTAGGCGCGTTCGCACATCAGCACGTCAACATCGACCGCGTGGTCCGTGAGCTCAACCCCGACCGCCGGCACGGCGCGGAGCGGATGACCCGGGTGACCTTCGGTGCGCGGGGAGCCGACGGTGCGGGCTTCAACCCTGCCGGCATCACGTGCAGCCGAGCCGACCTACGCGCCCAGTTCACCCAGCTGCCACTGGGATTCATGGTCGAATTCGACGACACCGGCGTCGTCGTGGAGGCCGAATACCTCGTCGAGTTGCTCAATGCCGCGCTCGTGCGGCAGATGGTCGAGCACTACGCGGTGCTGTTGGACAGCGCGCTGGCTGATCCAGACCAGCCCATCAGCGAGCTCGGCCTGATGACCCCTGCCGACATCGACTGGCTGCGCCGGGTATCGGCAGGCGAGGAATTCGTCACTGAAGCACAGACATTGGCCACTCTGGTGGAATCGCAGGTCGCCCGCACGCCCGACGCGGTGGCCGTCGTCTACGAAGGCCGTCACTACACCTACCGCGAGATCAACGAGGCGGCGAACCGGTTCGCGCACTGGTTGATCGCGAAGGGCATCGGCACCGAGGACCGTATCGCGGTGCTGCTCGATCGGTCACCCGAACTGGTGATCACCGCTCTCGGTGTGATCAAGGCGGGCGCCGTCTACCTGCCGGTCGACCCGACCTATCCGGAGGACCGGCTCAGCTTCATCCTCTCCGACTCGGACCCGAAACTGGTGCTGCGCGAGGCCGTTACCGAACTCGACGGCCTCCGGGAGGACAACCCCACCGACGCCGACCGGGTCAGGCCGTTGAGCCCGGAGAGCACCGCCTACCTGATCTACACGTCGGGTTCGACCGGGCTGCCCAAGGGTGTGCCGGTGCCGCACCGACCCGTCGCCGAGTACTTCGTCTGGTTCAAGGGCGACTACCAGATCGACGAGAACGAACGACTGCTGCAGGTGGCGTCGCCGAGCTTCGACGTCTCCATGGGGGAGATCTTCGGCATGCTGGGATGCGGTGGGCGCCTGGTCATCCCGCGCCCGGACGGCCTGCGCGACATCGGATATCTCACCGACCTCCTGCACAACGAGGGCATCACCTCGATGCACTTCGTCCCCTCGCTGCTGGGCCTGTTCCTCTCGTTGCCGGGTGTGAATCAGTGGCGGACATTGCAGCGCGTGCCGATCGGCGGCGAGGCGCTGCCGGGTGAACTCGCCGATAAGTTCCACGCCACGTTCGACGCGCTGCTGCACAACTTCTACGGACCGACCGAGACAGTGATCAACGCCAGCCGGTACAAGGTCGAGGGCAAGCAGGGCACACGGATCGTCCCGATCGGTACACCGAAGATCAACACCCAGATCCATCTGCTCGACGATGCGCTGCAGCCGGTTCCCGTCGGGGTCATCGGCGAGATCTACATCGGCGGAACGCATGTCGCGCAGGGCTATCACCGCAGACCGACGCTCACCGCCGAGAGGTTCGTCGCCGACCCCTTCACCTCCGGCGGCCGGCTCTACCGGTCCGGCGATCTCGCCCGCCGCGATGCCGCCGGTGACATCGAGTTCGTCGGACGCGCCGACGAACAGGTCAAGATCCGCGGTTTCCGGATCGAACTCGGTGAGGTCGCCGCCGCGATCTCCGTCGACCCGAGTGTGGGGCAGGCGGTCGTCGTCGTCAGCGATCTGCCGAACCTCGGCAAGAGCCTGGTGGGCTATCTGACGCCGGCCGACGACGTCGAGGACGTCGACGTCGAACGCATCCGAGCCCGGGTCGCCGCTGCGCTGCCGGAGTACATGACGCCCGCGGCGTACGTCGTGCTCGACGAGATCCCGATCACCGCGCACGGCAAGATCGACCGCACCGCGCTGCCGGAACCCGATATCGGCTCCGGTGTCGAGTACCGCGAGCCCGCCGAGGGCACGCAGCGACGCATCGCCGATCTGTTCGCCGAACTGCTCGGGCGCGACCGGGTAGGTGCTGACGACTCCTTCTTCGATCTCGGCGGACACTCTCTGCTGGCCACCAAACTGGTTGCGGCGGTGCGGGACCAGTTCAACGTCGACGTCGGCGTCCGCGAGGTCTTCGAGCTCGGCACGGTGAAGGCACTGGCCGAACGGATCGATGCGGCTTCGGCCGTCGAATCCCGGCGGCCGCGGCTCGTCGCCATCCCTCGCGGCGGTCCGCTGCAGATGTCGGCGTCACAGCTGCGCATGTGGTTCCAATACCGCGTGGACGGGCCGAATCCGGTGAACAACATCCCGTTCGCGGCCCGGCTCACCGGGCCGTGCGACACCGAAGCGTTCGTGCAGGCGATGCGCGATGTCGTCGCCCGTCACGAGGTGTTGCGAACCACCTACCGCGAAATCGACGGCGTGCCATACCAAATCGTCGACGAGGACCACGAGGTCGCCGTGCGGCGGGCCCACGGCGGTGACGACGCCTGGCTGCAGACCGAACTCGACATGGAACGGCGGCACGTATTCGAGCTCGAACGAAACCTGCCGATCCGTGCGGCCGTGCTGTCGACGCCCGACGCGCACGTGGTCTCGTTGGTCGTCCATCACATCGCCGCGGACCACTGGTCGGCGATGGTGCTGTTCAACGACCTGCTGACGGCGTACCGCGCGCGCCGGTCCGGTGAGGCACCGAAGTTCGCACCGATGCCGGTGCAGTATGCGGACTACGCGGCCTGGCAGGCCACGCTGCTGGCCGACGCCGAAGGACCCATCGCGGCGCAGCGCGAGTACTGGCGCCGACAGCTTGCGGGACTGCGCGAGGGTGTCGGGCTGACACCGGATTTCGCTCGTCCGGCCACGCTGAGCGGCGAGGGCGACGCCGTCGAGTTCACGATCGACGCCGCCACCCGTGTGAAGTTCGCCGAGCTGAGCCAGGAACTCGGTGTCACCGAATTCATGCTGCTTCAATCGGCGGTCGCCGTCGCTTTGCACAAGGCCGGCGAGGGCACCGACATCCCGCTGGGCACCCCGGTGGCCGGACGCACCGAGGCGGCGCTCGATCAGTTGGTCGGCTTCTTCATCAACATCGTGGTGCTGCGCAACGACCTGAGCGGCAACCCGTCGTTGCGGGACGTGCTGAAGGCGGCCCGCGACACCGCGCTGGAGGCGTACGCGAACCAGGACCTGCCCTTCGACCACGTCGTCGACGCGGTGCGGCCCGCGCGGTCGTTGTCGCGCAATCCGCTCTTCAACGTCGTTGTGCACGTTCGGGAAGCCTTGCCCGCAGGGCAACTGGTGGACTCCGGCGCCGACGGCGACACGATGTTCACCGCGCTCGAGCCGCCGTTCGACGTCGCGCACGCCGACCTGTCGGTCAACTTCTTCGCCGTCGACGACGGGTACCGCTGCCATGTCATCTATCGCACCGACCTGTACCGGCGGTCCACGGCCGAACGCTACGTGCGGTGGCTGGGTCGGGTGCTGACGGCGTTCGCCGACGATCCCGACCAGAGGCTGCGCGACGTCCTGATCGCCGACCGCGAGGAGCGGCGTCGGGTGTACGCGTTCAGCACCGGGGCCGGTCTCAGCGTGCTCGACCATTGGCGAGATGCCGTCGCAGTGGGCGTGATCGGTGACGTATATGACCACACAGAGCACGTAGACGCGGACCAGGTCACCAGGCTCACGCCCACCGGTGAGCGAGGCCGCTGGACCGCGGAGGGTCAGCTCGAGATCATCGAGGCCGAGGCCGAGGCCGAGGCCGTGCTCGCTGCTCCCGCAGACCGCGTCGGTCCGGCCGAACCTGTCCGCACCGAGACTGAACGCATACTCGCCGAGATGCTCGCGGAGGCGCTCGAGGTGCCCGAGATCGGGCGCAACGACAACTTCTTCAGCCTCGGCGGCGACAGCATCATGGCGGTGCAGTTGGCCGCACGGGCGCGTGACGCGGGCATTCCGCTGACGGCGCGAATGGTGTTCGAACATCCGGCGATTCACGACCTGGCCGCGACCGTCGACAACGCCGAGGCCGGCCCCTCGATCGGTGACACCCACCACGAACCGATGGCGGCGTCGGGGTTGTCGGATGACGAACTCGCCTCGGTGACGGCCTTGTTCTCGGCATCGCAACACGGAGAGCCGTGACCGCAACCGAAACGAAGGTGGCCATCGAGGACGTGATGGCCCTGAGCCCGCTACAGCAGGGGCTGTACTCACTGTCGAAGCTGAACAGTGGGGATGATGGGGCCGAGGACCCCTACGTCATCGCGCTGTCCGCCGACATCGTCGGGGAGTTCGACCAGGCACTGCTGCGCGACTGTGCCGCAGCGCTGCTGGCACGCCACCCCAACTTGCGGGCCAGCTTCCTCCACGGCGAACTGAGTCGGCCCGTCCAGGTGGTCCCCACCCGGGTCGACGTGCCGTGGCGCACGATCACCGCGACCGCTGACGAGGTGGAAGCTCTCGATGCCGACGAACGGCGCCGCCCATTCGATCTGGAACGCGGACCCGCGATCCGTTTCCTGATCATCGAAGTACCCCAATCGCATTGGCGCTTCGTGATCGTCGCCCACCACATCCTCCTCGACGGGTGGTCATTGCCGCTGTTCATGGGTGAGCTGATCACGCTGTACCGTGCAGGCGGCGACGTCGGCGTGCTGCCACCGCCACCGCGGCCCTACCGCGACTACATCGGATGGCTGGCAGCACGAGACCAAGACCTCAGCCGGCAGCTGTGGCGCGACCACCTCCGCGGCCTCGACGGTCCGACGCTGGTGACGCCATCGCTGACCGCCGGTGAGCCGCCGACCGGTTCGCCGCGGCGCACCGAGCTGAAACTCGACCGGCAGACCACCGTGCAGTTGGCCGAAGCTGCACGATCACGGGGCGTCACCGTCAACACGCTGGTCCAAATGAGCTGGGCCATGCTGCTTTCGGCGTTCACCGACCGCAGCGACGTCGTATTCGGCGTCACGGTGTCCGGCAGGCCCAGCGAACTCACGGGCGTCGAAACCATGATCGGCCTGTTCATCAACACCGTTCCGCTGCGGGTGCGGCTGGACCCCGTCATGGGAGTGGGTACGCAATGCGTTGCGCTGCAACGCGAAGCGGCGAAACTGCGCGACCACAGCTACCTGGCCCACTCCGAACTCCGCGCGCTCGGCGGTGTCGGCGAGCTCTACGACAGCCTGTTGGTCTACGAGAACTTCCCGCCCGGCGAACTTGTCGGAGGCGGCGAATTCACCGCCAACGGCGCCACATTCCGACCGGCGTCGCTGGAGAGCCTGTCGCACTTTCCGGTGACGATCGCCGCCCACATGGTTGACGATCAGCTCACGGTGCTCGTCGAGGTCGTCGATGGTGCGTTGGGCACGATGAGTCCAGAATCGCTGGGCGACCGCCTGCTGACCACCGTCCAGCGGCTGATTGCCCAGTGGGACAGCGCGCTACGCAACGTCAGCATTCTGCTCGACGGTGAGGCGACCGTCGCCGAGGAACCGCTCGGTGCGCCAACCCATGCGGGTGTGCACACCAAGTTCACCGAGACCGCTTACACCAGGCTCGGCTCTCCGGCGCTCAGCTGGACCGACGGCATTTTGACCTACCGCGAACTCGACGAGGCCGCCGACCGCCTCGCGGCCGTGTTGGTGACGCGTGGTGTGCAGCGCGAGGATCCGGTGGCGATCAACCTGTCCCGCGGTCCGCAGTACGTGATTGCCATGCTGGGCGTGCTCAAGGCGGGCGGGGTGATCGTTCCGCTCGACCCGGCCATGCCGTCCGAGCGGGTCGCAGACATCCTCAGCCAATGCCGGCCTGCGGTCGTCGTCGACGACGCGCTGGTCGCGGAGGTGCCCGCCGAGCATCCCGACTTCCAACCCGTCGCCGCGCGGCCCGGTCAGGCGGCCTACATGGTGTTCACCTCGGGTACGACGGGCCGGCCCAAGGGTGTCATCGGAACCCACCAGGCATTGCTCGCCTACGCCGAGGACCACGCGCAGCATGTGCTGCGACCCGCGGCGGCCCGGCTGAGCCATCCGTTGCGGGTGGCGCACGCCTGGTCGTTCACATTCGACGCCGCGTGGCAGCCACTGGTCGCGTTGCTCGACGGCCACTCGGTGCACATCGTCGACGCCGACGTCCAACGCGACGCCGAGGCGCTGGTCGAGACCATCGCGCGCTACGGCATCGACATGATCGACACCACACCGTCGATGCTCGCTCAGTTGTACGCCGTCGGCCTGCTGACCACGGTGCCCCTCGGCGTGCTCGCGCTCGGCGGTGAGGCGATCGGCATACCCGCGTGGAACCAGATCCGTGACGAATGCGCACGCACCGGCATGTCGGCCTACAACTGTTACGGCCCAACCGAAACCACGGTCGAGGCCGTCGTCGCGGCGATCGCCGACCACGAGAAGCCGACCATCGGGCGGCCCACCGCGGGCACCCGCGCGTACGTGCTCGATTCATGGCTGCGGCTCGTCCCTGCGGGCGTGTCCGGCGAGCTCTACCTGGCGGGTCACCAGTTGACGCGCGGATATCTCGGGCGGCCCGGTGAGACAGCGGGCCGGTTCGTCGCAGACCCATATGCGTCCGGCGAGCGGATGTACCGGACCGGCGACGTGGTGCGCCGCCAGCCCGACGGGACACTGCAGTTCCTGGGCCGGTCCGACGCGCAGGTCAAGATTCGCGGCTTCCGCGTCGAGCCCGCGGAGATCGCGGCGGTGCTGCACAGCCATCCGGCGGTGCAGCACGCCCACGTCGCGGTGCGCCAGGGGATTCGCGGCGGACAGCGGCTGATGGCATACGTGGCCGCCGACCCGGCACCCGATGTGGCGGAACTGCGGGCGATGCTGTCGAAGCGGTTGCCGCGCTACATGGTTCCGCAGAACATCGTGACCGTCGACCAGATGCCGCTGACGTCGCACGGCAAGATCGACGACGCCGCACTGGCCGCGATCTCCGTCGACGACGGCCCGTCGGCCGCACCGGAGACCGAAACCGAGTCGGCGCTCGTTGCGGTGCTGGCCGAACTGCTCGACGGCGTCGAGATCGACGTCACCGCGGAATTCCTTCAACTCGGCCTCGACAGCATCGTCGCGCTGTCGGTGGTGCAGGCCGCCCGCAGGCGCGGTATTCCGTTGCGGGCGCGACTGATGCTCGAATGCGCGACCATCCGCGAGCTCGCTGCGGCCATCGACAGCGAGGCCGTCACCGTCGCCCGCCAGGACGAGGGGGAGAGCGGCCCGATCCCTGTGCTGCCCAACGCGCACTGGCTTTACGAACACGGCAGGCCGCGGCGGCTGGCGCAGACAGAGGCGGTCCGGCTACCCGACGGGATCACCCGGGCTGATCTGGACCGCATGCTGCAGGCCGTCGTTGACGGACACGAAGCGCTGCGCAGCCGCCTGGACATCGACACGATGACGCTCGTCGAGCACCAGCCGGGAAATCTCCTGACCGAGGTCTGGGTCGACGGCGACATGGCGGCCGCGGTTGCCGAACAGTCGCGGCGGTCAGTGGAAAGTCTTGACCCACAGCAGGGTTCGATGCTTTCCGCGGTGTGGTTGCAGGAGCCCGACGCGCCCGGCGTGCTGCTGCTCACCGCACACGTGCTGGCACTGGATCCGGCGTCGTGGCGGATCGTGTTCGGCGAGCTGGACGCGGGATGGCACACCATCAAATCGGGACGGGACCCGGTGCCCACCCGCGAGCACACCAGCTATCGGCAATGGTCGCGGATGCTCGGCGAACGGGCCGCCACCCTCGACACGTGTGACTTCTGGGAAGACCAGCTCCGCGGCGACGACCCGACGATCGGGGCCCGCCGGGTGCGGCCGCAGACCGATCGGATCGGCGATGTCGTCGTCACCACTGTGCTGGCTGATGCCGACGTGTCGCGACGGCTGCTGAACGCGTCGGAGCCGATTCAGCACCTGCTGGCCGATGCGGCCGCTCGAACCGTCACCCGGTGGCGGCGCCGCCGCGGACAGGACTTGGCGCCACCGCTTCTCGCGCTGGAGACCCACGGCCGCGCCGACGACATCGTCGAAGACGCCGACACCTCCGACACCGTCGGGCTGCTCACCGCGATCTACCCGCTGCGCATTCCCACGCGCGCGGCGATCGATGCGATGCCGAGCGACGGTATCGACTACGGGCTGCTGCGCTATCTGCGTAGGGATACCGCCCAGCGGCTGAAGGCGTATGCCGAACCGCAGATTCTGCTGAACTTCCTGGGCAGGATCCACGTCGCGGTCGGCGGCGAGTTGAAACCCGACCGCGAGCTGCTGGCGCAGGTGTCCCCGCTGCCCGAACCCGAACTCGCGGTGCGCCACGAGTTGACCATCTTGGCGGCGGTGCTCGGCGAAGGGGACAACCAGGTACTAGGCACGCAGTGGCGCACGCTGCCGGACATCCTCTCCGCCCACGACGTCGCGACGCTGCAGTCGATGTGGCAGGACTCGCTACGAGAGGTTGCACCATGAGACCCACCCTTGCCGTTGTCGGAGCCGGAGCGAAGGCCGTCGCCGTCGCTGCCAAGGCGGCCGAACTCCACGACATGGGCGTCGATGTGCCCAAAGTCGTTGCGGTGGAACGCACCGGCGTCGCGGCCAACTGGCAGGCCGAGGGCGGCTGGACCGACGGTCAGCACCGGCTGGGCACCAGCCCCGAGAAAGACGTCGGCTTCCCGTATCGCTCGTCGTCCCCTGCCCTGCGGGCGGGGGCCCAGGCGCCGGGCCGCAATGCCGAACTCGATGAACGCATGACCCGGCACAGTTGGCAGTCCTATCTGATCGCCACCGGCCAGTTCGCAGAATGGGTGGACCGCGGCAGACCCGCACCCCCTCACCGCAAGTGGAGCCAGTACCTGCGCTGGGTCGCGGGCAACTGCGAGATGAACGTCATCTCCGGCGAGGTCACCGGGATCTCCGTGGACGGCACAGCCGAGACGTCGCGATGGGCGCTGCACACACCCGACCAGGTGGTGCTCGCCGACGGCGTGATGATCACCGGTCCCGGCCAGCCCGAGCGGTCGATACTGCCCGGCAACCCGCGGGTGCTGTCGATCGCGCAGTTCTGGCACCGGGCCGCGCGCAACGACCTCACCGCCGAGCGCGTTGCCGTGATCGGGGGCGGTGAGACCGCCGCGTCTATGCTCAATGAGCTTTTCCGGCACCGGGTTTCGACGATCACCGTCATTTCGCCCCAGGTGACACTGTTCACCCGAGGCGAGGGGTTCTTCGAGAACACACTGTTCTCCGACCCCACCGGCTGGACCGCTCTCACGCTCGAGGAGCGGCGCGATGCGCTGTTCCGCACGGACCGCGGGGTGTTCTCCGCCCGGGTGCAGGATGCGCTGCTGTCCGACGACCGGATCCGCCACCTTCGGGGTCGCGTCGCGCACGCGGTGCCTCGAGATGGCCGAATCCGCTTGACGCTGAGCACGAATCAATACGGTGAGAACCTCGAGACCGTACATGGTTTCGACATGGTGATCGACGGGTCGGGTGCCGACTCCCTGTGGTTCGTACCTCTGCTACGACAGGACGCGCTGGACCTGCTCGAGCTGAGCCTCGGGGGTCCACTCACCGGTGACTCACTGCAGGAGTCCATCGGCGACGACCTGGCGATCACCGGTCTCACACCGAAACTGTTCCTGCCCGGCCTGTCCGGACTGACGCAGGGACCGGGTTTTCCCAACCTGTCCTGCCTCGGGTTGCTGTCCGACCGGGTGCTCGGTGCCGACTTCAGCGCGACAGGAGAGCGTGTCCGTACAGATGTGGCCAGGGTCGGCTGACCTCGACGGTCCTAGGGTCGAGATTGCATCCAGGGCTGTGTTGATCTCGACAGCCCTGAGTGCAATCTCGCTCTTAGGGGCTTGAAGGTCGCCTAGGCCGGGGCGGCGGCGATCCGCCAGCCGGAACTCTTCTCCTGCTGCCGCCAGAACTCGGCGAAGTGCCCACCGCGCTGGGTCAGTTCGTCGATCCCGCCCTGCTCGACGATCGCACCGTCGGCGACGAACAACACCTGGTCGGCGTTGCGGATCGCGCCGAGGCGATGCGCGACGATGACGCGGGTGCGCCCGCGCGGATCGTCTCTGACCGCGTCGGTGACCGACGACTCGTTCTCGTTGTCCAGTGCGCTGGTCGCCTCGTCGATCAGCAGGACACCCGCAGGCTTCACGAGTGCGCGGGCGATGCTGACCCGTTGACGCTCACCACCGGACAGCGCGGCGCCCGCCTCGCCGACCCGGGTCGTCCCGCCGTCGGGTAGGCGCGAGACGATCTCGTCGACGCGGGCCAGCGACATGGCATCTCGGACATCCTTGTCGGCGGCGTCCGGGTGGCCGGCGCGGACGTTGTCCTCGAGCGGACCGTCGAACAGATACGGATGCTGGAACACCATGCTGACCAGCTCCTGGCGCGTGCGTGGATCGAGATCGCCGATATCGGTGCCGTCGACGAGGATCTGACCGCGGTCGGGTGTGTGCAGGCCGGCGATCAGCGACAGGATGGTGCTCTTGCCCGAACCCGACGGTCCGACGATCGCCGTCGTGCTCCCGGGCTCCAGCACAAAGTTCAGCCCGGAGAGAACGTCGGTGTCCGAACCGTCGTAGCGGAAGCTGACGTCGCGGAATTCGATTCGAGGCGAACGGGTTCCGACCCGGGAGTCAGTGCGATCGGCGCCCTGAGCGGCGCGGGGAGCATCGATGATGCTGCGCAGATTCGCGAGCACGCCGCGCGACGACTCGACGGCGGTGGACAGGTCGGCCAGCACGGTGAAGGGCTCGAGGAACCGCACCATGACGATCAACAGCGCCACGGCTTCCGGTGCACCGATCTCACCGCGCACCGCAAGCGTCGTGATCGTGCCCGCCAGCGCGATGAGCGCGATCTGGCTGGCGACGCTGAACAACAGCTGCCCGGGGATCTGGAACAGCAGCAGCCGCATCGTCGCGCCCTGTGCGGAGGTCACCGCCTCACCCGTCTGGCTGCGCGCGGCGGTGGCCCGCCGGCTCGCCCGCAGCGCCTGCTGGGTGCGTGCGAACTCCAAGATCCGCTCGGTCAGTGCATTGTGCGCCCGCGAGTCGGCCGCGTCGGCGGCGCGCACGATCCGCTGGCTGGCCACCAGCGCGCCCAACAGCAGCGGCAGCGTGATCGCCGCCGCGACACCGAGTTGCCAAGAGACGAAGAACAATCCGACCGTGATCGCCGCGGGCAGCAGCACCGCGCCGAGGAACGGCGTGAGCAGGTTCGCGACGAACGCGACGACATCGGGAGCGCTCGCGGCGATGGCCTGGCGCGCCATCGCGGTGTTGTCGGGGGTGAACCAGCCAAGCGGAATGTCGGTGAGCCGATCGGCCATTCGATGCTGAGTGTCGTTGACCAGTGCGAAACCGATGCGGTAGCCGATGCGCGCCAGGGTCATGTCGACCACCCAGCCGACCGCGGTGACCGCGCTGAGCACGCCGAGCCAAGTCAGCGCATCGGCGGGCGTCGAGCTGAACAGGGCGCCGAGCAGCGGCACCAACAGCAGCGCGGCCGCGGCCCGCAGGATCACCGAGACGAATGTCAGCGCTGTGTAGCCGATGAGCACGCCGCGGTGTTCGGCGGGGATCAGGCGGAGAAGATTGCCGATCATCGGGTGGCCTCCCCAGTCAGTACGCTCTGCGTCCGAGTCTCGCCGAGGCGGCTGTCCCACAGCTGTCGGTAGCGGCCGTCGGCGTTGAGCAGCTCGGTGTGCGTGCCGATTTCGGCGATACGTCCGTGATCGAGGACGACGATCTGATCAGCCTCGGTGAAGGTGTGCAACCGATGGGCGATCACCAGCACGGTCCGGTTACGGATGAGACGGCCCAACGCCTGCTGCACAAGGTATTCCGATTCCGGGTCGGCGAAGGCCGTCGCCTCGTCCATGATCAGTATCGGGGTGTCGGCGAGCAGCGCCCTGGCGATCGTCAGGCGCTGGCGTTCGCCTCCCGACAGCTGACTGTTGGCACCGAGCACGGTGTCATAGCCGTTGGGCAACCGCATGATCCGGTCATGGATCTGCGCGTCCGTCGCGGCGGCCTTGACGTCGTCGAGGCCCGCCTCGGGCCGGGCCAGCGCGATGTTGTCGCGGACGGAGCCGTGGACCAGCTGGACGTCCTGGAAGACGAAACCGACCTTGGTGTACAACTCGTCCGGCGTCAGCGACCGCACGTCGCGACCGTCGATCCGGATCGCGCCCTGGTCGATGTCGTGGAACCGCGCAAGCAGCGAGGCCAGCGTCGACTTGCCGGAGCCCGACGGGCCCACCAGTGCGGTGACCGTGCCCGGCCGCAGGGTGAAGCTCACGTCCTGGATGACGGGAACCCCTGGGCGGTAACCGAACACGACGTTCTCGAAGGTGACCGTGCCCGGCGCGGGAGCAGGTGAGGCTGCCTCCTCGTTGCGCGTGGCCAGTTCGTCCTCGTCGAGGGTGACGGCGATTCGGCGGGCGGCCTGCATGCCTTCGCGCAGACCGCCGAAGCCGAACGCGATACCCAACAGGCGAGTGCCGAAGGTGGTGCCGAGGATGAGGAACGGCAGCAGCGTCGTCGGCTCCATCGCACCTGAAATGACGAAAAGGGTTCCCGCCGAAGCGATGAGCCACAGGAACGTCGAGGGACGGGTCACCAGATCCATGAACGTCTTCTTGCCGATGAACGGCCGCTGCCAGACGTTGAGGAACTCGATGTAGTCGTCCAGACTGCGGCGGAACGACGAGGCGGCCGCACCACCGAACACCCTGATGACCGGCTGACCCTCGAGGTACGCCGCCGCTTCACCGTTCATCCGCTCGGCCCACCGCGACGCCTCGGTGATCTTTGGACCGCTCTGGTACACCATCGTCCACGTGGTGATGATGTAGACCAGGATCGGCAGGAGCAGGATCAGCGCCAATCGCCAATCGACGATGAAGAGGTACACGAGAACGGCGAGCGGTGCGACGACGGCGGCAACCGCATCCGACACCGCGTGCGTCACGAGGTAGTGCAGCGCCAGGGTGTCGTCCTGGATGAGTTTCTTGACCGCACCCGACCCGCGCTGTGTGAACCACCCCAGCGGCACGCGCGCGAGCTTGTCGAGTAATCGTCGGCGAACCGTAGCGCTGAACCGCATGTCAACTACGTGCAGCCACAACAGAAGTCCGGCGCTCAGCAGGGCGCCGGCGCCCAGCAGCACGACGAAAACGATCAACGTGCCCCGTAGCGCGGACTCGCCCGCACCGCCCAGCAGTTGCCTGGCCAGTTCGACCAACACGACGAACGGGGCCAGCTGCAGCAAGGTGATCAGCAGCTCCAGCACGCCGGTGGCGATCAGCTGCGGCTTCACCGGCGCCAGCAGATCCTTGGCCGCTTGCGATCGCCACCGTCCCTTGGGTGCGGCGCTTTCGGTGACGACAGCGGCCACCGGCTCGGCGCGCTTGACCTCGGCGGTCGGCTTGTCGTCGCCGTCGCGGCGGCTACCCATCTCGCGGCCCTGCGTCCAGTACGCCTGCGCATGCAGATCGGTCTTCGGGAATCCGAACGCCTCCCGCAACCGCTTGCGCAGATGCTTGAGGGAACCGGCCTCGGGGCCCGCCCACGCGTACCAATCCGACCAGTCACGGTCTTCGATCGCCGCGGCGAGCGCGAGGTCATCCGTTCTGTCGACCCAGTGCAGAACCCGACGCGGATGGTCCACGATCGGAATGAGTTCATCGTCGGCGCTGTGGCGTTCCAGGTACACCTCGACGTCGATATCGGCGGGGATCACCGCCAGGATCGAGTTGATGGCGGGTATCGATGCCGAGTCGCCGATCAGAAGGAAGCCCGCCGGCAGTTCGTCGGGGACGTGAAAGCCCCTGGATCCCAGCGATACGACCGGCAGCGTCATGCCCGGTTCGGCGTTGGCAGCCCAATGACTCGCGGGTCCGGACGGTTCGTGCAGCACCATGTCGATCGCGAAGCGGCCCGAGTCCGGGTCGGCCCACACGATCGTGTAGACGCGCTGAAACTCGCTGTCGCTGCCCTCCGGGTCGGGGAACCAGAACCGCAGAAAGGCCGTCGGCTCGACCGTGACGTCCTCGAAGAGCGTCGGCGACGACATCGTGATCCGGACGAAGTGCGGGGCAATCCGCGAGACTTCATGGACGGTGGCCTCGTGGTCGCGTCCCCCAAAGCCCCGCAGCAGGGCGCCCTGCAAACCTCTACCCATGTCCTGAATCCTCTGGTCGCCCGGATTTCAGTTAGCGTAGCCTAACCTTGGACTAATTCGGTGGGCCCCGTCCTGCCGACCGCATCGGCCCCGAGTGCAGCGAAAACGCCTGTTGTAGTAACCGGCTGAGACCGTCGGGCTGCTCTACGGTTGTGCCGTGACCACTCGCCGGCGTGCGCTCACGGCCGCCGCCGTCTTGTGGATCTCTGCGGCCGTCATCTTCATCACGTTCGAGGCCATCGCGGCGGCCGCCGTTCCGTCGTACAGCTATGTCGCGCAGTACATCAGCGTCCTGGGCGTCCCCGAATGGTCACCGCGCGCATCGCTGATGAACGCGGCGTTCTATCTGCAGGCCGCGCTGTTCCTCGCCGGGGCGATCGCGGCCGTCCACGCACTCGGCGGACAGTGGCGGGGTGCGATCTTCCTCCTGCTGACCACCATCAACGCCGTCGGCAATGTGCTTGTCGGCTTCGTGCACGGCTTCTCGCCGTTGTGGAATGACGGCTACGACTGGCTGCACCGGCTCGGTGCGTTTATGGCGATCTGCGGAGGCAATGGCGCCGTCATCGTCGGGTCGGCGGTGGTCGGCTATGCGGTGTCGCTGCGCTGGTACCGGCCTATCGGGGTGCTGATCGGCGTGGCGGGCCTGACGACCGCGGCGCTGCTGCAGACGTACAACACCTGGGCGCGCGACTTCATGCATATCGGTCTCGTCGAGCGGGGCAGTGTGTACACGATCATGATCTGGCAGATTTTCACCGGTATCGCACTGTTGGTCAGACCGCGTCTTGTTGGTCCGACCCCGACGTGACGTTGCAACGGGGCGCGCGGAAGGAGTTGGTTGATGGCGGAGACGACGCGGGTGGTGCTTGCCGACGACGACGTGTTGCTGCGGGCAGGTCTGGTGAGTCTGCTCGAAGGCGCGGGGTTCGACGTCGTCGGCGAGGCGGGCGACGGTGAGCAGCTGCTGAGCCTCGTCCGCGCCATGAGACCTGACCTCGTGGTGACCGACATCCGCATGCCGCCCACCAACACGAGTGAGGGCCTGGACGCCGCCCGGCTGATCCGCCAGGACCTGCCGGACACGGCGATCATGGTGCTCTCGGCACATGTCGTCGTCGAGGATGCGATGGATCTGTTGGCGGCAGGGGACCGGGTCGGTTACCTGCTCAAGAGCCGCGTCACCGACGTGACCGATTTCATCGATTCACTCGAGCGGGTCGCCCGTGGGGCGTCGGTGGTCGATCCGGCCCTGGTGCGCGAGTTGGTATCGGCGCGCAAGCGCGACGATCCGCTGAGCGTGCTGAGCGAGCGGGAGGCCGAGGTGCTGGCGCTGATGGCCGAGGGCCGATCGAATGCCGGTATCGCGCACCGTATTTGGGTCACCGAGGGCACCGTCGAGAAGCACATCCGCAGCATCATGAACAAGCTGAACCTGCCCGAGACGGGGGAGGATCACCGTCGGGTGCTCGCCGTGCTGGCCTTCCTGGAATCCCGATAGGCGCGTCGAGAGTTACATCGAAACCTGTTCGGACATCGGCGCATCCATGTCGAACACCCGCGCGTGCAGCACGACCCGGTTACGCAACGCCGAGCGCACTGCGCGGTGCAGGCCGTCCTCCAGGTAGACGTCGCCGCGCCACTTCACCGCGTGGGGGAAGAGGTCGCCGTAGAACGTCGAGTCCTCCGACAGCAACCGGTCGAGCGCCAGCACCGTGGTCGTCATCACCAGCTCATCGAGCCGTATCTGGCGGGGCGGAATCTGCGCCCACTGCCGATGCGACAGCCCATGCTCGGGATAGGGCCTTCCGTCCAGAACACCTTTGAAGATCATCGGGCGTCGCACCCCCGCGTCGTCCCCCGAGGAAAACGCATCACCCTGGGAAGGCTATCGCAAACACGCCGGTCGGCACGCGGTCAGCCTCTCGCGCAGTATCGCCGCTGATGATGACCGTAAAATGAATGCCAGCTAGCAGTGGTACCGATACGCCGACGATAAGAGAGGCAGGTGAACGCGTGAGTAGCGCCGAAGAACGCCGATTCGAGGTGCTGCGCGCGATCGTCGCCGACTTCGTGGCCACCAAGGAACCGATCGGCTCGAAAACCCTCGTGGAGCGGCACAACCTGGGTGTTTCCAGCGCGACCGTCCGCAACGACATGGCGGTCCTTGAGGCCGAGGGGTACATCGCCCAGCCGCACACCAGCTCGGGCCGGGTGCCCACCGAGAAGGGCTACCGCGAGTTCGTCGACCGGCTGGAGGACGTCAAACCGCTGTCGGTCGCCGAACGCCGAGCGATCCAGGGGTTCCTGGAGTCCGGTGTCGACCTCGACGACGTGCTGCGCCGCGCGGTGCGGTTGCTCGCGCAGCTGACGCGTCAGGTCGCGATCGTCCAGTACCCGACGCTGTCGACGTCGTCGGTGCGCCACCTCGAGGTGGTCGCGTTGACGCCGGCGCGGCTGCTGCTCGTCGTGATCACCGACACCGGCCGCGTCGACCAGCGCATCGTCGAACTGGGTGACGCGCTGGACGAGCAGGACATCGCCAAGCTGCGTGACCTGCTGGGACAGGCCCTGGAGGGCAAGCCGCTGGCGGCCGCATCGATCGCGGTCTCCGATCTCGCGTCGGGGCTGAACGACCGCAGCGGACTCGCCGACGCGGTCGGCCGGTCGGCCACGGTGCTGGTCGAGACGCTGGTCGAGCACAGCGAGGAACGGCTGATGCTTGGCGGCACGGCCAACCTGACCCGCAACACCGCCGACTTCGGCGGCTCGCTGCGCTCGGTGCTCGAAGCGCTCGAGGAGCAGGTGGTGGTGCTGAAGCTGCTGGCGGCACAGCAGGAGGCCGGCAAGATCACCGTGCGGATCGGCCATGAGACCGAGGCCGAGCAGATGGCAGGAACGTCCGTGATTACCACTGGATACGGAAGTTCAGGCAAGGTATACGGCGGCATGGGTGTGCTCGGACCGACGAGAATGGACTATCCGGGAACTATCGCCAATGTCGCTGCGGTTGCTCTCTATATCGGGGAAGTCTTAGGCAACCGCTAGCGCCGGCACAGCCGGCTTCGAACCAGGACGGCTTCGAACAGGACGGAAAGGTCAGGCAAGGTCAGCGTGGCACGCGACTACTACGGGCTGCTCGGGGTGAGCAGGGGCGCAAGCGATGCGGAGATCAAACGCGCCTACCGCAAGCTGGCCCGGGAACTGCACCCCGACGTCAACCCGGACGAGGACGCGCAGGCGCGCTTCAAGGAGATCAGCGCCGCCTACGAAGTGCTCAGCGATCCGGAGAAGCGCCGCATCGTCGACCTCGGTGGCGATCCGCTGGAGTCCAGCGGTGCTGCGGGCAACGGCTTCGCCGGCTTCGGTGGGCTCGGCGACGTGTTCGAGGCGTTCTTCGGCGGTGGGGCCACGTCACGCGGGCCGATCGGCCGCGTGCGGCCCGGTTCGGATTCGCTGCTGCGGATGCGGCTGGACCTGGAGGAGTGTGCGACCGGGGTGACCAAGCAGGTCACCGTCGACACCGCCGTGCTGTGCGACCTGTGTCAAGGCAAAGGCACCCACGGCAATTCACGACCGGCCACGTGCGACACCTGCCACGGCCGCGGTGAGGTGCAGACCGTGCAGCGCTCACTGCTCGGCCAGGTGATGACGTCGCGACCCTGTCCGGTGTGCGGCGGCGTCGGCGAGGTCATCCCGGATCCGTGTCACCGGTGCGGCGGCGACGGCCGGGTGCGCGCGCGTCGCGAGATCAGCGTCAAGATTCCCGCGGGTGTCGGCGACGGCATGCGCGTGCGACTCGCCGCGCAGGGTGAGGTCGGGCCCGGCGGTGGGCCGGCGGGCGACCTGTACGTCGAGGTTCACGAGAAGGCGCACGACGTCTTCGTCCGCGACGGCGACGATCTGCACTGCACCATCTCCGTGCCGATGGTCGACGCGGCGCTCGGCGCCACCGTCACGATCGACGCCATCCTCGACGGCCCGACCGACATCACCATCGGCGCCGGCACCCAGCCGGGTGAGGTCATCACCCTGCGCGGGCACGGAATGCCGCACCTGCGGTCCGGCGTGCGGGGCGACCTGCACGCCCACATCGACGTGGTGGTCCCGACGCGCCTGGACCACGAGGACATCGAGTTGCTGCGCAAGCTGAAGGACAAGCGCACCCGCGACACCGCCGAGGTGCGCAGCGCGCAGTCGAACTCCTCCGGCGGTGGGCTTTTCAGCCGGCTTCGCGAAACGTTCAGCGGTCGCTGAGACCCCGTGACAGGGGACCCGACCGCTCCTCGTTTCGCGGGCGCGCTCTTCTATGTCGACGCGCTGCCCGCCGTCGGTGAGCTCGCCGTGGTGGACGGCGACGAGGGTTTCCACGCGGCGAACGTCCGCCGGATCCGCGTGGGCGAGAAACTCGATCTGAGCGATGGACTCGGCGCGATCGCGCGGTGCGTCGTCGAGGACGTCGGCAAGGGCGCGCTGACCGCGCGGGTGTTGGACCTGCGGGCAGTCCCGCAACCGACGCCGCGGATCACCGTCGTGCAGGCGCTGCCCAAGTCGGACCGTTCCGAACTGGCCATCGAGTTGGCGACCGAAGCGGGCGCCGACGCGTTCGTCGCCTGGCAGGCGTCGCGCTGCGTGGCGCGCTGGGACGCGCAGGCCCGCGTCGACAAGGGTTTGCGCCGCTGGCGCGCCGTCGCCCGGTCGGCCGCGAGGCAGTCGCGGCGGGCGTACATTCCCACCGTGAGCGGCGTGGTCTCGACGACCGAGCTGGTGGAGCGGGTGCGCGACATCGCGGAAACGTCGGTGCTCGTCCTGCATGAATCCGCGTTACAGCCGATCACGGAAGTGCCTGTGGCTGAAGCGGCTTCGCTGCTGCTCGTCGTCGGCCCGGAAGGTGGCATCGCCGATGACGAGATCGCGGCGCTGACCGGGGCGGGCGCGACGACGGTCCGGCTCGGGCCGACCGTGCTGCGCACCTCGACCGCGGCGGCTGTCGCGTTGGGTGCCCTGGGCGTGCTCACCAGTCGGTGGGCCGATCCAGGTTCGGCACCCGCGCAGCCCGTTTAGGGAGGCCCCTGAGGCGAGCGAGGTTAGGCTAAATTAACCTACCGTGCCGAACCATGCTGTAGAGCAAAACGCCCAGGTCGGCCCGCTATGGATCAGGAAGTTTCATAATCGGGACTCGTCCGACCGACCGACATTGTTGATCTTTCCGCATGCGGGTGCCGGCGCCTCTTGGTACAGGCAGTTCTCGAAGGAGCTGAGCGAGGACTTCGAGGTCATCGCCTTCCAGTACCCGGGCCGCCAGGACCGCGCGGCCGAACCGCTGCTGACCTCGCTGCAGGACATCGCCGCGGGAGCGTTCGCCGAATTCGTCGCCTCGGAATTCAACCGCGGGGACGCGATCACAACGCTGGGCCACAGCATGGGTGCGCTCGTCTCGTTCGAATTCGCCAGAATCGCCGAGGCCGCCGGCGTGAAGGTGCGACAGGTCACCGTTCTGGCGGCCGTGGCTCCGCACCGTGCCGCGGACAAGCCACCCGCGCCCAAGGATGATCAAGGGCTGCTGGACCACCTGCGGTGGCTCGGCGGCACCAACGCCGACGTGATCGCCGACCCCGAACTCGTCACGATGACGTTCCCGGTCGTGAAGGCGGATCACCGTGCGGCGGAGACATATTCGTGCGACCGCAGCGCACGTATCGCGGCCCGAATCCAGGTGATCGGCGGTGACCAGGACCCCATCGTCTCGATGGCCGACCTGCACGGGTGGCGCGAACACAGCGACGATGTGGAAGTGACCATGCTCGACGGGGGCCACTTCTTTCTGCTCGACCACGTCGCTGACATCAGAGACCTGTTGTCGGAGAGCAGAATCCGTTGATGTTGCCGTCAACCGCCGACCCGATCGTCATCTCGGGATTCGCAGTGGAGGCGCCGGGCGGTGTGCGCACTCTATCGCAGTACTGGGCCGCGCTGAGCGAATCTCGTGAACTCATCGGCCCGATCCCGCGTGACCGCGGCTGGCCGGTCGATGACATGTTGTCGTTGTCGCGGCTCGAAGGGTGGGCCGACGCGTGTGACGCCGGCGGGTTCCTCGACGACCCCGGCGCCTTCGATCCGGTCTTCTTCAACATCAGCCAGCGCGAGGCGACGGTCACGAGTCCGCAGATCCGCCTTGCGATGCGGGTGGCCTGGAAAGCCTTGGAGAACACCGGAATCAACGCTGCCGCACTCGACGAGGAAGACGCCGGATGTTTCGTCGGGGCGTACCCCACCGAGTACGGGCCCGTGGGCGGACAGGCCGACGATTACTCCGGATACCGGACCGTCGGCCGCATCACCGAGGGCATTGCCGGCCGGGTCTCGCACAGTCTTGGCTTCGCCGGTCCGTGTGCGACGGTGAACACCGGGTGCGCCTCCTCGTTGACCGCACTGCACCTGGCCGCCGCGTCGGTGCGCAACGGCGAGTGCGATTGGGCACTGGCCGGCGGCGTCTGCGTCATGGGATCCCCGGCGATCATCTACGACTTCGCGAGACAGAACGAGCTAGCCGTCGACGGTCACTGCCGCGTCTACGCCGACGACTCGAGCGGCACACTCTGGGGTGAGGGCGCCGGGTTCGTCGTCGTGGAGCCGGAGTCGCGCGCGCGGCGGTTGGGCCATCGCGTCTTCGGCCACATCCTGGCCAGCCATTACAACCACAACGGCAAGGGCAAACCCATCCTGACGCCGCGCTTCGAGGCGCAGCAGAAGCTGATCCGCCGGGTCGTCGACGGCTCGGGCGTAGACGCCGCCGACGTGGGAATGATCGAGGGGCATGGCACCGCCACCAGAGCAGGGGACAAGGCCGAGCTCACCGCGCTCTTCAACACCTACGGCGCGGCCGGTTCGACCGCATTCGTCGGCTCGGCGAAATCGAACCTCGGCCACGCGCAAGCGGCAGGCGGCATGTTGGGGCTGATCAAGGTGCTCCTCGCCGGCTGGCACGGCCACGTCCCGGCGTCGCTGTTCACCGAAAACCCCACCACCGCGGTGGACTGGGATTCGTCGGGTCTGCGGCTGGCCACCAAGTTGCATCCGTGGGAACCGAAGAACGGCCACCGGTACGGCGCTGTGTCGTCGTACGGGGCGGACGGGGTCAACGCGCACACCATCATCGGCATGCCGGTCCGAGAGGAGCACGACGATTTCTGAGTACCGGCTGCCCGACGGAACCGTCCCGGTGCTGCTGTCGGCAGACAGTCCGAGCCTGCTCCGCGCCGAGGCCGGCGCGCTGTTGGCCTACCTGCGCGAGCATCCCGCAGTGCCGCCGCAACGCGTGGCGGACATGCTGTTTCGGACGCGGGCCGCGAGGCGATACCGGGCGTTGGCCATGGTGAGCGACGGTTCCGGGCTGCAGGAGTCCCTGCGGGCGGTGGCCGAAGGGGGCGCGCACCCCGCCGTCGTCCGCGGTGACAAACCCGCGGCGGCGCATCGGCGCGCGTTCGTTCTGCCCGGTCAAGGGGGACAGCGGCCGGGCATGGGCGCCATGTTCTACCACTCGGTCCCGGCCTTCCGAGCCGAAATCGACCGCTGCCATGAGCTGTTCGTTGAGTTGTTCGGCGAATCGCCGTTGCCCTACCTGTTGGGCACCGCCGACGTCGGCGACGGCACCACGGTGGTGCAGTCGGCGCTGTTCATGCAGATGGTCGGGCTCGGTGCGATGTGGCGCGCGGTCGGCGTCGACGTCGATGCCGTCGTCGGACACAGTCAGGGCGAGATTGCCGGCGCCTATCTGTCGGGAAAGATGACGTGCGAGGACGCCGTGCTGATCCTCGGCACGCGGGCGCGCGCGGTCGAGAACATCTCCTCTGACGACTACGCGATGGCGGTGGTCGCCGCCGACCGCGACGAATGCGAGAGCGTGCTGGCCCGCCAGTCCGGGTGGGCACAGGTGTCGGTGATGAATTCGCCACGCATGGTTGGTATTTCCGGGGACCGCGCCACCGTCGAGGCGACCGTGGCCGCGTTGGATGCGGGCGGGCGGTTCACCCGCCTGATCCCCGTCCGCTATCCGGCGCACACCAGCATGGTGAACCAGTTCCGCGACGAGATCGAAGCCGCGGTGCGCGGTCGGGTGCGCAATGAGCGCTTCCTCGACAGCGACATCGATTGCATCGGAGCGACTCTCGGCGAGTGCGTGACATCCGACTTCGGCGTCGCCGAATACTGGTTCTGGAACCTGCGCAACACCGTCCGGTTCGACCGTGCTGTGGCCGCCGCGGTCTCGGATCAAATCGACACGTTCGTCGAGCTCGCCGAACACCCGACGCTGCAGTTCGCCCTGCAGGAGAACCTCGACGTCCTGGCGGCGGAGTTCGCGATCGTGGTCGGTACCTCCGACAGGCGGGCCCGCGACCTTACGGAGTTCACGCGCAACCTCGCCGTCCTGGCGGTCAACGACATCGACTACCGCTGGGATGTTCTCCGTACGGAAGCTGTTGGTGCCATGCCGCTTCCGCTGTTGGACTTCCCGAACACGCAGATGAACGAATCGTCGCTGTGGTTGCCGTACGACAGCGCGCCGTCGCGGCAGGCTGCGTCGCCATCCGCACCGTCGCGGTCCACGCCGCCGCAGGTCATCGTCGAAGAATGGACCGCGCTCACGAGACGCTCGATGGCGCCGCCCCGGCGCCTCGGGGTGATCGACTACGCGGGCGACAACGAATTGGCCGGCGCGCTGTGTGCCCACGCCGAAAGTCAGGAGTTGTCCGCGCGACTCGTCACCGCGGACGCGGCCGACATCGACGCGCTCGTCGTCCTTCTTCCCGCGTTCGATGGCATGACCCAGGCCGAGGCCGCCCGACAGGTGACACGATTCTTCGCCGACCGGACGTGGTGGTTGACGCCGCCCGCGGAACTCAAGGAGTACTGGTTGGTCACCGTCGGCGGAGAGCCCGTCGTGGCTACCGACGGTGCGCCGCACCCTGTCCCTGCCGCCATCAGTGCTGGATTCCGTTGTCTCGGCGGCGAATACCCCGACATCGCATTCCGGCACCTCGACCTTACGCCGGACCATGCGCGCGCCGAATCAGCCGCGGCGATCATCGCAGCGTTGCATACCGCCGACGAGCCGGAACTGGCGTTGCGTGACGGCGTCTATGCCAAGCGGCTGATCACCGCCGACACGACGTCCTCCCCGCTGCCGCTGACGGGTAAGCATGTGCTGATCACCGGCGGGACCGGCAATGTCGGGCTCGAGTTCTGCGAATACGCCGCACAGCACGGCGCGCGCCGGATCACCCTGGTCAACCGGTCAGGGGAGACGCCGGCCGCCACCTCCCGGCTAGGGCCACTGGCGGCAACGGACATCCGGGTCATCGCCTGCGACATTGGGGATCTGGACGATGTGCAGCAGTTGGCTGACGAGATCCGCCACGCCCCAGTTGATCTCGTCGTTCATGCCGCACTGGACGGAACCACCGCCGCTGCCGTCGCGCTGAACGACCTCACCGAGGCGAAACTCGACACCGCGCTGCGCGGAAAGGTCATCGGCATCTCGCATGTCCTCGACACGGTTTCCCTCACCGATGACTGCCGGGTGGTGATGTGCTCGTCGACGGCGTCGGTGCTCGGTGGCCGAGGCAAAATCGCGTACGCGGCGGCCAACCGGATGCTCGACGCGTACGCCCGGCAGCTGCGTGCCCACGGCCGCGACTGCGTGGCGGTGCAGTGGGGCCAATGGGCCGTGTATCAGGGCCAGGACAGTGCGGACATCGCGAACCTGGCGGAGGTTGGCTACCTTCCGATGCACTCATCGGACGCTATCTCGCTGGGGCTCAGCGCATTACCGGCGACTGCCGCGGTCGCGGCGTTCGACTGGGATCGCGCCCGCGAGGTGTTCGCAACGCTAGGTTACGGTCCGACCCTGTCGCAGGTCGGCAACATGGCCGAAGAAACCGAGGTCGAGCAGACCTCCGCTGTGGCGGACCTGCCGAAGCGCCTACTGCAACTGCTCGCCGACGTGATCGGCGCGGACGATCTGCGAGCCCTTGACAGCACGCTGCCGCTGGTGGCGTTGGGGCTCGACTCGCTCAACGCACTGAACTTACGGCGGCGAATCAAGACCGAATTCCGTTGTGAGGTAGCGGTTTCCGATCTGTTGGGCGGAGCCACGCTCGACGACGTCGTGCAGATGGTGAAGACCGGAGCGCCAGCACCTGCCGCAACTCGGGCCCCGTCGCAACCCACGCCCAGGGCCGCCGTTGAATTCGACACCAGCCGGATCGCCTCCGCGCGTAGCGATCTGGATCTGTTCGGATTGAACGCCATCTGGCGCGTCCTCGAGCCCGCGCTCGGTGACGGCGGCACGGCGGATGAAATCGCCGACCGCCTCGACTTCGCCGAGCGGCACCGCTGGGTGTTGCGACAGTGGTTGCACGAACTCACCACTCGCGGCTACCTGCATTACGACGGCGGATACCGGCGGGCCGAGACATTGCCGTCGCCGACTCGGTCCTCGCTCGTCGAGGTGTGCGCAGATCTGGGCTACCTCCCACCGTTCGGACAGTTTCTCGACGCCGCCAACACGAACCTCGCCGACCTGGTCACCGACCAGCTGAGCGTGCAGGAGCTGTTGTTCCCGAACGGGTCGACAACCACCGCCGACGCGTTCTACCGCGACAACGTCGTCAGCCGGTACCTGAACCTCGGCGCCCGCTCGGCCGTCGCCGACGCTGTCCGTCGAATCGCCGTCGACCGATCGCCCGTTCGCATCCTGGAGCTGGGCGCCGGCGTCGGCGGCATGACGAACGACATCGTCGCGGGGTTGACCGGCCTGCCGGTCGACTACCACTTCACGGACGTGTCGACGTTCTTCCTCAACGCGGCCCGCAAGCGATTCGCGGACAAGCCGTGGATGCGGTTCGGCATCGTCGACCTGAACGCGGACCTGCGCAGCCAACCGCCCTGCGACGTCGTCGTGGCCTCCAACGTCGTCCACAACGCACTCGACGTCGGGCGGACGCTGGGGGAGCTTCATGACCTCGTGCGCCCCGGTGGGTCGGTGGTGTTCATCGAGGTGTGCAAGGCGCACTGCTCGTTCATGACCTCGGTGTATTTCCTGATGTCGCCGCCTCCCGGCCGGCCGCAGGTCGGCTTGACCGACGTCCGCGCCGGCACCGACAGGATCTTCTTGACCAAGGACGAGTGGCACGAGCAGCTGATGGCGAACGGTTTCAGCCCGGTGCAGACGCTGCCGACGGACGACGATCCGCTGGCGATGCTCGACCAGCACGTGTTCGTGGCCAGCCGGGTGCGTAGTTAACGGTTGGGCTGGGTCGGTGCGCGGCGGTAAACTGGGCAGACGGTGGTAAACAACCAGGCCAGACCCAGAAAGCAGGCAGAAAGCCCCACGTGACGCCCAGCGAAACGAACGCTGACTCCGACGCGACCGTTCGCAGCAGCATCGATGTTCCGCCCGACCTCGTCGTAGGCCTGCTTGGATCCGCCGACGAGAATCTGCGCGCACTCGAAAGCCTCCTCGCAGCCGATATCCATGTCCGCGGCAACGCGCTGACCCTGTCCGGGGAGCCTGCCGACGTGGCGCTGGCCGAGCGGGTGATCTCCGAACTCGTCGCGATCGTGTCCAGCGGTCAGCGGCTCAGTCCTGACGCCGTCAGGCACAGCGTCGCGATGCTCACCGGAACCGGCAACGAATCACCGGCGGAGGTGCTGACCCTCGACATCCTGTCGCGGCGCGGCAAGACGATCCGCCCGAAGACGTTGAACCAGAAGCGATATGTGGACGCCATCGACGCTCACACCATCGTCTTCGGCATCGGCCCGGCCGGTACCGGCAAGACCTATCTCGCAATGGCCAAGGCGGTCAACGCATTACAGTCCAAGCAGGTCACCAGGATCATCCTCACCCGCCCAGCGGTGGAAGCCGGTGAGCGCCTCGGGTTCCTGCCCGGCACGTTGAGCGAGAAGATCGATCCGTATCTGCGCCCGCTGTACGACGCGCTCTACGACATGATGGACCCCGAGTCCATTCCGAAGCTGATGAACGCCGGCATCATCGAGGTTGCGCCGCTGGCGTATATGCGGGGACGTGCGCAGCCCGTTTCCACCGAGGTGTTGACCCCGGAGGGGTTTCAGGCGATCGGAGACCTCGAGGTCGGCGACCTCGTAATCGGATCTGACGGGCAACCTACTGCAGTGGTTGGCGTGTATCCGCAAGGCTTCAAGGAGATCTACCGAGTCCACACCCAGGATGGCGCATCGACACTGGCGTCCGGCGACCACCTCTGGTCTGTCTATACCCGCGATGACCGTCGTCGGGGTAAACCGGCGAGGGTATTGCAGACCAAGGAGATGATCGGCAATCTTCGCGCAGCCCACTACCATCGCTACGAACTTCCACTGTTGAGTGAACCGGCGGAGTTCGAGGCCCAGCCGGTGCCTCTCGACCCGTACGCTCTTGGCCTGCTGCTAGGTGACGGGTCCTTCTCGAGCAGGACTTCGCCGTCGTTCGCGACCACTGATCCAGAGCTTGTCGGCGAGCTGGAACGTCTCATTCCGGGGATTGCGGTGAGGCGGAAATCTGAGATCGACTACGTCCTCGTCAGAGAGGCCGGCAACTGCGGCGATACGACCATCCCGAACCCGATCACTAATGCGATGCGCGACTTGGGGCTCGCGGGTGCGAGATCGGACACCAAGTTCGTTCCGAGAAAATACCTTTTCAACACGGCTGAGATTCGACTGGCTGTCCTGCAGGGTCTTTTCGATTCCGATGGCGGTCCAGTCTGCCAGCACGGACGGACATGTCGCATTCAGTTCACGACAGTTTCTGATCGCCTGCGCGACGACGTGATTTTCCTCGTTCGTTCGATCGGCGGGGTCGTTTACACGCGCACTCGTAAGGCAGAGGGCCGCAAGCCGGGCTTGGCGCGTGGTCGCGAGGTCCATCATCGGCACGACGCACACATTCTGGACATCCGGCTGCCTGAAGGGTTTCAACCGTTCCGTCTTGCGCGGAAGGCCGCCAAGTATGACGAAGCGGGCGGAGGACATCCGAAACGCTATATCGATCGAATTGAGTCGGCCGGAACCGAGGAGGCGGTCTGCATTCAGGTCGCGGCTGCGGACTCGCTTTACGTCACCGAGGATTTCCTGTTGACGCACAACACACTGTCGGATGCGTTCATCATTCTCGACGAGGCGCAGAACACCACCGGCGAGCAGATGAAGATGTTCCTGACCCGGCTCGGGTTCGGCTCGAAAATCGTTGTCACAGGCGATATCACGCAGGTCGACCTGCCCGGCGGCGCATCGTCGGGCCTGCGGACGGCGATGCGCATTCTCGACGGCATCGACGACATCCACTTCGCCGAACTGACGAGTGCCGACGTCGTGCGGCACCGACTGGTGTCCGACATCGTCGACGCGTACGCGAAGTCCGAAGAGCCTGAGCTGATGAACAGGGCGCAGCGGCGTGCGTCCGGCAGTCGGCCACGGCGGTAACGGAACTCGACATGAGCAT
The DNA here is from genome assembly GCF_025822765.1 of Mycobacterium barrassiae. Taxonomy (GTDB): domain Bacteria; phylum Actinomycetota; class Actinomycetes; order Mycobacteriales; family Mycobacteriaceae; genus Mycobacterium; species Mycobacterium barrassiae. Next base: position 122,545 of record NZ_JACKUK010000035.1, on the reverse strand, counting down.
TGAGGTGTCCAACGAATCGGGCATCGACGTTTCCGAAGAGGAACTGATCAGCATCGCCCGATTCGTCATCCGCAAGATGAACGTGAATCCCGCCGCCGAACTCTCGATGGTGCTGCTGGACCAGTCGGCGATGGCCGACCTGCACATGCGGTGGATGGACCTGCCGGGCCCCACCGACGTGATGAGTTTCCCGATGGACGAACTCGAGCCCGGCGGTCGGCCCGATGCGCCCGAACCCGGGCCTGCGATGCTCGGCGACATCGTGCTGTGCCCGTCGTTCGCCGCCGACCAGGCCGCCGCGGCGGGCCATTCGCTCGGACAGGAACTCGCCTTGCTGACCGTGCACGGGGTGTTGCATCTGCTGGGGTACGACCACGCTGAACCCGACGAGGAGAAGGAAATGTTCGCGCTGCAGCGCCAACTCCTCGAGGAATGGGTGGCCGATCAGGTCGAGGCATATCACCAGGACCGGCAGTCCGAGAAGGACCGGCGCCTGCTGGACAAATCTCGATTTTTCGACGAGCCGTGAACAATGTGAGTCAGCTGATCGGCGCGATCGTCTTGATCGGCGTCGCCGGTCTTTTCGCAGCCACCGATGCCGCCATCAGCACCGTGTCGATAGCGCGCGTCGAGGAACTCGTCCGCGACGAACGCCCCGGCGCAGTCCGGCTGGCCCGGGTGATGGCCGAGCGGCCCCGCTTCATCAACCTCTGCGTCCTGCTCCGAATCGCCTGTGAGGTCAGCGCGACGGTTCTGTTGGCCGCGTTCCTGGACGACTATCTCGGGGTGAGTTGGGGACTGGTCTCGGCGGCGACGATCATGACGGTGATCAGCTTCGTCGCGATCGGCGTCGGCCCGAGGACCATCGGCAGGCAGAACGCCTACTCCATCTCATTGGTGGCCGCGCTTCCGCTGCAGGCGATTTCGGTGGTGCTCACCCCGGTGAGCCGGCTGCTGGTGTTGATCGGTAACGCGCTGACGCCCGGTCGTGGTTTTCGGAACGGTCCGTTCGCATCCGAGATCGAGCTTCGTGAGGTCGTCGACCTGGCGCAGCAGAGCGGTGTGGTCGCCGACGACGAGCGACGCATGATCCAGTCGGTATTCGAACTCGGCGACACCCCGGCCCGCGAAGTGATGGTGCCGCGTACCGAGATGGTGTGGATCGAGGGCGACAAGACGGCGGGGCAGGCGACGTCGTTGGCGGTGCGCAGCGGACACTCGCGCATTCCGGTGATCGGCGAGAACGTCGACGACGTCGTCGGCGTGGTCTATCTGAAAGACCTTGTGCAGCGGACGTACTACTCGCGCAACGGCGGACGCGACACCCAAGTGTCCGACGTGATGCGGCCCGCGGTGTTCGTGCCGGACTCCAAACCACTGGACGAGCTGCTGCGCGAGATGCAGCGCGACCGCGTCCACATGGTGCTGCTGGTCGACGAATACGGCGCGATCGCCGGGCTGGTCACCATCGAGGACGTGCTGGAGGAGATCGTCGGCGAGATCGCCGATGAGTACGACACCGACGAGGTCGCGCCGGTGGAGGACCTGGGCGACCGGCGGTATCGGGTGTCGGCGCGGTTGCCGATCGAGGACCTCGGCGAGCTGTACGACATCGAGTTCGACGAGGATTTCGACGTCGACACCGTCGGCGGTCTGGTGGCGTTCGAGCTGGGCCGCGTCCCGCTGCCGGGTGCCGAGGTGACGTGGGACGGGCTGCGGCTGCGCGCCGAGGGCGGGCCGGATCATCGCGGGCGGGTCCGCGTCGGCACCGTACTTGTGAGTCCGAGCGAGCCCGTGGAGAAGGACGAGAAGAAACGCAATGACTGAACTGGATGCCGAGGACGCCAAGCTGGTCACGCTGGCGCGCGGGGCGATGGGGCGTGCTGAGGCGCCGACCGGTGCGGCGGTGCGCGACGTCGACGGCCGAACCTATGCCGGCGCGCCAGTGACGCTGGACTCGCTGTCGCTGACCGCGCTGCAGGCAGCCGTCGCCGCGGCGGTGTCAAGCGGGGCAACGGGACTCGAGGCCGCCGTCCTGGTCGGCGGCTCCGACGACGACGCCGGGCTGGCCGCAGTGCGCGAGCTGTCGGCCGACGCGGCGGTAATCGTTACCGATCGAGCGGGCAACCCGCTATGACGCTCGAGGCATGGAGCACACGGTGACCGAGTTCCGTTCCGGATTCGTCTGCTTCGTCGGACGGCCCAACACCGGCAAGTCGACGTTGACCAACGCGCTCGTCGGCACCAAGGTCGCGATCACGTCGAACCGGCCGCAGACCACTCGGCACACCATTCGCGGCATCGTGCATCGCGAGAACTTCCAGATCATCCTGATCGACACCCCGGGCCTGCACCGTCCGCGCACCCTGCTCGGTCAGCGGCTCAACGACCTGGTCAAGGACACGTACTCCGAGGTCGACGTGATCGGGATGTGCATCCCCGCCGACGAGAAGATCGGGCCGGGGGACCGGTGGATCCTCGAACAGATCCGCGTCATCGCGCCGAAGACCACGCTGATCGCGATCGTCACCAAGATCGACAAAGTGCCGCGCGATCGCGTCGCGGCTCAGCTGATCGCGGTGAGCGAGCTCATCGGACCCGACGCCGAGATCGTCCCGGTGTCGGCGACCACCGGTGAGAACCTCGACGTGCTGACCGACGTCCTCGCGGCCCAGCTGCCGCCGGGTCCTGCGTTCTACCCCGACGGCGAGCTCACCGACGAGCCCGAGGAAGTGCTGATGGCCGAGCTGATCCGCGAGGCCGCACTGGAAGGCGTGCGCGACGAGCTGCCCCACTCGCTGGCCGTCGTCATCGAGGACGTCGAACCCCGCGAGGGACGCTCACCGGAGCAGGGCGAGCTCATCGACGTGCACGCGGTCCTCTACGTCGAGCGGGACAGCCAGAAGGGCATCGTCATCGGCAAGGGCGGTGCGAGGTTGCGCGAGGTCGGCACCGCGGCGCGCACGCAGATCGAAAAGCTGCTGGGCACAAAGGTTTACCTCGACCTGAGGGTCAAGATCGCCAAGAACTGGCAGCGCGATCCCAAACAGCTCGGCCGGTTGGGATTCTGAACGTCAGCCCGGAGCGCCCGCGCCCGGCTGGCCGAACGGGCGACCCGGCGACTGCACCGGCGGGTCGCCGTCGCCCTTGCCGTAGACCGCGACCACGACGCTGCGGTCGAGCGAGTTCGCCGACCACACGCCGATGTCGACGTTGGCGCAGTCCGACATGATGGCGTGGTAGTCGGGCCGGTAGTACCACTGGTTGATCAACTCGATCCCGCTGATCGCCAGCGCGGGGTTGATCGCCGTCGTCTCCGACACCGCGCCGGCGTAGCCCGCGTTGCGTGCGCGATCGGCGACCGTCGACCCGTCCGAGCCGATGTCACCGTTGAGCGCGCGGTTGTTCATCACGTCGTCGGTGTGCCATTGCGCGGCGAGCCGCAGCTTGGGGTTGATCTTGATGTCGGTGGTGCACCCGGCCTGGTGTTGCATGGTGTACACGTTGGCGACCACACCGTCGTTGAGCCGTTTGTTGTCGGCGCCCGCCGCCGGTGTCCCGGCGACGCTGCCGGCCGCCAGCACTACGGCGGGGATCGCATAAGCCCAGTACCGCGCTGTCATGGTCGAAGACCTTACGCCACCTCGCCTGGGCGGAGGTCCTCAATCGAACGTTCCGGCTCCGGTGCCTCCGGCGGCAGCCACCACGGCTCCGGCTCCTTGTTCGCCCAGCCGTTGATGGCCTCGAGCGCGGCGGCCAGCGACACCAACAGGGGCTCGCTGTTGGCCGGGCCCATCAATTGCACGCCGATCGGCAGACCCGACGACGTGAACCCGGCGGGCACATTGATCGACGGCCAGCCCAGCAGATTCCACGGCCAGGTGACGGGGCAGGCCCGGATCATGGTGCGGTTGGTGGCCAGCCCGCCGAGCTTGTCGAATTCGTGCGCTTCGGGCGGCGGCTGCGCGGTCGTCGGCGCGAGGACGACGTCGGCGATATTGAAGATCCAGCCGATGCGGCGCTGGGACTCGGCCTCGCGGGCGCGGGCCTTGCGCAGGGTGTGCTGCGACAACAGCCAGCCGGTGCGGATGTTCGCCTTGGTGCGCTTGTCGAGGGTGACGTCGTAACCCAGCCGGTCCGCCCAGTCCAGCAGCCCCGACGTCGACCGGGACAGGAAGTTCCACGACATGGCCAGGTTGTAGCCGGGGTCGGCCGACACGATCGTGTGCCCGAGTTCTTCGAGTTGCGCAGCGGTGACCTCGAGGGCGTCGCGGATTTCGGGATGCAGCTTGGCCCGGAAGAAGGTGAAGGGGAACTTGGTGGACAGCGCAATTCGCAGCGGTCCGGGCGCGGAGCCGACGGAGTCCGACACCTGCACCGGCGGCGGCTGATGCAGATCGCCGGGCACGTTGCCCGACGCCGCGTCGAGCACGATCGCCGCATCGGTGACCGTGCGGGCGAGCACGCCGTTGACGGTGATGCCGTTGAACGCCTCGGGCAGCGGCCAGGTGGAGATCCGGCCGCGCTGCGGCTTGATGCCGACGAGGTGCGTCCATGCGGCGGGAATGCGGACGCTGCCCGCGCCGTCGGATCCGATCGCGGCGGTCACCAACCCGGCGGCCACCGCGGCGGCGCTGCCGCCCGACGATCCGCCAGGGGTGTGTTCACGCGACCACGGATTGCGGGTGTGCCCGAAGGCCGGTCCGCTGGTGAACGGCCACTGGCCCAGCTCGCACGTGTTCGTCTTGCCGACGATCACGGCGCCCGCCGCCTTCAGCCGTCGCACCACTTCGGAGTCGGCTTCGGCGGGGGCGATCCTGCCGTCGGCGCCGAACCGGGTGGGCACGCCCTTGACGTCGACGTCGTCCTTCACCGCGATCGGGATGCCGAGCAGCGGAAGTTGTTCACCCGCTGCACGTTTGCGGTCGGCCTCGGCGGCGTCGGCCAGCGCCTGTTCGGCCAGCACCACACGGAACGCGTTCAGCGTGGGCTGGCTGGCCGCGATCGCGTCGAGCGACCGGCGTACGAGGTCAACGGACGTGAGGGAACCACTCGCCAGCTGAAAGAGCTGCTGAGTGAGCGTGGGGAAACGGAACTGTTCGACCATCGCCTACAAGAGTATCGGCGCCGCTGCCGTGATCTGTCGGATCGCAATGGGAGACTGTTGTGATGCGGCTGTACCGGGATCGAGCGGTGGTGCTGCGTCAGCACAAGCTCGGCGAGGCCGACCGAATCGTCACCCTGCTGACCCGCGACCACGGGCTGGTGCGTGCGGTGGCCAAGGGGGTGCGGCGCACCCGCAGCAAGTTCGGGGCACGGCTGGAGCCGTTCGCGCACATCGATGTTCAGCTGCATCCCGGCCGCAATCTGGACATCGTCACCCAGGTCCAGGCCATCGACGCGTTCGCCACCGACATCGTCAGCGACTACGGCCGCTACACCTGCGCGTGCGCGGTCCTCGAGACCGCGGAGCGCTTGGCGGGTGAGGAGCGGGCGCCGATGCCCGCACTGCACCGGCTGACCGTCGCGGCGCTGCGGGCGGTGGCCGACGGCAGCAGGCCCAGGGAGCTCGTGCTGGACGCGTACCTGTTGCGCGCCATGGGAATCGCCGGATGGGCGCCTGCGCTGACCGAATGCGCCCGCTGTGCGGCACCTGGCCCGCACAGGGCGTTCCACGTCGCGGCCGGGGGCAGCGTGTGCATCCACTGCCGGCCGTCGGGGTCGGCGACACCGCCGCAGGGGGTGTTGGATCTGATGGCCGCGCTGTACGACGGGGACTGGGAGTACGCGCAGGCGTCGACGTCGTCGCATCGCAGCCAGGCCAGCGGTTTGGTCGCCGCGCACCTGCAGTGGCACCTGGAACGCCAGCTACGAACGTTGCCGCTGGTGGAACGGATGTACCGAGTGGATCAGAGCGTCGCCGACGTACGGGTGTCGGTGGTCGGGCAGGATATGGCGCATGGCTATCAAGAGGGGCAAGGAGAAGGAGACCTACCCACAGCTGCCCCCGGCGCCTGACGACTATCCCACCTTTCCGGACAAGTCGACCTGGCCCGTCGTCTTCCCCGAGATTCCGGCGGGCACCAACGGCCGGTTCGCCCGTCCGCCGCAACACACGTCGAAGGCCGCCGCGCCGAAGATCCCGGCCGGCCAGGTGCCGAACCACGTCGCCGTGGTGATGGACGGCAACGGCCGGTGGGCCACCCAGCGCGGCTTGCACCGCACCGAGGGCCACAAGATGGGCGAGGCGGTGCTCATCGACATCACCTGCGGAGCAATCGAAATCGGCATCAAGCACCTGACGGTGTACGCCTTCTCGACCGAGAACTGGAAACGCAGCACCGAAGAGGTGCGCTTCCTGATGGGGTTCAACCGCGAGGTGGTCCGTCGGCGCCGCGAGAACCTCAACGACATGGGCGTCCGGATGCGCTGGGTGGGGTCGCGACCCCGCATGTGGCGCAGCGTCATCAAGGAATTCGACATCGCGGAGCAGATGACGGTCGGCAACGACGTCATCACCATCAACTACTGCGTGAATTACGGGGGTCGCACGGAGATCGTCGAAGCGGCGCGGGCGTTGGCGCAGGAGGCGGTCGACGGCAAGATCAACCCGAACCGGATCAGCGAGGCGATGTTCGCCAAGCACCTGCACCGCGCCGACATTCCCGACGTCGACCTGTTCATCCGGACGTCGGGGGAGCAGCGGGCGAGCAACTTCCTGCTGTGGCAGGCGGCCTACGCCGAGTACGTCTTTCAGGACAAGCTGTGGCCGGACTACGACCGCCGCGATCTGTGGGCGGCGTGCGAGGAATACGTCCACCGCAACCGCAGGTTCGGTAGAGCCTGATGACCCTGCAGGACCGGCTGGCCGACGTGCTCGGCGAAATCCTCCCGCTGACGCGGGAAGAGGATGGCGCGATCACAGTGCACCACAACGGTACGTTCGCGTCGCTGCGGGTGGTGGAAGTCGCCGAAGGCCTGGAGTTGGTGTCGCTCACCCAGATCCTGGCGTGGGACTTGCCGTTGGACGCGAAACTGCGGGCCAAGGTGGCCGATCATGCGCACACCACGCTGCTGGGGACGGTGTCGCTGGCGGCAAAGAGCGGCCACAAAGAGATCGCGGCCGGAGCCAAGCGCAACTCCAAGAAGGTCGCGGATGTGTTGCTGCGCTACAACTTTCCCGCCGCCGGGTTAAGCGACGACGCACTGCGCACGCTGGTGTTGATGGTGCTGGCCACCGGCTCGGATGTGCGACGCGCCCTGATCTGACCGTCAGTTGGTGGTGCAGGCGCCGCAGAGCCCGAAGATCTCGATGGTGTGACTGACATCGGAGAAGCCGTGCTGGCGAGCCACTTCGGCGGCCCACGTCTCGACCTGACCGCCGGACACCTCGACGGTCGCGCCGCACGCCCGGCACACCAGGTGGTGATGGTGGTCGTCGGAGCAGCGCCGGTACACGGACTCGCCGGTGTCGGTGCGCAGCGTGTCGACGAGGCCGGCCGCGGCCATCTGCTGCAGGGTGCGGTACACCGTGGTGAGGCCGATTCCCTCACCGCGCCTGCGTAATTCGTCGTGCAGCTCCTGGGCGGAGCGGAAGTCGTCGAGCTTGTCCAGCAGTGCCGAGATGGCGGCGCGCTGCCTTGTGGAGCGGACGCCCATCGGTGCCGCCGAGGAGCCCGTCACGCGTGGCCTTCCGCCGCGTGGGTCACCGCTGCGACGACGATGTCGGCGAGGTGATGATCGACGAGGCGGTACATCACTTCGCGTCCCGACCGCTCGCCCGCGACGACGCCCGCGGACTTGAGGATCCGCAGGTGCTGGCTGACCAACGGTTGGGGTACGGCGAGCGCGTCGACGAGTTCGTGAACGCAGCGCGCCGACTCGCGCAGCTGCAGGACGATCGCGATGCGGACGGGCGCGGCCAGTGCACGCAGGAGGTCGCCGGAGGTGTCCAGCACGTCGCGAGGGGGAAGCTCCGGAAAGGGCCCGCCGCTGTGGTCGTGTCCGTCCTCGACAGCGAAAGTGGAAACGGTTTCCATTATGGCGCCAGAATACATGCACACTTCCGCATGTCAATGCGCTCTGGCAGGTCGCTAGGCTGTGCACCTGTGGCTCAGTCTTCGTCGATCATCGACACCGTCGCCAATCTCGCCAAGCGTCGTGGCCTCGTCTTTCAATCCGGCGAGATCTACGGCGGCACGAGGTCGGCGTGGGATTACGGCCCACTCGGGGTGGAGCTCAAGGAGAACATCAAGCGGCAGTGGTGGCGCTCGGTAGTCACCGGCCGCGACGACGTCGTCGGCCTCGACAGCGCGATCATCCTGCCGCGTGAGGTCTGGGTGGCGTCCGGGCACGTCGACGTGTTCAACGATCCGCTCGTCGAATGCCTGAACTGTCACAAGCGCCACCGGCAGGACCACATGCAGGAGGCATTCTTCGAAAAAGGAGGCGAGAAGAAGGGCTTCTCCAGCCCTGACTCGGTGCCGATGTCGGAGATCGTGTGCCCGGACTGCGGCACCAAGGGGCAGTGGACCGAGCCGCGCGACTTCAACATGATGCTCAAGACCTATCTCGGTCCGATCGAGACCGAAGAAGGCCTGCACTATCTGCGGCCGGAAACCGCGCAGGGCATCTTCGTCAACTTCGCGAACGTCGTGACGACCGCGCGTAAGAAGCCGCCGTTCGGCATCGGCCAGATCGGCAAGAGCTTCCGCAACGAGATCACGCCGGGCAACTTCATCTTCCGCACACGCGAGTTCGAGCAGATGGAGATGGAGTTCTTCGTCGAACCCGACACCGCTCCCGAATGGCACCAGTACTGGATCGACACCCGGCTGCAGTGGTACGTCGACCTCGGCATCGACCGCGACAACCTGCGGCTCTACGAACATCCGAAGGACAAGCTGTCGCACTACAGCGATCGAACGGTCGACATCGAGTACAAGTTCGGCTTCCAGGGCAACCCGTGGGGTGAACTCGAGGGTGTCGCGAACCGAACCAACTTCGATTTGTCCACGCACGCACAGCATTCCGGCGTCGACCTGTCGTTCTACGACCAGGCGACCGATACCCGCTACGTGCCCTACGTCATCGAACCCGCAGCCGGCCTGACCCGGTCCCTGATGGCATTTCTCGTCGACGCCTACTGCGAGGACGAGGCGCCCAACGCCAAGGGCGGGGTGGACAAACGCACGGTGCTGCGGCTCGATCCGCGGCTGGCGCCGGTCAAGGCCGCGGTGCTGCCGCTGTCGCGTAACGAGGAGCTGTCACCGAAGGCCCGCGATCTCGCGGCCGAGCTGCGCAAGTCGTGGAACGTCGAGTTCGACGATGCGGGCGCGATCGGACGGCGCTATCGCCGGCAGGACGAGATCGGCACGCCGTTCTGTGTGACGGTCGACTTCGATTCGCTCGAGGATCACGCGGTGACGGTCCGCGAACGCGACGCCATGACACAGGACCGCGTCGCGATGGACAACGTCAGCGACTACCTGGCGACCCGCCTCAAAGGCTGCTAACCGCCGAGTCAACTACCGCGAGCGTGCGTGTCTGAGGGCGACACGCCGCGCCAGAATCCGAGTTCGCGCACGCTCACGCCGCGCTGGTTATCCCCAACTGGCAACCCATCCACAACTTTGATTCGTCGCCCACATCGCGAGCCACGTCAGTCTGACGATCGTCGACATGACCGACGACTTGACCGCGCTCTTCGACACCCAAGGCGACGTGGCCACCAGCGGCCAACTATTGGCGGTGCTGAGCCGCAGCCAGCTCGACACCAAAATCGCCACTGGAGAGCTGATGAGGGTGTGGCCGGGCGTCTACAGCCGCGAGGAACCGGACACGCTGATCAGACTGCGGGGTGTCGATCTTCGGGCTGGTGAGCCAGTCGCAATGTGTCTGGGCACCGCAGCAGCTGCATACGGATTCGACACCGAAGACGTCGTCGATCTGCACGTCCTGAATCCTGATCATCATCAGCTACGCCACTGCGACGGACTGTTCGTGCATCGTCGCGAGGGCGCACCGCTGACCGAAATCGACGGCCGTCTGGCGACGGCGCCGGCCTGGACCGCCGTTGAGGTGGCCCGATCGCTGCGGCGGCCTCGGGCGCTGGCCACGCTCGACGCGGCTCTGCGCAGCAGAACCTGCACTGCTAGCGAGTTGTGGGCGGCCGCGGTGCTGCAATCGGGTCGACGCGGGATCGTCGCGGTGCGCGAGTTGATCCCGTTGGCAAGGGCGGAGGCCGAGTCGCCGATGGAAAGCGAAACGCGACTGGTGATGATCGACGGTGGACTGCCGCCAGACGAACTGCAGTACGAGATCGTCGATCGCGACGGTCGTCGGTGGCGCGTCGACTGCGCGTGGCCCGGCCGAAAGGTCGCCGTTGAGTACGACGGTTTCGACTTCCACAGCGATCCAGAGAAGTTTCGCCGAGATCGACAGAAGCGGGCGGCACTACAAGAGATTGGCTGGTCCGTCGTCTCGGTGGTGTTTGACGATGTCCGGCGTCAGCCCCAAGATATGTTGCGCCGCATCGAAGTTCAGTTGCAGCGTTCGCAGGCGGCGTGAGCGTGCGTGAAATCGAATTATTACACGGCGTGTCGCTCGCAGACACGCACGCTCGCGGCAAAGAACGGGCTAGAAGCGGCCGCCGCCACCGCCGTAGCTGCGCCCCGACGAATGCGACGACCCGCCGAACGACGTCGACCGGCCCATCCCGAGCCCGCCACCGAAACCGCCGAAGCCGCCGAACCCGCCACGCAGCGCGCCGCTGAGGATGTTGCCGATGATGATGCCGCCGATGACCCCGCCCATGTCGGACCCGCTGCCACCGCCGCCCCAGCCGGACGTGTAGGACCGCTGCGCGGCTGCGACGTCCTGGCTGGCCAGCGACTGCGCCTGTGCGGCGAGCATGTCCGCGCCGTTGGCGTGCGCGATCGCCTCGCTCAGGTTCGTCGCCCTCTTGTCCTGAGCGGCCTGCAATTGGCGGACCGCTTCGGCGAGCCTTGTGCGCGCCTCGGGTCCGATGCTGCCGCGGCGGGTGTCGATGAAGTCCGAGACCCCACGAACGCGCGACTGCGCGGAGAACAGCGCCTGGTCAAACGCCCGGGTGAGGCGTTCGGTGGCTTGGCGTTCCTCGGTCGCGCTGGCGAGCAGCCGATCGAGTTCGGCGTCGGCCTTGGTCAGCCGGGTGAACGTGCCGAGCGGGTCGGTGCTGCCGTTCTTCTCGGCGTCGGCGATCGCGGCTGCTGCCTGGTCACGCGCCGCCCTCAGTTCGTTCTGCAGGGAGATCTTGCCCTGGCGCAGCTGTTCGTCCGCCTGGCTGACACCGTTCTTGATGTCGTCGATCGCCGCAGGCAGCGCCGCGGCGGCGCGACTGATGTCCGCTCCCGCACTGTCGACCGCATCCAGCAGCGAACGGGCCTGCCCCAGCGACGATTCCGCGGCGCGGATCGCATCGACCAGACCCATCTGCTGGCCCACCGGCCTGGCGACGCAGTTGCGCGCGGTGGTGATGTTCTTGTCGGCGAAGTTCAACCGTTCCCTGGCGGTCTTCACGTTGTCGGCGACGGAAGTCAGTGCAGCAGCGTCGAATTGATCGTGCAGGGCTTTCAGCGCCTCCTCCGACGGGCCGAGCCGCGCGGTGAGGTCGACCATCTGCTGGGTCAGGGTGTCGAGACGGGTAGGTGCGTTGATGACGAGATCGCGCAGTTTCTCGAAGGCCTCCGACTGCGCCTCCAGCTCCCGGTCGGCCTTGGCGGCGGCGACGACCACGCGGGTGAGCAGGTCGCGGCGCTGCTGCGGCGTCTCGGGGATGGCGTCGTCGAGGATCTGGCGCACGTTGAACGCCTGCGCCAGCGTCGTTTTCGCGTTCGCGACGGCCCGGCTGAAGGGTTCGGTCTGCGCGGTGCCGAATTCCTCCACCGCCAGGGCTAATTCGCTCTCGCTGGTGCGTACCGCATTGTCGACGTCGACCACCATCATCTTGGAGAGGTCGTCGAGTGCGTCGAGCGAGACGGCCGCCAAGGCCTGGGGGTCGGCGGGGTCCACCCGCCGGGCCGCGGCGAACTCGGCTTCACGCCTCTTGCGGCGACGGCGCCGGGACCACAGCCACAGCCCCAGAATGATCAGGCCGAAGATCGCCATCGCGACCAGCAGGCCGTACCAGGTGATGCCCGCGCCCGACGAGGGCGGCTCCTGTAGGCCCTGTGCCGCGGCGATGGCCGCACCCGCCCAATCGCCCTGGCGCAGCGCGGGTTCGATGGTGTTGCGCTGCAGGGCCGCCGCGTTGGACTGACTCATGACGTCCGACGGCACCTGGAATGCGTAGGCACGTTCGCGGGTGGCGACCGCCAACAGCGCGTCGCGGTCACCGAAATCGCTGATCTGCATCGTCGTTCGCGCCCAGCCGACGGCGCCTTGTCCGAAGCTGTCGACGTACACCACCCACAGCCGGGTGCGGTTGTCGTTGTAGAGCTCGTTGATCGCGCTCTCGACCTGCGCGCGCTGGCTCGGCGACAGCACGCCTGCCCTGTCGGTGACGTAGTCGGGGACGCGGAACGGTGGTTCTGCCGTCGTGGCCGGAGCCAGGACGAGACCGGCAACGAGTATCGCGAACACGACGCTGAACAAGCGGGCGATGCGCATGCCCGCCAATCTAGTACTGGCAGACTGTGCGGCGGTGGCTGCGAATCAAGGACCCTATGACGAGTTCGACCGCGAACGGCTGGTGGTCGAGCCGCAGAAGGGTGCCGCGCTGCCGGGCACGGACACCGAACACCGCACGGATTTCGCCCGTGACCGGGCCAGAGTTCTGCACTGTGCCGCGCTGCGGCGGCTGGCCGACAAGACCCAGGTGGTCGGTCCCCGGCAGGGTGATACCCCCCGCACCCGGCTGACCCATTCGCTGGAGGTCGCCCAGATCGGCCGGGGGATGGCGATCGGCCTGGGCTGCGATCCCGACCTGGTCGACATGGCCGGTCTTGCCCACGACATCGGCCACCCGCCGTACGGCCACAACGGCGAGCGGGCGCTCAACGAGATCGCTGCCGATTGCGGCGGCTTCGAAGGCAACGCGCAGAACTTCCGCATCCTGACCCGTCTGGAGCCCAAAGTCCTTGACGCCCAAGGTCGTAGCGCCGGACTGAACCTCACCCGGGCTGGACTGGACGCGGTGACCAAGTACCCCTGGCGTCGGACCGGGCAGCAGGGCAAGTTCGGCTTCTACGAGGACGACGCCACCGCCGCCGACTGGGTCCGCTCCGGCACGCCCGACGCGAGGCCGTGCCTGGAGGCGCAGGTCATGGACTGGGCCGACGACGTGGCCTATTCAGTGCACGACGTCGAGGACGGCGTCGTGTCGGGCCGCATAGACATGAGGGTGCTGGCCGACGACGACGCGGCCGCCGAGTTGGGACGTCTCGGCGAATCCAGCGGGATGGGTGCCGGACTACGCGCCGACGACCTGGTGGCCGCTGCGAACCGCTTGTCGAACCTGCCCGTCGTCGCCGCCGTCGGCAAGTACGACGCCACCCTTGCGGCGTCCGTCGCGCTCAAGCGGTTGACCAGCGAGCTGGTCGGCCGGTTCGCCTCCGCCGCCATCGCCGCGACCAGGGAGGTCGCCGGGGCAGGTCCGCTGGTGCGGTACCAGTCCGAGCTCCATGTGCCCGACCTCGTCCGGGCCGAGGTGGCGGTGCTGAAGATCCTGGCGTTGCAGTTCATCATGTCCGATCCGCGACACCTGGACCTGCAGGCGAGGCAGCGCGACCGCGTCCACCGCGTGGTGGAGTGGACGCTCGCGGGCGCCCCCGCGACGCTGGATCCGGTCTTCGCCCCGGCGTTCAACGCCGCCGAAACCGACGGTGCCCGGCTGCGGGTCGTCATCGACCAGGTGGCCTCCTTCACCGAGGGACGACTGGAGCGATTGGAACCCGCGTTCGCGTGACCGGGCCCCACCCCCGGCGCTCTAGACTGGCCCGGTGGCCGGCCGCATCCCCGATCGTGACATCGCGGCCATTCGTGAACGCGTACGCATCGAAGACGTCGTCGGAGACTACGTGCAGCTGCGCCGGGCTGGCGCCGACTCGCTGAAGGGGCTGTGCCCGTTCCACGACGAGAAGTCGCCGTCGTTTCATGTGCGACCCAACCACGGCCACTTCCACTGCTTCGGCTGCGGCGAGGGCGGCGACGTCTACGCGTTCGTCCAGAAGATCGAGCACGTCAGCTTCGTCGAGGCCGTCGAGCTGCTGGCCGACCGGGTGGGCTACACCGTCACCTACACCGGCGGCTCGACGACGAACGTGCAGCGCGACCGCGGCAGCCGCAGCAGGCTGCTCGCCGCGAACGCCGCCGCCCAGGAGTTCTACGCCGAGGCGCTGAAGTCCGACGAGGCCGCCCCCGCCCGCGCGTACCTGCTCGAGCGCAACTTCGACGCCGAAGCCGCCTCGAGGTTCGGATGCGGGTTCGCGCCCTCGGGGTGGGAGACGCTGACAAAGCACTTGATGCGCAAGGGATTTGAGTTCAAGGAGCTGGAGGCCGCCGGTCTGTCGCGGGAGGGCAGGCGCGGTCCCATGGACCGTTTCCACCGTCGTCTGCTGTGGCCCATCCGGGCGGCCGGCGGGGAGGTCATCGGGTTCGGGGCGCGACGCATCTTCGACGACGACCCGATGGAAGCGAAGTACGTCAACACCCCCGAGACCGTGCTCTACAAGAAGTCGTCGGTGTTGTTTGGCCTCGACCTGGCCAAGCGTGACATCGCCAAGGGGCATCAGGCGGTCGTGGTGGAGGGCTACACCGACGTGATGGCGATGCACCTCGCGGGGGTGACCACCGCTGTCGCCTCCTGCGGCACCGCATTCGGTGACGAGCATCTGGCGATGCTGCGCCGACTCATGATGGACGACAACTTCTTTCGCGGCGAGCTGATCTACGTCTTCGACGGGGACGCGGCGGGACGCGCGGCGGCGGTGAAGGCCTTCGAGGGTGAACAGAACCTCGCCGGGCAGTCCTTCGTGGCCGTGGCGGACGACGGGATGGACCCGTGCGATCTGCGCCTCAAGGCGGGCGACGGGGCGCTGCGGGACCTGGTGGCGCGCCGCACGCCGCTGTTCGAGTTCGCCGTTCGCACAGCGCTTGCCGAACACGATCTCGACAGCGCCGAGGGCCGGGTGAACGCGCTGCGGCAGTGCGTGCCGATGGTTGCGCGGATCAAGGACAGCATGCTGCGCGACGAATACGCGCGCCGGTTGGCCGGGTGGGTCGGCTGGGATGAGGTCAACCAGGTGATCGGCCGGGTGCGCGAGGAGGCGCAGAGGCGCGGTATGCCCGAGCGCACCGGTCGGCGGCGCGCCCCGACCGAAGCCGCCGCGCCCCGACGCGCGGCAGCGCCTGCTGTCAAACGCCCCGATCCGGCCGATCCGACGCTGTGGCCCCAGCGCGAGGCATTGAAATCCGCGCTGCAATACCCGGCGCTGGCCGGTCCGGTGTTCGACTCGTTGACCGTGGAGAGCTTCACCCATCCCGGGTACGCCGCGGTGCGGGCCGCGATCAGCGCGGCAGGCGGTGCGGCCGCGGGGCACTCCGGCGCGCAGTGGATCGACGCCGTCCGCGGGCAGGCGGCATCGGAGGCGGCCGCGGGGCTGGTCAACGAGCTCGGCGTGGAGGCCATCAACGTCGACGACGACGAGAAGATGCCGCGCTACATCGCCGGGGTGCTGGCCCGGCTGCAGGAAGTCTGGGTCGGACGGCAGATCGCCGAGGTCAAGTCGAAGCTTCAGCGCATGTCGCCGGTGGAGCAGGGCGACGAGTACCACGCCCTGTTCGGGGACCTGGTCGCAATGGAGGCCTATCGCCGCAGCCTGTTGGAACAGGCCAGCGGCGACGACCTCACTGCGTGAAGTCCGGTAACGCGATAGGGTAGGGCCGCGATCTACGTCGGGGAACGCTGAGAAAGGCACACTCGTGACAACGACCAGGAACCGGGCGACCAAGAACCGGGCGCGGAAACTCATTGCCGCTGGCGCGTTCGCAGTGGCCGCGGTCGCGGCGCCCTTCGCCGCATCGGCGCTGACCACGACTGATAGTTCTGATGCCGTCGCGCTGCCCCCGGGTTGCCTGGCGTGGTACGGCAACCAGGAGACCGGTAAGTGCCTGGGCTACTCCCAGGGCAACGGCGTCAACCTGGGCACGCCGGCGGTCGGTGCCTTCGGCGAGAACGGTGGCATCGGCGTCAACACCGGCCCGCTGTTCCCGGGTACGACCATCAACCGGGGAATCGGCTAGCGCACACGCCCCTTGGGCGCGGCCTTCGCCGACTCCGGTCCGATCACGGCGGTGCCGCGGTCGATTTCGGTGAGTGTGACCATCGGCGGATCCGGCGATACCCGGTCGGCAATCTTGCGGCGGCCCGCGTCGATCACGGCTTTGGCCGCCGGACTCTCGGTGACCGCCTTGTAGGTGCCCGCGATCTGTTCATATCGGCGCCGGCCCGCCTTTGTGCCCAATACGTAGCCGACGGCCAACACGGCGAGATACCGGATCACAAGGCCCCTCCCGAACGACGGTGCAGTACCTCTCTATCCTGCCTCACTCGCCTGAGTGCGCGCTGGGCGGCGGCGTATTGGCGGCGCGAACGCCGGGTGCGCTAAAGTCATGCCTCGGCCCGCGCTATGGCGACATCGCGGGCGAGCCGTCCCCTGTAGCTCAATTGGCAGAGCATTCGGCTGTTAACCGAAGGGTTGCTGGTTCGAGTCCAGCCGGGGGAGCAAGGTCAGCGCATATTTCTGGCAATTGCGTGCAACATACGTGCAAGATCGGGCAGTCAGCTCGACCGCACGACCCCCTCCCAGTGGCGCACCCGGCCGCGGGCGTCGTAGACCCGCACGGGCGGCGTCTCGAATCGCGCACCGACCTTCGTTCCGAAATCCACCGTCACGATGTTGCCGCCACTGAGATCAAGGGTCCGCGGGAGGATCAGCCGGTAGTAGTTCAAGAACACCAGCACGTTAGAGAACGGCTGTAGCTTGCCGTCCAGATGCTCGGTGACGATGGTCCCGTAGACGGTCCGGCTGAAACGTGGTCCGGTCCGACCTTCGGAGAAGTTGATGGTGATCTTGTCGCGGCCCAGCATCACAGCGCCCGCACTCGGTAGCGATTCAGGACGATCTGCTCCGCCAAGTTCCAGCCTTGCCAGCCGCCGCGAATCGCCACGCTGCCGACCTCGGACGCCAACTGTTCCGGGTTGGCCACCAGACGAGCCGTAGCGGTGACGATCACGGCGGCGATGTCCTCGGCCGGGTCCGCGCCCGCGAATCCGCGGCCTCGCGTGTACGACCGTGCGAGCGCGGTCATGATCGCGGCGTGCTCGGATGCCAGCTCGACGAGTGTGTCATCGTCGCCCTGACCGAGGAAGTCGGCCACGGCCTGCCCGGTGACTGCCGCCATTCTCGTTATCCTTTCGAGTGGGTGACCCTCCGCAACCGCTGTCCGGGACTGGAGGGTCACCCGCCTTTTACGTTGCGGGCGTTGACAATCCCTATGTCAGCTAGGCGTTGTCTACGCCTCGGTCAGCAGCGTGACGGCCTTGGACTGCAACAGCGCTGTGTCCCAACGGCTGACGACGCGGATACCGATGCTGTCGTAATCGCCCCAGGTCTGATCGAGAATCTTGACCTCGGCGTTGACGTCGCGGGCCACGACCACCTTGGACATGTCCACGAGCGCCACACGTGCCTTGGTCGGCGTACCGGCCGCGTTCGGGATGTTGTCGGTGATGATGACCGGTAGACCCAACAGCCGCAGATCGGTCCCGTTCTGAATCGTGTTCGGGTCGATCACGTAGCGGGCATCCCCGGCACCGACCTTGATCTTGCGAATGGCCGCGAACGACGCAGCGGTCATCACCCAGTGAGTCGGCGTGACCTTGTTGCCCTGCGCGACGGCCAGGCCGTCAATGAGGCTGTCCGGGTCGGTCAGGTCCAGCACGCCGGTCGTGATCCCGGTCTGGCGAAGGATGCCCTTGATGGTGTTCGACGTGCCAGCACCGTCCCACAGCGCCGCGTCGAGCGCGTTCGCCACGTCGGTGACCAGACGGGTCCGCAGCACCGCCTCCAGGCCGACGACCGAGGTTCGGATCAGCTCATTCGAGAGCTTCACCAGCACCTTAAGTCCCTTGAGCGTGCTCGGCAGCAGCGTCACCTCATCGAACGCCACATCGCCGTCACTGATCTGGGCACCTTCGGCGACGAATCCGGCAGTGACGCCGTTGACGATGCGCGGCACCCGGACCGGGCTGGAGCTGTCGAGCACGACCGGCCCCGCGGCAAGGAACGTCGATACCTGCTCTAGCGGCTGAACGAGCAGGCTGGCGACCTGCGACTGAATCAGGGTGGAATTGCCCGAAGTTACTTCGATGGCCACGATGGCGTCCTAACGCTTTGTGTCGGTGGGGGATTCGACACGCCGCCAGGGCGTCAATCGGGATTCGGGCGCCAGGCCCTACGTGACCATCTTAACGATTGGTCGTGAAGAACTTCGACAGCCGTCTCTGTTGATCGAGCGAGCAACCCTGGGTCCAACAGGTAGGACCGTCTACGCGGAACCTGGGCGAAGACGCCGCGTTGCCAATCTCCATCACTTCGGAGTACATCTGTTGCCTGCATTCCGAGCAGATGTCGTCCGTGTACTCCCTGATCGTCGCCACGCTCGACGATGCTAGTCCGACTACGTCCGCTCTTTGAGCATTCCCAGCAGCGAGAACGGCTCAGACGAACCGCCGCGGTGACCCTGCCCGATATCGCCAACCGGCTTGCGGGACGCCAGGTGCGGTTTATCGGTCAGCAGTTCGTCAATCGCCGCAGTCAGCGCCTCGGCGTCGTCCAGGTGCTCGGCGTCGAACTCCAGATCGGACGGGTCGGCCAGGCGTCCGGTCGCCCGCACTAGCTCGGTGTGCAGCCGCTGCGCGTAGGCGTCGGTCTGCTGGGCACGCTGCCGGTAGCGCCCGTTCTCCTGACGCAGCTTTTCGACCACCGACCGCGGGAACGTCTCGGCGTCGTCGGGCTGATCGTCGCCGGTCTCTGCGGCGTCCTCCTCGGTGGCCGTGTCCTCGGCCGCGATGTCGTCGAGGTTTGGGGCCTCCTCGGTCGTGGCGGCGTCCTCGGTGGCTGTGTCGGTCATGATCCTGTTCCTTTCGTTGTAACGATCTCGGCCTGGCAGTTGCAGCCGTAATGCCGCTTGAAGTGGTGACCTTTCGGGAACACTCGCCCGTCCTCGGCCCACCGCTGGCAGCGCTCGCAGGGGTCGGCGTCGAGGACGCGCCGCCAGCCGGTGACAACCGGAACCGTGGCGATGATGTCCGTGACGGCCTGCTGTCCCGCGTCCAGAACTTCGCTCCGGGCAAGCCGTTTTACGCGCATCGGTGCTGACGATTCGGGGGCCGCGTCATCGAGGACGGTCGCCACAGCCCGGGTCAGCCGCTCGGTGCCGTCAACGGGCGGTAAACCCACCGCCGACACGGGGTCTCCCGCGGACTCCTCCAGCACCGCGCGGACGAACAACGCCGCCAGCGTCACCGCTGCCGCATTACCGGCCGCGATCACAGCGGCTATCGCGGCAGCGATCTCGGCTCGCGACAGAGCGCTGCGAAAGTAGACGTGCACCGCCGCAGCGGCCGTCCAGGTCGCCAGATCGTCGGTGAGCGTTTGGTAACGGCCCACGCCGGTCATCGCCGTTGCCGTCGTCATGCGTTGCGGCCGCCCAACAGATCAACCCCGGCCCCGTCGAGCGCTTCACCGCGTCGGGCCACCCGGATCGCGGCAATGTCGTCATCGGAGTAACCGAGCTTGGCCAGCGCGTAGGAGATCGGCAGTAGACCGGCCTGGTACAGCTTGACCACCGCGTCGGCCTCCTGTGCGACCGAACGGGTCGCGGCATTGGCCCACTGCACCCGCGCCTCAACCTGTGCCGGGTCGCGGCCGTCCTTCACCGCAACCATCAGCTTGGCGACCTGTTCCCACGCTCGGCCGAACGTCTGCTGACGGGCCTCGGCACGGGCGGTCAACGACGCCTCGGCAGCACGCAGCGCGTCCGCGCTGGCCGGGTTGTCGGTCAGCACTCCGACGTAGTGCGCGGGCAGCGTTGACACGGCCATGATCTGACCGAGGATCGTCCGCACGCTGGCCTCATAGCCAGACAGGTCCGCAGCGGCCAACTGGCCGAACTTGGCCTGATCGCTCTCCGAGATCATCGCCCGGTGCCCTTCGGGAATCGGGTTGACTTCCCGCATGATGGGCTGGCCGTCGTCGTCCAGTACCGGGTTGCCGTCGTCGTCGGTCACCGGTTCCTCGGTCAGCTCGATTCCGGTCGCCCAGCGGCGCGGACGGCCGACGAATTCGCTCGTCACCATCATGTCGGCCAGCGACTTGTTGAGCGCGTCCACAAGCGGTTTCAGGTCGTCAACCTCCGAGCTACCCCAGTCGCCGACGATGCGGTCGGTGTTGGACAACCGCACGACCGGCACCACACCGAGCGGGTTAGGAATGACTTCGAGAGTCTGGAAACCGTTGGCCACCGCGCCCTGCTGATCGGCGCGCAGCCGACGAATCTCGTCGGGCTGATACACCACGGCCTCGGTCGTCTTGGCCTGTGTGTCCTCCCACCGCTTCACCGCGGCGACGATCTGCCGGCTACCCGGATCGGTCAGCACAGCCACCTGTTTCGCCGACTCGACGGTCACCCGTGGACGGCCGAGCGGGTCAGCCCACACGATGACGTAGCTGTCCCCGAGCAGCAACGCCTCGCGGTGTGCTACACCGCTGGTCTGGTCGAGGTCGTTACGCAGCCAGTCCGGCCACACCGCCGCAGCCTCCCCGGTGAAACCGGTCACCCGCAGCCGCTCGGCCAGCGCTGTGACGGCCAGCCGTGGCAGGTTGCTGGACATGATGCCGAACCTGTTGCCCAGCGCAGCTTTCGCCTCCGGGGACAGGAACGCCAACGGCTGATTGCCGGTGTAATAACGGTCCAGATCGGCATAGCGCGCCAGCGGTTCGTTGAGTCGCTGGAGCAGAGCGGTCAGCAGCTCAGTCTGTGTTTGGGTGGTGATCATGATGCAAATGACCTGACTCTCTTGCGATTTCGTTGCTGATGGAACGCTGCCCGGTCGTAGGCGACGATGGCGGCTACCGCGGCGTCGATCTTGCGGGGCGACCCCCGTTTGTCCTTGCTCACCAGGTCGCCCATCGGGGTCGATTTCGCCACGCAGTGCGCGACGTGCGCGGCCATTCGCGGATCGCCATCGTGGGTCACCGATTTCGTGCTGACCGCCTGGTAAAGCCGGTCGGTGGCCGGTGCCATCCGCTGCGCGTTGGCGGTGTTCCACTCCAACACCCGGCGCTCACCGTGACGCTGCGCCCACTGCTCGATCTCACTGCGCCATCCCCACGGGTCGGCAGCGAGCTCGATCACGTCGTACTTCTGGAAAGCCATCTGCACAGCCATGTCCACGTCGGCGCGCGGCACCCGCCAGCGCGGATCGCCGGGGTTGTCCCACATGCCCTCAAGCCACAGGTGACCGTCGAGCGTGCAACCGACCAGCGCCGTGGAGTCACCCGATGCCGACCCGTCGAACGCCAGGACCACCCGATCACGCGGTTGTACGGCACGCTGCGCCGCGCAGGCGTCCCACATGCCCCACGGCAACCACGACTCGACGCCGGTCACCCACTGCCCCAACCGAAGCTGTCGGAACACCGGCTCACGGATGGTTTTGCGGGCCGCTTCGATGCCGTCCTCACTGAGGAACGGGTCACGGCACGCCAGCGCCGGATTACCGATGCGCCACGCCCTGCGGTCGGTCACCGCGCAGCCCTCGGGTGCGGCGAACTCGCGCAAGTAGAACGACGGGTCATCGCCAGCGCGGCCGTGCTCGACAAGCCGCCACATGATGCTGTCGGGTGAGCTGGCCGGGGTGCTGATCGCCAGCGTGAGCGATTCCGGCCGCTTACCCGACACGCTCGTCACGGCCTCCCAGACGGCCTCGGTCACCACGTGCAGCTCGTCCACGATCAACAGCGAGGGGTCATGGCCGTGCAGGGCACCGGGCTCGGCGGGCAACGGCAACAGAGTGGCGTCATTCTCGGGGAGATACAACCGGTCCGCATACACCTGCACACGTTCTGCCAGAACAGGATTCAACTCCACCATCCGCTTGGCATACTTCAGCGTGATATTCGCCTGACGCTGATCGCTGGCGACGACCAGCACCTCGGCACTGGGCAGGCCGACGAACAGCTCCGCGAGGGCCAGTGCCGCAGCCAACATCGTCTTGCCGTTGGCGCGTGGGAGGCTCACCAGCGCGGTACGGATACCCGGCGCGAACGCGCCGCCGATGATCTCCCGCTGAAACGTCCGCAGCCGGAACGGCTCACCGGCACCCTGCCCGCGCGGGGTCACCAGGTACTTGCCGATGAACCGCTCTCGTCGTCGCGCACGGTCGGCCGACCAGCGCGACAGGTCCAGCGGTGCCGCGCGCACGGTGCCCTTCGGTCCAGCCCTCATGCCGCCACCCGCTTTGCTGGACCGGGTTTGCTGTTTGCTGGCCGCAGCGCCACAGCCGGGAACTCGGTGTGTAACTCAGACTTGGCCTCAAAGCCGGGGTCCTTAGGGGTCTGACCAGGGGTTACCCCCCTGGTCGCGCTCACGGGCGTGTTTGCTGGCCTGTCCGTGATGTTTGCTGGACGGGCAGCGCCTCGGCGTCGGTTGCACGGTCCGCACACCACGTCCACGTCCCGTAGCCGGATGGCCTTGCCAGCAGCCTTGCGCGCCCACGCCTGCGGGCTGTGATCGCACTGCAAGTCATCGGTGGCCCCGCAGTCCGAGCACCACGGCTGCAACCGGCGCGCACGGGCGCTCAGACGCTCCCAGGCGGCATCGTATCCACGCTCGGTAGCCGAGAGCTTTGGCGGCGACTTGCGCGTGTGAGCGTCGCAACGAGAGCCATTCGACGGCTCGCCGCATTCGATGCACGGCCGCAGGGTCATGAGTCCAACCCCTTGTGTGCGATCTGCGCGAGCGTGCTTTGACGCAGTACGTCAATCGGCTTGAGCGGATCGACCTGCGTGACGGCCGCGATGATGCGCAGCAGCCGGTGAGTCACCTCAAGCAGATTGGACACGACCGGTCCAGCGTCCTGCCCGTCGAGCAGCGCGGTAATTGAATCCTCGTCGCGGTCGGCATATGCGTCGATCAACGCGAGCGCGGTCAACAGCGCGCCGTATTCGTCCGTCGTCGCCATAGCTGTCTATCCTCCCATTCCCTTGGCGTCCAACAGTTCTGGCGACCAGTGACACGTCCACACATGTCCACAACCACACACATACCTAGCAGTCAGCATGGAACCTGTTCCGTCCCAATCAATCTGAAATGGATCGGTGAGCGTGTCAGTGCGGCCACAGCCGCATTCGGTGACGCAGGTTCGGCAGTAGTCGAGCAGATCAGTCATGAAATTCACTCCGTCCCATCGGTTTGCTGTCGAACCTCTGCGGGTGCAGACGAACGAACGTATGAGTGCCAGTTGGGCCAGTCGCGACAACAGTCGTGCCATGTGTCTCTGGCTTGACGCGACTGGCGTCACTGCGGGAATTCCGTTCAGTCGCGCCAACTTGTTTCCGCAGGTAGCGTCCAGTTGCGCCTGTCGCGCCAAGGTTTCGAGACACGGGTGGCGTGGTTGGCGTGACTGGCGCAACTGTGGGCGTCACTGCTCGCCCCTCTCGCAAAGGTTGCTGTAGGGATCGGTCCCATCTACCGCCAGACCGCCGACCAGTTCCCACGCGGTGACGCGCGGGAATCCCTCGGAGAAATACGCGAGGTCACCTGCTCGCTTCATCTTCTCCGCTGCGCGCTGCAATGTGCGCTCGGTGATTCCGTCCGCACGGGCTGCACTCTTGACGTCCTTGCTCGGCGTCCGACCATGCGCGGTGAGGAAGTCATCGAGCCAGTTCCTCGCCTCGGTCACGTCGGAATCGTCGTCGTCCTCGCCGGGTCCGTAGAACGCATCGGTGATCAGTTCGCGTGCCGACCGTCCGACCGATTCGACGTACTCGATCCGTGGCACCGTTCCGTCACTGGAATCGGTCGGCTCGAAATGCTGCACCGGCGTGATACGGAAGCGGTCGGATGATGTTTGACCGGCAATGTTCGACTTCTCGGGACCGATGAGAACGCACTCGGGGTTGTCCGGGTCGGCCTGTGCGAACAACGTCGACCGGGCTTTCTTGCGCAACTCCGACGTGATGCCGTACTTGTCGCGCGGGTTGGCTGTGGCGACCCTGTTCGTGTGCGTGAGCAACAGCACCGACGCGCGGGTGCTGGCCGCGTACTCGCGCCACGGGTGCAGTGCTTGCCGTGCCTGTTGGGGGTCGCGAACCTGCAACCCGGACGGCACCGTATCGAGCCAGGCGTCAACCACGACCAGAGCCGGTGTCACCTCGGCGTCGGCCAGGACGCCGATGTCTCGCGGGAACGTCGGTGCACCACTGCCGTCCTCCTCGACGCAGACCACATGCACGTAGTCGAGATCCACTCCGGCCACTTCGAGCCGGGGCAACACAGCCGTGGCCCAGTCGTCTTCGGTCGCGACGACGAACACGTGACCCGGATCGCGCGCCGGGATGCCGTACTCCAACACCGCCTTGCCGGTCGTGACGGCACCCGCGAGCCAAACCCAATAGAGGCTCTTGCCAATGCCCTCGTCGCCCACCAGCAGCGTGACCGCCGCGGTAGGCACACGACCACGGGCCAGCCAATCGAGCTGCGCAGCGGGCACCAGGGAGCGCGCACGGCGTACATGAGGACGGTCGGAGTCGGCGTCGCCACTGCGCGCGGCCCGCCAGTCCTCGGCCTCCCAGCGGTCTACCAGGTGCGCGGTAGCGGCGTCCGATGCCGTGGTCGCTACCGGCAACAGCAGCACGTCAGAAACCGGCACGTTGAACTCCCAAACCAGCCGCGACGCGGTGAATTTCACCGCCCGATCTGCGGGCCGTCGCGGCCGTTGGACAGCCAATGAGTTGCGCGCGTGCTCGACCAGGTTGGTAGCCCAGTCCCCGACAATCCCGGAGTCGCCCGCAGCGACGATGCTGGACAGCGAGAACTCGGCAAGCGGTGCGACGCCGTGATCCAACGCCAGAGCGGTCCAACTATCGCGAGCGTTCGCGCTCGGCCCCGCCATCGCGGGATCGCCGACGCCGTTTCTGCTCGCCCACTCGGCCGCTGTGTCGGTAGTCGGAATCTCGCTGTCGCTGATCAGGTTTCGGTCAAGCAGCACCTTGACCGGCATCACATGCTTTGTCATCGACGCCAGCGCGGCGCGTCGGTCGGTCGCAACGTTGATCAACTCGGCGGCGTGAGCGCACCACAGCCGGGTTGCGCGCTTGTCGAGCCGTTGTGGTAGTGCGTCACCCGCATCGGACGGGGTATGCTTGGGGCCAGTCATCGGGAACCTTGTCTCCTAGTGGCTAACTCGGTCGATCGCCCCGCGGGTTCACTGCCCCGCGGGGCGCTCACTTTTCAGCAGCGCTCAAGCGATCCCGTCCGAAGTTCTGCGGGAATGACGGGCTTCATCAGCGCCTCAAGGTCGGTGATCTTGATCCGAATCGCACTGCCAGGCTTGTCGGAGAACCGGTAAGCGGGCAGTCTCCCCGTGTTGATGAGTTCTCGAATGGTGCAATCCGCGACGTCATACCGTTGGGCGGCACCCTTGACTGAGGTGTAAATGCTTGTGGCTGTGTGCTTCTCACGCACGATCTACTCCATCGGTGTGATGAATGATCCCCGCGTGTGTGGTGTGCGTGGGATGTGATGTGTGCGTGTGCAGAGGGTCCGGGGCTATGACCGAACCTCAGGATACACCTGGGACTGTAAGGATTCGTCAGGACACGACAGGCGCACGACGAATTAAATTACCTGCGGCACAAAGGATTTAATTAGATCACGTGCTCGCGGCCAGCGCCGACAACCGCTCAGCCAGCGCGTCGGCCCGACCCGCGGCAACGTGCTGATAGCGCATCGATGCCGAGCTAGTGGTGTGCCCCAGGCGGTCCATGACCTCCTTGGTGGTGGCTCCGGCCACCGCCGCCATCACACCGCCGAAGTGGCGCAGATCGTGAAAGTGGAGATCGTCGTGCCCAATGGCCTTGCGGGCGGCGAAAAACGGACCTCGGAACCGGCCCTCGGTGTAGAACGAGCCGGTTTCGGGGTCAGGGAACAGCAACGCGCCTTTTGCGTCGCCCACATGGGCGCTCAGATGGCCGGTGAGCGCCGAACGCACGTGCACCGGCACCGTCACCACCCGGTTGCTCTCACGGGTCTTGGGCGGGCCACAGAGGTATTTGTGCTCGCGGTAGGTGACCGCCTTGTCTACCCGCACCGTCGAGCCGTCGGCGGCGACGTCTGCACGGGTCAGCGCGAATACCTCACCGCGCCGCAGTCCGCACCACCCGGCCAGCAAGACGGTCAGCGTCAGTTCGTCGGGCATGGCGTTGGCCAACGCGGTCAGCTCGCGCGGCTCCAGCAGCACCACAGATGAGCGCTTAGTGTGTTTGACCGCCGTCCCACCTTTGATGCGCGCCGGACTGCGGCCGAGCAGATCGTCGTCTACCGCTGTGTTGAACACTGCCGTCAGCACGCCGTAGGCGCGGGCATTGCGGGTCTGGTAGGTGGTCCCCAGACCGGAGAACCACTCCCGCACGTCCTCGGGCGTGATCTCGGCCAGCGCCTTGTCGCCGAGCACCGGGTAGATGTTCGACTCCAGGTGATACCGGTAGTTCTCGCGGGTGCGCCGGGAGATATTGCGGTGCTCGAGCCACGTCGTGGCGTAGGTCCGCAACGTCAGCTTCTCGGCCTCCCTGCGCGCGGCGCGCTCTGCGGGCGGTGTCCACTCACCAGGCCGACGCCGGTCCAGGTCGATCAGATCATCTTCGGCCTGTAGCCAATGACCGGCGCTGCTCTTGGTGGGAAACGTCGCCAGCGCTTTGTACACGGTCCCGTTGTGCAGGTAGCTCGCCTGCCACCGGCCGGACGGCAACTGACGTAGCCGTCCGAACTGCCGCCGCGTCCGCTCGCTCTTCGCCGCCATCTGCCACGCTCCCGTGTCGTGCAACCTCCGTGCAATAGTGACCCTAGCGCAGCCCAACAGAACCCCACAGCGCAAAACGTGTGTTGTACTGCATATTCAGAGGTCAGAGGGTTAATGTCGTGGTCAACGCCGGTGTGGCATTAGGGGCTTCGGCTGGTTCGAGTCCAGCCGGGGGAGCACTTTCTCAGACGCATGGCCCTCCTTTTCCTTACCTGGCGGATAGGAAATCCTGTCGAATCGGCGGAGGAATCTGGCTGTCCGGAGATTTCGGAGGCCCCGCGTGGATCGGCATAGTCGCTGTCGACAAGCCACGCGAAGGAGAAATCATGACCGGATCGGCCCGCCGCAACCGCCTCGTCCCACGACTCATCGTCGGTGCTTTGGCCGTCGGCGCCTTTGGCCTCACCGCACCGTTGGCCGCCGCCGATGGGATCGACGGCATGAACCCGAAGTTCGAAACGAGCCCGAACCAGTCTTCTAACCCGCTGCACCGGCCTTCGCTCATCGCGACGCCGGGGCGCACCTTCGCCGAGGTGAATACGCCTCGTTCGACGTTGCGCGCGGTGGAGAAGGAGGCGCCCGCCCCGAACGTGGTCGAGGCGGAGAAGGCGGCGCCCGCCCCGAGGGCGAACCCGGCGGAGGCAGAGCAGGCGCCTACCCCGCCCGAGCGGCCGGCTGAGCGCACCTCGGACGCCTCGGAGTAGAACAGCACGATCACTCGGCCCCGTCACACGATCCCCCATACGTGTGCCGGGGCCGAGCCATGTCGCGTCCAAGAAATCTCCAAGTGCCACATCCGAGTCTGGACGCATGTTGATACGACGCACCTCGCGCTGGATCCTCGGCACTGCGATGGCCGCCGCGATCGCTCAGCTCACGGGATTCGCCCAGACCATCGCTGACGCCTTCGAGCCCGACCTCGAGGCATGGGAGACGATGCCGCTGCCGCAGGCCACCGCCAAACGAGCGGTTTAGACCGCCTTACCAGCAGGCTTGGCGCCGGTCAGCCTGGAACAGGTTGTCGGCCGCGCATGTTCCGGAGTCGGCGGCGACGAGGTCGTGCACCTGCCAGTAGAGATCGGTCGTGGCCTTGGTGGCGAGCTGCGCGGCCAGCTCGAAGTAGTTGATCGGCGGGTTGGAGCCCGGCACCATGACGCCGCCGCGCGGCGTGCTCCAGTCGTCCTTGTTCAGCGTCGAGTGGCATTCGATGACGCCAGGTGGGGGGCCGCCGGGCGGGCAGCCGCCGAGGGGATCGTCGCGGTTGGCGCCCGGTTCGAAGAATCCCGTGTGCAGGCCTGGCGGCAGCGTCTCGGGATCGCAGGTGGGCATCAGCGGAGGCGGCATCCGGTCCGGCTCTCCGATCGCGATGTTGTCCTCGACCCAGTTGGAGTGCGAGTAGAAGTCCTGCAGGGCGTGTGCCAGTCCGCCGAATGCAGCCCGCGCGGCGAAACCGTCGACCAGGTCACTGCCGCCGGGGCCGGTGGGTTTCGCGCCGGACAGGATGAGCGGCGTGAAGAAGTTCCACGCCTCGACAGTCGCGTTGCAGATATCGACCGGGTTGTTCGCGTTGTCGATGTGGCGGAACTGGTCATCGAAGAAGGCGTCGCTGCCGACCGCGCCTGCGCCCGGCGGCGGGCCGACCAAGATTTGAGTCAGCGCAGCCTGATCCACCCCGAGCGGTGTCAGCGCGTCGCGGGTGATGCGCTCGTGGTTCTGGATCTGGAACGCCTGCGCCGGCGGGGCGAGTGCCCCCACGAGCGCGGTGACCGCGGTGATCACCCCGGCAACTGAAAGGCCCAACCAGGGCCGGCGGGACGCGGACATCGAAACCCCCTTCGAAGCCTGGCAAGTCCTCGCGGACGCACCGCTCCGAATTCTCCCAGCGTCTATGGGGCAAGACCACAGGAATGGGCAAATGTTGTCGCTGTTGGGGCGGGTGGGAACTATGTGTCGATAACTATGTATCGATAGCTATGTGTCGATGATGTTCTCCGGGTGCAGCATCTCGGCGTACCGAAGCTGCTCCGGAATGCCGAATCCATCCACCAGCAGTTCGGCGTGCGGACGCAGTCGGCGGCAACGGTCGTTGATCCCGCGGGTGACGGCCTTGGCGCGTTCGGTGGACAGGAAGCGGTGTTCGACGAACCACGCCTTGTCTTCCTCGATCACCGTGAGCGCGTACAGGTCGCACACCAGGCCGAGTACCTCGCGAGCCTGCCGGTCCTCACAGGCGTCGATGCCGGCGACGAACGCCTCCAGGACAATTCGGTCGATGTGGGCCTGCGCGACGTGGAGCACATGGTCCTGGACGGAGTTGAACGCGTCGAACGCGCTCATCTCCTTGGACTTGCCCTGCAGCCGGCGCGCCACCGACGCGACCATGTACTCCTCGCGGTCCTCGAACATCTTGACCTGGGTGCCGCGGTTGAAGAGGCTGCCCTCCTCCTCGTTGTCCTCGCGGGTGTCCAAGATGGTCTGCATGATCGTCTGCGCCGCAGTGCGTTTGAGCACGCGCTCGCCGGCGAAATTGGCCGCAAACCGGACCCATTCGACCGGGCTCATGCTCTTGATGTCGTCGGCATAGGCGGTGAGCAGCTCCTTGGCCACCAGCTGGTAGAGCACGTGGTTGTCGCCCTCGAAGGTGGTGAACACGTCGGTGTCGGCCTTCAGCGCGATCAGCCGGTTCTCCGCCAGATAGCCTGCGCCGCCGCATGCTTCGCGGGCCTCCTGGATGGCGCGAGTGGCGTGCCACGTGTTGGCGGCCTTCAGGCCTGCGGCGCGGGACTCGAGCTCACGTTGTTCCTCGGGATCGGGGTCGTCGGCGGTCTGCAGCTCGTGACATTTTGCGACGAGCTCGTTCTGAGCGAACTGCAGCGCGTAGGACCGGGCGATCAGCGGAAACAGCCGGCGCTGGTGCACCAGATAGTCCATCAGCAGCACCTCGCCGCCGTCGGGGTCCTCGAACTGCCTGCGCTGCAACGCGTATCGGGTCGCGATGTCGAGCGCGACCCGGGCGGCGGCACCGGCGCTGCCGCCGACCGTTACGCGGCCGCGGATCAACGTGCCCAGCATGGTGAAGAACCGCCGGTTGGGGTTCTCGATCGGCGAGGTGTACGTGCCGTCCTCGGCCACGTCGGCGTACTTGTTGAGCAGGTTCTCGCGGGGGATGCGGACATGGGCGAACTGGATGCGGCCGTTGTCCACGCCGGGGAGACCGCCCTTGTAGTGACAGTCACTGGTTGTCACGCCCGGCAGGTCGTTGCCCTCGTCGTCACGAATCGGCACGACGAAGCAGTGCACGCCGTGGCCTTCGCCATCGGGGGTGATCAACTGGGCGAAAACCGCTGCCACCCTCGCGGTTTCGGCGGCACCGCCGATGTAGTCCTTGCGTGACGTGCGCGTGGGGGAGTCGATGATGAACTCCTGCGTCGCGGGATCGTACGTCGCGGTGGTCTCCAAAGACTGCACGTCGCTGCCGTGGCCGGTCTCGGTCATCGCGAAGCACCCGAGCAGGTCCAGGTCGATGATCTTCTGCACGTACGCCTCGTGGTGGCGTTCGGTGCCGAGGTTCTCGATGGCCCCGCCGAACAGACCCCACTGCACGCCCGCCTTGACCATCAGCGACAGGTCGGACATGGCGAGCATCTCGATCTGGGTCACCGCCGCGCCCACGTCGCCGTTGCCACCGTGTTCCTTCTTGAAGCCGTCCTCGGCCGCGCCGTGTGAGGCCATGATCTTCAACTGTTCGGCCACCTTGGTGCGGGCGATGACGGTGTTGGGGGTGTAGTGCGGTTTGAAGACCTCGCTGGAGAGTTCGTCTCGCATCCGGTTCTTCACATCGCGCCAGCGGCCGTCGAGGGTATTGCGCAGATGTTCCGCAGTGGTGGTCATAATTCGACGGTAGCCTGTTCGGGCGCCTCGGAAACGTGATGCGGCAAACATAGCCAAACCTCGCTAGACCAGGCGAAACCTTTGGCGTTGAATCGTGGGCATGACCGCCCCGACCGGAGTGCCGCACACCTCGACACACCGGCACTCCGATGTGACCGGCGGCTGGTTGCGCGCCGCGACCTTCGGGGCGATGGACGGTCTCGTCAGCAACACCGCCCTCATCGCGGGCGTCGCCGCAGCGGCTAGCGCGCACACGGTCGTGATCAGCGGTGTGGCGGGGCTGTTGGCCGGCGCATTCTCGATGGCGTTGGGGGAGTACACGTCGGTGACGACCGCCAACGAGCAGATCGAGTCGGAGGTCCTGGTCGAGCGGCGAGCCTTCCGCAAGCACCCACAGGCCGAGAGGGCTGAACTGGTGGCAATGCTCATGGACATGGGGATGACGCGCGAAACCGCGAAGAAGGCCACCGACGAAGTCCACCGCGACGAGAACCGCGCGCTGAACTTCCACCTCGTCCAGGAGTTGGGTGTCGACCCCCGGGAAAAGCCGTCCCCGTGGATCGCGGCGGGATCGTCGTTCGTGATGTTCACCATCGGTGCGATCGTCCCGCTGATCCCGTACCTGCTCGGATTCGAATCGCTGTGGGCAGGGCTGGCGTGCGGCGGCCTCGGCCTGCTGATCGCCGGCGGTGTGGCGGCGCGCTTCACGCGGCGCCCGATCTGGTTCGCATCGGTCCGCCAACTGGCGTTTGGCGCGGTGGCCATCGCGGCGACGTACCTCGTCGGCCTGCTGGTCGGCACAGCCGTTACCTGAGTTCGGCGGTTAGGCGGCTAGGGTTTTTTCGGTGCGCGTGTTGCACCGAATGGGCCTGGCGTGCTGCCTGACGTTGACGGCGTGCGGGGTCGGCGGCGCGGATTCCGCACCTACGTACCTCGGTCAGGAGCAGTTCGCCCCGGATACCTACTTCGACGGCACCCTCGTCGGTGGGCTGTCGGGCATCAGCTACGACCCGGGTTCGCAGCTGTACTACGTCATCAGTGACGACCGTTCGGCGCGCAATCCGGCTCGGTTCTATACCGCACGAATAGCGCTGTCGGACAATGAGATCGGTCGGGTCGAGTTCGTCTCGACGCATCCGTGGCAGGCGATGAACGGGCAATTGTTCCCGCCGCTGGACGCCGCCGCGCGGCCGCCGGTGGTGCCGCCGGACCCGGAGGGCATCGCTTTCGACGCGCGGCGACAGTTGTTGTACTGGTCCAGCGAGGGTGAGCGCCGCATCGACGAGCCGAACGGGCCGGTGCTGCTCGATCCTTGGATACGGATCGCCACGCTCGACGGCGGCTATGTCGGCGAGTTCGCGCTGCCGCCGGTGTTGCGAATGTCGGTGGACGCGACCGGACCGCGGCGCAATCGGGGGCTCGAAGGGCTGACCCTGACGCCGAGTGGATGGCATCTATGGGCGGGAATGGAGGGGCCGGGCGACAACGATGGCCCGCCGCCGTCTGAGACTGCCGGTGCGCTGACGCGGATCACTCGCTTCGATCCCGAATCACGTGTCGCGACAGCCCAATACGCGTATCCGCTCGACGCAGTGACCGCTGGACCCGGCGGCGATAACGGCTTGTCAGATTTGGTGGCGCTCGACGACGACAACTTCCTGGCGATCGAACGCGGCTTCGGCACTCACGCCGCGGCGCGCATCTACCGGGTCAGTGTGGGTGACGCGGAGGACGTGCTGGCGCGCCCGTCACTGACGGGGGAGCCGGTGCGGACCATGACGAAGAGTCTGCTCGTCGACCTGACGGATACCGTGCGGCCGTTGGACAACATCGAGGGCATCACTTTGGGGCCGAGGCTGCCCGACGGTCGGCAGTCACTGGTGTTGGTGAGCGACGACAACTTCTCGCCGCGACAGTTCACTCAATTCTTGGCGTTCGTTCTTTAGCGGTTTCGGCGTGCTAAGTCTCGCTGAGCGTGACCCAGCACGCCGAAATCGCAGTACTACGAGTCGCTGCCGACGGTGATCGCCGTCGCCTCGCTGAGTTCGTCGAACTCCTCCTCGTCGGCGTCGATGCCGAGCAGGTGCGGGCGACTGACGGCCAGCACGCCTGCGGCCAGCAGCACCGCCGCCGCACCGACCCAGAATGGCACGTGCACGTTGCGCTCACCGAGCACACCCGCGAGCCACGGCGCCATCGCGGCACCGGAGAACCGCACGAAGCTGTACGCCGCAGAGGCCACGCCCCGTTCGACGGGCGCCGCCTTCATCACGGTCTCGGTGATCAACGTGTTGTTGATGCCGATGAACAGGCCGGCGACCACCACACACGCCGCCAGCACGGCCTTGTGATCGGTGCCGACGGCCATCACCACGAGGACCGCCGTCATGGCCAGCAGGTTCGCCAGCAGCGTCGGGCCCGTGCCGAAGCGATGTTGCAGTCGCGGGGCGACGACCACCGACGTGAACGCCAGCGCGATACCCCAGCCGAAGAAGATCAGCCCGATCTCGTGGGCGCTCATGTCGAGCGGGAACGGCGTGAACGCCAGCAGGGTGAAGAAGCCGAAGTTGTACAGCAGCGCAGTGATCGCGACGCCGAGCAGCCCGGTGCCGCAGCGCGCGGAACGGATCGGCCAGGGTGGTGGCCCGCCCGGCAGGTGGCGTCGACGGCAGCAGGAAGGCGGTGACGACGACGGCGACGGCCATCAGCACCGAGACACCGAAGAACGGTCCACGCCACGAGATCGAGCCAAGGACTCCGCCGACCAACGGCCCGACGATGCCCAGTCCGAGTGCCGCCTCGTACAGGATGATCGCGTGCGCCACCGACCCGCGCGCCGAGTCGACGATCGTCGCCAGTGCCGTCGCGACGAACAGCGCGTTGCCCAGACCCCAAAGCGCCCGCCACCCAACGATTTCGGTCACCGTCTCCGACATGCCGGCCAGGCCTGCGCCGGCGATGATCACCACCAGGCCGAGCAGCAGGGTGCGTTTCGGGCCGACGCGGCTGGCCACCACGCCGGTGATGAGCATGGCGACGCCCATCACCGCCATATAGCCGGTGAACAGCAGCGACACCTGCGGCGGCGACGCGTTCAGGTTGTTCGGCTATCGGCTTGAGGATCGGGTCGACGAGACCGATGCCCATGAACGCGACGACGGACGCGAACATGGGCGACGCCGCGTTCTACGTGGCGTGCAGCAGGATGCTCTGCTGATCGTGTCGGTGCTGCTGACGCAGAGTGTGATAAAGGCCCGGGCAACGCCTTGACAGGCTAGCCGCTGCGCTGCTGCGCCGATGCCAAGTACTTAACCAATTCGCAGAGGTTTACAACAGCTGCGCTCAACTTGTAGATAGTGTCGTCCCGATCTTCTACGCACGACTGCCAGTCCGGGAACTCTTGCGGGGGTTTCTGGTTGTCTGCGCGGAGGTGGATTTTCTGCTCGATCTGGTCGCAGACATCTGCGATGGTCAGCTCTCCCGGCGCACCGATGTCGGAAAACCACTTATCGGTCATGTCAGAACGTCTCCCGCCTGAAGAGCAAAGCTCCCCAAAGCCGCAGGATAGCGCAGTCGCTGTCACGGACTCTCTTCGGGCACCCTAGTGACCAACTGACGCGTTTGCACTAGCAGTTCTGGTCTGTAGAAACGCAGTGGATCGCGAATGCAACGGCCGAAACCGCAGGGTTAGCTGGCGGAGGAAGGGGAGGACGCGTCGGTGAGCAGGCGTCGCAGCACCTCGACGGCATCGCTGAGTGTCTGCTGATCCTTCGCATCAAGGCGCTCGAGATACGGATCGATGGCGGCGCCCCGGTCCAACCGCACCTGCCTCAGCGTTTCGACACCCTTGGGAGTGATCTCGATGAGCACGGCCCGTGCATCGTCGGGATCGACGGTGCGCGATACATAACCCCCGTCTTCGAGCCGGCGAACCTGGGTCGTCATCGTCGGCTGCGAGCAGTGATCCAGCGCGGCGAGGTCGGATATCCGGGTCGGCCCCTGGTCCTCGATCGTCGACAACAAGCGCGCCTGGGCGTATCCGAGCGGCAGCCGTGCGCGTTGCGTGGCGAGTCGATTGATCCGGGCGACCACAGCCAGCAGGTCAGCTCCAAGGGTCTGAGACATAACCTCCAGATTACATAGTTTTACTATGCAGTTCAAACCCTCCGCAGGTCGGAACGCCGCGGCGACCACTCCACGCGACGACTGGCAGAATCATGAAATGGCCGTGACCGGGGATTCGAGCATGTCTCGACGTTCCGGCCCGCTCAATCCCGTGGAGCTCGCACAGGCGTCGGTGATCGCAGCCCTGTCCGCCGCCACGGCGATTATCGCCGTCGTTGTTCCCTTTGCCGCCGCGCTCTCGTTGGTGGGCACGGTCCCGATGGGCCTACTGGCCTACCGATACCGACTGCGGGTGCTGCTCACCGCGACCGTCGCGGGCGCGATCATCGCCTTCCTGATCGCCGGCATGGGCGGCTTCATGACCGTCGTCAACTGCGCCTACATCGGCGGGCTGACCGGCATCGTCAAGCGCCGCGGCCGCGGCACCACAACCGTCTTCCTCTGCTCACTGGTCGCCGGCTCCGTCTTCGGCGTCGCGGTGGTGACCGCGCTGGCTGTCCTGGCGCGGCTGCGCCACCTGATCTTCGAGTCGGTGACCGCCAACATCAACGGCGTCGCCGCGATCATCGCGCGCATCCCCGACATGCAAGGCGTGGCCGACCAACTCAAGCGCGATTTCGCGACCGCGCTCGAGTACTGGCCGTTCCTGTTCTTCGCGACCTCGATCTTGTCCATCTCGATGGTGACCCTCATCGGCTGGTGGGCGCTCTCGCGCGTGCTGTCGCGGCTGTTCGGCATCCCCGACGTGCACAAGCTCGACGCGTCGACCGACACCGGGCCCATCGCGCCGGTGCCGATGCGCCTGCAGGACGTCCGCTTCCGCTATCCCAACACCGACCACGACGCGCTGGGCCCGATGTCGCTGACCGTCGAACCGGGCGAGCACCTCGCGATCACCGGCGCCAACGGGTCGGGCAAGACCACGCTGATGCTGATGCTCGCCGGGCGTGAGCCCACCGCGGGCACCATCGAGCGGCCCGGCGCCGTCGGACTCGGCCGGCTCGGCGGCACGGCGGTGATCATGCAGCACCCCGAGAGTCAGGTGCTCGGCACGCGGGTGGCCGACGACGTGGTGTGGGGGCTGCCGCCGGGCACCACCACCGACGTGCACAAGCTGCTCAACGAGGTCGGCCTCGACGGGCTGGCCGAGCGCGACACCGGCGGCCTGTCCGGCGGCGAGCTGCAGCGCCTCGCGGTCGCGGCGGCACTCGCCCGTGAACCGTCCCTGCTGATCGCCGACGAGGTCACGAGCATGGTCGACCAGGACGGCCGCACGGGGCTGATGTCGGTGCTGTCCGGGCTGACCCAGCACCACGACATGTCGCTGGTGCACATCACCCACTACAACGACGAAGCCGACGCTGCCGACCGCGCCGTGAACCTCACCGGCAACGGCGGTGCCGCAGACAACACCGAGATGGTGGAGACCACCGAGGCGCCCGACGCGACGGTCGCGCACGGCCACCACGCCGACACGCCGGTGCTCCAGCTGATCGACGTCAACCACGAATACGCCAGCGGGACACCGTGGGCCGCAACGGCTCTGCGCGACATCACCTTCACCGTCAACGAGGGCGACGGGTTGCTGATCCACGGTGTCAACGGCTCCGGCAAGTCCACCTTGGCGTGGATTATGGCGGGCCTCACCGTCCCGACGTCCGGCAGCTGCCTGCTCGACGGCAAGCCGGTGTCCGAACAGGTTGGCGCCGTGGCCATCTCGTTCCAGGCGGCCCGACTGCAGTTGATGCGCGGCCGCGTCGACCTGGAGATCGCGTCGGCGGCCGGGTTCTCCCATCGCGACCGCAAGCGGGTGGTCGAGGCGCTGGCCACCGTCGGCCTGGATGCGGGTCTCGCGAAGCGCCGCGTCGATCAACTCAGCGGCGGCCAGATGCGCCGCGTGGTGCTCGCCGGGCTGTTGGCCCGCTCGCCACGTGCGCTCATCCTCGACGAGCCGCTCGCGGGACTCGACGCCGAGAGTCAGCGCGGGCTGCTGCGACTTCTGGCCGAGTTGCGGCGCAACGTCGGCCTGACCGTGATCATCATTTCCCACGACTTCTCGGGTCTCGAGGACGTGTGCCCGCGCATCCTGCGCCTGCAGGACGGCGTGCTCGCCCCGATACCCACCGCGGGAGGCGTGTCATGACGGCCCCGACGGCGACCAAGCGGCAGCGCAAGCCGGTCGTGCTGCTGCGGCCGGTGCCTGGCGACAGCGCGATCCATCGGCTGTGGGCGGGCTCGAAACTCCTTATGGTGGCGGGCATCGGCGTGCTGATGACGTTCTACCCGGGCTGGGTGCCGATCGCCGCGGTCGCCGTCCTGGTGGTGGTGGCCGCGTGGATTGCCCGGATCCCCCGAGGTGTGCTGCCATCGATTCCGGGCTGGCTCTGGATTCTGATCTTCTTCGGCGGCCTCACCGCCACCTTCGCGGGCGGCAGCCCCATCATCGACTTCGGTTCGGTCGAGATCGGGCTCGGCGGGCTGTTCAACTTCCTGCGCATCACCGCGCTGTCGATCGTGCTGCTCGGTCTTGGCGCCATGGTGTCGTGGACGACGAACGTCGCCGAAATCGCCCCCGCCGTCGCCACATTGGGGCGCCCGCTGCGGGTGCTGCGGATCCCGGTCGACGAGTGGTCGGTGGCGTTGGCGTTGGCCTTGCGCGCGTTCCCGATGCTGGTCGAGGAGTTCCGCGTCCTCTACGCGGCGCGCAGGCTGCGACCCAAGAACGTGGCGGCCAGCCGACGAGGACGCTTCCGCGGTGCCTGGCTCGAGCTCATCGATCTGCTCGCGGCGGCCATCACGGTCGCGTTGCGCCGTGCCGACGAGATGGGCGACGCCATCACCGCCCGCGGCGGCGCGGGCCAGATCTCGGCCTTTCCGTCGCGCCCGAAGATGATCGACCTGTGGGCGTTCGTGATCGTGATCTTGGTGTGCGGCACGGCACTTGCGCTCGAGCTCACGATTCTGGGCACCAGCGCCGTCACGACCTGAGTCCGTGCAGCGAGCCGGTGGGGCCGCTATTACGGTGGGGGCGTGACAGCGCAACACCGGGTCGACGCCGACTTCCTCGGGCTGCCGCGCCATGAGCTGGCCGACGCGGCACTGTCCGCGGCCATCGCCGCCGGAGCCAGCTACGCCGACCTGCGTATTCACGGCATCACCACCGAGCTCATTCAGCTGCGCGACGCCGAGCTGGAGGCCGCCCTCGTCAACCGCGAGATCGGTCTGGCGGTGCGGGTCATCGTCGACGGCAGGTGGGGCTTTGCCTCGCACGCCGAACTGGATCCCGCCACCGCCGCCGAGACTGCGCGCCGGGCCGTGCATGTGGCGGCGACGCTCAAGCCGTTGAACGCCGAGCGCCTCGAGCTGGCCCCCGAGCCGGTGTACTCCGACGTCAGCTGGGTGTCGGACTACCGCATCGACCCGTTCACCGTTTCCGCCGCGGACAAGATCGCCGTGCTGAGCGAGTACTCCGGACGGTTGCTTGCCGCCGACGGCGTCGACTACGTCTCGGCCGGACTGCATGCGACCAAGGAGCAGACCTTCTACGCCGATACATTTGGCTCGTCGATCACCCAGCAGCGGGTGCGGCTGATGCCGACGCTGGAGGCGGTCACCGTCGACGCCGCGGCGGGCACCTTCGAAACCATGCGCACACTGGCACCCCCGATGGCCAGGGGCTGGGAGGTCGTCGCGGGCGACGACGTGTGGAGCTGGTCCGACGAGCTGGCGCAGATACCGTCGCTGCTGGCCGAGAAGGCCAAGGCCCCCAGCGTTTCTGCCGGGCCGACGGACCTGGTGATCGACCCGACCAACCTGTGGCTGACGATCCACGAGTCGATCGGGCACGCCACCGAATACGACCGCGCTATCGGCTACGAGGCCGCCTACGCCGGCACGTCGTTCGCGACGCCGGACAAGCTGGGGACGATGCGCTACGGTTCGCCGATCATGAACGTCACCGCCGACCGGACCGTCGAATACGGTTTGGCCAGTGTCGGTTTCGACGACGAGGGCGTGGCCGCGCAGAGCTGGGATCTGGTGCGCGACGGGATCTTCGTCGGCTATCAGCTCGACCGGGTGTTCGCCCCGAGGCTCGGGGTCGCGCGGTCCAACGGCTGCTCGTACGCCGATTCACCGCATCATGTGCCGATACAGCGGATGGCCAACG
The DNA here is from genome assembly GCF_025822765.1 of Mycobacterium barrassiae. GTDB lineage: Bacteria > Actinomycetota > Actinomycetes > Mycobacteriales > Mycobacteriaceae > Mycobacterium > Mycobacterium barrassiae. The sequence continues at coordinate 83,237 of NZ_JACKUK010000035.1, read as the reverse complement.
TGTCGCTGCAGCCCGGCACCGACGGTCTGAGCACCGACGACCTGATCGCGCGCGTCGAGGACGGTATCTACATCGTTGGCGACAAGTCGTGGTCGATCGACATGCAGCGGTACAACTTTCAGTTCACTGGGCAGCGGTTCTTCCGTATTCGCAACGGGCGCCTGGACGGACAGCTGCGGGACGTCGCCTACCAGGCGACCACGACCGACTTCTGGGGATCGATGGAGGCGGTCGGCGGGCCGGCGACATGGCGTCTCGGCGGTGCCTTCAATTGCGGCAAAGCGCAACCGGGCCAGGTCGCTGCGGTCAGCCACGGCTGCCCGTCGGCGCTGTTCCGCGGGGTGAACGTGCTCAATACGCGCGACGAGGCGGGGCGGTAGCCGGTGATCGGAGCACAGAAGGTAGTCGAGCTTGCGCTGGCCGAGGCCGCCCGACTGGGTAAGGCCGACGAGACCATCGTCCTGGTGAGCGATCGCGCCGACGCGTCGTTGCGGTGGGCGGGAAATTCGATGACCACCAACGGCGAATCGGTGAGCCGCATTACGACGGTGATCTCGATTGTGCGCCAAGGAAAGACCGCGCGAGTGGGCTCGGTGGGAACCAGTGACGTGGATCCGTCCGCGATCGCCGGACTGGTGGCCGCGTCGCAGGACACCGCACTCGCCGCGCCCGAGGCCCGCGACGCCGCCCCGCCGCTGCCGGGCGGCGGCGACCCCGACGACTGGGACGCCCCGGTTTCGGGCACTAGCGTGCAGGCGTTCCTCGATGTGGCGGGCAGCCTGGCGGCGCGAGGGTTCAGCGGCCCGGATCAGCTGTACGGCTTCGCGCGGCACGGTGTCGAGACGACCTTCCTGGCCACGTCGAACGGCGTGCGCCGACGCTTCACTGAGCCGACGGGGTCGGTGGAGATCAACGCCAAACGTGACGGTGCCAGCGCGTGGGCGGGCTTCAGCACCCCCGACTTCACCGATGTCCCAACGGATTCGATGCTCGAGCGGCTGTCGACGCGGCTGGGCTGGGCGCGGCGCACCGTCGAACTGCCTGCCGGTCGGTACGAGACGCTGCTGCCGCCGTCCGCGGTGGCCGACCTGATGATCTACCTGTGGTGGTCGATGGAAGGCCGAGGCGCCCAGGAGGGTCACACCGCGCTGTCGGCGCCCGGCGGCGGGACCCGGGTGGGGGAGAAGCTCACCGATCTGCCGCTGACGCTGTACTCCGATCCGTTCGCCGAGGGGTTGGAGTGCGCGCCGTTCGTCACGACGTCGGCGTCCTCGGAGCGGGCGTCGGTCTTCGACAACGGCATGGATATCGGGCGTACGGACTGGATCCGCGACGGCACGATCGCCACGTTGGCGTATCCGCGGGCGTCGGCGGCGGAGTTCGACGCGCCGGTGGCGGTGTCGGCGGACAACCTGTTGATGACCGGTGGGTCGGCGAGCATGGCGGACATGATCGCGAGCACTGAGCGCGGCCTGCTGCTGACCACGCTGTGGTACATCCGCGAGGTCGACCCGGCGGTGCTGCTGCTGACGGGACTCACCCGGGACGGCGTGTACCTCGTCGAGGACGGCGAGGTGACCGCGGCCGTCAACAATTTCCGGTTCAACGAGAGCCCCCTGGACCTGCTGCGACGGGCCACCGAGGCCGGCGCCACCGACCGCACGCTGCCGCGGGAATGGGGCGACTGGGTCACCCGTGTGACGATGCCGCCGCTGCGGATCCCCGACTTTCACATGTCCTCGGTGAGCCAGGCGCAATAATCCCTGGGGTGACTGACGTAAAACTGGCCGACCGCGTGGCCGCCCTGGTGGCGATGTCGTCAGGGGACGGGCGGCGGGACACGCTGACGCGGCTGACGTGCGGACGGGTGCTGTCGCTGCGGCCGCTGCCGATGGAACTGGACTGGGACGAGGGTGCCTCCGAGTCGGAGGCGGTGGTGGCGGCGTTCACCGAGCAGTTCGCGGTCGACGTGTCGGGTATCGGGGCCAATCAGCGCAAGCAGCTGCTGACGGTGTTGGGCGACAACGTCTTTCGAACGGTCGTGATGATCTTCGTCGCCGACTATGTGCCCCGCGTGTGGGCCGGCCTCGACGCGCTGGGGCTCGGCAAGGCGGGCTACACCACGGAGGTGGCGTGGGATCACGAGTCCGACCCCGTTGACGCGCTGCTGAACGGGTTTGTGCCCGCGGTGGCGCGGATGCGGGCGCTGGATCCGGTGACGACGGAGGTCGTGCGGTTGCGTGGGGCGGCCCAGCACAGCTGCCGGCTGTGCAAGTCGCGGCGGGAGACCCACGCGCTGGACGCCGGTGGTTCCGAGGACCTCTACAGCCAGATCGAGCAGTTCGAGTCCGCCGACGCGCTGACCGATGCGCAGAAGGCCGCGCTGCGGTACGTGGACGCGTTGATCTGGACGCCGTCGCAGATTGATGACAACGTGGCGGCGGGGGTGACCAAGCACTTCTCGCAGGACGAGGCGGTGGAGCTGACGTTCGACGTGATGCGTAACGCCTGCAACAAGATCATGGTGTCGCTGGGTGCCGATGCGCCGCTCGTGGAGGAGGGCATCGAGCTGTTTTCGGTCGAAGCGGACGGGCAGACGGTCTCGGCCCAGTAGCCGCTCAGTCCTTGAGGGCACCTTCACGGCCGCCTTTGGGCGCCGAACGTGCGGTGAGCGCGAGATTTCGCGTGGTTTTTCGCAGTGCGTGCACGCTCGGCGGCGGTCTCGGCTCAGTAGTCGTGGAAGACGACGTTGTCGCCGATCGGGTTGCGCGGAATGTGTAGCTGGTTGGCGGGGAAGTCGGGATCTGGATAGCCGATTGCGAGCCCGCACAGGATCCGGTACTCGGGCTGTATGGCCAACTGCGCGTGCAGGACTTGGGGGTAGCCGGCGATCGACACCTGCACGCACGTGCCGACGCCGCGCGCCGTCAGCGACAGGATGAAGGTCTGCAGGAACATCCCGACGCCGAGGCTGTCGACGTAGTCGAGGTCGCTGTGCATGCAGACGATGCCCGCCAATGGCGCGTGGAAGAACTCCCAGTTGCGCAGCACGGCCTCGCGGCGGCCGTCGATGTCGTCGCGGGTGATGCCCATCGAGCCGTACACCACGGCGCCGAGTTCGCCACGCCGGTGGGCGAAGGACGGCGGGAGCTGCGGGACGACGGGAGGTCTGGCCCTGGCCTCGTGCATGAGGGCGGCGACGACGCGTTGCAGGGCGTCGCCCGAGATGAGAACCAGGTGCCAGGGCTGGATGTTGGAGTTCGACGGGGCGCGGATGGCCAGCTCCAGCGCCTCGTCGACGAGGTCGCGCGGCACCGGGCGGTCGGGCTGGAACATGCGGATCGAGCGCCGGCCGGTGATGGCTGATTCGAGGTCGTACATGGTGCTCCTCCTGCCGCGGGGACGGCATGTGGAGCGTATGCGACCATTGGTGCCGCGAAACTGTGAGCAGGGGCGGTAGCTCAGTTGGTTAGAGCCGCGGACTCATAATCCGTTGGTCGCGGGTTCGAGCCCCGCCCGCCCCACTACAGCTTGATGACCTTGGTTTTTGGCTGCGATTTCTATGGCGGGCGATGCTTGCGGTGTTTCGGCTGATGATTGACAGTTGCTTCGGCTGATCCTTGACCCTCCCGGAATGAGGGAGTTGAGCGTGGCACTCGACGGGCACTTCGAGAAGGGCCTCGCGGGCCAGCAAACGCCATTCGCGTTGACAACATCCTTCAAAGTATTTGGATTTCTGCCCTGCTAGGCGTGTCGTCGTCAGGCTGCGATCATCTGGCGCGCGGGCAGTATGACGCCGACCAAGCGATGAAGTCGCCCCGAGGCTTGCGGGGTGCCCCGATCCGCACGTCGGCAACGGTCTCTCCAGCCCGGCGGGCGAGCATATGAATCTCGGCGGTGACGAAACTGTTGATGTGCACCGGATGCATGTTGACCGGTACCGCGACCTCGACGGCCTTCCAGTAATCGCTCATAACGCTGCCCTCTCGCCTCGGTGAGCGACGGTCGATTTTGCGTTGCGTCGCTGCTCGTACTTGGGGTGGTTTCGCAATGCGGGAACCGATGTAGGCAGTGTTGGTCGATGATCTTGGAGGTTTCTAAACGGGAGAGAGCATCGTCAGGACGCCCGCGTTGTTTACCCACTAAAAGCCCACAGCCAGCTCGATTGAGCTGGCTGTGGGTTCGAGGTCAGGGGGCGATACGCCGTGCCACTTTATTAAGTGGCACTGCGTATACGCCCGATCAGTACGCCGTCGGCTCGCCTTCCGCCACCGGGCCCTTCTCGATCGGTTCATGCTCGATGATCGCCTTGTACGCGCGATTCTCGTGCTGAACCATCCGGACGAAGAAGCCGATGAACAGCAGGACGGCGAGGACGAACACGATCCAGACACCCACCGAGTACCCACCGAAGGTGAACACCACGGTGGCGTCGTCATAGCTGTCGAAAGGATTCACGGTTACACCTTCTCCTCTTCGATGACCACCATGGCGTGAATGCCGTTGGTGGGCATGGCCGTAACGGGAATGCCCTCTGGGTATGGCGTCGCCGGAACTTCGGTGAGGTCGAGTCCCTGGTTCTCCACCTCGGCCGGAATGCGAAGCATGCCGGCCTTCTTCATGGCCAGCGACACCAGGTACGCCGGAATGAAGCCGAGCGCGGCGAAGACCACGGCGCCGGTCAACTGACCCCACAGCGAAACCGACGGATTGCCATCGGTGTTCGGGTAGCCCCACAGGAAGACGCCCGCCATGACGACCGAGTACAGGCCGATGCCTCCGTGCACCGCGACGGCACCGACAACGTCGTCGATGCGGAACTTCTCGAGCAGCTTGCCGATGTAGGGGATCAGCGCACCACCGACGAGAGCGATGATGAATCCGAGCGCCGGGTGGTACAGGTCCATTCCGGAGGCCACCGAGATGACGCCGGCCAGGCCGCCGGAGATCGTCCAGAACGGTTCACCACGCGACGTCAGGTAGGCGCCGATGATGCCGCCGGCCAGACCCATCAGTGTGTTGAACGCGAAGGCGGACAACGTCGTCGGGCTCGCGTAGATGGTGGAGTAGCCGCCCGCACCGTAGATCACGCACCCCATCAGGAAGCCGAAAAAGCCGGTGAAGATCAGCATCAGGCCCAGCATCGTCAGCGGCAGGTTGTGCGGACGAATCGTGACTGCCGTGCCGTCGGGCAGGAACCGCCCGATGCGCGGGCCGAGATTGATCAGGATGCCCAGTGCTGCGAAGCCGGCGATCATGTGCACGCAGCCGGCGGCGCCGACATCGTGGAACCCGAGCTTGGTGAGCATCCATCCGGCGCCGTGCCATCCCCACGCGGCGCCGATGATCCACACCACCGAACCGACGAGCACCGTCAGAACCAGGAACGCGCTGGTACGGATCCGCTCCAGCACCGCGCCGGACATGATCGAGCCGGTGGTCGCCGCGAACAGCGCGAAGGCGCCCCAGAAGATGCCGCTGGCCGGATCGTCGATGTTCGGTCCCATGTTGTCGCTCCACGGGAGCGCCGCCTTGGCCGCATCGTTGAACTCGATGAACCCGCTCGGCATGGCGTTGTAGAGGAACCAGCCCACGAAGTAGAACGACGCGACGATGGTCGCGAAGGCGAGCAGGTTCTTCATCGCGGTGGCCAACACGTTCTTGGACCGCGATGCGCCGACCTCATACGCCAGGAACCCGGCGTGGATGAGCATCATCAGCGCGATCGACACCCAATAGAAGAACTCGTTGTTGACCGCCGCCATCGATGCGATGGCGTCTTCGACTTCCGGTGTCAAGGCAACCTCCACCAAACAGGGCACTGTGCGGCAACGCAGTTGCGCGCACGAGTGCGGGTGTGCGATCCGTGAACTACGAACGCTGACGCTAGTGAGGTGAAAGTGTCACACCGGTCACGGCGGGTTAACTTCATGTGAAGTCCTTGACGGATGCCCGTGAGAACGGCACCCGCCGTGCCGCCGCAGAAGCTCAGCGGCGGCCCACAATTCGTGCCAAGTAGCGGATCAGGCGGCGTCGGTGACGATCATCGTCTCGTCACCGGTGTCCCACGCCGCCAAGAAGGTGTCGATGGGGACCTGCTCGTTGGCGCCGTTCTCTTCGGCGCCACTGTCGTTGAGATGCACCGAGTTCGTGTTGGTATCGACCCCGGTCACCACGAGGTAGTGATCACTTGAGTCGCGTTGTTCCTCGTCGTCCTTCCAGATGATCGCCGAGTTCACGAACGCGATGATCTTTCGGCCCTGGCCCAGATACTGCTCCAACGCGGGCAACCCAGTCGGCAGCCCGGTCTCGTCGGCGATCTCGCTGTAGGTGACCTTGGAGGGGATGTCGAAATGCGCGAGCAGCACCACCAGATCCTTGTACGAGATGCCCTCACCGCCACCGGGCGCGTCCGGGTCGACATAGATGGGGCCCGCTTGACTCACCGAAGGCGTGTCTTCCGCGAGGTCGACCATCTCCTCCTCGGTGGGCAGGTCGCCGGTGACCTGACCGACCACGTCGGCGACGGCCATGAGCCCGCAGCTGTCGTCGGCCAGCTGGGGTCGCCAGTATTCGGCGGCGGCGACAGGGTCGCCGTAGACACCGGGGGTGATGGGGTTCGGGTCGGCGGCGGCGGGTCCGGCCAGGCCGACTGCGGCGATGACACCGGCCGCCAGTCCGCAGCGCAGGATCGATGTGGCTCTCACGGCAATGCGCATCGGGGCCATCCCTTCTCGACCCCCAGGAACAATGCGCTGAGAATAAGGTGCTCGGTCACCGCAAGAGAGGTTTCGTCGGAATCGCCGCCTGTGGAACCTCATGCGTGCGGGTTTGTGCTCTAGATTTGACGCGTTATGCCCGAGGAGATCGGCGGCCAGCCCGCGGCGCCGCAGAAGCGGCCATTCAGCGTGTCCAAGGTGCTCGACGGCTTCCTCGATTCACCGCTCTCGGGCATCGCACCGTGGATCCTGCTGGCGGTGGTGGGGAGCCCGGGTCGGTACGAAGGTGCCATCGCGATCGCGTTCGGGTTTTCGATTTTCGTGATGTGGGCGGGCCGGCGGCGCGGCGACAGTCTGCACTCGCTGACCGTGTTCGGCGTCGTCTTCTTCGGCGTCCTCCTCGCGGTCAGGATGCTCATCGGAACAGGTGTCGAAGACTGGCTCAGCACCTGGACCGGGGAGATGTCCAACATCGCGCTCACCGTGTTCGCGGTGACCACGCTGGTGGTGCGTCGGCCCTTCACCCTGTCCTACGCGAAGGACATGACCCCCGAGGAGTACTGGGAGACACCGGTATTCCTGCGGACCAACTATGTCATCTCGGCAGTGTGGGCTGCGGCGTTTGCGTTCTGCGCGGTGTTCGGATTCATCGGAATCACCTTCCTGCATGACTCCGACAACTTCTGGACCGGATGGATCCTTCAGCTCGGCGCGACGTTCTTCGCCGTCGCGTTCACCGACGTGTACCCCGATTACGTTGGGGCCAAGGCGGACCGGGAGGCGGGGCAGTCCACCGAACCACCGCCCTCGGTGCTCCCGGTCGTGGACTGGATACCGACGTACGTTCTGATCGTCGGCATCATCGGCTGGGTCATCGACGCGATTCCCGATTGGCTGGCCATCACGATGATCGCCGTCGGCGCAATGGGTTCGGCGATCGTGCGCCGTTTCGCCCCGGCATCCGAGTCATAGCGGTTCACCGAACCTCGGTCAGAATCACGCTCGCCGCGTACCTCGCCGGCACATGCCCGAGATAGCGCCAGCGGACGCCCGTCTCTCCGAGTTCGAGGAGCGCCCGCATCTCGTGCTCGTAATACCGGTCGTAGTTGAAGATCTCGTCGAACACCAACACTGTCCCGACCGCGAGGCGGTCACGCAACGCGGTGAACACGCAGTCGGTCGAACTGTAGAGATCACAGTCGATGTGTGTGAACGCGACCTGGCCCGGGTGGGTGTCGAGAAACCCGGGCAGCGTGTCCTGGAACAGGCCGGCCACCAACTCGACGTTGTCGGGAACCTCCGAGGGACGGCCGCTGAATGCGCCGCGCTCCCATGTCTCGTCGTCGGAGACCACCCACTCCTCGGGTAGACCCTCGAAGCTGTCGAATCCGTACAGGCGCGAATCGGCTGCCCTGGCGCAATCGGCCAGGGTGGCGGTGGACGTCCCGATGCTGACGCCGAACTCCAGCCAGAGGCCCGGGGTCTGGATATGCGTTGTGGCCGTGCGCAAATGGCGCGCCCTCGCGAGATCGCTCGGTTCGTCGTCGAAGGCGCGCGAAGCCCGCAGACGTTCGACTTCGGCACGGGCCGCAGCCTCCAGCGAGAAGGTGTTCGTCAACATGATGTTTCCTTTCGGTGTTTAGAGGTTGCTGGCAGCCAGTCGGCGCGCCAGCGGGAGACAGAGCGCCGCGGCGAGCAATCCCACGAGCATCGTGGTGGCCGCGACCAAATGCTGTCCGCCGAACTCGAGGCTGAACGAAGCCAACAAGGGCGAGACAATCCATGCGACGGGTAGCGCCGTGGCCCAGATCCCGTGGTAGACACCACGCTGCGCCGCCGGCGCGATCCGATGGACGATCCCGACGGCGACGACGAACCAGGCCGTTTCGGCGACCGCGACGCCCAGGCACGCCAGGCTGAACTGCGCCGTCGTCGTCGCATAAGCGGCGCCGGCCATACACACGGCGGCCCACAGGCTCGCGGCAGCAAGAATGTCGAGCCGAGACCGTACCGCGATCCGCTTACTCAGCCACGGTGTGACGACCGGGGTGAGCGCGGCGACACCGACCGCGCTCGCCACCTGCGCCCAACCGAACGCGTCCGCACCAAGGCCCTGGATCGACATCAGCATCGGCATATCGGCGAGTACAGCGGTCATCGCCGTCAGCGTCGCGACGCTCGAGAGGTACACCAGGACAAGGCGCCTATCGGCGAACGCCACCCGGTAGCCCGACATCGCGGTCGACGGTGCGGCACTGCCAGTGCGGCGGGGGAGAAACCATATCGCCATCGCGGCGAACGTCGTGCAGGCGATCGCGTGCACCAGGAACAGGGCCGGCACACCGATCCGAACCGCCAATAGCCCTCCGAGCGCGCCCGTGATGGCGCCTCCGGCGTTGACGACCCATCCGTAGCGGAATGCGTCGATCCTGGCTCGCTGTGCGCTATCCGGGATCAGCTCGGCGATCGCGGCGCTGAGGACCGGTCGCGGCGCGTCGAATACGAGACCGAAGGCGACGGCGCCGCCGATCAGCATCGGCACTCCATGCGACATCGCCAGCATGCACAGCACGACCGCCGCAACGGCCATGGCGACCACCAGCGTCAACCGCTCGCCGATGCGGTCCACCAGCGAGCCGCACACCAGCTGGCCGATCACCCAGCCCGCACCGAACGCCGCCAACACAAAGCTGACGACCGTGGGTCCATGCCCGCGTTCGGCGACGAAATAGCTCAGAAACGGATAGGCGAAACCCAACGCGCGCACCAGAAAGCTGCCGCCCAGCAATAGCCAGATCTGCATTGGGTAGCGGCTTTGTTTGCGGGTCCGCGGTATGTCGGCCCAACTGCGCAGCGCAGCCTCGCAGGCCGTCGATGTCATGGCTCAACGCTATGAAGCGCCAGCCGAGATGGGCATCCGCCGATCAGCCGTGACATCGGATGAGCCGGCACGTCCCCCAATCGGGGGACAACAAGTTCATCCTCCTGGGGGCCGATCGGCGGACTCTGCCGCTGACCAGGCGTTCATATCGTTTGCCGTGACCCACAAAAAGCTTGCGACACAGCCCCATCAAGGAGGGCAGGCACCATGACGAAGCAGTACCTCGACGTGATCTTCACTCCACCGCCGACACCCAACGGTGGTCTTCACGTCGGCCATTTGTCAGGGCCCTATCTGCGAGCGGACCTCAACCGCCGGCTGCTGGAGGCGGTCGGCAGTCCCGCGGTGCATGCGTCGCACATCGACAGCTACCAGACGTACGTGGCCAGGAAGGCACGCCAGTTCGGCAAGGACACGTACGAGTTCCGCGACGAGATGTCCGCGCTCATCCGTTCGGATTTCCGGCGCTTTGGTGTCCATTTCGATCAGGTCGTCGACAACACCGCCGATGACTACCGCAAGTATCTGGCTTCGGGTCTGATCGAGCTGTTCGGCAACGCGCGGGCGATCCGGCTGCCAGAGTTCGTCGCCGAGGACACGCGGTACGGCGCCGTCGAATCGTTCGTGTCCGGCACCTGCCCGAACTGCCTGCAGCGCGCCTATATCAACGTGTGCGAGCAGTGCGGCAACCCGATGGACCTGCCGCGTGCGTTGAGTCCCGTCGAAGAGTCCACCGGATGCACCGAGTTCTCGGAGATCGACGATTCGCCGTTGCCGACGGTGCTGGTGATCGACGACCAGGATGTCTCCTGGCTGCAGGGCTGGCATCTGGAAGTCGACTCGGACAACCCGGCGTTGGTGAAGTTCATCGACGAGTTGGAGCCCAGCCGCGTCACGCTGACATTCCGGAGCGACTACGGGTACGAGGTCGCGCCGGGCCGGGTGGTCAACCCCTGGTTCGACATCTTCTTCGCTCACTGCTACGCGGTGGGACAGGCGCTCGGCTTGCCGACGGATATCAGCTTCGCCGAGTTCAGGCGTGAGCTTGCGGCGGCTGAGACCCGGCCGTGTGTCACGTACTACTTCGGGTTCGACAACAGCTACTACTACAGCGTCCTGTTCCCGCTCCTCGCGCGGATCCTCGACGTTCCCCGGATGATTCCAACCACCCTGAAAGCCAACAGGTTCCTGCGAATCAACGGCAGCAAGGTGTCCTCGAGCCGTGGCAACGTCGTCTGGGCGCACGACCTCGCGTGGCGCTATTCGACGATGTCGCTGCGGGGCGCACTGGCGCGAGTCTCACCGGAGCTCGCTGAGCTGGATTTCCGCGAAGACATGCTGACGCAACCCTCGTCATGGCCGAGTCCGTCGGTTTCGGCGCGACCGATCTTCGACAATCCGGCGACCCTGACCGGGAAGAACTTTCGCGCGACTCTGGAGCGGATGGCCTGTCCTGACCGGTTCTCCGTAGCCGAACTGCTCAGCCGGATCGACAACGCCGTGACGTTCGCCGAATCCGAGCACGCGTACGGCGCCGAACGCGTCGAGCTGATGGGGATGGTCGCGCACTTGCGCGCTGTCCTCGAAATCTAACCCCACAGGACTTATCGAATCCTCGAAAGGATCATCATGAACTCCAAGGCACCCAAAATTCTGTTGATCGGCATCGGCGACGTCACCATCCGGCTGGCGCACCTGCTGGCCACCGGTGATCAGCCCGTCGACCTCGTCATGGCTGGCCGCTCGCTGGAGCGGGCCACCCGCTTCGCCAACCTGACCAAGCTGGCGGCCTCGAATCTCGGCTATTTCCGCGACGTGGAGGCACTGGCGCTCGACCTCGCCGACATCGATCGCACCGCGGCCGAAATCCGCCGCATCCAACCGGATCTCATCTTCATGGGCGCCTCCATCCAGGCCGCGCGGGCGATCATGGATGTCTCGCCGGAGGACTTCAAGAAGCTGGATCAGGCGCAGCTCGGGCCGTGGCTGCCGATGCATCTCGCGCTGAATTACGAACTCATGCAGGCGGTTCGCCTGGCCGAGTCGCGGGCCACCGTCGTGAACGCCGCCTATCCCGATGCGGTCGGGCCCGCACTCGCGACCGTCGGCATGGCCCCGCACGTCGGGATCGGCAACATCGCCAACGTCGTTCCCGGCATCACCTGGGCGGCGGCGCAGGAACTCGATGCGCACCCCACCGAGATCGACATCAACCTGGTCTGCCACCACGTCTTCAGCCACCACGTGCACCGTTTCGGCGAAGCACACGGGATCCCGTATGCACTGGCGGTCTTCAGGAACGGCGAAGAAGTGGCTGTCAATCACGAATCCGTCTTCGCGCGGTTGGCGGCCAATCTGCGACGCCAGGGCGGCAAGGACGGGCAGCAGGTGACCGCGACGTCCGCGGCGCGCACGGTCTGGGCATTGCTTGGCAGCGAGCCGCGGCAACTGCATTCGCCCGCACCGGGCGGCATGACCGGAGGCTACCCACTACGCGTCTCACGGGAGCGGATCGAGCTGGTGCTGCCGGAAGGCCTTTCCGTGGGCGAGGCGCAGGATGTCAACCGCAGGGCGCAACTTCTCGACGGTATCGAGAGCATTTCGCCCGACGGCACCATCGTTTTCGCCCGCGAGCAGATGGCTGTTCTGAACGAGCTTCTCGGATATGACTGCGAGAAGCTACATGTCGTCGATGCCCGGGCAGCGGCGACCGAACTGCGGATGAAATACGAGCGGTATGTTGAGCGGCTCGGCGTGTCCCAGCTCGCCGGAATCGTTTAGCAGAAGGAGGTTTGACGTGTTCACCCATGCCACGTCCGGCGTCGCCGTCCTCTTCGACCTGGACGGCACGTTGGTGGACTCACAGGATGCGGAGACGCTGGCACTGCAACGCCTGGCGACGCAGTTGGGCGGTGAGATCTCCACCGATGAGATCGCACACCTGGCCGCAGGCCGGCGTATGCAGGAGGCGATCGACATGCTGTGCGCGTACATCGACGTGATCCCGCCCGTGAATGCGCTTCCGCGAGCGCGTCTGCTCGCCGAGGAACTGCTCGAGGGACGCCTGTGCTGCGTTCCCGGTGTGGATGAGGCGCTGCAACGGAGCGAGTATCCGAATTTCGTGGTGTCCAACTCGCCGTTGGACATGATCGGCGACCGGCTGTCGCGCACCGGTCTGCTGCAGCACTTTCCCGGACCGCATTTCTCGGCGTACGAGTTCCATACCTGGAAGCCGGCCCCCGACCTGTACCTGGCGGCGGTCGACGGTCTCGGGCTGGACCCGGACGCGGTCATTGCCGTCGAGGACAGCATGGTGGGTGTGCAGGCGGCCATCGCGGCCGGACTCCGCGTCTACTGGTACCGATCCGACTTCGTGGGTGAGGCGCGCTGGGATGATTCGGTGCGAGTCTTCGGTGAGATGTCAGCGCTTCCAGAGATGCTCGCGCAGGATCTGAGTTCAGTGGGGGAGGTCGTGTACGGCTAGGACCGGCCACCGGTCGGGTACGCCTTTGAGTTCGTAGCTGCCGCGTTCGTCGAACGCCAGCCCGGATCCCAGCACCAGCGGTGGAACCGAGCCGGACACCAGGACCTCATCGGGTCCGGCGATGCCCATGATGCGTGCCGCGATATGGACCGCGATGCCGTGCACGTCGTTGTCGTCGACCTCAACCTCGCCAGTGTGCAGACCGGCGCGGATGTGCAGGCCGAGATCGCTGACCGCATCACGGATTGCGCACGCGCAGTTGATCGCCCGCGCAGGCCCGTCGAAGGTCGCGAGCGCGCCGTCGCCGGTGAACTTGACGATCTTGCCCCGCGCACCGAGAGCCTCACGCTCGATGGCCCGGTTGTGCGCGGCAAGGATCGACCCCCACGCCTCGTCGCCCAAAGCCGTTGCCCGCTCGGTCGACCCGACGATGTCGGTGAACAGCACCGTCGAGAGCACACGGTTGGTCGGTCTGATCCGTCGGGCGCCGGTGAGGAAGGCCCCGATCTCGTCGAGCACCCGCTCGGAGTCGCCGGCGAACCATTCATGGTCGTTGCCCTCGAACTCGACCCGCCGCGCGTGGGGAATCCGCTCGGCCACGTACTGGGCATGGCCGGCAACGACAAAGCGATCATCTCGTCGATGCAGCACCAACGTCGGCGCCTGGATGCTTTCCAGCACCCGTCGCATATCGGTGTGCTGGAACATGTCGCTGACAGCTCGGAAATACCCTCGTCCGCCCGCTAGCCGCTCGCCGCGGCCGTACCAGCGTCGCTTTGCCATGTCCTTGGCCCAACTCGGCGCCAACAGATCGATCGCCAGACCGCTTCCCGCGGTGTGGCCGACGACATCGGACAAGTTGTCGAGCGCGTGCTCCGGGATGGCGAAGGGCTGATCCGGTGTGCGCAGGAAATACGCGTACGGGCTCCACAGCACCAGCGATCTCACCCGCTCGGGGTGCGTTGCCGCCAAAAGCATTGCCGGCAAGGCCGATCCGGCCATCGCGAACACCGAGGCGCGTTCGGAACCGGCCGCATCGAGCACGGCGATCAGCCCATCCGTCCACCCCTGCATGGCGGGCCGCTCGTAGATCGGCACCGCATCCGAACTGCCTACTCCGAGCAGATCGGTCAGGATCAACCGGCCGAACGACGAGAGCCGACGGAGATGGCCCGCCACCGTGTAGTCGTCCCAAATCAGATCGATGGGGAACCGGGGTGTGGGCACGAACAACAGATCTGGCCCAGGACCATCGACGACCTGATACGCCAGGTTGGCGTCATCATCCCGCGCGTAGACGGTTTCGGGGATGGCCACCATGCGAAGATCATGCCAGCTAACCAGCGGAAACGCGTGTTATCTGCACAGAGTTCCACCCGGCGCAGACGCGCTCCCCTTACTGAGGGTGGTCGGCCAGATACGTCTCGACCGGGATCGGTGTCATCGACTCGTAGCCGATCGGAAGCAGCACATCGCCGGCGGTCGTGCGGTAGTAGACGTCCCAGCGGTAGTACGCGCCGAATGCGGCGGGATCGGCGGCCATCACTTCGGCGTAATCGTTGACTGCGCGCACGTAGAGGTCCGAATTGTTGTACCGGAAGATGGCGTTATCGCGGTTGCCGGCAAAGTTGTTCGCCGCGAGGTAGCGTCCCGCCGCCATGATGCTGTCGCGCAGCGAGTGGATGTCTCCGCCGTCGCCGTAGGCCTCGAATGTCGACGGCAGGAACTGCATTGGGCCTTGTGCACCTGCCGTGCTGGTGCCTTCGATGCTGCCGAAGCGAGTCTCGATGAGATGGATCGCCGCCAGGTAGTTCCACGGAACGCCCGTCGCGGCCTCGGCTTCGCGATAGTTGGCCAGCAACACGTCCGCCGGGGCAGGAGCCACGATCCGCCACGCCGGGACCGTGTCCTTCACTTCGGTCAGCGGATACAGCTGACGCCTGGCGTCGACGTTGAGGTCGTAGGTCGCAGTGAGCCACGCCGGAATTCGGGGCCGGATGATGGGGTCCCACTCGGGGCTGCGCCCGATGGCGCGGTAGGCCGCCTGCTGACGTCGGGCAGCGGAGGTGAGTGCGGGTTCCGGGGTCGACGGGTTGCGCAGCGCCTCCTCGTCGGCGACCAGATCATCGGCCAATTGAGCGGGATCGGACGCGAGTATGGGCTGCGCGCCCGACGGGACCGCCGGAGGGCCGGGCGACGTCGGCTGGTCCATCGTCTGTGCGGGCACGGTTTCCGGCGCGGCCGTCGACGCGGGTGGTGGCGCCGGGGGTGCGCTGTGCGTACAGCCCGCAAGCAGGACGGCACCGGCGGCGAGGATCAGTACCCCGTTGCCGCAACGTCGCGTGATCACCGTCCGAGTGTGTCGTATCGCATGCCCGCCACGCGACAAACCTCCGATAATTCGCGCTTCGCGGGCGTCTACTGGGGACCGTGAATCGACATGCAGCGGCGATAACGCACATCGTGGCGTTCAGGTACAAGGCGAGCACCACGGAACAGCAACGAGCCGAAGTCTTGAGTCGATTCTTGGCTCTCGAACACGAATGCAAGCGCGCGGGGGAGAACTACATCGTGTCGTTGATCGGCGGGGACTGCACGCGAAGCCTGGAGGGACTGACAGCGGGCTTTGAGCAGGTCTTCGTTGTCACGTTCGAGAGCCGCGGTGATTTCGAGTACTACCTGGGTGCGCCGTTCGTGTCGGATTTCGATCCCGCTCACGACGACTTCAAGAAGTTCGCGATACCACTGCTTTCGGTCGACGAGGACGGAAACACGAACGGAGCCATGGTTTTTGACATCGGTGTCTGACGTAGGCGGCCAACAGGGATGGTTGACACCATCGTCCTGAGTGGCAGACTCGGCAACGATGACCGATATCGGTCGCTTACACAAGGAGCTCGTCGACCGCGTTCTCGGAGACAAGGCGACGGCGCCCTCGCAGATGCGTCGAGCCGCGTTCGACGATTCGGGCCTCGACGAGCCGATGCGCACTCTGGTCGCCAAGGTGGCCCAGCACGCCGACCAGGTGAGCGACGACGATATCGCCGCCGCGCGGGCCGCGGGTCTGAGCGAGGACCAGATCTTCGAGATCGTCGTGTGTGCGGCGATCGGCCAGGCCGACCGCCAGTACCGCAGCGCTCTCGCCGCGCTGGCTACCGCGACAGGACGCCCGACATGAGGCTCGAAATCCTCGATCGGGGCCACCCCCGGCGAACGAAGGCCCTGTTCGCGATGATCCGGCTCGTCACACGTCAGCCCGTGGTGGACGCCGTGAAACTGGCGCTCTATCGGCCCGACTTCTACGGCGCGGGCGATCTCACCCACGAGGCGATGCGCGGGCCGTCGGACTGGTCGGTCGGCGATCGTGAGCTGATGGCGGCGGTCGTGTCGAAGGCCATTGCGAGCCCGTTCTGCGTCGCCGCGCACACAGCTACGTCATCCCTCTGGTATGGCGATGCTGCGAAAGTCATTGCCACCCTTGCTGACTTGGAGACCGCACCGATCGAGGAGCCACTACGCGCAACGCTTCGGATGCTTGCCAAGCTCAGCGCAGAGAACACGATCGATGCCGACGACATCCGGACCGTGCTGGCGGCCGGCGCCACGCCGGCGCAGGTCAAGGATGCGCTGGCTGTCAGCCTGGCCTTCGGCGTCACCGCAAGGCTGGCGAACGCGTTCGATTTCGACACCGCCAGCCCCGAGGCAATGCACGCCGGCGCGCAGCACCTGCTGCGGCGCGGCTATCGGTGAGGCGTGCTAGAACCAGACTTTTCGGCCGCCGACGGGGCGTCCGACTGCGCCGAGGATCCACAGCACGATGCCGATGACGACGAGGATTCCGCCGATGGTGTAGAGGATCGACAGGCTGGTGAAATAGCCGATTATCAAGAGGATGATGCCGAGGATGATCATGGGAATCTCCGTCTCGTGAGTACATCGATGGACCCGACGCCTGGTTGACTAGCCCGTTCCCGCGAATTCAAACCTCTCGGACCCGGGTGGCCGCCCCTCTTCGAGCCGATTGCCGGGCGTACCGTCTCTCAGGTGACACACTGACGTCGGCGGCATCCGACAGCAGCCGAGGAGGACTGCATGGCTTGGGATTTCAGCACCGAACCGGAGTTTCAGGAGAAACTCGACTGGGTCAAGGAGTTCTGCGAGGAGAAGGTCGAGCCGCTTGACCACATCTTTCCGCATGCGGTGCGCGTTCCCGACCCCGCGGTGAAAGCCTATGTGCGCGAACTGCAGCAGGAGGTCAAGGACCAGGGCTTGTGGGCGATCTTCCTGGACCCCGAACTCGGCGGCCCCGGCTACGGGCAGCTCAAGCTCGGCTTGCTCAACGAGGTCATCGGCCGGTATCCGGGTGCGCCGCACATGTTCGGGGCCTCGGCCCCCGACACCGGCAACATGGAGATGCTGGCCGCCTACGGCACCGAGGAACAGAAAGAGCGCTGGCTCAAGCCTTTGCTCAATCAGGACATCTTCTCGGCGTACTCGATGACCGAACCCCAGGGCGGCAGCGACCCGAGCCTGTTCAAGACCACGGCCGTGCAGTACGGCGACGAGTGGGTCATCAACGGCGAGAAGTGGTTCACCTCAGCGGGCCGCGTCGCCGACATCCTGTTCGTGATGTGCACCAACGGAATGTTCATCGTGCCGCGCGATACGCCGGGTGTGGAGATCATGCCCGAGCCCCGCAACCACAACCACATCATCTATCGCGATGTACGGGTGTCGCTGGACCATCTTCTGGGCCCGCCGAACGGTGCAAAAGTCCTGGCGCAGCGCCGACTTGGCGGCGGCCGCATCCACCACGCGATGCGCACCATCGCTCAATGCAACCTGGCCTTCGACATGATGTGCGAGCGGGCGCTGTCGCGCGAGTCGCACGGCAAAATCATCTCCGACCATCAGATGGTCCAGGAGAAGATCGCAGAGTCGTACGCGGCGATCAAGATGCTTCGCCTGTTCGTTCTCGAGACGGCGTGGAAGATCGACAACACCTCGACGCAGGAAGCGCGCACCGAGATCGCCGCCGTGAAGTTCACGATGGCCAAGGTGCTGCGCGAGGTGTCGTTCAACGCGCTGCACATCCTGGGTTCGCTGGGCACCACCGATCTCACGCCGATCCAGGCGATGTACGCCGCCGCGCCGACCATGGGCATCGCCGACGGTGTCGACGAAGTGCACATCGCCACGGTCGCGCGTCGGGTACTGCGGGACTACCGTCCGCACGAGGGGAACTTCCCGACCGAATTCCTGCCGTACAAACGCGAACAAGCGCGTAAGAAGATGCAGCCCGTGCTTGATGCCCGTCCGGAGTTGGCCGCTGCCGCCGAGGCGTACCAGAAGTACCTGCAACGCCGTCGCTAACCGCCATCCTGGGTCGTGGGCGGGCCTAGGGTGAGGGCATGCGGATCGCCATCATCGTGCTGGGCCTGCTCGTCACCCTGTTCGGAATCATCTTCACCCTGCAGGGTTTCGGGGTCATCGTCAGCGACAGTCCGATGACCAACACCACCACATGGTCCATCCTCGGGCCGATCATCGCACTGGTCGGTATCGCCCTGGCTGTCGGCGCGTGGCGCCGCCGCGGTCCCTAGCGAGCCTCCTCCGCCGTGGCCGGTGGGGCGGAAGTGAAGGCCGATTCTGGTGTGGTCGACTTCTCAGTGGTCGAGTCGGAGACCGTCAACTCACCGCCGGAACCGCAGGCCACCAGGCAAATGGCGGTCGTCACTCCCGAGATCGTCCGCACGCCCCGGATCCGCATCCCCACCTCCTCGGTCCGTGTGTAACACCCCGGCCGAACCAGCGATGAATCTTCTGAGACCGGAGCATGCGACAGCTTCTGTTTCCAGGCAAAGATTCGGGGGCCAATGGCATAAGCCCTGGCGGCAGTGGTGAACGCACTCAGCTCCCGATGACAGAAGGAGTCGATGAACGATGGGTGCACCCCTCGAGTTTTGCTCGAAGAAAGGCGTCGTTGCCGTCCTGGCATCGGGCGTCGTGATTTCCCTGACGGCGCTGACCGGGGGAATCGCCCCGGCGCTGGCCCAACCCGGCGACGACAGCGGTGCGACCACCACCGTCGTCGCTCCTGAGCCCGAGGTGGCGGCCCCAGAAGAGGCGGCCCCGCAGGCTCCACAGACCCAGGCTCCGGCGCCACAGACCCAGGCTCCGGCGCCCCAGACGCAGGCCCCCGCGCCGGCCCAGGTCGAGACGGAGGTCGAAACACAGGCGACCGTGCAGGCGCCCACGACCACCGTCGCGCCTCCGGTGACGACGGTCGTACCCGCCGAGCCCAGTGAGGAGGACGTGACGACGGCCTCGCAGGCACCGATCACGACCGCACCCAGCACCACGGCGGCACCCGAAACCGCGTCGACATCGGTGACCTCCGCGACGACGTCGGCACCGACCACCACCGCCACCGAGGCGGCCGAAACGTCGGCGACGACGACCGCACCGTCGGACGCTCTGACCCCCACGTCGGAGACCAGCGCGACCACGTCGACGTCGGCGCCGAGCACCACTGAGACGTCGGGCAGCGAGACGACCGAGTCGGCGAGCGGTGACGAATCAGAGACGCCCACGGTGTCCATCACGCAGGCGGCCAACATCGAGACGGTCCTGCCGAAGACGCTCGAGGCTCCCGAGGCGGACGTCGAACTCGCAAGCAAGGCAACGGTTGTCGACGAGACGATTCCGGCGCCGGCGCCCGAGCAGGATCTGGCGTCGTTCTCGCAATCGATCGAAACCAGCCTCAAGATCCCCGGTCTCGATGTCGGTACGAGCGCGTCGACGAACTTCGCGGTGAACCCGCCCGTCGAGTTGGTCAGCCCGGTCCGTCAGTGGCGGCCGGAGTGGGTGCAGTACGACGAGTACTACCGCCCGATCATCATCAACCCGTACCGGGACCCGGTGCGCATCGTCTACATGTACGAGATGGCGCCGCGGATCATGGTGATCCCGCCGCTGGGCCGGATGATGTTCGAGGCGGCCCAGTACGCGGCGTACAGCTTCACCGCGGCGCTGCTCAGCCCGGTCATCGCGGCGGCCAACGTCGCGCAGGCCGTCACCAACATCGCGGTCGGCAGCTTCTTCGGTGGTGGCTACTACCCGGGCGTCGGGATGCCGCCGCCTCCGCCTCCGCCGCCGGTGCTGCGGTACGACAACGTGCCCGTGCTGGTGAACTACTCCAACGCGCGGTACGAGCCGTTCCGGGTGCGCCAGATCGTCGACGTTGGCGATGACGCGCAGTTCGGCGAGCGCAAGGTGCTGCTCGACGGCGTCACCCCGGCGTGGGGTGTGTGGGCCGAGGGCCAGGGCGGCGAGCGCACCTTCGAGGTGCACCGCACCCAGCAGTTCCCCGGTCTCGGCGCGCCCGCCGAGGGTCCGCTGCCGGGCGACTACCGCCTGCGACTGGCGTCCGACGAGGCCCCGACAGCCGGTCTGACCGGTCGGGACATCTTCCTGATGGTGTCGGCCGGTGTCATCGGGACGCTGGGCTTCGGCGCGATCGGCCTGGCGTTCTTCCTCGGTCGTCGGCGCAACCAGGAGATCTGAGTCGGGTCAGCCCGCGCCCTTGCCGTTGTCGACCCGGTAGACGGCGCCGTGGATCGCCGCGGCGTCGTCACTGGCAAGGAACGCAACGGATTTGGCGACGTCGACGGGATCCATGAATCCGCGCGGTGAGGCGATGCGCAGGATGAGATCCCAGTCCGCGTTGTCGGGGGCGGTGAACTCGGTGGCCTGCGGGGTCGGCATGCCGCCCGGGCAGATCGCGTTCACTCGGATCTTCTCCTTGGTGTACTCGACGGCCAGCGCGCGGGTCAGCCCGACCAGCCCGTGCTTGGCCGCGCAGTAACCCGCCGAGTAGACCTCACCCTCGACGCCCGCGATCGACGTGACGTTGACGATGTTGCCCGCGGTCTCGAGCAGGTGGGGCAGCGCGGCGCGGCAGAGATAGAACGGGCCGTTGAGGTTCACCGCGAGATCGTGGTCCCACTCCTCGTCGGTCATCGACGTGGTGTGGCGCATCTGGTGAAAGCCCGCGACGTTCACCAACACGTCGAGCCGGCCGAACGCGTCGACGCACTGTGCGACGGCGTCGCGGCACGCGGCCGATGTGGTGATGTCCACCGACGCGTACTTCCCGCCGGGCACCGACTCGAACACCGTTGACATCTTCTCGGCGTCACGGGAGATCCCGAATACCGAGGCGCCTCGTTCCGCGAACACCTGGGCGACCACCGCGCCCAGTCCTGACGATGCGCCGGTGACCAATGCGACCTTGCCGCTGAGCTGACTCATGGCCATGACCCTCTCATGGCCGGGCCTTCCCTTTTGCGGCCTATGACCGAGATTGCACACAGGGTCGTTGTGGCGACCACAGCCCTGGTTTCAATCTCGCCGATAGGACCTAGATCGCCACTCGGGGACGGCGGGGCGGCACCGCGGCCAGCAGCGCCCGCGTGTACTCGTCCCGCGGTGCGGCGAACAGCTCGGCGGCCGGCCGGTACTCGACGGCGGCGCCGTCGCGCATCACCAGCACGTCGTGGCTCACCTGCTGCACCACGGCGAGGTCGTGGGCGATGAACAGGTAAGTCAGGCCCATGTCGCGTTGCAACGAGGCCAGAAGGTCCAGCACGCGGGCCTGCACCGAAACATCCAGCGACGCAGTGGCTTCGTCGAGGATGAGCAGCTCGGGTTCGCCCGCCAGCGCTCGCGCGATGCTGACCCGCTGTCGCTCGCCGCCGGACAGTTCATGCGGATAGCGCGATGCGAACGACGTTGGTAGGCCGACGAGTTCGAGCAACTCCCCGACGCGCTCTCGGCGTTCCTGCGTGCCCTTCACGACGCCATGCACGCGCAGCGGCTCGTCGATCGGCGCGCCTATCCGGGCACGCGGGTTGAGGGTGGAGAACGGGTCCTGGAACACCAGACTGATGCGCCTGCGCAGCGCCTTTTCGGCCGACCCGCGCACCCCGAATACGTCCGATGTCCCCAACGTCGCGGTACCGGCACCGGGTTTGATCAGGCCCGTAAGCGCCGCGGCGACGGTCGATTTCCCCGAACCCGATTCACCGACCAGCCCCAGAGTGGTGCCTTTACGGATCTGGAACGACAGATCTTTCACCGCGTGGACGACGGTCTTGCCGACCGGTGTGCTCACGTCGAACCGAACGTCGAGGCCCGAGACATCGAGCAGCGTCTCGGTTTCTGACGGTGGCGGCGGGGGACCGCTGCCACCGACCAGCGGGCGGGCGTCCAACAACTCGCGGGTGTAGGCATGCTGCGGACGGTCGAACACATCCATGATCGGCGCCTGCTCCACGGCCAGGCCCTCCTGCAACACCGTGACGTCGTCGGCGACCTGACCGATCACTCCGAGGTCGTGGCTGATCCACACCACCGCAGTGCCGAAGTCGCGCTGCAGATCTCGGACCAGTTCGATGATCTGTGCCTGTGTCGTCACGTCCAGCGCGGTGGTCGGTTCGTCGGCCACCAACAACTCCGGGTCGCACGCCATCGCGATGGCGATCATCACGCGCTGCTTCTGCCCGCCCGACAGCTGGTGCGGGTACGCATGCAGCCGCGTCTCCGGATCCGGCAGCCCCACCGCCTCCAACAACTCGAGCGCACGACCATGAGCCTGCCGGCGGGTCATATGGCGGTGCGTCTCAAGGGATTCGGTGATCTGCCGGTCGAGGGTCAGCAGCGGGTTGAGCGACGTGCCGGGATCTTGGAACACGAAGCCGATCCGGCCGCCGTGCACGCTGCGCAGGAGTCGGGGAGAGGCGCCGACGAGTTGGGTGTCGCCGGCGAGCGTGCTGGTGCCGTCGACCTTCGCGCCCGGGGCGTCCAGCAGTCCGGTGGCTGCCAGCACGGTCATGGACTTGCCGGAGCCCGATTCGCCGACGATGCCGAGCGTCTTCTCGCGCTCGACGTCGAACGAGATACCGCGCACGATGTCGCGTCTACCGATGCGCACCCGCAGATCGCGGACACTGAGGACCGGGGTCACTGTTTCCTCCGCGCCTCGATCATCGTGCGCTGCTTGGGATCCAGCACGTCGCGCAGGCCGTCGCCAAGCAGGTTGAACGCCAGCACCGCGACGAAGATGGCCGCGCCGGGGAACACCGCCATCCACCACGCCATCGTCACGAAGCCCTGCGAATCGAAGATCATCCGGCCCAGCGACGGCTGGGGCGGTTGGATGCCCAAGCCGAGGAAGGACAGTGCCGCCTCGGACAGAATCGCGAACGCCAGCGACAGCGACGTCTGAACAACCAACGGACCGGCCACATTCGGCAGGATGTGCCTGCCGAGGATGTACAGATGGCCGGTGCCCATCGTTCGTGACACCGAAACGTACGGTTCCACGCGCACACTCAGCGTGCTCGCCCGGGCCACGCGCGCGAAGATCGGGGTGTACACGATGCCGATCGCCAGGATCGTCGTCGTCACACCGGGACCGAGGATCGCCACCACGGCCAGCGCGAGAAGCAATACCGGAAACGCGAACATCACATCGACGATGCGCATGAAGATCGTGTCAAGCCAGCCGCCGCGGTAACCCGCGATGATGCCGACCGTCACGCCGACGATAACGGCGAACGCGACACTGACGACGGCCACCCGCATCGACGCCTGAATCGCGACGAGCACCCGGGAGAGCACGTCGCGCCCCAACTCGTCGGTGCCGAACCAATGCGCGCCACTGGGAGGCTGCAGCGCATCGGGCACGTTGACATCGTTGACGCCGTAGGGCGCAATCCAATTGGCCGTCACCGCGATGACGGCGATCGCGACGAGCACGGCGGCGCTGACCAGAGTGACCGGATTGCCGAGCAGCAGGCGCCAAGACGACAGCCGCGCACTGGTCTCGGTCGTCATGAGAGCCGGATCCTCGGGTCGACGACCGCGTACAGCACATCCACGATCAGGTTGATGAGCAGGAACAGCGCGGCGATCAGCAACACCGCACCCTGAATGACCGGATAGTCCCGTGCCGCAACGGCGTTGTAGACGAGGCGGCCGAGGCCGGGCCACGCGAACACGACCTCGACGACGATGACGCCGCCGAGGATTGTCGCCAGCTGAATGCCGGTGATGGTCAGCACCGGGATCAGCGCGTTGCGCACTGTGTGCCGGAACGTGACGGCCCGCGGCGCCAGCCCCTTCGACCGGGCGGTGCGCACGTATCCCATCGACGCGACCTCAAGCACCGCGGACCGCACATAACGCGTCATGATGGCGCCCGCGACCAGTCCCACTGTCAGCGCGGGCAACACGATGTGGCGCAGCCATCCGCCCGGATTATCCAGCAGCGGTTGGTATCCCGACGTCGGCAGCCAGCCCAGCGTCGTCGCGAACAGCGCGATGAGCAGGATGCCCATCCAGAAGTCCGGCACCGACACCCCGAACTGGCTGGCGACCCGGATGATGGCGTCGCTCACGCGGCCCTCGTGCAACGCCGACCAGATCCCCGCGGGCAATGCGATCGCCAGCGCGATGACGATGCCGACCACCGCCAACGACACAGTGGCGGGCAGTCGTTCGAGCAGGATGACCGTCACCGGGTCACCGTTGCGGAAGCTGACGCCGAGATCGCCGGTCAACGCCGAACCGAGGTAACCGAAGAACTGCTCCACGATCGGCTTGTCGAGTCCGCTCGCCGAGCGCAGCGCGTCGTACGCCTGCGGTGTATAGCGCGTTCCCAAGGCGATGCGCACGGGATCGCCAGGCACCAAATGCACGAGGGCGAACACCACGATGAGCACGCCGATCAACACGACCGCGGAGTACAGAAGCCGCCGAGCGAGGAAGCGTGCGATCGGATGAGTCAGGAACCGGGTCACGATGTTTCGCCCTCGGCCAGGCTGGCGGTGCGGAACCGGATCGCGCCGTCGCGGCGAGACTCGAAGCCGGACAGGCCGGTGCTCCACCCCTGGATCACCGACGGGTTGTAGAGATAGATGTAGCTCACCTCGTCGGCGATCAGCGTGGCGGCCCGGCGGTAAAGATCAGCGCGCGCTTGGCGATTCGTCTCAACGCGTCCCGCGTCGAGCAGCCGGTCGACCTCGGGATTGGAGAACTTCTGCGCATTGCTCGTGCCGTCGGTGTGGTGCTGCGCGTAATAGAAGTCGTCGGGGTCGATGTTGCCGAGCCAGCCCATCATCAGCATGTCGAAGTTGCCGGTGTTCTGTTCGTCGAGCCAGGTGGCGAAGTCGACGGTGCGGATGTTGACGGTGAAGCCCAGCGGCGCGAGGTTGTCGGCGATGACCTGCGCGGCCGTCACCGTTTCCGGATACTCGCTGGTGACCAGCATGTCGAGATCACCACCGCTCACCCCCGCCTCGTCCAGAAGGGTCTTCGCCTTGTCGATGTCGTAGCGGTAGCGGTGATAGTCGGTGTACCAGGGATTGCCCTCGGGGATCGCGAGCTGGTTGGCCGCGGCGGTGCCGTAACTGGTGACCGCCACGATCGCGTCGCGATCGATGCCATAGGCGATCGCCTGACGCACCCGCACGTCGTTCCACGGCTTGCGGGCCTCGTTGAGCGCCAGATACCAATAGTCGTTGCTCGCGGTGACCGCGAGGTTCATCGAGTCGTCGTCGCGCAGCTGCGCAACCCGTTGCGGCGGAATCGAGTCCGTCCAGTCGATCTCGCCGGCCTGCAGCGCCGACAGCGCGGTCGTCGGCTCGGAGATGAACCGGAACGTGACGCCCGAGACCTTGGGTGCGCCAGCCCAATACGACGGGTTCGCCTTGAGAGTGATGGAGTCACCGCTCTTCTGGCCGCTGAACGCGAACGGACCGGTCCCGATCGGGTGCGTGGCGATCTGACCGCTTTCGACATTGCGGCGCGACACGATCGCCATGCCTTTGAAACCGCCGATGTTCGTCAGCAGGTTCGGTGTCGGCTGCTTCAGCCGGATGACGACGGTTTCGGGGTTCGGGGCGCTGACATCGGTGACGGCGCTGAACTTGTCGGCGTTGGTCAGCTGCTCGTCGATGATGCGGCGGTACGAGTACACGACGTCGTCCGCGCTGAACGGGCTGCCGTCATGAAAGGCGACGCCCGGCCGCAGGCGGAAGGTCCAGGTGAGCTGATCGGGGCTGACCTCCCACGATTCGGCCAGCGCAGGGCGCATCTCGAGGTTGGCGTCAGGTTCGACCAGCGAGTCGAAAACGTTCTCGAGCACTTCGAACGAGAAATACGCGCTGGTCTTGTGCGGGTCCAGTTGGTCGGGCTCGCCGGCGATCGCGGCGATCAGATTGCCCGACGACTCGCCGAGGTCCACCCGTTCGCCCGTCGAGCAGGCGGAAAGGCCTGGCCACAGGACGACGACAGCGACCAACGCCGCCAGTCGTCTCATCGCCATCACCCCGAACGCATCTACCCGCTGGCCGCGGTGCTTGAAACGCCGAGCGACGTCGAAAGGGGTTACGGAGGCACCTGCGCACTGGAATACTCGACGAGGTCCTTGTGAAGGAGGCGCATCGTGAGGTTGATCCGGGGGCTTGCCACAGCCCTTATCGGTATGGCCGTCGTCCTCGGCCTCGCGGTTCCAGCCCACGCGCAGGGCAACGTCAAGGCCCCTGGAGTGCCGGAGGGCTACTACAACGTCAACATCGACGGTCAGGCGACCGCGACGTGGGAGATCTACCCGATCTGCGTACCGACGGTCGGCGACCTGCGCGAACCGCTGTTACTACCGATCGCGTGCCGGTTGAAGGTCACGCCGAATACCGGCCAGGGCGGCGCCGAAGCCGTGATGGTCATGAACCAGTGGCAGTTCGTCTATAAGGACCCCGAGGGACGTACCTGCCCCGACGGCAGCAAGGCGCCGCAAGAGACCGTCTACCGATTCGACCCGTACAACTGGACCGGCACCATGAAGGTGCTCCACGGCGGGGAGTGCGGTGACCAGCCCGCGATGGTCGTCGCGCCGCTGACCATGTCGTTCAAGGGCCCGTTGCCGAACCCGGTCACGCAATACCCGCTGCTTTGCGAGCCGGGCGGCCTGCGCCGCTGCTTCTGACTTGCCCGACGAGTCCTCGGTCGGCCGGGCAGCCGGCCGCGGTCTGCGCCCAGGTGGGCGTGCTCGAGTACCCCCGCGTGATGGCAAGGTCGTCGACCTGACGGGTCCCGGACTGACCGAGCGCTGGGGTGTCACGTGTACCGATCTCGGTGCCTCGGTCGTGGCACCGAACGGGAAGCTGGTGTCGGTGTTCGGCGACACGTTCTCGGGTCGCAAGGTCGGCCAGGGAGACTGGCGCTCACCGGTGGTGCTGATCGGCACCGGGGACGCCGATCACGAGATCGTCTACGAACGAGCCGGCGGTGCGGATTCCGACTACGCCCGCCAGCTGTGGCACTACGTGCACGACGATGCGTCGACCGGATGGACCCGCGGCGGCATCAGCACCGTGATTCCCTCCGATCTGCTGCGCGTCGACGACTCGATCTATCTGCACGCCATCGTCAACCGCGGCTTTGGCAACGTCACATGGACGGAGATCTGGCGGTCCGACGACAGCGGTGTGTCCTGGACGCACCTGGGTTCGGAGGCAAAGTTTCCGGCTGATCTGCACGGCGGGCACGCCCAGTGCTGGTCGTGGGACTTCGACCCCGACGACGGCTGGGTTTATGTGGTGGCCACGGGATTTCAGCGCGACAAGGGCATCATCCTGATGCGGGTGCGGCCGGAGCACATCGGACACCGGACGCGCTATTCGAGTTGGGGATTCGTCGACGGACGTTGGCGGTGGGGCAGCACCGCGACACCCATCACGCCGGCCGGTGAGCGGTGGGGTGAGCTGACGTTTCGCCGTATGGCGCAAGGAAAGTGGGTCCTGGGCGGCTTCCTCGCGTCGAAGTATGCGCTGGGCTATCGGGTCGTGGAATCGCCTGTCGCCAACATGCATACGACGCCGTTGCAGACGCCGGTGCTCGGATCGGCATGGCATGCCGAGAACCACGGGAAGAATGCGGTCGCCCAGTTGTACGGCGGTTACGTGCTGCCGGGGTCGAGGTTCGACATGCACGGTGGCGTCGGGCTCGTGGTGTCGCAGTGGCACACCGACCACGGGTGGCCGTATCGGGCAATGCAATTCAAGGCCGCGCTGAGGGACACCACGAAAGCGCGTGATCCGTCCGACCCGATCAACCTCTAGACCGTGAACCCGCCGTCGACGTTCCAGTGCGCACCGGTGATGTATCCGGTGTCGGGGCCTGCCAGATACGCGACCACGCCCGCGACGTCGCGCGGGTGACCGTAGCGGCCGCCTGCCATGACTTGCTTTGCCGCTTCGGCGAATTCGCCTTGGTCCGGTTCATGTCGGTGTCGATGGGGCCGGGTTGCACGTTGTTCACTGTGATGCCCTGCGGTCCGAGGTCGCGCGCCAGACCGCGGGTCAATCCCGCGACGGCCGCTTTCGTCATCGCATACACCGCCAGTCCCGGACCGGGAACCTTCTCCGCATTGATGCTGCCGATGTTGATGATACGACCGCCCTCGCCGAGATGCGCCAGCGCAGCCTGGATCGCCACGAACACACCGCGGATGTTGATCGCCACGATCCTGTCGAACTTTTCGGCGGGCAGCGTGGCCACGTCGCCCAACACCGCGATGCCCGCGTTGTTTACCAGGATGTCGAGTCCACCGAGATGGGTGACGGTCTCCTCGACCGAGCGCCTCACCTGCTCGGGATCGCCGCTATCGGCCTGGATCGCCACGACGGTCGCGCCGTCGGCGGCCGCCTCCGCGGCGAGTTTCTCAGCCTCTGCCGCCGAGGAGCCGTAAGTGAACGCGACGGAGGCGCCGTCGGAGGCCAGCTTCCGTACTATTTCGGCGCCGATTCCGCGCGACGCTCCGGTGACCAATGCCCGTCGACCGGCCAGCGGCCCGCCGTTGCTGCTCGCTGGTGTCATGCTCCGGTTAATGCCGGGGGAGCCGTAAACATTCCCGCCGCCTGGTTGTCGTACCCGGCGGGCAGGCTCTCGCGCATGGATAGTGCCGACAATGCGGCGTCATCAAATGATGACGCCGAAGTCTGGGGTGGGGTTGGTCCGAAGCCGTGGTGGTTTGACGATCCGGAGATTTTGGCTGCGCGTCGGCGGGTGGTCGAGGAGTTCGGGGACGAGCCGGACGAATCGGCGGTGAGTGATGTGCCCGAGGGGGAGGTGTGCGACGCATCGGTGTCATCGGTTGATGACGCGGCTGGGTTGGAGGGTGCCTGGGGTGGGGTGGGTCCGAAGCCGTGGTGGTTTGACGATCCGCAGATTTTGGCTGCGCGTCAGCGGGTGCTGGAGGAGTTCGGGGGTGAGCCCGACGATAGGCCCTTGTGCACCGACCCCGATCCCATCCTCAACGACGTGCTGTCCGGCGCGAGCGTGCGCGAGCTGGGCCAGGCACGCGACGACCTGGCCCGCGCGAAGGCGCGCTACGACGAGGCAGTTCGATCAGCGCGCGAATGCGGGCTCTCCTGGGGCGAAATCGGGGCGGCACTGGGTGTACCCAGACAACTCTTGCACCGTCGCTTTGCCCGACGCCTAGGGTGAGGACGAGGCGGGGGCCGATCGAAAGGTTACGCGTGACTGTTGACTCTCAGAAGAAGCGAATCGTCATCTTCGGCACCGGCTTCGTCGGCAAGATGGTCATTCCGGAGGTCATCAAACACCCGCTGTTCGAATTGGTCGGGGTCGGGGTGAGCAACCCCGACAAGGTCGGCCGCGACGTCGGCGAGATCTGCGGCCTCGGCACCAAGGTCGGCGTGACCGCCACCGACGACGTGGACGAACTGATCGCGCTCAAACCCGACGCCCTGGTCCACTACGGGCCCACCGCCGCGCACGCCGAGGAGAACATCGGCCTGATCACGCGGTTCCTGCGCGCCGGGATCGACGTCTGCTCGACAGCCATGACGCCGTGGGTGTGGCCGACGATGCACCTCAACCCGCCGAACTGGATCGAACCCATCACCGAGGCCTGCGAGCTGGGCGAGTCGTCGTGCTTCACCACCGGCATCGACCCCGGCTTCGCCAACGACCTGTTCCCCATGACGCTGATGGGCCTGTGCTCGGAGGTCCGTACGGTGCGCGCGTCCGAACTGCTGGACTACACCAACTACACCGGCGACTACGAACGTGAGATGGGCATCGGCAGGCCGCCGGAGAAGAAGGCCATGCTCGAAACTCCCGACATTCTGGTATTCGCTTGGGGCGGAACAGTTCCCATGATCGCGCATGCGGCGGGCATCATGCTCGACGAGATCACCACGACGTACGACAAGTGGGTGACTCCCAACGAGCGCAAGTCGGCCAAGGGCATCATCCCCGCGGGTCACGTCGCGGCCGTCCGGTTCACCATCAACGGCGTCTACAAGGGCGAGACGCGCATCCAGCTCGAGCACGTCAACCGGATCGGTGACGACGCCGCACCCGACTGGCCGACCGG
Source organism: Mycobacterium barrassiae (assembly GCF_025822765.1). Classification (GTDB taxonomy): domain Bacteria; phylum Actinomycetota; class Actinomycetes; order Mycobacteriales; family Mycobacteriaceae; genus Mycobacterium; species Mycobacterium barrassiae. The sequence goes on along the minus strand of NZ_JACKUK010000035.1, from coordinate 52,686 downwards.
CAACCAGAACGACGTCTACCGCGTCGACATCGAGGGCACGCCGAGCATCTTCCAGGAGACCGCATTCAGGTTCACCGACGGTTCCGGCCGCGACGCGGCCGCCGCGGGCTGCCTGTCCACCGGCCTGCGGGCGCTCAACGCGGTGCCCGCGGTCAACGACCTGTCCCCGGGCTGGGTCACCGCACTGGATCTACCGCTGATTCCCGGTGCGGGAACGATCCGCTGAGTAACGCGAACACCGTCCGATCAGATTGATATCTCCGATAGCGTTTGATCGAGACGGGAAGTGATGGCTGACGGGGTAGGGCTCTCGGTAGGGGCCTCCAACCTGGCCGCGGTGGTCGTCGGCCGCGCGGCCCTTTTGCGCACCTCTGTGCTGACCCGCTTTCCGCACCGACCGCCCGAGGTCGGCGTGCCCAGCGAGAACCCCAACCTCAACGAGCGGGGCCTGATCCTCACCGACTTCGTCGACCGCGTCGGCGACCCGGTCGGCATCGTCGCTGCTGACGGCTCGACACATCGCGCTGACGGTGTCCTCGCCGATGCGCTGCGCGCATTACTGCTCGCGCTGCTGGCGGGCAGGCCGCCGGACGGGCCGATCGCCGTCACTCACCCCGCCCACTGGCGTCAGAACGCCGTCGAGAGCCTGCGCACCGCGCTCGCCGAGGTGCCGGAGTTCGAGCGCGCGCCCCTTGTCTCGGACGCGACAGCCGCGCTGACGGCGCTGCAGGACGATCCGGGGCTGCCCACGCGGGGCGTCATCGCGCTGTGCGACCTCGGCGGCACCGGTACCAGCATCACACTGGTCGACGCCGACGCCGGTTACGCGCCGCTGGCCCCGACCGTTCGGCACGGCGATCTCTGCGGTGATCTCGTCGACCAGGCACTGCTCACCCACGTGCTCAACGACCTGTCGGCCGCGGGGGCCATCGACCTGTCGGGAACATCGGCGCTCGGATCGCTGACGCATCTGCGGATGCAGTGCCGCGGCGCCAAGGAACGGCTGTCCACTGCCAGCGTCACCTCGCTGCTGGTCGACGTGCCGGGGCATCGCGGTGAGGTGCGGCTGACCCGTACCGAACTCGACGACGCGATACGGCAACCCGTCGCCGACTTCGCCGGTGTGCTGCAGGAAACGTTGGAGCACAACGGTGTTCGCGAGCTGGCGGCTGTCGCATCGGTCGGTGGCGGAGCGCGGATCCCGCTCATCACGACGACGTTGTCCGAACACTTCCGGGTCCCGGTCATCACGACCGCTCATCCGGAGTTGACCGCGGCGATCGGTGGCGGCACCGCGGCCGTGCGCGGGACGGTCGAGGAGGGCCAGACGTCGATGGCCGCCGCAGCGCCGGCGGCTGCGGCTGCCGACGCGACGCTGATGGCGCCGGAGGTCGCAGCACCCGACGAGGTGGCGCCATCGGGCACGTTCGGTGCGTTGGCGTGGTCGGACGCCGGCGACCTTCCCGAGGTGGCACCGACCGACCCGTACGACTACGACTCGCCCGTCGCTCCCACCGGCGACGTCCGGCCGCAGATCGAGTTCCACCGGGACCCGCATGACGACGAGCGCACGGCGACGCCGGTGCCGTGGTACCGGCGACCCGCGGTGGCGCTGGCGGCGGCCGTGGTCGTGCTGCTGGCCGCGCTGGCGGTCGCGCTGTACGTGACGCGCTCGGACGAGTCGTCGCCCGCTCCTGCGTCGACCCCGGCAACCACTCCGCCCCCGGCGACCAGCGAGCCGCCCCCGCCGCCGCAGGAAACACAGGCCCCACCACCGCAGACCGTCACGCAGGAGGCGCCGCCGCCACAGGTGACCGAGACCGTGACCGCGCCGCCGCCCGAGCCGCCACCGACCACACCGCCCCCGGCGACGACCGAACCGCCGCCGACCACGGAGCCGCCCCCGACGACCACGCAGCAGCCACCGGCGACGACGCAACAACCGCCGGTCATCCCGACGCTGCCCTACGAAACCATCCCCGGTCTGCCGTTCGTCCCGAACCCGATCCAGCCTCCGCAACCGGCGCCGTAGCGCCGACGGCAGCCCTAGGCTGACCGCCATGACGCAGACCGACGGCTTGCTGTTCGATCCCAAGACCTACGACCCGCCGCAATTCGACGCCGAAACGCGGCGGTTGTTGCGCGCCACCATCGACTGGTTCGAAGGTCAGGGCAAGAAACGCCTGCTCGACGACGACCTGGCTGCGGTGTGGCCCAGCGACTTCGTCGACTTCGTCAAGCGCGAGAAACTGTTTGCGACGTTCCTGACGCCGTCGGAGTTCGCCGGCCGAAACCCGGACAAACGCTGGGACGCCGCGCGCAACGCCGCACTATCGGAGATCCTCGGCTTCTACGGGCTGACCTATTGGTACACCGAACAGGTCACCATCCTCGGGCTGGGGCCGATCTGGCAGAGCGAGAACAAGGACGCCAAGCTGAAGGCCGCCGACGACCTGGAGAACGGCGAAGTGATGGCGTTCGGGCTGTCCGAACGCTCCCGCGGCGCCGACGTCTACAACACCGACATGGTCCTGACGCCCGCGAGCGAGGAGGACCGCGCCAACGGCATCCTGTACCGGGCGACGGGGGAGAAGTACTACATCGGCAACGGCAACGTCGCCAGCATGGTGTCGGTGTTCGGGCGGCGTGGGGACATCGAGGGCGAGGACGCTTATGTGTGGTTCGTCGCCGACAGCCAACACGACGACTACCAGCTGATCGACAACGTCGTGCACATGCAGATCTACGTCAGCACCTTCCGGCTGGAGAACTACCCGGTGCGGGAGGAGGACATCCTGCACACCGGCGTGGAAGCCTTTGCCGCGGCCCTGAATACGGTCAACATCGGGAAGTTCAACCTGTGCTCGTGCTCGGTCGGCATGACCGAGCACGCGTTCTACGAGGCGATCACGCATGCGCAGAACCGCATCCTGTACGGCAACCCCGTCACCGATTTCACGCACGTACGAACGAATTTCGTCGACGCGTACTCCCGCCTGATCGCGATGAAACTGTTCAGCCAGCGCTCGGTCGACTACTTCCGGTCCGCGAGCCTCGAGGACCGGCGTTATCTGCTGTTCAACCCGATGACCAAGGCCAAGGTCACGATGGAGGGTGAGACGGTGCTGCGGTCACTGCACGACGTGATCGCCGCCAAGGGGTACGAGAAGAACACGATGTTCCGCGAGGTGGCACAGCTGATCGGCACCCTGCCTCGACTGGAGGGCACGGTCCACGTGAACGTCGGCCTGGTGCTGAAGTTCATGCCGAACTACATGCTCAATCCCAAGGAGTATCCGGCGATTCCGATGCGCAACGACGCCGCGGACGACACCTTCTTCTGGAACCAGGGACCGACCCGCGGGGCTGGCAAGGTGCAGTTCGCCGACTGGACGCCGATCTACGAGGAGCACGTCGCGATCCCGAATGTCGCGGTGTTCTACGACCAGGCCACGGCGTTTCGGGAATTCCTGCTGACTGCTGCCCCCGACGCCGAGCAGCAGAAGGACCTTGACTTCCTGCTGACCGTGGGCCACCTGTTCTCGCTGATCGTGTACGGCCAGCTGATTCTGGAGCAGGCGGCGTTGACCGGGTTGGACTCCGACATGCTGGACCAGATCTTCGACTTCCAGGTCCGCGACTTCAACATGTATGCCGTTGCGCTGCACGGTAAGCCGACTGCGACGACGGCACAGCAGGACTGGGCGCTGAGCGCTATCCGTAAGCCGGTGCCCGACCCCGCACGATTTCACCGGATCTGGGAGCGGGTGAAGGCCTACGACGGCGCCTACGAGATGGCGCCCTAGCGGCGGCGCTCACCCGTCACGGCCGACCGCGGTAGCCGGCCGGCCCGGGAGTGCCCGGTGAGCCGGTCACCGTCGGCCACCACGTCGAAGTCGAGGTTCAGCCGCATCGGTTTGGTCACCGACTGACGCCACGTAACCCGTTGCCCGTCAACGACGATGTCGCGCAGCGGTACGGTCTCGCCCTTGCCGGTCGCCGTGCCCGCAAGCGTGCCGTCGCGTTCGGTGAACGAATACACCACGGCCAGCGACCCGATGGGCGTCTTGATCGTGACATCCCAGTCTCCGACGATGGTCATCTCCTCCACACCGTCCCGCGTCGCTCGTAGGCGAACAGGTCCTCGACCGCGAGCGCGACCTGCGCTCCATAGGTGCGATCGAGGAGGTGCAGTGCGAGGTCGAGTCCGGAGGTGACCGCTGCCGACGTGACGAGATCGCCGTCGTCGACGACGCGTGCGTGCACCGCGGTCGCGCCGGTGGCTTCGAGCAGATCCATGCCGAGGTGGTGTGTGACGGCGTTGCGTCCCTCCAGCAGACCGGCCATGGCCAGCGCGAGTCCACCGCCGCATACCGTGGCGACCGTGACATCGGGGTTGTCCATCGCCTTGCGCAGCAAGGGAATCGCGGCGGATTCGGCGAATCGCGCAAGCAGCACCGGGATGGTGTCGACTTCGTCGGGATCGCCCTCGATCGGGCCCGATGCGCCGGGCACGACGATGAAACCTGGCTTCGTCGCGTCGAGTTCGGCGGTGGCGTGCAGCACCATTCCCAAGGTTCCGCTCACCACCGCCCTCGGTCCCTCGGCCGACACGAACTCGACCTGCAAGTCACCTCCCGCCGCATCGCTGCCGGCGGCGAGCACCTCGAACGGGGCGGTGGCGTCGAGCGGGTCAAACCCGTCGAACAACACGATCTGGGCGTACACACGACGATCGTCTCGAGGATGCGACGCGTCAGCTAGTGGCAAGATCGCCATTTATCGCTGAAATATTGCCACCAGGTGCGGTACGGTCTGGGCATGCACGTCATCGTCGTCCTCGCGCTACCCGACACCATCGCGTTCGATGTGGCCACCCCCATCGAGGCGTTCGGCCGGGTCCGATTGCCTTCTGGTGCAGCGGGATACCGCGTCCTCGTGTGCGGATCCCAGCCGGAGGTGTCGGCCGGCCCGATGCGCATCGCCACCGACCACGGCCTTGAGGCACTCGTCGAGGCGGACACGATCGTCGTTCCCGGCGTCAACGACGTGTCGGTGGACGCACCCGATGAGGTGCTGGCGGCTCTGCGGGCCGCGCACGCCGGCGGGACCCGGATCGCATCGATCTGCACGGGTGCGTTCACGCTGGCCGCCACCGGATTGCTGAACGGCAGGCGTGCGACGACACACTGGATCGCCACCGACCTGTTCCGTGCCCGCTTTCCCGCCGTCGATCTCGACCCCGACGTTCTCTACGTCGACGAGGGGCAGGTGCTGACGTCGGCGGGCGCGTCGGCCGGGTTGGACCTGTGCCTGCACATGATCGCCCGCGACTACGGCGCCGCGGTGGCCGCCGACGCGTCTCGACTCGCTGTCGCACCACTGCACCGCAGCGGGGGACAGGCGCAGTTCATCCTGCGAAATCAGGCCGCTGTCAAGCACATTGCCGAGCGCACCGAATTGGACGACGTGCTCGCGTGGATCGAGCAGGAGGCGCATAGCGATCTGACGTTGCACGACATCGCGGCCCGCGCCTCGGTCAGCGTGCGAACCCTGAACCGCCGGTTCCAGGCCGAGACGGGGCAGACGCCGATGCAGTGGCTGACGGGCGTGCGGGTCCGGCATGCGCAGCAGCTGTTGGAGAGCACCGCCTACGGTGTCGAACGGATCGGGCGCGAAGTCGGCTTCACCTCACCGGCCAATTTCCGCGAACAGTTCCGGCGGCTGACCGGAGTGGCACCGCTGAACTACCGCAACACATTTCGTGAGCGGATGGCGGGCTAGCGGTTCCTGCGGCGCTTGATCAAGACCAGATGTGCCAGCGGGATCTGCATCTGTTCGGGCGAGGCCGCCAGCCGCTCGGCGACACCGGTTTCGAGCCGGTCGAGGAACTGAGTGGTGCGGGCGTCGCCGATGCCGCCGTCGAGCGCGGCCGCCAGCGTCGGGAACACCGACGCGCGCACGAAAGACGCCCACTGCGCGCCGAAAACCTTTTCGTCGCGGTCGACTTTGTACTGCGACCAGAACCTGTCCTCGGCGTTGAACACCTCGAGGTGGTCGATCTCGAGTTGTTCGAAACGGCCCGACGGTGCGAACGGCGTGAAGAAGTCGGAGGCCTTGCGTCCGACCACCGGGATGGACATCCGGTGAATCTCCTCGGCGGTGATGAGCCCTGCGCCTTCTAGTTCGTCGAGCGCATCGAGCAGCGCGGCGAACATGGGGCGGTAGCCGAATTCGCCGTCGTCGTCGACCGCCATCGTCATCACGACGAGGCGCCCACCAGGAGCGAGTTCTCTGCCGCGAAACGCGATGAACTCGTGCCAGTCGTGCGCGGCCTGCTTCGCGTACTTCGCCCGCACCGTCTCGTCGCCGCTGTAGGCGACTTGGATGTGGTCGGGGATCGGTGACGGCACGCGGCTCAACCACTGGATCGCCCACGAACTCCAGCCCAGGGTCACACTGCTCGACGGCAGGATCTGCTCGTAGAACGAGCGTCCGACCGCCGAGGCGAAGGACGCCGGATCCTTGGCCAGGTAGCTGTCCGGATCCTCGGCCAGGGTCCGGAACATCGCCGTGAAGTCGTTCTCCGGCACGTCGGTGTGTGCCACGTAGATGCAATGGTCATTGCGGGTTCGTTTGCGCAGCACGGCGATTGCCGCGCAGATGGGCAGCAGCGAGTTGTGGGCGGTCGATGCTCCGTAGTCGGCGATGACGATCGGATTGGGCTGGGTCGGCAGCGGGACGACGTTGGCCGCCTCTTCGAAGATCGCCAACGCGCCGGTCAAGCCCGCCGCCTGGAGTCGGGAGCTGGCGGTGTAGGTCCCGCTGTTGGTGGGTTCAGGTCGCACGACGATGCTTGACTCCGGCATCGCGACCTCCAAGATGTGCGGGTGACAGTGCGGGTGAATTAGGTGTCACCTACGACGGTAACCCTCCCTATGCGGGATAGGTTACCGAGGTCAGCTGCTCGGAGATCTCCCAGAGGCGGCGGCCGTCGGCCTCGTTGCTGGCGCGCGCGAGGATCTTGGCGTCGGTGACGCCGCCGCCTGCCAACTCGAGGAATCCGCGCGGTCCGTAGAAGGCGCCGCCCTGTGCGTCGGGGGCGGTCGCCCCGTACAGGGCGGGCTGGATGCCCTCGTCGATCTCCTGCCACATGAACGGGGTGACCTGTCGGCTGATCCGGTAGAAGCGCTCGAGCAGGGTGGGGTTGGCCTGACCATGCGAGGGCCCGCTCAGCTGCAGATTCGTCTTGCACAGGCCGGGGTGTGCGGCGGTGGAGACGATGCCCCACCCGCCCCGCTTGCTCCTGCGGTCCAGCTCGATGGCAAACATCAGGTTGGCGGACTTGGACTGGGCGTACGCCCCGGTCGCGTTGTAGCGCTTCTCCCACTGGAGGTCGTCGAAGTTGATGCCGCCCAGGCGCGCGGCGGAGCTGCTCAACGTCGTCACGCGGGCGCCGCCGTCGGCGCGCAACAGGGGCAGCAGGTGGCCGGTGAGCGCGAAGTGACCCAGATGGTTGCAGCCGAACTGCAACTCGAACCCGTCGGCGGTCGTCTCGCGCTGCGGGGGCTGCATGATCCCTGCGTTGTTGACCAGCAGGTCGATGGGCCGCCCCTCGGCGTTGAGCTCGTCGCCGAGTGCCTTCACGCTGGCCAGCGAGGACAGGTCGAGCGACTTGATGGTCAACTTCGCGTCGGGCACCGTCGAGCGGATCTGTGCGATCGCCTCCTCGCCCTTCGCGCGGTTGCGGATCGCCATGACGACGTCGGCACCAGCGGCGGCCAAGCGGGTAGCGATGCCGAGACCCAGGCCTGAGTTGGCGCCGGTGACGACCGCGAGCTTGCCGGACTGGTCGGGCACTGTCACTTCGCGCACACGGACCATGGGTTTCTCCTTCTGTGGGATGGATAACCGAACAATAACGGACCAGCGTTCTGATAACAAGAGCCCATTGGTCTGATAATCTCGAGGCCTTGTGACGTCCTTTCAACGCGCTCGTCGGCCTGAGCAGATGGCGGCTCGGCGGTCGGCGATCATGTCCGTCGCCCGCGACATGCTCGCCGAGAGGAACGTCGGGGACATCAGCCTGCGGGATCTCTCGGACCGGGTCGGCCTGGCCAAGTCGAACGTCCTGCGCTATTTCGACAGCCGCGAGGCGATCTTCCTGGAGGTGCTCGACGAGGAGTTCGCGGCGTGGCTCGACGACATCGAGGAACGCCTGGGTCGGCCACGCAGCAGAAAACCGGGATACGCCAGCGAGATTCGGGTGGCGACGGTGATTGCGGATTCGGTTTTGGCGCGCCCGTTGTTCGGTGAGCTGCTGGGGTCGATGGCGTCGGTGCTGGAGCGCAACATCTCGCATGACTTCGCCCTCGATTTCAAGGCCAGGGCGATGCAGCGGGTCGGTGCACTGGCCGAACTCGTCGGCCTGCACCTGCCGTGGCTGCCTGCGGAGTTCACCGCGTTCTTCGCCGAAGGGGCGACGCTGCTCGTGGCCGGTGGGTATCCGTTCTCGGTGCCCATCGAACCCGTGCGGGTCGCGATCGCGGCGATCGGGATGCCCGATCCGGGGCAGCGATTCGCCGACGGGCTGCGTGTCGGTTTGCAGACGTGGCTGATCGGCGCGGCGGCGCAGGTGCCGGCGTAATCGTCGGCGGCGTAACAAAAGCAAGGTCTAGCAGACTTTTTCGCCCACGACATGACAGACTGCGGCCATGAGGCTCGCGCCGCGGATCGCGATCGTGGTTTCCATCCTCACCTTGATCGCGTCGATCATCGGTTTCGTCGCCGTACTCATTCTCAACGCGTTCGTGCTCGACGAGTACGACGCCTACGGTGAGGTCCCCATCCCCGGCTCGGCCAGCCTCGAACTGCCTGCGGGCGAGACAACCGTCAGCTTCCACACCGCGACCACCGGCAGGCCGACGAGCGGATTTCCGATCCCGGAGCTGAGCTTCAGTATCACCCCGTCCGCCGGTCTCCCTGACCCAACGGTCACCGAAAGTATCGGCGGGACGACGTCGGTCAACAGCGATGTGCACGTGCGGATCTGGACGGTGCAGATCGCGCAGCAGGGGACGTACGACGTCAAAGTCGACGGTGCGGTGGACGGCTACATCTCGCCGCGGCTGGCGTTCGGGCGCGACAGCTCGAATGGCTGGCTCGTGTGGGTGTTCGGGGGTCTGTTCGCGCTCGGTCTGCTGGAGTTGTTCGCTGCGATCACGTGGTCGCTGCGGGCGAACAAGAAGGCGCGACTGCTCGAACCGGATGAGCTCGTGACGACCGAACCGTCGCTGTCGAGTGCGCCGCCCGACCCCTCCGCGAGCTACACGCCGAGCGATCAGGGCGTTCGACTGGAGCAGATCAGGCAGCTGGCCGCACTGCGCGACTCAGGGGCGCTGACCGAAGAGGAGTACAACGCCGAGAAGCGCCGCATCCTCGACAGCTAACTGCCTCTCTTGACCCAATCGTCGTAGTGCACCAACTCATCGCCGATCGTGGTGCTGTCGCCATGCCCGGTGTAGACCACGGTGTCGCCCGGCAGCTTTCCGAGCCGCTCTGAGATCGAGGCCAGGATGGTGGGGAAGTCGGAGTATGACCGTCCGGTCGCTCCCGGGCCACCCTGGAACAGGGTGTCGCCGCTGAAGACCGCGTTCAGTTCGGGCGCATGCCAACACACCGACCCCGGCGAATGCCCCGGGGTGTGCAGGGCGTGCAGTTCGATGCCCCCGACTTGCAGCGTTGCGCCGTCGTCGACGGTGCGGAAGTCCTTGTCGGGGTGCGTCATCCGCCACAACACGTCGTCGGCCGGATGGAGCAGCACGGGAGCGTCGAGCGCCTTCGAGAGTTCGGGGGCGACGGTGATGTGATCGTTGTGCCCGTGGGTGCACACCACCGCGACGACGTTGCGGCCGCCGACGGCCATCACGATCGGCCCGGCGTCGTGGGCGGCGTCGAAGACCACGACATCGTTCTCGTCGCCGACGAGCCAGATGTTGTTGTCGACTTCCCAACTGCCACCGTCGAGTTCGAACGTGCCATGGGTGACGACACGCTGAATCGGTCCGCCGTTCATTTCCACACCACCACCGACCGCAGCACTTCGCCGCCGTGCATCTTGTGGAACGCATCCTCGATGTCGTCGAGACCGATGCGCTCGGAGACGAACTTGTCCAGCGGCAGCCGGCCCTGCAGGTAGAGGCTGATCAGCGTCGGGAAGTCGCGCTCCGGAAGGCAGTCGCCGTACCACGACGACTTCAGCGCCCCGCCGCGGGAGAAGAAGTCGACCAACGGCATCTCCAGCGTCATATCCGGGGTCGGAACACCCACCAGCACAACCGTTCCCGCGAGATCGCGGGCATAGAACGCCTGCTTCCACGTCTCCGGCCGCCCGACCGCATCGATCACCACATCCGCGCCGTTGCCGTCGGTCAGGTCCTGGATTGTCTCCACCGGATCGAGTTCGCGGGCATTGATCGTGTGCGTCGCACCGAAACCGCGCGCCCAGTCCAGCTTCTTGTTGTCGGTGTCCACCGCGATGATCCGCTTCGCGCCCACCAGCGCCGAACCCGCGATCGCCGCGTCACCCACTCCGCCGCAACCGATCACCGCGACGGTGTCGTCGCGGTTCACCGCGCCGGTGTTGATCGCCGCACCGATGCCGGCCATCACGCCGCAACCGAGCAGCCCGGCCACGGCGGGGTCGGCGGCGGGATCGACCTTGGTGCACTGTCCCTCGTGCACCAGCGTCTTGTCGACGAACGCACCGATGCCCAGCGCGGGCGTCAGCTCCGTGCCGTCGGTCAGCGTCATCTTCTGATCGGCGTTGAACGTGCTGAAGCACAAATGCGGGCGCCCGCGTTTGCAGGCCCGGCACTCGCCGCACACCGCGCGCCAGTTCAGGATCACGAAATCGCCGGGCTCCACGTGCGTGACGCCGTCACCGATCGACTCGACGATGCCGGCGGCCTCATGGCCCAGCAGGAACGGAAACTCGTCGTTGATCCCACCTTCGCGGTAGGTCAGGTCCGTATGGCAGACACCGCACGCCTGGATGTCGACGACCACCTCGCCCGGTCCGGGGTTGGGGATGACGACATCCACCACCTCGACCGGCTCACCCTTCTTCCGCGAAATCACACCGCGCACTGTCTGACTCATGGGTCAGAACCTTAGCCGTGATAGTGGGACCCTGTAACCATGACACCGGTGCTGTACCTCAGCCACGGCGCGCCACCGCTCGTCGACGACGAACTCTGGGTGTCGCAGCTTGCCGCATGGGCTGCCCGCATTCCGGCACCGAAGGCGATCCTCGTCGTGTCCGCGCACTGGGAGGCCGCGCCGTTGACGATCGGCTCGACCACGGTCGAGACACCGCTGACCTACGACTTCTGGGGCTTTCCGGAGCACTACTACGACGTCACCTACGACGCCCCGGGTGCGCCCGCACTTGCCGCCGCCGTCGAAGACCTGATGCCCGACGGCGAACCCGTCGCACACGACCCGGACCGCAGGCTCGACCACGGCGCCTACGTGCCGCTGACCGTCATGTATCCGGATGCGAACATTCCGGTGCTGCAGATTTCGCTGCCCACCCTCGACCCGCAGCGGCTGCTGGACCTCGGTGAGCGGCTCCGGCCGCTGCGTGAGGACGGGGTCCTCATCATCGGCTCCGGGTTCACCACTCACGGCCTGCCGTTCCTCGACGACTGGTCGCCGGGCGCCGTCCCGCCGACGTGGTCGGTGGAGTTCGATGCCTGGGCTGCCGAGCGGTTGGCCGCGGGAGACGTCGACGCGCTGATCGACTTCCGGCACCAAGCACCGGGGATGCCGTACGCCCATCCGACGATCGAGCACTTCGCGCCGCTGTTCGTCGCGCTCGGTGCCTCCGGCGACCCCGAACAGGCGCCCCGCCAGGTCATCGACGGCTATTGGATGGGCCTGGCGAAACGGTCGATCGAGCTGGTGTGATGGAGACGTGATGGACACACTGATCGATTTTCTCGCCGAGGCGCGCGACGCTCACCGGCGCAACGACTGGCGTGCCAGCTACGAGGCGTTCGTTCGCGCCGACGCGCTCGGACCCATCCCCGCCGACGACCTCGAGGCCTATGCGTCTGCCGCCTGGCGGCTCGGCTACGGCCGCGAGGCGGTCCGGTTGGCCGAGCGCGCCTACGACAGGGCGGTGCGAAGCGACCCGGCCTCAGCGGCAGCGACGGCCGCGGTCCTGGCGTTGCAGTGGCTTTCGCGTGGGCATCACGTTGTTTCGCGCCAGTGGGCCGATCGCGCACAGGCTCTCGGCGCGGACGGCTCGGTCGGCGGTATCCACGGCTATCTGGCGTATCTCGACGCCGCCGCCGCGGTGGAGGCTGACGACGCCGAAGCGCTGAGCCGGGCCGCCACCGCGCTGCGGCAGGCGGCGTCTGGCACTGCGGATGCGACGCTCGCACTGCTCGGCCGCGTCGTCGACGGTGTCGCGGCACTGCTGCAGGCCCGCGCTGCCGAGGGATACCGGCTGCTGGACGAGGCGCTGCTGCCCACGCTCGACGAGGGGGTGGCGCTCGAGTGGGGCGGTGACGTCTATCGGCTGGTGCTGCGCTCGAATCGCCGGGCCGACGCCGAGCATCTCTCCGCGTGGACGGAGTCGATGCAGCGCTGGGTGGTGACCACCGGCGTCGTCGTCGACAGCGCCGACCGGCGTTTCTGACCAACCCCTACCCGGCCCGCGGTGACGGTCCTACCGTTTGGTCATGACGACAACACAGGAATTCGCCGAACGGATCGCCGGCGCGATCGACAGCGCCAGCCTGGCCGTCCTCCTGTCGATCGGACACCAGACGAAGCTGTTCGACACGATGGCCGGCCTGCCGCCGTCCACCAGTGCGCAGATCGCCGAAGCGGCCGGACTCAACGAACGCTATGTGCGCGAGTGGCTGGGCGGAATGGCGTCGGGTCAGGTGGTCGACTACGACGCTGCGACGCAGACGTATTCGTTACCGAGCGACCGCGCAGCGGTGCTGACACGTGCGGCGGGCCCGGACAATCTGGCCCGCGTTGCGCAGTTCGTTTCGCTGATCGGTGAAGTCGAACAGCCCATCCTCGGCTGCTTCAAGAACGGCGGCGGCTTGCCCTACTCCGCGTATCCGCGCTTCCACAAGCTGATGGCCGAGATGAGCGGTGAGGTCTTCGACGCCGCACTCGTCGACGTCATCCTGCCGATGGCCGAGGGTCTGCCCGAGTTACTCCGCGCCGGCGCCGACGTCGCCGACATCGGTACGGGCAGTGGACATGCCATCAACGTGATGGCAAAGGCGTTCCCGGCCAGTCGATTCACCGGTATCGACTTCTCCGACGAGGGTCTGGCCAACGCACGCGCCGAGGCCGAGCGGCTGGGCCTGACCAACGCGACGTTCGTCGCCAAGGACGTCGCGGCGCTCGATGACCGCGAAACCTACGATGTCATCACCGTTTTCGATGCCATCCACGACCAGGCAAAGCCCGCGAAGGTACTCGAGAACATCTACCGCGCGCTGCGGCCCGGCGGCGTGCTGTTGATGGTCGACATCAAGGCGTCGAGCAACTTGGAGGACAACGTCGGCGTGCCGTTCGCGACGTACATGTACACGATCTCGACGGCGCACTGCATGAGCGTGTCGCTGGGCCTGGACGGCGACGGGCTGGGGACGTGCTGGGGGCGGCAGTTGGCGACGTCGATGCTCGCGGGCGCGGGCTTCGGCGATGTCACGGTCCGCGAGATCGAATCGGACGCGTTCAACTACTACTACATCGCGCGCAAGTAGCGGCGATCCGGCGCCGCATAGGCTGCATGCGTGGCAGCTCTGGACGCGATCGAAGACTGGCCGGCCCCGACTGTCGCGGCGGCGGTGGTCGGCCCGTCGGGAATCCTGGCCGAGCACGGCGACGTCCGGCACCGCTTCAAGTTGGCGTCGGTGACCAAGCCGTTGGTGGCCCGCGCCGCGCAGATCGCGATCGAGGAGGGCGTCGTCGAGCTCGACACCGAAGCCGGTCCGCCCGGCTCCACGGTGCGTCATCTGCTCGCCCACGCGTCCGGATATTCGATGCACTCGGCGGACCTCATGGCCGAGCCCGGCAAACGCCGGGTGTACTCGAACTACGGGTTCGGGGTCCTCGCCGAGACGATCCAGCAGGCGTCGGGTATCGAGTTCGGGCAGTACCTGGCCGAGGCGGTGTTCGAGCCGCTCGGCATGGCGGACTCTGGGTTGAAAGGTGGAGCGGAGGCGGCCGGGTTCGGCGCGGTGTCGACCGTCGCGGACCTGGTCGCCTTCGCCGGTGACCTGCTGCGGCCGACGACGGTTTCCGCGCGGATGCATGCCGACGCCACGTCGGTGCAGTTTCCGGGCCTGTCCGGGGTGCTGCCGGGGTTCGGTTCGCAGCGGCCCAACGACTGGGGGCTCGGCTTCGAGATCAGGGACGGCAAGTCGCCGCACTGGACCGGCTCGGCCAACTCGGGTGCCACGTACGGGCATTTTGGCCAGTCAGGGACGTTTTTGTGGGTCGATCCCGAGGTGGATCTGGCGCTCGTCGTGCTCACGGATCGCGACTTCGGCGACTGGGCGTATTCGCGCTGGCCCGCGCTCTCTGACGAAGTCCTGAGAGAATTTGGCGCACACTAGCGCAACAGGGGCCCCACAGGGCACAATAGACACGCACGACACAGCTGTAATTCGGAATCGCTAGGTCGCTTGGGGAAGACGTCCCTGGTGGAGCCGAAGGAGCAGCAAATGCGTGCATCGAACCAATTCGCCGACGCGGCGACGGGCGTGGTGTACATCCATGCTTCTCCCGCGGCGGTAGCACCGCATGTCGAGTGGGCGCTGTCGTCGACCCTGTCGGCGCGGGCAAACCTGAAGTGGACCCCGCAACCGGCCATGCCGGGGCAACTGCGCGCCGTCACCAATTGGATCGGCCCGGTGGGGACCGGCGCCGCCCTGGCGAACGCGCTGCGGTCGTGGTCCGTGCTGCGCTTCGAGGTGACGGAGGATCCCAGCGCGGGTGTCGACGGGCACCGCTGGTGCCACACCCCGCAGCTCGGTATGTGGAGCGGTGCGATGAGCGCGAACGGCGACGTCATCGTCGGGGAGATGCGGCTGCGGGCGTTGATGGCGAAGGGCGGCGACGCCCTGGCGGCCGAGCTGGATTCGGTGCTCGGCACCGCGTGGGATGAGGCGCTGGAGCCCTACCGCGACGGCGGCGACACCGCCGAGGTGAGCTGGCTGACGCGCGGCGTCGGGTAATCCGCGAGCAGACGCAAAAGCCCCCACTTTCCGGCGTGTCGTGGGCGTTTCGTGTCTGCTCGCCGAACGGGATTGACGGTCTATTGCCCGTTGCGCTGTGCTGCTCGCAAAACCTTCAACGCGCCGGGCACGGCCGACACCTCGACGGGCAGCGGGCACATGTACTCGCCGTCGGCGTAGGCGTTGATGCCCGGTGAGTCGACGGTGATGGTGCGCGCGCGTTCGGTGCGCACCTCGTCGAGGTCGATGTGGGTGCCCTTGAACACCGTGGGGAACAGGCGGATCAGCTTCGTGCGTGACGCCGACGCCACCATCGTCACGTCCAGCAGGCCGTCGGTCGGGTCGGCGTTCGGACAGATCAGCATGCCGCCTCCGTAACTCTTGGTGTTGCCGAAGGCGGCCAGCGTCAATTCGGTGTCCAGCTCACGACCGTCGAACGTCAGGCTGAACGGCAGCAGTCGCAGCTTCGACAGTTCGGCGACCATCGCGACGTTGTAGCGCATCCGGCCGTGCGGCCATCGCATCCGGTTGGTCCGGTCGGTGACCAACGAGTCGAAGCCCGCGGCCATCACGGTGCCGAACCACTTGTCGGTGCCGTCCATTCCCTTGATGCGACCCAGGTCGACGGTCGACACTTCGCCGTCGACGATGATGTCGGCTGCCGCCTCGGGATCCTTTGTGGGAATGCCGAATTCACGCGCATGGTCGTTGCCGGTGCCCGCCGGGATGATGCCGAGCGGGATCTCGGTCTGTGCGAGTACCTGCAACGCGAGGGAGATGATGCCGTCGCCGCCGACCACCACCAGTGCGTCCATGCCGCGCTCGAGGGCGCCTTCGACGAGCCGTCGCGCATGGTCGGCATCGGTGCCCGCGATGGCGACGACGTCGATGCCGCGTTTGTGCAACTGGGTGACCGCACGTTCGGCGGCGTGTGGTGCACTGCCGTGCCCCGATGCCGGGTTGGTCAGCATCGTCACGCGGCCGACGGTCACGGGATCAGCTTGCCCGGGTTGAGGATTCCCGCCGGATCGAGCGTCGCCTTGACGGCACGCAGCACCGCGACGCCGAGCTCGCCGACCTCGTCGCGCATCCACGGGCGGTGGTCGGCGCCGACCGCATGGTGGTGGGTGATGGTGGCGCCGGTGCGCATCATCGCGTCCGACGCGGCGGCCTTCGCCTTGCGCCACTGCTCGATCGGATTTCCACGCTGCCCGGCGACGACGGTGAAGTACAACGAAGCCCCGGTCGGATACACATGCGAAATGTGGCACAGCACCAACGTTGGCGTGCCCGATTCGCCGAGAGATTTCGTCAGCGCCTCGGTGACCGCCGCCTTGACTGCGGGCACGTTGGACCAATTCGTCGCGGTCTCCAGCGTCTCGCACAGCGCACCCGCGGCGAGCAACGAATCGCGAAGGTAGGGCGCGTTGAACCGGCCGTGCTCCCAGGCACGGGCGGGCGCTTCACCGAGCGACGTGCCGCCGGCGGCCTCTAGCACGGCGCGCGTTTCGGCGTGACGGCTCTCGACGTGGGCCTCGGTGCCCTCGAACGCGGTGATCGCCAGGCAGCCGCCGGTGATCTGCTGTTCGCCGATGCTCTCGGTGGTCGCCAGGTTCACCCCAGTCTCGGCTTCGTCCGACAACCGAATGACGGTCGGTCCCGTCCCGGTCTGCACGACGGCGCGCAGTGCGTCGGCGCCGGTCGCGAAGTCGGGGAACGACCATGCCTCGTAGCGCGTCGCCGCCGGGACGGGATGCACCTCGACCCGCACGCGGGTGATGATCCCGAACACGCCCTCCGAGCCAATCATCAACTGCCGCAGGTCAGGACCCGCGGCCGACTCCGGAGCGCGACCGAGGTCGAGCACGCCCGCCGGGGTGACGGTACGAAGGCCGCGCACCATGTCGTTGAAGCGGCCGTACCCCGCCGAGTCCTGCCCGGATGACCGGGTCGCGGCGAACCCGCCGATGGTCGCGTACTGGAAACTCTGCGGGAAGTGGCCGAGGGAGTAGCCGCGCTCGCCGAGCAGGCGTTCGGCGTCCGGGCCGGTGAGGCCGGCGCCGAGTTCGGCTTCGCAGGAGATCTCGTCGAGCGCATGCAGCTCGTTGAGGCGGCGCAGATCCAGGGAGATCACCGCACCGAAGTCGCCGCGGATCGGGTCAAGGCCGCCGACGACGCTGGTACCGCCGCCGAAGGGGACGATCGCGATTCCATGCTCGGAGCAATACCGCAGGATCGCTTCGATTTCGTCGTCGTTGTGGGGGAGCAGCACCGCGTCGGGCGCATCCTGGACACCGGAGTCCTTGCGGCGCAACAGGTCCAGCGTCGACTTGCCGCCGGCCCGCAGCAACCGGCCTTCGTCGTCGACGCGGCAGTAGTCAGTTCCGACGATCTGTGCGAGGCCGTCGCGGTCGTCATCCGACAGCTGCGACGGTCGCAGCGTCACATCCTTGGCCTCGAGTTCCGGCGCGGCCGTGCCGTCCACGCCGAGCGCCTGCCTCAGCAGGGACCGGATGCCGTCGGACAGCGGTTTGGCCGCCGCGGGGTCGCCCCACGCGTTCCACTTCATCGGGGGCAGCATTGCGGTCTGTTGGTCATCCGGACGCGTCATGAGTTACAGTATTACACATGCTGTCAATCAGTAACGATGGTTCGCCGTCGATCGGGGATCGGATCCTCGCGGCGGCGGCTGACTGCGTGCGGGCCTTCGGCGTCGAGCGCGTGACGCTGGCCGAGATCGCGCGCCGCGCGGGCGTCAGTCGACCGACGGTCTATCGGCGCTGGTCGGATACCCGCTCGGTGCTGGCGGCGCTGCTGACATCGCGGATCATCGGCGTGCTCGACGAGGTACCGAGCCGGCAGATCGGCCGGGAGGCACTGGTCGAACGCATCGTGGCGATCGCCGACCGGCTGCGCCACGACGATGTGGTCATGTCGGTGCTGCGCAGCGCCCCCGATTTCGCCATGGTCTACATCGCCGAACGCTTGGGCACCAGCCAGCAGGTGCTTCTCGACGCGGTCGCCTCCGACATCAAGCTCGCGCAGGAGGAGGGCAGCGTACGTTCCGGCGATCCGCGTGAACTCGCCGCGATGTGCCTGCTGATCGCCCAGTCGGTGATCCAGTCCGGGCAGATCGTGGCGCCCATCCTCGACGCTGATGCGCTCTTCATCGAGCTGGCCCACTCATTGAACGGATACCTGAAACCGTGACGTCCTCCACCGCACTCAACGAGGCCCGCCGCGCCACCGAGCTTTCGGCGCTGGCCGACGGTGATCCGATCGACCTCATCGTGATCGGCGGCGGTATCACCGGCGTCGGGATCGCGTTGGATGCCGCGACGCGTGGACTCAGTGTCGCGCTGGTGGAAAAGCACGACCTGGCCTTCGGCACCAGCCGATGGAGCAGCAAGCTGGTGCACGGCGGGTTGCGGTATCTCGCGACGGGCAACATCGGTATCGCGCGCCGCAGCGCCGTCGAACGCGGAATCCTGATGACGCGCAACGCCCCTCACCTCGTCAGTGCCATGCCGCAGCTGGTTCCGCTGCTGCCGTCGATGAACACTCCGTCGCGAGCGCTGGTGCGCTTCGGCTTCGCCGCGGGCGACGGGTTGCGCAAGCTCGCCGGAACGCCGGCGTCGACGTTGCCGCGCTCGCGTCGCATCGATGCGAAGCGCGCCATCGAACTCGCTCCTACGGTTCGTCGCGACGGCTTGGATGGCGCCCTGCTCGCCTACGACGGTCAGTTGATCGACGACGCGCGTCTGGTCACCGCCGTGGCCCGTACCGCGGCGCAACACGGGGCGGTGATCCTCACGCGCGTCGCCGCATCCAATGCGACAGGCACCTCGGTGACGTTGACGGATCAGCGAACCGGGGAGTCGTTCGACGTGTCGGGCCGCGCCGTCGTCAACGCCAGCGGTGTGTGGGCAGGGGAGGTGGACCCGTCCGTTCGGCTGCGTCCCAGCCGCGGAACACATCTGGTGTTCGACGCCGAGGCATTCGGAAATCCGGTGGCCGCATTGACGATCCCGATCCCGGGGGAGATCAACCGCTTCGTGTTCGCGATGCCCGAACAACTCGGCCGGGTGTATCTGGGGCTCACGGACGAGGACGCCCCAGGCCCGATACCCGATGTGCCGCAACCCACTCCAGAGGAGACCAAGTTCCTGTTGGACACGGTGAACACGGCGTTGGACGTCGCCCTCGGCCCCGACGATGTGATCGGCGCCTACGCCGGACTGCGCCCGCTGATCGATGCGGGCGAAGGACGCACCGCCGACGTGTCACGTGAGCATCGGGTCGTCGAGTCACCGTCCGGCGTGCTCAGCGTCATCGGTGGCAAGCTGACCGAATATCGCTATATGGCCGAAGATGTGATCGATCGTGCCGTCGAATTGCGGGGGCTGACCGCCTCAAGATGCCGCACCCGCAACCTGCCGTTGGTGGGTGCGCCGTCGAATCCCGTTGCGACACTGCGGTCGCCGGCTGAGCTACCCAGTTCGTTGGTGGCGCGCTACGGCGCTGAAGCGCCGAACGTGATCGCCGCGGCGAGCTGCGACCGGCCCACCGAGCGGGTGGCCGAGGGGATCGACGTCATTCGCGCCGAATTCGAGTACGCCGTCTCGCATGAAGGTGCGCTGACTGTCGACGACATCCTCGATCGTCGTACCCGCATCGGGTTGGTGGCCGCAGATCGCGACAAGGTGGTCGAGGTCGCCGAGGAATTCCTGGCGATTTAGGTGCGTTTGGGAGCGCTCAGCGCTCCTAAACGCACACAAATCGCTGGGATTACAGCGGGATGTTCTTGTGCCGACCGCGGCGCGCGGGCGCCTCGGCCAGAGCCTGCGTCAGCTTGCTGCGCGTATGGGCCGGGTCGATCTTCTCGTCGACCACGCCGATCTCGATCGCAGAGTCCACGCCGCCGGCGATCCGCTCGTGCTCGGCGGCCAGCTCTTCGTGCAGCGCCTCACGCTCGTCCTCGGGCGCGGCGGCCAGCTTCTTCTTGTGCAGGATGCCGACCGCGGCCTTGGCGCCCATGACGGCCACCTCGGCGTCGGGCCACGCGAAGACCTTGGTGGCGTTCAGCGATCGCGAGTTCATCGCGATGTAGGCGCCGCCGTAGATCTTGCGGGTAACCAGCGTGACGCGGGGCACCGAGCACTCACCGAACGCGTGCAGCAGCTTCGCGCCACGCCGCACGACGCCGCCCCACTCCTGATCCACACCGGGCAGGTAGCCGGGCACGTCGACGATGACGACGAGCGGGATGCCGAAGGCGTCGCACAGCCGCACGAATCGTGCCGACTTCTCGGCGCTTTCGGAGTTCAGGCAGCCACCGAGACGCAGCGGGTTGTTCGCGATCACACCGACGGTGCGTCCGGCCAGCCGGCCGAGACCAACGACGATGGACGGCGCCCACTTGCCCTGGAACTCCTCGAACGGCACACCCTCGTCCAGCAGCGCCTCGACGAGCGGGTGCACGTCATAGGCGCGGCGTGCCGACTCCGGCAGCAGCGCATGCAGGTCGGTATCGCCCGCCTCAGCCTTGGTGCGGTCGAAATGGCCCTGCTGGCAGAACAATCCGACCAGCCGACGGCCACGCTCGTAGGCATCCAGCTCGTCGTCGGCGACGATGTGGCACACACCGGACTTCTTGTGGTGTGCGTCCGGGCCGCCGAGCGAAACCATGTCGACGTCCTCGCCGGTGACACTGCGCACGACGTCGGGACCGGTGACGAACACCTTGCTGTCCGGCGCCATCACGATGACGTCCGTAAGCGCTGGGCCGTATGCCGCACCGCCAGCGGCGAATCCGACGACGACCGAGATCTGCGGGATGTAACCCGACGCACGGATCATGGCCTCGAAGACCAGGCCGACGGCGTGCAGCGCCTTGACGCCCTCCGCCAACCGCGCGCCACCGGAGTGCCAGATGCCGACGATCGGGCTCTGTTCCTCGATGGCGGTGTCGTAGGCGCTGACGATGTGCGCGCAACCCTCGACACCCATGGCTCCGCCCATGACGGTGCCGTCGGTGCAGAATGCGATCGTGCGGACACCGTTGACGGTTCCGGCCGCGGCCAGCACACCCGAGCGGTCACGCTCGTGCAGCAGCTCGACGGTGTCGTCGTCGAAGAATGTCCTCAGGCGCAGCAGCGGATCGCGTGGATCGAGCGATTCGCCGACGGCCTCGGGGGCCATGATGGTCATGCAATCCTCCTGTAGCGCTTGAGGTTAGGCGGTATCAGTACTTGCCGAACGCGAGCGCGACATTGTGCCCACCGAAACCGAATGAGTTGTTGATCGCGTACTGATAGTTGCCGGGTCGTGGTGAACCGGAGACGACGTCGAGGTCGATCTCCGGATCCAGGTTCTTCAGGTTGAGCGTCGGCGGGATGACACCGTTGCGCAACGCCAACACGGTCAGGATGGACTCGACGGCGCCGACTGCGCCGACGGAGTGGCCCAGCGCCCCCTTCGGGGCGTAGACCGCTGCCTTGTGGTTGCCCAACGCGTTGTGGATCGCCTTGCCCTCGGCCACGTCGCCGACAGTGGTGCCGGTGGCATGCGCATTGACGTGGTCGATGTCCGTGGGGGACAGGCCCGCGAGCTGGATCGCCCGCGTCATCGCGTGACCGGCCTGCTCGCCGTTGGGATCGGGCGCCACGATGTGGAACCCGTCCGAGGTGATGCTGGCGCCCATCAGCCGCGCGTGGATGGTGGCGCCGCGGGCCTTGGCGTGCTCCTCGGTCTCGATCACCATCAACGCGCCGCCCTCACCGAAGACGAAACCGTTGCGGTCCTTGTCAAATGGGCGACAAGCGCCGGCCGGATCGTCGTTGGTGGTGGAAAGCACGATGCGCATCTGAGCGAAGCCGGCGATCGGCACCGCCTCGATCTTGGTCTCGACACCGCCGCAGATCGCGATGTCGGCCTCACCGAGCACGATCTGCCGCCACGCCTGCGCAATGCCCTCCGAACCGGACGCACACGCCGAGATCGGGGTGCTCACCCCGGCCCGCGCCTTGCGTTCGAGCCCGACCGCGGCGGCTGCCGCGTTCGGCATGTACATCTGCACGGCAAGCGGTGACACCGCCCGAAGACCCTTGGCGCGTAGGCCTTCATAGGCGTAGAGCAGTTCCTCACTCGAGCCCATGCCGGTGCCGATCGACACCATCAGACGGCGAGGATCGACCTCGGGCGCCCCGGCGTGCTCCCAGACCCGACGGCCCAGGACGGTCGACATCCGCTGCAGGTAGGACAGCCGACGCAGTTCGACCCGCGTCAGCTCGTCCTCGAAATTCTCCAGCAGGTGGCCACCGATGCGGACCGGCAAGTCGTACTGCTCGACGAACGGGTCATCGAGCAGGCGAATGCCGCTCTGCCCCTCCAGCAGTCGCTGCCAGGTGGTGTCCGCGTCGGTCGCCAAAGCGGTCGTCATCGCATAACCGGTGACGACTACGTTGGGGAAACCATTCCCCGTGGAAAGCCGGGTCAACGCTGCCATTACTGCTCTGAGAGTTCCTTCCTGCCTCAGTAACGCCCGAAGGCCAGGGCGACATTGTGTCCGCCGAAGCCAAACGAGTTGTTGATGGCGTACCGGTATTCGCCATACCGTGGCTCACCCGCAACGACGTCGAGATTGATCTCCGGGTCAGGCGTCTCGTAGTTGAGCGTCGGCGGGATCACGCCGTCGCGCAGCGCGAGCACCGTCAGGATCGACTCGAGTGCTCCGACCGCTCCGATGGAGTGGCCGAGCGCCGACTTCGGCGCATACACCGCGGCGTGGTCCACCCCAGCAACCCGGATGGCGTTGGCCTCGGCGGTGTCGCCGATCGGAGTGGCCGTGGCATGCGCGTTGACGTGGTCGATGTCCTTGGGCTCCAGGCCCGCGGTCTCCATCGCCCGCTTCATCGCCTGTCCGGCGCGCTCACCATCGGCCGCGGGTGCCACCATGTGGAAGGCATCAGAGGTGATGCCCGCACCCATCAACCGGGCCAACGGCTTTGCGCCGCGGGCCTTGGCGTGCTCCTCGGTCTCGATGACCATGAGCGCACCGGCCTCACCGAACACGAACCCATCGCGGTCCTTGTCGAACGGCCTGGACGCGCCCTCGGGATCGTCGTTCTTGGTCGACATCGCACGCATCATCGAGAACGCCGCGATCGGCAGCGCCTCGATGCCACCCTCGACGCCGCCGCACACCGCGATGTCGGCGTCGCCCATGACGATCTGACGCCATGCGTGGGCAATGCCCTCCGAACCCGACGAGCATGCCGACACCGGGGTGATGACCCCGGCGCGCGCGCCCAGTTCGAGGCCGACGACAGCAGCGGCGCCGTTCGGCATGATCATCTGAACGGCCAGCGGCGACACCTTGCGGGGGCCGCCCTCGTTCATCGCGTCATACGTCTCGACGATCTTCTCGCCGCCACCAAGGCCCGTGCCGATGACGACCGCGAACCGATCCGGGTCGACCTCGGGCTTGCCTGCGGTCTCCCACAGCTGGTTGCCCAGGTACTTGGCCATGCGCTGGACATACGACATGCGTCGCAGTTCCAGACGCGTCATCAGTGGGTCAAGAGGCTCCTTGAGGTGCCCGCCGATACGCACGGGCAGGTCCCACTTCGTTACGAACTCGTCCTCGAGGACGTGGATGCCGCTCTCTCCGGCCAGCAAGCCCTTCCACGTGCTCTCGATGTCCGGCGCGATGGACGTCGTCGCGGTGACAGCGGTGACCACAACACTGGGGTAACCGCCGTTAGCAGTGGAAGGTTTGGTCACTTGTTTTCCGAAATCTGTGCGCGAATAGCAGCGGCAGCCTCGGGGTTCTCTTCCTCGAGCTTCTGGATGTAGGTGACGACGTCACCGACGGTGCGCAGACCCGCGAGGTCCTCATCGGGGATCTTCACGCCGTACTTGTCCTCGGTCTGCACAGCGATCTCAACCATCGAGAGCGAGTCGATGTCCAGGTCGTCGACGAAGGACTTCTCCGGGGTGACCTCAGAGGGCTCGATGCCGGTGACCTCTTCGATGATCTCGGCGATGCCGGCGATGATTTCTTCCTGCGTGGTGGCCACGATGGCTCCTTCTATTGGTTGTTACTGCCAACTGATGTTGGTATGTGGTTGTTGCTTCTCGGCGCGCCGAGAATCATTCCCCGGCGAGCTCGGCGAGCCCGTCCAGGTCAGCGGGAGATTTGACGGCGCGCGTCGGTACCCCCCGAAGTTCGCGTTTGGCGATCCCGGCGAGCGTCCCGGCGGGCGGGAACTCGACGATCGCCGACACAGGGCCTTCTGGTGCATGACGCAGATACTCGGTGCACAAATCCCAACGCACCGGCTTGGTCATCTGATTCACCAGCTTGGCCATCGCGTCCGCGGCCGACGCGACGGGCTGACCGTCGGCGTTCGACAGGAGAGTCGCCGTCGGCTCGGCCGTCGTTACAGCCTCGGCGGCGGCCGCGTACCCCTCGGCTGCGGTCGCCATGTAGTGGGTGTGGAAGGCGCCCGCGGTGGCCAACTGCCGGACCCGGGCCTTGGCCGGCGGATCCTCTGCGAGCTTCTCCAGCGCCGCCACGGCACCGGCCGCGACGATCTGACCAGCCGCGTTGCGGTTGGCCGGGATCAGGTCGAGCGCCTCGAGGCGGGCCAGCACCTCGGCCTCGTCGCCGCCGAGCACCGCCGACATACCGGTGGGCTCGAGCGCACACGCCTTGGCCATCTCGGCGCCGCGGGTCGCGGCCAGCCTGACGGCGTCGTCCGCCGAGATCACGCCTGCAATGGCGTACGCGGCGATCTCGCCGACCGAGTGGCCGGCCACCAGAATGTCCTTACCTTCCAGCTCGCCGCGACGCTTCAGTTCCTCGTGGGCGAGCAGGGTGGCGGCCACGACCAGCGGTTGGGTGACCGCGGTGTCCGTGATCTCCTCGGCAGTCGCGGTGGTGCCCAGCCGGGCCAGGTCAAGACCGCTGATCTGCGACCATGTGGCGAGACGGTCAGCCGCACCCGACAGCTCTAGCCAAGGGGCGAGCATGCCGGGAGTCTGGGAGCCCTGTCCGGGCGCAAGCAACGCAAGCACTGTTTAAGAGAACACTGTGAAACTCACTTTGCGCGGTGTAAGAGATTATGAACCTCGTCTTATGTTTTTGTAGGTAGTCCACAAAAGCGCATGTGATGCGACTCTATCGATACCGGTCCGCGACCTATTGGGTCTCTCACCCCGTCGCGGCGGGCGGCGGAGTGATGTCCGTCACCCCGTCCACATCGGTATTTCGCGAGCTGGCTAGGTGCGTTTGCCGACCAAGTCGGCCCAGGCTAGCGGCTACGCGAAGGACATACGCGTCGCGTGGAACCGTGGGGTCGCGGCCCGTGAAGTCGGCGATGCGTCTGAGCCTGTACCGCACGGTATTTGGATGAACGAACAATTTGCGCGCGCACGCCTCGATCGCGCCGCCCGAGTCCAGGTAGGCGTCGAGCGTCTCGGCCAAGGCGGGACCGGCATCGTTTAGCGGTCGCATGACCTCGGCCTCCAGCGCGGCGATCGCGGTGTTGTCGCCGAGGAGGGCCCGCTCCGGCAGGAGTTCGCGTGCGGGGACCGGTCGGGGTGCGCCCGGCCAGCCGGCGACGGCGTTCATGCCCGCGATCGCTTCCGTCGCGCTGCGGTGAGCGGCCGCCAAGGTGGTGGCGGTCGGACCGATCACGACGGGTCCGTCGGCGAAGACTTTCATGAGGTCGGCGAGGAAGCGGTCCGTGGGGGACAGCGCGCCCGAGACGATGGCGACCAGCCAGGTGCCGTGGACGTCGGACAGGGCGGCGCGGCCATGGCGGGCGACGACGTCGTGGACGTCCTCGCCGGCGAGGTCGCTGCGGTCGGGCTGCGGCAGACCCACGATGACGGTGGCCGGGGCGGTGGCGTCCCAGTTCAGCGCGGCGGCCTGCGACTGCAGTTCGGGTCCGGTGTTGCCGCGCACCACCGCGTCGATGACGTTGGCCTCCATCCGGGTGTCCCATGCGCCGCGCGCCTCGGCCTGGTCGGCGTAGGCGGTGGCGGCGGCGAACGCGAGATCCCTGCTGTAGCGCAGGATTCCGGCGGTCAGCGCGGTCAACTGCTCGTCGGAGCGAGCCAGTAGCGGCACAACCTCTTCGCAGTACTCCATAGTGACCCGGACCATCTCGACCGACTGGCGCAGGGCGATCCGTCGCCGCAGATCCTGCGGAACGACCTCGAACGCCTGGGCGGTGTAGCTGACGTTGCTCTGAGGATCACGCATCCACTCGACGAAGTTCACGACCGCGGCCTGCACCACCAACTGGACGCTGGCCCGCTGCGAGGCCTCGAGGTCGGCGAAGAAGGGTAGCCGCTGCTCCATGACGCGCACGGCTTCGGTGGCCAACCGGCCGGAGTACTGCTTGAGCCGACGCAGGACAACGTCGGGCACCGTTTCCAGCACCTCGACGGTGGACTTCGGCGGAACGTACCGATTGTCGGGCATCCATAAAGGCTACGCCACAGTTCTGGAGGAAACCTCCAACGCTGCGAGTTGGGCGGCGGGCCCGACGAGCAGACGCGAAAACCCCCACTTGAGCCCTGAAAAGGGGGTTTTCGCGTCTGCTCGCGGTGGAACGAGCTAGGCGACGCCTGGGTCCGACGTCTGCTCGGGCGCCGCCATCACGTCGTCGATCTCATACTTACGTGCCGCTTCGACGGCCACCGACTGGTCGATGTTGCCGTCGCGCGCAAGCCCTTCGAGCACGGCCACCGCGACCGACTCGGCGTCGGTGTTGTAGTAACGCCGCGCGGCGGGCCGGGTGTCGGAGAAGCCGAAGCCGTCGGTGCCCAGCGTGATGTAGGTGCCGGGCACCCACGGCCGGATCTGCTCGGGCACCGCCCGCATCCAGTCGGACACCGCGATGACCGGCCCCGCCGCGTCGGCCAGCGCCTTGGTGACGAACGGCGTTTCGGCGGGCCGGTCCGGGTGGCGCAGCCTTTCCTTCTCGATGCGCACGCCGTCGCGATTGAGCTCGTTCCAACTGGTCACCGACCACACATCGGCGGCCACGTCCCATTCGTCGGCCAGCAGCTGCGCGGCGCGCAGCGCCTCGGGCATCGCCACGCCGGACGCCAGGATCTGCGCCGTGTGCGACCGCTTGTCCGGTGCGGGCCGATACCGGTAGATGCCGCGCAGCAGCGCGTCGACGTCGAGACCCTCGGGCTCGGCGGGCTGCACATACGGCTCGTTGTAAATGGTGATGTAGAAGAAGACGTTCTCCGGATCCTCGCCGTACATCCGGGCCAGCCCGCTTTCCACGATGTAGGCGATCTCGTAGGCGAACGCCGGGTCGTAGGCCACCACAGCCGGATTGGACGACGCCAGCAGCTGCGAGTGTCCGTCGGCGTGCTGCAGGCCCTCACCGACCAGGGTGGTGCGCCCCGCGGTCGCGCCGAGCACGAAACCGCGGGCCATCTGGTCGGCGGCCGCCCAGAAGCCGTCACCGGTGCGCTGGAAGCCGAACATCGAGTAGAAGATGTACAGCGGGATCATCGGCTCGTTGTGGGTGGAGTACGACGTGCCCACCGCGGTGAACGATGCCGTCGAACCCGCCTCGTTGATGCCCTCGTGCAGGATCTGGCCGACTTCACTTTCCTTGTACGCCAACATCAATTCGGCGTCGACCGCGGTGTACAGCTGCCCGTTGCGGTTGTAGATCTTCAGGCTCGGGAACCACGAGTCCATCCCGAACGTGCGCGCCTCGTCGGGAATGATCGGCACGATCCGCTTCCCGATCTCCTTGTCGCGCAACAGTTCCTTGAACGTCCGCACCGTCGCCATGGTGGTGGCGACCTCCTGGTTGCCCGAGCCCTTCTTCAGCGCTTTGTAGGTGTCGCGCGGCGGCAGCGGCAGCACCTTGGTGTGGGTGCGACGCTCCGGCAGGAAGCCGCCAAGGGCCCGTCGCCGCTCCAGCATGTAGCGGATCTCGGGGGCCTCGGGGCCGGGGTGGTAGTACGGCGGCAGGTAGGGGTTTTCCTCGAGCTGTTCGTCGCTGACCGGAATGCGTTGTGCGTCGCGGAAGTACTTGAGATCAGCCAGCGCAAGCTTTTTCATCTGGTGCGTGGCGTTGCGACCCTGGAAATGTGCGCCCAGCGAGTAGCCCTTGATGGTCTTGGCCAGGATGACGGTCGGCTGACCCTTGTGGTCCATCGCGGCGCGGTAGGCGGCGTACACCTTGCGGTAGTCGTGGCCGCCGCGCTTGAGGTTCCAGATCTCGGCGTCCGACATCTTCTCCACGAGCGCCTTGGTGCGCGGGTCGCGGCCGAAGAAGTGGTCGCGCACGTAGGCACCGTCGTTGGCCTTGTAGGTCTGGTAGTCGCCGTCGGGGGTGGAGTTCATCAGGTTCACCAGCGCACCGTCGCGGTCGGCGTGCAGCAGGGCGTCCCATTCGCGGCCCCACACCACCTTGATCACGTTCCAGCCGGCGCCGCGGAAGAACGACTCGAGCTCCTGGATGATCTTGCCGTTGCCGCGCACCGGCCCGTCGAGGCGCTGCAGGTTGCAGTTGATGACGAACGTCAGGTTGTCTAGTCCCTCCAGCGCCGCCACGTGGGCCAGCCCGCGGCTTTCCGGCTCGTCCATCTCGCCGTCGCCGAGGAATGCCCACACATGCTGGTCGGAGGTGTCCTTGATGCCGCGGTCGTGCAGATAGTGGTTGAACCGGGCCTGATAGATCGCGTTCATCGGGCCCAGACCCATCGACACGGTCGGGAACTCCCAGAAGTTCGGCATCAGCCGCGGGTGCGGATACGACGGCAGTCCACCGCCGGGATGGCTGTGCTCCTGGCGGAACCCGTCGAGTTCATCGGCGGTGAGCCGGCCCTCGAGGAAGGCGCGGGCGTAGATGCCCGGCGATGCGTGGCCCTGGATGAAGACCTGGTCGCCGCCGCCTGGGTGGGACTTGCCGCGGAAGAAGTGGTTGAAACCGACTTCATAAAGCGCGGCCGACGACGCGTATGTCGAGATATGGCCCCCGACACCGACTCCCGGGCGCTGCGCGCGGTGCACCATGATCGCGGCGTTCCACCGGATCCACGCCCGGTAGCGACGTTCGACGTCCTCGTCGCCGGGGAACCACGGCTCCAGCTCGGTCGGGATGGTGTTCACATAATCGGTGGACGTCAGCGCCGGGATGGCCACCCGCTGCTCGCCGGCGCGTTCCAGCAGCCGAAGCAACAGATAACGGGCCCTGGCCGGGCCGGACTGCTCGAGCAGCTTGTCGAACGACTCCAGCCACTCGCTGGTCTCTTCGGTGTCGATATCGGGCAGATACGAAGCGACACCTTCACGAATGACGCGAACCCGGTCGGGTTCTGCTGCACTGCCGGAGTTTTGGGCCAGGTCTTGGCGCGCGAACTCGGTGGTCAACTTCCGCTCCTTGTTAGGCGGGTACGTGCCGGGATGGTCGACGCGGATGTTTTCCGCTTCTCCATCCTTCTCCAATCCTGCACCACGCGCACCGCTGGGGGTGCCGACTGGAATGAACCCGCGATTGCGGATGGAACCCGGTAACGTCTGCAGCCGTGGTGACCGGTTGGCTGTGTCCGAAGCGGCTGCGGGTCGCCGCACTCGTGGTGGGCAGTTCGGCCGTCACCGCGATGATCATCGTGGGCTGTAGCAGCGTTGTGCAGGGCACGGCGTCGGTCGACGCCGCTGATGCTCCCGTCTACAAGGCGTCGGTGTCGGCGTCGATCGCGGAGTCGGCCGCCAGTTCCAGCTCGCGCGAGTCCGAGCGGCAGGAGTCACTCACCCGGGAGGCTGTGCACACGTCGTGTGAGTCGCTGAGCACCAGCAGCGTCGACGCGATCACCGCCGTCAACGCGTACGTCGACGCCTTCAACGAGAGCGCCGCCAACGCCGGCTCCAAGACGAGACCGGCGATCGATGCGCTCAACCACAGCGCTGACCTGGTCGCAGGCAGCATCAAGGATCCGCTGATGCCCGAGCTGAAGGACGCGATGCACGAATGGGTGGACGCCGCGCGGGGCCTGGCCGTGGCGATCGCGGGCAATTACGGGCCCGATGAATTCAACGCCGCGATCACTCGACTGAACGACTCCAAGACCACAGCGCTGAACCTCTGCGATGCGGCATATTGACTTAGATCGACGAACCTGGCTGCCAGTGAGTTGCTGGAGAGGCTGGTCGTGCGACGATAGGGCTGGACGCACAACGCGCCGAGCAGGCTGAAGGAGGACCGACCGTGGTCGCGGCGGACGACGCCCCGAACTACGCCCGAAGACTGGGCATCCAAAAAGATCAGGTTGTGCAGGAGTTGGGCTGGGACGAGGACACCGACGACGACATCCGGGCCGACATCGAAGACGCGTGCGGCGGTGAGCTGCTCGACGAAGACGCCGACGAGGTGATCGACGTCGTTCTGCTGTGGTGGCGCGATGACGATGGCGACCTGGTCGACCGTCTGATGGACGCCATCACGCCGCTGGCCGACGATGGCGTCATCTGGGTGATCACCCCGAAGACGGGTAAGCCCGGCCACGTGCAGCCCGCCGAGATCGCCGAGTCCGCGCCGACTGCGGGTCTGATGCAGACCTCGTCGGCGAATCTGGGCGACTGGATCGCGAGCAGGCTGGTGCAACCGAAGTCGAAAGCGGCAGGTAGGCGGTGATGCGGTGATCGAGGTCGGAGCCGAGGCGCCGGACTTCACCCTCAAGGACCAGAACGGGCAGCCCGTCACGCTGAGCGACTTCCGGGGCAACAAGAACGTGCTGCTGGTGTTCTTCCCGCTGGCGTTCACCGGGATCTGTCAGGGCGAACTCGA
This sequence comes from Mycobacterium barrassiae, assembly GCF_025822765.1. Classification (GTDB taxonomy): domain Bacteria; phylum Actinomycetota; class Actinomycetes; order Mycobacteriales; family Mycobacteriaceae; genus Mycobacterium; species Mycobacterium barrassiae. Next base: position 21,578 of record NZ_JACKUK010000035.1, on the reverse strand, counting down.
CGAGATCCGGGACAACCTGCCGAACTACGAGAACGACGACACGGCGACGCTGGCCATCTCGGTGGGCCCGCCGCCGACCCACAAGGTCTGGGCCACCGAGAGCGGCTTCCTGTTCCCGGTGTTGTCGGACTTCTGGCCGCACGGCGCAGTGGCGCAGGCCTACGGCGTGTTCAACGACGACGCCGGCTTCGCCAACCGTGGGACCTTTGTGGTCGACCGCTCAGGCAAAGTCCGCTTCGCCGAGATGAAACAGCCCGGGGAGCCGCGCGATCAGACGGTGTGGAAAGAGGCACTCGCAGCGCTTCAATCCGACTGACGGATTTCGTGTCTCACCGTCGTCATTTCGTGTCTCACGGCGGCGGCGTGTACTTTTCCCGTGCAAGGGCGCGTAGCTCAGTGGTAGAGCTCTGGTTTTACACACCAGCGGTCGGCGGTTCGATACCGTCCGCGCCCACCACGTTTTTGGACATTCCACTTCGGGTGATCAGCGCAGCCTGGCGGGCCTCGAGTTCGCGAATGCGGCGGTGTGCCCTTCTGAGTCGGTCATACAGTGCGGCGTAAGTCGGTGCAGTAGGCATGGGCTTCCCTGCGCTCTCATTACGGTGAGGCTGACGTCAGATCGACGGCGTGCAGCCCGTAGGGCACCGCGTCGAGCAGCTTGACCACCAGCGCGGTGCCGGTGGGGTGTTGGTAGATGCGGCGTTCACCTGGCTGTGCGCCCGCGATGGCGGCACCGATCGGCGAGTCGATGGCATACACCGGCACATCGGAGTACTCGGCGTCATGCACACCAAGAAGGAACGTCTCGGTGTCACCGGTGGCGTCGTAGCGAATCGTCACCACCATGCCGGGTTCGGCGATCCCTTCGTAGGGCGGGTCCTCGCCGACGACCGCGTTGATCAACAGATCGTGAATCTGCTGCATCCGTTTCTCCCAGGCGCGGCGGACGGCGAAGGTGTTCTCATCGGATTCGTCCTCGATTCCGGCGGAGAACAGAAATCGCAGTGTGCCAAGTTCCCGCTGCAACCGCGATTCCGCCTGCGGCGAGATCCACACACGACTAACCGGCATGCCAATTCCTCCCTCGACGTCAAGACCCTCAGAAGTCTCGGTGTTGAGACCTGAATGCAGCGCGGTCAATTCGCCCTGCGGCGTCTGTATCTCCATGGTGGTGTCGCCCCGCTGCGAATGTGTGCTGGAGATCGGACAACTCGCTGGAGCCGCGTTGTGCAAATCCGACAAACGGGGGAGCGGGCCTTCCTACGTATGGTCGGGCTCAGGTAGTTGCTGGTGGTTGCCACTTCGATCAAGGAGCGACAATGGCTGACAAATCCCCGGGCAAGAGTCTTCGAAAGCCCACACAATCGATCAAGGAACGCCGGGCGGCAAAGCGCGCCAAGGCGTTAGCGTCGACACCGATCACACGGAAGCGCAAGGGCTGAGCCCGTGGCCACCCGTGCGTTGAGGAAACCCCTTGTCCCATAACTCGTTACGCAGCAGAGCTGTCAAGATGGAGGCGTCAACTCGCGGTGCAGATCCTCGACGTAGCTGTCGTAGGCTGCGGCAACCTCATCGAGGTTGACCTGCTCGGGTAGGTCGACAGGGAGTTGGCGCGCGACGAGGTAGGTCGCGGTCGCTTCCACGACTCGCTGCTCGTCGTCGGCGATCTGGGCGACGACTGCCGGGTCGGCGAACACGCGCACCACCACGCTGTCCTCGTCCTGTTCGAACCGGACAAGATATTCGTGATCACCGAGCGCCTCGACGGCCGGACGTTGACCGCTCATGACCCTCCGATGAGATCGGCTAGGACGGCCGCCTCGCTGAGGTCGGCACTCTTGGTGGCGGTGAGCAGCGTCAGCGGTTGTTTTTTCGCCAGGTCGCGCAGATGCGCGAGCGCGGCGGCCCGCGTGGCATCGGCGAGTTCGTCGCGGTAGCGGAGCGTGAACTCGCCGAACAGCGAGGGATCGTGGCCGTACCACTTGCGCAGTTCGGTGGACGGTGCGACGTCCTTACACCATTCGTCGAGGTGCGCGCGGACCTTGCTCACGCCGCGCGGCCAGATCCGATCGACCAGCACCCGCGTGCCGTCCTCCGGCAGCACCGGGTCATAGATCCGGCGCACCTGGACGCTCAGTCGTCGACTCATGACGTCTCCCAGGCTAGTCGCAACCGGTTGCCGGAGGGTTGCAGCGCGGGATCGGTTATGCGACAGTCGAATCGGTATCCGGGTGGCGATGCCAGGCCGGATCGTAGACCGATGCGAGGCCGCCCAATGTCAGTGCGGCGAGCATCAGCCCGAAGTCGCGCAGGGCTATGTCGTAGAAACCTGGATACGTCAGCAGGTTGACGATGATGCCGGCCAGCCAGGCGGCGACCACGTAGGCGGCGTACCGCGGCTTGATGGCGACGGCGATGCCGGCGAGGATCTCGATCGCCCCGACGATGAGCATGACCTGATGCGCACCGATCGGACTCACATCGACGATCCACGGCGCCAGATAAGACTCCCAGTTGACGAGCTTGTTGGTGAACTTGTCGACGCCCATCAGGATCGGTAGCACGGTGAATCCGATCCGCAGTGTCAGGAACGCCGCGTACGCCGGATCCGAGCGGGCGCGCTGCAGTAGCTCCGAGGAGCCATGGGCTGAGTGGGGTAGCGCTGAGGCGGTCATATCAACTCCTTTGTAAAACCAATCAAAACTAGTTTTAGAATCTGCCCGTCCCGTACATTTGTCAATAGTTTTTGGTGTTAGAGTCGAGGCATGTCCATCCAGCCCCGTGACCTGGCCGCACTGAACGGTCTTAGTCACCTGGATGACCCGTTGCGGCGACAGTTGTACGAGTACGTCATCCAGCACGACGGGCCGGTTTCGCGGGAACAGGCCGCGGTCGCGGCATCGATCGGACGCACGCTGGCGGCCTACCATCTCGACAAATTGGCGGAGGCCGGCCTGCTGACGGTCAGCTATCAACGACCGGCCGGGCGCGGAGGGCCCGGGGCCGGACGCCCCGCCAAGTTGTACGCGCGGGCCGCGCACGAGATCACCGTCAGCGTGCCGCCCCGTGACTACCAACTGCTGGCATCCCTCCTCGTGGCATCCGTCGAACAGGACGACAGCGGAGCGGTGCAACAGGCGATAAACAGTGCCGCGCACCAGTCAGGCCGGCGCGCCGGCGTCGAAGCCGACGGCGACGTGGTGGCGGCACTGGTGGCGCGCGGCTATCTGCCCCGCGTCGACGACACCCGGATCACGCTGCGGAATTGCCCGTTCCACCTGGTCGCCCAGGATCACCGAGACCTCGTGTGCGGGCTGAACCTGAGGCTCGTCGAGGGCGTGATCGAGGGTTGCGGTCATCGGCAGGCGCGCGCCGAACTCGATCCGGATCCCGACCGGTGCTGTGTGGTGGTGCACGACGCCGAGGCGTCTTCCCCTACGCGTGCCTGACGACGGCAATGGCGACCCCGCGGTTGTGCGAGGCTGACCGCGTGGACCTCGAACTCAACCGCAAGGACCTGCACGACACCCGCATCGTCCATGGTGACCCGCCCTCGCTGGCCGACGGCGAGGCGCTGCTCCGCGTCGAATCGTTTGGCCTGACCGCGAACAACATCACCTACGCCGTCTTCGGCGATGCGATGAACTACTGGGCGTTCTTCCCGGCCTCGGACCCGGACTGGGGAAAGCTGAACGTCTGGGGATACGCACACGTCGAGGAGACGCGGAATTCCGGTCTGCGCCAAGGCATGCGGGTCTACGGCTACCTGCCGTGCGCCAGCCACCTCGTGGTCACCCCATCCCGCGTAGACGCGAAGGGCTTCTTCGACGCGGCGCCGCACCGCACCGACCTGCCGTCGGCCTATCAGGGGTACCGCGACGTCGAGACCGACCCCGTCTACTCGGCCGATCGCGAGGCCGAACACATCCTGTTCTTCCCGCTGTTCTTCACGTCGTTCCTCATCGACGACTTCCTGGCCGACGAGAACTTCTTCGGCGCAGACACCATCGTCATCTCCAGCGCCTCGTCGAAGACGGCCATCATCGCGGCGTACCTGCTGGCCAAGCGCGACGGAATCAACGTCGTGGGCCTCACCTCGAACGGCAACCGCGCGTTCGTCGAGGACCTGGACATCTACGACTCGGTGTCCCTGTACGACGCGGTCACCGAGCTACCCGGCGATCGCGCGGTCTACGTCGATATCTCGGGCGACGGCACGGTGCGCAGCGGCGTCCACGCCCACTACGGTGACCGCCTGGCCCACAGCGCCACCGTCGGCGCCACCCACTGGACCCAAATGTCGCCCGGCGCAGGCGAACTCGCGGGGCCAAGCCCGGTACTGTTCTTCGCGCCGGACCGGATCACCAAGCGCGGCAACGACTGGGGAACCGCCGAGCTGGACCGAAAAGTCGCCGAGGCGTGGGCGCCGTTCGCGCAGTGGGCCGCCGGTTGGCTGCGCGTCCAACGGATTTCGACCGAGAACGAGATCCAGCGGGCCTACCTCGAGCTGCTCGACGGCAAGGTGGATCCGGCGTCGGGCATCGTCGTCACGCTCAGCTAGGCGGCGCGAAGAACTCCAGCGCGATGCCGTCAGGATCGCGGAAGCTCAGCCCCGACCCGTAGCTCTCATCGACGATGCCGCTGTGCTCGACACCGAGGCCGTCCAGTCGTTGAACCCATTGCTCGAGCGCCGCGCGGTCCACGCATCCGAAGCCGACGTGATCCAGCCCCGCCCGGAACTCGGTGAAGCGTTCGTCGGGGGCCTTCCGGTCGTGTTCGTGGATGCCGAACAGCGTCCCGTTGTCGAAGGCCCACACCAGATGCCGGAAGCCGGCGGCGGTGTGCTCGTCGATCAGGGGGTCGGCGCCGATCAGCTGCCGGTACCAGGGGGCGCTCACTTCGAGGTCACGCACCGTCAGCGCGACGTGATTCAGGGCCGGGAACGTCATCATCGACTCCTCTGTTGGGCCTTCATCAATCATGAACGCCGCACCGTCTGAATTCGATGACAACGCTGTATGAGACGCTGCCGGGGTGTTCGTGCCCCGCCGCCAAGGCCGTGTCGCCGGCATGGCGATCGGTTGGTTGGCCGACCTGCTGTTCGGCGATCCCCGTCGCGGCCATCCGGTCGCGCTGTTCGGCCGTGGCGCAGCGGCTTTCGAGCGGCTGACCTACGCCGACACCCGCGGCGCCGGCGTGGTCCACACCGCCGCACTGCTCGCGGCGCTGGGTGTCGCCGGGATCTTCAGCCAACGGGCCGCAGGGCGCACGGGACAACCCGCGCTCATGGCGACGGCGACCTTCGTGACGCTGGGCGGCACGTCGCTCGCCCGCACCGGCGAGCAGATGGCGGCGCACCTCGGGCAGGGCGACGTGGAGGCCGCCCGGCGCCTGCTGCCGTCGCTGTGCGGACGCGATCCGTCGGTTCTCGACGCCGACGGCCTCGCGCGGGCGGCGCTGGAATCGGTCGCGGAGAACACCTCCGATGCGCAGGTCGCGCCGTTGCTGTGGGGCGCCGTCGGCGGGGTCCCCGCGATACTCGTCTACCGAGGCGCTAACACCCTGGACGCGATGATCGGTCACCGGTCGCCGCGGTATGCCCGGTTCGGCTGGGCCGCAGCCCGTTTCGACGACGCCGCCAACTTCGTCGCCGCCCGGGTCACCGCGGTCCTCGTCATCGTGTGCGCACCGCTGGTCGGTGGTTCACCGCTCGGCGCGTGGCGGGCGTGGCGCCGCGACGCGGCCCGTCACCCCAGCCCCAACGCGGGCGTGGTCGAGGCCGCCTTCGCCGGCGCGCTCGGTGTGCGGTTGGGCGGCCCCACCCAGTACGCCCACGAACTCGAGATCCGCCCCACCCTCGGCGACGGCCCGGCTCCGACGATCGTCGACCTCAATCGGGCCGTGCGCCTGTCACGGGCGGTGCAGGTCGCCGCTGCCGTGCTGGCGATGGGTCTCAGCGCCGCTTGCCGTAGCGGTCGGCGAGCTTCGCCTCGGTGGTGAGGGGCGCGTCCGGCGCCGCGTCCGCCGCCTCCTTGGCGGCCTTCTCCCGTCGACGCTGCTGAATTTCGGCGCGCACGAAGTACGCCAGGCCGATCGGCGCGATGATGCCGAACGCGATCCACTGGATGCCGTACGAGAGGAAGGGTCCTGCGTCGAGGTGGGGGAGCCCGATGACGCCGAGTCCGCCGGGCTGATCCTCGACCAGCTGCAGATACGAGCCCGTGAGCGGCACACCGGTGAGCTCGGCGATCTGTTCGGTGTTGATCGAGTACACCTGCTGGACGCCGTCCTCGCGGAACGGCTCCTTGTCCGGTACCGCCCCTTCGGAATCCCGCAGCCGCGCGGTGATGGTCACGGGCCCCGTCGGCGGCGCGGGGATGTCGGGCACCCGCGAGCCGCCCTCGGGACGAACGTAACCGCGGTCGACGAGCACGGTCGGCCCACCGTCGACCGCGAAGGGCACCAGCACCTCGAATGCGGGTTCGCTGTCGACGACCCGCAACCGGGCCACCACCTGATGGTCGGGCAGATACCTTCCGGTCGCGGTGACGCGACGCCACTGCTCGTCGGGTGCAGACGAATCCTGTTGCGGTAGCAGCGTTGTCACCGGTACCGGGTCAGCGGACGCCGAGTTGGCGATCTGGGCGTTCTCCCGCGACGTCTTGGTGTTCTTGCCCAGCTGCCACGGCGCCAACACTGTGAAACACAGGTAGGCGAACGCGAGCACCACGACGAGCAGGGCCAACCAGGATGGCCTGAACAAGAAGGCCCAGCGCTTCATCAGCTTGCGATTCCCCGGTCGGCGAGTTGCTCGTCGACCCACTGGTGCAGGCCGGGCAGCGCCGCGTCGATCACCGCGAAGACGTCCTCGAAGTCGTCGTGGTCGCCGTAGTAGGGATCCTCGACGTCGTGCGGGTGCGCCCCTGAGCGCGGGTCGAACGACCGCAGCATCCGCACCCGGTCCGCGTCCACACCCATCTCCCGCAACATCCTGGCGTGGTTGCGCCCCAGCGCGATGACGAGGTCGGCGGACAGGTGGTCGTCGGTGATCTGCGTGGCACGGTGCGACGTGGGATAGCCGTGTGAGCGCAGCACGTGACTGGCTCGGCGGTCCGCAGGCTCACCTTGATGCCAGCCGCCGGTTCCTGCGCTCGTCACACGGACCGCGTCGGCCAGGCCACGCTCGCGGATCTGATGCGCGAACATCTTCTCCGCCATCGGCGAGCGGCAGATGTTGCCCGAGCAGATGAACGTGATGTGCAGTCGGTAGGCCTCAGACACCCAGCACCTCCCGCAAGTCGTCCACGGTCGCGACGTGGGCATGGGCGGTGACCGCGTCGGGGCCGTCGAAGTCTCTCCGGCCGTAGCCCCAGCCGACCACCACGGTGTCGATGCCGTGCTCCGCGGCGCCCTCGACGTCGTGTGATCGGTCGCCGATCATCAGCACCCGCTCCGGCAGCGGCTCGAGCTGTACGAGTGCGTGCTTGACGACCTCGGACTTGGTGGCGCGCAAGCCGTCGACGCTGGCGCCCGCGATGACCTCGAAGTGACCGTCGAGGCCGAAGTGGGCGAGGATGCGCTGCGCGGTCGGCTCGGCCTTCGAGGTGGCCACGGCCAGCCGGACCTCCGCGGACTGCAGGTCGGCCAGCAATGCCGGGATGCCGTCGAACGGGCGATTCATCGCCCAGCCGCGGGCCAGGTAGTCCTCCCGGTACGCGGCGATCGCGTCGTCAGCGTCGTCGCCGAGACCCATCTCCTGCAGCGTGTGGTGCATGGGTGGGCCGACGATCAAGGCGGCGAGGTCGCCCTCGGGAACGGAGGCGCCGACCGTGCCCAATGCATGACGGAAGCTGGCCACGATGCCCTGCGCAGAATCGGTCAGGGTGCCGTCGAGGTCGAAGATCACCAGCTGCGGGCGTGCCGTCACAATCTCATTGTCCCGTACGGCCCACTAGTGTCGTGATGTGGCAAGCCAATCCCGCCCGGGGGCGCGCTATCACGGCGACCAGGCCGCAGGCCCGGGCATGCTGGACTTTGCCGTCAACGTCCGCGCAGATCAGCCGCCGTCGTGGCTGGTCGGCCGGCTCGCCGCCCGAATGGCCGATCTCGGCAGGTACCCCAGCGCCGCCGACGAGCAGCGCGCCCGGGAGGCCGTCGCCGCCAGACACGGCCGCGGCGTCGACGAGGTCGCCCTGCTCGCCGGGGCCGCCGAAGGGTTCGCCCTGCTGCCCGAGCTGCAGCCGCGGACCGCGGCTCTGATCGCCCCGTCTTTCACCGAGCCCGAGGTCGCCCTGGCCGCGGCCGGTGTCCCGTTCGGGCACGTCGTGCTCGCGCCGCCCTTTCACCTGTCCGACGGCCCGGTGCCCGACGACGCGGACCTCGTCATCATCGGTAACCCGACCAACCCGACGTCGGTGCTGCACACCCGCGAGCAGATCACCGCGCTGCGCCGGCCGGGGCGCGTCATCGTCGTCGACGAGGCGTTCGCGGACGCGGTGCCCGATGAAACGGAGTCGCTGGCGGCCGAGGCGCTGCCCGATGTGGTGGTGCTGCGCAGCCTGACCAAAACGTGGGCGCTGGCCGGCCTGCGCGTCGGCTATGCCCTCGGCCCGCCCGATCTGCTCGAACGGCTGACCGCGCGCCGCCCGCACTGGCCGCTGGGCACCCTGCAATTGGAGGCCATCACCGCGTGCAGCAGCCCGGAGGCCGTCGCCGAGGCCGACCGCGGTGCACTACGCCTGCGCCGCCTGCGTGCCGAGATGGTCGACGGGCTGACTAGCATCGGGGCAAATGTCGTTGACGGATGTGCGCCCTTTGTGCTCTTCACGGTTGCGGATGCCGAGCTGATGCGAAAGCACCTCGACGGCAAGGGCATTGCAGTGCGGCGGTGTGACACCTTCGTCGGACTCGACGGCCAGTTCCTGCGTGTGGCGGTGCGGCCCGAGTGGCCGGCGCTCGTCGAGGCGATGGCCGAGGTGATGTGGTGAGCGTGCGGCTCTGCGACGTCATCGACGTGCTCGAGGCGGCCTATCCGCCGAATCTCGCCCAGGACTGGGATTCGGTCGGTCTGGTCTGCGGCGACCCGTCGGAGACCGTCGAGACGGTGACGGTCGCCGTCGACGCCACCGCCGCTGTCGTCGCCGAGGTCCCCGACGGCGGGTTGCTGCTCGCGCACCATCCGCTGCTGCTGCGCGGGGTCGACACCGTCGCCGCCGACACCGCCAAAGGTGCGCTGCTGCACCAGATGATCCGCACCGGACGGGCGCTGTTCACCGCGCACACCAACGCCGACGCCGCATCGCCCGGAGTGTCGGACGCGTTGGCCGACGCGCTGGGACTGACGGTCGAGGAGGTCCTCGCCCCGATCCCCACCGGTGCGGGTCTGGACAAGTGGGTGGTCTTCGTGCCGACCGAAAACGCCGACGCGGTACGCAACGCGATGTTCGACGTCGGCGCCGGGCAGATTGGTGACTACTCGCACTGCAGCTGGAGCGCGACAGGCATCGGCCAGTTCCTGCCGCACGACGGGGCGGCGCCGGCCATCGGCACCGTCGGCACCGTCGAGCGCGTGCCCGAGGAACGGGTCGAGGTGATCGCTCCGTCCCGGATCCGCGGTCATGTACTGGCGGCGATGCGCACCGCACACCCCTACGAGGAACCCGCGTTCGACGTCTTCGAGCTCGCGCCCCTGCCAGGCGGCGTCGGGCTGGGCCGCATCGCCTCACTTCCGCGGCCGGAACGACTGTCGACCTTCGTCTCGCGGGTGCACGATGCGCTGCCTGCCACGTCATGGGGCATCCGCGCCTCCGGAGACGCCGAGACCACGGTGTCGCGGGTGGCGGTCTGCGGTGGCGCCGGTGACTCGCTGCTCGACGCGGTGGCACGCGCTGGCGTGCAGGCCTACGTGACCGCGGACCTGAGGCACCATCCCGCCGACGAGCACCGGCGGGTATCCGACGTGGCGCTTGTCGACGTCGCACACTGGGCGAGTGAATACCCGTGGTGTCGTCAGGCGGCCGACGTGCTACGTGGTCATTTCGGTGACGCATTACCCGTGCGAGTGTCAGCGGTTCGTACTGACCCATGGAATGTCGAGAGAACGAGGCATGAAAGCTGAAGTAGTGCAACAACGTTCGCTGCTCGAATTGGCGGAGCTCGACGCTGAGCTGGGCCGCATCGAGCACCGGGCCGGCAACCTCGCCGAGTCCAAGCGACTGGAGGAGATCCAGGCGAGGCACAGCGAGGCCAACGACCGGCTGGCCGCCTTGCAGATCGCGCTGGAAGACCTCGACGAGCAGGTGACGAAGTTCGAGTCCGAAATCGATGCGGTCCGTCAGCGCGAGGACCGCGACCGCAAGCTGCTGGACTCCGGGGCCACGGATGCCAAGCAGCTCACCGAGTTACAGCACGAGCTGGAGACGCTGGAGCGCAGGCAGGCCTCGCTGGAGGATTCGCTGCTGGAGGTCATGGAACGCCGCGAGGAACTGCAGACCCAGCAGTCGGCCGAGCTGACGAAGATCGACGAGTTGCAGAAGGAGCTGGGGGAGGCGCAGAAGGCGTGCGATGACGCGCTCGACGATCTCGACCGTCAGCGTCACCAATCCCTGTCGCGGCGCGAGGAACTGGTCACCGGGCTGGACGCCGACCTGGTGGCCCTGTACGAGCGTCAGCGTGCCCGCGGCGGTGCGGGTGCGGGTCTGCTGCAGGGCGGCCGGTGCGGTGCCTGCCGGATCGAGATCGACCGGGGTGAACTGGCGAGGATCTCCGCCGCCGCCGACGACGACGTGCTGAGGTGCCCGGAGTGCGGCGCAATCCTGTTGCGGGTCAAGGGGACCGGCGCATGAAGGTCATCGTCGAGGCCGACGGCGGATCGCGCGGCAACCCGGGGCCCGCAGGCTACGGCGCGGTGGTGTGGACTGCGGACCACAAGACTGTGCTCGCCGAACGTAAACAGGCGATCGGCCACGCGTCCAACAACGTCGCCGAGTACAGCGGCCTGATCGCCGGTCTGGAGGAAGCCGCGAACCTGGGTGCCTCCGAGGTCGACGTGAACATGGACTCCAAGTTGGTGGTGGAGCAGATGTCAGGGCGCTGGAAGGTCAAGCATCCCGACATGGCGCCGCTGCATCAGCAGGCCAGCGCGTTGGCTCAGCGATTCGACCGCGTCACCTACACCTGGGTTCCGCGGGCGAGAAACAGTCATGCCGACCGGTTGGCCAACGAAGCGATGGATGCGGCCGCCGAACTGGAGGCCGAAACATCGGCGCCGGAAGCCAAGTCGGAGAAGCACTCCAACCCCGCAGGCTGGACCGGGGCGCGTGGTGCGCCGACCCGGTTCCTGCTGCTGCGCCACGGGCAGACCGAATTGTCGGTCGAGCGAAGGTATTCGGGCCGCGGCAATCCGGCGCTGACGGAACTCGGCCGTCGCCAGGCTGAAGCGGCCGCGCAGTTCGTGGCGGAGAAGGGCGGTGTCGCCGCCGTCATCACGTCGCCGCTGCAACGCGCGTACGACACTGCCGAGGCGGCGGCCAAAGCGCTCGGTCTCGACGTCACCGTCGAGGCCGATCTGATCGAGACCGACTTCGGTGGCTGGGAGGGGCTGACGTTCAGCGAGGCCGCTGAACGCGATCCGGCGCTACACCGACGCTGGCTGCGCGATACCAGCGTGTCGCCGCCCGACGGCGAGAGCTTCGACGCCGCGGCCGAGCGGGTGGGACGGGCGCGGGCGCGGATCATCGCCGAGCACCCGGGGGAAACGGTGCTGGTGGTATCGCATGTGACGCCCATCAAGACGCTGCTGCGCATGGCGCTCGACGCGGGGCCGAGCGTTCTCTACCGCATGCATCTCGACCTGGCGTCGCTGTCGATCGCCGAGTTCTATCCCGACGGTGCGGCGTCGGTGCGGCTGGTCAATCAGACGTCCTACCTGAGCTAGGTGAGACCTGGTAAGTGACGACGTGAGCTCGGCGGACCAATATGGCGGTGTGCCAGCCTCGTAGCGACATTGTCGCTCGGAGGCTGGCAACACGAGTAGTACTCCCGCTGAACGGCGGCGTCACCCGTGCAGGTGCAGCCGCTCGCCGTGCACACCGAATATCGTGATCGCCTCGGCCGGACCGTCGACGACACCGAACCAGTGGGGAGTCCACGTCGAGAACTCGACAGCCTCACCGGGTTTGACCGTGAAATCGCGGTCGCCCAGAATCAGTCGCACCTGACCGGACAGCACATACATCCACTCCTGGCCTTCGTGAACCGGTAGCTCAGCGGGAGGCGTACGCCGTCGGGCGCTGATCCTGATCTTGTACGCGTGCAACCCTCCCGCAGCTTGCCGGGTCAACGGCCAGTAGGTGATTCCGTGCCTGACATGTGAATTCGCGTGGACGCGTGGATCTTCCACCTCGGGTGTACGCAGCAGTTCGTCAGTGCTCACCGCGAGCGCGGCGGCCAGCCGGGGCAGGTGGTCGAGTGCCAGCCGTCGCTTGCCGGACTCGAGGCGACTCAACGTCGACACGTCGATGCTGGATCGGCGCGCCACCTCCTCCAGGGTGAGACCCCGCTGCATACGCAGCTCACGGAGGCGTCGACGCACTCGCAGGTCGACACTCTCCTCGTCATTTGCCTCCATGGCAACAAAGCTTGGCACTTTGGGGAGTATGCCTGCAAGGTGGAGGCATGGATATCGCAGTGGTCCAGAGTTTGATGGCCGACGATGTTGGTCTGGCCGTTCCTGAAGGGAGAAGTCGTGTCAACGCCTGACGCAAAAGAGCACTGGGAACAGCACTACGGCGAACGTGAACGAGTGTGGAGCGGGCGAGTCAACCTCCGTCTCGCCGAGGTGGCTTCCGACCTGCCGATCGGGCGCGCGCTCGACCTCGGCTGCGGCGAGGGAGCCGACTCCGTGTGGCTGGCCGAGCGTGGCTGGAACGTCGTCGCGGTGGACATCTCGGACACCGCTCTACAGCGTGCGCGTGCGGCAGCCGAGGCGCGTGGCGTGCTGGATCGCATCGACTTCCAGCAGCACAACCTCTCGGAGACGTTTCCGGACGGCGAATTCGACCTGGTGAGCGCCCACTTCTTTCATTCCACCCTGCCGCTGGACCGCACGCGCGTATTCCGGCGGGCGGCCGAGGCCATCAGGCCGGGCGGCACGCTGCTGATTGTGGATCACAGCGGGCCGCCGCCCGGGGATACGAAGCTGGACGACCACCGCCACATCTTCCTGAGCCCGGAGGAAGTCGTCGCGTCACTGAATCTGCCGGAGGAGGACTGGGAGCCGGCGCAGATAAAAGTGGTCGAGCGAGAGGTGAACTGGCCCGACAGGGAGCCGTTCATCTGGCACGACAATGTGATCGTGCTACGACGGCGCAGTTAGCCGCTGGATTTCCACTCGCGGTAGCGGTCCGGCAGACATCGCGCGCACGGCCGATAACCCGCCGCGACGGCTGTCGGTTCGTCGGCGAAAAACACGCGATTCCTGACGTAGCCGCCGTCGTCGATCGCACGTCGCGCCGAAGGGCAGTCGAGGAGACCGTAGATCCGCGTGGCGCGATGGCCGCCGATGGTCCCCGGCCGCGACGACGCATACCGCGTGCCGTCGGCACGGCTCAACGTGTAGCGCTTCATGTTTCACGCCGCATCGTGGAAGACCAGACCGAGCGTGAACCGGCTGCCGGAGCGCACCGCGGAGACACCGTGGCGTACCGGTGACGCAGACCAGCCGCGCGCCGACCGCACCGGGCGTTCTCGGGTGGTGAACACGAATCCGTGTCCGCGTGGCAGCAGGGCCGCCGTGCCACGGGACTGCGCACGGGGACGCTGTTCGACGAGCAGGAACTCACCGCCTGTGTGGTCGACGTCCGGCTCACTCAGGCTGATGACGACCTGTAAGGGAAACACCAACTCGCCGTACAGGTCTCGGTGCAGCGCGTTCCAATCGCCGGCTCCGTACTTGAGCAGTGTCGCGGTCGACTTCTGCTGACCGGCCGCGTGGCACATCTCGAACCAGTCGTCGAGGGTGTCGGGCCACGGGCACTCCCGGCCGAGCTTCGACCACCAGTCCCGGGCGATCGGCAGCAGCCGCGGGTACAGCGCCTGCTTGAGCGCCTCCATCGGTTCGGGGTAGGGCTGGTGGAAGTATCGGTACTCTCCCTCGCCGAAGCGGTATCTGCCCATGTCGATAGTCGAGCGGAAAAGGTGGTCGTCGGGGTACAGCCGCTGGATGGCCGCAGCTTCGCGGTCGGTGAGCAGCTTGGGTAGCAACGCACCCCCGAAGTCGTTGAGCTCAGCGGTGATTGCCTCCCAGTCGCCCGACTCGACGCGCCTGTGCCAATCGGACATCAGAACAACCTCGCCGCCTTCACATCGGCGGGCTCCTCGAGTTCGAGGAGGAACTGCTTGCGCCGAAGGCCGCCCGCGTAGCCGGTCAGTTGCCCGTTGCTGCCGATGACCCGGTGACACGGGACGATGATGCACAACGGGTTGCGCCCGACCGCCTGCCCGACCTCCTGCGCCGTCGTCCCGTCGTCGAGGGCGGCGGCGAGTTCTCCGTAGGTGACCGTGCCGCCGTAGGGGATCGCGGTGAGCATGCCCCAGACGCGCTGCTGACGTTCGTCACCCTGGGGCCGGACCGCCAGGTCGAAGTCGGCGCGGTCGCCGGCAAGGTAGCTCGTCAGCTGCATCTGCGCCTCGGAGAAGACGGCATCGGAGTGCGCCTCGACGCGAGGACCGAGTGCGGCTCGATCCGGTCGACGCCAGTACTGCCGGAAGTACACACCGGTCAGAGCGTTGTCGTCGGCGACCAGGGTCAGCTCATCCAGTGGGCTGTCGATGACGCACTGTCGAGTGTTCATATCTTGTAGACGGTCACGACCGGCCGGACGTGAGATCCCTACGCGGGGCGCCACGGGATCCGGCGCGGCGTCCACGCGGGCACGTTGCGGCGGTACTCCTCGTACTGCGCACCGTAGGTGCGCACCAGCGTCGGTTCCTCGTACCAATGCACGAACGAGGCGGTGACGATCCACCCGATGAGCGCGTAGACCACCAGCCACGGGCTGTCGAAGAGCAGTGCCTGGCCCAGAATCGCGACCAGCAGTCCGACGTACATCGGGTTACGCACGAAGCGGTTGAAACCGGTGACCACCAGCCGCTCGGTCGGCGCAGCGGGCATCGGTGTCCCGCCCGCTTTGACGAATTGGATGAACGCATGGACGGGCGGGATCAAGCCGACGACGACGAACACCGCTCCCAACACCACCCGCAGCGGCGGGCTGGACTCGGGGATCTCCCACCGGGTGATCAGCCACGGACCCAGCCCGACAAAGGTTCCGGGCGCGACGACGAAGAAGGCCGCCGAACCCAGTGCCGCAGTCGAGGTGCGCACCTAGACAGTATTGGCGGGCGGGGGCGCCAATTGGGTGAGTCGCACACTGTTTCCGGACGGATCGCGGAATCCGGAGTCGATGCCGTACGGCATCTGATGGGGCTCCTCGGTGAACTCGACTCCGCGGGCGCTCATCTCCTCGAAGTCGGACTGGATGTCGTCGGTGACGAGAAACACCGTGCCCGCGAAGCCTTTCGCCGTCAGGTCGAGCACCTGCTTACGAGTCGGCTCGTCCATCACGGGTTGACCCGGCACCGCCATCAAGACGATCGACACATCGTCCTGCCCCGGCGGGCCGACTGTCAGCCAGCGGAACGTGTCGTCCATGTCGGGCAGCGAAACATCTTGCCGCACTTCCATACCGACCAGTTCGGTCCAGAATTTCAGTGCGACGTCTTGGTCGTGGACCCAGAGGTGGGCGCTTCCGATTTTCATCATGGTCCCGACGCTACGGTCGCCCGTCGCGGTCCGTCTTCTCCCCGTGTGCTGTCTTCACCCTGCTGTCGGCGGGCGGCCGGGTGTCCCGCGCCAGGATGCAACTCGGCACGCGCGCGTAGATCGCGGCCGGCGGCATCCTCGCCCGGTAGGCCGCCGGCGGCATGCCGTACACCCGCGAGAAGCTCGTGGTGAACGATCCGACGCTCTGCAGGCCGACCATCACGCAGATGTCGGCGACCGAGCGGTCGGTGTGACGCAGCAGCGCCGCGGCCCGTTCGAGGCGCCGGGTCTGCAGGTATGCCCGCGGCGATTCTCCGAACGTCTTGGTGAACATCCGGCTGAAATGCGCCCGCGACAACCCCGCCGCGGCGGCCAGATCGTCGACCGTGATCGCATCGGCGTAACGAGCGTCCACCAGATCCTTTGCCCGCTGCAGATAACGGGAAGGTGGAACCTGCGCCATGCGTTAAGTTTATGGAGCGGATGAGTTGGCTGGGCGGCCGCGGGCCCGACAGGGTTCGAGGAAAGTCCGGACTTCGCAGAGCAGGGTGATTGCTAACGGCAATCCGAGGTGACTCGCGGGAAAGTGCCACAGAAAACAGACCGCCACCGCCGTGCCTTCGGGTATGGCGGGGGTAAGGGTGAAACGGTGCGGTAAGAGCGCACCAGCATTCCGGGTGACCGGAGTGGCTAGGCAAACCCCACCCGAAGCAAGGCCAAGAAGGCCGCACCTGGTGCGGCCGCGCAGGCGTTTGAGGGCTGCTCGTCCGAGCCTGCGGGTGGGCCGCTTGAGGCACCCGGCAACGGTGTGTCCAGATGGATGGTCGCCACCTCGCTGCCGTGATAGTTCGCGGCGGTGCGGTACAGAATCCGGCTTACAGGCCAACTCATCCGCTCACCCGTTCTGATCAGGCATTATGTCGAAGATCGGCGTTTCGCTACGCTTACGCTACGCAGCGCAGCGTACGATCCGATCATGCTAAAGCGATCCGCAGGTGCGCGTGTTGAGGACCAGTGGCACCGTGACGCCCGTAGGGGCGAGCAGGTGTTCTATCCCGCCGACAACGCGGACGGGGCGCTGTGGTGTACCGACCGCACCCATTTCAAAACCCCCGGCAGCATGGTTTGCACCAAGTTGCACGGCAAGGGCAGGCGGTGGCGCGTGCGTTGGGTCGGTCCAGACGGTAGGGAACTCACGGCGTCGTACGAGAAGCGTGCCGATGCAGACAGGCGCAAGCGGCAGCTTGATTCTGACTTGCATACCGGCAACTACATTGACCCCGCTGCGGGTCAGGTCACGTTCCGCGACTACGCGGAGGCGTGGCGCAAGCGGCAGGTCCACCGGGGCACCTCAAGCGATCACGTAGAGAGCCGCTTACGGCTGCACGCCTACCCGGTGTTCGGCGACCGTCCGATAGCCGCGATCCTCCCGAGTGAGATACAGGCGTGGATTGCCGGGGTCGAGTTGGCACCGTCGAGTGTCGGGGTTTTGCACGGCGTCGTGTTCGGCATTTTCAAGGATGCGGTGCGCGACAAGTGCATTGCGTCTAATCCGTGCGATGGCACCAAACTCCCGAAGGCGGAACCTAAGGAGGTAGTGCCGCCGACGACCGAACAGTTCGAGATTGTGCGGCGCGAGTTGCCCGCTGAGTGGCATGCGTTGGCGACGTTCGCCGCCGGTACTGGGCTGCGTAAAGGGGAGTGCTTCGGCCTGGTGGTGGACCGGCTGAACCTGCCCGAGAATCCCGGCGACGGCAGCGGCACGGTGAAGGTTGATCAGCAACTCGTCCGGGCCAATCCGCTGACGTTCGGCCCGCTCAAAACGCGAGCAAGCTACCGGACGATTCCGTTGCCCGGTGTCGTGGTGGCGGCGCTAAAGGAACATATGCAGCAGTATCCGCCCGGTCCCGACGGCCTGGTGTTTACGTGGCGCGGTAAGCCCATTCCTCGCTCAACCTTTGATTACCACTGGCGCAAGGTGGCGCAGGTCGCGAAGCTGGGCCCACGGAGCGGCCTGCATACGCTCCGGCATTACTACGCCAGCCTGCTTATCCGGCACGGGGAGTCCGTTAAGACGGTGCAGGCCCGCTTAGGGCACGCGTCTGCTACAGAGACGTTGGATACCTATTCGCACTTGTGGCCGGATTCGGACGACCGGACACGGGACGCGATTGACTTAGTGCTCAAGTAATCCGCACTTTCTATTGTTTCGGAAAGTCGGACACCGCCTGTAATATTTCGAGTACCAGGGACCACTGGTGGTCAATAGGGGACAGTCCCGGTCGGGAAGTGCCGATAAACGGCGGCACTCAGAAAGAAACACCAGAAGGCACAGCCATGTCAGAAAACACTGTGTTCATTGATGCTGCCGGAATCGCCGAATACAGCGGTCGGAGCATCGACACCATTCGGTATTGGGAGCGGTTAGGGCAGCTACCCCAGTCGGCGAAAATTGGGCGTAGGCGTGTGTGGAAGCGCGCCGATATTGAGGCGTGGTTTGACGCAAAGTTCGCGGCCTGACCATTCTATTTTTCGTGATGTGCGTCACATGAAGCCATTTAATATACAAAACGGGGGGGTCCGTGAGTAACGTAGATAGTAGGGAATATACAAATTCTGTAATTTCTGTGGTAGATGCCATAAGTGTCACCAACGCACAGAACGTCACCCCGATAACCCGCAAGCGATACAAACGGCATCCCGTAATCGGTGCTCACAACGGCCTCATGCTTAACGAGGCGGGGCTATTCTCCGAACCTTCGGGCCGCACCGTTACCCCCCATCAGGGGCTTATCCGATTCGGGCGCAATGACTACAGCGGCCCGGTCTGGCCCGCACGCGGGAACATGTTCGGGCAGTACCTTGACGACCCCGACGACGGGCGCAACCGCAAGGCCAAACGGATCACCGTGTACGACCGGGTAGCCGCCGAGTTAGTCGCCTACCAGTTCCTTGGCGCTCCGCCCGCGAGTTGGGAGTTCGTCACCGTCGCTCATCTCGACGGCGACCGGGACAACCGGCACCGGGACAACCTCGTCTATGTCGTCAACGAACAGGCGATAGAGCACCAGGAGCACGCAGAAATCAAGGCGTTGATGCGCGGGCCGGTCACCGGGGCGCGGCTACAGGTCTACGCCAGCGACCCTTACGGCACGAAATTACGCAACCCGTACGGCGACGTGTGCGACGACGGCAAGCGCCGCGAAGGGGCCGACCTGGCGCGCAATCCGGCATACCTACCGGATAAGCCCCGGATGCTTGAGCGGGCCAGCTAAACACAACTTAACAACAAATCAGAGGGGAAGACGGTCATGCGAAAAGGCAACCGCAACAGCAACATTCAGATCACACCTAAGAGCTTCGAGGTGATGCTCAACGGCTCCGGGCCTAACGCCCTAGTCGGTCTGCGCTTCAACGTTCACCAGGGCTACGCGAACATGTTGGACTCGTTCACGTTCCCTATCGACGCTGACGCGGCGTTGGAGTTGGGCGCTCTGTTGATCGCGCACAGCGACTATCTTGCTGGTCGTCCGGAACGGAACTGGGACGCGCTCGCATGATCGCCGTAGTCGAAACCGCGAAGGGCTACACCATCGCTAAGGACGGCCAGGTGATCGCACGCAACCTAAACCGCGCCGACGCCGACGACTTACACGCACAGCTAGGCACCGCATTAAGGCCTCTAAGCACAGCGGTAAGCCCCGCTAAGGCGCGGCTCATGCGTTACGCCGCCGGGGTCGCAAGCGTGGTCACCAAATGAGCACAACCCTTATCGAACCTGAGAAGGGCGGCGAGCGTTGGTGCGTCAGCGTGAACAAAGGCAACCACGGCATGACGCTAGAGCGTCACAGTCGCGCCAGCGGTGAGCGGCGCAGACACACAATCCCATTCGGCACGCCGCGTGACGCTCGCAGGATCATCCTCGCCTTAGTTGACGGCTTAGAGGAACTAGAAGCGCATGCCGCTACTTAAGCCCTGCCTCAGCTGCGGAGCCTTAAGTGATCGCGCAAGGTGCCCTAAGCACCGGCCTAAGGACACTAAGGCGAGTCCACGCAAAAGGGGCTACACAACCCAATGGGACCGGCTATCAAAGCGCGCACGCACTAAGCAGCCGTTCTGCAATTCATGCGGGTCAGCAGAAGACCTCACGGCAGATCACAGCCCCGAAGCATGGGCGGCGCAAGCCAAGGGACTGCCGATAACCGAAGACCTGATCACTGTTCTTTGCAGGTCGTGTAATGCGCGCAAAGGGGCGGCGAGATGAAATGCAGCGTAGCCGGATGCGACCGGACAGACATTCAGGGCAAGGGTTGGTGCCGGATGCACTACCACCGCTGGTATCGCACCGGCACCGTGGGAGAGGCTGGCCGCAAGATTCGCACCGAACGTGGTATCTGCACCATCGACGGCTGCGACAAGGGCGACGACGGGCCACATGGGCTGTGCAGAATGCACACCACGCGGCTTAAGCGGCACGGCGACCCGCACACCGTGATCGCCGTCGATCAACGCAAGAAACGGTTCGGCCCCGACCATCCGCTTTGGCGCGAGGCACCGAGCTACGGGACGGCGCACCATCGGACGCTGCGGCGGCGCGGCAGGGCAAGCAACCATGATTGCGTCGAATGCGGCAAGCAAGCCGAGCATTGGGCTTACGACCACAGCGACCCAAACGAGCTAAGGGGCACCGTTAAGAAAAGTCCGTCGCTCATGCCCTACAGCGCAGACCCTAAGCACTACCAACCAATGTGCGCTAAATGCCATAAGCAAATGGACATAGTGCGCGACCGGGGGGCCAGGCAATTTGAACTAGCCCTAGCGGGCTGATCTGGCATAGACGTGGGGGGTAGGTCCGGGCCGAAAGTCTCCGGACCCGAATGGCAAGGCAAAGTTCGGATTACTCTCCGCGTCACTTTATGCGCGTCCATAGAGTGATCGGAAACTTTATCGGGTCCGATAAAGATGCAGGTCAGAACACATAACTAAATATTGAGGGGGGGTATATGCCTGTCCGCGCTGGACCAAAACAACAGGTCATTTCTCCCCCGTTAACGTTCAAAAACTGGCCCTTAGATCGCGGAAAACGGCGCATCAAGTTCATAGATACGTACATCTGGAACGTCGATGACGACGGGAAGCGGCGCAGGTTCGGGCTTGCTCCGTTTCAGAAAGAAATTATCTCCGGTTCGTATGCCGAGGGCATCCGTACGGCGCTTGTTTCTATTCCGCGTGCGAATGGCAAGACGATGCTTGCGGCGGCGCTGGCATTGGCTGAATTGTTCCTAGGGCCGCGATACGGCGAGATTTTGTGTGTCGCGTCTAGCCATGAGCAGGCGGGCCATGTGCTCAAGTACGCGATTCAGCTCATTAAGGAATCGCCTGAGCTTGCGCAGCGGATCGTGATTTACGCCGACAAGCTGGTGTTGCCTGAGAACGAGTCAACGTTGATGGTGCTACCGGCTGAGCCGTCCGCGTTGCACGGCTACAACCCTTCGTTGCTCATTGTGGACGAGTTGCACGTCGTGACCGACGCCGTTTGGTCGGCAGCTACGTCGGTGCGAGGCAAGCGCCGACAGTCGTTGACCTTGGCTATCTCGACGCCTGCCAACTCGTCCGATTCGGTGATGTGGCGGGTTGCGTCCAGCAGAGTGGTGTACGAGTCGGACCTGATCAGTAGCGCCGGCGTGTCGTAGCCGAGTGATTGAAGGTCATCGCGTGATTCTTCGAGAGACCCGTCAAAGTCACTCGAGCAAAG
>NZ_JACKUK010000034.1 GCF_025822765.1 Mycobacterium barrassiae | reverse complement strand
CATCCGCGCCTGGATCGAGCACTGGAATGAAAACCCCAAGCCCTACGTCTGGACCAAGACCGCCGACCAAATCCTCGCCAGCATCGGCAACTACTGCACCCGAATTAACGACTCAGGACACTAGTTTCTTCCCGCGAGCAGACGCGGACACCCCCAGTTTCGGCCCAAATTGGGGGTTTTCGCGACTGCTCGCCGTAGATGCTGCGGGGACTAGCCCGGCAGCGCCAGGACCGGTACCGGGCTGTGCCGCACGATCTTCGCCCCCCGGGATCCCAGGAACACCCGGACGATCCCGCCCCTTGGCCTGGTGCCAAGGGCGAGCAACTCGCCATCCTGCCAGTCGGCGGCGTCGATGGCTTCATCCCAGGCGTAGCCGGTGGTCACCTCCAACACCGTGTCCTCGCTGACGATGCGGTCAGCCTTCAACTGGGCCAAGGCCTCTCGTGACTGCTCCGCCCACGCCTCGAGGATCGAATCCTCGGCGCGCAGACCGACCTCGGGCGGATACATGGTGCGGCCGCGCACAGCGAAGGTGATGACGCGCATCGGAACACCGAGCCTCTCGGCAAGTGCCGCAACGCGTTCGACAGCATCAATGCAGTCGGGGGTGCCCGGATAGGCGCACGTGATCCGGGTCAGCCCGCCGGCCTTCGAGCCGCGGTAACCCCGTGGGCTGATGGCCAGCGGTATCGACGACGAGTGCAGCAGCCGATCGGCCGTCGAGCCGACGATGACCTGTCCCAGCTTGCCGTCTGTGGCTGAACCCAGCACCAGCACTTCGGCTTTGAGCTCGTCGACCGCTTCCAACAGGCCGGCGGAGGCTGACCGGTGCGCGACCTTGTGAAAGCCGACGTCGAGCCCGTCGGCGATCGAATCGAGGCACTGTTGCGCCTCTTTGGCCGAGTCTGCCGCCAATTGTTCGGCGTACTGGGCGTATTCGGCATCCACACGGGCGAGCGACGGGGTGATCCACGGCCGCGGCACGACCGTGACCACGGTGACCGACGTCTCCAGCGTTCTCGCCGCTTCCACCGCGAGGTAGAGCGGCGAGCGGCCGCCCTTGCCTGCCAGATAGCCGACGGCGACCGTCACGACTTCTCCTCTGGCGGGTGAGCCAGAATCACGTCGTCCTCGCCTGCGGCGGCCGTGGGGATGTAGCCGTCACCCCCGTCGTTCAGCGCGCTGTGATGGCGGCTCCAGAGCAGGTAGTACACCAGCGCGGCACCGACCCAGACGCCGAACCACACCCACGTGTACCAGTTCAGGCCGCGGAGCACCCAGATGCAGGCCAACACCGAAAGGATGGGCGTGACCGGGTACAGCGGCACCTTGAACCCGCGGGGCAGGTCGGGTTCGCGGAGCCGTAGCACGATGACGCCGATCGACACCGTGATGAACGCGATGAGAGTACCGATGGACACCATGTCGAGCAGGTGATCCAGCGGCACGAAGCCGGCCAGCAGCGACACGATCACGGTGACGATGACGGTGTTGTTGACCGGCGTCATGGTGCGCGGATTCACCTTGGCGAACAGCGACGGCAACAGACCGTCGCGGCCCATGGCGAACAGGATGCGTGTCTGTCCGTACATCACGACCAGGACCACCGAGAAGATCGAGATGACCGCGCCCGCCGCGAGAACCGTACTGGCCCAGGTGCTTCCGGTGATGTTCTCCAGGATCACCGCCAGGCCCGCGTCGGCCTGCTCCTCGGAGGCGAACTCCGCTGTCGGCTGGGCTCCCAGCGCGGCGACCGCCACCAGAACGTACACACTGGTGACGATGATCAAGGCGGCGATGATCGCGCGCGGCATCGTCTTCTGCGGGTTCTTCACCTCGTCGCCGGCCGTGGAGACCGCGTCGAGGCCGATGTACGAGAAGAAGATGGTGCTCGCCGCCGCGTTGATGCCGGCCCAGCCGTAGTCCATGAAGCCCTGGAAATGGTCGGCGTTGTAGGCGGTGAACGCGACGGCCGCGAACAGAATGAGCACGCCGAGCTTGATGAGGACCATGATGGTGTTGACGAGCGCGGACTCGCTGGCCCCGCGGATCAGCAGCAGCGCGCACATCACGATCACGGCGACGGCGGGTAGGTTGACGATGCCGGGGGTGGTATCCCACGGTGCGGAGCTCAGTGCGTCGGGGATCTGGACGCCGAACAGGTTGTCCAGCAACTTGTTCAGATAGCCGCTCCATCCGACCGCGACCGCGGATATCGATACGCCGTATTCAAGGAGCAGACAGGCGGCGATGCCCATCGCGGCGAACTCGCCGAGCGTCGTGTACGCGTAGGAGTAGGTGGAGCCGGACACGGGCACCGCCGAAGCCATCTCGGCGTAGCAGATCGCGGAGAGTCCAGCGGCGATACCCGCGATGATGAACGAGATGATCACGGCCGGACCGGCTTCCGGGACCGCGGACTGCAACACGAAGAAGATGCCGGTGCCGACGGTCGCGCCCACGCCGAACAGCGTCAGGTTGAACGTGCCGAGGGTTCGTTCCAAGTGGTCGGAGGCGCCGTGTGCGACCGGCGCGCCGATCACCGGCCGGCGGCGCAGCAGCTGCTCTCTGAGGCTTATCGATGGGGCTGTCATGCTGCCTCCTGAAGGCCTATCGCGTGGTGCTCCCGGTCAAGTGTGGACCCGCATCGGCCAGAACATCGGCTAATTGATCAATCGCCCAGTCGATCTCCTCGGCGGTGATCACCAGCGGTGGAGCGAAACGCAACGTCGACCCGTGAGTGTCCTTGACCAGGACGCCGCGCTCGGCGAGCCTGCGGCTGATCTGCTTGCCGGTGCCGAGGGCCGGATCGATGTCAACGCCTGCCCACAGCCCCATGCCACGTACCGCGACCACGCCGTACCCGAAGAGGGCGTGCAGTCGGCGGTGCAGCTGCTCGCCGAGTTCTGCTGAGCGCGACTGGAACTCGCCTCGCTGCAGCATCGCCACCACGGTGGTGCCGATGGCTGCCGCCAGCGGGTTACCCCCGAATGTCGAGCCGTGCTCACCCGGATGCAGCACGCTGAGGATGTCCCGGTTGGCCACCACGGCCGAAAGCGGAACCACACCGCCGCCGAGCGCCTTGCCGAGCAGATACATGTCGGGCACCACGTCGAAGTGGTCGCAGGCGAAGGTGCGTCCGGTGCGTGCCAGGCCGGATTGGATCTCGTCGGCGATCATCAACACGTTGCGCTCGGTGCACAGCGCACGCACCCGAGACAGGTAGTCGCCTGGCGGCACGATGATCCCGGCCTCACCCTGGATCGGTTCGAGCAGAACCGCGACGGTGTTCTCATCGATCGCCGCGGCGAGGGCGTCGGCGTCACCGAAGGGCACCGCCCGGAACCCCGGCGTGTACGGACCGAAGCCCCGTCGCGCCGTCTCATCGTCGGAGAAGCTGATGATCGTCGTGGTGCGGCCGTGGAAGTTGTTGCGCGCCACCACGATATTGCCCTGACCGGCGGGTACGCCCTTGACGTCGGTACCCCACTTCCTGGCGACCTTGATGCCGCTCTCCACGGCTTCGGCGCCGCTGTTCATCGGCAGCACCATGTCTTTGCCGCAGAGTTCGGCCAACGCCTCGCAGAAAGGGCCCAGGCGGTCGGAGTGAAAAGCCCTGCTCACGAGTGTCAGCTTGTCCAACTGCGCGTGGGCGACGGCGGTGATCTCCGGATTGCGGTGGCCGAAGTTGACCGCCGAATAGGCCGCCAGACAGTCGAGATAGCGTCGGCCCTCCACGTCGGTGATCCAGACGCCCTCTGCACTCGCGGCGACCACCGGCAGCGGCGAGTAGTTGTGTGCGACGTAGCGGTCGTCGAGGGCGATCGCTTCCTCGGTGGCGTTCATGGTGTCGACGATGGTCACGGATGTACCTCCAATGTGCAGCACTTGACGGATCCGCCGCCCTTCAGCAGTTCGGAGAGATCGACGCCGACGGGTCGGAACCCGGCATTCCTGAGTTGTTCGGCGAAACCGGTTGCGGCGGCAGGTAAAACGACGTTGAGGCCGTCGGATACGGCGTTGAGGCCGAGTACGTATGCATCGGCGCTGCCCACCTCGATGGCGTCGGGGAACAGCTCGAGCAGGGTCGCTCGGGACTTCTCGCTGAATGCGGGCGGGTAGAACGCGATCGTGGTGTCGTCGAGCACGGCGAGTGCGGTGTCGAGGTGGTAGAACCGCGGATCGACGAGCTCGAGGCTGACGACGGGCATCTTGACGGTGGCGGCGATCTCGTCGTGCGCTTCTCGTTCCGTACGAAAACCGTATCCCGCCAGGATGATCGAGCCGACGACCAGCAGGTCGCCCTGGCCTTCGTTGATATGCCGGGTTTCGGCGACGTCATAGCCGTGCCGGCTCATCCACTCGGCATAAGCCGCCGATTCGCCTGCGCGCTGCGGATAGGCGAACCGTGCGACGACGGCCGCGCCGTTGACGATGAGGCCGCCGTTGGCGGCGTAGACCATATCGGGCAGCCCGGCGACCGGCTCGACCAACTCGACGGTGTGGCCGAGTTCCTTGTACGTCTGACGCAGTCGTTCCCACTGGCTGAGCGCGACATGGGTGTCCACGGACACCGAGGTGTCCATCCACGGGTTGATCGCATACTCGACGGCAAAGAACGTCGGCGCCGTCATTGCGTAGTGGCGGGGGCGGGGAGTGCGCCTCGCGGGTGCTCTGTCGGCGCCGGGGCGCCTCGCGGGTGCTCTGTCGGCGCCGGGGCGCCTCGCGGGTGCTCTGTCGGCGCCGGGGCGCCTCAGTGCGGCGACATCGGATACCGGCGCCGCGGACGCGGCGAGATCTGAAGTCGTCATAAATCAACGATATGGCCGATTCATTTTGCAAGCAATCGCCGTCTATTGCGCAATGACCTACTATCTGTTGCCTCAGACGTAGAATTCTGGTGATTTGTTGCGTGGAGGTGACGATGGACCGCCTGGATGAGACGGACGAGCGGATCCTGGCCGCACTCGCCAATGACGCGCGGGCCACCTACGCCGAGATCGGCGAGCGGGTCAGCCTCTCGGCGCCCGCGGTGAAACGCAGGGTCGACCGGCTGCTCGAGAACGGCGTCATCCGCGGGTTCACCACCGTCGTCGACCGCAGTGCGCTCGGCTGGACCACCGAGGCGTACGTGCAGGTGTTCCGGCACGGCACCATCGCACCAGAACGGTTGCGCGCGGCCTGGATCGACATTCCCGAGGTGATCGGCGCGGCGACCGTGACGGGAACCGCCGATGCGATCCTGCATGTCGTCGCGCGCGATATGCGCCATCTCGAGGAGGCGCTGGAACGGATCCGCTCGGCGGCCGATGTCGAACGAAGCGAGAGCATCGTGGTGCTGACCAACATCATCGACAGGGACCGCGGCTGACGGGGTGGCCGCCAATTGGCTGTCGGCATCGTGCAAAATTTGCCCATGTCCACGAGTGGAGGAGTCGTCATCGTCGGCGGCGGCCTGGCGGCAGCCCGCACGGCCGAACAGTTGCGGCGCTCGGAGTACCCCGGCCCGGTCACCATCGTCAGCGACGAGGACCACCTGCCGTACGACCGGCCGCCTCTTTCGAAGGAAGTGCTGCGCGCGGAGACCGACGACGTCACGCTCAAGCCCGCCGAGTTCTACGAAGAGAACAACATCTCCTTGTTGCTCGGCAACGGGGCTCGATCGGTCGACACCGCGAAGCAGACGTTGACGCTGGCCGACGGCACCGAACTTCACTACGACGAGTTGATCATCGCGACGGGCCTGGTGCCCAAACGCATTCCGTCGTTCCCCGATCTCGAGGGAATTCACGTGCTGCGCAACTTCGACGAGAGCCTCGCGCTGCGCAAGGAGGCCGGCTCGGCGCGACGCGCGGTCGTCATCGGCGCGGGATTCATCGGCTGTGAGGTGGCGGCGAGTCTCCGCGGGCTGGGCGTCGAGGTGGTCCTGGTAGAACCGCAGCCGTCGCCGCTGGCGTCGGTGCTCGGCGGGCAGATCGGTGAACTGGTCGCCCGGCTGCACCGCGCCGAAGGTGTCGACGTGCGATGCGGTATCGGCGTCGCGCAAGTCAGCGGAACCGCCCGGGTGGAGAAGGTCGTCCTCGACGACGGCACCGAGCTCGACGCGGATCTGGTGGTAATCGGCATCGGGTCGCATCCGGCCACCGGCTGGCTCGAGGGCAGCGGCCTCGAGATCGACAACGGCGTCGTGTGTGATGACCGCGGCCGTGCCAGCGCACCGCATGTGTGGGCGATCGGCGACGTGGCTTCCTGGCGTCACACTCTCGGACACCAAGTGCGCGTGGAGCATTGGAGCAACGTGGCCGACCAGGCGCGCGTGCTCGTGCCCGCGATGCTCGGCCAGGACACCCCCGCCATAACCTCGGTGCCCTACTTCTGGAGCGACCAGTACGACGTCAAGATCCAGTGCCTCGGCGAGCCCGAGGCCGACGACGTCGTCCACGTCGTCGAGGACGACGGCCGCAAGTTCCTGGCGTACTACGAGCGCGACGGCATCGTGGCCGGAGTGGTCGGCGGCGGCATGCCAGGAAAGGTGATGAAGGCCCGGGGCAAGATCGCCGCGGGCGCTCCGATCGCCGACGTTCTCGGCTAGTTTTCTTGCGATTTCGGCGTGCTGGGTCACGCTCAACGTGACCAGCCACGCCGAAATCGCAATCGCAAACTAGAACTCGCCGAGATAGAACCTCGAGCCCTGGTCGTCGGTGCACAGCGCCGACTTTCCGTATGCCTGCTGCGACGGCTCGTCGATGACGGTGCCGCCCGCCTCACGCACGCGCGCCACCGCGGCGTCGACGTCCTCGACGGTCCACATCGGCACCGTGACGGCCTGTGCGCTACCGCCGGCGACGCCCGCCATCGGGTGGGTGCCCTGCACCTGCCAGCCGTCGTCGATGCGACCGGGCTCGAACGTCCAGAACAACAGCCCGCTGTAGAACGCCTTGAAGGCGGCCGAGTCGGGCACCTCGTACGTGATGTACGAAAGCTCGCCGGGCCCAGTGCCGTTCAACTCGGGCCGGGGGATGCCCGGGGCCGGCTGGAACACCGCGAAACTGGTTCCGGCCGGATCCGTCGCCCCGCAAAGCACGCCGAAGTCGAACTCCTCCAGCTGGTCCACGGTCCCACCGGCGGCGACGATCGCCTGTCGCGCACCATCCAGATCGAGCACCGCGTAACTGCAGAACAGCGTGGTGTGCCCCGGCACGCTGTGGATGCCGATGTGTTGTTTGGTGTTGGTGACCTGGTGGGTTGCCGCGTCGTATTCCCAGCCGAGCACGCGGCCGTAGAACGCCGCCGCCCGGTCGGCGTCGGGCGTCCATACCGAGATGTAGCCGACGTCGCCGTGCTGGATCGGCACGACAGCGCCGGTGACGGGTCCGCTGAGCATCCAGCGATGCCCGAACGGATCGATGATCGTCGCGCCCCGCGACCCGTGGTCCTCGTACGGCTCCCGCTGCACCCGGGCGCCTCGCTGACGGGCCTGTTCGAGCGCGGCATCGGTATCGGGCACCGCCAACATCAGGCTGACCGAGTTCGATTGCGGGGCTGGACCTCTCAGCCCGATCTCCGGATATTCGTCGGCCAGGTACAGCACGCCGCCACCGAGCGCGAGCTCCGCGTGCCCGACACGGCCGTCGGCCATCAGGAACGGCTCACCGACGACGACGGCGCCCAATGCGTCGACATACCAGTCGATCGCTTCGCGCGCGTTGGCGACGGTGAGGTAGGGCAGTGCGCCAGGCCTCGGCAGACCGGCGGCAGGCGCCGGCTGGGTCAGTTCTGCGATGGCGGTATCGGTTCCGCTCATTTCGACTCCTTCGGTTCGATTGGGCAGGTTCAATGCCCTTTCCAGTCGTGAGCGCAGTCGAGCCGCGAACGCCGGATCAGGTTGGACGACAAGCTCATCGCCATGCAGCACGCGCAGCGGATCGTGGCTGTTGTTCACGGCTTCCCTCCTTCCGGCTCCGGATAGTGGGATCTGAAGGCTCGCCGGGCCCGCACCAGCAGCGCCTCGGTGGCGTGCACCGTACGTCCGATCAGCTGCGCGCACTCCGGCACGGAGCAGTCGTCCATATAGCGCAGAGCCAACACGGTGCGATGCTGCTCGGGCAGCTTGGCCAGCACACTCTCCGCGACGATGCGGTCGAGCTCGGCGTCCCAGTCGTCGCCCGCGTCGACGGGCTCCGGCAACTCGGCGACGGGGACGTTGAACCGGTCGTGGCGGCGACGGTAATGGTCGGCCAGCTTGTGGCGGGCCACCCCGAGCAGCCACGGCAGCGTCATCGGCGGCGGATCATCCTTACGGGCGGCGTCCATCGCCGCCAGGAAGGTGTCCGACGTCAGATCCTCGGCGGTTCCGCGGTCGCTGCATCGGCGGACGAAATACCCGTACACGACGGGCAGTGATTCGTCGTACATCGCCAGCAGCTGGCGCGGAGCGTCGTTGCCATCCGGTTCGGCGCTCACACCCTTATCGTCGCCGCGGCGGCCGCAACTCCGACGCCCTAATCACGAATTTTTTGGGACGGCGCGGCTGTCCAGGGCCTTGAGCCCGTCGCTGACGGTGTCGAAGGCGTCGTCGAGCGCCTGCAGGAGCGGCACCGACTCGTCGTCGAGCCAATGCTGGTAGGCCGACAGCGCGGCGCCGAGCATGGTCCACGCGACCGTCTGCGGTACGAGGTCAGTCTCCTTCATGCCCAGCCGGCGTGCGACGAACGTGGCGACGACGGCGCGCCAGCCCGCGTACATCGTCATCGAGTAGGCCTGAAGCTCCGCTGAGTGGAGGATGACGCGCATCCGCTGTCGGTGTCGTGCCGTCTCGGCATCGTCAAAGGTGTTGAACGCCAACAGCGCCGTGCGCAACGCGGCGTCGATGCCCACCTCCGGGTCGAGGTCGGCGAACAGGTCGCGCATGTGGGTCAGGTGGGCCTCGAAGTCACCCCAGGGCAGCGCGTTCTTGGACGGGTAGTACCGGAACAGCGTGCGCCGCGCGATGCCCGCTGCCTCGGCGACGTCGTCGACGCTGACGTCCTCGAAGCCGCGGGCGGCGAACAACTCGAGCGCCACATTGCTGATGTGGTCCCAGCTCGTGGACCGGCGCCGGCCGACGCGATGCTCGGAATCTGGGTCCACCTGCGCTCCTTTTCCGGCCCCGGCTTTTCATTCTGGCACTCGATGCCATATTATTGCGACCTCGATCACAGTTTGTCGAGATTCTGTCAAGGAAAGGTGCGGGTAGTGGAGCCGAATCAGACAGCAGAGGCCGCTGTGGCGGCGTCGTCAGACAATGAGCTCGTCACCGAGACCCTCGTCGAAGAGGTGTCGATCGACGGGATGTGCGGGGTCTACTGACCGTGACCTCGTCTGCGGCTGAGGACGGGACCGTGACGACGTTCGATCCCGACCTCAGCTGGCGGCTTCACCACCAGGTGGCCGTGCGGCCCGAGCCGTTCGGCGCGCTGCTGTATCACTTCGGTACGCGCAAGCTGTCGTTTCTGAAGAACCGGACGATCGTCGAGGTGGTCAAGTCGCTTGCTGACCACCCCGACGTCCGGTCCGCCTGTCGCGCCGCCGGAATCGACGACGCGCAGCAGGCCCCGTACCTGCACGCGCTCGGCGTGCTCGCTCAATCGAAAATGTTGGTGCCGCAATGACATCAGTTGACTCCCGGCCGGTTGCACAGCCCCTGCCGCGCCTCATCGAGCAGTTCGAGCACGGATTGGATGCGCCCATCTGCCTGACGTGGGAGCTCACCTACGCGTGCAACCTCGCGTGCGTGCACTGCCTGTCCTCGTCGGGTAAACGCGATCCGCGCGAGCTGACCACGCAGCAGTGCAAGGACATCATCGACGAGCTCGAACGCATGCAGGTGTTCTACGTGAACATCGGCGGCGGCGAACCGACTGTGCGGTCGGACTTTTGGGAGCTCGTCGACTACGCCACCGCTCACCATGTCGGGGTCAAGTTCTCCACCAACGGCGTGCGCATCAACGCCGACGTGGCAGCGCGCCTCGCGGCCAGCGACTACGTCGACGTCCAGATCTCGCTGGACGGCGCGACGGCGGAAGTCAACGACGCCGTAAGGGGAGCGGGCTCATTCGACATGGCGATCCGTGCGCTGGAGAACCTCGCCGAGGCGGGCTTCAAGGACGCCAAGATCTCCGTCGTCGTGACCCGCGAGAACGTCGACCAACTCGACGACTTCGCCGCTCTGGCAGCGCGTTACGGCGCCACCCTGCGGATCACCCGGCTGCGTCCCTCGGGTCGCGGCGCCGATGTGTGGGACGACCTGCACCCCACCGCGGAACAGCAGGTGCAGCTGTATGACTGGTTGGTGGCCAAGGGCGACGGCGTCCTCACCGGCGACTCGTTCTTCCACCTGTCCGGCCTCGGCGAGCCCGGCGCGCTGGCGGGTCTGAACCTGTGCGGCGCCGGACGAGTGGTCTGCCTGATCGACCCGGTCGGCGACGTCTATGCGTGCCCGTTCGCCATCCACGACCGCTTCCTGGCCGGAAACATCGTGACCGACAACGGTTTCGACAACATCTGGAAGAACGCCCCGCTGTTCCGCGAGTTACGTGAGCCGCAGTCCGCCGGAGCGTGCAGCAGCTGTGGCCATTACGACAGCTGCCGCGGCGGCTGCATGGCGGCCAAGTTCTTCACCGGTCTTCCAATGGATGGTCCGGACCCGGAATGCGTCGAGGGCTACGGAGCTCCGGCGCTGGCCCGCGACCGCGTCAAACCCAAGTCCAGTGTTGATCACTCGCGCAGTCAGCCGGTCATGCTCAAGCTGCTGACCAAACCGCCTGCGCGGCTCTGTAACGAAAGCCCGGTGTAGTTCAATGGCCGACATTTGGTTCGAAACCGTCGCCGCCGCCCAGGAGCGGGCCAAGCGGCGACTGCCCAAGCCGGTGTACTCCGCACTGCTTGCGGCCAGCGAGCGCGGCGTGACCGTCGCCGACAACGTCGACGCATTCTCCGAGCTGGGCTTCGCCCCGCACGTCATCGGCGCGACCGAAAAGCGAGATCTCGCGACAACCGTTATGGGACAGGATATTTCGCTTCCCGTCCTGATATCGCCGACGGGCGTGCAGGCGGTCCACCCGGAGGGTGAGGTCGCCGTCGCGCGGGCCGCTGCCGCGCGGGGCACCGCCATGGGCCTGTCCTCGTTCGCCAGCAAGCCGATCGAAGAGGTCATCGCCGCCAACCCGAAACTCTTCTTCCAGGTGTACTGGCTCGGTGGCCGGGACGCGATCGCCGCGCGGGTCGAGCGTGCGCGGGCTGCGGGCGCCGTCGGCCTGATCGTGACCACCGACTGGAGCTTCTCGCACGGACGTGACTGGGGCAGCCCGAAAATCCCCGAAGAGATGAACCTGCGTACGACCGTGCGGATGCTGCCGACGGGGCTGAGCAGGCCCGGGTGGATGTGGCAGTGGAGCAAGACCATGCGGCCGCCGAACCTGCGCGTGCCCAACCAGGCCGCGCGCGGCGAAGCCGGCCCGCCGTTCTTCGCGGCGTACGGCGAGTGGATGGGTACCCCTCCGCCGACCTGGGAGGACATCGCCTGGCTGCGTGAGCTGTGGGGTGGGCCATTCATGCTCAAGGGCGTGATGCGCGTCGACGACGCGAAACGTGCTGTAGACGCGGGTGTTTCGGCCATTTCGGTCTCCAACCACGGTGGCAACAACCTGGACGGCACGCCTGCGTCGATTCGGGCGCTGCCCGCGATCGTCGAGGCGGTCGGCAACGACGTCGAGGTCGTGCTCGACGGTGGCATCCGGCGCGGCAGCGACGTGGTCAAGGCCGTCGCGCTGGGCGCACGCGCAGTCATGATCGGACGTGCCTATCTCTGGGGGCTGGCCGCCAACGGGCAGGCCGGCGTCGAGAATGTGCTCGACGTGCTGCGCGGCGGCATCGACTCGGCCCTGATGGGACTTGGTCATGCCTCGGTGCACGACCTCAGTCCAGATGATGTGCTGGTGCCCGATGGGTTCACCAGGGCGCTCGGCGTGCCCCGAAACCCGAACGCCTGATCGCCACCGGCTTACGCGCGCGAAATTCCTGGTACAGGCGTGGCGCAGGGGGCTGACGTGAACGGCACATTGTCACTGGCGAAAATTTGAGCAAATCAATTCCTTCGCATGCGCCAACAATTGGCGCACGCCAGGTGAATTCGGCCTACCATCGGCGGGTGACCTCTGGAGGCGAGCTCGCGAACGCAACGTCGTGGCAGCTGCAGAGCACGTCATCAGCGTTGATCGTCCCCGTCGGCTCGACGGAGCAACATGGCCCTCACCTGCCGCTGGACACCGACACCCGCATCGCGACGGCGGTCGCCCGCGCTCTTGCCGGACAGCTTGCCGTCGGAGATGAATCGAAGTGGCTGGTCGCTCCCGCGATCGCGTACGGCGCCAGCGGCGAGCACGAAGAGTTCGACGGCACCGTCTCCATCGGCACCTCTGCGCTGCGTCTGTTGCTGGTGGAGTTCGGCCGGTCCGCCGCGCGCTGGGCGTCGCGTCTGGTCTTCGTCAACGGGCACGGAGGGAACGTCGAAGCGCTGGCAGCGGCCGCGGCTCTGCTCCGGTACGAGGGTCGCGACGTGGGCTGGTGCTCCTGTAGCGCCAAGAACGCAGACGCCCACGCCGGACATACCGAAACGTCTGTATTGCTACATATTTCGCCCGATGACGTGTCGATCGACCAACGGGTCCCCGGCAATCGCGCCCCGTTGGGGCAGCTCATGCCGGCAATGCGCGAAGGCGGCATCGCCGCGGTCAGTGACGTGGGTATTCTCGGTGATCCCACCACGGCGACCGCAGAGGAAGGTGCGCGGATCTTTGCAGAGATGATCGACGGGTGTTTGCGACGCGTGGTCCGGTGGACGCCCGACCGGGACGGGATGTTGACATGACAGGACCACGCCTGCCCGACGGGTTCGCCGTCCAGGTGGATCGCCGGGTGAAGGTGCTCGGTGAGGGTTCGGCCCTGCTGGGCGGATCGCCCACCCGACTGCTGCGGCTCGCGCCCGCGGCGCAGACCATGATCAACGGCGGGCGGCTCGAGGTGCACGATGCGGTCAGCGCGCAGCTGGCCCGCACTCTCCTCGATGCCACCGTCGCGCATCCGCGACCTGCGACCGGTCCGTCGCACCGTGATGTCACTGTCGTTATTCCGGTGCGGAACAATGCATCTGGTCTTCGCCGGCTGGTCGCGGCACTGCGCGGTATGCGCATC
This sequence comes from Mycobacterium barrassiae, assembly GCF_025822765.1. GTDB lineage: Bacteria > Actinomycetota > Actinomycetes > Mycobacteriales > Mycobacteriaceae > Mycobacterium > Mycobacterium barrassiae. The sequence goes on along the minus strand of NZ_JACKUK010000034.1, from coordinate 115,310 downwards.
ATCGTGGTCGACGACGGGTCGGTCACCCCGGTGCAGCAGGCCGACTTCGCGCAGATGTACAGCGACGTTCAGATCCTGCGGCATGACCGCAGCAAGGGTCCCGCGGCCGCGCGCAACACCGGCATGGCGGCATGCCACACCGACTACATCGCGTTCCTGGACTCCGACGTCGTCCCGCGGCGGGGGTGGCTTGAGGCGCTGCTCGGCCACTTCTGCGACCCTGCGGTGGCGCTGGTGGCCCCGCGAATCGTCGGACTGCGCGAGCCCGACAATCTGGTGGCGCGCTACGAGGCCGTGAGGTCCTCCCTCGACCTCGGACTGCGCGAGGCCCCTGTGGTTCCCTACGGCACCGTCTCCTACGTGCCCAGCGCCGCGATCATCTGCCGAACCACCGTGCTCAAGGAGTTGGGCGGCTTCGACGAGACACTCAAGTCCGGTGAAGACGTCGACCTGTGCTGGCGGCTGATCGAGGCCGGTGCCCGCCTGCGGTATGAACCCGTCGCGCTGGTTGCCCACGATCACCGCACACAACTACGAGAATGGTTCTCGCGCAGGGCTTTTTACGGTGAATCGGCGGCGCCGCTGTCGGTCCGGCACCCGGGCAAGACGGCTCCGCTGGTCATCTCGGGGTGGACGCTGGTCGCCTGGATGCTGATGGCGATGGGCTCGGGCATCGGCTACCTGGCGTCGATGGTGGTCGCCGCGATCACCGGTCGCCGGATCGCACGTTCGCTGTCCACCGTCGAGACCGAACCGAAGGAAGTGGCGGTCGTCGCCGCCCGCGGACTGTGGTCCGCGGCGCTGCAGCTGGCGTCGGCGATCTGCCGGCACTACTGGCCCGTCGCGTTCATCGCCGCACTGCTGTCCCGACGGTGTCGCCAGGTGGTGCTGGTCGCCGCCATCGTCGACGGGGTGGTCGATTGGATCACCCGCAACGGCAACGGTGACGACGACGCGAAGCCGGTCGGGCTGCTCACTTACATCCTGCTGAAGCGGCTCGACGACATCGCCTACGGCGCGGGACTGTGGACCGGCGTGGTGCGTGAACGGCATGTCGGCGCCCTCAAGCCCCAGATCCGGACCTGAACCCCGCCTTGCACAGCGATGTGCTGATCGTCGGTGCTGGTAGCGCCGGATCTGTATTAGCGGAACGACTTTCGGCCGATCCGAGCGCCCGTGTGACGGTCGTCGAAGCCGGGCCGGCCCCCTCCGACCCCTCGGTGCTGAGCCAGATCACCAACGGGCTTCGGCTGCCGATCGGCACCGCGAGCTCGGTGGTCCGGCGCTATCCGACGGTGCTGACCGACCGTCCGCAGCGGCACGCACAGATCATGAGGGGCGCGGTGGTCGGCGGATCGGGCGCCGTCAACGGAGGTTACTTCTGCAGGGGACTGCCGTCGGATTACGACGGGTGGGGGTTATCGGAATGGACGTGGGACGACGTGCTTCCGCACTTCCGTGCGATCGAGTCCGATGCCGACTTCGACGGGCCCCTGCATGGCAGCTCGGGACCGATCCAGGTGCAACGTGTCTCTGAATTCGACGGGTGCACAGCCACTTTCGTCAACGCCGCGATAGACGCGGGATATCAGTGGATCGATGACCTCAACGGGTCGGCGCCGGATTCGCCGTTGCCGCCGGGTGTGGGGGCCGTTCCGCTGAACATCAACGGCGGAACTCGGGTCGGCCCCGGTGGCGCCTACCTGAAACCGGCGATGGACCGTCCCGGCCTGACGGTGCTGACCGATACCCGGGTCACCCGCATCCGAATCGTCGGCAGCCGGGCGGTCGGCGTCGAGTGCGTGGGGCCGGACGGGCCGACCGTGCTGACCGCGGACCGAATCGTGTTGTCGTCCGGTGCGATTGGATCGGCACACCTGTTGATGCTTTCGGGTATCGGACCGGCGGATGTGCTGACCGCCGCAGGAGTGCCCGTGGTGGTGGACCTGCCGGTCGGCACTGCGACGTCGGACCATCCCGAGTGGGTGCTGCCCGTCGACTGGGCAGAGACTCACGGGCTGCCACCGCTGGAGGCTGTGCTGGCTACTGACGGCGGCCTCGAAATCAGGCCCTACACAGCGGGGTTCGGCGCGATGGTGACCGGACGCCGTGACGACCCGGGTGATCACCCCCACGTCGGGGTCGCGCTGATGCGGCCGCGGTCCCGCGGCACGGTCCGACTGGTCTCCGCCGACCCGACCGTCCTGCCCGCCATCGAGCACCACTACGACAGTGAACCCGCGGACGTCGCTGCCTTGCGCTCCGGTGCGGGTCTCGCGCTCGAATTGGCAGGCAGGCACGCGAAATCGGAGACCGCGTCGTGGTCGACATCGCAACATCTGTGCTGTACCGCACCGATGGGTCGGGACGGCGACGAGTCCGCCGTGGTGGACGCGCAGTGCCGGGTGCGCGGCGTCGACGCGCTATGGGTGGTCGACGGCTCGGTGCTTCCCGCCATCACCAGCCGCGGCCCCCACGCGACCATCGTCATGATCGGCCACCGGGTCGCCGAGTTCATCTCCCGATCCCGAGCCTGACCCCGACCAGCGCTCGTTGATCCGACGTGCGAACTCGAACTGCCTGCCGTCGCGACCGGGTGCCCACACCGCGACGAAGGCGGCGGCGAGGGTCAACACGATGGACAGCACGAGCAGTGAGAGGCTCATCGACTCGATGAACGCGGCCGTGGCGAGGTCGGCCAAATGTGTGCCCTGCGGGCCCATCTCGTCGGCGACGGCGAGCGCGTTGGCCAGCGATTCCAGTGCAGCCGCGCGGATCTGCCCCGGGAAGCCGGCCAGCTCCGGCGACAGTACGGTCCCATACTGCGCCGCCAGCACGGAACCGGCGACGGCGATTCCGACCGCGGCGCCGACCTCGCGCGTGGTGTCGTTGACCGCGGACGCCACGCCCTGCTTCTCGGTGGGAACGGCGTTCATGATCGCCGAGGTGGTCGGCGCGACGCACAGGCCGATGCCCGCACTTGTGACCAACATCGGCCAGACCAGATCGAGGTAGGACGCCCCTGCGTCGAGGTAACGCATGAGGAAGAGCCCGACGCCGATGAGAAACAGGCCGAGCGCCACGGCCGTTCGTAACCCGACCTTCGGGAGGTAGATATGCATCGTTGCGCCGAGGATCATGATCGGCACCGCCAGCGGTGCGAGTGCGAACGCGGTCTGCAGTGGGCTGTAGCCGAGAACGAGCTGCAGGTACTGCATCTCGATGAAGAAGAACCCGAAGTTGGCGAGGAAGAGGATGGTGATGCCGATCGCCCCGGTGGTGAAGTCGGGGCGCCCGAACAGCCGGACGTCGAGAAGAGGATGTCGGCGTCGCAGTTCCACCACACCGAAGGCCACCGCCAGCGCAACCCCGGCTGCCATGCAGCCCCACACCAGCGGATGAGTCCATCCCCGTACCGGCGCCTCCACCACGCCGAACACGAAAACCGCTACGGCAGAACCGATCAGCACCGCGCCGATACCGTCGATCGGGGTAGCGCTGTCGTCGCGTGACGAGGCGATCGTGAACGTACACACGATGAGCACGACGGCCGATGCGGCGAACGCATAGAAGATCGACTGCCAGGCAAAGGCGTGCAGAAGCAGGCCCGTGCCCATGAATCCGACGATCGCACCCGAACTTGCGACGCCGGCCCAGATTCCAACGGCCTTGTTCCGTTCGCTTTTCGGGAATGCCGCTGTCAGAAGTGACAACGTCGCGGGCATGATGAACGCCGCCCCGACACCTGCGAGCACCCGGGCGAGGATGATCTGCACCGGACTGTCGAAGAACACCGGTGCTATCGACGCCACCGCGAAGATCGCGAGGCCCGCCACCAGGGCGCCTCGTCGGCCATACCGGTCGCCGATCGCACCCGCGGGCAACAGCAGGCAGGCCAGGACCAGCGTGTAGCCGTCCACGATCCAGGTGAGTTGCGTCTGGGTCGCGGCGGTCTCGACCGCGATATCGGGGAGCGCGGCGTTGAGCGCCACCATCGACGAAATGACCAGCAGAACGTCGAGGGCGGCGACCGTGAGCAACCAGAACCGCCCGAACCTGGACAGGGTTGCCAAGCCGGCGTCGATACTCTGGTCAGACCGGGTGAGGGTGTCGACCACGTGATCGCGCTCCAATGGGGTGGAGGAGAGGTTTGAGACTGACAGTCTCGTAGCTGTTCCCGACCAGGAGGTCGCCTAAACGATGGCCGTCTCGCGCGTGGGCCGCAGTACGGACCCGCGGCCCGCCCGCTCGCGGGCGCGTCTGCTCGAGGCCGCGACGTCGCTCCTGCGCGCGGGCGGTCCGAGCGCCGTGACGATCGACGCGGTCACACGGACCGCCAACGTGGCGAGGGCCACGCTCTACCGCCATTTCTCGAGCGCCAACGATCTGTTGAGCGCGGCGTTCATGAGCCTGCTGCAACCCGCACCGATGCCGCCGCCCGAAGGCGACCTGCGCGAGCAGTTGATCGCGGTCGTCGAAGGGTGGACGGACGCGATCGCCGAGGTGCCCGCGATGCTCACCGCCCTGACGTGGCTGGCCTCAGGTCCTGATGCCGGCGACTATTCCGATGTGCGGCAAGCGGATTCGGATACCGCCGGCCCGTTGCGGGCGCGCATCATCGCGCTCTACTCGGTACCGTTCGACGCCATCTTCGACAGTCCCCAAGCAGCGGCCGAGATCGAGGTGCCCGACCGCATACGCGCGATCGCGCTGCTGATCGGTCCCCTGGTCCTCGGACGGCTCAGCACTTTGGCCGATTTCGATTACCGTGCATGCGCCGAGGCTGCGGTCGACGGATTCCTGGCCACGCATGCCAAGAAAGCCAAGCAAGAGAAGGAATAGCCGCGCTCAGCGCACGGTGTACCGAATCGGCAGGTGCTTGAGCCCGCCGACAAAGGTCGTAGCCGCCAGTTCGGGCTTGCCCGCGAGTTCGATGGACTCCAGTCGAGGAACCAGTTCGGAGAACAGGCTGTTCATCTCCATCCGCGCCAGCGCGGCGCCAAGGCAGAAGTGCACCCCGTATCCGAACGCGACGTGCTTGTTGGGGTCGCGGCCGACGTCGAAGCGGAACGGCTCGTCGAAGACCTCCTCGTCCCGGTTGCCGGAAACGTAAGCCAGATAGACGGATTCATCCTTCTTGATCGGTACCCCGCGAACCTCGGTGTCCTCGGCGGCGGTACGCATGAACTCCTTGACCGGCGTCGTCCACCGGATCATCTCCTCGACCGCGGTGCCCATCAGCCCGGGATCCTTGCGCAGGCGCTCCAGTTCGCCGGGGTTTTCGATCAGCGCGAGCAGTCCGCCGGAGATGGCGTCCTTGGTGGTGTCGTGTCCCGCCGTCGCGACGATGACGTAGTAGGAGGCGGTGTCGACGTCGGACAGTGGCTCACCGTTGATGCGGCCGTTGGCGATCGCCGATGCCAGATCGTCGGTCGGGTGCTCGCGACGCGACGCGGTCAGCTGGGCGAAGTAGGTGAAGAAGTCGATCAGGATCGCCAGCTGCTCCTCCGGCGTCTTGCCGCGCTTGTTGTATTCCTCGTCGTCCCCGCCGAACAGCTCCTGGGTGAGCTGGTGCATGCGCGGGAAGTCCTCCTCGGGTAGGCCGAGCAGCGACAGGATGACGTAGAGCGGGAAGTGCACTGCGATATCGGTGACGAAATCGCATTCCGGCCCGATGTCGCGCAACTTGTCGACGTAGGTCTTGGCCAGTTCATCGACGCGGACCTTGAGATCACGCATGGCCTTGGGACGGAACCAGTCCGCACCGATCTTGCGGACGTCGCGGTGGTGCGGGTCGTCCATGTGGATCAGGGTGCGCAACCCCATCCCGGCTTCGAGTTGCTGCTTGCCGAGATCGTCGGCGGCGGCAGTGGCCAGCAGCGGCCGCGGCTCGGAGAGCCACAGATTGTTGTCGCGCTCGATGGCCATGATGTCGGCGTGTTTGGTGATCGCGTAGAACGGCCGGTACGGCTCGTGATCCACGTAGGGGACCGGGTTGTGCGCCCGGAGATGAGCAAGCGCGGCGTGTAACCGGTCGTCGTCGGCATATGCCGTCGGATCTACGAAGACTCTCGCGGCTTCCTGCGATTCCTGGTCCATCGTCGACGTGCTCATGAAGCTCCTCGGGAACGACTTGACGGGTGTCAAGAGCAGTCTATGTGACCGACACCACTTCGCGCCGCGAGGTTGGGCTCCATCGCAGGGACATCACCGCGCAGGAGGCGGTTCAGCGAAGCGAGTACCTGATCGGCACGCGCTTGAGCCCACCGACGAACGTCGACGCGATGAACTCCGGCTTCCCGGTCAGCTCGATCGACTCCAGCCGCGGCACCAGCTCGCTGAAGAAGCTGTTGATCTCCATCCGTGCCAGTGCGGCGCCGAGGCAGAAGTGCACGCCGTAACCGAACGAGAGGTGCTTGTTGGGGTCGCGGCCGACGTCGAAGCGGAACGGCTCGTCGAAGATCTCTTCGTCGCGGTTCGCCGAGACGTAGGACAGCAGCACCGATTCGCCCTCTTTGATCGGGACGCCGCGCACCTCGGTGTCGGCGGTGGCGGTGCGCATGAACTCCTTGACCGGGGTGGTCCAGCGGATCATCTCCTCGACCGCGGTGCCCATCAGTTCCGGCTGCGCCTTGAGACGAGCCAGCTGGTCCTGGTTCTCGATAAGCGCCAGCAGACCGCCGGAGATCGCCGCACTGGTGGTGTCGTGGCCCGCACTGGCGACGATCACGTAGTAGGACAGGCAGTCGACGTCATTGAGGTACTCGCCGTCGATCTTGGCGTTGGCGATCGCCGACGCCAGGTCCTCGGTCGGATTCTTGCGGCGTTCGGCGGTCAGCGCGGTGAAGTAGTTGAAGAAGTCGAGGATGACCGCGTTGAGGTCCTCCGCGCTCTGCCCGCGGGTCATCTCGTCGTCCTCGTTGCCGAAGAGCTCCTGGGTGAGCTTGAGCATCCGGGGGAAGTCGGACTCCGGCAGGCCCAGCAGCGACAGGATGACGTACAGCGGGAAGTTGACCGCGACCTCCTGGACGAAGTCGCACTCCGGGGCCTTCTCGACCAGCTTGTCGACATAGATCTTGGCGAGCTCGTCGACGCGGGTCTTCAGCGCGCGCATGGCCTTCGGCCGGAACCAGTCGGCGCCGATCTTGCGGATGTCGCGGTGGTGCGGGTCGTCCATGTGGACCAAGCTGCGCAGCCCGCCGCCGGCTTCGAGGTTGGCCTTGGCCAGGTCGTCCTTGTCCTTGGTGATCAGCATCGGGCGCGGGGCGTTGATCCACAGCTCGTTGTCCCGCTCGATGGCCATGATGTCGGCGTGCTTGGTGATCGCCCAGAACGGATAGAAGTCCGGCACGTCGACAAGCGTCACCGGGGCGTTCTTGCGCAGGTGGGTCAGCGCGGCGTGCAGTCTGGGCTCGTCGGCATAGGCCTTCGGGTCGGCCAGCACTTTGGCAGCGTCATCGATGATCGGCGTGCTCATGGTTACCTCGCTCCGGCGCTCTTGACAGGTGTCAAGTATTGGTGTGACGCCATAGTAAGCGATCGAGCGGCCGGTCGTCCCGCGAGGTGTCAGTAGGCTCGCGGGGGTGCGCAGGGCAACGGCGGGCCGGGGTCGGCGGACGGTAGCACTGCTGATGGCCGCCATGGTCGTGCTGGGCGGCTGCGGCCGTGGGGAGTCCGCCGCCAACCGGGACGCGATCGTGGTGCCCGACGACCCGGCCGTCGTCCACACGCAGGCCGGCGCGGTGCGCGGAACCACCTCGCTGGATCACCGCTACTTCGCCGGAATCCCTTATGCTGCACCGCCGGTCGGTCCACTTCGGTGGCAGCCTCCGGCGCCTGTTTCTCCGTGGGACGGGTTCCGCGACGCAACCCGGCCGGGAGCGCAATGTGTACAGGACATCAGCGATGAGGATCGCCGCCCAACCGGCGAGGATTGCCTGACGCTCAACGTGTGGACACCGCCGCCGTCGGCCGACAAACGCCCGGTGATGGTGTGGATCCACGGCGGCAGTTTCCTCGCGGGCAGCGGCGACATCTACAACTCGCGGCGGTTGGCCGGCCGGGGCGACATGGTCGTCGTGACCATCAACTACCGGCTGGGCGCGCTCGGATTCCTGGCGCACCCTGCACTGGGTCAGGGCAATTACGGACTGGCTGACCAGCAGGCCGCGTTGCGCTGGGTGCGCGACAACATCGCTGAGTTCGGCGGCGACCCGGACCAGGTGACGATCGCCGGTGAGTCAGCCGGCGGCATGTCGGTCTGCGACCATCTGGTGTCGCCCGAATCGGAGGGCCTGTTCCGGGCGGCGATCGTCTTCAGCGGGCCGTGCCAAGCCCAAGTCGATCTGCCTGCCGCTGAAAAAGTGAGCATGCAGTACGCCGCAGAGGCTGGCTGCGCTGATGACGCGACGGCCGCGGAGTGTCTGCGTGCGCTGCCCGTCGACAGGTTGCAGCGGCCGCTGTACTACGGCCGCATCGGCACCGAACAGCTCAGCGGACCGGTAACGGGTACCGCGGTGCTGCCCGTAGACCCGATGCGCGGCGCCGCTGAAGGTCGCGCCGCGAAGGTGCCAGTGATGATCGGCACCACAGCCGACGAGTTCAACCTCTTCACCGCGTTGCAGTTCATTCGCGGGCGCCCGATGGATGTGCCGCAGTACCCCGAGTTGCTCGCCGAAGCCTTCGGGGCGAATGCGCCGGCAGTGGCCCAGCATTACCCGCCCGACCGGTTCGGAGGCAGTGTGCCGCTTGCCTTTTCGACAGCGACGACCGACGGCGTGTTCGCCTGCGTCGCCGACGAACTGGCGGACGCGCTCGCCAAAGACGCTCCGGTGTATTCGTTCGTGTTCGACGATCCCGATGCGCCCGCGCCGGAACCGATACGCGAGGCACCCTTTCCGATCGGCGCGGCTCATTCTCTGGAACTGCGGTATCTGTTCGACGTCGGAGGGGCGCCACCGCTGAACGCCGCGCAGGAACGCCTCTCCGAGCAGATGATCGACTACGTGAGCCGCTTCGTCGCGACCGGTTCGCCAGGACCCGACTGGCCCCCGTTGACCCCGGGCGATGCGGGCGAACGGATGTCGCTGCAGCCCGACGGCAACCGCGTCGTCACCTCGTTCGAGCAGACGCATCGGTGCCCGTTCTGGGCGAGCTTGAAAGGTTGATCGGATGCCGACACCCGACCCGAAGACTTTCGCCGATCACTGGGTCAGCGCATGGAACGCCCACGACATCGAAGCGGTGCTCGCGCATTTCCGCGGCACCTACCTGGCCTGATCACCTGGCCAATAGCTCCGCCGAGACTGCGCACAGATCGCGATTTCGCGCGAATCCGCGATCTGTGGGCAGTCTCGGCGATCAGGCCGACCACCGGCCGATATGCCCTGGCCCGGACGGGTGAGCAGGGATTTGGAGCACGCCAGGATCTAGGGCATACTGTTCAGGTTGCCTTGAGCCGGGACGGCACCCATGCGGGACTGTCTGGCACGGGGCATACGACCGGCGCCCGAACGGGCGCGTCCGGTCCCCACCTCGAGCGTGACGGATTTCCGACGCGGGCGAGTGTGCGTGAGGGCGACACACCCGAGCGCGGGGGTCGGTGAACCACAGACAGGTAAACAGCGGCGGCTAGGGCTGCGCGACCGGGTTGGTCCTGGAGCGCGGCTACCGACCAGGCCCACGACGGGCCCGTTAGTAGTGAGGTAGGAGAAGCGTGGCGGGACAGAAGATCCGCATCAGGCTGAAGGCCTACGACCATGAGGCGATCGACGCCTCGGCGCGCAAGATCGTCGAGACGGTCACCCGTACGGGCGCCAGTGTGGTCGGCCCGGTGCCGCTGCCGACCGAGAAGAACGTGTATTGCGTCATCCGCTCCCCGCATAAGTACAAGGACTCGCGGGAGCACTTCGAGATGCGTACGCACAAGCGGCTGATCGACATCCTCGACCCGACGCCGAAGACCGTTGACGCTCTCATGCGCATCGATCTGCCGGCCAGTGTCGACGTCAACATCCAGTAGGAGACCACGGATTCATGGCTAGAAAAGGGATTCTGGGCACCAAGCTGGGCATGACGCAGGTGTTCGACGAGAACAACCGGGTCGTGCCGGTGACGGTCGTCAAGGCCGGCCCCAACGTCGTCACCCGCATCCGTACGCCCGAGCGTGACGGCTACTCGGCCGTGCAGCTCGCGTACGGCGAGATCAGCCCACGCAAGGTGAACAAGCCGGTGACGGGCCAGTATTCGGCCGCCGGCGTCAACCCGCGCCGCCACCTCGCCGAGCTGCGGCTCGACGACGAGGCTGCGGCCGCTGAGTACGAGCTCGGTCAGGAGCTGACCGCCGAGATCTTCTCCGACGGCACCTATGTCGACGTGACGGGGACCTCGAAGGGTAAGGGCTTCGCCGGCACCATGAAGCGTCACGGCTTCAGGGGCCAGGGCGCCAGCCACGGTGCCCAGGCGGTGCACCGCCGCCCGGGTTCCATCGGTGGCTGCGCTACACCCGGCCGCGTGTTCAAGGGCACCCGCATGTCGGGTCGCATGGGTAACGACCGCGTGACGACGCAGAACCTGTTGGTGCACAAGGTCGATGCCGAGAACGGCGTGCTGTTGATCAAGGGCGCCATCCCCGGCCGCAACGGCGGACTGGTGATGGTCCGCAGCGCAATCAAGCGAGGCGAGAAGTAATGGCCGAGAAGACTCTGAAGATTGATGTCCACACCCCGGCGGGTAAGAAGGACGGCTCTGTCGAGCTGCCCGCCGAGCTGTTCGACGTCGAGGCGAACATCGCGCTGATGCATCAGGTTGTCGAGGCGCAGCTGGCGGCCAAGCGTCAGGGCACGCATGCGACCAAGACCCGTGGCGATGTCCGCGGTGGTGGCAAGAAGCCGTACCGGCAGAAGGGCACCGGCCGCGCCCGTCAGGGTTCGACGCGTGCACCTCAGTTCACCGGCGGTGGCACCGTGCACGGTCCGCAGCCGCGTGACTACAGCCAGCGGACCCCGAAGAAGATGATCGCCGCCGCCCTGCGCGGGGCGCTCTCGGACCGGGCGCGCAACGGCCGTATTCATGCGGTGACCGAGCTCGTCGAGGGTCAGACCCCGTCGACCAAGAGCGCCAAGGCGTTCCTGGGAACGCTGACGCAGAACAAGCAGGTTCTCATCGTGATCGGCCGTGCCGACGAGACGGGCGCCAAGAGCGTTCGCAACCTGCCCGGCGTGCATGTGCTCTCCCCGGATCAGTTGAACACCTACGACGTGCTCAAGGCCGATGACGTGGTGTTCAGCGTGGAGGCGCTGGATGCCTACATCTCAGCTCACACGAAGAAGGATGAGGAGGTGTCGGCCTGATGGCGACCGTCACTGACCCACGCGACATCATCTTGGCGCCGGTGATCTCCGAGAAGTCCTACGGGCTCATCGAAGACAACGTGTACACGTTCGTCGTTCACCCCGACTCGAACAAGACCGAGATCAAGATCGCGATCGAGAAGATCTTCAAGGTCAAGGTCGACTCGGTGAACACGCTGAACCGGCAGGGCAAGCGCAAGCGCACCCGCACCGGCTACGGCAAGCGCAAGAACACCAAGCGCGCCATCGTCACGCTGGCCGAGGGCAGCAAGCCGATCGACCTGTTCGGAGCACCGGCTTAAGCCCGGGGATAGCAGAGAGATTTAGAGAAGCATGGGAATTCGCAAGTACAAGCCGACGACCCCGGGTCGTCGCGGTGCCAGCGTCTCCGATTTCGCCGAGATCACTCGCGACCATCCGGAGAAGTCGCTGGTTCGTCCGCTGCACGGCAAGGGCGGCCGCAACGCGCACGGTCGAATCACCACGCGTCACAAGGGCGGCGGGCACAAGCGCGCCTACCGCGTGATCGATTTCCGTCGCAACGACAAGGACGGCGTCAACGCCAAGGTCGCGCACATCGAGTACGACCCGAACCGCACCGCGAACATCGCACTGCTGCACTTCCTGGACGGCGAGAAGCGCTACATCATTGCGCCGCAGGGTCTGTCGCAGGGCGACATCGTGGAGTCCGGCGCCAACGCCGACATCAAGCCGGGCAACAACCTGCCGCTTCGCAACATCCCGGCGGGCACGCTGATCCACGCGGTGGAGCTGCGGCCCGGCGGTGGTGCCAAGCTGGCGCGTTCGGCCGGCGCGAGCATCCAGCTGCTGGGTAAGGAAGGCACCTACGCCTCGCTGCGTATGCCGTCCGGTGAGATCCGACGCGTCGACGTGCGCTGCCGCGCCACGGTCGGCGAGGTCGGCAACGCCGAGCAGGCGAACATCAACTGGGGCAAGGCCGGCCGGATGCGGTGGAAGGGCAAGCGCCCGACCGTCCGTGGTGTCGTGATGAACCCGGTCGACCACCCGCACGGCGGCGGCGAGGGCAAGACCTCCGGCGGCCGTCACCCGGTCAGCCCGTGGGGCAAGCCCGAGGGCCGTACCCGCAAGGCGAACAAGCCAAGCGACAAACTCATCGTCCGACGCCGGCGCACCGGCAAGAAGCATCACCGGTAGGAGCCAGTAAATGCCTCGCAGCCTCAAGAAGGGTCCGTTCGTCGACGACCACCTGCTCAAGAAGGTCGACGCACAGAACGAGAAGAACACCAAGCAGGTCATCAAGACCTGGTCGCGTCGATCGACGATCATCCCCGACTTCATCGGGCACACCTTCGCGGTGCATGACGGCCGCAAGCATGTCCCGGTGTTCGTCACCGAGGCGATGGTCGGACACAAGCTCGGCGAGTTCGCACCGACCCGCACGTTCAAGGGTCACATCAAGGACGACCGGAAGGCTAAGCGCCGGTAATGAGTACAACGACTGAATATCCGTCTGCGGTCGCGAAGGCGCGCTTCGTGCGCATCTCGCCGACCAAGGCGCGCCGGGTCATCGACCTGGTGCGCGGCAAGTCGGTGACCGAAGCACTGGACATCCTGCGGTGGGCGCCGCAGGCCGCCAGCGAGCCGGTCGCCAAGGTCATCGCCAGCGCCGCGGCCAATGCGCAGAACAACGAGGGGCTGGATCCGTCCACCCTCGTGGTCGCCACCGTCTACGCCGACGAGGGCCCGACCGCCAAGCGCATCCGTCCGCGCGCGCAGGGCCGTGCCTTCCGGATTCGCAAGCGCACGAGCCACATCACCGTGGTCGTGGAGAGCAGGCCCAGCCGCGAGGGTGGGCGCGGGCAGTCCGCCAGCACCACGCGTTCACGCCGTGCCCAGGCCAGCAAGGCCGCGGCGGCGAAGAAGGCTCCGGCCGCGGCAGCTGAGACGGCTGAAGCGCAGACCGTGACTGTGGAGACGGCGCCGGCCAAGAAGGCCGCCGCGAAGAAGACTCCGGCCAAGAAAGCCGCTGCGAAGGCGGATGCCGACCAGACCAAAGAAGCTTCTGACGAAGCGAAGGAGGGCTCAGAGTAGTGGGCCAGAAAATCAATCCCCACGGCTTCCGGCTCGGTATCACCACCGACTGGAAGTCCCGGTGGTATGCCGACAAGCAGTACAAGGACTACGTCAAGGAAGACGTGGCGATCCGTCGTCTGCTTGCCACCGGACTCGAGCGCGCCGGCATCGCCGACGTGGAGATCGAGCGCACCCGTGACCGCGTCCGTGTGGACATCCACACCGCGCGTCCGGGCATCGTGATCGGTCGCCGCGGCACCGAGGCCGACCGCATCCGCGCCGACCTGGAGAAGCTGACCGGCAAGCAGGTCCAGCTGAACATCCTCGAGGTGAAGAACCCCGAGTCTCAGGCTCAGTTGGTGGCCCAGGGCGTTGCCGAGCAGTTGAGCAACCGTGTCGCGTTCCGTCGCGCCATGCGTAAGGCCATCCAGTCCGCGATGCGCCAGCCCAACGTCAAAGGCATCCGGGTGCAGTGCTCGGGCCGCCTCGGCGGCGCCGAGATGAGCCGCTCGGAGTTCTACCGCGAGGGTCGCGTGCCGCTGCATACGCTGCGCGCCGACATCGATTACGGGCTTTACGAGGCCAAGACGACCTTCGGCCGCATCGGTGTGAAGGTCTGGATCTACAAAGGCGACATCGTCGGTGGTAAGCGTGAGCTGACCGCCGCGGTTCCGGCAGGCGCGGACCGTCCGCGTCGTGAGCGTCCGTCGGGCACCCGTCCGCGCCGCAGCGGCGCATCGGGCACCACCGCGACGAGCACCGAAGCCGGCCGTGCCGCCTCCGGCGGCGAAGCCGCACCGACCGCCACTGAGGGCGCTCCGGCAGCCGCCGAGGCGACCACAGGTACCGAGGCTGCTGCCGGTCAGGCCGCCGCAACGGAAACCCCATCGGAGAGCTGAACCATGTTGATTCCCCGCAAGGTCAAGCACCGCAAGCAACATCACCCGAGACAGCGCGGCATCGCCAGCGGTGGCACCTCGGTGAGCTTCGGTGACTACGGCATCCAGGCGCTGGAGCACGCGTACATCACCAACCGGCAGATCGAGTCCGCTCGTATCGCCATCAACCGGCACATCAAGCGTGGCGGCAAGGTGTGGATCAACATCTTCCCGGACCGTCCGCTGACCAAGAAGCCCGCCGAAACCCGCATGGGTTCCGGTAAGGGTTCGCCGGAGTGGTGGGTCGCCAACGTCAAGCCGGGCCGCGTGCTCTTCGAGCTCAGCTACCCCGACGAGAAGACCGCGCGCGAGGCGCTGACCCGCGCGATCCACAAGCTGCCGATCAAGGCACGCATTGTTACCCGAGAGGAGCACTTCTGATGGCTGTGGGAGTGACGCCGGGCGAACTGCGCGAGCTGACCGACGACGAGTTGAAGGACAAGCTGCGCGAGTCCAAGGAAGAGCTGTTCAATCTTCGCTTCCAGATGGCGACGGGACAGCTGGCAAACAACCGCCGGCTTCGTACGGTGCGCCAGGAAATCGCACGCGTGTACACCGTGCTACGTGAACGTGAATTGGGTCTGGCATCCGGGCCCGCAGGTGAGGATTCGTAATGGCAGAAACCAAGGGCCCCAAGCACACACCTCGCACCGAACAGCCGCGTGGCCGTCGCAAGACCGCCATCGGCTACGTCGTGAGCGACAAGATGCAGAAGACCATCGTCGTCGAACTGGAAGATCGTAAGAGCCACCCGCTCTACGGCAAGATCATCCGGACCACCAAGAAGGTGAAGGCGCACGACGAGAACGGCGACGCCGGTATCGGCGACAGGGTCTCCCTGATGGAGACGCGGCCGCTGTCTGCGACCAAGCGCTGGCGTCTCGTCGAGATTCTCGAAAAGGCGAAATAGGCCGGACCGCAAAAGGAAAGCCCCCGCACACACGGCGTGTCGGGGGTTTTTCGTATCCCGGGCGGCGGGGCCCTCGTTTGTCGATCGGGGCCCATGGCTATACCTTCGGCCATATGGGGGCTGCCCTTGCGCGTGTTCTGAAAAAGGCGACGCTCGTTTCCGCGAGCGCCGCTGTCGTTGCCGTCTTGACCGTCAATTTCGGTTCACCGCAGGTGAATGCGGCTCCTGGCGACGGGGGCGAGGTGGCGGATGCGCCGACGCTCAGCCTGACGTCGCTCGGCGTCGACGGTGACATCTCGCTGCACGGGCTGCAGGGCACACAGACGATCACCGTCCCGGTTCCGAAGGGTTTGACACCCGGCGCACTGACCGCCGACGTCGAACTGCCGCCGTATGTCCGAGGCGGGACCCTCATGGTCAGCCAGGAAGGGCGCACGCTGTCACGAATCGAGCTGCTGATGGCGGAGAGCACCCCGCTGTCGATTCCTCTGACAGGGGCGCGGGTCGTCGACGATTCCGTCACGTTCACGGTGCGCAGCCGATTGCTGCCCGAAGAGGGGGACTGCCTGTTCGACCCGACGGTTCCGCTTCAACTCGCCGATGCCGCAATCGACTACACGGGTAAGGAGGTGGCACCTACCAGGGTGTCGGACTTCCTTCCGCCGGTGCTGGAGAAGCTGACGATCTTCACCCCGCAGAAGCCCACCGCTGCGGAATCCGATGCAGCGGTGCAGCTGACCACCGCTGTCGTCAACCGGTACGGCAGACAGAACACCGACATCGACATCGCGGCCTTGGAGAATGACCGTCCGGTGCCCCCGTCGGCTCCGCTGGAACGCAACATCGTCATTCGTGAGGGGTCGGACGCCGCCCTTTCGCTGCAGAGCCACGACGGGGGAGTTCCCGCGCTGCAGATCAGCGGTTCGTCGGACGAGCTCACGAACCAGACGAGGCTGCTCAGCAGCGCGCTGTCCCAACTGGCACTGTCCTCCAAAGTGGTTGCAGGTCCGATCAACTCGTCACCCGCAGAGCAGATGAACCAGGTCAGCATCCGCGATCTCGGCCAACCCGAGCTGACTGCGACGGCGTTCGAGCCGCAGGTGGTCGTCTCGCTCGACCAGACCCGGATCGGACACCCCGTACGGGACGTGCGGGTGCACCTGACGGGTTCCTACACGCCGCTGCCCTCCACCGTCGGCGGACAGGTGGTGGTGGCTGTCGGCGGCAGGCAGATCGACCGGTGGACCGCCGACTCGAGCGGTCAGATCGACCGATCCGTCAGCGTGCCGCAGTCCGAACTACGGCGCAACACAAAGCTTTCCGTCACCGTCGATATCGCAGGCAACACCGGACAATGTGGCGAGTTCCAACCGGTGACGCTGACCGTCGATGGCGACACCACAGTGGACAGCAGCGTCGCGAATCCCCCCGACCCGCTCGGATTCCAGTCGGTTCCCCAGGCGCTGATGCCCAGGGTGCAGGTCGGCGTGGAACCCGAGTCGTTCGACGACACCGCCCGGGCGGTGTCGATCATGGCGGGACTGCAACGTCTCAGCGGTGCGCGACTCGACACCGAGGTGGTGCCCTTCTCGGCCGCCATCGACAGCGCGTCGCCCGCCGTGCTCATCTCCGCCGATGGCTGGAACGACGACAAAGTGGTTCCGCCGGTGCATAGTTCGGCTGACGGCGCCATCGAAGTCCAGCGCGTCGGGGGCGGTAGTCCAGCCAAGCTGACACTCGATCCGGCAACGCCGTTCGCGTCGCTTCAAGTCGGGCGCAGCGGGGACCGCACCGTCCTCTTCGCCACGTCGGAGGATGCACCGGACCAACTCGATTCGCTACTCGACTGGCTCGACGGCGATGTGCGTCGGTGGGCGGCGCTGGACGGGGCGGCGGTGATCTCTCTGCCGGGCAGCGATCCGGTCAGTATCGATACACAAGCCGCGGCGCCGGCGGACACCGCTGACGACGGCGGCTCGAACCCTGTCTGGTGGATCACCGCGGGCGTCGGTGTGGTCGTCGGGGCCAGCGTCGTCGCGCTGGCCGTCCACCGTAGGCGACGTGGCTGACTCAGGCCGCCTTCGATCTCACGCCCGCGCCAGCCCCGTCTCGTGATAGCTGCGATCCGTGTTCACCTGCCACGGATCGACTTTGGCACCGAAATACTTCGCCACACTCTGCATCGCGCTGAGCATCGCGTGGTCTTGGTTGTCGTAGTGGTGCATGCCATTACGACCGATGGGATGCAGCGTGGGATGGCGTAGCCGCAGGTAGTCCCGAATTCGGGCGACGTTGCGCTCCCGCATCGAGTCTTCGATCGGATATGCGTACTGCGAGCGCACAATCATGACGTGGTCGAGTGCGGTGTGGTCGAAGCCGAGCGCGCGGAGGTCTTGTTGGACTATGGCGCCGAGGCTTTCGTTGCTCGCCACCGCCAGATCTTCCCCTGGGAGGGTGAAGTACTCGAGTCCGAGATAGGTGCCGTTCCAGTTCTGCGGAGCGAGCGCGCTGGACCATCGACCGTAGTTCTGGATCCGGCCCACCCGAACGTCCTTGCCGGGGGTGTACACCCAGTTGTACGGAATGTCGTAGTGCTTCTGCAAAGCGACCGCGACCGTGATCAAGGAGCGGTGCCTCAGAGTCGCGGCGATCTCCCGAATATGTTGGGGCGGCAGAGGTTCCAGGTTGTCGATGAGCAGCCGTAACGGCATGGTCGAGAAGACGGCATCCCCAGAAGCGGTCTCACCGTTTTGAAGCTCCACCGTCCAGCCGCTGCCGCTTTGCCGAATGTGGGCGACGTTCGAGTTGAGGGAAGGGACGATTCCGAAGTCCGCCAGGGCCGCCGCCGCGGCTTCCCAGAGCTGGCCGGGCCCGCGCCGCGGGTATTGAAAGACATCGGGACTCGTGGAATTCGCCGCGTCCGGCCGGCGCCAGCTGATCGGCTTGATTCGTTGGTTCGCCCAGTCGCTTGCCAGATTGTCAGGGTTGGTGAGCCACGTCTTCCGGACATAGCCGTCGAAGAAGAGGCCGCACCAGTAATTCCCGAATTGCCTTGTGCCCCAATCCCGGAATGTCTCGGCGCGGTCGATGGAAGGTAATCCGTGCCGCAGTCTGGACCAGACGAAACTCCCGAGGCCCTGCATGCCGCGCGGAAGACCCATCTGCGTCAGGAGATCGCGTCCGACTAGGGGATACCGCACCGGATGGCCGTTCACGAGCATGGCGGAGCTACGAGGCACCGAGATCCACTCCTCGGCCGGAAGCAGAGACCGCCATAGCGCGGCGACTTCCTCGCTCTTGGTGAAGAAGCGGTGACCGCCTGGATCGACACGCCAGTCGCCATCGGTCGGGGTGCGTGCCAACCCGCCGACGGCCCCCGACGCCTCGAAGATGCGCGGTGTGACCCCGTTCTTCGCCAACTCCAGGGCCGCGGTGAGGCCGGCGGGGCCGGCGCCGATGATCACCGGGTTGCGCGTCGACTCCATGGCAGCCCTACCTGCCGCGAAGCTGGGGAAAGCGCCGATAGGCGGCGATGAGGTCGGCTATGTCCTGCTCGGTCAGATCGTTGAGCGGGGTCGGCAGAAACACCAGCTGGGCGTACTGGCTCTGCAGGGGCAGGAAGCCACTGAGTAGCTGCTCCGGTGTGCTCCTGATGATCAGGTCGACGTTTCCGATCTCCAGTGCATCGGTGATGTCACACCCCTCGCGAAGAGCGCGCTCGTGAGCGGTACGCAACTCGTGTTGCGCGTCGTATGCGGAGAGGATGTTGATCTGGAAGTCGCTGCCGGTCATCGCGGTTTCCAGATCTTCTGCAGCTGCAACGTACTTGTGCGGCAACAGATTCCGATTGCCGTGCAACCGCACCCGGCAGGCGGTGTGATCGAAGTGGTCGGGAATCAGCGTGGTGAGAAAGTGCAACGAGGCCGCGTACACCGCGTCCAACTCGGCCTTTGTCCGGGAGAGATTCGCTTGACTCAGGTTGTAGACCGTTGCGGTCTGCACGCCGTTGCGCTGCAGCGCCAACAGGATCTCGGTGACCTTTTCTGCGCCCCTGAGGTAGGCGTCGTCCAGCGTCGCGTCGTTGGCCTGCGCCCAACGCCGCAGACCGTCGGGAATCAACCCGACATGAGCTGGTTGGGAATCCACCGGTCACCCCCCTACAAACCCGTACACGCCCCCCAACGGCAAGTTCTCATGAAATATAACCCGACTTATTGTGATTTCGAAATTAAATGCAAAAAGTTCAGCAGCCATACCCCGAGGAATGTGACCTGCGGGAATGATGTGAATGGAGTTCCGCTGCCGAGCCGGATGACGGCGAGGATCAGTCCTCGGCGGATCGCAACACGGCAAGGACCGTGAGCAGCAGGATCTTGAAGTCCAGGAGCAGCGACCAGTTGTCGATGTAGTAGTTGTCCCACTCGGCGCGATCGGCGATCGAGGTCTGTCCCCGCAGGCCGTGAACTTGAGCCCAGCCGGTCATACCGGCCTTCACCCGGTGCCGCTGGCCGTAGCGGCGCACATGCATCTCGAACAGCTCGACGAATTCCGGCCGCTCGGGGCGAGGGCCCACCAGACTCATTTGGCCGCGCAGGACGTTGAACAATTGAGGCAGCTCATCCAGCGAGAACTTGCGCATGAACTTGCCGATCCACGTGCGCCGATCCTCGCCTTCCACGCCGCCCGGCGCCACCCCGGCCTGTGGTTCGAACTTGGCCGCGGCCGGAGCCGGGCGCATGGTGCGGAACTTCAGGCAGCCGAAGCCCTTGCCGTCGCGCCCGATCCGCTCCTGGCTGAAGAAGACCGGCCCTGGCGAACTCAGCTTGACCGCGAGGGCGAGGGCGATCAACAGCGGCGAGATGAGCACCAGCCCCAGCAGGGCAGCCGTCCGGTCGAACGCGTGCTTGACCGCAAACTGCCAACCCCTCGGATTGACTCTGGTCAGCACCATCAGAGGGACGCCGCCGAGATGCTCGATGCGGGTGCCGACGCCGACCGCGTCCATCAGTCGCGGAACCACCCGGACGCGGACGCCGAGCTCCTGTGCCAGCTGGGCCGTCCGCGCCAACTGTTCGTCGGGAAGCGACGACGGAGCGATGATGAGTTCCTCGGCGCGCGTCTGACGTACCGCGCTCTCGAGATTGCCGGTGGTGCCCAGGTAAGGCACTTCGAACGTATCCGTGTCGGACGGCCGCGCATCGTCCAGGACCCCCGCGGGCCACAAGCCGTAGTCGCGTACGTGACGCATCCGGTTGATGAGTTGATGCGCCACCGGGCCGGACCCGACGACCAGCGCCGGCCTCCCAACTCGCCACTTGCGCCGCAACCAGCGGTTCGCCAACGACCTGGCCAGGCGGACGCCGGGGATGAGAATCGCCGCGCACACCCAGATCCGCAATACCAGCTCGCTCGGGCTGACGCCGGGTACGACAACCTGTCCAACCTGCATCCGAGGAACGAGCAGCACGATGGCCGTCAAGGTTGCCAGTGCGGAAATCGCAATTGATGTTTCCACCGGTTCGAACTCGTCGAGAAATCCGTGGTTCAGCTTCTGCCGATACAGCGACCGCGTCGACAGAACGACAAGCACGATCGGCACGAACAGCCACGAATACAAACCGATGCTGCGCTCGTCCTCGAGTCCGCCCGGATAGGACAGATGAGCCAGCGCTACCGCCGTGGTGGCCGTTACCAGGTCGAGCGCCACAGTGACCACCGAGTACCCCGGATCGCGCCGAAAGACTTCAACCCAGTGCGGGGACGGCGGCACCACGGATGGAACGGGCACCGCCCGCAGGCGCGGAGTAGTCGGACGGCTACTTGGCGTCTGGGGCATAACCTTCGCGTCTAGCTGCATTTGTGAGGCTTTCCGGCGGTTCTGGCAAAGCGATCCTAGGGTGTTTTGTCACCCGCGGGAACGAAATGTGACGCATGTCAGCGCGTCGAAAATTTGAGTCCGCCAGCGGGCGATGGCTTTCGGGGTAGCTGCGCCGGAATTCGTAGTTGCGGTGTCTACGCGGTGGTGCGCCCGAAGATTCGGTCAGCGGCGAGGTGTGCCAAGTCGCTGAGGATCTGGATGTGACCGGTGCCCCATTGCCGCGGTTTGTCGTCGTATACACACAGCGTGCCGATGGCGTGGCCGTCACTACTCATCAGGGGGATGCCGAGGTATGCCGCGACGGCGCCGCTGCGCACCACCGGGTGCTTCATGAAAACCGGGTCGCTTCGGGCGTCTTCAAGCACCAGCGGATTGCCGTCGGCCACCGAGTATTGATCGATGGATTGGTTCAACGGGATGGAACGATCCGCGGGCTCGGACATATTGGCCATCCCGACGGTGCTCAAGAAGAAATGCCGGTCCGCAGCTATCAAGGTCAGTGCCGCCAACTTAACGTCCAACGCGTCGGCTGCGGCTCGGGTGATCCGGTCGAAGGCCTCCTCCCGAGGGCTGTCGAGCAACCCGGTGTCATCAAGGGCACGCAGCCGATCAGGGTCGGAGATGACAATCTCCACGTCCGGCATCGAGTCGGTCTGAAGCACGCCGGATTCGGAAAGATGATCGACGAGTGCCTTGAGAAGTATCGGATCGGTGCGTCGTACGTCGGCGACCATCTGTGATGCCACCGCGCGCGCGACATAGGTGTTGACGTCCTCGCCGGCGTTGCGCGCCAACTCTTCGAGCTTGCGGTTCAGCCACTCGTCAAACCGCTGAATGCTGGGCACCCAAGTGACGTTATCGACAAACCCGGAAGTTTGTATGCAAGTTGCCCGGCGAAGGTGGCTAGTCTCCGTTGTTCTTGTTTTCCCGCCACGCCCGCTCGAACGGTAACCGCCACGCGTTGGGTGCGATCAACTGGTGGATGGCGTTGGGGCCCCACGTGCCCTGCGGGTAGGGCTTCGCCGGCGGCGGGTCGGCGAGCAGCTGCTCCGAGCGCTCCCACAGCGACTCGATCCCCTCGGCGGTGGTGAAGAGCGTGTGATCGCCACGCATCGCATCCAGGATCAGACGCTCATAGGCCTCGAGCACGTCACCGACGGTGTCGATCTCCTGCGTCGAGAACTGCATCGACAGCTTGTCGAGCTTCATGCCCGGCCCCGGACGCTTGCCGTAGAACGACAGCGACACCTTGGAGTTGTCCGCCAGGTCGAAGGTCAGATGGTCGGGCCCTTGTGAGCCGACGCCGGACCCCGCCGGGAACATCGACCGCGGCGCCTCTTTGAACGCGATCGAAATGATGCGCATGCCTTCGGCCATCCGCTTGCCCGTGCGCAGGTAGATCGGAACCCCGGCCCACCGCCAGTTGTCGATGCCGACCTTCAGAGCGATGAAGGTCTCGGTATCGGAGTCCTTTGCCACACCTTCCAATTCGCGGTATCCGGCGAACTGGCCGCGCACCACGTCGGAACATCGGACCGGCAGCATGGACCGGAACACCTTGTTCTTCTCTTCGCTGATCGCGCGTGGCTCCAACGCCGTGGGTGGTTCCATCACGACGAACGCCATCACCTGGAAAAGGTGGGTGACCACCATGTCCTTGTACGCGCCGGTGCTCTCGTAGAAGTTGGCGCGCTGGTCCAGGCCCAGCGTTTCGGGGATGTCGATCTGGATGTGATCGATGAAGTTGCGGTTCCAGATCGGCTCGAACAGCCCGTTGGCGAACCGGAAGGCCAGGATGTTCTGCGCCGCCTCCTTGCCGAGGAAATGGTCGATGCGGAAGATCTGGCTTTCGTCGAACGTCTCGTGCACGAAGTTGTTCAGCTCGACGGCGCTGGCCAGATCGGTCCCGAACGGCTTCTCCATCACCACCCGGGAGCGGTCGACCAGATCGGCCTCCTTGAGCATCGTGATGACTGCGCGGGCCGCCTTCGGTGGCACTGACAGGTAGTGCAGCCGGCGCACGTCGGGGCCCAGCTTGGCTTCCGCGGCGGCGACGGCGGCCGCCAGCCCCTCGGGTCCCGCGCTCTGCGGTACGTAGGTGACGGTCTCGGCGAACCGCGTCCACTGTTGGCTGCTGAGTTTGTGGGTGCCGAACTCGTCGATGGCTTCCTTGGCCAGCTTGAGGAAGTCCTCGGTGGAGATGTCCTCCAGTGACGTGGCGACGATCTCGATGTGCGGGGCCAGTTCGGACTGATCGAGGTAGGCGAGGCCGGGAATCAGCTTGCGCCTGGCCAGATCACCCGTGGCGCCGAACAGCACGACCACGTGCGGATCCACCGCGTAGTCGTCGTCACGGCGGGGACGCGAGCCGGGGTGCGGGTAGGAGATGGTCTGCGGTTTGCTTGTCGCCACCTTCGGCATACTCCCACCGGGGCTGACTTCCTGCACGGCCTCAGGTATTGCCGCGCACCCGGGTGGCTACACCGTCGAGGAGCTGCCGCAGTCCAGAGTGGAAATCGGTCAGGTGATCACCGTCGGCGTCGAACGCCCCGGCCTCCAATGCCGACGCGAGCGCCGGGAATCGGCTGGCGTCGACGACTTGCCGTAGCAGAGCGGGGTAGCCGGGTCCTGCAACCTCCGCCGCTTCGACGCTCAGCGCGGCGGCGCCGCGAACGAAGTGCAGCACCGCCATCACCGCAGCGAGCTTGTCGCGCTCGGACAAACCCGTCGGAGCCAAGGTGGCCAGACCTGCGTCGAGCCAGGCCACCTGACCGGGGTCCGCGGGCGGGCCGGCCGCGGCGGCAGACAGAATCCAGGGGTGGCGGTGGTAGAGCTCCCACAGCCCGTCGGCCCAATCTGTAAGGGCGCCACGCCAATCCGCGGGATCGGAGGGTGCGGGCGGCGGGCTCGGCGCCGTCGACAGCATGAAGGTCACCAACTCGTCCTTGTTGGCGACGTGTCGATACAGCGACATCGTGCCGCAGCCGAGCCGCTCGGCCAGCCGTGCCATCGACAGCCCACCAAGACCGTGCGCATCGGCGAGTTCGACGGCCGCGGCGACGATGCGCTCGCGGCTCAACCCTGCCGAGCGTTTCGGCGCGCTCGACTCGTGCCACAAGATCTCCAGCGCGCGGGGTAGGGGATCGCTCATCGGCCGCCAGCATAAGCGATTGCAGGCGATCTGCGTATGCCGTACGCTAAATGCGTATGACATACGCAACAACGTCGCGTGCGGCATGGTTGACGCCGGCACTGGCCGTCATCGTCACTGCGTTCCTACTGTTCTCGTTGCCGCCGTACTTCACCGGCGGTACCAGGGTGCCCCCGACGTTCGCGTGGCACTATCCGCTGCTCGTCGCTCACGTGATGCTCGGCAGCGTCGCCATGATCTCGGCCGTCGCGCAGATCTGGCCGCGGCTTCGCGCCCGTCATCCCGCACTGCACCGCCGCACGGGGCGTGTGTACGTCGCCGCCGCGATCCCCGCCGCGGCATCGGCGATGGTGATCGGGGCCGCCACCCCGTTCGGTCCGCTACTCGCGGTCAGCAACGTGCTCTTGGGCGCGGTATGGCAGTGGTTCACGATCAACGGATTCGTCGCGGCGCGGCACCGGCGCTTCGCCGAGCACCGCAAGCACATGGTCCGCAGCGCGACGGTCGCACTGTCCACGATCACCAACCGAATTTGGACGCCCGTACTGTTCATTTCGCTGCAGCCCTTGCAGGACAGCGTCTTTGGCGGCGACGAGGAGCATTACCTGTGGTTCGTGGCAGGCCTGGGCGCGTGGCTGGGCTGGACAATTCCACTGGCCGCCGTGCAATGGTGGCTGACCCGAAAGCGCGCCGCGCCGCCGGCGTCGAATTCTCAGTCTGAACTCATATCGCCGGGGTAATCTCCACCGCGATCGTCGACCAAGCGGCGATCAGCGAACCGGGACAGGGCTGCCATGGCGACGGAATTCAACGGCAAGATCGAACTCGATATCCGCGATTCGGAACCGGACTGGGGCCCCTACGCTGCGCCCACCGCACCGGAGGGCGCCCCCAACGTCCTCTATCTCGTCTGGGACGACACCGGCATCGCCACCTGGGACTGCTTCGGCGGTCTGGTGGAGATGCCGACGATGAGCCGCATCGCCGAGCGTGGCGTCCGTCTGTCGCAGTTTCACACCACCGCACTGTGCTCACCGACGCGCGCGTCGTTGCTCACCGGACGCAACGCGACGACTGTCGGTATGGCGACCATCGAGGAGTTCACCGAAGGGTTCCCGGGCTGCAACGGACGCATCCCCGACGACACAGCACTGGTCTCGGAGGTCCTCGCGGAGAAGGGCTACAACACCTACTGCATCGGCAAGTGGCATCTGACCCCGCTGGAGGAATCCAATCTTGCGTCCACCAAGCGGCATTGGCCGCTGTCGCGGGGCTTCGAGCGGTTCTACGGTTTCCTGGGCGGCGAGACCGACCAGTGGTATCCCGAACTCGTCTACGACAACCATCCCGTCGCGCCGCCGGGGCTCCCGGAGGATGGCTATCACCTGTCGAAGGACCTCGCGGACAAGACAATCGAGTTCATCCGTGACGCCAAGGTGATCGCACCCGACAAGCCGTGGTTCTCCTACGTCTGCCCGGGGGCCGGCCATGCCCCGCACCACGTCTTCAAGGAGTGGGCCGACAAGTACTCCGGCAAGTTCGACATGGGCTACGAGCGCTATCGCGAGATCGTGCTGGAGAACCAGAAGCGCCTCGGTATCGTCCCGGCTGATACCGAGCTGTCGCCGGTCAACCCGTACTCGGATGTCAAGGGCCCCAACGGGGAACCGTGGCCCGACCAGGACACCGTGCGGCCGTGGGACTCGCTCGCGGACGACGAAAAGCGGTTGTTCTGCCGGATGGCCGAGGTGTTCGCAGGATTCTTGAGCTACACCGACGCCCAAATCGGGCGCATCCTGGACTATTTGGAGGAGTCCGGCCAACTCGACAACACCATCATCGTGGTCATCTCGGACAACGGTGCCAGCGGCGAGGGCGGTCCCAACGGCTCGGTCAACGAGGTCAAGTTCTTCAACGGCTACGTCGACACGGTGGAAGAAGGCCTGCGATTCATCGACAACCTGGGTGGGCCAGAGACCTACAACCACTATCCGATCGGCTGGGCGATGGCGTTCAACACGCCGTACAAGTTGTTCAAGCGCTACGCCTCACACGAGGGCGGTATCGCCGACACCGCGATCATCTCGTGGCCCGCGGGCCTCGCGGCGCACGGCGAGGTGCGCGACAACTACGTCAACGTCTGCGATATCACCCCGACGGTGTACGAAATGCTCGGCATCGAGCCGCCCGAGACCGTCAAGGGCATCGTCCAGAAACCTCTCGACGGCGTCAGCTTCAAAGCGGCCCTTGAAGATCCGAAGGCCGCAACCGGTAAGACGACGCAGTTCTACACAATGCTGGGAACGCGCGGCATCTGGCACGAGGGATGGTTCGCCAACACCGTGCACGCCGCATCGCCTGCGGGCTGGTCGCATTTCGACAAGGACCGATGGGAGCTGTTCCACATCGAAGCCGACCGCAGCCAGTGTCACGATCTGGCCGCCGAGCACCCGGACAAACTCGCCGAACTCCAGGCGCTCTGGTTCAGCGAGGCGCAGAAGTACAACGGGCTCCCGCTGGGCGACCTGACCATCTTCGAAACCATTGGCAGGGAGCGGCCTTACCTGACCGGGGCTCGCGAGTCCTACACCTACTACCCGGGCACCGCCGACGTCGGTATGGGCGCGGCCGTGGAGGTCAGTGGGCGGTCATTCGTGGTGATGGCAGAGGTGACCGTCGACAGCACCGGGGCAGAGGGCGTGTTGTTCAAGCACGGCGGTGGACACGGTGGACATGTGCTGTTCATCCAGGACGGGCGGCTGCACTACATCTACAATTTCCTCGGCGAAGAGGAGCAGGTGCTGTCCTCACCGGGACCCGTGCCGCTGGGCAAGCACACCTTCGGAGCCGCCTACACCCGCACCGGAACGGTCGAGGGCAGTCACACGCCACTGGGCGACGCGGCGCTGTACATCGACGACACCGAGGTGGCGTCACGCTCGGGCGTCAAGGTCCACCCCGGCACGTTCGGCCTCGCGGGAGCCACCCTCAGCGTCGGCCGCAACACCGGATCGCCGGTATCGCGGGCATATAAGGCACCGTTCGCGTTCACGGGTGGCACGATCACTCAGGTGAACGTCGATGTCTCCGGTGCACCGTACGTGGATCTGGAGCGTGAATTCGCGCGCGCTTTCGCGAAAGACTGAGCCGAGGGACTGATGAGAATTCGATCGGCGGCACTCGCCGCGCTGTGCCTGGTGATGGTGTCCGCGTGTGGCAAGACCAGCGAGGGTGCGCCGGTCACCGACGAGGCCGACCAGACCACCGCATCGACAACGACGACCACCGTCACCACGACAACGACGCGCGCGATTCCGACGCCGGAGGCCGACCTCACCGAACCCGGCATCCTGCCGACGACGCGCACCTCGGTGCCCGCGGGCGTGGTCAGTTGTGAGCTGACGGATCCTCCGGCGGATGAAGTGGCGACGGCGACGGTGGCTGATCCGGCGGCGCCGAAGATCACCGTGGCGCTTCCGCAAGGCTGGTCGACAGCGCCGGGCGAAGGGGATGTCGGCGCGAAACTCACCGGCCCGGACGGGATCTGGGCGACGGTCACGATCGCGAAGACGACACTCGATCCCGCGGCGGCGTTCAAGAAGTACGCCGACAACGCGATGGCGGCATCCGATGTCAGCAGCGTCAGCGTGCTGCCCGCCGAGCTGTGCGGGTTCAGCGGCCAGAAGCTCCTCGGCTCCTGGTCTGATGCGCCGGGCCAATCCGTGGAGTTCGGTGACCGCATCGCGCACATCTGGACGAATTCGGGTGACTATCTCGTGGTGGTGCACGTGCAGGGGCCCGCCAGTGCGGACTTCGACCCGTTCACCTCGCCACTGATGAACGATTTCTCCATCGAACTACCCTGAACCCATGCTCTCCGAGCTCGTCGAGCTGCCGGGCGGATCGTTTCGGATGGGCTCGACGCAGTTCTATCCGGAAGAGGCGCCCGCCCACACCGTGACCGTGGCGGCGATCGCCGTCGAACGCCACCCGGTGACCAACGCCCAGTTCGCCGAATTCGTCGACGCCACTGGATATCTCACCGTCGCCGAACAGCCGATCGACCCGGCTCTGTATCCCGGTGCGGCGCCGGCGGATCTGGTGCCGGGGGCGCTGGTTTTCAAACCGACGAGCGGACCGGTCGATTTGAGGGACTGGCGGCAGTGGTGGACGTGGGAACCGGGGGCCAACTGGCGGCGCCCGTTCGGCGCCGAGGGCTGGAACTTCGAGGAGCGCCTCGATCATCCGGTGGTGCAGATCGCGTATCCCGACGCGGCGGCGTACGCGCGGTGGGCGGGCCGCCGGCTGCCGACGGAAGCCGAGTGGGAGTACGCCGCTCGGGCGGGCGCCGCCACCACCTATCCATGGGGCGACGACGTCGCACCGGACGGCAAGCTGATGGCCAACACCTGGCAGGGCCGTTTTCCCTACCTGAACGAGGGGGCCCTGGGCTGGATCGGCACGTCGCCTGTCGGGACCTTCCCGGCCAACGCGTTCGGCCTGCTCGACATGATCGGCAACGTCTGGGAGTGGACGACCACGGAGTTCTCGGCACATCACCGCCTCGACGGCGGCAAAGGCTGCTGCACGCCCGGCCTGACGGCGAACCCCGCCGTGAACCAGACTCTCAAGGGCGGATCGCACCTGTGTGCGCCCGAGTACTGCCACCGGTACCGTCCCTCGGCGCGCTCGCCCCAGTCGCAGGACAGTGCGACCACCCACATCGGGTTCCGGTGTGTCGCTGATGTCTAGTGATGAAAGCTCAACGTCAGTCTGAGAGCGATGCTGTGTATATATAGCCTCGACGGCGCTCTCAGCGCGACATTGCGCTAGGTGACCAGCGGTGATTTGGTTCTGCGCAGGTCGTCACCTAGAATCAACGGGTTGCCTTGGGCAGACCTCGGCCGATCCGTTCGGATGGGCCCCGCGTGCCCTTCGGTGACAGCAAGACCGCGCACGTCAGGTCGGTATCTGCCGTGCACACATTAACCAGGTCGAGGAGTTCGAGTGATTCAGCAGGAATCGCGGCTGAAGGTCGCCGACAACACGGGTGCCAAGGAGATCTTGTGCATCCGCGTGCTCGGTGGCTCTGGCCGGCGCTACGCCGGCATCGGCGACATCATCGTGGCGACCGTCAAGGACGCCATCCCCGGCGGCAACGTCAAGCGCGGCGAGGTGGTCAAGGCCGTCATCGTGCGCACCGTGAAGGAGCGCCGCCGCGCCGACGGCAGCTACATCAAGTTCGACGAGAACGCCGCCGTCATCATCAAGGCCGACAACGACCCGCGCGGTACCCGCATCTTCGGGCCGGTCGGTCGTGAACTGCGCGAGAAGCGCTTCATGAAGATCGTTTCGCTTGCTCCGGAGGTGCTGTAGATGAAGGTCAAGAAGGGCGACACCGTCCTGGTCATCTCCGGGAAGGACAAGGGCGCCAAGGGCAAGGTGCTGCAGGCGTATCCGAGCAGGGACAAGGTCCTCGTCGAGGGCGTCAACCGGATCAAGAAGCACACCGCCATCTCGCGCAACGAGCGTGGCGCGCAGTCCGGCGGCATTGTCACGCAGGAGGCTGCCATCCACGTCAGCAACGTGATGGTCGTCGACTCCGACGGCAAGCCCACCCGCATCGCGTACCGCATTGACGAAGAGACCGGCAAGAAGGTCCGCATCGCCAAGACCAACGGCAAGGACATCTGACATGACCACCGCTGAGAAGACCCTCCCGCGCCTCAAGCAGCGCTACCGCGAGGAAATCAAGGACGCGTTGCAGAAGGAATTCGGCTACGCCAACGTCATGCAGATCCCCGGCGTGGTCAAGGTCGTCGTCAACATGGGTGTCGGTGACGCCGCCCGCGACGCCAAGCTGATCAACGGCGCGGTCAACGACCTCGCGCTGATCACCGGCCAGAAGCCCGAGATCCGCAAGGCCCGCAAGTCCATCGCGCAGTTCAAGCTGCGCGAGGGTATGCCGATCGGTGCGCGCGTGACGCTGCGCGGCGACCGGATGTGGGAGTTCCTCGACCGCCTGATCTCGATCGCGCTGCCGCGTATCCGCGACTTCCGCGGGTTGTCGCCGAAGCAGTTCGACGGGACCGGCAACTACACGTTCGGGCTTACCGAGCAGTCGGTGTTCCACGAGATCGATGTGGACTCCATCGACCGCCCCCGTGGCATGGACATCACCGTCGTCACCTCGGCGACCAACGACGACGAAGGACGAGCGCTGTTGCGGGCGCTGGGCTTTCCGTTCAAGGAGAACTGAACAGATGGCAAAGAAGGCTCTGGTCAACAAGGCCAATAAGAAGCCCAAGTTCAAGGTGCGCGCTTACACCCGGTGCAGCAAGTGCGGTCGCCCGCACGCGGTTTACCGCAAGTTCGGGCTCTGCCGCATCTGCCTACGCGAGATGGCACATGCCGGCGAACTGCCGGGTGTGCAGAAGTCCAGCTGGTAACAGCTCTACTACTACTGACCAAAAAGGTTGCGGTAGGCCATCGATGAACACGATGGAACCGCCGCGAGGAAGGTGAACCGGCTGTCATGACCATGACGGATCCGATCGCAGACTTCTTGACACGTCTGCGCAACGCCAATTCGGCGTACCACGATGAGGTGACGTTGCCGCACAGCAAGATCAAGGCGAACATCGCCGAGATCCTGAAGCGCGAGGGCTACATCGCCGACTACCGCACCGAGGATGCTCGGGTGGGCAAGTCGCTTGTGGTGCAACTGAAGTACGGCCCGAGCCGTGAACGCAGCATCGCGGGACTGCGCCGGGTGAGCAAGCCCGGTCTGCGGGTCTACGCGAAGTCCACCAATCTGCCGCGCGTGCTCGGCGGTCTTGGCGTGGCGATCATCTCCACGTCGTCCGGTCTGAGGACCGACCGTCAGGCAGCCCGAGAAGGCGTGGGCGGCGAAGTCCTCGCGTACGTGTGGTGAGGGGGAACTAGCTATGTCGCGAATTGGAAAGCAGCCGGTCCCGGTTCCCGCCGGGGTCGACGTGACGATCGACGGCCAGAACGTGTCGGTCAAGGGTCCCAAGGGAACTCTTGCCCTCGCGGTGGCCGAGCCGATCAAGGTGTCGCGTGACGACGACGGCGCCATCGTGGTGGCCAGGCCCGACGACGAGCGGCGCAGCCGTTCGTTGCACGGGTTGTCGCGGACGCTGGTCGCCAACCTCGTCACCGGGGTCACCGAGGGTTACACCATCAAGATGGAGATCTTCGGCGTCGGTTACCGCGTGGTGGCCAAGGGCAACAGCCTCGAGTTCGCCTTGGGCTACAGCCATCCGGTACTGATCAACGCTCCCGAGGGCGTCACGTTCGCCGTGGAGTCACCGACGAAGTTCTCGATCTCGGGCATCGACAAGCAGAAGGTCGGCCAGATCGCGGCCAACATCCGCCGCCTGCGCAAGAGCGATCCCTACAAGGGCAAGGGCATTCGCTACGAGGGTGAGCAGATCCGCCGCAAGGTCGGAAAGACAGGTAAGTAGATATGGCTACGAAGACTGAGGCGTCGGTGCGTAAGCCCGTTGGGCAGAACGTGTCCGAGACGCGGCGTGTCTCGCGACTGCGTCGGCACGCCCGACTGCGTAAGAAGATCGCCGGCACCGCCGAGGTGCCGCGTCTGGTGGTCCACCGTTCGTCACGGCACATCCACGTTCAGCTGGTGAATGATCTCAACGGCACCACCGTGGCGGCCGCATCGTCGATCGAGCCCGACGTGCGCGCGGTCGATGGCGACAAGAAGGCCCACAGTGTGCGGGTCGGTCAGCTGATCGCCGAGCGCGCCAAGGCCGCGGGCATCGAGGCGGTGGTGTTCGACCGCGGTGGCTACACCTACGGCGGACGCATCGCGGCACTGGCGGACGCGGCACGCGAAGGCGGGCTGAAGTTCTGATGACTGACTTCAATCATTTGGGAAGGACTGCATGATGGCCGAGCAGGCTGGCGCCGCTCCGGCGCAGGACAACCGCGGCGGCGGCCGGGGAGACCGCGACGGTCGTGGTCGTCGCGACGACCGCGGCGGCCGTGGTGGCCGCGACAGCGGCGACAAGAGCAACTACATCGAGCGCGTCGTCGCGATCAACCGTGTCTCCAAGGTGGTCAAGGGTGGCCGGCGGTTCAGCTTCACCGCACTGGTCATCGTCGGTGACGGCAAGGGCATGGTCGGTGTTGGCTACGGCAAGGCCAAAGAGGTCCCGGCCGCCATCGCCAAGGGTGTCGAGGAAGCGCGTAAGGGCTTTTTCCGCGTCCCGCTGATCGGTGGGACGATCACCCACCCGGTGCAGGGCGAGGCCGCTGCAGGCGTCGTGATGCTGCGCCCGGCCAGCCCCGGTACCGGTGTGATCGCCGGTGGCGCTGCTCGCGCGGTGCTGGAATGCGCGGGCGTGCACGACATCCTGGCCAAGTCGCTGGGCAGCGACAACGCGATCAACGTGGTGCATGCCACCGTGGCCGCGCTCAAGCTGCTTCAGCGTCCGGAAGAGGTGGCGGCCCGGCGTGGGCTGTCCATCGAGGACGTGGCGCCGGCAGGCATGCTGCGGGCGCGGCGGGAAGCCGAGGCGCTGGCCGCGTCGGCTGCGCGTGAAGGAACGGCGTAACCATGGCAGAGCTCAAGATCACCCAGGTGCGCAGCACGATCGGTGCGCGCTGGAAGCAACGCGAAAGCCTGCGGACCCTCGGACTGCGTAAGATCCGGCAGTCGGTGGTCCGTGAGGACAACGCGCAGACCCGTGGACTCATCAAGGCCGTCCACCATCTCGTGGAAGTAGAAGAGGTCTGAGGATGACTATCAAACTGCACGACCTGCGCCCGGCGCCCGGGTCCAAGACCGCGAAGACCCGGGTGGGCCGCGGCGAGGGCTCGAAGGGCAAGACCGCCGGCCGCGGTACGAAGGGCACCAAGGCACGCAAGAACGTCCCCGCGATGTTCGAGGGTGGTCAGATGCCCATCCACATGCGGTTGCCGAAGCTCAAGGGCTTCCGTAACCGGTTCCGCACCGAGTACGAGGTCGTCAACGTCGGCGACATCAACAAGCTGTTCCCCAAGGGCGGCGACGTCGGTGTCGACGAGCTGGTGGCGTCGGGTGCGGTGCGCAAGAACTCGTTGGTGAAGGTGCTCGGCGACGGCAAGCTCACCGTCAAGGTCAACGTCTCCGCGCACAAGTTCAGCGGGAGCGCACGCGAGAAAATCACCGCCGCGGGCGGATCCGCAACCGAGCTGTAGTTCCAGTTGTACGCATGAGCCCCTGCCGATACGGTAGGGGCTCTTGTGTAATGAAGCTGGTAACACGATCACTCGTCGGTGCGATCAATATCGCGGGGGACGCGGGGGACGCGGGGGCCGAAACTGCAGGAGTTGAGATGACCACTCTCCGTCGCGCCGTCACCATCGTGATGGTCGCCGCCGGTCTCGCGGTGTTCGGCGCCGCGACTGCGCAGGCGCAGGATGCCGACGAGCAATTCGAGAAGGCGGTCAACTCCCTCGGCATCACCTCGGGTGATGAAACCGACCTCGCGGCGTTGGGGCGCAATGTGTGCAACACGCTGGCCCTGGAGATGGCGCGCAACCCGAATCCGGCACCGCTGGTGCGCAACATCGTCGCCTCGCTGCAGAACGCCAACCTCAGTCGTGCGCAGGCAGTTGGCTTCATGCGGGTTTCGGTGGCCGTCTACTGCCCGCAGTTCACGAAGATCATGCCGGGCTGACTCACCGGCGCAGAGTCAACGAGCAGCCGCAATGACGGACCCCGGTCGTCTCCGAAGCCGTCGGTAGGCTCAGAGAATGTTCGCATTTCTGCCAGGGATCCCCGGTATCGACGACCTTCGCGCGCTCGGCAGGCGGGTCGACACCGCTCGGCACCACGGCATCCCCGACGGATGCGTGCTCGAACTCGACCTGATGGCGCCGCCGCAGGAGACCAGTGGTTTCGACCCACTGGCGATCATCACCGGCGGCAACCGGACGTTGGTCCTGCGCGACGCCGTCGACGCCATCCATCGTGCCGCAGACGATCCGCGGGTGGCGGGGCTGATCGCGCGCGTCCAACTTCCCGCCGCCGCAGCCGGACCCGTACAGGAGTTGCGCGCGGCGATTTCCGCGTTCAGCGATGTCAAGCCCTCGCTGGCGTGGGCCGAGACCTACCCTGGCACGCTGTCGTACTACCTCGCGTCGGCGTTTCGCGAGGTGTGGATGCAGCCCTCGGGCACCGTCGGACTGATCGGATTCGCCACCAACGCGACGTTCCTGCGCGATGCACTGGACAAGGCGGGTATCGAGGCGCAGTTCGTCGCGCGCGGCGAATACAAGTCGTTCGCAAACGTTTTCACGCAGGACAGCTACACCGATTCGCACCGTGAGGCCGATCGCCGGCTGATCGAGAGCCTGCATGGCCAGGTCTGGCAGGCGGTCGCGGAGTCGCGCCGGCTCGATCCGGCGGAGGTCGACGCGCTCGCCGACAAGGCACCGTTGCTACGCGACGATGCCGTCACCGGCCGATTGATCGACCGAATCGGATTCCGCGACGAGGCGTATGCCCGCATCGGCGAACTCGTTGGGGCGCCGGGTATCTCACCGGAGACCGGCGACGCGGATTCCGAGGACGCGCCGCCGCGGCTGTACCTGTCGCGGTACGCGAAGGCCACCGCGTCGCGGCCGTCACCACCCATGCCTGCGGTGCCGGGTCGTAAGAAAAAGCCGACTATCGCCGTCGTCACGCTGCACGGCCCGATCGTCAGCGGCCGCGGTGGACCGCAGGTGCTGCCGTTCGGTAATTCCAGCGCCGGCGGCGACACCATCGCCGCGGCGTTGCGCGAGGCCGCGGCCAACGACTCCGTCTCCGCCATCGTGTTGCGGGTGGACAGCCCGGGCGGAGCGATCACCGGGTCGGAAACCATTTGGCGCGAGGTGGTTCGGATCCGGGACAACGGGAAACCCGTCGTCGCGTCGATGGGAGCCGTCGCGGCGTCGGGCGGTTACTACGCAACGATGGCGGCCGACGTGATCGTGGCCAACCCGGGCACCATCACCGGCTCGATCGGCGTCGTGACCGGCAAGCTGGTCGCGCGTGAGCTCAAGGACCGCCTCGGTGTCGGCTCGGATTCGGTGCGGACCAACGCCAATGCCGACGCCTGGTCGATCAACCAGCCGTTCACCGACGCGCAGCACGCTGCCGTCGAGGCGGAGGCCGACCTGTTCTACACCGACTTCGTCGAGCGGGTCGCCGCCGGACGCAAGATGGATGTGGAGGCGGTCGACGCGGTCGCCCGCGGCCGGGTCTGGACGGGCGCCGACGCGTATGAGCGCGGTCTCGTCGACGAGCTCGGCGGGCTTCGCACCGCGATCAGCCGTGCCAAGGTGCTTGCGGGCCTCGACCCTGACGACGACGTCCGCCTGGTGAGCTATCCGGGCTCGTCGTTCATGGACTTCCTGCACCCCAAGCCGTCGTCGGCGCCCGCGGCCGCGTCGTTGCCCGAGGCGCTCGCTGTTCTCGTGGGACGTTCGGTGGCCGGCGTGCTCAGCCAGGCCGATCGGTCCGTGAGCGGCGTCAGTGCGCTGTGGTTGGGGGACTATCGCTTCTGATTTGTGTGCGTTCAGGAGCGGTGAGCGCTCGAAAACGCACACAAATCACATGGGGTTCTGGCGCAGATAGCCGTACACCGCGGCGAAGTTGTTGTTGATCTCGTCGGGGATCGGTACCGGACCGCCGAGAGCTCTTGCGCCCCAGACGATCTGCGCGGTCCGCTCCACCAGTGCGGTGACGTGCAGCACCTTGTCGGGCCGCGGGCCGACGGCGACCAAACCGTGGTTGGCGATCAGCGCAGCGGCCCTGCCCTCCAACGCTTTGACGGCGTTGTGGCCGACCTCAGGGGTTCCCGATGCCGCATAGTCCGCACACCGGATGTCGCCACCGCAGTACACGGCGAACTCGTCGACGACGGCGGGAATCGGCTGATGGGCGACCGCGAACATGGTGGCCCACACCGGATGGCTATGGATCACGCTGCCGATGTCGTCGAACGCGCGATAGCACGCCAGGTGCAGCGCCATCTCCGTCGACGGGCTCCGGCCGTCCTTGGCGGTCAGCACCCCGCCGTCCGGGTCGACGAGCACGAGGTCGTCGAGCGTCATCGCGGAGTAATCCACCGAGGACGGGGTGATGACGACGTTGCCGTCCTCGCGCCTGGCCGAGATGTTGCCCGCCGTGCCCTCGACCAGGCCGCGGCGCAGCATGTCCCTGGCGGCGGCGAGCACCGCCTCCTCGGGATCGGCGACGAATCTCACGACGTCAGCACCTCCGGGTTGACGATATGTGCGGGCGCGCGCCCGGACAGCAGCGCACCGAGGCCGTCGGCGACCAGCTGCGCCTGCCGTGCCTCAGTGTTCCACGTGGCTCCGCCGATGTGAGGCGTCAGCACGACGTTGGGCATCTTCGTGAGCGGATGGTCGGCGGGCAGGACCTCGCCGACGAAATGGTCCAGTCCGGCCGCCCCGACCTTGCCGCTGCGCAGGGCGTCGACCAGCGCGTCGGTGTCATGCAGTTGCGCCCGTGCCGTATTGAGGAACACCGCACCGTCCCGCATCCTCGCGAACTGGTCGGCACCGATCATCCCCACGGTCTCGTCGGTGACCGGTGCGTGCAGTGAGACGACGTCGGCCTCGGCGAGCAGGTCGTCGAGGCTGTGTCGGGCCTCGTCGTTGTACGGGTCGTGGGCGATGACCGTCACGCCGAGTCCCTCCAGCCGCCACCGCAATGCGCGCGCCACCGCGCCGAGGCCCACCAAACCGGCTGTCAGGCCCGCGATCTCCCATGCCCGAAACCGTTGATAGGGGATGGTGCCGTCGCGAAACACCTCGCCGGCACGGACATCGGCGTCGGCGCCCAGCACGTGGCGGGTGGTCGCGAACAGCAGCGCGATCGCCATCTCGGCGACGGCGTCGGCGTTGCGACCGGGGGTGTGCAGCACCGGTATTCTCGCCGCGGTGGCCCCCGCGATGTCGACATTGTTGGGATCGCCACGGGTGGATGCGATCGCCCGCAGCGGCAGGTCGAACACCGGTCCGCTCACCGAATCGCTCTCCACCACAAGGAGATCCGCGTGTTCATCGGTGACTCGCTTGGCCAATTGTTCGGCGGAGTAGATCCGCAGCGGGCGTTGTTCGATCCATGGGTCGTAGACGACGTCGGCCAGCTGGCGCAGCTTGTCGAAACCCGCACCGCGGAGGGGCGCCGTCACGAGCGCGCGAAGTCTGTCCACGTATGCACATGCTGGCGTACGGTGGCGCCCGTGTCAGCCAAAGCGGTGACAATCGGCATCGACATCGGTACGACCGCGGTCAAGGCCGTCGCTGCCGACGAGGACGGCCAGGTGGCGGCCAGGACGCGAATTCCGCACCGAGTGCGGGTGCCCGCCGCCGATCGGCTCGAGCACGACGCCGACGAGGCTTGGCGGCGGGGCCCTTCAGAAGCCCTGAAGGCGCTGGGGGAACTGGGCGGCGACGGCGCTGCTGCCGTGACGGTCACCGCGATGGTGCCGTCGTTGACCGCCGTCGACGAGCAGGGACGTCCGCAGACGCCCGGCCTGCTCTACGGCGACGGCCGTGGTCGGTCCACGACCGGTCCGGCCGCGTCGTTTCTGTCCGGCGAGGCCGTCGAATTCCTGCGCTGGACGGTGGGGGAGGCGCCAGGCGCGCACGGCTACTGGCCGGCGACGGCGGTGGCCAATTACGCGCTGGCGGGCGAGCCGATGATCGACAACTCCACGGCCAGCACCGCGTACCCGTTGTTCGACGGCACTGGCTGGAGCGCATCGGTCTGCGCCGAGTGCGGCACGTCACCGGACACCATGCCGCGGGTCGAGACGACCGGCACCGCCGCGGGTCAGGTCCGCGACGCCGACGCCGTGTTGGGTGCAGGCGCGGTCGACGCGGTGTGTGAACAACTGGTGGCGGGCGCCGACGAGGACGGCGACGTCCTCGTGATGTGCGGTACCACCCTGATCGTGTGGGTGACGATCGGCGAGTTACGTGAGGTTCCGGGCCTGTGGACGCTCCCGCATCCGCGGCCGGGCAAGTTCCAGATCGGCGGCCCGAGCAACGCGGGCGGCCTCTTCCTCGGCTGGGTGGACCGCCTCGTGGCCGACGACGGTGAGGCCGACCCCGGACGTGTGCCGGTGTGGTCGCCGTATCTGCGCGGCGAACGCGTTCCACTGCACGATCCCGACCGCCGCAGCGTGCTCGACGGGCTGAACCTCACCCACGACGGCGCGTCAGTGCGACGGGCGGCCTTCGAAGCCTCGGGATTCGTTGTGCGGCAACTCATCGAGATGAGTGGTGCGCGGGCGTCACGCATCATCGCGTCCGGGGGCGGCACGCGGGTCGCGCCGTGGATGCGGGCGATCGCCGACGCGACGGGCCTGCCCGTGAGCGTCTCGGGTGTCGCCGAAGGGGCGGCGCTCGGTGCGGCGTTTCTGGGGCGAATGGCGGTCGGACTGGAATCGTCGGTCACCGACGCGGCGAGGTGGGCATCGGTCCAACGCGTCGTCGAGCCCGATCCGCTGTGGCGAGCGGCCGTCGACGACCGTTATGGCAGGTTCTGCGAGCTGGCCAAGCGTTGAGTCAACGGGGCGTCTAGCCCTTGATCGCCGTAAGGTAGCTCATATCGGCGAAGAAGCCGATCGCCCCGTCCTCGGGGAACTCGAACCCGTTGGCGGCGTAGGCGTCCCGCACCTTCTGAGCCGTGACGTCCCAGCCCCGTGCCGTCAGATACTCGATGACGTCGTTGCGCTCGTCCTGATAGATCAGCTCCGACATCTCGATGTTGTGTCCGTACTGCGTGAACCGCGCGGCGATCTCCTGCGCCCTCTCGTCGTTGAAGGCGCTGATATCCGGTATGTGTTCGGTGGCGACGCGGCTACCCGGAGCACTGAGCTCGTCGATGCGGTCGAACAGCAGATCCTGCGCCTCGGGCGGCAGGTAGATCAGCAGTCCCTCGGCGATCCAGGCCGTCGGCTGGGTCGGGTCGAAGCCGTTGTCCAGCAGTGCTTTCGGCCAGTCATCGCGGAGATCGACCGCGACGGCCCTGCGATCCGCTGCGGGTTCGGCGCCCAGCTGGGCGAGCGTATCGCTTTTAAAAGCGATGACTTCGGGCTGGTCCAGCTCGTAGACGGTGGTTCCGGCGGGCCAGGCGAGCCGATACGCTCGCGCGTCCAGGCCGGCGGCCAGTATCACCGCCTGGCGCACCCCTGCGGCGATCGCATCGGTGAACAGAGTGTCGAAATGGCGTGTGCGAACGGCCATTCCCTCCGCCGCGCGCCGCACATTGAATCGGGGATCGACGTCGTTGAGGTTGATCTCGCCGTCGAGCGCCTTGACGAAGAAGTCGAGGCCGACCGAGCGCACCAGCGGCTCGGCGTACGGGTCGAAGATGAGTCCTTCGCGGTTGCTCAGCGCCCGCTGAGCGGCGACCATCGTCGCCGTCGAACCGACGCTGGATGCCAGGTCCCACGAATCGTTGTCCGTACGTGCCATGTCTCCTACTTTCTGGTCGCGATCACGGCAAGTGAATCGCGCAGCGGTACAAGGGCTTCGGTATCGGGGAACTCACGCCCGTAGCCGGCGAAGACGTCCGGGCGACGGCGGGCCGACACCTGCCAGCCGTGTTCGGTGAGGTACTCGACCACACCGTTGCGCTCACCGTCGTAGAACAACTGCGTGATGTCCAGATCTGGCGCGTCATCGAATTGCGCCTTGATCGCCTTCATGCGCGAGCCGATGCTGGCCGCGGCATCCGGGTGGTACTCGGTGGCCAACTGGCTACCCGGTGCACTGAGCGCAGTGATGTCGTCGAAGAGCCGGTCCTGCGCGTCCGGCGGCAGGTAGACCAGCAGCCCCTCGGCGCTCCACGCCGTCGGTTGATTCACATCGAACCCACTGTCGCGCAAGGCCTTCGGCCAGTCCTCCCGCAGGTCGATGCCGACGGTCCGATGCTGTGCGGCGGGGACCGCACCGATCGACGCCATCGTCGAGGTCTTGAACTCGATGACCTGCGGCTGGTCGATCTCGTAGACGACGGTCCCATCCGGCCACGGCAGCCGGTAGGCGCGTGAGTCCAGACCGGACGCCACGATCACCGCCTGCCTGATCCCCGCGGCGCAGGCATCTGTGAAGAAATCGTCGAAGAACCGCGTGCGCACCGCGATGGACATCGCCAGGAACGCCGGACCGCCCGGTTGGCCGTCGTCGGGCAGCTCGACCTCGCCGTCGACAAGTCGGGTGAAGAAGTCCAGACCCACCGCACGGACCAGTGGCGCGGCGTACGGGTCGTCGAAGAGCGCGTTGTCCTCTCGACTGCCCACGGCGCGCGCCGCGGCGACCATCGTCGCGGTGGTACCGACGCTGGACGCCAGATCCCAGCTGTCGCCGTCCGTTCGGCTGTCCGTGCTGCTCATCAGCCGAGTATGCCGGTGACGTACTGCAACTCGCCGAAGCGCGCGGTGTCCTCGTCCTCCTCGGCGAATGCCGGCAGGCCGTTCTCACTCAACAGCTGCTTGACGCTCTGCGAGGAGATCTGCCAGCCGCGCTCGGCCAGGTATGCCGACGCCTCGTTGCGATCGCCCATATAGATGAGGTCACCGAAGTCGAGCTCGAAGCCGTGGTTGCGCCATTGCTGCGCCGCCTCCTGCATGCGCTCCATCGCCTTCTCGCTGTCCTCGGGGGAGATGCTCGGTGAGCTTTCCACCGCGACGCGGCTGCCGACGGCACTGAGCTCGGTGATGGTGTCCAGCAGTTTGTCCTGCGCCTCCGGCGGCAGATAGCCGAGCAGTCCTTCGGCGCTCCACGCGGTGGGCCGGCTCGGGTCGAAGCCGGCGGCGATCAGTGCCGATGGCCAATCGAAGCGGAGGTCTACGGCGACCGTGCGGCGATCGGCGGTCGGCTCGGCGCCGAACTCGGTAAGTGTCCTTGTCTTGAACTCGATCACCTCGGGCTGATCGATCTCGTACACCGTCGTGCCCGCGGGCCAGTCCAGGCGGTAGGCGCGAGAGTCGAGGCCCGACGCCAGGATGACGGCCTGCCGGATCCCCTCCGCCGCGGCGTCTTGGAAGAACTCGTCGAAGAACTTCGTCCGCACCGCCATGTTGTCGGTCATCCGCGCCATCCCCACCGACGCGTGGTCGACGTCGAGATCCTCGACGCGCAACTCGCCGCTGGCCAGCTTGGTGAAGAAGTCCACGCCCACCGCGCGCACCAGCGGCTCGGCGAACGGATCGTTGATCAGCGCGTCGTCGGCCGCGGTCGCGATCGCGCGGGCCGCGGCGACCATCGTCGCGGTCGCACCGACGCTCGATGCGAGATCCCAGGTGTCGTTGTCAGTCCTTGCCATCATCAGCCCCTACGAGAGTTATTTACTTAGCGGATATAACGAGATGACACCACGGTATGTTCCCGAGCTGAGAAGTCACTGTGAGCGCAAGTCAGGGTCACTGGATGCAGGGCAAAGGAGCTGCAACTGTTAGTCTTCTAGACTGTTTGACACGTGACTTCGCAGGCTGCGCGCCTGACGGGGTCGCACGTGATGGACACCCAGACTTAACCAAGAACGCGCTGGTCAGACCAGCCACATTTGCATGCCGCTAGTGACAGGTCGGCTGCGCAGGAGGAAGAGTGCTTTCGGCTTTCATCTCGTCACTGCGAACAGTGGACCTGAGGCGAAAAATCCTCTTCACCATCGGCATCGTCATCCTCTACCGCGTAGGTGCCTCGATCCCGTCGCCCGGCGTCAACTATCCGAACGTTCAGCAGTGCATCGCCCAGGTCAGCGGAGGCGACTCGGGACAGGTCTATTCACTGATCAACCTGTTCTCCGGCGGGGCGTTGCTGCAGCTGTCGGTGTTCGCGGTCGGCATCATGCCGTACATCACCGCCAGCATCATCATCCAGCTGCTGACCGTCGTGATCCCGCGGTTCGAGCAGCTGCGCAAAGAGGGTCAGTCCGGCCAGACCAAGATGACGCAGTACACGCGCTATCTGGCGATTGCCCTGGCGCTGCTGCAGTCCACCAGCATCATCGCGCTCGCGGCCAACGGCGGCCTGCTGCAGGGCTGCACGCTGGACATCATCCAGGGCCAGAGTGAGGGCCTGAACATCTTCACCCTCGTGGTGATGGTGCTGGTGATGACCGCGGGCGCCGCGCTGGTCATGTGGATGGGCGAGCTGGTGACCGAGCGGGGCATCGGCAACGGCATGTCGCTGATGATCTTCGCCAGCATCGCGTCGGCCATCCCTGGCGAGGGCAAGTCCATCCTGGACAGCCGCGGCGGCCTCGTCTTCACCGCCGTCTGCGTGGCCACGCTGGGCATCGTCGTCGGCGTGGTGTTCGTGGAGCAGGGCCAACGACGTATCCCGGTGCAATACGCCAAGCGCATGGTCGGCCGACGCATGTACGGCGGCACCTCGACCTACCTGCCGCTGAAGGTCAACCAGGCAGGCGTCATCCCGGTCATCTTCGCGTCGTCGCTGATCTACATCCCGCACCTGATCACCCAGCTGGTCACCAGCGGCAACCAGAACGCCGCCAACGGGTGGTGGGCGCGGTTCGTCGCCGAGTACCTGACCAACCCGGCCGACCCGACCTACATCGCGATCTACTTCGCGCTGATCGTCTTCTTCACGTACTTCTATGTGTCCATCACGTTCAATCCCGACGAGCGTGCCGACGAGATGAAGAAGTTCGGCGGGTTCATCCCCGGCATCCGCCCGGGCCGGCCGACCGCCGATTACCTGCGCTACGTGCTCAACCGGATCACCCTGCCGGGCTCGATCTACCTGGGCGTGATCGCCGTCTTGCCGAATATGTTCCTGCAGATCGGCAATACCGGCTCCGTGCAGAACTTGCCGTTCGGCGGTACTGCGGTTCTGATCATGGTCGGTGTCGGCTTGGATACCGTCAAACAGATCGAGAGCCAGCTGATGCAACGCAACTACGAAGGGTTCC
The DNA here is from genome assembly GCF_025822765.1 of Mycobacterium barrassiae. Taxonomy (GTDB): domain Bacteria; phylum Actinomycetota; class Actinomycetes; order Mycobacteriales; family Mycobacteriaceae; genus Mycobacterium; species Mycobacterium barrassiae. The sequence goes on along the minus strand of NZ_JACKUK010000034.1, from coordinate 72,039 downwards.
TGAAGTGAGAGTCGTTCTACTCGGACCGCCGGGGGCGGGCAAAGGTACCCAGGCGCAGAAGCTCTCCGAGAAGCTCGGCATCCCGCAGATCTCGACCGGGGACCTGTTCCGCAAAAACATCAGCGAAGGCACCGAGCTCGGGGTCCAGGCCAAGCGTTACCTCGACGCCGGCGACCTGGTGCCAAGCAGCCTGACCAACGCGCTCGTCGAGGACCGGATCGAGCAGGAGGACGCGGCCGCCGGCTTCATCCTCGACGGCTACCCGCGTTCGGTCGAGCAGGCCAAGGCGCTCGACGAGATGCTGAAGAACCACAACACCAAACTCGACGCCGTGCTGGAGTTCTCCGTCTCGGAGGAGGAGCTGTTCAAGCGGCTCAAGGCCCGCGGCCGCGCCGACGACACCGAAGACGTGATCCGCAACCGGATGCAGGTCTACCGCGACGAGACCGAGCCGCTGCTGGAGTACTACTCGCACAACAACCTGCAGACCGTCGACGCGGTCGGCGCACTGGACGAGGTCTTCGCCCGGGCGTTGCGCGCGCTCGGAAAGTAAGCGATGGGCCTGCCCGGGCTGCGGAACCGCCGGACCGTCCCGCAGCGCACCCCCGGTGAACTCGACGCGATGGCCGCGGCGGGCGCGCTGGTCGCGTCAGCCCTGCAGGCTGTCCGCGACGCCGCCGCCCCGGGTGTGTCCACGCTCGAGCTGGACCAGATCGCCGAGTCGGTGATCCGCGACGGCGGCGGTATCCCGTCGTTCCTCGGCTATCACGGTTTCCCGGCCAGCATCTGCTCGTCGGTCAATGAGCGTGTGGTGCACGGCATTCCGTCCGCGAGCGAGATCCTGGCGGCAGGCGATCTGGTGTCCATCGACTGCGGTGCGATCCTCGACGGCTGGCACGGTGATTCGGCCGTCACCTTCGGCGTCGGTGCGCTGATCCCCGTCGACGACGCGCTGTCGGCAGCCACCCGCGAAGCCATGGAAGCCGGTATCGCGGCGATGGTGCCAGGCAACCGGCTCACCGATGTGTCGCACGCGATCGAGGTCGGCACGCATGCCGCCGAGAAGCGGTACGACCGCAAGTTCGGCATCGTCGCCGGCTACGGCGGCCACGGCATCGGCAGAGAAATGCACATGGACCCGTTCCTGCCCAACGAAGGGGCGCCGGGACGTGGCCCCCACCTGGCGCCGGGCTCCGTGTTGGCCATCGAGCCGATGCTCACCCTCGGCACGACGAAGACGGTCGTGCTCGAGGACCAATGGACCGTCGTCACCGCCGACGGCTCCCGGGCCGCGCACTGGGAGCACACCGTGGCCGTCACGGATGACGGACCGCGAATCCTGACCGCTCCGGCGAATTAGGCTTCCCGAACTCGCGAAATAGCGTTCCGGGCTGCGGGCCGCGTAATTTCCCGACCCGGAATGCTGTTTCGGCGCATTCTTGAGCTGCGACGCGTCGCTGCTTCACCCGCTGTAAGTGAACCGGATGACCGGCAACCTCGTATTACAGACGGAGGTTGAAATTTGGACGACCCGGCGACCGCGGAAGGGCAGGTCATGCGGGTGCTCTACCAAGAGCACGCCGCAGCGCTTTGGCGCTATGCCATGAAGCTCACCGGGGATACAGCTCGGGCGGAGGATGTCGTGCAGGAGACGCTTCTGCGTGCGTGGCGTCACCCCGAGGTGACCGACGACACCGAGAGATCCGCGCGGGGGTGGCTGTTCACCGTGGCGCGTAACCTTGTCATCGACGAACGACGAAGCGCGAGGTTCCGCAGCGAAACCGGCACTCCCGACATGGAACAGGCGGCGGACCACGCAGGGCCCGACGAGGTGGAGACGGCGCTGGACCGCATGTTGCTCACTGAGGCCATGGCCCAGCTGTCCGAGGACCACCGCGCGGTCATCAGCCGCGCGTACTACCAGGGCGCCACGACCGCCCAGATCGCTGCCGACCTGCAGATCGCCGAAGGCACCGTGAAGTCGCGGCTGCACTACGGCATGCGGGCCTTGCGGCTCACGTTGCAGGAAATGGGGGTGACACGATGACACGCTTGGGGCTGCACATAGGCGGTGAGGATTTGGACGACGACCGCTTTGCCACCTGGGACGCCGCCTACGTGCTCGGCTCCTTGACCGCGGAGGACCGCCGCGAATACGAGGCACACCTGCCAACATGTCCGCGCTGCCGCGCCGCCGTCGCGGAGCTGAGTGAGATCCCGCCGCTGCTTGCCACGCTCGACACCGCGGATGTCGCGGCGATCGACGGTGAGCAATCGCAGCCGCCGCCTCACATGTTGGATTCGTTGCTGACCCGAGTCCAGTCACGACGCAGACGCTCGCGCTGGATGACCACCGCCGCGCTCGCCGCCGCGGCCGCCGTGGTGGCCATCGCCTTGGTGTTCGCCATCCGTCCACAGAGTTTCGGACTGCAGCAGGGTTCGGAACCTGTCGCCGGGGCAATGGAAATGACGAAGGTGTCGGACACGCCGATCAACGCGACCATCAGCATGACCGGTTACGGCTGGGGCACCCGCATCGACATGGCATGCACCTACGGGGATTGGGGCCGACGCGACGCTCCGCCGCAGAACCTCGGCATGGTCGTCGTGGGACGCGATGGAAGCCAGAGTCAGATTGCGACGTGGCTCGGGTTGTCGGGTGCGACGGCGTTGCCGAGCGCCAACACGCCTCTTCCGGTGGATGAAATCGCTGCAGTGCAACTGGTTTCGCCCGATTCCGGACAGGTACTGTTGGAAAAGAAGCTGTGATTCCAGACACCGAATGAACCGAATCGGCTAGCCAATCGTGTCCTGTATATGGGCAGGCATCGGGTAGTCGACCACATCGTCGGCACTCTCGCGGGGATCGGCGTCGATTACATATTCGGCGTCGACGGCGCCAACATCGAAGACCTTTACGACGCGGCGTACTACCGCGCGGACATCACCGCAGTCCTGGCGAAGCACGAGTTCTCTGCCGCGACAATGGCCGACGGCTACAGCCGCAGCGGATCTGGACTCGGCGTGGTGGCCGCGACGTCCGGCGGCGGATGCCTCAACACGGTGCCCGGCCTCGGTGAGGCCTTCGCGAGCCGGGTTCCGGTGCTGGCGCTCATCGGACAGGCGCCGACGTCCCTGGACGGGCGGGGCGCGTTTCAGGACACCAGTGGACTGAACGGAGCGCTGGACGCCCACGCGCTGTTCTCGGCGGTGTCGGTGTACTGCAAGCGGGTGACGACGCCCGAGGACATCCTTACGGTGCTACCGGAGGCGATCGCGGCGGCGCGCACCGGTGGACCGGCGGTCCTGTTGCTGCCCAAGGATATTCAGCAGGCGACCCTCACCTCGGTGAACGGCTCTGCCTTGGCGATCAACCATCAGAACCGGTACACCGGCAATCCGCATCCGATCGCGCGTGCGCTGCGCCGCATCGACGGACCCGTGACGATCATCGCCGGTGAACAAGTGGTCCGTGACGACGCCCGCGCGGAGCTCGAGCGGCTGCGGTCGCTGTTACGGGCACGCGTGGCATGCGTTCCCGACGCGAAAGACGCCGCGGGCACACCGGGGATGGGGTCGTCGTCCGCGCTCGGAGTGACCGGCGTGATGGGCCACCCGGGAGTCGCGGAGGCCATCGCCGAGAGCGCGCTGTGCCTCGTCGTCGGCACCAGGCTGTCGGTGACGGCGCGCGCAGGACTGGACGACGCGCTCCGCTCGACACAGGTCTATTCCATCGGCGGCGAGACACCGTATCTGCCGTGCACGCATGTGCACACCGACGATCTGCGCGGATCGCTGGCGTCGCTGACCGCGGCGCTGTCGGGGCATGGCCGCCCGGCCCGCATACGCGTGCCCGATTCGATGCGGCGTTCCGAGCTGCGCCCGCCCGCCCACGACGGGCCGGGCGTTCGTTACCGCGATGCGCTGACGGTGCTCGACCGGATGCTGCCCGATGCCGTCGACGTCGTCGTCGACGCCGGCAACATCGGCGCCTCGGCAATACATCATCTTCCCGTGCGCCGAGGCGGCCGCTTCGTCGTCGCACTGGGCATGGGCGGGATGGGATACAGCTTCGGCGCCGGTATCGGTATGGCGTTCGGCCGTGCCGCGGACACCGGCGGCCGGACTGTCGTCATCGCCGGAGACGGCTCGTTCTTCATGCACGGTATGGAGATTCATACGGCGGTGCAGTACCGGCTCCCGGTCACCTTCCTGCTGTTCGACAACCACGCACATGCGATGTGCGTGACGCGTGAGCAGGTGTTCTACGGCGACCACTACAGCTACAACCGGTTCGGGCCCAGCCGGCTCGGCGCCGGGCTGGCCGCGATGTTCCCGGGCCTGAGGTCGATCAACGTCACCGACCTCGACGAGCTGCCCGACGCTCTCGCGACAGCACTCGACGTGGACGGCCCCTCGGTCATCAGCATCGAGTGCTCCGCCGACGAGATCCCCCCGTTCGCAGCGTTTCTCGGCAACTCTGCCGATGCAGTCAGTCAACCGCGCACCACAACGAAGGAGCACGTCAATGTCGCTGCCCGCACTTGAGGACATCACCGTCCACCGGGGAACCGCCGATCCGATCGACGGGGTGATCCGCGTCGAGACGTCGCCGAGAGAGAAGGCGACGCCGATCATCATGGAGATGATGCGCTCGGTGTATCCGCATGATGAGGTGTTCGGAACCTATTGCACCGTCAACGATTACGTCGACTGCCCGCCCGACGAGCTGTTCGACTACATGGCCGACACTCGCTGTCTCGAGGAGTGGACCTACAGCCTCCGCGGTTTCGAGCCCACCGAGGAGCCCGGCCTGTGGGTCGCGTACGACAAACTCGGCGGCGAGACCGGCAGCCCGATATTCACCCGTACCGTGGCGAACAAAGAGGCCCGCACGGTCGACTACCACTGCGCGTGGGATCAGGGCAAGCACCTGTGGATGATCTACCTGATGCGCATCGTCGACGCCCAGCTGGTGTTCGACAAGCCCGGTTCGGTGGTGCTGTGGACCAACTGCCACCACCCCTTCTACGACAACAACCCCTACCCCGAGACTGCGCCGCCGCAGCGACCGGTCTGGGTCGGAGACTTCTGGGACATGTTCGGCCCCGGCCACCTGCTGGAGCTGAAGAACCTCAAGGCAATCGCCGAATACCGCCACCGCAACGGGCTTTCCATCACCCCGGACTGGATGAAGTGAGGACGCTATGACCGTCAGCCTGATCGATGTTTCGACATACCTACCCGGAGAGCCGATCAGCGCGGACTACTACGCGCAGTTCGCCGAATCCGACGACCTACGGGACAACCTGATGTTCCGTGCGCCGAAGTTCCGCCACCACGTCGCCGAGGACGAGACCGCCATCGACATGGTCGAGCGCGCCGCGGCCGGACTGATCGAACGCCATGGCCACGATGTGATCGCGGGTGCCGACATCCTCATCACGCACACCCAGATGCCGGATGTCCCGTTTTACGGTGGCGGCGGCGGAACGGCGCATCGCCTTGGCATGAAACCGAATTGGGTGCTCGATCTGCACAACGGAGGATGTGCGGCGTTTGTGCTCGGCCTGAAGGTGGCACGCACCCTGATCGAGTCGGGCGAAGGGCGCACCGCGCTGATCGCGATCGCTTCGAACGCGGCCGGGCAGGCGTTCAATCAACCGACGGTCCGGCGCAAGGCGCAGGCGGCGGTCCCTGGTGACGGTGCCGCGGTGGGTCTGGTGTCGCTGTCCGACGAGTCACCGATCCTCGACATCGAATGCCGCACCTACGGTCAGTACGCCGGCGATATGACGATTGCGGTCGATCCGCCGCGCAAGTGGTGGCAGCCCGGCGAAGGCGAGGCGTCCATCGGGTTCACCGAAAGCAAGATCACGAAGGTGCTGGCCCGCGGCAACCGTCAGGTGCCCGAGGTGTCGTACGCCGTCTGCGACCGGATCGGGGTCAAGCCAAGGGATCTCGACCTGCTTGTCACCAACCAGCCGAACCGGGCGTTCCTGCGGAACTGGCGCGAGGCGCTGGAGCTGCCGAAGGAACGTCACCGCGACACGTTCGACGAGTGCGGGAACATGTTCGCCGCGGGGATACCCGTCAACCTCGACCGCGCCATCACCGACGGCCAGCTGAAGAAGGGCGACGTCGTGATGATGTCGGCCTTCGCCCACGCCGGCGACTTCGCCGGGGCTGCCGCCGTGCGGTGGGGAGGTCGGGGCTGATGGCCAGCCCGAACCGCGCCGTCACGGATGCCGCGGTCGGCGCGCTACCCAGCGCGGTGAACTCAATGGCCCTGTCGCTCAACGAGAATCCGTTCGCGCCGTTGCCGACTGTGAGGTCCGCGCTCATCTCCGCGATCGATGCAGGCAACCGGTATCCCGAGTTCCTGCCCGAGCGGCTTCGCGCACTGATCGCCGACCATATCGGGGTGCGCGACGAACAGGTCGTCATCGGCGTCGGCGCCACGGGCGTCATCATGCAGATGCTGAGCGCCCTCACGAACCCTGGCGACAGGATCGTGATGACCTCACCGACGTTCGACGGCTATCCGATCTTCGCCCAGATGGCCCGGTTGGAGTCGGTCACCGTCCCGCTCGATCGGCACGGACACCACGACCTTGACGCCATGGCCGACGCCGCCGCGAACGCCAGGGTCGTGGTGGTGTGCCGGCCGCACAACCCCACGGGCACCGTCGAGTCCTCGGCCGACATCGAGCGCTTCCTCGATCGTGTCCCGTCGGACACCGTGGTGCTGCTCGACGAGGCGTACGTGGAGTTCCTCTCGCCCCATCACCGCATCGACACCCCTGCGTTGATCGAGCGGTATCCGAATGTCGTGGCGGTGCGGACCTTCTCGAAGGCCTACGGGTTGGCCGGGCTGCGCGTCGGCTACGGCTTCTGTGCCCCCGAGCTGGCCCGCAAGATGTGGACCATGCAGCTGCCGTTCGGTATCGCCATCACCGGCTTGGTGGCGGTCGCCGCATCCTATGACGCGGAAAGTGAGCTGCAGCAACGGATCCGGATGGTCACCGCCGAACGGCGCTACCTGCGCATGCGATTGCGGGCGATGGGGGTGTACAGCACCGACGCGCACGCCAATTTCGTCTACCTGCCGTCGTGGGGCCGGCAGTGGCGGGAGGCGTTCGAAGGCACCGAATTGCAGGTCCGCGGCTACGCCGACGGGGGAGTGCGGATCACGGTCGGCAACCGACAGTCGACGCGTGCGGTGCTGAACGCGGTGGCCGCCGCGCTCTGACCCGGTACTCGATCCCGACGGCCGTCATGTGCGGTATGAAGAGGCGTGCCCTCGCAACCATCGTGGCCGCGCAAGCGCGATCCCATCGCGTTGGCGCGCGAAAATTGGGAGCGCTTCGGGTGGGGTGACGTAGCCGACGGCATGGTCGCGGTCACCTCGGTGATGCGGGCGCACCAGATTCTGCTGGCCCGCGTCGAGAACGCGCTGCGGCCGTATGACCTCAGCTTTTCCCGGTTCGAATTGCTGCGGTTGTTGGCGTTCACCCGGGACGGGGCGCTGCCGATCACCAAGGCGTCCGACCGCCTTCAGGTCCACGTCACCAGCGTCACGCACGCCATCCGGCGGCTCGAAGCCGACGGCCTGGTGGAGCGCATCCCGCATCCGACGGACGGGCGCACCACCCTGGTGCGGATCACCGAACTCGGTCGGTCGACGGTCGAGGATGCCACCGTCACCCTCAACAACGAGGTGTTCGCCGATATCGGGATGTCCGAGCGCGAGTCCAAAGCGCTCGCCCAGTCCATCGAGACGCTGCGCCGCAACGCCGGCGATTTCTAGCGAATTGTGTGCGTTCGCGAGCGGTGGCCGCTCCTCAACGCACACAAATCACTGGAGTTGGGACGGCAGCGGGATCGTCGCGGTCACGGCGGTGCCTGAGCCGGGCCTCGACCGGATGTTGAGCCGGCCACCGACGATCTCGGCGCGTTCAGCCATCGACAGCAGGCCGTAGCCGCCCATCTCGTCGCTGCCCAGGGGATGCTCGAAAGTGTCGAAACCGACACCGTCGTCGATGATTTCGAGGCGTGCGACGCTCCCGGTGTCCGTCGCATCGACGGCGAACGTGAGCCGCGCGGACGTGGCCTTCGCGTGCTTGACGACGTTCTGCAGGCATTCCTGCGCGATCCGGTACATCGCGAGCTCGACGTGGTCGGGCAGGCGCGCCTCCACCAGATCGACCTCGATGCCGATCTGCGGGATGGAACGCGCCAGGCTGGCCAGCCCACCCGCAAGGCCGAGGTCGTCGAGCACCGGCGGCCGTAGCCCGCTGATCGCGGCTCGGGCCTCCTGCAACGTCAGATCGACCAGTTCGCGTGCCTTACCCAGCTGTTCGGCGGCCGCGGTCGGATCGTCGGACACCGAGCGGCTGGCCGCGTCGAGCCGGTACGACAGGGTGATCAGGCGCTGCGAGATTCCGTCGTGAATATCGCCCGCCAGCCGTCGCCGCTCGATCTCCTGCGCCTCGATCACCTGCTCGACGAAGTTCTCGTGTGCCCGCTCGCGGGCCACCAGCTGGCGGTGCAGCCGGGCCTGATGCAGCGCGCCTGCGATCAGCCTGCCGATCACCAACAGAAGCTCGACGTCACGCGCGGTGAACTCGCGGCGCTCGACGGTGTGCACGTTGAGCACCCCGACCAGCCCGCCGGGGTCGGTCTCCATGGGCACCGACACCATCGACGTGAAGTCGCGGCCGCGCAGCGACTGGAACGGCATATAGCGGGGGTCGCTCTCCTTGTCCTCGGTGATGATGACGGGCTCGCGGTGGCTGGCGACCCATCCGGAAATGCCCTGGCCCAACGGCAATCGGATCTTGCCGATCTCGGCGTCGAACGGCGGGGTGGCGCCCGCGAGCGTCAGGGACCGGTCGCTGTCGTCGAGGACGTGGACGAAGCAGACGTCGCTGGCGGTGGCGGCGGTGATCATTCGTGCCGCCGCGGCGGCCAGCGGTTCGACGCCGGGTCCCGAGGACGCCGCCTGGATCAACTCGCGCAGCAGGGCGAGTTCGCGGTCGGCGTCGACGAGGTCGTGGACCGCGTTGGGCGGCCGGGGCGGCCATGTCATTGGTAGATGCCCTCCCGCAGCGCCGTGGCCACCGCGCCCGTGCGATCGGTGACTCCGAGCTTGCGGTAGATGGAACTCAGGTGCGTCTTGACGGTTTCTTCGCCGATCACCAGCTTGCCTGCGATGGCCCGGTTGGACAGCCCGTTCACCACATACGACAGGATCTCGCTCTCGCGCTGCGTCAACCCCTGCCGCGCTCCCGGCCAGAACTCGTCGCGCTGCATCCGCGCCGCGGTATCGACCGCTCTGGCCGCCATGCTCGGGTCGATCGCGGTTTCCCCGCGATGGACGAACTCGAGCTGCCGGACGAGTTCGTCGCTGCTGATGCTCTTCAGCAGGTATCCGGACGCGCCGACACGCAGGGCCTGGAAGAGGTACTGCTCGTCGTCGTAGACCGACAGCATCACGACCTTGCGCTCGGGATTGCGTTCGCGAAGTTCCATGCACAGGTCCAGGCCGCTCGAGCCGTGCATGCGCACGTCTGACAGCACGATGTCGGGGTCGAGTTCGTCGACGACGCTGACCGCCCGTTCGGCCCCGATCGCCTGCCCGACCACCTCTACGCGGTCGCGGAAGGCGGCGAGCATGGCTTTGAGACCTTCGATGACCATCTCGTGATCGTCGACCAGTACAAGCCGCACCGGAGTGCCGGACGTCATGTTCACCACCTTAATGACCTGGTGTTTTACGCGGGTAGGAGAAGTTGGCATCGCCGATCCCCCAAATGGGGGAGGTAGCAGACTGTGATGTGGGCCACCCTAGCTGCATGCCGACAACGCATGAGACGACTTGGCGCGCCGGCCGCTTCTGGTGGGATTCCGCCTCGCCCGCCGGAGCCCGATGTCCGCTTCGGGCGGTGATCTTCGACCTCGATGCTTTGACGGACATCGAATGCGACGGTCACCGGGAGGCGTACAACGCCGCGTTTGCGGCCCATGGACTCGACCTGAGCTGGTCCGTGACGCGCTACCGGCAGCTGCTCGCGCTCACCGACGAGCGCCAGCGCGTCGCCGCCGAACTGCGCAAGCGCGGCGTGGCGACCGAGTCCGATGTACTGACCAAGCTGCTGGCCGACGACATCTACACGACCAAGACCATGTTGTTCGACGAGCTGATCCTGGAGCGCGATCTCGCCCCGCGTCCCGGCCTCGCCGACTTCGTGGTGGACACGTTTGCGGCCGGTCTGCAGGTGGCCGTCGTGACGAGTGGCCATCGGAGCTGGGCGGAGCCGCTGGTGCGACAGCTCGTCGGCGAGGGAATCGTCGAGACGGTGGTGACCGCCGAGGACGTCAAGCAGATGATGCCCAATCCGGAGGCTCATCGCTACGCTCTCGGCGAGCTGGGGATCACCGCGGAGAACGCGCTCGCGATCAGCGGATCGGCCTCCGGTCTGCGCGCGGCCACCGGGGCCGGGCTCGCGACCGTCGTCATCACCGGTGAGGGCGCCCCGGACATCCCGGCGGCCGTGGCCGTGCGTCCCGACTTCGGTGGCAACACGCCGCTGCGGGTCGCCGATTGCCAACTGATGCATGGTCGTTGGTGGGCGAGGCGCAAGCCGTCCGCCGCTTAGCCGGAATTTCTTCTTCAGCAGCGTCTGCGCAGATAAAATTCGTGCGCACGGCGGTGTGTCGTTGGCTGAGTCCGCCGCGTAGGCGGTGAACTAGGTCATGGCTTCGAGAATCAGCTTCTCACGCGAGGCCGTGTGCGGTGACGTCGATGAGGGCTACGGGAAGGTCGCCGACGCATTCCGGCTCAACCTGTCCAGCGGTGCGGAGGTGGGGGCTGCGGTCGCGGTCTACCGCGACGGGCGCAAGGTCGTCGATCTCTGGGGCGGATTCCGCAACGGGAGCACTCGGGCCCCGTGGACGAAGGACACCCTGGTCAACACGTTCTCGACCACGAAAGGTGTTGCGGCACTGACCGTCGCGCTGGCTGTCTCCCGTGGGCTGTTGGACTACGACGCCAGAGTGGCCGAGTACTGGCCCGAATTCGCGCAGGGCGGCAAGGAGGCCGTGACGGTTCGGCAGCTGCTTGGCCACCAGGCCGGGCTGCCGGTGATCAAGCCGCTGCTGACCCTTGCCGACATCGCCGCGCCCGAGAAACTGTCGCGGCGATTGGCGGCGCAGGTCCCCGCGTGGTCGCCGGGCACCCGGCACGGCTACCACGGTGTGACGCTCGGCTGGTACGCCTCCGAGCTCATCCGGCATGTCGACCCACAGCGGCGCACCCTCGGCCGATATTTCGCCGACGAGATCGCAGGCCCGCTCGGACTGGACTTCCACATCGGATTGCCGGCCAGCATCGACCGCGACCGGGTGGCGCATCTGCACGTGCCCTCCCAGCTTGCCACCCTGCTAAATCTGCACGTGCTGCCGCCCCGTCTTGCGGCCGCCCTGTTCGTCCCGACGACGTTGACCGCGCAAGCGGGTGTCGCGTTCGAAGGGGCCACCGGCCTTTCGACCTTCAATCGCGAGGACGTCCGCGTCGTCGAGATCCCCGCCGCCAACGGAACCGGCACCGCCGAATCCGTGGCCAGGCTCTACGGCGATGCGGCCATCGGCGGATCCGAGATCGGGCTGACGGCGCAGGTCTTCAATGCGTTGACGGCTCCGCCGGTGCATCCGACGAAAGGGTTGCGCGACAAGGTTTTGCATGTGAACACGTCGTTCTCACTCGGCTTCGGCAGGCCCATCCCCAACAATCCGAAGTACGTGATCGGCTCGTCGGAGCGGGCGTTCGGAGCGCCAGGTGCGGGCGGTTCGGTCGGGTTCGCCGATCCGGACACCGGCGTCGGGTTCGCCTATGTGATGAACAAGCTCGGGTTCCATTTGATCAGCGATCCCCGAGGATTACGCCTGCGCCAGGCGCTGTTCCGCGACATCCTGGGGACTCGGCCCCAATCCTGAGAAAGGGCACGCCATGGTCCAACGGCCCCATGCCTCAACCGATCTCATCGGCGGTGAGGTCGACACAGGTTATGGACAGGTCGCCGATGCCTTCCGTCGCAATTTCAGCAGCGGTCAGGAGATCGGTGCGGCGATCGCGGTGTATCGGGACGGCCGCAAGGTCGTCGACCTCTGGGGTGGATACCGCAACGGGCACACCCACACGCCGTGGGAGAAAGACACCATCGTCAATGTGTTCTCGACCACGAAAGGCATTGCGTCACTTGCCGTAGCGGTCGCCGCCTCCCGTGGCCTACTCGACTACGACGCCAAGGTCGCCGACTACTGGCCGGAGTTCGCGCAGGGCGGGAAGGGCGCGATCACCGTCCGTCAGCTGCTGAGCCACCAGGCCGGACTCGTTGCGATCACGCCGCCACTGACGCTTGCCGACATCGCCGACCCGGACACGCTGGCGGCAAGGATCGAGGCGCAGGTCCCCGCGTGGGAGCCGGGGACCAGATTCGGCTATCACGCGGTGACGCTCGGGTGGTATCAGTCCGTGCTCATCCGGAAGGTGGATCCACAGGGCCGCACAATAGGCCGGTTCTTCGCCGAGGAGATCGCCGGACCGCTCGACCTGCATTTCTACATCGGCCTGCCGGAGTCGGTCGACCGGAGTCGGGTGGCCCTTCTGGAGCCAGTCACCCGACGCGAAATGCTGCTGCACCTTCACACGATGCCGCCGTTGTTCGTGGCGGGGCTGTTCAACCCGAGGAGTCTGACCGCACGAGCGTTCCTGGTGGCGATGGGAATCAAGGAGGCGGGCGACTTCAACCGCGATGAGTTGCGCATTCCGGAGATACCGTCGGTCAACGGGACCGGCACTGCCAGGTCGATCGCCAACCTTTACTCGAGCGCGGCCACCGGCGATACGAAGCTGGGCCTGAGCCAATCCGTCCGCGACGCGTTGGAAGGCCCCGCCGTCGCCTCCACCCGTGGCTCGCGCGACAGGATCATGTACCTGGACTCGTCGTTCTCACTGGGCTTCGGCAAGCCCACGTCGAAGTTCGTATTCGGTTCCACGGACCGGGCTTACGGATGGCCCGGCCTGGGTGGCTCGTTCGGGTTCGCCGACCCGGACACCGGTATCGGATACGGCTACGTGATGAACAAGCTTGGCTACCACGCCTTCAGCGACCCCAGAGAGCTCGCGTTGCGCCAGGCGTTGTTCCGCGACGCGCTGGGGTGCCGACCCCAGCACTAGCCCTTGCGGATCAGTTCGATGACCGCGCTGAAGTCCTTGTCGGCGTTGTCTTCGTTGAACTTCGCGTAGATCTCCGCGGCATGAGAGCCAAGCGGTGCGGACGCACCGGTCGACTTCACCGCGTCCATCGCGAGGCTGATGTCCTTGTTCATCAACGCCGTCGCGAAGCCCGGCTTGAAATCGTTGTTGGCCGGCGACGTCGGAACCGGGCCGGGCACAGGGCAGTTGGTGTGAATCGCCCAGCAGTTACCCGTGGCGCCCGTGATCACGTCGAACAGCGACTGTGCGGACAGGCCGAGCTTCTCAGCCAGCACGAACGCCTCGCCCGCGACGATCTGCTGCACCGCCAGAACCATGTTGTTGCACAGTTTGGCGGCCTGCCCGGTGCCGGAATCGCCGCAGTGAATGATCTTGCCCGCCAGCGGTTCCAGGATGGGTCGCGCGCGCTCCACCGCGTCGGCTTCGCCGCCGACCATGAACGCCAGCGTGCCCGCGACCGCACCCTTCACCCCACCGGAGACCGGTGCGTCAAGCTGGGCGTGGCCCTGCTCGAGCGCCTGCGCGTGAATCGCGCGTGCGTCGTCGACCGAGATCGTGGAGGTGTCGATGAACAGCGTCCCCTTCGCGGCCGCGGGCAGTGCCTCGGCATACACGGCCTTCACGACGCCGCCGTTGGGCAGAGAGGTGATGACGACCTCGGCGCCCGAAACCGCTTCGGCGCCACTGTCGAAGACCTGTGCACCCTTCTCCACGGCCTCCTCCTTGAGCGCGGCGACGGGGTCGAAGCCCCGCACGGTGTGGCCCGCCGCGACGAGATTCGCCGCCATCGGCCCACCCATGTGGCCCAACCCCAAGAACGCGACCGTGCTCATGTGCTCTCCCTTACGCCGACGCGCGGGCCCGGGCCGCCTCAGCCCGACCGATGACCACACGCATGATTTCGTTGGTGCCCTCGAGGATTCGGTGCACCCGCAGATCCCGGACGATCTTCTCCAGGCCGTACTCGCGCAGATAGCCGTATCCGCCGTGCAGCTGCAGCGCCTGATCCGCCACGTCGAAGCAGGCGTCGGTGACGTAACGCTTGGCCATCGCGCACAGCTCGACCTTCTCCGGATGGTTCTCGTCCAGCGCGGATGCCGCGCGCCACAACAGCATTCGTGACGCCTGCAGCGCCGTCGCCATGTCCGCGAGCGTGAACCTGATCGTCGGCTCGTCGATCAGCGAACCGCCGAACGCCTGCCGGTCCGCCACGTAGCTGCGCGCCTTGTCGTGCGCGGCCTGCGCACCGCCCAGCGAGCATGCGGCGATGTTGATGCGACCGCCGTTGAGACCGTTCATCGCGATACCGAAGCCGCCACCCTCACCCTCGGCACCGCCCAGCATCGCGTCGGCCGGAACCCGGACACCCTCGAAGATCACCTGCGCGGTGGGTTGGGCATTCCAGCCCATCTTCACTTCCTGTGCGCCGAAACTCAGACCCGGCATGTCCTTTTCGACGACGAACGCCGAGATCCCACGCGGACCGTCTTCCCCCGTACGCGCCATCACCACGTACACGTCCGACGATCCCGCACCCGAGATGAACTGCTTGACGCCGTCGAGCACATAGTCGCTTCCGCTGCGGACCGCCTTGGTGCGCAACGCCGCGGCATCCGATCCGGCGCCCGGCTCGGTCAGGCAGTAACTCGCGATGGCCTCCATCGACGCCAGCCGTGGCAACCACGACTTGCGCTGCTCCTGGGTGCCATACGTGTCGACCATCCACGCGCACATGTTGTGAATCGACAGGAACGACGCGATCGTCGGATCGGCCATCGCCAGCTGCTCGAAGATCCGCACGGCGTCCAGCCGGCGCAGCTCGCTGCCGCCGACGTCCTCCCGGCAGTAGATCGCGGCCATCCCGAGCTCAGCGGCCTCGCGCAATACGTCGATGGGGAAGTGGTGGGTTTCGTCCCACTCCAATGCGTATGGCGCGAGCCGCTTCTCGGCGAACGCCGCCGCCGTCTCGGCGATCACGCGTTCGTCGTCGTCGAGCCCGAAGAAGTCCATCGATTCCAGCTCTACTTCATGGTGGGGATGACGAACTCGGCGCCGTGGCTACCCGCGGGCCAACGCTGCGTCACCGTCTTCGTCTTGGTGTAGAACAGGATCGAGTGTGGGCCGTGCTGGTTGAGGTCACCGAAGCCGGACCGCTTCCACCCGCCGAACGTGTGGTAGGACACCGGCACCGGGATCGGCACGTTCACGCCGACCATGCCGACCTGCACGCGGGACACGAAGTCGCGGGCGGTGTCGCCGTCGCGGGTGAAGATCGCGACGCCGTTGCCGTATTCGTGCTCGGATGGCAGCGCGAGTGCCTCTTCGTAGTCCTTGGCCCGCACAATGCACAGCACCGGGCCGAAGATCTCGTCGGTGTAGATCGACATGTCGGGTGTGACATGGTCGAACAGTGTCGGGCCGATGAAGTAGCCGCCCTCGAGGTTCGCGTCGCCGAACTGCAGGTCGTCGCTGGTGCGTTCGCGGCCGTCCACGACGATCTCGGCGCCGGCCTCGACGCCCTGGTTGATGTAGTCCTTGACGCGTGCGAGCGCGGCCTCGGTCACGAGCGGTCCGTAGTCGGCCTTCGGGTCGAGGCTGTGACCGACGCGCAGACCTTTGACGCGCTCAACGAGCCTGGCGCGCAACCGGTCTGCGGTCTGCTCGCCGACCGGAACGGCGACGCTGATCGCCATGCAGCGCTCACCAGCGCTGCCGTAGCCCGCGCCGATCAGTGCATCGACCGCGTTGTCCAGATCGGCGTCCGGCATCACGATCATGTGGTTCTTCGCACCGCCGAAGCACTGTGCCCGCTTACCGTTGGCGGCGGCGTTGCCGTAGATGTACTGCGCGATGTCGGAGCTGCCGACGAAGCCGACGGCCTTGATGTCGGGATGCTCGAGGATCGCGTCGACGGCTTCCTTGTCGCCGTGCACGACCTGGAACACGCCAGCCGGCAGGCCGGCCTCGAGGAACAGCTCGGCCAACCGGACCGGCACCGACGGGTCGCGCTCGGACGGCTTGAGGATGAACGCGTTGCCGCACGCCAGTGCGGGACCGGCCTTCCACAGCGGGATCATCGCGGGGAAGTTGAACGGGGTGATGCCTGCGACCACGCCGAGCGGCTGGCGCATCGAGTAGACGTCGATGCCGGTGCCCGCGCCCTCGGTGTACTCACCCTTGATCAGATGCGGGATGCCGATCGCGAACTCGATGACCTCGATGCCGCGCTGGATGTCGCCCTTGGAGTCGGCGACGGTCTTGCCGTGTTCCAAACTGAGCAGCTCGGCCAATTCTTCGACATTGGCGTTGACCAGCTCGATGAACTTCATCATCACGCGGGCGCGGCGCTGGGGGTTCCACGCGGCCCACTCCTTCTGCGCCGCGGCGGCGCCCGCGACGGCCGCGTCGACGTCGGCTCGCGACGCCATCGGCACCTTGGCCTGCACCTCACCCGTGCTGGGGTTCATCACGTCGCCGGTGCGCGTGGAATCGCCGGTGGTGCGCTTGCCGTTGATGAAATGCGAAATCTGTGTGGTCATGATCGTGTCCCTCGCTGCTAGATACTTGGATATCCTAGTAATGGCCGGATGGCGCGCGCAAGACGCCTCTGCAGCCCATCATCCGCCTGTGGGGCCGGGGCCGAATACGCCGAGCAGAAACTCGTCGAACACTCTGCGCCGAGACTGCTCACAGATCGCGATTTCCGCCCGGATCGCGATCTGTGCGCAGTCTCGGTGAAAAGGGAGGGGAGCTAGCGCCGACCGGCGATGAATGCCTGGGTCTCGTCCCACGTCGGCAGCAACCCGGCCGCCTCGACTTCAGCCAACGTCGGTGCCGCGCGGTCTCGATCCGACAGGAGGGGCCCGCCGTCGAACTCCGGCCAGACGATGCCGAGCGCGGGATCGAGCGCGTTGATCGTGTGCTCCCGCTGCGGGTTATAGGGCGCCGAGCACAGATACATCACCGTCGAATTGTCTTCCAGCGCAAAGAAAGCGTGGCCGAGGCCCTCGGAGATGTAGATGGACCGCCGGTCGCGGTCATCGAGAACCACCGAGTCCCACTGCCCGAACGTCGGCGACCCGACCCGGATGTCGACGACCACATCGAGCACCTTGCCGTGCGGGCATCCGACGTACTTCGCCTGACTCGGCGGCACCTCGGCGAAGTGCAGACCGCGCAGCGTGCCCGCCGCCGACACCGAACAGTTCGCCTGATGCAGATCGAACCGATGCCCGGCGAACTCGGTGAACTCGGCATCTTTGAACCACTCGAAAAACCCGCCGCGCGAATCGGCGTGCACCTGCGGGGTGAGCTCCCATGCACCGGGAACCTTGAGCTCGCGGAACGTCACTGGCCCCGCCCCGCGTATCCGGCTTCGACGCTCTCCTTCAACGGCGCCCACCACGCTTCGTTGGTGCGGTACCACTCGATGGTGTCGCGCAGCCCGTCCTCGAAGTCGGTGTGTGCGGGACTCCAACCCAATTCGTCGCGCAGGACCGACGCGTCGATCGCGTACCGCAGATCGTGGCCGGCGCGGTCAGTCACATGGTCGAAGTCGTCGGGATCGCGATCCATCAGTCGCAGGATCGTGCGCATCACGGTGAGGTTGTCCCGCTCGCCGTTGGCGCCGATCAGATACGTGCGCCCGATCTTGCCGTCGGTGAGAATGCGTGTCACCGCGCTGTTGTGGTCCTCCACATGGATCCAGTCACGCACGTTGGCCCCGGCGCCGTAGAGCTTCGGCCGCCGCCCGGTCAGCACGTTGGTGATCTGACGCGGAATGAACTTCTCGACGTGTTGGTAGGGCCCGTAGTTGTTGGAGCAGTTCGAAATCGTCGCGCGCACACCATAGGAGCGCACCCATGCGCGCACCAGCATGTCGGCGGCGGCCTTCGTCGACGAGTACGGGCTCGACGGGTTGTACGGCGTCGACTCGGTGAACCGCTCTGGGCTGCCCAGTTCGAGGTCGCCGTACACCTCGTCGGTGGAGATGTGGTGCAGCCGAACGTCGCGCGCCCGCACCGCCTCCAGGATGGTGAACGTGCCGACGACGTTGGCGTGCAGGAACGGCTCCGGGCCCGACAGCGAGTTGTCGACGTGGGTCTCGGCGGCGAAGTGCACGACGGCGTCGGCATCGGCGACCAGCTTGTTGACCAGGTCGGCGTCGGTGATGTCACCCTCGACCAGTCGGATGTCGTTCTCGACCGGCGTCAGCGACTCGCGACTGCCCGCATAGGTGAGCGCGTCGAGGACCGTCACCTCGTGCTCGCCGACAGCCTTGTGCACGAAGTTGGCGCCGATGAACCCCGCGCCGCCAGTGACCAGCAACCGCATGGCCAAACCCTAGTCGAGGATCGCTTCGGGGCGGCATCCGCCTTGACTTTGCTGCCAGGCGTCGCGCCGCGGCAGTGTCAGCGCTTCAGCCCGAGCGGGCCCGCGAGTTCTTCCAGCGTCGGCACCAGATTGTCCCAGCCGCCGAGCACCTGGATCGCCACGTGATCGGCCCCCGCCTCGAGGTGCTCGTTGAGCTGTTTGGCGATGTCCTCGGGGGTGCCATGTGCGACGACGGCGTCGATGAGCCGGTCACTGCCCGGCTTTGCGATGTCGTCGTCGGTGAACCCCAGCCGCTTCCAGTTGTTCAGATAGTTCGACAGGTTGAGGTAGAAATCGACGGTCTCACGGCCGATCTTGCGGGAGGCTTCCGCGTCGCGTGCCAGCACCACTTTGTGTTCGGGTGCCAGGAACACCGTCGGCCCCAGGATGTTTCGGGCCTCCCCGGTGTGCTGCGGGGTCGTCAGATACGGGTGGGCGCCCGCGCTGCGCTGGGCCGACAGCTTGAGCACCTTGGGTCCGAGGGCGGCGATGACGCGCCGGCTCGTCGGCACCTTGGCGCTGTCGAGCACGTCGAGATATTCGACCAGCACGTCGTAGGGCTTGCGGTACTCCTCGGTGTGCTCCGGATGACCGATCCCGATCCCGAGCAGGAATCGGCCAGGGAACTTGTCCTCGATCCGGTGATAGGCCTCCGCGACCTGCTCCGCCGGTGCCGTCCAGACGTTGATGATGCCCGTGGCCACCTGCAGCGTCTCGGTGCGCTCGAGGATGGGCTCGACGTAGTTCAGGTCGCCCGCGGGTGACCCGCCGATCCACACCGCGCCGTAACCGAGTTTCTCGATCTCGACGGCTTGTTCGGGTTTGGGCGCACCGAACGTCCATACGCCGTAGCGGCCGAGATCGGGTTTGAGCTCAGTCATCGGAGATCCTTCCGTTGCGAGTTCACTGCAGGCCGAGCGGCCCCGCCAGCTGGGCCAGCGCGTCGACCAATTTGTCCGGTTCGGTCAGCACCTGCACGGGGACGTGGTCGGCGCCCGCGCCGAGGTGCTCCTTCAACCGTGCCGCGATGTCTTCGACAGTGCCATAGGCAACGACGGCGTCGACGAGCCGGTCGCTGCCCGGCTTGGCGACGTCCTGATCGGTGAACCCCAGCCGCTTCCAGTTGTTCAGGTAGTTCTTCAGGCCGAGGTAGACGTCGAGGTACTTGCGTCCGGCGGTGCGCGCCTTGTCCGCGTCGGTGGTCAGCACGACCTTGTGCTCGGGTGCGATGAACACGCCGGGTCCGACGAGCTTGCGCGCCTCGGCGGTGTGCTCAGGTGTCGTCAGGTAGGGATGCGCACCTGCCGAGCGCCGCGCCGACAGCTTGAGCACTTGCGGCCCGAGTGCGGCGACCACTCGGCGGTCCTTCGGCACTCCGTACTCGTCGAGCTTGTCGAGGTACTCGACCAAGGCGTCGTACGGCTTCTTGTACTCCTGATGCGCCTCGGGATGGCCGACGCCGATCCCGAGCAGGAATCGACCCGGGTAGTTCTTCTCGAGCCGGTGGAAGGACTCGGCGACCGGACCTGCCTCCGCGGTCCAGATGTTGACGATCCCCGTCGCGACCTGCAGCTTCTGGGTGGCCTCGAGGATGGGGTCGACCCAGTCGAGCTCGGCAGGCGGTGAGCCACCGGCCCAGAGGGCGCCGTAGCCGAGCGCCTCGATGTCCTTGAACTGCTGGGGGGAGAACTTTCGCCAGTGGAAGAAGTGCCCGAAGACGCCGTACTTGCCGAGATCAGGAGTCGCCATGATCTACCTAACCTGCGATTCGGCCGGCCCTATTCCGTTCCTGCGGCCGAAAGCTCGCCGGGCGTCGGTGCGATGGGCGCCGGTGCCACCAACGGCAGGCACACGCTGAAGCGGGTATCGCCCGGTTGGGACTGCACCGACAGGTTTCCGCCGTGCTTCTCGACGACGATGCGCCACGCCAGATCCAGGCCTAGGCCGGTGCCCTCACCGAACGGTTTGGTGGTGAAGAAGGGCGTGAAGATCCGGTCGATGATTTCCTCGGGGATCCCCGGTCCGTCGTCGCAGATCTCGACGCGGATCATCTCGTCGTTCTCGCGGGCGGTCCGGATGGTCAAGGTGCCGTGCCCGTCCATCGCCTGAATGGCGTTGTCGATGATGTTGGTCCACACCTGGTTGAGATCGCCTGGGTAGCACTGTAATTCGGGCAACGTCTTGTCCATGTCCTTGATCAGGGTGACCGGCTTGCCCTTGCCCTCCATGCCGATCTTGTCGCCGAACATCATGAGCGTGCTCCGCAGCAGCTCGTGCACGTCGGCGCTGCCGTAGGCGCCCCGGTCCATCTGCGAGTACTGCTTGGCGCCGGCGAGGAGTGCCGAGATGCGCTTGCTGGCCTCGGCGATCTCGTTCATCCGCATTTCGTTGTCGATCGTGTATTTCAACCACCCGATCGCGCTCTGCAGCGACGCGGAGGCATCGACGTCGTCGACCAACGCCGAGACGCGTTCCAGCCAGTCGGTGTCCAGTCCCGCGTCGACGAACGTCGGCGCGTAGTCCCAGGCGCTGGCGATACCGTGATCCTCCAGCCATTCGCCGATCTGGTCCTCGCGATCGGAGGCCTCCAGTGCGGTCAGCTCGTGATCGCGGGACTTGGCGACCTGTTCGGCGACCTGGTCCTGAATGTTCACCAGGACGCGCAGCGCCTCCGGGGTGAACTGGGCCTCGGCCACCATGGCGAGCTTGTGTCGCATATGGCCGACGCTTTCGCGGAGGTCGGCGACCGCACGGGCGGTGGCCGCGGCGGGGTTGTTGAGCTGATGGGTCAGGCCTGCGGTGATCGTGCCGAGTGCGAGCAGCTTCTCGCGCTGGCCGATGATCTGGGTCTGACGGCGTCCGCCGACGAGGTGGCCCTCGAGCAGGTGGACGGCCATGGGGAACTGGGTCCGCATGAATTCCGCGAAGTCGTTGGAGTCCAGTACGAAGCAGCGGGCGGGCTTGGTCAGCCGCACCGAGGCCTGGTAGGTCTGCTCTTCACCCGGGATGTACGCGGACCAGGCACCGAAGTACACGCCACGCTGAGATGTGCGGTTGGTCTGGATGTCGACACCGCCGGAGCGCTTCGACATGACAAGTTCACCGTCGATCATCACGTAGAAGCAGGTGGCAGGGTCGCCCTCGCGAACTATCGGGCCCGCGGGAAAGTTCTCGATGTGTCCGGCGGCGCAGAGGATGTCGAGCTGCTCATCGGACAATTTCTCGAACAGGAAGAGCGTCCGCAGCTCGTCGCGCACGCATTCCTCTTCTTGCGTGCTCATTGGCGCCTTCCTTTCTTGGGCCAATCATGCCCCGCCGGCGGTGTCGGCTCCTATGCCTCGGCCAGATACCTGTGCACCAGCATCACCGCCATCGACCCTTCGCCGACCGCGGCCGCAACCCGCTTCGCGGATTCCGAACGCACATCACCTGCAACAAACACACCCGGCACACTTGTTTCCAAGTGATGGGGCGGGCGATCGAGCGTCCACCCGACTTTGTCACGCAGATCGGGTCCCGACAGGATGAAACCGTGATCATCGCGGGCTATTCCCGCTTCCTCCAGCCAATCGGTGCGTGGTGTCGCGCCGATGAAACAGCACATCCGATCGCAGGTGACGGTCTCGGTCTGTTCGGTGCGCTTGTCCAGTAGCACCAGCCCGGACAGGTGGCCGTCCTCGGCGACCGTGTCGACGACCTCGGTGCAGGTGCGGACCGTGATGTTCGGGGTCCTGAGGATTCGGTCGACCAGGTACTGGGACATCCCGGCCTCCAGCGAGGCGCCGCGGATCAGCATGGTGACCGACTTGGCGGTCTGCGACATGAACATCGCCGCCTGGCCGGCCGAGTTCGCGCCGCCCACGATGTAGACGTCTTCACCCGCGCACTCGCTGTTGTCCGAGACCGAGGCCCCGTAGTAGACGCCGCGGCCGATGTAGTTGCAGCTCGGATCCGCGGGATCGTCCCAGCAGCCGGTGATCTGCAGTTGGCGATAGTCCACACCGGTGGCCAGGATGACCGCCCGCGCGCCGATGGTGGTGTCGTCGTTGAGACGGACGGAATGTGCCGCGCCGACACCGTTGATCTCGAGCCTGCCGGCTTCCTGGGTCGTGATGACCTCGGCTCCGAAGCGTTCGGCCTGCCTGCGCGCCGACGTGGTGAGCTCGGCGCCCGAGATGCCGGTGGGAAACCCCAGGTAATTCTCGATCTTGGAGCTGCGGCCGGCCTGCCCGCCGGTGGTGGCCTTCTCGATCAAGACCGTCTTGAGGCCCTCCGACGCTCCGTACACCGCGGCGGCCAGGCCTGAGGGGCCACCGCCGATGACCGCGAGGTCGTACATCTCCAGCTGCGGGCTGGTGGACAGGCCGAGGAGGGTGGCCAATTCGACATCCGAGGGCTGGACGAGGGTCTCGCCCTTCTCGGTGATGACGACCGGCAGCCGGGTGTCGTCCACCCCTGCGGCTTCCAGTAGCTGCCTGCCCTTGGGTTCGTCGGCGTTGATGGAGCGGAACGAGTACTCGTTGCGGGCCAGGAACTGGCGCACCTCCCAGGATCGGTCGTTGTACCGGTGACCGATCACCTTGGTGTAGGGCATGGCTCGGTCGCCGACGGCACGCCAGCCCTCCAGCAGACCGTCGATCACCGGATAGAGCTTTTCTTCTGGCGGATCCCACGGCTTGAGCAGGTAATGGTCGAGGTCGACGACGTTGATGGCGTCGATGGCGGCGTGGGTGTCGGCGTATGCCGTCAGCAGCACCCGGCGCGCCAAGGGGAAGAAGTCCATCGCCTTCTCGAGGAACTCGATGCCGCTCATCTGCGGCATCCGGTAATCGGCGACGAAGACTGCGACGGCGTCGCCGCGCAGCTTGAGCTCCTTCAACGTGTCGATGGCGTCGGCGCCTGATTCGGCGCGCACGATGCGGTATCTCTCGCCATAGTGGCGGCGGAGGTCACGAGCGACGGCGCGCGAAACTGCCGGGTCGTCGTCGACGGTGAGAATGACGGGTTTTCGGGACTGCGCGACGGGGGCGGTCATCGGTTCTAAGTATGCGCCCGTCGTCCAGCGGATATCAGGGTCAGGCGACCGGTTCGCCATGAGCGGAACGAGCTGGACCAGTTCAGCGTGCGGTTGAGAGGCTGAGCTGGGCGTTCAGCGATTTTGGGAGCGGGAGCGAAGCGGGTAGTATTGACCAACGGTGCGGCTTCCGCGCCGGCTCTTGCGTGCTCTCTGTCCTCGAATTGCTGGAATTTCTGGCTACAGGCTCACGTTTTGTAGTCGGAGTGTAGCTGCGCCAAAGAAGGCGCCAACGATTCGCAGGACACGGAGGATCTCCGAAACATAATGGCCAAGAAAGACGGTGCCATCGAGGTCGAGGGTCGCGTGGTCGAACCCCTGCCCAATGCGATGTTTCGCATTGAGCTGGAGAACGGTCACAAGGTTCTCGCCCACATCAGCGGCAAGATGCGGCAGCACTACATCCGCATCCTGCCCGAGGACCGCGTCGTCGTGGAGTTGTCTCCATACGACCTGACTCGGGGCCGCATCGTTTACCGGTACAAGTAATCAGAAGCAAACGAGAAACACAGAAGGATCGACACAGTCGTGAAGGTGAACCCGAGCGTCAAGCCCATTTGCGATAAATGCAGGGTGATCCGTCGGCATGGGCGGGTCATGGTGATCTGCTCCGATCCTCGCCACAAGCAGCGACAGGGTTAGTCAAGGCTTCCGCCAGGACCTGGCCAACCACCTTGGATCGCAACACAACTGAATGATGAAATCCCAGTACCACTGAGCGGATAGGCCGCTTGAGATGAGCCGTTAGGCGACAAGCCGAAGACTCTGAACGTCCGGTACGGAGGCTGGACCCCGACGCCGTCGGGAACGGACTGGGAGCAGACCTCCGCAACGAGAAGGAACACACCACTGTGGCACGTCTAGTGGGCGTCGACCTCCCGCGCGATAAGCGCATGGAGATCGCGCTGACCTATATCTACGGCGTCGGCCGTACCCGCTCCCAGGAGATCCTGGACGCCACCGGCATCGACCGGAACCTGCGCACCAAGGACCTGACCGATGATCAGGTCACCCAGTTGCGCGACTACATCGAGGGCAACCTCAAGGTGGAGGGTGATCTGCGCCGTGAGGTGCAGGCCGATATCCGCCGCAAGATCGAGATCGGCTGCTACCAGGGCCTGCGGCACCGCCGTGGCCTGCCGGTGCGCGGCCAGCGGACCAAGACCAATGCGCGCACCCGCAAGGGCCCGAAGCGCACCATCGCCGGTAAGAAGAAGGCCAAGTAATGCCACCCGCAAAGAAGGCAGCAGGCGCTCCGAAGAAGGGGCAGAAGACCCGTCGCCGGGAAAAGAAGAACGTCCCGCACGGCGCCGCGCACATCAAGAGCACGTTCAACAACACGATCGTGTCGATCACCGACCCGCAGGGCAACGTCATCGCATGGGCGTCCTCGGGACACGTCGGCTTCAAGGGTTCGCGTAAGTCGACCCCGTTCGCCGCGCAGTTGGCCGCGGAAAACGCTGCCCGCAAGGCGCAGGAGCACGGTGTGAAGAAGGTCGACGTCTTCGTCAAGGGCCCGGGCTCGGGCCGCGAGACCGCCATCCGCTCGTTGCAGGCCGCCGGCCTCGAGGTCGGCGCGATCGCCGACGTCACGCCGCAGCCGCACAACGGTTGCCGTCCGCCGAAGCGACGCAGGGTCTAGGAGGTATAGAACAGATGGCTCGTTACACCGGACCCGCGACCCGCAAGTCACGCCGCCTCGGCGTCGACCTGGTCGGCGGAGATCAGTCCTTCGAGAAGCGCCCCTACCCGCCCGGTCAGCACGGCCGCGCGCGGATCAAGGAGAGCGAATACCGCCAGCAGCTTCAGGAGAAGCAGAAGGCCCGCTTCAGCTACGGCGTGATGGAGAAGCAGTTCCGCCGTTACTACGAAGAGGCCAACAGGCAGCCCGGCAAGACCGGTGACAA
The DNA here is from genome assembly GCF_025822765.1 of Mycobacterium barrassiae. Taxonomy (GTDB): domain Bacteria; phylum Actinomycetota; class Actinomycetes; order Mycobacteriales; family Mycobacteriaceae; genus Mycobacterium; species Mycobacterium barrassiae. The sequence goes on along the minus strand of NZ_JACKUK010000034.1, from coordinate 46,406 downwards.
CCTGCTGCGCATCCTCGAGAGCCGGCTGGACAACGTCATCTACCGTGCGGGCCTTGCGCGCACCCGCCGGATGGCGCGTCAGCTGGTCAGCCACGGCCACTTCCTCGTCAACGGTGTCAAGGTCGACATCCCGAGCTATCGGGTGTCGCAGTACGACATCATCGATGTCAAGGAGAAGTCGCTGAACACGCTGCCGTTCGAAGTCGCGCGGGAAACCGCGGGCGAGCGCCCGATCCCGGCCTGGCTGCAGGTTGTCGGCGAGCGTCAGCGCATCCTCGTGCACCAGTTGCCGGAGCGCGCGCAGATCGACATCCCGCTGCAGGAGCAGCTGATCGTCGAGCTCTACTCGAAGTAAGACTTGCTTGGCCGTCCGGATGACGGCCGGGTTGCGCGGCATCAAATAGCGGTTGCCGCGAAGGAGGAAAGAAACAATGCTGATTTCTCAGCGACCCACATTGTCGGAAGAGGTCATTTCCGAGAACCGGTCCCAGTTCGTCATCGAACCTCTGGAGCCCGGATTCGGTTACACCCTTGGCAATTCGCTTCGGCGGACCCTGCTGTCGTCGATTCCCGGCGCGGCGGTCACCAGCATCCGCATCGACGGTGTGCTGCACGAGTTCACCACCGTTCCCGGCGTGAAGGAAGACGTCACCGACATAATCCTGAACCTCAAGGGTCTGGTCGTGTCATCCGAGGAGGACGAGCCCGTCACCATGTACCTGCGCAAGCAGGGCCCCGGCGCGGTCACCGCGGGTGACATCGTCCCGCCGGCCGGCGTGACGGTGCACAACCCCGAGATGCACATCGCGACGCTGAACGACAAGGGCAAGCTCGAGGTCGAGCTCGTCGTCGAGCGCGGCCGCGGCTACGTGCCCGCCGTGCAGAACAAGGCGTCGGGCGCCGAAATCGGCCGCATCCCGGTCGATTCCATCTACAGCCCGGTGCTGAAGGTCACCTACAAGGTGGAGGCCACCCGCGTCGAGCAGCGCACCGACTTCGACAAGCTGATTCTCGATGTCGAGACCAAGAACTCGATCACCGCTCGGGACGCGCTGGCGTCCGCGGGCAAGACGCTGGTCGAATTGTTCGGTCTGGCACGGGAACTCAACGTCGAGGCCGAGGGCATCGAGATCGGGCCGTCGCCCGCCGAGGCCGATCACATCGCCAGCTTCGCGCTGCCGATCGACGACCTCGACCTGACCGTTCGGTCGTACAACTGCCTCAAGCGCGAGGGCGTGCACACGGTGGGCGAGCTCGTCGCCCGCACGGAGTCCGATCTGCTGGACATCCGTAACTTCGGCCAGAAGTCCATCGACGAGGTGAAGATCAAGCTGCACCAGCTCGGTCTGTCGCTCAAGGACAGCCCGGCCACGTTCGATCCGTCCGAGGTCGCCGGTTACGACGTCGCCACGGGCACCTGGAACAGCGATGCCAGCTACGACCTGGACGACAACCAGGACTACGCAGAAACCGAACAGCTCTAAGAAAGTCCGTCCCGGCCCTACCTGATACGGGGGTCGGCCCCACATAGGAGATAGTCGCAATGCCTGAGGTTCAAAATGCCTAAGCCCACCAAGGGCCCTCGCCTCGGCGGGTCGTCCTCACACCAGAAGGCGCTGCTGGCCAACCTGGCCACGTCGCTCTTCGAGCACGGCCGGATCAAGACGACAGAGCCCAAGGCGCGGGCGTTGCGGCCCTATGCGGAAAAGCTCATCACCCATGCCAAGAAGGGCACGCTGCACAACCGGCGTGAGGTGATGAAGAAGATCCGCGACAAGGACGTGGTGCACACGCTGTTCGCCGAGATCGGTCCGTTCTTCGCCGACCGCGAGGGCGGCTACACCCGCATCATCAAGGTGGAGCCTCGTAAGGGCGACAACGCCCCGATGGCCGTCATCGAGCTGGTGCGGGAGAGGACCGTGACCTCGGAGGCCAACCGGGCCCGCCGTGCGGCCTCATCGCAGAAGGTCGCGGCCGCCGCGGCGCCGCAGGCCGCGGTCGAGCCCGAGGCCGCGGTCGGTGCCGAGGAGAGCGTCGACGAGGTCAAGGCCGAGGACGCCGCGATCGAGGAGGCTCAGGAGGCGGAAGCCGAGGCCGAGGTCTCTGAGGAGGCCGCCGAGGAGAAGGCCGACTCCGACGAGGATGCCGACAAGTCCTAGCGACATGAGCGACGAGCCCGCCATCGACAACGGTGGCGGGCTCGTTCGTCTTCGCCTCGACATCGCCTATGACGGCACCGAATTCGCGGGCTGGGCGGTGCAGGCGGGTCAGCGCACCGTAGCCGGTGTGCTCGACGAAGCGTTCTCGACGGTGTTCCGCACCCCGGTGCAGCTGCGCGCGGCCGGCCGCACCGACACCGGCGTACACGCCACCGGTCAGGTCGCCCATGTCGATGTGCCGGTGGAAGCGTTGCCGCACGCCTATCCACGCACGACCCGTCCCGGCGAGAGCGAGTTCCGTCCGCTGGTGCAACGACTGGGCCGGTTCCTGCCCCGAGACGTGCGGGTGCTCGACATCGCCCGCGCGGCACCGGGTTTCGACGCACGGTTCTCGGCGCTTCGGCGACACTACGAATACCGGTTGTCGACCGCGCCGTACGGCGTCGAACCGCAGGAGGCGCGCTTCGTCACTCCGTGGCCGCGACCGCTGGACGTCGACGCCATGGCGACCGCGTCGCGGGATCTGGTGGGGCTGCACGACTTCGCGGCCTTCTGTCGCCATCGCGACGGCGCCACCACCATCCGGGACCTGCAGCGGTTCGACTGGGTGCGCGACGGCGACCGGGTCACCGCGTACGTCACCGCGGATGCCTTCTGCTGGTCCATGGTGCGGTCGCTGGTGGGCGCGCTGCTGGCGATCGGCGAGCATCGCCGCGAACCAGGCTGGTGCGCCACGCTGTTGAAGGCGACCAGCCGGTCGAGCGATTTCGCGGCGGCGCCGGCGCAGGGCCTGACGCTCGTGGGTGTCGACTATCCGCCCGACGCCGAGCTCGAGGCGCGGACCAAGATGACGCGCGACTTGCGAGTGTTGTGATTTCGGCGTGCTGGGTCACGCTCAGCGAGACTTAGCACGCCGAAACCGCCGAGTTAGATGCGGGCCGCGACGAAGTCGGCCGCCTGATTCGCCATCCCCGCGTTGATGTACGCGCTGGCGAGGTGGGCGGGCCAGTTCTCTTCCCACGTGTTCGGATCGGCCGGGTTGCAGATCGGGTCGGCGCCGTGGCACAACTCGATGGTCCGATCGCGGTACACCGGGTTGAAGTTGGTGATCGGTCCGACCCAGGCGACGCCGTTGCCGAACAGCGCCACGGCGGCGATGTGGCGATCCGCGCCGGGCGGCAGCGGGGCCTTGAACCCGAAGAAGTCGAACGGCAGCGCGAGCACCACGTCGGTGACCGCGGCGCCAAGCGAGTAGCCGCCGAGCACCAGTCGTGTGTCCGGGCAGTTGTTCATCATGTACTGGATATGGCCGCTCATGTCGTTGGCGCCGATGTCGATCTCGTTGTCGGCCGGGTACTTCACCGCATAGACACCGATGTTCTTCTTCGACTTCGACCGCAGCGCGTTGATGAACGCATTGCCGAGATTGCCGACCCCCGGCGATTCCAGCCGGCCGCGGGCGAAGATCACCTCGACGGGAGGGCACGATTGGGCATTCGCAGACGGCGTCAGCGACGCGACAGTTTGGGGCGTGATGAGTGCGGTGCCGAGAACGAGCGCCACGATGAGACCGGTGAGCAAGTGACGGCGGATCACCACACGGATGTTAATAGAAAGCATTAACGGCCTCGCAGATAATGGTGTAGGGCCAGGTCAGAGGCGCGAAGCGACGAAATCGGCGGCCTGGTTGGTGGGGCCACCCACGTATGCGCGATGCGCGGCGACGTCCTCGCCGTTGGTCTGGCAGACGGGATCGCCCGGGTTGCACAGGTCGATGGACCTGCCGCCCCACGTCGGGCTCACGGTGAGCGGCAGCCCGAGCTTCGCCGACGGATTGCCGAATACGGCGATCGCCGCGACGTGGTCGGGGACGTTGGGTGGCAACGGATTGTCGAACCCGATGCCTGGCACTGGTACGGCGCTGATCACGTCGATCACCGCGGCGCCCTGGGAGTACCCGCCGAGCACCAGACGGGTGTTGGGGCAGTTGTTCACCATGTACTGGATGTGGCCACTGGCGTCGTTGGCGCCGGCGGCCGCTTTGAGGAAGTCGAACGTCGCGGGGTAGTCGACCGCGTACGCGCCGACGGACCTGCCGCCGACCTTGCCGCGCAACGCGTCGACGAAGGCGCCGCCCACATTGCCCAGGCCCGGTGCGTCGTTGGTGCCGCGGGCGAAGACGACCTCGATGTCCGGGCACCCTTGGGCCGACGCGGTTCCGAGGCCGCCGATCGGCGAGGGGGACAGGGCAGAGGCGACAAGCGCAGCCGCAGCGATGGAGGTGGCGATCAGCAGGTTACGGAGTCGATCTAACGTCACAAGATCAACAGGGTAGCGGCAATTGCCGTCAGACCCTTCCGGCGACGAAGCTCGCCGCCTGCTGAACCAGCCCCGCGGACACGTAATCGTTGTGAGCGAACGGATTCCTGCCCCGCGAACAGATGGGGTCGCCGTCCTTGCAGAGGTCGATGGCCCTGCCGCCGAAGACCGAACTGGTCAGCGGATTGCTGAACTTCGCTGCGGGGTTGCCGAACACGGCCACGGCGGCGATGTTGTCCTGCAGGCTCGCGGGCAACGGCGGCGCCGACCCGATGTCGCCGATCTTGTTGCCCAACGGGGGGACACCGGCCAGCATGTCGATGACGGCCGCGCCCTGCGAGTAGCCGCCGAGCACGAGCTTGGTCGAGGGGCATTGCTGCGACATCAGCGCGACGCGGTTCTCCGCGTCGGTGGCGCCGTCGGCGGCCGCCAGGAAGTCATACGAGGCGGGGTAGTTGACCGGGTAGGCGTTGACGGTCCGACCCCCGACCAGCGGGCGCAACGCGTTGACGAACGCCGTGCCGGGCGTGCCGAGCCCCGGGGTGTCGTCGGTTCCCCTGGCGAAGATCACCTCGATGTCGGGGCACGACGATAACGACGTCGACGACGGTGACGAGGCCGACGGGTCAGGCCCCGGCGCAACCCCCGGCCCTGGCGCAGGTCCCGGCGAATGGCCAGGCTGCGCCACCGCCAGCGGGGCAGCGACGAGTGTCATGGCGGCGCAGACAACGGCCGAAGTAACCGTAGCCAGCCGTAATGGCATCCGGAGCAAAGTCACGTCGGCCATTTTCGCATATCTGCGGGGGCCGCAGCCAGCCGCTTACTTTTCGACGGTTGCGTCAATTACCGAGGTCAGCGGAGCCGAGGGCACGCCCTCGGGCAAGGTCACATCGGCGGACTCCTCGGAGCGGTCGCCCTGACGTGCCATCGCCAAGCCCGCGAGCACGATGACCCCGCCGACGGCCTGAATCATCGTCATCGCCTCACCGAGCAGGACCCACGCGGCCAGGACCGCGAACATCACCTCGGACAGGCCGACCAGCGATGCGAACCGGGGACGCAGCCGCGCGATGCCCATGATGCCGAGCGTGTAGGCGATCGCGGTGGCGACCACGCCCAGTGCGACGACCGGCACGACCCACGACGTCGTCACCCCCGCGATGACGGTGTCGTTGGCGGTGAAGGTCAGCGGCATGATGCCGCCGACGCCGAGCAGCGTGACGGCTGCGGCGCCGACGACCAGGCCGCCCGCGGCCAGCGTGACGGGGTGGACGCCATCGCTGTCGTCGGCGTGCTTGCCGACGTTGGCCGACATCACGAAGTAGCACGCGGCGCAGACCGCGGCGGCCAAGGCCCAACCGACGCCGATGAGATTGATGTGCGCGTCGCTGAACACGTTGAGCACCAACATGATTCCAACCACCGCGATGGTGACTCCTGCCAACGTCAGGTTGGTCGGCCTGCGTCGTGTGGTGGTCCAGACCCACGCCACGACGAGGATCGGCGCGGTGTACTCCAGCAGCAGCGCGACGCCGACGGACAGGTGCGAGACCGCGCAGTAGTAGAAGAGCTGCGCCCCGGCGATCGGGATCACGCCGTACGGGACGACGGTCTTCGCATGGCGCAACGCTTCACGAACCCAGCCGGGTCGCACGATCGTCGCGAACACCGCCATCACCAGGGCGCCGCCGGCCAAGCGGGCGACCACGGCGGCCGTCGGGCTCCAGCCGGCCTCCATCAGTGCCTTGGCGAACGGTCCCGATGACCCGAACGAGAATGCCGAGCCGACGGCCAGCAGCAAGCCGAGCCGGAAGTGACTGGCGGACGCGTGCACGCCGAGCTGATTCGCGGTCACGGGGACACCTCCGGGATGTAATGAGTAAAATGAACTTTGCTCATGACGCTAGCGGGAAAGGGGGTCATGAGTCAAATGCTTTTCAGTCATGACACGGAGCTCACGCTGCGTGCGGCATGTGTCCTGGTCAACAGCGATCGGGTGGACGGTGAGCAGCTCGCCGACCTCCCGGCGCTCGATGCCTATTTGGACGGGTTCGGGTGGACCGGCAGGCGCGACCACGACGCCGCCGAGCTCGACTCCGTCCATCGCCTGCGGGAACGGCTCGGCAAGATCTGGGCCGTCGCCGGTGACGAGGAGCGCGCGGTTGGGCAGGTGAACGCTCTACTGAGCGACACCGAGGCCGCCCCGTGGCTGACCCGCCACCCGGAGATGCCGGAGTGGCATCTGCACCTGGCGTCCGTGCACGACCCGCTGTGGCAGCGGATGGGAGCAGAGATGGCGATGGCGCTGGCCGACCTCATCCGCATCGGTGAGCTGCGCCGGCTCAAGGTGTGTGCCGCATCGGATTGCGACGCAGTGTTGGTGGACCTCTCGCGCAACCGCTCCGGAAAGTTCTGCGACACCGGCAATTGCGGCAACCGTCAACACGTCGCCGCCTATCGCGAACGCCGCGCCAAGGCCGACTGAAATTCGTGACGCCGCCACCACCCGCGCGCCGTTAGGCTGGCCGCGGGGGAGGGATGGCTGGACGGGCGACAACCAGGATCCAGGTCAGCGCGCATCGATTCCTGATGCGGCGAATGGAACATGCGCTGGTGCGCGCCGACGCGCGGATGCTCGATGATCCCCTACGTGCACAATCACTTTCGTTGATGGCCGGAGCCGTTCTAACGGTCATAGCGATCGCGGTATGCGCGGTCCTCGCGTTCCTGCAACCCCGAGGTGACGTCGGCAACGCTACGATCGTCATGGTCCGAGAATCTGGCGCCTTGTATGTGCGCATCGGCGACACCATGCACCCCGCGATGAATCTCGCTTCCGCACGGTTGATCACCGGCGCGACGGACAAGCCCGAGCTCGTCAGCGCGTCGGCGCTGGCACGGGCCAGGCGTGGACCTCTCGTCGGCATTCCGGGTGCCCCGGATACGATCGGGGCTCCGCTCGGGACAGCCGAACTGGTCTGGACGGTCTGCGAAGACGACAACGGGATCACCACCGTGCTGGCCGGAACAGCGCCCCCGCCAATGGATTCGGGCGCCAACAGCCTTGTTGCCGCGCGTGGTGAGAGCGCGGCGACAGCGTACCTGCTCTACGACGGACGCAAGGCGCGAGTCGACTTGCGCAACCCGGCCGTTGTTCGCGCGCTGAAGATCGATGGTGTTACACCACAGCAGGTGTCGCGGGCGCTGCTCGACGCAGTGCCGGAGGTACCCGAGATAGCCACCCCCGTCATTGCGCATGTCGGAACGCCGTCGGTGCTGCCGGGGCTTCCGGTCGGCACCGTGGTGCGGTCGACTCGCGCCGATTCCGGGGAGCACTACGTGGTGCTCGGACACGGTGTCCAGCGCGTCGGTGAGGTGGCGGCCGACCTCATCAACTTCGCCTATGCGCACAGACGTGACATCGTCACTGTCGCACCGGGGCTCATCGGAAACGTGCCGATTGTGAACGCGCTCCCCGTGGCCACCTTTCCCGATCGTGGCGGCGTCGCCGAGAGTTCGGCGCTCTGTGTTCGGCCGGACGCTGTGCTCACGTCGGAAACACTGTCCCTGGACAGCGATCTCGTGCAACTGGCGCAGGCCGACGGCGCGGGTCCCGGTGTCGACGGCTTTGTCATGCCTACCGGCCGCAGTGCATTCGTCCGGGCGACAGGCTTGTCCGGTGAGGGCGCCGAAACCGGTGCATTGTATCTCGTCGACGATTCCGGTGTGGTGTTCGGGATACGCGACGAGGAGGCCGCGGGCCGACTCGGTCTGTCGGACCCGGTGCCTGCACCGTGGCCGCTGCTGGCTCGGCTGCCACGCGGTCCCGAGCTCAGCGTCGAAGGCGCATCAGTGGGGAGGGACAGCGTCGGACCGACGCCGTAGCCGATTCGTCGACGCCGCAATCGCAACCAGCGCGGCCGATACCCCAACGCAGACCGCGGCCCCTCGCACAGCGAATCGGGTGGGTCGGTCGTCCGGCGGAGTGGACGCAGGAACCGGCAGAGGCAGCGGCCGGTGCTCGCCGTCCGGGCGACGAGGACCGGCGCTCACCGATGCCGCTGCGTCGACCACCCCGTGTCCGACGACGGGATCCCAACCCGCGGAAGGGCGACGGGCGGTGTCCTCGATGCGCTGCATGACCTGCCGAGCGGTCAGCTCCGGTGACCGTGACCGCACCAGTGCGACGATCCCGCTGACGACGGGAGCGGCGTAACTCGTCCCGGAGATCGGCGTCTCGTCAGCCGTGAGGCTGTTGATCAGACCCTCGCCGTCGGGGTCCAGCGAGACGACGTCCTCGGCCGCCGCTGCGACGTCGACCCACGGCCCGGCGAGACTGTACGCCGAGGGCGTGCCGTCGCGGCCCACCGAACCGACGGTCAGCACGTAGTCGTCATACCAGCCGGGGCTCACGACGGTTTCGACGTCAGACCAGTCCGGATCACCGGCGGATGTCGGGTTCTGCTCGGAGCACTGGCCGACCGAGCCGACGTTTCCCGCGGCGGCCACCACGACTGCGTTCTTGATGTCGACGGCATAGGCCAGCGCGGCCCCCAGCGCGCGGTCGTCCAACCCGTCACCGGTCGACACACATGCGACCGTGGATATGTTGATCACGGTCGCGCCCAGATCCGCGGCCGTGCGCACTGCCATCGCGAGGGTGTCGACATCGCCGAAGCCGCTACCGGACGGGTCGTCCGCAGCACGGAACTTGTTACTGGACTGTCTGATTCCGATGATGGTGGCATCGGGGGCGATGCCGCTGAACCCGCTGTCATCCGGGGATGCGCCGATGATCCCGGCGACAACGGTGCCGTGACCGTCGCAATCCGCGGTGCCGTCCCCGGTTGACACGTAGTCGCCGCCGGGGACGAGGTGGGGGAGCAGGCGGTGCCGCGACACGCCGGTGTCGATGACAGCGACCGTCTGGCCCGCGCCACGCGTCAGCCGCCAGACATCCTGCAAGTCGGGGCCTTTGGAGTCGACAGTGCGATCAGTGGAGGCGAGACACTGACCCTGCTGTTCCGTACGCCGCGAAGGATGCGGTGATTCCGGCTCGGGCAGCATCGACATATCGACCACCGGCGGCGTGACCGCCGCCGCCGTGGGCGCGACCCACAGCGGCACGATCGCGAGCGCCGCCGCGCCCGCCATCCGAGAAGCCTTCGCTGCGGCAGTCGTCATAGTCCGCGAACCAATCCAAAGACGCCGGCCACCCAACATGCCAACGGGACCACCGCCGCGAGTGCGACGTACTCGATGATCTCGACGGCACGTATCACCATGGGGCTCAACGCTGGCGGGGCCAGGCAGGTCAACGTGGCGGCACCCGAGACCGTGGCGAGTGCGCTGATGACAGGGATGTGGTGCGGAGCCGACGCGGCGGCGATGGCGAAACCTGCGGCGGCAGCGAGCATTGCCGCCGCCGCCAGACCGACGCGACGAGCCGGATCAACATGAGTCCGCATCCGCAGGACGAGCACCAGCGCGACGACGGCCGCGAACGCGGTACCCCGTAGCGCAGATCCATCCCCCGCGGCGACCGATGCGGCGCCGAGGGCCGCGGCGGCCGATGACCCCATCACCAGCCCCGTCAACGTTTGATGACAGCTCCCCACGTCAGGCACCGCGGAGTCGACTGGCATACGGTTGAGCATCATCGACAGCCTGGGCGCCCCTCCCAGCAGCGCGAGTGACAGCGTGACCAGCGCCGCGCCGCCCGCCGCGAGCTGCAATCGCCATGTCGCCGCGGCGGCCGCTACCGCGACGATCAGCGCGCTGAGGGTCGCGATTGCCGTCAAATACGGTGTACCGCAGCGGGTTATCCGCGACAGGACAACCGCCGCGGCGAGGACGGCCGCAGACGCGAGCAACAGTCCCGAAGCGGTAGGCCCCGGTGGGACGCTGACAAATCCCACGGCGCCCGCATAGAGGATTGTGACCAGACTCAACGGCACACATATCCGGGGATCGGCGCGAAGCCGCCAAGAGACAGCCGCCCCCGTCGCCGCAGCGACGGCCAAACACGATCCGACAAGGACATCGCCGGTGCCCGCCGACCGTGTCAACATCAACGCGCCGAGTCCACCGAGTAATACGCAGCAGACCGTCGGCAGGATCCGTAGGACTGGGGCGCTGCCTTGAGTGACTCCCGCGGCCACGGCGAGACAGGGATCGCAGCCGACCCATTCCGTGATGGGCGGGTCAATGGCGGTGAGCAGCAAGACTTCACCGTGGCGGACATCGTTGTCGTTCAGGGTCGAACAGTCGTCGAGCGGCAGATCACCGAGTCGCGACAATCTCCAGTCACGACCGTTCGTGCCATGGGGGTGAACGATGTCGACGATCAGCGGCAGGAGCTGGGCAATGTGGATATCGGTCGGCAGCGCCAGATCGACCATTCGATGTATGTCGTCGGCGCAGGCCGCAACCGTGAGCCGGCACAGCGAATCTCGCATCGATCCCCCCTCGATACTGACCGGGTTCACCGTAACGCCGCTCGGGACAACGCAATCGCGGCAACTCCACCGGCTGGGGATGGAACGGAATCGGCGACCGCGGCGTCCATTGTTCGATGGACTTCACCCGCGAGTCGAGGGTGCCGGTGCCGACGGCGGCGCGCGGTGCCATTGCCGTCGATGCGCCGCCACCGATTCCGGCGTCGCCGCCGGCCAACCCGCTGGCCCGCCTGATGCCGATAGCCATGCTCGTCGCGGCCGTCGGGATGATGGCGGTGTACTTCACATCGGGTTCGCAGGCGATGCGCCACCCGATGTACGCGTTCTTTCCCGTGATGATGTTGACATCGGTCCTCGGCACGCTGGTCTACTCGCGAGGTGCCAACCGCACCGCTGACCTCAACACGGAGCGGCGAAAGTATCTCGACTACCTCGACACGCTTGATCAGACGACCGCGAAAGCAGCCGATACCCAACGGGAGTCGTCGCGGTGGAATCACCCTGAGCCGCGCAGGCTGTGGACTCTGGCCGGTGACGCACGGATGTGGGAGCGACGCCCCGATGATCCGGATTTTTGCGCTGTGCGCATCGGCGTCGGCGACCAACAATTGAACACTGAATTCATCGCACCGGAGCTGGGCGCAGAGGACGAAATCGATCCCGTCACGGTGACTGCGATGCGCAGGTTGATCCAAGAGCGGTCGACGGTTGCCAGTGCGCCGTTTGTGGTGCCTCTGAGATCATTCTCAGTGCTCACCGTCTACGGTGACGTGGACGTCGCGAGGGCGTTGGTTCGCGCGATGATCTGCCAGCTGGCGGTATGGCACGGCCCTGACGATCTCACGATATGCGCCGTCGTCGGCGCCGAGACAGGCGTCGAGTGGGACTGGTTGAAATGGCTTCCCCATCATCAGCATTGGCTTGCTGCCGACGAGGCGGGCCCGGCGAGGCTGGCCAATGCAGACTCAGATGCCGACTCACGTCACGTCGTGATGGTCCTGGACGGTGGTGATTCGGCAGGAGTGTGCGTGGGCCCCGACGCCACCATTATCGACATTGGCGCATCGCTGGACGGTTTGGTGCAGGGCCAAGGGCTGCACGTCAGTGCCGACGCCGTTCGCGAGCAGGACAGCGACAAGGTGATCGCTGAGCCCGACCTTCTCACCGTGGTGCAGGCGTCGGTGTGCGCTCGTCGCCTCGCGCCATACCGCGTGACCGAGGCGGACCGCAGGACGACAGAGTCACTCGACTGGCTGAACCTGATGGCGATCGACGGCGTTGATATCGAGAAGCTCTGGGCGACAACCGATGGTCACATCAAGCCGGTGCCCATCGGCGTCGCGCAGGATGGAATCCGGGTAACTCTCGACATCAACGAAGCGGCACACAACGGAATGGGGCCGCACGGGCTGTGCGTCGGCGCCACCGGCTCCGGCAAGTCTGAACTGCTGCGCACCTTGGCGCTCGGGATGATCACGTCGCATCCACCGGATGTCCTCAACCTCATCCTGGTGGACTTCAAGGGGGGCGCAACGTTTCTCGGTTTGGAGCGCGCCAGGCATGTCGGCGCCGTCATCACCAATCTGGCCGCAGAGGCACCCCTTGTGACCCGGATGAACGATGCGCTGACCGGCGAGATGAACAGGCGCCAGCAGCTGCTTCGGGCGGGCGGATGCGCCAACCTCGGTGAGTACCGACGGGCGCGGGCGAAGAATCCGAGTCTGGCGGCTCTGCCCGCGTTGTTCATTCTGGTGGACGAGTTCTCCGAATTGCTCAGCCAGCACCCGGAGTTCGCGGAGCTGTTTGTGGCGATCGGTCGATTGGGTCGATCGCTGGGCATACATCTGTTGCTCGCCAGCCAGCGCCTGGACGAAGGCCGGTTGCGCGGGCTGGAGACACACCTGTCGTATCGGATCTGCCTCAAGACTTTCTCCGCTGCGGAATCTCGTGCGGTTCTGGGTGTTCCCGACGCCTACAACCTGCCGAGCACACCCGGCGCGGCCTATCTGAAATCGGCGGAGGGCGAACTCGTGCGATTCCAGACCGCATACGTCTCCGGTCAGGGCAGGCCGCGGCGCAGCGCGCCCGTACCGAGGAGGCCTACGCGGCCACTGGTGTTCACGGCGTCGCGGGTGGGATCGCTCGTTGAGCAGGTCGCTGGCGACCGCCTGCAACAGCCGGACCGCACCGTGCTGGACACCATGCTGGACCGTCTGGCGGGCCGCGGCCCACGCGCACATCAGGTGTGGCTGCCGCCGCTGACCGAATCGCCGACGCTCGACATGGTGGCGGCGGCGCCCGCCGGGGGGCCTAGTCTCGCGGTCTCGATCGGAGTGGTCGACAACCCGTACGAACAGCGCCGCGACCTGCTCATCGTCGACTTGGACGGCTCGGCAGGCAATGTCGCGATCGTCGGCGCTCCGAGGTCAGGAAAGTCGACGGCGCTGCGCACGATAATGCTGGCCCTGGCCCAACGCCATGCCCCGGCGACTGTCGCGTTCTACTGTCTCGACCTCGGCGGAGGGGTCCTGTCCTCACTGCGGCACCTGCCGCACGTGGGATCGATGGCGGCCCGTCAAGACGCGGAATTGTGCCGCCGCACCGTCGCGATGGCGAGTTCGGTGATAAGGAAGCGGGAGTCGACGTTCCGTCGCCTGGGTATCGACTCGATGGCCGAATATCGCCGCCGCAGAGCCACCGGTGAGACGGTCGACGATCCGTTCGGCGACGTGTTCCTGGTCATCGACGGGTGGGCGACGTTGCGTCAGGAGTTTGACTTCCTCGAGGCGACGATCACTGCGATTGCCGCCCAGGGCCTTTCATTCGGCGTCCACGTCGTCGTGACCGCATCGCGCTGGGCAGAACTGCGGCCCGCGCTGAAGGATCAGATCGCCACGCGCATCGAACTCCGGCTCGGTGACCCCGCTGAATCGGAGATAGACCGTAAACGTGCGCGCGAACTGTCCCTTCGGCCACCCGGACGCGGCATCTCGACTAGCGGCCGGGAGTTCGCCATTGCCCTGCCGCGGTGGGACGGCGAGCCCACGGCGGATGGGCTCGCCGACGTGATCGTCGTCAACGTCCAACGTCTGCGTGACCGATGGGCCCCCGGCACTGCACCTCAGGTCCAGCTGCTGCCGACCAAGATCCACCGTGATGCCCTCGGTGTCAGCGCTGACCACGGATCGCGGGTTCTGATCGGCATCGGCGAACGCGAATTGACGTCCCTACGCGTCGATTTCGCCGAACAGTCCCATCTCTTGGTGCTCGGTGAATCTGGCTGCGGGAAGACCGCGCTGCTGCGGCTCCTGTGCCGCGAGCTGATTCGGACCAACACCGCCGACGAGGCTCAACTCGAGATTGTCGACTTCCGCAGAAGTCTGCTCGGTGTCGTCGAGTCCGACCATCTCAGCGGATACGTGATGTCACCGGCCTCGCTGACGTCGCGAGTGACGGCGCTGGTGCAACGTCTCGAAGCTCGGATGCCCGGCGAAGACGTCACTCAGCAGCAGTTGCGCACCCGCTCTTGGTGGTCGGGGCCCGACGTCTATCTCGTCATCGACGACTACGACCTCGCAGCCGGGTCGACCGGCAATCCGCTGGCTCCGCTGGCCGACTTCCTGCCTCATGCCAAGGATCTCGGGCTGCACGTCGTCGTGGCCCGCCGCTCCGGCGGTGCCGCACGCGCGATGTTCGATCCGGTCCTGGCGGGGATGCGCGAACTGGGCTGCGTGGGGTTGATGATGAGCGCCCGCCCCGACGACGGTGTGCTGCTCGGGACCGTCCGATCATCGCCGCTGCCACCCGGACGGGGAACGCTCATCACCCGAGGCGATGGGGATCAGCTCATCCAGGTTGCCTGGACCGACCCGCCGTGACTGAAGTCGTGGTCGAGATCGGCCCGGGAACGATTCGAGGAGCCAACGATGCCCGCCCTGAATTGATCTCCGTCGCACTCGATTACGTTGATGACGACATCGCCTTGCTCGCCGATCGCCCAGTGACCGTCCAACAGGTATGGGACGACCTCATGAGTGTGGTCGTGGGCTCAGAGGTCGACACCGCTGTCCTGGTCTGCCCCGCTTGGTGGTCGTCGGCCAGACTCCAAAGGGCACGACAGGCCGCATGCAACGCGGCGACCGATGTTGTGGTCCTGGAGCGAATTGCACTGCTGAGACAGGGGATACCGGTCGAAGACTCGGTCGTCGAAATCGCTCCGGATATCGTCGTGGTGACCGCCTTCGGAACGATCACCGCTGTGGTGCCGCGAGGGGAGGAGCCGGTGGCCACCGCGGACGCGGTGGTGACGGCCGTTGGGGTTGCGGCAGGGGTGGTGGTGGACGCTCCGGCGGCGGTCTTCGGCGCCGATGCGCTCGCATCGATGATCATGAGTCGCCTGCGTGCCATAGGCGTACCGGCCAGGATCCTCGACGACGACTGGGTACAGCGCGCGGCCACAGCGCAACCGACGGACGTCGTTGTACAGGGCAACTTTCGGCACCGCAGGCCCTTGGCTGTGTTGTCCGGTTTGCTGCTCACATTGGCCGTGGCCGGCGGTTTCGTGGCGGCGCATGACAGCGGTTCGGGTTCACGTGTCGACAACATGCCGATGACGCTGCTGGTGGAGGGCAGGGTCGGGGTGATGGTGCCTGCGACCTGGACAGCGCGACGCATCACGTCTGGACCCGGATCGGCAAGGGTGCAGGTGGTTTCACCGACAGACGGCGATATCGCTGTGCACATCACACAGTCCCTCGCCCCCTTTCCGTCCACCCTGGCGCAGACCGCGGACTCTCTGCGGACAGCGATGGCCGAGGGCGTCGACGGCGCCTTCGTCGAGTTCAACCCGTCCGATCACCGTGCAGGCAGATCGGCGGTGACATATCGAGAGATTCGACAAGAGCGGCGTATCGAGTGGGCGGTGGTGGTCGACGGCGCCGTTCGCATCGCCATCGGCTGCCAGAGCACGCTCGGCCGCGAACACCTCATTCGCGATGCATGCGATCGCGCGATCCGATCCGCACACGCGGTGCGGTGAATCAGGCGCAAGAACGGTGGAACCGAATGGCACGCCCTTGCGTCGAACCTTCATGACAGCACGCACGGACGGAAGGACATCGATGACCACACCGGCAGGTGGCGCACTCAACACCGACTTCGACCTGATGACTGCAATCGCCGCCAAGACCGACGCGCGAAACGAGGAGATCCGCGCGATGCTGTCGTCCTTCATCGGGCGCATGGGCGGAGTGCCCGCATCGGTGTGGGGAGGCGTGGCAGCTGCCCGCTTCCACGATGTCGTGGACCGATGGAACACCGAATCCGTAAGGCTCCACGGTTCTCTGCAAAGGATCGCCGAAACGATCCGCCTGAATCAGCAGACGCTTCGCGAAGCAGCGGAGAGCCATTCGCATCAGATCAGCGCCGTCGCCAACAACCTCTGAGGAGTCCGCATGGAAAACGTGCTCTCGTACAACTTCGGCGAGATCGAGTACACCGTCCGGCAGGAGATACACACCACGTCGGCGCGACTGAACACGGCGCTGGACGAGCTGCGCGCTCAGATCGCGCCGCTACAGGAGATCTGGACGCGACAGGCCGCCGAGGCGTACCGCATCGAGCAGGCACGCTGGGAGCAGGCCGCGGCGGCGCTGAACGACATCCTGATCAGGTTGGGTAACGCTGTCCGCGACGGCTCCGACGAGGTCGCGGCGATGGACCGGATGGCGGCGAACGCCTGGGGCCGGTAGCCCGCAGACTCTGCGCGGTCCCGTTTGGAGGGGAGCCAGGGGATTCGCCAGGAGAAGGTTTGCGCCACCGTGGTGCGGGAGATGGCCACGGTGGCGCAAACCCAGCTTGAGCTGCGGCTATTCGCAGGCGATGCCGTCGCCGTCGCGGTCGAGGTGCGGCGCGTAGCCGTCCTCGCCCTGCATGATCGGCGCTACACCGGCGTCGCGCGCCGCAGTGCAGTTCTTGTAGTAGGTCTCGGCGTTGGCGACCGAAGCGGCGCCGACAGCGGCCGCCGCGGCAACCAAAGCCCCGGCGATGAGAGTGCGAAACATCTGTTCTCCGTTGTGATCTTGATATTTGGATCGGGCCCTGGCTAACACCGCTCGCCGACGCAGACGAAGCTACGGCGGCTTGGTGGGCGGAGAAATCAGGTGTTTCCCTATGTTTTGACCCGCGCGGGGCCGAGGGGCAGCCGACCCCGGCCGATCAGGCCAGGTCAGCCCCTGCCGAAGGCGTTTTGACCTGCGAGGACGTGCACAGGTAAGCTGCTCCGTTGGCGTGCGGTAACGCCGGGGCCTCGGGTCAACGTCGGTCGCCGAGGGTTCCCCACCGCACACCTGACCGGCCCCCGGGTCGCTCCGGGATCCAACCCGATAGATGAGAGGTAGCGCTGTGCCTACGTACACGCCAAAGGCGGGTGACACCACGCGTTCGTGGTACGTCATCGACGCCACGGACGTGGTGCTCGGCCGGCTCGCCGTCGCAGCAGCGAATCTGCTGCGTGGCAAGCACAAGCCGACATTTACGCCGAATGTCGACGGTGGCGATTTCGTCATTGTCATCAACGCAGACAAGGTCGCCATCAGCGGCGACAAGCTTTCGAAGAAGTTCGCCTACCGCCACTCGGGTTATCCCGGCGGTCTGCGGGCACGTGCGCTCGGTGACGAGATGGCAAAGCACGCCGACCGGGTCGTCGAGCGGGCGATCCTCGGCATGATCCCGCACACCAAGCTCGGCCACCAGATCCAGAAGAAACTGCGGGTCTACGCGGGGCCGGATCATCCGCACACCGCCCAGCAGCCCATTCCGTATGAGATCAAGCAGGTGGCCCAGTGACCGAATCGACCGATACGACCGAAGAAGTGACCGAGGCTCCCGTCGAGGAGACCGCGACCGAGACCGAGACCGCTGCGCCTGAAGCAGCAGCCGTGCGCGAGCCGGTCATCATCGACCGTCCCATCCAGACCGTCGGGCGCCGCAAGGAGGCCGTGGTCCGGGTGCGTCTGGTGCCGGGCACCGGCCAGTTCCATCTGGACGGCCGCTCCCTGGAGGCCTACTTCCCGAACAAGGTGCACCAGCAGCTCATCAAGGCGCCGCTGGTGACGGTCGACAGGGTTGACTCCTTCGACATCTACGCCCACCTCGACGGTGGCGGCCCGTCCGGGCAGGCCGGTGCACTGCGCCTGGCGATCGCCCGCGCGCTGATCCTGGTGCAGCCCGAGGATCGGCCTGCGCTCAAGAAGGCCGGCTTCCTGACCCGCGATCCGCGGGCCATCGAGCGCAAGAAGTATGGCCTCAAGAAGGCCCGTAAGGCGCCTCAGTACAGCAAGCGCTGATCTGTTTCTCATTCCGCCCGGTGTGCATCACGCGCACCGGGCGGAATGCTTAGTGGGGAGAGCAGGTCGCTGCGCATGACATATCCATTCGCCGTGGGCAGCGACGATCTCGACTGGTCCGCAGCAGGTAAATAGGCAATTTGGCCGTTATCGGCGGGTTTGCATACAAGGTCGACCAGTTCACAATTCGGTGCTTTTCGTTTAGAGGCTGGCCCGATCGTGAATCGTGAATACAGCGTCTTCGGAGGTGGCGGTCCTGCATGCGCGGATAGGCCCCACGGGCCACCGGTACGGCAGTCATGCCGTTGGGGACCGGTTGTCGCCTCCTCGACTGAAAAGGAGCAATTGGATGAGGAACGTCATGAAGAACGTCGCAGCCGGCACCGTCCTCGGTGGGTCGCTGCTCTTCACTGCGGGCCTGGGCATCGCGGCTGCGCAGCCCGACAACGCTCCCGCGCCCGACGGCCTGGTCAATGTGACCCTCGGCAGCGCTGGAGTCCTTGAGGACGTGAAGGCCACCGACGCCGCGACGATCGCAGCCGGTGTCTGCGACCTCGAGGTGGATCGAGTGACCCAGCTGGTGGAGTCCACCGACACTGAGGGCACCGAGCAGTCGGTGTGCAACAACAGCCTCGGATCGGTCCTGATCCAGCAGAACGGCCCGGGCCAGTCTGAGAGCGCCCCTGGCCACATCCAGGGCACTCCCGGCCAGCCTGAGAGCACCCCTGGTCAGACGTCCGGGGACGAGGTTCCGACCACGGCGCCCGCAACCCCGCAGCAGCCGTCCGCTGAGCACGGCAGCTAAATGAAGCGACCTCACCGCCCGTATCCGCCCGGATACGGGCGGTGAGTGCTTCTGGTCGCATTTGAGTACCGGTTCGGTGGCGGCACGGCGCGCGGTGTCCGCGGTTGGCTCTTTGGACGCCATTTATGAGAAGTTTGTCGGCATGGGTCGACTGTTCGGCACCGATGGGGTGCGCGGCGTCGCCAACCAGGATCTGACCGCTGAACTGGCCATGGCGCTTGGTTCGGCGGCTGCTCGACGGCTTGGCAGTGTCGGCGGTCATGCGCGCCGGGTGGCCGTGGTCGGCCGCGATCCCAGGGCCAGCGGGGAGATGCTCGAAGCAGCGGTGATCGCCGGTATCACCAGCGAGGGCGTGGACGCGCTGCGGGTCGGGGTGCTGCCGACCCCGGCGGTGGCCTACCTCACCGGCGCATATGACGCTGACTTCGGCGTGATGATCAGCGCGTCGCACAATCCGATGCCGGATAACGGCATCAAGATCTTCGGGCCGGGTGGTCACAAGCTCGACGATGCGGCAGAGGACCGCATCGAGGAGCTCGTTCACGAAGGACCCGGCCGCCGCCCGACCGGTGCGGGCATCGGCCGCGTGGTCGACGGCGAGGACGCCCTGGACCGCTACCTCCGCCACGTCGGCAAGGGCGTGACGACCCGCCTCGACGGAATCACCGTTGTCGTCGACTGTGCCCACGGCGCGGCCTCGTCCGCCGCACCCCGTGCCTATCGCGCAGCGGGCGCCAACGTCATCGTGATCAATGCGGAGCCCAACGGTCTGAACATCAACGAGGCTTGCGGCTCCACGCACATGGAGACGCTGCAGGCCGCAGTCGTAGCCCACGGTGCGGATCTCGGCCTCGCGCACGACGGAGACGCCGACCGCTGCCTGGCGGTCGACGCGAGCGGCCGGACGGTCGACGGCGACGCGATCATGGTGATCCTGGCGCTCGCGATGCAGGAGGCCGGCGAACTGGCGTCCAACACGCTGGTCACGACGGTCATGAGCAACCTCGGTCTACACCTTGCGATGCGCGCGGCCTCCATCGAGGTACGCACCACCGGCGTCGGCGACCGTTATGTACTCGAGGAATTACGCGCGGGCGAGTACTCGTTGGGCGGCGAGCAGTCGGGGCACATCGTCATGCCGGCGTTCGGCACGACGGGAGACGGCATTCTGACCGGTCTGCGCTTGATGTCGCGGATGGCGCAGACGCGTTCGTCGCTGGCCACGCTCGCCGAGCCGATGCAGACGATGCCGCAGGTGCTGATCAACGTCCAGGTGGCGGACAAGGCGACGGTCGCGGAAGCGCCGTCGGTACGTACCGCGGTGGCTGAGGCCGAACGTGCGCTGGGCGACTCGGGTCGAATCCTGTTGCGCCCCTCGGGGACTGAGCAGGTGGTCCGTGTGATGGTGGAGGCCGCCGACGAGGACACCGCTCGCAGGCTCGCCGCACGGGTGGCGGAATCGGTCAGCGAACAACCCTGAAACCGGTGGGAACCGGCGGGACGCGTATAGCGTCCTAGCTCTACATGGGAGAACGAGACGTCGCGCACGTCGACGTCGCCGCACTGCTGCATGTCGCAGACGAATACCAGGCCGCTGCTGACGCCATCGATGCCGTTGTCCGCACCCGGCTTGCCGGGCTGCAGTTCGGTGGCGCGGCGGCTGGCCGGATGCACGTGGCACGCGGTGGAGCGGTACGTGCCGCCATCGACGGTATTGCTGACCAACTCCGGGAGTGGGCGCGGGCATCGGCGGAGATCGCGGCGACGTTGCGTACCACCGCGCACCGTTACGACGAGGCTGATCTTCGCACCAGCCGCCTGGTGGGCTGAGTGATGGCCGAAACATACGACGCTGGTTCACGATTGGCCGAGGGCCAGCCTGCCACCGAGACGGTGCAGGACTATGTATGGGCCTGCCATCTGGTCGGCTACCAGGACGCGGATCTGACCCTGCACGCATCGCAAGTGCGCGATTGGTACGGCAGCGAGGACGGTATCGACTTGCGTGCGCTCGATGCCGACTGCGAGGCGTTGCGGTCCGCTGCCACCGCGGTCGAAGGGGTGCTCGCTCGTCAGGAGGCCCAGCTGGTCTTGATGCCCGTGGTGTGGCGTGGGCAGGGTGCGCGGGCGTCGCGGGAGTTCCTGCGCCGTCACGGTGAGACGTCGGCGACGGTGGTGAGCGCGGTCCGCACGGCGGTTGAATCATTGACCTCGCTGCGGGATCGGTTGTGGCGCAGCATCGATGGGAAGGTCGCGGCGGCCGTTGCGGTGGAGAGCCGAGCCGCCAACCCGGATTGGCGTGCCGCTGTGCAGACGGTCACCACCGGAGCGGGTGATCGTGCGACGGCCAGTGAACTCGTCGAACTCGAGGTAAAACCGTTCGTAGAGAACGATATTCGGGGCGAGTGGCTGACGGCAATGCGCTCGGCGGTGGCCGCCGTGACGGACGCCTACGATGCCGCGGTGGCCGAGCTGACATCGCAGTCGGCCGTTGCGTTCGAGGTGCCCGGCGATTTCGGTCCGGCGTGGTCTGGTCCAACGGATGACGCCGTGGGAACCGCGCCAGCGGGGGTGAACTCGAGTGGTGGCGGGGGGATGAGTTTGCCGCTGGGCGCGTCGACGCCGTGGTCGACACCACCGGTGGCGCAGTCACCGCTGCCGGGGCCACCGCCCCCGCCTCTGCCCACGCCACCGGCTACGCCGCCAGTCGAACCCGCGGCGATGGCGCCGTCGTCGATGCCGTCGCTCGGGGGAGGAATGCCCGACATCGGAAGCGGACTGTCGGGGTTCGGGGGGCAGCTCGCCGACCTTCTGGGCGGTCTACTGGGGACGTCGAGCAGCGAGCAGGACGCACTGGCGGATCTGCCCGAGGTCGACGAGCCAGATGAGCTAGACAATCCAGAGGAACTCGATGAGCCCGACGACGAGGGCGAGTTAGACGAAGAAATCGTCGACGACGAAGAGAGCGCAGACGCAGCCGAGGCCGATCCCGCGGCGGTTGACGAGGAGGCGGCCGCCGAGCGGCCGGCAGATCCCCCGCCACCTGCGGCGACCGAAACACCGATCGAGCCGCCGCCACCCATCTCTGCCGTACCACCGCCGATAGAGCCGCTCGCAGCGCCATCGGACTCCGCGGGGACGCCGTGTGAAATTGCAGCCGACGAACTGCCACAGGTGGGCGAATGAACAGGTGACTGGGCAGATGACTCGTCAACCTCAAGGAACGTCCAGGGCACACGGTGCTGACGCTCGACCCGACGACCTCGCTACCCACGAAGGGGTTGCAGCTTGGGCACGATCGGTGGGCTGGCGAGAGTAACGTCCGCTTCGTGAAGTTGCGCGTGCCTGAAGCTCTTTTCCTATTCCTACTGGGTGCGGTGGCATCGCTCGTCGGCGATCACAGCCACGTCGTCACCGGCACAACGGAGTACTTCACGGATGCGGTGCCGTTCGTGTGGAGCAGCCCCATCTGGTTCCCGATAATGGTTGGCGCTGCGACGGTCTCGTTAGCCGAACTGCGGCTGCATCTGCCTGATCCGCGTACCACTGTCACTGCGCGGCAGGGGCTGGCAGGTATCGCCGCGGTTATCGGTACCTACGTCACTACTGCCTTGGTGCACAGCGCACCGACAGTGCCGAGCACAGCCCTCATCATCGCGATGGCGGTCATCATCTGGTGCGTGCTTGGCGACAAGCCGTCGATCGTTTGCGGTGTACTGGCCGCGATCTTCGGACCGATCGTCGAGATCGTGCTCGCCAAGTCCGACGTGTTCGCATACAACGCCGACTCCGACGGACTGTTTGGTGTCGGACCATGGCTCGTCCCACTGTATTTCGCGTTTGGCGTCGTTGCTGCGATGCTCGCAGAAATCCTTGCCAAGGAACGGCAACCCTCGAAGGCCCCCGTCTAGAATCGGAGATTACCGAAATATTCTGTTTGCGTTCGGTTTTGATGTAGGTGGCCGCGCGTGCTTCGGCAGGGCGTCATGATATTGCAGTTGGTACCGTTCCGTGTTTTGTTTCTGATGACGACTTGTCGGCCGGCGAGTGCCGGCGCTCATTCATCGGAGTCGGCCAGGCTTGACCGGCCCGACTCGAAACGCCAGATTGCATGATCGAGGGCGACAACTTCCAATACTTTTGCCTCCGCCGCTGCCTTTACCAACGCGGCTGCCTTCCGTTCCGTCAGCCTGCCAACATCTGCGCCGATCGCTCCGGCGACATAGCGTTTGATCATCCGATCTGGTTTCACGCCGGCTACCGCGTCGTCGCCACTGGGTCGGGGACGCGCTTCTAATCGGGCCTTCTCACCGACATCGCCACCCTCTGGAAGTACGCGGGCAAGCATCAGGAAGTAATTCCACGAAATTCCTGACTTCTGCCCGCGGACCGACCTCCAACCAGCCTTGATCTCAGGTAGCCGACCCACTAGCTGAGCTTCCTGAAGATCGCGAACTGTCCAGACACCCTGCGCGGCAAGTACATGGGCCTCCTGGAGCACCGCCTCAGCTTTGAGGATCCCGCTCTTGGTCGACGTGCGCTGCTTGTTTCCAATCTCATCTGCCCAGCGTTCGGGGCCGCCCAGGTATTCGAACGTGCCCATGAGCTCCAGGAGACCATCAGCATCAGCGTTGCCGCTCTGCGCAATGCGGTGCGATCGGTATCGACCTATCACATTGACGACCCCGGAGTAATTCACACCGATGGAGAAGATTGAATCGATGACGCAGAGTGCGAGGCTGGCCGGGTAGCCGTCAGGCGTTGCCCAAAGTGCGGGGTCTCCAAGCTCCTCTTCGATTGCCGCGATAAGCCGCGCTAGTTCGTCGTGGTTGTATTCCTCGGCCATAACTTCCTCTCCGCACTGTCGTGCTCAGTCGAGGTAGTACAACACTGGCCTGCGACATGTCGCAGCCAACTACGGCACTTGAGGTGGAACAACGGGTCGATGTGCTCTTCGCGGCATGTTCGACGCCTGCGCAGCGGCGAATTAATCGAGAGTGAACTTCGTCCGTTTGCTGCGGGTCCGCCCAATACGGGACGAGCGGGTGGGCAAGCGCCCTCGACAATGCAGTCGACAAGCGGCTCCGTCCACAGCCCAACAAGCTAGGCGTTGGCGGGCCGCCTACGGCGGTTGTTCGAGCGACGACGGCGCGCCTGGGCCGGCTTGGCCGGCGCGGGTCGACTGGGCGTGGCCGGCACGATCGGCTTCCCGAAGGTGCGCTCGCCGGGCGCGATCTCATGAAGCACCGGATGCGACGGACCGCTGAAGCGGGTGATCGTCGGCTTCACCCCGGCCCGACGGGTCAGTTGCCGCACATCCGACACCTGCTCGTCGAGCATCAGCGTCACCACCGTGCCGTCGTTTCCGGCGCGTGCCGTCCGACCGGACCGGTGCAGGTACGCCTTGTGCTCGACCGGTGGATCCGCGTGTACGACGAGGCTGACCTCGTCGACGTGAATGCCGCGTGCCGCGATGTCAGTCGCAACCAAGACCGACGCCGTGCCATCGGAGAACGCCGCGAGATTACGGGTGCGGGCGTTCTGCGACAGATTGCCGTGCAGTTCCACCGCAGGCACACCCCGCGAATTCAACTGCCGGGCAAGGTTCTTGGCACCGAACTTGGTCCGGGTGAAAACGATGGTCCGACCGGGTGAAGCGGCGAGGTCGGCCAACACGTTGATGCGCGACGCCTTCTCGACATGCAGAACGTGGTGGTCCATTGCGGTGACCGGCGACTGCTCCGAGTCGACGCTGTGCTCGACCGGATTGTTCAGATAGCGCTTGACTAGAACGTCCACACCGCGATCCAGCGTGGCGGAGAACAGCATTCGCTGACCGTCGCGGGGTGTCTTGTCGAGCAGACGCTTGACGGGAGGCAGGAATCCGAGATCGGCCATGTGGTCGGCCTCATCCAGCACGGTGATCTCCACTGCCGACAGGTCAGCATGGCCTGCCTGTACGTGGTCTTCGAGGCGACCGGGGCAGGCGATGACGATGTCGACACCGGCACGCAGCTTGTCGATCTGCGGTTGGTACCCGACACCGCCGAACACGATGACCGAGCGCAGATTCGTGGCGGCAGCCAGGGGAGCGAGCGACTCCTGGATCTGAGCCACCAACTCGCGTGTCGGGGCCAGGATGAGCGCCCGGGGCTGGCCGGGAAGAGGCTTGCTGGGATTGTTTGTGAGTCGCGTCACCATCGGCAACAGAAACGCGTAAGTCTTACCGGATCCGGTGCGGCCGCGGCCGAGGACGTCACGGCCCGCCAACGAATCAGGCAGCGTGGCCGCCTGGATGGGGAAGGGCGTATCGATGCCGTTGTCGGCGAGCACGTCGACGACGGCCTGCGGCAGACCGAGTTCGGCGAAGGTGGGCACGGTTGAGCCACCAGGGATTTGAACAGACAAGATTGAAGCTCCGAAAGATTGAGTGTGGTCGTCCTGCCCGGCGCGGGTGATCCCGCGGCGCTCGGTTTGACGATCGAGAAGCGGCAAAAGGCAGAACAGACGATGCCGCTGTACCCAGTCTACAGGGGTATGGGCGATTTCCTTAATCGCTACGGCAGCAGGCCCAGAAGTTCCTCGACGAATTTCGACGTTTCGCCGCGGTCGCCTGAAAGCGGTTGCAGCAACAGCGTGGTGGCACCCGCCTCTTTGAACGCGGCCAGCCGCTCCTTGACGAACCCGCGCGGACCCACCAGCGAGACGGACCGCACCAGGTCGTCGGGCACCGCCTCGATCGCCTCGGCCTTCTTTCCGTCGAGGTAGAGATTCTGGATGTGATCGGCCACCTCGCCGAACCCGTAACGGGTCGCCAGTTTGTGGTAGAAGTTCTGCCCGCGGGCGCCCATACCGCCGATGTACAGCGCCAATTGTGGCTTCACCCAAGCCAATCGGTCGTCGACGTCATCGCCGATCGCCAGCGGCGCGCTCACCATGATGTCGAGCGGGCCAAGGGAAGGGTCGCGCTTGGCGTACCCGGCCCGCAGCGAATCGCCCCAGACGTCGTCGGCCTTTTCCGGAAAGAAGAACACCGGCTGCCAGCCCTCGGCGATCTCCGCGGTGAGCTCGACGTTCTTCGGTCCGAGCGCCGCAATCGTGATCGGAATCCGCTCCCGCACAGGGTGATTGATCAAATGCAGAGGTTTGCCGAGGCCGGTGCCCTGATCGGCGGGCAACGGAATCTGGTAGTACTTGCCGTCGTAGGTCACCCGCTCGCGACGCCACACCTGCCTGCAGATGTCGATGACCTCACGGGTACGACCGAGCGGGGCGTCGAACGGTACGCCGTGAAAGCCCTCCATCACCTGTGGGCCGGAGGTGCCGATGCCGAGCCGAAATCGGCCGTCGGACACATAGTCCAGGCCGGCCGCCGTCATCGCCAGCAGGGTCGGGGTGCGGATGTAGATCGGGACGACGCCCGTTCCGAGCTCGATCGTCGACGTCTTGGCCGCCAGGAACCCCAGCTGGCTGATTGCGTCGTAGGAATAGGCCTCGGCGACCAGCGCGATGTCGATACCGAGTTTCTCCATGTCGACGACCTGCTCGACGGCCTCCAGGAAGCCGCCCGCGTAGTTGAGGAAGATCCCGGTTCGCATAGACGGCGCAGAGGACATGGGGAAGTTATACACCCAACCGGTTGGTTGGTTGCCCTCAGGGCTTCAACAACGCGACGACCTTGTTCTCGAGATCCACCGGATCGTCGGCGAACGGGTCGAGCGTCGGGGCCTTCGGCAGCACGATTTCGGGATCGGAGAAGTCGCGATAGGCCTTGTCGCCGGTCAGCGTGTGCAGCAGGTATCCGGTCATCAACGCCCGCACGATCTTCTGCGTGCCGCGATTGGCACCCGGCAGTCCGACGACCTTCGCCAGGCGACGGCCCTCGATGAGCCCACCCGCTTTCACCTTGCTCACGGCCCGCAGCGTCCCGGTCTTCCACACACGCGCGAGCTCGACGGCGTTGGAACGCAACGACATCGGATCGCCCGGATCGGACAGGATCAACCCGGGCACCTTCAGCGTCGCCGCGGGTTCTTCGGCGCGGGGCTTGGTGACCGTCGGAAAAGCCGCCACGACGCCCTTGATCCTGCTGGGCATGCCTGCCGCCGTGAACACCGCCGCGGACGCGCCGAAACCGTGTCCGGCCACGCCGAGCTTCGTGGGATGCACGCTGATCTTGCCTGGTCCCAACCGCACCCCGGCGATGATGTCCAGCGCGGTGCCGAGGTCGTAGGACAGATTGAGCACTGACGGCGCGAGCCCGGTCTCGGTGGCGGGCGCCGCGGCAACGATGCCCCACGACGCCAGATGGTCGAGCGTCCCGTAGTAACGGTCGTCACTCGTGAGCCAATCGTGACCGAAGGCCACGCCTGCGAGATTGCGGCCTGACTCCGGGGTGAACACGACGCCGCGCAATCCGGCAAAGGCCAGGTCACCACGTAAAACACGATGCGGCCCGCGACGCTTCAACTGGTTGAATAGCTTCGCCGTTCGCGCCACGAGACGACCGTAGCGCAGGCGGTCGCCAGACGCTCTTGCACTACCCTGAATGGCTATGTGCGGAATCGTCGGCTACGTGGGGCAGCGTCCTGCCTGCGACGTTGTCGTCGACGCTCTACGCAGGATGGAGTACCGCGGATACGACTCGTCGGGCGTTGCCCTGCTCGACGGCAAGGGTCACCTGACGGTGCGCCGGCGGGCCGGGCGCCTGGACAACCTTGCGGCCGCGCTGGCCGAGTCCGACGCCGCCAGCCTGGTGGGCAGCACCGGCCTCGGGCACACCCGCTGGGCGACCCACGGCAGGCCGACCGACCGCAACGCCCACCCGCACCGTGACGCTGCCGAGAAGATCGCGGTCGTCCACAACGGCATCATCGAGAACTACGCCGTCATGCGGGCCGAACTGGAGGCCGTCGGCGTCGAGTTCGCCAGCGACACCGACACTGAGGTCGCCGTGCACCTGGTTGCCCGCGCATACCGCGACGGTGAGACCGCGGGCGACTTCCCGGCGTCGGTGCTGTCCGTACTGCGCCGGCTGGAGGGCCACTTCACCCTGGTGTTCGCCAACGCTGACGATCCCGGCACGATCGTCGCCGCGCGGCGTTCCACGCCGTTGGTGCTGGGGGTGGGCCAGGGCGAGATGTTCGTCGGCTCGGACGTCGCCGCGTTCATCGAATACACCCGCGATGCCGTCGAACTGGGTCAGGACCAGGCGGTCGTCGTGACCGCCGACGGGTACCGCATCACCGACTTCAACGGTATCGACGACTCCGCCAACGCGCGCACCTTCCACATCGACTGGGACATCTCGGCCGCCGAAAAGGGCGGCTACGAGTACTTCATGCTCAAGGAGATCGCCGAGCAACCCGCCGCCGTCTCCGACACGCTGCTCGGCCACTTCGTCGACAACCGCATCGTGCTCGACGAACAGCGCCTCTCCGATCAGGAACTCCGCGAGATCGACAAGGTGTTCGTGGTGGCCTGCGGCACCGCTTTCCACTCCGGTCTGCTGGCCAAGTATGCGATCGAGCACTGGACGCGGCTGCCGGTGGAGGCCGAGCTGGCCAGCGAATTCCGTTACCGCGACCCGGTTTTGGACCAGCACACGCTCGTCGTCGCCATCTCGCAGTCCGGCGAGACGGCCGACACGCTGGAGGCGGTGCGCCACGCCAAGGAGCAGAAGGCCAAGGTCCTGGCCATCTGCAACACCAACGGCTCACAGATTCCGCGCGAATGCGATGCCGTGCTCTACACCCGCGCCGGACCGGAGATCGGCGTCGCGTCGACCAAAACCTTCCTCGCCCAGATCGCCGCCAACTACCTTGTCGGGCTGGCCCTTGCGCAGGCGCGCGGCACCAAGTACCCCGACGAGGTCGAGCGTGAGTACCGCTCCCTCGAGGCGATGCCGGACTTGGTGGCCCGCGTACTCGAGTCGGTCGAGCCCGTTTTCGAGCTGGCCCGCCGGTTCGCGCAGTCGCAGACCGTGCTGTTCCTCGGGCGCCACGTCGGCTACCCGGTTGCGCTCGAGGGTGCGCTCAAACTCAAGGAATTGGCGTACATGCACGCCGAGGGTTTTGCGGCGGGCGAACTCAAACACGGACCGATCGCTTTGATCGAGGACGATCTGCCGGTCATCGTGGTCATGCCGTCGCCGAAGAACGCGCCGACGCTGCACGCCAAGCTGCTGTCGAACATCCGCGAGATCCAGGCGCGGGGCGCGATCACCATCGTCATCGCGGAAGAGGGCGACGACACCGTCCGTCCGTACGCCGATCACCTGTTCGAGATCCCTGCGGTGTCAACGCTTTTCCAGCCGCTGCTGTCGACCATTCCGCTGCAGGTTTTCGCGGCGGGAGTGGCGCAGGCCCGCGGCTATGACGTCGACAAGCCGCGCAACCTCGCCAAGTCCGTCACCGTCGAATAGTGCCGGGCTCCGGGGTTGGACACTTCCGGAGCGAGGCTGCCCGTGCGCACTTCGTCGCCACGTATGACGCCTGTCTGGCCGAGCTGCCGCCCTACGACGAGTCATTCGACATTCCAACGGATTTCGGCACTGTGCGGGTGTATCGCTTCCCGGGCCCCGACGGGCGTCCGGTCGTGTTACTGCCCGGCCGCAACGCGTCGACACCGATGTGGGGCACCAACCTTCCCGGCCTGCTCGCCCATCGCACGGTGTTCTCAGTCGACTTGCTGGGCGAGCCGGGGTTGTCGGTGCAGAAGCGTCCGCTCAGGGACGCCGAGGACCAGGCACAGTGGTTCGACCAGATGCTCACCGGGCTGGGGCTGTCATCGCCGCATCTCATGGGGGTGTCCTTCGGCGGATGGTCGGCCACCAATTACGCCGTCCGCAGACCCGGGTCGGTCGCGTCGCTGACATTGCTCGATCCGGTGATGACGTTCGCGGCGATTCCGCTCCGGGCCATTCTGATGGTGCTGCCGATGGGCCTTCCCGGGGTTCCGGAATCGGTGCGTCGCCGGGTGCTGAAATGGATCACCGGGGGTGCCGACGTCGACGATTCCGTCCCGGTGGCGGCGCTTATCGCCGCGGGCACCAAGGACTTCGCCTTGCGGCAGCCTCCGCCTACGCGTTTCACCGCCGACCAATTGCGGGAGCTCGACATCCCGGTCCTTGCCCTGATCGCAGGCCGTAGCGTGTTCCATGACGCCGAGCGGGCCGCTGGGACTGCACGGGGGCTGCTGCCGAGGGGCCAAGTCGAGTTGTGGCCCGACGCGTCGCATGCGATCAACGGCGAGTTTCCTGAAAGGATCGCCGCGACAACCGCGGCATTCTGGGATCGGGTCGACGGCCAGGCTCGCGGATGATGAAACCGCGTCCGATGGGCCGGTTCGACACGTAACGTAGGGAGCGATGCGGCACTACTACACCGCCGACCAAATCCGCGAGGCAGAAGCGCCGCTGTTGGCGAGCCTCCCCGACGGTGCCTTGATGCGCCGCGCCGCCCACGGCCTGGCCAACGCGATAGCCCGTGAACTCACCATGCGCACCGGCGGGGTGTCCGGCCGGCGGATCTGCGCGGTCGTCGGCTCCGGCGACAACGGCGGCGATGCGCTGTGGGCGGCCACCTTCCTGCGCCGCCGCGGAACGACTGCCGCCGCGGTACTGCTGAATCCGGAACGCGCACACGCGAAGGGGTTGGCCGCGTTCACCGCGTCGGGCGGACGGGTCGTCGAAAGCATCCCGGCCTCAACCGATCTGGTGATCGACGGGGTGGTGGGAATTTCCGGCTCCGGACCGCTGCGGCCGAACGCTGCCGAGGTCTTCGGCACCGTCGACGCTGACGGCATCCCCGTGGTCGCCGTCGATATCCCCAGCGGCATCGACGTACACACCGGCGCCACCGACGGTCCGCACGTGCACGCTGCGCTCACTGTCACCTTCGGCGGCCTCAAACCGGCTCACGCACTGGGCGATTGCGGACGCGTGGAGCTGGTCGACATCGGCCTGGACCTGCCGCAGTCCGACGTGTTCGAGCTCGAGGCCGCCGACGTCGCCGCCCTGTGGCCGGTTCCCGGCCCTAAGGACGACAAGTACACCCAGGGCGTGACGGGCATCCTGGCCGGATCGGCGACCTACCCGGGTGCAGCGGTGCTGTGTACGGGTGCGGCGGTCGCTGCCACTTCGGGCATGGTGCGCTACGCGGGAAGTGCCGCGCAGCAGGTTCTTTCACAGTGGCCGGAGGTCATCGCCACGCCGACCGTTTCCGCGGCGGGACGTGTGCAGGCATGGGCGGTCGGCCCGGGGCTGGGAATCGACGAAGCGGGAGCATCCGCACTGTGGTTCGCACTCGGGACGGACCTGCCGGTGATCGTGGACGCCGATGCGCTGACCATCCTCGCCGCCCATCGCGACCTCGTCGCCAATCGCGCCGCGCCGACGGTGTTGACCCCTCACGCAGGGGAATTCGCACGGTTGGCCGGCTCGCCACCCGGTGACGACCGCGTCGGAACAACCCGCAAGCTCGCCGACCACCTCGGCGTCACCGTGTTGCTGAAGGGCAACATCACCGTCATCGCGGAGCCCGGGGGGCCGGTATACCTCAACTCCGCAGGCCAATCGTGGGCCGCCACAGCCGGTTCCGGTGACGTGCTGTCCGGGATCGTCGGTGCGCTGCTCGCGGCCGGATTACCGCCCGGCAAGGCCGCCGCCGCGGCCGCCTACGTCCACGCGCGGGCCGCCAACCTGTCTGCGGCCGATCCCGGGCCGCGCCCCGTGCCGACGTCGGCATCACGCATCCTCGCCCATGTTCGATCCGCCATCGCCTCTCTATAGGAAGGACTTGCCGTGAAGCGCAAGCACACTCAGGCACAACACGTCGAGCCGGCATACACGTGCCGGTTCGAAATGGCGCCCGTCCCGTCGCTGCGATTGCCGGACGATGCGATGGATCCCGACGCCGCGTACCGGTTCATCCACGACGAGTTGATGCTCGACGGCAGCTCGCGGCTCAACCTGGCGACGTTCGTGACCACCTGGATGGATCCCCAAGCCGAGCGGCTGATGGCCGAGACGTTCGACAAGAACATGATCGACAAGGACGAATACCCGGCGACCGCAGCGATCGAGCAGCGTTGCGTATGCATGGTGGCCGACCTGTTCCACGCCGAGGATCTGCGCGACGACGACCCGTCCAGCGCGGTCGGCGTCTCCACCATCGGCTCCAGCGAGGCCGTGATGCTCGCCGGCCTCGCGATGAAGTGGCGGTGGCGTGAAAAGGTCGGAAAAGACTGGAAGAACCGGACCCCAAACCTGGTGATGGGCGCCAACGTTCAGGTGGTGTGGGAGAAGTTCTGCCGCTACTTCGACGTCGAACCGCGCTACCTTCCGATGGCCGAGGACCGGTACGTCATCACCCCCGAACAGGTGGTGGAGAACATCGACGAGGACACCATCGGCGTGGTGGCGATCCTGGGCACCACGTACACCGGGGAACTCGAACCGATCGGCGAGATCTGCGCGGCACTCGACAAGGTAGCGGCGGACGGGGGAGTGGACGTCCCGGTCCACGTCGACGCGGCCAGTGGCGGCTTCGTGGTCCCGTTCCTGCACCCCGACCTGGTGTGGGACTTCCGCCTTCCCCGCGTGGTCTCGATCAACGTCAGCGGCCACAAGTACGGGCTCACCTACCCCGGCGTCGGATTCGTGGTCTGGCGCAGCAAGGAGTATCTACCCGAGGATCTCGTCTTCCACGTCAACTACCTCGGCGGCGACATGCCGACCTTCACGCTGAACTTCTCCCGGCCGGGCAACCAAGTGGTCGGCCAGTACTACAACTTCCTGCGGCTCGGCCGCGGCGGCTACGGCAAGGTGATGCATTGTCTGTCGTCAACGGCGCGCTGGCTCGGCGACCAGTTACGGGAAAGCGAACACTTCGACGTGGTCGCGGACGGCTCGGCCATCCCGGTCGTCAGCTTCCGGCTGAAGGGCGACTTCGGCTACACCGAGTTCGACGTGTCCCACGCGCTGCGCTCGTACGGCTGGCAGGTGCCCGCGTACACCATGCCCGAGGGTGCCGAGGACATCACCATGCTGCGGATCGTGGTCCGCGAGGGGTTCTCGGCCGACCTGGCCAGAGCCCTGTATGACGACACCGTCACCGTGCTGTCCCACCTCGACGCGCTGAAGCCGCAAGGACACTTCAACGAACTGGAGCCGTTCGCTCACTGACCAGGACCGGTGACTGTGGCCGGAAACACCCGCCTCGAGAAGCGGATGAAACCCTAGGTCAGCCGGTGTAGGCGGTGCTCGAAGCGCGCTGTTGGCTGTTGCCGTCGGCGACACATGCTCCCGGTCTGGGAGAATCGGCTCTGGTGACATGACCATGCAACCGACCAGAGCGACGACGACGCCGGCAACGGCAGTGCCGCCGTCCGCGACCCCCGAGGCGGTCATCGACCTCGACGCCGTGGCGCACAACGTGGCGCTGCTGCGCGATCATGCGGGTCCGGCTCAGGTGATGGCCGTTGTCAAGGCCGACGGCTACGGCCACGGAGCCACCCAGACGGGTCGCGCCGCGCTGGCCGCGGGTGCGGCGGAGCTGGGTGTCGCCACCATCGACGAGGCGCTCGCGCTGCGCCGTGACGGCATCACCGCCCCGGTGCTCGCTTGGCTGCATCCACCGGGGACGGACTTCGCGCCCGCGCTCGACGCCGACGTGCAGATCGCCGTGTCATCGCTGGGTCAGATCGGCGAACTCCGCGACGCCGTCGAACGCACGGGCAGCACCGCGAACGTCACCGTCAAGGTCGACACCGGGCTGAGTCGCAACGGCGCAAGCCCCGCCGAGTATCTCGAGATGCTGACGGCGCTGAAGCGCGCTCTCGCCGACGACGCGTTCACGGTGCGTGGCCTCATGTCGCATCTGGTGCACGGCGACGACCCCGACAATCCGTTCAATGACGTTCAGGCGCAACGGCTGAAGGAGATGGTCGGCCAGGCGCGCGATGCGGGTGTGCACTTCGAAGTGGTGCACCTGTCGAACTCGCCGTCGGTGTTGACTCGCCCTGATCTGGTGTTCGACATGGTCCGGCCAGGCATCGCGGTATACGGGCAGACGCCGATCCCTGAGCGCGGCGATATGGGGTTGAAGCCGGCGATGACGCTGAAATGCCCTGTGGCGCTGGTGCGGCCGGTGCAGGCGGGCGACGGCGTGTCCTATGGGCACACCTGGATCGCCGAGCGCGCCACTACCCTGGCGCTGCTTCCCATCGGCTACGCCGACGGTGTCTTCCGCAACCTCAGCGGCCGCATCGACGTGTTGATCAACGGCAGGCTGCGACGCATCGCCGGACGCGTCTGCATGGACCAGCTCGTGGTCGACGTCGGCACTGACGGTGATGTCTCCGAGGGCGACGAGGCGATCCTGTTCGGGCCGGGCAGCCGAGGTGAGTCCACCGCGCAGGACTGGGCGGAGCTGCTGGGCACCATCAACTATGAGGTCGTCACGAGTCCACGCGGTCGCGTCGTCCGGACCTACCGCGGGTCGCAGCGTTGAGCGATCAAGGGGCTCGTTGGCTGGCGGGCGCGGCGGGTGTGACCGCTGTCGGCACCGCGACCGCGGTGTCGGTCGCCAGGTCGCTGCGGCGCCGCGTCAGTAGCGACGACCCTTACGAATACGAGGATTTCGGCCTTCTCGACGCCGACCGCAGCGTCGTCATCACCACCCCGGACGGTGTCGACCTCGCCGTTCGCGAGGTGGGCGACAAGGATGCCCGGCTGACGGTCGTCTTCGCGCACGGCTTCTGTCTCCGCATGGGCGCTTTCCATTTCCAGCGTGCCCGCCTGACCGAGGAGTGGGGCTCGCAGGTGCGGATGGTGTTCTACGACCAGCGTGGGCACGGGCAGTCCGGTCAGGCGCCACCGGACACCTACACGGTCGAGCAACTGGGCAGGGACCTGGAGACCGTCCTGGCGGTGATGGCACCGCGCGGGCCGGTCGTGCTGGTGGGCCATTCGATGGGCGGCATGACGGTGTTGTCGCACGCGCGGCAGTATCCCCAGCGTTATCCGACCCGCGTCGTGGGTGCAGCGCTGATTGCGTCTGCGGCGGAAGGGGTTTCACGCTCCCCGCTGGGGGAGATCCTGAAGAACCCCGCGCTGGAGGCGGTCCGCTTCGCCGTCCGCTACGCACCGAAGACTGTGCATCGCACCCGCGGTGCCGCCAAATCGGTGATTGCGCCCATCCTGCGTGCGGCCTCCTACGGCGACGAGAAGATCAGCCCGAGCGTCGTCGAATTCTCCGAGAAGATGATGCACGACACCCCGATCGAGACACTGGTCGAATTCCTGCACGCGCTCGAAGTTCACGACGAGACCGAAGGGCTGAGCACCCTGGCGAAAGTGCCGACGCTGATCGCGTGCGGTGACGAGGATCTGCTCACCCCGATGGAGTATTCGCAGGACATGGCCGACGCCCTGCCGAAGTCCGAACTCGTGATCGTCGAGGGCGCAGGACATCTCGTGGAGCTTGAGCAGCCGGAGATCATCGACGATGCGCTGGTTCGGTTGGTCGAGCGCGCCACTCCCTCCAAGCTCGTCGCGCTGACCCGCCGTGTCCGGGAACGGATTCGGGACCATGGCTGAGCGCGCCGCAGGTGCCGCGGAGCTGCCGACCGCCGCCGACACCATCGCGCTGGGTGAGCGGTTGGGCAGCCAGCTGCGCGCAGGCGACGTTGTCGTGCTGGCGGGTCCACTCGGCGCCGGAAAAACCGTGTTGGCCAAGGGGATCGCGCAGGCCATGGATGTCGAGGGACCGGTCACCTCGCCGACGTTCGTGTTGGCTCGCGTCCACCGGCCGCGTAAACCTGATGCCCCGGCCATGATCCACGTCGACCTCTACCGGCTTCTGGACGACAGCGCGGTGGACCTGCTCGCCGAACTTGACTCGCTGGACCTCGACACCGACCTCGAGGACGCGGTCGTCGTGGTGGAGTGGGGTGAAGGAGTGGCCGAGCGGCTGTCCGACAGCCATCTCGACATCCGCCTCGAACGCGGCATCGACAGCGAGGTGCGCACCGCTATGTGGCAGTGGAGCACACCGTGAACGGGCTGATCCTGGCGATCGACACCGCCACGCCTGCGGTCACCGCCGGTGTGGTCCGTCGGGACGGCGACACGATCGAGGTGCTGGCCGAACGGGTCACGCTCGATGCCCGTGCGCACGCCGAGCAGCTGACACCCAACGCGGTCGCCGCACTCGCCGACGCCGAGGTCGGGGTGGACGATCTGGCGGCGGTCGTCGTCGGATGCGGACCGGGGCCGTTCACCGGATTGCGCGTCGGCATGGCCACCGCGGCGGCCTATGGCCATGCGCTGGGTCTGCCGGTGTACGGCGTGTGCAGTCTGGACGCCATCGGCATCATGGCCGGTGGCAACCTGCTAGCCGTCACCGATGCGCGCAGGCGTGAGGTGTACTGGGCGCGCTACCGCGACGGTGTGCGGATCGAGGGCCCGGGCGTCGCCGCCCCCGCAGACGTCCCCGGCGCGGACGAGGCGCTGGCGCGGCCGCCGTTGTATCCCACCGCCGAGGGCCTGGTTCGTGCCGTCGCCGACTGGACCTCGCCACCTGCGCCGCTGGTGCCGCTCTACCTCCGCCGTCCCGACGCCAAGACGCTGGCCGAACGGGAGGCCGCCGCTCGATGACCGTCGTCTACGGGAAGCTGAAACCGTCTGACGCCGCGCGATGTGCCGAACTGGAAGCCCAACTGTTCAAGGGCGATGATCCGTGGCCGGAGCGGGCGTTCCTGGCCGAACTCAAGGCCAAGCACATCCACTATGTCGCTGCGCGCGCCGACGACAAGCTCGTCGGCTACGCGGGGATCGCACGGCTGGGCCGGACCCGGCCCTACGAATACGAAATCCACACCATCGGCGTCGATCCGGAATATCAGGGGCAGGGCATCGGCCGCCGTCTGGTGCACGAACTCCTCGAAATTGCTTCCGACAGCGTGGTTTTCCTTGAGGTACGCACCGACAACGCACCCGCGATCGCACTCTACGAGAGCTTCGGATTCGTCAACGTCGGTCTGCGTCGGCGCTATTACCGCGCCAGTGGCGCCGACGCCTATACGATGCGTCGAGATCCGACATGACAATCATCCTGGCCATTGAGAGCTCCTGCGACGAAACCGGCGTGGGCATCGCCGAACTGGGCGCAGACGGCTCGGTGACGCTGCTCGCCGACGAGGTGGCCTCCAGCGTCGACGAGCATGCCCGATTCGGCGGGGTGGTCCCCGAGATCGCGTCGCGCGCCCACCTGGAGGCCCTAGGGCCGACGATGCGTCGCGCCCTCGAGACGGCGGGCGTGAACAAGCCGGACATCGTCGCCGCGACCATCGGCCCGGGCCTGGCCGGAGCCCTGTTAGTGGGAGTGGCTGCCGCCAAGGCGTATTCGGCGGCGTGGCAGGTGCCGTTCTACGCCGTCAACCACCTCGGCGGACACCTGGCCGCCGACGTCTACGACCACGGTCCGCTGCCGGAAAGCGTCGGGCTGCTGGTGTCCGGCGGACACACCCACCTGCTGCACGTGCGCTCGCTGGGCGAGCCGATCATCGAGCTCGGCAGCACCGTCGACGACGCCGCGGGTGAGGCCTACGACAAGGTGGCGCGCCTGCTGGGCCTCGGCTATCCGGGGGGCAAGGTGCTCGACGATCTCGCCCGGACCGGCGACCGCGACGCGATCGTCTTCCCCCGCGGCATGAGCGGGCCCCGCGATGATCCGTACGCGTTCAGCTTTTCCGGGCTCAAGACAGCGGTGGCGCGCTACGTCGAGAGTCATCCGGAGGCGTCGCAGGCCGACGTCGCCGCCGGCTTCCAGGAGGCCGTCGCCGATGTGCTGACCATGAAGGCCGTCCGCGCCGCCAAGGCGCTGGGAGTGTCGACGCTGTTGATCGCCGGTGGGGTGGCGGCCAATTCGCGGCTGCGTGAGCTCGCCGAGGAGCGCTGCGCCGAGGCGGGGCTGACGCTGCGCATTCCGCGGCCCCGGCTCTGCACCGACAACGGCGCGATGATCGCGTCGTTCGCCGCCCACCTGATCGCGGCGGACGCGTCGCCATCGCCGCTGGACGCGGCGAGTGACCCGGGCCTACCGGTGGTGAAAGGCCAGGTCGCATGAGCACCGTCGAGGACAAGCTGGAGATCATCGAGCTGCTCTACCGCTATGCCGAGCTGATCGATGCGGGTGACTTCGACGGCGTCGGTGCGCTGCTGTCCCGGGCGACGTTCGGCGGCACCGGCCCGGCGGGCGTCTCCGGTGCGGAGAACATCGCCAACCTGTTCGCCGCCACGACCCGCCGCTTCCCCGACCACGGCAACACGCCGCGGACACGTCACCTCGTGCTCAACCCGATCGTCGAGGTCAGCGGCGGTACCGCGGTCGCGCGGTCCACCTTCTGCGTCCTGCAGGACACCGAAACCGTGCCGATCCAGCCGATCGTGGTCGGACGGTATTTCGACGCGTTCGGCCGCGACGGCTTGACCTGGCATTTCACCGAGCGCAAGGTCGAGATCCAGATGATCGGCAACGTCTCTGATCATCTGATGGTCGATCCGCCGAACTTCTGACCTGTTCGCCCCCCGCGATAGGCAGTAGGGCAGTCTTGAGTGCTAGCACTCTCATGTATAGAGTGCTAGGTGGCAGGCGGCCAACCCCTGCGCCGGCACCCGCGACGACGTCGCAAGGTACGGACGCTATGCCGAACACCTGGTAATTGAGAACCCGGAATCCCCCGGGTCCGACACCCGAATTAGTGGAGGGCTCCATCGTGGCGAGCGTGAACATCAAGCCACTCGAGGACAAGATCCTCGTTCAGGCCAACGAGGCCGAGACCACGACCGCTTCCGGTCTGGTCATCCCCGACACCGCCAAGGAGAAGCCCCAGGAGGGCACCGTCGTCGCAGTCGGCCCCGGCCGGTGGGACGACGAGGGCGAGAAGCGCATCCCCCTGGATGTTGCCGAAGGCGACACCGTCATCTACAGCAAGTACGGCGGCACCGAGATCAAGTACAACGGCGAGGAGTACCTGATTCTCTCCGCCCGCGACGTGTTGGCTGTCGTCAACAAGTAAGCACCCGTGTCCCGCCCCGGAGCTTCCCGTATCCACGGGTGAGTTCCGGGGCGGCACTCGTACATCCCCCTTTAGTCAGGAAGCACATCCATGAGCAAGCAGATTGAGTTCAACGAAACTGCGCGCCGGGCAATGGAAGCCGGGGTCGACAAGCTCGCCGACGCCGTGCGGATCACGCTTGGCCCGCGCGGGCGGCACGTGGTGCTGGCCAAGGCGTACGGCGGCCCCGTGGTGACCAACGACGGCGTCACCATCGCCCGCGAGATCGACCTGGAGGATCCGTTCGAGAACCTGGGTGCCCAGCTGGTGAAGTCGGTCGCGACCAAGACCAACGACGTCGCAGGCGACGGCACCACCACGGCGACGGTGCTCGCGCAGGCGATCATCAAGGCGGGTCTGCGCAACGTGGCAGCGGGCGCCAACCCGATCGCACTCGGCTCGGGCATCAGCAAGGCCGCCGACGCGGTCTCCGAAGCGCTTCTGGCGGCGGCGACTCCCGTCAGCGACAAGACCGGCATCGCTCAGGTCGCGACCGTCTCCTCGCGCGACGAGCAGGTCGGCGAGCTGGTGGGCGAGGCGATGACCGCCGTCGGCGCCGACGGCGTCGTGACGGTCGAGGAGTCCTCGACGCTGAACACCGAGCTCGAGGTCACCGAGGGTGTGGGCTTCGACAAGGGCTTCATCTCCGCGTACTTCATCACCGACTTCGATTCGCAGGAAGCCGTGCTCGAGGACGCACTGGTCCTGCTGCACCGCGAGAAGATCAGCTCGCTGCCCGATCTTCTTCCGCTGCTGGAGAAGGTCGCCGAGGCTGGCAAGCCGCTGCTGATCGTGGCGGAGGACGTCGAGGGCGAGCCGCTTTCGACGCTCGTGGTCAACGCGATTCGCAAGACGCTCAAGGCCGTTGCTGTCAAGGCGCCGTTCTTCGGTGACCGCCGCAAGGCGTTCCTCGAGGATCTGGCCGTGGTCACCGGCGGACAGGTCGTCAACCCCGACGTAGGCCTGTTGCTGCGCGAGGTCGGCCTCGACGTGCTGGGCACCGCCCGCCGCATCGTCGTCGACAAGGACAGCACGGTCATCGTCGACGGCGGTGGTACGCAGGACGCCATCGAGGCGCGTAAGGCCCAGCTGCGCTCCGAGATCGAAGTCAGCGATTCCGACTGGGATCGCGAGAAGCTCGAGGAGCGGTTGGCCAAGCTGTCCGGCGGCGTCGCCGTCATCAAGGTCGGCGCGGCCACCGAAACCGACCTCAAGAAGCGCAAGGAAGCCGTCGAGGATGCCGTGTCGGCAGCCAAGGCGGCCGTGGAGGAGGGCATCGTCGCCGGTGGCGGCTCGGCACTCGTACAGGCCGGCTCGGTGCTCGCCAAGCTGCGCGAATCACTCTCGGGTGATGAAGCACTGGGCGTCGACGTGTTCGCCTCTGCGCTGAGTTCGCCGCTGTACTGGATCGCCACCAACGCCGGGCTCGACGGCTCGGTGGTGGTGAGCAAGGTCGCCGAACTGCCCGCCGGGCAGGGCTTCAACGCCGCGACGCTCGAGTACGGCGATCTGGCCGCCGCCGGTGTCGTCGACCCCGTCAAGGTCACCCGGTCGGCGGTGCTGAACGCGGCATCCGTCGCGCGGATGGTGCTGACCACCGAGACCGCGGTTGTCGAAGCGGTAAGCCAGGATGAGGATGACCACGGTCACAGCCATGGGCACGGTCATCACCACCACTGACCACTAGTTTCAGTGCTAGGCGTCCCCGGTCCTAATAGGGCCGGGGACGTTCTCGTTGCGTGACGATGCGGCTGGGCGGTCGGCGCTCGATGACACAATGGACCCTGTGGCTTCACCAGAGGAGAGACGGCTAGAGCGGGTTTTAAGGCAGTACAAGGACAAGTATGTCGATCCCGACTATTTCGACATGTACCGCACCCCTAACTCTCTCCAGCTTGTCGATCCACTGGAGTGGGCATTCGCGGCGATCCACTCGCGGTTGGACGCCGAATTCGACTTCATGAACCAGAAAGCCCGCAGCGGTGGGCTGTATGGAGGCGGGCACTTCAACGCCGACAACAGCCGCAATCTGCTCGCTCTCATCGAAGAGGTCGCCGAACTGGAGCTGGCATTGGCGAAGGTCGGAAAATCGCTCACGGTGGCACCGGAATATCAGCGGGTCCTCGAGGGTGCCAAGACATGGGTGGTCGACAGCGGTGGGAGCACGATTCCCGATGGCTTCGCGCCGGTTCTCGTGGAGAAGTACGACACGGTGTTTGGGTTGGCCGACGCCGCCGTCGTCCTGGCCGACAGCTCGCAGGTATCCCTCACCCTCGTCGGCGAGGGGGCCTTCGCGATAGTCCACAAGTTCGTGGATCCCAACTACGACATCACTTTCGCCAGGAAGAAGCTGAAGCGGGACGCTGACGAGCGTGACATTGCACGGTTCCGCCGTGAGTTCGAGATCATGAAGGGGCTCGACTTCCCGTACATCCTCAAGGTCCACAAGTACGACGAGGAAGAGAACTCCTACACGATGGAGTTCTGCGAGACGACCCTTGAGGAGCACATCAAGCGGCGAAACAATCAGCCGCAGTTCGACTTCAGCGTTCGGCGCAGGATCGCACTCCAATTCCTATACGGCCTCAACTACCTTCACAGGAAGGGGATCTGCCACCGCGACCTGAGTCTGAAGAACATTCTTCTTCGCGTGTTCTCGAACGGGGCGGTCCAGGTAAAGCTTTCAGACTTCGGCCTGGCGAAGCCACGAGAGTCCGAGTTCACGAAGTCGGAGACCGAGATCAAGGGAACTATCGTGGACCCGGCCCTGGACAAGTTCAAGGAATTCGAGCCTGTCAACGACATCTACGTGGTGGGCTTTGTGCTGACGTACATATTCAAGGGCGTCAACCGGCTCATCTCGGATTTCAGTTCCCTCGGTGAGATCATCCAGAAGTGCTCCCATTCAGATCCGACGCAGCGGTATCAGACGGTACTGAAGGTCATCGAGGCGATAGAGAATCTTGAGACCGAACCAATAGGTGCCCCAGCATGATTGGGCAAGTTCTGTGACGCTGATTCAGACCCTCCTGAGTCCTACCCGAATCCTGCAGGTCTCAGACCGACGGTTGACCAAAGAGGGCGAACCGGTCAGCGACAGCACCAACAAGGTGGTGTCATGGTGCGGCAAGTTCTTTGTCGCGTTTACCGGCCCCGCCTTTATGGATCACCGAGCGTCGGAACTCCCCACCAGCGAGTGGATTGCTGCCACACTGGCCCGAAACGGCGATGCTGCCGGGGACGTGACGGCTGTCGTCGAAATGCTTCAGGCATCGCTGGACCATCGAGTCGGCATG
The DNA here is from genome assembly GCF_025822765.1 of Mycobacterium barrassiae. Taxonomy (GTDB): domain Bacteria; phylum Actinomycetota; class Actinomycetes; order Mycobacteriales; family Mycobacteriaceae; genus Mycobacterium; species Mycobacterium barrassiae. The sequence continues at coordinate 3,902 of NZ_JACKUK010000034.1, read as the reverse complement.
CTCCCGCACCGTTGGGATAAGCGGATGACCGTAACGATGTCAGGATTCGCGAAGTTTCCCGACATACCCGGAGACGGCATCACATCTGTCTGCTACTGCATCTCGAACTACGAACGAAGCGAAGACGACGGGGTGAAAATCTACCCGCATGCCTTCCCTGAGTTCGAAACTTACATCAACCGATATTCGGGCGCCGTTGACGCAGACGTGGCATTTATCCACCGCACAAGCGGTCACCCCTTCGCGTTTGACGACATGCGTCTCATAAAGAAACTCGGTCCGCGGTTGTATCACGACCAAAATTGGGACGGATGGGTTCGCCTCATGATTAAAGTCCAGCGAGCCATCAGCGAGCGCGCCGACCCGAATGAGCCCGGTCTCGTTTCGCGCGTAGGACTGGACGCCATGGTCATGTCCCTCCCGAGGCTCTCGTATGACGACCCGAAGGGTGAGACGCTCCTGACAAACGTTTCAACGCCCAGTTTGGCTGATGACAGACCGTCTTTCATGTTCGTGCCCGAGACGGGCTTCAGCGGTGAAGCCTTCGGGCCGCATCATGCCTGCCGAGGGAAGGCGATGAGTTTGGAGGGTGAAGATCTCAACAGTTACATAAGGTCATGGGATCCCCCCGCGCACACAGAATTGGTTGTGCGACACGACATAACCAATACCCCGGGGGAGTGGTGTTGAGCTCCCTGTGGCGCACCCTCAGATGCTGCCGGGGTGCTTATCCTGAAGCCGATACCGCTTCGTACGCATTGCCGCTTTCGCAGCCAGTCGTTGCCGACTGGTCCGTGACGCGTGGCGCGGAGCACACAACACCACGAAGGTTCGCTTCGGAGTGATCGAGGTGCCGTTGATGTGGTCAACTTCTGTGCTCGACCTGCACAACGATCACCACGGATCTGACACTCGGGATCTCGCGTGAGGATCCGCTTTCGCAGTGATCCCCGGTTTGCTTCTGATGCAAGGCACGAGGCTCGTACAAAGGCGATGTCTAGGGCTGGCACTGTCGTGACAGGCGTGCAGCAAACTTGCACGACCAAACAAGCGCCTGTGATACTGCTGGGAATCACCTGGAAGCGGAGGACGTGGGTCGGGGAGACCGGGGGAAGAGTGGTATGGGGATCAAACCGGTGCTGGCGACGGCGGGACTGTTAGCCGCTTTAGGGACGGGAGCCGCCGTTGTTCCCGCGCCGGCACTAGCCACACCGCCGCCCGTTTACCAGGCGTGTGAGCCGCCAGTCGGAATCGTCGTTATTGAATCGGTGTACACGCCGGGCAGCTATCCCGCCGAAGTAGACCGACTCCTTGATGCTCACCCCGGAGCGCTGTGGTTGCGGACGGATCAGTCTTGTCCGTCGCTGCGCCAAGCCACCGAGACCGGTGATCCGATTTACGCGGTGTACCGCGTGGCCGGTTACACCGAAGCTGACATTTGTGCTGCTGTCAGGACTGAGGGCGGTCGTGCCTACGGCAAGTGGCTTGACAGAGTGCACCCTCCCGACTACGTCGTTCCGTGTTCCGCCACCCCTGCGCCTGTTGCGCCGCCGCCAGTTATGCCGCCTCCGGTTGTGGTTGATACGCCCTACGTCCCTTACATACCCGCCCCTAGCCTCAATGCCCCTAGCAGCAGCTGCACTTGGGTCGACGGTTACACGAGGAGAGATGGCACACGTGTTCGTGGCCATTGGCGTGGATGCTGATTGGCGTGCTCCCCGCAAGTTCGAGTCGCCTTCGCTACCTGCGCTAGATCTCAGGCAGCACCCGGCTGACCGTCCAGGTGTCCGGGTAAGGGGCTCGGGCCGCCTTGAGTCGCCTTCGTCTCCCAGATCTGTGAAGGTAGTCGACGCCCTTGACCGTGATCTGTTGCCCTCCGGGGCATACAGAGCCTCGAGAGGCCTCGTCGTACAGCTGTTTCACTAGAAGGCGGCACCCTCTGTCGGGAGGGTGCCGCCCTTCGTTTGTTCAACGAACTTGGTGTCGATTGCCGACCATTGGATCAGGCGTGGCACTTACACGATGACTCGCTTGACAAAAAGGAGTCGCTCGCTGACGTTGCAGCGTTCTCCGGTCGCCAGTCGAAGGGGAAGTGCTTGCTCGAACCGCCTCGATGCTGGTGTGACCAATCGAAGCCGGTTGCCTCGTCCTTCTCGACGACACCCCATGTGGCGACCTGTCCCGGACCGACCTCGGAGCCTGGGGCATTCGTTGTCGTGACCCGCCGGTCGGGATCTGCTGTCGGCCCAGTAAGCGCGGCAACATGCAGGTCGACCTTTCCGGGAATTTCGGCCCTCCAGTAAGCCAGATCATCAGCGGCTTCGAAGGAGATGGGGGCGTATTCGATTCCGCGCAAATCCTCGATGAGTGAGGCGAATTGAGCTGGCCAGCCGCCCTCCTTCCCGGTGAAGATGCGCTCCAGGGCATCTCGCTGCACGTCGTCAGCGCGTTCGTCGACGTAGAACATAAGTCGCATCTTGGCGTTCGGGTCACCGACCCACATATTGCCGGTGAACTCGCCGAGGGATATGACGTTCAATCCGCTGAGGTCGACGCCGCCGAAGTGGCCGTCACGCACATGCCAGACGAGGGTGAACAGGCAGTCGCCGTGCGTCGGCTCTTGGGCGAAGCTACAGGGGCAGGGCAACTTGCAGCTGCAGACGTCGAACCAATCGCCCTGGAGATGCCAGTCGATAGCCGTTGTTGGGGTTGTCATAACCGTCTCCTCATTTATATACCCCTGGGGGGTACCCGGTATTTGGACAGTAACCATCAGAAACCCTCGCCGCAAGTACCCCCGGGGGGTATTTGCGGAGGAATCAAAACCGCGCGTGCCTCGCCGTTGCCAGGACGGGCAGCGGTCCGTGGCGTCGTGTCGCCCGCCCCCCTTAACGATCAACGAGCAGGTGTAATTGGGGGCAGTGACTTGTCCGTGCCATTGAACAGCTCGTTGCACAATCGGATCGTTTGCCTGGCCGACCGACGAACCGGCCTAGCGGTCCATTGCCGTTCGGGTTCCCATGAGCGCGATTTTGCAGTGAACTTTCAAACGGACCTTCGTTATGCAGGCCTCGTGGAGCGTCGCAGCGGAATGAGGGCCTGGCAGACGGAGCGCCGACAGTTAATGGGCGCCTGAGCGGTACTGATAGCGGGGGCTATTTCGTGGCGCGCCTGTCAAACTTTCAACGCCGGACGCGACAAACGCCCTCGCTCGTATTCCTAGACCTGCGGCACAAGCGCTTTCGCATGGCTTGGTCCTGGGCTTGCTTGCGTTAACTCATCAGCGACCGACACCACTAATCCACCTAGCATGAATGCCACGATGACGGCTACCAGTGCGCCGGTGCTGAACGACGGAATGAATCGCCTTGCGCCCGTGGCTGTTCCCTCGGCGCCATGGTATTGGTGGGTCAGTGCATGCCCCTTGCCGCGCTGCAATAGCACCCGATTGACGGGATAGGCGGCAAAAAAGGCAGCGGCGAGCGCAATCATCATGCCCACCCAGAAGATCGGATTCACCAGGCCGGCATTCATCGCTCCGGGAATGACCGCCATCACAAGGTTGTCGACGAGTTCCATCGTCAGAATCGACAATGTATCCGCTGCGAGAACCACGCCGAGTGCGGCGCCCAAAGTCAAACCTGCTTTGAGCAGGGGAAGCGTCGAAAGTGAATACCCAAAGACGAAGGCCAGTGCTATCGCCAAGGCGATGGTGGCCAGATTCGACAAGCCAAGCGCCGTGCCGATAATGAGGCCGACGATCTCGCCGATGGCACAGCCGGTTAGACATCCCAAGTGCGCAAGTTGTCAAGCGGCCTTTGCGGTGGGGATGTTTTGGCGGTGCGACCATGCTGTCTGCTCGTCGTATGCGGTGCGGTGGCGCAGGCAGCCGTGGAGGATGC
>NZ_JACKUK010000033.1 GCF_025822765.1 Mycobacterium barrassiae | reverse complement strand
ACCGCCTCGACCACGACACCAACTCAGAACGCTCATCCTCGGTCAAGCGCACAACCGGCGCAACAGGGTTCGGCACCCACCAAGTCTAACCGCTAAAGGTCAATTAATGACTCAGGACACTAGCCGAGCTGCGGCAGCGGGTTTCCGATTCGGTAGCCCTCGATCACGTCGAGATGCTCGAAGAGTTCGTCGAGCCCGAGCTGGTAGTCGTCGGAGGTGCCGACGAACACGACGTGCACGACGTCGGTGTCGTCCGGGGTCATGACGATCGTCGTGACGGGAACGACCTCCCCGTCGTCGGCCACCTCGGCTGTCGACGGGATGAAGTACCAGAGCGCCGACTCCTCATCGGAGAGCTCTTCGTCGAAAACCCAACCCCGCTCGGTGATTCGCTCGTCGAGACGTTCCAGGACGGCTGCCAACTCGATGTCGTGCGACATGGCGTCGAGCACCGGGTCCGGAATCCAGCGCGAATTCTGGGCCGCCTGCCGCTTCTTGCGGCGGGCCTGCTTCGCCTGGGACTTGCGCGACACCCGGGATACCTACGACAGCGCCTGGTCGAGATCGCCGATGAGGTCCTCGGTTCCCTCCAGCCCCACCGAGATTCGCACCACGCCGTCACCGAGTCCGATGGCCGCGCGGCCCTCCGGACCCATCGCGCGGTGTGTGGTGGTGGCCGGATGCGTGATCAACGACTTGGAGTCGCCGAGGTTGTTGGAGATGTCGACGATGCGCAGCTTGTCGAGGACCTCGAACGCACGCTCCTTGGTGCCGCCCTTGAGCTCGAACGTGACAACCGTTCCGCCCCCGGACATCTGGCGCTTCGCGAGGTCGTACTGCGGATGCGACTCCAGGTACGGGTAACGCACCCAGCTCACCGCGGGGTGGTTTTCGAGGAACTCCGCGATGCGGTGCGCAGAGGCGTTCTGGTGCTCCACCCGGATCGCCAGCGTCTCCAGACCCTTCAACAAAGTCCACGCATTGAACGGGCTCAGGGCCGGACCGGTGTGCCGCATCAGCTTCTGCACCGGTTCGTCGATGTACTGCTTGTCACCGAGGATGGCACCGCCGAGCACGCGACCCTGCCCGTCGATGTGCTTGGTGCCTGAATACACCACCACGTCGGCGCCGAGGGGCATGCCCTGCTGCAGTATCGGAGTGGCAAACACGTTGTCCAGGACCACTTTTGCGCCGGCGGCATGGGCGAGTTCGCATACTGCGGAGATGTCGACCAGCTGCTGCATGGGATTCGACGGTGTTTCGAAGAAGACGGCCTTCGTGGGGACCGAGAGGGCCTCTTCCCACTGCGACAGGTCGTCTCCGTCGACGAACACCGTCTCCACCCCCCAGCGCGGCAGGATCTCGTTGCACACCACGAAGCACGACCCGAACAGGCTGCGCGCCGCCACCAGCCGGTCACCGGCTGCGAGCAGCGCGCCCAACGAGGTGAACACCGCCGCCATCCCGGTCGCGGTGGCGAAGCATGCGGGCGCGCCTTCGATCAGCCGCAGCCGCTCCTCGAACATCGAGATCGTCGGGTTTCCGTAGCGGGAGTACACGTAGCGGTCGATGTCACCCGTGAAGGCCTTCTCCGCCTCGGCAGCTGAGGCGTACACGTACCCCGACGTCAGGTACATCGCCTCCGCGGTCTCCTCGAAGCCCGACCGCAGCAGGCCCCCGCGCACGCCGATGGTCGCCTGACTCACGCCATCAGGCAGTTGCGCAGGCTGGCGGACGGACGGCACCTCTGACTCGCTCATGACTGCTTCCACGGCAGGCCGACGGCTTTCCAACCGCTGCCCCCACGATGTTTGTGCTCGTCGAGATGTCCTTCGAACCCGTCGAGCACGTTGTATGACGGAGCGATACCGGCCTCGGTCGCGGCCTCGGCGGCCCCGATCGAGCGGTTGCCGGAACGGCAGAGGAACACCACTGGCCGCTCCCCGGGAGTGACACCGGCAGCCTTGAGTTCCTCGACGAAATTGTCGTTGTGCTTGCCGTCCGAACTGTTCCACTCGACATACACGACCTCGCGATCGAGGCTCGACAGGTCAGGCACACCGACGAACCGCCACTCGGCGTCGGTGCGACAGTCGACGAGCACGGCCTCGGGGTCATTGGTCAGCAGCTTCCATGCCTCCTCAGGCGTGATGTCTCCGGCATAGCTCACGGACGTGAGTCTCCCACAGCTAGCTGGGGACGGGTGTACAGACCTTCCAAGCCCCGTCCTCGCGTACGAACGTCGTTTCCACCTCCGTTTTGGCGTCCGGCGACTTGTCGAACGTGTAGGTCACCTTGGCCGTGGCGCGGTCGCCGTCGATCACCACATCCGTGACGTCGTCGATGCGCCGGGCACCTTGATTCTCCTTCGAATCACGTTGACCGGCAATCACTTCGGCCTCGGTGCCCTGCTGCTCCCGGCAGGTGGCACTGCAGAAATCGGCGTAATTCTCCTTCTGCAGCGCATCGTTCTGCGCAACCGCCGCACGGGCGACCTGCTGCTCTGGCGTCAGCTCGTCATCGGAGAGCAGATTCACCAATCCGATTGCGATCACGACGATCACAATGATTGCCAACGCGGCCAGGAACGGCATGGCGGTGGGCCGGTCGGACCCAGGCTCAGGCAGGGACACGGGTCACCAGAGCTTGCGCAGCGCCGCGGATACCCGGCGGGCCCGGTCCCTGGCGATGATCGGGTCGGGCGCCGTCGCCAGTGCCACACCGAGCCGACGCCGTGCCTCTGTCTCATCCGGCCGGCCGAACAGGCGGACATCGCTTTCCGCGACGGCGAGCGCCTCCGCCACGACGGCGCGCACGTCGGCGCCGCGGCTGTCGGTCGCGTCGGCGCCGGCGTAGCTGACCTCCGCGGCACCCGGCGAGATCATGATGGTGTCCACCGCCAACCCGAGGATCGCGCGCGCGTGCAGCTCGAACTGCGACAGCCGTTGTGAGCGCAGTGTCACCAAGCCGCTGTCGTACGGACGGGGCCGCACGTTGTCGAAGTAGACCTCGTCGCCGCGGACCAGGACCTCGACACCGAAGACTCCGCGTCCGCCCAGCGAATTGACGATCCGCGCGCCGATGGATTTCGCGGCGTCCAGCGCGGCGGGTGTCAGCTGCTGGGGCTGCCAGGACTCCAGCGAGTCGCCGCCCAGCTGGCGGTGGCCGATGGGCTCGCAGAAGTGCACCACGGGCCCGGTCGGCCCTACGGTGCGGATGGTCAGCAGCGTCACTTCGAAGTCGACCTCGACGACCGTCTCGGCCATCACCCGGTTATGCGGAATCCGGCCGGCGGCGATGGCGCGGTGCCAGGCCGGCTCGACGTCCTCGGAACGCACCAACACCGACTCACCTTCGCCCGGCGCCGCCGCGATCGGCTTCACCACCAGCGGGAAGCCGGCGTGGTTTGCGACGGCGGTCAGCTCGTCGACAGAGCTTGCGAACCAGAACGGAGCGGTGGGCAGACCGAGCTCGTCGGCCGCGAGCCGCCGCAGCCCTTCCCGATCGAGCGACAGCCGGGTACTGCGCGGGGTCGGGAACACCTCGATGTCGCCCCGCTCGGCAACCGCGATCAGCGCGTCGGCGGCGATCACGTTCGCCTCGGACACCACGTAGCGCGGCCGTTCCTTCTCGATCAGTGCGGTCACCGCGTCGGCGTCGTTCATCTTGACGACGGCGGTCCGATCGGCCACTCCTTGCGCAGGCGCATCGGCGTAGCGATCCACCGCGATGACGACCGCGCCGAGTCGCTGGAAGGCCAGGGTCAACTCCCGGCTCAATTCACCCGAGCCGAGCAGCATCACCGTCGGTTGCGAGGACTCGTCGGAGATCGTCGCGTCGTCCGTCGTTTCACTCATGGCGCGTCCAGCCTGCCAGACGTCAGCCGAGCCGGGCATCGATGTAGCACCACCGCCAGTTCTCGCCCGGCTCCACCGATCTCATGACGGGGTGGCCGGTCCTGGCGAAATGTTCACTGGCGTGCTGGTGCGGACTGGAATCGCAGCATCCGATGTGTCCACATGTGAGGCACATGCGCAGGTGTGCCCAGGTGTCCGTACCCTCCGCCTGGCAGTCCTCGCAATGTCCGGGCGTGTGCGGAGCCGGGTCGACGGCATCGACCGTGGCCGCGAGGTGTTCACACGTATCGGGGACCACGGACGATCTCGACGATCTCGCAGTGCGCGCACGTGATCTCCTCAGCATGCTGATCAAGGATACGGATCGCGACCTAGGAGGCTTTCCGACGTGGGTGCATCACTGCTCGCAGTTCTGGTGCTGTCGATCCTGCTGGCCGCAATCGCCCGCCACTTCGACGTCTCCGCCCCACTGGCTCTGGTCATCGCGGGTCTGGTCGCCAGCACTCTGCCCCTGTTGCATGACGTCGAGCTCGACCCCGAACTGGTGCTTTATGTCATCCTGCCCCCGCTGCTGTGGTCGGCGGGCAACGAAAGCAGCTATGTCGCGCTGCTAAAGAACCTCCGGCCGATCGGCCTTCTGGCGGTCGGGCTTCCGCTCGCGACGACCTTCGCGGTCGGGTTCGTCGCATACAAGACCGTCCCCGAGCTCACCATCGCGGCCGCACTGACCCTCGGAGCGATCGTGGCGCCGCCCGACGCGGTGTCGGCGACGGCGATCGGCAGGCGGCTGGGCCTACCGCGACGGATCATGACCCTGCTCGGCGGTGAAAGCCTGCTCAATGACGCGACGGCGCTGACCGCCTACAAGGTGGCACTCGCCGCGGCGGTCGGGACGGCGGCGACATGGGATTCCGCCGTCGACACCTTCGCGCTCGCCGCGGTCGGCGGCGTAGCGGCCGGCATGGGGTTCGGCGCCCTGATCGCCTACATCCGCTCCCGGCTCAACGATCCCGTGGTGGAGAGCGCGATCGGTCTGGTGGCACCGTTCGTCATCTTCTTCGTCGCGGAAATGATCCACGGTTCCGGGGTGATCGCTGTGGTGGTTGCCGCCCTGATCCTGGGCCAACGCTCGGCGCATGCGGGTTATGCGACCCGGCTGCAGGACTTCGCGCTGTGGCAGGCCGTTGTGCTGGTCCTCGAATCGTTCGCGTTCATGTTGATCGGGCTCCAACTTCCGGACGTGATCAGTGAGCTCGAGGGGATCCCCGCGTCGGTGCTGATCTGGTCGTCACTGGCGGTGTTCGCGACGGTGATAGGCGTCCGGATCGTGTGGGTCTTCCTGTTCGCCTACGTGCCGCCCCTGTTGTCCCGGCGCGTGAAGGAACGCGAATCGGCGCCGTCGCCGGCCCAGGTGTTCGTCGTGGCCTGGGCGGGGATGCGGGGTGTGGTGTCACTGGCCGCCGCCGCGGGTGTCCCGTTGGTGACACTGTCGGGCGAGGCGTTTCCCGGCCGGCCGCACCTCATTTTCCTCACGTTCGTCGTAGTCGTCGGCACACTTCTGCTGCATGGATTGACATTGCCCTGGGTGATCCGGGTGCTTGACGTACAGGGTGATGATCCGTATCGCGATCAGCTCGCCGTTGTGCGGGCTCAGGACCGTGCGGTGCGCGCCGCTTCCGACCGCCTTGACGAGCTGTTGGCGGAATCCCGGCAGACCGACGACGTTCCGGAGCGAGCGGCCGCGGTGCTGCGCGCCTGGAATACCCGGCGGCTCAACAGCGCGTGGGAACAGCTCGGCCGTGATGACGAGGAGATCGGGGAAAGCCCCACCGCCGCGTTTCGGCGACTGCGACTGGAAATGCTTGCCGCCGAACGCAAAACGTTCATCGAGGAACGCGACGCCGGCCACATCGGCGACGAGGCGCTGCGCTCGTTGCTGCGCGGACTCGACCTCGAGGAGGCCACGCTCAACCGGAAGTAGCGTCGAGCTGGCTGCGGAACTGCGACATCGCGTCGATGAGTGCGGTGAAGGTGCGGTGTGCGGCCCGCAACTCGTCATCGGACAGCCCGGCCAGGGCCAGGTGAGTCTGTTCGGCCAACGGTGTGAAAAAGCTACGCGCGACGGCCATTCCGTGATCGGCGACACGCAGGATCACCTTGCGTCGGTCGCTGGGGTCGGACTCGCGTCGCACATGGTCGGACGCGATCATCCGCTCGACAAGGTAGGTGATCGCCGCGCCCGACATGCCCATCTGTTTCCGCAGTTCACCCGCGGTCAACGGGGTTCCCGCGGACTCGGCGACCATGACGTGCAGTAGGGCGCGAAAGTCGTTGGCCGCGACATCGTGTCGGCCCGCGAAGTGCCTGCCGATCTGATCGGACTCGGCGTTCATCGCCCGCATGTCGGCCGCGATCGTCGACTCCAGGGTTTCGCGGTCTCCGGGCACGGGTAGAGCATAAGGCGCGAAGTTTCATTTGGTTAAAATTTAAGTATCTGAAATATTGGAGTCATGTCGAAGCGCCTCTCCTGGGTTCTGGCACTGGTGGTCGTCGCCGTGTCCGGTGCGCTGATGGGGCTGCTGGGTGGCGACGAATCGAGCCAGCGTTCCCCCGTTCCAGTTCCCGATACCGCCGAATCCGCACGTGCCGACGCCGTCCGTGCCCAGTTCCCCGGCGGTGACGAGGTGCCCGCGATCATCGTGATCACCCGCGACGACGGCGCAGAGCTTGCCCCTTCCGACCTGGCCGCGATCGAGCAGAAATGGCGCACGCAGGTCTCCGCCGACGGTAAGGCCGCGCTGACGGTGGTGCCCCTGGACGCGAATCTGTCCGGGTTCGCCCTCACCGACGCGGTGATGGACCTTCGTAAATCCGCCGCCGAGGGGTTGCCCGCCGATCTGCGCACGGAGGTCACCGGCGGGCCCGCGTTCGGCGCCGACATCGCGAACTCGTTCTCGGGGGCCAACATCACGCTGCTCGCGGTCACCGCCGCCGTGGTGGCGCTGTTGCTGATCGCCACGTACCGATCCCCCGTGTTGTGGCTGGTGCCGCTGGCGGTCATCGGCTTCGCCGACCGGGTCGCCGCGGTGCTCGGTACCGCCGTCGCCAGCGGGCTCGGACTCAACCCCGACGGCTCGACATCCGGTATCACCAGCGTGCTGGTGTTCGGTGCGGGGACCAACTACGCCCTGCTGTTGATCTCGCGATATCGGGAGGAGTTGGGCCGCAACGGCATTGGCGAAGACCCACGCGAAGCGCTCAATCTCGCCGTGCGGCGGGCGGGCCCGGCGATACTGGCGAGCAACGCGACGGTGGTGCTCGCGCTGCTGACGCTGCTGTTCGCGTCGTCGCCGAGCGTGCGCAGCCTCGGTGTGCAGGCCGCATCGGGGTTGGTGGTCGCCGCGGTGTTCGTCCTGCTGGTCCTGCCCCCGCTGCTGGCACTGTTCGGCAAGCGCTTGTTCTGGCCGTTCATCCCCCAGGTCGGCGCGAAACCCCTTACCGACAGCGGAGTGTGGCATCGCATCGCCGCGGCGGTGGCGAAGCGACCGGGCCGCGTCGCAGTCGTATCGATCGCAGGCCTTGCGCTGTTGTGCACCGGCCTGCTGACCACACCGATCGGTCTCTCGCAGACCGAACAGTTCCGGGTACAAGCCGAATCTGTCAGCGGATACGAAACCCTGTCCGCGCATTTCCCCGGCGGTCTCACCGACCCCACCCGCGTCATCGCGCCGACGAACAGGGCCGCGGAGATCCAGACGGCCATCACCGACACCGCAGGCGTGGTGTCGGCGACTCCTGCGGGGCAGAGTCCCGACGGACTGTCGCAATGGTCTGTCGTCCTCGACGCCGAGCCAGCGTCTGACAAGGCGTTCGAAATCATTGATGCCCTGCGGGTTTCGGTTCATTCGGTCGACCAGGACGCGTTGGTCGGCGGGTCCGACGCATCGGCGCGCGATGCGGGCGCCGCGGCCGAACACGACCGGCTGGTCGTCATTCCCGCGATCCTGGTCGTGGTGCTGGCGGTGCTCTACGTGCTGCTCCGCTCTGCGCTCGCACCGGTGATCCTGGTGGCGGTGACGGTGCTGAGCGCGCTGGCTGCGTTGGGACTGGGCGGCTGGGCCAGCGTGCACCTGTTCGGTTTCCCGGCGCTGGACAACACCGCACCGCTGTTCGCGTTCCTGTTCCTGGTGGCGCTCGGGGTGGACTACACGATCTTCCTGGTCACCCGCGCCCGCGAGGAGACTCCCGAACACGGCGCCCGCGACGGCATCATCCGCGCGGTGTCGGCGACCGGTGCCGTCATCACCAGTGCCGGCATCGTGCTGGCCGCGGTGTTCTGCGTACTCGGCGTGCTGCCGCTGATCGTGCTCACCCAGGTGGGCATCATCGTCGGCCTCGGCATCCTGCTGGACACGTTCGTCGTGCGGACGGTGATCATCCCGGCACTGTTCACGCTCATCGGTCCGGTGATCTGGTGGCCCGCTCTAAGGAGCGAGGACTACCGTGCACGCAATGCAGTCTCAGGCGGTCGACACCGCGCTCGGACAGGTGCGGATCCGGACTAGCGGAACCGGCGAGGCCATGATGTTCTGGCCGAGCCTGCTGATGACCGGTGACATGTGGTTGGCGCAGGCCGACCACTTCAGCGGATCGCACCAGGTCATCCTGGTCGATCCGCCCGGCCACGGAGGCAGCCAGAAGCTTTCTGCGCCATTCACTTTCGACGACTGCGCCCGCGTGATCGTCGATATCCTCGACAGCCTCGGATTGCAGCGCACCCACTTCATCGGCAACTCGTGGGGCGGCATGATCGGCGGCACGTTCGCCGCCACCTATCCCGACCGCATCGGCCGCGCCGTGCTGATGAACTGCACCGCGTCCGCCGCAGGAACCCGGCAGAAGGTCGAGTACGGAGCGCTGCTGCGCCTCGCCAAGCTGCTTGGCGGGATCCGTGGCCCGCTGACGCGGTCGGTGCTCAACGCGTTCGTCGGACCGACCACCTTCGCCACCCGCCCCGACGTCGTCGCGTTCGTGAGGAACGCTGTCAAGAACGTCGACATCGCGTCATGTTCATGGGCGGTGCGCAGCGTCGTGCCTGCCCGGCCCGACCAGCGTTCGCTGTTCGCGAACATCTCCGCGCCCGTTCTCGTGGTGGCTGGTGCCGAGGACGCGACGTTTCCGCTGCCGGAGACGACCGCAATGGCCGAGGCCATCCCGGGTGCGCAGCTCGTGGTGCTCGACGGAGTCGCACATCTCGCCGGGCTGGAGAATCCGCCTCTGGTCGCCAAGCTCATCGAGGAGTTCGTCGGACGCGGGTAGCTTCGAAAGATGACCGGCGCCTCCGGAACACAAGCCCCGCAGTTGCCGCTGCACATGCGGCGCAACGCGTTCGACCCGACCCCGGAGCTGCGGGAGATCCGGGAGACCGACGGGGTCCGCACCGCCACCAACTCGTTCGGTATGACCGTCTACCTCGTCACCCGGTACGAAGACGTCAAAGCCGTGCTGTCGGACCACGAGCGGTTCTCCAACGGCCGCCCACCGGGGTTCGTCCTGCCCGGAGCTCCCGCACTGACCGAGGAGGAGCAGGCGAGCGCGCGGGCCGGCAATCTGCTCGGGCTCGACCCGCCCGAGCATCAGCGGTTGCGTCGCATGCTGACTCCCGAATTCACCATCCGCCGGATCAAGCGGTTGGAACCACGCATCGTCGAGATCGTCGATCAGCACCTCGACGCGATGGAAAGTGCCGGGCCGCCGGTCGATCTGGTGGAGAGCTTCGCGTTGCCGATCCCGTCGCTGGTCATCTGCGAGTTACTCGGGGTGCCCTACGACGACCGCGACGACTTCCAGCGCCGCAGCGCACGACAGCTGGACCTGTCGGCGCCGATCGCCGAACGCATGGACCTGCAGCGGCAGGGTCGTGCCTACATGGCATCGCTGGTCGAACGCGCGCGCAGGCATCCCGGCGATGACATCCTCGGAATGCTGGTCCGCGAGCACGGTGTCGAATGCACCGACGACGACCTCATCGGCATCGCCGGGCTCCTGCTACTCGCCGGGCATGAGACCACGTCGAACATGCTCGGCCTCGGCACCCTTGCGCTGCTGCGGCACCCCGATCAGCTCGCGGCGGTCCGCGACGATCCCGACGCCGTCGGGCCGGCTGTCGAGGAGTTGATGCGCTGGCTGTCGATCGTGCACAGCGCCATTCCGCGGATCACCACGACCGAGGTCGAGGTCGCAGGCGTACGGATTCCGGCGGGTGAGTTGGTGTTCGTGTCGCTGCCTGCCGGCAACCGAGATCCGGACTTCATCGACTCGCCGGAGCTACTCGACATCAAACGCGGCGCGGCGGGACACCTGGGGTTCGGCCACGGTGTGCACCATTGCCTCGGCGCCCCGCTGGCGCGCATGGAGATGCGGATCGCGTTTCCCGCGCTGCTGCGCCGCTTCCCGACACTGGCGCTCGCCGAGGATTTCGACGACATCCAGTTCAGGTCCTTCCATTTCATCTACGGCCTTCGGTCATTGGCGGTGACTTGGTGATGAGAGTGCAAGCCGATCGCGACGTGTGCATTCAGGCGGGCAACTGCGTCATGGCTGCCGACGCGGTGTTCGATCAGGACGACGACGGCATCGTGGTGGTACTCGTCGACGAGATACCCGACGACCAGCTGGACCATGCTCGTGAGGCCGTAAAGCTCTGCCCCTCACAGGCTTTGCGGTTGATCGACTAGCGGCCATCGCGTTCGAGGTCGATGACGCCCGCCCGTGACAACAGCAGCAGGCTGACCACCAGTACCCAGATCGGAAACGCCAGCGTCAGCCACATCGTGATCTCACTGGCGAGTATGAGTACGACGGCCACCGCGTACGTCACTCCGACCAACCACTTCGGCATCAGTCCCGTCTTCAACCAGATCGTGGCCAGCGAGATCATGAACACCGCGGCCATCCGCAGCGCATAGGTCTTGCTCAGCGCCAACAGCAGCCAGCGCCCGAAGTCGGCGGCCTCAGCACCGCTGTGGGTCAGCGCTGTCCCCACGGCCGACGAGACGAAGACCATTGCCAGGAACAGCAATCCGCTGCCGATGAAGACCGACGAGAAGAACTTGTCCTCATATCCGCCGAAGCCGTCGCGTACGACACCGATGAACCACAGGAACGCGATGCCCGCGAACGGCATCAACAGCGACGCGATCCTGATGCTGTGGTCGGTTTGGGTCCACTGCGAGCCGGCGGCGGCGTCCTCGGGGAGAGAGATGCGGATCAGGACGAGCGCCGTACCGAACAACAGCGCGAACAACACCCCCGCCACCGCGGCCGCCCGCGGCGTCGACAGATTACGAAAGTGGCGATTGACCGGATCCGAAGTCACCCGGCCATGGTGGCATCTCTACGGCTGGCCGGGGAGCAATCGGATCATCAGCCCGTGTGCCTCCGCCAGGAGCGTGCCGTCATGGTTATGCAGTTCGGCGTTGACGAAGGCCTTGCGCCCCTCGGCTTCCCGCAGCCAGCCTCGTGCCACCAGCGGGGTGTCGATCGGTGTCACGTTGCGGTAGTCCACATGCAGGAATGCGGTGCGGCTGATCGGCCGGCCTGCGGCGTGGATCACCATGCCGAACACCGAGTCGAACAGCAGTGGCAGCACGCCGCCGTGGACGGCGTAGTTGCCGCCGACGTGGAAGCGGCTGAACTGCACCTTGAGCTCGACCCCGTTCGGGTTCAGCTGCACATCTCGGTACGGCGGCATCAGCAGGCTGCCCGCCCCGGGCAGCGACGGCACGCGGTTGGCCGGACCGACACCCTCCGGTGCTTCGAACGGGTCCAGCAACTTGACCAGTTCCTCGGCACGGTCGGCGGCCTGTTCCCAGGTGTCGGTGTCGGGGTCGGCGGAAATCGCCAGGTCCTGCGCGCGCCGCATCGCCGCTAGGAAACGACCGAATCCCGGCCCGGGGTCGGCGGGCTTGTAGTCGGGAAACCCGCCGTGTTTGTCGTATTCCGGGTCGACGAGATGCGGATCGTCGGTCACGTACTGGCCGCCAGGATGTCGCGGCGCACGATGGTCTGCTCCCGGCCGGGACCCACCCCGATGCATGAAACGTGGGCTCCGGCAAGCTCTTCCAGCCGCAACACATAATCACGAGCCTTGGCAGGCAGGTCGTCGAACTCACGTGCGTCGGAAATGTCCTCCCACCAGCCCGGCAATTCCTCGTAGATGGGCTCCGCGCGGTGCAGGTCGGACTGGGTCATCGGCATGTCGTCAACACGTTTCCCGTCGACGGTGTAGCCGACGCAGACCGGCACGGTCTCCAGGCTGGACAGCACGTCCAGCTTGGTGAGGAAGTAGTCGGTGATGCCATTGACCCGAGTCGCGTAGCGCGCGATGACGGCGTCGAACCATCCGCAGCGGCGACGTCGTCCGGTCGTCACGCCGAACTCGCCGCCCGTCTTCGACAGGTACTCGCCGTGTTCGTCGAACAGCTCCGTGGGGAACGGACCCGAGCCGACACGGGTGGTGTAGGCCTTGAGGATCCCGAGGACGGTGGTGATGCGGGTGGGTCCGATGCCCGACCCGACCGCGGCACCGCCCGCCGTCGGATTCGACGACGTCACAAAGGGATACGTGCCGTGGTCGACGTCGAGCAGGGTGCCCTGGGAACCTTCCAGCAGCACCGTTTCGCCCTTTTCGAGCGCGGTGTTGAGCAGGTAGCGCGCGTCGGCGATGCGGTGCTTGAACCCCTCCGCCTGCGTCAGCAGGTTCTCGACCACCTCGTCGGGATCGAGCGCCTTGCGGTTGTAGATCTTGACCAGCACCTGGTTCTTGAATTCCAGTGCGCCTTGGATCTTTTCGGCCAGCTGACCCTCGTCGAGCACGTCGGCCACCCGGATACCGATGCGGGCGATCTTGTCCTGATAGCACGGGCCGATGCCGCGGCCGGTGGTGCCGATCTTCTTGCTGCCCGCGTATCGCTCGACGACCTTGTCGATCGCGACGTGATACGGCATCAGCAGATGGGCGTCGGCCGAGATCAGCAGCCGCTCCGTGTCCACCCCGCGTTCCTCGAGACCCTTGAGCTCGGTGAGCAGCACACCCGGATCCACGACGACGCCGTTGCCGATGACGTTCGTGACGCCGGGCGTGAGGATGCCCGACGGGATCAGGTGAAGGGCGAAGTTCTCGCCCGATGGAAGGACCACGGTGTGGCCGGCGTTGTTGCCGCCCTGATAGCGCACAACCCACTGCACGCGGCCGCCGAGTAGATCGGTGGCCTTTCCTTTGCCCTCGTCACCCCATTGAGCTCCGATGAGCACGATTGCCGGCATGGCATATTCTCCCGCTTGATCTGGCCAAAGTTGAGCCCAGCCGGTGACCCACCCTATCCCAGCTGACCCCGAGGAGCCGCCTTGACCGCAGCTGACGTTGTGGTGTTGCTGGTCGGCGGGCGAAGGATGCCCCGCCCACTGCGTGACCTGCCCACGATCGCGGCGGATGCGGTGACCGAATGCCGTCGCGTCATCGTGGTGGGTTCGCACGCCGATCTGGCTGCCGTGCTGACGACGTTGCTGCGGGCCGACCGGCTGGACGTGGAGGTTGCCCACGTGCGGTGGTGGTGGCAGGCGCGCGGCGCCCGCACCGGCGTCGCGCAGCGGATTCCGCTGATCAGAGACGAAACCGGGGCGGTGATCACCAAGGCTGCGCACTGGCTGCCGCCCGGCGAAGAGGCGACGACGATCCGCGGTGAGGCCGTCGTCGACGACGCCGTGCTGTTTCACGGCGAGGCGACCGGCGTGCGGATCGAGCCGACCGCGAGCATGCCAGGCCTGCGGGCGACAGCGCTGTCACCGCGGATGCGCCCGAAGCGCTGGGTCGCGGGCCGGGCCGCCCAGCTGGGCACCACCTCGGCGCTCGTGGTCCGCGACGGAGTGCCTGCGCTGCGGCCGGTTCGGCGGTCGGCGTTCTACCGGCACACAACGGGCTGGCTGCGCGTGAGCGGTACTTTCGTGAGGTGAACGTCCGTCCGCTGCACCCTCGGGCATCGGTGCGACCCAGCCCGGTCTTCCTGGCGATCGTCGCTTTGACCGCCGTGGGCGGTGCGCTGGCCTGGGTGTCGGCTTCTGAGCGCACACCGCTGGCCTACGCCGGGGTCTTCATCTTCGTCATCGCGGGCTGGATCGTGTCGCTGAGCCTGCACGAGTTCGGGCATGCGTTCACGGCGTGGCGCTACGGCGACCACGACATCGCGGTGCGCGGCTATCTCACGCTCAACCCGTTCAAATACGCCAACCCTCTGCTGTCGCTCGGCTTCCCCGTGCTGATCACCCTGCTCGGCGGCATCGGCCTGCCCGGCGGTGCGGTGTGGGTGCGGACGTCGTTCATGACGGTGCGGCAGAAGTCGATCGTCAGTCTCGCCGGACCGGCGATGAACGTGCTGCTTGCCGTGGTGCTGCTGGTTGTCGCCCGGCTGTTCTACGACCCGGCGCACCTGGTGTTCTGGGGCGCCGTGGCGTTCCTCGGATTCCTGCAGATCACCGGTGCGGTGCTCAACCTGCTGCCGATCCCGGGTCTGGACGGCTACGGCGCACTGGAACCGCACCTGAGCCCGGAGACCCAGCGCGCAGTCGAGCCGGCCAAGTCGTGGGCGTTCTTCGTGTTCCTGTTGCTGCTGATCGCCACGCCGCTGAGCCAGTACTTCTTCGCGGTCGTCGGTTGGTTCTACGACCTGTCCGGGGTGAACAGCGGGTTGATCGGCGTCGGCTTCAACCTGACCCGGTTCTGGTCGGCCTGGTTCTGAGCAGGAGACCCTTGCGACATATGCGTGCTTACGCATAGATTGCCCCCATGGGTGCTGGCCACGATCACGGCCCGCGGGATGCCCGGGTCAGCCGGATGGTCATCGCTGCGGCGATCCTGACGGCGTTCTTCATCGTCGAACTGACGACGGCACTGTTGATCAACTCGATCGCACTGCTGGCCGACGCCGGCCACATGCTGACGGACCTCGTCGCCATGTTCATGGGTCTGACCGCGGTGCTGCTCGCCCGGCACGGCAGCGCGTCACCGTCGCGCACCTACGGCTGGCATCGCGCCGAGGTGTTCACCGCCGTCGCCAACGCGGTGCTGCTGTTGGGGGTCGCGGCGTTCATCCTGTACGAGGCCTTCGAACGACTCGGCAGTGCACCCGAGATCCCGGGCGTCCCGATGATCATCGTGGCGGTGGCCGGGCTGATCGCCAACGCCGTCGTCGTGCTCCTGCTGCGGTCGCACTCCGAGAGCAGCCTCGCCGTCAAGGGCGCGTACATGGAGGTCGTCGCCGACACGGTCGGCAGCATTGGGGTGTTGATCGCCGGCATCGTGACGGTGACGACGGGGTGGCCCTATGCCGACGTCGTGGTCGCGGTCTTCGTCGCGCTGTGGGTGCTGCCGCGCGCCATCACGCTGGCCCGCGCGGCGTTGCGGATCCTGTCCGAGACGTCACCTGCGCACATCGACGTCGACGAGCTTCGCAGTGCGCTGTGCGCGGTCGACGGCGTGACCGAGGTCCACGACCTGCACGTGTGGACCCTGGTACCCGGTAAGGACATGGTGACCGCGCACCTGACCAGCGAGCGGGATGCCGCGCTGGTGCTCGACGACGCGCGCGCAGTGCTCACGGCGCGCGGCCTGGACCATGCCACGGTTCAGGTCGAACCGCCGGCGGGCGCCGCCGACTGCAAGTGCGAGGCGGAGTCCTGACCTTCCGCGGTCAGTTCAGTCCGAGCGCCGAGCGGGCCTCGGGATCGCAGTCGTCAAGCAGATCCAAGCAGCGCTGATACTCGTCAGTCTCGCCGATCTGATCCGCGGCGCGCGCCAGTGCCGCCACGCACCGCAGGAACCCGCGGTTGGGCTCGTGGCGGTACGGAACCGGACCGAATCCCTTCCACCCGTTGCGCCGCAGCTGATCGAGCCCGCGGTGATAGCCCGTCCTGGCGTACGCGTACGCCGTGATGGCCATGTCGTCGGCCAGTGCATCCTCGGCAAGCGCGGCCCACGCGATCGATGCCGACGGATGCGCGGCGGCGACGATGGCGGGGTTTTCGTCGGCGGCCAGTTCGGCCTCGGCCGCCGGGTCACCTGGAAGCAGGACCGGATCCGGTCCGAGAAGATCACCCATCCGCGTCATGGCCCCATTGTGCCGTGCGGCTACCGGCGACCGTTCCCCCGGATGGTTAAGCTTTGCGGCCGAAGCGTTGTAACGGAGGGCTGCAGCTGCCATGTCGAATCCCCAAGGGCCTGACCAGCCGGATGAGGTCACCGGTGAGGCGACCGACGCCGCAGACCGCCAGCCCGCTGACGAATCCGAGGCCGTCGAGCAGGCCGGGGAGGCTGCGCACGACCACGACCCCGTGACCGAGGTGATCTCCACCGAGGCCCCGGAAGAACCGGAGCGGCGGTACACGGCACCCTCCGCGTTCGACGCGGGCACGACGACACGCATCGACACTCCGTTCGACCCGCCGACCGAGGTGATGGAGACGGCAGCCGCGCCCGCCGTGAAAAGCGTTACACCGCAAGTCATTCCACCACGCGGCGATGCACCCAAACCTCCGAAGCCGAAGAGTCGCAGCTGGGGTTGGGTGATCGCGGTGCTGTTGGTGATCGCGGCGCTGGTGGCCGTCGCGGTGCTGGGCACCATCCTGCTGACCCGCGATTCCGAGCCGAAGGTGTCTCAGGAGGACCTGGTCCGTAAGACCATCGAGGACTACGACGTCGCGATCGCCAAGGGCGACCTGGCCACGCTGCGCACCATCACCTGCGGCGGTGTTCGGGACACCTACGTCAGCTACAACGACCGCGTGTGGAGCGATACCCACGCCCGCATCGCGGCAGCCAAGCGGTACCCCGTCATCGCCAGCGTCGACCAGGTGGTCGTCAACGGGGACCATGCCGAGGCCAACGTGACGACCTTCATGGCGTACGCCCCACAGACCCGGTCGACGCGCAGCCTTGATCTCGAGTTCCGCGACGACCAGTGGAAGATCTGCCAGGCGCCGACCAGCTAGCCGGCTCAGGCTGAATTGCCGGCTCAGCCGGCTGTGACTGACCGGCCCGCGCTGTGCAGGTCTCTGCACGCCTCGATGACACGTTCGGTCATCGACGCCTCGGCCTTCTTCAGATAGCTGCGCGGGTCATAGGCCTTCTTGTTGCCGACCTCGCCGTCGATCTTGAGCACACCGTCGTAGTTGGTGAACATGTGCCCGGCGACGGGACGTGTGAATGCGTACTGCGTGTCGGTGTCGACGTTCATCTTCACCACGCCGTACCGCAGCGAATCCTCGATCTCTGACTTCAGCGAGCCCGAGCCACCATGGAAGACGAAGTCGAAAGGCTTTGCGTCACTGGGTAATCCGAGCTTTGCGGCGGCTACCTTCTGCCCTTCCGCCAGCACCTCGGGACGCAGCTTGACGTTGCCCGGCTTGTAGACCCCGTGCACATTGCCGAACGTCGCGGCGAGCAGATACTTGCCGTGCTCGCCAGCCCCCAGCGCCTCGATGGTCTTCTCGAAATCCTCTGGGGTCGTATAGAGCTTGTCGTTGATCTCGTGGGCCACACCGTCTTCCTCGCCGCCGACCACACCGATCTCGATCTCGAGGATGATCTTGGCCGCCGACGCCTCCTTGAGCAGCTCGCGTGCGATCTCGAGGTTCTCGTCGATCGGGACCGCCGAGCCGTCCCACATGTGCGACTGGAACAGCGGGTTACCCCCGTCGGCGACCCGCTTCTGCGAGATCGCGAGCAGCGGCCTGACGTAGGTGTCCAGCTTGTCCTTCGGACAGTGGTCGGTGTGCAGGGCCACCGTGATCGGATACTTCTCGGCGATGACATGCGTGAACTCGGCGAGCGCGACCGCTCCCGTGACCATGTCCTTGACGCCGAGACCCGAGGCGAACTCGGCGCCTCCGGTGGAGAACTGGATGATGCCGTCGCTACCCGCGTCGGCGAAACCCTTGATGGCCGCGTTGACCGATTCCGATCCCACGCAGTTGATGGCGGGAAAGGCGAACGAATGCTCCTTGGCCCGGCTCAGCATCTCCGCGTAGACCTCGGGTGTTGCGATGGGCATGAGGATTCCTCTCGGCGATCAATGCGTGCTGCGATTGTCTCAGGAACGCGGCGACCTCACACGGTCAAGACGCCGCGATAACGGGCCCGACCCTGTTCCATGGCGGCGTACACCTCGGCGGCGTCGACGAGTGGGCGCTCCTCGACCCAGGCGCGCACGCCGGATTGCACGGCGAAGTGCATGGTCTCCTCGACGTCACGCGACGTCCCGGACGGATGGCCGGTCACCCGGCGTCCCGTCAGAATCAGGTCCGCCGGACTGATCGGCAGCGGGTCGGCCGACACCCCGACGACCATGAGCTCGCCTTCCGGGCCGAGACCACCGACAGTCTGGCCGATGGCCGCCGAGTTCGCCGCGGTGGCAAGCACGACTGCCGCACCGCCCAGGTCCTGCAGCGCACCGGCGACATCTTCTGCCGTCGAATCAATGTAATGGTGTGCGCCAAGCTGTTTGGCGTCCTCGGCCTTGGCCGCGCCCCGGGCGATCGCGACGGTCTCGAAACCCATTGCCCTGGCCCACTGAACGCCGAGATGGCCGAGCCCGCCGATTCCGAGCACCGCGACGAGGTCGCCTGCCACGGCGGCCGTCTGCCGAAGCGCGTTGAACGTCGTCACACCCGCACAGCCCATGGGTGCCGCCTCGACGAAGGACAGCGCGTCCGGGATTCGCGCCAGAGCGGTGGCCGGCGCGACGAGCGACTCCGCGTATCCGCCGGGGTACGCCAGGCTGGGCACCTCGAAGTTGACGCACTGCATGAACTTGCCCTTGCGGCACGGCACGCACTTGTTGCAGTTGCCCCCGAACCACCCCACCGCGACCCGGTCCCCCACCGCGAAGTTGTCGACACCCTCGCCGAGCTCGGCGACCGTACCCGCCACTTCGTGGCCGGGTGTCACCGGCCAGGTCATACCGGGGAAGCCGCCATGGACGACCCCCTGATCGGTGCCGCACACGCCACAGGCCGCGACGGCGATGCGGACGTGGTCCCGCGGCGGTGAGCTGGTCTCGACATCCGTGAGGGTCAACGATGCACCTGCGGATGCGACCTGAACGGCCTTGTGAGTGGACATACCCGACACTAACGAGGCCTGTGCGTCGCCGCTGGGCAAAAAGGGCGTCTGGCATCGACGTTTCGGGTGCGGGGCCGCCCGACCGGTATCTTGGGGCCTTGTGACCACCTCCGCCCTGGCGGCTGCCGACCAGTTGGCACTCATGCCGGACTTCCTGGACCCGATGACACTGCTCGGGTACTTCGGCGGCTGGGCGCTGGTGGGCCTGCTGGTGGTGATCTTCGTCGAATCGGGTGTGCTGTTCCCGGTCCTACCTGGCGATTCGCTGCTGTTCGTGGCGGGCATGCTGGCCGCGGGCACCCAGGCGCTGGCCGACGAGGGGGGCGACCCGATCAACTTCCAGCTCTGGCAGCTGTTGTTGTTCATCCCGATCGCCGCGATTCTCGGCGGCCAGGTCGGTTACTGGATCGGCCGCAACATCGGCACGGCGATGTTCAAACCGGATGCCAAGGTGCTCAAGCAGCGCTACCTCGACGAGGCGCATGCCTTCTTCGAACAGCGCGGCCCGTTCGCCATCGTCGTCGCGCGGTTCGTGCCGATTGTGCGGACGCTGGCCCCGCTCACCGCGGGCGCGGCGCGGATGAGCTACCCGGCATTCACGTTCTTCAACGTCCTCGGCGCAGTCGTGTGGGGAGTCGGGCTGACACTGCTCGGCTACTGGCTCGGCCGGTTCGAGATCATCCAGGACCTCCTCGAGCCGATCGTGATCGCGATCGTGGTGGTCTCCGTGCTGCCGATGTTCATCGAGTGGTACCGGCGGCGGAAGGCGGCCAAGCGCGAGGCGGGCGAAACCGCCTGATCCTCAACGGCGTACGGCCATACCCGACGCCAAAGCTGTGAACCGCCGCGACGGCGCGAACCGCATCATCGCCCGCATCAGCTTGTTCGCCACGCCGGGAATGCATGCCGGTTTGCCGGCCATCATCGCCTCGTATCCCGCTCGTGCCACCGGTGCGGCGTCCATCATCATCGGCTCCAACCGACGGGTGTCGGTGAGGCCCGCGGTGTCGAAGAACTCGGTGCGCGTCGGCCCTGGCGCGAGATGGGTGCACGTGACGCCAGTGCCTCTGAGATCCTGTGCCAGGCATTCGGAGAAGCTGACGACGAACGCCTTCGACGCGGCATAGCCGCACTCGACACCATGCGGCACGACATAGCCCGAGATGGAGCTGACATTCAGAATCCGGCCCGAGCCGCGGGCGACCATGTCGCGCACGCAGGCTTCGGTCAACTCGGCCAGTGCGGTCACATTGACCTGAACCATCCGCGACAGGTCACCCTGCGCGTACTGCTGAAGCGGGATGCCGACGATTCCGAACGCCGCGTTGTTGACCAGGTAGTCGATCGGCGCCTCGACAGTCACCGCGTCGTACAGCTGCGCAGCGGCGCCGGGAGTCGCAAGATCGATCGAGATGGTCTGTACACCAACGCCATAACGCGTGCGTAGCGTTTCGGCGAGCTTCTCGAGCCGAACGGCGCTGCGTGGTGACGACGTGATCGCGATATCGATACCGTCGGCGGCGAAAAGGTGGCTGAATTGCTCACCCAGGCCGGTGGACGCTCCTGTGACGAGTGCGCGACTGTTCGTCAGCAGAACAGTAATGGCGTCCGCTCAAAGATCAGGCTAGCCGGCGCGAATTCGGGGTGGACAACGCCGCAAACAGGTCGCGCAGTCCGGTCAGCGAATGAGCGGCAAGGAACAAATCGCAGTATGGGAGGGCGGCGGCCATCGACGCGGCGAGCGGCTCAAAGTCGCGGTGCGCCGCGCGCGGGTTGAGCCACACCACCGTTTCCGCCCGACGGCGCACCCGTGCCATCGCCCCGCCCAACACCTCGGGAGGGTCGCTGTCCCAGCCGTCGGAGGCGATGATCACCACCGCGCCGCGCAGGTCGTCGCCGTGCCGCGTTGACAGCAATTCGACGACGCAGCGTCCCAAATGTGTTCCTCCGTAGCGGTCGGCGACCTTGGCGTTGGCGCGGGCCAGCGCCACTTCGGCCGACCGATGGGACAGTGCCGGCGTCAACCTCGTCAGCGAGGTCGAGAACGCGAACACTTCGGGCCGGACCCCCTTCTGGCGCAAGGCCGCCGCGCGCATCAGATGCAGGTAGACCGTGGCGTAGGGCTGCATCGACCTGCTGACATCGCACAGCAGCACCACCCGCCGCGGACGCGTGCGGTAGCGCGTTCTGGCGAGGCGAACCGGCTCCCATCCGGTCGATCTCGATGACTTCATGGTTCGACGCAGATCGATCCGCTTGCCGTGCGGATTCGACTCCTTACGCAGGCTGCGACGGCGGGGCCAGCGAGCCGCCGCGCGCTCCAGCCACACCCCGATCAACCGCAGATCGCTGGGGTCGAACCGCTCGAACGGTTCGTCAGAGCGCGCAACGATGCGACTGGGCAACTGCTCGGGGACACCGATGTCGCTGCGATGGGTCTGGGCGGCGGCGGTGATCGACTTGGGCAAGGTGGTCCACGGCAGGCCACCCTCGGCCATCGGGTGATCGCGGCCCGGCACGCCGGGGTCGGCGGCCGTCGTGGTACCCAGGCTCCTTTTGAGCCCGGGTGGGTCGAGTCCCAGTACCGCGTTGAGAAAAACCGACTCGAAGACCGCGTCGAAGCCCTCCAGGTCCTCGGCGCGGTTCACCAATGTCAGGCGGGCATTCCAATACAACTGTGTCCGAGTTGCCGGCCAGAGGTGGTGTAGCGCTTCGACGAATTGTGCTGGGCCGCTGGCCGACACAACGACGCCACCGGCGCGCAACCGTGCCACCAACGCTACGGCGAACGCGGCGAGGTCGACGCCGCGGAACACGAGTGGGGTGGTCACCGGCCCCTACGTGCGATCCGTAGGCGCCCGAGAATGAACGCGATTGCGGCCAGCGCGATCACACCAAACACCGCAGGCGCGTACTTCTTCAACGCACCCCCGCCCGCGAGTGCCACCAGATCGATGGGCTCCGGTTCCGACGGTTGTGCAGGCCGTGGGGCCTGCGCCGGTACGGAATTGCCTTTGGGTGCGGCCGCAATCGCGTCGGCGCCGCTTTCCTGGCCGCCTGCCAACCGTGCCTCCAGCGAGTCGACGAACTCGCCGAGCAGCTTCTCCGACACCTGTTGCAGCATCCCGCTGCCGAATTGCGCCAGCTTGCCGACGATCTTGAGATCGGTGTCAATGCTGACACGACTGCGCTCACCGGCATCGTGCACGGACAGGGTGATTGTCGCGGCCGCGTTGCCCGTGCCGCGCGCCTCTTTGCCCCGCGCATTGACAACGGCCCGGTGCGCGTCGCCGTCCCGCTCCACGAAGCGCGCCTTACCGCTGAACTCGCTGGTGACCGGTCCGACCTTGACTTTCACCTTGCCGAGGTATTCGTCCCCTTCCTGGCCGACCAATTGCGCGCCGGGCATCAACGGAACCACCTGCTCGAGGTCGGTGAGCACATCCCAGGTCTGTGCGACAGGTGCACTGACGGTGAACTCGTTGGCAATCTTCATCGGCACAAACCTTTCGTGTAGTCCTCGAACGCGGTCGAGATCGCATCACGGTCATCGGGCGTCTTGGCTATCGCGCCGAGGCTGGCCACGGCCTCGACACAGGCCAGGTCGGCGACCTCGAGGGCGACCAGTGCCGCCACCCAATCGATCGTCTCGGCGATACCTGGCGGCTTGTCCAGATCCAGACCGCGTGCATCGCCGACGAACTGGGTGGCCTGTTCTATCAGCGCAGACGTCGCGCCGGGCACGGTGCGGCGCACAATTGCAACCGAACGCGCAGGCTCGGGGTAGTCGATCCAGTGGTAAAGGCAGCGCCTGCGCAACGCATCGTGAAGATCCCGACTGCGGTTGGACGTCAGCACACTGACAGGTGGGCGGGCGGCAGCAAACGTGCCCAACTCGGGTACGGTGACCGTCGCCTCACCGAGGAATTCCAGCAGCAGAGCCTCGAATTCGTCATCCGCGCGGTCGATCTCGTCGATGAGCAGCACCGGTGTGCGTGGGCCACGGTAACGAACACACTGCAGAATGGGCCGGTCCACCAAATAGTTCTCGGTATACAGATCTGCCTCGGCAAGGCCTTCGCTGCGCGCCTCGGCCAGTCGGATGCTCAGCAACTGACGCTGGTAGTTCCAGTCGTACAAGGCCTCGCTTGCCGTCAGTCCTTCATAGCACTGCAGGCGTATGAGGGGTGTATCCAACACCGCAGCAAGAGTTTTGGCTGCAGTTGTCTTGCCGACACCTGGCTCACCCTCCAACAGCAGCGGGCGACCGAGCGTGATGGCGAGGTAGATCGCCGAGGCGGTACCGTCGTCGAGAAGATAGTTGTGCGCGTCAAAACGACGGACCACGTCATCGACATCGTCGAACAGAACCGGTGACGATTCGGTCATGGGGCCACCGAAGCCCGCAGCCGCCGGTAGTCGTCCCATGTGTCGACGTCTGAGGGAATGGGGTGGTCGATGGCGACACGTCGCACATCGAACCGTCCAGATTCCACCACCCGCCACACGCCCTTGTCTCCGTGCAGCTGAGCGAGATCGTCGAACGTCGTACGGCTCAGCCAGAACGGGTGACCAATGCCGTCGGAGTACCGACACACCGCGACCGGTGTGTCTCGTCCCGATGCGATCAGTTTTGTCACCGTCGATCGTGTCACCCCAGGCTGATCGCCGAGCATCAGCACGATCCCGTTCGCCCGGGGATCAACCGAACGCAATGCAGTGCGTAAGGATGACGAGCATCCCGATGCCGCGTCGTCGGCGATCACGACGTCCAGACCGTCCAGCGGCACCGCTTTCCGGATATCGTCCTCCGCCGCACCGAGGGTGACGATGAGTTGGTCGAACGGACAGCTGCGCGCAACCTCGAGAGTGGCACCCAGCACGGTCGTCTCACCAAGTGGCAGTAGCTGTTTAGGTGTCCCGAGCCTGCGCGATGCACCCGCAGCCAGCACGACACCGGTCACCTGTGACCGTGGCATGCTTCCACATCAGACGTGTGTAGTGATTGGCAGTCAGTGGCTAAAGACTCCATCCGGATCTCGCGGATGACTTCGGCGAGAATGGAAATCGCGATCTCGGACGGAGTCTTGGCGCCGATAGGCAGACCGACTGGGGTGTGCACCCGGGATCGCTCGGCTTCGTCGAGCTCGAGTTGGTCGAGGATAGCGCGGCCACGAACCTTGCTTCCCACCAGGCCGATGTACCCGATGCCCGCCTCCAGGGCCGCCATGATCGTCTCGGCCTCCGGTCCCCCGTGTGTCGCGATCACCACTGCCGTCGGCGGCGATCCAGCTACCGCACCGTCATCGTCGCGTTGTACTTCGTAACCGAGCACTCCGCAGATATCGGCCAGCGCGTCCGCGATCGGGGTGGCACCGCAGATGCCGATCAACGGAACCGGGAGCTCTGGAGCCAGGAAAATCTCCAACGCACCGCCGGACAGGCACGGATTGACCACGACACAGGAGCCTGGCGCCTCGGGGAAGTGCACATCACCGTCGGGCAGCACCCGCAGCAGCACGCTCTCATTCGTCTGAAGCACACCCAAAGCCGCCTTGCGGACCGAGTTCTGCGCGCACTGGCCGCCCACGAAGCCTTCGATCGTGCCGTCAGAGAGCAGGATGGCCTCGTCACCGGGGCGCGCAGAGGTGGGGTGCTGAGCACGCACGACGGTGGCGTGCACGAAGGGTGTCCGCGCAGTCCGCAGCTGCGCGACACGTTCACTCACTTTCATCGTCGCTCCTATCAGATCGGGGGGGTCGCTCTGCCCTGCATTGCTTCCCACACCCGCGACGGGGTCAGTGGCATGTCGGCATGCCGAACTCCGAACGGCGCCAGCGCATCTACCACCGCGTTGACGACCGCGGGAGGTGATCCGACAGTGGCGGATTCACCAACTCCTTTGGCTCCGATGGGATGGTGCGGCGACGGTGTCACGGTGAATCCCGTCTCGAAGTGCGGTACCTCCATCGCGGTCGGGATCAGATAGTCCATCAGCGAACCACCCAGGCAGTTGCCTTCCTCGTCGAAGGCGATGAACTCCATCAACGCCATCCCGATACCGTCGGTGATGCCGCCGTGCACCTGGCCCTCGATGATCATCGGATTGATGCGGGTGCCGCAGTCGTCGACTGCCAAGAACCGCCGCACCTTGACCACCGCGGTTCCCGGGTCGATGTCGACGACACAGAAGTACGCACCGTACGGATAGGTGAGATTCTCCGGGTTGTAGCAGATCTGGGCGTCCAGCCCACCCTCCAAACCGTCAGGCAGATCGCCCGCACCGTGGGCGCGCATCGCGATGTCGGCGATCGTCACCGATGCCGACGGATCACCCTTGACACGGAAAGACCCCTTGGTCCACTCCAGGTCGGCGATCGAGGCCTCCAGCATGCCAGCGGCGATTATCTTGGCCTTGTCCCTGACCTTGCGCGCCACCAGCGCGGCCGCCGCCCCCGATACAGGCGTGGAGCGACTGCCGTAGGTACCCAGCCCGAACGGCGTCTGGTCTGTGTCGCCGTGCACGACGTCGATGTCGTCCGGTGGAATGCCGAGTTCCTCGGCGACGATCTGGGCGAACGTCGTCTCGTGACCCTGTCCCTGACTCTGAACCGATAGCCGCACCACAGCTTTGCCCGTCGGGTGCACCCGCAGCTCACAGCCGTCGGCCATGCCGAGGCCGAGGATGTCCATGTCCTTTCGTGGACCGGCGCCGACGGCTTCGGTGAAGAACGACATGCCGATGCCCATCAACTCGCCGTTTTCTCTTTTTCGCTTCTGCTCCTCGCGGAGCGCGTCGTAGCCGATCATGTCCATGGCCAGTCGCATGGTCTTCTCGTAGTCGCCCGAGTCGTACACCCAGCCGGTCTTGGACTTGTAGGGAAACTGGTCTGGTTTCAACAGGTTTCGCAACCTGAGCTCAGCGGGATCCACCTTCAATTCGAAGGCCAGGCAGTCCACCAGCCGTTCGACGAAATAGACCGCTTCGGTGATGCGGAACGAGCAGGCATACGCAACCCCGCCGGGCGCCTTGTTCGTGTACACCGCCGTCATGTGACAGTACGCCGCCTCGATGTCGTAACTGCCGGTGAACACCCCGAAGAAGCCGGCCGGGTACTTGACCGGCGCGGCGGTGCCGTTGAATGCGCCGTGGTCGGCCAACACGTTCGAACGGATCGCCAGGATCCTGCCGTCGGACGTGGCGGCGATCTCGCCGACCATGATGTAGTCGCGGGCGAATCCGGTGGACGTGAGGTTCTCGCTGCGGTCCTCCATCCATTTGACCGGTTTACCGAGCAGGAGCGATCCGACGATCGCGCACACATACCCGGGGTAGATCGGCACCTTGTTGCCGAACCCGCCGCCGATATCGGGTGAGATCACCCGGATCTTGTGTTCGGGCAGGCCGGCTACCAATGCGTACAGGGTGCGGTGCGCGTGGGGAGCCTGCGTGGTCGACCAAAGCGTCAGCTTGCCGGTCACCGGATCCAGATCGGCAACGGCGCCACAGGTTTCCATCGGCGCAGGATGCACACGCGGATAGACGATCTCCTGCTTGACGACGACATCTGCCTTGGCGAACGCGGCCTCGGTGGCCGCTGCGTCACCGGTCTCCCAGTCGAAGCAGTGGTTGTCGGCTTTGCCATCCAGATCGGTGCGAATCACCGGCGCATCGGGGTCGAGGGCTTTGCGCGCGTCGATGACGGGGTCCAATGGCTCGTATTCGATGTCGATCAGTTCCAAAGCATCCCGGGCCGAGTAACGGTCCTCGGCGACGACGAACGCCACCTCCTGACCCTGGAATCGAACCTTGTCAGTAGCGAGCACCGCCTGTACATCGTTGGATAGGGTTGGCATCCACGCCAGGCCCTTTTCCGCCAGGTCGGCGCCGGTGACCACCGCCTTGACCTTCGGATGTGCCTGTGCCGCACTGGTATCGACGCTGGAGATGCGGGCGTGCGCGTACGGGGAGCGCAGGATCGCAAGGTGGAGCATCCCCGGCAACTGCACATCGTCGACGTAGTTACCGCGGCCGCGGATGAAGCGCGGATCCTCCTTGCGTAGCATCCGGCCGTGCCCGCATGGCTTCTGGTCGTTGTCGACAGCCTGCTCTTCGAGGCGTACTTCTGTCGCGGTCATGCGTTGGACACCTCCTCGCGCGCAGCGCGGCGCGCTTCTGCGGCCCACTGGATGGAACGCACAATCGTCGTATAGCCGGTGCAGCGGCAGATCTGGCCAGAGATGGCCTCGCGGATGGTGTCCTCGTCGGGGTCGGGAACGCGGTCGAGAAGGGCCCGGGCGGTGATCATCATTCCCGGGGTGCAGAAACCACATTGCAACCCGTGACACTGCATGAAACCCTCCTGCACAGGGTCGAGTTCACCGTTGACGGCCATACCCTCCACGGTGCCGATGCTCCGGCCGTTCGCCATTGCCGCGAGCACCGTGCAGGACTTCACCGGCTCGCCATCCATCTCCACCACACACGTACCGCAGTTGCTGGTATCGCATCCCCAGTGAGTGCCGGTGAGCCGCAACTGATCCCGCAAGAAGTGCACGAGCAGCGTGCGGGGTTCGACTTCTGCGGTCACTTTCTCACCGTTGACCGTCATCGTTACCTGCATGGCCTAGTTCCCTCCGGCTGTCGACGCGTTGCGCACCCGCTCGACGGCGGTGCGGAGAGTCCGGATCGTCAGTTCGGATGCGAGATGGCGCTTGTACTCCGCACTGCCCCGCATGTCGGTGGTCGGCTCACAGGCCAATGCGGCACCACGGCCGACGTCGGCGAAACTCTCTTCGGTGGCGGGCCTACCAACAAGGTCCTGACAGACCGCGGCCAACGCATCCGCGTCGGCGTTGACGGCCGTCAGGCCCACCCGGGCCGCCGCAACAGTTTCGCCGTCCAGAGTCACCGCCGCGCCTGCCGCTACAACAGCCCAGTCACCCACGCGGCGCTCCACTTTGGTATAAGCACTGGAAGTGTTCTGCTGCAACGGGATCTGTACCTCGACGAGAATCTCGTTGGGCGCGAGTGATGTCTCATACGGGCCCACGAGGAACTCGTCGATTGGAATCTGTCGCTCCCCTGACGGGCCGCGAGCTACGCACAGGGCGTTCAGCACAGTGCATACCGTCGTGAGGTCTTCGGCCGGGTCAGCCTGACACAGCGATCCGCCCACCGTCCCGCGATTGCGCACGACGGGATCGGCGATCACCCGCTCGGCGTCACGGAAGATCGGGCACACGGCGGCCAACTCGTCCGAGTCGAGAGCTTCCCGATGCCGGGTCATCGCCCCGATGCGCGCACGGGCCCCGGTCTGCCCTCCGCCCTGGATCACGATGTACCCGAGCTCGCCGACCAGATCGTTGATATCGACCAGATACTCCGGGTTGGCGATGCGCAGCTTCATCATCGGCAGCAGGCTGTGGCCGCCTGCCACGATCTTCGCCGCATCACCGAGCCGGTCGAGAAGCCCAATCGCGTGGTCGACGCTGGTGGCGCGTTCGTACTCAAAAGGTCCGGGAACCTGCATGTGACTCACCTCACAGGATGGGCTGAGATTGCCAGTGTCAGCCGTCCTTGCGGCACCGTCAATAGCCGGTTAAGGAATCGCTTAACTCGGTGTCCGCATCGCCGTCAGGACCGCCTTCGCCATCGTCAAACCCCTGCTCATGGTGGATTCGCCCCTGGATGTCACCCAGCGGGCGTCCACCGCCGCCCCACCGCCGGGCGACGATCTCCGCGGCGATCGACACCGCGGTTTCCGCCGGTGTTCGTGCGCCGAGGTCGAGTCCGATCGGACTGGCCAGCCGGGCCAGTTCCGACTCGGCCAGCCCCGCCTCCCGCAGGCGTGCAAGACGGTCAGCATGGGTGCGACGCGACCCCATCGCGCCGATGTACGCAACATCCGGCAGCCGCAGTGCGACCTCCAGCAACGGCACATCGAACTTCGGATCGTGGGTCAGCACACAGATCACCGTGTGACGGTCGATTGTTCCGGTGTCGACCTGCGCCGCCAGATAGCGGTGCGGCCAGTCGACGACCACCTCGTCCGCGGTAGGGAATCTGGTCCTGGTCGCGAACATCGGCCGAGCGTCGCAAACGGTGACGTGATAGCCCAGAAACGACCCCTGCCGCGCGACGGCGGCGGCAAAGTCGATGGCACCGAAAACCAGCATTCGCGGCCGCGGAGCGAAGCTGGCGATGAACACCTCCATGCCCTCGCCGCGGCGCTGTCCGTCGGGCCCGTACGTCAGCACACCGTCCCGTCCGTTCGCGAGAAATCCGCGTGCATCGTCGGTGACGGCGGCATCGGCGCGTTTCGAGCCCAGAGATCCCTCGACCGCCTCCGGCCGCACGACGATCCGGCCGCCGACCCGGCGCGGATCTGGGTGCGCGATCACGGTGGCGATGGCGGCCGGACGATGGCTCTCGATGTCTTCGGCCACCGTGTCGAGTTGTGGAAACGTCGTACGCGAGATCGGCTCCACAAAGACATCGAGGATGCCGCCACACGTGAGACCTACCGCGAACGCGTCGTCATCGCTGACGCCGTACCGCTCGAGTACCGGAATGCCGGTCTGGATCACCTCGGCGGCCAGCTCGTAAACGGCGCCCTCCACACAGCCGCCGGAGACCGAACCGCTGACCGTCCCGTCCGGCGCCACCACCATGGCAGCACCGGGTGGCCGCGGTGCCGAGCGAAATGTGCGCACCACTGTGCCGACGCCGGCTGTACCGCCAGTTCGCCATACTCTCAGGAGATCGCCCAAGACGTCTCGCACACTGCCCAATGTATGCCCAACGTAAGCTCGATTCGTGACACCGGCTCAGCTTCGGGCCTTTTCGGCCGTCGTCCGCCTGGGTTCGGTACGGGCGGCCGCGGAGGAACTCGGCATGTCCGACGCCGGGATCTCGATGCACGTCGCACAGCTGCGCAAGGAGCTCGACGACCCGCTGTTCTCCCGGACTGCTGCCGGCCTCGCATTCACACCGGGTGGATTGCGGCTGGCCAGCCGCGCCGTCGAGATCCTCGGCCTGCAACAGCAAACGGCAATCGAGGTCACCGAGGCAGCGCATGGTCGGCGCCTGTTGCGCATTGCTGCATCGAGCGGCTTCGCCGAGCATGCAGCGCCAGGGCTGATCGAGTTGTTCTCGTCGCGTGCCAAGGATTTGTCGGTCGAGCTGAGCGTTCACCCGGCGAGCAGATTCCGGGAACTGATCACCTCGCGCGCGGTCGACATCGCACTCGGACCTGCAGCCACCGACGGCGGTTCGGACGACGCGATAGTCGTGCGGCCGTTTCTGAATTACCAAATCCTCACCGTGACAGTGCCCGACAGTCCGCTGGCATCCGCGCAGGCATCGGGGCCGTCGCGGCCGATGCTGCACGAACAGAAGTGGATGCTCGGCCCCTCGGCGGGAAGCGCTGACGGCGAGATCGCTTCGATGCTGAAAGATTTGGCGATTCCGGAGTCCGCGCAGCGGATCTTCCAGAGCGATGCCGCCGCACTGGAAGAGGTGCGAAGAGTCGGCGGCGTCACGCTGGCGATCGGATTCGCGGTCAATAAGGATCTCGCGGCGGGTCGACTTGTCCACGTTAAAGGTGACGGACTGCAGGTACCCGGCGAGTGGTGTGCTCTCACCCTGGCGCCTCCGGCCCGCCAGCCTGCGGTCTCCGAACTGGTGCGCTTCATCACCACGCCCCGATGCACCCAGGCCATGATCCGTGGCGCCGGAGTGGGCGTGACCCGGTTCCGTCCCAAGATCCATGTGACGCTCTGGAGCTAGGAACGTCCCTCCTCTAGTGCCCTGATCAGACTTGCCGAATCCCACGGGCCCTTGTGCCGCTTGCCGTTGACGAAGAACGTCGGCGTCGAGTTCAGGTCCATCGCCTCGGCGTCCTGCGCGTCGTCCTGAACACGGTGCAGCACCTTCGACGGATGCACGCGCACGTCCTGATCGAACTGTTCGAGATCCAGTCCAATGGCGTTGGCGTACCGGTAGATATCGGACCACTCGAGATCGTCCTGGTGGGCGAACAACTGCGCACCCATTTCGAAGTACTTGCCCTGCAGGCCGGCGGCCTCGGCGGCGCGCGCCGCGTCGAAGGAACGGGGATGCACCCGTTCCAGCGGCAGGTGCCGCCACACATAACAGAGCTCGTCGCCGAAATAAGCTCCTACCTCATCGATTCCGCCGGTGGCACGGCCGCAGAAGGGGCATTCGTAATCGCCGTACTCGACCAACGTGAGCTGAGCGTTGGGGTTGCCCTTGATGTGGTCGCGTTCGGGATCGATGGGCCGGATGAGCTTCATCCCGATGGGTTCGGGCGGACTGACCAGATCGGTGATGTGGAAAATCGCCCAGCCGGCGACGAATGCGATGAGCGATGCGGCGATGACGCCGATGCGTGCCTGGTCCTGCCGGGCCGGTTCACTGATCGCGATGTCGACGATGAAAAGCGAAATGGTGAAACCGATTCCGGACAGTGCCGCGCCGCCGGCAACGCGGCGCAGTCGAAGACCGGGTGCCAGCTGCCCCAGCCCGGTGCGGCTCATGAACCAGGTCGCCCCGGTGATCCCGACGAACTTCCCGAGCACCAAGCCGGCGACGATGCCCCACGTCAGCGGCGAGCGAACCGCCGCATTCAGGCTCGCCGAATCGAGTCGAACCCCGGCGTTGACCAACGCGAACAGCGGCAACACGAGGAACGACACATACGGCCCGACATCGGTCTGCAAGCGCTCGTTGATGGAAATCGACTGGCGCAGACGGCGAGTGGCCGTCCGTGCATACTGCGAGTTCGGCGACTGCCGAAACGCTCTGATCACATCGACAGCGTCTTCGACCTGCCTGCGCTCAGGGGCGAACACCGGAATGAGCAGCGCGAGCGCGACACCGGCGAGGGTCGGATGAATACCCGCCAGGTACAGCGCGATCCACAGTGCGAAGCCGAGCACCGCGTAGGCGGGACCGCGTGCGGCGGGCAGAAACCGCACCAGCGCGATCACGACGAGCAGCACCGCCGACACGATCAGCGGCACCACCTGCAGCGCGTCGGAGTAGAAGACCGCGATCACGATCAGCGCGCCGACGTCGTCGACCACCGCGAGCGTCAGCAGGAAGATCCGTAGGCGGCCAGGGAATTTCGGCTTGATGATCGCGAGCGCACCGACGAGGAAGGCGGTGTCGGTGGAGATCACCACACCCCAGGCCTGGACGTTCTCCCCGGACGGGTTGAGCAGCAGGAAGATGACGGCGGGGACCGCGAGGCCCGCGAACGCCGCGACGACGGGTACTGCCGCCCTGGACCGATCGGTCAGCTCGCCGATCTTGAACTCCCGCGTCACCTCGAGTCCGACGATGAAGAAGAAGAACGTCATCAAGCCGTCGTTGATCAGGTGCTTGACGGTCATGTCGAAGTGACGTTCGCCTAGGGCGACTCCCACATGGGTGTCCAGAAGCGCCCAATAGGTTTGTGACCACGGTGAATTCGCCCACAGGATGGCGATCAGCGTGAAGGCGAGAAGCAACGCCGCAGCTGCGTTTTCGCCAGGCTTCATCGCCTTGAGGTACTGCGGCGCGGAGAGGCGAACGATTCGCGGTGTGGGCTCGGTTGTCACGTGTCGGATACCGCGTGGGCTGCTTCCATCAGCATCCAGCCCGACAACTGCACGGACAGGTCGCGTTCGGGAATTTCGGATGCGTTGACGGCGCCTTCGACGAATTCGGCCTTCTTGCCTGCGGCAGTGGGGATCTCGGCGATACGGTCCCAAAACGCGGGAAACAGCGGTAGGTCCTCGACGGTCTGCCGGTTCTCCCATGCCGCCTCGGCGGAGGTCAGCACCAGCTTGCGTGCGGTGTCGCGGGCGGCCTCGTCGTCAGAGTCGTTCTGGGGCAGCGAGGTGGCCACCAGCGCCAGATACCGCGCCAGGATGCCGTTGAACAGTCCGCCGTCGCCGCCGCCCGCACCTTTGATGATGCCGTCGGGCGCCATGTGGTCGCGCACCGCGGCGACGAGGCGGTGCACCCGCTTGGCGTGGTCGGGGTCGTCGGTGCGCTGTGCGAGTTCGGTTTCCAGGCCAAGCACCACTCCCTGACAATAGGTGTATTGCGCCCGTACCAGCGACCCGCCCTTGATCCCGTCGAACACCAGATGGGTCTCGGGATCGATCAGTGTTTCGTCGAGCCAGTCCGACATCTGCTGAGCCCGCCGCAGCCGGTCGTGGCGCGCCAGGAAGATGGCCGCGGGACCGTTCGCGGGGGCGTTGAAGAACTGGTCCTGCTTACGCCACGGAATGCCGCCGCCGTCTTCGGGCACCCATGCGGTGAGGAACTGTTCGGCCAGCGTGTCGAGCGCCTTGGCTCGCTCGACACCCGCGAGTCGACCGGCGCGCTCGAGGGCCAGCGCCAGCCACGCCATGTCGTCGTAGTAGTCGTTGGTCCAGCGCAGGTTGTTGCGGAACCGGTGCCCCCGAATCTGCCGGGCGATCTTGACCTTCCGGGCGGGCTGCGGGTCGCGCAGCTGGGCGTCGACGAGGCAGTCCAGCAGATGGGCCTGCCACCAGTAGTGCCAGGTGCCGAACATCCGGTACTTGCGTTCAGAGGGCCAGGCGACGACACCGAGCTGGGTTCCCGGTATGGCCCAGAGCTTCTTCAGATGGCGCTTGGTGATCGCCGCCTCGGCAGTGCCGGCGCGATTGGCCCATAGCTGATCCATGGGATCGATCCTGCCCTACCAGGCCGCCGAAATGTCCCCATGTCGAACGATCCAGGCATGCATCGCGATGCCGGCCGCGACGCCGGCGTTGATGCTGCGGGTCGAGCCGAATTGGGCGATCGACACCGTCATGGCGGCACCGGCCCTGGCCTCGTCGGTGATGCCGGGCCCCTCCTGGCCGAAGATCAACAGGCACTCGCGGGGCAGGGGCGTCGACTCGAGGCGGGCGGCGCCGGGCACGTTGTCGACGGCGACGACCGTCAGCCCCGCGTCGGCGGCGAACTCCAGCAACTCGGCGGTGGTGTCGTGATGCCGCAGCCGTTGGTAGCGGTCGGTGACCATCGCGCCACGACGGTTCCAGCGGCGCCGTCCGACAATGTGGACGGTGTCCACCGCGAAGGCGTTGGCCGTGCGGACAACGGCGCCGATGTTGGCGTCGTTGCCGAAGTTCTCGATCGCGATGTGCAGCGGATGCCTGCGCTTGTCGATGTCGGCGACGATGGCCTCGCGCGTCCAATAGCGGTACGCGTCAACGACATTCCGGGTGTCACCGTCGCGGAGCAGCACCGGGTCGTAGCGCGGATCGTCGGGCAGCGGTCCCTGCCACGGACCGACGCCGGGGGCCTCGCCCCATTCGGTCGGGCCCGCGTCACTCATCGGTCGTCCACAACGCCGCGTGGGTGCCGAC
Source organism: Mycobacterium barrassiae (assembly GCF_025822765.1). Classification (GTDB taxonomy): domain Bacteria; phylum Actinomycetota; class Actinomycetes; order Mycobacteriales; family Mycobacteriaceae; genus Mycobacterium; species Mycobacterium barrassiae. The sequence continues at coordinate 80,393 of NZ_JACKUK010000033.1, read as the reverse complement.
CAATGACAACGTCGGGTAGAGCAGCGCCTCGTTGATCTCGCCCTGCGTGCACAGGGAGACGCGCACCTGCACGGCGCCACGGCTGCGTTCGGGCAGCACCAACACCGAGGCGCCGTAGACGTCGCATTGGTGGCTCAGCCCCGGCACCGGCAGCGTCGGGGACATCAGCACCATCGTGGGTCCGCCGCGACGCTGTGCCGCATCGCGATATTGCGTTGCCGGGCCGGTGATCTCGAGACCCAGCAGCATGTAGCCGCCGCCGGTGAACGCATTCACGTCGCCGAGGTCGGCGGCGTCGAGCATCGTGCCGTCCTCGCGGAAAGCGTCGACGCTGGTGGTCTTGAGGGTGAGCCCGGTGTCGTCGTTGGTGGTCAGCGGCAGCCCGACAGGAAACGCCGCGGGGAAGGCGGTCGTCGTGCCGGGCATCCGGTCTGCGGTCGAGTACACGTACACCCCGCGCACCTGGGTCTGATCGCGCTGCGGCCCCAGGCACACCGTGCCGGACAACCGGTCGGGTGTCGACGACGACAGCGGCTGCACATCCAGGTCGGTCACGTCACGGCAGCCGCCGATCGCGGGGGCCTCGAGCGGGTGCGCCAACGCGCCGTACAGCCCGAAGCGCAGGTTCTTCGGATCGGCGTTGGTACCGTCCCCCGACGGCGACGCATCGACGTCGACCAGGACGTAGTCGCCGTCGAACCGCATGTTCGACACCGACATGTTCCAGCCCAGAATCGCCAGTGATTCCCCGATCGCGACGGTCTGCGCGGCGTAGATGTCGCCGGTGTCGTCGTCGCCGGAGCAGGCCGAGGCCGCCAGGACGACCGCGGTGAGGGCCGCAAGGACCGAACGGACGGACACGTCAGGTGCGACTCAGGTTCTGTCGCGGCCGCGGCCGACGACTTTCGTGACGGCCCGCACCAGGTTTCGCGGGACCATGCGGCCGCCGGTGGTGAGCGCCTTGTACTGCAGGCCGGGCACGATTACGACCTTGTCCCGTGCGACGTCGGCCATCGTCTCGCGAACGACCTCGTCGACCTCCAGCCAGAGGATCGACGGTGTGCCCGCCATGTCGATGCCCGCCCGCTCGTGGAATTCGGTGTGGATGAAGCCCGGGCACAGCGCATGCACACCGACGCCGGTGCCGTCGAGACCGTTGGCCAATCCCTCGGAGAAGGAGACGACCCACGCCTTGGACGCCGAGTAGGTCGAGCCTCGACCCGGCAGCAGTCCGGCGACGCTCGCAACATTGATGATGGTGCCTTCGCCCGCGGCGATCATCGGCGGCAGGGCCGCGTGCGTCAGCTGCATGACCGCCGTGACGTTGACGTCCAGTTGTGACTGCAGGACTGCGAAATCCGATGTCCAGAACTCACCGGAGGTCGCGAACCCGGCGTTGTTGACCAGCACCCGCACGCCGGCGGCGAGGCGATCGGCGACCTTCGCGCGGTCGGAGGCCTCAGCGAGATCGGCGACCAACACCTCGACGTTCGCACCCGCCTCGTCGTGCAGTTCGGCGGCGAGCCGCTCGAGCCGCTCGGCATCGCGCGCGACCAGCACGAGGTCATAGCCGTCGACGGCGTACCTGCGGGCGAATCCTGCGCCCAGCCCAGATGTCGGTCCGGTGATCAGTGCGACAGGGCGTGCCATGCCGTAGAGAGTACTTACCGCTGATAGTGCGGTGACTGCCGTCCATTGCGCGCCTGCGGCGGCGGGGGCGGCGCCGCGGGACGGCCGTGCGGTTCGGGGCGCGGCGGTGCCTGGACGTTGGTGCCGCCGGTGCGGCCGGCGGGGGCTTCGGCACGCGGCGGTGCCGGCTGGATCGGACGGCTGGGCGATCCGCTGCGGCGCACGACGCCCTGGCCGGCGGAGGCCTGTGGTGTCGGCGGCAGCACCCGCAACAGGTCGTTGAACTGGCGCACGGTACGCAGACCCTCATCCCACTGCGCCCGCGTGCTGGTGACCGGCATCGACACCAGCGTCCAGTGCTGCTCGTTCCACATGATCTCCGCGCAATCCGGCGCGGTGTGGGCGAACGTCACCATCCGCCGGTCGCACGCGCGCCGCGCCGCGTCGAGGTTGGTCGAGTACACCATGCGCGGGCCGATGGCGCCGAGCAGCCAGATGTCGTTCTCGCGCGGCTCTTTGATTCCCTTGAGGCGCAGGTCGACGACGACGTTGGTGCCGACCTTGCGGTGCAGGGCGATGACGGTCGCCACGTCCTCGAGGTCGAAGATGAAGACCGCCTCGCCGCGGATCTGCCCGAGCACCACGTTCTTGGCGGTGACGTCGCCGACCGTCGACATGACGCCACGCTTCCAGCGCGACACGATGTCACGCGATTCGTGCTCGTAGTCGAACCCGTGGGACTTGGCCCACGACTTGCGGCGACGTCCCAGCCCACGTCGACGGTCGATGTCGACATATAGAAGAACCGCCGCACCCACGAAACAGAGCGCGGACAGCGTGAACCAAAGCGGGACCATTGCGTCCTAGCCTACTTGCAGGTAGCCCTCAAATCCGAACTCGAGGGGATCACAGCCGCGTCACAGCGTCCTGTCAGCCCCGAGTCCGCCGAAACTGCGGACAGATCGCGTACTGGCGCGAAATCCCGATCTGCCCGCAGTTTCGATGCCCGGGGTCAGGCCGCCTGGGTCAGGCCGGGTAGGTCGCCTCGGCCAGTTCGAGGATCTCGACGCGGTCCGCCGCCAGGATGAAGCCCGCCTCGATCGTTTCGTCGAGGGCCGCGGTGAAACGTTCCAGGTAGTCGGCCTTACCGCCGGGATAAAGCCTGCTCAGGGTGTCGGCGTCGAACACCTCGCCCGAGCCGAAGATGAACGACATCAGGCTCTCGTTCGGGGCGAGGCCGGAAAGCCGCGCGGTCGGCACGTCCACCCAGGGCGTGCGGACACCACCCACGGCGAGGCCATTGGCGTCGAGTTCGGGCACCACGGGTTCGGACCCGGTCAACGCGATCGGCGGGGCCGCGGGCGCGGGTTTACCGGTGCGCACCCAGTCGTTGAGGTGCGCGACGGCGGCCTGCAGGACGTAGTGGTGTTGGGGCCCGAAGTTGATCTGGTACGAGAGCTTCTCGCCCATGAGCTCGTTGGTCGGCGTGTATGTCGCCGCGAGGTCGGCCAGCGGTACGGAGCCGCTGTCCATGAAACCCCCGATGATCGTGTAGTTGTCGGCGTGCGCCGCACCGGGTAACTCCCACGTCCGCAGTCGGTCGCTATCCGGTTGCCGCACAGCGTGATACCCGACCCGGAAGCCGCCGATCAGGTCGGTCTCGGTGATGAACGCCAGGACAGGAACGCGGGGGTCGGACCGAAACGGGACAGCCTCCATGGTGGATTCGTGCTCTTCGAAAAGGCTCACACCGTCGAGCGGCGCGGTATTGCCGAATCGGGAGTGCACGAGGAACCCGTCGTACGTGGCGGCTTCCGGATCGACCACGTTGATGTAGGTCGACAGGAACGCAGCGGACTGCGACTCGCCCACCCCCAGCACGGTTTCCGGACTGAGCCCGTCGACGGCGCCGCCGCGGATCAGGCGTCCGACCTGGGTGTAGATGTCATAGGAGAATGCGTCTCCCGGATGGTGCAGCTGCGAATAACGTTCGGCGTTCTGGGTTTTCAGCGACATGTCGATACCGACCAGACTCGTGCCGCCCTCGATGCCGACGTGCTGGGCCGACACCCCGACGTACGCATAACTCGAGCGGGCGATCTCACGATGCGCCATGGACCACACCGCCGGTGCATCCATCCCGCCGCTGACGTTGAGCCATTCGACGATGACGGTTCCGTTGAACGCCGTGCTATCGATCGGCTGCAGCACCACGATGCGGGTGGTGTAGTCCGCCGTGTCGTCGGACGCATACGACTCTGCGGTGCCTGAGACGAAGAACTCCTCGGCGCCGTAACCCAGCGTGGCCAGGTCGTAGGCGCCGAGGAGCAGGTTGGGGGTACCGGAAACGGGTGTGATCACACCCCTATCTTGCGACTTCGGCGTGCTCAGTCACGCTAAACGTGACCGAGCACGCCGAAATCGCTGTTAACCCAAAACCAGCGAGTCGCCGTCCGCGCTGACGTTCACCGGCACGACGTCGCCGTCGTGCACCTCACCGGCCAGCAGCAACTTGGCCAGCTGGTCGCCGATCGCCTGCTGGATCAGCCGCCGCAGCGGCCGCGCCCCATAGAGCGGATCGAAACCACGCTGGGCCAGCCACTGCTTGGCCGGCAGCGACACCTCGAGGGTGAGGCGACGCTGCGCCAGCCGCTTCTGCAGCTGCTCCAACTGGATGTCGACGATCTGGACCAACTCGCCGGGCTCCAGCCCGTCGAAGATGATCACGTCGTCGAGCCGGTTGATGAACTCGGGCTTGAACGCCGCCCGCACCGCGGCCATCACCTGCTCCTCGGAGCCACCGGCACCCAGGTTGGACGTCAGGATCAGGATCGTGTTGCGGAAGTCGACCGTGCGGCCCTGGCCGTCGGTCAACCGGCCCTCGTCGAGTACCTGCAGCAGCACGTCGAACACGTCCGGGTGCGCCTTCTCGATCTCGTCGAACAGGATCACCGTGTACGGACGCCGCCGCACCGCCTCGGTCAGCTGACCGCCCTGGTCGTAGCCGATGTAGCCGGGAGGCGCACCGACAAGGCGGGCCACCGAGTGCTTCTCGCCGTACTCGCTCATGTCGATACGGACCATCGCCCGTTCGTCGTCGAACAGGAACTCCGCCAACGCCTTTGCGAGCTCCGTCTTACCGACACCGGTCGGGCCGAGGAACATGAACGACCCGGTCGGCCGATTCGGGTCGGCGACACCGGCACGGCTTCTGCGAACCGCATCGGAGACGGCCTGGACGGCCTTCTTCTGGCCGACGACGCGCTTGCCGAGCTCGTCCTCCATGCGCAGCAGCTTGGCCGTCTCACCCTCGAGCATCCGGCCCGCCGGGATACCGGTCCACGCCGACACCACGTCCGCGATGTCGTCGGGCCCGACCTCCTCCTTGAGCATCACGTCCTCGCGGGCCTCGGCCTGCGGGATGGCGGCGTCGAGCTTCTTCTCGACCTCGGGGATCCGCCCATACCGAAGTTCGGACGCCTTGGCCAGGTCGCCGTCGCGCTCGGCCCGGTCGGCCTCACCACGCAGCGTCTCGAGCTGTTCCTTCAGTTCGCGGACGACGTCGATGGCGTTCTTCTCGTTCTGCCACCGGGTGGTCAGTTCGGACAGCTTCTCCTTGTAGTCCGCGAGTTCGGCGCGCAGCTTCTCCAACCGCTCCTTGCTGGCCTCGTCTTCTTCTTTGGCCAGCGCCATCTCCTCGATCTCCAGCCGGCGCACCAGGCGCTCGACCTCGTCGATCTCGACGGGCCGGGAGTCGATCTCCATCCGCAGCCGGGACGCGGCCTCATCGACGAGGTCGATGGCCTTGTCCGGCAGGAAGCGGCTGGTGATGTAGCGGTCGGACAGCGTCGCGGCCGCGACCAGCGCCGAGTCGGTGATGCGCACACCGTGGTGCACCTCGTAGCGGTCCTTGAGCCCGCGCAGGATGCCGACGGTGTCCTCGACCGACGGCTCACCGACGAACACTTGCTGGAAGCGGCGCTCCAACGCGGCGTCCTTCTCGATGTACTTGCGGTACTCGTCGAGCGTGGTGGCACCGACAAGGCGCAGCTCGCCGCGAGCCAGCATCGGCTTGATCATGTTGCCCGCGTCCATCGACCCTTCGCCGGTGGCGCCCGCACCCACGATGGTGTGGAGCTCGTCGATGAACGTGATGATCTGACCGGCCGAGTTCTTGATGTCGTCGAGCACGGCCTTGAGCCGTTCCTCGAACTCACCGCGGTACTTCGACCCGGCAACCATCGAACCGAGATCCAGTGAGACGACGGTCTTGTCGCGCAGGCTCTCCGGCACGTCGCCGGCGACGATGCGCTGGGCCAGGCCCTCGACGATCGCCGTCTTACCGACACCGGGCTCACCGATGAGCACCGGGTTGTTCTTGGTGCGACGGGACAGCACCTGCACGACGCGCCGGATCTCGTTGTCCCGGCCGATGACCGGGTCGAGCTTGCCTTCGCGGGCGCGCGCGGTCAGGTCGGTGGAGTACTTCTCCAGCGCCTGGTAGGTGCCCTCCGGGTCCGGGCTGGTGACGCGGGCGCTGCCACGCACCTTGACGAACGCCTCGCGCAGCGCCTGCGGCGACGCACCGTGGCCGGTGAGCAGCTTGGCGGTGTCCGAGTCGCCGGTGGCGAGGCCGACGAGCAGGTGCTCGGTCGAGACGTACTCGTCGTCCATCTCGGTGGCCAGGTTGGTGGCCGCGGTGATCGCAGCGATCGACTGGGGCGCCAGCTGCGGCTGCGCGTTCGACCCGGTTGCGCTGGGCAACCGGTCGAGCAGCCGCTGTGTCTCGGCGCGCACTGTCGCGGGCTCGACACCGACGGCCTCCAGCAGAGGTGCGGCAATGCCATCGTTCTGAGTGAGCAGTGCCATCAACAAATGGGCGGGCGTGATCTGCGGGTTGCCTGCGGCAGTGGCCGCCTGCAGCGCCGAAGTCAGGGCCGCCTGGGTCTTGGTCGTCGGATTGAACGAGTCCACGACACCTCCCCTTCCGTGTGTACAGAGGGCCGCACGAACGACCCTTGAAATGCTTGTCGGGTTGTTCAACGCCGTCAAGATTGAGTCTGTTCCGCTCAACTTTAACTTATTTGGGCAACACGCCGTCCACGCGTACCCATCGGCGCCGTCGTCGTCCGTCACGCTGGACGAATGCGGCATGCGGTCCTGCCGTCCGTCGCGGCGGCGCTGATGATCCTGTCAGCCGTCCCTGCGCACGCGTCCACCGACGAGGACCAGGTGCGCGCCGTGCTCGACGGTATGAACGCCTCGTACAACGGCGCGGACTTCGGCGCCTTCGCCTCACACCTGTGTGCCGCAATGCGCCGGGCCCCCGGTTTCGAGGCGGGCTGGTACCACAGCAGGAAGGCCGACGGGCCGACCCGCATCACCGTCATATCGGTGGACGTCGCGGGCGATCCGCCGTCCAGTGCGATCGCCAACGTCCGGTTCGCCGCCGCCAACCAGGCCGACCCCACGATCGTGGAGGTCGACTTCGTCCGCGAGAGCACCGAGTGGAAAGCCTGCCGCTACAGCCGCGCCCGGACTATCTAGCTACTCGGCGACAATTGCCTAGTTGGCCTAGGCTCAGGTGGCCCAGGTGGCCGCGACGCGCGAAAACCCTGATCCCCAAAGGGGGAAAAGATGGACCTCAACACCGTCACCGAGGTGGTCAGGCAGCCTGCGGACCCACCGGGGGCGCAATGGCGCGATGGCGACGCGTTTCTCGCGGGCGGCACGTGGCTGTTCTCGGACCAGCAACCACATCTACGGCGGCTCATCGACCTGATGCCGCTGGGCTGGGACACCTTGTCGGCCAGTGAATCCGGGCTCGAGATCGGCGCGATGTGCACGATCCGCGACCTCTACGCATTCGCCCCGCCCGCCGACTGGACCGCGGCCCCGCTGTTCACCATCAGCTGCGAAGCGTTCCTGTCGTCGTTCAAGGTGTGGAACACCGCGACGGTCGGGGGCAACATCTGCATGTCGCTGCCCGCGGGTCCGATGATCACCATGACGGTGGCCCTCGAGGCCACCTACACCCTCCGCTCACCCGACGGATCCGAGCGCGTCGTCGACGCAGCGGATTTCGTCACCGGAAACAACGCCAACATCCTCAGACCGGGCGAGGTACTGAGAAAGATCGACATCCCTGCGTCCGCGTTGCGGAAACGGCACGCGCACAGACGCTTCACCCTCACCAAGCTCGGCCGCTCGACGATCTTCATGATCGCCACACAGGGCCAGGACGCCGACGACCTCCTGCTGACCATCACCGCGGGCACGACGCGTCCTGTTCGGCTGGCCTTCGATTCGGCGCCCGACGCCGATGCGCTGGCGGGCCGCATCGGCGAACTGCCCGACGAACTGTGGTTCGACGATCCCAACGGCAGTCCCGGTCACCGACGCCATCTTGCCCTGTACTACGCAGAACAGATTCGGGCGGAGCTGGCGGCATGACCTACACCGTGAACGGTAAGACCTTCGACGAGGAGCCGGCGCCGGGTCAGTGTCTGCGCACCTTTGTCCGCTCGCTGGGCTGTCACGGCGTCAAAAAGGGTTGTGACGCAGGTGATTGCGGTGCCTGTACGGTGTGGCTCGACGGGGATCCGGTGCACAGCTGCATCACGCCGGCCTTCCGCGCCGAAGGCCGCGAGGTCACCACCATCGAGGGCCTGGGCACGCCGGACGATCTGCATCCGATGCAGAAACAGTTCCTCGAAGCGCCTGGCTTTCAATGCGGCTTCTGCACCGCGGGGATGATCATGACGTCGGCGGCGCTGACCGATGAGCAGAAGCAGGACCTTCCTCGGGCGCTGAAGGGAAACCTCTGCCGCTGCACCGGATATCGCGCCATCGAGGACGCCGTGCACGGCGTTCGGGCCGTCGAGGACGCCGCCCCCGGTGAGGCCGTCGGCGCGAGTGTCGCCGCGCCCGCGGCGGCCGGGGTCGTGACCGGGACCGTCGAGTTCACCATGGACACCGAAGTGCCCGCCATGCTGCACCTCAAGGTGCTGCATTCGCCGCACGCGCACGCACGCGTCGTGTCCATCGACAAATCGGCTGCCCTCGCGGTGCCGGGCGTGCACCGCGTGTACACGTGGGAGGACGTGCCCAGAAAGCGGTACAGCACAGCGATTCACACCGACCATCTGGTGGATCCGGACGACACCTACATGCTGGACAACGTCATGCGGTTCGCGGGTCAGCGGGTGGTGGCCGTCGTCGCCGACTCGGTGGCCGCCGCCGAAGAAGGTTGTCGCAAGGTCGCCGTGGAATACGAGATCCTGCCAGCGGTCTTCGACCCCGAGGAGGCGATGGCCGACGGGGCGCCGCAACTGCACAGCTATGACGACCCGTTCCCGCACGACAAGGAGCGCAACATCCTGCTCGAACTGCACGGCGAGGTGGGTGATGTCGGCGCCGGATTCGCCGAAGCCGATGTGATCCACGAGGGCACGTACTACACGCCGCGCGTCCAGCACGCCCACCTCGAGACGCACGGGTCGATCGCGTGGATGGAGGAGGGCCGGTTGCACGTGCGAACCAGTTCGCAGTCGCCCTCGGTCGCCAAACTCAAACTCTCCCATCTGTTCAGCCTTCGGCCTGATCAGCTGCGGGTGTTCTGCATGCGGGTCGGCGGCGGGTTCGGCGGCAAGCAGGAAGTCATCGCCGAAGACCTGGTGGCACTGGCGGCATTGGACACCGGTCGGCCCGTCTGCTGGGAATACACCAGGGCGGAGGAGTTCACGACGGCCTCGCCGCGGCACCCGATGAAGGTCACCGTGAAGCTCGGCGCGAAGGCCGACGGCACGTTGACCGCGTTTCAATTCCGCAACGTGGCCAACACCGGCGCCTACGGCAACCACGGCGGTGAGACGCTGTTCGCCGGAGGCGCCGCGATCATGCAATACCGTTGCCCAAACAAGAGATTCGACGGCTACTCGGTGTACACCAACACGGTGCCCAGCGGGGCGATACGGGGCTACGGCATGACCCAGCCGACCTTCGCGGTGGAGTCGGCGATGACCGAACTCGCGCTCGCCCTCGACCTCGACCCGATGGAGTTGCGCCGCCGCAACGTCATAGCACCCGGCGACGCGCTGGTGGCCATCGGTGAACACCCCGAGGATGTGACGTTCACCGAGGACGGCCTGACCGCCTGCATCGACATGGTCGACGACGCGCTGCGCAACCGGCCGGCCGAGCAGGACCTGGGACCCGAGTGGTCGGTCGGCACAGGCACCGCGAGTTCCATCCACGAGACCGCTCCGCCCACCGACCATGTGTCCGAGGCGTGGGCCACCCTGCGCGATGACGGCAGCTACGAGATCGCGGTGGGAACAGTCGAATTCGGTGAGGGCACATCGACGGCACACGTCCAGATCGCGGCAAGCGTACTGGGTACTACACCAACACGTGTTCACCTCGTCCAGTCGGACACCGACCGGACGGGATTCGACACCGGCGCGTTCGCGAGCGCAGGCCTCTTCGTCTCCGGCAACGCCGTGCAGAAGGCCGCGACCGCACTGCGGGACAGCATTCTGCACTTCGCCGCGCGGCACACCGGCGTCGATGTCGCGGCGTGCGCGATGGATGACGACGGAGTGCAGTGCGCCGATATCCGGTTGACGCTGGCGCAGGTATTGGAGGCCGCTCGGGCACGCGGCACGCGGTTCACCGTGGCGCGCAAGGCTTATGGTTCACCGCGCAGCGTGACCTCCAACGCGCACGGCTTCCGGATCGCCGTGCACCGCATCACCGGCGAGATCCGCATCCTGTACAGCGTGCATGCCACCGACCCCGGTGTCGTGATCAACCCGCAGCAGGTGCGCGGCCAGATCGAGGGCGGGGTCGCACAGGCGATCGGCTTCGCACTCACCGAGAACTTCCGCCTCGACGCCAACGGGGTGATGGTCAATCCCAACCTGCGCAACTACCGCATCCCCACCTACGCCGACGTGCCGCGCACCGAGGTCCTCCTCGTCGAAACCCATGACTCGGTCGGCCCGATGAAGTCGAAGGGCATCGCCGAGTCGAACGTCAACCCGGTGGCCCCCGCACTTGCGAACGCGCTGCACGACGCCACCGGGGTTCGGTATCGGGAGTTGCCGTTCACACCGGAACGCATCTACGCCCGCCTCAACGAGCACAGCCTCACGCCCGCAACCTGATTGGCAGCATATGGACACGACAGGCGCCACCACCGACACTGCAGCGACGGTCATCATCGGTCAGCGTATTCGGGAGGGACAGGAGCAGGCGTTCGAGGCGTGGCAGTTGAACATGAACCGTGAGGCCGCCAAATACCCCGGCTTCATTGGCGCCGAGATCAACCATCCCACCGAACTGCAGCATGACTGGGTGATCGTCTACCGCTTCGACTCCATCGCGCATGTTCAGGCCTGGCTCAACAGCGCTACCCGTCAGGAACTGCTCACCAAAGCGCAGCAGTACTTCGACGGCCCAGGCACACAACAGGTCATCGGCGGCGCCGCACGGCAGTCGGACCCGCTGGTGACCGTGGTGGTGACTCATCGCGTCGACCCTGCCCATGTCGACGAGTTTCTCGCCTGGCAAGAGCGGCTTCGGGTGGCGGAGAGCAGCTTTCCGGGATTCCGAGGATCCGAGCTGTTCCGACCCGTCGAGGGCGTCCAGGAGGAGTGGACGGCGCTGTATCGTTATCAGAGCGCAGACGATCTCGACCGTTGGTTGGTGTCAGACGAACGCAAACAGCTTCTCGCCGAGGGTGCGAGGTTCGCGGACTATCATGCCCGCACGATCGACAACTCGTTCGGCAGCTGGTTCGCCTTCGACGACCAACGGTCCGACACTCCCCCGCCTTCGGAACTCAAGACGTCGATCGCGGTGTGGGTGGGGCTGTACCCGACGGTTGTGATCCTCACCTTGGCACTGTCGCCGCTGCACATGCCGCTATGGCTGGGCCTGCTGATCGGCAACCTGCTGTCCAGCCTCTTGATGAGCTTCGTGACGATGCCCTACTACGTCAATCCGCTACTCAAGCAGTGGATGCAGCCTCCACCGGGAGTTCCTGCCGCGAAGACGAATTGGCGCGGTATCGGTATCGCCGCTGTGGCGCTGACCTTCTGGACCGTGCTCTTCTATCTCGTGACGCGGGTCTTCTGGCAGCTCCCCTAGCGGCCGGCCAACGGCGGTGTCGGCCCGGCCGCCATCCGCGGAAGCGTGGTCAGCAATTTCGGTACCAGGGTGGTCGCGTCGGGCGCCGAGCGATCAAATGAGTACTTGCGGACCTCCGGCCCGCCGGGTGTCATCCCGGCCACCAGCAGATCGGCTCCGTACACGGTGCTGGTCGTCGCAATCGTGGCTCCCGCGGTGGCCCCGCCGAACGGTGCGAACGAGGCGATCTCGTCGTACTCGACGTTGTCCGCATGGTGGTTCGGACTTTCCAGGTACATCTTCGGTTGTCCGTCGAGCTTCGAACCCGACGACCACACGCGGACGGTGCCCTTGTCGGCGAGCTGGCTGGTGATGATGCTCATCGCGCCACCTTCGCCGCCGGCGACCCATCCTGCGGACACCGCGACGCCGTCCTTATAGTTTTCGTCGTACGCCATGAACTGCGATGTCATCCTTGGGTCGCTCGGCTTACCCGAATGTTCCTGTGTCGCCGTGCCATTGGCCTGGGCACGCGCGGTCGGCTTGTAGAGATCCCACCGGAACGTCTTGATCAGCGGCGGTTCGCCGGGGCCTGGTGCGGTCACGATGCTCTCGCGCCCTGACTCGAATTCGACCAGCCCGGTGGCCAACGTGACACCGGCTTGTGATCCGGGGTACGGCGTGAACGTGGAGAACACGTCGGGCGCTTTACCCGCCTCGGACGGCAGCGTCGACGAGAACACCTTGACCTGTGACTCCGTTCCCGGTCCGGTACCCACGATGATGTTGTCGGCCATCGCGTTTCCGTCGATGTCGGCGCCGGCCACCGTCGCTCCGCCGGTGAAGTCGGAGCCAAACGGCTCGAACCGGATGATCTCCGATTTGAACAGTCCCAGATTCGTGTCGTTACCGTCGTATGCGACGACCTCGGCAGTGGGCCCCTTGCCCGTGCCGACGAGCAGATCGAGGATCATGTCTCCGTTCACGTCGGCCATCGCCACCGACGGGGTGCCCTCGAAGTCGGGGAACGGCACCACGGTCTGCACCACTTCGTCACCGTCACCATCTCGAACCTGAACTGAGGCAGGCTTTCCGCCCGATCCCGGTACCGCCACGGCGTACGTCGACACTTCGGGAATCACGTTGATGGTCGCCATCAGCCCGTTGTCTTCATGGTTGAGCCGATGGCAGTGGATCACATAGGCGCCCGCGTACTCCACGAATTCCTGGCGAAGGGTCAGCGTCGCCGGGGTGCTCACGACGTGCATATCGTTGAAGATCGGCGCGGGAACGTTGACGTTGTCGAGCCCCCACGGTTCCACACCCGTCTTACCTCGGTGCGGGTCGTCGATCTCCATCACCTGAAAGTCGTTGACGTGGATGTGCATCGGATGCGCATCGTTGTTCATGTTGATGATCTTCCACTCCTCAACCGAATTGAGCCGTGGCTGGATCAGCGTGGTGTTCGGGAACCCACTGGGCTCGAACATGTAGATGACGGCCTTGGGGTCGTTGTTGCTCGCGAGTCCGCCGCCGATGGTGTCGGTGATCGTCATCTCCCGGGTCACGTCGGGTGTCATCACCGATGTGTCGACGAACGACGTGTACGCGTCGAGGTTCTGGCCCTGCTCGAACGCCGTGGTCTGTCCTTCGCCGCTGGTGTCCGGCGTGGCGCGGATCAGGGTTTGGGTGGGGAACAAGAAGAACCCGTCGGCGAAGCTGACGAACTTCGGATCCACCGTGAGGGTGCCGAGCACCGCGGGCGTGTTCTTGGTGCCGTTGTTGGTATACAACACACCGGGATTCACGATCGGCTTTGCCTTGGGGTCCGGCGGGAACTCGAGGACGAGATCGCCTTCCTTCGGCATCGTCACCGCGATGGCGTAACGCGACCCGGGCGGCACACTCAGCGTCGTTCCGTCGCCGTAGACCGGCCGGCCCACCTGCGTGTAGGGATTGCCGTCCTGGCCGACGATCGCGAACTTCGGATGGTTACCGGTCGCCGTCTCGGTCAATCTGACTGTCATATATGCGATGTCACTGATGTTGGCCACCACCCAGATCTCCGTCTGGCCGGGCTTGATCTTCAGCTCAGGCTGGAACTGGCCGTTGACCGTGAACTGGACGTCGCGCTGGTTCTCCGGCAGCGTGGGATCCTCGTCGATCTTCGTCGTCGGGCTGTCGAAGCTCATCAGGTTCGAGGGGATGAACTGCGTCTGGCCGCGGTTGTTGAGCGGCGACAGCGGTCCCGACCACCACGGCGTCAGATACTGCGAACCCATGGTGGTGTCGGCGATGTTCACCGGAGCCAGGCTCGGCTGATAGGTGCCGTCGGCAAGCTCGGATCCCTCGGGCGGTTTGAGGGTGCTCACCCACTGCGGCCAGCTGTAGTTGTTGAGCTGATGGCCGTTGCCCTTGCGGTCGAACACGTAGTTGTACTGGATCGCCATGTTGCGAATAGGGATGTTGTTCTGCGTGACCATCGGCAGATTGCCGTCGGGGCGGCCGATTTCCAACAGACCCGCCAATCCCGCGTAGGTCTGTTGCGACGTCATCGTGTGACGGTGGCTGTGGTACCAGTACAGGCCGTTCGGCATGTTCGTTGGCACGTCATACGAGTAGGTGTTGCCCATCCCCGCGGGAATCGACAGCAGCACGTTGTCGGCGTTGCCCGACGGACTCACGTGCAAGCCGTGGGTGTGCAGGTTCAGCGGCGCTTCGGTGAGTTGGGGCGGATACAGCGGCACCTCGCCGCCCTTGGGCGTCATCGCGGGGTCGTAGAAATCCGGGATCGTCAGATTCTGAAGGTCGTTGTCGTAGTGGATGATCAGCTTCTCGCCGGGGTCCACGCGCAGCGTCGGCGCGGGATAGAGATTGTCGCCCTTGGTCGATCCGTCCGACGCCGTTCCCTTGATGAGGTCATAGCCGTACACCAGGAAGTTGGTCACCGGCTCCTTGACGGTGTCGAGGTTGACGACGCCCTGATGCGCCGAGAGCCGCACCTCGAGCACCCCGTCCTTGCTGGAGAGCCGCACCGGTTCCTTGAACGGGGCAGGCTTGCCGTCGGGACCCGCGTTGACACCCGCCTGCGGTACAGGTGCTTCTTTGTCGCGCGAACAGGCACTCGTCAATGCGGCGGTCATGGACAGCACGACCAGCAGCACGACGAGAACGCGTGACTGAGGAAGCCGCATGGCCTCTCCATTCTCCACTGAAGTGGCAACAAAGCGGCGGGAAGTGATGGGGAGCTTACAGTAGGTGAAGCGCCGGTGCTGGCATTCCTAGCAAAGGGTTTCGCGCGCGATCAGGTGGCTGTCTCTTGTGCGGACAGCGCCATCCACTGACCGTTCTGCAACTCGAACACATCGGTGAATCTCTCGACGCCGATCACGCTCTCACCGTCGGCTCCCGGTTGAATCAGCGTGTTGATGCCGTGGATCACCGCGGTGTTGCCCGCGATGTCGACGATCTGATCGGACGGGTTCATCGTGAACGGCAACGGTTCCATGCTCGCGATCTCCTCAGCGCGGGTGAGCAGCCGGCCTTCGGAGTTGATGTGCTTGAACGTCGGACTCAGGATCGCCTCGACCGTGGGGACGTCTCCGGCGGTGATCGCCGCAAGCCAGCGCCTCTCCTGGGCGAGGACGTCCGCACACGGCCCGATGTCGAGCGGCAGCGCAGCGCTCGTCGCCGCATCGGTGCACGTGTCGGCAACGGCCTGCGCGGGCGTGTATACCGCCACGGCCGAGAGGACGGACGCGAGGGTGACGCCCGCCATGGGGGTCCAGCGGTTCATACGATCGGTCCTCTCGGTTGACGATGATTGCTAGGTTGCTAGTCGAATGATGTGTCGAAAGGGGGAGAATTGTCGGCTGATTGGGGATCGGTGCTGATCGAGCTCATACCGCTGGCACTGGTTGTCGCGCTCTCTCCATTGTCGATCATTCCGGCGGTTCTCGTATTGCACACGCCGCGGCCACGGCCGACCGGGCTGGCGTTCCTGGCCGGCTGGTTCGTCGGACTGGCGGTGGTGACGCTGATCTTCATCGAGTTGTCGAGCCTTGGCGGCGGCCTCCGGGAGAAGCCGCCGGGCTGGGCATCATGGCTGCGCATCGTCGTCGGTGCGGCGCTCATCGTCTTCGGCATCTACCGATGGCTGAACCGCAACAAGTCGGAACACGCCCCCAAGTGGATGCAGAGCCTGTCGAAACTCACTCCCGTACGGGGAGGCGCTGCGGGGTTTGCGCTCACCATTGTCAATCCCAAGGTGCTGTTCATTTGTGCCGCAGCGGGTTTGGCGATCGGCACCGGCGGGCTCAGTTCGTCCCAGGTCTGGCTCGCCGGGCTGTGGTACGTGCTGGCCGCCGGCTCGACCGTCGCGCTGCCGATCCTGGCCTACACCGCATCAGGCGACCGGCTCGACGAGCCGCTGGCGCGGCTGAAGGACTGGATGGATCGCCAGCACGCCGTCCTCGTCGCGGCCATCCTGGTCGTGATCGGTCTTATGGTGTTGTACAAGGGAATTCACGGCGTCTAGCCATCAGGGCAGGCCGAGTTCCTCCGCGTCGGCGGTCAGGTAGCGCGTCACCGTCGGCGCGATCACCCGCACCAGCTCGTCGTCGGACAAGGCCGCCAGCGGCGGAATCTTCATCACGAAGCGCAGCATGGCCACCCCGACGAGCTGGCTCGCGGCGAGCATCGCCCGCAACTTGGCCTGTTCCCCTCCACCCAGAACCCCGGACACTGCGGTCAACACGTAGTCCTGCATGAAGGTGCGGAACGCTTCGTGGGCGTCGGAGTTGGACGTCGCCGACTGCAGCATCGCCACCATGCTGTGACCGGTCTCCGGAGAATCCCAGATCCGCAGATACGTCCGGACCAAGCGGATGCCGATATCGGGCTCCTCGTCCGGTCCACCCGCCATAGCGCCGATAAGAACGTCAGGATCGACGATCAGACGCAGTGCCTCGCGGAACAGATCGGCCTTCGACCCGAAGAGATACAGCACCATCGACGGATCGACATGTGCGTCGTCGGCGATCGCGCGCAGCGTCGTCCTCTCGTAGCCCTCCGTGGCGAACCGGGCCTTGGCCGCGGCCAGTACGGCATCCCGCGACACCGGGTCGCCCTGCCGTCAACCCCGTCGCTTCGATGTCTTCGCTGGTGAAGGCATCTATCGACAGTAGCATTTCAATGGTTGTTGAAATTTATCCGGCACAGCGATACGCTCGGGCTGCCGATTAATTCAACGATGAATGAAAAGAGGCCGACATGGTCACGGACACAGTGCCGCGGCACACCCACTCCACACCCGTGCACGAGCCCCCTGCGGCGGTAAAGGCGACCGGGATCGTCGCCATCCTCACCGTCGTGCTGGCCCTGGTCGCGATCGCGTTCGCGCTCCCCGCGTCGCGCAGCGCACCGCACGACGTACCGATCGGCGCGGCGGGTCCACAGTCGGCCAGCGGTCAGGTGGCCGAGACCCTGGAGAAACAGGCGCCGGGCGCGTTCGCGATCACCTACTACCCGGCCGAGCCCGCGCTGCGCGATGCGATCCTCAACCGGGAGGTCTACGGCGGAATTGCATTTGGCCCCAACGGGCCCCGGCTGCTGATCGCCACAGGCGCAAGCCCGATGGTGGCGCAGATGCTCACGCAGATCGGAAACGGTATCGCCGAGCGGACAGGCACGCCGCTCGACATCGAGGACCTCGCCCCACCCACCACGCATGACCCGCGCGGCGCCGGGCTGGCCGCATCCGCGCTGCCGATCACGCTGGCCGGACTGTTGCCGGCAATCATCCTGGTGTTCGCGCTCAAGCGCGAAGTCTGGACCCGCTTCACCGCGGTGGTCGTGTTCGCCGGCGTGACGGGCGTGTCCATCGCCGCGCTGATGCGCTTCGTCCTCGGGTCGATCGAGAGCAACTTCTGGGGCGTCACGGGCGGTCTGACGCTGGGCGTACTGGCCGCCGGACTGACCATGCTGGGTCTCGGTTCGCTGTTCGGCCGCGTCGGCCTGGCATTGGGCGCGGCCGCCGCGCTGTTGATCGGCAATCCGCTGTCGGGATTGACCAGCGCTCCAGAGATGTTGCCCGCCGGCTGGGGTCAATTCGGGCAGTGGCTGCCGCAGGGCGCGACCGCCACGCTGCTCCGCTCGACGGCGTTCTTCGACGGCGCCGGCGGAATGATGCCGATTGCGGTGCTGACCTGCTGGTCGCTGCTCGGCGTAGCGCTGATCGTCACGGCGGCGCTGCGGCAGCGAAGGCTCTCAGCCGGGTGACTTACCATCGAACGGCGTGGGACTCGACGACAGTGAGGCGCTGCGCATACTGCGCGACACCGTCGATCCCGCGCGCGGTTCCGACGAACTGATCCGGCGGTTCTACACCCGATGGTTTGCCATCGATATGTCGGTCCGCGATCTGTTCCCGCCGGAGATGGCTGCGCAGCGGCACGCATTCGCGCAGGCCGTGACCTGGCTGTTCGGTCAACTCGCCGATCAACGGGCGCAGGAGCCGGTGGCCTTCCTCGCGCAGCTCGGTCGTGACCATCGCAAATACGGTGTGACGCAACGACATTACGACAGCATGCAGGATGCGCTGCTGACCACCTTGCGCTCGCAGCTGATCGAACGATGGGACGACCGGCTCGCGGAGGCGGCCCATGACGCGGTTGCCCTGCTGGTCGGGGTGATGCGCGGCGCCGCGGACGCGGAGAAGGGGCCGCCCTACTGCGACGGCACGGTGATCGAACACATCCGCGCCACCCGCGACGTCTCGGTAATCCGACTGCAGCTCGACCGTCCGCTGTTCTACCACCCCGGTCAGTACGTCACCGTCCAGGTGCCGCAGTGGCCGCGGCGGTGGCGCTACCTGAGCCCGTCGATCCCCGCCGAGCGCGGTGGGGGCATCGAGTTCCACGTCCGTTCGGTGCCCGGCGGCATGGTGAGCCCGGCCATCGTCGCCGAGACGAAATTGGGCGACAGGTGGCGGGTGTCCAATCCGCACGGCGGCATGCACGTCGACCGTGACGGCGGCGACGTGCTGATGGTCGCAGGCAGCACCGGCCTGGCTCCGCTGCGGACGCTGATCATGGATCTCACCCGAAAAGCCGTCAACCCCCGGGTGCACCTGTTCTTCGGGGCACGTTATCCGTGTGAGCTCTACGATCTGCGCACCCTGTGGCAGATCGCCTCGCAGAACCCATGGCTGTCGGTGACGCCGGTATCGGAATTCAACACCGATCCGCCGTGGGCCGCCGACTACCCCGACGTGTCACCGCCGCGTGGTCTGCACGTCCGTCAGACCGGGATACTCGCCGATGTCGTGACAAGTTACGGCAACTGGGGTGACCGCCAGATTCTGATCTGCGGCGGGCCGAAAATGGTCGAGGCCACCAAAGCGGCGTTGCTCACGAAAGGTGCTCCGGCCGAACGGATTCAGCATGATCCACTGACGGGCTGAGGTTCTCGCCCTAGACTCATCAAGATCATTCCCTCCGGCGAGGAGCCGCCATGTCGACGATGCGCGCCGCACGCATGCATGCCTACAAGCAGCCGCTGAGACTCGAAGAGGTGCCGATCCCCGATATCGGACCCACCGAGGCGTTGGTGAAGGTCGGCGGCGCGGGCATGTGCCGCACGGACTTTCAACTCATCGACGGCTACTTCGGCACCGATATGCCGCTACCGGCCACACCCGGACATGAGATCGCCGGGACCATCGACAGGATCGGTGCGGGCGTTCCCGCCGCGGCGGGTCTGTCCGAAGGGGATCCGGTGGTGGTATTCGGACCACTCGGCGACGGCTCATGCCGGCAATGCCACCGCGGCAACGAACACATCTGCAACCAGGGACACTGGATCGGCTTCGGTCCGCACGGTGGCTATCAGGAGTACGTCCCCGTCGCCTACCAACAGCTGATCAAGGTCAGCGGAAACCTGTCGCCGCTTTCGCTGGCACCGCTGACCGATGCGGGCCTCACCCCGTACCGCGGGCTGAAGAAGCTGCAGGCCGCCGGGGCGCTGGGCCCGGGAACGACGCTCGCGGTGATGGGCATCGGCGGCCTCGGCGCGTACGGCGTGCAATACGCCAAGTTGCTCGGTGGCGGGGCGACCGTGGTGGCGCTGGCCCGGAACCCCGAAAAGCTGGCGCTGGCAACCGAAAACGGCGCCGACCACACCATCAACATCGGAAACAAGAGCGACGACGAGGTCCGCGATGCGCTAGAGGAGGCGACTGGCCGACGCGAGTTCGACGCCGTGATCGAATGCGCGGGCGCCGAGGAAAGCATCCGCCTGGCCTTCTCACTGCTGGCGACCGAAGGCGCTGTCGCCTCGGTCGGCCTCGTCGGAAACCGGGTGGACATCTCCCTGTTTCCGTTGGTGAGCCGCGAGTACACCCTGTTCGGGTCGTTCTGGGGCAACTACAACGACCTCACCGAGGTGGTCGCACTGGCCGAGGCAGGCAAGATCAAGGACTCGGTGACGCAGGTCAACTTCGAGGACGTCAACGACCACATCGATGCGCTCGGCCGTGGCGACTTCGTCGGACGCGCGGTGATCGTCTACGCCTGAGCGGAAACCCGCTGCCAGAGATCGTCGAATGCGATGCTGTCGAAAAACGCTGTCCCCTTGACGATTCGGTCCCCGGAGAACGTCAGGAACCACGAATACGTGTTGCGATAGGGCACCCCGTCGCGGGCCGTCGCTTCGCCGTCGAAGAACACGATCACCGTGTCGCCGTCAGCGTAGATCTCACGGATCGTCGGCTTCAGAGGAACGGTCATCCGCGCGTTGAAGGCCCGGATGACGTTGCTCATGAAGTCTTCCTTGCTGGTGTACACCCGGGCCGCCACCGAGTTCCCTGTGATCTCCCACGTGACGTCGTCTGCGATCGCTTCCAGCGGGCTTCCGGTCCCGTTGACCCAGGCGTCGAATCCCGCGCGAACAGTCTCGAGATTTCGCGCCTCGATGTCGTTGTACTGCCCCGAAGATGCCGTCATGGGCTTCATCTAATCGCAGCGGTGGCAGGATCGATAGACATGGTTGACTTCGAAAGCGTCACCCTCGTGGATCCGTTGTCCTCACTGACGGCGACGTTCGTCCCGTCCGCCGGGATGATCGGCACGTCGCTGGCGGACGGTGATGACGAGTTCCTCGGCCAGCGCCGCGGACTGGACGCGTATGTGACCAATGGCAAGACGATGGGCATCCCGATCCTGTATCCGTGGGCAAACCGGTTGAGCGCCAGCGAGTACGAGAGCAATGGCACCGTGGTCACGTTGACTTCCGGAACACGTGGAGTCCGCACGGACGAGAACGGGTTACCCATCCACGGCGTGCTGGCCGCCTACCCGGGCTGGCAGGTGGCGGCGCGCTCCGAGAACACCCTCACCGCCACACTGGACTTCGGGGCGGCACCAGCGCTGCTCGCGTCGTTTCCGTTCCCCCATGTGCTCACTCAGAGCGTCGCGCTCAATGCGCGCACGCTCACCATCGAGACCACCGTGACACCGACGGCCGAAAGCCCGGTGCCGTTGTGCTTCGGCTATCACCCGTACTTCACGATCCCCGGCGTACCGCGCGACCAGTGGCGGCTCACCACCCCCGCGATGCGGCATCTTTCGCTGGACGGCCGGGGCATCCCGACCGGAGAGCATGAGCCGTGGCCCGGGACCAGCGAGCCGCTGGCATCGGTAACCTACGACGACGGCTTCGACGACGTTCCCGACGGGGCATTGTTCACCCTCGCCGGTGGCGACCGTCGTATCGACGTAACGTTCGAAACGGGTTATCCCGCAGCGCAACTCTTCGCTCCGGACTCTGACGACATCATCGCGATCGAGCCCATGGCCGCGCCGACGGACTCGCTGCGCCGCGGTGACTATCGCAGTGCGGTTCCCGGGCGGCCGGCGACCGCACGGTTCTCGATCACCGTGACCTAGGCCGGTTACTCGGCCTGACGCCGCCGCCGGGCGGCACCGGGCTGCCAGACCACCAACGCGGTGCTCTTGGACCTCGGCGCCGACCGCAACTCTTCGATCTCGCGCGTCAATTCCTGGACACGGTTCTGCAGCGCCTCAACCTGATTGGTCAGCTCGATGATCCGCTTGATGCCCGCGAGGTTGACACCTTCGTCTTGCGACAGCCGCTGGACCTCGCGAAGCAGTTCGACATCGTGCTGCGAGTAGCGCCTGCCCCCGCCGGAGGTCCGCTGCGGGCTGACCAGACCGAGCCGGTCGTACGTGCGCAGCGTCTGCGCATGCATCCCGGCCAGCTCAGCAGCGACCGAGATCAGTAAGGTACGCGCGTCGTTGTTGGATCGCTTGGCCATAGCTCATCACGCTCCTGCCCAATTCGCCCGCGGGTCGAACCCGCTGGCCCGTTCGGCTTTCGCGTAGGCCTCCAGCGCTTCTGCGGCCTCACCCTCCAGGTTCGGCGGCACCGCCACCTTGACGGTGACGAGCAGGTCGCCGTGTCCGCCCGACCGCTTCGGCACACCTCGGCCACGCACGCGCAGGATCCGGCCGTCGGAGGTGCCCTTGGGCACCCGAACTCCGACCTTTCCCTCCAGGGTGGGCACCGAAAGCGTTGTGCCGAGCGCCAACTCGTGGAAGCTGACCGGAACGGTGACCGTGAGGTCATCACCGCTGCGCCCGAACACCTTGTCCGGCTTGACATGCACGGTCACGTACAGATCACCCGACGGGGCACCACGTAGCCCGGCCTCACCCTGACCGGGCAGCCGGATACGCTGACCGTCCTCGACGCCGGGCGGGATCCGCACGTTGATGGTGCGTGTCCTGGTGGTCACGCCCGTGCCCTTACATTCCTCGCACGGGTTCTCGATGATCGAACCGCTGCCCCGGCACTCGGTGCACGGTTCGGAGAACCCGAAGGCCCCTTGATTGCGGTTGATCACACCGGAGCCGTTGCAATTCGGGCACACCTTCGGACTGGTACCGGGCCGGGCGCCGCTGCCGTGACAGTTCGTGCACGGAGCGGGGCTGGTGAGCCGCAGCGGCATCATCACGCCCTTGGTGGCCTCGAGGAAGGACAACTCGGTCTCGGTCTCGAGGTCGTTGCCCCGCCGCGGCCGAGACGGCCGTGGCTGCTGGGCTCCACGCCCGAAGAGGCCGCCGAACAGATCGCCGATGTTGGCGCCGCCGGTCTGGCCGGCGGCGTCGAACAGATCGTTCAGGTTGAATTCGACGCCGTCGCCACCGAATCCACCGAAGTTGCCGCCTCCGCCGCCGAAGCGACCACGACCGAACCCGCCGTTGGCGAAAAGCCTTCGCGTTTCGTCGTATTCCTTGCGCTTGGCGGGATCCGACAGTACTTCCTTGGCCTCCGACACGGCTTTGTACCGCTCTTCGGCCGCCTGATTTCCGGGATTGCGGTCGGGATGGTTCTCCGCGAGCAGCTTTCGGGCGGCCCGCTTGATCTCCTGCTCGCTGGCGTCGGAGGAGACGCCGAGCTCCTTGTAGAAGTCCTTTTCGACCCATTCACGCTGGGCCATACCGCGTCACCTCCTTACCTGAGTCTCTAATTGTCTTCTGATTCTGCGGTCTCTTGCGCGTCGGAGCCGGTGTTATCGGCGGCATCGGGCACCGTGTCGACCACGCCGACCAGGGCGTGACGCACCACCTGATCGCCGACCTTGTAGCCGCGGCGCATGACGGTCCCGATGACCGGGTGCGTGCCGTCGCCCTCGTGCTGCACGGCTTCGTGCAGTTCGGGGTCGAAGTCGTCACCCTCATCACCGAAGGCCGAAAGACCGAGGCCCTCAAGGACGGTCGCCAGTTTGTCGGCCACCGACTTCAGCGGCCCGGACTCCAGGTCACCGTGGCTGCGGGCCCGGTCGAGATCGTCGAGCACCGGAAGCAACTGGGTGACCACGGTGGCCTTCGTGCGGTCAGCGATGAGTTGCTGATCGCGCAGCGCGCGCCTGCGGTAGTTGTCGTACTCCGCCTTCACCCGCTGCAGGGTGGCCTTCAGCTCATCGACCTCTTCGTTGTTTTCCGGGCCCGCGGCCGGCGCCGACCCGCTTGGGGCCGGCCCGGTCGCGGGCTCACGGAGTTCGCCGGTGTCCGGATCGATGCGCCGTTTGTCGGTGACAGTCACCGGCTCGTGCGAATCGTTCTGGCTCACTTGCGCTCCTCGTCCTCATCAACGACCTCGGCGTCCACGACGTTGTCGTCGGCCGAACCGTTCGGCGAGGCGCCTGCGGCATCGCCGGCGCCCTGCTCAGCCTGGGTGGCCTCGTAGATCGCCTGGCCCAAGCCCTGTGCTTCCACACCGAGCTTCTCCATCGCCGACTTGATGGCCGCGATGTCGGTGCCCTCGAGCGCCGACTTGGCCTCGGCGACCGCGGCGTCGACCTTGTCCAGCGTCTCCGTGGGGATCTTCGATCCGCCTTCGGCTTCGCGCTGTTCGGAGACGATCTTCTCGGTCTGGTAGACCAGCGACTCCGCCTGGTTGCGGACGTCGGCCTCCTCGCGACGCTTGCGGTCCTCCTCGGCGTGTGCCTCGGCGTCCTTGATCATCCGGTCGATCTCCTCCTTGGAAAGGCCTGAGCCCTCCTGGATTCGGATCGTGTTCTCCTTGCCGGTGCCCTTGTCCTTCGCGGTCACGTGCACGATGCCGTTGGCGTCGATGTCGAAGGTGACCTCGATCTGGGGCACACCGCGCGGAGCCGGCGGGATACCGGTCAGCTCGAAGCTGCCGAGCAGCTTGTTGTGCGCGGCGATTTCACGCTCACCCTGATAGACCTGGATCTGCACCGACGGCTGGTTGTCGTCGGCCGTGGTGAAGGTCTCGGACCTCTTGGTCGGGATCGTGGTGTTGCGCTCGATCAGCTTGGTCATCACGCCACCCTTGGTCTCGATACCGAGGGACAGCGGTGTGACGTCAAGCAGCAGAACGTCTTTCACCTCACCCTTGAGCACACCGGCCTGCAGCGCGGCGCCCACCGCGACAACCTCGTCCGGGTTGACGCCCTTGTTGGGCTCCTTGCCGCCGGTCAGTTCCTTGACCAGGTCGGTCACCGCGGGCATCCGGGTGGAGCCGCCGACCAGCACGACGTGGTCGATGTCGGACACCGAGATTCCTGCGTCGGCGATCACCGACTGGAACGGCTTGCGGGTGCGATCCAGCAGATCCTGTGTGATGCGCTGGAATTCGGCACGCGTCAGCTGCTCGTCGAGGAACAGCGGGTTCTTGTCCGCGTCGACCGTGATGTAGGGCAGGTTGATCGAGGTGCTCTGCGAGCTCGAGAGCTCGATCTTGGCCTTCTCGGCGGCTTCACGCAGCCGTTGCATGGCCATCTTGTCCTTCGTCAGGTCGATACCCGACGTGCCCTTGAACTTGTCGACGAGCCATTCGACGATTCGGTCATCCCAGTCGTCGCCGCCCAGGTGGTTGTCACCCGAGGTGGCGCGAACCTCGACAACGCCCTCGCCGATCTCCAGCAGGGAGACGTCGAAGGTGCCGCCACCGAGGTCGAACACCAGAATGGTCTGTTCCTTCTCGCCCTTGTCCAGGCCGTAGGCCAGCGCGGCAGCGGTCGGTTCGTTGACGATGCGCAACACGTTCAGACCGGCGATCTGGCCGGCCTCCTTGGTGGCCTGGCGCTGCGCGTCGTTGAAGTACGCGGGCACCGTGATCACCGCGTCGGTGATGTCCTCGCCGAGGTACGACTCCGCGTCGCGCTTCAGCTTCATCAGCACGCGCGCGCTGATCTCCTGGGGGGTGTACTTCTTGCCGTCGATCTCGACGGACCAGTCGCTGCCCATTTCACGCTTGACCGAACGGATGGTCCGGTCGACGTTGGTCACCGCCTGGTTCTTGGCGGGCTGACCGACCAGCACCTCGCCGTTACGCGCGAACGCGACGACGGACGGCGTGGTGCGGGAGCCTTCGGAATTGGCTACGACGACTGGGTCGCCACCCTCCAGTACTGCGACGACGGAGTTGGTGGTCCCGAGGTCGATTCCGACCGCACGAGCCATGGTTTTTCCTCCTGAATTAGTCCTGCGATGGATCTGAGTGCACCGCACTCAAGACTGCTCCGGTCGACCTTATCCTGTCAACCCAGACTTGAGTCTTGTGCGCTCAACTGTCAGACGGGACAACGGCAGGTTCACCCGGTTTGTTCCCGAGTGCGCACAACTTTGTCCGGAACGGGCTTTGGAACCTCGCGCCGTGGACCATCGGCCCTACTCGGCGAGGTTTCCGAAGCGCATCCTCGACCTGGGCCGCTGTTCGGCTCGTGAAGGAGGCCGCACGATGACTGATCAAACAACGGCTGATCGAGTGGAGTCGCCGCTGACGCCTGTCCCCGCACGCCGCGAGGGCAGCACCGCGGTCCAGCTCCTGGTTTGGGCGGGAATCGCCGCCGCGACCGTGTTCATCGTTGCGGTGGTGTTCTTTTCGGGATTCTTCATCGGCCGCAGCACCGATGGTGCCGACTTTCCGGGCCGGCACCACGGGGGACCTGGGGAACCTGGCTCCGGCATGATGGGGCCGAACAGCCCCTGGCCACATGGGCCGATGGGTCCAACCTCACGGGCGCCCAACCCGCCGGCTCCAACGCCCACGCCGTAGCTGCAGGTATGTACGCCCCGCTGGGACATGCCTAGGGTGAGGCATGACTGCAGCCCAGCGCGAGCGCGCGGCCCTGGTGGCGACGATGAGCGAGATCGGACCCGACTTGCCGACCTTGTGCGAGGGATGGACCACCCGAGATCTCGCGGCCCATCTCGTCGTGCGCGAGCGCAGGCTCGACGCCGCGCCCGGCATCGCGATCCCGTTTCTCGCCGGCTACACCGACCGGGTGCAGCGTCAGACCGCCGCATCCACGGGTTGGGATGAGTTGGTGGACAAGATCGCATCGGGTCCGCCGCTGCTGTCGCCGTTCAAACTCGTCGACGCCGTCGCGAACATGGATGAAATGTTCATCCACCACGAGGATGTGCGTCGGGCCCAAACCGGCTGGGAGCCACGCGCTCTCGATGCCGACACGATCGCCGCACTGCGACGTCCGCTTGCCGTGATGTCGCGGCTGACGATGGGCAAGGTGCCTGCCCGCGTAACCCTGTCCACGCCCGACGGTCAGACGGTGGCGACGGTCGGACGTGGTCCCGAGCTCACGGTCACCGGCGACATCGGGGAGCTCACCATGTTCGTCGCGGGCCGCGATGAAGCCCGATTGACCTTCTCCGACGCGCAGGTTGCGCAGGCCGTCCGCGCTGCGCGCCGGGGTTTGTGACGTCGGGCGCGTAGCCTGACCCCATGTCGCACCGGGCGAAAGTCGGCCTCGCCGTTGGGCTTCTGCTGTCCCTCACCCTGACGGCCGCCGGCTGCTCCACGACCATCGACGGCAATCCGGTCGCATCCGACACCTCGGCGAGCGAGCCCAGCTTCCCGACCACACGACCGACCAGAACGCCCCCACCGACCGGCACAACGCCGTCCGCACCGCCGACCGGCGGACAGACGCTGCCGCCCGACGAGTCCGGCTATGTGTTCATCGAAACGAAGTCCGGCAAGACGCGCTGCCAGATCTCCCGGGAGGAGGTCGGCTGCGAATCGGACTTCAACAATGCGATCGAGGTGAACGGCATGCCCGCCAACGGGGTGAGCGTCACCGCCGACGGCGGCATGCGCTGGGTGGTGGGCAATCTGGGCAACATCCCCGCCGTCACGCTGGACTACCAGATCTATCACGCGCTCGGCTGGACGATCGAGGCGAGCAGCGACGGCACCCGGTTCACCAACGACAGCACCGGCCACGGCATGTTCATCAACACCTCAGGAGTCGAGGTCTTCTGAGCCAAGGCGGGACGCCTACGCTGGCCCCCATGAATTCGCCACTCGACTTCAGGGTCTTCGTCGAACCGCAGCAAGGCGCCACCTATGGCGACCAACTGGCGGTCGCGCGTGCGGCCGAGGCCGCCGGATACTCGGCGTTCTTCCGCTCTGACCACTACACCGCGATGAGCGGCGACGGCCTGCCCGGGCCGACCGACTCCTGGGTCACGCTGGGTGCGATCGCGCGGGAGACAGCCTCGATCCGCCTCGGCACGCTGGTCACCTCGGCCACGTTCCGCTATCCGGGCCCATTGGCGATCGCCGTCGCACAGGTCGACGAGATGAGTCGCGGCCGCGTCGAATTGGGTCTGGGCGCCGGCTGGTTCGAGGCCGAGCACAAGGCGTATGCCATCCCGTTCCCGTCGTTGGGTGAGCGGTTCGACCGGTTGACTGAGCAACTCAGCATCATCACGGGACTCTGGACCACCCCGCCGGGTGAGACGTTCGACTTCTCGGGGACCCACTACACGGTTGCGGACTCCCCCGCCCTGCCCAAACCTGTTCAGGAGCCCCATCCGCCGATCATCATCGGGGGTGGGGGTGCCAAGCGCACGCCGGCGCTGACCGCGGCATTCGCCTCCGAGTTCAACATTCCGTTCGCACCGGTCGACGTGGCCAAGACCCAGTACGGACGGGTCGCCTCGGCGCTGGCGGACGCGGGACGCGCGGCGGACTCGCTGACGTACTCCGCGGCCTTCGTGGTGTGCGCTGGGCGCGACGAGCAGGAGATCGCGCGGCGGGCCGCGGCGATCGGTCGCGAGGTCGACGAGATGCGCGGCAACTCCCCGCTGGTGGGGACGCCCACGGAGATCGTCGACAAGCTCGGCCCCTACCTGGAGATCGGTGTGCAGCGGGTCTACCTGCAGCTACTGGACATGTCCGACCTCGACCACCTGGATTTCTTCGCCGCAGAGGTGCTCCCCCAGCTCACTTGAACAGGCGTGGAGATGCAGGTCGCGGCTACTATCGGTGCCCGTGGCCGGCCGGTTTGACGAGGATGAAAACGGACAGCCCTGGCACAACCGCACCCCGGCGGTGGTCGGGGCTAGCTTTCTGGCTCTCGTGGTGGTCGGCATCCTGATCGTTGCGGCGATGACGTTGTCCCGTCAGTTCGGTCAACCCGACCAAGCCCCCATCGACTTCGTCGAACCGACGTTCTCCGCGACCGCGTCGGAGTCGGCGGCCACCACCACTCAGACGATCACGAGTACCAGTCCCCCGGAGACCACCGACATCAATCCCTCATCGACCACATCGGGGAGCGAGTCAACGTCGACCACATCGAGTAGTACGCCGTCGACCGAACCGACGACCGCCCGAACCGCAACCCGCGAAGAGGAACCCACGAGAACAACACGGCAACGACCGCGCACCAATGTGACGCGCACGCTCAATCCCTACCCCTGAGCGCCTACTATCGGTGCCCGTGGCGCGATACGGATCTCCCGACGACCCTAACTACCCCGACGACGACCCGACCGTCTACGCGAACTACAACCAGCCGCCGGGTCAGCCGCCCGGCGATCCCGGACCGTGGTACCGCCGGCCCGCCGCGCTGGTCGGATTCGGCGCCCTCGGCGCAGTGGTGTTCGCGCTCATCGTCTTCGGGCTCGCCAAACTCATCACCGGCGGCGACGAGCCCGCCGAACAGACCCCGTTGACTCCGCTCACCACGACTTCCAGGTCGGTGGTGCCGACCACGACGACGACGTCGGCGCCCCAGACCGTCACGGAGACCTACACTCCGACGACCACCGAGCCGACCACGACGACAACAACCACAACCACAACGCCCCCGACGACGACCACCACTACCACCACGACGTCGCCGAGTGTGAGTACGAGCACGGAGACCAGCACCGTCACCGAAACCGAAACGGTGACCGAGCCCGCCCCTTGAGCTAACGGCCCCGGCTGAATTGGCCGCTCAGCGGCCCTGAGCCGCGTACTGCGCCACCAGCGCCTCCGCGCTCCGCACCGCGGCCCGGCACGCGCGCGTCGTGAACGGATCGTTGAGCGGGTGTTCGGCGCGTCGACGCCACCGCTGGGCGGCGGCGAACGCGGCGCGCGGACCGTCGTACGGGGCATCGGGTTGCAGCCCGAGCCTGCTGGCGGCGTCGGTGCCGGAGCCGCCGATGATGCGCCGCAGTGAAGCGATCTCGTCGTCGTTCAATGTCGTTGGACGAGAACGCAATTGACTGAGCAGCCGGAGCTCCTCGAACGCATGGGTGTCGGCGAGCAACGGGTCGATGTCGGCGATGATGTAGTTGCTTGCGTAGATGGGGTTGTTCTGCACGAATCGTCGCAGTGACATCAGTGCGGTGTGCGCCTTGAGAAGGTCCGAGCGCTGCGCGAACTGCTGATCGATCACGTCGCGCAGCGCAACCAGGCCGCTACGTTCCAGCAGCTCGTCGGCGAGGGCGAGGGAATCGCTGACTCCGGCGCGCAGCACGGCGATCGAGATCCTGATCCCGAACATGCCGAACCGATCGAGCAATGCGGCCCGGGTGGCGGCGTCGACGGGCAGTTGGCTGTCCTCGCGGACGAATCGGTCCACCGACAGCATCGCCTTCGTCAACTCCGCCGCGTCGACCCCGGCCAACTTCTCCAGCGCGACGAACTCGCTCTGCCTCAGGGTGCGCGCCGTGAGCGCGAGCAGCCCCGAGACCGGCACCACCGCCTGGCAGATTCCGGTGCGCTCCAACTCGGTGGTGAACCGGGCCGCAACATCCTTGGCCGACAGCATCGCATCGATGCGGCCCGCGCCGATCTCGTCGGCCCGGGAGGCGACCCCGATCACGCCGAGCGCTCCGGTGGATCCCCCCACCAACTCGCCGATCTGCTTGAGCAGCGCGATATCAGCGGCGTTCAGGGTGCGCAGCAGGAACACCACGGCGTCGACCCTGGGGACGCCGTCCTCCGGTACCAGCAGCTGCAACGTGCGCTGGGAGACGTCCCGGGACAACGACGACGTACCGGGGGTGTCGACGATCGTCGTGTCGATCAGTTCCGCGGCGGGCCACTCCACGTCCAGGTCGACGACATCCTCGGGATCGAGCGCGGCGAAGTCGAACGTGAGCCCGCCCCCGACGGGGTCGCGACCGATCGGCACGTTGGATCGCCTGCCGCCCCTGTGGTTTGCGGTCACCTTGGGCGTCGGCCCGTGCCGGAACCAGGTCACGATCCGAGTGGCTTCAGTGGCATCCGTCGGTGCAATGTCCTCTCCCACAAGGGCATTCACCAGCGTCGACTTGCCGGCCTTGAGTGTGCCCGCCAGCGCGATGCGGATCGGCTGGTTGAGTCGGCGGCCAATCCGGTCCAGTTCGTTGTGGACATCGGGCCGTTGCGCGTAAGCGGGGTCGGATCGGTACGCCTGGATGGTTCCGTCCAGGATCGCGCGCACCTGATCACTTGTGCTCATCGACAGTCCAGCTTAGGCACCTCGACGTCAGGTGGCCCCCGAAGGGTGTGCCTCGCCCGCCAGCTTGCCTGCGTGATCGAGCACCTGGTTGAGAATGTTGAGCTGACGTTCGAGCTCCTTGACGCGGGTATTGCGTTCGTTCTCCTCGAGTTTCGCCGCGGCGATCGTCGCCTGCAGCGATTCGTTGAGCGAACGGGTCGTCTGGTTGGCGATGGCGCGGTAATGGTCGCGCAGTTGCCGCTGAATACCCTTGAGCCGATCGCGGGATTCCTTGTTCACGACGAACGACACGTCGTCGATGAAGCGGCGGACATTCAGCTTCGCCTCGTTGCGGACCCGCATCATCCGGTTGTCCATGTTCTCCCGGTAAGCGCTGCGCCCCATCAACAGGCCCGCCCCGATCGACAGCGGATTGAACATGCCGAGGCCGGCGAACGACGTCATCATCCCGAACATCAGCACGCCGCCGTAGGACCCCTGCATACCCATGGTGACCTTGCGCCCCTTACCGACCGGCTTGGCCTCCAGGTTGGACAGCGACTTGATCTCGCCGAGGCTGGCGCCCATCTCACGGGCGTCGATCCGCGGCATCTTGACCGCCTCGAGCCCGGCCTCCCTGAACGTGCGGGCCACCTCCTCGGCGAGCGCCTGGGCACGCTGGTACGCCCACACGAAGTTGTCCCCGACCGCGGTGGCGATCGCGTTCTCCAGCTCGGTGCCGATCTCGGCCCAGTGCTGTGTCGGGTCGCAGGAGTCGATCTCCTTCTCGATGTGCTGACCGATGACGCGGAAGCGGCCACGCAGGTCATGGTCGACATCCGCTGTGAGATCAGCGATTCCGTCGTTGAGGACCTGCTGCCACAGTGCGGTCTGCTCCAGCGCGTCGGCCGCCTCCCTTTTCCGCCGTTCGAGGTCGTCCTGCAGCCGGTCGCGGACGTCCGGATCGTTCAGCGCCGCCAGCTCGGTGTTCACCTTCATCGCCAGATGCTCAGCCGCAGAACGGATCTCGGCAACAACCTGATCACGAATATGGTCGTTCTGTCGCGACAGTACCTGCTCGCTGAGGAACTTGACGATCGCCGGGAAGTTGGACTCCTCGTTGAGTTCCTTGTCGTTGAGCTGGATCGCGTGACTGCGCAGCAGCGCCGACGACGGGATGACCGGTATCGACAGGCCCGCCCGGTCCAGGTGGCCCTTGTTCGTCTCGACGATCTTGCGCCAGTGCGGGTACAGATCGGTCTTGGTGGCGACGACCGTTGCGACCGGGCAGATTTCGAATGCCTGCCGCATGAAGGTCAGCTCCGGTTCGGTGAACTCC
Source organism: Mycobacterium barrassiae (assembly GCF_025822765.1). Classification (GTDB taxonomy): domain Bacteria; phylum Actinomycetota; class Actinomycetes; order Mycobacteriales; family Mycobacteriaceae; genus Mycobacterium; species Mycobacterium barrassiae. The sequence continues at coordinate 48,024 of NZ_JACKUK010000033.1, read as the reverse complement.
TGGCTGGTATCACTGCACATCAACACCGCGGCCGCGTCGGGCAACAGGCCCAGCGTCGCCGACAGGTGCGGCTGGCCGTGACCACCGACCCCCGGCGTGTCCACGAATGTCAAGCCGTTCTTGAGCAGTGGACTGGCGGCGGTGACCTCGACCCGCAGCACCTCGCGCCCACCGGCCTGCGGCGCACGGCGCAGATCGCTCTTGATGTCGTCCATCGCGATGTCGACGACCTCCGGCTCGGCACCGTCCGGCCGCGCGACGATCAGCTTGGCCGTGGCGGTTTCGCCGTAGGACACCACCGTCGGCAGCACGGTGCTCTCGTCGTCGCCCACGCGCGAGACCGGCACATTCAGCAGCGAATTGAGCAGTTGGCTCTTGCCCTGCTTGAGTTGTCCGGCGATCACCACCCGGATCTGCGGATCGGTGATCCGGGACTTGGCCCTGGCCAGCCGGTCGACCAGATCACCGCGCTCGTTCGCCTCGGCGATCTTGCTGGTGTGGTCGATCAGCTCGACGATGACCTTTACGGGTCTGGCCGGCCCGCCGGCCGTGCCCTCGCTCGGTTGCGTCATGAAGTCCCTCTTGTCGGCGGCGCCGCGAGACGCTTCGTACCAACGGTAGATGTGCCGACTGGCGGGGATCGCTTTTCGATCCCCGCCAGTGGCGTTTTTCGTGCTGCGGCTCAGAACAGGCCGGCGTCGACCGTGTTGTCGACGTCGACGACCGTGGTGACCTGATTCGAGTTGTCGACCGACAGGTCCTGGCCGGAGTTGTCCACCGAGTCATCGATGGAGTTGTCCACCGAGCTGTCCCCGGAGCTGACGCCGCCAGAGACACCACCCAGCACGTCGGCGTCGACGTCGCTGACCGTGGTCTGGTTCCCGCCGACAGTGGTGGTGTCGTTGATGACGATCCCGCCGCCCGATCCGCCCGCACCGCCGGAGGCGTTGCCACCGTCGTTGCCGATGCCGATCAGCCCACCACCGCCGTCTCCGCCAACAGCGCCGCCGCCGTCGCCGCCGCTCATGTCGACGTCGTTGATGACGGGACCGTCGTTGTCGGAGATGATGTCGCCGCCCGCGGTCTGGTCCCCGCTGTCGTCGATCTCGTTGTCCTCACCGATGTTGACGTTGGAGTCGTCGATGTCGCCGGTGTTGACGTTCTCGTTGTCGTCGCCGACCACGTTTCCGTCACCGTCGACGTTGGTCGCATCGATATCGCCTGCGGTACCGGTGTTCACGACACCGCCGTTGTTGGCGGTGTTGGTGGTCTTGTCGCCGAAGGTGATGTCGCCGAAGTCCAGGCTGAAGTTGCCGACACCCTGCTGCTGATCCTCACCCGCCGTGTTGGCGACGTGGGTCTCGGGGCTCATGAAGCGAGTGTCGTTGTGGCTCAGCGTGTCGTTGTTCGACAGCGCCTCGGTCTGACGCTGCGGCGCAAACGCGATGCCGTGGGTCTGCGCCACCGCCTGCTGGAGCCCGACGACCGGGTCGCCGCCGCCGTGCAGGACCGCGGCGGGTGCCACCGTGGCTGCGACAGCCTGCATCTGGGCCGCACTCACATTGGAGAGGTTGGCCGCGGCCATGGAGCGGCTCGGGTCGGTGATGAACTCCTGGGCGCGCACCGGGTCACGGAAGAGGTCCAGGATCCAGTCGATGATGTTCGTCATTTCTCTGTCCTTTGGTCGTGTTTGTCGGGAGCTGGTCACCGGCTGTCCGGCGAACTGAAGACCACGTTATGGACGCCACGACCCCCCGGAAACGGGGCCGAATCCCCTCGATTGGGCGGTACAACTCGGGTTGCGATCGCGCTTGCGTTAGGGGATTAGGGGGTTGTTAGGGGATGGTCGTCAAAGGGCGCAATAAACGAAACTGCGCGGCCCTTTTCGGGGCCGCGCAGTCGTGGTGGTGCTGGGTCGTTAGAAGATGTCGAATCCGGACGGGTCGGAATCCATGTCGGCGACCTCGATGACGGTGGCGCTCACATCGCCGCCGGTCGGCAGGTCGACTTCCGGCAGATCATCGAGCGTGGGCTGATCGAACTGCAGCCCGCCGTCCTCGGAGCCGACGACGCCAGGTACGCCGGAGTCGTCGAGCGCGTCCAGCAGCTGGTCGGGCGTATCGACGTAGTCGACGATCGCCGCGTGCCCGCCGTCGACGGCCTGAACTGGCACTTGATCGTCGAATGCGTCGAAAGCGGCCGTGGCGGCACCGCTGGCCCAGATGTTTTCTGTGACGTCGGTGACGCCCTCAGCCCCTACGGCCGGCACGGCTGCCCCCAACGACTCAGTGACGACCGGGATCAGATTGTTGACGTCGGCACTGGTCACGTTGGTGAGGTTGGCGTCGAGGATGGCCTGGTCCGGGTTTTCGGCGAATCGCGCCGCGGCGTCCGGATCGCGCACCAGAGACAGCACGAAGTCGAGCAACTCGTTGGCCATGAAACACCCTCCCTCCCGATTGAGATATATGCGGCAGTACAGATATGCGAGCCGGATGGCTTGAGAACGATGCTATCGACGGCCGATGCCGCAGAGATCGGTGTGAAACCCACCTCTAGAGCCGGAGTATTAGGGGGCCCGGCGTTAGGGGTTTTTGCGGCATAGGGGGAATGCCGTGGATTGGCGCACCGAGCCGCTATCGTGAGGTTCGGCCGAAACGCGAAGGAAAAGATGAGCGACTCTCTCGGGTTGTCGATTGGGATGACCAATCTAGTGGCGGCTCGCATGGGCCGGCCCCCAGTCATGCGGCGATCAGTGCTCACCGTGTTCGACGATCGCCCGCCGGAAGTGGGCCTGCCGTCGGAATTCGCGGCGGACCCGTCCGTGCCCCAGCAGGGCATGGTGCTGACCGGGTTCGTCGAGCGAGTCGGCGACCCGGTGCCGCTGGTGGCGGCCGACGGTTCGGCGCACCGCGGGGAGCAGGTGCTGGTCGAAGCCCTCGATGCGATGGCCCGCACGGTCGGAGGTGGGGCACCCATCGCGATCGCGGTGCCCGCGCACTGGAGCGCCGCCACCGTGGGTGCGCTGCGCAATGCGTTGCGCGGCAGGCCCAGCCTGGCACCCGACGGAGTGATTCCCGCGCTGGTCCCCGATTCCGTCGCCGCACTCTCGGCACTGCAATCGGCGCCAGGGCTGCCGTCCAGTGGTGTCGTGGTGCTGTGCGACTTCGGTGGCAGCGGCACCAGCATCACGCTGGCCAATGCGGGCGCCAACTTCGACACCATCGGCGAGACGGTCCGTTACCCGGACTTCTCCGGTGACCAGATCGACCAGGCGCTGCTCAATCATGTGCTGACCGGCATCGCGGAGGCCAACGCCTCCGATCCTGCGAGTACGGCGGCGGTCGGCTCGTTGGCCCGGTTGCGCAACGACTGCCGGGTGGCCAAGGAGCGGCTGTCCGCCGAGACGGCCGCAGCCGTGCACGCCGAATTGCCCGGATTCGCTTCCGACGTCCGCGTGACACGCACCGAGCTGGAACAGCTGATCGCCGGACCCCTGAACGGTCTGCTCGACACGGTCGAAGAAACGTTGCAGCGCAACAACGTTGGGATCTCGGATATCTCGGCGGTCGCCACCGTCGGCGGAGGAGCGAACATCCCGCTCGTCACCCAGCAGCTGTCGACCCGGTTCCGCGCTCCCGTCATCACGACGCCGCAATCTCAACTGAATGTGGCGGCGGGCGCGGCGGTGCTGGCCGCCGGTGCCGACGCCGCAACCGGAATGGCGACCGCTGCCGACGCCCCAACGGGACTGGCCCCGACCATGGGGTGGGCCGGTGCGGCAGCAGCGGGTGCAGCAGCCGCCGATGCGGCTTCCGACGCCCCGGCGTCGTCGACGTTCCGCGCGCTCGCGTGGTCGCAGGACGACGCCCCCGCGGGCGAGCCGGTGCCCTACACCGGCGAGGACTACACGTTCGATCCGTCGACCACCGGCGCGGCCCGCCCGCCGATGGAGTTCAGCCATGAAGAGGAAGGCTTCACCCCGGAACCCGGGCCGCTGCCCTGGTACAAGCGGCCGACCATCCTCTTCGGCGCGGCGGCCGCAGCGGTGCTGTTGGCCATCGGCGGCCTCGCAGTCACGCTGACGAGCACGACGGGCAGTACGGGGCCGGTGACCGAGACGGCGACGACCGTCGAGACCGGTCCGTCGCCCGCGGGTCCGCCCGCTACGTCCGAGACCATCACCGTCACGGGATCCGACGGTCGCCCGAGCACCACGGTGGTGCCGCCTCCGTCGACGACCACGACGACGACCACCACGCCGTCGACGACCTCGAGTACGACAACCACCACGACAACGACAACCACCACCACGACAACGACGACCACACCGACAACTACGACGACGACGCAACCCACGACCACTCAGCCCACCACCACACAACCCACCACCGAAGAGCCGACGACAACCGAAGAGCCGATCACCACCACACCTGACGTGGTGATTCCTGACGACGGTTCGTGATCCATGCCGAAGCCGGCGCCCGAGCAAGCGGCCGAGATCCCGCCGCCCGCGCGTGACGCCGTCGCCGCGCTGACGGCTGCGCCGGGCGACCCGGTGAAGATCCTGGTGTCCGGCGGCATCGGTAGCGGTAAGAGTTCCGTACTCGCCGCGGTGCGTGCCGCGCTACGGACCGCGGGCGTGCCGGTGCTCACCCGGCCACCCCGCAGCGGTGACGATCGCAACGCCGCGGTGGTGATCGACGACGCGCATCTGCTCGACGACGGCGAACTCGCACAACTCGTCGACCTCGTCGCCGATCCCGCCTCCACCGTCGTCGTCGCGACCGAACCCCTCGTACACCGCCCGGCTCTCCGCGCCCTGGCGACCGCAATCGAACGCGAGAACCCCGCCGTCTCGGTCGGCGCGTTGAGCCCCGCCGACGTCACCCGTATCTGCACCGAAACCTTCGACGCCCCACCGACATCCGAGTTCGTCCGGGCACTCATGGCGGCGACGGCCGGGTTGCCCTTTCTGGTGCAACCGGCGATCGCCGCCGCGTCGTCCCGCGAAGCGGAAGCACCGGCCGCGACGCTCGCAGATGCCGCCAGCTTCGCACTGATCGAACGACTGCGCCGACTGGAGGAACCGGTACTGGACACCGTGCTGGTGATGTCGCTGAGCCCCGACCTCGGTCCGGACGACGTCGCGGCGACGCTGCGGATCGAGGCTCACCATGCCCAGTCTCTGGTGGACCGCGCCCGCGCCAGCGGACTGCTCGAGCCGTCGTACAGCGATACGTTCCTACGTTCGGTGCACAGCTGTATCGCGCAGATCATCGGTGCGGCACGGCATCACGACATCGAGACCGCGTTGCTCGTCTCGCAGATCGAATCATCAACACTGTCAACTGATCTCGCTCTGCGGCTGGCCGAGCACGGGCTGCGTGACGACCGGCTGGCCAACGCCTTGGCAGAGCTCGCCTCGGAGAACCACGGCCGACCCGCACGGGCCGCGCGGCTCTACCGGGCAGCCACGAATGCGGGGGCGACGAAGCTGAACTCGCAACTGGCGGATGCCCTGGCACTGACCGGGGACTGCACGGCCGCCGGCCGAATCGCCGACGATCTGCTGGGCTCCGATGATCCGGCCGAACGCGCGGCGGCGGTCCGCATCGCGGCGAGCATCGCCGCGCACGACGGAAGTTCCGCCCAGGCCGCCGACCTTTTCCGTTGGCTCGGGCCCTATCCCGACGCGTTCGTCAGCGCGGCGGGTGCCATCGCGTCGCTCGCCGTCGGGGATCTGCCCACGGCGCGCGCGGCGCTCAGTGCCGAGAACGCAGGACCGCCGACGTCGACGTCGCGCGCCGCCCGCAGTCTCGCCGAGGGTCTGCTGTTGTCCCTCGAGGCGCCGTATCCCTCAGCGGTTGCACGGCTGGGACAGTCGATCGTCGCCGAACCGCAGCCGACCGTGGTGGCGCCCGATACACCCGCCGCGCTCGTCACATTGGCCGCGTTGCACGGCGGCGACCCGGTCCGCGCTCGCAGTGTGATCAGCCGCGCCGTACGCACGGCACCCCAGGATGACCCGGAAAGCATGACGTTCGTCGCACGCAGGCACCGGCTGCTGCTCGGCTGGGTGAGGATGCTCGACGGCCAGCTGACCGCGGCGACTGCCGACGTGATGGCCGCGACCGCCCATGCCGAAACCCCGCTGCATCGGCGCGACGCGCTGTGGGCGGCGGCGTTGCAGACCGCGATCGCCCGCCGCAGCGGCGACAGCGGCGCGGTGCAGAAGCATTGGTATACGGCGATGGAGGTGCTCGCCGAGTATTCGATGGACCTCTTCTCACTGCTACCGCTGGGCGAGTTGTGGGTGGCCGCGGCCCGCATGCGGCAGGTCGATCGACTGCAGCACACCATCGATGAGGCGTTCACCCTGCTGGAGTCGCTGGGCAACCCGCTGCTGTGGTCGGTGCCGCTGCACTGGTCCGGTGTGCACGCGGGGATCCTGGCCAATTCTCCGGAGGCGGTGGCGCCCCATGGTCAGGCGCTGACCGCAGCGGCCGCCAAGAGCGCGTTCGCGAAGGCACTGGCGCAGGCCGGCCGGACGTGGTTGCGGGTGCTCGCCAACCATGTCGACACAGAAGAGGTCAGCGCCGCGGCCCGCGCGCTGTCGCAGTTCGGCCTGACATGGGATGCCACCCGGCTGGCCAGCCAGGCCGCACTGCACACACCCGACGGACGCGTCTCCGGCGCGATGCTTCAACTCGCTCGCGACCTCAAGCAGACCAGCGCGCTCGATGCCGCGCCGGACGTCGACGCGTCCACGGCCAACGAGGCGCCGCATCCGGGTGCCACCCGCCCTGTCTCGACACGATTGTCCGATCGTGAGCGCGAGGTCGCCGAACTGCTGTTGCTCGGCATGCCGTACCGCGATATCGGCACGCAACTGTTCATCTCGGCAAAGACCGTCGAGCATCACGTCGCGCGGATTCGCCGGCGGTTGGGCGCCGAATCACGGTCGGAGATGTTGTCGATGCTGCGCGCGATGATCGGCCCCCAGAACTGACGCCCAGGGCTAGTTAGGTAAGCCTGCGTAGCGCCGTTTCGTCCTGGGGTGCAACTATGAGCCCGGGCTGAACAGGCACAGTGCGAAAGTTACTGGTGGGTAACATTCATTAAGTTACCCTTGAGTAACTTGGAACGGGAGGCGTGCGATGGAAACCCAGATGCTGATCAGGATCGTCGTGGTGGCCCTGATGGTCGCGATCGTCGGTGTCTTCGCCCTGAAGCGCGTCCTGTTCCTCACGAACCTCATCCGCTCCGGCGCGAAGACCAGCGTCGAGAACAACCGCAAGGACAATCTCGGCAAGCGCATCACCACGCAGATCGAGGAGGTCTTCGGGCAAACCCGACTGCTTCGCTGGTCGATCCCCGGCATCGCCCACTTCTTCACGATGTGGGGCTTCTTCATCCTCGCCACCGTCTATCTCGAGGCGTTCGGTCAGGTCGTCGACCACGACTTCCACATCCCGTTGATCGGTCGCTGGGACGCCCTCGGCTTCCTCCAGGACTTCTTCGCCGTCGCCGTGCTGCTCGGCATCATCACGTTCGCGATCATCCGCATCGTCCGCGAGCCCAAGAAGCACGGCCGCGACTCCCGCTTCTACGGCTCCCACACCGGCGGCGCCTGGCTGATCCTCTTCATGATCTTCAACGTCATCTGGACCTACGCCCTGGTCCGTGGCGCCGGCGCCAACACCCACGCCCTGCCCTACGGCAACGGGGCGTTCTTCTCTCAAATCATGGGCAAGGCGCTGGAGCCCTTCGGCGAGACGGCCAACGAGTGGATCGAGACGCTGGCACTGATCGGGCACATCGCAGTCATGCTGATCTTCCTGCTGATCGTGTTGCACTCCAAGCACCTGCACATCGGTCTGGCGCCGGTCAACGTCACGTTCAAGCGCATGCCCAACGCGCTGGGTCCGCTGCTGCCCGTCGAGTACAACGGGGAGCGCATCGACTTCGAGGATCCGCCGGAGGACGCGATCCTGGGCCGCGGCAAGATCGAGGACTTCACGTGGAAGGCCTACCTCGACATGACCACGTGCACCGAATGCGGCCGGTGCCAGTCGCAGTGCCCCGCGTGGAACACCGGTAAGCCGCTGTCTCCCAAGCTCGTGATCATGAACCTTCGCGATCACCTGTTCGCGAAGGCGCCCTACATCCTCGGCGACAAAGAGAGCCCGCTGGAGAACACCCCTGAGGGTGGCCTCGGCGAGGAACTGCGCGGCGAGAAGCAGTCGGAGAAGCATTCCCACGAGCACGTCCCCGAATCCGGTTTCGAACGGATTCTGGGCTCGGGCCCCGCACAGGCGACCAGGCCGCTGGTCGGCACCGAAGAGCAGGGCGGCGTCATCGACCCCGACGTGCTGTGGTCGTGCACGACATGCGGTGCGTGCGTCGAGCAGTGCCCGGTCGACATCGAGCACATCGACCACATCGTCGACATGCGCCGCTACCAGGTGATGATGGAGTCGGAGTTCCCCGGCGAACTCGGCGTGCTGTTCAAAAACCTTGAGGCCAAGGGCAATCCGTGGGGACAGAACGCCAAGGACCGCACCAACTGGATCGACGAGGTCGACTTCGACGTGCCGGTCTACGGCAAGGACGTCGAGTCGTTCGACGGGTACGAGTACCTGTTCTGGGTCGGGTGCGCGGGCGCCTACGAGGACCGGGCCAAGAAGACCACCAAGGCCGTCGCCGAACTGCTGGCGACCGCGGGCGTGAAGTATCTGGTGCTCGGCGAGGGTGAGACCTGCAACGGCGACTCGGCCCGCCGCTCGGGTAACGAGTTCCTTTTCCAGCAGCTGGCCGCCCAGAACGTCGAGACGCTCAACGAGCTCTTCGAGGGCGTCGAACGCGTGGACCGCAAGGTTGTCGTCACCTGCCCGCACTGCTTCAACACGCTCGGCCGGGAGTATCCGCAGGTGGGCGGCAACTACACCGTGCTGCACCACACCCAGCTGCTGAACCGGCTGATCCGCGACAAGAAGCTGGTGCCGGTGAAGCCTGCCGACGGTGGGGTCGATGTCACCTACCACGATCCGTGCTACCTCGGCCGGCACAACAAGGTCTACGAGGCGCCGCGTGAGCTCATCGGGGCATCCGGCGCGAAGCTCACCGAGATGCCGCGTCACGCCGATCGCGGTCTGTGCTGTGGCGCAGGCGGCGCCCGCATGTGGATGGAAGAGCACATCGGCAAGCGCGTCAACGTGGAGCGCACCGAGGAGGCGATGGACACAGCGTCGACGATCGCCACCGGCTGCCCGTTCTGCCGCGTGATGATCACCGACGGCGTCGACGACGTCGCCGCGGCCAAGGATGTGCCGAAGGCCGAAGTGAAGGACGTGGCGCAGCTGCTTCTCGAGTCGCTCGACACGACCGGCGTGAAGCTGCCCGAAAAGGGAACCGCGGCCAAGGAGGCCGAGGAGCGCGCTGCAAGCATCGCGGCGGCGGCACCCACCGAAGAAGCGGCACCGGCAGAGGCCGAGGAGGCCAAGCCGGAACCGGCTGCCCCAGCTGTTTCCGCAGCCACCGCCGACACCAAGCCCGTCACGGGCCTGGGAATCGCAGGCGGGGCGAAGCGTCCGGGCGCGAAGAAGGCACCAGCCGCGTCCGCCGCTCCTGCCGCCGAAGCTCCGGCGAAAGCGGAGCCCGAGGTCAAGGGCCTCGGCATCGCCACAGGCGCCAAGCGTCCCGGTGCCAAGAAGGCAGCCCCGCAGGCCGCCGCAGCCGCGCCCGAGGCCAAGGCCGAGCCCGAAGCGCCCGCGAAGCCCGAGCCCGAGGTCAAGGGCCTCGGCATTGCGGCGGGTGCACGGCGGCCCGGAGCCAAGAAGGCAGCGCCTGCCGCTGCGGCACCGGCGGCTGAACCGGAGGCCAAACCCGAAGCTGAAGCGCCCGCGGCTGAAGCGCCCGCGACGCCTGAACCCGAGGTCAAGGGCCTGGGGATCGCCCCCGGCGCGCGGCGGCCAGGAGCCAAGAAGGCGGCACCTGCGGCGGCACCCAAATCGGCACCGGAGCCTGCGGCAGCCCAACCCGAGCCCGAGCCGGCCGGCGACAGCAACGGCGAAACAGCGGCGCCACCGGTCAAAGGCCTAGGTATCGCCAAGGGTGCCCGGCCGCCCGGCAAACGCTGAACCGGCGTTTTTCGATATTTGCTGGACGGTAATGAGACGATGGTGGGCGTGACCACGCACCACGTGAACCTGCATACCGCGGGACATCATCCGCGCCAGCGCACGTTCACGCAGTCGTCCAAGCTGCAGGACGTCCTGTACGAGATCCGCGGACCGGTACACGAGCATGCGTCACGACTGGAGGCCGAAGGTCACCGCATCCTCAAGCTGAACATCGGCAATCCCGCCCCGTTCGGCTTCGAGGCGCCCGACGTCATCATGCGCGACATGATCCAGGCGCTCCCGTACGCACAGGGCTATTCGGACTCGAAGGGCATCCAGCCCGCCCGGCGCGCGGTCTTCACCCGCTACGAACTGATCGAGGGCTTTCCGAAGTTCGACATCGACGACGTCTACCTCGGCAACGGCGTCTCCGAACTGATCACGATGACACTGCAGGCGCTGCTGGACAACGGCGACCAAGTGCTCATCCCAGCGCCGGACTATCCCCTCTGGACCGCGTCGACCTCGCTGGCCGGCGGGACGCCGGTGCACTACCTGTGCGACGAGACCCAGGGTTGGCAGCCCGATATCGCCGACCTGGAAGCCAAGATCACCGACCGCACCAAGGCATTGGTGGTGATCAACCCGAACAACCCCACCGGCGCCGTGTACAGCGCCGAAATCCTCGAGCAGATGGTCGAATTGGCGCGCAAGCATCAACTGCTGCTGCTCGCCGACGAGATCTATGACAAGATTCTCTACGACGACGCCCAGCACATCAGCCTGGCGACGCTGGCGCCGGATCTGCTCACACTGACGTTCAACGGTTTGTCCAAGGCCTATCGCGTGGCCGGATACCGCTCGGGCTGGCTGGTGATCACCGGCCCCAAGGAGCATGCGGCCAGTTTCCTGGAGGGCATCAGCCTGCTGGCCAACATGCGTCTGTGCCCGAATGTGCCGGCGCAGTACGCCATTCAGGTTGCGCTGGGCGGACATCAGAGCATCGAAGACCTCGTGCTGCCGGGCGGGCGCCTGCTCGAACAGCGCGACGTCGCATGGTCGAAGCTCAACGAGATCCCCGGGGTCTCGTGTGTGAAACCCCAAGGCGCCCTTTATGCCTTCCCTCGGCTGGACCCCGAGGTGTACGACATCGTCGACGATGAACAGCTGGTTCTCGACCTGCTGCTGCAGGAGAAGATCCTGGTCACCCAGGGCACCGGCTTCAACTGGCCGACACCCGATCATCTACGCATCGTGACGCTGCCGTGGGCCCGTGATCTGGCCAGCGCGATCGAGCGGCTGGGCAACTTCTTGGCCAGCTACCGGCAGTAGCCGCTCAGGTTTATCGCCACCAGCGTCGGGTAACCACTGCCCTGCGGACGGAGCACCCGGTCCGCGAATTCACGGTCGGAATGCATTGATTCCGATTCGTTGGAGCGCAGTCCAAATCACGAAATACATGGCGCGGATTACTGCGCAACCGCCGTTTATTCGGCGTCGACCCGCCAGGAAAGGGCCAGATGACTGAGCACAAGAAGGCCGACGAAGCCCGCAAGGGGCTGCTCGACTCCGTCAAGGGAAAGGTCAAGGAGGTCGCCGGCGCTGTGACCGGCAACGATTCGTTGACCGCGGAGGGCCAGCTTGAACAGGCGCAGGCCAAGGAGCGTAAAGAGGCCAACAATGTCGAGGCTGTCGCGGACGCCGAGGCCGCGAAGGCCCGTGAACAAGCAGCTGAAGCCAGGGCCGAAGGCGCACAGGAGAGAGTCGCGGTGAACGCGGAAACCGCTGCGGCGCAGAAGTCGGCGCGCGACCAGCAGGAGAGCCTGAAACGCGCAGCGGAGAAGTCCGAGCAGCAGCGGGCTGCCCGCGAGAAGACTCAGGCCGAGCTCGATGCGCAGGCCAACATCGCGCAGGCCAAAGCAGAGGAGCGTGCGCACGTCGAATCCGCCGCTGAAGAAGTGGCCGACGCAGTCGATGACCATCTCTCTACGACGCGAGCCGCGTCCACCGCGAAGGCCGAGGCCGACCGCATCAGACGGCAAGCGGACCAGATGACCAACCAAGCCGACCTGCCCTGAGCACCGGCACACCTAGAGGAGTTCCAATGAAAATCGTCGAGGCCCCACTGGCCGTCTTGCGCCTTCAATACCGAATCGCGCGATTCCCGCTCGAGTTGATCGAGCAGCGCGTCGTCAGCCGCATGGACTCGGAGGCACCCGCTCGGTTGCTTTACGAACGGTCGCTGGGCATGCTTGATGCCACAGTCGGGAATGCATTGGGCGACAAGGAACTTGCGGAGAGCGGCACTGCGCTCGCCAAGCGTAGCGATGCGCTGGGCAGAGCAGCCCGACTGGATGCGGCGGCCGAAAAGGCACAGCAGCAGTCACGGGCCGACCTGAAAGCCAAGAGCAACAAGGCCGTCAAAGAGCAACAAGACGCACGCTCCGCGGCGCAGGGCAAGATCGACGATGCGCGCGCCTCGGCCAATGAGCAGAAGCGCGAGGCGTCAGTGGCGAGCGCACAACGCACGACAGCCGCGAAGCGGCAGGCCGACGTAGTGGCGGCACAGCGCACCAAGGCAGCGGAAGCGGCAAAGCGCGAGGAGCACGCCAAAATTCGCGCCGACGAGCAGGCGGCCGCCAAGGCTGCGGCATCGAAGCTCGAGGATGCGGCAGAGGAACGCGCAGAAGCCGATGCCAAGCGCGCGCAGGCCGATCAGATCGAGGACCTGGCCGACGCCGAGAAGCGCAAGCGTCAGACCTCGCCTCAGGGCGGGTAGGGCAGGCCGAACTCGTCGGCCAGCAGGCTCTGCACGATGATCATGGCAGCCTGCGCGCCGCCCGCGATGGCACCGGCGACATCGGAATGCTCGGTACAGATGTCCCCGGCTGCGAAAACGGTGGGAACACTGGTCCTGTGCAGCGAATCCACTTCGACGGAGTCGGCGGCGAGCGGTCCGGGCGCACAGGTCGCGCCCAGCCGCTCCGCGAGCCGGGACCGCTGCCGCAGGGGCGCCTCGACGAGCAGCCCGTCACGTTCAAGGCGGCGGCCGTTGTCGAAGACGATGGCGCACAGTTGGGCGTCATGACCCACGAGGCGCACGATGCTCCGTTCGACGATTCCGACGTTGGCGGCTTCCAATAGTCGTCGTCCACCGGCGTCGAGATCCGATGGACCGTCGGTGAGTAGCACGACATCGTCGCTCCACCCGCGCAGCATCAACGCCGAGTGCACGGCGTCCTCACCGGTGGCCAGTGTCGCCAGTCGCTTGTCGCGCATCTCCCAGCCGTGGCAGAACGGGCACTGGAAAACCGTTCTGCCCCAAAGCTCGTCGATTCCCATGATCTTCGGTGGGCAGTACTGCATCCCGGAGGCCAGTAGTACGCGGCGGGCGGTTATCTCCGCATCGCTGTCGAGCACCAGTCGCAAAATCTGATCGCCGGCATCGACGACGGAGCCGTCGACGATTTCGGCGTGGCGGTACTCGACAGTGGGATAGGCCGCCAGTTCCTGACGGCCCTTCGCATACAACTCGGCAGGCGGGCGTTGATCATGGCCCAGCAGTCCGCCGATGGCGGCGGCCGCCGCGTTGCTCGGCAGCCCCACGTCGACAACCAAGGTACGACGACGTGCGCGGCCGAGTACGAGTGCGGCGCTCAAGCCGGCTGCGCCGGCACCGACGACGACACACTCCCAGACATCGTCCATGCCGCATCGTTCCCCGATCTGACGCGCGTCCAAACACTTCGACACCTAGCTGACAACGAACCTCCGCAAGGCGTTTGCCGCGGAGATGCCCGGGTATCTCACGGGGGCGTTCGCTTCCAGCCGAGGGAGTCCGTACCGGTAACCACTAAGTGAGGCGATTTATATGACTACATCTCATCCAGCCCGCACCACCTTCGCGACACCAGTGCAGAAGGCCGCCCTTGTTGTCGGCGTGGTCTTCCTGGCCGTCGGCGTACTCGGTTTCATCCCGGGCATCACGACGAACTACGACCAGCTCAGCTTCGCGGGCCATCACTCGGAAGCGGCACTGCTCGGAATCTTCAACGTGTCGGTGCTGCACAACTTGGTGCACTTGGCATTCGGCATCGCCGGTGTTGTCCTGGCCCGCACCTTCAACGGCGCGCGCATGTTCCTCATCGGCGGCGGCATCGTGTACCTGGTGCTCTTCGTCTACGGGCTCGTGATCGATCACCACAGCGCGGCGAACTTCGTGCCTGTCAACGAGGCCGACAACTGGCTGCATCTCGTGCTCGGAGTCGGGATGGTCGCCCTCGGCGCCGCATTGGGCCGTACCCGCGGTGTCACCGACAGGCCAGTCGGCACCAGTGTCGATCCCGGTCGCCCTGGACCCCGATAAACAACCTCTACCCTGTTGCGGGTGACGCACTCGCACGCGCATTCGCATTCCCTCCAGGGTCCAACGCCCTTCGGACCGCTCGCCGCCAAGGTTGTCGTCGGCCTGTTGATCGCCATTGGTGTGGTGACGCTGGCCGGCGCCGCCTGGCTGTGGCCGAGTAAGCAGAAGGTCGACATCCCGCTGCCGTTCCAGAACGCGGCGGGTGGTGCGGTCACCACTGAGGCGGGCCATGTGGTGTCGACCAGTGCCGCGCCGTGCGGGTACCAGTCGGTGGGTGCGGTGCTGACCGCCCCTCCGGCGCCCGCGCAGGGTGACCCCAACTGTGTGCAGGCGTTCGTCGCCATCGACTCCGGCCCGAACGAGGGCGCGAACACGCTGCTGGAATTCAGCGGCGGAGCCGGGCAGCCTCAGCTCGCGGTCGGTGACCAGATCCGAATAACCCGTCAGGTCGATCCGACCGGCACCACCACGTACTCGTTCTACGACTACGAGCGGGCGTGGCCGTTGATCGGGCTGGCCGTGGTGTTCGCGGTAGTGGTCGTCGCGGTGGCTCGGTGGCGCGGATTCCGGGCGCTGATCGGCATCGTCGTCGCGTTCGTGGTGCTGGTCGTGTTCATGCTGCCTGCCCTGCGTGACGGCGCCGCAGCCATCCCCGTCGCGTTGGTGGCGTCGTCGATGATCCTCTACGCGGTCATCTACCTGGCACACGGCGTGAGCCTGCGCACCAGCGCGGCGTTGCTCGGCACGCTGGCCTCTTTGTTGTTGGCGGCCCTATTGTCCTGGGCTGCAATCGAGTTGACCCACTTGACCGGCCTCTCTGAGGAAGAGAACAACGCCGTCGCAACGTATTTGGGCAATGTGTCGATCACCGGCCTGCTGCTGGCCGGGTTCATCGTCGGCTCGCTCGGTGTGCTCAACGACGTCACCGTCACGCAGGCGTCGACGGCGTTCGAGCTGGCCGGGATGGAGGGCGCCTCCCGCCGGGCGGTGTTCGTCGGCGCGATGCGGGTGGGCCGCGACCATATCGCCAGCACCGTCTACACGCTGGTGCTCGCGTACGCGGGCAGCGCGTTACCGCTGCTGTTGTTGTTCAGCGTCGCCAACCGGTCGCTGGGTGACGTCCTGACCAGTGAGAGTGTGGCAATCGAAATTGCGCGCTCAGCGGTCGGCGGGATCGCGCTGGCGCTGTCGGTGCCGTTGACGACGGCGATCGCCGCAATGCTCGCGACGCCTACCGCTCCAGTAACCCCAGCAGATACGCACCGTAGCCGGACTTGAGCAATTCCTTTGCGCGCGCGGCCAATTGGTCGTCATCGATGAAACCGGCCCGCCAGGCCACTTCCTCGGGAGCACCGATCTTCAGGCCCTGCCGGCGTTCGATGGTGCGCACGTAATCGCTGGCGTCCAGCAGCGAGTCGAATGTTCCGGTGTCCAGCCACGCGGTTCCGCGCGCCAGCACCTCGACCGCAAGGCGGCCCTGGTTCAGGTAGATCCGGTTGATGTCGGTGATCTCGTATTCGCCTCGCGATGAGGGCTCTATCGAGCGCGCGATCTCGATGACGTCGTTGTCGTAGAAGTACAGGCCGGGAACCGCGTAGTGCGACTTCGGGGTTGCGGGCTTCTCCTCCAAGGACAGCGCGATACCGTCATCGCTGAACTCCACCACACCGTAGGCGGACGGGTTGGCCACCCAGTACGCGAAAATCGCACCGCCATCGATATTTTGGAACCGCGTCAGGCTGGTGCCCAGGCTCGGGCCGTAGAAGATGTTGTCGCCCAGCACCAATGCCACTGAGTCATTGCCGATGTGGTCGGCGCCGATGATGAACGCCTGCGCCAGACCGTCCGGCCTGTCCTGTACGGCGTAGGTGAGGTTGATCCCGAAATGCGAGCCGTCGCCCAGCAACCGGTGGAACGCGGGCGCGTCCTCCGCGGTGGTGATCACCTGGATGTCGCGGATGCCCGCCATGATCAGAGTGGACAGCGGGTAGTAGATCATCGGCTTGTCGAAGACCGGCACCAGCTGCTTGCTGACGCCCATGGTGATCGGATAGAGCCGGGTTCCCGATCCGCCGGCGAGAATGATCCCCTTCATCAGCTCACCAGATCTTTCTCGGACATCTCGGTGGCGGCCAAGGCCGATGCCAGGTCGTCGTGGCGGAACACCGATGTGACGTGATCGCGGACCACCCGGAACGCCGACGCCTTGCCGTCCTCCTCCTCCGCGACCACCACGCCGTCGCGCACATACATCCGCCCCGGTATCGCCGCTGCGGGGGCCACCGTTGTGGCCCACTCGCGCAGGGCGGCGTGTCCCTGGCCTGCGCCGCCGGCCTCGCCGAACTCGATGTCATCGCTGGAGACCTGGATCAGGGTGTCGAGGTCCTGGTCTTTGAGCGCGTCATGCCACGCCAGCACGGTCGCGATCTCCGATGTGGTCATGGTCGTGAAGGTACCAACTGCCGCGCAGGTGCCGATCAGAACGGGGTGCGCTCGAGCCACCCGTCCCACACGTCGGAGTCACCGAAGACCTCGATATCGAGCTCGGTCACCGGGCGTCTGCGCACGACCGCGAGCAGCAGATCTTTGGCCGGTCCGCGCAGCGCGACGTCTCCCTTGCCGTGATCGTGAGTCCAGGACAGGCCTCCATCGTCGTGCGCGATGGTCCACTCGCCGGTCGGTCCGAGCCCGGCGTCGGTCGCGTGGAGGTGCAGTGTGCGGCCGCGCTCCAGCGGCGGGGTGGTCTGTCGAGTCGCCTGGAGCACCATCAGCTCGATCCACTCGCTGATAGCGTCGGCCGCCAGGTCCGGCGACACGTCGTAGTCGGCGCCGAGCGCTAAGGCCGCGTCGGCGCGGTGCACCGCCACCTCGTGCAGGAGCCTGCGGATCCACCATCCCGCGGGCCGCATGCCCGCAGCGGTCCAGACCCGGGCGTCGGAGCCGACCTGATCTATTGCAGTGATCACTGCATGGGGCCCGGCGTTGAGCCAGTCGATCGCGGCGTCGAGATCATCCGGCGGCTTGCCGTTGCGCACTTCGCGCGGGTTGACCGGCTCGTTGCGGCGCTCGGAGATGATCTGCGCGGCCCACCGGGTGCCCCGGCCGACATGGCGGAACAACTGCTTGAGCGTCCAGTCGGGGCAGGTCGGGATCGGCGTCAAAGGGTCTGCGCCGCGGACCAATTCGCCGAATGCCTGGGTTTGGTCGAGCAGCGCCGCTCGCAAGTCCACATCACTAACCTACAGCGGCGCGGGCCTTTCCGAGCGTGATCGGAAGCGACGACCAGCCACGCAGCACCCGCGTTTGGCGACGGCTGCCCTCACCGGCGAGCCGTGCGTCCGGGAAGCGCTCGAAGAACGTGCGCAGCCCGACTTCACCTTCGGCGCGCGCCAGCGCCGCGCCGAGACAGAAGTGCCTGCCGCCGGAGAACGACAGATGCTTGCCCGCATTGGGGCGTTCGATGTCGAACCGGTGCGGATCGTCGAAGACCTTGGGATCGCGGTTGGCGCCCGCGAGATAGATGATCACGGCCTTGTTGCGCGGCACCGTCATGCCGGCCACGTCACTGTCCTTGGTCGCGATGCGCGCACTGAGTTGCACCGGCGAGTCCAGCCGCAGGATCTCCTCGACCGCGGTGGGCCACAGCTCGGGACGGGACGCCAGGGTGCCGAGATGCTCAGAGGTCTCCAGCAGCATCCGAATTCCGTTGCCAAGCAGGTTGACCGTCGTCTCGAACCCGGCCGCCAGCACCAGCCCCGCGGTCGCCAGCAGCTCCCGCTCCGTCAGCGGACCCCCTTCGGCCCCTTCCGAGGCCACGATGATCTGGCTCATCAGGTCATCACCGGGATTGCGGCGCAGGGCCCGCAGGTGGTTCGTCAGCCAGCCGCTGAAACCCTCGATACCTCGGTTGACCGTCTGGTACTGCCGCCACGTCAATCCGATGTCGAGGCTCGGTGCCCCGAGTTCACCGAACTCGAGGATGCGCGGCCGCGCGTCCTCCGGCACCCCGAGGATGTCGCCGATGACCGTGACGGGAAGTTGTGAGCAGTACCGGTCGACAATATCTGTGGTACGGGCGTCTGTTAGCCCGTCGAGAAGCGCGTTGGCCGACTCCTGGACGCGGTCACGCAGTGCGGCGACCGCACGCGGCGTGAACACCGACGACACCAGCTTGCGGTAGCGCGTGTGCTGCGGCGGCTCCACGGACAACATCGACGGCGGTCGAATCGGGTGCATCAGATCGGACCGGGTGCGGTCGGCCACCCACTGCACCGGTTTCGGCAGATTGGAACCCATCCCGAAGACCTCGAAGTCATCGGCACGCAGTAGGTCGTTGGCGACCTTGTAGTCGACGGTCAGGTACGCCGCACGACACCTGACGATCGGACCCATCGCCCGCACTTCCTCGATGAATGCGACGGGGTTCGCCCGCACGGCGGGGTCGGCGAGCAGGCGGCCCTGCGGATCGCCCTTACGGGCGACGAACTTGGAGAATCCGCGGATTCCGCCGTGCACGGCAAGCCAGTGAATCCGCTGCTTGATCGGGCCTTGAGTCATGCCCCTCCCGCCCTGAAACGGTGCCTGCGCCATCAACCGAATTGTAATTCGGTTATGGGATACGAGCTTACCGAATTATCATTCGGTATGGCAAGGAAGCGGATGTCCGCCGAGGAGCGCCGGGTCCGCATCCTCGATGCGGCCGTGGAGGTGTTTGCCGAGCACGGGTACACCGCCACCAAGATGGCCGACATCGCCGCCCGCGCCGGAGTCGTCCCCTCGGTTCTCTACGACCACTTCGGCTCCAAGCGCGAACTACACATCACGCTTCTCGAAGCGCACTCCGAACAGTTGCGGGAGCGTTCACTGCGCCGCCTCGAGGGAGGTTCGGTCGAGGAGATGGTCCGTGCCAGCATTTCGAGCTACTTCGCGTTCATCGAGGAGGACCCGTTCTTCTGGCGCGTGCTGCACCAGGACATGCACGCCGATCCGGAGATCGCCGCGGCGTGTCGGGAGATCGCCGATCGCGGGACCGCCAGCATCGCCGATCTGATCCGGTTCGGCGCCGGAGATCGGACCCAGCTGAACGGCATCACCCTCGACGAGGCCGCGTGGATCCTCGCCCGCGCAACCCAATCGGCGGCCGACGGCGTGGCCCGATGGTGGTATGAGAACCGCGACGCGCCGCGGGAACGTGTCGTCGAACTCGTCGTCAGGCTGTTGTGGCAGGGCTTCGACGGGATGCTCAGACAAGCGACGGCGGACTGACCCCACGCGGGCTCTTGCCCAGGCAGTACACCCGCCAGCCCGCGTTGAACCAGCGGTCGGCATCGAGGCAGTTACGGCCGTCCACAACGACTTTGGCGCGTACGGTCTCGGCGAGATCGCCGGGTTCGAGTTCGACGAACTCGCGCCACTCGGTCAGCACCAGCACCGCATCGGCACGTTCGCAGGCCTCCACCGCCGATGTCGAGTAGTTCAGCGTGGGGAAGAGCCGCTGCGAGTTCTCGATCGCCTTGGGATCGTACACGTTGACGGTGGCGCCGTTGAGCTGCAGCATGCCCGCGACGTTGAGTGCGGGTGAGTCACGCACGTCGTCGGACTCGGGTTTGAACGCCGCGCCGAGAACCGCGATGTTCGCGCCGAGAAGTGAGCCGCCGCAAGCGGTTGTGGCCAACTCCACCATTCGGGTGCGACGGCGCATGTTGATGCTGTCCACCTCGCGAAGAAACGTCAGCGCGTGGTTGGCACCGAGCTCGCCGGCACGGGCCATGAATGCACGGATGTCCTTGGGCAGGCAGCCGCCGCCGAATCCGAGGCCCGCGTTGAGGAATCGCCGCCCGATGCGTGGGTCATGCCCCAGCGCGTCGGCGAGCATCGTGACGTCGGCATCGACCGCCTCACACACCTCCGAGATCGCGTTGATGAACGAGATCTTCGTGGCGAGAAACGCGTTGGCGGACACCTTGACGAGCTCGGCGGTCTGCAGGTCGGTAACGAGGAAGGGCACGCCTTCGGCGAGAAGCGGTGCGTACAGCTCGCGGACCGCCGCTTCGGCTGACACCGAATTCCCCGGTACGCCAAGCACGATCCGGTCCGGATGCAGCGTGTCGTGCACGGCGAAGCCCTCACGCAGGAATTCGGGGTTCCACGCCACCTCGACGTCGATGCCGCCTGCTGCCAACGCCCGCGCCCGCTCGCCGAGTTCGGCTGCGGTCCCGACGGGGACCGTGGACTTGCCGACGATGACCGCCGCCCGGGTGAGCAGCGGCACCAATCTGTCGATGACGGCGTGCACATGGCGGAGATCCGCGCCGTATTCGCCCTTCTTCTGTGGAGTTCCGACCCCGAGGAAGTGCACATCGGCGAATTCGGCCGCCGCGTCGTAGTCGGTGGTGAAGCTCAGCCGGCCCGCAGCGATGTTGTCGCTCAACATCTTCCGTAGACCAGGTTCGTAGAACGGGATGTCGCCGGAGGCGAGCTTGGCGACCTTCCCAGGGTCGATGTCGACCCCTATTACCTCGTGCCCGAGTTCGGCCATTCCGGCGGCGTGCGTCGCACCGAGATAACCCGTGCCGAAAACAGAGCATCGCATACCACCTCTCTAGGCAGCCGCGATGAGCGCATCGCTACGCGACACTTAGCAGCACACCAACGGTGGGTTACGAATGAACGCGGCTAGCCCCGGCGGGCTCAGCCTCCGCTGCAGAAGATCAGGAAGCACCCGCCTCCGCCACCACCACGGCGCGAGGATCCCGCTCCGGGGTATTGCGAACCCGGGTTGTAGGGGCTACGACTTGAGCCGGAGCCGTTAGACCCGGAGCCCGAGCCCCCTGAGCCCTGGGACGGCGACTGCGGCACCTGCGGAACCTGGGGTTGCTGCGGAACCTGGGGTTGCTGCGGGACCTGCGGCTGCTGCGGCTGCTGCGGGACCTGCGGGAGCTGCGGAGTCTGTGGCAGCTCCGGCTGCTCCTCCGGTTCGTCGTCCCACGGTGGATTCCACTTCGGCGGATTCCACGGCTTCGGATTCAGATACGGCGGCCGCCACGGCGGGTTCCACGGCCGGTAGATCGGCGGCGGGTTGTACACGGGCGGCGGGATGTACACCGGCACCGGCGCCGGGGCAGGCGGCGGCGCGGCAGGTGCGGGCGCCGGGGCGGCGGGCGGCGGCGCCGCGGGCGGCGGAGCCTCCACGTACACGGTCCGAGGCGGCGCCTGCGGAACCTGCTGCGCAACGGGTACCGGCGGCTTGATGGTCTGTGCGGCCGGTGGCGGCGCAGGCGGCGGCACCTCGGCCGGCTTCGCTTCCGGAGCCGGCGCCGGCGCCGGGGCCGCCGGCACGACGGTCGGAACGAGCGCGTTCTGGCCGGGGCTGGGCCGTTGGTCGGCCGTCGGGCGGATACTCACCGCCAACGAAATGACCAGCGCCACAACGCCGACGACGAAGATGGACGTCAGCGCACTACCCACGAGCAGGAACGGCTTACGCTCCCCGTCAGACAGCTGCAGTTCGGTCTGGGGGTCGTAGTCGTCGAGGGATGCCCCATCGGAGCCGACCGCAGCCAGCTGCGTCTCGGCGCCGGCCAGGCCCGCGAGAGCCGAACCCGCGGTCGGGCCGTCGGGATCCTGCGAATAGGCGAGCCCCACGGTGGACGACTCCAGCGCCGGCGCGTTGGCGGCGGCCAATGCGGCGCCGCGAGCCAGTGCCAGTTCGGGTTCATCGGGCGCGCTGACAGGGAGGCTGACCAGATGCTGAAGGTGTTCCCTCACCGACGACACGTCGACGCCCGAGCCGACGACGAACATGCCCTGCGGCGGCGAATCCTGCGCGTCGACGGCGGCCGCCATCTCGGTCAGGATCCCCATCGCATCGCCGCCGTGCAGACTGCGGCTGAGCACCTTGACCACCGACCCGTCGTCGGACTGCACGACCGAAAGGGTCGCTGTGTCGCGATCGACGAACAACAGTGCGGTGGTGTCGTACCCGACCGCGCGACCCGCGGCCTGGGCAAGCTCCGCGGCGGCGTGGCCCGCGGACACCAGCATCACGTCGTCCAGGCCCCTGGCCGCGAGGGCGTCACGCAGTGCCGCGCCCTGGGAATGATCACTCCAGGTGATGCCGACCGACCTCAGGTGATGGCCACCCGCGGCGGCGCTCTCCTGGGTGCCCAGGATGGCCTCGACGACCTGCTCCGCTGCCGAGTTTGCCGAGCCTTCGTTCGTGGTGACGTCGAACGAGTCGTGATCGACGGTCACCCCGTCGGCCATCTCCCCCTCGACCAGCACCATGCGGACCGTCGTAGGTGTGGTCGACACACCCAGCACGATGTCCACTGACCCCTCCAAAAAGTTTGCTACGCTATCAAGTTCGCTGATGGGCCTCGCACTCCGCACCGGCCGACAACTAGTACTTAATCGACTTGCTCAGCATGGGCGTTACATCCCGAACGCATTTGCTGCAGCCGATCAAGTCCGATCCGACATTGGGCAGCTCCGGCGCCCCGACGACGCCGGTACCTCGACCCTACTCGGGTCAACGGCCGAACGCCTCAGGCCGTTCAAATTCCGCCGGTAGCCGCGTTCAGTCCGCGGTGTCCTCGGCGGCGTCGGCGCGCTGCTGCAAGGTAGCCGGACCGCCCAGGGTCGGCCGGCGCACCGGCTGATGGCCGTGCACACCCTCGGCGTAGGCGGTCTCGGCGTGCTGGGTGAAGTCGACGCCGGTCGTCTCGTCCTCGGCGCTGACCCGGAACCCGAGAACGCGGTCGATGATCTTGGCCAAGGCGAACGACATGGCGAACGCATAGACACTGACCACCACTGCCGCCATCGCCTGCTTGCCGAGCTGGGTGAGTCCGCCGCCGTAGAACAGGCCCTCGGGACCGGCGGTCATCACCTCGGTTGCGAGGAATCCGATGAGTAGTACACCGACGAGACCGCCGACGTAGTGCACGCCGACCACGTCCAGCGAGTCGTCGTAGTTCCACCGGAACTTCAAGCCGACCGCGTAGGAGCAGATGACGCCGGCGGCCAAGCCCACGACGAACGCGCCGAGAGTGTTGACCGTCCCGCACGACGGTGTGATCGCGACCAGGCCGGCCACCACACCGGAGGCGGCGCCGAACGTCGTCGGTTTACCGTCGCGGAAGCGCTCGACGGTGATCCAGCCCAGCATGCCCAGACAACCCGCCACCAAGGTGTTGAGGAAGACGGCTGCCGCTGTGCCGTTGGCCGCCAGGGCCGAGCCGGCGTTGAACCCGAACCAGCCGAACCACAGCAGGCCCGCACCGAGCAGAACGAACGGTAGGTTGTGCGGGCGCATGGCGTCCTTCTTGAAGCCGATGCGTGGGCCCAGCACCAATGCCAGCGCCAACGCCGAAGCGCCCGAGACGATCTCGACCACCAGGCCGCCGGCATAGTCCAGCACCCCGAGGTTGAACAGCCAGCCGTCGGGTCCCCAGACCCAATGCGCCACGACGGCGTAGACCGCGACGGTCCACACGGGCACGAAGACCACCCACGCCGAGAATCGCGCGCGGTCGGCGATCGCGCCGCTGACGAGCGCGGCGGTGACGATCGCGAAGGTCAGTTGGAAGGTGGCGAAGAGGAGTTCGGGCACGGCTCCGCGCACGGTCGTCGGATCGATGCCGAGCATGCCGAAGTGCGAGAGGTTCCCGATCAGTCCCTTACCGGCGTCGTCGGAGAACGCGACGGTGTAGCCGAGCAATAGCCACGCCACCGTGCAGGCCGGGATCGAGATGAAGCACATCATGATCATGTTGAGCACGCCGGTGGTGCGGACCATGCCGCCGTAGAAGATGGCGAGTCCCGGGGTCATCAGCAGGACCATCGCGGTGGCGGCCAACAACCAAGCGGTCGCGGTGGGATCGATCTCTGGCACGTCGGCTCCTTCGGCGAAGTTCCGACGAAGCATTTCGACCGTAGGTTTCAGCCACGCGGCGGCGATGTTTCCGGCATGTTTCGTGTTTCGGCGCGATTACCGAAACCTCACAGTCTTCTGCCGAGCGAGCTCAGCTGGACTTGACGAAGTTCAGATACGAGCGCGAGGGCGTGGGCCCGCGCTGGCCCTGGTACTTGGAGCCCGCCTGCGAACTGCCATAAGGATGTTCGGCGGGGCTGGTCAGCCGCAGCAGGCACAGCTGACCGATCTTCATGCCCGGCCACAGCGTGATCGGCAGATTCGCGACGTTGGACAGTTCCAGCGTGATGTGCCCGCTGAAACCCGGGTCGATGAAGCCCGCGGTGGAGTGGGTCAGCAGGCCGAGCCTGCCGAGCGACGACTTGCCTTCGAGCCGGCCGGCGAGGTCGTTGGGCAGCGAGCACCGTTCCAGCGTCGAGCCGAGGACGAACTCGCCGGGGTGAAGGACGAACGGCTCGCCCTCCTTGGGCTCGACCAGCGTGGTGAGGTCGTCCTGGCGCAGTGCCGGGTCGATGTGGGTGTAGCGGGTGTTGTTGAACACCCGGAACAGGTTGTCCAGCCGCACGTCGACGCTCGACGGCTGGATCAGTGATTCTTCGAACGGGTCGATGCCCAACCGACCGGCGGCGATTTCGGACCTGATGTCGCGATCGGAGAGCAGCACGCGACGAGCGTAGCCGCTCGGGTGTTAGCCTTCCTGATCACTGGCTCATGCCAGGCGTGCCGGTGTAGTTCAATGGCAGAACATCAGCTTCCCAAGCTGAGAACGCGGGTTCGATTCCCGTCACCGGCTCCGAGAATCGGAAGTTCATCCCGTAGCGCTCACGTCGGGCTCCGTCGACTGATCGCAATCGCACTACACGCAGCGAGTCGTTTGTCGCTCTGCCGCGTGCTCGACAAGCCGACGACGAATGAGAATCAGGGAGAGCCGTGTCAACAAAGAGTCATCGAACGCGAGCGGCCTGCTTGACGACCGTCAGCATTGTCGCCGCGCTCACGCTCGCAGGTTGCGGCTCCGTCTCAGCCCAACCGGCCGAGCCAGGCGGGGATTCGCTGCGCGTCGTGCTGGGTTCGCAACCACAGGCGTCGCAGATCCCGCTGGTCTTCGGCATCGCCAATTACGGTGGCGACTTCGGGTTGACGATGAGCGTCGAGCAGAACGTCACGAAATTCGATGACCACACCAACGCGGTACAGACCTTGCTCGACGGAAAGACGGAGGTCTTGGCGACGTCGGTCTCCGCAATCTTGGATGCACGCGAGCACGGCGAGAACGTCAAGATGTTCTGCCCCTACGTCAGCATGGACGACTTCGTCCTGGCAGGCGCCAACGGTGTGAACACCGCCAGCCAGCTGTTCGATCCGTCGACCCGGGTGGGTATCGACAGCCCGGGCGGCGCTGGAGCCATCGTGCTCAACGCCCTGCTGAGCGGTATCGGCGAGCCCCGCGACATCCACGAAATTCCGAATGAGCAGATCATCGAAACCGCAAACGCTCGAACGGCCGCGTGGGCCGCTGGCGAGCTCGATGCCACGGTGATTCACGACACGCAATACGACGGCGCCAAAGCAACGGTGAACAGACCGGTGCTGATCGCGACCCTGTACGAGAACGCCCCCGGATTCATCAAGGTAGCGCAGGCCGCCCGAGCGGATTGGCTCGCACAGAACCGCGAACTCGCCGCCAGGTACTGCGCCACCACGCTACGCGCCATGAAAGCACTCAAGACGGACTTCGCCCTATTCCGAACCGCGGTCCACGATTACGTCGAATCCCCGCCGTCCGAAGAATCCCTCAGAGAGCTGTTCGACCTCATCCTGCGATATCCGTTCTGGACGGACGACGGCGGTCTTTCAGAGGAGAGCGTGAAATTCATGATCGACATCGCGACCGAGTCGGGCGTCCTCACCGAACCGATGAATGCTGCCGACATCGTCGATCGTGAGACGCTAAGTCGGGCCGTCGAACTCGCGAACATGCCCACGCGATAGTCACCGACACGGTCCGACCCACTTTCAAGCCGACAAGGCGGGGGTTTCGGCTCCTCTCACCGGCGCACGAATACCGGTCGGCGGTTAACACCCTGAATCATCAGCACGTTCTCTTTCGACCTGACACCATCGACGGTCAGGGCGACGCCATCGCGTCGATCGACACCGGGAGGAGACGGGCACGCGGTGGCCATCGCCGAGAGCCGGTATCAGGCGCTGATGGGGTTTGGCGCCTTCTATTTCATGGGCGCCCAGTTGGGCAGCGTGCTCGCCGTCCTGCCGTTTCTCATGGCATCCGAGGGCATGAGTCGGGCGGCCGGTCTCGTCGTCCCGAGCTTCAGTGTCGGCTTCGTCGTCGGAAACGCGCTGTCTCCGCTGGCGGTGAAGTGGTCAGGGCGCCACCAGAACATGATCATCGCCGTCGCCTCGGCCACCATCGCCGTCCTGACCGTCTTCGTCGCTGTGGCGGCGCTGTACAACACGCTGGTTGTATTCGCCTTCCTGTCGTCGTCGGTGCTCATCGGCGGCGCCATGGGCGTGGCCAACAATGCCTACGCCGGCATCATCTCGCGCGCGCTGACCGAAACGCGACGCAACGACTTGGTGCTCAACCAGCAGGCGTTGGGTGCCATCCTGACCGTCATCGGGACGCTGGGGCTCATACCGCTGCTGCCCCACCGCGACGCCGCGGACGGACACCTCGATGTCCTCTGGCTCAGCGCCGCAGCGATGGGGATCGCCTTCGTGGCCGCGATGATGGTCGGGCCGTCAACGTCACCGACTGTCGGCGTAACGCGTCGGATGATCGAGGACTTTCGCGAAGGTATCGCCGTGGTCCGCGAAACCCGTTGGTACCGGGTGTTCCTGGCGGCCCAGCTCGTCTTCGTGCCGATCCTCGTGAGCGAGACGTTCTTCTCGCTTCGCACCGCGCTCGCCCACGTCGACACGGCGGAGAGCCTGCACCTGATCGTGATCAGTTCGGCGGCGGGTCTGGTCGCCGGCTCGTTCGTGTGGCGCAGGGTGTTCGGCAGGTTCGGAGTCCGCGGCATACTCATGTCGAGTGCGATCGTCGGGGGTGTCGCAACCGTGGTCTGCGCGGCCAACGAACTCGTCACGACCGAACCACGCCTTTGGGCGTACGGTGTCGTCTTCTTCCTCGTCGTGCTGGCCAACGCCGCCGTTGCGGCCGGGATGGTTTCGTGGATCAGCGCCTACGCCGCCGAGGAAGAACGTGCGGTATTGATCAGCTTCGCCGCTACGCTCGTCGCCGTGGCCACCGGGATCCTGGGCGCGGTCTTCGGACAGCTCGCCCTCGTCACCGCGATCTGGCCGGTGCTCATCATCCTGGTGCTCTGCGCACTGGCCGCCCTCGTGGCAGCGCGCGCGCCCGGCCGGACACCGGTGGCTGGGTGATCTCGGTGGGCGGGACGTTCGAGCAATTGCTCGCGGAGGCGGTGGCCGCTCCTGTCGACGGCTGGGACTTCTCCTGGCTCGACGGGCGCGCCACGGAAGAGCGGCCGTCGTGGGGTTTTCAGCGAATGATGAGCCGACGGTTGGCCGGCGTGTCAGCCGCGCTGGACCTGCAGACCGGCGGCGGAGAGGTGCTCTCCGGCGTGGAGAAGTTCCCGCCGACCATGGCGGCCACCGAGTCATGGCCACCCAATGCGGCCCGGGCGGCGCACCGGCTCAATCCCCGCGGCGTCGCCGTCCTACTGATCCGCAACGAACCCCCGCTGCCGTTCGCCGACGAAGCGTTCGACCTTGTCACCAGCCGGCACCCCATTGCGGTGTGGTGGAGTGAGATCGCGCGGGTTCTGCGGCCAGGGGGCACCTATCTCGCCCAGCATCCCGGCCCGGCGACCGCGATCGAGCTGATCGAAGCGGTCTTGGGACCCATGCCAGACCTGGGCGCGCACATGGAGCCGTCGGTTCAGGAGGCGCAGGCTCAGGCTGCCGGGTTGCAGGTACTGGATATCCGCATCGAGAAGCTCGCCGCGGAGTACTTCGACATCGGTGCAGTCGTCTACTTTCTGCGCAAGTTGATCTGGGATGTACCGGATTTCACGGCGGAGCCCTTTCTCACGCGGCTGCGCGCGATCCACGAGCAGATCGAGGAGGAGGGACGGTTCGTGACCTATCCCACGCGCGTCCTGGTCGAGGCCCGCAAACCGTTGCGGGGCTGAGGAGCTCACCTCACTGAGGTGGTTCGAGGGGCTGCCGTCGCGCCCACTCGATGTAGCGATCGATCCCTTCCCAAATCTTCACCTTCGGTTCGAATCCGATACTTCGCGCGCGCTCGATGGATGCCGGGAAGCGGGTCACCTCCCCTGGCCGCGGGGATCCGTTCACCACTTTTGTGCCGAGTTTGTCCGCTATGTAGTCGGCGATATCGCGCACGCGGGTGTTCGTGCCGCTGGCGAAATTGATGGCCTGGCCCGCGAGATCGGGCGTATCCAGCACCAGTCCGTACGCGTCCACAACATCGCTGACGTGGAGATAGTCCCGGGTGGCGCTCCCGTCGCCGAACACGACGAGATCCTCACCTTTCAGGGCCTTGCGGACGAGGATCGGGATGAGGGCACCGTACGCGCCACTCTTCTGGCGCTCACCGAAGATGTTGAACGGACGGACGATTGTGATGTCCATGCCATAGGACCGGTAGTAGGAGTACGCGAGACGATCGGCGGCAGCCTTCGACGCGGCATACGGGCTGTTGGGTCTCAGTTCGGCCGTTTCATCCAGAAGCATTGCCCCACTGAGGCGATGTCCGTCGCCGTACACCTCACAGGTCGACGCGAGAATCACCCGCACCCCGTGCTCGCGCGCGGCCTCGAGCACGTTTTGAGTGCCCACCACGTTGGTGTCGACGAAGCTCCTCGGATCGTGTAGCGATTTGTCGACATTGACGTTCGCCGCCAGATGGAAGATCACGCTGTGATCGCGCACCGTCTTGCTGACGCATTCCCAGTCGGTGACCGAACCGAACACGATGTCGGCTCGGTTGTTACCGATGACTTCTGACAGGTTCTGCTTGCAGGCGAGCGAGAAAGTGTTGAGGGCCGTCACGTGGTGCCCTCTGGCGAGAAGAGCCTCGCACAGGTGGCTCCCTTGAAAGCCGGCGCCGCCGGTAACGAGAATCCTCACCGCAAAAGTGCTCCCGTCCTACGACATTTGCAGCAATATGATTACCACCTATTGCGGCTGGCAGTACACGAAAGCGTGTCATCGAATGGTTTTCGAGCGGTCCAGACAGAGGAATGGCGCATGAGTGTTGTGCCCGGCGGTGGTCGGCCCGCAGTCCACCGAATCGAAAGCGGCATCGCCGCTGACTATCTCGGCCAGATCGAGGCGTGGTGCACCCATCCCGCCCTCGCCGAACTGGTCGGCATGTTCGGCGGCAGCATCCCGCCGGGGCTCACGCTGAGTGATCGACTGAGTTTCCTGGACGAGTTCAGCGAGGTGTGGGATTACCGCGGCAAGGCGCGAGAGCAAAGTGCCGGTCGGCTCACCAATCAGGACGCGGGCGGGGCGGTCAGGTGGCTCATCCGACGTCTCGACCTGGCTGTCGCGCAGCTCGAACGGATCGAGCACTTGGCGGGTGAACTGGGGCTGATCGACGAATTACGCCCGATTGCAGGTGATTTCGATCATGTCGTGGTCATCGGTGGCGGGCGCTACACAAACCTGCTTCGAACCCGCTACGCGCGCGAGATGGCTACCGGTCGTCGGATCGGCAATGTCGTCCTGGCGGCGGCGTCTCGCCGGTTGCTGGAGTCCGAACAGGACGCCGTCGCCGTGTGTGCACCGGGCGCCAACACCGAGTTCGAGTTGATGATCGCCGCCGCCCGCGACGTGTTCGGGATCGACGTCGGCGAGGTCGTCGAACATGTGACGCGCCGCGTCGATCAGGTGCAGCGCAACGAGACGGTTTGGCGTTTCCCACCTGACAGCAATGAATTGGGATTGCCCATCATGTTGCTCGAGACACCATCGCCTGACCCGGAACGCCGTCGGGCCAATTCCGCGGATACCTATACGTTCGCGGCGAGGAACGCGAACATGCACGGTTCGTCGTGTCTCATGGTGACGGGTCAGCCGTTGGTGCCGTACCTGCACTTCGAGGCGCTGCGGACGCTGGCGCTGCCATACGAGATACGGTTGGAGTCAGCGGGTTTCGGCGTAGAGAGGTACAACCGGCTGAGCACTCTGGATCAACAGCATCCGGCCAAATTGCTGCAGGAGGTGCGCTCCACGATCCGTTCTGCGCGGGCGCTGGAGGATCAGCTCAGACGATGATCGTGCACGGCGATGACGGCGGGTAGGTACCCGATACCGGACGTGGCCGTCCTGCCGGGGGCCACGGCTTCAGGCCCATGTTGGCGAGGTAGCGCACGGGGTTGATGTGCTCGCCGTCGACGCGCACCTCGAAATGCACGAAGCCGTCGGCAGATCCGCTCTGCACCCGCAGGACTCCGAGCTCGGCGCCCGCGTCGACTCGGGCGTCGATGTCGATCTGGCGGCCGTCACCCGGTCGGAAGACGTAGACGGTTTCGCCGTTGGCTCCCGCGATCGTCACCGATCGAAGACCGTCGTCGTCCAGGTCATCGACGTGGCTGACGATCCCGGAGTTCACGGCGTAGACGGGGGTTCCGGGCGCGGCGGCGAAGTCGACGCCGGGGTGGAACCCGGTGGCCCGTTGGCCGTAGCCGGATGCGAGCGCGAGCCGATCGCGGTCGACGGGTAGCCGGGTGCCCGGCTCGGCGGGTTCGAAGTCGCCGCGCACGCGCCGCTCGTAATCCGACTGGAGTAGGTCGATCTCCTCGTAGGCGTATCCGAACAGCAGCGCACGGTCGTAAGGCACGCCGTAGTTCAACTCGGAGTCGGGGTCGAGCTTCCGGTAGTGCTCGACTTTGCCGATCCGTTCAGCCAGGGTCGACCACCCGGTGTGCAACAACCGGACGTCGTTGACCACGCCGATGCGTCCGCGTTCGGTGATGTTCGCCGGCCAGTGCGGGTTGTGGATTTCGCGTGTCCCGGCACGCAGACCGGGGCTCCACCGCCAGAACGGCCCTCGCATCGATTCGGCGGTGCCCATGACGGGGATCATCTCGGGGTATTGCGGATCGTCCCAGTGCGGGATCATCGGACACATCAGCGCCGCAACATCGTCGGGGACTCCGGCGAGCATTTCGCGGATGTCGACGTCGGACTCGACCACCTGATCGGAGTCGATCATGAAAATCCAGTCGGGGCGGCAGAAATCCGCCATGCGATACAGCAATTCGAGGCCCGGCGGTTCGGGTATCAGCCACGGCGTTTGCGGGAGATCGGAGCGGGCGCGCACGACATTGGTGATCGCGGGGTGCTCCTGCAGGATCTTCGCGCTACCGTCTGTGCTGCGGTCGTCGATCGCGTAGATGTCGTCACACCAGCCGGCGAGGGATTCCAGCACCCGGGGCAGCACGTCCTCGCCGTTGTGCACGCGGAACATGGCCAGGACGCGCATCGTCTTCTCCTTCAGCAGGGTCGTCATTTCTTCGAATATGTCATCGGTGCCGACCTCAGCCGCGGATCGCCGTGCGGAACCTGTCTCGATAGGCCTTCGGTGAGACGCCTAAGTGTTCGGCGAATGCACGCCGGAGCGTTTCCGTGCTACCGAAACCCGCCAGGCGCGCGGTGTCGGTCACGGTGCGGCCGGCATCGAGGGCGGCGCGGGCGACGTCGACTCGGACCATCTCCACGTAGTCGGCCGGAGTCGTCCCGAGTTCGGATCGGAACAACCGGGTGAGCTGTCGCGTGCTCAGGGAGGCGCGCGCCGCAAGGGTTTTCACGCTGTGGTCCGCATCCGGCTCTGCGGCAATCGCGTCGGTCACCACGCGCAGGGCGGACTGCGGTGGTGGGTTCGCTTCGATCAGCGATGAGAATTGTGACTGCCCGCCTGCGCGCTTGAGATAGACGACCAACCAGCGGGCCACGTCGCGGACGAGGTCGGCACCGTAGTCCTGCTCGACCAGCGCGAGCGCGAGGTCGATGCCCGCCGACACCCCGGCTGACGTGAAGACGTCGCCGTCACGGACGAAGATCGCGTCAGGCTCCACGGTGACGTCGGGAAAGGCGCGGGCGAAGGATCGGATGTTGTGCCAGTGCGTGGTCGCGCGCCGACCGCCGAGCAGGCCTGCCTGCGCGAGTATGAACGACCCGGTGCAGATGGACCCCAGCCGGCGAGTGCGACCCGCCACCGACTTCACGGCCTCGACGAGTGCGGGGTCAATCGGCCGCGCCGGAATGTTGTCGCTGCCGGCGACCAGGACGGTATCGGCGGATTCGATGGACGCGACGCTGTCGGTCACTCCCAGGCGGATTCCGATCGAGGTGGTCACGTCGCGCCCGTCCACCGAGGCGATCTTGATCTGATAGTCGCCGCCGAATCGGTTGGCCTCGGCGAAGACCTCGCCCGCCCCGGCGACATCCAGCGTCGTCACGTCATCGAAGACGACGATCACCACCACCCGGGAGCGAGCACTCGCTGCCACCACCGCGCCATTGTGTCGCATTCTGTGCGACGAACGGCTCAAAGGCCGTATGTGAACGGCCCATCGCCTGCGTTGACTCGATTAGTAAGCCAACGAAGGAGAAGACCATGGGAACGCAGTCGCTTCAATCGATCGCCGGCATCACCATCCCCGACACCGCATTGGTGCGCGAGACGACCGATTTCATTCGCGAGGCCGAAGACGACCTGCTCTTCGACCATTCACGCAGGGTGTTTCTGTTCGCCGCGCTGCAGGGTCGCCGCGTTGGACTGCAGCCGGATCTCGAACTGCTCTATGTCGCTGCGATGTTCCACGATTTGGGACTCACCGAGCGCTACCGCACCTCGAACCTGCGCTTCGAGGTCGACGGCGCCAATGCGGCGCAGGACTTCCTGCTGGAGCGCGGCGTCGATGCCGCCGACGCGCGAAAGGTGTGGCTGGGCATCGCATTGCACACCACGCCCGGTGTGCCGCAGTTCCTCGAACCCGAGACCGCTCTGGTCATCGCCGGCGTCGAGACCGACGTGCTGGGTATCGGTCGTGACGCGCTCTCCCCGGAAGCCGTCGACGCGGTGACCGCCGCGCACCCTCGACCCGATTTCAAGAACCGCATACTCGCGGCGTTCAACGACGGTATGAAGCACCGGCCGGACAGCACCTTCGGAACCATGAACGACGACGTGCTGGCCCACTTCGACCCGACGTTTCGGCGACACGACTTCGTCGACCTCATCCTGAACAACACCTGGCCCGAGTAGCGGGATAAAGAGGAGACCACCATGTCCGTGACAAACGGTGCGGAGTTGACCGTGGTGCAGCCCGGCGAAGGCGACGTCATCACCATCCCGGGGTTTGGTGCGGTGTTCAAGCTCATCAGCCGAACCACCGGCGGCCTGGTGTCGATCGTCGAGCATCCGTTCCCCGTCGGCACGCTCACCGCGGCGCATCGCCATACCCACGAGGACGAGCACTCGTATGTGCTCGCCGGCGAAATCGGCTTCCGGTCCGACGACAGCGAGGTGGTGCTGGGGCCCGGCGGCTACATCACCAAACCCCGCGGCCAGATGCACGCCATGTGGAACGCAGGGACCGAGCCGGGGCGGATCATCGAGATCATCGCTCCCGGCAACGGCTTCGAGAACTACTTCCGCGAGCTGGGCGAGCTCCTGATGTCCGGATCAGCAGTGACGAAACCCGATGCACCACTCCATGACTCGGTTGAATTCACCGAGCTGGCGAATAAGTACGGCCTGACCTACGGAACGCCCGACTGGCTCGACGATGTTGCGCGGCGATACGGTTTGTCCCCCGCGACGCACTGACGGTTTAGGACCGTCCTGTCAGCCCGAGCCAGGGCTGTCTACATCTTTTGCACCAGATGCACTCACGAAGATGCACCGTTCGCAGGATGCAAATCCCACGCCCCAGCCCTAGCTTTCTCGATGACCAGCACCACGGCGGCCCCACACCGCGACGTCGACGCCCCCTCCGGCCAATTGACGTATCGCCTGGTTGAATGAATGCAAATTGGCGTCAGCCACTCAGCGACAGGGCTATCAGCAGCATGGATGACACGGTCATCGACGGCGAGGACGCCGACGGCTCAGCATCAGGCGGAGACGGTGGGGACGCCACGGAGGGCCAACAGCCGGAAAAGACCTTCGGACGCTATGGGCTGCTCTCAATGCTGGGCGCCGGTGGCATGGGTCAGGTATGGCGGGCACGCGACTCGCAGACCAATCGGGTGGTCGCGCTGAAGGTGCTGCCCGAACACTCCGCCGACGACGACGAGTCGCGCGAACGGTTCCGGCGGGAGTGCGAAGCGGTGGCACAGCTGACCGAACCGCACATCATTCCCATCCACGACTTCGGCGACGTGGACGGCCGGCTGTTTTTTGGCGCCACCTCCGCAGCCGGCCACGAGCAGGACGACGGCCGCCACGGCGGCCACCCATGTGCGCATGCGCGAACATTAGCGGCCAAGATCAGAATTTTTGCGGTAACAACATGCGACTGGTCGACGGCACGGACCTGCGCTCGCTGATCAAACAGGAAGGTGCGCTGTCGCCGGGGCGTGCGGTGGCGATCATCACCCAGGTGGCCGGCGCGCTGCAGGCGGCCCACGATGTCGGCCTGGTGCATCGCGATGTCAAGCCCTCCAACATCCTGGTGTGCGCCAACGACTTCGCCTATCTGATCGACTTCGGCATCGCCCATGCGTCCGGAGATGCCACGCTGACCAAGGCCGGTGAAACCATTGGCACCGCGGCCTACATGGCTCCGGAAGCGATCGGCGCCGCCGTGAAAACTCATTCGCGCGTGGACGTATACGCGCTGGCATGCGTGCTGTACGAGTGCCTTACCGGTACGCCACCGTTCAGCAGTGACATGGGCGTGCAGGGTTTGATCGCCCACCACCTACACACCCCGCCGCCACAACCCAGCGCCAGCGAGGCCAATGTTCCGGTGGCGTTCGATGCGGTCATCGCCAAAGGTATGGCGAAGAATCCCGACGATCGCTACTCGAGCGTTCAGGAGCTGGCCGTGGCGGCCCGCGCTGCGTTGGGGAATCCGACGGATCCCACCGCCGAAATCGCAGTAGCCCGTCGTGGCAAACGAGTTCGGTTGTCGCGGACGGCTATCGGTGTGACTACCGCAGTGGTCGCAATGGTGGTAGTCGCCGTAGCGGCAGTCGTGATCATCGGGCGGCAGTCATCGGAAGATGACAGTGGCTCCGTCGCCGGGGGGCAAGGCTACTCAAACCAGATTCCGCTGCCGTTCCCAGATGTGCGACTCGCCACCGGGGTTGCGGTGGATGCCGCAGGCAACACGTACGTCACCGACATCGGTACCGATCAGGTGCTGGTTCTGCCTGCGGGCGGGGATACCCCGACCACGTTGCCCTTCAGCGGCCTGAAGAACCCCCGAGATGTGGCGGTCGACGCCAAGGGTGACGTGTACGTCGCCGACTCGGGTAACGATCGGGTGCTGCGGCTGCCTGCGGGCGCCCCCGCAGCGATCCCGCTGCCGTTCAGCGGTCTCAACGATCCACGCGGGGTGGGCGTCGGAGCAGCAGGCGACGTGTACGTCATCGACCGCGGCAACGATCGAGTGCTTCACCTCCCGGTGGGCGCACCTGCGGCGACGCCGGTCCCATTGACCGGTCTCAACGATCCCCGAGGCGTGGCCGTCGACCCACACGGTGACGTCTTCATCACCGACGGGTACAACGACCGGGTGCTCAAGCTGGAGGTCGGTGCACCTGCCGCGACCGAGCTACCTGTCACCGGACTCAACGATCCCCATGGGATCGCGGTTGACGCGGACCACCACATCTACATCACCGACCGGGGTAACGCCAGCGTGCTTCAGTTGCGGTCGGGTGCGACAGCGGCGATACCGCTGCCCTTCACCGGGCTCAACGATCCGCAGGGTGTGGCCGTCGACGCGACGGGCGACGTGTACGTCACCGATGCCGGGGTCACGCCGGTCGTGAAACTCCGAGTCGACTAGGGGCGAAGTGGTCCTGCAGGGTCTGGATTTCGGCGTGCTCGGTCCGCTACAGGTCGCCGTGAACGGCCAGCCGGTGCCCTTGGGCACTCCGAAGCAATGCGCAGTGTTGGCGCTGCTGCTGATCAACCGTAACCGTCCCGTTCCGCGAGACTCGATCATCACCGCAATATGGGACGAGGATTCCCCGGAAGCAGACGCGATCCACAACCTGCACGTCTACATCGCGAACCTCCGAAAAATTCTCGGCTCTGCCGGAGTCGACCCGAAAACGGTTCTGGCCAGTGCCAGGCCCGGCTACCAGCTCAACGTTCCCGACGCCGCCTGTGACCTCGGACGGTTCGCCGCGGAAAAGGCCGCCGGAGTCCAGGCGGCTGCCGCCGGCCGGTTCAAACAAGCCAGCGACCGACTCGCTGCCGCCCTCGCGCAATGGCGCGCCCCGATTCTCGAGGACCTGCGCGAGTTCCGCTTCGTCGAATCGTTCGCCACGGCGCTCATCGAGGACAAAGTGATGGCCCACGTGGTGCGTGCGGAGTCTGAAATCGCCTGCGGCCGTGGCGATTCAGTGATCGGCGAGCTGGAGAAACTCGTCGGCGAGCACCCCTATCGAGAGCCCCTATGGGCCCAGTTGATCACCGCGTACTACGTGGCCGATCGGCAGACCGACGCGTTGGACGCATTCCGACGGGTGAGATCCGTGCTGTCCGACGAGCTGGGCATCGACCCCGGGCCGACACTACGCACACTCGAACAACGGATCCTGCGCCAAGAGCGGTTGGACGTCCAGCAGATCGCGCAGAACGACGCGACCGGCATCGTCACCATGCTCACGCAGCACACGATGAGTTTCACCGCGGCAGGCGCGAGCCGAGCACAGCTGCGCGACGCCGCTGGCCGCTGCTACCCACTGGAGACGGTGACCACCGGCATCGGTCGCCGCGAAGACAACGGCGTGGTGATCGATGACCCCAAGGTGAGCCGGTACCACGCCACGATCATCGACACCGGCGCCAACTTCGTGATCAACGACCTGCGCTCGGCCAACGGCGTGAAGGTGGCCGGTCAGCGCATTCGCGGCAGCACGACACTCACTGACGGGGATGTCATCTCCATCGCCGGCTACCAGTTCACGTTCGAGATTCCGCCCGCCCCGTAACCGGTTAGCAGCGCATATTCGGCATTGAGGTTCTATTGAGGACCCGGCTACGAGAAAAGGAACTCCGATGATCAAGACCCGCATCGCCACCACCGCAGCCCTGATCACCTTCGCCCTGGCCGCCCTCAGCGGAATCCTCATCGCCATCGCCACACCGGCCAACGCCGACGCCACCATTACCGTCGACGGCACCGCCATGACCGAGACCGCCGGCCAAGCCGTCAACGACGCCCGCGAGATCCCCGCCGAGATCGCGGCCGCCATCCGCGGCACCGTCCATTCCGTCGCCGCCCCCGGCAGCACCTCCACCGGTAACCACACCGCGTTCCGCTACTCCCCACTGCCCAACACCCACGCAGGCCACGGCCACAAGGGCAGCAACGACCAGCCCCACGCCCATCGCCCCCACGCCAGCGTCCCTGTCCCCGCCCCCATCCGCGGCAAGCGCGGCCACCGCTGACCAAGCCCACACCGACCGAAGGCCCAGCCCGATCGATCCGTCGATCGGGCTGGGAACGTCTAGCGATCGGTTGCGAGCCAGAGCCGCACCAGGCAACGCCGCTTCTCGACCTCGTGTGCGTCGGTGAACGCATTCCGGTTGTGGAGCATGGTGGCGTTGTCGGCGAAGAACACATCGCCGGGCTCCATCGTGAAGTCGATCGAGTTCGTCGGATCGTTGAGGATCGCGTCGAATGCATCGAGCGCCTCGCGCTGCAGAGTCGTCATCGGATTGCCCGAAAGATGGTGGCCCAGTTCAATATGCAGGCGGTTGTAGCGGATGTGCACGCCTGCTGCGCTGTCGGTGAACACCGCACCGCGCGACACCGGATCCTCCCCTTCGGCCGTGTCCTTCGACCGGTCGAAGAGGAACTCTCCGTAGAGCACCTCCACCAGATCCGGCCGAGTGGCCAGCAGGGTGTTGTAGGCGGTGTGGCCGCTGACCATCAACGACTCACCACCGGACACCGCCTTGCGTAGGCACATCAGGGCGAGGATGTCGGGACGGCTGCCGACGAAGGCCGCCGCCGAGTCGGTGTGGTAGATCATTCCGAGGTTGGTCTTCGACCCACGGGCCTCCATCAGAGTCGCGCCGGTGTCCTGAACCAGATAGACGCGTTCCCCGGCGCGGTTCTGCGGCAGCGGCCGGCCCAGATAGGTACCGAGACCCCAGTACAGCATCGAGGCTTCCTCATCGGTCCAGCCGTCGAACGGCAGCCCGCGCAGCACGATGAACCCGAGGCCGGAGTGCACCTGCGCGCTGATGGCGTCGGCCACCTCGGCCAGCGCGGGGTCGATGAAGTCGGCTGCCTCGACGGTGTCGATCCGCTTACCACGTCGTCGCAGGTCCGCGCGGATTCGCAGGAAGGCGTCGGCCTGATGCGGGGCAATCGTGGTCAGGTAGTACGCGCCGCCGAGGGCGGCGCGGTTCCATACCTGGGGTCCGGTCATGGGCCGGCGCGTACGGATCTCTTGTGTTGTCGTCAACGTCGGCATCTGCGGTCTCCTTTCTCGTGTCGCCGTGATGCGTGACATGAGATTGGCGACCGATTCTTTGAACTTTCTTGGAGCCGACGACACGGCGGCTTTTAGGAATCGCCAAGAACGATGTCGCACCCTAGGCGCCATGAACACCATCGAGCTGGTCGCAGTAGCCCTGGCCAGCGGCATCCTGGCCTGGAGCCTGGCGCGTCACGCACCGAGGGCGGTACGTGCGTCGACCCTCGCCGCCCAGGGTGTGCTCGGCGTGGCCACCGGACTGCTGGTCCGCGAAATCTCGTCGTCCGCGCTCGACGCATCGGACTGGGCGGCGGTCCTCGCGGTCGCCGTGGGCACACTGGCCATCTGCGTTGCCGGCGGCGCGCTGCTGAGCATGCACCGCGGCATCAGCCCGCTGACGGGAGCGCTGTCACTGGTCGCAGGTGGATCCTCAGGGGTGGTGTCCATCGCCCGTGAGCTCGGTGGCGACGATCGTGTCGTCGCGGCCGTGCAGTATCTGCGTGTAGCCCTCATCACCGCGGCCATGCCCTTCGTCGTCGCGGTCGTCTACGGCGGCACCGCCGCCGACCCATCCCCCGACGCTGCTACCTCCCCGCCGTTGTTCTTCGGTCTGCCGTTGATCGCGGTGATCGTCGTCGCCGGCGCGGTGCTCGGCCACGCGGTGCGGCTGCCCGCAGCGGGGCTGCTGGGCCCCATGGCGATCACCGTCGCCCTGGAATTGAGCGGACTGCTGGCGGGTCTCGACGTCCCGGTGCTGTTGGTCCAGGCCGCCGCGCTGCTGATCGTGTGGCAGACCGTGCTGGACCTCAATCGTGAATCGATCCGCGCGATCCGCCGGATCCTGCCCACCGCGTTGACGTTGATCGTGGTGCTCAACCTCGTCGTGGCGGGCTTCGGTGTGCTGCTGGCCAATGCAGCCGGCCTCAGCCAGCTCGACGGATACCTCGCGACCAGCCCCGGCGGCATCTACGCGGTGCTCGGCACGACGCTCGGCTCCGAGTCCAACGTCGCGTTCGTCATGACGTCGCAGGTGGTCCGGGTGGTGCTGATGCTGTTCGCCGCGCCGTTCGTCGCAAAGTTGTTCCTGCGGTTCACACCGCGAAGCGTCGAGGTGAAGCACGCGCTTGCCGACGCGGTCGCCTGAACGCCGAAATCGCTGTCAGTCCACGGTCAACGACCACGTATCGGGTAGACCCGTCACCTTGGCGGACTCACCTTCTGCGTCGATACAGACGGTGGTATCGCCGAAGGTCAAGTCGGTCAACGTGATCCGCCCCCAGTTACTGGGCAGACGCGGTGAAACGCTGAGCCGCCGATGCGGTACATCCAGTTGCAATCCCAGGAAACTACGCACCAACAGCAGGGGCGCCGCGCTCGCCCACGCCTGCGGTGAACACGACGTCGGGTACGGCAGCGGAGTACCGAACTGTGTGCGCGGAAAGCCGCAATACAGCTCGGGCAGCCGACCACCGAAAGCGGCCGCGGCGTCGATGATTCCGTTGGCCAGGCGTTCGGCGAGCTCCACCGCGCCGGGCAGGTGCCGGTACCGCAGCAGGCCCGCGACCGCGATCGCGGTGTCGTGCGGCCAGACCGATCCGTTGTGGTAGCTCATCGGGTTGTAGGCACCCATGTCGCTGGCCAGCGTTCGCAGCCCGAAGCCGGTGTCCATCGTCGAGTCGGCGAGGCGCTCGATGATCGACGCGGCATGTTCGTCGGTGGCGATGCCGGCCCACAGACAGTGCCCCACGTTGCTGGTGAGCGCGTCCACGACCCGCTTGTCGCCGTCGAGGGCGACGGCGTAGTAGCCGCGGTCGGGCAGCCAGAACCGCTGGCTGAACCTGTCGCGGAAGGACTCTGACTCCTCGCGAAGTCGCCCTGCGGTGGCGCTGTCGCCGAACCCCTCGGCGAGATCTGCGCGCGCCCGAAGCGCGGCGTAGTGATACGCCTGCACCTCGCACAGCGCAATGGGCGGGCCGGCGAGTCGGCCCGCAGTATCGTTGATGCCGTCGAAGCTGTCCTTCCAGCCCTGGTTGACCAGACCTCGGTCAGTGGCCCGCTGGTACTCGATGAAGCCGTCGCCGTCGCGGTCGCCGTACTCGCGCGCCCACTGCAGCGCGGCGTCGGCAGCCGGCAGCAGCGCAACGATCTTGTCCTTCGGGGCGCCCCACCGCCAGCTCTCGGCAAGCAGCATGACGAACAGCGGCGTGGCGTCGATTGAGCCGTAATAGACGTTGCCGCCGAGGACATCGCCGCTGTCGGGGCCGCGCCGGATCTCGTGCATGATGCGGCCGGGTTGCTCTTCGGTGATCGGGTCGACGCGTCTGCCCTGTGTCTCCGCCAGCTGCTGAAGGGTGCCCAGCGACAGCGCGACCTCCAACGGCAACGCCATCCACGCGGTGAGCAGGCTGTCGCGGCCGAACAATGTCATGAACCACGGCGCACCAGCTGCGACGAAGGAGCGTCCCGACCGACGCTCGTCGTGCATCAGCAGCGCACCGATATCGCTTTCGGTCTGCCGTAGCACCGCGGTGAGCGCGGGCAGGTCGGTGTCGATGTTGGTCGAGCTCTTGCGCCACCGCGCGATCTTGCGGCCGGGACCGCTGCTCTCGGGGCGCTGCCCACGCTGAAAGCGCGTGGACAGCTTGCGATTACCCCATGTCGGCTGTGCGACGATCTCCGTCTGCCACTGCTGACGGGGTTCGATGACCACCCGCCATGTCAGAGCACCCGCCGCGACGATGGGGTCGCCGGACGCGGAGATCGTCACACCGCGGACCGACTCGCTGCGCTCACGCAGCACCAATTCACCTTCGATCACCGCGATTTCGGCATTGCTGGCCACGGCCCTGCCCTCCTTGACGGCGAACAAGTCGGCGAAGTCGCCGTCGACGTGCAGCACCAGGGTGACGACGGTCGACTCCCGGTCCAGGTTGTGCAGGGTGACGATCTCCCGCATTCCGTCGGCGACCAACCGCTCGCGGGTCAGCAGCAGCGTGCTGTCGGCGCGGCCCGCTCCTGGAGCTCGTCGTGAGACGAACTGCCCGGTAAAGGCTTCCGGTGTCTGCGCGGACAGCGGCTCGGGTGTGACACCGTCGACGGTCAGCTCCCAGCGCGACAGTATCCGCGCATCCCGGAAGAACAGGCCATGGGAGCGAGCCGGGGTGATGTCCCCGTGCCGGTCGGAGAGGCAGAACGTGCCGCCCTCGACCAGCGTGACGGTGTCACCCGCCGCCGCATGCGCCGGCTCGCCGGCGTTGAGCACACCCGAGCCAGGGATCATGCCGACGCCTTCGAACGCGTGACGGGCTTCGTGATGGCAGGTGACGCCGGGGCGGTGCGGCGGCGCAACCAGGAGGCGGACCGGCGGGCCGGATGGCGACCGGCCACCTCGTAGTAGATCTGCTCATACCCCGAACCGAACTGCGCCACAGTGAAATTCGATGCGACGTGGTGCCGGCATGCGGCCGGATCGATGGCGCTGGACGCTTCGGTTGCGGCGGGCAGTTCGTCGGGATGGTCGCAGATGATGCCGGTGACGCCGTCGTCGATCACCTCCGGCACGGCGCCGCCGCGCAGGGCGACCACCGGAGTGCCACAGGCCATGGCCTCGATCATCACCATTCCGAACGGCTCCTCCCACTGCACGGGGAACAGCACGCAGCGGGCGTTGGCCAGCAGGCGGCGCTTGCTGGTGGCGTCGGCTTCGCCGAAGACCGTGTCGGAGTCGGTCAGCAGCGGTGCGACCTGTTGCTCGAAGTAGGCCTTCTCGGCCGGTTCGTCACACTTGCCCGCCAACACCAGCGGCACGCCGGCGCGGTGGGCCGCTTCCAACGCAAGGTGCGCTCCTTTGTAGGGGGCATAGCGGCCGAGGAACAGCGCATAGTCCTGCTTCTCCTGCTGGAACGGCCAGTCCTCGATTCGCAGGGCGTTGTGCACCCGGCCGACCCAGTTGAGGTCGGGGGCCAGTTCACGCTGGCGGTCACTGATCGCGATCAGTCCGGCATCGCTGCCGAGCGCCTGGTAGAAGGGCAGCAGGTCATCGTCGAGCGGGCCGTGCACTGTGACGACCGTGGGCAGACCGAGTTCGGCGTAGATCGCGGCATTGAGGGGTCCGGCCATGGTGTGTTCGTGGACGATGTCGAGGCCGTCGGTGTTCGCGAGGTCTTCGATCGCCCGGCGCGTCTTCAGCGCGTGCATGACCTCGGGATAGGGCTGACCGAGGCGGTCGCTCATGATGTCGTCCCAGACCGGGACGAAGTGGGCGGCGGTGCCCGGCTTACCTGCAGCGATCAGGGTCACTCGGTGGCCTCGGGCGACCAGGGCGTCGGCCAGATCAGCGACGACGGCTTCCGTCCCGCCGTATCCCAGGGGCGGCACATCGAAATACGGGGGCGCAACGAGGGCGATGCGCAGGGGTTCCAGCTCTGAATTCGTTACGTAACCGGCGTTCTTCACGTAATCGGTGCCGCTCACAGTCTCTCCTTCCCACCAAGCAAGCAGCGTTAGCACTCTCACCCATCAAGTGCTAATTATGGCGATGTCGCGAAAAGCCGCAACCCACGGGCGACGCCGCAAGTGGTTGTCCGACAGTCGGTTCCGGTCGTACCTGTCCAGCCGTGCCGGGGCCGGCCTGAGGCCGTCATCGGCGCATTGAGGTTCTATACGAGAAAAGGAACTCCGATGATCAAGACCCGCATCGCCACCACCGCAGCCCTGATCACCTTCGCCCTGGCCGCCCTCAGCGGAATCCTCATCGCCATCGCCACACCGGCCAACGCCGACGCCAGCACCACGGTGGACGGCACCGCGATGGCAGGCACCGCCGGCCAAGCCGTCGACGACGCCCGCGCGGTCGCCGAGGAGCTGGCGGCCGCGACCAGGGGCCCAGACGTGGCGCGGGTGCGCGCCCCGGGCAGTGCGGCCACTCAATTGCACGTCACGTTCCCATACAGTGCCGCCCCGCACAGTGAGCACAACGGCCAGGGACACAAGGGCTCCAACGAACTGCCCCACGCCCACCGCCCCGACGCCAACGTCTTCGTCCCCCAGCCCATCCGCGGTCGCAGCCACGGGAGGCGCTGACCGAGCGGCGCTCCGGCCGAAGAGCCCCAGCCCGATCGATCCGTCGATCGGGCTGGTCCTTTGCTTCTACAAGCGCCGGAACAGGCGGCCGTGGCTGCGGAACCACGCGATCGCACCGTCTGGGCCGCGGACGAAATCGGAGCGCGTGTTCAGGGGCTTGGCGTCGGGCCCGAGATCGATGCCGTAATCGTGCCGGTAGAAGACGAGACCGATTCGGGTGCGGGACTTCTCGTCCG
The DNA here is from genome assembly GCF_025822765.1 of Mycobacterium barrassiae. Taxonomy (GTDB): domain Bacteria; phylum Actinomycetota; class Actinomycetes; order Mycobacteriales; family Mycobacteriaceae; genus Mycobacterium; species Mycobacterium barrassiae. The sequence goes on along the minus strand of NZ_JACKUK010000033.1, from coordinate 3,594 downwards.
GACGGCCGTCGGTATCGACGGTGACCACAGTGCCGTCGAGCTGGCCGTCACCGGCCCGGAAGTCGATGATCGTCCGCCCGCGGACTCCCGATACCGCGATGTCCTCGACGGCGTAACGCCCCGCGTAAGCCTGCAGATCCCTCTCGTCCAGCTGCTGGGGTACGGCGGGTGTGTTCGAAATCCCGAGGAAAAGGCGCAGCGCCCAGTCATCGGCGAAAAGGTCACTGTGCAAATGGGTTCCGCCCTGGGAGTTGGTGAGGACGGTCATGGCGAAGTCGCGCTCGGGCACCATGAGGAACCCCGAGTGCTGACCCGCCCAGGACCCACCGTGTTGGACGATCGTCACGTCCTCTGCGGAGGGGCGCAGCATCCAGGTCACCCCCATGCCGGTGAGTTCGACGAGCAGCGTTCCGCCGGCGCCCGGACCGGACCGCATGGCCACCAACGATTCTGGGGTCAGCACGCGGGAACCGTCATCGGCCGTGCCGTCGTCGAGGTGAAACCGCGCGTAGCGCAACTGGTCCCGTGCGGTCGAGAGCAGTCCACCGGTGGGATTGCAGCTACGCGGGAAGCCCCAGAAACTGGTATCGACCACCGGTTTGCCGTCAACGACATCGTGCGCAGCCGCCACGTTCAATCCGATTATCTGGTCGGTGAAGTAGCGGCTTGAGCTCAGTTGCAGCGGATCGAGGAGCAGGTTCTGCACCGCGGTTTCGTAGGCCATGTCTGTGACGACCTCGATGATCCGGCCGGCCACCACCAGAGCTGCATTGTTGTAGGCGAAGACGGATCCCGGCGCGCTCACCTGCGGCAGCTGCGTCATCGACGCTACGTAGCGGGCGACCGCGTCCTCACCCCGCCCGAAGTCCTGGACGTCATCGCCCATCCAGCCCGACGTGTGATTGAGCAGCTGGCGGACGGTGACGGCGGCGCTGACGGCAGGGTCGGCGACCGAGAAGTCCGGAAGATAGCGGCGCACAGGTGCGTCCAAGTCAACCTTGCCCTGCTCCACCAACCGCATCAGCACTGTTCCGGTGAACGTCTTGGTGGTGGATCCGATCCGGAAGACGGTGTCGCCGTCCACCGGGGTCGGATGGTCGATATTGGTGACTCCGTAGCCCTTTACGTGTTCCCGGCCCCCCACCCAGACAGCGGCGGCGACACCCGGTATTCCGTAGGCCTTCATACCCGCTTCGATCTTGGCGTCGAGTTCGTCGAACGCTGCACCGAGATCGGTCGCTCTGTGCTCGCCGACCGGAATGGCGGCGGGGGGCTCCGAAAGCACCATCCGCGCACGATATAGCGGATCCACCGTGGGCGTGGTGAACCCAAAATCCGCACGGCGTGCCGCATTGATCGAGCCGCAGATATCGATTCGGCGACGTGATGGACACAAACCGGAATTCGCGTGTCTCGCCGAAGCGGGCCAGCCTGACATGACCGTTAAATTTCGGATCACTATGACAAACGTCCTGCTCACACTGGCTACTGCGGTCGCCGCGCCGGCGATCGCGGGACTCGCGCTCGCAGCCCCCGCGGTCGCCGACCCACCGCTGCTCAACGGCACCTACGGCTCAGCCGACGGGGACCCCTACAACATCTGGACCTTCGCGACGAAGTGTGGCGCCGCCGGTTGCACCGGCACAGTCACGAGTAACCAGGGCTGGCAGGTTCCGACCACGCTGTCCGGCGGGCGCTGGGTCTTCACCGTCTCGAAGCCCGGCGGGCTCACTTGTGAAGACGGGCACTACGAGCCTGCGGTGGTGTCGATGGCGGTCGACCCGACGACGCTGGCCGGCGTGTTGTCGTCTGACTCCAACTACGGGTGCGCAGGCGGAGTCGTGACCCAGAGCCCATTCCAGCTGCAGAAGATCGGCTGAAGCCGTCATGCGTCACCCCTGTTGCCGGGCCGAACTGTTGGCCTTGGCCAACATGGCTGATGCCACGCTGCCTGCCACTATCACAGCGATCCCGACGCCGAAATCGATTGCACCCGTGATCAATCCCGCGATGCCTGTGACGGTCACAAAGGTGGGCAACCACTCGACGGCCTTCAGTATCGACGGCAGTTGCGCAGCTTCCCCGTTGGCAATATCGAATCGGGCGGCGGCGTATTCCGGGTAGAACTCGCTGAAGGAGATCGCGAAGAAGATCGCAACCAGCTGCAGGATCCATCCGGTCCAGAAATTCCCCGCGTCATGGAGGAAGAAGTCACCGACGAATCCAGCGGCCGCGGCGAAGGTGAAGGCGCCCGCCCAGACCGCCGTGATCACGTTGTTGGTCCGCTTGAACAGCGGGCTGTCCCAGTATTCCTGCGGCGTGGTGTCTTTCGCGTAGCCGATGGTGAACGGTCTGCGGACCAGCAGGGTGAGCCAGGCGAAGCAGGCCAGCGAGATATTGGTCAGCTCCCCCGCCCACACCTCGAGAAAGCGAATCACGTTGTCGTTGGCGAACACTCCAACCGCGGCCAGCCCGGCGAAGAAGACCAGGCCGAACACTTCAAGCGCGTGAACCTTGATGCCGCGGCCCAGGCTGATCAGTAGTACCGCCACCGAGAGGCCGACAGCAGCGAGCACGGCCTGGGCGAAATGGCCCGGCCCGGACAGGACCGCCAACAACGCCCACGGCGCGATGCCGGCGAATGGCGATTTGAGGAATGAGTCGATGGCGCCCATGGGGCCACGGCGAGTGGGCGGCAGGTCGCGGACTTCTTGGTTCATGACAGGTTCCTTCTATGACACTCCATATTTGACATGTCGAGAATGACACGTCGTTAGCGACATGTCAATGGTGGAGGTTATGATCGGAGGATGAGCTTGCGACACGCTGCGCTGGGACTACTCGCCGAACAGCCCGCCAGCGGCTATGACCTGCTGAAACTCTTCCAGCTATCGATGGACATGGTCTGGCCGGCCACTCAGAGTCAGCTCTACGGCGAACTCAACAAGATGGCCTCCGAAGGACTCATCAAGGTGTCCAACCTGGGACCGCGGGGTCGCAAGGAGTACGCGATCACCGACGAGGGGCGTGCCGAGTTGCAGCGCTGGATGCTCTCCCCGCAAGAGGACCCGCCGATCCGCAACGCGGCCCTGCTCCGCGTGCTGATGCTCGGCGAGCTCACCCCCAGCCAACAGCGCGAGTACATGGAGCGGATGCGGGAAACCGCCGAGCGCGACCTCGCACACTACGAACAGATCCGCGATTCCCACGAGTGGACCGACAGTGACGACGACTTCTTCGCCAACGCCGTGCTGGAGAACGGGTTGCGCTGGAGCAAGGGCAAGGCGGAATGGGCGAGCTGGGTCATCAATGCCATGGACCGCCGCGCCGGCACTAGCTGAAATGTGTGCTGGGCCGGGCCAGTTCCACCCCATCGACGGTGATGTCGACCTTCTCGTTGTAGAACGCGATGAGATTGGCGATCGGCGCGACCGCGGGCAGCGGCGTCTCGTACGTCCAGGCGAGATCAGGAACTAGCTGGCTGTAGGTCGAGTCAAGTGTTTCAGCGGCCATAGGGGGTCTACGTCCCGTGCGGGGGCGTTTGGATGTTGTAGCAGTTGGCGTGCGTGTGTTGAGGGGCGGGAGCCTGGCGTC
>NZ_JACKUK010000032.1 GCF_025822765.1 Mycobacterium barrassiae | reverse complement strand
TGAGTTGAACACCTCCTTCCAGGAGGGAGCGGTAGCTCCGGCGCACCACCGAAGGTAGACCAGATCACCAACAACTCGACCGAATCGATCGACATACTCGAGGCTTGGCGCAGGCGAGCAATCCTGCAGTGTCTCAACCATTTCGACCTCGCAATCAGGTCTCGGAGTGCCCTACTAGTAGTACTAGAGGATACCGTATAGCTGTTGGAATCGGCAGCATTGACGCGCTTCGGTAAATCGAAAGTTAGTGGCGTACAGGCAGAACCGCTAGACAGCCCACTGTTTGGCGCGCCACTCCCGGACTATCGCGGTGGCCTCCGATCGACCGACTTTTCTGTCACGGAAGCGCTCATAGATGGTCGAGAGATGCGGATCGATACGTCCGCCGTGTCCGATGCAGAGGGCCGCCTCGTCCGGACGAATACCACAACCTGCTAGTTCGACAGCAATGTCTGGACGCTGACCATCGCTGAGCCGGATCCATTTGATTACTAAAGCCTCATCGTCCCCAAGACCGTTCAGTTGTGCTTCAGCCCACCGCTTGCTGAGTCGTGCGGCCTTCTTCAGTTCCCACGCGAAGTATCCACTCGTCGGTGCGGCGAAATGTTCTGGCCGCTGGGGAACGACGACGTCGTCGAGTAGCGCCTGCAGGATCGGTGGATGCCATCGTGCAACCTTGTTCTGGCCCTTGGCCTTCGATTGCGTTCGAGCCTTCGCAAGTTCATCACTGGCCGCTGGGGAACGACGACGTCGTCGAGTAGCGCCTGCAGGATCGGTGGATGCCATCGTGCAACCTTGTTCTGGCCCTTGGCCTTCGATTGCGTTCGAGCCTTCGCAAGTTCATCAGCGAATNCTGTGCCNTCTTCGGTAGTCGCGGGCTCCGCCGAGTGNCCATACATCTCNGGNCTGAGCTTCGCGTCNGNGNCTTGNCCNGTGCTGANGGTCCCAAACTCCCGCCGAAGNGNGCGGACGACCGGCGNCTCTAACTGGCTAGCCGCCGANTTCACNAACTCGCCNCGCCGACTCAACTCGGCGAGCANCTGCCGAGACGTCCAGCCNAGTTCGCGGGCNAGTTCGTNCACTCGNAATTTTTGCCGCGGCGGAGGGTTTAGTTTCACNGGCTAACCAACTTGTTAAACAACTANGGGTCGTTTGTTAATTTCCGTTGCATCTCGACAGGTGGGTCACTAGTAGGCCTTGGCCATGTTGGTGAACCGCGACAAATGCAGCTGGTGTGCGACGGTGATCGTCTTCGTCGGGCCATTACGGTGTTTGGCGAGGATGAGGTCCGCTTCGCCGCCGCGGGGGTCGTCACGCTCGAAGGCGTCGGGCCGGTGCAGCAGGATCACCATGTCCGCATCCTGCTCGATAGCGCCCGACTCGCGAAGATCCGACAGCATCGGCTTCTTGTCTGTACGTTGTTCCGGTCCGCGGTTCAGCTGACTCATTGCGACGACGGGAACCTCGAGTTCCTTCGCCAAAAGCTTGAGCTGCCTTGAGAACTCCGAAACTTCCTGCTGCCGGGATTCGACCTTCTTGCCCGACGTCATCAGCTGGAGGTAATCGATGACAACCAGGCTCAGATCATGCTTCTGCTTCAGCCGACGCGCCTTCGCCCGGATCTCCATCATCATCAGATTGGGAGAATCATCGATGAACAAAGGCGCTTCGCTGATCTCACTCATACGTCGAGCGAGCCGCGTCCAGTCATCGTCACTCATCCGGCCCGACCGCATGTCGGCGAGCTTGATCTTCGCCTCCGCCGACAGTAGGCGCATGACGATCTCGGACTTACTCATTTCCAAGCTGAAGATGACGCTCGACATCCGGTGCTTGATCGAACACGACCGCAGGAAGTCCAATCCGAGTGTGGAGTTGTGCGTCGGGATCATGGCGCGTCCCGCGAGGTACATGTGTTCGTCGTTATCGACCTGCACACAACGCACCGGAACATTTTCGATGGGCCGGACGTCAACGATGAACCTAGAACTCGACCGCGCCGTGCCCCGGCCAGCTCTGCGCTCCTTGTGCAGCAGACTCTTCCGGGTGAGGCCGAAGACGTCATCGTCCGTCGAGAAGTTGATGGTGTACGCGATCGATGAGTCGGCCCGCCGGCCCTTCACGGGTTTTAGGGCGGTTTGGCATCGATAACCGAGGCTGACCACCAGTTCCTCGACGTCGGCGGCCAACCGTCGATCAGTGACGGAGAATTGGACGGCGCCGTTTGCGTTGACTGTGCCATCGGTGTCTAACAATCCCGCCAATAGCGCTCGCCGTTGCGACTCGGACGCACGCAGATACTCGGCCGGGATGTGCTTGTTGTTCAACACCCCGATTGTGCGCAGCCGCGCCTGGAGAGTCCCGACTGCGTTGCGGCAACTTTGGCAGAGCAGCAGGCCACACGAGGGCCGACCGCAACGATCACATGTCGGGGCCGGCACTCTCTCAGACACAAAGCGCGCGCGCCCGCCGCACGCACGTCCGCAGGTCCGGACTTGACTGGTGTGCGGGACGAATCGAGCTCCACAGACAACACATTCGCGTTCAGCGCGTGGCGGCGGCTCTGGCAGTCGCAGCTGGTACCGGTACGGCGAACTGCTGGACGGATGCGCGACAAAGCCGTCTGCTTCGATACGCATGATGACTTCAGGATCCGACGTCGTGATCTGGGCAGCGGCGGTTGTGCCGTCACCTAACCATGCACCGAGCGTGTACGGCGGGACCAACAGGTCGCGTTCCGGCGCTTGCAGCGGCGCCGCATTGGCTACGGAATGGTTGAGTCTGCGGTCGGCCGTGGAGCATCGAAGCGTCTCGGCGATCTCGCGGGTGGTGCGGACAGCCGCGAAAGTGCGCTGATTTTTATGTCGGTTGTAACCGGTTGCGGCACCTTGCGCAGACTTCCGCGAAGCGCGCGTATCCGTAAGCCACTGATGTTTGGCATCGGCGACAATGACCGTTCCATCGGAGAACTCGACCTCAAAGCAGGGCCGGTCGATCATGACCTCCGTCGCCGCAACCACCGTCGTCGGCGCGCCGTCGGCACCGATCAGCTGATCGCCGACAGCCACCTCACCCATCGTTGTCCAGCCCGTCGGCGTCGGCAGCGGAGTGTCGAGCGCCAGCGCTTTACCCATACCCGGCCGGGCCGCGATGACGATCATCTGTCCGGGATGCAGGCCATTGGTCACCTCGTCGAGATCGGTGAACCCCGTCGGTACGCCGCGCGCAATTCCGCCCTGCGAGGCGATGGCGTCGATCTCATCCATCGTCGGCTGCAGGAGCTGCTCCAGCGGAACGAAGTCCTCAGACGTCCGGCCCTCGGTGACGTCGTAGATCTCGGCCTGCGCGCGGTCGACGATCTCGGTGACATCCGCACCCTCCGCGCCGGCGTACCCGTACTGCACGACGCGCGTGCCCGCCTCCACCAACCGGCGAAGCAAGGCCTTCTCCGCGACGATGCCCGCGTAGAACCCGGCGTTGGCCGCGGTCGGCACCGTCGAGATCAGCGTGTGCAGATACGGGGCGCCGCCGATACGCCGCAGCAGACCGCGCCGATCCAGTTCGGCCGCCACCGTCACCGCATCCGCGGGCTCGCCGCGGCCGTAGAGGTCCAGGATGGCGTCGTAGACGTTCTGGTGAGCGGGCCGATAGAAGTCGCCCGGGCGCAGCCTCTCGAGCACATCGGCGATCGCGTCCTTGCTCAAAAGCATGCCGCCCAGGACCGCCTGCTCGGCGGCGGCGTCCTGCGGAGGCTGGCGACCGAAGTCTTCACTGGGAGGTGGGACGTCCATGCCTGAATGACCGAGATCATCCACTACAGCCACGGAGCTACACCTCCCAAAATTCAGTTCGAACGTAGGTTCGATACGCGTCTACCGTGACTGTAAGCTCGGCCTCCGACAACCGCTCCCAATCGGTCGCCTATCAGCCTTGCGACGGCCAACGCTAGACGTTGCTGGAAGCGTCGCAAACCCGCCCTGTTTATGGAGCTGTGGATGGCCTGTGGATAGGTCTGGACAGGCATGTTGAGTCGTTGGGGAAAACCTGTGTATGAACCGCTTAATTCCGTGCATCCGCGCAGATAGCCGCACCATAAACCGCCTGGGATTCTGTGGATGGGAATTCCCTCGGCGTGTCGTGGTGGGTAGCCATCTCGGGCGTGTTGTGTTTCCGGATGACACCGCGCAGGTTAACGGATGGTTAGCTTCGCTGTCAGCTAACTATCGGGCCGAGTTCGCCAGCGCACACAGCAACGGCCGGGTGAGGATCGAACCCGTCCTCAACCCGGCCGTATTGACGCTGGTGTTAATTTCCTCCGACGACGCTCAGCGACACCGAAGCGGTCACTTCGGGGTGCAGACGCACCGTGACGGGATGTTTGCCCGTCGACTTGATATGAGCCTTGGGTAGCTGCACCGTGCGCTTGTCGAGATTCGGGCCGCCGGCCTTCTTGATCGCGGCAACCACGTCCGCACCCGTGACCGAGCCGAACAGCTTGCCGGTGTCCGTGGCCGCCTTGACCGTCAGCTCGATGTCGCCGAGTCCCTCGATCGCGGTCTTCAGTTCGCGCGCATGCTCGAGGCCCTGCACGGCCTTGGCCTCGCGGGCCCGACGGATCTCCTCAGCCTGGCGCTCAGCGCCGCGCGATGCCACAACGGCCATGCCGCGGGGCAGCAGGAAGTTCCGTCCGTAGCCGTCCTTGACCTCCACGATGTCACCGGAGATGCCCAGGTGCTCCACCTCGGTGGTGAGAATGAGTTTCATATCTGTGTCTTCCTAGATGTCTCTGGCGGGCCTACCGCGTCGACGAACTGAACGGCAGCAGCGCCACCTCGCGGGCGTTCTTCACCGCGATCGCGATGTCACGCTGGTGCTGCACGCAGTTGCCGGTCACGCGGCGGGCGCGGATCTTGCCGCGCTCGCTGATGTAGGTACGCAGCAGTGCGGTGTCCTTGTAATCGATGACCTGGTTCTTGCCCTTCTTGGAGCAGAACACGCACTTACGGGTCTTGACCGGCTTCTCGGGTGCCGGGCGCCTCTTGGTCGAGGACTTGGCCATGTGTCTATCTCTTTCTGGAATTGCTGATCAGTAGTTAGGTCAGAAGGGTGGCTCGTCGTCGGCGCCGCTGAACGAACCCGACGCGGGAGCGCTGCCCCACGGGTCGTCCTGCTTGCCGTCGGAACCGCCGGCCGCGGCACGGGAACCCCCGCCGCCGCCGAAGCCGCCGCCACCGCCGCCGCTGCGGCTGGCCTTGTTCACCTTGGCTGTCGCATACCGCAGTGACGGGCCGATCTCGTCGACCTCGAGCTCCACCACGGTGCGCTTCTCGCCCTCACGGGTCTCGAAGGAGCGCTGCTTGAGCCGGCCCTGCACGATCACGCGCGACCCGCGGGTCAGGCTCTCGGCCACGTTCTCGGCCGCCTCGCGCCAGATGTTGCAGCGGAGGAACAGCGCTTCGCCGTCCTTCCATTCGTTGGTCTGACGGTCGAAGATGCGCGGGGTCGACGCCACTGTGAAGTTGGCGACGGCCGCACCCGACGGCGTGAACCGAAGCTCGGGGTCGGCGGTCAGGTTTCCGATGACCGTGATGATGGTGTCACCAGCCACGAGTTCCTCCTGGAGTTTGGCGGTGTGCAGTCGCAGGCGAGCCTACGGAGCCGCTCCGACGAACGTCACCCTTTAGTGCTTGTCGGTCCGAATCACCTTGGTCCGCAGCACGGACTCGTTCAGGTTGAGCTGGCGATCCAGCTCGGACACGGTCGCGGGTTCGGCCTTCACATCGACGACGGCGTAGATGCCCTCGGCGTGCTTGGCGATCTCGTATGCCAGCCGGCGACGACCCCAGATGTCGACCTTGTCGACAGTGCCGCCGTCCTTGCGGACCACGTTGAGGAATGTCTCCAGCGACGGAGCGACGGTGCGCTCGTCGAGAGTGGGGTCAAGAATGACCATGATTTCGTATGGACGCATGAGAACCTCACCACCTCCTACGGTCTAGTACGGCCACGGTCGTTCCGTGGCAGGAGGGTTACCTGCGTCGGCAACCGGCCCAGGCTACAGGAATGCCCGCTGATCTGCGAAATCGCGCTGCTCGCCGGGCCGGAGTCGACGGCGGAACATCGACGTCAGCCCGGTGGGCCGATACTGGGACAGGGCCGAACCGTACAACCGAACCTCGGAGGAGACACCTAGTGACCGACCGCGATGACGAGTTGCGGACAAGGCTTGGATGGACCGGCCCCGAGGACACCGACCACGAACCGTCGGCTGAGGATCCGGATCCGACCCCGCCTCCCATGTGGCAGGCGCAGGGCAGTGCACGCGACGACTCGCCCCCCACCGAGACCTGGGACGCGGTCCGCGGCCCGACTCCCGGTGTGCCAACCACGGATTCGGCTCCTCCCCCTCACTTCAGAGCCCCCGAAGTCGGCACCTTTCGTCAACCGCCGTCCCGTTACGGTCCGCCCCCGGGTGTGCCACGCGCTACCGGGCCCCTGCCGCCGTCGGCCCCCGGGCCGTGGGGCCAGCGTCCTCCCCCGCAGCAGCGACCGCCGTTCCCCGGCGGTCCACCGCCGGCCCAACAGTGGGCACCCGGCGGCTACGGCGCCGACAACCGCATGCCGCCCGGCTCCTACGCCGAGCTGATACGGCCTGACGAACTGGTACGGCCCCGCCGCGTCCCGCCGGGCCGCGGGTGGCGTCTGGCGCTGTACAAGGCCACCTTCGGGGTGGTCAACCTGGGCCCGGGTCCTGACGAGATCAGCGAGGCCGAGCTTGTGGCGAAGATCCGCACACCGATGCGCGGGCATTTCAAGGTCGGCGTGATGGGCAAGGGCGGGGTCGGCAAGACCACGGTGTCGGCGAGTATCGGTTCGGTCTTCGCCGAACTCCGCCAGGACGACCGCGTGGTGGCCATCGATGCCGACACCGCGTTCGGGAAGCTCGGCAGTCGCGTCGACCCGCGGGCACAGGGCTCCTACTGGGAGCTGGCCGCCGACCAGAACATCGAGACGTTCGCCGACATCCGAAATCGGGTGGGCAACAACGCCGCCGGCTTGTTCGTTCTGGCCGGCGAGGGAACACCGGCGCGCCGGCGGGTGCTGGACCCGGCGATCTACCGGGAAGCGACGTCGAGACTGGACCGGTATTTCACGATCTCGATCATCGACTGCAGCTCCACCATGGACAGTCCGGTCACCCAGGAGGTACTGCGCGATCTCGACGCGTTGGTCGTGGTCTCGTCGCCGTGGGTCGACGGCGCAGCCGTGGCCGGCCAGACGCTGGACTGGCTGGCCGCTCGGGGGCTCACCGGGCTCTTACATCGCACGGTCGTGGTACTCAACGACTCCGACGGTCACGCCGACAAGCGGACTCGTTCGATTCTGGCACAACAGTTTTCGGGTCAGGGCCAGGCGGTCATCGAGGTGCCGTTCGACGGACATCTCCGCCCGGGTGGAGTCATCGACCGCACCGCGGAGATGTCGGCGGCGACGAGGCGTCGCTTCATCGAGGTCGCCGCGGCGCTCGCAGAGCACTACCCGACCCACGATGACCGCAGTCGGGAACGGCGCTGATCACTGCAGCTGGTCGATCAGTGCTTCGATGTCGCGGACCGCGGTGGCGGACACCGGCTCCTCTGCCTCGGCGCTGATGATGTCCTGCTCGGAAACGCCTGCCGCTTGGGCGGTTTCGAGGATGGTGAGATTAGCGCCCCGACGAGCCGCATACAGCCGCTGCCCGACGGTGGCGTGCGGCGCACGGGCGGCGCGCAGCATCAGTTGGTCGTAGCGCGTGCGCACCGCACTCAGCGCTTTGATCAACGCCGGTGACACCTTGCTGATACGGGCGGCCCTCGCCGCCACCGCCTCGAGCTGACGCAGATCCGCCAGGATCTTGGTGGCGCGCGGGGTGAAGTCGGGATCTTCGACGGGCGGCAGCGCGTCGACCGCCGTACCGAAGGTGTTCACCGCGGTGACCACTGCCTGTGCGATCAGCGGAATGTCGTCGCCGGTCTGTCCGGGTGATTCACCTGGATGCTCGGCGTTGACCGACTCGCCCCGACGAAGCCGTGCGATGGTTCCCGGCGGCCACTGCAGCACTTCTTCGAGCTTTGCTCGGGTGCGCTCGCGCGGCCAGCTGCGCCCTTTCTCGAATGCGATGAGCGCCCCGGCGTTGATGATGCCGTCCGCCGCCAGGCTGCGCTGACTGATGTCGAGCTCACGCCGGCGAGCCGCGGCGGCCGCGCCCGCCCGCAGCATCCCCGGATCCAGCACGTCGGTCGACTCGGGGTCGGTCATCAACGGGCGTTCCTCGGGATTTCACAGGGCGGATCGGCACGGTAATCGTAACTGCCGTTATGGCCACCGCTACGACTTTGTTCGGCGTGGCTGCGATCAATCCGTGGCGAAGCTATGTCTTCATGTCCGCACACCAGGTGACGCAACGGTTCGTCGGGCATCGCGTCCTGCCATCGGGGATGGAGCTATCACCGCAGTTCTGGCGGAAAAATTGCTGCGGTTGGCAGACCCCATTGTCCAGTGTACGAAGTCGGCCGCCGATTTCCGTAGCGATAACTGTTGCATCGCTACGGTTTGTCCGCTAGCTTGGGCGTCGTCGCGCGGCACACCGGCCGCACGGCGCATGGGGGGACAACGGCATGAACACAACACACTGGGACGAGACGCCGGTGGGTGCCTGCACGCAGGATCCCGAGCGGTGGACGACGTCGGCGGACGAAGCCGCCAAGGCGATCTGCCGGGCCTGCCCGCGCCGCTGGCTGTGCGCTCGCGACGCGTGCGAGTTACCTCGCGCCGAAGGCCTCTGGGCCGGCATCGTGATCCCCGAAGGGGGCCGGGGCCGAACGTTTGCCCTGCGCCAGCTGCGATCGCTCGCCGAGCGCAACGGTCAGCAGGTGCGGGCCCGTCGTTACTACTACGCGGAATCCGCCTGACTTGTCGCCCGCCGCCGCCGTGGGGGGTCGGCGGCGGGCGGCTACCAGGTGTCGACGAAACGTCGATCCGGGCGGCGCGGTTCGTGCAGGGTGGCCGCCGCCAAGGTGTCGATGATGAGCCTGCGGGTGTCGGCCGGGTCGATCACGTCGTCGATCTCGAAAAGCTGAGCGGCGTTGAGCGCCTTGGCATTCTCCTGGGCCGACGCGGTCGCCTGACGCACCCGCTCCTCACGTTCCTCATCGTCGGCGATGGCCTCGAGTTCCTTGCGCAGACCGAGTCGGACCGCACCTTCGAGTCCCATCGGACCCAGATGCGCGCCCGCCCACGCGACGGTGAGGACGGGTTCGTGCAGGCTGCCGCCCGTCATCGCCTGCGCGCCAAGGCCATAACCACGGCGCATCACCACCGCCACGACCGGCACACTCATGGCGGCGCCGGCCACCAGCATCCGCGACGCGCGGCGCACGAGCGCCTCGGCCTCGGCCGCGGGTCCCACCATGTAGCCGGGGCAGTCGATCAGCGACACCACCGGCAACCCGAACGCGTCGCACAGTTGCAGGAAGCGCGCCGCCTTGTCGGAGGCGGCCGCGGTGATGGCGCCGGCCATCACCATGGAGTTGTTCGCGATGATGCCGACGGCGCGGCCGTCGATGCGGGCCAGCGCGGTCACCATCTCGGCGGCGAACCGCGGCCGCAGGAACGTCACCGACCCGTCGTCAGCCAGCGTCTCGATGATCGGGTTCACCGGATAGGCACGCCGGGCACGCTCGGGAACCATTGTGCGCAAAGGTGTTTGATCGCCTGCATGGCCCGGTGCGGTGGTGCCCTGGAAGTAGCCGAGCAGGCGTTTGGTGACGGCGACCGCCTCGGCCTCGTCGGCGACGACGACGTCGACCACGCCGTTGGGCTCCTGCATGCTGATGGGGCCGACCTCGTCGGGGTGGACGTCGCCGAGCCCGCCGCCGGCGATCATCGCCGGTCCGCCCATGCCGATGGACGTGTCCTCCGTCGCGACGATCAGATCCGAGCAACCGGCGATCACCGCGTTGCCCGCGAAGCAGCGGCCCTTGACGATCGCGATGCGCGGCACCAGACCCGACAGCGCAGCCCAGAGTTTGAACGCGCGCGTATCGAGCGCCGAAACCGTCGGGTAGTCGGTGTCGCCGGGCCGTCCACCGCCCCCCTCGGCGAAGAACACCGTCGGCAGGCGCATGCGCTCGATCAGTTCGAAGAGGCGGTCCTTCTTGCGGTGGCCCAGCGAGCCCTGCGTACCGGCGAGCACCGTGTAGTCGTAGGACAGCACTGCGCAGGCTGCGCGTTCCTCGCCGAAGAGCTCGCCGTTGATGCGCGCGGTCCCTGCCACCAACCCGTCGGCCGGTGTCCGCGCGATCAGGTCGGCGAGGTCGCGGCGGTGGCGCTGGGCGGCGATCGCGAAGCGGCCGTATTCGACGAACGAGTCGGGGTCGACGAGGTCGGCGATGTTCTCCCTGGCGGTGCGGCCATTGCGCGCGTGCCTGCGTTCGACGGCGTCGGGCCTGGCGGCGTCCTCGGTCAGCGCACGGCGCTGCAACAACTCGACATAGTCGGCGCGGATCGGGTCATCGGGCATGGCTGGTGATGCTAACAACCTGTGATACTTAGCACGCGATTAGTTAGGGCGCTATCTATTGGGCTACCGTGGGTGTTATGACTGTCGTGGACGCAGACGTCGATCCCCTGGCCCTCGAACGGCAGGTGTGTTTCGCCCTGGCGGTCACCAACCGCGCGGTGTTGGCGGTGTACCGTCCGCTGCTCGAACCGCTCGGCCTCACCCACCCGCAATACCTCGTGATGCTCGCGCTGTGGGATCACCACAAGTCGAATGCGGACCGGCCGCTGTCGGTCAAGGAGATCGCCTCGACGTTGCAACTGGATTCGGCCACGTTGTCGCCGATGCTCAAGCGGCTGGAGGCACTCGGGTTCATCACCCGCACGCGCAGCGCAACCGATGAACGTGCCACCGACGTCCGCCTGACAAAAGCGGGCGTGCAGCTGCGTCGCCGCGCGCTGAAGATTCCGCCCGCCGTGGTGGAACGCCTCGGTGTCGGCCTCGACGAACTCGAGCAGTTGCACGACGTACTCACCCGTGTCAATGCTGCGGCGCTGGCGGCGGGGACGCTCGACGAAGGGAAGGATCCGCGATGACCCCCACTTTGAAGAAACCCGCCATGAAGAAGCCGGGTCCGTTGCAGTACATCGCCTACATCTACGGCAAGAAGCTGCCCGATTCGATGCGCGAGTGGGTGGCTCATGACCTCGCCGACCATGGCGCGGTCCGGCGCCACATGATCCGCATGGCGATACCGCCGTTCTTGGTGCTCGCACCGTTCTGGCTGCTGCCGGCGTCGCTCTACGTGCACATGGAGATGACGGTGCCGATCTACATCTGGGCGCTGCTGATGGCGCTCGCGCTGAACAAGGTGTGGCGCCGCTACCGGCTCGCGCAGCACGGCTGGGATCCCAACCTGGTCGACGAGATCAACCGCAAGAAGAACGCCGCCATGCACGAGGCCTACGCCCGGAAGTACGGGCCGCGCCCGCAAGAAGCGCGCTGGCAGGCCAACAGCAGCCCCTTCTAGGCGTAGAGCGAATCGACGACCCGCGTCGCGGTGGCGAGGTCGACACCCGTCTCGTCGCGGTAGGCCTTGATCGCGCCCAGCTTGTTGCCGGCGGCGACCAGTTCGCGCACCCGCGGCGACACTTCGGTGCGGGAGAGCGCCGTCAGATCGGGCATCGGCACCCCGGTCTGCTCATAGAGGTGCTTCACGAGTTGCTCGAGTGCGCCGAGGCGCGCATAGATGTCGTTGGTGGTCGTCACCGGCACAGTCTGACACCCCAGTTATCCACAGGCAGCGCGAAACCGCGCCGAATCTGTCGGCGCCCGCGCCTAGCGTGCAAGGCATGACGAACTGGATAAACACGGTCAGCCGTGGCCACGTCGAGCGTGCGGTGCGCGGACGCTTCACACAGGCCAATCACGGCAAGCCGCACATGTTGCGCAAGATGGCACGGGGCGACTGGATCATCTTCTATTCGCCGAAAACGGATTACCCCGAAGGTGATCCGCTGCAGGCCTTCACCGCTATCGGGCAAGTCGCCGACGACGGGCCCTACCAGACCGACGTGACGCCCGACTCCCAGCCGTGGCGGCGCAATGTCGACTTCCTCGATTGCACCGAAACGCCGATCCGGCCGCTGCTGGAGAAGCTGAACTTCATCGAGGACAAGTCGCGGTGGGGGTACAAGTTCCGTTTCGGAGTGTTCACTATCGACGACCACGATTTCGAAGTGCTCCGTTCGGCGATGACCGAGCCGGGGTGAGGCCTACTGTGGGTGAGTGAGCAACACCGACGCGGCGCCTGCCGAAGTTGCCTGTGCGCCATCGGCATTCACGGGTGTGCTGCATCCTCGTGAAGTGCCGCTGGGCGGCCCTCGGGCGATCCGGGTCCGACGGACACTTCCTCAGCGGGAGCGGTCGCTCATCGGGGCGTGGTGTTTCGCCGACCACTACGGTCCGCATGACGTCCGCAGTGGTCCCGGTATGGATGTGCCGCCGCATCCGCACACCGGGCTGCAGACCGTCAGCTGGCTGTTCAGCGGGGAGGTGGAGCACCGCGACAGTGCGGGCGTGCACGCGATGGTGCGGCCGGGTGAGCTGAACCTGATGACGGCGGGCTCCGGCATCTGTCACTCGGAGGTGTCGGTGATTTCGGGGCCGGCGACCACCGTCCTGCACGGCGCGCAGCTGTGGGTGGCGTTGCCCGAGGCTGACCGCGACACCGGCCGCGACTTCGCGCACTTTGCCCCGGAGCCGCTGTCGCTGGGTGCCGCCACGCTGCGGGTGTTCCTCGGTGAGCTCGCCGACGCGCGCTCGCCGGTGCACACGTTCACGCCGCTGCTCGGTGCGCAGCTCGACCTCGCGCCGGGCGCCGACGTGACGTTGGACGTCGACCACGACTTCGAGCACGGCGTGCTGCTCGATCAGGGCAGCGTCGAGGTCGCGGGCACAGCGCTCGATGTCGCGGATCTCGCGTTCCAGCCCACGGGCTGCGACCAGCTCAGCATCGCCAACCGGGGCGACGGCGCGGCGCGCGTCCTGCTGCTCGGCGGCGCACCGTTTCCCGAGCAGCTCGTCATGTGGTGGAACTTCGTCGGCCGCAGCCACGACGACATTGCGACGTATCGCCAGCAGTGGCAGGAACACGATGACCGCTTCGGTTCGGTCGAGGGGTACCTCGGGACGACGACGCGGCTACCCGCGCCTCCCCTACCGAACGCGACGCTGCGACCGCGTCCGAACCCCGCGCCCTAGGCCGCCTCGGCGAACGTGAACGACGTCCCCACCGCGTTGGGCACGAACGCGTCGGGCAGGGCCGCCGCCAACCGATGCTGCGCCTTCCAGCCCGTGCAATGCGCGGGCACCAGAACGTCGGGCCGCAATTCGCGGAACGCCTCAACAGTCGGTTCGATGATGGGCTCGAAGGCCTTTCCGCCAAGATGGAAACCGCCGAGCAGCGCGTGCAGGCGGTCCAGTCCGGTCAGCCGCAGGGCGTGCCGTGCGATGTTCACCGCGCCGGCGTGGCCGCAGCCGGTCAGCACCACCAGCCCCTTACCCCGGACATGCACCACCAGCGCCTGCTCGTCGAGCACCAGCGGGTCGGGCTCCCAGCGACCGTCGCGCAACGCCTGGTGGCCGGGCAGTCCGCGCTCGAACTCCGTGGTGCGGTCCACCTCTCCGGTGATCAGTACCGACCCGTCGAGCAGCAGCGACGGCTGCCGCCGCTCGATCACCTCGAACCCCTCGGCCTCCAGTGCCGAGCGGCTGAGCGTGGGCAGTTCCAGCGCCGGCGCGTTCGGCAGCGCAAAGCGACGCCGGCTGAACACGAGCGGGTGCACGGCGATCGGCAGTCCGCTCCGGCCGCGGAGGCGGGCCAACCCGGGGAAGCCGCCGTCATGGTCGGGGTGCCCGTGGCTGAGCACAACGGCCTCGATCGCCGACGCGTCCAGATCCATGCGCGCGAAGTTGGTCGCCATCCCGTCCGGTGAGATGCCGGTGTCGAAAAGCACTGTGTGCGTTCGATTCTCGCGACGCGTCGTCACCAGCGCGGAGAAACCGTGCTCGGCGATCAGCCCCGGCGTCGAGCGACCCTCCTCGAATTGCGGCGCCGCCACCGGCGCCACCTTGCCCATCCCGGTGCGGCGGGCGGGACCGACGTCGGTCATCAGCATGTCGTAGCTGTTGTCCACCAAGGTCGTGATGACGAGTTCGTCGACCGGCGCGAGTGCGATCGGATCGACCGCGGTGCCCTCCGCGCGACGTGGTGCGGAGGCCAGGGCTTCTGCGGCGGTGCCGCCGTCGTCACACATGACTCCTATCTTGCGCTGCCGGGGTATAGAGGAGGAATGGCAACCGACAAGACCGGCGCGACGACCACCGTCAACCAAGAGGCCGACCGCTTCACCATCTCGGTGGACGGCACCGTCGCCGGCTTCACCGAGATCATCGACCGTGACGGCAGGCGCACCTTCCCCCACACCGAGGTCGACGACGCGTTCCAGGGCCGCGGCTTGGCGTCCATCCTGATCGGCGAGGCGTTGGAGCAGACGCGCGCAGCCGGCCTGCGGATCGTGCCGGTGTGTTCGATGGTCGCGTCCTACGTGGAGAAGCACCCCGAGTTCGCCGACGTGGTCGACGCCGCCGAGGGATAACAAGCCCAGGGCCGATATCGTCGTCGCCCATGACGACTCGGGACAGTGCTGTCGACACAGCACAGCGCGGCGGCACGCCAACGGCCTTCTTCACGCCGGACGGCGACCTGTTCGTGCCCGCGCCGTTCGCGCGCGGACCCTGGGGCCAGACGATCAGCGGCAACTACCTCGGCGGGCTGATCGGCCACGTCGTCGAACGCGACGCCGGCGACCCCGACCTCCAGCCGGCTCGACTGACCGTCGACCTGTTTCGTCCGGCCGCCCTCGCACCGCTGCGCGTCGACACCACGGTCGTCCGGCAGGGCCGTCGCCTGAAACTGGTCGACGCCTTCGCCATTCAAGGGGACACCGTCGTCGCGCGGGCCAGCGGACTGTTTCTGCGCCGCGGGGAACAACCTGCCGACGAGATCTGGACGTCACCGATCAACATGCCGCCACCGCCGCCGACACCGGATCCGATCCCCCGCGGGCTCAGTTCCCTGGTGTGGACCTATGGCAGGGAGGACCACACGCCCGGACCCGGCTTCGGTCTCGTCGCCTGGGAGCGCACCGGCCCGAAACACATCTGGGTGCGCGACATCCGCCCGCTCGTCGACGGCGAAGAGCTGACCCCGTTCACCCGCGCGGCGATGGCCGGCGACATGGCCAGTTCGCTAACCCATTACGGCCCAAGCGGTTTGCAGTTCATCAACGCCGACTACACGCTGACACTCAGCCGGCTACCGGAGGGGCCGTACCTCGGCCTGACCGCGCTGACGCACTCCAGTCACGCTGGGGTCGCGACCGGAGTGGCCACCGTCGTCGACGAGTTCGGCCCGATCGGCAGCGCGACCGCCACCGCGCTGTCGAACCCCGGCTTCAATCCGCCGCACCCGTAGACGCGAACACCCCGCGACGTGGTGTGGCGAGGTGTCCGGTGCCAAGTCGCCGAAACTACGGTTTATGACGAGATTCCGGCTGAACTCCGTCAGAAACCGTAGTCTCGAGCGCTCGAAACTTCGCGTCTAGCTGATGCCGACGACCTCTTGCGCGATCTCGGCGACGCGGGTCTGCGCGGCGGAGACCAGGCGTGCCCGATTCTTGTTCGCCTCCTCATACGCGATGATCGCCCGGATGTCGGCCGGCAACTCCAGCTCCTTCACCGCGGCGACGGCGTCGTTGAGGTTCAGCTCGTCGTAGTCGGGGATCGGCAGCTCCTCGACGTCGAGGACACCGGTTGCGGCGCGCGCGTTGTGCAGCGCGTCCGCGGCCTGGTCGGCGCCCTCATCACGGACGACGCCTTCAGCGCTCTGCAGCGCCGCGTCACGCGACGCGCCGATCGCCTTCAGCGCCACCTCGCTGGCGTGCTGGGCGCGACGGACCAGATCGTCAACGGCCGGGCCCGCCGAGCGCACGAGCTCCGCGACTCGCTCGGCCGACTGCACCGACCACTGGCCGGGCAGGCCGACGATCTTGACGGCCGTACCGGCTGCGGCCTGCAACGGCGTGCGGCGCAGCGCCGCGGGTCCGCCGAGAGCATCCTCGGCCAACACGGTGGTCAGCCAGGTGACCGTGGCCGAGTGCGCGGTGATCAGGCGGTCAGCCAGCTCCTGCACGTCGGTGTTCTTGGCCGCGACCGCGAGGGCCTTGATGTAGCGCGAGCGGTCGAGCAGCTGGTCCTCGAGCGCGAGGTCGCCGAGCAGCGCCTCGTCGAACGGCTGCGCCTGCTCGGTCAGCGCCTTCACCGCGGCGGCGGCGCGGCCGAGGAACGGCCCAATGGTGTCCGGGAAACCGCCGAGGTCACGGATCGCCTTCTCGATCGCCTCGGCACGGATGCGACCGTTGTTCGCATTCTGGCTCAGTTCCTTGCGCACAGCCTCGGTACGTGCCTGCGTAACGCGGGTCTCGGCGACCTGAATCTCGGTGTGCGTCAAGTCGAGAACGGTACGCAACTGGTTGATCAGAGTGGTCTGGGTAGTGCTGGTCATCGTTGAATCGCCCCTAAAGCGTTGATCGGAAATTCGGTCGGCGCTGGGGTGCACCTGTCCGTTGGCTACCCGACACACGGGGGCAGCCCAACATTCAGGTCTGTGAGATAAGTCGCACCGCGCTCAGCGGGGCTTGAGCACAAACACGGGGATTTCGCGGTCCGCCCAGCTCTGATAGGTGTCGAAGTCGGCGTAAGCCTCCACGAGCTTGGGCCACAACCGAGCCCGCTCCTCCGGACTAGCCACCTCGGCACGCACCGCCCGCCGATCCGTGCCGATCTCGATGTAGACGTCGGGGTTGGCGAGCAGGTTGTGGTACCACTGCGGATGCGTGTCGCGACCGCCCTGCGACGCCACGATGACGACGTCGTCGCCGTCGGTGATGTACACCAGCGGCGAGACGAACGTCTTACCGGACTTGCGGCCGGTGTGCTCGCGAGAAGCAATGTCGGCACCGGCTTCTTGAACCCCGCGCCGACCCGCCAGTTGGCGCCGATCTTGCCGCCCGAACGCCGGTACACCCACACGTGAGCCTTGCCCGCGTACTTCATCACCTTTGTCACCAACGGCGAATTCAGTTGCTTGGGTTTGTTTTTCGGATCCATGCGCGTTCCCTACAGATATTGGGCGGTGCTGCCGCCGACGGGCATCTCGGGCATGCCGAGCTTGCGATGATCCCAGCTGCGCATCCGGCTCGGCACCACACGCACGCAGATCCGGTTGTGCATCATCTGGTCGACGAACGGCCGCATCTCGTCGGTGTAGGGGCCGGTGTAGCGCTCCCACACGCTGATGCCAACGCGCAGAATGGTTTCCGGATCTTCGACGATCTCGGCAGTGCCGTCTATCGAGACCCCGCGCAAGGTGTCGTACGTTTTGCCGTCCTCGATCATCACGGTGATCGTCGGGTCGCGGCGCAGGTTCACCGCCTTCTGCGACTTGGCCTTGGTCTCGAACCAGATCTCGCCGTCGACGACGGCGTACCACATCGCGACCAGGTGCGGTCGCCCGTTCGGCAGCACGGTGGCCATGGTGGCGGTACGGCTGCGCTCGATGAACTCCGCGATTTCGTCATCGCTCATCACGATTTTTGAACGTTCGTTCTTGCCCACGCGCCGATCTTGTCAGGTCGTCGTTGCGCTGACTGTCACCGGGATGCCGTTGAGTGCCCCATTGCCCGACGGCTCGTCGATGAACGTCGGCGGGGACAGCACGTTGGTGTTGACCCCGGGCGACTCGTTGGCGACCGACATGCGGGTGCCGGGCTTGCCGTGGCCCCAGCCGTGCGGCATCGACACCACGCCCGGCATGATCGCGTCGGTCACCTCGGCGGCTACGTCGATGCTCCCGCCCGCCGAGGTCACCGTGACGACGTCGCCGGTCGACACTCCCCGTTTGGCCGCGTCGTCGGTGTGAATCAGAAGGGTGCACCGGTCTCGGCCCTTCATCAGCGGTGCGACGTTGTGCAGCCACGAGTTGTTCGACCGCAGATGACGTCGGCTGACCAGCACCAACTCCTCCGGCGCCCGGTCGAGACGCTGCGCCAGCCGCGGCAGATCGTCGAGCAGATACTGCGGAGCGAGCCGGATCTTCTTGTCCGAGGTGCCCAACACCTCGGGGACGCGGGGCACCATCGGGCCGAAGTTGATGCCGTTGGGTTGCGCCTTCAGCTTCTCCAGCGTCAGACCGTCCGGGTTCTCGCCGTACCGGTCACCGAAGGGGCCGGTGCGCAGCGTGAGGTCGAGAATGCGTTCGGGGCCGCCGTGGTCGTAGTGCTTGCGGATCTCGGCGCCGTCGAGACCCTGGGTGAACGCCATGTAGTCGAAGAATCCGTCGTCGATCGCGGGGACGTCGACGTCCTCGGCCGGGATGCCGGTGCACAACCCGGTCAGTCGGATGAGGATCTCCCACTCCTCGGGGGCGTCGGGGTCGGGCCGTTTGAACACCGGCGCGGAGTAGTTGGCGATGGAGTTGAGCGCGAAGTTGAGGATGAGGTCGTCGTGGTGCGGCTGCTCCAGCGGCGACGGCGCAGGCAGGATGACGTCGGCGTGCCGGGTGGTTTCGTTGAGCCACAGGTCGACGGAGATCATGGCGTCCAGGGTCGGCAGCACCTCGTCCAGCTTGTGACCGGCCGGGGTCGACAGCACCGGATTCCCCGCGACGGAGATGAGAGCCTTGATCTGGCCCTCCCCCGGCGTCGCGATCTCCTCGGCCAGACAGGACACCGGTACCTGTCCCAGCACCTCCTTGGCGCCGCGCACGCGGGTGCGGAACCGACCGAACTCCGCCGCGCCGTCCTCCAGGCCGGGGATCGGCTGCACGGTCACCGACCATGCGGCGGGCCGCGGGAACATCGACCCGCCGGGCTTGTCGAAGTGGCCGGTGAGGATGTTGACGACGTCGACCAGCCAACTGGCGAGGCTGCCGAATTCCTGATTGCACAACCCGATTCGGCCGTAGACCACCGCGCGTTCAGTGCCGGCGAGCTCGCGGGCCAACCCACGGATGCGTTCGGCGCTGATACCCGTCACGCCGGCGACGCGCTCCGGGGACCAGTGGGCAGCCACCTCGCGCATGCGGTCGAGCCCGTCGAGGTACGGAGCCATCTCACCGAGGGCGACCAGATCCTCCTCGAACAAAGTGTGCGCGACGGCGAGCAGCAGCGCGGCGTCGGTGCCCGGCGTGATCGGCAACCATTCGTCGGCGCGCGCCGCGGTGGCGGTGCGGACGGGATCGATCACAACGACCTTGCCGCGCTTACGAATTGCGCCGATGATGCCCATCACGTCGGGAGCCGCCAGCAGCGATCCCTGCGATGCGGCGGGGTTGGCGCCCATCACCACCAGCAGATCGGTTCGCTCGATGTCGGGTACCGGGAACGACCACCAGCCGCCATACATCAGATGCGACGACAGGTTTTTCGGCCACTGGTCCACCGTTCCTGGCGAATAGGACAGCGGGATTCCCGACATCCCCAGCAGGACGCCCGTGTAGCGGCCGAGTGAGAACGAGTGCGCCAATGGGTTTCCGGTGTAGCAGGTGACCGCGCCGATGCCGTACTTCTCGATCACCGGTGCCAGTAGTTCGGTGCAGCGCCGGAACGCCGCC
Source organism: Mycobacterium barrassiae (assembly GCF_025822765.1). Classification (GTDB taxonomy): domain Bacteria; phylum Actinomycetota; class Actinomycetes; order Mycobacteriales; family Mycobacteriaceae; genus Mycobacterium; species Mycobacterium barrassiae. Next base: position 6,831 of record NZ_JACKUK010000032.1, on the reverse strand, counting down.
TCCCAACTGACCTCCTGCCACTCCCCGTCGACCTTGATCATCGGGTGGCGGATCCGGTCCGGGTCCTCGTGCACCCCGCCCAGGCTCGCGCCCTTGGGGCAGATGTGGCCGCGGCTCCAGGTGTCGTCTGGGTTGCCGCGGATCCCGGCCACCCGTCCGTCGGCGACCTGAATCTCCAGACCGCACATGGCTTCACAGAGCGGGCACGTGTACAGGTGGCGGCCGTCCTCGCCGACGCCGGCCAACAGGTTTGTCTGTCCGGTGGTCATTGTGGTCATCGCCGCCTCCTCGATGCTGCCGCGAAATAGCGTTCCGGGTCGTGATCCGGGCTGAATTGCAGCCCGGAACGCTATTTCGCGGCGAAACCAGCTTGTTGTGACACACTGTAACGACAAACGGCGAAGGGGAGGGCGCGAATGGTGCACACGGCCGAGCGCCGTCACCGGCGCCAAGGGTCGCGCCGAGATCCGTCCATCGACGCCGCGGTGCTCGCCGCGACGCGACGCCTGTTGGTCGACCGTGGTTACGCGGCCACCACCATCGATCTGATCGCCACCACGGCGCAGGTGAGCCGTCCCGCCGTGTATCGCCGATGGAGTTCCAAGTCACAGCTGGTGCACGAGGCGCTCTTCCCCGACCTCGGCCCCGAACCTCCCGCAGACGACTTCGTCGCCGAGATCACCCGGCTGTGCCGCGGCGCCATGGCGATGTACGGAGACCCGGCCGTCCGCGAGGCAATTCCCGGGCTTCTCAACGACTTACGGGCTGACCGCCGGATGCGCCGTCTGCTCAGTGACCGTCTGGAGGCCGCCGCGCGCAGTCAGCTCGCCGAACGGATCGACTCGGCTGTCACCGACGGCACCGCGCGATACGGGGTCGACGCCGACACCGTGATGGACGTGATCGCGGGCGGCGCCTGGTACGCGGTGTGCGTGCGGCGCGTCAAGGACATCGACGCCGCCGCCGAACGGCTCAGTGATCTGGTGTTGCGAGGGGTGCTGGCCGACGAGCGACCGTGACGGGCGGCCTCAGGGCCACGGGTTGTAGCCGCCGGGCATGTTCTGCAGCATGCCCATGCACGTGCCGAGATGCCGGCCCGGAATGCACGGAATCCCGTTGACCGTCGGGATGCCGGTGCCCGGGGCAGCGCACTGCCCGGTGAAGGGATCGGTATAGAAACTCGGCGGGCACGCGCCGGCAGGCGCCGCGGTGACGACGGGCGCGATCGCGAAGGCGCAGGCGCAGCCGACAGCGACGAACAACCTGGCGATTGGATTCGTGAGTGCCATCGTCACGCCTTCTTCCGGGGTAGAGATTCATCGTAAACACAAAAGCCACGACCCGTTCGGTCGTGGCTTTTCGCGCGGCAGCTTCGGTATTCGCTAACCGAGATTGTGGGCAGTTCAGTTGTGCTGGTCAGCATGGGTTTCTGCGGCCGCTTCCACTAACTTTTTCGGGTTTGTCCACAGGCTTTCCGATGCGCAGCGGCCGTTCTGCCTATGGCGTCGTTATGGCTGGTGAGCCCCTCGGGGCCCGGCCCAATCGGCTGCTTGTCGGATGCTGAAGAACGCGGGCCGATATCGCGTTGCCGGTCCTGCCCGAAGTTGCCTCATCGCGGCCGAAATTTCCACAAGCTTTTCGCGCCAAACACAGCAATAGGCGGACTGACCGAAGGAGCCAGCCCGCCTAACTGCGAGAAGGGTTTGTCAGCTGCGTCGGGGCATCGGTGTGGGTTGATGTCCGAGGTCGGCGGCAAGTTGGCGCAGCCGGATATCTATGGCTTCGGTGCGCCGCATCTTGGGGTCGTGGTTCTGTTGGGCGCGGATGTTGACGGTTGCGGCGGCCAACGCGATGGCGATCTTGATCATCGGCGTCCTGCGCGGCCCGGTGGTCAGTGAGTCCAGGCCGGCGACGTGGCGAGACTTGAGCTGGCTGAATCGTTGTTCGGTGAGTGCTCGGGCGGCTTCGAAGTAGAGGGTGTGCTCCCAGGAACCGGGGACAAGGTCCCACTGGGCCATCTTGAGCTGGCCGTCGGTGAGGTAGACGGTAATGCTGGAGTTGCTGCAGCACGCCATGGCGTCAGCCGGCCAATCTGGTTCGGCCATCGGCAGCCCGGTGACCTCGGTGTGCATCGATTCGGGTTTGTGCGGGCACATGACTGTCCCCAGAGCTGCCGGGCAGACTTGCCGGATCTTGACCCGCTTCGGTGGTGTGGCGGCAAGTGCTGGCCGACCGAATCGGCAAACAGCCATTACAGCCCGTGAATGCAGCCCCATCAGGAAGGGATAGATGGCTTGCAAGCGGCGATCGTGGGCTCCGAAATTGTCCTCTGCAAGGAGTTCTTCGGTGCTGGGAGTGCGGTGGCCGGTGATCCGCTTGATCACCGCGGGACAGTAGAACGCGCCTGCGTACTGCAGGGGTCCGGGTTCGGGTCCGTCGGGAGCGCCCGGCGGTGAGGCGCTCGGGTATTCGACGGTCCAGTGCTTCGGGTAGCGCACCACCGGTGAGAAGCCGTGTTCGAGCATGAGCTCGGCGAACCCGTTCTTGGGGTTGTAACCCATGTCGGCTGTGAGAAGCGGTCGCCGAGATCGGCCGCTCCTACCTCCGCGGCGGCCATCGACACCGTTGCGGCGAGCGTGGGTCAACGCGGTCGCCAGGCCCTCGACGCTGCCGCTGGTCGGGGCGTGGACGTCCATGCCGACGAACAGGGCAGGTTGGGCGTGCAAGGCGTCGCGGCGCGCGACCCTGGACACGAAGGTGGCTCCGATGCCGAATCCGCTGGATTTGATCTCGCCCGGGGTGCCGGGCTGTTTGACTTGGCCGCGCTTGTCGCGGGCCCAGTACCGCGCTATCGAGGATGCCCCCCGGTAGCGCTCTGGACGAGTGCCCAGCATGCCGTCGGGGGTTGCGGTGTTGATGATTGTTTCGTCGACGACGACGTCGCCCTGGCAGTCGGTCGGGGCAGCGGCCCCGATCGATCCGCAGAGCAGATCGTTGATCACTGCCGTCAGTCGTTGATCGGCCAGTGCGCTGCGGACGTGGTCCTCGGGGCTGCGGGCGTGGAGGCGGGCGGCGTATTCGGCGTTGGTCATCCGCCGGGCGGGCAGATCTGCGTCAGGGTCCAGGGGTTGCATGCGCAAGCTCCAGAACCGGTGGAAGCGTTTGTACTCGGTGTCTGCCACGGTGCTGATGGCGGTGCAGTCTTGCCCCGCCATGCCGACCGCGGCGAGCTGATCGGCGCTGAATTCGCCGAGGGTGTCCATCGTGCCCCGCAGACTGTACGGACGCCCGATGATGAACCGCACCAGCAGCGCGACGAGCACCCCGGTCACGGTGTACGGAATCCCTACGGGCTTGCGGCCGCCCGGCTGCGCGGTGTCGCGCCAGCAGTCTTCGATGCTATGCGCTGCACCGGATTTCACGATCACCTCCAGCGCAGTGGCGAACACATCGTCGGCGATCGTGCACAGCTGCTGTCGGTTCCGGATCATCGCCGCGCCTCGTCGAGGATGGTGATGGCGTGGCGCAGCTTGTACTGGGTCACCAGGCTCCGTTCATCGACGAGGATCCGCAGTTCGCACAGGTCGGCGAGTTGTTGCAGCAGCACCGCCGGTATGCGTTCAGCCAGATCAAGCACCCACCGATTGCGCAACGCAACCGGATCGATGCTGGGGTGGCCGTGGCTGCGCAATTGCTCACCGACCCGGTTGACGATGTTGCGCTCAGCGGCCACGGCGTGCGGGGCCAACACGAGGCGGTCGCCGAGGCCTGCCGCAAGACCCACGAGCCGCGCACCGATTTCGCGGTCCCAGACCGGCACCTGCCGCACACCTCCGCCCAGGTTGGGTAGCGCCACGACCGCGACCGCGCGACCGTCGACGGTGGTGGTCGTGATCGCGGTGCCGCGCAGGGTTCGGAAGTCCGCCGGCCGAGCGCCTGCACCGTAGCTGAGGTCTAGCAGTGCTTGTGTCCGTTGCGATAGGCGTGCCGGCAGCCGAGGGATCAGCGTCCGCAAGCGTGCGATCTCGGCGTGGCTGGCCACCGGGTGACGCGGCCGCGCCGGCACCTGTATGCCGGTCTTGGCTGGGAACTGTTGTGGATGTAAACGACGGCCCGTCCGGTAGAGGATGTAGCGGCGCTGGTCAGACGATCTCTTGCTGGCGGTGGCAGTGGCGGCCAGGTGTTCATCGACGTTGGCCCTGGTAAACGCCCGTACCGGGTCGACCACATCGCCGAACGCCGCCCACACCAAGAACCGTGCGACGTGGCCCACGTCTTTGCGGTCCTGTTCGGCACTGGTGAACGGCACCTGGCACCGCAGGGTTGCGGCCGCCGTGATCGCTGCGCGCGCCACCTCCGGATCATCGGCACCGACGGTCTGGCGCAGCAGTGCGGCCAGCCGGTCATGCTCGGACGGTGGCAGCGAGGGAAGCGCCCGCACTGCGGATCGAGCGACGAGCATCGTTGTTTTCGCCGCTGACTCCGCGGCGGGACCGTGAGCAGCCACCTGAGGGCTGACCGGTTGGCTAGCAGCGATGGTCATCTTCTTGAACCGCGCCATCAGCGGGCCGTCCTTAGCCCGAATGACGCACAGTCCCACACTGGGGTGCTGGTACGGCCTCGGTAGGGCGTCTTCGCGCCCAGCCAGCTCGCCCTCAGGATTCGGTCGAGGCAATCCGGCGTGGACAGTTGACAGGTTTGTTCGTGCACGGTGGAATACACCTATCCCTCCTTGAGGGGTCTAGAGCCGTCAGACTCTTGATGAACGCCGAAGCTGGGTTGCCCCCCAGCTTTTGGCATTTCTGGGCTCGGCACAGCCGAGCAAGGTGAAAGTTCGCATTTCGGCGCGAGAACCGTTCTAAGAGCTGCCTATTCGGGCGTCCCTCCCTTGATCGCGGTCATCGTGAAGCGGCCCCGCCTACGTCCTGTCTGCCGATGCCGGCGAGTCCGCGGCAGAGCACTGCGCGAAACTGGTACTTGGTTGGTCAGGCAATGCCCCGGCAAGAAGACGCTCCCCCGTCTGGGATAACGTCAGACTTTGGGCATCGGCATAGTCATAGATTCGGGCTGCCAGCTCCGGGGTTAAGCTGAACTCCACGCGCACACGCTCGCGGCGTTTCATCACCGGTCGAGCCATCGCAAACCACCTCTGTCGTGGGGTCCGGATCACTCCGGAGAAGGCCGGAAGATCTCGTGGCGCGAATATAGCCGAACATTGGCTACACCCGTTTCCGGCAGTATCGATCTGCACTGTAATCCGTTGCTTCTCAAGAGCTTTGGGTTCTATATCGGCATCCGTATTTCGAGTGCCGATATAGGTAAAAGTGTTGTGCGCAAACCTTTTTCATGCCGAATTCTGTGGATTGACTGCTTGTGTGCGCTGCACGGCATCCGTGCCTTCGACAGAAAGATTTTTTCTCGGCGTGTCGCCTACGCGTGGGCTGTGGTGGCGGCAATTCAAGACGCACTCGGATGCCTACGCCATGAAAAACAAGCCTGCCGTCGGCTCACCCATTTGCAGGACGAAGCACTTTGGCGAGCATCACGTCACACCGTGCTACCGCCACGCGCCGTCCATGATCGCCGGATCATCGACATCGGCCGCAGCCGTCGCCGCCCTATCGAGATCCTCGACAGTCAGCCCATGAGATCGGCTACTCGTTCCGGAACGGATCGCAGGTCCGCAGCGAATCAGGCGCACCGCCGCTGGCATTGATGCCGCTCGAGTACCTGACCCCAGCCGCCGAGGACCGCGCCGTGGGCGTGCAGCTCCAGCTGGCCGACCGTGGGCTGCACCGCGCCCCGGCGATCCCGGATCTGCTTGTGGCCGCGGTCGCCGAGATGGCCGGCCTAACCGTGCTTGCCCTCGACACGGACTTCGACCTGATCGCGCAAGTCACCGGACAAGCCGTCGAACGGCTCCGCCTATGAGCACACACGTGCGCAGCCGTCACCGTTCGGCAGGGAAGGCGTCGCCATGACCGCACCAGAGGGCCAGCCCACACCGCCCACCAACATCGCCGGATACCGCGTCGAGCGGGTCCTGGCCGTCACGGCGATGGCGACGGTCTACCTGGTGCACAGTCCCACCCTGCCGCGCCGGGAAGTGCTCAAAGTGCTTCAACCCGAGCACGCCAACGGCGACCACGTTCGCGCCCAGTTCCTCCACGAAGCCGACATCACCGCCGGGCTCGAACATCCCAACATCGTGCGCGTGTTCAGCCGCGGCGAGACGGACACCGGCCAACTGTGGATCGCCATGGAGTACGTCGAGGGAACCGACGCCGAGACTGCGCTGCACGACGGACAGATGACACCCGAGCGGGCAGTCCACATCATTACCGAGGTCGCCAGAGCCCTGGCCTACAGCGCGCCCGAAGTCATCGCCGGGACAGCAGCTTTGGACGGACGCGCCGACGTCTACGCCCTCGCATGCACGCTCTTTCGGCTGCTGACTGGAGAACACCCCTACCCGACAGACGCCGGGGTCGGCGCCACAGTGAAAGCTCATCTGGACACCACCCCGCCCCGATTGTCCGACAGGCTCAGCTGGGCCTCACCACAACTAGACAGCGTGATCGCCAAGGCGCTGGCCAAGAATCCCGCTGACCGCTACCCCACCGCCGGTGACTTCGCGGCCGCGGCCAGCGCGGCATTCACCCTCCCCCCGCCCTCGGCGCCAGGAGCGCTGCCCGCCGATCGCGACGGAGCAATGATCAGAACCTGTGGATGAGCCTCGGTGTGGGGGCGTGAAAGTGGGCGCACCTTCCCGAGGATGATCTGAATATCCGAAGGTCCGATCATGAGCCGGCGTTGGCGCGCTGGTTCGGG
>NZ_JACKUK010000031.1 GCF_025822765.1 Mycobacterium barrassiae | reverse complement strand
AACCGTAGGAGTCGACCAGCACTCCAGGCTGTAACAGTGCTCACCAGCCGGCGGTCCGGTGATCAGCCTCCCGCTGAAGAACCAAGATCCCCGTCAAGGACACGCTGATCGACTCCCATTAGGCGGCACGCGAGCGCAACCCCCCCATCGCTCGCGTGCCGCGCTTTCATTTCCCGATATGTGTTCCTCCGTCGTGAACAATTGGCCGAATGGACACCCGGCGGCTCTCGCTTTTGCTTTCGCTCTCGCGCCTGGGCTCGATGCGGGCGGTGGCCGATGCCCACCACCTCACGACGTCGACGGTGTCGCAGCAGATCGCAGCGCTCGCCAAGGAAGTCGGCGCGCAGCTGGTCGAACCGGACGGGCGCCGGGTCCGGCTCACGCCGGCGGGCGCACGGCTGGCGGACCACGCGGTCACGATTCTCGCGGCGATCGACAGTGCACGCCTGGACCTCGATCCCGATGCCGAGCCGTCGGGCACGGTGCGGGTCGGCGGATTCGCCACCGGAATCCGGGTGTCGCTGCTGCCGATCGTGGCCGACCTGGCCGAACGGTATCCGGATGTTCACCTGGTGATCAGTGAGTACGAGCCCATCGAGGCCTTCGCGCTGTTGACCAACGACGACCTCGATCTGGCGCTGACCTACGACTACAACCTCGCGCCCGCATCACCCGGCCAGGTGTTGCAGACCGAGGCGCTGTGGTCGATCACGTGGGGGCTCGGGGTGCCGTCGACGTTTCCCGATGGCCCCGCCGACGTCGCCGCGTACGCGGAGCAGACGTGGATTGTCAACTCCCGCAATACAGCTGACGAGACCGCCGTACGTACCTTGGCATCGCTGGCGGGCTTCACACCGCGCATCGCACACGAGATCGACAGCCTCGACCTTGTCGAGGACCTCATCACCGCCGGCTTCGGTGTCGGGCTGTTACCCATCGGCAGGCCGACCGGCAAAGGCGTCAAGGTACTCCCCCTGGCCCAACCCGAAGTGGTGTTGACCGCCTACGCGGTGACGCGCCGCGGACGTGCTGACTGGCCACCGCTGCGGGCGGTCCTGGACCGGATGCAGCCTCCTGCCGGGGATTCACTACCGCGACCGCAATGGCCGCGCCCAGAGGCGGACGCGTAGCGGTTTCGGTCAGGCGGCGCCGGGTTGTCGCCGCGCACGCCTGCGGGTGTCCGTCGACCACAGGTAGCCGCAATCGGAGCACTGTAGGTGCACGAGTGTACCTTTATTGCTCAACAGGTACTGCCAGTGTGTGGCGCAGTTCTTGCGTTGTTCGCAGTCCCCGCACCCGGTGGCGTGATCGCAGCACGGGCAGGGCAGCCAGGCGCGGCGCCCGCGGTCGGCGGTGGGATCAATCGGTAGCACGAGCGGCGGTCCGATCAGGTAGTACACCGGCACGCACCAGCTCGTCGTAGATCCGCTGCTGTTCCTCGTCGAGATTGGAATACAGCATGTCCTCGGCCCGCTGCTCCTCGGCGAGCACTGCAACCGGGTCCCAATCGGGGCCGATGGCCTCGACCACTGCGCTGCGCCGTCGCGCCTCGTCGAGTGTCAGGTCATAGGCGAATTCGAGGTCGGCCCTCATGGCACCTCCAGCCGTTCGTAAGCAAAGCGAACGGTAAGGCTGCCCTAAATAAGCCAGGTCAGACAATGACCCCGGTCACAGTCGGCGGTCCGACTGCGTCACACGTTCAGTGAGCCACCGTCGTTGCCGGCGCACGAAACCCGCATCGACGGTGGCCCCATGCCCGGGCACGTAGCGGGCCTCGTCGCCCCCGATCGTCAGGAGCCGATCGAGGGTGGTCGGCCATGCCGCAGTATCGGAGTCGGTGTCGATGGCGGGGTCGGCCGATTCCTCGATCAGGTCACCGCAGAAGACGACGGTCTTCTCGGCGCCCGCGACGACCGCGATCAGGTCGTGGTCGGTGTGGCCGCGACCGGGATGGCTGACGGAGATGACGCGCTCGCCGAGATCGATGACGGTCGACTCCCCCGCATGGTCGGGTGCGCGCAACGCGGCGATGGCGTCGTCGATCTCACGCGGGTTAGCGCTGTACCGCAGTGCATCTGCGCGCAGCCGGTCGGCGTGGGCGGTCATCGCCGTCGCGACGGCAGGCGCGCAGTACACGGCGGCGCCGTCGAACGCCGAAGCTCCCAGGACATGGTCGAAGTGATAGTGCGTCAGCACGATGTGGCTCACCTCGCGACCCGCCAATTCCTCGGCGTCGGCGCGGATCGCGGCCGCTTCGGTGAGGGTGGTTCCGGTGTCGACGAGTAGGGCCCCGGCGCGGCTCCACACCAGTCCGATCGTGACATCGAGAAATGGGAGACGGCAACGAGAAACGCCGTCCGCCAATAGTTCCCACTCAAAATTCATTGACCCAGTGTGAGCGGCTGCGCGGCCCGGTACTGCTCGAGCACATGCGGTGTCGGATCGGCGGTATATGTCTCGGTGACGTCGAACGACCATGCGGGAGGTGAATCAGCTTGTGACAGTGTCCATGCGGCCTGTCGGGCGGCGCCGAGTGCGACATATTCGGCGGGCGTCGGTACGTGAACGGGTGCGCCAAGCAGTGCGGGCGCGATCCGCCGGACCGCTTCCGAGCGCGCTCCCCCGCCGACCAGGATGATGCGATTCGTCTCGACGCCGTGGGCCGCGATCCGCTCGATGCAGTACGCCATCGAACTGAGCAGGCCCTCGACGGTCGCCCGAGCAATGTTGGCCGCGCTGAGATTTCGCGTGGTCATCCCGTGCAGTGCGCCTGCGGCGTGCGGGAGATTCGGCGATCGCTCCCCCGCGAAATACGGCACAAGTGTGAGCCCGTCGGCACCGGCCGGCGCCGAGAGGGCCAACCGGTCGAGTTCCTCGAAGTCGACCCCGAGCATCGCGGCAGCGGCGGCGAGCACCGGAGCGCCGTTGAGCGTGCAGACCAGCGGCAGCTGCCGTCCGGTGGCGTCCGCGAAACCCGCCACGATGCCCTCCGGGTCGTGCGGAGCGACGGCTCCGACCGCGCTCACGACGCCCGACGTGCCGAGCGAGACGATGCAGTCCCCCGGTTCCGCGCCCAGCCCCAGGGCGGCCCCCGCGTTGTCCCCCGCGCCCGGCCCGAGCGCCGCACCCATCGACGTGCGCCCCGCTACCTGCGACGGCCCCAGCACGGTCGGCACTTGCGGCCGCCGACCTCGCATCGCCGTTTCGAGCAGGTCGAACTGATAGGTGCCGGACTCCGACGAGAAGTACCCTGTGCCGCTCGCGTCACTGCGGTCGGTGCGCAGGTCGGCGATGTCGCCCGAACCGCCCAGCTGCCAGGTCAGCCAGTCGTGCGGCAGGCACACCGCCGCCGTCGCATCCGCGTGTGCAGGTTCATGATCGGCGAGCCAGCGCAGCTTCGCCGCGGTGACCGCCGCGACGGGCACCACTCCCACACGCTTTGCCCATTGATCCGCGCCCAACTCGGACACCAATGCGTCCGCAGCAGCGCTCGATCGAGTGTCGTTCCACAACAAGGCATCTCGCACGACGGTTCCCGAGCTGTCCAGGCACACCATGCCGTGCTGCTGCGCGCCCACCGACACCGCTGCCACGTCGTCGAGACCGCCCACGGCGGTGATCGCGGCCTGTAGAGCCGACCACCACTGCTGGGGATCGATTTCGGTGCCGTCCGGGTGCGGCGCGGTTGCCGAGCGCACGATCGAGCCGGTATCCGCATCGCAAATGACGACCTTGCACGACTGGGTTGATGAATCGATGCCAGCGACCAGAGCCACGCAGCAGACGCTACGCCGATGAGGTTCCGGGACGCACCGGGTCTATCTCTACATGCGAAGGCTCGTAATCACCCAGAACATCACCGTCGACGGCGCAGTCGAGATGCTCGACGACTGGTTCGATCCGCAGCTCGCCGATGAGGATCTCCTTGCAGAATCGCACCGGCAGGACGCCGACGCGGATGCGCTGCTCGTCGGACGCAAGACGTTCGAAGACTTCCGCGCCTACTGGCCGTCGCAAAGCGAGGACCCCACGGGCGTCACCGCCTACCTGAACCAGGTGGCCAAGTACGTGGTGTCCTCGACGATGACCGATCCGGGCTGGGAGAACTCGACGGTGCTCCCCGGCGATCCCGTCGAGCAGGTGACGACCCTGAAGGGCCAGCCTGGTAAGGACATCGTGCTGACGGGCAGCATCAGCCTGGCGCACGAGGTCATCGTCGCGGGACTGGTCGACGAGTATCGACTGTTCGTCTATCCGACGGTGCAGGGTGTCGGACGCCGACTGTTCCCGGACGGCACCAGCATTCCGAGACTCGCGCTGACGCAACCGCCCAAGGGCTTCAAATCAGGCATCACGCTGGTGTGCTACCGGCCAGCCTGACCGCCAATCGGACGCAGGCGGCCTGCGACGGTGGGACAATGCACTGTGGGCAGCGAATCCCCGGTCGGCCAAGGACGCTGGGACGACGACCGCGACGAGACGGAAGCTCAACGGCTGGACCGTAACTGGTCGAGCCTGCTGCAGGAGTTGCGGGTGGCCCAGACCGGCGTACAGCTGCTGACCGGCTTCCTTCTCATCCTGCCGTTCCAGCCACGCTTCGCCGCGCTCGACAGCGTCATGCGCATCGTCTATCTCATCACGGTGGGGTGCTCGATCGGTGCGACCGTGTTGTTGGTGGCTCCGGCCAGCATGCACCGGGTGCTGTTTCGCAGGCACCGACTGAGGACGCTGGTCGCCGTTTCGCACAGGTACGCCATCGTCGGGACGATCTTGCTCGGCACCGCCCTCACCGGTGTCGCAGTGGTGATCTTCGACAGCGTGGTCGGCAGGCCCGGTGCGTGGATCGCCGGCGGGTGCACGCTGGTCGCGCTCGTCGTCTTCTGGTACGCGCTGCCCCTGCGCGATCGAAACCTGCGCGACACGTCGTACTGAAGTTTGTGACCTCCACGACCGGGGAACTCCGGAGCCATGTTGATCCGACGTGTTGCCCGCCCGATGCTGTCAGCGGCCTTCATCGCCCGAGGCGTCGATGCCCTGCGCAGCCCCAAACCAGCCGCCGATGCGGCCCGCCCAACTCTCGAGGGCCTCAGTAAACTCCCCGATCCTGTCGGCGCGAACGTTCCCTCCGATGCGGAGACCGTCGCCCGCGTGAATGCGGCCGTGCAGATCGGTGGCGGACTGCTTCTCGCGAGCGGCAAACTGCCGCGGTTGGCTTCGGCCGCCCTCGCGCTCAGCGTGGTGCCGGGCAGCCTTGGCGCACATGCGTTTTGGAATGAGTCCGACCCGCAGCGCAAGGCCGACGAACGTCGCGCCTTCCTCACTGAGATCAGCCTTCTCGGCGGGCTGATCATCGCTGCCGTGGACACCGAGGGCAAGCCGTCGCTGGGATGGCGCGGACGCCGCGCCGCACACAAGGTGTCCGAGGCTGTCACCGCCGCGTTGCCAGTCGGCGCCGCAGCGGGTGGGACTCTCGCCGACAGCGAGCTCGCCGAAAAGGTCGGCCACGGACTGCAGGTCGGTGCTGAACGCGGACGTGAGCTGGCCCATGTCGCGCGCGAGCGCGGGGCCGAAATCGCCGAGGTCGCTCGCGAACGGGCTCCGGAACTCGCAGAGCTGGCGCGCAAGCGCGGAGCCGAGATCGCCGACGTTGCACGCGAACGCGGGCCGGAATTGGCGGAGCTGGCGCGCAAGCGCGGCGGTGAGATTGTTGACGTGACGCGCGATCGCGGTTGGGAATGGGCCGATGCGGCACGGCAGCGCGCTCCGGAGCTGGCGGATGTCGCGCGCGAGCGCGCAACGGATCTCGCCGACACCGCGCGCTCGGAGGCCAAGCACCGTCGTCGCCGCTGGGGTTCATGATCAGCGCGCGCCAAACTCCTTCTGAACTGCCGCGTCAGCGGTAGATTTACTCCACCATCCGCGCGGTCGGACCCGCTGCCCGCGTAGACGCGAGGAGTACAGATGACGACCAACCCCCAGCCTGGCCAATACGGTGAGCAGGGCGCGTACCCGCCTGCAGGCGGTCAGCAGCCCGGCGGACTGCTGGTGCGCTGGCTTGCCAGGATCATCGACGGCATCCTGGTCGCGATCGTCAGCTATGCCCTGATCTTCGCCACGGACACCTTGTCGAACTACTTCGTGACCGGGTTGTTCACCGGTGTGCTGACGTTCGTGTACTTCGTGCTCTTCGAGGTGTCCATTGGCGCGACTCCGGGCAAGAAACTGCTGGGCCTCAGCGTCCACGGCCCCGGCGGTGCACCGAAGCCGACGGCTGCGCAATCGGCGATCCGTAACTCGTGGACGCTGCTGCCGATCATCCCGTTCATCGGCGGCCTGCTGGGTGTCATCGCGATCGTCGTCATCGCGGTGACGATCAACGGCAGCCCGACCAAGCAGGGCAAGCACGACGAGCTCGCGGGCGGGACTCAGGTCGTCAAGGGCTGAGCCCCGCAGCGAAAGTGATTGCGCGACTCGACATCTAGACCCGTCAGACCGCGAACCACAGCACCAGGCTTATCGCGAACGCGGTAAGCCCCAGTGTTGTCTCCATGACGGTCCATGTCTTCAGGGTCGTTTTCACGTCCATCCCGAAGAACCGGCTCACGAGCCAGAATCCCGAGTCGTTGACGTGCGAGAGCACCGTCGCGCCGGCGGCAATCGCGATGACGAGCAACGTGAGCTGGAAGCTGGTGAGGCTCGCCTCGGCGGCGGCGGCGCCGAGCAGGCCTGCCGTCGTCGTCAATGCGACCGTGGCTGAACCCTGCGCGACGCGTAGCACCGTGGCGATGACGAAGGCCTGCAGGATCAGCGACATTCCGAGGTTCGACAACGAACCGCTCAAGGCGTCTCCGATGCCGCTCAGTCGCAGCACGCCGCCGAACATGCCGCCGGCGCCGGTGATCAGGATGACCGTGCAGATCGGCCCGAGTGCGTTGTCGAAGATGTCGCTGACCGCCGCCATCGAGCGCCCCCGGAGCCCAAGTACGAGCGTCGCCACGATCACCGTGATCAGCAGGGCGACCGAGGTGTTTCCGAGCACCATCAGGTACTCGGCCCAGGTGGCGCCCTCCTCGATGACGCCTGCGGTCATGAGCGTCTTGAGCACGGTATTGAAGGAGATCAAGGCGAACGGCAGCAGCAACACGCCCAGCACGGTCCCGAAGGCGGGCGCGGTACGAGCCGGAGCTTGGGTGGCGGTAACGCCCGGGCCGGATCCGCCGTCGGAATCGGTGGTCTCGTCACGGTCACGGCCACCGTTCATCGGACCGAACAACCCCTCGGGGATGTCGACGTTCACTCGATGGCCGATGAACTTCGAGACGAGGTAGGAGCCGATGTACCAGGAGAGGACAGCGACGGGCGCTCCGACGAGCAGGGTCAAGCCGATGCTGGCCTCGAGCGCTTCCGCCGCCGCGACCGGTCCCGGGTGCGGTGGCACAAGAGCATGCATGGCGGCGAAGGCGCCGGCCGCCGGAAACGCGTACAGCAGCAGCGACCCGCCGAAACGCCGCGCTACCGTCATGATGATCGGCAGGAAGACCACGAGGCCGGCGTCGAAAAAGATTGGGAAGCCGAAGATCAGCGCGGCAACGCCAAGTGCGAAAGGAGCACGCTTCTCACCGAAGCGGCCGATGAGCGTGTCGGCCAGCACCTGGGCGCCACCGGTCACCTCGAGTAGCCGACCGATCATGACGCCGAAGCCGACCAGCAGTGCCACGGAGCCGAGGGTGTTCGAGAAGCCGAAGGACAGCGCATCGGGCACGTCGCCCACCGGAATGCCCGCCACAATTGCCGTCAACACGCTCACCAACACGAGCGAGATGAAGGCGTGCAGCTTCACTTTCATGATCAGGAACAGCAGGAGCGCGACCGCTCCGGCCGCGATCAGCAGCAGCGTGGTGGCTCCGTATGCCGGGTCGATTGCTTCCACTAGGACTCCTGTTCAGTTGCGGCGACATAGCTTTCGACGATGGAATCGATGCTCTGGTCGACATCGATGGTGAGGCCGCGCTCGTCGTCGCCCAGCGACTCGAGCGTCTCGAATTGAGAAGCGAGCAGGGATGCGGGCATGAAATGACCGGGACGGCTGGCCTGGCGTTTGGCGATGACATCGGGAGTGCCACTGAGATGGAGGAATTCGACATCGTGGCAATGGCGGCGAAGCTGATCGCGATACTTGCGCTTGAGGGCGGAGCAGCTCATCACGCCGCCGGTGTCGCACCGCTCGGCCAGCCACTCCCCGATGGCTTCCAGCCACGGATACCGGTCGTCATCGTTGAGCGGTTCCCCGGCGGTCATCTTCGCGATGTTGGCAGGCGGATGAAAGTCGTCGGCGTCGGCGAACGGTACGCGCAGACGCTGCGCGAGCGCCGCTCCCACGGTCGATTTACCTGAACCTGAGACGCCCATTGCGACGATTGGTGACGCCATCCCCTCCACCTACCCGGTTGTGTTTGACGTCACAAAGCATGCCTCAATAATCATACGATTGCAAGAAGATTTCGAAATCATATGTTTTTAGTCATCCCAGCAAAGCTATGACAAGATGTATGAGTGGCGTCACACTCAAACGTCGGTGCACTGCACGGCAGTTTGCTCGAGGCGTTGGGCGCGGCCATCGTGTCCGGGGACTACTGCGCGGGTCAGGTCATCACGCTCGACGGAGTCAGCGCCCAGCACAAGGTGTCGCGCAGCGTCGTCCGCGAGGCCGTGCGCGTGCTGGAGTCGATGGGCATGGTCGAGTCCCGACGCCGAGTGGGCGTCACGGTCCAGCCGGCGCACAAGTGGAACGTCTTCGACCCCAGGCTGATTCGCTGGCGGCTCGAGTCGGGCGACCGCGCCGCACAGTTGCTGTCGCTGTCGGAGCTACGCCGGGGATTCGAACCGGCTGCGGCGGCGCTTGCCGCGCGGCGCGCCGATCCCCATCAGTGCAGGGTCATGGCGGCCGCGGTATCGGACATGGTGGTGCACGGCCGGTCCGGTGATCTCGAGGCATACCTGTTGGCGGACAAGATGTTCCACCAGACCATGCTCGAGGCCAGCGGCAACGAGATGTTCCGCGCGCTGAACGGAGTGGTGGCCGAAGTGCTCACCGGCCGCACCCATCACGGGATGATGCCCGCCACGCCCAACCCGGCGGCCATCGAGTTGCACGATGAGGTTGCGCGTGCCATCAGGTTGCGTGATGAAGCGGCCGCCGAGCGAGCGATGCGTGCCATCATCGACGAAGCGGCATCCGCTGTGAGCGAAGAGTTTTCGTAGTTTCCGAGGCGAAAGGTTGATAGTGGACAGGCAACCAGTACTGGCGCGGCGTTTCTTCGATCGGCTCGAACCGGTGCATGCCGTGACATATTTTGCGCCGGAGGCGCGCGCCGCACTGGACGGGCTCGGATTCCGCGGCTTTTGGATGGGCTATTTCGCGGCGCGCTCGGCGCCTTTCGGCGTCGTGCCTGCGCAAGTGGTGACCGCGACGTTCTACAACTTCGCCGCTCACCGGGTGGCGAAGGCGTTGCCCGCGGCGTGGGAGATCGCGTCTCCGGCCGATGCGCTGCGGGTGCGCGAGCAATCGGCGGTGGAAGCGCTGCGCCGCTACGGAGTCGGCACCGACGACGATGTGGAAACGGCCGCGGAACTGGCTGCCAAGGCCGCCCGCGGCGCTCCCCTGGACGGCCGCCCGTTGTTCGCGGCCAACCTGGCGCTTGACTGGCCCGACGAACCGGTGGCCAAGCTGTGGCACGCGACCACGCTGCTGCGCGAACAGCGCGGCGACGGGCATGTGGCCGTGTTGGCGTCGCTCGGTGTCTCCGGGCGCGAGTCCAACGTCCTGCACGCGGCGGCGGGCAAGGTGCCCAAGGAGTTCATCATGCGCAGCCGCGACTACGACGACGAGCAGTGGAACCTTTATCGCGACCGGCTCGTCGCGCGGGGACTGCTCGACGAGAACGACGAACTCACGGCAGCGGGACGCGAACTCAAACAGCGCGTCGAGGACACCACAGACCAGATTGCGCTCGGCGGGCTCGACGCGCTCGACGACAGCGAGGTCGATACGCTCTTCCGCAGCTTGACGCCGATCACCCGAAAGGTGGTGGCCGCCGGCGATGTTCCCGCGCTCACTCCGATGGGCCTGAGTCGCGACGACCTGGACGACGACAGCTCGCATCTCGTCTGAGTTCTGGCGATTTCGGCGTGCTCAGTCACGCTGCGGGTGACCCAGCACGCCGAAATCACCCGTTGTCGGGCAGGCTGGGGGTCGTGATGGTGCTCAAATCGGTCGCCCTGTTCGTACTGGCTGCGCTGCTGGAGATCGGTGGCGCGTGGCTCGTCTGGCAGGGCGTGCGCGAGCATCGCGGGCTGGTGTGGATCGGCGCCGGAATCATCGCGCTCGGCGGATACGGGTTCGTGGCGGCGTTTCAGCCCGACCCCCATTTCGGCAGGGTGCTCGCCGCATACGGCGGCGTGTTTATCGCCGGATCGCTGCTTTGGGGCATGGTCGCCGATGGCTTCCGGCCCGACCGCTGGGACGTCGCAGGCGCAGTCGTCGCCCTCGTCGGTGTCGCGCTCATCATGTACGCGCCGCGCTGACCCCGGCGATTTGTGTGCGTTCAGGAGCGGTGAGCGCGCCGAAACGCACACAAATCGCTATTAGGAAGGCGTGTTGCGGTTCCACTCCACCCAGCCGACGCCGCTGCGACCGTCGGCGGTGCTGACCGTCGCCCATGCGCGCGGGAAGTGACTGATCCGCCCGTCGGGCGACGTCAGCAGCACCGGTGCGTGGCCGCGAATGTCGATGGTCGCGATGACTCCGCCCGGGTTGTAGGTGATCGCGGTCGAGGCCGGCAGATCGTTGTCGCCGAACGTCGCCTCGGCCGTCACGCCCTGCAGTTCGACCAGCGGCTCCCCCGCCCGTTGCGTGTAGCCGATACCGATCGGCGGCGCTCCGGGTATCCGGATGTCGACGCCGTGGAGGTGGGTGCCGTCGTCGAGATGCAGTGCGCTCCACACCCAGTCCATGGACCACCAATCGCGCACTCCCCAGGAGTGATCGCGCTGGCCGGGAACACTCGTCACCGCATACTCGCGGCCGTCGACAGTCACCGAGCCCGTCACGGTGCACGGAATCTCGTATCGAGGCGTGATCCGGTACTGGTACGGAACACCGACGGTCGTCCACACCAGTTCCATCGCCGCCTCAACGGGCCGGCCCGGCTTTCCGTGCAGCAGGTCCGCCGGATCGTCGAAGGCCTCGCCGGTACCCCGCACTGTCACCGCGTACGTCTGCAACGGCTCGGCGGCGTCGAGGGTCAGGTCGATCGCGCCGGTGTTCTGGAAGTCGAGCAGGGCGATGGTCGGCAAGTCGGGGCCGCACAGCAGCGCGTTGACCCAGGTGGTGTTCTCGTTGGGCATCAGGCCCAGCCGCACCCATCCGCCGATACCCTGCCCTACATCGACGAAATCGAAATACCAGCTCTCGCTCCACAGCGGTTCGGTGCCCGCTGCGTGGGCCGCCTCGTCGGCGGGATCAGGTGTAAGAGGTTGAGCCACAACAGGATCCGGCAACAATTCCACCGCTCCCGTGTCGAGCACGTGATCGGCGTGCCGCGACAGCATGGTCATGAACAGCTGGTCACCGCGCTCGGTGCGCTCGACGAGCATCGAGCTGACGATCGCCATCATCACCCCGAAGAAGCTCTGCCGCCGCACGCCCTCGCGGACGTCGTCGAGGCTGATCGCCACCCCTGGCCCGAGCGCCTCGTGGTAGGCCCGCAGCAGGTCGTCGTAGTGCTGCTGACGAACTTCGCTGGGTAGTGCGCACCCGACGAAGTAGGCCACGTCGGTCATGGCCGGCCCCCAGGTGACGGTCTGCCAGTCCACGACCGTCAACGGCCGGTCCGCACCTGGCTGACCGAAGAGCATGTTGTCCAGCCGGTAGTCGCCGTGGACGAGGCCCATGATCCGGTCGTCGGCGCCCTCGGCCGCCAGATAGGCGTCGAAACTGCCGACGAGGCGCTCGCACACCTCGCGATGCTCCGGCGCGATCTGATCGGCATACCGGTCGACGAACCCGGCGTACAGCTGCGCGATCAGCCCCTGCGTCACCGGCGCATCGCGGTTGAGCCAGTCCGCCTGGGCCATCGAAGCGTCGCCGAACGCCGGCGCATGCAACCGGGCCAGCTCGCTCAACGCCAGCGTGGCCTGTTCGACTGTGGCGCCGCGCAATTCGTCGCCGACGACTGCGGGCCCGGCGTCGCCGAGCAGGAGGTGGAAGGCGCCCGTCTCGGGCTCGAAGCCGGCCGAATAGCACGCGGCGACCGGTCCGCCGCCGATGGTCGGCGCGATGTCGGTGTAGAACCGCACCTCACGCTCGTACAGCCCGAGCGCCAGCCCGGTCTGCCTGCTCACCGGGTCGGTCGCGGCCACCTTGAGCACGACGGACGACGGTCCGGTGTCACCGGAGCCGCGGGTCAGCTCAATGCGGTAGCACTCACTCATCTGCCCGGTGCCGATGCGCTCGAACGCGAAATCCGTGACGGGAAAACCGAGTGCGGAGCTCAACCAGTCGGCCGTCAGATCCGAGGGCCGCTCCATGACGTCAGTGGTGCGCACTGGTCGATGTGGTGTGGCACATGTCGGGCGGGGTCCCCACGACATCCAGAGCCGGGTTGCGGTCGAAGAAGCCGAACGGTTTCAGCCAGAACGACACGATGTCGACGGGCATCACCGGCCAGTCCTCCGGCCGGGTGATGTGATGGATGCCGAACACATACCACATCACGACGTCGGTGTTGTCGATGGAACGGTTGGCCAGCGTCCACTTCGCCAGCCCGGTGTCCTTCGAGGACTGGTTGACGAATTCGCCAGCAGGCCAACGTTCGTCGGGATGATTCGGGGTCACCCAGAGAGTATGGCCGATGACACTGGCCCGCTCGATCACCGGGGAGTCGGGATCGAACATGGGGGGAATCGCCCCGCTGGGCACCAGCTTGTACGCCGGGTGGGTGCCGATCCCGTTGACGACATTGGGGTTGACGATCTTCCAGGAGCGCTGGGTCGCGTAGTTGACGTCCTGCTTGCCCTGGCTCTCGCTGCGCAACGGGATGCTGCGCGTCACCAGCGAGAGGCCGTAGGGATTCTCCGGCCCCATCGGCTCGGCGTGCGACTCGGTCATGACGATGGTGTTGTCGGTGCCGTCGATGTCCATGTCGAGCCGTGCCACCAGGAAGTGCTGGTGATACGGCGCGTAGGTGCGTTCGTCGACCAGGGTGCCGTTCGGGTGCGGCTGGCCGGGAGCCAACGGCGTCGTCACCATGATTCCGGTGGCCCGGATCTCGCACTCGATGTTGCCGTCCTGGTAGAACCGCCAATAGACCAGATACTCGTAGTTGGCGACCGTCACGTGCGACGACACCGTGAGCCTGCGCATGCGGCGCACCTCGGCACCGATGCTGTGGTCGACGTGCTTCCAGAGCACGGCGTTGTCTTCCTCGTGGATACAGATGGCATTGGTGATGGTGTAGGGCTCGCCCTTGCTGTTGTGGAGCACGGCATCGAGGTAGCGGATCTCGCCGAGGCAGTCGCAGCCCAGTTCCAGCGATGTGGTCATGAACCCCAGACCCCACTCGCCGATGTCGAACGCGGTGCGCCGGTAGTGGTCCTCCGACGAGTCCCGGTACGGAACGATCATCTCGGCGAGCGATATGCGGTGTGCGACAGAGCGTTCCCGGTCGCCATCGCGGTAGCTGATGGTGTGCAGCGTCATGCCCTCGCGGTGATTGAAGCCGACCCGCAGCGACCAGTTCTGCCACCGCAGCAGATTGCCGTCCAGGGTGAACGAGGGCCCCTCGGGCTGCTCGATGTGCAGCGGCTTGAGCGGTTCCCGCCGCGATGCGGACCGGATGGCCTCCGGGATCATGCTCGGCACGTACTCGCCCATCACGTTCGGCTTCTCGATACCGTCCCCGGAGAACGGACCGCTGTCCTCGACGCGCAGCAACTCCATGGCATTGAGGTCGATGACGCAGTGCAGTCCGCTGACGAGATTCGCATAGGGACTGCCGCCGGGCTTGTCCCTGACCCAGGTGTCCGACCAGCCGATCCGCCGGTCGCGGTACTCCGGCGGCGCGACGGCGTTGCCGTAGGTCCATGTGTCGAAGAAGACGAGGTCGATGTCTGTGATGCCGCGCTTGGCCAGCGCCGCTGCGACATCCGGGTGCGACCGCAGCAGCTGGTCGCATTCGGCGAACTCGTCGACGGTGAAGTTGGCCTGCACCCCGGGGATGTGCTCGAACGACTCCACCCGGTCGTCGGTCAGCGACACCGTGCTCTTGTACGTCGCGTTGGCCGACCGTTGGAGGCAGGTCACCCTCGCGCGGCGCGGCGGCGCCGCTCCCCCCTCGTCGAACGCCCGCAACTCGGCCTTGCTGGGCTCGATCAATTCGATGGACGCGTACCGCCAACCATCTCCGACACCGTGTTCGCGCTGCAGGATGGATGCGACCGCCGTGAACTCGTCGCCGCTGAGCGGATCCAGGGGGTAAACCACGGGAATCACGCAATCACAAATGCGCCGCGATGCGCAGCGGTTTGGGACAGCGCAACGGATTCAGCGGCCGGCCAGAGTGAACCCTTCCCAGGCTTCTCGACGAGGGGCATGCGGGTCGTACTCGATGCGGGGTCGGCGGTCGAAGACCTGCACCGCCCGCTCGGGGATCGTGTAGACCGGCCAGTCGTCGCCGGGCGCGCCCGTGCGGGCGAAGGCACGCCAGCGTGACTGGATGTCGTCGCTGACGCGCAGCGCGGTCTTGCGGTCCGCTGCGGCGGTGAGCAGCTTCCCGAAAGTTGTTCGGTAGACGTCGAACACCGCCAGCAACTCCGTCGCATGGGTGGCGCCCAGACCTGACCAACGCAACGTCCGCGGTGCATAGTCGTAGCGGTAGAGGTACGTCGGCGCGTGCCTGTTGTGCGCTTCGGCGATCTGCCACGCCGCCGCCCCGAACGCGAAGTCGCCGCCGAACTGGATGCACGCCGCGGGGTCGGGATATCCGGGGTACGCGGAGGTGATGCGTTCCCGCTCATCGGGTTCCGCCAACGACAGCAGCCGCTCGATCGTCGACTCGGTCATCGGCAACAGTTTGAGGAACCGGCCGAACAGCCTGGCCTCCTCGGCGTTGGTGCCGACGATGAGCGGTACCCGGTGGGCCTGCCCGTCGCGCATCGCGGCGATCGGGTCCAGCGGCAGGTACTCGCTGCCACTGGTGGGGCCTGCGGCGAAGGCGCCCAGCATGTCGCGCTGGCCCGCGACGATGAGCCGTTCGAACGCGGTCACCAATTCCGTCGGGCGGGCGGCCATCACGGCGGCCGCTCCCTCACCGGGGCCGGCGCCGAGAATCTCGGCGAATTTGACAGCGTACTCCGCCGCGATCTCCTTGGTGCGCACCATCCCGGCGGCCGGGCTCTCGGAGATGGCTTGTGCGAACAGGCCTTTAGCGGCGGGCACGGCCAACAGCGTCGCCACCGCATGGGCGCCGGCGCTCTCCCCGAAGATGGTCACATTGTCCGGATCGCCACCGAAGACGGCGATGTTGTCCTGTACCCAACGGAGTGCCATCACCAGGTCGCGCAGGAAGAGATTGTCGTCGAAGGTGTGCTCCCTGTCGGACAACGACGTGAGGTCAAGACACCCCAGCGCCCCGAGCCGGTAGTTCACCGAGACATACACGCAGCCTTGACGGGCCAGCGACGCGCCGTCGTAGATCGGCGTCGCCGAACTGCCCATGAAGTAGCCGCCGCCGTGGATGAACACCATGACCGGCATGGAGGTGTCCGGCGGAGACGCGGGGGTGACGACGTTGAGCGTCAGGCAGTCCTCGCTCATCGGCTGGTAGCGGCCGGGCGCGAGGATCGTGTACATGCGTTGCTGAGGCGCGCAGTAGCCGACCCCGTGGCAGTACCGCACCCCTGGCCACGGCTCGACGGGCTGCGGTGCGCGCAATCGCAGCGGGCCGACCGGCGGACGGGCGTACGGGATCGCGCGCCACCGGTTCACCCCGTCGCGGGTGAAGCCCTCAACGGTGCCGGAGGCGATCGTCGCGCGGACCGTGTGTTCGTGCATGACCCGACCGTAGCGAATGGCACCGGCCGACGTGCCTGGACGGGATCGGCGCGTCGGCCCGCTAGCCTGGCCGATATGGGAAGGGCCGGGCTGATCGCGATCGTGTTGCTAGTGGCAGGGTGTTCCTCCAGCACGGACGGCCAGGCCGAGCGGATCACGCCGATACCCCCGAACACCAGCAGGTCTTCGTCGACCACGCCGTCGACCACCGCACCCGCGCATCCGCCCGCACCGGGGGCGCCGATGGCCGACGTCGTCGCCTGGATCGAGGCGGGCGACACGGTCGACGCCGCGGAGTACCACGTCGCCACACGTGACGGCGTGGCCACCGATCTGGGTGAGGACGTCGCATTCGTCACGCCCTCGGGCAAGACCACCTGCATCACCGACACCCGCTACAGCGGTGGAGCGTTGGCGTGTCTGGTCGACCTAGCCGACCCGCCGCCGCGGCCCGACGACGCGTACGGCGAGTGGAAAGGCGGCTGGGTCGACTTCGACGGGCCCAGTGTCACTGTGGGATCCGTGCATGGCGACCCCGGCCCGTTCACCGCCGGTAAAGGACCTGAGCTGCCCTACGGTGGGTCGCTGGGCTTTGGCGACTACCAGTGCCGCGTCGATCAGATCGGACTGTTCTGCGCCAACCGCGCCCATGACACCGCGGTGCGGTACAGCGAGGCCGGGATCGAGCCCTTCGGATGCCTGGAACCCGTCACGGCGCCACCGCAGATCGGTGAGAAGTTCAGCTGCTGACGTTGCGAACGTGCGCTCACTGCGAAATTTCGGCCCGGTGTTCGCAGTGAGCGCACGCTCGGCGCTCAATTCGCGGTCGCTACGCGACGCCCTTGTGCTTCAACAGCGGTAGCACACCCTCGGCGAACCAGTACGCCTCCTCCAGATGCGGATAGCCGGAGAGGATGAACTCGTCGAAGCCGACGGAGTGATACTCGTAGATCAGGTTCGCGACCTCTTCATGGCTACCGACCAGCGCCGTGCCCGCGCCGCCGCGAACCAGTCCGACCCCCGCCCACAGGTTGGGATAGATCTCCAGCTTGTCCACCCGTCCGCCGTGCAGTGCGGTCATCCGGCGCTGACCCTCGGACTCCGACTTGGCATGCAGTTCAGTCTGTTTGGCGATCTGCTCGGGGCTGAGATCGGCGAGCAGTTCGTCGGCCACCGCCCACGCCGCCGCGGACGTGTCGCGACTGATGGTGTGCAACCGGATGCCGAAGCGCACCTTGCGGCCACGTTCCTCGGCGAGCTTGCGCACCTGCTCGATCTTGGCCGCCGCGGCCTGTGGGGGCTCGCCCCATGTCAGGTACACGTCGACATGCTCTGCGGCGATCGGCAGCGCTGCCGCCGACGAACCACCGAAGTAGATCTGCGGCAAGGGATCCGGGGCCGCCGAGACCCGTGCGTCCTTCACCGTGTAGTACTTGCCCTCGAAGTCGTACGAATCCTGGCGCCACAGCTTGTTGACGATGTGCAGGAATTCCCCTGTGCGCTCGTAACGTTCGTCGTGGTTCAGCCAGTCGCCGAACCGGCGCTGTTCGACGTCGTCGCCGCCGGTGACGATGTTGAGCAGGACCCGGCCCTCGGAGAAGCGCTGCAGCGTCGCGGTTTGTTGGGCCGCCAGCGTCGGCGGCACCAGGCCCGGCCGGAACGCGACCAGGAATTTCAGGCGTTCGGTCTCGGCGAGCAGCGCCGACGCCGTCAACCACGCGTCCTCGCACCAGGTCCCCGTCGGCGTCAGCACCCCCTCGTACCCGAGGCGGTCCGCGGCGCGTGCCACCTCGGCGAGGTACCTGCGTGAGGGTGCCCGGTAGTTCGGGGGCACGATGTGATGCGACGACGCGTGCGAGGCGCCGACGATGGATCGGCTGTCACCGTTGGTGGGCAGGAACCAGAAGAACTTCGCTGTTGGTGACGAAGACGGCTGTTCTGACATGTGGATTGCTCCTAGTTGCGGTTGAGGTAAAGCGGCGCAAGCGATTCGCTGTATCGGGTATCGACCCAGTTCTTGAATTCGGGCTTATCGGAGATTTGGCCGGATTCGGCGAACAGATCGGCCAGCTCCTGTTCCGAAGCGACGAGATCGTCCGATAGATCGACAGGCAACCGCAGGCTGCGCCCCTGCGCCGCGGTGGCCACCTCGAGATCCAGACCCACTGCGTCGGCATAACTCTGCGCCCACTGCTCGGGGTTGTCCTGCGCCCAGCGCGTCGCCTTGGCGTACCGCACGAGCAGGTCGTTCAGCGCCGTGTTCCGTTTCGGATCGGCCAGTGCGGCGTCGGAGGCGATGCCGAAACCGGCGCCGTTCGTCACGCCCGTCGCTTGGGCGACGCTGCGCACCGGGATGTCGGCCTCGGCCTGAGCGGTGTAGGGATCCCAGATCGCCCACGCGTCGACCTGTCGTTGAGTGAAGGCACCCAGTGCGTCGGCAGGCTGCAGGAAGACCAGTTCGACATCCGACGGCGACATCCCGACCCGTTGCAGTTGCCCCAGCACGTTGCCGTGGGCAGAGCTGCCCTTGCCGAGGGCGATCTTCTTACCGCGCAGATCCTCCACCGTGCGGATCGGCGAATCGGCGTGGACGAGCACCCTGTCTCCCCTGCCGCTGCCGTCGTACGCCGAGACGACCTTGACCTTCGCATTGGAGGCGGCGCCGAAGATCGGCGGCGTGTTCCCGGTGATCGCGAAGTCGATCTTGCCCGCGGTGGCGGCCTCGATCTGCGGTGGTCCCGAGGTGAACGTCGAGAAGGCGACCTTGTACGGCAGGTTGTCCAGCGCACCGGCTGCCCGCAGCAGCGATTCGGTACCACCCTTCTGATCCCCGACGTTGAGCGTCAGGTCAGACAGCTCCGACAGCGCCACCGTGGGAGGCGCTTCGGACGGACCCGAACTGTCCTGCCGCGACACGCATCCCGCGAGCAGCAGAGTGAGCAACGCAAGTACGACAGCGACTTTTCGCATGAATTCCTCTTCGTAGAAGGTCAGATCTGCACACCGAGCTGATCGAGCAGCTCGGCGCGATGGCGTTCGGTGTTCGTGGACTGCCGTGGGTCGTCGATTTCCAGCGTGTGGATGATCCGGCCCTCGTCGAGCACCAAGACCCGGTCGGCAAGGGCGACGGCTTCATCCACGTCGTGGGTGACGAGCAGCACGCCGAATCCGTGTTCACGCCACAGATCCAGCAGCAGTGCCCGCATGCTCAACCGCGTCAACGCGTCCAGCGCGCCGAACGGTTCATCGAGCAGCAGCAGCTTGGGTTCGGCCACCAGGGCCCTGGCCAGCGAAACGCGTTGCGCCTGACCGCCGGACAGCGTCAACGGCCACGCCTCCGCGCGGTCGGCCAGCCCGACATCGGCCAGCGCCTCATCGGCACGCGCCTGCGCCTGCGCCTTGGGCAGCCGATTGCGAGTCAGACCATAGACGACGTTGGTGCGCACATCGCGCCACGGGAACAGCCGCGGCTCCTGGAATGCAATAGCGGGTGCACCGAGCACCGCGCGGTGGCCGGTGTGATCGGTCGACAACCCGGCCAGGACCCGCAGCACGGTCGATTTGCCCGATCCGCTGCGACCAATCAGTGCAACGATCTCACCGCCGCCGATTCGCACCGAGATATCGGACAGCACATGGTGATCGCCGTACCACTTGTTCACATCTTTGAGTTCACCCGCCACCTGTGTCGCGCGTGATGCCGTCAACGTCATGTGCGGTACCTCAATGCTCGTCGTTCCAGTTCGCGGACGATGGCGTCGGTGCCGATCCCCAGCAGGGCGTAGACGATCAATCCGAAGATGATGATGTCGATCCTCAGAAAGTCGCGGGCATTGTTGATCATGAAGCCGATCCCCTTGTCGGCGTTGATCTGTTCGGCCACGATCAGCGTCAGCCACGCGATCGCCAGCGACTGCCGAAGCCCGACCAGCACCTGCGGGGCGGCGCTGGGAACGATGATGGTGCGGAACCGTTGCCAGAACGAGAATCCGAGCACCTGCGCGGTTTCGAACAGCTTCGGGTCGACCTGACGGATCGCCGAGAAGGTGTTCAGGTACAGCGGAAAGCTCACGCCGAGCGCCACCAGGAACACCTTGGGCAGCTCGCCGATGCCGAACCAGAGGATGAACAGAGGTATCAGGCCGAGGTGTGGCAGCGCCCGCACCATCTGCATGGGCGGGTCGACGGTCGCCTCGAACCACCGGGACAGCCCCACGGCCGTGCCGAGGGCAACGCCAACGATCCCGCCCAGCAGTAGGCCTTCGACGACCCGTATGCCCGACACCCGAAGCGCGTCGACCAGCTGCCCGTTCTGCAGCACCTCGATGCCGGCCTCGACGATCAACGACGGCGCGGGAAGCACATCCTGCGAAATAAGCCCCAGTGCGCTGCCCATTTGCCACAGGGCGACGAGCACGATGGGTGACGCGAGCCGGATCAGCCCCCATTTGCGCTGCCGCCACCCAGCATTCACGGCACGGACAGGCGCTATCGGCGCTGCCAGCTCGGCAGAACTAGTCACGGTGCGTCGACGCTACGCAGACGGGCGGCGGGTACCTAGGTTTTGATTCTCGATGATGTAAAGAGGTGGGCCCCGCCGATGTGATCCAGCACACCGGCAGGGCCGTTGGACAGCAACGATTTTCAGGTGTCAGTTGAGCCGGAAGCTCCCGGTGACCAGAGTGGGCGTCACGTCCCTGCCGTTGATCTTCGAGCTCATCTTGCCGTTGGACAGCCTGGTGATCTGCTGCGCCTGCTGAAGCTGCCGCTTGTTGCGCACCTGGGCACGGAACTGTGCATCGTTGAGCTGCTGCACGTCCACCGCGTCGAGCACAGCGCCGTTGAGCTGCACGCCGACCGCCGAGCCGTCCTCGCGGACCACCCAGGAGGCCCGTACACCGTCGAGGTCGGCGGTGTACATCCCCGCTTCACCGGTCACCGGCTTCGCGGAGAACTGATAGGCGAGACCGTTCATGGTGAGCGTGCCGTCGACGTTGCCGCCGTCGAACTCCGCCTGCAGGTTGTCGCGGAATCGTGACTTGATGTCGATCGCACCGTCGGTGCGGTTGCCGAAGAACCACGCTTCGTCGTCGGTTCCGTTGCACGCGTAGGCCGCAACCTGGTCGCCCTCGATGGCGATCCCAATGGTCATGGTCTTGCCGTCGGCAGCGGTCATGTCGGCGATGTAGCGCGCGGACTGCGGGATGTCGGTGGGCGTAGCCGCAGTTGTGGCCGGCGCCTCCGGTGCGGAGGTCGCTTGATTCGATGATCCGCCGGAGCAGGCGGACAGGGTGCCGAGCGCGACGATTGCGCTGATACCCACGAGCAGTGTGCGGGTGAATTTCTTCATGTGACCAGCATGAACGGCTTGTTCCGGCGGCACATGAAGATTGGGTGGAGATTGCGTGGAGATATCGGTCATCGGTGTTTCAGACGGCGAGAAACGCGTCGATCTCGGCCCGGAACACCTGCCACGCCGGCTCGGATGCGGTCAGCAGATGGTTGTTGCTCGACAGCGGGACGAGACGGGAATCCGGAATGAGCGAAGCCAGTTCCTCGCCGAAACGCAATGGGACCCGGTGATCGTCGCGCGAGTGCATGATCAGCGTCGGGCAGGAGACCTCACGCGCAAGTTCGCGCACATCGATGCGGCCGAACTCCTCGAGGAACCGCACGGCGTTCTCCGGCGACGTGGTGCGCCGCTGCAACTGGTCGAAGGCCGCCCAGTCGGTGCGGCTGCCGTCGGGCAGGAACTGCGCGGCAAACACCTGTCGGAACGCGGGATCGTCACGGCCCCAGCCGACTCGGGCCAGTTCGAGATCGAGCGCCGCGGCACGCTTCTCGTCCTCGCTCGACGCGCGCACCGCGCGTCCCTGTGCGTAGGCGCCGCACAGCACCAGATGGCTGACCCGCTCCGGATGGCGAGCCGCGTAGGCCACTGCGACGGCGCCACCCTGGGACACGCCCAGCAGCGGGAAACGTTCCAGGCCAAGCGAGTCGACCACCGACTCCAGGTCCGCCACCCAGTCGTCGAAGGTGAAATCTGTTGCATCCCGGTCGGATAGACCGCAGCCACGCTCGTCGTAACGGATGAACCGGCGCTTCTCCGACAGGTCACGCACCCAGTGCTTCCACACCGGGCTCTCGATGTCGTATCCGAGGTGGGTCATCCAGTTCGCGGCCCGCACCAACGGCGGACCCTCCCCCGCGACGGCGTAGGCCAGCCGGACGCCATCGGCTGCCTTGCAGAACGCGATGTGCTGGCGCGGTGGCGGCGGGTCGTCGTCGGGCTCAGTGATTTCGGGTACGGCGATGGCGGGCATCACCGGTGCTGGCGCGTCCGCGATGAGGGTGCCGACGAACTGGTAGCCGCGCCCACGGACGGTTCTGATGAACCGTTGCGATTCACCGTCGTCGCCTAGTGCGCGGCGCACCGCCTTGATGCGGCTCGTCAGCGCAGCCTCGGTGACGAAGCGTCCACCCCACACGGAGTCGAACAGCTCCTCCTTGGACACGAACCGGTCGGCGTTGGCGACCAACTGGGTCAGCACGTCGAACACCTGGGGCTCGACCCGGATCACCTCTCCGCCGCCGCGCAGCTCGTAACGGTGGGTATCCAGTACGAAGTCCCCGAATCGCCAGATGCCGGGCGAGGTGGACACAGATGCTGAGGACTCAGGTGTGGACAGCGTCACGGCGGATCCCCTCGGGAGATTTGCAGGTCAACGTAACGACGAGCAACCCGTCCCGAAGGTTCGAAATTCGAGGAATCGAGGGGCTAACGCCAGCCGTCGGCCGCTTTGGCCGCACGCATCAGCGCATCGCACAGTTGACGTAACTCCGCGCCATCGGCGCCTTCGTCGACTGCGGTGGACACGTCCTCGGCGGCGCATCTGACCTGGTAGACACGGTCGGCCAACTCGGCGGCCTCGTCGGCGGTCAGAACCACGGCGTCTGGAGCCAGCGAGGTGCCCTTGACGAGCGAGCGTTGTTCGTAGGCCCGCTGCCGACACGATTGCCGGCAGTATTGCCTGCGTCTGCCCATTCCGGCGTCGGCGACTTCACGACCGCACCAGCGACAGGGTTGAGAACGCAGACGACGTACCACGGACCCGACTGTAAACCGGCTGGCGTTGCAATCCCGGTATCATGATGGGCCGAGTCGGGAACTGCGTGTCGTGCCGCTGCGTTGATTCTCCGGATGACTTGTTGATTGAGGAGTGCTAACCATGGCTGATCGCGTCTTGAGAGGCAGTCGCCTCGGGGCTGTGAGCTACGAGACCGACCGCAACCACGATCTGGCACCGCGTCAGGTCGCCCGCTATCGCACCGATAATGGCGAGGAGTTCGACGTCCCCTTCGCCGACGACGCCGAGATCCCCCACACCTGGCTGTGCCGCAACGGTATGGAGGGCACGCTGATCGAGGGCGACGCACCGGAGCCGAAGAAGGTCAAGCCGCCGCGCACGCACTGGGACATGCTCCTGGAGCGCCGGTCCATCGAGGAGCTCGAGGAACTGCTCAAGGAGCGCCTCGACATCATCAAGGCCCGCCGGCGCGGCTGACGTTCGCCGCTAGCGGGTTACGCCGACACCGCGGGCGCGATCCAGGCGCCCGCGCAGACCCCACTCTGCGACCTTGAACAGGGCTTCGCGGATGTTGGATCCGCTCATCTTGGATTGGCCGAACTCGCGTTCGGTGAACGTGATCGGTACCTCGACGACGACGAACCCGTTGTTGATGGTGCGCCAGGTCAAGTCGATCTGGAAGCAGTAGCCCTTCGAGTCGACGGCCGACAGGTCGATCTTCTCCAGCACCTCACGCCGGTACGCCCGGTATCCCGCGGTGATGTCGTGGATGCCGACGCCGAGCAGGATGCGCGAATAGCTGTTGGCGGTCCGGGACAGCAGCATGCGTCGCCGCGGCCAGTTGCGGACCTCACCACCCTTGACGTAGCGCGAGCCGATCACCAGGTCGGCGCCGCCGTCGATGGCGTCGAGGAGGCGGTGCAGCTGTTCAGGCGGATGGCTGCCGTCGGCGTCCATCTCGACCAGCACGGAGTAGCCACGGCCCAGGCCCCAATCGAAGCCGGCCAGGTACGCCGCGCCGAGACCGCCCTTGCCTGCGCGGTGCATGACGTGCAGCCGATCGGGGTCGGCCAGCGCAAGCTCGTTGGCCAGCTCGCCGGTGCCGTCCGGGCTGCCGTCGTCGACGACCAGAATGTGCACGTCCGGACACGCCTCGGTGACGCGTCCAACGATCAACGGGAGGTTCTCCCTCTCGTTGTAGGTGGGGATGATGACCAGCGTGCGCTGGCTTGGGCGTTCCCCCGGGCCCGGGCCCGTCGTCATTTCGCTCCTCTATCTTTCGTCGCCGTTCCTAGCCGGCGCACGAAACTCCCATTGTGCAGCATCGCCGCCAACAGAGCCCCAACGCCGACGGCGACCAGCAGGCCCTCGACCACCGGAGCCCAGCGTGTCGCGGCTGTGAGCTGGGTCTTCAACCGCACCTGAGTGTCGAGATAGGCGGGTTCGAAGAACGCGGTGCGGGCAAGCTCACGTCCGTCGGGCGCGACGACCGCGCTGATGCCGGTGGTTCCCGCGACGACGACGTATCTGTCGTGTTCGACGGCGCGCAGCCGGGCGAACGCGAGCTGCTGCTCGCTCATCGGCTCGTCGAAGGTGGCGTTGTTGGTCGGCACGGTCAGCAGCTGGGCCCCGCTGCGGACGGCCTCGCGGGGCGCACGGTCGAAGATCACCTCCCAGCAGGTGGCGACACCCACGGGCACACCCGCGGCGTGTACGACGCCGTTCCCGCTCCCGGGGACGAAATAGCCGGCGCGGTCGGCGTACGAGGACAGATGCTTGAAGAAGCCGCGCCAAGGCAGGTACTCGCCGAACGGCTGGATGATCTGCTTGTCGTGCCGATCGGCGGGGCCCGTCTCCGGGTCCCACACGATCACCGAGTTGTTGGCGGCCGGGTTGTCCGGCGTGGCGCCGGGTGCCTCGACCACGCCGCCGACCAGGATCGGCGCGTCGATGGCCGCCGCCGCGGCCGTGATCTCCGCCTTGGCATCCGGATTGGCGAGCGGATCGATGTCCGCCGAGTTCTCCGGCCAGACGACGAACATCGGCTGCGGCGCACGGCCTGCGCGCACCTCCCCGGCCAGCCGGATCGTCTCGCGGACGTGGTTGTCCAGCACAGCGCGCCGTTGGGCGTTGAAGTCCAGGCCGAGTCGAGGCACGTTGCCCTGCACGACGGCCACGGTGATCGCCTGTTCGTCGTTGACGCCCAATCCGGAGTGCCGGACCTGTGGCCATGTGAGTGCCGTGAGCAACAGGACGACGGTGATGCAAGCGCCGGGAACCACCACCGCTGGCGGCCCGGACGGCCGGGTGTCGGATTGCCACCATTTCACGATCTCGAGAGTGATTGCGGCCAAGCTGAATCCGACCACGACGACGGCGAACGTCAGCAGCGGCGCGCCGCCCACCCGCACCACCGACAGCAGCGGCCCGTTGGTTTGGCTGAATGACACACCACCCCATGGGAATCCGCCGAACGGCACGGTCGACTTGAGCCACTCTTGGCCCGCCCACAGCCCGGCGAACCACAACGGCCATCCGGGCAACCGCCGAACCGTGACCGCCAACGCGCCGAACAGCGCCACGAACAACGCCTCCATCGCCGAGAGGGCGATCCACGGGATTGCGCCGACGAGTCCGCTGATCCACGGCAGCAGTGGAAGATAGAACGTCAGTCCGAACAGGAGTCCGTATCCGAATCCTCCTGCGACAGTGGTTGATTCGCGGGTGAGCACCCAGGCGAGCAATGCGAACGCGATGAACGCCAGGTACCACCAGCCGAACGGTGGAAAACTCAGGCACAGCGCGAGGCCGCCTGCGATCGCGACGCTCAACTGCGGCAGACGGTCAACCACGGCCCGGCCGAACCGCTTTGTGCGCGACGGTGCCGCGGGCGCTACCGGCGGCTGTTCGGCTTCCTCGGCGGCTTCCTCGTCGACCTCAGGTGGACGCTCATCGTCAGCCATGGATTACGACACCTCGGTGCACCGTCTGGCGGCAACGTGGCAGTTCGTCGTCGAGTCGAGGCAGGGCGGGCACCCGCGAGCGCGCATCGGTCGACCACCGCTGTACCGCGTCGGCAGGCGCGCTGACCTCGAACTCGTCCGCCTCCCAGACCGTATAGCTCGCCGGGGCGCCGGGCACCAGGGTGCCGGTGACACCGTCGCGCACCCCGGCCGCGCGCCAGGCGCCGCGCGTGGCAGCGGCGAACGCGGCGCGGGCCGACAGCGCGCTGCCCTCGGTCTGGTGCTGTGTCGCCGCGCGGACCGTCGCCCAGGGATTCATGCTGGTGACGGGGCTGTCCGAGCCGAACGCGAGAGGCACGCCTTGGGATGCTAGCAGCGCAAACGGGTTCAACGATCCGGCCCGTTCGGGTCCAAGGCGCTGGGCGTACATCCGATCTTTGCCGCCCCACAGCGCATCGAAGTTGGGCTGCATGCTGGCGAGCACACCCCACGCACCGAGGCGGTGCGCCTGCTGTTCGGTCACCATTTCGAGGTGTTCGAGGCGGTGTCCGCACCGCGCCACAGCCGGTGCGCCGAACTCCTCGACGACGCGCTCCAACGCGTCGACCACGGCGCTGACCGCCGCGTCTCCGATCACGTGGAACCCCGCGGTGATCTGCGCCTCCGTGCACGCCCGCAGGTGCGCCGCGATCACGTCGGCATCGAGATACGCGTTGCCGCAGCAATCCGGGGCGTCGGCGTAGGGCCGGTGCAGCCACGCCGTGCGCGAGCCGAGCGCGCCGTCGACGAACAGGTCACCGGCCAACCCCCGGGCGCCGGTGCGCGCGATCAACGCTCGCGCCTCATCGGCGCTGGTCACGGGTTCACCCCAGTAGCCGACGACCTCGACGCCGTGTTCGATGCCGCGCAGCTCGTCCCAGTCCGACAGCCCGCCGATCTGGGGCCCGGCGCATTCGTGCACCGCGACGATGCCGAGGGCGGCCGCGGTGTTGAGCGCGGCCATCTGGGCATGCCGCCGTTGGTCCGGGGTCAGGCCGTCGCGGGCGGCTGCCCGCACGAGGTGGTGGGCATCGCTGGTCAACGGCTGCTCAGCCGAGAACCCGTGCGCGTCGGCGAGCCCGGGAGCGAGCCGACGCAGCGCGGTCGAGGCGGCCGCCGAGTGGACGTCGACTCGGGCCAGGTAGACGGGTCGGTCGGCGGCGACGCCGTCGAGATCGGCGGTGGTCGGCGCGGTGCGTTCCGGCCAGCCCGATTCGTCCCATCCGTGCCCCCACACGGTGCCGTCGGGATTCGCCTGAACGAAGTCGGCGAGCAGCTGCAGGCAGTGCCGCAGCGACGTGGCCTGCCGCAGATCCAGGCCGGCCACCGTCAGCCCGGTCGCGGTCAGGTGTACGTGGCTGTCCACGAACGCCGGTGCGACGAAGGCGCCGTCCAGGTCGACGACCTGCGCATCAGGGAACTGCACTCTGCCCACGTCGTCGCTGCCCAGCCAGGCCACGACACCGTCGCGCACCGCCATAGCGGACGCGTCGGGCATCGCCGGGCTGTGTACCCGGCCGTTCAGCAGGAGGGTGGTCACTTAGTCGGGTTTGCGCTCCACGGCAGGAGGCTCGACGTCCGTTACGTCGATGACCTCGCCGTCAATGTAGTCACCGCGCGCGGCGGTGTAACCGACAGGACCCGCGACCGTGATCAGTGCCATGCGGCGCGCGGCCATGGCCTTCACCAGCGGACGGCCCACCGCGCGGGTGGGCGGCAACAGGAGCAGAGCGCCTAGGACGGAGCTGGCCAGCCCCGGAATGACGACGAGCACCGTGCCCAGGGCGACAAGCACACTGTCGGCCGCCGCGCCCTGGACCGTGGTCATGTCAACGCCCGAGCGCAGGCGCCGGATATGCCGCTTGACCTGCGATCCGGCCAACGCGATGCCAAGCAAGAAGGTGCCGAGGAGCAGCAACACGGTCCAGCCGAAGCCGATCGTCGACGCCAACGCCACGATGACCGCCAGCTCGATGACCGTATAGAGGAGGAACAGCCGCATCGCCATGTAATGCAGAACGTCCGAAACGACGGATGGGTTCCGTAGATTGACGACGTGCCCACTGTCGACATCGAAACCCCTGACGGCCGAATCGACGCACTGGTGAGCCTGCCCGGCGGTCAGGGGCCGTGGCCGGGTGTCGTGGTCGTACATGACGCCATCGGATACAGCCCCGACAACGCGGCCACGTCGGCGCGGATCGCTGCGGCGGGGTTCATCGCGATCACTCCGAATCTCTATGCGCGCGGGGGTCGTGCCCGCTGCATCACCAGGGTCTTCCGGGAGTTGCTCACCCAGCGCGGTCGCGCGCTCGACGACATCCTCGCGGCGCGCGACCACCTGTTGGCCATGCCGGAGTGCAATGGCCCGGTCGGCATCGTCGGATTCTGCATGGGAGGTCAGTTCGCTCTGGTGTTGTCGCCCAAGGGTTTTGGCGCATCGGCGCCGTTCTACGGCACTCCCCTGCCCCGGCATCTGAGCGAGACACTGGACGGCGCCTGCCCGATCGTGGCCAGTTTCGGCCGTCGCGACCCGATCGGCGTGGGCGCGCCGGCGAAGCTGCGCAAGGTCGTCGAAGAGAAAGGCATTCCGGCCGACATCAAGGTCTACCCGGATGTCGGCCATAGCTTCGCGAACAAGTTGCCTGGTCAGGGCTTCCTGCGCATCACCGGTTTCGGATATGACGACGCCGCCACCGAGGACGCCTACGCGCGCGTCTTCGCGTTCTTCGATAAGCACTTGCGAAAGGAAACAGGGACGGCGTAACGATTGGAGTCAGCAGTTCCGACACCGCTGGGGGCGGAGTGAACGACTTCGACTACATCATCGTCGGCGCGGGCTCGGCAGGATGCGTGCTCGCCAACCGGCTGACCGAGGATTCGACCAACCAGGTCTTGCTGATCGAGGCAGGCCCCAAGGACACCAGCCCGTTGATCAGGGTCCCGAAGGGGTTCGGCAAGCTGGTAGGCGACGCAAAGCTGGCTTGGCACTTCCCTGTTCGACCGATCGGCCCGTCCAACAACGTCGAGCACTGGGTGCGCGGCCGCGTCCTGGGTGGTTCGAGCGCGGTCAACGGAATGGTCTACAACCGCGGCAGTGCTTCCGACTACGACGATCTGGTGCGCTTGGGAAACCCGGGCTGGGGATGGGACGAACTCCTGCCGATCTACCGCACGATCGAGAACCATGACCTCGGGGCCAACGACATGCGCGGCACAGGCGGGCCGCTCGACATCTCGATCGACCGCGAGCTACCGGACCTGTGCGCCGACTTCATCGCGTCCGGCGCCAACCTCGGCTGGTCGGTCACCGACGATGTCAACGGTAATGACGGCGAACGGATCGGCCCGGCCGCGCGGACCATCAAGGACGGTCAGCGGGTCAGTGCCGCGTGGGCGTTCCTGCGGCCGGTGCGCAGCCGCTCGAACTTGACCGTCGCGGTTGACACCACGGTGAATCGTGTGTTGTTCGAGGGCGACAAAGCCGTAGGGGTCGAAGCGTCGCCGGCGAAGGGCTCCCCCGTCACCTTCACCGCCCGGCGGGAAACCATTTTGTCCCTTGGCAGCATTGCGACGCCGAAACTGCTTCAACTGTCGGGTATCGGGGATCGCTCGCAGCTGCGTCGGCTCGGCCTGGACGTGCGGGTCGACAGTCCGAACGTCGGTCGGCGCATGCGGGAACACCGCTGCTTTTCGTTGCAGTTCCGGCTGAATCGCAATATCGGCTACAACCGTGCGCTGTCCACACCGGCGAGGCAGGCGGTCACGGCGGTGAAGTACCTCCTCAACCGCAGAGGTCCGATGGCACAGGGCGCCTACGACGTCGCTGGGTTCTTCAAGACCACGCCGGACCAGCCGCGCCCCGATGCCCAACTCCTGATGGCACCGTTCTCGGTCGCACCGTTCGAGCCCGGCAAGGAAGTCGGCCTCGAGCGTGAGCCTGGAGTGGCGGCGATCGGTTACGTATTGCGGCCGGACAGTGAGGGATACGTGAGCATCACGTCCCCCGACCCGGACGCGCCGTTGGACATCGAGCCGAACTTCCTGACGACGAGGCACGATCGGCGCACGTTCGCTGCTGCGTTCAGGGCGCTACGCGACGTGTTCGCTCAGCCTCCGGTCGCCGACTACCTGGTTGAGGAGACAAAGCCGGGGACCGACGTTGTCGATGACGACGCGATCATCAACGAGGCTCTTGACCACGGCTACTGCGGGTATCACGCCGTCGGGACGTGTGCGATGGGCCCCGACGAGGACGACGTCGTCGATCCCGAACTCCGCGTGCGAGGTGTGAACAATCTGCGCGTGATGGACTGTTCGGTGATGCCGACGATGGTCTCGGGCAATCTCAACGGTCCGGCGATGGCGATGGCTTGGCACGCAGCGGATCTGATCCTCGCCGCGAACTAGGCCGGGCGGACCTCGACCGCGCTGTGCACCTTGTCGATGCCCCCGCGGATGATGGCCTGCGGGATCCACCACCACGCGTGCCACCAGTACTTCCTGGTGACCATGTCGAAGACGCGGCGGTTCTCTGACTTCGGCAGATTGCGGGCCACCGCCTCGACCGGTTCGCCCTTCGGCTTGCCCAGTGCGGTGGACCGCTGAATGGTCACGCGCGGGGTGTTGTTGATGCGCTTGGTCTTCCACGACCCGTCGTCGGTGGAGATGAGCAGCTTGTCGCCGTCCTTCACACCCCACACGGTCGTCGGCTTCGGCCTGCCGTCCTTGGTGAAGGTCGTCAGTAGCAGGTACTTGGAACGTGCCACGTCGTCGAAGGTGTCTGCTGCCATGGGTCCAGTTCTCTCGATGCGCAAATGTTGCGCGGGAGGCTACCCATCGAAGCGTTCGCCGAAACCGGTCATGCGGGTTTGAGCTCGAGGCCCACGCTCTTCTTGTCGACGCCGCGGACCTTCATGTACAGGTTGAACAGCCGGCCGAGCAGCCCGTAGCGCTTGTTGACTGCGCGTATCACCGCAGGCGCCTCGGACTTGTCGAGTATCCGCGCGGTCGCCTCGATGCTGTCGCTCTTCGGCTTGCCGCGCGCATCGCAGATGGCCAGCGTGACCCGCGGAGTGTTGCGGATGCGCTTGACCTTCCAGGAGTCTTCCTCGGTCATGACGAGCAGGCGATCACCGTCGGGCGCGGCCCAGATCGCCGTCGGCTTGGGCTTGCCGTCCTTGGTGAACGTGGTCAGCAGGATGTAGCGGGCGGCGGCGATTTCCGCGAAGGTCGGCGCGGCCATCACGCGGCCCTCAGTTCGACGGTCACGTTGTTCTTCATGCCGCCACGCAGCTTCGAGAAGAACCCGAACGTCTTACCCATCAGGCCGTAACGGTTGGCGATCACGTCGTAGGTTCGGCCGTTGGCGGACTTGTCCAGGATCGTCGCCACCGCCTCGACGGCCTCGCTCTTCGGGTTGCCGCTTCGGTCGCATTCCGCGATGGTCACGCGCGGGGTGTTGCGGATGCGCTTGACCTTCCAGGACTTCTCCTGGGTGATGACGAGTAGCCGGTCGCCGTCCGGTGGGGCCCACACCGCGGTGGGCTTGGGTCGACCGTCCTTGGTGAACGTGGTCAGCAGGATGTATTCCGCCTTCGCGAGGTCGGCAAAGGTCGTGGGCATACGCCAAACCTAGCGGCTGACGCTCGGGTTGAGTTGAGACTGCGCTCAGGGCGAAGTTTTGGGCGGAATCGCGGCCTCACCGCTGAGTGGATGACGGCTACCCCTCGAGTTGGCCTTCGGTCTCCAGCAGCACCTGCCGCAGGCCGTCGAGCGTGGCCTCATCGGGTTGTGCCCACATACCGCGGCCCGCGGCCTCCAAGAGGCGCTCGGACATGCCGTGCAGCGCCCACGGGTTCGACTCGGCCATGAACTTGCGGTTCTCATCGTCGAGGACGTACTCGGCGGACAGTCGCTCATACATCCAGTCGGCCATCACGCCCGCGGTCGCGTCGTATCCGAACAGGTAGTCCACGGTCGCGGCCATCTCGAAGGCGCCCTTGTAGCCGTGGCGACGCATCGCGTTGATCCAGCGCGGGTTGACCACCCTGGCGCGGAACACGCGGGCGGTCTCCTCCGAAAGCGTGCGGGTGCGCACGGCATCGGGTCTGGTGTTGTCGCCGATGTAGGCGGCCGGCGCTTTTCCGGTCAAGGCCCGCACCGTCGCGACCATGCCGCCGTGGTACTGGAAGTAGTCGTCGGAGTCGGCGATGTCGTGTTCGCGGGTATCGGTGTTCTTGGCGGCGACCGCGATGCGCCGGTAGTTCTGGTTCATATCGTCGGCCGCAGGCCGCCCATCCAGTCCGCGGCCGTACGCGAAGCCGCCCCACGCGGTGTACACCTCGGCGAGGTCGGCGTCGTCGCGCCAGTTCCGGCTGTCGATCAGCTGGAGCAGACCCGCGCCGTAGGTACCGGGCTTGGAGCCGAATATCCTTGTGGTAGCGCGTCTTTGATCACCGTGGTCGGCCAGGTCGGCCTGCGCATGGGCGCGGACGAAGTTGTCCTCGGCCCGCTCGTCGAGATTCGCGACCAGTTGCACCGCGTCGTCGAGCATCGTCACCACGTGCGGGAAGGCGTCGCGGAAGAAACCCGAGATGCGCACGGTGACGTCGATACGCGGGCGGCCCAGTTCGCCCAGCGGGATCGGCTCCAGGTCCACCACCCGCCGCGACGCGTCGTCCCACACCGGCCGGACACCGAGCAGCGCAAGCACTTCGGCGATGTCGTCGCCCGCGGTGCGCATGGCCGACGTCCCCCACACCGACAGGCCGACGGACCGCGGCCAGTCGCCGTAGTCCTCGCGGTACCGCGCCAGCAGCGAATCCGCCATGGCCCCACCGGTTTCCCACGCCAGCCGCGACGGCACCGCCTTCGGGTCGACGGAGTAGAAGTTGCGTCCGGTGGGCAGCACGTTGACGAGGCCGCGCAGCGGTGAACCCGACGGACCTGCCGCGATGAAGCCGCCGTCGAGCGCACGCAGAATCTGGGGTATCTCGTCGGTCGTACCCGCCAGGCGCGGCACCACCTCGGTCGCGGCGAACCGCAGAATCGCCGCGACGTCGGGGTGGTCGGTGATGGTGTCGACGGCGTCGGGATCCCATCCGGAGTCCGCCAGTGCGACAACGAGTTCGCGGGCCTGCGCCTCCGCTGCGTCGACCGCCGCGCGCTCGTCGTGGCCGTCCTCGGCGAGCCCGAGTGCCTGGCGAAGGCCGGGCACACTCTGGTCGCCGCCGAACAGCTGTCGCGCCCGCAAAATGGCCAGTACCAGGTCGATTTCCGCTTCGCCCGTGGGCTTTTCGCCGAGGATGTGCAGACCGTCGCGGATCTGGACGTCCTTGATCTCACACAGCCAGCCGTCGACGTGCAACAACATGTCGTCGAACGAGTCCTCGTCGGGCCGATCCTCGAGTCCGAGGTCGTGGTCCATCTTCGCCGCCCGCATCAGCGTCCAGATCTGCTGACGGATGGCGGGCAGCTTGCCCGGATCGAGTGCGGCGATGTTGGCATGCTCGTCGAGCAACTGCTCCAGACGTGCGATGTCGCCGTAGGTTTCGGCGCGCGCCATCGGCGGAATGAGGTGATCGACGAGGGTGGCGTGCGCCCTGCGCTTGGCTTGGGTGCCCTCCCCCGGATCGTTGACCAGAAACGGGTAGATCAGGGGAAGATCGCCGAGCGCAGCATCGGTGCCGCAGGCCGCCGACATGCCAAGCGTCTTGCCGGGCAGCCATTCCAGGTTTCCGTGTTTGCCCAGGTGCACGACGGCGTCAGCGCCGAAGACGGAGTCGATCCATCGGTAGGCCGCCAGATAGTGATGGCTGGGCGGCAGATCGGGGTCGTGGTAGATCGCGACCGGGTTCTCCCCGAACCCGCGTGGCGGCTGAACCAACAGCACGACGTTGCCCGCCTGCATCGCTGCGATCACGATCTCACCGTCGGGGTCACGGCTGCGGTCGACGAACAACTCGCCGGGAGGCGGACCCCAGTGTTCGACCATCGCGTCCCTCAGTTCCGCGGGCAGCGTGGCGAACCAGTCGCGATACTCCTTGGCGGGCACCCGGATCGGATTGCCGGCGAGCTGGCAGTCGGTCAGCCAGTCGGCGTCCTGAC
The DNA here is from genome assembly GCF_025822765.1 of Mycobacterium barrassiae. Taxonomy (GTDB): domain Bacteria; phylum Actinomycetota; class Actinomycetes; order Mycobacteriales; family Mycobacteriaceae; genus Mycobacterium; species Mycobacterium barrassiae. The sequence continues at coordinate 11,473 of NZ_JACKUK010000031.1, read as the reverse complement.
CGCCGCGCTCGATCAAAGCGTGGATCAACGCGTCACCGTCGCCGGCGTCGAGGCCGGGCACGTCGTCGATCCGGTAACCGTGTTCGCGCATCGCGCGTAGCAACGCGACCGCACTGGCAGGCGTGTCGAGTCCGACGGCGTTGCCGATGCGGGCGTGCTTGGTGGGATACGCCGAGAACACGAGGGCAACCCGCTTTTCCGGCGGTGAGGTCGCGCGCAATCGCGCATACCGCACCGCCAGGCCTGCGACGCGTGCGCAGCGCTCGCGGTCGGCGACGTAGGAGATCAGACCTTCGTCGTCAATCTCCTTGAACGAGAACGGGACTGTGATGATGCGACCGTCGAACTCGGGAACGGCGACCTGGGTTGCGACGTCCAGCGGCGACAGCCCGTCGTCGTTGGCCTGCCACTGCGACCGCGAACTGGTCAGGCACAGGCCCTGCAGGATCGGGACGTCGAGGGCGGCGAGATGGGCCACATTCCAGCTGTCGTCGTTGCCGCCCGCCGAGACGGTGGCCGGAGTCGATCCGCCTGCGGCGAGCACGGTGGTCACCAGCGCGTCGGCGGTGCCGAGCAGTTTCAGCAGTTCGGGGTCCGCGGTGCGCAGCGATGCGCAGAACACGGGCAGCGGCTTACCGCCGGCTTCCTCGATCGCTTGACACAACGCCTCGACGTAGCTGGTGTTGCCCGCCAGGTGCTGCGCGCGGTAGAAGAGCACCGCGATGGTCGGCCCTGCCCCGCCGGGCGCCGACGGACGGTCGAGGACGCCCCAGTTCGGGGTGGTGGCCGGCGGCGCGAAGCCGAACCCGGTCATCAGCAACGTGTCGGACAGAAACGCGTGTAGCTGGCGCAGGTTCTCGACCCCGCCCTGGGCCAGATAGACGTGGGACTGCAGTGCCACACCCGTGGGTGTCGTGGAATGGCCCATCAGCTCGGCGTCCGGCGCCTGCTCGCCGCTGACCACGACGGTCGGCACGCCGCTTGCCTCCAGTGCGTCGATACCGTCCTGCCACGCGCGGTAGCCGCCGAGAATGCGGACCACGGCGATGTCGGCAGCGCCGACGAGTTCGTCGAGTTCCCCGTCAACCAGCCGAGAGGGATTCGCCCACCGATAGTCTGCGCCGCTGGCGCGCGCGGTGATCAGGTCGGTGTCGGACGTCGACAACAACAAGACCGTCGGCGCGTGGGTCGGCTGGGACACCCACCATTACTACCCCACGCCGTCGCCGGCGCTCCGGGCAGTTCGGGGCTAGTGGCGGTTCCAGCGGCTGTAGGTGCTCTGCGGGTACGGCAGGCCGAGGAGGCCGATGAGTACGACCAGCAGACTGCCGAAAACGATGAGTTCGAACATCGTCGTTCGTTCCTTCCTGACATCGCTTACTACACACGCGTGCAGTTATCAGGAACGTACTGCTCGAGCCGCAAGAAGTGGACATTCTGTGTGGCACGGATCACTAGAACCTCTAGTGTGCCGGGCGTCACAGTCAGGCGGTGCGGATCTCGAAATGCGAGACGTCCGGAGTGGCCAGCAGCTCGCGGTGACGGATGGGCCGCCACGGGAACAGCTCAGGCAGCCCGTCCTTCCCCAGATACCAGCTCTTGCATCCGCTGACCCAAATCGTCTGCGGCATCGCAGATTTCATCTGCTCGTTGTACTCCTTGGTCGCGACCTCGGTGGGGGCTGCCGCGACGATCTCGCCATTGCGCATCTTGTCGATCCACCACATCGCATAGTCGGCCTGGTTCTCGGCGATGAGGACCAGCGATTGATTCCCGATCGGCGAGTGCGGACCCATCATCATGAACAGGTTCGCGAAACCCGGGACCGCGATCGATCGGTAGGCGTGCGGCCCGCCTTCCCAGACTTCGTCCAGCGTGACGCCGTTTTCGTTGACGATCGACATCGGGCGCACGTACGCGCGGGCGTCGAAGCCCGTCGCCAGCACGAGCAGATCGAGTTCGTGGAGTACGCCGTCGGCGGTCACGACGCCGCGCGGTTCGACGTGGTCGATCGGCTCGGTGACCAGGTGTACACCCGGCTGCTGAATGGACCGGTAGTAGTGACCCGCCAGGATGATTCGCTTGCACATCGCGTGATAGTCGGGAGTGAGCTTGCGGCGCAGCTCCGGGTCGCGTACCCCCAACCGCAGATTGAGCCGGCACGCCAGCGCCATGACCCGCCGGTTCAGGCCTGGCTCGACGGCCGCGCGACCGAGGGTGTTCTCGATGTAGGTCTGCCAGAAGCGGTATCCCAATTTGTTGAGCGCGGGCCACCGCTCGAGCGCAAACCGGGTGATCCGCTTGTACCGAATGTTGGGCGACGGGTAAACCCACTGCGCCGTGCGCTGGAAGATCGTCAGTCCGCGGACCTTGCCACCGAGTTCAGCGGTGATCTGCACTCCGCTGGAACCCGTGCCGATCAATCCGATCCGCTTGTCGTGCAACGAGACCGAATGGTCCCAGCGGGCTGAGTGGAACATCGGCCCCGCGAACGTGTCGAGCCCCTCGATGTCCGGATAGCGGGGCACGCGCAGCACCCCGGTCGCGGTGACCAGCACGTCGAAGGCTTCCTCGCCGTCCGCGGTGGCGACCCACCAGCGACCGTCCTGGAATCGTGCCGAGGTGACTTCGGTGCCGAACCTGATGTGCGGTGTGACGCCTCGCTCGACGGCGACCTGCCGGAAGTACCGATGGATCTCCGGACCCGGCGCCATGAAACGTGACCAGGTGGGGTTCGGCCGGAACGAGTACGAGTAGAAGCGTGACGGAACGTCGCAACTGAGCCCTGGATAGGTGTTGTCGCGCCAGGTCCCACCGACATCGTCGGCGGCCTCGTAGACGACGAAATCGTCAATGCCCGCGTCCTGCAGCTTGATCGCCATGCAGATGCCGGACATGCCCGCGCCGATGATCGCGACCCGCAGCGTTCGTTGTGTCGACATGGTTTCGTGCCTCCCGATTCTCGGGACGCTACGCCGGACGAACGCAGATGTTGACGAATTTCGGGGTTAACTGCTCAATCGGCGGTGACGAAGCCCTCGGCCACCATCCAGTCGCGCGCGACGACGGCGGGGTCGCGACCCTCCACGTCGACCTGTTTGTTCATCTCGATGATCGCCTCGTTGGTGAGCGCGGCGGTGACGGGCGCGGTGACCTCGGCGATCTCCGGGTGCGCGTCGAAGAACTCACGCTTCATCGTCACCGACGGGTTGTAGTGGGCGAAGAACTGCTTGTCGTCGGTGAGCACCACGAGATCGAGCGCCGCGATGCGGCCGTCGGTGGTGAACACCTCACCGAAGTCACATTGATCGCCGTCGGCCGTCGCCTGATAGATGATGCCGACCTGCAGCACCGGTGTCTGCGCCCGCGCCGGATCGAATCCGTAGGCCGCGGCCATGCCGGGATAACCGTCCTGGCGCGCGCGGAACTCGGTGTCCACACAGGTTTTCGCCGCCTCCGGGTTCGTCTTGACGAGGTCGGCATACTGCGACAGCGTCCGGACACCGGTGCGTTCGACCACCTTCTTGCTCGCTGCCAGCGCGTACGTGTCGTCCATGGGGCCCGGCGGCAACCACACCATGTCGTTGCGCTCGAGGTCCTCGTCGCGCACCGCCTCGTACTGTTCACGGCTGTCCGGTATCGGCTTCTCGTGGCCGAGATAGTTGATCCACGCGTTGCCGGTGAACTCGTAGGCCACGTCGACCTGGCCGCGCAGCTGCGCCGCCCTGGTGCTGCGGGAGCCGACGATGCCGGTCAGGTCGCGGACGTCGGCACCGGCCGCGGCCAGGGTGTACTCAAGGATGTAGCCCATGATGACCTGCTCGGTGTACTCCTTGGAGCCCACGGTGATCTTCACGCCCTCGAGCTCGGCGTTGCGCTTGATGGAACCGGGCGCCACCATGAACGGCACCGTGCCGCCGGAGCCGAGCCCGCATGCCGACACCGCGAGCACGCAGATCGCGGCGATCACCGTAGCCAGCGCGGCGCGCATCAGCGCAGCCCCTTGGGGTTGAGGAAGAACTCGGCCAGCCCGCCGAACCAGTCGACCAGCAGCGCCAGGCACACCGCGAGGACACTGCCCAGAATCAGCGTCACGTTGTCCTGCAGCTTGTAGCCGGTGTCGATGAGGATGCCGAGGCCTCCGGCGTTGACGAGGAACGACAACGTCGCGGTGCCCACCGCGATCACCAGCGACGTGCGCAGGCCGGCCAGAATGTACGGAATCGCCAGTGGCAGCTCGACTCTGAGCAGTAACGCGCTCCGCGACATGCCTTGCCCACGCCCGGCGTCCATCAGCGACTTGTCCACCTGGTCGAGGCCCAGGATCGTGCTGGCGAGCACGGGCAGCAGGGAGTACAGGGCGATCGGCAGCACGCCGATCCAGAACCCCGTCTTCGCCGTCCACAGAAACAGCAGGACCAGCAGACCGATCGCCGGTGCCGCCTGGCCGATGTTGGCGATCCCGATGAACAACGGCCGCAACGCCTTTGCCCCCGGACGTGTCACCAGTACCCCGAGCGGGACGCCGATCGCCACCACGATCGCGGTGACGGCGAAGGTGATCAACAGATGCTGCCAGATCAACGCCGTGACATTGCCAACGTTGATGTTCTCCTGCTGGGTCGCCGTGAGATCGCGGTTGAACGCCCAGAAGATCACCGCCGCGCCGACGATGAGAACGAGTGCAGGCTGGATCAACAGCCGAAGACGTTCGGCAGGTGTCGTCTTCGGTGCGGAGCTGTCGACGGCGGTGGTCACGACCCGTGTCCGTCCGATTCCGCCTCGGCCCTCAGCCGCGTGATGGTGTCGATGAGCGTGTCCAGTGTGACGACGCCGACGTACTTGCTACCGGGCCCGATGACGACGGCCGACGCGTGCTGCGCGGCGAGGATCGCCTCGAGCGCGTCCTCGAGCGTCGACTGGGTGCTGACCACATCGAGCGGTTCGAAGGCCTCGGCCAGCGTGGTGGCGTGCCGGAGGTTGCGCCCGCGCACCCAGTTCACCGGCCGGTCGCGATCGTCGAGCACAACCACCCAGTCGAACTCGCTGTCGGCCAAGATCTTTCGTGCATCATCGACCGAATCGCGGCGATGGACGGCGGGATGCGTCTGCAGCTCGACATCCTTGACCCGCACCAGGCTGAGTTGGCGCAGCGATGCGCCTGACCCGACGAAGCCGGCGACGGTGTCGTCTGCCGGGCTGGCCAGGATCGCCTGCGGAGTGTCGTATTGGAGCACCTTGCTCTGCTGGCCGAGCACCGCGATCCGATCGCCGAGTTTGACGGCCTCGCCGAAATCGTGGGTGACGAACACGATCGTCTTGCGCAGTTCGGATTGCAGGCCAAGCAATTCGTCCTGCAGCGTGCTCCTGGTGATCGGGTCGACCGCGCCGAACGGCTCGTCCATCAACAGCACCGGTGGATCAGCGGCCAGTGCACGTGCCACGCCCACCCGCTGCTGCTGGCCACCGGACAGCTGACGCGGATACCGGTCGGCGTACTGGCTGGGCTCGAGCCCGACCAGATCGAGCAGTTCGTCCACGCGGTCGTCGATGCGCTTGCGGTCCCAACGCAGCAGCCCGGGAACGAGGCCGACGTTCTGGCGGATTGTCATGTGCGGGAACAGCCCCGCCTGCTGGATCGCGTAGCCGATCGAGCGCCTCAGCTCGGTCGGTTTGATCGACAACGCATCCTTGTCGTCGATGAGGATGCGCCCCGACGTCGGCTCGCTCAGTCGGTTGATCATCCGCATCATCGTCGTCTTGCCGCAGCCCGATGGCCCGACGAAGACCACGATCTCGCCCGCGGGGATGTCCAGTGATATGTCGTCGACGGCGGGCTGCTTGGCACCCGGATAGACCTTCGAGACGTGGTCCAGGACGATGCGGGCACCGCTCGAGTCAGACGCGGATTGTGTTGTCATCGAATGCCTTTCGATGTGGTCAATCGTCCGATGAGCACCAGGATCGCATCGAGCAGCAACGCCAGGATGACGATGAGTAGGGTTCCGGTGAGTGCCATCGGAATGGCGGTCGGGCTGCCGACTCTGGCGAGTCCCGCGAAGATGATGTTGCCCAGGCCGGGGCCTTTGACGTACGCGGCGATGGCAAGGACACCCATCGACATCTGGGTGCTGACGCGCATCGCCGACAGGATCGACGGCCACACCAGCCGTAGTTCGACGCGCCCCAGGGTGGAGATCCTGCCCATGCCGAGACCTCGTGCAGCGTCGGTCAATGCCGGATCGACGGCGTTCAGACCGACGATCGTGTTGCGGATGATCGGCAGCAGCGAATAAAGCACCAGCGCCGCGACGCTGGGCACCACGCCCAGCCCGAACACCGGGATCAGGAGGCCCAACAGGGCGAAGGCCGGCACGGTGAGGATGACGCTGGACGTCGCGGTGGCGAGGTTGGAGGCCAGCGGGTTGCGGTACGTCAGCACGCCGATGGCGACCCCGACGATCGTGGCGATGAGCACGCTCTGCACCACGGCGCTGACGTGCTGGTAGGAGTCGAACAGCAACTGCGAATGGTGGGCAGCGATGTACTCCCACAGTGCCCTCACGGCGGGACGGTACCCGCACAAGTCGCAAACCAAACGGAGAGTCCATTCGATTCGGGCTTTCGATTCGGGCTTTCGATTCGGGCTGAGGAAAAGACTTGTTCACATGCCGTCGAAAGGCCACCGTATGCCGGGTTCGTTTTGACAGATGGGAGGTAGCCCGGTGGTCTCAGGGCTGCGGATTGTGAAGTTGAGCGCGAATATCGGCGCGCGCATTGACGGAATCGACCTGAGCGCCGACATCGATCCGGTGAGCGTTTCGAGAATCAACGCGGCTCTGCTCGAACACAAGGTGATCTTCTTCCGCGATCAGCACGGACTCGATGACGACGGTCAGCTCGCATTGGCGGCCAAGCTGGGCACGCCGACCGTCGCGCACCCCACGGTGACCTCCCGCGGCACCAAGCTGTTACCCATCGACTCCCGGTATGACAAGGCCAACGCCTGGCACACCGACGTCACCTTCGTCGATCGCATTCCGAAAGCGTCGCTGCTGCGCGCGATTTCACTGCCCGAGTACGGCGGCACCACAACATGGGCGAATACGGAGGCCGCGTACGAGCTGTTGCCGGAACCACTTCGAGCACTCGCGGACAACCTATGGGCGGTACACACCAACGTCTATGACTACGCGACGGACGTCGACCGGCGGCTGGAGGAACTCGCCGACACGGAGCGCGAGTATCGCGAAGAATTCGAGTCCGACTACTACGAGACGGAGCATCCCGTGGTGCGGGTGCATCCGGAAACCGGTAAGCGGGTGCTGCTGCTCGGCCAGTTCGTCAAGCACTTCGTCGGTTTGAGTACGTCCGAGTCAGCGACGCTGTTCAACCTCTTCCAGCATCGGATCACCAAGCTGGAGAACACCATCCGGTGGAACTGGCAGCTCGGTGACCTCGCGATCTGGGACAACCGGGCCACTCAGCACTACGCCGTCTCGGACTACGACGACCAGTACCGCCGACTCAACCGCGTCACACTGGCCGGCGATATCCCAGTCGACATCCACGGCCGGCGCAGTCGCGCAGTGGTCGGTGATGCGTCGGCGTATTCGGAGGTGGTCAGCCCGGTGCGGCTGGCCAGCTGAGCTACAGCCGATCCATCTCCCGCCCCATCAGCGCGTTTTCGAGATAGACGTACCGCTTCGCACGGTAGCGGGGTGTGGGCTGGTGCGGCGCGGTGCACAGCCCGCTCATCGCTTTGGCGACCGCGCTGAAGCGGCTGGTCCTCACGGGCGGTATGGCCAACGCGGCTGCGGTGCTGAGCCTCACCTGCTGCTCGGTGATCAGTGTCGTGCCGCCGGGCGCAGGCACCAGGTCGGTAGTCGTCGAGATGTTCGGACGAACGGTCGTCAGCTCGGTCATGGTTCTCTCCCACCCTGTGTGCCCGTCGGCTCGGGCCCTTCACGAGGAAAATTACGAGCGCTGATGCGATAACGCATGCGTAGGCGACTACCTCAGTTCCTGGTTAACCGTCGCGATCTACGCAGGTCACGCGTGTGTGCAGGAGTGCGCCAACTAGTGGGCCACGCATACGTGCCCCAGCAACTCCGGCGTACCGTGAACTGGTGGCCAGGACCCGCGATCAGGATGCGTGCCCGGGTGCGCTGCAGGTTCATCCAGCCGCCGACGGGGCGCTGGCGCGGGTGCGGTTACCGGGCGGGATGATCACCGCGCCGCAACTCGAAACCCTGGCGCTCGCGGCGACTCGATGGGCATCGCCGGCCATGGAACTGACCTCGCGAGGGAACATCCAGATCCGCGCGGTGACGGACACCGCTGCGGTCGCCGAGGCGCTGGCTGCCTCGGGCCTGCTGCCGTCGGAGACGCACGAGCGGGTGCGCAACATCGTGGCCTCGCCGTTGTCGGGCCGCGTCGGTTCTGAGGTCGATATCCGCGGCATGGTCGCGGAACTGGACCAGGAGATCCGGGCACGGCCCGCGCTGGCGGCGCTGCCCGGCCGATTCCTGTTCGGCATCGACGACGGACGCGGCGACGTCAGCGGGTTGGCGGCCGACGCCGGTATCCAGGTTGTCGACGACTCGGCGGCGCTGTTGTTCGCCGGCCGGGACACCGGCGTGCGGCTGCCGCTGCCGGACGCGGTCAAAGCATTGCTGACGGTGGCGGGCCGCTTTGCCGAGACTCGCGGAACATGTTGGCGCATCAGCGAACTCGAGAATCCCGATCAGCTGTTGGCGGGTTTCGCGGTGACGGCAAAACCCGGTGCAACATGGGAGCCGGTGACGCGGGGACCGATCGGGTGGATCGAGCAGAATGACGGACGAGTCGCGCTGGGCGCGGCGGTTCCGCTGGGAGTGCTCAACGCCCGGGTCGCGGAGTATCTCGCGGCGATCAACGCGCCGATGGTCATCACGCCGTGGCGGTCACTTCTCGTCTTCGACCTCGACGAGGAGGTGGCCGACGTCGCGCTGCGCGTGCTGGCGCCGATGGGGCTGGTGTTCGACGAGAACTCGCCGTGGCTGTCGGTCAGCGCGTGCACCGGAAGCCCCGGTTGCGAGCACTCCGCCGCCGACGTGCGTGCCGATGCTGCAGCCGCGGTCGAGGAGCCCGCCGCAGGTCACCGGCACTTTGTCGGCTGCGAACGCGCATGCGGCAGCCCCGCGACAGGTGCCGTGCTGGTCGCGACGGGAGACGGATACCGGCTGCGTGGCACCCACCCGTAGGGTGAGCGGGTGCTCGACTACATCCGCGACGCCGCAGAGATCTATCGGCAGTCGTTCGCGACGATCCGCGCCGAGGCGGACCTGACGCGGTTTCCCGAGGATGTCGCGCGCGTCGTGGTGCGGCTGATCCACACCTGCGGTCAGGTCGACGTCGCCGACCACGTCGCCTACAGCGACGATGTCGTCGCGAAGACCCATGCCGCGCTTGTCGCAGGCGCACCGGTGCTGTGCGACTCGTCAATGGTGGCGGCGGGCATCACGAAGTCGCGGCTGCCCGCGGGCAACGAGGTGGTCTCGCTCGTCGCGGACGATCGCGCACCCGCCTTGGCCGAGCGTCTGGGCACCACCCGGTCGGCGGCGGGTGTCGAGCTGTGGGCCGACCGCCTCGGCGGCGCCGTGCTGGCCATCGGCAATGCGCCGACCGCCCTGTTCCGACTACTGGAGCTCGTCGACGAGGGGGCGCCCACCCCGGCGGCGGTGCTGGGCGGACCGGTGGGGTTCGTCGGCTCGGCGCAGTCCAAGCAGGAGCTCATCGAGCGTCCCCGCGGAATGTCGTATCTCGTGGTGAAGGGCCGCCGCGGCGGAAGCGCCATGGCAGCGGCCGCCGTGAATTCGATTGCCAGCGAACGCGAATGACGGCAGACAAGCGAGGAACCCTGTGGGGCGTCGGCCTGGGACCCGGCGACCCGGAGCTGGTGACCGTCAAAGCGGCGCGCGTCATCGGCGAGGCCGACGTGGTGGCGTACCACAGCGCCCGGCACGGAAAGAGCATCGCGCGAGGTATCGCCGAGCCGTATCTGCGCGAAGGCCAGATCGAGGAGCATCTGGTCTATCCGGTGACCACCGAAACCACGGACCATCCCGGCGGCTACGCCGGCGCCATGGAGGACTTCTACCGCGAATCCGCCGACCGGATCGCCGCGCATCTCGACGCCGGGCGCGACGTCGCCCTTCTCGCCGAGGGTGACCCGCTGTTCTACAGCTCCTACATGCACATGCACACCCGCCTCACGGAGCGGTTCGACGCGGTGATCGTTCCCGGTGTGACGTCGGTGAGCGCCGCATCGGCGGCGACCGGCACTCCCCTGGTCCAGGGCGACGAGGTGCTGACGATTCTGCCCGGCACACTTCCGATCGGTGAGCTCAAACGCAGGCTGAGCGACACCGACGCCGCCGTCGTGCTCAAGCTGGGGCGTTCGTATCCCGCGGTGCGGGAGGCACTTTCGGCGAGCGGGCGCCTGGACGAGGCCTTTTACGTGGAGCGCGCGAGCACGCCGGCGCAGCGGGTGCTGGGCGCGGGTGACGTCGACGAGACGTCGGTGCCGTACTTCTCGCTGGCGATGCTGCCGGGAACGCCGCGACGCGAGTCGACGACCGGCAGCGTCGCGGTGGTCGGCCTCGGCCCCGGCGACACCGCCTGGATGACGCCTCAGAGCCGTCGCGAGGTGGCGGCGGCGACCGACCTCATCGGGTACGGCCCCTATCTGGACCGCATCGGAAGCCGCGACGGTCAACGGCGCCATCCCAGCGACAACACCGACGAACCCGCCCGCGCCCGGTTGGCATGCACGCTGGCCGAGCAGGGCCGCGCCGTGGCGGTGGTGTCCTCCGGCGATCCGGGTGTCTTCGCGATGGCCACGGCGGTGCTCGAGGAGGCCAAGCAGTGGCCCGGCGTCCGGGTTCGCGTCGTTCCGGCGATGACGGCCGCACAGGCAGTCGCCAGCCGGGTGGGCGCCCCGTTGGGCCACGACTACGCCGTCATCTCGCTGTCCGACCGGCTGAAGCCGTGGGATGTGATCGCGGCGCGCTTGACGGCAGGGGCGGCCGCCGATCTGGTGCTCGCCATCTACAACCCCGCGTCGAAGAGTCGCACCTGGCAGGTTGGGGCGATGCGCGACCTGCTGCTCGAATACCGTGACCCCGGCACGCCCGTGGTCATCGGGCGCGACGTGTCGGGCCCTTCCGAAGAGGTCAAGGTGGTCCGGCTGGCCGACCTCGACCAGACCGATGTCGATATGCGAACGCTTCTCATCGTCGGGTCGTCGCAGACCCAGTGGTATCTGAGCGAAGCCGGCGACACCGTCTTCACGCCGCGCCGCTACCCCACCTGATATGTAGAGAAGTTTGTCAAGAGGGCAAGGTGAGGCGCCGCCGGGGAGCTACCCCGACGGCGCCTCTTTTGCTTCCTCCGATAGTCAGTGTGGTGAGCGTGTCGTTGGCGACGCGCG
>NZ_JACKUK010000030.1 GCF_025822765.1 Mycobacterium barrassiae | reverse complement strand
CGATCACGATCACCGCGCCCGAGCCGTCGTCGGAATCATGGATATCGACTTTGAGGCCCTGGGCGGCGTATTCGGTGCGCCGCACCGCCTCGGGGTCATAACGCTCGACCCAGTAGTCGATCTCTCGGTGAGCTTGTCAAGATTTCTGTGTAGGTGGCCGTTATAGGTAGGGGTTGATTCGTTCGGGGTAGGTCAGGGCCAATGCGCCCAGCGCTTGTTTCCAGCCGTTGGTGCGTGCGCCTTCGACCAGAC
>NZ_JACKUK010000029.1 GCF_025822765.1 Mycobacterium barrassiae | reverse complement strand
TTTATGCGAAATTTTGGCGTCTCACGAGACAGCAATGCCGGCGAATCAAGGTCAGGCGAGCGAATCCTGGGGTTTGCCGTTTCAGCTCCTTCGTTGATGATGGCTTGTCCCAGGGTGTTGTCTTTGAAGCCAGCCTCCTTCTGTCCCGCTTGGCTTCCTCCATGTAATTGTCAACTTGCTGCTTCAACGTCTCCATGAAGCTCTGGGCATCGCGCCGCCTACCCCTCCGCAGCGGGCGCCTTGATGGCCGCACCGATGATCGGCAAGTAGCGCCTCACCTGTTCACGATCACTATCCTTCTCCGAATCGCTCAAGTTCTCGTAGGGGGTCTCGATCTGGGTTTGCCAACGCTTTGCTAAATGAGCGGGGATGATCAAAGACCCGTCCTTCGCACGCTGGCACTGGTCATGCATGTATTGCTGCCAATGAGCCCATCGTTCATGCTCGATAGCGGCGAGCTTTTCCATGAGTTCGGGCGTGTCCAGACGTGCCTGGACATCTCTTTCGGTGGACATCAGACGAGGCCGTCGTCGACGAGTTTCCAATAGTGCTGGCCAAGTACAGTCAGCTCGCAGCCGTGTGACCCCATCGCCGCGTGCCACATGTGTGGGGCACCGACGGGCCTCACGAGGTTGACCTTGACATAGTTTTGCAGTACCGCGAAGACAGCCGTGTGGGCCGGATCGGGCGCTGGAACCGAAGGATCTTCGAAGCCGGAGCGGTGCGGCTCGTAGCTGGGATCGAGGCTGAATACGGTTGTAGGAGAGGGGAATATGTCAGTCAGCTGCTGCAGCTCAGCCAGTTCAATTGGCGCAGTAGCCTCCCGCAATGAGATGAAGGTCTTTACGTTGGTCTTGAAAACTGGGCGTTGCGCCCAAGGCCCAAGCGATTGGTCGATGTGCGCATAGACGCTTCCAGGAGTAATTGCTCCTACGAGGTTCGCGGCAGCTCCACTGAGAGCGTCGACGAACAGGCTCGTGAAAACGCCTGATCCACCTCCGGGCGTCTCCATCGCGTACTGGTCAGCGGTCGACGCGGTGAGAATAGTGACACCATCGGAAATCTCGGCAACGTTCTGGCTGAGGGCGCTTGTTCCCGCAATGCCCGCGTGACAACTGTCCAGGATGATGACCTTATTCTTTGCCTTCGACGAGTTGGCCAAGGACATTAGTTCTGCCAGCGACAGACCGTCGTCGCCTGACTGGCAGTCGCTGGCACAAAGGAAGCCTCCGGTGTCTTCGATGTATCCGTGACCGGCAAAGAAGAAGAGTGCTATATCGGCGTCATCGGCGAAAAGCTTCCGGACCGATTCCTTGAGTTCGAGCCTAGTAACCTCGGCCCCAGGGCCGGTCCCGACCAGCAGGTGCGGGGTGGGGAAATTCAGCGTGCCGTCGGCATTCCGCTCGAGAACGTTCTTCACAGCGTGGGCATCGTTGACCGCCCCGCTGAGGTCCCCAATGTATGGGTAGTGGTCGATTCCGACGATCAGCGCCTTCCGCACGACGACCTACAGGGAGTCGATGAAGTTGCTGATGTTTTCATCGCTCCACGTGTACGTGGGCACCCCCGAAATGTTGGTGCGGTCGTCTTTATACGCCCAGATCCCCCGGATCGGCTTGCCCTCATCTTTGGCGCACTGGATCTCCCACTTCTGCCCCGAGGACGTCAGTGAGTTCTTGCTCACCAGCACGATCACTCCGTCCGAGCGACGGATCCGCGTCCGCACTTTGTCTTTCCACTCGGACTCGTACGGTTGCTTGACCGACATGTCGATGAACTCGAAGGGCGTGCGGGGGTGCAGGGACTGACCCTTCAGGAAGTCCCTTTGACGCTCGTCCTCGATCGCGAAGGCGATGAAAATGACCTTGGTGTCTGCCACGGTGCTCCTCGGTGAGCGTGTCGTCACCGCGCCCGGTTGGCCGGTGAAATCACCAGCGAAGTTTACCGGGGAGCACCGACAAGATGGCCGTCGCAGAATCCGAATACTGGTGGCTTGCCTCCCATCGTCAGAAGAGCCACGTGGTCGAGCACCCACAGCGCCGTTGGCAGACCAATTCGACACGTTCTGATATCTCGCATTGCCAGCAATCGACGATGCCCACAGATCCCAGCATCTTTTCCGTCATTTGGACACACCCCTGATCATGTCGTCACGAGCTGCATCAGCTCGGTGTAGTCGGTGACAACCTCGTACTTGACGTTCTCGCCGTTCTTCTCGTTCAGCGACGCGAAGAACTTCCGGGCGCATTCGATCTTCGCGTCCTCGACTCCTTTGAGCTGAAGCGACGAGAGTGAGCCTTTGGTCTCGGCGACGAAGTAGATGTGTTTGACCGTTCCCTCGGTGAACGCGATGGCCCAGTCTGGGTTGTAGTCACCTACGGGGGTCGGAATGAAGAATCCGCGTGGCAGCTTCGCGTAGACGGCAACCTCCTGACTGGTATCGAGCTCGGTGACAAAGTCGCGCTCGACCTTGGAGTCTGTGACGACGTAGTCGTAGATGTGCTTGGTCAGCTTGTTGCCAGCGTGGGTGAGGTCCTGCTTGGTCTGGTTCTCTGTGAAAATCGCTGTGTCGAAACGGTCTTCGAGCGCGTCGTAGGTCAGGTGCTCGACGATCGCTGTTGCCTTCTGCTCGTTGATGAGTCGGGCGGCCTCGGTGATGAACTGCTCCGGATTGAGCCGGAATTTGGCAAACGTCTCCGGGGTGACTCCGCTGAGGATTGCCGCCGCCGTACGACGGGTGAGCTGAGTTTTTTCCGTGATTTCACCGAGTAGGTCGTACCTGACCTGGGACGCGGCCGACACCGTCGCGGTGTGGGTTGTAGTGCTGGCCACGTCGAACCCGGCGCCGCTGGTGAGGTCGTCAGCTTCGAGGGCGTCGCGCTGCGTGCCAGCTTGGACCACGTATTGCATCGCGGCGACCTTGAGATGCTTGTCGAGTGCGTGAATGCACTTGGTGACGAGCTCGGATGAGTCGAACTCGACCTGATAGACGGCCTTCTGGTTGATCCGGCGCCACAGGGCCTGGAACTCTTTCTTGGCGAAGTTGGCCTCATTGAGCGGGATCTTCTTGGGCTTGCGGTCGTCGGTTGGGGCCGGGACATCGATGTTCAGCGAGTCGACCAAGGGCAACAGAAACTTGAGCACGGGTTTCAGGGCCTCGGATGTCGGCTCTGCCAGGGTGCCAGCCTCTTTCGCTGCCTTGTACTCGTCGGAAAGCGTGTCATCCTCGTTCAGGTAGTCGTTCTTGATCAGGTACTTATAGAGCGCCTGCGCGAGGGCTTCCTCGACTAGCGACTCGCCGTCTTCGGTCTGAATTGTCTTGCCGGTGAAGAACTTCACGCTTGCCTTGCGTGGCCGCGCAGCCAGCGAGTCGGAGATTTCCTTTTGTAGTCCTGCGACGAAGTCGGTGTAGGACTCGTCGGTGACAACTGTCAACTCGTTGATGTCGTGCACCGTGACGGGGTTGTCCATACGTTCGCCATGTTGGTCGACGGCCAAGCGCAGGCCGCGGCCGATCTCTTGTCGCCGCGATACGGTGTTATCGCTTTTCTTGAGCATGCCCATCACGAAGACGTTGGGGTTGTCCCAGCCTTCCCGAAGGGCGGAGTGGGAAAAGATGAAGCGAACCGGCTCGGCCAGCGATAACAACCGCTCCTTGTCCTTGAGGATCAGGTCGTAGGCGTCGACGTCCTTGGATTGGCCCTTTTCGTCACCTGTCGTGTGCACTGGCCCGTCGACCGCATGCCTGGTCTTCTTGTCGATCGAGAAGTAGCCCTCGTGCACGGCATGCACGTTGTCGCGGCGAAGATACGCCCGGTATGCCGCGGATGCGACGTCGAACTCGAGCTCGCCGAGAGTCTCATCGACGATCGCGGCGTACTCCTCCTCGAAGGTCCGGGCATAGTCGCCGAGCGTGTCCTCGCGGTCGTAATCGCGGTACTTCGCCACCTCGTCAATGAAGAACAGCGATAGCACCTTAACGCCTTGGGTGAACAGCTCCCGTTCCTTATCGAGGTGCGCCCGAATCACCTCACGGATCTGAATGCGGCGCTTGGCTTCTTCGGTGACGTCACGGTCAGAGAGCTGTCCAGCGATGACGACATCACCGTTGCTGAGTTCGATGACGTCGCGGTTGGCGTCGATGTCGGTGATGAAGAGGCCCTTGTACGCCTCGATGCCATTGGAGATGTCATGGAGGTTGGTACGCACATCAAGGCGCTTAACCTGGCGCGCGATCGGCCCACCTTTGGTCTGTACCTCGATCTCCACGCGGGCCCGCGGTTTTGCGCCCTTGGCGATCTCGATGGCATCGAGGTACAGGTAAGCCGTCGTGCCGGCCAATCCCTTCACAGTGATGCCTCGCACCGCAATCTTCTTGACCAACTTCTGGTTGTAGGCATCGAGCGCGTCGAGGCGGTGAACTTTGGTGTGCTCGACCTTGTGAGTTGCCGAGTAGCGCAGCACCATGAGTGCATTGAATCGCGACAGTGCTTCCAATGACTTTGGTGCACTGATCTTTTGCGGTTCGTCGATGATCACGATGGGACGGTTTGCGCTGATGACATCGATGGGACGCCGCGACTGGAAGTCGTCGAGTTCGTCGTAGATGCGGCGGTTATCCTTGCTCGTCGAATTGAACGCCTGAATGTTGATGATCATCACCTGCACCCCGGCGTCCGAGCTGAACCGCTCCAACTCATGCAGCTGGGCAGAGTTGTAGATGAACGACCGAGGCTTACTGCCGTACGTCTGCTGGAAGTGCTCGGCCGTCAAATCGATTGACTTCTTCACCCCCTCGCGAATTGCGACCGACGGGACGACGATGATGAATTTCGACCAGCCGTACCGCTTGTGCAGTTCCATGATCGTTTTGATGTAGACGTAGGTCTTACCGGTACCGGTTTCCATCTCGACGTCGAGATTAGGAGCACCCGGAGCGGCTTTGCTGTCCACCAGCTTGTCCGACAGCGGCAGGTTTCGCGACCGTTGAACGTGCTGAACGTTCTCTAGCCGCTGCGTTGGTGTCAACGCGATCTCGGCATTTCGCAGACCCGAGTCCGAAGTCGCACTCGGGTCAAAAAGCATCGGAGCCGTGGCCGGCTTCGCCCTGCCCGGATCGATCCGATAGGAAACACCATCATGTTTCGGCTGTCCGGCGAAGACCTCGACAACCGCGTCCACGGCATCGGTCTGATACTGCTGAATCTTGAACTGAAGCTTCATCAGTGTCAGATGGCCTTCACATCCGTCGCCGGGGAGATCTCATGGAAGATCTGTTCCGCATTGATCCGAGCGTCGTCGGAGGCGAAACCGGAGTCGCGGAATACCGCCCGCAGCGGCTCACGCTTCGCGATCGCCCGCACCAGCTCCGGGCTCACTTCCGAATCGAAACAGGCGACGAGAGCGTCGTCCTCGACGAGGTAGACCTCATGGCCCTCGAGCTTCTCCACGCTGATGGGCATCGTCAGTTCGAGACCCCAGTCGAGCAACACCTGGAACAGCAGATCCTCACCCGAGCGGTCCGGCTTCACGCTGTCCCCTAAGCCGGAAAGGGTCTGTTGCTCAGTCTCGTCGGGAGTACGCAGCACGTCCGTCAAGTTTGTTGTGTCCACCTTGAGAACTCGAAACCCTGGAGCGACAGAGTCCGCGAGAATCCCGGCCTCGTCGACGAGCTTGGCCCCCGCCCGCCGCAGTCGTTCCTTCGCTACTTCCGCAATCGTCGTGTATCCGGCCTGGGCTGCACCTGAGCTCTCTGCCACCGATTCATCAAGCTGAACCAGGATGAAACGCCGGTGTCCCCCATCGAGGGCATTCAGCGCCATCACCGCGTGCCCTGTGGAACCGGAACCTCCAAAGAAGTCGAGGACCATAGCGTCCTTCTTGCCTTGAGTTACGGCGTTAATCCACTTGCACAGCACGCCGATGTCCTTGGGGTTGTCAAAGACGTCGGCGCCCATCAGATCGATCAAAGCTCCCGTCGCACTCGCACGCTCCTGTACGACGAGCGAACGAATCGCCTGATCTTCCTGCTCGTCCAGATACATCTTGCGGCGCGGTGTCGTCGTCTCGTCAGGACCGAAGATGATTCGTCCTTCTGCCAGCATCTGATCCATCGTTTCCCGCGAGTAGCGCCAGCCATTCTCGTGCATCGGAACAGGCCGTCCTGTAACTGGATGGAGTAGCTCGTACTGGAGATTCGCCCGGGGGTTCGGACTCGCGAGTGGTCCACGGAGGAATGCGCGACCAGATTCATCGATCTCGGTGTACGACTGGAGCCCCTTTTCAGTCTCCGGCTTGGACTTCCACCACTCACGCAGAATTGCCGTAGCCCTCGCAGCGTCCTCGCCCGAACGCGCCCACGCATCACGCACTGCCGCGACGACCAGCCCATAGCCGCTTTTCGGTTCCTTCCAGCGCACGTCGTCGGCAATTAGTCGATTCCGGTCACGACCGTAGACGAGCATGTAGTCCAAGCCGCCCCCAGCAAAGCGCGCGTCATTCTTCGCTCGGCCCTGCCAAACGATATTCGCGAGGAAGTTCTGAGCGCCAAAGACCTGATCGAGTAATTGCTTGAGCCCAGAGTGCTCACGATCATCGATCGCGGCGATGAGCACGCCAGTCTCCGAAAGTAGGTTGCGCGCCAGCTTCAATCGGGGATACATCATGCTCAGCCAGTCGGAGTGAAATCTCCCGTTCGCTTCGGTATTCGCGACTAGCCGAGCCCCGCGCCCATCCACTTGGCCCGAGCGCAGCAGATACTCGGCCGCCGTCTCAGCGAAGTCGTCGGCGTAGACCCAATCAGCGCCGGAGTTGTAGGGCGGATCAACGTAGATCACATCCGCTCTTCCGAGATACGACTCCTGGAGGAGTTTGAGCGCATCGAGGCTATCGCCCTCAATGAACAGGTTATGCGCATCGTCGAAGTCGACCGACTCCTCACGCGCGGGCCGAAGAGTCTTCGCAATGGGTGCGTTAGCGATGAACAACGCTGCGCGCTTGCCGGGCCAGTCGAGTTGGTAACGTTCCTGCGGGCCTTCGACAACATGATCTGACAGTTCCTGGCGCAGCAGGTCGAAGTCGACGGCCTTCTTGGGATTCCCCTCGGCGTCGAGCTTCTCGGTGATGACGTTGGGGAACAGCTCGGCGAGCTTGTCAATATTGGCCTCGGTCATGTCGGGCGATGTCATGCGAAGTTTCTCCACCTGCTACCTCTGCTGTTCCAGTTCTGCTTGCTTCGTTTTCAGGGCGCGCCGAAGCTCCACCTTGCGGTTGAGTTGCGGCTCGGCGCGGAGTTTGCGCTCAAGGGAGGCGACCTCGCGTTCGAGCTTGCGCACGGCCTGGAGTCTGGCAGCAACGTCTGACAATTCCTCTCCTGGCCGTGCTGATACCGGGGTCAGCGGCGTAAGGAGTGCGGTGTACAGGGACGGCAGGCTGATCGCTGTGGGTAGTGGCTGTCGCTCTGCGTCCTGGGGTTGCCAGTCGGTCGTGTAGTAGGCGCCGAGCTTCGGCGTAGCGGGGCCGGCCTGTTTGTGCGATGCAGCCATCCGGACTCGCTGGTCGTCGCCTTCGCCCGTGACTATCTCGAAGATGATGGGGGTCTTGACCGCTTTGTCGATGGCGGCGAGCACGGACTCGCCAACATCGTCGCCCTTTGTATCGATCTGGAAGACTTGGATTTCGGGGACGTCTGCGTTGCCGGGCAGGTTGATGGTGGATTGGGCGAGCTTGTAGGCCCAGGTGATGCGCTGGACCTCGGTGACGAATTTGTCACGCACCGCACTGGGGACGGTGCCGTGTTCGTAGAACTTGGTCTTCGGGACGGTACGACCGAATTTGGCGGCGACGGGCCAGCGGTAGAGCAGGGCCGTCATGTGGTTCCTTCGGTGGTGTCGACGATCGCGATGAATGCGGTGAGTTCGAAGTCGTCGAGGCCGGCGATTGCCTGGGTGAGCGCGGTCGTGTGTCCTCCGCTGAAGAGGCTGTCGATGTCGCGTTCTTCGGTGACGTCGATCATGGATCGGATTGCTGCGGTGAGCAATTCGGAGTACTTGCCCATCTCTGCACCTTCGTGCGTGGCCGCGTTGAAGACGCGGGTGACCTCGGTGACGGGTTCCTCATGGGGCCGGCATCCTGTGCGAATCAGGTCGAGCAGGTGTTTGGCCTCTGTGTGGTCGGCGATGACGTTGCCGTTGTCGTCGAGGTAGACCAGGTAGTGCGGGTGAAGCCGGTTGCCCCGATTGATGTTCTCGTTGGCGTCGACGTTGCGCAGCGCGAACAGCACACCGGGGTGGAGGCCTCTTGAGGGGTCTGCGGGGAGCACGGCGTGAAGTCCCTTCGGCGCGGTGGCCAGATCGCCGGACTCCTTGAGGTATCCCAGCAGGTCCATGCGGAAGTCGTTGAGACCGAGATCGGTGATGGACACACCGGTGCGGACATCTTCGAGTTCGATGACTTCGTCTTGGAGTTTGCGGAGCTGCTCCTTCCGGAACGCGGCATCGCTGCCTTCAAGGGTGAGGACATTGTCGTCGGCGGTGCCGGCGAGGTCGGCGATGACCATGCGGTTCTCGACGCGTTCCTTTAGGTTGATGTATTCGTCGAGGGAGATGTCGGGCCAGAAGTTCACGAGCTGGATCTGGGCGTTGGTCGAGCCGATGCGGTCGATGCGGCCGAATCGTTGGATGATCCGTACCGGGTTCCAATGAATGTCGTAGTTGACGAGATAGTCACAGTCCTGGAGGTTTTGGCCTTCGCTGATGACGTCGGTGCCGATCAGCACATCGAGTTCGCCGGTGTCTTTGGGCATGGTGAGGTGGCGTTGTTTGGACTTCGGCGAGAACAACGTCAGGACCTGCTGGAAGTCGTAGCCGGTCCCCAGCGTTGTTTTCGCGGCGTGGGCGCCGCCAGTGACGAGCGCGGTGTGTAACCCGGAGTCGCTCAATGCCGGCGCGAGCTGTTTGTAGAGGTACTCGGCGGTGTCGGCGAACGCCGAGAAGATCAGTGCCTTGCGATTCAACGGGTTGAGGGGGTTGGCGGCCTTGTCCTCGATGAGTCGTTTGAGCTCCCGCAGCTTGAGGTCGTGATCCGGTGTGACCCTGCGCATCTCGTCGAGTAATTCACGGAGGGTCTCGCGGTCGTTCCAGAGATCGCGCTGCCAGGATTCTACGTCGATGTCGTCGAGGTCGATCTTTATCTTCTCGCCAAACGAGAGGGCCTCGACGTTGGCGTCATCCTCGTCGTCGACATCGAGGTCCAGGCCGGAGAAATCGACGCTGAGGTCGTTCAAGGATCCCGTTCTTGACTTGAGCCGGATCAGAGTGTTGTCGACTGCCCCTTCAATTTTGGCGAGGGTGAGCCGGAACGCCTCGACCGAACTCTCCAAACGCTTGAGCAGGTTGACCGTCATGAGCTTTTTCAAGCCCTGCTCACGGCCGAGCTGCCCGATATTGGAGCGCGCAGTGCCGCCCTTGACGTTGTAGAGATCTTCGTACTTACCGATCCGGCTTGGGAATACGTAGGCCAGCGGCGTGTAGACCGCCAGGGTGAGCACCTGAAGCTGTCCGAAGATTTCGTTGAATGCGGGCACATCGGGGAGGTCGGAGAGCGGCTCACGAATCGACCGCGGCGGGAGCCGTTGTGGGAAAGTGCCGATCTCGGTGGTGTCGTAGAACGCCTGAATGTGCTTGCGGGACCGTGCGATGGTGACCGAGTCGAGCAGTTCGAAGAAGTCGAAGTCGAGCATCTGCAAGATACGGTCGGTGGTGCGCGCCTCGGGGTCGAGCTTGGACCACTCGTTGAAGACGCGCTGCGCGTCGCTGAACACTTTCTCGACCGTCGTCGAGATGTTGAGATGCTGGCTTAGGTTCTCCGACCTTCCTTCGTAGGCAAGCTGGAGTTGGTTCTTCAGGTCGTTGAAGCGGTTGTTGACCGGTGTGGCCGACAGCATCAGCACTTTGGTCTTCACGCCCTCGCGGATGACTTGACGCATCAGCCGCTGGTAGCGCGACTCTTTTTCTTCTGCGTAGTCGGCGTTGCGGAAGTTGTGGGACTCGTCGATAACGACGAGGTCGTAGTTGCCCCAATTGATTCGGTCGAGCCGCAGCCCCAACGATTCACCTCTGGTGCGGGAAAGATCGGTGTGAGCAAGGACGTCGTAGTTGAACCGGTCGCGAGCGAAAATATTGGTGGTCAGATTGGCGTTGTAGTTGGTCCAGTTCTCCGCAAGCTTCTTCGGTGCAAGCACCAGGACAGACTTGTTGCGCAGCTCGTAGTACTTGATCACTGCAAGCGCGGTGAAGGTCTTCCCGAGTCCCACGCTGTCAGCGAGGATGCAGCCGTTGTAGGTCTCCAGTTTGTTGATGATTCCCGTCGCCGCGTCCCGCTGGAAGTTGTACAGGCTCTGCCAGACCTGCGTTTCCTGGTAGCCGGTGCGATCATTCGGCAGGACGTCCTCGCTGACGTCTTCGAGAAACTCCGAGAACAGGTTGTACAGGATCAGGAAATAGATTCGCGCCGGTGAGTTTTCGGCGTACACGCTCGCGATGTGGTCGTACACCGCTTGGGTGACATCTTCGAGCTGCGTGGGGTTGTTCCAGATCTGATCGAACAGGGCGGCGTATTGCCGTGCCATGGGAGCTTCGTCGAGCTTGGTCACGACGTTCGACACCGCGTTCCCACGCTCGTAACCAAGGTCGGCAGACGTGAACCCCTGGATCGGCTGGTAGGCGACCTTGTCATCCACAACGGCGAACTGCTGCATCGGTGCACCAGTCCGGTTCGACCGGAAGCGAACCTTTCGGCGCACCCACTCCGCACATTCACGCGCGATAGCCCGCTGCGTCAGCTTGTTGCGCAGACGGATCTCGAACTGAGAACCGTAGAGCGACGACTCCCCGTTGGACCCCGGCGGAATGAAGAACTGTCGGCGTTCCTTGGGCAGCTGATCGGTAGCCGCCGCGGCGACAAACGACGGCGAGGTGAAGACGAACTCGAGCTCTTCGACTCGCTCCAACTCCTTGCGCAGCGCCTCAAACGCGAAGATGGAAAATGTCGATGCAGCGATACGCAGCTTCGACCCAACCTGCACCTCAGCCTTGAGATCGTCGCCGAGGAGATCGTTGACGTTGTCGATGATGTGCACGTTCAGTCCTCCGCGGCCGTAGCCCCGTTACGACGAACCCAATCGTCGACCTCGGCTGCCTGGAACTTCCACAGGCGCCCCAGCTTGTGAGCCGGCATGCCCTTCTCGGCGATCCAGGCGTACACGGTGTCCTTGGTGACGCCAAGGTGGGTAGCAATGTCGTCGGCTGACAGCCACGGCTCGGGCACGGGCGAACCTCCTGGCTGACAGCTAATCGACACCTCGGTGCATGGGCGAGATGAGCTTATCGGGAAGAGAGCCATTTGGACCGGTTTTGACCGGGTATAGCGGGTGAAGCCCGTTGCGCGCCGGGCTTGGGTTGGCGAACGCCGGCGAGGAGACGGAGGAGAAGTGGGCAGTCGTTATCGTCGGTCCAGCAGAACGCTGAGGTTGGCCGATAATCACCTTCGTCTGCGTGCTGCACGGTCCCGTATAGGCGTGACGGTGCCAATCGGAGTCTCGCCCCGACTGGCCTGAAGCTGTGCGTTGAGCTCTGCGATCACGGTGACGGCGGCCCGGTTTCTGCGTTCGAGGTCGCTGTTGTGTTCGCGCAGCCTCGCGACGCTCTTCTTGAGTTCAGTGACCGTGGCCTGTAGTCCAACGAGCTCGGCGTCACGAGGAGCGGGTTCCTTGCCGACGCTGGCGTTCCAGTCTGCGATTACCTCAGTGGCACGGTTCATGGTTGCGCGGCTGACGCCGGCTTCGATGTGCAAGTTGGCTTTCGTGAGCCGGCCGTCGGTCCGATTGGACTTGCCCGCCAGCAGGCGCTCCATTGCGTCGCGGAGCTTCTTCTCGGTTGCCGGACTGACGCTGGTCACTTCGGCTCCTGGTGGGTGATTTTGCGGACGTCGGCGAGCTGGGTTTCGAGGCGCTGGCGGTGGACGGGTGCCATTCTCTTGTCCTTGAGCTTGTCGACGAGGTCGGATTCCTCGCGCAGCCAGATGGGCAGGTGTTGGTCGGTGATGACCGAGTTTCGGCAGGTGGCGGGTTGACACATGCTCGGGATCGGGCCGCCGGCTTTCACGGCTGCGGATGCGCCTTCCAGGCATAGCGCTTTGGCGGGGTCACCGAGGCAGTGGTTGAGGGTGCCGAGTCGGATGGTGGCGAATTCGTCGCGTAGCAGGGCTCGGAGCATGCGTTCGTTGCCGATGGCGACGGTGGTCTTGGCGCGGTCGGTGATGTCGGCGAGGCCGTTGGCGAAGGTTGTTGCGCCGGGGCCGCGCAGAGCGTGGTCGCCTTGGGCGTGACGTGCCCAGTCAGCGACGAGTTCCCCGGCGGCCGCTTCCTTGGCGTGGTGTTCGAATTCTTTGGCCCATTCAGGCGTGGGCGCCGCGTATCCACTCGTTGTGGCGTTGGCAAGTGCGCGAACGGCATTGTGTTTGAGCGTGATTCCTAACGCGATTTCGCCGTCGGGCTCGTTGGCGGTGATCACGGCCATGGTGCGGCGAAACATGTGAGGCGCCAGCGGAGTCGCGGGAATGCGCTCCAAACCGTTCTGGGGTGAATGGTCGTTGACCCACGCGACGAACGATCGGATCTGTTCGTATTGGTCGAATCCTGTCAAGTCGCGGTGCACGCTTTCGCGCACAGCGCCGAAGAGTCGGTTCTCGTCGAGGGTGATTTGTTCAGCGACTTTTAACGCCGTCACGACTGGTTCGCTTACCCACCAGCGTTGTGGTGTTCCACCGTGTGGTTGCATCTTGTGCAGTGTGCTGGTGACGGCGGGGGCGCCGTAATGTGTTCCGATGGCCCCGGTGGCGAGGCTTTGAACTTCGCTGTCACGCATCATCGTCATGATCGCGACGAAAATGTATGCGGCGTTGCGCAGTTGGGTGAGTTCCTTGCTGACGATGATGCGGTCGAAGCCGCTTATCCAGGGTCCGTGTGTGCTGTCGGGCCGTTCAACAGCCGCGGGTTGGACCGAGCTGTAGCCGTATCGAGTGGGCACGCCTTGGCCGATCGCCTGACGGACGCGAAGTTGCCGAGCAGGTCCGCGGTTGCCGTAGAAGTTGGTGCCGCTCAATCCAGGTGTCGTGCAGAGACCCAGGCCGTCCCAGTTGATGTCTCCCGCCCGTGCGCGTCCCAAGGTGTAGATGTGCAGGGGAACAAAGGCTTCAGGTGATGACAGCCAGGCGTCAAGCGCGTCGTCGATATCCCGTGTTGAGGGACGGACCTCCCGATACTTGGGCCCACGCGTATCGAGGAGCGTAATTTCATCGCGAGCAGCAGTGATGTCGGCGGCGAAAGTGTCGATGTAGGTCCAGCAGGCGCGTACCAGTGGCCAGAAGGTCTCCGGCGGGATGACGGGCGTCTTGACTTCGCCGCTGGATCTCGCAGCCCACGGGCTGACCTGGACGGAGAGTCCGCCGTTGGGCAGGAGTCCCCGGAAATCACCGAGGTGGCGCAGGAGGTCGTTGGCGCTACGGCCGGCAGAGAAGGATCGAGCCTTTCGCGAGGCGAGGTAGGCCTCACCGTCAGCGTGAGTCCATGCTGAAAGCTCCTCGCTGAGTCCGGCCGTGGCGGCCCATTCCGCGAGGTATCTCAATTCGGTGAGGACATGTCGGATCGACTTCAATTTGTAGGGCCGATTGGAGCGATAGATTCCGGCTTGTCTGACAACGGGGTGGACCGGTTGCAGCATGGCCATCGCGAGGGTCTTGGCGACCGGCACCCACCCGTCGGGATACACATCGAAACGCAAATGTGCCTGTGCAGCATTGAGGTTCGGTGCGAGACCGCTAGCGGTGAGATCCCAGCGCGGGAGGTCCCCGAATCGGGGGTCAGGCCCGTCGGTCACGCGGCGGTCAGCAGGTAACACTGGCTCGTCGGGGTCGAAGCCTGTCAGTGCCGGCCAAGTCTGCGGCTGGGGTGGATTGGTCATTGTTCGGCCCTTTGTCCAAGCGGGCGGTGCAGATGGATGTCCGCCTGGCGGGCAGCCTCGATCTGCTCGGGTAAGAACTCGGCGACGATGGCGTCGATGTTGACTCTCTGCTGGCCGTAGATCTCGCTGAACACCCTCGGTGGCGTGTTGTTCTCGATGGCGTCCAGTGCCTCTCGGTAGGCGATCAGGCGCGGCAGGTGATCGCGGAACACGATGGCGTTACGGCATTGCAAGCACATCGACGGTGAGGCATGGCATAGCGAGCCCTGATCCATGAACGGTGCGTCATAGGGATCTCGGCAAGCAGCGATCGTCAGTTCCTGCTCAGGGGGCGTCTCCGCGGCGACGGTGGCGGCAATTTCGGCGAGCTCGGGATCTGTCGGTGATTCGGCGACCTCGGCTGCCGTCGCGGCCACGAATGTTGGTCCCTGTGAGGCGCGTTGCAGGACCTTCTGCTGCGCACGCAGCACCGTCTGGGCGGCGATCGTGTGAACGGTCGTGGTTTGCGCGTAGTGGTCGCGGAAGACCTCGACGGTGTGGTCGTCGCCGGCAGCGCCGGCGAGGGTGCCCAGCAGAGCCGCGCGTGCGCTCTTGACCGTCTTACGGAGCCGGCGCATGTCGTGGGGTTGGCTGATCGAGAGGCTGTGGCGCTCAATCAGATTCTTCAGCGTGTTGAGTTTTCCGAAGTGGTGCTCCCGGATCACGTAATGGGGATACTCGTGGTCGAGCCGATCACGGACAGACCGGCATCCGGTCACCCAGAACAGCGGTTGATCCGGCGTCAGCGCGTGGGCGTGGCGCATGGCATGGGCAGCTCGCCGCAGAAGGTCGCCGGCCTTCCACCCCCACGGCTGGTCCCGCGGCGAGGCCAGAGTGTGCCATCGGATCCGTTGGGCACGCGCCTTTGTCGCCCGAACCCGCACGGACTCCACGCCGAACTCGATGTCCTCGCGGCAGAGTCGAGCGCTCTCTTCGGGCGACCATCCGGTCTGCAGATGCAGTAACACCCGGATGGCCAGGAGGTACTCGGCATCGGGAGCCAGGAATGCGCCGACGGCTGTCAGCAGTGGTGGGGCCTTGATTCGCGCGGCGGCGCGCCAGACTCCGGACATGCGGTCGATCTCTAGCGGATCCAGTTGGCGTCGTGATCCGGCGAGATGGATGTGGAACTCATCCTTATAGGGCACGTTGCGTAAAGCCCACAGCACGTTCTCCACGCTGTTCCACCCGTGGATCCGCGGATCGTGGCCGCCGCGAAGTAGGGCGTCGCCGCGCGTCAGACGGTCCTCTGTGTCGCGCACGATCTGCCGGCAGGTCTGCTCGAGTTGGAGGCGCTCGTCGTTGCTGAATTCGTCGAGAGGGAGTTCCTGCCATGGCCGTCCGTCTAACACCTGGCCGTTCGCCCAGTCCGCCAGCACACCTCCGGGGATCCCGTTGGACTGCAGGTAGCGGGCGACCTGATTGCGAAGTTCCATGCCCAGGTCTTTGGCTCGGACGCTGGGCGGGGGGAACTCGGCGACCATCGCCGATTCCCAATCATGTAGCCGCCGGGCCACGTCCGCGCCGTCGCCGGACAATGTCAGGAATCTGTCCGCGTCGGCGGTAAGGAAGTTCCCGACACTACGAACCACGCTGGATTGGCGGGACACTGTGCCAGGTGATAGCGATGCGGTCTCGGCGCATTCCTTCCATGCGTCAGCCAGTTCAGCCACGAGCCTTGTCGCTACATACCGGCGTGGATCAATTCGAGATTGTTTCAGCGGACCACCCGGCGGAAACGTCACAATACGCGGCTGGCGGTCGGAATCGTTCACGGCCGTTGTGCCTCGATTTGCGCGAGAACGTAACTGGCGTAGTCACGTTCGTTGTCGCTCCACGACTCGAAGGCACGTTGAATGAGCTCGTCTGACTCATCGACATAACGCAGATAAACCATCGTCGTGGACGGGCTGGCATGCCCGAGCAGACGCTGCAAAGTCAACAAAGGGTTGTGAATGATGTGCTCGCTGATAGTGCCGAACCCGTGCTTGGGACGCGATCGTTCGAGCTGCGCAGCACGCGCCTGCAAGCTACGCAACATCACCACGGCAAACGTATGGCGCAAGTCATGTGGCGTGACCGCCACCGACATCATCGGAACCTGGCCCTCGAAGTTCGCCAGCCGGTCGTTGGCCTCCTCAAAGTATTGGTGCCACCGCCGCTGCGATGGCGGCACGCCGCCTCGACCGACGAACAGCGACAGTGGCTCGATCCCGCCAGGAGTCACCTTCACCAGTACGCGTCGCGTCTCTGGCGGAATCGTCGCGAACTCGTCGCGCCGCTCGTCACCATTAAGCGTGTAGACCAGCTTGCCCGCCGGCAGGTCAACGTCGTGGACCACCGCCATATTCGGCAGTTTCCGGCGCAAGCTCGCCTGGGCCTTCCGCACCAGCGATTTCCGTTCCGTGTTTCGGTACAGCTCAACTGTCTGGACGGTGGATGCCGGAACATAAACTCGGCGTCGACGGCCGTTCTTCGCGCATGCCTCCAGCACGAGTGAAGTGCCAGCCCCCTCCGATCGGACCTCGACGTCCAGCAGGGTGCTCCATTCGGTGAGCCTCATCCCCGTGGTCAGTGCCAGCTCGGCGGCGCACGCGTTTCGGACCGTAGACCTGCCGCGGTAGGAGCGATCCAGCTCTCCCGTGGGCAACTCCCCGCCGAACCCAACATCGCGCAACGCGACCCACTGCGCGTGAGAAAGCGCCCGAACATCCATCTCAGTCCGAGGAATCCGCGGAGTCACCACCGACCGGCTACCGACCTGAATCCACGGCAAACTGTCTCTGCGCCCGGTTTCGTACAAGTACGTGAAGAGAGCTCGAATCACCACCAATTGCCGAGCCCACGAACGCGGCGAGACCCCGGAAGCGAATCGGTCCGCCCGGTAGGCCACCAGGTCGGACTCCGAGACATCTAGCACCCCAACGCCTCTCGTCTCTAGGAAGCGGCCGAATTCGAGCGCGTCGCGGGCGTAGGAGACAACAGAGTTCCGACGTAGATTTTGCGAGTACAGCCCCAGGAATGTGCACCAAGGTTCCACCGGGCGCATCGAATTGTCCACCAATACCGGAGTCCCGTCGGGCACTCGTGGCGTCGAGATGGCGTCGGAGCCGACCGCCTTCAACCTGTCCGGCCGCGACACCAGCGACCAGTCAGCGAAGTACAAATCCACCGGAAGCGTCCCCCTCAACGGCCCTTCTGTAGTCAGGGTTGCGGGCACTGTAACGGGGTGGCGCATGGATCCGAGTGAGACACGCCCAAATACAGCGCATAACGNTCAGCGAAGTACAAATCCACCGGAAGCGTCCCCCTCAACGGCCCTTCTGTAGTCAGGGTTGCGGGCACTGTAACGGGGTGGCGCATGGATCCGAGTGAGACACGCCCAAATACAGCGCATAACGTTTACGGGGACTGGCACCTTCATCACCCGACTGATGCAGTCGGGTCTCGTCCGCCCAGAAGACCTGGCCCGGAAATACGCAAACGAGTTGCACGCCAACGAGATCATGCTGCTCGCCTACTACATCGCCGCGGTAAACATCGAGACCACCTACCACGCACTCACGAAGGCGGAGTACAGCCCGTTCGAGGGCATCGTGCTTGCCGATACCTTCCAGATCACCGA
This sequence comes from Mycobacterium barrassiae, assembly GCF_025822765.1. Taxonomy (GTDB): domain Bacteria; phylum Actinomycetota; class Actinomycetes; order Mycobacteriales; family Mycobacteriaceae; genus Mycobacterium; species Mycobacterium barrassiae. The sequence continues at coordinate 393,063 of NZ_JACKUK010000029.1, read as the reverse complement.
GTCTCACGACTCAATGGACACGGAGATGTTCCCGCAGAACAACTCCCGCATCATCAAACAGCTCGCGGCACCAATTCACGTAATCATCGGAAATCCGCCCTACTCTCTCCGGCAGGCAAACGTCGACGATGACAATGCGAACCTCGCGTATCCGACGCTGGACTCGCGAGTCGGTGACACCTATGCCAAACGATCTACCGCGACCAATAAGAACAGCCTTTACGACTCATATCTTCGAGCATTCCGATGGGCCACGGACCGGATCGGTGACCATGGAGTGGTTGCGTTCGTTTCCAACGGCGGCTGGATTGATGGCAACACTGCCGACGGTGTCCGTCTGTCCCTAGCGGACGAGTACAGCCGCATGTACATCTACAACTTGCGCGGGAACCAACGCACTGGGGGCGCGCTCTCGCGGAAGGAGGGCGGCAAGGTGTTTGGCTCCGGCAGCCGGAATACCGTGGCCATCTTCATCGGCGTGAAGAATCCTTCCAACAACGGGCCTTGCGCGATCTCCTACCGAGACATCGGTGACTACCTAACCCGAGAGCGGAAATTGGAGATCATTGCGGGTAGCGATCTGGACTCGGTGGATTGGAGGCCAGTCACGCCAAACGAGCACGGTGACTGGGTCAGTCAACGCAGCGATGACTTCTCGGGGTGGCCGGCAATCGGCGACAAGTCAAATCCGGTGACCGCACTGCGAGTGTTCAAGACATACTCGCAGGGGATCAATTCTGGGCGCGACGCATGGGTTTACAACTTTTCGTCGGCGAAGGTTCTTGAGAACATGCGCACCTCAATTTCGTACTACAACGATGAGATCGACCGGGCAAGTATGGTCGCCGGTGCCAATTCGACGTTAGATCCGCAACCCACGATAACAACGCGACTTTTCAGCTGGACAACGAACTCCAAGAGAGACTTCGCCCGTCGGGCACGATATGAGTTCAAAGCCAACGCTGTTCGGATCGGAAGCTATCGCCCGTTCTGCAAGCACGCGGTCTACTTCGACAAAGCGCTTCTCGAGCGCGTCTATCAGCTACCGACAATCTTTCCAACACAATCGCACCGCAATGTTGGCATCTGGCTATCAGACCGCAGTGCAGGAGCACCATTCAGCGCGCTGATGACTTCCGCTATCCCGAACCTGACACTGGGAGGTGCGGGGAACCCCGGCCAGTACTTTCCTCGCTGGACTTACGATAAGGCCGACCCCGATGATGGCGCCCTCGCGCTGGACACCGGCAGCGGCGAGGTCGACGAATTTGGATACCGCCGCCTCGACAACATCACTGACGAAATCCTGGTGACTTACCGTGAGGCGATCGGCGGCCAGGTCACCAAGGACGAGATTTTCTTCTACGTCTACGGCCTGCTGCACGACCCCGACTACCGCGAGAACTACGCCGCGGACCTGAAGAGGATGCTCCCTCGGATCCCAATACCGAAATCCGAGCAACGATTTACGCAACTCAAAGCGGCAGGTCGCGTCCTGAGCGACCTGCACATCGGCTATGAGAGTGCAGAGCCGTACCCGGTCGAGGTGCAGCTCAAGCCCGGCGCCAATCCCGAGGACCGTGAGACGTGGCGGGTCACCAAGATGAGGTGGGCGAAGAAGAAGGATCCCGAGACCGGCAAGAGCGTCGACGACGTCACCACTCTGATCTACAGCCCGAAGGTGACTATCGCAGGCATCCCCGAGGTCGCTGATCGATACGTGATTGGCTCTCGATCGGCGTTGGCCTGGATCATCGATCGATACATGGTGAAAACCGACAAGGCGTCCGGCATTGTCAACGATCCGAACGACTGGTGCGACGAGCACGACGACCCCAGATACATTCTTAGTCTCATAGCCAAGGTCACCACGGTAGCGGTCGAGACAATGAGAATCGTGGACGAAATCTCGAAGACGTAGATGTAGCCAGCCAGTCGGCGCTTATGCCCCAGACGACGGGCCCCTGTCGTCTTCTACCGCGCAGCCCGACACACTCACGAATGCCAGCATCAACCGTCAGCGTAATCGAACGCTCGGTGCCCTCCGACCCCGCGGCGTGAAGTGTTCACGATTGTCGAATCTTATACTTCTCGCGACGCTTTCGGAACGCTTCTTCGCCACCGTCGAGAATCTCGCAGGCATGTTCTCTGATGCCGAAACGCCCCAAGGCTGTAGCACTTGCTTCATTAAGCGGACGAGAATCTTCGAGCGCGCCGGTGTAGTACTCGAAGGTTCGACCGTCCTTATTCCTCCGGTCATTGCCGTGCCTGTTTGCCACTATTACCTGTTCAGAATCGGCTCCGATGACAAGGTTCGCGTTGTGGCTGACCATGATGATCTGCCGCTCGCGTTTGCGTTTCGTCAAGTACGGCACGATCGTGTCATAGATTGAACGGCTATCGAGGTCATCCTCGGGTTGGTCTATTAGCAATGGCCATGGCTCCTGCGACTCGTTCAGAATCAGCGTCAAGGCGAAGAGCGCCTGTTTCCCTGGTGTCATCGACGATCGGCTGAAGCCGCCAATACGGTCGGAGTCCAACTCGGCCGAGAAGCGAACTTCCTTTGTGAGAGTGAGGACATCAGCGGCGACGCTACTCGGCTCATAGCGTTTATTGAGGTTCACCTTGCCGTCACGCAGAGCTTCGAGAAACTTCTTCGGGTCAGCCTGGGCGCCCTCGTAATCCACCGACTCACCCTTGTTTTTGATGTACTCGTTGACGCTGCGCTGGTTGAAACCGAGAGAAGCGTGCTCGACAACATCGGCTGGGACGGCGCTCTCGATTCCGAACTTCAAGTCACTGAGGACTCGATCATCCGCGTTGAATGCTTCCTCCAAAGCCCTTAGAGCTTCACTTCGGTCAGCGATTCCCTTGATCACCTTGTCTGCAACGGCCGACTGATCGAGCACCAATCTTTCGCGCGCATTTTCGCGCTTAGTGATCTCGTCTAGGCTCGTTACTTGCTTCTTATGTTCGGCGACAACAGTTGATAGTTCTTCGTTGGCTTCGTGTTTGGCGATGAGGTCGGCATTGTCCTCGGTGGTGGAATGAATTAGCGCACGCAGACTAGCTCTTTCGACGTTCAAGTCATTCGCCGCGTTGACCAGCAGCGCCTCGATCTTTGCGGCAAGTTCCTCGGCTGCAACGGCTTTAACGTCCTCGATACGTGCGGAAATTGCCTCAGGCACTTCACCTACTGACGGCCGCACATTGATATTCACCTCGACTGTTTGCGGGTGGACCCCGGCAACGGTCGCATCCGACACGGCGACGTATTGGGCCAACTGACTAGATTCAACCTCGATTTCCGTCAGGCGAACTCCCGCTGCGTCGAGACTTTGGGCGACTTCTTGAAACTTCGCCACCTCGTCATCAGTGAGTTCCGACGTTATCTTGATCCGGTCGATCTCCGCTTGCAGCCGATCGCGTTCGACGGCAATCGCCGCCTTGTCTCCCAGATCCGAAATCTCTCTATTTCGAAGCTCAATACGACCAGCAATCTCAAACCACTCGTCAACTGCGCTCTTTATGTCACTGTTGACGGAAGCCACTGTCGCCATGGCGCCGTCATAGGCGGTCTTGATCGCCGGGTACGCCCTGAACAGAGCGGGTGCGATCTTCCTGGTAATCACGTCGGGTTGCTCGCTCAATGTGTAGAGCGAGTTCTGCGGAACATAGATGACCTTACCTGTTGTGTTGGCGCCAGAAGCCCACACCACCTCGCAAGATGTGTCGGAAACGTCCGCCCAGGAAAACCCTGCGGCCGGGCCAACGGACTTCGCGTCTGTAGCGCCGGCCGCTTCCATCTGAATACGAACTGTTTCAGTCGGGTCAACTGCGTGAGCGATGAAGGCCAGCAATGCTGATTTCCCTGACGAACGGCTACCGATAACTGCGTTGAGATTGCCGTTGAACTGCACCTCGGAGGGGAAATCATCGGCCCCCGTGAACCGCACCTCCGAGATCACCTTGTATGGCTCTTTGAAGTCGGGCTCTGTGGCCTGCATCGCAACGCGATCAGCTGGCTCTATGAGCGTCTGGAGCAGGCCCGTGTAAGTCGGGTCGGCCTTGATCCAGGTGACGTTCCGCTGACGTCCCTCTTCTGTGACCTGCTTGCCGAGTCCGATCTTGAGGTCTTCGAAGCTGTGGGCGTCGGACCCATCGAAGACCGGCTTGGGAGCGATGAGCTCGTTGGTTTCTAGGCGGTCTGTACGTAGGAAGTGATCTCGTGAACCTGCATTGGCAAAGAATGCGTCCGAGAACTTGTCGATCTCGTCAGTCAACAGCTTCTTGCGCTGAATCCCGCTGCCTCCGGGGCGGATTCCGTCGCCCTTCGCGGACGCGACGACGAGTAGGTGCTCCTGCCGGAGCGATGGGACGGCGGAGTGGTCCCCGAAAGTGGCCTTGATCGCGCCGACTATGGCGTCGATCGAAACACTCGCGCTCTCGAAGTCCTCTCTGCTGCTCAAGTCGGCGCACGTCACTGCCCTGCTGGCGCCAACGGTCGCCGCAGTTTTCAAATGACTGAGAAACTTGGTGGCATCGGCTCTTGTCAGCGAGGGCCGAAAGATTAGGTGTACGTTGGCTTCCTGGTCTTGTCGGTTCACCGCGACAGAAAGCCGCAGTTCCAGATTAGGCAGTATGAGTAGGCTGTCGCGCGGGTATAGCGCGGAGTACTTCTCTCGGACATCAAAGTAGCCATCCAAGGAGAAGTAGTCGGTGACGGCAATAACTGCCACGTCGGAATCGTGGACGATCTGACAGAACTGCTCAAGGTCGGGTCGGCCGTTTTTACGTGTGTATCCGTCGTTAAGTTTTGTTCCGGGCGCGTGCAGGTGAAGATCCCACTTGCGCCATTCGGAGCCGCGTGGGTAGTCGCTGACCATCAGATCCTCCTGGCACCGCCGGGTCGAGTACATCGCTGATCGCATCGAAGCCCGGCCGGCAACGGACGACTTGAATCTCGCCGGGGACGAACATCGGACGGAACTGTATATCGATACTCCGTCATCGAGTGCTGGGCGATCAGAACGCCGGTGTGGCTGGGGCGCTCGGACTCAGACAGAGAAACGACCGAAAGGGACATTTTTGGGTGCTCTTCCCACGCCCAGCCGGAGGTCATGCAGATCAAGATCTACTCACCAAACACAAAGGTCACGAACCATTTCTGGTTCGTGACCTTTGCGGTCGCAGTTCGTAGAACCGCTCATTGTGGGCGAAGGGGGACTTGAACCCCCACGTCCCGAAGGACACTGGCACCTGAAGCCAGCGCGTCTGCCATTCCGCCACTCGCCCCAACAACCGGGGAAGACTATCACGCACGGCGGCTGGCTCCCCAACCGCTGAGGTCGGCGCCGGTGCCCGCGCACCGGTGTGCTGACCTGGCGCGATCGGATTCTCACAGTTCCGTTGGTCCCGCTGCGCCGTACTGGGCCGATACCATTCAACCAACACCTGTGGCCAGGCGACACGCGGTGGAGGACCATCGCGGGTAGGACTGTGACCAACGACGAGTGAGGCGGGCGGTGACATGGGTCTGGTCGACCGTTTCGAGCGCAAGCTCGAGTCGACCGTCGGCGACGCATTCGCCCGGGTGTTCGGCGGATCCATCGTTCCGCAAGAGGTCGAGGCGATGCTTCGCCGGGAAGCCGACAGCGGTGCGCGCGAATTGGCCGCTGGGCGAGTTTTGGCACCAAACGACTACGTCATTACCCTCAGTGTGCCTGACTATCAGAAGGTGAGTGCCGACCCGGACCTCACATCAGCGACTTTTGCCAAGCACTTGGAGGGATACATCCATGAGCAGGGATGGCAAACGTATGGTGATGTGGTCGTCAGGTTCGAAGAATCATCCAGCCTGCACACCGGACAGTTTCGCGCGCGGGGGGCGGTCAATCCTGACTCCACCGGTGGCGATCCCACCCCACCACCACGAAAACTCTCGTCCAACGCAGAATCAGGAGTACCGATGAGCGACAACCCGACCCAATATGGCGGCCAGGGACCGGGGCGGCCCGCCGACGAATATTACGACGACCGATACGGCCGACCCGAGGAACGCGGGCCCGAACCGCGTGGCCCCTATCCGCCGCAGGAGCAGGGCGGCTACCCGCCGCGCCAGGGCGGCTACCCCGATCAGGGTGGATATCCCGATCAGGGCGGCTACCCCGATCAGGGCGGCTACCCGCCGTCGTACGAGCAGCGCCCGCCCGCCGGTTACGGCCCGCCGCCCGGCGGCGGCTACCCGGACCAGGGTTATCGCCAGGCGCCCGGTGGATACGGACCCCCGCCCGGTCAGGGTTACGGCCCTCCGGCTGGCCCGCCTGCGGGTGAGTACGGCTACGGCCGGCCGCCGGCTCGACCCGACGAGGGCTACGGCAGGCCCGAGCCCCGGCCGTCGTATCCGGATCAGGGTGGCTACCCCGACCAGGGCGGCTACCCGGATCAAGGTGGCTACCCGGATCAGGGCGGCTACGGCGGACCTGCCTACGGCCGCCAGGACCAGGGTTACGCCCAGCCCGACTACGGCCGCTACGGCGACGCCGGTGCCGGCTACGCCGAGCCCGGTTACGGCGAACCCGCGGGCGGATACGACTACGGCCAGCAGCAGGGCTATGGCTACGGCCAGGGGGACTACCCTGCCGCAGGCGCCACCGTCACGCTGCACCTCGATGACGGCAGCAACCGCACCTATCAACTGCGCGAAGGTACGAACGTGATCGGCCGCGGCCAGGACGCCCAGTTCCGGCTGCCCGATACCGGCGTCTCCCGTCGCCATCTGGAGATCCGGTGGGACGGACAGGTCGCGCTGCTCTCCGACCTCAACTCCACCAACGGCACGACGGTCAACAATGCGCCGGTACAGGAGTGGCAACTCGCCGACGGCGACGTGATCCGTCTCGGGCATTCGGAGATCGTCGTCCGCGTGCACTGAGGCTCGGCCGATCTATAGCAGGTTGGTCGGCGGGGGATGCTGTGGCTTCACCCTCATGTCGCTGGCTGTCCAAGTATCGTGACGTTGCCGAAGGTGACTTGGTTTGTCGTCGATGCGACGTAGACGAATGGGGACGGAGAGGACGTCAGATGCAGGGGTTGGTTCTGCAACTGACACGCGTCGGCTTCCTGTTGCTGCTGTGGTTGTTCATCTGGTCGGTGCTGCGGATCCTGAGGAACGATATTTATGCGCCGACCGGAGCGGTCATGGTGCGGCGGGGACTGCCGTTGCGCAGTTCGCTGCTGCCCAATCGGGGCCGACGCAATGTCGCGCGTCAGCTCGTCGTCACCGAGGGCGCGCTTGCGGGCACCCGGATCACGTTGGGAAGTCAGCCCGTCCTCATCGGCCGCGCGGACGACTCGACACTGGTTCTCACCGACGATTACGCCTCGACACGGCACGCCAGGCTGTCCCCTCGAGGTTCGGAATGGTACGTAGAGGACCTAGGATCGACCAACGGCACATACCTCGACAGGGCCAAGGTGACGACTGCGGTACGCGTTCCGATGGGCACGCCGGTTCGAATCGGCAAGACAGTAATTGAGCTGCGCCCGTGACACTGGTGCTTCGATACGCCGCGCGCAGCGACCGCGGCCTCGTCCGGGCGAACAACGAGGACTCCGTCTACGCCGGGGCGCGGTTGCTCGCACTTGCCGACGGCATGGGCGGTCACGCGGCCGGTGAGGTCGCCTCCCAACTGGTGATCGCCGCGCTCGCCCACCTCGACGACGACGAGCCGGGCGGTGATCTGCTCAGCAAGCTCGACGCCGCGGTGCGGGAGGGCAACAACGCGATCGCCGCGCAGGTCGAGGCCGACCCCGAACTTGAGGGCATGGGCACCACGCTGACCGCGATCCTGTTCGCGGGCAACCGACTTGGGCTGGTGCACATCGGCGACTCCCGCGGCTATCTCCTGCGCGACGGCGAACTCACCCAGATCACCAAGGACGACACCTTCGTACAGACCCTCGTCGACGAGGGCCGCATCACGCTCGAGGAGGCGCACAGCCACCCGCAGCGGTCGCTGATCATGCGCGCGCTCACCGGTCACGAGGTCGAGCCCACCCTGATCATGCGCGAGGCCCGCGCGGGCGACCGCTATCTCCTGTGCTCGGACGGGCTGTCGGATCCGGTCAGCCAGGAGACCATCCTCGAGGCACTGCAGATCCCCGACGTGGCCGAAAGTGCCGACCGCCTAATCGAATTGGCGCTGCGCGGCGGCGGACCCGACAACGTGACGGTCGTCGTGGCCGACGTCGTCGACTACGACTACGGCCAGACCCAGCCGATCCTGGCGGGTGCGGTGTCCGGCGACGACGACCAGTCCGCGCCACCCAATACCGCCGCAGGGCGCGCGTCGGCGTTCAATCCGCGACGCAATGTCGCTAAACGTGTTGAACCGCCCCCCGAGGAGCCGGTTCGTGCACCGAGATCGCGGCGGCGAATATTCATCGCCGCCGCGGTTTTGATTCTGGTGGTGCTCGCCGGCCTGGCCATCGGCCGCGAGATCATCCGGAGCAATTACTACGTCACCGCACACGACGGCACCGTGTCGATCATGCGCGGCGTGCCGGGGTCGATCCTCGGCTTGCCGCTTCAGGAAACGTATAGACATGGCTGCTTGACAGCCCGTAACGAACTCAAGCTCATCGCACCCGGGCAGGACACGCCCGGGTGTCAACTTTTTCGGGTCGGCGATCTGAAGCAGAGCGAGCGGCAGCAGGTGGAAGCGGGCCTGCCGACGGGCTCCGAGGACGAGGCCATCGACCAGATCACCAAGCTCGCCCAGGAGTATGTGCTGCCGGTCTGCGCGCCGCCCGCCCCACCGCCTTCCCCTGCGCCGCGCACCAGCCCGGTGCCGCATTCGCCGGCCCCGACGAATTCGCCTGGGGTACCGAACAATCCACCCGACAATGTGACGACCGGCGAGCAGACCGAGAGCCCCGCGACCCCTGCGCCCGAGACGCCGCGCACGGTCACGAAGCCGGCGTCACCCACCCCCTCGCCCAGTCCGTCTCCGTCCGCCTCCCCCGGTGCCACGTCGCCCGCGCCGTCGCCCGCCCCGCCGACGCCTGCACCCACCCCGTCGCAGACGGTCACCGCCCTGCCCCCACCACCGCCGGAGCCAGGGACGAACTGCCGGGAATTGTCATGACGACCCAGCCGCAATCACCCGTGGCCGTCACTCCCCCGCTGCCGAACCGGCGCAACGCTGAACTCTTCCTGCTCGGCTTCGCCGCGGTGATCACGACGTTGGCGCTGCTGCTCGTCGAGGCGAACCAGGAACAGGGCCTGCGGTGGGATCTGGCGCAGTACACGGCCGGCTACCTTGCGCTGTTCACCGGCGCGCATCTCGCGGTGCGGCGGTTCGCCCCGTACGCCGACCCAATTCTGCTGCCGGTTGTCGCGCTGCTGAACGGGCTGGGCCTGGTGATGATTCACCGACTCGACTTCGCCGAGGGCGCCCTCATCGAGCACGGCCTCGGTGGCACCGCCGACCAGCAGATGCTGTGGACCCTCGTCGGGGTCATCGGTTTTTCGCTCGTCGTGATCTTCCTGCGCGACCACCGCATGCTGGCCCGCTACGGCTATGTGTGTGGCCTCACCGGCCTGATCCTGCTGACCATTCCCGCGCTGCTTCCCCGCTCGATGTCCGAGCAGAACGGCGCGAAGATCTGGATTCAGTTCCCCGGCTTCTCGATTCAGCCCGCCGAGTTCTCCAAGATCCTGCTGCTCGTCTTCTTCGCCTCGGTGTTGGTGGCCAAGCGCAGCGTGTTCACCAGCGCGGGCAAGCACTTCCTCGGCATGGACCTGCCCCGCCCGCGCGACCTCGCGCCGCTGCTGGCGGCCTGGATCGCGTCCGTCGGCGTGATGATCTTCGAGAAGGATCTGGGCACGTCGCTGCTGCTGTACGCATCCTTTCTGGTCATGGTCTACGTGGCGACCGACCGCTTCAGCTGGTTGGTCATCGGCCTGGCGCTGTTCGCGGCGGGAAGCGTTGCGGCGTACTACCTTTTCGGCCACGTGCGGGTGCGCGTGCAGACCTGGCTGGACCCGTTCGCCGACCCTGAGGGCGCCGGGTATCAGATGGTGCAGTCGATGTTCAGCTTCGCCACCGGCGGGATCTTCGGCACGGGGCTGGGCAACGGGCAGCCCAGCACGGTGCCTGCGGCGGCCACCGATTTCATCATCGCCGCCATCGGTGAGGAACTCGGTTTCGTCGGGCTGGCCGCGGTCCTCATGCTGTACGCCAGCGTGATCATCCGCGGCCTGCGCACGGCGATCGCGGTGCGCGACAGCTTCGGCAAGCTGCTGGCCGCCGGGCTGGCCGCCACGCTGGCGATCCAGTTGTTCATCGTCGTGGGCGGCGTGACGAAGCTGATCCCGCTGACCGGGCTCACGACGCCGTGGATGTCCTACGGCGGCTCGTCGCTGCTGGCGAACTACCTGCTGCTGGCGATCCTGGTCCGGATCTCCCATGCCGCGCGACGTCCCCTCGTCACGACCCAAACGCCGGCGACGCCCATCGCTGCGGCGAGCACCGAGGTGATCGAGAAGGTATGAACGCCTCGCTTCGCCGCATCGCCGTCGCCGTCATGGCCCTGGTCGTGTTGCTTCTGGCCAACGCGACGTTCACCCAGGTCTTCACGGCCGACGGGCTGCGCAGCGACCCCCGCAACCAGCGGGTGCTGCTCGATGAGTACTCGCGTCAGCGCGGCCAGATCTCCGCAGGAGGCCAGCTCCTGGCGTACTCCGTCTCGACCAACGGGCGATTCCGGTTCCTGCGCGTATATCCGAATCCGTACACGTACGCGCCTGTCACCGGCTTCTACTCGCTGCGCTACTCCAGTACCGGCCTGGAACGCGCCGAGGACGGCATCCTCAACGGCTCCGACCAGCGCCTGTTCGGGCGGCGGCTCGCCGACTTCTTCACCGGCCGCGACCCGCGCGGCGGGAACGTCGACACCACCATCAATCCCCAAGTGCAGCAGGCGGCTTGGGACGCGATGGAGGACGGCTGCGACGGCCCCTGCAAGGGCTCGGTGGTGGCGCTGGAGCCGTCGACCGGCAAGATCCTCGCGATGGTGTCGTCGCCGTCGTACGACCCCAACCTGCTGGCCACGCACAACGTCGACGAACAGTCGGCCGCCTGGCAGCGGTTGCGCGACAATCCCGATTCGCCGCTGTTGAACCGCGCGATCTCCGAGACCTACCCGCCCGGGTCCACGTTCAAGGTCATCACCACCGCGGCGGCCCTGCAGCGCGGTGCCACGGTGAACACCCAGCTCACCTCCGCTGCGCGAATCCCGTTGCCGGACAGCACCGCAACACTGGAGAACTTCGGCGGCTCGTCCTGCGGCAACGGTCCGTCGACCACCCTGCGCGAGGCGTTCGCCCGCTCGTGCAACACCGCGTTCGTCCAGCTCGGCCTCGATACCGGCAAGGAGGCCCTTCGCTCGACGGCGCAGTCGTTCGGCCTGGACACCCCTCCCCCGATGATCCCGCTTCAGGTGGTCGAGTCCACCATCGGACCCATCGCGGACGCCGCGGCGCTGGGCATGTCGAGCATCGGCCAGAAGGACGTCGCGGTGACCCCGCTCCAGAACGCCATGGTCGCCGCGACCATCGCCAACGACGGGGTGCTGATGCGGCCCTACCTGGTCGATAGCCTTAAGGGACCAGACCTTGCCAGTATCGGGACGACGGCACCGCAGGAAGAGCGGCGAGCGGTGTCGCACGAGGTCGCCGATACACTGACGGACCTGATGGTCGCCGCTGAGCAGGTGACGCAGCAGAAGGGAGCCATCGCCGGCGTGCAGATCGCTTCGAAGACCGGCACAGCGGAGCACGGCACCGATCCGCGCAACACTCCACCGCATGCCTGGTATATCGCATTCGCCCCTGCGCAGGCACCGAAGGTTGCCGTCGCCGTGCTGGTCGAAAACGGGGGCAATCGCCTGTCCGCGACCGGAGGGGCCCTGGCCGCCCCCATCGGACGTGCTGCGATCGCCGCTGCGCTGAGGGAGGGCACATGAGCGCCCGGACCGGAGGCGAGACGTGAGTCACCTTGCCGGAGGCGAGTCATGAGCCCGCGCGTCGGGGCGACGCTGTCGGGCCGCTACCGGCTGCAGCGGCTGATCGCCACCGGCGGCATGGGCCAGGTCTGGGAGGGTATCGACTCCCGCCTCGGGCGTCGGGTCGCGATCAAGGTGCTCAAGGCGGAGTACTCCGAGGACGCCGAGTTCGTCGAACGCTTTCGCGCCGAGGCGCGCACCGTCGCGATGCTGAACCACCCGGGCATCGCCGGTGTGTACGACTACGGCGAAACCGACATGGACGGTGAGGGCCGCACCGCCTACCTGGTGATGGAACTCGTCAACGGCGAACCGCTGAACTCGGTGCTCAAGCGCACCGGCCGGCTGTCGCTGCGCCACGCGCTCGACATGCTCGAGCAGACGGGCCGCGCCCTCCAGGTCGCACACGACGCAGGGCTGGTGCACCGCGACGTCAAACCGGGCAACATCCTCATCACGCCGACCGGCCAGGTGAAGCTGACCGACTTCGGCATCGCCAAGGCGGTGGACGCCGCTCCGGTGACCCAGACCGGCATGGTGATGGGCACCGCCCAATACATCGCGCCCGAGCAGGCGCTCGGCCATGACGCGACGGCCGCCAGCGACGTGTACTCGCTGGGAGTTGTTGGCTACGAATCTGTTTCCGGCAAGCGGCCCTTCACCGGTGACGGCGCGCTGACCGTGGCGATGAAGCACATCAAGGAGACGCCGCCGCCGTTGCCCGCCGATCTGCCGCCCAACGTGCGCGAGCTGATCGAGATCACCCTCGTCAAGAACCCGGGGATGCGCTACCGCTCCGGCGGTCTGTTCGCCGACGCGGTCGCCGCCGTGCGTTCGGGCCGACGTCCGCCGCGACCCAACCAGGCGCCGTCGCTCGGCCGCGCCACACCCGCGGCGGTCCCGTCGGCAGCCCAGGCGCGAGCCGCCGCAGATCTGACCGGGCGCGCGCCGGCGCCGGTCGCCCGGCCCCGCCCGGCCACCGGAAGCCATCGCACTCCCCCTCCCCCGGCGCGCGGCACGTTCTCGTCGGGCCAGCGGGCGCTGCTGTGGGCCGCCGGCGTGCTCGGTGCCCTGGCGATCGTCATCGCGATCCTCATCGTGCTCAACGCGCAGGACCGTAAGGAGCAGGAGCAGACACCACCGCCGACCATCACCAACACGATCACCGAGACCACCCCGTTCTCGCCGACGGCGATGCCGAATTGGACCGGACAGGGGGCCATCCGTCATGGTGGAGCAGAATTCGGGGTAACCCGACACCATGCGATGGCGGCCCCGGCAACGGTGCAGGTGACGTCCTCGCCCACGGAGCGGCAGGCCCAGCGCCTCTCAGCTTCAGAACAGACATCACAATGACCACCCCGCAACACCTGTCCGACCGGTACGAACTCGGCGAGATCCTGGGCTTCGGCGGTATGTCCGAGGTCCATTTGGCGCGCGATCAGCGGCTGCACCGCGACGTGGCCGTCAAGGTGCTGCGTGCGGATCTGGCCCGCGACCCAAGTTTCTACCTGCGCTTCCGCCGGGAAGCCCAGAACGCCGCGGCCCTGAACCACCCCGCGATCGTCGCCGTCTACGACACCGGTGAGGCCGAGACGCCCAACGGGCCGCTGCCCTACATCGTGATGGAGTACGTCGACGGCGTCACCCTGCGCGACATCGTGCACACCGAGGGGCCGATGGAACCGCGCCGGGCCATCGAGGTCATCGCCGACGCGTGCCAGGCGCTGAACTTCAGCCACCAGCACGGGATCATTCACCGCGACGTCAAACCGGCCAACATCATGATCAGCGAGACCGGCGCGGTGAAGGTGATGGACTTCGGCATCGCGCGGGCGCTGGCCGACGCAAACAGCGTCACCCAGACCGCTGCGGTGATCGGCACCGCGCAGTACCTGTCCCCCGAGCAGGCGCGCGGCGAGAAGGTCGACGCGCGGTCGGATGTGTACTCGCTGGGTTGCGTGCTATACGAAATCCTCACTGGCGAGCCACCTTTCGTCGGCGATTCGCCGGTGGCAGTGGCGTATCAACACGTCCGCGAAGATCCGGAACCGCCGTCACGGCGCCAGGAGGGCATCGCCCCCGAGCTGGACGCCGTCGTGCTCAAGGCGCTGGCCAAGAACCCCGACAACCGGTATCAGACCGCGGCGGAGATGCGCGCCGATCTGGTGAAGGTGCACAGCGGCGAGAAGCCCGATGCGCCGAAGGTGTTCACCGACGCCGAGCGCAGCTCGCTGCTGTCGGCGCCGCCGAGCGATCACCGGACCGAGCGCATCGATCCCGTCGTGCGGGCGCAGCCCCAGTACTACGAACGGGAACGCCGCGGCTCGGTCACCCGGTGGCTCATCGCGGTCGCGGTGCTGGCCGTGCTGACGGTGGTGGTGACGCTGGCGATCAACATGTTCGGCGGCACCACCCGCGACGTCCAGGTGCCGGATGTGAGCGGTCAGGCGTCGGCGGACGCGATCGCCGAACTCCAGAATCGCGGATTCCGGACCCGCACCCAGCAGAAGCCGGATTCCAACGTCGCGCCCGACCATGTGATCAGCACCGATCCGGCCGCCAACGCGTCGGTGGACGCCGGCGACGAGATCACCATCAACGTGTCCACCGGCCCCGAGCAGCGCGAGATTCCCGACGTCAGGAGCCTCAGCTACGACGAGGCGGTCGAGAAGCTCACCGATGCGGGCTTCGTGAATTTCAGGCCCTCATCGTCACCGTCGACGCCTGAGATGAAGGACAAGGTTCTCGGCACGAACCCGCCGGTCAATCAGACGTCGGCGATCACCAACGAAATCACCATCGTGCTCGGGGCGGGCCCGGAGACCCGTCCGGTCCCTGACGTGAAGGGTCAGTCGCAGGACAGCGCCGTGCAGATCCTGACCGCGTCGGGCTTCACCAAGACCGTCCCGGTCGAGGTCGACGACACCAGTCCGGCCGGCCAGTTGGTCGGCACCAATCCACCTGCGGGGCAGACGGTTCCGGTCGACACGGTGATTCAGCTGCAGGTGTCGCGGGGCAACCAGTTCGTCATGCCCGACGTGCGCGGCATGTTCTGGACCGATGCCGAGCCGCGGCTGCGGGCGCTGGGCTGGACCGGCGTACTCGACCGGGCTGCCGACGTGCAGAACAGCGGTCAGCGCACCAATGCCGTGGTGACCCAGAGTCCGTCTCCGGGCAGCGGGGTGAACTTCGACAGCCGGATTACGCTGAGCTTCGCGTCGTAGCGGCGGCGACCGCCCCGGCCACTTCGTCCTCCAGCTGACGCACCAGCGCCTCGTCGGGCGCGGCACCGCAGTAGCCCAGCCAGTTCGCCAGCATCCGGTGGCCGCCTTCGGTCAGGATCGACTCGGGGTGGAACTGGACGCCGTGGATCGGCAGTTCGACGTGGCGCACTCCCATGACGACGCCGCCCTCGGTGCGCGCGGTCACCTCGAGTTCGGCGGGCATCGTCTCGGGGAGGATGGTCAGCGAGTGGTAGCGCGTCGCCGTGAATGGGTCCGGAAGACCTTGCAGCACACCGGTATTCGTGTGGTAGACGGTGCTGGTCTTGCCGTGCAGCAGCTCGGGCGCCCGGTCGACGGTGCCGCCGAACGCCACACCGATGGCCTGGTGGCCCAGGCATACGCCGAGCAGCGGTGTGTTCGCGGCCGCGCAGGCTTTGACGAGTGGGATCGACGCGCCGGCCCGCTCGGGGGTGCCGGGGCCGGGGGAGAGGAGCACGCCGTCGAACCTCGCCGCGACGGTGTCGATGTCGGCGGCGGTGGCCAGGCGGTCGTCGTCGTTGCGCCAGACTTCAGCGTGCACCCCGAGTTGGCCCAGGTACTGGACCAGGTTGAACACGAAGCTGTCGTAGTTGTCGACGACCAGAACCTGCATCGGACCAGGCTACCGCCCGCGATTTGTGTGCACTCGGGCGCGCTCACCGCTCCTAAACGCACACAAATCGCCCTAATAGCCGACCGGTCCCGCCGGTTTGGCGTACTGCATGCGCACCGGTCCCGAGTGTCCGACGAGCTCCACCTGCGCGCGGGGTTCCTCGCTGTAGCCCAATCCGAAGCGCACGACGTACTGCCGGTAGAGCGTCACCAGGGGAGCGGCGGCCAGCGCGGCCTGCATGGCCGGGGCGTCACCGATCGCGGTGATGACGTACGGCGGGCTGTACGTGCGGCCGTTGAGCAGGAGCGTGTTGCCGACGCAGCGCGGCGCTGAGGTTCCGATGATGCGTTGGTCCTGCATCTGGATGCCCTCCGCGCCCGCGCTCCACAGCGCGTTCAGCACGGCGTCGATGTCCTGCTGGTGCACGACAAGGTCGTCGGGGGAGGCGTCGCGGGGAAATCGGCCCTGAGCGTCACGCTGCGCGTCGTTGAGGGTCACCACCAGGCCCGGTCCGCGCATCGGCTCGAGGCCGGCCTCGACGGCGAGACGGGCCGACCGTTCGGTGATCGCCACCAGGGCGGCATCGGCCCCCGGCGTCCCGCCGTGATGAGTGTCCAGGGCGGTCACGAGCGCGTCGCGCTCGGCGGTCAGCCGATCCACCGATTGCTGGGCCTCACGGACGAGGTCGACGAGGCGTGGGGCGTCGCTACGCCTGATCTCGCCGCCCCCGGACACGCCGTGCGTCGCCGCCAGTAGCAGTCCGGCCAACAGGCAGACCACCGGCACGCCGAAGCGCCATGCGGACTTGGTCGTCGGCGCCATTGGCTGGTCTCCAGGGGGACGGTGACTGCGGTCGAGGTGCGGTTGAGGTGCGATAGGCCTGCGATAGGCCTGCGATAGGCTACGTACATCGTCGCACCGTGTGACGCCGTCTGTCCTGAAGGTACCCATGCCCAAGTCCAAGGTTCGCAAGAAGAACGACTTCACCATCAGCCCGGTGAGCCGGACCCCGGTCAAGGTCAAGGCCGGGCCGTCGAGCACGTGGTTCGTGGCGTTTTTCATCGGCCTGATGCTGATCGGGCTCGCGTGGCTGCTGGTGTTCCAACTGGCGGCCTCCGCCATTCCGTTCATGGCCGATCTCGGGCCGTGGAACTACGCGATCGCGTTCGCTTTCATGATCAGCGGTCTGTTGCTCACGATGCGCTGGCGCTGAGTGACACAACGAGTGGTATGGATTCAACCCGGTTGCCGAGCGTTACCCGTTTAGCAACCTCCCGGACACCAGATCACACCGTTGTGATTCATCCCCATTGGGGATAGCACTTGTGGATAAGTTCATTAGCCACGGTAAAAGGATGTGCACAACCCATGCAGCAAACTGAGTGGAGCCCGTCCCCTGTGGGCATCGCGGCATGCGGCATAGGTGGAATTATCTTGGCTGTAGGTGCTGTGACCCTGATCACAGACCCTCCGGGGCGCGTTTTGGTGAGCGTTGCCGCAATCGGCTTACTTGCGTTCGCAATCTTGTCCTGGCGAGCGCGGCCGAAGCTGGCAATCAAAAATGACGCCCTCGTCAGCCGCGGACTGTGGCGTGAAACCGAACTGCGGCCGCCCGATATCAAGCTGATCCGGATCACGGAGTTCCGCCGGATCGGCCGCAAGACGCGTCTGCTCGAGATCGACACGGTTGACGGTCGGCTACTTGTCTTCACCCGGTGGGACCTGGGCACCGACCCGCTGCGTGTGCTCGACGACCTGACAGCCGCCGGTTTCGCTGGCTCCTAGAGTCAGGCGATGGTGATCGACTCGACGACGACCGGATCGGTCGGCCGGTCGCGCTGATCGGTGGGCGTCGACGCGATCGCATCGACCACCTTCTGCGACTCGGGGTCGACGACCTCGCCGAAGATCGTGTGCTTGCGGTTCAGGTGCGGCGTCTTGCCGACCGTGATGAAGAACTGCGAGCCGTTGGTCCCCGGCCCCCGGTTCGCCATGGCGAGCAGGTAGGGCTTGTCGAACTGCAACTCGGGGTGGAACTCGTCGGCGAACTCGTAGCCGGGGCCGCCGCGGCCGGTGCCCTCGGGATCGCCGCCCTGGATCATGAATCCGTCGATCACCCGGTGGAAGATCATGCCGTCGTAGAACGGGCCCGACGATCCGCCCGAGGCGTTCCCGGTGCTGTAGTCCTTGGTGCCCTGTGCCAGTCCCACGAAGTTGGCGACGGTCTTGGGCGCGTGGTTTCCGAAGAGGGCGATCTTGATGTCGCCGCGGTTGGTGTGCAGCGTCGCGGTCGCTGTCTGAATGGGGCTCGTCACGGCATGCCAGTGTGCCACGCCCCGTTCGATGCCCAACGGGCACCGCTGTGTTGCCGATGGTGGCAGTCTGGTAGCAATTCCCTTTCAGCCCGCGAAAGAGGTGCGTTATGCCTTCGAAGACCGAGACTCGATTGACCCCTGGGCAGCGCTTGTCGCGCGGCCTCAAATACTCGGCGGTCGGTCCGGTCGACGTCACGCGCGGGGCTGTGGGCCTGAGCCTGGACGGGGCGCAGTCCTCGGCGGACTGGATCGGTGACCTGTACCGGCGCAGCCGGCTGAAGGCTCAGCTGAGCGAGGAGCTGGCCGCCGCGCAGGAGACCATCGCGCAGGAGTTGGCTGCCGCGCAGGAGGTCGTGTCAAACCTCCCGCAGGCGCTGCAGAAGGCGCGCACGCGACGGCGCAAGCGGCCGCTGCTGCTCGCTGCGCTGGGCGTAGTGGTGCTGGCCGGGGGAGCGGTGGCGTTCTCGATCGTGCGCCGTTCGACGCAGCCGGACCCGTCGCCGCTGGCGCCCAGCGTCGAGGTTTCGCCCAAGCCCTGACCTTCGGCGCTTACCGCGCCAGCGGGCTGTAGAACACCAATCCGTTGCCCTTGTTGTCGTAGACCACGGCGCGGCGTTCGTGTGCGTCGTCGTACGGACCTTTGACGATGCCGCCACCGCTGGCCTCAATGGCTTTCGCGGCGGCGTCGACGTCGGCGGTCTTGACGCCGACCACCACTTGACCGTGGATGGGGTGGTCCACTGCGGTCGCCAGCGCCAGCGTGACGGGTCCACCGTCGAGGGCTGCGAAGTGGGTGCCGTCGCGGAACTTCAGTGGCATCCCGAGGGTCTCGCTGTAGAACCGGATCGACTCATCCAGGTCGTCGGTCGACAACACAATCATCTTCACTTCGTAGTCGCTCAATCGAGCCTCCTATAGCTAACTCGCGTCCGCATCGATTCTGGCCCAACTTTTGTCGAGGCTCTGTGGTCCGTGTAGGGCCTTTCGGCCCTTTTCCCGGCCCCCGGCGACGCGTAAGCCTTCTTACGTCTGCGCAGTTCGGGGGACGAGAACATGGAGAGAACGATGATTGACCGCCTCGGACCCGAGGTCGAATCCCCCTGCGCGCCCGAGTTTCCCGAAGTCTCCGTGCTTTCGGACGGTTCGCTGCGCGCGAGCGATGCCTACTACATTGCGCGTGGTGTCGGCAGGGTGCTGCAGCATCGTGGAATCACTGGGGGCGCGCGGGTTCGGGTGGCCACCATCGGGGATGCGAAGCAGCTCGTCCAGGTGAACCTGTCGGTGCGCGGCGTGCCGACCCGAGCGCAGGTGGTCACGGCAGGGCTGGGCGATCTGCCGACGGCCCTGTCCCGCCTGGACCGCCAGATCGTGCGTGTGTGGGGGCCGTGGCGTCCCGGGCCGTGGCCCGATTTGTCACGCCGTCTGCTCGCCGCCCACTCCGACGCGCAGCTGGTCCGCCGCAAAAGTTATGTTCTGCAACGGATTACACCGCTGGAGGCGGTCGCGGCGATGGATGCGATGGACTACGACGTGTATCTGTTCGCCGATTTCGAGGCCGGGGAGGACGCGGTGGTGTATCGCGCAGGACCGTCCGGCCTTCGGCTGGCACGTCAGCACCAGATGTACCCGCCCGGGTGGTCGTGGTCGCCTGCAGCCGCCACCCCTCCGGTGCCACTGGTCGTCAACTCGCATCCGGTGCCGACACTGACCGACGCCGCCGCTGAGGATCGGATGCGCGAGCAGAATCTGCACTTCTTGTTCTACACAGAGCCCGCGAGCGGGCGGGGCCGGCTGCTGTACCCGCGCTACGACGGTGGTCTCGGGTTGATCGCCCCCAGCGACGAATGACTGGTGTGAGTGGAGCCTAGGGGATTCGAACCCCTGACTTCTGCCTTGCAAAGGCAGCGCTCTACCAACTGAGCTAAGGCCCCTCGACGGGATGATTCAGGCCGGCACGTCGGCCGCCGCGTGCCACACCTCGACTCCGTGCCGAGACCGCCAGAGCGTCACGGCGACAACCGCCGCGACCGCTGTGGCGAGCAGCACCACAACCCTCATGGTGTGAACCTTTCCGTGGGGCTAGGAGGACTCGAACCTCCGACCTCTTCGTTATCAGCGAAGCGCTCTAACCGCCTGAGCTATAGCCCCGTTCTGCCGGTACGGCCGAGCGACGAGACTACCGCAATCGTAAGCTCCCGCCCAAACCGCGGATGCGCTGCGGGGCCGGGGGTGAGCCTGGACACGTTGACTCTGCGCTGAGGGCGCCGATCGCACGGCTTTTCGCCGCCGTGAGCGCAGAGTCGAATCAGTCGCGGTCGGCCAGCGTGACCTCGACGCCGCCGACGATGTCGGTCGTGAGGTTGTAGATGAACGCGCCGACGGTCGCCATCGCCGTCAACAGCACGATGTTGACCAGTCCGATGAGCGCCGCGCCACCGAATATCGTTCCGCTGGACACCAGCTCACCGCCGGAGGTACCGCTGGCGCTGGTCAGCAGGTCGCCGACGTTGCTGTTCAGCTTGCTCCAGACGCCCATGCCGCCGAGCACCAGATACAGGAACGCGACGGCGATCATCCAGACGAAGAACAGCGCGACGGACAACACCGCCGAGACCTTCAGCACGCTCCACGGGTCGACCCGTCGGATCTGCATGCTCGCCCGAACGGGGCCCTGGTGGCGGGTGCCAACCTGCAGCCGACCTCCTGGCCGGCCGGCCGGTTCCTGTCCCGAGCGCTCGGTCGCCGGCTTGCGCGTCGTGGCGCGCGGCGGGCCGGACAGATCGGGGATCTCGCTGGCGTACTGATCGGGCCGCGCGGGCGTATCCGGGCGCGCCTCTGCTCGGGTGGGCGGCTCAGGGCGCGACGGCTGCTCTGCGCGCGTGGGCGGTTCGGACCGCGGGGGCTGTTCGCCTCGCGCGGGTTGTTCGGGCCGCGCAGGCTGATCACCTCGCGGCCCCTCCGGCCGCGCGGGTCCTTCCGGCCGCTGCTCGGACGGATCGGCCCACCCGCCGGCGTCCTGCTCGGACGGCGACGGCGCGCCGCCGGTCAGGAACCGGTTGAGTCGAGCATCCATGCCTGGGGAGGGGCTCGCCGGGCCGCCGTTGCCGCGCCGTGGTGCGTCAGGACGCGGCGCCTCTGGCCGCGCGGCCCCCTCGGGTGCCCTGTTCGCCGGCTTCGGCCCACGGCCCCGCTGCCATGGCGGGACGTCGGCGGGGTCGGCGATGCGCTCGGGGCCCGTCCCGCTCGGTTGCGGACCGCGTGCTGGGGCAGGGCCCGCGGAGCCGCCCTCTGCAGCGGGACCCGAACCGGAGCCGTTCGCGCCTCCCTCGGCCGCGCGCGGATACCCGGGCTCGTTCGGTGAGCTCACCTACGGCTCCTAACTGGTCACTACTGGTCACACCTGCCGGCCTACTCGCCGACGTCGGTGTTGACCTCGTCGGTGCTGTCGCCTTCCTCGGCGTTGCGCGCGATGGCAACCAGTGTGTCGCCCTCTCCCAGGTTCATCAACCGAACGCCCTTGGTCTGCCGCCCGGCCTTGCGCACCTGGCGAGCCGCGGTCCGGATGACACCTCCACCCGAGGTGATGGCGTACAGCTCTGTGTCGTCATCGACGATCAACGCTCCGACAAGACTGCCACGCCGCTTGTCGAACTGGACCGTCAACACCCCTTTGCCACCGCGACCCTGGACCGGGTACTCGTCGATCGCTGTGCGCTTGGCGTAGCCGCCGGACGTCGCGACCAGCAGGTACGTGTTCTCCCGCACCACGTTGAGCGACAGCAGTCGGTCCTCTTCGTTGAACCGCATGCCCTGCACACCGGACGTGGCGCGACCCATCGGACGCAGCGCCTCATCGGTAGCTGAGAAGCGGATCGACTGGCCCTTGGCGGACACCAGCAGCAGGTCGTCCTCCGCCGAGCAGAGCACCGCACCCACCAGCTCGTCGCCGTCGCGCAGGTTCACCGCGACGATGCCGCCGGAGCGGTTCGAGTCGAAGTCGGTGAGCTTGGACTTCTTGACCAGACCGTTGCGGGTGGCCAGCACCAGATACGGCGCATCCTCGTAGCTCTTGAGCTGGATGACCTGCGCGATGCGCTCCTCCGGCTGGAAGGCCAGCAGATTGGCGACGTGCTGACCGCGCGCCGTGCGCGACGCCTCGGGCAGGTCGTACGCCTTGGCCCGGTAGACCCGGCCCTGCGTCGTGAAGAACAGGATCCAGTCATGGGTGGAGCAGACGAAGAAGTGGTTGACGATGTCGTCCTGCTTCAGGCCCGCGCCCTGCACACCCTTACCGCCACGCTTCTGGCTGCGGTAGAGATCGGACTTGGTCCGCTTGGCGTAGCCCGTCTCGGTGATCGTGACGACCACCTCTTCGCGCGCGATCAGATCCTCGTCGGAGACGTCGCCGTCTGCGGCGATGATCCTGGTCCGGCGATCGTCGCCGTACTTGTCGACGATCTCCTTGAGCTCGTCGCGCACGATGGCGCGCTGGCGCTCCGGCTTGGCCAGGATGTCCTCGAGGTCGGCGATCTCGGCCTCGATCTTGGCCAGGTCGTCGATGATGCGCTGACGCTCCAGGGCGGCGAGCCGTCGCAGCTGCATATCGAGGATGGCCTGCGCCTGGATCTCGTCGATGTCGAGCAACTCGATCAGGCCGGCGCGGGCGACGTCGACGGTCTCCGACGCCCGGATCAGGGCGATCACCTCGTCGAGGGCATCGAGCGCCTTGACCAGACCGCGCAGAATGTGGGCCCGTTCGTTGGCCTTGCGCAACCGGTAGGTCGTGCGCCGCACGATGACATCGAGTTGATGGTTGACGTAGTGGCGGATCAGCTGGTCGAGGCGCAGCGTGCGCGGCACGCCGTCGACGATGGCCAGCATGTTGGCGCCGAAGCTGGTCTGCAGCTGGGTGTGCTTGTAGAGGTTGTTCAGAACCACCTTGGCCACAGCGTCGCGCTTGAGCTCGACGACGATGCGCAACCCGACGCGGTCACTGGACTGGTCCTCGATGTTCGAGATGCCTGCCAGCTTGCCGTCGCGGACCTGCTCCGCGATAGAGGTGATGAAGTTGTCGTGGTTGACCTGATACGGCAGTTCGGTGATGACGATGCCGGTGCGGCCGCGGCTGTCCTCTTCGATTTCGCAGACGCCGCGCATCCGGATCGACCCGCGCCCGGTCGTGTAGGTGTCGCTGATGCCCTGCGAGCCGACGATCAGGCCTGCGGTCGGGAAGTCGGGCCCCTTGACCCGTTCGGTGACCGCGGCCAGCGTCGCCTCTTCATCGGCGTCGTGGTTCTCCAGGCACCAGAACACCGCCTCGCCGAGCTCGCGCAGGTTGTGCGGCGGCATGTTGGTGGCCATGCCGACCGCGATGCCACCGGAGCCGTTGGCGAGTAGGTTCGGGAACCGGCTCGGCAGGACCGTCGGTTCCTGCACGCGCCCGTCGTAGTTCGGGATGAAATCGACTGTCTCCTCGTCGATTTCACGCAGCATCTCCATCGCCAGCGGCGTGAGACGCGCCTCGGTGTTGTGACTGACAAAGCCGTTGGTGATGAAGGCGTGGTCGTCCGTGTCCACTCGCAGGCTGTACACCGGCTGGACGCCCGCATCTGTCACCGAGGTGACCTTCGCGAAGTAGAACCTGCCGTCGGTCAAGTCCGACGCGATGGCACGAACATCTCGGTCGGCGATATGGCTGAGAATTTCAGCTCCGTCACGCTGCCACCGAGATAGTCGATCGATGTTGTGCTTTCGCAGCCACTCCTTATCAACCCAACGGCCACCGCTGTGAGCGCGGATGAAAGTAGCGAGACCGGGAACGTGGTCCGTGTCCGGGCCGGAAGCCTTATCAGGCAGCGCCTCCAACAATCGGGACAGTTTGGACTGCTTCGCGCCGCCAAAACCAACCTGTTTCGCAAACATATCGGCGTGCGCACGGTTCGTGATGACGACTTTGTGTTCACCTGTCGCATGGAGATAGCGGCGTGAGATAACCCCGAACTCCAACAACATCTGTTGGACATCCTTGGCCAACCGACCGCTTCTGGTCGAGTAGGAGATTTGAATCGTGTTGCGGGGGAGGGCAGAACACGACCCGTCGCCTTCAAACAACGATTGAAGGAAGGCTCGCTTCACTGCCGCCGCAGACTGCCACATCCAGTCGGGAACGGCCTTGTCGGCAGATCGCTGGCCCACCAAGCAGGCCAAGCGAGTTCTACGGAGTGCGGTCAAGTTGTGGACGTCCAGCTCCAGCAGACTCGAGCCAGACAGGATGGTCCGCTCCGAAACGTAACGGGGTCCCCCGACGACGATGTCATAGGCGGCGACCACCATATTGAAGTAGTCGCGGTCAAGATTGTTGAAGCCAGCCCGCCGCCGCGAAACGAACCCCTCGCTGATTAGAGCGCCCAAAAGAAGCGCCTCAAGCGTGTCGTGCCGATCAGCTCCGCCGAATTCCGTCGGTGGAGTCCGCTGAATCACCACGCGATCGTCAGGACGAATCTCCTCGATCAACTTCCACAGCAGCGTGGGCACGCCCGCGACGCTCACCAGGCACAGCAGCGGATGGTTCGCCGTGCCGGTGACCTCGTAGCCTTCCGCGGTGCGGACGGTGTAGGTCTGATGCTCACCGGAGTGGAAGAGGCGATCCGCTGCAACCGGATTGCCGTGGCGGTCCAGAACCTTTGCGTCCACAACGTGGTCTGTGTTCGGCCGAGCACCGGGTACGACGTCTGAGATACGTAGCGACTGCCCAAACGGCAGCCGCACCAATGCATCGCCGGTCACGCAGTAACGCATGGCGGCCGGCGGATCGTTGCCCGGCGAACCGAAGTTGCCCTGACCGTCGACCAGCGGGTAGCGCAGCGACCACGGCTGGGCCATCCGGACAAGGGTGTCGTAGATCGACGAGTCGCCGTGCGGGTGGTAGTTGCCCATCGTCTCGGCCACCGATCGTGCCGATTTGGCGTGGCCGCGGTCGGGCCGGAAGCCCGAGTCGAACATCGCGTACAGCACGCGGCGGTGCACCGGCTTGAGGCCGTCACGCACCTCCGGCAACGCGCGGCCGACGATGACGCTCATCGCGTAGTCGATGTAGCTGCGCTGCATCTCCTGCTGAATATCGACAGGCTCGATGCGATCGGATTCGCCGCCGCCAGGGGGCAACGTGGTATCAGTCATGTGTTTTCAGCCTTAAATCGTCAATATTGTCGATGCGATGCGGATCAAACATCAAGGAAACGAACGTCTTTGGCGTTACGCGTGATGAAGCTGCGGCGCGCTTCGACGTCCTCGCCCATGAGAATCGAGAACAGTTCGTCGGCCGCGGCCGCGTCGTCCAGCGTGACCTGGCGCAGCACCCGCACGGACGGATCCATGGTGGTTTCCCACAGCTCCTTGGCGTCCATCTCGCCCAGACCCTTGTAGCGCTGGATGCCGTCGTCGACGTTGATCTTCTTGCCCGCCTTGCGGCCGGCTTCCAGCAGACCGTCGCGTTCACGGTCGGAGTAGGCGAACTCCGGATCGGAGCGCTGCCACTTCAGCTTGTACAGCGGCGGCTGCGCCAGGAACACGTGGCCGTTCTCGATCAGCGGCTTCATGAACCGGAACAACAGCGTCAGCAGCAGCGTCGAGATGTGCTGCCCGTCCACGTCGGCGTCGGCCATCAATACGATCTTGTGATAGCGCAGTTTGGAGATGTCGAACTCGTCGTGAATGCCCGTGCCCAGCGCGGTGATGATGGCCTGGACCTCGGTGTTCTTCAGGACGCGGTCGATGCGGGCCTTCTCGACGTTGATGATCTTGCCGCGCAACGGCAGGATCGCCTGGAACATCGAGTCGCGACCGCTCTTCGCCGAGCCGCCTGCCGAATCACCCTCCACCACATACAGTTCCGACTTACGCGGGTCGGTGGAGCGGCAGTCCGCCAGCTTGCCGGGCAGCCCGCCGATGTCCGTGGCGCTCTTGCGGCGCACCAACTCGCGCGCCTTGCGGGCGGCGATACGCGCCTGGGCCGACGAAACCGCTTTGTTCACTACGGTTTTCGCCTCAGCCGGGTTGGCCTCGAACCAGTGGCTCAGCTGCTCGTTGCAGATCTTCTGCACGAACGACTTGACCTCGGTGTTGCCCAGCTTGGTCTTGGTCTGGCCCTCGAACTGCGGTTCGGCGACCTTGACCGAGATCACCGCGGCCAAGCCCTCGCGGATGTCGTCGCCGGTGAGGTTCGGATCCTTGTCCTTTAGCAGCTTCTTGTCCTTGGCGTACTTGTTGACCACGGACGTCAGCGCCGCGCGGAAGCCCTCCTCGTGGGTACCGCCCTCATGCGTGTTGATCGTGTTGGCGAAGGTATGCACCGACTCCGAATAGCCGGCGTTCCACTGCAGCGCGATCTCGACTTCGTGACCTTCGCCCTTGCCCGAAAAGTCCACGATGCTCTGGTGGATGGGCGATTTCGTCCGGTTGATGTGCTTGACGAAGTCGACCAGTCCGCCGGGGTAGTGGAAGGTGCGGTGCTTCACCTTGTGCGGCGCCGCCGCTTCGGCGGCCTTCTCCTCGGCCGACTTCGGGGCCTCGGCGGTGTCGCTGACGACCTCGTCGGTGACTTCGTCTGCGCTGACACGCTCGTCGGACAGCGTGATGGTCAACCCCTTGTTGAGGAAGGCCATCTCCTGCAGGCGGCGCGCGACCGTCTCGAAGTCGTAGTTGGTGGTCTCGAAGACGTTGGGATCGGCCCAGAACCTGATGGTGGTGCCGGTCTTCTTGGTCTTCTCACCCTGCTTGAGAGTGCCGGGCACCGAGTTGTCGTAGGTCTGGAACCACTCGTAGCCATCGGTGCAGATATCGGCTTCCAGCCTGGTGGACAGCGCGTTCACCACCGAGACGCCGACGCCGTGAAGCCCGCCGGAGACGCTGTAGGCCCCTTCTTCGAACTTGCCGCCTGCGTGCAGCACCGTCATCACCACGTCGACGGTGGGGATGCCGGTCGAGTGCATGGCCACCGGGATACCGCGGCCGTTGTCGGTGACCTCCACGCCGCCGTCGTCGAGGAGCCGGACCGAGACTTCGGTGGCGAAGCCGGCCATGGCCTCGTCGACCGCGTTGTCCACAACCTCCCAGATCAGGTGGTGCAGGCCCCGCTCACCGGTGGACCCGATGTACATACCGGGACGCTTGCGGACGGCTTCGAGGCCTTCGAGCACCTTGATCGAATCGGCGCCGTATTGTTCCTGGGCTTTCTTCTTCGCAGCAGCCACGCGGAGGCTTCCCTACTCTCTTTGGGGGTGGGGCTCAGGCGGTCATCTGTCACCGCCGGCAAGTCATGAAACCAGTCTACCGTCACGCACCGTCAGCACCGACTCTGAGGCAGCGTTTCTACTCACCTATTTGCGCCGTAAATGGAATTTTTCGGCCGAAGGTGCGTGATGACGCTTGAGAAAGGCGCTCGTGGCGTTCTCGCGGCTCTCAGCCAACTGCGAAAACCCCCCGTCAACCATACGTGTCGCGGGGACCTCGGCCGGCGATGTGATAGCGGCCTTTGCGCCACGACGGGGCCACCGGGCCGACGATCTTCAGTGACTTCACCACACCGTCGCCGACGGCGGCGGCGATCTTGGCCAGAAGTTGTGCCTGCACCATCCGCAACTGGGTGGCCCAGGCCGTCGACTCCGCCGAAACCGTGAGCACCCCGTCCTGCAATCCGGTCGGGGTGGCGTGGGCTGCGATCTGTTCGCCGACGACCGCGTTCCACCGCCCGAACACCGACCCCTGCGCCACCCGGTCCGACCAGCCGCGGCTGCGCGCGAGGTCGCGCGCCGCCGAGGCCAACGGCTGCGGGTCTCGCGAATCCGGACCCGGACCCGACCAGCGCCGCCGACTCGCACCCGCGACCTTGCGTGGCCTCGAGCTGCGCCCGCGGCCCACATCCTTACCCTGGCTGCGGGCCGCGCCACGCGCCTCTTCCAAGGTGCGACGCACCAGATCCATACCCTTTAGATGGGCCAGGTGTGGCGGAGGTTCCACGCCGTCGGCACTCATTCTCGATCCTCGTTCGCTCGAGTTCTCGCTTGTACCTGGGAGATCCGGCAGGTGTCGTCGTGGCTCATGGTGATCTCGATCTTGTCCGCATCCCAATCCTGCGGGATGTCCTCGTGTACCGCGGCGGTGACGAGCACCTGTTCGGCCGATGCCGCGACGTTGGCCAACGCCTGCCTGCGGGCGCTGTCGAGTTCGGCGAACACGTCGTCCAGCAGCAACACCGGATCGCCGCCCTCAGCGCGCAGCAGTTCATAGGCCGCCAACCGCAACGCCAGTGCCATCGACCACGATTCGCCATGGCTTGCAAAGCCTTTCGCGACCTGATCGCCGAGCCGCAACTCCAGATCGTCGCGGTGCGGGCCCACCAGACAGACGCCGCGTTCCAGCTCGGCATCGCGGCGGCGCGCCAGCGCGTCCAACAACGCTGCTTCGAACAGCTCCGCGCTGCCGGTACCCGCCGCGGCCTCGTTCTCGACCAGCTCGACGCCGCTGCGGTAGCGGATGGCCGCCGGGCGCGACGCCGGCGCCAACAGCTGATAGGCCTTTTCCACTTCGGGGGCCAGCTGGTTCACCAGGTCGACTCGCGCCGCAATGAGCCGCGAACCGTGTGCCGCCAGGTGACCGTCCCACACGTCCAGGGTGTCCAGCACGCTGCGATCACCGCGATATCTGGCGCCCGCGGCGCTCTTCAACAACGCCGTGCGCTGTTTGAGAACCTTCTCGTAATCGGCGCGGATGGCGGCCACCTGGGGTCGCCGGGTGGTGGCCAGTTCGTCGAGGTACCTGCGCCGTTCGCTGGGGTCACCCCGCACGAGGGCCAGGTCCTCCGGTGCGAACAGCACCGCCCGCAGGGCACCGAGGATTTCGCGGGCGCTGCGGACGGGGGAGCGGTTCAGTCTGGCCTTGTTGGCGCGCCCGGCGTTGATCTCCAGATCGACCGCGAGCTCCCGGCCGTCGTTCACGACGATGGTCGAGACGACGGCGCGCTGGGCGCCGGCCCGGATCAGTGGCGCATCGGTACCGACGCGGTGTGAGCCGAGCGTCGATGAATACCACAGTGCCTCAACGATATTCGTCTTACCGAAACCGTTCGGGCCGACGAAGACCGTGCGGCCCGGCGAGAGATCGATCTCGACCCGTGCCCAGGACCGGAAGTCGGTCAGCGCAAGGTTCCTGATGTACAACTATCCGGACTCACTGATCCTCGTCACGGCGTGCCCGCCGAACTGGTTACGCAACGCCGACACCGCCTTCATGGTGGGGGAGTCCTTTTGGCGCGACGCGAATCTGGCGAACAGCGACGCCGCGATCACCGGCATCGGGACACGGTGGTTGATGGCTTCCTCCACCGTCCACCTGCCCTCGCCGGAGTCTTCGGTGTATCCGGTGATGTCGTCGAATTGGGGGTCTTCCTTGAGCGCCTTGGCCAGCAGCTGCTGCAGCCAGGACCTCACCACGGTCCCGTTGGTCCACGCCTGGATGACGGCCTGGGTGTCCTCGATCAGATCTTCGGCCGCCAGCAGTTCGTACCCCTCGGCGTACGCCATCATCAGGCCGTACTCGATGCCGTTGTGCACCATCTTCGCGTAGTGGCCGGCGCCGACGGGTCCGGCGCGGACGAATCCGTCGGCCAGCTCGCCCGGGGGCCGCAGGGTCTCGAATATCGGCATGGCTCGGGCCACATCTTCTTTGCTGCCGCCCACCATCAGGCCGTAACCCTCGGTCAACCCCCAGATGCCTCCCGATACGCCGGCATCGATAAAGGCAATCCCCTTGTCTCCCAAAAGTTTTGCGTGCGGTCCGTCCTCGGTATAGCGGGAGTTACCGCCGTCGATCACCAGATCACCGGGACTCAGCACCTCCGCCAGCGACGTGATGGTCTCATCGGTGATATGTCCCGACGGCACCATCACCCACACCACGCGGGGGGCGTCGAGAGCCTCCGCGAGTGCCGCGAGCGTCGGGACGTCGGTGACTTCCGGTCTGGGGTCATAGCCGATGACCTCGTGCCCGCCCTCGCGGAGCCGCTGGCGCATGTTGAAACCCATCTTGCCCAGGCCGACCAGACCCAATTGCATGTGCGCCCCCGTCGTGGCGTCAGGCCGGTCAGCCAGGAAGCCGCACCGGCATCAACAGATAGACGTAATCGCTCTGCGCAGCCGGGAAGGGTCCCGTCGCGCCGACATCCCCATCATCGTCGCTTGCGGGCCGCAGTACCGCAGGTCGGCTGGGTGTCGTGAAACCGAATGTCACGCGCTCGGAGTGCAGCGACCCCAACCCGTCAGTCAGATACGTCGGGTTGAACGCGATGGTCAGCGGCTCACCGGCGAACGCGACCGGCAGATCTTCTTCCGCGCGGCCGACGTCATCGGCGCCGGCGGACAACCGCAGGACATCGTCGGCGAACTCCATGCGTACCTGCGCGCCGCGGTCGGCGACCAGCGCGACACGCTTGATCGCTTCGGTGAGTTCGGCGACACCCATGGTTGCGATCGCCGTGTGCTCGGTGGGCAACAGCTGACGAAACTTCGGGAACTCGGCGTCGAGCAGACGTGTGGTGCTGCGCTTGCCGTTGCTGCGGATACCCAGCAGCCCTTCCTTACCGACTTCGGCACCGGATCCCAACGCAAGGTGGACCTCGGATCCGTCGATACCGGCCTTGGCGGCTTCGGCCAGAGTCTTGGCCGGAACCAACACCGCGGCCTCCGTGTCCGCCGCCGCGGTCGACCACGTCAACTCGCGAACTGCAAGACGGAAGCGATCGGTCGCCGCCAAAATCACGTTCTCACCCGAAATCTCGACGCGGATGCCGGTGAGCATCGGCAAGGTGTCGTCACGGCCGGCCGCCACCGCGACCTGACCGATGGCCTCGGCGAACAGGTCCGCGGGAACGACACCGGTCTCGTCGGGCAGGGCAGGCAACGTCGGGTAATCCTCGACCGCCATCGTCGGAAGCGAGAACCTGGCGCTACCGCAGGTCAACGACACCCGGGTGCCCTCGACGCTGACGTCGATGGGTTTGGCCGGCAACGCCCTGGTGATGTCCGAGAGCAACCGGCCGGAGACCAAAACGCTTCCGGGAGAAGCTATTTCGGCGGCAACCTGCACCTCGGCCGACACTTCGTAATCGAACCCCGAGATCGTCAACCCATCCTCGGAGCCGGTGAGAAGCACACCCGCCAGGACCGGAACGGTCGGCCGGTTCGGCAGATTGCGCGCCACCCAGGCCACGGCATCGGCGAAGTCTTCTCGCACCAGACGGAACTTCAAATCTGTGACACCAACGGTTGTGGTCGCCACGTCCATACAGTCCCTTCGATCAAACTCACAACAAGCGCTAAGCAGCGGTTTCCTGGTGTCTCAACACGTCTTCGACCGATGCGTCGTGACGACCGTAACGGCTGTCGCTGAACCACCGTAGAGCTTTCGGCTCCAAGTTGAAAGCTAATCGATCACGCTGACATTCGGGGGGTCGAGAGGGCACAGCCAGGAGGTTTTCGCGTGTTCCCCAGCAGGCTTCTTCGAAGAACTTTCTAGGGAGATATACGAGCAACAGTATTAGGGCCTGTGGAGACTGGGGATGAATCGGTGTCTGCGCTGGATGTCGGCTGTGTGGGCCTGTGAAGTTCCTGTGGATGAATGCGGCGTTGTTGTTCAGCTGTTGTGGAGACGGCCGCGGTTGTGAAACAAGCGGCGAATCATTCGATGGTTGATCCCAAGTTGTCCACATGGGTGTGCACATGGCCGGCGTGTGACAAGTGATGCCGACGGGACGCAAGTTTTTTGAAGATTTTTTGGGCGCACAGGACCGCTCGGCGCATGCGAGCGCGTTTGGGGGAGCAGAACGGGTGGAGTTCAGCGCTTGGCGCGCTGGCGGATTCGCGTCGTGAGTTCCTTGACGTGGTCGAAGACCTCGCGTCGTTCGGCCATCTCGCCGCGGATCTTCTTCTCGGCATAC
Organism: Mycobacterium barrassiae; assembly: GCF_025822765.1. Taxonomy (GTDB): domain Bacteria; phylum Actinomycetota; class Actinomycetes; order Mycobacteriales; family Mycobacteriaceae; genus Mycobacterium; species Mycobacterium barrassiae. Next base: position 360,810 of record NZ_JACKUK010000029.1, on the reverse strand, counting down.
ATGACCGTGGTGTGGTCGCGGCCGAACGCCTGGCCGATCTTGGGCAGGGACAGATCGGTGAGTTCGCGGCACAGATACATCGCGATCTGGCGGGATTGTGCGAGTGCACGTGTCTTTCCGGGACCCCGCAGTTCTTCGACGGTGGTTTGGAAGTACTCCGCGGTGGCGGCCATGATCGCGGCGGTGCTGATCTGCATGGTGGACGCGTCGGAGATGAGATCCCGCAGCACGATCTCGGCGAGCGATTTGTCGATCGACGTCTTGTTCAGAGATGCGAACGCGGTGACACGGATCAGCGCGCCCTCGAGTTCGCGGATATTGCGTTCGATGCTGCTGGCGATGAGTTCGAGAACGTCGCCGGGAACGTCGAGGCGGTCCATTTGCGCCTTCTTGCGCAGGATCGCGATGCGGGTCTCGAGTTCGGGCGGCTGAACGTCGGTGATCAGACCCCACTCGAATCGGGTGCGCAGCCGGTCCTCGAGGGTCGCCAGCTGTTTGGGCGGCCGGTCCGAGGAGATGACGATCTGCTTGTTCGCGTTGTGCAGCGTGTTGAAGGTATGGAAGAACTCCTCCTGGATACCTTCCTTGCCCTCGATGAACTGGATGTCGTCGACGAGCAGCACGTCGATGTCGCGGTAACTGCGCTTGAACGACGCCTTGCGATCGTCGCGCAGTGAGTTGATGAAGTCGTTGGTGAATTCTTCGGTGGAGACGTACTTGACCCGCATCCCGGGGAAGAGGCGTTGGGCGTAGTTGCCTGCCGCGTGCAGGAGGTGAGTCTTGCCCAGGCCGGACTCACCCCAAATGAAGAGCGGGTTGTACGCCCGGGCCGGCGCCTCGGCGATGGCCAGCGACGCCGCGTGTGCGAACCGGTTGGACGCACCGATGACGAAGGTGTCGAAGGTGTATCTGCGATTCAGGTTGACCGCGGCCGCGTCGTCGGCGACGTCGCTCTGCGCGCGGCGGGAGAAGTAGGTGGGCCAACTCTCCTCGGCGCTGGCGAGCGCCGCCTGGTCCTCGTCGATGTCGTCGTCGATGTCCTCGGCGTCGGCGACGGTCGATGTGGGCCCGAAGCCGTTCAACCCGTCGTCTGGATCGGAGGTTTCGGGTGCGGCGATGCGGACCCCGAGTTCGACGCGCTGACCGAGCTGACGGCTCAGGGCGCTGATGATCGGCTCACGCAGGTGGCGTTCGATCTCGTTCTGGACAAAGGGGGTGGGAACGGACAACAGGGCAAAGCCCTCGGTGATGACCAGAGGTTTGACCAGCTTCAGCCATGCTCTTTGCTGCGGCGTGAGTACCGGGCCGGCGTCACCGTTCGCCACTCCGACCGCTTCGATGTCACCGTTGAGTTCGGCTACAACCGTGTTCCAGATGGCTACGAAAGGGGGATCGGGGTCAGCTGTCAATGACGCGTACCCCCTCGCCGGCCATTTCAGGGAAGGCCAAAGTGACGATGACGAACTGTCCACATAGTTATCCACAGGTTGTGGAGATCGGACAGTCGTCGTCGTTCGGTTGTCTACGGGCTGAGATTCCGCTGGCCGGGGCTCGTCACAGGGGTACTGCTGGGTCTGTGGGCTCGCGACTGGGTGGGCATCTCCGCTTCGTTGTCTGCCGCCGTTTCGTTATCGAAACGACACTGGCAGAAGCTAACAGTTTTCTTCGCGGGTGCCAACCGTTCTGCAACATTGTTTGAGGGTTACTTTGGTCGGCGCAAAACACGGTGACAGCTGTGGCGAATGTGAAGATCTGAGCCCGGCCGCGGCGGCCCCGACCGCGGTTTGACCTAGGGAAATCTCGTCAGTACCCTCGAACAGTCGCCCGAACGTGGCGGCACGGCTGCGACCCACGGATTTTGTGGGGACCGCGCCGGTTAAGCAAGACGGACGAGCTTACCAACGGCAACCGCGTCCCACCGGCATGACTGTGCACTGGTGTGGGCCGTGGGCGCCAGACGGAAACGAGGAGAGACAGCCGTGGCCAAGGGCAAGCGGACTTTTCAGCCGAACAACCGGCGCCGCGCGCGTGTGCACGGATTCCGGCTGCGGATGCGGACCCGGGCAGGCCGGGCGATCGTGTCGAGCCGGCGTTCCAAGGGTCGCCGCAAGCTGACTGCGTGATCCCACACAGGGTCTAGCAGTGCTTCCGGCGCGGTACCGGATGACGAGGTCGTCCGAGTTCGGTGCCACGGTCAGCCAAGGGGTGCGCGCGGTGCAGCCCGATCTCGTCGTGCACACCTTGCGCAATGCGGTCGACGACCAAGGCCCTCGAATCGGGCTCGTCGTCTCGAAATCCGTTGGGAGCGCGGTACAACGGCACCGCGTCGCCCGACGGCTGCGCCATGTGGCGCGCACAGTCATCGACGAATTGCAGCCCACGGACCGAGTGGTCATCCGGGCGTTGCCGGGTAGTCGGTACGCCATCTCCGCGCGACTCGAACAAGAGTTGCGGACGGCCTTGCGCCGCGCGCTGGTGAAGAGCGGACCGTCTGGAGCGGCACCGTGAAGCGTTCGATCGGGTCGTCCGCTGCGCGTGCGCTGATCTATGTCATTCAGCTCTACCGCCACATGATCTCTCCGCTCCGGCCGGCGACGTGTCGCTTCATGCCGACCTGTAGCCAGTACGCGGTCGACGCGCTGACCGAGTACGGCGTCGTGAAGGGCGGGTGGCTGGCCATGGTGCGGTTGCTGAAATGCGGGCCGTGGCATAAGGGAGGATGGGATCCGATACCGGAGCGCCGCGGCGGTTCGCATGAATCGTGCGGTGACGCAGACGAGCACCGGGTAGTTCCGGATGCAGCCGACGATGTGACGGGTACCCGGACATCGCGAGCAGAGAGCGAGACGCGTGTTTAATTGGTTCAGCCTGGACATCATTTACTACCCGGTGTCGGCGATCATGTGGGTCTGGTACAAGGCGTTCAGCTTTGTGCTCGGCCCGGAGAATTTCTTCGCGTGGGCGCTGGCGGTGATGTTCCTCGTCTTCACCCTGCGCGCCATCCTCTACAAGCCGTTCGTCAGGCAGATCCGCACCACGCGGCAGATGCAGGAGTTGCAGCCCCAGATCAAGGCGCTGCAGAAGAAGTACGGCAAGGACCGCCAGCGGATGGCGCTGGAGATGCAGAAGCTGCAGCGCGAGCACGGGTTCAACCCGATCCTCGGCTGTCTGCCGATGCTGGCCCAGGTGCCCGTCTTCCTCGGTCTCTATCACGTGCTCATGTCGTTCAACCGGACCCAGACGGGGATCGGACGCCTGGGTCTGTCCGTGGAGGAGAACCGGTCGCTGGGCAACTACGTGTTCAGCGCGGCGGACGTCGGCCACTTCCTTGATGCGAATCTGTTCGGCGCACCGCTTGGCGCGACGATGATCCAGCAGCACGGCCTCGAGGCGTTCACCTCGTTCAACCGGGCGGCGGTCATCGGCGTCGGCGTGCCTTTGATGATCCTGGCTGGCATCGCCACCTACTTCAACAGCCGCGCGTCGGTCGCGAGGCAGAGCCCGGAAGCGGCAGCCAATCCGCAGACCGCGATGATGAACAAGCTTGCGCTGTACGTGTTCCCGCTCGGCGTGGTCGTCGGCGGGCCGTTTCTGCCGCTGGCCATCATCATCTACTGGCTCGCCAACAACGTGTGGACGTTCGGACAGCAGCACTACGTGTTCGGGATGATCGCGAAAGAGGAAGAGGCGAAGAAGCTCGAGGCGAAGGAACGGCGCGCACAGAACGCGCCGCCGCCCGGGGCCAAGCCGAAGAAGCAACCGAAGGCGGCCGCCGCGGAGCCGCACGAGATCACGACGAGCGACGGCGACGATGTCGACGTCTCATCGGAGAACGGATCGACCAACGCGAAGGCGACCGGCGGGAGTCCGGGCAAGACAGCGTCGGGCTCCGGCAACCGAAGCCCGCGGCCGGGGGCGACGCCACGGCCGGGCGCTCGGCCCAAGAAACGGAAACGTTGACCGGCCCTCAGTAGTCGCCGCGGCGGATGCCTCCGCGGCCGAAGGGCAACAGGACAACCCGAAGACGACCGGTGTGACACCGGAGGACAGGGAGAGACACACAAATGACTGACGCTGAGACGACTGAACGCAGCGAGGAATTGGTCGAGGCCACCAGAGAAGACGCAGAAGACACCGTGCAGGATGCCGGCGATTCAGGCGCGGACGACCTGGAGGAGCGGTTGGTGGCCGAGGGCGAGATCGCCGGCGACTACCTGGAGGAGTTGCTCGACCTTCTCGACTTCGACGGCGACATCGATCTGGATGTCGAAGGCGACCGCGCGGTGGTCAGCATCGACGGCGGCAGCGACCTCAACAAGTTGGTCGGCCGCAAGGGCGAGACGCTCGACGCGCTGCAGGAGTTGACGCGGCTGGCGGTGCACCAGAAGACCGGCGAGCGCAGCCGGCTGATGCTCGACATCGCGCGCTGGCGCCGGCGCCGCCGCGACGAGTTGGCGGCGCTGGGGGACAAGGTGGCGCGGCGAGTGCTGGCGACGGGCGAGCGCGAAGAGTTGCCCCCGATGACGCCCTTCGAGCGCAAGATCGTGCACGACGCGGTCGCGGCGGTGGACGGTGTGCACAGCGAGAGCGAGGGCGTGGAGCCGTCGCGTCGCGTCGTCGTCCTCATCGACTGACCACGAGCAGAGTTACATCGATGTAGTTCGGTGCAACCTGACGCGTCGGCCCCGCGAGATTCCGGAGGATGTTTCACGTGAAACATGACGAGGTGTCGACGGCGCCGGAAGCCGCGGACACCTTGTTCGGACCCGCGTTGGAGACTGCGCGCCGCTACGCCGAGATCCTGGCCGGCGCCGGCGTCGAGCGCGGGCTCATCGGCCCGCGGGAGGTCGAACGGCTCTGGGATCGTCACCTATTGAATAGCGCTGCGATCGCCGAGTTGCTGCCGGCCGAGGCCCGTGTTGCCGACATCGGTAGTGGCGCCGGGCTGCCCGGGATACCGTTGGCGTTGGCGCGCCCGGACCTCCGGGTGACGCTGATTGAACCCCTGCTGCGACGCAGCGATTTCCTGCACGAGGTCATCGACGAGCTCGAGATCGACGTGACAGTGGTGCGCGGCAGGGCGGAGGAGCGGACGGTTCGGCAACAGGTGGGGGAGATGGACGCAGCGGTCTCGAGGGCGGTCGCGTCCCTGGACAAGATCACGAAGTGGAGCATGCCTCTGTTGCGCCCGGGGGGCCAGATGTTGGCCATCAAGGGGGAGCGTGCTGAAGATGAAGCCCGCGAGCATCGGCGTGTGATGACGTCGCTCGGGGCTGTCGATGTGAGGGTGAGGAAATGCTGCGCGGATTTCTTGGATCCACCCGCGACCGTCGTCGTGGCGCGTCGGCGGAGTCCGGACGAGCACCGGCCGACGGCCGGGACGCGACGATGAGCCGAGCTTCGGAGCCGGCTGCGCCGGGCGCCACGCGTAGCGATGTTTCACGTGAAACAACTCAGGCGAATGTTTCACGTGAAACCTGGGATGGCGGAGTCCCGCCGGCGGAGGTGCCTGCCGAGGTGTGGCCGGATCCGCCGACCGTCGACACCCCGATCGGCGCCGAAGCCGAGCGCGCGGTGCGCCTGTTGCACGCCGCCGCCAAGAGCGGGCTGCCCCGCCCGGAGCGTCAACGCGTCTTCACCATCGCCAACCAGAAGGGCGGCGTGGGCAAGACGACCACCGCCGTCAACATCGCGGCCGCCCTCGCACTGCAGGGGCTGCACGTTTTGGTGATCGATCTCGATCCGCAGGGCAACGCCAGCACCGCGCTCGGGGTCGAGCACCGCGAGGGCACCCCCTCTTCCTATGAGGTGCTGATCGGCGAGATCCCGCTCGAGGCGGCGATGCAGCGCAGCCCGCACAGCGAGCGCCTCTATTGCGTCCCGGCGACCATCGACCTTGCCGGCGCCGAGATCGAGTTGGTCAGCATGGTGGCGCGGGAAGGCCGCCTGCGGACTGCGCTCGCCGGCCTGAAGAATCACGATTTCGACTACGTGTTCATCGACTGCCCGCCGTCGCTGGGACTGCTCACGATCAACGCGCTCGTGGCCGCGCCCGAGGTACTGATCCCGATCCAGTGCGAGTACTACGCCCTGGAAGGTGTGGGCCAGCTGCTCCGCAACATCGAGATGGTCAAGGCGCATCTCAATCCGGAGCTCAACGTCTCGACGGTGATCCTGACGATGTACGACGGGCGGACGAAGCTCGCCGATCAGGTCGCCGACGACGTGCGGGCCCACTTCGGTAACAAGGTGTTGCGCACCGTCATCCCGCGCAGCGTCAAGGTGTCGGAGGCGCCCGGCTACGGCATGACGATCCTCGACTACGACCCGGGGTCGCGCGGTGCGATGAGCTATCTGGATGCGAGCCGTGAGATCGCGGAGCGCCGATGAGTGGGGTGGCAATGAGTGGGTGGCGATGAGCGCTTGCGTGAAGAGCCGAGGTTGTAGATGAGGAGATCGGAATGACTCAGCCCAAGAACAAGCGCAGCGGTCTGGGCCGTGGCCTGGCATCGCTCATTCCCACCGGGCCGTCCGACGGTGAGCAGTCGTCGCTCGGAAAGATGGGTGACGCCGCCGCCGATGTGGTGATCGGCGGTCCGGTGAATGTGTCGGGGGCTGTCTACCGAGAAATCGATCCGGCGGCGATCGACCCTAACCCGAAGCAGCCCCGACAGGTCTTCGACGAAGAGGCGCTCGCGGAACTCGTCCACTCCATCAAGGAGTTCGGGCTGATGCAGCCGATCGTCGTGCGCGCGGTCCCCGGCGAGTCGACGCCGAGGTACCAACTCGTGATGGGGGAGCGGCGGTGGCGGGCCGCTCAGCAGGCGGGGCTGGCGACCATCCCGGCGATCGTCCGCGAGACCGGCGACGACAGCATGCTGCGCGACGCCCTGCTCGAGAACATCCATCGCGTCCAGCTGAACCCGTTGGAAGAGGCTGCCGCCTACCAACAGTTGCTCGACGAGTTCGGGGTCACCCACGATGAACTGGCTGCCCGCATCGGACGGTCGCGGCCGCTCATCACCAACATGATCCGCTTGCTGCGGCTTCCGATCGCGGTCCAGCGCCGGGTGGCCGCCGGCGTGCTGTCCGCCGGGCATGCGCGTGCGCTGCTTTCCCTCGAGGGCGGCCCGGAGAAGCAGGAGGAGCTCGCGGCGCGCATCGTCGCCGAGGGACTCTCGGTGCGCGCCACCGAGGAGGCCGTCACCCTGGCAAACCGCGCCGAGACGACGACGCCCTCGGCGCCGCGGCGCAAGCCGATCCAGATGCCGGGACTGCAGGATGTTGCTGAGCGCCTGTCGACGGCGTTCGACACCCGCGTCACGGTCGCCCTCGGCAAACGCAAGGGCAAGATCGTCGTCGAATTCGGGTCGGTGGACGACCTACAGCGGATCGTCGAGCTGATGAGTCCGTCCTAGCGCTAACCGTCTACCCGCGGTAATTACGTCACTGTGACACATACCCTTGAGAGGTGGCTCATGGAGGTCGGCTCCGCACGGAAACACCCTGTGCACCAACGACTTTCGTCGTCGACAGCGTTCCGGAAGGATCGCAGCGGCGATTTTGGGCCATCTGCGCGCCGCCCTTCTATCCTGGAGTGGCAGCCGTGCGCAAAAGCACCGTGCGGAACCCGGAGAAGCTAGTGCCGTCACGAATCACACCCCTGCGGCTCGAATCGTTCGAGCAGCTGCCCAAGCACGCCCGCCGGTGCGTGTTCTGGGAGGTGGATCCGTCGACCCTGCCGACCACACAATCCGGCGGCAATCAGCTGTGGGACCCCGAATTCGAGAAGGAAGCCTGGCTGTCGATGGTCATGCTCGAGTGGGGTGCCTGCGGTCAGATGGCGGTGCAGTGTCCCGCGTCGGCGGGTGACGACCACACTCTGACAGGAGACGAGCCGTGCCTGGGCTACGCGTTCTATGCCCCGCCACGCGCCGTCCCGCGCGCCCGGCTCTTCCCGTCGGGTCCGGTCAGCGCCGACGCGGTGCTGCTCACCACCTTGGGGGTGGAACCCTGCGACGATGCCGACGGCTTACCGCGCAGCCTGATCGCCGCCGTCGTGGGTGATCTCGTGCGCCGCGGCGTGCGCGCACTCGAGGCGTTCGGTCACACCGCGGATGTGGCCGAACTGTCGGACCCGCGGGCGGTCTCGCCGGTGCTCCGGCCGATCGTCGACGTGCTGGGGGACTGCTCGGTGGACCAGTGTGTGCTCGGCGCCGACCTGCTGCAGGATGCCGGGTTCGTGGTGGTGTCACCGCATCCGTATTTCCCGCGACTGCGGCTGGAGTTGGAGCAGGGACTGGGCTGGAAGGCGGACGTCGAGGCGGCGCTGGAACGCCTGTTGGAAAGTGCGCAGCTGCAGCAGCCGGTGGGTGCGGGCGCCAACCCCTGTTAGGGGCGCCCAAATCAGCTGGGGCTGACCCGCCCGGCCTGTTCGACGGAGAGTTCGTGGGCCAGCAGCTCGGCGAAAGTGAAAGTGCCCGTTGGGCGGTCGTTCTTGCCGAGCAGATACAACCGCTTGACAGCGGCCAGGATGCCCTCGGCGATCGAGTCCCTGGTCTGGTGGGACACCAACAGCCCGCGGTCGCGCGGGTTCGTGATGTATCCGACATCGACCTGCACCGTCGGCATGCGGGTGAGCCGCAGCAGATCCCAGGTTCGCCCGTGTGTGCGGCAGTCACGTAATCCGGTGCGCGCCACCACTTCTCGTTGGATGAAGTCGGCCAGATTGCGCCCGATGGTGGACACCGAACCGTGCGAGTTGCCGAAGTGGAAGGAGGCGACGCCGTTGGCGGCGGGGCTGGGCTGCGTGGCGCAGCGCAGGCTGATCATCAGGTCGGCGCCCACCGAGTTGGCCGTTGCGGCGCGCGCGGCATCCGACGGTGAGCGGTTCGCCGGCCGCGAGAGGAACGTCTCCATGCCGATGGCAGTCATCCGACCCTCGAGCCGACTTGCCAAGTCCCACAGGATGTCTGCTTCGCTGATCGGCCCGTCGGGACTCTGCATGATCAGGCCGTGGTCGTCACCGCCGCGGCCCGGGTCGATGATGATCCGCTTACCCGACAGCCGCGGTCCGGAGCTGCGCACCAGCTCCTCCTCGCGGATCGCGTGCGGGGACCCACCGGTGACGCGCGAACCCAGAAAGTACAAGGAGCGCAACGTTTCCGGGCCGCAGATGCCGTCCGGATACAGTCCGTACTCACGCTGGTAGGACATCAGCGCGTTATGGGTATGCAGGCCGAAGTGTCCGTCGACCATGTCGGTGTAGAACCCGAGATCCTGCAGTCGAGCCTGCAGTGTGGCGACGTCGTCGCCGAACATCGGTGCGCCGAACTGATGGTGGAGGGTGCGCGCGCCGAGGCGGTACGAGGCCTCTTTCAGCGCGCGATAGGTGGCTTCACCCACGACTCCGTCGACCAGCAGCCCGCGATGCTGCTGGAATGCGCGCACCGCGCGGTCGAGTTCGTCGTCGAACACGTCGAGCGCGACGTGCTTACCGGTCGTGAGGTCGTCGTCAGGGTTTTCGACCATGCCCAAGGACGCCAGAGCAGCCCGGATCTCGGTGACCGCGCTCCCGCGGTCACCGCGACGCAGACTCGACATAGGCGGCCTTTCGGTCACGGATGCCGGCGGTCGCAGAGCGCCGACAAGGCGTAGCAGAGCTAGACAGCATTGTCTCAGACGCGTCTGGGATTCGAGAAAACGCCAGGCGGGTGTCCGACCCGCCGAATTTCGGCGTTACACCACGTCAGCGAGTTCGCGCAGCAGCGCGGCCTTGCCTTTTGCGCCGACGATGCGCTTCACCGCCGCACCGTCCTTGAACAGGATCATCGTGGGAATGGACACCACCTGGAAGTCACGCGCGGTGGCCGGGTTCTCGTCGACGTCGATCTTGGCAACGGTCAGCTGACCGGCCTTCTCGCCGGCGATCTCTTCGAGAACGGGCGCAACCATCTTGCACGGGCCGCACCAGGTGGCCCAGAAGTCCACCAGTACCGGCGTACTGCTGGACAGCACATCGCTGGAGAACGAGTCGTCGGTGACGGTGATCGTCGCTGAGGTTCCAGTCATGGGTCTAACTCCTATCGAACAGGGGTGGAAGTCTCTTCATCGCTTGGGACAGAACCGATTTCGGCCAGCCAGCGTTCGGCATCGATCGATGCGGAACAGCCGGTGCCCGCTGCGGTGATCGCTTGTCGGTAGATGTGGTCGACAAGGTCGCCCGCCGCGAAGACGCCCTCGACGGACGTGGCGGTGCTGTGCTGGCCGACCTGAACATAGCCGTCCTCGTCCAGCTCGACCTGGCCGCGGACCAGCTCCGAGCGGGGGTCGTGGCCGATGGCGACGAAGACGCCGGTCACGTCGAGCTTGGATTCCTCGCCGGTGATGGTGTTGCGCAGCCGCACTCCGCTGACTTTCGGGTCGCCCTCGATGGCCGTGACCTGCGTGTTCAGCAGGAAGGTGATCTTCTCGTTGGCACGGGCGCGTTCCAGCATGATGCGCGACGCCCGGAACTCCTCACGACGGTGGACGATCGTGACGCTGCGGGCGAAACGGGTCAGGAACGTCGCCTCCTCCATCGCGGAATCGCCGCCGCCGACCACGACGATGTCCTCGTCACGGAAGAAGAAGCCGTCGCAGGTGGCGCAGGTGCTGACACCCATGCCAATCAGGGCCTCCTCACCGGGCACACCGAGGTGCCGGGCGGCCGCGCCCATCGCGAGGATGACGGCGCGGCTCTGATAGGTCTCGTCACCGACGGTGACCTTCTTGATCGGGCCGGTCAGATCGACGGCGTCGACGTCCTCCATGCGCAGGTCGGCGCCGAAACGCAGCGCCTGCTCGCGCATCTGGTCCATCAGTTCCGGGCCCGTGATGCCGTCGCGGAAGCCTGGGTAGTTCTCCACCTCAGTGGTGGTCATCAACGCCCCGCCGAATTGAACACCTTCGAACACCAGCGGCGACAGCTGGGCGCGGGCCGCGTAGATAGCCGCGGTGTAACCCGCTGGCCCGGATCCGATGATGATCAGGTCATGAACCGTGGGGGTGGAGGTCATGAGCGCCCTGCGCCTTTCCGCCGATTTTTCGTCGGCACGGGTGTAACACCAGCCTAAGCCGGGGTGTTCCCGCCAGGCCTGATGGACAGATTACGTGCGCGTGACGACCGCCTTGGCCAACAGGCCGGTGTGGGCGCCATTGCATTCGGGTTCGACCACCACAGCCACCACCGTCTCGGCCTCGGATACGTCCGGTGGCAGCAGCATCAGCACCGCGGGCCTGCCGTGCATGTCCAGGGGACGGGCGCCCAGCACCTGCGCTCCCGGCGCGTAGCCGAGGCCGCCGAGGCAGGAGTCGCGGCGCGCGGGGTCGGTGAGCGGGCCCAAGTCCGGGGATTGCGACAGCAGGCCGAGGATCTCCGGATCAGAGAGGGGGATGGTGGTGGCGGGCCGGCTCACGGTGATCTTTTCGGCGGTCGGGCCGGCCGGATAGCGGGGTGCGGGATGGCGGTTGAGCATCGAGGTGCCGACGATGACGCCGGTGAGCGCGGCACCGACGCCGACGACGAGCCCAAGACGATGCAGCCGCGGCAGCGGGGGCCGTTTCACCGCATGAGCCGCTGCCACCGGGTCCGATTCGGCCCGCAGCGCGGCAACCACCCGTGCGGTGACGTCTGGCGGTACCTCAGGCGCAGAGGCGCGGTCCGAGGCCAGCTGGGCGAGGTCGCGCCGGACACGCTCGACCACGGCAGGATCGAGGTCGTCCTCGACGCCGTCGGTGTCGTTGTCCACTCTCGCTCCCGCCGGTTGCCCTGACGTCAGCCAGTCTCCATCACGGAGGATTAGACGACGGCGGCGACTGTGCGGTTCCACCGTCCGCCAATACGAAGTACTGCAGCGTCTCGGCGAGCTTGCGGCGTGCACGGGAGCAGCGGCTCTTCACGGTCCCCTCGGCGACACCGAGCATGCGGGCCGTCTCGAGCACCGAGTACCCCTGCATGTCGACCGCCACGACGGCGGCGCGTTGCTCCACGGGCAGGCGCATCAACGCACGCTCGATGACGATGGCGGTGTCCACCTGCGGCATCGGATCTCCGGTGTGGCAGCTGTCGTCCAGCAGCGCGGTGGTGGGCCGGGACTTGTTGCGCCGCAGCCGGTCCAGGCAGGCGTTGACGACGATGCGATACAGCCAGCTGCTGACGGCGGCGTCGTGGCGGAACGCGGGAGCGGTGCGGTGCGCCGACAGCATCGCGTCCTGCAGCGCGTCGGCGGCGTCGTCGGGGTTGCGGCTGGTGAGCAGCGCGAGCCGGTACAGCTGCCGGTCGTGCCGACGGAACAGTTTCTCGAACGCGTACCGCTCACCGGCGACGTGTGCGGCGAGCAGCTCCGCATCGGTTCTCTCGTCTTCACCGGTTGCCGAGATCTCCCCGAACGTCCCCACAGCCGAACACTAAACGGCGCGGCGGGGACCCTCCGACACATCTTTGCCGGGCTGGGGATAGCTTAGGCTACCCGGCCGCCTTCACTGTGATCTCGGCGATGTCCGAACGGTTCTTGCCGTCGACGGTGCCGAGGGTGGACACCCACACCAGCAGGTAGGAGGTGGGCTCGTCGCTGTCCACTTTGATGGTGTTCTTGCCGGGCCGAAGGGGAGTGGCCGACTTCAACACGGTGGTATCCGCCAGCGAGGCGGGTGATTGCGACTTCGCCGACCGGATCTCCACCGCCGTGCCTGTGCTGTTGAGGTCCACGGTGACTTCGCCGATCTTGGTCGGCTTCGGCAGCGCCAGGATCAGTCCCACGCCGTTCTTGAAGTTGGGGAAGGGCACCGGATCGGTGTAGGTGTCGATCGGCCACACCGTGGTCGGATTGCCATCGATCGCCAGCCGCGCCTGGTCGGGTGCATCGGCCTCACCCTCGGGCGAGAAGACCGTCGCCGAAACGGGTTTCACGATTTCGCCGGCATTGTCACTGGACTCCGCCGACGTGGTGGGGGCGTTGAGTCCGAGCTCGTCGCCGCCGAGACCGTCGCCGACGTCGCCGAAGATCCGGCTCAGCACCGTGCCCAGCAGGATCAACGCGAGGAGGATGACCGCGGCACCGACACCGAGCCCGATATAGAGCGCCTTGCGGCGACGGGCCAGCGCTTCGGGATCGTCGGCGGGACGGACGCGGACCCGATCCGGAGCCGGCGCCTCGGGTTCGTCGACGGGGGAGATGAGCTCGGTGCGGTCGGCGATCGCGGTGGCCTGCTGCAGCAGGTTCAGCAGCGTCGGGGCACTGCGGATGCCGCCGCCCTCCTGGACCGCGCGGGCGGCCGCCGCGGAGATCTGGAACGGGATCTGGCGGTCGACGGACCGCGGTTCCACGGGCTTGCCCGCCGGATCGAGCTCGGCAGGAGCCAAACCGCTGCGCACGCCGGATTCGGGCAGCGGCCACCTGTTGATGAGCAGCGCGTAGAGCGCGGCACCGATACCGCGGATGTCGTCCTCCGGGGTGGCCTGCGGCAGCGTCGCCGGGAAGGCCAGCGCCACGTCGCCTTCGATGCTCACCCGGACACGGCTGGGGTGATCGATCGACAGCGCGACACCGGCGCGGTGCGCCGCCTCGGCCGCGGCGGCCAGCGACTGGATTGCCCGCGCGCCGCCGACCGGTGACGGTGACGTGTCGGCGACCTCGGCCAGGGATCCACCGCGGATCCATTCGGACACCACCAGCCCACCCGATCCGGTGTTGACGACGTCGAGGACGCGGGCGACACCGGGCATGTCGAGCCGGCTCAGCTTGGACGTGCGCGAAAGGATCGCCTGCACCTTCTCGTCGGGCAGCGTCGCGTCGGGGTCGACGAATGTCAGCGCCACCTGGCGGTCGAGCGCCGTATCGAGCGCCTGCCAGAACTGCAGGGTCGGCGGGCCACCGTGGAAAACCAGCAGCCGGTACCGGCCGCCGCTGATGACGGCGCCCGGAATGAGATGGACGTCCTCGTCGGAGGTGGCGGCCTCGATGGGTGGCTCGCGCGGCACGTCGAATGGCAGCGATTCGCGGGTCGGATCGCCGCCGTAGTCCGAGGGCGGTCGCCCGGACGTCGGTGACGGGCCTGTGCCGTTGGGCCCTTCGGTCGAAATCCGCGACGTCTCGGTGAGGTCGGCGGGATCCTGCACGTCAGGCTGGAAGCTGTCCGCCTCGGCCTGCGGTGCCTCGGGCCGCTGCGACAGCGGGATCTTGGCGGTGGCGGTGTGGTCCGGACCCGGCGTGGCGCCGCTTGCGGATTCGTCGCTCACCGCTGGTCCTTTCCCTATCCGGTCCCCGGCGACCGTCGCCGTGGGTCCGCGCCGCACGACCGGCGGGCCCGGCCGCCGCCCTGGCGCGGACGAATTCCTCTGATGAGCGTACGTGAGGGGCTTGCCTGTTGGAGGCCGGTCGGGCGGCGTTGTCGGTGGTGAGGGCACCCTTTCCCCTTTGCCGAGGCGACGCCGGACGACGGCGAGCGCCGCCTGTGCCTCGGGTACCTGGGCGCTGAGTAGCACTCCGGCGATGATCGGCACCATGATCAGACCGAGCACCAGCAGGCGAAGCAACGATCCGCCGCCGCCGAAGTTGGTCGTCAGCGACTCCACGCCGAGCAGCCGGTCGACGACGTGGGCGACGAGACCGGCGATCAGTGATGCGCAGATGGTGACCAGGATGGTGCGCACCACCTCCAGGTTGAGCAGCCGTCCGCTCGGCGGGTTGAGGTTCGCGCGCAACAGGTAGTAGCCGACGATCGCCCCGGCGAGGAAGCCCAGGCCGTTGGCTGTGCCGAGATAGCCGGCCACCAGGTCCGGATCGTCGGTGAGGTGCGGTGCCGCGATGGATGCCGCGATCTTGACGGTGGTGATCACCACGATCAGCGCGATCGGCGTCCACGGCTGCTCCCGGGCGTAGAACACCCGAAGTTGCAGCAGCACAAGGGCATACGGAATCAGCGTGAACGCCGACAGCGTGATCGCCATGCCGAGATATCCGGCATCGACATCGCCGAAGTTTCCGTAGGCGAACAGCGCGCTGCCGATGGCCGGGCCGCCGACGGTCATCATCGCCACGATCGGGATGAGTGTGACCATCGTCAGGCGGGTGGCCAGCGACAGGTCCCCCAGCACCGCGGGAAGGTCGTCGGCGGCGGCGTTGCGGCTCAGCCGAGGCATCACGACGGTCAACACCGTCACGCCGATCATGCCGAACGGCAGCATCAGCACAAGCCAGGTGTAGTTGTAGATCGCCGGGCCGGAAGCCGCTGCGCCGCTGGCGATTCGGTTGCCGACGATCAGGCCGATCTGGCTGATCAGCACGTAGAGCACCATCGCGGCCGCCATCGCGCCGAACTGCTTCAGCCGGTTGTCGATCCCCCACAGTGGGCGCAGGCTGACCCGCTCTCGCCGTAACGCGATCAGCAGGACGACGACCTGCGTCACCGTGCCCATCGTCATTCCGATGCCGAGAACGAGCAGCTTGGCGTTGCCCATCCGCACCGGATCCACCGAAAGTTCGCCTGGAACAACGAGGTACAGGACGAGCGTCAGAATCGCGACGATGTTGTTGCACACCGGCGCCCACGCAGGCGGTCCGAACACATTGCGGGTGTTCAGGATTGCCATGAACACCGACGACAGCCCGTAGAACAACACCTGCGGCAGCAGGAGATAGGCGAACGCGGTGGTGAGGTCGCGGTTCACCTGGGGGTCGTTGCCCAGCATCAGGCCGACCAGCAGTGGCGCCGACGCCACCGCCAGCGCGGTGGTGACCAGGAGCAGGGTGGTCGCGAGGGTGACCAGCCGGCGCACGAATGCCGTGCCGCCGTCGGGATCGTCGCGTTCGGCGCGGGCGAGCACCGGCACGAAGATCGCCGTGAACGTCGCCTCCAACACAAGCGCGGCGATCAGGTTGGGAAGTTGATAGGCCACCGAGAACGCGCTAGCCAGCGAGGCGCCCAGGATGGTGGCGATCAGCACGATGCGGGCGAACCCGGTCAGCCGGCTGATCAGGGTCGCGATCGCCATGCCCCACGAGCGGGACACCACGGCGGCGTCGGACAGTTCCGGGCGCCCAGCGCGGCGTCGCGGCGCGGGTCCGCGAGGAAGCCGCGGAGGGGGCGCGGCCTGCCGGGGTGGCGGCAACGGGCCGCCGAGATCGACGCGCGCAGGGGGGGTCCCGGGGCGGGCGCGGCGCCCGGCGGTGCTCATTTGTCGCCTGGGCCGGTGGAACCGGCGATTCGGCCTGGGCCGGGATCAGGGGTCCGGGTGAGGGACGCGTCGGCGTCGGTGTCCCTCTCGACGTCCTTGTCGACGTCCTTGTCGACTTCCTCGTCGAAGCGCAACGCGACCTCCAGCGGATCCGGCCGGTCGAGGTCGGCGCGGTCGGGCTGGCCGCGGAACCGATGCCACAGCCGACGTCCGACCAGCAGCGCCAGGATCGCGCCCCCGGTCAGGGTGATGAAGAAGAGCACCTTGCCGTAGGCGTTGGAGTGCACCGACAACCGCACGTCTTCGCCCAGAGGCAAGCCGTTCTCGGTGCGCAGCGCGACGTCGACGGCGACGCGCTGGGTGAAGTGCACCTCGATCGGCACCCGCAGCGGCAGGAAGCCGGGCGGCAGTTCGATGACACCCATGTCCGTGACCGACATGCCCGGGGGAGCGTCGACGTCCAGGCGTACCCGGATCGGCACAGGCAGGTTGTTGCGCAGCGCGAGCGGCAGCGGGCTGCGTTCGGTCGCCAGCGTGTACGAGCCGCCGGGGTTGACGATGGTGACGGCCTTGAAAAGATCGTCGACTGTGCGGCCCACCGTGGTAAGCCGTTGCTGCGCAAGGCCATTGCGGGCATCCGGCGGCACCGACTGGCTCAAGGCGCGCAGCGAGTCCTCCCGCAGCGGTGCGGTGTACCCGTAGCCGGTGAGGCCGGTGCGCTCGTCGGTGGTCAACGCAGCGGTCAGACCCCACAGCCGGCCGGTGACGGCGGCGATGCCGGAGACGACGGCGTCGTCGAATCGCCCGCGCGGATCGCCCAGGTCGTTCTCGGGCAGCGGCGCGATTCGTTGCGGCGGTACCGCGTTGCCGTCCGCGATCACCTCGGTGAGCGGCCGCGGGCGTGCCAGCCCGGCGTTGATCATGGTGGCCGTCGCGGTCAGGACCGCCTGCACATCCGCCGGTTGGGCGCTCCACGTCAACGGCGGCATGACGATCTCGGTCCGGGGTTCGATGTCGGGTCGCAGCGCTCGCCACATCAGCGCACCGAGGGCGTCCTGCCTACGCGCCACCTCCGACGCGTGCTGCAGCGGCACGTTGAGGGACGGGTCGAGGTATGACGGCGACACCGGGTCGGAGCCCACTCCGGCCAGCGCTGCCCCCACCGCGGGGTCGAACGGCGCCGCGGCGACGTCGGGTGTGTAGCGCACCGGCTTGAGGTCCGCGGGTCCCTGCGTCGGGCTGGATCCGTCGGACTCGGAGTCCGCCGTCACCTCGGCGGCGCCGATCGCGACCGTCTGGCCTTGCTGGGACAGCAGCTGCACCGCCGACCCGGTCAGGGGCCCGTCGCCGATCAGGTTGGCGCCGCGCACCGACGCGACGCCGAGGATCTGGTCGGCGATGTCGCCCGCGCCCTTGACGGCGATTCCCGACAGGCCGGGATCCCCGACCCGGTGCAGCGCGTCGAGGTCGGCCTGCGCGTACGTGGTCGGCACGACACACATCTGTTTGGCGAGCCCCCGCAGGCGGTTGAGCCAGGCCACGGCGGCGTCCTGCCCGGCGCCGGGGTGCGTCGGTGTGCCCGGCCCGGCGTCGGGACCGTCGTTGACGACGTAGCCGCCCGTCATCGCATTGACGGTGACGAGCAGGTCGGGGTCGACGGCCAGACACGTCGCCTGCCGGACATGCCCGTCGGGATCGACCTGTGGGCCGGTCGCGAACTCGACGGCCGACAGCAGGCTGTCCAGCCGGCCGCCCGCGGCCAGCGAGGTGGCGAGGTCGTCGTCGATGAGCCGGACGGGTGTGGTGCCGCCCGGTGCCCCCGCGGCCAGCCGGGGCTTGTCGGCGATCGGCCACAGCACGGTCAGGCCGACCGGTCTGGACGTGTCCGCGGGAACCACGGCCGTCACGGCGTCGCTTTCGTCGGAATCCGGATCGGGCGGGACGCCGAGCACCGGTAGCAGGAAGCGGGCGGCGTCGAGACGGGCCGGCTCTCCGTAGTCGGGTGTGCCGTTGACGTTGACCATCAACGGGTAGACGCCGGGTTCCTCGATGCCCAGCGACGGGTCCTGCGCGGATCGCAGCGGGTAGGACAGCACGAACGGGACCGCGTCGCCGCGATCCAATTCCGGTGCGAGAGCGATGAATTGGGCGACGGGTTCGAATTGGTCGACGTTGCCTGTGAGATTGGTCCGCAGCCCCGCCGACGACGTCACCGCCCCGGTGTCCTCGAGGCGCACCATTACGTCGCGGACGGGCCGGTCGCCGACGTTCTCCACGGTGCCGGTGACGGTGACGATCGGGTCGCTGGTCGTGGTCACGACCTCGGGGGTGACCCGGTCGATGTGCACGGTCAGAAACGGGGTGACGCCCGGCTGCCCGGCGGCGTCGCGGGGATTCGCGAGCGGAACCATGAACAGCGCCAACATCCCGATCGCGAGAAGCAGGCGCGCGACTGCCGCAGGCGACATGCGCGACTCCGCGGTGGTCACGGCCCTTGGCCGCAGCCGTTCGTCCGCCGAGTTGTCTTTTCGTCGGGACGACGGTTGCGGGTGTGCGAGTGCGTCTGGGCCCGCCGCCGTGGCGAGGTCCGTGGCAGCGGCGGCAACGCGGCGGGGCCGTCCGCGTGCAGTTTGTCGATGAGCTCACCGGCCACTTCGGCGAGTCGGCGTTCGTCGGCGTAGGCCAACCGGGACGGCAGCTCCCTCAGCGGCACCCAAGCGACCTCGCTGACCTCGAGATCCTCGTCAGACAGCTCGCCGTCCAGGAATCGCATCAGGTAATGGTGCACGGTCTTGTGCACGCGGCGCCCCTCGGTGACGAACCAGTAGTCGATGCTGCCGAGCGCGGCGAGCACGCTGCCCTGGATCCCGGTTTCCTCGGCGACCTCGCGGATGGCGGTCTGCTCGGCGGTCTCGCCGAGCTCGATGTGGCCCTTGGGCAGCGACCACAGCATCCGGCCGCGGCGGTCGGTGCGGCCGATCAGCGCCGCCACCTGGTTGTCCTTGGGCCCGTCGATACCGTCGATGACCAGGCCCCCGGCCGATGTCTCGTGCACGGTGCGCAGGCGCTCCGGTGGGCGGCGTGGCCGGGTCTTCTGGGGTTTGGGGCGCGGGATGGGCTGGTCCGTCGCGCCTGGGACGGCGGAGTTGTCGGCGCTGTTGGGGGTGCCGCCGGGCTGTGTGGCCTCGGCGTCCGGGGGACCTGCCGCGCGTCGGCCGCGACGACGCCCGCGGCGCCGTCGGGGCTTGGCCTGTTCGCCGTCCGACACCCAAGCGATAGTAGCTGCCACGAAGTTTCGTTCCCGCCGCACTCACCGGTCGTGATGGAGCCGTTGCACATTAGGCTGTCCGAACGTGGCCGGATCCGCTGCTGACGCAGAACTGCTTGCCTCGGCGCAGGTTGCGCTGAATCGGCACGGCGACGTTCTGCGCGACGTCGGGCGGGTGTTCGCTGATGCGGGCCACGAACTGTTCCTGGTTGGCGGCAGCGTGCGCGACGCCCTGCTGGGCCGCCTGGGCTCCGACCTCGACTTCACCACCGATGCGCGCCCCGAGCAGATGCAGAAGTTCCTGCGCGATTGGGCCGAGGCGCTGTGGGACATGGGCATCGAGTACGGGACGGTCGGGGTCGGTAAGTCCGGCCACCGCTTGGAGATCACCACGTACCGCGCCGACACCTATGACCAGGTGTCGCGCAACCCGGAGGTGCGCTTCGGTGACCGCCTCGACGACGATCTGGTGCGTCGCGACTTCACCTCGAACGCGATGGCGGTGCGTATCACCGCCGACGGACCCGGGGAGTTCCACGATCCGCTCGGCGGGTTGGCGGCGGTGCGCGCCAAGACACTGGACACTCCCGCCGCGCCGGAGACGTCGTTCGGCGACGATCCGTTGCGGATGCTGCGGGCGGCGAGGTTCGTTTCGCAGCTGGGCTTCAGCGTCGCCCCGCGGGTGGTCGCGGCCCTGATCGAGATGGCGCCCCAGCTGGAGCGGATCTCCAAGGAACGGGTGGCCGCCGAGTTGGACAAGCTGCTGCTCGGTGCGGATCCGGTCGCGGGCATCGACCTGATGGTGCAGACCGGCCTTGGCGACGTCGTGCTGCCCGAGGTGGGCGCCATGCGGATGGCCATCGACGAGCACCACCAGCACAAGGACGTCTACTGGCATTCGTTGACGGTGTTGCGCCAGGCCATCGACCTCGAGGATGAGGGTCCGGATCTGGTGTTGCGCTGGGCGGCGCTGCTGCACGACATCGGCAAGCCCGCCACCCGCAAGCATGAGCCCGACGGCGGGGTGAGCTTCCACCACCACGAGGTGGTCGGCGCGAAGATGGTGCGCAAGCGGATGCGCGCGCTGAAGTACTCCAAGCAGATGATCGACGACGTCTCGCAGCTGGTGTACCTGCACTTGCGGTTCCACGGCTACGGCGATGGCCGCTGGACCGATTCCGCCGTGCGCCGCTACGTCACCGATGCGGGACCGCTGCTGCCCAAGCTGCACAAGCTGGTGCGAGCCGACTGCACGACCCGCAACAAGCGCCGCGCGGCCCGCCTGCAGGCCGCCTATGACGATCTCGAGCACCGCATCGCCGAGCTGGCCGCCAAGGAGGATCTGGCGCGGGTGCGCCCGGACCTCGACGGCAACGAGATCATGAAGATCCTCGACATTCCGGCCGGGCCCGAGGTGGGTGAGGCATGGCGGTACCTGAAAGAGCTGCGTCTCGACCGCGGCCCGCTGTCGCACGAGGAAGCCGTCGACGAGTTGACGAAATGGTGGAACGCGCGGGGTGAGCGCACCGTCTGAACGGTCATGGAGTACTGCCTCGGTGACGGCGACGGTTCGGCTTCGATGTGGACGACAGCACCCGATATCGACCTGAACGGCGACGGCGCGTTCGAGGCGGCAGCGCTGGATTTCGATGACGACGGTCTGCTCGATGACGCGATGGTCGACCTCGATGCCGACGGTGTCGCCGACCACTTGGTCCGCGACTTCGCCCTCGGCGTCGGCGCGGCGTACTTCACTGATGACGGCACCGGCACGTGGGCGGTGAGTCTGGACCGGGCCGGTCTCCTGCGGTGGTTCGGGCTCGACGGGGTCGAGCACAGCGGTGGGGTCGTGGTCGACGTCGACGCGGACGGTCAGGCCGACGACCGACTTTTCGACGTCGACGGCAACGGGGTGGCCGACCGCGCGGTGAGCGGCGATCAGGCCTACGTCGACACCGACGCCGACGGCCGGTGGGACGTCAAGCTGAGCGACCGCGATGCCGACGGCAAGGCGGACGGTGCCGACGAGCTGAGATTGCGAAATGAACCTTTTCCGCCCCGGTGACGTATCTCGAGCGACCGTCACCGCGAAAGGGGTGCGATGTACCCGCACGACCGGGCCACCGATGCTGCGAAGGAGCGTCGAAGTGGCTGACGATCACACCGTTGTCGGACGCGCCGTCACGATTCTGGACACCGTCGTGGAAAGCGCAGCGCCCATCACCTTGGCGGAGTTGACTCGCCGCACAGGCATCCCGAAACAGACGGTCCGTCGTATCGCGAACGATCTCGTCGCGCGCGGCATGCTCGACCGCGCTCCCGACGGCTACGCACCCGGACAACGCCTGATGCGCCACGGGATGCTCTCCGCACACCGCCACGGCATCGCCGTCACCGCGCAGCCTTATCTGCAGGAGCTGCATCTGCGTACACGGGGTCAAGCCGCTTGGTTCGCGACCGTGCATGGCGGTGAACTGATGCTGGCCGGCGCCGCTTTCGGGCGCTCGTACATGGAACCGATGGCCAAGTCCTGGTTTCCGAACATGTCCAAGCTCGGTCCAAGCAGAGTGCTTCTCGCCGCGGGTGTCATCGAGGTGGGGCATCATCCCGAGCTGGTCGAGGGCGTGCTCACCGACAAACTGCGTCCGCTGACCCGGCACTCCGTTACCGACACCGGCCGGCTTCGCCAGCGCCTTCGGGAGGTTCGCGACACTGGCTACGCGTACGAGGCAGAGCAGGCTGTGCTGGGGGTGGGGTGTACGGCGGCCGCGGTCCGTGAGCCCTCCGGAAAGCTGGTCGGCGCCATCGGCGTGACGGGACGGCGCAGTCACCCGGATGCTCGAGGACTACGAAATGCGTTGCTGCGCTTCGGCGAAACACTCCTGGAAGAGTTGAAGGCGGCAGTGCAACCCCGGTCTGCAGTCGTATGGAACACGCCGATGTTCAACCAAAGCACCGGAATTGGCTACACGTGGCCTGGAGCCGAGCCTCCGGCCCAACCGTAGCGACATCGAGCGCAATCGGTCACCGAGCGCGACGAACGGGAATGCGCTGCGCCCCCGTAACACCGCGCAGCGGACATCCGACGAGTTCCCTTGATTTCGGCGCTTGTATCACTGGCTGGTACGGGGATCTTGTGGTGCGCCAACGCCGTCCGGATGCTGTGCAGGACCCAATCACATCTGAAGGCGGCTAGTCGGGGGCCGTCGACGGACGAACCACCATGCAGAAGGGCTAACCGATGAATACCATCCCGACACACGCAACCAAACCGTGCAACATTGACACCCAATTCCGTTGTGGCGCAGAAGCGCAACAGCAGCCGTGGCTGGCGCGGCCGCGATCGCGATCGGCGCACTAATGACGCCCGCGGTGGCACACGCCGAAAAGGAATGGGACATCGGGGTGTACGACAACTGCATCAAAAAGGTGGACCAGAGATTCTTGGATGACGAGATCACCTATGAGCAGAAGCTAGACGAGACCATGCACTGCTGCATCCTGTCTGGCGGGGAATTGGAGGGCAGCTTCGGCACATGCACTGCCCCGCCCGCACGACCGGCGGTCGATGTCATGCCCAAAGCGCCGACCGGGGTGCTCGATCAGGGCGAGACGCAGGCCCCTCGGCCACAGGCCCCTCGGCCGTTGCCGCCGGTGATCGTGGACACGGATACGCCGCAACAAAGCTCTCCACCAAAGCCGCCAACCGTGGTGTTCCAGCCTGGCTCAAGCTGACCGGCCCGCGCCCGGGGGGCCGGCGAACGCCTGCGCGATGCCGAGCCACCGCTCGGCGTCCTCCCCGGTGGCCGTCACGTCCAACTTCGAGAGCGGCCTGCGCTGGGTGACGAGCATGCAGAAGTCCAGCGCCGACCCGGTGACGCGCTGTGTTGCGTCCTCAGGGCCCCACGACCACGTCGACCCATCCGGTGCGCGCAGCTGAACGAGAAACGGATCCGCCGGTGGCGCAAGGCCGTTGACGGCGAAGGCGAAGTCGCGGGTGCGCACCCCGATGTGTGCGATCGACCGCAGCCGCCCCGTGGCGGGCCGGTCGACGCCGAGCGTGTCCGCCACGTCGAGGCCGTGCGCCCATGTCTCCATCAGCCGGGCGGTGGCCATCGACGCGGCGCTCATCGGCGGTCCGAACCACGGCAGCTTGCGGCCCTCGGCCACGGTCAGAAGCTCGTCATGCAGCCGGTTGCGGGTGTTGCGCCAGTCGGCGAGCAGTTCGTTGGCCGATGCCGCGGCGAGTTCTTCGGCGCCCGCGTCGACGAAGCCGCCGGGGTCTTTGCCGGCCTCTTCGAGCAGTGCGGCGAACGCAGGTTCGTCGGTGACCGCCATTAGGGCCACCCGGTCGGTCCACAACAAGTGGGCGATCTGATGGGCGATCGTCCATCCCGGTGACGGGGTGGGCTCGGCCCAGCGTTCGGCGGGAAGGTCGGCCACCAGCGCGTCGAGCTCATCGCTTTCGTCGCGCAGATCGGCGACCATCGGCTCGGCACCAGCCATGCCGGTCACCTTAGCCCGAGGGCCGGGCCCGACGGCCGATCGCGGCGTGAGCGGCCAGGCCGAGCAGGTAGACCGCGGACCCGGCCACGACGAGTCCGGGCTGATGGCCGCCGGGCGGGATCACCGCGGCGGCCGCCGTCACCGCGGCGATGAACGAAATCCAGAACAACGCGTCCTGGACCGTGAACACGTGGCCGCGCAGTGCATCGTCGACGTCCAACTGCATGGCGCTGTCGGCGCACAGCTTGACCACCTGGCCGACCAGCCCGAGCAGGAACCCGCACACGAGCATCACCGGTAGTCGCATGCCCACCCCGGCGAGTTGAATCCCTGCCGCCAGCGCGAGCGAACCGTTGACCGTGGCGTAGCGGCCCCATCGGGCGACAGCCATCGGCATGATCGCGGCGGCCAGGAACTGCCCGATGCCGACGGCCGCGAAGAACACCGCCGTGGTCCCCAGACCGGCGACGTCGGGGGCATCGGTGTGCCGGACGAGCACGAGCACCAGCAGGCTGTTGATGCCGAGCGCCATGCGGTGGGCGGCGAGACCGGTCAGCGTCGCCGCCACCGTCGGCACCGACACGACCGTGCGGGCGCCGTGCATCCACCCGGTGGCGACCGCGTACAGCACGGAGCCATGCACGGCGCGCACGCTGTCGTCGGGACCGAGTAGGTGCGGCGAGAAGCGCCACGACAGCCACAGCGCGAATGCGACCGGGACCGCGACGAGGAAGATGATCGACGCGGCGCCGATGTCGTCGGCTCCGAACAGCCACCGCGGAACGAGCATGAAGATGGCGCCGAGAAACGCGGCGGCTCCACCCGTCGCGGTCGCGATGGAGTTCATGGTCACGACCTGTTCGCGAGGCACCACATGCGGCAGCGCCGCCGACAGACCCGAGGACACGAAGCGGGTGAACCCGTTGACGATCAACGCGGCGATCAGGATGGCCAGGTCGTGGGCGCTGACCGCGAGCAGTGACGCGACGACGAGCACCATCAGCAGCCGCCCGGTGTTTGCGCCGATGAGCACCAGGCGCCGGTCCCACCGGTCCAGCAGCGCGCCGGCGAACGGGCCGAGCAGCGAGTACGGGAGGTAGAGGACGGCGAACGAACCGGCGATGGCCCACGGTGTCGCGGCGCGCTCGGTGCTGAACAGCAGCCCGCCCGCGAGGCCCGCGGCGAAGAGTCCGTCGCCGAACTGACTGACCAGTCGCAGTTCGAGCAGGCGCTGGAATTCGGGCAGGGCACGCACCGACCGCCACAGCTCGCGGATTGACTGCCACCAGGCGATCGGCGCACGCGCGTCAGCCACAGCAATCCGTCCTGTTGGTTCTATGTCGGGCTGATTTGGGAGCCCGACCCACAGTACAAATATCCCGGCGGGCCGCGCTTGTTCGCCACGTTGGCTGGGTGCTGATGCCATGATGGTGACGTGGCGCACTCAGAGGATCCCGAGGACTTCATCGCGCCTGCGAAACACCGGGTGCGGGCGGGCACACTGCTGCTCGCGAACACCGATCTGTTGGAGCCGACGTTCCGGCGCAGCGTCATCTACATCGTCGAGCACAACGACGGCGGCACACTGGGTGTCGTGCTCAACCGACCCAGCGAGACCGCGGTGTACAACGTTCTTCCGCAGTGGGCGAAGCTCGCCACCAAACCGAAGACCATGTTCATCGGGGGCCCCGTCAAGCGGGACGCCGCGCTGTGTCTGGCGACCTTGCGGGTCGGGGTCGATCCCGCCGGCCTGCCCGGACTGCGACATGTGCAGGGCCGCATGGCGATGGTGGATCTGGACGCCGATCCCGACGCGATCGCGCCGGTCGTCGAAGGGGTGCGAATCTTCGCCGGCTACTCGGGCTGGACCATCGGCCAGCTGGACGGTGAGATCGAGCGCGACGACTGGATTGTGTTGTCCGCGTTGCCATCTGACGTGCTCGCCGAGCCCCGCACCGACTTGTGGGCCAAGGTGCTGCGGCGTCAGCCGCTGCCGATGTCGCTGCTCGCCACGCACCCGATCGACATCAGCCGCAACTGAAGCCGTATTTCAGCTGCAGGACAGCGTGCACGTCGCGCAAGCGCCGCCGCACGCGCCAATCTCTTCGGAGCTCTGCGTCGTGGCGAGAACTTTCGCCGCCTGCCAACAGCCGGCAGCCACGGTGCTCACGGCGCCGATGACACAGACGACCACCACGACGAGCGCGGTGTCGGGCCGGCTCGAAAACGCCACGGTGCCCGCGGCCGCGAGCATGGCTGCGGCGGCCAGCTGAGTGGGGGCGACCCCGCGCAGCACCGACTGGGCGGGATCCGCCGGACGGGGCCGGACCAACAGCCGTATCCCCAGGCCCGCGAGCGCGACGGCGGCGCACCAGCACAGCACCGCGACGATGAACATGCGCCACAGAATACGAGGCGGCAGCGCCTGGATTTTTGGGCGTCCCCCCGGGCGCCAGGCTTCGCCCGGGGGGACAGGCCCTTATCCGGATAGTCCGTTGGTCGGCTGGACGTGCGTGGCCGGCGCGGTAGACGCCGGTGCCGCGGACTGTCCGGTTGGTGTGTGGCCTTGGGTTGCTTGCGGGGTTGCTTGCGGGGTTGCTTGCGGCGCGGCCTGTGGGGCGGCCGGGGGAGTGGCGCCGGGGGGAGCCGGCACGTTGACCTTGAAGCCGCGCAGGATCGCATCGGTGGCCTCCGCCGCGGCGACGACCTGGTCGACGCTGGTGGTCACCGCGAGCGATACCAGGTACTTGTCGGGGCCTGCGGCCGCGATGACGTGGCGCCGCGACGTGTTCAGCGTCATGTTGTTCTCGCGGTAGGTGCCCTCGATGGTCGACATCGGCATGCCACCGACCTCGCCCATGGAACCGGTGGTGCTCCGCCACGCGGGCAGCTGCTGCGCGTCGACGAAGCCGTGGCTGATGGCCTCGCGCGGATCGAACTCGCCGATCAGCTTGTAGACCACCACTTGGGCGTTCGACGAGTACAGGCCGTTGCCGCCTACCCGGTCGGCGATGACGACGAACGCGTCGGCGACATTCGGGTCGGGAATGTGCGCCCAGCCGCGCGGCATCGGCAGCACGATGTTGAGCGCCTTGAAGTCGCTGCTGTTCTGCGGTTCGAGGGTCACGCCCTTTTCGTGGAAGAAGTCGGTCAATGTGCCCGAGGCCGCCGGCGTGATCGGTACCGCTGCAGGTGCGCCGACCTGCGGCGTGGAGATACCGCCCGGGGTCGCGGCGGCCGGCGACGCCGCGGTGGGTGCGGCCGCGGTGGCCACCGGCTGACCGGCGACCTGGGGGGCGGTCAGGGCCGTGTTCGGCACCGCGGGGGTGACGGCGGTGCCGGGGGTCGTCGGTACGGCTAGTGCGGTGTTGGGCACCGCCGGGGTGAGGGCGGTGCCGGCGGTCGCCGCGCTCTGGGACACCACGGACGGACTGGGTTGTGGAGGTAGGGGCTGCGCAGGCTGGGCGGCGGCCGGCGTCGCGGAGAAGCCGAGGACACCGACGACGGCGGCGGCCACACCAGTGGCCAGGGTCCTCGAGCGTCGGGCGGTGTCGGTCATCGACGTCGGTCCTTTCCACTGGGTCCACTGGGAATCGCTGGCCATTTAGTGCAGGCGCCGAATGTATCCAGGGCGAAGTGACGGTCACTAGGCCTGGAACCGACCTGGAACCAAGCCCTGACCGGCCGGTGACGGAACCGAGACCAACCTGTGGCCGGTGGGCCCCGATCGACGGGCTTATACCCTGTTCACGTGACTGACTCGCCTGACGCCGGCACGGATGTCCCGCAGCACCGCTATACCGCGGCGCTCGCCGGGCAGATCGAGCGCGCCTGGCAGCAGCGCTGGGCCGATTCGGGGACGTTCCACGTGCCCAACCCGGTGGGCTCGTTGGCGGCGCCCGACGGAGCGGCGGTGCCCGCCGACAAGATGTTCGTACTGGACATGTTCCCCTACCCGTCGGGGGAGGGCCTGCACGTCGGCCATCCGCTCGGCTACATCGCCACCGACGTCTACGCGCGCTACTACCGGATGACCGGACGCAATGTGTTGCACGCGTTGGGCTTCGACGCCTTCGGGCTGCCCGCCGAGCAGTACGCGATCCAGACCGGCACGCATCCGCGGATCCGGACCGAGGCCAACATCGTCAACTTCCGCAGGCAGCTGGGCCGGCTCGGGTTCGGACATGACGCGCGGCGCAGCTTCTCCACTACCGACGTCGACTTCTACAAGTGGACGCAGTGGATCTTCCTGCAGATCTACAACGCGTGGTTCGACCCGGCGGCCAACAAGGCCAGGCCGATCGCCGAGCTGATCGCCGAATTCGAGTCCGGTAGCAGGGCTGTCGACGACGGCCGGTCGTGGCAGGACCTGTCGGCGGATGAGCGCGCCGACGTCATCGACTCGTACCGGCTGGTGT
This sequence comes from Mycobacterium barrassiae, assembly GCF_025822765.1. Lineage (GTDB taxonomy): Bacteria > Actinomycetota > Actinomycetes > Mycobacteriales > Mycobacteriaceae > Mycobacterium > Mycobacterium barrassiae. The sequence continues at coordinate 332,402 of NZ_JACKUK010000029.1, read as the reverse complement.
ACCGGGCCGATTCGCTGGTCAACTGGTGCCCCGGCCTGGGCACGGTGCTGGCCAACGAGGAGGTCACCTCCGATGGCCGCAGCGAACGCGGCAACTTCCCGGTGTTCCGGAAACGGTTGCGGCAGTGGATGATGCGTATCACCGCGTACTCCGATCGACTGCTCGACGATCTCGACGTGCTGGATTGGCCGGAGAAGGTCAAGACCATGCAGCGCAACTGGATCGGCCGGTCGACAGGGGCATCGGTCCTGTTCGGCACCGATGCCGGCGACATCGAGGTGTTCACCACCAGGCCCGACACGTTGTTCGGCGCGACCTACATGGTGCTGGCGCCCGAGCATGAACTGGTCGACGCGCTGGTCGCCGACCAATGGCCGGCGGACGTCGATGCGCGCTGGACCTTCGGAGCGGCGACCCCCGCGGAGGCCGTCGCCGCCTACCGCGCCTCCGTTGCCGCTAAGTCGGATCTGGAGCGCCAGGAGAACAAGACCAAGACCGGTGTGTTCCTCGGCGCCTATGCGACGAATCCCGCCAACGGCGAACGGATTCCGGTGTTCATCGCGGACTACGTGCTGCTGGGCTACGGCACCGGGGCCATCATGGCGGTGCCCGGGCATGATCAGCGCGACTGGGAGTTCGCGCACGAGTTCGGGTTGCCGATCGTCGAAGTGATTGCGGGCGGCGATATTTCGGCCGAGGCGTATCCGGGCGACGGTGAGCTGGTCAACTCGGACTATCTCAACGGTCTGTCCGTCGCATCGGCGAAGGAGGCGATCACCAATCGGTTGGTCGCCGACGGCCGTGGGCAGGCCCGCGTGGAGTACAAGCTGCGGGACTGGTTGTTCGCGCGGCAGCGGTATTGGGGTGAGCCGTTCCCGATCGTCTATGACGGTGACGGCCGGGCCCACGCCCTCCCAGAGTCGGCGCTTCCCGTTGAGCTGCCCGATATCACGGATTACGCGCCTGCACAGCTGGATCCGGACGACGCCGACAGCGAGCCGTCGCCGCCGCTGGGCAAGGCGACCGACTGGGTCAACGTCGAACTGGATCTCGGCGACGGCCTCAAGCCCTACACCCGCGACACCAACGTGATGCCGCAGTGGGCGGGCAGCTCCTGGTACGAGTTGCGCTACGCCGACCCGTACAACAAAGAAGAGTTGTGCGCCAAGGAGAACGAGGCGTACTGGATGGGTCCGCGGCCCGCCGAGCACGGGCAAAGCGACCCCGGTGGCGTCGACCTGTACGTCGGCGGTGTCGAGCACGCCGTGCTGCACCTGCTGTATGCGCGGTTCTGGCACAAGGTGCTCTACGACCTGGGCCACGTCAGCTCCAAGGAGCCGTTCCGCCGACTGGTGAACCAGGGCTACATCCAGGCGTTCGCGTACACCGACTCTCGCGGCGCGTACGTGCCCGCCGCCGAAGTCGTTGAGCGCGACGGGAAGTTCTTCTGGGACGGACCCGACGGCGAGATCGAGGTGTCGCAGGAGTTCGGCAAGATCGGCAAGAGCCTGAAGAATTCGGTGTCGCCCGACGAGATCTGCGACAACTACGGCGCCGACACGTTGCGGGTCTACGAGATGTCGATGGGTCCGCTGGACGCGTCGCGGCCGTGGGCGACCAAGGATGTCGTTGGTGCGTACCGCTTCCTGCAGCGCGTGTGGCGGTTGGTGGTCGACGAGCAGACCGGCGCCGAGCGGGTGGCCGAACACGAGGCGTTGGACGAGGACACCCTGCGGGTGCTGCACCGCACGATCGCGGGGGTCACCGACGACTACGCGAACCTGCGCAACAACACCGCGGCGGCCAAGCTGATCGAGTACACCAACCATCTGACGAAGCAGGGGGTCACGGCGCGCGCGGCGCTGGAGCCGCTGGTGTTGATGGTCGCACCGCTGGCGCCGCATCTGGCCGAGGAGCTGTGGCGGCGGCTGGGTCACGAGTCGTCGCTGGCGCACGGCCCGTTCCCGGTGGCCGACCCGCAGTACCTCGTCGAGGACACTGTCGAGCTGCCGGTGCAGGTGAACGGCAAGGTGCGCGGGCGCATCACCGTGGCCGCCGACGCCGATGCCGACGCGTTGGAGGCCGCGGCGCTGGCCGACGCGAAGGTGCAGGAGTTTCTCAACGGCGCGACACCGAAAAAGGTGATCGTGGTGGCGGGTCGGCTGGTCAATATCGTCGCTTGATCCCTGCGATTTGTGTGCGTTCGAGAGCGCTCACCGCTCCTAAACGCACGCAAATCACCGGGGGCGGACGATGATCTCGTGGATGTGCGCGTCGCGGGGGGCGTTGACCGCGTCGGCGATGACCTTGGCGACGGTCTCCGGGCTGAGAAACTTCTCGGGCGTGTACTCGCGGCCTTCGTACGCGACCAGGCTCTCCTGCATCTCGGTGGCGATCCGGCCCGGATGCACCGACGTCACCCGTAGCGACGGCTCGTCGTTGCGAAGCGAGTCGGCGAAACCGCGCAGCGCGAACTTGCTCGCGGTGTAGGACGCCAGGCCGGGTGAGGCGTTGATCCCCGCGCCGGAGTTGACGAAGACGACGTGGCCGCCCACGGCGCGAAGTGCCGGCAGCAGCGGCAGCGTAAGCGCCACCGGGCCAACGACATTCACGGCCATCGTGGCGCGCCACTCGTCGACCGTCGATTCGGGGACGGTGGCGGGGTAGGCCACGCCCGCGTTATGGATCAGCACGTCCAATTCGTCGATCGGTTCCACGACCGTCTCGATGGCATCGGGATCGCCGAAATCCATCGGCCAGGTGGTGGCGCCGAACTGCTCGGCGACGGCGTCGAGCTCGGCCGACGGCCGCCCCGCAAGGAACAGAGTGTGGGTCGGAGCCAGCGCCGCCGCGATAGCCGCACCGAGCCCCCGAGACGCGCCGGTGATCATAGCCGTCGGCATGTCGTCACCCTACCGACCTGCAAGCCGAGCCGACCCGTCGCATCATTGAGGCAATGGCCCACGATTCCAGCTTCGCCCCGACGCAGCTCTCCGCCCGTGCTGCGTACCTCCTGCGCGGCAATGACCTGGGCACCATGACCACCGCAGCGCCGCTGTTGTACCCGCATATGTGGAGTTGGGACGCCGCTTTTGTGGCGATCGGCCTGGCCCCGTTGAGCGTCGAACGCGCAGTCGTCGAGCTCGACACCCTGCTGTCGGCGCAGTGGGCCAACGGCATGATTCCGCACATCGTCTTCGCCAACGGCGTCGACGGATACTTCCCCGGCCCGGCCCGGTGGGCGACCTCGGCGCTGGCCGCCAACGCCCCGCGCACCCGGCACACGTCCGGGATCACTCAGCCGCCTGTGCACGCGATCGCCGTGCAGCGCATCCTCGACCACGCGCGCCGTCGCGGACGGTCCACGCGCGCCGTCGCCGAGGCGTTCCTCGACCGCCGGTGGGACGACCTGGTCCGCTGGCACCGCTGGCTCGCCGAGGCCCGCGACCCGCGCGAACGCGGCCGCGTCACGCTGTACCACGGCTGGGAGTCCGGGATGGACAACTCGCCGCGTTGGGACAGCGCCTACGCCAACGTGGTGCCGGGCCGGCTCCCGGAATACCAGCGCGAGGACAACGCCATCGTCACCGACGCCAGCCAGCGCCCGTCGGACATCGAATACGACCGCTACCTCTGGCTGCTCGAGGAGATGAAGTCGGCCCGCTACGACGACGAGCTGCTGCCCAAGGTGATGAGCTTCGCCGTCGAGGACGTGTTCGTCTCGGCGATCCTCTCCGTGGCGTGCGACGTGCTCGCCGAGATCGGCGAGGACTACAAGCGGCCGCGCGCCGACGTGCGGGACCTGTACGGCTGGGCCGAGCGGTTCCGCGCGGGCGTCATCGAGACTGTCGACGAACGCAACGGTGCCGCAAGGGATTACGACGTGCGGGCGGAGAAGTGGGTGGCCACCGAGACCGTCGCGCAGTTCGCGCCGCTGCTGTGCGGCGGGATGCCCCACGAAAAGGAACGCGCCCTGCTGCGGCTGCTGGAGGGACCGCGATTCTGCGGACATCCGGACCTGAAGTTCGCGCTCATCCCGACGACGTCGCCGGTGTCGCGTGACTTCCGCCCGCGCGAGTACTGGCGCGGCCCGGTGTGGCCGGTGACCACCTGGCTGTTCTCGTGGTGCTTCGCGCGCCGCGGCTGGGCCGAGCGGTCGTCGATTCTGCGGCGGGAAGGTCTGCGGCAGGTCAGCGATGGCACCTTCGCCGAGTACTACGAACCGTTCACCGGCGAACCGCTGGGCAGCATGCAGCAGTCATGGACCGCCGCGGCGGTGCTGGACTGGCTTGGCTGAGGACGCCGCTATTCGGCGAGGCGTTCGAGCGGGCCCAGCGCCTTGCTCAGTGTCTCGAGATCCTCGGGTTCGAGCTTTTCGAGCAGCGTGGCCAGGAAGGCCCGCCGGTTCGCTAGGGCCTCCTGGTGCTGGGCCAGACCCTCGGGCGTGATGTCGACCAGCACGGCCCGCAGATCGGAGGGATCACGGGAGCGTTTGACCAGGCCCAGTTTCTCGAGGCGGCGGATGGCGACCGTCGTCGTCGGCGTCCGCACCCGTTCGTGGGCGGCGAGCTCGGTCATGCGGATCGGTCCCTGCTCCAGCAGGGTCAGCAGAATCGACAGCTGAGCGAGCGTCAGATCACCGGTGGCGGCGTCCCGGCTCGGGTCGCTGCGGCGGAGCACGGAGAACACCCGGGAGAGGACGCGCTGCAGCTCTCCGGCCAGCTCAGCGACCTGCGGTTCGGTCTCCACCATAATTTCGGCAGTCTAACCTGTCTGAGCCTGCCAAGTTGTGTGACGAGCTCGTAAAACTCAGAGTACTTGCGAAAGGAAACGCTTTAACCGGTCCGTCTCGGCAGCCTCGAAGATCTGCTCGGGTGCACCGGTCTCGACGACCTTGCCGTGATCCATGAAGACGACGGCGTCGGCGGTCTCCCGGGCGAAGCCCATTTCGTGGGTGACCACGACCATCGTCATCCCGTCGGCCCCGAGGTCGGCGATCAGCGCGAGGATGCCTTTCACCAGTTCGGGGTCCAGTGCCGAGGTGGCTTCGTCGAAGAACATCACCTGGGGCGCCATCGCCAGGGCGCGGGCGATCGCCACCCGCTGCTGCTGACCGCCCGACAACGTCGACGGCCGCACGTCCGCCTTGTGCCGCAGCCCCACCCGGTCCAGTTGGGCCAACCCGAGCTCGCGCGCCTCCTCGGCCCCCAACCGCTTGAGCCTGCGCGGCGCGAGCGTGACGTTGTCCAGCACGCTGCGGTGCGGGAAGAGATTGAAGTGCTGGAAGACCATCCCGATGCGCTGTCGCAATCGATCCGGATTGTCGTCCAGCACCGAGCGCCCATCGAGCAGGATGTCGCCGCGGTCGGGTTCGTACAGCCGGTTCAGCGTCCGCAACAATGTCGACTTGCCCGAACCCGACGGCCCGATCACCGCCGCGGTGGTGCCTGCGGGCACGTCGAGGTCCACCCCGTTCAACACCGAGTTGGGTCCGAACGACAAGTGAATGTCCTTGGCGCTCAACGAGACCGGATCGACTGCAGTGGTCATCAGATCATCTCCTGAGAAGTCGAGAGCTCGAGCGGATCCTCCTGGCCCGGTGGACGTCCGCGGCGCAGGCGATTGTCGATGTAGTTGACCAGGTGTGTCAGCGGCACGGTCAGCGCCAGGTACAACAAGCCCGCCGCGACGAGCGGCGACAGGTTGCCGGTCTGCGCGTTGAGATCGCGACCGACCTGGAACAGCTCGCGCTGGTTGGCCACCAGCCCGAGGAAGTACACCAGCGACGACGCCTTCAACAGCGAGATGAACTGGTTCATCAACGCGGGCAGCACTCGCCGCACGCCCTGCGGGACGACCACCAGCTGCATCGACGTCGAGTACGAAAAGCCAAGTGCCCGAGAGGCTTCCAGTTGGCCGGGGTCCACACTCTGGATGCCGGACCGGAAGATCTCACCCACATACGCGGCGGCCATCAACCCGAGCGCGGCGATGCCGAGCGGGTAGGGGTTGTTTCCGGTCAGCCCGCCGACCACCGGACCCACGCCGAGCCCGATCAGCAGGATGATCACGACTTCGGGAAGCCCACGGAAGATGTCGGTGTAGACGCGCGCCGGCCAGCGCAGCCAGCGGTGCCGCGAAATGCCTGCCACCGCCAGCGCCATGCCGAGCACCAACCCGATCACCGCCGCGCTGGCGGTCAGCAGCAGCGTGTTGGGCAGGCCGGTCTTGAGCAGATCGGGGATCGCCTGCTTGTAGAGATCCCAATTGAGGAACGCGTCTTTGAGATACGACAGCGTCGACTTGGGCCCGGCCGCGGCAGGCGCCTCGGTTTGATTCTCGGCGGCGATCGCGTCGAAGTCGGGCAGCTGCGGCAGCGGCGCGGCCTTCGATCCCGGTTTCCACCCCGGGGGCAACGCGCGCGGCACCCACTCGGTGTACAGCCGCGCCCACGTGCCGTCGGCGATGACCGCGTCGAGTCCCGAGTTCAGCGCATCGATGAGCGGCTGGTTCTCCTTGGCGACTGCCCACGCGACGAAATTGTCCAAGCTGAAGGTGTTTTCGATGATCTGCGCGGGGTCGCCGGGCTGCACCGTGCCTGACGCCTGTTGCGACGGCGCCACCCACGCGTCGATCTGGCGGGTCTTGAGGCTGGCGTAGACGGTGTTGTAGTCGGGGAACTTGACCGGCTGCAGGTGCAGCGTGTCGATCACATACGACTCCTGCACGGTGCCCTGGACGACGCCGATGCGCTGGCCGGGTGCCAGGTCACCGAAGCCTTTGATGGGGGACCCCGTCGGCACCACGAGCGAGAAGTAGCCGAAGTCATAACCATTGGTGAAGCCGACGGTTTGGCGGCGGGCGTCGGTGGTGGTGATCGACGACGACCCGACGTCGAAGCGGCGTGACGCCACCTGTGCCAGCAGGCCCGAGAACTCGGTGCCGACGAAGTTGATCCGTAACCCGAGGCGGTCGGCGACCGCGCGCAGCAGTTCGTTGTCGAAGCCGGTGAACTGGCCCGCGCTGTTGATGCAGATGCTCGGCGGCGCGTCGGACAGGGTTCCGACGGTCAGTGTCCCCGGCGTGATGAGGCCCAACGCGGTGATGTCGATGCTGTCGAGCGGTTTGACCGTCGCCGTCGTGTACTTGTCGGCGCCGGGTCCGGTCGCCGCCTTGGCCAGGTTGGTCGGCAGGGCGCTGGCGCTTTCGATACCGGGCGGCGCGCACTGGTCCACCTGCGCCGCCGCGGGCGACGCCAGTCCCATGGCGCCGATCAGCGCGCCGATCAGCGCGACGACGAACGCTCTACAGAGGCGGGGGAGCGAGATCATTCATGCAACGTATCCACCAACGGCGTTCTCACACCGCATTAGCCTCATTCAGAATGCAGCGCCGGCGATTCCTGGGGTGAGAGCACGCCGCGCCGCACGAGTTCGCCCAGCAGGATGCGGGACATCATCGCGGCCCGCTGGGCGCAGGCGGTCCTGGCGCCTTCGGGGTCGCGGCGACGGATGGCGTCGAGCTCGAGCTCGTAGTGGGACAGCATCTCCTCGTAGCTGTGGAGGTAGGTGGCCCAGAAGTCGCGCGGGTTGAAGGCATGCGAAGCCGCGATCATCGCCTTCAGCCGCGGTCCGCAGTATGCGTCGTTGATGGCGGCGCGGAAATCCCATGCGGCGTCCTGGAAAGCGCGCGCCTCGCGGTTGTTGCGCATGAATTCGAGTATCGATTCGAGCTGCTCGAGTACCCGCGCCTCGGGATCCGTTGCGGCGCGAGCCGACGCGATGCCCATAAGCAGTCCGTATATCTCCAGGTGCTCGCGTATGACGAAGGCGTCGAACGTCTCGACGTACGCGCCGCGGTGGTACTGCGTCGACAGGATCCCGTCATGCTCGAGTTGCACGACGGCCTCCTGGATCGGCACCCGCGAGACGCCGAGTTCCTGCGCGATCTCATTGCGGTCCACCCGATCTCCGGAGCGGAGCTTGCCGGTCAGCACGAGATTGACCACGTGCGAAACCACGAGGTCTTTTTCTTTGATTCCGTACTTCTTGGGCATGCAGAAGCCAGCTTCTCATGCCACCGAACCCGATATGCGAGCTTTCAGTACTAGCCGGTATGGCGGTCGCGCCAGCGACACAGCGCCTGGGCTTGGGTGAGGTCGTAGTCGGGGCCGTTGACGCCGACGGTCAGCAGGGTGACGCCCAACCCGGCGAGCGCGTCGGCCTCCTTGAGAAGCGCGTCCTCGTCGCCCCCGGCGACTCCGGCAGAGCGCTCGATTTCCGCGGGATCGCGACCGACCTCGGCGCAGTGGCTGTCGAGGACCTGAGCCTTGCGGGGATATGCGGCGCTGTCGGAGAAGCTGTGCCAGATGTCGCCGTACTGGGCGACCAGCCGCAGCGTCTTCTTCTCGCCGCCGCCGCCGATGAGGATCGGGATGTCCCGCGTCGGCGCGGGATTGAGCTTGGCCAGCCGTGAGGTGATCCGCGGGAACGCTTCGGCGAGGTCGTCGAGTCGACTGCCCACCGTGCCGAACTCGTAGCCGTACTCGTCGTAGTCCTTCTGCTTCCAGCCCGACCCGATGCCCAGGATCAGCCGGCCGTCGCTGATGTGGTCGACGGTGCGGGCCATATCCGCGAGGAGCTCCGGATTACGGTACGAGTTGCACGTGACCAGCGCACCGATCTCCAGGCGCGTCGTCTGCTCGGCCCACGCACCGAGCATCGTCCAGCATTCGTAGTGCGCGCCGTCGGGGTCACCGTAGAGAGGGAAGAAGTGATCCCAGTTGAAGGCGACGTCGACGCCGATGTCTTCACAGCGCCGCACCGCGTCGCGGATGTGGCTGTATTGCGGGGAGTGTTGGGGTTGCAGCTGTACGCCGATGCGTATTGGGAAGCTCACGGTCTATATGTAACCCAGATCACGTTCGGATATTCCCGTCGGACCTCAATCGGTTGTAACGGTGCGGCGCGGAATCGGGAGAATTCCCGCCGCCTGGTTACACGCGACGGGTTACCCGCCCAGCACCCCGCGCAGAATCTCGATGAGTTTGATCGGCTGGTCGCTCTGCACGGAGTGCCCGGAATCCTCGACGATGTGCACCGTCTGGAATCCCGGTGCGTTGCGGGCGAATTCGGCGGCGTCGTCGTCGTTGACGAAGAACGATTTCGCGCCGCGCACCAAGGTCGTCGGCGTGGTGAGGTTGGGAACGTCGTCCCACAGGCCTTCGAAACCGTCGCCCTTACGGAACGAGTCGTATCGCCAGGTCCAGGTGCCGTCGTCGAGCCGCTTGGCGTTGTGAAAGACGCCGCGCCGCAAGGACTCTCGATCGCGATGGGGCGCAGCCGCGACCGTGACCTCGAGCATCGCGTCGAAGCTGGGGAACGTCCGATCGCCCTGCACCAGCGCCACCGTGCCCATCTGCGCCTTGGTCATCTCGGTGTGGCGTTCCGGCGCCGACGGCGTCACGTCGACGAGCACCAGCTTGCGGACCAGATCGGGCGCCGACACCGCCAACCTCAGCGCGGTGAGCCCACCCAGCGACATCCCGACGACCAGTTCGGCGTCTGGGGCGAACGTGCGCACGACGGGTTCGATCGCGACTGCGTTGAGCTTGGGCCCGTAGTCCCCGTCCTCGCGCCAGGCCGAGCGGCCGTGCCCGGGCAGGTCGATCGCCAGCGCGGGTTCGCCGAGGCCGACGATCACCGTGTCCCACGTGTGCGCGTTCTGACCACCGCCGTGCAGGAAAACCACCCGGGGCGTGGAGTCGCCGAACTTCAGCGCGCTGATCGCCGCGGTGTCGATCCGTTCGACGGCCGGCAGCGGACCCGTCGCCCCCGCCTGAAGGGCGTTCTCCTTCAGAAAGGTGAATTCGGACAGCGAGGCCAGTTCGTCATCAGCGCTGATGTCGGTCACAAAGGTGACCCTAACCGGTGCTTACAAACGTCGAAACTGCGGCCAGATCGCGCATCAGCCTGAAATCGCGATCTGCCTGGGCCCACGACGAAGTCAGGGGACAGTCTCGGTAAGAATCAGCCCTCGATGAAATCCTCGAGGCGAGCGCGCGCGACATCGTCGGGCAGCTGCTTCGGGGGGCTCTTCATCAGGTAGGCCGACGCCGCCTCGACGGGGCCTCCGATACCGCGGTCCTTGGCGATCTTCGCGGCACGCACCGCATCGATGATCACGCCTGCCGAGTTCGGCGAGTCCCACACCTCGAGCTTGTACTCGAGGTTCAGCGGCACGTCACCGAACGCCCGGCCCTCCAGCCGCACGTAGGCCCACTTGCGGTCGTCGAGCCAGCCGACGTGATCGGACGGACCGATGTGCACGTCCTTGGTCTTGAACTCGCGCTGCAGGTTCGAGGTGACGGCCTGCGTCTTGGAGATCTTCTTCGACTCGAGGCGCTCGCGCTCGAGCATGTTGAGGAAGTCCATGTTGCCGCCGACGTTGAGCTGCATCGTGCGGTCGAGCTGCACGCCGCGGTCCTCGAACAGCTTGGCCATCACACGGTGGGTGATGGTCGCGCCGACCTGGCTCTTGATGTCGTCGCCGACGATCGGCACGCCCGCGTCCTCGAACTTCTTCGCCCACACCGGGTCGGAGGCGATGAAGACGGGCAGCGCGTTGACGAATGCCACGCCTGCGTCGATCGCGCACTGCGCGTAGAACTTGTCGGCCTCTTCCGACCCGACGGGCAGGTAGGACACCAGCACGTCGACCTCGTTGTCCTTGAGCACTTTGACGACGTCGACCGGCTCAGAGTCAGACACCTCGATGGTGTCGGCGTAGTACTTGCCGATGCCGTCGAGCGTCGGGCCGCGCTGTACGACGATGTTGGTCGGCGGCACGTCGGCGATCTTGATGGTGTTGTTCTCCGACGCGAAGATCGCCTCGGAGAGGTCGAAGCCGACCTTCTTGGCGTCGACGTCGAAGGCGGCGACGAACTTCACGTCGCGCACGTGGTACGGGCCGAGCCGCACATGCATCAGGCCGGGGACCGTCGCATTTTCGTCGGCGTCCTTGTAGTACTGCACACCCTGCACGAGTGAGGACGCGCAGTTCCCCACGCCGACGATTGCGACGCGCACGTCATTGTTTCCACTCATTTGACGTCTATCTCCCTCTCCTGACTAACCCGGTAGTGCTTACGGCTGTTCAGCCCGTTGTTGTGCGGACCGTTCCGCCGCTATCAATTCGTTGAGCCATTTCACTTCGCGCTCGCTGGACTCCAACCCGAGCTGATGCAGCTGCCGGGTGTAGCGGTCGATCGAGCTGCTGGCCCGCGCAATCGCTTCGCGCAGACCCTCGCGGCGCTCCTCCACCTGACGACGGCGCCCCTCCAAGATCCGCATCCGCGCCTCGGCGGGCGTGCGGTTGAAGAAGGCGAGGTGAACGCCGAATCCGTCGTCGGAGAAGTTCTGCGGCCCGGTGTCGGCGACCAGTTCGGTGAAGCGCTGGATGCCCGCGTCGGTGAGCCGGTAGACGCGTCGCGCACGGCGCATCTTCGGCACCCCCTCCGGCGCGGCGTCCTCGACGATCAGGCCGTCGGCCTGCATGCGCCGCAACGCCGGGTACAGCGAGCCGTAGGAGAACGCGCGGAAGGCGCCCAGCAGACCTGTCAGACGTTTGCGCAGCTCGTAGCCGTGCATGGGCGATTCGAGTAGAAGGCCCAGGATGGCGAGCTCCAACATCGAGTCACCCCCTTTGCTTGGCTGGTGCTGCGGTCCAACACCTCCGGCAATAGTATCGCGCCGATATATTCGCCGCTACCAAAGGGCCGATCGACCCCGCCCGAGGGGGACGGTCAGTCGAGGTAGTTGATCTGCTTGGTGGAGCCGTCGCCGTTGAGCTCGATGTAGCCGCTGCCGAAGTCGGTGGAGACATAGATGGTCACGTCGAGCGCGCCTGGCGGCGCGGTCTCATCGCTGCTCGGCTCGAAGATGAGGTAGGTGCTCTTGACGTCGGCCGACTTGACGCCGAGCGTCTCGGGTGCGCCCCGCAGCACCGCGACGATCTCCTTCGCCTCGAACTTGCTCAGGTCGGTCACACGGTCGCTGTCGGATTTGGCCGACGACGACGGGTCACCCCAGCCGCCGCGGTAGGTGTAGCTGAGCTTGCGGCGCTCATCGTTGGGATCGGGCCGGTCCAGCGACGCGTAGTCCGGATACACCACCAGCCGGTACCCCTCGGTGTCGCCGAACTTCTGCTTCATCTGCTCGATGAGACCGTTCAACCCGCCGAGCGACTGCAACTGTTTGGGTGCGGTGAGCACCCTGGCCGGAATCCCGTCGCTTTTGGCGCCCGGATCGGAGGTGAAGTCCACCGGGGACGTCGTGTTGCCGTAGAGGCCCCAGCCGATCGCGATGCCGAGCACCACCAGTACGCCCGCGACGGCCAGGCGGATGCCCAGTCCAGCGCCGGCAGGCGACAGCTTGGGCCGCCGCTTGAGGTCGGGGAGTTGCACCGGCGCGTTCTCGGTTTGCAGGTCGGAGATGAGCGATTGCAGATCGCCCAGCGTCTCGGCCTGCGTGGCCAGCGCCACCCGGGTGCGGTGCTCCTCCATCGACAGCTGCCCGTCGGCCAGCGCACTGTCGAGGATCTGGCACGTGTCGTTGCGGTCGGCGTCTCGCGCCCGCGTTCCTGCCGTCTGCCGGTTCGCCACGACGATGATCGTAAATGTCTGCCGCGCTGGTCACCGTGTATGGGGAGACGACGTCGGCGGCGTCGCGCCTCCGCTGTCCGGTGGCCGACGTACTCTGGTCTCCGTGCGGTTGCAGCGACAGGTGGTGGACTACGCGCTTCGGCGACGGTCCCTGCTGGCGGAGGTCTACTCGGGGCGCACAGGCGTCTCGGAGGTCTGTGACGCCAACCCCTACCTGCTGCGCGCCGCGAAGTTCCACGGGAAGCCCAGTTCGGTGACGTGCCCGATCTGCCGCAAGGAGCAGCTCACCCTGGTGTCGTGGGTGTTCGGTGACCACCTGGGCGCCGTGTCCGGATCGGCGCGCACCGCCGAGGAGTTGGTCCTGCTGGCAACCCGCTACGACGAGTTCTCCGTACACGTGGTGGAGGTATGCCGAACCTGCAGCTGGAATCACTTGGTCAAGTCGTACGTGCTTGGTGCCGTGCCGCCACCGAAGGGGTCGCGGACGCCGAGGCGTACTCAGACCGCGCGCAGTCGTGCGCGCACGGCCAGTGAATAGCGAAGGACGCCACGACCGGTCAGCCAATGACGCCCGTAGGGGGCAGGTGGCTGATGGTGTGAGCGACTCCGAACCCAAGCATTCTGCGGACGCCGGACGCGCCCGCCAGCAGATGGACGCGCCCGCAGCGCCCCGCGCCCGCAGCCTGCCGCCCGACGACAGGCACACGACCATCCTGCCGCCGGTGCGCGGAGCGGCGCCGCCGCAGTATCGCGATCCCATCGACGTGGTGAAGGCCGCACTCGACGGCACTCCGGCGCCCAAGCAGGCGCCTCCTCCGCCCCCACCGCCGCGTCGTCCTCCTGGTGGCGGCGGACCGCCGGAACGCCCGCGCAGGCCTCCGGGCCAGGGGCCGCAGATCAATTGGAAGTGGGTCCGGCGCGGGCTCGTCGTGGCGGTGGTCGCGATGATCGTGCTGCCGATCATCACTTTTGCGATGGCCTACATGATCGTCGACGTGCCCAAGCCGGGCGACATCCGCACCAACCAGGTGTCGACGATCCTGGCCAGCGACGGCAGCGAGCTGGCGAAAATCGTTCCGCCGGAAGGCAACCGCGTCGACGTCAACATCGACCAGATCCCCGTGCAGGTGCGCAACGCGGTGATGGCGGCCGAAGACCGGGACTTCTACAGCAACCCGGGGTTCTCGTTCACCGGCTTCATCAGGGCCATCAAGAACAACCTGTTCGGCGGCGACCTGCAGGGTGGGTCCACGATCACCCAGCAGTACGTCAAGAACGCGCTGGTGGGCTCCGAACGCTCGGGCATCGGCGGCCTGATCCGAAAAGCCAAGGAGCTGGTCATCTCGACGAAGATGGCCGGCCAGTGGTCCAAAGACCAAGTGCTGCAGTCGTATCTGAACATCATCTACTTCGGGCGCGGCTCCTACGGAGTCGCCGCGGCGTCGAAGGCGTACTTCAACAAACCTGTCGAACAGCTCAACGTCTCCGAGGGCGCCCTGCTGGCCGCGCTCATCCAGCAGCCGTCGGGGCTGGATCCGGCCGTCAACCCCGAGGGTGCGGAGCGGCGCTGGAACTGGGTGCTCGACGGCATGGTGGAGATCGGGGCACTGTCGCAGAGTGAACGTGCGGAGCAGGTGTTCCCGCAGACGGTGCCGCCCGAGTTGGCACGCTCGCAGAACCAGACGACGGGCCCCAACGGTCTGATCGAGCGGCAGGTGCAGAAGGAACTGCTCGAGCTCTTCGACATCAATGAGCAGACGCTGAACACCGAGGGTCTGCAGATCACCACGACCATCAACCCGCAGGCGCAGCGGGCCGCCGAGGAAGCCGCGGCCGAGTATCTCGAGGGACAAGACCCCGACATGCGCACCGCGATCGTGTCGATCAACCCGAAGACCGGTGGCGTCGAGGCGTATTACGGCGGCACCGACGCCAACGGATTCGACTTCGCTCAAGCGGGGCTGCCGACCGGATCGTCGTTCAAGGTGTTCGCGTTGATCGCGGCGCTGGAGCAGGGCATGGGCCTTGGCACGCAGGTGGACAGCTCACCGGTGCAGCTGAACGGCATCACCATCAACAACGTCGAAGGCGGCGGCTGCGGCACCTGCAACATCGCCGAGGCGCTGAAGCGCTCGCTGAACACCAGCTACTACCGGCTGATGCTCAAGCTGGAGAACGGACCCGAGGACGTGGCCAAGGCCGCGCACGCGGCCGGTATCGCCGAGAGCTTCCCCGGTGTCGAGCACACGCTGTCCGAGGACGGCAAGGGCGGACCGCCGAACAACGGAATCGTGTTGGGCCAGTACCAGAGCCGGGTCATCGACATGGCGTCGGCCTACGCGACCATCGCGGCGTCGGGCGTCTACCACAAGCCTCACTTCGTGCAGAAGGTCGTCAACGCGCAGGGCGAGGTGCTGTTCGACGCCTCGCAGCAGGACGACCAGGGCGAGCAGCGCATCGACAAGAAGGTCGCCGACAACGTCATCGCCGCCATG
This sequence comes from Mycobacterium barrassiae, assembly GCF_025822765.1. Lineage (GTDB taxonomy): Bacteria > Actinomycetota > Actinomycetes > Mycobacteriales > Mycobacteriaceae > Mycobacterium > Mycobacterium barrassiae. The sequence goes on along the minus strand of NZ_JACKUK010000029.1, from coordinate 317,246 downwards.
CAGCCCATCGCCGCGTACTCGAACGGTCACGCGCTGGCTGGCGGGCGCCCGTCGGGGGCGAAGACGGGCACCAATCAGCTGGGCGACACCGGCGCCAACCGTGACGCGTGGATGGTTGGCTTCACGCCGTCCTTGTCGACGGCGGTCTGGGTCGGCACCACCGAGGGCACGAAACCGCTTGAGAACAAATGGGGTTCGCCGGTGTACGGTTCGGGCCTGCCGTCGGACATCTGGAAAGCGACGATGGACGGTGCGCTCGAGGACACCGAGAACGAGTCGTTCCCCAAGCCCGAAGAGATCGGCGGCTATGCGGGGGTCCCGCAGGCTCCGCCGCCGCCCCCATCGACCGAGCCGTCGGATGTTCCGCCACCGCCGTCGACCACCGTGATCCAGCCGACGATCGAGCTGGCGCCCGGGGTCACGATCCCGTGGGGCCCGCCGACGACGGTGCCTGTTGGCCCGCCGCCGGTGCCTGGTGCACCCGCTCCGGGTCCGCCGCCCGAGCCCGTCGCGCCCGGCGCCCCGCCGCCGCCTCCGTGACCGACGGCACAGAGCGCGAAGCAGGCGAGCCGGACACGGTCTCGCCGACGACGCTTGCGCGCGATACCCGAAGCCTGGACAACCGCGACTTCCCCAGCCGCACCGACTCGCTCGGCGCCGCGCTGTCTGGAGTCATCGGCGGGCCGGTCGGCAAGCACGCGCTGATCGGAAGGCAACGGTTCTTCACCCCGCTGCGCGCGATGCTCCTGATCGCGCTGGTATTCCTCGCGCTCGGGTACTCGACCAAGGCGGCGTGCCTGCAGACCACCGGCACGGGTCCGCCGGACCAGCGGGTCGCCAACTGGGACAACCAGCGGGCCTACTACGAGTTCTGCTACTCCGACACGGTTCCGCTGTTCACCGCCGAACTGTTGAATCTCGGCAAGTTCCCGTACAAGTCCAGCTGGATCGAGAAGGACTCCGAAGGCAAGCCGCGCATCCAGTTCGATGGCAACATCGCGGTGCGGTACATGGAGTATCCGGTGTTGACGGGCCTCTACCAGTACTCGTCGATGGCGCTGGCCAAGTCGTACACCGCGTTGTCGAAGCTGGTGTCGCTGCCGATCATCGCCGAGGTGGTGATGTTCTTCAACATCGCCGCGTTCGGGTTGGCGCTGGCGTGGCTGGTGACGGTGTGGGCCACCTCCATGCTGGCCGGCCAGCGTCGGGTTTGGGATGCCGCCCTGGTGGCGGCGTCACCGATCGTGATCTTCCAGATCTTCACCAACTTCGACGCGCTCGCAACGGCTTTCGCCACCGGCGCGCTGTTGGCATGGGCCCGGCGAAAACCGGTGCTGGCGGGCATGCTCATCGGTATCGGGGTGGCGGCCAAGCTGTATCCGCTGCTGCTGTTGGCCCCGCTGCTGGTGTTGGCGGTGCGCACCGGCAAGGTGCGCGAGGTGGGCAAGACGGCGCTTGCCGTGGTGGTGACGTGGCTGGTGGTGAACCTGCCGATCATGGTGCTGTTCCCGCGCGGGTGGTCGGAGTTCTTCCGGCTCAACACCCGTCGCGGTGACGACATGGACTCGATCTACAACGTGATCAAGTCGTTCACCGGCTGGCGGGGCTTCGATCCCGATCTGGGATTCTGGCAGCCACCGATGGTGCTCAACACTGTGACGGCGGTGCTGTTCGTATCGTGTTGCATCGCAATCGCTTACATCGCGCTGACGGCCAAGCAGCGGCCGCGGGTGGCACAGATCGCGTTCCTCGTCGTCGCGGCATTCTTGTTGACCAACAAGGTGTGGAGCCCGCAGTTCTCGCTGTGGTTGGTGCCGCTGGCGGTGCTTGCGCTGCCGCACCGACGGATCCTGCTGGCGTGGATGACGATCGACGCGCTGGTGTGGATCCCGCGGATGCTGTACCTCTACGGCGAGCAGAACAAGGGCCTGCCCGAGCAGCCGTTCACCGTCATGGTGCTGCTGCGCGATATCGCTGTGGTTGGGCTGTGTGCGTTGGTGATTCACCAGATCTACCGCCCCGAGAAGGATCTGGTCCGGTGCCGCGGAGAAGTCGACGATCCCGCCGGCGGAGTCTTCGACGGCGCCCCTGACGCCCCGCCGCGATGGCTGCCCGACTGGCTGCGCCCGGACAAGGACAGGACCCGTATCAGCGCCCCACCGGAAGAACGCGAATTGGTGAGCCAGTCCTAGCGACTTGTGTGCATTTAGGAGCGCTCACCGCTCCCGAGTGCACACAAATCACCTGGCTGGCAAACACGGTGTTGCGCAAAGGCGTCGAAGCCCCGACATCTTGCGTGCCACCGGAGAGCCGCCTGAGCGGCTCGTTCCTCCGCGAATGTTGCCCCTGAGACAGGTGTGAAGTCATGACGGCTGCACGACTGTCGTAGCGATGTAGATGATTTGCTGAGCACCCGCACAATTGGCTGGACTAGCGACTATCGACGCACACGTCAATTGCTGTATCGGCGGATGACCTGGTCCGAGCGGGTCGAAAAATTAGTGACATGGGTGGGGTTGAACCGCTGATAGTGTCGACCGAGCCAAGGGGAAGGCAGAGGGGGACCAACAGCATGCGCGTGCTTCCTGGCAAAGAGCCGCAGGTCGGTGAGCAACGACGATCGCCGGCGAGTTCATCGACGTGAGCTTGCGAGAGTATGGGCTGGACAGCACCGAAGTAGCGGTCCATGTCGGGTGAGGATTTGCGCGTCACCACGACGCATCTCGGCGAGCTGACCGCCCGGCAGATTCGAGTCGCCGCCGAGATCAGGTCCGCGACTCTTGCGTTCGAGGGCGTCGACACCGCGGTGCGCAACACCCACGGCAGCGTCGCGGCGGCGGTCGTCGATGCGCTTGTAGAGACCATCTCGGCGCGACACGGCGCCGCAACCGCCATGGCGGCCGCCTCCGATCGACTCGGACACACGTTGGCGCACGCAGCCAACTGCTACGACGAGACGGATGACGCGGTGGGTCAAGCACTGGAGGGGCAGGTGCGACCGGCATGACGATAGGCATGACACAAACTGCGCGGCCCGACGCGGCGCACATCGATGATGTCGTCGGCGTCGAGGTCACGATCGACGGGATGCTCGTCATCGCAGATCGCTTGGGCCAGGCGGAGTTTCCGACCGCTCTTGGCATCCGCCTCAACATCCCCCAGCCGGAACTGCGCGACATCGTCTGGGAACAGGTGGCGCGGGATCTGACGGCGCAGGGAGTGCTGGATGTTTTCGGTCAGCCCCACGCGGAGGTCGCCGCGATGGTCGATACCCTCAGCCGGCCCGACCGAACTCTGGAGGCCCGCTGGTGGCGGCGCGATGTCGGCGGCAAGATGATCCGATTCGTAGTGTGCCGGAAGGGCAATCGTCATGTGGTCGCCGCACGCGACGGCGACATGCTGGTGCTGCAGCGCGTCGCACCGCAAGTCGGGTTGGCAGGCATGGTGACCACCGTGCTGGGAACCAACAGCCCTGCTGATGTGGAACCACTGACGGGTGTCGCCGACCAGTTGGCGAAATGCCGCGACGCGGATCAACTGCTGAAGTACGGTGTCGCACCCAGCTCGGCGCGTGCCTATGCCGACATCATCAGCGACCCTGCGAGCTGGGTCGAAATCGTTGCCGCCGAGCGGCATCCGGGCGGCACGTTCACGCAAGCCGACGTCGCGGCAGGGGTGCTCGATTCCCGCCACGGGCGGATCGTGTCGATACCTCGCCGCGTGAACGGCGAGCTGTACGGCAGCTTTCTGCCAGGTACTCCGGAGAACCTTCAGCGCGCACTCGACGGCCTGATCGGGTTCCTCCCCTCGGGCACGTGGTTTGACCAGAAGGCATCACCGCAGTGAGCAACCACGACACGGCGACTGAGAAGCCACCGCTCGTCCACGGCGAGCGCGACGACCTGGCCGCACTCGACTTTTCGCATCCGGCTGATCGTCCGGATGACAACCCGTCGGTGCAGGTGTTCACCGTGACCAATCCGCCTGGCACCGTGGCGGTTACGGTCTTCATGGACGGTCGGGTCAAACGAATCGAACTGTCGTCGCGCGTCACCGAGATGACGGAACAGGAGCTCGCGGACGAGATCGTGGTCATCGCAGGACTGGCGACACAGGAGGCGAAGTCGGCTCAGTACATGTTCATGCTCGACGGTATGCGCGAACAGGGGCACGACGATGCCGCCACCCGCGACTTCCTCACCCGAGACCTGGACCTGCCGACACCGGAAGAGGCCCGAACAGCGCGCGCACACATCTTCGCGACGAGGTATTCGGGCGATCATGTCTGATCACCTCACCAGCCTCTTCGGGAGCGCGGTCGGAATGCTGCCAAGCTCCCCGGCGCGCTCGTTCGAACTCTTCTCCGAAATCACGTCCATGGACGAAACCGCTTGTGACGCCTGGGTGGGACGAATCCGATGCGGCGACACCGACCGAGTCACGTTGTTCCGCGCGTGGTATTCGCGCGCTAATTTCGGACAGCTAGCCGGCTCCGCCGAAATCTCGATGAACAGCATCAGCGCCCGGGTTCCGATCGGAGGTCAATTCGGCGACATCACCTACCCGATCAACTCACCCCTGGCCATCACAATGGGCTTCGCCGTGCACGAGGCCGCGGTCGGCAACTACACCGATGCCATGGAGGCCCTGGACGACGTTCCCGCAACTGGCGCAGAGCATCTGGTGTCTTGGGTCAAAGCGGTGATCTACGGGGCGGCGGAGCGTTGGACCGACGTCATCGACGAGGTCAAGGGTGCCGCCGGGTGGCCCGACAAGTTCTTGGCCGCCGCGGCGGGTGTCGCACATGGGGTGGCTGCCGCCAACCTCGGCCTGTTCACGGAGGCCGAACGCCGGTTGACCGAGACGAACGCGTCGCCGGCCGGGGAGGCATGTGCACCAGCGATCGCGTGGTACCTCGCGATGACGCGACGTGGGCAAGGCAATGAGGAAGCAGCGGTCGCGCTCCTCGAATGGTTACAGGCCACCCACCCATCACCCAAAGTCGCTACTGCACTCAAGGATCCGACCTATCGGATAGCGACCACCAGCGCCGAGAAGATCGCCTCCCGTAGGGACCCGTGGGACGTCGCGAGTGTGGAGGCGGACAACTCGGGCCGCGAGCGGCTGCTCGCCGAGGCGCAAGCCGAGCTGGACCGCCAGATCGGCCTGGCCCGCGTCAAGGAACAGATAGAGGCGTACCGGGCGGCCACGCAAATGGCGAGGGTCCGCGCGGCGCGCGGCATGAAGGTGGCGCAGACGTCCAAGCACATGATTTTCGCCGGCCCGCCAGGCACCGGTAAGACGACGATCGCGCGCATCGTGGCCAACATCCTCACGGGGCTCGGCGTCATCAGCGAACCCAGGCTGGTCGAATCGTCACGCAAGGATTTCGTCGCCGAGTACGAAGGTCAGTCGGCGGTGAAAACCAGCCGGACCATCGACCGGGCTGTCGGCGGCGTGCTGTTCATCGACGAGGCGTACACCCTGGTGCAGGAGCGCGACGGTCGTGCGGACCCGTTCGGTACCGAGGCGTTGGACACGCTGCTCGCCCGCATGGAGAACGATCGCGACCGCCTCGTCGTGATCATCGCAGGCTACAGCTCCGACATCGATCGGCTGCTCGAATCCAACGACGGTCTGCGCTCGCGCTTCGCCACCCGGATCGAATTCGACTCCTACCTGCCCGACGAGATCGTCGATATCGCCAAAGTAATTGCGCAGGGCAACGATTCGACGATGGATGACGAAGCCGCCAAGCGGGTGCTCGAAGCGGCGACGCTGCTGAGCGAGCGGGCGTTGAACGGCAAGCCTGCGTTGGACATCGCCGGCAATGGCCGGTATGCCCGCCAACTGGTGGAGGCCGGTGAGCAAAACCGAGACATGCGGCTGGCCAGGGCTGCGGACTTCGACAGCCTCGACGTCGAGCAGCTCAGTGAGATCAACGGCGATGACATGGCAGCGGCAATCACTGCTGTGCACAACCGGCTGAGCATCGGCGAGTAACCATGTCCAACTTCCGGCTAACCACCAAGGTGCAGGTCAGTGGCTGGCGGTTTCTGCTGCGCAGGGTCGAGCACGCGATCGTCCGTCGCGACACCCGGATGTTCGACGACCCACTGCAGTTCTACAGCCGCGCAGTGTCGGCAGGCGTCGTCATCGCCGTGCTGGTCTGCCTGGGTGCGGCCCTGCTGGCCTATTTCAAGCCGCTCGGAAAGCGCGGTAGTGACTCACTTCTCGTTGACCGCACCACCAACCAGCTCTATGTCGTGATCCCCGGCGCGGACCAGCTGCGACCCGTCTACAACCTGACGTCCGCACGCCTGATCCTCGGGAACGCGGGCACTCCGGTCGCCGTGAAATCCGACGAGCTGAACCGGCTGGCCAAGGGGCAACCGCTCGGCATTCCAGGTGCGCCCTACGCCACACCGGTCGGCGGCGCCAACTCGATGTGGACGCTGTGCGACACCGTGACCAAGCCCGAGAGTGTCGCCCCCGCCGTCGACACGGCGGTGATCGCGCAGCCGCTACTGCCGGACGCCTCCGTCGGCCCGATACGCCCTGAACAGGGTGTATTGGTGAGCTTCGAGAACGACACCTGGCTGGTGACCGAGACGGGGCGGCACGACATCGACCTCGCCGACCGCGCGCTGACCTCGGCGGTGGGCATACCCGTGACCTCAAAGGCGTCCCCGATCTCGGAGGGACTGTTCAACGCCCTGCCAAACGCCGGGCCTTGGCGACTGCCCGCAATCCCCCGCTACGGTGAGCCGAATACCGTTGGCCTGCCGACGAACCTGGTCATCGGCGCGGTATTCAAGGCCCTGACGGAGGACGGAGACCAACACTTCGTCGTTCTGGCCGACGGGGTGGCGCGGATCAACGACACCACCGCGGCGGCGTTGCGTGCCACCAATTCCTTCGGCCTGGTCACTCCACCCACTGTCGAGTCCAGCACCGTCGCCAGAATCACCGAGCAGGTGTTCGTCTCACCGCTACCAGATCAGCCGTTGACCATCCAGGCGCGTGAGGACGCCCCCGTCCTGTGCTGGGCGTGGCAGCGTGAACCCGGCGACCAGGCCCCGAAAACGACGGTCATCGCCGGACGTCATCTGCCGATCGCACCGTCGGCGATGAATTCGGGGATCCACCAAATCGGCGGCGACGCAACCGTTTACCTCGACGGAGGCAAATACATCCGCCTGCAATCGCCCGACCCGCGGTACGGCGAAAGCCTGTACTACATCGATCCGCAGGGTGTGCGCTACGGCCTGCCCGACGAACAGACGGGCGGCACCCTGGGCTTGAACGCCCCAGTGACCGCACCATGGCAAGTGGTCGGTCGGCTGGTCGACGGGCCGGTGCTGTCCAAACAGGGGGCACTGATCGAGCACGACACGTTGCCGCCAAACCCCAGCTCGCGCAAGGTCGCCGAGGGATCCCACCCCGGTGCTCAGACCGTGACGGTCAACGCCGGGGGTGGCCGGTGAGCACCAAGAAGTTCACCCCGATCATCAAACGCGGGCCGCGCCTTACGCCCGGTGAGATCAACGTGACGCCGCCCGACGACCTCGGTGTCGAGATCCCGCCGTCGGGTCTCCAGAAGGCGCTGCCGTGGGTCATGGGTGGCGGCATGCTCGGAATGATCGCGATCATGATCTTCACCGGCATCCGGCAGTTGTCGCCCTACATGCTGATGATGCCGCTGATGATGGTGATGGCCACCGTCGGCTTCATGGCAGGCGGCGGGCCAGGCGGCAAGCGGGTGCCCGAGATCAACGCCGACCGCAAGGAGTACCTGCGCTACCTCGCGGGCCTTCGCACCCGGGTCACATCGTCCGCGTCCGCGCAGGTGACTTTCTTCAACTACCACGCACCACATCCCGACGATCTGCTCTCGATCATCGGGACCAACCGTCAGTGGTCGCGTCCCACCAACGCCGACTTCTTTTCGGCCGTTCGGATCGGACTCGGCAGCGAGCCCGCCGTCGACCGTCTGTTGAAGCCTGCGGTCGGTGGTGAGCTGGCCGGGCCGCAAGGGGCGCCTCAGCCGCATCTCGAGCCTGTCAGCCACATGTGGGTCACCAAGTTCCTGCGCACCCACGGGTTGATCCATGATTGCCCGAAGTTGGTGCAACTGCGGACATTTCCCACGATCGCCGTCGGAGGCGACCCCGAAGGGGCGGCGGGCCTGCTCACCGCGATGATCTGCCATCTGGCCGTGTACCACCCGCCGGACCTGCTGCAGATTCGGGTGCTCACCGACAACCCGGAGGATCCGCAGTGGGCCTGGCTCAAGTGGCTGCCCCACGTGGCGCATCAGACGGATACCGACGCCGCCGGCCCGACGCGGTTGGTGTTCACCCGCCCCGACGGGTTGAGCGACTTGACCGCCCGCGGTCCGCACACTCCCGACGCCACCCCGAGCGGACCGTACGTCGTCGTTGTCGACCTGTCGGGCGGCAGGGCCGGCTTCCCGGTCGACGGCCGGGCCGGCGTCACCGTCATCACGCTGGGAAACCACCGCGGCTCGGCGTATCGCATCCGTGTCGATGCCGACGGCACCGCCGACGATCGGTTGCCCAACCAGACCTTCCGGCTCGTCACTTCGGTCGCCGACCGAATGACAGCGGACCAGGCCACCCGCGTCGCCCGCAAGCTGGCCGGCTGGTCCATCACCGGCACGATCATCGACAAGAGCGTGCGGGTGCAGAAGAAGGTCGCCACCGAGTGGCACCAACTGGTCGGCGCGCAGACCATTGAAGAGGTCACACCCAGCCGGTGGCGGATGTTCACCGATACCGACCGCGACAGGCTGCGTATCCCGTTCGGACATGAACTCAAAACCGGCGACATCATGTATCTCGACATCAAGGAAGGCGCCGAGTTCGGCGCCGGTCCACACGGGATGCTGATCGGCACAACAGGTTCCGGCAAATCGGAGTTTCTGCGGACGCTGATTCTCTCGCTCGCCGCCACTCACCACCCTGACCAGATCAATCTGCTGCTCACCGACTTCAAGGGCGGTTCGACATTCCTGGGCATGGAGAAGTTGCCGCATACCGCTGCCGTCGTAACCAACATGGAGGAAGAGGCCGAGCTCGTCAGCCGGATGGGGGAGGTGCTGACGGGTGAGTTGGACCGACGCCAGTCGATCCTGCGTCAGGCCGGAATGCAGGTCGGCGCCGCGGGCGCGCTGTCCGGCGTCGCCGAGTACGAGAAGCACCGCGAACGAGGTGCGGATCTGCCCCCGTTGCCAACGCTTTTCGTCGTCGTCGACGAGTTCGCGGAACTCCTGCAGAATCACCCCGACTTCATCGCGCTGTTCGATCGGATCTGCCGTGTGGGCCGATCGTTGCGCGTGCACCTGCTGCTCGCGACGCAGTCGCTCAACACCGGCGGCGTCCGCATCGACAAGCTCGAGCCCAACCTCACCTACCGGATCGCCCTGCGGACCACGAGTTCGGCGGAATCCAAGGCAGTGATCGGAACGCCTGAGGCGCAGTACATCACGAACAAGGAGAGTGGCGTGGGTTTCCTCCGAGTGGGCATGGAAGACCCTGTCAAGTTCCACAGCACCTACACCGGTGTCAACTACGTGCCGACTGCGCCGGTGCAGGACAACGGCGAAGCGAAGCCTCAGGTTCAGAGACCGGATCGCATCCGGATCCACCAGTTCACCGCATCCCCCATCTTCGACACGGCGGTGACGCGGTGACGGTCGACGCCGAACAGCGGGTGCTGCGTGAGGTCGTCCTCGACCAGTTGGCCACGGGGGAGACCCGGGCGTATCGGATGTGGTTGCCGCCGTTGGCTGATCCGACGCCGGTGAACGAACTCATCGAGCGTGACAGCGAGCGCCGACCGCTGCGATTCGGGCTGGGAATCATGGATGAGCCGCGACGGCATCGGCAGGAAGTCTGGGGTATCGATGTTGCGTCGGCGAGCGGAAACATCGCCGTGGGCGGTGCGCCGCAGACCGGCAAGTCCACCTTCCTGCAGACGCTGGTACTTGCCGCCGCGGCGACGCATACGCCACGACAGGTTCAGTTCTACTGCGTCGACCTCGGCGGCGGCGGCTTGTTGTACCTCGAGGATCTTCCACACGTCGGCGGCGTCGCGACGCGATCCGAGCCGGACAAGGTCAACCGCGTGATCGCGGAGATGAAAGCCGTTCTACGGCAACGCGAGGCGTTGTTCAAACAGCTGCGCGTGGGCTCGATGGCCGCCTACCGGCAGATGCGTGAGGATCCGAATCATCCCGCCGCCGCCGACCCGTTCGGCGATGTGTTCATGATCATCGATGGTTGGCCCGCATTCGTCGCGGAGTTCGCCGACCTCGAGCCGATGGTGCAGGATCTCGCCGGGCAGGGTCTGCAATTCGGTGTCCACACGGTGATTTCCACACCCCGATGGACCGAGCTGAAGTCACGCATTCGGGACTACCTGGGCACCAAGATCGAATTCCGCCTCGGCGATGTGAACGAAACCCAGATCGACCGCATCACCCGGGAGATCCCGCAGAATCGGCCGGGTCGCGCGGTCTCGATGGAGAAGCATCACCTGATGGTTGGAGTCCCGCGGCTCGATGGCGTGCACGGCGCCGACGACCTCGTCTCCGCAATGTCGAAGGCGGTGCAGGTCATCAAAGGACAGACGACAGAGCAGGCGCCCAGGGTGCGGGTGCTGCCTGAGCGGATACATCTGCATGAACTGGACCCGAATCCTCCTGGACCGGAAAGTGATTACCGCACGCGGTGGACGGTGCCGCTGGGTGTACGCGAATCCGATCTGTCGGTGGCCTACAACCCGATGCACATGACGCCGCACCTGTTGATCTTCGGAGCTCCGAAGTCGGGCAAGACGCGCATAGCGCACGCGGTGGCGCAGGCCATCTGCGCGCGTAACAGCCCGGCGCAGGTGCGGTTCATGCTGGCCGACTTCCGTTCTGGTCTGCTCGACGCGGTTCCGGAGAGCCATCTGTTGGACGCCGGGGCCGTCAACCGCAACAGCGCGACTTTGGAAGAGGCCATCAAAGCGCTCGCGATCAACCTGCAGCAGCGCCTCCCACCGCCCGACCTCACCACCGCCCAACTACGCGCGAGGTCATGGTGGCGAGGTCCCGACGTCGTCCTGCTGGTCGACGACTGGCACATGATCGTCGCGGCAAGCGGAGTGGTGCCGCCGATGGCGCCGCTGTTCCCGCTACTGCCCGCCGCGGCGGATATCGGCCTGCACATCATCGTGACGTGCCAGATGAGCCAGGCGCATCGGGCGACGATGGACAAGTTCGTGGGCGGCGCGTACGGCGCCGGTACTCCGACATTGTTCCTTTCCGGTGAGAAGCAGGACTTCCCATCGCGGGAGATCAAGGTGCAGCGCCGGCCACCCGGCCAGGCGTTTCTCGTGGCACCGGACGCGAAGGAGGTCATCCAGGCGGCGTACGTGGATCCGCCGGAAGAAGAAGTGTTCTGAGCACTCCTGGAACCCACTTAGGATTGACAAGACGCCAGCAAACAGGGGATTGCGCACTGGCGACCGGGGTCGGGGGAAGCGTCCTGATGCAGCGTTGATTGCTGCTGCAATGGTCACAAGTGAACAACCAAGCTAATCAACGAATTTGGGGGATATCGCAATGCAACCCATGGAGCACAATCCAGGTGCCGTCGGTATCGGCGCGCAGGTAGTCGCAAACGGTGTCAGGGGGCTTGCCGCCGGCACCACGGCTTCCGCTGCGGTGTCTGCGCTTGCACCTGCGGGCGCCGATGAGGTTTCCGCCCAGGCGGCGGCGGTTTTCGCCAAGGAGGGCGTGGAGGCCTTGGCGCTGAACACGTTCGCGCAGGAAGAGCTGTCCCGCGCGGGTGCGGCGTACATGGAGATCGCGGGCATCTATGCCGCGGTGGACGGCGCCAACGCCGCCAACTTCTGACGTCGCGCTGACCGGTACACGCGAGGAATTCGTAATCGATGCTGTGGCATGGGATGCCGCCGGAGGTGAACACTGCGCGGCTGATGATGGGGGCCGGTCCGGCCCCCATGCTGCAGGCTGCCGCGGGGTGGGAGGCACTGGCGATCTCCCTCGAGATTCAGGCCGACGAACTGGCCGCGAGTCTCGCGGCCCTGGCATCGGTGTGGAGCGGATCGGCCTGTGAACGTGCCGTCGCGTCGACCATGCCCATGGTCATCTGGCTGCGTACCGTCTCGGCGCAGGCGATGAAGCGGGCGCTACAGGCGACCGCGCAGGCGAATTCGTACAGCCTTGCGATGGCGACCACTCCGCCGCTGGCGGAGATCGAGCAGAACCACATCACCCACGCGGTGCTCGAGGCGACGAACTTCTTCTGGGTCAACACGATTCCGATCGCGTTGAACGAAGCCGACTACTTCGTCCGGATGTGGAATCAAGCTGCTGGGGCGATGGACGTCTACCAGGCGGAGACGCTGCTGAACCTGATGTTCGAGATGATCGCGCCGCCCAAGCCGATCGTCGTGCCCGGTGTGGGCGAGGGTGTCGTCAGCGCCGCACTGGGACAGGCGACGGCCATGGCTCCTGCCGCCGCTGTGCGCAATGCAGCGATCGCGACGGTCAGCGCGCAATCAAAGATGGAATCGACGCGGCTGAATGCCGGCAGCGCGGTCGCGCAGGGCAACATGGCCGCGCAGCGTGCCGAAGGCCAGGTCGCCAAGGCCGACGACGGCGCAGCCCAAGGCCAGCCGCTGCAGCAGGGCATGCAGATGGGCGCGCAGATGGCCACCCAACTGGGATCAACCCTCGGTCAGCTTCCGCAACAAGCCAGTCAGATGGTCATGCAGCCGATGCAGCAGCTGACTCAGCCGTTGCAGCAGGTGACCTCGATGTTCAGCCAGCTGGGCAGCATGGGCACCGACAAGGCCCAGATGGGGTTGATCGGGGCCAGCCCGCTGTCGAATCACCCGTTGGCCGGTGGAACCGGTGCCGGCTCCGGCGCCGGGCTGGTGCGTGCAGCATCGTTGCCGGGCGCCGGCGGGACCACACCGCGAACCCCGTTGCTGGCCAACCTGATCGGCGAAACGAAACCGGTAGCGGTCACGCCTGGAGCGGCTGCCGGAGCCGGCGCGATGGGCCTGGCGCCCGTGGGGGCGGGTGGGGTCGGCGGCATGGGGCCCATGGGAGGGATGGGCCAGCGCGGTAAGAGCGGAGGGACCAAGACGGGTCTGACGGTGCCGGGTGTGCTGCCGCAAGACCTGGCCGAAGACGAGGACGACGACTGGTGACGGAAGTAGTGCTCGCACAACGGACTTCCCGGCTGACCGGCCGGAAAGACTCGCCATCACGTGGTGAGGACACAGGAAGAGGAAAGAGTATCCAGCATGGCAATGAATACAGACGTTGCTGTCCTCGCCAAGGAGGCAGCGAATTTCGGACGAATTTCCGGTGAGCTGACGGGCGTCATCGCGCAGGTCGAGGGGACCGCCGGTGCACTCGCCAGCCAGATGGTCGGTCAAGCGGGCACTGCGGCCCAGCAGGCGCTGATCCGCTTCCATGAGGCGGCCGCGCAGCAGACGAAGCAGTTGGACGACATCGCCGCCAACATCAACACGGGCGGTGTCCAGTACCAGACCACCGACGACGATCAGGCCAGCGCCCTGTCGTCGGCGATGAACATCAACCACTAGGAGACATCAATGACTGAACAGGTATGGAACTTCGCGGGTATCGAGGGTGGGGCCGGCGAGATCGGCTCGGCGGTCCAGCGCACCGATGCCTTGCTCGATGAAGGCAAAGCCTCGCTGGCGGCGCTGGCCGCGGTATGGGGAGGCACGGGTTCGGATGCCTACCAGGCCGTCCAGATGCGCTGGGATGCAACATCTGCGGAGCTGAATGCGGCTCTGCTCAACCTCGCGCACACAATCGGTAACGCCGGCCAGTCCATGGCGCAGACCGAGGCCGGCGTCACCGGAATGTTCTGACCGTTCGATGGTGCTCGCAGGTGGGCGGGCGGGGCTCAGGCTAACCCGCCCACCGCGTGCGTCTCGATTTCCAACTATGAGAGGTACTCATGTCGGCTGATTACGACAGGCTTTTCCACTCTTCAGGATCGTCGGTGGACGCTGTGGCCACAGCCGACGACCTGGACCGCGACATCACAACTCAGGCCCCGATCGCCAACAGCGGGCCGGGCCGCAGTGAAGTGACGTCGCCCGTAATTCCGGTTGCGGTAAACCAGACTCAAACCGCGACCGCTCCGCCGCCGCGCCAAAGCGAGGTGACGACGCAGATGCCGACCGCACGTCCTGCGACCCGGCAACAGCCGAACGGGATGATGCGGACCCCGATGTCCACCGGACCGGCCGGGGCCAGGTACGAACAGCCGCGGACTGCGCCCACGCCGCCGCCGCGGCCGACACCGGCACCCGCGCCTTCGCAACACTTCGCCGACGCGCAATCCGAGATCGACGGCGTGGGCCGGGCGATTCAGCCTGCGCCGACATCTGCAGCGACGATGGGCAACCACCGCGCCATCGACGCGCTGTCGCATGTCGGCGTCAAGTCGGCGGTCAAGATGCCGTCGGCACGCGGGTGGCGGCATCTGTTGTATGTGTTGACGCGTATCAATCTGGGGTTGTCGCCCGACGAACTCTATGAACTGGATCTGCATACCCGGATCCGCCGAAATGCGAGGGACTCATACCAGATCGGCGTGTTCGGGCTGAAAGGCGGAGTCGGTAAGACAGCCATCACAGTCGCACTCGGCTCTGCGTTGAGCAAGGTGCGCGGCGATCGGATCCTGGCGATCGACGCAGACCCGGACGGCGGAAACCTGGCCGACCGGGCGGGGCGGCAGTCCGCCGCGACGATCGCAGACCTGCTCTCGGACAACGAACTGTCGCGGTACAACGACATTCGTGCGTACACGAGCATGAACGGCTCGAACCTCGAGGTGCTGTCCGCCGAGGACTACAGCGGCGCACGCCGCGAGTTCAACGACGACGATTGGAACGGCGCCACCGGCATCGTGTCGCGTTACTACAACCTCGTGCTTGCCGATTGCGGAGCGGGATTGTTCCAGCCGGCCGCGCGCGGTGTGCTTTCGACGGTCTCAGGTCTGGTGATCGTGGCCAGTGCGTCTATCGATGGCGCGCGACAGGCCGCGATCACGATGGACTGGTTGCGGCAGAACGGTTATCAGGATCTGCTGGGCCGCTCGTGCGTGGTGATCAATCATGTGGTGCCGGGCAAGCCGAACATCGACATCGATGATCTGGTGCAGCAGTTCGAGCGGCACGTCCCGCCCGGCCGTGTCATCGTGCTGCCGTACGACAAGCACATCGCAGCAGGCACCGAGATTCAGCTCGACCTGTTGGGCAAGACGTTCCGGCGCCGCATCGTCGAGTTGGCGGCCGCGTTGTCCGACGACTTCGACCGGCTCGAGCGGCGTTGACCGCCCCCGTTGCTCCCACGCCGGTGTCGTCGGGCGTAACGCCCGGTCGGCCGTTGACGACGCGGGTGACGATCCTGACCGGGCGACGGATGACCGACCTGGTGCTGCCGGCGTCGGCGCCGATCGAGACGTATATCGACGAGACGGTGTCGGTGCTGGCTGATCTCCACGAGGACACGTCCAAGGATGTCCTCGCGGGGTTCGACTTTGGTGCACAAGGCGTGTGGGCGTTCGCGCGGCCGGGTGCGCCCCCGTTGAAGTTCAACGAATCGCTGGACGACGCCGGTGTCGTTGACGGATCACTTCTGACCCTGGTGTCGGTCAGCCGAACAGAGCGCTATCGACCGCTGGTCGAGGATGTGATCGATGCGATCGCGGTGCTCGACGAGTCGCCGGAATTCGACCGTCAAGCCCTCAGCCGCTTTGTCACGCTGGCAATTCCGTTCGCAGCGTTGGCGCTGACCGTCATGTCGATGGTGGCGTGGACGCAGAGCGGTCATGACTGGTGGTGGGCGGCAGCGCTCGGAATGCTCGGCCTGGTACTGCTCGGTGGCAGCGCGTTCGCGGCCAGCAGGTACCAGAACGTCGACATGGCGGAGAGCCTGTTGGTCGCCGCGCTACCGACACTCGCCGGCGGCGCGGCGCTGGCGGTTCCGCTGCCGCTGGGCTACGACTCGCTAGGTGCGCCCCAGGTGGCGGGTGCCGCGGCAGTGGTGCTGCTGTTGACGCTCGCGACCAGGGGTGGGCCGCGCAAGAGAGCCGAATTGGCAGCGTTTTCGGCGGTGGTCTCGATTGCCGCGACGGCGGCCGCAGTCGCCGTCGGCTACGGCTGGGGGTTCTGGGTGCCCGCCGGTGCGATTGCGTTCGGCCTGATCGTCGTCACCAACGCCGCCAAGCTGACGGTCGCGGTCGCGCGGATCGCCCTGCCGCCGATCCCTGCGCCCGGCGAAACCGTGGGCAGCGAGGAACTTCTCGACCCGGTCATCACGCCTGACGGCCATGAATCACCGACGTGGCAGGCGATCATCGAGTCGGTGCCGGATTCCGCTGCGCGACTGCACGCCCGTAGTCAGTTGGCCAGGCGGTTGCTCATCGGCTTCGTGACAGCGGGTGCGCTGATCCTGTCGCTCGGAGCGATAAGTGTTGTGGTTGAAGGACATTTCTTCCTCCACAGCATGATCGTCGCGGGGTTGGTGATGTCGATCTGCGCATTCCGATCCCGTCTGTACGCCGAACGGTGGTGTGCGTGGGCCTTGTTGGCGGCGGTCGTCATCATCCCGACGGGGTTGATGGTCAAGCTGGCACTGTGGTCGCCCGATCGTGCGTGGCTGGTGCTCAGTGTCTATACGGCGATGGGGGTCGTGGCCTTGATCGTGCTCGGAGCGACGCGCAGCGTGCAGCGGGTCTCCCCGGTGACGAAGCGGATCTTGGAGTTGCTCGACGGTGCGGCGATAGCTGCGGTGATCCCGATGCTGCTGTGGATCGCCAGCGTCTACGACCTGCTGCGAAATCTGCGGTTCTGATCGAGAGAGGAGCTACCGTGAATGCCGAGATACTCAGGGTAAATCCCCAGGCGCTGCAAAGCGCGACAATGGTTTTCGGTGACGTGGTCGACGCGTTGAACCGCATTGAGGCCGACACCCCGATCGGTGACGCGGCCGCCGCGGCGGGGCAGTCACTGACGGCGGACTCATGCCGGAGGGCGCAACAGGGTGTAGCCGCCGCCGTCACTGCCGCAGTCGAGAGTGTTCGCAAGTACGGTGACAACCTGGGTGCCGCGGCGCGCGCGTATCTCGGCGAGGATGCATCAACTGCCGACGCCATCCGTGACGTCGACATCCCGACCTGACGCTACCGCGCGGCTTCGTTGGACGTGGCCTTGAAAGCATCCTGAAATGCGCTCAGGCCGTCGCCGAATCCCTTGGTCGAGATGTAATCCTGCAAGTCGAGGAAGTATGTGCGCATCGCGGCATTGGAGAAGGTGCGCTCCACCTCGTCGGGAGTCATGAGTGCGCCGTCCTGCACGTACTTGCTGACCTTCGCCGGATTCGGATCCGACCGCACCAGAGTCGAAGCGATGCGGACCGCCATGTCGTTGAGCGCCTCACCGCTGGTCCGGGTCGGGATGTCGCTGCCCTCCTGCTTGACGGCGCCGAATGACGACCCCAGTAGCGATCCGGCCGCGGTGAGGTCGGTGACGGACTCGTCACCGCCCGGTGGATCCGCAGCGGCGGCATCCTCATACCGTTCCGCGGCAACTCGGGCTGTTTCGACTGCGGTTCGACCGGCCTCAGGGTCTGCGACCAGGACCGACAGCAGGTTTCGTAGCGCGGACGGGTCGGCCAACACCTCGGTGCGAACGGTTTCAAAGGCCTGCTGTTGCCCGCCGACCAGGTCGCCGAAGAAGGGTGCCAGCGCAGCCGAGTAGCTCCTGACAAGAAGCGGATTGAGTTGTGCAGCTGGAACTTTCGAAAGCCCGAGGAAGCCCGAACCCACGGCCATCAGGGCGGCGTGGTCGGCGATCAGGAACTCGGCGAGTGCCGCCGCAGCCTGTGCCGCCTGTGCGGCGACGGCGCCGTCCGTCGAGGCGGCATTTTCGCCGATCCACGTGAACTGAGCCCCGGCGGCCGCGCCGTCGTCGTCCCATTCGTACGTCGTCAACTTCTTCAGGTCGGCGTTGCCCGTATCGCTGGTGAGTAACTCGACCATCGCCGACGGAGAGTCCGGGGGAAGCTCGGGAGGTGAACTACCGCAGGCGGACACCGCAATGAGCAGCGCCGCCAGAATGCTGATCGTTCTCGTCGAGCGTGTCATCCGCGCAGGGAGAATCCTTTCGGCACGTTGATTCCGCCGGCCTCCTGGTACTGCTTGTAGAAGGTGTCCATCGCGTTGGCGAAACCGCGGTTCTCCACATACTCCTGCATATCGAGGAAGTAGTCACGTCGTTGGCCCTCCGGGATGTCCTCGGGGCGCTTCAGCGCCCCGTCCTCGACGTACTGGGCCATCTCGCCGAGATTGGGATCGTTTTGCACCAGGTCTTCGGCGATGTAGAAGTTCGTCTGGTTCATCGCGTCGGCAACGGTGGTGGTGGGCGCATTCGCCGCCACCGATTCGAGGGTGGGCTCCGAGCCGATCATCCCCTTGATCGTCAGCTCTGCAATCGTGCCGCCGACAGCGGGCACCTGGCTCGCCGGCCAGCCGAGTGCAGCGCCCAGCGCGGCCTTCCTCATGTCGTAGACGGCCTTCTGGTTGTCGAGATTGTTGGCGCCGCGGGACTCCATCTCCTGTACCGCCGCAGAATCGATGACGCCGAGCATGGCGCCGGCGTTCGCGAGGTTGTTGTAGTCGGGATTGCGTTGGTAGTCGAGGATGTGCCCGTACGCCGTTTCGTTCCACGCCTTCGCCGCCGTCGGGTCCGAATCCATCACGGCGAAGATGTTGCGCATCTCGGTGAAATCTGAATTCGCCGTCCCTGGTACGGGTTCGAAGCCGGGCATCTGCCCGTCACCGAGCATCGCCTTCTGATACGGATCGAGCGCATCGCCCCAGCCCTGCACAAGATCGGGATTCATCTGGCCGACCGTTGTGTTCTCGTAGAGGCCCCACCCCCCGGGGTGTTGCAGATTCAACAGGTCGTCGCCCTTGTCGCCGAGGTATGACGACAGCGCGTTCGCTGTCTCGCCTGCTCGCAGCGCAACGTCGGGATTGCTCGATGTCGCTCCGTCGTGCACCCAATCGGTGAGAGTTCGGACCGAGGCGCCGTTGTCGGTCCACTCGTGTCGCGCGATGTCGTCGAGGAACGTCGAGTTCGGCTCTGTGAGCATGTCGTGGCTGACGATCTGATCGCGGCCGGCCGAGTTGAAGATGTCCTGAGCGATCGAATCGCCTTGCGGGTTCGAGCTCTTGAAGTAATCCCGGTTCTCCTGCTCGGCCCCGTGCAATACGTCGACCGCGCGGTCCATCATCGTGCGGTCGAGTTCGGAACCCTGCTGGAACTGCGCGTCGCCGGCCTTGATCAGATCGGAGACCTTCTTCAGATCATCGCCGGACGGATAGGTGGTGACGGGAACGGTTTGGTTGGGATCGGTGATGTCGCGGCTGACCGCGGGAGCGTCGAGCGCATCCTTCACGCTTTGGGGCAGCATGCCTTTGCCGCCCGTCATCGAGTCGGCGTCGATGCCCGGCGGAAGCTGGTCCTGGAACGGCTCATCGATCACCAGCGGGAATTTCACGTCGGGATCGCTCATGACCTGCATCGAGTCGCCGATGATGTCGCCGTGTTCACCGAGGTCGTTCTTCAGCTGCACCAGCTCGTCGAGCGACTTGCCGCTCATCTGCGACTGCATCTGGCTGACCACTTCGGCCTGGTCCGGCGTCAATGGCACCGGCGGCGCGGTGACGCCTGGATTGTTCGGATCGGTGTGCGGCTGGAGTTGATTCGGGTTGATGCCGTCGAGAATGTCGTCGACCTGTCGGGCGGCGTCCTTGTCGCCCGCTAGCGAGCGGCGCACCAGGTCCTCGATCTCCTCCTTGCGGGGGTCGTCCCCGACGACGAATGACATGTCGGGCTTGGCGTCCCCGTCCTCGTCGAACGTAGGGAACTTGCTTGCGGTCTCACCGTCGATACCGTCGTAGGTCTTGAGCAGGCGCTGCAGCATCTGCGTGTAAGCCTGCGGATAGCTGCGGAACACCTCGGGCAGGTTGGGCGGAGGCGTCGCAACCCCGCTGTCGGAGACCTGCCAACCCTGGCTCTTCAGCTGAGAAACCAAGTCCAGCAGGGCAGTGCGCGTCGAGGCCAGCTGCCCACCTCCGGTGGCGAGCACTCCCTGCAGTGTCCGCAGTTTGTCGCGCAGCGCTTCCTGGCTGACGAGATTCTTTTCGCCGCGGGCCAATGCGGCGTTGGCCGCGGATCCCGACCACCCCTCACGCAGCTTGTCGACGGACTCGCGCTGCGTCGTTATCAGACTGTCGAGCTGCGCCGTCCGTGCGCCGACTTCGGCGGCCGCCGAAACCAGCCGTTCCGGCTGCGACGCCTCGACGGCTGACAGGGAGGTGGCCACTTGTCCATTATCGGGGCTCGGAACCGACACCCTTTGCAGTTCTTTTCGCCGCCACTGCACGCTTGTTGTACGTATCGGCCGAATAGCCGTGTAAACAAGCGTGCAGTCGGTGCGGCGAGTCAGGCCTTGACCTTGATCTTGAAGATCAGCTTGGTCAGGGCGCCGAAGGCACCATGGCCGCCGATGTAGAGGCGCTTGGTGTCGTAACCCGCGACGTCCTTCATCGTTTCGGCGCCGAAGCGGGCGGGGGCGTCGCCGTCGATGACGGTGACGTCGGCGCCCAGCAGGGCATGCCGAACCTCGATGCGTTCATCACCGGTGGCGGTCGCCACGAGCTCACCGATGGTGCGCCCGCCGCCTGTCGCCGGGACGGCGACGCAGACGACGCCCTGCTCGTCGAGATGACTCCGAATGTCGTCCAGCGTCGCCTCCGCACCCACCACCAAGCTCAGGTTGCCGAGGTTGACCTCGATGTCGGTGTTACCGCCTGCGGTCAACGGTGCCTTGGCATCGGGCGTGAGGGTCCCGGCCAGGGCGTCGCGGACCGCGGCGCCGAACCGGTGCACGTCGGGTTCGGCCGGTGACACCTCGGGCAGCATGACGCCGGGGTTGAGCAGACCGGCAGGGTCGAACACCGCTTTGATGGCGCGCTGCGCGGCGATCTCGACCGGGGTGAACCGCTGAGTCATGAACGCGATCTTCTCGGTGCCCACTCCGTGCTCGCCGGTGATGGTGCCGCCCAATTCCAAAGCGGCGGCGATGATCTCGTCGTTGGCGGCTTTCAATGCTGCGGCGGCCTTCGGGTTGTCCTTGTCGTAGAACGTGGTGGGATGCAGATCGCCGTCGCCGGCGTGTCCGCACACCGCGATGAACAGCAGCCCGTCCTTGTGCCGTTCGGCGGTCGCCTGGATGGCTTCCTGCATCTCGGGGATGCGGTCGCGGGGCACGGTGACATCGCCGATGAAGAAGCCCTTGCCGCTGGCCACCACCGAGTCGGGAGCGTGCAACCGGCCGTACCACAGGGCGGCGCGGTCCTTGTCTTCCTCGGCGACGCGGACCTCGGTGGCGTGCTCACGCAGCACCCGCTCCACGATCGCCTGATCGCGGGTGACCTCCTCGGCGGTCCCGTCGACATCGATGAGCACGATCGAATCGGCATCCAGCGGATAGCCGGTGTCGTAGAACTGCTGCAACCCGGCGATGCCGTCGCGGTCCAGCCATTCCACGGCCGACGGCACCACACCGGTGGCGATGATCGCCGAGATGGTGTCGGCGGCCTCGCGCGCAGACGCGAACGCGCCCATCAGGCTGTGGGTCACCGGGGCGATCGGGCGCAGTGCCACCGTCACCTCGGTGACGATGCCCAGCGTGCCCTCCGACCCGATGAGCACACCCAGCAGATCCGGGCCGTCGTCGTCGACGGCGAAGGTGACGGTGGATCCGTCGGGCAGCACGACCTCCGCCGCCAGGATGTGGTTGTAGGTGACGCCGTACTTCAATGCGTGTGGGCCGCCGGCGTTTTCGATGAGGTTGCCGCCCACGGTGGCCAGGTGTGCCGACACCGGATCGGGGGAGAAGCACAACCCGTGCGGGGCCAGAACGTCCTGCAGGTCGGAGTTGATGACCCCGGCCTCCACCCGCGCCCGCCGGCCGGCCACGTCGACGTCGATGATGTGATTCAGGCCCGACAGGTCCAGCAGTACCCGGCCGTGCTCGGGCATCATGCCGCCGGAGCAGTTCGACGCCCCGCCGCGGGGAACGATCGCGATGCCGTACTCGGACGCGATCCGCATGATCGCGGCGATCTCGTCGCGGCTGTGCGGGCGCAACAGAAGATCCGCCGTCCCGCCCACACCCCAGAAGTCGTGGCCGCGCTGGGTCAGCACCGTCTCGTCGGTGACGATCTCGGCGTGGCCGGCGACCGCTGCGGTGAACCGCTCGATCGCGGCGCTGTCGAGGTTGGTGGCTTGCCTAGTGGGAGTGGACATTTGGGGGCCTCCTTCGGCGCAATCCCTGGTAGCGGGCGAATCGCACCTACGTTCTCCCAGGACCGAGCCGACTGTCTCCCACGCTGGCCACCAACCGCAGTGCGCGCTGACCGGACAACGCTATGGAGGCTAGCTGCAACAACGACGCCGCATCAGCAGCGTCGTATCAGGACGGGTGGGGCCGGCTATGCGTCAGTTGCGTTGTGAGACAACAAATGTCTATTCGCACACCCGCAGGGCCTGCGCCGGGCACATCGCGACGGCGCGCAGGACGGCGTCGTACTCCGCTTCCCACGCGGCCGGAACGGTCACTTGTACCTGCTCGGCCCCGTCGGGCAGATCGAACACATCGGGCGCGGCCATCAGACACTGGCCATGTCCTTCGCACAGCGTGTAGTCGACGGTGATGTGCATGGCTCCTCCACTCGTTGCCGTACACCGATGGTCGCGCCCGTATGGAGAGAGGTCGCGGGCCGAGCGCGCCAACGTTTGGCCTGTACGTGCCAAATCCGCCGGGGTTCAGTGTTCGGGCAGGTCGTCTTCGCCGTCGGCGAGTCACTTCCGGCGGACCGGCGCAAGCCCGGTGGCCTGAAAGCGTTGGCGGAGAGCACCCGAAGCGTGCTGGGCAACCGGCACTATCTCGGCTTCACGCTGTGCATGGCGTTCTCCGCCGCGGCGATGTTCGCCTACATATCGGCGTCGCCGTTCGTCCTGCAGAACGTTCTCGGGTTCTCGCCTGCCGCCTACTCCGTGACTTTCGGGTCGTGTGCGCTGACGATCGGTCTCGGCAGCCTCGTCTCCGCGCGGCTGGTCCGCACGTTCGCCCCACAGCAGGTCTTGACGGCCGGCGTCACGGGCATGGTGCTCGTTACCACCCTGATGTTGATCGACGTGACGATCGGCGGTGTGATCGCCTGGGTCACAATCGCATTGATGGCGTGCTTCATGGGCAGTGTCGGATTCATCTACGCCAACGCGGCTGCGCTGGCCACCACCGAGGTGCGCCATGCGGCGGGCACCGGCTCTACGGTGCTCGGGTTCCTGCAGTACGGCGCAGGCGCGGTCACCGCACCTCTGGTCGGTCTGGCTGGCGAGGCCACGGCGGTGCCGATGGGCGTGGTGATGTTCGTCTCCGCGGTGCTGGCGGGCGTGGCGCTGTTCGGCCTCGCCCGCGGCCGTGTCGAGGGCGACGAATCGTCAACGCAGGTGCAGGAACCGGCGCTCAGCACTCGGTGAACAGTTAGGACTCGCTGCTGCTCAGCCGAATTCCAGCAGCGTATAGGCGCCGCGAATCTGCTTGGTCAGCCGCCACTGCCAGAACGCCGGGTAGACCTTCTCGAAAAGGAAGCCACGACCCCGCGGCATCGGCAGGTCGCGCACGGCTCGGATACCGGGCACGGTGTTGGCGAGGTCGGCCAGTTGGTTGGGCGTGAGGCTGAACGGCATCGGCGGGACGCGATACTCCTTGGACGACCTCAAGCCGTTCTTGGCGAACTTCTTCACCAGCACAGGCGGCAGGTCGAAGATCATCTGGCCGCCGGGAAATCGCCTGGCGCACTCGGTGATCAAACCCATCGCCTCGTCGGGCTGCAGATACATCAGCAGACCCTCCGCAGTGATGAGGACGCCGTTTGAGGTATCGACGGCGTCCATCCACGAATAGTCGAGCGCCGATTGGGCAAGTGTGGTGATGCGCGGCGAGGACGGCAGCAGCCGCTTGCGCAACGCGATGATCGGCTCGAAATCGACTGTCAACCACCGGAATTGCGCATCGGGTAGCGCACTGCTCAGCCGCCAGAAGCTGGTCTGCAGACCCTCGGCGAGCGCCACGACCGTGGCGGCCGGGTGCTCGGACAGGTACTGCACTGCGGCCCGGTCAAAGGCCAGCGAGCGCAGCGCCATCTCCTGGCCCTTACGGCGGCCGAACTTGTCGAAGTCGAAGTCGATGGAATCGACCAGCCGGATCGCCATCGGATCATCGATGATGGCGTGTGGGTGGCGGGCCTGATGCGCTCGACCGTTCAGCGTAAGCAGCGCCGTCTCCGAGACGCCGGTGAGCATGCTGGCGTCGACCCGGTCGGGGCCGTCCGCAGCCATCAGATCCGGGCAGGCAGCGGGCCTGCGAGCTTCGACGGCCGGCACCACAGCGCCATGATCACGCACAGCGCCGCCGCGACGGCGAAGGCCGTATAGACACTGAAGACGTCGGCCGCGCCGCCGAGCAGCGCCGCCGCGATCGGGCGCGAACCGAGGAAGCCGACCAGCCACAGCGCCATGATCCGGCCGCGCAGTTCTTCGGGCGCACGTTCCTGCACGACGGTGCTGAGCCCGGTCATCGCCCAGCCGAAGCCGAGACCGGCCAGCGCGAATCCGGCGATCGCCAGCGTGGGGTTCGTCGCGGTGACCAGGACGGCGCATCCCGCGCCGAGGCCCGCCAAGCCGATGGCCGACACTCGCGTCGACACCATCCGGCCCGCCATGATCGCCAGCGCCGCCATCCCGACCGCGGCACCGATACCGAAGCTCGCCGACAGCATCCCGACCAGTCGGGCGTCGCCACCGAGCTCGTCGGCCATGGACGGCGCCAACGTGATCGACGAGTCCGAGGCGAACCCGACGGCGCCCACTGCGACCAGCGCCAGCAGCAGTGGCCGGTCGCGCCACACGTATTTGAGCGCGACGCGAACGCGGTAGTCCGTGTCGCCCAGCCGCACGGGTGGCGCCGGGAAGCGCACGATCAGCAGGAGTAACGCGAACACCAGATGCAGGGCGGCGCTGATGCCGAACCCGGTCGCCGCCCCGAAGTGTGCGGCAAGGTACGCCCCCGAGGCCGGGCCGAGGATCCGCCCGATCGTCATCGGAATGCTGTTGAGCGCCATGGCCGTGGAGAGCTCACCGTCGCGGATCAGGTTCGGCACGATCGATTGCATCGCGGGGCCGCCGACGACGAAGCCGAAGCCCACCAGCAGGGTGCCCAGTAGCACCGGGAGGGCGGCGGACAGCCCCTGCTGTGCAGGTTCGACGAACAGCCATGCCGCGGTGAAGCCGGACCCGGCGACACACAACACCCGGCCGAGCAGGATCTGGCGGGCGGGGTTGCCCGTGTCGGCCCACTTACCGCTGGTGGGACTGAGGACGAGTTGGGGAGCGAACTGGGCGACGCCGACAAGGCCGACCATGAGGGCCGAACGCGTCGCGTCGTACATCACGATCGCCGCGACGATGCCGTGCGTCCACACCGCGACGACCGAGATCATCCTGCCCCAGAACAGCGCCCCGAAGACGGGGTCGAACATCAGCCCGAGCGCGCCTCGAGGCTTGGTCGGCAGGGCAGTGGTGTGTGTGGTGGTCTCCGCGGTCATTGGGCCGCCGCGGATTCGAATCGTTCGGTCAGTCGCTCCAACAGGGCCACGAGCGCGTCGACGTCGGCGTCGGCCCAGTCGGCGATGGTCTCGGCGACGAGCTCACGCCGACGGTCGGTCACCGTCGCGAGGGTCTTGCGCCCCACGTCGGTCAGCACCAGCACGCAGCGCCGCTGGTCGTCGGCCGCGAACGCCTTGGTCAGCAGGCCTGCGGCGACGACACCCGCGACGGTGCGACTGGCCGTGGAGTGCTCGACGGCCATGTAGTCGGCGACGTCGCTGATGGATGCCCCGTCGCCGGCCTGCTGGGATTGCTCGACCGCCCGCAGCACCCGCAGCGTGGAAACGCTGGTGACGGGGTCGGCGCCGTCGAGGAGCCGGCGCCGCCAATTCGGCCGCTGGCGCGCGACATGAAGGCGCGTCAGCAATTCGTCGAGTTGGTCGTAGCGCGAGTGCGGCACGCATATATGCATAGCACATACATGTATCCCGCCCAGGCGGCGGGGGACCGCCCCCGCCTGCATATGGTCAGGCGGTGACTGTCAGCTACGACGAGGCGCTCCGGGAACGCGTCCGCGCCCATCTCGCGCGGCACGATCGCCGTACCGTGACCGACCCGACCAAACGGCACGCCGCCGTCGCCGTGGTCCTCGTCGACTCGGTGCTGGGGGAGGATCGCGTCGACCCCGCGCCGGTCGACGACTGGATCGACGGCCGGCCGATGCCCGGGAACCTGGACGGCCGCATGGTCGACGTTTCGGGCGGCGCCGCATTTCTGTTGTGCCGCAGGGCATCACGGCTCTCGTCGCACGCGGCGCAGTGGGCGTTGCCCGGTGGCCGGCTCGATCCCGGCGAGGACGCCGTCGACGCGGCGCTGCGCGAACTGGACGAGGAGGTGGGCGTGACGCTGCCCCACTCGACCGTGCTGGGCTTCCTCGACGATTACCCGACGCGGTCCGGTTACGTGATCACCCCGGTGGTGATCTGGGGTGGCGGACGGCTCGACTTACGCCCCGCACCCGAGGAGGTGGTGGCGGTCTACCGCGTCGGGCTGCATCAACTTCAGCGCGACGATTCGCCGCGCTTCATCACCATCCCGGAGAGCCCGCGCCCCGTCGTGCAGATCCCGCTGGGCAACGACCTGATCCACGCACCCACCGGTGCGGTGCTGCTGCAGCTGCGATGGCTGGGCCTGGAGGGCCGCCACGATCCGGTCGACGAGCTCGAACAGCCCGTCTTCGCGTGGAAGTAGCGGGACTGAAGTAGCGCTCTCAGCCTTCGGGGTAGAAGACGAACAGCACGCAGCCGGTGACCGACTGCGGAACATGCCACGAACCGGCAGGTGCGTGCAGGAAGGTGCCGGCCGGGTAGTCCTGCACCCCGTCGTTCAGCACGCCTGACACCACGAAGACCTCCTCCGGACCGGGACCGTGGTGGTCTTCCGTGCCCCACACCGCACCCGGTTCGAGCTCGGTGATGAAGGCCTTGGCACCGTTGTCGCCCTCCCACAACGGCTTGACGGTGATGCCGGGGAACACCGGAATCGGGGCAACGTCGTCGGCCAGGGTCCACGCGTATCCGGGGGCATTGGGTCCGAACTGCGAGAGGTCACCTTTGAGGTCGCTCATGTTCGAGCACAACCAGGATGGCGCGGCAGCTATTTCGCCAGAGCCTCACGAGATCGGACGAGTCCGGTCAGCGCGGTCGGCAAGGGAGCGCGGTGCAGGATGCCAAGGCGCTGCGTGGCGCGCGTCAGTGCGACGTACAGCTCGGCCGCCCCGCGCGGCCCCGCGGCGAGGATCCGGTCCGGATCCACCACCAGCACGGCGTCGAATTCCAGGCCCTTCGTCTGCGACGGCGGCACCGCACCGGGAACATCCGGTGGCCCGATCACCACGCTGGTACCTTCGCGCTGCGCCTCGTCATCGACGAATTCCTGGATAGCGGAAGGTAATTCGTCATCGGTGACCTGGCGCGACCACGGCGGCACTCCGGATGCGCGGACCGATTCCGGCGGCCGGATGTCGGGGGCGAACTCCGCGAGCAGCGCGGCGGCGACGTCCATGATCTCCGCAGGCGTTCGGTAGTTCACCGACAGTGAGCGGTAGACCCACCGCCCCGACACATACGGCTCGAGCATCGAGTCCCAAGACGTCGCACCCGCGGCCGAGCGGCGCTGGGCCAGATCGCCGACCACGGTGAAGGACTTGCTGGGGCAGCGTCGCATCAGCACCCGCCAGTCCATCTCCGAGAGCTCCTGCGCCTCATCGACCACGACGTGCCGGTACGTCCAATCCCGGTCTGCGGCAGCACGTTCGACGAGTTCACGGGTATCGCGCTCGATGAAGCGCTCGGCCAGATCCTCGGCGTAGAGGAGGTCCTGAGCCAGCAGGTGGTCCTCGTCGTCCATCAGGTCCTCGCGACTGACCAGCAGGTCCAGGACGCCTGCGGCGTACGCGGCCTCCGCGTTGCGTTCCCGTGCGGCCGCATCGTCGGCCGGTTTGTCACGGCCCAGCAGGTCAACCAACTCGTCGAGCAGCGGGACGTCGGAGACGGTCCACGCCTGGCCGTCGGCGCGGTACAGCACCGGGTCGGCGTGCGCGGCACGTAACCGCTCGGGTGACTCGTAGAGCTCGGCGAGCAGGGTCTGCGGCGTGAGGATCGGCCAGAGCTCGTCGAGTGCGGCGGCGAACGCGGCGTGGTCGGCGAGCTCGTCGATCAGGCTCGTGCGCAGCTGTTCCCAGGCGTCGCGATCGTCGCGGCTCAGCCAGCCCTTGCCGATCCGCGCGATCGCCCGCTCGGTCAGGACGTACGTGATGATCTCCGTGAACACCTCGCGCGCCTCGTTGTGTGGTCGCCCGCTCGAGCGCGCCTCGTCGCGCGCCCACTCGGCGGTTTCGGCGTCGATGCGCACCGTGACGTCTGACAGCTCGATCGGCACCGGATCCTTCGGCAGCCGTTGCCGATCGGCGATCGCGGCCGCCAGCACGTCGAGCATCTTCAACGAGCCCTTGACCCGCGCCACCTCGTCGGAGTCCTCGGCGCTGACGTGCAGTCCCGGCACGAGGTCGCCGACGGTCATGAACACGACGTCGGACTCGCCAAGCGAGGGGAGCACGCGGCCGATGTGGTTCAGGAACGCCGCGTTGGGCCCGACCACGAGGACGCCGTGGCGTTCCATCTGCTTGCGCTGGGTGTAGAGCAGGTACGCGACGCGGTGCAGCGCCACCACGGTCTTGCCGGTGCCGGGCCCGCCTTCGATCACCAGCACGCCGGGGTGGTCGAGCCGGATGATCTCGTCCTGCTCGGCCTGGATCGTCGCGACGATGTCCCGCATGCCCTCCCCGCGCGGCGCGTTGACCGCGGCCAGCAGCGCGGCGTCCCCGCGTTCGTCGCCGGTGGGCCGGCCCAGGACCTCGTCGGTGTAGTCGACGATCCGTCGGCCGCGGCTGAGGAATTGGCGGCGTCGGCGCATGTTCTCCGGATGCGCGGCGGTCGCGACGTAGAACGCGCGGGCGGCGGGTGCACGCCAATCCAGCAGCAGCGGCTCGTATTCGTTGTCGTCATCGAGGATGCCGATGCGGCCGATGTACAACCGCTGGCCGGTGACGCTGTCGAGCCGGCCGAAGCACAGTCCGCTGTCGGCCACGTCCAGCCGCGCGGCCTGTTTGGCCAGCGCGCGCACCTCGACGTCGCGCGCCACCAGGGTGCCGCCGTCCATGCGGTCGATCGGACCGCTCAACGCGGCGCTGTATTTGGCCTTGACCCGTGCGCGCTCGGCGTCGAGTCGGGCATACAGCCCGTCCACATAGCTCTGCTCTGATTGCAGTTCGTCGTCGTAGTCCTGAGTTGACACACGCCCCCAATTGCCGTTCGGACCTAGGCGACAGATTGTGCGGCATGACCGGGGCCTTGCCGCAAGCCCCGGTACCCGCTATACGTTGGAGGTGGAAGGGGTTCGCCTTCCATTCTGGTCTCTGGATGACGCCAACGCATTGGCTGTCTCCTTACCCGATCCAAAGAATCGCCGGTCTGCATAAGCTGGCGCCAATGTTCTTCGTCTTGCTGGCCACGGTTCTGGCGCTGATGAACGCCTACGTGTGGAAGCGGTTGATCAAGGACACCACCCGGCCGGGACGCACCAGATGGGTCTTCACGGCCATGCTCCTCGGCCTCGCGGTCCTGCTAATCGCGGCGGTCGTCATGCCGCGCGTCACCGGTGTGCGCGGGTCGGCCTGGTACGCGTGGCCGGGCCTGGTGTGGCTGGGTCTGCTCGTCTACCTGTTCCTGACGCTGCTCGTGCTGGAACCGGTTCGACTCGCGTTGCGCGGTTGGGTCAAGCGGCAACCGAAAGAGACAACCGCCGTCGACGACGCACCGCCACCGGCGTTGAACCGCAGGATGTTCCTCGCCCGCGCCAGCGCGGTGGCGGCCGGAGCCGCGTCGGTGGGCCTGGTCGGTGTCGGCGCCGCGACCGGCATGGGACCGCCCGCCCTGCTTCAGGTTCCGGTGCGCCTGCGCAGGCTGGATCCCGCGTTCGGAGGCTTTCGCATCGCGCTGGTGTCCGACATTCATCTCGGGCCGCTGGCCGGCCGCGCGCACACCGAGCGCATCGTCGACATCATCAACGGGGCGAAGCCGGACCTGGTGGCGATCGTGGGTGACCTCGTGGACGGCACGGTCGCCGAACTCGGCTCCGCAGCCGCACCGCTGCGGGACCTGGTCGCTCCCGAGGGGGCGTTCTTCGTCACCGGCAACCACGAGTACTTCAACGACGACACCGACGCCTGGCTGACCGAACTGGACAGGTTGGGCGTGCACCCGCTGCGCAACGAGAACACCGTGATCCGGCGGGGTGGCGCGGCGTTCGATCTCGCAGGCGTCACCGACATCGCCGGGCGCAGACGCGACGACCCGCCCGATTTCGACCGCGCGCTGGACGGGGTGGACGGGTCCCGTCCGACGATCCTGCTGGCGCACCAACCGGTGCTGGTGTCGCAAGCCGCCGCCCGCGGCGTGGATCTGCAGCTGTCCGGGCACACCCATGGCGGTCAGATATGGCCGTTCCACTACGTCGTCAGGATGGTGCAGCCGTCGCTGGCCGGCCTGTCGACCGTCGACGACACCCAGCTGTACGTCACCAGAGGTGCCGGGCTCTGGGGTCCGCCGGTGCGGATCGGGGCGCCGCCGGACATCACGGTGGTGACGCTCGAGCCGTAGCGCGCGTCTGGTGACGGACCATTGACATGTTGACACAAAGAGCTAGCCTTTGTGTCAAGCCGCGCATCGGAGGGCCAAATGGTCGCAACTGCCGAGACAACTTCCACGTACGACACCGAATCGGTGCGGCCGAAAGTCCTCAGGGAATTCCGCAAGCACAGCGGCAGCGTCTTCGGCGGCTTCTTCGGCGCGGCGGCGTTCGATGAGGTCGCCCTGGTCCCGGTCGCGGCGGCGGTGGACAGGACCGGGCGCTTTGCGGCCAATTTCGCCGACCGCGGTGTGCGCAGCGGCTTTTCGGCCTTCCTGGCCATTTGGGGTGACGCCGCCGATCGTGTTGCCGAAGCCGATCGGCTCAAGATGATGCACCGCGAGGTCCACGGCCAGGGAGTCGGAGACTTCGCCGACGTGCGCTACAGCGCGCTCGATCCGAAGCTGTGGAACTGGATCGCGGTCAGCGGAATGTTCTTGGTGCTCAACTCCTTCACACCGTGTACGGGCATCGTGCTGAACGAGGCCGAGCGTGAACTCGCCTACGAGCAACTACTCGACGCGTTCGGCGCGCTGGAACTGCCCGGGAAGAACGCGAAACTGCCAGCCACGTACGCCGACGCCGTGGACTACTACGACACGATGGTGCGGAATGAACTGCAGGAGAACAGTTTTCTGCAACGTGTCACCGCCGATCTGACCCGCTTACCGCTGCCGACCGTCGTGCTGCCCGCACCGTTGCGCCGGGTGCTGACACCGCCGTGGATGGTTCTGCGCCCCGTCGCAGGTCACGTCGTCAAGGTGTGCTCGTTCGGCATCCTGCATCCCGGAATCCGGGAGTTGACCGGTTTCAAGTGGGAACCGCGCCATGACCTGGAGTTCGCGCTGTACTGCCGGATGCTGCAGCTGGCCTGGCGCGTCCTGCCCGACCGGCTGTTGCTGATCCCGTTGGCGCGCAACCGAATCGAATATGAGAAGCTCGTGCATGTGCATCGCTCGGTTGCACTCGATTCGTTCGCGCCTCCTCCCGGCTGCCCCGCAGGCTGACCTGGGCTGCCCGGATGCGACGGCTACGCACCAACGCCAGTCCCACCCAACAGGAGGCCGCGATCCTGAAGGCCGCCGCCGAAGAGGTGGCGCTCGTCGGGGTCGGCCGGCTGAGCATGGAGGTGATCGCCCGCCAAGCCGGTGTCAGCAGGAGCACCCTGTACCGCCGCTTTCCCAGCCGCGACGCGCTGATCACCGAGCTGGGCAGACAGACCTTCGAATTCGCGATGGCGCGGCTGCAGACCGTGGCGATCGACAACGGTCCGCAGGAAGCCGCGGTCGCGGCGTTCCGCGAGGGTGTCCGGCTGCTCACCGGTGAGCCGGTGATGCGCAGGTTCCTGCAACTCGACGGCGACTTCACTGCGACGACCGGAATGTTCGACGAGGCCCGAACTTTTCTGATCAGCGCGTCGACCGCGATGGCGAAGGCGCTGCGTGCGGCGGGTGCAAAGATGCCCGACCACGACCTCCTCGCGGTGGCCGACCTGCACATCCGGCTGGCCGCATCGCTGGTTCAGGTCAGCTCCCCGGTGCTCGACGTCACCGACGAGGATGCGGTGGCGGCCTACGCCAGGATGCACCTGGCACCGCTCGTGTCCTGAACGCGCCGCCCTGTCACAGAACCGCCGCCTTCCCGGTCATAGGTGTGACGGGATCGAACGGGATCGACCAACAGGAAGGCACATCATGAGAATCGTCGTCATCGGTGGCACCGGGATGGTGGGCAGCAAGCTCGTGCACAACTTGAGCGAACGGGGCCACGACGTCGTGCCGGCCGCTCCGTCGACCGGCGTCAACACGTTCACCGGCGAGGGCCTGGCGGACGTACTGGCCGGCGCCTCGGTAGTCGTCGACGTGTCGAATTCCCCGACGCTCGACGATGCGGCCGTGGACTTCTTCCGCACGGCGACGGCCAACCTGCTCGCCGCCGAGAAGGACGCCGGAGTGCAGCATCATGTCGCGCTGTCCGTCGTCGGCACCGATCAGCTGGCCCTGCAGAGCGGCTACTTCGAGGCGAAGCTGTTGCAGGAGAAGCTGATCAGCGAAGGGTCCATCCCCTTCACCATCGTGCATGCAACGCAGTTCTTCGAGTTCATCAACACTCTCGCGGATTCCGCGACCGAGGGGGACACGGTACGGATGCCACCGGCGTACTTCCAGCCGATGGCAGGCACCGATGTCGCCGAAGGTGTCGCGAGAGCAGCGGTCGGAGAGCCGGCGAACGGCATCGTCGAAATCGGTGGGCCACAAGCCTTCCGGCTGCCTGACGCCATCAGGATCGCGTTGACGGCGCGAGGCGACACCCGCGAGGTCGTCGCCGACCCCGAGTCCAAGTACTGGGGCATCGCACTCGAGGAGCGCACCCTGGTCCCCGGCGAAGGCGCCACGCTGTTCGACACCAGGCTCGAGGACTGGCTCCTCGAAGCGGTCGCGAGAACCTAACCACACAAGAGAAGAGAAGAAGGGCAGGGCGATGGACGTCTACGAGGCGGTCGCAACGCGAAGGGCGGTGCGAGGCTTCACCGACGAACCCGTATCCAGGGAAGTGATCGAACGTGTGCTGAACGCCGCGGCATGGTCACCGTCCGGATCCAACATCCAGCCGTGGAACATCTACGTGGTCACCGGCGAGCCGCTGGAGCAGCTCAAGAAAGTCGCCACCGAGCGGGTGGCCGCCGGTGACCCGTGGGATGACCGCGAGTACGTGATGTATCCGCCCGACCTCAAATCTCCGTACAACGAACGCCGCTCGGCGTTCGGCAGGGACCGCTACAGCGCGCTGGGCGTTGCGCGGGAGGACTGGGAGGCGCGCACGCGGGCCGCGATCGCGAACTGGGACTGCTTCGGCGCGCCCATGGCCCTGTTCTGCTACATCGACCGCGACCTGGGCATGCCCCAATGGTCGGACGTCGGGATGTATCTGCAGACCGTGATGCTGCTGCTGCGCGCCGAGGGCCTGCACAGCTGTCCGCAGATGGCGTGGTCGCAGGTCCGCAAGTCGGTCGACGCCGTGACCTGCCCTCCGCCGGAACTCATGTTGTTCTGCGGCATGTCGATCGGCTACGAGGACCCGACGGTCAACTACGTCCGCAACGCCCGCGCGCCGCTCGACGAGAACGTCACGTTCATCGAGGGGTAACCGGAAACTACGGACTTACCAGGGTCCGCCGGCTCGGTGAGCCTGCCAGGCTGATGTCACACGTAAGACATCAGCACTGGAGGTTCACTGACATGTCCCAACGAATCAACTACAACGAGGTCGCGCCCCGTGGCGTGAAAGCGCTTGCGGGCGTACACGTCTACGTCAGTCAAACGGGACTCGCACCGGCGCTGATCGCCGCGGTGAACCTGCGGGTCTCGCTGATCAACGGCTGCGCCTACTGCATCGACATGCACTCCCGCGAACTGCGTGACCTCGGTGTCTCCAACGAGAAGATCGCCCTGGTACCCGTCTGGCACGAAGCGGACGACCTGTTCGATGCCCGCGAGAAGGCAGCGCTGGCATGGGCGGAAACGGTGACCCATGTGGCGACGACGGGTGTTCCCGACAGTGCGTACCAAGACGTGTCGGCGCACTTCGACGAGAAGGAACTCGTCGATCTGACAATCGCGATCGGGCTGATGAACGCCTACAACCGGATGGCGATCAGCTTCCGCTCGGTGCCCGCGGCCGCGAGTTAGTCCCGGGCACCCGATTCACTACGGACTACGGATTCCCGACTACGGATTTGCAAGGGTCCGCTTCCGGTCCCCGGCGACAAGGCTCATTGACTAGAGCCAACTTGAGAAGTCAAACGCCGAGCACCTGGAGGTCCACCATGAAGATCGTCACCAGCACGCCCGAGGCCGACGCAGATCTCGCCGCGCGCTTCGCCTGTGCGGCAGAACCCCTTTTCAACGTCCTGTCCAGGGGCGCCCGGCGGCTGACCCGCTGCGACGCGGACGCCGAGGACCTACTGCAGGACGCACTGATGCACGCCTACGCGGGATTCGACAGTTTCGCCGACGGGACCAACTTCAAGGCGTGGATGTTCCGGATCCTCTACAACCGATGGGTGAGCGGGTACCGGGCCAAACAGCGCCGGCCGTCCGAGGTCGCCCTCGACGAGGTCACCGACTGGGAGTCCACCGGGGGTGCCCGGCACGTGTCCGAAGCGCCCCGCTCCGCCGAGGCCGAGTTCCTGGATGCGTTGCCGGACAACGAACTCAAGGCCGCCCTGGCGACCCTGCCCGATGGTGCGCGCACAGCGATCTACTACGCCGACGTCCTGGAGTACACGTACGCCGAGACCGCCGTCGTGATGGACATCCCGATCGGTACGGTCATGTCCCGGGTCGCCCGCGGCAGGAAGCGGCTGCGGTTTGCGCTGGCTCATCTGGCCGTCGGCAAGGCCGATGTCTTCTCAGCCGAACCCGATATCGCATAGGGCGGGTCGGGGTCACGTGCCGATGACGTCGGCAACGACATCGCCGTCCTGGTGTGACCGCTTTATAGCGATTTCATCTCCGAACGCGACAAGGGTGCGGATCGCTGAAGCTGTTGTGGACGTCAACCGCATCGCGAGCATGGCCTCAGCCGTTGCCGCGCCGACCGCAAACCGGTAGTCTATGCGGTAGTAATACCGGAAGTATAAGAGGAACTCTCATGGCAGTGACATTAGAACGGGCCGTCGAAGCGACAGAGATCGTCGACGCCCTGAAGGACTTTGGCGTCACCCAGGTCGACGTTGCCGCCGTGACACAGGTGTCTGACCGCGCGGTACGCGGATGGCGCCACAGCGACATCCGACCAGATCGCTACGATCGCCTCGCGCAGCTGCGTGATCTGGTTCTCCTGCTCTCAGACTCGCTGACGCCGCGAGGTGTCGGCCAGTGGCTGCACGCCAAGAACCGCATTCTCGGCGGTCAGCGCCCGGTCGACTTGCTCGCCGAGGACCGCTATGAGGAAGTTCGCAGCGCCGCCGAAGCGTTTATCGAGGGCTCTTACGTGTGAATGTTGGCGCAGTTGCAACTGCGCCCGGCCGAACGCTGACGGGCACCTACTGGCACCAGGGCGCGGCAGGACGTCCTGTTACTTCCTGCGCGGATCCCGCGCTCGGGCCCGGCCGCTATCACCGTCAAGGTGAACCCGGGGTTTGGTACGCCTCCAACCAGGAGCAAGGGGCGTGGGCGGAGTTCTTCCGCCACTTCACCAATGAAGGAATCGACCCGTTCGAAGTGCGCCGCCGTGTCGGTCGGGTATCCGTCGACCTGCGCGTCCTCGACCTCACGGACAAAAAGATGCAAGCACGTCTCGGCGTGGACGAGGACGACCTGGTCTCAGATAACTGTGCCCTCACCCAGGAAATCGCCTATGCGGCTCGTGAAGCTGGATTTGACGCAGTACTTGCTCCGGCTGCGGCATTGCCAGGTTGTCAAACACTTGCAGTGTTCTGTCACGCGCTTCCAAAGGTCACTGCCGATCGCTCGGAGGTTCGTCAGCCTCCGCCGCGCATTGCTGATCTTCTCCCGATGATTCGACCTCATGAAGATGTCCCGGATGCAGTCCTCCGACTGCTCAAGACGCTTGAAAGTGCCGGCGCCGAAGCCATTCGGCGGTTACGTCGCTGAACTCCCCGACGCGACTTCTGAAAGTGCGGATTCCCCTTCGGGGCGTGAAGGCCGACCGCAGCCGCGGGTCACGTCCC
The DNA here is from genome assembly GCF_025822765.1 of Mycobacterium barrassiae. Taxonomy (GTDB): domain Bacteria; phylum Actinomycetota; class Actinomycetes; order Mycobacteriales; family Mycobacteriaceae; genus Mycobacterium; species Mycobacterium barrassiae. Next base: position 280,474 of record NZ_JACKUK010000029.1, on the reverse strand, counting down.
GCAGAACGTTCGGTAGTTGCCGAACTCCTCGGGCGCGGGTTCGGCATAGCGCTCGAGGCCGGGACGCTCGTCGAACGGCGAGCCGACCGCTTCCAGAAGCCCATTCAGTGGACCGAGGTCGCCGCCGGTCGCTGCCTCCAAGGCCTCCTCGACGAGATGGTTGCGCGGTATGTAGACCGGATTGACGGCGTCCATCTTCGACGGATCCGGGTTCAGGGCACGCCAGCGGTCCAGCCAGGCGTCGAACCCCGCGAGGTCGACGAACATCCCGCGCACCGGCTCGGCGTCGCCGCGCGCGGCCCGGCCGAGGTGACGGAAGAACGACGTGAAGTCGACGTGGTTGGCCGCCAGCAGCGAGAGGCCGTCGTTCATCAACGGCGTCGCCACGTCGTCGGGGACATCGTCGGCCACACCGAGCTTGGCCCGCATCCCCGCCGCCAGCGCGGTCGACAGCTGCCCACCGAATCCGGTGAGGCGCTGCTGGGCCAGTTCGACGGCGCGGTCCTGATCGGCGTCGATCAGCGGCAGCAGCGTCTCGGCGAACCGGGCCAGGTTCCACCCGGCGATCGAGGGCTGGTTGCCGTACGCGTAGCGGCCCCAGGAATCGATCGAGCTGAACACCGTCTCCGGGTCGTAGGCGTCCATGAACGCGCACGGGCCGTAGTCGATGGTCTCGCCCGAGATCGTCATGTTGTCGGTGTTCATCACGCCGTGCACGAATCCGACGAGCATCCACTGCGCGATCAGCGCCGCCTGCGCCGAACCCACGGCGTCGAACAGGGCGAGATACGGATTGTCGGCGTCGGCCGCCTCCGGGTAATGCCGGGCGATCGCATGGTCGGCCAGCCGTCGCAGCAGGTCGACATCTCCGCCGGCCGCGACGTACTGGAAACTGCCGACCCGTAGATGGCTGCGTGCGACGCGGGCGAGCACGGCCCCCGGCAGCGGGGTTTCACGCTGCACGGAACGCCCCGTGGCGACGACGGCCAGCGATCGGGTGGTGGGGATGCCGAGCGCGTGCATCGCCTCGCTGACGATGTACTCGCGAAGCATCGGCCCGACCGCCGCGAGACCGTCCCCGCCCCGCGCGAACGGGGTCGCGCCCGAACCCTTGAGGTGGAGGTCGCGAAGTCCGCCGTCGGCCGTCGTCAGCTCGCCCAGCAACAACGCCCGGCCGTCGCCGAGCCGCGGTACGTAGCCACCGAACTGGTGTCCCGAGTACGCCTGCGCCACCGGTAGCGCACCGGGCGGCACCAGGTTGCCGATGAGGAAACGCACCCCGTCCGGTCCGCGCAGCCACTCCGGTTCGAGGTCGAGTTCGGCGGCCAGCGCCTCGTTGAGAACGAGTAGACGCGGTTGCGGTGCGGGTTCGGCCTGCCAGCGCACGGCCAGCTCGGGTAATTCGCGCGCGAAGCGGTCGTCGAGGGCGATTCCCGGCGCCGAGCCGGTAGCAGGTGCAACGCTCACAGCACCCAGGCTACGGAAGGACACAGGTCTGGTCTGTAAGGTGAGGCTCCCGGCAAATCCATGCGGAGTCATCGTCGACCCGCCCTGTCGAGGAAAGTTCACATTCGATTAGGAGCAGTCCGGTGACGCTCAACACCATCGCGCTCGAACTCGTTCCGCCCAACGTCCAGGACGGGCGTGAGCGGGCGCTGGAGGATGCGCAGAAGGTGCTGAGGTGCTCCGCGGAGACCGGCCTCGAGGGCCGCATCCGGCACGTGATGATCCCCGGCATGATCGAAGAGGACGACGATCGGCCGATCGAGATGAAGCCGAAGATGGACGTCCTGGAGTTCTGGACTGACATCAGGTCCGAGCTGCCCGGTATGAACGGCCTGTGCACCCAGGTGACGGCGTTCCTGGACAAGCCGGCGCTGCGGCAGCGGCTGATGTCGCTGAGCTCGGCGGGTTTCGACGGCATCGCGTTCGTCGGCGTTCCGCGCACCATGAATGACGGCGAGGGTTCCGGTGTCGCGCCCACCGACGCGCTGTCGATCTTCGACGACCTGGTGCCCAACCGCGGCGTGATCCTGATCCCGACCCGCGAGGGTGAGCACGGCCGGTTCAACTTCAAATGCGACCAGGGCGCGACGTACGGCATGACCCAACTGCTGTACTCGGACGCGATCGTCGGATTCCTACGCAACTTCGCCAAGGAAACCGATCACCGGCCCGAGATCCTGCTGTCGTTCGGCTTCGTGCCGAAGGTGGAGACCAACGTCGGCCTCATCAACTGGCTGATCCAGGATCCAGGCAACCCGGCCGTCGCCGCCGAGCAGGAGTTCGTCAGGCAGCTCGCCGCCGCCGAGCCAGCGCAGAAGCGCAAGCTGATGGTCGATCTGTACAAGCGGGTCATCGACGGCGTCGGCGACCTCGGCTTCCCGCTCAGCGTGCACTTCGAGGCCACCTACGGGGTCTCCACCCCGGCGTTCACCACGTTCGCCGAGATGCTCGCCTACTGGTCGCCGGACCAGGCCTGACCCGAGCCGGGATGTCCGAGCCGTCCGTCGCCGAGCTCCGCAAGCGCCTCGACGGCCTGACGATCCGCGACGCGTCGCGTCTCGGCCGTCGCCTCAAGAACCTTCGTGGTGCGGGGCCCGACAAAGTTCGAAAGGTCGCCGAGCAGATCGCCGCGGCGGAAGGTCTCATCGCCACCCGCCTGGCCGCCGTGCCCACGGTCACCTACCCCGATCTGCCCGTCAGCGAGCGGCGCGACGAGCTCGCCAGGGCGATCACCGAGAATCAGGTCGTCATCGTCGCCGGTGAGACGGGTTCAGGAAAGACGACCCAGCTGCCCAAGATCTGCCTCGAACTCGGGCGCGGCATCCGCGGCACGATCGGGCACACCCAACCGCGGCGTCTGGCCGCGCGCACCGTGGCGCAGCGCATCGCCGACGAGTTGGGCACGCCGCTGGGGGAGGCCGTCGGATACACGGTGCGGTTCACCGACCAGGCGAGCGACCGGACCCTGGTGAAGCTGATGACCGACGGCATCCTGCTGGCCGAGATCCAGCGCGACCGGCGGCTGCTGCGCTACGACACCCTGATCCTCGACGAGGCGCACGAGCGCAGCCTCAACATCGACTTCCTGCTCGGCTACCTGCGTGAGCTGCTTCCGCGACGGCCCGACCTCAAGGTGATCGTCACGTCGGCGACCATCGAGCCGGAGAGGTTCGCGGCTCACTTCAACGGCGCGCCGATCGTCGAGGTGTCGGGACGCACGTATCCGGTCGAGATCCGGTACCGGCCGCTCGAAGTTCCTGTCGTGGCCGACGACTCCGACGACCCGGAGGATCCCGACCACGAGATCGTCCGCACCGAGATGCGGGATCAAACCGAGGCCATCGTCGACGCCGTGAACGAATTGACCGCCGAGCCGCCCGGCGATGTCCTGGTGTTCCTGTCGGGTGAGCGCGAAATCCGTGACACCGCAGAGGCTTTACGCCATCTGAAGAACACCGAGGTGCTGCCGCTCTACGCCCGGCTGCCGACCGCCGAACAGCAGCGGGTGTTCCAGCCCAGCAAGAATGTGCGGCGGATCGTGTTGGCCACCAACGTCGCCGAGACATCACTGACGGTGCCGGGCATCCGCTACGTCGTCGATCCGGGCACCGCGCGCATCTCGCGCTACAGCCGTCGGACCAAGGTGCAGCGGTTGCCGATAGAACCGATCTCGCAGGCGTCGGCGGCGCAGCGGGCCGGCCGGTCGGGCCGCACCGCACCGGGTGTGTGCATCCGGCTGTACTCCGAGGATGACTTCGAATCGCGGCCCCGTTACACCGATCCGGAGATCCTTCGCACCAACCTCGCGTCGGTCATCCTGCAGATGGCGGCGCTAGGCTTGGGTGATGAGGGAAATGTAGCGACGTTTCCATTCCTCGACCCGCCTGAGCGGCGCAGCATCCGCGACGGCATCCTGCTGCTGCAGGAACTCGGTGCGTTCGACCACGCTGCCGGAGGCGGCAATCCAACCGGGGCTGGCGCCATCACCGACATCGGCCGCCGGCTGGCGCAACTGCCGGTCGATCCGCGCCTGGGACGGATGATCCTGCAGGCCGACGAAGAGGGCTGTGTGCGCGAGATTCTCGTGCTCGCCGCCGCCCTGTCGATACCCGATCCGCGCGAACGTCCGACCGACCGCGAGGAGGCCGCACGCCAGAAGCACGCCCGGTTCGCCGACGAGCACTCGGATTTCATCTCCTACCTGAACCTGTGGCGCTACCTCGGTGAGCAGCGGAAGGAACTTTCGGGCAACGCATTTCGGCGGATGTGCCGCGAGGAGTTCCTGCACTACCTGCGTATCCGCGAATGGCAGGACTTGACGGGCCAGCTGCGCAGCATCGCCCGCGATCTCGGCATCAGAGAGTCCGACGACCGCGAGCCCGCCGACCCGGCGCGGGTGCACGCGGCGCTGCTGGCCGGGCTGCTGTCCCACATCGGGTTGCGGGAGGGCGAATCCCGCGACTTCCAAGGCGCACGCAACGTGAGGTTCGTGCTCGCACCCGGTTCTGTGCTGACCAAACGCCCGCCGCGCTGGATCGTCGTCGCCGACCTCGTCGAGACGAGCAGGCTGTACGGCCGCATCGCCGCGCGGATTCAGCCGGACACCGTCGAACGCATCGCAGGAGACCTCGTCGCGCGGACCTACAGCGAGCCGCACTGGGACGCCCAGCGCGGCGCGGTGATGGCCTACGAACGCGTCACGCTCTTCGGGCTGCCGCTGGTGCCGCGCCGTCGCGTCGGCTATGCGAACGTCGAGCCCGCGGTGGCCAGGGAGCTGTTCATCCGCCACGCCCTCGTCGAGGGGGACTGGCAGACCCGGCATCACTTCTTCCGTGACAACGCGGCACTGCGCGAGCAACTCACCGAACTCGAGGAGAAGGCGCGGCGCCGGGATCTGATGGTCGGCGACGACGAGATCTACGCGTTCTACGACGCCCGGGTCCCGCCAGAGGCCGTGTCGGCGAGGTACTTCGACGCGTGGTGGAAAAAGCAGCGGCACAAGACACCTGAGCTGCTCACGATGACCCGCGACGACCTGTTGCGCAAGGATGACCCCTCCTCCGATCAGCCCGACACCTGGCACGCTGATGAGCTGTCGCTGCCGTTGACCTACCGGTTCGAGCCGGGTGCTGAGGACGACGGCGTGACGGTGCACGTGCCCGTCGAGGTGCTGGCCCGACTCGGCGGCGACGAATTCAGCTGGCAGGTACCGGCATTGCGCGAGGAACTCGTCACCGCGCTGATCAAGTCGCTGCCAAAGGACCTGCGCCGCAACTTTGTTCCCGCACCGGATACTGCGCGGGCGGTGCTCGCGGCGATCGAGCCGGACGGCGAACCGATACTGCAGGCGCTGCAACGTGAGCTACACCGGTTGACCCGGGTGCTGGTGCCCATCGACGCCTTCGACCTCGACAAGTTGCCTCCGCACCTTCGGGTCACGTTCGCGGTCGAGTCCGACGGCAAGGAGGTCGCCCGCGGAAAGGATCTCGAAGCGCTGCAGGCACAGCTCGCCGCGCCGATCCGGCAGGCCGTCGCCGAGGCGGTGGCCGGCGGGCTCGAGCGGACGGGCCTGCGTGCCTGGCCCGACGACCTCGACGAATTGCCTCGCACCGTCGAGCGAACGAGCGGCGGGCACGCGGTGCGCGGCTATCCGGCGCTCGTCGACGCGGGCGCCGCCGTCGACGTGACGGTGTTCCCCACGGCGGCGGAGCAGGCCGCCGCGATGGCGCCGGGAACCCGCCGGCTGCTGCGCCTGGCTGTGCCGTCGCCCACGAAGAGCCTTGAGCGAGCACTGGATCCACGCGCGCGACTGGTGTTGGGCGCCAACCCGGATGGGTCTCTTGCGGCGCTGCTCGACGACTGCGCCGACGCGGCGACCGACCGGCTCGCACCGGTACCCGTGTGGACCCGCGCCGATTTCACCGCCCTGCGGGATCGGGTCGCCGGGCAGCTGGTGCCGACGACGCAGGCGATCCTGGGCCAGGTCGAGAAGGTACTTGCCGCCGCCCACGAGGTGGATCTCGCATTGCCTGCCGATCCCGTGCTTGCGCAGGCCGACGCGATCGCCGACATCCGCGAACAGCTCGAGCGGCTCATGCCGACGGGCTTTGTCACCATCACCGGGGCAGGCCGGCTCACCGACCTCACCCGCTACCTGACCGCCATCCTGCGTCGGCTCGACCGGCTGCCACACGCGGTCGGGGTGGACCGCGAGCGGATGGCCCGCGTGCATGCGGTCCAGGACGCGCTCGACGACCTCGTTGGCGCACTCTCGCCGACCCGCGCGGCCGCTGACGACATCCGTGACATCGAGCGCCAGATCGAGGAACTGCGGGTCAGCCTGTGGGCGCAACAACTCGGCACCCCGCGGCCGGTGAGCGAGCAACGGATCTATCGCGCGATTGACGGCGTTCAACCGTGAGGCGCGGTCGGGTATCAAATCGGGTATCAATAGGTCCCATGCGCAACGGTGACCGGCGGGTCCGGCGCTCGGTCATCTGGGCTGGGGCGCTGATCGCCTTGGTCGCAGGCTGCGGCGGCGGCCAATCGGCGACCGATGCCTCGAAGGAACCGGTCCCGGTGATCAAACCCGTGATCGTCGAGCAGCTGCCCCACGACACCTCGGCCTGGACCCAGGGCCTGGAGTTCGACGGCCCCACCCTCTACGAGGGCACCGGCGTCGCGGGCCAGTCGCAGCTGCGTGTGCTCGATCCCGAGACAGGCGCCGTCCTGCGTGCCGTCCCGTCGCCCAACAATTACTACGGCGAGGGGATCACCGTCGTCGGCGACCGAATCTGGGAATTGACGTGGCAGAACGGCGTGGCCGTCGAATTCGACAAGGCCACCATGAAGCCGCTGCGGGAGGTGCCGATCAGCGGCGAGGGCTGGGGGCTGTGCAATGCAGGGGACCGGCTCATCCGCAGTGACGGCACCGACCGGCTGAGGTTCCACGACCCGGCCACGTTCGCCGAAACGGGCTCGGTCGCGGTCACGCGCGACGGTCAACCGGTCGCCAAACTCAACGAGCTGGAATGTGTCGACGGCCAGGTGTGGGCCAACATCTGGATGACCAACGAGATCGTGCGGATCGACCCGGAGACCGGCGAGGTGAACGCCGTCGTCGATGCCAGTGAACTGGCCGCCGACGCGGGTGCCGACCGCCAGCGGGTGCTCAACGGTATCGCGCACATCGATGGCGACACGTTCCTGATCACCGGAAAGTACTGGCCCAAGATGTACCGGGTGCGTATCGACGAGCCGTCGGGCTGACCCGGAGTAGGGGGCCCTGCCATCGGGAGTTGCCCACCACATGACCTTTGATCCGCGCACGCTCCTGTCCGAAGCCAGGCTGGGCGTCCTGGCCACCATCAAGGCGAACGGCATGCCGCAGCTGTCCCCGGTGACGCCGTACTACGACCGCGACGCCGACATCGTCTACGTGTCGATGACCGAGGGTCGCGCCAAGACCGCCAATCTGCGTCGGGATCCGCGCGCCGCGATCGAGGTCACCAGCTCCGACGGTTGGGCGTGGGCGACCGCCGAAGGCACCGTGACGCTCACAGGGCCGGGCTCGGATCCGCACGGTCCCGAGGTGGAGGCGCTCGTCGACTACTACCGCAGCGCCGCCGGTGAGCACCCGGACTGGGACGAATACCGGTCGGTGATGGTGTCCGACCGCAGGGTGCTGATGGCGTTGACGGTGCAGCGGGTCTACGGCGAAAAGCTGCGCTGACACCGACCTGTCATGATGACTAGCTGTGAGCCGCAAACGCGTGGTCATCGCCGGGCTCGGAGACAGCGGCGTGCTGACTGCGATCAAACTCGCGAAGCATGCTGACGTCGTCGGGATCTCGAGCAAGCCGGGCCTCGTCAGCGGGCAGGAGCTGGGCTGGCGGCTGTCCCGGCCGGCCGAATGGGCCCGGCACAATTGGATCTCCTTCGACAAGTTCCGCGGCCTGGACCGCGTGCGCACCGTCCAGGGGACGCTGACGGGGGTCGACCTGGCTGCGCGCAAGGTTTTCGTCGACCGCCACGACGGTCTGACCGCCGTCGAACCGTATGACGCGCTGGTGATCTCGACGGGCGTCACCAACGGCTTCTGGCGTCGGCCCGACGTGCAGTCGGCCGACGAGATCGCCGCTGGCCTGCGTACCACCCATGATCGACTGGGGGCCGCGGAATCGGTGATCGTCATCGGTGGCGGTGCGGCAGCGGTGAGCAGTGCCTACAACCTCGCCCGGACGTGGCCGGGGAAACGGGTCGACTTGTACTTCCCCGGTGAGCGCGCGCTGGAACACCACCACATCCGGGCGTGGGAGCGGGTGCAAACCAACCTGATCGAGTACGGGGTCGGACAGCACGCTGGTCACCGCGCAGTGATCCCCGACGGCTTCGAATGCGATGAGATCACCAGTGCACCAGTGGAATTCAGCACTGGCCAGCCGCCCGCATCAGCGGATGCTGTGCTCTGGGCGATCGGTCGTGTCAAGCCCAACACCGGCTGGCTGCCCGCCGAACTTCTCGACGAGCACGGTTTCGTTCGTGTCACCCCGGAACTGCGGGTGCCCGGCCATCCCGGCGTGTTTGCCGTCGGTGATGTCGCGGCCACCGACCCGCTTCGCACGTCGGCCCGAAACCGTGCCGACGGGTTGCTCGCGCGAAACATCCTGGCCGAGTTCGACGGAAAGCCGCTGCGGTCATTCCGTCCCGCGAGTCGGCGGTGGGGTTCGGTGCTCGGTATTCAGCCTGATGGACTGGAGATCTTCGCACCGAACGGGAAGCCGTTCCGATTCCCGGCGTGGGCGTTCGAACGGATTCTGATGGCGTGGATCGTGCGGCGCGGCTTCTATCGCGGCATTCGGGAGAACCAGCCGCTGCCCTGATCAGGCGCGGGGGGCGAACTCGGAGGCGATGAGGTCCAGCAGCGCGGGATAGCGCTTCGCCTCTCGGTGGGAACCGGGCTTGCCGCTGCTGATGAGACCGGCCGCGAGTCCGCGCGCGGGGTCGGCCCACACCGCGATGTTCGTGAGCCCGGTGTGTCCGAACGCGTCGGGTGCGTCCCGGCCGAAGGGGCCAAACCTGCTGGAGCCCAGCATGTATCCGGTACCCCAGCGCAGTGGCACCAGCCCGGTGGCGACGTCGGGGCGAAGCCGTCGGCACTCCTTCACCGCCGCCTTCAGCGTTTCGGACCGCATCACCCGAACGTCGTCGAGTTCGCCGCCCCGGCGCAGGATCTCGGCGAACCGCGACAGCTCGTTCGCCGTCGAGACGGTGTTGGAGGACGGCAGCACACTGGTGAGGTACTGCGGCGAGTTAGAGAACGGGATGATCTTCTGCATCGAGCCGCCGACGGCGAGGCTGAACACCTTCGCCATGGGGGCGGGTAACGGTTTACCGGTGGCGTGGCTGGGCGCGACCAGCGGAACATCTTGGGGCGCAACGCCGTAATTCGTCCAGCGGAAGCCGAGCGGATCCAGGATCTCCTCGGCGAGGATGTCTCGGATGTTCTTCCCGGTGGCCGCCGACACGATTTCACGCATCAGCGGACCCCACGTCAGGCCGTGATAGATGTGCACGAGCCCGGGCCGGTGCAGCGGTTTGATCTCCCCCAGCTTCTCCCGCGTGTACTCGCTGTCGTCCATACGCTTGAGGTCGGGGCGAGGGCCGGTGTAGATCGGGATGCCCGCGCTGTGCGTCATGACGTGCCGGATGGTGGTGCGGTCCTTGCCGTGGCTGGTGTAGGTCGGCAGGTAGTCGCAGACGCGGTCGTCCAGGGAGAAATGGCCGCGCTCGACCAGCATGTGCACCACGGTTGAGGTGATCGCCTTCGCCGCGGAGTACGCGCAGAACGGTGTATCCGTTGTGACAGGGATCTTTTCGGCGTCGGACGGGTCATTCGGCCCGTTTCCCCAGCCGTGGCCGATGGCACGGTTGAGGACGACTTTTCCGTTGTGCCGCAAGCACAGTTGTATCGCCGGGTGCATGCCCGCCTGATACCAGTACCGGGCCGCCTGCCAGATCCGCTCGATCGACGACGGGTCGACCTCCGAGTGGTCCTCCTCGCCGATCGCGGTGACCGAGTCGAGATCGACCGGCACGCGGATGCGGCCGTCGCCGGGCGTGGTTGTCTGGGCGGGGATTGTCAGGGTCCGGGTCTTGGGCCAGTCGGAGCCGACTGCGAAGGGGTCGGCTGCGCTGGGGGTGTTGACGCTGATCCGCCCGCCGGTGGGCCTGACGGCCCGGTCAGGACGAGCTTGCCGAGCGGCCCCAGCACGTCCATCGGGTTGCCCGCTGGGGGCACCGGCTGATTGGTCAACTGCCAGGGTTGGCAGTCGTTGGTCGTGAACGACGTATCGCTGGCCAGAATCTGCACCACCTGCGGTTTCTTGCTCATCGCGTTGTCGACGAGCTGGTCGCCGCTGGTGCGCTTCCAATAGCAGGCCCCGTCGGGAACGGGACCGGCCGAGGCGTAGGTGCCCGGCACGATGTCCTGTCCGACGACAAACGTTCCGTCGGTGTCGATGTTTGTCTTCGGGGCGGGTGGGGGCGCCGCTTCCGCGGACGGGTCAGCTGGGGGCGCCGGCTCTTCGGAGGGCTGCGCATACACCTGACCAGCAGTAACGCCGGCCGCGATGAGCAGCGCCGCGGTGAGCGCAGCGGTTCTCGTCGGCCTCATATCAAGTCAGTCTAAGCGCGGCCGATAAGTGTTACTTCCGGCGACGAAGAACCCGCCGTCACAACGGGCTGGTGACGGCGGGTCCTCCTGGGTCGCTGACTCGGTCTTAGCCGGCCATGAACTGGTCATATGCCGACGCAAGGTCCGGCGGCAGCACGGCCACGCCGCACTGGCTCTGCTTGTCGCCGATCGGGGCCAGAATGCCGCGCAGGTCGTAGTACTCCTGCGGGTTGGCGGTGAAGTAGCCGCGCAGAGTCGTCGCCGCCTGATCGCGGGGCTGGCTGAACGCGGTCGTCACTGCCGCATTGGCGGCCGGGTGATTGGCGAGATAAGTGCGAGCCTCGCCGGTCGCCGTGCTGACGGTGCCCGACACCTCACTGGCGCTGCACCCGGCGGGGGTCGCCATGGCCGACGGTGCGGCGATGGTTGCTAGAGCCAGACCCCCGAGAACCGAACCTGCTGCACAGGCGCCGACGATGCGTCGACGCGCCTGAATATCAGAGAACTTCATGAACCTTTGCTTCCTTCGTTTCGTCGTATCGTTTCGTATTTCCCCCGTTCCCGAAATCCACGGTAGCGAAACAGAAACCACGCAAAGGTGGCTCACAGCGACGGCTCTGCCGGCACTGACGGCGTTACATCCGGCGGACGTGATTCTCACCGCAATTTCGGTGCGATTCGATAAGTCGTCGGGCAGATCGCCTGGCAGATCTTGAAAACTCTCAAGATTTGCCGGGTGCCCTTAATTGATCGTGATTTCGATAGTGACCGAATCGTGACGGGTGCGGGCATGGATCATGGTGGTCGTGAAACTGGATCTGCTCTCACCAGGTATCGAGGTCGGGCTCGTCACGACGAACCTCGAGGCGATGGTCGACTTCTACGAGGGGTTCCTCGAACTCGAGTTTCAGGGTGAGATCGAGTTTCCGGGCGGTTCACAGCGCCGCTACTCACTGGGCGGCAGCGTGCTCAAGCTCGTGACGTTCACTACACCGCCGCCGCTACCCGCGACGCCCGGCGGTGGACGTGCGGCGGCCGGGGTGCGGTACTTCACGATCGGGGTGAAGGATCTGACCGGGCTGTCGAAGGTCTTCGCGGAGTCGCCGTACGAGGTGGTGGAACCACTGACCGAGTTCGAGCCGGTGCCGGGCATGGGATGGATGTTCGTCGCCGATCCCGATGGCAACTGGATCGAACTGTTCGGCACGCTGTAGACATGACGACCCCGGCGCAGACGCCGACCTGCTATCGGCACCCCGACCGCGCGACCTACGTTCGATGCACCCGCTGCAACCGCTACATCTGCCCGGAGTGCATGCGCGACGCCGCCGTGGGGCACCAGTGCGCGGACTGTGTCGGCGAGGGCGCGAAGACGGTGCGGCAGGTGCGGACGCACTTCGGTGGCGCGCCGGTGCGCACGCCGATGGTCACGTACGTACTGATCGCGATCAACGTGGTGATGTTCGGGCTGCAGATGGTGTCGCCGGAACTGCAGCGCGAGCTCGTGCTGTTCTCGCCGGCGGTGGCCGACGGGGAGTGGTATCGGCTGCTGACGTCGGCGTTCCTGCACTACGGCCCGATGCACATCGTCTTCAACATGTGGGCGCTGTATGTGATCGGACCGCCGCTGGAGATCGCGCTGGGCCGGGCGCGGTTCATCGCGCTGTATCTGATGAGCGCACTCGGCGGCTCGGTGGTGGTCTACATGTTGTCGACCCTCGGCGCCCAGACTGCGGGTGCGTCGGGTGCGGTGTTCGGTCTGTTCGGTGCGACGTTCGTGATCGGCAGAAGGTTGAACATGGACACCCGCTGGGTGATCGCTCTGATCGTGATCAATCTCGTCATCACGTTTGTCGTGCCGAACATCAGTTGGCAGGGACACCTCGGCGGTCTGGTCACCGGTGCGGTGATCGCCGCTGCGTACGCGTACGCGCCGCGGAAACACCGGACCGCGGTACAGGCCTCGGCGACGGTCGCGGTGCTCTTGCTGTTCCTGCTGCTGATCTGGTGGCGCACAGCGTCTCTGCTCTCGATGTACGGCGTCGCCTGACCGATAGTTCGAGCTAGACCTCGATGCGGGAGCCGACGATCACCGTCCGGCTCAGCGGGAGACCGAAATGCGCGGCCGCGTCGGCGGTGATGTGCGACGTCGCGATGAACAGCCGTTTGCGCCACGCCGGCATCGTGTGGGCGTCGCCCATGCACAGATCGAGCTTCGACAGGAAGTACGACGCGTTGTCGAGATCGATGGGCCCTTCGGTGTCCTCGGTACTCAGCAGTGCGAGTGCATGCGGGACGTTGGGTCGGTCCATGTAGCCGAAACGCGCTTCCACATGGACGATTCCGTCCTTGGCATAGCCGAGGTCGTCGTGGGTCATGCGCTCGGAGTCCGGCACCCGCGGAACGTTCGCCGTCTCGACCGACACGATGATGACGTGCTCGGCCAGCACGTGGGTGTGATCCACGATCGCCCGCATTGCCAGCGGAGCCGTGTGCTTCCCTCGGTTGAGAAACACCGCCGTGCCCGGGATCCGGACCAACGGCGGGTCCCGGTGCACCAGTTCGTCGACGAACTCGCGTAACGAACCTTCAGCCTTTTCCCTTGCACGCGTGACGATTTTGCGGCCCTTCTGCCATGTCGCCATGACAGTGAAGGTGAGGACGGCGATGGTCAGCGGCAGCCATGCGCCGTGCACCAGCTTGGTGAGGTTGGCGGCGAAGAACATCAGGTCCACCACGAGCAGCAGTCCGCCGCCGACCAGCACGCCCCACAGCGGCCAGCCCCAACGTGTCCGGGCGTAATAGAAGAAGAGCGTGGTGGTGATCGTGATGGTTCCCGTCACCGCCATACCGAATGCGTATGCCAGCGCCGCGGAACTGCGGAACGCGAACACCAGGATCAGCACCGCGATCATCAGCGTCGCGTTGATCCACGGCACGTAGATCTGCCCGATCGTCGACGCCGAGGTGTGTTCGATACGCAGCCTCGGTAGATAGCCGAGGCGGGCGGCCTGCGATGCCACCGAGAACGCTCCGGTGATCACGGCCTGCGATGCGATGACGGTTGCCGCTGTTGCCAAGAGCACCATGGGAATCCGCGCCCACTCGGGGGTCAGGAGAAAGAACGGGGCGGCCACCGTGGACTCGTCGGCCAGCACCAGCGCGCCCTGGCCGAAGTAGTTCAGCGTGCAGGCCGGCAGGACGAGACCGAGCCAGCCGAAGGTGATCGCGCGCCTGCCGAAGTGGCCCATATCGGCGTAGAGCGCCTCAGCACCGGTCACCGCGAGGACGATCGCGGCGAGCGCGAAGAACGCGATGTGGAAGTGGTCGACCATGAAGGTCAGCGCGTAGGTCGGCGACAGCGCCTTGAGGATCTCGGGGTTGTCGACGATGCCGTGGATCCCGCATGCGCCGATCGCGGTGAACCACAGGACCATCACCGGACCGAAGAACCGGCCGACGGTGGCGGTCCCGCGACTCTGCACGGAGAACAGCGTCACGATGATCACCGCGGTGATCGGCACGATGAAGTCTCGAAGGTCGGGGTCGATGACGTTGAGTCCCTCGACGGCCGAGAGCACCGAGATCGCCGGGGTGATCATGCTGTCGCCGAAGAACAGCGCAGCCCCGAACACCCCCGCTGCGGCGAGCATCGCTGCCGTCCGTCGCCCCCTGCGACCTGTCCAGCGCCGCAACAGCGTGATCAGCGCCATGATGCCGCCCTCGCCGTTGTTGTCGGCGCGCATCACCAGGGTGACGTACGTCAGCGTGACGATGATCATCACCGACCAGAAGATCAGCGAGACCACGCCGTAGACGTTGTGGTGGGCCACCGGGACGGGGTGCGGGTCGTGCGGGTTGAACACCGTCTGCAACGTGTAGATCGGGCTGGTGCCGATGTCTCCGAACACGACACCCAGCGCGGCGACGATCACGCCGAGCCGCAACGCCTGAGCGGAGCCCGTCGCTGTCTGCACCCCAAGATCATTGCCGAGTGCGGGCTTGTTTGCGGGTCAACTCGGCGGATGTGTACAACAAGCGTGCACTCGCGACGATGATGGCGATATGGCCGACGGCGACCTCCCAGAACTGGACACGCTGTACGCCGCGAAGCTCGTGGACTTCACCCCGCTGCGCACCAAGCTCGCGGCGGAGGCCAAGAAGCGCGGCGACACCGAGGCTGCGAAACAGATCACGGCGGCACGTAAGCCCACCACCGCGGCGCACGTCGTCAACGTGCTGGCGCTTGACGACCCGGCCGTCCGTCGGCGCCTCACCGAGCTGGGTCAGCAGCTACGCGACGCCCACGCGGGCATGGACGGTGCACGCATCCGCGAGCTGACCGCCGAACAGCGCCGTCTCATCGACGAACTGACGCGTACCGCGTTCAAGAAGGCCTCGGTCAGCGCGCCGACGGCAGCGATGCGCGACGACGTCACCGCCACCCTTCAGGCGGCCATCGCCGATCCCGAGGTCGCCGGACGGCTCGGCCGCCTCGTCAAGGCCGAACAATGGTCGGGATTCGGCGAGTTCGGTGACACCGCAATTGTTTTCAAGCCCACCAAGAGTAAGAGCAAGGTCGAAGAGAAGCCAGCCCCACCGCCGAAGAAAGACGACGACCGCGACAACGAGGAACGTCGCAGAAAGCAGCAGGCCCGCGCGGAACTCGCCGCTGCTGAACGCGCCAAGGCCGAAGCCGACGACGCGCTCGACGAACTCCAGTCCGATCTCGCGACCGCACGGCTACGCCGCGACGATGCGCGCAGGCGGCTGAAGGAGGCCGAAACCGCGCTCACCGCAGCCGAAGACGCCTACGAGCAGGCGAAGCAGAACAGCCGCGACGCAGCGGCAGCCGTCAAGGAAGCAAAGGCGAAACTCAAGTGATTTCGGCGTGCGCAGTCTCGCTGAGCGAGACGCAACACGCCGAAATCGCTAGAGACGGCAGCTGATTTCCATGCTGTCGGCCTCGCGGGCGGGGAAGCTCACGCTGACGTAGCCGTTCGCGGGGTCGCGCACATAGTCGAGATAGGGCTGCAATTCGGCCATCGAGGTGTTGTCGGCGACGACGAGTGTGCCCGGCGACAGTCGTGGTTCGAGGAGTTCGAGCACCGGAATGTACAGCTCTTTCCAGCCGTCGAGCAGAACGAAATCCACAGGGCCGTCGAGGTTCTGCAGGGTGGCCAGCGCGTCACCCTCCAGCACGTCGATGAGGTCGTCGAGGCCCACCTCGGCGAACGTCTTCTTCGCGGTAGCCACTTTCGTGGCGCTGAGCTCGGTGGTGACGACGCGTCCCGCGCCGTTGTCGCGCACCGCCGAGGCGAGGTGGATCGCCGAGATTCCGAGCGACATGCCGAACTCGACGACCGTCGCCGGCCGGGTCGCGCGCACCAGCGCGTACAGCAGCCGTCCCGCGTCCGGCGTCACCGGCAGGTAGTACTCGCTGAACGCGTCCGCCCGTTCCTGGGGAGTGGCCGAGGCCAGGCGGGAGAAGTCGGTGGCACCCGAGCGCATCGCGGCGAACTGTTCGGACGCCTCGGCGAACATGCGCTCGAGGGCGGTCGCGACTTTCGGATCGTGGAGTGTGGAGGTCACGCCATCGAACCTATCCACCCGATCTGAGGGGTTCCTGAGGGGGCGCGTGCCAGGATGAGGTTGAGGGGACATGCCCGGCATTGACAGGTCGACACAGCGCGTGATCGTCGTGATCGCGCTCATGGCCGTTGCCGCCATCGCCCTGCGCGGATTCATTCCCGGCGCCGAGCCCGTCACTGAGCGGGAACGCCCCGCGAGCAACCCTGCGGCGCTGGTCATCGTCATCGTGATGGTCTGCGCGGCGGTCGCGATCATCGCGTTCTCCATCGTCTTTCGCCTGCGGGACCGCACGGCGACCCCGGCTTCGGCAGCGCCCTTACCGCGGGGTTCCGGTGGCCTCGGTCGGCCGAGCTGGCGCTTCACCTTGGTCGTGCTCGCCCTGGTCATCGGCTGGCTGCTGCTCGTGCTGCTGTTGGCGCGACTGGGCGGGCCCTCCGACCAGCCGGTGTCCGCGACGCCGACCGATGTGGAGACCACGTCCCCGACATCTGACACCGCCGCGCAGACCGATCCCGCGGACCCGGCGGACCCCGACCCCGAGTCAGACTCGAACGTCATCGGCTACCTGGTCCCGCCGATGCTGATCCTGATGATGCTCGTGATCGTGGGAACGGCGATCGCGTCGCGCAGGCAACGCCCCGGCCCCGCCCGGTACACCGAGGACATCGACGACCGCGCCGAGACGACGACCACGGCGGCAGGCGATTCGCTCGTCCGCGCCGCCGAAGTCGGGCTCGCCGAAATCGTCGATCGCACGCGGGAACCGCGGGAAGCGATCATCGCCTGCTATGCGGCGATGGAACGCGAGTTGACCATGGTGCCCGGCGCGGCACCGCTGGACTGCGACACCCCCTCCGAGGTACTTGCCCGCGCCGTGCACAACCGGGCATTGCGGGCGGACAGCGCGACCGAGTTGGTCGACCTGTTCGAGGAGGCGAGATTCTCGCCGCATGTGATGACCGAGGCACATCGCGATGCGGCCATGGCGGTGCTGGAGCGGGTGCTCGCCGAACTGCCGGATGGCAGCCACAGGAGCCTCGCATGAAAAAGCTTGTCGCAGCGGGGTTTCTGTTGGTCGCGGGCACTCAGCTGTTGGCACTGGCGGGCACTGATCGGCGCTTGATCCTCATCATGTCCGGTGTCGCGGTCGTCTGCGCACTGCTGGCCGTGCGCTGGTTTCTGGTGCGCGAATCCGACGTCGGCACCGAAGAGCAGCGCGATGACGCCGCAGAGTCGTTGCGCCGCTGGCTGTCTCGTACCGAGACCCTGATCGGCCAGGCCGACGCCACCCGCAGGGACTGGGACCGGCACCTGCGGCCCACGCTGGCGCGACAGTTCGAGATGGCGACGGGGCAGAAGCGCGCCAAGGACCGTGCCGCCTACGACGCGACGGGACGGATGCTGTTCGGTGAAGACCTCTGGGCGTGGGTCGATCCCGAGAACGTCTCACGCAGCGACGTCACTGAGCCCGGGCCGGGCCGCGCCGCACTCGACGAGATTCTGCAACGGTTGGAGCGGGTATGACCGAGTACGTGCCGGGGGCCACCACCACCGCGAACTGCGAGGCCGTTCTCGACGAGATCGGGCGGGTGGTGGTCGGCAAGCGCAGCGCGCTCACCCTGATTCTCACCACCGTGCTGGCCGGCGGCCACGTCCTCATCGAGGACCTCCCGGGCCTCGGCAAGACGCTCATCGCCAGGTCGTTCGCCGCCGCGTTGGGCCTGGAGTTCAAACGCGTCCAGTTCACGCCCGACCTGCTGCCCGCCGATCTGCTGGGTTCGACGGTGTACGACATGCAGTCCGGTCGCTTCGAGTTCCGAGCCGGACCCATCTTCACGAACCTGCTGCTGGCCGACGAGATCAACCGAACCCCACCCAAGACCCAGGCGGCGCTGCTCGAAGCGATGGCCGAAGGTCAGGTCAGCATCGACGGCATCACGCACGCACTGCCCGCACCGTTCATCGTGCTGGCCACCGACAACCCGATCGAGTACGAGGGCACCTATCCGCTCCCGGAGGCGCAGTTGGATCGCTTCACCATCCGGCTCGAGCTGCGCTACCTGTCGGAGCCGGAGGAGGAGTCGATGCTGCGCCGCCGCATCGACCGCGGCTCCGCCGAGCCGACGGTGCATCAGGTTGTCGACGCGCACGAGTTGCTCGCCATGCGCGAGTCCGTGGAAGAGGTCACCGTCCATGACGATGTGCTCCGCTACGTGGTGTCGCTGGCTGCGGCGACCCGTCAGCATCCGCAGGTCGCGGTCGGCGCGAGCCCACGGGCTGAGCTTGATCTCGTGCAGCTGGCCCGCGCCCGGGCGCTGCTGCTCGGACGCGACTACGTCATCCCCGAAGATGTGAAATCGCTGGCCGTTCCTTCGATGGCGCACCGGATCAGCCTGCGGCCCGAGATGTGGGTGCGCCGGGTACACGGCAGCGATGTGGTGGAGGAGCTGCTGCGGCGGCTGCCCGTTCCACGGACCCAAGCGTGATGCGGTGTGATCGAGACACGTAGCACCGAGGCACAATTGCAGTGGCGCCCTTCATCACTCACGCTCGCTCTGCTCACCTGCGTGGCCGTGCTGCTCGGTACCGCGGTCATCGGTTCACTGTGGCAGCTCGTTGCGTTCGCGGCGCCGCTGCTCGGTGTCGTGTGTTCGATCGGGTGGCAGCGACCGGTTCCCACGGTGGTCGTGCATGCCGACCCCGGGTCGCACCGCTGCTTCGAAGCCGAACCGGCGCGGGTGCACGTGTGGGCCACGACCGAACCCGAGACCGACACCGACGCACTCGAACTCACCGCCTCGACGCTTCCGGAAATGCGAATCGACCAGCTGCACAGCGAATCTCGGGTGAACCACACCGTGGTCGTCGTGGCCGACCGCTGGGGGCGGTACCCGATCCAGGGTCGGGTGACCGTGCGTGCGCGGGGCGGCCTGCTGCAGGGGACGAGCGTCGTCGACGCCGCCGACGTCTACGTGTTTCCCGTCACTCCACCGCAATCGACATCCATTCCACGCACCGACCTGCTCGACCGCCTCGGCACCCACCTCACCCGGCACATCGGGCCCGGTGTCGAATACGCCGACGTCCGCCGATACGTACCCGGCGATCACCTCCGCACGGTCAACTGGCCGGTGAGTGCACGGCGCGGCAGCCTGCACGTCACGCAGCGATTGACCGACCGCGCCGCCGACGTCGTCGTGTTGGTCGACAACTATCCGCAGCCCGCAGGGCCGGCCACCGGGGCCACCGACCGCACCGTGCGCGGAGCGGTGCAGGTCGTACAGAGCGCGCTGCGCAGCGGTGACCGGGCGGGAATCGTCGCGCTCGGCGACCGTCACCCACGCTGGCTCGGCGCCGACATCGGGCGCCGGCAGTTCTACCGGGTCCTCGACGCGGTGCTGGCCGTCGACGGCGGATACGAGACCACGCCGGGCACCTTGGCGCCGCGCGCGGCGGTGCCGCCGGGCGCGATCGTCGTCGCGTTCTCCACGCTGATCGACACCGAGTTCGCACTGGCGCTGATCGACCTGCGCAAGCGCGGCCATACCGTAGTGGCCGTCGACGTCCTCGAAGGCGCCCCGTTCAAGGACGAGATCGACCGCGTGGTGGCCCGGATGTGGTCGCTGCAAAGGTCATTCATGTACCGCGACATGGCCACGATCGGAGTCGACATCGTCGCCTGGCGTTCGGTGGACACGCTCGACACGGCGATGCAACTGGTGCCGTACCACCGGCGCACGGTGGGGAGGCGCCGATGAACCGCGCGTTGTCAACCGCCTTCGGCCTCGTGATGATCGCGGCGGCGGCTGTGCAGGCCGACGATGCCGCCCTGATCATGGGGGGAATCGCCACCGTTGCGGTGTTGGTGGGCAACATTTTTCGTCCCGCGGCGACGATGGCTGTCCTGTTGACCGCAGCCGCACTGGTGCTCAACGAGATGCCGGCCATGCTCGCCGCGCTGTCCGGACTCTGCGCGGCCTGCTATCTGGTGCTTCGGCACACCGCAGCCATCACCGCGCCGACGCTCATTGGTGCCGTGGGGTTTACGGCGGTGGGCCTGGCGGCGGTGTCGCTGCCGCTCGAACTGCCGTGGGTGCCGCTGCTGGCGCCGCTTTCCGTGCTCGCGCTGGTTGCGCTGGTGACGCGGCCGTTCTGGGCCGACCGCGCCTCCCGATAGCACGAACCCCTCGCCGAGCGCGCGACGCGACCGCTATCTTTGCGGGGTACCACCCGCGAGCGCGGTGAGCGAAATGGTAAGCGGGACGCTTAGATTCGGGAGAGTCATGTCGTCAGACCAGGGCGAGCGCAGCGACGGGAACAATGCCGGGAAACAAGACGTGCGCAAGGCCGTCACCGGTGCCTCGATCGGTAACGCCGTCGAATGGTTCGACTTCGCCATCTACGGATTTCTCGCGACCTTCATCGCCGCGAACTTCTTCCCCGCGGGCGACCAGACCGCGGCCCTGCTGAAGACGTTCGCGATCTTCGCCGCCGCGTTCTTCATGCGTCCGCTCGGGGGATTTGTGTTCGGACCGCTTGGCGACCGCATCGGACGGCAGCGCGTCCTCGCGGTGGTGATCCTGCTGATGTCCGGCGCGACGGTGTGCATCGGTCTGCTTCCGACGTATGCCGCCATCGGCGTCGCGGCGCCGCTGTTGCTGTTCTTCCTGCGCTGCCTGCAGGGCTTCTCGGCGGGCGGCGAGTACGGCGGCGGTGCCGTCTACCTCGCGGAGTTCGCGTCCGACCAGCGCCGCGGTCTGACCGTCACATTCATGGCGTGGTCGGGCGTCGTCGGGTTCCTGCTCGGCTCCGTGACCGTGACGCTGCTCCAGGCGCTGTTGCCCACCGAGGCGATGAACAGTTACGGCTGGCGGATCCCGTTCCTGATCGCCGGCCCGCTCGGCCTGATCGGCCTCTACATCCGGCTGCGGCTGGACGACACCCCGCAGTTCGCCGAACTGAGCAAGACCGAACAGGTGGCGAAGTCGCCGCTGCGCGAGGCGCTGACCACCTCGTGGCGGCCCATCCTGCAGGTGATCGGCCTGTTCATCGTGTTCAACGTCGGCTACTACGTGGTGTTCACGTTCCTGCAGACGTACCTCATCGTGACGTTGAAGTTCTCCAAGACCGAGGCGTTCACGTCCATGACGCTGGCGACGTTCGTGGCGCTGGTGTTGATCCTGCCGTTGGCTGCGCTGTCGGACCGCATCGGGCGCAAGCCGATGTTGATCGCCGGCTCGGTGGCCTTCGCGGTACTTGCCTATCCGCTGTTCCTGCTGCTGGACTCCGGGTCGCTCGCCGCGGCGATCACCGCGCACTGCGTGCTGGCGGCCATCGAGTCGATCTACATCTCGAGTGCGGTGTCGGCGGGTGTCGAGCTGTTCGCCACGAACGTGCGCTACAGCGGGTTCTCCATCGGGTACAACGTCTGCGTCGCGGGGTTCGGCGGCACAACGCCGTACGTCGTCACCTGGCTCACCGCGCAGACCGGCAATAACACGGCGCCCGCGATCTATCTGATCGTGGCCGCGGCCATCTCGCTGGCCGCGGTTTTGACGCTGCGCGAGACGGCGGCCATGCCGCTTCCCCAGACCAGCGACCGGCACCAGGCGACAGCGATACAGTGAGTATGTGCCGCCACAATCCAAGGGGGAATCGCGGCCTCGACTGACTTCGCGAGGCGCCGCGACACGCAACCGGATTGTCCTGGCGGCAGCCGAACTGATGCACGTGCAAGGTGTTGCGGCGACGACCATCGACGACGTGCTCGCGGCGAGTTCGACCAGTAAATCCCAGTTCTACCAACACTTTGAGGACAAGGCCGAGCTGGTCTACGAGGTCATCACGCAGCGGGCCGACGAGGTGTTGTCATGGCAGCGACTGCGTCTGGAAAAGGTGGATTCATTCCGCGGGCTGCACCAGTGGAGAGACGCCATCGTCCAGCGGTGCGCGCTGCGGCGCGGGCTGTGGGGCTGCGAACTCGGTTCTCTCGCTGCGGAATTGTCGGATTCCGATGACAAGGCCAGGGCCTCGCTGTCAGAGCACTTCACCGAGTGGCGGACGTTGCTCGAGGCGGCACTGAACCGGATGCGCGACAGCGGCGCACTGCGCGCGGATGCCGATACCCGCGCTCTCGCAACGGGATTGCTCGCCGCCGTGGAGGGCGGCTACCTACTGTCGCAGACTGGACGCGACCCGCGGCTCATGCAGGCCGCGCTGGACATGGCGATCGGCCATGTGGCGTCGTTCGCCGCCGCCGCCGAAACAGTGCACTGACGGCGGCCGACGAACGTCGCGAAGCAAGCGCGACTACTAGCCGGTGTTCTCGCGGTTGCCGGGGATGGCGGTGGGGGCACCTGGCGCTCGCACCGTCGGAGAGAACGGGTTAGGCCCGGTGGGATCGATGCGCGGCGCCTTGTCCGTCGGTTCGACCGGCGGTGCTTCAGACGTCGTCGTGGTGGTCGTGGTGGTCGTGGTGGTCTCGGGCGCCTTTTCCTCTTCCTTGGCGCACGACGCCGTGAGCACAACCATCGCCGTGATGGCGGCGCCACCGGCCACGGCCGCGAGACGCCGACCCAGAACTGAGCTCATGTGAAGTCCTATCTGTGTGGAAACTGAACTATATCGTCCAAAACAACACACAGTCAACAACTGATCGCAGGTCAGCGGCTATATAGGCTGTCTAAATGAGACTATCTAGTCCAGTACATTGGTCGAGACAAAGAGATACGGACTGCGCCCCCTGCCCCGGTTACTGTGAAGACATGAAGCTTCGGGTGTTGCCCTACGTCACCGTCGAGGTCGACGACCGGCTGCGACGTCGGCTGCGGGCCAAGGGGGAGCGGTTGCGCACCAATCTGCGGGCTTATCTGATGAGCGCGGCCGATGACGTCGACACGGCCAGCGACAAGGTCCGTGGGCTGTGCGACCGGGCGGTGCTCCGGGTCGACTCAGTGGTGGCAGGAGTCAACGACAGGATCGCACCGACGGGACCGCAGGCGCCCGATCAGCCGCGCCTGCACCTGGTGTCCGGTCGCGAAGCCGGCTAGACCGTCCTGGACGCAGTCCGCCCGCCGATCAGGAACGCGCCGCCGACCACCAGGAGCCCCACGATCGCCACCGGGATGGACCACGTGCGCCGCTCCGACACCGCCGAATCGCACTGGGCGACGTAATCCGTGTGGGGGATCACCTCGTTGAGGATCGGCAGGTTGACCGGGTTGTTGTTGTCCGCCGCGCGGGCTGCGGAATCATCGGCGGCGATCGCGTTTCCACAACCGATGTTCTGGCCCTCTGGGCCGGCCACCGACACGGGCATGAGCAGACCGATGACGCCGACAACCAACACGATCGCCCCCGCCGCCAAAACCAACCATCGCAAATTCATGTCCGGTTTAATGCCCACTCAGCCACGGACCAAACCTCGATTCGGCAAAGCAGTGGGGCGCACCATATGTTGGTGTAGTCGGGCGGGCCGGCTGTGGTCTGAGAGGAGTTGATCCCCTTTGGTAGGCCATGGTCTGACGGTGCTGTTCGCCCTCCTGGCCGCACTCTTCCTCGCCATCGGCATCGTGGTCCGACAACGCGCGACCATGGATGTCCCCGAGGAAAAAGGCGTGAGCGCCGTGATGGTGCTCACGCTGCTACGCCGACCCCTGTGGTGGGCCGGAACCGCTGCCGCGGTCGCCGGGTTCGCATTCCAGGCCCTCGCGCTTGCCTACGGTTCGTTGCTGCTCGTCCAACCCATCCTGGTGTCGGCTCTGCTTTTCGCGTTGCCGATGAGTGCCCGGCTGGCCCATCGCCGGGTGACTCGCGGCGAATGGATGTGGGCCATCGTGCTGACCGCCTCGCTGGCGGTGTTCGTGCTGTTGGCCAAGGCCAGCGCCGGCGACTACGAGGCGTCGGTGCCGTTGACGGCCGTCGTCGCCCTGGTGTGCTTCGTTGCGGTGTCGGTGTGCGTCATCGTCGCGATCCGCAATCCCGGCTGGCGGCGGGCGGTGCTGCTCGCGGTGGCCGTCGGTGTGTTGTTCGGCGTCGTCGCGATGCTGACCAAACTCGTGATGCATCTGCTGACCCATGACGGCGTGCGTGCCGTCGTCGCCACGCCCGCGCCGTACCTGCTCGTCGTGATCGGAGTGGTGGCGGTGTTGCTGCAGCAGTCGGCGTTCCACGCCGGTTCACTGCAGACGTCGGTGCCGACGATGCTGGTCCTCGAACCGTTGATCGCCGTCGTGCTCGGCGCGGTCGTGCTCGGGGAGCACATGACGGTCAACGGGGTCAAAGCCGTGGCGATCACCGTCGCGCTGGTCGCGATGGCGGCCGCGACGGTCGCGCTCGGACGCGAGGAGGGCGCGCTGGAAGCCGAGCTGGAGGCGGCCGTGGCGAGGCGGGAACGGCAGGCTGCAGACGAGGAAGCCAGGGACCGCCAAACCTAGGACCTGACCGTTAAGGCAGCCGGAACTTCATCTCGACGGTCGTGCCGTCCTCGCTGCCCCTGACGTCGACCTGATCGGTGACCTTGCGCATCAGCATCAGGCCGCGGCCCCTGGTCCCGGGGTCGACCGGCGGCGTCTTCCACGAGCCGGAATCGACGACGCAGATCTGCACATGGCCGGCGCGCACCTCGGCCTCGACCCGCATGCGCCCCGGCTCGCGTCCCCGGTAGGCGTGTTCGACGCAGTTCGAGCACGCCTCGTTGACGACGAGGATGATGTCGTCCGCGAGCGGCTCGTCGACACCGTTGGCGTGTAACCAGTCGGCCAACCGATGTCGCACGTCGCTCAACTGTCGCGGCGACGCGTCATCGTCGATGAGTAACGCGGCCGGCGGGCATCGATACACCACGATCGCGACATCGTCGTCGTAGCCCCCCGCGGGGGCAAGCCTGCTCAGGATCTCGTCGGCCACGGACTCGACGGGCAGCTCGACGGTGTTGGCGACGACCTCGGCGACCCGGGCGATCTGCTCGTCGAGGGAGTGGTCGCGCCGTTCGATCAGGCCGTCGGTGTACATCAGCAGCGTGGCGCCTGCAGGCAACTGGCGCACTGCCTGCGGCCGCGGCTCGTCGCGATGCACCGCCAACGGCACCGAGTGGCCGGCGGTCAGTAGCTCAGGAGGCGCCGAGTCGGTGGCCAACACCGGCGGCACATGCCCGGCGTTGCTGTAGCTCAAGGTATGGGCGTCCAGGTCGGCGATCGCGACAAACACCGTGGCGCAGAACGCATCCGGGATGTACTCCGCCACCGAGTCGAGGTGCTCCAGCAAGCGGGCAGGCTCGGCACCGGTGAGCAGCAGGGCACGCGTCGACGCGCGCAACTGGCCCATCACGGCAGCGGCGGACAGACCGCGGCCCACACAGTCGCCGACGATGATGCCGACGCGGTTCTCGCCGACGGGCAGGACATCGTAGAAGTCGCCGCCGATCTCCAGCGGAGCTACGGCGGGCTCGTACCGCACCGCGCAACCGGCCGGCAATGTGCTCGCGGGCAGCAGTGAACGCTGCAACGTCAGCGATGTCTCGCGTGCGACCTCGAGTTGACGGACATGCTGCATCGCCAGACTCATATGCCCGAACAGCGCCATGACCAGTTGCCGGTCCTCTGTGCTGACCGCACGGGGAACGCGGTGCTCGAGACATACGACGACATCGCGCGCGCCGGACAGCACGGCCACGAATCCGCGCGTCGTACCCTCACTCGGCACCGCGCCGACCGGAGTGACGGTCAGCGGTAACCACGTGCGGGCATCCTCGAATGTGCGCCGCCAATCCTCGTCGAGGTCATGCCAATTCGACACCGTTGGATCGCCGGCAGTGTGGACCGCGGGGTCGCCCTCACCCGGTGGCCAAACAACCGCCATCATCCGCTGGGTGTCGAGCCGCTGGCGCGACTGCGCCAGCGCGGTGGACAACACCTCATCGACGCTGCGCGCGGCGCTGACAGCGGTGGCCAGCCGGGCCACCGTGCGTTCGCGCTCCACCACCGCGCGGGAGGCCGTCACATCGCGGATGGTGCCCACGTACACGTTGCGGTCGACGCCCTGCGCCGTGACCGCGTTGATGCTGATCGCCACCCATCGAACGGCGCCGTCGCGACGCCGGATCGCTGTTTCGGTGGTGATCTTGCCGACCTCCCTGAGTGTGGCAAGCCGCTCGGCGGACTCGGTCTCCTCGGTCACCCACGGATACGGCGGCCGGTACGGTAACCCATCGGCTCCGTAACCCGTGATGTCGACGAAAGCGTCGTTGATCTCGACGATCGCGCCGGTGTGATCGGCGACGAAGAAACCCTCCTGCAGCGAGTTCACCAGGGCATCGCGAAACACGTCACGGTCGGCGAGATCTTCGGCACGCGCCCGCTGCTGTTCGTAACGCATTGTGCCGTCGAGGAATCCACGGGTAGCCACATCGAGTGCCGCCAGCACTTGCAGCAGGAACTGCAACGGGGCGGCCGGATCATGGGGCGTGCCCCGCTTCTCGATCTCCTCGACAAGCCGGGAGTGATTCTCGATGATGTCGAGCACACTCATCCGCTGGCTCAGCGCGCGGCGGCCCAGTTCGTGACCGACCGCAAGGCTGGCCTCGTCTTTGGATTCCAGATACGTGGTCAGCGCTTCGGCGTATCGGGCGTAGAAATCGTCGTCGATCACAATGCGCCTCGATGACGTGCCGCGAGTACCAGTGCGTCGTCAGTCTCTCGACCGTATCGATCCACGAGCTGTTCGGCGATGGTTGTCGCGTTCGCCGCGAAATCGATGCTGTCGAGGTGACTTTGGGCGATACCGTCGCTCGAGATGACCAGCAGGTCACCCGGGGTGATCGGCACGTGATGGGCGGACAGGGTCTGCGGCATCCGGTAGCCGATGATGCCGCCCGCCAGCAGCGCCGAGGAGCGCACCTCGACGCCGGTCGGATGCTTGGCGACGAGATCGGCCGCTACATTGCCGATGCCGATCCAGCTGATGGTGCCGGTGTCGAAGTCCACTCGGGCCAACGTCATTGCCACCCCGCGGGTTTCGGTCAGCGCAAGGTGGCAGCGCTTCATCGCCACGTCCAGTGGCTCAGATCGATGCTCGCCGATGACCTCTGCTGCCCGCTGCGCGGCCGCGGCCGCCCCCTCGCCATGGCCGAGGCCGTCGATCACGCCGAACAGTGCGGCGCCATCGCCCACCTCGAGCGCGATCGGATGGTCGCCGCAGACGTCTTCGCCGGGGTGGGGGCGGCGCACCGCGGCCCACTCGATGGGTCCGAACCTGCCGTGCCTAAACATTGTCGGGGATCCATTTCCACATCTCGACGACGGTGCCGCTGCCCAACTCCGAATCCACGTGCAGGCGGTCCATCAGCCTGCGCGCACCGGGCAGGCCGAGCCCCAGCCCGCGTCCGGTCGAGTAGCCGTCGTCGAGCGCGCGTTCCACGTCGGCGATGCCGGGGCCATCGTCTTCGGCTCGCACCACCAGTGCCCTGCGGCCGTCACGAAGCTGCACTCCGACACGAACCTCGCCCCGGCCGGCGTAACTGGTTATGTTGCGGGCGATTTCAGAGATCGCCGTGGCGATCATCGTGACATCGGTCAGGGAGAAGCCGAGCTGCCGGGCCAGCTCGTGCCCGGCTTGGCGGGCGGTGACGATGTCGTCGGGATTGCTGATGTCGACCACGAAGTCATTCGACACCGTCGCGTCCGATCGCCGGCTTCCTGTCCTGAAGCTTCCGATTCAGCAGCGCGAGACCCTCTTCCAGGTCCAGCGCGGTGTGCATGTCGTCGAAGGCCAGACCCAGCTGGACCATCGCGAAGGCGACTTCGGGCTGCAGACCCACGATCACCGTGTCAGCGCCGCGCAGCCTCGTCATGTGCGCGATGGTGCGAAGCGACCGCGCCGCAAAGGAATCCATCACGTCGATCGCGGTGACGTCGACGATGATGCCGTGCGCGCGGTAGCGACTCACGCGTTCCATCAGGTCGTGACGGAGCTGTTCGGTATCGGAATCGGACAGCGCGGCCTGCACCGAGGCGATGAGGATCGTGCCCTGCTTGAGTATTGGTACTGCCATGAGTCCCTGAGCGCGTTATCCGGGTTGGTCGCCGGTGCGGGTGACCTCATAGCCGAGCAGTCGTTCGGCCTCCTCGATGCCGCCCTGGAGGTCGCCGACGGCGTTCATCTTCGACAGGTCGAGCCCGATGGTCACCAGTGTCAGGGCGATCTCGGAGGACAGCCCGGTGATGATGACGCTCGCGCCCATCAGCCCTGAGGCATCGACGGTCTGCACCAGGTGGTTGGCCACGGTGGAATCGATGGTGGGCACACCGGTGATGTCGATGACGACGACCTTCGCGCGGTTGGCCCGGATGGCCCGCAGCAGCTGTTCGGTGACCTGGCGCGCCCGTTGACTGTCGAGAATGCCGATGATCGGAAGAATGAGCAGCTGCTCACGCACCTGGAGCACGGGCGTCGACAGCTCGCGGATGGCCTCCTGCTGCTGGCGGATGATGCGTTCGCGTTCCTGCACGAAGCCTACGGCCACGGTGTTGGCGATCCGGTTGGCCGCCGGTTCATAGGCGTCGAGCACCCTGTTCAGCAGTTCGAAGTCGGTCTGGTACTTCTCGAACAGCGAGCGGGCGAGCACGTCGCGCAGCAGCAGCACGATGCCGACCACCTCGTTGGTCTCGACACCGCGCGGGATGATGCGCTCGGACAGATCGCGCGCGTAATCCTGCAGGGCCTCCACGCTGCCCGTCTCGAGCACCTCGACATAGCTGTCGTACACGGTGGTGGCCTCGGAGAAGATCTCCTCCGGCGACATCGCGGTCAGGAGTTCCGCCTCGGTGATGCGGCGGGCCCATTCCTCACGCAGTGCGGTGCGGTTCTGCCGCAGATGCTCGACCAGTTGCGGTAACAGTCCCTCGGAAGAGATGGCCGCAGTCGGCGCGATTGCGCTGGCGCTGGCCAAGTCTGTCGGTTCGGACACGGCACCTCCCGGATCAAACTTTCCTTTCGACCCTAGCCTGCATCTACAGGGGGCGGTATCGAAGCGAGGATCTACCGTTCGGCGCCAACGGGTTAAGCTCGGCGCACCGCCGTTTCCTGTCGCGGCGCTGAGTGAAGGACGGTTGTGCCCCCGAAGGATCCGATCACCACCTCGGTCAGTCATGCCGACGGCGTGGCTGTGCTGGCCGTCAGCGGCGAAATAGATCTGGCAACGATTCCGGCCTTCGAGGCGGCCATCGCCGACGCGTTGAAGCAGCGGCCCACGGCGTTGATCGTCGATGTCTCGGCGGTGGACTTCCTCGCCTCGGCGGGCCTGCAGGCGTTGGTGGCCACCCACGAGAGCGTCAGAGGGGAGGCGGGCTTCGCGGTCGTCGCGGACGGACCGGCGACCAGCCGACCGATCGAGTTGACCGGGCTGGACCAGATCCTGTCGCTGCATGCGTCCGTCGATGACGCCAAGGCCGCCGTGACGGGGTCGGGACCGCAGAACTGAATTCGGGCGGCGGTATTTTCCCCGTTCAGATACAGTGCGAGGGCCAGACTGATCTTGGTCGCAGCTGGCATCGGTCGGGACAGTTAGGACTGGAACATGAGGTCAGTTTTGGGTCGTCGCGTGGCGGCTATCGCCGGCGGCACCGCAATCACCGCGATGGTCGTACTCACCGCGTCGTGCGCCAAGGAAGAGGAGAAGGCGCCCGAGACCACGACGACCACGACAACGACCACCACGACGTCGGAAGCGCCGCCGGTTGAACCGACGGAGAAGGCGCCGCGCATCGATCCCACGGGCCCCAACCCGTTCTCGCCGACGGTCTTCGCGCCACCCGCGCCGACCGCGGTCCCGGGCGACAACTAACGCACCCGGGCCCGCCCGCACGTACGCTGGCTGGCGTGGGTGCGCGGCTATTCGGCGTGCTGGCGCTGGTCGCCGCGAGCGTCATGGTGCTCGTGTCGGACCTACGCGCGTCCTCGCTGCCCACCCGCGCCAACGCCGGCGACGTGATCGCCGGTCCGTATTCGTATCTGCTTGCCAGCTCGACTGATCTGGGACCGTCGCACAACGACAACGCTCAACTGACCGTTGCCCTGCATGAGGCGTCACGCCCGGCGGGCGTCTTCGACTGGGCGCACAGCAACGGCTTGTCGGTGCGGTGGAAACCGGGTCAGCCGTGGGCCGTGCTGGAGGGCGCCGCACAGCAGGTGGCCGACGCGTTCGACGTCGAGGTGCACGATTACCGCGGAAGGCGCGGACAGCTGTTCTACGCGTCGCCCCAACAGCCCACGATTCCCGAACCGCTGACTCCCGAAGTCGCCGAGGTGGGCCGCATCCTGGGGTACATGCCGCACCACGAGTCGCGGACGCCGATGCTGCCACTGGATGTGCCGGACAAGGGCCTGATGCCCAGCGCGTTGATGAAGACGTACAACGCGTCGGACCTGGCCGCTGAAGGCTACACAGGCAAGGGCAGCACGATCGTGTTCTTCGCGTTCGACGGCTTCGACCAATCCGATCTCGACGACTTCTCGGCGAAATACGGTCTGCCGCAGTTCACCCCGGAAGTGGTCGGTGGTGCGCTGGACGAACCGCGCGGTGAGACGACGATGGATCTCGAGGTGGCCCACGCGGTCGCACCGGATGCGCGCAAGGTCGTCTTCAGTGCCCAGTCGACGATCGTCGGCGACGGGGCGTTCGAGAAGATCGGCGAGATGTTCGCCGAGGCCGACCGGCGGTATCCCGGTGCGGTATGGAGCTTCTCGATCGGCTGGGGTTGCGACAAGCTCATCACCGCGGCCGATCTCGCGCCTGCGCGGTCCGCGCTGGCGGCGGCGCAGGAGCACGGTACGACGGCGTTCAACGCCAGCGGTGACCTCGCCGGGCTGGAGTGCAAGGGAGGCGACGACTGGTCGTCTCCGCCGGGCGAAGCCGACATCGGGTTGGATTCGCTGGCGTCGCTTCCGGAAATGACCGACGTCGGCGGGACCACACTCTCCACGACGAGGGACGGCAGCTGGCTCGCCGAGCAGGCCTGGTTCGACGTTCCGTTGTCGGTGGGCACCGGCGGCGGAGTCTCGAACATCTTCGAGCGCCCGGAATGGCAGCGGGGGGTGCTGCCCGACACCGATCCCGAGCGCAGGCTCACCCCCGACGTGGCAGCCGTCGCCGACCCGTTCACCGGCGTGCGCATAGTGTTCAAGGGGACCGACCTGGTGGGCGGCGGGACGTCGCAGTCGGCGCCGATCTGGGCGGGTCTGGCCGCGGTGATGAACCAGTACCTGCTCGAAAACGGCGGGCGGTTGATCGGCGCTCTCAACCCACAGCTCTACCGGATCGCGGCGGGCGCGCCGCTACCGGCTTTTCGCGACGTCACGCTCGGTGGCAACGTCGTTGCCAACGCCGGGCCGGGCTATGACCTCGTCACGGGGCTCGGCACTCCCGATGTCGACAATCTCGTACGCAATCTGTTGATCCTGCAAGAGACATCCCAATGACGACGCCCGACGACTCCGTGCCGACCACGGAGTGCCGCATTTGCAAGACCGATGTTCCTGCCGGAGAGTACTGCGGACTGTGCGGATGCCATCTGGAAGCGCGGCGGGGAGAAGGCCCAGACTGGTTGCGTATGCGGAACTACGGAGCGGCACCGAACGAACACCTGCTACAGGTGTCGTTGGCCAGCTCGCTGTTTCCGCATCTGGCCCAGCGGTCCCGGACCGCGTTCCGGCTCGGTCTGGTCGTGTTACTGGTGTGCCTGATCGCATTCACCCTTCTGCGCCTGCCTGCCGCGCTGATCACCACCGGCACGCTGGGCCTACCGGTGCTGTTCTTCATCTATCTCCGTGAGTCAGATGGCTTCCGCGACTTTCCCATTGGCACTTTGGTGCTCACTGCGGTATTGGGTATTGCACTCGGGGTGGGATGGGTGCTGCTGACGGGCGCCATGGTCGTCCGGTCCTATGAGGTTGGTCTGGGCGCCGCCATTGTGGGCATGCCGATGTTGCGCGTGGGGATCGGCATCCCGCTCGGTGGGGTGATCCTGATGCAGATGCCGGCGGTTGTCGTCAGGATCTTGCGGCCATCCTCACGAGAAGCATTGGACGGCTTCAGGATCGGCATGTTGGGCGCACTCACCTTCATGGCTGCGGCGGCGATGACGCGGTCCGCTCCGCTGTTCGGCACCGGTGTGATCAGTAAACGTCCGATGGAAAGCCTCATCGTCGAGGCGGGTATCAGGGGAATCGCAATACCGTTGATCACGGCCGCGGCGGGCGGATTGATCGGTGCGGCACTGTGGTTCACGCGCCCGGAGAGCAAGAAGAACCAGCATCCCGGCATGGTGCGGCTGGTCCTCGTCGCGCTTGCGGCAGCGATACTCGCCGTCTACCTGGGCCTTGGTCTGATCGACGTCGCTCGTGTCCCGCAGTTGTTGATGCTCGTCATCTACCTGGCGCTGGCATTGGTTGCGCTGCTGGTGCTCCGGGTCGGTCTGCACCTGGCGCTGCTGCACGAGGCACACGACAAAATCCAGTCCGACGAGCCGCTGCTGTGCACGCACTGTGGGCACGTGGTTCCCGACATGGCTTTCTGCCCCGCATGCGGGGTGGCGACCAGGGCGTCGTCGCGCTCGTCACGCCGATCGCGGCGCGACGCCCGGCCGGTGCGGGGCGGGGCCGGGCCCGACGAAGCATGACTGCGCCGCTGACATTCTTTCCGGGGTATGCGGTTCCGGCCGCGACCTACCAGGCCGTCCCGCCTCGTCGCACGTCGCGGACCCGATTGGTGCTCACCTGGTTCGCCGTCATCGCCGTCGTGGCGGGGGCGCTGGTCGGGTTGTCGGCGATCATCCACAAGCCGCCCGTGCGCTACGTGTGTCCGCCGGAGTGCGGCAGGCCCCCCACGGGGACTCCGGTCGCGATCAATCCGCGTTTCACCGCAGCGGACGGTTCGTTCTCGGTGTCGCATCCAGCGCCGAGTTCGGCCTATCGCATCACCACCGAGTCGAACAAAGTGATTGCCGAGTTCCTCGGCGGTGATGGTGGCAGCATGCAGTTCTTCAGCGTGCCCGCCGGCAACCGCTCAGCAGAGCAGATCGCCAAAGAACTGGTGAAGAACAGGTTTCCAGATACCCGCACCGCCTACGAGATTCCCAACGCGATGGTCGGCTACCAGCCTGGGTACGGCGAGATCGTCGACTGGTGGCCCCAGGGCGCCAACAGCAACTACCAGAGGATGCGGGTACTGATCATGGTGGCGATCAAGAACGACGTCGCGCTCGTCGCATCGGCGGTGGGACCGTACCACGAGTTCGGACCCGATTTCGGATTCGGTAAGCCGTCCGGCGCGAACACCCAAATCGCTTTGGACATGGGCAAATACGTCAACAGCTTCAGCTGGGCGGGTGATCCGCCGCGCTAGTGGTGCGAAACCGAGGAATTGTGCGAAGACGCCTTCGCGTGGTGGGGTGTGACGCCGTCGAACATGAACTGCCAAACGGCCACCAGCGCAACGACTCCGAGCACCAGCGTCGTCGCCAGATGCGTGATCAGCGATCGTGCGGTGGTGGCGTTGAGGACCGGACGAGGGTGCACGGCGCGGCGGGCTACCCGGCGGTCGAAACGTGTGGTCATCATCAGGCCCCTCCTCCTGGCAGGTCTTAGGCGGCAGATCTAGGCAGCAGACCTAGGCAGCGTCGTCCAGCGTGTAGCCCCTTGCCCGTGCGACGTCGGCGAGCAGGCCGCGCAGTCGAATCCGGGCGCGGTGCACGCGTGTCATCACGGTGCCGGGCGGGGCGCCGGTGATCTCGGCGATCTCGTTGATGCGCAGCCCCTCGACATCGGCGTAATACGGTGCGGTACGCAGCTTTTCGGGCAGCTGGCGCATCGCCTCCTGGATGTTGTCGTCGCCGATCAGGTCAAGGACCTCGTCCTCGGCCGAGCGCAACCCGTGTGAGGTGTGCGCCGCCTCGGCCACCAGCTGTCCGTCGGTGAACTCGTCGGTCAACCACTGGGCTGGGCGCCGTTGTTGTTTGCGGTACGAGCTGATGTGGCTGTTCAGCAGTATGCGGTACAGCCAGCCGGCCAGATTGGTGCCGTCGCGGAACCCGTGGAAACCGGCGAACGCCTTCGCCGCGGTCTCCTGCAACAGGTCTTCGGCGTCGGCGTGATCGTGGGTCAGCTTCAGCGCGTGGCGGTAGAACTCGTGAATCAGTGGAATCGCGTCCCGCTCGAAGCGGGCGGTGAGCAACGCATCGTTTTCAGGCACGTAGGGGACTTTTCCGTGCCGGCGGTGCGATGTCTGCACCGCTGGCATCCATCGCAGGTACCGGAAACGGAAGTCTCGACTACCGGCTAGCCCCCATAGACCCACCTCAGCGCTGGCATCATGGGGGCGTGGCTGCGCGCCATCCGTTGGGTCGCCTGGCCCGAGGCATCGCGATCGTCCTGGCGCTGTTGCTGGCGGTTGTCATCGGCATGGCCGTGGATATCGTCGCGTTCAGTCGGCAGTCCGACACCGCGCCCGCCGACGCGGCCGTCGTCCTCGGCGCGGCTGTACACGACGGTGCGCCGACGCCAGTGTTCGCGGAGCGTTTGCGGCACGCCGCCGGGTTGTTCGAAGCCGGACAAGTCGATTGGGTCGTCGTGACGGGCGGTGTCGGACACGGCGATTCGGTCGCCGAAGCCGACGCCGGTCGCGACTGGCTGATCAGAGCAGGCATCCCGGCGGACCGGATCCTCGTCGAGAAACGGTCGCGCACCACCAGACAGAACCTGCTGTTCACCGATCCGGTGCTTGCCGAACACGCCCTGCGCCGAGTGCTCATCGTCAGCGATCCGCTGCATATGCGCCGCGCCATGCGGATGGCCGGGGATCTCGGGCTGGACGCGCATCCGTCTCCGACGCGAACCAGCCGTTTCGAAACCCTGGCCACGCAGGTGCCGATGCTCCTGCGCGAGGTGTACTTCAGCCTGCAGTACCACCTGACGCGTCAGTAGTGCACTACGCGGGGGCGCGCACCTTCGCCGCGGCCTGCTCGGGCATCGGCTCATAGCGGGCGAAGGACCGGGTGAAGGAGCCGGCGCCGTGGGCCAGCGAGCGCAGGTCGATCGCGTAACGGGTCAACTCCACCTCGGGAATCTCGGCGTGCACGACCGTGCGGTCCTCGCCGACCTTGTCGGTGCCGAGTACCCGGCCACGCCTGCCCGCCAGGTCGCTCATCACCGCGCCGACGAAATCGTCGGGCACGACGACCGAGACGTCGTCGACGGGCTCCAGCAGCGTGATCTTGGTCGCCGCTGCCGCCTCGCGCAGCGCCAATCCACCAGCCATCTGGAAGGCGAAGTCGGACGAGTCGACGCTGTGCGCCTTGCCGTCGAACAGCGTCACCCGGATGTCGACCACCGGATAACCCGCGGCGACCCCCTTCTCCATCTGCGCGCGGACGCCCTTCTCGACGCTGGGGATGAAGTTGCGTGGGACCGCGCCGCCGACGACCTTGTCGACGAACTCGAATCCGCTGCCTTCCGGCAACGGTTCGACCTCGATGTCGCACACCGCGAACTGGCCGTGTCCACCCGACTGCTTGACGTGCCGGCCGTGGCCTTTGGCCTTGCCGCCGAACGTCTCTCGCAGCGGCACCCGCAGTTCGACGGCGTCAACGGAAACGCCGTAGCGCCGCGACAGCCCATCGAGCACCACCCCGGCGTGCGCCTCGCCCATCGTCCACAGCACGATCTGATGCGTCTCGGGATTCTGCTCGATGCGCAGCGTCGGATCCTCCGCGGCGAGTCGCTGCAGGCCGACCGCGAGCTTGTCCTCGTCGGTCTTGGCGTGCGGCTGCACCGCCATCGGCAACAGCGGTTCGGGCATCGTCCACGGCTTCAGCACCAGCGGGTCGGCCTTGCTGGACAGGGTGTCACCGGTCTCTGCGCGGGACAGCCGGCCGATGGCGCAGATGTCACCCGCCACCACCGAGGGGGCCGGCCGCTGTTGCTTGCCGAGCGGAAAGGACAGGGTGCCGATGCGCTCGTCCTCGTCATGATCGGCGTGCGCCGCGCTGTCGCCGCCGTTGGTGCCGAAGAACGACGAGAAGTGGCCGGACACATGGACCGTCGCGTCGGGGGTGATGGTTCCGGAGAACACCCGCACCAGGCTGACCCGGCCGACGTACGGGTCCGACGTGGTCTTGACGACTTCGGCGAGCAGCGGTCCGGACGGATCACACGGCAGGCTTTCGCGGGACTTGCCCTGCTGGGTGAACACCTCGGGGAGTTGGTGCTCGGGTGGGGACGGGAAGCCACTGGTGATGATCTCCAGCAGCTCGAGGGTGCCGACTCCCGTCGTGCTGCACACGGGGATCACCGGGAAGAACGACCCGCGTGCGACGGCCTTCTCGAGGTCATCGATCAGCACCGACTGGTCGATCTCCTCACCCCCGAGATACCGCTCCATCAGCGTCTCGTCCTCGGACTCCTCGATGATTCCCTCGATCAGGCTGCCCCGCATCTCCTCGATCGCATCGGCGTAGGACGCGTCGGGATCATGGGATCCGGTGCGCTTGCCGTTGGCGTACTCGTAGTGGGTCTGCGAGAGGAGCCCGATGAGCCCGGTGCACGGTGAGTCGGCGGGCAGGTACAGCGGCAGCACCTTGTCGCCGAACGCCTGCTGGGCCGCGGCCAACGCGTTTTCGTAGTTCGCTCGGGCGTGGTCGAGCTTGGTGATGAGCACCGCGCGTGGCATGCCGACCTGGCTGCACTCCAGCCACAGCGATTTGGTCGGCTCGTCGACCTCCTCGTTGGCCGCGACGACGAACAGTGCGCAGTCGGCGGCGCGCAGCCCTGCCCGCAGTTCGCCGACGAAGTCGGCATAGCCGGGCGTATCGATCAGGTTGACCTTGACCTCGTCGTGTTCCAGCGACGCGAGCGCGAGGCCGACCGAGCGCTGTTGCGCGATCTCCGCCTCATCGCAGTCGCAGACGGTGGTCCCGTCGACGACCGATCCCGGTCTGTTGAGCACTCCGGCGGCGACGAGCAGCGCCTCGACGAGTGTGGTTTTGCCGCCACCCGATGGGCCCACCAGCACCACATTGCGGATGGCGGCCGGACTGTCCGCGGTGGGGGCGGCTCCGGCCTGGGAAGTTGTCGTCTTGTCAGCCATGACGGTTCCCTCTCCCGGGAAGCGACTGTGCTTCCCATCGGATCTGTTGATCCACAATTCTCCGAACCGACACCGAGCACAAGGGATTCGCACAATCCGCGGGATCTGCGGCCAGATCTACTCGCGTGAAGGGCCATGAACGGCTAGGCGGCCGACGTCACGCCTGCCAGGACGCCCACCGGCTCACCGTGACCGTCACTACCGGCCCGTCGAGCGCAATTCGTTGGTACTGAACGTATTTGCGGCGCAGGAGGGCGTAGCCGGCGGCCATCTCGTCGCCGCTGTAGTGAATCTCCGCCAGGCCGTCGGCGCGCACCCACCAGAGCTGCGTCCAGTCCTCGTCGTAGTGGTCGACGAGCATGCTCACTCGTGGGTTGGCCTCGATGTTGGCCAGCCGTTGCAGGCGCTGGGTGGTCTTACGTTTGGCGTCGACAGCGGTGTATATGACGGGCTGTTCGCGGGAGGTGTTCACCGCGAACACAACCGGCACGACGTGCGGTGCACCATCGGGCCCGACCGTGGCGAGCATCGCGATGGGCGATTGCGCGAACGCGGCCTCAGCGTCGGAGTCGGCCATGGATCCGAGACTAATCCGACGCCTCGACGCACTGCGGAGCGCGGACGAGAACGCTGCCTGACACCCGTGGACATGCGCTGAGAAAGCACGTTCGAGCGTGCGGGGGCCCGCGGGTGGTCGATAGTGATAGGCGTGAGCCCGAGCACCGCCCAGGGCGCGCAGCCGCGCAGCCCCGGGCGCCCGCGCAGCGAGCAATCGCGTGTCGCGGTGCTGCGCGCCACCTCGGAACTGTTGCAGGAGGTGGGCCTGCGCGCGATGACGACCGAGCAGATCGCCAGCCGCAGCGGTGCCAGCAAGGCGACGATCTACAAGTGGTGGCCCAACAAGTACGCGGTGGCCATCGAAGCGTTCCTCACCGAGATGATGGCCGAGTCGCCCGACCCCGATACCGGTTCCACGGCCGAGGACTTCCGCCGGGTGATCCGCGGTGTCGCGCACTTCTACACCGGCGCCAGCGGCCGAGTCTTCGCACAGCTGGTCGGGGAGGCGCAGAGTGATCAGCAGCTGAAGGCAGAGCTGTACGAGCGTCTGGCGGAACCGCGTCGAAAGCTGATGAAGACGGTGTGGGCACGCGGGGTGGCGCGCGGCGAACTGCGGCCCGACCTCGACGCGGACGCCGCGCTCGACCAGCTGATCGGCCCGATGCTCTACCGCCTGCTGCTTGGCCACGCTCCGCTCGACGACGCCTCCGCCGACGCCCTGGTCGACGGGGCGATGCGCGGCTTCGCCGTGCCCGAGTAGACCGGTTGTGATGCAGCGCACCCTCCAGTCGTGGACTGATAGGGGCGAGCCCGTGCGTTCCACTTACTGAAACTGAACGTTCAGTTTCGAAATATGAGGAGGATGCAATGAAGAAGCGTTTCATTGCGACGGTGGCTTTGGCGGCGGCTGCGGGCGCAATCGGGCTCGCCCCGATCGCCGCTGCCGCACCGACGGGCCCGCAGACGGTCAACACCGGCGGCGCCACGCTCGTCGAATCGCCGGGCAACGCGCAGGTGACTGCCACCCCGAGCGACGTCGCCGTGCAGGCAGGCCAGCTCCAGTACCCGTTCTTCGGATACGGGGTACCGGCGCTGGTGTTCCATCACGGCGGCCACGGACGCTGACCATCGAAAGCATGAGGCGGGAGGCGAAAGTCTCCCGCCTCTCGCATATGTCAGCGCGCCCGCGGCGCGACGCTGATGGGTGAGCGCGTGACCGGAGTTCGCGTGACCCCGATCTCGGGTTCTTTGGTGGCGCGTGGCGGCCGCTGGGGGCGCACGGTCTGCGCCGGGGGCGCCTCGATGGGTGCTGCCGACTCCTCCGGCGGTGGTGGGGGCGGTGGCGGCGCCGACGACGGTGACGCCGACGGCTGGCGACTGGTGGGGGGTTCGGTGGACGCCGAAGTCGTCGGAGCGGTCGGGTCGACCGACGTCGTGTTGTCCTCTCCGCTTCCGGGCGCCCGGACGATCAGCACAACCGCCGAGACCACCAGCGCCGCCGCGGCGGTTCCTGCGGCGACCCACGCGATCAGCGCCTGCCTGCGCCGATACCACGGCGGCCGGGCGGGTTCGAAGTACCAGGTGCTCGAGTCGAACGCGTCGAAAGCCCCGTCACGGACAGGCGGTGTGGCGTCCAACTCGTCGGGCGGTTCGGGTACCGGCGGCGCACCGTCGTCCACTACGTCTGTCTCAGCTGTTTGCGCCGGGGCTTCGGCCAGGTCGCCGAGCAGGTAGTCGAAGTCCCCCGAGGCTTCGCGTTCGGCCACCTCCCGATGTTAGCGCTGTTACCTGCGTGTATGTGCGGTGATCAAAGTCGTGGGAACACACACCGGCGGCGGCGCGGCCACGGTAGGGTCGAGCGCCGCGTATGCAAACGTTTCCCGCCGCGACGCAGAGCAGTCACCATCGCGCCACTGCGCCGTCGATTGCCCATCGGAAGGTTCGGCAATGAAGTCCTCACGTCTGGTGGCGGCCGCGGCCGCATCGATTCTGCTGTTCGCCGGCCTCATCGGTTGCGCGCCCCCGGAGAAAGACAAGCCCGAAGAGCAGACGCAGTCCGGTGTCAACGCCCGTGAGGCGACGTCGGCGGAGGACTTCGGCGGCCTGGCGGGTCTCGAGGAGGCGGCCAAGAAGGAGGGCGAACTGAATGTCATTGCCCTGCCGCCGGATTGGGCCAACTACGGCGCAATCATCAAGGCGTTCGAGGACAAGTACGGCATCAAGGTGAATTCGGCGCAGCCGGACGCCGCGAGCCAGGATGAGATCAACGCGGCGAACCAGCAGCGCGGCCGCAGCTCCGCGCCCGACGTCTTCGACCTCGGTCAGTCGGTCGCGCTCGCCAACACCGCGATGTTCGCGCCCTACAAGGTGGCCGTGTGGGACGACATCCCGGCGGCGTACAAGGACTCCGACGGGGCCTGGGTCAACGACTACGGCGGCTACATGTCGATCGGCTTCGACTCCGCCAAGGTGCCGCCCGTCACGTCGGTCAACGACCTGCTCAAGCCCGAGTACCAGGGCAAGGTTGCGCTCAACGGCGATCCGACCCAGGCCGGCGCGGCGTTCTCCGGGGTGTTGATGGTCGCGCTGTCGCAGGGCGGATCCGCCGACGACATCGCGCCGGGGGTGGAGTTCTTCCGCAAGCTCAACGACGCGGGCAACTTCCTGCCGGTCGACCCGACCCCGGCGACCATCGAGTCCGGCCAGACCCCGGTGGTCATCGACTGGAACTACCTCAATGCCGTCGAGACCAAGAAGCTGCCGTCGTGGCAGGTGTTGGTTCCGCCGGACCATGCGGTCGCGGGTTACTACTACCAGGCGATCAACAAGGACGCGCCCCATCCGGCCGCCGCCCGGCTGTGGCAGGAGTTCCTGTTCAGCGACGAAGGCCAGAACCTCTACGCCGCAGGCGGTGTGCGCCCGGTGCGCGCTGACAACATGATGGCCGACGGCAAGCTCGACGAGTCCGTCGCGTCCGCCATTCCGGTCATCGACGGTCCGGTCACGGTGCCCAGTCCCGAACAGACCGACAAGGCGACCGCGTACCTCGCGGAACACTGGGCCGAAGCGATCGGCTGACGTGCCGGGCGGAAACCTTCGACCGAAGCGACTCACAGAAGCTCTGCCGCTGCTGCCGTTCCTTGCTGTCGTCACGGTGTTTCTGGTGATTCCGACGGTGACGGTGATCGTCAACGCGTTCTTCGTCGACGGTGCGTTCTCGATGGAACGCATCGGTGCGCTGTTCTCGGATACCGCGCTGTCGGCGCTGGGATCCAGCGTTGTGCTCTCGGCGACCACCGCCGTCATCGGCGCGGTATTCGGCGCGGTCCTGGGTTGGCTCATCGTGAGCAGCGCACCGACCTCGATGGTGCGTCGGGCGGTGATCTCGCTGTGCAGCGTGCTGGCCCAGTTCGGCGGGGTGGCACTGGCATTCGCGTTCCTGGCGACCGTCGGCCTCAACGGCGTGCTGACGGTGTGGGTGCAGCAGGCGTTCGGCTGGAACCTGGCCGGCTCGGGGTGGCTCTACAGCCTGACCGGACTGATCGTCGTCTACACGTACTTCCAGATCCCCCTGATGGTGATCGTGTTCGTACCGGCGTTGGAAGGTCTGCGCGCACAGTGGCGGGAGGCGGCGATCAGCCTGGGCGCGTCCCGGTGGCAGTACTTCCGCGAGGTCGCGGTGCCGCTGTTGACACCCGCATTTCTCGGGTCGGCACTGTTGTTGTTCGCCAATGCATTTGCCGCGTATGCGACGGCCGCAGCGTTGGTGAGCCAGGGCAGCCCGATCGTCCCCCTGCTGATCCGCTCCGCGTTGACCAGTGAGGTCGTCCTCGGTCAGTCGGGGTTCGCGTACGCACTCGCACTCGAGATGATCGTCATCGTCGCGGTGGTGATGATCGCGTACAACCTGCTGGTTCGTCGCACCGCGAGGTGGTTGCGATGAAACGTGCGGTGCGCGGGGCGCTTTGGGTGATCTTCGGGTTGTTCTTCCTCTTTCCGCTGTACGCGATGGCCGACTTCTCCACCCGCGACCTCATCGCGGGCGGACGCACCTGGCAGGCGTGGGCCAACCTGGTCACCGACGACGCCCTCTATGAGGCAATCGTGATCTCACTGCTGCTCGCGGTGTTCACGGTCGTCGCGATGCTGGTGATCTTGGTGCCGACGATGATCTGGGTGCGACTGCGCGCGCCATGGGCGAAGGGCGCGGTGGAGTTCTTGTGTCTGCTGCCCCTGACGATCCCGGCGTTGGTCATCGTCGTCGGCCTGCGCAATGTGTATCTCTGGGTGACGTACTTCCTCGGCGAGTCCGCATTGACGCTGACGTTCGTCTACGTGGTGCTGGTGCTGCCCTTCGCTTATCGCGCACTCGATGCGGCGCTGTCGTCGATCGACCTGCAGACCCTCACCGAAGCGGCGCGCTCACTGGGCGCCGGCTGGACCACGACGATTCTGCGCATCGTCGTACCCAACATCTGGTCGGGGATTCTGTCCGCCGCGTTCATCTCGATCGCGGTGGTGCTCGGCGAGTACACGATCGCCTCACTGTCCGGATACGAGACGCTGCAGGTGCAGATCGTGGCGATCGGCAAGACGGACGGCCCCACATCGGTGGCGGCTTCGCTGGCGGTGTTGTTGTTCGGTTTCGCCCTGCTCCTCGTGCTGTCGCTCGTGACGCGCGGACGCAGACGCATCCAAGGAGTGACCACATGAACGCGGCCGTCCAAGGCACATCCGTCGACCTGACCGACCTCACACGCGTGTACGGGGACGTCAAGGCCCTCGACGGGCTGACCCTGCACATCGACGCGGGCGAACTCGTTGCGCTGCTTGGCCCGTCGGGTTGCGGGAAGACCACCGCGCTGCGCATCCTCGCCGGTC
The DNA here is from genome assembly GCF_025822765.1 of Mycobacterium barrassiae. GTDB lineage: Bacteria > Actinomycetota > Actinomycetes > Mycobacteriales > Mycobacteriaceae > Mycobacterium > Mycobacterium barrassiae. The sequence continues at coordinate 237,626 of NZ_JACKUK010000029.1, read as the reverse complement.
TGGACGAAGCGACGTCGGGCACCGTGGCGGTCGGCGGGCGTGACGTCAGCCGGGTCCCCGCCAACAAACGCGATATGGGCATGGTGTTCCAGGCCTACAGCCTGTTCCCGCACCTGACCGTGCTCGACAATGTCGCGTTCGGTCTCAAGATGCGCGGTAAAGCCAAGCGCGAGAGAACTTCTCGCGCCGCCGAGATGCTCGAGCTGGTCGGACTGTCGGCGCACAAGGACAAGTACGCCAACGAGCTCTCTGGCGGCCAGCAGCAGCGGGTCGCGCTGGCGCGTGCATTGGCCATCCAGCCGCGGGTGCTGCTGCTGGACGAGCCGCTCTCGGCGCTGGACGCCAAGGTGCGCGCCCAGCTGCGCGACGAGATCCGCCGTGTGCAACTCGAAGTCGGCATCACCACACTGTTCGTCACCCACGATCAGGAGGAGGCGCTGGCGGTCGCCGACCGGGTCGGTGTGATGAACCAGGGCAGGCTCGAACAACTGGCGGCGCCCGCGGACCTGTACGCCCACCCGGCAACCCCGTTCGTCGCGGAGTTCGTCGGACTGAACAACAAAGTGCCCGTAGAGGTTTCGGGAGGTCGCGCGCAGCTGCTCGGAAGTGCGGTGCCGACGCTGCCCGGGTCCATCACGTCGGGCCGGGGCCTCGCGATGGTGCGCCCCGAGGCCGTCACCGTCACCGCCGATCCGGCCGGGACGGCCGCGGTCAGCTCGATCGCGTTCCTCGGCCCGATTTCACGGGTCTACGTCACCATGCCGGACGGTTCGGTGATCAACGCGCAGCTGTCCGGTTCGGCGGCCAGAGCATTGGCCCCCGGCGATCCGGTCACCGTCGGTATGGAGCCAGGCGAGGTGCTGGTGGTCGCCGCCTGAAATCGGGTCAGACGTCCTTGACCGGTTCGATACCGAGATCGCGGTAGGTGACCAGCGCGGCGAACGGCACATTGCGCTTCGCGAACCGCTTGGCCGCGGCATCGCCGCGGTCGACCATCGGGATCACGCCGACCACCTCGGCGCCAGCGGCCACCACGCGCTCGAAGGCGATCTCGGTGGAGCCGCCGGTGCTGATCACGTCGTCGACCAGCATCACCCGGGTGCCGGACTGCAGCCGTGTGCCCTCGATCCACTGCTCGCGTCCGCGCTGCTTCTGTTCCTTGCGCACGGAGAACCAGGCCTTCCCGGTGACCATCGCGACCCCGATGGCGATCGAATCCGCGCCCATGGTGAGTCCGCCGACGGCGTCGAACTCGATCCCTTTCGCGGCGGCGAGGTCGGCGATCGCGCGGCTGACGATCGCGAGGCGTTCGCCGTTGTCGATGGCGTACTTGCCGTCGATGTAGTCGTGGCTGAGCTGACCGCTGGCCAGCTTGAACGGTTCGACGCGATGCTCGTAGCCGCGGTCACGGATCAGCTCGAAGGCCTTCTGCCAGGTTTCCGGGCGTTCGCTCGCATCTGCCATACCGCGATGGTATTTCAGCCCTGCCGCGCCCGACGCGCCAGCTCGACCGTGGCCGAACGTAATTGGTCGATCGCGTCGATCGGTGCGGCGTAACCGATCCGCGTGTAGGCGATCCCGCGGTCGGTCACCAACCGCAGATCCAGGCCGTAGCGGTCGGCGCCGGTGCACGTCGCCGTTGTGGTGTCGGGGTAGCCCCCGAGCACCGTGGCCATCGCGGTGAGCGAGTCCGCGTGGTCGGCGTTCAGATGGGCGATCGCCCTCGCCGCATGCGGCGCCACCGGATCAGGCGATGCGGCGGAGTACGCCTCGCCGGTGGTGGACTCCATGCGCCCGTAGCCGCCGACCCAGCGCACCCGCTGGACCCGCAGCACCCACAAGGTGAAGTCGCTGTAGTCGATGTAGTACTTGGCCGCCGCCACCGCGCTCAGGTGCGCTTCGCGCGCCGCGGTCAGTTCGTCGCCGACGGGCGCCTCCACGACGCCGGCGAGGGTCACGCGACCACTGGCCAGCGGATCGGACTCCGAGCTCGGGGCGACGATCGCGATGCTGGCCCTCGGATCGTGGGCGAGGTTGCGGCCGTGCTCGGCCAGATTCGACACGCACAACACCGGTGCGCCGCCGAGCAGTCCGTACGTCACGTAGGACGCCCACGGATCACCGTCCTCAGTCAGTGTGGCGAGGGTGCCGGTGTTGGTGGAGTGCGCGATCGTGCGGGCCTCCTCCGCCGCCGACGGGCGGGTGGCGTTGACTATCGGGGCCAGTGGGGGAGGGACCGAGGGGGCATCGCCCGGGTCCCCGTGATCGCGGGACGGCACGCTCGAACGATACTCACGTCGGTTCGTCCGTCTGCAGGTCTGCGGTGATATCGGCGACCGCGGCGTCGATGCGGTCCTTGTCGAGTTCGCTCGACTCGGTCGCGGCGGCGGTCGCGTTGTGCAAGGCCTCGTTGAGGCGCTGCTCGACCGCTGCTGCGCCCAGCCGCAGCAGACCGTCTTCGATGAACGCCCCCGTCAGGTGCTGATGCCCGTCGAGGGTCACCTCGACCGTCTCGCTCTCGTCGGTGGCCGGGAACGTGTCGCTGGCCATCTTGTGCAACTGCTCGTCCATCAGCGACTGCAGCCGCGCGGCCTGCTGCAGGACAGCGGCCACGTCCGGATGCACGTCGTCGGTCACTAGGCGTCCTTGCCGCCCTGGCCGTCGTGGACGTCCCTGCGGCGTCGATTGCCGACGACGGCCTCGGTCCACGGCCGGTCCTCGGTGTATAGATCCTCATCGGGGGCCAGGCGCGGATCGCGTCGCTTCTCCTTGCCCTGAGCTCCGCCCTGGGCGCCATGCATGGGTGCCATACCGCCGCCCATCATCGCACCGCCCGCCGCGCCGCCCGCTGTCGCGGGTGCAGGTCCAGCTCCGACCGGAACGGGTGGGCCGGGCGCGACCGTCTCGGCGGTGACCGCCGGAGACAGCGGTGCCGACCCCATTCCGGCACCGCCGGCGCCGCCTCCGGCCCCGCGACCTGCGCCGCCGCCGCCGGCTGCCGGGCGCACGCTCGGATCGGTGGGTGTCTTTGGAAGCCCCGCCGGCGATCCACCGGGCGACCCGCCCGGGCTGTCTCCGGGCGTACCGCCGCCCGACGGCGATCCACCGCCGGCGGGGGATCCGCCGCTCTGTCCGGCACCCGGCTGAGGCTGTGACTGCGCGGCGGGGGTCGAGGCCGGGGCCGGAACCCCCAGCGATTCGGCCATCTTCTGGGCCATCGCCGCGGGATCACCGCTGGGCCCGCCACCGCCACCGCCTACGGTCGTCGGGCCGCCGTTGCCTTTGAACGGTGGCTCTGCGGGCTGCACCGGTGCGAACGTCGCGCTGCTCGCGTAGTCCTGGCGCACCTCGTCGGACTGACTCTGCAGCTCCTGCATCCGCTCGCGGATCTTCTCGATCTCATTCTGAACCCGCACGCCGCCATGGGGCCCGGTCACGCTCGCGAGCTCCATCATCCGCTGTTCCAGCGCGACGTACTCCTGATGGATCGGGTCGTGCGTAGTCTTTGCCTTATCGTGTGCCGCAACGATTTTCGCGGCCGCCTTGGCAAGGTCGTACCATGCCTCGGAGAGCTGGGTCAGCCAGCTGCCGAACTCCGTCATCCGCGCGTAGGCGGCGTCGGCGGCGTCACCTTCCCAGTTGCCCGGCGGCGGCTTGGGCTTGTTGTTCTCGATGCGTTTCGACGCCACGCCCCACTGCAGCATCGCGGTCTTCAACGAGGCCCCGCTGTCGGGCGCGGTGAGGTCGGCCTGCGTCTGGGTGACGTTGCTGTATCCGCTGCCATCGAGTAGGCGCAGCGTGCCGACAGGACCGGGAAGCTGCGGCGGCGGCGTGGCGGGATCGGGGATGGTGATGGCGTCGACCGCCGCGGCGCGGTCGGGATCCTCGATCGCCCTGCCGTAGTCGTCATCGACCTTTTGGTAAGCGGCGGAGGCGATTTCGAGCATTTCCGCGATCCGGTGGTTCTCGACTTCGGCCCACTGCTCGAATTGCTTCAGCGACTGCGCATTGTCGTTGAGGTTGGCCACCGCGTCTTTCGTGGCAGGCAGGGCATCCGGCGGTGTCACCGTGACTTCGGAGGGCGCGTGCCAGTTCTGGCCCTTCATCTCGGAGGCCTGGCTGGTGAGCGCACCGGGTTCGACCCGTTGTACGTCGCCCGCCACCGCTACACCTCCAGCGCCATCTGATAGCGGCTTTCCTCGCGCGGGTTGATCAACCGGATCGGAAGCTGTCGGTGCCGTGGTGTGTCGATATAGGTGTTGCGCAACACAACTCGTCCCAGTCCGGGATGTGTTCCGAGGTAGGTGGTCGCATTCGGCCATGCGATCTTGGCCTCGGGACCGAGCTGAGCGTTGATGGCGCCGGCGAACTCGGTGAACTGCGGCAACAGGGTGACGACAGCGCCCGCGGCGGCAGATCGTGAGACGAACTGGGTGAACAACCGCGCGTCGCCGAGGTTGATGCTCGCATCGACGTCATCGAACGGCATGTAGACCGGGTAGCGATCTGCGGTCTCGCCGATCAGGACGCCCGCTGATCCGATCGGCAGTTCGTAGTGCCGGTCGCTGACGGGGCTGATGCCCCGCAACGCCGCCCGCTGACCGCCGAACAGGCAGGAAAATCCGCGGGGCGTCGACGGATTCGCCAGCGTGGTCAACAACACCGTCGTGGTCGGGGCCTCACCCGGCCGAATGCGGACACGGGTGATGGTGTGGTCGGCGCGCGCCGACCACCACACGTCGGGCCCGCCCGGCGCGCTGTAGGCGGCGGTGAAAGTGCTGCGTCCCTTGATCGTCGACCATGTCTCACGTTCGAAGCTGATCTCGGTCGCCCTGTCGAAGTCGTCGAAACTGCGGACCGGCCTGGCGTCAACACCGTTGCCGGCCAACTGATCCGCGATCCGGGTAGTCGATGCGACCAGATATCGGGCCAGCCCCGCGACGCCCGAGTCACGCCGCTGTGCGGACTTTCGGGTGTGCTCGGGATCGGCTCTGACGACGATCCAGGTGCGACGATTCGCCGGCGCCGGATACGGCCCGACCACCTGCTCGTAGAGGGCAACCAGGCTCGCGGGCGCGGTCTTGCCCACTCGGTACCCGGCTGCCACCACGTCGGCTTCGAGGTCAGGGCAGTGTGCCGCGACCAACTGCTCGACGAGTTTGGTGTCGACCACGTCATCGGTGAAGGCCGCACCGTTGACGATGACGGTGGGCGTGAACGGTCGCGGTACGAGCTCCATGGCCGCGACCAGGTAACCGTCCTCCCAGCGGACGGCGACATGATCGCCCGGCATAACGGTGGCGCCGACGGCCGGCTCAGATGGCCGGTCGGGTGCGCTGCGGTGGCGTCGCCGCCAGCCGAACACCGCCGCCACCCAGCCGGTCAGGCGTCGACCGCGGACGGTCAGCACCGCGGTCAGGCTGATGACCACCGCCAGGGCGATGCCCAGCCAGAGCAGCTCGAGCCTGATGAACAGCAGTAGGACCGCCGGGGTCAGCGCCGCCGCCCAGATGGCGTGGCCGGTGGTGAAACGCAACCCGAGCAGGGACGTGATCCGGCTCATCGGCGCCTCAGGGCGCGCCTGGCCAGCGCGCCGAGTCCGAGCGCCAGCGCCAGGGCCGCGCCGGTGACGACGACGGCGGTGATCGGTCCGCGGTCCGGCGGCGGAATGTAGACCGGCGGCGGAACTTCCTTGACCTGGACGGGAACTCGCGCCGGCCCCTCGGGCACGTCCCAGGTCAGCGCGGCCACAGGGTCGATGACACCGGCGCCGACGTAGTTGTCGGCGCCACCGCCGGGATGCCGCGCGGTCGCGGTGATCCTGTTGATGATCTGAGCCGGCGTCAGCTGGGGGAAGCGTTGTTTGAGCAACGCGGCCAGCCCGGACACGTAGGCGGCCGCGAACGAGGTGCCGCTGATCGGGATGGGACCGTCCTGACCCTGCAGTGCGTTGACCGGTCTTCCGTCGTAGCCGAGCGCCACCATGTTCTCCGCGGGCGCCGCTGCGCCGACCCACGGTCCGGACATCGAGAAGGTGCTCGGCTGGCCGTTCGGCGCGATACCGCCGACGGTCAGCACCAGCGGGGAGTACCAGGCCGGGCTGACGATCGTCTGCACCTGCTGCCAGCCCCTCGGGTCGGCGGGTATCGCCGGATCGGGCGGCGGATTCTGGGCACAGTCCTGACCGGTGTTGCCCGCCGCGACGATGACGACAGCGCCCTTGACGTTGACCGCGTAATTGATCGCGGCGCCGAGGCCCGATTCGTTGATCGGCCGGGTCACCTTGTAGCAGGCCGCCTCGCTGATGTTGATGACCTGCGCGCCGAGGTTGGCCGCGTGCACGACCGCGCGGGCCAGGCTGCGCAGTGAACCCGCGGTCTGCGTCGAGTTCGGATCGTTGGGATCGGTGCGGGCGCCGACCGGTTGGAAAGCCTCCGACGTCTGCCGCAGCGACAGGATGCGGGCGTCGGGTGCCACCCCGATGAAGCCGTCGGTCGGCGCGGCCCGGCCGGCGATGATCGACGCGGTCAGGGTGCCGTGGGAGTCGCAGTCGGACATGCCATTTCCGGCTTGGTCGACGAAGTCGCCACCGGGTTCGGCAGGCACTCGCGGTGAGCCGTTGACCCCGGTGTCGATCACCGCGACGGTGATCCCCGCGCCCGTCGCGAACTTCTGCGCCTCAGCGAGTTGCAGGTAGTCGCTCGCCCAGGGCTTGTCGGCGAAATTGGCGTTGGGAAACGCCGTCGGCGCAGAGCAGACGCGGCGCTGTTCGGTCGGTTGATCGGGACCGGTCTCATCCGGCGGCATCACCGCCGGGTCGATCGCGGGTGGCTCGATGGCCGTTGCTGGCGGCGCGCTGAACAAGGCCAGCAGCAACACGGCCAGCAACACACCAAGGCGGTGCACTCGCTATGCACCTCCCCCGATAGTCACCGGGCCTGCGACGGGCAGATACGCCCACAGCAAACCCCCGGCTGTCCCCCACATCCAGCCAATCCTAAGGGGGTGGCGAGGGGGGTCAGGTCCGCAATTTGTGGGGGCCGGTTTGCGGGGGCCTAGGCGTCCAGGTCTTGTGCGACCAACCCGGCCACGGTGGCCAGCACGTCGGCGTCGTCGCAGGTGACGGTCACTTCCGCGCCGTTGCCCGCCCCAAGGGTCATGATCATCAGCGCCGAGCCTGCATCGACGGGTTCACCGCCGTCCAGCGAGAGAGCGACGGGCACCCCGGCCTTGACCACCTCCTCGGCGATGATGGCCGCGGGGCGGGCGTGCAGACCGATGGCGGAGCCGACGATGACGGTCTTGGTGGGCATGGTGCTCCTGGGTCGTGGGATCGCCGATGAGAAACGTGATGGCGGAATCCTCTCGACAATGCCCGCCGAATTGGCCGTTTGGGCGAAAGATTCAACGAATGAGCACTGTTCTGCGCGGTGTGCCGGTGGTACCCGGCGTCGCGTACGCGCCGGTGATCCGGCCCGGTCGGCTGCCCTCGCTCGAGGGGGAGTGGACCGGTGAGGTGCCCGAATCCGACCGCTCTGCTCAGGCCGCCCGGTTTTCGGCCGCCGCGGCCGCGGTCGCGTCACGGTTGCGGGACCGCGCGGCACTCGCCTCGGGCGCCGCTGCGGAGGTGCTGTCGGCCACCGCGACCCTGGCACAGGACCGTGCCTGGCTCGGCGCCGCGGAGAAGCGGATCAACGCGGGCGCTCCCGCCGTCCGCGCGGTGGTCGGCGCGATCGAGCAGTTCGTCGACATGTTCACCCAGATGGGCGGGCTGATGGCCGAGCGCGTGACGGACCTGAACGACATCCGCGACCGGGTGCTCGCCGAACTCCTCGGCCTGCCCGAACCCGGCGTCCCGGTGCCCGATGTGCCGTCGATCCTGTGCGCCGACGACCTCGCCCCCGCCGACACCGCAGGCCTCGACCCGACGCGCGTCGTCGCACTGGCCACGGCCCTGGGCGGGCCCACCAGCCACACCGCGATCATCGCGCGCCAGCTAGGCATCCCGTGCGTCGTCGCCGTCCAAGGGCTCGACGCCGTCGGTGCCGCAACGATGGTGCTCGTCGACGGCACGGCCGGCACCGTCGTCGTCACACCCGACCCCGTGATCGCGGGAGAGGCGGTGGCTGCCGCGAAGCGCGACGCCCAGCGCGCCGCACGCTGGAGCGGCCCCGGTGCCACAGCCGACGGGCATAAGGTCGCGATCCTCGCCAACGTGGCTGACGGGGCCGCCGCGCGGGCCGCACGCCTGACGGCGGCCGAGGGCGTCGGCCTGTTCCGCACCGAGCTGTGCTTCCTCGACCGCGACACCGAACCCGGCATCGAGGAACAGGCCGATGTCTACGCCGAGGTGCTCGACGCCTTCGCCGGGTGCAAGGTGGTCATCAGGACGCTCGACGCAGGGTCCGACAAGCCGCTGAAGTTCGCGGGGCATCCCGAGGAGGCCAACCCCGCGCTCGGTGTGCGGGGCATTCGGATCGCCGCGGGCAATCCGGGGTTGTTGAGCAGGCAGCTCGAGGCCATCGCTGCTGCGGGCCGGCGGACCGGCAACGCGCCGTGGGTGATGGCGCCGATGATCGCGACGGCTGAAGAAGCTGAACACTTTGCGGCACAAGCACGTTCGTACGGACTGACGCCAGGAGTGATGATCGAGGTTCCGGCGGCGGCGCTGCTCGCCGAGCGGATCCTGCACCATATCGACTTCCTGTCGATCGGCACCAACGATCTGGCCCAGTACACGATGGCCGCCGATCGCATGTCGGCCGACCTCGCGGTGCTCACCGACCCGTGGCAGCCGGCGGTGCTGTCTCTGGTGGCGATGACGGCGCAGGCGGGCGTCGCGGCGGGTAAGCCGGTCGGCGTCTGCGGGGAGGCCGCCGCGGACCCGCTACTGGCATGTGTACTCGCCGGGCTCGGCGTGACGTCGTTGTCGGCTGCGGCCGCTGCCGTCCAGGGCGTCGGCGCGAGACTCGCGGAGGCGTCGCTGACGCAGTGCCGTGAGGCGGCCGAAGCCGTGCTCGCCGCCAGCACTGCGGCAGACGCGCGGGCCGCGGCCCTGGCGGTCCTGGGCTAGTTCTCGCGAGCAGACGCAAAGCGACCAGACACGCCGCCGCGACACGCACTCTTGCGTCTGCTCGCGAGGAGAAGTTGGCCCGGGAATAAATCGGACTGCAGTCCGGTTATCGATGGCATGCCTGCTATCAGCGCCGACACCCTGACACTGCCGCGGATCGCCGCGGCCGAACCCGCCGACACCGAGCGACCGGTCCGCTCCATCACCACCGGCCCGCGCGGTTACGAAGGTGAAGGCTTCCCCGTCGTGCGTGCATTCGCCGGAGTCAGCACCGCCGATCTCGACCCGTTCGTCCACATGGACCAGATGGGCGAGGTCGAATACGAGCCGGGCGAGCCGAGGGGCACCGACTGGCATCCGCACCGCGGCTTCGAGACCGTCACCTACATGCTCGACGGGCGCTTCGCCCACCAGGACTCCCACGGAGGCGGCGGCCTGATCACCGACGGCGCCACGCAGTGGATGACCGCGGGGTCGGGGATCCTGCACATCGAGACGCCGCCGGCCGAACTGGTCGAGAGTGGCGGGCTGTTCCACGGCATCCAGCTCTGGGTGAACCTGCCGCGTAAGCACAAGTTCGCGACACCGCGATACCAGGCCATCGAGGGTGAGCAGGTCAAGCTGCTGTCCTCCGACGACGGTGGGGCGCTGGTGCGGCTGATCGCGGGCGACATCGCGGGACAGCGGGGTCCGGGCGCCACGCACACGCCGATCACGTTGGCGCACGCGACGATTGAGCCCGGTGCCCGGCTGAATCTGCCGTGGAACCGCGACTTCAACGCGCTCGTGTACGTGTTGTCCGGCCGCGGGTCGGTCGGCCCCGTCGGCCACCCGATTCACCAGGGCCAACTCGCGGTGCTCGGACCTGGCGACCGGATCAACGTCAGCGCCGACTCCTCGCAGGAGTCCCACCGGGACGCACTTGAAGTCCTGCTGCTGGGCGGCAAACCCATCCGCGAGCCCGTAGTTCATTACGGCCCGTTCGTGATGAACACAAAGACCGAACTGGTTCAGGCCCTGGAGGATTACAACGCCGGAAAGTTCGGCGCGATCCCGCCCGGTGCGCTCATGCCCCACCGCGTTTGAGCACAAGATCGCTCTCGTGCCGGGAATCGCTTCTCGGATAGAGCAATTCCAATTCGCCGATGTGCGCCGCGGCGGTCACCAAGGGCAGGGCCGCGGCGACGGCCAACTCGTCGTCGGTGGCCTCGGCGCGCAACGCGATGACGAAGTCGTCGCTGATCGGTTGCACCGAAAGGCCCAGTGACCGACGGGTGAGGACACGACACACTGCCTCGGTGTGCGCTTCCAGCACCGCGCGGGTCCGTTCGTACACGCCGTGCGGCGGTGGGACGATGTCGGCGATCAGTTCGGCGGCGGCGCGCAGTCTGGCCGCTCGGTTGGCGCGACGAACCAGGGGAGCTCGGACGTCGGCGTTACCGCTGCTCTCCGAAAGGTACTGGCGCACACCGTCATCCACGGTTCGCGACGCCTCCAGGGCTTCGTGGCTGAGCGCGATGACCCGGTTGGTGGCCTCCTCGGATGCTCCGCGGGTGACGCGCAAGACGGCGGCCGTGAGGAAGTCGGCACCGACGGTGAACGCATCGTCGATGACTTTCGACACCCGGGTCCGCACACCGCGTGGCCACAGCAGCAGCGAAACGACGATGCCGACCATGGCGCCGACGATGACGTCCTGAATACGGATAAGCCCCACACTCCAACCGGTCGGGGCGATGAGATTGAAGATGATGAGCACCATCATCGTGAAGGCCGCCTGGCCGGCGATGAACGACGCGACCTCTGGCACGAAGGCCGAACCGAACGCCACCAGCGGCAGCAGCGACCACATCACGATCGGGTCGACGCCGACCAACTCGATGACCACGACACCGATCAGTAGGCCGATCGCGGTGCCTGCGACTGCACGCAGCACCCGGGTTCCCGTCGTCAACGCGCTGCTTCGCAGAACGGACATCGCGCCGAGCACCACCCAGAACCCGTTCTGCAGCGGGAAGACGTGCGTGACGGCGACGGCCAGCGCGAGGCCGAGACCGGTGCGCAGACTGTTGCGCAGCACCACCGCCCTGGTGGCCAGCAGACCCTTGGTGATCGTGGCGACCGCGGTCGTCTCCGGCATCACCCAATCCGCCACCCCTGTCGGCGGCAGCCGTCGACCGAGAACGCGGGCCCATACCGGACGGGCGTCGGCCTCGGCCGCATTGCGGATGATGCGGCCCGTCACGCCGACGGTGGCCGAGAATGTACGGCGCCCCAACAGCTTTCGTCCGACGGCCACCGCCGCCGCGTCGTCGGGCTCGGCGAGTATCTCGATGATGTCGTCGCGATACCGGCCCTGCGCAATAGATCTCAGCTCGGCCAGTGCCGAGTTGAGGTCCGCTCCCCGGGCTGCCCGCGCAGCCGGTTCGGAGATGTTGAGCACCGCGGCGCAATCCCGCAACACCCGGATGAGCGGTGCCTTCAGGGTGCCGAGCATGCGCCCGGTGTCGTCGGTGATCCGGTCGGCGAGGAAGCCGAGGTCGTCCACCACCCGCACCAGCGCCCGGCTGCCTGCGGTGAGTGCGACGGGGCGAAAGTCGGCGCCGAGGAAGCTCTCCCACAGCGCATTCATCGCGCGCGTCGCATCCTTGGCCGTCCCGGTGCCCTCGAGCGCATCGGCCAGCCGCGTGCACACCTGGGTGGCGTGCCTGCGCAGTTCGTCGTGATGGCGGGGCGGGAAGAGGAACAAGGCCGCGGGCACGCACACCGCCAACGCGATGAACCAGCCGAGAAGACGTTCGGAGATGGGCCCGACGGGCGTACAGGCGGGCAGCACGAATGTCAGCAGGGTGGCGCGTTGCCCGGAGGCGATGATCTCGCTGAGCACACCCGAAAACGTCACCACCACACCGAGAACGAACATCACCGCGACGCTGATCGCGGGATGGGGTGCCACCAGCGTTCCGAGGGTGATCAGCACCGCGCCGTTGATGCCCAGACCGCAGTAGGCCAGCGCGCGCGCCGGGCGGTTACCCGGGAAGTCCACCATGATCAGCAGCGCCACCGAGCCGAAGATCGCCATAAGCGGTGTCTGCGAACCACTTCCGACGGCGAAGCCGACTGCGGCCGAAATGGGAACCACAATCGCCGCGCGGGCGGCGCGACGCAGCGCATCGAACTCAGGGTCGCGCTTGCGGAGCAGATCAACCGCGCGCCGCCGCCAGCTCGTCATGTCAGTGCGCAATTATCTTGATGACGACGACGATCAGCCCCACGCCCACGAGCCCGGCTACCGCCAGCGCCCGCTGCCACCACGGCAACCGGGTCTTCCGCACCGCCAGCAGCGCGATGAGTCCGAGTTCACCGATCAGCGTCCACATCGCGATCCACATCGCGGTGTCGGTGTCGAGGATGCCGAACACCGCGACCAACAGGACGATCAGCGGGGGTACGGCCGCCGCCACGATCTGGCCGGACGTCTGCACGATCCGCAGGGCGTCGCGCCCCTGCGGAGCACGTCCGAACACCGCGAGGTGGGCCACCCAGTGCGAGAGCAGGCTCGCGGCCCACAGGCCACCGGTGGCTACCGCGATGTCGAGGATCCGTGCCAGCGCGCTGGTGTCCTCGTCGCTGTAGCGGGCCAGGATGGCCAAGGTCGCCAAACAGGAGATTGCCCCGTAGAGACGCTCGCGCAGCAGCGCGACAACATGGTGGACCCCGTCCGGTGAATCGTCGATTGCAGTCGCTGCGTCAGTCACTGTCGGGCACCGAGGCAAACCCGTCCGTGTCGAGCGCGACCCGCAGCCGTTCGGCGATCCACTGCAGCGCTGCGGCGTCGTGGGGCAGCGCGGCCTGCTCGTAACCGACGAGGAGGTATACCGCCCAAAGTGCGAAGACCTCGGCTTTCCGCTTGCTCTGCAGGATCTCGTACGCCGACTCGTAGGCTACGTCGAACCGCTGCCGGTCCACGGCGGCCTGGACGGCGTGCACCTCCGGATCGACAGAGCTCCACACCCGGATCGCCGCCTCGGCTCCGTGGGGGAGCCCCAGGCCGAGCTGGATGATCATGTCGATGCGGCGGCGCGGGTCCGTTTCGCTGCGCACCGCGTCGGCCGTCTGGACGGTCCGCTCCTGCACCCAGTATTCGACCAGGTCCTTGGTGTAGGCCGGCCAGTTGGTGAAGTAGTGATAGAAGGAACCGGTGGTGACACCGAGGCGGTTACAGACCTCGGCGAGCTTGAGCCCCCCATAGCCGAGATCGGACAACACTTCGAGCCCGGTCTCGAAGTAGGCCTCCCGAGATGCGACGCTGGCCATGGCTCCGAACCTAGCGCCCGCCGTATCGAATTCTCTACGTCGCATCGCGCCGGCATATCGCGAAAAATTTGCTGGAAGGACGCTCCGAGCTACCCGGAAGGTGATACCCCGTAGGTCCACAAGTGGGCTGTGGCACAATTTGACCGTGCCGCAACATATCGCGAGTAGGGGTCCGGGTCGCCCACCCGCAGCGAAGGCCGCGGAGACTCGGGAGCGCATCATACGAGCCGCACGCGAGGTCTTCAGCGAACTCGGATACGACGCGGCGACATTTCAGGCGATCGCCATTCGCGCCGGTCTGACGCGCCCCGCGATCAACCACTACTTCGCGAGTAAGCGAGTGTTGTGGGGTCAGGTGGTCGAGCAAATCGACGCACAGGTAGTTAGCGCGGGCAAAGCCCGGGCCGAGGAGGCGACGAGCCTCCTGGACCGGCTCGGAGCGTTCTTCAGCGCCGCGATGCAGACCAATTCCGAAGACCGTTCGGCGGCAGCGTTTCTCGTCACCTCGGTGCTGGAGTCTCAGCGCCACCCCGAGCTGATCGGCGACGAGCACGATTCGCTGCGGACGTCGCGCGAGTTCATCACCTGGGCGGTCAACGACGCGATCGCCAACGGCGAACTCACCACCGACACCAACGTCACCGAGCTCGTGGAACTGCTCGTCGCGATGGTCTGGGGGATGGGTTTCTACGCCGGTTTCGTCGGCAGTCACGAAGACCTCGCCGGGGTGGTCCACAACTTCCAGCGACTGCTGGCCAACAAGCTCTGGAGCCTGCGCCCCTAGCCGAACCCGGTCGTCGCATAGCTCGCCTAAGCGAAATCGCTAGCATGGCGAACGGTATGACCGATCGGAACGAGGGGGCTCGACTATGAGCTCATTACGCACGCACGACGACAGCTGGGACATCGCGACCAGCGTCGGCTCCACGGCCGTCATGGTGGCCGCGGCCCGCGCGGGCGAGACTGCCAAGCCCGACCCGTTGATCCGCGATCCGTACGCCGAAGTGCTGGTCGCCGGCGTCGGCCCGGGCATCTGGGATTTCGTGCGCAGCGAGGAGTTCGCGGCCAAGGTCGCCGAGGCCGACGCCGAGGTCGCCGCGGTCTTCACACACATGGGCAATTACCAGGCCGTGCGAACCCATTTCTTCGACGCGTTCTTCGCCGACGCCGTGGCCGCGGGCATCCGGCAGGTCGTGATCCTCGCGTCAGGTCTCGACTCACGCGCCTACCGCCTCCCGTGGCCTCCGGAGACGGTCGTCTACGAGATCGACCAGCCCAAGGTGCTCGAGTACAAGGCGGCGAGAATGGCCGAGCACGGCGCGCTGCCGTCGGCCCAGCGCCACGCCGTGGCCATCGACCTCCGTCAGGACTGGCCCACCGCCCTGCGCGCCGCAGGATTCGACACCGGCAAGCCGACCGCGTGGCTGGCCGAGGGGCTGCTGATGTATCTGCCCGCCGAAGCGCAGGACCGGTTGTTCGAACAGGTCACCGCGCTGAGCGCGCCAGGCAGCCGGGTCGCGGCCGAGACGGTCGGCACGCGGTCCGACGAGCGACGTGCGGAGTTCCGGAAGAAGTTCGAACGCATCGCCGCGCAGTTCGGCATCGAGGAGGCGCCCGACGTCGCCGAGCTGATGTACAACGACCCCGACCGGGCCGATGTCGCTCAGTGGCTCAACGAGCACGGCTGGCGGTCGTCGGCCGTCAGCTCCGCTGACGAGATGCGCAGGCTCGACCGGTGGGTGCTGCCGCCGGGAGAGTCCGACCAGGACGCGTTCTCGTCGTTCGTCACGGCTGAGAAGGTCTGAGAAGGCGGACTGACCGCCCGAACGGGCGAGTAGAGGGGCAGGAAGTTGCCCCTTCAGGACGGGCCAACCGGTTGGTTAGGATCGGGTAATCCTCGGGTCAGGAAGGACACCCACCCATGACCACAGAATCCGTCGCGCCCGAAACCACCGCGACAACCACCCCAGACATCCCCGGCACCGTGCGCAGGCTGCGCGAGACCTTCGCGTCCGGCCGCACCCGCAGCGTCGAATGGCGGAAACAACAGCTCAATGCCCTCGTGCGGCTGATGAGCGAGAACGAGGGCGCCATCATGGAGGCCCTCGACAAGGACCTCGGGCGCAGCCCGTTCGAGGCCTACCTCGCCGACATCGCCAGCACCATCGGTGAGGCGAAGGACGCCGCCAAGAACGTCAAGAAGTGGATGCGCCGCCGCTATCGCCTGCTGGAGATGTCGCAGCTGCCCGGCCGCGGCTGGGTCGAGTACGAGCCGTACGGCACCGTGCTGATCATCGGCGCGTGGAACTTCCCGTTTGTGCTGACGCTCGGGCCGGCCGTCGGCGCCATCGCCGCGGGCAACACCATCGTGCTCAAGCCCTCTGAGGTCTGCCCCGCATCCTCGGCCCTGATGGCCGTACTGGTGCCGCGCTACCTCGACAGCGACGCGATCGCCGTGATCGAGGGCGACGGTGCATGCAGCCAGGAGCTCATCGCCCAGGGCTTCGACCACATCTGCTTCACCGGCGGCACCGAGATCGGCCGCAAGGTGTACGAGGCCGCCGCGCCGCATCTGACGCCGGTCACCCTCGAGCTGGGCGGCAAGAGCCCGGTGATCGTCTCCGCGGATGCAGACATCGAGGTCGCCGCCAAGCGCATCGCGTGGACCAAGCTGATCAACTCCGGCCAGATCTGCATCGCGCCCGACTACGTGCTGGCCGACGCCAAGATCCGCGACCAGCTCGTCGACGAGATCAAGAAGGCCGTGACGAGTTTCGAGGCCGAGAACAAGATCGGCGGGAAGCGCATCGTCAACGAGCGCCACTTCGCCCGGCTGACCGCGTCATTGGCCGCCACCAAGGGCAATGTCGTCGTCGGCGGTGGTTCCGACGCGTCCAACATCACCATCGAGCCCACGGTCGTGGTGGACCCCGATCCGGCCGAGCCGCTGATGACCGATGAGATCTTCGGCCCGATCCTGCCGGTGATGACCGTCCAATCCCTCGACGACGCAATCGGTTTCGTCAACTCACGGCCCAAGCCGCTGGCCGCCTACCTGTTCACCAAGACCAAGAGCATCCGCGAGCGGGTCATCAAGGAGGTCACTGCGGGCGGCATGGTGGTCAACCACCTGCTCTTCCAGTTCTCGACCAACAAGCTGCCGTTCGGCGGCGTCGGCCCGTCGGGCATGGGTGCCTATCACGGCAAGTTCGGCTTCGAGCAGTTCAGCCACAAGAAGACGGTCATGACGAAGCCGACCCGACCCGATTTGGGCGCCATGATCTATCCCCCGTATACAGAGAAGGCTCTCAAGCTCGCCAAGCGCCTCTTTTAGCGTCGTTTAGCGATTTCGGCGTGTTTAGTAACGCTCAGCGCGACTGAACACGCCGAAATCCCAACTGTCTAGGAAGGAAACCCATGCCAGGAGTGCAGGATCGCGTCATCGTCGTCACCGGCGCCGGAGGCGGACTCGGACGCGAGTACGCGTTGACGCTCGCCAAGGAGGGCGCCAGCGTCGTCGTCAACGACCTCGGCGGTGCGCGTGACGGCACCGGCGCCGGCCACAACATGGCCGACGAGGTGGTCAAGGAGATCAAGGACGCCGGTGGCCGCGCGGTGGCCAACTACGACTCCGTCGCGGAGTCCGAGGGCGCCGAGAACATCATCAAGACCGCCATCGACGAGTTCGGCAAGATCGACGGCGTCGTGAGCAACGCGGGCATCCTGCGCGACGGCACCTTCCACAA
Source organism: Mycobacterium barrassiae (assembly GCF_025822765.1). Taxonomy (GTDB): domain Bacteria; phylum Actinomycetota; class Actinomycetes; order Mycobacteriales; family Mycobacteriaceae; genus Mycobacterium; species Mycobacterium barrassiae. The sequence continues at coordinate 220,490 of NZ_JACKUK010000029.1, read as the reverse complement.
GATGACGTTCGAGAACTGGGACGCCGTGCTCAAGGTGCACCTGTACGGCGGCTATAACGTGATCCGCGCGGCCTGGCCACACTTCCGCGAGAACAACTTCGGGCGCGTCGTCGTGGCGACCTCGACCAGCGGCCTGTTCGGCAACTTCGGCCAGGCCAACTATGGCGCGGCCAAACTCGGTCTCGTCGGCCTGATCAACACGCTGGCCCAGGAGGGCGCGAAGTACAACATCAAGACCAACGCGGTCGCGCCGATCGCCGCGACCCGGATGACGCAGGACATCCTGCCGCCGGAGGTCTTCGAGAAGCTGACGCCGGAATACGTTGCGCCGGTGGTGGCCTACCTGATGACCGAGGAACTGCCCGAGACCGCTTCGGTGTTCATCGTCGGCGGCGGCAAGGTGCAGCGCACCGCGCTGTTCCAGAACGAGGGCGTCACGTTCACCGAGGTTCCTTCGGTCGAGGACATCGCCGCCAAGTGGGGCGAGATCACCGATCTGTCCGCGGCGCAGCGCGCCACGTTCTCGCTCGGCTGACGCCGAGTGAAAGCGCTTGTCGCGCAGGAGCTTTCCGGACCATCTGGGTTGGCCTACACCGACGTCGACGACGTCGTGGGCAATGACGACGTAGTCATCGTCGACGTCCGCGCCGCCGGTGTGAGCTTCCCGGACCTGCTGCTCCTGCGAGGTGAGTACCAGCTGCGGTTGGAGCCGCCGTTCATTCCCGGCATGGAGGCCGCGGGGGTGGTGGCTTCGGCGCCGTACGAGTCGGAGTTCAAACCGGGTCAGCGCGTCACCGCGCTGACGATGATGGGTGGCTGGGCGGAGCGCGTGGCCGTGTCGCCCACCAACCTGAGATCCACACCCGCCGAACTCGACGACGCCGAAGCCGTCGCGCTGCTGGGCAACTACCAGACGATGTACTTCGCGCTCGCCCGTCGCGCCGCGCTGCGAGCGGGTGAGACCGTCCTCGTTCTCGGCTCGGCGGGCGGCGTCGGTACCGCGGCCATTCAGATCGCCAAGGCGTTGGGCGCCACCGTGATCGCGATGGTGCACCGTCCGCAGGGCACCGAGTTCGTGAAGTCGCTGGGCGCCGATGTCGTCCTGCCGCTGACCGACGGCTGGCTCCAGGCGGTCAAGGACCACACGGGCGGGCGCGGTGTCGACGTGCTGGTCGATCCCGTCGGCGGCGACGTGTTCGACGACGCGATCCGCGCGCTGGCGACCGAGGGGCGGCTGCTCGTCCTCGGCTTCGCGTCCGGTGGCGGCATCCCGAGCGTGAAGGTGAACAGGCTGCTGCTGCGCAACGTCGCGGTCATCGGGGTGGGCTACGGCGAGTTCGTCAACCGCACTCCCGGCGCCCAGTCGCTGTTCGAATTCGGTGTAAGCGAACTGGTTCGGGCCGGCCTGCGTCCGCCTCCACCGATGCGCTTCCCCCTGTCGAAGGGCGCCGAGGCGTTGCAGTCGCTGGCTGACGGTGGAGTGTTCGGCAAGGTCGTACTGGAGCCGTAGATGAGTCCGCGGGCGCTGGCGTTCGACGTGTTCGGCACGGTCGTCGACTGGCGCTCGAGCATCATCGACGAGCTCAAATCCTTCGGCAAAACCCATGGGGTGGAAGGGGATTGGCCGACCTTCGCCGACAACTGGCGCAAGGGCTATCTGCCGTCGATGGACCGGGTGCGCCGCGGTGAGCTGCCGTGGACCAGGATCGACGACCTGCACCGCATGATCCTCGAGGACCTGCTGCTCGACGCCGGGATCACGGGGATCAGCGACGCGGACGTCGACGGCTTGAACCGTGCGTGGCATCGCCTCGATCCGTGGCCGGACAGCGTCGAGGGCCTCACCCGGCTCAAGGAACGGTTCGTCATCACGACGCTGTCGAACGGAAACGTCTCCCTGCTGACCAACATGGCCAAGCGGGCCGGGCTGCCGTGGGACTGTGTGATCTCGGCCGAGTTGTTCCGCCACTACAAGCCCGACCCGGAGGCCTACCTCGGCTGTGCGGACCTGCTCGGCGTGGCTCCCGGCGACCTGATGCTCGTCGCCGCCCATCCCGGTGACCTGCGCGCAGCGCAGCAGGCGGGTCTGATGGCGGCCTACGTCGCCCGCCCGCTCGAGTACGGGCCCAATCAGCGTGCGCATCGGGTGACCGACGGCGAATTCGACTTCACGGCAACGGATTTTCTGGATCTCGCCGACCAGCTCGGTGTCTGATCACCCGGCGTAGCGTGGGATCGTGACCGATCAGCACCTCCCGCCGGCCCTGAGCCGGGCCCTGGATCTGCTCTCCGACCCGCCTGCGAATCCCGACGTCAGCAGGGGGTATCTCGACCTGCTGGCCGACCGGCCGCCCAGTGGCGACGCCCCGCCCAGGAACACCGGCTTCATCCAGGCGGTATGGGCCTCGGGTCCCGGCTCGATGTTCTATGACAACGCGCAGGCCCTCGCCCGCAGATTCATCGGCGCATGGCAGCTGCCCGTCGAGTGGCTGAGCATTCCATCGGGCGGCGTGGCGCTCGACGTCGGTAGCGGGCCGGGAAACATCACCGCACAACTGGCTCGTGTGGCGGGCCCTGACGGCCTCGCATTGGGTGTCGACATCTCCGAGCCGATGCTCGCCCGCGCGGTCGCTGCGCACGCGGCGCCAAATGTCGGCTTCCTGCGCGCCGATGCGCAACAGCTGCCGCTGCGCGACGAAACCGTCGACGCGGCGGTCTCCCTCGCCGTGCTGCAGCTGATTCCGAACCCCGCGCAGACCCTGTCGGAGATCGTCAGGGTGCTGCGACCTGGCGGGCGAATGGCCGTGATGGTGCCGACCGCGGGCTTCGCCAAGCCGCTGTTCCGGGCGCTGCCTGCCGGCGGGGCGCGCTTCTTCGGCGAGGACGAACTCGCCGACATCCTCGAAGACCTCGGCATGACCGGTGTCAGGACGAAGACCGTCGGCACCTTCCAATGGGTACGGGCCCGCCGGCCGTGACCCACTAGCCTCGTGGTGTGGGCACCGGCGGCATCATCCTCGTCGCACTCGCCATCGCCGTCGGCATCGTCGGCATCGTGGTGCCACTGCTGCCGGGCACTCTGCTGGTGTTCGCCGCCATCGCGGTGTGGGCCGTCTACGAGAACAACGTCACCGGCTGGGTGACGCTCGGCGTGGTGGCCGCACTCCTCGGCGTGACCGCCCTGATCAAGTACACCTGGCCCGTGAAACGGATGCGGGCCGCCGACGTGCGCACACTGAGCCTGGTGGCGGGCGGGGTGCTCGGCATCATCGGCTTCTTCGTGATCCCGGTGATCGGCCTGGTAATCGGCTTCGTGCTGGGCGTCTATCTGGCCGAGGTCGCGACCCGCGGAGATCAGCGACTGGCGTGGATGTCGACCAAGCACGCCGTGAAGGGTGTGGCGCTGTCGATGGGTGTCGAGCTGGCCGGCGCGCTGCTCGCCACCGTCGCGTGGATAGTCGGGGTCTATCTGACCCAGTAGCGGCTAGCCCAGCAGCGAGTCGCGCAGCCGGGTGACGTCCTCGGGGGTCACTCCGGCGGCTTCGAGGTAGTTCGGCAGCCCGCCGTAGGTGTCGACGATGGTCCGCCGCGACGCCTCCAGATACTCAGGCCGTACGCCCAGCACCGGATCCGTCAGCCGGGCCTCGACGAAGGTCACCTCTTCGTCGGTCGTGATGCGTTCGCGGACCGACTTCAAAATCTGCTCCCGCAGCCGCGGCACGGCCTCATTGCTGCGCAGGAAGTCGGCGAGCACCGCGTCGGTGTCGACGCCGACGGCCTCGAGGACGGTCGCCACGGCGAACCCCGTCCGGTCTTTACCGGCGAAGCAGTGCGTGATCACCGGACGGCCCGCACCGATCAGCGAAACAAGTTGTCGCACCGCGCGTTGCGCCCCGGCCAACGTCGGGAAGCGCTGGTACTCCTCCGCCATGAACCGCGACGCGGCCTCCGCGATGTCTTCGTCGTCGGGCTTCTCGGTCATCATCTTCGCGAAGGCCGTCTCGTGCGGCGCCTCGCCGTTGACCGTGGTGACCTCGTGAAAGTGGAGATGGTGCACCTCCACAACGGGGGGGATGGCACCTGTGCCATGACGCTGCACCTCGCGAGCCGACCGCAGGTCGGCCACATCGGTGATGCCGAAGCCGAGCAGGGCGCTGCGCCCGGAGTCGTCGAGCCCGCTCAACTCGCTGGAGCGAAAGAACCTGCCCGGCCGGATGCCGGTCTCCTCGGCGATGTCACGGAAGTTCCACGCCCCTGACAGGGCGTCAGGGTTCGGGGTCACCGAGTGGACCTCGGCGTCACCGCCGCGGCGAAAGCGCTTTTCTCCTTGCCGAGTTCCGCGCGCGCGATGGTCCGCATGTGGACCTCGTCGGGACCGTCGAACAGCCGCATCGCCCGGTGCCAGCCGTAGAGCCGCGCCAGCACGGTGTCGTCGCTGACGCCGGCCGCGCCGTGTACCTGGATGGCCCGGTCGAGAACGTTGCACGCCATCTGCGGCGCAACCGACTTGATCATGGCGACCAACTGCTGGGCTTCCTTGCTCTTGTTGCCGTGCTTGTCGATCACCCAGGCCGCCTTGTGACACAGCAGCCGGCTCTGCTCGATCTCGTTGCGGGACTGCGCAACCTGCTGCTGCACGACACCCTGTTCGGCCAGTGGCTTGCCGAAGGCGATGCGCGTGTTGACCCGGTCGATCATCAACGCCATCGCACGCTCGGCGACACCGATGGCGCGCATGCAGTGATGAATGCGGCCCGGTCCGAGACGAGCCTGCGCGATCGCGAAGCCGCTGCCCTCCTCATGCAACAGGTTCGTGGCGGGCACCCGTACGTTGTCGAAGACGATCTCGCAGTGCCCGTGCTGGTCCTGCCAGCCGAACACCGGGAGCGAACGCTGGATGTCCACCCCAGGGGTGTCGACGGGCACCAGGATCATCGACTGCTGCTGGTGGCTGGCCGCGTCCGGATTGGTGCGGCCCATCACGATGAGAATCTTGCACCGCGGGTCGGCGGCGCCGGTGATCCACCACTTCCTGCCGTTGATGACGTAGTCGTCGCCGTCGCGCAGCATCGTCGTCTGGATGTTGCGGGCGTCGCTGGAGGCCACCGCGGGCTCCGTCATGGCGAATGCGCTGCGGATCTCGCCGTTCAGCAGCGGCTCGAGCCACTGCTTGCGCTGCTGCTCGTTGGCGAACAGGTGCAGCGTCTCCATGTTGCCGGTGTCGGGTGCCGCGCAGTTGGTCACCTCGGGCGCGATCTCCATGCTCCAGCCGGTCAGCTCTGCCAGCGGGGCGTACTCGAGGTTGGTCAGACCCGAGACCGACGGCAGGAACAGGTTCCACAGGCCCCGCTCCTTGGCCAGCTTCTTGAGGTCTTCGATGACCGGCGGGACGGTGTGGTCGTCGGGCCCCTTCTCGTGCCGGTAGGCCTCGTAATCCTTCTCCGCCGGGAACACGAACTCGGTCATGAAGTCGGAGAGCCGATCGTAGTAGTCCTGACCCTTGGCCGACATCGCGAAGTCCATGGCTGTCACGATATGACACCCGTAAAAACGGGAATCGCGGCAGTCCATGACACGTATAACTGGGCATGATCGAAAGCCGTCCGCCGTTCCCGCCGTTCACCGCCGAAACCGCGATGCAGAAGGTCCAGGCCGCGGAGGATGCCTGGAACACCCGCGACCCGGAGCGCGTCAGCTTGGCCTACACGGCCGATTCGCGATGGCGCAATCGGGACGTGCACGTCGTCGGGCGTGCCGAGATCGTCGCGTTCCTGACGCAGAAGTGGGAGCGCGAACTCGACTACGTGCTGCGCAAAAACCTGTGGGACTTCCACGACAACCGGATCGCGGTGCGGTTTCAGTACGAATGCTACGACGCCGACGGCCAGTGGTACCGCAGCTACGGCAACGAGCTGTGGGAGTTCAACGCCGAGGGTCTGATGTCGCGCCGGGAGGCCAGCATCAACGACGTGAAGATCGAGGCGTCGCAGCGGCGGTATTTCGGTCCGCGGCCGGAGTCGGAATACGGGGTGGAGATACCCCTGTGGTGACTATTCGCCGTGACTATTCGCCGGTGCCCATGTCGATGACGAACCCCGTGCCGCCGTGGTAGCCGCGGTGACGGGGGATCACGATGACGGGGGGATGGGCGATGGTATTCGGGGTGGCGACCAGACCCGGCCGGGGCTCCGGCTGATACGAGTAGGTGCCTGCATTGGCCATCCCCGCCAGGCCGAGCGCGGCACCGCCGAGAATGCCCGCGGTGACGGCGGGGAGGGCGATGTAGCGAGCGAAGCTGCGGCTGATGGTCATCTGCGTGGTCCTGTCGGTTCGAGTTCTTCCTGCGTTGAAACAACTATCGCCCGTGCGGGCGGCGGAGTCTGTCGGCTGATCGCCCTCTGACCTGGGGGATTCCGCTGTCCCCCGATCGGAGGACAGCGGAATCCGAGGCCGTCAGCGCAGCGCGCCCGGCTCCAGCATCACCACGCGCTCGATGCCGTTGTGGTGCATCCCCGCCACGGCCGAGGGTGCGGGATGAGCCTTGACGACCGGCGGGGCGATGACCGGCGGTCGCGGCGGTGCGTAGGTCCCCGCGTTCGCGGTGCCGGCCAACCCGAGCACAGCCCCGCCGATGACTCCGGCCGAGACGACCGTGAGCGCGAGGGCTCAAGCTGATGCCGTTACGGCAACGAGTGACGGGAGTTCAACGCCGAAGTTCGGCGCTGAGATTCAACGACGTGCAGAGCGCGGCATCGAGACGGCGCTGTGGTTCGGGACCGGAGAGGGGGCATGGGACGAACAGGTCGCTGGGGTGAATTCGGCCGCAGGGATGTCGATGACGAACCCGTGACCGCCGGGATAGCTGTCGTTGCGGTGCACCACGATGACCGGGGTATCGGCGGCGTTCGTGGTGGCGACCTGGCCGGGACGCGGCTGGGGCCCGCGCGAGTCGGTGTCGGCATTGGCCAGCCCCGCGAAGCCGAGCGCGGCACCACCGAGGATGCCGGCGGTCACGGCGGGGAGTGCGATGTAGCGGGCGAAGCTACGGGTAGCGGTCACTTGTCCTCCTGGCTTGACGCGTTGGATCGACTATCGGCGGTGCCGGGCGGCGCGTATGTCCGCTGATCGACCCGTGAATCGGTCGATTCGACCGTCCCCTGGTCGGGGGAACGGTGTGTCGAGACGCTTTGGGCGGCATCGGCCAGCGGGCTGTGCGAAGCTGGCTGCTGTGTCGACAGGCCTGACCAGGGACAAAGTCCGGGTGGTGGTCGGCGATGACCACCCGATGTTTCGCGACGGTGTGGTGCGTGCGCTCGTTTCCAGCGGGTCGATCGAGGTGGTCGCCGAGGCTGATGACGGAGTGTCCGCGCTCGAGGCGATCCGCACGCATCTGCCGCAGGTCGCTCTGCTGGATTACCGAATGCCGGGGATGGACGGTGCCGAGGTCGCCGCGGCCGTCCAGCGCGATGAACTGCCGACGCGCGTGCTGCTGGTCTCCGCGCACGACGAGTCGGCGATCGTCTTCCGCGCGCTCCAGGAGGGTGCCGCGGGATTCCTGCCGAAGGAGTCCAGCCGCTCTGAACTGGTGAACGCCGTCCTGGACTGCGCCAAGGGCCGCGACGTCGTGGCGCCCAGCCTCGCCGCCGGGCTGGCCGGCGAGATCCGTAAGCGCGCCGAACCCGAGGGGCCCGTGCTGAGCCCGCGGGAGCGCGAAGTGCTCAAGCTGATCGCGGCGGGAAGCAGCATCCCCGCGATGGCCAAGGAACTGTTTCTTGCCCCGTCGACCGTCAAGACCCACGTACAACGGCTCTACGAGAAACTCGGTGTGAACGACCGGGCCGCCGCGGTCGCCGAGGCGATGCGCCGCAAGCTGCTGGACTAGCCGTGCTGGACCGCGTCGCCGGCTATTTCGCAAGGGAGCCTGTGCGCGTCACCGCGTTTCTGCGGCTGCCGCTCATCGGTCTGATCGCGCTGCTGGTGTGGACATGGGAGGTCGACCACTGGCTGCCCGGCGTGTACGAAGTGGTGCTGGGCTTCTACGGCGCAGCAGCGGTGGTTTGGCTGGTCGTGGTGCTGCAGGGGCCCGTGCCTCGTTGGGCGGACTGGACCTCGACCGCCGTCGACGTCCTGGTCGTCGTGGTGCTGTGTCTGGTGTCCGGTGGGGCGACGGCAGCACTGCTACCGGTGTTCTTCCTGCTGCCGATCGCGGTGGCCTTCCAGGACCGGCCCATGCTGACCGCGATCCTCGGCACCGGCACCGCCCTCGGCTATCTGGCCGTGTGGATGGTGTACTCCAAGCGCGATGACCATGTGGGTCTGCCCGACATCGTCTACACGCACGTCGGCTTCCTGCTGTGGGCGGCGGCCGCTACGACCGCGCTCTGCCTGGTGCTGGTGTGGCGTCGCGCGCGCGTCGCCAAGCTCCAGCACATCCGCCTGCAACTGGTGTCCGAGGCGATGCAGGCCGATGAGAGGCACAACCGGGAAGTGGCCGAGCATCTGCACGACGGCCCACTGCAGATCTTGCTGGCCGCGCGGCTCGATCTCGACGAAATCCGCGAACGCAACGACGATCCGGCGCTCGAAGCGGTCCACGCCGCGCTGCAGGAGACCGCCGCCGCACTGCGATCGACCGTCACCGAACTGCATCCGCAGGTGCTTGCCCAGCTCGGCCTCACGCCGGCCGTGCGAGAACTGCTGCGGCAGTTCGAGGCTCGCGGCGACTATGCGGTGGAGGCCGATCTCGAGGACGTCGGCAAAGTCGAGTCCCAGCAGTTGATGTATCGGGCCGCCAGAGAACTGCTCGCCAACGTGCACAAACACGCGCGCGCAACGACTGTGCGGGTAGGTCTGTCGCGGCAAGGCGACCGGATCGTGTTGACCGTCACCGACAACGGGAAAGGCTTCGACACCGCGAACGTCGAGCGCTACGTCGCCGACGGGCACATCGGACTGGGGTCGTTGCTGGCGCGGTTCGATGGGCTCGGTGGCTCGATAGACATCAACTCCGTGGTCGGTCACGGCACGCAGGTGACAGCAACCTCACCGCCGGAGCCGGTCGGTGAGTGACGGCGAAAAACCATTGACGGAGAACGGGGGATGGGGAGTAGCGTCCGGCCGATGAAGTGGCGGATGATCATGATCGCGGCAGTGGTCGTGGTCGTGGCGCTCGCAGTGAACGCGTTCGTGGTGACGAGAGCCACGCGTCCGGCGCAGGCATTCGACGGCGGTCGGGTGCTCCAACTCGACGGCCCAGACCTCAACGTCAAAGAGTATGGCCCTGCTGGTGACCGCGCCGTTGTACTGCTTCATGGGTATTCGGCGTCCGTCGAGTGGTGGAACCGCGTCACCGCGGCGCTGCTCGATCGCCGGGTCATCGCCATCGACCTCGTGGGACACGGTGGTTCAGAGGCCCCGAGCGATGCGTCGCATTACGGCATCGACGGACAGGCGGAAGCGGTGCGGCGGGCGCTGGATGCGCTCGGTGTCGAGCATGCGACTCTGGTAGGCCATTCGATGGGCGGGCTGGTGGCGATCGCGCTCGCCGAGCTGGATCCAGAACATGTTGAGCGCGTGGCGGTTTCCGATACTCCCGCCGCCCCGCACCTGGTGCAGACGCCCGCGCTCGCAGGCCTGGCGTGCGTGCCGCTCATCGGGCCCGCCGTGGACTTGCTCCGGTCGCTGGATCCCGTGACCGCCAGCTCGCTGCAGACCGGTTTCGCCGACGACTATCAAGTGCCGGCGTTGGCGCATCGCTCGCTGAAACAGCTCACGCACAAAGGTGTTTGCAAATCGGGCAACGCGGATGAGGAGCGCGACGCGGCCGATCGCTTGGCCGCTCTCGGAAAGCCCGTGCTCGTCGTGTGGGGTGAGCGTGACGTGCTGACGCCGACCGCCGCCAACGTCGAGCGTTACCGCCAGGCGGGACTGACCCCGACGGTGATCCCCGGATCGGGGCACAGTCCGATGATCGAGAAGCCGGGCGAGTTCATCAACGCCATCACGGAATTCATCCAATAGTTCTGGTGGCGAGCAGACGCGTACACCCCCATTTTGGGGCCAATTTGGGGGTGCTCACGTCTGCTCGCGGTTAAGAGGTGACCAATCCGCGCGCGATGACCAGGCGCTGAATCTGGTTGGTGCCCTCGAAGATCTGCATGATCTTGGCCTCTCGCATGTAGCGCTCGACGCGGAAGTCGCGGGTATAGCCGGCGCCGCCGAACACCTGCACGGCGTCGGTGGTGACCTTCATCGCGGCGTCCGTCGCGACCAGTTTGGCGACGCTGGCCTGCTCCGAGTACGGCCGGCCGGCATCGCGGCGGCGTGCAGCGTCGAGATAGGTGGCACGCGCGGTCGCCACCGCCGCGGCCATGTCGGCGAGCAGGAAGCCGAGGCCCTGATGATCGATGATCTTGCGGCCGAACGTCGTTCGTTCGTTGGCGTACCGGACGGCCTCGTCCAGCGCGGCCTGCGCCAGCCCGGTGGCGACGGCGGCGATGCCCAGCCGGCCGGAGTCCAATGCGCTGAACGCGATCTGCAACCCCTGCCCCTCGTCGCCGATGCGGCGGTCGGACCCGATACGCGCATTGTCGTAGAACGCCGCCGTCGTCGGCACGGCGTGCAGCCCCATCTTCTCCTCGGGCTTGCCGAAGCTGAGGCCAGGCAGGTCACCGGGCACCAGGAAGCAACTGATGCCTCGCGAGCCTTCGCCGGTGCGGGCGAACAATGTGTAGAAGTCGGCGACACCGCCATGGGTGATCCACGATTTCGAGCCGTTCAGCACGTAACCCTCTCCGCCGTCACCGTCGGGCTTCGCCGCACACCGCAACGCCGCCGCGTCCGATCCCGCCTGCGGCTCCGACAGGCTGTAGGCCCCGATCTGCTCGCCGGAAAGCATGCCGGGCAGCCACCGCTTGCGCTGTTCGTCGGTGCCGAACATGAGCAGGGGATGCGACGACAGGCTGTGCACACTGACCGCGACCGCCACCGCCGCCCACCGCGCCGCAATCTCCTCGAGGACCTGCAGGTACACCTCGAAGGGCTGACCGCCGCCGCCCCACTCCTCGGGTTGCGGCAGGCTCAACAGGCCGGCGGCCCCGAGCGCGGGGAACACGCCGTCCGGGTACGTTTCGGCCTTCTCGTGCGCGTCGACGACCGGGTCGAGCACCTTGTCGGCGATCTCCCGGGTCAGTGCGATCAGGTCTTCGGCGTCCTGGTTGGGTAGCAGCCGATCGACGGCCATCCGATGCCTCCCCATGGTTGTGCGGGTGAGGTAACCATAGGCGCATCCCCGACGGCCGGTTCCCGCCGGTCAGTCGCAGCGGCGGTGCCAGGCGACGAAATACACGACCATCGCTGCCGTCAGCGCGACGAGCACCCACAACACCAGGATCTGGTCGATCCACGCGCCGGGCGGGGGAGCGCCGGGCATGAAGCTTCGTATCGGAATGATCGCGAACAACGATGCGGCATACCACGTCCCGAACGGCGGCATGAACTTCTTCCGCCCACGGAACATCTCGATCGACAAGAAGAGAGCGATCGCGGGCAGGGTGAGCAGCACCAGGCACAAGCCCACATCGAAGGCGAGCGGTCCATGGGCGCGGCTCAAATGGATTGTCTGGTAATCGCCTTCACCGGAGGACTGGGTGACCGGTCCGCTTCGCGTGGTGGTGATGTCCCAACTGTTGAGGCTGCCCGCCACTTCCACCCGGGCGGGTTCGAACCTGCGATCGTCACCGGAACCGACGACCACATCCGCCCCCAGCGGCCCGATTGTGTAGTCGTCAAAAGGCCAAATCTCCGGGTCACCGCTCGCTTCGAGCGTCGCGTTGATCTCTTGGGGCAGACTCCCTGCCGGCGTTTCGAGGTCGCCACCGATGCTGATCTCGTCGACGAATAGGCGCACCGCGACGTTGGTGTTCACCACATTGAGAACCGGGTTCATGTGGTCGTCGGCGGGAAAGACCATGACGCTCACGTCCAACTTGGTATCCACCGTGTGGAGTTCCTCTAGGTCCACCAGCACGACGGTGTCGCCGCTCTCGCCGAGATCCGGTGGGGGCAACGACTCGGCCGGACCGGCGACGTAGTGGTAGCCGGCCAGCGCCGCGGCGTACACGACGATGATGATCAGGACCGTGCCGAAACTGGCCAGCCGTCCTCGTACGTCAGCTTCGGACTTCGGCGGGTCTTCTACCGGCACGCTGCGCATGCTAGTTCGACTCCGTGGCCGAACCGGTGCGCCGTGCCGATGTGAAATGTTGCGCCGACGCGAAATATCTAGTGCGAGGAGGACACCGTTTCGGAGAGCGCGGCGTTGATCGCGTCCACGCGGTCTTTGGCGTCACCGAACAGCATCTGGGTGTTCTGACGGAAGAACAGCGGGTTCTGCACGCCAGCGTAGCCCGACGCCATAGACCGCTTGAACACGATGACGTGGTTGGCATTCCACACCGTGAGCACAGGCATACCCGCGATCGGGCTGCCTGGGTCCTCGGAGGCCGCCGGGTTGACGGTGTCGTTGGCGCCGATGACGAGAACGACGTCGGTGTCGTCGAAGTCGTCGTTGATCTCGTCCATCTCCAGCACGATGTCGTAGGGCACCTTCGCCTCGGCCAGCAGCACGTTCATGTGGCCGGGCAGGCGTCCCGCGACGGGGTGGATGCCGAACCGGACGTTGACGCCGCGCTCGCGCAGCTTGCGGGTCAGGTCGGCGACACCGTACTGGGCTTGTGCGACGGCCATGCCGTAGCCCGGCGTGATGATCACGGAACTGGCCGATTCGAGTAGCTCGGCCGCGCCGTCGGCGGTGATCTCGCGATGCTCGCCGTAGTCCTTGTCATCAGCGGGCCCGGCCTCGATCCCGAAGCCACCTGCGATCACCGAGATGAACGAGCGGTTCATCGCCTTGCACATGATGTAGGACAGGTACGCACCCGAGGAGCCGACGAGCGCGCCGGTGACGATGAGCAGGTCGTTGGACAGCAGGAAGCCCGAAGCCGCTGCGGCCCAACCGGAATAGCTGTTGAGCATCGACACCACCACCGGCATGTCACCGCCGCCGATGGAGGCGACCAGGTGCCAGCCGAGCAGCAGCGCCAGCACGGTGACCACCGCCAGCACCCACAGCTGCGGGTCGATCACGAACCAGACGGTGAGCGCGGCGAAGACGACGAGCGCGCCGACATTGAGGAAGTTCTTGCCGGGCAGCATCATCGGCGCGGACTTGATGCGGGCCGACAGCTTCAGGTTGGCGACGACCGAACCGGTGAACGTCACCGCACCGATGAACACCCCGATGACGACCTCGGCCGAATGGATGCCGAGCATGCCCTCCTGTGCCAGTTGCGCCGCCTCGGCCCCGGCCAGCTCGCCTTCCACATGCAGATAGCCGTTCCAGCCGACCAACACGGCGGCCAGGCCGACGAAGCTGTGCAGCAGCGCGATCAGCTCAGGCATGCCCGTCATCTCGACGACCCTGGCGCGCCACAGGCCGATCGCGGCCCCGACGACCATCGCGCCGATGAGCAGCGCAAGGCCCAGCGGCTCGATGTGGCGGGCCAGCGCGAGCGCGATCGTCGCGAGCAGCGCGACGGTCATCCCGGCGATACCGAAAGTGTTTCCGGCCCTTGATGTCTCGTGCTTGGACAGGCCGGCAAGCGCCAGGATGAACAGCAGCGCTGCGACGACGTAGGCGGCGGTGGCGACAGTTGAAATGGAGAACATGGTCTAGCTCCTCGTGAACATCGCCAGCATGCGGCGGGTCACCGCGAAACCGCCGAAGACGTTGATGCTGGCAAGCAGGATCGCTGCCGTTGCCAGTGCGGTGATGGCGACATTTCCGTGGCCGATCTGCAGCAGCGCGCCGACGACGATGATGCCGGAGATCGCATTGGTCACCGACATCAGCGGGGTGTGCAGTGCGTGGTGCACGTTGCCGATCACGTAGTAGCCGATGACGATCGCCAACGCGAACACCGTCAGGTGCACCTGCAGTGCGGCGGGTGAGAGTGCGATGAGCGCGAACAGCACCGCGGCAGCGGCGAAGGTCAACCCCAACCGGCGCGCGGTCGTCATCGGTTTCTTGGCGGGTCCGACCTCGACCGGCGCAGCAGCGGCCGCGGGCGCCGCGGACACCTGCACCGGCGGCGGCGGCCAGGTGGTCTCGCCGTTGCGGACCACGGTCACCGACCGCTGGACCACGTCGTCGAAGTCCAGGGTGAGCTGCCCGTCCTTTTCCGGGGTGAGCAGCTTGAGCAGGTTCACCAGATTGGTGCCGTAGAGCTGTGAGGCGGTGGCGGGCAGACGCCCAGCAAGATCGGTGTAGCCGATGATGGTCACGCCGTTGTCGGTGACGACGGCCTGATCCTTGACCGTGCCTTCCACGTTGCCGCCGTTGGAGGCGGCCATGTCGACGATGACGCTTCCTGGCTTCATCGACGCGACCATGTCCGCGGTGATGATGCGCGGAGCGGGCTTACCCGGGATCAGCGCCGTCGTGATGATGATGTCGACGTCCTTGCACTGGTCGGCGTACAGCTGTGCCTCGCGGGCCTTGTAGTCCTCGCCCATCTCCTTGGCGTAACCGGTCGACGACACCTCTGCCGCGGCCGGATCCACCGCCAGGTACTCACCGCCGAGCGAGGCGACCTGATCGGCCACCTCCGGCCGCGGGTCGGTCGCTTTCACGATTGCGCCCAGGCTGCCCGCCGCGCCGATGGCGGCCAAGCCGGCCACCCCGGCGCCGACCACCAGCACCTTGGCCGGGGGCACCTTGCCCGCCGCGGTCACCTGCCCCGTGAAGAACCGGCCGAAGCTGTGTGCGGCCTCGACGACCGCCCGATATCCGGCGATGTTCGCCATCGACGACAGCACGTCCAGCGACTGCGCCCGCGAGATACGCGGAACGGCATCCATCGCCAGCACCGTGATGGGGCGGGCGGACAACTTCTCGACGAGCTCGGGGTTCAGCGCCGGGGAGATGAGGCTGACCAGCGTCGCACCGTCCTTGAGGCGTGCGATCTCCGCGTCGTCGGGAGCATTGACCTTGAGAACGATGTCGGCGGACCAGGCCTCACCGATCTCCGCCCCTGCGTCTTCGTAGGCGGTGTCGGCGAAACTGGAGGCGGCGCCGGCACCCGACTCGACCACGACGGAGTAGCCCAGTTTCAGGAGCGCTCCGACGGTCTGCGGGGTGGCGGCCACCCGCGTTTCACCCGCCTGGGATTCGCGCGGTATCCCGATGATCATCCGAAAAGTCTCCCATCCACCTCTTGGGGACCGCCGTGGCCCTCCGGTCGTAAGCGGTGCGCTTACCCCGTGATGGGAGGTAGACGGTATCGCGCGCCATCGAAACTGCGGGGAGATCGCGACATCGCGCCTTGGATTCAGGCGGTGGCTGCAACGAATGTGGACGGGTCTGAGAGTAGTCGGTCGAGTTCTTCGGCTGGGGTGCGCCAGTTGAGGCGTTTGCGGGGTCGGGCGTTGAGTTCGGCCGCGACCTGGTCGAGCCAGCCGGGACCGTAGAACGATAGGTCGGTGCCTTTGGGAAAGTATTGGCGCAGCAGTCCGTTGGTGTTCTCGTTGGTGCCGCGCTGCCAGGGGCTGTGTGGGTCGCAGAAGTAGATCGGCAGGCCGGTGGCTTCGGTGATCTTGGTGTGTAGCGCCATCTCTTTGCCTTGGTCCCAGGTCAGCGAGCGGCGCAGGATCTCGGGGATCTCTGGGACCTTGACCGACATGGCGTCGGCCAGGGTGGCTGCGGTGCGATCCTCGGGCAGGTGCAGCAGGACCACGAATCCGGTGGTGCGCTCGACCAGGGTGCCGATCGCTGAGCCTGAGGCGGTACTGCCCAGGATCAGATCACCTTCCCAATGACCGGGTATCGCGCGGTCATCGGCCTCCTTGGGGCGGTCACTGATGTTGATCATGTCTTTTAGTTGGCCGCGATCGGTTGCTTTGCGGCCCTGTGGTTTTCGCTGAGTACGGCCGGTGCGCAGCGCGGTCTTGACCAGTCGGGCCAGCTCCCCGCGGGGTTGGATGTAAAGGGCCTGATAGATCGTTTCGTGTGACACCCACATCTCCGGATCATCGGGAAAATCCTGGCGCAGCCGGCACGCGATCTGCTCGGGACTGTGCCGCTGTTCCAAGCGTGCCACCACCTCGGCCAACAGCGCAGGGCGGTCCTCGAGATGGCGCGGTTTGGGGCGTTTGAGGTTGGCCTCGGCGGTGTCTTGACCGACCCGCGCCCGGTATCTCGAACCGGTCTGCCCACGGTCGATCTCACGGCCAATCGTGTCCCGATGACGCCCCAACAACACCGCCGCCTGCATCGGGGTATGTCCGGTTTCCAGCAGCTGTTCTAACCGGCAACGCTCGATAAACGATATTGGCCCCCGCGGCGGGCCGGCATCGGGATCGATAGCGCAGGTATCGGCAGGCATCGAGGTTCGTGGCACGAATCCAGCCTGTTGGAGCCACTGCCGAGAGGCGTTCTCCGACACGCCGGCGATGACCGCCGCGCGCGACGGGCTTTGACCTGCATGCACCGCCGCCCAGAACACCTGCCGAACCGCGGTCGAATAGCGGAGACCTCGATGCTGAGTATTGGTTTGATAACCAGCGTCTTTGGCCCACTTGCGGCCGGTACTGCCGTGCACTCCAGCCACCGTCGCACCGCGGCCCAGAACTCCCCGCGAACCGACTCCGACACCCGCGGCCAACCAGGCTCCCGAAACCCCATCGAACAACACCTCCGAACCCGTCAGGTGTTGCAGCGACCACTTGAGTCTGAGCGCAGGAGCGCGATCTCTGAGCAGTCTCGGCGAATCGTTGGTACCGCGGCAGCGCGCACCGCGCATCACACTGACTGGGGCCGACCGAACTTTCTCGTCACCTCATCGGTGACTACGTCGCCATCCGAGTGACGACCGGGCGTTACTGCGGGTGGCTCACACCGGGGGATAGGCGGGCGGCGGATAGACACCGCGAAGAATCCAGGCGAGCCAGTTCACGCCGTATTCCAGCTCGTCGCTCGCGTCATAATCCGGGTTGGGATCCACGTCATCACCTCTCGCGTCGCCGCTGGTTCCTGCCGAGTCTAGACCCGCCGCCCCGGCGGCGACAGCCTCAACGCATAAACTAGCCAACCAGTTGATTGATACCCCCGGATGCGCTCCGGGCCTGCATAGAGTGAGCCGCCATGAACGCCTCGTCACCGGGAGTACCCAGCAATGGGATGTCGCGGCGCGAAGAGCTGCTGGCCGTCGCGACCAAACTGTTCGCCGCCAGGGGTTACCACGGCACCCGGATGGATGACGTCGCCGACGCCGTCGGCCTGAACAAGGCCACCGTCTATCACTACTACGCCAGCAAGTCGCTGATCCTCTACGACATCTACAAGGGTGCCGCCGACTTCACGGTGGACGCCCTGCACGACGATCCGACGGCATCTGCCCGGGAGACCATCTACCACTTCACCCGCCGGCTGCTGGTGGGCATCGCCAGCGACATCGAGCGCGCGGCGGTGTACTTCCAGGAGGGCCCCTACATCACGGAGTGGTTCACCGAGGACCAGGTCGCCTATATCCGGGAGAAAGAGGCACAGGTCTACGAGCATGTCCGCGACGTGATCGACCGCGGCATCGCCAGCGGGGAGTTCTACGACTGCGACAGCCACGTGCTCGCCCTCGGCTACATCGGGATGACGCTGGGTTCCTACCGCTGGCTGCGACCGCACGGCCGGCGCACCGCGCAGGAGATCGCCGTCGAGTTCAGTACCGCGTTACTGCGCGGGCTGATCCGTGACGAGGCGGTGCGCGAATCGCAGCCGCTGGGTGTGAACATCAGCGCGGTCAACTAACTGCCCGGGCACAGTCTCGACAAGGATGGGTGAATGAAGTCCAACCTGCTGTCGCGACAAGACCTCGACTTCCTGCTCTACGAATGGCTGAGAGTCGACGAGCTGACGAAGCGTGAGCGCTTCGCTGAGCATTCCCGCGAGACGTTCGACGACGTGCTGGACCTGTGCGAGCAGCTGGCGACGCGGTACTTCGCGCCTCACAACAAAAAGAGCGACGCCAACGAGCCCACCTTCGACGGCGAGAAGGTCACCGTCATCGATGAGGTGAAGGAGGCGCTGGACGCCGTCTCCGACGCCGATCTGCTCGGCATGTCGATGGACGCCGAACTCGGTGGCGCCCAGCTGCCCGTGACGGTCGCGCAGGCCGGGTTCGCGTGGTTCTACGCCGCCAACATCTCGACGTCGGGCTATGCGATGCTGTCCGTCGCCAACGCGAACCTGATCGCGAAGTTCGGCACCCCCGAGCAGATCGACACGTTCCTGCGGCCGATGCTGGCGGGCCGCTTCTCGGGAACCATGGCGCTGTCGGAGACACAGGCCGGATCGTCATTGGCCGACATCCTCACCCGCGCCGAACCGCAAGCGGACGGGACGTACCGGCTGTTCGGTTCCAAGATGTGGATCTCCGGGGCCGAACACGAACTCACCGACAACATCGTCAATCTGGTGCTGGCCAAGATCCCGGGCGGACCGCCGGGCACCAAGGGCATCTCGTTGTTCATCGTGCCCAAGTACCTTGTCAATGCCGACGGTTCGGTCGGTGAGCGGAACAAGGTGGCCATCGCCGGGCTGAATCACAAGATGGGCCAGCGCGGAATCACCAACACCGTGCTGAACTTCGACGGCGCCGCCGGTTATCTCGTCGGCGAACCGCATCAAGGCATCAGGTACATGTTCACGATGATGAACGAGGCGCGACTCGGCGTCGGCATGGGTGCGGTGGCGTTGGGCTACACCGGATACCTGAAATCGCTGCAGTACGCACGTGAACGGCCGCAGGGCCGTCCGCTCACGGCCAAGGATCCCACCACACCACAGGTCCCGATCATCGAGCACGCCGACGTCAAGCGAATGCTGTTGGCGCAGAAGGCGTATGTGGAAGGCGGGATGGGGCTGCTGCTGTACTGCGCCAAACTCGTCGACCTGCAGCACAGCGCCGAGACCGATGCAGAGCGCGACGCGGTGACGCTGCTGCTCGACATCCTGACACCGATCGGCAAGAGCTGGCCGTCGCAATGGTGTCTGGAGGCCAACAGCCTGGCCATCCAGGTGCACGGGGGCTACGGCTACACCCGCGAGTACGACGTCGAACAGCATTACCGGGACAACCGGCTGAATCCGATCCACGAAGGGACGCACGGCATTCAGAGCCTGGACCTGTTGGGCCGCAAGGTGACTCAGCGGGGTGGGGCGAGTTTGGCGGCACTGGGAGAGGCCATTTCGGCGACGGTCGAGGCGGCGACGACTGCGGGCGGCGAGGCCGCCGAGATGGCAGCAAGTCTCAGTGCGACGTGGCAGCGACTGGTCGAGGTGACCACAGCAATGTTCGCCTCCGGAGACATCGAGGCCGCGCTGGCCAACAGCGTGGTGTACCTCGAGGCGTTCGGCCACATCGTGGTCGCTTGGATCTGGCTGCAGCAGGTGGTGGCGTGCAACGGCCGCACCGGGGACTTCTACGACGGCAAACGTCAGGCAGCGCGGTACTTCTTCCGCAGCGAACTGCCCAAGACCGGGCCGCAACTCGATCTGCTCGCCGCGCTGGACCGCACGACGCTGGAAATGCGCGACGGCTGGTTCTGAGCTTTCCGCGCGTGCACAAGCTCACATACGTGTTTGATCTTGCGGGGCTACCGGGAAGCCGGTGCCGATATGCCTCCAACACTTGAATCTCTCACCGACTGGTTGCTGACCAAGGGCGTGCACATCGTCGCGGTGCTGCTGTTCGCGGTGCTGGCCACCAGGCTGATCCGGTTCATTGCGCGCCGCCTGAGTAAGCGCCTCGACGGCGGGGACAGCAGTGATGCGGTGTTGCGCCCGGAAAGTGTGAAACACCGGCGCGCGGTCGCCTCGGTGATCTCCTCGGTCGCGATCGCGGTGCTCTACATCGTGGTCGGCGTGGACATCGCCAACCAGCTCGGCCTGCCGATCGGGTCGTTGGTCGCGCCTGCCGCCGTGCTGGGCGCCGCGTTCGGCTTCGGCGCCCAGCGCATCGTGCAGGATCTGCTCAGCGGCTTTTTCCTCATCACGGAGAAGCAGTACGGATTCGGCGACCTGGTCGTATTGGCCGTCACAGGGGGCGGTGAAGCCCGCGGCACCGTGGAGGATGTCACCCTGCGCGTCACCAAGCTACGCACCAGTGACGGTGAGGTGTTCACCGTTCCCAACGGGCAGATCGTCAAATCGCTCAACCTGTCGAAGGACTGGGCCCGCGCGGTCGTCGACGTTCCCGTCGCCACCTCGGCGGACCTCAACGTCGTCAATGATTCGCTGCGCGAGGTGTCGGCGATCGCGATGCGCGACAACAGCCTTTCCGATCTGTTGCTCGACGAGCCGCAGCTGATGGGTGTCGAGAGCATCGAGAAGGACACCGTGAACCTGCGGGTCGTGGCGCGCACGCTGCCGGGTAAGCAGTTCGAGGTGAGCCGGCGGCTGCGCGCACTCATCGTGTCGGCGCTGCGGCGCGCTGGTGTCGCGAATCCCGAAGCCGCCGCTAGTCGAAACTGATGATCTGCCGCACAGCCGCGCCGTCGGCGAGCTGATCCATACCGCTGTTGATGTCGTCCAGCGGGATCGTCGACGACACCAGCGACTCGACCGGTAACCGGCCCGCGCGCCACAGGCCGACGAAGTGCGGGATTTCCCGCGACGGCACGGCCGAGCCGAGGTAGCTGCCGATCAGCGCACGGCCCTCGGCCACAAACCCCAACGGCGACAGGTTGATTCGCGCGTCGGGCCGGGGCAGCCCGACGCAGACGGTGCGGCCGCCCGCGGCGGTCAGGTCGACGGCCGTCTCCACCGCCTTCGGATGGCCGACGGCCTCGATCACGACGGCGGCCTTGATCCCGGCCTCGCGTGCCTCGTCCGGGGTGTAGGCCGCATGCGCACCCATGGTGCGGGCCAGCTCGAGTTTGGCGGGCAGCTGGTCGACGCCGATGACACGGACATCGTCCCGTGCGAGAGCGGTGAGCACCGCCGCCATGCCGACGCCGCCGAGTCCGACGACGATCACGGTGTCGCCTTGGCGCGGTCGTCCCGCGTTGATCACCGCACCGCCGCCGGTCAGCACGGCGCATCCGAGCAGCGCCGCGACCTGGGCCGGCACGTCGGCGGGTACCGGAACGACCGAGCGCCGGTCGACGACGGCGTGGGTGGCGAAACCGGAGACGCCGAGGTGGTGATGGATCGGCTGCCCGTCGCGCGAGAGTCGGCGATCGCCGCCCATCAGCGTGCCTGCCGCATTGGCAGCGCTGCCGGCCACGCACGGCGTCAGCCCGTTCGTCGCGCACGCCTCGCATTGGCCGCACCTGGGCAGGAAGGTCATCACCAGCCGCTGGCCGGGGTGTACGTCGGAGACTCCGAGTCCGGCCTCCTCGACGACCCCTGCCGCTTCGTGACCGAGCAGCATCGGCACCGGACGGACCCGGCTGCCGTCGACGACTGACAGGTCGGAATGGCACATGCCTGCGGCCTCGATGCGGACGAGGAGTTCATTCGCCCCAGGTGGTGCCAGGTCGAGGTCATCCACGGAAATCGGCCGCGAGTCGGCGTAGGGGCGTTCCAGTCCGATCTGTTCCAGTACGGCGCCGCGGATCCTCATCACTACAGCCTGCCCGT
Organism: Mycobacterium barrassiae; assembly: GCF_025822765.1. Classification (GTDB taxonomy): domain Bacteria; phylum Actinomycetota; class Actinomycetes; order Mycobacteriales; family Mycobacteriaceae; genus Mycobacterium; species Mycobacterium barrassiae. The sequence goes on along the minus strand of NZ_JACKUK010000029.1, from coordinate 198,796 downwards.
TACCGCGCCCAATCCGACAGTCCCCCTTACGCTGCGGAGATGCTGGCACGCTCCGAGATCCGGTTTCTGCCCGTCGGTGGACGCCGGGTGGCCTACGAGGCGCGCGGCAGCGGTCCGCCGTTGGTGGCTCCGGCGTGGTGGGTGAGTCACCTCGAACTCGACTGGCAGGACCCCGACTTTCGGCGCTTCTGGGAGGGCATCGCCGACGGATACACCTTGATCCGGTACGACCGGCTCGGGGTCGGCATGTCGGACCGCACGCTGCACGATTCCGATCTGACGCTTGACAGCGAGGTCGCGGTGCTGCGTGCGCTCGTAGACGAACTCGGGCTCGAGCGCGTTTCGCTCATCGGCGGTTCGTCGGGGAGTTGCACCGCAGTCGCGTTCGCCGCGGCGTTCCCCGAGCGGGTCGACCGGATGGTGCTGTACGGGTCGTATGCGGATGGGACGGTACTGACGCCGCCGGGGGTGGGTGACGCGATACTGGCTGCGATACAAGCACATTGGGGCCTTGGATCGCGTCTTCTCGGGGACATCTTCCTCGGCGGGGCCAGCGCCGACGAGCATGCGCGGTTCGGCCGGTTGCAGCGCGAATCGGCGACGGCCGACACCGCGGCCGCGGTGTTGGCAATGGTCTATCGGCTCGACGTTCGCGATCAGCTGGGGCTCGTCCGCTCGCCGGCGTTGGTGGTGCATCGGCGCGACGATCGTGCCGTGCCGTACCGGCTCGGACGTGAGGTCGCGGCAGCGATTCCGGGTGCGACGTTCATCCCGCTGTCGGGAAGCGCGCACTTCCCATGGCACGGTGACGCCGATGCCGTCGTCCGCGCGTGCCGCGAAATGCTGGCGCCGGGGCAGCCGCCGCCGCAGCAGGTGAGCGACGACGAGCAGGTCCTGTCGGTGCGGGAGCGCGAAATCCTCGCGTGCATCGCGCGCGGTCTCAACGATCGCGAGATCGCCGAGCAACTGGTGCTCAGCCCGCACACCGTGCATCGCCACGTCGCGAACATCCGCCGCAAGCTGGGCCGCACCTCGCGAACCGCTGCCGTCGCAGAGGCCGCGCGGCTCGGACTGCTGTGACGTAGCCGAAAGCGGCCATCGGCAGAAGATGGCCGCATCGGGCGATGCGGGCGCGACGCCGCCGCTCTTACGTTGGCGCAATGACTGAAATCGCTGACATCAAATTGGGTGTCGAATTGCCGAAGCCACCGTCCGCCGCGTGGCTGCAGGTCTTCGCCGCCGTCTACGACCCCCTGCTGTGGCTGGGTGAGCTCCGGGGTATGCGCCGCCGGCGCAGAGAGTTGCTTGCCGACGCCTACGGCCGCGTCGTCGAGATCGGGGCCGGTACCGGGCTGAACCTCGCGCACTATCCGGAGGCGGTCACAGAGTTGCTGCTCACCGAACCCGAGCCGGGGATGCGCAAGAAGCTGTCCCGTCGACTGCGTCGAAACAGTTGTCTCACAGGCATTGTCGACGCTCAGGCCGAGCAGCTGCCGTTCGCGGCCGAGTCCGTGGACACCGTCGTGTCGACGCTTTGCCTGTGCACTGTGGACGATCCCGATCGTGCGTTGCGTGAAATCGCCCGCGTACTGCGGCCCGGCGGGCAGCTGCTGTTCATCGAGCACGTACGTGCGAATTCGCGACGACTGGCGGCATTTCAGGACAAACTCGCCGAACCGTGGCGCCACTTCGCGGGCGGCTGCCGCTGCAACCGCGACACCGTCGAGCGCATGCGCGCCCACGGTTTCACCGTCGAGGTCCGCGAGGCCGTGTGGCGCGGCATGCCCGCGGTCGTCCACCCACTTGTCATCGGGCGTGGGACACGAGGGGAGAGCGTGACCGCGGACTGCTAGGGAGGTGGCCTGCGAGACTGCTCTCATGAGCAGTAGTGAGCATTCGCTCACCAGCGCCGACTTTCCCGTGCACTGGCCGGTGACCACCCGGTGGACCGACAACGACATGTTCGGTCACCTCAACAACGCGGTGTACTACGCGATGTTCGACACGGCGATCAACGGGTGGATCAACACGACCTGTGATATCGACCCGCTCACCGTGCCGTGGCTGGGCGTCGTCGCGGAGTCGGGCTGCCGCTACTTCGCTGAATTGCGTTTCCCCACAGCGCTTTCCGTCGGTGTGGCGGTCACCCGACTTGGCAACAGCAGCGTGACGTACCGGTTGGGGCTGTGGGCGGACGGCGAGGCCGACGAACCGACCGCCGCAGTGGGGCACTGGGTGCACGTGTACGTCGACCGGGTCGGCCGAAGGCCGGTGCCGATACCGGAGGTGATTCGCTCCCTGCTCGAAAAGGCGCGTGTCGAGTAGCCGATATGCTCGGGCGATGCCGATCGTCAGCAAGACCGTCGAGGTCGCCGCGCCCGCCGAGGCGATCATGGGGATCGTCGCCGACTTCGAGTCGTACCCGCTGTGGAACGAGGAGATCAAGGGCAGCTGGGTGCTGGCGCGCTACGACGACGGCCGGCCCAGCCAGTTGCGCCTCGATGTCGTGGTCCAGGGGCAGTCGGGGACGTTCATCACCGCGGTCTATTACCCCGGCGAGAACCAGATCCAGACGGTGCTGCAGCAGGGCGACTTCTTCGAGAAGCAGGAGCAGAAGTTCTCGGTGGTCCCCATCGGGGCGACATCGCTGCTCACGGTCGACCTGGACGTCGAGACCAAGCTGTCGATCCCGAGCCAGCTGGTCAAGAAGGCCATCGGTGACACGCTCGACTATCTGGCGGGCAATTTGAAGGCCCGCGCCGAAGAACTCTCGGCAGGCTGACCCTGACGCGGGTTCAGCCCCACAATTTCGTCTCATCGAGCAGGGCGATCAGGCGCTGCGCGCCGTCGGTGAACTCGCCGCCGGTCAGCCTGACGACGGTGTCCACGTCGCCGCGGCGCAGCGCCGCGATCATCTCGCGGTGCCCGGCCACGGCGGCGACCCCCCACTCGGGACTAGCGGCATAGATCTGCGCCGGCAGGTAGCGGCCGGCGTGCAGCAGGAACCACGCCAGCTTGATGCGGCCCGTGGACCTGTTGAACGCCCGGTGGAACGCGAACTCCGCCATGGCGATCTCCTCGAGGTCGTGCCGCTCGACCGCCGCGGCCAACTGCTCGTTGAGCCGCTCGAGCTCGTCGATCTCCGGTTCGGTGATCCGTTCGGCGGCGGTAGCCGCCAACTCCTTGGCGATGGTGGCCTGCAACCAGAAGATGTCGTCGATGTCGTCGCGGGTCAGAGGCACGACGACATGACCCCGATGCGGTTCGAGTGTCACCATGCCCTCGCCGCGCAGGGTGCGCAGGGCCTCGCGAACCGGCGTGATGCTGACCCCGAGCGCCGCGGCCGTCTCGTCCAACCGGATGAAACTGCCCGGCCGCAGAACACCGGTCATGATGTCGGCGCGCAGCCGGGCAGCTACCTCGTCGGACAACTGTTCGCGCCGCACCGCGCGTCGGGGCCGGGGCCGGGTTCTGGGGGGTGCGTTCACTGGACTCTCCGGTCAATTTGGCGTGGGGTTGTACCCGAGCCGCCGAGGCCATACTGTGACCGGGGCAACACCATGTTTGATCAAATATCAACATCACGCAACCCAAGGATCAGAGGAGTCGTCGCCGTTGGCTTCCCCCGTAGCGCCGGACCCGACTGAACAGCCGTATCTCGCACGCCGCCAAAACTGGACCAATCAGCTCGCCAGGCACTCGTTGATGCAGCCCGACGCCACGGCGCTGCGCTTTCTCGGCAAGACCACGACATGGCGAGAACTCGACACCCGGGTCGGCGCCCTGGCGGGTGCACTGAGCCGACGGGGCGTTGCATTCGGCGATCGCGTCTTGATCCTGATGCTCAACCGCACCGAGTTCATCGAGTCGTTCCTGGCGGTCAACAAGCTCGGGGCCATCGCCGTGCCGGTCAACTTCCGGATGACGCCGCCGGAGATCGCCTTCCTGGTGAGCGACTGTCAGGCAAAGGTGGTCATCACCGAATCGGTGCTCGCGAACGTGGCGGCCGCGGTCCGCGACATCGATGCGACGCTCACGACCGTCATCGTCGCGGGCGGCACCACCGACGACACCTTCATCGGCTACGACGACCTGCTCGCCGAGGACGGCGGCCCCGCCGACACCGTCGACATCCCCAACGAGTCGCCGGCGCTGATCATGTACACGTCGGGGACCACCGGCAGGCCCAAGGGGGCGGTGCTCACCCACACCAACCTGACCGGTCAGACGATGACGATGCTCTTCACCAACGGCGCCGACATCAACAACGACGTCGGCTTCATCGGTGTGCCGCTCTTCCACATCGCCGGTATCGGCAGCATGCTGCCCGGCCTCACGCTCGGTCGGCCGACCGTCCTCTACCCGCTGGGTGCCTTCGATCCCGCTGAGTTGCTCGACGTCCTCGAGGCCGAAGGGGTGACGGGCATCTTCCTGGTGCCTGCGCAGTGGCAGGCGGTGGTGGCCGAGCAGCGCGCGCGACCGCGGAACCTGAAGTTGCGCATGTTGTCCTGGGGTGCGGCGCCTGCCTCAGATACGTTGCTGCGCAGCATGTCTGAGACATTCCCCGGCGCGCAGATCCTGGCCGCCTTCGGCCAGACGGAGATGTCCCCGGTGACGTGCATGCTGCTGGGCGACGATGCGATCCGCAAACTCGGCTCGGTGGGCAGGGTGATCCCGACCGTCTCCGCACGCGTCGTCGACGAGAACATGAACGACGTCGAGGTGGGCCAGGTCGGCGAAATCGTCTATCGCGCGCCCACGCTGATGGCCGATTACTGGAACAACCCCGAGGCGACCGCGGAGGCCTTCGCCGGCGGCTGGTTCCACTCCGGCGACCTCGTTCGACAGGACGAGGACGGCTACATCTGGGTGGTGGACCGCAAGAAGGACATGATCATCTCCGGCGGCGAGAACATCTACTGCGCGGAGGTCGAGAACGTCCTCGCCGCCCATCCCGCGATCGCTGAGGTGGCCGTGATCGGCCGGGCCGACGACAAGTGGGGCGAGGTGCCGGTGGCGGTGGTCGCCCTCGGCGCCGAGAACAAAATCGAGCTCGCCGAACTCGACGAATTCCTCACCGAACGCCTTGCGCGATATAAGCATCCGAAGGCTCTCGAGATCGTCGACGCGCTACCCCGCAACCCTGCTGGCAAAGTCCTCAAAACCGAGTTGCGGGTGCGCTTCGGGGGTGACAAGGGGGTTGACGCGGGCGAAAGCGCCACTCCGCCGACGGTTTCTGCTGGCGCACAAGAGAATTAGGGAACCGGGGTGGGTTTGCTAACGGTTGAGGGCTCAATCTCTCGGATGCGGTCCATTGCGACGATGGCATCGGGTACAGTCCTGTGGTCTGTCTTACTACCGACGAGTAGGGAGACGCTGGTCACAGTCAGCGGGTTGGGGCAAGGAGGCCGCGTGCGACAGGGGCAGCCGTCGCGCCACCATGACCGCGGTTTCGTCGTGGGGGCGCACCGATGACGGCGTCGACCGACATCGTCGGTTATGTACGCGATCAGGTGAGGCCCGGCCTCACTGCGGTCGGCGGATTCGTGCGGATGTGCGTCCTCACCGCCAGAGCCCTTTTCAAGCCGCCGTTCCAGTGGCGCGAGTTCATCCTGCAGAGCTGGTTCCTGATGCGGGTGGCGTTCCTGCCGACGCTGGCGGTGTCGATCCCGCTGACCGTGCTCCTCATCTTCACGCTGAACATCCTTCTCACCGAGTTCGGCGCGGCCGACATCTCCGGTGCCGGTGCCGCACTGGGCGCCGTCACCCAGCTCGGCCCCCTGGTGACCGTGCTGGTGGTGGCCGGCGCCGGCTCCACCGCTATCTGCGCCGACCTGGGTGCCCGCACCATCCGTGAGGAGATCGACGCGCTCGAGGTGCTCGGCATCGACCCGATCCACCGCCTGGTCGTCCCCCGCGTGGTCGCCTCCACCTTCGTCGCCCTGTTGCTCAACGGCGCGGTGATCACAATCGGTCTGGTCGGCGGCTTCATCTTCGGCGTTTACCTCCAGAACGTCTCGGCCGGCGCCTACGTCGCCACCCTCACCCTCGTCACCGGACTGCCCGAAGTGCTGATCTCGATCGTGAAGGCCATGACCTTCGGCCTGATCGCCGGGCTGGTCGGCTGCTACCGCGGGCTCACGGTCGCGGGCGGCGCCAAAGGCGTCGGCACCGCGGTCAACGAGACGCTGGTGTTGTGCGTGATTGCCCTGTTCGCGGTCAACGTGGTGCTGACCACGATCGGTGTCCGATTCGGAACGGGGAGCTGACGTGAGCACAACCCAGGTCCTGCGTTCTCGGTTTCCGCGGGGGTTCTCCCGCGGAGCGGATGTCATCACCGCCCCGGCGCGGTTCCTCGACAGCGTGGGCCACGTCGCGTGGTTCGTCGTCACCGCGATCGGGTCCATCGGTCACGCCCTGCGCTACTACCGCAGGGAAACCCTGCGGCTGATCGCCGAAATCGGCATGGGCACCGGTGCGATGGCGGTCATCGGTGGCACCGTGGCGATCGTCGGTTTCGTGACGCTGTCGGGTTCATCGCTCGTCGCGATCCAGGGCTTCGCATCTCTCGGCAACATCGGTGTCGAGGCGTTCACCGGATTCTTCGCCGCACTGATCAACGTGCGCATCGCCGCACCGGTCGTCGCGGGGCAGGCACTGGCCGCCACCGTGGGCGCCGGCGCCACCGCCGAACTGGGCGCCATGCGGATCAGCGAGGAGATCGACGCGCTGGAGGTGATGGGCATCAAGTCCATCTCCTACCTGGTGTCCACCCGCATCATGGCCGGCTTCATCGTGATCATCCCGTTGTACGCGATGGCGATCATCATGAGCTTCCTGTCGGCTCAGGTCACCACGACGTTCTTCTACGGGCAGTCGATCGGCACCTACGAGCACTACTTCCGCACGTTCCTGCGCCCCGACGACGTCATGTGGTCGTTCGTGCAGGCCATCATCATCTCGGTCATCGTGATGCTCAACCACTGCTACTACGGCTATTTCGCCAGCGGCGGACCGGTGGGCGTCGGCGAGGCCGTCGGACGGTCGATGCGCGCGTCCCTTGTCGCGATCGTGTGTGTGGTCCTGTTCGCATCGTTGGCGCTCTACGGCGTCGACCCGAACTTCAACCTGACGGTGTAGCGCCATGGCCGCGCCGCTGAACTCGTCCCGCACCCCGCCGTACAAGCTGGCGGGTCTGGTGCTTTCGCTCCTGACGATCGTCGCACTGGTGCTGGTGTACCTCCAGTTCCGCGGCGACTTCATGCCGCGCGAACAGCTGACGATGATGTCGGCGCGTGCGGGCCTGTCGATGGACCCCGGCGCGAAGGTCACCTACAACGGCGTCGAGATCGGCCGGGTTTGCCACGATCAATGCGGTGGACGTCGGAGGCGAGCCGCGGGCGAAGATCGTCCTCGACGTAGATCCCAAGTACATCAAGCTGATTCCGAAGAACGTGGTGGCTGATATCAGCGCGACGACGGTGTTCGGCAACAAGTACATCTCGTTCACCTCGCCGAAAGATCCGTCACCGCAACGGATCACGCCGTCCGACGTGATCGACGTGACGTCGGTGACCACCGAGTTCAACACCTTGTTCGAGACGGTGGTGTCGCTTGCGCAGCAGGTGGATCCGATCAAGCTGAACCAGACGCTGGCCGCCACCGCCGAGGCGCTCGACGGCCTGGGTGACCGCTTCGGCCAGTCGATCATCAACGGCAACGAGATCCTGTCCGACATCAATCCGCAGATGCCTCAGATCCGGCGGGACAACCAGTTGCTCGCCGATCTCGGCGAGGTGTACGCCGACGCCGCGCCGAATCTGTTCGACGGCCTGCAGAACGCAGTGACCACCGCCCGCACGCTCAACCAGCAGCAGGGCAACATCGACCAGGCGCTGATGGCTGCGGTCGGCTTCGGCAACACCGGCGCCGACGTCTTCGAGCGTGGCGGTCCGTATCTGGTTCGTGGCGCTGCGGATCTGATCCGCCCGTCGGAGATCCTCGACGAGTACAGCCCGGCGCTGTTCTGCACGATCCGCAACTTCCACGACGTCGAACCGAAGGTGGCCGCGTCGCTGGGCGGCAACGGCTACTCGCTGCGGACGTTGTCGGGACTCATGGGCGCGGGCAACCCCTACGTCTACCCGGACAACCTGCCGCGGGTGAACGCCAGGGGCGGTCCGGAGGGCAAACCCGGCTGTTGGCAGCCGATCACGCGTGACCTGTGGCCGGCCCCGTACCTCGTGATGGACACCGGCGCTTCGATCGCGCCGTACAACCACTTCGAGTTGGGCCAGCCGATCCTGATCGAGTACGTCTGGGGTCGCCAGGTTGGGGAGAACACGATCAACCCATGAAAATCACCGGTACAGCCATCAAGCTCGGCGCCTTCTCCCTGGTGCTGTTGCTGTTCACCGCGATCATCATCATCGTGTTCGGCCAGGTGCGTTTCGATCGCACCACCGGATACTCGGCGGTGTTCTCGAACGCCAGCGGGCTTCGGGAAGGGCAATTCGTCCGCGCGTCCGGCGTGGAAGTGGGCAAGGTCTCCAAGGTCGAGCTCATCAACAACGGATCGCAGGTGCGGGTCGACTTCAACGTCGATCGCTCGCTGCCGCTGTACGAGGGCACCACCGCGTCGATCCGTTACCTCAACCTCATCGGCGACCGGTACATGGAGCTCAAGCGCGGCGAGAGCGACCGGCGGTTGCCCGGCGGCGGCACCATCCCGCTCGAACGCACCGAGCCCGCACTGGATCTCGACGCGTTGATCGGTGGGTTCCGTCCGGTGTTCCGCGCACTGGACCCGGACAAGGTCAACACCATCGCCCAGTCGATCATCACGGTGTTCCAGGGGCAGGGCGGCACCATCAACGACATCCTCGACCAGACCGCGTCACTGACGTCGGCGCTGGCCGACCGTGACCAGGCGATCGGAGAGGTGATCAAGAACCTCAACACCGTGCTCGACACGACCGTCAAACATCAGCAGCAGTTCGACGAGACGGTGCAGGATTTCCAGGCCCTGATCTCGGGGCTGAACGACCGCCGCGATCCGATTGCCACGTCGGTGGCCGAAATCAGCGATGCCGCAGGGACAATCGCGGATCTGCTGGCGGACAACCGGCCGGTGCTGCAGAGCACGCTGGGCCACCTCGAGGCCGTTCAGCAGCCGTTGATCGACCAGAAGGACAAGCTCAACGACATCCTCACGAGGCTGCCGACGTCGTTCAAAATCCTTGGCCGCGCGGGTGGTATCTACGGCGACTTCTTCAACTTCTACTCCTGCGACATCTCGATTCGGATGAACGGTCTGCAGCCCGGTGGTCCGGTGCGGACGGTGAAACTCTTCAGCCAGCCGTCGGGTAGGTGCACGCCGCAATGAGAACTCTGGAGGGATCGAACCGCGTCCGTAACGGGTTGATGGGCATCCTTGTCCTCGTACTCGTGATCGGTGTCGGGCAGAGCTTCGCCAGCGTGCCGATGCTGTTCGCGACACCCACCTACTACGCGGAGTTCTCCGACACCGGCGGCATCAACAACGGCGACAAGGTGCGCATCGCCGGTGTGGACGTCGGCCTGGTGCGCAGCGCGGAGATCGTCGGTGACAAGGTCAGGATCGGCTACTCGCTCGGCGGCACGCAGATCGGGACCGACAGCCGCGCGGCCATCCGCACGGACACCATCCTCGGCCGCCGCAACATCGAGATCGAGCCGCGCGGGTCAACACCGTTGCGTGCCAACGAGACTCTGCCGCTGGGTCAGACCACCACGCCGTATCAGATCTACGACGCTTTCTTCGATGTGACCGAGGCGTCGTCGAACTGGGACACCGAGACGGTAAAGCGGTCGCTGAACGTGCTGTCGGAGACCATCGACCAGACCTATCCGCACCTGAGCGCCGCGCTCGACGGGGTGGCGCGGTTCTCCGAGACCATTGGTAAGCGCGACGACCAGATCAAGCAACTGTTGGCCAACGCCAACCAGATCGCCGGGATCCTCGGCAACCGCGGTGAGCAGATCAACAAGCTGCTGGTCAACGCCCAGCAGTTGCTCGCAGCCATCAACGAACGGCAGTACGCGGTCAGCATGCTGCTCGAACGCGTCGGCGCCTTCTCCGAGCAGATCACAGGTTTCATCGACGACAACCCGAACCTGAATCGGGTGCTCGAACAACTGCGTGAGGTCAGCGACGTCCTCTCCGCACGCCGGTTCGACCTGATGGACACCCTCACCACGGTCGCCAGCTTCGTGGCGTCGCTCGGTGAGGCCGTCGCGTCCGGCCCCTACTTCAAGGTCATGTTGGTCAACCTGCTGCCGGGCCAGATCCTGCAGCCGTTCGTCGACGCCGCATTCAAGAAGCGCGGCATCGATCCCGAGAAGTTCTGGGGCGACGCGGGTCTGCCCGCCTGGCGGTTCCCGGATCCGAACGGGGCCAGGTTCCCGAACGGCGCGCCGGCGCCGGGACCCGCCGTGCTGGAAGGCACGCCCGAGCATCCCGGGCCTGCTGTGCGCGCGGGCACGCCGTGTTCCTACACGCCACCTCCGGACGGCATCCCGACCCCCGGCAACCCGTTGCCGTGTGCGGGCCTGACCGTCGGCCCGTTCGGCAACAACCCGTACGGACCGAACTACGGACCGCCCGACGTGGTCACGTCCGATCCGAACGCGCACGGCCCGCAGCCGTCGCCGGGGGTGCCCGCGGCCGCGATCCCAGGCCAGATCTCGCCGGATATGCCGGGCGTGCCCGCGGCGCTTCCGCCGGCACCGCCGGGTGCCCGCACGGTTCCGGTGGGTCCGCAGCCGCCGCTGCCGCCGGACTTCACGCCGGGCATCGCTCCGCTGCCGCCCGCCCTGACGGGTCCGCCACCACCGCCGGGGCCGGGACCCGACGCCGGGCCTGCCGGCACACCGCCATTGCCAGGGAACCCGCCGTTCCTTCCACCACTTTCACAGGGACAGTAGGGGGGTGTAACCGATGTCGACGATCTTCAACGTTCGAAACATGAAGCTGCCGCAGGTATCTCGTGCCGCGGTCATCATCGGCACCCTCGTGGTGATCCTCGGGCTGGTGGCCGCGTTCGTGGGGTGGAACCTGTACAAGAGGTTGACCACCAACACCGTGGTCGCCTACTTCACCGACACGCTGGCGCTGTACCCCGGTGACAAGATCCAGATCATGGGCGTCAGGGTCGGCAACATCGACTCGATCGAGCCGGCGGGCGACAAGATGAAGGTCACCTTCACCTACGACAACAAGTTCAAGGTGCCCGCCAACGCCACCGCGTCGATCCTGAACCCCAGCCTGGTTGCATCCCGCGTCATTCAGTTGTCACCGCCGTACACGGGCGGACCGGTGATGGAGGACAACGCGGTCATCCCGTTGGACCGCACCCAGGTTCCGGTGGAGTACGACGAGCTGCGCGACTCCATCAACCGCATCCTGCGGGATTTGGGGCCGACGCCGGAGCAGCCCAAGGGTCCCTTCGGCGACATCATCGAATCGGCCGCCGACGGATTCGCGGGCAAGGGCGAAGAGCTCAACCGGACGCTGAACGGTCTGTCCGAAGCGCTGTTCGCACTCAACGAGGGCCGCGACGACTTCTTCGGCGTGGTCAAGAGTCTGGCCCTGTTTGTCAACGCGCTCTACAAGAGCGATCAGCAGTTCGTCGCGCTCAACAACGACCTCGCGTCGTTCACCAGCGCGTTCACCAACACCAACCGTGAGGTCGCCAACGCGCTGCAGGACCTCAACTCGCTGCTGTCGACCACCCGGCAGTTCCTCGACGAGAACGCCGAGGTGCTGACCCACGACATCAACAACCTGGCCGACACCACCAACGCGATCCTGCAGCCCGACGCTAAGGACGGGCTGGAGACCGCGCTGCATGTGTTCCCCACGCTGGGCGCCAACCTGATGAACATCATTTCCCCGGTCACCGGCGGCGTGATGGGCATCCCGGTCATCAACAACTTCGCCAACCCGATCCAGTTCATCTGCAGCTCGATCCAGGCAGGCAGTCGGTTGGGCTATCAGGAGTCGGCCGAGATGTGCGCGCAGTACCTCGCCCCGATCCTGGACGCGATCAAGTTCAACTTCCCGCCGTTCGGTGTCAACCAGTTCAGCTCGGCGATGACGCTGCCCAAGCACATCGCCTACTCCGAGCCGAGGCTGCAGCCGCCGCCGGGCTACAAGGACACGACCGTGCCGGGCATCTGGTCGCGTGACACGTTGTTCTCACACGGCAATCACGAGCAGGGGTGGGTGACCGCACCCGGTATGCAGGGCATCCAGGTGCAGCCGTTCACCGCGAACATGATGTTCCCGGAGTGCCTCGCCGAGTTGATGGGCGGTCCGGACTGCGTGATCCCGCCTGCACCGCCGACGTTCGGCGGTCCGCATCAGGCCGGCCCACCGGACGCGTACACGGAGAACAACCCCCTGCCCCCGCCGTGGTACCCGCAGCCGGGGCCGCCGCCAGGACCCGCCCCCGGTGTGATCCCGGGTGATCCGGGCAGCGCGGCAATGACCGGTCCGCTGCCGGCCCCAGGGCGCGGCCCCGGACCCGCACCGGCGGCACCCGCCGTCGTACCCGCCGGACCACCGCTACCCGCTGAGGCAGGCTGATGATGACCGGTCGCAGATGGAGTCGAATCGCGCTACGCACCGTCGCGCTCGCCGCGATCGCGCTGGTGCTCAGCTCGTGCGGTGTGTGGCCATGGCGGGGCATCTCCAATGTCGAGCTGCCCGGCGGCCCGGGCACCGGTTCGGAGCGGATGACGGTTTACGTCCAGATGCCGGATACGTTGGCGCTCAACGTCAACAGCCGCGTCCGGGTGGCCGATGTGTTCGTCGGACGGGTCCGGGCCATCGAGTTGAAAAACTGGGTGGCGACGCTGACGCTGGACATGGAGCCCAACCTCGGGTTGCCGTCCAACGCGCTGGCCAGGATCGGACAGACCAGCCTGCTGGGCAGTCAGCACGTCGAACTGGAGCCGCCGCCGGATCCCTCGGATCAGCCCCTGCGCAGTGGCGACACGATCCCGTTGAAGAACAGCTCGGCGTTCCCGAGCACCGAGCGGGTGCTGGCGAGCATCGCCACCATTCTGCGCGGCGGCGGGGTGCAGAACCTCGAGACCATCCAGACCGAGATCTTCAACGTGCTCAACGGCCGCGCCGACCAGATCCGGGAGTTCCTCAACAAGCTCGACACGTTCACCGACGAGCTGAACAAGCAGACCGAGGACATCACCCGCGCCATCGATTCCACCAACCGGCTGCTGTCGATCGTGGCGCAGCGCAACGACACGCTGGATCAGGTGCTGACCGAATTCCCGCCGCTGATCAAGCATTTCGCGGACACCCGCGACCTGTTCGCCGACGCCGTGGAGGCGCTGGGCCGCATCAGCCTCGCCGCGGACAACGCGTTGGCGCCCGCGAGCGACAATCTGCACACCAACCTGCAGAACCTGCAGCGGCCGCTGAAGCAGCTGGGCCGGGCGTCGCCGTACGTCATCGGCGCGCTCAAACTGCTTCTCACCGCACCGTTCTCGATCGAGAACATTCCGAAGGTGGTGCGCGGTGACTATCTCAACGCATCGCTGACGGTCGATCTGACCCTGTCCGCGCTCGATAACACGGTTCTGTCGGGTACGGGAGTCTCGGGCATGCTGCGGGCACTCGAGCAGGCTTGGGGACGCGATCCGGCGACCATGATCCCGGATGTTCGCTTCACGCCGAACCCGCACAACGTTCCGGGCGGACCGCTTGTGGAAAGGGGTGAGTGAGCAGTGTTGACCAGATTGATCAAGGTCCAGCTGGTGCTGTTCACCATCCTGACCGTCATCGCGGTCGTGGTGCTGGGCTGGTACTACCTGCGCCTGCCCAGCCTGGTGGGCATCGGACAGTACGAACTGCACGCCGAACTGCCCCGTTCCGGTGGCCTGTACGCCACGGCCAACGTGACGTACCGCGGCACGCAGATCGGAAAGGTCACCAGCGTGGTGCCCACCGAGACCGGTGCGCACGCGACGATGAGCATCGAAAACCGGTACAAAATTCCCGCGGACGCGACGGCGAATGTGCATTCGGTGTCGGCGATCGGCGAGCAGTATCTGGACCTGGTGTCGACCGGTAATCCCGGTCAGTACCTCAGTCCCGGCTCGACCATCACCGAGAGCACCGTGCCGAGCGAGGTGGGTCCGGCACTGGACGCGGCCAACGACGGCCTGTCCGTGCTGCCCAAGGAGAAGATCGACGCCCTCCTCACCGAAACCGCCAACGCCGTAGGCGGTTTGGGTCCGTCGCTGCAACGCCTCGTCGACTCGACCACCAACCTCGCCGAGGGTTTCAGGGACAACCTGCCGCAGGTCGACGACATCATCGCCAACTCGGCGCCGATCCTGGACAGCCAGGTGCAGTCCGGCGACAACATCGAACAGTGGTCGCGCGATTTGAACATCATCGCTTCGCAGGCCGCTGAGCAGGACGCTGCGCTGCGCAGCGGTCTCGAGCAGGCGGCGCCCACCGCGGACCAGGTGAACGCGGTGTTCACCGGCGTGCGGGATTCGCTGCCTCAAACGCTGGCCAACCTGTCGATCGTCATCGACATGCTCAAGCGGTACAACAAGGGTCTGGAGCAGACGCTGGTGATCCTGCCGCAGGGCGCGGCGGCCAGCCAGGCGGGCACGTTGTTCGAAGACCTCGGCCAGCTGCCTCTCGCGCTGTCGATCAACCAGCCGCCGCCGTGCCTCACCGGGTTCCTGCCCGCGTCGGAATGGCGGTCGCCTGCCGACACCAGCATGGCGCCGCTGCCCAAGAACACCTACTGCAAGATCCCGAAGGACTACCAGGGCAACGTCGTTCGCGGTGCGCGCAACTACCCGTGCGTCGACGTGCCGGGTAAGCGGGCGGCCACCCCGATGGAATGCCGCAGCAACGAACCGTACGTTCCGCTCGGCACCAACCCGTGGTACGGCGATCCGAACCAGATCCTGTCCTGCCCCGCGCCAGGTGCGCGCTGCGACCAGGGGGTGAATCCCGGGCGCGGTGTCATCCCGGCCCCTTCGGTCAACAACGGCATGAACCCCATGCCCGCCGACCAGCTGCCTCCGCCGCAGTCCACCGCGCCGATCAGTGACCCGCTCAGTCCTCCCGGCCAGGGCACCGTCACGTGCAGTGGACAACAACCCAACCCGTGCATCTACACTCCGGCACCAGGACCTCCCGGCTCCACGGCCGTCTACAGCCCAGCTAGCGGTCAGGTGGTGGGACCTGACGGCGTCAGGTACAACGTCAGCAATTCAAAGACCCCAGGAGACGACGGATGGAAGGAGATGCTGGCACCCGCCAGCTGAACCCCACCGATGCTGATCAGGCGCCCGACGAGTCGTTAGCAGTATCCCCACAGCCAGAAACCACCGAACCCGAAGAGCCGCAGACCGCAGAAGCCCCCGCCGAACCGGGTGACACCCGCCGCCCGTCGCGGTTGGGCCGCGGCTGGGTCGCCGGTATTTGTGCGACGTTGCTGATCCTCGCCGCCGCAGGCGGGGTCGCCGGCTATCTCGCACTGAAGGCGAACCAGCAGAGCGAGGAGAACGCGCTGAAGGAGGCCGCCGCCCTCCAGGCCGCCAGGGACTGCGTGGCCGCCACCCATGCGCCCGATGTCACGGCGATGACCGCCGCTCAGTCGAAGATCATCGAATGCTCGACGGGTGATTTCGGGGCGCAGGCGAGCCTGTACAGCGGTGTCCTGGTGGACGCCTACCAGGCGGCGAACGTCAAGGTGCAGGTGTCCGACATGCGGGCCGCCGTGGAACGTCACAACGACGACGGCTCCTTCGACGTCATGGTCGCGGTGCGGGTGAAGGTGACCAACTCCGAGGCCGCCGACCAGGAGCAGGGCTACCGGCTGCGGCTGCGGATGGCGCCCGACGAGGGCACCTACAAAATCGCGAAGCTGGACCAGGTCACCTCGTGACCGCTGTACTGGACACCGTGGACGAGAAGCCCGACACCGCGGTGACGCCCGAACCGCCGCTGGCGACCTGGCCGGCCCGGGCCGGCGCGTTCGCCATCGACGTGCTGCTGGGCGTCGCGGTGATCGCGACCATGGCGGTGTCGGCGTGGAGCGCACCGTGGCGCGGCTGGTTGTGGTGGGTCTTCGTCGGCACGGCGGCGCTGACCATCGTGGCGATGGCGGTGAACCGTCTGCTGCTTCCCACGATGACCGGATGGAGCCTGGGCAGAGCGCTTTTCGGTATCGCGGTGCGTACGCGCGACGGCGCCGCACCGGGGGTGCTGCGGCTGGTCGGCCGCGATGTGGCGCACCTCCTGGACACCGCGGCGTTGTTCATCGGGTGGCTCTGGCCGCTGTGGGATGGTCGCCGCCGGACGTTCGCCGATCTGCTGCTCCGCACCGAGGTGCACGCTGTCGAACGCACACCGCGCGATGTGCGCAGGCCGACGGGGGCGGTCCTGATCGCCGCGACGGTGGTGTGCGCATTGGCCGTCGGACTGAGCTATGCGATGGTGTACCGGCCGGAGCGGGCGGTCGACATCGCCCGCCAGCAGATCGCCGAGCAGGGACCAAGAATCGTCGAGCAGATGCTGAGCTACACCAAGGACACTCTGCCGCAAGACTTTTCACGCGCACAGTCGCTGACCACAGACGGCTACCGGGACCAGTTGATCGCGCAACAGCAGGCGGTGCTCCAGGCCGGTGCGACCTCCAACGAGTATTGGGCCGTCAGCAGCGCGGTGCTGTCGGCGTCGGCGGACAAGGCGGCGATGTTGGTCGCGTTGCAGGGCCAGCGCGGTACCGATCCGAAGGATCTGAAGTTCATCACCGCGACGTTGCGGGTGGACTTCGAGAAGTCGAGCGACGGTCAATGGGAGGTCGGCAATCTCACGGTCTTGAAGAAACCACTGATGGAAGCGGGTGGCCAATGAGCCCGCGGCGCAAGATCGAGGCCGACGAGCCCGACTTCTTCGAGGTGAAGCCACAACCACCGCGTCGTTGGGGCCTGCCGGTACTCGCCGCGGTGGTGTCGCTGTTGCTCGCGGCAGCGCTGACCGCGGGCACCCTGATGTTCCTCAGCCATCGCAGCGATGTCCGTACCAGGGCCAATGACGCCCAAGTGCTGGATTACGTCCAGGCGTTCATGACGACGTACACGACGCTGGATCCGTTCAACGCCAACGCGTACGTCGAACGGATTCTTGGCGAAGGCACCGGTGAGTTCGCGAGCATGTTCAAGGAGAAGCAGAACGAGATCCTGATACAGGTTGCACAGGCGGAGCCGACGACCGGCACCGTGGTGGCAGCGGGTGTCCAACGCTGGAACGACAACGGCAGCGCCGACGTCCTGGTCGCCACGAAGATCAGTTCGAAGTCGCCGGACGGGAAGTCGACGATCGAAAGCGGAAACCGCTGGGTCGCAACGGCAATCAAGGAAGGACAGCAGTGGAAGATCAGCCAGCTGATCCAGGTGATCTGACCACCGACGCCGAAGCGGCGGACGCCTCATCGCCGGCCGAACCACGCCGTCGGAGGTTCTCGCTGCGACGCCGACCGAAAGCCACTGAGCCCGAATCGGTTTCCGAGCAGCCGCCGGAAGAGGAGATCGCCCCGACGCCGCCCAAGCCCGTCGGCAAAGCGCGACGTGCCCGCCAGGCGCGAAAGCCCGAGCCGACCACCACCGAGCCTGCGGAGCCGGCCGAAACCGTCGCCTCCGAGGAGCCCGTCGAGGCCGAGGATTCCGAACCCGGCGAGGGCCGCGTCCTCGTTCCGCATCGCCCCGCAGGTAAGCGATTGATCGTCGCCGCCATCGTCGCCGCAGTCCTTTTCGTCGGCGGCGCCGCCTTCGCGGGCGCGACGTTGCAGCCGTACCTGGCCGAGCGCGCGGCCGTCGACACGAAGCTCGACGTCGCCAGGACGGCGGCCAGCGCGATCTCCACGCTGTGGACCTACACGCCCGACAACATGGAGTCGCTGCCGGACCGCGCGGAGGTGTTCCTGGGTGGCGACTTCGCCAACGAGTACCGCAAGTACATCGACGCGATCGTCGCGCCCAACAAGCAGGCGCAGGTCACCAACACCACCCAGGTGATGGGTGCGGCCGTGGAGTCGTTGTCCGCCGACGAGGCCACCGCGCTCGTGTACACCAACTCCGTGGCCACCAGCCCGGTGACCAAGAACATCCCGTCGCTGCGCTACCTGTCGTACCGGCTGACGATGCAGCGCAAAGACGCGAAGTGGCTGATCACCAAGATGTCCACCGTGACGTCGTTCGATCTCACGCCGCAGTTGTAGGCCGGACGATCCGCCGCCCGTGGCCGTCGAATCACCGGTCTCTTCACGCCTGACGTACCTCGCCCTACTTCTGCTGACGTTCGCGACCGGCCTCGTCGATGCGGTCAGTGTGTTGGAGCTCGGCCATGTGTTCGTCGCGAACATGACGGGCAACGCCATCTTCCTCGGCTTCTGGTTGGCCCCCTCCACGGTGGTGGACGTGACCGCGGCGTTCGTCGCGGTGTTCTGCTTCGTGATCGGTGCGGTGCTCGGCGGCCGGTTGGCTCGGCACCTCGACCGCGAGGTCAGGCACTGGCTCGCCGTCGCCCTCTCCCTCGAGGTCGTTTTGCTTGTCGCGCTGGCGATCCTGGCGGGCTCGGGAATCCTCGACTACCACGACCGCACGAAGCTGTTTTTGATCGCGGGGCTGGCGGTCACGTTCGGGATCCAGAACTCCACGGCGCGCCAGTTCGGCATCCAGGAGCTGTCCACCACCGTCCTGACGACGACCATCTCGGGGATCGGCTTCGACAGTCGCCTGGCCGGGGGCACCGGTGAGCGCGAGAAGCTGCGGTTCAGCGTCATCTTCGCGATCCTCTCCGGCGCCGCGCTCGGCGCGACACTGACGCGGTTCGCGGTCGCACCCGTGATCGGGTTGGCCGCCGCCGTGGTGGCGAGCAGCGCGGCCATCTTCTGGTTCGGTGGACGGCGGGCGCACTAGTCTCCACCTATGCCATCAGTACTCGTCACGGGCGCATCACGCGGTATCGGCAAGGGGATCGTCGAACATCTGGCCGCCCGCGGCTGGGACGTCATCGCCGGGGTACGCAGCCGGGAAGATGCCGACGCGGTCACCAAGCTCGACCCGCAACGGGTGTCGTCGGTGATCCTCGACGTCACCTCGTCCGACGACATCGCGGCCTTGGAGGCATCGCTTCCGGAGCGACTCGACGCGGTCGTCAACAACGCGGGTATCGCCGTCGGCGGTGCGATGGAGACGTTGAGCACCGAGGAGTGGCGAAAACAACTGGAGATCAACGTCATCGGCCAGTTCGCCGTCACTCGCGCGGTGCTGCCGCGGCTCCGCAAGTCCCGTGGCCGCATCGTGTTTATCTCGAGCGTCAACGGGCGGATGTCGATGCCTCTGGTCGGTGCGTATGCGGCCAGCAAGTTCGCGTTGGAGGCGGCGGCCGACGCACTGCGAATGGAGTTGACTCCCTGGAAGATCCGCGTCATCGTCGTCGAGCCCGCACAGACCGACACCGACATGTGGCGGACCGCGGACGACATGGTGGCAGAACTGGAGGCGGGTCTTACGCCCGAGCACAGGAGCCTCTACGCCAGGCACATCGCGGGATTCAAGAAGATGATCCCGATGTCGCAGCGCATCGCCGTTCCCACCGAGAAGGTGTCCGCCGTCGTCGAGGAGGCGCTCACCGCCCGTCGGCCCCGCGCCCGCTACATCGTCGGACTCGCCCCCAAGGCACAGGTGGCGTTGATGACAGCGCTACCCACAAAAGTGCGCGACGTCGCGCTACGGAAGGTGACCGGCCAACCGTAGGATGCCGACCTTCGTCAAACGCAACCCCAACGCGCCCGCGGGCTTCTTCGCCTGTGAAGCTGCAGGGCTGCAGTGGCTTTCAGCTGCCGAGGGTGGGGTGCCGTGTGCCCGTGTCATCGGGTACGACGAGTCCAGTCTGACGCTGGAACGTCTCGTGTCCGTTCGGCCCGACCGTGACGCCGCATACGAGTTCGGCCGTCGGCTGGCTCGTACCCACGACGCCGGCGCCGATGCTTTCGGTGCGCCACCGGCCGGATGGACCGGGGCCGGCTTCTTCGGGCCGCTGCACCATCCACTCCCGATGTCGATGACCGGATTCGACAGTTGGGGAACGTTCTACGCCCGTGAGCGGCTGGCGCCGATGGCCGCACGCGCCGCCGCCCTCCTGGCGCCGTCGGCACGCGGTGCGATCGAGGCGGTGATCGACCGGTGCCAACGCGGCGACTTCGACGATGACGACCGCCCGGTCCGCCTGCACGGCGACCTGTGGAGCGGCAACGTCATGTGGACGCCGGGTGGCGTCACGCTCATCGACCCCGCGGCGCACGGCGGCCACCGGGAGACCGACCTGGCCATGCTGGCGCTGTTCGGCTGCCCATTTCTGGGTGCGGTCCTCGAGGGCTATCAGCGCCAGCATCCCCTTGCCGACGGCTGGCAGGAGCGGGTCCCGTTGCATCAGCTGTTTCCGTTGCTCGTGCATGTGGCGCTGTTCGGGGCCGGGTACGTCGATCAGACCGCGACGGCTGCGGCGCGGGCGCTGGCAAACTGACAAGTTGCTGTATTCACAGCTCGCGACGCTTTTTGAAGGAATAGGCACAGTCCCAACACATTCCGTGCGCAAGAATTCTTGGAAACGTTAGCCAGAATTTTACGGTCCTGTTACGGTGCCTCCCGGAGGTTCAAGATCACGGGGGTCGAAGGCTGGTTAGATGCCAGGCAAGCACCGCAAAGTGCGCCGTTCGCCCAAAAGACGGGTCGTCCGCACCTCGCAGCGTGTCGGGGCAATCGGCGCAGCAACCGCCACCGCCGCCGCGCTGACCGTCGGAGTCCCTGCCGAACCCAAGGTCGACAACACCGCCGCAGGATTGGTCAAGAGAAACTTCAACCTGACGGCGACCGTCAATCCGTGGCAGTTCTCCGATCTGACGTTCGGCCCCGATGCCGCCTCCTATGACGCCTTCCAGACCAATGCAGACCTGATCATCCGCGCCATCGTCGAGAGCAACAACCGCGCTGCGGTGTTGCAGGAGGCGGGGATCGATCTCCCCGAGATCGTCAAGGGCGCGTTGGCCAACCCAAACCTCCTGCTCAGCTCGGCGCTCGGCGAGGTGTTGGGCCAGATCCCCATCGACCTCGGCCAGTCGCTGGGCGGCGTCTACGGGGAGGCCACGCCTCTCGTGCTTCAGGCCTTGGAAGAGCTGTACCCCGAGACGGGTGGAGTCAGCGACCTGCTCAGCCTGCTCAATCTGGTCGGTCTCGATCTCAGCGATCCGCTCGATCTCGAAGATCGCGATATTCCAGGGCTCAACGTCGTCACCGCAGGTCCGGTCTTCACGCTGCTGAAGATGCTCGGCGTGGATCTCGGATGGGTACCCGGACTGCCCAACTCTGTCGCCAACGAGATCAACAACACCGGTTACCTGCAGGTCGGTGCCGACGGCCTGCTCAGCACCGTCGTTGAGCGGCTGACCGACACGCAGCCGGGCAATCCGTTGATCGACCAACTCCAAGCGGTCATCGACAACCTGCCGGTCGACGCCCCGGAGGCAACCCAGGTGCGGGTGCCCGTGACGATGGGCGTCGGACTGGGTGCTTTCGCCATCGCAACGGCATACGACAAGGTCGTTGCCGACCTACCCAACCAGCCCGGCGGCCTCAACTACACAGGCGATCCGGCGCAGGGCAGCGTGACCGTGCTGCCGATGCTCCTGCTGTTCAATCCGGCCCGCCCCAACGGCGGGGCGCTGGCCCGCTTCTACCCGATGTTCGACTCGACAGACATCAACGTCGTCAATCCGGTCACGGAGATAACCACCAACGGCACTGCGACGATCATTCCGATGCTGATCGACATCGGTGTTGCGTACCATCCGCTGTCTGACCTCGCAGCGTCCCCGAATCTGTTCTCGCTGGCCAACAACGTCATGGCGGGGCTGTTTCCGACTTACATGCTGCGCGGCCTCGACTTCGATGCCGTCCGGGAACAGGTCGACGCTCAAATCGCCGAGGCGACGGCCAGCGCCGCGGAGGGAAATCCGTTGGCGCTCAACCTGTACGTGACGATCCCGCCTGTCACACTGCCGCTGCTCGAACCGCTGTACCTGTTGGGGGACGCCGTCAACATGATGGGTGGTCCGCAGCTCAACTGGATCACCAGGTTGGCGAACGCGTTGGCGCCCGCGTTGACGAGCCTGGTCAACCTCGGGTACACGGACGTGTTCTACAACCCGGCGACAGGTGCGTTCGAACGATCGTTCGCCGACGCAGGCACACCAACACCGTTCGCGACCCGCCCGACTTTCGACTTGGGCTTTGTGATCGGGGTGATACTGACCCAATTGGTGGTCGGCTTCTACCGGGAATTCCTCAGCGGGAACCCGACTCCCCCCACCCCGAATGTGCTGGCGACCCTCTCCAACCTGCTCAACGGCAGCCTGTTCGGAGCAGTGGCGGGCGCACTGAGTTCCATTGTGGTGGCCCCGCCGGGGGACGAGGAAGACCCGTCCTCGTCCGAGAACGACCTCGTGGCTACGGAGTCTACTGAGGAGGCCGAGGACGACGAATCACTCCTAGAGGCAGCGCTTTTCAGCGCGGAGGAAGAGTCGAGCGGTGAGGAACTCGATGAGGTCGAGGGGTTCCTCGTCGAGAAGGCCACGCTCGACGAAAACGTCTCCGAGGTGGCTGCTCTCGAGGTGGAGGTCGACGCTGAAGAGGTCGACGCTGAAGAGGTCGACGCTGAAGAGGTCGACACGGTCTTTTCGGAGGACACGGTCTTTTCGGAAGGCACAGTCAACGTCGAAGGAGGCCGCGAGGAAGCGAATTCCAACGAGCGCACCGTCAGCCAGAACCACACGGTCAGCCAGAGCGATGCCAACGTCGACGACGCGTCTGACTCGTACTCACCCCGGCACGCCAAGTCCGAGAACACCTCCGACTCCTATACACCGCGACATGCCAAGCCCGACGACACGTCTGGGTCGTCCACACCCAGGCACGCCAAGCCTGACGACTCGTCTGGGTCGTCCACACCCCGACATGCCAAGACGGAGACGGAAGGTTCCGGCGGATCGATCATTCGGGACACCGCGAATGCGTTCCGCCCCGGCGGGATCACCCCGAAGCGTTCCGGCGGCGGACGCCACGCTGCCGCCGATGTCGCCGCCACCAACACCTCCGCGGGCGCGGCCACCGATTCCGCCTCGGACGCCGGGACGTCGGGCGCTGGTTCCTCCGACAGTGGTTCGTCGGGCAGTGGTTCGTCGGGCAGTGATTCCTCGGGCGCTGCCGCCTAGTTGAACGCCAGCCAGCTCGGCAACGCGCGCTCACGGGAGTCGCACAACACCTGACGTGTGTCGCAGTTACCGTCCGGCACACCGGCACCCGCCCACATTCCGCCGGTGTCGCGGCGCAGGACGATTGACGACGAACCCCCGCCGTCGAGCAGCACGGCCGTATCGCTACCGAGGCCGCGGAACAGATCCTGGATCTGATCCGGCGTGTAGCTGCCGCCCTGGAAGACGTACATCTCGTCCTTGCCCCTGCTATATGCGAGGGCGGTGCGCGCAGCGCTCGGACCGCCGTCGTTGAGCTGACCGGTATCGCCCGGCGACAACAACCCGATGCCAGCGACGGCGACGAATCGAGTGCCCTTGTCGATGAGGTCCTGAATGACGGGGGAGGCGGCGTCGTAGTCGTCGGGACTCTTCGGAGGTAGCACGAACGGCGCCCCGGCGACAGGAAGGATCATGGTGGACAACGCTTTCCAGTGTTCGTTGCCGCCCGACAGGCCCTGCTTGCCCGCGTACGCGAGGGTGCCCGTCACCACGGTGTTGGCGCGGCCCTGTCCGCGGGTGTTGTCGACGTAGGCCCCCAGCGGCGAGCTGCAGCCGGTCGACTTCCATGAGCCACCCTTCTGGGGCCGGATATCGAAGAAGTTCGCGTTGATGGCGATGGTCGGCTGACCCAACGCCTGCCAAGCCTGCAGTGGGGAGAAGATCTCGGACGCCTGTAGCAGTCCCTCGCGGGTACGTGCGCGCGGATCGCGTTCGCAGCGGGACTGATATCCGCGGTGCGAATCGACAAGCAGTCGCGGGGCGAGCCGCTGTGACGCCGACTTGATGATCATCAGCCGACCGCCGTTGCTCATCTCGTACCACTTGCCGCCCGCGTTGAGCATCGGCGCGGGATGGCCGCCGCCGAAGTTGTAGACGAGGTACGAACCGCGGGTGTTCGCGATGGCGCCGGCGAGCAGATCCCGGCCGCTCGCGGCGCCGGCGTTCGGGGCGGCTGTCGTCGACAACGCAGCGAACGACATCAGCGCGGCGACCCATGCCGCGAAGCGCCGAAATATCGTCACTGGACTGGACAATGTGGCCCCTTCAAGACAGCTAACTGAGATCACATTAACCTCGCCAGCAACCCTGTCAACTTTCGTAACAAGTCGATCACGATCGGATTTCGACCGACGATCACGCCGTCGGCAACCCCGAGAGCCCGCGGGTTATATCCGCGCGAAGCGGGTAACCGCACCGCATGCCCACCGTGTCGCGCACGTTTTCGGTCAGCCCCCCGCCGCATCAGGTCATCGGCTACCTCAAGGATTTCGCCAACGCCGTCGAGTGGGATCCGGGCACACAGATCTGCACTCGCACCGACAGCGGCGCCATCCAACAAGGCGCATCCTGGCGCAACGTCTCGCGGATCTTCGGCGTGACAACCGAACTGACCTACACCCTGGACAGCCTGTCCGACAGCACCATCGTGTTCGTCGGAAAGAACAAGTCGGCGACGTCGGTCGAGCGGATCTACATCGACGCCGCCAACACGGGTTCGGTGATCACCTATCGCAACGAGCTCGAAATGCACGGGTGGCTATCACTTTTCAGCCCGGTCATGAAGCTGGCCTTCGAAAAGCTGGCCAATGACACAGAGAAACAGTTGACGTCGGTACTCAACCGGCTACCTATAGAGGAGAAAAGATGATCGGCACCATTCTCAGCGCGATCGTGGTCGGCTTGATCGTGGGAGCACTCGCTCGCCTCATCATGCCGGGCAAGCAGGCGATCGGCGTGATCATGACGATCGTGCTCGGCGCTATCGGGTCATTCCTCGGGACCTGGCTGACCTACCAGCTCGGCTACTCGAACTCGAACGGTGGGTGGGAGTTCATCCCGTTCCTCGTCGGTGTCGTCATCGCGATCGTGCTGATCGCCATTTACGTCGGCATCACCGGGAAGCGGGACCACTCGGTCCGTTAGCGCGGCGGCGGGGCCAGCCGGTAGACGGCGTCGGCGTAGTCGTCGGTGATGTACACCGCGCCGTCCGGTCCCGTGGCCGCGGCCACCGGCCGGCCCCACCGTGAGCCGTCGGCGGACTGAAAGCCGCCAACGAGCGTCTGCTGGTTGCCCAATTCACCATCGCGCCAGGCGAAGAAGGCCACTTCGGGCTCACGGGGCGGTTCCCTGTTCCAGGACCCGTGCACGCCGATGAGCGCCCCGCTGGCATACGGCTCCGGCAGGACGCCTTCGGTGAAACTCATCCCCAGGGGCGCTGCGTGCGCACCCAGGCTCTGTTCGATGGGCGGCAGCGACTCGCAGTCCATCCGGCTGCCGTCGGCGTTCGTCTGCACGTCGCGGATCAACGGCATATTCGCCGGCCCGCCGTCGGGATTGCAGTAGGGCCACCCCAATTCACGGCCCGGGGTCAGGCGGGCGACTGATTCCGGCGGATGCTCGTCGACGTACTCGGGGTCCACCTCACCGGTCTCAGGATTGGCGACGTTGTCGCGGTTGTTGACCGCCGTCCACACCGACCCGTCGGGCGCGATCGCCAGCCCCGTGCCGTTGCGGACGCCGGTCGCGAACGCTTCAGCAGGTCCGCCGCCTGGAGGAATTCGCATGATTGTCGCGCGCGGCGGGTCTGCGTCGCGGTCATCGGCCGTGATGTTCCCCCTGGACCCGATCGAGAAGTACACCGCGCCGTCCTCGCCGACGACGACACTCTTGAGCGCATGGTGATAGCTGCCGCGAAGGTCCTGGCTGTCGGCGTCGGGGAGTCCGGCCATTACGGTCCGCCCGTTGACCGCGGCGCCGTCGATGTAGTCGTAGACATCGATCTGATCGCTTTCCGCGACGTACAAGGTGTCACCCGCGAACGCCATGCCATGCGGCTGGTCGAGTCCTTTGAGGAGCACCGATCGTGTCGGCCCGTCGTCAGTCGGGCGCAACGCGACGACCTCACCGGTGCTCGGTACGGAGATCAGCAGTACGCCGTCGGGTGCCCACGCCGCGAACCTGGGTTTCGGCATCCGAGCCCACACCGACATCGTCCAACCCTGCGGCACGAGCGCTTGCCGCGGCTCATCGAATGGCCCCTGCGCCATGTCGGGGGGCACCTGCACGGGCACCGGGGACAGGCCTTGGGCGGAAGCGGTGGTCGGGCCGGCGGACGGCGGCGGTTCAGGGCTTGTGCTCTGGGGATCCGGAGCTGTCGAGCACGCCGCAAGCAGTGCCACACTGGCGAGGCAAGCCCCAATCCGATTACGCCGCAGCCAAACCCGCATGCATCTCCCAGACCAATATCTCAGCGGGTGCGCTGGCGGTGACGCGTTGGCCGCCGGAAGCGGTGAACCGCACCGCGTCACCCTCGTGCAGCGTGCCCGCGCCCTCGAGCATCACCTCACCGCGGGGCACGAACAGGTGTAGGTATGGCGCGGAGGGTAATTCGACGCTCTCGCCCGCCTGCAGGCGCGCGCCGTGCAGTGCCGCGCTTCTGTTGCGGATGCTGATCGCGGCCTGATCGCGGTGTGCGGGGATTCCGGAGGCGATGGTCACCAGGCCGCCGCGCAGCAGTTCGTCATCGATCTCGAGCTGCTGGTAACCGGGATCGATGCCGGACTCGTCGGGGATCACCCACATCTGCACGAAATGTACGGGCTCCGTGTGCGATTGCCCGCCCGTCAACGTCCAGGAGTCGTTCTTCTCGGAATGCAGGATTCCCCGCCCCGCTGACATCCGTTGAGCCAGGCCGGGATAGATCACGCCGGAGTTCCCTGTCGAGTCCTGGTGAACGAGCGATCCCCGTAGCACCCAGGTGACGATCTCCATGTCACGGTGCGGGTGCGTCTCGAATCCCGTGCCCGGTTTCACGATGTCGTCGTTGTTGACCAGGAGCAGGCCGTGGTGGGTGTTGTCGGGGTCGTAGTGGCTGCCGAACGAGAAGGAGTGCTTGGAGTCGAGCCAGTCGATCCTGGTCTTCGCGCGGTCGTCGGCGCGGCGGATGTCTACTGTCGGGGCGGTCATCGCGATCCTCTCGCTCGGGGCCCAGCCTAGGGGCGGCCACTGGACAGGACAACTTGCATGATGTGTCATATATTCCGTGTGGTTGACCGACGAACAGCAGCAGATCTGGCGCAACTATCTGGCCATGACCAGCCGGCTGCAGACGGCGATGCACCGTCAGCTCCAGCAGGACTGTGAGCTCTCGCTGGCGGACTACGACGTCCTGGTCGCCTTGACCGAGCGCGGGCCGCTGCGGATCAACGAACTCGGCGAGGTGCTGGCCTGGGAACAGAGCCGGCTGTCGCATCAACTGCGACGTATGCGCGGGCGCGGCCTCGTGGAACGGCAGGGAAGTGACGACGACCGGCGCGGCGCCACCGTCGAGATCACCGACGGCGGTCGTGCTGCCCTGGAATTGGCCGCGCCGGGACATGTCGAGTTGGTGCGCAGCGCCCTGTTCGACGGCATGCCGGCTGAACAACTGCGGGCGTTCGGCGTGATGGCGCGGCAGGTCGCCGAGCGGCTGGCCCGATGAGCGCGTCGACTTAGAGCGTGTCGGGCAGGCCCCACTTCGCGAACGACGTCATGTGGAACGCGACGACGTGGGAGATGCCGTCGGGGGTCACGGCCAGCACATGCATCTGAAAGGGCTCGTGGACACCGGTCTCGCGGTTGCGCATGTACATCGCGCCCGCGGGCTGGCCGTTGGCGACCGTGGGGATGAACCGCATATCCCCTGGCCCCTCGGCCGGGCAGTGCGTCTTCGACAGCAGGACGATGTTCTGCGGGCCCTGGTACCAGCCGTCGAACGGCGGCATCTCCCACACCGCGTCCTCGGTGAACAGCTCGACGAGCTTGTCCATGTCGTAGTTCTCGAACGCGGCGATGTACCGCGTCAGCAGATCCTTGGCCTCATCCGACTCCGGCGCCTCGAGACGGTCGTCCTCGCTGGGGTTGATGGCGTCGAGTTGCGCCCGTGCCCGCTGCAGCAGGCTGTTGACCGCGGCCGTCGATGAGCCGATCGCGTCGGCTACCTCAGCGGCCTTCCACTGCAGTACCTCGCGCAACACGAGCACCGCGCGTTGCCGGGGGGACAGGTGCTGTATCGCTGCGACGAACGCGAGCCGCACCGATTCGCGCGAACCGACGATGTCGGACGGGTCGGTCGAATCGTCGGGGATGGGCTCCAGCCACGGCACTTCCTCGCGCGCGACGATGTCGTCGACCGGGTCCGAGCTGGGCGCACCGAGGCCGGTCGGCAGCGGTCGCCGCTGGCGGTTGTCCAACGCCGTCAGGCACGTATTCGTCGCGATCCGGTACAGCCACGTGCGGACCGACGATTTGCCCTGGAACCCCTTATACGACTTCCACGCCCGCAGGTACGTTTCCTGCACCAGATCCTCGGCGTCGTGCAGGGACCCGGTCATCCGATAGCAGTGTGCGAGCAGCTCCCGGCGATATCGCTGGGCATCCGCCAGGAACGCGTCCTCGGCGCTGCCGTCGTCGAGATTGTGAGCCAGGACTGTCATCTCGCCGAGCTTAATCAGTGGGGGTGACAACCAACACCGTCGTTTCTGCCGGCGCCCGATACCCTCCCTTCGTGGCAACTACCCGCAGCGAACGCACCTTCGACGGCATCGGGGGCGTCCGCATCGTCTACGACGTGTGGACCCCTGAGGTGGCCCCGCGTGGCGTCGTCGTGCTCTGTCACGGATACGCCGAGCATGCGCGCCGCTACGACCACGTGGCTGCGCGATTCGGCGAGGCGGGGCTGATCACTTACGCGCTGGACCTTCGCGGGCACGGCCGATCCGGCGGCAAGCGGGTGTACCTGCGCAACATCGACGAGTACACCGGCGACTTCCACACCCTGGTCGGCATCGCGACCGCCGATCATCCCGACCTGCCGCGGATCGTGGTCGGCCACAGCATGGGCGGCGGCGTCGTGTTCACATACGGCGTCGAACATCCTGACGACTACACGGCGATGGTGCTGTCCGGTCCCGCCGTCTACGCCCAAGACGCGGTGTCGTCGTTCATGATCGGCGTCGCCAAGGCGGTCGGCAGCATCCTGCCGGGCCTGCCCGTCGAGAAACTCCCGACCGACGCGGTGTCCCGCGACCCCGAGGTGGTCGCCGCCTACGAAGCCGACCCGCTGGTGCATCACGGCAAGCTGCCTGCGGGCATCGCCAAGGCGCTCATCAAGGTCGGCGAGACCATGCCCCAGCGTGCCGGCGCGCTGACCGCGCCACTTCTGGTCGTGCACGGTGAGCAGGACAAGCTGATCCCGGTCGCGGGCAGCCACCACCTCCTGGAGTGCGTCGGGTCGAAGGACGCTCACCTCAAGGTGTATCCCGAGCTGTACCACGAGGTGTTCAACGAGCCCGAAAAAGCAGTGGTGCTCGACGACGTCACCTCGTGGATCGAGGCCAAGCTTTGAAAGCCGTTGCAGGCGTTCTGCTTTCGTTGGCGCTAGTCCTGGCGGCGTGTGGGTCGTCCGACGATGCGCCCCGCTGGGTCGACGAGGACGTCACGTTCACCGCCGACGGCCTGACCATCTACGGCACCTATCGCCACCAGCAAGACGCCGCGCAAGGACCGGCGGCGCTGCTGATCTCCGAGAGCGGCAACACCGACCGCAACGGAGACAACGCCGTCGCGGGGCCGGTCGGCAACATGCGTCAACTCGCTGAACTGTTGTCGGACAAGGGCGTCGCCAGCCTGCGCTTCGACAAGGTCGGTACAGGCAAGACGGGTCTCGGCCCGTACGCGCAGCGCCCCACGGACGTCGTCAGCTCCGTCTACACCTCCGGCGCCAAGGCCGCGGTGAGCTATCTGGCCGAGCAACCCGGGACCGACAAGGCCCGCATCTCCGTCTACGCCGTGGGAGAAGGCACCATCCACGCGATGGCACTGGCGACCGACACCGGCGCCGACGCGCCGAAGATCCACTCGCTGGGCCTTTTTCAACCGCTGCCGGGCCGATACCTGGACATCATCACCAACCGGGTGCGTGCCAGCGCTTCGCCGGAGGCGCTCAACACCTGGCTGGCCGCCGTCGAGCAGGTCCGCACCGAGGGCACCGCGGCGGAGAATCTCCCGGAGGGGCTCGGGGCGTTGCTCAACCAGGGCAACGTCAAGGCCGTCGTCGAGGCCGACAAGATCGATCCGCTCACCCTGGCCGCCAAGATCCCTGCCGGTATGCCCGTGTTGCTGACGTGCTCGGACGCGGATGCGCAGGCGACGTGCACATCCATCAGACCGCTCGTCGACGCGCTCAAGCACACCGCACTGACGGTGGTCGAACTCCAGGGCGTCAACCACGTGCTGCGCGACGATCCCACGGACAACGTGGCCAATTACGCCAAGCAGGATCCACTTTCTCCACAACTCACCAATGCGCTCGACGCCTTTGTCGGCAGGTAGTCCTAATCTGGCGCCCATGACTGACTCGCGAACAGCGGTGGGGAATCGCGGATGACTGACGACAAGATGCTGGCGCGCATCGCCGCGCTGCTCCGGCAGGCGGAGGGGACCGACAACACACACGAGGCCGATGCGTTCATGGCGACCGCGCAGCGGCTGGCGACGGCGACATCGATCGACCTGGCGGTCGCGCGGTCGCATTCGTCCAACCGCACCAAGGCGCAGACACCGGTGCAGCGCACCATCACGATCGGCAACGCGGGGACGCGCGGGCTGCGCACCTACGTGCAGCTGTTCACGGTGATCGCTATGGCCAACGATGTGAAGTGCGACGTCGCGTCGAACTCGACCTTCGTCTACGCCTACGGGTTCGGTGAGGACATCGATGCCAGCCATGCGCTCTACGCCAGTCTGGTCACGCAGATGGTGCGGGCATCGGAGGCCTACATCGCGTCGGGCGCGCACCGTCCGACGCCCACCATCACCGCACGCATCAACTTCCAGCTCGCGTTCGGCGCACGTATCGGCAAGCGGCTGGCCGAGGCGCGCGAGGAGGCGCAGCGGGAGGCCACCAACGGGCGCGACAGCAGACCGGGCACCGCTATCGCGTTGCGGAACAAGGACATCGAGCTCAAGGACTTCTACCGGCAGACCTCAGAAGCCCGGGGCACGTGGCGGGCCACCAGTGCGACGGCGGGGTACTCGTCCGCGGCGCGGCGCGCGGGCGATCGCGCCGGACGAAAGGCCCGGCTGGGCACCAGCCCCGAGCTGGGCGGTGCGCGCGCGGCCGTGGAGCGGTGACCGCCAGGGACACCCAGCGGTCGAAGGTCTACGCTGCAGAGGAATTCGTCCGCACGCTGTTCGACCGGGCCGCCGAGCACGGCAACCGGATGGTCGACTTCTTCGGCACACAGCTGACGCTGCCGCCGGAGGGCCGCTTCGCATCGATGGAGTCGGTGCAGCGCTACGTCGACGACGTGCTTGGGATGGCGGTGGTCCGCGAGTCGTGGCCCGGTAGGGGACCGCTGACCGTGCGTGCCAGGCGCGGGGTCACCGCAGCGCACTACGAACGCGACGACGACGGCGCGGTCATCGCCGTGCCGGAAGGCCGCACCACCTGGGCGTTACGCGAGCTGGTCGTACTCCACGAGATCGCCCACCACCTGTGCACCGCCGAGCCGCCGCACGGGCCCCAGTTCATCGCCACGTTCTGTGAACTGGCGGGAGCGGTAATGGGCCCGGAGGTCGGCCATGTGTTGCGGGTGGTCTATGCGAAAGAGGGTGTCCGATAACGTGTCCCGTGTGGAAGGGCCCGACCCGAAGGAGCTTGATCAGCTCTTCAATCAACTGCTGCATACCGAGGACGACGCTCTGGCGGCGGCGCGGGCAGCGGCTGATGCGGCGGGTATGCCAGCGATCGAGGTGTCGGCACAACACGGCAGGCTGTTGTATCTACTTGCGAAGGCGACGCATGCCACCCGCATCCTGGAGATCGGCACGCTGGCCGGCTACAGCACCATCAACCTGGCCCGCGCCGTCGGCGCCGGCGGTCATGTCGTGACACTGGAGTTCGAACCGAAGCACGCCGAAGTGGCTCGCCAGAGCCTCGCGCGCGCCGGCGTCGAGGACCGCGTCGACGTGATCGTCGGCGCCGCACTGGACACCTTGCCGAACCTGGCCGAGCGCGGCGAGATCTTCGACCTGGCGTTCATCGACGCCGACAAGGAGAACAACGTCGCATACGTCGAGTGGGCGATCAAGCTGGGCCGCCCCGGCTCGATCATCGTGGTGGACAACATCGCTCGCTTCGGCCGAGTCCTCGATCCCGCGGCCGACGACCATCAGGCCCGTGCTGTGCGCGACATGTTGGAGATGATGGGCGCGCATCCACGGCTGGACACCGCGGCGATCCAGACCGTGGGCACCAAGGGCTGGGACGGTTTCGCGGTCGCCATGGTCAGGTGACGAGCGCCTGGGCGGATTCGCGCAGCGCGTCGACGATCCGGGCCTCGTTCGCGTTGAACCGCTCGCTGGGCGCGGGCACCGATATCGCGACGATGTGACCGCCAACCGTCCTGACGGCGACCCCGGCCGCCGAGATACCCGCGGTGTGCTCGTCGCGATCGAACGCGATACCGCTGAGATTCGCCGTCGGATCACCCAGCAGCTGCTGCGCAGCCTTGCCGTTGGCCGTCGTCTCGAGCGGGAACCGCATGCCCACTGCCGACACCGCGCGCAGCCGATGGGTGGACTGGACCTGATCGATGAAGAGCATCTGTCGGCCGCGTAGCACGGACAGATCCACTGTTTCGCCCGTCGTACGGGCCAGCCGGTCGAGCGTCGGCCGAAACTGCATCGTGAGGCTCGCGTCGTCGGCGCCGCCGAGCGCGAGCAGCCGTTCGCCGAGGCTGATCCGGCCGTCCTCGTCGATGGACGCGAACCCGATCTCGACCAGGCCGACCAGCAGCCGGCGCACCGTCGACTTGGCCAGGCCGAGCCGGGCGCCGAGGTCGACCAGCCGAAGTTGCCCAGGTGAGGCGGCAATCTCGTCGAGGGCGGCAGCGGCGCGACGCAGCACCTGAATGCCGTCTGAACGTGCGAAATCAGTTGGTCGATTCTGGTCCGCGCGCGTCACTCCTTCACTATATTGATCCGCAATCCGGACCGCAGAGATTCGGATTGCGAATCTAGGAGGTCCCGGTGACGCTTCCAGAAGGGCGATACTTCGTTCGCGGCGACGAGGGTTACGAGACCGCCCGGCGCTCGACCGTGTGGAACCAGCGGGTGCCCGACCGGTTTCCGGCGGTGATCGTGCAGGCCCGCGACGACGACGACATCGTCGCCGCACTTGCCTACGCGAAGGCCAACGATCTCCAGGTCGGCATTCGGTCCGGCGGCCACAGTTGGGCGGCCAACCATCTACGCGACGGCGGTCTCCTGCTCGACATGCACGGGTTCGATCAGGCGACCATCGACAAGGACAAGATGGTCGCGGTGGCGGGCCCCGGCAAGGGTGGCAGCATCCTCGCGGCTGAACTGGACGCCGAGGGCCTGTTCTTCCCCGCCGGTCACTGCAAGGGCGTGTGTATCGGCGGATATCTGCTCCAGGGTGGCTACGGCTGGAACAGCCGGGTCTACGGGCCGGCGTGCGAGAGCGTGATCGGTCTCGACGTGATCACCGCAGACGGCGAGAAGCTATACATCGACGCCGAGAACCACCCCGACCTGTACTGGTCGGCGCGAGGCGCGGGCCCCGGCTTCTTCGCGGTCGTGACCGCGTTTCACCTCAAGCTGTACGCCAAGCCCGCCGTCTGCGGCATGAGCCTGTACGTCTACCCGTTCGACTGTGCCGACGAGGTGTTCACCTGGGCGCGTGCTATCAGTGCCGACGTCGACCGCAGGGTGGAACTGCAGATCCTCGCCACCAAGAGCGTGCCGGATATCGGGATGGACAGTCCCGCGATCCTGCTCGCGTCGCCGGTGTTCGCGGACAACGAGAGGGAGGCCGAGGAAGCGCTCGCGCTCCTGGGCACCTGCCCGGCCATTGACAAGGCCATCACCAAAGTCCCTTACGCCCCAACGGATCTACCGACCTGGTACACCGCCGTGATGGGCAACTACCTCGAGGATCACCGCTACTCCGCGGACAACATGTGGACGTCGGCGTCGGCGGAGGACCTGATGCCGGGGATCCAACGCATCCTCGACACCATGCCGCCGCACCCGGCGCACTTCCTGTGGCTGAACTGGGGACCGTCACCGACCCGCCAGGACATGGCCTACAGCGTCGAAGCCGAGATCTACCTGGCGCTCTACGGGGGCTGGCTGGACGAGGCCGACGACGACAAGTACGCGGATTGGCCCCGGGCCAACATGGCCGAAATGGCGCACCTGGCGGCCGGAATCCAGTTGGCCGACGAGAATCTCGGCCAACGGCCGGCGCGGTTCGCCACCGATGAGGCGATGGCGCGGCTGGACAAGGCCCGCGCCGCATACGATCCCGACAGCCGTTTCTACCCGTGGATGGGACGGGTGTGATGAGCGCATATCTGGGCTACCGCGATGGCGACGCGGACACCCCGTGGGGCAAGTACTTCAATCCGGAGATGGCCGAGCTGCCCAGGCATGTGGTGGTCGCGCTGGAGCACGGTCCGCAGGCTGATCAGACCCTGCTCGGATTCGATTCTGCGGGAAGGATTCTCGACGAGGGCTACCAGCAGACCGAGAACGGCTACGGTCAGCTGCGTGGCGGTGGCTTCCAGGTGTCAGTGCGCACCGACATGCCGGGTGTCAGCCCCGCGATGTGGGACTGGTGGTTCGGCTGGCACGGGAGCGATTCGCGACGCTATAAGCTGTGGCATCCGCGGGCGCATGCGTCGGCGCGCTGGAGTGACGGCGGCCCCGACGGCAGTTGGGTCGGGCGCACATCGTTGATCGAGGAGTACCTCGGGTCGGCGTACGCGAAGGCCGCGATCCAATTCGTGGAACCCCAGGTGATCGGGCTCGACGCCGCGCGCCTCGGCGGTGACGTCGCGGTGTGCGCCCGGCTGGGATCCTCGGAGGTGCCTGTCGACATCGGTTGGTTCGTACACCACGTGCGGGCCACCGCGAACGGTACCGAGATGCGGTCCCGGTTCTGGATGGGCGGGCCATACATCGGGCTGCGGAAGGGAAATACGCTGACCGACACGGTGATTCGGCCCATCGCCGCGCACCAGCTACCGGATC
The DNA here is from genome assembly GCF_025822765.1 of Mycobacterium barrassiae. Lineage (GTDB taxonomy): Bacteria > Actinomycetota > Actinomycetes > Mycobacteriales > Mycobacteriaceae > Mycobacterium > Mycobacterium barrassiae. The sequence continues at coordinate 163,289 of NZ_JACKUK010000029.1, read as the reverse complement.
CGCGAGACCTTATGGTGCACTGCGCGCAGGAGATGAACCACCTGGCCGGATTCCTGCCAGCGGTATATGCCGAATTCGCGGTTGGCTGACGTAGCGCTAGCCGCAGACGGCGCCGCCGGCGGCAGAGCCCACCAGCTTGGTGTACTTGGCCAGCACGCCGGTGGTGTAGCGCGGCGGTAGTGGTTCGAAACCCACCTTGCGCGAATCGAATTCGGCCGGATCGACCAGCACGTCGAGGGTGCCCTTGGCCACGTCGAGACGGATGCGGTCGCCGTCCCGCAGGAAGGCGATGGGACCGCCGTCGACGGCCTCGGGTGCGACGTGTCCGACGCACAGTCCGGTGGTACCGCCGGAGAAGCGGCCGTCGGTCATCAGCAGCACATCCTTGCCGAGACCCGCACCCTTGATGGCGCCGGTGATGGCCAGCATCTCCCGCATGCCGGGACCCCCCTTGGGGCCCTCGTAGCGAATGACGACGACGTCGCCTGCGGTGATGGTGCCGTCCTCGAGAGCGTCCAGAGCAGCCCGCTCACGCTCGAAAACCCTTGCGGTGCCTTCGAACACGTCGGAGTCGAAGCCTGCCGACTTCACCACCGCGCCTTCCGGCGCCAGCGACCCGTGCAGGACCGTGATGCCGCCGGTGGGATGGATCGGGTCGGACAGCGCCCGCAGCACCTTGCCGTCCGGGTCAGGCGGTGCGATGTGGGCGAGGTTCTGTGCCATGGTCTGCCCGGTGACGGTCAGGACGTCGCCGTGCAACAGTCCGGCATCCAGCAGCGCCTTCATCACCACCGGCACCCCGCCGATCCGGTCCACGTCGGTCATCACGTGCGAGCCGAACGGTTTGACGTCGGCCAGGTGTGGCACCTTGTTGCCGACGCGGGTGAAGTCCTCCAGCGACAGCTTCACGTTCGCCTCGTGTGCGATTGCCAGCAGGTGCAGCACGGCGTTGGTCGACCCGCCGAACGCCATCACCACCGCGATCGCGTTCTCGAACGCTTCCTTGACCAGGATGTCGCGCGCGGTGATCCCGCGGCGCAAGAGTTCGACGACGGCCTCGCCGCTGCGCCGGGCGAACCCGTCGCGGCGGCGGTCGGTGGCCGGGGGAGCGGCCGAGCCGGGCAGCGACATGCCCAGCGCCTCGGCCGCGCTGGCCATGGTGTTGGCCGTGTACATGCCGCCGCAGGCGCCTTCGCCGGGACAGATCGCCCGCTCGATCGCGTCGACGTCCTCCCTCGACATCAGTCCGCGCGCGCACGCGCCGACCGCCTCGAAGGCGTCGATGATCGTCACTTCCTTCTCGCTGCCGTCCGACAGTTTGGCGATACCGGGCAGGATCGACCCGGCATAGAGGAACACGCTCGCCAGGTCGAGCCGGGCCGCCGCCATCAGCATTCCGGGCAGCGACTTGTCGCAGCCGGCCAGCAGCACCGAACCGTCCAGGCGCTCGGCCTGCATCACGGTCTCGACGCTGTCGGCGATGACCTCGCGGCTCACCAGCGAGAAGTGCATGCCCTCGTGGCCCATCGAGATGCCGTCGGACACCGAGATGGTGCCGAACTCCAGCGGGTATCCGCCCGCGGCGTGCACCCCATCCTTGACGGCCTTGGCCAACCGGTCCAGGGACAGGTTGCACGGGGTGATCTCGTTCCACGACGACCCGACGCCGATCTGCGGTTTGGCGAAGTCGCCGTCCTCCATGCCTACCGCGCGCAGCATCCCGCGGGCGGCGGCCTTCTCGAGGCCGTCGGTGACGTCGCGACTGCGTGGCTTGATATCGGGGCTAGCGGAGTCTGAGGGCATGGCAGCCAGTATGCCCCCGGTGTTTCACCCGGCCAAACCGATATTTATACCCCTCTGGGGTATCCGGTATGGTGGCGTCATGCCGGATCGCGTCACCCGTACCGCAGCCCTCGTCCCCGTCGTTGTCCTAGCCGTCTTCGCCGCGCTGTTCCTGTCCGCGTGCTCGAGTTCGGAGGAGAAGACCGACGCGGGTACGACCCGCGAGTCCACCGTCAGCATGGAGCCTGCGGGCTTCAACGCCGACGACCGTGCGTTCGCGGAGAACATGATTCCGCACCACCAGCAGGCGATCGAGCTGTCGGCCCTGGTGCCCGAGCGTTCCACCGATCCCGAACTGATCGCCCTGGCCAACCAGATCACCGCTGCACAGCAGCCCGAGATCAACGCATTGCGGGTGTTCCTCGTGCAATGGGACGAAAATCCCGATGACGACGCCTCGCACGGCGCAGGCGGTCACCACGGTGCGATGCAGGGCATGGTCGACGACGCGACGATGGCCAAACTCCGGTCGCTGTCCGGCCCGGAGTTCGACACGTTGTGGTTGCAGTCGATGATCGGCCACCACCAGGGGGCCATCGAGATGGCCAAGGCCGAGGTGGCCAACGGCCAGAACGTGGACGTCAAGCGCATGGCGCAGTCCATCATCGATTCGCAGCAGGCAGAGATCACCCAGATGACTCAGATGCTGAAAGGCGGGCAGTGATGGCTGAGGAAAACGCCGAGCCGGGTTACTCGCCGCAGAAGGACAACTACGCGAAGCGGTTGCGCAGGATCGAAGGTCAGGTTCGCGGCATCGCGAAGATGATCGACGAGGACAAGTACTGCATCGACGTGCTGACCCAGATCAGTGCCGTCAACAGCGCACTGCAGTCCGTCGCGCTGGGGCTGCTCGACGAGCATCTGGGCCACTGTGTCAGCCAGGCCGTCGCCGAGGGCGGCACCGAGGCCGAGGCCAAGCTTGCCGAGGCGTCGGCCGCCATCGCCCGGTTGGTGCGCTCTTAGCCGTACGTTCGAGTCGTACGTTCGAGCCGTAACGTTTGGCTCCTGTGGACGATAAACACAGCAGGTCAGCGCCCTGCGCGGCGCGGTGGTCAGGGGTTTCGCGGCATTGCGATCGTAAAAATCACGTGGGGCGCTGTGCCACACTGGACGAAGTTGTGCGACTGGGAGGTCATGTATGCGGCAGCCGATGAGAAGGCGCCTGATTACCGCTGTGATGGCGGCTGGGTTGGTCGGCGGGATGGTGTTGAGCACCCCGTCAGCGCTGGCTCAACCAGCCCCGCCACCGCCGCCCGCTCCGGTCGATCCGGCCGCCGCACCAGTGCCGCCGCCCGCGCCACCGCTGCCGCCTGAGGCGGTTCCGGCTGCATTCCCGCCGCCCGCCCCGCCCGGGCCGCCTGCGCCGCCTGAGTTCGGTGCGCCTCTGCCGCCCCCGCCGCCGCCGCTCTTTGGGCAGCCCCAGCCGATGGCCATCCCGGAAGGAACGCCTGAGGGGCAGAACCCGACGCCGTTCATCGGCGAGCCGCCGTTCCTGCCGCCGTCGTTCAATCCGACCAACGGTGCCAAGGTCGGGGCCGCCAAGCCGATCTACATCAACTTCCAGCGGCCCATCGCCAACCGGCAGATGGCCCAGGACGCCGTGCACATCACGTCCGTGCCGCCGGTTCCCGGCAGGTTCTACTGGACCAGCGACACGCAGTTGCGGTGGCGTCCGCAGGACTTCTGGCCCGCCGGCACCACCGTCTACATCGACGCCGCCGGCACCAAGTCGAGCTTCACCGTCCCCGAACAGTTGGTCGCGACCGTCGACAACAGCACGCATGAGATGGAGATCATGCGTGACGGCAAGCTGGTGAAGACGTTCCCGGTCTCGATGGGCAAGAAGGGCTACGAGACCAAGAACGGCACCTACTACGTGCTTGAGAAGTTCGCCGACATCATCATGGACTCGTCGACCTACGGTGTGCCGGTCAACTCCGCCGAGGGCTACAAGCTCAAGGTGCAGGACGCCGTCCGGATCGACAACAGCGGCATCTTCGTTCACAGCGCACCGTGGTCGGTCGGCGCGCAGGGCAACAGCAACGTCAGCCACGGCTGCATCAACCTGAGCCCGGAAGATGCGCAGTGGTTCTACGACAACTTCGGCAGTGGTGACCCCGTCGTCATCAAGAACTCCGTGGGGCTGTACAACAAACCCGACGGCGCCTCCGACTGGCAGATGTTCTAGCCGCGGTTTCCACCGCGAGAAGACGCGAAATCCCCCAAATCCTTGCGGAATTGGGGGATTTCGCGTCTATTCGTCAGTTCCAGATCCGGACCCGCCGCTGCGGATCGAGGTACAGCGCGTCGTACTCGTCGACCCCGAAGGCCTCGTAGAACGCATCCATATTGCGGACGACGCCGTTGCACCGGAACTCCGGTGGCGAGTGCGGGTCCGTCGCGAGCCGCCGGATGGCCTCGGCGTCACGGGATTTCGTGCGCCACACCTGCGCCCAGCCGAAGAAGACCCGCTGCTCGCCGGTCAGCCCGTCGATCACCGGCGCCGGCTCACCCTTCAGCGACAGCCGGTAGGCCAACAGCGCGATCGAGAGGCCGCCCAGATCGCCGATGTTCTCGCCGACGGTGAACGCGCCGTTCACGTGGTGGCCGTTGCTCAGCGTCCGCGGCACGTATTCGTCGTACTGCTCGATCAAAGCTTTTGTCCGCTTACCGAACTCGGCGCGGTCCTCATCGGTCCACCAGTCCACCAGGTTCCCGTCGCCGTCGTACTTGGCGCCCTGATCGTCGAATCCGTGCCCGATCTCATGGCCGATCACGGCCCCGATACCGCCGTAATTGGCGGCGTCGTCCGCGTCGGCGTCGAAGAACGGCGGCTGCAGAATCGCAGCGGGGAAGACGATTTCGTTCATCCCGGGGTTGTAGTACGCGTTGACGGTCTGCGGGGTCATGAACCACTCGTCGCGGTCGACGGGCCCGCCGAGCTTGGCCACCTCCCGCGCATACTCCACCGCGCATCCGCGCAGATAGTTGCCGTACAGATCGTCGCGCTCGATCACCAGCGACGAATAGTCGCGCCACTTCGCCGGATAACCGATCTTGGGCGTGAACTTGTCGAGCTTGGCGAGCGCCCGCTCACGCGTCTGCGGCGTCATCCACTCCAGCGAGTTGATGCTGACGCGGTAGGCCTCCCGCAGGTTGGCCACGAGTTCGTCCATCCGGGCCTTGGCCTGGGGCGGGAAATGCCGCTCGACATAAAGTCTTCCGACGGCGTCGCCCATCAGCCCCTCGACCAGCGACACGGCGCGCTTCCACCGCTCGCGGATCTCTTGGGTGCCCGAGAGCCTGCGACCGTAGAACTCGAAGTTCTCGGCAATGAGGTCGTCGGTCAGCAGGAACGCGCGGGAGTTGATCACCCGCCACCGCAGCCATGACTTCCAGTCCTCGATGTCTTCGGAGGCCCAGGCGGCGGCGAAAGCGGTCAGGTAGTCGGGTTGGCGGACAACGACTTCGGCCACCTTCTGCGGCGTGAGTCCCAGCGCCGTCACCCATGCGGACCAGTCGAAGCCGGGCGCCTCTTCGGGCAGATCGGCGAAGGTCCTCAGGTTGTAGGTCAGATCGGCGTCGCGGCGCTTGACCACGTCCCAATGTGCCGCGGCCAGCTTGGTCTCCAGCGCGACGATGCGCTCCGCCGTCGCCTGCCACTCGTTGTGTTGGCTCTCCTCGCCGTAGACGAGTCCGAGCATCGCGGCGATGTGGCGCGGATAGGCGGCGAGGATCTCCGCGTGTTGCTCCTCGCGGTAGTACGACTCGTCGGGCAGGCCCAGACCGGACTGGGTCAGGTGCACCAGGTAGCGGGTGGAGTTCTTCGAGTCGGTGTCGACGTAGATTCCCGTCGCGCCGCCGACGTCGGTGCGCTGCAAGGCCCCGAGCACCGCGGCCAGCGCCTCGGGGGTGGCGGCGGCGTCGATGGCGGCCAACTCGTCCAGCAGCGGCTGCACGCCCCGCGCGGCCACGGCCTGCTCGTCCATGAAGCTGGCGTACAGGTCGCCGATGCGCTGCTCGTCAGTGCCTTTTGCGGCGCCGGATGATGCGGCTTCGGTGATCAGGTCGCGGACCTGCTCCTCGGCGCGGTCGTACAGCGCGCGGAACGCGCCGTCGGTGGCCCGGTCGCCGGGCATCTCGTACTCGGCCAGCCAGCGGCCGTTGACGTGGCCGAACAGATCGTCTTGTGGGCGGGCGTCAGAGTCGACGTAGCTCAGGTCGATACCGGATCTGATGGTCGCTCCCGCTGCGCCGTGCGTCGTTTCTACCGTCACCCCACCAGGGTGCCAGACAGGTCGTCGGGGCCGCGCGGCACAGCGCGCCAGGTACCCTCACGCGCATGCCCGACGACGTGCAGGACGACGCTGGTCCCGGTATTTCCGGCTACGGCATCGGCTCCGCGGTGATCGGTGTGATCGCCGTCGCAGCGATCGTGCTCGCCGCCCTGATCTGGACGCAGCACCGCAGCGACGCTGAGGAACTGCGCTACCGCACCCGCGCGATGCAGGCCGCCGCCGACTGGACCAGCGTGCTCATCAACATGAACAAGGACACCGTCGACGCCAGCCTGGCCCGGCTCCACGAGGGCACTGTCGGACAGCTGAACGCCGACTTCGACGCCTCGGTCAAGCCGTACCGGGAGCTGGTTCAGAAGTTGCAGTCGCGCACCACCGGCCAGATCGATTCGGTGGCTGTGGAGTACGTCCACCATCAACCGCCGAACGCGCAGGGGCAGCCCCTGCCATCGGCGCCCGAGATGGCCGAGTTCGCGTCGCGCACCGACACCGTGATGGTGGTGGCGACGTCGATCAGTGAAAACGCCGGCAGCGAAAAGCCCCAGACGGTGCGCTGGACGCTGCGCCTCGACGTCTCCGACATCGACGGCCGGCTGATGATCTCGCGGCTGGAACCGATCCGATGAGATACGCCTGGCGCATTCTGGCGTTCGATGTGTTGCCGCCGCTGGCTGCAATCGCCGCGCTCGTCTACATCGGCATCGCGCTCGGATGGCCGTTGTGGTGGGTCTCGGCGTGTTCGGTGCTGTGCCTTCTCATCGTCCAGGCCGTCGTGGTGAACGCGGTGCTGGCTCGCAGGGACGGGGTCAGCGTCGGCACCGACGACGACGGGCCACGGCTGCGGCTGGCGGTGGCCGGAGGCGCGACGGTGGCGCTGGCGGCCGCGGTGGTCGTCGGCTACCTGAATTGGTCGGTGCCCGACCGCAACCTGCGCAACGACACCGCCGAAGTCGTCGGCATCGCCACCAGCGTGGCGGAGGCGTCGGCGACGTTCACCCCGCAGAACCCGACCGGGTCGATCGAACGCGCCGCAGCGAGGATGTCACCGGAGAGTGCGGAGGCGTTCAAGAAGGAATTCGACACGGTGGCAAAGGATTTGGCGAGCCGGAACATCACGGCTCACGCCAGCACCGTGTCCGCGGGTGTCGAAGCCATCGGACCGGCCGCCGCCAGCGTCGCCGTGATCATGCACGGGACGCAGAATTCGCCTGGACGCCCACCCGACACCGCCGTGCTCGCATTGCGGGTCCAGCTGTCCAAACACGACGGTCGCTGGCTGGTCGACGACGTGTCACCGATCCACTCCCGCTAGATTTCCCGGGCGATTTGTGTGCGTTTAGGAGCGCTCAGCGCTCGCGAATGCACACAAATCGCTGGTGGTCGACCTTCAGGCAGCGGTCCATCACGACCTGTAGCCCAGCCGCGGTACCGTCGCGGGCGATGTCGTCGTCCCACAGACCCTGTTGCAGCCAAAGCGTTTTCGCACCGATGTCGATCGTGTCGGTCAGCACGGAGCGCAGATGCTCGCGGCGGCGGAACACGTCGACCATGTCAGGGACGACGGGCAGGTGCGCAAGCGACGGGTAGACCGGAGTGCCGTCGATCTCGCTGATCGTCGGGTTCACCAGGTAGAGCGTGTAGTTGCTGGCCGCCCTCAGGTATTGCCAGACGCCGTGGCTCGGGCGCATGGGGTCACTCGAAACACCCACGATCGCCACGCTTTTGGTATCCCGGAGGATGCGTTCGATGTCCACGGGCGGCTAGTAACTGAACGTCGTCGCGCCGTCGCCGATCCATTCCCAGAGCTGGACCGTCCCGCCCGGTTCGGCTCCGCTGATGAAGCTGTCGGCGTCGAGCTGCTTGGACTTGATGCAGATCGGGCAGACCAGATACCGGCCACCCGCCTTCGCATAGCGTTCCATCAACTCCTCCAGCGGTGGACAGCCGTCGCACGCCGTGCCGACGGCCACCCCCGGCACAACCAGCCGGACGGCCTCCTTGGTCAGGAACATCAGCGTCGGACGGCCGCTTTCGGCGGCGCCGACGGCGACCAGGAACGCCACGGTGACCTTCTCGGGATCTTCGAGTCCGGTGGTGAGGCTGATCGCGGCCTTGTTGTTGCTGTTCATGCCGCCAGCCTAGGGGCTCAGGCCCGGTCGTCGCGGCGCGTCGAGCGCATCTTGGCGAAGCGGTCGGCGAGCCTGCGCATGCGCACCATCAACGATGCGGACGGACTGGCGTCACCGCTGAGAAACGTCGCGAAGTCCTCGTTAGGCACGCCGATCCGCGACGCGAACTCCTGCTGGCCCAGACCGGACTTCTCGAGCATCGCCTGGATCTGCCGCGCGACCTCGGCGCGCTCATTGGCTTCCAGATGTTCGCGGGTGCGGTTGAGCACCTCGGCGAGCGCTTTGGAGACGCCGTACGGCTTGGCGGTCCGCAGCACCTCTTCGACCTGGCGCGCGGTGCGGCCGAAGGGGTCGCGTTTGATCGCCGCCACGATGCGCTGCCAGACCGCCAGATCGTCGGTCTCGAGCGCGGCGCGGATCGCGGCGGTGGGCCAGAACTCGACCGGTCGGTCGTCGGCCGGACGGCGCTGAGTATCCCGAACGTCGGGAGTCACCGTCACCTCGCCTCCTCCAGCATCGCCACCGCCACGGCCAGGCAGCGTTCCTTCACCTTGGCCCAATCAGCCTCCGCCTGTGGACCCGACATGCGGGTGTCGTGCTCGTCTGACGGTTGGGGGTCGGCCAGTCGGCGCACCAACTGGGTGGCCACCCATTGTTTCCTCGGATCCTGTCCACAGTAGTACCGGTCCATTCCCGTCAGCACCAATGCGGCGGTTCGAGCTTCCATGGCGTCGACCAACTCCGCGAACTCCGCGTAGTCCTTGGTGCTGTTCCGGCACATGATGAGGTAGCTCTGCAGCCGCAGAGTCTCCGCGCCGGTGGGAATCTGCAGACGGTCGCCGGTCGGCAGTTGCACGTTCGTGGTCTCGACGGGCGTCGTGCGCTCCATCGGTGCCCGTTCGAGTTCGGATTCCGCCTGCAATGCTTCGAGCGCCACCGACAGCCGGCCCCGCCACATCGTCACGGGATGCACCGGCAGCTCCGCGGTCAGCACCGCCTTGCCGTTGCCGCCGTCGCGGTGCGTGCCGTTGATGCGGCTGGCGCTGCGCAGCTGCGTCACCGGCTGACAGCCGCTGAAGGCCAGCGGATCGGCGACGGTAACGGCCTGGGGGGCAAGGGCTTTCAGCTTCGCCGCCGACTTGACCACTGTCCGCAGCTCCGAACCGGTCGGACCGAGAGATGACAGGTCGTCGGGGATGATGATGAGGTCGGGGATGTCGACCTTGGGCAGCGGCTTCTCGAAGTCGACCGACGGCAGGATGCGGTCCAGCCAGCGCGGCAGCCACCAGTTCCATTCGTCGAACATCGCCATCAGCGCGGGCACCAGCACCAGGCGCACCACCGTCGCGTCGACCGCGATGGCCACGGCACACGCCACACCGAGCTGCGCAACCAGCGGCATGCCCGCGAACGCGAACCCGATGAACACCGCGATCATGATCAGCGCGGCGCTGGTGATCGTGCGGGCGCTGGTGCTCACGCCGTACGCGACGGCATCGCGGGTGTTACCGGTCTGCAGGAACCGCTCCCGGATGCGGGTCAGCAGGAAGATCTCGTAGTCCATCGACAGGCCGAACGTCATCGCCAGCACCAGCGGTGGGATGGTGCTGTCCAGCGACGAGATCTGCTTGAAGCCAAGCGCCTCCAGCCAGCCCCACTGGAAGACGACGACGAGGCTGCCGTAGGCGGCCGCCACCGAAAGGACGGTCATCAGCACGCCCTTGAGCGCCAGGAACACCGAACGAATCGCGATCAGCAGCATCACGAACGCGATCAGCGCGACGAAGGCGAACACCAGCGGCTGTTTCGCGGACACCTGATCGTCGAAGTCCTTGATCAGTGCGGTCGGCCCGCCGACGTCGATGCGGGCGTCGCCGAGTCCGGGGGTGGCGGGAAGTTCTTTGCGCAGCCAGTCGACGGTGTCACGCGCGCCCATGTCCTCGGGGTCCACCGACAGCACCGCCGACAGCAGGGCGTGCCGATAATCCTCGCCGAACACCGGTGGCGCCACCGAGACGACGTTGGGACCCTGCGCGATTCGCTGGCGGACGGTGTCCAGCAGCGGTTCCTTGGCCGGCGCCGAGGCGGCATTGCCGTCGGGGAAGCTCACCAGCACCCGCACCGGACCGAGCGCGCCGGGACCGAGCGCCTCGGCCGCCGCGTTCACCCCGCCGCGGATCTCGTGGGTGGGGTCGAACTGACGCTGCATGCTGTTGCCGAGCACCATCGAGAACGCGGGAGCGGCCAGCACCAGCAGCAGCGCCGACGCCCCGAGCGCCGCCAGCCACGGGCGCCGCATGACCCAGCCCGTCCACCGCGTCCAGAATCGCGACTGAGTGGTCTCCGGGCGGCGTGACCAATGCAGGTAGGACGAGCGCTTGGCCGCCGCTTTGCCGAACGTCGCGAGCACGGCGGGCGTCAACGTCGTCGAGGTCAGCACCGCGATCGTGACCGCGAGGATCGCGCCCGTGGCCATCGAGACCAGCACGGGGGTCTGGATCAGGTAGATGCCGGTCACCGAGGCGACCACCGTGAGGCCGGACAGCACCACCGCGAGGCCGGAGGTGGCCATCGCGGCGTCGGCGGCCTGTTCGGGGTCGCGGCCCGAGCGAAGCTCCTCGCGGAAGCGCATGAGGATGAACAACGAGTAGTCGATGGCAACGGCGATGCCGAACATCGACACCGTCGACGTCACGAACACCGACATCGTGGTGTACATCGACAGCAGATAGACCAGCCCCATCGTCACGACGACGGTGCAAATCCCGAGCACCAGCGGCATTGCCGCGGCGGCCAGTGACCCGAACACCGCGAGCAGGACGATCAGGACGATCGGCAGGTTCCACCGCTCGGCTTGCGCGATGTCGTGTTTGGTGGCCTGCGTCGCGGCGGCGCCGAGCGCACCCTGGCCGATGACGTAGAGCTTGACCCGGCCGTTCTCGATCTCGCCGGGGTCCTCGCCGTCGACGCCGACCTTCTGGCGCAGTTTCTTCGCGACGTCCACCGCGCCGGTGTTGTCGAAGTCCAGCTGCAGGGTGATGACGTACGGGCGGTCGGGCTGTGGAGCGGGCTGCTGAGGATTGGGCACGATCCTGACGCTGGGCACCTCGGCCGCGGCGCGTTCCAGAAAGGCGACCGCGTCGTTCATGTCGTCGAAGGACGCGTCGGCGCGGGGTGCGGCCACCAGGGCCAGTGGCGACGCCCCCTGGTCCGGGAAGTTGTCCTCGAGCTCGCGTTGGACGCGCAGCGATTGGGAGCCCTCGACCTCGAACCCGCCGCCGGTGAGGTGACTCGATTGGGTCACCGCGAGATAGATCGATGGCACCAGGAGAAGCAGCCACACAGCGAACACCGCCCAGCGATATCTGCGCAGGGTGCTGCTCAAGCGCATCATGAACTGCTGGATGGCGAACTCCCCGCTTTCTCCCCGGCGTTGCTAGCGTGAGCGTACAACAGCGTGTGCTATAGCGAGGATCCGCGAGAATCCTGCCAGCAACGCCTTAGGCAGCTTTAACCCCCTTCTTCACCAAGGCCGTCCGACCTGATCGTCAGCTGGCAGTTTCCTGTACCCCTTCCCGCTGAATTGGTAAGCGCCGCGATGCGGATGGCACTATGTGAGTCGGCCGTATCGGCCACTTTTGTTGTCGGGGATCGATTGCCGCCGAGTGGCGAGCGTTTGCGGTGCGCCCAGACGTTCGCAAACCGGGTTCGCAGACCGTGAGGAGTCCCGTCATGAAATCGATCGCCGCAAGTTTCACAGCCGTCGTCGCGATCGCGGTGTCATCCGCGGCGATACCGTCAGCGAGTGCGGCGCCGGACCCCTGTGCGGCCAGCGAGGTCGCCAAGACGATCGGATCGGTGGCCACCTCCACGGGCAACTACCTGGATTCGCATCCGCAAACCAATCAGGCGTTGACGACGATCGCCAAACAACAGCCCGGCCCGCAGTCGATCGCGGCGGCCAAGGCGCACTTCGACGCGAACCCGCAAGCCGCCAAGGACATGCAGCAGCTGCAGCAGCCGCTGGCGACGCTGTCCAGCCGGTGCAAGTTGCCGCTGACGCTGCCGCAGCTGCTGGGTCTGATACAGGCCGCGCAGCAGAGCACCGGGGTGCCGGCGAGTTTGCCAGGCGCAGCGGCCGGCGGGCCTGCAACCGGCCCGGTGGGCGGGCCGACACCGGCGCAAACGTCGGCGGTATCGCCGGTCTCACAAGGCACAGCGCCGCTGCCCACGACTGCGATCGCGGGCCTGCCGTAGTCAAGATCGACCCGCAGCCTTCGCTGGTGGGGTCGATGAGCTGCGATTTCCGAGTTTCTCGCGACTCGTTGGTCCCAAGGCAGGAAAGTCTGTGAACATTCTGCTTAGCTTTTGGTGTCGGTAACCGCTCACGGTTACGGCCTCTACCACTTCCGAAGAAGGAGCTGTCCATGTTGCTCTCGCCCCGTACTGCCCGACGTGCGGTAGCTGGCGCGGTGGGAACCGGCGCGCTCGCCGGTGCGATCATGTTCGGCGCGATGCCCTCGGCAATGGCGCAACCCGCCCCGCCCAACTGCACCGCGGCGGACCTGGCTGGTGTGGCTGCGGGTGTCTCGGCAGCGACGTCTGCCTACCTCTTCACCCACCCTGACGTGAACTTTTTCTTCACGAGCCTCGAGGGCGTGCCCCGCGACGAGGTCCAGGATGACGTCAAGGCTTACCTCGATGCCAACCCCCAGGCCAAGGCCGATCTGACCGGAATCCGTCAGCCGCTCGTGGACCTCAAGAACCGCTGCGGCGACACCAACGGCGACGGCATCGCGGACAGTTAAGCCTCCGTTCGGGGGTGCGCATGAGCCGTCGACGGGGGACGGCTCTGGGCGCACTGTGCTCATGGTCGACGACGACCCGGACGTCAGGACCTCCGTGGCGCGCGGACTGCGCCATTCGGGCTTCGACGTTCGGGTCGCCGCCACCGGCAAAGAGGCCTTGCGGCTGCTGTCGAACGAGTCGCACGACGCACTCGTGCTCGATGTCCAGATGCCCGAGCTCGACGGTGTCGCCGTCGTCACCGCGCTGCGCGCACTCGGCAACGAGATTCCGATCTGCGTGCTGTCCGCGCGGGATACGGTCAACGACCGCATCGCAGGCTTGGAAGCCGGCGCCGACGACTACCTGACGAAACCGTTCGATCTGGGCGAGCTGGTCGCACGCTTGCACGCCCTGCTGCGCCGGGCCGGCCACTCCGACCAGCAGTCGGACACCACGACGGTCGGCCCGTTGACCATCGACGCCGCGCGACGGCTGGTGTTCGCAGGCGGTGAGCGGGTCAACCTGACCAAGCGCGAATTCGATCTGCTCGCCGTGCTGGCCGAGAACGCCGGTGTGGTGCTCAGTCGCCAGCGACTGCTCGAGTTGGTGTGGGGGTACGACTTCGACGTCGACACCAATGTCGCCGACGTCTTCATCTCCTACCTACGCCGCAAGCTCGAGCGTGACGGCCTGCCGCGGGTGATCCACACCGTCCGGGGGATCGGATACGTGCTGCGGGACGAGGCCTGAGGCGGGCCGTCGAACCCGGGTGACGAGCTTTAGCCTTAGCGCGTGAGAGTTCCGCGGTTTCTGCGATCCGCATCGCTGCGCACCCGCGTCGCTGTCGCATCGGCCGCGGCGGCGGCTGGGGTCGTGGCGGTGTTCACGATCGCGACGTCGCTGGTGCTGGCGAATAACGATGCGGCGCAACTGGATCGTCGCCTCGACGCGATCGTCGACGCCAGCATGTATCCCGAGCAGATACAGGATCCCCGCCGCGGAGTGTTGACGACGGGCCGGTCCGTATCCAGCGGGCAGGTGGTGTTCCAGCGCGGCTTTCAGCTACCGCCTCTGCCGCCGGGAACCGAGACCGTCGAAGTCAACGGCGTCGAGTATCGGGTCCGCACCCTTCCCGTCGACGAACCCGACGGGGTGATGATGTCGATCGGCATCCGCGCCGACAGCATTCTGTTGAACCGCGCCAGGATTCCGATCTACACCGCGGCTGGTCTGCTCACGGTGCTGATCGCCGCTCTGCTGGGATGGCTGCTCGCGGGTCCGGCGATCCGACCGCTGCGCAGGCTCACCGAGCACACCAAGCAATTGAGCCGGGGCAGCGAGCAGATGCCCGAGGTGCGGGGCGTGCGTGAGGCGGAGGACCTCTCCGAGGCGATGTCGGAGATGCTGAGCAGGCTGGCTGCCGCACAGCGCGCGACCACGAACTCGCTGCAGGCCGCCCAGGATTTCGCCGCCAACGCGGCCCACGAGCTACGCACGCCCCTGACGGCGATGCGCGCCGATCTGGACACATTGCGGATCCACGACCTGCCCGACGAGGAACGCCAGGAGGTGGTCGCGGACCTCTCCAGGGCGCAGCGCCGGGTGGAGGCGATCATCACCGCGCTCGGACAACTGGCCTCCGGTCAGCTGGCACAGGTCGAGGACCGCGAACCCATCGACATCGCCGACATGTTGGACCGGGTCGCCAGGGAGAACATGCGGCTCAACACGGACGTCGAGGTCGTCGTCGAGGCAGAGGACGACCTCGAACCCATCTGGGGCTGGCCGAGCGGTCTGCGCCTGGCCGTCGACAACCTGGTGCGCAACGCGATCACGCACGGGCAGGCGACCCGCATCGTGCTGGAGGCCCGACGGACCGGCGACATGATCGTCATCATCGTCGACGACAACGGGCGAGGTCTGCCCGCTGAGGAGCACAAGACGGTGCTGGGCCGGTTCTCCCGCGGCAGCACCGCCGCACCGGGCGGCTCCGGACTCGGCCTCGCGCTGGTGGCCCAACAGGCCACCCTGCATCGTGGCGACATCGAACTGTCCGACGGGCCGCTGGGCGGGCTGCGAGCGACCCTGACGGTGTCAGCCTCGGGTGAGCAGGCGGGCCCCGACGCGCCATCCCAGTAGGAGCACTGCGGTCGAAAGCGAAGCCACAACAATGAAACTCGGGGCCACTCCGGCAGACGTGAGCTTCCGCAGCAGCATCCCCACGATGATGGTGCACACCCAGACCGTCACACCGGTCGGCACGAGTGCGGCCGGGCGCCGCCACGCCAGACTCAGCAGCCAGCCAACCAGTGTGCCGACCAGAAACGGCCATGCGGTCTCGGCGATGCCGGAGACGGTCAGTCCTTCGGCGTGACTGCGCCTGCCGATGGTGCAGAAGACGATGACGCAGATGATGTCGGTCAGGAACGCCGTCACCGCGGGACGCGCTTCAGTCGGCATAGGTCATCACATCGAGATTCATTGGCATGACGTCCTTCTCGTCGCGCGCGGCTAAGCCCGGTTGCAGTGGCACAGGCTGGTCGTCGGGAAGTTCCTCCAGTTCCTCCAGCGATACGGCGATGCGCGAGTCGACCCGAAAATCGGTGTACACGAAGGGAAGTCCATCGGAACGCAGCGGATCGGCGGTGCTCATCACGTGGAAGTGCAGATGTGGCGAACTGGAGTTGCCGGTGTTGCCGACGGCGCCGATCACCTGCCCAGCGCTCAGCCGGTCGCCGGGTTTGACCGCGACCGTTCCCGTCTTCAGATGGGCGTACAGCGCGAAGTTGCCGCCGCCGAGATCTTGGACGATGTGGTTGCCGGGGTACTGGTCGAGCGCCAGTCCTGTTGGGACCTTCCCGGGTATCTGTTCGGGCAGTCCGTCGACTGCGGCCACCACCGGACCGTCGGCGACGGCGCGGACGTCGTTGCCGAACGCCGGATAACTCTCGAGTTCGGTCGGGTCTCCGTGGTATTCGCGAGCGTCGGACTCCAGCTGCACGTAGTCGATCGCGAATCGCTCGGCCGCCCAGAGTTGGCCGTCGATCGGGTTGAGCGCCATCCGATGCGGGACCATATCGCAGCACCCGCCACCGTCGAGCCAGTTCGACCCCGTCAACGGTGGCGAGATGACGACCGGCTCGCGCGTTCCGACGTCGACCGGCGCGATGTCGATGGTCATGGTCGCGGGGAACAGCGGCGGCTTGGGGTCGGGCAGCGACAGGCCTATCGCGTGCACAAGCCGGCTCGGCACTGTCGCGCCTTCGTCCAGCGCGAGGTCCACCCATACGACGGCGGTCTGCGCGGGCCCGATTTTCGTTGTCGGCGTAGTGGTTCCGATGATGCGGGTCCAGCCGGCGAGCTGATCACCGGAATGGTTGAGCAGCGACACGTCGCGGTCGAGCACCACGAACGAGGTGAGCGTTATCTCCTGGGCGAGCACGTTGGTCAACTGAACCTCGTAGGCGAGGTGGGTCTTGCCGTCGCTCGCGGGAACGGGAACGGGTGCGGCGAGGACGCTGCCGACCAACGGTGTCGCGACCGGTGGCAGGGGACCGCGGATGGGCCCGGAGCCGGCCGTCGATGAGGTCGTCGTCGGGGATGAGGACGCTGCGGGTGGTTCCGACGTGGTCGAGCAGCCGGCGACGAACATGACGGCGGCCGTGCATGCGGTGACGGTCCGGAATCCCATGAGCCGGTGCATAATCCGCTACGGGTCGGGCTCGTGGTGCGCGTCGGCGTCGGTGACAGGCTGGCGCGGTTCCTCGATGGCGGTGTCGGTCGCGGCGTCGGGATCGACGTCGGCCTCCATGCGGAACATGAAGAAGAACACCACCCAGCCGACAGCGGCGATGAAGATCCAGCTGACCAACCGGTAGATGAGCATTGCGGAAATCGCCGAGGCCAAGGTCATTCCGCTGGACACCAAACCCGGTACCAGCACGGCCTCGACCACCAACAGCCCGCCGGGCATCAGCGGTATCGAACCGACGGCACGGGCGGCGACGTAGGCGACGACCACACCGAGCAGCGAGGGCTTACCGCTCGCGGCGAAGCACGCGAACAACAGTGTCGCCACACCGGTGACGAGGGTCATCATCGACCACACGAAGGCGACGCCCATCTGGCGGCGCGACAGCTTGACCGATTCGAGTTGAGCCAGGGTCTCTCGCCACTTCGCCAGCCCGTTGTCCGACGGTTTGGCCCGTAGATAGTTGACCCACGACAGCACACGGACACCGATGCCGTCGAGCAGGTCCGGGCGTGACGCCACGGTCTGGGCGAGCACGATCAGCATGATGAAGCCGGCGAGCGTGAAGATCAGGGAGAACGGGTTGTGTTTGGCGCCAAGGAAGAACGCGCTGCCAAGGCCGAGCAGCGCGAGGCTGATGACCTGCAGTGCGCCCGACATCACCAGCTGCCATGAGGCCACGACAGGGGTGGCGCCCCAGATGCGCTGTTGGCGGTAGATGAACGTGGCCGACAGCACCGGGCCGCCGGGCAGCGTGGTGCTCAACGAGTTTCCGCCGTAGAACGCCGCCTGCGAGCGCCACTGGTGCACTGGCACGCCCGCCGAGCGCAGCAGCTTGCGCTGGATGTCTCCGAAGAAGTGCATCGACGCCATCGCCGCGCCCACGGCGGCGAGCACCCACCACCAGTTGGCCGTGTACAGGCTGCGCCACGCGTCGGCGAGCTGATCGCGTACCAGGGTCAGTTCGACCGACAGCACGACGACCGCGACCGCGATGATCACCCATCGCAGCCACCAGTACTTGCCGCGCGCGGCGCGGGCCTCGCGCGCAGGCGCGTCGTGCGACACGCCCTACAGGGTAAAGCGTGAGAGGCGGTTTCCCGAGATACGTGGACTCCGCGGGGCGGGCCGTTACGCTGGCGGGATGCCCGCCGGCCTTTCTGATGCTGACCAGGCGGTCAGCCCGCTGGTTCGCAAGGCCGCCGCTTGGTCGTGGCGGCTGTTGGTGATCTTCGCCGCGGTCTTCGCGGTGCTTTGGCTGATCAAAAAGCTCGAACTGATCGTCGTTCCGGTCGCGCTGGCGACCATGGTGGCGGCGCTGTTGCTGCCCGCCGTGGACTTCCTCGATCGTCTCGGCACTCCGCGCGGGCTCGCGGTGGCGTTGATGCTGCTGTCCGGTTTCGCGGTGGTCGGCGGCATCCTCACCTTCGTGATCAGCCAGTTCATCGAGGGTGTGCCCGCGCTCGCCGAACAGGTGGGCCACAGCATCGAAGGCTTCGGAAACTGGTTGGCGCACAGCCCCCTTCAGGTCGGCCATGAACAGATTCAGCAGATCCGAGAGAGTGCCCTCGAGGCGCTGCGCAACAACCAGGAGAAGGTGACCAGCGGGGCGCTTTCGACGGCGAGCACCCTTACTGAGATCGTCACCGGTGCGCTGCTCGTGCTGTTCACGCTGATCTTCCTGCTGCACGGCGGCCGCAACATCTTCGGCTTCGTCACCAAGATCTTCCCCGACACCGTGCAGCCGCGCGTCCGCGAAGCCGGCCGTGCGGGGTTCCGCTCACTGATCGGCTATGTGCGCGCGACGTTCCTGGTGGCGCTGGTCGACGCGGTGGGGATCGGCGCGGGTCTGGCCATCATGGGCATCCCGTTGGCGCTTCCGTTGGCGTCGCTGGTGTTTCTGGGCGCGTTCATCCCGCTCGTCGGTGCGGTGATCGCGGGATTTCTCGCCGTCGTCGTGGCGCTGATTGCGAAGGGCTGGATCTTCGCGCTCATCACTCTCGGCCTGATCGTCGCGGTCCAGCAGCTGGAGGGCCACGTGCTGCAGCCGCTGGTGATGGGGCGCGCCGTCTCGATCCACCCGTTGGCCGTCGTGCTCGCGATCGCGGCGGGTGGTGTCACGGCCGGCATCGTCGGCGCCCTGCTCGCCGTGCCCGCCGTGGCGTTCCTCAACAGCGCGGCCAGGGTACTGCTCGCCGATGACCCAGAGGAAGAAGAGGCCGCTCAGTCGACTGCGGACGAGCCCGTCATCGCCGCCAAAGCCGACGACGTCGGTGATGCCGACTAGCGCCGGTTGTAACCGCACGGCGTGAATTTGGCCGCGATCGCACCATGGCGTTACGCCCGCCGCGGTGTCGGCACCCGAATGCAGAATCCGGCCATGGATCAACCCTTTCTGGGTAGCGAAGCGATCGCGAGTGGGGAGCTCACGCGGCACACGCTGAGGCGAGACTTCGTCGCGCTCCATCGGGACGTGTACATCGGCAAGGATGTACGGGTCACGCCCATCGTCCGAGCCAGGGGAGCGTGGCTGAGATCCAGACGGCGGGGAATCCTGGCCGGGCTCTCGGCGTC
Source organism: Mycobacterium barrassiae (assembly GCF_025822765.1). Classification (GTDB taxonomy): domain Bacteria; phylum Actinomycetota; class Actinomycetes; order Mycobacteriales; family Mycobacteriaceae; genus Mycobacterium; species Mycobacterium barrassiae. Next base: position 143,907 of record NZ_JACKUK010000029.1, on the reverse strand, counting down.
GTCGCTTCACGGCGCCCGCTGGATAGACCCGCGACTGCCCGCCGCGATCATCGACGCCAATCGTCGGCGCACTCCTGGAGTCGTCGCCTGGGCGGACAGCATCGAGGACGACGAGATCTGCGTTATCGGCGGCTTGCGGGTGACGACTCCGGCGAGAACCGCTCTCGACCTCGCGTGCCGAAATTCCGTGGACTCGGCTGTCGCGGCCATCGACGCGCTCGCTCGTGCGACCCGCCTGAAGATGGCCGACGTCGAGCTGCTGGCCGACCGGTATCGCGGACGCCACGGCATTCGGAACGCCCGCAAGGTCTTGGACCTCGTGGATCCGGGAGCGGAGTCGCCGCGCGAGACGTGGCTCCGTCTGCTGCTCATTCGCAACGGATTCCCTCGTCCGACGACGCAGATACCCGTTTACGACGCCTACGGTGCGCTGGTTGCCGAACTCGACATGGGGTGGGAAGACATCAAAGTGGCGGCCGAGTACGAGGGTGATCACCATCGGACCGACCCGGACGTTTTCAACAAGGACATCAGGCGATATGACGAACTGACCGAACTCGGCTGGATCGTCGTACGAGTCACCAAGCGGGACACCGAAGGTGGCGTCATCGGCCGGGTCGCCGCCGCCTTTGCGCGCCGCCGGTTGTAACCGTATGGAGGAAATTCAGGCGCAATCGCGCCGTGGCGTTACAGCCGCCGAGACGGACTAGATCCGGCCCTCGCGGCGCAGCAGATCCGCCGCACTCATTCCGCCACCACGCCGCTTGGGCTTCTGGCCCTCCTGATGGGCGATGAGCTTCTCCGTCGCGGTGTCCGGGTCTTCCGGCCGCTGCGCCGGGATCGCCGTCGTGGCGTCGTCGGCGTCGTCGTCTTGCGCGGGAATCGCCGTCGTGGGCTCGTTGCCCGGATCGGGCGGCGCCGGACGTCGGTTGCCCGGAGGTTGACCCGCGGACTGCTCCGGCATCGCGCGGGTGGATTCGGTCGACGGCTTACGCGTCGGCGGCGGCGTGGGCGGTTTGGCCGGCGTGCCGGTACCGCGCAATTCGCCGAGCCACGACTCGATCTCGCGATCCTCGCGCTGCGGACGCGGGGCCGGAGGCGCGGCGGCGGAGCGGGTGGCCGCCGCGGCGTTGCTCACGACGTTGCGCACCGCGTTCTTGGCGGTTGTCAGACGCGTCGTCTGAGGTTCGTCCGCGGAGGGGCGGCCGGTCGGCATGCGCGTCGTTCCGGTGCTCGACGGTGCGTTGGTACGCGGCGGCGCCACGGTCCGGCCTGCGCCGGGACGCGACGCACCCTCGGCGGCCGGATGAGTGGGGTCGAGCGGCGGACGCGGACGGGCCGGCGGAGGTCGCAGCGGTGCGCCCGCGCCGACCAGAGCCTCGGGGTGCTCGGCGGGCTCGCGCACCGCGGGCCGCTTACGTTCGTCGGGCAGTTCGGTCTCCCCGAGACCAAGGCGTTCCTGGATGCGCTTCATCCATCTCGGCGCCCACCAGCAGTCGTCACCGAGCAGCTTCATGATGGCGGGCACCAGGAACATCCGGACGATGGTCGCGTCCAGCAGCAGCGCGATCAGCAGGCCGAACGCCAGGTATTTCATCATCACCAGGTCGGAGAACACGAACGCACCCGCGACGACCGCGAGCACCAGTGCGGCACCCGTGATCAGCCGGCCGGTGGTGGCCGTACCGATGCGGATCGCCTCGGCCGTGGACATACCGCGCTCGCGGGCCTCCACCATGCGTGAGACCAGGAACACCTCGTAGTCGGTGGACAGACCCCAGATCACCGCGATGATCAGGCCGATCATCGGCGCCATCAATGGCTGCGGTGTGTAGTTCATCAGCCCGGAGCCGTGACCCTCGACGAACATCCACGTCAACACGCCCATGGTCGAGCCGAGTGTCAGCGCGCTCATCACCGCGGCCTTGATCGGCAGCACCACGGAGCCGAACGCCAGGAACATCAGGATCGTGGTGGTGACGATGAGGATCGTCACCATCAACGGCAGCCTGTCGAACAGGCTGTGGATGCTGTCCTGCTCCAAAGCCGGTGTGCCACCGACGGATATCGTCAGGCCACGCGGCGGGGTGATCGACCGCAACTCACCGACCTTCTTGGCGGCGTCGTTGCGGTCGATGAGACCGTTCTGGATGACGCGCACCGAGGCATCGCTCGATTCGCCGCCACGCGGTTGCCACATCTTCGATGCGTCACCGTCGGGCTCGATGAAGCCCGGAATGGTGAGCGCCTTGTTGCGGATCTCGGCGACCTGCTGGTCGGTCACCGGCTGGCCGTCGGTGTTCTCGATGACGAGCGTCAGTGGTTCGGTTCGGAACCCGGGGAAGGTCTTGTCGAAGTCCTCCTGCGCGATCCGGACAGCGTTGTCGGGTGGCAGGTACTTCTCGCTGATACCTCCGAGCGCCAGCTGGCCGAGCGGAATGATCAGCACGATCATGGCGATCGCGATGGGCGCGGCGAAGGCGATGGGACGCTTCATCACGACGTTGACGAGCTTGCCCCAGAAGCCCTTCTCCACCTCGGCGCGTGTCTTCGTCTTCTGCGTCTTCTCCGCCAGCCAGTTCAACCACCACACGATCGGTGTACGAGCGAGCGGGATGTAACGCGCGAGGACGACGCCGGCGGCGACGACCGCCACGAAGATCACGATGCCGAGCAGCACCCAGTACAGCGCCGTGCCCAGGGTGTCCTTCGAGGAGGAGATGAGTAGTGCGAGGCCACCCAGCAGCGTGACGTAGCCGAGCGTCAGACCGATGACCGTGTACTGCACTCCCTGTTCGCCGGTCTGCCTGATGCGTTTACGCGCAAGGTGTCCCAGCGCGATGCCGACCGGCGGGACCAGCAGGCCCGCAGGGATCGAGGCCAGAGCGAAGGTGTTGGTGCGCGGGTTGTTCGGGTCGGAGACGATCGGATCCGGCTCGGCGAACTTGAGCAGCCAGCGCACGCCGAGGGAATCGACTCGCGGACCGAGGATGGCCAGTGCGGCGGGCAGCACGGTGATCGACAGGATCGCCGCGAGCATGACCGACGCGATGATCGCGTAGGTGATCGACTTGAGGAAGCCCTGGGGGAACAACAGCAGCGGCACCGACGACGCCACGAGGATGACCGCGGAGAACATGATGGTGCGGCCCGACGTCATCACGGAGCGGCGCACGGCGGCTTCGGTGTCGTAGCCCTCTGCGAGTTCTTCGCGGAACCGGCTCACCATGAACAGGCCGTAGTCCACGGCGATGCCGAGCCCCATCAGGGTGACGACCGGCTGAGCGAAGAAGTGCACCGGCATGATCTCGGCCAGCAGCCGCATGATGCCCAGTGCCCCGGCGATGGTCAGGCCGCCGATGAGGCCGGGAAGGGCCGCCGCGATCACACCGCCGAACACAAAGAACAGCACCACACACACGAGCGGGATGGCTGCGACCTCGGCGCGCTTCTGGTCCTCGCCGATGGTGCCGGTGAGCTCGCTGGCGAGCGGGTTGAGGCCGGCGAGCTGGATATTGCCGCCGTTGACTTTCTGCAGGTCGGGCTGGATGGCCTGGTAGTTCTTCAGGATCGTGTCGTCGTCGTCACCCTTGAGCGGGACGCTGACGAATGTCTGCGACATGTCCGCGGTCTTCATCTGCTGGACCGTCGGATCTTCGCTGTTGGGTGCCCGTAGCCAGCCGACCCAGCCGACCATCTGGTCCTCGTGGTCGGCCACGAGTTGGTTGAGTTCGTCGGCGGTCTTCTTCATCCACGCGGGGTCGTCGACCTTCTTGCCGTCCGGCGGAGTGAGGATCGCCACGACATGACTGGTTCGGTCTCGCCCGTACGCCTTGTCGGCGACGACGGACGCGTGCACGGACTGGCTGCCCTCGTCGTAGAAGCCGCTCTGCGTGACGTGCTGACCCAGGCTGATGCCGTAGATGCCGCCAGACAGGCACAGTGCGACCATGACGCCGATGACGGTGTACCGATAGCGGTACACCATCCGACCCCACCAGGCGAACACCTAAAGCTCCTTACTCATTCTGCGGCGACCTGCGCAGTTCAATTGTTGACGCGCGAGGTCAATAGCGATGACAGCGGCCGGAACGGCTGCAGCCACGCACCCTGCTCGGGCAGCGAATCCAGGCCGATTCGCGGTAGTGGCTCCCGGAAGACACCGGGGATGTCCTCCAAGTCGACGAACACCAAGGTATCCGACGCTAGCGCCCAGCTCGCATGTTCGCGAAATCCAAGCACCCGCACAGGTATGCCGTCGCGGGCGATTTCCTCCAGGGGCTGCTTGAATGCCTGCCCGTCGGCGGAAGCCACCAGCACGCCGGCCAATCCCTCGCTCCTGCGGAGCGCGATGTGGTTGAGCATGTCGCTGTCGACGTCGCTGTCCTCGTCGATCTTCGGTTTTGCGAAGACCGCGAACCCGACGTTACGCAATGCCTCCACCCAGGGTCGAACCACATCGGCGCTACCAGGGGCGATGTTGGTGAAGACGGTGGCCTCGGGCTCCAGTGAGACGTCCGGGCGGGCGGCCGACAGCTCGGCGGTCTGGGCCAGCAGCCAGCGGCCCAGCGCGTCGAACCGGGGTCGGTGCGCGGCGGTCGGGCGACCGCCGAGGATCGAGCCGAGGCCCATGTCGAGGTTCGGCGCGTCCCACACCAGCAGGACACGCGAGGTGCCTTCGACCGGCGCCGTCGGGTCGGCCTGTGTGGGCGAGACCTCTATTTCTTCGTCAATCGCTTGAACGTCTTCTGCGAGGCTCATGGTGACTTCTCCCATAGCAACTCGGCGACGACGGGGCCTGCGAGAGCCTTGCGCTCGTACTTCGTCACCGGCCGGTCGGTCGACATGGGCAGGTCGTCGTCGATGCGCACCCGGCGCAGCCGCGGCTCGGCGTCGCCCACGGCGGCGATGTGCTCGGCGTACCCCGCGTGGTCGGTCGCTGCGTGCAGCACGCCGCCGGGCCGCAACCGGTCGGCGATCAGCGCCACGGTCGCCGGTTGCAGCAGGCGACGTTTGTGATGGCGGGCCTTGGGCCACGGGTCGGGGAAGAAGACCCGGACGCCGGTCAGCGAGTTCGACGCGAACATGTGCTCGAGGACGTCGACGCCGTCGCCGCGGATCAAGCGGATGTTGGTGACGTTCTCCCGGTCGATGCCGGACAGCAGCTGGGCCAGTCCGCGGCGGTAGACCTCCACTGCGACCACGTCGATATCGGGCTCGGCCTGGGCCATCGCCAACGTCGAGGTGCCCGCTCCGCAGCCGATCTCCAACACGATGGGCGCCCTGCGGCCGAACCACGAGTCGGTGTCCAGTAGCGGGGCAGGACCGTCGCCATCGCGGGCGTGCATGCCCAGCTCGGGCCACAGCCGCTCCCACGTCGCCTGCTGCGCACCGCTGAGCGTGGTGCGGCGGGTGCGGAAGCTGGTTACCCGGGGATGCCGATGCGACGCGGGTGGTGCCCCTGCATCCGCGCTTCCCGAAAGCATCCGTCCATCGTCGCTCATCAAGGGTCGAGTACCCGCATCGTGTTACAGATTGATACCCAACAGTTGCCTTTCCTGCTACTCGCCAGCGGTTATCCCAAGGCGCCCCATCTGCCGCTATTGGCACCTCGAGCGGAGTGCCAACATCGGGATGGTCATAGATAGGGGGCGCCAGATTTTCGTCGACGTATTGACACGATTCGCCGAGCAGAGCCGCCATCCACGGCTGTCGTCGATCGTGCGTCGCGTCAGTGCGCCGGTGCGTGTCGCGGTATGCGGCCGCCCCGGCGTCGGACGCGCCACGGTGGCCACCGCCTTCGCCGACGCAGGCATCGCGTTGACAGCCGACGAATCCGCGGCCGACGTCACCGCGCTGGTGATCGCCGAGACTCTCAAGCCCGAGGACCGGGTCGCGCCGGACAAGCCGATGGTGATCGTGCTGAACAAGGCCGATCTGATGGCGTTCGGTGCCGGTGGACCGATGGCACTGGCACAGCGCCGTGCGGCGACGATCCAGACATCGACGGGTACTCCGACGGTGCCGATGATCGGCCTGCTCGCCGTCGCCGAACCGGACGACGACCTGTCGGCCGCACTGCGGACACTCGTGGCCGCTCCGGCGGATCTCACCTCGGTGGACGCGTTCGTCGCGTCCGCACATCCGCTCGCGGCGGGAGCGCGTCGACGCCTGGTCGACACCCTGGACCGCTTCGGCATCGCCCATGCGGTGCTGGCGATCGAGGACGGAGCCGACACCGCGGCGGTGCGGGCGTTGCTGCGCCGGTTGAGCCACGTCGATGCGGTGGTGGCGCAGGTGAATGCGGCCGCCGCGCCGGTGCGGTACCGGCGAGTGTGCACGGCGATCACCGAATTACGCACGCTCGCAACAAGATCCGGAGACCAGCAGATTGCCGGCTTCCTGGCGAGCGACGCTACGCTGCTGGCGGTGATGGGCGCAGCGGTCGACGTGGTGGAAGCCGACGGCATACGGGTCGACCGGGGGGACGATCCCGCGGCGCACCGCAGGCGCGCGATCTACTGGCGCCGCTACGGCGACGGGCCGGTCGGCGCGCTACACCGCAGCTGCGCGGCCGACATCTGCCGGGGCTCGCTGGTCATGTACGGGGGGCAACGATGACCGGGGAGAGTGCGGCGGACGCCGTGGTTTCCGCGATCGAGCCTGGGCTGCGTTCGCCCGGTGTCGAGAGTCGCGACGTCGTGCTGGTGGTCGGCCCGTGGCTGGCAGGCACCACCAGCCTGATCTCGGTGCTGCGCGACCGGCTGCCCGAGCGCACGTTCGTCGAGGCCGACGAATTGAGCCCCGCGCACGCGCCCGTCGCGGTGGTCTTCACGGTGTCGGCGATCGCGCCGCTGACGGAATCCGACTGTGCCCTGATCGATTCCGCGACCAGGTACACGGACCTGGTGATCGGCGTGGTGTCGAAGACCGACGCGCACCGCACCTGGCGCGACGTGCTCGCCGAGGACCGTGAGCTGTTGACGCAGCACGCAGCGCGCTTCGCAAACGTGCAATGGGTCGGGGCGGCCGCAGCTCCCGACCTGGGAGAGCCCCGCATCGATGAGCTCGTCGACCTGCTGCGGCAGCGATTGGCGGATCCGGATGTCGCCCGACGGAACCGGCTGCGCGCGTGGGAAACCCGCCTGCAGGGCATCATCGCGCACTACCTTGACGGCGGCGACGGGGCCGACCGCAGGGCCCGGGTCAACGCCCTGCACAACAGGCGCGACGACATCCTGCGTCGGCGCCGACTCGAGAAGAGCGAGCGTGGGATCGCGCTGCGCAGTCGGCTCAAGCAGGCGCATGTACACCTTTCGCACTTCGCGCGGCAGCGCACCACGTCGGTGCGCGGAGAGTTGGCAGAGGAAGCCGCCCAGGTGACGCGGCACGGCGTCGGTGCCTTCGAGCCGCGGGTACGCACGCGGATGCGCGAAGTCGTCGAGGACGTGGACGAGGGCATCACCGCTGCGCTGGCGGACGTGGCGAACGACCTGGATCTGCCGTCGGCCCCGGCGGCCGGAGCACCGTCGGTGCCGGTGATCGTCGGCCCACCGTTGAAATCACGCAGGCAGGAGACGCAGCTGATGATGATCCTCGGCGCCGGCTTCGGTCTCGGGGTGGCGCTCGTGGTGACCAGGCTGTTCGCCGGGCTCGCTCCCGGGATGACGGCCGCGGGGCTGGTGGTGGGCGGTGCGGTGGGTTTGGCGATGACCGTCTGGGTGGTGGGCATTCGCGGGCTGCTGCATGACCGGGCAGTGCTCGATCGCTGGGTCAGCGACGTGGCCAACGTGGTGCGGTCGGCGCTGGAGGAACGGATCGCCACCAGGGTGCTCGTCGCAGAGACGGCGCTGTCCTCGGAGTCTGCACACCGCGACGAGGTCGAGAGCGGCGCCGCCGCTGAGCGGGTCGCCGCGATCGACGCCGAATTACGCCAGCATGCGGTTCATAGGGCCCAGGCTGCGAAGGACAGGGATCGCAGGCTTCCGTCGCTGCAGCGCGCGCTGGATGCCGTCCGCTCCGAGTTGAATCCCGCCGAGACTGCTCACAGATCGCCATTTCACGAAAATTCGCGATCTGTGAGCAGTCCCGGCGCCGGGAGACCCGATCAGCTGAATCGATAAATCGCTGAGATGGGCTTTCTGAATCGTTCCTGTGAGTGATTGGACACGTCCCGAATTACCACGGGTATGTCACCCGCGTTAACCTCTCTATTACAGGGACGGCTGGGATGTGCAGCCTTTTTCAGGCTTACGCTCCAGGTCCTGAGTCCTGGCAGAAAACGTACACAGGAGATTTTGATGACCGCAGCGACCATTCCAGGTCTGGACACCGCACCGACGAAGCACAAGGGGCTGCTCGCCTGGGTCCAGGAGGTCGCCGAACTCACGCAGCCGGAACGCGTCGTGTTCGCCGACGGGTCCGAGGAGGAGGCCGCGCGGCTGTCCGAGCAGCTGGTCGAGGCGGGCACCTTCAAGCGTCTCAACGACGAGAAGAAGCCGAACTCCTACCTGGCGCTGTCCGACCCCTCCGACGTCGCACGCGTGGAGTCACGCACCTTCATCTGTTCGGAGCGCGAGATCGACGCCGGCCCCACCAACAACTGGATGGATCCGGCCGAGATGCGCCGCCTCATGACCGACCTGTACCGCGGCAGCATGCGCGGTCGCACCCTTTACGTCGTGCCGTTCTGTATGGGCCCGCTCGGCGCCGAGGATCCCAAGCTGGGCGTGCAGATCACCGACTCGGAGTACGTCGTCGTCTCAATGCGCACGATGACCCGGATGGGCAAGGCCGCGCTGGACAAGCTGGGTGACGACGGCTTCTTCGTCAAGGCGCTGCACTCGATCGGCGCACCCCTGGAGCCCGGCCAGAAGGACGTGCCCTGGCCCTGCAACGACACCAAATACATCACCCACTTCCCGGAGAGTCGCGAGATCTGGAGCTTCGGCTCGGGCTACGGCGGCAACGCGCTGCTTGGCAAGAAGTGCTACTCGCTGCGCATCGCCTCGGCGATGGCGCACGACGAGGGCTGGCTCGCCGAGCACATGCTGATCCTCAAGCTGATCAGCCCCGAGAACAAGGCCTACTTCGTCGCGGCGGCGTTCCCGTCGGCGTGCGGTAAGACCAACCTCGCGATGCTGCAGCCCACCATCCCGGGCTGGCGCGCCGAGACCATCGGTGACGACATCGCGTGGATGCGGTTCGGCAAGGACGGCCGCCTGTACGCGGTCAACCCGGAGTTCGGCTTCTTCGGTGTCGCCCCCGGCACCAACTGGTCGTCGAACCCGAACGCGATGAAGACCATCTCGGCGGGCAACACCGTGTTCACCAACGTCGCGCTGACCGACGACGGCGATGTGTGGTGGGAGGGCCTCGAGGGCGACCCGCAGCACCTCATCGACTGGAAGGGCCGCGACTGGACGCCCGACTCGGACGAGAAGGCCGCGCATCCGAACTCGCGCTACTGCACCCCGATGTCGCAGTGCCCGACGCTGGCGCCCGAGTGGGACGACCCGCAGGGTGTGCCGATCTCGGCGATCCTGTTCGGCGCCCGCCGCAAGACCACGGTGCCGCTGGTGACGCAGGCCCGCGACTGGCAGCACGGCGTCTTCATCGGCGCCACCATGGGCAGCGAGCAGACCGCGGCCGCCGAGGGCAAGGTCGGCACCGTGCGCCGCGACCCGATGGCGATGCTGCCGTTCCTCGGCTACAACGTCGGCGACTACTTCGCCCACTGGATCGACATCGGCAAGCAGTCCGACGAGTCGAAGATGCCGAAGATCTTCTTCGTCAACTGGTTCCGCCGCGGTGAGGACGGCCGCTTCCTGTGGCCGGGCTTCGGCGAGAACAGCCGCGTGATGAAGTGGGTCATCGACCGCATCGAGGGCAAGGCCAACGGGCGCACCACGCCGATCGGCATCGTCCCGACCGCCGAGGATCTCGACCTGTCCGGTCTCGACGTGGATTCCGCCGATGTTGACGCCGCGCTCGAGGTCAACGCCGACGAGTGGCGGCAGGAGATCCCGCTGATCGAGGAGTGGTTCGAGTTCGTCGGCGAGAAGCTGCCGACGGGCATCAAGGACGAGTTCGACGCGCTGAAGCACCGCCTCGAAGCGGAGTAACTCTTCGGCGAGCTCCCGATCTTCGGCGAGCAGACGTGAAAACCCCCGAAATGGAGCGATTTCGGGGGTTTTTGCGTCTGTTCGTGCGATGAAGCGGCGCCGCCCAAGACAAATTAGACCCACTTGACACCTGTCAAGATCGCACGTCGTAGAGTCTGCGCATGCAGATTCGTGAGCATGCCGAGGCCACCCCCGACAAACCCGCCGTCATCATCCACCCGGCCGGGACCGTCGTCACGTTCAAGGAGCTGGAGGAGCGGGCCAACCGGTTGGCCCACCACTTCCGCCATGCCGGGCTGGTCGAAGGCGACACCGTCGCGATCCTCATGGAGAACAACGAGCACCTGCCCACGGCGATGTGGGCGGCCCGCCGCAGCGGTCTGTACTACACCGTGGTCAGCACCCACCTCACCCCGGCCGAGGTGGCCTACATCATCGAGAACTGCGGCGCGAAGGCAGTGATCGGATCGGCCGCGATGCGCCAGACCCTCGAGGGAATGGCGGAGCTCGACGTGCTTCCCGATCTGCTGATGATCGCCGACGACGATCTCGACGGTTGGCAGCGCTATCCCGAATGTGTGGGGGAGTATCCGAGCACGCCCATCGACGACGAGCTCGAGGGCGATCTGCTCCAGTACTCGTCGGGAACGACCGGGCGCCCCAAGGGAATTCGCCGCGAACTCACCCACCTCAAGCCCGCCGATACGCCGAGCATGCTGGCGGTGCTGCTGACGGCGATCCAGGTGGACTCGGAATCCGTCTATCTGAGCCCGGCGCCGCTGTACCACACCGCGCCGTGTCTGTGGTCGATGAGCGCACAGGCGATGGGTGTCACGACGGTGATCATGTCCAAGTTCGATCCCGAATCCGCCCTGGAGGCCATTCAGAGGTACAAGGTGACCAGCGGACAATTCGTACCCGCGATGTTCGTGCGGATGCTGAAACTGCCTCAGGAAGTGCGTGATTCATACGACCTGTCGAGCCTGCGCCGAGTGGTGCACGCGGCGGCGCCGTGCCCGGTCGACATCAAGAAGCAGATGATGGACTGGTGGGGTCCGGTCGTCGATGAGTACTACTCGTCATCAGAAGGAGCGGGCATCACGTTCATCACAGCCGAGGAATGGCTGAAACGCCCCGGCTCCGTGGGCAAACCGCTGCTGGGGGTGGCGCATGTCCTCGATGATGACGGCAACGAGCTGCCGGCCGGCCAGGCCGGCCAGATCTACTTCGATCTTGGCGTCGTGCCGTTCGTCTACCACAACGATCCCGAGAAGACCGCCGCGTCACGCGACGAGCACGGCTGGGTGACGGTCGGCGACGTCGGGTACCTCGACGAGGACGGCTATCTGTTTCTCACCGACCGCAAGCACCACATGATCATCTCCGGCGGCGTCAACATCTATCCCCAGGAGGCGGAGAACATGTTGATCACCCACCCGAAGGTGCTCGACGCCGCCGTGTTCGGCATCCCCGACGACGAGATGGGCCAGCGCGTCAAGGGTGTCGTCCAAACCGTCGACCCCGCCGATGCCAGCGAGGAGTTCGGTGAGGAGCTCCTGGTGTGGCTGCGAGAGCGGCTGGCGCACTACAAGTGCCCGAAGTCGATCTCTTTCGAGGCCCAGATGCCGCGGACCGAATCCGGCAAGATGTTCAAGCAGGAGCTGATAAAGAAGTACTCGTGACGCACGACGGTGAACTCGCCTCGGGTGTGGTCGTCGCGATCGGATCTGCCTCCGACGACGCGCTTTTCACGCTCACCGAGGAGGACAGCGACGACCGGCGCGTCGTGACGGTGGCATCGGTGCCCGATGCTCTCGAAGAGCTAGAGGACCGGTGCCGGCGATGGCCGATCGCTGCGGCGGTCTGCGGCGACGTGCTGCGCGCGCTCGATGTCGACGAACCCGCGTACGCCGGCGTCATCACCGAATCGGTGGCCTACTCGACGCTGCAGTCCGGACCGGAGTTCGCCCGCTGGCTCGACGAGCGGGGCCCCGCGCGGCCGGTGGACATCCCGAATCCGGTGCAGGCCGAGCGTGTCGACGGAACCCTGTACGTCCGGTTCAACAGGCCGCAGCGGCACAACGCGTTCTCGACGGACGCGCGTGCGGCACTGCTCGAAGCGCTCGAGGTCGCGCGGCTGGACCCGTCGGTGACCAATGTCGTGTTATCGGGCAACGGCCCCTCGTTCTGCAGCGGCGGCGACCTGGCCGAGTTCGGCACATTCGCCGATCCGGCCAGCGCCCACGTGGCCCGCACGCGGCACAGCCCCGCGTTGGTGCTCGACGAACTGACGGCCCGGTTGGGCCCGCGCTGTCGCGCCGAGGTGCACGGTCAGGTGCTGGGCAGCGGGCTGGAGATGGCCGCCTTCTGCGGATGGGTGCAATCGCGGCCGGACGCAGTCTTCGGCCTGCCGGAGTTGAGCCTCGGCCTGATTCCCGGCGCAGGGGGCACCGTGAGCATCACGAGGCGAATCGGCCGATGGCGCACCGCCTATCTGGTGCTCAGCGGTAAGACCGTCGACCCGCAGACCGCGCTGCGATGGGGCCTCGTCGACGAACTCCTGTGATTTCGGCGTGCTGGGTCACCCTGAGCGAGACTAAACACGCCGAAATCACTAATTACGGCGCAGCGTCACGCGGTAGGTGTACTGCTCCGGAAGGAAATGGCTGACCGACAGCTCGACGGGTCGGCCCGTGGTGTCGCTATAGAGCCGGTCCACTCTCAGCATCGCGTGCCCGGGCTCGCACGACAGCGCTTCCCCTACCGCACTGTCGGCGGGTGCGACCGTAATCGACTGTGCTGCTTCGGCAATCGGCTCGTCCAGATGCGGCTCGAGCACGCCGATGACCGTTTGCGTGCCAATCGCACCGTCCTGCAGTTCGGGCGACGACAGCACCGCCTGGGCGACGGATGGCGCGAGGTGCACGGTCGTCATCACGAACGGCACGCCGTCGTGCAGGCGACGGAACACCACGGAGTAGACGATGTCGTCGTCGAGCCGCAGCCGGCTGGCAGCGTCGAGGTCGACGCGCCTGCGCAGCCCGGAAAGCACCTCCATGGTCGTGTCGTCGGACAGGCTCATCAGGTCTTCGATCGAGCCGAGCTGACGGAGATACCGCCGGCCTGTCTCACTGGCATAGGTGCCGCGCCCCGGCACCCGGTACACCGTGCCGTCGGCGACCAGATCCTGAAACGCACGCCGCACCGTCTGACGCGAAAGTTTATACTGCTCAACAAGTTCCGACTCAGTGGGTAGTCGCTTACCGTCACTGTACCGACCCGATGCGATATCGTCGCGCAGTTGTTCGCGCAGGGTCTGATAGGCCGGCGCGTTCCGCATCAGATCCCGCCGCGGGCGACCAGCTGAGCGGCGATCACGTTGCGCTGTATCTCGTTGGTACCCTCGCCGACGATCATCAGTGGCGCATCGCGGAAGTACCGTTCGACGTCGTATTCAGTGGAATAGCCGTAGCCGCCGTGGATTCGGACCGCGTTCAACGCGATTTCCATCGCAACCTCGGAGGCGAACAGCTTCGCCATGCCGGCTTCCATGTCCGAACGTTCGCCGCTGTCATAGCGTTCGGCGGCGTACAGGGTGAGTTGTCGCGCGGCCGTGAGCTTGGTTGCCATATCGGCCAGATAGTTGCCGACGGACTGGTGCTTCCAGATCGGCTGGCCGAAACTCTCGCGCTCCTGCGCGTACTTCAGCGCGTCCTCCAATGCCGCCTTCGCGACACCGAGCGCACGCGATGCAACCTGAATCCGGCCCGTCTCAAGTCCTTTCATCATGTGCCCAAAGCCCTTGCCCGGTTCTCCGCCGAGTATCGCAGTTGCAGGCGTGCGGTAGTCGGCGAACGTCAGCTCGCACGCCTCGACGCCCTTGTAGCCGAGCTTGGGCAGATCCTTCGACACCGACAGCCCCGGGCTGGGGTTGATGTCGAGGCCCGGTACGGCCTCGCCCTGTTCGACGAGGACCACCGAAATGCCTTTGTGCTTCGGCGTGGCGGCCGGATCGGTCTTGCAGAGCAGCGCGATCAGGCCGGATCGGCGGGCGTTGCTGATCCACGTCTTCGACCCGTTGATCACCAAGTCGGTGCCGTCGACCGCGGCGACGGTCGACATGTTCTGCAGATCCGAGCCGCCGCCGGGCTCGGTGAGCGCCATCGTCGCCCGCAGCTCACCGGTCGCCATCAACGGCAGGTACTTCTGCTTCTGCTCCTCGGTGCCGAACAGCGTCAGCAGCTTGGCGACGACGGTGTGTCCGCCCATCGCACCGGCCAGGCTCATCCAGCCGCGTGCCAGCTCCTGGGTGACCTCGACGTAGCACGGCGTCGACACGGGGGTACCGCCATAGGACTCGGGGATGGCCAGGCCGTAGATGCCGATGCGTTTCATCTGCTCGATCCACGCCTCGGGGTATTCGTTGGCGTGCTCGACCTCGCGCACCGTGGGCTTGACGTCGCGGTCGATGAACGCCCGCACCGTGTCCACCAGCAGGGTTTCTTCTTCAGTCAACATATGTACGGCCATATTGACACTTTGTGCGGCCTAATGCCAGAGTGGCTGCCGTGAGCGGCCCATATTTCGACGACTTGCACGTTGGCCAGGTCTTTGACGCGGCACCCTCGATGACGCTGACGGCGGGCGCCGCAGCGGTCCACCAGTCGATCATCGGCGATCGCCTGCGCCTCGCCCTCGACGGTGAGCTGGCCGCCGCGGTCACCGGAGCCTCCGCCCCGCTGGCCCATCCGGCCCTCGTATGCGATGTGGCGATCGGCCAGTCGACGCTGGTGACGCAACGGGTCAAGGCCAACTTGTTCTACCGCGGGCTGAAGTTCCACCGGTTCCCGGTCATCGGTGACACGCTGTTCACCCGCACGGAAGTGGTCGGGCTCAAGCAGAACTCGGCGAAGCCGGGCCGGGCCGCGACGGGCCTTGCGGCGCTGCGGATGACGACCGTCGACGACGTCGGCCGGCTGATCCTCGATTTCCACCGCTGCGCAATGCTTCCGCTGAGCGGCGACGCCGTCGAGACGGGCCTCGCCAACGATCTGTCGGCGATCGGCACTGAGGAAGCGGCGGTTCCCGACCCGACCGCCGATTGGAACGCCGACGCGTACCGTGCCAAAGTCCCGGGCGCCCACTTCGAAGCCGGCCTCGCCGGTGCGGTGTTGCAGAGCACCGCCGACGTCGTCAGCAGCGCCCCGGAACTCGCCCGGCTGACGTTGAATATCGCAGCCACACACCATGATTGGCGCAGCGGTGGCCAGCGGTTGGTATACGGCGGGCACACCATCGGCCTGGCGCTGGCCCAGGCCACCCGACTGCTGCCAAACGTGGTCACCGTGTTGGGCTGGCAGTCCTGTGACCACACCGGACCCGTACACGAGGGTGACACCCTCTACAGCGAGTTGCACGTCGAAGGCGCCGTCCCACTGCCGGACGACCGCGGCGGGGTGCTGAAGTTGCGGTCGGTGGTCCACGCTGTCGGGCACCCGGGCGAGCCTGACCGGCAGGTCCTGGACTGGCGCTTTACTGCTCTTCAGTTCTGAGCACAATGGGCATGTGACGTCGTTGGTCGTCTCCGCCGCCGTGTTGTCGCGGGCCCGCGACGTCGCCGACGACTTTCGGGCGCTCACCGGCGTAGACGTCGACGCTGACGAGATCATCGCCGGCCGGGCCGGACTACTGGGACACTCGCCGCACGGCCGGATCTCGGCGGGCGGGGCGACGCGCCTGATGCGAAGCCGTGATGGCTGGTGTGCGCTGACGCTGTCGCGCCCCGACGATATCGACGCCGTCCCCGCGCTGATCGAGGCCGAGGCCATCGGGGACGACCCGTGGCCGGCCGTCGAGACTTGGACCGCCGAACGCTCCTCCGCTGACGTCACCGAGCGCGCCCGTCTGCTCGGCCTCCCGGTCGCCGCACTCGGCGAAACCCCCGCTGCCCCACCGCGCGTCGTGCGCTGCGGAGCGTCGACAACCGAGCGCGGCCTGACCGGCCTGCTGGTCGCGGACCTGTCCGCGATGTGGGCGGGGCCGCTCTGCGGTCAGTTACTGGCGCGCGCCGGCGCGACGGTCGTGAAGGTCGAGAGCCGATCGCGGCCGGACGGCACCCGCGCGGGCCCACCCGCCTTCTTCGACTGGATGAACACCGGAAAACTCTCGTATGCCGTGGATTTCAACAGTCCTGGCCCGCTGAACGCGCTTCTGGCCGCGGCCGACGTGGTGATCGAGTCGTCGCGGCCGGCGGCACTCATCCGCCGCGGCCTCGGGCCGGCGTCGATCGCGCCACGCGACGGTCGGGTCTGGCTGCGCATCACCGGTCACGGCACCGAGGGCCAGCGGGCCGACTGGGTGGCGTTCGGTGACGACGCCGCCGTGTCCGGGGGCCTGGTCCGCGGTAGCGACGACGATCCGACCTTCTGCGGTGACGCGATCGCCGACCCATTGACGGGTCTCGAAGCGGCGGTCGAGGTGGCTCGATCGCTGCGCCGCGGCGGCGGTGAGCTCATCGAGATGTCGATGGCGGCTGTCGCTGCCACGTACGCCGCGTTGCCACGCAGAGATGAAACCAACTGCACCGCAACGCCATCACTATCGGAGGCGGCATCCGCGCTCGGCGCCGACAACGATATCGTCGAGCAGCTGATCGCCGAGAAGCGCGTCGCTTCATGTTGATCCAACGCGCGACCCTCCTCGACGGCGGTACCGTCGACATCCGCGTCGAAGACCGGATTGTGGCCGTCGAACCCCAACTGACACCGCTACCGGCAGAGCAGATCTACGACGCTGCGAACGGGACCGTCATGCCGGGTCTGCACGACCACCACGTCCATCTCCGTTCGGCGGCAGCGGCGTTGACGTCTGTGCGAGTCGGCCCCGCCGAAGTGCACAGCCGGGCCGATCTGGCGCGGGTGCTCGCCAACGCCAACATCGGCAGCGACGGCTGGGTTCGTGCCGTCGGATATCACGAGGCGGTGGCCGGACCGCTGGACCGCGCCGTTCTGGACGACGTGTCTCCTGGGGTGCCGGTCAGGGTCCAACACCGCAGCGGTGTGATGTGGACGCTGAACTCCGCCGGACTGGCGCGAGTCGGCCTTGCTGATCACCCCGACGGTCGGCTGCGCAGCGCTGATCATAGTTGGTCAGATACGTTGGAGCGCAACGAAAGTGGACTCATCGAGGTCAGCAGACGGCTGAGCGCCTACGGGGTCACCGGGGTGACCGACGCGACGCCCGATCTCACCGTCGGTGACGTCGTCAAACTGATGGACGCCCACCGTCGCGGGGAACTGCTCCAACGCGTGCACTGCCTGGCTCCCGGCAAGCGGATCCTCCACGACACCGACCTCGACCTGGCCGACCTGACCGCGTGGATCACCGAGCGCCACGCCGATGACGCGCCGGTCGCGGTGCACTGTGTGACCGCCGCGCAGCTCGTCATCACCCTGGCTGCGCTGCGATCGGCCGGCCCCCATCCGAAGGACCGCATCGAGCACGCCGCGGTGGTTCCCGACGACAGCGTCGCTGAGCTTGTCGAGACAGGCGCGACCGTCGTCACGCAACCCAACTTCGTCGCCGAACGAGGGGAGCAGTATCTCGAGGACGTGCCCCCCGCCGAGCATCACGAACTGTGGCGGGTCGCGACCCTGTCAGCCGCCGGCGTACCCGTCGCGCTGTCCACGGATATGCCCTTCGGCGACGACGACCCGTGGAAGGCGATGCGCGCCGCCGTATTTCGCACGACCGGCACGGGCGCCCTGCTGGGTGGCGACGAACGCATCCCGGCGCGCGAGGCTCTACAGATGTTCTTCGGCGGCCCGGACGCGCCGACCACGCCGCGCCAGATCGCACCGGGCGAACCCGGTGACCTGTGCATCCTCGGAGCTCCTCCCGAGGCGGTGCTGGCCGAACTCGACTCAGGCATGGTCACGGCGACGATCGTCGCCGGAAATTTAGTTCACGGAAACTAGGCCGCCGCTGGGGCGAGCAATCGCTGCAACGTGGCGCACTGACTATCGAAGAACGACTGCGACACTTGCGCTTTCGGGACTATTCCGTCGAAACCGTGAAAGGCACCCTTGACGATCTCGACGTCGCACGGCACGCCGGCGGCCCGCAACCGCTCCGCGTAGGCGAGGTCCTCGTCATGGAACAGGTCGAGGGTGCCGACGCCCATCCAGGCGGGCGGGAGCCCGCTGAGGTCGGTGCGCCGCGCGGGCACCGCAACCTCGGGGTCGGCATCGCCGAGGTAGGCCGACCACCCGAACTTGTTGAGCGACTGATTCCACAGCCGTAGACCGGGATGGTCCAGCCCGTGGCCGACGGTGCGGTCGTCGAGCATCGGATAGACCAACAACTGGGCGGCCAATGGGACCTCACCGCGATCGCGGGCGAGCAGCGCCAGCGCGGCTGCGAGACCTCCGCCCGCGCTCGCACCACCGATCGCGACGCGGCCGGGGTCCACCGAGGGCAGCGCCGCCAGCCACTTCAACGCCTGATAGCAATCCTCCAGCGGCACCGGATAGGAGTGCTCGGGCGCCAGCCGGTAGTCAACGGATGCGACTGTGGCACCCAGGCGTTGGGCGTAGCGGCGGCAAAATCCGTCGTCCTGGCCGGGATGGCCGATCACATAACCGCCGCCGTGCATCCACAACAGCGCGGGTCCGACACCCGTGGATCCGGTCGGCCGGTACAACCGCACCCCGATACCGGATGGCAGGGTCAGCGCCTCGATGTCCTTGGGGACCTTGCGCCACATCCTCCGGGTCACCAAGCGGATGACCGGCAGCGTCACCGGAGTGACCGCCTTCTTAGGAGCCAGCCGCGCGGCTCGGCGCAGATCTGGATGGAAGTCAGCTGTACGGGAAGCGCGCGCCACCCGACAAGTATGTATCAGCCGTCCGATGTCACGCCGGGACGACGGACAATGGTGCGACGACCGTGCCGGGGACGCGAGGACTGCCGCAACCCGGCGTGCCGACGACCGTGCTGCGTTTACCCGCCAATGTCCCGTTGACTTTCGGCACCAGTGTGATCGTCATGGTTGCCGGGGCGGGATCGCCACCGCACGTCCACTGCAGCGGTTGGACGGACTCCCACCTGCTCCCGGTCCAGCGGAAGTCGAAGGGGACCCCGTGGGCCGAAAGGCTGGAATGTGCGACGCAGCCGCCGGCCGCGCATGTCGTGGTGAAGGACACCTCGCTGGCAAACGGAATGGCGGGCGAGGGGGCGCCGTTGAAAGTCTGCCGGTCCAGGGCCGTGGTCATGATGTACGGCCCGTTGAGTGGCACCATCGGCACCGCGGTCGCGTCTGCAGGGTCAGGGCTGGCTGATGCCGTTGCGGGCGCTGCCACGAGCGCCGCCGCGAAGCCCGCCACCAGGGCCCATTTCTCGACCATGTCCCATAGTGTGCGCGCGAGGCATGGGTGGAGGAATCGGGTGTTTCCCTATGCTTCGGCTCTACTTCAGCAAAGGATCGCGCGGCAGGCCGAGGATCCGCTCGGCGATCGTGTTGCGGGTGATCTCCGAGGTGCCTCCGGCGATGGTCATGGCCCGGTTGCCGAGGTAGGCCAGCGTCAGCATCGGGGTCTGCCCGACGACGGCCGCCGAACCGGCCAGTTCCAGCCCCAGCTCGGTCATCCGCTGGCCGGCTTCGGCCAGCAGCAGCTTGGTGACGTTGCCCTCGGGGCCGGGTTCGGATCCGGCGATCGCCCGCGTCACCCGCCGCAGGTTCAGCAGCCGCAGCGTATGCGACTCGGCGATGACCTCACCCGCGCGACGCACGTAGTACGCCGCGGTCTCGGCGGGGGCGTTGTCGAGCAGCTTGATCAGATCGTCGGCGGTGAACGCGCTGGCGCCGCCCGATCCGCCACCGATGGAGACGCGCTCGTTGCCGAGTGTCGCCCGCGCCACCAGCCAGCCCTTGTTGACGTCGCCGACCACATCCTCGTCGGGAACGAAGACGTCGTCGAAGAAGACCTCGTTGAAGTGCGCGTGGCCGGTCAGCCCTTTGAGCGGATTCACCGTCACGCCAGGGGCTTTCATGTCGATGGCCATCATCGTCACACCGGCGTGCTTGGGGGCGTCGGGATCGGTGCGCACGGTCGCCAGCCCCCACTGGCACTCGTGCGCAAGGCTGGTCCACACCTTCTGCCCGGTGACGCGCCAGCCGCCGTCGACCTTCTTCGCCGACGTCCGCACCGCGGCGGCGTCCGAACCGGCGTTGGGCTCGGAGAACAACTGGCACCACATCACCTGGCCGCGCAGCACCGGTTCCACCCAGCGCTCACGCTGGTCGTCGGTACCGGCCTGGGAGATCGTCAGCGTAACCCAGCCGGTGATGCCCAAGTCCGGTCGATCGACGCCGCTGAACTCTTCCTCGATGACCAACTGTTCGAGTACGTCGGCGGCGCGGCCCCATGGCTTCGGCCAGTGCGGCACCAGATAGCCGGAGTCGACGAGGAAGTCGCGCTGCTTGTCGGCGGGTAGCCCGCGCAGCGTCGCGACGGCCTCACGCGCCTGTTCGCGGTACTTCTCCGCTTCCTCGGGCAGGGTGAACGAGGCGCCGTGCGCCTGACCGCTGCGCTGGCCTTCGACGATCTCGGGCAGCGGATCGCCGGCCTCGGCCATCAGCGCGGCGAGGGTGCGGGCGCGGCGCAGGTACAGGTGCGCGTCGTGCTCCCACGTGAAGCCGATCCCGCCGTGCAGCTGAATATTGTTCTGCGCGTTGAAGATCTGGGTCCGGATGGCGTGTGATGCGGCCACGGCGGCGGCGAACCACGCGGTGTCCAGGTCGTCGGCGCGCGCCGCGTCCCAGGTGGCCGCGGTCGTCTCCTCCGCGTTGACGAGCATGTTCGCGGCATGATGCTTGACCGCCTGGAAGGTGCCGATGGTGCGGCCGAACTGTTCGCGCACCTTGGCGTAGTCGACGGCCATCTCCAGCGTCGCCCAGCTGACGCCGACGGCTTCGGCCGACGCCAGGATCCGGAACACGGTGCGCGCCCTGCGGGCCGCACCGCGCAGGACCCGGTCCTCGGCGACCCTCACGTCGCGCAACGACACAGACCCGATGCTTCTGGTCGGGTCCAGCGACTCCAGCGCCGTCACAGTGACGCCGTCGGCGCCGCTGTCGACCACCACCACGTCGTCGCCGGCGATGACGACCAGGACGTCCGCGTCCGGCGCCCCCAGCACGGCGGGGCTCTCGCCGGTCACCACCAGGTCGGAGCCGACCGTCACGCTGCCCGAAAGCGCAAGCGCGCCGACGGTTGTGCCGTCGGCCAGCCCCGGAAGCAGTTGGGCGCGAAGGGAATCCGATGCGCAGCGATCGATGACCACGGCCGCGGCGACGCTCGGCAGGAACGGGCCGGGACACAACTCGTGGCCCTGAGCCTCCACCACGATCGCCAATTCAGACAGCCCGAAGCCCGACCCGCCGTGCTCCTCGGCGATGGCCAGGCCGGTCCACCCCTGATCCGCTGCGGCCGACCAGAGCTCGGCTGGATTCGAGGATCCGCCGTCGAGGCTCGCGCGGGCGGCGGCGCGGCTCTTCAGCCGGTTGAGCTGGCCGAACGCCGCATCGGCAAGGTCTGTGTGCTCTTCGGTGATGGCTAGTGCTGACTTACTCACGGTGGAAGTCCTCATTCACAGATCGGTTTACATTCGACGCCAATAACGTCACGCTATCCCGTCGGCGCAGCTCAGGGTATACGTGATCCGGCTCACAAAACTTCGTGTGGATGTGATCAGTAGACATCTAGCGAATGTTGTCGTTTGGAATCTGTACAGCGGGGTACAGTCGCGCAATGTCGCCACGACCGGAAACCCGGTATCCAGGCCCGACGATGTGGACACGCGCTCGGTGGTTGCTGAACGCCGGACCCGCGGACTACATGCTGGCGATGAGCGTCGCGTCGGCGTCCCTTCCTGTCATCGGCAAACACCTTGAGCCCCTTGGCGCGGCCACCGCGATGAGCGTCTGGGGATACCGGCACCTCCCCGACTTTGTGGGCGCGACCGCGAAGTCGTGGCTTAGCCCGGGCAACGCCGAGCTAAGGCGTTCCGAACGCGACAGCACCAACGCCGTCTCGCAGGCCGCGCTGCGGGGAATCGTCAACGCCAAGGATCTCGACATCGAGTGGCCGGCACCGGAAAGCGCACCGCCGCTGTGGAAGTTGCGCGAGCACCGGCGCAGCGTCCACCGCACCTCCGTGCAGTACGGCCCCCGCCCGTCCCAGTTGCTCGACGTCTGGCGCCGTGAAGATCTGCCCACCGAACCCGCACCCGTGCTGATCTTCGTGCCCGGCGGCGCCTGGGTACACGGCAGCCGCCTGCTGCAGGGCTACGCGCTGATGTCGCACCTGGCCGAACTCGGCTGGGTGTGCCTGTCGATCGACTACCGCGTGGCGCCGCACCACACGTGGCCGTCGCACATCACCGACGTCAAGACGGCGATCGCCTGGGCGCGAGCGAACGTCGACAAGTTCGGTGGCGACCGCAACTTCGTGACGATCGCCGGCACCTCGGCGGGCGGCCACCTTGCGGCACTCGCCGGCCTGACCGCCAACGACCCCGAGATGCAGTGCGAACTGCCGGAGGGCTCGGACACCTCGGTGGACGCGGTCGTGGGCATCTACGGCAGGTACGACTGGGAGGATCGTTCGACCGCCGAGCGCGCCCGATTCGTCGACTTCCTCGAGCGGGTGGTGGTCAAGCGCAAGATCGCCAAGCACCCCGACATCTACCGCAAGGCGTCGCCGATCGCGCGCGTCCATGCCGACGCGCCGCCGTTCCTCGTCGTCCACGGCACCGGCGACAGCGTCATCCCCGTCGCCCAGGCCCGCAGCTTCGTCGAGCGGTTGCGAGCGGTGTCGCACTCGGTGGTGGGTTATGTGGAACTGCCCGGCGCGGGACACGCATTCGACATGATCGACGGCGCCCGCACGGGATCGGCGTCGACCGCAATCGGGTTGTTCCTCAACCAAATTCACCGAAGCCGCACGCTGATCGGGGCGAAGAAGGTTATATAGACTCCTCCGGGCAGGGGGTAGCTCTATGAAGAGGCTCAGCGGGTGGGACGCTGTCCTGCTGTACAGCGAGACGCCGACCGTGCACATGCACACCCTCAAGCTTGCGGTGATCGATCTCTCCGAGCTGAAGGGCCGCCCCTTCGGTATCGACGACTTCCGGAAGGTCATCCACAGCCGGCTCTACAAGCTCGAGCCGTTCTGCTATCAGCTCATCGACATCCCGTTCAAGTTCCACCACCCGATGTGGCAAGAGAACTGCGAGGTCGACCTCGAGTACCACGTCCGCCCATACCGCGTGGACAGCCCAGGCGGCCGCCGCGAACTCGACGAAGCCGTCGGCCGCATCGCCAGCACCCCACTGGACCGGAGCCGGCCGTTATGGGAGATGTACTTCATCGAGGGATTGGCCAACGGCCGGATCGCGGTGCTTGGCAAGATTCACCACGCCCTCGCCGACGGTGTCGCGTCGGCCAACCTGCT
Source organism: Mycobacterium barrassiae (assembly GCF_025822765.1). Classification (GTDB taxonomy): domain Bacteria; phylum Actinomycetota; class Actinomycetes; order Mycobacteriales; family Mycobacteriaceae; genus Mycobacterium; species Mycobacterium barrassiae. The sequence continues at coordinate 120,269 of NZ_JACKUK010000029.1, read as the reverse complement.
GGCCCGCGGCATGGACCTACAGCAGGCGCCGCAGACCGATCGTGACTCCTATGCCTGCGAACCGCCGCCGACCAAGGGCGAACTGCTGCGCACGGCGTTCGCCGACCACATGCGGCAGATCGGGCGGCTGCCCGGCGTCATGGCCTACACCGCGAAGGGACTGCGACGGGTGCGGCAGAGCTCGCGCAAGCTGTCGCCCGAGCTGACCCGTCCGTTCACCCCGCCGCCGTCGTTCATGAATCACCGCGTCGACGCGCAACGCAAGTTCGCGACCACCACCCTCGCCCTGGCCGATGTGAAAGAAACCGCCAAGCATCTGAACGTGACGATCAACGACATGGTGCTCGCGATCTCGGCGGGCGCGCTGCGGCAGCTGTCGCTCAAGTACGACGGCAAGGCGGACCACCCGCTATTGGCTTCTGTGCCAGTGAGTTTCGACTTCTCCGAGGATCGCATCTCCGGCAACCGCTTCAGCGGCGTGATGATGGTGGTGCCGATCGAACTCGAGGATCCGCTCGAGCGGGTACAGGCGGTCCACGACGCCGCGGTGAACGCCAAGGAAACCCATCAACTGATGGGCCCGGAGCTCGTCAGCAGGTGGTCGGCCTATTTGCCGCCCCGACCCGCCGAGCGCCTGTTCCACTGGCTGGCCGACAAGGACGGCCAGAACAAGGTGCTCAACATCCCCATCTCGAATGTGCCCGGACCGCGGCAGCCCGGCCGCGTCGGCGGCGCGCTGGTCACCGAGATCTACTCGGTCGGTCCGCTCACCACGGGCAGCGGGCTGAACATCACGGTGTGGAGCTACGTCGACCAGCTCAACGTCTCCGTGCTGTCCGACGGGGCCACGCTGCAGGATCCGCATGAGCTCACCGACGCGATGGTCGACGCATTCGTCGAAATCCGTCGTGCTGCAGGGCTTTCCGAAAAACTGACGGTCATCGAATCAGCGATGGCGCCCTAGCGCGTTCTTCCCGCGAGCAGACGCAAAGTGCTCAGGTGTCTCGGCGTGTTGCGTCAGTTTGCGACTGCTCGTCGTTCCTTGGCCGCCGTGTGCTTGGCGTGCACCCAGGACAGGAACTCCTGGACCGCCTGCGCCGTGTAGTGCGCGCGCGGTGAGCCGTAGTAGAAGTCGAACGCGTGCTGTGCGTGCGGGATCTCCGCATAGGCGACGGTGGACGTCGACACCTCGCGAAGCGCCTCGGCGAACTCACGGCCTTCACCGACCGGGATGATGGAGTCGTCCTGACCGTGCAGGATGAAAAACGGTGGCGCATCAGGGCGTAACCGTTTGATCGAGGAGGCGTCGAGGTAGGTCTGACGGTTCGCCGTGAACGGCTTCTTGACCACGAACTTCTGCAGGAAGGCGATGAACTCCTTGCGGCCGGAGCCCGTCACGGTGAACCAGTCGTAGCGGCCGTAGATCGGCACCGCCGCAGCGACCGAGGTGTCGGCGTCCTCGAAGCCGGGCTGCCACACCGGGTCGTTGGGCGTCAGCGCGGCCAGCGATGACAGATGGCCACCCGCCGAACCGCCGGTGATGGCCACGAAGTCGGGGTCACCGCCGTAGTCGGCGATGTTCTCCTTGATCCAGGCCAGCGCGCGCTTGACGTCGACGATGTGGTCGGGCCACGTGTTCTTCGGGCTCACGCGATAGTCGATCGACAAACACACCCAGCCGCGCTCGGCCATATGGCTGAGCATCGCGTAGGACTGTGGGCGCCGCATGCCGATGGCCCACGCGCCGCCGGGCACCTGCAACAGCACGGGCGCTTTCCCGTCGCGCGGCAGGTCGGCGCGACGCCAGATGTCGGCCCGGTTCGCCCGACCGTGCGGGCCGTACTGCACGGTGCCCGCCTTTTCGACGTATCGCCGACGGACCAGGTCGGTGGGCCACACGCCGATCTGCGGGCGCCGCCGCCGCGCCGGTGACTGGTTGGCGACCTGTTCGTAGTCCGCGCCGAGCGCTTCCTGCAGCGGTGTCTCGAAATACGGTTGCGACGACACGTTTCGGCGATGGATCAACCACAGCAGCGCCCACGCAATCATGGTCAGCACCAAGGCGATTCGACCCCGAACCCCGCGGAAGTCGCCACGCAGTCCGCGCCGCAGCGCGTCGAGCATCGAGGCGCCCATGTACACCGGCGACATCTCGGACGTCGGCCAGCCGAATGCGAACACCGGAATCGTGATGTAACCCTCGCGGCCGATGGGCCGCACACCGTTGGCGGCGTTGACGAGTTCTGCGACCGCGCGCAGCAACGGGAAGCGACGACGCTTACTCATGAAGACCTTGATAACCGAAGCGCGTGCCATTCAAAACCTAACCCGGATCAGCCCAGCACCGGCAGGCGGCGTTCTTCGGCCAGCTCATCCAGTGCCCGCTGCATCACCCGTCGCACGTGCGAGTCGATCTCGTCGATATCGGGGTCCTCGCCGAACTCGGCCGCGAGGTCGATCGGCGGCAGCACCTTCATGACGATCTTGGACGGTAGCGGGATGTTGGGCGGGACCACCAGCGACAGCCCGAACGGGAAGCCGAACGAGACCGGCATGATCTTGGTGCGGGCCAGGCGGGCGATCGGCCCGAGGCGCTCGGCCAGCCAGGTCCCGCGGCTGAGGAAGATCTGCGTCTCCTGGCCGCCGATCCCGACCGCAGGAACGATCGGCACCCCGGCGTTCAGCGCGGCCTTCACGTAGCCGGTGCGCCCGCCGAAGTCGATGACGTTCTCGGCGAACGTCGGGCGGTACACGTCGTAGTCACCGCCGGGGAACACCACGACAAGACCGCCGGAGCGCAGGGCCTCGTCGGCGTTGGCGTGATTGGCGCTGATGTAGCCGATCTTCTTGAAGAAGTCGCCCGTCGGGCCGACCGACAGCATGTCGTGGCTCAGCGTGTACAGCGGGCGGTCGTAGCCGTGGTGTTCGTAGAAGTCGGCCGCCAGGATCGGGACGTCCATCGGCAACATGCCGCCCGAGTGGTTGCAGACCAGCAAGGCCCCGCCTGGTGGCAGGTTCTCCAGCCCCCGCACCTCCGAGCGGAAGTACCGCTTCAGAAAGGGCCGCATCACTCCCATGACGCGTCGGGTCAGGCCCGGATCCCACTTGGTGAGCTCCGACGATTCGGTATCGGTCACGGACTGTCCCCTAGCGTAAAAGTGAAACGTGTTCTAGTTTACCTTCCGGCCCAGAGTGCGCCCCAGGCCTGGCCGTGCGAAGTTTGACCGAGGGTCTGCCGGGCTACGTTATCGGCCATGAGCGGCCGCGAACCACTTGCGGGCCGATACGAGTTGCGGGGGCTGCTGGGTACCGGCGGGATGGCCGAGGTCCACGACGGCTGGGACACGCGGCTCAACAGGGCTGTGGCGATCAAGCTGCTCTATCCGTCCATCAGTACCGACGCGGACACCCGGCGCCGGTTTGAGGACGAGGCCAGGGCCGCGGCCTCGCTCAGCCACCCCAACATCGTGGCGGTGCACGACTGCGGTGAGCACCACGGTGCGCCGTTCATCGTGATGGAGCGGCTGCCGGGCCGCACGCTCGGCGACGAGATCGCGATGGGGCCGATGGCGCAGCACCGGGTGCGGGCGATGCTCGCCGACGTCCTGGGAGCGCTCGCCACCGCTCATGCGGCGGGAGTGGTGCACCGCGACATCAAACCCGGCAATGTTCTGTTGGCCCAGAACGGCGTCGCGATGAAGGTGGCCGACTTCGGTATCGCCAAGACCGCCGGATCCGCCCACACCGCGACCGGCCAGATCGTCGGAACCATGGCGTACATGAGCCCCGAACGCGTGGCCGGTGCTCCCGCATCGGTTGCCGACGACCTCTACGCCGTGGGAGTGATGGCCCACGAAGCGCTGAGCGGGCGGCGCCCGTTCCCGCAGGAGAATCCCGCGTCGCTGGTCCGCGCCATCTTGGATGATCCGCCGCCGCCGATCGAAGCGGTGCGCCCCGACGTGGACCCTGGCCTGGCGGCGGTGGTCAACCGCGCGATGGCCCGCAACGGGACACGCTTCCGCAGTGCGCTCGAGATGCAGGCCGCCCTCGCGGGCGCTCCGGCACCGCCGCGGCCGTCGACCAAGGTGCTCGCACAGCCGCTGCCTCCGGTGGGCGGCTATCCGGCTCCGTCGGCCAACTACTTCGTCGCGGGACCACAGCGAAAGCCGATGACCCGGCGACGGAAATTGCTTCTCGCGGCGGCAGCATTCGTCGGGTTGCTCGTCGTCGCGTTCGCATTGGCGCTGGATCCGTCGTCGTCCACGCAGACACCGCAGCCGGTCAGCAGCAGCACCGCCGTGCCCCCACCACCTCCGATCAGTTCGCCGCCACCATCACCTACGCCCACGCCGGTGGTCGAAGCGCCGCCGCCACCGCCCAAGAAGAAACCGGGCAACGGCAACAACGGCAACGGCAACGGCAACGGGCGTGGCCCCGGCAACGGCAAGAAGCGCTGACGGCACCGGACCGGCCGAAATCGGCGGCCGTTACGATCAGCCCCGTGACTGACAACAGCGAACAGGCAGTACTGGTCGAACAGCGCGACCGGATCCTGATCATCACCATCAACCGGCCGCAGGCCAAGAACGCCGTCAACGCGGAGGTGAGCCAAGGGCTCGCCGAGGCCATGGACCGTCTCGACGGCGACGCCGGACTGTCGGTGGGCATCGTCACCGGTGCCGGCGGCTCGTTCAGCGCAGGTATGGATCTCAAGGCGTTCGCGCGCGGCGAGAACGTGGCCATCGGCGGACGCGGCCTCGGCTTCACCGAGAAGCCGCCGGCCAAACCCTTGATTGCGGCCGTGGAGGGCTACTGCCTCGCGGGAGGCTGTGAGCTGGCGCTGGCCACCGATCTGATCGTGGCGTCGAAGGAGTCCGCGTTCGGCATCCCCGAGGTCAAACGCGGTTTGGTGGCCGGCGGCGGCGGCCTGCTGCGGCTGCCGCTGCGCATCCCGTATGGCCTCGCGATGGAACTGGCCCTGACCGGTGAGAGCTTGTCCGCTCAGCGCGCCCACGAGCTCGGAATGGTCAACGTCCTCGCCGAGCCCGGCCAGGCGCTGGAAGCGGCGATCGCCTTCGCGGAGAAGATCACCGCCAATGGTCCGCTCGCGGTGGCGGCGACCAAGCGGATCATCGTCGAGTCGGGTGACTGGAACTCCCAGGAGATGTGGAAGAAGCAGGTCGAGATCTTCGGCCCCGTCTTCATGTCGAACGACGCCAAGGAAGGCGCGATCGCGTTCGCCGAGAAGCGTCCGCCGAAGTGGACGGGCACCTGAGCCTCGCCCCTGGTTGACCTCAACCTCGGCTGAGGTCGCAAGATGTCCACATGACAGACGTGGCGGCGTACTTCGCGCGCATCGGCTATACCGGCCCGACGACGGCCACTCTCGAGACGTTGCATGCAATCGTCGCGGCGCACAACGGTGCGATCCCGTTCGAGAACCTCGATCCGCTGATGGGCATCCCCGTCGCAGACCTGGGTTCCGCCGCGCTCGCTGACAAACTCGTGCACCGGCGGCGTGGCGGCTACTGCTACGAGCAGAACGGCCTACTGGGATACGCGTTGGCGGAGTTGGGTTTCGGCGTCGAGCGTCTCGGCGGCCGCGTGGTGTGGATGCACACCTCTGATGAACTGCCTGCGCAGACGCACGAGGCGTTGTCGGTGACGGTGCCCGGTGCCGACGGTCCGCCGTGGCTGGTCGACGTCGGGTTCGGGGGACAAACGCTGACGTCGCCCATCCGGCTGGAAGTGGACACGGTGCAACCCACGCGGCACGAGCCCTACCGGGTGGTCGAACACGGCGACACCTACGTCCTTCAGGCGCAGATTCGCGATCAGTGGCAGTCGCTGTACATCTTCACCGCGCGACCGGTGCCGCCCATCGACCGTGAGGTCGGAAGCTGGTACGTCTCAACGCATCCGAAGTCGGGCTTCGTCACCGGTTTGTCCGTTTCGCTGATCACCGACGACGCCCGGTGGAACCTGCGCGGCCGCAACCTGGCGATCCACAGCGCCGGGGACACCGAGCGAATCCGGTTCGCGACGGCCGCCGACGTGCTCGACGCCTTGACCGAGCGGTTCGGTATCGACCTGGCCGACTTCGGCGACGGTGCCGATCTCGAGGCGCGCGTCAGCGAGGTTCTGGACAGCTGATGACGACCTGCCACGGATCGTCGGCGGCGAGCGCGATCCGGCCCAGCCGTCGCGCGTACTCAACGGTGGTGCCGAAGTCGTCGATCCAACCACGCGCCCGCATGGTGAACAGCCACAGTCGGTGCTCGACGGTCACCCCGATCGCCCCGTGTAACTGGTGCGCGATCGTGGTCACCGAGCCCACGGCGCGGCCCGCGGCCACCTTCGCCACCGTCACCGCGTAATCGGTTGCCGCGTTGTCGAACCCGTAGTCGGCAGCGGCGGCGATGGCGAGCTCGGTCGCGGCCCGGGCACGTTCGATCTCGCCGGCCATCGTGGCGAGCGAGTGTTGCACCGCCTGGAATTTCGCCAGGGGCCGGCCGAACTGAACGCGCTCGCTGGTGTGCGTCGCGGTGAGGTCACGGGCGGCGTCCAAAGCGCCGATGACCTGAACGCACCGCGCCCACGCGCCGCGCCGGGTCAGTTCTTCAGCCACCTGCAGGTCCAGCACAGCGGTGTCCGTGAGCTGGAACTCGAATGTGCCGCGAGGCTCGCCCGCGAGGTTCTGCGAGAGCGCGGTCGGCTCGCCGGTCAGCAACCCGACATGAAGGGCCTCAGCGGTTTTCGCGGCCAGCACGATGGCCGCCGAGGCTGGCCACGGCACATCGTATGCGGTTCCGCTGAGGGTGCCGTCGCGCAATTCGGCGTCGGCGAGCGCCACGGTCAGTGGGCCGCTGTCGGGCACCGGCACCCCTGCCTTTTCCGCGAGCCATGCTGCCAGCAGGTCGGTTTCGGCGATGGGCACCGCCGCGGCATGCCGGGCCAACCCGCGCAACACGACGGCCGCCTCGGCAACTCCGGCGTCCTGGGTGGAGATCAACCGGCTCAGCCCGGTCTCCTCGAGATTGCCCCACAGCTGCTCGTCGAACGCGTCGGGAAACGGCGGCCGCCCGAGTCTGGCCTCGAATGAGCGCTGACCCAGATCGGCGACGAGTTCCTCCAGTTCGTTCACCGAACCCCCATCCCCCGCGCCACGACGCCGCGCAACACCTCGTTGGTCCCGCCCCGCAGGGTGAACAGCGGCGAGTGCAGTCGGGCGGTGGCCAACAGCTCGGCCAGCCGCCGGGCTTCAGGCGTGCGACGGTCAAGGCGGTCCAGCAGATCGGCGACCAACTCGACGGAGTCCTGCTCGAACCGCGTCCCGAGATCCTTCACCAGCGCGGCCCGCGTTGCCGCGTCCTCGCCGGCCGCGAGCGCGCGGGCCACCGAGATCGACAGCTGTCGCAGCGAGATCATCCTGGCGACGAGCTCACCGACCGCGGCGGCGGTGCCGTCGTCGACATCGGCCGGAAGGGCGCGGATCGCGTCGAGGATCAAGGTGACCGTCGACAGGATGCGTTCGGGCCCGCTGCGCTCGAAGCCGAGCTCGGAAGTGACCTGCCGCCAGCCGTCCCCGACGTTGCCGAGCACGTCGGAATCGGAGACGAAGACCTCGTCGAACGTCACCTCGTTGAAGTGATGCTCGCCGCCCATCTGCACGATGGGGTCGATGGTGATACCGGGGGAGTCCAGTGGAATGAAGAACTGGCTGAACCCGGCATGGCGGTGTTCAGGGTCGAGCGGGCTGGTGCGGGCCAGGACGACGATCCGCTGCGCGAGGTGTGCACCGCTGGTCCACACCTTGGTGCCGCTGAGCGTCCAGCCGCCGTCGGCCCGCGTGGCGCGCGTCTTGACCGCGGCCAGGTCGGATCCCGCGCCGTGCTCGCTCATCCCGATCGCGGCGTGCAGCCGGCCCGCGGCGATGACCGGCAGGAATTCCCGGCGCTGCTCCTCGCTCCCGTACGACAACAACGACGGAGCGAACTGGCGGTCGGAGAACCAGTGCGCGGCGACCGGCGCACCGTGCGCCAGCAGCTCCTCGGTCACCACGTAGCGGTGCAGATGGCTCAACCCGCGTCCGCCGTATTCGGTGGGAATCGTCAGGCCGACAAAGCCTGCATCGCCCAGCCGGGCGGAGAATTCGGCGTCCCACCTGGCCAGCCACGAGTCGACGGCGGGCTCCCAGCCGAACTCCGCGCGATCGGCGGCGAGAAACTCCCGGATTGCCGACCGAATCTCGGCCAGCTCCGGGTCATTGGCACACAGCGCATCGAAGTCAGTCACTGGCCATGACACTAGTGACCCCCACCGCAGCAGGAATTGTCTTGTCCCTCCCAGAGGTCGCCGACCATACTCGGACAGCGTGAGCCAGGGATCACGCCGGGACCACCCGCCATGGCGATCCGCTCGAATGGATGACGAAAGCCCGCGAAAGGTAAGGCATGACGACCGTCTACTACACCGCGTCCAGCCTGGACGGCTACATCGTCGACGAGGCCGGCAGCCTGGACTGGCTGATCTCGCGCGCGATCGACCCGGACGGCCCGTTCGGCTACGACGAATTCATCAAATCCGTTGGGGCACTGGTGATGGGATCGGCGACCTACGAGTGGATCGTGCGCAACCAGCCCGGTGCGTGGCCCTATGAGCAGCCGTCGTGGGTGATGACCCGCCGTCCCCACATCATCGTCGAAGGACACCCCGTGCAGACCTTCGACGGTGACGTCCGCGAGTTGCATCCCAGGCTGACGACCGACGCGGCAGGCCGGGATGTGTGGGTGGTCGGCGGCGGCGACGTCGCTGCGCAATTCGTCGAGGCGGGCCTCATCGACGAGATGATCGTCAGCTATACGCCGTGCTCATTGGGCGGCGGATCGAGAGTGCTGCCGATCCGCTCGGAATGGGTGTTGGCGGACGCCGGAGTTAACGGCGACTTCGTGTGCTCGCGTTGGCGCAAGGCTCAGCCGGCCCCACCAGTGGTCGGCATACCGTAGCGCTGCACGAATTCCCTTGACTTGATGAGGAATTCGAGCTGCGCGGCGACATCGCGCAGCGGATCGACGCTACGTGTCGAGCGGCACAGCACGACTGCCCCTTCCAGCGAGGCGATGCACATGACGGCCAACGATGCAGCGTCGGCGTCGGCGAAGCCATCGGAGACGAATGCCCGGGTGAGCGCGTCGCGCCAGTGGCTGAAGATGTTGCCCGCGACCGAGGTCAGCTGCGGTTCGTCGTCTGCGGACCCGATGGCGGCGGACACGACCGGGCAGCCTGCGGCGAAATTGCTCTCGACAAGCTGTTCTTCCCAGTAGACGACGAACTTCCTGACCAGATACATCCCGCCGTTGAGGGCGGCGTCGTCGATGACATCGGTGATTTCCTCACCGGCGTATTCCAGTGCCTCGGCGAGAATCTGGTTCCTGCCCTCGGGGAAGTGGTGGTACACCGAACCCCGGGGCGCACCACTGCGCGCCAGCACTTCGTCGATCGTGACGCCAGCTGCGCCGCGCTCGCGCAAGACCTCGGCAGCGCTGACCAACATGGCAGTGCGGGTCGATCCGCGCTTCGTGGGTTTGGTCGTGGCGGTGGACAGAACAACCTCCAACGGTGCGGATCAGGCGGCGCGGGTCTGCTGGAGCTGCGAGTGTCGCCAGCCGAAGACGCGCGGACTCAAGCGGAAGAACGGCCGCCGGGCGTGCACTTCGTGGACGAATCGACGGCCAGCGAAGTTGACCTCAACGACCCACATGTCGCACCCCTCTGGCTATGACGGGAATCATAGAAGAGATAACACTCGGAAACGACAAGTGTATTCCGCATCACAGCAGATACTCGCAAAACCGCAGGTGAATCTGCGCGGCACCGCTTAGGACGTCCCACTGAGCGGTCACCACCCGCACGAGAAATTATGGTCTAGTGCATAGTTTCGGTGGTCAGTCCTCGGGTGTGTAGCCGAACGGCAGGAGGACGCTCTTGGGCTCGACGTACGCCTCGATGCCCTCGGTGCCGTTCTCGCGGCCGATGCCCGAGTTCTTGTAGCCGCCGAACGGCGCGCAGGGATCGAACGCGTACATGTTGACCGCGTAGGTGCCGGTGCGGATCTTGCCCGCGATCTCGACCGCCTTCTTGTTGTCGGTCGTCCACACGCTGCCCGCCAGACCGTAGACGGAGTCGTTGGCGATGCGGATGGCGTCCTCTTCGGTGTCGTAGGGGATCACCGCGAGCACCGGCCCGAAGATCTCCTCCTGCGCGATGGTCATCGAGTTGTCCACGTCGGCGAACACCGTCGGCTCGACGAACCAGCCGCTGTCCAGACCCTCGGGGCGTCCGCCGCCGGTGACGATCCGCGCGCCTTCCTCGACGCCCTTCTTGATGTAACCCTCGACGCGCTCGCGCTGCTTCTCGGAGATCAGCGGGCCGATCGCGGCATTGGGGTCATCGGGCAGGCCGACCGGCATGGCGGAGATGAAGTTGGCGACCTTCTCGACGACCTCGTCGTAGCGCGAGCGCGGCGCCAGGATGCGGGTCTGCGCGACGCACGCCTGACCACTGTTCATCACGCCCGAGAACCCGAGCATCGGAAGGGTGGAATCCAGGTCGGCATCCTCGAGGATGATCGCCGCGGATTTGCCGCCCAATTCGAGGGTGCACGGCTTCAGCTTCTCTGCGGCGATCTTGGCGATCTCCTTACCGACCGCGGAGCTGCCGGTGAAGGTGAACTTGTCCAACTCGGGGTTGGCGGTCAACGCGCGGCCGGTGTCGGGGCCACCCGGCACGATCGACAGCACGCCCTCGGGAAGGCCCGCCTCGGCGAAGATCTCCGCCATCGCGAACACCGAAAGGGGAGTCTCCGCAGCGGGTTTGAGGACCACGGTGCAACCGGCGAGGAAGGCCGGGCCCAGCTTGTTGGCCGCCAGGAAGAACGGGACGTTCCAGGCGGTGACGGCGCCGACGACGCCGATGGGCTCACGCACCACGAGGGTCTGGCCGTAGACGCCGTCGCGGATCTCGCGCCAGTGGAACTTGTCGGCGGCCCCGGCGTAGAACTGGAACGCCGAGATCGCGGCGCCGTATTGCATCATGTCGACGATCGTCTGCGGCTGGCCGGTCTCGGCGGCGAGCAGATACTTCAGCTCGTCCGCGCGGTCCTCCATGCCCTTGATGGCGGCGGCGAGGATCGCCGCGCGCTCCTGCGGCTTCATATGTGGCCACGGGCCCTCGTCGAAGGCCTTGCGCGCGGCGGCGCATGCGGCGTTGACGTCGGCCTCCACGGCCAGCGGCACCTTGCCCACCAGCTCGCCGGTGGCGGGGGAGTGCACCTCGATGACCTCCGACGAGGCGGGCTCAACCCACTTGCCGCCGATGAACAGCTTGTCCCATTCGGTCTTGAAAGCCACGGTCTGCGTCATGACCGTCACACTACCTACGAACCTGCGAAAGTAGAACCTGTTGCAGTCTCCGGCCTCAGCACCAGCACCACGTTGCTGACGGCGAACTCACGGAGCACCGGCACCCGGATCATCCACCAGGCCCATCGTGGGTGGTAGCGAGGGAAAGCGGCGACCAGCGCGCCGGTGGCGGCGGCCCATTGCAACCCGTCGGCAGCCGAGCGCGCGAACAGTGACGATCCGTAGTTGTTCTTCGGCGGATGGCCGTGCTTCCGGGTGTATCGCCTGGCGGCCCGTTGCCCGCCGAGGTAGTGCCACAGCCCTGTCTCATGCCCACCGAACGGACCCAGCCACACCGTGTACGACAGGATCACCAGGCCGCCGGGTTTGGTGACCCGCAGCATCTCGTTGCCCAGCCGCCACGGCTCTGCCACATGCTCAGCGACGTTGGAGGACAGGCAGACGTCGACGCTGTCGTCGGCGAAGGGCAACGCGGTGCCCGATGCTCGCACGTAGGTGGCGGTGCCGTCGTTCACCGCAGGTCCGGCGTGCATCTCGGCGGGATCCGGTTCGACCCCGATGTAGGTGAATCCGGCGCGGGTGAACGCCGCGGCGAAGTAACCCGGTCCGCCGCCGACGTCGAGCAGAGTGCGCCCGGCCGGCGTGCCCCGATGCTCCGCGCGCCACAGGTCGGTGACCAACGCCGCGGTGTCGTCGGCGAGCGCACCGTAGAACCGGGCCGGATCGGGCTGCTCGAAGCGGAACTCCCCGAGCAGCCGCAGTGACCGCGACAGCGTCGCCCGGCGGGCGAAGAGGTCGGTGGCGGGCAGCGATGAGCCGCTCGCGCGAAGTGCATCGGGCACAGCGGAACATTAGCCAGCGGCTAGGGTGAACGGGATGTCCGACCAAGGTGTTCGCTCAGTGCTGCTGTTGTGCTGGCGCGACACCGGCCACCCTCAGGGCGGCGGCAGCGAAACCTATCTGCAGCGCATCGGCGCGCAGCTGGCCGCATCGGGCGTCGAGGTCACCCTGCGCACCGCGCGCTATCCGGACGCACCGCGGCGCGAGATCGTCGACGGGGTGAAGGTGAGCCGCGGCGGCGGCCACTACTCGATCTACATCTGGGCGGGGCTGGCGATGGTGCTCGCCCGCATCGGACTCGGCCCGCTGCGCAAGGTCCGCCCCGACGTGGTGATCGACTCGCAGAACGGCATCCCGTTCCTGGCGCGGCTGGCCTACGGTCGCCGCGTCGCCGTGCTCGTCCACCACTGCCACCGTGAGCAGTGGCCCGTGGCCGGTCCGCTGATGGGCCGATTCGGATGGTTCGTCGAGTCGCGGCTGTCGCCGTGGCTGCACCGTCGCAATCAGTACGTCACGGTGTCGCTGCCATCGGCGCGGGATCTCGCCACCCTCGGAGTGAATCCTGGACGAATCGCCGTGGTGCGCAACGGCCTTGACGAAGCGCCCGCTGCCACCCTGAGCACACCGCGGTCGGCGACTCCAACAGTCGTGGTGCTGTCCCGTCTGGTGCCGCACAAGCAGATCGAGGATGCACTGGAGGCGGTCGCCCGACTCCGCACGCGAATTCCGGACCTGCACCTCGATATCCTCGGCGGTGGTTGGTGGAAGCAACGCCTGGTCGAGCACGCCGAGCTGCTCGGCATCACCGACGCGGTGACCTTCCACGGACACGTCGACGACGACACCAAACACAATGTCCTGCAGCGGTCCTGGGTCCACGTACTGCCGTCGCGCAAAGAAGGTTGGGCGTTGGCCGTGATCGAGGCCGGCCAGCACGGCGTGCCCACCATCGGCTACCGGTCGTCGGGTGGGTTGACCGATTCGATCGTCGACGGGGTGACCGGCCTCCTGGTCGACGATCACGACGGCCTGGTCGACGGGCTCGCGAGCCTGCTCACCGATCCCGTGTTGCGCGACCAACTCGGCGCCAAGGCCGCAGTTCGCAGCGGCGAATTCTCGTGGCGGCAAAGCACCGACGCGATGCGCACCGTGCTGGAGGCCGTGCACCAGGGCACGCCGGTCAGCGGCGTCGTCTAGCCCACCTCGGGCGAGAGATAAGCGCGACCAACCCCGCCGCGAGCAGCGCCAGCCACGCGAAGTGAGCGGCCAGCACGATGCCGCGACCGGGTGCGGGTGGAAGATCGCCGCCCACCGTGTAGAGCGTCAGATCATCGTCGTGATAAGCGACGGGCAACGCCAAAGTGTCAGCGGCAGCGCCGGATTCGACGACGACCCAGCCCACCCCCGCGTCGGCCAACAGTTGGCGATCGGCGCCGCTCAACAACATCTGCTGAACCTCGCGCGCGCGTTCACCCTCACCGGGCACCGTTCGGCCGCCGACCGTCAGATCACCCGTGGACAGCACGTCGGCCCGCACCCAGCGCGGCAACGGGTCGAGCGCCGGCGCATCACCCGCCCATTCGAAGCGCCGCATGCTGTCGACGGGAAGCACAGCGACCGGTCGTGGATCGGCGTTGATCATCGCCGCCACCGCCGCCCACCCCTGCGGGTAGGTCACTGCGGTCACTCTGCCGCCCACACCCCAAGCGAGATCGGGCAACGTGGCGATAAGCGCCGCGCAGCAGATCAAGGCTGTGGCGGCCGCCGGAAGTTTCTGCCGCAGAACGACAACCGCGGCCGCACCCGCCAGCGCATAACCGGGCACCGCCAGCGCCACCCACTTCTGCGCATCGCGTAACACGCCGAGTCCCGGCAGCGCCCGAACCGTCGCCTCCACGGCAGCCAAGCCCGGGCCGGTCGCCATCGCCGCGGGAACAACGACCGCGAGGGCGGCCAGGCACAACAGCGGCACGGCCCCGGGACGGCGGATTGCCACGGGCAGACCCACCACCACAATCGTGAGCAAGACGAGCGCCGATATGACGGCGAAAAGCGTGGTGCGAGAAGCAGGTACAGCGTCGCCGTTCCATATTCCGCCGAGGCTGGCAAGGGTCCCGAGGGTGCCGAGACCCGGCTCGGCCCGCGCCGCGAACGCCGCGACGCCGTCGGCCTGCGACGGGGCCAACGATTGCGCGACAGCCGCAGCCGTCAGCCACGGCAGCGCCGCGGTCAGTGCAGCGCCGAGCGCCACGGCCGCGCACCGCCACCGCTGCCATCCCGCACCCGGCGCGAACACCGCGGCCGCCGCGACGGTGGCCGCCAGCATCAGCCCTGTCGGCGTCAGCCCCGCAAGGGCGATCCAGAACACCAGCGCGCCCACCTCAGCCCAGCCTGGTCGCGACTCGCGCAGCCGCAGCATTGCGGCGGCGACCCACGGCAGGCATCCGTAGCCGACCAGCAGACTCCAATGCCCCTGCAGAAGACGCTCTGCGACATAGGGATTCCAGATGGCGAGCGTCACGGCCACACACTGTCCGGCCACACCTGAGTCCGGCAGCACCGCAGCGACCAGACGTGCCGCACCCCAGCCGGCGAGCCACAACCCCAGGGCCAACAGCAGTTTGACCACCACGCCGCCGTCGAGCACCGTCGACGCGACCGCCACCGCGAAGTCCTGAGGCAGTGCGCGCGGTGCCGCCTCCGAAAGGCCCAACGCCGCATCCGAGAGATAGGAGCGCGGCGTGGACACCGCGTCGCGCAGCAGCAGATAGCCCGGCGCGAACAGCGGCGCCGTCACGACCAGGGACAGCACCAGCGCATAGGCGGGCGCTGTGAACCGCGCGATCAGACCGGTCTGTCCGGGGGCAGATCGGTCGGTTTCTGCGCGGGCAGCTTCTCGGTCTTGGCTTCGGCTCCCGGCACCTTCATCCCCTGGGTGTCGAAGAAGCTGTGGTCGGCCTCGTCGAGTCCCGGATCGATGAGCGCGGACTCCGCGCGTAGGGCGAACGACCCCAGCAGCGCGCCGCCGACAAGGGACACCAGACCGAGGGCGGTGAAGGAGATCGGCAGGATGCGGCCCCACAGACCCACGCGATCGCGTTCATCTCTGGCGCTGGCGACCTGGGTTTCGACCGTCTCCTCGTTGAAGGCGACCTTGAAGTCGACGAAGGTCACCTCGGGCTTCAGCGGCTCCCGCGCGTAGTAGTGATAGCCGTGTTCTTCCCGCTTGACGATGGTGCCGGAGACCGGATCCACCCAGAACGTGCGCTGCGCGGCGTAGTAGCGCGCCATCGTGATGCGCTCTTCGGGCTCGCCGGGAACACCCCACATCGCCGCGGTCGCACTGACCTCGCTGTCGGCGTCGTCGTCGAACAGTGACGAGTACTTCACCGGCTCGACCAGCTTGCCGTCGGAGTCATAGCCGACGTTCTGGCTGAATCGGTAGGTGGTCAGGCCGTTGACGTCGTCCTCGCCGTCGTAGTTGGCGTCGAACGCCTTCTGCGCGATCGGATCGAAGACGGGATAGGTCCGCTTCTCGGTGTCGAACGGGAAGCGGTAGGTCAGGCCGTCGTGCGGCAGCGCAATGTTGGTGGGCGGCTGGTCGTCCTCGATTGCGCGCGGCTTCTGGACCGCACCACCGGGATTGCTCTCACTGGACACCGCCTCGGCCGTCTGGCGGTTGACCGTGACGGTGTCGACCAAGGCGAGCAACAGCCCCTCGTCCTTCTGCTTGTCGGTGCGGCGCAGCGTGCTGCCGACCTGAAGGGTCACCACATCGGCGTTCGACGGCGCCTCCACCGAGATCTGCTCCTGCTGCACCAGCGGCACGTCGCGGTCGACGACGAACTTCTCACGGTTGAGCGATCCGGGGTCGAACGCTGTGCCGGTGCCGTCGCTGACCAGCGTCATATCAAGGTTCAGCGGGATCTTCGCGATCTTGGAATGGGTGTAGGTGGACAGCAACAGGGCCGCGATCAACAAACCAGCACCCAGCCCCATGATTCCGCAAGCCGCAATGCGGAGCGCCACTGCGCGGTTCAAACCGTGCCTCCTTCACCTGCGGTGGTCCCGCAAACCCGTTCGACCCTAACAGCACAAGTTAAGGGTCGATGCTTACTCCGAGCCCATCTGGCCATGGCCGCCCGAGTACCCGTATTCAGCACCTTTCGCTCCGCCCGGCACACTGATGTCGTGACGGAATCCAGCGCCGCGACGGACAGCGCCGAAAGCGCCGTCGGCGGAACGCGTGGCTTCCTGCCCGCCGTCGAGGGAATGCGCGCCTGCGCGGCGGTCGGCGTCGTCGTCACCCACGTGGCTTTTCAGACCGGCCATACCGGCGGGATCACGGGTCGTTTCTTCGGCAGGTTCGATCTCGCGGTCGCCGTGTTCTTCGCGCTGTCGGGCTTCCTGCTGTGGCGCGGTCACGCCGCTGCGGCCCGCGGTATGCGGCCCATCCCGCCGACGGGTCACTACCTGCGGTCCCGGATCGTGCGCATCATGCCCGGCTATCTGGTCGCGGTCATCGTCATTCTGTCGCTGCTGCCGGAGGCCAAAGCCGACCTCACCGTGTGGCTGGCCAACCTGACGCTGACCCAGATCTATGTGCCGCTGACGCTGACGGCCGGCCTCACCCAGATGTGGAGCCTGTCGGTCGAGGTCGCGTTCTATCTCGCGCTGCCGTTTCTTGCGCTGCTGGTGCGGCGGGTGCCGGTGCGCGCGCGGATACCGGTGATCGCGGCGGTGGGGCTGGTCAGCTTCGCGTGGGCGCTCATTCCGTTCGATGCCCCCTTCGGCGTCAATCCCCTGAACTGGCCGCCTGCGTTCTTCTCCTGGTTCGCCGCCGGGATGCTGCTCGCCGAGTTGACGGTCATGCCGGTGAGGTGGCCGCACCGGTTGGCACGGCGGCGGGTGCTGATGGCGGGGATCGCGGTCGTGGCGTTCGCGATCGCGGCCTCACCGTTGGCCGGACCGGAGGGACTGACGCCGGGGACGGTCAGCCAGTTCACGGTGAAGATCGCGATGGGGGCCGTGGTCGCCGGGGCGCTGCTCGCCCCGCTGGTGCTGGACCGGCCCGACACCCCGCACCGCCTGTTGGGCAGCGCGACGATGGTGACGCTGGGTCGATGGTCCTACGGATTGTTCGTCTGGCACCTCGCGGCGCTGGCCATGGTGTTCCCGGTGATCGGCGAGTTCGCGTTCAACGGGCACATGCCCGTCGTTCTGGTGCTGACCGTGGTGTTCGGGTTCGCGATAGCGGCGGTCAGCTACGCGTTGATCGAGTCACCCTGTCGAAACGCCCTGCGACGCTGGGAGAGGCGCCACGACCCTGAGCCGTTGGACAGCTCGGTCACCGACGAGCCCGAACCCGCGGTCGCGCGTTAGCCCGACTGCGCCGCTCGCCGCTTGATGACCTCGTCGCGAACCGCGCTCCTCCGCGCCTTCCCCGCATCGTCGCGCAGCGGCGTATCGCTGAACTCCACGCTGCGCGGGATCTTGTAGGAGGCGAGACGGTCGGTCAGAAACTCGATCACCGCGGCCTCGTCGAGCCCGTCTGCCTGCACGATGGCGTGCGGGACCTGACCGAGATCCTCGTGTGGCACGCCAACCACCAAGCAGGACAGCACATTCGGGTGCGCCGACAGCGCCGACTCGATCTCGGCGGGGTAGACGTTGCGGCCGCCGACGGTGAACATGTCCACGCGGCGATCGTTGAGGTACAGGAAGCCGTCCTCGTCGAAGTACCCCAGATCGCCCAGCGAGTCCCAGCCGTCGCGCTGTTTCGCGGTAGCGCCGACGTACCGGTACGTTGGACCGCTGCCCGGTGGTGGACGCATGTAGATCTCTCCGCTCACGCCCGGCGGGCATTCGTTGCCGTCGTCGTCGAGCACCTTCATCTCGCCTGCGACCACCACGCCGACCGAACCCGGATGCGTCAGCCACTGTTCGCCGGAGATGAACGTCAGTGCCTGTAATTCGGTGCCGCCGTACAGTTCCCAGACCGCGTCGGGTCCGAGGATGTCGATCCACGCCCGCTTGACCGCGGGCGGACAGTGCGCCGCCACATGCCACAACCGCCGGATCGAGGACAGGTCGTAGTTCTCCGGCGCCGCCCGGTACGCCGGCAGCAGGCGTTGCATCACCGTCGGAACCGTCGTCAGGAACGTGACCCGGTATTCGGTGACCAGGCGCAGGAACTCGTGCGGGTCGAACCGCGGCATCACCACGAGGTGATGACCCTGCACGAGCCCGATCGCCATCGTGGTGAAACCCGTGTTGTGGGTGAGCGGTACCGACAGCAGGTTGACGTCACCGTCCATCGAACCCATCGCGTAGCCGGCCAACGGTGAGAAGCGGCTGTCGATACCGGCCTCGATGAGTTTGGGTCGCCCGGTGCTGCCACCGGAGGCCATTGCCTTGAACACGGGCGACACGACCTCTGGAAGCGCCTCGTCGGACAATTCCGTGTCCGGCGTGAAATCGGCTGCCACGCTGGGCGATACCCCGGTGGGGTCGTCGCGTCCGACGATGAGCTTCGGTGGCCGCAGCTCCAGTAGCGCGGTCAACTCCGCATCGGGCATCCGCGCCGAGAGCGGCTGGGGAATCCCGCCCACCTTCCAGATGGCCAACACGGCCTGGATGAACTCAATGGAGTTGGGCAGCACCGTGACGACGTAATCGCCCTGCCCGACCCCCAGTTCGGCATACGCCCGCGCGAGCCGGTTGGTCGACTTGTCGAGCTCGCTGCGCGTGAGCGTGCGGCCTTCGCATGTGACGGCCGGCGCGTCGGGGTCCGCTTCGGCGAGGCGGGAGAGCTGGGTGGGGATGGGTGGGACCTGTGCCGGGTCGGTCATCTCAGTAGGCGCCCTGAGCCTCGAAGATCTTGCGGGGGTTGTCGACGAGCATCGTGGTGAGCTGCTCGTCGGTGACCCCGCGCGCCTTCAGGGCCGGGATGACGTCGTTGTGGATGTGCAGGTAGTTCCAGTTCGGCATCATCACCGACACGATGTCCTCGGGCAGCCAGTCCATCAGACACGACGCGTCGTGGGAGAGCACCATCTTGTCGGCGTGGCCGCGCTCGCACATCTGCGCGACGGTGTTGACCCGATCTTCGAAGCCGAGGAAGACATCGACGCCGAACCGGTCCATGCCGATGAACGACCCCGCGCTGATGAGCTCCTCCAGATAGCCGAGGTCGGTGGTGTCACCGGAGTGCCCGATGACCACCCTGCTCAGATCCACGCCCTCCTCGGCGAAGATCGCCTGCTGCTCCAGACCGCGGCGCGTCGCTGCGTGGGTGTGTGTCGAGATCGGCACGCCAGTGCGCCGGTGTGCCTGTGCGACCGCCCGCAACACCCGCTCGACGCCCGGCGTCACCCCGGGTTCGTCGGTGGCGCATTTGAGGATCGCCGCCTTGATGTCGGTACCCGCGATGCCTTTTTCGATGTCGTTGACGAACATGTCGACCATCGGCTCGCCGAGCGGCGTCTCGGGCCCGCTGAAGTGGAAGTACATCGGCACGTCGTTGTAGGTGTAGACGCCCGTGGCCACCACGATGTTGATGTCGGTCTGCGCCGCGATCTTCGCGATGCGCGGAATATAGCGACCGAGCCCGATGACGGTGAGGTCCACGATGGTGTCGACGCCGCGCGATTTGAGTTCGTTGAGCCGCGTGACCGCATCGGCCTGGCGCTGGGCTTCGTCGCCCCAGACCTCGGGGTAGTTGGCATGGATTTCGGGGGACAGCACGAACACGTGCTCGTGCATCAACGTGACCCCAAGGTCGGTCGTGGCGATCTGTCCTCGGGCGGTATTCAGCTGCGGCACAGAGCCGATGCTAGAGGTCGGCGGAGCCCGGGGGTGTGAAACGACGACGATCGGCAGGCACGACGGAGGCGGCCAGCATCGCCACCGAAATCAGAGCAAGCAACTGCACCCCCACGGAGTGACCGACGTAGCCGTCGACCGATCGCCATGGGTTCTGGCTGAGCACGGCTCCCGCCAGGATCAGCCCCCCGGCAGTTGTCGTGACCGTGACGGCGTCGCAAAGTCTTTCACGGTTGCGCAACAGATGCCGCACACCGAGGGCGATGCCGACGACGATGACGCCCGCCACCCCCGAGATCGCCCCGCCGACCACGAGGACCGCCGCGCCCACCGTCCACCGGCCGGGCCGCCAGACACGTGCGGGCTCGTCCGGCTGGTCACGGCGGCGCGTAGGCCAGAAGGCCAGCAGTGCGAGCAGCGGCAGCAGAGCGAGGCCGCCGATCAACCCGGCGCGATAGAGCGCGTTGGATTCGAAGGTGAGCGTGACGGGCCCTCCGGTGCCCGGCGGCAGCACCCAACCCTGCTGCCAGCCGTTGACGGTGACCGGTGCCAGCCGGGAGCCGTCGGCCCGGTGCGCAATCCAGCCGGGGTTGATGCTCTCGGGAACCACCAGCACCCGCGACGTCTCCGACGGTGCGACCGTCACCTCTCGGTGGTCGGCACTCCACGTGTCGATCTGCGCGGGAACCGTTGCCGCCGAACGTATCCGGTTGGCCAGCGGGCCGTCGAGTTGAACCCCGTCGGTGATGAACGCCGCACCGGGGCTGATCAGCAACTCCTGCTGGCCGGCGGGCAGCCGGATCGGTCCCGTTTGGCACGGCTGCGCGGCGACGGGCTCGCCGTCGAGCAGGGCCCCGACCGTCGTGGTCAGCGATGTCTGGACGAACTGGCCGGCGACACCGATGATCGGGCCACGCCCACAGGGCAATTCGATCGACCGGTCACGGTTGCGCGCTGCGTCGGCCGCGCCGATCGGGGTGCCACGGGGGTCGAGGGCTGTCACCTCGGCGAGGCCGGGTGGCTTCAGCTGGTCGAACCCGAGCGCGGTGCGGTCGATGATGTCGTCCCAGTCCAGGATCGAGACCTTCACCGTGTCGGTGACGCGGGGTTTGACGTCGAATGTCTGCGGTCCGGCGTCGGCGGCCAGTCGACGTACCTGAGGTCCGTCGCCGAGGTCGATGGCCACCAACGTCGGATGTGCGGGCAGTTCAGACGAACTGGGTGTTAGCTGTACGGCGGCCACCTCGCGGCGGGTCGGCAGCGTCAGGGTCAGGGTGGGTGGCGTCTTGTGTTGGACGACGCCCTGCCGCGCGGTCCACGCCGTGTTCGGGTCGCCGTCGGCGCCGGCGTAGGCCGAGCCGAGAACGTCGATCGGGTCCGCGTCTCCGGTGGCGATCACAGTGCCGGGCTCGCGGATGAGGTCGGCCAGATTGGGGCCCTGGCGAGGACGCACCCAGACCGTCGGCGTCACCTCCATGGCTGCGGGCACGGTCAGCGTCCGGCTCAGGTTCACCGGCTCTTCGGCCGACAAGGCCATGGTCGCGGCGCAACGTATGCCGTTCGGGCTCTGCGCACAGCCGGACCTGCCCAACAGGTCAGATCCCAGATCCCATTGCGCCACAGCAGTATTCGGAGGTGGTCCCGGTACGTCCACGGTATGGCGCAGGTTGACGGGGTGCGCGAAGCCGTTGGCGTCGTACTGGGTGACGGCGAAATCGGTGATGCCGAACTGAACACCGGGGGATCCATCCTCGGTGGCCGCCGCGGTGATCCGCACCCACGGCGATTCCCCGTACGGCAGCGCGATGGTCAGTGGCTCACCCGGCTCTTCGACGCGCATTGTGCTGGTGCCGTTGACAGTCGACACCTCGATGCGACGGACCTGTGCGCCGACCGCCGTCGCGCTCGGGGTGATCGTGATCGTGGCGTTGGTGACGGGATGGTCGAAGTCGACCTGCAGCCACTGGCCGACGGCGGCCTGCAACGCGTTGGACACCCAACTCGTCGACGAGTCGGCGTCGATGGCGGCGGCCGGTCCGGTCGCGGGCGCCACATTGGGGAGCGCGGTCGAGTCCGCCGCCGAACTCGACACCGAAATGCGCCCGCCGGACCACTGGCCGTAGACGGTTTCGGCGCCCGGACTCGGATAGTCCATGACGCGGTTGAACGTGTGCCGCGGATCGTCGGGTGCCCGGATCGCCGACGAGTGGTCGTCGACGCGGCCGTAGTCGGTCTCCCGTGCCAAGGGCGTGTCGGTCACGACGACACCCGTTCCTGGCGGCATGGCCAGACCGGCGCGCTGTGCGTCGGCCGTCAGCATCATCGGCCCCAGCGGCGGCTGGCCGAGCAGGCGGCGCCGTTCGTCGAGGCGCAGCAGGACCTCTGGTGCGCCGTCGACGCGGGCCATCGCGTCGGCGTCGACGAGGTAGGGCGTCACCGGAATCCCGGGCGCGGTGGGGCTGACCCGGTAGATCTCCACGGCGGGATAGCGCGGTCGCAGACCACTGTCGGTGATGAATCCGGCCAGCGTGCCGGGACCGACCGGATCGCCGAACTCGGCGACCCGCTCCAGGCCGGGTGAGTTGTCGATGGCGCGGTGCACCAGCAGCGGCCTAGCCGACCTCGAGGTCTCGGGATCCAGGTCGTTGCGCACCACCACGTACGAGATCCCTTGCCGGGCCAGGGTATCGGCCAACCCAGCAGAGGGGCGGCCCGCCGCGAAGAGGCGCTGGACCGAGTCGAGGGCCCGGATGGTTTCCGGCGGGTTCAGGGGAATCGAGTCCCGCACCCCCCACGCGCTCTCGCCCAGCACTTGCAGGGGCTCGTCGTGGCTGTTGCCCCACACCTGGGTGGCGAACGGGGCGCCCGGCGCCACCAGCACGCGCCCGGAGTCGTTGTGTTCGTCGAGCCAGGCGGCGGTGTCGTGCCAGTACTGCGGGATCGCATCGAATGTTCCGGGCGGGGTGAGTCGGCCGGTCCAGGCCAGTGAGGTGGCCGCCGTCAGTGCGACGAGGGCGACGACGCCGACGGCCACCCGCTTATCGCGTTCGGGGTGAGCGAATGCGTCCCGCCACACCGCGCGCGGGGCGCTGCCCGGTAGCGGGATGCGGCCCAGCAGGTGCGCCAGCCCCAGGACGATCGGCAGCCGCAGCAGCGGTTCGAGTTTGTGAATGTTGCGCAGCGGCGTGCCGTCTGCGTCGAGGAACGCTTGAACATGAAGGGCCACAGGCGATCCCAGGCCACCCGAATAGCCGAGGGCCAGCACTGTGACACCGACGAGCAGGATCGTGATGAGCCGTCCGCGCGCGGGCATCGACCGCAAGGCCAGACCCGCCAGACCCGCCGCGGCCACCAGTGTCGTCGCAAGCACCGCGACCGATCCGGTCACCAATGAGGCGCCCGCCGTGGCGTTCGGCGCGACGAACGGTGTCCAGGCGTCGGTGCCGCGCAGCATCTCGGTCAGCGACATCCACCGCGTGGTCACGCCCGACGATTCGATGAAGTCCAGGAACGGCGGGCTGATCCGGCCCAGCAGCACGAGGGCGACCACCCACCACGACACCGCCAGCACGATGCACAGCGCCCACCACGCGGTGAAGCGCCACCACAACCTGTTGGGTCGGTGGCACACCAGCCAGATGGCCGCCACCAGACACGCGGTCAGCGTCGCGACGGCGTTGACCGCCCCCATCAGCGCGACGGCCACCGCCGACCGCGCGGCGAGCACCCGCACACTGCCCGTACCCCGCAGGGCGATGATCATCGGCAGCAGCACCCACGGCGCAAGCATCATCGGCAGCGTCTCCGACGAGATCGCCCCGATGGTGGTCAGCACCCGCGGCGACAACGCGAACGCCACCGCGCCGATCACCCGGGAGGTGGTGCTGCCGATCCCCAGCGCCTCCGCAACGCGCAGGACGCCCCAGAAGCCGACCACCAGCAGCAGCGCCCACCACAGCCGTTGCGTCACCCAGCCGGGTAGTCCCAGCACGTCGCCGGCGAGGAAGAAGGTGCCGTGCGGAAACAGATAGCCGTAGGCCTGGTTCTGCGCCTGCCCGAACGGCAACTCGCTGTTCCACAGGTTGAAGGCGCGAGCGAGAAACCGCAGCGGGTTGGCGGTCAGGTCGAGCTTGGTATCGGGGGAGATCTGTCCGGGTGACTGGGCGAACGTCAGGACCAGCGCCGCCACAGCGACCACCCACAGCCAGCGCCGTGCGAGCGGCGGGGTGTCGTTGACGGCGGCGGGCAGGAGCGGGTAGGCCCGGGATTTAACTTCTGTCGCCGTACTCAACCCGATTGAGCACCGATGACGCCGGATCGCCCGCCTGCAGCGGAGGCTTGTTGTCCTGCTGCACCATCAGCGTCACTCCGAATACGGCCGCCGCGCCCAGCAGCAGGCCCACAACGATGCTGGCCGCAGCGGGCACGAGAAACCGATCCATTCGGCCAAAGTAGCAGACAATATTGCTCGTGCCCGCCGCCGAGCGCGTCTTCTGGCGCTCCGACACCGCCACCGTGTGGGTGGGCTACGCCGAGCGCGGTGAGCTGGTGTTCGCAGGTTGGGACCGGGTGCACCTCGACGGGTACGAGTATCAGATCACCGTCGCGGCCGATCAGTTCGACAAGATCCGTGCGGCGCTGTCCGCCGAACCGACCGCTGACGTGCTTGACCTGGTCTGCGCCCACGTCGAGGTGATCATGGCGCCGGGGGAGCGGAGCTGGCTTGCCGACCGTGGGATCGAATACGACTTCGTTTCCTACTAGTGTCGAGGCCCATGGCTTCCAAAGGCTCGGGGCTGCGCGCGGTATGCGCTGCCGCAGCACTGTCCGCCCTGGTGTCTGCCTGCTCGATGGCCGAACCGGAGCCCTTGACCCCCACGATGGCGGCAACCACCGCGCGGCAGGCTCCCGTGATCATCCCGCCGCCCGCGTGCGGCGACGGCCCGGCCCTGCTGTCGCAGCTGTCGACCCGCGACAAACTGGCGCAGCTGCTGATGGTCGGGGTGCACAATGCGGCCGATGCCCGCGCTGTCGTCGAGGCGCAGCACGTCGGCGGAATCATGATCGGCAGCTGGACCGACCTGTCGATGCTGTCGGACGGCTCGCTGATCGACATCGCGAACGCCGCGGCCCCGCTGCCCCTGGCGGTCAGCGTCGACGAGGAGGGCGGTCGGGTCTCGCGGCTGTCCTCGATCATCGGCACCCAGCCTCCGGCGCGGGTACTGGCGCAGACGCAGACGCCCGAGCAGGTGTACGCGATCGCGCTGCAACGCGGCCAGGCGATGCGCAGCAAGGGCATCACGATCGACTTCGCACCGGTGGTCGACGTCTCCGACGCCCCCGACGACACGGTGATCGGGGACCGGTCCTTCGGCTCCGACCCCGCCGTGGTCACCGACTTTGCCGGCGCCTATGCGCGCGGGCTTCGCGACGCCGGGCTGTTGCCGGTGCTCAAGCACTTCCCCGGACACGGCAACGGCTCGGGTGACTCGCACACCGGCAGCGTCACCGCCCCGCCGATCGCGGACCTGCAGAACACCGACCTGATTCCGTACCGGACGCTGACCACGCAACCGCCCGTCGGGGTGATGCTCGGCCACATGCAGGTGCCCGGTCTCACCGGCAACGAACCGGCCAGTCTCAGCCCGAGCGCCTACGGGCTGCTGCGCTCCGGCGGCTACGGCGGTCCGCCCTTCAACGGCCCCGTCTTCACCGATGACCTGTCGTCGATGCAGGCGATCTCCGATCGCCTGGGCGTCCCCGACGCGGCGTTGCGCGGGCTGCAGGCCGGCGCGGACACGGCGCTGTGGGTCACCACCGCTGAAGTGCCCGCGGTGCTGGACCGGTTGGAAGCAGCGGTCGCCGCGGGCGAACTGTCGATGCCGCAGGTGGACGCCTCGGTGCTGCGGATGGCCGCGGTCAAGGGGCCGCATCCGCGCTGCGGGGGTTAGCGGAAGACACGCTGTTGACGCCCGGCGTTCGCCCATTGCTTACTCTTGAGTAATGGCAGGTGGAACGAAGCGGCTGCCCCGCGCGGTTCGTGAGCAGCAAATGCTGGACGCCGCCGTGCAGATTTTCTCAGTGAACGGCTATCACGAGACCTCGATGGATGCCATCGCCGCCGAGGCCAAGATCTCCAAGCCGATGCTGTATCTCTACTACGGCTCCAAGGAGGAGCTGTTCGGTGCGTGCCTGGACCGTGAGCTGTCGAGGTTCGTCGAAGACGTGCGCGGCAAGATCGACTTCACGCAGAGCCCCAAAGACCTGCTACGGAACGCAGTCCTGGCGTTCCTCACCTACATCGACGCCAACCGGGCGTCGTGGATGGTTCTCTACAACCAGGCCACCAGCTCGCAGGCGTTCGCGCATACCGTGCGCGAGGGCCGGGAGCGGATCATCGATCTGGTCAGCCGGCTGCTGCGGGCGGGCACCCGTAATCCGGAGCCCGACACCGATTTCGACATGATGGCCGTCGCCCTTGTGGGTGCCGGTGAGGCCATCGCCGCGCGGGTGAGCACCGGCGACGCCGGGGTCGATGAGGCCGCCGAATTGCTGATCAACCTGTTCTGGCGGGGTCTGAAGGGCAAGCAATCCGAAAAGGACGCCGCCGTCACCGCCAGTTAGAGCGCGGTCACCGAACCTGTCAGGTGCGGGTCGCCCTTCGTCGCATGGCGCAGCGTGAGCTCCCACCCGTCGGTGACGCGATCGACGTAGAGCGCCGCGCGCGCCGGCAGCACCACCGGCTTGGCGAACCGCACCGAGTACTTCACCGCGTCGGGCAGCTGCCCCTCGATGTTCGCCAATACCGCTGCCGCGGTGAACATTCCGTGCGCGATCACCGTCGGGAAACCGAACAGCTTGGCCGCGATCGGGTTGGTGTGAATCGGATTGTGGTCTCCGCCGACCGACGCGTAGTGCCGGATCTGCCCCGGCGTGATCCGCAGCACCGCGTTCGGCGGCCCGAGCTTGGGCTGCTTCTTCGGTGGCGGCTTCGGCTCGTCGGACAGGCTGGTCTTCTGCTGGTGCAGGAACGTCGTCACCTGGTGCCAGGCCTTCTCGTTGCCGACGTTCACATCGGTGACGATGTCGACGAGCAGGCCGCGCCGGTGCTCACGCAGGTTTTCCGCGTGCACCCGAACACCAACCGTGTCCGTCGTCAGAATCGGTCGGTACTGCGTGATGTGGTTCTCGATGTGCACCGAACCCATTGCAGCGAAAGGGAAATCGAACGCGGTGACCAACGCCATCACGGTCGGGAACGTCAGCGCGAACGGGTACGTGAGCGGCACGGCGTCGCCGAATCGCAGCCCGGTCACGGCCGCGTACGCCGCGACGTTGGCGCTGTCGATCGGCAGATCGTCGACGGTCAGCGTGCGATCCGGCAGCGAGTCACCGCGAGGTACGAACGGCAGCGCACCCGCCGCCGCGCGCAGCAGGTTCTTCAGGCCCGACGGTTGCGTCACGCTAGGCTCCCAACATCGCCTGGCCGCACACCCGAATGGTGTTGCCGGTGACGGCATTCGACGCCGGGCTGGCGAAATACGCGATGGTTTCGGCGACGTCGACCGGCTGACCGCCCTGGTACAACGAGTTGAGCCGGCGGCCGATTTCACGCGTCGCCACCGGGATGGCCTCGGTCATCTTCGTTTCGATGAATCCCGGCGCGACCGCGTTGACGGTGATACCCGCATCGGCGTACGCCTCGGACAGCGCATCGGTCAGCCCGATCATGCCTGCCTTGGTGGCCGCATAGTTCGTCTGCCCGCGGTTGCCCGCGATACCAGCCATCGAGGACAGCCCGACCACTCGACCGCCCTCCCCGATGGTGCCGTTGCCCACCAGCCCCTCGGTAAGCCTGAGCGGGGCAAGGAGATTCACGGCGATCACTGAATCCCAGCGGGCCTCATCCATGTTGGCGAGCAGTTTGTCGCGAGTGATGCCGGCATTGTTGACCAGGATGTCGAGCTTCGACCCGTGGTAGTGCTCATGTAGGTGCTCGGTGATCCGGTCCACCGCATCGTCGGCCGTGACGTCGAGCGTGAGCGCCGTCGCGCCGACCTTCGCGGCGACGTTTCCGAGGTCGTCGTTGGATCCCTCGACATCGACGAGGACGAGGCTGGCGCCGTCGCGGGCGAACACCTCGGCGATGGTGGCACCGATACCGCGCGCGGCCCCGGTGACCAACGCGATCTTGCCGTCGAGCGGGCGGTCCCAGTCCGCCGGTGGCGCCGAGTCGGCCGCCCCGACCCGGAACACCTGCCCGTCGACATAGGCCGACTTGCCCGACAGCAGGAACCGCAGTGTCGACTCGAGTCCCGTCGCCGCCGGCTTTGCGTCAGCCGCCAGATACACCAGGTTGACGGTGGCGCCCCGCCGCATCTCCTTGGCAAGCGAGCGCGTGAACCCCTCGAGCGCGCGCTGCGCTATCCGTTCGGAGACGCTGCCGGTGTCCTCGGGCGTGGTACCGACGACCACGATGCGCGCCGACGGTCCCAGGTTGCGCAGCAGCGGGGTAAAGAACTTGTACAGCCCCTTGAGTGCCGCGGGCTCGGTGACGCCGGTGGCGTCGTACACCAGCCCGCCGAAGGAGTCGGCCCAGCGGCCGCCGAGGTTGTTGGAAACCACGTCGTAGTCCTCGGCCAGCGCCGTCCGAACGGGTTCCACGATGCGCCCTTCGCCGCCGATCAGCAGCGTGCCCGCCAACGGCGGTTCACCGGGACGGTAGCGGCGTAGCGTCTCGGGTTGCGGGATGCCGAGCTGCTTGGCGAGGAACGATCCGGGCGTCGAATGGACGATTTGCGAATACAGATCGGTAGCCATGGGAACGAACTTACTCCTGAGTAAGAAGGGTGGGTACTATGGGTCTCATGGCTAGCAATACCCGCCGACGGGTCGCCATTCTCGGCGGCAACCGAATTCCCTTCGCACGCTCCGACGGCGCATACGCGAACGCCTCTAACCAGGACATGTTCATCGCGGCGCTGGACGGTCTGATCGATCGCTACAACCTGGCAGGCGAGACTCTGGGCGCGGTCATCGGCGGTGCGGTGCTCAAACACAGTCGTGACTTCAACCTGATGCGCGAATGCGTGCTCGGCAGCTCACTGTCGCCCTACACGCCCGCGTTCGACATCCAGCAGGCCTGCGGCACCGGACTGCAGGCCACCATCGCCGCGGCCGACGGCATCGCGTCCGGCCGCTACGACGTTGCGGCGGCAGGAGGTGTTGATACCGCGTCGGATGCCCCTATCGCCTTCGGCGACGATCTGCGGCGCGTCCTGCTCGGACTGCGGCGCTCGAAATCCAACGTGGACCGTCTCAAGCTGGTCGGCAAGCTGCCCGCGTCGCTCGGCGTGGAGATCCCGGTGAACAGCGAACCGCGCACCGGGATGTCGATGGGTGAGCACGCCGCTGTCACCGCGAAGAAGATGGGGATCAAGCGCGTCGACCAGGACGAGCTGGCCGCCGCCAGCCACCGCAACATGGCCGCCGCCTACGATCGCGGATTCTTCGACGACCTCGTCACCGGGTTCCTCGGTGTCTACCGCGACAACAACCTGCGGGCCGACTCGTCGCCGGAGAAGCTGGCCAAGCTCAAGCCGGTGTTCGGGGTGAAGGCCGGCGACGCGACGATGACCGCGGGCAACTCGACACCGCTGACCGACGGCGCGTCGGTGGCGCTGCTGGCATCCGACGAGTGGGCGGCCGCCCACGGGATCGAGCCGCTGGCGTACTTCGTCGACGCGGAGACCGCCGCCGTGGATTACGTCAACGGTGACGACGGGCTGCTGATGGCGCCCACCTATGCGGTTCCGCGCCTGCTGGCACGAAACGGTCTGGGCCTCGGAGACTTCGACTTCTACGAGATTCACGAAGCGTTCGCATCGGTCGTCCTCGCCACGCTGGCGGCGTGGGAGTCCGAGGAGTACTGCAAGGAGCGGCTCGGCCTGGACCAGGCGCTGGGCAGCATCGACAGGAGCAAGCTCAACGTCAACGGCTCCTCGCTGGCAGCGGGTCACCCGTTCGCCGCCACCGGCGGGCGGATCGTCGCGCAGCTGGCCAAGCAACTGGCCGAGAAGAAGAAGGAAACCGGCGCTCCCGTGCGCGGTCTGATCTCGATCTGTGCGGCCGGTGGACAGGGCGTCACGGCCATTCTCGAGGCCTGACACCAATTCCGAATTGCGTGTAACGGCGCCGAGGGCACCGTCGATACACCGGATAGCTCCGTGTTGACGTCTGACCCCCCGACCCGACGTCAGCACGGGGCTCTTAACTCTGTCTCGCCCGCCTAGGAGCTGGGCGGCGGATCGCTTTCAACGAAATGCTGAGGTTTACTCGCACTCTCGCTGCATTTCGTCGGTAGCGATGAGATGAATCGCCTAGGAGCTGGGCGGCGGATCCTTTTTGGCCTTGATCGGCCCGGCGGTGGCCGGCGGAACGAACAGGCCTCCGCCGAGACTGCCCCGTGCGGTTTGGACGGCGACCAGCCCCCACGTTCCCAGCAGCCCGACGTAAGCGACCGCGGCGGCCACGCGGAATGCGGGCAGCCCGGTGTGATTCGCCAACTGCGTGGTGCCGGTGACGAAGGTGCCGACGGGAAAGGTCAGGCTCCACCACGTCAGCGCGAACGGCATGCCGCGGCGCAGCGTCCGGACGGTGAGCTCGGTCGCCAGCACGATCCACAGCAGCGCGAACCCCCACATCGGCACCCCGAACAGCACCGCGAACACATTCATGCCGCTCGCGAGATCCGGTGGCACGGCCAACGCCGCATTGGCGCCGAGCAGACCCGCGGCGGTGATGCCCTGACCGAGTGGGCCGAGCACGATCCACAGCGTGGGCACGCGGGTGGTGCCCGACGTCCCGTACAGGGCGAGCCTGCTCCAGATCATCGAGATGATGATCAACGCCGCGACGAGCGACAGGCCGAACATCGCATAACAGCCGTAGAGCATCGTCGTCCGACCGCTGCCCGGAGCCATGTGCGGGATCAGCAGCGCACCCGACGCCGCGGAGACCATCGGCGGCACCACCGGCATCAACCAGCCGCCGAACGCCGCGTCCGGTTCGACCTCGAGCTGGGTGAACATCACGAACGGGATGGTCACCGCGGTGAACAACCCGCCGATCGTGCCCGTCGTCCACAGCACCCACGCCAGGTCCACGGCGATCCGCTCGCCGATCAGATCCTTGCCGGTGAGCAGGGCTCCCGAGCCGACCGTCAACAGGGCCATCGGCGCGGCACCGTAGAAGTGCGTCATCTGCGGGTTGCGCACATGCCCGCGCGCCACGGTCGGGTGGCGGAACCACTGAATCGACACCGCGACGATCAGCAGCACCAGCAGCACCGCGGCGATCACCCAGACCACTTGCGAGAACGCATGAAGACCCCGGACCTGCACGGGCAGCGTGACACCCGCCGTGGCGACGATCCCGGTGCCCATGACCGACGCGAACCAGTTCGGGCCGAAGTGTTGCAGCCGGGCGAGTTCGGTCGTCATGCGCGCAGTATCTGTGGCCACCGCATCGCTGCAAGCGCAGGCTCGCCGCTGGAGCGGGGACTTAAATGGGGGCATGGATATCAGCCTCAGCATCGTCGGCCTGTCGCCGGACGCGCCCGCACCCGTCGACTCCCTGGTCCGCAACCTCGCCAAGCTGCGCGACGAGGGTTTCCGCAGGGTCTGGATGGCGCAGCTTCCGTACGACGCGGATCTCCCGACGCTGCTCGGCATCGCCTTCCGCGAAGTCGAGGGCATCGAGATCGGTTCCGCCGTCATCCCGATCCAGCCCCAGCACCCCATGCAGCTGGCGCAGCGCGCCCTGACGCTGAGCCTGATCAGCGGCGGCCGGTTCAAGCTCGGCATCGGCATGAGCCACCGGCTGGTGACGGAGGGAATGTGGGGTATCTCGTGGGACAGGGCGGTGCGCCAGCTGCGTGAATACCTCGACGGCCTGCAACCGCTGCTGGCCGGCCAACCGGCCGACGCCACAGGTGAGATCTGGACCGCCCGCGGCGCGCTTCAGGTGCCCGCGCCGGAGCCGGAGGTGTACGTCGCGGCGCTGGGTCCGCAGATGCTGCGACTGACGGGCAGGCGCACGGCCGGGACGCTGACGTGGATGACCGGGCCCAAGACCCTGGCCGAACACGTGGTGCCCACGTTGCGCGGCGCGGCGGAGGAGGCCGGGCGTTCCGAGTCAGCGGTGCGCGTGGCGGCCGCGCTGCCGATTGCAGTGACCGACGATGTCGACGGTCTCCGTAAGCAGGCCGCCAGGGAGTTCGAGGTGTACGGCAGCTTGCCGTCATACCGCGCGATGCTGGACCGCGAAGGCTACGCAGGGCCCGAGGACGCCGCGATCATCGGCGACGAGCAGACGGTTGCCGAGCGCCTCGACGAACTCAGCGCCGCCGGGGTCGACGAGTTCACCGGTTCGGTCTTCGATGCCGATTCTGAAGGTAGGGCCCGGACCAGGGCTTTTCTGCTGTCAAAGCAGTCCTGACAGACAAAAATTTCCCCTGGTGTGATAGCAGTCACAAGCGTACGATCGATGCCACGACGGGTTCGGGAGAGACGATTCCGAAGAGCCGGCATAAGGGTTGAAAGCCGGACGCGCGAGACCAATGAGACGCACCTAGATGTCCTCCCGAACCCGCCCTATTTTGTTCAGGGTTCGGTCAGCGCGTCGTCGATAATGTCGGCGTGCCGACGTCGAAATCCGAAACACGCCACTTCCCCGGGCCGTATGACCGTGTCTTCCGCGCCGTGTGCGACGCCGCTGTGGCCGAGGGAATGACGGTCGCTTCGGCCGATCCCGGGACGGGTCAGATCCATCTGTCCACGAGCATGTCGCTCATGTCCTGGGGCGAGAACCTCGACGTCACCCTCCGGCCCACCGCGGCTGGGGTGGAGGCGACCGTCAGCTCGTCGCTGAAGTTCGGCTTGGTCGACTGGGGTCGCAACGGCGAGAACATCAACAACCTGTTCTTTCGGATCGGCAGCTTCCTGGCCGCCCCGATGGGCGCCTGGCACCCGGACCCGTCAGGGCGCCACGAACTCCGTTGGTGGGACGGCAGCCGGTGGACCGAGCAGGTGAGCGACGGCGGACGCCAGAGTATCGCTCCGCTCTGAGCCCTTCGCGAGACTGCGCGCAGATCGCGAAATCAACGAAAATCGCGATCTGTGAACAGTTTCGACGCTCTGAATCGCAACGCAAAACGCCCCCGGGAAGAGACCGGGGGCGTTTTGGTGCGAAGCGGCAGAAGGCTTAGAAGGCCGCCTCGTCCAGTTCCATCACATCGTTGTCGAGATTCTCGATGATCGCGCGAGTGCTGGTCAGCATCGGCAGGAAGTTCTTCGCGAAGAACGAAGCAACGCCGATCTTGCCCTCGTAGAACGCGCGGTCGGCACCGCTGGCGCCCGCATCGAGCGCCTCGACGGCCACCGCGGCCTGCTTGGCGAGCAGCCAGCCGATCACCAGGTCGCCGACGCTCATCAGGAAGCGCACGGAACCGAGGCCGACCTTGTACAGCTCGGTCGGGTTCTCCTGCGCGGCCATCAGGTAGCCGGTCAGCGAGGCCGCCATGGCCTGCACGTCCTCCAGCGCGGTCGCCAGAAGTGCGCGCTCGGCCTTCAGCCGGCCGTTGCCGGACTCGTTCTTGACGAACTGCTCGATCTGCCCGGCCACGTGCGCCAGCGCCACACCCTTGTCGCGGACGATCTTGCGGAAGAAGAAGTCCTGCGCCTGGATGGCGGTGGTGCCCTCGTAGAGCGAGTCGATCTTCGCGTCGCGGATGTACTGCTCGATCGGGTAGTC
Organism: Mycobacterium barrassiae; assembly: GCF_025822765.1. Taxonomy (GTDB): domain Bacteria; phylum Actinomycetota; class Actinomycetes; order Mycobacteriales; family Mycobacteriaceae; genus Mycobacterium; species Mycobacterium barrassiae. The sequence goes on along the minus strand of NZ_JACKUK010000029.1, from coordinate 86,373 downwards.
CTGCAGGAAGCCGGAACCACCGAAGGTCTGCAGGCTCTCCGTCAGCTTGGCGTAGGCCTGCTCGGAGCCGACACCCTTGACGATCGGCAGCATCAGGTCGTTGACCCGCACCGCCAGCTCGGCGTCGACGTCGTGCACGGCCTTGGCCACCGCGGCGTCCTGGTAGGTCGCCGTGTAGAGGTACAGCGCGCGCAGACCCTCGGCGTATGCCTTCTGGGTCATCAGCGAACGACGCACGTCGGGGTGGTGCGTGATGGTGACGCGCGGGGCCGTCTTGTCGGTCATCTGCGTCATGTCGGCGCCCTGCACGCGCTCCTTGGCGTACTCGAGAGCGTTGAGGTAGCCGGTCGACAGGGTCGCGATGGCCTTGGTGCCCACCATCATTCGGGCCTGCTCGATGACGTCGAACATCTGCGCGATGCCGTCATGCACCTCGCCGACGAGCCAACCGACGGCGGGAACGCCGTGCTGGCCCAGCGACAGCTCGCAGGTGGCCGAAACCTTGAGGCCCATCTTGTGCTCGACGTTGGTCACGAACACGCCGTTGCGCTCGCCGATCTCACCGGTCTCGTGGTCGAAGTGGTACTTCGGCACGAAGAACAGCGACAGACCCTTGGTGCCCGGGCCAGCGCCCTCGGGGCGGGCCAGCACCAGGTGCATGATGTTCTCGAACAGGTCGTCGGAGTCACCCGACGTGATGAAGCGCTTGACGCCGTCGATGTGCCAGGTGCCGTCGGGCTGCTGCACAGCCTTGGTGCGGCCGGCGCCGACGTCGGAGCCCGCATCGGGCTCGGTCAGCACCATGGTGGCGCCCCAGCCGCGCTCGGCGGCGATGGCTGCCCACTTCTTCTGCTCGTCGGTGCCGTTCTTGTAGAAGATCTCGGCCATGCCCGCGCCCATTGCGTACATGTAGGCCGCGGGGTTGGCGCCGAGGATGTGCTCGATCAGGGCCCACTGCAGCGAGCGGGGCATCGGCATGCCGCCGAGCTCCTCGAGCACGCCTACCTTGTCCCAACCGCCCTCGAGCAGAGTGCGCATCGACTTCTTGAAGGACTCGGGCAGAGTCACGGTGTGGGTCTTGGGGTCGAACACCGGGGGATTGCGGTCGGCGTCGGCGAATGATTCGGCGACGGGGCCGGCAGCGAGCCGCGCCATCTCGCCGAGCATCTCGCGCGCGGTGTCCGCGTCGAGATCGGCGTAGTCGCCGGTACCCAGAACCTTGTCGAGTCCGAAGACCTCGAACAGGTTGAACTCCTGGTCACGAACGTTGCTCTTGTAGTGGCTCACGGTTCCTCCTCGTTGAGAGTGCCACTTGCGGTTGGGTACTTTTGGCTAAGTTACCCACCAGTAACTGGCCGAAACTATACCGCTCAGTAACTTGAACACAAAGCGGTCACGAAGAATTTCAAATGGCTAAGCAACCCGGTGGTTGGTCGGGACCGAAAATACGCAGTTGACAAGTGCTTTTGTACCCACTTCGCGGCAATGTGAATCTCATCACGGGCGGTCCGGCTAGGGTGGTCGCGTGCTTCGAGTCGCAGTGTGGGGAACAGGGAATATGGGGGCCACGGCGATCCGGAGCGCAGCAGCGTTTCCCGGGTTGCAGCTGGCGGGCGTCATCACGTCCTCGCCGGACAAGTCGGGTAGGGACGCGGCCACGTTCGCCGGGATGGATCAGCCCACCGGAGTCGCCGCCACCACCGACGTCGATGCGGCATTGGCCGACTGCGACGCGGTGGCCTACATGGCCTCCGGCGACATCCGCCCGGACGACGCGGTCAACGACATCGAGCGCTGTCTTCGAGCTGGGGCCCACGTCGTCACGCCGTCGCTGTACTCGCTGTACGACCCCCGCTCGGCTCCGCAGGAATGGGTCGACCGGTTGACCCGGGCGGCCGAGGAGGGCGGCTCCACGCTGTTGGTCAGCGGCGTGGATCCGGGATGGGGCAACGATGCGCTCGCCGTCATCGCCGCCGGACTGTGCACGCGGATCCAGTCGATCCACTGCCAGGAGATCTTCGATTACTCGACGTACAACCAGCCCTACGCGGTCAAGGTCTCGTGCGGCTTCGGCGGGTCGATGGACGAGGTGCCGATGATGCTCCTGCCGTCGGTGCCGACGATGGTGTGGGGCGGCAACGTCCGGCTCATCGGACGCGGGCTGGGCTTGGAGATCGACGAGATCGCCGAGCAAGTCGAGCGTCGACCGCTGGAGGAGTCCGTCGACACCGTGATGGGTCGGTTCGAAAAGGGCACCCAGGGCGCCTTCTGGCTCAAGGTGATCGGAAAGGTCAACGGGCGGGAACGCGTCGTCGTCGACCACATCACCCGCATTCACGAGTCATGCGCACCTGACTGGCCGTATCCGGACCAGGGCGTGGGTGACCACCGGGTGATCGTGCACGGCGACCCCGAGCTGACCATCACCAGCCGCGCCGACCTGCCCGGAGGGACGCGCGCCGACGGCGGCAACACCACGGCCGCCAACCGCCTGCTTGGCGCGCTCGACTGGTTGTCGACACAGAAGCCCGGGATCTACGACGGCCTCGACGTGCCGCTGCAGACCTGCCGTCCCCCCGAGGTGGAAGCCCAGCGCTGGGCAGACTGACTCCGTCGCGCCACCCGGCGCGTGTGAAAATGAAACAGATGAGTAAAAGCGATCTGAGCCCGACGTCGCTGCGTGAGGCGTTCGGCCATTTTCCGTCCGGTGTCATCGCGATAGCGGCCGAGGTCGACGGCGTTCGGGTCGGTCTGGCCGCGAGCACCTTCGTGCCGGTGTCGCTCGATCCGCCGCTGGTGTCCTTCTGCGTGCAGAACAGCTCGGAGACGTGGCCGAAGCTGCGGGACCTTCCCCAGCTGGGCATCAGCCTGCTCGGCGAATCGCACGATGCGGCCGCGCGCACGCTGGCGGCCAAGACCGGCGACAGGTTCGCCGGCCTTGACACTCACTCGCGCGAATCCGGTGCGGTGTTCGTCGGCGGTACCAGCGTGTGGTTGGAAAGCTCAATCGAGCAGTTGGTTCCCGCCGGGGATCACACCATCGTCATCCTGCGGGTCAACGAGATCACCGTGCACGACGATGTACCGCCGATCGTGTTCCACCGCAGTACATTTCGCCGCTTGGGCGCATAGCCCGAGCCGGTCACGGGCGAGCGGCCAGCTCCTCGCGATAACCGTTGATGCGCTGTTCGAGTTCCTCCGCGTCGGCGGTGCGGCCCTCCTTGCGAGCCAGCTCCGCGCGGCTGCTGAGTTCACGAATCGCAGTGCGGATGTCGTTGATGCTGTGCGGCTCCCGCAGACTCATATCGTCGCCTTTCTTCGATAATCGGCTGCTTTATATAGAGGCTACCCGCGGCACCGCCGACCTCAACCCTGATTCAGGGCCGCCCGCTCATCACCGCCGAAACAGCTTGTTGCCCAGCCACACCACCGGGTCGTACTTGCGGTCGGCGGCACGTTCCTTCAGCGGGATCAGCGCATTGTCGGTGATCTTGATGTGCTCGGGGCACACCTCGGTGCAGCACTTGGTGATGTTGCAGAAGCCCAGGCCGTGCTCGTCCTGCGCCTGCACCGACCGGTCACCCCGGGTGTCGAGGGGATGCATGTCGAGTTCGGTCTGGCGCATCAGATACCGCGGACCCGCGAAGGCCTTCTTGTTCTCCTCGTGGTCACGCACCACGTGGCAGGTGTTCTGACACAGGAAGCACTCGATGCACTTGCGGAACTCCTGCGACCGATTCACGTCCTCCTGCATCATCCGGTACTCGCCGGGCTGCAGATCCTTCGGCGGGGTGAACGACGGGATCTCCCTGGCCTTCTCGTAATTGAAGGAGACATCGGTGACGAGGTCGCGGATCACCGGGAACGTGCGCAGCGGCGTGACGGTGATGGTCTCCGTCGGGTCGAACGTCGACATGCGCGTCATGCACATCAGCCGCGGCCGCCCGTTGATCTCTGCCGAGCAGGATCCGCACTTGCCGGCCTTGCAGTTCCACCGCACGGCAAGATCGCCGGTCTGGGTCTGCTGCAGGCGATGGATGATGTCGAGCACCACCTCGCCCTCGTTGACCTCGACCGAGTAGTCCTGCAGGTCGCCGCCGCTCTGGTCGCCGCGCCAGACCCGCATGTTCGCTTGGTAGCTCATCAGGCTCTCCTAACCTTTCCGAGCCGAGTGGTGCTCGAGTTCCTCGGGCGTGAAGTACTTCTCCAGCTCTTCGAGCTCGATGAGCTCGAGCAGGTCTTCGCGCATCGGTACCTGGTCCTCACGGGTGATGGTGATCTCGGGGACGACCGCATCGCCCTGAGCGCGACACACCAGCAGCGTCTTACGCCAAGTGGCATCCATGGACGGATGGTCGTCGCGGGTATGCCCGCCGCGGCTCTCCGTGCGCTCGAGTGCGGCCCTGGCAATGCATTCGCTGACGATGAGCATGTTGCGCAGGTCGACCGCCAGGTGCCAACCGGGGTTGAAGTGCCGGTCGCCCTCCACCCGCACGCGCTTGTACCGCTCGCGCAGCTCCTTGAGCTTCTCGATCGCCTCGGACACTTCGTCGGCCTTGCGGATGATGCCGACCAGGCTGTTCATCGTGTCCTGCAGGTCCAGCTGCAGGGTGTACGGATTCTCCGTCGCATCCCCGTTGGTCGGACCCTCGAACGGCTTGAGCGCCAACTTGGCCGCGTCCTCGACCGCCGCCTCGGACACCGTCGGCCGGTCGGACAGCGAACGCACGTAGTCGGCAGCCCCCATGCCGGCCCGCCTGCCGAACACCAGCAGATCCGAGAGGGAGTTGCCGCCGAGGCGGTTCGATCCGTGCATGCCACCTGAGCACTCACCCGCGGCGAACAGCCCCGGGGTCTTGGCGGCTCCGGTGTCGGGATCGACCTCGACCCCGCCCATCACGTAGTGACACGTGGGCCCGACCTCCATGGGCTCCTTGGTGATGTCCACCTCGGCGAGCTCCATGAACTGGTGGTACATCGACGGCAGCCGCCGCTTGATCTCCTCGGCGGGCAGCCGCGACGCGATGTCGAGGAAGACGCCGCCGTGCGGTGAGTTTCGCCCGGCCTTGACTTCGGAGTTGATGGCCCGGGCCACCTCATCACGGGGCAGCAGGTCGGGAGTGCGGCGCGCGGAGTCGTTGTCCTTGAGCCACTGGTCGGCTTCCTCGATGGTCTCGGCGTACTGACCCTTGAAGACCGGCGGGATGTAGTCGAACATGAACCGCTTGCCGTCGGAGTTCTTCAGCACTCCGCCGTCGCCGCGCACACCCTCGGTCACGAGGATGCCCTTGACGCTGGGCGGCCACACCATCCCGGTGGGGTGGAACTGGACGAACTCCATGTTGATCAGCGTCGCGCCCGCCCGCAGTGCCAGGGCATGCCCGTCACCGGTGTACTCCCACGAGTTCGACGTCACCTTGTAGGACTTGCCGATGCCGCCGGTCGCCAGCACCACCGCCGGCGTCTGGAAGAGGATGAAGTTCCCGCTCTCGCGCCAGTAGCCGAACGCACCCGCGATGCGGTCGCCGTCCTTGACGAGATCGGTGATGGTGCATTCGTGGAACACCTTGATGCGCGCTTCGTAGTCACCGAACTCGGCTTTGTCCTCCTGCTGCAGCGAGACGATCTTCTGCTGCAGCGTGCGGATGATCTCCAGACCGGTGCGGTCGCCGACGTGGGCGAGCCGCGGATAGGTGTGACCGCCGAAGTTGCGCTGGCTGATCCGCCCGTCCTTGGTGCGGTCGAAGAGCGCCCCGTAGGTCTCCAGCTCCCAGACGCGGTCCGGCGCCTCCTTGGCGTGCAACTCGGCCATGCGCCAGTTGTTCAGGAACTTCCCGCCGCGCATGGTGTCGCGAAAGTGGACCTGCCAGTTGTCCTTTGGGTTGGCGTTGCCCATCGCAGCGGCGCAGCCACCCTCGGCCATGACGGTGTGTGCCTTGCCGAACAACGACTTCGTGACCACTGCAACCCGCAGGCCACGCTCCCTGGCCTCGATGACCGCACGCAAACCCGCGCCGCCGGCCCCGATCACGACCACGTCGTACTCGTGCCGCTCGACATCAACCATTGATAATCCTCACTAAATTGCGAATATGCTTGTCAGCCAATAAATCTCAGGTCAGAGATGGTGCCGCTCGCGACCAGCATGATGTAGAAGTCGGTCAGCATCAGCGTTCCCAACGTGACCCACGCGTACAACTTGTGTCGCGTGTTGAGAGCACTCACCTGCGTCCAGAACCAGTACCGGATCGGGTGTTTCGAGAAGTGCTTGAGGCGGCCGCCGACGACATGGCGGCAGGAGTGGCAGGACAGCGTGTAGATCCACAGCATCACCACGTTGCCGACGAGAATGATGTTGCCCAAACCGAATCCGAAACCGCTCGGAGACTGGAACGCGATGATCGCGTCGTAGGTGTTGATCACCGAGATGATCGCCGCGATGTAGAAGAAGTACCGGTGGGTGTTCTGGATGATCAGCGGGAAGCGCGTCTCGCCGGTGTATTTCGCATGCGGTTCGGCCACCGCGCATGCGGTCGGCGCCTGCCACACCGAGCGGTAATAGGCGCCGCGGTAGTAGTAGCAGGTGAGGCGGAACAGCAGCAGAAACGGCAGGGAGAACGCGGCGTAGGGCAGCCACCAGACGTCGGGCAGGTACTGGCCGAAGTGACTGGCCTCCGGGATGCAGCCCGACTGTGTTGCCTCGTTCCACTTGACGACACAGGGTGAGTAGAACGGTGTCAGGTAGTGGTAGTCGGCGACGTAGTAGTTGTTCTGCAGGAATGCCCGCACCGTCGCGTAGATGACGAACGCCGCGAAACCCAGATCGACGATCAGCGGCGACTGCCACCACCGGTCGGTGCGCAGGGTGCGCTGTGGAATCTGGGCACGGCTCGGCGAAAAGACGCCGGTCGCCTTGCGGTCGGCGGTGGGTGCGCTCACTATTACCTCTCGGAGTTGTCGTATCCCAGGTCAGGGGGTGGCTCGCCTAGCGCGTGCCACCCAGACCCTCGTCGTCGACACCGCGCCAGAAGTCGGTGTCGTACTGCGTGTCCGGAATCGGGATCCTCTCGCCGCCCTGGTGGTGGACCACACCACGGGCGAGCTCCAGCTCCTCGGCGTCGATGTCCAGACGGTCGATGTCGTTGAGGATCCGCTCAGCATCGTTCACGATCCGGCGCGTGGCCGGGCTGTCGCCGTACCTGGACGCCAACGTGGTGACGCACCGCCGCAGGTTTCCTATTAGCTCGTGAAGCTCGGCGAGTTCGGTTGTGCTGGACAAGTGACCTCCTTGGGCTGAAGGGTGTCAGGCATCACGTTACGACACCCGGCGCTAGTCACATCATGCACTGGGTAGTGAGACAGATCACGTCTGAAGCGGAGGTTTGACCAATGCCCGACCCGGTTCTCAAGGAGCGCGCCGACGCCCTGCTCGCCCTTCACCAGCCCGGCAACCCAGTGGTGCTACCGACGGTCTGGGATGCCTGGTCGGCCCGGCTGGCCGTCGACGCCGGGTTTGCCGCACTCACGGTCGGCAGTCACCCGCTTGCCGATTCCGTCGGCAAGAGCGATCAGGAGGGCATGACGTTCGACGACGTCCTGGCCAGAATCTCCCAGATCACCGCCGCGGTGGACGTACCGGTCTCGGTGGACATCGAGTCCGGCTACGGCCAGGCGCCGGCACGGCTGATCGAGGGTCTGCTCGACGCCGGTGCCGTCGGCTTGAACATCGAGGACACCGTGCACAGCGAGGGTGGCCGGCTGCGGTCGTCGAGCGAGCACGCCGAACTCGTCGGCGCGCTGCGCAAGGCCGCCGACGACGCCGGGGTGCACGTCGTCGTCAACGCACGGACGGATCTCTTCCTGCGCCAGGACGGCGACGAGTCCGACCGGGTGGACCGCGCGATCGCGCGACTCAAAGAGGCGGCAGCAGCAGGCGCGGATTCGCTCTATCCCGTCGGCCGTCACGACCCGGACACGCTGCGGCGCTTGGCCTCCGAGCTTCCGCTGCCGATCAACGCCATCGCGTTGCCCGACCAGGACGACCCGGCGTCGTTCGGGCCGCTCGGCGTGGGCCGCATCAGCTTCGGCCCGTTCCTGCAGCGCGCTTTATCTGCGACAACGGCAGAGATTTTGCAGCGCTGGGCTTAGCATTCCGCCTGTGGCGGGCGATGACGAGCCGATCTGGTTCGACGAGCGGTCGCTCGTCGTGGCCGGCGGCGTGGCGGGGCTGATCCTGCTGGCGATCCTCGTCTATGCGGTGATGCGCACCTCGGATTCGGCCAAGGTGCCCGCAACGGTCTCGATTCCGACGTCGTCGGTCACTCCGTCGACGTACACCACGGCCTCGACGACGACCACCACCAGTTACACGGTGCCGAGAGTGGAGACCAGCGAGTACAACCCGCCTCCCCCTCCCAGCCCACGCCCCGACCAGCCGACAACGCAAAGCCGGTGAAACCCCAAGGGTCCCACCGGCTCTCGTGTCGAGGTATTACTTGCTCTCGATAGCGATGCGCTGCGGTTCGGCGCCCCTGTGACCACCGGCGACGCGTACCGTGAGCACCCCTGCGTCATAGGACGCCGAGATCGCATCGGTCGCGGCGTTCTCGGGCAGCTTGAACGACCGGCGGAACGAGCCGTAACGCACCTCACGCAGCGTGCGGCCATTCTCCTCGGACGCATGCTCGTCGCGGCGCTCGCCACGAATCACCAGATGGCCGCGATCGACCTCGACGGTGACGTCCTTGTCGACGTCCACTCCGGGCAGTTCGAGACGGACGACGGCGTCGTCACCGTCGCGCACGATCTCGGCCGCCGGGGTGAACCCCTCGAACACACCATCCTTGATCCAGCGGTCGATATCCCACGCGGGCCGCGACCACAGTGTCACCTTGCTCATCGTCTGTACTCCTCTGTCGGGTGTTGTCGTGACCGGCACCATGCCGGTCTGTCACCCGCTATAACTTGAGTCGACCACGCTCATGTTCCAGCTGGGCGTTCGCCGTCAGCGAACTCGCTCACATCGGGTGCCCGACGACAGTGAGCACACCGTGATGGCCGCTTCACACAAGGGCACATTGCGGCAATATCGCGTGCCTAGCCTCTGCGACATGCGTTCTCAAAGGAACGTCGTGGTCGTCGGCCACGGCATGGTCGGTCATCGGTTCGTCGAGGCGTTGCGTTCGCGCGACAGCGCCGGTGAATGGCGGGTGACCGTGCTCGCCGAGGAGGCCGACGCCGCCTACGACCGCGTCGGCCTCACCTCATACACCGAACACTGGGACCGCGGGCTGCTGGCGCTGCCGGGCAACGCCTATCCCGGCGACGACCTCGTCGAGACCCGGTTGGGCAGTCCCGTCACCGCCATCGACCGGACCGCCAAATCCGTCACGACCGCGGCAGGCGACCGAGTCGACTACGACGCGCTGGTGCTGGCCACCGGTTCCTATGCGTTCGTCCCTCCGGTGCCCGGACGCGATCTGCCTGCCTGCCACGTGTATCGCACGCTCGACGACCTCGACGCGATCCGCGCGAGTGCGCGACGCGCCGTCGATCAGGGCACCCCGGTCGGCGTGGTCATCGGCGGCGGCCTGCTGGGCCTGGAGGCCGCCAACGCCCTGCGCTCATTCGGGCTGCAGGCGCACGTCGTCGAGATGGCGCCGCGGCTGATGGCTCAGCAGCTCGATGAGGCCGGCGGAGCACTGCTGGGGCGGATGATCGGTGAGCTGGGGATCACGGTGCACACCGGGGTGGGAACGGAGAGTATCGCTCCGTCGCAACGGAATCGCCCGGTCCGGCGGTCCGCCGACAACGACTCGGTGCGCGTGGCGCTGAGCGATGGGACGTTCATCGACACCGGCGTGGTGGTCTTCGCGGCAGGTGTGCGGCCCCGCGACGAACTGGCCCGTGACGCCGGATTGGCCCTCGCGGAGCGGGGCGGCGTGCTCACCGATCTGTCCTGCGCCACAATGGATCCCAACATCTACGCCGTCGGTGAGGTCGCGGCGATCGAGGGCCGCTGCTACGGCCTCGTCGGTCCCGGCTACACCAGCGCCGAAGTGGTCGCCGACCGGTTGCTCGGCGGTGAAGCCGAGTTCCCCGAGGCCGACATGTCGACCAAGCTCAAGCTGCTCGGGGTCGACGTGGCCAGCTTCGGCGATGCGATGGGCACCACCCCGGACTGCCTGGAGGTGGCGATCAACGACGCCGTCAACCAGACCTACGCCAAACTGGTGCTCTCCGACGACGCGAAGACGCTGCTTGGCGGCATCCTCGTGGGCGACGCGTCGGCGTACGGTGTGCTGCGACCGATGGTCGGTGAGCAGCTGCCGGGCGACGCGTTGGCGCTGATCGCGCCGGCCGGATCCGAAGGCGGCGGGGGACTGGGCGTCGGTGCGCTGCCGGCCGCCGCGCAGATCTGCTCGTGCAACAACGTCACCAAGGGCGATCTGACCGAGGCCATCGCGGGTGGCTGCTGCGACGTGCCGGAATTGAAGAAGTGCACGCTGGCGGGCACGTCCTGCGGCTCGTGCGTCCCGCTGCTCAAACAGCTGCTGGAGGCCGAGGGCGTCGAGCAGTCCAAGGCACTGTGCGAACACTTCAGCCATTCGCGCGCAGAGCTTTTCGAGATCATCACCGCGACATCGATTCGCACCTTCTCGGGTCTGATCGAGCGGTTCGGCACCGGAAAGGGTTGCGACATCTGTAAACCCGCCGTCGCGTCCATTTTGGCGTCGACGAGCTCCGATCACATTCTCGACGGTGAACAGGCGTCGCTGCAGGACAGCAACGACCACTTCCTAGCCAACATCCAGAAGAACGGCAGCTACTCGATCGTGCCGCGCGTACCCGGCGGCGACATCACTCCCGAGCAGTTGATCCTCATCGGCGAGATCGCAAGGGATTTCGACCTGTACACCAAGATCACCGGCGGGCAGCGCATCGACATGTTCGGTGCCCGCGTCGACCAGCTGCCCGAGATCTGGCGGCGACTGGTCGAGGGCGGGATGGAGTCGGGCCACGCCTACGGCAAGGCACTGCGGACAGTGAAGAGCTGTGTGGGCAGCGACTGGTGCCGGTACGGCCAACAGGATTCGGTGCAGATGGCCATCAACCTCGAGCTGCGGTACCGCGGCCTGCGGGCACCGCACAAGATCAAGATGGGTGTCTCGGGTTGCGCGCGCGAATGCGCCGAGGCGCGGGGTAAGGACGTCGGGGTCATCGCGACCGAGACGGGCTGGAACCTCTATGTCGGCGGCAACGGCGGCATGACCCCCAAACACGCCCAGCTGCTCGCTAGCGATCTCGACGACGAGACGCTGGTCCGCTACATCGACCGGTTCCTCATGTTCTACATCCGCACCGCCGACCGGCTGCAGCGCACCGCGCCGTGGGTCGAGAGCCTCGAAGGTGGGTTGGACCATCTGCGCGACGTCGTCTGCAACGACTCCCTCGGTCTCGCCGAGGAATTCGAGGCGGCCATCGCGCGCCACATCGAGGGGTATGCGTGCGAGTGGAAAGGCGTCCTCGAGGATCCGGAGAAACTCTCGAGGTTCGTGTCGTTCGTCAACGCTCCCGACGTCGCCGACCCGACCGTCGAGTTCACGCAGCGGTCAGGCCGCAAAGTTCCCATCGGATTGCCGAAGGTGCCTCAAAAATGACTCTTGTCAACGATGTTCAGGTATGGACGACCGCGTGTGCCTACGACCACCTGATGCCGTGCCGAGGTGTGGGCGTGCTGCTTCCCGGCGGTGTGCAGGCGGCGCTGTTCCGGCTCGACGACGGCACCCTGTATGCGGTGGGCAACATCGATCCGTTCTCCGGCGCGGCGGTGATGTCGCGCGGAATCGTCGGCGACCGCGGTGGCCGTCCGACCGTGCAGTCACCGATCAAGAAGCAGGCGTTCGGTCTCGATGACGGGGTCTGCCTCGACGACCCCGATGTCGCGCTCCCGGTGTATCCCACCCGGATCGTGGACGGGGACGTACAGATCGGCGCCTGACCCGCCGCGGATCAACCGCCGTCAGGGCCGGGCAGCGGCGGCACGGTGATCTCCGGGATCTCCGGGGGCTGGATCACGGTGACGGTGCTGGTACTCGTGGTGGGAACGACACTGGTCGTCGTCTCGGCCGGTGACGTCGTCTCGGTGACCGTCGCGGGTGGAACTGTGGTGGTCTCGGGTGGAACCACCGGGGCTGCGGTCGTGGTGACGGTCGATGTCGAGGTCGACACGGATGTGGTCGCGCCACTCGCAGGGCTCAGGACGCCGCAGGCGAGCCGCTGCTCGGCGGCGGGATCCTCGGCGCCCATGCCGGTGCCCTGGTGCAGCACGATTGCCGAGCCGTCCGGGCCCTTGAGTTGATCCTCGGTGAAGCCGTCACTGGTGGCGACGAGCTTGCCCGCCCCGTCCGAGCGCACGAGCAGCGACGGCAGATCCCCGCTCGCGGGCTCGCCGGTATGCCCGGGCGCCTGGAAGTGGTCGCCCGCCGAGGTGAAATCGCCTTCGCACGTGCCGATGGCATGGATGTGAAGACCGTGCAGTCCGGGGGAGAGGATGCCGGTGCCGACGGTCTCGACGGTCACTGTGGCGTATCCGCTGGTGAAGTCGATCGTCGCATCGGCGACAGGCTCGCCGTCGGCCGTCTTCAGCTGGGTGGTCAGAGCTTGCGCGCTGGACGCCGGTCCCGATGTGGTCGTTGTCGACGAATCGTCGGCGGACTGGTTCGCGCAGCCGCTCAAAACGGTTACGGGAGCGGCAATTAAAGCGATGGCGGCGGTGACATGCTTGATCATGAGAGCGCGCGTACCCGTCGGTCTGGCGCTACAAACCCGGAATACGACCGCTCCTTCCAAAAGCAAAGAGCCGGCTTTACCGCGAGCAGTCGCAAAGTGACCAAAATTGTCGGCGTGTCGGCACACTTTGTGTCTGCTCGCGCAGGGAAGGGGACCCCTACACCGCGATCGGCAACCGCGCGCGGCGGAACCGGCTGACGATCAACCGTGCCATCGACGGATGCGACCCCAGCGGCTCGGTAACGAGATCTGCCCCGCTGCACCGCAGGCGATCCTGAAAGAGCCCGTCCGACAGCAGGTATGACGCCACGACCACCCGGCGGGCACCGCGCCGGCGAAGGCGCGCCACCGCGTCGGCGACGGTGGGTTCCCCGGTCGCGGCGAAGGCGAGCTCCACTCGATCGCCGATGACCGCCGACAGCAGCGCTGCGACCCGCTTGAGATCGGATTGCGCCAGCGGATTGGAGGTTCCCGCCGCCGCGAGGACCACTGAATCACCTGGCCTCCAACCACATTCGACGAGTCGGTCAGCCAGGATGTGACCGAGCTGCGGGCTGGGCCCCAGCGCATCGGCGATCACGACATCGGGATGTCCGCTCGCCGCCACATGCTCAGGGATATCGGTGTTGACGTGGTAGCCGCGGGACAAAAACGCCGGTACCACGACAGCGGGCGCATCGAGTTCGCGCAGCACCTCGCTGGGCGTCGGACCGAGCACGTCGACGAACGCGACGTGCACACCTGTCCCCAGCGTCATCGAGACGCTGTGCGCCAGGTCGCCGATGAGCGCGATTCCGGATTGTTTGCGGGTGCCGTGCGCCACCAGTACGTGTGCGGCGGGAAAACTCATAGTGCGTGCGCCAGTTCCTCGTCGATCGCGAGTCGGTAGCCGCGCTTGACGACGGTCGACACGATGTTCTTGTCCCCCAGTGCAGTTCGAAGTCGCAGGACCGCTGTCTCGACGGCGTGGGTATCGGTACCGCTGCCGGGCAGCGCGGAAAGCAATTTGTTGCGCGACACCACCGCCCCGGGGTGATGTGCGAGCGCCCGAATTGTGGCCATTCCCGCCGGTGACACCGCCTTGACGTCGCCGTCCACCATCACGCAGGTGCCGCGGATCTCCAGCAGGTGGCCGGCCACCTGCAACTTGCGGGAGCACAACAGCGGGAGTTCGTCGGTGATGTGTCGGGCCAAGGCGCCCAACCTCATTCGTTCCGGAGCGGACGTCGGCACGCCGAGGCGTACCAGCGGCCGGGCCGTCACCGGACCCACGCACATCGCATGCACATTGGTGCGCAGCGCCGAAAGCACCTGGTCCTCGATGCCCATCTCCATCGCCCGCATCAACACCGAGGCGACTGCCGGCGCGGAGGTGAAGCTCACCGCGTCGAACTTCTCCTCCGCGATGCCTGCCACGAGTTGGTCGAAGTCTCCGTTGCGGGGCGCGGGCCGCCACCGGTACACCCGGATCGGCACCACTTCGGCACCGGCCGCGCGCAATTCGTCGAGGAACTCCGGGTAGGGGTCCCAGTCCTCGGTCGCACCGTGCAGTTGCACCGCGATGCGCTGCCCTGCGATACCGCCGTCGACGAGGTAGTGCAGGAGTTCGCGCGACGACTCCGAATCGGGTGACCATTCCTCGGGCAGTCCCGCGGCACGCAGCGCACCGGTCGCCTTCGGCCCGCGCGACACTATGCGCGCCTTGCTCAACGCCTCGATCAGGTCACCGGCCAGTCCCCAGCCGTCAGCTGCAGCGACCCATCCGCGAAACCCGATGCCGGTGGTCGCGATCACGATGTCCGGCGGCACCTCGATCAGTGCTTCGGTGTGGGTGCGCAGCGCGTCGTCGTCCGGAAGCGGCACCATCGCGATCGCCGCCGCGCTCGTCACGGTGGCGCCGCGGCGTTGCAGCAGCGCGCTCAGTTCTTCGGCGCGGCGGGCGGATGTCACCGCCACCCGAAATCCGGTGAGCGGTGCCCAGTCAGGCTCACTCATGACACCTGTGTATTCAGCTCGTGTTTCCGGCTGATTACTTGGTCATTGCCTGGACGTGTCAGGGGTCGTCGGCAATCCATAACGCCAGGTTATGGACACTTTATTGCCCGGAAGTGCACTGCCGTGACCCTGCCGTGAACTTCCCCTCACGCGGTTGCCGCAGCAGATGTGAGCTTCTGCCGGCTACCAGACGTCGCCGTCGCGCCAATCGCAGATGATCTCAGCGGTCGTGTCGAGCGGCGCGTTGTCGGGCAGCGCGACGGGCAGGACGAACAGGCAGTTGTCGTCGTCGGGGGTGCGCGTCACCCCGGCGGGCGCCAGCACCGACGTCGGCCCCTGCCACGGCAGCCACCCGCGGGCGAGGTAGATGCGCCTACCCGCCGCGGACGAGCTCAGCGCGCCGAGTTGATACGCGCCGCGCAGCACCTGCTCCGCGGCATCCATCACCGCGGTCGCGAGACCCTGCCCACGTCTGTCTTCGCGCACGGCGACACCTTCGATGTAGCCGCAGCGCAGCGCCATGCCCCGGTACAGCAGGCGTCGTTGCACCACCGCGGCATGTGCGATCAGCGCGCCGTGGTCGAAGATCATCGCGTGCATTCCGCCGAGGGAATGCTCCCAGTCGGCGTCGGTGAACTCACCGCCGAACGCTTCGATCACCATCCGGCGCGCGTCATCGCGAGTCTCGTTGTCGAGATCGGAGGTGTGGATCAAGCGGGCGGTGTGAACGCGAGGAATTTCCTCACGCACGTGGGACGGACTGTGCGCGTGCACACTGCCGTTCTACCAGCAGACGGCGACCTATGCAGTGCCTTCGAACGGACGACGGGGCCGCGACCAATGCATCCGCACCGTCTGTCCTGGTCGGATCTGGGCGGCCCGATCGATGTCCTCGTCGGCGACCACGCCGATCACCGGGTACCCGCCGGTGACCGGGTGATCCGGACCGAGGATCACCGGAAACCCGTTCGGCGGCACCTGAATTGCGCCGCGCGTCGCTCCTTCGCTCGGCAGCTGGCGGTCCGGCCACCGGTACTCCAGCGGCATACCGACCAGCCGCATCCCGACGCGATCGCTCTTGTTGGTGGCCTGCCAGTTGGTGCGGATCAGCACGTCCGGGTCGACGAACCAGTCGTCGCGGGGCCCCGGCACCACCATCAGCTCGAGCACGTCGTCTTCGATCGCCGCCACCGGCGCCTGATCCAACTCGGGGAACTCGTCGTCGCGGTGCTCACCGATCGGCAGCACGTCGCCCGGGGTGAGCGGCAGCGGCCCGATCGCCGACATGACGTCGTAGGAACGCGACCCGAGCACCGGTTCGACGTCGATGCCGCCGTGCACCGCCAGGTAGGTCCGCAGCCCGGAGTGGGGCGCGCCGAGCGTGATGACCTCGCCGTCACGGGCGTAGTGAATGCTGTTCGTGCCGAACGGAACCCCGTTGACCGCGGGATCGGTGTCCGCCCCGGTGACCGCGATCGCGACCCCCTCCTTACCGCCGCCGCGTACCCGCGCCGTCAGCCCGCCGAACGTCACCTCGATGGTGGCGAACCCACCCGGGTTGGCGACCAGCCGATTGGCCAGGGTGTGCGAACGTCGGTCGGCGGCACCGGACCGACTCACCCCCATGTGGGCAAGCCCCGGCCTGCCGAGATCCTCGATCAGTGCCAGCGGTCCCGACTGGAGAATCTCCAGCGTCGCGCGCGGCGCGCTCATCGTGACACCGCCACGAACTGGACCCACACACCCGGGATCAACAACGCCGGCTGCTCACGGTTGACGTCCCACAGCGGCTCCTGGTTCACCGAGGTCTGCCCGATCAACTGCCAGCCGCCCGGGGACTCGCGCGGGTACACGCCGCTGAATTCACCTGCGAGACCGACTGATCCAGCGGGGACCTTGGTCCGTGGCTCGGCTCGTCGCGGCACCTCGAGCCGGCTGTCGCCGCCGACGAGATAGGCGAACCCCGGCGCGAAGCCTCCGAACCCGACTCGCCACAGGGTTCCGGTGTGTGCGGCGACGACCTGCTCGGCGGTCAGCCCGGTGAGCCGGGCGACCTCGTCGAGATCGGGACCGTCGTAGACCACCTCGATCGAGACGTCGGCGCGCGGTTCTGCCGTCGAGGCATCCATCAACGCGTCCGGGACGTGCAGCTTGCGCAGCCGTTGCCGGGTGGGGGCCCGGTAGGCGCCACCGTCGAGCTTGATCAGCACAGTGCGCGACGCGGGAACGATGTCCAGCACACCGGGGAGTCCGGCGTCCCGGATCGCCGACGTCCACGCCAGCACCTCGTCGGTGTTGTCGAATTCCAACAGCAGGGCGCGATCCCCGTAGTCGTGGATCACGAGTCGCTCGGCGCCGTTCGCATTGGCGTCCATCAGATCCGCAGTCACGCTCATGGCACCAAATTACCCGCGAGTAGGGAGAGCTACTCCTGCTCTTCGATGCTCTATGAGCCTTGCCAGAGGAGCCTTAACGAAGCCTCACACGGCGGGCTGATAGGTGGGCTCGCGACGCTTGATGAACGCGATCACCCGGTAGGTCACCGGCAGCACGACGATTTCCACCGCGGTCTTGTACACCCAGCCCAACGCCACGTATGTGAGGAAGTCCCGCCACGTGCTGATGCCGATCGCGCCCGCGGCGATGGCGCAGAACACCAGGGTGTCGGCGAACTCGCCGACGATGGTGGAGCCGATCAACCGGGCCCACAGGTGCTTCTCCTTCGTGCGGGCCTTGATCCGCACCACCACCCACGCGTTGAGCGTCTGGCCGACGAGGAAGCCGGCGAGCCCGGCGATGATCAACTGCGTGAACGGTTTGACGACGGCCTCGAACGCCGCCTGGTTGGTGTAGAAGTCCGCGGGCGGCAGATAGGCGGTGAGCCAGAAGGTGAACGCCGCGATGGCTTCCATCACGAAGGCGATGTAGATGGCCCGCCGGGTGGCTTTGAAGCCGTACACCTCGGAGAGCACGTCGCCGATCACGTACGTCATCGGGAACACGAGGAACCCGCCGTCGGTGATCAGCGACCAGTCGCCGATGATCGGTCCGAAGGCGATGCCCTTCGTGGCCGACACATTGGAGATCAGCACCAATCCGGTGAAGATCGCGACCAGCGCCGGATAGTAGGCCGAACCCGTGGTCGCGAATCCTCGGTGCTCGGACTGGGTGCTGGTGGCGGTCACCAGGTCATCTTGTCAGGCGATCGCCTTGGCGATGAGGGCCGGCAGCGCCTCGGCCACCACTGGATACGACAGCGGCGAACCGAATGCGATGGCGCCCGCCAGCTCCTTGCCTGTGAACACGTTTCGGCGGCGGCCGAGCTCCGGATCGGCGAGCAGCGCCGCCTGTTGCTCGTCACTTTCGGTGGTCCAGATCAGGACGTCGGCGGAATCGACGTCCTCGGCGACGGCGAACCCCATCTCGTTGAGGAACTCGCTGCGCCATGCCGGCGACATCACCTTGGGGCCGTCCGGCGCCAGCGCGCCTTCCAGCAGCACCGCCTTCTTGCCGGCGAACTGCGCGTTCTCCTTGCCCGCCGCAGCGAACTTCTCGTCGACGGCCGCGATGAGCGCCTGCATCTCGTCGTGCTTGAACACCGCCTGGCCGATGGTCGTCGCCTGGACCTTCCACGGCTCGAAGAACGCGTCCTGGCCGGACTGCGCGATCGTCGGGGCGATGGCGGCCAGCTTGGCGTAGGTGTCTTGGTCCAGTCCCGCGTTGGTGGCCACGATCAGGTCAGGTCGCAGCGACGCGATCTGGTCCACCGCGATGCCGTCGACGAGGTTCAGCACCACCGGCTGCGCACCACCGAGTTTCGGCTGCGCCCAGGGCCATACGCCGAACGGCTCACCGCCGAACCAATCCGTCACCGCAATCGGGACGACACCGACGGCGAGCAGATTGTCCTGCTCGGTGAGCCCGGCGCTGACCACGCGCTTGGGTGGCGCCGGGATGCGGGTCTCGCCGAACACGTGCTTGACGGTGACCGAGCCGTCGTCGGCGACCTCGCCCGGCTTCGACCCGCACGCGGCCAACGACACGGCCGCCCCGGCCGTCAACGCCAGGAAACCTCGCCGGGACCACGAAGCAGGCACCCGGCGAGAGTAGCTAACTCACCTGGAAACCACCGAACAACACCGCCGCCAGGCCCAGAGCGACGACGATGTTGACCACGGTCGCCGAGGCGAACAGCGCGATCGGCCGCCAGCCGGCTTCCTTGAGACCCTTCAACGAGAACTCCAGCCCGATCGCGACGAACGCGAAGATCAGGAACCAGGTCCGCAGGTCGTTGACCGTCGTGATCGAGGACTTGTCCCCGCCCCACTGCAGAAACAGCGTGCCCACGATCGACGCGGCGATGAAGCCGAGCACGAACTTCGGGAACCGATCCCAGAACTGACGCAGCGACGGCCTCGCCTCCTCGGCGGACTTGCGCTCCACCTTCAGCGCGAAGTAGGCGGTCAACGCGATCGCGACGATCCCGATCAACGCGTTCTGGGTGGTCTTGACGATGGTGGCGATCTGAAGGGCGTCCTCGCCGGCGAGTGCGCCCGCGGCGGCGACGGCGGCCGTGGTGTCGATGTTGCCGCCGATCCACGCCCCGGCGACGGGCTCGGAAAGGTTGAGAACGTCTGCGAGCCAGGGGAGCAGGAAGATCGACGGCAGCGCGAAGGCGATCACCAGGGACGCGGCATATGCCAACTGTTCCTTCTTCGCCTGCACCGCTCCCGCGGCCGCGATGGCGGCGCTGACACCGCAGATCGACACCGCCGACGCCAGCAGCGCCCGCAGCTTGTCCTCCAGTTTGAGGACTCCGCCGAGCCACCAGGTGAAACCGAACACGATGCTGATCAACAGCAACGCCTGGATGATCGCCGGTCCCGCCGCGGTGACGAGCACCTTCAGGTTGATCGACGCGCCCAGCAGGACCAGGCCCGTCTTGATGAAGAACTCGGTGCGGAAGCCCCGTGACAGTGCGTCACGCAGCGCCAGCTTCGACAGGATGAAGTTGCCGAGCAGGCCCAAAGCGATTGCGTAGATGGGGAATTCGATGGACTTGGCGATCTTGGCGAACGGGGTGCCCTTCGCCCACTGCGGCACCTCCTGTTCGAGGAACCGTGTCGCCGCGCCGAGCGCGACGACGAGCAGCACCCCGGCGATCGCGTAGCCGATCCCGTAGTCGCGGTCCTCGGCGCGGTCCTCTGTGGTGGTCTGTTCCGTCACGGGATCACGCTGCCCGGGATCGCTCCGACGAGTACAAGAGCCAGGAGGGCCAGGCCGACGATGACGGCGAGCCAATCCTCGTTCATGCGCGGCACCGTACGACGGTGCCCGGGTGAGGTCACCCGTTGTGCTCAGCGCGATTAGATCGGTGGCGCCTCGCCATAAGTGACGGTCGAGGATGACGAGGATGACGAGGATGATGTCAACACGTCGCCCCGGTTCATGTCGGTTCGCTCGATCCCCTTGATCAGCACGCCAACGTTCTCGCCGACGGTCGCCTCATCCTGCTTCTTGCGGAATTTCTCGATTGCGGAGACCGTGAGGCCCGGGCCGCCGTTGATGTGCACGGTGTCGCCGACACGCAGCGTCCCGCTTTCGACGCGGCCGGTCGCGACCACCCCGCGATTGCGGATGGCGAACACGTCGACGACGGTCATCTTGAACATCAGGAGTGCGCCAATCTCTTGTTGATCAACCGGGTCAGCCAGCCGGGCGAGAAGTGCGAGCCGGCCGCCAGCACCTTGGTCTGCGCTCCGACCGGGAAATGCACCTGGTGAATGGCGCGGCGCAGTTTCGACGGTTCGGTAGCCGCGACGATGGCGTCGGCGATGTCCTGCGCCGTCAGCCGGATGCCGAGCGACTCGGTGGTTCCGGTCTTGACGTTCTCGAGCATCCCGGTCTGCACGAACAGCGGCCACATCGCAATCACCCGGATGCCGTAGCGCTCCCACTCCAGGTCCAGTGCCTCGGTGATGCCGCGGACGAAGAACTTGGTCGCGCTGTAGTTGGCGAGTTCGGCCTGGCCGTAGATCGCCGACGCCGACGCGAGGTTGACCACGACGGCGTTCGGCGTGGCCTTCAGATAGGGGAACGCGGCGTACAGCCCGTTGACCACGCCCTTGGCGTTGATGTCGATTTCCTTGTGATGGCCGGCGATGTCCATCTCCTCGAACCTGCCGGCGCGCAGGATGCCCGCGTTGTTGATCATCACGTCGAGCCGGTCCCCGGCGGACTTGGCGAACTCGCCGACCCGCTGCGCCATTTCGTCGGCGTCGGTGACGTCGAGGTGGCCGACGATCGCCGCGGAGCCGAGCCGGTCGATCTCGTCGGCGAGCGTCTCGAGCCCTACTTCGTCGATGTCATAACCACCGACGGTGAAGCCCTTCTTGGCGAAGGCCAGGGCGGTGGCCCTGCCGATGCCGGCCGCAGCGCCGGTGATGAAAACGGATTTGTGGGTCATGTAAACGGCATACCAGCTTCGAGGAGGTCCAGTGTCTGATACATCCGCTCCGCGATGCCGGACGTACTGCCGTCCAGGGCGGTCAGCATGCTGCCGGTCACTGCACCCACGAACACGCGCACCTCGAGCTCGCCAGCATCGCGGCCGGTGCGCCTGGCCTCCGCCTCTGCGAGCCGGCGGGCGGTGCGCTGGTATTCGTCCATCTGTGCGGCTCTGAGTTCCGGCTCCGAGAGGACGACGCGAAGGCGGGCACGCTCGAAGCGCCACTCGGCGGACGAAAGCGCCGCGAGCGTGATATCCAGCGAACGCCGAAAAGCCTTGAGCGGCGCCATATCCGCCGGTTGGGCGGCGAGCGCGTCGACGGTGACCATGTCCAGGTCGTTGGCGATCAGCACCGACTCTTTGGTGGGGAAGTAGCGGAAGAAGGTGCTCGGCGCTATCTCGGCAGCCCCGGCGATCTGTTCGATCGTGGTGTTGGCATACCCGTTCGCCTGCATGAGGCGCAGCGCCTCACGCCGAATGGCGTCGCGGGTCTGGATCTTCTTTCGGTCGCGTAAACCCACCGCCGACTTGGTCGCCCCCATGGGCGAATTGTCTCAGGACAACGCCAACGACACGCCCAGTCCGGTCATTGTGATGGCAATCAGTCCGTCGAGGATCCGCCAGGTCAGCGGGGTGGCAAACAATCCGGAGAGGCGACGCGCCCCGAGACCGAGGCTGGCGAACCAGACCACGCTGGCAGTGACCGCCCCGACGCCGAACAGCCAGCGCTCGTCGCTGTGCTCGTTGGCCAGTGTGCCCAGCAGGATCACGGTGTCGAGATAGACGTGCGGATTGAGCCACGTCAGCGCGAGACAGGTGACCAGCGCTTCGAGAAGTCGCGCTGGACCCTTTTCCGACGGAGTCAGCGCCGACGGCCGCCAGGCCCGCCGCGCCGCGAGCAGCCCGTAACCGATCAGAAAGGCCGCGCCGCCGAACCGTGCAACATCGAGCGCGACCGGATGCGCGGCGATCAATGCGCCGACGCCCGCGATGCCCGCGGTGATGAGCACCATGTCCGAGACGGCGCATACCGCCACGACGGCCAGCACGTGTTCGCCGCGGATGCCCTGGCGCAACACGAACGCGTTCTGGGCGCCGATCGCGACGATCAGCGTCAGCGAGGCGAGGAAGCCGACGATCAGGGGCGAGTTCACAAGGTCGACGCTAGGGAACTATGGTGGATCAGTACAGCTAAAGATTCTTCATACACATTAGCAATACTAATGTAGCGATGAAACCCGGATGACGACGGGCCAGTTCTGCCGACGAAATTGCGTCGGTCTGCTTCGATGAGCACCTTGGGGGCCAACGCTGTGTAGAAGGGCGAGCCGCAGGAACACCATGACCACGCACCTCCCCGATTCGCCGGTGGGACAGCAGACGATGACGAAGGTCACCCGCCGCCTGATCCCGTTTCTGATCCTCCTCTACTTCGTCAACTACCTCGACCGGGTGAACGTCAGCTTCGCCGGACCGAACGGGATGAACGAAGACCTCGCGATGAACGCGAAGATGTTCGGCTTCGCGTCGGGCATCTTCTTCCTCGGATACGTCCTGCTGGAAGTCCCGAGCAACATTGCGCTGCACAAGTTCGGCGGCCGCCGGTGGCTGGCGCGCATCATGCTGTCGTGGGGAATCATCAGCACCGCAATCGCATTCGTGCCGAACGCGGAAACCCTCATCCTGCTGCGATTCCTGCTCGGCGTCGCCGAGGCAGGGTTCTTCCCGGGAATCATCCTCTATCTCACGTTCTGGTTTCCCGAAAAGCAACGCTCCCGGGCGGTCTCACTGTTCATGGTGGCGGTCCCGGTGTCGACGGCGATCGGCGCCACCCTGTCGTCGCTCATCATCGATTGGGGCCACGGCCTTTTCGGGCTCGACGGCTGGCGCGTCATGTTTCTGATCGAGGGGTTGCCCGCCATCGTTCTGGCGTTCGTCTGCTGGTTCTATCTGACCGATCGCCCGGCGGAGGCCTCGTGGCTCGACACTGACGAAAAGGGCTGGCTGGAAACGATACTGGACTGTGAACGATCGATGGCCGAGTCCGGCCAGCACTGGCCGTTGAAGAAGGCGCTCAGCCATCCGCGGATCCTGGCGCTGGCGTTCATCTACTTCGGAATCACCTACGGTTTGTATGCTGTCGGATTCTTCCTCCCGACCATCGTCGCGGGATTCCAGGAGCAGTACGGCACCCACCTGAGCATCATCGAACGTGGCCTCGTGACCGCGGTGCCCTACGTTGTCGCGGCCATCGTGATGGTGCCGTGGGCCCGCCACTCCGACCGAACCGGCGAACGGGTGTGGCATGTCGCGATTCCCGCCATCGTCGGGGGCGTGTCGATACCTGTGGCGCTCTACATGACCGATCCCTACCTGGCGATGGTCGCCGTCACCTTGTCCACCTGCTCGGTCATGTGTGCCCTGCCCGTATTCTGGTCGCTGCCTTCGACATTCCTCACCGGTCTCGCCGCGGCGGGCGGTATCGCACTGATCAACTCGATCGGAAACCTCAGCGGATTCAGCGGGCCCTACATCACCGGGTGGCTCACCGGGGTGACGGGCAATGCGAAGTCGGCGATGTGGGTCGTCGGAGCATTATCGCTGGCCGCCGCCGCGGTCGTGGTTTATCTGGGTGCCAAACCCCAGCCGGTCGAGCAACAGCAACGCTAAGCAGCGTGCCAGATGCTTTAGCATCGCTAATGTGCAGATCGACGGCCAGCAGTTGGCGGCCTTCGCGGCGGTGATCGAACACGGATCGTTCGATGCCGCGGCGGCCCGGCTCCATGTCACCCCGTCGGCGATCAGCCAGCGCATCAAGGCGCTGGAACAGCGGGTCGGGCAGGTGCTGGTGATACGCGAGAAGCCCTGCGTCGCCACGGCGGCCGGCGTTCCCCTGTTGCGCCTGGCGGCGCAGACGGCACTGCTGGAGGCCGAGGCGCTGTCCGAGATGGCAGGCGGCAACGCGTCCTCACCCCGTATCGCGTTGGCGGTCAACGCCGATTCGATGGCCACGTGGTTCACCGGTGTGTTCGATGCGCTCGACGACGTGTTGCTCGACATCCGCATCGAGGACCAGGACCATTCGGCTCGACTTCTGCGCGAAGGGGTGGTGATGGGGGCGGTGACGACCGAGCGCACTCCGGTATCAGGTTGTCGGGTGCAGCCTCTCGGAGTGATGCGCTATGTACCGGTGGCCGCCCCGTCGTACGTCGCGCGGAAACTGCCCGACGGGTTCACCGCGCACGCCGTGGCGACGGCACCGTCGTTGGCGTGGAATCGTGACGATGCGCTGCAAGACATGTTGGTGCGTAAGGTGTTCCGCCGCGATATTACCCGCCCGCAGCACTTCGTGCCGACGGCGGAAGGCTTCGGCTCGGCCGTGCGAGCGGGACTTGGGTGGGGCATGTTCCCGGAGAGCCTGGCCGCCCCGGAACTCGCGGACGGCTCATTCGTTCGGGTGGCCGACGCGCACCTCGACGTGCCGCTGTTCTGGCAGTGTTGGAAGCTCGACAGTCCGTTGGTCGGTGCCATCAGCGACGCCGTGCGTTCTGCCGCCGCAGAGGTTATGGCCTGATGCCCATCTCGCGCAGGATGCGTCGCAGCGTGCGAAGTGCGTAGTGCAGCCTCGACTTTACGGTGCCCTCGGCGATTCCGAGGTCGGCGGCGATCTCCGCCGTTGTCCAGCCCTGCACGTACGAGCGCTGAACCACCGCACGGTGTTCGGGGCTGAGCCGCCGCAGCGCTTCGTTGATCAGCATTCGGTCCAGCGCCGCGTTCACCTCGTCCTGGCTGGCGCGTTCGGGGACACCGGATCCGCTCAGTGCGCTCACTTCGCGGCGGTACCGCAGCGAGCGGCTCTCGTCGATGATCATGTTGCGGGCGACCGTGAACAGCCACGATCTCGCAGACCGCTCGCTGTCGTTGGTCACCTCGGGGTGCAGCCATGCGCGCAGTAGCGTCTCCTGCACGACATCCTGAGCGCGGGACGCGTCACCGGTCAACCGCCAGGCGTAATGCCACAGCGCGGTTCCGTGCTCTTCGTACAGTTCCCGAATGCCGGCGTTCCCCGCAGTCGGTGCGTCATCAGCGAAATCCGTGGCAGAAGACGCTATTTCGGATGTCGTCATGGTCCTGCCCATCTGCTGTCAGAAATTGCCTTTACTAACACGACGATGGCATCGCCCCAGGCAAAAGTGCAGGTAGTGGCGCCGCTAGTAGTGGCACTACCACCTCGATCCCAGCAGGTCAGCGCCGTCGGATTCCGGCTAGCCGGGTATGAAGATGGACGACAACCGGGGTGATAAGTCCTGACAAACGAGCCACCCTGAACCTGGGGATCCGTTCTGACGACAAGCGCTGAGGCAACCGTGAAGCACAATGCTGCCGTGATGGGCCAGTTTCTCCGGAGGCGCCGGAGTCAGCTGGTGCGCGCCGACTTCGGGTTGCCCCGCGGGACGGACGACATGCGGGCTGCGCCGTGAAGAGGTGGCCTACCTCGCCGGGGTCAGCGTCACCTGGTACACCTGGCTCGAACAGGGGCGCGACGTCACCGCGTCGCGCCAGGTGATCGACTCACTCGCGGGCGCGCTTCGGTTGTCGCACAACGAACATGTGTACCTGTTGGCACTGGCCGGCTACGGCACACCCCGATCTACCGAGGATCCGAACTCCGGCACGCTGCCCGCTCACATGCGACGGCTGTTGGATGGCTTAACGGACTACCCGGCGCTCGCGATCGCCCCCGACTGGACCGTGTTGGGATGGAATGCGGCATACGAGGCGCTGTACCCAAACGTGGCGGCCGTGCCTGCGGCAGACCGCAACTTTCTGTGGCTGCTTTGCACCGATCCTTATTTGCGCGAGGCGATGCCGGACTGGGAACTGACCGTCGCTTACAACGTCGCGTCGTTTCGCGCCGAGGTCGGAAGCCGCTTGGATGAACCGCCGTTCGCTGATCTCATCAGCCGGCTGCTGATGGCCAGCGAGGGATTTCGGACCGCCTGGGAGAGTTTCGATATCGAAAGACTGCCCTCCCGTGAGCGCCATTTCCGTCACCCCGAGGTCGGCGATCTCTATATGGAGCAACACACTCTGGCGCCCACCGACGATCCAAATCTACGAGTGGTGACCTTCATTCCGGTGGCCGACAGCGACACCGTCGCGCGGTTGCGACGCCTCATGGATGAACCAGCGCTCGTTTCGCTTCGTATTACCAACGGGGCTCCGTGACGATGCCGTCATACCCACCAGGTTCAGCCATCATCACGGAAAGAGATTCCGCGAGTGTCGTTCACAAGAGCACCATCCACCCGCGACGCCGTCGTGATCGGCGCGGGCCCAGCAGGTCTCGCTGTCGCCCGTGAGCTCGAACATCGGTACGGGGTCGAGACTCTCGTCATCGACCGTGCCCCTGCACCGGCGATGTCGTGGCGTACCCGCTACGACAACTTCCGACTGAACACCACCGGGTTCCTTTCGCATCTGCCCGGCCAACGGATTCCGCTGAGTGCCGGCCGCTGGCCGACACGTGAGGACATGGTGCGCTACTTCGACAGTTATGTGCAGCAGCAGAGCATCGCGCTGGAGCTCGGCTGCGAGGTCAAGGGGATCGACCGCGCAACGGACGGTTGGGTGATCAATACTTGGTCCGGGGAAATCGACACGCGCGCAATAATTCTGGCCACTGGAAACTACCGCACACCCAGCCTCCCCGACTGGCCTGGTCTGCAGGATTTCACTGGCCAACTCGTACACTCCGGTGACTTCAAGAACGCGTGGCCCTTTCGTGACCGCGATGTGCTGGTCGTCGGCGCAGGAAATTCCGGAGCGGACATTGCCGTCCAGCTCGCGAACGCGGGCGCGCGCCGGGTCTGGCTTGCGGTGCGCACACCCCCGCACCTCGTGCGACGCGCCATGGCAGGGTTTCCGTCGGACATCTTCCTCGAGCTCTTCGCCTGGGCGCCCGCGCGGGCCGTCGACCCAGTCATGACCCTGTCCGAACGCATGATGTGGGGCGACCTGTCGGCCTACGGATTCACCAAGCCGCCGCTAGGGCTGAAGGCGACGGTGGAACAGACCGGCCGCATTCCGACGCTGGCCGACGAGCTCGTCAGCGCAGTCAAAGCAGGCCGGGTGGAGGTCGTCGCCGCTGTGGTGGCCGTCGAACCGGACCGTGTGAGGCTCGCCGACGGAACCTGCATACCGCCGACGGCCGTCATCACCGCCACCGGCTTCAGCACCGATCTCGGTGGTTTGGTCGGCCACCTCGATGTCCTGGACAACGACGGCAAACCACGCGGTGGATTCGCCTCGCACCTCGGGGACGGAATGTTCGCGATCGGCTACGGCATTCCGCCCAACGGTCCCCTGCGGGCCATCCGCCGCGCCGCGACGCCGCTCGCCGGTGAGATCGCCGCGTACCTGGGTCGTCACACGAGAAGGTTTCACCTTACCGATCTGTGACATCGAGCACGATCGATGAACACGGACCCGCTCGGCCTCGTATCACCGTGCAGCCGGTCTTGAAACCGGATGTCGGACTGCGAAATCGAGGCGAGCGAATGGTCCTGCTATCCGTCGAGAAGTACTTCGTGCGTGGCGCAGAAGGCTACGAGGATGCCCGCCGGGCCACGGTGTGGAACGGCCTACTGCCCGACCGCTTTCCCGATGTGATCGTGCAGGCCCACGATGTCGACGATGTCGTGGCTGCGCTGCGGTATGCGCGCGCCAACGGCCACAAGGTCGGCGTCCGGTCGGGTGGGCACAGCTGGGCGGCCAACCACCTGCGTGACGGCGGGTTGCTCCTCGACGTCAGCCGCCTCGACCACTGCACCGTCGACCCGAAGCGGATGACCGCCGAGGTCGGTCCGGGCAAGATCGCCAATGTCTTTGCCGCCGAACTCGGCTCGCAGGGACTGTTCTTTCCGACGGGCCACTGTGAGGGCATCCGGCTCGGCGGCTACCTGCTGCAGGGCGGCTACGGCTGGAACAGCAAGGTGCTCGGACCGGCCTGCCAGAACGTGCTCGGCCTGCACATCGTCACGGCCGATGGCGAGCAGATCTATTGCGACCCCGAGCATCATCCCGACATGTATTGGGCGGCGCGCGGCTGCGGTCCGGGATTCTTCGGTGTGGTCGTCTCGTTCACGTTGCGAATTCACCGCCGCCCGGCAGTCCTGGGCACCTGCCTCTACATGTATCCGGTCGAGCTCGCCGACGAGGTGTTCACGTGGGGGCGCACCATCAGTCCCGAGATAGACGAGCGCGTCGAACTGCAGATCCTCACCACACAGGCCTTCCCGACCGCCGGGATCGACCGCCCCGTCATCACCATCGCCTCACCGGCTTTCGCCGATTCAGAGGAGGAGGCGGCCAATGCCCTTGCGGTACTTGGCACCTGCCCCGTCGTCGACCAGGCGATCATCAACCTGCCCTACGCCCCGACCAACCTGTCCAGCTGGTACACGGCCGTCATGACCAACTACCCGAAGGGCCACCGGTACATCGCCGACAACATGTGGACGTCGGCGTCGGCGGAGGAGTTGTTGCCGGGCATTCGCCGAATCATCGAGACCATGCCGCCGCATCCTTCGCACTTCATCATGACGGGCTGGAACGCGGACCCGAACCGGCCGGACATGGCGTTCAGCGTCGAGGACGAGATCTACATGGCGCTCTATACGGTCTGGCAGGATCCCGCCGACGACGAACGGTATTGCGACTGGGCCGCTTCCAACATGGCGGCGATGTCCCACCTTGCGACCGGCACCGCGCTCGCCGACGAAAACCTCGGTCGGCGCCCGGCGAAATTCTTCGCCGAGCCGAACATGGCCCGGCTCGACAAGGTCCGTTTGTCCTACGACCCGGACAATCGGTTTCACAGTTGGATGGGCCGCTTATGACCCCATTGCGGATCGTGGTCATCGGTGCGGGCGTCGGCGGCATTTCCGTCGCTCGGGGATTGCTGCGCGACGGGCATGACGTCACGGTCTACGAACAACGTCCTGACACGCGACCCGGTGGTGGCGCGGTGACGATATGGCCCAACGGTGCACGGGTTCTGGACCAGTTGGGTGTCGACATGGACGGGGCCGGGCAGTTGCTGTCCACCGTCCGGATCGCGACCTCGAGCGGGCGCCCGTTGGTGAACATCGCCGTGGACACGATCTCGGACCGCCTGGGCGGGTACGCCCGGATGGTTCCCCGGCGCGTCCTGCTCGATCGCCTGCTGGACGGCTTTCCCACCGATCGCATCCGATGCAATTCCCGTGTGGCCGAGGCATTCACGACGGAGGACGGAATACGGGTCGAGTTCGAGGACGGCCACCACACCCATGGCGATCTGTTGATCGGCGCCGACGGACTGCACTCGACGATCAGGCGCATCGCCGGTGCGCCTCCCGCGAAGTCGACCGGATGGTGCAGCTGGCAGGGGCTGAGCACCGTCGGCACCCTTACTGAGAAGGACGTCGCGCTGCAGATGATCGGCAGGCACGGAACCCTCGGACTCTGGCCGGCCGGGGACTGCGAGGTGCAGTGGTGGTTCGACTTGCGGTGGAACCCCGACTCCGCCAGGCCGGAGCATCCGATCGACATGATCCGGTCCCACTTCGCGGGCTGGTCCAGACTGGTCGATCATGTGCTCGCGACGCTGACGGACGACGATCTCGCGCCTTCGCCGTTTCCGCACTACCGGCATCCGATACCCCGCACCCCGCGGGCCGGTGCGATGACGCTGCTGGGGGACGCCGCCCACACGATGCCGCCGATTCTCGCGCAGGGCACCAATCAGGCGCTGCTCGACACGATGCTGCTGCGAAAGGCGCTTTCGGGCTGCCGGCACGCACCCGATCGTGCGCTGCGTTGGTACGAGAAGACCAGGAGACGCCGACTCGCCGCCGTGTCGTGGGTGACTTCGCGGCAGATGTCGCAGAGCGAGTCGGTGCTGAAACCGGCCGCCATGGTGTCGGATTCCTTTGGCACGTGGGCGATGACGACGTTTCTGCGGTCGACGAGCCATCAGCGGATCTCCACCGAGATGTCGAACCGGCTGATCCGCTCATGAGGGCCAAGGTGCCGCCCGCGACGTTGGCGCGCGTCGTCGAGTGGATTCGCCACCACCTGTATTGGCTGCATCAACGGCTCACGCCCGCGCCTGCGGCGATGATCGAAATGATCCTGGCCGGTTGGACGTCACAGGCGATCACCGTCGCCGCCCAACTCGGTGTCGCCGACGCCCTCGCGGCCGGGCCGCTGAGCATCGACGAGTTGGCGACGCGGGTCAACGCCGACGCTGACGCCTTACGCCGACTGTTGCGCGCGTTGATCGGCAAGGGGGTCTTCCGTCGTCGGCGCGACGGTTTGTACGAGGTGAACGCTCTGGGCGACACCCTTCGCTCCGATGCCCCGGTGTCAATGGCGCCCGCGGCCAAGTTCTACGGCTCGGACGAACAGCGCGAACGCTGGACCATGCTGGTGGATTCGGTGCGTACCGGCACTTCGGTCGTTCCAGTGTTGCGCGGCAAGTCGAGCTTCGACTACTTCGCCGACAAGCCCGAGCTCGCTGAACTGTTCAACAGCACCATGACGAGCGTGTCCGAGATGACGGATGCCACCGTGGTTGCCGGTTACGACTTCAGCGCCTACCCGACGATAGTCGACGTCGGAGGCGGGCACGGCGCACTGTTGTCGACCATTCTGGCGTCGGCGCCGGCCTCGCGCGGCGTGCTGTACGACCTGCCGCTGGTCGTGGCCAACGCCCCAGATCTGTTGCGGGCGAGCGGCGTCGCGGACCGGGTCCGTATTGCGGAGGGGTCGTTCTTCGACTGCGTTCCGCGGGGCGGCGACGCCTACGTCCTGAAGAACATCATTCACGACTGGCCGGACGAAAACGCGCTGCAGATTCTGCACAACGTGCGCGCTGCCGCGGGCAGTGGCGGCACCGTGCTGCTCATCGAGTTCGTCATCCCCAAGCACAACCGCGACTTCCCCGGCAAATGGGTGGACCTGGAGATGATGTTGAACCTGGGCGCTCGTGAACGCACCGGGAGGGAGTACCGCGACCTTCTCGGCAGAGCCGGACTTCGGATGACACGCGTGGTGCGCACAGCGTCACCGCTGAGTGTGATCGAGGCGAGGGCCTTGTGAGTCAGTGCTTTTCGGCGCGCTTCTTCTTACCGAACGGCAGCACGTGCACGATTCCCACGACGATCAATCCGACGACCAGGCCGACCAGAGCTGACGCCGCGGTGTTGGCCGACCAGGCGAGCACGCCGTCGATACCGTCGGCGATCGTGCGGTGGATCAGGTCCTCGAAGTGGTGCACGAAGCCGTAGGGCGCATGCCAACCGAGGGAGTCGGTTCCCAAGAGCAGGATGTGGCCGCCGACCCAGAGCATCGCGACGGTGCCGATGGTCGACAACGCCGACAACAGTTTGGGCATGAAGGCCACCAGCCCGCGCCCGACCTTCTGGGCGAATGTCGACGACCGCTGCGCGAGATGCAGGCCGATGTCGTCCATCTTGACGATCAGCGCGACCACCCCGTAGACCGCCGCCGTGATCACCACCGCGACCGCGACGAGAATGATGAACCGCGACCAGAACCTTTCGCTGGCCACCTCGTTGAGCGCGATCACCATGATCTCTGCCGACAGGATGAAGTCCGTGCGGATGGCCCCAGCGGTCAACTGACGCTCAGCGTCTCCGGAAATGGGCCCCGTCGGTGTGGCGTGTGCCTCGTGCCCGTGATTTCCGGGCAGCCAGCCCAACATCTTCTCCGCACCCTCGTAGCAGAGGAAGGTGGCGCCCATCATCAGGATCGGCATCACCGCCCACGGCGCGAACTCACTGAGCAGCAACGCCGCGGGCAGAATGAAGACCAGCTTGTTGCGCAGCGATCCGACCGCGATCCGCTTGATCATCGGCAGTTCGCGGTCGGCGGTGATGCCGTGTACGTACTGCGGCGTCACCGCGGTGTCGTCGATGACGACGCCCGCCGCCTTGGCGGTCGCCCGCCCCGTCGCGGCGCCGATGTCGTCGACCGACGCCGCCGCCAGCTTTGCCAGCGTGGCGACGTCGTCGAGAAGTCCGAACAGGCCTGCGCTCATCCTGTCTCCATGCTGTGGAGATTACCCACAGTCACATCCCTAAAAGCGACTCGATCCAGCCGCGCGCGAAGTACACCAGGAAGCCAGCGGCCACGATCCACAGCAGCGGACTGATCTCCTTGGCCTTACCCGCAGCCGAACGTGTCACCACCCAGGCGATGAAGCCGACGCCGATGCCGTTGGCGATCGAGTACGAGAACGGCATCACCGCGACGGTCAGCACGACGGGCAACGCCACCGAGAACTCGGAGATGTCGATGTGGCGCAACTGCGACACCATGAGCGCGCCGACGATCACCAGCGCCGCCGCCGCCACTTCGGTCGGCACGATCGACGCCAGCGGCGAGATGAACATCGCCGCCAGAAACAGCACACCCGTCACCAGGTTCGCCAACCCGGTGCGTGCGCCGTCCTCGATGCCGGCACCCGACTCGATGAAGACGGTGTTCGACGACGCCGACGCCGCACCGCCCGCGACCGCACCCGCGCCCTCGACGATCAGTGCCGCGCGCAGACGCGGAAACGTCCCCTTGTCGTCGGCCACTCCCGCCTCGCGGGCAAGCCCTGTCATGGTGCCCATCGCGTCGAAGAAGTTGGCGAACACCAGGGTGAAGACGAACATCGTGGCGGCAATGACGCCGATACGGCTGAAACTGCCGTGCAGGCTGAAGTCCCCGACGAGTGACAGGTCTGGCAGCGCGAACGGCGATCCCGACAGCGTCGGAACCGACAGGCTCCACCCGCCCGGTTTGTCCACTGCCGACCCGAGATGCCAGATCGCCTCGATCACCACTGCGACGACGGTGCCCACTGCGAGTCCGATGAGGATGCCCCCGCGCACCTTGCGCACCACGAGGATTCCGGTCACCAGCAGCGTGAAGGCGAAGACCGCGGCAGGGATGGTGGTGATCGACCCGGCACCGCCCGCGCCGAGTCCCACCGGCGGTGACGGGACGCCCGTCGACCCGATGAACCCCGCGTCGACCAGACCGATGAACAGCAGGAACAGCCCGATGCCCGCAGTGATGGCGAGCTTCAGCTGCATCGGCACCGCGTCGAAGACGAGCCGTCGCAAACCTGTCGCCGCCAGGACCACGATGATGAGGCCGTTGATGACGACAAGCCCCATCGCCTCGGCCCATGTCATCGAGCCGACGAGCGTCGTGGCGACGAACGAGTTGATGCCCAGACCCGCGGCGAACGCGAACGGGAGCCGCGCGATGAGACCGAACAGGATCGTCATCGTGCCCGCGGCCAACGCGGTCACCGCCGACACCTGGCCGAACTCCAGCGACTTCCCTGTGACGTCGTCGGGGCCCGACAGGATGATCGGGTTCAGCACGATGATGTAGGCCATCGCGATGAACGTGACCACGCCGCCGCGGATCTCGTTGGTGAGCGACGACCCCCGCGCCGAGATCTCGAAGAAGCGATCGAGGCGATTCACTCTTCGACCCTAGGGGTTGCGCCAAGGCGCGTCATTTTTTGCAATGCGCGCAGGAACAGGCGGCGCTCGTCGGCCCCGAGCAGCGAAAGCCACCGTTCCTCGCCGCGTTGGATGTCCGCCTGGACCCGGTCCTTGACATCACGTCCCGATTTGGTGATCGCGAGCAACCGGACGCGCCGATCGTCGGGATCGACGCGTCGCTCGATGTGCCCCTTCGCTTGCAGCTCGTCCAGAGTCGGGATGATGCGCGTCTTATCGGCCCCGATCGCATCGGCCAGCGCGGCCTGGGTCCGCATCGGTGCCTCATCGAGTGCCAGCAGCACGATGTAGCCCCACATCGACAGGCTGTGCTTCTCGAGCACTGGGCGCTCTTCGGCGATCAGCTCTCGAAGCAGTGGAGCCAGCATGGCTGCGAGGTCGGGACGCCTTGACTCAGACGGCACGAGCTTGGACGGCATGGACGAATACTAGACATTGACCAATCATCTACTTACGCTTATCGTAAGCACATGCATACTAATGAGGATCTCCGACCCTTCCATCGTCGCGCTGTGTCGGCCTCCGTCGACGTCGTGGCATCGGTGACGATCGACGACCTCGATCGCCCGACACCGTGTTCCGGTTGGACTCTCGCCGATCTGCTGGCGCATATGACCGTGCAGCACAACGGATTTGCCGCATCTGCACGAGGTCACGGCGCCGACCTCGCGGTGTGGGAGCCCTCTCGGGTGGTCGATGCGGTGGCCGCGGATCCGGTGGGTACCTATGCGGCGGCTGCCGCGGATCTGCTCGACGCCTTCGAGGCGGACGGCGTGCTCGACGCGCCCTTCGCGCTGCCCGAATTCGGCCCCGACGCCGTGGTCCCGGGTGCGATGGCAATCGGGTTTCACTTCGTCGACTACGTCGTTCACGGCTGGGACGTCGCCCGCAGTATCGACGTTCCTTTCGACCTGCCGCCCGATGTGGTGAGCGCTGTGCTGCCGATCGCACTCGCAGTTCCGGACGGCGATTTCCGGGCGGCCGACGGCTCGCCTTTCGCGAGCGCCCTTGCGCCCAGAGACGGGGCGAGCGACCTCGACAGCGTTCTCCGCCATCTCGGCCGCTCGCCCGCGTGGAGCGCTGTTACCCGGGTGCTATGACGCCTGCGCCGTCGGCATGATGGTGAGCTGCTGGAGGTTCACCCGCGCCGGCTGCGAAGCCAGGAAGTTGATCGCCTCGGCGACATCCTCGGACCGCAGTACCGCGATCCGCTGCTTGGTGTCCGAGATCCATTCGGTGGCACCGGCGTCGGTGACGTGGTCGGCCAGCTCGGTTTCGACGATGCCGGGCTCGACCACCGAGACGCGGACGCCCTTGGCGCCGAGCTCGGCGCGCAGGGTGCGCGACATGTGCGTGACGTATGCCTTCGTGCCCGAATACACCGCGAAGTTCGGGAAGATGTTCTGCGCGGCGATCGACGACGTGTTGACCAGGTCGGCGACACCCTTGTCGGCGGCCGACGCGACCAG
This sequence comes from Mycobacterium barrassiae, assembly GCF_025822765.1. Taxonomy (GTDB): domain Bacteria; phylum Actinomycetota; class Actinomycetes; order Mycobacteriales; family Mycobacteriaceae; genus Mycobacterium; species Mycobacterium barrassiae. Next base: position 51,016 of record NZ_JACKUK010000029.1, on the reverse strand, counting down.
CTGCGGCACGAACGCACCGATGACGTGCATCAGACCACTGATGTTCAGGTCGATCTGGCGCTGCCACTGCTCGAACGGCAGTTCCTCCACCGGCGCGGGAAGCATGACGCCCGCGTTGTTGAACAGCAGGTCGACGGTGCCGAGTTCGTTGGCCACCCGCTCGGCGGCGGCATGCACGGACTCGGCGTCGGTGACGTCGATCGCGATGGCGAGCGCGGTGCCGCCGGCCTCCTGGATCTCGGCGACGAGCTTCTCCAGCCGGTCGGCGCGGCGGGCCAGCACGGCCACCTTGGCGCCGGAGGCGGCCAACCTCTTCGCGGTGGCCTCGCCGATGCCGCTCGATGCGCCGGTCACCACGGCGACCCGGCCGGTCAGCGTTGCGGGGGATTGAATCGAAGTAGTCAAGTTCCTGCCTTCCTGTGTGTCGGTCGCGGCTGGGGCGCCGCTTACTCGTCACAACAAGCGCAGAAGCCGCCGACGGGCGCTTCATCGAGCCTTGTTCGACCCCGGTTCGGCGTGCCTAGGTCTGCCAGACCTACGTTTGGCTGGCTGCGGACCCGTTGCCGGCCTCAAACTGGTCTCATGGACCACAACGCGGAGCTGAGGGACTTCCTGCGGACCCGCCGCGCACGCCTGAGCGTCGATGACGTCGAGATCGGCGGAACGGGCCGCACGCGCCGGGTCCCCGGGCTGCGCCGCGAGGAGGTCGCCCAGCTTGCCGGCGTCAGCGTGGACTACTACAGCCGGCTCGAGCAGGGTCGCCACCTCAACGTGTCCGACGACGTCCTCGACGCGGTGGCCCGCGCGCTGCGCCTCGATGACACCGAGCGTGCCTACCTGTTCCGCATCGCGAAGGCTTCGCGGCGTCCGCGTCGTCGTGCGCCGGCACCCGTGCAGCGGGTTCGACCGGGGGTGTGGCGCCTGCTCGAGAAGCTCGATGACGTGTCGCCCGCATTTGTGTTCGGCCGCCGAATGGATGTGCTTGCCGCCAACAAGCTGGCCCGAGCGCTCATCGGCGATTTCGATGCGATGCCGCCACGTGAGCGAAACCTGTTGCGCTACACCTTTCTTGACGAGTCGACGCGCGAGCTGTTCGTGGAGTGGGAGGAGGTGGCCCGCGACAACGTCGCGATCCTTCGGCTCGACGCCGGACGCCATCCCGACGATCCCCTGCTGGTCGAGTTGGTGGGTGAGCTATCGGTCAAGAGCCCGGAATTCCGGCGCTGGTGGGCCGACCACAATGTCCGCGAACGCACGCACGGCACCAAGCGCTACCACCATCCGCTGGTGGGCGACATCACCGTCAACTATGAATCGCTGGCTTTACTCGCCGATCCCGACCAGACGCTGTGCATCTACACCGCCGAAGCGGGATCGTCGTCGGAGACCGCTCTGCAACTGCTCGCCAACTGGACCGGCGACCGGGTCAGCGAGGGTCGATGAGATCGCGCAGACGCTGCGCGGGATAGACGGTCGCACCGAGGGCACTCACCCGCTCGGACAGCGCCCGATCTGAGGTGGCCACGCGGATGTCCTGCAGATCATCGGACGACGAGATCAGCGCGACGATTTCGTCGTCGGCGGAGTTGGCCGCCGCCCTGGGCGCATGCGCGATCGTGATCACTGACGACTCCAGCGGCGGCGACAGCGGATGCTCGAACACCACGGTCACGTCTGCACCCTCGCTGGCAGCCCACTGTTCGAGGCGCTCCACCAACGAGGACATTGCACGCCTGCGGTTCCGCCACCAGCCGTCGGGGCGGGATCCGATGACATTCATGCCATCGACGATCCAGCGCATACCTCTACTGGGCAGTAGGTGCGGTGCGCTTGGCCGAATGACGCCGGCCGAAGAGGAATGCGAGCCAGCGGATGTCGAGAAGCATTGTGACGACCTTTCCGCTAGGCGCTTTTCACGGTGAGCAAGGGGGAGAACAGGTGGCGACGCTCGTCGATGTTGTCCGCGAACTGGTGGAGTGCGTCGGGCACCGAGTCGGCGACGGGGAAGTTCAGATCGGAGATCTCGCGCAGCACCGGATCACTCGCAATCAGCGACCACTCCACATCGCTGCAGAAGCACCGCTCGTCAACTGCGGACAGCAGTGAAAGTTCGTGTGCGGAAAATGAATCCACACCGCTGAGATCGAGAATGAACGCCTTCTCGGCGATGATGAACCGCAGTGCGAGCGCGGTAATGCGCTCGATATTGGTTGCCTCGACGGTGCCCTGGACGGTCACCACGGTGGCCAACTGGCGGCACACCGTACGTACCTGTGCACCACCGCAGTCGAACGCTGGATTGCCGTACATGCGTGCCTCCTCTCGATCACTTGTCCCTCAAGGTAGTGAGCCAAAGTAAGGCAACCGGGTGCCAACGCTAATACTTTCGTAAGAACACATTTTGACGTGAAAGGCAAACCTTCAGGTGCCGCGCATCCATTGCGGCCCCGAATAGTTCTCCCACGGGTTGTAATCGGCGATCAACGGCTCCTGCGGCGGCCGCTCATCCTCGGGAACATGTTGCAGGTTGATGCGGATGCGGTACCAGATCGAGCTGGGCCCCCGCATGCCGTCCACCAGAACGTCTGGAGCTTCGAGCTTTTCGGCTACTGACGGGTAACGTCCGCGCCACGTGTCGAGCGCCGCCATCGCCTCGTCTTTCGTTTTGGTACGGGCGATTTCGATGAGGGGCTTCGACGAGACGCGACGCCCGTCGCGTCCCCGCACTGCCTTCGCGCCGCGCGGCGCCTTCTCCGGTGGGCCGAGTTCCTCGGCGAGCTGGAGCAGCGGATCGAGCCTGCCTGCCGAGTCGTCGATGCCCTCCCATGGGTCGCCGCGGTCGTCGAACCGGTCGGGAACGGTGGCGACGGTGAATTCCTCAGGACGGCAGCCGGGAACCTCATCCCACAACAGCGGCGTCGACACCCGCGCATCGGGAGTGGCCCGCACCGAGTACGCCGACGCCACCGTGCGGTCGAACGCGTTCTGGTTGAAGTCGACGAACACGCCCTCGCGTTCTTCCTTCCACCAGCGGCTGGTTGCCAGGTCAGGGGCCCGCCGTTCCACCTCGCGCGCGATCGTCTGGGCAGCCAGGCGCACCTGCTTGAACGGCCAGTGCCGTTCGATCCGTGCGTAGATGTGAAAGCCCCGCGATCCGGAGGTCTTCGGCCACGCCGTCAACCCGTAGTCCTCGAGCACATCGCGCGCGACCAGGGCCACGTCCACGATTTGGCGCCAGTCCACCCCGGGCATCGGGTCGAGGTCGACCCGCAGCTCGTCGGGATGTGCCAGGTCGTCGGCACGCACCGGGTGCGGATTGAGGTCGATGCAGCCCAGGTTCACCGCCCAGACCAGGCCGGCGGCGTCGTGCAGGACAGCTTCCTTGGCGGACGTCCCGGACGCGTACTTCAGCTCCGCGACGTCGACGAAGTCGGGACGGTTCGCGGGAGCGCGCTTCTGGAACACGGCTTCTTCGGTGATGCCCTTGACGAACCGCTTCAGGATCATCGGTCTGTCGGCCACTCCCCGCAGCGCTCCGTCGGCGACACGCAGGTAGTAGCGGATCAGATCCATCTTGGTGAGGCCCGTGCCCCCGGGTTCCGGGAAAACAACCTTGTCAGGGTTGGTGATGCGCACCCGCTGACCGTCGACCTCCAACTCGAGCGGAGCGGACATGGGTCCATGTTAGGTTCCGAGCCGGCATGCGACGCGCGTCACATATTGTGGATTCATGCCCAAGCTCACTGATCTTCCGTTGCAGGCGGCGGCCAAAATTCAGCAGTATGCCGAGCGCGGGTCGGCCGAACTGCACTACGCCCGCAAGATGTTCGAAGCGGGCGCTTTAAAGCTGGAGGCGCCGCACAACGTCGCCGCATTCCTTGCCGATATCCGGCGTTGGGGTGAATTCGGGATGATCCCCGCATTGAACGCGCGCCGCACCCCTGACCGCGTCGCCGTCATCGACGACGACGGCGAGTTCACCTTCAAAGAGCTCGACGATGCCGCGCACGCCTTGGCCAACGGTCTGTTGGCGATGGGCGTCAAGGGTGGCGACGGGGTGGCGATCCTGGCACGCAACCACCGGTGGTTCCTGGTCTCGGTCTACGGCGCGGCCCGTACCGGGGCTCGCATCATCCTGCTCAACAGCGAGTTCTCCGGGCCGCAGATCAAAGAGGTCTCCGAACGCGAGGGTGCGAAGGTCATCATCTACGACGACGAGTACACCACCGCCGTCTCGCAGGCCGACCCCGATTTCGGCAAGCTGCGCGCGCTGCCGACCAATCCGGATAAGGACGAGCCGTCGGGCAGCACCGACGATACGATCGCCGACCTGGTCGCGCGGAGCAGTTCGGCGCCCGCGCCCAAAGTCACCAAGCACTCGTCGGTCATCATCCTGACCAGCGGCACCACCGGCACCCCGAAGGGTGCCAACCGCAGCACCCCGCCATCGCTGGCGCCGATCGGGGGCGTGCTGTCCCACGTGCCCTTCAGGTCGAACGAGGTGACGTCGCTTCCGGCGCCGATGTTCCATGCCCTCGGCTTCCTGCACGCCACCATCGCCATGATGCTCGGGACCACGCTGGTGTTGCGGCGTCGCTTCAAGCCAGCGACCGTGCTGGCGGACATCGAGAAGCACAGGGCCACCGCGATCGTCGTGGTGCCGGTGATGTTGTCGCGTCTGCTGGACGAACTCGAAAAGACCCAGCCCAAACGGGACCTGTCCTCACTGCGCATCGTGTTCGTGTCGGGCTCACAACTCGGAGCGGAACTGGCTACGCGCGCGCTCAAGGAACTGGGTCCGATCATCTACAACCTCTACGGCTCGACGGAGATCGCGTTCGCGACCATCGCGCGGCCCAAGGATCTGTCGATCAACCCGGCCACGGTCGGCCCCGTCGTCAAGGGTGTGAAGGTCAAGATTCTCGACGACAACGGCAACGAACTACCGCAGGGCGAAGTGGGGCGCATCTTCGTGGGCAACACCTTCCCCTTCGAGGGCTACACCGGCGGCGGCCACAAGCAGATCATCGACGGGCTGATGTCCTCCGGTGACGTCGGCTACTTCGACGAGCACGGCCTGCTGTACGTCAGCGGTCGCGACGACGAGATGATCGTGTCCGGCGGCGAGAACGTGTTCCCCGCCGAGATCGAGGATCTGGTGAGCGGCCATCCGGAGGTCATCGAGGCCACCGCGCTCGGCGTGGAAGACAAGGAGTGGGGCCACCGGCTGCGATGCTTCGTGGTCAAGGCCGAGGGCGCCTCGATCGACGAGGACGCCATCAAGGCATACGTGCGGGAGAACCTCGCCCGCTACAAGGTGCCCCGCGAGGTCATCTTCCTCGACGAGCTGCCACGCAACCCGACCGGAAAGGTTCTCAAGCGCGAACTCCGCGAAATGAGTGTCGGCGACGAGAAGGCGTGAGTCTGCGCGACTCGGAATAGTTCTGCTGTCGCGGTGGTAGTACGACAGCGTGAACATTGATCTGGCCGGAAAGACAGCGCTCGTCACGGGGTCCACCCAGGGCATCGGACTGGCGATCGCACAGGGATTGGCCAACAGCGGTGCACGGGTCGTGGTCAACGGGCGCTCGCCCGACCGCGTCGACGAAGCCGTCGCCTCGCTGGGTGGGGACGCCGTCGGGGTGGCCGCCGACGTGGCGACCGATGACGGAGTTGAGAAGCTGCTGAAGCAGCTGCCCGATGTCGACATCCTGGTGAACAATCTCGGCATCTTCGGGGCGGTCCCCGCACGCGAGATCACCGACGAGCAGTGGCGCACCTACTTCGAGGTGAATGTGCTTGCGGCAGCACGACTTATCCGCAGTTACCTGCCCGCGATGACGGAGCGTGGCTGGGGCAGGGTGATCCAGATCGCCAGCGACTCCGCGATCGTGATTCCGCAGGAAATGATCCACTACGGGGTTTCGAAGACCGCGCTCTTGGCGTTGTCGCGGGGGTTCGCGAAGGACGCCTCGGGCACCGGTGTCACCGTGAACTCGGTCATCGCGGGACCCACCCACACCGCGGGTGTCGAGGACTTCGTCTATCAACTCGTCGACAAATCATTGCCGTGGGACGAAGCGCAGCGCGAGTTCATGCGCAAGCATCGACCGCAGTCGCTGCTGGAGCGGCTCATCGAACCCGAAGAGATCGCCAACATGGTCACCTATCTGGCGTCCCCGCAGGCCTCGGCGACAACCGGTGGGGCACTGCGTGTCGACGGCGGCTACGTCGACTCGATCGTTCCCTAGTCCGTCTGCATCGCGGCGCCTGGAATCGCCAGGCACACCAGCATCAGGGTCAGCAGGAACCAGCCCGCGCCCTGCCAGGCAAACCATCCTCCCTCGGCCTTCCATTCGCGGTAGGTCCTCACGAACGCGCCGACTCCGCCGACGAAAAGGGCGGCGGGCACCAGGGAGGCGGCGATCACCGATCCCCGCGCGGTGAATGCATAGATGGCGAAGATGGCTCCCGCGATGGCGACGACGACACCGACGTAGGTCGCCGCAGCGCGGAACGCACCAGGCCGGTCAAAGCGTTTTTCGACGTCGTTGGTCACAGTCGTCGGGTTCCCGCGTAGGCGCGGGCGAAACAAGTAGGGGTTTTCTCTAGGGGTTGTTGACGTACCAGGACAGGCATCCAGGAATGCCGCGGCACGCGATGATCGCGTTGGCATCGGGCGCGGATCCGCGGATCTTGTGGACCGGCCCGGGGATCGTGCAGCTGCGTCCCCATGGGTTCGGGAACGTCGTGCCCATGTAGCAGGGCGGACCAGCGACCGTCTGGGCACCGCCGGCATCCTGCCCCGCCATGAATGCCGAGGGCGCGATCAACAACGCCGAGGCGGCCGCTCCCGTGAAGAGCAGCGGAACTATTCGCTTCTTGAGAACCCGCATATCTACCACCAACCAAATTGGGCAAACGCCTATTTCGATAGTAGACCCGGAATTCGCAGTTTCCTACGGATCGCGGGGCAGTCCGAGCAACCGCTCGGCGATGATGTTGAGCTGCACCTCCGACGTGCCACCGTAAATGGTGGTGGCACGGCTGGCCAACAGGAACTCGGCCCACTTGCCCTGCGGTGTCTCGGGGTCGCCGACGGCGCCGTCGGTGCCGAACGACGACACCGCGAACTCGGCGTACTTCTGACCGGTGCGCATCGACAGCAGTTTGGAGATGGCCGCCGCGGGCATCGGGTCGCCGCCGGCCAGCGTCAGCAGCGTCGACCGCATGTTCAGCACCTTCGCGGCGTGCCCTTCGGCGATGAGATGCCCGGCGTGATTCTGCCCGACCTGATCGAACTGGCCGTCGCGAACGAACTCGACGAAGCCGTCGAGGTTGGGCAGGAACGGTGGCTCCGTGCTGCCGATCGAGACCCGTTCGGCCGTCAAGGTGGTGCGGCTGACCTCCCAGCCGCGGTTGACCTCACCGAGCACCATGTCGTCGGGCACGAAGACGTCGTCGATGAAGACCGTGTTGAACATCGCGTTGCCGGTCAGTTCGCGCAGGGGCTTCACCTCGACCCCGTCACTGCTCATGTCGAGCAGGAAGTAGGTGATGCCATTGTGTTTGGGTGCGGAGGTGTCCGTTCTCGCCAGCAGCATGCCCCAGTGCGAGTACTGCGCACCGGTGGTCCAGATCTTCTGGCCGGAGATCCGCCAGCCGCCGTCGACCTTGGTGGCCTTGGTCGTCAGGCTGGCGAGGTCGGAGCCGGCGCCGGGCTCGGAAAACAGCTGGCACCAGATCATCTCGCCGCGCAGCGTCGGGGGCAGGAAGCGCTGCTTCTGCTCGTCGGTCCCGAACGCCACCACCGACGGGATCAGCCACGCCGCGATGCCCATCGCCGGACGGCGGACCCGGCCGGCGTTGAACTCCTGGGCGATGATGATCTGCTCGACAGGGCCGGCTCCGCGGCCCCACGGCTTGGGCAGGTGTGGCACCACCCAGCCGCCCTCGGCGAGCGCGGCGTTGCGTTCCTCGCTCGGAATCGCTTTCAGCGCCGCCACTTCCGCGCGGATCTCGTCACGGAGTTTCTCCGTCTCGGGGTCCAGATCGATGTCCAGCCTGCGCATCCCGGTGCTGGTCGCGATGTCGACGACCTGCTGCGGGTAGTCACTGGTGCGACCGAAACATGCGGCCAGCACCAGGGCGCGCCGGTAGTACACGTTGGTGTCGTGTTCCCAGGTGAAGCCGATACCGCCGTGCACCTGGATGCAGTCCTGGGTGGTGTGCAACACGGCGTCGGGCGCCAAGGTGGCCGCGACGGCAGCGGCGAACTCGAAAGCCGTGTTGTCCGTTGGGTTCTTGGTGTGCTCGTCGATGGCGCGTGCGGCATCCCATACCGCGGCGGTCGCGCGCTCGGTGTCGGCGATCATCTGGGCGCACTTGTGCTTGATGGCCTGGAACTGGCCGATCGGCCGGCCGAACTGCTCACGGATCTTGGCGTACGCGGTCGCGGTGTCGGTGGCCCAGCGGGCGACGCCGATGCATTCCGCGGACAGGAGCGTCGAGATGATCGCCCGCGCGTGGCCACGGCTGAGGTTGCCCAGCACGCGGTCGTCGCCGACCTCGACGGCGTTGGCCCGCACGTGTGCCACCGGGCGAAGCGGATCCACACTCGGCACGGGCTCGATCTCGAGCGCGTCGGCGTCGAGGACCACCCACTCCTCCCCGCTGTCGATCGCGACCGGAAGCACCAGCACCGACGCCTGCGCGGCCGCGGGCACGGCGCGGACCTCACCACGAATGACCAGGTCGTTGCCATGCTTGGTGGCCGTCAGCCCGGAGTCGATGGCGTAGGCCGCGATGACCTCGCCGGAGGCCAGGTCGTTGAGCACCTTGGTGTCGGGGTCGTTGGCGGCGATCAGCGCACTGGCGATCGCCGAGGGTACGAAGGGGCCGGGCACCGCGCCGTAGCCGAACTCCGCGAGCACGATCGCCAGTTCGAGGATGCCGAACCCTTGCCCGCCAACCGATTCCGCCAGATGCACACCTTGGAGGCCCTGCTCTGCGGCGGCCTTCCAGTAGGGCGGCGGGTTCGGAATCGGCGTTTCCAGCGCCTCGTGCAGCACCTCCGATGGCGCGACTCGCGCCACCAGAGACCGGACCGAATCAGCGAGATCGTTGTGCTCGGTGTTGATTGCGATGGGCATGGCTGTTGCACCTCGTTGTCGCGCAGCTGTGGCGGGGGTTATTCCCTATTAACCGGTCGGTTGGGAACCACGATACCGTTCACGACATTGGCCAGGTCCCGGCCGTCCCGGATGCGGCGGCAGTTGTCGACCGCCTCGGCCAGGTAGCGCCGCATGGTGTCCACGGTGTACCAGGTGACGTGCGGCGTGAGCACCACATTGGTCAGGCTTAGCAGCGGATTGTCGGGATGTACCGGTTCCACGGCGAAGACGTCCAGACCCGCGGCCGCCAGACCGCCTGACCGCAGCGCGTTGACGAGCGCATCCTCGTCGACCACCGCGCCGCGGGAGGTGTTGACCAACACCGCATCGGGCTTCATCAGGCCGAGCGCGTCGGCGTCCAGCAGTCCCGCGGTCTGATCGGTCAATGGGATGTGCAGGGTGACGATGTCGCTGGCTGCGAGCAGCTCGGGCAGCGGACACCAGCCGGGATGTCCGTCGTCGCGCGTACTCGTGTGCAGCACCTCCGATGTGCCCATTGCCCGCACGATGGTCTCCACCCGCTTGGCGATGTTCCCGTAGCCCACCAGCCCGACGGTGCAGCTGCCGATGTCGCGGACCGTCTCGCCCAGGCTCGGATCCGACGGCCAGCCCCTGCCCTCGCGGGTGGCGCGGTCCAGTTCGGTCAGCCGGCGCAGCGCGGCGAGCATCAGCAGCACGGTGCCCTCCGCGACCGAGGGCGCGTTCGCGCCCGGCATGTTCGCGACGGCGATGCCCAGCCGCGTCGCCGTCTCGACATCGATGGTGTTGACGCCCGCGCCCAACTTGTGCACGAGCCGGCAATGTGGTGCCCGCTCCAGATCCGCACCGGATATCGGCCGCAGCACGTGCCAGATCACCTCGGCGTCTGGCAACTCACGGTAGAAGGTGTCGTCGTCATCCTCGGCGCAGTAGCGGATCTCGAGCCAATCCGATTCTGGCGCAACGAACTGCGCCACTTTGTCGCCGGGGGTGTAGTGAGCGAGGACTCGCAGCTTCGGGTTCTCGCGCGAAGAGTCACCCCCTAGCGCCACCGCTTCGCGATCCACTTGGCGATGGTATCGGCCTTCTCGCTGCGGGCTCCCGGGGTGGTGAAGTAGTGGTCGGTGTCGATCGAACACCGCGCCTTGTCTTCGCTGCCCAGTGCGTCGAAAATGCGTTGCGCGTCAGACGGGTACACGCCGGTGTCCTGTTCGGCGTTGATCACCAGCGCGGGACAGGTGACGCGCGCCAGGTGCGGTTCGGCGCGGGTCTGCGCATGGCGCAGACTCCACATGCCGAGCCAGCTGCGCAGTGTGCACGCCGCGGCGATGCCGTGTGCCGAGCGGTTGGCCCTGACCGGTACACCCGCGTAGCACATGTTGGGCGCCCGTTTCGTCGGTTCCAGGGTCGGGTCGACCATTCGCGGATCGGCCCAGGTCCGCAGCACCGTGAACGGACGGTCGGAGAAACCGGCGGCGCGCACGCGCTTGAGTTCGGTCTCGGCCCAGTCGGTGATGGCGTTGTTGCGCGCGATCTGCGCCGAGCGGTAGCGCTTGACGAACTCGGCCGAAAACGGTGGACCGTTCTCCGCGTTGAACAGATCAAGATCGGGATCGCTGGCGACAGCGTCGTTTTCGTCGACCACCGAGGCGTCCATCCACGCCGTGAGGACGTCGGGACGACCGGGATGGGCGGCGCTCGCTATGTAGCCGTCCGCAGGCGGCAGATCATTCAGGCCCGCCGCGGGCCGCATACCCTCCATCGGAGTGACGTGCGGGTCGACAGCTTGCGCCTGGTAGGCCGCCATGAGCGAGCCGCCACCGGAATTTCCCAGCAGCACAACCGTTTCCACCCCTGCGATCTCACGAAGCCAGCGCACACCGACGCCGATGTCCACCAGGGCGTGGTCGAGTAGAAAGCTGCTTTCGAAGCCGCGATAGCGGGTGTTCCAGCCGAGGAATCCAATTCCGCGGGTGGCCATGTAGTCAGCGAGATAGTGCTCGGAGAAGTCGATCTGGTAGTGCGTGGCGATCATCGCCACCTTCGGTTTGCGTCCCACACCGCGGTAGTAGAGGCCCTGACACGGATTTCCGCCCGCGCCCGCACGTCGTGCGGTGGGGGACTGCAGACCGACGAATTCGCGGGTGACGCCTGGTGTTCCACCACTTGCCGGTGCCCTGGTCATGCCGCCCCCTTGTGGTAGATCACTCGATAGAAGATGTTGGCCAGTGTGGTGATGCATGCATCGTCGTCGACGGGTCCGGTCTTGCCTCCGGCCAGCTGCGTGTAGCAGAACTGATTGAGCATCGACACCAACGCCACCGCGACCAGGTGCGGATCGTCATCGCTGCAGAAGCCCTGTTGCTGAGCGCTTTTCACCATGTGGGTGATCAGTGCGATCGGCAGCGCGCAGATGTCGTTCCAGTAGTCGGCGAAATCGTCGTTGACCATCGCCAGCTGTGACACGCTGACGATTTCGGCGAGGCGATGGCGGTACGTGTGCCAATGAGCGGCCGCCGCTTGATACGAGCGTTCCCAATCGGTCAGGCCCGGTTCTTCTGCTGCCCGGGATCGTGCCCTGGCTTCGTCGCGGAACCGGACGGCCCACTCGCGGACCATGGCTTCTTTGGAGTCGTAATAGTTGTAGAACGATGCCGTGGACTTACCGGCCTCGGCCGCGATGTCCGAAATCGTCGTTGCGAGAATGCCTTTGCGGGCGATCACCGCGCGGGCGCCCGCGTCGATCGCCGCCTGCGTCTGCCGACCCCGCAACGTGGGCAACTGCTCGCGCGGACTAGCGGTCACGGCCTCTCCTTGACCATTGATCACCATTGATCCAACCTGAACCTGATGTTAGATTCAGAATTCGAGCTTGACTAGAGGATGTGGTCAAACATGATCAAGCCGAATAACCCGAATTCCGAGTTCGAGCTCGGCGGCATCAACCACGTCGCGCTTGTGTGTTCGGATATGGCGAAGACCGTTGACTTCTACAGCAATGTGCTTGGCATGCCGTTGATCAAGTCGCTCGACCTGCCCGGCGGCATGGGTCAGCACTTCTTCTTCGATGCGGGCAACGGGGATTGCGTGGCCTTCTTCTGGTTCGCCGAGGCCCCCGATCGCGTGCCGGGAATCTCGTCACCCGAGGCGATTCCGGGCATCGGTGACATCGTCAGCGCCGTCAGCACCATGAACCACCTGGCCTTCCACGTACCCGCGGAGAAGTTCGACGAGTATCGGCAGCGCCTCAAGGACAAGGGCGTGCGTGTCGGGCCGGTCCTCAACCACGACGAAAGTGAACAGCAGGTCTCGGCGACAGTGCACCCCGGCGTGTATGTCCGGTCCTTCTACTTCCTCGACCCTGATGGCATTACGCTTGAGTTCGCCTGCTGGACAAAAGAATTCACTGAGAGTGACACCGTCACTGAACCGAAGACCGCCGCCGATCGCCGGCCACGGGTGACTGTCTAACTCTGCGGCGGCATGGCCGCGAGCTGATCGATCAGCGCCGCCAGCGCGGCGACCAGTTCGTCGTGGCCGAGCGTGACGTCACCGGACAGCCAGGCACTGATGGCCTGGCCCACCCCGCCGACAACGAAGTGTGACGCGGCCTTGACGCGATCGTTGTCCAGCGCTCCGTGCGCACCGGCGTGCGCAAAGAGCAGCGCGGCGAACAACGCCGTCGACTCCGCACGTTTGCGCACGATCACGGTGTTGGACAGCTCGACGCTGAACAGCAGTCTGCCCACCCGGGTGTCGGCGGAGATGGTGCGCACGATGTTGGCCATCGCCGCGCGCGCCTGCTCGTCAGGGGGCGCGGACGCCACCGCCGCCTGGGTGGTCGCGGCGATGTCGGCGATCACCGAGTCATAGACCGCCCCAATGAAATGGTCCTTGTCGGTAAAGCTCTCGTAGAAATACCGGACACCCAGCCCGGCCTGTCCGCAGATGGCGCGGACGGTCAACTCGGCAGGGTCTTTGCCCGCGGCGCCCAGCAATTCCAGGCCGGCGTCCAGCAGCTGGCGCCGGCGAGCGGCCACCCGCTCACCGGCTTCGATGCCGCGGTACGGCCGCACCTGTGCCATGAGTGCCATCTTGACACCCGTCAGGACGCAGGGCAACATCAGGAAACACACGTTCTCACATTTGTGAAGAAGAGGGTGACGATGACGAGCACTGTGGTGATCGACCACGTCGGCCGGGGGATCAACGATCCGCCATTGCCGGGCGGCAGGCGCGCGCCTCGGTGGATGTACCGAGCCGACGACGCCGCTGGCATCGGGCTGCTGTCGGGTCCGGCCAACGTGATCATGGAGCTCTCCCGGCCAGGGGTCGGCTACGGCGTCAAGGACAGCCGCGTCGAGAGCGGACGTGCGGACCGCCATCCGATCAAGCGGGCGCGGACGACGTTCACCTATCTCGCCGTGGCGCTCTCGGGTACCGACGAGCAGAAGAAGGCCTATCGGCGTGCGGTCAACAAATCGCATGCCGAGGTGTATTCACGGCCGGGCGATCCGGTGGAGTACAACGCCTTCGACAAGGAACTTCAGCTGTGGGTGGCGGCCTGCTTGTACAAGGGGTTCGTCGACGTCTACCGCATCTTCGTCGGTGAGATGGATGACGAGCTGGCCGACGCCCACTACCGCGACGGCGCGGCACTCGGCACCACACTGCAGGTTCCCGCGGATATGTGGCCCGCCGATCGCAAGGCCTTCGACGAGTACTGGCAACAGTCGCTGGAGAAGGTTCACATCGACGATGCCGTCCGCGAATACCTGTGGCCGATCGCCGCCGGACGAGTCGGTAAAGCGACGCTTCCTCCTCCCATCCAGCGGCGCATCGATGCTTTCAACCTCTTCATCACGACCGGCTTTCTGCCGCAACGGTTCCGGGATGAGATGCGGTTGCCCTGGGATGCCGACAAACAGCGCCGGTTCAATCGCGTGATGGGCATCGTGGGCAGGATCAACAATTTCCTCCCGCGGTTCATGAGGCGGTTCCCGTTCAACTGGATGCTGAAGGACCTCGACTGGCGGATGCGCACCGGTCGGCCGCTTGTCTGAGCCCTCTCACCTCACGACTCAGGTACCTGTCAGATTGGTGGCGTAAAAACGGGTACATGCGTACCGATCACGACACCTGGGACATCACGACGAGCGTTGGGTCGACGGCGTTGTTCGTCGCCGCGGCGCGAGCGCTGGAGGCGCAGAAACCCGACCCCGTCGCCGTCGACCCGTTCGCCGAGATCTTCTGTCGTGTCGTGGGCGGTCGGTGGGCCGACCTGCTCGACGGCGCCGCCCCTGACCACGCGCTGAAATCCGAATTCGGCACCGACTTCGTGAACTTCCAGGGTGTGCGGACCAAGTATTTCGACACGTACTTCCTCGAGGCCGCCGCAGCGGGCGTGCGCCAGATCGTCCTGCTCGCCGCCGGTCTGGACTCACGTGCGTACCGCCTGGACTGGCCTGTCGGCACCGTCGTGTTCGAACTGGATCAGCCGCAGGTGCTGGACTTCAAGCGCGATGCCCTGGCGGGCTGCCGACCCACCGCGCAGCGTCGCGAAGTCGCCGTCGACCTGCGCGACGACTGGCCGCGGGCGCTTCTCGATCGTGGCTTTGACCCCACGTCTCCATCTGCCTGGATCGTCGAGGGGTTGCTGATCTATTTGCCTGCGACCGCGCAGGTTCAGCTGTTCTCTGGCATCGACGCACTATCGGCGCCGGGCAGCCACGCTGCGCTCGAGGAGGCCGTTCCGATGGACGCCGCAGTGTTCGCCGCCAAACGGGAAGCAGAGCGCGCCGACGAGAACTCCTCCAACGGCGGCCCGTTCTTCCAACTTGTCTATAACGAGCAGTACGAGCCGGCCGCCCAATGGTTTGGTGCCCGCGGTTGGCAGGCCGATGCCACGCCGCTACCGGAGTACCTGAGGGCGCAGGGCCGCCCCGTGCCCGGACCTGACTCCGAGGCCGGCACGATGACCTCGACGATCAGTTTGATCAGCGCGATCAAACGATGAGAGGAGTGCTTCAGCACTTCGGTACGTGAGTCTCGACAGTTAAGTTACGCAATGCTAACTTCAGCGAAGGTTAGGCTGCCATAACTTTCTGGGGAGACATTCGCGCGTGCCTTTATCAACGGACTTAGCTGCGGGCTCCCGCGTCGACAACGACGTTCTGACTCGTTTCGCGACATCTTGCCGGGCACTGGGATTGGTGGTGCACGACCGGCGCCGGCCCCCGGATCTCGCGGCGGCGCGGACCGGATTCGCCGAGCTCACCCGCATCGCTCGCGAGCAGTGCGACGCTTGGACGGGTCTGGCCGCTGCCGGCGATGCCAGCGCACGGGTGATCGAAAGCATCTGGCGGACGGTGAGCACAGCCGGTGTGCTGCAGCGTCAGATCGAGCTCTCCGACGGAGACCTGACGTTCGACTACGACACCGGGCTCTATCTCAAGTTCGCCGCGTCGACGCCCGACGACTTCGCACTGGCCTACGCGGTCACCCTCTGCGACGCCGGTAAGTGGGCGGCTGCCGACGAACTCGTCGGCCCGCTCATCGCGCGGCGGCCGAGCTGGCTCGAGGCGCGGTGGGTGCGGGTCGCCATGTACTACCGCACCGCACGGTGGTCGGACGTCGTGCGGCTGCTCACGCCGATCGTCAACGACCCCAAGCTGGACAAGCCGTACGCCCACGCCGTGCGCATCGCACTGGGCACCGCGCTGGCCAGGTTGGGGATGTTCGCCCCCGCGTTGTCCTACCTCGAGGACCCGTCGGGGCCCGTCGATGTCGCGGCGGTGGACGGCGGCCTGGTGAGGGCGCTGTCGCTGCGGGCGCAGGGCGAAGACCTGGACGCCGCCGATGTGCTGGCCGAGCTCTACGCCGCCAATCCCGAAAACGAAGAGGTCGAGACGGCGATCTCGGATCCGTCGTACGGCATCGTGCCGACGAACGCCGCGCGGATCGAAGCCCGTTCTGACCCATGGGATCCCGAAACCGAGCCGAGCGAAACCGAGTTCGTCGACCCCGGCGCCAAGGAGCGCAAGGCCCACCTGCTCATCGAGGCCGAGGCCGAACTCGCCGAATTCATCGGCCTGGACGAGGTCAAGTACCAGGTGGCCCGGCTGAAGAGTTCGGTCGCGATGGCGATCCGCCGCCAGGAGCGCGGGCTGACCGTCGCCAACCGCACCAACCATCTGGTGTTCGCCGGGCCGCCCGGCACCGGCAAGACGACGATCGCGCGCGTGGTCGCCAAGATCTATTGCGGGCTGGGCATTCTCAAGAAGGAGACGGTGCGCGAGGTGCACCGCGCGGACCTGATCGGCCAGCACATCGGCGAGACCGAGGCGAAGACCAACAGCATCATCGACAGCGCCCTCGACGGCGTGCTGTTCCTCGACGAGGCCTACGCGCTCGTATCGACCGGTGCGAAGAACGATTTCGGCCTCGTCGCGATCGACACCCTGCTGGCCCGCATGGAGAACGACCGTGAGCGATTGGTCGTCATCGTCGCGGGCTACCGCAAGGACCTCGACGCGTTCCTCGACACCAACGAGGGCCTGCGCTCGCGGTTCACTCGCAGCATCGACTTTCCGTCCTACTCACCGCACGAACTGGTGGAGATCGCCACGCGCATGGCCGAGAAGCGGGACAGCGTCTTCGAGCCGGCGGCCCTGGCACACATGGAGTCGCTGTTCGGTCAGCTGGCATCCGTCACCACCCCCGACGCCAACGGCGTGGAGAGGCGCAGCCTCGACATCGCCGGTAACGGACGCTTCGTCCGCAACCTGGTGGAGCGCTCCGAGGAGGAGCGCGAGTTCCGCCTCGACCATTCCGACACAGAAGAATTCACTGACGACGAGCTGATGACAATCACCGATGAGGACGTCACCCGATCCGCCATCCCGCTGCTTCGCGGCCTCGGCTTGACGGTGCCCGAATGACCAACCCCGACAATCAGGATCGCCGGGAGTTCACCTCCCGCACCCCGGTCAACGAGAATCCCGAGCGCGTCGCCTATCGTCGCGGGTTCGTCACGCGCCACCAGGTATCGGGCTGGCGATTCATCATGCGGCGCATCGCATCCGGTGTCGCGCTGCACGACACCCGCATGCTCGTCGATCCGCTGCGGACCCAGTCTCGCGCCGTGCTGGTCGGCGCCCTCGTGCTCATCACCGGCCTTGCGGGCTGCTTCGTCTTTTCTCTGATCAGGCCCGGCGGGGTGGCAGGCAACGACGCGATCCTGGCGGACCGCACCACATCGGCGCTGTACGTCCGCCTCGGCGACCAGCTGCACCCGGTGTTGAACCTGACGTCGGCGCGCCTCATCGCCGGACGGCCCGACAATCCCACCACGGTGAAGACCAGTGAGATCGACCAGTTCCCGCGGGGCAACCTGATCGGCATCCCGGGCGCACCAGAACGCATGGTGCAGAACACGACTCGTGATGCCGACTGGACGATTTGCGACGGAGTCTCGGGACCGGCGACGGGGGTGACGCTTATCGCCGCGCCGCTCACCGACGGCGGTGAACGCGCCGCGGCGCTGCCCGGCAACGAGGCCATATTGGTGGCCAACGAGACGGGACCGAACGCGGGTACGTGGCTGCTGTGGGACGGCAGACGCAGTTCGATCGACCTCGACGACCGTGCCGTCACGTCCGCGCTGGGTCTCGGGCCGAACGTGCCGACCGGTCGCCCTATCGCCGCGGGACTGTTCAACGCGATCCCCGAAGGTCCCGCGCTCAGTGCGCCGGCCATCCGCGGCGCGGGTGAGCCGACGAGCTACCCGATGCCCGTTCCTGCGCCAGTCGGGGCGGTCGTGACATCGTTCGACACCGACAACGCCCTGCGGCACTATGCGGTGCTTCAAGAAGGGCTGCAACCCATTTCGCCGGTGGTCGCCGCGATACTTCGCAATACAGATTCGTTCGGACTCAACCAGCCGCCCCGGCTGGGGGCCGACGACATCGCCCGCCTGCCGGTGGCAGACGTCCTCGATGACGACGCCTACCCGAGCGAACGGGTCACGATCGTCGACCCGGCCGACGCGCCGCTGACGTGTGCGCAGTGGACACGACCTGCCGACGCGACAGCCGGAACCCTACAATTGCGGTCCGGCGTCACACTTCCCGTGTCCGACCAGCTTCGCACCGTCGACCTCGTCGGCGCCGGATCCGGCTCCACCGCCGACCGCGTTGTGCTGACCCCGGGCCGCGGCTATCTGGTGCAGTCCGTCGGCCAGGACGGTGGCGGCGCCGAACCGGTCGGTGGGGCGCACTTCTGGATCAGCGACACCGGCGTGCGCTACGGCCTCGACACCGATGGCGATCCGAAAACGATTGCAGCGCTTGGCCTCACGCCGCCGCCGCTACCCATACCGTGGTCGATGCTGAGCCAGTTCGCCCAGGGCCCGACGCTGTCCCGTGCCGACGCCCTGCTGGCCCACGACGGGCTTGCCGCCGACCCAAGACCCGCAGTTGTTAGGGAGACCCCATCGTGAGCCGGCTCATCTTCGAAGCGCGTCGCCGCATCGCGCCGCCGACCCCGCGCAGGGGCACCATCACCGTCGAACCGCCACCCGAGTTGCCCCGGTTGGTGCCGCCGTCCCTGCTGCGGCGCGTGCTGCCCTATCTGATCGTCATCCTGATCGTCGGCATGATCGTGGCCCTGGTCGCCACTGGTATGCGGTTGATCTCACCGACGACGCTGTTCTTCCCGTTCGTGCTGCTGCTGGCCGCGACCGCGCTGTACCGCGGCACCGACAACAAGATGCGCACCGAGGAGGTCGACGCCGAGCGGGCCGACTACCTGCGCTACCTGTCGGTCGTGCGGGACAACGTCCGCGCTCACGCGGCCGAGCAGCGCGCGGCCCTGGAATGGTCGCATCCGGATCCGGCGCTGCTGGTCGAGGTGCCGGGAACGCGCAGGCAGTGGGAGCGCGACCCCCACGACAGCGACTTCCTGGTGGTGCGCACGGGTTTGCACGACGCGCCCCTGAACGCCACCTTGCGGGTGAAGGACAGCGCCGACGAGGTTGACCTCGAGCCCGTGTCGCACACCACGCTGCGTGGACTGCTCGACGTGCAGCGCACTGTGCGTGCGGTGCCGTCGGGTATCGACCTCGCCAAAGTCTCGCGGATCACCGTCCTCGGCGAGCCCGACGACGTCCGCGGCGCGTTGCGCGCGTGGATCAGCCAGGCGGTCACCTGGCACGACCCCGCCGTGCTCGGGGTCGCCTTGGTGTCACCGGATTTCGAGAGCGACGACTGGTCATGGTTGAAGTGGCTGCCGCACAACGACATCCCCGGTTCAGTCGACGGCGCGGGCCCGGCCCGCTACCTCGCCGGTGACGTTGCGCAACTGCGGTCGGTGCTGGACCCCGTCCTCGATGACCGCGCGCCGTTCGGCGCGGCCGAGGACGTCAGTGCCAAACATCTGCTGATCGTCGTCGACGATCCCGACGCCGATCCGAACGCGCTGGTGCCGCGCGCAGGGCTGGCCGGCGTGACGCTGGTGCACCGCATCGCCGAGCCGCCGCGCCGCGATCAGTACGCCGACCCGGAACGACCGATCCTGCGTGTCGCCGACCGAAAGCTCGAGCGCTGGAACGGCGACTGGGCACCGTATGTCGACAACGCCGATCGGCTCGATGCCGCGACCGCCCGCCACATCGCGCGCAGGCTGTCGCGCTGGGATTCGAACCCCACCCATGCCCGCTCGAGCAATGCGGGCGTGGCCACCTTCTCGACGTTGCTGGGCATCCCGGATGCCGCGGCGCTGGATGTGGCGAGTCTGTGGGGGCCGCGGGCACGCGCCGACGAGCTGCGCGTGCCCATCGGCGTGACGTCCACCGGCGAGCCGCTGGTCTTCGACCTCAAGGACGAGGCCGAAGGCGGGATGGGGCCCCACGGCCTGATGATCGGCATGACCGGTTCCGGTAAGTCGCAGACGCTGATGTCGATCCTGTTGTCGCTCTTGACCACTCACTCGGCCGACCGGCTCATCGTCATCTACGCCGACTTCAAGGGTGAAGCTGGAGCCGACATCTTCCGTGACTTCCCCCAGGTCGTCGCGGTCATCTCGAACATGGCCGAGAAGCGTTCGCTCGCGGATCGTTTCGCCGACACCTTGCGCGGTGAGGTGGCGCGTCGCGAGCAGCTGCTGATGGAGGCGGGCCGCCGGGTGCAGGGCAGCGCATTCAACTCGGTGCTCGAGTACGAGGCCGCGATCGCTGCCGGCCACGATCTGCCGCCGTTGCCGACGCTGCTCGTCGTCGCCGATGAGTTCTCCCTGATGTTGGCCGACCATCCCGAGTACGCCGACCTCTTCGATTACGTGGCGCGCAAGGGCCGGTCGTTCCGCATCCACATCCTGTTCGCGTCGCAGACTCTCGATGTCGGCCGCATCAAGGACATCGACAAGAACACCTCCTACCGGATCGGGCTCAAGGTGGCCAGTCCGGCCGTCAGCCGCCAGATCATCGGTGTCGAGGACGCCTTCCACATCGAGGCCGGCCCCGAACACAAGGGTGAGGGTTATCTGGTGCCCACTCCGGGGGCCATGCCGGTCAAGTTCCGCAGCACCTACGTGGACGGCATCTACGACCCGCCGCGGGTGGAGAAGTCGGTTGTCGTGCAGGCGGTTCCGGTTCCCCAGCTGTTCACCGCCGGGCATGTCGAGGCGCCTGCCGATACGGTCGCGGCCGTCGAGCCGGCCGCGCACGAGGACCGCCCGCCGCGCAAGCTCGTCGCCACGATCGGTGATCAGCTTCAGCACTATGGTCCGAAAGCACCCGAACTGTGGCTCCCTCCGCTGGACGAGCCGGTGGCGCTCGACGAGTTGCTGGCCCGCGCCGATGTGCCCGAGCGCCAGTGGCAGTGGCCGCTTGGCGAGATCGACCGCCCATTCGCGATGCGGCGCGATCCGCTGATCTTCGATGCCACCTCCGCCGCGGCCAATGTGCTCATTCACGGCGGACCGAAGTCGGGCAAGACGACGGCGCTGCAGACATTCATTCTGTCGGCGGCCGCGCTGCACTCACCCCGCGATGTCACCTTCTACTGCCTGGACTACGGCGGCGGACAGCTGCGCGCCCTGGCAGACCTCGCGCACGTCGGCAGCGTCGCGTCGCCGCTGGAACCGGAGCGCATCCGGCGCACGTTCGGTGAACTCGAGCAGCTGCTGCGGGCCCGGCAGGCCCGCGGTCATGCCGGCAACGGTGACCGCGTGGGAGAAGACGGAGAGATCTACCCCCATGTCTTTCTTGTCATCGACAACCTCTACGCGTTCAGCCGGGACAACACCGACACGTTCAACACCCGAAACCCGCTGTTGGCCAAGGTCACCGAGCTCGTCAACATCGGCATGTCCTATGGCATCCACGTGGTGATCACGACGCCGAACTGGCTGGAGGTGCCGTTGGCGATGCGCGACGGGCTGGGGCTGCGGCTCGAGCTCAAGCTGGCGGATGCGCGGGACAGCAACGTGCGGGTGACCGGCGCACTGCGCAGGCCCGCCGAGGCGGTGCCCGCCGATCAGCCGGGCCGCGGTCTGACGATGGCGGCCGAGCACTTCCTCTTCGCGGAGCCGTCGCTGCGCGACATCGCCGTCATCAACGCACGCCACCAGGGCGTCACGGCGCCGCCGGTGCGGTTGTTGCCGCTGGAATTGGCTCCGAGCGCGGTGGCGCCCCTGTACCCGGCTCCGGAGCGGGTCGTCATCGGCCAACGCGAGGAGGACCTCGCCGCGGTGTCGGTGGGCTTCGACGACAACCCGCTGCTGATGGTGTTCGGCGACGCCAAGTCCGGCAAGACGACGCTGTTGCGCCATGTGATTCGGACGATTCGCGAACATTCGACTCCGGACCGCGTGGCGTTCACGGTCATCGACCGCCGTCTGCACCTCGTCGACGAACCGCTGTTCCCGGACAACGAATACACCCCGAACATCGACCGGATCACCCCCGCGATGCTGGGGCTGTCGGCCCTGCTGGAGAAGCGGCGCCCACCCGCCGGCCTGAGTCCTCAGGAACTCAGCGGGTGGACGTACCGGTCGAACGGCGACGGCCACACCCACTATCTGATCATCGACGACGTCGATCAGATCCCCGACGCCCCCGCCGTCAGCGGGCCCTACGTCGGGCAACGGCCGTGGACCGGCATCATCGGATTGCTCTCCCAGGCAAGCGAACTGGGGCTGCGGGTCATCGTCACGGCACGGGCGACCGGTTCGGCGCACGCCCTGATGACCGCGCCGCTGCTGCGTCGCCTCAACGAACTGCAAGCCTCGATCGTCATGTTGTCCGGCAACCCGCAGGACAGCGGCAAGATCCGTGGCCACCGATTCCGCAAGCTGCCCGCCGGTCGCGCGATGTTGCTCGACGACGGCGATGCCCCGACGTTCCTGCAACTCGTGAACCCGTTCGCCGATGCTGTCGCCGGCAGCGCCGGAAACAGAGGAAGGGAGTTCAACTGATGACCCTGCGTGTAGTTCCGGAGGGCCTGATGGCGGCCAGCGCCGCTGTCGAAGCGCTGACCGCTCGTCTGGCCGCCGCGCATGCGGCGGCCGCGCCCCTGGTGACCGCTGTCGTGCCGCCCGCCGCCGACGCGGTGTCGCTGCAAACCGCCGCGAGCATGAGCGCGCATGGGGCACAACACAACACGATGGCAGCGCTGGGCGTCGAGGAACTCGGACGCTCTGGCGTCGGCGTCGGCGAGTCCGGCACCAGCTATGCCACCGGAGACGCGATGGCCGCCTCGTCCTACCTGATCGCCGGTAGCTGACCATGACCGCCCCCATCTGGATGGCCCTCCCGCCGGAGGTGCATTCGGCGATGCTCAGCAGTGGCCCAGGTCCGGGCCCGCTGTTGGCTGCCGCGGGGGCGTGGCAGTCGCTGGCCGCCGAGTATGCCTCTGCCGCAGCGGAGTTGACCGGAATCCTGGGATCGGTGCAGGGCGGAGCGTGGGAAGGTCCGAGCGCCGAGCAATACGTGGCTGCGCACGCCCCGTACTTGGCGTGGCTCGCGCAGGCGAGTGCCAACGCGACGGCGACCGCGGCACAGCACAGCACCGCGGCGGCCGCCTACACGACGGCGCTCGCGGCGATGCCAACGCTGCCCCAGCTGGCGCTCAATCACGCGATGCACGCCGTGCTGGTCGGCACGAACTTCCTCGGAATCAACACGATTCCGATCGCCTTGAACGAAGCCGACTACGTGCGCATGTGGATCCAGGCAGCCACGACGATGAGTGTGTACCAGGCGGTGTCCGGCGCCGCGGTGGCCGCCACGCCCACGACAACTCCTGCGCCGTTCATGCTTGTTCCCGGTGTCGGAGAGGCCGGTTCGGCCGCGGCGGACGCCCAGCAGTCGGCCGCGCTGTTGACCGCCGCAGATTCCAGTGCGGTGCGAAACGCCGCCGATTCGATCTCGGATTTCCTGCAGCGGTTAGTGCAGTTCTTCGAGGACTTCTTCGAGTCGATCCTGAATTTCGCGCGGCAGTTCTTCAGCAACGCACTGCAGTTGCTCAGCGACTTCATGAACAGTTTCTTCGGGTGGCTGTTCAACCCGTCGTCGGGGCTGCTGCTGTTCTTCATCGCGTACCAGGCGATCACCCAGCCCCTCGGATGGACCACGTGGTCGCTGATCTTCAGCGCCCCGATCTTCCTGCCGCTGATGATCGCCGCGCTGATACCGAAACAGGAAGTCCCCGCGGAGGTGCCTGCGCCCGAGCCCGCCCCCGCCCCCGCTCCCGCCCCGGTGCGGCCTGCCCCATTGGCGCGGGCAGAGACTCTGCCGCCGGTAGCGTCGGTGGCCCCCACCGTGCCCACTGGAACTGCTGCGCCGTCACCGTCGGTCAGCGCGGGCTCCGCGCCTGCGAGCGCTGCGCCGGCACCCGGTGTGGGCGCTGCGGTGCCGTATGCGGTCGGCCCCCCAGGCCCGGACGGCGGGCTATCGCCGACGTTCCGGGAGGGAACCGCGGCCAAGGCTCCGGCGTCCGACATCGCGGCCTCCGCCGCCGCAGCAGCCGCCGCATCATCGGTGGCCAAGCGCAAGGCCCGTCGCAAACGTACGCAGCCGATCCACGAACGCCAGTATGCGGATGCGTACATGGACTACGAGCTCGATCCCGAGGACGCTCCGACCGAGGAGCCGCGGCCGCGCATGCGCGCCTCCGAGCGGGGTGCCGGATCCGTCGGTTTCACTGGCGCCGCAACGAAATCGGAGACAGATCAGGCCACCGGGTTGACCGACCTCGCGGGCGATTCGTTCGGCGGTGGGCCAAAAGAGCCCATGTTGCCCAGCGACTGGGACAACGAGGGGGGAGCACGCGACTGAACAGACCATCTGACCCACACCGTCCACGTCAGACCAAGGATCGAAAGGAAAACCCATGAGCATGCTGGACGCTCACATCCCGCAGCTGGTCTCGTCCGAGGCCGCGTTCTCCGCGAAGGCGGCCCTGATGCGCAGCACCATGGCTCAGGCCGAGCAGGCCGCGCAGTCGGCGCAGGCCTTCCACATGGGCGACTCCTCCGCCGCGTTCCAGGCGGCACACGCCCGGTTCATCGAGGTCTCCGCCAAGGTCAACGCCCTGCTCGACATCGCGCAGGCCAATATCGGCGATGCCGCAGCCACTTACGTGGCCCAGGACGCCGCCGCGGCAAGCACCTACACCGCTATCTGAGCCTGACGATCTGAAATTCGACGAGAGGAAACCTGATGTCGCAGATCATGTACAACTACCCCGCGATGCTGGGGCATGCCGGCGAGATGGCAGGCTACGCGGGTGCCATGCACGGCGTCGGCGCGGACATCGCCAGCGAGCAGGCCGCGCTGGCGGGCGCCTGGCAGGGCGACACCGGCATGAGTTACCAAGCGTGGCAGGCGCAATGGAACACCAGCCTCGAGGAGCTTGTGCGGGCGTACCGCGCGATGGCCGCCACCCACGAGACCAACACCATGTCGATGAGCGCCCGCGATGCGGCCGAAGGCGCCAAATGGGGTGGCTGAATATCGGTGGCCGCTAACGCAGTCGAGCTGAACGCGGAGCAGGCCTGGTTCGTCGCTGATGCGTTGGGCGCAGGCAACTTTCCCTGGGTGCTCGCCATCACGCCGCCGTACAGCGATCACGCCGAGCGCGCGGCGTTCACGGTCAGGCTGTCCGACGAGCTGACAGAACTGGGGGTGATGACCGAGGACGGGGCCATCGATCCCGCTGTTCGCCAATGGATCACCGCGACATGCCGGGCACGGCGCTGGCTCGAGCTCCGATTCGTCAGAGGATCGGGAAAGATGCTGCGCGGGTATGTCGCGCGAAGTGACGATCGCGCCGACGAGCTCACGGTCGCGCTGCGAAGCGGCGGCCTGGTCACGTTCACCGCATTGGATGTCGGGGATCCACAGGCGCTGGTGCCCATCCTGACGGCGGGCCTGTCCGGGCGCTCGCCTGCCCGATTCGAGGAGTTCACCATCCCCGCACAGGTCGGCGCACGTGCCGACGAACGGTTACGCGACGGCGCGGCTCTCGACGATGTGCTCGAGTTCCTCGGCATCCCTGCGTCGGCACGCGCGGTCGTGGCCGCGGCGTATTCGTCCGACCGCAGCTATGTGGAGATCGTCGCCGGTGACCACCGTGACGGTCACCGCGTCAGCACGGACGTCGGAGTCAGCGTCGTCGACACCCGCGAGGGCCGGGTGCTCGTCTCACCGTCGAAAGCCTTTGACGGGGAGTGGGTATCGACCTTCACCTCCGGCACACCCCTGGCCATCGCCACCGCGATCGAGCGCCTCACCGCCACGCTGCCCGACGGGCCGTGGTTCCCCGACCAGAAGTTGACCCGAGATTTCGACTCGGACCAGAGAATGGAACACCTCAAATGGCGTCAGACAGTCAGTTGAACGGCAGTACCGCCACCGCGGCAATGCCCATCGTTCGCGTCGCAGTGCTCGCCGCGGGCAGCCTGGACGAACCCGGCGGTGGCCGTGTCACCGATATGGCGCTGCCGACCGAGCTTCCGCTACGGGAGATCCTGCCCGCGGTGCGACGGATGGCGCTGGCCGCCGATGAGAACGACGCCGTCGACACCGACGACGCCGCACTGCTGCCGCTTTCGCTCGCGCCCATCGGTGGCGCGCCGTTCAGTCTCGACGCCACACTGAACACCGTGGGCGTCGTCGACGGCGATCTGCTTGCCCTGCAACCGCTTCCGGCCGGACCGCCCGCGCCGCGGATCGTGGAGGACATCGGCGATGCGGCCGTCATCTTCTCGGCGGCGAGAGAAAAGCCATGGGGTGTCGGCCACATTCAGCGCGGCGCCACCCTCGCCGTCGTCGGCCTGATCCTGATCGGCACCGCGTTCGCCACCGTGCACCGCATGGCGACCGCCGGCTACGGCGGGCTCTTCGCGGCGTGCGGCATCGCGCTGCTGACCATCCTCGCCACCATGATCTCCTGGGGCCGTTCGCCGAAGCTGGCCACCGCGTTGTCGATTGCGGCGCTCGTGCCGATCGCCGCGGCACTCGGAATGGCGGTTCCCGGTGGGCCGTCCTCGTCTGCGGTGTTGCTCGCCGCGGCAGGCGTCACCGCATGGGCGATCGTCAGCATCACGGTAGGGGAGCGGGCGATCGCTGTGTTCACGGCGGTCACGGTTGTCGGGGTCGGTGCGCTGGTGACTGCGGGTGCTGCCGCGATCTGGCAGTTGAACACCGTTGTCATCGCCTCGATTCTGATCGTGCTGGCGCTCGTGGTGACGGTCCAGGCCGCACAGTTGTCGGCGGCCTGGGCACGGCTGCCGGTGCCGGTCATTCCCGCACCCGGCGATCCGACGCCGCCGCCACCGTCGCTGAAGGTGCTCGAGGACCTGCCGCGACGTGTGCGGATCAGCGATTCACACCAGACCGGCTTCATCGCGGGCGGGGTGCTGCTGGCGACGACGGGTGCGCTGCTACTTGCGGGACCGCCCGGGGTTTCGCACTGGGCGTGGTATGTCGTCGGTGCGGTCGCACTGGGCGCCGTGCTGCGGGCACGGGTGTGGGACTCCGCCCCGTGCAAGGCGTGGCTGCTGGGACAGCCGTTCCTGATGGCGACCGCGTTCCTCGCCGCGTTCGCGGCGGAAGGCCGCTATACCGCAGCGTGGTGGGCGTTGGCAGCGCTGGCGGCGCTGACGGCGGTGTTCGTGTTCGCGGCGCTGGTTCCGAGGGTCGCCTCGCCGGACACCTACTCGTTGCCGATGCGCCGTCTGGTCGGGTTCCTGGCGTCCGGCGTCGACGCATCACTGATTCCGGTGCTGGCATACCTGGTCGGGCTATTCGCGTGGGTCCTGAACCGATGAGGCATCGGTGAGGCACACAAAAGTGCGCACGCTCCTCGCGGTGGTGACGGTGCCGCTTGCCGTCGCGGCGCTGAGTTGTCCTGCGGCAGCGGCGATCACGCCGCCGCAAGTCGATCCCGCCGCGGTGCCGCCGTCGGGCGCCCCCGGACCGGTACAGCCGATGACGCAGCGCAGCCCCTGTGTGGTGACCGGCGTGCTGCCAGGAACCGATCCCGGTGCGTCCGGGCCGAACCAGTCGATGCTCAACCTCTCCGGCGCGTGGCGGTACAGCCGCGGTGACGGACAGGTCGTTGCGGTGATCGACACAGGTGTGCGGCCGGGGCCTCGGCTGCCGAACGTCGACCCTGGCGGTGACTTCGTCGAGGCGACGGACGGGTTGTCGGACTGTGACGGACACGGCACGCTGGTCGCGGGCCTGATCGCCGGACAGCCCGGCGCCGACGGCTTCTCGGGTGTTGCGCCCGGTGCGCGGATCCTGTCGATCCGTTCGACGTCGGCACGGTTCGGACCCCGCACCCCTGGTGCTGATCAGACGACTGCGCGCGTGGCTCTCGACGTAGCGACCTTGGCCAGGGCGATCGTTCGCGCGGTCGATCTGGGCGCGCGCATCATCAACATCTCCGCAGTGACGTGCTTGCCCGCCAACAAGACCGTCGACCAGACCGAGCTCGGTGCGGCCCTGCGCTACGCCACCGTGCAGAAGGACGCCGTCATCATCGCGGCAGCGGGAAACAACCAGGCGGGCTTGAACCCGGGCTCGGCATGCCCGTCGAATCCGTTGTCGGATCCGAGCCGCCCCGATGACCCGCGCAACTGGGCCGGGGTGACAGAGATTTCGATCCCGTCGTGGTGGCAGCCGTACGTGCTGTCCGTCGGGTCGGTGAATTCCTCAGGGGAACCGTCCGCATTCACAGCTGCCGGACCCTGGGTCGGGATCGCTGCCCCGGGGGAGAACATCGCCTCGGTCGGCAACGCCGACGGAGGAGGCCTCGCGAACGCGCTACCCAATGCCGAAGGGGAACTCTTTCCCATCAACAGCGCGAGCTTCGCCGCGGCTTACGTTTCGGGCGTTGCGGCGTTGGTGCGCAGCCGGTTTCCAGACCTGACCGCCGCCGAGGTGGTGGACCGGCTCACGGCGGGCGCGCAGGGGGCCGCCCGCGCACCGTCCAACCTGACCGGTGCCGGCCTTGTCGATCCGGTGGCGTCGTTGACGTGGGACGTCAGCGCCACCGGCGATGGCGACGGCGATCCTGAACCGAAACCGATCGCCGCACCACCGCAACCCGCACCGCCGGACAACACGCCGCGCACGATCGCATTCGTCGGCACCGGCGTGCTGGCTCTGATCGCCGCTGTCACTGCGGCGGTCGCGACACATAGACGAAAGACGGAGGCATCGTGACCATCCGATTGACGTTGGTATTCCTGGCCGTCGTTCTCGCGGCGCTGGCCTATCCCTGGCAGTCCGACCTCGACTGGTGGATCCTCGGCATCGCGATCGCTGTCGTCGTGGTCGTATTCGCTTGGTGGCGTGGGTTGTTCGTGACAACAATGATCGCTCGTCGGGTGGCGGTGTTTCGCCGCAACCATTCCAAGCGCAAAGCGCAGCCATCCGGCGCCGTCACCGTTGTCCTGCGCGTTGACGATCCGGCTGGCGTCGGCCTGTCGCTGCCGCTGGTGGCCGGCTATGTGGAGCGTTTCGGTGTCCGGTGCGAAAAGGTGCGCGTGACCAACCTCGACGACGGCAGCGCCAGTGCGACGTGGATCAGCCTGACGCTGAACGCGATCGACAATCTGACTGTGTTGCGCGCCCGGTCGGCTGAATTGCCCTTACTCGAGACCGCCGAAATCGTCGGTCGCCGACTGGCCGACCATCTCCGCGAGACGGGTCTGTCAGCGGCCGTCGTCGGCGATGCCCCGACACTGCTCGCCGACGGTGACCGCGAGACCTGGAGTGGAGTGCGTGGCGACAGCGGGGTCATCTCGGCGTACGCGATACCTGTCGACGGGGGGCTGCGCGAGCGGCTGGCCGAAGTGTGGGCGCAGTCGGCGGAAACGTGGACGGCGATCGAATTCAGTGGCGCGTCGGCACATCCGGAAGTTCGCGCGCTGTGCGCGTTCCGGACCGCCGACGCGGTGCGCGGCACCCCGGTGCCCGGCCTCGTGGCGCAGCGAGGCATCCAACGGCCGTTGCTCACCGCGCTGGCCCCGGGATCGACGGACCGGCTGGACATTCCGGCCGCTCCGCTGCCGACCGGCCTCTTGGAACCGGACGGATGGCCGGTGGGTGGACGATCGCTAGTCGAAC
Organism: Mycobacterium barrassiae; assembly: GCF_025822765.1. GTDB lineage: Bacteria > Actinomycetota > Actinomycetes > Mycobacteriales > Mycobacteriaceae > Mycobacterium > Mycobacterium barrassiae. Next base: position 21,226 of record NZ_JACKUK010000029.1, on the reverse strand, counting down.
ATGAAGTCGCGCATGAAGCGGGTCATCCTGCGTAGGTAGTCAGGCTGGCTGACATGCAGGATGTGGTTGCCCGGGAACCAGTGGAATGCGCATCGATCCCAGTGCTCCCATAGCATTTCAGCCTGCTCCGGAGGTGCGAGCCGGTCACCGAGGCCGGTGATGATCAACCGACGGTCCTTGGGCACCAGCGGCTGATAGTTCAGCGGCGACGAGTACAGCGCCGCCCCCCTGGTGAGCTCGGAATCCGTGTGTGACAACAGACTTCGCAACTGGACGACTTTGTTGGCGGGAAACCACTCGTCGACGGTCTGGTCGGGTGCCACGACGGGAACGTTCGGAATGACGGCCTGGATCCGGTCGTCGACGCTGGCGATCAACGCCGAGGTGTATCCGCCGAGCGACATGCCGGTCAGTGCGATGCGGTCGACCCCGGTGAACTCCAGGTAGTCGATGATCGACCGGAAATCGTGCACGGCCTGCGCCATCGCTTCGGCGAAACCCGAGAAGCCGTGCGAGAAGAAGCCGTAACCGCTGAACGGCGAACCCTTTTCGGCGCGGCTGCCGTGGAACGGCATGGTGTAGAGCAGCACGTCATAGCCTGAGCGGTAGAACCACGGCAGTGAGAAGAACAAGCCGTTGAACAGATACGGCGACCCCATGAACCCGTGAATCACGCACAGCGTCGGATGAGGTCCATCGTCGTGCCGCCAGTGCTGGGCATGCACCACGTTGTTACGTGTGAAACCCCGGCACTGCTCGCGCAACGCCGGGTTGACAGCCTCGAAGCTGCTGTCGAACCGGATGTTCTGCACGTTGCCCTTGGCGATCCATTCGGCAAGCGGGTTCGCCGTCCGCGACGCGACTCGAGGCACGGACGTCGGCGCCGGAAAGGACAACGCAGGATCCTGCGCGGCGGCCAATTCGGAGTAGAACCTGAGTTGATCTTGTTCGGCGCGTGCCCGGCTGCTGCGCAGCCCGCCGACGAGCGTCGGCAGCATCGTCGTCGCGATCAGCGAGGCGATCGCGGTGCGCAGGGCGAAGTCGGCTACCGCCGAGGAGTCCACGATGAGCCGCTGGCGCAACGTCAGATCGACACGACGGGGCAGGCCGCGGGCGGTCGCGTCGGCGCCGGGGACGTCGGGAACGGGGATGGGTGGATCGACCGGAGTGGTGTCCGAACTGGTCACATCCGCATGGTAGCCGCGCCGAGTGTCAGACTGGCGGAATGTGGAATCCCGAGGTCTATCTGTCGTTCGCCGATCACCGGGGGAGACCGTTTTACGACCTGGTGTCGCGGGTGGCCGCCGAATCGCCGCGGCGTGTCGTCGACCTGGGCTGCGGTCCGGGCAATCTCACCCTAGCCCTTGCACAGCGCTGGCCGGATGCCGTCATCGAGGCCTGGGACAGCTCTCCGGAGATGGTGGACGCGGCGCGGGAGCGGGGCGTCGACGCCCGGGTCGGCGATGTGCGGACGTGGGAACCGCAGCCCGACACCGACGTCGTGGTGACCAATGCCGTGCTGCAGTGGGTGCCCGACCACGCCGAGCTCCTGGTCCGGTGGGCCGGGCAGCTCTCATCGGGATCGTGGATCGCAATGCAGGTTCCTGGAAATTTCGATGCCCCGTCGCACGAGGCGGTGCGTACGCTGGCACGCCAGGATCGGTGGGCAGAGTCGTTGCGCGACTTTACTTTCCGCGAAGGTCAGGTCGATGGTCCTGCTGACTACGCCGCGTTGTTGGCCGACGCCGGGTGCCGCGTCGACGCCTGGGAGACGACGTACATCCACGAGCTCACCGGTGAGAACCCGGTGTTGGGCTGGATCAGCGGGACCGCGCTGCGACCGGTGCGGAGTCGACTGAACGACGCGCAGTGGCAACAGTTTCGAGACGAGTTGATCCCGATGCTCGATGCGGCGTATCCGAGGCGTCCGGACGGGAAGACGTTCTTCCCCTTCCGCAGGATATTCGTTGTCGCCCAGGTGAATTAGACATCCGCCGAAGCGGGTGTCATGTCGGCAGCCCCAGCCGCTCCGCATCCGCGCGGTACCGGTCCACCCATTCGTCGGAGCGCCGATCGGCCTGGCGCTCCAGCACAGGCGCCGGAGCCAATTGCCGGTCCTGGCCGATCGCCTCGAGGACGTCACCGACGATCTGAGTGAGGTTGCGCCACAACACCGGATAGGAGACCTCCATCGGCCTGACGTCCTCCTCGGCGAACCACTTGCGCCAACCCTCCTCCTGCGCGCGCAGCATCTTGATCACGTGCGCGATGGCACCCGCGTGGTATTCGGCGCGGGAGTCTCGTCGCGGGTCCGGCCGACCCCGCCAGACCCGGGTCTGCACCGCCCGCCAGAACGAAACTGCCTGGGAGACAACGTCTGGTCGATACACGTGGACCAGCACCGGATCGCACCCCACCACGTCGCGGATCGCGGACAGCAGGCCGTCACCTGATCGGTCCGGCAGACCCTCGGCCCGCTGCAACAACAGCGGAGTCTGGTTCCACATGAGCTTGCCGCCCCAGACCCCGTTGGGGGTCCGGCCGACCGTCCGGATGTAGTCCCGCCAGATCTCCGGGGGCGCGAGGTCGGGCTTTCCCTCGTCCAAGGGATCAAGCAGGCGGAGGATCGATTCGTCCTCCACACCTTCGAACCATTGCCGCGGCTGTGGCGACTGACTGGTGGTCGGCAGGTACTGGAAGAACTCCTGCGGCTCACCCGCCACACCGGTTGCTCGCAGAGATTCGACCAACAGCGTGCTGCCGCTGCGCTGCGACGCGAGCACGAGATAGGCAGTCGGATGGGCTGACATGCGCGTGAGCCTAACGGCATTCAAATCGCCTGGCACACTGGGCGATAACAATCACCGTGACAGAAACTATTGCCCGGAGATCTCGCGCTCCTCAATGCCTCGTTCGGATGCGATGGCAGACCGGCTGGTGAGCGAAAGCCCGTGAATGCGCAAGTAAGTTTCGGTGTAGCGCTCCGCGATCCGGGTGCCCGCGAAGTCCGACGGGATGACGTCGTTTGTCTTCTGACGCCAGTCATTGAGCAGCAGGGCGAGGTCGTTGGCGATGGCCTCGGCTTTGTCGGACGCGCCTGGCGCTAGCAGGTTGTGTGACTCCGTGGGGTCCTCCGTGAGGTCGTAGAGCTCCCGTTCGGGACGCGGCTCCTGCGCCAGTGGCGCAACGGTCTGACCCGGTGCGCTTTCGGCGATGTCCCAGGGCAGATCGAGGAGCGGCCGCGGCGCGTAGTTCTCGATGTAGCTGTACTCCTTGGTGCGCACCGCGCGGATCGGGTCGAACGAATCGTGGTAGGTCTTCATGGTGTAGACCTCGGTGCGCGCAGGCACGCTCTGTGCACGACGCAGATTGTCGGCGTGCGAAATACCCTCGACCTCCGCGGGGATGTGGACGCCCAGCAGGTCGAGCAGTGTGGGCACCAGGTCGACGCCGCTGAACAGCTCGTCGTAAACCCGCGGTGTGATGGCCATGTCCTGCGGTGGCCGCACGATCATCGCGATCCCCGTGCCCGCGTCGTAGAGCGTGGACTTCGCGCGCGGAAGCGCGGGCCCGTGATCGGTCATGAACACCACCCAGGTGGTGCGGTCGAGGCCGGTCTCGGCGAGGGTGTCCAGCAGCCGACCGACGGCGGCGTCGGCGACCGAGATGGCGCCGTAGAACTCGGCCAGGTCCTGCCGGATGTCGTGGGTATCGGGCAGGTAGTCGGGGACGGCCACACCGGAGGCGTCGGCGGGCTCGTAGCGTTCGCGCGGATACGGTCGGTGGGTCTCGAAGAACCCGGCGGTGAGCAGGAACGGTTGGGATGGCGGATCGGACAGCCACCGGGTGGCCTGTTCGACGACGTAGTCGCAGTACGAGTTCGACACGTCGAACTCGTCGAAGCCGAGCTTCGGAGGATGAGACGTTTCATGCTGCATCCCGAATAGTGCGGTGTACCAGCCGGATTCGGACAGCAGATGGGGGAGGGTACGGGTGCCGGCCCGGTATTCCCAGCCGTGGTGGGCCAGCCCGACCAGGCCGTTGCTCTGCGGGTATCGCCCCGTGAACAGGGAGCCGCGCGACGGCGAGCACAACGGTGCGGTGGCATGTGCGTGGGTGAACAGGATGCCCTCGGCGGCGAACTGATCAAGCCGCGGGCTGGAGACGTCGTCGTGCCCGTATACGCCGAGATGCCGGCCGAGGTCGTGCCAATGCACGATGAGCAGGTTGTCTCGTCTTGGTTCTGTCACTCAGGGCCCTTCCGCATCGTCGAACCACGGAACAGGTTCGCTGCGCATCCCGCAACCCTTTGACTCATCACAAGCAAACTTATCCCCCGCCAGCGGCCCATCCCCGGGTGGGCTGAGCTACGGGTGGTAGGGCACGCCGACCGCGCGGAACACGTATTCAGGCGGCACATCGAAGGCCAATGACCGCCGCGGAACACGCATCAGCACGTCGGGCGGAATCGCCGTCTTGTACTGCAGCGAGAGCTGACCTTCGAACCGTGCGTCGACGGCGTTGATGTTGACCTCGATATGGAGCCCACTCTCAGACAGCTCGGCCGTCACTGTGCCGGATTGCTCTGCGTCCCAACGCTGATCGATGGTGCGACCTGCCAGCTTCGGCACCGTCGACAGTGTGCCGAGAATCCGTTGATTGCTGAGCACCAACGAACCCACGTAGCTCGCCACGTCGCCGTGTGCGCGCTTGCCGGGGATCTTGCCGCTGAACCGCCGGGTCACCGGCACGTACTCGGCGAGGTGGAAGATGCCCTCGGCCTCGGCGTCCGCGCGCAGTTCGTCGGGCAGCCCGCCGATACGGAGCAGCTTGCGCAGGAACACCGCCATACAGGCAATGTAGCTCAGCTGCGGAGGCTGTCGAGGGCGCTGTGGAGGAACTTCGGTGGAAAAGCCCAGCCAGCCTGACGGGCAGGCGCGTCGGCTGGTAGAGCTATTCGTATGACAGCCAGGACACGTTGGCTCCTCGGGACCGCTGCGGCGGCCTTCGGCGTGTACGTGCTGATGTGGATCGGCTATGTGTCGCAGTGGAACTGGTTGACCGTCATGGACTCGTGGGCGTTGGACCTCGCGCATGACTACGGCGTCCGGCATCCGGGCTGGGTGACCGGGTGGGACATCTTCTGCACGGTGCTGGGCCCGGCCGCCTTTCGACTGGTCGGCCTGGTGATCGTCGTGGTGGCGTTGTGGCGCCGCAATCTGAGGCTTGCCGGATTCCTGGTGCTCACCGCGGGGTTGTCCGGACCCCTCATCGAGCTGGCGAAGTACATCGCAGGGCGACCACGGCCCGCAACGGCAATGGTGCACGCGCAGTCCATGTCGTTTCCGTCCGGCCACGCGCTGGGCGTTCTGGTCGCCGTGCTCGCATTGATGACGATCATCTGGCCCTTCGTCCGGCCGCCGCTGCGAGGGTGGCTGGTCGCACTGGGCACATTGATCGTCATCTTCATCGGAATCGGACGCGTCGTGCTCAACGTGCACCATCCCTCCGACATCATCGCCGGATGGGCCTTGGGTTACGCCTTTTTCGTCGCCTGCCTACTGATCCTGCCGCCACGGCCTCCGGTCACGACAGCGGCCGATACACCGCAAGCGCTCGATACTGCACGCTGAACGTGGCTTTGCCGACCTCTGTCCCGATCTCGCCGTCATGAGCCAGCATCGTCGGGCCGTCGACGGCGGTGAACGAGAATTCCGGCACTCGCATCTCGTGGTAGAGCGGGCTGCGCGTCAACCGTCCCAGGGCAAGCGCCACCAGGATCCGCGTCCGGGCCAGCCGGCGACCCGTCTCGAGGATCCGGACGTCCAGCAGGCCGTCATCCATCCGGTCCCGGCGTGACGGCGCGAATCCCGAAGGCAGATACACGGAATTGCCGACGAAGAACAGCGAGGTCTGCAGCGACTTGTTGTCGTACTCGATGCGTACCGGTTCACCATGGCGCAGCGTGTGGAACATCGCGTAGATACCCGCCAGCGGCTTACCGATCTTGTGCTCCAACTTCTCCCGCGTTTGGACGAACATCGGGTAGGCACCGATGCTCGCGGTGTTGATCACCATGTCGGTTTCGTTGAGGCAGGCGATGTCAACGCACGACACGGTGCCCTTCTTGATCGAGTCGATCGTCTTCGCCACCGTCTCGCAGCCGATGTCCTTAGCGAAGTGATTGAACGTGCCGCCCGGAAAGACCGCCAGCGGGATGCCGGCGTTGACTGCGATTCCTGCCGCGCATGCCACCGTCCCGTCACCCCCGGCGACTGCCAACACCTCTGCCCTTTCGGCAGCCACGCGCAGCGCCTTCTCGACGTCGTCACCTTCGTCAAGCTCCACTATCTCGGTGCGCGGCAACGCCTCTCGCACCTGATCGATGACCTCGGCTCCCGCCCCGCCGCCCGACGCCGGGTTGACGACGAGGATCACACCGCCGCCGTACTGTCGCTCCGGTGCATCGACGACCAACGGATCGGCGGTCGGAAACCGCGTCGGTACCACCGGCGGGACGATCCGCGAACTCAGCACGGCCACGCCCGCGCCGATGCCGAACCCCGCCAGAACGTCGCCCGGGTAGTGCGCTCCGGTGGCGATGCGCGACATTCCCACCAGACCCGCCAGCAGCGCCAGCCCCAACCCCAGCGGCGGACTCTCCAGCCCCACGCCGACGGCAAATGCCGCTCCGCTCGCGGAATGCCCCGAAGGCAGCGAGTTCGAGGTGGGCATACGTCGGGTCTGCCGGGCCAACGGCACCGAGATGCGGTTGGGTCTCGGCCGCTTCCACATCCGCTTGGCCACCTGGTTGGTGAGCAGGCTGGTCACCGCCAAGCTGACCACGCCGCGCGTCGCACCGCGCCGCACCGAGGGGCCGCCGAATGCCGCCAACCCCGCTGCGATGGCGAACCACAGCTTGGAGTGGTCGGCCGCCCGGGTCAACCGCGGCATGACGGCATCGAGCAGCGGGCTTGGCGATTCGGCGATGGCATCGAACACCTCGCGGTCCAGCGTCCCGAGGCCCTCTCCGATCTGGCGGATACCCCGATGACGACGAATGGGCAGGATGTTCATGCCGCTTAATCTATCCACGGAATTGACAAATTATTTTGTCAAGCGGGACGATCCCCCCATGCTCGATATCGAGGTGATCACCGATCCGGCCGCGGCGGTCTGTGTCCTCGATCCGATCCGGAGCAGGCTGCTCGCCGAACTGACGGAACCGGCGTCGGCGGCCGGCTTGGCATCGCGCATGGGGATCTCCCGGCAGAAGGTCAACTACCACCTGCGCGCTTTGGAGGACCATGACCTGGTGACCGGCGCAGGTGAACGCCGATGGGGTGGACTCACGGAGCGCCTCCTGGTCGCGACGGCGGCCTCGTACGTGGTGTCGCCGAGCGCCCTCGGCCCGGTGGCGACCGACCCGGGCCGTTCCGAGAACCGGCTGTCGGCGAGCTATCTCATCGCCTTGGCGGCGCGTGCCGTCCGCGAGGTCGGCGAACTCTGGCGAGCGGCGCGTTCGAAGAACGACCGACTGGAGACTCTGTCGATCGACAGCACCATTCGATTTCGCTCCCCGGCGGATCGAGCCGACTTCGCCGAAGAATTGGCGACGCTCGCGTCGCGGTATCACGATGAGACCGATACCGATGGCCGCGGTTACCGCCTGGTGGTCGTGGCCTACCCGAAGCCGTAATGCTGCGTGGCCTCCTCGATGGTGGCCCGACCACCACCTAGCATGTACGGGTGCGCCGGCTCCGTGTCCTGCTCTGTGTGGCATTGATGTCGCTCGGCGCGGCACCTGTGGGCCAGGCTCAGGTGACGCCGTGGTTCGCGAACTCCGTCGGCAACGCCACTCAGGTCATTTCCGTTGTGGGCGTGGGTGGTTCGAACGCCAAAATGGATGTCTATCAACGCAACGCCTCGGGCTGGCATCCCGTCGCCGTGGGAATCCCCGCATTCATCGGCGCCGCGGGCATGGCCCCGCAGACACACGACGGCCAGATGAAGACGCCCATGGGCGTGTTCACGCTCGACTTCGCGTTCGGGACGGCGCCCAACCCCGGCGGTGGTCTGCCCTACGTGCAGGTGGGCCCTAACCACTGGTGGGACGGCGATATGAAGAGCCCGACCTACAACACCATGCAGGTGTGCGAGAAGTCGCAGTGCCCGTTCAACACCGACGCCGCCAGCGGCACCGAGAACCTCGATATCCCGCAATACGTGCACGCGGTCGTGATGGGTGTCAACAAAGCCCGCATTCCCGGCAACGGCGGCGCCTTCTTCCTGCACGCCACCGACGGTGGACCGACCGCGGGGTGCGTCGCCATCGACGACGCCAAGCTGGTCGAGATCATGCGGTGGCTTCAGCCGGGCGCGCTCATCGCGATCTCGAAGTGAACCTCAAAGCTTGATCGCCCTACCGGCTTTCACCTTGAAGTTCAGATTCTCGGTGGACATCGATGCGTCGTAGGTTCGGTCGTAGCCCGTCTCGCTGATCCGCCAGCCGTCGGCGGTTCTCCGGTACCGATCGTGGTAAAAGCCCGCACCGATCAACATGAAGTTGAAATCCGGTGCGATCACGCGGTCCTGCAGATACCACGTGGCCTTCGCCTCGTCGCCGTCGACGGTGATCTCCGGGTGGGTGACGCGGTGCTCGGTGATGATCTCCGGGCCGAGCGACGTGCGCATGAAGCCGACCAGCTCATCGCGATTGGTGAAGTGGTGCTCCTCGCCGATCGATTCCCCGTATCGACCCACCACGTCTTCGGTGAGCGTGTCGGCGAACTCGTCCCAGTCCTTGGTGTCGAGCGCGCGAAGGTAGCGGTACTTGACTTGCTTGATGTCGTCGATGTCACCCATGGCCGCCATTGCAACACACCGGCTACTGCGGTGCACCGAGATTCCAGGTGGTCGCGGCGCGGCGTGTTCGTCACAGCGAATTCATAGCCGATTCCGCGGCCGTCACAGCGTCCCAAAACCGTGATGGTGGAACGCCGTTGGCACGGAGTGTCTAACGAATATCAGCAGGTCGGGCGGCTAGGGTGTGGTCCGTTATGAGCGACCCGTTGGGGTTGTCGATCGGGACGACGAACTTGGTCGCGGCACGCGTCGGCAATCAACCCGTGATACGCCGTTCGGCGGTGACCTTCGCCGACGGCTCTGTACTCGACGGCTTTGTCGAACGCGTCGGCGACCCGGTTCCGTTGGTCGCGCCGGACGGTTCGTCACATCAGGCCGACCGGCTGCTGGTCGAGGCGCTGGGAAACATCGTCGACGCAAGCGGCGCTGAACCGGCGTCCGACATTGCGATTGCAGTGCCTGCCCACTGGGGGATGGCGACCCAGCGCAGCCTTCGCACCGCGCTCCGCAGCGATCCGACCCTGGTTCCCAACGGGATGCCGGCGCGGCTGGTCAGCGATGCGGTCGTAGCGCTCACGGCGCTGCAGACCAACCCAGGGTTGCCGGCCCAGGGCGTGATCGCGCTGCTGGATTTCGGTGGGAGCGGGACGAGTATCACGCTGGCCGACGCCGGAAGGTCCTTCGAGCCGATCGATGAGACCACCAGGTATGCCGAGTTCTCCGGCGATCAGATCGACCAGGCGCTGCTCGCCCACATCGTCAACGGCATCGCGGAGACCGGCGGTATCGATCCGGCGGCCACGGCGGCGGTGGGATCGCTGGCGCAGCTGAGAGACGAATGCCGCAGCGCCAAGGAGCGGCTGTCCGCCGACTCGACCACCGAGGTCATCGCCGAACTGCCCGGGCACCGGTCGACGGTGGGGGTGACGCGCACCGAGTTGGAGTCGCTGATCTCGGCGCCGCTCGACGGTGTCCTCGCCGCGCTGCAAGACACATTGGAGCGCAACGGAATCAGCTGGGCTGACATCGCCGCTGTCGTCGTTGTTGGTGGCGGTGCGGGCATTCCGCTGATCGCACAACGCCTTTCGCAGCACCCCGCGCCGATCGTGGTCACACCTCAGCCGGGTCTCGACGCGGCCGTGGGTGCGGCGCTGTTCGCCGCGTATGGTGCTGCGGCCGAGGCGCAGACCGGTCTGGCTCCGGCTGCGGCGGAGGCGGCCACCAGTACGGCGCCGGCGGTCGATGCGCCGATATCGGAGACGGGCACTGCGTTGGCGTGGTCGGAGGACGACGACATCGCGGACGAGCCGATTCCGTACACGGGTGAGAATCCGTATGAGGCCGAAGCAATTTCGATGCGGCAACCGGTGCAATACCTGCCCACCACGGGACCGGTGAAGGAGCCGCGTACCTGGCAGCGGGTGCCCCAGCTGGTGTTCGGGCTTGCTGCTGCGGTCGCGTTGATCGCTGTCGGCGGAGTGGCGATCGCGTTGACGAGTGCGACCGACAGCACCAAACAGACGGTTCCGCCCAGCACCGCCACTCCTGTGAAACCACCGAGTGCCCAAGCGCCCCCGCCCAGTGTCGAGCCACCGCCGCCGACGGTCGAACCACCGGTGTCGGTCGCACCGCCGCCCCCGGAGACCGTGACCGTCACCAACGAGGCGCCGCCACCGATCACCGAAGAGCCGGTCACGACGCACGTGACCACCACCCAGCCGACCACGACCCCGCCGACAACCACCACCACAACGACGACCACGACAACGACAACGACGACAACCACAACCACGCCGACTACAACAACGACGACGACCACCACAACCACGTCGCCGACCACCACCACGACGCCCACCATGACGACGAGCTACCTCACGGTGCCGTTCGTGCCGGTGCCGATTCCGATTCAGGTGCCGAACAACCCATTCCAGCCGCCGGCCGTGCCATAGGCTGCGTCGGACTAGTTGGGGTACTGGTACTGCGGTTCGTGGAACCGGTTGATGATCGGAATCCGTTCGATGATCCGATCGCGTAGCCGCGGCTTGGGCGCGACCGGTGGCACATACGCCGGCGGCGGCGCCGGCGGTACGTAGACCGGTGCGGGCGGGGCTGCCGGAGGCGGTTCATGTGCGGGCGGTACATATGCCGGGGGCTCATAGGCGGGGGCCGCGGGCGGTTCGGGAATGGTCACCGCGATGGTCTGTGCCACGACCGGGCGCGCCGCCTGCAACGACGCCGTGAGGTTCGACACCTTCGTCGCGGCCTCCGTACCGGGCCCCGGCGGCGTCTCGGCGGTCGGATCGGGGTCCGCGGCGTGCGGCTGCGCGGTGACAGGGTCGGGGGACAGGACCTGGCCTAGCGCGACCGCCATCGACAAGACCAGAGTCACCGCGGCGGCGGCGACCACCGCCGTCAACGCCCGAACCCGCGACGGCAGGTGCGCACCGGTGGTGGCCAGGCCCGCCACCGCGCGGGCCGACGCCAGCGCAGCACCTCGCGCGAGCGCCAGATCGGCCTCGGCCGCCGAGAAGACGGGGGCGTCGGTGACCCCTTCGAGCGTCGTCTTGATCAGGTCGAGGTCATCGGCGGAACCGACGACGAAGATCGCATCGGGGCGCCAGTCGTCGAGCTCGAGCATCGCCATCACCGAACTGGGCAGCTCAACGACGTCCGTACCGTCGGAGGGCCGGCTCAACCGGTCGACGCTGGACCCGATGGCGCCGATGGTGGCGACGACCGCGCAGTCGGGCTCGACGATGCAGACCGCGATGTCCTCGTAGTCCGCGATGCCTGCGATGCCCGACGCCAGGACGTCGGTGGCCTCGAGCTCGGAGACCGCGATCACGTTGTCGTAGTGACGCGCGGTCAGGGTCTCCAGCAGCTCAGAGGCCGCGCTCTCAGCCTCGTTGGTCCAGGTCAGCCCGATGGCATGGAGCCGCGCGTCGGGCTCGTCGGTCAACAGCACATCGAGCAGATCGTCCTGGTCGCCGGCCTGGGCCACGTCGAACGTGCCGCGGTCGATGGTGGCGCCCTCACCCGTGGTGCCCTCGACGAGCACCCACCGCACGGCTTGGGACGTCATCGAGACGCCGAGCACGCGGTCCATGCCTACCCCCGATCTGGGCCCCCGATCTGGCTGTGACTCGGTACTGAGGGTACCGCTAGGGGATCAGAACGCGTTGGGATCCTCCTGGACGGCGACCGGCACAGGATGCTGATACAGCCGCGCCGCGTTCTCCCACGTCACCTTCCTGATGACGTCCTCGGGGAGTCCGTTGATCTGCTCGTGGATCGTCTGCTGGGTGTGCGGCCAGGTGGAGTCGCAGTGCGGGTAATCGGCCTCGAGCAGGATGTTGTCTGCGCCGATTCGCTCGTGCTGGATGAACGACGATTGATCCTCCACCGCGCAGAACCAGAAGTTTCGTTTGAAAACCTCGGCGGGCGTGAGCTTTTCGCCGAGCGCCTTCCACGTCCCGTACATCTCGTGGTAGCTCAGCATGTGGTCGAGACGGTCGAGGAGGCCGGCGACCCACCCGATGCCGCCCTCGGAGAGGCAGATCTTGAGGTCGGGGTACCGGGTGCACAGCCCGGTGTAGAGCCAGTCGACGGCCGCGGAGATGGCATAGGCGAAGAACAGCACTCCCTGCACATCGGGCGGTGCGTCGGCCGTGGTGGACGGCGAGGTACCCGACGACCCGATGTGCAGGTTCACCACGGTCCCGGTGTCCGCGCAGGCCGCCATCAGCGGGTCCCAGTAGCCGGAGTGGATCGTCGGGAGCCCGAGCATCGCCGGGTTCTCGGAGAACGACACCGCGTGGAAGCCCCGCTCGGCGTTCTCGTAGATCATCTTCGCGCCCACCTCCGGATCCAGCAGCCACGGCAGCTGGCACGGGATGATCCGGTCGGGGTACGCACCCGCCCACGCCTCGATGTGCCAGTCGTTCCACGCCCGCACCGAGGCCATCGCGAGGTCGCGGTCGTTGGTCACCTGCTGGAGGCGCTGTCCGGCGAAACCCGGCAGGAACGACGGAAAGTTCAGCGACGCGTAGACGCCGTTGAGGTCCATGTCCTTGACGCGCTCATGGATATCCCATGCGCCGCGGCGCATTTCGTCGAAACGCGCGGGTTCGAAGCCATACTCGGACACGGGCCGGCCGACGACGGCGTTGAAGCCGACGTTGGGCAGCGAGTGGCCGTCGTACATCCATGTCTGACCGCCGTCGTCGGTGTCGACCACCCGGGGCGCGCGGTCGGCGAACTTGGCGGGCACGCGGCCTTCGAAGGTGTCCGGCGGCTCGACGATGTGATCGTCGACCGAGATCACGGTGTACCTGCGCGCGGCGCGTTCGGGCTCGGGCAGGAACGTCACGGTTTTGTCGGCACCCGTCTTCGCCGTGGTGAAGTTGAGATTCGCCGCCATGTCATCGATGGAAGTCATTGGCAATCCTCGATTCTCGTTGTCGGTTGGCCACTAGCTCAGAACATCGGGGTGGGCTTTGATCGTCATGCGGGCGGCCCCGGCCCAGTAGACGTCGGCGGCGCGCTCGATCAGCGACGCCTGCATACCGACCATGTCGCCGCGGCTCATCTTCGACGGCGTCCGCCCGGTCAGCATCACGTCGTAGGCCAGTCGGCACACCCGCTCGATCGACACCGCGCGATATACCGCCTCGGCCAGGTTGCGTCCGGCGGCGATGACGCCGTGGTTCGCGAGCACGATGAGGTTGGCAGCGCCGATCTGTTGCGCCAGTTCTCTTGCGCGCCAGGGTGCGTCGATCTCACCGTCGTAATTCTCGACCAGATACATGTCGTCGAGGAACAGTGACCCGGTCTGGTGGACGAGTTCAGGCAAGGTACCCAGGGCAGCGATGAGACTGACGTAGTAGGGATGGTTGTGGATCACTACGCGTGCGTCGGGCCGGATGCGGTGCAGTTCGGTGTGCAGGTGGATCGCGGGTGTGACGTCCCAGCGGCCGCGGACCACACGGGCGTCCTCGTCGACCACGCAGATGTCAGATGCGGTCAACTCCTGCCACCACAGGCCCCACGGATTAACGAACATCTCGGACTGCCCGTCGGGCTGCCACGTGATGTGCCCGGCCATGTTCTCCGAGAAGCCGATGTCGGCGAGGTGTCGGAACGCGATCGCCATGAGTTGTTCGTCGGTGAGGTCGGCACCGATGGGCGGGGTCTTAGCCGGCGCCCACACATCCAGGCCGCCCCGCCGTACCTCTTCTGTGGTCATAACGTCTCCCGAATCCGTTCGCGAAGTTGACCTTTGGCGACTTTGCCGCCGGATGAGCGCGGTAGTTCGGCGAGCACTTCGAGCCGTTCCGGCAACAACTCCTTGGAGACACCCTGGGCCAGCAGATGGTCGACGAGCGTCGGGAGATCGAGTGTGCCGCTCTGCCTGAGTTCGACGTAGACGCACACTCGCTCGCCGAAGATCGGGTCGGGCATCGCCACGGCCGCAGCCACGGCGACCGCGGGGTGTGTCGCCACCGCTTCCTCGACCTGCACCGCGCTGATGTTCTTTCCGCCGCGCAGGATGAAGTCCGATGTCCGGCCGGTCAGCGTCAGGTAGCCGTCGGCGTCCAGTTCACAGATGTCACCCATGCGCATCCAGCCGTCCTTGGTGAACAGCTTGTCGTGGTCGGTACCGCCGAGATACCCGAGCGACAGCGCGGGCCCTCGGCACGCGGGCTGGCCGCGGCCCGACTCGGTGACGTCACGGTCACCGTCGAACAACCGCACCTGCATCTCCGGCACGATCCGGCCTGCGGTGCGCAGCCTGCGGTCCAGGGAGTCCTCGAGTGTGGTGGCGCTCAACATGCCGGTTTCGTTGGATCCGTAGAACTGCAGGATGGTGACGCCGGTCAGTTCCTCGAAGCGCGCCGCCTGCGTATACGGCAGTGGCTCGCCACCGGTGAACACGACCCGCAGGCTGCTCAGGTCGTGGTCCCGCGACGCCGGATCTGCGAGGATCATCGCCAATTGCGTGCTGACGCAACACAACACCGTCGCGCCGTGCCGCTCGATGGCCGCGCACGTCGCGGCGGGATCGAAGCGCTCGATGCGCACGGTGGTCGCCCCGAGGTGGATGGGGGTGGTGTGCGAGGTCCAGATCCCGAAGCCGAACGGTGTCGGGATGACGGGCAGAAAGACGTCGTCCGCGGTGAGCTTCCCGTTGGCGACCGCCTTGAGATGGAAGTAGTGCCACCGATTCTGAGTGTGGACAACGCATTTGGGCATACCGGTGGTGCCCGATGTGGAGTTGATCAGGAAGACGTCGTCCGGGCCCGTCGGCGACAATCCGCTACCCGAATGCCGCGGCCCGGTGTCCACGGAGAGTTCGGAGCCCAACGCCACCACCCGAAGCGAGGCGTCGGAGGCCTCCAGCGCCGGTCCGTGTCGATCGGTATCGGTGACCAGTAGGGAGGGCTGCGTGGTGCGCAGGATCTGCTCGACCTCGCGGATGCCCGCACGGGCCCCCAGCCCCACGACGGCGGCGCCGCAGCGCTCGATGGCCACCAACGCGACGTGGATGGCCGCACTGTCCTTGTGCCATAACGCGACGCGGTCTCCTCGCTGCACACCGAGGCCGCGTAGGTCGCAGGCCAGATTGGTGGCCGCACGGTCGAACTCCGCCCAGCTCAGCTGATGGTCGGCCGAGTCCAGGGTGAAGTCGATGTAGGCCGGTTTGTCCGGCGTCGACGCGGCGTTGCGGTGCACGCAATCGGACAGGGTGACGTCCGACCACCAGCCGGCGGCCCGATATTGCGCGGCTTCTGCGCTCGTCACGGCGACCCCGGCGTCGTCCATCACCAAATCATATGAAAATAAGGATCGCGGTCAACGATCGGATTCCGGCGGGCTGTGCGCCCAGTTGCGCAGCGAGGCGGGGTCGACGATGCCCGACGATCCGGGGTAGTGCTGCGCGTCGATGAGATGCGCCGCGGCCAGGTCGTACGCCCGCCGCGCGTCCCCGTCGTCGATCGCCTCGATCACCTGCAGGTGGTCCTCGAGCACAGCGACGCGCTCTTCGATCGGCACGATGCTGCCGTCCGTCACCCGGCTCGACCAACTGGTCTCATGCGCCGACCACAGCATCTCGAGCGCCCCGGCCAGAATGATCATGGTCTTGTTGCCGCACAGGGAGACGAGTGACTCGTGGAACCGCCGGCTGGCCGAGGTCACCAGCAGCAGGTCCTCGACCGCCTCGACGGCCTCGGCGTGCAGCCGTCGCAGCTGTGGGACCACGGCGCGCTTGCGGTCGGCCCGCTGGGCGCACAGGCCCGCGCACGCAGGCTCGACCTGAAGCAGGGCGTTGCCGACGTCGGAGAGGCCCACCTCCTGGGACCCCAGCACCAGGCCGACCGTATAGGCGACGTTGGCGGCATTGGGCCTGCGCACCACGGCCCCGCCGAGCTTCCCGCGACGGACGCGGAGCAGACCTTCCGCCTCGAGGATGCGCATCGCCTCGCGCAGCGACGGCTTGCTCACCGGGAATTCGACCAGGAGCTCGTCCTCCTTGGGCAGGATGCTGCCGTCGGCCAGCTCACCGCGAAGAATGCGGCGCCGAAGCTCGTCGGCGATCTGCTCGGCGAGGCGGCGAAACTGGATGGTCGGCTCTGCCACGTGTCGATTGTGTACGTATCCGCGCGCGACCAGACCGAGCGCCGTCGATAACGGACTGGTAACAAAATTATCTCGGGCTGTGACCTGCGGAAACATCGTCGCAGGTCGGCTCGTTGCTGTGTTTGTACCTATTTGCGGTTATGGTGCTCTGCGTGGGTCGGCATTCAAAACCCAAAACGCGACGGACGTCGCCGTTTGTGCTGGCTTCGATCCTCGGCCCCGCCGCCCTGTGGTTCGCGGTCGGAGGAGACGGTCAGCCAGCCAAGGTTGCGGCGGACGGACCGGTGGAACAGGCTGCGCCGCGAGACGTGGCGATCGTGGCCTCGGCGCCGGCGGCGCAGTTCCCGGCGCCCCTCGTCGGCCAGGTCTCGCTGAGCTCTGGTGCACCCGACACCATCATCGCGGCGTCGCGGTACCGGACGGTCGATCGCACGCTGCCCGTCGGGCTGGCGCCCGAACGTGGTCTACAGGTGAAGACGATCTTGGCGTCGCGGGCCATCACCGCGGCCTTCCCCGAGATTCGCAACATCGGCGGTGTTCGCCCGGACGCGCTGCGCTGGCATCCCAACGGCCTGGCGCTTGACGTGATGATCCCCAACCCCGGTAGCGCCGAGGGCATCGCGCTCGGCAACGAGATCGTCGACTACGTGCTGCGCAATGCGGCGCGCTTCAGCCTTCAGGACGCCATCTGGCGCGGCGTCTACTACACGCCGAACGGTGGACAGCGAGCCGGCGGCTACGGCCACTTCGACCACGTGCACGTCACGACCCGCGGCGGTGGATACCCCACCGGCGACGAGAACTACTACCGCTGAGCCGGACTACGGACGGAACGTCACCCCACCGTCGACGCTGATGGTCTGCGCGGTGATGAAGCTGCCGTCGTCGGAGAGCAACAGTGCGCCCAGCGCCGCGACGTCATCCGGATTCCCGAACCGCGATTTGATCATCTGACGGGCACGCGTCTGCTCGAGGACGCCTTCAGGCATCCACTGGTCGTCGAACTTGTAGTGCCAGATCAGGCCTGGGGCAATGGCATTGGCGCGGATGCCCTTCGGGCCGTACCTGCGGGCGATGTGGCGCATCAACGCCAATTCCGCCGCTTTGCTCATCGCGTAGGACACCCGGGTGGATGCGCCGTTGTAGGCGTCGATGGACGCGGTGAACACGATCGAGCCGCCGCCCGCGTCGATCATCGGCGGGATCGCGTGCTTGGCGCAGATCACGAAGCCACGTGTGTTGACGCGCATCACTTCGTCGAAGGCCTCCAGCGGAAGCTCGACGACTCCGCCGGGTAGATACGCGTCGGCGGCGTTGGTGAAGTTGACGTGCAGACCGTCGAGCCGACCGAACGTGTCCACCGCCAGCCGGACGATCGAGATGACCGACTCTTCGTCGGCGCCGTCGAGCGCGACCCCGAGCATCCGCTGTCCCGACGGGTCGATCTCGGCGACGACGCGCGACACGGTCTCGTCATCGATGTCGCCGACGACGAGCCGGGCGCCCTCGTCGAAGTACCGGCGCGCCAGACCGTTTCCGATGCCGCCGAGCCCGGCGACGATGACGACCTTGTTCTCCAGCAGTCCGGGCACGACTGACATATTGCCCGACGAGGCTCCTTTCACCATGCCGCATAGCTGCGTCTGCGTTTCGCCCACAAGGCGAGCGAGGCGGCTTATCGTTTCGCCAACTGCGATGTCGGGAGGTCCGGATGGAAGGCAGACTCAAACGCGCCGGCGATTCCTGAGGAACCCAGCCGTGCGCACGGACGTGGTCGTCGTCGGCAGCGGTCCGATCGGTGCGGTGGTCGCACGCCGCTTCGCCGAGGCCGGGAAGCAGGTGGTGCTGCTGGAAGCCGGGCAGCCGATCTCGTCCCCACCCGGTAGCCACGTGCGCAACGAGCTCCGCTTTCAGCGCGACCCGGATTCCTATTTCGCCGGAATCGCCGGCTATTTCCGGTATTTCGACGAAGGGGCGCCGCCTGAGGGGCTGCCCGGTGCTTCGACGACCGCTGCGGCGGGCGGTCAGGGGGTGCTCTGGACCAACAACTGCCCGCGGCCTGCCGCATTCGAACTGTGGCCGGTGATGCCCGTCGACGAGTGGGACCGGTATCTCGGCGAGGCCGAACGGTATCTCGACGTCCACGACGACACCTTCGACGATTCTGTGCGCCAACGATGCATCGTCGAACGACTACACGGGCGACTCGCCGACGACGGCCGCGACATCGTCGGCCAACCCATGGCAGGCCGGCTGGTGAATGCGTCCACCATCTACTACGTCGCGCCCCACGACATCCTCGACGGCACCAGCGTCCCGATCCGGACCGCCCGGGTGATTTGTGTGCGTTCGGGAGCGCTCACCGCTCCGAAACGCACACAAATCGCCGGAGTGGAGCTTGCCGACGGTGAGCACATTGACGCTGATGTCGTCGTCGTGGCGGCGGGCGCCTTCGACACCCCGCTGCTGCTGTACCGCTCGGGACTGAGATCCCAGGGGCTCGGCAGATACCTCACCTATCATCCGGTACTCGTCTCCCAGCTGGTACTTGACGAAAACCTCTGCCGCAGTGATGGTTACGACATCCCGGCGCGGCTACAGATCCCGCCGACCCCCACCGAGCCCTGGAACACGATGATCCTCCGCGACACCTGCCCGACCCCCGCGCAGCCACCCGATCTCGAGGTGCCGACCAATCGGCTCGTCGAGATTCAGTCGTTCTGTCCCGTGGACATCCACCCTGACAACACGATGACGATCGCCGACGACTGCAGTGTGCGGTTCCATGTCCCGCTGCGCGCCGCGGACCGCAGGCGTATGGACGCTGCCCTGGCCGATCAGCACCGACTTGCCGCGCACCTCGGTCGATTTCGCGCGGGCGTGGAACCCCAGTGGATGGACCTCGGGTTCGCACACGTGATGGGCACGTGTCGCATGGGTGACGTCGACGACGGGAACTCGGTGACCGACGGCTTCGGTTTGGTGTGGGGAACCGACAACCTCTATCTCGCCACGGTCGGGCTGATCCCGACGGCGCTGGCGGTCAACCCGACGCTTACCGCGGCGGCGCTGGCGATTCGAAGCGCCGATCACGCGCTGAGTCAGTAGATTTCGCCGGTCAGACGCGCAACGCGGTGAACGGCTCGAACGGCAGATTGCGCACCACGAACCACAGCGTGACCACCACCATCGTCACTGCCGCCGCCCAGCGGTGTTGCTGCCAGCCTGAGATTTTTCGCCCGACGACACGACCGTACGTCCACACGGCGTAGGCGACGAGCAACAACGCCACTGCGACGAGGGCGAGGGCGTTGAACCGCACCGCCGCCAGGAAATCGAAGTGCAGCAGCGAGTAGATCATCCGAAGGGTCCCGCATCCCGGACAGTCAATGCCCAGAAGGGCTTTCGTCGGGCACAAAGGCAGGAAACCGCCTGGCGTGGTCGGGTCCCCGATCCAGACCACAGCGCATGCGCCGACCGCCAAGGCGCCCACCAGAAGTGGGCCGCCGAGGCGGCCGGGCATGCTGCGCTGAAGCTGGTTAGTACTCAGTTGTCGTTGTCGATGTGTCGAAGTCGGCGGCGATGACGCCCGTTGCGATGAGTATGCCGATGACGATGTACACCAGAACGGTGGCGACGATGCTCCAGATCGCCCACTTCTTGGCGGCGGCGGACGAGGCCTGCGCCTCGGCGTACCGGCCCTGCGCCCAGAGTCCGTTGACCTGTGCCGCCTTGACGATCGAGACGACGCCGAACGGAAGACAGCAGAACAGCGTCGTCAGAATGCCGAGCACCAGATGCGAGCTCGGCGCCGCTTGTGGCGGCGGGTAATTGCCAGGCGGTGGTTGTGTCATCGTGATCTTCCTGTTAAGGCCGCTGGGACGGAAAAGCGGTGCTAACGGTACCGGAGGGAGGCTCCGAAAGACGTGAAAGTCAAGATCAATACGCCGTTACGAAATCGCGTCCGGGCGTACGGTTCACCTGTGCTTTCTGGGCGCCTCAGGTGCGCAGCTGAAACCGAAGCAAGCGAAGGGCACCGAGATGACCAAGTCCCCGCAGCCGACACCGGATTACCCGCAAATGGCGGCAGCTCGTGGTCGCATCGAGCCCGCGCCCCGGCGAGTGCGCGGCTTCCTGGGCACCGAATTGGTCTTCGACACGATCGCTGCGCGGTACGTGTGGGAGGTGCCGTACTACCCGCAGTACTACGTCCCAGTATCGGATGTCCGCGCCGACGTGCTGCGCGACAGCCTTCCGTCGGCACGGGTGTATGACGACGGCCCCTTCGCCGGGCTGGTGCGGTTTCGATGGGACACGTTGGACTGGTTCGAGGAGGACGAACCGATATACGGGCACCCACGTAACCCGTACGCGCGGGTGGATGCGCTGCGGTCCCATCGCCGCGTCACGATCGCGCTGAACGGGGTGCAGCTGGCGGACACCCACACTCCGGTGCTGCTGTTCGAAACCGGGTTGCCCACCCGCTATTACATCGACCGCACCGATGTGGCCTTCGAGCACCTCGAGCGGTCGACCACGCAGACGCTGTGCCCGTACAAGGGTGTCACTTCGGGGTACTGGTCGGTGCGCGTCGGCGACGCGCTGATATAGATCGAGTTGGTCCTTCTCAAATGCCTCCGGAGGTGTCAGGAAGGGATCTGTAACTGATTCCTGTTTGGGGTCCGTGTGTTGTGGCACGTGGACCTCTCCTGACACGCTCCGG
>NZ_JACKUK010000028.1 GCF_025822765.1 Mycobacterium barrassiae | reverse complement strand
CCGGAGCGTGTCAGGAGAGGTCCACGTGCCACAACACACGGACCCCAAACAGGAATCAGTTACAGATCCCTTCCTGACACCTCCGGAGGCATTTGAGAAGGACCAACTCGATCTATATCAGCGCAGCAGGACACGAGCTGTAATACGAAAACTGGCAGGCAGACTATTGAGCTAGTGCAGTTCGCGTAATACTATCGATCGCGTCCGGTGCGTTTCGCAGTCCACCACATCAGGCGGGATGAACCATTGGCCATCGCAGAACGTGGCGAGCGGGAGAGGGCGTCGACCGCAAGCCACACACCGCGGACTACGGGTCGGCGAGCCCCAGGTCCAGGGGTTGCCCGGCTCGCGCTGATGGCCGCTCGTTCGCGAGATCCATTTCAACTGCTCACCGACTGCGTTGCGCGGTACGGCGACGTGTACACGTTGCCGCTCGGGGTGGGCGGGACGACTGTCGTCAACAATCCCGAGTTCGTCGGCAGCTGGTTGCTCGACTACAGCCGCTATCACAAAGGTGCCATGTCGCGGGCGTTGGTACCGGCGCTTGGCGAGAGCATCCCGGTGGCCGACGGCGAGCCGTGGCGGCGCAACCGCAAGGCACTCAACCCGGCCTTCTCGCGCCGAAACCTCAACGGAATCGCCCAGATTCTTCGCGATTCGGTGGAGGACGCCTTGTCACGCTGGGAGACGATCGCCGACAACGGCGACGAGGTCGACGTCTACCGCGAGCTTTCGATCCTGACGATGATGGCCGTTCAGCGGTCGATGTTCTCTTCATCGGTGTCCGACGACGGAATACCCGCATTGATCGACAAGTTCCGGGTGCAGACCGATTACATGGGTGGTCTGATGCTCACCTTCTGGGCGCCATCGTGGGTTCCTGTTCCGCATGCGCGCACAGGTAAGCAAGCCGTGAGAGCGATCCGTTCCCGCATCGAGGAGGCGGTCGCTGATCGACGGGCCAACCCCACCGACGCCCCCGATGTCCTCAACGCCCTCCTCAACATCGGCGCCGACGACGGTGATCCCCTCGAGCACGAAAACCTCGTCGATCAGTTGATGGGCCTGTGGTTCGGCGGATTCGATACGACAGCTTCTGCACTTGCGTGGACGGTGGCACTGCTCGCCCAGAATCCGGATGCGATGGAGGCCTTGCGCGCCGAGGCCGACGCCTATACCGGGGACTTCGCCTCGTTCAACGAGCTCACCCAAATGCAGTATGCCCGGGCCGCTTTCGATGAAGGGCAGCGCATCCAGGGTTCACTGCTGCTGACCCGGCAGGCCCTGGAGGAAGACGAAGTCGCCGGCTACCGCATACCGGCAGGCAGTCAGGTAGGCGTCAGCGCATACACCATCAACCGGCACCCCGCGTTCTGGGACCACCCCGAGCGGTACGACCCGATGCGTTGGCTCGACGAGCGCAAGGACAGTCAGCACCGATTCCAATGGGTGCAGTTCGGTGGCGGGCCTCGTCACTGCATCGGCGTCGGATTGGCCTATCTCGAGGCGCAGTTCGTGCTGACGAAGATCGCTCAGCGCTTCCACATCCAGCCCCGGCCCGGGTGGACGCCTCGCCACGCGTTTCATCTCAGCGTCGGGCTCAAAGGCGGCCTCCCCGGCCGAATCATCCGCCGTCGCAGGGGAGCTGCGGTGTGAAGCGCATCGTCATCGACGGAGACCTCTGCCAGGGATCACGAGAATGCGCTGGGATCGCGCCCGCCGCCGTTGATTTCGATGATGACGGGATTGCGGCGGCTACCGGTACCCTGCTGGCCGACGACGTAGCCAGCCAGATGGAGTCCTCATGTCCGAGCATGGCGATCACCGCCACGGACGCCTAGCCCAAGTAGGAACAACCAAGGAGTGACAGTGACCGGTAATGGCAACGAATACGACGTGATCATCAAGGGCGGCACGCTGATTAACGGCACACGCACCCCACGCAAGGTTGCCGACATCGGAATTCGGGACGGCAAGGTCGCCAAGGTGGGCGGTCTCGGCGGTGCCACCGCCACCCGCATCGTCGATGCGACCGGTCGCATCGTCGCTCCCGGCGTGATCGACGTCCACACCCACTACGACGGGGCAATCTTCTGGGATCCCTACTGCACCCCGTCGGGGTACCACGGGATGACGACTGCGGTTGTCTCGAACTGCGGCTTCGGGTTTGCCCCCTGCAGGCAGGACCACGCGGTGCAGGAGCGGTACATGGGCATGATGGAGACCACCGAACAGATCCCGACCGCCGCGTTGCGCGAGGCCTTACCGTTCACCTGGGAATCGTTTCCGGAGTGGCTCGAGGTCGTCAATGGGTTGGGCAAGGGTGTGAACGTCATGAGTTACATCCCGCTGAACTCGCTGATGATCTTCGTCATGGGCTCGCCGGAAGACGCTCGCGATCGCCTACCCACCGAAGCGGAACTCGCGGAGATGAAGCGATTGCTGCGGGAAGCCTTGGAGGCCGGCGCAATTGGATTCGCCTTCTCCAAACTGAATGAGTTCAATTCCCATAAGGACCACGGGAAGCCGATGCCTACCGACGCCGCGGATGAGTCGACGGCCTATGCGCTGGCCGAGGTACTGCGCGACATGGACTACGGCATCATCCAGGCCTTGGTCGACCTGCCCATGGCCATCGACAACAACCACATCGCCGAGCAGCTCGCACGCATCTCCGGACGGCCGGTCATCCAGAACATCATCGTGCCGTTCGACCACATTCCCGGCGAGATCGACCGGGTCCTGAACTGGCTCGATCACTGCGAAGAGCAAGGGCTCGACGTCTATTCGCAGGCTTTGGCGTTCCGTGCGTGGAACGAGAGTCGACTGCTGGACTGGAACACCTGGGACGTCGTACCCGAGTTCGCTGAATTCACCGAACTCGAAGAAGACATCGAGGCTCGCGTGCAAAAGGCGGCTGATCCTGCCTGGCGCGCGGCTCTGAAAGCGAAGTATTCGGTCGACCTCATGACTTCTGCGGGCGGTCCGCTGGAGCTGCTCAAGCTGATTTCGATGCCAGATATGAATGACCCGCGAATCGGCAAGACGTTCTCCGAGATCGCCGAGGAGGCCGGAGTCCACGTAATAGATGCGTTCTTCGACATCGCGGTCGAGTCCCGCTGCGAAATGGAATTCCGGACTGTGCAGGCGATGAGTCAGGACCCTGCGCTGTTCGAGAAGATGTACAAGCATCCGCGTGTCATCGCCGGTACGTCAGACGGCGGTGCGCACATCCGCTTCTTCTGCGGCGGCCACTTCTCGACCGACCTTCTGCAGTGGCTGGCGCTCCAGGAGAAGCGCTTCACGCTCGAGGAACTGCATCACAAGTTCAGCATGCTGCCGGCGCGCATTCTGAACCTGCCCGATCGGGGTGCACTGCTGCCCGGGTTCGCCGCAGACCTCATGATCTACGACCCGAATGAACTCGGCTACCCCGATCAGTACGAAGTCCTTCAGGATCTGCCGGGAGGGGAGTTCCGACGTGTGGTGAGGGCGTTCGGAATCGACCTCGTCATGGTGAACGGTGAGGTCACCTTCGAGAGCGGCATGAAGTCCACCGGCGCGACGCCGGGGCGCGTGCTCGTGTCGGCTGCGAGCTGACTGGACTTAGCTGACGTTGCCGCGGCCGAGGCCGGCGCCGCCGCCTTCAAGGCTCGAGTCGACGCCGGCGTCATCAATAAGAGGGATGGCGCGAGGCAGCCCGCCTGATACGAATCTTGGGACAAATCCCAGGTCGGCTCTCGGTGACGACGAGAATATTGACGGCCAATTAGACATCGTCGGCGCCAGTTCATAACCTGTGCGGGACATCCGTAGCCGGACCACGGTTTGGTCCCTGCAACGAAGGATCGTGACAAGCCGAATGGGTCGGGCGCGCCAGTCTCTTCGCCGAGCGGCGGGGGGATTTGCGGCGGGGATTCTCGTACTGGCGATGTCGATAGCGGGCGACGTCAGGGCTGACCCGGCGGCTGATGCGCTGGCCAAGCTCGATGAGTTGTCCCGCCAGGCGATCGAGACTCGAGAAGCCGTCACCGCCGCCCAGCGCGATGCCGAAGACAAACTAGCTGCTCAGAAAGCCGCCGAAGATCGCCATCGCGCCGACCTGGCAGCCCTCGACGCCGCCAATACTCAGCTCGCCTCCCGTCAAGCCGCAGCCGACAAGGTGGCGGTGATGACGTATATGAGCGGCCGCACCGGCCAGTTCGCGGCGGTGCTGACCGCAAGCTCCCCGCAACAGCTGATCGACCAGCTGGCACTCCAGCGCGTGATCACCGCTGAGGCAGCCGAGCAGATGAAGGCCTTTCACGCAGCGCGAGAGCGCGCCGCGGTCGCCGCCAAGACGTCGGAGACGTCGGCCGCAGACGCCCGCGCCGCTGCCGAGAAGTCCGCCGCGGTGCGCGCAGACCTGCAGGCGAAGTGGAAAGAACTGCTGCGCCAGATCACCGCCGCCGAGGCGCAGTACGCGGCGTTGACGCCCGCTCAGCAGGCCGTGGTCGACAACGCTGCCGCAGTCCCGCCGCCACCGCCGCCGGCGATGCCTCCCCCGGCAGATCCCATGCTCAACGCGATGCCCGCCCCACCGCCACCCGAGGTCGCCCCTCCCCCCGTGGCTGCTCTCATGGATATCCCAGGGGTCCCGGAGGCGTTGCCTGTCGGCGTCGCGCCAGAGGCCGGGCTTCAGCCCAACACCGTCCTCGCCGCCCGCGCGGTCAGCCAACGGTTCCCCCAGATCGCCGAGATCGGCGGTGTCCGGCCTGACTCGAAGCCGTGGCATCCGAACGGCCTGGCGATCGACATCATGATTCCCAACGCCGAAAGTCCCGAGGGCATCGCGCTCGGGAACCAGATCATGGAGTTCGCGCTGGCCAATGCGGGCCGGTTCGGGCTACAGGATGTGATCTGGCGTGGCACGTACTACACGCCGAGCGGTCCGGCTGGATCGGGTTACGGCCACTACGACCACGTGCACATCACCACCACACCCCGCCGCTGACCGGTGATCCCCCGGGCGAAAAAGTCGACCGGAAAACACCACGTCGCTGAGGCGAACTCCGTATTTTGCAGTGAGCACCACCCGGTGACCGCGGAGAACGGACTTTGTCATGACAGCGGCATCTCTTTTAGCCGACCAAGTGTGCGGCGCGAACAGATGAGCCAGGCCCAAGGTGAGCTGAGTGCTTTCGCGGCGCGGCGGATCATCGGCGTCCTGATACTGGTCGCACCGCTCGACCAGGTTGCCTTTGATCTCTACACCCCCGCGCTGCCCGAAATCGGTGAGCACTTCGCGGCGTCGAACGTCGTGGTGCAGAACACCGTCACCGCCTACATGCTGGGAATGGCGTTCGTCGTGTTACCCGCCGGAATGATCGCCGACGCCATCGGGCGCAAGCGCGTGCTGTTGACCGGACTCACAGTGATGACGTTGACGAGCATCGGCTGTGCGCTGACGGACAGCTTGTCGATGATGATCGGGCTGCGGTTCGTACAGGGCCTCGGCGCCGGAACGTGCATGTTGTTGGCGGCCGCCATGGCGGCGGACTGCTTCCGCGGCGCGAAGCTGGTGTCGGTCCTGGGCGTGCTCGGAGCGGCGTGGGGCGTAGCTCCCATACTCGCGCCCGCGGCCGGCGGGTTCATCACTCAATTTGCATCGTGGCGGGCGGTGTTCGTCGTGCTCGCGGCGTTGCTCGCAGCAATCGGGATCCTCGTCGCCGTGGCGTTGCCCGAAACGTTGCAACACGACCACCGATCGCCTATCAACTTGCGCGCCGCCGCAGGCGTCGTAAGACAAGCGTTGCGTAGCAGGTCCTTCGTGACCTTTGCGACGATGTTCGGTGTAGTCGCCGCGGCACAGACCATGTTCGCTGTCGTCGGGCCGTTTCTCTACCAGGTCGGTCTCGGATTCTCCTCTGGCACTTACGGTTTCATCGCCCTAGGGGTAGGCACGGCGAACTTCCTCGGCGCGGCGGCATGCGGGGCGTTGGCGCAGCGGACCACCACGGCTCGACTGGTGGTCGGAGGGTCCGTCGTTCTCGCGCTGGGCGGGGCGATCATGTTGGTTTCCGCAGAGTTCGTCGGCCTTTCCGCGCTGGCGATCACCGGCGGCGCGGCGATCGCAGCGCTGGCCATCGGAGTACTCGACCCGCTGAGCAAGGGGCTGGCGATGGGTGTGTTCACCCAGAACCTCGGACTCGTGTCGGGAATGGTCAGCGCGTTCTGCTACGTGTGGATCACGTTCGGGGCGGCTCTGATGGCTTGGCTGCCCGAGGCGTCGCAGGCGCCTCTCGGCTGGTTCTACGTCGCGGCCGCGGCGGGTCTGGTGGCGTTACTGATGATGACGGTTGGTCTCCGCAGTCCGTCCACTTCGGGATGAAGCTTTGACCTACAGACGCGGCGCGTAGTGGTCGAAGAATAAGCGGGCGACAAGTTCGCCTCGTGAGCTGGCACCGGTCTTGTCGAAGATCGACTTCAGGTGGTCTTGCACGGTGTAGGCGGAAAGATGAAGTCGGTTTCCGATATCGTTGGTGGCCCAGCCTTTTGCCACCAGTTCGGTGACGCGTCGTTCGCGGTCGGTAAGCCCGTAGGCGTCGGCGATCAGGGATGCGAGCTCCGGCGGTTGCGTGTCGTCGATCAGGACCGCGACCGGAGAGTCCGGGCCGTCGCCGAGCATCGATCCCCGCACGGTGAGCCAATTCCCTTGTGCCGTACGGACTCGCGCACGCGCAAACGTGTCGTAATCCGGCCCGTTGCTTTCGGCGCCGCTCCGGTAATCGCTGGCGATGCGCCGTGCCCGTGCGGCGACAGAGAGCACGGCAACCGGAAGCTCCGCGCCCGGTGACTCGCCGGGGGTGAGGTCGGCGAGCAGGCGCATGGCCCCTGCTGTGGTGGTATCGATCGTGTTGTCCGGGGCCAGGACAACGACCCCGGTCACACCCTCTACGTCCCTCGAGACGTCACCCAAGACTGCGGCGCGGCGCAGACCCTCGGCCAGGAGCGGAGCGAGCGATCCGAGGAAGCTGATCTCCGACTCTTCGAAAAAGGGTCGTCCGGCTTCGCGCGCCAAAGTGAGGGCGCCCCAGGTCCCTGTTGAGTCCGCGCAAATCACGCGTAGCTCGTCGCCGAAACCTATCGATCGGCAGAGCTCGCGATAGCGCACGCTCTTTTGAAGATGGCCTCTAGTTGCCTCGCTCAGACTGGCTGCGCGACGATCCTGCCGCGCGAGGGCCCGGAACTTGTTGAAGTCCGGTTCGCGTAGCTCGATCTCGATGAACCGTGGCCACGTCTCGAGAACGACGTCGTCACTGACGCCCCGACGTGCGTCGACGACTACGCTAGTGGGGAGAAGGGTCGCCGGATCGACGGTCACCAGGCCGACGGCGTCGAACGGGACGGCTCGCTCGAGAATCCGCGTCATGTCCCGGGCCAGGTGATTCACGTCGGCCGCCCGGTTTACGAGCCGGACGATGTCGTTGCGGGCGCGGGCCCTCCTCACTGCGGCCACGTTTCCACAACGATCCGCGGCGGGCGAGAGTTCAGTCCGGTGGGGCGGAATCCCCAGAAATCTGGGATGGATGTGAGCGCCGACCTGATGGACGGTGCGGGGTGGAGGCAACCGCCCATGCACAACGATGTCCGTACGCCGGCGCCCGAACCGGTGACGCCTGACGCGATCATGCAGCTCGGGGTCGCGTTCTGGGGTTCGAAGGCGCTGCTCAGCGCGGTCGAGTTGGGGTTGTTCGCGGTACTCAGCGACGGCCCGCTTGACGCCGGGCAGCTACGCGAGACGCTGGGGCTGCATCCACGTGGCGCAACGGATTTCCTCGATGCTCTCGTCGCGCTCGGGATGCTCGAGCGCAATGACGGACGCTACTCGAACACTCCCGAAACAGATCTCTTCCTCGACCCCGCGAAGCCGTCATACATGGGCGGTTTGCTGGAGATGGCGAACGCCCGCCTTTACCCGTTTTGGGGATCACTGACCGACGCGCTGCGGACCGGCAGACCGCAGAGCGAAGCGAAGACCGGAGGCGACTTCTTCGGGTCGGTGTATGCCGACCCGGACCGGCTGGCTCAATTCGCAGGCGCGATGAGCGGGCTCAGCGCCCACGCCGGCCGGGCGATCGCGGCGAAGTTTCCCTGGCGCGACTACGGCAGCGTGATCGACATCGGTTGCGCCGAGGGTGCCGTCCCGGTGACGATCGCGCAGGCGCATCCCCATCTGACCGGCGGTGGGTTTGACCTGCCTCCGATTGGGCCGATCTTCGACGCTTACGTCGCCCGGGCGGGGCTGGCCGACCGCCTGCACTTCACTCCAGGCGACTTTCTCGAAGGCCCGCTCCCGAGCGCCGACGTGCTCGTCATGGGTCACATCCTTCACGACTGGGATCTCGACGAGAAGCGCATGCTGCTCGGAAAGGCCTGCGCCGCGCTGCCCGACGGTGCCTGGGCATTCGCGGTGACGACCACGCCTGGATTCGAGACTGACGCCAGCGCGACGATGACGATCAGAATTCGTTTGATCCGCAGTGACACCGACGACACGGTGCGGGTTGTCATGAAACTCCCTACGGGATAGCCAGCGATTTCGACCCGCCCCAGCCTCCGACGCTCACGAGCGTCCAGTCCATCCCAGAATCCTGGGGTGCTGTGTCGGCCCCTTAGGGCATGCTGTAGCCGCCGCTGACCGAGATCATCTGACCTTTCACCTACCGCGCCGCCCGCGGGGAGGCGAACAATTGCGGCCACAAGACCCTCATTCGCCCCGGCTTTGAATACAGAATCAAAATTGGGGGGACCGATGAGCTAGCGTCTCGAATCATTGCCGCTTGCGGCGAGCCGGAGCGGCGACCGGACTCAGGCCGGCGCGGACGATGCTCTGAGCGTTGGCCACCACCTTGTCGACCGAGGCGCGTCGAGGATTCCACCACTCCGCCGACCAGTTGAGCGCGCCGAGAACCAGTGCCAGTGCGATGCGGGGGTCGAGGTCCGACCTCAGCTGTCCCTCGTCGGCGGCGTCGGTGAACAACTTCAGCCACAATGCGTTGTAGGCGTTGGCTTCCTTCTGCTGCCTGGTGCGCAGATGCTCCGGAGTCTGGCCGGAGTTGCGGATGGAGGCCGTGGCGTAGTCGGACAGCTCGAGTTCGTGGCGCAGATGTGCCTCTACCGCGGCCATGATCTTCTCGATCGGCTCGGTCCCGTCGGGCAGATTGTCGAGCGTCTCCAGGAGATGGCGACGCATATCGCCGATGCCCGCGAACATGACCTCTTCGATCAGGTCCTCACGCGAGGGAAAGTAGTAGTAGATGGCGGGTGCCTGCAGCCCGGCGTAGTCTGCGACGTCGGTCAATCTGGTTCCCGCGTAGCCCTTGATGCTCAAAACACGTGCTGCGGCATCGAGAATCCGTGCCCGTGTGCGCACGGATTTCGAATCCGATTCGGCCGGACTCTTTCTGCTGCGGCTGCCTGGGGCCATAGGTCAGATGCTAGTGACGAGACGTCGGATTGCGCCTTGTGTGACCAGGTGGGCGATTACGTAGCGCACTGGATCGCGAAGTAGCACTCGACGTCGTATCGGTCGAATAGCCGTAGCCGCCGTATATGCGCCTGCATTCAGGGAGTTCTCACCTGTCCATTTCGACGACCACCTTGCCGAACGGCCCTCGGTCGAGCTGGTCGAGGGCATCCGGGAGGTCGGTCATCGGGAAGCGCCGGTCGATGACGGGCTTCAGCCCTGTACGGTCTACCGCGTCGACGAGCTGTTCGAGCGCGCGTCGGTGCCCGGTTCCAATTCCCTGAATGATGATGTCCTTCAACATCAATGGCATCACCGGCGCACTGATCTCGAAACCTTCCAGCGCCCCGATCTGATGGATGGTGCCGCCGACGGCGGTCACCTCTGCAGCTGCGCCGAGGTGGGCTCCCCCGACGATCTCCAGAACATGGTCTGCGCCGTGGTCGACGGTGAGCGTGTAGATCGCCTCGACCCAGTCCGGCCGGGTGCGGTCCACGCCGTGATCTGCTCCCAGAGCCAGGGCCCGGCCGAGCTTCGCCGCACTGCCGGACACGATCACCTGCGCACCGTGCGCCTTGGCGATCTGGATACCGAACAGCGAGACGCCACCGGTGCCTTCGACCAGCACAATGTCACCGGCGCGCACGCGGCCCCGTTCGACGAGCGCGAACCACGCGGTGAGACCGGCGCAGGGCAGCGTGCTGGCCTCTGCCGCCGACAACGTCGCCGGCGCCCGCACGAACCACTCCTCGGAGAAGCACACGAACTCGGCCAGCACGCCGGGATAGAAGCCGCCGAGTGTGCGGTACGAGGGAGTGCGCGCATCGCCGCCGCGCCGGCCGTCGCGCCAGTCAGGGGTGAATGTCGAGATGACGTGGTCGCCGACCGCGAATCGGGTGACGCCATCGCCCACTGCGACCACCGTCCCGGAGAGATCTGATCCAGGGGTGAACGGGAACTGCAGCGGCAACCCGCGTCCGGTCTCGACGACCATTTTGTCGCGGTAGTTCAGCGATACCGCGGCCACCTCGACCACGACCTCGCCGTCGCCGGGTTGGGGTACCGCAACTTCTCGCAGCGCCAACCGATCCCGCCCGATGCCGTCCATTTCCCAGCGCCGCATCCGTTGTGTTCCGGCTCCGGTCATTCCTGCGGCAACGAGGACCGGGCGGCGGGTTATTCCGGGCGCTCACCCCGAAGCTGGGCCTCGACGGCGGCGAGGATGTCGTCGGAAGCCTCACGAAACAGTGCAAGTCGCTTCTTCCCGAGCACGTCGACGAAGAGCTCGCGGACCCGGGCGGCGTTGGCTGGGGCGGCCGCCTCGATGGCCGCGCGGCCTTCCGGGGTCAGCACGACGGACGGGAAGCGCGCATCACCACCCGGATCGACCTCGCGCCGGACAAGCCCGCGTTTCTCCATCCGGCTGAGGTGATGGGACAGCCGGCTCTTCTCCCACATCGTGGCGCGACCGAGCTCATAGGCACGCATTCGGCCCTGGGGAGATTCGGAGAGATTCACCAGGACCTCATAGTCGGCGCCCGACAGACCGAACTCGCGCTGCAGGCGTCGGGCCAGATGGCGTTCGAGGAGATGATGCATCTCGACGAAGCTGCGCCAGGCGGCCTGTTCGCCGTCGTCGAGCCCCTGCTTACCAGCCATGAATCCGAAGTCTAGCCACTCAAGTTGACATATCAACCAGAGGCGCTACCGTGGATTGGGTTGACATATCAACCTGAAGGGAGAATTGCGATGGTGACCAGGAAATTGATCGCGGTGACCGGGGCGACGGGCTCGCAGGGAGGTGGCCTCGTCAAGGCGATTCTCGAGGACGCCGAGGAGCGGTTCAGCGTGCGTGCGCTCACCCGCAATGCGCGCTCGACCGCCGCGCGCAGGCTCGCCGATGCGGGTGCAGAAGTGGTCGAGGCCGATCTCGACGACGGCCCCAGCGTCCGTAGTGCCTTCGAGGGGGTGCACGGCGCGTTCGTCGTCACCAACTACTGGGCCGAGCTGTCGGCGCAGGACGAGGCCCGGCGGACCCGGGCCGCCCGGGAACTCGACCAAGCCGATACCGCTGCGCTCGCAGCCAAGCAGGCAGGCGTCGAGCACGTCGTCTGGTCGACGTTGGAGGACACGCGCGACCACTTCGGCGCCGATGACCGCATACCCACCGTCGACGAGCGGTTCAAGGTGCCCCATTTCGACGCCAAGGCCGAGGCGGATGTTGTGTTCCGTGAATACGCCGTGCCGACAACGTTTTTACGCACCACCCTGTTCTTCGAGGGTTTCACCGGCGCGCTCGCGCCGGTGCGCAATGGCGATGGCAATCTCATTCTCACGGTGCCGATAGCCGACCAGCCGATGTCAGGTATCGCCGTCGAGGACATCGGTAGGACCGCACTGGAACTCTTCGCGCGCGGTGAGCAATTCATCGGCGCGACCGCGAGCATCGCAGGCGATCACCTGACCGGTGAGCAGTACGCGGCGGCGATGAGCGGTGCGCTGGGTGAGACGGTGACCTATGAACCCTTGGAGTGGGACACCTTCCGCGCGTTGGGATTCCCGGGTGCGGTCGAGATGGGCAACATGTTTCAGTACTACGCGGAGAACTCTGCGCGCTTCGTCGGTGCCCGCGAGCTGGCCAAGGTACGCGAGCTGAATCCCGCGCTGCAGTCGTTTCACGACTGGCTCGCGCTGCATGGCAACAAATTTCAGGTGCCGGCCCGCTAGTTATTCCGGGCGGGACCGTGTGCAACCGCGCACACGGTACGCACCTGAGCGGCTCATTCGTCGTTCGCGTCAAACCGCTGCGGCACGGGTTTGGGGGAACGCATCACCCCAGCCCGCGTTTGTCACCACGTCGGCGAAACTGGGTACGGGCGCGTCATTGACCAACTGGTGAACATGAGCGGGGAATGAAAACAGGGGAGCCTTCGACGGATTGGCCTGAGTGCCGCGAGCGATCGCTTCGGTGATCGCGAAGCCGAGGTTGTGTCTCGGCCAGGAAGCATGCACTCGATCAGCGAAACCTGATGGCAACCGGTCTTTCTGCGCGCCTACGACATCCAAGTCGATCCCGCTGTGGCAGACCGCGTGTTCGGTTCCGAAGCGGTGCCCCAAGCCAACGCTGGTGTGCAGCGCAATCGACTGCCACACCGTCGTCACTCGATCGCCGCTGAGCCCTTGCTCATGAAGGAACCGGGCTGCGGCATCTGCCCCTTCGACTTCGAATCGCTGGTCGCCACTGGCATATTCGGTGAGTCCGAGGTCATGGAGAATCGACGCGAGAAACACGACTTCTTCGTCGTAGTCGACGCCGCCGCGCAATCCGTCGGTGGCCGCCAACTCCCGAGCGAACAAATAGCCGCGGACGCAATGGTTGTGCAGGAAGACCGGCGAGACGTCTCGTGCCAGTTCCATCGCCGCCGAGCAGATCTTCGAGTCCGGTAAGCCCCATTGGACCGTGTCGATGATTAGTTGATCCGTCATGCCACCACGGTGCCCCGCCCGAAGCTCCTGCGCCAGTTCCTATATAGCCAACCAACGCCGAATTTAGGACATCGTGCGCGCTCGCGGCAACATCCCGTCGGTGCTTGGCCACCGCGTCTGTGTCGTGCGTACCTGGTCGTCGCTAGTTTCAAGGCAGCCGACCCACCACCCCAGTCCGATGAAGGAGTTCGTATGCCGGGAGCGAAGCCGTACGGCCATCTTCAGTTCAAGGAAGTACACGGAAAACGGATGGCCTTCATTGACGAGGGCGAGGGCGACACAATCTTGTTTCAGCACGGAAACCCGTCGTCGTCGTACCTGTGGCGCAACGTCATGCCGCATCTCGAGGGCCTCGGACGGTTGGTGGCCTGCGATCTGATCGGGATGGGTGCCTCAGACAAGCTCGACAACCCAGGGCCGGCCAGCTACCACTATCACCAGAACCGCCACTACCTGTTCGCGTTGTGGGATGCACTCGACCTCGGCGACAACGTGACACTCGTCCTGCACGATTGGGGCGGCGCCTTGGGCTTCGACTGGGCGAACCAACATCGCCACCGGGTTGCCGGCATCGCGCACATGGAGACCGTTGCCGTGCCGATGGAGTGGAACGACTTTCCCGACGAGGTCGCCCAGTTGTTTCGCGCGTTTCGCTCGTCGGAGGGAGAGGCGATGGTGCTGCGCGACAACGTGTTCGTCGAGGGTGTCTTGCCGTCTATCGTCCAACGTGAACTCAGCGACGAGGAGATGGAGTATTACGTCGCGCCGTTCCGCAACCCTGGCGAGGATCGACGGCCGACGTTGTCGTGGCCGCGCGACGTTCCACTAGCGGGTGAGCCGCCCGACGTCGTCGATGTGCTGGAGGAATTTCTACCGTGGGTGTCGAGCGGTCACGTGCCCAAGCTGTTCATTCGCGCCGACCCCGGGGTCATTCAGCGCGAGGGACGTGTACTCGACATCGTGCGCGGCTGGGAGAATCAGACCGAAGTCACCGTGCCCGGATCGCATTTCCTCCAGGAAGACAGCCCCGACGAGATCGGCACGGCCATCGCGTCGTTCGTGCGTGCCCTTCGCGGCACCCGTCGAAAATCTGACACTGCGTAATCTGATGGGGTGTTGTTCTTCATCTTCGGTTTCGGGACCAAGCAGAAGCCGCTCGGGGCGGGGGCGGTGCGGACGTGTCCGCGCTGCCACAACACCACACAATGGATGCGGATCCGTGAGTTCAGGCAGTTCACTCTCTTCTTCGTTCCGGTCGCGCGATGGAAACGTCGGCAGTTCGAGGTCTGTGGAATCTGCGGTACCGCGGTGGCCGCTGAGTAACATACGGTAGCCACGCCGACACTGCACGGCAGCCCGATAACGATTTGAAACCTGTTGTGTTGCAACATGTGACATGGCCGGCTGTGGAGCCGACCGCCGACCCTATTGTCACAAGGTGCACCGCAGAACCGCCCTGAAACTGCCGTTGTACCTGGCAGCGGCCGCGGCACTGAGCAAGATCCCCGTCGCATCCGCCGCGGAGGGTCGATGGTCGGCTGAGCGCGCCCACGCCTGGTACGAGGCTCAGGGCTGGCTGCTCGGCGCGAACTACGTCACCTCCAACGCCATCAACCAGCTCGAGATGTTCCAGGCGGGCACGTACGACCCGCGACGTATCGACGGAGAGCTCAGCGTGGCCAGGCGCATCGGTATGAACACCATGCGGGTGTTCTTGCATGATCAGCTGTGGGCCACCGACCGGGCGGGGTTCAGCAGTCGGCTCTCCGAGTTCGTGGCCATCGCCGCGCGCCATCACATCAAGCCGCTCTTCGTGCTGTTCGACTCGTGCTGGGATCCGCTTCCGAAGGCGGGCCAACAACGCGCGCCGATCAAGGGGGTGCACAACTCCGGCTGGGTGCAGAGCCCGGGCGCGCACCGGTTGAAGGACCCGGCCTACACCCGCGTGCTACAGAGCTATGTCACCGGGGTCGTGGGAATGTTCCGCAACGATCCTCGCGTCCTCGGTTGGGACGTCTGGAACGAGCCGGACAATCCGGCGCGCGATTACCGCAAGGTCGAATACCCGGGCAAGGTGGAGCTCGTCGAGGCGTTCCTACCGCACGTCTTCCAATGGGTGCGGGCCGTCAATCCCGTTCAACCGTTGACCAGCGGTGTGTGGCAGGGCCACTGGCGGGACCCGGCCGGCCGCAGTTCGATCGCCAGCCTGCAGCTTGAGCTTTCGGACGTGATCAGCTTCCACAGCTACGGCGATCCCGGCGAGTTCGAGGCCCGCATCGACGAGCTCACCCCGCTCGGACGGCCCATCATCTGCACCGAGTACCTGGCCCGACACCTTGGCAGCACCGTGGAGGGGATTCTTCCGGTCGCCAAGCGGCGCAACGTCGGTGCGTACAACTGGGGCTTCGTCGCCGGGCGGACCCAGACCTACTATCCGTGGGACTCGTGGCAGAAGCCGTACACCTCCCTCCCCGAGACATGGTTCAGCGATCTCATCCATCCCGACGGACGGGCCCACGACGACAACGAGATTCGCTTCATTCAGAAGCTCGCGGGAGTGGCTCGTCCAACCTGACCGGCGGTTTATCAACCGCAAATTTTCAAGCAGTTGTCGGTTGTCGAGAACACCGTGACGGCTCCGTCCCAGGGGTGAGCGATCAACAACGGTCGCCACACTGATAAGGAGGAAGTCATGCCCAAGTACCTGTTTCTCAAGCACTACCGGGGCGCGCCGGCATCGGTCAACGATGTGCCGATGGACCAGTGGACGCCCGACGAGGTCAGGGCCCACATCCAGTACATGCAGGACTTCGCCGATCGGCTCAGGGACAGCGGCGAGTACGTCGACAGCCAGGCATTGATGCCCGAGGGCGCGTGGGTGCGCTATGACGGTGAGGGCAAGCCACCCGTGACCGACGGGCCGTTCGCGGAGACCAAGGACTTGATCGCGGGCTACATGATCGTCGACGTCGACTCCTACGAACGTGCCGTCGAGCTGGCGGGGGAGTTGTCCGCGGCGCCAGGTGCCGGTGGCAAGCCGATCCACGAGTGGCTCGAAGTGCGACCGTTCATGAGCGGCGACCACCTTCCTCCTGCCGAGTGATGTCCGCCGACGCGGTCGACGAAGCGCAACTCCGGGACCTGATTCCCGGTGTCTTGGCCGCGCTCGTTCGCCGTGGGGCCGACTTCACGACCGCCGAGGATGCGGTGCAGGAGGCGCTGATCCGGGCCTGGGAGGCATGGATGACGGGGTCCGCTGAACCACCCGACGACCCCAAGGGCTGGCTGATCACCACAGCGTGGCGGCGCTTCCTCGACCTCACTCGTTCCGATATTTCGCGCCACCTTCGTGAAGAGAAGGTGCTCAACGAGCCGCCGCCCGGGCCGGTCGAATCCACCGACGACACCCTCGAGCTCTACTTCCTGTGCGCACATCCGAGCCTCACGCCGTCGTCGGCCATAGCGCTGACGCTGCGCGCCGTCGGGGGTCTGACCACTCGACAGATCGCGCAGGCCTACCTCGTGCCCGAAGCGACGATGGCACAACGGATCAGCCGGGCCAAGCGGACCGTCAGTGAGGTCCGGCTCAATCGTCCCGGCGACCTGCGCACGGTGTTGAAGGTGCTGTACCTGATCTTCAACGAGGGGTACAGCGGCGACGTCGATCTCGCCGAAGAAGCGCTCCGGCTGGCCCGCCAGCTGGCCGGGATGACCGACGACGAAGAGGTCGCGGGCCTGCTCGCGCTGTTCCTGCTGCACCATGCGCGGCGGCCGGCCCGCACGCGCGCCGACGGCAGCCTCGTGCCGCTGGCCGAGCAGGACCGGACGTTGTGGCGCCGAGACCTGATTGCCGAAGGCGTCGCGGTGCTGCAGGCCGCGCTCGCTCGCGACCGGCTCGGCGAGTACCAGGCGCAGGCCGCGATCGCGGCCCTGCATGCCGATGCGCAGAGCGCCGGCGAGACCGACTGGGTGCAGATCGTCGAGTGGTACGACGAGCTCGTCGCGCTCACCGACAGCCCGGTGGTACGGCTCAACCGTGCCGTCGCCGCCGGAGAGGCCGACGGGCCGCAGGCCGGGCTGGCGGCGCTCGCCGAGCTCGACCCGACGCTGCCGCGTTACACCGCCGCGCTCGGCTACCTACGTGAGAAGGCAGGCGAATTCGACACGGCCGCAGATCTTTACACGCAGGCCGCCGCGCAGGCACACACCGTAGCCGAACGCAACCACCTCACCATGAAGGCGGCCACGCTACGTCACAGAATCACGTAGCCGAGGGCTTCTCGACTTCGTCCTCGGGTAAGGGAAGCGCCTCAGCGCCAGGTGTGGCGGGCGCCAGGACGTCCTCGTCCTTGACGGGTTCGGACGCGGCGTTCTCATCGGGTGTGGTCATGTCTGCTCCCGTACCCCGACCCGGTGCGTCGTAACCGGAACGGTCACTGGTCAGCGGAGCGATTCCCCTGATGCACCGGCGATTCCCAGGTGTAGGGCTCCTCGGGATGGCCCGATCCGCCGAGGATGAAGGAGCGGTCGCTCCGGTTGGCCCGTGCGATCGTCGCCAACCACGTTCCGACCGTGCTGAACCGGTTGCGTACGCCGGTGAGGAACGCGATGTGGATGAACCCCCAGCCGAGCCAGCCGAGGACGCCGCTCATCTTTATCGGCCCGACCTGCACCACGGCGTGGCCTCGGCTGATGTACGCCGCCGAGCCGAGGTCGCGATAGCGAAAGGTCTTGCGCCCGCGTGCATCGAGATCCCGCCGGATGCACGCCGCGACGTGGAGTCCGCCCTGCATGGCATTCTCGGCCACGCCCGGTAGGCCGTCGCGGCCTGCCAGGTCGCCGATGACGAACACCTCGGGGTGCCCGACCACCGACAGATCGACATTCACGGAAATACGCCCCGACCGGTCGGTGTCGGCGCCCAACGCTTCCGCGGCATGTCGCGCGAAGGGCACCGCCTCGACTCCCGCTGTCCAGAGCACTGTGCGCGTGGCGTAATCCTTGCTGGGGCCACCGTCTTTCGGGCTCACCGTTACGCCGTCGCGCCGGACGTCGGAGACGTGCACACCGAGGTGCAACTCGACACCCAACTCCTCGAGTACGCGCGTCGCCCGGTCGGTGAGTGCCGGGGGGAAGCTCTTGAGCACACGGTCGCCACCGTCGAACAGCAGCACCCGGGCTTCTTCGGGTTCGATACTGTGAAACTCGTTGGCCAGCGATCGGGTCGCGAGTTCCCTTATCTGCCCCGCTAATTCGACGCCTGTAGGCCCAGCGCCCGCGACGGCGAAGGTGAGCCACTGATCACGCTCCGGACCGGCGGGCAACGACTCGGCGATCTCGAAGGCCGCGAACACGCGCCGCCGAATGCTGAGCGCATCGTCGAGCGTCTTCATCCCGGGTGCCCAGGCGGCGAATTCCTCGTTGCCGAAATATGACTGTCGCATCCCGGCCGCGATGACGAGGTAGTCGTAGTCGAGGTCGAACTTCGATTCGTCGGGGCGACGGGCCGTGACGCGTCGGG
Source organism: Mycobacterium barrassiae (assembly GCF_025822765.1). Classification (GTDB taxonomy): domain Bacteria; phylum Actinomycetota; class Actinomycetes; order Mycobacteriales; family Mycobacteriaceae; genus Mycobacterium; species Mycobacterium barrassiae. The sequence goes on along the minus strand of NZ_JACKUK010000028.1, from coordinate 118,478 downwards.
TATCGGGGTCGAGCCGGATGGCCTCACCGAGCAGCGTCTGGACATTGCGGTGGCGCTCGAGTTCTTCACGTAGCGACCGGCTGATCTGGCCGATGCTCAACGTCCCCGTCGCGCATTGGTACAGCAGCGGCTGAAACACGTGGCAGGCGGTGCGGTCGAGCAGCGTCACGTCCACGTCCACCCGGCCGAGTCGGCGGGCGCAAAACAACCCGCCGAAGCCCCCGCCGATGACGAGCACCTTGGGACGACCGCCGGTCATCTCGAGTCAGCCCCCGGACGAGTCTCCATGGCTAAGCCGTACCCGCTGCGGCGACTTAATCCACCTGGTTATCCGCTGACGGCCTGGCCCGGCTGCATGGGCCCGCCGGTTCCCAGGTGTTCATGGCGATCTCGAGCTCATCGGAGTCCAGGGCGGCCACCGGGAGCGGATCCTGGTCATTGCGTTGGCGCATGCCGTCGAGCAGGAGGCCGACGTAACGTCGCCACAGGCTGCTGCCGACGTGGCCGGCGAACTCGCTGACAGTGCCGGACAGCAGGCCGCAGATCGGCATGTCGGTGGATGACAGATCGGCACGGAGGTGGCCGTCGGCCTGGGCGCGCTCGACGAGCTGACCCTGGAGGGGCTTCAGTCGTTCTTGCGCGGCCCGAACCCGCTCGCCGCCGTAGGCCTTGCTGAACGCGATCTCGCGCAGCCCGCGATCGGTGGCCGTCATCTCACACATCCGCTCCATGTACCAGGCGAAGGCCTGCCATGAATCCGGCTGGCGCAGAGCTTCTTCCGCAAGGTCGGCGAGCTGGTGCATGGCGTCTTCGAAGAGCGCCTCGAGCAACTCATCCTTGGTCGAGAACCTGCGGTAGATGGTGCCGACGCCGACGCCGGCATGGTGGGCGATGTCGTTGAGATGCGGTTCCAGGCCCCTCGTCGCGAACAGATCACGCGCGGCCGCGAGGATGCGTTGCCGGTTGCGCTCGGCATCCTTTCGCAGCGGGCGGTCCGCTTCGGTCGAGGTGTCCATCGCGCCGAGTGTAATCAAGACAACAACAGAAGTGGATTGAAGTCATCCACTCGGATTGATCCTATCCGCTTACTTCGTTAGGTTATCTCTCTAGACCGTGCTCGGCCACCACTTCCGCTTGCCGATCTCAACGCCGAAAGGCCACGCGATGACCGTTGTCAACGACTGCCGCCCTGCTCCATCGCTGCAGCTGGCAACCGATATTTGCGGGCAGAGGCGATGACCCGGGTGCTTCGGAGGGCGTGGCTGCCGATCCTGATCGTGGTTGCAGTCGCGGCGGGTGCCCTCGCGGTCAGCCAGCTTCGCTCGGTCTTCGGTGCGCACCCGGTGGTTGTCACGCCGATCGGGGCGGGCACCGCCGAGGACACCAGCCCGAAGGTGGTCGTCTACGAGGTGTTCGGGTCGGGCAACTCCGCCGTCATCAACTACATGGATCTCAACGGCAAGCCGCAGCGCGCGCCGGACGTCGCGCTGCCCTGGTCGATCTCGCTGGAGACAACCGCGGCGGCCGCGTCGGTCAGCCTGCTGGCGCAGGGCGACGGGAACAGCATCACCTGCCGGGTCACCGTCGACGGCGAGGTCAAGGATGAGAGGACCGCAACCGGCGTGAATGCCGAAACCTACTGCTTGGTGAAGTCGGCATGAGCGCCACCGTCGACGACCCAACCGACGTCAACACCGACGCCCTTCCGGTCGCCCGGCACCGCGCTCAGCCGCGGCTGCCGCGCCTGATCCGGAAGTTGGCCGTGCCGATCATCGTGGCCTGGATCGCGATCATCGCCCTGATGAACACCGTGGTTCCACCGCTCGACGACGTCGGCAAGATGCGCGCGGTGTCGATGAGCCCGTCGGACTCGCCGTCGATGATCGCGACCAAACGCGTCGGCAAGGTGTTCCAGGAGTACGACACCTCGAGCTCGGTGATGATCGTCCTCGAGGGCGACGAGCCCCTCGGCGCCGAGGCGCACCGCTTCTACGACGACATGGTGGGGCGGCTGCGCGCCGACACCAAACATGTGCAGCACGTCCAGGACTTCTGGGGCGACTCGCTGACCGAAGCCGGTGCGCAGAGCGTGGACGGCAAGGCCGCGTACGTCCAGGTCTACATCTCCGGCGACCAGGGCGAAGCGCTGGCCAACGAATCGGTGAAGACAGTGCGCGAGATCGCCTCGGGCGCAGACGCTCCCGAGGGACTCCAGGTGTTCGTGACCGGTCCGTCGGCACTCAGTGCCGATCTGACCGTCGTCGGCGACAAGAGCATGAAGACCATCGAGCTCTTCACCTTCGCCGTCATCGTGATCATGCTGCTGATCGTCTATCGATCCGTGGTGACCACGGCGATCGTGATGACGATGGTGGCACTGGGGTTGTTCTCGGCCCGCGGCATCATCGCGGTGCTGGGGTATCACGACGTCTTCGGGCTCACCACGTTCGCGATCAACATGGTGGTGACGATGGCGATCGCCGCGGCCACCGACTACGCCATCTTCCTGATTGGCCGATATCACGAAGCGCGCCGAAACGGCGAGGACCGGGAAACCGCGTACTACACGATGTTCCGCGGAACGGCGCATGTGGTGCTGGCCTCCGGCATGACGATCGCCGGCGCCAGCCTGTGCCTGTACTTCACCCGCCTTCCGTACTTCCAGACGTTGGGCCTGCCGCTGTCGATCGGTATGACGATGGTGGTCGCCGCGGCGCTGACCCTCGGCCCCGCGATCATCACGGTGTGCAGCCGCTTCGGGAAGGTGCTGGAACCCAAGCGGATGGGACAGTCCCGGCTGTGGCACAAGGTCGGCACCGCCACGGTGCGCTGGCCGGGCGCGATCCTCGTGTTCGCCATCACGGTGGCGCTGATCGGGCTGCTCGCTCTGCCGGGGTACCACACCGCCTACAACGACCGGGATTACCTGCCCGACGATGTCCCGGCCAATATCGGATACGCCGCTGCGGACCGGCATTTCACGCAGGCCAAGATGAACCCGGATCTGATGCTGATCGAGACCGACCACGATCTGCGTAACCCGGCGGACTTCCTCGTCATCGACAAGATCGCCAAAGCCCTTGTCCGCGTGCACGGTATCGCCCAGGTCCAGACGATCACGCGCCCGGACGGCAAACCGATCGAGCATTCCACGATCCCGTACACGCTCGCCCAGAGCGGCACCGGCCAGATCATGAACAACGACTACATGCAGCGGAATCTGGACAACCTGCTCAAACAGGCCGACGACCTCCAGGTCAGCATCGACGCGATGACCGAGATGATGAGCATCCAAGGCGATCTGGCCGAGGTGTCACAACGGATGGCCGACAAGATGGCCAACACCTCCGACCACATGGGTGAGGTGCGAGACCACCTGGCGGACTTCGACGATTTCTTCCGGCCGATACGCAACTACTTCTACTGGGAGCCGCACTGCTCCAACATTCCGGTCTGCTGGTCCATGCGGTCGGTCTTCGAAAGCCTCGACGGCATCAATGTCATGTCCGACGACTTCAAAGACATGGTCCCCGACATGCAGCGCATGGCCGAGCTGATGCCGCAGATGGTTGCCGTGATGCCTGCGCAGATTCAGACGATGAAGAACCAGAAGCAGATCATCCTGAACCAGTACCAGATCCAGAAGGCCCAGCAGGATCTGAACATGGCCCAGCAGGAGGATTCGACGGCGATGGGGGATGCCTTCGACGCGTCCCTCAACGACGATTCGTTCTATCTCCCCCCGGAGGCGTTCACCAACGCCGACTTCCTCAGCGGCATCAAGCTTTTCATCTCCCCTGATGGTCACGCGGTGCGGTTCACTATCATCCACCAGGGCGATCCGCTTACCCCGGAAGGCATCTCGCGCATCGAACCGCTGAAGGTCGCGGCCGCCGACGCCATCAAGGGCACTCCGCTCGAGGGTTCGACGATCTATCTGGGCGGCAGCGCGGCCACCTACAACGACCTGCAAACCGGTGCGAACTACGACCTGCTGATCGCGGCGGTGGCGGCGCTGATTCTGATTTTCCTGATCATGACCATCCTCACCAGGGCGGTGGCGGCCGCAGCCGTGATCGTCGGCACCGTCGTGCTGAGCCTGGCTGCCTCGTTCGGCCTGTCAGTGTTGTTGTGGCAGCACATCATCGGCATCCCGCTGCACTGGATGGTGATGCCGATGGCGGTCATCGTGCTGCTGGCCGTCGGCGCGGACTACAACCTGCTGCTGGTCTCCCGGATGAAGGAGGAGATCCACGCCGGCCTGAAGACCGGAACCATCCGCGCGATGGTCGGCACCGGCTCCGTCGTCACCGCCGCGGGTCTGGTGTTCGCGTTCACGATGATGTCGATGGGCGTGAGCAAGCTGATCACCATCGGTCAGGTCGGTACCACCATCGGCCTCGGTCTGCTGTTCGACACCTTGGTGGTGCGCTCGCTGATGACCCCGTCGGTGGCCACCCTGCTGGGCCGGTGGTTCTGGTGGCCGAAGTGGGTGCGGCCGCGGCCGGTCCCCAGCCCGTGGCCGAAGCCGATCCAGCGGGAACCCGAGCAGGTACTCGTCTAATCAGCTGAAGCGGACGTTCAGCGTTGCCATGCCGAAGATCTTCTTACCGGCGGACTTCGCGGCGACGACCACGACACCGGTGCGGGTCTCCGGGTCGAGCGACTTCACGCGACCGCTGAACTCGATGTCGGCGCCCTCTTTGGCCGGCACGATCGCGGGCTGGGACAGCCGCACGGTGTAGCGGGTGACCGCACCGGGGTCGCCCAGCCACGTCGACGCGTACCCGGCCCCCAAACCCATGGTGAGCATTCCGTGGGCGATCACATCGGGTAGCCCGGCCACCTTGGCGATGGTCTCGTCCCAGTGGATCGGGTTGGCGTCACCGGCCACGCCCGCATAGTTCACCAGGTCACCGCGGGACAGCCGGGTGTGATGCACCGGTAGCTCGTAGCCGATCTGCACGTCGTCGAAGGACGGCGTCCCCGGCGTGCGGGCCATTCCACCGTCGGAGATGCGAAGCTCACCAGCGGGGCGAACTTCCTTCACATAGTTGCCATCGGCGCCGACGTCAAAAATGTTGATGTCGTGCATCATCGCGTTCTGGACGGCAACCTTGACCTCCGCACTGATGTCTTCGGAGGTCACGCCGACGACGGTGGTGTGCAGGGTGTGCACCACCTCGCCGGCGGTGTCGGTGAAGGTGTTGGTGACGGTGATGAAATCTCGGCCTGCGGTCCTGCGCACCGACGTCAGCTCGACGGCGACGGTCAATTCATCGCCCGCCACGATCGGGCGGTGCTGCTCGAATACCTCTTCTGTCTGCAGGTAGGTGTCGTAACCGACGACGATCTGCTCGAACATCCGGCGGTTGCAGCTCATACCCGGTGTCGAGGTGAACGTCAGCGGCGCGATGACGTCCGAGTAGCCCAGTTCAGCGGCGGCGGCGACATCCCAGTGCACAGGGTTGTAGTCCTGCACGGCACGCGCATACTCGCGCAGCTTCTCGCGGCCCACCAGGTAGGTGCCGTCCATCTGGTAGTAGTGGCCGACCCGTTCTTCGAGTAACGAGGAATCTGCTGGTGCAGTCATGAAAGTTCTCAACTTTTCTACCGGCCTGTTCACTGAGGCCGACGAGTGGACCTTAACGTGCGCAGGTAGTGGCCCGACACAGCGGTTCGACCGACCCGCGAGACTCGGTTGCGGCGTCACCCCTGGCGACTGCGCAGACGCCTACTCGCTGCGGCCGTCAGCCTGATATCGCGGACTCGAAGAACTGCACCTCCAGGCGCATCGCGCGCCGGTAGGCCATCGCGACGGCGGCGCGGTCGTCGGCGTGTTGATCGAGTAGGCCTTCGAGCTGGGATGCCAGGTCGCCGAAGTCCGGGTCGGCGTAGGTCTGCACCCATTCTGCGTACTGTCCGGCCTTATCGGCGTCCAATGAGGTCCCGAGCCACGCGTACAAGCGCATGCACGGAGTCATCGCCGCCAGAATCACGCCGAGGTCAGACGTGGCGGCGGTGGCCAGTAGGAAGTCGGTGTACGCCAGCGTTGCCGGCGAGGGTTCGACGCCCGCCATGTCGATGCCCCAGCGCGCGGCATACGAATTGTGCAGGTTCAACTCGTCGGCGACCCCGGCGATCAAGCCCGCCAGTGCGATCAGCGTCGGGGTGTCGTTGCTGCGGGCCAGCGCCAGAGCGTATGCGCGGGCAAAGGATTCGAGGAAGAACGCATCCTGCGCGACATAACCGGCGAAGATCTCGCGGTCCAGCGAGCCGTTGCCGAGTTGTTGGATGAACGGATGCGCCAGGGCGTCGTCGGCCAAGTCGCGGTTGTCGGACCACAGTCGGTGGGAAAGAGTCATGCCAGCGCCATCTCCCAGAACGCCACCTCGTGTTCGAGCACCTCGGCGACCAGTTCGGTGTGGACGTCGGGGGTCGCCAGTTCGCCGAGTGCGTCGACGTATGCGGCGAACTCCGGGGTGGTCCAGTGATCGACGAACTCGCGGAACGGCGACGTGTCCGACACGGCCGACGACCACGCGAGCAGGTACACCCGCTCGATGACCCAGAGCGCCGTGAGCGCCGCATCGGTGGGCATGCCGTCGAGCCGCTGCAGCAGCTCCCGGTACGCGATCGTGGCTGGGAGCGGCTGCTGATCCAGGTCGATGCCCCGTCGGGCGACCTGCACCTCGAACCAGTCCAACTCGTCGACCAAGGCGACGCATCCCCCTGCGAGCACACCCTGAGCCGGGCGCGGCGCTCGCGCGAGCAGCCGCGCCTGGAAGGTGAGCAGGTCGGCGACGAACAGCACGTCCTGGCTCAGCCACTGGTTGAAGGCCGCGTCGGCGATGGTGCCCTCGCGCACCGCATCGAGAAACGGGTGCCGGGTCGCGGCGGTCCACAAGTCATCGACCACGCCCGAAACACTAGTCATGGCGGTTCAGCGAGGCGGCAGCGGGACGAAGCGCTTGAGCTTGCCGCTGGCCTGATTGCGGCCGAGCGTCTCGACCGCGCTGATCCGGACCGACATCAGGTCCGGAACCAGTGATTGCACATCGTTCTTTGTGACGACCAGCATGTCGGCACCACGTTCGGTCTGTACCACCTGGTACTCGATGATGCGGGGATCGGTGGGAGGGCATGCCGAAAAGCGCTGGCGGGCACTGTGTGTGGTCCATAGGTGAAATCGTCGTCGTGACGGCCGCTGATGTCGGCCGCCCGCGCGAACGCGCTTCCGTGTAGAACGGCGAGCGCTCCTGGGCATAGGCGAGCATCGAGCGCAGCTCACGGTCGCGGTGCCGCCGAATCCGCTCGGCCGGCCAGTCGAGGCGGCCCACATGATCGTCGAGAGCAGCCTGAACCGCATGGAGACGAGCGCCGCGGATGCGTTCGTATTCCGACCGTTCCATCGCAGCTCCCGTGTGCCGTCAGATAGCGACCATCAACGGCCGCGCCACTGCGGCGCCCGCTTGTCCTGCCACGCCTTGATCCCCTCGGCGACGTCTTCGGTGGCGGCAGCCACCTTGCGCATCGTCTCGCCGAAGCGAACGGACTCGATCCAGCCCATGTTCGCGGTGCGCCACGCCACCTCTTTGGTGGCGCGTTGCGCCAGGGGAGCCGCCCGCGTGAGCGTCTGCGCCCATGAACGCGCCTGCGCCTGCAGCTCGTCGGGTTCCACCAGGCGCCACACCAACCCGATCTCCTTGGCGCGCTGAGCCGTCATCGGCGCGCCGGTTAGCAGCAACTCCATGGCGTCGGCCCACCGCACCCGCTCGGGTAGCCGGATCGCCCCGACGATGGTGGGTACGCCGAGCGACACCTCGGGGAAGGAGAAGGAGGCGGCGGTGGAGGCGATCACGAAGTCGCAGAACAGAACTCCGGTCAAGCCGTAACCGACACACGGACCGTGGACAGCTGCGATCGTCGGCTTGAACAGTTCCATCCCGCTTTCGAACGAGTTGATGGTCGGCTTCTCCCAGAACGTGCCACCAAAGGTGCCCACTGAACCCTCGCCGTCCTTGAGGTCGCCTCCCGCGCAGAACACGTCTCCGTTGGCGGTCAGAATCCCCACCCACGCGTCCTCGTCATCGCGGAACCGGTCCCAGGCCGCGTTCAGATCGCGACGGAGCGCACCGTTGATCGCATTGCGCGCCTTGGGGCGGTTGAGCGTGATCGTGGCGATGTGATCGTCGAGTTCGTAGGTGACGAGGCTCATGGCTGCACGATAACCACGCCGAAATGCGACCATTTCACCGCAACCCCCACCGGCCGAGGGAGACCCCAATGTCCGACCCGATCGAGACCCTGATGCTGGCGAACCTGCGCGAGGTGTTCAACGAACGCGACGAGACGAAGCGGCGCGCGGCGATCGAACGCACCTACGTGCAGGACGTGCGGTGGACCGACGCCGAGGGAGTGACAACGGGACGTGATGCTCTTGAGGCGAAATGTGTTGCACTACAACAGCAACTGGGTCCCCTGCAGTTCGTCACCGCCGGTCCGGTGCGGCAGCTACCGAACTTCGGCCATCTGGCCTGGAACCTCGTCGACGGCGACGGCAACGTCGCCATGTCCGGCTTCGATGTGGCGTTGGTCAACGACGGCGTGATCGCAGAGCTCTACACCGTGCTGCAGGAACAGTGATTTCGGCGTGCTGGGTCACGCTCAGCGAGACTTAGCACGCCGAAATCGCTTTAGACATACGGTCAGACAATGAACTTCGAGGAGTACCGGCGCTACGACGCCACCGGGCTGGCGAAACTGGTCGCGGACGGCGAGGTATCCCCGGGGGAGTTGCTGACCCTGGCGCGGGAGCGGGCCGCCGCGGTGAACCCGAGGATCAACGCGATCGTGCGCGACATCCCGGCGGCGCAACCTGCCGAACTCAGCGGTCCGTTCGCCGGCGTCCCCTTCCTGATCAAGGATCTGGGGCAGGACTACGCCGGGCTGCCGACGTCGGCCGGGTCGCGTGCGCTGATGTCGCTACCCGCCGCCGAGCACGCGACCGTTGTCCAGCGCTGGATCGACGCCGGGCTGGTCATCTTCGGCAAGACCAACACCCCGGAGTTCGGGGCGAAGGCGATCACCGAGCCCGTCGCCTGGGGGCCTGCACGGAATCCGTGGGGTCTTGGCCATACACCGGGTGGCTCATCCGGTGGGTCGGCTTCGGCCGTCGCGGCGGGAATCGTGCCGTGTGCCGGCGCCAACGACGGCGGCGGGTCGATCCGCATTCCCGCCGGGTGTTGCGGACTGGTCGGGCTGAAAGCCGGTCGCGGGTTGACGCCGATGGGTCCGGCCACCGGCGAGGCCATGCACGGAGCCGGTGTGCAGGGTGTCGTCTCGCGGACGGTGCGCGATACGGCCGCGATGCTCGATGTCATCAGCGGTGGCGAACCGTTCGGGCCGTACATGCCGGGTCTGCCGGATGCCCCGTTCGCGTTTTCCGTGGGAGCAGATCCGGGGAAGCTGCGCATCGGCGTGCGGGTGCCGTCGGCGATCACCCCGTCGCCACATCCCGAGGCCGTCGCTGCCGTGGAGGCGACCGCCGCGAAGCTGACCGAGCTGGGCCACCACGTCGACGAATTGCCGCAGGCGCCCTTCGACGATGCCGCACTCGCCAAGGATTTCCTGCTCGGCTGGTTCGTCTACGCCGCGTTCAACGTCGCCGAGGCCAAGCGCGTCACCGGTGCGGGCAACGAGTCGTTCGAGTTCGACACCTTGATCATGGCGGCGCTCGGTCGGGCGACGCGCGGCGTCGACTACGTGGCCGCCGTCCAGCGCCGCCACGACCACACCCGTCGGCTGACCACCTTCTTCGAGTCGTACGACCTGCTGATGACGCCTACGCTGGCGACCCCACCGCCGAAGATCGGTGAGTTCGAGCTGCCCGCCGCGTTGCAGGGTGGTGCAGAGCTGCTGATCAAGACGCGCACCGCCCGCGCGCTGCGCTTCACCAAGATCGTCGAAACCTTCGTGGACAAGAACCTGGGCTGGGTGCCGTACACGCAACTGGCGAATCTGACTGGGCGACCGGCGATTTCGCTGCCGCTGCACTGGACCGCGGCGGGTCTGCCGCTCGGTGTCCAGTTCGTCGCGCCGTTGGCGGGCGAGTCGCTGCTCATCCGGTTGGCGGCCCAACTCGAGCAGGCCATGCCGTGGGCCGACCGCTTGGCGCCGGTGTAGGGGTTTGACCGGCGGCGTCGGTGGAAATGAACCCACCATGCACCCGCCAAACAAGCCGGTACTCGCGTGCGTCCCGATCCTGACGGTCAGCGTCGCGGCCTTGGTCGGATGTTCGGCGTTCGCCAACCGCGCGGCGACCGAATCGTCGACCGCTAGTTCGCCGACCCCGGTGACCTCGCCCCGGACCGAGGCGACCGCGTCGCCCCACCCGATCCCCTCGACCGATCAGATTCCACCTATCGGAGACGTGTCGCTGGAACTGGACGACCGCGGCGATTTGGGGACGATCATCGTCGACGGGTCGGGCCGCGCCGTTTACGTGTTCAGCGCGGATCAGCTGAACAACCCCAGCTGTTATGACGTCTGCGCCGACACGTGGCTGCCGGTACTGGCCAAAGGCGACCCGTCGGGCGGCGTCGGCATCGACGCGGCGGCCGCGGCAACCGCGCCACGTCGCGACGGCAGCACTCAGGCGACCTACAAGGGACATCCGCTGTACCACTACGCCGGCGACAAGACCGACAAGGACGCCGCCGGGCAGGGCCTGGACCTGTTCGGTGGCGAGTGGCACATCTTGACCAAGGATGGGCAACCGCTGGCGTAACGGCGCACCCCCGGCTCGTAGGTAACGTCGATTGCGATGACCGATCCGGCAGACGTAGTAGAGGAAGCCTTCGACCCACCTCGGCGGCCGCGCAGGGATTGGCGGCGGATGGCCGTCGTCACCGCCATCCTCCTGGCGCTGTTCGGCGTGCCGTGGTGGACGCTGATCGTCGCGGGCGCGGCGTGGCCGCCGGCCGTGGTTGTGACCGGCACCCTGGTCTTCGTCGTGGCTGCGGCCGCTCTGCCGTTGCTGATGATGCTCGGCCACGGGAACAGGCACCTCGACTGGGCCGCCGTCACCGGTGATGCGCTGCTCGGGGTGGCCTGGGTGTTGTTCGTCTGGTCGGTGCTCGGCCTAGTGATCGGACTGCTGCTGTTCTTCGCGGGTGTCGAGGACCCGGTGCGATCGCGGGTGGTGGCCGCGGTCGTGCTGGCGGTGGCCTTGGCGCTTCTCGCGTGGGGCTTCTTCGAAGCGATGCGGGTACCGCGCATCAGGACGGTCGACGTCGAGATGCCCAGGCTCGGTGCCGGTCTCGACGGACTGCGCGTCGCGATCATCACCGACACGCATTACGGGCCGATCGATCGGGCCCGGTGGTCAGCCGCCGTGGTGAAGCGCGTCAACGAACTCGACGCCGACCTGGTTTGCCACGTCGGCGATCTCGCCGATGGGACGGTCGACATGCGCGAGGAGCAGGTCAGTCCGCTGGCGTCGGTACGGGCCGCCGAGGCGCGGGTGTACGTCACCGGCAACCACGAGTACTTCACCGAGGCGCAGGCCTGGCTCGACTACATGGAGAGCGTCGGGTGGACCGCCCTGCACAATCGGCACGTCATCGTCGAACGCGGCGGTGATCGGATCATCGTCGCCGGGGTCGACGATGCGACGGCCGAGGCGTCGCGTCAAGGACACCGAGCGGATCTCGACGCCGCCCTCGAGGGAGCCGACCGCACACTGCCGGTGCTGCTGCTCGCACATCAGCCCAAGCAGGTGGTGGACGCGGTGCGCGCCGGCGTCGATCTGCAAATCTCCGGGCACACCCACGGTGGTCAGATCTGGCCGTTCAATTTCCTTGTCCGACTGGACCAGCCGGTGGTGGCGGGATTGAGTCGCCACGGTGAGGTGACACAGCTCTACACGAGCCGCGGTACCGGCTTCTGGGGTCCACCCTTCCGGGTGTTCGCGCCCAGTGAGATCACTCTCATGACGCTTCGCCGACCGTAGCTATCGCGGGGCGGTGCGGCATGATGCCCGGGTGATATACCGCCCGCCGACGCTTGCCGAGGTCATCGCCACCCTCGATGTCGACCGTGTCGACGACCATCAGTTCCGCGCCACCCAACTGGACAACCCGGCACACCATATCGCCGGCGGGCACATCGCGGCCCAGGCGTTGATGGCGGCGAGCCGGACAGCGCCCGGCCGGACGCCGCACAGCGTGCACGTGTACTACATCCGCGCGGGCGATGCGCGTGAGCCCGTCGACATTCACGTCGACGTGGCCCGTGACGGCGGCACGCTGTCGACGCGCCAGATCACGGCGCGCCAGAACGGCCAGATCCTGCTCGAAGCGCTCGCATCGTTCACGACGCCCATCGAATCCCTCGACTACTACCAGCCGATGCCCGACGTCACCGACCCCGAGGCGCTGCCGCCGATCCAGGAGCAGTTGGCGGACTATGCCGACGAGCTCGGCGGCCACTGGGTGCGACCGCAACCGTTCGATCTGCGCTACGTCGACCCGCCCCCGCGCCTTGTCGTCGACTTGCCGGAGGCGCCTCCGCAGATGCGAATGTGGTGGCGCCCCAACGGTTCCGTCGCGCCCGACGAAGTACTGCACAGCTGCCTGCTGACCTACCTGTCGGGCACCACGATGGTCGAGGTCGCGCTCGCGCGACGGAAACAGACCCCCATCGGTACGTTCAACGCGCTGATCGACCATGCGCTGTGGTTTCACCGGCCCGTCGACCTGACGGACTGGGTGCTGTCCGACCAGGTGTCGCCGAGTGGCGTCGCCGGCCGGGGCCTGACGACGTCGACGATGTACAACCGGGCGGGCCAGCTGGTGTGCATTGCGACTCAGGAGCTGTACTTCGGCCGGGGTCGTGCCTAAGCAGGCGTGAGATCCGGGCGGCGGGGTACCCATGCGGGACTTGTTCCCTCGAGAAAGGTATCCATGACCGCGCCGCTACCCAGGCTTGACCAGCGGGATCTGGCCGAAGCCGAACGAGTGGTGGCGGCGATGTCGTCCGCCTTCTCGGCAAAGGTCGTCGGCCAGGATCGACTCCGGGAGTCGCTGCTGGTGACCCTTCTCGCGGGCGGGCACCTGTTGATCGAGAGCGTTCCGGGCCTGGCCAAGACGACGGCCGCCCGTGTCGTCGCCGAATCAATCCATGGCGTGTTTCGGCGCATCCAATGCACGCCCGACCTGTTGCCCAGCGACATCATCGGCACCCAGATCTACGAGGCCGCCACCAACTCCTTCGCCACCCAGCTCGGACCGGTGCACGCCAACATCGTCCTGCTCGACGAGATCAACCGGTCCAGCGCGAAAACGCAGAGCGCCATGCTCGAGGCGATGGAGGAGCGTCAGACCACCATCGCCGGGGTGGAATACCCGATACCGGAACCCTTCCTCGTCATCGCCACCCAGAACCCGGTCGAGCAGGAGGGCACCTACCCGCTGTCGGAGGCCCAGACCGACCGGTTCATGCTCAAGGACCTCGTCGAGTACCCGTCCGTCGACGACGAGGTCGAGGTCGTCATGCGGATGGACGCCGGACTCTACGAGAAGCACCACCGCGTGCCGCCCGCGGTGGGACTCGACGAGATCCGACGTGTGCAGAGTTTGGTGCAGACCGTGTACATGGACCGTCAGCTGATCGAGTACGCGAGTCGACTGGTGAACGTGACGCGGGCGCCGGAGCGGTATCTGCCGGCGAACCTCGCCCGGTTGATCGAATACGGCGCGAGCCCGAGAGCGACGATCGCGTTCTGCCGCACCGCGCGCGCTCTGGCGGTCGTCCGCAACCGTAACCACGTCGTGCCCGACGACATCGCGCGCCTCGCGCATCGCGTGCTGCGGCATCGGTTGATCCTCGGCTTCGAGGCAGCCAGTCTGCGCATTACACCCGACCTGGTGGTCGACGCGGTGCTGGACGCGGTGCGGGTGCCGTGAGGTCATGGGCAAGCATCTCGACAGCGCCAAGCGGTTTTTCGGCCGCGACACCACCGGGCTGCTCGACGGCGGCCGGTATGCACTGGTGCACACCCGCAGTCTCGAGTTCGACGACCTGCGGCCGTATGTGCCGGGTGACGACGTCCGCGACATCGACTGGAAGGCCACCGCGCGGTCCGGGCACGTCCTGATAAAGCGCTTCGTTTCGGAGAAACATCACAAGATCCTCGTGATCGCCGACGCCGGCAGGAACACGGTTGCCCAGGCGCCGTCAGGCGAGCGCAAGCGCGATGTGGCGTCGAACGTCATCGGCGCGATCGGCCTGATCACCCTCCGCCGGTCCGACGAGATCGGCATGGTCTTCGGCGACGTCCGCGGCTGCGTCGACATCAGACTGCGGCGCGGTGAGACGCACATCGAGAGCATGCTGCACCGGTTCCATCACCACACGACGACCGCGCCCGCGCCGAGCAGAGTGGTGACACAACTGAATTGGGTGGCAAGGCACTACCGACGACCATTGCTGATCTTCGTGGTGTCCGATGAGCCGGAGGTCGACGAGGGCCTCGGAGAGGTGTTGACCCGGCTTACTGCTCAGCACGACGTCATGTGGGCGATGGTCGCCGATATGGCCGCCATCGGGTCCGTCGACGACGAGGGCGACGGCTATGACGTGGCCGGAGGCCGCGTCGTGATGGGCGGCGCGACGCTCGGCCCGCACGTGATCGACGCCTATCGGCGAGCCGAATTCGAACGGCGGGAGCAGCTTTCGACGTTCCTGACGACACACGGGGTGCCCTGCGCGCGATTCACCGGCAGCAGGGGAATCAGAGCCGGACTGACTGCGATGACCGGAACATACGCCCGTGTCCGATGAGCTGATCCGCTTCGTCGGCGGTCCCACGCCGTACTCGTCGTGGTGGCTGTGGCTCGCAATCCTCCTGTCGGTGATCCTGATCGGCTGGTACGCAGCGGTTTACCTGTTCACCATGCCGGAGCGGCGGATCAGCAACCTGCCGGTCATCGGAGCCGCCCGCAGCGAACTGGTCAAGCGAAGGTCCGCCCGCACGGTGCGCGCGATCGGTGAGCGCTACCGCGCCGGCGAACTGGCCGCAGCCCCCGCTGCGGCGGCCGTCAGCCGGGAACTGCGCGCATTCCTCCACGC
Organism: Mycobacterium barrassiae; assembly: GCF_025822765.1. Lineage (GTDB taxonomy): Bacteria > Actinomycetota > Actinomycetes > Mycobacteriales > Mycobacteriaceae > Mycobacterium > Mycobacterium barrassiae. Next base: position 103,346 of record NZ_JACKUK010000028.1, on the reverse strand, counting down.
CGCCACCGGAACTCGCGCCGAATACATGCAGGTGGATGCCATCGCCGCGGGTGAGCTGGCGCCGGCCGCACCCGTTTTGACCGAGCTGAACGACGCGCAGTTCAACGCCGACTCGACTGTCGACGTCGGGGCTGCCACCGACTCCGCCGAGGAGCTGATCCACACGTGGAGCTGACCTGGTGGGTGGTCGCGATCGCCGGGTGCCTGGGCCTGGCGGCGTGTGTCGCGGCGGCGGCGCTGAAACCGATGAACGCCGAACGTCGGCGGTTGCGTCTGCTGGCCAATGTCGAGCGGCTGACCCGTCTGCCCGAGTACCGCCGCGCGGCCCGGCTGCGCACGCTGTCCACCATTGCGGCAATCATCCTGCTGACGGTGACCTTCGGCGCCGCCGTGGTCGCCGCGGCCCGTCCAACCGGATTACCTTCGACTGCACGGCAATCCGATGCCGCTCAGCCCGAGGACATCATGCTGTGCATGGGCGGCCCGCCGACCGACCCGGCCGTCCGCGCAACCCTGCGCTACTTCGCCGAGCGCGTGACCGGGTTCACCACCCAACGCATCGGATTGACCACAGCCAATCGCCGAATCGTGCCCATGACCCGCGACTACCAATATGCCGCAGAGCAGTTCAACGGTTTCGCGGCGGCATCCGAACAGGCGGGCGACGACGCCAGGTGGACGCCCGCGGTCTCGTACGTCAACCACGCCGGCGGCGTCGAAGACGTCATGGCACTGTGCCTCACCGGATTCCCGGAATTCGATGAAGAAGCGGCACAACGCCGCTCGCTCATCTACGTCGGACCCGGCTCGCTCCGCCAGCCCGGCGAGACCCGCCCCGCCCTGTTCACCGCGGACGCGGTCCGCGACCTGGTGGAGGCGGGCAGTGTTCAGGTCAACGTTCTGATGACCGGGCCCGGCGGCGGCGCGCTGGAGGCGCTGGCCCGCGAGAGCGACGGACGCGCGTTCCCGGCGAACTCCGCTACGGCGGCTGACCTTGCCGAGATCAGGGACCACCCGCCGCCACCGACTGCAACGGTCGCCGCGGTCGTCAAGGCCGCCGAAACCCCCGATGTGCTTTTGCTATTGGCGTTGGTGGCGTTGACGGGATTGACGCTCTGGCCACTGGTGGTGCGGCGATGACGCTGCATCCGGTCCTCCCGCCACTACTGCTCGTGACGGCGGCGCTGCTCGTCGGCGCGCAGTTCATCGCGCTGCGCCGGTGGCGCGCGTCGGGACGCAACCGGACAATGCTGTGGCGTTGGCTGCTTGTGACCTGCGCGGCACTTCTGCTCGTCTTCGCGGCTATGCGCGTGGTGATCACCGAAGGTGATGAATCGGCGCCGCGCAGCGCAGGCGACACCGAACCGACCGTCTTCCTGGTCGTCGACCGCTCACCGAACATGGCGGTAGAAGACATCGACGGCCGCAGCCGGATGGAGTTGGCGCGCGACGACATCGAGGCACTGATCGACCGGTATCCGCGGGCCAGATTCGCGGTGATCGGATTCTCGTCGGCCCCGTCGTTGGCGTGGCCGCTGTCGGCGGATACCTGGAGCCTGCGGCCGATCGCGCAGACCATCGACCCCTACGCCTACCGCCAGGACGACATCACCCAGACCAACGCCGGCGCAGCGAGCACCGTGGTGCGCTACCAGCTGATCAGCGCGGTCCAGCAGTATCCGCGGGCCACCACACTGGTCTTCTACCTCGGGGCGGGCGCTCCCGAGTCATCGCTTCCTGCAAGGGAATTCACTCTGCCTGCCGAATCGGTCGACGGCGGTGCTGTGCTCGGCTATGGCACCTCGGCGGGGGGCCCCATTCCCGGCACCGATATCGCACGGTCGCCTGTCGACGAAGCCACGCTGCGAACGGTCGCCGATCAGTTGGGGGTGCCGTACGTCGCGCGCTCCGGCGGCGCACTGCCGACCGCGGAGTTGCCCGAGGCGGGCGGGGCGACGGAGCCGACGGCGGTCGTAGCGTCCGCGGGCGGCCAGACCGAAACGTACTGGTTGCCAGCGCTGGGCGCCGCCGTCCTTGTCCTGATCGAGCTCTACCTGGTGCTGCGCGACGTCCGTCGCAGCAGGTACGTCGGCGGGGACGTGATGCCATGAGCGCAGGGGCACGATCGCCGCTACGCCGTCGCCTGCTGGTGGTCTCCGCGCCGGTGGCGTTGCTTCTCATCGTGGTGATCGTCAAGTCGCTGTCGGTCGTCGTCGCGGGAGAGTCCGCCGTGGCGGCGTATGCGGACCGGGACACCGCCCAACTGCGCCGCGCAGTCGACGCGCTGATGGTGTTCAACGTGATCGAGCCCGGCAGGTCACACTTCGCCGCGGGCGCCCTTGCGGTGCTCGAGAACGAGCTCGAAGAGGCAGACCGCCAGTTCAGCGAGAGCCTGGCCCGCTCGGAGTCCTGCGCGGCGCGGGTCAACCTCGAATTCGTCCGCGAGACGTTGGGTGACCGCGCGGCGGCGCAGTTCGATGGTCGATCCGCCGTCGCCCATTACCTCGATGCGCGAACCGTGGTCGAGCAAGCCCCGCCGGGCTGCTTCGCCGGAAACACCGACCCCGATCCGCAGCGACGCATGCTCCGCAACGACGCACTTGCACGGCTCGATCAGAAGATTCACGCCGCACGGGTGGCACCACCTCCGCCTCCGCCTGCACCTCCGCCGGAGGCAACCGCCCCTCCACCGATCCCGGCTGGCGGGCCAACCACTGACAGCGGTCAGCAACGGTGGCTCGACGCCGGTACACCACTGGAGCGGCTGCAGCAGATACTGCGTGACGCCGTTGCGTGAGATCCGTGTGACCTCGGAACACGTTGGCCGATCTTGAAATTCACACAATCGGTGCGGATTCCACCGTTTGCCTCACTCGACCCCGGGTAAGCGAGTGTCACCTCCGTCTACAGCCCAGCGGACCGAGGCCCTCAATTTCTATTCAGTCGGGAGATGTCGTGTTCACACATAACAAAGATCTGCAATTCGAGGTACGAGTGTCCGAGCCGGACCCACGCTTCGCGAGTCTTCTCATGGAGCAATTCGGTGGTGCCAACGGCGAACTCACCGCGGCTCTGCAGTACTTCACCCAGGCGTTCGTGCTGAGGGAGAAGAATCCCAAGATGTACGACCTGTTCATAGATATCGCCACCGAGGAACTCAGCCACCTCGAGATGGTCGGGTCGACGATCACGATGCTGCTCGACGGTCTCAACGACGACCTCAAGATCGCCAACCAGCGATGCGATTGGATGCCGGCGGTGGCCAGCAAGGACGGCCGTGAGCAGGCGATCCATCAGGTCGCGGTGAATCCGATGTTCCTGGTGCTCAGCGGCGGCGGCCCCGACGTCAAGGATTCCGCCGGTAACAACTGGACCGGCGCATTCATCGACGCCAACGGTGATCCCACCGTGGACCTGCGCAACAACCTCGCCGCCGAGTCGCGGGCGAAGGTGGTCTACGAGTACCTGAAACAGTTCACCGACGATCCCGGCGTTCAGGACACGCTGACGTTCCTGATGACCCGGGAGATCGCGCACTACCAACAGTTCACCGCCGCGCTCAACGAGCTCCCGGTGAACTTCCCGCCAGGCCAGCTGCCCGGCGATCCGCGGTTCCAGAACGTCGCGTTCAACATGAGCAACGGCGCCGGCTCGGTCCGTGGTCCGTGGAACCAAGGCCAGGGTCCGTGGCCCGAAGGTATCGAGTGGGACTACGTCGAGAAGCCGGAAGAGCAGTGGCTGGGAACGTCGTTGCGCGAGAACACCGGCGCCGAGGCCAATCCCGAAGGGGAGCCGGCGATCGACGCCGAGAAGCCCTTCACCCACGAGCAGCACACCGCCACGAGCTGAGTGTCGCTGCAACCGAAAGGACTCAAGCATGGACGCATTGACGTTTTTGCGGCAAGACCACAAGAGCGTGCTGGGCATGCTCGAGGTGCTTGACGGCGCGCCCAGCGGTAGCGGGGCCACAGAAAGCGGCCTGAGCACGATGGTGACGAATCTCGTGATCGCCGAGTCTCAGCACGAAGCGATCGAAGAGCAGTTCTTCTGGCCGGCGGTGCGCGAGCTGGTCGAGGATGGAGATGCGTTGGCCGACAAGGCGATCGAACAGGAGCAGGAGGGAAAGCGGCTCCTGCAGCTGCTCGAGGACGGCGTTCCGGGTGAACCCGAGTATCAGGAGGCCCTGAAGGAGTTCGTCAAGGCCGGACGTGAGCACATCGCCTTTGAGCAGGATGTGGTGTGGCCGGCTTTCGAGGCCGCGATCAGCCGCGAGGACCTGGTCAAGATGGGGGAGAAGTTGGAGGTGGCGAAGAAGATCGCCCCGACTCGCCCGCATCCCGACACCCCGCCGAGCCCGGGGGTGTTGAAGACGATGGGCATGGTCACCGCGACTGTCGATCACATCCGCGACGCGGCAACCGGCCGGGCCGCGGAAAATCCACCCGATCCGCAGATCCACTGAGGGGAAGGCGAAATGACCGCACCCGAACCAGAGTCCACGGAACCGGAAGACCACCAATCAGCTGATTCCGAACAGGTACCGCCGGTCAGCCCGGCGTATTCAACACCGCCGCCGGAGGGTCTGCCGGACGCAGAGCATTCGTGATCACTTGCGCCGGGCGCGTCGTCTATCGACCGCCCGGCCAAGTGTCACGAATGCCGCCGCAACCATGAGCCACGGTCCGGCGACGAGAACCGGATCCAACCAGCTGTGCGCGTTGTCGACCCGGGTGGTGCCGGTGCGCGCCTTCCACCCGCCATGGGTGAACTCGGTCTTGATGCCCGTCTCGGTGATCGGGTTGTCCGGTCGCAACTTCACGAGGGACTCCAGATGGCTCTCGATGGCGTCGATCCGGTCGGCACCGATCAGAAGGAGCCAGTGGGCGGCGCGGCCCTCGCTGTAGCGGTACGCGAACTTGCGCACAGCTCCCGACAACCAGCGCGGGGGTGTCGAGGTGCCGAATACCGGTGTGAGGCGGGCGTGTTCGATCGACCGCTCTCGCGGCCACTTCTCGGGTTGCTGTTCCGGGAGGTCCCAATGCGCGCCCGTGGCGGACGGGTCGAACCGCATTCGCGGCACCGCGGGACGGTCGGCGGGATCGAGATCGGCACCCCAGCCGGGGATACGGGCGCGCAACTCGTCGCTGCTCGGGGTTGGCGGATGCTCTGACGTGTACACCATGATCTGCTCCTTTCAGCTGGCCTGGGGGAGGACGATGGGCTTGATGCAGTCGTCCAACTTGGATGAGAAGATGTGGTAGGCCTCGGCGATGTGCTCCAACGGAATCCTGTGGGTCACAATGTCATTGGGCTTCAAATACCCGTTCTGAATGTGTGAGAAGAGGCGTGGCCACTGACGCTTGACCGGGCACTGGTTCATACGAAGCGTCAAACCCTTGTTCATCGCGTCGCCGAACTTGACCGCGCTGAACATAGGTCCATAGGCACCCATCACCGACACCGTTCCGCCCTTGCGCACCGAGTCGATGGCCCAGTTCAGTGCGACCGGAGAGCCGCCCTGGAGTTTCAGCTTCGTCGCCGTGACGTGCTGCAGGAAGTTCCCGTCGGCTTCAGCGCCGACGCAGTCGATCACCGAGTCGGCGCCGAGGTATCCGGTCGCCTTCTTCATCGTGACGACGATGTCGTCGTACTCGGCGAAGTTGTACGTCTCGGCGTGAGCGAAGCTGCGCGCCTTCGCCAATCGGTTCTCGAGGTGGTCGATCACCAGGACCCGGCCTGCGCCCATCAACCACGCCGACTTTGCGGCGTACAAGCCGACCGGTCCCGCGCCGAACACCGCGACGGTGTCACCTTCGGCGATGTCGGCGAGTTGGGCGCCGAAGTATCCCGTCGCCAGCGCGTCGGTGCACAGCAGTGCGTCCTCGTCGTCCATCCATTCCGGGATGAGCGCGGGGCCGACATCGGCGAACGGTACGCGCACGAACTCGGCCTGGCCGCCGTCGTACCCGCCGCAGGTGTGGGAGTAGCCGTAGATGCCGCCGACCGCGGTGGCGTTCGGATTCACGTTGTGGCAGTTGGAATACAAGCCACGCGCGCAGAAATAGCACGAGCCGCAGTAGACGTTGAAGGGCACCATCACGCGGTCGCCGCGTTTGAGGTTCTGCACCGACGGGCCGACTTCCTCGACCACCCCGATGAACTCGTGCCCGAACGTCATGCCGACGCGGGTGTCGGGCATCAGCCCGTGGTACAGGTGCAGGTCTGAGCCGCAGATCGCGGCCATGGTGACCCGGACGATGGCGTCGTTCGGATGCTCGATCGCCGGCATGTCCTTGTGCTCGACGCGGACTTTGTACGGTCCTCGATAGACCATTGCGCGCATGGTGTGCCTTCCCTAGGCGGTCACCGCGCGCTTACCCGGTGTGGCACCGCCCAAACGGCACGTGCCTGTCGGGCAGTCCAGAGATGTGTCTAGCCGCCGCCGGTGACGATGTTCGACGACAGCGTGAGGAACTGGCCGTTCTTCCAGACGCCCCAGCGGCCGCCCCACATGGACGTCCACACGACGGGCTCGCCGAGCCAGAAGTCGGTGGTCTTCGGCGGTGCGTTAGGCGGCGGAACTTCACCCTGGGCAGGAACCCCTGGGGGCGGTTGGGCAATCGCCACAGTCGTGCCCAGGCCGAGCGTTGTTGCCGCGAGGCCCGCGGCCACTGCGAACGCAGCCACAGTGTTCTTGATCGAAGGCATTCGGCATCACTCCAGAGTCGGGACCCATCCGGCTACTTAGTCCGAGTAACCACCCTACGTCATGGTGAAACGTCCGGGCGGCTCTGATACACCCGACCCGAAGACTGTAACGTCGCCACACTGCGTATACGGTCCACACATGACTCGAGTTTCGGTGATCACGGGCGGTGCGGGCGGCATGGGGCAGGCCACCGCGAAAGTCGTCGGCCAGGACCACACCATCGTGCTGTGCGATGTCAGGCAGGAGCGCCTCGACGCGGCCGCGGCGACGCTGAAGGACCTCGGGGTCACGGTGACGGCGGTGAATTGCGACGTCACCGTTCCCGACGCGGTCACCGGACTGTTCGACACCGCGTTGGGTCTCGGAACGCTCGCCTCGGTGATCCACACTGCCGGGGTCAGCCCCAGCATGGGCGACGCCGACTACGTCATGAGGACCAACGCCATCGGCACGCTCAACGTCAATGAGGTCTTCTACGCGGCCGCTCCCGAGGGCGCGGCGATCGTCAACGTGGCGTCGATGGCGGCCCACCTGCTGCCGGACGAATTCATCCCGGCGATGCACTTCCCGACGGCGTTCACCGACGAGTCCGCTTTCATGACGGCGATGCTGGCGGCCTGCGACATCGCCGGCGAGGAGGCGCGGTCCGGCATCGCGTACGCGGTGAGCAAGAGCTTCGTCCGGTGGTACGCCAGCGCGCAGTGCGAGAGGTTCAACGGTCGGGGGCTGCGCGTCGTGTCGGTCTCCCCCGGGTCCATCGACACCGAGATGGGCAGGCTCGAGGAGCAGGCGGGCGCGGGTGCGATGGTCACCGACGCCGCGGTCCCGCGATGGGGCAAGCCGGAGGAGATGGCCGCTCTGCTCGCGTTCTGCGCCAGCGACAAGGCCGGCTATCTCACCGGCACCGACATCCTCAACGACGGCGGAGTGGTCGCCTCGATGAAGGAGCGTGCCCGGGTGGCCGCCCAGAACGCGTGAGCCTGTTCAGCCCCGATAGTCCGCGACGTGCGCAGCAAGTTTGTCGAGAAGTCGCAACGACTCGTCCAGCGGCTTGGTGGGCAATAGCAGCGCCACCTGTCCGAACCCCAGATCCTCGACCGCGCGCCAGTAGTCGGGATCGTCGGGTGTGCCGAACTGAGCCAGCGGCACGTCATGATCCGCACCGTCGCGGATCTGACCGATGCGTTTGGCCAGATGGTCCACTGGAAGCGGATTGGCGATCCAGCCCGCTTCGTGCCGGATGATCCGCTTGACGGTGGCATCAGAGTCGCCGCCGATGTAGATCGGCGGATGCGGCTTCTGCACCGGCTTGGGCCGCTGGTACGACGAATCGAAGTCGACGAAGCGGCCGTGGTATTCGGCGGGTTCGGTGGTCCACAGCGCCTGGATGGCTTCGATGCGCTCGTCGAGCAGCGCGCCGCGTGTCTTCGGGTCGGTGCCGTGGTGGCGCAGCTCCTCGATGTTCCAGCCGGCACCCACCCCGAACACGAAGCGGCCGCCGGAGATCAGGTCGATGCTCGCGGCTTCCTTCGCGGTGATGATCGGATCGCGCTGGATCAGCAGCGCGATCCCGGTGAAGAGCTCGATCCGGGAGGTCACGGCGGCCGCGGCGGCGAGCGTGACAAACGGGTCCAGCGTCCGGTAGTAGATGGACGGCAGTTCGCCGCCCATCGGGTACGGCGACTCCCGGCTCGCCGGGATGTGCGTGTGCTCCGCGACGACCAGCGATTCGAAACCGCGCTCCTCGACGGCACGCGCCAGCGATACGGGGTCGATGCCGTCGTCAGTAACGAAGGTGGATATGCCGAACTTCATCGCGGCTCCCATCGTCGGCTACGTAAACCTCAAGTCCGTGCCGGGGCGGACCTATTCCTCCTACGGGTGACTACCAGACCTTCACCCAGTCGACGAGCATCTCCGCGGGGTAGGTGCCGCCGCTGGGATCGCCGCCGCCCGACCCGGCGACCGCGAGACCCAGGATCGGGAACAGCGTGTAGCCGGGCGTATTGAACTGGTAATTCGGCAGTTGGTCGGGCGTGACGGTGAAGTACGGCGCCGCACCGTCGGTGTGGTCCAGCCAGAACTTGAAGCCTTCCTCTGTCCACTGGGTGCGCCATCTGTGCCAAGCGCTGTCGGGTGCGATGGTGTGGCTGACGTGTTCACCGCCGTTGAGGTTGGCGTGGACGGTGGTTCCGGGAGCCCAGCTGCCGTTGCCGTACCACTCGATGATGTCGACTTCGCCGCCGTTGGTGGGACTGTTGTTGGCCAGGTACCAGGCCGGCCAGCATCCGGGGGTCAGGCAGTTGAACTTGACCCGGGCTTCCCAGGTGGTGTTGATGCCGCCCCGGTACCTGCCGAAGAGCTTGCCGCTGTAGTAGGTGTCGCCGTCCTTGGCAGCGCGGAGTACCAGGTTGGACTTGCCGTCGAGGAAGAGGTTCCTCCGGTCGTCGCGGTACTGGCCGACGTTCTCGGGCAGCTCCCAGAACGTGGGGTCCTCCATGGTTTCGCGCTCGTACGCGGGCTCCCATTTGGAGAAGTCGGGGGCCGAGCCGGCGGGACCGTCGAAGTCGTCGACGAAGCGATAGTCGCTGGTCGAGGGCTGAGCGTTGGCGGTGGGCAGGGACACAGAGGCGGCCAGGGCGCCGAGGCCGGCGATCTGCATGACGCGGCGACGATTCAGTTCAGGCATCCCATCAGGTAAGCGGTTCTGGCCGCCGAGCGCAAACCCCTTCGATCATGAGGCGCGCGCGGCTAGCGTCGCCTGGATGAGTGAGGCGATGCCGAAAACCGTGCAATCAGGGCCGACGCGTGCGCCGACGAGCACCCGCCGGGCGGTGCTCAACACCATCAAGGGTTCGGCGGGCAACCTCGTCGAGTGGTACGACGTCTACGTCTACACGGTCTTCGCGTCCTACTTCGAGGCCCAGTTCTTCGACAAGGACGACACCAACTCCACGGTGTACATCTACGCGATCTTCGCGGTCACGTTCGTCATGCGACCGGTCGGATCGTGGTTCTTCGGCCGGTTCGCCGACCGGCGGGGGCGTAAGGCGGCGCTGATGTTCAGCGTCACCGTCATGTCGGCCTGCTCGTTCGTCGTGGCGATCATGCCGACGCGCGAAACCCTCGGCTACTGGGCGGCCGTGGTCCTGATCCTGGCCCGGCTGGTGCAGGGCTTCGCCACCGGCGGGGAGTACGGGACGTCGGCGACATACATGTCGGAGGCGGCGACGGCGAACCGGCGCGGTTTCCTGTCGTCGTTCCAGTACGTCACGTTGATCGGCGGACACGTCCTGGCCCAGTTCACATTGCTGATCGCATTGCACTTCCTCGACGACGACGCGATGCACGACTGGGGTTGGCGGATAGGCTTTTTCATCGGTGGCGTCGCGGCATTGGTGGTGCTGTGGATTCGACGCTCGATGGACGAGTCGCTGAGCGACTCGCACCTGGAGGCCATCCGGGCGGGGAAGGACACCGACGCCGGCTCCTTGAAGACGTTGTTCACGACGCACTGGCGTCCACTGCTGCTCGTGTTCCTCATCACCGCGGGCGGCACGGTGGCGTTCTACACCTACAGCGTGAATGCGCCCGCAATCGTCAAGTCCACGTTCGGTTCCGACGGCGCGCTGACGGCCACGTGGGTGAACCTGCTGGGGCTGATCTTCCTGATGCTGCTGCAGCCGGTGGGTGGTCTCATCAGTGATCGCATCGGACGCAAGCCGCTGCTGGTGTTCTTCGGTGTCGCCGGCGTGCTCTACACCTACGTTCTGCTGACGTATCTGCCGAAGACGACGTCGGTCGTGATGGCGTTTCTCCTCCTGGCCGTCGGTTATGTCATCATCACCGGGTACACGTCGGTCAATGCGATCGTGAAGGCGGAGTTCTTCCCCGCTGACATCCGCGCGCTGGGAGTGGGTTTGGGCTACGCGCTGGCGAATTCCGCCTTCGGCGGAACGGCTCCGATGCTGTATCAGGCCTCTAAACCGGATCACGTCACCTTGTTCATCGTGTACGTCACGGTGATCATCGGGGTGAGCCTGTTGGTGTACATCTTCGCGTTGAAGAACAAGGGCGAGACGGTGCTCGATCGCGAGCAAGGCAGTGCGTGGACGGTGCCGGGTCCTTATCGATGACCAGAATGGGAGTGGGTATGGCGCGCTACGTGTTGGTCTCGACGTGCTTGGCGGTTGGGTTGGTGGTTGCGGGGTGCGGCGGGTCTGGCGAGTCGAGAACCACGACTGTCACCGAAACAGTTTCGGACACAGAGACTTCCACGTCAGCGTCTGCCGTGCCGACAACCGCAGGAACTGACCTGCCATCGTTGATCCCGGTACCTGCGAACAGTCAGCGAAAAGACGGGCCGGCGTGGATTCACGACGGTGGTGTCCGCAAGCACTTCCTGGTCACCGGATCGCCAACCGAGGTCATGGACGCGTACAAGACCACACTCGAGGACGCGGGATGGACCGTTGTCGTCGAAAGCGCCGGCGGCGGTGGCGGCGGTGGGGGTGCGACCTACACCGGCACCAACGGCGACGCCTATGGGGTGTTCGTCGGAGGGGGTCACGCTGACACGACTGATGTCAACTCGTGTGTGTGGCCAACCAGACCATCGAACACCAACTGCGGCAACTGATCCGGACGTGTTGTGACACCGGATATTCTGCAGAGCTCGATCCTGGCTGAAGAGATCCTCGAATCGCATCGTCATCGTGCCCACGGAGACGACGCCGGCTATGACGGCTACAAGGCGCATGTGTATCGGGTGATCAACTTCGCTCGCGCGCTCACGCCGGACCAACCAGACCGCGACGACAAGCTGGCAATCGCGTCGGCCTTCCACGATCTGGCGGCGTTCGACACGATCGATTACCTGGTTCCGTCGATCGAGGCACAGAACGCGTGGCTGGCCGACACCGGCCGTGAAAACTGGTCAGACGAGTTGGCGCTCATCGTCGCCGAGCATCACCGGCTGCTCACGTACGGCTCACGCCGACCGTACGCGGCGCTGGTCGAGGCGGTGCGTCGGGCGGATCTCATCGATGTCAGTCAGGGCAGGATCCGCTTCGGCCTGCCACGCTCCTACGTCGACGAGGTCCGTGCGACCTTTGACGCGGATGTCTTCTTCGAGCGTGTGATCCCGTCAGGGGCGCGGCGCGCCATTCGAGAGCTCCAGCAGCCCGGCTTCTTGCGACCCCGTAACGCACTGGTCCGCTCGGGTCATCGCGGAGCCGATCGATAGCTGCGAAACGGCGTCACAGGAGCGACGGCATTGTCGATTGTGCTTCCTATGGTCGAGATTGAACACAGGGTCGTTGGTTTACTCGCGCGTCGCCTGGCCGTCTGCGGTAGTAGATTGCCACGACATGCCCGCCCGTGTATCAATCGCGGTTGAACAGTCGACGTCGGCGACGCCGGTCTCGGTGTACGGCGCTCTGATGGATCTGGACCGATGGCCAGAATTCATGCCGGGTATCTCTGCTGCGTCATGGGAAGTGTCGGGAGAACCCGACACGGCTGTCGGCGGAATCCGGAGAATGCGGATTGGGCGCGGTGTGACCCGCGACCGGATCCTGGCCGGAACGAAACCGCATCATCATGCCTATGCTGCAGAGCTTCCGTGGTACCAGGCCATGCTCATAAAGGACTACCGAGGCGACATTCGTATCGAAGACCGACCGGATGGGTCGCTCATCATATGGACGGCATCGTGTACGCCTCGCCTGCCGGGGATAAGAAATCTGAGTCATACGCTCCGACAAAGCTATTCGGAGCTAGCGGCGGCATTGGTAGAAGAGGCTGAACGCAGATCTGCCCAGTGATATATCCAGACTCAAGCACTTGAGCCTCGGCGGAACATCACGCCGCGCCTTGTCGACTTGTCGGTGCCTGGGCGCAAGCTGGTCGCAACTCACTACAGAAAGGGCGCGGCCATGTGCTGGAAGTGCGACAACCCGAACGCCACCGCCGAGGACTACCTGGACGAGCTTCGCCGTACGGTGTGGGAACACGGATGGGCGGTGCAGTTCGTCGAGCACGACAAGAGACCGTTCGCGTACACCGTCGGATTGCATGACCGCGGTCTGCCCGAACTCTTGATCACAGGGCTCAATCCGCAGATTTCCGCTCGAGTTCTGAACTCGATCGCGCACCAGATGGTCGATGACGGCGAGACCCTGGAGCCGGCGATGCACATCGACTATCAGGACAGGTTCCTCATCGAGGTCGTCGAAGTCGAGCACCCCGACGTCCACCTGAAGTTCGCCGTGCGGATCTGCGGACCCGATGTGCGTGCCCTGCAGCTGGTGTGGGCGGATGATCGCGGACGGTTGCCCTGGGATCCCGGCTGGGGTCACGGCAGGCATCGACAACCGGTGCTCGGAGTGCGTGCACCGGTGGGCTAACTCGCCTCCGCGACGCGGAGCAACACGTCGGCGACCGCCGGCGGCCGGGACAGGAACGGCGAATGGCTGCCCGGCAGTTCGACGATGTCGGCGCCGATTTCACGGGCTGCGCGCCTCGACCAGACCGGGTTGACGATCCGATCGTCACTGCACACCACGGAGGTACACCGCACCGCGGGGTGCTGGGTCAGCGAGCACGGCAGTGTCCACGGGTACCCGGACTGGGGGCGAAGGTGGTCGAACGCGTCGGCGGCGGTGGCTTCGTCGCAGTCGGCGTAGAACACCTTGCGCGCGAAGTCGCGGTCGACCCATTGGGTTCGCAACTGCTCGTCGGGCTCACTCAACGCCCCGAGCCAGCCGTCGGAGAAGGTCGTCGCCACCATGTCGGGCTGGGCTTGCCACTGATCGAACAAGCCGACTTCACCTTGTGGGACTGCGGCGCACAAGTACACGAGATGCCGTACCGGGCGGCGGCCAGGAATCAACGCGCCCGTGGCGCCACCCAACGAGTGGGCCACTACCACCACATCGTCGTCACACCCTCGGAGGGTGGCACACACCAGATCCGCATAGCAGTCGAAGTCCGCCGAGCCGTCCTCGCTCGGCAACTCGGGGGTGACCACGTCGTGGCCGGCCTGCTGTAGGAGCGGTGTCACACGCTCCCAGCACCAGGCGCTGTGCCACGCGCCGTGGACCAGCGCGAACGTCGTCATGCGCAGAGCGTAAAGGCCCGCCAAACGGTTCGGGGGCGAATTCAGTCGAGCCGTCCCGCGTCGACGACGCGCAGCACCGCCGCGCCTTCTTCGTCGGAAGCTTCCAGATCCACCTCAGCCACGAAACCCCAATCATGCTCGCCCGCAGGGTCGTCGAGGATCTGCCGAACTCGCCACAGGCCCGGCTGCCGGTCGATGATCAGCAGCGCCGGGCCGCGCGCGTCCGCGCCCGTCAGCACCTGGTCGTGCTCGGCGAAGTACTCGTCGCCGACCTCCTCCCAGCGTTCGGACGTCCATCCCGACGCCGCGTCCAACTCACCGAGGTCGGACCAACGCCGGCGGGCGAACAGTTCGACCCGCCGAAAGAGCGCATTGCGGACCATCGCGGTGAACGCCCGCTCGTTTCCGGTCAGCGGACGCGGGCGGGCAGGTACCGCGACAGGTACATCCAGCGGCTGGTCCGGGCTGGTGAGCTGTTCCCATTCGTCGAGCAGGCTCGAATCGACCTGGCGCACAAGCTCACCCAGCCACTCGACGATGTCGGTGAGCTCCTCTGTGCGCGCCGCGGCGGGCACCCCGGACCGTAGTGCCTTGAATGCGCCGGACAGGTAGCGCAGCAGGGCTCCCTCGGAGCGCGTGAGCCCGTACACGCTGACGTACTCACGAAAGGTGAATGCCCGCTCCCACATCTCACGCACGATGGACTTCGGCGACAACCGCCCGTCCGCGGCCCACGGATTGCTCTGCAGATACACCTCGAAGGTGTGCTCCAGCAGCTCGGCGAGCGGTCGAGGGTAGGTGACCTCGTCGAGCAGTTCGATGCGCTCGTCGTACTCGATACCCTCGGCCTTCATCGCCGCGATGGCCTCGCCGCGCGCCTTGTTCAGCTGCGCCGCCAGGACCTGCCGGGGATCCTCGAGAGTCGCCTCGATAACCGAAACCACATCCAGCGCATACGTTTCCGATGCCGGATCCAGAACATCGACTGCCGCCAGCGCGAACGTCGACAGCGGCTGATTGAGGGCAAAATCGGGTGGCAGATCGAGCGTGAGCCGATAGCGCCGCCCGTCGGGTTCGGGTGTGCCGAGACGCTCGATCACGCCGGCTTGCAGCAGCGAACGCGCGATGCCGACCGCCTCACGGATGTGCTGTAGCTGTCGTTTGCGCGGCTCGTGGTTCTCGGTGAGGAGACGGCGCATCGCGGCGAACGGATCGCCTGGGCGGTCGACGACGTCGAGGATCATCGCCGTCGACACCCGCATATTGCTGGTCAGCGGCTCCGGTGGCGCATCGATCAGGCGTTTCTGGGTCGACTCGCTCCACGGCACCATGCCTTCGGGAGCTTTGCGGCGCAACAGCTTTCGACGCTTCTTCGGATCGTCGGCGACCTTGGCGAACTGCTTGAGGTTCTCCACCTCGTGGTCGGGTGCCTGCACGACGACGGTGCCCGCGGTGTCGTAGCCTGCTCGTCCGGCCCGCCCGGCGATCTGATGGAACTCGCGGGCGGTCAGCAGGCGCGTGCGGGTGCCGTCGTACTTCGAGAGGGCGGAGAAGACGACGGTCCGGATCGGCACGTTGATGCCTACGCCGAGAGTGTCGGTGCCGCAGATGACTTTGAGCAGACCGGCCTGGGCCAGTTGTTCCACCAGCCGCCGATATTTGGGCAGCATGCCCGCGTGATGAACGCCTATGCCATGGCGCACCAGCCGCGACAGCGTCGACCCGAACGCCGACGTAAACCGGAATCCGCCTATCAGCTCGGCGATCGCCTTCTTCTCCTCCTTGGTGCACACGTTGACGCTCATCAGTGCCTGCGCGCGTTCCTGTGCCGAGGCCTGGGTGAAGTGGACGACGTAGATCGGCGCCTGCTTCGTCTCCAATAGATCGGTGATCGTCTCGTGCATCGGTGTCGTCGCGTAGTAGTGATGCAGAGGAACCGGGCGTTCGGCGTTGGCGACCAGCGCCGTCGGCCTGCCGGTACGGCGCGTCAGATCTTCGCGTAGAAACGTGACGTCGCCGAGTGTGGCTGACATCAAAAGGAATTGGGCCTTGGGCAACTCCAGCAGCGGCACCTGCCAGGCCCAGCCGCGGTCCGGATCACCGTAGAAGTGGAACTCGTCCATGACCACCAGGCCGATGTCCGCGTCGGCGCCCTCACGCAGCGCGATGTTGGCGAGGACCTCTGCCGTGCACGTGATGATCGGAGCGCCCGCGTTCACCGCCGCGTCTCCGGTGAGCATGCCGACGTTCGTCGCACCGAAGACATCGCACAGCGCGAAGAACTTCTCGCTCACCAGGGCCTTGATCGGGGCGGTGTAGTAGCTGCGTCGGCTCCCAGCCAGTGCGGCGTACAGCGCGCCGGTGGCCACCAGCGACTTGCCCGAGCCGGTCGGCGTGGCCAGCACCACGTTCGCGCCGCTGACCAGCTCGATCAACGCCTCCTCCTGCGCGGGGTAGAGCGTGGTGCCCTGGGACTCGGCCCATGCGGCGAAAGAGGCGAACAACTCGTCGGCGTCGCCGCCCTTGGCGCGCAGCGCGGACAGGTCGCTGGGATCGCGGAGCAGTGCCGCGGCGGAGTCGGGGGGCGGACGGGTCATCGTTGACACCAGCCTGCCTTATGTCCTTACGGCCGCTGTGCTGCCCTGGCGCGTCAGTTCGGCCGCAGCCCATCGACGAGTAGATCGACCATGCGGGCGGCACGGTCGGCGTCAGGCGACGCGCAGAGATGGGCGATGGCGTGGAGCAGATCTGCCGGATCGGCGTCCGCGCGTATTTCACCCGCAGCCACCGCGGCTTGGACCAACGTCTGTAGCGCCGGCGTCAAGCGTTGCTCGAAGTAGGTCGGCAGCGCGTCGAAGGCCGGATCGCCGGAGTGCAGGGCCGCAGCGAGCCCCCGCTTGGTACCGAGCAACTCGGTGTAGCGGTGAATCCACTTGGTGAGCGCCTCGCCAGGAGTGTTGGTCTCGGCCAGGGCAGGTGCTGCTGCGGCGCATTCGTCGATCTCGCGCTCGAAAACGGCGACCACCAGGTCAGCTCGGCGCGGGAAGTGCCGGTACAACGTTCCGACGCCGACACCCGCCCTCGCGGCGATCTCGCGGACCGGGGCGTCGACGCCGGACTCGGCGAACACTGCCTTGGCCGCCTCGACCACCGCGCCGAGGTTGCGTTGCGCATCCGCCCGTACGCGGCGTACTTGCGCTTTTTCCACCATAACCGTCCCAATTTGGCCTAAGCGGAACAATGCTCCACTTCACCTAGTTATACGGAGCATCGTTCCACTTAACCGATAGTACTGGGAGGACAGCCATGACCGATCTGCAACGCCCACTGGGTTCCGGGTTCACCGCGGCGTCGACCGCCGACGATGTCCTGCGTGGCCTCGACCTGTCCGGCAAGAACATCATCGTCACCGCCGGTCATGTCGGACTCGGCCTCGAGACCACCCGCGCACTGAGCAAGGCAGGCGCGGCGGTCACCGTCGCCGCCCGCAACCCGGACCGTGCGGCCGCCGCCGTGGATGGACTGACACACGTCGACGTCGATCAACTGGACCTGCTGGATCCGGAATCGATCGACGCCTTCGCCGGTCGGTATCTCGCGTCGGGGCGGCCGTTGCATGTGCTGCTCAACAACGCCGGGATCATGGGCGGCGACCTCGTGCGCGATGCCCGCGGATACGAAGCGCAGTTCGCGACCAATCATCTCGGCCACTTCCAACTGACGCTGCGTCTCCTGCCCGCGCTGCAAGCGGCCAACGGGGCGCGAGTCGTCAACGTCTCGTCGGGCGGCCACATGCTCACCGACATCCGTTGGGACGACCCGCACTTCACCACGGGATACGACGGCATGCTCGGTTACGGTCAGTCCAAGACGGCCAATATTCTGTTCGCCGTCGAGCTGGATCGACGCTGGCGCGGTGACGGTATCCGCGGCTACGCCCTGCACCCGGGTGTCGCTTACGGGACACAACTCGGTCCGTCGATCACCGAGGACGAACTGCGCGCAATGGGAGTCATAGACAACGACGGGAATGCGATCATCGACCCCGACCGCGAATTCAAAACCATTCAGCAGGCGGCCAGCACCTCGGTGTTCGCCGCGACCAGTCCCCTGCTCGACGACATCGGCGGGGTCTATCTGAAAGACAACGATGTTGCTCCGCTTGACCATTCGTCGCAGCCCTTCGACTGGGGTGTCGAGCCGATCGAAATGAAGGGCGTCGCACCGCATGCGGTGAACCCCGAGTCGGCGCGACGGCTGTGGGAACTCAGTGAACGTCTGATCGCCTGAGCATGGTCGGTCACGCGCTGCGGCGGACCGGCCCCAGTGCGTCGGCAATCCGGTCCACCGTGGATTCGATCTCAGCGGCCCTGTCTCGAAGCCGTTCGGGTACCCAGGCCAGCCCGAGTTCAATTGGTGCCCAGGTGCTTTCGTCGACCGGGATCAACTTGAACTCCGGCGGCGAGAACATCTTTCCGATGAACGAATCGGGCGCGTAGCTGACCACCGCGACGAGGTGGCGATTGAACACCTGGGTCGCCATCTCGACCTCGCCGCCACGCTGGTTCGTCGTACGGACAATGCGGTGGACGCCCCTGCGGTTCAGTTGACGCGTCAATCCGGCCAGTACCACCGGGTTGGGACGGGCGACGTCGATGACCACTTCCCGATCGCAGAGCTCCTCGATCGCCACCAGATCCCTGGCGGCCAACGGGTCGTCGAAGCGAACGGCGATCGCGCCCTGATATTGGGCGACGACCTTGTACCGCAAGCGTTTGTCGCTGGCGGGCAGGTGGATCAAACCCAACTCGGCTTGGCCGGCGATCAACTTGGCGGTGACCTCTGCCGCGGACCCCGGCACGCTGAACTCGGTCGGAGCCGGCAGGTTCGCGAGCACCCCCTCCAGCGCGGCGATCAGATCCGACGGGGCATACGCGGTGGCGCTCACCCGGATCGGCAGCTGGCCCTTGACGGTCTGCGCGGCCGTGGCCTTGAAGTCCTCGACCTGCCGCAGAATCTCGCGGGCCGGACCAAGTAGGCGTTGCCCGAGGGGTGTCAGCCGCACATCGTGGTAGCCGCGCTCGAACAGCGGCCCACCGAGTTCCTTTTCCAGCAGCTTGATCTGCTTGCTCAGCGGCGGCGGCGTGATCATCAACTTGTCGGCACCCCGCTTGAAGTGCAGCTCGTCTGCGACAGCCACGAAGTACCGGAGCCTGGTGAAGTCGATGTCCATCCCTGCCGCACTCGAAGGTGGTAGTGCTAACCACCTCGAATGCTACGAGACGGTCGGGGTCTCCAACACGCCGCGCTCGTGCAGCTCCTCGATCTGCGCAGCGTCGAGGCCGAGCAACTCGGTGGCGATCTCAGCGGTCTGCTCACCCAACAGCGGCGCCTGGCCCAGCGGCGGATCCGCCACATGGTCGCAGTGGATCTGGACGTTCTCCATCATGAACGGGACGTCGCCGTGCGGATGCAGCTCTTCGCGGAACGCGCGTCGCTGCTCGTAATAACCCCAGCTGGGCAGCTCGTTGGCATGCATCACGGCGCCCGCGGGCACACCCGCATCCTGCAGGATCTCCATCGCCTCGATCTTCGAGTGTCGCGTCGTCCAGGCGCGCACGGCGTCCAGATCGACTGCGCCGACCACCGTGCGTAACGCTTCGCGGTCGGCCTCGTCTCTCACGGTGATCGCGATCCAGCTGTCCTCACCTGCAGTCGGGAACAGTCTCCAGACGGCGTCGCCAGTCGGTGCGTCGTCCCCGGTGTGTCCGCCTCCTTGCAGCGCGTCGGCGGCGATATCGGCCGCGAGGTGGCTGAGCATGACCTCTGCCTGGGAGATGCTCGCCGACCCGCCTGCACCGGTGCGCTCTCTGCGCAACAGCAGCGCGATTGCCGACAGCGCACCGATCCTGGCGGCGACGTGGTCGGGGTAGACGGTGACGGTGTCGCAGAACGTTTCCGGGTCGTCCGGGTACGTCCACAAGTTGGTGAATCCGACGGCAGCGCGAACCAGCGGACCGTATCCGAGGCGCTTGGCCCACGGGCCGTTCGGGCCGAACGCGGAACTGTCGACGACGACGATGCCGGGGTTGATCTCCTTCAGCGTCGCGTAGTCCATGCCGAGCGCCTCGGCCACGCCCGGCTTGTAATTCGTCAGCACGACATCGGAAAGCTTCACCAGCCGGTGCGCGTACTCCCGGCCCTCCGCGGTGCGCATATCGATGCCGATCGACCGCTTGTTGCGGTGGCCGGCGGCGAACGGCTGAGTCATGGACGTCGGCTTGCCGATCCGCAAGCCGTCGGGATGTGCGGAGTGTTCGATCTTGACGACGTCGGCACCCAGATCTCCGAACAGCCTGCCGGTGTCGGCGCCAACGACGATGACACCCAGATCCAGCACGCGGATACCCTCCAGCGGCAGTCCTTCTCCGGGTCGTTCGCGTGCCTTCAACAGCGGCGCGCCGGCGGGCCGGTCAGCTTCCGCCGGGTCCGGTGCGTTGAGCGCGCTGGCGCGATGACCGTCGATCTCGCTGACGCCCACGGGCATCGGGGCCACCACACCGGACGCCAGCTCGACATCGCGGAAAAAGCCACGCGCAGTGAAGTGTTCGGCGTTCAACGCCTCGGACAGCGTCAACACCGCAGCCGTGGGCACGCCGTGCGCCTGCCCTTGTGCTTCCAACTCCGCGCGGGTCTTGTCCGCGCAGAAGTGCTGGATCGCAGCCAGCAATTCCGGTGACCTGAAACGCTTTCCGAGCTTGTCGTAGGACGGGTCGGCGAACTCCTCGGGACTACCCATCCAGGCGAACATGCCCTGCCACTGCCGCTTGGCCAGGATGCACATGCGGACGTGGCCGTCCTTGCACGCGATGATGGGGTAGCGCTGTTGTTCGGCGTTGAAGTCACGCTGCTGCGCGCTGACCGCGACCCCTGCCGACGCGCTTCCGGCCGAGCCGAACGGCGGGTCGAGGGTCTGCATTGCGCCGTCGAGCACCGAGAAGTCGATCAGATCGCCCTCGCCAGTACGCAACCGGTCCAGATAGACGGCCGTGGTCATCACAGCGGCCTGCGCGGCAGCGACGTGATAAGGCAACTCGGCTGGCGGTATCAGCGGCTCCCGGCCCGGGATGCCGGACCTGGACAGCTCGCTCGAGAGTGCGTGAAAGACGGGCGTCGTCCCCTGCCAACTGCGGTAGTCGTTGTCGCGGCCGAAGTCGCTGATCGACAGGATCACCAGCGCCGGATACCGCTCGCGGAGGCGACGCACCGACAATTCCGTTTCCGCGGCCGATCCCGGTCGGGTGTTCTCGATCAGGATGTCGGCACCGGCGAGCAGACCCTCGAACGCCGCCGGGTCGTCGACGTGGAGTACCGCGATGCCGTGGCGGTTGATGGCCGTCTGGATGGGCACATCGTCGATGTGCGGGCCCACGACGTCGTCGTGGGTGATGCCGGGCACCCGGAGCACCGTGACGTGGGCGCCGAGATCGGCGAAGAGGCGTCCGACGGCGGTCATCGGCCCCGAGGTCAGGTCCAGGATTCGGGTGCCACGCAGTGGTGGATCGTAGGTATCAGTCATGTAGGTCAGCTCCGGCGGGCCTGCCGGAACGGGATGTCGCGGTCGGCCTCGGGTTCCTTGGGCAGTCCCAGTACGCGCTCGCCGATGATGTTGCGCTGGATCTGGTCGGTGCCGCCGCCGATCGAGGTGAAGAACGCGTTCAGCGTCAGGAAGTTGACGTCGTCGGCCACCGGATTGTCGGGCCCGGCCAGCAGCGCCTCGGCGCCGATGATCTGAGTCTTCATCGCCGCCTCGGTGTGCAGGATCTTCGACATCGCGAGCTTGCCGAGCGACATGATCGAGCTCGACGTGCCCACTGACGTACTGGCTTTGGCGCGAGCGTTGTTGAGTTTGTTGAGCTCCCGCATGGCAAGCACCTTGGCCAGGGGATAACGCACGGCGGGGTCGTCGAGCTTGCCGTGTTCGCGGGCCAGCTCGATCAGGCTGTCGGCCTTGCGGTTTCGCGAGCCGCGACCGCTGTCACCCATGATGGAGCGCTCGTAGGCCAGAGCGGTCTGCAGCGCCCGCCAACCGTTGCCCTCGCCGCCGAGGAGGTATTCGTCAGACACTGTGGCGTCGTTGATGAACACCTCGTTGAAGTGGGACTCACTGGTGATCTGCACCAGCGGCCGCACCTCGATGCCCGGCTGCTTCATCGGCATGATGAACAGGCTCAGGCCCTTGTGCTTTGGCACATCCCAGTCGGTGCGGGCGAGCAGCAGCGCGTAGTCGGCGGTCTGCGCGCCCGACGTCCACACCTTCTGCCCGTTGACCACCCACTGATCGCCTTCTCGCACAGCGGTCGTGCGCACGCTGGCGAGGTCGGAGCCGGCGCCCGGCTCGCTGTAGAGCAGGCAGGTGCGGGCCTTCTCAACAAGGAAGCTGCGCAGCAGATCGTCCTTGAGCTTGCCGCTGCCGAGCGCAAGGACGGTGTTGGCGGGGATGTTGTACTTGTCCTGGCGTGAGCCCGGCGCCTTGATGGCGGCGAACTCCTGCCCGATGACGTTGGCCAACTTGTTGGGATATCCGCGGCCGAACCACTCGGTGGGATAGGTGGGCACCGCATAACCGGCCTCGAGCACCTTCTCCAGCCAGGCGATCCGTTCGGGAGACGAGGCCCAGGGGTCGTCTGATTTGGGCAGGGGAGTCCAGTTGTCGCGCAGCCAGTCTCGGACCTCGGCGCGGAGTTCGTCGGGGGTCGGCAGGGCTGGGGTGGTCATGTCAGGCACCTTTCGAGGTGAGGTAGCGCTCGCGATGCAGCCGCGGGCCGCCGAACAAGTGCAGTCCGGTGCGCGCCCGGCGCAGGAAGAGGTGGGCGGGATGCTCCCACGTGAAGCCGATACCACCGTGCATCTGGATGGCGTTCATGGTGATGGTCTCGTACGCCTCGGCACACGCAAACCCAGCCAATGCCGTTGCTCCGTCAGATGTTTCGGTGTCCGACGCCTTCTCGGCGGCCGCGTGCTGGGCGGCCGAGGTGGCGTTCTCGACCTCGAGAAGTAGATCGGCGGCCATGTGCTTGAGTGCCTGGAAGCTGCCGATCTGCCTGCCGAATTGGACGCGGGTCTTGAGGTACTCGACGGTCATGTCGAAGATCTTGCGGGCGCCGCCGACCTGCTCACCTGCCGACGCGATGACCGCGTAGTCGAGCGCCGTCTGGACGGCGTCCCAGCCCGCGGTGCCGAGCCGACGCGCAGGGGTGTTCGCGAACGTGAAGGTGGACAGACGCACCGTCGGATCGAAAACGGTTGCGGCCGTGCGTTCGAAACCACCGGTGACTTCGTAGACACCGATGCCGTCTGCGGTGCGCGCCACCACGAGCACCACGTTCGCCACCTGGCCCCAGGTGACGTAGTGGGCGCTACCGGTGAGCGTGCCGTCGGCGTCGGCCTGCACGTCGACGCCGTCGGCGGTCCATGTACCGGACTTGCCTGTGATCGCAACAGTGCCGATCGAGGTGCCGTCGGCCAGACCGGGCAGCAGCCGATGCTTGTCGTCGTCCGAGCCGGCGGCCTGGATGAGTGCGACGGTCAGCACCGCGCTGGAGATGAAGGGTGCGGGCAGCAGGGCGGCACCGGTTTCCTCGGCCACGGCTTCGAGCTCCAGGGCGCCGAATCCGAGACCACCATGGTCGTCATCGACGAGCATGCCGAGAACGCCCTGCTCGGCGAGGCGGCTCCACAGGTCGCGATCGAAGCCGTCGTCACTGCTCATCACGCGGCGCACGTCGTCTTCGGTGCACTTATCGGCCAGCAGCTCACCCACGGCTGTGCGCAGTTCTGCGCGCTCGGCCACACTGATCGTCATTCCCAAACCGCCTCTCCTAGCGGCATCCATGCTTGGGCCTGCATGGCCCGGTGTCCATCACGAATTTCGACACCGGTGGGTTTCCGATTGCGACATGAGCTCAGGTCAGGTCACATTTGAGACTCCCGCGAGGCCGGTCGCAGCCGGAGGCGGCGACCCAGGTCGAGCTCTCATCGGGTTGGCCCTGGTGACCGGCGGCGACGTCGGCCGACAGTAAGTCCTTGGCCCAGCCGTAGATGTCGCGTGAGACAACAATCGTCGGGATCTGGCCATACCGGGCGACGGTAAAGTTGATGCGGTGACCGATCTGGTTCTGGGCGCGACGTGTTACTGCTGATTCTCAAAATCGCACTCCTGACGTTCATCGTGTGCGGGGCGGTTGCGATTGTGACTGTGTACGCGATTCGCAGACCGAAGATTCACTACCGCGATCTGATCGATGTAGACCCGCTACTGCCGGATACCCGCGGGGTGCCGCCGACTCCGCTTCCGGCGTGGGCGCATTGGGACGAACTGAACTCAGAAGATCCTGACGAGGCGCCGTCTGCCCGGCGCTAGGTCACCGCGGTCTTGTCATGATCGGTGGCGATGGGGGGAGACCACTCTGGCCACCCATCGGAACGCCGCCCTGATACGTGAACTGACCTCCGCAGCCATCGGGTAGGTAGTAGGTGACGGCCGCATTCTTGGCCGACAACGACGCAATCTCGTTCAGGCCGATGGGTTTCCACTCGAAATCCAGGAACGGCGTTGATAGGGCGGCGAGATCACTCTCGCGTCGGTGGTGCACGTCGCCGCCGAACGTGATCTGGGTATGCCGCTGGTATTCGTAAACGTTCTGAATCCAGCGCTGCTGCTGCCAGCGCCCATTCTCGTGAACCATCCGTGTGTAGGTCGTTGCTTCCCGTCCGGCCAGCCGAAACCGGTATTGCTCCTCTAGCCGCACCAACGGTGGGTCGGCGGCCCAGTTTCTGCCCGGCGTGTACCAACCCGTCGTGCCGCCAACTTTCAACGGTGTTCCTTCGGGAAACGGGTGATACTGCTGCGTCGGCGGGGGCGGGGTCGTTCCGGTGTAGGGCAGGGGGATCACGTTCTCCCAGTGACCGAACCGTTGGTCGCCGATGAAGGGATTCGCGGGATCGATCGGCTGGCCCGGCATGAGGGGTGGGGGATCGTCGGGAGTGTCGGTCTTGAAGTCGACAGCCCTGATCGCGGATTGATCCTCGAGTGTCTCTTGGATATCCAAGGCCGTGTATTCGTCGCCAAGGCCGCGGATTCTCCCGGCGATATCGCGGGATTCGGCGATCGAGCGCTGGACGATTTCGCGAAGCTGTTCGAGCCCCCTCTGAGCGATCGCAAGCTTCAGGCGCTCACCGGCTTGACCCTGAGGAGTGGTGGCGACAGCGTCGATCACTTGCTTGCGGACGGTGTCAAGATTGCGTCGCCCGATATCGGTGACGTCGGCGGACCGATCGACTTCTGAGCGGAGTCGATGGTCGACCGCAGCGAACTGGCCAATTATGCGGTGGTGCTTAGTATTTGCCACGTCGTACTCAGTGGCGGCTGAGCCGGACCAGTGTTCGCCTGGCGTTGCCGATGCGAGGACGGTCTCGGCGCTGTTTAGAAGGTCACTGCCGTCGTACTGTGCACCGCCCGCCGGTGCGCCGGTACCGAAAGTCCGGCGCGTGTGCGACCAGGTGGACAAGAACGCGTTGAGAATGCTCATACGGTGGCCTCGGTGTTCATAGCGTCGGACATCAGCACACTCAGGTGCTGCCAGTAGATCCAATCGGCAATGGCGGCACGCTGATCGGCGGGATCGACGGCGATGTGAGCGCGGTGTAAGGCGAGTTCCTGCGCGTGGTCGGCATAGCTCACGAACGCGGCGAGTTGCACGGCGGCGCGTTCGGGAACGTTGCTCAAGAGAGGACGAAACACCTCGAACCACAGCTGAGATCGCCGATCTTCGGGCGCGTTGGCATCGGTTGAGGGTGGAGGTAGGAGGTCGGCCAAGCCGGTGTCGCTCACAGCCGCCAGCTTCATCGCGGCCTCCGGGGCGATCACCTGCAGTCGACGCCGCCCATCGATGGTCCCGTTCTCGGGGATGTCATCCGGTCGTAGGAGGATCTTGGGGGCGCCGGGGTCGAAGCCCTTGAACTGGTCCTCGGTAGCGATGACCGCGCGCAGGTCGGTGTTGTGGTGTTGGGCCCAACCATGAAGGGCGAGAATCGGATACGTGGTCCATGTGGCACGGACGGCGGCGGGGATGGCTTCGTCGGCGGTGGCCATCTTGACGTGGTCGGGCAGGTTCACACCTTCGGGTATGTAGGCGAGCCCGTAGTTGTTGGCGACGACGATCGTGCCGTCCTTCGCCAGGCCGGTGATCCAGAAGAATCCCACGTCGGTGATACCGACATTGAGGGCGGCAGCGATGCGCTGGGCCAACATCGCGGGATCGCTGCCGGAGGCTCGACGCCGCAGAGCGCCTGCTGTCGCTGCTGCGGCCGTGGCTTCACGATGAGCACGGGCAGCCGAAACCGGTACTGGTGCAGGGGCTCCGACGGAGCTGGAACCGGCGGCCGCTGCTGGTGGTGTCGAGGCGACAGGTCCGGCTGGCGCGACGGGCGCTGCGGGCGGGGGTGTCGAAGGCGGACCCAGGGGCATCGATGGGCCTGGCACGGGTGCCGAGGTGCTGGGTGGCGGTGCGACTGGCGCTGCGGCGCCGGCAGGTGGACCCGCAGCGGTGGGAGTTTGGGCTGGGGCTGATGGCACGTCGAGTACCGACGGAGGAGTCGGTGCCGGTGTAACAGGAGCGGGACCCAGCGATGCTGCCGGTTGTGTTGGCAGGATGGGTGTTTGGACGGCCCTTGCCGTTGCCTCGGCCATCGCTCTGTGGAACTCGGTCAGCTGCTGTTGTGGTGTGGCGGGTGACGCATTGGCGGTGCTCGGCACGCTGGGTGCGGATGTCGAGGGCGTCGACGGAGTCGATAGCGGGCTCGAAGGCACGCCGACGCTCGGAGCCGACGGCCCACTGGGAGTCCGAGGCGCGCTGGGCATTCCGGATACTCGGGGGGCACCGGGGGCTGCCGGCCCTGGGGCAGGCGGTGGTGCGACAGGAGGAGGAGCAGCGCTTGGTGGAGGGGGCACCTGTCTACCTTCGCCTTCGGCGCCCAACGTGCTATCTGTCGCATCGATAAGTTGTTCGTCAGCAGGTGATGGCGGTGCTGATTGTCGGTCCAGTGCGGCTGCCCCTGGAGAATTCTGCGGGAGCACTGGTTCGAGAGGCGCGTGATTCGAGACTAGTTGGATTGCCGGATCACCCTCGGATGTCTGCGGTGCATCATGTGCGACTTCACCTGTTAGCGCGAACCGTTCGTGGCCGATCACACCGATATTGTCAGCGCGTGTGCTTCTTACAACGGCCTGAATATCCGTCAACTTTGAATCTGGTGCAGTCTCAGAGTTGTTCCGGATATCGCTGATGCTCTGATTGGCTTCAATGGTGTTGTCGGTGATCGCGTTCTTGGCACGTACTATTGCGTCCCTGCAGTCCTTGAACAGTTGTGCTGACGCCGCAAGACTGTTCACTAGCGAATCAAGGTCTGAAATTTGTTGATCAAGTTTGCGTGCAGCGGCGGTAGAGCCTGCACCAGACCAAGTTCCAACAGCACCGAATAATTCTGCGCGCTCGCCCTTCGCCGATTCCCTTTGGTCTGCAACCAAGTTAGCTGCAGCATCGAATACGTCGGCGCGGGCTTCGAGCATGTCTTCGTCGACATCTGGCCACGCTGGGGGATCCGTCATCCCATAGGGGTCATATGGCCGGCCAAGACCCATCCCTAACCCCCGACTGCCTTACACGCTTCCCAAATAGCGGATGTAGTGGACGACGACACACCGGACAGGTATGAATCAGCTGCGGTGTAACTCGGCAGAGCCTGCGCATAGGCGCGACGGTATTGAGCGGCGAAGAGGGCGAACTCCCGAAACACGACGTTCGCACTGGACTGGCCCAACTCCTCTATGTCGTCAGCGAGCGTTTTCATGATCGGTATCGCGGCGTCCGCGACAGCTCTCTGGCTAGCGTTCCATTTGCTTGCGGGAAGTGCTGGATCGAGTTCTTGCCAGTCGGTCGTATCCAATGCGAATTTGTCTAGTAGCCGTGTCCAGTCTGCGCATACGGGGTCGATGGACCTCATGAATCTGATTGGGCTGTTTGGGTCTTGAAGCGGGGGCACGTTCGACGGTTGTCCAGTCGGTGGGATTAGCGGCCCCCGGGATGCTGCAGATCCGTACTTGATAGCTGAACAGACGTGCGCGATTGCACTACCTATCGAAGTGAAAACCCGGGCCATGTGGTCGTCGGCAGGCGTATAAGTTGCAATCGAGTCGCTATACGCCCTGGCGTAAGCGATGTATTGCTCGTACAACTCACGCATCACGCGGTGCGGCGTCAACTTGGCAACATCGACGGTTTGATCGGCTGCGTTTCGAGCTGCTCGACCAACTTGCTCAAACTGCGCCCGTTGCTCAGGCGTCCAATCGGATGCTGCCACATCAGGATCTCGATCACCCCAGCTGGCGCCATCCTGTACATCCACGAACGTCTGGGCGATCGGTGACCACGCCGCGCAGCTCGGGTCTTCGGTGATTATGTTGGCCGGCCCCTTGTCGTCGGCACTAGCCAGACCGAAGGTCTCACCATTCGGTGTCGAACCTTCGCTGCGATCCTTGGTCACCGAGATCGTCACTGCTGCAGTCACTCCGATGACGACCAGCAGCGCCAGCACGCCCAGTCCCCACTTCCAACCGTTACCGCGCTTCTTCGGCAGCGCCGCAGCACCCCATGGCTGCTGCGGCGGCCACGGCTGCTGAGGACCCGGATAGCCTTGCGGCGGAATGTTATTCCCCGGCGGGGGACCGCCAGGCGGGGGTGTACCGCCGGGCGGCTGAAAGCTCACAGTGCGCCCCTGGTCGTCTCAGCCGGACGCGTCGGCGCGGGTGCGGCAGGGGCCTCGGGTTCGGAATCTTCCGGCGCAGGTTCGGGTACGCGCTCGCCACTGACGCCGCCAGGCGCCGCTTCACCGGAGGTGGGCTCCGACGTCTCCTCGGACGGCTCGTCGACAACACCTTCCGCAAGTTCGGCGTCTTCGTCGTCCAGGGGCTCTTCTGCTGACAACTCCGACATCTGACTTGCCTGCTGCACGGCGCTTTGCACGCCTTGCATCATCGCTTGGGGAATCGCCGCCGCCATACTCGCCAACTGCATCGGGATCTGCGCGGCCTGCTGAGCCAACTGCATCGGCATTTGCATCAGCTGACCCATCTGGTCGGCCTGCCCCGCTCCGGCCGCGGGCGCCCCGGCCCGTTGAGCGCCGCCCGCAGACAAGGGCGCACCCGGCGCACCGCCGCTGGCACTTGTCACCTCGTCGAGCAGACCCAGCCGCCTGAGAATGTCCTCTGCGATCTGGCGATCGGTCGCGTCGTAGCGGTCCGCGGCTGCCATCACATTCTGGGCGTAGCGGGTCAACTCTTCTTTGGTGATCGGCATCTGCGCGATCACCGGGTCGACCACCTCGGCCACCTTGCCCGCAATCGCCGTCGACAGCGCATCGGTGCCCGCCGGACTGAACGTCGCGGGGGGCTCGGGGAGCAATCCGGCGATCGTCTGCAACTTGCTGCCGGACTGACGGACCAACGCGGTATCGACCCGCAAATCCTCAGTCACAATCGCTCCGCTCGGCATTCAGCTCCCCACTGAATGCTCGCCGAGCCCCCTCAGGCGTCACGCGGAAAATGCTACCGGACCTGTCGTGTCACCAAATGCACTAAATCCACCGACCCGACGTCGACAAATGCGCCGTCAGACACCGCGTTTACCAGGCACGTGACCGTCAAACACGGCCCACCGACAGACCGTCCGTCGAAGCTTCGCCATGCCGGCCAGAGCAGCATCGGCGGCCGCCGAGCAAACCGACGGTCACCGCCGCATCGGAGGTTGTGTCGCACGAATCGCGACCCCGAGGATGCCTCAACCTCCCACTTGCGCAACGAGCAAACGCGAGCAAAATACGTCGCGCGGGGAGCCCACAACGCCGAGATTTCGGGCGGTTCAATTTCAACGGACATGGGTAGGTTTGAAGACTGTATGGACGTTAGCGACCACGACCCCACGGAAGGCAGCCACGTCGAGGACGGCGTGGTCGAGCACCCGACCGCCGATGACTTCGAACATGCGCGGGCGCTGCCTGAGGACCGCACCTGGTTCAAGCATGCGGTTTTCTACGAGGTGCTGGTGCGCGCCTTCCACGACTCCAATGCCGACGGCATCGGTGACCTGCGCGGGTTGACGGAACGCCTTGACTACCTGAAATGGCTTGGGGTCGATTGCCTTTGGCTGCCACCCTTCTACGACTCCCCGCTGCGCGACGGCGGCTACGACATCCGGGACTTCTACAAGGTGCTCCCCGAGTTCGGCACCGTCGAAGACTTCGTCGAACTCCTGGACGCGGCGCACCGTCGCGGCATCCGCATCATCACCGACCTGGTCATGAACCACACGTCGGATTCACACGAGTGGTTCCAGGAGTCGCGCCGCAATCCAGACGGCCCCTACGGCGACTTCTACGTCTGGAGCGACACCAGCGAGAAGTACCAGGACGCGCGCATCATCTTCGTCGACACCGAGGAGTCCAACTGGACCTACGACCCGGTGCGGCGGCAGTTCTACTGGCACCGCTTCTTCTCGCATCAGCCCGACCTGAACTACGACAACCCTGCGGTTCAGGAAGCCATGATCGACGTGCTGCGATTCTGGCTCGACCTCGGCATCGACGGCTTCCGGCTCGACGCGGTGCCCTACCTGTTCGAGCGGGAGGGCACCAACTGCGAGAACCTGCCCGAGACGCACGCGTTCCTCCGGCACTGCCGCAAGGTCATCGACGATGAGTACCCCGGTCGCGTGCTGCTGGCCGAGGCCAACCAGTGGCCGGCTGACGTGGTCGAGTACTTCGGCAACCCTGACACCGGCGGCGACGAATGCCACATGGCGTTCCACTTTCCGCTGATGCCAAGGATTTTCATGGCGGTTCGGCGTGAATCGCGGTTCCCGATCTCCGAGATCCTGGCGCAGACCCCGCCGATCCCGGAGATGGCGCAGTGGGGCATCTTCCTGCGCAACCACGACGAGCTGACGCTCGAGATGGTCACCGACGAAGAGCGCGACTACATGTACGCCGAGTATGCCAAGGACCCCCGGATGAAGGCCAACGTCGGCATCCGGCGGCGACTGGCGCCCCTGCTCGAGAACGACCGCAACCAGATGCAGCTGTTCACGGCGTTGTTGCTGTCGCTTCCCGGCTCGCCGGTGCTCTACTACGGCGACGAAATCGGGATGGGCGACATCATCTGGCTCGGCGACCGCGACGGGGTCCGCACCCCGATGCAGTGGACCCCCGACCGCAACGCGGGCTTCTCCACCGCCAACCCCGGCCGGCTGTATCTGCCGCCCAACCAGGACCCGATCTACGGCTACCAGTCGGTGAACGTCGAGGCGCAACGCGACAGCTCGACGTCGCTGCTGAACTGGACCCGCACGATGCTGGCCGTGCGCCGCCGCCACGACGCGTTCGCCGTCGGCACTTTCCGCGAGCTTGGCGGGTCGAACCCCTCCGTCTTGACGTACGTTCGCGAGATGGAAAGCGAGGAACAGGGCGGCACCGTGCTGTGTGTCAACAACCTGTCGCGCTTCCCGCAGCCCATTGAGCTGAATCTGCAGCACTGGAACGGCTACACGCCTATCGAGATGACCGGGCATGTGGAGTTCCCGCGCATCGGTCAGTTGCCGTACCTGCTCACCCTGCCCGGCCATGGGTTCTATTGGTTCGCGCTGCGTGAACCCGAGCCGGAACCTGGAGTTACGCCGTGAATCTCCCCTTCGACCAATGGTTACCGCTACAACGCTGGTACGCGGGGCGCAGCCGTGAGCTCGCCTCGGCCGAACCGGCCGTCACCGTCCCGTTGCGCGACGACTTGGACCTCGTCCTGGTCGACGTGTCGTACACCGACGGCTCGTCGGAGCGCTATCAGGTGATCGTGCAGTGGAACGACGCCGGACCCATCGAGGAGTACGCCGACGTCGCAACGATCGGCAGAGACGGTGACCGCACCGCCTACGACGCGCTTTACGATCCGACGGCCGGGCAGTACCTGCTGTCGCTGATCGACTCGTCGGCGACCGTCGGCCCTGCGGAGACGACAGTCCGTTTCGTCAAGGAACCCGACGTCACCCTGCCGCTCGACATCGCGCCGCGGTTGATGGGCGCCGAACAGAGCAACACCAGCGTTGTGTTCGAGCAGGAAGCCGTCCTCAAGATCTTCCGGCGCATCACGCCCGGCATCAATCCGGACATCGAACTCAACCGGGTCTTGGCGCGGGCGGGTAACCCGCACGTGGCACGGCTGCTCGGCTCCTTCGAGACGACGACATCGACTGACGAACCGTCCGCGCTGGGCATGGTCACTGAGTTCGCGGCCAACTCCGCCGAAGGTTGGGACATGGCGCTGGCCAGCACTCGCGATCTGTTCGCCGAAGGCGACCTGTACGCCGACGAGGTCGGCGGCGACTTCGCGGGTGAGTCGTTCCGACTCGGCGAAGCGGTCGCCGCGGTGCACGCGACGCTGGCCGACAGCCTGGAGACGTCGACCATCGTGTTTCCGACCGACACCATGCTGGAGCGGTTGGCGGCGGTTGCGAAGGCGGTGCCCGAACTCGAGGAATTCGTCGAGTTGATCGAGGAGCGGTATCGCAAGCTCGCCGAGGAGCGGATCGTCGTGCAGCGCATCCACGGCGACCTGCACCTCGGCCAGGTCCTGCGCACCCCGGAGTCCTGGCTGCTGATCGACTTCGAGGGCGAGCCCGGCCAACCGCTCGACGAACGCAGGCAACCCGACTCGACGCTGCGTGACGTGGCCGGAATGCTGCGGTCCTATGAATACGCGGCCTACCAACGACTGATCGACCAGTCCACCGACTCCCGAGACGAGGATCGCGACCGCCAGCTCGCCGCGCGCGCCCGCGAATGGGTCGACCGCAACGCCGGATCCTTCTGCGAGGGCTACGCCGAGGTGTCGGGCACCGATCCACGCGACGCGGGTGACCTGCTCCTCGCGTACGAGCTCGACAAAGCGGTGTACGAAGCCGGCTACGAGGCCAGGCACCGGCCCAGTTGGCTGCCGATCCCGTTGAAATCGATCGCCCGTATCGTCGGCTGACGTCGACTTTGGCGTGCTAAGTCAACCTGAGCGAGACCCAACACGCCGAAATCGCAAATGAAGTAACGGTCGCGGCGGATCGAAGCACTACCGCTATATGACCACACGACAGATCGACTCCACGTATACGAACACCATCGACAAGGCCGCTGGCCTGATCGTGCGCTACTCCCTGGTCATCGTGCTCTTGTGGTACGGCGGCCTGAAATTCATGAGGTACGAGGCCGAGGGCATCGTGTCGCTGGTTTCGGATAGCCCGTTCATGAGTTGGGTGTACGACATCTTCTCGGTGTCCACGTTCTCGGCCCTGCTCGGCGTCTTCGAGATCACCGCCGCGGTGTTGCTCGCGGTCAAGCCATGGTCGCCGAAGCTGTCCATCGGCGGCAGCCTGCTCGCCATCGTCCTGTTCCTGTCAACGCTAAGTTTCATGTTCACCACGACCGGGGTATTCGAGGCTGCACAGGGCGGGTTCCCGGCACTGTCGCTGACGGGTGGCTTCCTGATGAAAGACATTGCGCTGCTGGGTATCTCTGTCTGGACCCTGGCCGATGCCACGCGGGAGCTGCGTCGGTAGAGAGGAGCGCGCAGGCCATGGCGAAGTACACACTCAACGACGACGCCGTGGCCAAGGCGCGCGAACTGATCGACGCCCGCCAGTACGTCCTCGACAGCGACTGGGGCGACGTGCAACCGCGCGCCGAGGCCCAGAACTCCTACCTCGAATCGCATTCCTGGGAGGAATACGCGCAGTGGCACCTCGGCCTGACCGAGGGCGCCACCGACGGCACCAAAGCGCGCTACGCGTTCGTCTACGGCGACTTCCGCAGGCTCCACCGCACGGGGCTGATCGCGTGCGTCTACCGCGCAGCTGAATGGCGGCACAAGGACATCGAGCTCGCCGCCCACTATCTGCTGCAGTACCTCGACAAGAAGACGGGATTGGAGCCGACGAGGCCTATCGACGGAGCATGAGATCGAGGATGCGTCCGTCCAGCGGTGCGGTCGCCGCCTCGCCGACGGGCGTCTCGTGCACCAGGCCCATGCCGGTGGCGAACAGCACCGACGAGCGCCAGGCCGCCTCTTCATCGTCGAATCCGCAGTCGAGGAACGCCTGCCGGACTTCGGACAGGACCCGCTCATCGCTCAGTCGGACACTGCGCAGGATCGTCTCGTCGGTCAGTGCCCACATCCGCATCGCCCGCTCGAGCGCCCAATGGTCGGGCCGCAGCAGCCCCTGAACCATTTCCTCCAGCCGCTCGCGGCCCTTGGCGCCACGTAAGGCCTCGAATCGCCGGCGCCATTGGTCGTGCAGGCCGGCCCACGCGTCGGCCAGCGCGGTGCGGTAGGCGCACATGTCGGCGAAATGCCAGTAGAAGCTGCCTTTGGTGACTTGGAGGCGTTCGCAGAGCCGACCGATTTTCAGCGCGCTCGGGCCGCCCTCGGTGAGGAGAGCGAACCCCGCCTGGACCCAGTCGTCGACCGTCAGCGGGCTGCGCGCCTGCGTCATGGAGCGCAGCATACGGCGTCGTTTACGCTCGCGAAAATTGAACTGGCGAGTAGTTTGCACGTCTTATCGGCCCCGACGGCTGGGAAAGACTCAGCAACCGCGGCCGCGGGGAGGTGCCGCCGCTCATCGGCTCCTTCTCCGGCCCGCCCGGCCGGCGGCACAGAAAAACACTCTGCGCCGACCCAGCGGCCGCGGTTGCTGATAGGACGTGACCGTACCATACGGATCGGTACGGTATGGGGAACTTGGACGGGAAGAATGCTGGCGCGCAACGCTTCTGCGATGCTTTCGTGATTCGTCGGCTTTCGGTTTAGCCGCGCGCCACGTCGGGCACCATGGCAGACATGGCACGCGACGTATCCGACGACAACCCCCTCACACCCGAGGAGCAGCTCGACTCCGACGAGGTGCGCAACGACGACGGCGACGCGGTGGTCGACCCGCCGGAGAAGTGGATCGACGCCAAAGAGGACGAGACACTCGACGAGCGCCTCGCCGATGAGGTCCCCGACATCGGACCCGACGACATCGACCCCCGCGATGCCGACGACACCGACCAGGAAACCGTCGAACTGTCCGACGACGCGCTCGATCGCATCGATCCGGAGCGACACGGCAGCGAGCAGGGGCAGATCGACGGCGCCCCAGAGGACGGCGAGTCGTTCTTCGACGTCGAGCGCTGACTACTTCTCGTCGACCGGAGCCGACTGCAGCACCAACACCGACCTGGCGTCGACGGACACCTTCGCGGCGGCGCCGTGGCTCTCGGCCTCCTCGTCGCCGTCCGCCGCGGTGTCGATCACCGGAATCCATGCGGTGCCGAACTGTTCTGCGGGCAGCACGAACTCGATCGGCTCGTAGTGGGCGTTGAAGCACAGCACGAACGAATCATCGATGATCCGCTGACCACGCACGTCGAGGTCCGGTATGCCGTGGCCGTTGAGGTACACCGCAATCGATTTGGCGAATCCGGACTCCCAGTCCTCATCGCTCATCTCCGAACCGTCCGGGGCGAACCAGGCGATGTCGGGCAGCTTCTCGCCCCCACGCTGACGGACCGGGCGGCCGGAGAAGAACCGACGGCGCCGGA
Source organism: Mycobacterium barrassiae (assembly GCF_025822765.1). Lineage (GTDB taxonomy): Bacteria > Actinomycetota > Actinomycetes > Mycobacteriales > Mycobacteriaceae > Mycobacterium > Mycobacterium barrassiae. Next base: position 67,782 of record NZ_JACKUK010000028.1, on the reverse strand, counting down.
AGACCGGGTGCGCGGCACGCAGCCCTGACACCGACCGGGTGAACTCGATGAGGTCGGAATCGGCGTTCGCCCAGTCGATCCAGGACAACTCGTTGTCCTGGCAGTACACGTTGTTGTTGCCCTGCTGGGTGCGGCCGAGCTCATCGCCGTGGGCGATCATCGGCACCCCCTGCGACAGCAGCAGCGTGGTCAGGAAGTTGCGTTGCTGACGGGAGCGCAGCGCATTGATCTCGGGATCATCGGTGGGGCCCTCGACACCGCAGTTCCACGATCGGTTGTGGCTCTCTCCGTCGTTGTTGTCCTCGCCGTTGGCCTCGTTGTGTTTCTCGTTGTAGGACACCAGATCCCGCAGCGTGAACCCGTCGTGGGCGACAACGAAGTTGATCGACGCCACCGGTCGGCGGGCAGTGTTCTCGTACAGATCGGCCGAGCCGGTGAGCCGGGACGCGAACTCGTCGAGCGTTGCCGGTTCGCCGCGCCAGTAGTCGCGCACGGTGTCGCGATACTTGCCGTTCCACTCGGTCCATTGCGGCGGAAAGTTGCCGACCTGGTAACCGCCGGGTCCGACATCCCACGGTTCGGCGATCAACTTCACCTGGCTGACCGTCGGATCCTGTTGCACGAGTTCGAAGAAGGCCGACAGGCGGTCCACGTCGTAGAACTCCCGCGCCAGCGTCGACGCCAGGTCGAACCGGAAGCCGTCGACGTGCATCTCGGTCACCCAATAGCGCAGTGAGTCCATGATCAGTTGCAGCGTGTGCGGGTGGCCGACGTTGAGGCTGTTGCCGGTGCCGGTGTAGTCCATGTAGTACTGCTTGTCGTCATCGACAAGGCGGTAGTAGGCGGCATTGTCGATGCCGCGCATGGACAGCGTTGGACCGAGGTGGTTGCCCTCGGCGGTGTGGTTGTAGACGACGTCGAGGATGACTTCGATGTCGGCCTCGTGCAAAGCCCTGACCATCGCCTTGAACTCCTGCACCTGCCCACCGGGATTCGGGCTGGAGCTGTACTTGGAATCCGGCGCCAGGAAGCCGATCGTGTTGTAGCCCCAGTAGTTGGACAGGCCCTTGTCGATGAGAGTGGAGTCGTTGGCGAAGTGGTGCACCGGCATCAACTCGATGGCGTTGACACCCAACGATTTCAGATGCTCGATGATGACCGGGTGGGCCACGGCGGCGTAGGTTCCGCGAATCTGCTCAGGGATGTCCGGGTGCGTCTGCGTGAGGCCCTTGACGTGGGCCTCGTAGATGACGGTGTCGGCGTACTCGTGGCCCGGCGGGCGGTCGACGCCCCAGTCGAAGTACGGGTTGATGACGACGCACTTGGGCATGCTGGCTGCCGAGTCGTCGTCGTTGCGGCTGTCGGGGTCGCCGAAGTTGTAGCCGAACAGCGACTGGTTCCAGTCGAACGTGCCCTCGATGGCCTTGGCGTACGGGTCGAGCAGCAGCTTGTTCGGGTTGCACCGGGCGCCTGCGGCGGGATCGTAGGCGCCGTGCACGCGGTAGCCGTAGCGCTGGCCGGGCTCGATGTTGGGCACGAACGCGTGCCAGACGAAACCGTCGACCTCGGGCAGGGTCAGCCGGGTTTCTCGCAGGTTGCCCGAGCCATCGTCATCGAACAGGCACAGTTCCACCCGCTCGGCGGCCTCGCTGAACAGCGCGAAGTTCGTGCCGGTGCCGTCGTAGGTCGCGCCCAGCGGGTAGGCCTTACCTGGCCAGACCTCGAGCTGGGTGCTGACCTGCGGATTCGCGGCTTGAGTCAAGGTTTCGGCCTCCATAGATTCCCATAGATGTAGACACGGACGACACGGATACGCACGAAGGCGACGTTAGGGAATGCCCAATGCGACAGCATTGCAACCAATGAGTTCCTCACCCGGATACCGGACGTTGCTGCTGGCCATTGATGGTGGTGTGGCAACCATCACGCTGCACCGCCCGAAGCAGCGCAACGCCGTCGGCGACGGGATGCGCGACGAACTCGCGGACGCCTACCGGACCTGCGACCGCGACGACGACGTCCGCGTCATCGTGCTGACGGGCGCACCGCCCGCCTTCTGCGCGGGCGCCGACCTCGGCGGGGGCGAGGACACGTTCGCCGCGCCAGGGCCCGGGTTCACCGCGGCCGGTATCGACGTGCCCGCCTGGACGCTTTCCAAACCGGTGATCGCCGCGGTCAACGGCCATGCCATCGGGCTGGGTCTGACGCTGGCGCTGCAGTGCGACATCCGGATCTTCGCCGCCGACGCGCGCTACGGCGTCGTCCAGGTGCGGCGCGGCGTCGTCGGCGACGCCTACTCACATTGGGTGCTGCCGCGCCTGGTCGGAACCGCCAACGCCGCCGAAATCCTGTTGACCGGTGCGACATTCGACGGCCGCCGTGCGGCGGAGCTGGGTCTGGGCAGCCGCGTGCTCGACGCGGACGATGTGCTTCCCGCCGCCCTGGAAATGGCGCATGACATCGCCGAGAACACCGCGCCGATGTCGGTCGCCGCCAGCAAGCGGCTGCTGTGGGATTCGTTCGATCTCGACCGCGCCGCCGTGGGTCGTCGGGAAACCGAGATCCATCTCGCGCTCATGGGACACGACGACGCGAAGGAGGGGGTGCGCGCCCATCTGGCCCGTCGCCCACCGCAGTGGTCGGGCCGCCCGACGGACCCCACCCGCACTTAGGCGACGTCGACCCCGACGGCGCGCATCGTGTCGACGGCCTTCGCTGTCGACTCCGGCGCGACGCCCGCCGTGAGGTCGAGCAGCACCCGGGTGCGGAAGCCGTTCTTTGCGGCGTCCAGGGCCGTCGCCTGTACGCAGTAGTCCGTCGCGATGCCGACGACGTCGACCTCGTCGACGTCGTGCTGGCGCAGCCATTCGGCCAGCGGTGTGCCGCTGTCGTCGGCGCCTTCGAACCCGCTGTAGGCCGCCGCGTAGTGGCCCTTGCGGAAGACGGCCTCGACCGCGGTGGTGTCGAGGTGCGGATGGAAGTCGGCGCCAGGAGTCTCCGCCACACAGTGGCGCGGCCACGACGCCACGTAGTCGGGGTGGTCGGAGAAATGGTCGCCGGGATCGATGTGGAAGTCCTTGGTGGCCACAACGTGTGCGTATCCGTGGTCACCCTGCAGCAACTCGCTGATGCCGCTGGCGACCGCGGCGCCGCGACGAACCTCCAGAGACCCGCCTTCGCAGAAGTCGTTCTGAACGTCAACGATGATCAGCGCCCGCATGAGCAGAAATTTACCCGCCGAACAACAGGTAGAGCCCGGTGAATGTGTAACCGACCATCACCAGCATCATCGCGAGCTGACCCGTCAGCTGGTGTGCCTTGGGTAGCAGTCGAAGCGCGCGGTCGTGCGCGGCGACCACCCCCGCGATGTGGCCGGCCACCACGCATCCGACCTTGATGCTCGCCAGCAGCGAAGGGTGAAGAGAGAGAAAGTAGTTCACCTCGGCGTCCATACCGACCATCAGGTAGACGGTCTGCTGCCCCCGCTCTATCAGGTAGGTCAGGTAGTGGGCGAATACATAACCCACGACGATCGGAATGAGCGAATGCGCCATCTGTCCCGGCAGTTGGCGACGCTGCTCGCGATCGACTCCTCCCGTCGCCCTGGCGGCCAGCCAGAACGTGCCCGCGACGACGCCGGCGAAGACGACCAGACCCGCGGTGTTGATCAGCGTGGCGGTGGTGGCGGAACTGGCGGTCTCCTCGATGAAGGTGCGCCATTGCGGCCGTGCGGAGAAGCTGTCGAAGGCCGTCGACCCCAACAGCACCGACAGCACCGCGACGACGCCTGGGCGCACCGGCAGCGACGGCAGATGGTCGAACGGATTGCCGATCGCGATTCGACCGTCGCGGTTGCGCCGCAGCGCCGACAGCCGTGACACCACGATGCTGTACACCTCGAACGGATCGGCGCGGGCGCACCACCGTGTACCGCAGCACAGCGCTCCCGCGAGGGTGACTGCCAGATAGATCAGCAGCCAAAGCCGTATCGCGGCAAGCGATCCCGGATCGGGGCTGGCGAGCTCGAGCCACACGAACGCGAACAGGCCCAGGGCTGCGGGCCAGTAACCCAGCGCTTCCGGGTAGCCGCGCAGCGACTTGCCGCCGAGCAGCCGGTGCACCGTGCGCACCGGCGACACGACGCGCCACACCGGTCCCAGCAGCAGCGACGCTGCCACCAGGCCGACCCACAGCAGCACGTAGAACACGCCGGGCAGCGGATTGTCGGCGTTCTGCGGGCCGAAGAACGCGGCCAGACCCACCCACACCGCGAGAGCAAGGCCAAGGAGGCCGACGGTCCAGCGGGTGGCGGGGGCGTCGACCACCGTGGTCACCGAGGCGGGCAGTTCGTGGCCGGGCTTGTCCTGATCGAATTTCGGTGTGCGCCAGGCCAGCGCGACGACGGCGAATGTGAACGTGAGTGCCCAGGCGGCGCCGATCAGCGCGTATGTAAACGGGATCGGAAGGTCGGTCGAGCCGCCCAGGCCATGGGCGAGTACGGCGATCGACCGGTCCGCGTTCACTGCACAGTGATGGTTGCGATCGTTTTCTTCAGCTGGTGCAACTCCACGTCGACCTTTCCGGGCACGTTCACGCTGAACTGGAACGACTGGCCCGGCTTCGGCTCGTTCTTGAATGTGTGCTCGGGGTTCGAGTGCACATGCAGCTCATCGGCGACGTCGCTGTTGACGCGGAGGATGATCGGCTGATCGACCGAGGCCTCCAGCTGCTCGTTGACCGGAGTCACGTTGCCGCCCTCGATCATCACGTTGACGACGACGCGGGCGGGCGGTGCCTGCTGATCGGCCATCTCCGACGGGTTGACCGCCGTCGCCGACGGACCGGCCTCCGTGGACTCCTGGCCCTCGTTACCGCCGCAGCCGGCGGTGAGCAGCGTGGCGGTCATCAGCACGGGGAGAATCGTTGTCTTCCTCACGGTGCACCATCTTCGCTTGCCGCGGCCGTCCCGTCGCCGCGAGGTGTGTCACCCTTCCGCCGGTTCCGTAGCGCGATGTAGATGACGACACCGGCGACGACGAAGGCGGGGGCGAAGGCCGGCACAGCGATCCACACCGAGTGATCGGCGAGGATGACGACGCTCGGTTCGGTTGTCATGCCTGCGCGGTCGGTTCCAGCTTGGCGTCGCTGGCGTGCGGCTCACTGTTGTTGATACGCCCCGCTCCCCAAGTGATTCCGCCGATCATCAGCAGGCTGCAGACCAGCACCACCAGACAGCCGATGAGCCACAGCGACGCCGGGATGTCGGGGCTGCGCTCACGCTGAAGGATGGTGATCTCCGCGACGAACGGGCGGGTTGTCGATGCCTCGGCAGGCACCTCCTCTGCGCCGATGCCGGGATCGCCGGCCAGATAGATCGGCACCGCGGCCAGAGTTTTGCCGTCGTGCACCCGCAGCAGCGTCTTCCACGTACCGGACACCGGCATCGGCTCGGTCGACCGGAAGTGTCCCGGGCCCACGTTTTCGAGGCGGTCGATGAAGATCCCGCGTTCATATTGCAGGCCACCCTGCCAGCCGAGCACCGCCACCCAATTCGGATCGTCGCTGATCAGGTTGGCCGGAGTGATCTGCACATCGGCTGTCGCGTGACGTTGACCGTCGCTGCTGGGTACATCGGTGAGAGTGATGGTGGCCGTGGCACTTTCGGGAACCTCGTAGCGCAGGCCGTTGGCGGCCGCCGCGCCGATCGCCAACACCGTCAGCGCGACAAGGCCGACGCCGATGGCACGGCTGGGCAAGCGCTGCGCCGTCAGCACCATCCCGATCATCGCGCCGCATGCGCCGGTGAGCGTCGCAACCGGAGCCGACATAGCCAGTGCTTCCGGCCAGATGCTCGTCGGCCATGGTAGGTGGTAGACGGCGTCGATCCACAACGACTCCAGCCACACTCCCACGGTGCCGACTCCGAGGCCGGCGACCAGCCCAAAAACGATGGGGCGCTTCAGCAGTGGAGTCAGCGCCACCAACTCGACGACGATGGCGGGTCCGAGGTAGAGGGGGAACCAGTTGACCGGCGCGTCCAGTACGGGAGCGACGAGGAATGCGACGATCCCCCGCAGACCGATGGCCACCACCGCGGCGATGAGTGCCGCGCCGCGGCCCATGAAGATCCGCGCTGCGACGAGGGCCAGCGCGGCCGCCGCGGCGATCAGCATCGGCTCGAACACCTGCCGGAACTGCGGCACGCCGAAGTCGAATTCGATCTGATACACCGAAGCGCCGATCAGCACGCCGGCGAATGCGAGGTACTGGACGAACTTGAGGCCGATGCCATCCGGCGGGGTGTCGTCGGTCCTGACCTTGCGGCCCTCGTATTCGAGGTACAGCGCGGCGAGCGTGGAGAAGCCGGCACCGCCGATCATCATCAAGTGGGTCGGACCCCACAGCGTGACGTCCTGACCGAAGATGCGATGCCACACGTCGTCAAGCGGAAAGCCCATGAGCGCGTACAGGCCGCAGCCGGCCATCACGAGGCCGCCGACCGGTGCGTACCAGTCGTCGGTGATGCGGACGGCTGCCGGACCGGGCCGTTCGGCCTCGCCTCTGGGCAGGACCACGGCCGTGCACCCGGCCACGAAGATGCCGAACAGACCGATGAGGATGAAGTAGTGCGCCGGGTTGGCTAGCGCGCCGTCGTCGCGGCCGTTGCCGATGTGCAGGCTGACGTCCCAGATGAAGCCGAACAGTGCGCAGATGATGGACGCGATGAACAGTGCGATCGGCAGCGCCACCCACGACGGCCGTTTGAACCTTCGTCCCGACCACTCGGCCAGGCCCGCCAGCCACGAAATCTTGTGATTGCGGTGCATCCAGCCCACCCACAGCAGAATCGCCGCGACGATCCCGGCGGCGACCGTCAAACCGATGATCTCGTTGAGTGCGGCGCCACCGCCCTCGTCGCCCTGAGCAAGGAACTCCATTGTCATCCCACCCGTCGAGTGCCAGCCGAAAGGAACTTACCCGTCGGTAATGTTGCCAAAACTCCGTGTACTGAAACCAGGGGTATCACCTACCGGAGACGCGAAAAGTCTGCAGTGAGGTATCGGCCGCGTCGGGGACGTTCATCCCGGCTTTCAGCCCGTCGCGCAGGTAGTCGATCACCGCGTCGTTGAGGCGCTCACCGGGGACGACGGCCGGTATGCCCGGCGGATACGGGGTGATCTGCTCGGCCGAGATGCGACCGCACGCCTCGGCGGCCGGGACCTCCTCGACACGTCCGAAGAAGGCGTCGCGCGGAGACTGCACGGTCTCCAGCTGAATCTCCGACGGCGACGGCAGCCGGATCGGCGCAGACGGTTCGAATTCGTTGGCGGCCTTCCGCCACGCCCACAAGGAGTCGAGCAACCGCTCCGCGGTGGCCTTGTCATCGGCGAACGACATGGTCGCCAGCACGCGGCGGTGGTCGCTCATCCCGAGGTCGATGTGCCGGTTCTGCCGCAACCAGTCGGCCGTCTGATAGCCCGACACCCCGGTGGCCGAGACGTCCATCAGGATCTGCAATCGGTCGAGGTCGTGGGAGGCCTCGACCCCGAGCAGCTCGTCGTCGAGCACCTCGATATCGGGGATCAACTCGATGTCGGCGCGTAATCCATGGACGAGTTCCAGTGCAGCCCCGAGTAATTCGCGGCCGCTGTCGACCATGTGGCGGCGCCATCCGTCGATCCCGGCGTACACCATCGCATTCGGACTCGTCGTCATCAGCAGGTCGGCACATGCTGACAGGCGGTCCTTGTCGACCAGGTCGCCCTGCAGGTGGAAGACCGACCCCTGTTCGAATCCGGCGCCCATTTTGTGCACGCTGACGACGCAGACGTCGGCACCAGCGTCCATCGCCCACGTAGGCAGGTCCTCATGGAAGGGCAGATGGGCGCCCCACGCCTCGTCGACGATGAGTCGTTTGTCGCGGTCGTGGCATACCTGCGCGATGCCTTCCAGGTCGGTGCAGGTGCCGTACGGACTCGGACTGACAACCAGCGCCCCTGCCGCGTCCGGGTGGCGGTCCCACGCGTCCGCGAAATCCTGGGCCGACGGCGGATGGGAGAAGTGCCGCTCGGCGTCCCAGCGAGGTGTGACCCAATACGGCTGAACGCCGGAGAAGATCAGCCCGGCCACGATCGACTTGTGGCTGTCGCGCGGAACGAGCAATCCGCCATCCCCGCCGGCGACTGCCATCATTGCGGCCTTCACAGAAAGTGAACTGCCGCAGGTGGAGAACCACGCGATGTCTGCGCCGACGGCCTCCGCCATCAGAGCCTCCGCGCGCTTGAGGTACTCGTTGCGCATCCGGCGGTCGTCGAGACCGCCGCTGACCAAGACATCGTTGGCGAACGGCTGGTCGCCGAGGACAGCCAGCACGCGGTCATCAACACCGCGTCCCTGCCGGTGGCCGGGTGGCGTGTATCCGTAGCGGTTGCTTCGCCGATAGTCGACCAGGCCGTCCAGTATCGGCGCCTCGGATTGGTCCATCAGGGTGTCAGGACCACCTTGACCATGCCGTCCTCCTTCTTCTGGAATGTCTCGTAGGCGTCGGGCGCGGCCGAGAGCGGAAGCCGGTGCGTGGCGAACTGCTCAACGCCGAGCGGATCGTCGTCGGTGAGCAGCGGCATGATGTCCGGGATCCACTTCTTGACATTGGCCTGTCCCATGCGCAGCTGAATCTGCTTGTCGAACAACGTCATCAGGTTGACCGGGCTTGCGGCGCCGCCGTAAACCCCGGACAGCGAGATGGTGCCGCCCCGGCGCACCAGCGCGATCGCCATGTTGAACGCGGCGAGGCGATCCACCCCGGCGTGCTTCATCACGACGCGACCCACCGGCGACGGCAGAAAACCGCTGGCGGTCTGCGCGGCCTCGGCCACCGGCGAGCCGTGCGCCTCCATGCCGACGGCGTCGATGACCGCGTCGGCACCACGGCCCTCGGTGTAGCTCTGCACCACCTCTTCGGCGTCCTCGCGGCGGAGGTCGACGACCTCCGAGCAGTACTGGCGGACGCGGTCCAACCGCTCGGGGACCAGATCGACACCGATCACCGTCGCCTTCTTGCGGTGCGCCGCGATGCGGCAGGCCATCGCACCGATCGGACCCAGGCCGAGCACCACGAGCGTGCCGCCGTCGGGCACGTCGGCGTACTCGACCGCCTGCCACGCGGTGGGCAGCACATCGGAGAGATAGACATAGCGTTCGTCGGGTGCGTCGTCGGGCACCTTGATGTGGGTGTACTGCGCTTGCGGCACTCGCAGGTATTCGGCCTGCCCGCCGGCGACCTCGCCGTAGAGCTTCGAATACCCGAACAGTGCCGCACCCGTGCCCTGGTCGCGATTCTGAGTCGTCTCGCACTGGCTCTGTAGGCCGTGATCGCACATGAAGCACTGCCCGCAGCTGATGTTGAACGGGATCACGATGCGGTCGCCGACGGCGAGGTTGTCGACGTCGCGGCCGACTTCTTCGACCACGCCCATCGCCTCGTGTCCGAGGATGTCGCCGGGATTCATGAACGCGCCGAGCACCTCGTAGAGGTGCAGATCGGACCCGCAGATGTTCGTGCTCGTCACCCGGATGATCGCGTCGTTGGGTTCCTTGATCACCGGATCGGGCACAGTGTCGACGGAAACCTTCCGCCGCCCCTGCCACGTAACTGCTCGCATCGCATCCTCCTGGAGATTGATGAGCCTCCTGTGGCGTGCCCGCTGGAACATCTGCCAAACCTCGCGCCACCATTGAGAGATGGCCGAGGGCGGCACCGTCGTCGAACTCCGGGTGCACGGCGTATCCGGAACACCGCCGGAGGCCCTGCTGGGCTGCCCCGCCGAATTCCTCGACCAGCGGGCCGGCGACAAGTCGGCCGGGTTCTACCGCAGACAGCCGTGGATCGACGACGCCCAGCGCACCGAGGGCGGATCGGCATGGCACCGCGTGGTCGAGGCGTATTCGTGGGGCGGACTGACCTCCGGACGGGCGAGCCGAGCGGTGTGGCTGCTGTTCCTGCCGTTCATCTTCATCAACCTCGCGCATTGGATGCTGCCGCCCGTCGCCGGGCAGCGCCGCGCCGCGTCGATCGCGGTGGCGCTGCTGAGGTTGATCGCGCTGTCGTTCACCCTGACGTTGATGCTGGCGACCGCCGTCGCGGTCATGGACGTGACGGTGTGGCAGTGCGTCGCCCTACCGCAGTGCGCGGCGCAGTGGGGCCCGATTTCGTGGCTCGCGACGATGCCGCGCGGGACGCAGGTGGCGCTGAGCGCGGTGCCGCTGGTCCTGGTGATCATCGCGTTGTGGCGGCTCGGTAAGGAAAACACGAGAGAGGTTGGCAGGCCGCCGAATCCGGCGGTGTCGGCCGACGAGGTGCCGCTGGAATCGGACACGTTCTGGTGCATCGATCCGTCGGTGCTGCGGTTGCGTGCCTGCCATGTGATGGCGTGGACGGCCGGGGTCGCCGCGCTGACCCTCGCGGCGCCGCTGAGCACGACCCCTGCCGGGGTCGGGACGGCACTGCTGGTCGCCAACGGCCTCATCCTCGCGATCGCGGTGCTGGCCACGGCCTGGAACCGGGCGACCGCCCGCGGCGGCAGCGGCGCCGACAGGCTGACGCGCCCGCTTCTGCTGTTGCGCTGGATCTCGTTGGGGCTGTTGATCGTAACGCTGGTGTGGGTGGCGATCGCCGACGTCGAGTATCCGAAAGCGCCCACCCACTTCCCGGGGTTGCGCGGGGCGATCTACGTTCTGCTCGGTGTCCACGTGGCGCTGCTGGTCCTGCTGTTCGCGTTCACCGCATGGTCGATGCGTGGGCAACCGAAGGCGGCCGACCCCGCGTGGCGCCCGACGCTGCGCGGACTGACGGCGCCGTTCGTCGCGCTGATCGCCTGGCTCATGGGCGGTGCGTTCAGCGTCGGTATCGGCTTGTTGACCGCGCAGGTCCTCGGCGACGCGGTGATCTCCACCGCGGCCGCCAACGCCGCACTCGGAAAGCGGGCGACGACGCTGGGGAACACCGCCGCGGCGTTCGCGGACAGGGTCGAGGCGCTGAACGCCGAATCCCCTTTGATCGTCCCGCCGCCGTACCTCTGGGCGGCCGTCACGATCGGGGTGATGATCGTGGTGATCATCGCGGTGGTCCTTGCGGTGTGGTGGGTGGTTCTTCCAAGCAGGACGAGGGCCGAACTGCCCGCGGTGCTCGCCGACTATCCGGGTACCGCCGAGAACGACGCGCGCGCGAGGCAGGTCGCTCGGTCGCGGGCGGTCGCGGGGCTGACCGACTTGGGCGTCACGTTGATCGGTGGTGTGGCGTTGGTGGCCGTCGTGGTGATCGCGGCGCTGACGGCCTGGTATGTGTCCGAACGAGGTGGGTTCGAGGCGCTGCCGGGCTATTCACCGACGATCACCAGGGCGAGCGTGATCATCACACTGTCCCTGGCGGTTGGGCTGGTTGTCGTTGCGGTGCAGGCATATCGGGACCGCCAGATGCGCCGGGTGGTGGCCGTGCTGTGGGACGTCATCACGTTCTGGCCGCGCGCCAACCATCCGCTCACGCCGCCGTGTTACGCCGAGCGGACCGTGCCGGAACTGCTGGACCGGCTCAGGGTGCTGTCCGCCGAGCCGGACACCCGGGTGGTGATCGCGGCCCACAGTCAGGGCACCGTCATTGCAGCGGCGACCTTGTTGCAGTACGACGACGACAGCAGGGCACGGGTGGCGCTGCTGACCTTCGGTTCACCGCTGCGCCGGCTGTACGCGCGTAACTTCCCGGCGTACTTCGGGACCGGCGCGCTGCCGAGACTCGCTGTGCGACAACGATCTCGGTGGATCAACCTGTGGGCGCTGTCCGATCCGATCGGTTCGTGGGTGAGTGACAAGGCGAACCGCGCCATGGCCGAGGCTCTGGTCGATATCGACTTCCGCCTGCTCGACGTGGAGGCGCTCACCGTGCGGCCCGACGGCACCTATCCGCCAGTCTGCGGGCATTCCGGATTCTGGGTACGGCCCGAATTCGACTCCGCAGTAGCGGCATTGGAGGCGGAGATGACACCCGCGGGCACCGAGATGGACACGAGCGCAGCGTCACCGCCGTCCGAGCAGGTGCTGTAGGTCATTTGCGCGGTGGCTGCAACACCTTCATCGCCAGCCTCATGACCGGGGCGGGAATGCGGTCCTTCACCGCGAGTGCGGCGCTGCCGGCCTGGGTGCGTGCCGGTGTACCGCGACCGAACATCCGGTTGAACGGACCGCCGGTGGGTTCGAGGTCGACGTGCAGCGGCGGCTTACCTGCGGCGGCGCCGAGGGCGTTGGAGATGACGATGCGCTGGATCTCGCTGGTGCCCTCGAAGATGGTGTACAGCTTGGCATCCCGGTACCACTTCTCGACAGGATGGTCCTTGACGTAGCCCCAGCCACCCATGGTCTGGATGCCGCGCTCGGTGGTCCGCACGGCCACCTCGCTCGCCGCGAGCTTGGACATCGATCCCTCACCACGCTCGAACGGGATACCGCTCGCCGCCATCCAGGATGCCCGCCAGGTGAGCAACCGTGCGGCGTCGATGCCGGTGGCGAGATCGGCAAGCGGAAAGGCGATGCCCTGGTTGTCGATGATCGGCGCGCCGAACGCCTCACGCCCGTTGGCGTACTCGGTGGCGTATTCCAGTGCGGCCCGCGCGATTCCGAGGGCCTGCGCCGCCACCATCGGTCGCGTCTGCTCGAAGGTGCCGAGGGTGGCGGAGCCGGAACGTGCGCCGCCTTCGATCGCCTCGCGCGCCTTGGCGAGTTTGTGGTCGAGCCTGTCCTGCCCGCCGAGCAGGTTGGCGGCAGGGACCCGGACGTCGTTGAACTTGAGCTCGGCGGTGTGCGAGGCGCGGCAGCCGAGCTTGTCGAGCTTGCGGACCAGCTCCAACCCGGGGGTTCCGCCGGGCACGATGAACAGCGCCTGTCCTTTGTGCCCCAGCTCCTGGTCGTCGACGGCGTTGACCACGTGGACGTTGGCGATGCCGCCGTTGCCGATCCACATCTTGTGGCCGTTGATGATCCAGTCGGCGTCCGGCCCCGAACCGTCACGGCGGGCGGTGGTCCGCAGGTTGCGGACGTCGCTGCCGCCCTCGGGTTCGGAGATTGCCAGGGCGGCGAGTTTGAGATCGCCTGGCGTGCCGAAGCATTCAGGTGCCCACTGGAGCATCTGTTCCGGTGAGGCCGCCTGGCCGATGGCCGAGAGCGCGAGCGCGGGCATCACGACGGCCAGCCCGATGCCGGCGCAGCCCCAGAACAGCTCCTCCATGAACATCGGCAGGGAGAGGCCGGTGGGATCGCCGATGAGGTCGCGGTAGAACAGCGGACTGTAGAAGCCCTGAGTCGCCGCCTCCTCGAGGACCGGCCATGGGAACTCCTGGCGCTGGTCGTAGTCGGCTGCCACCGGCCGCACCACGTTCTCGGCGAATTCGTGTGTGCGGCGTGCCAGGTCGTGCTGCGCAGCGGTCGGGGTGATGTCGAAGCCCATTGGGTCTCGATTAACCGCCCGCCGGCGATCCGAAACACTTGTTCACGGAAACGGACAAGCCTCCCGACGCCCGGGGGGAGGCATCGGGAGGCTTGTCGAGGTGAGGGGCTAATTCACCTCGCGCTACTTCACGTCGACGTAGACCGTCTTGCTCAGCAGCGTGGTGATGCGATCTTCACCTGGTTGGCTGCTGTCGGTTCGGGTGTAGCTATGCCCGGGCCGCACTGCGACAACGGTCGCCTTGTCGAGCGGAGCGTTACCGATGCGGTTGACGATGACGGTGTAGCCCTGCGCCTGGAGATCGCTGATCGTGTCTTGAGCGTTCCCGGGTCCTGACGGTGCGGCCAGCGCCGGAGCGGCCAGTCCGAGGAAGGCGGCGGTCAGTGCACTCGCGGCGACGGTGGCGAATCCAAACTTCTTCATTTTTGGAGCCTTCTTCTTTCTTCCCTCTTCGTATTTCGAGCCGTGGCATATGTCGCGGTTCGCGCTGCAGCTGATCTTGTAAACCAGGAGGTCAGGGATTTAATTCCGATGGCAGTAATTGATTGCCAATTGGCAGGAATTGCGCTGTGGGAACAGCGAATGGCCCACAATCACCGAATGGAATTGGACCGGCCGATGCCACACTTGAGCCGATGAAGCTCGAGGGTCTGCGGCTGCGCCAACGCGACGGGGTGACGTGTGGTCCGTCGGCCGCGTTGATGGCGGGCGCAATGCTCGACCCGCGTCGTCGCGCCGCGTTCGCAGACCCGGTGTCCGGTGCCGCTCTGTTCGATGCCGAACAACTACGCGTGCATGCCGACGTGAACCGGATCTGGCCGCGTCGGCTCGGCACGACGCCGTGGGGCATGGCGCGCGCACTCACTGCCGAGGGTGCGACGGCAGGGGTCTGGTACCGCTGGCGTCTCTTCCGGGGCCGTCGCTGGGGCCGTCGCGACAGCCTGGGTGATGTGGTCGCCGCCGCTGGGAGGGGTCGGCCGGTCGCGATGCTCGTCGGGCGGGTGATCCCTCGGCACTGGGTGCTGATCGTCGATGCCGACGACCAGAGGTTGAGCTGCTACGAACCGTCGTCCGGGGAGGTCCGTTCGGTGGACGTCGCGGCAGTGCGCGAGTCGCGGTTGGTCGGGCTGGGCTTCCCGCAACCGGTCGCGTTCGTACTGCCGTATTCGAACGTATGATCGAACGGTGGGTGAGCTTCAATCCATCGGCTACAACGGGCAGCCGGTAGCGCCGGCGTTCCGCCGGGTCGACCCACCTGTCACGGTGCTCGTCGACCTCGCGGCGGTGTTCCCGCGCGAGCCACATCGAACCGGTGGCTACAACCCCGCCGGACTGCAACTGCACTCGATCGTCGAGGGCAAGCTGACGTGTTGGGGCACTTGCGAACAGGGCTACTGGTGGGGCCTGGTCACCTACGAGATCGCCTACGGTGCCCGCCGCAAAGCGGTGACGCATTGGATCCCGGCATGGACGCTCAAGCGCAAGTCCGACCCGTGACCCCGCGCGCCGTAGTGATCAGCCGGCCCTGGAGTCGGCGGTGCACGGCGACGATCTTCTGGTCCAACTGGTCGAGCCGCGCCAGCAGGGCCTGCCCGTCGGAACGTGACAACGTCTCCAACGGAAACACCCCAACAGCTCGGCAGCCCGCTTCGATGGCATCCAGTGCTTCGACGAGCATCTCTTTATCCGAACGCATGTTCGAAGCATAGCGCCGTCTTATGACACGTGACGAAAGTTCTCCGCGACCGCCGAATGTGCGGTCACCGCGAAAAGCTGGCCGGAATTTCGCAGTGGACGCACGCTCGGTGCGGAGTGGGCGACGGATCCGCGGACCGTCGAGCAGTCACGCCTCGTGTCCGGGCTCCAGGTCTCGGACATCGGAAAAGGTCACCAGCTGCTCGAACGAGTCAGGGGCGTCGCCGGTGACGGGTTCCAACAGAAAGCCGACGTGGTCCCCGAGGTCGTAGCGGTTGAGCACCTCACCGACGAACCAGCCCGCCGCGTCGTCGAGGATCGGCATCTCGTGCGGGCCTTCGCGCCACCCGCACCGGCTGAACTTGTCCACATGATCGGTGGTCTCGCTGCCGAACAGCCGGGCCAATTCGCGGTGTCGTCGCGGCAGGAGATGGACGGCCAGATGCGTCGCGTCGCGCGCGACCCGGTAGGTGTGGTTCTTGTTCGACAGGCCGACCAGGAACCGCGGCGGTCCGATGCTCACCTGGCTGGTGAACCCGACCAGACATCCGGAGCGTTCGTCGCCGGCGCGGGTGGTGACGACATACATCGGATAGTCGAGCATGGAGACGAGCTTCTCGAAGGCTTCCATCGCTATCCCGTCACTAGTGTTGGGTCATGGCCAGAAAGTACGCGACCGCCGACGCTGTCGATCTGCCTCAGCTGCTGGACTTTGTCAGACCACGACATCGTATGGTCCTCACCACATTTCGATCCGACGGCTCCTTGCAGAGTTCGCCGGTGACGGGCGGCGTCGACGATCAAGGCCGCATTGTGATCGCGAGCTATCCGCAGCGGGCCAAGTCCGCCAACATCCGGCGCACGCCGCGCGCGAGCGTCACCGTGCTGTCCGACGAGTTCAACGGAGCCTACGTGCAGGTCGACGGCGTTGCCGAGGTAATCGACCTCCCCGATGCCGTCGAACCGCTCGTGGACTACTTCCGTGCCATCTCCGGCGAGCATCCCGACTGGGATGAGTACCGGCAGGCGATGGTCGATCAGGGCAAGTGTCTGATCCGCGTCACACCCACGCGCTGGGGTCCGGTCGCCACCGGGGGATTCCCGCCGGAGCAGCAGGAGCCGTGAGCTTGCGAGGCGGTCGGCGGAGAGAGGTCGGAGAGCGCGCCCCGCACCGTATGTGGTAGTCAGAGCAGTAGGGACGCGTTGCGTCCGATAGCTAGTCAAACTATAGTCTGGACACATGTCCAGAAAGGTTCGGGGTCTTTGAGTGATGTGATTTGTCCTGCTCACCGGGCCTGGACGTGTCCGCAAGCGCGCATTGCCGTGAGTTGAGCATGCGCATCGCTTTGTTGTCGTACCGGAGTAAGACCCATTGCGGCGGGCAGGGGGTCTACGTCCGCCACCTGTCCAGGGGACTCGTCGAGCTGGGCCATGACGTCGAGGTGTTCTCCGGCCAGCCGTACCCCGAGGGCCTCGATCCGCGGGTGCGCCTGACCAAGGTGCCGAGCCTCGACCTCTACCGCGAGCCGGACCCGTTCCGCATTCCGTGGCCCAACGAGATCAAGACGACGATCGACCTTCGCGAGCTGCTGACGACGTGGACCGCGGGTTTCCCGGAGCCGAAGACGTTCAGCCTGCGTGCTGCGCGCGTGCTGGCCGAGCGGCGGGACGACTTCGACGTGGTGCACGACAACCAGTGCCTGGGCTCCGGGCTGCTGAAAATCGCGGACATCGGCTTGCCGGTGGTGGCGACCGTGCACCATCCGATCACTCGCGATCGCGTGCTCGACGTTGCGGCGGCACCGTGGTGGCGTAAGCCGTTGGTGCGCCGCTGGTACGGCTTCGCCGAGATGCAGAAGGATGTCGCGCGACGGATCCCCGAACTGCTCACGGTCTCATCGACGTCGGCCGCCGACATCGCCGAGGACTTCGGCGTGACGCCGAACCAGCTGCACGTCGTACCGCTGGGCGTCGACACCGAACTGTTCAAGCCCGCCGAACGTCGGGTGCGTAACCGCATCATCGCGATCGCAAGTGCCGACGTGCCGCTGAAGGGCGTCGCGCATCTGCTGAACGCCGTCGCGCGGCTGCGCGTCGAACGCGACCTCGAGTTGCAGCTCGTCGCCAAGCTCGAACCCAATGGCCCGACCGAGAAGCTGATCGCGGAGTTGGGCATCTCCGACATCGTGCACAGCTCGAGCGGGCTGACCGATGCAGAGCTCGCCGACCTGCTGGCGTCGGCCGAAGTCGCCTGCATCCCTTCGCTTTACGAGGGCTTCTCGCTGCCTGCGGTGGAGGCGATGGCCAGTGGCACGCCGATCGTCGCCAGTCGGGCGGGAGCGCTGCCCGAGGTGGTCGGCGCCGACGGTGAATGCGCGCGGTTGGTGACCCCGGCCGACGTCGATGAGTTGACCAGGGTGCTCGGCGAACTCCTCGACTCGCCGCTGGAACTACGCCGGCTCGGTGCGAACGGCCGACAGCGTGCACTGGATGTGTTCAGCTGGGAATCCGTTGCGGCACAGACGGTTGCGGTGTACGAGCAGGCGTGTGAGCGGGTCGCGAAATGCTGACCGTCGACTATGACCGGCTCGGTGTCGGCGCAGGCACGAAGGTGATCGACGTCGGCTGCGGCGCAGGCAGGCACACTTTCGAGGCCTACCGGCGAGGCGCCGACGTCATCGGCTTCGATCAGAACGTCGAGGATCTCAACAACGTCGACGAGATCCTGAAGGCGATGAAGGACAAGGGCGAGGTGCCGGCGTCGGCGAAGGCCGAGGTGGTCAAGGGCGACGCGCTGGGCCTGCCGTACGGCGACGGCACCTTCGACTGCGTCATCGCGTCGGAAATCCTCGAGCACGTACCCGAGGACGACCGAGCGATCGCAGAACTCGTTCGAGTCCTCAAACCCGGTGGCGCCCTGGCGATCACGGTTCCCCGCTGGCTGCCCGAGAAGGTGTGCTGGATTTTGTCCGACGAGTACCACGCCAATGAGGGCGGGCACATCAGGATCTACAAGGGCGACGCGCTGCGGGACAAGGTGCTCGCGCACGGCCTGACACTCACCGGCACCCACCATGCGCATGCGCTGCACGCTCCCTATTGGTGGCTGAAATGCGCTGTCGGAACGGAGAAGTCGGATCACCCAGCGGTGACGGCATATCACAAGCTGCTGGTGTGGGACATGATGAGCCGACCCTGGCTCACGCGGACGGCGGAGTCAGTGCTGAACCCGCTGATCGGCAAGAGCGTCGCCATGTATTTCAAGAAGCCGGTGGTACCTGTTGCTGTCTCCTAACGTGCCCGGCGTGCCCGGTGTTCTGACGCCGGCGCAATGCCGCCAGACCGCTCGATCGATCGCCGACACGCAGGAGTCCTCTGGAGCTATTCCGTGGTTCGAGGGCGGCCACACCGATCCCTGGGACCACGTCGAGAACGCGATGGCGCTGACGGCGGCCGGACTTCTCGAGCCCGCGCGCGGCGCGTTCGAGTGGTGTCGCAATATGCAGCGGCCCGACGGCTCATGGCCGATCCAGGTGCGCAACGGCGTCATCGAGGATGCCAACAGCGACAGCAACTTCTGCGCCTACATCGCGACCGGCGTCTGGCACCACGTGCTGATCACCCGCGACCGTCGATTCGCCGAGACGATGTGGCCGGTCGTCACAAAGGCCGTCGACTTCGTACTCGACATGCAGCTCAGCGGTGGTGAAATCGCTTGGGCAAGAAGCCCGTCGGGGCTGGAACCGGAAGCACTGCTCACCGGTTGCGCGAGCATCTATCACAGCCTCCGGTGTGCGCTTGCGCTCGCAGACTACTTCGACGATCCGCAGCCGGAATGGGAGCTCGCGGCCGGCCGGCTCGGTCACGTGATCGCCGAGCACCCGGACGCCTTCGTCACCAAGGACCGTTGGTCGATGGAGTGGTACTACCCGGTGCTTGGCGGCGCCTTGCGTGGTGCGCCCGCCCGGTCACGCATCGACGAACGATGGGACGACTTCGTCGTGCCCGGCCTCGGCATCCGCTGCGTCGACGACCGGCCGTGGGTGACCGGAGCCGAAACCTGCGAGCTGGTAATGGCATTGGACGCCATCGGCGATACAGTCCGTGCACATGAGCAGTTCGCCTCGATGCATCATCTGCGCGAAGAGGACGGGTCGTACTGGACCGGTTTGGTCTATGCCGATGGCAAGCGGTGGCCCGTCGAGCGCACCACGTGGACCGGTGCGGCGATGATCCTCGCGGCCGATGCGTTATCGCGCACGACGGCGGCCAGCGGCATCTTCCGCGGCGCGGACCTGCCCCGCGGCCTCGAGGGCGAGTACGACTGCGAGTGCGCGACCAGCGATCGCTAGCGTCTCCCGGTTAGCGCCTCCAATTCGGTCCAGTATGTCTGGGCTTGGCTGTGCCATTCGTCGTGGCGACGGTGGAAGAGCGCCGCCGCCTGAGGGCCCGGCCAATCGTGATCGAGCAGTTCACGTGGAAGCGCGGGATCCAGGAATGGAAATCGTCGCCAGGCATGAACCAGGCGGACCTGGGCTACGTACGCCTCGGCCGGTGTGGTGGCCCGCAGCTTGCCGAATGTACTGAGGAAGTCTGCGTAGCGGTCTTCGACTGCGCTCAGATTCCATGCGTCTCCGATCAGTGAATCGGTTTTGCCGATGGAGGCGAGCTTGCCGGTCCAGGCGAAAGCGTGCCCCGCGAGGCCGAGGTCGTCGATGATCGTCGCCACCTCGCCGACTTTGGTCACGTCGGGAAGAATCCAGATTCCCGGGGTGGGTGAGCCCATTCCCAACCACGTGAGCCGGGTGCGCAACTGCTGGCGCAGCTGCCGCTGCGACTCCGGAATACCGACCGAGAGGACGAGCCACTCTCCGTCCCAGGCCGATGTGTCTATCAGGAAGCCGTAGATCCGTCGAGCGCCGTCCGTCAGCAGCCGAGTTCCAGCCGTAGTCATCTGCCACGACACCCGGCGCCCGGACTTCCGCGACTCCAGCACCCCGTGGGCTGCCGACCGTGCGATCGCCTGGCGGGCGGCTTTTTCCTCGACGCCGAGCGCTGCGAGTCCCGCCACCAAGGTTGCCGTCCACACCGGGACGCCGCGAGGGCGCACGAACTCACCCAGGATGGTGAGCAACAGGCTTCGCGCGCTCGACCCCAACTCGCGAGGCTCCGGACCCATGAGCCCATCCTTTCGTACTCAACGCGCGATTCCTTCGACAAGTGTGACGTTCATACAGCGGATCACGGATCTGCGTAGAACCAAGCGGGCCGTTACCGGGTGTCATGATCAAGAATCTGCTACATGACTATTGCGAACCGCAGACTGAACGTAGAATATTGACGCACCGACGTTGGAGGCAACATGGCAGTCGAGCGGGCGCAAACAGGCACGGCACCGGTTCCGACCGGGCCGCTGAGCAGGATCGACTACAGCCAGCGGATCCCAAACAACGTCAACCTGTCACAGGACCGTCGGCTGCAGCGGGCACTCGAGGGTTGGCAGCCGAAGTTCCGGGACTGGTGGCAGTCGCTAGGACCTGAGCTGCCGACAAAGGACGTCTATCTGCGGACAGCGGTCGCCGTCGGACGCGACGGCTGGGCGCACTTCGAACATGTGCCGATGAACGAATACCGCTGGGGCATCTTCCTAGCCGAGCGCGACGGCGATCGAAGGATCGGTTTCGGACAACACAAGGGCGAGCCGGCGTGGCAAGAGGTGCCCGGCGAATACCGGGCGGAGCTGATGCGCCTGATCATCGTGCAGGGCGACACCGAGCCGGCATCCGTTGAGCAACAGCGGATTCTGGGCCGCACCGCACCGAGCATCTACGATCTCCGGAACCTGTTCCAGGTCAATGTCGAAGAGGGACGCCACCTCTGGGCGATGGTGTATCTACTGCACGCATACTTCGGTCGTGACGGCAGAGACGAGGCCGAACAGCTGCTGAAGCGAAACTCCGGCGATGTCAACACGCCGCGAATCCTCGGTGCGTTCAACGAGAAGACCACCGACTGGTTGCAGTTCTTCATGTTCACCTACTTCACCGACCGCGACGGCAAGTATCAGCTGGGAACATTGAAGGAGTCGGCATTCGATCCCTTGGCGCGGACCTGTGAGTTCATGCTCAAGGAAGAAGCTCACCACATGTTTGTCGGGACCACCGGGGTGGAACGTACGGTCGAGCGCACAGCGGAGTTGATGGCTGCGCACAACACCGACGACATCTTCGAATACGGTGGCATCCCGCTGTCGGTCATCCAGAAGTATCTGAATGCCCAATTCTCGGTGTCGTTGGACCTTTTCGGTTCTGAGCAGTCAACCAACGCCGCCGCTTACTACACGGGTGGGCTCAAGGGGCGCTGGTTGGAAACCCGCCGCAACGACGATCACCTCCTCACTGAGGCGATCTACCCGGTGCGCATGGTGGCTGACGGTCGCATCGTCGAGGAATCGGTACCGTACCTCACCGCGCTCAACCTCGATCTCCGCGACGAATACGTTGCCGATTGCCGAAAAGGCGTCCGGAAGTGGAATCGGGCGTTGGAGAACGCGGGGCTCGATCAGCGGCTCACGCTCCCGCATGAGGGCTTCAACCGAAAGATCGGCAACTACGGCGGTCACTTCATCTCGCCGGACGGTGACGTGATGACCGCCGAGGATTGGCATCGTCGCGCAGACGACTGGCTGCCGACCGATGAAGACCGCTCGCGCGTGGCCGCACTGATGGTGCCCCACTACCAGCCCGGTGAATTCGCCGGCTGGATCGCGCCTCCGAAGACCGGAATCAACGAGCAGCCAGTCGAATTCGATTACGTACATCTTCGCGAAGAAGCGTTGACCTGAGGAGGCTGTCATGACCGCTGCCACGACGGCACCGCCGATCGCGCCCGATGCCACGATTGTTTCGTTTGTGACCGAACCCGCCGAGTATCGACATTGGCGGCTGGAGACCGACGGGCCGGTCGCGACCCTCACGCTCAGCGTCGATCCGCACGCCGGGATCGTCCCCGGATACGAGCTCAAGATGAACTCCTACGACCTGGGTGTGGACATCGAACTGTACGACGCGGTACAGCGTCTGCGCTTCGAACACCCTGAGGTCAAGGCCGTTGTCGTAAGCGGCGGAATGGATCGAATGTTCTGTGCCGGTGCCAACATCCGGATGTTGGCTCAGTCACCGCACACGTGGAAGGTGAACTTTTGCAAGTTCACCAACGAGACGCGCAACGGGATCGAGGATGCCACGCAGCACTCCGGCCAGACGTACATAGCCGCGCTCAACGGCACCGCCGCGGGTGGCGGATACGAGTTGGCGCTGGCGTGCGAGCAGATAGTCCTGGTCGACGACGGTTCCTCGGCGGTGTCCTTGCCAGAGGTGCCGTTGTTGGGCGTGCTTCCGGGGACCGGTGGCCTGACACGCGTTGTCGACAAACGCAAGGTCCGAAAGGACCGAGCAGACGTATTTGCGACGAAATCCGAAGGGGTTCGAGGGCATACCGCGGTCGAGTGGGGCCTCATAGACGAGACGGTGGCACCCGCACAATTTGATGCGCGGGTTCACGCGCTGGCCGAGCAGGCGGCCAACCGGTCAACCCGGCCTGACAGCCCCAACGGCGTCACCCTGACACGACTGTCGCGGCGGAACGACGACGATGAGATCATCTACCGGCATGTTCGTGCCACGTTGGACCGGACGGGACGTCGCGTCGACATCGAGGTGTCGGCACCGGAATCGGTTCCGCCAGCCGATGCCGCTGCCGTCCTCTCGCAGGGGGACGACTACTACCCGCTCGCGCTCACCCGCGAGCTGGACGACCTGATCTTGCACCTTCGAACCAATGAGATCGACCTAGGGACATGGGTTTTCCGGGTGCTCGGGAATCAAGACAACGCCCGGGCGTATGACAAGCAGCTCCGCGAACTCGCCCACGACTGGTTCGTCAACGAGGTGATCCACTACTACAAGCGGACACTCAAGCGTCTCGATGTGACCAGTCGCAGCCTTTTCGCGGTGATCGAACCGGGCAGTGCGTACGTCGGCTTCCTGCTGGAGTTGGCACTGGCCTGTGATCGCCAGTACATGCTCGAGGGAGTTTACGAAGATGCGGAGCCCGACGCATGTCCGGCCGCGGTCGAGGTGACTGAGTCGAACTTCGGCGCGTTCCCCATGGGTAATGGCTTGACGCGGCTGGAGTCCCGCTTCTACGGCCATCCCGAGCTTCTCACCGCGGTCGCCAATCGAATCAATGAACCTTTGATCGCGGAGGCCGCGGGCGAACTCGGGTTGGTCACGTCGGCGCTGGATGACATCGATTTCGCCGACGAACTCCGTATCGTCCTCGAGGAACGGGCGGCACTATCACCGGACGCATTGACGGGAATGGAAGCCAACCATCGGTTCGTCGGCCCGGAAACCCAAGAGTCGAAGATTTTCGGGCGTCTGACGGCCTGGCAGAACTGGATCTTCGTGCGGCCCAACGCCGCCGGGCCGGAGGGCGCGTTGCGACGATACGGCACGGGCGCGCGTGCAAGCTTCGACCACGAACGGGTGTGAACGCGATGGACCTGGACTTCTTCAATGCCGCCGACTTCCTGGTCCACCGCCAGGTGCGCGGGGGCATCGGTGACAAGGTCGCGCTGATCGGCTCTCACACGCGGACCTATAGCCAGCTCTCGGACGACGTGGCACGCCTGGCCGGCGGACTGCGGGCACTCGGGTTGCAGCCCAGGGACCGGGTCGCGATGGTGATGAGCGACGACATCGAGATGGCCGAAACCATCCTGGCCGCCTTCCACGCCGGATTCGTGGCCATGCCGACGTCGACGATGCTGACCAGCAGAGAGCTCGAGCAGATAATCCGTGACTCGGGCGCACGTGTGGTGGTCGCTACCGAGGACTACGTCGGCGCCGTGCTGTCGAGCCTCGAATTCTGTAGTGACGTCGAACATCTCATTGCCGCCTCTTCCAGCGACCGGCTACCCACTCCGAGTCGTGCCAATATGCAAGTCCACTCCTGGACGGGCCTGCTCGGTGACCCGCAGGCACCCGCCATCACTGATGCTGACTCCAGCGCGCTATGGCTCTACACCTCCGGTACCACCGGTAAACCGAAGGCAGCCATGCATAGACATGCCAACATCCGCCATGTCTATGAAACCTACGGACGTCTAACCCTCGACATCCGGCAGGAGGACCGGTGTCTGTCGGTGGCGAAGATGTTCTTCGCCTATGGCATCGGAAACAGCTTGTTCTTCCCGCTCGCGGCAGGCGCGACCTCAGTTCTGCAACCGTTGCGGCCAACGCCCGAGTCGATGCGCGAGCGGTTGGCGGCAACCGCGCCCACCCTGTTTTTCGCGGTGCCTACGTTCTACTCCAGCCTGGTGCAGTCCGAAT
This sequence comes from Mycobacterium barrassiae, assembly GCF_025822765.1. Classification (GTDB taxonomy): domain Bacteria; phylum Actinomycetota; class Actinomycetes; order Mycobacteriales; family Mycobacteriaceae; genus Mycobacterium; species Mycobacterium barrassiae. Next base: position 43,200 of record NZ_JACKUK010000028.1, on the reverse strand, counting down.
TGCCGGACGACTCTTTCGAATCGGTGCGTCTGTGCGTTTCGGCGGGCGAGGTGCTACCGGTCGCGCTACACAGTCAGTTCCAGAGTCGCTTCGGGGTCGATATCGTCGACGGCATCGGTTCGACCGAAGCCCTGCACATTTTCCTGTCCAACCGACCCGGCGACATCCGCACAGGCACCACGGGAAAGCCGGTGCCTGGCTACCGGATTGAGATCCGAGACGCCCAGGGACGCACCGCCGCGCCGGGAACACCCGGCGACCTGTACGTGTACGGCGAGTCGATCGCCGCCGGCTACTGGCAACGCCCTGAGGCCAATCAGGCTGTCTTCCAAGATGGCTGGCTTCGAACCGGTGATACCTATCTGATCGACGGGTCCGGCTACTACCACTGTCTGGGGCGGTCCAACGACCTGCTGAAGGCCGGCGGCATCTGGGTGTCGCCCAGCGAAGTCGAGGGACGCCTTCTCGAACATCCGTCGGTTGTCGAAGCCGCCGTCGTCGGCGCACCAGGGGACGACGGAATCGACAAACCGGTGGCGATGGTGGTGCCCGCACCAGGCCATGACGTCGACCCCGTCGAACTGATCGAATGGTGTCGTGCCGAACTTGCCGCGTTCAAGCTGCCGCGGGTCGTTGAATTCGCCACCGAATTACCCAAGACCGCGACTGGGAAACTGAAGCGCTACCGCGTGCGGGAGATGATGACCGACTGCATGGCGTCGCGGGTTCCGCAGTGACGGACTAGCGCGTCAGAGGTCATCCCCGGGCACACCCGACACGCGTTCCAGTACCCGCATCGACCCCGTCGCCGACACCTCGCGGAAATCGCCGGTGTCCAGCGCCCTGCGGTAGACGTGGTACGGGGCCTGGCCGCCCTCGTCCGGATTGGGGAACACGTCGTGGATGATCAGCGCGCCGCCTACGTCAACCCACCGGGCCCAGCCGTCGAAGTCGCGCTGCGCGGCCTCCTCGGTGTGGCCACCGTCGATGAACAAGAGCCGCAACGGTGTTCGCCATCCACGGGCCACCGTCGTCGACCGGCCGACGATCGCTACGACGTGGTCGTCCACCCCGGCGGCGTCGAGGGTGTGGCGCAGCGTCGGCAGCGTGTCGAACAGTCCGGTCACCGGATCGACCATCGACTCGTCGTGGTACTCCCAGCCCGGCTGATGCTCTTCGGAGCCGTGGTGATGGTCGATGGTGTAGACGACGCCGCCGCTCTGCTGGGCCGCGGCGCCGAGCAGCACCGTCGACTTGCCGCAGTACGTGCCGATCTCGACGCCGATACCGTCGCCCAGATAGCGAACGGCGGTGTCGTACAACACGCGACCCTCGTCGGCAGGCATGAAACCGGTGACCTTGTCGGCGAGGGCGAACAGGCGGGCGGCGCCCTCGGGGAGGGCAGTGTCGGTAGCGCTCATGGAGGCCAACCTACCGTTGCTGGTCAATGGCAGTTGTAGTAGCGTCCGGACATGTGTCCGACGCGACCTTGGAGTCGACTCGGCGCCGTCTGACCGCCAAGCAGGCCGACACTGTCGATCGTCTGGGCAGGGCCGCGGTCGAGCTCCTTCACCGAGATGGTTTCGCCGCTCTGACCGTGCGCCGGGTGGCCGCCGAAGCCGGCGTGGGAGCAGCCACGGCCTACACCTACTTCTCGTCGAAGGAACACCTTATTGCTGAGGTGTTTTGGCGCAGGCTCGCCGCGTCACCGCCCGCCGCACACGACTCCGATGATCCGGCGACACGCGTCATCGAGGTGCTCCGACACATTGCGCTGCTGGTCGCCGACGAGCCCGAGTTCGCAGGCGCCGTGACCACCGCGCTGTTGGGTAAAGACCCCGACGTCGAGGTGTTGCGGTTGCGCATCGGCGGCGACATCCGCGACCGGTTGACGGTGGCGCTCGGACCCGGCATCGACCCGGACGTGATCGACTCGCTGGAAATGCTGTACGCGGGAGCGCTCGTCCGCGCCGGGATGGGGTACGCGTCGTATGCGGAAATCGCGCAGCGACTGGAGAAGTCGGCGCGGCTGATCCTGGGTTAGGAGGTGCTTAGCGGGTTGATTGCGAGCGTCAGGTGCGTGCGATCAACCCGTTAAGGCACAGGGCACAGAACAGAACGGCTAGCGCGGTCCGAGGATGGCCGTTGCCGCGGTGATCGCGTGGTCGGTGATGCCGCGCACATCGCGTCCGTCCTCGACGAACAAGGCGGTCAGTTCGCGCAGACCGCCAAGCACGATCAGCGCCAGGGGGCGCGACAGCGGTGCGATCTGCGCGCGCCGGAAACCGGGGCTGTCGCTGAGTGCGACCAGCATGTCGGTCAGGTGCTCCATGGCCTGCCGATGCAGCGGCTGCGCCACGGCCCCCAGCGCGGGAAGCTCACGGATCCAGCTCAGCGTCACCTCGGGCCGCGCTTCGATGTGGCCGACGTAGGCGTCGACGGCCTGGCGGATCTGCTCGTCCCAGTCCGCCTCGGGATCGACGGCGTTGCGGATGTTGGCGATCAGGATCTCGTTGTTCCGGCGAAGCAGCTCGATCAGGCACTCTTCCTTGCTGGCGAACCGCTCGTAGAAGGTGCGCTTGGAGGTGCGGGCGTGCCGGACGATATCGGCGACGGTGGTGTCGCGGAAACCGCGTTCGATGATCGATGCGGCCATGCCGTCGAGTAGCCGGTCACGGAACGGATCAGGGGTGTCACCGGAATGCGAAGCACGCACACCCTGGTTGAGCGCAGTCGTCATTTCGCCTCCATCGCACCCCTTGCGAAGGGGTGGTACTAACCGGTACCGTACTACACAAACCTACGGTACAGCGTAGTACCAGATAGTCCCGTCGGGAGAGCGAGACCCGCGGGGGCTAAGGAGAAGCGATGACTGACGCAGCGACGATCGACACCGAGGCCGCTACGGCCCCGGGGAAGCATCCGCCCGTCGTCCGCCTGCCCAAGCCGGTCCAGATGGTCCTCATGGCAGGCTTCCGCCGACGATTTTTGGGCTACGCGCACAAGCGTTACGGCTCCGTGTTCGCCATCAATGTGCCGTTCTTCGGCCGCAGCGTGGTCGTATCAGATCCGAAGCTGGTGCGGCAGGTGTTTCTGGCCAGCACCGACGACCTGATCAATGTCCAGCCGAACCTCAGCAGGATCTTCGGACCGGGCTCGGTCTTCGCGCTGGACGGCAAGGAGCACCGCGCGCGCCGCAAGCTGCTCGCGCCGCCGTTCCACGGCCAGAGCATCAAGAACTACGAGAAGATCATCGAAGAGGAGACTCTGCGCGAGAGCGCGAACTGGCCGGAGGGCAAGGAGTTTCGCACCCTCGAGGCGATGAACCGGATCACGCTCAACGTGATCCTGCGGACCGTATTCGGCGCAGACGGAGCCGAATTGGACTATCTGCGCGAGATCATCCCGCCGTGGGCAGAACTCGGTTCGCGGATGGCCACGCTGCCGGAGCCGCCGTTCAAGACGACCCGCTACAGCCCGTGGGGCCGGCTCACCGAGTTCCGCCGCAACTTCGACCGGACCGTCTTCGCGCTGATCGCCAAGGCGAAGTCCGATCCGCGGTTCGAGGAACGCACCGACATCCTCGCGCTGCTGTTACGCAGCACCTATGAGGACGGCACGCCGATGTCCGATCAGGACGTCTCCGACGAGCTGCTGACGCTGCTGGGTGCGGGCCACGAAACCACCGCGTCGACCTTGGGCTGGGCGTTCGAGCGGCTGCGCCGCCACCCGGACATCCTCGCCAAGCTGGTCGAGGAGAACGACGCGGGCGGCAATGAGTACCGTCAGGCCTTCATCCAGGAGTTGCAACGCAACCGCACGGTGATCGACTTCTCCGGACGCCACGTACTGGCACCGCATTTCGACCTCGGCGAATGGCGGATTCCGCACGGCTACACCGTGATGGTCGCGCTCGCCACCGTGCACGGCAATCCCGACGTGTTCCCCGATCCCGAACGCCTCGACCCGAACCGGTTCCTGAACACCAGGACACCGACGGCGTGGGTACCGTTCGGCGGCGGCACGCGCAGGTGCATCGGGGCGGCGTTCGCAAATGTCGAACTCGATGTCGTATTGCGAACGATCTTGCGGCACTTCGTGATCGAGACCGACAACGCCCCCGACGAGAAGGTTCACTTCCGCGGAATCGCCTTCACCCCGAAAGCCGGCGGGCTGGTCACCCTGCGCCGACGCTGAGGTCCCTCGGCTAGTTTCGTCGTATGAATCTCGTCGACATGATGAACGACGGGATGGCGACGACCATCCCCGCGGCGCACAAGCTGGGTATCAAAGCCGCCGAGGCGCGCCGCGGGTTCGCCGCCGCCACCGTCCCGTTGCAGGACAACGGCAACCATTTCGGCGTCGTGTACGCCGGCGTCCAGTTCGCTGTCGCCGAGATCCTCGGCGGGATCATCGCGATCGCCAGCTTCGATCCCGCCAAGTACTACCCGCTGGTGAAGAAGGTCGACATCGAGTTCACCGGAATGGCTCGTTCGGATCTGCGGGCCGAAGCGTCGCTGGCCGAAGACGAATTACGCCGCGTCGAAACCCAAGCCGAAGAAAACGGAAAGGCCGACTTCGCGCTGGACGCCGTGGTCCGTGACGAAGCCGGCCAGACCGTGGCCGTCACCCATGGGCTCTATCAGTTACGCGCCCACGGGAAATAGTCAGACGGTCTCCCGCTTGGGCAGCTTCCAGCCGGCCCGCGGGAAGTGGCAGGTGTAACCGCTCGGATAGCGCTCCAGGTAATCCTGATGCTCGGGCTCGGCCTCCCAGAACTCGCTTGCGGGAGTCACTTCCGTGACGACCTTGCCCGGCCACAGTCCCGACGCGTCGACGTCGGCGATGGTGTCGTCAGCGATGCGCTTCTGCTCGTCGTCGAGATAGAAGATCGCCGACCGGTAGCTGGTGCCGACATCGTTACCCTGCCGGTTCTTGGTCGTCGGATCGTGAATCTGGAAGAAGAACTCGAGCAGCGCACGGTAGTCGGTCTGCGCGGTGTCGTAGACGATCTCGATTGCCTCGGCATGGCCGGGGTGGTTGCGGTAGGTGGGGTGGTCGTTCTCGCCACCGGTGTACCCGACCCGGGTGCCGACGACGCCGGGCTGCTTGCGGATCAGGTCCTGCATGCCCCAGAAGCAGCCGCCGGCCAGAATCGCCCTCTTGTACTCACTCATGCCTGTGCCTCCCGCTGTGTTGTGAAGAGCTTCTTGTACTCGCCATACCCCGCGTCGTCCAGATCGTCGAGGTGGATGAACTTCAGCGAAGCCGAGTTGATGCAGTAGCGCAACCCACCCTCGGATCGCGGGCCGTCCTTGAACACGTGACCGAGATGGCTGTCGCCCTGCGCCGACCGGACCTCGGTGCGGATCATCAGGTGGGAGAAGTCGCGCTTCTCCACCACGTTGGCCGCGTCAAGCGGTCGAGTGAAGCTGGGCCAACCCGTTCCGCTTTCGAACTTGTCGACCGACGCGAACAGCGGCTCGCCGGACACCACGTCGACGTAGATGCCGGGTTCATGGTTGTCCCAGTACTCACCGGTGAACGGCCGCTCGGTGCCGTTCTCCTGGGTGACGTGGTACTGCTCGGGCGACAAGGCCGCCACCGCGGCGGGATTCCTGTTGTATTGCTGCGTCATAGTGCCTGCATAACCGCCGGCGCGACGTCGGTGTTCCGCGCAGAGATTACGAAACTGTGATGCCGCCCGATGCTCGACAAACAGCAGTAGAACGTGTTCTAGTTCTGAATGTGACGAGCCCAACCTTCAGCCGCGACGAGCTGGCCGCGGCGTTCGAAAAGTTCGAGGCGACGGTAGACCGCGCCGCTCAGACCCGGGACTGGGATCCATGGGTTGAGCAGTACACACCCGACGTGACCTATGTCGAACACGCCGCGGGCACCATGCGGGGCCGCGAGGAGGTGCGGCCCTGGATCTGGGCGACGATGGAGTCCTTCCCCGGCAGCTACATGACGTCGTTTCCGGCGCTGTGGAAGGTTTTCGACGAAGCGACCGGCCGAGTGATCTGCGAACTCGACAATCCGATGCGCGACCCCGGCGACGGCACGATCATCAGCGCCACCAACATCTCGATCATCACCTACGCGGGCGACGGCCTTTGGTGCCGCCAGGAGGACGTCTACAACCCGCTGCGTTTCGTGAAGGCGGCGGTGAAGTGGTGCCGCAAGGCCGAGGAGCTGGGCAGCTTGCCAGATGAGGCGGCCGACTGGCTGAAGAAGTACGGAGGTCAGGCGTGACCGCCCTTGTCATCGGCGCCAACGGATACCTCGGCAGCCACGTCACCCGCCAGCTCGCGGAGAGCGGCCAGGACGTACGCGTCATGGTGCGCGAGTCCGCCAACACCATCGGCATCGACGACCTCGACGTCACACGGTTCGTCGGCGACATCTGGGACAACGACACCCTACGCGCGGCGATGGGCGGAGTCGGCGACGTCTACTACTGCGTCGTCGACACCCGCGGCTGGCTGCGCGATCCCGCGCCCCTCTTCCACACGAACGTCGAGGGCACCCGCAACGTGCTGGAGATCGCGAAAGATGCTGGGCTGCACCGCTTCATCTTCACCAGCAGCTATGTGACCGTCGGCCGCAAGCGCGGCCACGTCGCCACCGAGGACGACATCATCGCCGACGGCGGCAAGGGACTGACGCCCTACGTGCGGTCTCGGGTGCAGGCCGAGGAACTCGTGCTGTCCTACGCACGCGAGCACGGCCTGCCTGCCGTGGCCATGTGTGTGTCGACGACGTACGGCGCGGGTGACTGGGGCCGCACGCCGCACGGTGCGATCATCGCAGGCGCGGCGTTCGGCAAGCTGCCGTTCGTGATGGACAAGATCGAGCTCGAGGCGGTCGGCATCGACGATGCGGCGCGCGCCTTGCTGCTGGCGGCCGAACGCGGCCGGGTAGGCGAGCGCTATCTGATCTCGGAGAAGATGATCAGCAACGCCGAGGTCGTGCGGATCGCCGCCGAGGCGGCCGGTGTGCCCGCGCCCACCAAATCGATCCCGTTGCCCCTCGCGTACACGCTGGCGGCGCTCGGCACTGTGAAAGCCACCGTGCGCGGCACCGATGAACAACTGTCGCTGGGGTCCCTGCGCCTCATGCGCGCCGAAGCGCCCGTCGACTGCTCCAAGGCCAAGAGGGAACTGGGCTGGGAGCCGAGGCCCGTCGAAGAGTCGATCCGTGAGGCCGCCCGATTCTGGGTCGGCCTGCGCAGGGCCCGGCGCAAAGACACCTCTGCCCCGGAGAGCGCCACCGGCTAGCCTGAATCCGGGCATCAAGATCGGGCGGTACTAATGGCTGGCAACGATCAGCGCCTGCTCGGACGAAGCGACGAGTGCAAGGCGCTGGACCGCTTGATCGACGCTGCCCGCACGGGCGAGAGCCAGGTGCTGGTACTGCGCGGCGAGTCCGGCGTCGGCAAAACCGCCCTGCTCGACTACGTCGCCGACCGGGCGACCGGCTTCCGCACCACCCGGGCGGTCGGCGTCGAGGCCGACTTCGACCTGGCGTTCGCCGCACTGCACCAGCTGTGCGCTCCGATGCTGGACCAGCTCGATCGGCTGCCGGCTCCCCAGCGCGACGCACTGGCCATCGCATTCGGGCAGAGCGCAGGCCCCGCCCCCGAGCGCTTCCTCGTCGGCCTCGCCGTCCTGAGCCTGTTGGCGGAGGCAACCACAGACCAGCCGCTGCTCTGTGTCATCGACGATGCACAGTGGCTCGACCGCGTCTCCGCGCAGACCCTCGCGTTCGTTGCACGCCGCCTGCTCGCCGAACCCGTCGCCCTGGTCTTCACCGTCCGAGACGGACACGACGACGAATTAAAAGGCTTGCCGGAGCTGAGGATTGGCGGGTTGTCTGACGGCGATGCGCGAACCCTGCTGGACTCCGTCATCCGCGGCCACATGGATGAGCGCGTGCGGGAACGGATCATCGCCGAGGCGCGCGGCAATCCGCTCGCGCTGCTGGAGTTGCCCCGCGATCCCGCGGCGACCGAGGGTGGCTTCGGCCGTCCCGACGCGCGTGCTCCGTCGGGTCACATCGAGCAGAGCTTTGTGCGACGTGTCCAGTCACTTCCCATGCCCACCCAGAAACTGTTGCTCACGGCCGCGGCGGAACCCGTCGGCGACAAGGCCCTCCTGATTCGGGCGGCACGACGGATGGGCATCACGCCGGACGTCGCCGCCCACGCCGAGGCCGAGGGACTCATCGAGATCGATACGCGGGTGCGATTCCGCCATCCGCTCATGCGCTCGGCCGCCTACCTCGCCGCGGACGTCGACGACCGCAGGGCGGCTCACCGCGCGCTCGCCGAGGAGACCGACCCGCACTCCGATCCGGACCGTCGTGCATGGCACGGCGCCAACGCCACCCTGGGCACCGACGACGAGGTGGCAGACGAACTCGAGTGTTCCGCGGAACGGGCCGCGGCGCGTGGCGGTGTGGCCGCCGCTGCGGCATTTCTGGAACGGGCGACGGAGCTCACCGCCGATCCGGCGCGGCGCGGCGCCAGGGCACTGGCCGCCGCGGAGGCGAAGTTCGCGGCCACGTCGTCGGAGGCGGCCTATGGCCTGCTGGCGATCGCGGAGATGAGTCCGTTGGACGACCTGCAGCGCGCGCAGGTCGCACGCTTGCGCGCCCGGATCGCCTTCGTCCAGAGCCGGGGCGGAGGCGACGGCGCCCCACCGGTCGCCGACACCGCGCTCGGACTGCTCCATGCCGCTCGCGGTCTGGAAGGGCTCGACGATGCGCTTGCCAGGGAGACATACCTCGATGCCCTGGCGGCCGCAATGTACGCGGGCCGGCTGTGCCCGCACGGTGGGCCGATCGTGGTGGCGGAACCGGCCCGCCACGCACCGCAGGGACCCCAACCGCCGCGCCCGAACGATCTTCTGCTGGACGGGCTTGCGCTGCGGTTCACCGACGGGCACATGGCGAGCCTGCCGACGTTGCGCTCGGCGATGACCCAGGTTCTCGCGACCGGCCGGCACACCGACGGTGACGTCATGCGTTTGTTCTGGCAGGGCTTTCCGATCGCGCAGGAGTGTGCGGCCGGTGAGCTGTGGGACGACGAGCTGTGGCATGAAGTCGGAACGACGGCGGTGCGGCTCGCGCGCGAAGCGGGGGCGCTCGCCATGCTTCCGCTCGCCCTGGCGACACGTGCGGGCAGCCACGTGTTCGCAGGAGAGCTCGACGCGGCGGCCGCGCTGATCGAGGAGGCCAACTCCATCTCCACCGCAACCGGCTACGCACCGGTGCGGTACCACGAGATATCGCTGACGGTGTGGCGCGGCGCCGAGGCCGAGGCGAGGCGGCTGTTGGAGGGCACGACGGCACTCGCGACGTCCCGGGGGGAGGGCAGGATCACCGGCTTGGTCGGCTGTATGACCGCGATACTCCACAACGGTCTCGGCCATTACGGGGAAGCGTTGCGCGCCGCACAGCAAGCGTGCGAACACGAGGATCTCGGTCCCTACCGGCTGGCGCTGGCCGAGCTCATCGAGGCGGCGGCCCGGTGCGGCGAACCCGAGGTGGCGGCCGACGGGGTCGCAAACATGGAGACGCAGGCGGCCGCCGGAACCGATTGGGTGCTCGGCACATTGGCGCGCTGCCGTGCCCTGATCGCCGACGACCAGACCGCGGAGGAGCACTACCGCGAAGCGATCGATCGTCTCGGCAGGACCCGAATGCGCGTGTATCTCGCACGCTCGCATCTGGTGTACGGCGAGTGGTTGCGCCGCGAGCACCGGCGGGTGGACGCGCGCGAACAGCTCGGGATCGCGCACGAGATGTTCGTTCGCATGGGGGCCGAGGCGTTCGCAGAGCGGGCGCGGCGCGAACTCCTGGTGACCGGCGAGAAGACACGTAAACAGGCCGTCGGATCAGGCGAAGGGCTGACGCCGCAGGAGGCGCAGATCGCGCAGCTCGCCGGCTCCGGGCTGACCAACCAGGAGATCGGCGCACAGCTGTTCATCAGCGCACACACCGTCGAATGGCACCTGCGCAAGGTCTTCGCCAAGCTCGGCATCAAGTCCCGCAGGCAGCTGCGAGGGCGGGCCGAGGTCACCTAGCGGACCACGGTTCAACTACGGACTTTCAAGGGTCCGCCACGCCGCCGCGATCGCGACGATGGAGTTGTGGAACTCGCAGATCAGGTCGCATTGGTCACCGGTGGAACCGCGGGGATCGGCTGGGAATCGGCCCGGCTGATGGCCTGCGAAGGGGCAACGGTCATCATCTCCGGCCGCGACCCCGAGCGCGGTGAGCAGGCCGCCGCCCGACTCGGCGAGAACGCCCGCTTCGTGCAGGCCGACCTGTCGGACATGGAGTCGGTGCGCTCGCTCGTGCAGCAGGCCGGCAACGTCGACATCGTCGTGAACAACGCGGCGAACTTCACCGGCGCCCTCACCGTCGAACAGGACGTCACCGTATTCGAGTCGATCTTCGACACCAACGTCCGCGGGGCGTACTTCCTGGTGGCCGGCCTGGTGCCGGGCATGCTGGAACGCGGTCGCGGCAGCATCGTCAACGTCACGTCCATGGTCGCGTCCAAGGGCGTCGCAGGGGCATCCGGATACAGCGCGTCGAAGGCTGCGCTGGAGTCGCTGACCCGCACGTGGGCCGCCGAGTTCGGCACGCAGGGGGTGCGGGTGAATACCGTCGCACCGGGCCCGACCCGCACCGAAGGTGTGGCGGCCGAATGGGGCGAGACCAACGAAGAGCTCGGCCGCGCGCTTCCGCTTGGCCGGACCGCGCACGCCGCCGAAATCGCCGAGGCAGTGCTTTTTCTCGCTTCACCACGAGCCAGCTTCATCACCGGCTCCACCTTGCACGTCGACGGCGGCGGCTCGGCTGTCTGACGCCCCTTCTGAGCGAAAAGGATTGACATGTCGAACGAAACGCTCGAGGAGGCTGCGGTCACGTTCCTCGGTTGTCGAGATCGCCTGTTCAGCATTGCCTTTCGTATTCTGCATGACGGCGCCGAGGCCGAGGACATCGTGCAGGAAGCCTGGCTGAGGTGGCAGTTGTGCGATCGCAGCGTCGTGCTGGACCCGCTCGCCTTCCTGACCACCACCACCAAGCGGCTCTCCCTCAACTCGGCGCAGTCGGCACGCGCGCGACACGAAACCCACGTCACCCATTGGGTGCCCGACCCCGTCGACCACGACGCCGACCCGCTGCTCTGCATCGAACAGTGCGAGGCGCTGGAACTTGCCGCGCTCACCCTGCTCCAGCGGCTGTCACCGCCGGAACGCGCCGCTTACGTGCTGCGGGAGGCCTTCGACTATTCGTACGCGGAGGTCGCGGCCATCATCGAGGTGAGCCAGGCGAACGCACGCCAACTCGTCAGTCGTGCACGCAAACACCTTGCCGCAGAACGGCGCGACGAACCCAGCGACGCGGACCAGAGACGACTGGTGGTGGCGTTGACCGCGGCCGCACAGTCGGGCGACCTGAACACCCTGGAGACGGTGTTCACCGAGGATCTGGCGATGGCGGCCTAGGTGAGCCGGAACAGCGCCATGGCGTTCGCATCGAGGATCGCATGCGCTTCGCCGGGGTCGGCGACCTCCGTCACGTAGTCGACTGCGCGCACGAACGTGTCGCCGTCCTCGTAGGGGAAGTCGGTGCCGAGCAGAATCCGGTCGGCGCCGAAAGAGTCTATGGCGCAACGCAAAGCGGGCCCGTGGCAATGGCTCACGGTGTCGAACCACAGCCGGTGCACAGCCTGGCTCGGCGGCTCCGGTGTGTCGGGCGCCTCCCATACGAGGTGGTCGTCGGCCCGCCGCGTGAACATCGGCAGAGCGCCGCCGAGATGTGAGCAGATGATCTTGACCCCGGGATATCTCTGCAGGTGCCCGGAGGTGATCAGCTGCATCGCCGCGATGGTGTCCTCGAACGGCGCGCCGACCATCCACGTGATGTTGTGGTCGGTGACCAGCGGTGAGCACGCGCCGTTGCCCGACGGGTGCAGGTACAGCACCGCGTTACGGGCGTCGAGCTCGGCGAAGATCGGCTCGAAGTTCGCATCGGTGATCGCGTCGCCCAGCACGCTGGTGTTCATCGTGACGCCGACCATCCCCAATTCGTCGAGGGCACGGGCCATTTCGGCGAGCGATGCGTCGATATGCGGCATCGGGGTGGCGGCGAACGCGCGGAAGCGGTCGGGGTGGGCGGACACCAGGGCGGCGTACTCGTCGTTGACCCGCCGCGCTGCGGCGACGGCCCGGTCGGCGTCGGCGCCGTACGGCAACTGCGGCGCCGCCGAGAGCACCTGCAGGTCGACGCCTGCCCGGTCCATCAAACGCAGCCGCGCATCGAGTTCGTCACCGTCGCCCGCGCCGATCCCCCGCTGGGTGGCGGTGTCGGTCCTGCCGAGGCCGACGAGCATGTCGAGATAGGCCTCGGTCCAATAGTGGGCGTGCACGTCGATCCGCATGTATGTCAACGCTATTCGTTGAACGCCACGCCGTACAGTGTTCAGCCGCTGGCGGGTTGGATCGCGCCGCGTCTAGCCTCGGAAGTTGTGGGCGAGAAACTGCACGTCGACCTGTCGGGTGCACCGCAGACCATGCTGGCCACCTTCTACGCCAAGGCCCTCGACGCCGACCTGCCGAAGCCGATACTGGGCGACCAGTGGGCCAAGGACATCGTCGACCGCATCGACTACGACTGGTCGAAGACGTCGATCACCAAAGCGAATTCGCCGTCGGTGACCACCCGCAGCGCCCACTTCGACCACTGGGCCAGGCAGTTTCTGGCGATCAACCCCGAAGCCAACGTGGTGCACCTCGGTTGCGGACTCGACGCGCGCGCGTTCCGGCTCGATCCCGGTCCGGGGGTCGAGTGGTACGACGTCGACTATCCCGACGTCGCCGAACTGCGCAGGCAACTGTTCCCGAGTCGGGACCACTACCACGTCGTCGCCGCATCGGTGACCGATCCGGCTTGGCTGGCCGAGGTGCGCTCGGACAGGCCGACGCTGATGATCGCCGAGGGGCTGACCATGTACCTCACCGAATCCGACGGCATTGCCCTGTTTCGTCGCATCGTCGATGCCTTCCCGTCCGGGGAACTGCAGTTCGACGCGTTCAACCGGCTCGGCATCAGATCGCAGTGGCTCAATGCGGTGGTCCGGCGGGCCGGGGCGACGCTCTACTGGGCGATCAACGGACCCGACGACATCGTCGACGCGGTCCCCGGTGTGCGGCTGCTGGCTTTCCAGTCGCCGTTCGACACCGCGTCCTTCCGTCAGGTCGCCTGGTACTACCGCGCGATGGCCACCGTGATGTCACCGGTGCCGGCACTGCGCTACATGGCGCAGTACCACCGCTACGCGTTTTGATCAGCCGGCCGTCAACTCGGCGATGACCTCGGCGTAGAGCCGGGCCTTGATCGCCCCGAACACCGGCCCCGCCTTCGGGGCGAGCGCCTCGGCCCGTGCCACCGCGACATCGAGCACCTCTCCTTCGCCCGCCGTTGCGGCGACGATGCCGGCGCGCTGGGCGTCCTCGCCGCCGTAGCGGCGTGCGGTCGTCATCGCCTCGTGCGCCGTCGCGATCGGTAGCCGCGAGCGAATGAGCGCGTTCATGCCCGCGGTGAACGGAATGCCCAGATCGACCTCGGGCAGGCAGAAGTAGCCGCGGTCGGCCCGCATGACGATCTGATCGTGTGCCAGCGTCAGCATCGCGCCCGCGGCGAACGCGTGCCCCTGCACCGCGGCGATGATCGGCGCGGGGAACACCAGCACCCGCGCGAACAACGCGTGGACATCGGACAGGTTCGCCTCGGCCCTGTCCGGGTTGGCGGCCATGAAATCCAGGTCCAGTCCGTTCGAGTAGAACTTTCCGGAACCCGTCGTGACCACCGCCTTGGCGCCGTCGGCCGCCTCGACCTCGTCGAGCGCGGCGTTGATAGCGGTCAGTCGATCCGGGTGAAAGCGGTTCTCGTCGTCCCCGAGCGTCAACACGAAAACCGCGCCTGTGCGGTCGAGACTCGTCATCTGCCGATTACACCACTGACGCGTGCTGCCAGAATCGGACGATGCTCCCGTCGCAGTCGCCACACGATGAGCAGGGCCCACCCGACAGAGCAAGCGTGGCCAAGGTCCGCGCGCGCATATCGGTGAACTTGCACACGGTTGGTACTGCCTCATCACGTCGCCCCCTGCTTCGTGTCGGCACATTCCAGCAGCGCATGGTCAGCGGTGTGGTCCGGACGCCTCTTTTACGACCGCCTCCCCGCCCTGCCAGAATCGGAAGGTGTCAACAGCCAGCCCCGTCAACGGCCGCATCTCGCACTGGTACGAGCAGCTTCCCGCCGTGCGTCCAGCGCTTCCGGGTGACCGGGATGCCGACGTCTGCATCGTCGGCGCCGGCTACACCGGGTTGTGGACGGCGTACTACCTGAAGCGCGCCGACCCGTCGCTGCGCATCGTCGTGGTGGAGGGGCGGTTCGCCGGGTTCGGCGCATCGGGCCGCAACGGGGGGTGGCTGTCGGGGTTGGTGCCCGGCGATCGCCACCGGATGGCGAAGCAGTACGGGCGGGAGAGCGTACTGGCCTGGCAGCAGGCCCTCAACGATGCGGTGGACGAGGTCATCGACGTCACCGAACGCGAAGGCATCGACGCCGGCATCGTCAAGGGCGGAACGCTGCACGTGGCCCGCAACCGCGCCCAGGCGTCGCGGCTGGCGGCCGAAGTCACCGAAGAGCGGTCCTGGAAAGTCGACGGTATCGCCGAGCTCACGAAAGAGGAGTCGGCACAACGTATTCGAATCGACGGCGTGGTGTCGGCCTACCACAACCCACACTGCGCGCGGATACAGCCGGCCCACCTCGTGCGTGGCCTGGCCGACACCGTCGAGCGGCTCGGCGTCGACCTCTACGAGAGAACGCCGGTCATCGAGATCCGTCCAGGCCGGATCAAGACAGCGCTTGGCACCGTTCGCGCACCCGTCGTGCTGCGCACCACCGAAGGCTTCACCGCCAAGCTGCCGGGGTTGCGCAGACGCTGGCTCCCGATGAACAGCTCGATGATCGCGACAGCGCCCATACCGCAGGACATTTGGGAGACGATCGGCTGGCAGGGCCGTGAGACGCTCGGCGACACCGCGCACGGCTTCTTCTACGCACAACGCACCGTGGACGACCGCATTGCGATCGGCGGCCGAAGCGTGCCCTACCGCTTCGGCTCCCGTACCGATATCGACGGCCGAGTGCCGGAACGCACGATCGCCCACCTCACCTCGGTGCTGCACGCCGCGCTGCCGCAGACCCGCGACATCCCGATCGCGCACGCATGGTGCGGGGTGCTCGCCGTGCCGCGCGACTGGGAGGCGTGCGTAACCTTCGACAAGGCAACGGGTTTGGGCGCGGCCGGTGGCTACGTCGGGCATGGCGTCACCGCCACCAACCTGGCCGGGCGCACCCTGACCGACCTGGTGCTCGGGCGTCAAACACGGCTCCTCGAACTGCCCTGGGTCGGCCACCAATCGCGCGACTGGGAACCCGAGCCGTTGCGATGGCTTGGCGTACGCGGCATGTATCTGGCGTACAAGGCCGCCGACTGGCACGAGGCCCGCGGGATCAAACGGACGTCGCCCATCGCCGTGGTCGCCGACAAGATCGCCGGCCGGCCCTGACGTTCACCCCCGCTCGGCGCGCTCCTTCAGCCGTTGCAGCGTGAGCTCGATGTGTTTGGCGTTGGCGGTGTCACGGTCGCGGACGCCGGTCGCGATGCCCGCCGGGGTACGGAACCATCCGGGCCGCTTGTCCCAGGTGCGTTCGGTGACGGTGCATCCGCCCTCGGTGGCGGTGATGTCGTAGCGCCAGTGCGCGACGGGGAGCACGAAGCTCTTGACGTCGAAGGCGAACGCCCGCCCCGGCTCGGCTTCGGTCACCGTGCACGTGGTCGTCCACTTCCTGCTGCCCTGCCGATTGTGGCCTCTGAAGACGGCGCCGGGTGCGACGCGGTCGCCCTTGTGCCACTCCATTGCGTTGACCTCCTCGGCCAGCGATGCGAGCGTGGGCAGGTCGGTGA
This sequence comes from Mycobacterium barrassiae, assembly GCF_025822765.1. Classification (GTDB taxonomy): domain Bacteria; phylum Actinomycetota; class Actinomycetes; order Mycobacteriales; family Mycobacteriaceae; genus Mycobacterium; species Mycobacterium barrassiae. The sequence goes on along the minus strand of NZ_JACKUK010000028.1, from coordinate 27,143 downwards.
TCAGCGCATATACCGTCGTCGGGTCGGCGGCGATATCCGTCGACGCCTCGGCGGTCGCGGGACCGTGTTCATTCATGCGGCGATCGTAGCCAGCGGCACCGGAATCCTGACCGGTACCGCCACGTTGGTCTACACATGAGCGATCGACCCGTCCTTGAGCCCACCTCGGCCCACCCCATCACCGTCGAACCGACCGGTGCGCACGTCACCGTCAGCGTGAACGGTGAAGTGGTGGCCGAGAGCGACAACGCGCTGACCCTGCAGGAGTCGACGTATCCCGCTGTGCAGTACATCCCGAAGGCCGATGTCGTGCAGTCCTCACTGCGCGAGAGCGACACGCAGACGTACTGCCCGTACAAGGGTGAGGCGAGCTACTACCACGTCGTCACCAACGCCGGAGACACCGTCGAGGACGCGATCTGGACATACGAGGCGCCCTATCCGGCGGTGGCCGCGATCGCCGGACACGTGGCGTTCTACCCCGACAAGGCTGTCGTCTCGGTCGCATAGCCTGATCGGGTGTACCGCTCGGTCAGCGTCGTGTTCGCCGGTCCGGCCAGCCCTGGCCTGACGCTGTCGCCGCTGCGCCGTGGCCGTGCCGATCCGTGCTACCACGACGCCGCCGACGGCGCTATCTGGCGCACCAGTCTGATGCGCAGCGGGCCCGTCACCGCCCGTATCACCAAGTCCGCGCCGGACACCGTGGACTGCGAGGCATGGGGCTGCGGCGCAAGTGAATTCACCGAATCGCTTCCCCGCCAACTCGGACACGACGACGACGCGGCGGGCTTTGTTCCTGCTGAGCCGACGATCGCCGCCGCGCATCGGCGGGTCCCGTACCTGCGGCTGGGCCGCACCCACCGGGTACTGGAGGCGCTCGTTCCCGCGGTGCTCGAACAGCGGGTCTACGGCAAGGACGCCCGACGGGCGTGGCGGTCGCTCGTCACGAAATACGGTGCGCCTGCGCCCGGCCCCGCGCCCACGCACATGCGGGTGCCGCCGCCTGCCGAAGTGTGGCGCCGCATCCCCTCATGGGAGTTCCACCTGGCCAACGTCGACCCCGGCCGCGCCCGCACGATCGTGGGCTGCGCCCAGCGGGCCGACTCGTTGGAACGGCTTGCCGATCGGCCGGCGGAGCAGGCGCGGGCGGCACTGATGTCGCTGCCCGGCGTCGGAGAGTGGACCGCAGCCGAAATTGCCCAGCGCGCGTTCGGAGACGCTGATGCGCTGTCGGTCGGCGACTACCACTTGGCCAAGATGATCGGCTGGAGCCTGCTCGGGCATCCGATCGACGACCCCGCGATGGTCGAGCTTCTCGAACCGCTGCGCCCGCACCGCCACCGCGCGGTCCGGCTGCTGGAAGTCAGTGGTCTCGCGGTCAATCCGCGATTCGGCCCCAGGCAGGCCATTCCGAAACTTGCCGATATGTGACGTGCCTTTCGTCTGTGGTTTTGGGTCGAAGTAGGCGGGTACACGTCGCGGGAGATCGATTACGCGAAGGAGCCATTCGATGACTGCGTTCACCATTCCCGGACTTTCAGACAAGCAGGGCGCCGAGGTCGCCGAGATCCTGCAGAAGGCGCTCAGCAGGTACAACGACCTTCACCTGACGCTCAAGCATGTGCACTGGAACGTCGTGGGACCGAACTTCATCGGTGTGCACGAAATGATCGACCCCCAGGTAGAGCTCGTCCGCGGTTACGCCGACGACGTCGCCGAACGCATCGCGGCCCTCGGCGCCTCCCCCAAGGGCACACCGGGTGCGATCATCAACGACCGCACCTGGGACGACTACTCGGTCGAGCGTGACACCGTGCAAGCGCATCTTGCCGCGCTGGACCTGGTGTACACCGGCGTCATCGAGGACACCCGCAAGGCCATCGACCGCCTCGAGGACCTCGACCTGGTGTCCCAGGACTTGTTCATCAGCCAGGCGGGCGAACTGGAGAAGTTCCAGTGGTTCGTCCGAGCGCACCTCGAGAACTCGGGCGGGCAGCTGGCCAATGCGGGTGCCAAGACGGAGAAGGCCGCCGCCGGCCGGGCGAAGAAGTCGTCGGCCAAGTAGCTAACCCGTCGCGACCGGGTCGACCGGGTTGCACCGATTGACGATCAACGGGTCGGTCTTGGTGAACGGGAAGGCGGGCAGGTCGTCGATGTGCATGTTGAACGTCGCGGCCAGCACCTCCCGCGAGTACGCGCTCGCCGAGGCGCGGTAACCGATGTCGCCGGGCATCGGCTGATCGAAGAAGATCGCGAAGTGGATGTCCGGTGCCTCGACGACCTCGATGTGGTGCGGGTAGGCGCGCGGGATGAAGTAGACGTCGCCCTCTTTGAGGTAGTACGTGTCGAGGGAACCGTCGGGACCCATCACGGTCATGCGCCCAGATCCCTTGTGGACGTAGCCCATTTCGGCCGTGATCGGATGCCAGTGCGGTTCGCGCATGCCGTCCTCGCGGATCCGCAACGAGTACATCGACAGATCCTTCAGCGCCGGCCAGTACTGCGCGCGGGCCAACCGTGCCGAGCCGACCGCGACGCCGATCGCGGGGCTCTGCGCCTCGACGGCGAACTTGTGCGGATCGTCGAAGCGCGCGGTTGACGGAACCTCGGGATCTCCTGCGCGCGCGGCGAACTTACGGTCGGTGGTGTCACGTCGCATCTTGGCGAAATCGGCGGCAGGCAGGTCGTAGGTGTTACCGAGCACCGCGTCGGTCATGGCGCCGAAAGACGCTGCCAGACCGAAGTCTTCCGGACGCTCGCTGCGGAACGCGAGGATGAACTCGGCCGGCTCTTCGCCGATGTTCTCGATGTGATGCAGCGATCCCGAGTCGACGTGGAACATCTCGCCGGCCGAGATCGTGAAGCTGGAGAACCTGGAGTAGCTGTCGAGTACCGACACCAGCGAGGTGCCGGAGATGCAGTAGGTGAGCTCGTTGCAGTTGGCGTGCCAGTGCGGGGTGCGCATCGCGCCGGGGTTGATGACGGCCCGTTTGATCGACAGACCGGACAGGATCGGCAGCGTGTCGGCAGTGATGCGGGTGAGGGACCCGAGGTCGTTCTGCTCGACGATCTCGCCGTCGATCAACGAGGTGGCATGGAGGACGGGTGTCCTTGATGTTGAGGCCATGCCACATGCTTGCGTCGAAATCGACGTTCTGCAGAGTTCTTCTCGAATTTTCCCTGCGAAACGTGGATTTCGATGGTCAGGCGTAGGCGGTGAGTCGCGCGATGATGGCGGCCTTACCATCGGGACCGATGGCTTGCGCCTCGCCGATACCGCTGCGGCGGCCCACCCGTAAAGCCGTTCCGACATAACGCGATTCGGGACCACTGATGAACTGGCGGATGAAGTTGACCCGCAGTGACGCGGTCCGCAGTGGCCTGTCTTCCCGACCTTCGTTGATCGCGGCCGAGGCCACCAACTCGAGCGCCATGGCGGACACGCCGCCGTGCACGATGCCGAGGCTATTGTTCAGCACCGGGTCCGGCAGTTGCTGAAGTACCTTGGCCGCACCGCCGCTCTCGGCGACCCGGACCGCCATGCGATCGCTCAGCGTGCCGGGCGGCAACGGACCCGTCGGGCCGTCGGGAAACTCGGCGAGGTTTCCCGGCGCACTGATGTAGAACGACCGCACGGTTCCGGTGGCCAGCGTGATGCCTCGATGGGTGAACTCACAGAGCCCAAGGGCGACATCGCTCTTCGCACCGAACGGTTTCGAGGTCGCCGCGACGGGTACGTCAGGGGCTTCGGCGATGACGTCGACGGCGTCCGGGCGGACCTCGAGCGACAGCTCGCTGGAGACCGTCCACTCGCCGTCGCCGCGGCGGTGGTGGTTGACCAGGCCGCCAGCATGGTCGACGAGCATCGCCAGCGGGGCGATCGTCGGCGCGCCGGTCAACGGATTGAACATCTGCCCCGCGGGGATCGACGCGACACAACCGTCGGGGCCGTCCAGCGACGTCACGATGCCGAAGCGGCCCAGCGGAGTGTTCAACGGGTGTGACATCGCGATACAGCGTGACGGGCCGAGCCCTGGCCATATACCCCCTAGGGGTATATAATCGCCGACATGACCGAGGTTGAGCACACCCAGCATCAGACGTCTACCGGTCATGAGGGCCACGAACATGCGGGTCACGGCGATCACGTTGCGGCGTTCCGACGGCTGTTCTGGGTGATGCTCGTGTTGGCCGTGCCAACGGTGGCGCTGTCGCCGATGTTCGCGATGATCCTCGGCTACCCGGCACCGCAGTTCCCCGGCGCGCAGTGGGTCTCTCCGGTGCTCGGCACGGTGATGTACGTGTGGGGTGGCCGACCGTTCCTCACCGGTGCCATCAGCGAGATCCGTTCTCGTGCACCGGGAATGATGCTGCTGATCGGGCTGGCCATCACCGTCGCGTTCGTATCGTCGTGGGGCGCCAGCCTCGGCGTGCTGCACCACCAGCTGGACTTCTGGTGGGAGTTGGCGCTGCTGATCGTCATCATGCTGCTGGGCCACTGGATCGAGATGCGGTCGCTGGCGCAGACCACGTCGGCGCTGGACTCTCTTGCCGCGCTGCTGCCCGACGAGGCCGAGCGTGTGGTCGGCGACAGCACCGAGACGGTCGCGCCGCCGGAGCTGCGCGTCGGCGACGTGGTCGTCGTGCGACCAGGCGGAAGCGTCCCCGCCGACGGCGAGATCGTGGACGGATCAGCGGACGTCGACGAGTCGATGGTGACCGGCGAGTCTCGTCCGGTGCGACGAGGCGTCGGCGAACACGTGGTCGCGGGCACCGTCGCCACCGACTCCGGGCTGCGCGTGCGGGTGACCGCGGTCGGCGACGACACCGCGCTGGCGGGCATCCAGCGGCTCGTCACCGAGGCACAGAACTCCTCGTCGCGGGCGCAGCGGATCGCGGATACCGCCGCGGGCTGGCTGTTCTGGTTCGCGCTGGGCTCCGCGCTCGTCACCGCCGTCGCGTGGGGCCTGTTGGGTCAGCCCCAGGAGGCCGTGGTGCGCACGATCACGGTGCTGGTGATCGCCTGCCCGCACGCGCTGGGGCTGGCGATTCCGTTGGTGGTGTCCATCGCGACCGAACGCGCCGCCCGCGGCGGCGTCCTGATCAAGGATCGGCTGGCCCTGGAGAGTATGCGCACCGTCGGCGCGGTGCTGTTCGACAAGACCGGCACGCTGACCAAGGGCGAACCCACGGTCACCGCGATCGCCGCCGCCTCGGGCCGCGCTGAGGACGAGGTCCTGGCGCTGGCCGCGGCCGCGGAGGCCGATTCGGAGCACCCGCTGGCACGTGCGATCGTCGACGCCGCCCGCAGGCGAGAGCTGGCGATTCCCCAGTGGTCGGGGTTCAGCTCGTCGCCGGCGGTCGGGGTCGAGGCGGAGGTGGACGGGCAGCAGGTGCGGGTCGGCGGCCCGCGTCTGCTCGAGGAGGCGGGGCAGGACGAGCTTCCCGACGTGCTGCCGTGGCGAGACGAGGGCGCAATCGTGCTGCACGTCCTAGTCAACGGAGAGGTGGCCGGGGCGCTCAAGCTGGCCGACGAGGTGCGCCCGGAGTCCCGCCAGGCCGTCGACGCGTTGCACCGGCTGGGCATCGAGGTGGTGATGATCACAGGCGACGCGGAATCGGTGGCGCAATCGGTGGCCAATGACCTCGGCATCGACCGCGTGTTCGCAGGTGTGCGGCCTGAAGACAAGGCCGCGAAGGTCGCCGAGCTCCAGCAGGAGGGGCTGAAGGTGGCCTTCGTCGGGGACGGCGTCAACGACGCGCCGGCGCTGGCTCAGGCTGACGTGGGCATCGCGATCGGCGCGGGCACCGATGTGGCGATCGCGTCGGCCGGTGTGATCCTCGCCAGTTCGGACCCACGGTCGGTGCTCTCGGTCATCGCGCTGTCCAAGGCGACCTATCGCAAGATGAAGCAGAACCTTTGGTGGGCAGCGGGATACAACCTGATCTCGGTGCCGCTCGCCGCGGGCGTCCTGGCGCCGATCGGGTTCGTGATGCCGATGTCGGTCGGCGCGATCTTGATGTCGGCCTCGACCGTGGTGGTGGCGGCCAACGCTCAACTACTGCGCAGGCTGGACCTTCGCCCCGAGGTGAGCGTGCGGGCCGTTCTCTAAGAATCTGGCTAGGCTTTGCGCAAACTTGTTTAGGTCAGTAGATCCTGGGTAAACCCTTGGGCTTGTATCTCAGCAAACAAGTGAGGGGAGGTTTCGCGAAGTGTGACAGTTTTCGCAATGTGGATGCCTATCGCGCGTACCGCCGAATTACCAACGGGAGCACCGTGTTTCGGCGCGTGGTGCAAGCCGCTCCTGCGGTCTCGCACGCGAACAGGAGTCGCGCGGTTAGGGCGTCCTAAGTTGGCATGTCACGCCCCGTTTGTCATATCGTTTTCTCCACTTGTGGCGAGTGGAAATTTGGGCCGTCGTTCAGTGCTGCACGAAGGAACCGCCCTCGCCGGAACGGCAAGAAGGCCGTCGTCGATGGTTGGCCAGCGGAATCTTCGTTAGGCGTGCGGAAAAGGGTAGGTGGGAATGGCGCCCAGCAGTCAAGGGCTGTACAACCCCGCGTTCGAGCATGACGCGTGTGGCGTGGCCATGGTCGCGGATATGTACGGCCGCCGCAGCCGCGACATCGTCGACAAGGCGATCACGGCGCTGGTGAACCTCGAGCACCGCGGTGCTCAGGGTGCTGAGCCCCACACCGGCGACGGTGCGGGCATCCTGCTGCAGGTCCCCGACGAGTTCCTGCGCGCGGTCTTGAAAGATCAGGGAGCGTCTTTCGACCTGCCCGAGTACGGCAGCTACGCGACCGGCATCGCATTCCTGCCCCAATCGGCCAAGGACGCCGCCACCGCGTGCGAGGCGGTCGAGAAGATCGCCGAGGCGGAGGGCCTCGAGGTGCTGGGCTGGCGCGAGCTGCCCACGGACGACTCCTCACTCGGTGCCCTGGCCCGCGATGCCATGCCGACCTTCCGGCAGGTGTTCATCGCCGGTGCCTCGGGAATGGAACTCGAGCGTCGCGCCTACGTCGTGCGCAAGCGCGCCGAGCACGAGCTCGGAACGAAGGGACCGGGCCAGGACGGCCCCGGTCGCGAAACCGTCTATTTCCCAAGCCTTTCCGGGCAGACCTTCGTCTACAAGGGCATGCTGACCACGCCGCAGCTCAAGGCGTTCTACCTGGATCTGCAGGACGAACGTCTCACCAGCGCGCTGGGCATCGTGCACTCGCGGTTCTCGACCAACACTTTCCCGTCGTGGCCGCTGGCCCATCCGTTCCGGCGGATCGCCCACAACGGCGAGATCAACACCGTGACCGGCAACGAGAACTGGATGCGGGCACGTGAAGCGCTGATCAAGACCGACGTCTTCGGCACGCAGAACCTCGACAAGATCGTTCCGGTGTGTACCCCGGGCGCGTCGGACACCGCGCGGTTCGACGAGGTCCTCGAATTGCTGCATCTCGGCGGCCGCAGCCTGCCGCATGCGGTGCTGATGATGATCCCGGAGGCCTGGGAGCGCAACGAGTCGATGGACCCGGCGCGACGGGCGTTCTACGAGTACCACGCGTCGCTGATGGAGCCGTGGGACGGCCCGGCGTCGATGACCTTCACCGACGGCACCGTGATCGGCGCGGTCCTGGACCGCAACGGCCTGCGTCCGTCGCGCATCTGGGTCACCAGGGACGGCCTGGTCGTGATGGCTTCCGAGGCCGGCGTGCTGAATCTGGACCCATCGACCGTCGTGAAGAAGATGCGCCTGCAGCCCGGCAGGATGTTTTTGGTCGACACCGCGCAGGGCCGCATCGTCGACGACGAGGAGATCAAGGCCGAACTCGCCGCCGAGCACCCCTATCAGGAGTGGCTGGATGCGGGCCTGTTCAAGATCGAGGATCTGCCCGCAGGCGACTACGTGCGGATGCCGCATCACCGAATCGTGTTGCGCCAACAGGCCTTCGGTTACACCTATGAAGAGCTGAACCTGCTCGTCGCCCCGATGGCGCGCACCGGTGCTGAGCCGCTGGGCTCGATGGGCACCGACACCCCGGTGGCTGTGCTGTCGCAGCGGCCGCGCATGCTCTACGACTACTTCCAGCAACTGTTCGCGCAAGTCACCAATCCGCCGCTGGACGCCATCCGCGAAGAGGTGGTGACCAGCCTGCAGGGCACCGTCGGGCCGGAGGGCGACCTGCTCAATCCGACCGCCGACTCATGCCGGCAGATCGTGCTGCCGCAGCCGATCCTGCGCAACGCCGAACTGTCGAAGCTGATCTGCGTCGACCCCGACCACGAGATCCGCGGCCACAAGCACGGTCTGCGTGCGGCCGTCATCCGCTGTCTCTACCCGGTGAACCGCGGCGGACAGGGGCTGAAGGAGGCGCTCGACAACGTCCGGGCCAAGGTGTCGGAGGCCATTCGTGAAGGCGCGCGCATCATCGTGCTGTCCGACCGCGAGTCCAACGAGCAGATGGCGCCCATCCCGTCGCTGCTGAGCGTCTCGGCCGTGCACCACCACCTCGTGCGCGACCGGACCCGTACGCAGGTCGGGCTCGTCGTCGAGTCCGGCGACGCCCGCGAGGTCCATCACATGGCGTGCCTGGTCGGCTTCGGCGCTGCCGCCATCAACCCCTACATGGCGTTCGAGTCGATCGAGGACATGGTCGACCGCGGCGTGATCTCGGGCATCTCCAGCGACCAGGCCAAGGCCAACTACGTCAAGGCCGCGGGCAAGGGTGTGCTGAAGGTGATGTCCAAGATGGGCATCTCGACCCTGGCGTCCTACACCGGCGCGCAGCTGTTCCAGGCGATCGGCATCAGCCAGAAGGTGCTCGACGAGTACTTCACCGGGCTGACGTGCCCTGTGGGCGGCATCGACCTCGACGACATCGCCGACGACGTGGCCGCCCGGCATGCGCTGGCCTACCTGGACCGGCCCGACGAGTGGGCGCACCGCGAACTCGAGGTCGGCGGCGAATACCAGTGGCGCCGCGAAGGCGAGTACCACCTCTTCAACCCGGACACCGTTTTCAAGCTGCAGCACTCCACGCGCACCGGCCAGTACTCGATCTTCAAGGAGTACACCAAGCTGGTCGACGACCAGAGCGAGCGGATGGCCTCGCTGCGCGGTCTGCTGAAGTTCAAGGAGGGCGAGCGCCCGCCTGTGCCGCTCGACGAGGTGGAGCCGGCCAGCGAGATCGTCAAGCGGTTCTCCACCGGCGCGATGAGCTACGGCTCGATCTCGGCGGAGGCGCACGAGACGCTGGCCATCGCGATGAACCGCCTTGGCGGACGGTCGAATTCGGGTGAGGGCGGCGAGCACGTCAACCGCTTCGACCGCGACGAGAACGGCGACTGGCGGCGCAGCGCCATCAAGCAGGTGGCGTCCGGTCGCTTCGGTGTCACCAGTCATTACCTGACGAACTGCACCGACATCCAGATCAAGATGGCCCAGGGCGCGAAACCCGGTGAGGGTGGCCAGCTTCCGGGTAACAAGGTGTATCCGTGGGTGGCCGAGGTCCGGCACTCGACGCCCGGCGTCGGGCTGATCTCCCCGCCGCCGCACCACGACATCTACTCGATCGAGGATCTCGCGCAGCTGATCCACGACCTGAAAAACTCGAATCCGCAGGCGCGCGTGCACGTCAAGCTGGTGAGCGAGAACGGTGTAGGTACCGTCGCAGCGGGCGTATCGAAGGCGCACGCCGACGTCGTGCTGATCTCCGGCCACGACGGCGGCACCGGTGCGACCCCGCTGACGTCGATGAAGCACGCGGGTGCACCCTGGGAACTCGGCCTGGCCGAAACGCAGCAGACGTTGCTGCTCAACGGCCTTCGCGACCGCATCGTGGTGCAGGTCGACGGTCAGCTGAAGACGGGACGCGACGTCGTCATCGCCGCGCTGCTCGGCGCTGAGGAGTTCGGCTTCGCCACCGCACCTCTGGTGGTGTCGGGCTGCATCATGATGCGCGTGTGCCATCTCGACACCTGCCCCGTCGGGGTGGCCACCCAGAACCCGTTGCTGCGCCAGCGGTTCAGCGGCAAGCCCGAGTTCGTCGAGAACTTCTTCATGTTCATCGCCGAAGAGGTCCGGGAGATGATGGCCCAGTTGGGCTTCCGGACCGTCAACGAAATGGTCGGCCAGGTCGGCGCCCTCGACACCACGCAGGCCGCCGAGCACTGGAAAGCGCACAAGCTCGACCTGTCGCCGGTGCTGCACGAGCCCGAGTCGGCATTCATGAACCAGGACCTGTACTGCAGTTCGCGTCAGGACCACGGCCTGGACAAGGCGCTGGACCAGCAGCTGATCGTGATGTGCCGGGAGGCGTTGGATTCCGGTTCACCCGTGCGTTTCTCCACCACGATCGCCAACGTCAACCGCACCGTCGGCACCATGCTCGGCCACGAGGTGACCAAAGCCTATGGCGGCCAAGGGCTTCCGGACGGCACCATCGACATCACGTTCGACGGCTCGGCGGGTAACAGCTTCGGCGCCTTTGTGCCGAAGGGCATCACGCTGCGTGTGTACGGCGACGCCAACGACTATGTCGGCAAGGGTTTGTCCGGTGGACGGATCGTGGTGCGCCCGTCGGACAACGCCCCGGAGGACTACGTCGCCGAGGACAACATCATCGCGGGCAACGTGATCCTGTTCGGCGCCACCAGTGGTGAGGCGTTCATCCGCGGTCAGGTCGGGGAGCGATTCGCCGTCCGCAACTCCGGCGCCCACGCGGTGGTCGAGGGCGTCGGTGACCACGGCTGCGAGTACATGACCGGTGGCAAGATCGCGATCCTCGGTCCGACCGGACGCAACTTCGCGGCGGGCATGTCCGGCGGCATCGCCTACGTGTACGACCCGGACGGCAAGCTGCCCGAGAATCTCAACGCCGAGATGGTGGAACTGGAGAGCCTCGACGACGAGGACCTCGAATGGCTGCAGGGCATGCTCCAAGCGCATGTCGACGCCACCGATTCCGCTGTCGGACAGCGTATTTTGAGCGACTGGAACAACAAAGTGAAGCACTTCACCAAGGTGATGCCCCGCGACTACAAGCGGGTGCTGGAGGCCATCGCGGAGGCCGAACGCACCGGCGACAATGTCGACGAAGCGATCATGGCGGCCGCCGGTGCCTGATCCCCGCGGCTTTCTGAAGCACACCAAGCGCGAGACCCCCGCTCGACGGCCGGTCCCGCTGCGACTGCTCGACTGGAAAGAGGTCTACGAGGACTTCTCCCACGACACCCTGCGCGTGCAGGCGTCGCGCTGCATGGATTGCGGCATTCCGTTCTGCCACAACGGATGCCCGCTGGGGAACCTGATCCCCGAGTGGAACGACCTGGTGCGCAACGACCGCTGGCGCGACGCGATCGAGCGGCTGCACGCCACCAACAACTTCCCCGAGTTCACCGGGCGGCTGTGCCCCGCTCCGTGCGAGGGGTCCTGCGTGCTCGGCATCAACCAGGATCCGGTGACCATCAAGCAGGTCGAGGTCGAGATCATCGACAACGCCTTCGAGCAGGGCTGGGTCGTCCCGCTGCCGCCGCAGGTTCGGACCGGTAAGAAGGTCGCCGTCGTCGGCTCCGGGCCCGCCGGTCTGGCTGCGGCGCAACAGCTCACGCGCGCAGGACATTCGGTGACGGTGTTCGAGCGGGAGGACCGCATCGGCGGTCTGCTGCGATACGGCATCCCCGAATTCAAGATGGAGAAGCGCCATATCGACCGGCGCCTCGAGCAGATGAAGGCGGAAGGCACCGAGTTCCGGCCCGGCGTGAACGTCGGCGTGGACATCACGGCCCAGCAGTTGCGCTCCGAGTTCGACGCTGTGGTGCTCGCCGGCGGTGCGACCGCCTGGCGCGACCTTTCCATCCCGGGGCGTGAGCTCGACGGTATCCATCAGGCGATGGAGTTCCTGCCGTGGGCCAACCGCGTACAGCAGGGCGATGACGTGGTCGACGAGAACGGTCAGCCGCCGATCACCGCGAACGGTAAGAAGGTGGTCATCATCGGCGGCGGCGACACCGGCGCCGACTGCCTGGGCACCTCGCATCGGCAGGGCGCCGAAAGCGTGCACCAGTTCGAGATCATGCCGCGCCCGCCGGACGAGCGCGCCGACTCGACACCGTGGCCGGTCTACCCGCTGATGTTCCGGGTGTCCTCGGCACACGAGGAGGGCGGCGAGCGCGTCTATTCGGTCAACACCGAGGAATTCCTCGGCAGCGACGGCAAGGTCACGCATCTGCGCGGCCACGAGGTCGAGATGAAGGCGGGCAAGTTCGAGAAGATCGACGGCACCGACTTCGAGCTCGAGGCTGACCTCGTGCTGTTGGCGATGGGCTTCGTCGGCCCGCAGCGCGAAGGGCTGCTGACCGATCTGGGCGTCGAGTTCACCGACCGCGGCAACGTCGCGCGCGACAAGGACTTCGCTACGACGGTGCCCGGTGTCTTCGTGGCCGGCGATATGGGTCGCGGGCAATCGCTGATCGTGTGGGCCATCGCCGAGGGGCGCGCTGCCGCCGCAGGCGTCGACCGCTACCTCATGGGCAAGACCGCGCTGCCCGCACCGATCAAACCGACGGCCGTCCCGCAGCGATAACCGCGAACAGACGCAAAAGGTCGCGACACGCCGCGCAATAGGGACCGTTTGCGTCTGCTCGCGCGACAGTCCTGAACCATTTGCCAGTGACGAACGTGTACAGAGAACTGGTCGAAATCATCCGCGCACGGAAACTTCGCACAGTCACGCTCGACGACGTCTTTTGCGCCCCGGAGGATACGAATAGAAGTCACTTCAGTAACATCAGCATCACCAGAAACAGCAGATTATTTATCGGCGCGCCTTGGGCAGTTTGCCAACTCTTCGGTATCTAATGACTTAGAGGGGGCGTTGCGCTAGGGTAAGGCCCCGGGCAGCTAATCGGTATCGACGCAGGAGTCACTACTGTGTACCTCAACCGGATAACACGGTCTCGGGTGAACAGAATCGCCTGGTCATTGTTCCGTCATCCCCTGAAGAGTCGCGAATTCCCGGCCAAGGCCGAGCGCCTGATCACGCCTGACGAACTTCTCCGGTACGGCGTCTAGCGAACTCCGCAACCGTCGGCCCTGTCGTCGGCGACTGGGTATTCCCCTACTTTGCCAAATCGTTATATTTTCGTGACCGTCAACGGCATTAACTGTCCTGCAGTCCGGATGCCCTGATCTCGTTGGCGAGAGGTTCGAGAACGGCTGGGTCGTACGGCGGTGGCAGATAGACGATCGCCAGATCCAGGCCTTCCTTGCCCAGCGCCGCAGCCTCCTCGACGACCTTGCCGTAGTTGCGCTCCTGGTCCAGTCGAACGTGAGCCGACAGCGTGATCTCGGCGGGATCGCGGCCGATGTCCGCGCAGTGCCCGGCGAGCACATCGCGCTTGCGGGCGAACTCCTCTGGCGGTCCGCCGACGAAGTTCCAATGCTGGGCATAGCGCGCGGTGATCTTCAGCGTCCGCTTCTCGCCGCTGCCGCCGATGCAGATGGGTGGGTGCGGTTGCTGCGGACCCTTCGGCTCGTTGCGAGCGTCCTTGAGCTGATAGAACTTTCCGTCGAACGTCGTCGAATCCTTCGACAGCAGGCTCGTCAACACCTCGCAGGCTTCCTCGAACCGGTCGAAGCGTTCCTTGATCGACCCCAGCTCGATGCCGTAGGCGCCGGACTCCTCCTCGTTCCAGCCGGCGCCGATCCCGAGTTCCAGCCGGCCGCCGGAGACGATGTCCAGCGCGGAGGCCATATTGGCGAGCACCGCGGGATGGCGGTAGTGAATGCCCGTGACGAGCACCCCTACCCGCAACCGCTCGGTCGCCTGGGCGAGCGCGGTGAGCGTGATCCAGCCCTCCAGGCATGGACCGGTGGAGTCCGAGAAGATCGGATAGAAGTGGTCGAAGGTCCAGCCGGACTCGAAAACCTCGATGTCGTCGGCGGCACGCCAGACGGCCAGCATGTCGGCCCAGGTGGTGTTCTGCGGGGAAGTCTTGAAGGCGAATCTCACTACACCGAGGCTAGTCCCGCTTTCCTGGGTGCGTGCTGTGACCGTCGGGCGTCAGTCCGGCTCCCCGTATTCGTCGAACCAGTGCGCGAGCCGGCCGCGACGGCTCACCGCACGTAGGCGACGTTCGGCGGCTGCCCTGGTTTTGGTCGTGGTGACGATCAACAGTTCGTCACCAATCGCGATGCGGGTGTCGGGCTGCGGGACGAAGGTATGGCCGTCGCGGATGATCAGCGTGATCACGCTGGGATCGGGTAGGCGCAGCTCGAGCACGGTGACGTTGTGCAGCCGCGACGGCTCCTGCACGGTCATCGTCAGCAGCTCGGCCTCCAACACGTCCAGCGGCGCCGACTCCACCTGGATCTCCCGCGTCGCGTCCTTGGGGATCAACCCCAGCCGGTGGGCGAGTGGGCGCAGGGTTGGGCCCTGCACCAGCGTGTAGACCACGACGAGGATGAACACGATGTTGAGCAGCCGGACACTGTCCTGTACACCGCCGACGATCGGGAACGTCGCCAACACGATCGGGACCGCACCGCGCAGCCCGGCCCAGGACACGAACACCTGCTCGCGCCACGGCACTTTGAATCCGAGGAGGGCGACCACCACGGACAGCGGCCTTGAGATCAGGAGCAGCACGAGCCCGATCACGATGCCAGGCACCAGCTCGCCGCCCAGATCGCTGGGATCGACGAGGAGGCCGAGGATGACGAACAGGCCGATCTGGGCCAGCCAGCCGAGTCCTTCCGCGAACGAACGGGTGGCCGACCGGTGCGGAAGCCCGGAGTTGGCGAGCACGACGGACGCGAGATACGCGGCGAGGAAGCCGCTGGCGTGGGCGCTGCCGCCCGCCGCGAAGGCGACCATCCCAAGTCCGAAGGTCGCAAGGGGATAGAGGCCAGAAGCCGGAAGTGCGATGCGGCGCAACGCAAGTGAACCCAGGAATCCGCACGCCAAACCGATTGCGGCGCCTGCGATCAGCTCGTAGGCCAACTCGGCGAGCGCGTGCCCGACCGACAGCTCCAGCGGCACGATGCTGAACATCAGCACGAGGATGACCGCTGGGGCGTCGTTGAAGCCCGACTCGGCCTCGAGTAGGCCTGCGACCCGGCGCGGCAACGGCACGACGCGCAGCACCGAGAAGACGGCGGCGGCGTCGGTCACCGACAGGACGGCGCCGAGCAGCAGTGCCAGTTGCCAGTCCATGCCGAGCAGCAGGTGTGCGCCGGCGGCGGTGACCGCCATGCACACCCCGACGCCGACGGTGGCCAGCGACGCGGCCGGGGCCAGCACCCTGCGGATGTCGTTGAAGCGGGTCGTCAGACCGCCTTCGACGAGGATGACCGCCAACGCCACCGTGCCCAGATGATCAGCGAGTAGGTAGTTGTCGAACTGCAGGCCCAACCCGTCCTCGCCGACGATGACGCCGACGCCGAGGAACAGCAACAGACTGGGCAGCCCCACCCTGGCGCCCAGCCGGGTGACGGCGATGCTGGCCAGCAACACCAGCCCGCCGGCCAGCAGCACCAGGTAGAGCTGCTGCAAAGTCATTGCATCCTCGTCGGGGATCGGGTGGGCCGTGTGACGTGCAGTAAACACCTACCACGACCGCAGGGCACGGTGCTGACGACCGGTAGCGAGCGGCGCACGGTCGCGGGGTGCCACTATGAACGCGTGTTCCGACTGTTGCGGCGACGCACCGAGGAGCCGGGGCATGTCGACGAGCGGCGGAAGATGCGCGTCGGCATCGCCGGCGCCGGTGCGATCGGCAGGTCAGTTGCCCAGGAACTGCTGGGCTACGGCCACAAGGTGCTGTTGATCGAGCACAGCGTGCGCCACTTCGAACCGCACACCGTGCCCGGAGCGGACTGGTTGCTGGCCGACGCGTGCGAGCTGACGTCGCTCGAGGAGTCGGGGCTGCAGACCTGTGATGTGGTGATCGCCGCGACCGGCGATGACAAAGCGAACCTGACCGCGTCGCTGTTGGCCAAGACGGAGTTCGGCGTGGACCGTGTAGTGGCGCGCGTGAATGACATGCGCAACGCCTGGCTGTTCACAGAGGCGTGGGGAGTCGACGTCGCCGTCTCGGCGCCCGCCGCGCTGGTTGCGGCCATCGAGGGCGCGATCGACATCGGCCACGTCGTGCGGTTGATGGAACTGCGTCAGGGGCAGGTGAGCCTAGCGAAACTGACGCTGCCCGAAGGCGATCCGCTGGTCGGTCGGCGCATGCGGGAGCTGCCGTTGCCGAAGAACACCGCACTGGCGGTCGTGATCAGGGAGAGCGGGATCGTGTTCCCGGCGCCGGACGACGCGCTCGAGGCGGGCGACGAGATGTTGTTCTTCGTCGGTGGTTCGAAGAGCCAAGTGGCCGCGCTGGTCGAGGGCGCAACCGAACTCCTCGGCGACCGATGACTTCCGGCCCCCGCGCCGGTCAGTATGTGCATGATCGATATGACTTCAGCCTGCCGACGTACAGCCCAGGTGGTGGCGAACGTGACCGACGACCAGCTCACCGCGCCCACTCCGTGCGAAAAGCTGCCCGTCGATGACCTGGTCGCGCATGTCGGCGGTCTTGCGCTGGCGTTCACCGCCGCGGCACGCAAGGACTTCGGTCCACTGACCGACACACCACCGACCTTCGACGGCACCCTCGACGACGGCTGGCGCACGTCCTACCCCCAGCGCCTGGCGGAGCTGGCGACGGCGTTCAGCGATCCGGCGGCATGGCAGGGCATGAGCCGGGCCGGGGGCGTCGACTTCCCCGGCGAGGTGGCGGGCATGGTCGCGCTCACCGAGGTGGTGGTGCACGGCTGGGATCTGGCGCGGGCCACCGGTCAGCCCTACGACATCGACGCGGCCACCGCCGAGGCGGTGCTACCGCACGTCGAGCAGATCGCTGCTGAAGAGCCCGTGGAGGGTCTGTTCGGGCGGGCGGTGCCGGTCGCGGACGACGCCCCGGTGCTGGACCGGATCGTGGCGATGACTGGTCGACACCCTGCGTGGCCAGTGCCCTGAGCGCGGTTCTGGTCAGTGCGGCTGACGGGCCACGTGCGTACGGGCATGGCTGATCGCATCATCCAACGAATCGAGCAGGTGGTTTTCGTGGCGAAGCGTCTCGAAGACACCGACGTTGGTCAACAGGTCCATGTGCTCGTCCCGCACACCCTTGATGATCACCGTGATACCGCGAGCTTCCAACTCGGTGCAGATCTGCGCGAGCGTGTGGGCGCCGGTGGCATCGAGCATGCCGAGCTGAGACATCCGAATGACCACCACGGATGTGTGGGGATGGTCGGCGTCGACGATGGCATTTGAGATGCGTTCGGCCACACCGAAAAACATCGCTCCATCAAGTCGAAGGAGCGCGATCTGTTCGTCGCCGGGCTGATGGGGGGCCGGCAGGTCTTCGCGAACCACGCTGCTGCGCCGAGCCACGGCGCGCAACGCGAAGAACGCTGCGACGACGATGCCGATCTCGACGGCCTCGATCAGGTCGAAACACACCGTGATGACCGCTGTGATCACGAACGTCAGCGCGTCTGACCGGGTGGAGCGAAGGATCTTGCGGATGGTGCCCGCCGAGATCATTCGGAACGACGTCACCATCAGCACACCGGCCAAGGCGGACAACGGGATTGCCGACACGGGCCCGGTCGCCAGATAGACGACACCTAGCAGCACCAGCGAATGCACCATGGCCGACACGCGCGTACGGGCGCCGGAGCGGATGTTGACCGCGGTGCGCGCGATGGCGCCGGTCGCGGGCATGCCGCCGAACGTGGCCGATGCGATCGATGCGAGGCCCTGGCCGACCAACTCGCGGTCGGGGTCGTAGGGGCCCGTCGGCGCCATGGTGGCGGCGACCCGCGCGGATAACAGCGATTCGATCGCCGCCAACGCAGCGATCGCCAGCGCGGCGCCGAGTAGCGTGCGCATGGCCCCTAGATCGGCGTGTGGCAGGACGGGTGTGGGTAGATGCGATGGCAGTTCGCCGATGGTGGCCACCGAAATCCCCAACACCACGACGGCAACGGTGGCGACGATCACGGCGGTGAGCGATTCCGGGATACCGCGGTGGAGGCGGGGCAGGAGCACCATCAGCACGGCGATAAGCGCCACCACACCAAGGGTTTTCGCGGCGGAAGGCAATTCGGCGTGGGTGACGGCCGTCCACGCGGCGGGCAGTGTCCGGGTGCCGGCATGTGTCCCCTGCCCCATCGCGGCGGGTACCTGTTGAAGGAAGATGATCGCCGCGATGCCGAGCGTGAATCCCTCGATGACGGGCCAGGGGATGAAGGTGACTGCGCGGCCCAGACCGGTGACACCGGCGACGAGCACGAGCAGCCCGGCGATCACCGTCACCAGCGCGACGCTGGCCAGCCCATATTGCGCGACGACCGGCGCCAGTACGACGGCCATCGCGCCCGTCGGCCCGGATACCTGGACGTGCGAGCCACCGAAGACTGCGGCCACCAGCCCGGCCACGACGGCGGTGATCAGGCCCGCGGCCGCGCCGACCCCGGAGCTGATGCCGAAGGCCAGTGCCAGCGGGAGTGCGACCACGCCGACGGTCACCCCGGCGAGAATGTCGCGCCGCCACGACGACCGTAGTTCGGCGTAGTCGGAACGGTGCGGCAGCAGGCGAGCGAGATTGCTCGCGGCGGTGGCGATCACTTGTCACGCCCGAGCGGCGGGAGCGACTTGAGCGCTTCCCATTGATCACGTTGTGCACCAAGGACATCGGCGAGAAACGTTCTGGCGATGACCAACAGCTCCGAGATTTTCGGGTGGGCTAGCTCGTAGTACACCGCGTTGCCGACGCGCTCCGCCTGGACCACCCGATGACGCTTGAGAACTGCCAGATGCTGCGACAAGAGCGTCGGTTCCAGGCCGGTTTCGGCGAGGATGTCACCGACCGGCGTAGCGCCGTCGTTGGCCGACAGGATCTCGAGGACACGAATGCGCGCCGGGTGAGCAAGTGCCTTGAAGAGGTTGGCCTTGATCTCATAGAGGGGTTGCTCAGGGCTACCCGGGACACGCTGCGGCATACGACGACCTGATGAATTAATGGATTGAATAAAATCGCAATCCACGGTAGCGGGTCCAACCTCGGGCCTGCAAATCAAACCTGCAAATCGGGACCTGCGTGATGCAGTGCCTGACCGGGCACACTAGAACGTATGGACCCGGTCACCGCCCTGCGCCAGATCGCCTACTACAAGGACCGGGCGCGCGAGGATCCCCGTCGCGTGATGGCCTACCGCAACGCCGCCGACGTCGTCGAGGCGCTGTCGGATGCCGAGCGCGAGCGCCATGGCGCGGCGAACAGTTGGCAGTCGTTGTCCGGGATCGGGCCGAAAACCGCGAAGGTCATCGCGCAGGCGTGGGCGGGCCGCGAACCCGATGTCCTCGTCGAATTACGTTCGACCGCAGCTGATCTCGGCGGTGGCGATATCCGCAGTGCGCTGCGCGGCGACCTGCACGTGCACTCCAACTGGTCCGACGGTTCGGCGCCGATCGAGGAGATGATGCTGGCGGCCCGGGATTTGGGCCACGAGTACTGCGCGCTGACCGACCACTCGCCGCGGCTACGGATCGCCAACGGGCTCTCGCCAGACCGACTACGTCAACAGCTCGACGTGATCGACGAGATTCGCGAGGTCGTCGCCCCGATGCGCATCCTCACCGGCATCGAGGTCGACATCCTCGAGGACGGTTCGCTTGATCAGGAGGATGACCTGCTGGAGCGGCTCGACGTCGTGGTGGCCAGCGTGCATTCCAAGTTGGCCATGGACGAGGCGTCGATGACCCGTCGCATGCTCAAGGCCGTCGCCAACCCGCATACCGACGTGCTCGGCCACTGCACGGGGCGGCTGGTCACCGGCGGACGGGGTATGCGGCCGGAGTCGAAATTCGATGCGGAGAAGGTGTTTACGGCCTGCCTCGAGAACGGCACCGCGGTCGAGATCAACTCGCGGCCGGAACGCCGCGACCCGCCGACCCGCCTGCTGAACCTCGCGCTCGAGATCGGTTGCGTGTTCTCGATCGACACCGACTCGCATGCCCCCGGACAACTCGAGTTCCTCGGTTACGGCGCCCAGCGTGCGCTCGATGCCGGCGTGCCCGCCGACAGGATCGTGAACACCTGGCCGGCCGACAAGCTGCTGGACTGGGCGGCCTCCTAGTCGGGGAGGTGCGGCATTTCCAGGCCCGAATCGCGGCCTAGGAGCACACCACGCGTGACCGCGGCGTTGCCGTACCGCTTGCGCACCTGATCGACGGCGGCATCCAGCGCAACCCTGTCGGCCTCCGCCTCGAAGGGCAGCTCCAACTGCTGCGTGCCCTGACGGTCGATGTTGGACACCGCGAAGCCGACGAGCGTCAGGCCGCGCTCGGCGATCAGCGGGGCAACACCGGCCACGAGCGCCCGGGCGGTATCGAGGATCATGTCGGTCGAGGCCGTCGCCCGTGCCATGGTGTGCGATCTTGTGACACGGCTGAAGTCGTCGAATCGCAGGCGCAGCACCACCGTTCGACCGGTGCGGCCCGCGCTGCGCATGCGACGGGTGATCCGGTCGACGAGGTTGATCACCACCGCGTCGATCTCCGCGGCGGACATGGTGTTGCCGCGTCTGCCGAGCGCCCGCTGCGCGCCGACCGAACGACGGCGCACACCGGTCACCACCCGGCGTCGGTCGATGTTGCGAGACAGTGCAAACAACCGGTAGCCCATCGCCCCACCCACGAGCGAGGCCAATGTGGACTCCGACAACTCGGCGACGTCGGCCACCGTCTCGATGCCGTGCGCATGCAGTTTCTCCGCGGTCTTGACGCCGACACCCCACAGTCGCCGCACCGGCAGCGGATGCAGGAAGGCCAGTTCACGGTCGGGCGGCACCAGCAGCAGGCCGTCGGGCTTGGCCTCCTGGCTGGCCACCTTGGCCAAAAACTTGGTGCGGGCGATGCCGACAGTGATGGGTAGACCAACCCGGTCACGGACGGCCGAGCGCAATTCGGTGGCGATCTCGACAGGTGTGCCGGAGACCCGACTCAGCCCGGAGACGTCGAGGAAGGCCTCGTCCACGCTCAGCGGCTCGACGATGGGCGAGGTGTCGTCGAAGACTTCGAACACTGCGCGGCTGGCCTCCGAATACGCCGACATCCGCGGTGGCACGACGATGGCATGCGGGCACAGGGCGCGGGCTTGGCGGCCGCCCATTGCGGTGCGCACTCCGTAGGCCTTGGCCTCATAGCTGGCGGCGAGCACGACGCCGCCGCCGACGATCACCGGCCGGCCGCGTAGCGCGGGATCGTCGCGCTGCTCGACCGACGCGTAGAACGAGTCGAGATCGGCGTGCAGGATGCTCGCATCGGAGCGTGACACGAACATATGTTCGCATCACGGTGTGACTAGTGGCGAGTCGTTCCGTAGATGCTCGTCACCCAGATATGCGCCAGCGTGTTCACGATCTGGTCGTAGGCGATCGAGTCCTTCTCGGCCGCGTACGCCGCGAACATCGTGCGCTCGTTCATCAGGTTGAGCGCGATCGCGAGGTCCCTGGCGGGGACGGTCTCGGGTGCGGCACCGCGGTCGCGTTCGGCCTGGATCGAGTCGGTGACGTAGTCGATCCATTTCTGCATGAATTGCGACCACATCGACTGAATCTCAGGTTTGGTCGGCCTGGCGGCCCATCCTGCGAGCATGACCGAGCGATGTGCGCCGAAGGTTTCGAACAGTGCGTTGATGGCGCGCCAGGAGCCTGTGGGGTCGACCCCGGCGTCCATCGGGCCGAGCGCTTCGTCGGCGCGTTCGTCGGCTTCGGCGATGATGCGGCTCATCAGCGTCAGGAGCACCGCGTCCTTCGACGGGAAGTAGAAGTAGAACGTCGGCCGTGACAGTCCTGCGCCCTTGGCCAGGTCGTCGACCGATATCTCCGCCAGCGGTCGATCTTCGAGCAGGCGCTCCAGGGTCGCGAGTATCGCCTGCTCACGGTCGTCCCCCGAGGGCCGGGCGGAGCGTCGACCGTGGCTCGCGCGGGACTGGCTGGCGGTGGTCACGCCTGCCGACTTTACACCCCGTCGAGTTTCTCAACACACTGTTGACTCTCTCGACACGCTGTTGGTACGCTCCGGGACCATGAGCGAACACCTTGATGTCGTCATCGTCGGCGCCGGGATTTCGGGCATCAGCGCCGCCTGGCACCTGCAGGACCGCTGCCCGAACAAGAGCTACGCGATCCTGGAGCGCCGGGAGAACCTCGGCGGCACCTGGGACCTGTTCAAGTACCCGGGTATCCGCTCGGACTCCGACATGTTCACCCTCGGCTTCCGGTTCAAGCCGTGGACGTCGGAGAAGGCCATCGCCGACGGGCCGTCGATCATGGCATACCTCAAGGAGACCGTCGCCGAGTTCGGCATCGACAAGCACATCCGCTACAACCAACGGGTCGTCGCCGCGAACTGGTCCGACGACGAGAACCGCTGGACCGTGCGCGTCGACCGCGGCGGCGAGGAAGTCGAGATCACGGCGTCGTTCCTGTTCGCCGCCAGCGGCTACTACAACTACGACGAGGGCTACTCACCGGAGTTCGCTGGGGCCGACGACTTCGAGGGAACGATCATCCATCCCCAGCACTGGCCGGAGGATCTGGACTACACCGGCAAGAAGATCGTCGTGATCGGCAGTGGCGCCACTGCAGTGACACTCATTCCCGCCCTTGCGAATTCGGGTGCCGGGCACGTGACGATGCTGCAGCGTTCACCGACCTACATCGGCGCGCTTCCCGATGTCGACCCCTTCACAGTGCGGACGAACAAGGCGCTGCCGGAGAAGCCGGCCTATGTCCTCAACCGGTGGAAGAGCATCGTGATGCAGTTCCTTCAGTACCGGATCTCCCGGCAGTTCCCGAAGTTCATGCGCAAGACCCTGATGACCATGGCGCAGCGCCGCCTGCCCGAGGGTTATGACGTCGAAAAGCACTTCGGCCCGAGATACAACCCCTGGGACGAGCGGTTGTGCCTCGCCCCCAACGGCGACCTCTTCAAGACCATCCGCCAAGGCAAGGCCGACGTGGTCACCGACACCATCGAACGGTTCACCAAGACCGGCATCAAGCTGACGTCCGGTGAGGAGCTGGCGGCCGACATCATCGTCACTGCAACGGGTTTGAACCTCCAGCTGTTCGGTGGTGCAGAGATCTCCCGCAACGGGGAGCCGATCAAGCTGAACGACACCATGGCCTACAAGGGCATGATGCTGACGCATATGCCGAACATGGCGTTCACCATCGGCTACACCAATGCGTCGTGGACGCTGAAGGCCGACCTGGTCTCCGAGTTCTTCTGCCGCGTGATCAATTACATGGACGCCAAGGGCTTTGACACGGTCGAGCCGCAGCATCCGGGTAACAAGGTCGACGAGCGTCCGCTGATGGACTTCACTCCCGGTTATGTGTTGCGCGCTTTGGACTACCTGCCCAAGGCCGGACACGTCGCGCCGTGGCGGCTCAAGCAGAACTACCTGCTGGACCTGCGCCTGATCCGGCGCGGCAAGGTCGACGACGAGGCGTTGCACTTCAGCAAGCACCGCGCGAAGGCCACGGCCTCGGCCTAGCGGTTTGTGTGCGTTCGAGAGCGGTCAGCGCTCCTAGACGCACACAAATCACTATGGGGCGACCACGACGATGCCGTCGTCGTCGCTGTAGGCGATGTGGCCCGGGACGAACACCACACCGCCGAACTCGACGGCCGCATCGCGCACGCCCGCGCCGGTTTTCGTGCTCTTGCGTGGATTGGTGCCAAGTGCCTTGATGCCGATGTCGAGCGTGCGAAGCGTCGAGGAGTCCCGCACGGCGCCGTTGATGATGAGCCCGGCCCATCCGTTGTCGACGCCGAGACCCGCGATCACGTCGCCGACGAGCGCCGCGTGCACCGAGCCGTCGCCGTCGATGACCAAGACCCCGCCGTGACCCGGCTCGGACAGCACGGATTTCAGCAGCGCGTTGTCCTCGAAACACTGCACCGTCGTGATGGGCCCGGCGAACTGCGATCGTCCGCCGAACTGGCGCAGTTGCAGATCACAGCTGCGGACGTCGGGTCCGATCTCGTCGACGAGGTCAGCGGTGGGGCGGGGTTCGACGGTCACCGGTCGATGCTAGGCGAATGTCTTCTGCTCAGCGGTAGCCAGGGCGAAGGAGATCGCTTCATCAGTAGTCATCGCCGCGCCTGCCCTTCGGAGTTCCTGCCGTTTGGCATCCCCGAGTGCTGCCGCCACCAGATCACCGGCTTCCCGAAGCGCTCGGAGGATGAAGTTGACATCGGAGGAGCCGGATACATGTCGCGTCGGCACTGCACTGTCATCGAGGCTTGCACTGTGGAAGGCGGCATAAGCAGCGCCGCGGATCAGGCCTGCTGCCTCGGGCCGGCGATCTGACAGAGCACGCGCGCACAATGCCAGTGTGGGTGCGGATTGCATAGGGGAATCGACCCAGCGCCACAGACGCAACGACTGGACGGCGAGCTTCAGTGTGAGTTCCCAATCACGAAGTCGACCGGCGACCAGAGACGCGGTCATCACCGCCGTCGACATCTCTTCACCGGGTGTGACGCTCTGCTGGAGACTCACTTCGAGCACGGCTCTGGCTCGCTCGGGGTCGCTGTCTACCAGTGCCAGTGCTAGGGCGTTGAGGCTCACCGAGATCGCAGTAGGCATATCGGAGCGACGAGCCAACACCACCGATTCTTCCGCGTTCGCGATCGCCTCGTCGGTTGGGCCGCCACCGAGTAGGGAGCTGTTCACGCTGTATGCCAGAAACATCGCGCCGAGGCCCGGAGAGCCATCGGCCACAGCGAGGTTCGCGGCCCGAGCATAGGCCGTGACAGCGTCGTCGTAGGTTCCGACCCACAGGGCGTTGGCCGCTTGTAACGCTGAGACTCCTACCTCGGCTCTAGGCCCGGACAATGGTGTCGTGAGGCGCCGCTCGGCGTCCAGGGCTTGCTGGCACAGGTCGTCGGCGCGAACACGATCCCCTCGGTGAAACGCTTGATGTGCCGCAACCATGAGAACGCGGCAGTACCCCGGTTCAACTGCGGCGCCATCCATCTCGAGGACTCGTGACGCGTCGAGTGTGAACAGCTCGCCCACATGGCTGACGTCTTGGCTCTGGCCGTTGGGGTGGTCGGCGGCCAGCCGTACCGCCAACTTTGCGTCGCCGTTGTCGATCACGGTCGACAAGGCCGCCTTGATGTTGTCCCGTTCCAGATTGAGGCGCCTGGCCCACTCGAGTTGTGCTGTGCCGTAGAAGTTTTGAGCAGCTTGTGCGCATAGGTCGATATAGAAGCGGGCATGTGCCGTCTGCAGCCGACTGGTATCACCCGCGTCGGCGAGCCGTTCCTCGCCGTATTGCCGAATGGTTTCGAGCAGGCGATAACGCGTGCCGAACC
Source organism: Mycobacterium barrassiae (assembly GCF_025822765.1). GTDB lineage: Bacteria > Actinomycetota > Actinomycetes > Mycobacteriales > Mycobacteriaceae > Mycobacterium > Mycobacterium barrassiae. The sequence continues at coordinate 1,694 of NZ_JACKUK010000028.1, read as the reverse complement.
CGCTGTCTTCGGCGAGCACCAACGACCGTGCAACTAGGCCGGTGGTGAGGTCCAGCACGGCATCACGGTGGACTGGATCGCCACTGCAGACCTGTTCGATCGCATCGAGTGTGCAGCCACCGGAAAATACGGACAACCGGCTCAGCACTCGCTGCTCGGCCTCGCTCAACAGCTCATATGACCAGTCGATGGCGGCGCGCAGCGTCGCATGGCGTTCGACCGCGCCGCGGCGACCACCGGCCAGCAATTGAAATCTGCGGTCGAGTCGGCGCGCGAGCTCCGAGGGGCTCAAGGCAATCACCCGGGCTGCGGCGAGCTCAATCGCGAGCGGGACGCCGTCGAGGCGGCGACAAATCTCTACCACCGCCTGCGCATTCGTACCCGAGACTTCGAAGTCGGCTTTGACCTGCCTGGCCCGTTCGACGAACAGGCTCACTGCCTCGCTGTGCATCAGCTGATTGACATCATCACCGGGTTGTCCGACGGCAAGCGGTGGTAGCGCGATCAATTGTTCGCCCTCGATGGCCATGCCCTCGCGGCTAGTGGCGAGTACCACGACTCCCGGGCATGCCCGCTCGATTCGGCTCACCAGTGCGGCCACTCCACCCAGGACGTGCTCGCAGTTGTCGAGGACGAGCAGCAGTTGCCGTTGCGCAAGTAGGTCGACCAGATTGTCCTCGATGGCAGGGCCGCCGCGGTTGGTGAGGTGGAACGCCTCGACCACCGCTTCAGCGACACCGGCAGGATCTCGGACCGTCGCGAGCTCAACAAGCCAAGCCCCGTCCCGGTAGAGGGGCAGCTGGTCGGCGGCGACCTGGATTGCGAGTCGGGTCTTGCCGACGCCGCCGGCTCCGGTGATCGTCACTACGCGCGATTCCGCCAACGCGCGGACAACCCGTGCCAGTTCGGTGCGGCGACCGATGAAGGAGCTGGCTTGGCCCGGCAGATTGCCGGGGAATGTGTCCAGCGTGCGTAGGGGCGGAAACTCTTCTCGACGGTGCTCCGGGCTCAATTGGAAGATTCGGATGGGTTGTCCCAAGTCGCGAAGCCGATGCTCGCCGAGATCGACCAACCGCGCTTCGTCAGGCACTTGATCACGGATCAGTGATTCCGTGGCGCCGGAGATCACGACTTGCCCGCCATGCGCCGCCGACATCAATCGGGCGCAGCGGTTTATCGGCAGGCTCGCGTAGCTGCTGTCGTCGACTATGACTGCCTCCGCGGTATGCAGCCCAATCCGCGCTTTCAGTGGTGTCGCAGTGCGCCAATCTTCTTCTGCGAGAGCTTGTTTGAATATCAGAGCCGAAGCGACCGCGTCTCCCGCTGTGGGAAACGCGGCAGCCATGCCGTCACCCATGCGCGAGAAGACGTGACCGCCCTGCGCCGAGATCGTCTTCTCCAACAGTTCGTCATGACGAACCATCGCGGCTTTCATCGCGTCGGGATTCTGCTCCCAGAGCCGCGTGGAACCTTCGAGGTCGGTGAGGAGAAAGGTCACCGTGCCCGAAGGTAGTTGCCCCGCCATGCCCCAAACCCCCGATGAACTCGGGATATAGGAGGCTAAGCGTAGCTAGCTGTAGCTCTTTGACAGGTTGTGAACGGCGTGGTGAGCGCGAATAGGTGAGGACCTCCGGTATCGGTGTGGTTACCACACGCACATCGATTACCGAGAGGTCCTCATGGTCCACGCTAAT
>NZ_JACKUK010000027.1 GCF_025822765.1 Mycobacterium barrassiae | reverse complement strand
CTAGACGGTATGGAGGCTGACTCGAGGCCGAAGGCCTCGGGCTGCAAATGGACGTGGGTTGCCGATCGCGGGTGAACACTCGCATCGGTAGAGCCACAGTTGCAGATCAGGAGGCCTCCGGTGAGTTTCAACGGTACGAGTGTCGGGTTGGACGTGCACGCGCTTTCGGTGGTTGCGCATGCCGTGGATGAGGAAACGGGTCACGTCGAGCGGGCTCGGTTGTGTCCCGATCACGGTGAGATTCTGGATTGGTTGCACCGACTGCGGGGCCCGGTGCGGGTGGCCTACGAAGCTGGACCGACGGGGTTCGGGCTCGCCCGGGCGTTGACTGCTGCGCAGATCGAATGTGTGGTGGCGGCGCCGTCGAAGTTGATCCGGCCCAGCGGAGACCGAGTCAAGACCGATGCGCGTGACGCTGCGCATCTGACCCGGCTGCTGCGATTGGGCGAGATTACCGCGGTCAGGGTGCCCGAGGCCGCCCTCGAGGCCGTGCGCGATCTGGTGCGTGCCCGCGAAGACGCCCGCGCCGATCTGATGCGGGTCCGGCATCGATTGTCCAAACTACTGCTGCGCCAGGGCCGGGTGTACTCCGGTGGTCAGGCCTGGAACGGCGTGCACGAAACATGGCTCCGACGGCAACGATTCGACGATTCACACACCGCGGCGGCCTTCGATCACCACTTCGATGCGGTCCTCACCACGACGGCTGCTCGAAACCGCCTCGACGAACAGATCGCTGCCGTTGCGGCCTCACCGCGGTGGGCTGACCCGGTCAACCGACTGGGCTGCCTTCGCGGAATCTCGGCGCTGACCGGATTGGCATTGACCGTCGAGATCGGTGACTGGACACGCTTCACCGGGTCCTCGATCGGCGCCTACGTCGGCCTGGTGCCCACTGAGTACTCCTCAGGGTCATCGCGGGTGCAGGGTTCGATCACCAAGGCCGGCAACGCTCACGTCCGACGGTTGTTGATCGAATCGGCCTGGCATCACCGAGCGGCCTATCGCAATCCTGGACCGACGATGCGGGCCCGCTGGGCCAAGGTCGACCCGGTGCTCAAGGATCGCGGGCATGCCGGGAACCGACGGCTGCATCAGCAGTGGTGTCGGTTCAACGAACGCAAGAAACCGCACGTGGTGGCCAACGTCGCGGTGGCCCGCGAACTGGCCGGCTGGTGCTGGTCGCTGGCCACGCTGACCTGACAGCCGGCCACCGAACTTGATCGGGATCGGCCTGTCGGCGGCGAGGTAGGCGAACTGGACCTGCGTTACAGCTATGAGCAGCAACGGCTTTCACCGAATGTCGTTGTGACGCCCGTCCCTAGAGAGCAGCCACCGTTCGCGCCGAACCATCGTCTTGCGGTAACCAACCCGCGTATATCAGTCTGACACCACCGTCGTTGAGCAACGACCGCCGCGCACCGACTGACCCCGATCAAACGAAAGCCGCCCCGGCATCACACCCGGGGCGGCTTTCCCCTGCCTATTGACAAACAGTGCCTACATATCAGCTGTNCCACCGTCGTTGAGCAACGACCGCCGCGCACCGACTGACCCCGATCAAACGAAAGCCGCCCCGGCATCACACCCGGGGCGGCTTTCCCCTGCCTATTGACAAACAGTGCCTACATATCAGCTGTCCTCGGCATGGCCGGCACCGCGGCCGCGGCACCCGCCCACGACTCCGGGTCGACGCACTCCACGTCATCCTCCGGGGATCACGCCGGCTCGGTCTCGGCCCCGCACGTCGAGTCGTCGGCCCCGCACGTCGAGTCGTCGGCCCCGCATGTCGAGTCGTCAGCCCCGCACGTCGAGTCTTCGGCGCCGCACGCCGACGCGGCCTCGCCTGCGGGTGATGACGTAGTCCATGCCCACCTGATTCCCGGCGTCAAGCTCGTACCACCGGCCGCCGAACATCCGCAGACCGCTCACCCGACTCTGGGTTCCACGTCGAATCCAAACGAAATCGGCATGGTCTACCCGTCCGGCAGCATTTACCCCAACGCTCCCGACTACGACCCTAACTGTGGACCCGCCTGCTACGAGGTGATTGACGAGTGAGGTGCTCTACACGCAAGTGAGTTGAGCGGGTAAAGGGCAGGTGTTTCCTGAACACCTGCCCTTGCTCCGCTTTACAGCTCGGACCCCGAGGCGGCAGGCATTCAGGTGCGTCACTCCTGCGCTGGACCAGCTCACGCAAAGGCGGCGCAGCCGATCCGGAGCCTGCAGGCCGCGCGAACGCTGGGCTTATGAGTCGAAACCCGACTTGCTGCGTTACATCAACCGACGCTCGAACGTGCCCTCGATCTGCCTACCGTCCCACTCGCCCGTCAGTACCAGTCGTCCTTGTCGGGTTGGGGCACGCAGGACGATCTGGGCCGAATCTGGGTTGTGTTGCAACAAGCGTGGTCGTGCTGGCGCACGCCCACGTGGCACCTTCACCCGTCCGGCCGACGCCGACCATCACCGTCGTCGAGCCCGGGTGGATGGACCCGAATCCCGACGACGGCGAGTGACCCGCAAGCCGGAGCGCGCGGCTATCGAGAGAACCGCCGCTACGAAGCCGTCCTCCGCCGTCTGCCTACCAGTACGAGGAGCACGATCGCTCCGAGCGCCAGTACTCCGCCGACGGCCGCGACGATGACCAACGGTTTGACCCGCGCCGTTTCCGCCGTCTCCGCCGCCGCCTCGCTGCTGACCAGCTGCACTTGATAACCCGGCATCGGGCCTGGCGACGGCTTGGTGAGTCCGGGCAGCTGATTGGTGCTGGTGACCTCGAACACGCGCTCGCCGCCCGCGGTCTTGCTCCACGTTCCCCACACCGGTGTTTCGCCGTCGAGCAGGGCGCGGTGACCGCCGATCGACGGATCGTCGCCGAGGTCGGCAAGCGTCTTCACTCTGAACAGCTTCGACAGCTTGTCGTTGTACTTCAGCTGCACCAGCACGTTCTTGAAGGTGGTGGGCAGCGCGGGTTTTACGGGCGGCGGCTGACCGGGAGCTGGCTGATATCCGCCCCCGGAGAAGCTGCCAGTGGACACCGTCACCGGCTTTCCGGAGGGATCCCGGTTCACCGCGGTGAAGCTGAAGACATCGGCAACAGGCGCGCTCACTACCGCACGCTGCATCGGCGGGACCTCGACAATGCGAGTGGTGTTGTCGTAGGGGTAGATCACCTGCAGCGGCGTGCTGTACGGATTGGTGAAGACCGGCCGGTACCAATTGTCATAGCCTATCCACGACGAATTCCATTGCGACACACTGCTGCTCCATATCGAAGACGTTGCGGTGGTCGTGCTGTTGACTACCGACTCCAGTGACTCGGTGAGCTCGGTGACTTCGGTTTCCGACGCGGTGGTCGAGTCGACGTCCACCACGTCGGCGCCGTGCGCCTCGTCGAAGGCCTCCTGCGACACCTCGGCGACGTTGGGATCCGGTGTATCGGCCTCGACGCCCGTATCGGTCACGTTCGAATCCGAGTCATCCGGCGATCCGGCGACGGCCGGTTCGCCGCCGGCGCCGGGGGTATCGTCCGCGCCGGTCGCGGACTCCTCAGGGTCCTCCGAACCCAGGTTGGATTCCTCCGGCGCGGTTCCGGATTCGCCCTGGTCGGACGGAGCCGGCTCGTCGGCAGGCGGGTTTGTGGACCCGGAATTGTCGGTTACCTCGGACGAGTCACCGTCGTCGAACGGGTCGGCCAGTGCGGGTGGGACGGCACCCAACCACACAGCCGTCGTGACTGCTACCGACGATAAGGCGAGCGCGCCGCGACGGTAAACGGCGATCCGAGATTCGTTCATGTGATGATCCTTCGATCGGGCCGCCCAAAGCGGCGCGGGACGACCAGCGACAACTGACAGCCGAGATCACCCGGCGGTCGACCACCCCTTACGGCGGGGAGCTACCTTGGGATGCAATGCGTTCCGGTTCCCCCGCCAGCCAGGATGCGGGGGACCGGCGAACGGCTGCACTTCTACGCGACGTCGATCAGGAGTAGGTCCGAACCGGCGATACGGGTCGATGCCGGTCCCGGAGCCGGTTCCGGTGTCGAGTTCGCCGGCTTCAGCTGCGCGACGATGGTCTCGAAGCTGTCGGTCTGCCACGCCTTCATGAAGGCCGCCAGCGGAACTTTCATGTTTATCCCGCCGTTGACGCCCTGTTCGTTTTCGCCGAATCCGCTGTCGTTGAGGTGGACGATCCCCTTATCGAAATCGATGCCGGTGACGACCACCTGATGATCCGAGGCGGAGACCCCCTCGGGCAGCGGCTTGTTCTCGACCGCATTCCAGATGGTTCCCCCATGGAGCCCGACCGACACGGCCTTGTTCTGCTGAAGTGCGATCGCCACGGCTCTCAGCGCCAGGTTGCCCTCGTTCTTGCCATACGAGGTGAGGGTCGCTGAAATACCGTGCATATCAAGCAGTTTGATGGCGTCCTTGACGTCAACACCGTCCTGCGTCTGCAGGCCGGAGTACATCGGCCTGCCCTCGTTGACGACGCTTGGGGTGTTGCCGGCCTCCTCGGCGATCTCTTGCTCGGTTGGCGAGGTTCCCGTTAGTTGACCGATGACCATCGCCGTCGCCATCAACACGCAGTTCTGAGCTGACTGCGCCCGAAAGTACTGCTCACTCAATGTCGGTTCGCCGTACAGGCCGGTGAATTCGGCCGGGGCGGTGAACCAGTCCTGCAAGCCGTGGACGAATTCGGTGATGGCGAACGAGATGTAGTTGACGAACTCCGTCACCACGAACGCCGCCGTGTTCGCGAGTTCCGAGACCACATACGCCGCGCTTGCGACGAGCGCCCCCAGCGGAGACTCCGCGTACTGCGACGCCAGCTGTCCTTCGAGCGCTGCCTTCCGGGTGGCCTGCGCCTCAGTGAACGCCTCGATCCGCTTGACTTGGTCCTTTTGGAACGCTGCGGTTCGTTCGGCCGAAGTGGGCTCCACCGTCAAGTGATACGGCTCCGAGACCACCGTCGGCGGCGCCGCTGCCGTCAGGGCAGCGTTGTTCGAGACATTCGACGCAGGATCGATGATCAGCGGGGTTTCCGTGACCTCCGGGTTATCGCTGGTCAATTCGACTTCGGACGCCTGGTCCAGATCGCGGCGCACCAATTCGAGTGCGCCCACCAGCATTGCGCTCGCGGGCGGCGCCAGGGGGTCACCGTTTGCCGACAATGGCGAGTCAAGGCCCGACGGGTCGGACTCGAGAGCTATCGCCGAGAGCGATGGGACGGTGTCCACATACTCGACGACATCGCCTTGGTTGTCGGCGTCGCCCGATAGCGCGTCCAGCGTGACGGATACAAAGCCAATGTCACCGTTCGACTCGTCGATGCCTGTCGTACCGGAGACGGACGCGGGGGAGCCATCGTTACCGCCGGACTGGACGATGCTCGTCGCGTCGACCACGACAGCGGCGCCGTCGCTCGGCTTTGCGGTCACCGAAGGGGCGTGGTCCTGCAGGTCCGAACCATTGCTCTTCGACTGCTTTGTGTCGACCTCGACCACGACCGGCGAGGCGTTCGCCGAATCATCTACCGGGACAGTCGGATTGGTTTCACTGCCGGCTACCGGAGTAACCGAGGAGGATGTGTCAGGCTCGTCGACTTTTTTGCTCGTCGACTCGGATTCTGAATCCGTATCGCGCTCAGTAGCCGACGACGTCGACGTCTGTCCTGTGACCGAGGACGCCGGTCCCGGCCGAGTCGCTGACGGATCCGAGCCGACAGTGGACACGGGCTTGGCACGCGAGGTAGTCGAACCGGAACTATTGCCCGACGAGTCCGAATTCGTGCCTGTGGTCGACGACGTGCTCGTCGACGCAGACGAGGAGGTCGCCGATTCAGTCGATGAGCTCGTCGACTCGGAGGATGAGCCGGTCGACCCGGAGGATGAGCTCGACGACCCAGACGAACTCGACGACGAGTCTGAATCGTTCGGTGCGGCCGACGCCGCGCCCATGCCTCCGGTGCCGACCAACCCCACTACGCCGAGCGAAAAGGCAACGGCCCCTACCCGCAGCGCATGCTGTGCCGAACTCACACGAGCTCCAATGTTGGCGACGGATCTATATGCAGCGCAGCGCGAGTGGCCATGGCGCCTTTCGTCGGCGAGTGCATCAGTTGCTCAACCAGACGTACCAAAGGCCGTCGTCACCCTGACGGCAGTCCCAGTGCGTGTAGTTGTCGTTGCCCTGCGCGATCTCGACTTGCGGGCCGTCGACCTGGCAGGCCTCAAGCGTCGAGTAGCTGCCCTCGACCTGAACCTCGTCTGCGTTGGCCACTCCCAGCCCAAGCGTCAGTAGCCCGCCCGCGGCAATTGCGCCGGCGGCGATCACTCTTTTCATGCTTCATTCGCCTCTCAAATTGGTCCGAAGACCGCGCTTCGCTCCGGCGAAGGGGCCGGCGGCGAAGTGGGGTCGGGGCTAATTAACGCAGTCGTTATGTTGCTGGGTTGTCCGAAGAAGGACGAATTCATCTGTTCAGATGACAAATATTTGAAACTGTTCAGTGGCTCCGCGCATACGCGTCAGGGGTTCAACCGCTACCTGCTGCAACCGCGCTCAATCAAAGGTCGTCCACGCTGAGGATGTCGTCTTGAATCGCCCGGGCGACCAGAGCAGCCTTGGTGGGGGCCGGTCTGCCGACCGCCGCATACTTTGCCCGCACGCGTTGCAGGTGAGTCGCCACCGTCGACGGCTCGATGTACAACCGCTCGGCGACCGCATTTTTGTTCTCGGTCTGAAACCACGCGATGAGCACCTGTTGTTCGCGGCGACTCAGGCGGGGCCGCTTCCGTCGCTCTTTGTCCAGCGCCTGTGCCATTCGGGGGCTGACGTGCGGGCGGTCGCTTTGCGCGGCATAGATCGCCGCCGCCAGCACCTCTTCGGGTTCAGACCTCGCAACACATCCGACGGCGCCAGCATCCCGGGCCGCCGATACGACGTCGTCATCGATCAGGCAGGTGTAGACGATGACGCGGTGGCCCGCTGCGCAGATCTCCCGAAGCGCCTCAAGGTCCTGCCCGCCGCTCTCACAGGGCAGGTCGAACAGCACCACCGGGCCCTGAGCCGACGCGCGCCGCGTTGCCACGAACTCCGCGGTACTGGAGAAATGGCCGATCATTTTGATGCGGGGGTGGCTGCCGTGCAACCACTCCTCGATGCCGACATACACCACTCGATGGCTGCCCACGACGACGACCGATGTCGACCGCTCGCCTTCATTGGGCGGTGCCACGCCGCCAACCCCCTTACATCGCCGACCCTGCAGTTACTTGCTCGAAGAGGCAGGTGTGGCGCCACGAATTCGACGAGGACGAAAAACTGAGTCCACCGTATTCTTAGCAAGCCTATGCATCCATGCTTTGGATGCCCCATGCCGTCCGCGTCGAAACATGGCGGACTGGACTGGTACACACGGTGATTCGGCGGGTGGAATGCTGTGCCGTTCTCGAGCCGAGATGTCGAGCACATCTCGCGTCGGAGCGAACGGCCGACGATACGGACCGCGCGAGTAAGCGAATTTACGTTATGACGGGCGATGGAAGCTGAAAGGACGTGTCAAGGCTCTTCTAACCATAATTCATATTATGTTATTGTGCGATCCGTCACTGTTGGCACACTCCGCAACGACGCGTAGCAAAGGAGCCGCGATGACCGGCATCGCCATCAAACGTCCGCACGACCCGATCGATCTCTCCGCCGAACGACTGTGGTCGGGTCCCTCCGAGGAACGCGACCGCTTGTTCGCCGAACTGCGTCGCGACCGGCCGGTGAGCTGGCAACGCCCCATCCGTAGCCCGATGATGGACGCGCTGGATCAGCCCGGTCCGCCCGGCTACTGGGCGATCACCCGCCGCGACGACATCGTGACTGTCAGCCGCCATGCCGACGTGTTCTCCTCGGCCACCGGCGGTGTGATGTTCGAGGACTTTCCCGACGAGGTGCTCGAGGCGGCGAGTTCGATCCTGTCCATGGACGAGCCCCGCCACGGCAAGGTCCGCCGCGTCATCAGCTCGGTGTTCACCCCTTGCCGCATCGCCATGATCAGCGACCAGATCTACGACCAGGCCCGCCAGATCGTCGACGATCTCGCCAACGAGCCCAGCGGTCAGGCGGAGTTCGTCCACGCGGTGAGTGCTCGGCTGCCGATGTGGACAGTCTCGGAGATGATCGGCATCCCGAAGGAGCGGCACCAGGAAGTGGCCGAGGCTGCCGCGCCTCTGACCGCCTGGGACGACGAAAGTACCGCGGCCACAGACGCTCTCACCACCATGTTCACCGGGATCACCACCCTGCACGCCCGATGCCAGGAGCTCATCGAGGCCCGCCGCGCCACCCCGCGCGACGATCTGATCTCGGCGCTGGTGCAGGCCGAGGTCGACGGTGACCGGCTGACCGACGACGAGATCCGCGCGTTCTTCGTGCTGTTGTGCGTCGCAGGCAACGACACCACCAAGCAGACCACCAGCCACGCCCTGCTGGCATTGACCCGCCATCCTGACCAACGTGCCTATCTGCTCGACGATTTTGATGCGCGAATCGATGTGGCCATCGAGGAGTTCGTCCGCTGGGCCTCTCCGGTGTTGACGTTTCGCCGCACCGCCCTGAAACCATTCGAGCTGTCCGGCATCACGATCGAGCCCGGGGAGCATGTGGTCCTGTTCTACAACTCGGGCAACCGCGACGAGCAGTGCTTCGACGACCCCTACCGATTCGATCTCGGCCGCAAACCCAACCCGCACATCGGCTTCGGCGGCGGAGGCCCGCACTACTGCCTCGGCAGCCACGTCGCCAAACTGCAACTCAAGGCGATCTTCAGCGAGCTCTTCCACCGGTTGCCCGACATCGAGGCGGTCGGCGAACCAGATTACCTGACAAGCACTTTCATCAACGGCATCAAGAAGCTGGACGTGCGCTTCACCCCGGAGAGGACAGCATGAGCAACGGCGATCGCATCAGGGCCAAGACCATCGCCATCACCGGCGCTGCCCGCGGCATAGGCTACGCCACCGCAGCGGCACTGCTGGCGCGCGGAGCGACGGTGATCATCGGGGACCGGGACACGGAAGCTTTGGCCGACGCATTGAACCGACTCCATCCGCGCGGTGCGGTCACCGGACACCACGTCGATGTCACCGACCGCGAGTCGTTCGCCACGTTCCTGGATCAGGCTCGTGCAGACGGGAACGGGCGCATCGACGTCCTGATCAACAACGCGGGCGTGATGCCAGTCGGATCGTTCATCGAACAGTCGCCGGTATCCATCCGCGCCGCACTGGAGGTCAACCTCGCCGGCGTCATCAACGGCTGCCACCTGGTCCTGCCCGAGATGACGGCCCGTCGTGACGGTCACGTCGTCAACATCTCTTCCATGGCCGGACTGGTCGCCGTGCCCGGTCAGGCGGTGTACGCCGCGACCAAGTTCGCGGTGGTCGGCCTGTCTACCGCACTGGCCGACGAGTACGCACCGCACGGCGTTCATGTCTCGGCCGTCCTACCGACCTTCACCAAGACCGAACTCATCGCGGGCACCACACCGAGCGCCGCGCAGGGCTTGGTCACGCCCGAGGACGTCGCCGCTGCGGTCGTCAAAGTTCTCGACAAGCGGTTGGGACAGCTGTCGGTGCCCGGCCATCTGCGCTCGCTGGGACGCTTCATCGCGCTGCTGAGGCCGCGTGCGCGCCGCTTCATCAACCGCCGAATGGGCAGCGACCGCACATTCCTGGAATACGACGCCGACCAGCGCCGCGCCTACGAGATACGGGCACGCGCCTCGGCAGCGACGGAATCCGCCCGACCCGAGGTGCGATAATTCCGTCGGTGTTGCGATCCGCCGGACAACCCAGGGAGAACCGTGGCGACCGTCAATCGACTCGACTACTTCCAGGGCGCCCTTGATCTACTGGCGAAAGACGGGTTCGGCGCGCTGCGGCAGAACACGTTGTGCCGGTCGCTGGGGATGACCACCGGCTCGTTCTACAACTGGTTTCGCGACTGGAACGACTTCGTCGACCAGTTCCTGGCGTACTGGGAATCGGAGCTGACCGAGCGAATCGCCGCCGAGGCCAGCAAGACCGCCGATCCGGCGGCGCGCCTGGATCGGCTGCGCGAACTCGCGCGCGCCATTCCGCATGACGCTGAGGTCGCACTCCGAGCCTGGGGTAACACCGACGCCCGGGCGGCACGGGTACGTGACGAGGTCGACGCGATCCGTCGCAAACTGATCTTCGACGCCGTGCACGGCCTCATCACAGACCCGACTCTCGCGGGACGCTTGGCAGGCCTGGGCCTGTCGATCGTCATCGGCCATCAGCACCTCGATATCGCCGAAATGGACTGGTCCCTCGGCCAATTCATTGCACTCGTGCGACTACACGCGGACGTCCGATGAAACGTCCGCTCACGAATCGATGACGGCCGACAGCGCGCCTTCCCGACGCGAACTGCAGCGCGCGGCGTCGGTCGCGCGCATCGTCACCGCCGGCGAGGAACTGCTTGCAGAGGCCGACCGGTTCTCCGATATCTCTGTGGAACAGGTCATCTCACGCGCTCGCGTCTCCCGCTCGACGTTCTACAGCTACTTCGATGACATGGGTCATCTGTTGCGGGCGGTCGGCGAGAGTGTGGTCGGCGAGATCGTCGAATCGGCACGTAAGTGGATGGACCTCGACACCGGCGTCACGCAAGACGAACTGGTGCAGATTTTCACGGATTTGGTGCAGACCTACCGGCGCCGTGCGACGCTGCTCGCCGCGCTGGCCGACGCGTCGGCATACGACCCAGGTGTCCGCAAGGAGTTCCACCGACTCTTGACGATCGGGCATGTCGAACTCGCCAAACACATTCGCCGCGCTCAAGCTGCCGGCGGCGCACGGGCGTCGATCGATCCCGAACCTACCGCCGCCTGGCTGGTGTGGATGGTGGAACGCGGTCTCTACCAACAGATTCGTCCCGCCGACGCCGATGGCGTGCCACACCACGTGGCCGCGCTGGCCGCCATCGTGTGGCACGCACTCTACGCACCGGAGACGGGGTCGCCGCGGAGGAGCGAAAGCAGGTAGGAACCGCCGATCAGGCCATTGCGCGGCGGTAGTGCGCCGTATTGCCGCATCATCTCGGTGATCTCGTACTGCGCGAGATACTGCGACAGCAGGCCGTCGCGGAACCCGAGGAAGATGTCGCAGCCGTAGGTCGAAAACCGCCCGTCGCCGAATCGGGCCGGCGCGCTGCCGCTCTGCCGGAACAAGTACAGCGCTTTGCCGTCGGCCGGTGCGGTGAAGAACTGCACCTCCTCGAACTGCACATCCGGCATGACCTTCCAGATCATGTCCACGTAGGCGGGCATGCCGTCGATACCATCGATCACGTCGGGCCAGAAAACGGTGTCTTCCCACCGAATCTCAGGATGCAGCAGCTCGAGCACTCGGTCGGTGTCGTGCGAGTTCCACGCACGATCCCAGCGGTTGCCGAAGTCGCGCAGAAACTCCTCGCTCTGCGGTGCATCAGCCACCATCTCAACTCCTCTCGATCTCCGGACCCACTCGCCGGGCGGTCAAGGTGGTCACTGCGCACAGCTGGCTGCCTGCACTGTGTCCCGTCACCTGGATTACGGCGAAGTTCTTCCCGACGTGATGTGCCCGCGCCGTCACACTCACCGGCGCCCCCGGGACCCCCGATCGCAGAAATGCGGTGTGGATGCGGGCCGTCGTCAGTTCGGGGCTGCGCCGGGCGATCAAGTTCGTAGCAGCGCGATCGGACAGACACGCCCACAACCCACCGTGCAGGACGCCGAAGTCGTTGACCCAGCCCGTCGTGTCCGGCATCGTCACCTGCACACCGTCGGTAGTCACCGAGTATTGCAGTCCGAGAACGTCATCCAGGGTGCCCGTCTGCACATCGATCGTGTGCCAGGCAACGTCGGTGCCCTCGAGGTGTCCGTTGGGGGCCATGGTGATGGTGCGTGCTGTGCTGTGCCCACCGCCTGCACCTTGCCCGTGGCATCGGTGATCGCGCATTCGGCGAATGCGGCGTGGTGTTCGTGTCTGACGAGTCGGGCTTCGCCGCTGAGCGCACCGCGTGCCGGCAGGTCGCCGACGATGTCCAACGTCACCTCGGTGGTCAGCGTCCACCACCCGGCGGGTCTCACCATGAAGGCCGGCTCACCGAGGATGTGGTCGGCCAGCACCATCAGCGCACCTGCCGGGATCCGGTTGTGTTCGTCGAGCACCCATGGCGCAGGATCGAAGTCGCACCCGCCGGGCCGGCAGTTGCGGGCGCCGAACCGTGCTTCCACCGAACCGGGGTCGGCCACCGCACACGGAACAGCGTGCGTGCCGAGCGTCGTCATCGCGCCGATCGTTCGGTGGCGCGGCTCGCGCCGGATTTCAGCCGCTTGAGTCCCTCGTCGAGTTGGCGGGTGAAGAGGCCGCGCTGGAGCAGATCGTGCGTGACCCGTAGTTCGTAGGCCGTCGCGCCGATATGGTCCATGTTCTGGGCGCGCAGCGCGACCTCTTTGAGGATGGTGGTCAGTTCGGCGCCGGCCTCGGCGATCTGCTTGGCCAAAGTCAGTGCGGTGTCCCGCAATCGGCCGACGGGAACCACCTCGTCGACCAGCCCCACGCGCGCCGCTTCGTGCGCGCTGACCGGATCGCCGGTGAAGAACATGCGGCGGGCCCGCTGGGTGTTCATCTTGGCCAGCATCCCGTGGTAGAAGCCGTTCATCGCGTACTTCACCTGGGTGGAGCCGAAGACGGCGTTCTCTGAGGCGATGGTGATATCGCACATGTTGGCCACGTCCATGCCGTAACCGGGGGCGACGCCGGCCACCGCGGCGACCGTGGGTTTGCGGTAGTCGTAGAGGTCGGTCATCAACCGTAAGGCCAAGTCGGTGAAACGATTTCGATCGTCACCCTCGGTGCCCTGCAAGACGTCCAACGCCCAGCCCGCGCAGAAGTAGTCCTCGTTGCCGATGATCAGCACGGCGGCGACCTCGTCGTCGTAGGCCCAGTCCGCGAGCGCGGCAATCAGCGCCTCGTGCAGTTCCCACCCGAGCGCGTTGCGCTTCTCCGGGTGGTTGAGCTGGAGGATGCCCACCCCGTCCTCGATGCTGGTGAGCAGATAGTCGTGGCCGTCCATGCCGTCCTTGTAGTCCTCACGCGAGCGGGTCAGGAGCGCTGACCGCGCCCATCCGCAGGAAACTGTACATGGTGTTCGAGTTTTTATGCAAAAAGTCGAACACCATGTACGGTCTCTGCCATGACCCGGCCGGTCTACAGCGACGAGCACGAGCAGTTCCGGTCCACCGTCGCGCGTTTCATCGCGTCGGAGGTGGCGCCCCACTACGCGCGGTGGGAACACGACAAGCGGGTGGATCGGGCGATGTTCGCCGCTGCCGGAGCGCACGGCATGCTGCTGTTCGCCACCCCGGAGCGGTTCGGCGGCGCCGGCGTCGACGACTTCCGGTTCAACGCGATCCTCAACGAGGAGTTCGCAAGGTCGGGCTACCCCTCTGCCGGCATGGGGCTGGTGCTGCAGAACGACGTCGTCGCCGCCTACCTGACCGACATGACCTCCGAGGAGCAGAAGGAGCGCTGGCTTCCTGGACTGACCAGCGGCGAACTCATCGGGGCCATCGCCATGACCGAACCGGGCGCAGGCAGCGACCTGTCGGGCATCAGCACCCGTGCGGTCCGCGACGGTGACCATTACGTCATCGACGGCTCCAAGACCTTCATCTCGAACGGACAGAACTGCGATCTCGTCGTGGTGGCGGCCCGCACCGGCGAGGACCGGCACCGAGGTCTGTCCCTCTTCGTCGTCGAGGCCGACACCCCCGGATTCGAGAAGGGACGCAACCTCGACAAGCTCGGTCTGCACGGACAGGACACCAGCGAGCTCAGCTTCACCGGCGTCCGCGTTCCAGCCGCCAACCTGCTCGGCAACGAAGGCGACGGCTTCTACCAACTGATGCGCAACCTGCCACGGGAACGACTGTCTTTGGCCGTCAGCGCGGTGGCCGCCGCCGAGGGAGTGCTCGCCACCACCCTGGAATACGTCAAGCAGCGCACCGCCTTCGGCAAGCCCATCGGCGCCTTTCAGCACAACAGATTCCTGCTGGCCGAGCTGTGCACGGAAGTCGAGATCGCGAGGGTGTTCGTCGACCACTGCGTGGAACTGCATGCGCGCAATGAACTCAGCGCCACCAGTGCAGCCAAGGCGAAGTGGTGGACCACCGAACTGCAGGTTCGGGTGGCTGACCGGTGCCTGCAGCTGCACGGCGGCTACGGCTATATGCGCGAGTACTCGGTGTGCCGGGCGTTCGCCGACGCCCGGATTCAGACCATCTACGGCGGGACCACCGAGATCATGAAGGAAATCATCGGCAAAGACCTTGGGCTGTAACCCTTTTCACCGAACACCCTGCCCACCGAACCCGAAGGAATGACCATGTATACCGAGATTCTCACCGACATCACCGACGGCGTCGGCACCATCACTTTCAATCGGCCGGACCGTCGCAACGCGCTGAGCCTGGAGGTGCTGGGCAACCTCAGCGACTGCCTCGACGATTGGCGCGCCAACGACGATGTCGCCGCCGTGGTCATCACCGGTGGTGACAGCGTGTTCTGCGCAGGACTGGATCTCAAACTGCAATCCGGGTTCACCGATGAGTTGCGCGGCACCTACTCCGATGCGTGCCTGCGCGCCTACGGCACGCTGCTGGACTACCCGAAGCCGACCATCGCCGCGGTCGCCGGGCCTGCACTCGGCGGCGGCTGCGACATCGCGGTCTTCTCCGACATCCGCATCGGCTCCGACGACGTCATCATGGGATACCCGCAGATCAAGATGGGCTTGACCCCGTACTTCTCCCCGCTGTGGAAGATCGTCGGGCTCAGTCAGGCCAAGCTGCTGACCTTCTCCGGTGACCGCATCGATGCCGCTGAGGCATTCCGCATCGGTCTGCTGGACCGACTCGTCCCCGCCGGGCAGGCCGTCACCGCCGCAACCGAACTCGCGAAATCGATCGCGGAGACCACCACCGCGTCGGCCATGATCAACAAGGAGATGGCTCTGCGCTCGCCCGCCATGGACCCGATCGCCGCGCTCACCTACGAGACGCTGGCCTACCGCGAGGTCATCTGGCATCCCGACGTCATCGAGCGCATCGGCAACGCCTACCGCAACCTGCGCAAGTAAGTGCACACGCGTGTCTGAGCACAATGCGCAGAAGTTGCGGCATCGCGCGTTGCGTGGCTTGTGCGCATAAGCGCGACAACGCATGGGGCCATCCCTACCTTCTAAAGCAGGAAGCGCTCGAGGGCGCATGGGATCGGCAGGGAGACAACAGTGTTCGCAACTGATGAGGACGTACCGACCTTGGGCTATCTCGATCGCAGAGTGACCGCTAGCGACGGTGTGCGACTCGCGGTTCGCGACTTCGGCAGCGCCGACGCGGAGCACACCATCGTGCTGATGCACGGACTGTGCCTGACGCAAGACAGCTGGGCAGCCCAGGTCCGCGATCTCGTGCAACGGTGGGGCAATTCGATCCGAATCATCACCTACGACCACCGTGGCCACGGCGCCTCGTCGTCGGCGCCCATGCGCACCTACCGGATCGGGCGGCTCGCCGCCGACCTGGCCAACGTGTTATCCGCACTGAACGTGAGTGGCGCGTTGACGCTCGTCGGGCATTCGATGGGTGGCATGACGGCGCTCGAGTACCTCGGACGCCCCGCCGCTCATCGACCAGTCGAGCCGAGCGGGCTGGTCCTCGTCGCGACCGCGGCGGGCAAGCTCGCCGAGCGGGGGATCGGGCGCCTGATCGCCACACCCGCCACCGAAATGCTGTGTGAAATCGTCGAATGCGCACCGAGGTTCGCCACTGACCGGGCGATCAAGTCCATCGTGAAACCACTCAGCGATGCTCTCCTGGCGATCCCTGGCCTCAACCCACACGCGCGGACCGGATTGGCTGCGCTGCCGAAGAACACACTGACGACCGCGGCCGGTTTCCTGCTGGGACTCAAGCACTATGACCGATACGACGCACTCGAGTCGATCACCGCCAAGGCCGTGGTGGTCAGCGGTGGAATGGACTTCGCGACCCCGGTGTCACATTCCGACGATCTGGCTGACGCGATCGCCGGCGCCGTCCACGTGCACGTGCCTTCGGCGGGCCACATGCTTCTGCACGAGGCGCCGCAGCAAGTCAGCAGTGCCATCGGCCTCGCGCTGTCGGCGACGGGTGGTGCGCAGGGTTCACTCGCGACGGTCTCGTAGTCGCCGCGGAGCCCTATGCTGAAGCGTGTCGACCCGGGTGCTTCGAATGCTCGGCTGGCTGTTCGTGTTGATCGCGTTCACCGCGGGCGGACTTCAGTTCGCGGCGTTCACAGCGAGTGAGCACGGCCTGCGCCACCTGATACTCGCGATCTTCGCGCTGTCGGTTGGCGTCAGTGTCGTGATCGCATTGCTGCGGCGTCGGAGGTGACCAGGCCGGGGGAATCACATTGTGGCGCACCCCAATTAAATTTTCAGTGGCGACAATAACGCCTCACGAATTTCTTAGTGGTTGATCTGTCGGGCAACCAAAGTTTGGCTTTTCTCTGAGTATTCCTCCGCTCGGAGCGCGGCGTGTAGCGCTGCGTGTCAGCATGAGCACATGGGGGCATTTCGAACGATTGGGGTACTGGGCGCCGCAGCAGCCGCAACTGCGTTGCTGCAAAGCGCCTCTGTGCCCGCCGTGCATGCAGCGCCGTGTCCTGACGCCGAGGTGATATTCGCCCGCGGCACCACCGAGCTACCTGGCGTCGGCCCGACGGGGGAGGCGTTCGTCAAATCGTTGCAGTCTCAAGTCGGTCCGAAGTCGCTCAGTGTGTATGCGGTGAATTACCCTGCCACCACTGACTTTCGGACCGCTGTCGACGGCATCAACGATGCCCGCGCCCGTATCCTCGCCACGGCTGCCGCGTGCCCTGAAACCAAGATGGTGCTCGGCGGCTTCTCCCAAGGCGCAGCAGTCATGGGCTTTGTCACCGCGAATGTCGTACCCGACGGAGTAACGGACATGGCGGTGCCCGCGCCGATGCCGCTCGAGGTCGCCGAGCACGTCGCCGCGGTCGCGTTGTTCGGTAAGCCGTCGGCGCGCTTCATGCGGGCGATCAATGACCCGCAGATCGTGATCGGGCCCCGCTACGTAGACAAGACCGTCGATCTGTGTGTCGAAGACGACCTGGTGTGCGATCCCGATGGCAGGAGCTTCGGTGTGCACAGTCGCTACCCCGAGGTCGGGCTGGCGAATGAAGGAGCGACGTTGGTTGCCCACAAACTTCTGGCGAGCTGGACGGAGGAGGCCGCCACCGAAACGCCGGAGTCGACTGCGCCGGCTCAGCCGCAGGCCCCCGCGTTGTTGTCCGTGCCCGTCGCAGGTCAGCCGCATGCCGGCGGTTCGACGCTCCGGGCGCCTGGACCGCTGCCGGGTCCCGCACCGGCGCCGGCTGTGCCGCCGGGCCCAGCGCCCTTCGCGCCCTGAGGACCACACATGGCCCTCGACCGGCTTCTAGGTTGCGCGCAGCTGCGGACGCTACTCGGAATCCTGCGCGCGGCCGCGGATCAGTAGTCGGGCGTCGACACTTCGAGGAGTGACTGATCCGGCTCCGCCGGCTGGTCGCCGCGGACGTCCGGCGGGTTGGAGACGGGTTGGCTCTGGACATTGCATTCCGCGCCGCTGACTCCGGCCGGGCACCCGCTCGCGGGTGAGTTGGGGACAAGGTACGGAACACAATGGCCGGTATAGAGATCCCCGTCCTCGCCCGGCGCACATTGGGCAAGCGACGCGGGCTGACCGGGGTGGCCGAGAATGACCGCCGCAATCAGCGGTGCCGCCAGGAACGCACCTGCGATGGCCAGTCGTCGCGTGGTTTGAAGAAGGGTTTGCATCGTGCTCCCCGCTTTCAATTGTTTGTCGATTGGCTCTGCCGCGACCCTACCGCGATAGCCACGTGGGCTGCGGTATCTCAAGTCGCAGGGAATGAGGCGTCCGGCCGGCGCGTTGAAGGGTTTCGTGACCGAGCAACCAAAGCTGAGCCCTACCGACTGGGTCCGTGAGCAGACCGAACGCATCCTGGAACAGGGTACGACCGACGGTGTCCAGGTGCTCGACCGTCCGATCGTCCTGTTCACCACGACCGGCGCCAAGACCGGTGCGAAGCGCTATGTGCCGCTGATGCGGGTCGAGGAGAACGGCCGATACGCCATGGTGGCGTCAAAGGGCGGCGCTCCTGAGCACCCATTCTGGTACTTCAACGTCAAGGCGAACCCCGAGGTGACGGTCCAAGACGGCGACAAGGTCGCCACGATGACCGCACGGGAAATCCACGGCGCGGAACGCGAACACTGGTGGAAGCTTGCGGTGGAGGCGTACCCGCCGTACGCCGAGTACCAGACGAAGACGGAACGGCAGATCCCGGTTTTCGTCGTCGAGTAGTAGATACGCGCAAACACGCCGAACGGCGTGGTCCGTGTGCCGAATTCGATGCGCCGCACGATCGAGACCGACATGCGGTGGTCAAGGTTTTAGGCGTCGTCGCGTCACTACAGCCTGCGTTTGCGGGTTGACGGCGTGCCGGGGAGCGTGCTCCAATAGAACGAAAGTAAATACTTACTTCCGTTAGAGGAGCTATGAATACCCCCGCCGTACCGGCCGACGCGTCGGTCAGCAGCCGCCGAGTGACCGACTCAAACGGGGCGGGGGCAAGTAAGGCTGTTGTAAACCGTTGGACGCCTGCGGGAAGCGCGGAAGCGAACGCAGAGTCACTTCTGAACATCGCCGAACTCGAGCGGAACGCATCCGAGTTACGCCGCCAATTCCATGCGGCGCAACCCTTTCCGCACCTGGTGGTCGACGACCTCCTGCGCCTCGACCCTTCGGCAGCCAACGCCTTTCCGGATAGCTCATGGCCCTTGTGGAACGAAGTGGACGACGGCTACATCCGAAACAAGCGGTTCTGCTTTGAAATCGACCGCATTCCGGAACCGTATAAAGGCCTCATCCGGGAGCTCAACGAGCCGCCGTTCCTGCGAGTGCTCGAACAGATCACCGGCATCAAGCAGTTGCTCCCGGATCCCTATCTGTACGGCGGTGGCATACACGTCAGTGGCCCGGGCGGAATCCTCACGCCGCACACCGACTTCCACTTCTATCGCTTCTTGAATCTGTACCGACGCATCAACGTCATCGTGTACTTGAACGAGGGCTGGACGGCGCAGGACGGCGGTTGTCTGTCGTTCTACGACCAAGAGGGCCGCGCCGTCGACACGGCCGTGCCGGGGTGGGGTAGGGCCGTCATCTTCCGCACCGATGACCAGTCGGTACACGGTTACACCGATCCGATCGCCGACGGCCGTTGGCGGCGATCCGTCGCGCTCTTCTACTACACGGCCGCCCCGGCCAAGAACTTCAGTGGCGACGAGACCACCTACTACCGGCAGCACGGGGATCAGCATGGGCTGAGCCGGAAAGCGCGCATGACGCTCTTCACCGCGATGATGGCCGTCAGCCGCAACATCAGCATCCTCGCGCACATCGTGAACCCCAATATGGGCATCCCGGCGGTGAAGGCCTATCTGGCCTACGTCCGGAAGATCAAGCGCGAGCGCGCGGAATCCGCTCGTACGTCCACGAATCAAGAGGATTAGCGTCAGTCCGGACTCGACCGCGCGGCGTTGACTCCCGCACGGCCGCCCCGCGGTCTAGCCTGATCGTGCCAAATGAGGCGCGAGTGCCTAGTACCAGCGGAGCACGAGGAGGGCGCGGTGGTGGTCAAATCTGACACCGTCTTCCGCACGCTCTTGACACGACATAACCGCGACCGCGCCGTGCTGGCGGTGGTCTTCCTTCTGCTCTTCGTCTTCTCCTACAGCGAAGACATCGTGTTCGCGGTGCTCGATGCGACCGGCAACGACCACGTGCTCGGTTGGATCGTCGGGCTGGTCGGACTCGACGCGGCCGTGCTCGCCGTGGTCGGTCTGCTCAAGCGTGAGATTGCGCAAGCCGACGGTGGGGTCCAACGGCTGTGGCGCCCATGGTGGATCGCGTTCGCCACTGTGGTCGTCCTCGACGTGTTACTGATTCTCCTTCCGGACGAGCACCCGCTGTGGCTCGACATCGCGATGTCCGTCGGGATGGCCTGCCTGATGGGAGTCCTGATGGCGTTGTCGCTCAACGTCTCTCCGCTGGTGTTGTTCGGCAAGGAGTGGCGCGCCGCGGCGCCGGCCGATTGGGAGCGCGTTCGCGCGGTGGTTCCGCTTGTCATCGGAACCTTCGTCCTTTATCTCGCCTCCACCGCCTTCGACGATTTCTTCGATCTCGACACCGTGCGGATCCTCGATCCCGAGATTGCGGCCGAAGTCGCGGCCATGCCATTGGAGGAACAGCTCGGCGCCAACGCGACCCTGTGCGAGGGGGCGGTGAGCCCGGCGTTCTTCCAGCAGGTCGTCAAGGTGATCCCATTGCTGCTGCTCACACTTGGCGTGGAGTTCAACTACTTCCGGCGCACGCTGGCCGAGCCCGTCCAACGCGCTGCCGCTGCTGCCACCGTGACCGTCATGTCGACCGGGCTGGCGCTGGCGATCTCCACACTGCCGTGGGGCGGCAGCGGTTGCGGTGAAGTGCTGGGTTATTGGCATGAATACCTGACGTTCGTGATCGCCGTGCAGGGCGTCGCCACGGGCCTGGCGACGCTCGTGTGGGTGCTTGTGGTGAGCGACCCAGACCGACGCAACACCTCGGGAGTCGACAGTGTCTGAAGCAATCTCACCTCCGCGGGCAGATCGCGCGGTCTTCGGCGTCGTCTTCCTCATGGTGTTCGCGTTCTCCTACAGCGAGCAGGTCGTGTCACAGCTGTTTCCGTCCACCGGCTCCCGCCAAGAGATGGCATGGCGGATCGCGGTGATCGTCGTCGACGCCGCCGTGCTCACCCTCGTCGGCTTGATGAAGCGTGCGATCACGCGGGCGGACGGTGATGCGCCGCGGCTTTGGGGTTGGTGGTGGACGGGCGTCGCCATCCTGATCGGTATCGACGGGTTCCGACTCATCTCCCTGGATTCGATCGGCGTGGACGTGGTGACCGCGACTGTCTACGCCGCCGCAATGGGTTTCACCATCGCCGCATCGCTGAATGCCGACCCGCTCACCCTGGTCAACAGCGAGCGACGGCTGAGGTTGCTCGTCGACTGGTCCCGGGTGCGGGCAATCGTCCCGCTGGTCATCGGAACCTGGCTTTGTTACCTGGCGGCGACTGCCTACGTCGACCTCTTCGACATCGACACGATTCGGACGCTGGGCCCGGCGCTCGAGGCCGAGATCGCGAATCTCTCGGAGTCAGAACAGATGTCGGTGCTCTCGCAACTCTGTCAGGGTGCGATCAGCCCGGTGTTCTTCCAGCTGGTGGCGGAAGTGATACCCGTCCTGTTGCTGGCGCTCGGCGTCGAGTTCAACTACTTCCGCCGGACGCTGACCGACGCCGGCCAGCGCGCAGCGACCGCAGCCACGGTGACGGTGCTGGCGGCCGCGTTGGTCGCGACGCTCTCCACCCTTCCGTGGGATGGCCAGGGATGCGGCGACGTGCTGTCCCGCTGGCACGAGTACATCGCGTTCCTGCTGACGGTCCAGGGCATCTTCACAGGGCTGGCGACACTCGTCTGGCTGCTCGTCGCCAGCACACCGGACGGCCCCGCGGGCGCCGATGATGCGGCCGAAGCGGTGGGGTCGGTCGAGGAGTGAGGAAGCAAGTGCGGGGGCCTCGTCGGGTAAGGTCCCCGCACCTGCTGACAGCAGATTCGCGCGCGGCTCTTGGAAATTTCTTGGAGCGCCAGTCAGCCGACGATCACCGCGGCTTGGTGGTCGTCGGCGCGGACGGCGGTGGCGTCACATCGGGCGGCTGAACCGCCTCGCCCATTGTGTAGACGTTGTCCGGAGTGATGATCTCGGTGATCGCCTTGGCCAGCAGAGTGCTCGGTTCCTGGTCCTGATATTCGATGTCGGTGTTGGTGAAAATCACTAGCGTCGTTTGCTTTTCCGGGAGGTATACACCGACGGTCTGGTAGCCGGGCAGGCTGCCGTTGTGTCCGATCCAGCCGCCGAGGTTGAAGATTCCCACCCCGTAGCCGTCGCCGGGCGGCGTGCCTGGGGGAGTGACGGTCTGCAGCCGCTGCGCCTGCATCTCCGGCGTCAAAAGCTTTCCGGTCGCCAGTGCAGGCACCCAGATGTGCATGTCCTCGAGGGTGGAGATCATCGCGCCTGCGGCCCACCCCCATGACGGATTCCAGTCGGTGGCCGTCGTCACCGCATTGTCGGCGTCCTGCGTGGTGTAACCCTGCGCGTGCGGCTTCGGGAACGCGTTGGTCGTCGGAAAGCTGGTGTGCCCCATATCCAACGGCTGAGAGATGTGCTCGCGGATGTAATCCGGCAGCGATTGCCCGCTGACCTTCTCCACGACCAGGCCGAGCAGAACGGTGTTGGTGTTGCAGTACAGGAAGCCCTCGCCGGGCGGGAACTCCATCGGTTCGGCGAATGCGTAGTCGAGCAGCTGTTGCGGCGTGAAGTTCTGGAACGGGTCCTCGAAGAACGCCTGCTGGAAGGCGCTCGTCGAGGAGTAGTTAGGCAGCCCGCTCTGCATGCGCGCGAGCTGCCTCAGTGTGATCGTGTCGCCCTCGGGGACGCCGTCGACGAATTTCGAGATGGGATCGTCGAGCCCGAGCTTGCCCTGATCTGCCAGCTGCAGCACGCCCGTCACGGTGAATGTCTTTGTCTGACTACCGATCCGGTGGTAGAAGTCCGTCTTCATCGGTTCCCCGCCGGCCTGGTCGGCGACGCCGAACGTCTGCACGAAATCCCCGTCGGGACCCCAGATGCCCACGATCGCACCGGGGATCGACGTTTCGTCCATCGTCTTGTTGATCGTATCGTTGAGCCGCTGCACGACTCCGGCGTCCAACCCGTTGTCCGCTCGCGCGCTCGTCGACGTGCTCTGCGACGTCGAATCCTGTCCGCATCCGGCGACCAACACGAGTACCGCCACCACCGCGAGAAGCCTGCACCGTCTGAACGCTCTTGCCGCCATCGCTCATCCCGTCGTTCGGAGTCTGAGCATCACCATAGGGCGCAACGAAGGTCCGCGGCGTGCCAACGAGGCGCGTCGCGATCTGCGAGACTGAGCACTTGTCGCTGCGGTCCACCCCCGAAGGAGGATGCCGGTCGTGCACATTCGCACCACCGACGGCCACGCACCTTCCCCCTTTCTAACGCCATGCCCGATTCCGCTGCCGTGAACGACCCAGCACCGGACCCGGAACCGGACCCGCCCGGCGAATCCGCCCGCGGACTGGCGCTCATCTGCGTGACCGCCGTCGTGGCGGGCGTCGCGATCGGCTTCATCGGCGGCGCCTTCCGCTGGTGCCTGGAGACCGCCGATCGGTTGCGCATCGACCTCGTCGACTGGGCGCATGGGCTGCCGGGACCGGGGTGGCTGGTGCCCATCGCCGTCGCGGCGTTGGGGGCGACGCTCGCAGCCCTGATCGTGCGGTGGGTGCCGCTGGCTGCCGGTAGCGGGATACAGCACGTGGAGGCCGTGTACCGGGGCAACGCCGATCCTCCGCTGCTCCCAGTCCTGCCCGCGAAGTTCATCGGTGGTGTGCTGTCGATCGGGTCGGGGCTTGTCCTCGGTCGCGAGGGCCCGACCGTTCACATGGGCGCAGCGATCGGCACCGAAGCGGCGAAGCGGATCAAACTCAGCGAGGCCGACGTCAGGATGATGCAGACCGCCGTGGGCGGGGCCGGTCTTGCGGTCGCATTCAATGCGCCGATCGGGGGCACGCTCTTCTCCCTGGAAGAGGTGACGAGGTCGTTCCGCCTGCAGACAGTGCTGGCCACTCTGTTCGCGGCGGCCGCTGCCGTCGGCTGTATGCGCGTACTCCTCGGCAACGATCCGGACTTCCACGTCGACGTGATCGGGGCGCCCGCTCTCCACTGGCTGCCACTGTTCGTGGTTTTCGGTCTGCTCACCGGATGTCTGGGCGCGGTGTACAACCGGCTGTTGTTGTGGTTCCTCGACCATGTCGGGCGAATCCGGCGGATTCCTGCGATCGCGAAAGCGGCCATGATCGGCGCCGTCATCGGCCTGGCGATGTTCGTCTACCCGCACGCGGTCGGAGGCGGCGACGCGTTGACGCAGATGATCCTCGCCGGGCAGGACTTCGTTCTTCCGGTCGTCCTCGGAGTTCTTGCGGTGCGCTTCGTCGCAGGCCCGTTGTCGTATGCCGCGGCGGTGCCGGGTGGCCTGTTCGCACCGCTACTCGCGGTCGGCGCGCTCTGGGGACTGCTGTTCGTCGGGGCTTTCGACGCCGTGTGGCCCGGTGGCGCGACCTCTCTGGCCATCCCGATGGCGCTCGTCGGCATGGCGGCGTTCTTCGGGGCGACGGTGCGGGCGCCCGTCACGGGCATCGTCATCGTCATCGAGATGACGGCCACCACCTCGGCCGCCATCCCGATGCTCGCCGCGACCGCCGCCGCGGTGCTCGTCGCCAATCTCACCGGGTCACCGCCCATCTACGACTCGCTGCGCGAGCGCATGTCGCCTGATCTGCGGCGCTGATACTGGCTATATTCGGTGGTCGTGGCCGATTTTGTGCAGCGCACGATAGAGCTCGCCCGAAACAATGTCGTGGCCGGCGGCCGCCCCTTCGCCACGGTCATCGTGCGGGACGGCGAAGTCCTCGCCGAGAGCCCGAATCTCGTCGCACAGACAACCGACCCGACTGCCCACGCCGAGATCCTGGCCATCCGTGAGGCATGCCGGCGCGTCGGTACCGAGCACCTGGTCGGGGCCACCATCTACGTGTTGGCGCACCCGTGCCCGATGTGCCTCGGTGCGCTGTACTACTGCTCGCCGGACGAGGTCGTCTTCCTGACCACCCGTGAGGCATACGAGCCGCATTACGTGGACGACCGCAAGTACTTCGAACTCGACACCTTCTACCAGGAGTTCGCAAAGTCGTGGGAGCAGCGCCGCCTTCCGATGCGCTACGAGCCGCGCGAGGACGCCGTCGATGTGTATCGGCTCTGGCAGGACCGCAATGGCGGCGAGCGTAGGGTGGCAGGCGCGCCGCGGTCCGACGACTCTGACGGCTCTGACGACTCTGAAGCCTCTGATGCCTAGGCGGCAAGTTGCCTGCTCAACACGGCTACAGGAGGGGAATGCGGTACCTGTGCGGCCCGTCCTATATCCTGATGCCCTGATCAGGACAAGCAGTATCGCCCCATGCAAGGGTGTGATGAACTCGCTAGCCTGTTGCGCGGGTTCAGACTGCAGCCTTGCGATATTAGCCATGACCGCGAGCCGGTCGCTTAACAAGAGGTGAGGCTTGGACGAGCAGCTTTGTAGTGAGAAGTGGGTCGATCGTGTCGCGGTCGTTTCCGCGTCCGGAGAACTCGACATGCTCACGGCGCCCCAGCTGAGGGACGCCGTTCAGTCCGCGTTGAGCCAGAACCCCGCCGGGTTGATCGTCGACCTCACCGACGTCGAATTCCTGGGGTCGGCCGGCATGCAGGTGCTGATGGAGGCGCATAACCAGACGGGCGGGACGGAGACCCGGTTCGCCGTCGTCGCCGAAGGATCGGCGACCAGTCGGCCGCTGAAGATCACGGGGATCGCGGATCTGATCGACCTGTTCTCGTCACTGGATGAGGCTGTGGAGAACCTCACTGCATGAGCCTTGGCCCTTAGGGGTATCCAACGGGCACCATGACCGACCAGCCTTTCTCCGACGACGTGGATGCTGACTTCGCCCGTATCGATGCGGCGGATGCGCATTCCGTGGCCCGGTTACGGCACGAACTCTCTCAGTGGCTGCGATCGCACGTCACGCTCGACGTTGACAAGCTCAACGACATCCTGCTTGCGGTGAACGAAGCATTGACCAACGCCGCCGAGTTCGCCTACCGCGGAAAGCGGGGGACGATGGGGCTCAACGTCCATTTCGACGAGGCCAACCGCTCTCTGGTCGTCGATGTGTTCGACCATGGGACCTGGCGACATGTGGATTCCGCCGCCCAACCGAACACCCGGGGCCGCGGTATCCCATTGATGCGGGCACTCGCGGATGACACCACCATTTCCCCTTCGCCGAACGGCACGCATGTACAGATGCGCTTCGGCGATTGCGCCCTCGTGCGTAGCAAGGCCTTCGCGTCCGTGTGACGCAGCCGGAATCGTCGCGTCACTCGCGACCGGCAAGCTAGCGAACAGCGAACCCGCACGTCGCCCATCACCGAATCGGATATCTGCCTACCGCTCGGCGCGGATTTCGTCGTGGAAGCGATCCCGGGAAGTTTGCTGGCGTGTCTTCCTGTGATTTACGGCTCAATTTCGCGCCTCAACCTAAGAGACCGTTACCGAGGCGAACTAATGGAGCTCGCGACGAGGGGTTGCCACAGAGCTGTCAGGGCTGTTCAACGGGTTGAATTCGGTCGCCAGCCATAGGTCACGACTGCGTAACGAATTGTTTTCTAAGCGGTGTCTGAGAGGTTTCCGTGCGTTGTGATAGACGTATGTTCGCGACGCGTCGGAGGACTGATTTTCGTCGCTACACTCGGTACAGATTGCGCCCCCGAGGGCGTATGCAGACGTGGAATCTAGAGCCGGTGAACGCCAAACCGGCGGAGGTACCGGTGAAATGGCTAACTTTTTGATGCCCAAGAA
This sequence comes from Mycobacterium barrassiae, assembly GCF_025822765.1. Classification (GTDB taxonomy): domain Bacteria; phylum Actinomycetota; class Actinomycetes; order Mycobacteriales; family Mycobacteriaceae; genus Mycobacterium; species Mycobacterium barrassiae. Next base: position 366,899 of record NZ_JACKUK010000027.1, on the reverse strand, counting down.
GGCTCCTGTGGCAGGAGTGAGTGACGAGGCGTATGCCGACGTCGCCCGGATGGGTGCCGCCGAGGTGGGCCGCGGCCCGATCGGAGACATCGCCACCGCCGATGACGGCACGATCGTGGTCACCAATCACGGGGACGACACCGTGACGCTGCTGTATCCCGGCACTCTCGCCGTGGCAGGCGTTGTGGCGGTTCCGGGCGAGCCGTTCGCCGTCGTTGTCGCGGACGGTCGCGCCTACGTCAGCACCACGTCGGCGAATTCCGACGCGATCGCGGTGGTCGACACCGTCACGCAGACGGTGGTCGCGACCTACTCGCTCGCCTTCAGCGTGACGGCACTGGCCGCCAGCCCGGACGGGAAGCGCGTTTTCGCGGCGCGGACGGGCGACGGCTCTGCGGACGTCGTCGTGATCGATACGACGGCCCAGCGCGTGAGCACCATCGACATCGCGACCGGCGCGGGTATCGGTATCGACGCCGTCCGGATGGATGCCGCCGGGAAGCGGTTGTACGTGGGCACCACCGACATGGATGGCAGCGCGCTCGTCGTGGTTGACGCCGACAGTGCGAAGGTCGTGCGCACGGTCGCACTCGGCTCGCCGATCCGCGACATCGCGATTGCCGACGGCATCGCCTATGTCCTGGTTTCGGACCGCGCGCGGGGTGGCGCCGTCGAGGCCGTCGACCTCTCGACCGGTGTGATCACCGGCAGCGTCGAGCTCGGTGTCGGCACTCCGACCCAGATGGCGGTCAGCGCCGACAGGACGCGTGCCTACATCGTCGACTACGACAACGTCACTGTGCTCTGCACTCTGACGATGAAGATCGTCAACAAGATCAAGGTCGACGCTCGGCCCTCTTGTGTCGCAGTCGATTCCGAGGCGGGTCGGCTGTACGTGGCCGACTATGCGGGCGGGCTGACGGTGCTGTCCGTCGCGTCGGCCACGCCGCTTCTGTACTCGCAGTTCGTCGAGACCGATCCGATCTACGCGGCCCAGGTCGACGAGCGCGAGCCGGTCACCGTCTAGGCCCGGGCCCCTTAGGCCCGCGAGCAGACGCAAAAGGGTCTGTTCTGCGGCGTGTCGCGTGACATTTGTGTCTGCTCGCGCGACAAAGTCAGCGCCACTGATAGCGGATTTTGGGCCGTCCGGCCTTGCCGTAGTCCGTATGACGGGTGACCGTCCCGTCATCGGCGAGCCGTTCGAGGTACCGCCACGCCGTCACCCGTGACACGCCCACCTGCTTGGCGACAGCATCCGCGGTGACGCCGTCGACGGAATCCCTTACCGCTCGGGCGATTTCGTCGTTGGTGTCCGGTGCAGCACCTTTGGGCGCCGTGGTTCGGTCGATCACCCGCAGTTCGGCAAGCGCACGGTCGACCTCGGCCTGGCTGGCGGCATCGGTTCCGGCAGGCAGGGCTTCGCGGTAGCGGCGGTAGCGATCCAGCCGGTCCCGGAACGCCGCGAACGTGAACGGCTTCAACAGGTACGCCAGTGCTCCGTGTCCGACCGCCGCACGCACCATCTCGAGATCGCGCTCGGAGGTGATCGCGATGATGTCAGGGGTCGGCCGCAAGCCGGACAGCCCAGACGCCAGGGTGATTCCGCTGGCGTCGGGCAGCCCGATGTCCAAGAGCACCAAGTCGATCGGCGAGTCGGTGGCGCTGGCTTCCGCGGCGATGCGCATGGCGTCGCCGGCGGTGTGGGCGATGCCGGCCACCGAGAAGCCCTGCAGCCGACCGAGATACGTCCGGTGGGCCTCTGCGATCAACGGCTCGTCTTCGACGATGAGTACGTTGATCATGAGACCGTCACCGTCACGACCGACCCGTAGGTGATGTCGGTGCTCAGCGTGCCGTTGTGGCGCTTGACGACCTGGCTGACCAACGCTAGGCCGAGGCCGTGATGATCCGAGTTGCCTTTCGTGGAATATCCACGCTGCATGGCCTTTTCGAAGGTGTCGGCATCCATGCCCGGTCCGCTGTCGGCGACGCGCAATGTGAGTGTGCCGTCCACCATCTGCACGGTGACCTCGACCCACGGATCGTCGCGGTCGCATGCGTCCATGGCATTGTCGATGAGATTGCCGACCACCGTGACCATCTCCTGGCCGGTCAGCGGTACCTCGTCGGAGTTCGACGGCAGGTGGGTGTCCTCGGTGATGGTCAGCTCGATGCCGCGCTCGTCGGCCTGGGCGGTCTTTCCGAGCAGAAGTGCGACGAGCGCGGGTTCGCCGACGGCACTGGACAGCCTGTCGACGAGCTGCTGGGACAGTGCGAGCTCCTCGGTGGCGAAGCGCACCGCATCGTCCGGCCGGCCCATCTCGACCATCGTGACGATGGTGTGTAGCTTGTTGGCGGCTTCGTGCGCCTGGGCCCGCAGGCTGTCGGTGAGCACCTTCAGCGATCCGAGTTCGCCCAGCGCGCCCTGTAATTCGGTGCGGTCGCGGATCGTGACGACCTCCGTGGGGTGCGTGTCGGCGACACGGGACCGGTTCACCACCAGCACGCGGTCGGCGGTGACGTGCACCTCGTCGCGGGCACCGGGGTCGTAGGTGCGCAGGAACCCGGGCAGGTCTTCGCGGTCGACCGGCCCCGGCGGCAGGGCAAGCAACCGACGCGCCTCGTCGTTGACAAGAGCCACACCGTTGCGGTCCAAAACGATCAGGCCCTCGGACACCGAATGCAGGATCGCGTCGTGATGCTCGTACATGACGCGTAGCTCGTCGGGGCGCAGTCCATGCGTCTGCCGCAACAGACGCCGTCGGATCAGCCAGACACCCAGCAGCGAAATAGCAAGTGCCGCAGCGCTTACCGCGGCGATAGTCGGCCACTGTGAACGCCACCGGTCGGCCACGCTGGTCTGCAGGATGCCCGCCGACACCAGACCGACGATCGTGCCCGATTGGTTGCGTACCGGTGCGACGGCGCGAATCGACGGGCCCAGCGTGCCCGTGTTGACCTCGGTGAACGTTTCGCCACGCAGTGCGGGCTCGATGGTGCCGATGTACTTGCCGCCGATCTGCGTCGGGTCGGTATGGGTGAACCTGGTCCGGTCGGGCGCCATGATCGTGATGAAGGCGATGTCGGCGTGCCTGCGGACGGCTTCGGTGACCGGCTGCAGAATCTGGGTGGCCCTGCCGGATTCGATCGCCTGGGCGGTCGACGGCGAGTCGGCCAGGGCGGTGGCGATACCGATGACCTGCTGGCGTGCCGCCTCATCGCCGTCGCGACGGGCGTCGAACAGGGCCAGCGCGCTGCCCGCCAGCACGACCACCGCGACGACGATGATCTGCAGGGCGATCGCTTGACCGGCCAGCGATCGGGGCCATACGCGGGTCAAGCGCGCAATTCCTCTGCGGCAATGGCGAAGATGTCGTCTCCCGCGCCGACGGCGATGAAGTGGCCGGCTTCCTCGACGGGATGCCAGATCGCACCGGGCATCGCATCGGCGACGGCCTTGTTGATGGGGTCCGGTACCAGCTTGTCGTCAAGTCCCTGCCACAGATGGACCGGTCGCTCGATCTTCGCGACGTCGAAAGCCCAATGCCGGTACAGGAGTTCGGCGTCGCGCACGAGTCCGTCCGAGCCATGGGCGAAGCACTCGGCCACGCTTTCGCCGAAGGCGGTTCCGATATCGGGTCGCTGGATCAGTGCGAGGGTTCCTCCCAGGGCGTCGATCTTCGAAAGGTATTGCGCCGCAGAGTTGTCGCCGAACGCCCCGTAGCTGCCCGGCGCGATGCTGCTGACGTGGCGCAGCCGGTCGGGATCGATGTAGGCGGCCGCGGCCAGCGCCCACGGGCCGCCCTCCGACCAGCCGGTCACACCGAATTCGCGGAAGCCCAGTGCGTCGGCGATCGCGACCAGGTCGTCGGCCCAGCCCGAATAAGATTGCGCCTTCTGGGGGCTCGACTGTCCCATGCCGGGCCGGTCGACGCCGATCAGCCTGATCCCGTTCCTGGTGGCCGAGCCTTCGAGCAGACGCACCTCGAGCCGACTGCTCGGACCGCCGTGGTTGTGGATCACGAGCGGGCCGTCAGGGTCGCCGACCTGCAGATACGCCAGTCGACGGCCATCGGCGGTCGCGATGTGCGCAACCCCGGCGTCGGCGGCCATGTGCGTGAACATACCGAACTAAATGAACTAAAGCGTGACCTGGCTCACGTCATCCTCGACGCTACCTACAGCTCATTCGTCGACTCGGAGGTACTGATGACCGTCCTCGCCCGCACGCAACCGGCCGCGGATCCACCCCGCAAACGGGACCGGACCCATTGGCTCTACATCGCAGTCATCGTCGCGGTATTCGCCGGCGTCGCGGTCGGCATCCTGGCGCCGGGCGTCGGCAAGAGCGTCGGCGTCCTTGGCACGATGTTCGTCGACCTGATCAAGATGATGATCGCGCCGGTGATCTTCTGCACCATCGTGTTGGGCATCGGATCGGTACGCAAGGCGGCGACCGTCGGCAAGGTCGGCGGGTTGGCGTTCGTGTACTTCCTCGTCATGTCGACCTTCGCGCTCGCGATCGGTCTGGTGGTCGGCAACATCCTGCACCCCGGCACCGGTATGAAGCTCACCGAGAGTGCTGCGGGCAAGGGTGCCGAACTCGCCGAAACCGCCCATGAGGCAGGCGGTCTCATGGATTTCGTGCGAGGCATCATTCCGGACACGCTGTTCGCGTCGTTGACCGCGGGCAGCGTCCTGCAGGCGTTGTTCGTCGCATTGTTGGTTGGCTTTGCGTTGCAGGCGATGGGTAGCGCGGGCGAACCGATTCTGCGCGGCATCGAGCACCTGCAGAAGCTCGTGTTCAAGATCCTGGTGATGATCCTGTGGCTCGCCCCGATCGGAGCCTTCGGCGCGATCGCCAATGTCGTCGGGCAGACCGGATGGACCGCGGTGACGCAACTGCTCGGCCTGATGCTCGGGTTCTACATCACCTGCCTGGTGTTCGTCTTCGGCGTGCTGGGCACGATCCTGCGTGTGGTCTCCGGGGTCTCGATCTTCAAGCTGGTGCGTTACCTGGCGCGGGAATACCTGCTGATCGTGTCGACCTCGTCGTCGGAGTCCGCGCTGCCGCGGTTGATCGCCAAGATGGAGCACCTCGGCGTCGAGCGGAGCACCGTCGGCGTGGTCGTGCCGACCGGGTACTCGTTCAACCTGGACGGCACCGCGATCTATCTGACCATGGCGTCGCTGTTCATCGCCGGTGCGCTGGGCGATCCGCTGTCGGTGCCGGAGCAGATCGGCCTGTTGGTGTTCATGATCGTCGCCTCCAAGGGCGCAGCCGGGGTGACCGGCGCCGGCTTGGCCACGCTTGCCGCAGGCCTGCAGAGCCACCGCCCCGACCTGCTCGACGGCGTCGGTCTGATCGTCGGGATCGACCGGTTCATGTCCGAGGCCCGTGCGGTGACCAATTTCTCCGGAAACGCCGTCGCGACCATCCTCGTCGGTTCCTGGACGAAGACCATCGACCGCGACCGGGTGAACGCCGTGCTGCGTGGCGACGATCCGTTCGACGAGTTGACGATGGTCGACGACGACCACGCGACGCGGGAGGAGCGGGAGCCCGTCCCGGCCTAGCCCGCACCACCCTTCCCGAGGCTGCGGGCAGATCGCCGATTCCGTCGAAAACGCGATCTGCCCGCTGGGCCCACGCGCAGCTGGGGAGTCCGGCGTCTGGAAAAGTTTTTCGAAATTGCGTTGAACCCCGTTGGGGGGTGTCTCGTCGTACCGCGTGAAGGCCACCGGGGCCAACACGAAAGACGAAGGGAGCGCGACAATGCGCGCAACGCTCTTGACCCCGACGGGACTCGCCGCTGCGGCGTGCGGACTGATCACGCTGCCGGCCGCCATTGCGTCGGCCCAGGAGTCCGCTCAGCTGACCATCTCCACGCTCGAAGCTCAGGGCTTCGACGTGAAGGTCAACCGCATCGGCAGCGCACCGCTGAACCAGTGCGTCGTCACCGATATCGGAAACGTCAGGAACCGAACCGAATTGGTGCGTCGCGGCGATGACCTGATCGAGGTGGTCAAGCAACGCAACATCACGGTCACCGCCGATTGCTCGCGGCGCTGACCCTCCTGAAAAAGAAGCCCGGCCGGAGCGATCCGGCCGGGCTTCTTAAATGCTTTTGAATCAGTTGCGACGTGAGCAGTCCAGCGACACCGAGACAGGCTGGCTCGTCACCTGTGGGAAGAGCACTCCGCTGTCAGTGCCGCCGCCGAGCAGCGGTACCAACTGCGTGAACTGTTGCGGGTTCCTGACGCTGGTGACCACACAGTCCGACAGCGGGGCGGTGCCGATCTTGTCGATCGTCACCGTGTAGCCCTCTTTTTGCAGCTCCTGGATCGTGTCCTGCGCAGATTTGCCGTTGTCAGCCGACGCGAGGCCGGCCGACGCCGTCAGCGCGCCGGCAGCGAGAGCTCCGGCCGCGACGATCCATGTGGTCCGCATAGGCCAATTGTCGCCCATCAGCGCTCGGCGCGCTGGTAAGCGGTCACAACTGCGGCACCGCCCAGCCCGATGTTGTGCTGTAGGGCGGCGTTGACGTTGTCCACCTGCCGCTTGTCGGCGGTGCCGCGCAGCTGCCATGTCAGCTCGGCGCACTGCGCCAGGCCGGTGGCACCCAGTGGGTGGCCCTTGGAGATCAGCCCGCCCGACGGATTGACCACCCAGCGACCGCCATAGGTGGTGTCGTTGTTGTCGATGAGCTTGGGCGCCTCACCCTCGCCGCACAGTCCCAGCGCCTCATAGAGCAGCAGTTCGTTGGCCGAGAAGCAGTCGTGCAGCTCGATCACCTGGAAATCGGACGGTCCCAGCCCGGACTGGTCGTAAACCTTGCGCGCGGCTTGCACATTCATGTCGTAGCCGATGATGTTCTTGGCGCTGCCGTCGAACGTCGACTCGAAATCGGTGGTCATCGCCTGGCCGACGATCTCGACGGCCTGGCCCGCCAATCCGTGCTTGTCGACGAACGCCTCGCTGGCCAGAATCGCCGCGCCCGAGCCGTCGGACGTCGGCGAGCACTGCAGCTTGGTCACCGGATCGGAGATCATCTTCGCCGCCAGGATGTCGTCGAGGGTGTACTCCTCCTGGAACTGCGCATACGGATTGTTGACCGAGTGCTTGTGGTTCTTGTAGCCGATCTTCGCGAAATGCTCTGCGGTGCTGCCGTATTGGCGCATGTGTTCACGGCCGGCGGCGGCGAACATCCACGGCGCGACCGGGAATGCGAACTCCTCCATCTCGGCCAGCGCCTTGATGTGGCGGCCCAGCGGCGACTCGCGATCCTCGGCGCCGCCCTTCAGCGAACCGGGTTGCATCTTCTCGAAGCCGAGCGCGATCGTGCAGTCGGCCAGCCCACCGCGAATCGTCTGCGCGGCAAGGAACAACGCCGTCGAACCCGTCGAGCAGTTGTTGTTGACGTTGACGATCGGGATCCCCGTCATGCCCAGTTCGTAGAGGGCCCGGTTGCCCGACGTCGAATCGCCCGAGCAGTAGCCGACGAAGCCCTGCTGGACTTCGGAGAAGTCGATGCCGGCATCCTCGAGCGCCTTGGTGCCCGACTCACGGGCCATGTCGGGATAGTCCCAACCCTCGCGGCGGCCTGGCTTCTCGAATTTCGTCATTCCGACGCCGACGACGAACACGCGGCCTTTTCCTGCGGTTGACATGCCCAAGTCCCTTCGCTGTGTCTGCGAAATGACAGAAACACATGGCGAGGAAACTGTCTAGCCCGCCTATCGGCCAGGATGAGGACGCGGGGGCCCCGCCGCCGCAGCGAGGCCCCCGCGTAGCGGGAGGGAGTTATCCGAAGAGCGTCCGGTACTCGGGGCAGTAGTTGTGGACCGCGGAGACGACGAACGTCGCGACCTGATCGGTGGTCAGGTCCGTCTCGTCCTTGATCTCCAAGCCGAGGTCGACGGGCTCAGCGCCGCCGTCGAAGGCGGTGCAGACGTCGTGGGCGGCGTGGATCGCATTCTGCGGGCTGTCGTAGCTGATGTTCTCGGCGCTGAGGTCGGCGAGGAAGTTGTCGTCAGCCGAGCTCATGGCGCTGGCGGTGCCTGCGGCGGCGAATGCGGCCAGTCCGAGCGCACCCGCGACGATAGCGGTGCCGGCGAACTTGGTGACTCCGTTGCGAGCGAACATGTGGACTCCTGATGTCGATTCCGTCCGGTGGGTTTCCGGGTCGACATCAGAGTCGGATAGCGGCCTTGATGGATCCTTGTCAGATTCTTGGTTTATTGGCGATTTCGGCGTGCTCAGTCTCGCTGAGCGTGACCCAGCACGCCGAAATCGCTACCTCAGGCGAACTTCAGCCACCAATCGTGCAGGCCGGGGAGATCGGGTCCCTGCGCATCGCCGAGCATCAGGTGTTCGTTGAAGGTCCACGTCACGTCCTGACGGCCGTTGAAGACGCCGCAGGCGATCCGGCCCTCGACCTTGTCCGGCGTCTCGGTGTAGTGCCACGTCGTCGGCGAATCGGCGTTGCTGTTCGGGCACTGCACCAGCTCCGAGTTCGCCGCGACGGAATCGTCGAACGCCCGGTCGAGGGCGCCCTGGTCGGCGAACAGCGAATACCGGGCGTTCTCCGGACCACCCTCGGGTGACGCCGGACCGCAGTCGACGGTCGCGAGGGCGCCCGTCGCCGGTGGGCTCGCCGGCTCGCACACGCCGGCGTCGTAGCCGCGCGGTAGCACCGACATGAGCTTCGATTCGAACGAATCCGGGTTCTGCGTCGGGGTTGTCGTCCTTGGCGTCCGCCTGGTGGTCCGTTCGCTGGTCATCGTCGTCGTGCTGGTCTCCGACGTACCCATGCCCGACGTCGACGAGTCGTCCCCGCCGACCATCCACCAGATGCCGAGGCCCCCGAGCACCAACGCCAACACCGCGGCGACGGCCGCCAGCGGAATCCACGGGACCTTTGACCCACCCGACGACGGCGGCTGCGGCGGACCGGGGGGTGCCGGCGTCGCCGACCACATCGGCCCGCTGGGCGGCCCACTCGGAACCTGAGGTCCGATCGGCCCGCTGGGCGGGGGACCGGTATGAAACGCCACGGGTCGAGGGCCCGACGGCGGGGGCGGTTGTGCGACGGGGTAGGACCCCGGCGTCGGCGGCGATCCCGGCGGCGGTGTGTGGGAGATCGGATAAGGCGGCGGGCCCGGCAGCGGCGTGGGTGGCACAGGCTTCGTCGCCGCCTCGCTGCGCTGCAAGATGGTCGCCGCCTGATCCTGCTCCCGATGGGTCAGCGCTGCGGTGGCGGCCGCCGCCAGGTCGCCCGCGCTGGCGTAGCGATCCTCCGGCTTCTTGGCCATGCCACGGGCGATCACCTCGTCGAATCTGCCGGGAATCCCGGGCCGTTCGACGCTCGGCTTGGGGATGGGGTGCATCAGGTGGGCGGTGATGATGACGCTGACGCTGTCGCCGGGATACGGCTGCCCACCGGTGAGGCATTCGTGCAGCACGCACGCCAACGCGTAGATGTCGGCGCGGTACGTCACCTCGTCGCGGGTGAACCGCTCGGGAGCCATGTAGGCGTAGGTGCCGACCGCGGTGCCGAGTTCGGTGAGCTTCTCGTCGGTGGCGGCGTTGGCGATGCCGAAATCGACCAGGTACGCGAAGTCGTCGCGGGTGATGATGATGTTCTCGGGCTTGACGTCGCGGTGCATGACGCCGCTTTCGTGCGCGGCATCGAGCGCTGAGGCGATCTGCCGCACGATCGCCACGGCCCGCGCCGGCGTCAACGGCCCGTACGCCTTGAGCATCTTGCGAAGGTCTTGGCCTTCGATCATGCGCATGTCGACGTACAGCAGCCCGTCGATCTCGCCGTAGTCGTGAATCGGGACGACGTGGGGTTCCTGCAGCCGTCCGGCCGAATGCGCCTCGCGCTGCAGCCGCTTGCGGAACACCGGATCGTTGGACGCCGACTCCGGCAACAACTTCAGAGCGACGATGCGGTCCTTGACCGTGTCCTCGGCCTCGTAGACCTCACCCATGCCGCCCTTGCCCAGCAGCCGGCGCAGTCGGTACGGGCCGATCTGCGTACCAACGCGTGACTCCTTTTCGGGGTCGCTCACCGGGGCTCTCCTCAGGGGTGTCTTGCCGGGCAAACACACCCTAATGCCGCACTACGTCGAGCGCGGCTCGATCTCAAACGTGAACTCGTGATCGCAAATGCGGATCTTGTCGCCGTCGGCGAGCGTTGCGGTGCCTCGAATCCGCTCTCCCCGCACGTCAATGCCGTTGGCCGAGCGCAGATCGGTGATCACGAAGCTGGTTCCGGTGTCGATGATCACCGCGTGATGACGGCTGACATTGCTGTCGTCGAGCACGATGTCGTTGTCGGCGAGCCGCCCGATCCTGGTGGCCGTCGCCGTCAGCGGGTAGGCGTGCCCGGCCGCCGAACGCAGCGTCGCCAGCGCCGCCGTCGAATTGACCGAGGTGCGCATGTCGATGTCGCCGATCTGGTGTACCGCCGTGGTCTTCGCGGCGCCTTTCACGTCCAGCGACTCCTGCCGAAGGATCTTCTCGTGCAGCGCCCGCACGGTCGGCCCAGGGTCGATGCCCAGATCTTCGGCCAGCGTCGACTTGAGCCGCTGGTAGGCGTCCAGCGCCTCGGACTGGCGTTCGGCCGCGTAGTACGCGGTGATCAGTTGTGCCCACAACGGTTCGCGGTATGGGTACTCCACCGTCAGGCTCTCGAGCTCGCCGATCACGGCATACGCACGCCCACAAGCGATTTCGGCTTCAGCCCGGGCGGTGTGGGCAACCACCTTGTCCTCGGTGAGCGCGGTGGCGAACACGTTGACGAACTGGAAGGTGCGCAGGTCGTCGAGGACGGGGCCGCGCCACTCGGCCAGCGCGTCGGTCAGGTGACGGCTGGCCTCCTCGAAGCGACCCGCCGCGGCGGCGTGCACCCCGGCGGCTTTCTCGGCCACGAACCGGCCGATGTCGCAGTCGGTGTCGGGCAGGTTGAGCCGGTACCCGGGCGGGGCGTTGACCAACATCGTTTTCGGATCCGCACCCGCTGCGCTGATCAGCTTGCGCAGGTTCGAGATGTAGGAATGCAGGCTGGCCCTGGCCTCCGGCGGCGGGCCCTCCTCCCATGCCGCAGTGATCAGGGCGTCGATGGACACCGGCCGATTTCGATTCATCACGAGCATCGCCAGCACGGCCCGCAGCTTGGGGGTGCCCAGCGTGATCGGCGCGCCGTCGGCCGTCATCTGCAGGGGCCCCAGCACGCCGAACTCGATCTTGATCGAAGCCATCGCGCCAATTGTCACCCGAACGGGGCAAGAAGTGGTGTAGACCGGAATAGAACGTGTTCTAGTTTTAGGAGGCGGTATGGCCCTGAAGGTCGTGCAGTGGGCGACGGGTGGTGTCGGAGTTGCCGCCATCAAGGGTGTGCTCGAGCACCCCGACCTCGAACTCGTCGGCTGCTGGGTGCACTCGGCGGACAAGTCGGGCAAGGACGTCGGCGAGCTCATCGGAGGCGAGCCGATCGGCGTCACCGCGACCAACAACGTCGACGAAGTCCTCGCGCTCGACGCCGACGCGGTCATCTATTCGCCTCTGCTGCCCAACCCCGACGAGGTCGCTGCGCTGCTGCGGTCCGGGAAGAACGTGGTGACCCCGGTCGGGTGGGTCTATCCCAGCGAGCGACAGTCGGCCGGCCTTCGCGATGCCGCGCTCGAGGGCAACGTGACGCTGCACGGCACCGGCATGGCGCCCGGCGGCATCAGCGAGAAGTTTCCGCTGCTGTTCTCGGCGTTCTCGACCGGCGTGACATTCGTTCGTGCCGAGGAGTTCTCCGACCTGCGCACGTATGAAGCGCCCGACGTCGTGCGCCATGTGATGGGCTTCGGCGAGGTCCCCGACAAGGCCCTCAGCGGGCCGATGCAGAAGCTGCTCGACGGCGGCTTCATCCAGGCCGTGAAGATGATCGTCGACAAGGTCGGCTTCAACGCCGATCCGAAAGTGCGCTCGTCACAGGAGATCGCGGTCGCCACAGCTCCGATCGAATCGCCGATCGGCGTGATCGAGCCGGGCCAGGTCGCAGGCCGCAAGTTCCACTGGGAGGCGCTGGTCGGCGACGAGGTCGTCGTGCGCGTCACCGTCAACTGGCTGATGGGCGAGGAAAAGCTGGATCCCGCATGGACATTCGGCCCCGAAGGACAACGCTACGAGATGGAGATCCAGGGCAACCCCGACATCTCGATCACGGTCAAAGGCTTCCAGTCCGCCGTCGGTGGAGAGGGGCCGGAGTACGGCATCGTCGGCACCGCGGCGCACTGCGTGAACTCGGTTCCCGCCGTCTGCGCCGCAGCACCCGGAATTGCGACGTATCTGGACCTGCCGCTGATCAGCGGTAAGGCTGCGCCTCGACTGGGCTAGTCCTGGCGGAGGGGTGGGTTTGCCAACTGCGTCCTATGACCGAGATTGAACACAGGGTCGTTTGGCTGATCAACAGCCATGAGCGCAATCTCGGTCATAGGACTGCAAACAGGACATGGCGGCCCCGTCGGCAGTCAACTAGTCCCGCGGTCGGTGAGGGCACCGGTCACGGCTTGACCAGGATGCGGATCGGGTTGCCCTCCTGCCGCTCGAGCCGTTCGATGCCGACCCTGATGTCTTCGAGTGCGACGATGTCGCTGATTGACCGCGAGATATCAAGGCGCCCAGTGGAAACCAACGCGGCCAGGGTTGCGATGTCGACGTTCTGGTAGCCGAGGTGGCCCAGCACGTGCTTCTGCGTCAGCCCGAACATGCTGGTGGGTCCGACGGTGGGGGATTCGGCGCTCATTCCGACTGCTACCAAACGGCCGCCGACCGTCAGGCTATCGAGGGCCTGTTCGAACGTCGACTTCAGACCGACCGCGTCGAACGCGACATCGAGCTTGCGGCCTCCCGTCACGTCAGCGATCTTCTCCGCAAGCCGGTCGTCACGCGCATCGAAGGCGTGGTCGGCACCGAGTGTGAGTGCGCGATCGAGCACTTCGGGTTTGATGTCGACGGCGATCACCGGCACGGCACCGACCAGCCGCGCGAGCTGCACGATGTGGGTGCCGACACCGCCGACGCCCCATACGCCGACCGATTCGCCGATGCCGACCTTGCCGGTGCGCACCACCGCACCGAACGGCGTCGACACCGCGTCGGCGAGGATCGCCGCCTGCTCCAGCGGGACGTTGTCGGGGACCGGGGTCAGGCCGAACGCCTGCGCGACGGTGTATTCCGCCCACCCGCCGTCGTAGGCGAACGCCATCAACTGGATGGCCAGGCAGTTCGTCACGTCGCCGCGGCGGCAGTTCGCGCAGGACATGCACGGGCGGCCCGCCGCGACGACCACGCGGTCGCCCTCCTTCCAGCCTGTGACGTCGGGACCGAGCTTGGCGATCGTCCCCGACGCCTCGTGACCCTGTGTCACCACGGGCAGCATTGCCGGGAAGGTGCCGTTGATCAGGCTGAGGTCGGAGTGACAGATGCCGCAGAACGCGACCTTGACCAAAACTTCGCCGGGCCCGGGCTCCGGTATCGGAACGTCTTCCACCGCAATGGTCTTCGAGTCTGCGTAGAAGCGCTGCGCCCGCATTGTGTCGACCATGTCACTCCTAGGGGATGCGGTAGAACGGATTCGGTAGCAGGTAGGTCTGTTGGGCGAAGCCACCGGCGAGATCGGACGGCTGGTCGCCGACGTTGGCGATGATCGTGTAGCCCTGCGCTTCGATCGCCGCCCGCTGCGGCGCCTTGAAGTCAGCGGCGGAAACATAGTGGGCGCCAGTCGGTTCCATGATCAGCCGCTCATATCCGATGTAACCGGTGTCGAGCAGATTGCGTTCGGTGGCGGCACGCTGAGACTCGTCACGGCCGGTGATGAAGAAGATCGTCGCACCGTGCTCTTTCGCGGTGTTGAAGACATCCATCGTCGGCGGGATCAGCGTCGAGCGCCCGCTCAGATCCCACGCCAGCCATCCGCATGGCCCCTCGGGCAGCTGGTCACACGGCCCGTCGCCGAACCGGCCGAAGTCGTTGGCCTTGATGGCTTCCCAGTTCGACAACGCGGTTTCGTCGATGTCGAAAACCACCGCAGGACGGGCGACGTGCGGAGCCTGCTCCTTGATCCACGCGGCCGCGGGCGCGGCGGCCTGTTGCAGGTTCGTCAGGTATGCGCCGCTGTCGTAATACGCGACGGCGTCGCGCTTGACGTCGCCCACGTTGGCCGGCTGGACGGGCGGCGGGATGATCGGGGTCGGCGGCGCGGGTGGCTGGGCCAGGGCGGCCGGACAGCCCGCGACGATCAACGCTGCGGCTCCGACGGCGGCGATGAATCCCGTGCCGGGCATCATGGCTCGACACTAACGGTTGCGCAGGCCCGCGGAATCGTCGGCACCGCCGCATTTGGCACACTCGCAGCTGTGACGACGAAACGTGCGCTGGTGCTCGCCGGCGGGGGACTGGCGGGCATCGCGTGGGAGACGGGCATTCTGCGCGGCGTCGCCGACGAATCACCCGCGACGGTGGAGGCACTCTTGAACACCGACGTCCTGGTGGGGACGTCGGCAGGGTCGACGGTCGCCGCGCAGCTGGTCAGTGGACTCAGTCTCGACGAGTTGTTCCAGCGACAGACCGCGCCGACGTCGACCGAGCTGAACCCGAAGATCGGCGTCGACGAGATCACCGAATTGTTCGTCGCCGCCATGCTGCAGCCCGGTGTGACGACCGCCGAGAAGCTGCAGAAGATCGGTGCGATCGCGCTGTCGGCGGAGACCGTCAGCGAGGCCGTGCGTCGCGACGTGATCGCCAACCGCCTGCCCAGCCACGAGTGGCCGGAGCGGGACGTGCGCATCTCGGCGATCGACACCGCGACAGGTGAACTCGTCGCCTTCGACGCGTCGTCGGGAGTCAGTCTGGTCGACGCGGTGGCCGCCAGCTGCGCCGTTCCCGGTGCCTGGCCGCCCGTGACGATCGGAGACCGGCGCTACATGGACGGCGGCGTCGGCAGCACCGTCAACATGGCCCTGGCAGCCGATTGTGACGAAGCCGTTGTCCTTGTGCCGCAGGGCAAGTCGTCGCCGTCACCGTTCGGCGACGGAACTGCCGCCGAGGTCGAGGCGTTCTCCGGTGCGACGTATGCGGTGTTCGCCGACGACGAGGCGCTGGCGGCCTTCGGTCCCAACCCGCTGGATCCCGCATGCCGGGTGCCGTCCGCCGTGGCGGGCCGTCAGCAGGGCAGGCGGGTGGCGGCAGAGGTCGCCGATTTCCTCGGTCGCTGAATCACGTTTTCACAGAGGCGGTCTCGGGCTTCTCCAGCCCGTCGAGCACCGTCGCGGCGAGTTCGCGACCGATATCGATGACCTCGCTTGCGCGGTGGAATTCGAGACTGCGGCATGCGGTCCTTGGCACCTCGATCAACACGTCGGGGGGATACGCCGCCAGGGTGTGACGGGCCAGCGCGGCCTGCGCGATGTCGATCGTCCGGTTCATCACCTCGAAGCTGCCGAGCTTCGGCACCGGCATCCCCTTGGGAGCCTCCTTCGACGCGGCGATGAGCTTGTCCTCGCTCTCGTCGGACTGGCCCGCGTCGAACAGCGCGGTGGTGCTGCGCCACATCCGCCCCAGCCATTCCGCGGTGGGCCCGGGTTCGGAATCCTCGGGCTCCTCGCCGCCCGCCTCGCTGCCGGCCAGACTCACCGCGATCGTGAGATCGGCGTTGGCGGCGGCTATCGGCGCCATCGGCAGCGGGTCGAGGATGCCACCGTCGGCAAGCAGTCGCCCGTCGAGCACGTGCGGCACGATCACACCCGGGATCGCGATCGACGCCCGGATCGCGGCATCCACGGGCCCGCGCTGCAGCCATACCGACTTCCCCGAGAGCAGGTCGGTGCTGACCGCCGTGTAGGGGATCGGCAACTCCTCGATCTTCACTTCGCCGAGGATGTCGCGGACCGCGTCGAGGATCTTCTCGGCGCGCAGCACCCCGGCGGCGGTGATCTTCGGATCGAGGAGGCGAAGTATCGCGCGTTGGGTCAGCGCCCTGGCCCACTCCGCGAAATCGTCGAGCTTTCCCGCGGCCTGGAGGCCGCCGACGAGCGCACCCATCGACGATCCCGCGATGCCGACGATCTCGTAGCCGCGGTCCTGCAGTTCATGGATGACCCCGATGTGGGCGTACCCGCGAGCCCCTCCACTGCCGAGGGCAAGGGCGACTCGCTTGCCAGCCATAAGGCCATTCTGCGCCTAACCGCAGAGCGCGTCGGCGGCGGCTTGCGCCGCCACGATCACCGCCGCCTGGCGCGGCGGAGGCAGCTGGGACCACGGGGTGTCGAACGTGCCCGGGCCCGGTGCGTCGGAGGCCTGCACGTTTTTCAAATACGGCTCGAGCTGCGCCTTGGCGTCGCCGCCCTGCTGTTGCATCCAGTCGCGCGCAGCCTTACACGCCTTGAAGTACTCGTCCTCGGTGGAGTCGGCTGGAGCTCCGACGGCCGTCGTGACGCCGTCCGGGGATACGGCGACCTCGCCGGGGGCCGCGGTAGGGGTCTCCGACGTCGTCGTGGTCGTCTCGGCCGGTGCCGGCGTGGTGGGCCCGGCGTCGGGTCCTGACGAGGTGTCGGTTCCTGATGAGCACCCGGTGCCCACGGCCATGGCGACGATCACGAGCGCCGCCGCCCCGACGGCGCGCCGAGAATGCCTGCTCATGCCAGCCAATCTATGCAATGGCTCGCGGACGGACGATCGTGCCGTCGACTTCGACTCACCGTGAATTTAGATGCCGGCCTCAAAAGCCACTCCCTGAACAGCGGCTTCCGTCCGGTCCGGTACGGGCCACGGCGTCGTTGCAGATCGGCCACCCGTCTTCATGCCAGACTTGCGGCCGTGACGACCGGATACCTGTGCATCTGCCGCATGGACTGTTGCGCCTGACGCGCCTGTCCCTGTCCGTTCCGTCCGTCATTCCCTGGAGTTCGCATGGTTTCCGCCATCTCGTTGCCGACCCGACTGCGCCAACCCGACCTACTGCATGCCACCGACCGTTACGCCGATGACGTGTTCTCCGGCCGCTACGACGGCGTGCTGCCGCCGGGTGGTCTCCCGACAACCGACCGCTGGTACACCCGGCTGCACGGCGACGACGACCTCGACGTCTGGCTCATCAGCTGGGTTCCGGACCGCTCGACCGAGCTGCACGACCACGGTGGTTCGCTGGGCGCACTGACCGTGGTGTCCGGTGCGCTGGAGGAAACCCGTTGGGACGGCCGGGAGCTCAGGCGCCGGCACCTCAAGGCGGGGGACCAGGCGGCGTTCCCGCTCGGCTGGGTGCACGACGTGGTGTGGGCGCCCGACCGGGACACTTCGGCACCGATCACCCCGACTTTGAGCGTGCACGCATACTCGCCGCCGTTGACCGCGATGTCCTATTACGAGGTGACACCTCGGAACACACTGCGCCGCAATCGCACCGAACTCACCGACGAGCCGGAGGGATGACGTCGATGGCTACAGTTTCGGTGGTGAGCCGCATCGATCGCATCCTGGCCGACGCCCGTGCCCGGCTGACCAGACTAACTGCACAGGAAGTGCCTGCGGCGTTGGCCCGTGGCGCGATCCTGGTGGACATCCGGCCGCAGGCCCAGCGCGAACGTGAAGGGGAGGTTCCGGCGGCCCTGGTGATCGAACGCAACGTGCTCGAATGGCGCTGCGACCCGACCAGCGATGCCCGGCTCCCGCAGGCCGTGGACGACGACGTCGAATGGGTGGTGCTGTGCTCGGAGGGCTACACCTCCAGCCTGGCCGCCGCGTCCCTGCTCGACCTCGGGCTGCACCGTGCCACCGACGTCATCGGCGGCTACCACGCGTTGAAGGCCGAAGGCGTTCTGGTCTAGGCGTTTTCGTCGTTGCTCAGTAGCGGGCGCAGCTTCTCGGTCTTCTCCGGTGTCCAGCCCGGGGGCTGCAGAATGTCCGCCCAGGCGTTGGCGACGTCCTTGACGTACACGTGGCCGTGGCCGTCGGGCACATCAACCGCAACCGCCATGTCCGCGGAGACCTGCAGGAAGGTGACGATCGGGATCCACTGCATGCGTCCTGACACGTCGTAGCCGCGTGGCTCCTTGAGCCAATCCGGTTCGGCGAACAGCAGATCCGGGTTCCACCAGGCAATCGGGTCCGACGCATGCTGCAGGTACACCACCCGCGGATGACCCCACGGATCGTCGGGCCTGTCGAGGTTCTCCGACCTCGCGGCGAAGCGGACGTTGTCGCCCTTGTCGAAAATGGGCAGCCATTCCGGCGAGCCCGCATCGCGGTTGCGGGTCAGTTGGGTCCAGATCGTGTTGTTGAACGTCGGGCCGGAGAACAGCGCGCCGTCGGTGCGGGCGATGAGGTTGTTCAGCGCCAGGAAGGGCGCCTCGCCGCCGAACGAGCCCAGGCTCTCGCCGAACACCACCAGCCGGGGCCTATCCGCCTCGGGCATCTCGCGGATCAGCCCGTCAACGGCCTCGAACAGCGCCTGCCCCGCCTGGCGTGCGTTCTCCTTGTCGACGAGGAAGGACAGCCAACTCGGAAGGAACGAGTACTGCATGGACACGATCGCGGTGTCGCCGTTGTACATGTACTCCAGCGCCGAGGCCTCGGCCTCGTTGATCCAGCCCGTGCCGGTGGTGGTGGCGACGGCGACCACCTCGCGGTCGAGGCCGCCCTTACGTTGCAGCTCCTCGGCCGCTAGCGCGGCGGTCGCCTTGATGCCGTCGGCGGAGTGCAGTCCGGCATAGGTCCGGATCGGTTCCATGGCGGGTTTGCCGTTGAATTCGGTGAGCTCCTCGACCGTGGGCCCCGCCGAGACGAACACCCGTCCCTGATGGCCCAGCGAATCCCACGTGACCGCCGAGCCGGGCCCGCCGGAGCGCAACGGCGATGTCGGCGGCCCGAATTCGGGATCGGTTTCGTCGTTGGCCGCCGCGAACGTCTTGTTCAACGCGCTCATGCCGAAGCGCACCACCACACCGTTGAGCAGCGCGATGGTCAGGGCGAGCAGCAGGACGACGACGATCACCGCCGAGATGCGGGGTGGTGCAACGCGATTGAGCTGCCGCACCAGAAAGCGCACGAGCCTGCCGATGAGCTGGCCGATTTCGACGAAGATGAACAGCACCACGATCGACAGGAACGCACACCACGGGTAGTCCCAGAACTCCAGGCGCGCTACGCCGTTGAGGTCGCGGACCTCGTCCTGCCAGCGGTGGAAGTAGAAGATCATCAGGAGCATGCCGATGGCACCGACGACCAGGAGGGCCATCCAGGCCCAGCGCGGCGCCGGCGGACTGGCGTCCTTCGATCGCATGTAGCGCCACAGCCACACCACGAACACGCCGAGGCCGTATCCGATCGCGCCCGCGGAACCGCTGACGACGCCTTGGAACAGCGGCCCGCGCGGCAGCAGCGACGGCGTCAGGGACAGCCAGATGAAAACCAGACCCAGTGCCGTACCGGTGAACGTGTAGTGACGCACCCACCACGGCCGCTTGGGTGGCGTTTCCTCCTGCGGCGGGGCGTCCTCGACGGCCTCAGCGGTGTCTGTCACCCACGCAGATTAACGGTGGCGGAAGTTCGGTGTGCGCTTCTCGGTGAACGCGTTCATGCCCTCGGTCTGGTCCTCGGTCGCGAACGCGGAGTGGAAGAGCCTGCGCTCGTAGAGGAGTCCTTCGGCCAGCGTCGATTCGAACGCCCGGTTGACCGCCTCCTTGGCCATCCGTGCCGCGGAGAGCGACATCCCGGCGATGGTCTTGGCGACCTTGTTCGCCTCGTCCATGAGCGCGTCCGCCGGCACCACACGCGAAACCAGGCCGGCGCGCTCCGCTTCCTCGGCGTCCATGTTGCGTCCGGTGAGGATCAGGTCCATCGCCTTGGCCTTGCCGATGGCGCGGGTCAGCCGTTGCGAGCCGCCCATACCGGGGAGCACGCCGAGCTTGATCTCGGGCTGACCGAACTTCGCGGTGTCGGCGGCGATGAGCAGATCGCACATCATGGCCAGCTCGCAGCCCCCACCGAGCGCGTACCCGTTGACCGCGGCGATCGTCGGCGTGCGGGTGGCGGCGAACTTCCCCCAGGCCGCGAAGAAGTCGGAGGAGAAGACGTCGGCGAACGACAGCTGAGCCATCTCTTTGATGTCCGCGCCTGCCGCGAACGCCTTCTCGCCGCTGCCGGTGATGATGATCGCGCCGATGCCGGGGTCGTTGTCGAATTCGGCTGCGGCCGCGACGACTTCGTTCATCACCTGGCTGTTGAGCGCGTTGAGCGCCTTCGGCCGGTTCAGCGTGATGGTGCCGACGCGGTCGTCGCGCGTGACGAGGATGGTTTCGTAGCTCGTCATGAGAACTCCAATTCGCGGTCGGCCGGCGCGAAGTAGGCCTCGACGTCGGCGGTGGTGACGGCCGCCAGCGAGTCGGGCGACCATTTCGGGTTACGGTCCTTGTCGACGACCTGGGCACGGATGCCCTCGACGAAGTCGTGGCTGCGCGCCGCCCCGGACGACGTCCGATACTCCTGGCGCAGAACGTCTTCCAGAGTCGCGAGCTTCGCAGCTCGTCTGACCGCCTCCAGCGTGACGGACAGTGCGATCGGCGACCGGGTGGCGATCAGGTCGGCGGCGGCGGTGGCGGGGCCCTCGCCTTCGTCGCGCAGCGCCGCGAGGATGTCGGCGACTGATTCTTTCGCGTAGCAGTTGTCGATCCAGCCTCGCTGGGCCAGTAGCTGACTCGGCGGCGGTTCGGTGGCATGCGCTGCCACGGCGGCGTCGACACCGTCGGCGATGACGGTGCGCCTGAAGCTCTCGAGGGCGTCATGAGGCACGTAGTGGTCGGCGAAGCCCATCGCGATCGCGTCGCCTGCGCCGAACGGTGCGCCCGTCAGCGCGGCGTGCAGGCCGAGCAGACCCGGCGTACGCGACAGGTACAGGGTGCCGCCGACGTCGGGGATGAAGCCGATGCCGACCTCGGGCATCGCCATCTTCGTCGTATCGGTGACGATGCGGACGTTGCCGTGCACGCC
Organism: Mycobacterium barrassiae; assembly: GCF_025822765.1. Lineage (GTDB taxonomy): Bacteria > Actinomycetota > Actinomycetes > Mycobacteriales > Mycobacteriaceae > Mycobacterium > Mycobacterium barrassiae. Next base: position 345,859 of record NZ_JACKUK010000027.1, on the reverse strand, counting down.
GATGCCGACGCCCCCGCCCATCACAATGCCGTCCATCAGGACCACGTAGGGCTTGTCGAAGCGGCCGATCTGGGCGTTGAGCCGGTACTCGTCGTACCAGAACTGTCGCGCCTCTTGGCCCTGGTTGGGGCCAAGGCAGCTGTGATAGAGCGCGACAATGTCGCCACCTGCGCAGAGGCCACGTTCACCGGCGCCGTCGACCAGGACGGCACGAATGCCGTCGTCGGCCGCCCATTCGGTCAGGACGGGCGCTATCGCGTTGACCATCGGATGCGTCAGCGAATTGATGGCCTTGGGCCGATTGAGGGTGATCAGGCCGACGCCTTGCTGTGCGTTTACTAGGACATCCTCGTTTTCGTCCACGGAATGCAATCTAGATCGTCAACCCGCTTTGAGCTCCGCCGGGTAGGGTTTCCTGTGAAGACCCTGGGAGGTTCTCTTCGGGAACCCATCAGCGTCGCCAGTCGTTGATCGAATGTTCGTCAACGAGTCGAACCAAAGCATCAGAGAGGAACCGACGGTGCGGGAGTCCAGCAACCCGGTATTTCGTTCCCTGCCCAAGGGCCAGGGCGGCTACGCGCAATTCGGTACCGGTGCCGCCGGCTACGGCGCGCAGGCGGTACAGGCCGATCCATATATCCAGTACCCCGACCAGCGGCAGGCGGGCGTCGCCCGGCCGCTGACCATCGATGACGTCGTCACCAAGACCGGCTTCACCTTGGCCGTGGTGACTGTGGTCGGTGTCCTGTCGTACTTCTTGGTGTCGCAGAACCTCGCGCTGATGATGCCGTTCGTGCTCGTCGGCGCGCTCGGCGGACTGGCGATGGTGTTGATCGCGACGTTCGGACGCAAGCAGGACAACCCGGCGATCGTGCTGAGCTATGCCGCGTTGGAGGGCCTCTTCCTGGGCGCGGCGTCGTTCCTGTTCGCCAACCTCGTCTCGTCCGGTGGTCCGGGGATGATCGCGCAGGCGATCTTCGGCACCGTCGGTGTGTTCGTCGGCATGCTCGTCGTCTACAAGACCGGAGCCATCCGGGTGACGCCGAAGTTCACCCGCATGATGGTCGCCGCGCTGTTCGGTGTGGTGGCTATCGCCTTGCTGAACTTCGTGCTCGCGATCTTCGGTGTCGGCGGCGGCGAGGGCTTCGGCCTCCGCAGCGGCGGTCCGCTGGCGATCATCTTCTCGCTCGTCTGCATCGGTCTGGCGGCATTCATGTTCCTGATCGACTTCGACGCCGCTGATCAGATGATCCGTGCCGGCGCGCCGGAGAAGGCGGCATGGGGCATCGCGCTCGGCCTGACCGTGACCCTGGTCTGGCTGTACCTCGAGATCCTGCGGCTGCTGTCGTACTTCAACAGCGACTAGCAGCTTTTGCGAAAAGGCCCGGCACGAATGTGCCGGGCCTTTTGCTTTTCGTTGACTCTGAACTTTCGCCGAAACTGTTCACAGATCGCGATTTATCCACAACTGGCGATCTGCGAGCAGTTTCGAAGTCGCGAAAGCGCGAGAGTCGCAACATGACGACTCTCAAGTGGCCGTTCGTGGGCAGCGAAGCCATCGCCAACGGTCTCGTCAAGAAGCATCAACTGCGGTCGCGGTTCCGTGCAGAATTCCCAGATGTTTACGTGCCGACGGATGTCGCGCTGACGTTGCGTCAGCGTGCAGTCGCGGGATGGCTGTGGTCACATCGAGAGGGCGTAATCGCCGGGTTGACGGCGTCGGCCCTACACGGCGCGAACTGGGTCGACGAGACAAACCCCATCGAGCTGGTGTGGCACAACGCTCGTCGGCCTCGCGGTCTGCGGACATACGACACGAGGCTTCATGCCGACGAATTCGGTGTCTACAACGGACTCCCGTCACCACCCCCGAGCGCACGGCATTCGACATCGGACGTCGCGGTCGACTCGGCGAGGCTGTCGCGCGTCTGGATGCACTGGCCAACGCGACCGGCATATCGGCCCTAGATGTGCTTGCAGTTGCGCGAAAACACCGCGGTGCTCGCAACCTGCGTCAGCTCGAGGAAGCACTCGATCTCATGGACAACGGGGCCGAGTCGCCGAAGGAAACCTGGCTGCGGCTGTTGGTGATTCGCGCGGGCTACCCGCGACCTCGCACGCAGATTCGACTGCTCAGCCTCGAGGGCCGTCGGACTTACTACCTCGATATGGGGTGGGAAGACCGCCAGCTGGCTCTTGAATACGACGGAGAGCAGCACCGCAACGACGCCGAAATCTATGCCAAGGACATTCAGCGATCAGAAGATATCGCCGAACTCGGCTGGACGCGGCTCAGAGTTGTCAAAGCGAACCGTGCCGTCGATGTGCTGCGGCGTCTTGACCGCGTGTGGCGATCGAGACTGTTGTCAGATCGCGAAATTTCGTGAAATCGCGATCTGTCAGCAGTCTCGGCGGAAGAACTAGGAGAGGCGCTCCACTACCATCGCCATACCCTGCCCACCGCCGACGCACATCGACTCGATGCCGAACGTCTTGTCATATGTCGCAAGGTTATTCAGCAGCGTCGCCGTAATGCGCGCGCCCGTCATACCGAACGGATGCCCCAGCGCGATCGCACCACCCGACACGTTGAGCTTGTCTTCGTCGATGCCGAGTTCCCGCGCGGACCCGAGCACCTGCACCGCGAACGCCTCATTGATCTCGACCAGGTCGATGTCGGAAATCGTCTTGCCCGCCTTGGCCAATGCCTTGCGGATCGCCTCGATCGGACCCAGACCCATGATCTCCGGCGACAATCCGCTCACGCCCGTCGACACGATGCGCGCCAACGGCGTCAGACCCAACTCCTTGGCCTTGGTATCGCTCATGATGACGACCGCGGCCGCACCGTCGTTCAGCGGACACGCGTTGCCCGCGGTGATCGTGCCGTTGGGCCGGAAGACGGGCTTCAGCTGAGACACGGCCTCGTACGTGGTGCCCGCGCGCGGGCCGTCGTCAGTCGTCACGGTGGTGCCATCGGGCAGCTTCACGGGGACGATCTCCCGCTCGAAGAAGCCGCTCTTGATGGCGTCTTCGGCGCGATTCTGCGACCGCACGCCCCAGTGGTCCTGATCCTCGCGGCTGATGCCGGTGTAGTTGGCGACGTTCTCGGCGGTCTGACCCATCGCGATGTACACGTCGGGCAGCAGGCCGTCCTCGCGCGGATCGTGCCACTCGTCGGCGCCCTCGGCCTGCTTGGCCGTTCGCGCCTGGGCCTCGTCGAAGACCGGATTCTTCGAATTCGGTGCGCCGTCGGCGGCGCCGATGCCGAATCGCGACACCGTCTCGACACCGGCAGAGATGAACACGTCGCCTTCCCCGGCCTTGATCGCGTGGAACGCCATCCGGGTGGTCTGCAGCGACGACGAGCAGTAGCGGTTGACCGTGGTGCCGGGCAGGAAGTCGTAGCCGAGTTCGACGGCCACGGCCCGCGCGATGTTGTAGCCAGCCTCACCTGCGGGCTGCGCGCAGCCCATCATGAGGTCGTCGATGTCCTTGGGATCCAGCGACGGGACCTTGTCCAATACCGCCCGAACCATCTGCGCTGCCAAGTCATCGGGGCGCATCGTGGCGAGCGATCCCTTGACGGCGCGGCCGATCGGCGAGCGTGCAGTGGCGACGATAACGGCTTCAGCCATGAGAACTCCTTGATTTGACGGCTAGAAGCAACCTAGCTCGCCTGCACGACCACGGGTGCGGGGACCCCGGTCGAGCGGCGCCACAGCCTGCTGACGTTGCCGACGCGAGTCAGCAAGGAGCCGCCCTCGGCATGTCGCGGCTCCAGCGCATCTTCGGGCTGGGCCCCATCGATGTACTCGCCCAACGCATTACACAGCGCGGGCAGTAACTGCTTGGCCGCCAATGCGTAACCGGCCGCCGACGGATGGAACATGTCGTCGCTGAAGAGTTCGTGTGGAGCCTTGCGGAACTCGGGCGCGAGGAGATCAGCGAACGGAACAGGAACCCCACCCGCGGCGCGTACGGCCGACGTCTGCGCCCGTGCCAGTCGCAACCCACGACTGCGCGCGACCATGCGCAGCGGCTGGGGGATCGCTGTGATCACGCCGAAATCCGGACATGTCCCGACCACGACGACTGTGCCGCTGGCCCGCAACCGCTCGACGGCCCTGCCCAGCCTCCGCGCCGACGGCCCAATGCCGTTGGGACGGGTGATGTCGTTCGCCCCGATCATGATGACCGCTGCATCCGGCGGGGGACCGGCGACGAACATGGCGTCGATCTGCCCGGAAAGACCTTTCGACGTCGCCCCCACGATCGCCTTTGTGCTCAGTCTGATTTGCTCCCCTGACACTTCGGCGAGTCCGCGGGCGAGGAGGACACCGGGCACTTCGTCGGCGCTCTGGCAGCCGTAACCGGTGGCGGTGGAGTCGCCGAAAACCATCAAATGCAGGCCGAACGGTACGTCGCGGTGCCACCGCTCCACGGGGCCGCCGCCGGGGTGATAGACGCCGTCAGCGCGCGGGGGAACGTCCCAAGCCTTCGGGATGACGCGGCGGGCTTTGTCGGCCTGCCCGGTCAACAGGTTGCGGGCCCCGACGTACGCGGAGCCCGACGATGCGAGCGTGGCCGCGGCCGCCAGGGCGATTTTCGTCGTCCGACGCGGTGCACGAATGCCCACGCGATTAGTTTAGAAGGGATTTTCTGGGATATCAGTGTGGCGACATGTGTCAACGGATCACATTGCGGTATCAAGTCCGGTATCGAAATCGAATCGTTGATTGTTGAAAGCACTAGAGCCTGTCAAGCTAAGGTATCGGTAGCGCTGAAGCAAACGGCGAGCCCGGGCTCTACAAAGGCGTAGGAAGTGGTGGCGATGACGGCACCCCGCAAGGTAGCCAAGGCACCTGACTTTGGCGTAATGCCTGCTAAAGGACATAAACCGCGCAAGTTTCCGGTCAGCGATGGCGCTCCTGTCGAGGTGGTCGAGGACGGCCCAAGCCTGGCAGGACGGCTCACTTCTCTGGCGGCCCTGCTAACTATTCGACCGACTCTAGCTATCGGCAGCTATGCTCCGCGCCTGCCGTGGCCCTGGGGTTTGGTCGACATGGTTTCGCGAGTCATGCGTCCTCCGGTCGGCACGGTCCGAGCCACGATTTCTTTGCCAAGATGCACCGCGCAGTTGGTTCGCGCCCCCGGCGTGCTGCCCGCCGACGGTAAGCGCGGGGTGATCCTCTACTTGCACGGCGGTGCCTTCCTCACGTGCGGTGTGAACTCCCACGGCCGTCTCGTGACGGCGCTGTCCGGATACGCCGACTGTCCGGTCCTGGTCGCCAACTACCGGATGATCCCCAAGCATTCCGTCGGCCAGGCGCTCGAAGACTGCTACGACGCCTACAAGTGGCTGCGCCTGAAGGGCTACGAACCCAACCAGATCGTGCTGGCGGGCGATTCCGCCGGTGGATACCTGGCGTTGGCGCTCGCCGAGAAGCTTCAGCGCGAGGGCCTGGAAGGCGAAATCCCGGCCGCGATGGTGACGATGTCGCCGCTGTTCGAGATCGACAACGAGACCCGAGCCAACCACCCGAACATCCACAGCGACGCGATGTTCCCCCCGCGTGCGTTCTATGCGCTGGTAGACCTGGTCCGCGAGGCGGCCGGCCGGCACATGGTCGACGGAAAACCCGAAGACGTGTACGAACCGCTCGACCACATCGAACCCGGCCTGCCGCGCACATTGATCCATGTGTCCGGCTCCGAAGTGCTGGTCAGCGACGCGCGCAAGGCGGCTCGACGGCTTGCCGCCGCAGGTGTTCCCGTCGAGGTCCACGTCTGGCCGGGCCAGATGCACGTCTTCCAACTCGCGGCTCCGATGGTGTCCGAGGCGACGCGGTCGCTGCGCCAGATCGGCGACTACATCCGCGAAGCCACCTGGTAACCCTCACCTGGTATGCCGGTTCGGCGCCTGACACGATGGAGTCATGCGCATCGCCAGGCACGTCAGTGAGCTCATCGGCAATACCCCTCTGGTACAGCTGAACTCCGTCGTCCCCGAAGGCGCAGGCACCGTCGCCGCCAAGATCGAGTACCTCAATCCCGGCGGCAGCTCCAAAGACCGCATCGCCATCAAGATGATCGACGCCGCCGAGCAGAGTGGCGAGCTCAAACCCGGTGGCACCATCGTCGAGCCGACGTCGGGAAATACCGGGGTGGGGCTGGCGCTGGTGGCGCAGCAGCGGGGCTACAAGTGCATCTTCGTCTGCCCTGACAAGGTCAGCGAGGACAAGCAGAACGTGTTGCGCGCGTACGGCGCCGACGTCGTCGTGTGCCCGACGGCGGTACCACCGGATCACCCGGACAGCTACTACAGCGTCTCCAACCGACTGGTCGAGGAGATCGACGGCGCATGGAAGCCCGACCAGTACTCGAACCCGATGGGTCCCGAGAGCCACTACGAGACGACCGGTCCCGAGGTGTGGGCGGACACCGACGGCAAGGTCACGCATTTCGTCGCCGGAGTCGGCACCGGCGGAACCATCACCGGCGCTGGGCGCTACCTCAAGGAGGTGTCCGGCGGAAAGGTCAGGATCGTCGGCGTCGACCCTGAGGGATCGGTCTACTCGGGCGGCACTGGGCGGCCGTACCTGGTGGAAGGTGTGGGGGAGGACTTCTGGCCGTCCGCCTACGATCCCGGCGTCCCGGACGAGATCATCGCCGTGTCCGACGCCGATTCGTTCGAGATGACGCGTCGGCTCGCGCGCGAAGAAGCGCTGTTGGTCGGCGGATCGTGCGGTATGGCCGTCGTCGCGGCGATCAGGGTCGCGGAGAAAGCCGGCCCCGACGCACTGGTGGTCGTCCTGCTTCCCGATGGCGGAAGAGGTTATCTGTCAAAGGTTTTCAACGACGCGTGGATGTCCTCGTATGGATTCCTGCGGACCCGGCTCGACGGTTCGGTGGAGGAGAACACCGTCGGCGAGGTGCTACGAGGTAAGTCCGGCGCGTTGCCGGACCTGGTACACACCCACCCGTCGGAAACCGTGCGCGACGCGATCGGCATCCTGCGGGAGTACGGCGTCTCCCAGATGCCGGTGGTGGGCGCCGAGCCGCCGGTGATGGCGGGCGAAGTCGCAGGCAGCGTCTCGGAGCGCGAACTGCTGTCCGCCGTCTTCGAGGGCAGGGCAAAGCTGGCCGACGCGGTGTCGCAGCACATGAGTCCGCCGCTGCCGTTGATCGGGGCGGGAGAACTCGTCAGCACCGCGGCGAAGGCACTGCGCGAATGCGATGCCGTGATGGTCGTCGAAGAGGGCAAGCCGGTTGGCGTCCTCACCCGCCACGACCTACTCGGATTCCTTTCGGACGGAAACAACCGTCGGTAACGACTTACGGGGCCTGGCAAACAATTTGGCGAGCCAGCCGCCGATGTGACAGTTACCAGCGCATTTCGCCATTTCGCCACGTGATCAACTTCCGCACATAAACCGCTGCACGAAGCCACTTCTCAGGTATCGTAAGCACGCTCGTTACCAGCTAAGACGTTGACTGGAAGGCGCACATGACCGATCAACCGCCACCGCCCCCTGGGAATTACCCTCCTCCGCCACCGCCGAGTGGCGGCACGCCACCGCCACCTCCTGGCGGAGCCGCGGGTCCACCGAACAACAACCTGGTCTGGGGCATCCTGGTGACGGTGTTGTGCTGTCTGCCGCTTGGCATCGTGTCGATCGTGAAATCCACCCAGGTCTCCGGTCTATGGGCCCAGGGGCGTGCCGCGGAAGCGCAGCAGGCGGCCGATGATGCCAAGAAGTGGGCGATCTGGGGCGCGATCGCGGGCGTCATCGTCTTCGTCATCGTCGTCATCTTCAATCTGATCGTCGGCTTCAGCGCGACATCCACTTACTCCTAGCGCTTTACAGACGAATGCGACTGACGCGGAACCGAGTGGCGCGAACGCCCTCGGTTCCGCTGCGTTCATGTCGATCACGACGTTCAAGTCAGGTGGACAACCGCAGGGGGTGACTTGATACACCGTCGGCAACCCGCCGCCATTTGACCCGTGGCACAAGGGATTTGGTTCGTCGTCACCTTGCGCCGATGGTGCAACCCAAAGTCATCGAACAGTCTCGAAAGGAATGACACACCATGAGTGATCAACCGCCTCCACCCCCGCCTCCGCCGGGTGGCAACTACCCGCCCCCGCCCCCGCCCGGTGGGAACTACCCACCACCGCCGCCACCGCCTCCGCCGGGTGGCAACTATCCGCCGCCCCCACCGCCGCCTCCGCCAGGTGGGAGCTATCCGCCCCCTGGCGGCTACCCGCCGCCGCAGCAAGGGGGTTACCCGCCGGCCGGTGGATATCCGCCCGCAGGGCCGGGTTACCCTGCCGCGCAATCGTTTAACGTCAGCGAGGCGTTCTCCTGGGCTTGGAACAAGTTCACCCAGAACGCCGCGGCACTCATCGTTCCTGCGCTGGTGTACGGACTCATCGTCGGCGTCATCGCCGGCGCCACCTACGGACTGGCGTTCGCGCTCGCACCGGAAACCACCTACGAGTCCTACGGTTACAGCGTCAGCTACGAGGCGAGCTTCGGCTTCATGAGCTTCCTCGTCCTGTTCCTCGGCTACCTCGTCCTGATGGTGGTGGCGGCGGCGATCCAATCCGCTTATCTCAGTGGTCTTTTGGATATCGCCAACGGTCAACCGGTGACCATCGGGTCGTTCTTCAAGCCGCGCAACACAGTCAGCGTGATCATCGCGACGCTGATCATCGGCGTCGCATCCGCTATCGGGTCGTTCTGCGCGATCATCGGTCTCGTCATCGGCATCTTCACGATCTTCACCACGGTGATCATCGTCGATCGCAACGAGTCGCCGGTCGATGCGATCAAGCACAGCATCGACATCACCAAGAACAACTTCGTCCAGGTGCTTCTCATCTGGCTGGTGGCCGGAGTTATCGCGGTCGTCGGTGCGCTGGTCTGCCTGGTCGGCCTGCTCGTCGCCATCCCGGTGTCCGCGCTGTTCCTGGTCTACGCGTACCGGTACCTCACCAACGGCCACATCGCGCCGGTGGCGCAGACGCAGTAGTCGCTGAAGGGCCCGGCCTGCGCGAGTTCGCGCGGGCCGGGTCCCAGCAAGTTGTCGCGTCGTCGCGATCACCGCCGTAAGCTGCGAGCAGTCGCGATGTATCGACAGTAGGGGCAAACGTGACCAGTCAGCAGGTACCGCCGCCTTCGGGCGACTTCGCCCAGGGTCCTACGCCAGGGCACACCGCGGATGCGAGCAACTACACGCCGTGGTTCACCCGGGTGGTCGCATACGTGATCGACAGCATCCCGGTCTACCTTCTCGCTGCGATCGGCGGCATCGTCCTGGCCACGTTCCAGAAGGTGGAGACGGTCTGCGTGTACGACGTGTGCGCAACCGGGAACAACGGGCCGTCCACGACGGCGTGGATCATCTTCTCGGTGTGCATACTCATCGCCGTGCTGTTCTCCCTGTGGAATTTCGTGGTGCGACAAGGTAAGACAGGCTCGAGCATCGGCAAGCAGGTGATGAAGTTCAAGGTCGTCGACGAGCAGACGCAGCAGCCGATCGGAGTTGCGAAGTCGTTCCTCCGCCAGATCGCGCACGGCGTGGACGCCATCATCTGCTACATCGGGTTCCTGTTCCCACTGTGGGACGCCAAGCGTCAGACCATCGCCGACAAGCTGATGAAGACCGTCTGCGTGCCGCTGTAGGTCGGTGCAGTTCGGTAGCCCTACGCGCCCGTCGCTACCCTGATCGGTGATGACTGATCAGCACCAGTGGCAAGGGCTCGCCACCAAGGCCATTCACGCAGGTTTTCGCCCCGATCCGGCGACCGGCGCCGTTAACGCACCCATCTACGCCAGTTCGACCTTCGCCCAGGACGGTGTCGGCGGGCTGCGCGGTGGATTCGAGTACGCCCGCACCGGCAATCCGACCCGCGCCGCGTTGGAGGCGTCGCTGGCCGCCGTCGAGGCTGCTGCGTACGGGCGGGCGTTCTCCTCGGGCATGGCCGCCACCGACTGTGCGCTGCGCGCCGTGCTGCGGCCCGGCGATCACGTCGTGATCCCCGACGACGCCTACGGGGGGACGTTTCGTCTCATCGACAAGGTGTTCACGCTGTGGGGCATCAACTACACCGCGGTGTCGCTGGCCGACCTCGACGCGGTCCGGGCCGCGGTCACGCCGCAGACCCGGTTGATCTGGGTGGAGACGCCGACCAACCCGCTGCTGTCCATCGCCGACATCGCCGGAATCGCCGAGATCGCGGCGGCGCCCGAGGGGCCAAGAGCAAAGGTGTTGGTGGACAACACGTTTGCCTCGCCTGCACTGCAACGGCCCCTGACACTCGGCGCGGACATCGTGCTGCACTCGACGACCAAGTACATCGGGGGCCATTCCGACGTCGTCGGCGGTGCACTGCTGACCAGCGACGAAGAACTCGATACCGCGTTCGCCTTCCTGCAGAACGGTGCAGGTGGGGTCCCGGGACCGTTCGACGCGTACCTCACGATGCGCGGGCTCAAGACCCTGGTTCTGCGGATGCGCCAGCATTCCGAAAACGCCACCCTGGTCGCCGAATTCCTCGCCAATCACCCGGCGATCGAGACCGTGTTGTATCCGGGACTGCCGAATCACCCCGGCCACGCCGTCGCCGCCAAGCAGATGAGCGGGTTCGGCGGCATGGTCTCGGTGCGGATGCGCGGCGGTGTCGACGCGGCCCGCAAGTTGTGCGCGAGGACCGAGATCTTCATCCTCGCCGAGTCGCTGGGCGGGGTGGAGTCGCTGATCGAGCACCCGGGCGCGATGACGCATGCGTCGACGGCTGGTTCCCAGCTGGAGGTTCCCGACGACCTCGTCCGCCTTTCGGTGGGTATCGAGGATTCGGCGGACCTGCTCGCCGACCTGGAGCAGGCGCTAGCGTAACGCCTGCCGCAGCGCTGACGCGGTGACCGCCAGATTCACTTCAGGCAGCGCCGTCGAATACTCGTCAACCCAACTGCCGCTGGCGATTTCGCCTGCCCGGGCGTGTACCGACCGCCAGCCCCGGTCGTTGAGGGACAACAGCGCGCCCAACCCGTCGACGGCGTGCAGCAGCGTGATGATCGCCGCGGTGGACGGTGTCGGCGGCCGCCGGTCGAACAGCGCGGCCAGCAGTGCCGAGCGGGATTGCCCGACCCGGTCGCGGTTCGTCAGCGGCCACGCGTACGGATGCGTGAATCGTGTGGACTGCAACCGAATACGCCGGATTTCGCCGATCCGCTCGAGATGGTGCGTGACGTCATCCTCGGTGTGCTTGGCCAGCTTCTTGAGGGCGACCGCCGGGCGCAGCGGCCGCCGCTCGAGTAACGCAAACGCCGGCTGGGCAACAGGATCCACCGCGCCGGGCACCGCAAGGGCGATCAGCCGACCGGGTTCGACCGCGTCCTCGGCCATCGCGGGGCGGATTCGGCACGCGTGGGCCAGGTCGAGCAGCACCGCGGCCGCCAACACCCGCTCGCGCCGCTGACGTTCCAACGCCGGCTGGGCCGACGCATTGTCGAGCAGCAGCAGAAGAAGGTCCTCGGCGATCTTCGCCATAGTGCGGACTGTAGTGCGAAGGCCCCGAGGGCCCCGCCTCAGGAGTGGTACGGCTCAGCGCTGAGGAGCGTCACCTTGACGGTGTTGCCGTTGGGAATGGTGTAGGTCCGGACTTCGCCGACCTTCGCGTCGATCAGCGCTTCGCCCAGCGGCGACTTCGGCGAGTACACCTCGAGCTTGCCGTCGGTGATGCCCTCCTGGCGGGTGGCGATCAGGAAGGTCTCGGTGTCGTTCTTGTCGTCGCCGTACTGCACCTTCACCACCGAGCCGGGCAGCGCCACGCCGGATTGCTTGGGCGCCTCGCCGACCTTGGCGTTGTTCAGCAGCTCCTGCAGCTGACGGATGCGGGCTTCCTCTTGACCCTGCTGTTCACGGGCGGCGTGGTAGCCGCCGTTCTCGCGCAGGTCGCCCTCTTCGCGGCGATCGTTGATCTCGGCGGCGATGACGGGTCGGTTGGCGATCAGCTGGTCGAGCTCTGCCTTCAGCCGGTCGTGTGCTTCCTCAGTCAGCCACGTGACCTGCGTGTCGGTCATGATGTCGCGCTCCTTCGTCGTTGCTCTCGCGCTTTTTCGCGTAAGAAGTCTCATGTTTCGGCGCCGGGAGCCCTTCGTGTATTGCCGCGATCGTCAACGCCTAACCAGCGCACTAAATGCAGCAATACACGGTCCCAGCGGAACCGTGTATCCGACGAGTCTAGCACCGGCAGGACAACCGTTTTTCACATATTCGCAGTTCGGCGTTTGTTGTATTTGGCTCGCGATGCGCTTTAAAGGGGTGCTGAGCTCCTAGGGAGCGACGAGATAGGGGGGCACGTCGGTACCGCATCCGTACACATCGCCCACCACCGGCGGCCGGTTGGATTTCACCACCGTCGTCACCTGCACGGTGCTCTGGGTGGACGGCGACACCAGCACTTCGCGACGACCGGTTTCGCCGCCGTCGATCGAGCGGGCCCGTACGATGCAGACCACCGGCTCAGCCGGGTTCTCCCTGGTGACGCTGACCGTCACCTCGACGGTCTCGTCGTCGAGGAGGCGGTAGCTGCTCAGTTCGCCCTCGACCGGACTACCGAATCGCCCGAAGGCGACGATCGCGACCGTCACCCCCGCCACCAGGACCAGCACGGTCAGCGCGCCGGCGATCAGGCGGCGCTGGCGGCGCGTCAGCCGCTGGCGCCCGTAGCGGGCGGTGGGACGCTCGATCATCTACTTTCATGCCCGTCGTTCGAAAGGATCTACCGGACTGGAACTATAGGGCTACTCGTAACGGTTGAAATCTCTCGAGAATGTCGACTCAAGGCATGGTCGAGACACAGATGAGGCAGAAGAGGTTGAGTGAACTGCGGCTGATGGCGGTGCACGCCCACCCGGACGACGAGTCCAGCAAGGGTGCGGCGACCACGGCACGCTACGCGGACGAGGGCGTGCGCGTCATGGTGGTCACCCTCACCGGGGGTGAGCGCGGCGACATCCTCAACCCGGCCATGGACCTGCCCGACGTACACGGCCGGATGACCGAGATCCGCCGCGACGAGATGGCGAAGGCCGCCGAGATCCTCGGCGTCGAGCACCACTGGCTCGGCTTCGTCGACTCCGGCCTGCCTGAGGGCGATCCGCCCCCGCCGCTGCCCGACGGTTGCTTCGCCGTGGTGCCCATCGAGGAGCCCGTCGAGGAGCTGGTGCGTGTCATCCGCAAGTTCCGGCCCCACGTGATGACCACCTACGACGAGAACGGCGGCTACCCGCATCCCGACCACATCCGATGCCACCAGGTGTCGGTCGCGGCGTACGAGGCGGCCGGTGACTACCGACTCTTCCCCGATGCGGGCGAACCGTGGAACGTGCTGAAGCTCTACTACAACCACGGCTTCCTGCGTAAGCGCATGCAGCTGCTCCAGGACGAGTTCGCCAAAATCGGCGAGGTTGGTCCGTTCGAGAAGTGGCTCAAACACTGGGAAGCCGACCATGACATCTTCGAGAAGCGAGTGACCACCCGCGTCGAATGCTCGAAGTATTTCGCCCAGCGGGACGACGCGCTGCGCGCCCACGCCACCCAGATCGACCCCAACGGTGACTTCTTCCGGGCACCCATCGAATGGCAGCAACGGCTTTGGCCGACAGAGGAATTCGAATTGGCGCGCTCCCGTGTACCGGTGTTCCTACCCGAGACCGACCTATTCGCAGGGATCGAGGTGGACGAATGACCGACCTCGCACTGACAGTCGTCGACCTGTTGGCACAGGACCGTGAGACCGGCCCGGAATTCGGCAAGGCCAGCCCGTTCGGCCTGCTGATCATCGTGCTGCTGTTGGTCGGCACCTTTCTGCTGGTCTGGTCGATGAACCGGCACCTACGAAAGCTTCCGAAATCGTTCGACGAGCCCGACGGCAAGGCCGACGACGACGAGAACAAGAGTGAGCCCAGCGGTTAACGCGCTCGCACGGGCCACCAGCCCGTACCTACGCCAGCACGCCGACAACCCGGTGCACTGGCAGGAGTGGTCGCCCGCAGCCCTCGTCGAGGCCGCCGAACGGGACGTGCCGATTCTGCTGTCGGTCGGTTACGCGGCCTGTCACTGGTGCCACGTGATGGCGCACGAGTCGTTCGAGGACGAGACGGTCGCCGCTGTGATGAACGAGGGCTTCGTGAACATCAAGGTCGACCGCGAGGAACGGCCCGATATCGACGCGGTCTACATGAACGCCACCGTCGCGCTGACGGGTCAGGGTGGCTGGCCGATGACGTGTTTCCTCACCCCGGACGGCCGGCCGTTCTTCTGCGGCACGTACTACCCGAAGGCCAATTTCCTGCAGCTGCTGGCCGCCGTCTCCGAGACCTGGCGGACCCGCCGTGCAGAGGTGGAAGAGACGTCCGACCACATCGCAGGCGAACTGCGGACGATGGCAAGCGGCCTACCCGGTGGTGGACCGCCGATACAGCCGGCGCTGTGCGACCATGCGGTCGCCGCGGTACTGCAGGACGAGGATCCCGTGCACGGCGGATTTCTCACCAATCAGGCTGGGGCGCCTAAGTTCCCGCCGTCGGCGTTGTTGGAGGCACTGCTACGCAGCCACGAGCGCACCGGCGATGTAATGCCTCTCGAGGTGGTCGAACGGACGTGCACGGCGATGGCCCGCGGTGGCATCTACGACCAGCTGGCCGGCGGCTTCGCCCGCTACAGCGTCGACGCCGCATGGGTCGTACCGCATTTCGAGAAGATGCTCTACGACAACGCCCTGCTGCTGCGCGCCTACGCCCACTGGGCCCGGCGTACGTCGAACCCGTTGGCGCGCAGGGTGATCGGAGAAACCGCGCGGTTCGTGATCGACGACCTGGGCGCGGACGGAATGTTCACCTCATCCCTTGACGCCGACGCCGACGGTCGCGAAGGGCTGACGTACGTGTGGACGCCCGCGCAGCTGCACGAAGTGCTCGGAGCCGACGACGCCCGTTGGGCCGCAGAGCTTTTCCGCGTCACCGACAGCGGCACCTTCGAACACGGCAGCTCGGTGCTGCAGTTGCCGAACGATCCAGACGACCTGGATCGCTTCGAACGGGTGCGTACCGCGCTGTTGGCCGCCCGGTTCAACCGTCCCCAGCCCGGCCGCGACGACAAGGTGGTCACCGCGTGGAACGGGCTGGCGATCACCGCGCTTGCAGAGGCCTCGGTAGCGCTGGATGAACCCGAATTGCTTTATGCCGCAATGCAGTGCGCGCGGTCACTCATCGATCTGCATATCGTCGACGGCCGGCTGCGTCGTACCAGCCTCGGCGGCCAGGTCGGCGATAGCGCGGCGATTCTGGAGGACCACGCCGCGCTGGCGACCGGCTTGCTCACGCTGTACCAACTGACAGGTGAGGAGCCGTGGCTGAGCACTGCCACCTGGCTGCTCGACATCGCACTCGAACATTTCGCCGACACCGCGAACGCCGGCCGCTGGTTCGACACGGCGGATGACGCTGAGGCGCTGATGGTTCGGCCTGCTGACCCGCTCGACGGGGCGACGCCGTCGGGAGCGTCGTTGATCGCGGAGGCATTGCAGCTCGCGGCGCATCTGGCGCCGGCGCACCGTGCGGACGTCTACGCGTCGGCGGCAGAGGCGACGCTGGCGAGCGCGGCGCCGATTCTGGCGCGTCTTCCGCGGTCGGGCGGGCACTGGCTGGCCGTCGCCGAAGCCGCTGTGCGCGGGCCGATTCAGATCGCAGTGGCCTGCGATCCCGTCGGCTCCGAGCTGCTGGCCGCCGCACGCCGGCTGGCGCCCGGCGGCGCGATCGTCGTCGGCGGCCCGGTGAACTCCTCGGAGTTGCTGACCGACCGCGACAGGGTGGCCGGGGCCGACGCCGCGTACGTGTGTCGCGGGCGGGCGTGTGACCTGCCGGTGACCACTGCCTCCGAACTTGCGGCCGCCCTGGGTGCGCCCGTGTAGCCTTCGGCGCATGGCCACGCCCGAAGACAACGCCAAGACCGTCAACCGCTACCTGGAGCTGGCCTCGCAGGGCCGGGCCGACGACATCGCCGAGTTGTACGCCGACGACGGCACCGTCGAGGATCCCGTCGGGGGAGAGGTCCACATCGGGCGCCAGGCGATCCGGGGCTTCTACGACAGCCTGCCGACCAACGGCGCCTCGGCCGACGTGGTCACGCTGCGCGCCCTCGGTAACGAGGTCGCGTTCTACTGGGCGCTGACCATCGATCTCGGCGAGAACAAGATGCGCATCGACATCATCAGCGTCATGACGTTCAACGAGGACGGCAAGATCGCGACCATGAAGGCCTACTGGACGCCGGAGAACATCACTCAGCTCTAGCGATTTCGGCGTGCTGGGTACCGCTCAGCGTGACTGAACACGCCGAAATCGCCATTAGAAGACGGCGAACCACATCGCGATGTAGTGACAGATCGCGGCGACCGCCGTGCACGCGTGGAAGAACTCGTGATGGCCGAACGTCGTCGGCCACGGGTTGGGCCACTTGAGGCCGTAGAGCACGCCGCCGATGCTGTAGAGCGCGCCGCCGACGATCAGCAGCACCAGTGCCGCGACGCCCGCGCCGTGCATGATCGGCCCGACGAACCACGCCGCCACCCAGCCCAACAGCAGGTACAGCGGCACCCCGACCCAGCGCGGCGCCGACGGCCAGAACATCTTGAGCAGCACGCCGGCGAGCGCGCCTGCCCAGACGATGCTGAGCAGAACCATCCCGTCGGTGCTCGGCAGGGCCAGCACGGCGAACGGTGTGTAGCTGCCCGCGATGAAGATGAAGATCATCGAGTGATCGAGGCGCTTCATCCATTTGCGGGCGGTCGCCGAGCGCCAGTTGATGCGGTGGTACGCGCCGCTGACGGCGAACATCGCGACGATCGTCAGCGTGTAGACCAGGGTCGCGATGCCCGCGCGGGTGGACACCACCGACCAGGACACCGACACCAACGCCGCACCCGCGATGAAGGCGACGATCGCCGAATAGACGTGAATCCAGCCGCGTAACCGCGGCTTTCCGATGAAATTGGTGACGCCGTCTACGACCGCTTCGGCGAAATCCTCTGCGTAGACGCGCACCGGTGGTTGCTGAGCCTCGTCGGCATCGACCTGAGCCACGATCACCTCGACTAATGCCATTGGAGTTTTCAAGGCCACAGTAGTCTGATTCGGTGGACATCATTCCTTCGCGACTCAAGGAACCGATGTACCGCCTCTACGAGATGCGGTTGCGCCAGGGGTTGGCGTCGTCAAAGTCCGAGCTACCCCGCCACATCGCGGTCCTCTGCGACGGAAATCGACGGTGGGCCCGTGATGCTGGTCACGACGACGTCAGCTACGGGTATCGGGCGGGCGCCCGCAAGATCGCCGAGATGCTGCGCTGGTGTCAGGAGGCCGGCGTCGAAATGGCCACGGTGTACCTGCTTTCCACCGAGAACCTGCAGCGCGACCCCGACGAGCTGTCGTCGCTCATCGAGATCATCACCGACGTCGTCGAGGAGATCTGCGCCCCAGCCAACAAGTGGAGCGTGCGCACCGTCGGCGATCTCGAGCTGATCGGCGAGGAGCCTGCCCGACGCCTGCGCGACGCCGTCGAGTCGACCTCCGGCAACGGCAGCGCATTCCACGTCAACGTCGCCGTGGGCTACGGCGGTCGCCAGGAGATCGTCGACGCGGTGCGCGCCCTGCTCGCCAAGGAGCTCGCCAACGGTGTGACGGGCGAGCAGCTCATCGAGGCCGTCACCGAGGAAGCCATCTCCGAGAACCTCTACACCTCGGGCCAGCCAGACCCCGACCTGGTGATCCGCACATCGGGGGAGCAGCGGTTGTCGGGGTTTCTGCTGTGGCAGAGCGCCTACTCGGAGATGTGGTTCACGGAGGCGTACTGGCCGGAGTTCCGGCGCGTGGACTTCCTGCGGGCCTTGCGCGACTACACCGCGCGTCACCGCCGCTACGGCATCTAGTGCAACACTTGAGCCATGGCTGCGCTGTCAGCGCTCGTCTTCTCGCTCAGCTGGTGGTTGGGCCTGTACCTCCTGGCCCGTGACCCGCGCAAACCCGTCCTGGTGCTCGCCGCGATCGGCCTGACGAGCTTCGCGACGGTGGTCGCACTCGACGCCATCCGCACGCTGAGTGGTTCGACCCTGCTGAGCAGCATCGAGGTGTATCTGGTCACCGTGCCGGGCATCGCATGGTTCGCGGTGCTGCTCGAGCTGTCTCGCCCCCGTGACACCTGGCGAAGCAGGGCCGCCGAAGTGGTGGCCGTGGGCGCTGTCGCGGTGGGTGCGTTCATCGGCGCGGCGATGGCGGGCGACGTCGACGGACCCGTGCGGATGGGCCACTGGGTGATGTTCGCCGTCATTTCGCTGTCCTCGCTCGGCGCGATGCTGCGCGCGGTCTTCGGGCCCTGGCAGCCGCGACCCGTCGTGGGCTACCTCATCGTGGCGACGTTGTTCTTCGCGCTGGGCAACGCGATCATCGTCATCCCGCTCGGGCTGGTGCCGAGCTGGCTGGCCCTGGCGTCGACGGGATTCGACGTCGTGCTCCTCGGCGTCGCGGTGGCGATGTGGGACGCCTTCGACGAGGGGCAGGCCCTGCGCGCGGACATGCTGCGGTCCTTCGTCGCGACGGGTGTCGTGGTCGTCTTGTTCGGCGGGCAGGCGCTGATCGGCCTGGCGGTCACCGGCCCGCAGACCGCGCTGACGGTGCTGTTGTTCAGCAGCCTGGCCATCGCGATCTCGGTCAACGTGCTGGCCGATCCGCTCGCCGGCCTGCTGGACCGGCTGGCGTTCTCCCGCTCGCCCGGACTGCGTGCCGACCGTGCCGCGTTACGACGCACAGGCGCCGCGTTGCCGCTGCGATCGACCAACCCGCTCGACGGCGTCGACGAGGACACCTTCGTCCGGCTCACGCGTCGCGCACTGGGCCACTACGGCGATCTGTCCAAGCTCGTCGCCAGCCCGCTGACCGCACTGCCCGCCATCGACGAACGCCTCGCGGCACGCGGCGCGCCCGACCAGCCGCTGGAGCGCGCCAACGAACTCAAGGCCCTGCTCGCCGATCGCATCGCCCGACTCAAGCCGCGTGACGGCGGCGAGTTCGGCACGACCGAGGAATGGCGCTACTACAACTCGCTCTACTTCCCCTATGTGGTCGGCGTCCGCGCCTATGCCCAGAACGCGACGGCGGCCGGGCTCGACCCCGTCGCGCGGCAGGCTTGGCAGTGGTTCGTCACCGAGGTGCCGCAACGGTCGTTGCACAACTGGCAGAACGCCGCGGCCCGCCTCATCGCCGCCGATCTGCGCGGCCAACTGGTGTCCGCGCAAGATTAGTTTCATGCCCCTGACCTGCGGTTGGCAGTAGCTGGCAGCGTCTGGCGTCGATCTGGCAGTGGCATCTGCGCAGTGTCGATGTCATGACCGCCATCACCACCCGGCCCGACCGGCGACGCGGAGCCGCCGGCACGGCCACCGAAGATTCGCTCCTCCGTTTCGCGCTGCGAGCCGACGCGACCCTGTGCGCCGGTCTCGGTCTGCTGACTGCCATGGCCTCCGATCCGCTGTCGGAGCTGACGGGCCTGACCGCGACCGCCGAATGGATCGCGGGTGCGGCGCTCGTCGTGTACGGCGCAGGTCTGTACCTGCTCGCCGGTGTCCCACGAGTTCGACGCGTCGGCGTCGGCGTGCTGGCAGGCAACGTCGCGTTCGCGATCCTCGTCGCCGTCGTGCTCACCGCGGGCTGGCTGCCGCTGACCGAGCTCGGCGTCGTCGCGACCGTCGCGTTCACCGTCGCCACGTTGGGCTTCGCCTACGTCCAGTACCTCGGGGTGCGCCGCCTGGCGTGACCCCCACATGACTGGTCCGGAGCCGCCGCCGTAAGAGGTTGCGTCGTCGGCTCCGGAACGGTCCACCACCCCACCAGAAAGGAAAGTTGATGACCGCTTTGAGCACTCCCAAACTCGGGGCCGCCAAGGACTCGTTCCTGCGGTTCGCGCTGCGCGCCGACGCGACATGCAGCGGACTGATGGGCCTCGTCGGTATTCCGCTGGCCGGCTGGCTGGCCGATAAGTCGGGCACCACGATCGGCTTCGAATACGCGATGGGCGCCATGTTTATCGCATTCGCCGTCGGTGTGTTCATCGTCGCCGCGCGGCCGTCGGTGAAAACGGCCGGCATCGTCATCGCCGCGGGCAACGTGTTCTACACCGTCGCGTCCGTGGTGTTCGTGCTCGCGGATGTGTTCCCGCTGACCACCTTCGGCGTGGTGGCGACCCTTGCCACCGGCGTCTACACGCTCGTGATGGCCGAACTGCAGTACCAGGGTGTGCGGCGAATCAACCGGTAACCCTTTTCCCGCGAGCAGACGTGAAAACCCCCAAAATGACAGAATTTTGGGGGTTTTCGCGACTGCTCGCGCAGCTAGAGCTTGCGCAGACGCAGCCGGTTGATCGAGTGATCGGCGTCCTTGCGCAGCACCAGCGTCGCGCGCGGCCGCGTCGGCAGGATGTTCTCGATCAGGTTGGGCCGGTTGATCGAATGCCAGATGTCGCGGGCGGCCATCACCGCCTGCTCATCGGTCAGCGTTGAGTAGTGGTGGAAGTGCGAGGCCGGGTCGGCGAACGCGCCCTCGCGCATCGACAGGAAGCGCGAGACGTACCACTGCTCGATGTCCTCGATGCGGGCGTCGACGTAGACCGAGAAGTCGAAGAGGTCCGAAACCATCAGGGCGGGACCGGTTTGCAGCACGTTGAGACCCTCGAGGATGAGGATGTCCGGATGCCGGATGATCTGCTTCTCCCCGGGAACGATGTCGTAGAGCAGGTGTGAGTACACCGGCGCGCAGGCCGCGTCGGAGCCGGACTTCACCGCGGTGACGAACCGCATCAGCGCGCGGCGATCGTAGCTCTCCGGGAAACCCTTGCGGTGCATCAGGTTTCGTCGGGACAACTCCGCGTTGGGGTAGAGGAAGCCGTCGGTGGTGACCAGGTCCACGCGGGGGTGATGTTCCCAGCGCGCCAACAACGCCTGCAGCACACGCGCGGTGGTCGACTTGCCCACGGCGACGCTGCCGGCCACGCCGATGATGAACGGCACCGGGCGGTCCGGATTCTGCTGCGGCTCGCCGAGGAACTCGGCAGTCGTCGCGAACAACGCCTGACGGGCGGCGACCTGTAGGTGGATGAGCCGGGCCAGCGGCAGGTAGACCTCTTCGACCTCCAGCAGGTCGAGCTTCTCACCCAGCCCACGGAGCCGTTGCAGCTCGTCCTCGGTCAATTTCAGCGGAGTCGACATGCGCAACGAACGCCACTCACTCCGGTCGAACTCCACGTAGGGGCTCGGCTCGCTCAGCCGCGGCATACGCCCAGTCTTCCAGTTAGCGTTGAGGACATGAACTCGGGCTTATCGAATAACCCCCTGATCCGTGAATACCTGATGCTCGGACTGCGCTTCGACCGGGTCGAGGAGGGCTACGTCGACTCCTTCACCGGGGACCCCGAACTGCGCCGCATCGTCGCCAACGAACCGGCTCCCGAGCCCACCGAGCTGGTCCGTCAGGCCGAGCGGCTGCTCGCCGACCTCGACGCCGGCACCGAGCTGGAACACGGCCGCGCCGAGTTCATCCGGGCACACCTGCGCGCGCTCGCCTGCGCCGGACGCAAATTCGCGGGTCAGGACGTCGGGTTCGTCGACGAGGTCGAGGCGTACTTCGACGTGCGCATCGCCAAGGGCGACCCCGAGCAGTACCGGCAGGCGCACGCCAAGCTCGACGAAGCGCTGGGCGGCACCGGCCCGCTGGCCGCCCGAATGGTCGACTATCGCGCAGGCGAGGAGGTCCCGCCCGACCGCCTCGAGGAGTGCATCCACGCGTTCTCCAGCGCTCTTCGCGACCGCGTGCGCGCCGAATATCCGCTGCCGGACACCGAGACCATCAACTACGAGGTGGTGACCGACAAGCCGTGGTCGGGGTTCAACTACTACCTCGGCAACTACACCTCGACGGTGGCCGTCAACGCCGACCTCAAGCAGCAGATGTCCAACCTGCCGCGACTGGTGGCACACGAGTCCTATCCCGGCCACCACACCGAGCACTGCCGGAAAGAGGCCGGCCTCGTCGAGGGGAAAGGGCAGGCGGAGCAGACGATCTTCCTGGTCAACACCCCGCAATGCCTGATGGCCGAGGGCCTGGCCGACCTGGCGCTCTACGCGGCGATCGGGCCCGACTGGGGCGCCTGGGCCGGCGAGATCTATGCCGACCTGGGCCTGGCATTCGACGGTGACCGCGCGCAGGCCGTCTCCGAGGCCGCGGCCGCCCTCGCCGACGTGCGCCAGGACGCCGCGCTGATGCTGCACGACGAGCACCGCGACGTCGACGACGTCGTCGAGTTCCTCAAGCGCTGGCTGCTGGTCGACGACCAACGGGCCCGGCAGATGCTGCGATTTCTGTCGTCGCCGCTGTGGCGGGCCTACACCAGCACGTACGTCGAGGGTTACCGGCTGCTGCGGGGCTGGCTGGAGGACCGGCCGGCGGGCGTGTCGCTGGGGGAGCGGTTCGGCAGGCTGCTCGACGAGCCGCTGATCCCGTCGACACTGCGAGCCGCCTGAATTTCCGCCCGACTAGGCTGAGCTGCATGACTGCAGAACCCACGGCCACCTCAGCAGCGGCGCCAGGCGCCGAGTACGCGGACACCGCAAGCGCTGCCTATCAGGCGGCCCTGCAGGTCATCGAATCCGTCGAACCCCGCATCGCGGCTGCCACCCGCAAAGAGCTTGCCGACCAACGGGATTCGCTCAAGCTGATCGCCAGTGAGAACTACGCCTCGCCGGCCGTGCTGCTCACCATGGGCACCTGGCTGTCCGACAAGTACGCCGAGGGCACCATCGGCCACCGGTTCTACGCCGGCTGCCAGAACGTCGACACCGTCGAGAGCGTCGCCGCCGAACACGCCGAGCAGCTGTTCGGTTCGCCGCATGCCTACGTGCAACCGCACTCGGGTATCGACGCCAACCTCGTTGCCTACTGGGCGATTCTGGCCACCCGCGTGGAGGCGCCGGGCCTGGCGGAGATGGGCGCCAAACACGTCAACGACCTGTCGGAGGCCGACTGGGAGAAGCTGCGCGCGACGCTGGGCAACCAACGGCTGTTGGGCATGTCGCTGGATGCCGGCGGCCATCTCACCCACGGTTTCCGGCCCAACATCTCGGGCAAGATGTTCCACCAGCGCCAGTACGGCACCGACCCGTCGACCGGGTTCCTGGACTACGGCGCCGTCGCGGCCGCCGCCCGGGAGTTCAAACCGCTGGTCATCGTCGCCGGATACTCGGCGTACCCGCGCCGGGTCAACTTCGCCACGATGCGGGAGATCGCCGACGAGGTCGGCGCCACGCTGATGGTCGATATGGCGCACTTCGCCGGACTGGTCGCGGGCAAGGTGTTCACGGGCGACGAGGACCCGGTGCCGCACGCCCACGTCACCACGACGACGACGCACAAGTCGTTGCGCGGACCCCGCGGTGGCCTGGTGCTGGCCACCCCTGAATACGCCGACGCGGTCGACAAGGGGTGCCCGATGGTGCTCGGCGGGCCGCTCTCGCACGTGATGGCCGCCAAGGCCGTCGCGCTCGCCGAAGCCCGTCAACCGTCGTTCCAGGCCTACGCCCAGCGGGTGGCCGACAACGCGCAGGCTCTCGCCGACGGCTTCCTCAAACGGGACGCGGCGCTGGTCACCGGCGGCACCGACAACCACCTCGTGCTGCTGGACGTCACCTCGTTCGGGCTGACCGGGCGGCAGGCGGAGTCGGCGCTGCTCGACGCGGGCATCGTGACCAACCGCAACTCGGTGCCCGCCGACCCCAACGGCGCCTGGTACACCAGCGGCATCCGGCTGGGCACCCCCGCGCTTACCACCCGTGGGTTCGGAGCCGACGACTTCGATCGGGTCGCCGAGCTGATCGTCGACGTGCTGTCGAACACCCAGCCAGAGGGCACCTCGAAGGCGAAGTACAAGCTGGCCGACGGGACGGCCGATCGGGTGCACTCCGCGGCCGCGGAACTGCTGGCGGCGAACCCCCTGTATCCGGGCCTCACGCTGTAAGACACGCCACGTGCTGGGAATTTTACGATTCCCACAGAATTGGGTTACTGTAACTGCATGGCACAGAAACCTGTCGCTAATGCGCTGATCCTCGAACTCGAGCCGGTCGTGCAGCAGGAGCTGCGTCGTCACATCGACTCGGAAGAACTCTGGTACGCCCACGACTACGTGCCGTTTGAGCAGGGTGAGAACTTCGCCTTCCTCGGCGGACGGGACTGGGATCCATCCCAGGTGACGCTGCCGAAGACGGTCACCGATGCGTTGGAAATCCTGCTGATCAACAAGGACAACCTCGCCGGCTACCACCGCGAGTTCGTCTTCAGCTTCATCCTCGAGGACAAGTGGGGCCGCTGGCTCGGCCGCTGGACCGCCGAGGAGCATCTGCACGCGATCGTGCTGCGCAACTACCTGGTCGTCACCCGTGAGATCGATCCGACCGCCAACGAGGATGTGCGCGTCGAGCACGTGATGAAGGGCTATCGCGCCGACACCTACAGCCAGATCGAGCGGCTGGCGTTCATGGCGTTCTACGAACGCTCGCACGCCGTGTACTGCCGCAACCTCGAAGCGCAGATCACCGAACCGGTGCTCAAGTCGCTCGTCGGCCGTATCGCCAAGGACGAGGAGCGCCACGAGGAGTTCTTCCACAACCTCGTGTCGCACCTGCTCGAAACCCACCGCGAGGAGACGGTCACCGCCATCGCGCGTCGCGCCAGCGAACTCGAGGTCATCGGTGCCGACATCGACGCCTACGCCGACAAGGTCGCCAATATCGCGCAAGCGGGCATCTTCGGGCCCGATCAGCTGAAACAGGTGATCTCCGACCGGATCACCGCATGGGGTCTGGCCGACGAGCCCGAACTCGCTCAGTTCACACAGCGCTAACCGTTTGCCACGGCGCGCCTGCGCGGCGCATATGCCGACGCGGGAGTAGCGTCATTTGCGATGGCTAGCGACATGCTCTGCTGTCCGGGCGGTACCGATCGTTTCGATCACGAGAGGACCGGCCCCGGTCCGAAAGCCGCTGCGTCCGCCGAACGGTTCGCGTGGGGCCGCGCGGGCTCGAGGAGCGCTACGTGACTGATTCGCCCTTGCGGACCTACGTTCTCGACACTTCCGTGCTGCTGTCCGATCCGTGGGCATGTACGCGGTTTGCCGAGCACGAAGTCGTGGTCCCGCTCGTGGTCATCAGCGAACTGGAAGCCAAGCGGCATCACCACGAGCTTGGCTGGTTCGCCCGGCAGGCACTGCGGATGTTCGACGATCTCCGCCTCGAACACGGACGGCTCGATCAGCCGATTCCCGTTGGTACACAGGGCGGTACGTTGCATGTCGAACTGAACCACAGCGACCCGATGGTGCTGCCCGCAGGGTTCCGAACCGAGAGCAACGATTCGCGCATCCTCACCTGTGCGGCCAACCTCGCCGCGGAGGGCAAGCTGGTGACGTTGGTGAGCAAGGACATTCCGCTTCGGGTGAAGGCGGGCGCCGTCGGGTTGACCGCCGACGAGTACCACGCTCAGGACGTCGTCACGTCCGGTTGGACCGGCATGGACGAGGTCGAGGTGTCGGCCGAAGAGATCGATGCTCTGTTCGCCGAGGGTGAGATCGATCTGGAGGTGGCCCGAAACCTCCCGTGCCACACCGGAATCCGGCTGCTGGGCGGTAGCTCGCATGCGCTGGGCAGGGTCAATTCCGAGAAGCGGGTGCAACTGGTCCGTGGTGACCGTGAGGTGTTCGGGCTGCGCGGCCGCTCCGCCGAGCAGCGCGTCGCACTGGACCTGTTGCTCGACGAATCGGTTGGCATCGTCTCGCTGGGCGGTAAGGCGGGCACCGGAAAGTCGGCGCTTGCGCTGTGCGCCGGACTGGAGGCTGTGCTCGAGCGCCGCACCCACCGCAAGGTCGTGGTGTTCCGGCCGCTGTACGCGGTCGGCGGGCAGGATCTCGGATACCTGCCCGGCAGCGAGAGCGAGAAGATGGGTCCCTGGGCGCAGGCCGTTTTCGACACGCTCGAGGGGCTGGCCAGCCCCGCGGTGCTCGAAGAGGTGCTGTCCCGCGGCATGCTGGAAGTGCTGCCGCTGACCCACATTCGCGGTCGCTCGCTGCACGACTCGTTCGTCATCGTCGACGAGGCGCAGTCGCTGGAACGCAACGTCCTGCTGACCGTGCTGTCGCGCTTGGGCGCGGGTTCGCGGGTGGTGCTCACCCATGACGTCGCCCAGCGCGACAACCTGCGGGTGGGCCGTCACGACGGCGTGGCCGCGGTCATCGAGAAGCTCAAGGGGCATCCGTTGTTCGCGCACATCACGCTGCTGCGCAGCGAGCGTTCGCCGATCGCGGCACTGGTCACCGAGATGCTGGAGGAGATCAGCCCCGGCGCGCTCCCCTGAGTGAGTGGCGACTTCGGCGTGCTGGGTATCGCTCAGCGAGACTCAACACGCCGAAATCACTCTTTGTGGCGGCTCCGCACGAGGAACCAGCCCGCCGCGGCCGCACCGCTCAACGCCAGCACCCGGTCGGCCCGCTCGGCTCTGGGCAGGTCGATCAGCGACACCAGGGCCAGCATCGCGAATCCGGTGCGCAACGCGGGTTGGCAGGTCGCCGTGGTGACCAGCGGGGTGCCCGGGGACACCACTGGCGACGGGGTCGAGGGAGCCTGGTCGACGCGCACCTATCCTCCTGGAGTATTCAGTTCCGGCGTCTGACGCTAATTCGTCGCGGTCCGGTGGGGAATAGGGAGTTTCCCTATGCCTTGCCGAACTAGACGCGGCCGATGTGACGGCCGAGCTCGGCGCGCGACTCGATGCCCAACTTGCGGTAGATCCGGGCCAGGTTCGCCTCGACGGTCTTTGGGCTGATGAACAACGCGTTGGCGACGTCGCGGTTCTTCATGCCCGACGCGGCGAGTTCGGCGACGCGCTGTTCGGAGGGGGTCAGTCGGCCCGACGCGTGCGGGCCGACCTTGGCGCGTGCCAGTTCAGCGCGGGCCCGGTCGGCCCACAGCGGAATGTTGTGCGTTTCGAAAACGTCAAGCGCGGCCTGCAGGTTCGCGGTCGCGGAGTCCTTTTTCCGCAGTCGGCGTTCCAGCTGGCCGACCAGCAGTAGCGTCCTCGCCCGCTCGAACGGCATCGACACACGGTCGTGTTCGGCCAGCGCCCGTTGGGCCGCCGCGTGCGCGCCGTCGAGGTCACCGCGCGCCGCCAACAGCATGGCGCGGCACCGCGCGCCGGTCGCCGTCATCCAGGCGCGATCAAACGTGCGGCCGTTACGCTCCAGCGCCTCGACAAGGGGCTCGGCCTCGGCCGGCCTGCCCAACTGGACGAGGGCCTCGACGGCATCCGGCAGGAACATGGCACCGGGCAGTTCGGTGGGCGTCGACTCGGGGTCGAAGGCCGACAGCATCGGCGCCACCGCTTCCACGGCGTCCGCGTAATGGCCGAGTGACAGTTCCAGGAACGCCAAAGTGGCCAACAGGCGATCACCGAGTCGGAAAGTCCCTGTGCGACCGACGATCTCGAGAGCCGAGTCGATCACGCGTCGTGCTTCGGCCTCCTGGCCGGCGAAGACGGCCAACGGTGCGCGCATGCTGTTGGCGAGGAATGACGGGGTGCTGCCTGCGAGTTGTCGAGCTCGGTCTGCGGCATCCTCGGCGACGAGATTGGCGTTGACGAAATCGCCCGCCCACATCGAGCTCAGCACGACGTGCTGAGCGATGAAGACATACTCGCCTTCCTCGCCCTTCTCCATGCAGCGCAATCGGATCCGTTCTAGGGCCTCGCGCGCCTCCTCCAAGTCGCCGGTCCACTCCAGCAGCAGGGCGCGCTGCACACTCGGGCGGAACACCAGCGGTGTGAAGGCCTGCTCATCCTCCAGTTCCACTGCGCGACCGAGACTCTCACCGTCCAGCCCTTCACCCGCCATGAAGCCCAACATCACCCGCATCCCGAGGGCCATGCTCAGCAGGTGTGGCTGGCCGAGCCGCTCGGCGACGCCCACCGCTAGGGTGGCGGTATCCCTGCCTTCTCGAATCCTGTTCGCGTGCATGAGCGAGTACGCCAGCGTGATCAGCATCTGAACCCGCAGCGGGCTGTTCTCGTGCGCATCATCGAGGGCCTGGTGCAGCACATCGGTTGCCTCGACGAAGCCCTCGGTGTATAGACGGACAACCGCCAAGCGGCACAAGGCTTCTGCCCGCAGATCGCCCGGTGGCAGCCGATCGACGGTCTCCTGAAGCACCGCAGCGGCCCGTTCGTGATCGCCGGCGTCGAAGTGGTGCAGCGCCGAGCGCAGCCGGCGATCGGGTGCGTCACCGCCCAGGCCGATCGCCAGGTCCATCAGTTCGGCAGCCGCCACGGGGGCACCGCGCGCACGCGCCGATTCGGCCGCCCGGTCGAGTGCGCGCAGCGTCAGGTCATCACCGCTGGTGGCGGCCAGGGCCAGATGCCGCGCGCGCACTTCGGGCTCGTCGACGATCGCGGCGAGCCTGCGGTGCATCGAACGCCGCCGCGCGGGTGCGGCCTCGGTATAGACCCCCCTGGCCAGCAGCGGGTGTGCAAAGTGGATCCGGTTGCCGTCGATCGCGATAATGCCTTTGCTCTCCGCGATTTCGAGAAGATCAACCAGCTGATCGTCGCCGCCGACTGTCGCCCTCGACACCAGATCGACTGTCGGAGCCGCCATACATGACGCCGCGAGCAACGCCTCATGGACGTCGGGGACGAGGCCTGTGAGCCGGCTCCGGACAATCTCACTCAATGTGCGGGGGAGCTTTGTCGTGGATTGCTCATTCAGTTCTCGGGCCAACTCGATGGCGTAAAACGGGTTACCACCGGAGATTTCGTAGATGCGGCCCATCTCCGGGCGCGAGAAATGCCGCTGTAGCCGGGATGTGACCGCGGTATGTAGTTCACCAATACTCAACGGGCTCAGCCGGATACGGTTGAGGCCTTCCGGTCGCGGCAGCTGGAGCCACGCTGTGCCGGCGCTGTCGTGCAGTTCGGTGCGCACGCTGCCGAGAATTCCGACAGATCCGGTGAGCCGGCGCGCGACGAAGGCCAGTACGTGGACGCTGGAGGGATCGAGCCATTGCAGATCGTCGATGGCCAATACCACGGGTCCGGATTCGGTGAGTCGCTCGATCACTGAAAGGAACGCCGCGGCGACGGCGCGCTGGTCGGTCGCATCGCCGGTGTCGGCGCGCAACAGTACCTGGTCCACTGCGCGTAATTGTGGGGCCGGCAGATCGGCCCACGTGTCCGGATCGACATCGACGAGCATGTCCGCCAGCGCTGTGTACGCCAGCACCGATTCGGCGGCCGCGGCGCGGGTGGACAGGACCCCGAATTGGCGCACGGTTGCCTGGTCGACGGCGCTCGACCACAGCGTGGTCTTGCCTATTCCCGGTTCACCCTCGATCAGCAGCGCGGATGGCCCGACGGCTGTCGCGGTCAGAAACGACGCGACCGCGCGCTGCTCCGTCGGGCGGCCCTGTAAACCAGCCACTCCAGTCCCCGCCACGTAGATGAACCCCTGCACCGCGCGGCCTCTGGCCGAACTCGCGCCAGTCGTCGCAGCGGTGGCAGGTGGCCCTATACCCGATACGTGCCGGTTCTACGCGTGCAGCGGTTAGCTGTCGCCGTCCTTGACCTTGGCCATCGCCAGCACATCGAGGCGCTTGTCGAGTTCCTCGAGCGACAGTTTGTCGCCGATGAGCCCACGGTCGATCACCGTCTGGCGGATGGTCTTCTTCTCCTTGAGCGCCTGCTTGGCGACCGCGGCGGCCTCCTCGTAGCCGATGGCGGAGTTCAGCGGCGTCACGATCGACGGCGACGACTCGGCCAGCTCGCGCAGGCGCTCCTCGTTGGCGATGAGGCCGTCGATGCACCGCTCGGCGAACAGCTTCGCCGAGTTGGTGAGGATCTTGAACGACTCGAGCAGGTTGCGGGCCATCATCGGGATGTAGACGTTGAGCTCGAAAGCGCCGTTGCCGCCGCCCCACGCGATCGCGGCGTCATTCCCGATCACCTGCGCGGCGACCTGGGTAATCGCTTCCGGGATAACCGGATTGACCTTGCCCGGCATGATCGAGCTGCCCGGCTGCAGGTCGGGGAGTTGGATCTCGCCGAGACCGGTCAGCGGGCCCGAGCCCATCCAGCGGATGTCGTTGGCGATCTTGGTCAGCGATACCGCGGTGGTGCGCAGCGCGCCCGACGCTTCGACCAGCCCGTCACGGGCGGCCTGCGCCTCGAAGTGGTTTGCGCAGACCCGCAATTCGCCTAGCCCGGTGAGCTCGGTCAGCACCGCGACCACTCGTGCGTCGAAATCGTCCGGCGCATTGAGGCCGGTGCCGACCGCCGTGCCGCCGATCGCCAACTCACCCAACCGGGGCAGGGTGGCCTTCACCCGTTCTATGGAGGCTTCCACCTGGCGGGCATAGCCGCTGAACTCCTGGCCCAGTGTCACCGGGACGGCGTCCATCAGATGAGTGCGGCCGGACTTGACGACCGTGCGCCACTGGCGCGCCTTCGCGTCCAGCGACGCGTGCAGCACCTCGAGCGCCGGAATGAGGTGGCGCACCGCGGCTTCGGTGGCCGCGATGTGCGTAGCGGTGGGGAACGTGTCGTTGGACGACTGCGACATGTTCACGTCGTCGTTCGGGTGCACCTTCACGCCGTTGCGGTCGGCGATGCTGGCGATCACCTCGTTGGTGTTCATGTTCGAGCTTGTGCCGGAACCGGTTTGGAACACGTCGATGGGGAACTGATCGTCATGCAGGCCATCGGCGATCTCGCCGGCGGCGGCGATGATGGCGTCGGCCTTCTCCGGTGCGAGCAGGCCGAGGTCCTTGTTCACCTGTGCGCAGGCGCCTTTCAGCAGGCCCAGCGCCCGGATCTGGGTGCGCTCGAGGCCGCGGCCTGAGATCGGGAAGTTCTCCACCGC
Source organism: Mycobacterium barrassiae (assembly GCF_025822765.1). GTDB lineage: Bacteria > Actinomycetota > Actinomycetes > Mycobacteriales > Mycobacteriaceae > Mycobacterium > Mycobacterium barrassiae. The sequence continues at coordinate 314,788 of NZ_JACKUK010000027.1, read as the reverse complement.
GCGTTGGGTCTGGGCTCGCCAGAGCGCGTTGATCGGCACCCGGACCTCGCCCATGGTGTCGTGCTCGATGCGGTACTCGACGGCGTCGTCGGACATTTGCTCCCTGTTCCTTGGTGAGTGATCCGGTTACGGCAACGGGTAGACCGCGCTGCTGTCGCCGGTGAAATCGATCGCGGAGTATTCGTTGAGTTTGGAGAGCCGGTGGTACGCCTCGATCATTCGTACGGTGCCGGACTTGCTGCGCATGACGATGGACTGCGTGGTGCAGCCGCCGCCGTAGTAGTGGACGCCCTTGAGCAGGTCACCGTCTGTGACGCCGGTGGCGCAGAAGAAGACGTTGTCACCGGAAACCAGGTCCTCGGTGTACAGCACCTGGTCGAGGTCCAGACCACGGTCGATCGCCTTCTGGCGTTCCTCGTCGTCCTTGGGCGCCAGTTGGCCCTGGATGGCGCCCCCCATGCAACGGATGGCCGCCGCGGCGATGATGCCCTCCGGGGTGCCGCCGATGCCGACGAGCAGATCGGTGCTGGTGTTCGGGCGGCACGCCGAGATCGCGCCCGCGACGTCGCCGTCGGAGATCAGTCGGCAGCGGGCGCCGGCGGCGCGGACATCATCGATCAGCTGCTTGTGCCGGGGGCGGTCGAGGATGCAGACGGTGAGGTCGGACACCGAGACGTTCTTGGCCTTGGCGACCTTGCGGATGTTCTCACCGATCGGGGCGGTGATGTCAATGGCGTCGACGGCGTCGGGACCCACGGCGATCTTGTTCATGTAGAACACCGCGGACGGGTCGTACATGGTGCCGCGCTCGGACACCGCGAGCACCGAGATCGCGTTGGACAGGCCCTTGCTCATCAGCGTGGTGCCGTCGATCGGGTCGACGGCGAAGTCGCATTCCGGTCCGTCGCCGTTGCCGACCTCTTCGCCGTTGTAGAGCATCGGGGCGTTGTCCTTCTCGCCCTCACCGATCACCACGACGCCGCGCATCGACACGGAATTGACCAGCTCACGCATGGCGTCGACGGCCGCGCCGTCGCCGCCTTCCTTGTCGCCGCGGCCTACCCAGCGGCCTGCGGCCATCGCTCCGGCTTCGGTCACTCGCACGAGTTCGAGGGCGAGGTTACGGTCGGGTGCTTCACCACGCGCGGGAGTCATGCGCAGATTGTCCCATCCGCCGACCGGCCGTTGGGACCTGGGATACTGGCGACCATGACCACCCAGCCGCAGCCGGCTCCGAAGCCAGCTAAGTCGCGGCTGCTCCAGGACGGCCGGGACATGTTCTGGTCCATGGCGCCGCTGATCTTTGCCTGCATCGTGCTGGCCGGGGTGCTGGGCATGTGCTCGTTCCAGGCCGGCGGGCCCGTGGAAGGACCGGTTCCCCCCTATGACGCACCTCGGGCGCTGCAGGCCGACGCCGACGCCCTCAAGATCCCGATCCGGGTGCCCCAGCTGCCCGAGGGATGGCAGCCGAACTCCGGCAGCCGGAACGGCATCGACGGCGGCCGCACCGATCCGACGTCGGGGGAGCATCTCCGTGCGGTCAGCTCGACCGTCGGATATCTGGCGCCCAGCGGGATGTACGTCAGCCTGACGCAGAGCAACGCCGACGAGGACAAACTCGTCGGCTCGATCGAGGACAGCCTGTATCCCACGGGCGTCGAGGATGTCGACGGCGTCACCTGGGTGGTGTACGACGGCGGCGACCGCGACGGGCGCCCTGGCGAGCCCCTGTGGACCACCCGGTTGACCGGACCGAAGGGTCCTGCGCAGATTGCGATAACCGGCGCCGCATCCACCGACGAGTTCCGTACGCTGGCTGCGGCGACGCAGAGCGCCTCGCCCTTGCCCGCCGCATAGGACCCGCCGCACAGGAGAAGAGATGACCGCTCCGGAAGCTGATCTGACCGGCTGGAGCTGCGCACCGTTCTCCGCTTCGGGCTACACCCACGACGTGTATCGCAAGGGTGAGGGTCCGGGTGTGGTGCTCATTCCCGAATTGCCTGGCTTGCATCCGGGCGTGCTGGCACTGGGAAATCATCTGGTGGACAACGGGTTCACGGTGGCGGCGCCGTCGCTGTTCGGTACACCAGGGGCACCCGCAGCCCGGCCCGGAGCGGGCGTGGCGATCATGCGCGCTTGCGTGGCAAAGGAATTCGCGGCTTTCGCGACAAACGCCGACCGGCCGGTTGCGCATTACCTGCGCGCACTGGCGCGCGACCTCAACGCCTCGACACCGGGCAAGGGTGTCGGCGTGATCGGCCAGTGCTTCACCGGCGGTTTCGCGTTGGCGGCTGCGGTCGACGACAGCGTGCTCGCGCCGATCCTCAGCCAGCCGTCACTGCCGTTGCCGTTGACTCCCCAACAGCGGCGGGATCCGGGTCTGTCCGAGGCGGAGCTGAAAATCGTGGAACGGCGCGCGGCCAACGAGGGATTGTGTGCTCTGGGACTGCGATTCAGCGAGGACCCCCTGGTGCCGGGCGCACGGTTCAAGACGCTCAAGGATCGGCTCGGCGATGCGTTCGAGGTCATCGAGATCAACTCGAAGAAGGGCAACGAGCACGGTTTCGGAAGGATGGCGCACTCCGTGCTGACGCTGGAGCTCCGCCATCAGGAGGGCTATCCCACCGACACCGCACTCAAGCGCGTCGTCGAGTTCCTCACTCAGCGCCTGAAGTAGTCGCGGGCCCCGCAGGGACATTCTCGATCTCGGGTTCTTCTTCGGCGGTTTCGTCACGCCTCTGTTTGACCCGACGGCCCAACCGCCAGAACGGGTTGCGCCGCTTGGGTTTCGCATCCTGCTCGTCGGGGTCGATCAACGGTACGCCCTTGTAGACGGCGAGGTACACGCTGATCGTCGTCACGATGATGATCATCAGGACGGGACCGATGATGATGCCCCATGCGCCGAACATCGCGATGCCCGCGAACACAGCGAGAAGCATCAGCGCGGAGTCCAGGCGGGCTGCCCGGGGAACGAGGATCGGTCGCAGGAAGTTGTCGATGTTGGTCACCACGATCACGTGGAAGAGAATCACGAACACGCCGCCGAATACGTTGCCGAACAGGATCATTCCGACACCGAACGGAATCGTGACGATACCGCTGCCCAGCGGAATGACCGACAGCGCCGACAGCAGCACCGCGAACAGGAAGAACCCCTGATGGAATCCGGCGATGTAGATCGAGACGGCACCGGCGACACCCTGGCAGACGGCGATGACGAACTGTCCCATGACGGTGCCCTTGACCATCGCGCCCATCTTCGACATGTAGAGGTCGGTGATCTCCTCGCCGAGGGGATTGAGCCGCCGGATGAGCAGCAGCACCTTGTCGCGGTTGGTCAGCAGCGAGATGAACACGTACAGGAACAGGATGGCCGACGTGATCGCGCCGAATGCGCCGCCTGCGGCGCCCTGCAGGAGACCGAGCAGCCATTTGCCGGCTTCCTGCGCGACCGTCGTCATCGAACCGCGCAGCGAGTCCGGGGTGATCGTGATCTCGACGAACGGCAGGCGGTGCAGCAGTTCGTTTGCGAGCACCAGCGACCGATCGCCAAGGGCGGAGAGGTCGGTCCGTTCGACCCAGACGGCGACGCGTTCCACCATGTTGGTGATCTGGACGACGGCGAGGAACACGAAGAGTCCCAACGGCACAATCACCGCCGCGAAGGCCGCCAGCAGCGTCAACGTCGCCGACAAACCTGCGCCGACCCGCTTGTTCAGTCGCGTGTAGAGCGGCTGGAACAGGTAGGCCGCGACTGCGGCGACCACGATCAGGATGAAGTATCCACGCAGGAAGTACGCGCCGAAGAGGATCGCGATGACGGTCGCGATTGCCAGCGCACGCTTCTGTGTCAGCGTGAATTCGGTGTTCATCGCGCTATTTCTAGCGGACTTTGGACCGTGTCTCGACCTGTTTGGCGCGTTGCCCCTCGATGAACCGCATCGACAGCCGGTTCATCAATCCCGGCGCCAGCCGTGCGAAGAGCCACTGAGCGCGCGCGATGCGCGGTTTCACCAGGATCGCCTTCTTCTTCTCGATCGCGCGCAGCACATCGTTGGCGAGCTGGTCGGCGTCATACGGCTTTCCGCCCTGGGCCTGCAGGAAGTAGTCGCGACCGACGAACCCGCCGATCGCCCCCTTGTCGAGGATCGGTGTCTCGACCGCGGCCGGACACACGACCAGCACGCCGACACCGCGGGGCACGGCTTCCGATCGCAGCGCCAGCGACATGCCGACCACCGCGTGCTTGGTCGTGACGTAGCTGGTGATCTGGCCGGCTGCGGTGAGGCCCGCCATGGATGCGGTGTTGACGATCTGGCCGTGGCCCTGGCGCAGCATCACCGGGTAGGCCGCCGCGACGCCGTGCACGACACCGCGGATGTTGATGTCGATGATCGCGTTCCACTGGTCCAGCGTCAGCAGTTCGGTGTCGCCGCCCCAACAGATTCCCGCGTTGTTGAACATCAGGTCGAGCCTGCCGGCCCGGTCGACCACCTCATCGACCGCAGCTTGCAAAGCCGCGGCGTCGGTGACGTCGAGACGCGCCGCCCGCGCCTTGTCGCCAAGGGGCGCGGCGGTCTTCTCGGCGGCCGCACCGTCGATATCGGTGCACACCACCTCGGCGCCTGCCGCGACCAGTGCCCGGCACAGCGCGGCGCCGATACCCGAGCCGGCGCCCGTGACGATCGCCTGCTTGCCCGCGAAACTCATAGCTGTCTGTTCTTCGCGCGAGCGCTCATCACTGCGCTTCAGCCAATTTCATGACATGACCCAACACGTCCGGATACTTCTTCAGGTGTGCGCCGCCGTTGAGGTCGAGGACCTCGCCGGTCAACCATGAGTTCTTCGGCGAGCTGAGGAACACCACCGCGTCGGCGATCTCCTCCGGCTTGCCCGCGCGCCCGATCGCGGTGTTCTCGACGTAGTCCTCCACGAGGCCGGGTATGAGCGACGACCCCGCCGTCAGCGGTGTGTCCACGAAACCGGGCGCCACCGCGTTGACCCGGATACCGCGCGGGCCCCATTCGAGCGCCGCGACCTGGGTCAGCATCGAGAGGCCGGCCTTGGCGGCGCAATACGCGCTCATCCCGACGGCTGGTTGGCGTCCGTTCAGGGAACTGATGGACACCAGCGAGCCGCCTTCGCGCAGCTGCTGTCCGGCGTACTTGGCCACGATGAACGACCCGTTCAGGCAGACGTCGACGACGCTGCGGAACTCGTCGACGGACAAATCGGTGATCAGGCCGAGGCTGCCAAAGCCCGCACAGTTCACCACGACGTCCAGCGGGCCGATCTCAACGAACAGCCGCTCCACCGAGGCCTCGTCGGTGACGTCGACCTGCGCGGCGGAGTGCGGCGCGCCGAGTTCGGTGGCCCGATCACGGGCGCCGTCGCCATTGAGGTCGGCGATCGTCACGGTGCAGCCGTCACCGGCCAGCGCCTGCGCCGTCGCCCAGCCAATACCGGACGCCCCGCCGATGACAACCGCTTTCCTGGCCGCCCGCTCACTACCGTTGCTCATCCAGTTGCCCTTTCGACGGATGTGGAACGTGTTCCAACCTAGCGCTTTGGCACACTCGGTTCGTGGCTGAATTGAAGATGTCGGAGTCGATCTACGTGGCGGTGCGGCCGCAAGAGCTGTACGCGCTGGTGTCGGACGTGACCAGGACGGGGGAGTGGAGCCCCGTCTGCAAGGGATGCTGGTGGGACGAGGGCCAGGGCCCTGAGGTCGGTGCCTGGTTCACCGGCCGCAACGAGCTCCCCGAGCGCACCTGGGAGACCCGCAGCCAGGTCGTCGCCGCCGACCCCGGCCGCGAGTTCGCCTGGGAAGTCAACAACGGCTGGGTGCGCTGGGGCTACACCCTCGAACCCGAGGGTGACGGCACTCGCCTGACCGAGCACTGGGAGTTCCTTCCGAAAGGGATCGTCGGCTTCCACGAACGGTGGGGCGAGCACGCGGAGGCGCAGATCGAACACCGGCGCGCCCAGGCGGAGAGCGGCATCCCCGCCACGCTCGCCGCGATCAAGAAGGTCGCCGAAAGCGGCTGACCGAATGTCGATCAGCGCTTGACGCAGCGAAATCCGATGTGGCTCATGCCCGTGTCGACCGACTGCGGCCGACGCGCGGCCGGACGGTAGCGCAGGCAGTAGACGTCCGCGCACAGGAACGAGCCGCCCTTGACCACCTTGCGCGGTACTTGGAACTGCGGCTGCCGCGGATCGTAACTTTCTGAGGCACAACAGGGTTGGCTGTCACGGGTCGGGCCGTACCAGTCTGTGGTCCACTCCCAGACGTTGCCTGCCATGTCATACAGGCCATAGCCGTTGGGCGGGAAGCTGCCAACCGCGGTGGTGCGCCCGTACCCCTTGTCCGGCCGCCACGGAAAGTCGCCGTGCCAGTAGTTGGCAAGGGGTTGGTCCGAGTCTTCCGGTTCGTCGCCCCAGGTGTATTCCGTGTGGTCGAGTCCGCCCCTGGCCGCGGTCTCCCATTCGGCTTCGGTGGGCAACGACATGCAGGCCCACTCCGAATAGGCTTCGGCGTCTTCGTATGCCACGTGCACGACGGGGTGCTCGGCGCGTTTGTCGATCGACGACAGCGGGCCGACGGGATGGCGCCACGACGCTCCCGGCGTCCACGTCCACCACGAATTGAGGTGTCGAAGATCCACCGGCCCTTGGGTACGGGTGAACACCATCGACCCCGGCTTCAGGTTCGCCGGTGGGGCGTCCGGGTAGTCGACGGGATCCAAGGGGCGCTCGGCGACAGTGAGATAGCCAGTGGCATCGACGAATTCGGCGAACTGAGAGTTGATGACGGCTTTGGACATCATCCAGAATCCGTCGACACCGGTGGGCCGTGCCGGCGCCTCCTCGGGGTAATGCCGATCGGAGCCCAGGACAGCGGTCTGCCCTGGAATCCACACGAGGTCATCCGTGGTCATGGCACGCCTCAACCCACGCCGAGACTGTGGTGAGATCGCGATTTGGTCGAAAAATGCGATCTGCCCGCAGTTTCGCAACCTCGAAACACATCAGTCACCGAAGACGGTCGCCCAGTCGTTCTTCATGCTCACGACGGTCCAGCCGTACTGCGCCGCGTGCTCGAGCGCCCGTTCCGCGCCTGCGGTGTAGTCGAATTCGCGTTCGGCATCGTCGTGCAGCACCAACAAGCGCAGGGCCGCGGCCCCCGGCCGTCCGGAATACTGCAGCATCTCGTCATCACCGTTGGAATTGCCCGCCGACAGGATCGGACGCCTGCCGATTCGGCTCCAGATGCGCACCGGCTTCTCGGGACCGTCGTCGAAGATGTCCAGCGCCGGCTGGATCACCAGGTCGCCGTGCCCCTCGGCTCCATCGAATTTCAGACCCTGAGCGCTTCCCACGACGCGCTCGGGCGGGATGCCGTAGATCGCTGCGGTGATCGGCCGCATGAAATCGCGTCCGCCACCGGAGACGATGTAGCAGATGAAGCCGTGATCCTCGAGATACCGCAACAACTCAACCATGGGCGCGTAAATGCACTCGGTGTACGGCCGGCCCAACGTGGGGTGTTTCGCCTCGGCGAAGAAGGCCGCCACCCGCGCCGCGTGGTCTTCGACGCTCATCGACTCGTGCAGCGACATCACCGCCTGCGCAAGAACATTCAGATCCGAGTCGTCGCCCTGGTAGTGCTTGGTGATCGCACCGCCGAACCACTGCAAGTCGCCTGCGACCGCCGCCTGGTACGGCTGTTGTGCGGCCAAGGATCCGTCGGCCGAGGCTTTCTCCGCCAGTCTGCGCACGATGAAATCCAGCTGGATGTACATCGGTTTCTCACACCACAGCGTGCCGTCGTTGTCGAACACAGCAACCCGCGCTTCCGGAGCGACGTAATCCGGCCCTTCGGAGGTGACCCGTCCCACGAAATCGACGATCGCGGACTTTGTGGGACCGTCGATCCACGACTCGAGCACTAGTCTCCCGCGAGGAATTCTTCGAGCTTCTTGACGATCTGATCGATGCTGAAGCTGGCCGGCGGATGTCGCGGCGGGAACTCTCTGAACGTGTCGAGGAACATGGATGCCATGGCCGTCGCGTAGAAGGCGAAGTAGTCGTGGCGCAGGAACCACTCGTAGTACGTGTTGGACGTGATGTCTGCGTACTCGAACGGATCGGTGCGCAGGTTGAACAGCTTCGGCACCCGCAGCGGTATGAACGGCTCCGCCCATGTCCGTAACGTGCCCTGGCACCGCTGCTCGGCGAAGACGATCTTCCAGTTCTCGAACCGCATCGCGACCAGTTGGGCATCGTCGTTGAAATAGAAGAACCCACGGCGCGGGCTGTGTTCCACCTCGCCGAGCAGATAGGGCAACAGGTTGAACCCGTCGATGTGAACCTTGTACTCGACATCGCCGATCCGGTAACCCTTCTTCAGCTTGTCCATGACGTCGGGATCGCCCGCCGCCGCGAGCAGAGTGGGCAGCCAGTCATGGTGCTGGATGATGTCGTTGGACACCGTGCCCGCCTTGATCTTTCCGGGCCAGCGGATCAATTCGGGAACCCGGTATGCGCCTTCCCAGTTGGTGTTCTTCTCGCTGCGGAACGGTGTGGTGCCCGCATCCGGCCACGAGTTACGGTGTGGGCCGTTGTCGGTGGAGTAGATGACGATGGTGTCGTCGGCAACGCCGAGCTCGTCGAGCGCGTCGAGGACGGTCCCCACATTCTTGTCGTGATCGATCATCGCGTCGTGATACTCGGACTGCCATAGACCGGCCTGCCCGCGACTCTCCGGCTTGACGTGTGTGTACAGGTGCATGTGGGTGAAGTTGCACCAGACGAAGAACGGATTGCCCGCGGTGTGTTGCCGCTTGATGTAGTCCACCGTCGCGTCGGCGATGTCGTCGTCGATGGTCTCCATGCGTTTGGCGGTGAGTGGTCCGGTGTCCTCGATGACCTGTTTCCCGACCGGACCGAACTTCGGGTCGTCGGGTTCGGTCGACACCTCGTCGATCGCCCTGCATTTGAGCACGCCGCGTGGAAGCACCGCTTCGTAAAGGCGTGGGAATTGGTCCTTGTGCGGGTAGTCGAACTGCTCGGGCTCCTCCTCGGCGTTGAGGTGATACAGGTTGCCGAAGAACTCGTCGAAGCCGTGCACCGTCGGTAGGTACTTGTTCAGATCGCCGAAGTGGTTCTTGCCGAACTGACCCGTCGCGTAGCCGAGTGGCTTGAGCAGTTCGGCGATGGTGGGGTCCTCGGCGGCCCAGCCGATGTCCACCCCCGGGATGCCGACCTTGCTCATCCCGGTGCGGTAGACGCTTTGCCCGCTGATGAAAGCCGCACGACCCGCAGTACAGCTTTGTTCGCCGTAGGAGTCGGTGAAGCGCATGCCCTCGGCGGCGATGCGGTCGATGTTGGGAGTGCGGTACCCCATCAGGCCGTCGCTGTAGCAGCTGAGGTTGGAGATCCCGATGTCGTCGCCCCAGATGACCAGAATGTTCGGTTTCCCGTCAGGCATGACGACACCTCGCCCCGTTCGACGTCGAACTCGCTCCTCAGGGCAAGGCTAGGCGCATCACGCACAGTTTCGAAGGGGGTTGCACCGAATCTCAGCACCGCTGCGACCCGTGGAGGCGTCAGCCCTCCGGGGGCGCGGTTGCGGCGACGCTGATCGCCGGGCCCTTGGCCTCGTTCTGCATCTTGTCGAACAGTTCGACGTAGTAGGGCAGGCAGTCTTTCATCGCCTGCTCGGTGGTGAACAGCGGCTGGTATCCGAGTTCGCGCTGCGCCTTGGCGATGGAGAAGTAGTTGTCGAGGTACAGCCGCTCCACCCCGAGGGGCTCGACCATCGGCTTGGGTATCCCGAAGCGGAAGTGCAGCCACTGCCACACCGTCATCGCGAACCACACCAGCCGGCCGGGCACCCGGACCTTCGGATAGCGCTGACCGCAGGCCTCCACCACCGGCCGCGAGAACTCGAACATGTTGATCGGCTCGCCGTCATTGATGAAGTACGCCTGACCGGGCGCGGCCCCGCCGGGCACCAGATGCTGGGCGGCGAGGATGAATCCGTGAATCAGGTTGTGTACGTAGGAGTTATCGAGTTTGACGTTCTTACTGCCGACCAGCACCTTGACGTGTCCCGCCAGCACGCTCTCGAACACCTTGCGGAACATGGTCTGATCGCCGCGACCCCAGATGCCGCTCGGCCGGATCGAGCAAGTGAGCAACCCGTCGACGCCGTTCTGGGACAGCACGAACTTCTCCGCGACCACCTTCGTCTCGGTGTAGAGGTCGTTGAATCGCTCTGTGTAGGGCAGGGTTTCGTCGCCGCCGGAGATCTTCTTCCCGCCCATGACCACACTGTTGGACGCGGTGTAGACGAATCGTTTCGCACCGGCGGCCTGCGCGGCTCGCACCAGGTTCTCGGTGCCGGTGACATTCACCGAGAAGCTGCGCTGCCGGTATTCCTCGGTGACCGATGCGCCGCCCATTAGGTCGATGATCGCAGCGGTGTGAAAGACGGTGTCGACGCCGGCGACTGCTGCGGCCACGGTCTCGGGATCGCAGATGTCGCCCTCGAGGACGTCGAGACGCGGATGCGCAGGCAGCGGCGAGGGGGCGCGATCGAACGAGCGGACCTCGTGACCTCGTTCGAGCAGTTCGGTCACCAGGTTGGCGCCGACGAATCCGGAGCCGCCCGTGACGAGCACGCGGCCGAGGTCGGTGGTCAACGTTGAATCACCCATGCCGGGCAGCCTAACTGAAACGTGTTACAGTTTCGACCCCTCGCGGCGGGGGTCCTTCCCATGTCAACTTTCTTCCGGCTCCCTGGCGGCCAATACATCCTCGACTCGCTTGCGGGCACCAGCTAAATGCTCCTCGCAGCGTTTGGCCAGTTCTTCGCCGCGTTCCCACAATTTCAGCGATGCATCGAGATCGAGTCCGCCCTGCTCCAACTGCTGCACCACCGCAACGAGCTCATCGCGTGCTTCCTCGTACCCCAGCTCACTAATGGGCTTCATTTGGATGTCCCTTCTGGACCGTCGCTGACAGCCGTGACCGCACCGTCGGCCACCCGAATCCGCAGCCGCGCACCCTTGGGTGCATCCGCAGTGGTCCGCAGCACCCTCCCAGTGCTGGAGGCGTCTGGCAGCGTCTGCACGACCGCATAGCCGCGCGCCAGGGTGGCCGCCGGTCCCAGGGTGGCCAGCCGGGCCGACAGATGCCCGACGCGGTCGGCCTCTGCGGCCACCAGGCGATTGATGTCGCGCCGCGCGGCGGCGCGGGCACGCTGTATCTCCTCGGACCGGGCGGTGAGGGCGGCCAGCGGCGAGGCGAGAACTGGCCGATTGCGCAATTGGTCGAGGTGATGCTGTTCGCGGTGCACCCAGTTCCGCAGCGCACGGCCGCCGCGTCGGCACAGATCCCGGATCGTCGCCTGTTCGGCAGCCGCGTCGGGGACGATGCGTTTGGCTGCGTCGGTGGGTGTGGCCGCGCGCAGGTCGGCCACCAGGTCGCAGATCGGATTGTCGGGTTCGTGGCCGATGGCGCTCACGACAGGTGTTGTGCACTTGGCGATCTCGCGGCACAGCGTCTCGTCGTAGAAGGGCAGCAGCGCGTCGATGTCGCCGCCGCCGCGGGCGATGACGATGACGTCGACATGCGGGTGCGCGTCGAGCTCACGCAGCGCCTCCACGACCTGAGGAACGGTGTTGGGTCCCTGTACCGCCGTGTTGCGGATGGCGAACCGCACTGCGGGCCAACGATTCTGCGCGACGGAGACGACGTCACGTTCGGCCGCCGACGCACGTCCGGTGATGAGGCCGACGGTGTTCGGCAGGAAGGGCAGTGGCCTCTTGAGGCGCGGATCGAACAGGCCCTCGGCCTCCAGCAGCTTACGCAGCCGTTCGATGCGCTCGAGCAGTTCGCCGAGTCCCACCGCGCGAATCTCGTTCACCCGCAACGCAAGAGTGCCCCGACCGGGGTGGAACTGCAGCTTGCCGTGCATGATGACCTGCACACCCTCGGTGAGTTTCACCGGTGCGTTCTCGACGAGGTCGCGCGGGCACATCACGGACAGTGACATGTCGGCGGCTGGGTCGCGCAGCATGATGAACGCGACGGTGGGTCGCAGATTCAGCTGGGCGATCTGGCCCTCCACCCACACCGTGCCGAGCTTGTCGATGTACTTCGCGACGCGGGTCGACACCGCGCGCACCGGCCAGGGATTGTCGGGCGACTTGCCCGGCTCCGCCTCAGTCATCTCCCGCACCCGCCGGGGCGGTCACTTCGCGGTCGCGCGGGTGATCCTGTTGGACAGCAGCGTCTGGAAGGGCGCACGCGCCTTGGTGGCGTTCTCGTACTCCAGCAGCGCCTGTAGATCTGCGACCCGCAACGACGTCAGCCGGGCACGCAGCTGCGCCAGGGTGAGCGACTCGTAATCGAGCTCTTCGACGATCTCGGGCACGTTGTTGGTCGACCGCGCGACCGGTTCGGCCGCAGCGGCCTTGTCGACCTCGGGTTCGCCGCCGGTGAAGAGCGCGAAACGCCCTTCGGTGAGGCGTTCGCCGTCCACCGCCGGCTTCGCGGGCTCGTCTTCGAGGTCCTCGTCGAAGGTGGCCCACTCGGGCTGCTCGTCCTTCGGGGGAAACAGCGAGTCGAGGGTCTCGTCACCCTTGATCACCAGGTCGGCGACGTCTTGCTGCACTTTCATCACCAGGTGGGCGATCTGACTCGCCACGGTCATCGGGTACGTGAGGATGGTCTGCGGAATCTTGCGGGTTTCCTCGATGGCGGTCACCGCCGCACCTACCAGCAGACGAACCCCATACGGTGCAGTTGCCATGCGCTCCAGACTACGGTTGGCCTCTTGAGCCCGCGTGTCAGTACCCTTGGAAACATGCCACCGACTATCAACATGGGGATTCCGGGCGCATCGAGCTCGGTCACCGGTGGCGTCACAGGCAAGCGGGTGTTGCTGGCCGAGCCGCGCGGGTATTGCGCCGGGGTCGACCGTGCCGTGGAGACCGTGGAGCGCGCCCTCGAGAAGCACGGCGCGCCGGTCTACGTGCGGCACGAGATCGTGCACAACGTGCACGTCGTGGAGACATTGGCCAAGGCGGGCGCGATCTTCGTCGACGAGACCGACGAGGTGCCCGAGGGCGCCATCGTGGTGTTCTCCGCCCACGGTGTCGCGCCGACGGTCCATCAGACCGCGGCCGAGCGCAACCTGAAGGTCATCGACGCCACCTGCCCGCTGGTCACGAAGGTGCACAACGAGGCCAAGCGTTTTGCTCGCGACGACTACGACATCCTGCTCATCGGCCACGAAGGCCACGAAGAGGTCGTCGGCACCGCAGGTGAGGCACCCGATCACGTGCAGCTGGTCGACGGGCCCGATTCCGTCGACAGCGTCACGATCCGCGATGAGAACAAGGTGATCTGGCTGTCGCAGACCACGTTGAGTGTGGACGAGACGATGGAGACGGTGCGCCGGCTGCGGGAACGCTTCCCGACGCTGCAGGATCCGCCCAGCGACGACATCTGCTACGCCACCCAGAACCGCCAGGTCGCGGTCAAGGCGATGGCGCCCGAATGCGAGCTGGTGATCGTCGTTGGATCACGCAATTCGTCGAACTCCGTGCGGCTGGTCGAGGTCGCGTTGAACGCGGGCTCCGACGCCGCCCACCTGGTGGATTACGCCGAAGACATCGACCCTGCCTGGCTTGACGGTGTGACGACCGTCGGTGTGACGTCCGGCGCGTCGGTGCCGGAACTGCTCGTGCGCGGTGTCCTCGAGCGGCTCGCCGAGTACGGCTACGACACGGTCCAGCCGGTGACGACGGCCAACGAGACGCTGGTCTTCGCCCTGCCCAGAGAGATCCGTCCGGCCCGCGCCTGACGGGTCAGATGTCGTACTCCCAGTTCTCGACCGCTCGCTCACGCGCTGACCGTCGCGGTGCGCGGTACTGGTCGTAGTCCTCGCCGTCTTCGCCACCGCGGTAGCGCACGCGTGACACCGGGTGATGGGTGCCGTTGCCGTTGCCGCCGTAAGACAGCGGCGGCAGGTCGTCCTCGTAGCGGCGCCGACGCTCGGGGCGCTCGTATCCGCTGCGACGTTCGGGGGGCGGCTCGTCGTAGCGGCGCCTGCGCTGACCAGTCCCGGACCGGGGCTTGCGGCGGGGTTCGATGGGCGGCTCGCCCTGTCGCCTGGGGCGCGGGCGGCGTGGCCGGTCGGCCACCGGTTCGATGATCTCGGTCTCAGGGGGACGGGCGTGTCGCGAGCGCGACGGCGCCGAGCGGGTCGTCGGCCTGCCGGAGCGGCTCGGCGATCTGGGGCGCCGGTCGGCGGTGCTGCGCCGACGTGGCGGTTCGTCGGCCTCGTCGCCGGCTTTGCGGGCCGCGAGCAGAGCGGAGATCTTGGCGACCGCCGTCGCTACCAGACCCTCGCCGCTCGGCTCGTCTTTTTCAGTTGTGCTCGGCGTGCCGCGACGCGAGGACATCCCGATGTACCACCGAGCCATGCCGATGAGCAGCACCACCGCGGATGTGAAGAACATCAGCGGGAAGCGCTCGATGAGCGGGTAGGCACAGTTGATCAGGGTGTCCTTGAGATTCGACAGCTGACTGTCGGTGAACACGAAGTAGGCCATCGGAACGGCGGCGAACAGCAGCAGCGGGGGCTGAATGACCGCGGTGAAGAGTCCCGCCTGTCGCACCGCCAGCACCGCGAGAATGCAGCCGACCACGTAGGTGCCCGCGAAGACCGCCGTCAGTTGTTTGGTGCCGGTCCCCGCGTCGTAGGCGAATCCGACGGCCATCAATGTCGCAGCGATGAGCACAGCACCCCACCAGGGCACGCCTGGGATATTGGGGTGCACGGAACGGTGGTCAGCCGTGACGGCTGACCGTGCGCGCTGTGCTGACACACGTCGACCGTACCGGCTGTCGACTGGAGAGGCTGCGAGCGCGCTGCTGGCGAGCCCGTCACAGTCTCCTAGACTGTCGTCCCTGTGAGCCTGAACCTCGGAATCGTGGGACTGCCCAACGTCGGCAAGTCAACGCTGTTCAACGCGTTGACGCGCAACGACGTGCTGGCGGCCAACTACCCGTTCGCGACGATCGAGCCGAACGAGGGTGTCGTCCCGCTGCCCGATCCCCGGCTCGGCGAACTCGCGAAGATGTTTGGCTCGGAGAAGCTCGTTCATGCGCCGGTCACGTTTGTCGACATCGCAGGAATTGTCAGAGGCGCATCCGAAGGCGCCGGCCTGGGAAACAAGTTCCTTGCCAACATCCGCGAGAGCGATGCGATCTGCCAGGTGGTCCGGGTGTTCACCGACGATGACGTGGCTCACGTCGACGGCCGCGTCGACCCGAAGTCCGACATCGAGATCATCGAGACCGAACTGATCCTCGCCGACATGCAGACGCTGGAACGTGCGTTGCCGCGGTTGGAGAAGGAGGCACGCACCCACAAGGACCGCCGCCCGGTGTACGAGGCGGCAGTGGCCGCGCAGGCGGTGTTGGACAGCGGCAAGACGCTGTTCGCCGCCGGGGTGGACACGACTCTTTTACGTGAGCTGAACCTGCTGACCACCAAACCGTTCCTGTACGTGTTCAACGCCGACGAGGGGGTGCTGACCGACGAGGCCCGGGTCGCGGAGTTGCGCGAAATGGTCGCGCCCGCTGATGCGGTGTTCCTCGACGCGAAGATCGAGGCGGAACTGCAGGAGCTCGACGACGAGTCTGCTGCCGAGCTGTTGGAGTCGATCGGCCAGACCGAGCGGGGCCTGGATGCGTTGGCGCGGGCGGGTTTCCACACGTTGAAGCTGCAGACCTATCTGACCGCGGGACCGAAAGAGGCGCGCGCCTGGACAATTCACCAGGGCGACACGGCGCCCAAGGCTGCCGGCGTCATCCACACCGATTTCGAGAAAGGCTTCATCAAGGCCGAGGTCGTGTCGTTCGACGACCTGAAAGAGGCAGGGTCGATGGCCGCCGCAAAGGCGGCGGGCAAGGTCCGGATGGAGGGCAAGGACTACGTCATGCAGGACGGTGACGTGGTCGAGTTCAGGTTTAACGTCTAGGCGCGTGCCGGTCGCAATGTCAGGCTGACAGTTTCACGACGCCTATATGTCCATGGCGACGCTGTCAGCTGCACATTGTGCACGGTCTTGCTTGCGCTACGTCATGCAGGACGGCGACGTGGTGGAGTTCCGCTTCAATGTCCAGGGGCCTCGCACCGGGGATGATGGGGCTGTGAACTTCTGCCCAGCTTGCGGGTTCGACCAGACTGAGCCGCCCCGGCGGGACGACATCCCTTCAATGGAGATCTGCAAATGCTGCGGGCTTCAGTTCGGCTACGACGATGCGTTCGGCGAACCGGACATGCGCGAGGCGTTCTATCGCGGCTGGCGGGCCAAATGGCGGCTGGATGGCTGCCGATGGTGGAGCACATCCGGTCCGCCCGATGGCTGGTCGCCGAAGGAACAACTCGCGAGTCGCGGCTTCTAGTAGCGCAGGATCACTTTCGTACTACCTGAACGATCGCGCCGATCAGACCGACGAGAAATCCCCCGATGCTTGCCAACCAGAGGCCGAACAAGGCAAACCCGATGATGTTCGGGAAGAGTGAATCGTTCGCCGCAGCTCCGAACGCCAGTTGCATCGCAACAAACGCCACGATCGCCGTCACCAGGCTCGCTACCAATAGGAAAACGAAGCGGCGCAATGCTTTCGACGGAGGCGGCGCCGCTGGTACTTCGATTGGCAATACCTGGTCAGTCCACTTCATTCCATCGAAGTAGCGCCTGGTTGGTCCTCCAGAGGGGTCCGGATACCATCCCGGCGCACTCATTGCACCGACTCCGCGACAACGTCAATACAAACTGTCTCGGTATCCAACTCAGCCCCCCGGCTGCCAGATGTGGTTCCACTCGGCACGCTAGTCGGTTCGATGTGCTGACAGAGCGGTTCGGCGCGAGAATTCATGATCGAGGGAATCAGACAGCCTTTCCGAGCGACTGCAGCGGAGTGCGCGACCACGTTCGAGCAGGACGGCGCGGGGTAACAGTCGCCAACGTCGCGGTAAGTCGGCGTCGGACCGCTAGCCGATGGAAGGGCTGCCCGTCGTTGACTCCTTGACAGGCATACGCGATCGCCGGCGTGCTCGATCTCTGGGGCCACCATGACATCGCCTTGTGGCTTGACGGAACGTTCGAGGGTCCACTGCATGAGGTCGCCCCGTTCGATTGCCTCGATCGCCGGGTGTTGATTTGTGTCATCGACAACAAGGCCTGGGCGGAGAAGGCCCGTGAGTGTTGTTATGCACTGTCGGACGAAATCGAGAGCGGCGTGCTTCCGTTTTTTCTTCGACGGGCTGCTAGTCGCATGTTCTCTCCGTGAGGCGCAAGAGCGTATAGCAGACATGCCGGAGTTGTTCGACCGCGTCCCGGCTCGATCACGGGTAGCCGATGATGGGGGTGACGAGTGGATACTCGATGATGACTGGGATTTCGTCAGTGATCACTTTGTTGACGATTGTCGCTGGGACGAGTGGGAAGTCCCAGTTATCAACAACCATCCTCTCCTTGCTGCCATGCTTCGGGATAGGCATCTGTATACCTGGTTCGATCCCACGGAACCGTCGGGTCCGGGGTATCTCCAACGCTTGATGGGCTTGGTCGTGGACGACCAGCCTCAGAATGCCGAGGCGTGACGGCGACTTGTGAAGTCGCGGTTCAACGCCTTACGCGGGCCCGTCGAAATACTGCACGAGGCAGAATTCATGACCCTCGGGATCCAGCATGTTCAGCACGACCCCTTCGTCGTAGTCATGTCGGACACCTGAGAAGTGGCCACCGAGATCCTCGACCTGCCGACGTCCGGTGTCGATGTCGTCGA
Organism: Mycobacterium barrassiae; assembly: GCF_025822765.1. Taxonomy (GTDB): domain Bacteria; phylum Actinomycetota; class Actinomycetes; order Mycobacteriales; family Mycobacteriaceae; genus Mycobacterium; species Mycobacterium barrassiae. The sequence goes on along the minus strand of NZ_JACKUK010000027.1, from coordinate 296,905 downwards.
CCTCCACGTCGAGGTGAATCCGAACCTTCGTGACTTTGGCCTCGGGTACGCGCTGGAAGGTGAGGCGGGGTAAGGACCCAGCGCGCGACCCCACGGTCGCCCAGTTCGGATCATCCCCGTGCTCGTTCGACCCTGGAATGCCGAGCAGCGCAGCCCAAAACGCCGACATCCGAACAGGATCAGCGCAATCGATGGTCACTCCAGACCAGCGGTTTGCCATAGTTTCTCCATTGGGCCGGGCGGTTCAACCGGTGACCGACGAAGTCGGGTAAGGATACGACGGAGCCTGCGGTCGGCTCCCGCGTGCGTGACCAGGTTTCGAGCACGACGGCGCGGGGTAACAAGTCGCCAACGTCGCGATGGGTCGGCGTAGGACCGCTAGCCGGAGGAAAGCTCATGATTCCGTTCATCTGCCCCACCTGCGGGCGCTTCGACATCGACAGCCCCGACTGCACGTCCTGCGTCACCGCCGTCGACGAAGACGTCGCCGCCGCTTGACGTAGGCCCTGCCGGATCAGTCGCGCAGCGCATCCTCGATGCGCTGGACCTTGGCGGTCAGCTGGCCGGTATGACCCGGCCGGATGTCGGCCTTCAATACAAGGCTGACCCGTGGCGACACGGCTGCCACCGCATCGACCGCCTGTTTGACGACCGCCATCACCTCGTCCCACTCGCCTTCGATGTTGGTGAACATGGCGTTGGTCTCGTTGGGCAGTCCTGACGCCCGGACCACTCGTACCGCCTCCGCGACGGCCGCGCTGACGCTGCCGTGGTCGCCTCCACCCGACGGGCTGACGCTGAACGCCACGAGCATGATCGTCTACTGCTTGCTGTATGCGGTCGGACGCACGACCAGGATCACGCGGTCAGCCTTGTCGGCGGGCGGTTCGGTCAGCGGGCCGTCGTACCGGTCGTTGAGTTCGAGATAGAACTTGCCTTCGGGGTCGGGCACGATCTCTTCCACGACACCACGCACCTCGAGGTAGCGGTACGGGTTGTCAGGGTCGACGACCGACATCGCCACGGCCGGGTTCGCCTTGATGTTGCGGTATTTCTGCCGCTTGCTGGTGTGGGTGAAGCGCAACACCTCGCCGTCCCAGGCAAACCACATCGCGTTGACCTGAGGCGTGCCGTCAGGCCGGACGGTGGCCAGGTGCCCGTACAACGGGCGCTCGAGCAGTGATTCGTAGCTCTCGGGAACGGCGGCCATGGTCATCCTCTCGCTATCGGTGACGTCTATGCGGTTCTGGCGCATATCTTTTCAGCGGGATCGAGCCTACCGAGATCCGCGTTGACTCTGCGTCGAGGGCGGTTGCCGCTCGCATTCTTGCGTCCTGTGCGCAGAGTCAACTTCCTGTTCGTGGCTGCGGCAGACCATAGTGAAGCGTGTGATGAGCGACCGCGATCTGAGCGACGTCTATCGCGACTACCTGCGGTGCCTGAATGAGCGGCAGTGGCCAAGGCTGGGGGAGTTCGTGGCCGAGCAGCTGTCGTATAACGGGAAGCGCATGACCCTCGGCGACTACCGAGCGATGTTGGAGAACGACACCCAGGCCACGCCGGACCTGCAAATCGCGCGGACCTGTTGCTGACCGACGACCAGTTCGTCGCGTGCCGGCTGTACTTCCGGTGCACCCCGCAGCGCCCATTCCTCGGTTTCGAGCCCACCGGTGCGCAAGTGTCGTTCGCCGAGCACGTCTTCTACCGGTTCGACAAGCAACGGATCGTCGAAGTCTGGTCATTGATCGACACCCAGGCGGTTCGCGAGCAGTTGGCTCGGCCGTAACCGACGCCTCAGCTGTCGCTCGGCTCCACGAAGGAGATGGCGCAGATCAGCGTGAGCAACCCGAAGATGACGATGGCGGACAGCAGATCGCCCCATTGAAACGGGTAGAGCTCACCGTCGATCGACAACACCAGCACCGTTTCGATCACGGCGAACAACAGGAAGAACGCACCGAACAGCGTGCGGGAAACCTTGCGATGCAACGCGGTCCGGCGCAGTTCGATGATCAGGGTCAACAGCAGCACAGGAAGGACCTGCGAAAGGGCCGAAGCTGTCGGCCCGTCCATCACCACGATCGTCACGAGTTGGCTCCGCCCATCGCATCGGACGCTATCAAGCGTCGACAGCTTCACCTAGTGAACGGCGGCGGTGTGTTCGCCCACTCGTTGGAGGGCCGAACGTAGTCCACCGACGCAGGAGCCAAGCCTGCGGGACCGTCAACGCCAGGGTGACCGCCAACACGATCGACCATGAACCGGTGAAGGCCGGCCAGTGCAACACCGACGCCATCACGATCTCCATCGTGATCACATGCAGCAGAAAGGTCTCGTAGGAGATCTCGCCGAGCCAGACGACCGGTGCCGCGCTCAACAGTCGCTGGAGGCCGTTGCCGCTGTTCAGAACCAACGCGGCAACGGCCGCCCACGCGATAACGGCGTATAGCGCGACCTTGATGAGGGTCTGCTCCAGTGTCACCTGTCCGAAGTTGATGTCCCCGGCGACCGACGTGGACACGACCAGGTAGCTGAGCACCGCGAGAGAGCCCACGGGCAGCAACTTCACGCGCACCCCGATGACCTGGAGCACCGCCATCACCATTCCACCGACGAAGTAGACGAGGTGTGCCGGCAGCCACATGCCTGCAGAGCCGGGCAACAAGTCGGTGGCGTACTGCACCCAGAGCCACAGCGGAGTGATCGCGGCCAGCGAAGCCAGTCCCAACAGCAGCAGTCCCGGTCGCCACGCCCCCTTGCAGAGCACCGAAAGCAGTAGCGCCGCCATCAGCGGCAGCACCGCGTAGAAGGCGAATTCGACTGCCAGACTCCAGGTCTGGGTCAGGCCCTGATGCATCACGAAAAAGTAGACCGGTTCGTAGATCTGGGTCAGCGTCAGATGGTGCAGCAGACCCGTCCAGGTGTGCCCGGGATTGGGTCCGGCGTCGCGAAACTGGTACAGCGCGTAGGCGATCAGGACGACAACGAGATAAGCCGGCGCGATGCGCTGGATGCGACGAAAAGCGTAGCGGCGCAGCGACGGCGAGGGAGTCCCGGCTGCGGCCGCTCTCACCCACGGCCGGAACAACAGAAATCCAGACAGCGCGAAGAAGATCGGGACGCCGATTTCCAAGCGCGCATAGAGCGCCCCGAGGTAGCCGTTCGCCAGCTGCCCAGTGCCGTATGCGGCGTGCGTCCCCACGATGAGCAGCGCCGCGACTGCGCGGAGACCCGTGAGCGAAGCTGTTCTCTCCGCGAGGAGCGGACGCGGAGATGGCCTCGGGGGCAGAGCCTCTCGGGGCATGAAAAGTCGTCGACTCTCCATAGGTATCTCTCAGTTCGCTCTCAGATGTCTAAGGCATGGTGGGCTAATCAACTGTGAAATTTGAGGATTCAGGAGCGAACCAGACGTCATGACCAACACACCGCCGCGTGCCCCACGACAATCTCATTATCCGCGCTACGCGGAACACGTTATGGGACAAGCACACCCGAATGACGTTCGGAACGAATCGTATCGCTCCCCGTGGGACTGGCGCCACCCGGGACAGGTGGTTACTCCGCCATATGACCCGTATCACACTGCACATCAACCCATTCCGTCCGCGCCTCAAACGCCTCCCGGGACGCAGCCGAAGCGTTCGCGTCGCCGCTTCACGATGATCGGCGGTGCCGTCGCTGTCGCTGTGGTGAGCGGTGGGATCGGTGCGGCCGCGGTGGCCGGCCAGTCGGAACCCTCGGCTGCTGCCGCACGGACTGCGGTGGCCGATGAGCCGACCAGCAGGCCGGCGGCGAACCTGCCCGCTGGGACAGTGGAGCAGGTGGCCGCCAAGGTGATGCCCAGCGTGGTCAAGCTGCAGATCGCCTCGGGCCGGCAGAGCGGAGAGGGCTCGGGCATCGTGATCTCTGAGGACGGGCTGATCCTGACCAACAATCACGTGGTCGCTGCCGCGGCCGGCCCCGCGGGCTACTCGTCCGGCCGCGGTGTTCGGGCCACCGTGTCGTTCGCCGACGGCCAGACCGTTCCGTTCGAGGTGGTCGGAACGGACCCCGCAGGTGATATCGCCGTGGTTCGCGCCAAGGGCGTTTCGGGCCTCACCCCGATCACCTTCGGGTCGTCGGCCGATGTGCAGGTCGGTCAGGACGTCGTCGCCATCGGCTCACCGCTGGGCCTTCAGGGGACGGTCACCACGGGCATCGTCAGCGCATTGAACCGTCCGGTCTCCGCAGGAGATGGCGGCGACGACGTCACGGTGCTCGACGCCATCCAGACCGACGCCGCGATCAACCCTGGCAACTCCGGCGGTGCACTGGTGAACATGAACGGTGAGCTGATCGGGGTGAACTCCGCGATCGCGACGCTCGGTGGCGGGCAGGAAGGTGCCGGGCCGCCGAACGGCTCGATCGGCCTCGGCTTCGCGATCCCGTCCGATCAGGCCAAGCGCATCGCCGAGGAGCTGATCGCCAACGGCACAGCCAGCCACGGCTCGCTCGGGGTGCAGATCAGCCAGGACCCCAGCGCCCCCGGTGCCGCGATCGCGCGCGTTGTCGACGGCAGCCCCGCCGCTGTGGCGGGCGTGCCCAGCGGCGTGGTGGTGACCAAGGTCGACGACCGGGTGATCGACGGCCCAGAGGCGCTGGTCGCAGCGGTGCGGTCGAAGGCGCCCGGCGACACCGTCACCCTGACTTTTGTCGACGAGTCCGGTTCAGCTCAGACCGCCGAGGTCACCCTCGGCGAGGCGTAGCGATCTCGGTGCGTCGACGACCGTCGGCGCACCGAAATCACGCCCTTCCCGATCGTCGGGCTTTGCGTCCCGTCGCAACCGGATAGGGCACAATCGCGCACGTGCCCCCGCCGCAACGCCCCGGTCCACCTGGCTGGCGCGGCCGGGCCACGCCGCCGCCGGACCCGGCCACCCAGAAGCTGCCGTCGGCGGGGCAGTCGGAGGCGCCGACGGACCGGCTCGGTGCCCAGCGTCGGTCCGCCCTCGACGGTCCGACACGCAGGATCCGGCGGGCACCGTCACCGGCCGATGCGAGACCGACGCAGAGAATCCCTCCGGTTGCGGCACCACCGTCGACACCGCGCCGCCGCAACCGGCAGGCGGTCATCCTGATGGCGGTGATCGTGCTCGCGCTGTTGGCGGGCGGGCTGGCGGGTGCCGAGCTCTACGCCCGGCACCGCGCGGACTCGATCCTGGTGGAGGTCGCCGAATGTGTCGTCGAAGACGGCGCCTCGGTCTCGTTCGGTGTGAATCCGCCCTTCCTGTGGCAGTACCTCACCGGCGACTACACCAATATCTCGGTGACGACGGACGGCAACCGCGTGCAGAGCGCCAACGGGATGACAGCTGAAGTCACGCTCGAAGACGTCCGGTTGGCCGAGTCGCGCGACTCCAAGGGCACCATCGGGTCGCTCAGCGCGACTCTCAATTGGAAGTCCGAGGGAATCAAGGACACCGTTGTCGAAAACCTGCCCGGTGTCGGCAATCTCGTCACAGGAGTGCGCACCGACCGTGTCGCGGGCACGGTGATTCTGGACGCCGGCGACAACAACGTCACCGCCAAACCCGTCGTCACCGACGGGGACCTGAATCTGGAAGTGCTCGAGGTCACCGGCCCGCTACCGAAGGACACGGTGCAGGAAGCTCTCGACGGCCTGACCAAGAAGCTGAACGACAACTATCCGCTCGGAATCCACGCTGACAGTGTGGAAGTCACCGATACCGGAGTCGTCGGGAAATTCTCCAGCCGCAACGCGTCCATCCCCAACGAGGACGCCAATCCCTGTTTCGCGCGCCTCTAACCGGTCGGCGGATCGACGATGACGGCGATCTCCTTGCCCAGCTTGTATCCCGGCGCCAGCGGCAAATCGTCGCCGCTCCAGAACACGCCAGGGTCGAACCAGTTGTAGTGCTTCTCCGTCGACAGCAGTCCCATTTCCTCGTACGTGATTGCGACGGTTTCCGCGCAGTACGCCGTCTCGAGGCCCACTTGTAGTTTCTCCTTCTTCCGCTTCTGCGTTGCCTCGCGAACCTTGCTGTGCACGAACGGAAGTCCCCGCGTGAAGTCGGCGGCGTTCAAGCGGCCGCGAAACCACCGGCCCGTCAGCCGTGCGGTGCTGGGAAACGGTGTGCCATCCATGCGGGCCACCACCTTCAGAGCCAGGTCCTCCTGCTCACGGGTGGCGTACGGTGTCAGCTCGCGGAGCCAGCAGCGTTGGTGATAGTTGTGCACCCATCGCTCCACGACCTGCCGTGCATCGTTCAGCTGAACTCCGCGGTGATTGCCGCCCGTCCACATGTCGGTCAGCTTGTCGCCCAGTTCGGCATGCCAGATCAGCGGTGGCAGATCCTCGACCGCGATCGTCATCCCGACGTGGTTGACCGGGCTGTTGCTCATCGTCTGGATCGCCCGATCGGGCCCCGACCTGCCCCGGAAGAGCCAGAGATCGCCCGTACGAGTCTCGTCGAGGGCCTTCTCCAGCGATACCGTGCTTTGATTCACCCCCAGAGCTTAGGCAGACTCACGGCATGCGCAGCATATGGAAGTGGATCGGACTCGCGGGGGTCGCCGGCGTGGTGGCAGGCGGTGCGTTGGTCGCGCGCGATCAACGTCGTCGCAACGCCTACACACCTGAGGACATCCGCGCACGACTCCACAAGCGCGTCGCCGAGGCCGACAAAACAACCGATTAGGCCGCAACGGCGTAGAGCCGGTGAGTGCCGCCGAATCCCTTGAGGTCGGCCTCTCGACCGTCGTCGAACTCGAAACCGTCCACGTCGGTGAGCGCATCGCGGACCACCTTGCTGACCAGCACCTCACCGCCATCGGCTGCGCTGGCCACCCGGGCGGCCATTGCGACGTTGCGCCCGAACAGATCGTCGCCACGCCGCACCGATTTACCCATGTGGATTCCGATGCGCACCCGAATACCGTTGCTGTCCCTGCGAAGTGAGCGCTGGATGTCGAGGCTGCACCGCACCGCCTGGTCGGGTTGGGCGAAGGCCACCATGAAACCGTCGCCCTGGCTCTTCACCACGTGGCCCGAATACTTCGCCACATGCCGGCGCACCATCTTGTCGTGCCGGCTGATCAGCCTGACCCAGGCGCGATCCCCGATGCGTTCGTTGAGCGCCGTCGACTCCTCGATGTCGGAGAACAGGATTGCGACGCGTCCGCTGGGGGCCAGCTTGGCCAGGTCCGGACGTTCGACCTCGGCCCAGTCCGCGAGGTCCTCGATCGAGGATCGTACGGCGGCACCGAGCCCGTCCTTGCGCAGGATGTTCGCCGTCTGCCAGACCGTCTTGACGGCTTCGCGGCCGCCCGAGAGCAGCATGTTCCTGGTGTCGACGCGACTGCGCAACTCGTCGAGTTCCTCGCGGTCGCGGCGGCGCTGCACGAAGAGAACGATGAGGGCGACCGCTTCCGCCGCGGCGACCGCAGCGAGTACGTAGGCCGCGATCTGTGCACCCATCACCCCCCAAGTATTGGATGCTGAACCCGTGATGTCGAAGAGTTCGGCTGAGGCCCCGTACTACGAGAGTCGCTACATCCGGGCCAACCACCCTGACCGGGCACAGGCGCTCTGGTTACGGGAGACGTTGCTGTTGCCGACGGCAGGTGACCCCGTCGCGGACGTCTGGGTGATGCTGTTCGACCCGGACGGGGCGGGAAACCGTGCGCTCAAGGAGCCGTACCCGATCGACGCAGCAGAATACGGCTACGACGACTGGACCGCGCGGATCGCCGCCACCACCCTCGACGACCGGTCGGCCCAGGGCGTCGTCACGGGTGGCAGCCGGTCGGCGCGCTGGGACCTGAGCATCGCGCCCGGCGCGGAAGAGCCGGTCAAACTCCTCACCGAGCGTGCCTACAAGGCGCGTATCCCGACGGCCAAGACCACCGTGCGACATCCTTTGGCGCAGTTCAACGGACTGCTCGAACTCGACGACGTTCGCGTCGTCGTCGATGACTGGACTGGCAGCATCAACCACAACTGGGGGTCCAAGCACACGCCCGCATACGCCTTCGGTCAGGTGTGCGGGTTCGACAACGCGCCGGAGTCGACGTTGGAGATCGTCACGGCCCGCGCCGCGATCGGCCCGCTGCTGACGCCGTCGGCCACGCTGTTCGTATTCCGTCATGTCGGAGAGGAATTCGCGGTTCGCTCGATCCGGCACAGCCTGCAGACTCATGCGCGCTATCAGCCGTTCTCGTGGTCGTTCGGCGGCCGGATCGGGAATCACATGATCGAAGGGGAGATTTCGGCCGAACCGGGCGATGTCATCGGCCTCACGTACACCGACACCGACGGCGGCCAGAAGTACTGCTACAACTCCGCGATCGCCACCTGCCGGATGCAGGTGGCGGGCAAGGCGTTTACGCGTGAGGAGCTGGTCGCATCGCGGCGCGCGATGTTCGAGATCCTCACCGATACCCGGCACGACACGGTGCCGCTGTTGGCCTGAGCTCTGGCGCGCTAAGAACCTCCGGCGAGCAGACGCGAAACCCCTCTGACACGCCGCAAATTAGGGGTGTTCACGTCTGCTCGCGGGTGGAAATTTCGCGGGGGGAATGGAGCGCTAGAAGCCTTCGGTAAGCACCCGGTCGAGCGTGTCGACGTAGAAGTCGGCGCCTTCGACGTCAATGCACAAGGGCGGCTTGGTCTTCAGGATGTTCTGGTGATCGCCGGTCGGCTGGATGATCACACCGAGTTCGAGCATGCGGTCACAGATCGCGGCGGTCTCCTCGGTCGCGGGTTCGAGTGTCTCGGCGTCGCGGATCATCTCGACACCGAGATACAGGCCGATCCCGTGCACGGTGCCGATGATCGGATGCCGCTGCTGCAACGCCTGCAGGCGTGCCTTGAGATGGCCCCCGACGCGGGACGCGTTGTCCTGCAGTCCTTCCTCGCGCAACACGTCGAGCACCGTGATACCGATCGCGCACGACAGCGGGCTGCCACCGGTCGACGAGAAGAAGTAGCCCTGCGACGAGAACCTGTCGGCGACGTCACGGCTGGTGATCACCGCGCCCAGCGGGTAGCCGTTACCCGTCGACTTCGCGATCGACACGATGTCGGGCACCGCATCCTGCTGCTGAAAGCCCCAGAACCATTCGCCTAGACGGCCATACCCGACCTGGACCTCATCGGAGATGGCGAGACCGCCGCCCGCGCGCACCGCCGCATACACCTGCTTCAGATAGCCGTCGGGCAACGCCATGCCGCCCGCGTTGCCGTAGACGCTCTCGCAGATGAAGGCGGCGGGGGCTCGACCACCTGCGATCAGTTCCTCGATCTGCCGCACCGCGTCCGCCGCGTAATGCACCGCCTCCGCCCCGCGGTACTTGCCGCGGAAGCTGTTTGGTGACTCCACCGTGTGCACCCAATCCGGCCGGGTCGCAAGCGCATTCGGGTTGTCGGCGATCGAGGTCGACACCGCATCGGTGCCGTACGTCCACCCGTGGTAGGCCTCCCTGACCGCGACGACATCGCGGCGACCGGTCGCCGCCGTCGCCAGCCGGATCGCCAGATCGCTTGCCTCCGAACCGGAATTCACCAGGAACACCGTGTCCAGCGGGTCGGGGAGGGTGGCGGCCAGCCGCTCGCTGAACTCGACCACCGCTTCGTAGTTGAACCGCGAATTCGTGTTGAGCTTGCGCAGCTGACGCGCCGCGGTGTCGGCCACTCGTGGATGGGCATGGCCCAGCACGGTCACGTTGTTCACCATGTCGAGGTAGCAGCGCCCTCGGGTCGACAGCAGGTAGTTGCGCCACCCGCGCTCGATCTGCGGCGGCTCCCGGTAGTAGTGCTCCTGCACCGGCGCGAAGCTCGCGTTGCGGCGTGACAACAAATCAGTCGTCATCGGTGCCTGCGCAGCGTCCAACCCGAGCAGCGGACGTGGATCCCGGGTCAGCGCAAGCCAACCCGGCGCCAACTCCGCCGTCGTGAACAGCGGCGCCTGCGGTGCGCCGACGGGCTGCACGCCGATGTGCACCCAATGCTCGGCGGCTGCTTGCGCCAGCGTTTCACCGGCGCGCAAGCTGCCCGACGCCGGCGCCTGCACACCGGACAGTGTCAGTTCGACGTCGCCGCCCCGAAACGTCACGACGTCGGTGGAGGCGTTGACGACCTCGCCGTCCCACGGGGCACACAGATCGAGCTGCGATGCCGGCCACATGTTGATGCCCGTCGGTACGACAGCGGGGCTCTCCTGGCTCAACTTCGGTGCCCGGTTGAGCCTCGGCTGTCCGTACTCGGTGACCACCAGCTCGGCACCGTCGCTGACGGCGGCCCGTGCCTGGGCATCCTCGACATCCATTGAAAGCCAGCGGCCGTCGTCGTAGGCATCGGACGCCGTGGTCAGGTCCAGCGTCACCACCGACGCGCTGACAAGCGGGGCCGTCATCTCCACGGCCGCGGCCGCTCGGCTCAGCCCGAGGTCTGCCTTGATGACCTCGGTCATGACCTCCATCGGCACTGAGGTGGCCCGCTCGAACATGCGCCATTCGCCGTCGGACTGTTTGGTCACGTAGTCGTTGTCGGGATCGAGCGCGGCCTGCTGCGCACCGCTAACGATCAGCACCGCGGTGCGCAACACCAACAGCGGCCACAGTGCCTCTGCCTCAACCGCCGACAGCGGCCGAATGCTGTTGAACGCCCTGATCACCGGCAGCACCGACGTCGGATCGCTGCCCGCATGCCCGAGCACGCACGACGCGGTGATCGCGAGCTCGGCGACCGCCCAACTGTCCGTCAGATCGCCGAAGTCGATGACCCCGTCCGCGCGGACGCCACCGCGCTCTCGCGATACCACCACGTTCGCATCGGTCAGATCCAAATGGACCGCCTGCCGCGGCAATTCCTCGGCCAACGGTGCAATGCGCGACCATGCCTCCTGCGCCGCGCTGTCCAACTCGGCTCGATGCGTCGCGTCGGAAACATGTGAAAGCAGTTCGGCGACAACATCGGCGCCGTAGCGCAGATCCCATTGCAGGATCCGGTCCAGGCCGGGATGAAAGAAGCCGGCCAGGGCCCGGCTCACCCGACCCGCGACGTCACCCAGACCGGCGGCCACCGTTGGCGACAGGTAGCCCGCCTCCAGCAGCGTCCCACCCGGCAGATAGCGCAGCAGTCGTACATATGCCGTGTCATCCGTCAAACCCGTTATCGCCGTGCACTTCTCGCCCGCGATGTTCGGAACCGGCACGGCGACCCGCAGCTGGGGCTCGGCCCTGGCGATCAGGTCCGCCGCAAGGTCCTGCGCCTCGATCTCGGTTGCGTTGAAGGCCGGATTCGCAATCTTCAACACGCCGACGATCGCCCCGTCTTCGTCGATGACGGTGAAGTTTCGATCCTGCTGACTACCCAGCGGTTTGGCGCGGGCACGCAATCCGTAGTGCTCGCGCAGAATCTGCTCAGCCTGTTCCTCGCTCACCTGCGGCGCCGGCAGCTCCGGCTCCTCGAGGAAGTTGAATCCGACGGTCACTTGAGGACGAACTGCACCACGACTTCGGAGAATGCGTCGTTGTCGTCTCCGGCGGCCGTGTGCCCCGCCTCGGAGAGCTCGACGAACTCGGCGCGAGGCACCTTCTCGAGAAAGTCCTTGACACCTTCAGTGCTGACCACATCGGAGAGCTTGCCACGGATGAGCAGGATCGGGATGGTCGAATTGATCACCGCGCGCTCCAGCTTCTCCACCCGGACGAACGGGTCGTCCATCGGAGCGGTGAGAAACGCCGGGTCCCAGTGCCAGTACCACCGTCCGTCGCGCAGACGCAGGTTCTTTTTCAACCCCTCAGGGCTGCGGGGCTTCGTGCGATACGGCAGATATGCGGCCACGGCGTCGGCGGCCTCGTCCAGTGACGCGAAACCCTCGATGCCGCTGGCCATGAACTCGCGAATGCGGGCGCTGCCGTCCTTCTCGTAGCGGGGCACCACGTCGACGAGGACGAGTTTGGTCACCTTCTCCGGACCGGCGGCGTCAGCGACGAGCATTCCCGTCATTCCGCCCATGCTCGCGCCGATCAGGATCACCGGGCGATCGATCTGGTCGATGACGGCAAGCGTGTCGCTGCACAGCGCGTCCACCGTGTAGTTCGCTTTCGGTGCCCGATCGCTGTCGCCGTGCCCGCGGCTGTCCAGGGCGACGACGTGTAGACCCTGGTCGGCCAGGATCTGCCCGGTTTTCTTCCACGAGAACCTGTTCTGGCCGCCCCCGTGCAGCATCAGCACCGTCGGCCGGTCCGCGGCCGAGGACGCCCCGCGGTTCCACTCATCGGCGACGAGGGTGATGTCGGTGCCCTCGGCGGGTGCGCGGAACTTCACCGTTTGCGGTTCGCTGGGTGTGCTGCTCACGGACGTCCTCTCGGCTGGGCCCCGACCGGTCACGTTACCCAGCAGGAATTTGCGGCCAACTTCGACCCGTTGGCGGGTGCCGTCCATACACTTCGGTACGTGCAGCCAGAGACCGCCTCGGATGGCGACGACAGAGGTTGCATCATCGAGGCCGCGTACAGCTGTCTGTCGCAACCGCACAGCGGTGCCATCCCCGTCGCGGCCATCCTGGAGCGAGCGGGAGTGTCGACGCGGGCCTTCTACCGTCACTTCCAATCCAAAGACGAACTGTTCCTGGCGATGTTGCGCGAGGAGACGGACGCGTTGTCCGAACGTCTGGACCGCATATGCACCGACGTGGGCGGTGGGCCGGTCGATCAGCTCAGGGCCTGGATCGCCGGCATGTTCGTGGTGATCTTCGACGACCAGACGCGGATGCATTTCACCGTCATCGATTCCGACGAAGTGCGCGCCGCGAAGGGCTACCGGGAGGCGCGCGAGCGGTCCCATACCGACCGCGAACGGTCGCTGGTCAAGATCCTGCGCCGCGGCCGCGACGACGGCACGTTTCCGCTGACCGATCCCGAGCAGGATGCGGTCGCCATCAGTGCGGTGGTCAGCAGGGTGATGGTCAGTCAGCACTACGAAGACGAGGAAGGCGTGCAGCGCGCACAACAACGTGTGCTGGACTTCGCGCTACGCGCGCTCGGCGCGACACCGCGATGAGTTTGCGTTCCGCCAACAGTCAGTTCTGACATGCCATCGATTACGCCCAGCCTGTGGTTCGACAACAACCTCGAAGAAGCCGCCGCCTTCTACACCGGGATATTCCCCAACTCCTACGTAGAGCGGCTCTACCGCTACAGCGAGGCCGGACCCGGCACGCCCGGCGACGTCGCATGGGGCACCTTCGTGCTGGATGGCCAGCAGTTTCTCGGCATCAACGGTGGTCCGGACTTCCAGTTCACCGAGGCGGTGTCGTTCGAGATCCGCTGTAAGGACCAAGCCGAGGTCGACTACTACTGGGAGCGGCTGGTCGACGGGGGTGAGGAATCGCAGTGCGGCTGGCTCAAGGATCGATTCGGTCTGAGCTGGCAGATCACTCCCGACCGGCTCTATGAGCTGCTCGAGGACCCGGCCACCGAAGTCGCGGCGACCCGGGCGATGCTGACCATGCGCAAGATCGTCATCGCCGAATTGGAGGACGCCGTCGGCGTCAAGTAAATCTCTATTTGACGGTTATCACTACTAAATTTCTTCTCGGAAGTAGCCTTTTTGGATGCCTTCCGGGGGGAGTGACAAAGCGGTCATGGTCCTGTCGCCGACGACGAAATGTGTGATGCTACGGTCACCGGCGTCGTACTCCGGTGCTCTGAATCGCGGCGTCGACGGATGCAGCGGATCGAATTTGGCGGAAGGAAGTAGGTAGTGGTCGCTTCCTCCATCATCGGAAAGCCCGTTCGCGCGGTCGGCGGGTTCTACGGGATGGCGCTCGACACGTTCGTCGCGATGTTCCGGCCGCCCTTTGCGTGGCGGGAGTTCATCACGCAGGCTTGGTTCGTCGCTCGGGTGTCGATCGTGCCGACCCTGATGTTGACGATTCCCTACACCGTGCTGTTGACGTTCACCTTCAACATTCTGCTCAGGGAGTTCGGCGCGGCCGACTTCTCGGGCACGGGCGCCGCGCTCGGCACGGTGCGCCAGATCGGGCCGATTGTGACCGTGCTCGTGGTCGCCGGCGCGGGGGCTACCGCCATGTGCGCCGACCTCGGTGCCCGCACCATCCGCGAGGAACTCGACGCCCTTCGGGTGATGGGTGTCGATCCCATCCAGGCACTTGTGGTCCCGCGCGTGCTGGCCGCCACGTTGGTGTCGCTGGCGCTGTCGGCGACGGTGATCCTCGTCGGCCTCGCCGGAGCCTATTTCTTCTGCGTCTACATCCAGCACGTCTCACCGGGAGCGTTCGCAGCAGGCCTGACGCTGATCATCGGCGCGCTCGACGTCACCATCGCGTTGATCAAAGCGGCGCTGTTCGGGCTTTCCGCTGGCCTGATCGCTTGCTACAAGGGCATTTCCGTCGGCGGCGGCCCCGCGGGTGTGGGCAACGCGGTCAACGAGACGGTGGTCTTCACGTTCATGGCACTGTTCGCGATCAACGTCGTCGCGACGGCGGTTGCGGTGCGGGTGACGCTGTGAGCAGCCCACCCCTGGAGAGGACCCGTCGGCCGATCGACCGGCGGTTCCCTCGTTTGGCGAGGCGTCTCGACAACTGGGTCGGCGCGTGGAACCACATCGGCACGCAGACGAAGTTCTACGGCAAGACGCTGCGCAGCGTCGGTTATGTGTTCACCCACTACCGGATCGAACTGCTGCGGATCATCGCCCAGATGGGGCTGGGTACCGGCGCCCTGGTGGTGATCGGCGGAACGGTCGCGATCGTCGGCTTCCTGACCGTCACGACCGGTGCGCTGGTGGCGGTTCAGGGCTACACCGACTTCTCCGAGATCGGCGTCGAGGCGTTGACGGGTTTCGCGTCGGCCTTCTTCAACGTCCGCCTCATCGCGCCGGCGACCACGGCCATCGCACTGGCGGCCACCATCGGCGCCGGCGCCACGGCGCAGCTCGGTGCCATGCGGATCAACGAGGAGATCGACGCGCTCGAGGTGATGGGCATTCGCAGCGTCGCTTACCTGGCGTCCACCAGGGTGATCGCGGGTCTCGTCGTGGTGATCCCGCTCTACTGCGTCGGCGTGCTTGCGTCGTTCTGGGCCGCTCGCTTCGGCACCACCGTCATCTACGGACAGTCGACGGGCGTCTACGACCACTACTTCAGGACCTTCCTGAACCCCACCGATCTGGTCTGGTCATTCGTGCAGAGCATCGCGATGGCGGTGGTGATCATGCTGATCCACACGTACTACGGCTTCTCGGCAAGCGGCGGACCCGCGGGTGTGGGCGAGGCGGTCGGCCGGGCGGTGCGGACCTCGCTGATCGTCGCGGCGTTCGTGGTGATGATGATCTCGCTCGCGGTGTACGGGCAAACCGGCAACTTCAACTTGGCTGGATGACGCCATGGCCGACGTGAGAGACGACGAAGGACTGCACCCCGGTTGGTGGACGCTGATCCTGGTGCTGATGGTGATCGGCGCCATCTGGCTGACGTACGCGTTGTTCACCGGCTCACTGCGAAAGTTCGTGCCGGTCACCCTGACCTCCGAACGGTCCGGCCTGGTGATGGAGACCGACGCCAAGGTCAAGCTGCGCGGCGTCCAGGTCGGACGGGTCGCCGCGATCGAAGGCGGCACCGAGCCGGTCAAGCTCAAGCTCGAGATCTACCCCGACCAGGTCGAGCACATCCCGGCCAATGTCGAGGCGCAGATCCGCGCCACGACCGTGTTCGGCGCCAAGTTCGTCGACCTCGTCTACCCGAAAGATCCGAGTCCGCAGCGCCTGAGGGCCGGCCAGGTCTTGGTTTCACGCAACGTCAGCGTCGAGGTCAACACGGTATTCGAGAACGTGGTCGGCGTGCTCGACAAGATCGACCCGGCCAAGCTCAACAGTGTGCTGTCGGCGCTCGCCCAAGGCGTCCGCGGAAAGGGCCAGGAGATCGGTCAGGCGACCACCGACGCCAACGAGGTTTTCCTCGCGCTCAATCCACGCAGCGAGACGGTTCGGGCGGATTGGCAGGCACTGCGGGACTTCAGCGATACGTACAGCGATGCGGCGCAAGGCATTCTCGCGACGCTGGATGCGGCCAGCACCACCAGCGAAACCGTCACCAAGCATGCGGACGCGCTGGATGCGTTGCTGCTCAGCACAATCGGGCTCTCCAACAGCGGCATCAGCCTGCTGGCGCCCAGTCAGGCCAACCTGATCAAGGCCATCAACGTGCTGCAGCCGACGACCAAGCTGCTGTACAAGTACAACCCGACCTACACGTGCCTCCTGGTGGGCGCCAAGTATCTGC
This sequence comes from Mycobacterium barrassiae, assembly GCF_025822765.1. GTDB lineage: Bacteria > Actinomycetota > Actinomycetes > Mycobacteriales > Mycobacteriaceae > Mycobacterium > Mycobacterium barrassiae. Next base: position 280,598 of record NZ_JACKUK010000027.1, on the reverse strand, counting down.
TCGACCACGGCGGTTATGAAGCACCGGGTGGCAACGGACGGTCGATCATCTTCGACGCCGGCCTCGCGCTCGGTGACGATCCCTACAGTTATCCAAGGCATTTGCCCATCATCGGCGCCAAGGGCGGCCCCGGCGGTAAGCCGAGCTGTGGATCGTTGCCCAACGTCAAGGAGAACTGGCCAGTCCGCCAACTCATCACGAACACCGGCTTCGGAACCGGAATCGACTGGCGCCCCAACCCGGGCATCGGGTTCCCCGGTTACGTCAACTATCTGCCGACGACGCGCGCGGTGCCCGAACCGCCCAGCATCCGCAATCTGTTCGGCGGCCCAGCGATCGGACCGATTCCGTATCCGGGCGCGCCCGCCTACGGAGCGCCGCTGTACGCCCCCGACGGCACGCCGTTGTGGCCGGGACTGCCGCCTGCGCCTCCGCCGGGAGCACCGCGCGATCCGGGTCCGACGCCGGGCTCTGAGCCGTTCGTTGTGCACGCGCCGGCGTTCCAACAGCCGACACCGTTGCCGCCGGTTCCGTTGCCGCACTTCGCCGCACCCGGACCATGACCACCGACCCGTCGACCAGAAAGGTAAGCCGATATGACTGCGAGCTGGCGTAGCGCTCTCGTTCGTCTCGGTGTCTTCCTGGCCGTGTGTCTGTTGGGCGTGTTCGCGTTGTATGCGGTGTTCGGGCAATTGCGCTTCGGCGAGAAAACCAATACCTACAAGGCCGAGTTCCTCAACGTGACGGGCTTGGAGAACGGCGACTTCGTCCGCATCGCAGGCGTAGAGGTCGGCAAGGTCGAGAAGATCTCGATCCAGCCGGATACCACCGCCCTTGTCGAATTCACCGCAGACGACTCGGTCGTGCTCACCGACGGCAACCGCGCGGTGATCCGCTACGACGACCTGATCGGTGGTCGCTATCTCTCGTTGGTCGAGGGCGCAGGAGGCACAACGAAAGTCAGACCGGGCGACACGATTCCGTTGGCCAGGACCTCTCCGGCGCTGGATCTCGATGCCCTCATCGGTGGCTTCCGGCCGCTTTTCTCGGCCCTGGACCCCGACCAGGTGAACGCGCTGTCCGGTCAGTTGATTCAGGCGTTCGAGGGACAGGGCGCGACCATCGGGTCGTTCCTGACGCAGACCGCGGCGCTGACGAACACGCTCGCCGACCGGGATCAATTGATCGGAGAGGTCATCGTCAATCTGAACACCGTGCTGGGGTCGCTGGGCGGCCAAAGTGACCAGTTCTCAAAGGCGGTCGAGTCGCTGTCCGAACTGGTGCAGGGTCTCGCGGAACGCAGAACCGAGATCAGTAACGGACTCGCCTACACGAACGCGGCCGCGGGCAGCGTCGCGGATCTGCTGTCGGAGGCCAGGCCGCCATTCGCGAAGACGATCCACGAGACAGACCGGGCTGCGGGAATCGTGGTGGCCGACCATGATTACTTCGACAACCTGATCAACACGCTCCCCGACGCCTACCAGGTGCTGGTCAGGCAGGGCCTGTACGGCGACTTCTTCTCCTTCTATCTCTGCGACATCATCCTCAAGCTCAACGGCAAAGGTGGCCAGCCCGTCTACGTGAAGGTTGCCGGGCAGTCGACGGGGAGGTGTGCACCGCGATGAAGCCGTTCTCCGAACGCAGCCCGTTCATCATGGGCGCCATCGGCCTTGCCCTGACCGCGGCGATCGTGCTGGTCTCCCTCCAGTACGACAAGATCCCCTTCCTGAACCAGACCAACGAGTACTCGGCGTACTTCGCCGAAGCCGGCGGCCTGACATCCGGTGTGGCCGTTCAGGTGTCGGGATTCCAGGTCGGGGAGGTGCAGTCGATCGAACTGGACGGTCCGCAGGTCCTGGTGAAGTTCACCGTGGACAAGGACATCGCCCTGGGGGATCGCACCGAAGCGGCGATCAAGACCAAGGGTCTGTTGGGTACGAAGATCCTCGAGGTCATGTCGAGGGGCGAGGGCCGGCTGCAGGGCATCATCCCGAAAGACCGCACGACGTCGCCGTACCAGCTGCCGGACGCCCTCGGCGAACTCGCGACGACGATCAGCGGTCTGGACACGACCCAACTCTCCGATTCGCTTCGCGTGGTGGCGGATACGTTCTCCGAGACACCACCCGAACTGCGGGTCGCGGTCGAGGGCGTCGCCCGGTTCTCGGAGACGCTCAACGAACGCGACGCGGAATTGCGGGAACTGCTCACCAACGCCAACAAGTCGACAGCGGTGCTGGCCGAGCGCAGCGACCAGATCGTCTCGCTGGTCGCCGATACCAACGCACTGTTGGCCGAACTCCAAAACCAAGCCGCTGCGGTCGATCAGATCTCTGGCAGCGTCTCGGCATTGAGCCAGCAGTTGCAGGGCTTCATCGACGAGAACCGCGAGACGATGAAGCCGGCGATCGACAAGCTCAACGGCGTGTTGACGGTGCTCGACAACCGCAAGGAGCGACTGCAGAAGGGGCTCAAATTGGTGAGCACCTATGCGATGTCGCTGGGTGAGGCGGTCTCATCGGGACCGTTCTTCAAGAACTACATCGCCAACCTGTTGCCCGGTCAGTTCCTGCAGCCATTCATCGATGTGGCATTCTCCGACCTCGGCCTGGATCCGAACGTGTTGTCGCCGTCCGAACGCACCGACCCGCAGGTCGGCACGCCGGGTCTGCCCGCCATGCCGGTGCCGTACCCACGCACCGGGCAGGGCGGCGAACCGCATCTGAATCTGCCCGACGCCATCACCGGCAATCCCGGCGACCAGGGCTGCGGCCCGCCGGGACTGCCGCTGCCCGGCCCGACCGGTTGCTACCCGTACCGCGAACCGCTGCCCGCACCGCCGCCTGGTGGCCCGCCGCCGGGACCGCCCGCGGAGGCACCGGCGGGGCTGGGTTCCATTCCGGTGCCGACGCCGTCGCCGGTGATGGTCCCCGCGCCGGGTGAAGCGCCGCCGCTGACGGGGGCGGGACGATGAACCGCATCCGCAAGAGCTGGGTCGCCGCCGCGCTCGTCGTCCTGTTGGTGGCCGGTGTGGTCGTGCTGTTCCGGACCAGCGACACCATCAACCGGACCAATGTCGTTGCGTACTTTGAGAACAGCAACGGCATCTATGAGGGTGACGATGTTCGGATCCTCGGCGTGAATGTGGGGCGTATCAACAAGATCGAGCCGGAGCCCAACCGCGTCAAGATCTCGTTCTGGTACGACAGCAAGTACAAGGTGCCCGCCGACGCCAACGCCGCGATCCTGTCGCCGACGCTGGTGACCTCCCGCGCCATCCAGCTGACCCCCGTATACACCGGCGGTCCCACCATGACCGACAACGCCGTGATCCCGCGGGAGCGCACCGTGGTACCGGTCGAGTGGGACACGCTGCGGCAACAGCTCGAAAGGCTCGCCAAGGAGTTGCAACCGACTGAGCCCGGAGGAGTGAGCCCGCTGGGTTCGGTCATCAACACCACCGCAGCAAACCTGCGTGGCCAGGGCGCGAACATCCGCGACACGGTAATCAAACTGTCGCAGGCCTTTTCGGCGCTCGGCGACAAGAGCACCGACATCTTCTCCACCATCAAGAACCTGTCAATACTGGTTTCGGCACTGCAGGACAGCACGAACTTGATGCGTCAGCTCAACCAGAACCTCGCCGCGGTGACCGGTCTGCTCGCGGACAGTCCAAACGAGGTCGGCGACGCGGTGCGCGACTTCAACGCCGTGATCGGTGAAGTTCAGTCGTTCGTGGCGGAAAACCGCGAGTCGTTGGGCACCACGTCGGACAAGCTGGCGGGTGTCACTCAGGCGCTGCATGACAGCCTCGATGACCTGAAGCAGTTCCTTCACGTCGCACCCAACTCATTCCAGAACTACGTCAACGTGTATCAGCCCGCGCAGGGCGGGGTGAGCGCCATCCTGGCGGTCAACAACTTCGCCAACCCGATCAGCTTCCTGTGCGGTGCGGTGCAGGCGGCGTCGCGGCTCAACGCGGAGCAGTCGTCGAAGTTGTGCGTGCAATACCTCGCGCCGATCATCAAGAACCGTCAGTACAACTTCCCGCCGATCGGTCAGAACCTCTTCGTCGGTGCCCAGGCACGGCCGAACGAGATCACGTACAGCGAGGAATGGATGCGGCCCAATTACATTCCGCCGCAACCTCCTGCGGCGTCACCGCCGCCGGCGCCCGACGGTGCCGCGCCTCCGCCGCCACCCGGGCCCCCGCTGCCTGCGGAAGCAGTTGTTGCCACCAATCCGGCCGACGGACTCCAGGGCATGATGATGCCGTCAGGGGTGGTGGGACCATGACGAGACAGCGAATTCGGTTGCGCGTCACCGTAGGACTGCTGGTGCTCGGCCTGGTCGTCTCCGGGTGTGCGGATTGGCAGGGGCTGAACTCGATCCCGTTGCCCGGGGTCGAAGGCCGCGGTCCCGGCGCGTTCACCATCCAGGCGCAGATGCCCGATGTCGACAACATCGAGCCGAACTCCCGGGTGCGCGTTGCCGATGTCACGGTCGGCAACGTGACCAAGATCGAGCGCCAGGGCTGGCACGCCCTGGTCACGATGGAACTCAACGAGAATGTCCAGCTTCCGGCCAATGCGACGGCCAAGCTCGGACAGACGAGCCTTCTGGGTTCACTGCACATCGAACTCGCACCGCCCACCGACGAGGCGCCGCAGGGCAGGCTGCACGAGGGTTCGCTGATCCCACTGAAGTCGTCGGGTAAGTATCCGAGCACCGAGCAGACGTTGGCGGCCGTCGCGCTGCTGCTCAATGGCGGTGGTATCGGCCACATTCAGGACATCACCGAGGCGTTCAGTACCGCGTGGGCAGGCCGGGAAGCCGACCTGCGCAGCCTGATCGAACAGCTCGACGTGTTCATCGGCTACGTGAACGACCAAAAGGGCGACATCATCGAGGCCAACGAGAGCTTGAACAATCTCGTAGGCCAGTTCGCTGAGCAGAAGCCGGTGGTGGACAAGGCATTACGCACGATTCCCAACGCGCTGGAGGTGCTGAAAGACCAGCGCAACAACCTCGCAGAGGCCCTCGTTCAGCTGGGCAGGTTCAGCGCGCTGGCCGCCGATTCCGTCAACCAAACCAAGGAAGCTCTCGTCCAGGAGCTCAAAGACCTTGGGCCGGTACTGGAGTCCCTGGCCAACGCGGGCCCGGCCTTGACCAGGGCGCTGAGCTTCCTGCCGACGTTCCCGTTCCCGAAAGAGACGCTGACCAACTGGATTCGCGGCGACTACGCCAATTTGTCGCTGATCGTCGACATGACGTTGAGCCGCATCGACCAAGGGTTGTTCACCGGGACACGGTTCGAATGCAACCTGACGTGGCTGGAGCTGCAGTGGGGCCGCACCATCGGCCAGCTGCCGAGCCCGTGCAACCATAACGTCCCGCCGCCTGGCGGAAACCCGTTGCTTGTGGCTTATCGCTGGGATCAGGGGCCGTGACATGCGACTGACTCGACAGATCGTCATCCAGCTACTGATCTTCTCCATCCTGGCCGTCGTAGCGCTGGGGATCATGGTCATCTCGTACATGCGTCTGCCCGCACTGATGGGTATCGGCGAGTACCGCGTCACGCTGGAGTTGCCGGAAGCCGGTGGGCTCTATCCGCGGGGCAACGTCACGTACCGCGGCACCCAGGTCGGCATCGTGAAAAGCGTCAACCTCACCGATAACGGTGTCGCCGCTGACCTTTCGCTCGACTCCAATGTGCCCATCCCCGCCGATCTCATCGCTGAGGTGCACAGCCAGTCCGCGGTCGGCGAGCTGTATGTGCAGCTGGTTCCGCAGAGCGGCGAAGGTCCGAAGCTCAAGAACGGCGATGTCATCCCGCAGGATCGTGCGCGCGTTCCCATCGACGTGAACACGGTCCTGGATTCCACCAACCGCGGCCTTGCCGCGATTCCCCGCGAGAATCTGCAGACGGCAGTCGACGAGGCATACACGGCGTTCGGTGGACTCGGGCCTGAGTTGTCCCGGTTGGTCGACGGCGGCACCGCGCTGGCCATCGACGCCCGAAAGAATCTCGATTCGTTGACCACCGTGATCGATCAGTCGCAACCGATCCTCGATTCCCAGACCGACAGCGGCGGTGCGATCCGGGCGTGGGCGTCCAACCTCGCGTCGATCACCGGTCAGCTGCAGGCGCAGGATCCCGCGGTAGCCGGGATCTTGGAGAAGGGGCCGGGCGCGGCGGAAGAGGTGCGGGCGCTGTTCGATCGGCTTCAGCCCACGCTGCCGATCGTGTTGGCCAACCTGGTGAGCATCGGTGAAGTCGCCGTTGCTTATCAACCCAGCCTCGAGCAGTTGCTCGTGTTGTTCCCGCAGGGCACCGCGGCGACTCAGGCGATCGGCGTGGCCAAGGCCAACACCAAACAGGACTACATGGGCGACTACCTGACGCTGAACCTCAACCTGAATCTGCCGCCGCCATGCACCACCGGGTTCCTCCCGGTGCAGCAGCAGCGAGTGCCTGCGTTGCAGGATTATCCGGACCGGCCGGAAGGCGATGTCTACTGCCGCATCCCGCAGGACGCACCGTTCAACGTCCGCGGTGCGCGCAACCTGCCCTGCGTCACCGTGCCGGGCAAACGTGCGCCCACGGTGAAGATGTGCGAGAGCGACGAGCAGTACGTGCCGCTAAACGACGGCTACAACTGGAAGGGTGACCCCAACGGCACGCTGTCCGGACAGCCGATTCCCCAGCTGCCGCCTGGTACTCCACCTGCAGAAGCGGCTCCTCCGCCGGGTCCAGCACCGCCGCCGATAGCGGCCGCCGAATATGATCCTGCGACTGGCACGTATGTTGGGCCGGACGGACGTGCGTACACACAGTCCAACCTGGCCCGAAGCGCCGCAGAGGAGCAAACATGGCAGACGATGCTGCTGCCCCCGACGGGGAACTGACCGAGACTTCGGCGGCGGAGGAGAAATCCGGCGCCGCTGAACCCGAATCAGCCGCGGAGGAGGCCGGCACCACGTCGGATGCCGAAGCCGCCGAAGAGACCGCCGATGCGGTCGACGATGGCGACGAGGCGAGCGATGACGCCGACGAGGAGGGCGCAGAGGGCGGCGACGAGGAGCCGTCGGCCCCCGCCAAGCGGCGGATGTCGCATGTGCGGCTGGCGACGATCGCCGGTCTGGTATTGGTGCTTGCGCTCGGCGGGCTGGCCGGTTGGTCGGGATACCGCGCCTACGACGCCTATAAGGGTGAGAAGCAGCGCCAACTGTTCCTGCAAGTGGGCAGGCAGGGAGCGCTCAATCTGACGACGATCGACTGGGAGCACGCCGAGGCAGATGTGCAGCGCGTCCTCGACTCGGCCACCGGAACGTTCTACGACGATTTCCAGAACCGCGCGGCACCGTTCGTCGAGGTCGTGAAGCAGGCGCAGTCGAAATCGGTCGGCACGATCGCCGAGGCGGGGCTGGAGTCGGCGACCGAGGACGAGGGTCGGGTGCTCGTCGCGGTGACCGTCAATACGTCGAATATCGGCGCCCCTCAGCAGGAGCCGCGCGCCTGGCGGATGCGGCTGACGGTGACGAAGGTTGGTGACGACGCGAAAGTGTCCAACGTGGAGTTCGTGCCATGAGCAAGAGACACCGGATGCCCGCAGGTGGCGCCAAGAGTGACGAGGAATCCGCCGAGGTGACCGAAGAGGCTACGACCGAAGAGTCGACGAAGGCGACAGAGGATTCCGCGCCTGAGCCCACGGAGGCGGCAGAGGCCGCTCCGGAGTCGAACGAGACCGCCGAGGCGGAGGCGACGGCAGCTGCAGACGCTGAAGACTCGGAAGCCGCCGAAACCGCCGAGGAATGGCCGGAATCCAGCGATGAGCCGGAAAAGCCCAAGCGCAAGATTCAATGGTCGCGCGTCCTCGCTTACGGCATACTGCCGGCGCTAGCGCTGTTACTCGCGCTGGCGGCGGGCTACGCGCGGTGGCAGTACACCTCGAGCGACTACAGCGCGTTGCCGCCGGCCGCGTCGGAACAGCATCCCTCTCCGGCAATGGAATCGATGAATGCGGCCAGGGACAGCACCATCAAGATGCTGTCGTACAAACCGGATACCGTCGACCAGCAGCTCAACGCCGCCCGCGATCTGCTCACCGGGGACTTCCGCGATTCGTACACGACGCTGATCAACGACGTCGTGATCCCGGGCGCCAAGCAGAAGCAGATCTCCGCTGTCGCATCGGTTCCGGCGGTGGCATCGGTCTCGGCCGATCCGAAGCACGCCGTGGTGCTCGTCTTCGTCAACCAAACCGTGGTCGTCGGGCAGGATCTGCCTTCGGACACCGCATCGAGCGTTCGCGTCACCCTCGAGAAGGTCGATGATCGCTGGCTGATCTCGGAGTTCGAACCGGTCTGATGCTCGAGCCCGAGACCATCGACGTCGCGACGCCGGCGGTAGGGCTGCGTGTGCTGACGTGGGGCCGAGAGGACGCGCCGATCGCGTTGTGCCTGCACGGCTTTCCCGACACCGCCTACGGGTGGCGCAAGATGGCGCCGGTGCTGGTCGACGCGGGTTGGCGGGTGGTTGCGCCGTTCATGCGGGGCTATGCGCCGTCGTCATTACCGAAGGACGGCAGCTATCACATCGGTGCATACATGGATGACGCGCTGCGGGTGCTCGACGCCGTCGGAGCGACAGGCCGCGACGTGATCATCGGTCACGACTGGGGTGCCATGGCTGGCGCGGGCCTTGCGGCAATGCCGGACAGCCCGTTCAAGAAGGCGGTGATCATGTCGGTGCCGCCGAGCGCATCGTTCCGCCCGCCGGGTGGTCGCGTCCCCGACATCGGTGGACTCGCTAGGGCACTGCCGGCGCAGCTGCGGCGGAGCTGGTACATCCTGTACTTCCAGTTGCCCTGGCTGCCAGAACGTTCCACCGAATGGATCGTCCCGCGGTTGTGGCGAAAGTGGTCGCCGGGATACGCCGCCGACGAGGATATCCGCCACGTCCAGGCATCCATCGGTGCCCCTGACCGCTGGCGCGCCGCGCTGGGGTACTACCGCGCGCTCGTACGAAACACCAAAGTGCCGTCCCAATACGCAGAGCTGCACGAGCACTGGCTTGCGGCGCCGCGGATCCCGACGCTGTATCTACACGGCCGCGACGATGGCTGTGCCACAGCGGATTACGCACCCTGGGTCGAGAAGATCCTGCCGGATGGCAGCGAAGTGGCGATCATCCCGCACGCCGGGCATTTCCTGCAGCTCGATCAACCCGACGTGGTCGGCCACCAGATCGCCGACTTCGTGGGAGCACCGACTTGAGGCTCACATAGGCGCCTAGGCTGGACGCATGACGATCCGCCGACTGTCTGCGGTGGATGCGCAGACGTACTGGATGTCGGCGAAGATTCCCAACGACCAGTTCATGCTCTACGGCTTCGACGGCGTACCGGCGAACCTCGATCGGGCGTTGGAGGAGATCCGCGCCCGCGCGCAGGGGTGCCCGGAGTTGACGCTACGGATCCGGGACAGAGCGCTCGGATACCCGCAGTGGGTGACCGGTGAGGTCTCGACGGACCAGTTGGTCGTGCACGATGCGACGGGGTGGCCCGACTGCCTGGCCACCGTGGCCGGGCTGGCGGCGGACCAGCTGGACGCGCGATCGATGACGTGGCGGCTGCATGTCTTCTGCCCAGTCGATGACATGCCAGGCGGCCGTAAAGGAGTCGTGGCGGTAATGCAGGTGGCCCACGCGGTCGGCGACGGAATCCGCTCGTCCGCGATGGCGGCGCAGTTGTTCGGTAGGGCCGCTCCGGTGGCTCCGGTGGAGGCGCCGTCGTCGGTCAAGCCGTTGGCACTGCCGTGGCTCGGCTACCGCGCCGCGCGCGCACATCGTCAACTGGAGCGTGACACGGCCGCTGGGCTCGTCCCGCCGCAAGCTGATTCGCGGCCGGCGCTGATCTCCAATTCGCGGCCCGAGGGGTCGCGCACTTTTCGCACGGTGGTGCGACAGCGTGCTGACATACCGGGGCCGACCGTGACCGTCGGTGTGCTAGCGGCGATTTCCGCCGCGCTGTCTGCGCACCTGCGCGAGATGGGCGACGATCCTGCGCTGCTGGGCGCCGAGGTGCCCATGGCGAAGCAGGGCCCGCGTCGGGCGCACAATCACTTCGGCAATGTCGGCGTCGGGCTCTATCCGGAACTCGGGCCGGCCGAGCGGGTTACGCGCATCGCAGGGGATCTCGCAGATCGCCGGCGCCGCGCGGCACACCCCGCGATGCTCGCGGCGAGCCGCGCCTTCGAGGCTGTTCCTGCGCCGCTACTACGTTGGGGTGTCGACCAATTCGACCCGTCGGTACGCTCGCCGACCGTGACGGGCAATACCGTCGTCTCCAGCGTCAACCGAGGCCAGGCCGATCTCTACTTCGGCGACGCGCCTGTGGTGTTGACTGCGGGCTATCCGGGGCTGTCGCCGATGATGGGCCTCACGCATGGAGTCCATGGCATCGGGGACACCGTGGCGATCAGCGTGCACGCAGCCGCGTCGGCGGTAGGCGATGCCGATGCCTACGTCGAACGCTTGGCCGCCGCGCTCTGACGGTGAGCTGCCGTGGCGAACGCTCTATTGACGCGGAAGTAAACCGAGTTATGGATCATCGCGCCGGGCCTGAAGGCCGAATTGTGCGACTCGGCGGGATAGTCAGCAAACAGCTCCGGGATGTGTCTTGAACTCTGAGCAAACAACTGCAATTGTGTTGCACTTCTCGGTCGAATTACTCGGCGTCATATCTGCGCCGGATTTGATCTTGAATCCCACTTAGTCGTCTTGAGTAGCGGTTAAAAAACTTGGATTCAATCGTCTAAATTGATCGGCGTAGGCGCCACTGGTGTCGTACAGTGAACAGGTCTAGGGGAGACCGTTATTCCGACGAAGGGGGTTCTGTAATGTCGCTATTTGTACGTAAATTGGTGCTCGCTTTGATGCTCACCACAATCGTTGGCACGACTTCGGCGTGTGTATTTCCAGTCACGATTGACTGCACTCCTCTTGCCTGCACTCCATAAATAAGCGCTGGCCCAATCGCGGCCATCCGCAGCTTTATCGGAGCGGGCATTTCAACGGGATCCGCGCCTAAAACATGCGTTATGCCGTGCTGCGGAGCAGTGCAATAAAGGCCACTATTTTTGCCCATGATCACGGGCACTTGGTGGCGAAACCACATCTGCGTCCCGCGCCCGTTGAACGCCGTCAACTCGCCGAAGCTTGCCTCAGCCCCTGGATGAGGCGGTCAGGTGTCAGGAACTACCTCTAGGGGGCTGGGCATCGGCTTAACACATGGCCTAGATTCTGTTGCATGACTGCATACGGTTCTGCTGCTGACATTGGCCTGCTGATCCTGCGAGTCGTGCTCGGTCTCACGATGGCCGCGCATGGTTACAACAAGTTCTTCGGCAAGGGCGGCTTGGCGGGCACCGCAGGCTGGTTCGACAGCATGGGGATGAAGCCGGGCATCTTCCACGCCAGGGTCGCCGCGACCACCGAGATGGCGGCGGGTATCGGTCTGGCCGCCGGACTGCTCACGCCCATTCCGGCGGCGGGATTCGTCGCGCTGATGCTGGTGGCCGCGTGGACCGTACACCGGCCGAACGGCTTCTTCATCGTCAAAGAAGGCTGGGAGTACAACCTGGTGCTCGCGGCCTCGGCAGTCGGCATCGCGACGATCGGGGCGGGGAGGTACAGCCTCGACTACCTCTTGTTCCGCACGTCGACGCTTTACGACTTCCTGCACGGCTGGTGGGGTCTGATCATCTCGCTCGGGCTGGGGCTGGCCGGCGGCATCGGTCAGCTGGTCATCTTCTATCGGCCGCCCGCCAAGGCCGACGCCGCGTAGCTGCTCAAGTCCGACAAACTGATTCCGCGGAGCTAGAACACGTTCTAGTCTTTCGGCCATGGGATTTCTCAAGCCCGACATGCCGGTTGTCGACATCGCCGAATGGAGCAAGGGTTCGCGCTCGGAGAAGATTCGCCCGATGGCGCTGCACTGGGCCGAGGTGGGCTTCGGCACGCCCGTCGTGATGCACCTGTTCTACGTCGTGAAGATCCTGCTCTACATCCTCGGCGGCTGGCTTTTCGCGCTGGCCACCAAGGGTGTGGACGGATTCACCAACGTCGCCGACTGGTGGACCGAGCCGATCGTGTTCCAGAAGGTCGTGCTCTACACCATGCTGTACGAGGTCGTTGGCCTCGGTTGCGGATTCGGCCCCCTCAACAACCGGTTCTTCCCGCCCATGGGGTCCATCCTGTACTGGTTGCGGCCCAACACCATTCGGCTGCCGCCGTGGCCCAACCGGGTACCCCTGACCAGGGGCGACTCGCGTACGCCGATCGACGTTGTGCTCTACGCCGCCCTGCTGGTCGTGCTCGTCGTGGCGCTGTTCTCGGACGGCACCGGACCGATGCCGTCGCTCGGCACTTCGATTGGGGTGCTGCCGATGTGGCAGATCTGGACGATTCTCGGTCTGCTCGCGGTCCTGGGGCTACGCGACAAGGTGATTTTCCTGGCCGCGCGCGGCGAGGTGTACGGGTCCTTCGCGGTGGCCTTCCTGTTCGCGGGGTACGGGGTCGACATGATCATCGCCGCCAAGTTGGTGTGCGTGGTGATCTGGATGGGCGCCGCCACGTCAAAACTGAACAAGCACTTCCCATTCGTGATCTCGACGATGATGTCGAACAATCCGTTGGTCCGTACCAAGTGGTTGAAGCGGCGGTTCTTCGAGAAGTTCCCCGACGATCTGCGTCCGGGCCGGGTGTCGCGATTCATCGCCCATTTCAGTACCGCGGTCGAGATGCTGGTTCCGTTGGCGCTGTTGTTCTCTCACGGTGGTTGGCCCACCTATATCGCGGCGTTCATCATGTTGTGTTTCCACTTCGGCATCCTGTCGGCGATCCCGATGGGCGTGCCGCTCGAGTGGAACGTCTTCATGATGTTCTGTGTGGTAATGCTTTTCGTTGGCCACGCCTCGGTCGGGCTGGGGGATCTGACCACGCCGCTGCCGATCGTGCTGCTCGCTGTGCTGGTCACCATCGTGGTGCTCGGCAACCTGTTCCCGCGCATGATCTCGTTCCTGCCGGGCATGCGGTACTACGCGGGTAACTGGGACACGTCGTGGTGGTGCATCAAGCCGTCGGGCAACGAGAAGATCGAGCGTGGACTGGTCGCGATCGCCAGCATGCCGGCGTCTCAACTCGAGAAGGTTTACGGCAGTCCGGAACAGGCGATGATCTACCTATACAAGGGATATGCGTTCCGCGGCTTTAACTCTCACGGTAAGGCACTGCTGACGTTGGTTCACAACGCGTTGGCCGGTCGCAACGAGGACGACTACGTGATCACCGAAGGTGAGCGGCTGTGCAGCACGGCGGTCGGCTGGAATTTCGGCGACGGCCATATGCACAACGAGCAGCTGATCGAAGCGATGCACAAGCGGTGCCACTTCGAACCCGGCGAGGTGCGCGTCATTCTCCTTGACGCGCAGCCGTTCCACCGTCAGCGGCAGGAATACCGGTTGGTCGACGCGGCGACGGGGGAGTTCGAACGTGGCTACGTGAACGTCTCCGACATGGTGACGGGTCAGCCGTGGAGCGACGACATTCCGGTGCACGTGACGTGGTCGGCGTCGACGACGAGCCGATGACCTCTACTCCGCCGTGAATCATCGGTATCCACGTTTTGCAGAAGAAGTTCGAGTAAACGTCTGCAGAACGTGGATAGCGTTGCGCCGGCAGGCCGCAAGCTCCTCACCCCATGACGTCGCGGACTTTGACGTCCTCCAACCCCTCCAGCATCAGGTTGCGTGCCACGTCGAGGTGTGTGCGCCAGTGGGCTTCGGCCGCTGCGCCGTCGCGCGACCGCAGCAGCTGCATCAGGCGTTGGTAGGAGCGCATCAGCTTGTCGAAGTCCGCCTTGGATACCGGGCGGCCCTCCTTGAAGGCGAATGCGGTGTGCCGCACGGTGATCTCCTGCAGCATCCCGGCGATGATCGTCAGCGTCGCGTTTCCCGACAGCTCGACGAGCCGCTGGTGGAAATCACCTGTCGTCTCGGCAAGCCGACCCGTCTGCCACCCCGAGGGAACGTGGTCGGCGAGCATCTGGTCCAGCTCATCGAACGCTTCGACCGTTCCGGATTCTGCGAGCAGGCGGGCGGCCATCGGTTCGATCCCGGCCCGGGCCGTCATGAGATCGGCGATGGTCGCGCCCGACAACTCGAGCAGGAGCCCGGCGGGACGGGCCACGATCTCGGGGCCGGGCACACGAACGCGAGCGCCGGTGCGTGAGCCTCGGCGGACCTCGACGAGCCGCTCGGATTCCAGGACTCGCACTGCTTCGCGCAACGTCGGCCGGCTGACGCCGAAATGGGCCATCAGCTCTGCTTCGTTGGGCAGGAAGTCGCCGTCCTTGAGCTGGCCGTCGACCACCATGCGCCGCAACGTCCCGGCGACGAGTTCGGCGGTCTTCGGCGATCGGACCGCCGTGCCTCCGCCCACGCCGTCTGGGCCGATCATCGGCGCCAGTGGGGTACTTCGAGCCACTGCTTACTCCCGGAAAAGGTGACTGGCGGTACAGCCAGCTATGCAACTCAGTAAACCATGTGGGACGCTAGGTTCATGGGCAGTGCGTATACGCGCAGGTGGTTGGAGTTTCTGTCCGGCGTAGCGTGAGAGGTATCCCACCCTACCAACCAGTAGGTTGACCTAGTAAACTACGTTGCTCTACCTTCGGGAAAACACGACTTTCAAAGGAGAAGGGTCATGGCTGAAGCCGTCATCGTCGAGGCTGTACGGGCGCCGGTCGGCAAGCGCAACGGCGGACTTTCCGGTGTGCACGCGGGTGATCTATCTGCGCAGGTGCTCAACGGACTGGTCGAGCGCGCAGGCGTTGATCCGGGCATCGTCGACGACGTGATCTGGGGCTGCGTTATGCAGGCCGGTGAGCAGGCCCTCGACATCGCACGTACCGCGGTGCTCGCGGCGGGCTGGCCGGAGAGTGTTCCGGGTGTGACCGTCGATCGGCAGTGCGGGTCGAGCCAGCAGTCGGTGCACTTCGCAGCGGCCGGCGTCATCGCCGGGCACTACGACGTCGTCGTCGCCGGTGGCGTCGAGTCGATGTCGCGAACGCCGATGGGTTCGTCGCTGGCCAACGGCGGACATCCGTACCCGGAGGCGTTCCGCAGCCGCTACTCCCAGACCCCGAACCAGGGCATCGGCGCCGAGATGATCGCCGACCAGTGGGGCTTCAGCCGGACCGACCTCGATCAGTTCTCGCTTGGCTCGCACGAGAAGGCCGCGGCCGCACAGGATTCCGGTGCGTTCGATGACCAGATCGTCGGCATCAAGACCAAGGACGCTGACGGCAACGAC
Source organism: Mycobacterium barrassiae (assembly GCF_025822765.1). Taxonomy (GTDB): domain Bacteria; phylum Actinomycetota; class Actinomycetes; order Mycobacteriales; family Mycobacteriaceae; genus Mycobacterium; species Mycobacterium barrassiae. The sequence goes on along the minus strand of NZ_JACKUK010000027.1, from coordinate 265,216 downwards.
ACCGTCGTGACTCAGGACGAGGGCATCCGCCGCGGCGGCACCATCGAGTCGATCGGCAAGATCAAACCCGCGTTCAAGGAAGACGGCGTGATCCACGCCGGCAACTCCAGCCAGATCTCGGACGGCTCGGCCGCCCTGCTGTTCATGTCGGCCGAGAAGGCGAAGTCGTTGGGCCTCAAGCCGATTGCCAGGGTCCACACCGCGGTGCTGGCCGGTGCTGATCCCGTCATCATGCTGACCGCTCCGATCCCCGCCACCCAGAAGGCGCTGAAGAGGTCGGGACTCTCGCTCGACGAGATCGGCGTGTTCGAGGTCAACGAGGCCTTCGCCCCGGTACCGCTGGCGTGGCTGAAGGACATCGGCGCCGACGAGAAGAAGCTGAACCCGAACGGCGGCGCCATCGCGCTCGGGCACCCGCTCGGTGGCTCCGGTGCCCGCATCATGACGACGATGCTCTACCACATGCGGGACAAGGGAATTAAGTACGGCCTGCAGACCATGTGCGAGGGTGGCGGCCAGGCCAACGCCACCATCCTCGAACTGTTGTGACAACGGACGTCACCGCCCCCGCCGCTCTCACCGAGCGGCGGGGAAACGTCCTCATCATCACGCTCAACCGGCCGGAGGCCCGTAACGCCGTCAACAGTGCGGTGAGCACCGCTGTGGGCGATGCGCTGCAGGCAGCACAGGACGATCCCGAGGTCCGGGCCGTCGTCATCACCGGCGCCGGCGAATCTTTCTGCGCCGGTGCTGATTTGAAGGCCATCTCGCGGCGGGAGAACTTGTTCCATCCCGACCACGCCGATTGGGGCTTCGCCGGATACGTCCACCACTACATCGACAAGCCCACCATCGCCGCGGTCAACGGCACCGCGCTCGGAGGCGGAACCGAACTCGCACTCGCCAGCGATCTCGTCGTCGCCGAAGAGCGGGCCAAGTTCGGGTTGCCTGAGGTGAAGCGCGGTCTGATCGCCGCCGCGGGCGGTGTGTTCCGCATCGTCGACCACCTGCCCCGCAAGGCCGCGATGGAGCTGCTGTTCACCGGCGAGCCGATGAGTTCGGCCGACGCCCTGAAGTGGGGTCTGATCAACGAAGTCGTACCCGACGGCACCGCGGTCGAGGCGGCGCTCGCGCTCGCCGAGCGGATCACTTGCAATGCGCCGCTTGCGGTATGGGCGAGCAAGAGGGTCGCGATGGGCGTCGACGACGGCGTCATCGTCGGCGATGAGCCCGGCTGGACCAGGACCATGCGCGAAATCGGCACCGTGATTCGTTCCGAGGACGCCAAAGAAGGACCGCTGGCCTTCGCAGAGAAGCGCCAGCCAGTCTGGAAAGCCAAGTAAGCAAAGTAAGCGAAGTAAGGGAAAGACATTGAAGCGCACGATTTACGACGCCGAGCACGAAGCGTTCCGCGACACCGTCCGTGAATACATCGAGCGCGAGCTCGTGCCCAACCACGAGAAGTGGGAGGCCGAGCGCATCGTCGATCGGTCGGCCTATGTTGCGGCAGGTAAGTACGGGCTGATCGGGTTCAACATGCCCGAGGAGTTCGGGGGCGGCGGTTCCGACGACTTCCGGTTCAACGCGATCATCGACGAGGAGATCGCCAAGGCCGGTGTGCACGGTCCCGCGCTGAGCCTGCACAACGACGTCGTCGGCCCGTACTTCAAGGACCTCTGCAACGACGAGCAGAAGCAGCGCTGGCTGCCGGGCATCGCCAGCGGCGAGACGATCATCGCGATCGCGATGACGGAACCCGGCGCAGGCAGCGACCTGGCCGGTATCCGTACCTCGGCCGTGCGCGACGGCGACGACTGGATCGTCAACGGCTCCAAGACATTCATTTCATCGGGCATCAACAGCGACCTCGTCGTGGTGGTTGCCCGTACCGATCCCGAAGCCGGCCACAAGGGCTTCAGCCTGCTGGTCGTCGAACGCGACATGCCGGGCTTCACCCGCGGTCGCAAGCTCGACAAGATGGGTTTGCACGCGCAGGACACCTCGGAGCTGCACTTCGAGAACGTCCGCGTGCCGAGCGCCAACCTGCTGGGCAAGGAAGGTCGCGGCTTCTACCACCTGATGCAGAACCTGCCGTCGGAGCGGCTCTCGATCGCGATCAGCGCGATCGCCGGCGCGCGTGAAACCTGGCGTCAGACACTGCAGTACGCCAAGGACCGCAAGGCGTTCGGCCAGCCGATCGGCAGCTTCCAGCACAACCGGTTCCTGCTCGCCGAGATGGACACCGAACTCGAAGTCACTGAGCAGTACATCGACCGGTGCCTGCAGGGTGTCGTCGACGGTGAGCTGACCGCCGTGGAGGCGGCCAAGGCGAAGTGGTGGGCCACGGAGGTCGCAAAGAAGGTCGTCGACCGGTGCGTGCAGCTGCACGGCGGCTACGGCTACATGCTTGAGTATCGCGTCGCCCGCGACTACGTCGACGGACGTATCCAGACGATCTTCGGCGGCACGACCGAGATCATGAAGGAAATCATCGGCCGCGACCTCGGCCTCTAAACCAGCGATTTCGGCGTGCTGGGTACCGCTCAGCGTGACCCAGCACGCCGAAATCGCAACAAAACTAGAGTAGGGCGGCCGGGCCGCGGGTCATCAGTTGACGGCCCACGATGATCCGCTGGATCTCGCTGGCGCCCTCCCAGATGCGTTCCACGCGAAGCTCGCGGAACATGCGCTCGGCGACGTTCTCGCGCATGTAGCCACGGCCGCCGAAGATCTGCACCGCACGGTCGGCGACTCGCCCGGCCATCTCCGAGCAGTACAGCTTCGCCATCGACGCTTGGCCGTGCAGTGTCTTGCGGTCGTGTCCGGCGTCGATCGACCGGGCCACCTCGTAGAGCATGGTTCTGGCGGCGAATAGTTCGGTCGCATTATCGGCGAGCATGCCCGCCACCAACTGGTGCTCGCCCAACGGCTTGCCATCGACGATCCGGGTCTGCGCGAACGCGGTCGTCTCGTCGACGAGGCGCTGCGCCGCGCCCACACACCGCGCCGCCACCATCATCCGCTCGAATCGGAACCAGTCCTGGGTGAATGGCATCGGACCGCCCTCGGTACCGACCAGGTTCTCGAGCGGAACACGCACGTCGTTGAACGCGACGATCGGATGCTCGTCGGCGATGTGATGCGAATAGTGAGGCGTGCGAACCACTTCCACGCCCGGCCATGGCAGATCGACCACCAGCAGCACGTGGTCGCCGTCGGGGAGCACGGCTTCGACGAAGACGTAGTCGGCGAGGTTGAACGACGTGACGTGCCACTTGACCCCGTTGATCACGTATTCGTCGCCGTCGCGTCGGGCGGTAGCCACCAGCGCGGAGACGTCTGAGCCCGCGAACTCCTCGGTGATCGCATAGGCCTCGTGTTTCTCGCCGCGCACCGACGGCAGGAGCCAGCGTTCACGTTGGTAGTCGGTGGCGACGTCAACCCACCACTGCGGCGGCGTGGCCATCACCCAGCCCAATCCGTTGGTCACCCGCCCGCACTGTTCCTGAACCAGCACCTGCTGCAGGGCGGTGTATCCGGGACCGCCAACTGACGTCGGCATATTGGTGGCATACAAACCCAATTCGATTGCACGCGCCTGATGCTCGGCAGTGATCTCCTTGGCCAGCACGCCCCCGGCCAGCTCGGCCTCCACCTCGTACGGCATCAGTGTTTCGACGAACGCTCGCGCGGTATCGCGGATGCGCCGATCTTGCTCCGTCAGGCCGTACATCCATACCTCCACCTCTTGACTGAGCGTTCAGTCTATGCCAGCGTTCCATGCTATGACCAGCTCCCACAGTGCCGATGTCGTGGTGGTGGGCGGCGGCACGGTCGGGGCGTGGACGGCCGTACTGCTCGCCGAAAGCGGCGATCGCAAGGTCGTGCTGCTCGAGGCCCGAACCCTCGGCGAAGGCGCCAGCAGCCGCGCCGCGGGCATGGTGCGGGCCCAGGGCGGTACCGAAACCGCCATCAAGCTGGGTCTTCGCACCCAGGAGTTCTACGCCGCCAGCGGAGACCGATTCCCGCTGGACTGTGGCTTCGTGGCACAGGGCTACCTGATGCCGTGTTTCACCCCGGCCGAAGTGCAGCAGGCACACGATCGCATCGCATTGCAGAATTCTCTCGGCCTCGACGTCGAATGGCTGTCCGCCGACGATCTCGACGACCGGGACACCGGCCTCGCGCGAGGCGTAACGCTGGGTGCGTCGTACGCCCCCGGTGACGGATACATCGACGCGCCGCGAAACGTGCTCGCATACACGGCCGCACTCACCGCATGCGGCGTCGAGGTACGCGAACGGTGCAGCTTCACCGGCCTTCGCGCCGCGGGCGGCCGCGTCGTCGGCGTCGACACGTCGGCAGGCCCGATCGACACACCACACGTCGTCCTGACGGGTGGACCGCAACTGGCCGATGTCGGCCGCGCTGCAGGCGGTCGTATCCACGCCGGCGGCACCCGCCACCAGGTGGTGGTCACCGCGCCGGTCCCGGGTGTCGACGTCAACGAGCTGCCGATGGTGTTCGACGTCAGCTCCGGAATCTACTGGCGGCCAGGGGAATCCGGGGGACTGCTATGGGGGATGAGCAACCCGGAGGAACCGCCGGGTGTGGCGACGGACTTCGACACCGTCTACTACCGCAAGATGCGCGACCGTATCGAGGAGCTGTTCCCCGCGGTCGCGGGACTGGGGCTGAAGCGGTCGTGGGCGGCGACCATCGACTACACCCCCGACCACCTGCCCATCCTCGGGCCGCTGCTGACCGACGACGGTCCGGTCGAGGGAACGGTGGTGGCCAGCCCGGCGGGTCACGGCATGATGTGGGGTCCCGCGGTCGCGCAGGTGGCCGCCGATCTGACGACGACGGGCATCTGTACATGGCTTGATCTGACCGATCTCGGGCTGGACCGCTTCGACGCCGACGGCAACAGTCGTGTTGCCCCAGAACCGATCTCACTACCCTTCCCGGAGAAAGCGACATTGTGAACACGATCGATACCGCGCTACTTGCCAAGGCCGCTGACGCCGAACTCGAAGACTGGGGCCCGCTTGCCGAAGCGACCGGCGGCCCGATGGCGACGCACGGTCTGGAGATCTGGGTGGACGGCGACAAGTCCGCGGGCATCTGGCAATGCACCGCGGGGCCGTCCTACTGGGTTCAGGACGAGAACGAGGTCATCTATGTCTTGTCGGGCCGGATGACTGTGACCCCAGACGGGGGAGAACCCGCAGAGATCAAGGCAGGCGACGTCGCGGTGTTCCCGATCGGTTGGAAGGGCACCTGGGAATTGCACGAGACGGTGCGCAAGGTCTATTCGATCTTCTGAGAGCTACTTCGCCGTCCACCCCGCGTCGACAGGCAGCGTGATCCCGGTGATATAGCGGCCCGATGCCCCGCAGAGGTAGACCATCGCCTCGCTGATGTCGATCGGTTCGATCATCGGCACCGGAAGCAGGTTCTCGAAGATCGCCGCGTACTCGGGGCGTTCGGCCATCAGCTGTTCGACCTGCGGGTTGACGATCATCGGGCTGGCGACACCTGTCGGATGGACGCTGTTGACACGAATGTTCTTCTCGGCGAGCATATTCGCGTAGCCCCGCATCAGCCCGACCACACCGTGCTTGGCCGCGGCGTAACCCATCAAGCCGTGTTGCTTCTGGTCGAACCTCAACCGCATTCCGGACAGTCCCGCGACGGAGCTCGTGATGACGATGGCCCCGCCGTCGCCGTGGGAAAGCATCGCGGGTAGCGACGCTTCGATGGCGTAGTAGACCCCCTTGAGCATCACGTCGACGGCGTCGACGAATGACTGCATCTCGTCGGCGCCGGGGCTGATGACCGGTGCGATACCGGCGTTGGCGAGGACGAAGTCGATGCGCCCGAACTCGGCGACACCGCTGGCCACCGCCGCTTTGAGCCTTACGAAATCACGGACGTCGCCCTGTTCGGCGACGATGCGCTGCCCGGTCTTCTCGACGAGGTTGACGGTCTCGTCGAGGTCTTCCGGCGTGGCCATCGGATAGCCCACGCAGTCGATCTGGTCGCACAGATCGAAGGCGATGATGTTCGCTCCCTCTTCTGCGAATCGCACCGCGTGAGAACGCCCTTGGCCGCGCGCCGCCCCCGTAATGAATACAACTTTGCCGTCGAATTGCTTCGTCATGACGCCTCCGAGTCGGAGTATGCGCGCCTCAACGGGACCGGGGTGGTTCTTTCGCAATCATCAACGCGTCGACCGCAATCACGCCGTCGGCTGTGGCGATGACGGGGTTGGCCTCGACCGCGTCGCACGCATCCTCGAGGTCGATCGCCATCTCCGAGAAGCGCACGATGACGTCGGTCAGCGCCCCGACGTCGACCGCCGGAGCGCCGCGCCATCCCGCCAGCAGCGGCGCTATACGTAGCCCGTCGAGGAGACGTCGGGCGCCGCTGCGTGACAGCGGTGGGCATGCCACCACACGGTCTTCCATCAGCTCGACGAGCGTGCCGCCCGCGGCGACCACCACCAAGGGCCCGAACGCCTCGTCCCGCACGAACCCCACCGAGATCTCCACCCCGCCGTCGACCATCGTCTCCACGGTCACCGCAGGTCCCAGTCGCTGCGCCATGGCTTCGTAGGTCGTCGTCAAGGCCGTCTCATCGGCGATACCCAGCACCACGCCGCCGGCTTCGGTCTTATGCAGCACGCCAACCGTTTTAAGCGCTACCGGATAGCCGACCGCATCGGCTGCTGCCAACGCCTCCTCGAGCGAATGCGCCGACCGGGATTCCACCACCGGGATCCCGTAGGCGGCGAGGATCTCCGACGCGGAGGCCCCCGTCCGGATGTCGCGACGCCGACCCGGCGCTGATCCGTCCTCGAAGGGGAGCGGCCAACGCGCGAGATGGCCCAGCGCGGCCAGCCCACTACGGGCACCCTCGAGCACGGGGATTCCGTTGTCGCGCAGTCGTTGCGCCGTTGGCCGATCGATCGCCGACGACACAGATGCCACGACCGCGATCGGCGCCTCCGTCTCGGCCGCGACGTCCAGCACGGCCTCCGCATAGGCGGTGTCGCCGTCGAATTCGGTGACGAGATCGACCGCGAGCGCGGTGACGCCGACGCCAGGGTCGTCGACCATCGCACGCAGGCAGCTGCCGAACAGGTTGCGGGTATCGGCACCCGTGCCCCACACGTCCAACGGGTTGGTGGCGGCCAGTCCGTCATCGAGCAGCGCACCGATAGTGGCGAGCGTGTTGTCGGCCAGGTCGGCGAACTCGACGCCCAGTTCGTGGGCGAGGTCGGCGACCAACGCACGTTCCGCGCCGGAATCGTGCACGGTCGCGATGCCGCCGCCGCGGGATCGCCTTGTCGCCGAGAACAATTCCAGCGTATCGGCGAACTCGGCGAGATCACTGACGTGGACGGCGCCGGTGGCGGCGCAGAACGCGTCCCATGCGGCGCGCTCACCTGCCAGTGCCCCCGAATGTGCCGCGACCATCGCCTTACCCCGAGGTGATCCGCCCACGGTCAGGATCACCACCGGAACGCCCTGGGCCGCCGCGCGCAACAGCGCCGTCCGCAGTCTCGGCACGTCCCGTGGTGTCTCCATGAGCAGCGCGACGATGCGGGTGTCGGGATCGTCGAGTGCGTACTCGACATAGTCCGCGGTGTTGGTCACCAGTTCCTGGCCTGAAGACACCGCCAGGCGGAAACCGAATCCGCGCTGCGCGCGCAGCATCGTCGAGAACGCCGATCCGGAATGCGTGATGAGGCTGATTCCGCCGGCGGGCAGGGGATCCGGTTCCAGGTAGCCCAACGCTCGCACCCCGTCGGCGTTGTTGATGAAGCCCATGCATCCTGCGCCGCACACCGCCATGCCCGCGCGCGTGGCGATCGCGGTGACCTTGTCGCGCAGTCCGTGGGCGGAGCCGAACAGCACCGCCCCTCGAGCGCCGATTGCGGCGGCGGACTCCAGCTGCTCGAGCAGTGCACCGTCGGGCACCCCGAGCAGCACCAGGTCGACGTCGTGATCGAGATCGGTCAGCGATGGCGCGCAGAGCGCATGTCCGATCCGGTCGTAGCGGGGATTGACCAGATGCACACGCGCCGAGCCACGTTGGGCCTCGATGACCATCCGGGAGCCGAATGTGTCCTCTCGGGGGCTGGCACCGACGACGGCGATCGATCGGGCGCCGAGCATAGCGGCGACCGCCGCGCGCCGCGCTTCGCTCATCGCCGCCCGAAGCGACGCTTCTTGTCCGCCAACGCCGCACCCGCCGCCTGCCATCCGGGAATTCCGCAGACTCCACCGCCGGCGTGCGTGCCCGAGCTGCCGTTGTACAGCCCCTTGATCGGCGTGCGGTAGTCGGCGTACCCGGGCGCGGGCCGCATGTGGAACAGTTGCTCCAGCGACAGTTCACCGTGGAAGATGTTGCCGCCGATCAGGCCATACTCCTGCTCCATTTCGTACGGGCCGACGACGTCGCGGTGTGTGATCGATGCTTTGAAGCCGGGTGCTACCTGGTCATAGGTGTCGATCACGCGGTCGGCGTAGGCGTCGAGCTCCTCGGTGTGCGGTTCGTTCGCCCACTCGGCGGGCACCCATTGGGTGAACAGCGACATGATATGGGTGCCATCGGGATTCAACGTCTTGTCCAACGTTGTCGGGATGACGCCGTCACTGAACGGCAGCACCGCGGGTCTACCGACACGCGCGTCCTGGAAAGCGGCTTCCAGGTACTCCATGGTCGGCGCCATCTCGATCGAACCGGTGAGATGCTCGGCGATCCCTGAACTGGGATTCGCGGTGAAGCTCGGTAGCTCCGAGAGTGCGACGTTGATCTTCACGACGCCGCTGCGCGTCTTGAAGTGCTCGATGTCGGCGACGAAGTCGTCAGGCAGTTCGGACGGCGAAAGGTGTTCGAGGAAGGCAATCTTCGGATGCAGCGTGGTGACGACAACCGGCGCGGTGATCTCTTCGCCGTTCGCCAGAACCACACCCCGCACCTGGCCACCGCGGGTCAACACCCGGGAAACCCTTGCGTTGGTGCGGATCTCGGCACCGAAGCTCTTCGCCGATCGCGCAATCGCTTCAGATACCCCGCCCATGCCACCCTCCGGGTAGCCCCAGCTGCCGAGCTGGCCGTCGCCCACGTCTCCGATCGAATGGTGGGCCATCACGTAGGCGGTTCCCGGCTCACACGGCCCGGCCCAGGTCCCGATGATGCCGTTGACCGCCATCAGACCTTTGACTTGCGGTGATTCAAACCAGTCGTCGAGAAGGTCGGCGATGCTCATGGTGAGCAGTCGAGTGATGTCCGCGGTGAGGCGCGGTGTGATCTTCTTGCGCAGCGGCCACGCCAGCTTGGCCAAGTCGAGAAGATCGGACGGCCGCTTGGAGCCGATATTGGGCGGCACCTGCGTCAGCAGCGGTCCCATCACCTCGGCGATGCCGCCGATCCACTCGTAGTACTCTGGCAGCGCGTCGGCGTCCTTCTTGGAGAACTTCGACACCTGCTCGTGCGTGCGCTTGGGGTCGTCCTCGTAGATGATCAGCGAGCCGCCCTCGGGAAACGCCTGATAGGACGGGCCCATCGGGTGCACCTTGTACCCGTGCCGTTCGAGTTGAAGCTCCCGCACGATAGTCGGTGGCATCAGACTCATCACGTACGACAGCCGAGTCACTCGCAGGTGGGGAGCGTCGTCCCAGGGAGCCTCCGTGGTGGCCGCTCCGCCGAGCGACCCGCGACCTTCCAGGACGAGGGTTCTGGCGCCCGACCGGGCGAGGTAAGCCGCGGACACCAGCCCGTTGTGGCCGCCACCGACGACGATGGCGTCGTAATTGTTCGACATGGAAGTCCTACTTTCGTCGACGCCGCCGTGCGGCCTGACTGACTGTTCAATCTAACGAAGTGATAGGCTCCAGACAAGAGCAACGATGCACTTCGGAGGGGAACGGACACGACAATGGCCGAGCCGGCACCCGCGACGGAACAGAACGAGGCGCGGCGTATCGAGATGCTGCGCGCTGCAGCGGAGCTGATTTGCGAGCGTGGTTTCGGCGACACTCGCATCGCCGACGTAGCCAAGCGTGCAGGCGTGAGCTCGGCGCTCGTCATCTATTACTTCGGCACGCGGGACCGCCTGCTGGTCGACGCATTGCGGTTTTCGGAGGAGTCGTTCTACTCGGCGGCCGAGGAGATGTTGCGTGAGGTCTCCGCGCTACGCGAGCGGCTGTCGTTGCTGATCAGGTGGACGTGCGTGCGGGAGGGCAGCGAAGAGATCCCCGGCGCGTGGGGACTGTGGTTCGACCTCTGGGCCCAGGCGTTCCGCCACGACGAAATCAAGTCCGACCGCGAGGAACTCGACGCCCGATGGCGGGCGATGGTCGTCGATGCGATCAAATCGGCGGACCCGTCGGAGTTCGACGCGAAGGTCGATCCCCGCATGTTCGCGCTGGAATTCGCGGCGCTCCTCGACGGACTCTCCATCCAGGTGGCACTCGACGACCCTGAGATCGACTCGGATCTGGCTTACGACATCGCAATGCGATTCGCCGAGCGGGAACTCAACCTCGCGCCGGAGAAGAAACGGGTGAACGGCAGGGCACGCGTCAAGAAGGCGTGAGAGCGCTCACCTCGTCGGCCACCGGATCGGCGACCACCTGAGCCTGGCTGCGGTGCAGTACCCGCACTGCGTCGTGCGTGCACACGCAGTTGACCTGGGCGCCAGGTTCATGCGCGACCGACCGGGGACCTGCGTGGTTAGGCACCTCGACCACCAGCGGAGCCGGTGCGCCGACGTCGACGTGCACCTGCGTGCAGTTGCCGAGGTAGACCACTTCCGAGACGACTCCACCAATCACGTTGCGGCCCTGGCCAACCGGCTCGCCCGGCGATTGCAGGCTGATCCGTTCGGGCCGGATGACGATCGCCGCCGCACCGAGCTCTACGGAGTCGCCGACGGCCGCGCCGAGACGCGTGTTCAGCGTTTCGCAGACCGTCGTCGCGCCACCCGTCTCGAGGACGACGGCGTCGAAGATGTTGGCGGCGCCGAGGAATCCAGCGACGAACGTGGTGGCAGGCGCGGAGTAGATCTCCTGCGGTGGACCCACCTGTTCGACGCGGCCCTCCGCCAGCACTGCGATCTGGTCGCTCATCGTGAGCGCTTCTTCTTGGTCATGCGTCACATAGACGAAGGTGATGCCGACCTCGCGCTGCATCGCCCGCAGTTCCAGTTGCAGTTGTTTGCGCAGCTTTGCGTCCAGCGCGCCGAGGGGCTCGTCGAGCAACAACACGCTCGGACGCAGCACCAGGGCCCGGGCCAGCGCGACCCGCTGCTGCTGGCCGCCGGACAGCTGAGCCGGACGCCGTTTGGCGAAATCACTCATCCGTACCAGCTCGAGTGCCTCGCCGACCCGGCGCTTGGTCTCCTCGCGCGAGGACTTCTGATACCTCAATCCGAATGCGACGTTGTCCCAGACCGTCATGAACGGGAACAACGCATAGGTCTGGAAGACGGTGTTGACCGGCCGCCGGTGGGGTGGATCCGCGGCCACGTCGCGGCCATCCAACTCGATCCGGCCGGAGTCGGGCTTCTCGAAGCCCGCGATCATCCGCAGTGTCGTGGTCTTGCCGCAACCGGAAGCGCCGAGCAGCGAATAGAACTTGCCCGCAGGGATATTCAGGTCGATGCCCATGACAGCGGGGACGCCGTCGAACGACTTGACCAACTGATGCAGTTGGATCTCGCCGCCTGTCACCGAGCCCAGCCTTCGTTCACGCGACCGGCGGCATCACCGCGTCGGCGAACCTCGCGAAGTTCGCGGCGAATCGGTCGACATCGTCGCGCTGGTGCTGAACTGACAACAACCATTGCTCCACCTTCCCCCACGGCGGGAGAAACACACCGCCATTGTGCTGCATCAGCCAGTGCAGGTGGCCGAGTCGGGCGTCAATGTCCAGAAAATCCCGAAACTCGCGCACGCGGTCACGGCGGAAGGTGACACACCCCTTGGCGCCCGCGACGACGACGTGCCAGCCGGCGCCGTGCTGCGCGATGACGGATTCCAGGGAGCCGGAGAGCCGCGCTGCGAGTTCGTCGAGGTGTGCGTAGGCCTGCGGGGTCAACACGTCGGTCAACGTGGCGCGAGTGGCCGCCATCGCCAGCGGGTTCCCGTTGAACGTGCCGACCTGTTCGTAGCGGCCGTCGGCGATCGCCGACATCACCTGGCGGGTGCCGCCGATCGCCGCGACCGCGATACCGCCGCCCAATGCCTTGGCAAGGCAGACCATGTCGGGGACCACGCCGCTGCGCGCTGTCACGCCGCCCGGCCCGGTGGTGAAGCCGGTCTTCACCTCGTCGTAGATCAGGAGTGCGCCTTCGGCGTGCACCAGCTCGCGGATGGCGGCGAGATAGCCGGCGTCGGGCGGGATGATGCCGGCGTTCATCATCACGGGCTCGAGGATCATCGCGGCCACCTGCCCGCGGTGCTCGGCGAGCGCGCGAGCCACCGCTTCGGCGTCGTTGAACGGCACCACGATCACGAGATCGCGGATCGCGGTGGGGATACCGGAGTTGCCGGGCACCGGCGTGGGGTGCTCGCGCGGTCCGACTTCGTCGGCCTCCGGAAGGACAGACACCTGTACGGAATCATGGTGGCCGTGATAGCAGCCCTCGACCTTGATGATCAGATCGCGGCCCGTCAGTGAGCGTGCCAGATGCACCGCATCCATGGTCGCCTCGGTGCCGGAGTTGGCGAACCGCCACAGCGGAAGATCGAACCGCCGCGCCAACTCGCCGGCGATCCAGATGGCGTCCTCAGTCGGTTGGGCGAAATGCGTACCGCGCCGGACCCGGTCACTGACCGCTTCGACGATCGCCGGGTGCGCATGCCCGGCAATGGAAGCGCCGTAACCGCCGTGCATGTCGACGTACTCGTTGCCGTCGACGTCGTAGACCTTCGAGCCCTTCCCGTGGCTCATCCACACGGCCTGCGGCTCGGCGATCTGCCAGTTCGACGTCGCGCCGCCGGCGAGGTGTTCGCGCGCTCGGGTGATGAGTTCCGTGCTGCGCGGCTGGCGCCGCAAAAAGCGCTTCTCCTCATCGAGAATCAGCTGGTCTACGGTGTCAGCCGCCTTGGACTCCACCACCGACGGGGACACGTCGAACCTCCACTCCGCAACGGTTGACTGAGCATTCAGTCTATGCGAGAGTCCTACCAGCAACAAGGCGCGAAATCAACGGGAGGTCCCAATGCCCACACCTCCGAGCCGCCGGCAGTTTCTGGTGCGCGCAGCGGTTCTCGCCGCCGCGGCGCCGTCCCTGCCCGCATTCCTCGCGGCGTGCTCGAAGTCGGGACCTTCATCGGGAGGGCCCAGCCTGACTCTCGCCTCGCCGGACAATCCGGTGAAATGGCCGATCGCCGACGACAACAAGCCGATCGCCGACGGTCTCGCGCCGGAGAAGGGCGCGACGCTCAAGATCTACAACTACGCCGACTACCTCAGCCCGCAGGCGATGAAGAGCTTCGAGGACAAGTACGGCATCAAGATCGAGGTGTCGACTTTCAACGACGGCGACGAGGCGATCACCAAGCTTCGCAGCGGTGTGGACTTCGACATCTACAACGCCAACTACACGGAGATCAGCCGCCTGGTGAACGGCGGGCTGCTGCGTCCGCTGAACCACTCCTACATTCCCAACATCAAGAACGTGTGGCCCAGCTTCACCAACCCGTGGTACGACCAGGGTTGGCAGTACAGCGTGCCGTACACCATCTACACGACCGGAATCGGTTGGCGCACCGACCAGGTGCCCGCCGATATCGGCGCGTTGTCCAATCCGTATGCATCGCTGTGGGATCCGCAGTACAAGGGCAAGACGGCGATCCTCGACGACTTCCACACCGCGATGGCGATGGTGCTGCTGAAGAACGGCATCACGGACGTCAACACATCGAATGCCGACGATCTGAAGATGGTCGGTGAGCAACTGCAGGAGCTGGTGAAAGCGACCTCGCCGAAGGTCACCATCACGATGTACAACGACCTGCCCGCCGGACAGATGGGTCTGGCGCAGATGTGGTCCGGCGACATCATCAACGCGCAGTCCTACCTGCCCGAAGGCACCGGCCCGGAGATTCTTCGGTACTGGTTCCCCTCGGACGGCAAGGGACTCGTCGACAACGACATGCTCGTGACGCTGCGCGGCGGCAAGAATCCGGTCCTTGCGCACCTCTTCATCAATCACATGCTCGATCCCGAGGTGGCGATGGAGAACTTCACCGCGATCGGTTACCAGCCACCGCAGAACAGCATAACCCCGGATTCCCTTGTCCAAGAGGAGTTCATCCCGGAGCACCTGCAGTCGGCGATCGTGCGACCCGAGTACTTCGACAACGGCTACCGGTTGCTGGAACTCGATGCCGCCAACGAGACCGCCTGGCGCAACGTGTGGCAGGCCTTCCAGGCCGGCGGCGGGTCGTAAGAAGCAGTGGCGGTCCCGGTAGTCGCCGCGCCGTCGCGGCAGGCTCCACCGGCCCGGGAGCGTGGCAATCGGGTGTGGGCCGTGCTGGCCGCGCCCGGAATCGTCTGGCTGTGCGTGTTTTTCCTCTTCCCGCTTTATGTGGTGTTGTGCATCGTCTTCGGTCAGATCGATCCGCTGTTCCGCACGCCCATCCCGGTGTGGAACCCACTCGAGTGGGATCCCACCCAGTTCACCTATGTGCTGACCCACATCGTCGGCGAGAACGGTGTGTACGGCCCGGCGATCATGCGCACGTTCGTCTACGTGCTGGTGGCCAGTGCGCTGTGCCTACTCATCGCCTTCCCGGTCTCGTACTACGTGGCCCGGCTCGCCGGGAAGCGCAAGGGGTTGTTGCTCGCGCTGTTGATCGCGCCGTTCTGGATCAGCTACATGATGCGGATGTTCGCGTGGGTGAACCTGCTGCAGGACGACGGGCTCTTGAACAAGGTGCTCAGCTTCGGCGGCCTCTTCACGCCGGACATCAAATGGCTGACCGGTCAACCCGTGGTGGTGATCCTCGGGCTCGTGTACGGCTATGTCCCGTACATGATCCTGCCTCTGTATGCCGGCCTCGACCGACTTTCGCAGCCGATGCTCGAGGCGTCGCGTGACCTTGGCGCCGACCGCTTCTCGTCGTTCTGGCGCGTAACACTGCCGTTGTGCCGGCCCACGATCGTGGCGGCGCTGCTGCTGACCTGTCTGCCGATGCTCGGCGACTACTTCACCAACGACATGTTGTCGGCATCGCCGAAAACGACCATGGTCGGCAACCTGATCAACGACGGCGTACAGGCCCCCGGCCAAACCGGTCAGGCCGGGGCGTTCGTCATGCTGGTATTCCTCATCGCATTGCTGCCGATGCTCTACTACCTGCGTTCGGTGACACGGGGCAGCGAGGTGTCGACATGAGAGGTCCGGTCGCGTGGTGGAACAACCCGTGGCGGCCACCACGATTCCTGATCGCGATCACCATCGGCTACGTGGTCTGGTCGCTGCTGCCGGTCGTCATCGCGGTGCTCTACTCGTTCAACGCCGGCCGCTCGCGAACCACCTGGCAGGGCTTCTCAACCCGGTGGTACTGGGGTGACGAGACGCTTTCGGTGTGGCACAACGACGCACTGCACACCGCACTGCTACAGACTCTGAAGCTGGGCGTGATCGCGACACTGATCACCGTCCCGCTGGGGACGTTGTTCGCGATCGGCATCGACCGGTGGCGGGGCAGGCTGCCCAACGGGGCGAACTTCTTGATGCTGATCTCGTTCGTGCTGCCGGAGGTGCTGCTCGCCGTCGCGCTGCTGTTCGTGATCACCACGGTGGCGGTCCCGATCAATCTGGGCACCACCGCCCAGGTGATCGGTCTCGTCACCTTCCAGGTGTCCTACCCCGCGGTGCTCGTACGGGCACGACTCGCCACGATTGGGCCTCAATACGAAGAGGCTGCAATGGATCTCGGCGCCTCGCCACTCGGGGCGCTGCGCCGGATCATCATGCCGATGCTGATGCCCGCGATCTTCGCCAGCACGGTGCTGGTCTTCGCCGACGTCATCGACGACTTCGTGTTGGTGCGCTATCTGTCCGGCGCAGCCTCTAGCGAACCGGTGTCGGTGAAGATCTACAACACCGCCCGCGCCGCGCCAACCCCCGCGCTCAACGCGTTGGCCACACTGCTCCTGCTCGCAGCGCTGGCGGCCGTCACCATTGGATTCATCGTCTATCGGTACATGACCCGATCAGACACCACAACGAAAGACCGCGGGATCGGGGCATTCGCGGGAGAGGCGTAACGACGTGATTCTCAACGTGATCGACGGCCGTTCGGTCGCTGCCTCCGAAGGCAACCGCCGTGAACTCATCGATCCGGCATCCGGGGCGGTGCACGGGTTCGCCACCGAATCCACCTCCGCCGACATCGATCTGGCCGTCGCCGCCGCGCGCACGGCGTTCGACGAATGGCGGCGCACCACACCCGCCGCAAGGTCTGCGATGCTGCTGGCCGCTGCCGACGTCCTCGATGCGCATGCCGACGAGCTGGCCGAGCTCGAGGTGACCGACACCGGAAAACCGGCCGATGTCACACGGGACGAGGAGATCCCGGCGAGCATCGACGTCGTCCGCTACTACGCCGGAGCCTGCCGCACACCGGAAGGCCGCAGCATCGGCGAATACATCGACGGCATCACCTCCGGCATCCGACGCGAACCGGTCGGCGTCTGCGGGCAGATCACGCCGTGGAACTACCCGTTCATGATGGCGGCGTGGAAATGGGCGCCCGCAGTGGCGGCAGGCAACACTGTCGTGCTGAAACCCTCTGAGCTGACACCATCTTCGACGTCACGCATGGCCGAGCTGTTGTCTGATGTCCTGCCGGCCGGAGTGTTCAACGTCGTGTGCGGCGGGGGAGAGGCGGGCGCCGCGCTGGCCGCGCATCCGCATGTCGCGATGGTGGCGGTGACCGGTTCACCGCGCACCGGGCGCGCTGTGGCGCATGCCGCCGCGGACCGGTTCGCCCGCGTGCATCTCGAACTCGGCGGCAATGCGCCCGTATTGGTCTTCGACGACGCCGATCTCGAGGCCACCGTCGAGCAGGTCGCCTTCGCCGCGTTCTACAACGCGGGGCAGGACTGCACCGCCGCAAGCCGGGTGATCGCACACGAATCCGTCTACGACGACGTTGTGCAGCGGTTGGCCGAAGCGGCCCGCACCACCACGATCGGACCGTTGATCTCAGCCGAACACCGCCAGCGGGTGCAGTCGATGTTGGCGGCGACACCGGCACACGCCAAGCTCGTCGCGGGTGGCGCGGCACCCGACAGCGACGGGTTCTTCCTCGAGCCGACGGTGATTGCCGGCCTACACCAGGATGACGACCTGGTGCAGTCGGAGATCTTCGGCCCGGTTGTCACCGTGCAGTCGTTCCACGACGACGAGGAAGCGTTGGTATTGGCCAACGGCGTCGAGCAAGGGCTGACCGCGAGTGTGTGGACGCGTTCCCATTCGCGCGCAATGCGATTCCTTCGTGACCTCGATTTCGGTGCGGTCTCGGTGAACACCCACGCACCGATGGGTTCCGAACTGCCGCATGGGGGTTTCGGGTCATCGGGCTACGGCAAGGACCTGGGGCTTTACGGACTCGAGGACTACACCCGGGTCAAGCATGTCGCTCACGCCCTGTAGACCGGGGCGGCCCAGCGCAGTAGGCTGACTGTATGTTCAAACAGCAGGGTTCGGCTCCTGTCCCTGCCGACGGGCTGGCCGCTGCGCTGGCGCCGTTCGGTCAGTCGCGGATGCTGCCACGCGAGGCATATGTCGATCCGGCGGTGTTCGCATGGGAACAGGACCACATCTTCTCGGGATGGTCGTGCGTCGGGCATGCGGCCGACCTCGTCGGCGTCGGTGCGCAGAAGGCAGTGGGCACCGGCGCCAATGCGACGCTTCTGGTGCGAGCCGAGAACGACGTCATTCGCGCGTTCGCGAACACGTGCAGGCATCGCGGGCACGAGCTGTTGGCGTGCAACACCGTGACCAAGGGTCGCAGCATCGTGTGTCCGTACCACTCATGGTCCTACCGCCTCGACGGCCGACTGCGGAACGCCCCGTCGTTCGGTGATGTCGAAGGCTTCGAGCCCAAGGAGTTCGGGCTTGCCGAGTTGCGACTGGTGAACTGGCACGGCTGGCTGTTCGTCGACCCGAGTGGCCAGGACGTCGAATTCGCCGACCACGTCGCGGGTCTGGAGGAGATCGTCGGCCCGTATCGGCCGGAGGAGTTGACCGTCGTCGCGCGGCACTCCTACGAGCTGGCCACCAACTGGAAGGTCATCGCCGAGAACTATCAGGAGTGCTACCACTGCTCGGCGATCCATCCGGAGCTGTCCAGGATCAGCCCGCCGACCAGCGGCGAGAACCTCGACCTCAAGGGCTCGTGGATGGGCGGCTGGATGTCGATCGTCGAAGGGGCAGAGACGATGTCGCTGACGGGCAAGAGTGGCGGTGTGGCCATCGCCGGTCTGTCCGAACGCGAGCTGCGCAGCGTGATGTATCTCGTCGGATATCCGAACCTGCTCGTGAGCCTGCACCCCGACTACGTGATGACCCACATGATGACACCGCTGGCCGCCGACCGCACGCATGTCGAGTGCGCCTGGGCGTTCCCGAAAGACGTTGCGGCCCAGCCTGATTTCGACCCGTCGTATGCGGTCGACTTCTGGGACCTGACGAACCGTCAAGACTGGGCGGCGTGCGAGTCGGTGCAGCGGGGACTGTCGTCACCGCATGCCCGGCCGGGACCACTGGCGCCCGATGAGGACGGCGTCTACCAGTTCGTCACACGAGTCGCCAGGGCTTATCGCGATTTCGGCGTGCTGGGTACCGCTCAGCGAGACTAAACACGCCGAAATCGCAAGAAAACTCAGCCGATCGGGGCGTCGGCGGCCGGCATCGGCTCGGGCTCCGACGACGGCGCCACCGAGGCCACCGAGGCCGGCGCTTCGGCGGCGGGAGTCTCGGTCGGGGTGGTCTCGCTGGTCGTCGTCGTGGTGGTCGACGTAGTCGAAGTCGACGACGGCGTCAGCGGCTCCGGCGGCGACTTCGGATCGAGCACGGTGTCGATCAAGTAGATCCGCGCATTCTTGGCGAAGATCGCACCGCAGACCAGCTTGGCGTCGTTGACGGTGATGTCGCCGCCCTCGCCCTCGACGTTGATCTCGGCACCCTGCTGGGTCGGCCGCTGTCCCTTGACGTCCTCGTTGCCGAGCAGGCCGAGGAACTCGTGGTAGTAGACAAGGTCGCTCAACGCGGCCGGATCGGCCTTGAGCGCGTCGAGCTGTGCGGGCGGCAGCGCCGCGAACGCCTCATTGGTGGGCGCGAACACCACGTACGGCCCGTTCTCCAGGACCGGCACGATGTTGACCGCGGGATTGAAGCCGCCCGAGATCGCCGAGTAGAAGGTGCTTGCCTCGGGGATGCTCTGCAGCGCGGCGCCCACCGGCGAGTTCGCCAGCGACTTGTAGTTGGGCACCTCGGTCTTGAACTCGTCACAGCCCGGCCCCTGCGGATCGGGGATCTCGAGCGTCGGGGCCTCGGTCGGCTCGGCGTAGGCGGTCACTGCCAGGGGAACTGACAGCGCGATGGCGGCGATTCCGGCGGCGGCTCCGATGGCCTTGCTGGTGCGGGTCTTCACGTGTGCTCCTCGAGTCTCTTCAGTCGCAACGCATGTTAAAGCCCGTAGTGGGCCCACGCCAAAGTGCGAACCAGCCGAAACTCACGTGGCAGGCGCTCTGACCTGCGCTTTGCGGATCTGGCCACAGAATGCCGCAGCGGCGAAGCAAAGGCCGCCTGCGAGGTAGAACGCCACGTCATAGCCGCCGTCCACATCACGCAGCCAACCGGCGCCCGCCGCGGCCACTGCCGCCCCCAGTTGGTGGGATGCGAACACCCAGCCGAACACGACGGGGGACCGACTGCCGAAGTAGTCGCGACACAACACGATCGTCGGGGGCACGGTGGCCACCCAGTCCAGGCCGTAGAAGATGACGAACACCCATGTGCTGGGTTCAGCCTGCGGCGAGAGCAGCGACGGCAACGCCAGCAGCGAGATCCCGCGCCCGCTGTAGTAGACGACGAGCAGAAGGCGCGGATCGACGCGGTCGGTCAGCCATCCGGAGAACACCGTGCCCGCGACGTCGAGAATGCCGATGGTCGCCAGCAGGCCGGCCGCGACGGTCGTGGGCATGCCGTGATCGTTGGCCGCGGGGATGAAGTGCGTGCCGATCAACCCGTTCGTCGTCATCCCGCAGATGGCGAAGCTGGCGGCCAGTAGCCAAAACGCAGGCACGCGCGCACCGATCAGCAGACCGTCGAACGCGGCGCGAAAGCTGGACGCAGGAACCTCGGCCGGTTCGGTCGCAGTCGTCGCACCGTAGGCCGTTAAACCCTTGTCCTGCGGATAGTTTCGCATGAACACCAACACCAGCGGGACGACGCACAACGCGGCGGCCGCGACGATCAGCGAGGCCCAGCGCCACCCGTGCCTGGTGGTGACCTCGGCGACGACCGGCAGGAAGATCAGCTGCCCCGTCGCGCTCGCGGCGGTCAACACCCCCGTCACGAGGCCGCGCCGTGCCTCGAACCAGCGCGTCGCGATCGTGGCGACGAAGCCCATCGAGATCGCGCCTGTGCCGGCGCCGACGAGTACGCCCCACAGCAACACCAGCTGCCAACTGGTCGTCATCGTCACCGACAGCGCCGAACCCCCGGCGATCATCAGCAGCGCTCCCGACAGCACCGGGCGCACACCGAAGCGGTCCATCAGCGCGGCGGCGAACGGTGCCATGAGGCCGAACAGCGTCATGTTGACCGACATCGCCAGTCCGACCACGCCGTGGGAGAAGCCGAACTCGTGATGCAGCGGGTTCATCATCACGCCCGGCACGGATCGGAAACCCGCCGCACCGAGGATCGCGACGAAGCTGACGGCCGCGACCACCCAGGCCCAGTGGATGTGGGGCTTCCGCGTGGACTCCTGGCTGGGTTTCTGCGGGGCGGTCGACGTCACCGCATCACCCTCGCGTACCGATTTCGGCACGACTAGTGGCATGAATGACATCATTCGTCAAAAACATGCCAAACTGGGTGCGTGCACCGCATCGCCGTCCTGCTCCTGCCGCCCGTCGTGGGTTTCGATGCCAGCATCGCGCCGCTGCTGTTCTCGAACGCACACGACGCCGATGGCAAGCCGCTCTACGACGTGGTGACGTGCGCACTGTCCCGCGACCCCGTGCCCGCGACGACCGGCTTCGCGGTGGTAGCCGAGGCCGGCCAGGAGGCCCTGGCGACCGCCGACACCGTGGTCGTCCCGGGCACCCGCTATCCGCCGGCGCGGATCGACGGCACGCTGGAGCCCGACGTCGCCGCAGCGCTGGCGCTGATCCGTCCCGGCACCCGACTCGTGTCGATCTGCACCGGGGCGTTCGTGCTCGCGGCGGCGGGACTGCTCGACGGACGCCCGGCCACCACCCACTGGCGATTCGCCGACGACCTCCGCCGCTTGCACCCGCGTGTGCGCGTCGACGAGAACGTGCTCTTCGTCGACGACGGTGACGTCCTCAGTTCAGCGGGGCTTGCGGCCGGAATCGACTTGTGTCTGCACATCATTCGATCCGACCACGGTGCGCAGGTGGCCAATGCGGTCGCAAAGTACTGCGTCGTGCCGCCGTGGCGCGAGGGCGGCCAGGCGCAGTTCATCGAACGGCAGATGCCCGCACCCGATCACTCCTCGACCGCGGCGACGCGCGAGTGGGCACTCCAGCATCTCGACGACGAGCTGACGGTGCAGCGGCTCGCCCGGCACGCCAAGATGAGTGCGCGCACGTTCAACAGGCGCTTCCGCGAAGAGACCGGCCAGGCGCCCGGGACGTGGATCCGCAACCGCCGCATCGACCTTGCCCGCGAACTCCTTGAGTCACAAGACCATTCGGTCGACGAGGTGGCCAGACTGTCGGGCCTTGGGTCTGGCGGAAACCTTCGCCATCACCTGCGTCGCGGCGTCGGGATGTCGCCGTCGAGTTACCGCAAGGTCTATCAGGGCGCCTAGGCGTCTTCGGGCACCGCGACGGCGCAGAGGCTCTCCGAGACGTCCCACAGCTGTCGGGCGCGCGCGTCGTCCACCGCGTACCGTGCGACGTCCTCTTGTATGCGGCAGTCCGCGAGATACACCGAGCCGACGTCGGCGAGATCGCCGCTGACCGCAGCCCACACCTGCGTGGCCGCGCCGAACTCGGGCACCGTGAAATCGCGACGGACGTCGACCTTCTCCTGGTTGGGATCCGACGGTGCGAACTGCGTAAGCGCGGTGAAGTCGTCGCGGGTCATGTGGCGCGCGAGCGAAGTCGCCACAATTCCCGGGTGCACGGCATAGGCCCTGACACGTTGGTCGCGCAGCCGCCGGTCCAGTTCGACCACGTGCAGGATGTTGGCCGTCTTCGACGCACCGTAGGCGGCGAACTTGTCGTACTCCCGACGCTGCCAATTCGGGTCATCGAGGTCGATGTCGGAAAGCCGGTGGCCATCCGACGACAGCGTGACGATCCGCGCGCCGCCTGCGGCAACGAGTTGGGGTATCAGCAGCCGGGTGAGCTCGAAATGTCCGAGATGGTTTGTGCCGAACTGCATTTCAAAGCCTTCGGCCGTCCGGCCGAACGGGGTGAACATCACTCCTGCGTTGTTCATCAGCACGTGGATCGCGGGCGCAGCGGTGCTTATCGCCTCCGCCGCCGAACGGACCGACGCCAGCGATGTGAGGTCCAATTCGACGGTCGACGTCAGCGCGCCCGGGATCTCGGCGCGGATCCACGCCTCGGTGTCGTCGAGCGCCTGCCGATTGCGCGCGGCGAGGATGACGTGCGCACCGGTCTTGGCGAGTGCCCGTGCCGATTCGCGGCCCAGTCCTGCCGACGCCCCGGTGACGACGCAGACCTTGCCGGCGAGGTCGACGCCGTCGACGACCTCGAGTGCTGTCGGAGATGTCATCGGGTCAGGATGTCATGATCGGCGATCAAAGCGCACCGACGTCCGACCGCGGGTCGGCGCCTGCATACGATGCGTGCATGCCTGAGCCGCTGCTCCTGACCATCCGCGGTCGCGCGCCCGCACTGCACGCCGAGAGTTGGGTGGCGCCGAACGCGAGCCTGATCGGTCAGGTGTCGCTCGCCGCGAGGGCCAGCGTCTGGTACGGCGCCACCCTGCGCGCGGAGGCCGAACCCATCGAGATCAACGCCGGCACCAACATCCAGGACGGGGTCACCATCCACGTCGACCCCGGATTTCCGGTGCGCATCGGCGCCAACGTCAGCGTCGGGCACAACGCCGTTCTGCACGGATGCGAGGTCGAGGACGGTTGCCTCATCGGGATGGGCGCGGTGATCCTCAACGGCGCCAAGATCGGCGCAGGATCGCTGATCGCCGCCAGCGCGTTGGTGCCGCAGGGTTTCGTCGTACCGCCGCGATCGCTGGTGGCAGGAGTGCCCGGCAAGATTCGGCGCACTCTCAGCGACGCCGAAGTCGCGCACAATCGGCACAACGCGCAGGTGTACCAGGCGCTCGTCGAGTTGCACCGCGTCGCCGACAGCTCCTGATCGAGGTTGTGATTCGGTTGTCTCGGGGTACAGCCCTACCGTGAGCAACGAGCGAATACTGGTGACCGGCGCGACCGGCTATGTCGGATCGCGGCTCGTGACCGCCCTGCTCGACGCGGGTCACGACGTCGTCGCCGCCACCCGAAACCCTGCCCGACTGGCCGACTTCGGCTGGCACGACCGCGTCAAGGGCGTCGCGTTGGACGCGCACAACGCCGAATCGGTGCGGCACGCCTTGGACGCGGCGGGCCCGGTGGACGTCGTCTACTACCTGGTGCACGGGATAGGGCAGCCCGGCTTTCGCGAAGCGGACAACCGAGCGGCGGCCACTGTGGCGAACGCGGCGAAGGCGGCCGGCGTCCGTCGCATCGTGTACCTCGGCGGGTTCGTCCCCGACGACGACAACCTCTCCGAACATCTGAGCAGCCGCGCCGAAGTCGCCGAGTCGCTCAGCGTGGCCGGCGGCCCCGACGTCGTCTGGCTGGGTGCGGCGATGATCATCGGGTCGGGCTCGACGTCGTTCGAGATGTTGCGTTATGTCGCCGACCGATTCCTGCTGATGCCGATGCCCGGGTGGTCGGTCAATCCGATCGACCCGATCTCGATTCGCGACGTCGTCTACTACCTGGTCGCCGCTGCCGGGGCCGACGTGCCCGCCGGCGCGTACGACATCTGCGGGCCGGAGACCACGTCGTACGCCGATCTCCTTCGGACGTACGCGCGGATCGCCGGTAAGTGGCGCGCCGAACTGCCCGTCAACGGCGTGGACACCGGGCTGGTGTCGTTGGTGACGTCGGCGGTGCTGCCGGTGCCCGGCGGGCTGGCCTCCGATCTCGTCGAGTCGCTGGACCATCCAATGCTGGCCTCCGGCAACGGTCTTCGTGATCTGGTACCCGATCCTCCCGGCGGCCTCGTCGGGATCGATGAGGCGATCGCGCGGGCGCTGTCGAGCCGTAAGCCGCAACCGGTCGACGCACTCGCCGATCCGCACCACCTGGCTGACACCGACCCGACATGGGCGGGCGGCGACACCTTCCGCATCCGGCAATTGGCCAGCTCAATCACCCCGTCGTTCGCGCGGCCGGCGCTGGCGCTGCTCGGTGCCGTGCCGGGCCCGGTCGCCGCGGCGGTGCGCACCGGACTCGACACAGCCATCGGCCTTGTCCCGAAGGTGAAGTCGGCGTGACCCAGCCCGCCACGACGCGGCCGCGATGGCTGGCCGAAGCCAAGGACATCATCGGCGCGTGCCCGGTGCCGCATCACGAGCCACCCTCGGTGATCCGGCGCAGACGCATCGTCGTCGCGGTCGTGTTGGTGATCGGCGCTGCGCTGCTCGGGTACTCGCTGACCCGGCCGCCGGGAGACAGTTCGTTCTACTGGCTCACGCTGGCGTTGGCCGGGGTGTGGGCGGTCGGCGCGTTGGCGTCGGGCCCGCTGCATCTCGGCTGTATTCGATTCCGTGGACGCAACCAGCGTCCGTGGCTCACCGGGACGGCTGTCGGCTTGGTGCTGGGTGCCGTATTCATCGTCGGTGGCTTGATCGCCCGCGAGATTCCCGGTGTGCGCGAATACATCACCCGCGTACTGGAATTCGCTGACTACGGGCCGCTGCTGCTGGTCACGTTCATCACGGTCGTCAACGGTGTGGCCGAGGAGATGTTCTTCCGTGGCGCGCTGTACACCGCGCTGGGACGCTTCCATCCGGTGCTGGTGTCGACGGTTCTCTACGTCATCGCGACGGCTGTCACCACGGGCAACCCGATGCTCGGCGTGGCGGCGATCATTCTCGGCACGGTGTGTGCGTTCGAGCGCCGAGCGACCGGGGGAGTGCTCGCACCGATGCTGACCCACTTCTTCTGGGGTCTGGTCATGGTGCTCGCACTTCCCCCGATGTTCGGCGTTTAACGCAGCGGGTGCGCCAACTCGTCGCGCCGCATCTTCGCCGCGTACATCGCGACCGCCGCCAGCACCACCGGCGCGAGGCCTGCCACGAGGAAGATCGTCTGCATCGAAACGACTTTCGACAGCGGGCCGACGATCGCGAACGACACCGGCATGAAGGCCAGTGAGACGAAGAAGTCCAGGCTCGACACCCGGCCCAGCATCTCCCGCGGGACCCGTCGCTGCAGCAGTGTGCCCCAGATGACCATGCCCGCCCCGTCCGTGACGCCGATGACGAACGTCGCGACCGCCATCAATGTGAACGACGACGTGAAGCCGACGATCACCAACGGGATGGAGCCGACGCCCCACATCGCCATCATCACCGTGAGGTAGCGACGTGGCAGCCGGCGCGATGACACCCCAAGCGCGCCAAGGGCGCTGCCCATTCCGAAGAACGCCAGGATGAAGCCGTAGGCGCTCGCGCCGTCGTGGAACCGGTCGTTGGCGATGAACGGCAGCAGCACCTCGATGGGGCCCAGCACCACGAGCACGAACATGCTCGCGAACAGCAACGTCCACACCAACCACGGCGTGCGCAGCATGAAGACGAAGCCGTCGCGCAGATCGTGCACCAGGTGCATACGCTCCTGGACCGGTTCGGGGGCAGGCGTTTTGGCGGGTCTGTTGGCGATCAGCAGCACCAGGCCAACGGCGAACAACGCCGCGACGACGACCGAGCCCAGCGCCGGCATCGTCGCACCCACAAGCATGCCCGCGACCGCGGGACCGACGGCGCGCTGAAACACAGGGCGCACCACACCTTCGACTCCGTTGGCCGCCAACAGTTGTTCGGCGGGCAGGATCCTCGGCAGGATGGCGCTGTAGGCCGGGAAGAAGAACGCCGCTGCGATACCCAACGCCGCAGCGGCGACGGCCATGTGCCAGATCTGCAATGCGCCGGTCAGTCCCAGCACCGCGACCACCGAGGTGACGGTGACGTTGACGGCCTCGACGACGATGATGATCGCGCGCTGATCGAAGCGATCGGCGGCGATTCCGCCGACCAGCAGGAAGGCGACCAAGCCAACGCCCAGGCATGTCGCGACAAGCGAAAGTGCCGCCGGGTCGTTCTTGAGCTCGATGACCTGCAGCGCCATCACGACGGCCCACATGCCCTCGGCGAAGATCGACAGTGAAACGGCGGCGATGAGGAGGCGGTAATCGCGGCTCTGGAACGGTGCGAGTACGCGCCAACCGCCGGCGGCGCGCACCGGCTGTTCGATCTCGAATTGCGTACTCACCTATCGATGGTCGCTGACCGGTTGACCCCGAGTCCACCGATTTTCAATTGCCGAGTGCACTCTTGTTCGCGGGCTTACGCGGCTAGGAGTCGGTGAAGTTCGCCTGCCGTCGCTCCTGGAAGGCGCGCGCGCCCTCATGGAAATCGGGTGAATCGAGCAGCACCAGTTGGCCCTCGGTCTCGCGGCCGATGGCCGCCTCGAGCTCCGTCAGCGTTGCGGCGTTGATCGCGTGCTTGGTCTTGCGCAGCGACACGGCGGGTCCGTTCAGCAGTGTGGCGATCACCTTGTCGGCCTCGGCCTCGAGTTCCTCGGCCGGATGCACGGCGGACACGAGGCCCCAATCGAAGGCATCGTGGGCGCTGATGCGTTCGGCCATCAACGCCATCCGCATGGCCCGGATGCGACCGACCGCCGCAGCGATCAACGCCGATGCGCCACCGTCGGGCATCAGTCCGATCTTGGTGAACGCCAACATGAAGTACGCCTTCTCCGACGCGACGACGACGTCGGACGCGAGCGCCAATGACACCCCGACCCCCGCGCACGGGCCCTGCACGACCGCAACCACGGGCTGCGGCACGTTGACGATCGCTCGCGCGGCGTCGTTGGCCGCCCTGAGCACCGATTCGGGTCCGTCTTCCGATTTCTGCGCCTGGTCCTTGTCGCTGATGCCCGCCCCTGACGAGAAGCCCCGGCCGGAGCCGCCCAGGCGGACAACCTTGACCCGTGGGTCGGTGCCGGCCTGCTCGAGAGTCGAGGTGATCGTCCGGAACATCGCGGCGGTCAGCGAGTTGAGGCTGTCCGGCCGGTTCATGGTCAGGTGCAGAACGCCGCCCTTCAGCTCGACGAGCAGGTCGTCGATGCCGGTGTACGTCTGCCCGCTCGAGTCGACGGTTGTCATGGCTGCACCCTAGGACTGATCCACTTGGTTATACAAGTAAGCTATGTCGGCGATCCGGGAGCGTTAGTCCAACGAAGGGCGGTAAGCATGGCGGGACCACTACATGGGTTGCGGGTGATCGAACTCGCGAGCATCGGACCCGGGCCGCACGCATCGATGATCCTTGGCGATCTCGGCGCCGACGTGGTGCGCATCGAGCGGCCGGGCAAGCTGGGCGGCATCCCGCTGAGCAAGCGTGAGGCCACGCTGCGAAACCGCCGGTCGGTGGCAGCCGACCTCAAGAGCGACGAGGGGCGCGAACTCGTGCTGCGGCTCGTCGCGAAGGCCGACGTGCTGATCGAGGGCCTGCGCCCCGGCGTCACCGAACGGCTCGGCCTGGGTCCGGAGGACTGCGCAAAGGTCAACGAACGGCTGATCTACGGACGCATGACGGGCTGGGGCCAGACCGGACCCCGCCGACTGCAGGCCGGCCACGACATCAACTACATCTCGCTCAACGGTGTGCTGCACTCGATCGGGCGGGCGGGTGAGCGCCCCGTCCCGCCGCTGAACCTGACCGGTGACTTCGGCGGCGGCTCGATGTTCCTGCTCGTCGGCATCCTGGCGGCGCTGTTCGAGCGGCAGTCCTCGGGCAAGGGTCAGGTGGTCGACGCCGCGATGATCGACGGCTCCAGCGTGCTGGCGCAGATGATCTGGGGCTTCCTGCAGGACGGGCTCTGGAAAGACGAGCGCGGGGTCAACATCCTCGACGGTGGCGCGCCCTACTACGACACGTACACCTGCGCCGACGGCCGCTACATCGCCGTCGGGTGCATCGAGCCGCAGTTCTACGCCGAGTTCCTCAAGGGCCTCGGTCTCGAGAACGCCGACCTGCCGGACCAGAACGACGCGAGCCGCTGGCCTGAACTGCGCGCGAAGTTCACCGAGGTCATCGCGAGCAAGGACCGCGACCACTGGGCCAAGGTGTTCGCCGAGAGCGACGCCTGCGTGACACCCGTGCTGTCGTTCAGCGAGGTCGAGTCCGAACCGCATGTCACCGAACGCAACACCTTCTATCGCGACGGTGACTTCCTGCAGCCGATGCCGGCGCCGCGGTTCTCCCGAAGCGTGCCGCCGAAGCCCACACCACCCGGCGAAGCCGGAGCGGACACCGAAGCCGTCTTACGAGACTGGGCCTAGAGAAAGGAACACCCTCAAGTGGAGATCAAGGACGCCGTAGCCGTCGTCACCGGTGGCGCATCGGGCCTCGGCCTGGCCACCACCAAGCGACTGCTCGACAGGGGCGCATCCGTCGTCGTCATCGACCTCAAGGGCGAAGAGGCCGTCGCCGCGCTCGGTGATCGCGCCAAGTTCGTCGAGACCAACGTCACCGACGAAGCCGCGGTGGGCAAGGCCCTCGACGTCGCGGAGTCGATGGGTCCGCTGCGCATCAACGTCAACTGCGCGGGCATCGGCAACGCCATCAAGACGCTGTCCAAGGACGGCCCGTTCCCGCTCGACGGCTTCAAGAAGGTCATCGAGGTCAACCTGATCGGTACGTTCAACGTGCTGCGGTTGGCCGCTGAGCGCATCGCCAAGACCGAGCCCCTCGGCGAGGAGCGCGGCGTCATCATCAACACCGCGTCCGTCGCGGCGTTCGAGGGCCAGATCGGTCAGGCGGCCTACTCCGCGTCTAAGGGCGGCGT
This sequence comes from Mycobacterium barrassiae, assembly GCF_025822765.1. GTDB lineage: Bacteria > Actinomycetota > Actinomycetes > Mycobacteriales > Mycobacteriaceae > Mycobacterium > Mycobacterium barrassiae. The sequence continues at coordinate 235,802 of NZ_JACKUK010000027.1, read as the reverse complement.
GGTCGGGATGACGCTGCCGATCGCGCGTGACCTGTCGCGCGAGTTGATCCGCGTGTGCACCATCGCGCCCGGTCTGTTCAAGACTCCGCTGCTCGGTTCCCTGCCAGAAGAGGCGCAGGCCTCGTTGGGCAAGCAGGTGCCGCATCCCGCGCGCCTCGGTGATCCCGACGAGTACGGCGCGCTGGCTGTGCACATCGTCGAGAACCCGATGCTCAACGGTGAGGTGATCCGTCTGGACGGGGCGATCAGGATGGCGCCCCGATGAGCATCAACACGAAGTTCACCGAAACCTTCGGGATCGAGCATCCCGTTGTGCAGGGTGGCATGCAGTGGGTCGGCCGTGCGGAACTCGTTGCGGCCGTGGCGAATGCGGGTGCGCTGGGGTTCATCACGGCGCTGACGCAGCCGACGCCGGCGGATCTGGCCAAGGAGATCGACCGGTGCCGCGAGCTGACCGACAAGCCGTTCGGTGTGAACCTGACGATCCTGCCGACGATCAACCCGCCGCCATACGACGAGTACCGGCAGGTGATCGTGGATTCGGGCGTCAAGATCGTCGAGACTGCGGGCTCCAACCCCGCACCGCATCTGCCGATGTTCCATGACAACGGCATCAAGGTGCTGCACAAGTGCACCTCGGTGCGGCATGCGGTCAAGGCGCAGAGCCTGGGTGTGGACGGCATCAGCATCGACGGGTTCGAGTGCGCCGGCCATCCCGGCGAGGACGACATCCCGGGTCTTGTGCTGATCCCTGCCGCCGCGGCCAAGATCGACATCCCGATGATCGCCTCGGGTGGGTTCGCGGACGGGCGTGGCCTGGTCGCCGCGCTGGCACTGGGCGCCGACGGCATCAACATGGGTTCACGGTTCATGTGCACCGTCGAGTCGGCCATCCACCAGAAGGTCAAGGAAGCGATCGTGGCGGGCAGCGAGCTCGACACCGAGTTGATCTTCCGCCCGCTGCGTAACACCGCCCGCGTCGCGAGCAACGCGGTGTCACGCGAGGTGGTGGAAATCCTCAACCGTGGCGGTCAGTTCGAGGACGTCAAGGATCTGGTCGCGGGATCGCGTGGGGTCAAGGTCTACGAGGTGGGCGACCTGGATGCCGGCATCTGGTCGGTGGGCACCGCGATGGGGCTGATCAACGACATCCCGACCTGCGAAGAGTTGGTGTCCCGCATCGTCGCCGACGCCGAGGAGATCATCACCGGCAGGCTCAGCGGAATGCTCGAGGTGGACGAGGAAGAGAACGTCGCTTAGAGCGGGAATTCAGAAAACAGGAATCAACGCATAGAGGCCCCGGTACGGGGCAACCATCACGGAAAAACGCGCGCCCGCCGGGCGCGCGTTTTTTCAGACCGCGGTGGGCAGTGGGTGCTCGTCGTCGAGCTGCTCCGACGTGTCGCCCTCTACCAGGAAATCACCGTGGTAGAGCGCCTCGAAGTCAACCTTGATGACATCAGCACTGGTGTCGTCGATCCACATGTACTGAACAGTAACCATCGCCATTAAGGAATCTTTGAGTCACGATTCGGAAAACAGTGGCAATTCTTACTCCCGGGTAGGGTCCGGGTGTCCTGGGAGATCGCTGGGTTTCAGCTGGTCGGCGAGCTGAAGTGGATCGGGTTCGTCCCGTTCAGCAGTATCCACGTCAGGATCGCTGCGGCGATCGCGATGACCAACAACCCGACCGCGAACCGCGCCGGCCACACCGTCCGGCCCAAGATGCGCGCGTCGAGCGACAGCGCACCCGCGCCGGTGAACAGTAGCGTCGTCGCACCGAGCGCGATCAGAAACGGTGCGTTGAACAGGTCGTACCAGACAGCCGCGGCCGAGACGTTGACCGCCCACGCGTCGACCATCGCCGCGATGACGGCGCACGCCGCCAGCGGCGTCAGCACGCCCAGCAGCAATCCAACCCCGCCGAGCGTCTCGGCGGCCGTCACCATCAGTGCGGCAAGCGTCGACGGCTGCCATCCGCCTGCCTCCATGAAGCCGGTGGTGGTGCTGAAATCGAAGGCTTTCCGCAGACCGGCGTACAGCATGGACGCGCCTAACCCGATCCGCAGGATCAGGAGGCCGATGTCGGTCAGCGGCGTGGTCGAGGTGGTCGTGTCGGCGGGCGAGGTAGTCATGCAGCAATAGACCCGCGGCGCCCCCGAATCTCATCGGGCTGGCGATTGAACGTCTTGGCGGTCCGTCCCGTGGCTAAGGGCAGGACCTTGCCGCAGTAAGTTATCGCTGATAAGTTATCTGCGATATCCAACGCCTGATCTCATGGGGAGGACGCGACGTGCTTCACCGCATCGCACTGCTGGCGATCGCCGCGCCAAGGCGCATCGTGGCCATCGCAGCATTGGTGATGGTGGCCTGCGGGATCTTCGGCATCCCCGTCGCCAAGAGCCTGTCCGCCGGCGGCTTCCAGGACCCGACGTCCGAATCGACGCGGGCGACACAGCTGCTGGTCGACAAGTTCGGTCAGGGCGACATGGAGCTCGTCATCAGCGTTACCGACGCCGACGCACCCGCGGGAGCGCAGAGTCCCGCCGCCCGCGCCGTCGCCACCGACATCATCACGCAAATGCAGGAAGCGCCGGGCGTCGCACAGGTGACCTCGGCGTGGACCGCGCCGCCGTCGGCCGCGCCCGCGCTCGTGAGCAAGGACGGCAAGACGGGTCTCATCGTCGCCGGTCTCACCGGTGGGGAGACCGGCGCGCAGAAGCACGCCAAGGAACTCACCGCGCGACTTGTCCACGACCGCGACGGCGTGACGGTGCGTGCGGGCGGTGAGGCGATGATCTACGTGCAGATCAACGCGCAGACCGAGAAAGACCTGCTGACGATGGAAGCCATCGCCATCCCGCTGAGCTTCCTCGCGTTGGTCTGGGTGTTCGGCGGCGTGCTGGCCGCGGCACTGCCGCTTGCTATCGGCGGGTTCGCGATCCTCGGATCGATGGCGGTGCTGCGTGCCGTCACGTTTGTCACCGATGTGTCGATCTTCGCGATGAACCTCACTATCGCAATGGGTTTGGCGCTCGCCATCGACTACTCGCTGCTGATCATCAGCAGGTACCGCGAGGAGCTCGCCGAGGGCGCGGACCGGGACCGGGCGCTGATCCGCACCATGACGACCGCGGGGCGGACGGTGCTGTTCTCGGCGCTGACCGTCGCGTTGTCGATGGTGGCGATGGTGCTGTTCCCGATGTACTTCCTCAAGTCGTTCGCTTACGCGGGGATCGCCGTCGTGACGTTCGCGGCCGTCGCCGCAATCGTGGTGGCGCCCGCGGCGATCGTGTTGCTGGGCGATCGACTGGACGCGCTGGACACCCGACGGTTGTTCCGCCGTCTGCTCCGCCGGCCCGAACCGGTGCGCAAGCCGGTCGAGCAGACGTTCTGGTACCGCAGCACGAAATTCGTTATGCGCCGGTCGATTCCGATTGCCGTCGCCATCGTCGCCCTCCTTCTGCTTCTCGGTGCCCCGTTCCTGGGCATCAAATGGGGCTTCCCGGACGATCGCGTGCTGCCGCAATCCGCCTCGGCGCGCGAGATCGGTGACGATCTGCGCAACGACTTCGCCGTCGACTCGTCGACCAATGTCGTCGTCGTGTTGCCCGAGACCGAGGGAGTGACGCCTGCCGAACTCGATCGCTACGCGGCGGCACTCTCACAGGTCGTCGACGTGTCATCGGTGTCCGCTCCAGGCGGTGCGTTCGTCGACGGCCGACTGGTCGGCCCGCCCGCCGATGCCACCGCGATGAAAGACGGCAGCGCCTTTTTGACCATCGGCAGCACCGCGAAGCTGTTCACCGACGCGTCCAACGCCCAACTCGACGCGATACACGCCGTTGCCGCACCCGACGGAAAGCCGGTGCTTGTCACCGGGGTGGCGCAGATCAATCGCGAGAGCTCGGAAGCCGTCACATCGCGACTGCCCCTGGTCCTCGGAGTGATCGCGGGCATCACGTTCGTGCTGCTGTTCCTGCTCACCGGAAGCGTGGTGCTGCCGCTCAAGGCGTTGGTGCTCAACGTGTTATCGCTGACTGCTGCGTTCGGCGCACTGGTTTGGATCTTCCAGGACGGGCATCTGGGTGCGCTGGGCACCACACCCACCGGAACACTTGTCGCGAACATGCCGGTGCTGTTGTTCTGCATCGCGTTCGGGCTGTCGATGGACTACGAAGTATTCCTGGTGTCGCGGATCCGCGAATTCTGGTTGAAGTCAGGCAGGACGCGCGCCGACAACGACGAGAGCGTGGCGCTGGGTCTCGCCAGGACGGGACGCGTCGTTACCGCGGCCGCGCTGCTGATGTCGATCTCGTTCGCCGCGCTGATCGCCGCACAGGTGTCCTTCATGAGAATGATGGGTGTCGGTATGACATTGGCCATCATCGCTGATGCCACACTGGTGCGTATGGCGTTGGTTCCCGCATTCATGCACATGTTCGGGCGGTGGAACTGGTGGGCGCCCAAGCCCCTGGCCAAGCTGCACGAGCGGATCGGGTTCAGCGAATCAGGTGACGATCCCGCGCTGGCCGCGGGAACGCGGACCGAGGAAACCGTCACCTCCCGATGAAGCGACGACGTGCGCCGCGCGGCTCAGGTGAGCAACTCCGCGACGAGATTCTGGACGCGACTACGGATCTCCTGCTGGAAACCGGTCACGCCAAAGACGTGTCGATCAGGTCGGTGGCGCAACGGGTCGGGGTGACCCCACCCTCGATCTATCTCCATTTCACCGACAAGGACGCCCTGCTGGACGCGGTGTGTGCACGGTACTTCGAGAAGCTCGATGAGGAGATGCAGGCGGCCGTCGCCAGTCATTCCTCGGCCATCGATGCCCTGCGTGCGCAGGGGCTGGCCTACGTCCGCTTCGCGGTGAAAACCCCTGAGCTGTATCGGATCGCGACGATGGGGGAGGGTCGGCCGGGGTCCGATGTGGACATGGTGCTGAACACGTCGGCGTTCGTTCATATCCGCAACACCGCGGAGACCTTGATGGCCGAAGGCATCCTGCCGGAGGGCGATTCGACCACCATCGCGCTGGAACTGTGGACGGCCGCGCACGGGGTGGCGGCGATGTTCATCTCGCGGCCATACTTGCCCTGGGGTGAGACCGAGGAATTCGCCGACCGTGTGCTGAAAGCCGTCGTCGTGGGAGAGATCGTGGGGGGCGCGGTCGGTCCCGCGACCGCCCCGCAAGATGCCGTGGCCCAGTTGAAGGGACTCCTGAATGTCCGAAACAGTTGACAACCCGTTCTTCGCCCGGTTGTGGACCGTGATGTCCGCACACGAGACCGAGGCCATCCGGCGGCTGCGGCAGCAGAACTTGGCGGGGCTGTCCGGTCGCGTGCTCGAGGTGGGTGCGGGGACGGGAACGAACTTCGAGTTCTACCCCGAAACGGTGACGGAAGTCGTTGCTGTCGAACCAGAGCGACGGCTGGCCGAGCTGGCTCAGCAGGCGGCCGCTGCGGCGCCGGTGCCCGTCACGGTCAGCAGCGACACGGTGGAGCAGTACCTCGCGTCCGGCAGTGAGCCGTTCGACGCCGTGGTGTGCTCGCTCGTGTTGTGCTCCGTCGACGACCCCGAACGTGTTCTGCGGGAGCTGCATTCGCTGTTGAAACCGGGCGGCGAGCTTCGCTATCTGGAGCACATCGCCAGCAGCGGTTGGCGCGCGCAAGTGCAGAAGTTTGCCGACAGGACGTTCTGGCCGCGGCTGCTGGGAAACTGTCACACGCATCGTCACACCGAGCAGAGCATCATCGGCGTCGGGTTCGCGGTGTCGCAGGCGCGGCGCGAGTGGACGATGCCCGCGTGGCTGCCGTTGCCGGTGGCGGAGTTCGCGATCGGCCGCGCGGTCAAATAACGGCGATTTGTGTGCATCGAGGAGCGGTGAGCGCTCCTAAACGCACACAAATCGCTGGGGTTAGCCGATTGCGTGGTTGATTTCAGCGATGACGCGCTCGGGGTACTCGGTGAGGTCCAGCCACGTGAAGCGCAGTACTTTCCACCCTCGCAACGTGATGATGTTCTGCCGCTGACGGTCGGCGACGAAGACGTCGGCGTCGCTGTGAAACGCCAAACCGTCGACCTCGATGGCCACCTTGAGTTTGGGAAATGCGACGTCAACGATGAAGCCGCCGACCGGATGGTTGGCACGCCAGCCCGTAATGCGATTTTGCCGAAGGAGTTTCACGAGCAGTCGTTCGGCTTCGGAGCGCGCACCGTCCGAGGCTGCTTTTAGCAGCCGCCGTGCGGCGGGTGAGCCGTGCCGCCCCTTGTTGCGTAGGTGAGCGCGCCAAAGTTCGCGCAGATCGACATGGCGCTGAAGCGCCGCATCCATCAATGCGGCTCCGCCGCGAAATCGTACGGCGGCTTCGACGACCGTCAAGGCCAATTCGGTGACCCGCAAGCCGTTTCGCTCGACGACGTCCCTCGGTGCCAAGTCGCGGCGGCGCATACGGACGCCATCGCGGCGGGGATGGTGGCTTGTCTTCGGCACAGTGACTTCGACGATTTCGGGCGGGAACTTCGTCAAACCCTGCCACCACGCCGCTGCCAATCCGCTGGCGGCAGCTTGGAGTCCGTAGCCCCAGACCGCGGCTCTCACCCGTGCGGCATCGGTGAAGGGGCGGTCGTCGGCGAAGTACACGCCCGGGTAGCAGCGCCGCCAATGGCCGGTACGTATGCGCCGATCGACCGCGTGCCTACTCAACCCCGCACGCTGTGCTTGCTCGAGCGTGATGACCCCGTCGTGTTGGCGTAGAAAATCTGCGACCACGCCAGGGGTTGACGCTGTAGGCGCTCAAACGGTTCCATTTCCGGCGATTTGTGTGCATCTAGGAGCGGTGAGCGCTCCTAAACGCACACAAATCGCCGGAGTTTCAGCCGAGGAGGGCGGGCAACCGCTGCAGGAGGCCGGGCAGCGCCCCCGCGGCGGTCTCCCGCAGCGACACCGTCGCGGTGGCTGACAGCGGCGTGGGTTCCGGATTCACCTCGACGACGACGGTGCCGCGGGCCACCGCCATCTCGGCCAGGCCCGCCGCGGGATAGACGATCGACGACGTGCCGACGACGATCACGATGTCGGCCCCCGCAACGGCTTCGACCGAGCGCTGCCACGCCTCGTCGGGCAACGCCTCACCGAACCACACCACATTGGGCCGGATCATCCCGCCGCACACACACCGCGGCGGGTCGACGGTCTCGACCGGTTCGGTCATCTCGGGCAGTTCGCCCGTGTAGGCGTTTTGGCAACGATCGCAACGGAATTCGAACAGGCTGCCGTGCAGGTGATACACGTTCTTGCTGCCGGCCCGCTCATGCAGATTGTCCACGTTCTGCGTGACGACGTGCACGTCGGCGTAGTCCTGCCAGGCGGCGACGGCGCGGTGGCCGTTGTTCGGGGCCACCGAACCCATCATGTAGTGGCGCCACAGATACCAGGCCCACACCCGTTCGGGGTGCGCCTGCCAGCCCTCTGAACTGGATATTTCGTACGGGTCCACCTTGGCCCACAAGCCGGTCTCGGCGTCGCGGAACGTCGGGACACCGCTCTCCGCCGAGATGCCCGCACCGCTGAGGACCGCTATTTGCACATGACCAAAGTAGCCGCTTAGGCGATACTGAGCACGTGACCAAGTTGGGGGATTGGGTGAATATCGATCACCGGACGTCTGGCCCCCTATTCGATCAACTCAGAACGCAGATCATCGACGGCGTGCGCGACGGTCGGCTGCCACCGGGCACCCGGCTGCCGACGGTCCGCGAACTCGCCGGCCAACTCGGCCTGGCGGTCAATACGGTGGCCCGTGCCTACCGTGAACTCGAGTCGGCCGGCGTACTCGAAACCCGCGGCCGCTTCGGCACATTCGTCGCCCGCGTCGACCCCGCCGATGCGACCATGGCCACCGCCGCCGCCACGTACGTGTCGGCAGCGAAGTCACTGGGCATCGGCAAAGAGGAAGCGCTGCGCTACGTCGAAGCCGCGTTCGGCTAGCCGAACTCCAGCAGCGTCGTCAGCGGGCGCACCGAATCGAACAGCGGAACGCGCTGCACGGCCCACGAGATGGTGTTGAAGGTTTTGCCGCGTCCAGGCGGCAGCGGTAAATCGTGCACCGCCCTGATGCCGGGCACCTCGTTGACGAGATTTGCCAGCTGCGACGGCGTCATGCTGAACGGCATCGCAGGCACCCGATAGCGCAGCGACGGCCGCAACACCCCGCGGGTTATCGCCTTGGCGAACCAGGCCGGCGGGAGGTCGAACATCATGCGACCACCCGGAAAGCGTTCGGCGCAGGCGGCGATCAACCCGAGCGCCTCGTCGGGCTGCAGATACATCAGCAGGCCCTCGGCGGTGATGAACACCCCTTCGTCCGTTGGCACCCTGTCCATCCACGTGAAGTCGAGCGCTGACTGTGCGCACATCTCGATCCGGTCCGACGGCGGCAGAAGCTTGCGCCGCAACTCGATCATGGGCGGGAGATCAACAGTGAGCCAACGGAATTCATAGCCCACGTCCGAAGCGTCGAGACGGTAGAAGCTGGTCTGCAGACCCTCGGCCAGCGCCACCACGGTGGCCCGCGGATGGTCGGTGAGGTAGCGGCGTGTCTCGCCGTCGAACGCGCGCGCACGGACCGCCATATCCTGACGCCGGCTCACGCCGAACTTCTCCCATGGGAAATCGATGGCGTCGACGAGCTTGATCGCCATCGGGTCGTCGATGATCGAATCCGGTCGGCTCGCCTCCGTGGCGCGCACCTTCAGCGTCATCAGCGCCGTCTCCGACACCCCGGTCAAGATCGCGCCGTCAACCTTTGCGGTCGAATCGATAGTCACACGGCCGAATGTACCTACCGCAGCACCTTCTCGACTGTGCGCAGGTTGCGGGTGGTCGTCGACGACTTGTACCGCTTCTTGCCCATCGTCTTGCCGATCGTGGTGTCCAGCGTGCCTTTGTTGGGCACCTGCCAGTAGAGGACCCCCTCGCCGCGCTGGATCTTCTCGTCGGGCCCCGCCTCTTCGCCGAGCGCCGCAAGTTCGTCGAGCACATCGGGGTCGGTGACGAAGGTGATGTAGGAGTGACGTCCCTCGACCTCGCGCTCGAACGGGTACCCCTCGGAGATGGACCGCACGGTGTCCAGGTCATATGCCAGCACCCACGCGTCGTAGCCGAACGCATCGCGCAACGCTTTCTCGGCCTTCTTTCTGACCGCGTCGACCCCGGAACGGCTGTCCATCACCACGTTGCCGCTGGCCAAAATCGTTTTCACGTTGGTGAATCCGGCGTCTTCGAATGCCTTGGCCACGTCAGCCATCTTCAGGTTGACGCCGCCGACGTTGACGCCGCGAAGAAAAGCGGCATATCTGGTCACAGGTCGAGCCTAGAACGGTCTATCCGAACTCCAGCAGCGTGATGCTGGGGCGATGCCGCCTCACGAAGCCGAGGCGGTCCAGCGCAGGGTTGGCAGCCAGCTTGAACAGGCCCCGTCCCGGCGGATAGGCGAAGTCGCGTGCGCCGCGCACGCCTGGAATGCGGCCGGCCAGGGCGACGGCCTCGTCGGCGGTGAGCCCGAACGGCATCGCTGGGGCGATGTAGCGGTCGGAGAGCTGCATCCCCTTGAGCGTGCGCCTGGAGAACCAGTGAGGGATGGAGTCGAACATCATCTGACCGCCGGGGAAGCGGGCCGCGCAGTCGCGGATCAGGCCCAGCGCGTCCTCTGGCTCGAGATACATCAGCAGCCCTTCGGCGGTGATGAACACCCCGTGTGAGTCGTCGACGCGGTCCATCCAGCTGAAGTCGAGCGCCGACTGGGCCAACGGCACGATCCGGTCGTCGGCGGGCAGGAGTTTCTGGCGCAGCGCCATGACGGGTGGGAGATCGACTGAGTACCAGGTCAATTCGTCGGCCACACCGGCGCGTTGCAGCCGCCAGAAACTGGTCTGCAGACCCTCGGCCAGCGCTACCACCGATGCCCGGGGATGCGCGGTCAGGTACGCGCTGGCGGCGGCGTCGAAGGCGACGGCCCGCAGCGCATGCGACTGGTTGGGTTTGCCGAACTTGAGGTAGTCGTAGGAGATCGCATCGAACAGCGTGACGGCCCATGGGTCGCGGATCGCCCCGTCGGAGCGCATGGCCTCGCTGGCGCGGTTGTGCAGCGTCCACAGCGTGGTGGCAGAGACGCCGTCGAGGCTGTTGCCGTCAATCGCGGTCATTCGCACGATGGTAGAGACGTAGGCTGCAGATATGGGACGTCACGTTTTCGACGACAAGCTCCTGGCGTTGATCGGCGGAAACTCGCTCGGCGTTCTGGCCACGATCAAGAGCGACGGCCGGCCGCAACTGTCGAACGTGTCGTATTACTTCGACCCGCGCAATCTGACGATCCAGGTGTCGATCACCGAGCCGCGGGCCAAGACCCGCAACCTGCGACGCGATCCGCGGGCGTCGATCCATGTCAGCTCGGACGACGGCTGGGCGTACGCGGTGGCCGAAGGCGTCGCGACACTCACCCCGCCGGCCGCGTCACCAAACGATGACACCGTCGAGGGGCTGATTGCGTTGTACCGCAATATCGCCGGTGAGCATCCTGACTGGGACGACTACCGGCGGGCGATGGTCGAGGACAGGCGGGTGCTGATGACGATGCCGATCTCGCACGTCTACGGCATGCCGCCGGGCAAGCGGTAAAGCAGGCGACGGGCCGGTGACGACGGGCTAGGCTGCCGTTATGCCTGATGCACCGGAAGACGACACCAAACGCAAGTTCCGGGAAGCGCTGGAGCGGAAAAAGGCCAAGTCGGCGGGCGGGTCCGACCACAAGGACAAGGGCGCCAAGCAGCCGCGGGCGCACGGACCGGTCGAGAATCGCCGCGAGTTCCGCCGCAAGAGCGGCTAGCCCGACTTCGTCGTCACCATCTCCGCGGACACGCGACGCGAATCACGGGCCTCTCGCGCCAGGATCGCCACCAAGCAGATCCCGGCGAGGATCGCCACTGCGACAGCGAAACTGACCCCTGCCGTACGCAGGCCCCATGCGCGGGCGGCCAGACCCTCCCCGACGACGGGCAGAGAGATGGCCACGTACGCGACGACGAAGTAGGTGGAGCTCACCTCGGCGCGGCGCTGCGCGGGTGTGCGTTCGACGACTGCGGCCAGTCCGCGGCTGAAGCTGATGCCTTGACCCACGCCGGACACGACAGCCGCGGCAATGAGCCCGACCAATGACGAGAAGTGAAGTGCCACAGCCAAAATGATCATGCCGATGACGAGGATCGCGCAACCGACCGCCACCGCGCGCTGCGGTGCCATGCCGCGGGCGGCCACTTGCGCCACCGCGGATGCGGCGAAGATCGAGCAGGCGATCATCCCGGCGACCGCGTTGTTGTCGATGCCGACGACGTCGGCCAGGAACGACGGCGCGACGGCAGTGAACAAACCCGTCACCGCGAACCCCGCGAATGCCGCGAGGCCGGCGATCACAAACACCGAACGCACCTCGGTGGGTACGGAGAGTCGCTGGACGCCGATGCCGCCCGTGCGCTGTGAGGTCTCCGGCACGATCAGCACCGCGAGACCGGCCAGCAGGGCCAGCGCGATGTGCACGACGAAGCTCAGGTGCAGCGGCGCGGGCGCGTACTGCACCAGGACGCCCGCGAGAAGCGGGCCGATGCCCAGCCCGCCGATGTTCGCAACGGTGGCGACCGCGGCGGCCTTGCTGCGCCAACTGGGCGGTGCCGCCTCGATCACCGCCGCGGTGGCCGTCCCCGTGAAGATCCCCGCGGACAGCCCGGACAGGACGCGGCCCACCAGGAGCGCACCTACCGAATCCGCGACCAGGAAGACCGCGGCCGACGCCAGTGCTGCGGCGACGCCCGCCAGGAGCATGGGTCGCCTGCCGATGGCGTCGGACCAGCGGCCGAACACGAGGAGCGCGAAGAGCACCCCGCCCGCGTACGCCGCGTAAATAACGGTCGTGGTCAGCACCGCGAACTGCAGGTTGTCGCCGTAGAGCGCATACATCGGCGTCGGCAACGTGGTACCGACCATGATCGCGGCGAAGGCGTAGGCCAGCAGCGGGAAGGCCAGGCGTTGCGAGGTCACGCTAGACAGTAGCGGTCGGGGCCCACCTCGTTATTCCGAGAAGCTGGATTCCAGCAGGGAGCTGTAAGGCTGTTCCCTGCTGGAATCCAGCTTCGGTGGGGAAGCGTCAGTGGCTGACGGCTTTCTCGGCGCCGACGCCGGTCAGGCAGCGCACCTCGAATTCGGCCGCGATCGCCGGATCGCCGCGATCGGGCGAACTCAGCGTGCCGACGATGCCCAGGATGAACGCCAGCGGGATCGACACGATTCCGGGGTTGGCGAGCGGGAACCAGGCGAAGTCGACGTTCGGCAACATCGCGGTCTTCGCGCCGGACACCGCGGGCGAGAAGATGATCAGGACGATCGTCGAGATGAGACCGCCGTACATGCTCCACAGCGCACCGCGGGTGTTGAACCGGGGCCAGTACAGCGAGTAGATGATCGTCGGCAGGTTCGCCGCGGCGGCCACCGCGAACGCCAGGGCGACCAGGAACGCGATGTTCTGCTCCGCGGCGAGGATGCCCAGGCCGATGGCGAGGATGCCGAGCACCACCACGGTGATGCGCGAAACCCGAACCTGCTCGCTCTCGCTGACCTGGTGGCTCTTCATCACACTCGCGTAGATGTCGTGCGCGAATGACGTTGCGGCCGTGATGGTTAGGCCTGCGACCACCGCCAGGATCGTCGCGAACGCGACCGCCGAGATGATGCCGAGCAGGACCACGCCACCGAGTTGGAATGCCAGCAGCGGGGCTGCGGCGTTCTGCCCGCCGGGCGCGGCGAGGATCGCATCGGGTCCGACCAGCGCCGCGGCGCCGTAGCCGAGCGCGAGGGTGAACAGGTAGAACGCGCCGATCAGCACGATCGCCCAGACCACCGATCGACGTGCCTCCTTGGCGGTCGGCACCGTGTAGAACCGCATCAACACGTGCGGCAGGCCCGCCGTGCCGAGCACCAGCGCCAGCGCCAGCGAGATGAAGTTGATCTGCGAAGTCAGCGACGCACCGTACTGCGCACCCGGTGCCAGCACGTCGCGGCTGGCGACGGCTTCGTTCGTCGACTGCGAGACCGCAGACTGCGCCGCACCGAGGATCTCGGAGAAGTTCAACCCGAACTTGGTGAGCACCCAGACCGTCATCATCGCCGCGCCACCGATCAGCAGCACCGCCTTGATGATCTGCACCCAGGTCGTTCCCTTCATGCCACCGATCAGCACGTAGACGATCATCAGCACGCCGACGACGGCAATGACCAGCGCCTGACCGATATCACTCGTGACGTTCAGCAGCAGCGCGACGAGGCCACCTGCGCCCGCCATCTGCGCCAGCAGGTAGAACAGGCACACGGCGAGGGTGGTGGTGGCGGCCGCCAGCCGCACCGGGCGTTGCTTGAGCCGGAAGCTCAGCACGTCGGCCATCGTGAATTTGCCTGCGTTGCGCAGCAACTCGGCGACCAACAGCAGGGCGACGAGCCAGGCCACCAGGAAGCCGATGGAATACAGGAACCCGTCATAGCCGTAAACCGCGATGGCGCCGGCGATTCCGAGGAAGCTGGCCGCGGACAAGTAGTCGCCGGAGATGGCGATACCGTTTTGCGGACCGGTGAAAGACCTTCCCGCGGTGAAGAACTCAGCGGCGGTCGCGTTCTTCTTGCTGGCGCGGATCACGATGAACAGCGTGACGGCGACGAAGAGCGCGAAGATGCCGATGTTGGCGACCGGGTTGCCGACGGTGGTGTCGGCGGCGAGGACGGTCACCGTATTGAACCTGTCGGTCATGCCGCACCGCCTTCGAGCTCGTTGCGGATCGCCGCCGCACGCGGGTCGAGTTCACGGTTGGCGAACCGGACGTACAGCGCGGTGATGAGGAACGTCGACACGAACTGGCCGAGGCCGATGACGATGCCGACGTTGACATTGCCCCAGACCTTGGTGGCCATGAAGTCGTGGGCGAACGCTCCGAGCAGAACGTAGACGGTGTACCAGAGCAGGAACAGCGCACTCATTGGGAACACGAAGCGACGCAATCTGCTTCGCAATTCTTGGAATTCGGGACTGGCCTGCACGGCCAGGTACTCCTCACCGCTGATGGCGGTTTCGGTGGTCGGCATCGTGTGCTCCTGAACGTCGAATGTGAACCGGCTCAACTGCAGAAACTAGATGAGATGCAGGTCACATACCCAGAGCTGGCGGCGCTCACACGGTGAAACCCGCAGGTGGTGCGGTGAGCGGTCGATCGGCGACGACGAACGGTGGCGCGGTCAGCCTCTTGGCACGCGTTCGACGCCCATGCCGAGCCGTTCCGGCACGTGCATACGGGCGAAGATCCGCGCGACGTCTGCGGGCGCTGAGGCGCGGGTGAGCCGACTGACCAGGATCATCGTCGCGAACGCCAGCGGCACGGTGACCGCGGCGGGGTAGCCGATCATCACTGCGGGCCAGCCACCGAGGACGTCGTCGTCGATCCCGCCTGCCACCGCCACCGTCACCGCGGTGCCCGACAGCATGCCTCCGACCACCAGCCCGCACGCAGCGCCCCACGCCGTCAGGCCACGCCACCAGATGCCGAGCACCAGCAGGGGGCACAGCGTGGACGCGGCGACGGCGAAGGCCAGTCCCACACTGCGCGACAGTTCCAAACCTCCTGTGGTGGCGAGCGACAGCGGGATCGGGATGAGCCCGCCCACCACCGCAGCAACCCGAAAGTCGCGGACCCGCCCGCGCAGCACGTCGGTGGCCAGGGCGCCCGCGATACTGACCAACAGCCCGGACGACGTCGACAGGAACGCTGCGATGGCCCCGGCGGCGACGAGCGCGGCGAGCAGTTGACCGGCGGCTCCGCCGATCGCACTGGACGGCGCGAGAAGGACCGCGGCATCGGCGTTGCCGGTGATCAGCACCCGCGGCACGTAGAGCCGCGAGAACACCCCGAGCAGGGTTGGAAACAGATAGAACAGCGACAACAGCGCGATGACCGCAAGCGCGGTACGTCGGGCCGCGCGGCCGTCGGGGTTGGTGTAGAAGCGGACCAGCACATGCGGTAAGCCCATGGTGCCCAGGAACGTTGCGACGATGATCGACAGCACCTGGTAGAGCGGATGGCCACCGCCGAGACCGCCGCCGGACGCGATCCAGTCGGCCCCGCTGCTGGGGGTGCCGGCCACGACCGGTGTCGCCGCACCCGCCGAGAGAGTCAGCGTGGTGCCCGCGTCGAGGGTGTGGTCGCCCGGTGTCGGAATCGGTTGGGCGTCAACAGGTATACCGTCGAGCATGCCGGTCACCATGATACCGGCGGGCTCGGCGACCCGCACCACCACATCGGTCTCGATTGCGACGGTCGTGTCCTGGGTGACCGTCGGAGGAAGTGGACCGCCGAGGTCGCCGCGATCGGTGACGAACAGGGCGAGCAGCGCCAGCGCGGGTATCGCTATCGCGGTCAGTTTCAACCAGTACTGGAACGCCTGGACGAACGTGATCGATCGCATGCCGCCTGCGACCACGTTCGAGATGACGATGGTGCCGACCACCAGCGGCCCCACCCAAACCGGTAGGCCCAGAAGGGCTTTCAGCGCCAGGCCGGCCCCCTGGTATTGCGGCACCAGATAGTAGACGCACACCACCACGACGACGAGCATGGTTACCTTGCGCAGCCGCGCCGACCGGAGTCGGAACTCGGCGAAATCCGGCACCGTGTAGGCGCCCGAACGGCGCAGCGGTGCGGCGACGAACAACAGCAGTCCGAGATAGCCCGCCGTGAAGCCGACCGGGTACCACAGCGCGTCGGCGCCGTACTTGGCGATCAGTCCGGCGACGCCGAGGAACGATGCGGCCGACAGGTATTCACCCGAGATCGCCGCGGCGTTCCACTGCGGTCCCACGGTGCGGGATGCGACGAGGAAGTCGGACGTGGTGCGGGAGAACCGAACTCCGTACACGCCGATCGAGACGGTGGCGATCACCGCGACGAGCAGCGCCGCAGCCGTCAGTGGTGAGCCGGTCATGGTTCGCTGTCGACGACGCCGACGAAGTCGCGCTCCGCCTGCTCGGCCAACCGCACATAGAGCCGTCCCACCCCGTAGAAGAACGGGTAGACCAGCACAGCGAGCACGAGCCAGTTGAGCCGGATACCGATGACGGTGATGGCGGCCAGATCCGGAAATGCCGTGTTGAGCAACGGAATCGCGACGACGGCACACACCACCACCGCGGCGAGTCGCAGCGCCAGGCCCAGCTGGGCGCGCACCAGGCCGCGCACCAGCGCATCGCCGACCAGGGTCTGTTCCTGAACCTCGACGCGTGTGCGCACCATGCGGGCCCCGCGCCGGTGGGCCAGCACAACCCGTTCGCGTTGGGGTTTCTCGTTGCTAGTCATCGGGTTTCAGGTTCCGCATCGGGTCGCGCACCACGCGGTCACGCAGTTCACGCACCTGGCGTCGGCTCACCGGAAGTTCAACCGCGGGGGAGGCGCCGTTGGCGCGCAGGCGCACCAGCACCCCGCCCGCGTTGGTCCGCAGCCCCGTGACCATGCGCAGCGCCACCAGGTAGGAACGGTGTACACGTTGGAAGCCTTTGTCCCGCCAACGGCTTTCGAGAGTGCTCAGCGGGATACGCACCAGGTGCGACCCAGATGCTGAGTGCAGCCGGGCGTAGTCGCCCTCGGCTTCCACCCAGCCGATGGTGTCCCGCGGCACCAGGTGCGTGACGCCGCCGAGCTCGGCGGGGATCACATCGTCGTCAGGTCTCTCGGGTTCGGTGGCCGTTCTGGTCATCACCCGCCGTATCGCCTCGTCCAGGCGGTCCTGCCGGATCGGCTTGAGTAGGTAGTCCAGCGCGCCGACGTCGAACGCGGCGACGGCCTTGTCGTCGTGCGCCGTCACGAACACGATGGCGGGCCGGTGCGAGAAGTTGGCGAGCACACCGGCGAGTTCGATGCCGGACAGTCCGGGCATGTTGATGTCGAGAAAGATCGCGTCGATGGGCCGTTGGTTGAGTTCGCGCAGCGCAGAGGTGGCATCACCGGCGCGCAGCACCTTTCCGATGTCGGCATGCTTCTCGAGGAGGTAGGCCAGCTCGTCGAGCGCGGGCGCCTCGTCGTCAACTGCGAGCACCGTCAAGGCCCTGGTCATGGCGCGTCCAACCCGAATGCTCCTCCGCCGGCCCGCACGCCCGAGCGGAACTTGGGTACCCGCATCACGACCTTGGTGCCTGCGCCGATTGCCGTTTCGACCACCAGACCGTAATCGTTGCCGAACGCCGCGCGCAGCCGATGGTCGACATTGGTCAGCCCGACGTGCGCGGAGTCCTTCTTGTCGTCGGCGAGGGCGTCGCCGGGTCCGGCGCGCAACGTGTCGGGGTCCATGCCGACGCCGTTGTCCTCGACGGTGATGACGCAGTCCGAACCCTCGTCGCGGGCGATGATCTCGATCTCGCCGCCGCCCTGCCCGGCGAATCCGTGCCGCACCGCGTTCTCGACCAACGGCTGCAGGGCGAGGAACGGTACGACGACGTTGAGCACCTCCGGCGCGACCTGAAGCTTGACCTTGAGGGCCTCACCGAAGCGCGCACGTTCGAGCGTGAGATACCGATCGATGTTGCGCAGTTCCTCGGCGAGTGTCGTGTACTGCCCGGCCGCGCGGAACGAGTAGCGGGTGAAGTCTGCGAATTCGAGGATGAGCTCGCGCGCGCGGTCCGGGTCGGTACGCACGAACGACGCAATTGTGTTGAGCGCGTTGTAGATGAAGTGCGGGCTGATCTGGGCGCGCAACGCCAGCACCTCGGCGCGGTCGAGGCGGGCGCGCGACGCGTCGAGCTCCGCCAGCTCGATCTGGCTGGCTGCGTAGCGAGCCACCTCGCCGACAGCGCCGAGCAGGCCAGGCGCGGGGGAGCGGGTGGTCACCACGACGAGCACGCCCAGTGCGTCGCCGCCCTCGGCGAGCAGCGGTTGTGCCAGGACGGTTGAAGTCCCCGCGTGGGTGAGGACCCGTCGTCCTCCGGAAATCGACTCGCCCGCGGCGCGCTCGCAGGCGTCGAGCACGGCCGAGGTCCACAGCGGCTCCTCGGGTGGATCCGATGCGAGCAGGCGACCGTCGACGTCGAAGACCGCCACGCCCTCGGTGCCGGTCAACCCGCGCAGGAAGGGGACTGCGGTGCCTGCGGAGTCGGTGTCCAGGCCCTGGCGCAGTGCGCGAGCGGCCAGCGAGGCGGTGTACAGCGCGGCATGCACGCCGCGCTCGGTGGGAGTGGCCACGACGCGGCGCGTGCGCACGGTGATGACCGCGGCCGCGACGGCGGCCAGAACCAGGATCGCCAGTACGATCGCGAGCTCGCCGGACATCTCACCTCACCAGGTGGTCGCACGGGCGACGCCCGTGGCGCTGTCGCCACCTTAAACTGGCCACGTGGCGAAACTGCAGCTAGTTCAAGATCCCGCGGCTGATGCACTGCTCGAGGCCAATCCGTTCGCGCTGCTGGTCGGCATGACTTTGGACCAGCAGTATCCGATGGAGCATGCCTTCGCGGGGCCGAAGAAGATTGCCGACCGGATGGGCGGCTTCGACGTCCGTGAGATCGCCGAGTACGACCCTGACGAGTTTGCCGCGCTGTGTTCGAAAACACCTGCGATCCATCGCTTTCCGGGATCGATGGCCAAGAAGATCCAGGCCATCGCGCAGCTGATCGTCGATCAGTACGACGGGCAGACGGCGGGGCTGTGGACCGCAGGCGATCCGGATGGCGCCGAGGTGTTGCGTCGCATCAAGGCGCTGCCCGGGTTCGGCGAGCAGAAGGCGAAGATCTTCCTCGCGCTGCTGGGCAAACAGTACGGCGTGACACCGACGGGGTGGCGCAAGGCGGCGGGCGATTACGGCAAGGCGGGGTCGTACCTGTCGGTGGCCGACGTGGTCGATCCCGGCTCGCTCGAGAAGGTGCGCAACTACAAGAAGCAGGCCAAAGCGGCGGCTAAGGCCGCCAAGGCCTAGCGCGCGGTTCACGAGACTGTCCCCAGCTTCGCGGGGGCCCAGGGAGATCGCGAAAGTACGGAGAACTGCGATCTGTGTGGGGCCCCCGCGAAGCTGGGGACAGTCTCGGCGGGGTGGGGTTAGCGCGAGTCGTGGTAGTGCTGCAGGTCGAGTTGAGCCAGGCTGCGCAGAACGCTCGCGACGACATGCCCCGTCGACGTTCCGGTGTCCAACCCCTCGCGCAGCGCCCGCAGCCGTAATCCGCGATCGGTGAGGTCGGCGATGGTGCGGGTCACCTCGGTGGTCGAGCGGCCGAGACGGTCGAGTGCGACGACGATGACCGTGTCGCCTGATCGCGCGTAACTCAGCATCGCGTGCAGACCGGCGCGCGCCCGGTCGGCGGATTCGGACAACCTGTCGGTGAACACGCGCCGAGGGTCGACGCCCTCAGCGCTGAGCGCCGCCAGCTGATCATCGAGATTCTGCTCGACAGAACTAGCGGTGGCATAACCCAGCGTGCAGGTCATGAGTTCAAGGTCCCACGGCTGCCGTGAATGGGGAAGAGTTACGACGCCATCGAGTCTCGCTAACTGCCGATCTGTTACCGAACGTCGACCTACCGGCCGAAACCGCATCACCCCACCGTGAACGGCTCACCATCGAATCGCTCGCGGGTGGCGATCTCGGAGACCGGCTTACGAGTCAGCTTGCGGACCTGCTTCACCGGCTTGCCGATCGGCAGCAACGCCGCGATCGCATAGTCCTCGGGAATGTCGAGCAGCTCCTTGACGCGCGGTTCCTCGGCCACGGTGACCGTCGCCAGCACGCCGCCGAGCCCTTCGTTGCGCGCGGCCAGCAGGATGTTCCACACGAACGGATACACCGACGCGCCCGCGATCAGTCCGATGCGGTCGAGGTTCTGGTCGAATGCGGCGCACACGTTGAGGTCCACGCAGATCACCAGCACGGCGCCGCAGTACATGAATGGTAGGTAGGGGCCCGCCTCGGTGGCGGCGACTTCCTCCGGCGTCACCTTCATCGGCTTCGTCGGGTTCCACGGGTACTCGCCGTTCTTGACTTGCGCCGTATAGCGACGCGCACCCGTCACGCTGAGGTCGGCCAGAGCCCTACGGGTGTTGTCGTCGCGAATCACGATCACGTGGGTGCCCTGGCGATTGCCGCCGGTCGGTGCGAACCGCGCGTTGTCGAGGATGCGTTCGAGCACGTCGTCGGGCAGTGGGTCGTCGGTGAATCGGCGGACAGCACCCGTGGTGCGCATGACGTCATAAAGCTCCATGCCTCACATCATCGGCTGTGGGAAGCTTGAGACATGAAGACACACCTGAATTGCCCCTGTGGCGAGGCGATCACCGGTGAGAACGAGGACGATCTCGTGGAGAAGGCCCAGGCTCACCTGTCGGAGGTGCACCCCGGCCGCGATTACGACCGGGACGCAATCCTCTTTATGGCCTACTGACCAGACGCCGACCGCACGGTTGTTGAACACAAACCTCGAGTAGAGGTGTCAACAACCGTGCGCTCTATGCGTCAGGGAACGACCGTCGAGCCGATGGTCGGCATGAACTGACACTGCTTCTCGGTCGTGGTGACCTGACCGAAGATCGTCGAGATGATGCTGCCCGAGCCGGTATCGGCGATCGCCACCAGTGTGGTCGGCCCCTGCGGGTTGATGTCGGCGCGCGGCGTCAGCGTCGCGCTGCCCGACTTGCCCGTCGTCAGGTTCACCCAGGTGACATTCAGCGGCAGCTTCTGCTCGGCGGCAGGTCCCGGCGTGCCGATCGCGGTGAACACGTAGGCGGTCTGGCCCGGGCCGGGGCCCGGTGTCGGAATCTTGGCGGGGCCGGCCACCGAAATCGCTGTGGCGAGCACGTTTCCGCCGTCCTTGAGGCACCCGTTGCTGATCGACGGATACAGGAAGTCCTGTGTCGTCGGGGCGTCCGGACCGAATTCGGGACCGCCGGGTGCGGCTGCCGGCGCGGCAGCAGGATCCGCCGGAGCCGGCGCAGGGGCGGGCACAGGGGCCGCGGCCTCAGGCGCGGGTGCGGGCACCGGCACTGCGACCTCCGGTGCGGGCGCAGGAGCAGGAGCCTCCGGAGCAGGGGCGGCCAGGGCCGCCGCCTCGGGTGCCGGCGCTTCGGGTGCGGGCGCCTCCTCAGGCGCGGGTCCGACGACGTGCGCGGGGTTGATGCCCGCGGGCAGGTGCGCCTCGGTACCGGGCACCGCGCCTGGCGCCGGAGTGTGCGCGACGAACTGGTTGACGGCAGTCGCGACATTCCGGGACGCGGGCGGAGCCGCGGCATCTCCCGCGAACACCGCCGCCGCGGCCATCAGTGTGGATGCGGCGTTGGTCGGATCAGCTGCGGCCTGCTGGATGACAGGCCCCAGACTCTGTACCGCAGGCAGGCCCGGGGCCATCAGCCCGTCGATCGGCAGCGGTGGCGCAGGCGGTGCTGCGGGTTCTGCGTTGGCCACACCGGTCACGCCGCCGAACAGCAGCGTGACCGATGTGCCGATCGCAATGGCAGCAGTGGCGAACATCGTCCTGGTTGACATGACTCCCCCAAAGAGTGGTTGTAGTGGTCTTCTCGGTCGATGTCGCCGCTACCGTCAGGGCAGTGCCGACAGCGCCGGGATCAGCGGTGCCGCGGGAGCAGCGGCCGCAGGAGCGACGGCCGGTACGGCGGCCGCGGCCGGTGCGGCTGCGTTGGTCGCCGCGGGCAGCAGGCCGGCCAACGGCGTCCCGGCGGGCATCAGCGAGGCGAGGCTGGTCGGGATCGCCGCCACCTGCGGCAGGATGTTGGCCGGGCCGGTCGCCGGAGCCGTCGGGGTGCTGACGACCGAGGGGGCGCCGGGCAGCGCGGCAGGAGGTTGCGGCAGGGTGACCGACGCGGTCGCGGCCGGCGGAGGTGTCGCAGGTGTCGCTGCCGTCGGCGAGGCCGCGGTGGTCAGCAGGGAGGTGACGCCCTGCATGAGCTGCGTCGCCGCCGCCGGATTGGAAGCCAGCTGCTGGATGAACGGAAGTCCCGGCACGCCGGGGGTCGGGGCAGGTGCCGCAGGCTGGGCGGCGGCGGTGCCGCTCAGCGCAACCGCGGCCGTCACGGCCCCCGCAGCGGCAATCATCGTGGTCGCGAACAGTTTTCCGGTGCTATGCATGGTTCTCCCATTCAGGTTTGGTCGGCACGCCTTCGCCCGAAGCTACGGAGTTACTGGTGTTACTCAAGTGACACGTGTGGCGTTTATGCAACCGTTACGGATGCGACTGTGAACGGTGACCGGGTCGATAGAGTCGTATGGATAAACACGTCGACCACCACTCCGAACGCTGCGCGAGCGTCCTCCCGCCTGGCCGCCGCCGCGCCGCTCCTGTTGGTGATCAGCGTCCTCGCGCGACTGGCGTGGACGTATTTGGTGCCCAACGGGGCCAACTTCGTCGATCTGCACGTGTATGTGGGCGGGGCCGGCATGCTCGACGATCCGGGTTCGCTCTACGACTACGTCTACGCCGACCAGACGCCGGACTTCCCGCTGCCGTTCACGTATCCGCCGTTCGCGGCGATCGTGTTCTACCCGCTGCACCTGTTGCCGTTCGGGCTCGTTGCGTTCCTATGGCAGCTCGGCATCATCGCGGCGCTGTACGGAGTGGTGCGGATGAGCCAGCGCCTGCTGGGGGCCGGAGATCGTCGGACCGCGATGCTGTGGACGGCCGTCGGCATCTGGATCGAACCCCTGCGCAGCACCTTCGACTACGGGCAGATCAACGTGCTGTTGGTGCTCGCGGTGCTCTACGCGGTGTACAGCACCCGATGGTGGGTGTCAGGGTTACTCGTCGGGCTCGCCGCCGGCGTGAAGCTGACCCCGGCAGCGTCGGGACTGTACTTCGTCGGGGCGCGACGGTGGGCCGCCGTCGCATTCTCGGCGGTCGTGTTCTTCGGCACGGTGGGCGTCTCATGGCTGATCATCGGCAACGAAACCCGTTACTACTTCACCGAATTACTTGGCGACGCCTCGCGGGTCGGGCCCGTCGGCACGTCGTTCAACCAGTCCTGGCGCGGTGGCATCACGCGGATCCTCGGGTACGACGCCGGCTACGGGCCGCTGGTGCTGGCCGGTATCGCGGTGACGGCGGTGCTGGCGGTGCTGGCGTGGCGGGCGATCGGCGGCGCGTCGGATCGGCTGGGCGCCATCGTCGTCGTGCAGTTGTTCGGCCTGCTGCTCTCGCCGATCTCGTGGACGCACCACTGGGTGTGGCTGATCCCGCTGATGATCTGGCTATTGCACGGACCGCTACGAGAGCGGCTCGGCGCGCGCATCCTGGGCTGGGGGTGGCTGGCGCTGACCCTCATCGGCGTGCCGTGGCTGCTCAGCTTCGCGCAGCCGACGATCTGGGTGATGCCCCGGCCGTGGTATCTGGCCTGGGCCGGGTTGATCTACATCGTCGCGACGCTGGCGACGCTGGCGTGGATCGCGGCTACCCGACGATCGCGTTGATCTCTTTCGCCATCTCGACGTCCTTGTCGGTGATGCCACCCTCGGAGTGCGTCACCAATGCGAAAGTCACTGTCCGCCAACGGATGTCGATGTCCGGATGGTGGTCCTTCTCCTCGGCCTTCTCGGCGACGCGCCGCACCGCGTCGATACCGTCGAGAAAGGATCCGAATTTGATCGATCGGCGGAGCGTCCCATCGGCGCGCTCCCATCCGTCGAGGTCGGGCAGTGCGGCGTCTACTTGTTCGTCCGTTAACACAGCCATGCTTTCGACGGTATACCGTCGCCGGTGATGCCAAGTCAGATCGTGGTCGCGGGTGCCCTGATCGCGGACAACGCGCTGCTGGTCGCGCAGCGTGCAAGGCCGCCCGCACTCGCCGGACTGTGGGAACTCCCGGGAGGCAAGGTGGCGGCCGGCGAAACCGACGAGTCCGCGCTGGCCCGTGAACTCAAGGAGGAACTCGGCGTCGACGTGACCGTCGGTGCGCGCATCGGCGTCGACGTCGCGCTCAACCCCACCACCGCGCTGCGCGCCTATCGGGTCACCCAGACCGGCGGCGTACTCCATCCGAACGATCACCGCGCGCTGCGCTGGATCACCGTCGACGAACTCGACGGCCTCGATTGGGTTCCCGCCGACCGCACGTGGCTCGTCGAGCTCCGAGAGGCCCTCACGGTCTAGCGCGTCGGCTCAACTCGGCGCCAATCCGGCCAGCTCACACTATTGTTCCGGTCCATGCGCGTGCTGCGGTTCGTCTGGCGGGGGGTGCTGGCCTTCGATCGGATCGGATCGCGGATCCCGCAACTCATTCAGATCTGGCTGATCGAGTTCTTCTTCGCCGTGCCGTTGATGTTCTTCATCGCCAAGCTCGTCGACATTCGAGGAGCGTTCGGCGTGCCCGGAACCGGTGGCTCGGTGCCCGGCGTGTTCTGGGGCGCACTCGTGGTTTCGCTGATCGCCGGATTCTTCTTCTTCCGCAGCCTGATCCGGCCTCGCGTGGTGCGCGGGACCTGGACGCCGATGGTCAAGGCGCATGTCGGCGACTACACCGTGATGGCCGGCAACCGGGCCTGGACGACAAGCTACGACTACCTGACGAGCCATCCGTCATACGCACTTCTACTGCTCATCACCGCACCGATTCCGGCCACCATGGTGCTGATGACGATCAACCACGGCGACAACACCTTCTATTGGCGGTTGGCCGGTGTCGTCGGGCTCATCATTCTCGCGCTGATGGCGCTGGCGCGCCTATTGGCGTGGTATGTCTTCCGAATCGGCCGAAGCCAAGTCGACAACCAGGCCGAGGCCATGGGCATGTCGCAGCGGCGGTTGGGTTGGGAAATCGCGTGGAAGCCCGTGCTGATGCTGATGGTCATGATGTACGCGATCGTCTGCATTCCCCTCGCCATCATGTTCTGGCAGGAGGACCGCAAGATCGCCGCTCTGCCCGTCGTCACGGTCGACGATGACACCGACCATGCCGGCGAGTACCGCCGCGTCGAAGGCATCATCGATTCGGACCCTGTCTATTGGGCGCCACGGGGGACCGGCCGCGGCGGCAACAACTACTCCGGCGCGGGGGTGCTCATCGAATTGCCCGCCGGGGGTGAGGCATTGCTGCTTGCCGAATCGTTGTCGGTGCCCGACTTCAAAGGCGTCATGGAGGACGTCAAGAACGGCGAGATCAAGACGCAGGGCAAGGTGATCGACCACATCACCGAGGACCAACAGGAGTACTACGGCTTCGACGAACGCGACTTCCCGGACCCGCCGCCCGATGGCCGCATCATGCTGTTGCTGTCCTACCCCTGACAGGCGCGCACCGGCAGCGACGTCGGCCCGGACAGGGACGGGGTCGTCGTCCAGATCACCGGCCCGGCGAGTTCCAGGCCCGCGATGCGGTCGAACAACCCGTTGAGCGCGACGGTCACCTCGAGCCGGGCCAGGTGCGCACCAAGGCAGAAGTGCGCGCCGTGGCCGAACCCGGTGTGGCCGACGGGTTTTCGTTCGAAGTCGAAACGATCGGGATCGTCGAAGCGGCGCGGATCGCGGTTGGCGCCCGCATAGAACAGGACCACCCGCGAGCGCTCGGGAATCACGGCGTCGCCGACCCGATACGGCGCCAGCGTCGTGCGCGTCACCCACTGCACCGGTGAACCCCAGCGCAGCGCTTCCTCGACAGCAGCCGGAATCAGGTCGCGGTTATCCCGCAGTCGCGCGTACAGATCCGGGTCGGTGGCCAACTTGATCAGCAGGATGCCGAGCAGGTTGGTGGTCGTCTCGTTGCCGGCGACCAGGATCAGCAGCGCGGCGGTAACCGCCTCGAAGGGAGTCATCTCGCCTGCGGCCAGCGCCTTGCTGATGCCACCGAGCACGTCATCGAAGTCCTCGGTGTTGCGCCTGTGAAGTTCGTCGACGATCAGGCGGCGCAGCGACAGCATGCCCGGCAACGCTTGGCCGATCGTCAGCGTGACGCCGCCGAGTGAGCGCGCGCCGAATAGCGCCGTGACACCGTTGGACCACACCCGGAAATCACGCCAGCGGGAGCGGTCGATGCCGAGCAACAGCGCGATCGCCGAGACGGGCAGTGGCACCGTCAGCGCGGGCACCATGTCGACGACCTCACCGCTGGCCAGCGCATCGACGGCCGGGTCGACGAACTGCGCCAACGATGCCTCCAGCCTGCGCATTGCCGACGGCGTGAAGTACGGCGCCGCCAACCGGCGCAACCGGGCGTGATCGGGGTCGTCGGTGGTGACGACGCTCGGAAGCACCGTCGACCGCAGCAGAATCCCCGAACTGGATGACAGCACATCGTGTGCCCGCGCCGCCGCGGTGACATCTTCGTGGCGGGCCATCATCCAGACGTTGAGCCGCTCGTTGACGTGGACGGGATGCTCACGCAGACGCGCCAACTCGGGAAACGGATTCCTGATCGTCTCGGGTGTCGTCGGGTCGTAAGAGGTTCTCGGCACGCTTGGCGCAGCCGAACCGACCCTGGCGCGCCGCAGATCGCGGATCGCGCCCTGTCCGACCATCAGGCCGACGTCACGCACCGCCGACGTAACCACCGGCAGCGTGCTGGTTCGCATATCGACAAGGATGTCGCCGCGTACCCCCAAGCGACATGATCGCGGCGGCCATTCAGATGATCGATTCGGCCAATCACCTGGTTGGAGCGGCCGCGCGTGCCACGATCGCAGGCGATGGTGGCGACCAAGAGTCCGGCTGGCATTCGCTACGCGTTCGCGCTGGCCCGCGACGCCGGTGTGCCGTGCGAACGGCTGCTGGCCGGTACCCGCTGGACCGAGACCGGGGTGGTTGCCGCAGGTCACCGCATCGAGCAGGACGATGAGTTCGTCATCACCGCCAATCTGGTCCGCGAGCTCGGCGACCCGGTGACCGCGGGAATCAGTGTCGGGTCGAAGTTCACCGTCGGCGACCTCGGCATCTGGGGTTACGCGTTGCTGTCGAGCGCCGACGCAGGGGAGGCCCTGACCGTCGCACTGGCCTACGCCACGCTGTCGCCGACGGTGTTCAATCCCCAGCCGGTGGCGGAGGGGGACGTCGCGACCGTCGTGCTCCGCTACGAACACCTGCCGGTCGATGTTCGCGAATACTATGCGGCACGCGACCTTTCGGCGCTGCCGCTGCTGCTGCGAATGTCGGGACTCGCGGCCGGGCCGCTGTCGGTGGACGTCCCGTTCGACGCAGAACGGGGCATGCGACTGCGGGAAGCACTGCATCCGTTCACCTTGGAAACCGGTGCGGCGCAATACCGTATCCGCATCCCGTCCGAGGCGCTGAAGCCACAGCTGCCCACCGCCGACCCCGTCACCCGCGCCGCCTGCGCACGCGAATGCGAGCGTTTGGTGCACACCCGCGACTCCGCGCCCACTCTGTCGGCCACGGTCCGGTCCCGCTTCGCGCAGAGCCCCGAAGCGATGCCCAGCGTCGAGGAACTCGCCGCCGAACTGCACATGAGCACCCGCACGCTGCGCCGTCAGCTCAATCACGAACACACGTCATATCGGGAGTTGCGCAACGACGTCTCGCACACGCTGGCCGTCGAATTGCTCAGTGTCGTGGGGCTTTCGGTCAATGAGGTGGCTCGCCGCCTCGGCTACGGCGACGCCACCGCGTTCTCACACGCGTTCCGGCGCTGGACGGGTAAACCGGCCAGTGATTTCCGGTCGAGCGCTCAGTACCGCAGCGAGTCGCTGACCACCCGGACCCGCGCCTTCGGGTGAGTGGCGGCGTACAGCGGGTGCGTCAGCAATGGATGACGGCAGTGCGGGCAGGACGCCTGCGGTTGGTTGGCCGTCGACGCGGTGAGGTGATGGCAGGCCGAGCAGTGCACCACGTAGAACCTGCCGATCCAATTGAGCAGCCCGAGGTAGATCGCCAGCGTCGCAGCCGACGCGATCACCATGATCACCGCGATGGTGAGAACCTGATAGACCGTCATATCCGGTACCTCCAACCGAAACCGAGCACACCTGACGGATAGTTCAACGGTACGCCTGAACCGGGGTGTTGAGGCCGGGTTGGAACGCCGGATCAGCGTTTGCGGGCGCGCTTGTAGATCTTCTCGAGTTCCTTGCCCCGGATGCCCATCAGTTCGGCCTTGTGCACCTTGTGCAACACCAGCGGACACCTCTTGCACCGGGGCTTACTGCGACAGCACTTCTTCTTCGGTTTGATGTCGAGCAGCTTGCTCGCCTTCACGTGACCTGAATCTCTCGTTTTCGCGATCGAGCACCCTCACTGCGACACTTACCAGCGTGGATTTTCGGAATGTCGCCATTGTGGCGCACGTCGATCATGGGAAGACCACCCTGGTCGATGCGATGCTGCGGCAGTCCGGTGCCCTTAGTCACCGCGGTGATGATGCCATCGAGCGATTGATGGACTCCGGCGACCTCGAACGTGAGAAGGGCATCACGATCCTCGCCAAGAACACCGCCGTGCACCGCAGGCACCCGGACGGCAGCGTCACGGTCATCAACGTCATCGACACCCCCGGCCACGCCGACTTCGGCGGTGAGGTCGAACGCGGCCTGTCCATGGTCGACGGCGTGCTGCTGCTGGTTGACGCCTCCGAGGGGCCGCTGCCCCAGACCCGCTTCGTGCTGCGCAAGGCGCTGGCCGCGCATCTGCCGGTGATCCTGGTGGTCAACAAGACCGACCGGCCCGACGCGCGTATCGCTGAGGTCGTCTCCGACAGCCATGACCTGTTGCTCGATGTGGCTTCCGACCTGGACGAGGAGGCGCAGAAGGCCGCCGAGGAGGCGCTCGGACTGCCGACGCTGTACGCCTCCGGTCGTGCCGGTATCGCCAGCACCGTCGACCCCGCGAACGGTGAGAACCCCGAAGGCGAGAACCTCGACCCGCTCTTCGACGTGCTTCTCGAACACATCCCGCCGCCCCAGGGCGATCCCGAGGCCCCGCTGCAGGCCTTGGTGACCAACCTCGACGCCTCCGCGTTCCTGGGCCGGCTGGCCCTGATCCGCATCTACAACGGCCGGTTGCGCAAGGGCCAGCAGGTGGCGTGGATGCGTGAGGTCGACGGCGTTCCCGTCGTCACCAACGCCAAGATCACCGAATTGCTGGTCACCGAGGGCGTCGACCGCACCCCGACCGACGAGGCGATCGCCGGTGACATCGTCGCCGTCGCCGGCCTGCCCGAGATCATGATCGGCGACACGCTCGCCGACACCGAACACGCCCACGCGCTGCCGCGCATCACCGTCGACGAGCCCGCCATCTCGGTGACCGTCGGCACCAACACCTCACCGCTGGCGGGCAAGGTGTCCGGGCACAAACTGACGGCCCGCATGGTGCGCAACCGGCTGGACCAGGAACTGGTCGGCAACGTCTCCATCCGCGTGGTGGACATCGGCCGCCCGGACGCGTGGGAGGTTCAGGGCCGCGGTGAGCTGGCGCTGGCCGTGCTCGTCGAGCAGATGCGCCGTGAAGGTTTCGAGCTGACGGTCGGCAAACCGCAGGTCGTGACACGGACCATCGACGGAAAGCTGCACGAGCCGTTCGAGGCGATGACCATCGACTGCCCCGACGAGTTCGTCGGCGCGATCACCCAGCTGATGGCCGGCCGCAAGGGCCGCATGGAGGAGATGACCAACCACGCGGCGGGCTGGGTCCGGATGGACTTCATCGTGCCGAGCCGCGGTCTGATCGGCTTCCGCACGGATTTCCTGACCCTGACCCGCGGCACCGGTATCGCAAACGCCGTGTTCGACGGCTACCGCCCGTGGGCGGGGGAGATCCGCGCGCGGCACACCGGCTCGCTGGTGTCGGACCGTTCGGGCACGATCACGCCGTTCGCGTTGATCCAGCTCGCCGATCGCGGGCAGTTCTTCGTCGAGCCCGGCGACGAGACCTACGAAGGGCATGTGGTCGGCATCAACCCGCGCGCGGAGGATCTCGACATCAACGTCACGCGCGAGAAGAAGCTGACGAACATGCGCAGCTCGACCGCCGACGTCATCGAGACGCTCGCCCGGCCGCTCACCCTTGACCTCGAACAGGCCATGGAATTCTGTGCCGCCGACGAGTGCGTCGAGGTCACCCCGGAAGTGGTGCGGGTCCGCAAGGTCGAACTCAGCGCCACGCTGCGCGCGCGTTCGAAGGCCCGCGCCAAGGCCCGCGATAGCAGCTGAGGCCCTCAGGGCGGCGGCGCCGGTTACCCAGAGCGGCTCAGGTGCTGCCGATACCCTGAACACCGTGCCGAGGCCAGTACACGTCATCGCCGCGCTATCCGCGCTGGTGACGCTGGTATCGGGGTGCACTGTGAGCCCGCCTCCGGCGCCCCAGAGCACCGATACCGCGGAGACGACGGCACCCCCGCCGCCCAAGGCGACGCAGATCATCATGGCGATCGACTGGATCGGCCCCGGCTTCAACCCGCACCTGCTGGCCGACCAATCGCCCGTCAACGCCGCGATCAGTTCGCTGGTGTTGCCCAGCTCCTTCCGGCCGGTGCCCGACCCGAACACGCCAACCGGATCGCGGTGGGAGCTCGACACCACGCTGCTGGAGTCCGCCGAGGTGACCAGTCAGGACCCGTTCACCGTCACCTACAAGATCCGGCCCGAGGCGTCGTGGACGGACAACGCCCCGATCGGCGCCGACGACTACTGGTATCTGTGGCAGCAGATGGTCAGCCAGCCCGGCGTGGTCGATCCGGCGGGGTACGACCTCATCACCGGCGTCCAGTCGGTGGAGGGCGGCAAGACCGCGGTGGTGACCTTCTCGCAGCCCTACCCGGCGTGGCGTGAGTTGTTCAACAACATCCTGCCGGCCCACATCGTCAAGGACATCCCCGGCGGTTTCGCCGCGGGACTGGCGCGCACCCTGCCGGTCACTGGCGGCCAGTTCCGCGTCGAGAACATCGACCCCCAGCGCGACGAGATCCTGCTGGCCCGCAACGACCGGTTCTGGAGCGCGCCGGCCAAACCCGACCTGATCCTGTTGCGCCGCGGCGGCGACGCGGCGGCGCTGGCCGACTCGATCCGCAACGGCGACACCCAGGTGGCCCAGGTGCACGGTGGCGCGGCCACGTTCGCGCAGCTGTCGGCGATCCCCGACGTGCGGACGGCGCGGATCGTCACACCGCGCGTCATGCAGATATCGCTACGCGCTCAGCAGCCGTCCCTCGCGGATTCCCAAGTGCGCAAAGCGATTTTCGGACTGCTCGACGTCGATCTGCTGGCCGCGGTGGGTGCGGGTGACGACAACACGGTGACGTTGGCGCAGGCGCAGGTCCGATCGCCCTCGGATCCGGGCTATGTGCCGACCGCGCCGCCTGCGATCTCGCGGGACGCCGCGCTCGAGCTGCTCATCGACGCCGGCTACGAGGTGGAGACGTCGCCACCGCCGACCCCAGGCGCGCCCGCCCCGGACAATGGCCGCGGCCGCATCATGAAGGACGGGGTACCGCTGTCGCTGGTGCTCGGCGTCGCCGCCAACGACCCGACATCGGTCGCGGTCGCCAACACGGCCGCCGACCAATTACGAAACGTGGGCATCGATGCGTCGGTGTCGGCGCTCGATCCGGTGACCCTGTACGGCGAGGCGTTGACGAACAACCGCGTCGACGCCGTGGTCGGCTGGCGTCAGGCCGGGGGCGACCTGGCGACCGCGCTGGCATCCCGCTACGGCTGCCGGGCGCTGGAGGCTACGGCAGTGGCGACGGCCGAGCCCGGAACGGCGACGCCGCAGACTTCAGCCTCGGAAACTTCGGAGACGATTCCGCCGACAACCACCACGGCAACGACGTCTGCGACGACGAGCCCGACCGCGACCGCCACCACAACCACGTCGGCGACCCCGGCGGCCCCCGCGCCCGAAACCGGCGAATTGGTCCAGGCGCCAAGCAATATCACCGGCATCTGCGATCGCAGCATTCAGCCGAAGATCGATGCGGCGCTCGATGGCAGCGAGCCCATCGACAAGGTGATCACCGCCGTCGAACCACGGCTGTGGAATCTCTCGACAGTGTTGCCGATCCTGCAGGACACCACGATCGTCGCGGCGGGCCCGAGCGTGCAGAACGTCAAGCTGTCCGGGGCCGTGCCGGTCGGAATCGTCGGGGATGCCGGCACCTGGGTGAAAACCCGTCCGTGACAGCGTAATCCGCTATCTGACGTCGGCGGGTTGGCGGCGTTCACGCAAAACGCGCAGCGCGTGTGCGGCGAACGCGCCGACCGCGAATACGAGCAGCAGCCACAGCGGCGGGTGCGCCAGTTCCCAGACGAACAGGGCGGCGAACGACGGTGACCGCTGCGTGATGGCCAGCACCCCGGCGGCACACGTCAGCGCCAGCGCCGACACGTGGATATGTGTGCCGGCCAGTTCGTTGAGAGCAAGTGCGACAACAGATCCAGCGGCTGCGCCGGTAGCCAGGGCCGGGGTGAGCAGGCCGCCGACGGCGCCCGACCGCAGAAACACCGCTGTCAGTAGTGGTTTCAACAGCAGGATCACGCAGGCGGCGCCGAGCGTCATATCGCTGTTCACGGCCACGGTCAGAATGCTGCGCCCGTTGCCCGGCAGTTCCGGGTACCAGATCGAGCAGACACCGGTCAGCAGGCCGGCCGCCGCGATCGCGGGAATCAGCATCCACGAGCGGTACTGCACCTTCGGGCCGGCGGCCGCCATCACCCTGTTGAACGCCAGGCCGATAGCGGCGGCCAGAGGTGCGATGGCCAGCGCCAAGAATGTGAACAGATACGACGTCTGCGCGTCCGGCCACGCCAGTGGGTGCTCGAGATGAGTGACGGGGGCAGCGACCGCGACGGCGAGGCTCGACGTGATCAACGCCGTGCCGACCGCTCGCGGGTGCCAGGTGCCGAGCAGAATCCGCGCGGCGAACAGCGCCCCGCCCAGCGGCACGCTGTAGACCGCTCCCAGGCCCGCGCCGGCCGCGCAGGCGAGCAGAATCTCACGGTCGCGCGCCGTCAGCGCCAGCCGCGTGGTCCCGAAATCGCCCAGCGCAGCGGCGAGTTGGCGCGGCGCCCCTTCGCGTCCCAGCGACGCGCCAGAGCCGACAAGGAGCACCTGAAGGCCCGCGTCGATCGACAGCGGCAGTCGCGGAATCGGCCGATGCGCCGAGATCGTCTCCGCCAGCTTCGGAACGGCCGTCCGGCGCCGTAACATCCACCACCCGAAGCCGGCGAGCGCACCGCCGATCATCGGCCCCAACGCCCGCCGCACCGGACTGCTGCCGCCGACGCCGGAGAGCAGCGTGCCGAAACTGTAGTGGTACGTCAGGTGTTCGATGGCGTGCAGCAGCAACGTGGTGGCCGCACCCGCCACTCCGGCGAGCAGGCCCACGATGACGATCGCGCAGGAGAATTCGAGTGTGCGGCGCGACACCAGGTGAATCTAGCTGCCGGCCATCGGGCAAGCTGGGGCAATGGAAAGTCCTCGGATGCTGTTCGTGCACGCGCATCCCGACGACGAGACCCTGACGACGGGCGCGACGATCGCGCACTACGCCGCTCAGGGTGCGCGGGTCCGTGTGGTCACATGCACGCTGGGCGAAGAGGGTGAGGTGATCGGCAACCGGTGGGCGCACCTGGCCGTCGACGTCGCCGACCAACTCGGCGGCTACCGCATCGGCGAGCTCACCGCGGCGTTGCGCGCGCTGGGCGTCGACGAGCCGACCTTTCTGGGCGGCGCCGGACGCTGGCGCGACTCGGGAATGGCAGGCACGCCGCCGCGGCACCATCAGCGGTTCATCGACGCCGACCCCGCCGAATCTGTCGGTGCCCTCGTCGCGATCATCCGCGAGCTGCGGCCGCACGTCGTCGTCACCTATGACCCTGCGGGCGGCTACGGGCATCCCGACCACATTCACACCCACGAGGTGACGATGGCGGCCGTCGCGGCGTCGGCGGGTGACGAGTATCCCGGCGAGCCGTGGACCGTGCCGAAGGTCTACTGGACAGTGCTGTCGAAGTCCGCGCTCGCCGCCGGGCTGGACGACCTCGGCGACGTGCCGCAGGAGTGGACGCGGGTGTCCATCGACGACGTGCCGTTCGTCCATCCCGACGAGGCAATCGATGCCGTGATCGACGTCCCCGACCGGCTGCCGGCCAAGCTGGCGGCGCTGCGGGCGCACGCCACCCAGGTCACCGTCGCGCCCGACGGTCGTTCGTTGGCACTGTCGAACAACATCGCGCTGCCGGTCGCCGCGATCGAGCACTACATCCTGGTGTCGGGCACGGCCGGCCCGCGCGACCACCGCGGATGGGAAACCGACCTGCTGTCCGGCCTGAACCTCAATTAGGGGTCGCCACGGGGTAAGCTGCCCGACAGACCCGCAGCGCGTGGAAGGGACGGCAATGGACCAGGATCTGGATCCCAACCTGCAGCACTGGCAGGACCGATTGGACAACTTCCAGTGGGTCCTCGGTTCCATCACCGCCCTGGTCGACAGCATTCCGACCTGAGTTCGCAAGCAACCAGCGTCGACTATCGGCGCGTCCTCGTTCTCACGCTGCTCGCCATCGAAGGCGTCCTCTGCGCCATTTTGGCGTCGTTCTTTCTTCCGATTCGAATCGGGACGTGGCCGTTTCCGGTCAGTGCACTAATCGCTGGACTGGTGAATGCCGCGCTGGTGTGGGCCGCTCTGCATTGGACCTCATCGCCGCGGGTGGCGGCGCTACCGCTGTGGACCTGGCTGCTGACCGTGGCGGGGCTGACGCTCGGCGGGCCGGGCGACGACATCGTGTTCGGTGGCTCCGGAGTGCTGGCGTACGGGGTCCTTCTGCTGCTCGTGCTCGGCACCCTGCCCCCGGTCGCCGTGTTGCGGCGTCATGTGAACGCCTGACCGTCACTCGGCGTTGGCGGTTGTCCCGTTGGCGTCATCGGTTGCGTGCTGTGCCCCGTCGTCGCTTGTCGACGGTTCCTGCGGTGAGGGTGCCGGTGTCGGGTCGGTCGGTTCCTCGTCCAACACGGCGCCGGGCGACGAATTCGTGTCCTGGGTCTGGGACGACGTGATGCCCGGGGTGGCGACCGCGGATGACCGGATCTCACCCTGCGCCTGCACCGTTCCGGACGAATCGGTCGTCGTCAGCTTGTCGGTGGTGTCGGGGTCCGTGCCGTCGATCCTCAGGTCGGGATCGGTCTCCTCGGAGTCGACCGCTTCCTCGATCTGCTCGCCATCACCTTCGATGAGTTCGCCAGAGCCTTCGCCTGCGAGTTCGCCAGGCAGCTGTTCTCCACCGGCGCCCTGCCCGGGATTGAGCGCTTCGCCCGGGTCTTGGTCCAGGAGTTCGCCCTGCTTGGCGCCGGGGTCGGTCGGCGGGGTGGACTCGTCGAACGACGACATCCTCATCAGCCCGGCTTCCGGCGCTTCTGCCGCGAACGGGCCGATAGGCGGAATGGGTGGCAACGGTGGCAGCCAGAACGCCAACTGGTCGTTCGCCAGGAAGATGAACGAGTTGATGGTGTCGACGACGACGTTGACCAACCCGTCCCAGAAGCTGATGTTGCCGCCCAGCCAGTCGGCGATGTTGAACGTGATGCTCCGCACGATGCGCTCGCCGAAGTTGTAGAAGATCTCGATCTGGGGCGCGAGCCACCCGACGTAGGGAATCCAGCCGACTGCGTATGCGGCGACGTCGAATCCCCACTCCACCCACGGCTCGACGGCGTTGTAGACGTTCTTGACCACGCTGTCGATCGAGTTGCCGACGACGGTCCGTTCGAACGTCGGTGACGGGAACGGCGCGCTGGCGCTCGGTGGAATGATGATCCGTTCGATCCACTGGACCAGCAGACCGGGCAGGTCTGTCGCCGTGAGATACGCCGTGGGGGACGGCGGCGCGATCAGCAATTGCGCCGAGTTCTCGCCGACGTTCCCGCCGGGCGGTGGCGGCGTCGGCAGCGTGGGCTGGAAGGCCCTTGCCAGCCGGACAGTTGGTTCCGGCGAGGGCGCCGGAGCAGGTCGAATCGGGTAGAGCGCAGTCGAGGTCACTGTCAGCATGGTCACCGCGGTCACGACTGCCGAGCGTGCAAAACGTTTCATGACATCCTCTTCAGAACCCCGACACCACGTAACGTACGCCGAAGTTTGCTGACGCACGAGAAAACGCCGACATGAGTTTTGCTGACCCGGGCATACCCGATGGCAGCCCACCGCCGCCGCCGACGCGCGGGCTACTGTGACCGATATGTCAGGCGCCGATGTTTCAGAATGTGAGACGTGCGGATGATCTTCAACGATCGCGGGGTTACACGGGAGTGGCTCTGAACCCCCAGCGCGGCGCTGATCTGCCCAACCCGGTGGTCCCCCCGAAATCGAGCGCGCCCACCCCTGCGAGTCTGCGGCGCGTGCTGCGACGAGCACGTGACGGCGTCGCACTCAACGTCGAGGAAGCCGCGATTGCGTTGACCGCCCGCGGCGACGCGCTGGCGGACCTGTGTGCCAGTGCGGCCAGGGTTCGCGATGCGGGCCTGGAGGCGGCCGGCCGGCGCGGACCCACCGGGCGACTACCGGTGAGCTATTCACGCAAGGTGTTCATCCCGGTCACTCACCTGTGCCGCGACACCTGCCACTACTGCACGTTCGTTACCGTGCCCGGCAAGCTCCGCGCGCAGGGCGCCGGCATGTACATGGAGCCCGACGAGATCCTGGATGTGGCCCGTCGTGGCGCCGAATTGGGTTGCAAGGAAGCATTGTTCACGCTCGGCGACCGGCCCGAGGCGAGGTGGGACGAGGCCGAGCAGTGGCTCGACGAGCGCGGCTATGACTCGACGCTGGATTACGTGCGGGCGATGGCGATCCGGGTGCTGGAGGAGACCGGGCTGCTGCCGCATCTGAACCCCGGCGTGATGAGCTGGTCGGAGCTCTCCCGCCTCAAGCCGGTGGCGCCGTCGATGGGCATGATGCTGGAGACCACGTCGCGGCGGCTGTTCGAGACCAAGGGTCTGGCCCACTACGGCAGCCCGGACAAGGATCCGGCCGTCCGGCTGCGCACACTGGCCGATGCGGGCCGTCTTTCGATTCCGTTCACCACGGGACTGCTGGTCGGTATCGGGGAGACGCTGGCCGAGCGCGCCGACACCATCCATGCGATCCGGCGCTCGCACAAGGAGTTCGGACACGTCCAGGAAGTGATCGTGCAGAACTTCCGGGCCAAGGACCACACCGCGATGGCGTCGACGCCGGACGCGGGCTTCGACGATTTCGTGGCGACGGTGGCGGTCACCCGCCTGGTGATGGGACCCAAGGTGCGCATCCAGGCGCCGCCGAATCTGGTGTCGCGGGAAGAGTGCCTGGCGCTGATCGGCGCGGGTGTCGACGACTGGGGCGGGGTGTCGCCGCTGACCCCGGATCACGTCAACCCGGAACGGCCCTGGCCCGCACTCGACGAACTGGCTGAGGTGACGGCCGAGGCAGGCTACGACCTGGTGCAGCGGCTGACCGCACAGCCGCAGTACGTGCAGGCCGGGGCGGCGTGGATCGACCCGCGGCTGCGTGGGCACGTCGATGCGCTGGCCGACCCCGAGACCGGTCTGGCGCTCGACGTCAACCCCGTCGGACGGCCCTGGCAGGAACCCGACGAGGCGTGGGAGTCCTTGGGCCGGACCGACCTTCACTCGGCGATCGACGAATCGGGTCGGCTCACCGAGACCCGCAGCGATCTGGGAAGCGCGTTCGGCGACTGGGAGTCGATACGCGAGAAGGTGCACGAGCTTGCCGCCCAGGCACCCGAACGCATCGACACCGACGTGCTCGCCGCGTTGCGCGCGGCCGAGCGCGATCCGGCGGGCCTGTCCGACGACGAATATCTGGCGCTGGCGACGGCCGACGGCCCGGCGTTGGATGCCGTTGCCGCGCTGGCAGATTCGCTGCGCCGCGATGTGGTGGGCGACGATGTCACGTTCGTCGTCAACCGCAACATCAACTTCACCAACATCTGCTACACCGGGTGCCGGTTCTGCGCGTTCGCGCAGCGCAAGGGTGACGCGGACGCCTACTCGCTGTCGGTCGACGAGGTCGCCGACCGGGCGTGGGAGGCGCATGTCGCCGGCGCCACCGAGGTATGCATGCAGGGCGGGATCGACCCGGAGCTACCGGTGACCGGCTACGCGGATCTGGTGCGGGCGGTCAAGAAACGGGTGCCGTCGATGCACGTGCACGCCTTCTCGCCGATGGAGATCGCCAACGGCGTTACCAAGAGCGGACTTTCGATCCGCGAGTGGCTGACGTCGTTGAGGGAGGCGGGTCTGGACACCATCCCCGGCACGGCCGCCGAGATCCTCGATGACGAGGTCCGCTGGGTGCTGACCAAGGGCAAGCTGCCGACATCGATGTGGATCGAGGTCGTCACCACCGCCCATGAGGTCGGCCTGCGGTCGAGTTCGACGATGATGTACGGCCACGTCGACACCCCGCGGCACTGGGTCGGGCATCTCAACGTGTTGCGTGAAATCCAGGACCGTACCGGAGGTTTCACCGAGTTCGTGCCGTTGCCGTTCGTACATCAGAGTTCGCCGCTGTACCTGGCGGGTGGGGCGCGGCCTGGCCCGACACACCGCGACAACCGTGCGGTGCACGCGCTGGCGCGGATCATGCTGCACGGCAGGATCGACAACATCCAGACCAGCTGGGTCAAGCTCGGTGTCGAGCGCACGCAGGTGATGCTCAACGGTGGCGCCAACGATCTTGGCGGGACGTTGATGGAGGAGACCATCTCGCGGATGGCGG
This sequence comes from Mycobacterium barrassiae, assembly GCF_025822765.1. Lineage (GTDB taxonomy): Bacteria > Actinomycetota > Actinomycetes > Mycobacteriales > Mycobacteriaceae > Mycobacterium > Mycobacterium barrassiae. The sequence continues at coordinate 197,021 of NZ_JACKUK010000027.1, read as the reverse complement.
GTTCGGAGTTCGGTTCGGCCAAGAGTGTCGAAGAACTCGCGGCGATCGCCGAGGGCATCGGCCGCCCGGCACGGCAGCGGTCCACGACCTACGCGCCGTTGGCTGCCTAGCCTTACCTAATAGCAGGGTGCTGAAACACGCTGCTGTGTCTGGCTTTACGGAAACTCGATACTGACGGTTTCGATCCGTATACGTTGGTAGCGCTGTCGTCGAGACCCTGGAGCGCCATGGACACCATCTCCGGAATCCCCGCGCATGCCCTGTTGGTCCACGGCATGGTGGTGCTCGCGCCTTTGACCGCGCTGCTCGAGATCCTGTGTGCGTTCTGGCCCGCGGCCCGTCGCCGGCTGGTGTGGCTGGTGCTGGCATTCGCGGTGATGACGACGGTGCTCACTCCGTTGACCACGTCGGCGGGTGAGTGGCTATTGGCGCAAGGCGGCCCGCCTCGTCCGATCCTGCAGGAGCACGTCGACCGCGGCGAGTGGATGATCTACTTCTCGGTCGCGATGCTGATTGTCGCGGTGGCGCTGGTGGCGCTGCACTGGGCAGAGAGTCGGTCGGACAAACCACATAAGGCCGCGGCGGCCCTGCTCGCCGTCGTCACCCTGGTCGTAGGGGTGTCGTCGATCGTCACGGTGGTTCGGATCGGTGACGCGGGTGCGCAGGCCGTCTGGGGTGGCAGGGGCTGACTCGGCTACCTCCCGTCGAGTGTGCGTCTGCGGCGAAAAGCGGGCCGAATCTTCGCGCTGAGCGCACGGTGGGCGCGTGCCGCGGGTGCTTGTGCACGGCCGGGGAATAGAAACGGACTGTAGTCCGGTTGTTGCGGGTGAAGGCGCCGGGCTGGCCGGCACCCAATCTCGAGGAGACTCATATGACCGCCGCTGTAGCCACCGACCTGAGCACTGGCACCTGGGCCATCGACCCCGTGCACTCGACCATCAGCTTCTCCGTACGTCACCTGATGGTGAGCAAGGTTCGGGGCACCTTCGACACGTTCAGCGGTGCGATCGTCGTCGCCGAGGACGGCACCCCGTCGGTGACGGCCGAAATCGCCGTCGACTCGATCAACACCCGCAACGAACAGCGCGACGCTCATGTCCGGTCCGCGGATTTCTTCGACGCCGAGCAGTATCCGACCGCCACCTTCGTGTCGACCGGCGTCCGGCCGCAAGGCGATTCGTACCTCGTTGACGGCGACTTCACCCTCAAGGGCGTCACCAAGCCGGTCACCCTCGAGCTCGAGTTCAACGGTGTCAACCCCGGAATGGGACACGGCGAGGTCGCGGGCTTCGAAGCGTCGGTCGTGTTGAACCGCAAGGACTTCGGGATCGACATCGACATGCCGCTGGAGACCGGTGGCACCGTCGTCGGCGACAAGGTCAAGATCACGCTGGAGATCGAGGCGCTCAAGCAGGCCTGACGCCCAAACTGGCGCGTCTGCAGGCTGATTGATCCTGCAGACGCGCCAGATGCGTTGGCGCTCAGATGTCGAGGCAGCTGCTCGTGCCGTCGCTGGCCGGGATCTCGACATTGGTGGCCGAGAGCTTCGCGACCACGCCGCTGTCCGTGACGTCGAGCGAATCGACGCCGAGGCCGTACTTGTTGTCGGTCAGCTCGCCGGTCATCTCGTCGAGCTTCTCCTGCAGATCGTCCTGAGGCAGATCCAGGTTTCCGCCGAGCCAGAAGCTGTCGGGCTGGATCACCATACGGATGCCGCCGTCGGTCGTGACCGGCTTGATGGCGATGCTGCTGTCGAACATCCCGTTCAACGTGACGATTCCGGTCGACGGATCGGTCGTCACACTCGTCACGACCTCGTCCGTCGAGATCCAGTCGGAGAGGAAGCTCAGGAAGCTGTCCGCGAGGTATTCGTCGATGGCCTCCTTGAGTGCGGTGTTGGCAGATTCCCGCAGCCCCTCGTTGGTCCAGGCGATGGTCGCGTCGATCGCGCCGATGGTGCCCCGCTTGGTCGCGTCACCGTTCAGGTCGAGGTCGTCGACGGCGATGTCCGCCGTGATCCCGTCGACGCCGCGAATGTCGGAGCCGTTGGTGGTGATCGTGAACCCGGTGTACTTGTCGTTGATGTACTGCATGAGCACCGGCGGCGACGTCTCGAACGTCACGTCCACCGCACTCTCGGAACCCTCGATGAAGCATGCAGCAGCCGATTTCACCTTGCCGACGGCGACGGTGCGCGCGTAGAGCTCGGTGGCGAGCAGCCCCGCGGCCGCAACGGCGAGAACGATCACGAGGATCAGGACGAACGCGATGGGGCCGCGAAAGCGCTTGCGCTTGACCGGTGGCTGCGCCGGCGGGGGGACTGGCGGCTGAAACGCAGGCGCGGCCGGGATCGGCCAACCCTGGGTGGGTGCGGAGTGGAAACTCACGGGGGTCGTGGGGGTGAGGGTGCTTCTTGCGTACGTCGGATAGGTCATGTGCTGGTCTTTCGTTGAGCCGACAGGGGCGGTGGTGGTCGTCGGCGGAAAGAGTGGGTGGCAGTACTTGGAGAAACCTTGATGGGCTGCCCGGCGGTCGGTGAGCGTCCGCAAAGTGCCGACGTTCGTGGGCGTTTCGCCCGAATCAGGAGGGCGCGCACCGGGCCCCGTGCTGAGCACTTGAACAGCACGCCTCATACGATGGGTATGGCGACTGGTCTAGCTGTATCTGCGACGTCTAGTATCAGTAACCACGCGCCACCCGTACCGGGCGGCGCGTGAAGTTAGGGCACACTGAGCCGACCTTGCAGGTATCGACTGCGCATACTTGCTGGAACTCTCGGGGCCTTGACCCCAGAACGACCCACAGCCCACTTGGACAGGAGATCGAGGAGCAACCCGTGACGTATGTCATTGCCGAACCCTGTGTCGACATCAAAGACAAGGCGTGTATCGAGGAATGCCCAGTCGACTGCATCTATGAGGGCGCCCGCATGCTCTACATCCACCCCGATGAGTGTGTGGACTGCGGTGCGTGCGAACCCGTGTGTCCGGTCGAGGCCATCTACTACGAGGACGATGTGCCGGACCAGTGGTCCAGCTACACGCAGATCAACGCCGACTTCTTCGCTGAGCTCGGTTCTCCCGGCGGTGCGTCGAAGGTCGGCCAGACCGACAACGATCCGCAGGCGGTCAAGGATCTGCCTCCGCAGGGCGAGGACTGATAACGGCTCGCTTGCCGCGCGTCTCGGCGTCGCTACCGGTGTTCCCGTGGGACACCCTGGCCGACGCCACCGCGCTGGCCATGTCGCATCCCGACGGCATCGTCGACCTGTCGGTCGGCACACCTGTCGACGATGTAGCTCCTGTCATCAGAGAGGCGCTGGCCGCGGCCGGTTCCGCGCCGGGCTACCCGGCGACCGCGGGCACTCCCTCGTTGCGGGCTTCCGCGGTGGCGGCGCTGGAGCGTCGTTACGGCGTCACCAATCTGGCTGAGGGTGCGGTGCTGCCGGTGATCGGGACCAAGGAGCTGATCGCCTGGCTTCCGACGCTGCTCGGGCTCGGCCCCGATGACGTGGTCGTGGTGCCTGAATTGGCCTATCCGACATACGAAGTCGGTGCACGGTTGGCGAAGGTGCCGTTTGTGCGTGCGGATTCGCTGACGCAGCTGGGCCCGCAGTCGCCCGCGTTGGTGTTCTTGAACTCGCCGAGTAATCCGGCCGGCAAGGTCTTGGGTGTCGATCATCTGCGCAAGGTGGTCGGCTGGGCGCGCGAGCGCGGTGTACTCGTCGCCTCCGATGAGTGCTATCTGGGGCTGGGTTGGGACGCTGAGCCGGTGTCGCTGCTGCATCCTTCGGTCTGCGACGGCGACCACACCGGGCTGTTGGCCATCCATTCGCTGTCGAAGACGTCGTCACTGGCCGGCTACCGCGCCGGCTTCGTCGCCGGCGATCAGGCGGTGGTGGCCGAGCTGCTGGCGGTGCGCAGGCACGCGGGCATGATGGTGCCGACGCCCGTGCAGGCTGCGATGGTCGCCGCGCTCGACGACGACGAACACGAACGTCAGCAGCGCGAGCGTTACGAGCGGCGCAGGGCCGTACTTCTGCCCGCCCTGCAGGCGTCCGGATTGACCGTCGACGATTCGGAAGCGGGACTTTACCTCTGGGCCACACGCGGTGAGTCCTGCCGCGACACGGTCGCCTGGTTCGCACAACGGGGAATCCTCGTGGCGCCCGGCGAGTTCTACGGCCCGCGCGGGGTGCAGCACGTTCGAGTCGCGTTGACCGCGACCGACGAGCGGATCGCCGCCGCCGCGCAGCGACTCACCGCCTAGCGCGAGAAGACGCAAAAGTTCGCGACACGCCGACGAATTCGGTGCGTTTACGTCTGCTCGCGGAGAAGGCCGAGCGACATCGCGGTCGTCACGGCCGCCGTGCGGTCGGACACGCCCAGCTTGTTGAACGTCCGCAGCAGATGGGTCTTCACGGTCGCCTCGCTGATGTGCAGTTCGTGTCCGATCTCGGCGTTGGTCTTGCCGACGGCCACCAGGCCGAGCACCTCGACTTCCCGCGTCGACAGCGCCGCTGAAACAGGTTGGCGGACAAAGTGAATCAGCCGATCGGCCACCGTGGGCGCCAACACCGTCTTGCCGCGTGAGGCATCGCGGACGGCGTCGGCCAGTTGCGCACGCGAGGCGTCCTTGAGCAGATATCCCGCCGCGCCCGCCTCGACGGCACGGAGAATGTCGGAGTCGGACTCGTAGGTCGTGACGACGATGATGCGTGTCCCGGGGAGCAGGGCGAGGATGCGCTCGGTCGCCGTCACGCCGTCCACGTCCGGCATCCGCAGGTCCATGAGAATGACATCGGGCCGAAGGGATTCGGCCATGACGATCGCTTCTGCGCCTGATCCCGCCTCGCCGACGACGGTGAGGTCTGTCTCGGCGTCGATCATGCCGCGCAGGCCTTCGCGGACCACCGGGTGGTCGTCGACCAGCAGCACTTTCGTCGTGGGCGCCGTCATGCCGGCACCTCGACCGTCAACGTGGTGCCGCCGCCTACCGCCGGCGCGATGGTGACCTCGCCGCCGACCTGCGCCACCCGGGCGCGCATACCCCGCAGCCCGAATCCCTCGCCTTGCCCGTCGCCAAGGCCAATGCCGTTGTCCGTCACCACAAGCCGGGTTCTCGAACCCGACGGTGACAACTCGACCGTCACCGCCGTGGCGTGCGCGTGCTTGCGGATGTTCGCGAAGGCTTCCTGGGCGGCGCGCAGCAGCACCACATCGGACGCCATGCTCTGGGCGGGCAGGTCGCTGGCGATACGCACCGTCACGCGAGTATCCGTCTCGGCCGCGAGCCGATCGCACTGCCGCTGTATCGCGGCGGGCAGCGGCTCTTCGAGCGAGCTCGGAGTCAGTTCGGCCACCATCGCCCGCGCCTCGGCGAGGTTCTCCCGCGCGGTGGCACCGATCAACTCGACGTGCCGCCTGGCCGCCGCGGTGTCGGTGTCCAACTCGGGTTCGACCGCCTGGGCCAGCATGACGATGCTGGTGAACCCCTGCGCGAGGGTGTCGTGGATTTCGCGTGCCAGTCGTTCCCGTTCGGCGGCCGTGCCCGCCTCCCGGGACAGCCGGGCGCTCTCTGCGCGGGTGGCCGCCAGTTCGGCGACCAGTGCGGCCAGCTGACGACGTTGTCGCAGCGACGTGATGATGACGGTGCCGAGCACCGGCGCGGCGACGAGGGCGATGAGGGTGACCGCAATCGCCATCGACAGATTCGGTGACCGGATGCCGTTGCTCAGCAACAACATTGCCAACGGGACGATGTTGACGATCGTCGTCACGATTAACGCGGGGCCCAGCGGCAGCGTGGAGAACACGATCGGATAGATCGCGGGTACGGCCGCCACCGAAACGGGTGACGCCACCATCGCCAGGATCCACATACCGATCACCGCGCCGACGAACGCGACTGTGCGCCAGTCGCGTTCGGGAAATCTGGTCACGCGGCGACCGAAGGCCAGTACCACCGCCGCCATCGCCGACAGCGCGACCGCGGCGCCGATGACATTGCCCGGAAAGCGATGGTCCAGCAGAACCACGGCGACGATGGCCGCGATCGCGAGACCGACGACGTAGGCCTCCCAGAGCCAATTCCACTCGCCCCCGCGTGGCCAGCCTTCGGGCACGTCGTGGCTCATCCGGCGAATACTAGCCCGCCGTCGGAGCCCAGTTGCCGTGGAAGCCGTGCGGTACCCGCACCGGAAGGTGCACGGTCGCCACGGTTTCCATGGTCTGCCCGTCGAGCAGCACCAGGTCGCTGCGGTCGGTGGATTTGTCGTAGACGAAGCCCATGACCACGCCGTCGTCCTCGGCGGCGTCGGCGCTGGACGGGACGAACACGAACTCGCCGGGTTCGCGGCCTGCGCCGAAGCGGTGGGCTTCGGTGCGACGCGTGACGAGATCGTGCTTGAGGATCGCATCGGGGTCCGAGACTCCCGGCCCGTCGCCCGCAACGCCGACGGCATAGCCGTAGCGGTGTTTGCGGCTGACCAGTCGCTCGTCGACGCGGGGAAATTCCTGGCCCTTGTCGTCGAGGCGCTCCTCGGTGACCTTGCCCGTGGTGAGGTTGACGGTCCAGCGGTCCAGCGTGGGGTTCTCGGGCACAAGAGCGTGGCCGGAGGCGAACACCGATGCGTGCCGGACGACGTCCAGTACCACCTGATCGCCCTCGTCGTAGGCGTTGAGCGGATGGAACACGTAGCAGGGGTTCACCTCGAACCATCTGATATCGGCGGCAGTGCCCTCACGTGGCAGCAGGCCGACACGGGCCTGGCGTTCCGGGGCCCAGCGGTACGGCATCCCCGACGGCCCTGACCCGCCGCGAGCCGACCCACGCATCGCAGCGCGCAGGAAGAAGTCGGGTGCGGCATGGCGTTCGGCGAACCTTGTCAACAGCGTCGCGACGGTCTTGGCCGGCCTGCTGTGGATGTTCATGCCGAAGTCCAGCGCCACCGGAAGGTCGTAGAGCACGACGTACTTCTCGGTGAGCGAGAAGTCGTGCATCATCGTCTGTGCCTTCAGTCGGATGTCGACCGTGTGCCGGATTTTTCCGTCGACTCCCATCACCGTGTACTGCACGATGTTTCCGCGCATGGGGTTGTACGAGACCGCGTGCAGTTCACCGGTTGCCGGATCCCGCTTGGGGTGGGCGGTGTAACCGCCGAACAGCGTCCCGCAGAAGTCGGACGGCCCAACGGTTTCCAGTTCGTCGGTCAACTCGTACGGTCGCGCGCCGCCCTCGACGATGGCCAGCGTCCTGCCGCCCTGCTCGATGATGTTGGTGTTGGACGCGAAGTCGAAGCCGCCGTCTGTCGGCCCGCCGTGCCAGGTCTCACCCAGCTTGCGTGCGACGTCCGCCGAGCGCACCCACCGGTTGCGGTACCAGTGCGCCTTGCCGTCGCGCAGCCGCAGCCCGTGTGCCATCCCGGCGCCGAGGAACCAGTGGTAGCGGGCGGGGTCGGGGTCGCCGATCGGGTTCGGGCCGTTCCGCAGGTAGCGCCCGTCGAGGTATTCGGGAATGGAGCCGGTGACTTCGAGATCGGTGGCCGTGATCTCCTCGCGCACAGGAGCGAAGTTGCCGTTCAGATACGGATTTTCCGTCTCGCGGATGGGGGCTGCAGTGGTCATGTGCCAATCGTGCGCCATGGGGCGGGCGGCGCGCGACGGCTTGACGGATGAACTTCGGTGTCCATCGAACGGTTGACACTCGGCCTGCGGCTACGGTTCGGTGGCGCGCAGTCCCAGCGCGAGCAACAGTCGCACGTCGGGGTCATCCAGCGAGGTGGCCAGCAGCTTCTCGATGCGCCGCACCCGGTAGCGCACAGTGTTCGGGTGCACGTGCAACTGCTTCGCGACGGCCGCCACATCGCCGAAGCCGTCCAGATACGCCCGCAGTGTCTCGGCCAGGACCGGCTCCTCCTCGCGTAGATGCCGCACCCGCGGATCCACCAGGCTGGGCCGGCTCGCCACCTGCGAGACGATCTCGTCCAGCAGGACGGTGGTGTGCGCCTCGTCCAGCGAAGTGATCTGTCCGATCGCCCCCGGATGGCGGTCGGCGCTGTCGAAGACCCTGTCCACCTCGACGCGCGCCGCTGCGGCGCCCGTCAGGCCGGCCAGCGGGGCTGCGACGACAGCACGTAGGGCCAGCCCGAGTTCGCGCTGCATCGCAGCGACGACTCCGCGCGCCCACGACATCACCGACGACGGCGCGCCGACCTTGGGCAGCAGGACATAGACGCGCTCACCGACCGACACCGCCTGGGCGTCGGCGCGAAATGCGCTGGCGCTCAACGCGATGACGCCGGAAGGTGGCGGCGGAGAACCCTGGAATCCGACGAGCGCGGCCCGGCCGTCGGCGGTGATACCCAGGTCGCGCGCGATCGCCGCGGTGTCGACGTCGTCGCCCGCGAGCCCGAGCAGTTCGGTCACCTGCATCGCGTGGGTCGACGGGGTCGATGCGAGGCGCGCCATGATCCGCGCCGCCAACACCGCCCCACCGCGCAGGATCTCCTCGGTGTCGTCGGCCAGCGGCGCGGAGCCCTGCTGCAGCCAGATCGTGCCCGCGAATGCCGGTGCACGACGCGCATCGGTGCTCGGCAGGTGGATGCCGACAGCCAGTCGTGGACGCAGTCCCAGTTCGGGGCGCTCGGCCACGCGGACGACGTCGCCACTCGCCCGCAGCGCGTCGAAGATGCCCCACTGGCCGATCCACTCCAGATGCTCGGGCGGGCCGGCCCGCCCCAGGATCGTCAACCGGCGCAGTTCGTCCGCCTCATCGTTGGACGCCGAGTACGCCAGTACGTGTGACTGCTCGTCCTCGATGCTGACCATCCCGCGGGTGCGGTCGGCGATCGACTGGGCGAGCCCGAACAGGTCGGTGCCCGTGTCGCGGTGCGGGTCGCCCCGGTCGCCGTGGTGCTCGAAGGCGTGGTTGACGAGTCGGTACAGCGACTCCCAACGCGCCCGGGGGTCGACGGCCACCACCGCGGTGCCGAGAGCGACGGCCCGAGCCACCGCGGCCTCACTGGGCTCCTTGACGAAGATGGCCGCAGGCACGCGTCCCGACCCGGCGAACTGCCGCTCGAGCCAACGCACAGCTTCGGCGTCGGCGACACCGAGCAGGAAGAAGAGGTCCGCCGAACCCGGGCCCACCGCCAGTCCGAGGCGGACGTCATCGGCATCGACGAGTGCGACCGAGCCGACCGCCATATCGAGGCCACGTGGCGCTTCGACGAGCGTCACCATCGTGCGGTCGAGCGCCAGCAGCAGCTGGCCGAGCCCGAGGCCGGAGGATGGTGTCGTCATCACGCGCTCCTTTGTCCGATCCAACTATAAGACCGCATCTGCTTTGTGCGATCAGCCATCGGTTCGGCGCGGCGACGACGCGCATCCTTACTGCATGGACGCCATAACCGACGTACCCGCGCCTGCCAACGAGCCGGTCCACGATTACGCACCGGGGTCGGGGGAGCGCTCCCGCCTCACCGACGCTCTCAAAGCGCTCGCCGCTGACCCGATCGACCTGCCACACGTGATCGGTGGGGCCCACCGCATGGGTGGCGGAACCCGGACCGACGTGGTCCAGCCGCATCGCCATGCGGCCCGCCTGGGCACCTTCACCAACGCCGAACACGCGGACGCCACCGCGGCCATCGACGCCGCGATGGCCGCCAAGCCCGGCTGGGAAGCGACGCCGTTCGACGAGCGAGCGGCGATCTTCCTGCGCGCCGCCGACCTGCTCGCCGGACCCTGGCGGGAGAAGTTGTGCGCGGCGACGATGCTCGGCCAGTCCAAGTCGGCATATCAGGCCGAGATCGACGCGGCGTGTGAACTGATCGACTTCTGGCGGTTCAACGTCGCGTTCGCCCGCGAGATCCAGGCCGAGCAACCGATCAGCGTGCGGGGGGTCTGGAACCGCACCGACTATCGGCCGCTTGAGGGCTTCGTCTACGCCATCACGCCGTTCAACTTCACCGCGATCGCGGGCAATCTGCCGAGCGCCCCCGCGTTGATGGGCAACACCGTCGTGTGGAAGCCGTCGCCCACCCAGACGTTCGCGGCCTACCTGACCATGCAGCTGCTCGAGGCGGCAGGCCTGCCGCCGGGCGTGATCAACCTGGTGGCCGGCGACGGTATCGCGGTTTCCGATGTGGCCCTTGCCGATCCACGGCTGGCCGGGATCCACTTCACGGGGTCGACGGCGACGTTCCAGCACCTCTGGCGTGAGGTCGGCACCAACATCGACCGCTACCACACGTATCCGCGCCTGGTCGGGGAGACCGGCGGTAAGGATTTCGTGTTGGCCCATACCTCGGCTCGCCCGGATGTGCTGCGTACCGCGCTCATTCGCGGTGCGTTCGACTACCAGGGGCAGAAGTGTTCGGCGGCGTCGCGGGCGTTCATTCCCCGTTCGGTGTGGCATCAGATGGGCGACGATCTGCTGTCGGCCACCGAGGCGTTGACCTATGGCGACGTCGCCGACCTGACCAACTTCGGCGGTGCCCTGATCGACGAGCGAGCGTTCGCGAAGAACGTCAGGGCGATCGAGCGCGCCAAGAGCGCTTCGGGCGTCACCATTGCCGTCGGTGGCGAATACGACGACAGCGAAGGCTATTTCGTCCGTCCGACGATTCTGTTGTCCGACGACCCGGCCGACGAATCGTTCTCCACCGAGTATTTCGGACCCATCCTGTCGGTGCACGTTTATCCCGATGACGACTACGAACGCGTCATCGACGTCGTCGACACCGGCGCCCGGTACGCGCTGACCGGTGCGGTGATCGCGGACGACCGCGCGGCTGTGCTGACGGCCGAGCGGCGGTTGCGCCACGCGGCGGGCAACTTCTACGTCAATGACAAGCCGACCGGTGCCGTGGTGGGCCAGCAGCCGTTCGGTGGTTCGCGGGCGTCGGGCACCAACGACAAGGCGGGCTCTGCGCTCAACCTGCTGCGCTGGACGTCGGCCCGGTCGATCAAGGAGACGTTCGTCCCACCGACCAACCACACCTACCCCCACATGGAGGTCTGACGTGGGCGTCTTCGATCGGGTCGCGCGCCCGGTGATCATGGCCGCCAGTCGGTCCGACGGGATGCGCCGCGCCGCCGAGCGCCTGCCCGTCACCCGGCAGGTGGTGCACCGATTCGTACCCGGGGAGACGGTGGCCGACGCACTGGACTCAGTTGCCCAGCTGCGGAATTCGGGGCGTCTGGTGTCGATCGACTACCTCGGCGAAGACGTCACCGACATCGACACGGCGAACGCCACCGTCGACGCCTACCTGGACCTGCTCGACGCACTTGACGGCCGCGCGGAGCCGTCGGCGGCGGTGCGCCCGCTGGAGGTGTCGCTGAAGCTCTCGGCCCTTGGGCAGGCGTTGCCGCGCGACGGAGAGAAGATCGCACTGGAGAACGCCCACACCATCTGCGAGCGGGCACAACGCGCGGGCGTGTGGGTGACCATCGACGCCGAGGATCACACGACCACCGACTCGACGCTGTCCATCGTGCGCGACCTGCGCACCGAATTCCGTTGGCTGGGCACGGTTCTGCAGGCCTATCTGCGGCGCACCGAGGCCGACTGCAAAGAGTTCGCCGCCTCCGGTGCACGGATCCGGTTGTGTAAAGGCGCCTATGACGAACCGGTATCGGTGGCATACCGAGACCGTGGCGAGGTCACCGCCTCCTACCTACGGTGCTTGCGGGTCCTGATGGGTGGCGACGGCTATCCCATGGTCGCCTCGCACGACCCCGAGGTCATCGACGCGGTGCCGGCGATGGTCCATGAATTCGGCAGGGGTCTCGACGATTTCGAGTACCAGATGCTCTACGGTATCCGCGACGCCGAACAACGTCGGCTGGCAGCCGAGGGCAACCATGTGCGTGTCTATGTACCGTTCGGCACGCAGTGGTACGGGTATTTCGTCCGCCGCCTGGCCGAGCGCCCCGCCAACCTGACGTTCTTCCTGAGGGCGTTGGCCGAGCGTCGGCACTGACCTGTCTTACTTCCCGGATCGAAAGGACTTGTGCTCGTCGGTGCCCTCCGACGATACGAGGACATAACCGGCACCTGCGAACAGGACTGGGACCATCGCGATCATCCCGAATGCCATCGAGGCAACTGTCATCGGGATCACCCCTTTCGTGCCGATCAGGTCCTTCTTACGTCCTTCAATAGTTACAACGAGACACACCGCGCGACGGTTCAAACCCGTTCGGACAACAGCAACAGGGCATACGCGGCGATCGACTGCGCGTCGGTGATCTCGCCGTCGCGCATCATCCGCTCCACCTCGGCGCGGTCGAACCACGCGCTGTGCATGTCCTGTTCCTCATGTTCGCGGTCGTGCTCCCCCTCGGTGATGCCTGTCGCATGGAACACCCAGCCCCGCTGGCTGCTCAGACCCGGCGCGAGATCGAGCTGACCGATGAGCGTCATGGACTCCGCTCGCAGCCCCGTCTCCTCGCGCAGTTCGCGCGCCGCCAGCTCCGTACGCTCGAGATCCTTCAGGTCCGGGCCCGTGCCCTGGGGAAACTCCCATCGCCGCAGCCCCAGCGGGTAGCGGAACTGCTCGACCAGGTGGAACCGATCGCCGTCCTGCGCGATCACCAGCGCGTACGTCGGCTTGTCGACGACCGTGTAAATGCCGTTGCTGCCGTCGGGTCGACGGATATCGTCCTCGCGCAGGGAGAACCAGCTGTTGCGGTAGATCTCCCGCGAAGCGACCGTCTGGATCGAATCCACGCGACCAGTATCCTCACGGACGTGCTGCTGTCCTCCTTGAACCCCGCGGCAGTGGCCGCAGGCGCCGACATCGGCGACGCGGTACGCATCGACAACGCGGTGCTCAGCCGCAGCGACCTGGTCGGCGCCGCGACCTCCGTCGCCGAGCGGGTGGCGGGCGCGCAGCGCGTCGCGGTGCTCGCGACACCGACCGCCACGACCGTGCTGGCGGTGACGGGCTGCCTGATCGCGGGTGTGCCCGTCGTCCCGGTGCCCGCCGACGTCGGCGGCGCCGAACGCGCCCATATCCTCACCGACTCCGGCGCACAGGCGTGGCTGGGGGAGAAACCCGCCGACACCGGGGGTCTTGCGCACATCCCCGTCCGGTTGCACGCGCGGTCATGGCACCGTTACGCCGAACCGCACCCCGACGCGACAGCCCTGATCATCTACACCTCGGGCACCACGGGTCCACCCAAGGGCGTCGTCGTCAGCCGTCGCGCCATCGCCGCGGACATCGATGCGCTTGCGGACGCGTGGCAGTGGACGCCGGAGGACACCCTGGTGCACGGCCTGCCGATGTATCACGTGCACGGGCTGGTGCTGGGCCTGCTCGGATCGCTGCGCATCGGGAACCGCTTCGTGCACACGGGTAAACCGAAGCCCGACCTCTACGCCGCCGCCAACGGGTCGTTGTACTTCGGCGTTCCGACCGTGTGGTCACGGGTGACCGAGAACACCGCAGCGGCTTCGGCGTTGCGATCTGCGCGCCTGCTGGTGTCGGGAAGCGCTCCGCTGCCCGTGCCGGTGTTCGAGCGACTGGCCGAACTGACCGGGCACCGGCCCATCGAACGCTACGGATCCACGGAGTCGCTGATCACGATCAGCACGCGTACCGACGGCGAACGGCGTCCAGGGTGGGTGGGGCTGCCGCTGGCGGGAATCGAGACGCGGCTGGTCAGCGAGTCCGGCTCAGACGTGCCGCATGACGGCGAAACCATTGGGCAGCTTCATGTTCGAGGCCCGACCTTGTTCGACGAGTACCTCAATCGCCCCGACGCGACCGCCGAGGTTCTCGATGCCGACGGCTGGTACCGCACCGGTGACGTCGCGGTCATCGACTCCGACGGCATGCACCGGATCGTCGGCCGCGAATCCGTCGATCTGATCAAGACCGGTGGTTTTCGGGTCGGCGCCGGCGAGATCGAAGCCGCACTGCTGGGCCACGCCGGTGTCGCAGAGGCGGCCGTGGTGGGCGTACCGGACGACGACCTCGGCCAGCGTATCGTCGCGTTCGTCGTGGGTGACGCCGATCCGCAGGCATTGATCGACTATGTCGCACAAGAGCTTTCGGTGCACAAGCGGCCACGGGAAGTGCGCGTGGTCGACAGCCTGCCGCGCAATGCCATGGGCAAAGTGCTCAAGAAGGAGTTGGCGAAGTGGCGCTGAAGTTCGACGAGATCTGCATCGACGCCCACGATGCGACCGCCTTGGGTGCGTGGTGGGCGGAGGTGCTGGGGTGGCCGCACGACGTGGACGACGACGGCGACGTCGTGCTGCACGCACCCCCGGGTGCGGGGGTGAACTGGATATTCATCGCGGTGCCCGACGAGAAGGTGGTCAAGAACCGCATCCACCTCGATTTCCGGCCCGACGACCAGCAGGCCGAGGTGGACCGGGTGCTGGCCATGGGTGCGCGTCGCGTCGACATCGGTCAAAGCGGTGACGAGAGTTGGGTTGTGCTGGCCGATCCGGAGGGCAACGAATTCTGCATACTTGCCGCCGAGGACTGACCGCGGCGCTCCTTCTGCTGATGGTCGCCGCGTGCGACTCGCCGCAACCCGCACCGCAACCGCCACCGGACCCGCCCGTCGACGTCGCGCCGCTCAACATCGGACCGGCCGCCGAAGACACCGTCGGCGGCTGGCTGCCCGACGGAGTGACCCTCAGCCCGTTCGACGTCGGCAACCCGGTCGTGGGATGGCTGGACCCGGCACTGCTGGCGGCGATCCAGAGCGCATCGAAGAAGGCCGAAGCCGACGGCGTGGACATCCGGATCAACTCGGGGTGGCGCTCGAAAGGGTTTCAGCAGAGGCTGTTCGACGACGGCGTCCGCACGTACGGAAGCATCGACGCGGCACGGAAGCTGGTCGCATCACCCGAAACGTCGATGCATGTGCAGGGCAGGGCCGTGGACATCGCACCCGTCGAGGCCGACAGGTGGCTGATCGCCAACGGCAGGCAGTTCGGGTTGTGCCAGATCTTCGCGAACGAGATATGGCATTTCGAGCTGGCGGTCGACGAGCGCGGCAAATGCCCGCCGCTGAGGCCGAACGCGACGAGCTAGTTGGCGTGCAATGCCTCGTTGAGCGTGATGCCGGTGCCGTCGCGCTTGACGACCTCCACGGCGCCGGTCACCGAATTGCGCCGGAACAGAAGGTTGTTCGCGCCCGAGAGCTCGCGGGCCTTGACCGTCTGACCGTCGGCGGTCTGCACCTTGGTGCCCGCGGTGACGTAGAGGCCGGCTTCCACCACGCAGTCGTCACCGAGCGAGATGCCCAGCCCGGCGTTCGCGCCGAGCAGGCAGCGCTTGCCCACCGAGATCACCTCTGTGCCACCGCCCGAGAGGGTGCCCATAATCGATGCACCGCCGCCGACATCGGAACCGTCATCGACGACGACGCCCGCCGAGATGCGGCCTTCCACCATCGAGTTACCCAGCGTGCCGGCGTTGAAGTTGACGAAGCCCTCGTGCATCACCGTCGTACCCGACGCGAGGTGCGCACCCAGTCGCACACGGTCGGCGTCGGCAACGCGAACACCCGACGGCAGGACGTAGTCCACCATGCGCGGGAACTTGTCGACGCCGTAGACGGTCACCGGACCGCGCCTGCGCAGCCGCGCCCGCACGCTCTCGAAGCCTTCGACTGCGCATGGCCCGTAATTGGTCCACACCACATTGGTCAGCACGCCGAAGAATCCGTCCGCATTCAGACCGTGGGGCGGCACCAGGCGGTGCGACAACAGGTGCAGTCGCAGGTATGCGTCATACGCGTCGGTGGTCTTGTCGTCCAGAGATGAGATGACCGTGCGGACAGCGACCACCTCGACGTTGCGGTCCTCATCCGGCCCGGTCAGCGCAGCCAACTCCTCGGGAACCTCGGCGACGGACAGCCGGGTGGTGCCCGATGGGCCGTCGGCGCCGAGCTCCGGCGCCGGAAACCAGGTGTCGAGTACGGACCCGTCGGCGGCGATCGTCGCCACGCCGAAACCTGCAGCAGAAGTCACGTTGGTAGAGGCTACTTCCCCGCGGTCGCGGAGCGACAAGTCCCCCGACATGCCAGGCCAAGGCGCCCTTGCGGCTGCTCTCCATGGGCGCGTCATGTCGGGGCGACCGGCTAACCTCGACATCGTGGCCCTCGATCTACGCGGCGACCCGATCGCCCTGACCGCGGCGCTGGTGGACATTCCCAGCGAATCGCGCAACGAGCGTCGCATCGCCGACGAGATCGAAGCCGCGCTGCGTGAGCAGACCACCGAATTCGAGATCGTGCGCAACGGCGACGCCGTCCTTGCGCGGACCGACTTCGGCCGGCCGTCACGCGTACTCCTCGCCGGCCACATCGACACCGTCCCCGCCGCCGACAATGTGCCGAGTCGCCTGGCCGACGGCCAATTGCACGGCTGCGGCACGTCGGACATGAAGTCGGGTGACGCGGTTTTCCTGCACTTGGCCGCGACGGTGGCCGAACCGCGGCACGACATCACGCTGGTGATGTACGACTGCGAGGAGATCGAGGCCTCCGCCAACGGTCTGGGCCGCATCGAACTCGAACTTCCCGACTGGCTGCGGGCAGACGTCGCGATCCTCGGCGAACCTTCCGGCGGCTACATCGAGGCCGGCTGCCAGGGCACGCTGCGTGTCGTGGTGAGCGCCTCGGGCACTCGCGCGCACTCCGCGCGATCCTGGTTGGGCGACAACGCAATCCACAAACTCGGCGCGGTGTTGGACCGGCTGGCGTCTTACCAGGCGCGCAGTGTCGACATCGACGGCTGCACCTACCGCGAGGGGATGTCGGCCGTTCGCATCGACGGCGGGATCGCAGGCAACGTGATACCCGATGCCGCCTCGTTGACGGTGAACTTCCGTTTCGCACCCGACCGCACGGTCGAAGAGGCCACCAAGCATGTGTTCGAGTTGTTCGACGGGCTCGATGTCGCGATCGAGTTGACCGATTCGGCCAGCGGTGCGCTGCCGGGTCTGACGGCGCCCGCCGCCGCGGCACTCGTGGAGGCCGCGGGGGGACAGGTGCGGGCGAAGTACGGCTGGACTGACGTCGCGCGGTTCGCGGCGCTGGGCATCCCCGCCGTCAACTACGGGCCCGGCGACCCAAACCTGGCCCACCGCTCCGACGAGCGCGTGGACACCGCGGCCATCACCGCCGCCACCGACACGCTGCGGAGATATTTAACCGGTTGACCGGATCCGTACGCTGAAAGCATGCGGTGAGACAACGACTCCGGTGTCCAGTCGTCTTCTGTCATGAGAGCTCTCTCGCATGTCTCGTATTGCCTGTTCCAATCTGTCGTTCGCATTTCCCGACGGCACCACCCTGTTCAGCGACCTGTCCTTCACCATCGGCGACGGGCGCACGGGCTTGGTGGCCCCCAACGGTGCCGGTAAGAGCACGCTTTTGCAGTTGATCGTCGGCGACCGCACACCCACCGGCGGCTCGGTCAGCCTTGACGGTGTCGTCGGGTATCTGCCGCAGACGCTGCCGTTCGTCGCGGAGAGGACCGTCGCCGAAGTGCTCGGCGTCGCGTCGGTCGTCGACGCACTCAACGCCCTTGCCCGCGGTGACGCCGGCGACCATGTGTTCGCCGCAATCGGTGACGACTGGGATGTCGAGGAGCGCAGCCTCGCCCAGCTGAGCAAGCTGGGTCTGGGCCACCTCGACCTGCACCGTCGCCTCGGCTCGCTGTCCGGCGGCGAGGTCGTCTCCCTCGGCCTGGCCGCGCAGCTGCTTCGCCAGCCCGACGTGCTGCTGCTCGACGAGCCGACCAACAACCTCGACGCCGACGCGCGTAAGGCGCTGTACGACGCGCTCGACGAGTTCACCGGATGCCTGCTCGTCGTCAGCCACGACCGGATGTTGCTGGACCGGATGGACCGCATCGCCGAGCTGCATCGCGGCGAAATGCTGTTCTACGGCGGGAATTTCACGATGTATGAAGAAGCTCTTGCCGACGCTCAGCGGGTCGCCGAGAGCAACATCCGCAACGCCGAACAACAGCTCAAGCGCGAGAAGCGGGAGATGCAGCAGGCCCGTGAGCGCGCGGCGCGACGGTCCTCCACCGCGGCGCGCAACATCAAGGATGCCGGGCTGCCGAAGATCATCGTGGGCGCGATGAAGCGAAGGGCGCAGGAGTCGGCGGGCCGGATCGATGGCGTCAACGCGGCACGCGTCGCCGACGCCCGCACGCGTCTGGACGAGGCGGAGCGCGCCCTCCGCGACGACGACGCGCTTGTCCTCGAGTTGCCCGAGACCACCGTGCCGGCTGGGCGAACGGTGGTGCGGGCTGACGGCCTGGCGGCCCGCCGAGGGGGCCGACGGCTGTTCGAGCAGGTGGAGCTGTCCATCCGCGGACCCGAACGCATCGCGCTCACCGGGCCCAACGGCGCCGGCAAGTCGACGCTGTTACGCATCCTCGGCGGCGAGCTCGCACCGGACGACGGATTTGTGCACCGCGCTGACGGCCGGGTGGCGTATCTGTCGCAGCGGCTCGACCTACTTCCCCCAGAGCGCACCGTCGCGGAAAGCCTTGCTGCGTCGGCGCCGAGCCTCTCGCACACCCGGCGCATGCATCTGCTGGCCCAGTTCCTGTTCCGCGGCGATCGCATCCACCTGCCGGTGGCGGCACTGTCCGGGGGCGAGCGGCTCCGCGCGACGCTGGCGTGTGTGCTCTATGCCGAGCCGGCGCCGCAGCTGCTGCTGCTCGACGAACCGACGAACAACCTCGACCTCGTCAGTGTGGGTCAGCTGGAGTCGGCGCTGAACGCCTACCGGGGCGCATTCGTGGTGGTCAGCCACGATGAGCGCTTCCTGGCGGAGATCGGGGTGCAGCGCACCCTTCGGCTATCGGCCGGTCGGCTGCAGTCGGTCTGATCGGCGCTGATCGCCGATCTTGGCCGCCGATTTTGGCGCACCGACAGCTACCGAGACCACGGTAGGTTTGATCCCTATGGCGATCGAGCCCGACTCCAGCCCATACGGGTCGCAGACGGTGACCGGCCCGGGCTGGCCGAACGTCGACGAGGAGGCGCTGGCAGCGGCGGCCGCATCGTACGAGGCACTGGCCGCCAAGCTGACCGGCGCGGTGGTGCCGCAGCAGCAGAGCCAGTTGATGAAGCTCACCGAGGTCTGGGAGGGCACCGGGTCGCTTGCTGCGGCGGGTGAGGCGACGACGATCATCGGCGGCCACGAGGCCAACGCCGCGCATGCCGCCGCGATCGCGGCGAAGCTGCGCGCCATGGAGACCACGGTGGTCAAGACGAAGATGCTGGCCAACACGATCGCGCAGGAGGTGCAGCACGAATGCGAAGCGATCGCCGCGATGCCCTTCGGCAACGCGCAGGAGTTGGTGCAGAGCCGGATCAGGATGGGCCTGTCGCAGAACATGGCCAACGTCGGCGCCAACACGACCGAACTCGCGAACACACTCGGGGTGCCGCCCAGCCTGCCTCTGCCCGGCGCCCCGCAGGTCCCCGGCGCCAAACAGGCCGAGGAAAGCAGCGAGGAGGCCGGTAAACAAGCCGGTCAAGGATCCGACCAGGCGATGCAGATGCTGAGCCAGTTTGGGTCGATGGCGGGTCAGCTTCCGCAGATGCTGATGCAGATACCTCAGCAGATGACCCAGCCGTTGCAACAGCTGTCCCAACCGCTGCAGCAGTTGACCTCGTTGTTCGGGCAGGGCGGCAAGGCGGATGCGATGGGGTCGGCAGGCATGCCGTTCGCGTCGTTCTCCAATCACCCGCTGGCGGGCGGAGGTGGTGCCGGCGGCGGCTCAGGCATGGTGCGGGCGGCGTCGCTGCCCGGTTCGGGAGGGGTGCCGTCGCAGACGCCGTTGATGGCGAATCTGGTTGGCAGCAAGCCCGTCTCGACCGCACCCGCGGACGGCGCGCATGCCGGCAGCAGCGCGGTGGGAGGCGCCGCGCCGATGGCTGCGGGGGCAGGCATGGGCGGGATGGGCCCGATGATGGGCGGTGCGCGCGGCGAGAGCGGTGGCACCACGGCGGCGTTGGCCTTTCCCGCGCCGCTCGATCACGACCTCGACGAGGACGATACCGACGATGACTGGTGACAACGGGAGAGGACGGCGATGAGCGGTAGCCCGCTGAAAAAGCCGGAGGGCATCAGCTGGAACACGGCATCGGTCGAATTACCGCAGATACCAATGCTTCCCGCGGGTCTGGACGCGATGAGTGCGACGATCGCCGCAGTACTTCCCACCCTGGCCGCCCAGTTGACCGCCAACGTGGCGGCGCTGTCGGCCAAGGAGCACACATACTCCGGCAAGTTGGGCGTCGCGCAGGCGGCGTACCAGAACTCTGATGACGCCGGATCGCAGTCGGTCGGCCAGGTCGTCGGCATGCTCGGCAAGTTGGGTGAACAAGCGGGTCAGATGGGTCAGGTTGCGGGTGCGCCTACACAGACCGCCCAAGGCGGTTCGGGTGTGTTCGGTTCGCTGATCGAGCAGGCGATGAAGGCAGCCCAGGGTGGCGGCGTGCCGACTGCCGCCGGAGCGGGACAGGCTCCGGGACCGGCGCCGCGTGATCCGCTCGAAGAACGGGTCGAGCGCCTCGAACAGCGGGCTGAAAACCAGCAAAAGTTGGCGCGTGCCGACGAAAGCAGGCCCGGTGCGGGTCCGGCGCCCGTCGCACCGCCGGAGCACGTCGACGAGGACCTCGGCCGTCGGCTGTATCGCTAGTTCGCTTGTGCGGCAGCGTCGGCCGCCGCCGGGTTCATGCCGAGCGCCGACCACTCCTTCGACACGTCGCCCAACGCCGCCGCATCGTTACCGGCCAGCGCGCGTGCATGGGTCAGCGCCAGTTGGCCTACTGCACAATCACATTGGGCACTGACGCGGGCGATGGCGTCGGCAGCTCGGATGTCGCCGAGCCGCACCGCGTCGAGCAGGGCCCGCAACGCCACCGCCGCCTGCCCGCCGCGCTCAGCGCTTCGTGTCGCGTCACGCGCTGCGGCGACGGCGCCGATCTTGTCGCCGCGCGCGGCCATCGTCCATGCGCGTGCCAACGCCAGCTCCGGTGCGAACAGCATCGACTTCAATCCGTGCCGAGACTCCGCCCGGGACAACGCCTTTCCCGCCTCGACGGGCGCACCCTGCTGACCGAGTGCCTGCGCCAGCAGCATCCATGCCAGCGGGCCCCATGAGTAACCGGTCGGCGCCAACGCGGCCGCCGCCCTGCGCAACAACCGCACCGCCGAATCGAGTTCGCCCTTCGCGATCAGCACATCGGCCACCAACACCTCACCGATGGCGCGTCCAGGCTGCTGAAGCTGAGCGAAGTCGGTGAGCTGCTGGGCCAGGTCCTGCGCCCGGTCCAGTTCGCCCGCCATCAGCAGTGCTGTGGTCTGGCCGAATCCGCTGGTGAAGCGCAACAGTCCTGGATGTCCCGCGGCGATTGCCCGCTCGGCGAACGGGTCGACTTCGGCGAAGTGGCCCATCCGTGCCGCACTCAACGCTGCGGCGGCGCCCGCCCAGCCGATGGCGGTGTCGTCTGCCGACGGTGACGCCAGCACCTCGTTGGCGATCTGCAGTGCGCGACCCGGACCGCCGGCGTTCATGGCGAACGTCGCGGACAACGCATCGAGGGTGGTTTGTGCGGCGGGTGACGACACCTTGTTCCGCGTCGCCTTGAGAAACGCCGTCGCCCGTTCGGGCTCCGACAACATCCAGAACTGGTTGGCCGCCAGCGGCAACGCCCACGCCATCAACTCGGATTCCGACAGGGTCGACGGATCAACTTGGGCGAGAACGGAATCGGCGTCGCGGCCGCGGCCCTGCCAGGCGAGGGCGTACGCGAGCGTGATCCGCGCGGGCAGGCCGGCGTCGCGCTGCACCGCGGCCCTGCCGAGGCGCTCGGCCAGCACCAGGTCGCCGAGCCGCAGGGCCTCACCAGCGGCCGCGACGATCTCGGCTGTCGGCTGGGGGCGGTCGCTGTCCAGCGCCAGCACGGCCAGTCGCAGCATGGCCACCACATCGCGCGGCGGCGCTGCACCGAGCCGTTCGACCAAATCCGTTCGTAGTCGGCGTAGTTCCGGCCCGCCCAGCGCGGCGCGTACCGCATCGACGAACAACGGGTGGGCGGGACGCACCAGATCGTCGTCAACGGTGATCGCCCCTGCGGACTCCGCTTCGGCGACGGCGTCCCGTCCGACGAGGTCGGCCACCTCTGCCAACGGCAACGGGTCGTCGACGGCCAGATACTCGAGCACGCGACGTGCGCCGGCGGGCAGCGTCGCGACGTGGTCGTTGACCATGGCCGCCAGCCGACGGTCGTCGTGCCCGGGCGGGTCGAGGTCGATCCGGTTGAGCAGATCGTCGGTCCAGAGCGTCGAGATCTCCTCGGCCACACGGCCGTTGGCTGAAACCGTGATGATCAGCGAGGCATCGCCGCTGATAGCCAACTGGTGGACCAGCGCCGCCGACAACTTGTCCAGCAGGTGCGCGTCGTCCACCACCAGCAGTCGTCCGTCGCCGAGCGTCGCGCGCGCGGTGCGCAGCACCTCGGCGGTCTTGCCGGCCTCCGGCACGTCGATCAAATGGCTGAACGCGGCGAACGGGATTGCCGACGAAGGTGTGGTCGCGGTGACCCAGTCGACGCGGTCGAACCGCGCACCCAGACGAGCGACGGCGGCACGCGCGAGCGTGGTTTTGCCGACCCCCGCGGGACCGATGATCACCGTCCCGGGCCGGGCTTGCGACCCGGCTTCGAGAGCTTCCAGTGCCGGCTCAAGCGGAACGGTCACCCACTCAACAGGCACGGCCGGAGTCTATGGCTAGGTTGTGCTCGTGTCTCCGAAAAACTCCGGCGAGTGGGCAGTGTGCGTCTATTGCGCGTCCGGCCCGACGCATCCCGAGCTACTCGCCCTCGCGGAACAGGTCGGCACCGCGATCGCGGAGCGCGGCTGGACGCTGGTGTCCGGCGGCGGGAATGTGTCGGCGATGGGTGCGCTCGCCGTCGCGGCCAGGCAGCGCGGCGGCCACACCATCGGTGTGATCCCCAAGGCGCTGGTGCATCGCGAGGTCGCCGACGTCGACGCCGACGAGCTCGTCGTCACCGACACCATGCGGGAACGCAAACAGGTGATGGAGGATCGGGCCGACGCGTTCATTGCCCTGCCCGGCGGCATCGGGACGCTGGAGGAATTTTTCGAGGCTTGGACGGCCGGCTACCTGGGTATGCACGAAAAGCCGGTGGTGATGCTCGACCCGTTCGGGCACTACACCGGTTTGCTGACTTGGTTGCGTGGGCTGATCGACAGCGGCTACGTCGCCCAGCGCGCGTTGGACCGGTTGGTGGTCGTCGATGACGTCGACACCGCACTGACCGCCTGCCAACCGCGTGGGTGATGGCGGTCACCCTCGCCGATAGGCTGTGTTCTGCAAGCGAACACCGGAGGGGACCCACCGCATGACCGACCGGAATTCCGGAGTCCGGAGCAGTGTCGGACTGCTCGACATCGCCACCCGTCTACCGGGCCTGTTGATGGACGCGCCAGTGATGCTGCGCGGCGCGCTGACCGGTTTCATGGCGCGCCCCACGGCCAAGACGTCGATCGGCAAGGTCTTCCAGGACCGTGCGGCCCGCTACGCCGACCGGGTGTTCCTGCGGTTCGAGGATCAGGAGCTGACCTATCGCGAGGCCAACGAGACCGCCAACCGTTACGCCGCAGTGCTTGCCGCGCGCGGGGTTGGGCACGGCGACGTCGTCGGCGTCATGTTGCGCAACTCGCCGCAGGCGGTGCTGCTGATGCTGGCCGTGGTCAAGTGCGGTGCCATCGCGGGCATGCTCAACTACCACCAGCGCGGCGATGTTCTGGCCCACAGCATCGGACTGCTCGGCGCCAAGGCGATCGTCGCCGAAACCGACATGATCGAGCCCATCACCGAGAGCGGGGCGGAAACCACCGGCCTGATGACGCTCGAGGAGTTGGACGGCCTCGCCGCCACCGCCCCAACGCAGGACCCTGCGACCACCGCGGCGGTGCTGGCCAAGGACAAGGCGTTCTACATCTTCACCTCGGGCACGACGGGAATGCCGAAAGCCAGCGTGATGACGCACTACCGCTGGCTGCGCGCGTTGGCGGGCTTCGGAGGCCTCGGACTGCGCCTGCACAGCGACGACGTGCTGTACTGCTGCCTGCCGCTGTATCACAACAACGCGTTGACGGTGGCGGTCGGATCGACCGTCAACGCCGGCGCCACTCTGGCACTTGGCAAGTCGTTCTCCGCGTCGAAGTTCTGGGACGACGTCATCCGGTACAAGGCGACGGCGTTCATCTACATCGGCGAGATCTGCGCCTATCTGCTCAACCAGCCGCCCAAGGACACCGACCGCAAACACAAGGTCCGGGTGATCATCGGCAACGGTCTGCGGCCCGCCATCTGGGACGACTTCACCAAGCGCTTCGGTATCCCGCGGGTGTGTGAGTTCTACGGAGCCAGCGAGGGCAACACGGCATTCGTCAACGTGCTCAACATCGACAAGTCCACCGGCATCTGCCCGACCCCGGTGGCGTTCGTGGAGTACGACCCCGACACCGGCGAGCCGGTGCGTGACGAGAAGGGCCGCGTTCGCAAGGTCAAAAACGGCGAGCCGGGTCTGCTCCTGTCCAAGGTGAGCAACTTCCAGCCGTTCGACGGTTACACCGACGAGAAGGCCAGCGAGAAGAAGCTCGTCCGCGACGCGTTCAAGGACGGTGACGTCTGGTTCAACACCGGCGACCTGATGCGTTCGCAGGGGTTCGGCCACGCGGCGTTCACCGACCGGCTCGGCGACACGTTCCGCTGGAAGGGCGAGAACGTGGCGACCACCGAGGTGGAGGCGGCGGTCGCACGCGATCCGCAGGTCGAGGAGGCCACCGTGTTCGGCGTCGAGGTCGAGGGCGCCGGTGGCCGCGCAGGCATGGTGGCGGTCCAGCTCAAGGATGGCGAGGAGTTCGACGGGAAGGCGCTGGCGAAGGCCGCCTACGAGCGGCTGCCCAGTTACGCCGTGCCGCTGTTCGTCCGGGTGGTGAAGGAACTCGCTCATACCTCGACGTTCAAGAGCCAGAAAGTGGACCTCCGCAAGGAGGGCTACGGCGGCAGTTCGGGCGAAGGCGACGAGGAGGCCGGCGAGATCAAGGACCCGATCTACGTCCTTGCCGGTCGCGAAGAGGGCTACGTCGAGTTCTACGACGAGTACCCGCAAGAGGTCGCCGCGGGCAAGAAGCCCAAGAATTAGCGATTTCGGCGTGCTCGGTCTCGCTCAGAGTGACTCAGCACGCCCAAATCGCACGCCCGTAGCCTGGAGGGCGTGCAGTCGACGTTTCTGGGCCGTCCGGTGGCGGGCGACCGCGCGCTGATCATGGCGATCGTCAACCGCACACCGGACTCGTTCTACGACCGGGGCGCCACCTTCACCGATGAGGCCGCGAAGAAGGCCGCCCATCGCGTGGTGGAGGAGGGTGCCGACGTCGTCGACGTGGGCGGAGTCAAGGCGGGGCCCGGCAGTTCGGTCGACGTCGACGAGGAGATCGCCCGCGTCGTCCCGTTCATCGAATGGCTTCGTAACACCTACCCTGACCAGCTGATCAGCGTCGACACCTGGCGCGCTGCGGTGGCCAAACAGGCCTGTGTCGCCGGTGCGGATCTGATCAACGACACCTGGGGCGGCCACGATCCCGCGCTACCGGAGGTCGCCGCGGAGTTCGGCGCCGGGCTGGTTTGCTCGCACACCGGCGGCGCCGTGCCGCGCACCCGCCCGTTTCGCGTCAACTACGGCATTTCCGAGCGCGGCGTCGTCGACGACGTGATTGCTGAGGTGACTGCGGCGGCCGAACGCGCCGTTGCTGCCGGGGTGGCGCGCGAGGCGGTGTTGATCGATCCCACCCACGATTTCGGCAAGAACACTTATCACGGTCTTAGTTTGTTGCGCCATCTAAAAGACCTTGTAAACACTGGATGGCCGGTCCTGATGGCACTGAGTAACAAGGATTTCGTCGGGGAAACTCTGGGTGTGGACCTCACCGAACGCCTGGAAGGCACGCTGGCTGCGACCGCACTCGCGGCCGCCGACGGCGCCGCCATGTTCCGAGTGCACGAGGTGGGACCCACGCGACGCGTACTGGAAATGGTCGCGTCGATTCAGGGAACGCGTCCACCGACGCGCACAGTGAGGGGACTGGCATGACTGTGCTAATCGAACAGCCAACAGAGCTGGCCACCGCGGATATCGCCAAACATCCCTGGCTGGCCGACAACAGCTGGAGCCGGCCCATGTGGACGATCGACGAATTGGTGGCCGCCAAGGCCGGACGCACCATCTCGGTGGTCTTGCCTGCCCTCAACGAGGAAGAGACGGTTGCGGGCGTCATCGAGACCATCACACCCCTGGTCGGCGGCCTGGTCGACGAGCTGATCGTGCTGGACTCCGGCTCGACGGACGACACCGAGATCCGTGCGCTCGCCGCCGGCGCCAGGGTGATCAGCCGCGAGGTGGCCCTGCCCGAGGTCGACCCGCAGCCGGGCAAGGGCGAAGTCCTGTGGCGGTCGCTGGCCGTCACGACCGGCGACATCGTGGTCTTCGTCGACTCCGACCTGATCGACCCCGACCCCATGTTCGTGCCCAAGCTGGTGGGTCCGCTGCTCGTGAGGGAGGGTGTCCACCTCGTCAAGGGCTTCTACCGCCGCCCGCTGAAGGTCAGCGGCAGCGAGGACGCCAACGGTGGCGGACGCGTCACCGAGCTGGTGGCCAGGCCGCTGCTCGCCGCGCTGCGGCCCGAGCTGACCTGCCTGCTGCAGCCGCTCGGCGGCGAGTATGCGGGCACCCGCGAACTGCTGACCTCGGTGCCGTTCGCGCCGGGCTACGGCGTCGAGATCGGCCTGCTCGTCGACACCTACGACCGCCTCGGCCTGGACGCGATCGCGCAGGTCAACCTCGGTGTCCGCGAGCACCGCAACCGCCCGCTGACCGAGCTGGCGGCGATGAGTCGCCAGGTCATCGCGACCCTGTTCTCACGGTGCGGGGTGCCGGACTCCGGCGTCGGCCTGACCCAGTTCTTCGCCGACGGCGACGATTTCAGCCCCCGCACGTCAGAGGTGTCGCTGGTCGACCGGCCGCCGATGAACAGCCTGCGCCCCCGCACCTAGCGGACCCGGGGCGTGCCGGTGGTCGGTGCTTGTCGGGGTGATCGGGCAGTATCGAGATCGTGACACTGGTTCTGCTCTATCTGGTCGTGCTCGTTCTGATCGCTATCGTGCTGTTCGCGCTCGGCAGCGTGCTCTTCGGACGTGGTGAGTCATTGCCGCCGTTGCCGCGCGATACGACCGCCACCGTGTTGCCCGCGTCCGGTGTGACCGGTGCCGACGTGGATGCGGTCAAGTTCAGCCAGACGTTGCGCGGCTACAAGACCAGCGAGGTGGACTGGGTGCTCGACCGGTTGGGTCAGGAGCTCGATCTGGTCCGCGGTCAGCTGGCCGCGGTGCGCGCAGCGCACGGGATCGACGTCGACGAAGGGGAAGAGCACCGCATCGAGGGCGGCGCGCACGCGCTGCCGTCGTCGGACGCCGAGGCCGAAGCGTGACCGCCACCGATCAACGAGTCCGCTGCGCCTGGATCGACGAATCACGTTTGTCGCCAGACGATTTCGTCTTGTACCGCGATTACCACGACAACGAATGGGGACGGCCGCTGCGGGACTCGAAGGCGCTGTTCGAGCGAGTCACTCTCGAGGCGTTTCAGAGTGGGTTGTCGTGGCTGATCATCCTGCGCAAGCGGGAGAACTTCCGCAGGGCGTTCCACGGTTTCGACGTCGAGCGCGTCGCGCGTTACCGCGAGCGCGACATCGCGAGGCTGATGGACGACACGGGCATCGTGCGTAACCGCGCGAAGATCGAGGCGACCATCGCCAACGCCCGCGCTGTCGCCGAGCTCGACGTCGACCTCGCCGAGTTGCTGTGGTCGTTCGCCCCGCCGCCCCGGCCGCGGCCGGCCGCCATGGCCGATGTCCCGGCGGTCACGCCCGAGTCGACCGCGATGGCCAAGGAACTGAAGCGCCGGGGGTTCAGGTTCGTCGGGCCCACGACCGCCTACGCCTTGATGCAGGCCACCGGAATGGTCGACGACCACACCGCGGACTGCTGGGTGCCAGCGACGATCCGCTGACCCGTCGACAGGGGTCATCGCCGGGTCTTTGCACACGCGATGCCGTGGATAGGGAACAATGGGGGGGATTCGTTAGGCCCACCGTGCGGGCTGGCTCATGTGGAGGGAGCACTCGATGGCGGCGATGAAGCCCCGGACCGGCGACGGTCCACTGGAAGCAACCAAGGAGGGGCGAGGCATCGTGATGCGGGTACCGCTGGAGGGCGGCGGACGTTTGGTCGTCGAACTCACGCCCGATGAGGCGGCCGCGCTCGGCGACGAACTCAAGAACGTCACCAGCTAGTCCACGTGTGCGCGCGGGGGAACACACTGACGGCGACTAGGTAGCGACCTTCCGGTAGATCTCCAGGGTCTGCTCGGCGATGTGCGCCCAGGAGAACTCCTCGATACAGCGCTGACGGCCGGCCTGGCCGTACTGCCTGGCGGTCTCCGGATGGGCCACCACGTCGTTGACCGCGTCGGCCAGCCGCGTTTCGTACCCCGTCGGGTCGCCCGCGTCGTAGTGCACCAGCACGCCGGTACGACCGTCGTCCACCACCTCTGGGATACCACCGACATCGGACGCGACCACCGCCGTCGCGCAGGCCATCGCCTCCAAATTGACGATGCCGAGCGGCTCATACACCGACGGGCACACGAAAACGGTTGCTGCTGAGAGTATCTCGCGGATCTTCGAGATGGCCATCATCTCACGGACCCAGAACACGCCGGTGCGGCTGCGGGCCAGTTCCTGAACGGCCTCGGTCACCTCCGCCGCGATTTCGGGGGTGTCCGGCGCGCCGGCGCAGAGCACGAGCTGGATGTCGGGCGCGAACCGATGCGCGGCCGCGATCAGGTGCGGCACGCCTTTCTGGCGGGTGATTCGTCCGACGAACGCGACGATCGGCCGTGTCATGTCGACGCCGAGTTCGGCGAGCACCGACTCGCCGGGTTGCGCGGGAGCTGGATACCAGACGTCGGTGTCGATTCCGTTGCGCACCACATGTACCCGGTTCGGATCCAGGGCCGGGTAGGTGCTCAGCACGTCGTCGCGCATGCCTGAGCTCACCGCGATCACCGCGTCGGCCGCCTCCACCGCGGTCTTCTCCACCCAGGACGACACCCGGTACCCGCCGCCGAGCTGCTCGGCCTTCCACGGCCGCATCGGCTCGAGCGAGTGCGCGGTCAACACATGCGGGATGCCGTACAGAAGGGCGGCGAGGTGGCCCGCCAGCCCGGCGTACCAGGTGTGCGAATGCACGACGGTGGCCTGGCTGGCGGCGTTGACCATGTTGAGGTCGGCCGACAGCGTCGACAACGCAGGGTTGGCGCCCACCAACGCCGGATCTGGCTGTGCCACGATCGCGTCCGCGCGCGGTGCGCCCATGCAGTGCACGTCGACTTCGCAAAGATGGCGTAGCTGCGCGACGAGTTCGGTGACGTGTACGCCCGCCCCGCCGTAAACCTCGGGTGGATACTCCCGAGTCATCATCGCCACCCGCATAGAGACGACGGTAATGGCCGCGTCTCTTGATCGCAGCTTTGTTTCGGATGCGATCAGGCGTCAATAACCTTGACAGACAGCTGCGAATGGCTAGCCGCTGTCCTCCACTGCGGATAGGTTTGGATCATGCGGGAACTGCCACACGTGCTGGGAATCGTCCTGGCTGGCGGCGAGGGCAAGCGGCTGTACCCATTGACGGCCGATCGGGCCAAACCGGCGGTCCCTTTCGGCGGCGCCTACCGGCTGATCGACTTCGTGCTGTCGAATCTGGTCAATGCCAGGTATCTCCGTATCTGCGTGCTGACGCAGTACAAGTCGCATTCGCTGGACCGCCATATCTCGAAGAACTGGCGGCTGTCCGGGCTTGCCGGCGAGTACATCACTCCGGTGCCTGCCCAGCAGCGGCTCGGCCCGCGGTGGTACACCGGCTCCGCCGACGCCATTTACCAGTCGCTGAACCTGATCTACGACGAGGACCCCGACTACATCGTCGTGTTCGGTGCCGATCACGTGTATCGGATGGACCCCGAGCAGATGGTGCAGTTCCACATCGAGAGCGGTGCGGGTGCGACCGTCGCGGGCATCCGGGTGCCGCGCTCCGAGGCCACTGCGTTCGGCTGCATCGACGCCGACGAGTCGGGACGGATCCGCAGTTTCATCGAGAAGCCGAGCGACCCGCCGGGCACTCCCGACGACCCCGAGCAGACGTTCGCGTCGATGGGCAACTACATCTTCACCACCAAGGTGCTCATCGACGCCATCCGGGCCGACGCCGAGGACGACGACTCCGATCACGACATGGGCGGCGACATCATCCCGCGTCTGGTCTCCGACGGGATGGCCGCCGTCTACGACTTCAACAACAACGAGGTGCCCGGCGCCACCGAACGCGATCACGGCTACTGGCGTGATGTCGGGACGCTCGATGCGTTCTACGACGCACACATGGACCTGGTGTCGGTGCACCCGGTGTTCAACCTCTACAACAAGCGCTGGCCTATCCGCGGTGAGATGGAGATGCTGGCGCCCGCGAAGTTCGTCAACGGCGGCTCGGCGCAGGAGTCCGTGGTCGGGGCGGGCAGCATCATCTCGGCCGCATCGGTGCGGAACTCGGTGTTGTCGTCCAACGTCGTCGTCGACGACGGCGCGATCGTGGAGGGCAGCGTCATCATGCCGGGCACCCGGATCGGCCGTGGTGCCGTAGTGCGCCACGCGATCCTCGACAAGAACGTCGTCGTCGGGCCGGGCGAGATGGTGGGCGTCGACCTCGACAAGGATCGCGAGCGGTTCGCGATCAGCGCCGGGGGCGTCGTCGCGGTCGGCAAGGGCGTCTGGATCTAGGGCTCGCGCTTTGCGGCGCGCGCCCGCCGTCGTCGGCGAATCAGGCGCACGGCCGCCCAGGCCAGCAGGACCAGCACGACCAGCACCAGAACCGGGACCAGAATGGCCACGAACACAAGGCCCACGCTGATTCCGTCCTCGACCGTGCTCAGCACGGGCGCTGCCACTCCCGCGGTGGCGACGTTCGCGGCGGGTCGCACCGTCGATTTCGTCAACGACACCACCAGTGCGACAACGACTCCGATCGCCACCGGGATCCACTGTCCGGATTGCGCGAAGGCGCCTGGATCGGTGACGGCGTTGGTCTGCGCCGCGGTGCCGGACCCGAACACGATGCCGCCCGCCGTTGGCCGGATGAACGTCTGAACGGCGTCGTTGACGCTGTCCAGGGCGGGAACCTTATCGGCGACGATTTCGACGATCAGCAGGACGGCGACGATCGCCATCACCCAGCCGTTCTCGAGCCAGGTCCAGCCGGCAGGCAGGGTGATGAGGTCGGTGAACCGTGACAGCAGGCCGAGCGCCAGCAGCGGGATGTAGGCGTTGAGTCCAGCCGCGGTTGCCAGTCCGAAGCCGGTCAGCAGCTCCATCGGACAATCTTGTCATAGCGCTGAAGTACAGTCGAAAATATGTTCGATACAGCAGGCGGGATCGCTCACGAGGCATCTCTGGTCGAACGGATCGCGGAGTTGGAACGAATCAAGTCTGCGGCAGCTGCTGAGCAGGCCAGGGTCACCGCCGATCTCGACACCGCCCGCCGCGCTCGCGAGGCCGCCGAGGGTGTTCCCGCAGGCAAGCGCGGCCGCGGACTGGCCAATGAAATCGCGTTGGCGCGCCACGATTCACCGAACCGTGGTGGGCGCCACCTCGGCTTCGCGCGTGCACTCGTCCACGAGATGCCCTACACCTTGGCGGCTTTGGAGTCGGGGGTGCTCTCCGAATGGCGTGCCACCCTCATCGTCCGCGAGTCGGCCTGTCTGTCCATCGACGACCGCCGGACATTGGACGTCCGGTTGTGCGCCGACCAAACCGCGCTGGAGGGCCGGGGCGACAAGCGGATAGCGGCTGACGCCAAGGCAATCGCCTACGACCTCGACCCGCACGCCGTCGTCGACAAAGCGGTCCGTGCCGAATCCGAACGCAGGGTCACCGTCCGTCCCGCCCCCGACACCATGAGTTACGTGACGGCGTTACTTCCGATGGCCCAGGGCGTGTCCGTCTATGCCGCCTTGAAACGCGCCGCGGACACCACCTTCGACGATCGCAGTCGCGGCCAGGTCATGGCGGACACATTCGTCGAGCGCGTCACCGGCCGGCCAGCCGACGTCCCGGTTCCCGTTGCAGTCAATCTCGTGCTGACCGATGAGACGCTGCTCGGCGGCGCCACCACGCCGGCCCACATCGCCGGGTATGGGCCGGTGCCCGCGGCGATCGCCTGCCGCCTGGCTGGCGACGCCATCGCCGACGAGAACTCCAAAGCCACGCTGCGCCGGCTGTATCGTCATCCGGATTCGGGTGCTCTGGTCGCCATGGAATCTCGATCACGGGTGTTCCCAAAGGGTCTCGCGCAGTTCATCGCGTTCAGAGATGACACCTGTCGGACGCCGTACTGCGATGCGCCGATTCGACACACCGACCACGCCACACCACATGCACGCGGTGGTGCCACCAGCGGCGCCAACGGAGTCGGTTCCTGCGAGGCGTGCAACTACGCCAAGGAAGCGCCCGGATGGCGCGTCCATACGTTCGACGCTGACGGCGAGCGCCACACCGCGGTGTACGTCACGCCCACCGGTGCGCGCCACAAGTCACACGCCCCGCCGTCGCCCAACGACGTCGTGGTGTTCAAGCCGAGCGCAGTCGAAGCGCTGATCGCTCATCACCTCGCAGGGTTCACTGCCGCCTGATTCACCACACGCCGGGTACCAGCCGATAGTGCACCTTCTCGGTGTACTCGTCGTAGCCGTCGAGTTCCTGTCGCAGCGCCTTTTCCTCGTCGGTGATGCGGGCGACGAAGACAAGCACGCTGGGGATCGCGGTGAGCAGGCCCCAGTACGAGGCAAGGGCCAGCGGCATACCGACCATCACGAGCAGCGCCCCGACGTACATCGGGTGGCGCACAACGCCATAGAGGCCGGTCGACACCACGGGCTGGTCCTCCTCGACGACGATCGTTGCCGCCGCATAGTTGTTCTGAATGATCACCACCTCGGCGATGAGGAGCCCCGTCAGCACCAGGACGTTGCCGAGCACGACTGCGCCGGCCGGCGGATTCGACCAACCGAACCGGTGGTCGAGTGCGCTGATCACTCCGGCGGCGATGACCGTCAAGATGAGGGCGACGTTGATGAGCCGTTGTGCCATACGGGTTTCGGCCCACGGCCCCGATTTGAACCGTCGCTGCAAGGCGTCGGGATACTTCACCGCCAGATAGATGGTCGGAACCATGGTTCCGACGATGAACACGGCGATGAAGAC
This sequence comes from Mycobacterium barrassiae, assembly GCF_025822765.1. Taxonomy (GTDB): domain Bacteria; phylum Actinomycetota; class Actinomycetes; order Mycobacteriales; family Mycobacteriaceae; genus Mycobacterium; species Mycobacterium barrassiae. Next base: position 163,551 of record NZ_JACKUK010000027.1, on the reverse strand, counting down.
CCACGCCGGCCAATAATCGAAAGTGCCTGCCGGCAAGAACAGCAGCGCACCCATGAAAAGGATGCCGCTGATCGAGGAGGCCAGCAGTTGCATTACGACTTTCACGCATCCCCCTACGTCACACGGCGTCGCGGTGGCGGTACACCGCTCCCGCGAGCAGAGTCAGGGCAGCTGCGATGACGACCATGACGGTCATCGCGAGGACGGGGTAGTCGGACGGTGCGGATGTCTGGCCGACGGGGGAGAGGTCCAGCAGCCATCTCGGCAAGCGGAGCAGCGCACCGAGATACAGCGCCACGACGACGAATGCGACTGCAGCCCAGCCGATCCATGCCCGACGTAGCGCGACCGCCACCGCGGCGACGCCTGCCATCACCGCCATCGCCGGGATGTATGCCAGGCCAGCCAGGGTCAGCCGCACGATGGTTGCCGGCTCGCCAAGTGTGATACCTGCGCCAAGGCCATTGCCCAAGCCTGCGAAGAACATCAGTACGACCGCACCCGCCAGTGCCGAAGCGACCGCGGTGAACAACCAGCGCCACCTAGAGACGGCGCCGGCCAGTACGGCTTCGCCGAGCCCCTTGTCCTCGTCGGCGAGCAACCGCAGCACGGCGGAGACGACGTACGCGGTGGCCGCCGCGGCAAGGAACTGCGTCATCGTCGTGTAGACGCTGTCGGTGCCCTGAGCGACGAGCACCCGCTGAATCAGCTCGTTGTCTTTGGCGGCATCCAGCAGCGACTTCGTCATCGACCCGAATGCCAGCCCGCCCAGGAACAACCCGATCGTCCAGCCGATCGTCTGGCCCCGCTGCAAGGTCAGGTGCAGGCCGAGCACCGAGGTGATTGCGTGCGCGTCGGGACGCTCACCGGTGGACGGGAGATTGCCGTCGTCGTATTGGCGCCTGTTCTCCAACGCGGCCGCCACGGCCATCAGTCCGACCGCCACGACGACCAACAGGGCGAAGGGCCACCACCGCAGGTCGACGAAGGGGCGCATCTGCTGCGCCCACGCGATCGGGGAGAACCAACTCAACGCACTGCCGGAGTTGTCGATGACGTCGCCGATCCCGCGAACGAAGGCGGCCAGCGCCAGCACCGCCATCGCGGCTCCAGTGGCAGTGCGCGACTGACGCCACAGCTGCGCCGTCACGGCGGCCACCGCGCCGAAGACCATGGCCGCACCGGTGATGCCCAGGCACATAGCCGCGGAATCGACGAGCCCGAAGCCGGCGGACGCCATCGCCAGCGTCATCGCCGCCGCCAGCACCGCGTTGAGCCCGCCGATGAGGATCAGCGAGGCATTCGTCCGCGCGTGGCGGCCCACCACCGAGGACAGCACCAGTTCGGCTGCGCCGCTTTCCTCCTCGGCGCGCGTGTGCCGAATCACGGTGAGAATGGCCAGGATCGACGTCGCGACGATCATCGTGAGCATCAGCTCGTTGGCCATCATCACGCCGAGATCGGTTTCGTTGCGGCCGAACATCGGCCCGCCCATGATGATTGCCGCGGGCGTCTTCATCAGGTTGACCCTGGCCTGGCGCGACGCCTCATCCGGATAGGCAAGTTTCATCGCGTTCGGGGCGTAGACCATCATCAGGACTAGCGCCCCGAACCATATGGATAGCCGGATACGGTCGCGGCGCAGCGCCAGCAGCAACAGACGCTGCGTTCCCGTCCACGGTGCCGTCGAGACGCTATGGCGTTCGGTGCGCGGTGCGAGAGTGGTGGTCATCGCCCCGCTCCCTGGTACTCGCGCAGGAACATGTCCTCGAGCGACGCGGGTGTCACGGTGAGGTCGAGGATGCCCAGCTCGGTGAGTTGGGCGGTGACACGGTCGAGGTCGTTGCGGTCGACGGAGAACGTGTAATGGCCGTCGGCGATCGCGAAGTCGTGCACGTACGGGCTCCGTTGCAGCGCTGCGCCGTCAGTTCGCGTGCGGACGGAGACCGTCGTGCGCATCAAGTGCCGCAATTCGTCGAGGGAGCCGGAGCGCACGGTCTTTCCGGCGCGGATGATCGTGACGGTGTCGCAGAGCTTTTCGACCTCGGCGAGGATGTGGCTCGACAGCAGCACCGCGGCGCCATGGTCGGTGACTTCCTGAACGCATTGCTGGAATGCCTTCTCCATCAACGGGTCCAGCCCGGAGGTCGGCTCGTCGAGGATGTACAGCTCGGCGTTGGTGGAGAACGCGGCGACGATCGCCACTTTCTGTCGATTGCCCTTGGAGTAGGTGCGGGCCTTCTTGTGGGGGTCGAGTTCGAAGCGTTCGATCAGTTGATCGCGCCTGCGGGTGTCGACGCCGTTGCCGCGCAGCCGGGCGAGAAAGTCGATGGCCTGTAGCCCGGTCAGGCTGGGCCACAACGTGACATCGCCTGGAACGTAGGCGATTCGGCGGTGCAACTCGACCGCGTCGCGCCACGGGTCGCCGCCCAGCAACCGAACAGTTCCACTGTCTGCGCGCAGCAGACCGAGCAGTACCCGGATCGTGGTGGACTTACCCGCACCATTGGGACCCAGGAACCCGGTGATGTCGCCCGGCGCCACGGTGAGGTCGAGGCCGTCGAGTGCCTTGGTCCGCCCGAAAGACTTTGACAATCCGCGAATCTCGACCGCCAGGTCCGATCGTTCTCCGACATTAGCCCTCTGCAGGAACGGTGCCGTCATTGGAACCTCCTTCTCCGGATGTGAACGGGATGCCCTTCTCGCGCTGAGCCAGGAACGCGTCGTACATCGTCGAGTCGGTCATGAGGCCGTTGGTGAACATCTCCAGCGCGGGCAACATCATGTCTTCGCCGTAGTCGCGCAGCACGGCGCGCACATCGCTGGGGTTCTCGTGCATTTGCAGGTAGAGCAGGAAGCCACCGCCGTTGATCATGCTGAGGTACCTGGCTCGGGCTTTGGGATCTCGGCTCGGCTTGATGATGCCTGCCGCCACGCCCTCCTCGATGTACTGCTCGGCGTTGTCGATCATGCGCTGCCAGAACGACTTTGCGAGGTCGCTGCCCGACTGCATGCTGCGCACGAGATAGGCCATCATCGGCGCGTACTCCTCGATCTCGGCCACCTGGGCGAGCCAGTTCGCCGGATCGGCGCTTCGCATGGACTCGGTCTTCGACTCGCGCACCATCTCGGCGATGTGGTCGTCGCACGCCTTGCGAAGGCCGTCCTTGGATCCGAAATGGTGGATCACCAGCGCGGCGGACACCCCTGCGGCTTCGGCGATGGTCCGAAGCCCGACGTTGAACCCCTGCCGGCCCCACTGGTCGATCGCGGCATCGCGGATCCGGGCGATGGCCGTTCGATCGTCGGGCGCTGAACGCATGTTTAGTACGCTAAACGCGCGTTCAGCCGGTCGTCAAGGGGTCTATGGCGATTTCGGCGTGCTAGGTCACGCTGAGCGTGACCTAGCACGCCGAAATCACAAAAATCGCAAAAATTCAGTCGCGGGCAGCGGCGAGCAGGCCGTCGCCGAGCGGGATCAGCACCGGCGTCAGCCGTTCGTCCTCAGCGATCAGTCGCGCGGCTTCGCGTACGGCGGACACCTCGGCGTCCTTGGCGTTCGCGTCGCCGGCCCGGCCGCCCAGCGCGGCGCGGTGCAGCACGATGGCGCCGCCGGACCGCAGCAGACGCACACCCTCGACGACGAACTGCGGCTGATCGATCGGATCGGCATCGATGAACACCAGGTCGTAGGACTCGTCGGCGAGACGGGTCAGCACTTCCTGCGCTCGCCCGCTGATCAACCTGCTCCGGCCCGGGCCCACACCGGCCTCGGTGAATGCCTGCTTGGCGATCCGTTGATGTTCCGGCTCGACGTCGATGGTCGTGAGCACCCCGTCGTCGCGCATGCCCGAAAGCAGCCACAGGCCACTCACCCCGGCGCCGGTGCCCACCTCCACGACCGCCTTGGCCCCCGTGAGCTTGGCGAAGACACACAGCAGCGCCCCGACGGCGGGAGTCACCGCGCCCGCACCGATGTCGACGGCCCGTTCCCGGGCGGCCGCCACGATGGCGTCCTCGGAGATCGACTGCTCCGCGTGCTTGACGATCGACTCGGCGCGGCTCTGCGGTCCGCCGCCGATGACGTCGTCGATGCCTGCCATGACCCGCAGCGTAGAACCATCCCCGGAGGCCGAGCCCGCGACACGCCCGTTGCCGAACTGCGGATTTCGCGACAAATCGGATGGTTTCCGCAGGTCAAAAATGGGTAGAAAATCTTTCTCAGGAAATGTTCAGGTGGCTCATATGCCAAGCACACCACGGTCGGAGACGGTAAGTCGCATGGACGACGGTGGACGCTGGGACACAGGGAATAAGCAAACGGAGTTTCATGTTCTCGCCAATGTCGAGCCGTCGACACTTGATGACACCTGTGACCAGGAGGATCTGACGACCACCACCAAGTTCGCCCCCGCTGCGCCGTCGACGATGGCTCATCTCGAGCAGTACACCGACGGGGAATGGGTTGAGCCTTCCGACGAGTTGACCGGCACCGCGGTCTTCGACGCGACCGGCGACCACTCCACGATGCCGTCATGGGACGAGTTGGTGCGCCAGCACGCCGACCGCGTCTACCGGCTCGCCTACCGGCTTTCGGGCAACCAGCACGATGCCGAGGACCTCACGCAGGAGACCTTCATCCGCGTCTTCCGCTCGGTCCAGAACTACCAGCCCGGCACGTTCGAGGGCTGGCTGCACCGCATCACCACGAACCTGTTCCTCGACATGGTCCGCCGGCGTGGCCGCATCCGGATGGAGGCGCTGCCCGAGGACTACGACCGGGTTCCCGCCGACGATCCGAACCCTGAGCAGATCTACCACGACTCGCGGCTGGGTCCTGACCTGCAGGCCGCGCTGGATTCGCTGCCGCCGGAGTTCCGCGCAGCGGTCGTCCTCTGCGACGTCGAGGGGTTGTCCTACGAGGAGATCGGCGCCACGTTGGGCGTCAAGCTCGGCACCGTGCGCAGCCGTATCCACCGTGGACGGCAGGCGCTGCGCGAGTACCTGGCCCGCCACGGCGACAATCAGGACGCGTTGCGCGACCGGGACACGGCCAAGTCAGCCTGAGTGTTGGCAGGTGTTTGGTGCAGCGTGTCGCGCTACATTCGAGTAAGAAGCTAGTGATGCGACGCGAGGATGCCGAGAGGAGCTGGGCGATGGTCGACGCGGGGCATGTGTTCCGCCGGGCGTTTTCCTGGCTGCCTGCACAGTTCGCTTCACAAAGCGACGCCCCCGTGGGGCCGCGCCAGTTCAGCTCCACCGAGCACCTGTCGACGGAGGCCATCGCCGCGTTCGTCGACAATGAGCTGCGGCTGACGCCGCATCTGCGCGCTGCCAACCACCTGTCGCTGTGTCCCCAGTGCTCGGCCGAAGTCGAGGCTCAGCGTCAGGCGCGCAGCGCGCTGCGGGAGTCGCTGCCGATAGCCATCCCGAGTTCGCTACTGGGCCAGTTGTCGCAGATTCCGCTGCACAGCGCCCAGCCCACCGCCGATGAGAATGCCTCGATTCAGGGCTCGCCGTTAGCTGATGGCGCGGCGAATACGCGCCGTAAACGCCGGTAGGGTGATGCAAAGTCGTACGACGGCGTGCGTCGGCCATCGCTGACGCTCGGATAGAGAGTGATGAACGGTGAGCAATCTGGACGAGACCGGTCGCGAACGCCTTGAGCCGCGGCCCGTGTCGCGGCCTCCGGTCGATCCGGCGTCACAGCGGGCGTTTGGGCGACCCGCAGGCGTGAGCGGATCCTTCCTGGACGCGGACAAGTACCGCGATCAAGGTGAGTTCACGCCCAAGGACGCGCCGCCCGACCCGGTCCTGGCCGAGGCGTTCGGCCGGCCCCATCCCGCCGCCGAATCGCTGCAGCGGCACCCGGCGGATGCGGGTGCACTCGAGGCCGAACGCGAAGGCCAGGGCGCCGACGACGCCGACGACCCGTGGCGTAATCCAGGTGCCCCGGTGGCGCTGGGCACTCCGGCCATGGCGGCGTCCCCGCGCGAAGCATCGAACGTCAACACCGGCAAGCTCGGCGTGCGCGACGTGCTCTTCGGCGGCAAGGTCTCCTACGTCGCACTGGCCGTGCTGGGCATCATGGCGATCGTCATCGGTTTTGCCGGCGGCTGGGTGGGCCGCACGACGGCCGAGGTGGTCGAAGCCTTCACCACCTCCAAAGTCACTCTCGAGACCAACGATCCGGGCGACGCACCCGAGGGCCGCTTCGCGAAAGTTGCTGCGGCAGTGGCTGATTCGGTCGTGACGATCGAGACGAAGAGTGACGAGGAGGGTTCGCAGGGATCCGGCGTCGTCGTGGACGGCCGCGGCTACATCGTCACCAACAATCACGTGATCTCCGAGGCTGCGGTCAACGCGAGCAAGTACAAGATGACCGTCGTCTTCAACGACGGTAAAGAAGTGCCCGCCAACCTCGTGGGCCGCGACCCCAAGACCGACCTCGCCGTGCTGAAGGTCGACAACGTCGACAACCTGACAGTCGCCAGGCTCGGCGACTCCGACAAGCTGTACGTCGGTCAAGAGGTGATCGCCGCAGGTGCGCCACTCGGCCTGCGTAGCACCGTCACTCAGGGCATCATCAGCGCGCTGCACCGACCGATTCCGCTGTCGGGTGACGGGTCGGACACCGACACCGTCATCGACGGCGTGCAGACCGACGCTTCGATCAACCACGGCAACTCCGGCGGACCGCTCATCGACATGAACGGCGACGTGATCGGCATCAACACCGCCGGTAAGTCGTTGTCCGACAGCGCCAGCGGCCTCGGGTTCGCGATCCCGGTGAACGAGGTCAAGATGGTCATCGAATCGCTGATCCGCGACGGCAAGATCGCGCACCCGACTCTCGGCCTGACCGCCCGATCGGTGAGCAACGACCTCGCGTCGGGTGCTCAGGTGGCCAACGTCAAGGCAGGCAGCCCGGCGGAGAAGGCGGGCATCCTGGAGAACGACGTCGTCGTCAAGGTCGGCGACCGAACCGTCGCGGACGCAGACGAATTCGTGGTCGCCGTGCGCCAACTCAAGATCGGGCAGGATGCGCCGATCGTGGTGATGCGCGACGGCCGTCCGGTCACCTTGATCGTCAATCCCGGCCCCGACAACAGCACCTAGATCATGTTCGCGAACGTCGGCTGGGGCGAGATGCTGGTCCTGGTGATCGCCGGTCTGGTGATCCTCGGGCCGGAACGGCTGCCTGGCGCGATCCGATGGACGTCGGGTGCGCTGCGGCAGGCCCGTGAGTACATCAGCGGCGCCACCAGCCAGCTGCGCGAGGACCTCGGTCCGGAGTTCGAGGACCTTCGGGAGCCGTTGAGTCAGTTGAACCAGTTGCGGGGGATGACGCCGAGGGCCGCGCTCACCAAGCATCTGCTCGACGGTGACGACTCCATTCTCACGGGCAAGTTCGACAGCCCGGCAACCAACACCGAGAAGCCCGTCAACGAGGGCGCGCCTACGCCTGCGCCTCCGTCGGCCCAATCCGAGACGCCGCCCCAGCCCGCCGCGACGCCGTTCGACAGCGACGCGACCTAGCGGCCCGCGGGGTCGAGGCCCAACGACATGCCGGCCAGGCCGCGCTTGCGGCTGGACAGCGCATCGGCAATCTTGCGTAATTCCTTGCCGGCCACCGAATCCGGTGCGGACAGCACCAACGGGACCCCGCTGTCGCCCGCTGCCACCAAGGCGGGATCCAGCGGCACCTGGCCGAGCAGTGGCACGTCGGCGCCCACCGAACGGGACAGGCTCTCGGCCACCTGCTTGCCGCCGCCCTCGCCGAAGATCTGCATCGTGGTGCCGTCGGGGAGTAGGAGTCCGGACATGTTCTCGACCACACCTGCGATGCGCTGACGGGTCTGCAGCGCGATGGCGCCGGCCCGCTCGGCCACCTCGGCGGCCGCCAGCTGAGGCGTCGTCACCACCAGGATCTCGGCGCCCGGAATCAGCTGCGCCACCGAGATGGCGATGTCTCCGGTACCCGGCGGCAGATCCAGCAGCAGGATGTCCAGATCGCCCCAGTAGACATCGGCGAGGAACTGCTGCAGCGCGCGGTGCAGCATCGGTCCGCGCCAGACGACGGGCGTGTTGCCCTGGGTGAACATCGAGATCGAGATGACGCGGACGTCGTGGGCGACGGGTGGCACGATCATCGACTCGACCTGGGTGGGCCGGTCGGTGGTGCCCATCATCCGGGGGACCGAGTGCCCGTAGATGTCGGCGTCGAGCACACCGACCGAAAGTCCGCGCGCGGCCATCGCCGCCGCCAGATTGACCGTCACGCTCGACTTGCCGACCCCGCCCTTCCCGGACGCCACGGCGTACACCCGGGTCAGCGAGCCGGGCTGGGCGAAGGGGATAACGGGTTCGCGGGAATCGCCGCGCAGCTGCTTGCGCAGCTCGGTGCGTTGCTCGTCGCTCATCACGTCGAGGGTCACCTTGACGGCGCCGGTCCCGGGGACATCGGCGACGGCCTGGCTGACGCGCTCGGAGATCTCGGTCTTCTTCGGGCATGCCGCAGTGGTCAGGTACACCTCGACGTGAACACCGCCGTCGGGCTCGATGGTGACGTTCTTGACCATGCCGAGCTCGGTGATCGGCCGCCGCAGCTCGGGGTCGATCACCTTCGTCAACCCGGCGCGGACCGCGGATTCCAGGTCAGGAGAAGTGGAAGACATCACCGTCGAGTCTAAGCCGACTCGACACCTGTCCTAACCAGCCGGTGGGGGCGGCGGACCGGGCAGCGGTGCCTGTGCGGGCGCCGGCTGAGGTCCGGGTGGCGTACCCAGTGGTGCCTGAGCAGGGCCGGGCGCAGGTGCTTGCAGGGCCGGGCCGGGCGGCGGAGCCTGCGGTGCGAACGGCGCGGGTAGTGGACCGGGAGCCGGTGCTGCCGGTGCGGGACCGGGTGGCGTACCCAGCGGCGCCGGACCGGGTGGCGTACCCAGCGGTGCCATCGGGCCCGGGGGCGGTGCCATCCCCGGGGGAACCATCGGCTGCGCCATCGGCGGCGCGCCCAGCGCGGACTGCAGCGGCGCGGGGTTGTCCTTGATGCAGAACACCGCGCACTCCGGCGTCTTCTTCGGAGGCGGTTGCAGCCATGGCGGCAGCCACTGCTGCGGCTGAGGCTCCTGCGTCGGCGGAACCGCCACCGGGCCGGGCGCGGGTCCCGGCAACGGGCCCAGCCGCTGGCCGGGAACGAACCCGGGCAGCTGGCTGGCGACATCGCTGCGGGTCAGCATCGGCATCAGCGCGAGCGGATCGTTGGAGGGCAGCCCGAGCGCGTTCATCGGCAGCCCCGGGCCCAGGCCCTGGTAGTCGTCGAGGTGCATGTCGCCGGAGTCCTCCAGGACGGGGACGGATCCGGTGATCGGCGGCAGGTCGACGGGCACCACGCCGGTGGCGTACGCGGCCGCCCAGCCCAGCACGTTGCGGGCGTAGGCCACGGAGTTGTTGTAGCGCAGGATCGCGGTCATCACGTGGGACTGGTCGCGGAGGTTCATTCCGCCGCTGCAGAGATAGCGCGCGGTGGCCAGGCTGGAGTCGAACAGGTTCTGCACCTCGGCCTTGCCGTCGCCGTCACCGTCGGAGGCGTAGCGCGCCCAGGTGCCGGGCAGGAACTGCATCGGACCCATCGCGCGCGCGTAGGTGACGCGGTCGGCCGTGCGGCTCTGCACGATGACCTCGTTGCCCGGCAGCGACCCGTCCAGTGCCGGGCCGTAGATGGGCCGTACCGCCGTGCCGCGGGAGTCGGTGGCGCCGCCGTTGGCATGCATCGATTCGATCCGGCCGATGCCTGCCAGCAGGTTCCAGCTGACACCGCAGCCCGGCTCCGCCACCGCCATCATCCGCTCGGCGTTGCGGTATGCCGCCAGCGCCATCGCCGGAATCCGAAGTGTGCCAGGAGCGTTCACCACCGCAGCGGGCTGCGGCGAGGAGGACGAGGAGGCGGCGATGTGGAAAGCGCTCGGCGACTTGGCGACCGCCACCACAGTGGGTCCGGGGCTGGGGCTTGACGACGACTCGACAGCCGCGAGAGGGGTGACCGCGGAGTTACGGACCGGAGAGTTCGGTTGCACCGATGCGCCAACCGCGCCGACCAAAATGATCGGTGCGATGACGGCGAACCCCGAGGCGACCCGGGCGCGAGCGGGGGTGAGGGCACCCCGGACCCGAGAAGGCCGCAGGGCGCCCCTGAGGTCTACAGCGCGCACGCGCGAAACAGCACCGGTCGCCGTATGCGCGACCCGCCCGGCCAGGCGCCGCGCTGCCTTGAGGGCGGCTCCTCCCCCTATGTGCACTCAACCGTCCTTGGGTCTGTGATGTCTGTGAACCAAGTCACCATACCTACTCGATAACGCACGTGTTACAGCAATCGGCTTAGGCGTTTCAGGCTTGTTTTTTCGAGCGCCGCTCACCGTGGTCCGTTTTGGCGCTCCCATCGTCCTTTTCGGAGCCCGTTTGCGGCTGCAGCCGATTCAGCAGTTCGTGGATTTCCTCGAGTTCGCGCCGCAGGAAGTCGCGGGTGGCCACCTCGCCCACCGCCAACCGCAATGCGGCCAGCTCACGGGCCAGATACTCGGTGTCGGCCTTGGTTTGTTCGGCGCGTCGACGGTCTTCCTCCAACGCGACCCGGTCCCGGTTCTCCTGCCGATTCTGAGCGAGCAGAATCAACGGCGCCGCATATGCCGCCTGCGTGGAGAACGCGAGATTGAGCAGGATGAACGGATACGGGTCCCATCGCCATTTCACGGCAAACAGATTGAGGATCACCCAAACGACCACAAGGATGGTCTGCCACGCGAGGTAGCGGCCGGTTCCGAGAAAGCGCGCGATCGACTCCGAAAACTTGCCGACAGTCTCCGCGTCGACGTTCAGAGAGAAGCGCCAGCGCGAGGTCCGCGGAGTGTCCAGGCGCTGACGTGCCGTCAGTTCGCTCATGACGCGCCCTCGCTGCTCAGCTCCGGTTCTTCCTGTTCGCGCCAGTCGTGGGGCAGCAGATGGTCGAGCACGTCGTCGACCGACACCGCGCCGAGGAGGTGGTTCTCGTCATCGACGACCGGCCCGCAGACCAGGTTGTACGCGGCGAAATACCGCGTGACCGCCGCCAACGAGTCCTCGGGTGCCAGATTCGGCAGGTCGGTGTCCACGATTCCGCTGACCAGGTCCGCGGGCGGTTCCCGCAGCAGCCGCTGCAGATGCACGCACCCCAGGTAGTGACCGGTCGGGGTGGCCGTCGGCGCACGGGTGACGAACACCAGAGAGGCCAGCGCAGGGGTGAGGTCGGGGTCGCGGACGCGGGCCAGCGCCTCGGCGACCGTGGTGTCGGGGGCCAGCACCACGGGCTCTGACGTCATCAGACCGCCTGCGGTGTCGGGCGAGTGTGACAGCAGCCGACGCACATCCTCGGAGTCCTCGGGGTCCATCCGTCGCAGGAACTGCTCGGCGTCCAGGGGATGCATCGAACCCAGGAGGTCGGCGGCGTCGTCGGGATCCATCTCCTCGAGCACATCGGCGGCGCGTTCGGCGGGCAGCTGGCGCAGCATGTTGACCTGTTGATCCTCGGGCAGCTCCTGCAGCACGTCGGCCAGCCGCTCGTCGTCCAGCGCGTTGACCACCTCGTAGCGCCGTTTGTCCGGCAGCTCGCGGATCGCCTCGGCCACCTCCACCGCGCGCTGCCCGACGAACTGCTCCAACAGCTGCGCCACGCCCTGATCGGGCATCGCCAGGCCGGACGGGGTCAGCCCCTGGACCTGCTGCCAGTCGACGATCGACACATTGCTGCGACGACCAAGGCGCCGTGCAGGCCGCACCGCGACCTTGGTCACCATCCAGTCGCGCGTGCGAGTCTGCTCGATGCCCAGATCGACGACGTACAAGTCGAGTCCGCTCAGCTGCGGCTGTTCGGGATCCTCGACGCGGACCACGGTTTCGACCACCTGGCCGAGGACCAGCACCTCACCCGGGCGTTGGTTGAACTTGCGCAGTGACACGCTGCCGGTCGCCAGCGTCACGCCACCGGGATCGATGGCGGTGACTCGCAGAATCGGTACGAAAATCCTTCGGCGCGTGAGCAATTCGACTACCAGGCCGAGCACGCGCGGCTGCTGGCGCACGATGCTGATGCTGATCACCACGTCGCGGACGCGGCCGATGGACTCGCCGTCGGGCCCGAGCACGACCATCCCCACGAGTCGGGCCGCATAGACCCTGTTGACCGCCGCCATGCCTAAAAGGGTAGAGAGTGTGGTTGTGGAAAACCGTTATCGACCCCGCCGAACGATCCTTTCGGTTCCCGGCAGCAGCATGAAGATGATCCAGAAGGCGAAGAGTCTGCCCGCCGATGAGGTCTTCCTCGACCTCGAAGACGCGGTCGCACCCGACGCCAAAGCCGAGGCGCGCGCACAGGTTGCGTCCGCATTGGCCGAGCCCGGGTGGGCCGGGCAGTTGCGCGGAGTTCGGGTCAACGACTGGACCACGCCGTGGACCCACGCCGACGTCATCGACGTGGTATCGGCCGCAGGCGCAAGCCTCGACATCGTGGTGCTGCCGAAGGTGTCCGACGTTTCCCACATCCATGCGCTCGACCTATTGCTCAGCCAACTCGAGGCGACGCACGGATTTCCGTTGGGCCGTATCGGCATTGAAGCCCAGATCGAGAACGCCGAAGGCTTGACGAACATCGATGCGATCGCCGCGGCCCCACGCGTGCAGGCGCTGGTTCTCGGCCCCGCGGACATGGCCGCCAGCCTCAACATGCGCACACTCGAGGTCGGCGAGCAGCCCGAGGGTTACGACGTCGGCGATGCCCACCACCACGTGCTGATGCGGATTCTCGTCGCCGCCCGCGCCCGCGGCATTCTGGCGATCGACGGGCCGTACCTGAAGGTGCGCGACGTCGACGGCTTCCGCCGGGTGGCCGGGCGCTCGGCCGCACTGGGCTACGACGGCAAATGGGTGCTGCACCCGGACCAGATCGCGGCGGGCAACGAGATCTTCAGCCCGCGTCAGGAGGCCTACGACCACGCCGAGCTGATTCTGGAGGCGTACGAGTGGCACACCTCGCGGGCCGGCGGGGCCAGGGGAGCGGTGATGCTCGGCGACGAGATGATCGACGAGGCCAGTCGCAAGATGGCATTGGTGATCGCGGGTAAGGGCCGCGCCGCCGGCATGGACCGCAAGGGAGAACGCTTCCGTCCGCCCGCGTGACCGCAGGATCTACTGCAGGGTGCTGACGCCCAGCGCGATGTAGATGAACACCACTACCAACGCTGCCGCGACGAACACGCCGCCGATGATCGTGCCCGCCAACGCCAATCCCCAGCCCTCCTGGCCGGTGCGTTTGGTCTCGCGCATGGCGATCACGCCCATGATGAGCCCGACGATCGCCAGTGGGGCGCAACACAACCATCCTGCAAGGGATAGGACGAGCGACGCGACGGCGGTGCCGTTCGTGCCCGGCGGCCGGACCGGCCGATACGGGTCGTACGCCGGGTAATACGGGACTGCGCCGGGGTATCCGGGTGGCGGCGGTGCGTAGATCGGCGGGGGCAGCCCGGTGTCGACGGGATAGTCGACCGGCTGCCTCGAGTCCTCCAGCGGCGGGAACTCGACGCCTCCGCTGTTCGGCTCGTGTGCCGGACGCTCCGGGCCGCCGGTGCTCATTTATCCGCTGGTGATCATGGCGATGGTCCAGACGCCACTGATGAGCAGAGTTACCACGCCCACCGCAATGCCCGCGATCGCAAGGCCGTTGCCGTTCTCACCGCTCTGCTTGATCTGGTTCATGGCGATGAAGCCGAGCACGATGCCGACGATCGAACCGATGCCACAGCAGACTCCGACAATCGATGCCACCAGAGAGCCGATCGCCATCGGATTGGTCCTCTGTGCGGGCGGTGCACCGTACGCGCCGTAACCCGGGGCTGGCGGACCGAAACCGGGTGGCGGGCCGAAGCCTGGTGGCGGCGCACCGAAGCCGGGTGGCGGGGGGCCGAAGCCGGGCGGAGGCGGCGGGTAGCCGGGTGCGCCCGGCGCGCCGAACCCGCTCGGGGAGTACGACGGTGGAGGCGGATAGCCGGGTTGTGCGGGCGGGGGAGGAAACGCGGGATCCGGCGAAGGCGGAACGCCGCCCTGGGAGTAGTCGGGCGCCTGATACGGCGGTGGCGGCTGGTAGGCGGGCGGTTCGAACGTGGGGGCCGGTGGCTCGAAGGGCTGCTCCGGCTGTCGGTAGACCGCAGTGATGTCGTCTGACGGTTGCGGGACCGGCTCTTGCGCCTGCTCGATCGGCGGGGCCTCGTAGCTGGACGACGTCGGCTCGGAGGCTCCTGAGCCGGAGCCGGATGATGCCGATTGGCCAGCGTCTTCGCCCGGATTTGTCATGCTGTTCAACCTAGCGCAAATACAGGGCACCTTTGGGGAGCCGAACACGTTGGTTGGATGGGATCGCCAGAAGGATCAGCGATGACACCCGGCGCGCTTTAGAGGAGAATGAGGACGCGATGACCAGCCCGTTTCAACCCGGCCAGCCGTCAGGCGCAACACCCGGCACTCCAACGCGACGTGGTCCGGTGAATCTGCCGACTCCTCCGAAAGGCTGGCCGATCGGTTCCTATCCCACCTATGCCGAAGCTCAGCGTGCGGTGGACTACCTGTCGGACCAGCAATTCCCGGTCCAGCAGGTGACCATCGTCGGTGTCGACCTGATGCAGGTGGAACGCGTAACCGGCAGGCTCACTTGGCCGAAGGTGCTCGGTGGCGGTGTGCTGACCGGCGCATGGCTGGGCCTGTTCATTGGCCTGATCCTCGGTTTCTTCAGCCCGAACCCGTGGGGTGCACTGATCACCGGCCTGGTTGCCGGCGTCTTCTTCGGCCTCATCACGTCGGCGATCCCGTATGCGATGGCGCGCGGCACAAGAGATTTCAGTTCGACGATGCAACTCGTCGCCGGGCGTTACGACGTGTTGTGTGATCCGCAGAGCGCCGAACGCGGACGGGACCTGCTGGCGCGCTTGACGATCTAGTCCGACCCGCCCCGCGTTAGCTGGCGTTATTGCGCACGCTCGGGCGCGCCCACCGCAATTGCGTAACGGTGCGCGACGTCTGCGCCTGTCGTGTTGCAAATCACGCGCGTCTGGCAATACGGTTCGCGCAGGAGGGTTTCTGTAGAAGCCGTCCGGCGACAACATCAGATCCGGGACGGGAGGCAGCGGTGCGCGTCCCCAGCTTGCGCGTGGGGCCCCGACGGCTTGGTGCTGCGGCGTTGGCCGCGTTGACGACGGCGTCGATCGTCTCGGCGTGCGGATCGGGCGGCGGCGGAATCGTCATCAATTACTACACCCCGGCAAGCGAGATGGCCACCTTCACGGCAGTGGCCAAGCGGTGCAACGAAAAACTCGGCGGGCGCTTCGCGATTCGACAGGTGAGCTTGCCGAAGGGTGCGGATGATCAGCGTCTGCAGCTGGCCCGACGGCTCACCGGCAACGACAAGACACTCGACGTGATGGCTCTGGACGTGGTGTGGACCGCGGAGTTCGCCGAAGCGGGTTGGGCATTGCCGCTTTCGGACGATCCGGCGGGCCTGGCCGAGTCCGACGCCACCACCGACACTCTGCCCGGCCCGCTCGAAACCGCCAGATGGCAGGACAAGCTTTACGCCGCGCCTATCACGACGAATACCCAATTGCTCTGGTACCGCGCCGATCTCATGGATCAGCCACCAGCGACATGGGACGGGATGGTGGCCGAGGCGACGCGGCTGCACGCCGAGGGCAAACCGAGTTGGATCGCTGTACAGGCCAAGCAGTACGAGGGTCTGGTGGTGTGGTTCAACACGTTGCTGGAAAGCGCTGGCGGTCAAGTTCTTTCCGCCGACGGCAAGACCGTCACTCTCACCGACACCGAAGAGCACCGTGCCGCAACCGTCAAGGCGTTGGAGATCATGAAGGCCGTCGCCACCGCACCAGGTGCGGATCCGTCGATCACCCAGACCGACGAGGGCACCGCACGACTGGCGTTGGAACAGGGCAAGGCCGCCCTCGAGGTGAACTGGCCGTTCGTGCTGCCGTCGATGCTGGAGAACGCGGTCAAGGGCGGGGTGTCGTTCCTGCCGCTGAACGACGATCCTCAGCTCACAGGCGCCATCAACGATGTGGGCACCTTCTCGCCGACCGACGAGCAGTTCACCGCCGCCTACGAGGCCAGCAAGAAGGTCTTCGGCTTCACCAACTACCCGGGCGTGACGGAGGGCGAGCCCGCCAAGGTCACGCTGGGCGGCCTGAACCTCGCGGTCGCCAAGACCACCCAGCACCGTGCCGAGGCGTTCGAAGCGATCAGATGTCTGCGCAGTCCGGAGAACCAGCGCTACACCTCCGTCGAAGGTGGTCTGCCCGCGGTGCGCACATCGTTGTACGACGATCCCACCTTCCAGGCCAAATACCCGCAGTACGCGATCATCCGCGAGCAGTTGACCAACGCCGCGGTGCGCCCGGCGACGCCGGTGTACCAGGCCGTCTCCACCAGGATCTCGGCGACGCTGGCGCCGATCACCGACATCGACCCGCAGCGCACCGCCGACGAGTTGACGGTGCAGGTGCAGAAGGCCATCGACGGTAAGGGGCTGATTCCATGACGGCCGCTGTACCGGTCGCCGGTGGTACCGACGACACGAAATCCGAACGGCGGCTTGCGTTCGCGCTGATCGCTCCGGCCGTCATCCTGATGCTGGCGGTCACCGCATACCCCATCGCATATGCGGTCTGGCTGAGTCTGCAGCGCTACAACCTCGCTCAACCCGAAGACACCGCGTTCGTGGGTGTGGAGAACTACATC
The DNA here is from genome assembly GCF_025822765.1 of Mycobacterium barrassiae. Lineage (GTDB taxonomy): Bacteria > Actinomycetota > Actinomycetes > Mycobacteriales > Mycobacteriaceae > Mycobacterium > Mycobacterium barrassiae. Next base: position 146,724 of record NZ_JACKUK010000027.1, on the reverse strand, counting down.
ACCGTCCTCACCGATCGGTATTGGTGGACGGCCTTCGTGGTGACACTTGCGATCACCGTGGTGTCGGTGGCCATCGAGTTCGTCCTCGGTATGGCGCTGGCACTGGTGATGCACCGGACGATCTTCGCCAAGGGCGTGGTGCGCACCGCGATCCTGATTCCGTACGGCATCGTCACGGTCGCGGCTTCGTACAGCTGGTACTACGCGTGGACACCCGGCACCGGCTACCTCGCCAACCTGCTGCCGCAGGGCAGTGCGCCGTTGACCGAGCAGCTGCCGTCGCTGGCCATCGTGGTGCTCGCCGAGGTGTGGAAGACGACGCCGTTCATGGCGCTGCTTCTGCTCGCCGGTTTGGCGCTGGTGCCGCAGGATCTGCTCAACGCGGCCCAGATCGACGGCGCAGGCGCGTGGAAGCGGCTGACCAAAGTGATTCTGCCGCTGATCAAGCCGGCGATTCTGGTCGCACTGCTGTTCCGCACCCTCGACGCGTTCCGCATCTTCGACAACATCTACGTGCTCACCGGCGGCGCCAATGACACGGGCTCGGTGTCAATCCTGGGCTATGACAACCTCTTCAAGGCTTTCAATCTCGGGCTGGGGTCGGCCATCAGCGTCCTGATCTTCCTGTCGGTGGCGATCATCGCGCTCATTTACATCAAGGTGTTCGGTGCCGCGGCACCGGGATCTGACGCAGAGGAGAGGCGCTGACATGGCCGACCGGGTGACTGGGCGCCGCGCCGCGGGGTGGGTCGTCATCGACCTCCTGGTCGTGATCTACGCGTTGTTCCCGGTGTTGTGGATCCTGAGCCTTTCGCTGAAGCCGACATCAAGTGTCAAGGACGGCAAGCTGATTCCGGCGCAGATCACGTTCGACAACTACAAGGGGATCTTCTCCGGTGACGCGTTCAGCTCGGCCCTGATCAACTCGATCGGGATCGGGCTCATCACCACGCTGATCGCGGTGGTGATCGGCGGAATGGCGGCCTACGCGGTCGCCCGTCTGGCGTTCCCCGGCAAGCGGCTGCTCGTCGGGGTCGCGCTGTTGATCGCGATGTTCCCGCAGATCTCGTTGGTGACCCCCCTCTTCAACATCGAGCGCCGACTCGGGTTGTTCGACACGTGGCCCGGCCTGATCATCCCGTACATCACGTTCGCGCTGCCGTTGGCGATCTACACGCTGTCGGCGTTCTTCCGGGAGATCCCTTGGGATCTGGAGAAGGCGGCGAAGATGGACGGCGCCACGCCGTCGCAGGCGTTCCGCAAGGTGATCGCGCCGCTGGCCGCTCCGGGCATCGTCACCGCGGCGATCCTGGTGTTCATCTTCGCGTGGAACGATCTGCTGCTGGCGTTGTCGTTGACGGCGACACAGCGCGCGATCACGGCGCCCGTGGCGATCGCGAACTTCACGGGCAGTTCGCAATTCGAGGAACCGACCGGATCGATCGCCGCAGGCGCGATGGTCATCACCATCCCGATCATCATCTTCGTTCTCATCTTCCAGCGACGAATCGTGGCCGGCCTGACGTCCGGCGCGGTGAAGGGGTAGTTCGATGGCCGAAATAGTGTTGGACCGGGTGACCAAGAGCTACCCAAACGGTGCGACGGCCGTGAAGGATCTCTCGATCACGATCGCCGACGGCGAGTTCATCATCCTGGTCGGACCCTCCGGCTGCGGGAAGTCGACCACGCTGAACATGATCGCCGGCCTGGAGGACATCTCCTCGGGCGAGTTGAGAATCGGCGGCGAGCGCGTCAACGAGAAGGCGCCCAAGGACCGCGACATCGCGATGGTGTTCCAGTCTTACGCGCTCTACCCGCACATGAGCGTGCGCCAGAACATCGCATTCCCGCTCACCCTGGCCAAGATGAACAAGGCCGAGATCGCACAGAAGGTCGACGAGGCCGCGAAAGTCCTTGACCTGACCGAGTTTCTGGACCGCAAACCCGCGCAGCTGTCCGGCGGACAACGGCAGCGGGTGGCGATGGGGCGTGCGATTGTGCGCAATCCCAAGGCATTCCTGATGGACGAGCCGTTGTCGAACCTCGACGCCAAACTGCGCGTGCAGATGCGGTCGGAGATCGCGCGGTTGCAGAACAAGCTCGGGACGACCACCGTCTACGTCACGCACGACCAGACCGAGGCCATGACGCTGGGGGACCGGGTGGTGGTCCTGCTCGCCGGGGAAGTGCAGCAGATCGGCACGCCCGAGGAGCTTTACAGCAGGCCGGCCAACCTGTTCGTCGCGGGTTTCATCGGATCTCCGGCCATGAACTTCTTCCCGGCGACCATCACCGATATCGGTGTGCGCCTGCCCTTCGGCGAGGTCACCCTGCCTCCGGAGATGCACGACCTGCTCGCCCGGCGCAACGCCCCCAAGAATGTGATCGTCGGTCTGCGACCCGAACATCTCGAGGACGCGGCGGTCTTGGACGGATATGCGCGCATCAGCGCCGCGACGTTCGACGTGACGGTGGACATGGTCGAGTCGCTGGGCGCCGACAAGTATCTTCACTTCAAGAGCGAGGGCGCCGGCGCACAGGCGGCCCAGCTCGCCCAGCTGGCCAGCGAGTCGGGTGTCGGCGAAAACGAGTTCGTGGCACGGGTTTCCACCGAGTCGCAGGCAAAGAAGGGCGACACGGTCCAGCTGGCGTTCGATACGTCCAAGCTGACGATCTTCGACGCCGACACCGGCAAGAATCTGACCCTTCCCGACGACGCTGTCTCCCGCGAGCAGACGCCGCCGCAGGTCGAGTGATCGACGTCCTGGCGCAGGTGCGCGCGCACCTGCGCGAGCACTTCGCCGCCATCGGCATCACCGCCGAACCCGACGAGGCCAGCATCACGTTCCTGGGTGCCGAGACGATCGACGTGCTGCGCTTCGGTCCCGATGTGCGGCCGGGGCTGGAAGACGTCGTTCACTATGTGTCGCTGGGGTGTTCGCGACATCCGATGTTCGACCCGACCGAGATGGTGACGGATGCGTTGCACGGACCGCGCGCCGAGGTGACGGTGGGGCTGCGCGGCCCTTCGCCGTCCGGCCTGGCCCGTTCGCTGGCGGTGCTGGCGGCCGCGCCCGCGATCGAAGGCCTGATGCTCGAGCCCGATGCGCTGATCGATCTGGAGTCGCCACTGTGGGAGAGCGCGCCCTTCACCGCGTTCCTGTTGAGCCGCAGCGACATCGACGATGTGCGGTTGACGGCGCCGCTGCCTCCGGTGACGGTGTTCGCCGCGACCCCCATCACCGCGACCGAGGCGGCGTGGGTACGGCTAAAGGGGGCCGACGCCATGCGGGAGGCGTGGGAGCAGGACGGAGTCGACGTACTGAATCCACGGCGGCGAGCCGCCAATCCGGCCTGAGCGGCGAGCCGCCAATCCGAGCTAGAGCCAGTGGTTGCGCCGGAACGCCCGGAACAACAGCGCGCAGATGACCACCATCACGGCCAGCACCGCGGGATAGCCGTACGCCCAGTGCAATTCGGGCATGTTGTCGAAGTTCATGCCGTAGATGCCCGCCAACGCGGTCGGCACCGCGGCGATCGCGACATATGCCGAGATCTTGCGCATGTCGATGTTCTGCTGCATGGCGACCTTGCCCGCCGCGGCCTGTACCAGTGAGCTGAGCATCTCGTCGTAGCTCGTGATCCGGTCTGACGCCTGGATGTTGTGGTCGAGGACGTCACGCATGTACCGGCGGACCTCGATCGAGATCAGGTCGTTGTGGTCGGTGCCGATGCGCTGCAGTCCCACCGTCAACGGTGCGACCGCCCGGCGCAGTTCGACGACCTCACGCTTGAGCAGATAGATGCACTCGATGTTGGTCTTACGCGTCGGCGAGAAGATGTCTTCTTCCATGACGTCGATGTCGGTCTCGATCAGATCGGTGACATCGAGGTAGCTGTCGACGACGTGGTCGGCGATCGCGTGCATCACCGCGTAGGGGCCGAGTCTGAGGGTGGCGGGTGAGGCGTCGAGCTTTTTGCGGACCCCGGCCAGCCCGCTGTGTTCGCCGTGGCGCACGGTGACGACGAAGTCGGGTCCGACGAAGATCATGATCTCGCCGGTCTCGACGATCTCGCGGGCCAGCGCGATCGATGCGTGCTCGACGTAGTTCACGGTCTTGAGCACCAGGAACAGCGTTTTGTCGTAGCGCTCCAGCTTCGGCCGCTGGTGGGCGTGAACGGCGTCCTCGACGGCCAGTTCGTGCAGCCCGAACACGTCGGCGACGGCCTGCATCTGGTGCTCGTCGGGTCCGTGCAACCCGATCCACACGAACGCTTCCTTGCCCGACGCCTCGAGGTCGTGCACCTTGTTCAGCGCCGCGGCGTGCGTGTACTTGCCGGGCAGCCGGACACCCTCGCAGTACACGGCGCAGTCGACCATGGCGCGGGCGACGGGAACGTGGATCGAGGCGGCGTCGGGTTGGGCGGCCTTGGTGCGTGCGACCGGTCGCAGTGACGGAGGTAGTGGGCGAAATGAAGGCATCGGTCACTCTCCCCTGGTCAAGGCCAGCAGCGCCGGTCTTATCTGCCTTGGTGAATGCTACGCGGCACGCCTCAAACCGACCCTGCTAGTTTCGTCCCCGAAGGCACGCCCGCGGTGCGGGCAACCACATCCGTCCAAGGAGCACCTCACGTGAGCACATCTCCCCTCAAGGTCGCGGTCACCGGCGCCGCCGGCCAGATCGGCTACAGCCTGCTGTTTCGTCTGGCCAGCGGCTCGTTGCTCGGCCCGGACCGCCCGATCGAGCTGCGTCTGCTCGAGATCGAGCCGGCGCTCAAGGCGCTCGAGGGTGTGGTGATGGAGCTCGACGACTGCGCGTTTCCGCTGCTGGCGGGCGTGGAGATCGGCGCTGACGCCAACAAGATCTTCAACGGGGTGAACCTGGCGCTGCTCGTCGGTGCGCGTCCCCGCGGCCCGGGCATGGAGCGTGGCGACCTGCTCGAGGCCAACGGCGCGATTTTCACCGCGCAGGGCAAAGCGCTGAACGAGGTCGCCGCCGACGACATCCGCATCGGCGTGACCGGAAACCCGGCCAACACCAACGCGCTCATCGCGATGAGCAATGCGCCTGACATCCCGAACGAGCGGTTCTCCGCGCTGACCCGCCTCGACCACAACCGGGCGATCTCGCAGCTGGCGCGCAAGACCGGCGCCAAGGTGACCGACATCAAGAAGATGACGATCTGGGGCAACCACTCCGCCACCCAGTACCCCGACCTGTTCCACGCCGAGGTCGGCGGCAAGAACGCTGCTGAGGTGGTCAACGACCAGGACTGGATCGAAAACGACTTCATCCCGACCGTCGCCAAGCGCGGCGCGGCCATCATCGACGCCCGCGGCGCCTCGTCAGCGGCTTCTGCAGCCTCGGCGACCGTCGACGCCGCCCGGGACTGGCTGCTCGGCAGCCCGGAGGGCGACTGGGTTTCGATGGCGGTGCTGTCCGACGGCAGCTACGGCGTCCCCGAAGGCCTGATCTCCTCGTTCCCGGTGACCACGAAGGACGGAAACTGGTCCATCGTGCAGGGCCTGGACATCGATGACTTCTCCCGGGCGCGGATCGACAAATCGACCGCTGAACTGGCAGATGAACGCCAAGCCGTCACCGACCTGGGACTTATCTGAAACAGAGTCGATTAGGTTACCTACCAGTTCGAAAGTAACGTGAACGCCGTGTCCCAAGCGGTGAGAAACCTGTCAGACAAGAGGCTCCCGATCGTCCTGCATGACGACGAGATCTTCGCTGCACACCTGGGCGGAAAGCTGTCCGTAGGTCACGCGCCCCTGAATACCCAGCGTGCGCTGTCGGTCGCCTATACGCCCGGTGTGGCCCAGGTCAGTCGAGCCATCGCGGCCGATCACACGCTGGCGTCGCGGTACACGTGGGCCAGCCGACTGGTCGCGGTGGTCAGCGACGGCAGCGCCGTCCTCGGCCTCGGCGACATCGGGCCTGCCGCGTCGCTGCCGGTGATGGAGGGCAAGAGCGCGCTGTTCAAGGCGTTCGCCGACCTGGACTCGATTCCGATCGTGCTCGACACCAAGGATCCCGACGAGATCGTCGAGACCCTGGTGCGGTTGCGCCCGACGTTCGGAGCCGTCAACCTCGAGGACATCTCGGCGCCGCGCTGCTTCGAGATCGAACGTCGAGTGGTCGAGGCGTTGGACTGCCCGGTCATGCATGACGATCAGCACGGGACGGCGATCGTCGTGCTGGCCGCGCTGCTCGGTGCGGCGGAGGTGCTGGGCCGCGACATCACATCGCTGCGGGTCGTCGTCTCCGGCGCAGGCGCCGCCGGCGTCGCGTGCGCAAAGATATTGCTGGCCAGGGGAGTTCGCGACATCACGCTGCTGGACTCGCAGGGCATCCTGCACAAGGACCGCGGCAACCTCAACGAGTACAAGGCCGAGATCGCCGGGCAGACCAATCCGAACGGCCTCTCGGGCGGCATCGCCGAGGCGCTGAAGGGCGCTGACGTGTTCCTCGGCTTGTCCGCCGGTGTGGTGCCCCCGGAGATCGTCGCGACCATGGCCCCGGACTCGATCGTGTTCGCACTGTCCAACCCGGATCCGGAGATCCATCCCGACGAGGCCAAGAAGTACGCGGCCGTGGTGGCGACGGGGCGCAGCGACTTCCCGAACCAGATCAACAACGTGCTCGCGTTCCCCGGTGTGTTCCGGGGCGCGCTCGACGCCGGGGCCCGTCGCATCACCGAGAAGATGAAGGTGGCTGCGGCCGAGGCGATCTTCTCGGTGGTCGGTGACGACCTCGCGGTCGACCAGATCGTGCCGAGCGTGCTGGATTCGCGGGTGGCCCCCGCTGTGGCGCAGGCGGTTGCCGCGGCGTCGGGAGCCTAGGCTCCTCGGTGCGCCGGTTCGCCTGCGCGCTCGCAGCGCTCGTCGTGTTGAGCGTCGCTGGTTGCGCTGGTGACGACGCGCCGGCGTCGGTCGCGGTCGGGGCGACCGACGATCCCGAATCCGCACTGATAGCGCACATCTACGCCGCCGCCCTTCGGTTCTACGGCAGCCCGGCACATGTCGCGCTGTCGGAGGATCCTCTGACGGAGTTGGACTCGGGCGACGCCCGCGTGGTTCCCGGTTTCACCGGTCGCCTGCTGCACAGGTTCGTCCCGGACTCGACGGCGCGGTCGGCCACCCAGGTGTACCGGGAGATGGTGTCCGCGCTCCCCGAGGGCATCGGGGCCGGCGACTATACGACGTCGGCGGAGGACAAACCCGCACTCGCCGTCACCGAAAAGACCGCCGAAGCGTGGGGTGGGAGGGATTTGACCGCGGCGGTGCGGCACTGCGACGACCTCGAGGTCGGCAAGGTCGCCTCCGGTGCTATCCCCCCGCCGCGTGCGATCGGGACCTGCAAACTGCCGAAGCCCCGCGAATACCCCGACCGCGCAATGCTGTTCGCGGCGGTCCGGTCGGGGGAGGTCGACGCCGCATGGACGTCGACCGCGGCGCCGTACATCCCTACCGAGCTGTTGATGTTGTCCGATCGCACGTCATTGATCCGGGCCGAGAACCTGGTGCCGCTGTATCGGCGCAACGAGCTCAACGAGTCGCAGGTGCTGGCGCTCAACGAAGTGGCCGGCGTGCTGGACACCGCCGCGCTGGCCGATATGCGCGCACAGGTGGAGGACGGCACCGATCCTGGGCTCGTCGCAGGTGCGTTCCTCGACGAACACCCGCTGGGCGACTGATCCACCTAGCGCGTCGGGGGCAGCAGCCACTTGTTGATCGGACCGAGCAACCGCATGTAACCGGCGCCCGTCACGCGCACGAACGCGTCGTACAGTTTGGCGTCCGCACCGGGCAGCACCCGTGCCTTGTCACGCTCGACGGCTCGCAGGATGATTCTGGCTGTGCGTTCGGGGCTCGTGATGGCGACCTTGTCGAACACGGATGCGAGCGCGTTCTTGTCGAGATCCGTTGCGGTCGTGGCATGGTCGATCAGCGGCGTCTTGATGTAGCCGGGGTGCACACACGTTACCTGCACCGGATGGCCTGCCACCGCCATTTCCTGTCGAAGCGCTTCGGTGAAGCCCCGCACTGCGAACTTCGCCGAGTTGTACGCCGCCTGCCCCTGGACCGCGAACAGGCCGTACATGCTCGAGATGTTCACCACGTGGCCGTCGCCGGAAGCGATCAGGTGTGGCAGAAAAGCCTTGGTGCCGTTGACGACACCCCAGTAGTCGACGTTCATCACGCGCACGAGATCGTCGAACGTCGTGACCTCGACATCACCCATGAAAGCAACGCCGGCGTTGTTGTAGATCTGATTCACCGAGCCGAAGTGCGCCTGCACATCGTCGGCGTATTCGAGAAACGCCGTACGATCGGTGACGTCGAGTCGGTCGGTTTTCACCGGCGCGCCGATCGCCTTCAATCGCTGCTCGGTGACGGCGAGGCCCTCGGTGTCGACGTCAGAGATCGCGAGCCCTGCGCCACTGCGTGCCAATTCGATTGCCAGCGCTTGCCCGATGCCCGATCCGGCGCCGGTGACGACGGCGGTCTTACCCGCGAAGCTGCCCATCGGGTTCAGTGTGGCAGTGAATCAGTGCGCGTTGGGCACGAGTCTTGACATCACGGTGGAGAACAGCCGCTGGTAGCCCGATCCGGTGATGCGCACGAGGAGGTCGAGCACCTTGGCGTCGGGGCCGACCAGCACGCGAGCCCGGTTCTTGCGAACCGCGTCGAGGATGATCTGCGCGGCCCTCTCCGGTGTCGTCATCGTCAGCTTGGTGTCGAAAGTCTTTGTCAGACCGTCCTTGTCGACGCCCTCGGCGGCAGTCGAATTGCGCATGATCGCAGTTTTGATGCCGCCGGGGTGAACGGTGGTCACCTTCACGGGATGGCCCGCGGCGACCATCTCCTGGCGCAATGCCTCGGTGAATCCGCGTACCGCGAACTTCGCCGAGTTGTAGGCGGCCTGGCCGGGCACCGAGAAGATGCCGAACAGACTGGAGACGTTGACGACGTGCCCGTCGCCCGACGCGATCAGATGGGGCAGAAAGATCTTGGTGCCGTTGACCACGCCCCAGTAGTCGACGTCCATGACCCGCTCGATGTCCTTGAACGGCATGACCTCGACATCGCCGACGTAGGCGATGCCCGCGTTGTTGTAGATCTGGTTGACCTTGCCGAAATGCTGAACCACCGCATCGGCGTACACCTCGAAGGCCTCGCGCTCGGTGACGTCGAGTCGGTCGGCCTTCACCGGTGCGCCGATGGCCTTGAGCTGCTCCTCGGTGACCGCAAGGCCCTCGGTGTCGACGTCGCTGATCGCCACGCTGGCGCCAGAACGGGCCAGTTCGATCGCCAGCGCCTGTCCAATACCCGATCCGGCACCGGTTACCACGGCGACCTTTCCGGCGAAGCCCTCCATGACCACACTCCTGTGTCCGTTGACTCGCATCGAGGTTAGTCGGTACCCGCGGTCCGCCCATTAACGGGTTGATTCCAAGCATCAGTTGCAGGCGATCAACCCGTTAGGCAGTTGTCCACAGCGTTGAGTCGTGGTGGGTTGGCCGTCGGCGCGTTCGCGTTCACGATTACCTGCGTGACGCGATGGCATCTCGGACACGTCGAGCGTCTGGTCCGGTGCAGGATGGGGTCATTGCACGTCGCCAAGTCTTGGACGCCGGAGGTACTGATTCCGACATCGCCAGAATGCTGCGACGTCGTGAATTAACCGATGTCCACCGTGGCGTCTACGTGAGCCACAGCGGCCAGCTCAGCCTGCGACAGCGGCGCTGAGCTGCGGTGCTCGCGTTCTGGCCGGCCGCGCTGGCCCACGCATCGGCGCTGCCGGATCCGCCGACGGCGGTGGTACACGTCGCCGTCGGCCCGGGACGCAATCTGCGCCCATTGCCTCGAATCGTGCTGCACAGGACACCCGACTTTGAGCTACGCGCCGACGTGGACCGCAGCCCGCCGGCAATTCGCCTGGAGCACGCGGTGATCGACGTTGTCAGCGGCGAACTCCACAAGAAGGACGTTGCCGCTGCGTTCGCCGTGCAGGCGCGGGTGTGCGCCAGCCGACGGACCACGCCCGAGCGGATACTGCGGGTATTGGCGGCCCGGGAACGTGTTTCAGGCCGACGCACGTTGGAGGCCATGCTCGCCGACGTTCGTGACGGCGCATGTTCGGTGCTGGAGCGTGGCTACCTGCATCGGGTCGAGCGGGCGCACGGGCTGCCCAGAGGGAGCGTCAAACTCGGAGCACTGCGACTGGCCGGTTCACCTATCGGGATGTGCACTACCGGCCGCAGCGAGTGGTCGTCGAACTCGACGGCCGCGCGTTCCACGATGCGCCACGGGACCGCGATCGTGATGCCCTGCGTGATCTCGCGGAGTTGAGCCGATCGGACCTGGTCACCACACGGGTCACCTATGGACTTGTCTTCGGCGATGCATGCCGTACTGCTGTGCTGATCGGTGATCTGCTCCGTCGCCGGGGCTGGACAGGTCAGGCGCGAACATGCCCCGCGTGCCGTCCCGCCCTCGCACTAACGGGTTGATTCCATGCATCGGGTGCAGGCGATCAACCCGTTAAGCGCTATTCGTCGCTGGAAGCGCGCGACGTTAGTCGGCGAACGCCTCGTCGATGATCTCCTGCTGCTCCACCGCGTGCACCTTCGACGACCCCGACGACGGCGCCGACATCGCGCGCCGTGAAATCCGCGTGATGCCGGACAGCTTGTCCGAGCACACCTCCGGAAGCGTCAGCCCGAACGTCGGCCATGCGCCCTGGTTGGCCGGCTCCTCCTGAACCCAGAAGTACTGCTCGGCATTCGGATACTGCTCCAAGGTCTCGTTGAGCCGACGCTTCGGCAACGGCGCGAGCTGCTCGATGCGGACGATCGCGACATCGTCGCGTTCGTCCTTGTTCTTGCGCGCCGCCAGCTCGTAGTAGATCTTGCCGCTGGTCAACAGGATCCGCTTGACCTTGCTGCGGTCACCCGTGCCGTCGGTGTAGGTGGGCTCTTCGATCACCGAGCGGAATTTCGCCTCCGTGAACTCCCGAAGATCGCTCACGGCAGCCTTGTTGCGCAGCATCGACTTCGGTGTGAAGACGATCAACGGCCGATGGATGCCGTCCAGGCCGTGCCTGCGTAGCAGGTGGAAGTAGTTCGCGGGTGTCGACGGCATCGCGATCGTCATCGACCCCTCGGCCCACAGCAACAGGAACCGCTCGATGCGGCCCGAGGTGTGGTCTGGCCCCTGCCCCTCATGGCCGTGCGGCAGCAGCAACACGACGTCGGACAGCTGGCCCCACTTGGCTTCACCCGAGCTGATGAACTCGTCGATGATCGATTGCGCGCCGTTGACGAAGTCGCCGAACTGCGCCTCCCACAACACAAGTGCATCGGGGTTGCCGACGGAGTAGCCGTACTCGAAGCCGACCGCCGCGAACTCCGACAGCGCGGAGTCGTACACCATGAACTTGCCACCCGTCGGGGTGCCGTCGGGGTTCGTGGTCAGCAGCTGCAGCGGGGTGAACTCCTGCCCGGTCGACCGGTCGATGATCACCGAATGCCGCTGGGTGAACGTGCCGCGACGGGTGTCCTGCCCGGACAACCTGACCGTCTTGCCTTCTGCCACAAATGATCCCAGCGCCAGCAGCTCCGCGAACGCCCAGTCGACCTTGCCCTCGTAGGCCATCTCGCGGCGCTTCTCCAGTACCGGCTTGACGCGAGGATGCACGTTGAAGCCTTCTGGGAACGCCAGGTGAGCGTCGCCGATGCGGGCCAGCAGCGACTTCTCCACCGCGGTCTTCATCCCTGCGGGCACCATCTGGTCGGACTCCACCGACGTACTCGGGGCGATCTCGTGTTTCTCGAGTTCACGAACCTCGTTGAACACGCGCTCGAGCTGCCCCTGATAGTCGCGCAGAGCGTCCTCGGCTTCTTTCATCGAGATGTCGCCGCGGCCGATCAGCGCTTCGGTGTACGTCTTTCGCGAACCACGCTTGGTGTCGATCACGTCGTACATGTACGGCTGCGTCATGGACGGGTCGTCGCCCTCGTTGTGCCCGCGCCTGCGGTAGCACAGCATGTCGATGACGACGTCCTTCTTGAACTTCTGCCGGAAGTCCATCGCCAACCGCGCGACCCAGACACACGCCTCCGGGTCGTCGCCGTTGACGTGGAAGATGGGCGCGCCCACCATCTTCGCGACGTCGGTGCAGTACTCCGAGGAACGCGAATCGCTCGGCGACGTGGTGAAGCCGATCTGGTTGTTGACGATGATGTGGATCGTTCCGCCGGTGCGGTAGCCGCGCAGCAGCGCCAGGTTCAGCGTCTCGGCCACCACACCCTGTCCGGCGAACGCGGCGTCGCCGTGCAGCATCATCGGCACGATCGAGAACTGCTTGGAACCGTCGACCTCTTCACCGACGTCGAGCAGGTCCTGTTTGGCGCGAACCAGACCCTCGAGCACCGGGTCGACGGCTTCGAGGTGCGACGGGTTGGCCACCAGCGACACCGCAATGTCGTTGTCGCCGAACATCTGGATGTAGTTGCCGCTCGCGCCGAGGTGGTACTTCACGTCACCCGAACCGTGGGCCTGCGACGGGTTCAGGTTGCCCTCGAACTCGCTGAAGATCTGCGAGTACGGCTTGCCGACGATGTTCGCGAGCACGTTGAGCCGGCCGCGGTGGGGCATACCGATCACGACCTCGTCGAGACTGTGTTCGGCGGCCTGGTCGATCGCGGCATCCATCATCGGGATGACGGTTTCGGCGCCCTCGAGCGAGAACCGCTTCTGGCCAACGTATTTCGTCTGCAGGAAGGTCTCGAACGCCTCCGCGGCATTGAGCTTCGACAGAATGTACTTCTGCTCGGCGACGGTCGGCTTCTCGTGTTTGACCTCGATGCGCTCCTGCAGCCACTTCTGCTGATCGGGTTCGAGGATGTGCGTGTACTCGACACCGACGTGGCGGCAGTACGCGTCGCGCAGCAGCCCGAGCACGTCGCGCAGCTTCTTGCGCTCGGCCCCGGCGAATCCGTTGACCTTGAACTCGCGGTCCAGATCCCACAGCGTCAGGCCGTGGCTGTTCACGTCGAGGTCGGGGTGGCTGCGGAACCTCGTCTGGTCCAGCCGCAGCGGATCGATGTCGGCCATCAGGTGGCCGCGGTTGCGGTAGGCCGCGATCAGCTCGAGAACGCGGCCGTTCTTGTCCTCGATCGAGTCGGGATTGTCGGTGCGCCAGCGCACCGGCTCATAGGGGATGCCCAACTCGCGGAAGATCTCGTCGAAGAAGTCGTCCGACAGCAGCAGTTCGTGCACCGTGCGCAGGAAGTCACCGGACTCCGCGCCCTGGATGATGCGGTGGTCGTAGGTCGACGTGAAAGTGACCAGCTTGCCGACACCGAGTTCGGCGATGCGCTCCTCGCTCGCGCCCTGGAACTCGGCCGGGTACTCCATCGCCCCGACGCCGATGATCGCGCCCTGGCCGCGCATCAACCGCGGCACCGAGTGCACGGTGCCGATGGTGCCGGGGTTGGTCAGCGAAATGGTCACGCCGCTGAAGTCTTCGGCGGTCAGCTTGCCGTCGCGGGCGCGCCGCACGATGTCCTCGTAGCCGGCGAGGAACTGACCGAACCGCATGTTCTCGCAGTTCTTGATACCTGCGACGACGAGCTGGCGGTTGCCGTCCTTGCCCTGCAGGTCGATGGCGAGACCGAGGTTGACGTGCTCCGGGGTGATCGCGGTGGGCTTGCCGTCGACCTCGGCGAAGTAGCGGTTCATGTTCGGGAACTGCTTGACCGCCTGCACCACGGCGTAACCGATGAGGTGCGTGAAGGAGACCTTGCCGCCGCGGGTGCGCTTGAGGTGGTTGTTGATGACGATCCGGTTGTCGATCATCAACCTGGCCGGGATGGCCCGCACGCTGGTCGCGGTCGGCACCTCCAGCGAGGCCGACATGTTTTTCACGACCGCGGCCGCGGCTCCGCGCAGTGTTTGAGTCTCAGCGCCCTCCGGCGGTGCCGGGGCTGTCTTCGGCTTCGCCGGCGCGGCTTCAGCCGGCTTCTTGACCTTGTCCTTGACGGGCGCGCTCTTGCTCTCGGTTGCTTTCGGCGGCGGCGCGGGTGCGGGTTCGGGCGGTGCTACCGGTGCAGGCGTGCGCTGTCCGTTGCTGGTCTGACTGTCGGTGGTCGGCTCGGGGGAGTAGTCGACAAGAAATTCATGCCAACTCGGATCTACCGACGAGGGATCCTCGCGGAACTTGCGATACATCTCCTCGACCAACCACTCGTTCTGTCCGAATGGTGAAGGTGAGCTCACGGTAGCTACTCGCCTCGATTCCTTCGACTCAGGCGAACGCGCCAGGCGCTCGCCGCCCATAATCTGCTGCAGTCATCGGGTACCCGCTATCTGCCGACTAAAGGCTATCCCTCCCGCAACACCCACACCATGACAACGCATTTATGGTCGTTGTGGTCTGCCGCACCCCCGGTCGCGGCTAGTTCCGCGGCGGCGGCAGGACGTGAATGGTCGCCGGCCAACGCGACGGCGGAGTGCCGAACGCATTGCGCGCGTTGGACACGATGCGCTTGCCCATCAACCTGTTGCCCACACCGCCGACGACGGCGCCGATGCCGACCGGCAGCAACTTCCCGAACGCGATCGCGCCCCGCTTGAGCGTGTAGCGCTTGAGGAAGTACTTCAGCAGCCGCGAGTTCAGTTGCGATACGGCGGGCAACGGAAGCGTCGCCGCACCGTCGGCGATCCACGAGCCGCTCGTGCGGCCGGGCCCCAACAGATCGGCCACCGCGTGCTTGCTGTCCTCGCCGACCAGTACCGCCAACACCAGCGCGCGTCGGCGCTCCCGATGATCGGCGGGGATCGCGAACACCTCCGCGACCGCCAGCACGTACAGCGTCGTCGCCTCCAGAAAGACCACCGTCTCCCCGGCGACGGCCGACATCGCGGCCAGCGTCCCGATCCCGGGGAACGCCGCCGCGGAGCCGACGGCCGCGCCGCTGGCCATCACCGCGGCGATGTACTGCTTCTCGAGTTTGGTGACGATCTCCGCCGGTGTCGTACCGGGGCTCTGCTGGCGAAGGCGCTCGACGTAGGCCTTGACCGCTGGCCCCTGAACGCGGGCGCTGCGTTCGATGATCGCCGTCAGCACCTTCGCCGCGGCACTCGGACTCTCGTCCACGGTTGCGGGCAGATTCTTAGCGCTCGACCGGGCACTCATGGCGGCCTCCCTGTCCTTACGGCTGGCCTTTCAGGCTAGCCCTATGTGAACGCACGACGACCGGCTACGGGTGCCCGGACGTGATCGCGCTCACTGTCAGGGAAATGTCGCGGAGGCGGGAAGAAAATATTGAGAAGCGACGCTAACCATTTTCATGGCAACATCACCCTCCGTGGATACGACGGCTGCTGAATCGACGACCTCCGGGGTGGCGTCGACGCCTGGCCGCGTCCGGATGGTGATCATCCTGGGGCTGATGGTCGCGCTGGGCCCGCTGACCATCGACATGTATCTGCCCGCGCTGCCCAAGATCGGTGAGGACCTCGGAGTCTCGTCGTCGGTCGCGCAGCTGACGCTCACCGGGACCCTTGCCGGTCTTGCCCTCGGACAGCTGATCGTCGGCCCGTTGTCCGACTCGCTGGGCCGTCGTCGCCCGCTGATGGCCGGAATCGTGCTGCACATGCTGGCGTCCCTGCTCTGCCTGTTCGCGCCGAACGTGGCGGTGCTCGGCGTGGCGCGCCTGCTGCAGGGGGTTGGTGCCGCCGCGGCGATGGTGGTGGCATTCGCCGTCGTCGGCGACCTGTTCGCCGAGTCGGCCGCGGCGACCGTCATTTCGAGAATCATGCTGGTGCTCGGCGCCGCCCCGGTGATCGCGCCGTCGCTCGGCGCGGTGGTGCTGCTGAAGGCCTCGTGGCATTGGGTGTTCGCCGTGCTGGTGGTGATGGCGGGTGCGCTGTTGTTGGTGGCCGCGCTGGCCCTGCCCGAGACACTGCCGGAGAAGCATCGACGGCCGCTGCATGTGCGCAGCATCGGCGCCACCTACATCGAGGTGCTGCGCGACGTCCGCTTCGTCGTGCTGGCCCTGGTCGCCGCGCTCGGCATGTCGGGCCTGTTCGCTTACATCTCGGGCGCAGCCTTCGTGCTGCAGGGCCATTACGGGCTGGATCAGCAGGTCTTCGCGCTCGTCTTCGGGGCTGGGGCTTTCGCGCTGATCGGGGCGACGCAGTTCAACGTCGTGCTGTTGCGTCGGTTCCCACCGCAGCGCATCGCATTGTGGGCGCTGGCCGCGGCGTCGGCCTCGGGCGCCGTGTTCGTCGGGTTGGCGGTGACGCATACCGGTGGACTGTTCGGCTTCGTACTGCCCGTCTGGGCGATCCTGGGCGCGATGGGCCTGGTCATTCCGAATGCGCCGGCGGTGGCGCTGTCACGGCATCCCGACGCGGCAGGCACTGCGGCGGCAGTGCTCGGCGCCGCCCAGTTCGGCCTGGGCGCCGCCATCGCACCGCTCGTCGGTGTGCTCGGCAACGACGAATTTGCTCTCGCGTTGGTGATGACGGTCGGTATGGTGATCGCGTTGTTCGCTCTGTCGCTTACGCTGCGCGTGGGGGGCCAGTCGGCTGGAACGTCGGTACCTGGCCCTGGGAACAGAGCACAAGACGGCGTCATCGGCGACGCCGTCCCTGAGCCGGCCTGACAGTAACCCTGGCGGTATTCCTGGCTTGTCGGGATCAGCCGCCGTCCGTAGCGTCGGCTGGATCGTTGAGTAATTAGTCGATGTGATGGATCAGACCCTGACTTCCCGGCACGACGACCGTTCCTCCGGGATGCGGTCAGCCGCAGCGAATCCGTGGCACGCGTTGTGGGCGATGCTCGTCGGCTTCTTCATGATCCTGGTCGACGCCACCATCGTCTCGGTCGCCAATCCGTCGATCATGACCGCGCTCGGCGCCAGCTACGACTCCGTCATCTGGGTGACGAGTGCCTACCTTCTCGCCTACGCGGTGCCGCTGCTGGTGGCGGGTCGGCTCGGCGACCGGTTCGGACCCAAGAACCTTTACCTGCTTGGTCTGACGCTGTTCACGATCGCGTCGCTGTGGTGCGGGCTGGCCGACACCATCGGCATGCTGATCGTCGCCCGCGTCGTGCAGGGCCTCGGGGCCGCGCTGCTGACGCCGCAGACGCTGTCGACGATCACTCGAATCTTCCCTGCCGAGCGCCGCGGGGTGGCGATGAGCCTGTGGGGTGCGACCGCGGGTGTGGCGACTCTGGTCGGCCCGCTGGCCGGCGGTGTGTTGGTCGACGGGCTTGGTTGGCAGTGGATCTTTTTCGTCAACGTGCCCGTCGGCATCTTCGGTGTGGTCCTGGCCGTGCGGTTGATCCCCGACCTCGACTCGCAGATGCAGCGTTTCGACCTGCTCGGGATGACGCTGTCCGGGATCGGTCTGTTCATGATCGTGTTCGCCCTTCAGGAGGGCCAGGCGCACGACTGGGCGCCGTGGGTGTGGGGCACCATCGCCGGCGGCATCGGCTTCATGGCCGCATTCCTGTTCTGGCAGTACGCCAACCCCACCGACGCCCTGGTCCCGCTGCGGATCTTCAGCGACCGCGACTTCTCGCTGTCCAACATCGGTGTCGCGACAATCGGTTTCGTCGTGACAGCGATGATCGTGCCGGTCATGTTCTACGCGCAGCAGGTGTGCGGACTCTCGCCGACGCGTTCGGCGCTCGTGGTCGCCCCGATGGCGGTCGCCTCGGGTGTGCTCGCACCGCTGGTCGGGCGGATCGTCGACCGGTCGCATCCACGTCCCGTGATCGGTTTCGGGTTCTCGCTGGTCGCGATCTCGATGACGTGGCTGTCCTTCGAGATGACGCCGGTCACCCCGATCTGGCGAATCGTGTTGCCCCTGACGGTCACCGGCGTCGGAATGGCGTTCATCTGGTCGCCGTTGGCCGCGACCGCCACCCGCAATCTGCCGCCACATTTGGCGGGCGCGGGTTCCGGTGTCTACAACACGACCCGTCAGGTCGGTTCGGTGCTGGGCAGCGCGGGCGTGGCAGCGTTCATGACATGGCGGATCGGCGATGAGTTGCCGCCGACGGCCGTGGAATCGGCCCGTGGCGACGACGTCGCGGCGGTGTTGCCCACGTTCCTCCAAGCTCCGTTTTCCGCCGCCATGTCGCAGACGCTGCTGCTGCCGGCGTTCATCGCGTTGATCGGCGTCGGTGCGGCGCTGTTCTTCCTCGGTTTCGGGGATGGTTCCAGCGATCCGCGATCGACTGTCCTCGACTCCGAAGGTGTCCCCGCCGATCCGGATGATGGATACGCCCCCGACCACGACGAGTACGTGGAGTACACGATCTCGTGGGATGACGATGAACCGGTGGCTACAGATTCCGCGCAGGAGCGGCATACCGAGCCGCTGGCTTCCCGCGTCCCGCAGGTGATGCGTCCGCCCAACGATGTGTGGCATGACGAGCCGGACCCCGAGGCCGACGCGCCGCGCTGGCGACAGCAGGAGAGGATCCTGGATTTTCTGCGCTCCGAGTCCGAGGTCGATGAGCTGATCGGATTCGCGCACAACGGATTCCACGTCGACAATGCCCAACGCTTCCAGCCGCTGCCGCGAGTCGACGACGCCCCGCCCGCCGGCCGCCACGCGCGGCACCGCAGCGCCGATGACGACTTTGAGCCGCGACAGTTCTGGTTCGAGTCCAGCGGTAGGCATTCCCGCAACGATCCCGACAACTAGATTTTTCTCCGCGAGCTAGGCCCACACGCAGTCGGGGATCGCGAAACCCCCATATTCGGTGGAAATAGGGGGTTTTCGCGTCTTCTCGCGACGGGGCGGACTAGCCGAACAGCACCGCGGGGTTGAGATAACCGGTCGGATCGAACGCCGCTTTGACAGCCCGCATCGCGGCGATGTCGGACTCGGTGCGCGACATCCCCACGTAATCGCGTTTGCGGGTACCGACGCCGTGCTCGGAGCTGACGTTGCCGCCGAGGCGCGCGATCAGCGCCATCATCGCCGAATACAGCGCGTGTTCGCGGTCGGCGTCCAGCTCGCACCGCACCAGGTTGAGATGCAGATTCCCCTCGCCGATATGTCCGAACAACACCGGGATGGCATTCGGGGCCTGCTCGGCGACCAGCTCGACGGCTTGGCCGGCAAACGCCGCGATGGCCGAAAGGGGCAGCGAGACATCGAATTTCAGCGGCGGGCCGTACACACCTAGCACCTCGGCGATGGCCTCGCGTACCTGCCAGAGCCGCTGCTGAGCGGCGGCGTCGACACCGACTGCAGGCTCGCCGACCAGCTGAGCTTCCTCGAGCGCCTCGGCGAGCCGTTCGGTCTGGTCGGTGTCGCCGACGAGTTCGATCAGCAGCTGCCACGCGCCGTCGACGGGCGCCGACACTCCCGCGTGTTCGGCGGTCAGGGTGCTGGCGCGGGCGTCGATCAACTCCAACGCCGCGATGCCGTCCATCTCACGGAAGACGCGACCCGTCTCGATGAGCGAGTCAAGATCGGCGAACCCGCAGATCGCCGTGACCCGGCTCTTCGGCGCGGGATGCAGCCTCAGGTCAAGACTGGTGATGACGCCGAGCGTGCCTTCGGCGCCGATGAACAGCGAGGCCAGGTCGTAGCCGGTGTTGTCCATGCGGACCTGACTGTGGCGGCGCACGACGCTGCCGTCCGGCAGTGCCACGTCCAGTCCGATGACCTGTTCACCCATGTTGCCGTACCGGACCGTGCGCAGCCCGCCGGCGTTCGTCGACGCCATCCCGCCGACGGTCGCCGAGTCGCGGGCCGCCAGATCGACACCGAACACCAGCCCAGCCGTCGACGCCGCCCGCTGCACTTCGGCGAGCGTGACGCCGGCGCCGACCCGGATTCGCCGTTCCACCGCGTCGACGTCGCCGATGTCACGCAGTCGCTCGGTCGACAACAACACGTCGTCGTGTTCGGGGACCGTCCCGGCCACCAGTGAGGTGCGGCCGCCCTGGACGGTGACATACACGCCCGCATCGCGGCATTCGCGCAACACCGCGGCGACCTCGTCGGCGGAGCCCGGCCGCACGAGCAGAGCGGCCCGCCCGCGGTAGCGCCCGGTGTGGTCCACGCTGCGGCTGGCGAGCACGTCGGCGTCGGCGCTGACATAGCCGGGTCCGACGATCTCGGCCAGCCGCTCGGTCAAGCTCACCCCGTGGGTTTATCACACGGCGAAAGCGACAGGTACGCGCCCAGCTCGACGAGGCGGTCGGGGGAGCCGGGCAGGTATTCGGTCAGCAGCGGCGACTGCACGATGACACCGAGGTACTTGGCGCGGCTCACCGCGACATTGAGTCGATTCCGGTTGAGCAGGAATGCGATTCCGCGCGGGACGTCGTCGGCTGACGAGGCCGTCATCGAAATGAACACCACCGGCGCCTGCCGGCCCTGGAACTTGTCGACGGTGCCCACCTCGACGTTGGTCAGCCCCGCGCTGTCGAGCCGCCTGCGCAGCGTTACAACCTGTGCGTTGTAGGGCGTGACGACCAGCACGTGTTCCTGTGCCAGGGGCACCGTGTCGTTCTTGTCGGTCCAGTCGGTGCCGAGCAGACCGCCGATCTCGGCGACGATCGCATCGGCTTCCTCGGGACTTTCGGTGGAGTTGCCGGTGTGCTCGACGGTCAGCACGCGCACCCCTGGCGGCTGTCCGGCGAGGCAGCGCGCCGTGGTGACCTCGTCGTACGACTGCAGGCGGCCGTCGTAGGCCAGCCGTGAGACCGCCGCGCAGACCGCCGGGTGCATGCGATACGACCGATCGAGGAAGTAGCCGAATTCGGCTGGCAGCGTGTGCCTTCCGTCGATGAGCCAGCCCAGCGCGGAGGTGTCGACGGGTTCCGGGTGGGTGCCCTGGCTGACCTGCGGCAGCTGCTGCGGGTCGCCGAGCAACAGCAGATTGTGAGCCGACGGCGCGACCGCGATGGTGTTGGCGAGGTTGTACTGACCCGCCTCCTCGACCACCAGCAGATCGAGCGACCGTCGCGGAATCTTGTTGGCGTTGGCGAAGTCCCACGCCGTACCCCCGACGACACAGCCGATTTTCCGATCGGCGTGGTCGGCGATGTAGCCGGCGAACTCGGGATTTTCCAGATCGGTCCAGCCCGAGTTCACGGTGTTGAGCTTCTTGGCGACCTGGTTCCCGTCGACCCCGGCGTCCAGCACGTCGCGGAACAGGTTCTCCACCACCGCATGCGACTGCGCGACCACGCCGATACGCCACGCGTGCTCGTTGACCAGACGCGCGAGCACCCTCGCCGAGGTGTACGTCTTTCCGGTGCCCGGCGGCCCGTGCACCGCGAGATAGGACGAATCGAGATCTCGAAGCGCGGCGGTCATGTCGTCGATGATCACGCCGCTGCGGGGCAGGCCGCCGCCGCTCTTCGTGCGCGGGGGGCGCCGCAGCAGGATGTCGGTGACGGCGTCGCAGGGCAGGTTCGGCAGGCCCACCGCCACTGCTGACGCAGTCTCCTCGATCGATTCCCGCAGCGGTTTGGTGTTGAACGGTGGACCCGGTGTCAGCGCGAACGGCAGCTGGTCGAAGACATCGCCGCCCTTGGGTTGTTTCTCGATGATCAGCGCCTCGGTGGGCGCCTCGGGGTTGTCGCATCCGACGACTGTCACCGTTCCGAAGCCGCGCCGGTCGGGGTCGTCGGACAGGCCGGTGGGTGCGGGCGGGTCGTACAACGCGTACATCTCCTGGCACAGTTCGCCGTTCGCGATGCCGCCGATCAGTCGGACGTGCCGTTGCGGCTTACGCGCTTTCGGTGGCTGGTGCCAGTCGTTGACGATGACCGCGTCGTCGGCGATGAACACGTCGCTGTTGTCCGCCCACTCGTCGACAGGGTTGTTGACGCGGTCGAAGTGGCTCCACCAGAACGGCTTGTCCTCCCGACGGTGAAAACCCCTGGCGGCGGCCACCATTGCCACGGCGGTCTGCTCGGCGGTGCGCGGCGCGACGCCGTCACCCGCGAACTTCAGTAGCTTGCGGTCGAGATCGTCGCCCAGTTCGATGACTTCCTCGTCGCGCACCGGCTGCGGACCGCGCGGTGGGACACCGGATTCGATGGCGCGCGCCATCAACCAGTCGCGCAGGCGGCGCGTCGATCGGCAGTCGTAGACGTTGTAGTCCTCGATCTTCTTGAGCACTCCCGCGGCCTCCTCGGCCCGTCCCTCATCGCGCAGCGCGCAGTAGCGCGCGTACTGGGTGATGGAATCGGCGGCCGTGGTCACCTCGCCGCTGCGCAGCTCGTTGCCCATGTACAGCGGTTCGAGTGATTTGATGCTGTAGTTCTCGGTGCCGACCCGAATGCTCTTGCGCACCAACGGGTACAGGTCCACCAAGATGCCGTTGCGCAGCAGATCGTCGACGTCGTTCTCACCGACGCCGTAACGGCCCGCCAGCCGGAGCAACGTGCTCTTCTCGTACGCCGCGTAGTGGTAGATGTGCATGTCGGGGTAGCGCTTGAGCCGTTTGCGCACCATCGCGAGGAAGTCGATCAGCGCCTGGCGTTCACTGGCGCGGTCGTGTGCCCAGAACGGATGGAACTCGTCGTTGACGGTGAGCACACCCCACAGGTACTCCAGGCCCCAATCGCGGCCGTCGACGGTCCACAGGGGGTCACCTTCGAAGTCGAAGAACAGGTCACCCTTGTTCGCGTCCGGCAGCACCATCAACGGCTGCGCGTCGACGACCTGATACGGCGGCTTACCGTCGACCCGCGGTGCGATCTGCAGCCGTGCCTGCTCCGTCAACGCCGCCACGGTGCGCGCCGACAGTTCGGGCACGGGGCCGGTATGCGCGGCGAGGTCGGCGACCGTGGTGATGCCCGCGTCGATGAGACGTGCCCGCTGGCTCACCCGCATTCCGGCGACGAGCAGCAGGTCGTCGTTGGCGCGGGCCTGAATCTCGCACTCCGGGCAGCGGAAGCACGCCCGCACCTCCTCGTCCTCCCACGCCACCGCGGTACCGGAGGCGAGATGGTCGTCGAGCAGCTTCTGCAGAGCGGTGCGCCTGGCCAGGTACACCGGAAGAATCTCGTCGACGCGATATGTGGCGGTGGCGCCGTCGCCGAGCACCAACTCGACCTCGGACGCCACCGGGACGCCTGCGCGGATCAGGGCGTCGGCGTACGCGGCGAGCTGCAGGAGCGCCTCCACCTTGACCGAACGCGCGAGCTTGGTGTCGCGCAACCGGTACTCGTCGGAGTCGAGCACCAGGAAGTCGGCGAAGCCGGCGAACCGGCCGTCGAACATCGAGGCCTGGTAGATCACCGGCGCCCGGCGTTCGACGGCACGCATGGTGGCCTCGGCCGCCGCGGTCAATCCGTCGACGGTGTAGGGCGGCCGACCGATGATCGCGACGTTCTCCCGGTTCAACTCACGGAGCTCGTCGAGGTGGCGCTGCTCGTGTTGGTCGCCGAGCTCGGCGGTGCGGGCGAGCAATTCGTCTTCGACGGTGACGGCGGGCCCCCGGCCCAGTTTGGCGTCGAATGCACGCAGCAGGGCGTACTCACAGCGGGCTGCCGCTGCGAGGTCCGAGGCGCTGTAGATGACGCTGTCGCCGGAGACGAACACGCTGCCACTGTAGGTGAGCGCGGCGACATCTCATGCCCGCCGAGACTGCTGACAGATCGCGATTACACGCTCAGACGCGATCTGTCAGCAGTCCCGGCGGAGAAAGCTAACCCGTGTTGCCGATCAGCTCCACACCGTTGCCGTTCCAGCGGAACCGCACCACGCTGTCCAACCCCGAAGCGCCGTTCGAATACCGCAGCGCGACGGTGTCTCCGGTGCTCACGGCGTTGTCAATGCCGTTGAAACCGTAGGTGTCCGGCACGCCGGTGGGAATGAACTTGCCGAGATGGAACATCACGGCGCGGGTGTTCGGGTTCTCCGCGTTGGTGTTGGCCTTCACGATCACCACGGACAACTGAGCACATTCGTTGTAGTTGCCCGCCAGCGGCTCGGGATTCCAGCCCTGATTGCTGCGTGGGTCGCGCGGCAACTCCGACACCGCGGCGGCGATCGCGGGTGCGGCCAGGTTGACGCCGCACGGATCGGCGGTATCCGCGGCGGGGCTCGGTCCCGACGCGATCGGCGCGCTCGGCGGTGCAGTGCTGACCTGGGGCGCAGTTGGTCCGGGAGTCTTGGAGGCGGTGGAGTCGCTCGATCCGCACCCGCTAACCGCCGTTGCGATCCCGACTGTCAACATCCCAATCACGACCGCCGACTTCACGCTGCGCAACGGTACCGAAACCCGGCACGGTGATCTCGCAGGCCGCGCGGCGGGTCGGGCAGGTGACGGGCACTAGACTCGACGACTGATGACGTCCTCCGACCCGGACGCGAGCCGGGAAGATCTGACCTTCGACGACCTGCAGATTCACCCTTCGGTGCTGCGGGCTATCGGCGACGTCGGATATGAATCGCCCTCGGCCATCCAGGCCGCCACCATTCCGCCGATGATGGCCGGCTCCGATGTCGTCGGCCTCGCGCAGACGGGCACGGGTAAGACCGCGGCGTTCGCCATCCCGATCCTGTCGAAAATCGATCCCGGCAAGAAGGACACCCAGGCGTTGGTGCTGGCGCCGACGCGAGAGTTGGCATTGCAGGTCGCCGAGGCGTTCAGCCGCTACGGTGCCCATCTGCCCCAGATCAATGTGCTGCCCGTCTACGGCGGCTCGTCCTACGGTCCGCAGCTTGCGGGTCTGCGGCGCGGCGCCCAGGTGGTGGTCGGCACTCCGGGTCGGGTGATCGACCATCTGGAGAAGGGCACGCTCGATCTCACCCACCTCGACTATCTGGTGCTCGACGAGGCCGACGAGATGCTGCAGATGGGTTTCGCCGAGGACGTCGAACGCATCCTCGCCGACACCCCCGAGTACAAGCAGGTGGCGTTGTTCTCCGCCACGATGCCGCCCGGCATCCGCAAGATCACCAAGAAGTATCTGCACGACGCCGTCGAGGTGTCGGTCAAATCGAAAACGGCCACCGCAGAGAACATCACGCAGCGCTACATCCAGGTCGCCGGTCCACGCAAGATGGACGCCCTGACCCGTCTCCTCGAGGTGGAGCCGTTCGAGGCGATGATCGTCTTCGTTCGCACCAAACAGGCCACCGAGGAGGTCGCGGAGAAACTGCGGGCCCGCGGTTTCTCGGCGGCCGCGATCAACGGTGACATCCCGCAGGCGCAACGTGAGCGCACGATCACCGCGCTCAAGGACGGCACCATCGACATCCTGGTCGCGACGGACGTCGCGGCCCGCGGGTTGGATGTCGAACGCATCTCGCACGTGCTGAACTACGACATTCCGCACGACACCGAGTCCTATGTCCACCGCATCGGGCGCACCGGTCGCGCGGGTCGCTCGGGACAGGCGCTGCTGTTCGTGTCGCCGCGGGAGCGGCACATGCTCAAGGCGATCGAGAAGGCGACCCGTCAGCAGCTCACCGAAGCCGAACTGCCCACGGTGGAGGACGTCAACGCACAGCGGGTGGCGAAGTTCCGCGACTCGATCACCGACGCGTTGACCGCCCCGGGCTTCGAGTTGTTCCGGCGGATGATCGAGGACTACGAACGCGAGAACGACGTCCCGATGGTCGACATCGCCGCGGCGCTGGCGGCGCAGACGCGCGACGGCGAGCAGTTCCTGATGAAGGAGCCGCCGCCGGAGAAGCGTCGCGACCGCCCGGAACGCGCCGACCGCGAGCGCGGGCCGAAGCAACGCAAACCGGGGCAGGGCTTCGCGACGTATCGGATCGCGGTGGGTAAGCGGCACAAGGTGAGTCCCGGCGCGATCGTCGGCGCCATCGCCAACGAGGGCGGTCTGCACCGCAGCGACTTCGGGCACATCTCGATCCGGCCCGACCATTCCTTGGTGGAACTGCCCGCCAAACTGTCGCGTGACACCGTGAAAGCCTTGGAGCGTACCCGC
Organism: Mycobacterium barrassiae; assembly: GCF_025822765.1. Taxonomy (GTDB): domain Bacteria; phylum Actinomycetota; class Actinomycetes; order Mycobacteriales; family Mycobacteriaceae; genus Mycobacterium; species Mycobacterium barrassiae. The sequence goes on along the minus strand of NZ_JACKUK010000027.1, from coordinate 120,747 downwards.
ATTCAGGGCATCCTGATCAATCTCCAACCCGATCGTCCGCCACGAAAAGGCGGGAAATCCGGCCACAAGTCCAAATGACCCTGTCCGGCAGCGTTGACGCACAGGGCGGTCTGGAGTCCGTCGGTAAGCCTGAGCGCGTCGCCTCGCTGACCGGAGTTCGCGCGGTCGCGGCGCTGCTGGTCATGCTGACCCACGCCGCCTACACCACCGGCAAGTACACGCACGGCTACATCGGCCTGGTCTGGTCACGCGCCGAGATCGGTGTGCCGGTGTTCTTCGTGCTCTCCGGGTTTCTGCTCTTCGGTCCGTGGGTCAAGGCGGCCGCGACGGGCGGTGCGCCGCCGTCGGTGCGCCGCTACGCCTGGCACCGGGTGCGACGCATCATGCCCGCCTACGTCGTCACCGTGCTGGCCGCATACCTGCTGTACCACTTCCGCACCGCGGGGCCGAACCCCGGACATACCTGGGAAGGCCTGTTCCGCAACCTCACGCTGACTCAGATCTACACGGACAACTACCTGTATTCGTTTCTGCACCAGGGACTTACGCAGATGTGGAGCCTGGCGGTCGAGGTCGCGTTCTACGTCGTGTTGCCGCTGCTGGCGTATCTGCTGCTGGTGCTGCTGTGCCGGCGACGGTGGCGACCCGGCCTGTTGCTGACCGGCCTCGGCGTTCTGGCGTTGATCAGTCCGGTGTGGCTGATCCTGGTGCACACCACCGACTTTCTGCCCGACGCCGCGCGACTCTGGCTGCCGACCTATCTCGTCTGGTTCATCGGCGGCATGGTGCTCGCCGCGCTGCAGCCGCTGGGAGTTCGGGCGTATGGACTCGCGTGCATTCCGCTCGCGGTGATCTGCTACTTCATCGTGTCGACTCCCATCGGCGGGGAGCCCACCACGTCGCCGACCGAACTGCGCGAGGCATTGGTGAAGACGGGCTTCTACGCGGTGATCGCGACGCTGATGGTGGCCCCGCTGGCGCTGGGGGACCGCGGCCTCTACGCGCGGTTCCTGGCGTCGCGCCCCATGGTGTTCCTCGGCGAGATCTCCTACGAGATCTTCCTGATCCATCTGGTGACGATGGAACTGGTGATGGTCGAGATCGTCCGGTACCCGATCTACACCGGCTCGATGTGGTGGCTGTTCATCATCACGTTCGTGGTGACGGTGCCGCTGGCCTGGCTGTTGCACCGCTTCACCCGCGTGCGCACCAATTGACGCTCGTGTTAGGGTACCCTAACTTGTATGTCCGAAACGAAGCTCTCGCGTGGACTGCCCGGCGCGGTGCTCAAGCTGCTGGGCGCGGGTGATCACACGCTGACCGTCACGGAACGACACCACCTCAGCCCGCACTACCTGCGACTGACCTTTGCCGCCGACGGCCTCCTGGCCGCGCATGCGCTGCACCCGACGATGTGGATCCGGATGTGGTTCGCCGACGGGGACAAGCTGCACCAGCGCGGGTACACGCTCGTCGACCCCGACCCGCAGGCGGGCACGGTGTCCATCGAGTTCGCACTGCATGACGGCGTCGCGGCCAACTGGGCGCAGAACGCGCAGCCGGGGGACACCGTCGACGTGACGGTGCTCGGCAGCAATTTTGCGCTGCCCCAACCGGAGCCGGCGGGCTACATCATCGTCGGCGACACCGCCTCGCTACCCGCGATCAACTCGCTGCTCGACGCGATCGGAGACACGCCGTCATGGGTGTTTCTCGAGGCCGCTCACGAGGACGACAAGCAACTGCCGGTCCGTGGTCGCGCCGCCGACGTCGAGTGGGTCGACCGCAAGAACAACGGCGAGGCGCTGATCCAGGTGATCAGCTCGTCGGTGTTCGACGCCTCCGACCACTTCGGCTGGGTGGCGTGCGACAACCGCACCACCCGCGCGGTCGCCAAGGTGCTGCGCGAGGACTACCGCATACCGCGCAAATCCATCAAGGCTCAGGCGTATTGGGTGGCCTGACGTCCTAGCCTGGCGTGGCCTGTGTCGACGGCACCACGATCGGTACCACGAACTCCTCGATCATCGCGCGCTCGTCGGCCTCGTCGTGACCGGGGAAGACCAGTAGCGACGTGATCACCCGTACCAGCCAGCGGGCCCGGTGCGTGACGAGCTTCGGATCGTCGGGCGCCAAGGAGATGACGAACGCCTCGGTCAACGTCCTGATGACCTCCGACTGCTCAGCGATGTCGCCGCCGATCGGGCGCTGCGTCATCGCGAACCACGATGACAGCGCGGGACTTTCACGGACATTCCGCAGGGATGTCAGTATGCCCTCGACCAGGCGTTCGCGCGGATCGTGCAGCGCGTTCAGCTGATCGGTCATCTCGCGGTAGAGCCGGTACGACTCACGGTGCACGTACGCGGTGTAGAGCGCCTCGCGGTTCTCGAAGTACCGGTACAGCGTCGCACGGGAGCAGCCTGCCGCCGAGGCGATTTCGTGCATGCCGACGGTCGCGGCCTCTTTCTGGGCGAACAGTTGGTCCGCCGCGTCGAGGATGCGGTCGGCGGCCACCTCGGTGCGCCGCTCGGCCAACCAGTCGCCGGCCATCAGGCGACCACCCTGAACGGAACCGAGAGGGGGCGGCGTACGTAACTTCCTCCGGCCCAGACGATTCCGTCCTCGTCGACCTCGAAGTCGGGAATGCGTGTCAACAGCTCCGTCAGCGCGACTCGCGACTGCATACGCGCGGCCGCCGCGCCCAGACAGTGGTGGGCGCCGTGGCTGAAGGTCAGAATGTTGCGCGGTTTGCGCATCACATCGAGGTCACCCGCGTCGTCGCCGTACTGGCGTTCATCGTGGTTGGCGGACCCGTAGAGAAGCATCGCGCGCCTGCCTTCGGGGATGGTGGTATCGCCGATCGCGACATCTCGGGTCACCGTCCGGCCGAGCATCTGTACCGGTGAGGTGAGGCGCAGCAACTCGTCGATCGCGTCGGGGATCAGATCAGGGTTGTCGGCCAACAGCTTTCGCTGATCGGGCCGCTGGTGGAGCAGCTGTACCGAGCCGCCGAGCATGCCCGTCGTCGTGTCGTTGCCTCCGGTGACCATGGTGAACGTGAAAGCGAGAATCGACAGCACACCGGCGATGTCGCCGTCGGCGCCGATCCCGGCCGCCACCAGATGGGAGACCGTGTCGTCCTCGGGCTCGGCGCGGCGCTTCTCGATCAGCGCGGTGAAGTAGGCCATCATCTCGCCGAGCGCATCGCCGAGGTCGCCCAGCGCCGCCGTAACGCCGCCCTCGACGGTGTTGCCCGCGACGATCGCCTCGGTCCACCCGTCGAACTTGTCGCGATCCCCTTCGGGCACACCGAGATAGTGCGCGACCACCATCGACGGCAGCGGCTTGAACAACTCGGCGACGATGTCGCCGCCGCCGTTGGACCTGATGCGCTCGATCCGCTCGACGACGTATTCGCGCACCTTCGGTTCGACGGCCTCGACCTGCCGAGGTGTGAAGCCGCGCGACACCAACCTGCGGAACTCGGTGTGCACCGGCGGATCCTGCATGACCATCGGCGGATTGTCGGCCAGTCCGATGAGATCGAGTTCGCCGTAGTTGACCGTCAGACCCTGCGCCGACGAGAACGTCTCGTGGTCGCGCGCCGCCGCGAAGATGTCGGCGTGCCGCGACAACACGTAATAGTCGTGATCGGGTCGGTCGGGGGGCACGACGTGGTGCACGGCATCGTGGTCACGCAGCGCCCGGTACATCCCCCAGGGGTTCGCCCACGACTCGGCGGTCGCGAGTTCAAAGCGGGGTCGAGAGCTCTGAGACAGAGCAGCTGTCATGTCTCATTGGTACGACAGCCCATATGATCTTGTCAATAGAATTGCGATTTGTGTGCGAAAACGAGCGCTCAGCGCTCCCGAATGCACACAACATCAGATCGCGGCGCCGGGGTTGAGGATGTTGTCCGGGTCCAGGGCCGCCTTGATTCGCCGGTTGAGTTCCATCGCCTCCGGGCCGATCTGCCCCTCGAGCCATGGCCGTTTCAAACGACCGACACCGTGCTCGCCGGTGATCGTTCCGCCGAGTCCGACCGCCAGATCCATGATCTCGCCGAACGCCTGATGGGCGCGTTCGGTCATGGCCGCATCGGCGGGGTCGTAGACGATGAGCGGATGCGTATTGCCGTCGCCTGCGTGCGCGATCACCGAGATCAACAGGTCGTGATTGGCGGCGATCTTCGCCACCCCGCTGACCAGCTCGGCCAACGCAGGAAGCGGGACGCCGACGTCCTCCAGCAGTAGCGAACCCTTCAACTCCACGGCGGGGATGCAGAACCTGCGGGCCGCGACGAAGGACTCACCCTCGTCCGGGTCGGATGTCGAAAAGACTTCCTTCGCACCGTGTTTCGTGAACACATCGGCCATGAACTCGGCATCCTCGATACCCGAGACGCCACGATCGTCCGTCGCGGCCACCATCATCGCGGCGGCGCTGCGGTCAAGGCCCATCCGCAGTTTGTCCTCGACGGCGTTGATCGACACCGAATCCATGAACTCCAACATCGACGGCCGCATCTTGCCGGTGATCGTGACGACGGATTGCGCCGCGGCTTCGACCGAGTCGAAGGAAGCGACGACCGTGCTGGCGACCTGTTGCGGTGGCAGCAGACGCAGTGTCACTTCGGTGATGACGCCGAGCGTGCCCTCACTGCCGACGAACAGCTTGGTCAGCGACAGCCCCGCGACGTCTTTGAGCCGTGGCCCGCCGAGCCGGACCGCGGTGCCGTCGGCGAGCACCACCTCGACACCGAGCACGTAGTCCGTCGTGACCCCGTACTTCACGCAGCACAGCCCGCCGGCGTTGGTGGCGATGTTGCCGCCGATGCTGCAGATCTCGAACGACGACGGATCCGGCGGATACCACAGCCCGTACTCCGCGACGGCCTTCTTGACCTCGGCGTTGAGCAGACCGGGCTGTGTGACAGCGGTGCGGGTGACGGGATCGACGGTGATGTCGCGCATCTTCTCGGTGGTCAGCACGATCGCGCCGTTGAGAGCCGTTGCGCCGCCGGACAGCCCGGTGCCCATGCCGCGTGGCACGACCGCGATCCTGTGGGCGGTGGCCCACCGCAGCGTCGCCTGTACGTCCGCGGTGCAGCGCGGGCGCACCACCGCCAGCGGTGTGCCCGCACTCGGATCGAAGGCGCGGTCCTGCCGGTAGGACGCCAGGATGTCGGGATCGGTGACGACGGCGCCCTCAGGCAACTCGGCGATCAACCGGTCCAGCACATCCGCGCTCACGGGTTGATCCTACAAGCCCGCATCACGGCACCATCCAGTCCAGTACGGGCGACGCCTGCAGCCCCGAGAGGATGCACATCAGGAGCAGGAACCCAAGGCTCCACAGCACGACGCGGCGGAAGATGTCGCCTTCCTTACCGTCGAGACCGACCGCGGCCGCCGCGATCGCCAGGTTCTGCGGTGACACCATCTTGCCGAGCACGCCGCCCGAACTGTTCGACGCCGCCATCAGCACATCCGACAGCCCGGCTTGATTGGCGGCGGTCACCTGCAACGCGCCGAACAGCGAGTTGGATGAGGTGTCGGATCCGGTGACCGCGACACCGAGCCAGCCGAGGATGGGCGACAGCACCGCGAACGCGCCTCCCGCGGCCGCCATCCAGGTGCCGAGCGTGATCGTCTGGCCCGACACATTCATCACGAACGCCAGCGCCAGCACCGCCATGACGGTCACGATCGCCCACCGGAGTTGGTGCAGTGTCGCACCATAGGCTTTCAGCGCCCGCGGCACCGACAGTTTCAACGCCACCATCGTGAGGATGCCCGCGAAGAGCATCTGGGTGCCCGGAGTGGTGAGCAGGTTCAGGCTGAACTTCGTGAGCGACAACGGATCACCGTCCGGGTCGACGATGTGGAGCCCCGGCCAGTTGAACGCGACCGTGGCCTTGTCGAGGAAACTCTTCACCGCCGAGATCTGACACACGACGAAAACCGCGATGATGATCGCGTACGGCGCGTACGCCCGGATGACGTCGGCGCGCGAATCGGCGCGGGCATCGGCGTTCTTGACCCGCTGCGCGAAATCGGGTGGCGCATCGTTGGCCGCGCCACCCGCAACCGCCGCCGGCTGCTCGGTGTACGCGTGCCTCGGTCGCCAGAATCGCACCAGCGCCACCACCGCCGCCGCGGACAGCAGCGACGCCACGACATCGGCCAGCGGCACCGACAGGAAGTTCGACGTTGCGAACTGACTGAGCGCGAACACCACTCCGCAGACCACCGCCGCCGGCCAGGTTTCGCGGATGCCGCGCAGGCCGTCGACGATCGCGACCAACGCCAGCGGGACGAACAGCGCCAGGATCGGCGTCTGCCGCCCCACCATCGCGCCGAGCGTGTCGGCGGGCAGCTCCGTGACCTTGCCCAGCGTGATGATGGGTGTGGCCATGGCGCCGAACGCGACGGGCGCCGTGTTGGCGACCAGCGCGATGACGGCGGCCTTCAGCGGCTTGAAGCCGAGCGCCATCAGCATCACCGAGGTCACCGCGACCGGTGTGCCGAACCCGGCCAGCGCCTCGATCAAGGCGCCGAACGAGAACGCGATGATGATGGCCTGGATCCGCTGGTCGTCGCTGACTTGGCTGAACGATCTGCGCAAGACGTCGAAATGTCCCGTCTCCACGGTCATCTGGTACACCCAGATCGCGTTGATGACGATCCACAGAATCGGGAAGAACCCGAACGCGGCGCCCTCGCTGCCTGCGAGCAGTGTCTGTCCGACCGGCATGCCGTAGACCACGATGGCGATCACGATGCTGACGGCCAGCGAAATCAGCGACGCCACCCACGCGGTCACCTTCAGCGCGCCCAGCATGACGAACAGCAGCAGCAGCGGTATCGCCGCGACCACGGCACTCCACGCGAGCGAGTTGGCAACCGGATCAAGGACTTGCTGGTACATGGCCTGCCTTCGTTGTGGTCCGCATCACATCCAGTCCCGGTTACCCCGCACGCCTCGCACGTGAAACGCCGCGGCGGCAATCCCCGTCATTCGCAGTCGCTACCAGGCCAGACGGGGTTATAGTCGCGCCGTGATCAGCGGGGATCCGCTGGCGGGTCGCGACGGTGAGCTCTCGACAATTCGGCGCGCGCTCAGCGGAAGTAGGGGTTGCGGCGTCGTGATCGTGGGGGCCGCGGGCGTCGGGAAGACCCGGCTCGCACGCGAAGTACTCACGCGCGCCGAGGCTGCCGGCGAACGTACGAACTGGATCGTCGGCACCGAATCCGCGCGGGCGCTTCCGCTCGGCGCGTTCACCGCGCTGATCAGCGATCCGCAGGGCGATCCCCTGCCCAACGTGCGGCACGTGATCAATTCCCTTGTCGCCCAACATCGTCAGGGCCGGATCCTGATCGGGGTCGACGACGCCCACCTGCTCGACGGACTGTCCGCCCACGTCGTCCATCAGCTCGCGCACAGTCGTGGCGCCCGCCTCGTGGTGACGTTGCGCGCGGGTGCAGAACCGCCCGACGCGATCACCGCCCTCTGGAAGGACGGCCTGCTCACGCGCCTCGACCTGGAGCCGCTGACGGTCGAGGCGACGGGCGTCGTGATCGAGGCCGCCCTTGGTGGCGCCGTCGACGCCCGCAGCGCGCGCCGCTTCTGGAAACTCACCGGCGGGAATGCGCTGTTCCTGCATCAGCTCGTCAACGACCAGGTGGCCGCGGGCCGGATGCGAAGGATTTCCGGCGTCTGGATGTGGGACGGCGACGTCGCGGTGTCGCAGAGCATCAGCGACATGGTCGGCAGGCAACTGCACGAACTAACGCCGGAGGTGGCCCTCGTCGTCGACACCCTGTCTCAGTGCGAGCCGCTGGCGGTCGATGTGCTCTGCGATCTGGTGGGACGGGACGATCTCGAGATCGCCGAGCAGATGCACCTGATCACCATCGAGCGCTCCGGCGGTCGACTGATGGCCCGACTCGCGCATCCGCTGTACGGCGAACTCCGCCGGGCGGGCGTCGGCGAGATGTACCTGTCGAAGATCCGTGGTCGGCTGGCGCAGCGGCTGGCGAGAGATCCGGACGTCGATTCGCAGGCGACGGTGCGCCGGGCCCTGCTCGCGCTGGAGTCCGACCAACCCGCGGATCCGCAGCTGTGCCTTTCGGCGGCGCAGTACGCGATGAGGCTGCTGGACCTCGAATTGGCCGACCGCTTCGCCGCTGCGGCAGCGTCGGCGGGCGCGCCCGACGCCCTCGGCGTGCGCGCGATGAACCTGTTGCTTCTCGGCCGCGGTCCGCAGGCGGAGGAGGTGCTGCGGGCGATCGGTGACGATGGCGCCGAAGGGGCGCACCAGTGGGCCACGTTGCGCGCGGCGAACATGGTCTGGATGCTCGGCCGCTGCAGTGACGCCGCGGACCTGCTCGAGGAACTGGCTCGTGGTGAGGAGTCACCCGCCGATGTCGCCGCGCGGAGAGTGATAGAGGCGTGCGTCGACGCGGCGTCCGCCCGGTGTGACGCTGCGGCGGAAAAAGCCATAGCGGTACTGGATTCCGGCGTGTTGTCGGATTTTCACGCGATGATGGCCTCGGTGGCATTGACAATGGCGCTCGGCGCACTGGGCCGGGGAGACGACCTCACCGCCGTGGCACAAGCGGCCCTCGACCGGTCCATCACGTCATTCCAGGCGTCGCACATGCGGTTCTGGTTCGGCAGCGTCTACGCGAGGGCGTGCAGGCTGACAGGTCGGATCGACGAATGTGTGGCGATGGTCGAACGGCTCGCCGACTCGGCACATGAGGTCCCCAGCCTGGCCTACGCCAACCTGGCCTCCCTGATGGGGGTCTCCGCGCTGATGCGCGGTGACATCCGGTCCGCGGTGAAACTCCTACACGAGGCACTTGCCGGTGCCGAAAGACACGGTGTCACAACCGGTTTACGTCCTGCCACTTGCTTCTCGCTGGCCGAGGCGCACGCGAAACTCGGCGAGGCGGCAGCCGCCAAGGAGGCGATCGTCGAGGCGCAGGCCGGCGTTCCGCCCGACTATCTGTTCATGCAGACCGCGCTGAGCATCGCCACGGGGTGGTCACTGGCCGCGAACGGGTGCATCAGTGAGGCGGTCACCACCGTGCAGTCGGCCGCGGCGGTGGCGCGCGAACGCAATCAGCCGACCCACGAACTGGCGTGTCTGCAAGTCGCCGCGCAGTGGGGTGCCACATCGGGAGCTTCGCGTGCCCGCGAGCTCGCCGACGAGTTGCGCCTGCCGCTGGCCAAAGCCGTTGCCCGGCACACGGAATCGCTGGCGGCCAACGACGGCGAAGGTCTGCTGGCGGCGTCAGATGAGTACCAGACGATCGGGGATCGCGCGGCGGCCGCAGACGCCGCCGCGCAGGCGGCAGTGGCGTTCACCGGGGCTCAGCAGCGCAAGCGCGGACTGTGGGCCGCCGCGGTCGCGAAGGAACTCAGTGACGCCTGCGGTGGGCTGTGCACGCCGGCATTGCGCAGTCCGGCGGGTCAGCCGCTGACGGGTCGCCAGCGCGAGATCGTCGAGCTGGTGCTGGCCGGTCTGACCAACCGCCAGATTGCCGACCGGCTGGTGATGTCCGTCCGCAGCGTCGAGGGCCACGTGTACCGCGCGTGCCAACGCGTCGGCGCGAGCTCACGTGAGGAACTGGCCGCAATCGCCCGGGCCGGTCCGGCCGCAGCACGCTAGGAGGTAGGCACATGGATGAACCGCACAGCCGCGCCGGCGGGATCGGATACTGGGCGACGCGGCGCGCGTTCCTCTCCGGTGACACCGTGGCGCTGGTCGACGGCGACCGACGCGTCACGTTTACCTCGTTCGACGACCGAACCGACCGGCTTGCCAGGGCGTTTCGCGAACTCGGCGTGCAGCAGGGTGACCGCGTCGCCGTCCTGATGCTCAACTGTGCGGAGTTTCTCGAGACGATGTTCGCCGCCGCGAAACTCGGAGCGGTGTTCGTGCCGATCAATTTCCGACTCTCGGCGCCCGAAGTGTCCTATCTGCTCGCCGATTCGGGCGCGGTCGCCTTCGTATGGTCCGCGCAGCTGAGCGAGTTGGCTCGCGCTGCGCTGGTCGGCGAAGGTGTGCAAGTGCGCTCATGCGTGGTGGTCGGCGGTGAAACCGCAGAGGGTGAAGCGGATTTCGAACAGGTGCTCGCCAGTGGCGAGCCCGGCCCCCTCGGCGTCGACGTGGACGGCGCCGACCTCTGCTGCCTGCCCTACACGTCGGGCACGACCGGCCGGCCCAAGGGGGCGATGATCACACACGACAACCTGCTGTGGAACGTCATCAACGGCCTCAGCGCCGGACGCGGGTTGTGCGAGGGTGACCGGACCGTCACCGTCGCACCGCTTTTCCACATGGGCGGTCTCGGGGTGCACACGCTCCCGCTGATCTACATCGGCGGCACAAATGCGCTGCTGCCATCGTTCGACCCCGTCCAGACGCTCGCGACAATGGCGCGCGAGCGCGTCACCGTGCAGTTTCTTGTTCCTGCGATGTGGGCCGCCCTCATGGGAGTGCCCGATTTCGGCAGCTACGACCTATCGTCACTCGAACTGGCCGTCAGCGGTGCCGCACCGTGTCCGATGCCGGTGCTCGAGTATTTCCAGGGCAGGGGAGTTCCGTTCCAGGAGGGGTACGGGCTCACCGAGACCGCGCCCGGTGCAACACTTCTCGATGCTGCACATGCCAAGGAGAAGTCGGGGACGATCGGGCGGGCGCTGTTCCACGTACAGATACGCATCGTGGACGAAGCCGATCGCGACGTCGCCGTCGACTCCGTGGGCGAGGTCGTCGTGCGTGGCCCGAACGTGTTCGTCGGCTACTGGGGCAAGCCCGAGGCGACCGCCGAGGCGTTCCGTGGGGGTTGGTTTCACACCGGAGATCTGGGGCGCATGGATGCCGAGGGTTTCATCACGTTGGTGGACCGCAAGAAGGACATGATCATCACCGGCGGTGAGAACGTGTATCCGATCGAGGTCGAGCAAGTGCTCTATCGTCACGAGGCGGTGCGTGAGGTGGCCGTCGTGGGAGTGCCGCACGACAAGTGGGGAGAGACGCCGATCGCCGTGGTCGTGCTCGAAGACGGTGCGCAGGCGGGCGCCGACGAGCTCATCGAGTACACGCGCGAGCGGTTGGCGCACTTCAAGTGTCCAACTCGGGTCGAGTACATCTCCGAGCTGCCCCGCAACGCCACCGGCAAGGTGCTCAAGACGACGCTCCGCAAGGACTTCGGCGGTCAGGAGACAGCGGTCACCCGCTGAAATTCGGTGGACGGCGGGCGGAGCGCCGACTTAACGTTGTGGTGATGTCTGGCGATCACCGGACCAACAAATGCGTCAACTGCGTCGCCGCGGCGGCCGTCTTGTTGTGCGCGGCATGCGCAAGCGAACCCGACGAGCCCGCAGCCACACCCTCGTCCGCGCCGTCATCTACTACGACCAGCGCAAGCCACTTGGACTATCCCGGCGGTCCACCGACGACGGTCATCATCCCGAACCCCGAATTCACCGGTGGCGTCGAGGTTCTCCGTGCGGTGGTGCCGCATTGGGCGGTCCTCGAGGATTCGGAGTTCCCCGCCACGCGCGGCGTGATCGGTTATCCGGCCGGCGGCGATCTCGATCTGCCGTTGCGGTTCGACGTCGCCTTCGAAGGCACCATCGACGACCTCGAGACGCCCATCGAGACGGGCTGCTATCACCACGGCGACCCGCCCTATCCCGCCGAACGTGTCGAGGACATCACCGCGCAAACAGGCGATGGCACCGGCCTTTTCAAGATGGGCGATCGCACCGCCGAATACCGTGTGTGGCGGGCGGTCTGCCCGGATGAGCAGACACCGCAGGTGCACCGGGCCTGGTTGCTTCCGGATTCGGACATCGCGATCTACGAACAGCGGCCCATCGAATTCAACGACGCCGTCGTGGCGAGCATGCAGGTGCTGCGCTGACCAGATCAGCTCGGCGGTTCGGCAGGCGGACGGTCGAGGTCGCGCAGCGCGGGTAGGAACACCGCCACGATGCCGAGGAGCAGCATCGGCAGTGACAACGCCAGGAATGTCGCGTGCAGACCCGCGGCGTCGGCCAGCGGACCCGCCACGATCAATCCGAGTGGGCCAGCGGCGTAGGCAAGCGATCCCATGACCCCGACCACCCGCCCGCGCAGGTGCTGCGGCGCCCGGGTCTGCATGACGTAGTTGTAGATCGGCGCGATCGGCCCGTACACCAGCCCGACGATGGCGCACAACACCAGGATCATCGGCAACGGCGGAAGGTACGCGATCACCGTCATCGCCACGCCGAGCGTGAGGACCGCCGTCAGCATCGTCGTGCGCCGGCTCATGTACTTCGACAACACGGCGTAGCCCAGCGCACCGACCAGACCGCCGACGCTCAGCGCCATCAGCACCCAGCCCAGTTGCGCGGGCTCGTTTCGATCGGTGAAGTACTTCGGGAAAAGGACCGACTCCATGGGCATGTACAGGCCGGTGGCCGCCAGATCGATGAAGGCCAACGTGCGCAGCACCCGGTTGTGCCAGACGAATCGCAGTCCCTCGACGATGCCTGCCCAGACGTTGTGCGGCAGCGCGTCCTTGTCGGGTCTGCCTGTGCCCTCCAGCTTCAGCACGCTGATCGCGATGATCGACAACAGGAACGCGGCGGCCGTCGCCCACATGGTGTTGACGCCGCCGAGGGTGGCGATCAGCAGACCGCCGATGCCCGGCCCGACGATGTAGGCCAGGTTGAAGATCGCCTCGTAGACGCTGTTGGCATGGTCCAGGGTCCAGCCCGCACGTTTGGCCGCCTCCGGCAGCATCGTCTCGCGGGCGGTCATCCCCGCGGGATCGAAGAAGGAACCGAGGGCCGCCAGGATCGCAAGCACACCCACGTTGACGGCGTCGACCCCGAAGGTCAGCGTCAGCACGGGCACCGTCGCGACCGACACCGCCGACAACGCGTCGGCGATCATCGAGACCCGCTTGCGGCCGAGATAATCCACCGCGGCGCCCGCGATCAGGGTCGCGGCCAGCAGCGGCAGCGTCCCGGCCATTGCCACCAGCGACGCCTCAAAGGCAGAGCCGCTGCGCTGCAACACAAGCCACGGGAACGCCACGATCGAGATGCCGTTGCCTGCGCCGGCCATAAGCGCGGCGAACAGGATCAGATACAGCGGGCCGCGCTTGCTATTCGTCATAGGGATCGGGACAGAATCTAGCAGTGGCCAGGGCCGCCCGGCACGCCTATTTCCCCAGCATGCACAGTGGACTTGTGAACGCGAAGCTGCCGCATCCGCGTACCGGCGAGCTGTTCGACTCGCCCGTACCCCCCGGTGCCAGGTGGCCCGGGGACGTGGCTTCGGCCGAAACCGTCGTCGCGGCGACGCCCGCACAGGTGGTTCGGCGGGCCCGCGCGGTGACGACGATCGAGCAGCTGGACGCCGAGGTGTCGGTGTGCCGCGCGTGTCCCCGGCTGGTGAAGTGGCGCGAAGACGTCGCCGTCGCCAAGCGCAAGTCCTACGCCGACCAGCCGTACTGGGGACGACCGATCCCCGGGTGGGGATCGTCGCAGCCTCGGGTGTTGATCGTCGGGCTGGCGCCTGCGGCGCACGGCGGTAACCGAACCGGCAGGGTCTTCACCGGCGATCGCTCCGGCGACTTCCTCTTCGCCGCGCTGTATCGCGCCGGTCTGGCGAATCAGGCGCTCTGTGTCGACGCCGCTGATGGCTTGGTGCTCAACGACACTCGCGTCGCCGCCGCCGTGCGTTGCGCACCGCCTGCCAACGCGCCGACGCCACAGGAGCGGGCCGTATGCGCGCCGTGGCTCGACGCCGAGTGGCGACTGACGCAGTCGTCGGTGCGGGTGATCATCGCGCTCGGCGGGTTCGCGTGGCGGGCCGCGCTGGAGATGGTGCGCAACGGCGGTGGCGCCATCGGGTTACCCGCCCCGCGGTTCGGTCACGGCGCCACGGCCGACGTCGGCGGGGTCACGCTGATCGGGTGCTACCACCCGAGCCAGCAGAACACCTTCACCGGGCGGCTCACTCCGGCCATGCTCGACGACATATTCGGCCAGGCCAAGCGATTTGTGCGCGCCAAGGAGCGCTCACCGCAGCAAAACGCACACAAATCGCGGGAACGACCGACCACGTCGTAGCGTTGTTGCTGCCATGCGCCTTTCTGTCCTAGACCTCGTGCCGGTACGCACCGACCAGTCGACATCGGATGCGCTGGCGGCGTCGACCGCCCTTGCGCAGACGGCTGACCGGCTGGGATACACCCGCTACTGGGTGGCCGAGCACCACAACATGCCGTCGGTCGCGGCAACCAGCCCGCCGGTGGTCATCGCCCACCTGGCCGCGCACACCACCCAGCTGCGGCTGGGCTCCGGCGGCGTCATGCTGCCGAACCACGCGCCGCTGGCCGTCGCCGAGCAGTTCGCGCTGCTGGAGGCCGCGCATCCCGGCCGCATCGACCTCGGCATCGGCCGGGCACCCGGCTCGGACCCGGTGACGTCGATGGCGCTGCGCGGCGCCGCCGGCCGCGACGATCGGGACATCGAGGCGTTCCCGGACTATCTCGACGACGTCGTCGCGCTGATGAGCGCCAAGGGCGTGCGGGTGCCGATCCCGAACCAGCGTTACATCCTCAAGGCGACGCCCGCCGCGGTGACGGAGCCGAAGCTGTGGCTCTTGGGTTCCTCGATGTATTCGGCGCACCTCGCCGCCGCCAAGGGGTTGCCGTACGTGTTCGCCCACCACTTCTCCGGTCAGGGCACCGCCGAGGCGTTGGCGGTGTACCGATCCGAATTCCGGCCGAGCGACCTGGCGCCTGAACCCCTGACGTTCCTCACCGTCAACGCCGTGGTTGCCGAAACACGCGACGAGGCAATGGCTCTGGCGCTGCCGAACCTGCAAATGATGGCGCGGCTGCGAACCGGTCAGCCGCTCGGAGCGCTCGACCTGGTCGAGGACGCCGAAGCCGCGGTGCTCAGCCCGCAGGCAGAGCACATCGTCGAGGCAGTCCTGCGTCGGTCCGTCGTCGGCGCGCCGACCGACGCCGCCGAACAGATTCGTGCGCTGGCTGACGAGTTCGATGTCGACGAGGTCATGGTCAACCCGGCCGCATCAGCACGTCGCGGCACCGACCCCGCGACCGCACCGGGTCGCGACAAGACGCTGGAACTGCTGGCGAAAGAGCTGTTCTAGTCAGTCTTTTGGCGTCAGCCTGACAATCGGGATGGGCCGGCTGGTCCTCTTCTGATACTCGGGATAGGCCCGGTTGTACTTGGTGACGATGCGCCACAGCCGCTCACGGTCAGGGTCGCCGGGCAGCACCGGCTGCGCTGTCACGCGCAATCTCTTTGGCCCCACGTTGATCTCGACGTCGGGGTTGGCCTTCAGGTTGTGATACCAGCCGGGTGACCGGGGTGAACCGCCGTTGGAGGCGACGATCAGATAGTCGTGGCCGTCGCGCGCGTAGGTCAGGGATGTGGTGCGCGGCTTGCCCGTCTTCGCGCCAACGGTGTGCAGCAGCAGGCTGGGCAGAATCAGGACGCGGTGGCCGATCCACCCGTTGGTCCGCTGATAGACCTCGTTGTGTAGTGCGAACAGACGGCCGGCCGCCTTCTCGAACAGCGATGTCACGATGTCTCCTCCTCGGAGGCGTCGAGTTTCTCGAGCGCTTCCCGCAAGAGGCGCCCAGATTCCTGCCGATCGGGGTCGCGCCGTAGCAGCATGCCTTTGGCGAAGGACAGCTTGTCGCCGCTCTGCCGCGGCAGAACGTGCAGATGGATGTGGAAAACGCTCTGGAAAGCGGCCTTGCCGTCATTGATGACGACGTTGTTGCCGTCGGCGTGCAGGCCTGACTGGCGTGCCGCCCGCGCGATGCGCTGGCCGATCGTCACCATCGCGGCGACCGTTTCCGGCGGCGTATCGGTCAGGTCGACGGTGTGACGCTTCGGGATCACCAGCGTGTGCCCCCTGGTGAACGGGCGGATGTCGAGGATCGCCAGGTGGTCGTCGTCTTCGTAGATCTTTATCGCAGGAGCTTCACAGGCTACGATGGCACAGAAAACGCAGGACATTCCGCTACGTTAGCGAGACACTCGTGGCGCCGACGGGCCGAGTCGTCGGCGCACGACGGGTACGGAGGTGCCACATGGACGATCGCGAAGTCGCCTTCGCCGGCGCTGCGCAGCAGGCCCGCTTGCTGGCGGACGGCACCATCACGGCACCCGCGCTGCTCGAGGTGTATCTGGAACGCATCGCCCGCCTCGACCCCGAACTGCGGGCCTATCGCGTCGTCCTCGCCGACAGCGCTCGCGAGCAGGCGGCCGCCGCGCAGGCCCGCCTCGATGCAGGCGAGCGGTCGCCGCTGCTCGGTGTGCCGATCGCCATCAAGGACGACGTCGACGTGGCGGGGGAGGTGACGGCAATCGGATCCGCCGCCCACGGACCCGCCCGCACCGCTGACGCCGAGGTGGTCCGGCGGCTGCGCGAGGCCGGCGCCGTCATCGTCGGAAAGACCAACGTGCCGGAGATGACGTTGTGGTCGTTCGCCGAGACCCTCACGTTCGGTGCGACGAGGAACCCATGGAACACCGACTACACCCCGGGCGGCAGCAGTGCCGGAAGCGGTGCTGCGGTGGCCGCGGGACTTGCGGCGATGGCGCTCGGGTCCGACGGTATGGGGTCGATTCGGATTCCTTCGACGTGGTGTGGATTGTTCGGGCTCAAGCCGCAGCGCGACCGCGTGCCGATGGCGCCCCACGACGACGCGTGGAACGGGTTGACCGTCAACGGACCGATGGCGCGAACGGTCGAAGACGCGGCACTGTTCCTCGACGTCACGAGCGACGAGTCCGGATTCGTCGCCGCAGCGGCGAAAGACCCTGGCACGCTTCGGATTGCGATCAGCACGAAGGTCCCGTTGGGGGTGGTGGCTCGGGTGGGTGCGCGACAGCGCGCGGCGGTGGAGGAATCGGCCGAGCTGCTGCGTGAGCTCGGGCACCGCGTCGTCGTGCGGGATCCCGCTTATCCGGCGACCGGTCTGACCCATGCGCTGTCGCGGTACTTCCGCGGCGCGTACGACGATGTTTCGGCGCTGCCCAGACCAGACCGGCTGGAACCCCGCACTCGCAACTTCGCGCGAATCGGCGGGTTGATCTCCGATGAGCGGATGAACCGGATCAGGGCGGGGGAGAGTGCGCTCGCCGAACGCGTCATGTCCATCTACGACGACGTCGACGTCGTCCTCACGCCCGGCACGGCGTTGGGCCCGTCGCGCATCGGCGCCTACCAGCGGCGCGGTGCGGTGTCGACGCTGATGCTGGTCGCGGCCAGGGTGCCGTTCCAGGCGATGTTCAACGCGACCGGCCAGCCCGCTGCCGTTGTCCCGTGGGGGTTCGACGGCAACGGGATCCCGACATCGATTCAACTAGTGGGCCGACCGTACGACGAGGCGACGCTGCTGTCGCTCAGCGCCCAGATCGAGAAGGCGCGGCCCTGGGCCGACCGGCGCCCCCCGGTGTCCTAGTCGGCAGTGAGGGCCTCCCGCCAGAACTTCAGCTTGTCCTCGTAGCGCATGGTCTGCGCCGGGCTCGTTGACGGCAGCCGCCGATATTGCACGTCCGGCGCGATTCGGACGAGTCGGTTGAAGTTCTTCTCCGCGGCGGCACCGTTGAAGAAGACCCGCCTGATACGCGGCTGTGCGATGAAGAGTTGACCAAAGTCGTTGGGCACCATGGTATCCGGTTGCACCGCAGAATCCAGACTGCCCGCTCGCCGGCACGACTTCAGCACGTCCCACACGGCGATGCCGTGCGCCACCAGCGCAGCGGTGCGGTGCTCGTACGGGTCGTCGGGAGCGAACCCGAACACCTCGCCGGTGATCCGCCAGAACGCGTTGCGGGGATTGCCGTAGTACTGCCCCGACGCCACCGACATCACGCTGAGCATGTTGCCAAGGATCAGCGTGTGCGCCCCATGGCCTGCGATCGGCGGAAGGCCATGTACCAGCGGCGCCGTCATGGGCCGAATATCGCATGCCTGCGGGGTATACGTTGAGCAGGTGGCGGAAGACTCCGATATCGCGGCGTCCGGGCTGCTCGACGGGCTAGAGGGGAAGGACCGCGCCGAACGCCTCGAACTCGTCGAGTGGCTGCTGGACCAGGGCTTCACCGTCGAACAGATCAGGACTTCGTACGCGCCGATGCTGCTCGCGGCCCGCCGGGTGCTGGGTGACGAGGGTGTCTACGTTTCCGCGCGCGAGACCTGCGAGAAGACCGGTATCGACCTGGAGCTTCTCCAGCGCTTCCAGCGGGCGATGGGGCTGCCGACCATCGACGATCCCGATGCCCCTGTGCTCTTGCGTGCGGACGCCGAGGCCGCGGCCTTCGGACAGCGGTTCGTCGAGTTGGGTATCGACCCCGACCAGCTCGTCCAGGTCACCCGGTTGCTGGCGGATGGCCTGTCGCGGGCGGCCGAGGTGATGCGCTACGCCGGTCTGGCGTCGATCCTCGACCCGACGGCGAGCGAGCTGACCATCGCGAAGAACTCCGAGGCGCTTGTCGGCGCCGCGGCGCCGATGCTGGGTCCCATGATCCAGGAGATGCTGCGACTTCAGCTGCGACATTTGTTGGAGACCGAGGCGATCAGCGCATCGGAAATGGCGGAGGGGCAACGGCTTCCGGGTGCGAGGCTGGTGAGCATCGCGTTCGCCGACCTCGTCGGGTTCACCCGGCTCGGCGAGAAGGTTCCGCCAGAAGAGCTGGAAAAGCTCGCGCACCGCCTGGCAGATCTCGCCCACGAGGTCGCGGTGCCGCCTGTGCGCTTCGTCAAGACCATCGGTGATGAAGTCATGCTTGTCAGTCCCGATCCGGTGCTGCTGCTGGAAGCCGTGTTGACGTTGGTCGGCGAAGCGGAGCGGGACGACGGGTTCCCGCGACTCCGGGCGGGGATGGCGACAGGGGAGGCGGTCAGCCGGGCCGGTGATTGGTATGGCAGTCCGGTGAATCTCGCGAGCCGAGTCACCGGCGCCGCACGCCCCGGCTCGGTCCTGGTCTCCGAGTCCACGTACGACGCCGTCGGCGACGACGAAAGATTCACCTGGTCCTTCGCCGGCGCACGCCACCTCAAGGGCATCTCCTCCGACGTCAAGTTGTTTCGCGTCCGACGATCCGCCGACTGAGGTCAGTTACGGATGGGACGGTGTTTGTTACGCCAAGAGGCGCCCGAAGGTAGGGCTGGTCGATACGATCCAGGAATGAATCGGACCGCCGTGGTGATCGGTTTGACGTCGACGGTCGTGCTGGCCGGACTCGCGGGCGCAAGTGGGGCACACGCGCAGCCGCCTCCGCCGAACCCCGGGCCCTGCAACTTCACGCTTTCACCACCACAGGTGGTCCAGGTCGACGGCGTCGCCAAGGTGACCGCCACGCTGACGCCGGCGGGCTGCCTGGCGCCGTGGAAGCCCAAGTTCGCAGTGGCCTGTGTGTCCGTGGTCGGCCAGTCCGATCAGTGCACGCAGTCCCGCGACGCGGCTCCGGCGCAGGTGTTCTACGAGCCGTACGAGCCCGGTAAGACCTACGAGTCGTCCGGTAGGGGCTGCGGGGCGATCTTCGACTTCACGACCGACCCGAACTGTCTGGTGCTGGGACCGGTAAACGCGGCGCTGTAACCGCGGTGCGGCTCTACGATCAGCCGATGCGCGGTTCGAAGATTCTCATCACGGGCCCAACCGGGCAGGTCGCCATGCCGGTCGCCAAGGCGCTGGCCGCCGAGAACGAAGTGTGGGGGATCGCCCGCTTCACCGATGCCGAGGCTCGAGACGAGCTGGAGAAGTCCGGGGTGCGCTGCGAAACGGTCAACCTGGCCAGTGGTGACTTCACCGGAATTCCGGCAGATTTCGACTACGTCATCAACTTGGCGGTGGCCAAGAGCGGCCGGTGGGACAAGGACCTTGCCGCCAATGCGGAGTCGGTCGGACTTCTGATGGCGCACTGTCGGGACATGAAGGCGTTCCTGCACTGCTCGTCCGGGGCCGTCTACGACCCACCCGGCGACGACCCCCGTACCGAACGCGCCGCGCTTGGCGACAACCACAAGCCAATGTTGCCAACGTATTCCATCTCCAAGATCGCCGGCGAGGTCGTCGTCCGCACGATGGCGCGCGCGCTCGGCATTCCCAGCACCATCGCCCGGCTCAATGTCCCGTACGGCGACAACGGCGGGTGGCCGTTCTTTCACATGGAGATGATGCTCAGTGGTATGCCGATCCCGGTTCCGCCCGGCGGGCCGGCGCACTACAACCTCATGCACGAGGACGACATCATCGCGACCATCCCGAAGCTGTTCGAGATCGCCTCGGTTCCGGCCACCACCATGAACTGGGCCAGCGAGCAGTTCGTCAGCATCCAGGAGTGGTGCACGTTTCTCGGCGGCCTCATCGGGATCCAGCCGTCGTTCGAGGAGAGTGACCAGGCGTTGCGCGGCAACCCCCTCGACGTCACGCGCATGCGCGAACTCATCGGACCCGCGACCGTCGACTGGAAGGACGGCCTGCGCCGCATGGCGGCCAAGTTCCACCCGGAACTGGTGACTAGCGCGACGGCGTGAACCGGCGCAGCCGCAGGCTGTTGCTGACGACGAACATGGAACTGAAAGCCATTGCGGCGCCAGCGATCATCGGGTTGAGCAAGCCGGCGGCGGCCAACGGCAGCGCCGCGACGTTGTAGGCGAACGCCCAGAACAAGTTGCCCTTGATCGTCGCCAGCGTCCGGCGCGACAGGCGGATCGCATCCGGGACGGTGCGCAGGTCGTTGCGAACGAGGGTCAGATCGCTTGCCTCGATCGCCACGTCCGCGCCGCTGCCCATGGCCAGTCCCAGGTCGGCCTGCGCGAGAGCGGCCGCATCGTTGACGCCGTCACCGACCATCGCGACGGTTTTCCCGTCGGCCTGCAGGCGCTTGACCACGTCGACCTTCTCCTCCGGTAGCACTCCGGCGATCACCTCGTCGATGCCCACCTGCTGGGCGACGGTTCGCGCCGTCGCCTCGTTGTCGCCCGTGAGCAGGATCGGCGTAAGACCAAGAGCACGAAGCTCTTTGACGGCATCGGCGGACGTCGGCTTCACCGCGTCGGCGACCACCAGCACGCCGAGGGCGGCGCCGTCCCCGCCGACCACGACCGCCGTCCTGCCCGCGGATTCCGCGCTTCGCAGGGCCTCCGAAAGTTTCTCGGACATCTCGGTGAACAGCCGCGGTCGCCCGACCGTAAGCTCGGCGCCGTCGACGACGCCGCGGACGCCGAGTCCCCGCAGATTGGTGAAATCCGTTACTTGGGAGAGTTCTCCCACCGTGGCCTGCGCGCCGGCCGCGATGGCCTTCGCAATCGGGTGTTCGGACGCCCCTTCGAGCGCACCCGCGCGCCGAAGGAGCTGTTCGGGATGCTCGCCATCGGCGGTGATCACGTCGACCAGCGTCATCGTGCCGGTCGTCACCGTGCCCGTCTTGTCCAGCAGGATGGTGTCGACCTCCTCGGTCGACTCCAGCACCTCGGGCCCTTTGATCAAGATGCCCAGCTGCGCTCCCCGACCGGTGCCGACCATCAACGCCGTCGGTGTCGCGAGACCCAACGCGCATGGGCACGCGATGATCAGCACCGCGACGGCCGCCGTGAACGCCGCGGCCACCGGTCCGCCTGTGCCGATCCAGAATCCGAGTGTCGCAACGGATAACGCGATGACGATCGGGACGAAGACGCCGGAGATCCGGTCGGCCAGTCGCTGGGCCTGCGCCTTACCGTTCTGGGCCTCCTCGACCAGTCGGCTTATCTGGGCCAGTGCGGTGTCGGCGCCTACCCGGTCTGCCCGCACCACCAGCGTGCCGTCGGCGTTGACCGTGGCACCGGCCACCTCAGAGCCGGGCTCGACCTCGACGGGTACCGATTCTCCGGTCAGCAGCGACGCGTCGACTGCGGAACGTCCCTCCACGACGACGCCGTCGGTGGCGATCTTCTCGCCGGGGCGCACCACGAATTCGTCGCCGACCTTCAGCGCTTCGATCGGGATGCGTTGCTCGGCACCGTTTCTCCGCACCGTCACGTCTTTGGCCCCGAGTTCCAGCATCGCGCGCAATGCCGCGCCCGCGCGGCGCTTGGATTTGGCCTCGAAATAGCGCCCGGCGAGAATGAGGGTGGTGACTCCCGCCGCGGCCTCGAGATAGATGTTGCCGCTGCCGTCGGTGCGGCCGATCGTCAGCTCGAACGCGTGCGTCATACCCGGCGTGCCGGCCGCACCCCAGAACAAGGCGTACACCGACCACCCCAGGGCGGCCAGGGTCCCCATGGAGATCAACGTGTCCATGGTGGCGGTGCCGTGCCGCAGATTCGCCCACGCCGCCCGGTGGAACGGCCATGCGCCCCACAGCACAACGGGGGTCGCCAGCGCCAGCGACACCCACTGCCAGTACATGAACTGCAGTGCGGGCACCATCGCCGTCGCGACGACCGGCACCGTCATGGCCAGACAGATCAGCAGCCGCGTGCGAAGCGCAGCCGTCGGATCCGCTTCCGCCTCAGTCGTTTCCGACGTCGGCAGATGAGCCTGATAACCGGCCTCCTCGACCGTCTTCACGAGCAGATCGGCGGTGATGTCGTCACCGAACTCGACGCGGGCCTTCTCGGTAGCGAAGTTGACCGTCGCGGTGACGCCGCCGATCTTGTTGAGCTTCTTCTCGATTCGGCTGGCACACGACGCACATGTCATGCCGTCGACCGAGAGTTCCACGACTGACATGTCAGTGCTGATGCCCGCCACCACCGCCGGATGGCGCCGCATCCTGCTGCGCGGTCTCGCTGATGTTCACGGTGAACGCGGCGGTGCGGACGACGCCGCCGTGCTGGAAGTCGAGGAACAGCCGGTAGGCACCCGCACTGGGAAACGTCGTGTGGAACACGATGTCCGGGCCTGGCGTGGTGGTGCCGTCTCCCACCTGACCCATTGGATGCACATGCAGGTAGGCCAGATCGGATGCGCGTACCGCGACGAGGTGTCCGTAGGCACCGAGATAGGGCTGGAGGTCGCGAACGGGCTCGCCGTCACGGCTGACCGACAGGGTCAGCATCGACGCCTCATTGGCCTTCGGGGTGCCGCTGAGTGTCACCGTGAAGCCGTCGACCTCCGCTGTCGTCGACGCCGGGGGAAGCGGTTGCGGGTCGTACTTGCCTGCGACGTGCAGGTTGGCTCCCAGCGTCAAGGCCGGCCCGCCGGAGGGCATGAAATCCGCGTAGACGCGGTAGTCGCCCGCGCGGGAGAGGTTCAGCGGCACACTCCATGTGCCCTGTCCGTCCAGGGTCGGGTGGACGTGCTGGAACACGGCGAGGTCGTTGCGGACGACGATCAGATGCAACGGCCTCTCGTGGGTCTCGACATACCGCTGCACCGGTGCGCCGCTGGGACTCAGGATGCGAAAGCTCAACTCCGCGTTGGGTGCTGCCGTCGCGATCGAATCATTCAATGCGAGCGTGTACCCGTCCTGCGTTGACTGCAGGCCGCCCGGCAGTTCCTCGGCGGCCGCGACAGTCGATTCGTCCCGGCTGACGGCGTTGCCGATCCACACGGCGACGGCGAACACCGCCGCAAGGGCGGCGACGAACGCGGTGACCTTCTGTCCAGTCTTCATCAGCTCGCCAGCTGGTAGCCGGCGTCCTCGACCGCAGACCTGATCGCCGAGGACTCGACCACGCTGTCGCTGTCGATGGTGACCGTGCCGCTGGTCAGGTCCACCTCGACCGCGCGAACGCCCGGGATCTCCGTGATCTCCTCACGCACTGACGCGGCACAATGTCCGCAGCTCATCCCGGTGACCGTGACAGTTGTCGTCGTGCTCATGACTACATCAGTATCATACCCCCACGGGGTATGACAAAGGGCCCGCGTGGCGCTCCAACAGGGCTACCTCGTCGCATGTCGTCGCGTACATGGCAGCATCGGCTGCCATGCGTGTTCTCGTGCAACGGGTGACGTCGGCGGCGGTACGGGTCGACGGCGAGGTCGTCGGTGCGGTGCGCCCCGAGGGTCAGGGGCTCGTCGCACTGGTGGGCGTCACCCACGACGACGACGCGTCGACGGCACGGCGCATGGCCGAAAAGCTCTGGCAGTTACGCATTCTCGACGACGAGAAATCGGCGAGCGACGTCGGCGCCTCGGTCCTCGTTGTCAGCCAGTTCACGCTCTATGCCAACACCGCCAAGGGCCGTAGGCCGGCATGGAACGCTGCCGCCCCGCGTGCCGTCGCCGAACCGCTGGTGACCGCGTTCGCCGACGCGCTGCGCGGGCTCGGCGCACACGTCGAAACCGGCGTGTTCGGTGCGGATATGCAGGTCGAGCTCGTCAACGACGGCCCGGTGACGGTGCTGCTGGAGTTGTGATCAGGCCAGGGTTTTCAGGCCAGGGTGTTCAGGCAGAGGCGACAGGTGGGACACCCTCCGACGGTTGCACGATCACGAAGCCCTGCCCGTAGAACGACACCTGAATCGCCTCGCCAGAGCCGCGCCCGATCAGTGCGCCCGCCTTGAAGCTCGTCTTCAGTTGGGTCTGCAGATTGGCCGACCACGCCACCACCGCGTTGGTGTCGGCGAACGTCGGCGCCTCAGCCGCATTGAGCACCACGGGCGGCCCGTCGGTGGTGAGCGCCACCCAACCCGTACCGCGCAGGGTGGTGTTGAAGAGCCCGCCGGCCACCATGCTGCCGCCCCTGACGCGCTCGATGTTCCAGTCGAGGCTCGACGAGAAGGCCAGCACGTTCTTACCGCTGATCGACAACCCGGAGTTCGTCAGGTTCAGCAGGTGCACGTCGTACGCCCGCTCGGCTAGGAACACGTCGCCCTGACCCTGGCACCTCATCAGCGGAAGCCCCTCGCCGGTGAGCGCTTTCTTGATGAACTTCGACGCACCGCCACCCTCGAAGGCGAAGTCCACGTTGCCCTGGTAGGCCACCATCGAACCCTGACGGGCCATGAAGGGTTCGCCCAGGCGCACGCGCAGCAGCTTCGAGTTCTGGTTGGCGATCGCCTTGGCTTCCTTTTCGCTGAAGCGCCCGTCGACCAGATCGCCTGTGATGCCCGCGAAGCCGTCACCGGGCGGCTGACCGCCCATGGCCATCGCCTGGGGCGGCCCGGGTTGTGGTGGTGGATGAGGCCCTGGCGGAGGTGCGCCGCCCAGCGGCGCTCGGAGCATCTGCCCTTGGTGGGAAACCTGATCTGTCCACCGTTGGCCGTCCCACCATCGGTGCTCGTAGCGACCTTCGGGGTCCGGCCGCCAGCTTCCGCTGTTTGGTCCCGTCATGGCGACCAAAGTAGTCCGACGACTGGCATCCTTGGGGCATGGCAAAAGAAATTGACCGGGTGCGTGCGCAGAGCGCTCTCGCGGTCATCAAGCAGCACCCGGGCATGGTGCTGTTCGTCGCCTCCCCGGTGATCATCGGGTTGGCTCTGGTGTGGTGGCTGGTCAGTCCGACGCTGGCGGTCCTGCTCTTCATCGGCGCCGTTGTGGGTGGTGGCGCCGTACTGCTCATGAACCGCAAGTAGGACGCGCCCCTGACCGCTGTTCGCTTCGGGAGAAAGCCGTCCCATCTGTGTTGTAACGATGTAATCATGTAATCATGAGAACCCATCATTCCCACGGTCGGCGGTCCGGCCGTCCCGGCGGTTGGCAACAGGCTCAGCAGCCCGACGCAGGTGACGCTGCCGACTGGTTCGCCGGTCGGCTTCCCGAAGGCTGGTTCGCCGGCGATCCGACGGTCGTCGTGGACCGCGAGGAGATCACGGTCGTCGGCCGCCTCCCCGACATCGAGGGGGAGGAGAGTGAAGCGCACGCATCCGGCAGGATCGCGCGCTTCCGTGAGGAGACCCGGTCCGAGCGCATGCGCATCGCCGACGAAGCGGAGGCCCGCTTCGGGCGCAAGGTCGCGTGGGGCGTCCAGACCGGCGACGAGGAATCCGAACGGGTCCTGTTCACCCACATCGCCGTTCCGGTGATGACACGTCTCCGGCAACCCGAACGCCAGGTGCTCGACACGTTGGTGGACGCCGGTGTGGCGCGGTCGCGCTCCGATGCGCTCGCGTGGTGCGTCAGGCTGGTGGGTGAGCATGCCGACGAATGGCTGACCAAGCTGCGCGACGCGATGCGCAACGTCGACGACCTGCGCGCCGAGGGGCCGCAGCTCTAAAGGCGTTCGACACCGACGTACGACGAGTTCAGTGGTGCGGTCTGCGAAAGCGGATCGACGTCGGCGTTGTCGACCAGCAGATTGCGGTTCACCCCGTACTTCTCCGGCGCACAGTGCCCTCGAGGATCGAATACCCTTGAGCCCCAACCATGATCGACGATCACCACCCCGCGGCGCGCGCGATCGCTCAGCGATGCGGCGAGGTTGATCTCGGCCACTTCGGAGAACACACGCACGGTGTCGCCGTCCGTGATTCCGAGCGCCGCGGCATCTTCGGTGTTGATGATCACGTCGTTGCGTTTACCCGACGGATGCAGTCCGGGAAGCTCGTTGAGCCACGAGTTCATCGAGTGTCGGTTCCGTCGGTTCGCGAGCTGGAACGGATACCGGGCTGGAGCCTGAGGTGGCGGTTCGGCGAGCAGTTCACGTGCTCGGGCCACGAACTCGGGTGGAGCCGCATGCACCTTCTTGTCCTCGGTGCGTAGTGCGGCGCGGAAATGGCCGAACTCGCTTGGCCCGAGTACCAGACCGTGCGGGTTGTTCATCAGATCGCGCCAGCTCAGCTTGCGGCCGTTGACTTTTCGGCTGGTGGCGATGAACAGTCGGTTCAGCCACTGTGGGGTGAACTCCAGTGCGGATCTGCCGGTGAGCCGGGCCAGTGTGCGCGTGGCCCTGACGAAGCCGTTCATTCCCTTCACCCCGAAGAGCGGTTTGCGCATCGCGATCGCCAGGTCGACGAAGATGCGCCACTCCTCGCGTGCTTGCGGTGGTGGATCGAGCGCGCGTTGTCCGTACTGTACGTACGGCTCATCGTGCAGATTGCTGGTCAATGCCATCAGGTCGTCGCGCTCCAGCCAGTGCACAGCAGGCAGCAGCCAGTGCGCGTGACGATGACTTTCCCGCTGTACCAAATCGATTGCCACCAACAGGTCGAGGTCGGCGAGCGCCTCGTCGAGTTTCGCGCCGTGCGGGCCGGACACCACCGGGTTGCCGCAATTGATGACCATCGCGCGAATCTGGCCGGGGCCCGGGGTGAGGATCTCGTCGGACAACTCGGCGAGCGCATGCGCACCCGCGACGAGGTCACGACCCTTCAGGCGGCTCTTGTGGGTCGGCGGGGTGGCAAGGCCGGATAACCTCAGCGCGTCGATGTAGCCGGGTTCGAACCTGCGGCCGCCCGGTCGGTCCATGCGACCGGTGATCACATTGAGCACGTGGCCCAACCACTCGCCGATGGTCCCGGTGACATGCAGCGAGACGCCGGTGCGGGTGACCACCATGGCGCGTGGTGCCGCGGCGAAATCCCGTGCCGCCTGCTCGATGACGGGGCGGGGGACATCGCAGCGCACGGCCAGGTCGTCGAGGTCGGCATCTGCGACGAGGTCGCGGAGTACGTCGACTCCTGTCGCCAGGTCGCGGCAGTCAGCGGCGTGCTCGAGGCCCTCGTCGAGGATGACCTTGACCATGCCGAGCAACAGCGCCCAGTCCTGTCCCGGCCGCACCACGATGTGGAGATCGGCCTTGTCCGCGGTCTCGGTGCGTACCGGATCGACAACGACGAGCGTCGCGCCCTGCCGCTGACGTTCGAGTGTTCGCTTCCAGCCCCCGGGCACCGTTTCCAGCCAATTCCATGCGCTCACTGCGGGGTTCGCGCCGACCAGTAGAAAGTAGTCGCAGTTGTCGACGTCAGAAACCGGCGCCATCAGGATCGATCCGTACATCGCGTCCGCGACGACGTGCATGGCGTTCTGGTCCACCGAGCCGACGGCGTACCGGTTCTGGGTTCCGACGGCGTCGAGCCACGCCATCATGAACAGCACGTTCGACGACGAGAAGCCGGTGGGGTTTCCGTAGTAGAGGCCGATCGCGTCCGGCCCGTCGGCGGCGATCAGCGCGTTCATCCGCGCGGCGATGTCGGCGATCGCCTCGTCCCAACTGGCCTCGACATACGCGTCGCCGACTCGGCGCATCGGTGCCATGATCCGGCGCGGATGTTCGACGAGTTGATTCGCGGTTCTGCCCTTGGCGCAGAAGTCCTGCCAGCTGTGTGGATTCTGCTTGTCCGGCGAGATCCGCGTCGCCCTGTTGTTCTCGACCGTGACCTCGATACCGCATGCCGCCGAGCAGTATCTGCAGAAGGTGTACACCGTCGAGCTCATCGTTTCGAGAGTACGGCGACTAGGTCTGTGTCATAGACCAATAAGCGCCACGCTTAGCCATCAGCTCGTCATGGCTGCCCTTTTCGACGATCCTGCCCGCCTCGAGGACGACGATGACGTCGGCATCGCGGATCGTCGAAAGCCGGTGCGCGATGATGAAACTCGTCCGGTCCCGGCGCAATTCGGCCATCGCCTGCTGGATCAGCAACTCGGTGCGGGTGTCGACCGAACTCGTCGCCTCGTCGAGCACCAACAGGTGCGGGCTGGACAGTGCCGCGCGGGCGATGGTGATGAGCTGCTTTTCGCCGGCACTGATGTTCGTCCCGTCATCCCTGACCCAGGTCTGGTATCCGTCGGGCAGTTGGTGGACGAACCGGTCGACGTACGCGGCGGTGGCGGCCGCGATCACCTCGTCCTCACTGGCGTCCGGGCGGCCGTAGGCAATGTTGTCGTAGATGGTCCCGGCGAACAGCCAGGTGTCCTGCAGCACCATGCCGATACGCGACCGCAGCGATTGACGGCTCACGGTGGCGATGTCGACGCCGTCCACCAGGATCTGGCCCGAGTCGACCTCGTAGAACCGCATCAGCAGGTTCACCAGTGTCGTCTTGCCGGCGCCCGTGGGTCCGACGATCGCCACCGTGGTTCCGGGTTCGGCAACCAGTGACAGGTCACTGACGACCGGGGTGCCGGGCTGGTAGCTGAAATTCACGTTCCTGAATTCGACGCGGCCGGGGCGCCCGTCCGGCGAGTGCGGCATCGGCGCCGGCTCCGGCGACTCCTCCTCGGCGTCGAGGAGGTCGAAGACCCGCTCCGCGCTGGCCACGCCGGACTGCAGCGTGTTGTACATGCCGGCGACCTGCGTCAGCGGCTGGTTGAACTGCCGCACATACTGGATGAACGCCTGGATGCTGCCGAGGCTGATCTGACCTGTTGCGACCTGGAGGCCGCCGACCACCGCCACCGCGACGTAGCTGATGTTGCCGATGAACACCGTCGCAGGCGAAACCAGGCCCGAAAAGAACTGCGCGCCAAAGCTGCTGCCGTACACGTCGTCGTTGAACTCCCGGAACTGATCCTGTGCCTGGGCGCGATGGCCGAACGTCTTGACGATGGTGAAACCGCTGTAGGTCTCCTCGATGTGCGCGTTGAGGCGGCCGGTATTGGTCCATTGCGCGACGAACAGGCGTTGGGAGCGGCGGGCGATAACCCTTGTCGCCCACAGCGACAGCGGCACGGTGATCACGGCGAGCAGCGTCAACAGCGGGGAGATGGTCAACATCATCACCAGCACCGCGAACACGGTCAGGACCGATGTCATCAGCTGGCTGATGGTCATGGACAACGAGGTCTGGATGTTGTCGACGTCGTTGGTGACGCGGCTCAGCACTTCGCCACGCTGGCGGGAGTCGAAGTACGACAACGGCATCCGGTGCACTTTGTTTTCGACATCGGCACGCAGGTCCACCATCGTGCGCTGCACCGCGACGATGAGCAGCCTGGCCTGCAGCCAGACCATCAGCGCGGCAACCAGATACAGCGCCAGTGCCAAGGCCAGCGTGCGAGCGACGGCGCCGAAGTCCACCCCTTGTCCGGGTACCACGTTCATGCCCGAGAGTAGATCGGCGAAGGTGTTGTCGCCGCGCGCCCTGGCCGCCTCGATGGCCTGTTGCTTGGTCAGTCCGGCCGGCAACTGTCGGCCGATTACACCGTTGAAGAGAAGATCGGTCGCATGCCCGAGGATGCGGGGGCCGACGACGCCTATCGCGATCCCGCCGACACCGAGCAGAACGACCGTGGCGGCCAGGCCCCGGTGCGGGGTCAGCTGTTTGACGAGTCGGATCGCGGAACCCTTGAAGTCGCGCGACCGTTCGGTCGGAGCCTGGACCGCACCCCGGATGGGTCGTGCCATGGGCCCGCTCACGTGGCGCTCCCTTCACGTGCGTTGGGCCCACTTGCGGCTCCCAGCGCCTGGGAGTCGGCGAACTCGGCGTACTCGGGGCATTCGGCCAGCAGTGTTTCGTGGGTGCCCACTCCGCGAACGCGACCGTCGTCGATGACGACGATCTGATCCGCGGCGGATACCGTCGAAATACGTTGGGAGACAATCAGAACTGTCGACTGTCCGGACACTTCGCGAAGCGCGGTGCGGACGCGGACGTCGGTGTGCACATCCAGGGCCGAGAACGCGTCGTCGAACAGGTAGATCGCGGGGCGACGGATGACGGCACGCGCGATCGCCAGACGCTGGCGCTGGCCACCGGAGAAGTTGATGCCACCCTGGGCGACCCGCATGGCCAACCCGTCGGCGTGCGCGCGCACGAAGTCATCGGCGGCGGCCACCTCCAGCGCGCGCCACATGTCGTCTTCGGTCACCACTTGTCCCGGCGCCGCACCCAGTTGCAGATTGTCGGCGACGGTGCCGGAGAAGAGGTAGCCCCGCTGCGGGACCACACCGATCGCCGCCCACAGCTGTTCGGGATCGAGGTCGCGCACGTCGATGTCGTCGATGCGCACCGCTCCGGATGTCACATCGAACAGCCGGCAGATCAACGACACCAACGTCGACTTGCCCGAGCCGGTGGATCCGACGATCGCCGTCGTCGTCCCCGGCCGTGCGATCAGCGAGACATCTTGCAGCACGGGGCGCTCGGCACCGGGATAGCTGAACGTGACGTGATCCAGGTGGATCTCGCCCCTGATGGTGGCCGGCCGGACGGGATTTTGTGGGCTGGTGATCTGCGGCTCGGTGGACATCACCTCGCCGATGCGGTCGGCGCAGACGGATGCGCGGGGAATGACGACGAGGATGAACGTGGCGAGCAGGACCGCCATGAGGATCTGCATGAAGTACGACAGGAACGCGATCAGCGAGCCGACCTGCATCTGGCCGGCGTCGATGCGCAGGGCGCCGAACCAGATCAGCGCGACGCTGGAGATGTTGATGACGAGTGTGGTCGTCGGCAGCATGAGCGCCTGCCAGCGTCCTGCTTCCAGTGCGGCATCCGCCAGCGCCTGGTTGGCCTGTTCAAAGCGGTTGCGTTCGTGCGTTTCCCGGGTGAACGCGCGGATCACCCGGATACCGGCGAGTTGTTCCCGCATGACCCGGTTGATGCCGTCGATCAGCCGTTGCATGCGGCGAAAGATCGGCAGCAGGTGCGACACGATCCAGTAGTTGGCTGCGGCCAGGATCGGCACGCTGACCAGCAGCAGCCACGACAGGCCGGCGTCCTGATGTATCGCCATGAAGATGCCGCCGATCGACATCAGCGGCGCCGTGATCAGCATGGTGCAGGTCAGTTGCACGAGCAGCTGAATCTGCTGCACATCGTTGGTGGTCCTGGTCAGCAGCGACGATGCACCGAAGCGTGCCGTCTCCTCGGCGGAGAAGCCGGTGACGTGGTGGAAGATCGCCGACCTGAGGTCACGTCCGAAACCGGTGCCGGCCCGAGACCCGAAGTACACCGCGCCGATCGCGCAGACCACCTGCAGCGCGGTGACCGCGAGCATCACGCCGCCCAGTTCGACGATTTTTCGCAGATTCCCCGTGGCGACGCCGTCGTCGATGATCGCCGCGTTGACGGTTGGCAGGTACAGCGATGCCAGGGTGCTGATCAACTGGAACACCGCCACGATCGCGAGCAGCCACCGGTACGGCCGCGCATACTGTCGCAGCAGCGCCCACAACATCTGGCTACTTTCGCACACCCGTTGATCGCCTTGATTGGCAGACTCGCCTGAGAATTGCATAAATTCCCTGGTCAACCGGCATGTCGGTGGTTGAGGGTCTGACCTGCCGCTACAGTGCATGGCGTGACTTCCACGACGCGTCCGGCCCGGACGAGCCGAAACCCCCGCCGAAATAACAAGGCGCTGGCGGTGGCGGCTGTGGCGATCATTCCGATGTTTGCCGCCTGCTCGGATTCCGAGCCCGCCAATCCGGAGGTGCCGCAGACCTCGACGCCGACAGCCAGCGCCACCCACGGCCCCTTCTTCCCCGAATGCGGCGGCATCAGCGACCAGGAAGTCATTTCGCAGACGCGCGTACCGGGCCTGGTGAACACCGCGAAGACCTCGGTGGGGTGCCAGTGGTTGTCCGGCGGCAGCATCCTGGGACCGCACTTCTCGTTCACGTGGTTCCGCGGCAGCCCCATCGGGCGCGAGCGCAAGACCGAAGAACTGACGCGCGCCAGTGTGGAGGACATCAACATCGAGGGGCACGACGGGTTCATCGCGGTCGGTGAGGATCCGATCCTCGGCACCAATCTGTGCGAGATCGGCATCCAGTTCGACGATGACTTCATCGAATGGTCGGTCAGCTACAGCGAGAAGCCGTTTCCGGATGCGTGCGAGGTTGCCAAGGAACTCACCCGCCAGTCGATTGTGAACTCCAAATGAGACTTGCTCGTCGCGCCGCAGGCGCTCTGGTCACGGCGTGCGCCGCACTCTCGGTGCTCGTCGGGTGCACAAGCACCGTCGATGGGACCGCCATCAAGGCCGGTTCCGGCAGTGCGCCCCGCAACAACGACTCCGAACGGCAGTATCCGAACCTGCAGAAGGAGTGCGACGTCCTGACGGAGGACATCCTCGCCGAGACGGTCGACGCCGATCCACTGGACATCCAGAGCACGTTCGTCGGTGCGGTGTGCCGCTGGCAGGCGGCGAATCCGACCGGCCTGGTGGACATCACCCGGTTCTGGTTCGAAGAGGGCAGCCTGGACAACGAGCGCGAGGTGGCTGATCAGCTCGGGTACCGGGTCGAGAACAAGACGGTGGCCGGTATCGATTCCATCGTGATGCGCCCGAACGATGCCAACGGCGCGTGCGGCGTCGCCAGCGATGCGGCGGGCGTGGTCGGATGGTGGGTCAACCCGCAGACCCCTGGCAGCGATGCATGCGCGATGGCGCTCAAGCTGATGGAGCTGACGCTGGCCACGCGCGCCTGAGTTCTAGCGCGGCACGTGAAAGGTGACCAGCGCTGCGCTGTTCAGCGTCAGCTGATCCCAGGTCTCGCCGGTGCGCAGGACAGCGATCGCCGAGGTCGGAAACTTCATCGAGATGCGTTCGGCCGCAGCGTTGTTACTGCCTTCGTCGGTGGCCAAGCCGAGCGAAAGGTCGGACATCGTCGGCTCATGACCGACGACCAGCAGGGTGGCCACGTCGAAGTCGAATCGTTTCGGCACCTGATTGATCTCCTCGATGACCGCACCGGGGGTGGCCTCGTAGAGCCGATCGAGGAATTTCACCGGTGCGTCGATCCGGGTGCGTTCGAGCGTCTCTCGAGTGCGGGTGGCCGTCGAACACAGCACCGCATCCACCGTGGGCGCGTGCGCTCTCAGCCAGTCGCCTGCCAGTGCGGCCTCGCGGATTCCGCGCGGTGCGAGCGGGCGTTCGTGGTCGGACGCTCCCGTCGGGTACTCCGACTTCGCGTGGCGTAGCAGCAACAGCGTCCGGAAGGAGTCGCTCACCGTCTTACCGTAGAGGTGCCGCGAGTGCCGGGTCCAGCAGGTCATGTAGTGGCCGCGCCGGTAAGGTTCTGAACCGTGAGTACGCCCAAGTCGCGCGCGCGCTGGGTGCGCGGCGTACTGGTGGGGTTGTGCTCGGCAGTGGTGACCGTCGGCGCCCACGCGGCAGCAGGGGGACTTGTTCCCCAGGGCGGCAGGCTCGTGATTGCGATGATCGTGTGCGCGACCGTCGGAGCTGCGCTGGCCACCGCGCCGCTCGAAGTCCGACGCGACAGGCTATTCGGCGTGATCGGTGCGCTTATCGTCGCGCAGTCCGTCGGTCACCTGACATTGATGGCGTCGGCGGGACATCAACATGACCACGGCGGCGTACTGGGCGCCACCCCGTCAATGACTGGCGCCCACCTCGCGGCAGCCGTGATTCTCGGCATCGCGATCAGCTCCGTCGAATATCTCTACGTCGTCTGTGCATCGGTGCTGTGCTGGCTGCGAGTATTCGCGGCGCCCACCTCGCGGCCGGCAGTGCGGTCGTTGCCGCCGGCGAGCGACGACGTTCGTGCGCAGTCAGTTCTGCGTTGCTCCGGGCTGGGTATGCGCGCGCCTCCACAACTCGCAGCGCCGACCGCATAGCGGCCGACTGACACCCCTACACCCCGCCCTTGACGCAGCCTTTGGCTCGTCGCATGGTGCGGCTAGGTGGCGAACCCCATTCGGTATCGCCGTATCCGGACGCTGTTGCATGCCGGTTGGTTACTCGGATCTACTGCGCTGCAACGGGTTCCCTTTCTACCTACCTCATAGAAGGACGTAAATCAGTTGTTGAATACAGCCCTGTTGGTACCCAGGTGCCACCGATGACCACATCAAGCACCATTAAGCGCCACCGCGATGCGGCTGCCTTGAGGCGCATCTGGCGCCTGCATTTCTGGGTGGGTGTTTTCGCGGGACCGGCACTTGTGCTGCTGGCGTGTTCCGGTCTCGTGATCCTTTACTCCCAACCGCTGAACGACTGGCTGAACCGTGATCTGTATTTGGTCGCCGAGGGGCCTGAAGCGATGTCGCTCGATGACCAGATCGCCGCCGCCGAGCAGAACGTCGGCGCGGACTACACCCTCGATGCCGTTACCCCGCCGGCCGCCGTGAACCGGTCGACCCGGGTCGACTTTGTGCCGCCCGACGGGCTCTCGCTTCCGGCCGGGGAAGCCAATCTCATCCAGGTCTTCATCGACCCGTACACCGGGCGATATCTCGGACAGCGCAGTGAATTGTCCGGACTCGTCGGGTGGGCGAATCAGCTGCACCGACTATTCGGCAACGATGGACCGCACGTGCACCTGCCATCGCTCGGACACCTGATCGCGCCGACGTCGTATCCCGACCCCGTGATTGCAGTCGGGGTTGGAAACCTCTGGATGGAGCTAACGGCGGTCTGGATCCTTGTGCTGATCGCCAGCGGGGTCTACCTATGGTGGCCACGAGCGATCGAGGCCGCGAAGCCGTTGCTGAAGATCCGATGGGTTAGTGGCGGTCGGATCCGGTGGCGAGATATGCACGCGCTGACCGGTGTGGTGCTCGCGGTCGTTCTCATCTGTTATGTGCTGTCGGGTTTGACGTGGTCGCGGTATTGGGGTGAGAACTGGCGCGCCGTTTCGTCGATCGTCACGCCCTCGGCGGAGGTTGAAGCGCCTTCGACGCCAGCGACGATGGGCGACTACGACCGGCTGGGTCGTCGAATCGCGTGGGCCGCTACCGATGACCCGGTCTTCGCATCAACAACCGACAGCGCGGTTCCGCAGCGGCTCTCGTTCGCCGACATCGACCGGCTCGCGAAAGGCGAGAAAATGGTCCCCGGCTACGCCATCATCCCGCCGGCAGATGTGACAGCGGACGGGGAAACGGTGTACGGCAGCTACACCGTGGTCAACGCATGGCCGCAGAAGCTGTCGGAGCAGCGCGCGCTCTTTCTCGACCAGTTCACCGGCCGGACCATCGCCAACGCCACCGCAGCAGAGGATGGAGCGCTCTCCCAACTGACCAGTTTCGGCATAGCGATGCATATGGGCAACCAGTTCGGATTACTGACCCGCGTCGTGGCGACGCTGGCATGCCTCGGCGTGCTCATCAGCGCGCTAACCGGGCTTCTGATGTGGTGGAGGCGCCGGCCCGCCGGGCGTAGCGGAGTCCCAGGCCGGGTTAGCGCCGGCACTGGTGCCAACGCGCCACGGCTCGTGGTGATCGCGGTCTCGGGAGCCGCCGTCGGTCTGGCGCTCATCTTCCCGGTTTTCGGTGTGTCGCTCCTGGCCGTACTCGCGGTGGAACTTGTTCTCGCCATGCGGAGTCGAACTCGCGAGCGCCGTGGTGCATCGCAATCGAAAAGTGGTGAGGACGAGCTTCCGGTGGACGTGTTGCGTTGATCTGAGCCCCGCCGCGCCTCACCGGACTTGTCGGCGCCCGGACCTACACTCGCCATGCCCGGCAAAGAGACCGGCCGACACGGAGAGTGGAAGGGGATGGGCCGAGATGCGATTTGTTCACACCGCCGACTGGCAGCTCGGCATGACCCGCTACTTCCTCAACGGTGAGGCGCAGCCCCGCTATTCGGCCGCGCGGCGCGATGTCGTGGCCGGTATCGGTGAGCTCGCCGCCGACACCGGAGCCGAGTTCGTGGTCGTCGCCGGCGACGTCTTCGAGCACAACCAACTCGCGCCCCGGGACGTCAGCCAGTCGTTGGAGGCGATGCGCGCCATCGGCGTCCCGGTGTACCTGCTGCCCGGCAATCACGATCCGCTGGATGCATCGTCGGTCTACACCAGCCCGCTGTTTCGGTCCGAGTGCCCGGAGAACGTGACGGTCCTCGATCGACCTGGTGTGTATGAGGTGCGGCCGGGCCTGCAACTGGTCGCTGCGCCGTGGACCTCCAAGGCCCCGGTCGCAGATCCTGTCGCCTCCGTGCTCGATGACCTGCCCGCCGACGGCGTCGCCCGCATCGTCGTCGGCCACGGCGGGGTCGACATCTTCGTTCCCGACAAGGATCGGCCGTCGTTGATTCGCTTGGCGGCGCTGGAGGCCGCCATCGCGCGCGGGGCGGTGCACTATGTGGCTTTGGGCGACAAGCACTCTCGCATGCAGGTCGGTTCCACCGGCCGTATCTGGTACTCCGGTTCGCCAGAGGTCACCAACTACGACGACATCGAGACAGATCCCGGTCATGTGCTGGTGGTAAACCTCGACGAGGCAGATCCTTCGGTGCCGGTGCGGGTCGAACCCCGCAAGGTGGGTCGGTGGCGGTTCGTGACGCTGCGCCGTTCGGTCGACAGCAGTCGTGACATCGCCGATCTGGATCTCAATCTGGACCTGATGCCCGACAAGGAGCGCACCGTCGTGCGCGTCGGTCTGACCGGTTCGCTGACGGTCACCGACAAGGCCACCCTCGATGCGTGCCTGGACAAGTACGCGCGCCTGTTCGCCGCACTCACCGTGTGGGACAAGCAATCCGAAATCGCGGTGACACCCGCCGACGGTGAGTTCGACGACCTCGGGATCGGCGGCTTCGCAGCGGCCGCGGTCGACGAGTTGGTGGCCACGGCGCGCTCCGATGGCGCCGACGCCGACGACGCGCGGGCGGCGTTGGCGCTGCTGCTGCGTCTGGCCGACAGGGGTGTGGCGTGAAACTGCACCGCTTGGTGTTGACCAACTACCGCGGCATCGTGCACCGCGAAATCGAGTTCCCCGACCGCGGTGTCGTGGTGGTGAGCGGCGCCAACGAGATCGGCAAGTCGTCGATGATCGAGGCGCTGGACCTGCTTCTGGAGGCCAAGGACCGCTCATCCAAAAAAGAGGTCAAGCAGGTCAAGCCGACGCATGCCGACGTCGGCGCCGAGATCACCGCGGACATCTCCACCGGCCCTTATCGATTCGTCTACCGCAAGCGTTTTCACAAGCGGGCCGAGACCGAATTGACGGTGCTGGCGCCGCGGCGTGAACAGCTCACCGGAGACGAGGCGCACGACCGGGTCAGGGCCATGCTGGAGGAGACCGTCGACACCTGCCTGTGGCAGGCCCAGCGGGTGTTGCAGTCGACAGCCACCGAAGCCGTGGACCTGTCGGGGTGTGATGCGCTGTCGCGCGCGCTCGACGTCGCTGCCGGCGCCGCGGTCGCCCCGACCGATGCTTCGGTGCCGTCGGCCGCCAACGGAACCGACACGCTGCTGGTCGACCGCATCGAGACCGAGTACCTCAACTACTTCACCCGCACCGGCCGCCCCACCGGGGAGTGGGCTGCCGCCCAGAAACGGCTCCAGGCCGCCGACCAGGAGCTGGCCCGGTGCGCGGCCGCCATCGCAGAGGTCGACGACGCGGTACGCAGGCATGCCGAACTCACCGAGGAGCTGGCCCGGCTGACCGCGGCCCGCACCGACGCCTCAAAGCAACTGACGGCGGCCCAGGCTGCTGCCGAAGCGGTTGCCGCGCTGGCAGGCGAGCTCAAACAGGCCGAGCTGGTCGCTGCCGCGGCGGAGGCCGGCCGCACCGCGGCGGCAACGGCGGTCAACGATCGGCGCGCGTTGCGGGACGCGATCGACGGACGGGCCGAAGCCATCGTCGAGCTCGAAGCCTCGGCCGCCGAGGCGGCCGAGGCGCTGGCCACCGCCGCCGAGGTGAAGCAGGCCGCCGACGTGGTCGCCGAGGAGGCGCGGACGGCGATGACGGCCGCGCAGGGCCGCGCCGATGCAGCCCGCCGGACCGTGGACCAGCTGGTCGCGCGCGAGGAGGCCGATCGGCTGGCGGGGATGCTGGCCAAGATCGCTGGGGCACAACGCGATCTGGACAGCACCGAGGCGGAGCTGGCGAGCATCGCGCTGACCGGCGAGGGCATGCGCGCCATCGAGGCGGCGAACTCGGCGGTCGACGTCGCGATGGCACAGGTCGAACTGATGTCGGCGCACCTCGAGCTGGTGGCGATCGCCGACGTCGAGGTGCGCGTGGGCGGTGAAGTACGTGCACTCGAGGCGGGCCAGTCCTGGTCGACCGGAGTGAGCTCGCAGACCGAGATCGAAGTGCCGGGGGTGCTGACTGCGCGCCTGGCGCCGAGCACGCCGGCGTCGGAGACGCATGCCAAACTCGAAGCGGCCCAGCAGCTTTTGGCCTCCGAGTTGGCGAAGGCCGGTGTCGCCGATGTCGCCGCGGCGCGCGCCCTCGACCAGCGCCGGCTGCAACTGGTGACCACCCGGGATCGGCTGGTCGCACGAATCGAGGCGTTGACCGGCGACGCGTCGGTCGACCAGCTGCAGACCCGGTTGGCCGAGCTGACTGCGCGCCAGCCCGTCGCCGCCGACCTGTTCGAAGCCGACGCGGACGCCGCACGAGCCGAACTCCAGGCGGCCACCACCGCCGCGGCGCAGGCCATCGCGGACTGCGAGAAGCATCGCAAGGTTGCCGAGGCCGCGGCAAAGCAGTTGGGGGAGCGCGAGACTCGGGTCGCGCTGATGCGGGAGAAGCTCACCACCGAGCAGGGCCAGCTCACCCTCGCGCGTGACCAGCTGGCGCGGCAGCGTGGGACCACCGCAGACGAGGAGTTGACCGCCAAGGCGGAAACATGTGAGCAGGAGGCGCGACGCGCGAACACCCTCGTCGCCGAGCTCAGCGCCGAGCTGGCCAAAGCGGCTCCGGACGCTGTCGCCGCCGCGCTCAACGACGCCACCCGTCGGGCCGAGGAGGTGGGCCGCGAGCATGACGAGGTGGCCGAGGCGCTCCGCGAGGTCAAGACTCAGCTGAAGGTGTACGGCACCGAAGGTCGCAAGGGGCAACTAGACGCGGCGGAGACCGAACGCGAACACGCCGAGGCGGAATACCTGCGGGTGCAGCGGCGGGCCCGGGCCGCGGAACTGCTGCGGTCGGTGATCATTCGGCACCGTGATGCCACACGGCTGCGTTACGTCGACCCGTTCCGGACCGAGGTGGAGCGGCTCGGTCGCCTCGTCTTC
This sequence comes from Mycobacterium barrassiae, assembly GCF_025822765.1. GTDB lineage: Bacteria > Actinomycetota > Actinomycetes > Mycobacteriales > Mycobacteriaceae > Mycobacterium > Mycobacterium barrassiae. The sequence continues at coordinate 80,922 of NZ_JACKUK010000027.1, read as the reverse complement.
GGTGACAGTTTCGAAGTGGAGATCGACAGCGATCTGAAGATCTGCAGCCGGACGCTGTCTGGTCGCACGGTTCCCTACGAGTCGCTGTCCGGCGGCGCCAAGGAGCAGCTGGGCATCGTCGCGCGGTTGGCCGGCGCTGCGCTGGTCGCCAAGGAGGACACCGTTCCGGTGGTGATCGACGACGCCCTGGGATTCACCGACGCCGACCGACTGGTCAAGATGGGTGCGGTGTTCAACGCCGTCGGCGGTGACGGGCAGGTGATCGTGCTGACGTGCAGCCCGCAGCGGTACGCCGCCGTCGAGGGGGCGCACCACATCGCGCTGTCCGCCTAACTACCGGCGAGCAGACGCAAAGGTTCCGACTTCCCCGGCGTGTCGGGTCATTTTGTGTCTGCTCGGCCATCCACAACTTCGAGTTTGTCCCCAGATCGGTTGGGGGGCCCTGTTCGATCGTCGCCAGATCTTTCAGTGTCGAGCGGTGTTCATCGAAGAGGTATTCGCTTCCGGCGGTGGTCTTGCCACCCGAAAACAGTTGCTATCCGTGCTGTCCCACAGAACCCTTTCCGACTACGTGAAAGCCGGCGCCATCGTTCGCGTGTGGCACGGCGTATATACGTTGGGCCAACCCGACATCAAGGCTCGACTATCTGGGCTCGACCTGATGACCGGTAAGACAATCGTCGCGTGTATGTCGACGGCGGCCCAGTTGTACGGCTTCGATACGGAGCAATCGACCCGGATCCACGTGCTTGACCCTGGCGTCCGCTTACGGCCGGCACCAAATCTGATGGTGCATCAACGGGCTGGAGCGCCGCTACGGCGAATAGACGGGCGGCTTGCGACGGCACCTGCGTGGACGGCGGTAGAAATCGCGCGCGATCTCCGACGTTCCCGGGCGCTGGCGACACTCGACGCCGTGCTCCACAGCGGGGCTTGCAGCCCGGTGGAACTCCACGCGGCGATAGCCGAGCAGAAAGGTAGGCGTGGAATCGTGAAAGTCCGAGAGCTGGCGTCGTATGCAGACGGTCGTGCAGAGTCGCCGATGGAGAGCGAAGCACGATTGGTCTTCATCGACGGGGGCTTGCCGATGCCGGTGCTTCAGTACGAGATCGTGGATCGCTGTGGCGAACTGTGGCGAGTTGACTTCGCGTGGCCGGAGGCGATGGTCATCGCCGAATACGAAAGTATGGAATGGCATGCCACTGCTGCTGCGCTGCGGCACGACCGGACCAAGACGGCGCGGCTCCAGGAGTGTGGCTACACCATCGTGCCGATCGTCGTCGACGATGTCCGCCGTCGACCCTTTGACCTCGTCGGCCGACTTTTCTACCACCTCGACCGCGCCGAAATTGCTAGCTGACCCACCGAGTCCCCTGGCGAGCAGACGCAGAGTGCACACTTCTCCCGGCGTGTCGGGCCATTTTGCGTCTGCTCGCGCGATTCGGGGCGGCGCATCCACGCCAAGCGGCCCCATCGATACCCACCGGACTCATAGACTCCGGCGCGTGGACGCCGACTATGTCGTTGTGGGAACTGGTTCTGCTGGATCGGTAGTGGCCAATCGCCTCAGCGCCGACACCTCCTCCCAAATCGTGGTGCTCGAAGCCGGGCCGAAGGACAAGGATAAATTCATCCACATCCCCGCGGGTTTCGCCAAGCTGATGCGCACTCCGATGGACTGGGACTATCTGACGGAACCGCAGAAGGAACTCGACGGGCGCGAGATCTATTGGCCGCGAGGCAAAATGCTCGGTGGCTCCTCGTCGATGAACGCGATGATGTGGGTGCGCGGCTTCGCCGCGGACTACGACGAGTGGGGTGCGGTCGCCGGCGAACAGTGGGACTACGCCCATCTCGAACCGTATCTGACCCGCATCGAGAGCGGCCCGCTGTCGATCGCGCGTCAACGAAGCCCCCGCACGTCCACCGCAGCGTGGCTGAAGGCCGTCGAGGAATGCGGCTACCGCATCGAAGAACCTAATCAGGCTGAGCCGGAGGGCTTCTGCGAAACCCGCGTCACGCAACGCCGCGGCGCGCGGTGGAGCACCGCCGATGCCTACCTGCGGCCCGCGCTCAAACGGCCGAACCTGACACTGCTGACCGAGGCGACCGCGACCAAGGTGCTGTTCGACGGGCGTCGCGCCGTCGGCGTCGAGTTCGACAAGGGCAGCACCAGGCAGGTGGTGCGCGCACACCGTGAGGTGATCCTCTGCGGTGGCGCGATCAACAGCCCGCAGCTGTTGATGCTCTCCGGTATCGGTGACCGTGACCAGCTCGAGGAGCACGGCATCGAAGTGGTTGCCCCGTCACCGGAAGTCGGCGCCAATCTACTCGATCATCTTGTCGTGCCACTGGGATTCGACGTGCCGAACGACTCGCTCTTCGCGGCCGAGAAGCCACTCGAACTGTTGAACTATCTCATCCGCAGACGGGGCATGCTGACCTCCAACGTCGGCGAGGCGTACGGGTTCGTGAAGAGCCGCGCGGATCTCGAATTGCCGGACCTGGAGCTGATCTTCGCTCCTGCACCGTACTTCGAGGAGGGGATCGGCGACCCGTATCCAGGCCATGCGGTCGTGATGGGGCCGATCCTGCTGAAGCCGCGCAGCAGCGGCACCATCACGTTGCGGACCGCAAATCCCAAGGACAAGCCGATCATCGACCCGCGTTATCTCACCGACCCCGCGGGAGCAGACCGCGAGGCGTTGATGGCCGGTCTGCGGATGTGCGCCACCATCGCGAAATCGCCTGCGCTCAACGGCATCATCGGCGCGATCGCAAGGCCGCTCAACGCCACGACCCTCGACGACGAAACAATGGAGCGGGCGCTGAACTCGTTGTCGCACACGCTCTATCACCCGGTGGGTACCTGCCGGATGGGCCGCGACGATGCCAGCGTCGTCGACCCCGAGTTGCGGGTCCGCGGCGTCGACGGGTTGCGCGTCGCCGACGCATCGGTGATGCCGACGATCATCCGCGGGCACACCCACGCGCCCAGCGTGCTGATCGGCGAGAAGGCGGCGGACATCATCAGGGCCGCAGGCCAATGACCTAGGCGCCGGGCTCCGGTTGCATGGCCTTGCGAGCCGCGCTGGCCAGCACCTCCGGTCCGGTTCTCAGCGCCTTGCGCCACGGTGCGACACCGTCGATCTCGATCTGGATCGTGAAGCTGAGCACCGTCCGGATGAGGACGATCAGCCCGAGCACGGCGGCGTCGGTCAGCGACGGCGTCGACGTGACGGTCTTGACGATGTCCGCTGCGACAAGCAGTTCGAGGCCGAGAAGGATTGCTCCTCCCAGTGATTCCCGCAACGTCTTGAACGCGCGGCCGCCGCTCTTTGTGCGCGCCCAGGTCACCACCGACAGCGCGAAGGCGAACAGGAAGCCGATGATCATCGACAAGACGCCCAGCACCTCGAACGCCTTCGTGGCTCCCTCGAAGAACTCTCCAGTTCGCACGCCTGCCTCGGTTCCGTGGGTGTGATCCATTCGTTCCGCGACTCTATAGAACCTCGGCGCGCTGAGGGCACAATGGACGTGATGACCATGAACGCCAAGCGTCGGCGGGCGCACGACAAACTCGCGGCGCTGCCAGGTGTTCGGGCCGTCCGGCGGCCGGTGCGGGCCGGCCAGGACGGCACCGATGAGGAGTTCGACCTCTACTACGTCCGGACCGGCCGCAAGTCCGCACATCCGCTGGTCGTGATCCCCGGCGGTCCGGGCGCCGCGTCGATCGCGTTGTACAGGGGGTTTCGGCGCCGTGCGGTAGCCGAGGGCCTCGATGTGATCATGATCGAGCACCGCGGAGTAGGCATGTCACGCCATGACGACCGCGGCGCCGATCTGCCGCCGGAGGCGCTGACGATCGCCCAGGCCGTCGACGACGTTGTCGCCGTACTCGATGACGCGGGTGTCGACAAGGCGGTCATCTACGGCACGTCCTACGGCACCTATCTCGCTGCGGGGTTCGGGGTCCGCCATCCGAATCGAGTGCACGCGATGGTGCTGGACTCGCCGGTGCTCTCCGCGCAGGACATCGACGCCGTCCGCGAGGCGGCACGCCGACTGCTGTGGAACGGCGACGACCCCGAGACCGCCGACCTGGCACCCAAGGTGCGACGCCTGGTCCACGAAGACCAGTTGACGCCGGCGGCCACGCAACTGGCCATGGCCGTCTACGGCTTCGCCGGGCCGACGCTGCTGCAGCGCCAACTGGACCTGCTGCTCACCGGGCGGCGCTGGTTGTGGTCAGGGATGGCCCACGCCACGAGTCTGATGTTCGAGCGCAAGGCGCCGTATCGGCACGAACCCGATCTCGTCGGCCGCATCGGATACCGCGAACTCAACTATGGGGCGACACCTGATGGCGAACCGTTCGATCCCGCGGTGGCGTATCGCGAAGCAGCCCCAGACACAACGGAATTCGATGCCGAACCCTTCGATCTGGTCGCCGAGATGCCGAACTTCACCTGGCCGACGGTGGTGCTCTCCGGGGGTCGCGACCTGATCACCCCGCCGACGGTGGCCCGCCGAGTCGCGTCGCTGATCCCGAATGCGGTCCTGGTCAACCTGGCGACCGCCGGACACAGCATCGTCGATTTTCGCGAACGAGCCGCCCTGGACATCGTCAAGTCGATCTACGACGGTGCGATCGAGCAGCTGCCGGAACGCGAGTCCGCGCTGGATTCGAAGCCGCCCGGGTTGGCGGTTCGCGCGTTGATCTGGGGGATCGAAGCGGCGGCTGCCCTGGAAGCGGCGGTGCCCGCGGTGGTTCCGCGAACTGTGCGGCGCGCTACTTCATGAAGCCGATCTTCGTGTAGTCCGGGTCGGCCAACCCGAACGCCCCGAAGTTCGCCAAATTGCTTCGTACCGCGATGTTTCCGGTCGACTGCGTCAGCGGGAGACTGAACACCTCTTCGAACAGCATCTTGTCGAGTTCGTTGGCCAGCATCCGCGCCTTCGCCGGATCCAGTTCGCCGACCGTCTCCTCGATCTTGGCGTCGATCTGCGGGCTGCTGATCTTGCCGAAGTTGCTCTCCGCGTCGGTGCGATAGATCTGGGTCAGGCTCGCCAACGGGAATGCGTCACCGCTCCAGGCGAATTGGGCGATATCGAAGTTGCCCACCGTGACGTAGTCGGTGAAGAAGCCGGCGGCCGGCCTGATGTCGAGTTCGAGTTTGACGCCGATCTGCGCGAGATTGTTCTGTGCGATCTGGCCGTACTGTCGCGTCCCGAGTGAGTCGAAGAGCACGTCGCGGATGACCAGTTGCTTACCGTCCTTCTCGCGGAACTGGCCGTTCATCCGCCAGCCGAGCCCGTCGAGCACCTTCTTGGCGTTCTCGGGGTCGTAGGCGACGACACCGCTGTTGTCCTGGTAGCCCTCCTGGCCTGCGACGAAGATGTGGTTGTTCAGCGGGACAGGGTTGTCGGCGAGCCCACGCTGGGTGACTGCGGCGATGGTGTTGCGGTCGATGCCCATGGCGACCGCCCGTCGCAGTGCGGGGTCGGCGAGGATTCTGCCGGGGGCCCCGTTGAACGTGAAGTGATACCAACCGAGCCCGGGGGCGCGGCGGATGGCGATCCCCTTGGTGCGTCGCGCGATCTCCATCTCGTCGAGGGTGGCGAGGCCGGTGGCGTCGATGGTGTTGTTCTGCAATGCGGGAATCCGTGCCGCGTCGTCGAGAACCAGGTAGGTGATGCTGTCCAGCAGTGGTTTCTCACCCCACCATTTGGGGTTGCGCGTCAACGTGATCCGCTTCGCCCCACGGTCGAGGTTGGAGATGATGAACGGTCCGGCTGACGGGCCCGGCCCATTGAGTTGCGCCCGATTGAAGGCCTCCGGGGTGGCCGTCGACGTCTTCGGCAACAGCACGGTGCTGCCGGCGAACATGCCTTTCCAGTCGGCCCACGGCTTGGCGAAGGTGACGACAGCCTGCCGGTCGTCCACTCCGCGCTCGACCTTCTCGACCCGGTCGCTGCCGTTGGTGGCCGCGATCGCGAAGTTCTTGTCCTTACCGCTCATGGCATTGACCTGCGACTGGATGTCCTCCCACGTGATGGGGGTGCCGTCGCTCCACACCGCCTTGGGGTTGATCGTGTAGGTCACGACCTGGGGGTCGGTGCTCGTCAGCTCCACGCTGGTGAAGTAGTCGGTGTTGACCGTGGCCGACCCGTCGGCGGCGATTCGGAACGCGCGCGGCATCGTGGAGCGCATGAGCGAGCCGACGTCGCCGGTGTTGCCGTCGATGTGCAGCGAGTTGAAGTTCGGCGGGAAGTCGTTGAGCGCCAGCCGGAGGTTGCCGCCCTCCCGCAGGTTGGCGACGTCCTGCGGGTTGATGTCGTTGGTGGTGCCGACTTCCGCGGATCCACCCGCCGACGGCGCCTCCTGGTTGCTGCCGGAGCAGGCGGACAGGGTGAGGGCGGCGATCACAGCTGCTAGTCCCAAGGTCTGAGCGAAGCGTCGGATCCTCATGCGCACAGACTCTAGCTGCGTTTGACCTCCGGTTGCGGAACCGCAGCAAGCAGTCGGCGGGTGTAGTCGTGTTGCGGGCGGTTGAACACCTGGTCACCGTCGCCTTGCTCGACGATCGAACCCTTGTACATCACCGCCACCCGGTGGGCGAGATGTTTGACGACCGACAGGTCGTGGGAGACGAACAGGTAGGACAGGTCGAACCGCTGCTGCAGGTCGAGCAGGAGGTTGATGATGCCCGCCTGGATCGACACGTCGAGCGCGGACACAGGCTCGTCGAGCGCGAGGATCTTGGGCTGGGTGGCCAACGCTCGGGCGATGCCGATGCGCTGCTTCTGGCCGCCGGAGAACTCCGCCGGGTAGCGGGTGGCATCCTCCCGTCGCAGTCCGACGATGCCGAGCAGTTCGGCCACTCTGTCGTCGATTTGACTCTTGTCGAAACCGTTGGCGCTCAACGGCTCTGAGAGAACATCGAACACCGGGAGACGGGGGTCCAGCGACGCGACCGGATCCTGAAAAACGACCTGCAGGTCGCCGCGCAGCTCGCGGCGGGCGTGCCGATCCAGCGTCGCAACATCGTGGCCGAGCACCTCGATCGAACCCGATTGCGGCGCGGTCAGCCCCAGCACCTGGTGCAACGTGGTCGTCTTGCCCGAGCCGGATTCACCGACGATGCCCAGCGTGCGGCCCTGCCGCAGCTCGAAGCTGACACCGTCGACCGCACGTACCTCGCCGACGTGCCTGCGGAACACCACACCCTTGGTCAGCTGGAACGTCTTGACGAGGTCTTGGACACGCAGCACGACGGACGAGTCCGAGATCTCTGTGCGGGCGGGAGGTTCGGTGGACACGCCGTAGATCTGCGCGGCGCTGCGGCCGGCGACCTGGTCGGTCCTAATGCATGCGGCGGTGTGGTCCGGGCCCATCTCGAGCAGGTCCGGTTCCGCGGCGCGGCAGTCGTCGATGGCGAGCGGGCAGCGCGGGGCGAACGGGCAGCCCGGTGGCAGCGCTGCCATCGACGGCGGGGCGCCTGGGATGGGCACCAGTCGCGAGCCCTGCGGGGTGTCGAGCCGGGGTACCGAGCCGAGAAGCCCGGCGGTGTAGGGCATCCGGCGGTCGCGGTACAGCTCTTCGACGGTGGCGATCTCGACGGGGCGTCCGGCGTACATCACCAGCGCGCGGTCGGCGAACTCGGCGACCACCCCGAGATCGTGGGTGATGATCAGCACGCCGGCACCCGTGACGTCGCGCGCGGTCTTCAGGACGTCGAGGACCTGCGCCTGCACGGTGACGTCCAGCGCGGTGGTCGGCTCGTCGCAGATCAGCAGATCGGGGTCATTGGCGATGGCCATCGCGATGACCACCCGCTGCCGCTCGCCGCCGGACAGCTCGTGCGGAAACGACCGCGCCCGGCGCTCCGGCTGGGCGATCCCGACGAGTTCGAGCAGTTCGACGGCCCGGGCCTTGGCCGCCCGTCGGGTGACGTCGCGCTGATGGACCTCGATCGCCTCGGCGATCTGATCGCCGACGGTGTAGACGGGGGTGAGCGCCGACATCGGATCCTGGAAGACGGTGCCGATCTTCTTGCCGCGGATCTCCGACATCCGTCGATCCGACAACCCGATGAGCTCGTCGCCGTGCAGTTTGATGGAGCCGGCCACCGTCGCGTACTCGGGTAGTAGGCCGACGACGGCCATCGCGCTGGCCGACTTGCCGGCACCCGATTCGCCGACCAGGGCGACGACCTCGCGCGGGTTGACGTCAAAGTTCATGCCGCGCACCGCATTCACCGGATCGGCGTCGGTCGGAAAGGCGACGGTGAGGTCACGTACCTCCAGCAGGCTCACTTCCGCCGCCTCCGCAACTGCCTGGCGCTGGGATCGAGCGCGTCGCGCAACCCGTCGCCGACGAGGTTGGCGCACAGGATGATCAACACGAGAACGCCTGCGGGGAAAAGGAACAGCCACGGGAAGGTGGTCGCTGACTTGGTACCGTCGGCGATCAGGGTGCCTAGCGATACATCCGGCGGCTGGATGCCGAAGCCCAGGTAGCTCAGGCCGGTCTCGGCGAGGACGGCGACGCCGACGTTGAGCGCGGTGTCGATGATGATGATCGACGCGACGTTAGGGATGATGTGCCGCAGGATGATCCGCGTGTTGCTGACACCCATATACCGTGCGGCGGCGACGAATTCGCGATCGCGCAGGCTCATCGTCATACCCCGTACGATCCGGGAGCTGATCATCCAGCTGAACGCGGCCAGCAGCACGATCAACCAGAAGATGTCACCTTTGGTGCGCTGCACGACAATCGAGATGAGCAGGAAGCTCGGCACCACCAGCATCAGATCGACCAGCCACATCAGGGTGCGGTCGCGCCAACTGCCGAAGTAGCCGGCGATCGCGCCCACGGTTGCCGCAATGATCGTCGAGATGAACGCCACGCAGACACCGATCAGCATGGATTTCTGCATACCGCGCAGGGTTTGGGCCAGCAGATCCTGCCCGAGTGCGTTGGTGCCGAACCAGTGGTCGACGTTCGGCGGCTGCTGCAGCGCGAAGTAGTCGAGGTCGCTGTAGCTGTACGGCAGTAGCGGCGGCAGGGCGTAGCAGGCGACGAACATCAGCGCCAGCAATATCAGGGACGCCACCGCGGGCTTGTTGCGCACGAACCGCCGCAGCACCAGGGTGCGTCGCGATGCGAAGCCTGCGACGTCGACGCCTGACTGCGCGACCGTCGACGTTTCTTGGGTTACCGGTTCGCTCATCAGACTCGGACTCTCGGGTCGAGCGCCGCGTACACCACATCGGAGAGCAGACCCGCGAGCAGGATCATTACGGCCGACAGCATGGTGATCGCCGCGACGATGTTGATGTCCTGGGTGAGGATGCCGGTCACCACCCATTCGCCGACACCGTGCCAGCCGAAGATCTTCTCGGTGAACACCGCGCCGGTGACCAGGCCTGCGACGCTGTAGGCGAACAGCGTCGCCATCGGAATCAACGCCGTGCGCAGACCGTGCTTGAACAGTGCGCGCCGTCTGGTCAGCCCCTTGGCGCGGGCGGTGCGGATGAAGTCCTGACCGAGCACGTCCAGCATCGCGTTGCGTTGATAGCGGCTGTACACCGCGATCGCTCCCAACGCCAACGTGAAGGTCGGCAACACCAGATGCTGCAGCCGGTCGACGAACTGGTTCCAGGCACCCCCGATCGCGTCCGGTGACGTCTCACCGGTGTATTCGAAGAGCTGGACGCCAAGCACGTTGTTGACGCCGAGCGCCGACAGAATCAGGAGGTTGGCCATCACGAACGTCGGCGTGCTGATGACCAACAGTGAGAGCACGGTGATGACACGGTCACTGAGGCGGTACTGCCTGACCGCGCCCCAGGCGCCCGCGACCACGCCGATGATGGTTCCGACCACCGAGCCGATGATGAGCAGTCGCAGGCTGACCCCGACTCGCCGCCACAGCTCCTCCGAAACCGGCTGCCCGCCGACGGTGGTGCCGAAATCGCCGCGGATCGCCCCGGCCGCCCAGTGCGCATAAGCCTGCAGCGGAGGCTTGTCCAGACCGAGTTCGACGCGTTTGGCGTCGATGACGGCCTGCGGGGGACGCGGATTGCGGCTTTCCAGGCTGTCCAGCGGATCGAACTGGTACCAGGCGAGCAGGAACACGAACAACGACGCCAGTGCCAGCAGCACCAAGTAGTTGAGCAGCCGGCGCGCGAGGAAGCGCGTCATCCGGTAGGTCCACACGTGGGCTGCATGCGCACAGGTTATGAGATGCGGGCGGCTGACCTCTGGACAACTCACAGGTGGCGTGCGGCGCGTTTCCAGATTCGGCGCGTTCAGTGGTGTTGAGCTGCATTTCAACGATGACTGCGCCGCTGCAGAAACACTCGCGCGAGAAGGGAACGTGAGATGGGTAGTCAGCACAGGAACAAAGCCCGGGGCGAGCTCAGGATGTGTCTGGCCACGATCGGTGCCAGCGCGGTGGTCGCAATGGCAGCGATCGGTCTGATGGTGGCCCAGGAGCACGACGGCGCCGCGGTGGCGAAATCGTCGTCGATGACCGTCGGCTCGACGAGCACGCAGACCACGCCGCCGAATGCGCCCACTGTCGGCATCGCCAAACCCCTGATGAAGGGGCCCGCACCCCTGCCTTCTGAGGAAGAGGCCGCCAAGTAGTCGTTTCACCTCTTTCCACTTCGGTTACCCACCGGTGTAGGGGTCAGTGTTGACCCCGTCAGGCACTGTTGATGAGTCGCGTTCTGACGTGGCTCGCGAAGACCGAATGGAGAGGTCAAGGTGGAATCGAAGCAGTTGAAGCTGGGCGCGGCCACTTTGGGCACCAGCGCTCTGCTGGCGATGGGCATCTTCGGCATATCGGCGACCGGCGTGAGCGCGGCTCAGGACGAGCCCGAACCGCCGCCGCCTGGTCCGGTCACCACCTCGGAGATCACGACCGGCGAAACGATCACCGAAACCGTGGCGCCCGAGGCCCCCGAAACCTCGGCCGCGACGCCGCCGATCACTACGCCACCCGAGACCGTTGCGACAGGGGCGAAGGAGTGATGATGAACCGAATCAAGATCGCGTCCGCCGGGGTTGGCACGGCTGCAGTCTTGGCGATGGGTGTTCTAGGCGTGGCGTTGACCACCAACGATGAGGGCACTGCCACCGTCGGCGAAGGGCCCGAGATCACGCTCGGCGAAACCACTACCTCGGAGACGGGCCAGACCGAGATCGAGACTCCGAGCGCCTCACCCGAGGTGACGGCCGAGCCGGCTCCGACACCGTAGGTGTCTCAGTTGTGGGGGGTAGGTCCCGGTGGTCCGGCAGGGCCGCCGGGACCGATTCTGTCGTCGACGGTGTTGACGATCACCCGCTGACCGTCGCGGGTGGCCTGGATCGACACCTCGTCGTTGACCGCGATGGGGTGAGTTGTGCGGGTCGACGGCTGCAGGTCATACGTCTGGGCGAAGGAGTCCGCGCTGCGCACCGTGACGCTGCTCGGCGACATCGCCGTCACCGTCCCGGTCTGCGTGAGCAGGGTGGAGTAACCGCCCTTGCCGTCTTCGACGACCAGCTCCCCATGCAGGGCGGGCAGCGCGGACATCATCTGCGCAGACGCGAAACCGCCTGGTGGCGGTCCATGTCCGAAGGATTGCTGGGCGTGCGAGCCGGTGGCGGCGTAGATGGCGGCACCGCCCAGCGCTGCGATGACCGCCGCCACGCCGACGGCCGTGACGCTTTCCCGTACGCCCCAGCGTTGAGCCGGCTGTGGGGTGCCCCAGATCTGATCGGTCGTCATGCGTCCACGCTGCACGAGCATCATGTGTGTCGGCTGTGTACCTGATATGTGTCGGCACCTTCACAGCTGGCGCATAGGGAACGCACAGGGATCGCTTACAGCCTTGTCGATAATGGATGTGTGGTGAGTTCCAACGGTGCGACGGTCAACGACTCGGAGCCTGCACGTGTCGTGATGCGAAGGGCCGACGGCAACCCCATCCATGTGCTGGTGGTCGACGACGAACCGGTGTTGGCCGAGTTGGTGTCGATGGCCCTGCGGTACGAGGGCTGGGACATCGCGACGGCCGGCGACGGGGCCACCGCCATCGCCCTGGCCCGCCAGAATCCGCCCGACGTGGTGGTGCTCGACGTGATGCTGCCGGACATGAGCGGGCTGGACGTCCTGCACCGACTGCGCGAACAGATCCCGGGCCTGCCACTGCTGCTGCTGACCGCCAAGGATTCGGTCGAGGACCGGATCGCCGGTCTGACCGCGGGCGGCGATGACTACGTGACGAAGCCGTTCAGCATCGAAGAGGTGGTGCTGCGCCTGCGCGCCCTGTTGCGCCGCACCGGGGTCGCCAGCGAGTCGGGCGGTGCCAAGCTCGTCGTCGGTGACCTGGTGCTCGACGAAGACAGTCACGAGGTGACGCGGGCGGGCGAGTTGATCACCTTGACCGCGACCGAGTTCGAGCTGCTGCGGTTCATGATGCGCAACGCCAAACGGGTGCTGAGCAAGGCGCAGATCCTCGATCGGGTGTGGAGTTACGACTTCGGCGGCCGGTCCAACATCGTCGAGTTGTACGTGTCGTATCTGCGGAAGAAGATCGACAACGGGCGCGAACCGATGATCCACACTCTGCGCGGTGCCGGCTATGTCCTCAAGCCAGCGCGCTGAGGGCAAGCTGACCCGCCTGCGTTCGCCGCGCACGTGGTCGCTTCGGACCCGGTTGCTCGCCTCGCAGATACTTCTGCTCGCCCTGGTGTGCGCGGGGATCGGTGTCGGCACAATGTTTGCGCTGCAACACTTTCTGACCAACCAGCTCGATGACCGCCTCGCCGAGACGGCCAAGCGTTCCGCGGGCATATTCGAATTCGGCCTGCCGCCCCCGCCGCCACCGGGCGTCGGTTTCCCGCCCCGCTTTCCGCGACGGATGATCATTCGCGACGACATGGGGCCCGGGCCGGCGTTCCTCAACGCGCCCGGCCAGGCCGCCCGCACGGTCGGCGCGGTGATATCGCACGGCACCCCGGTCGACGCCGGTGTCATCAACGCCGACGGCAGTCAAAGCGAGATCAGTTCCGCCGCAGCACAACAACTGGCTCACGTGGAACCACAGGAAGCGCCGACGACCGTGCAGCTCGACGGGCTCGGCCGCTACCGTGTGATCGCCATGCGCGCGCACGGCCCCGGCGAGACCATCGTCACCGGCCTGCCTACCTCCGAGGTCGACGACACCCTGCTCACCGTCGCGATCATCTTCAGCGTGGTGGGGGCGGTGGCCCTCATCGGCGGGACGGTCGTGGGAATCGTGATCATTCGCCGCCAACTCGCCCCGCTGTCAACCGTTTCCGCCGCGGCACGACAGGTGGCCGACCTGGAACTCGACCGGGGCGAGGTTCGGTTGCCGACGCCGATCGTGGAGGTCGACCCGGCGGCCGCCCACACCGAGATTGGGCAGCTGGGCTCAGCATTGAACCGGATGCTTGATCGCATCGCCGGTGCACTGTCCGCACGCCACGCCAGCGAGACCCGGGTGCGTCAGTTCGTCGCCGACGCCAGTCACGAACTACGCACTCCGCTCGCCGCGATCCGCGGTTATACCGAGCTGGCGCAACGCAAACGCGGCGACGTACCCGACGACGTCGCACACGCGATGAGTCGGGTCGAGTCCGAGACCGCCAGGATGACGCAACTCGTCGAGGACATGCTGCTGCTCGCCCGTCTGGACACTGGGCGACCGTTGGAGCAAGAGCCAGTGGACCTTTCGCGGTTGGTCGTCGACGCCGTCAGTGACGCCCACATCGCCGGGCCCGACCACAACTGGTCACTCGACGTGCCCGACGAGCCCGTCGCCGTCACCGGCGACGAGGCCCGGCTACATCAGGTGCTGGCCAACCTGCTGGCCAACGCGCGCACGCACACCCCGGCGGGAACGTCGGTCACCACCTCGTTGTCTCGTGCCGCCGGCGGAGGTGCCGTGTTGACGGTGGCCGACGACGGCCCCGGCATCCCGGAGTGGTTGCAGCCCGAGATCTTCGAGCGATTCGCGCGCGGCGACACGTCGCGCTCGCGGCGCGGGGGCAGCACCGGGTTGGGACTCGCGATCGTCGCGGCCGTCGTCAAGGCCCACCGCGGCGCCATCGATGTGCACAGTGAGCCCGGTGCGACGGTGTTCACCGTGACATTGCCCGGTGATTCACAGGTAACGCCCAGCGCGGGCCAATCGGGGGCATAGCCCGGACAGACAGCATTGTCGCAGTGACCACGACCCTCGCCATTCCTCGCGAGCAGACAGAAAATGCACTGACACGCCGGGCGACGCGGGACATTTCTGTCTGGTCGCGACTCGGACTTGGCGTGCTGCTGACGGCGACGGCGGTGCTGTACGTGTGGAACCTCTCGGCGAGCGGCTGGGCCAACGCCTTCTACGCAGCGGCGGCGCAGGCGGGCGCGAGTGACTGGACGGCGATGCTGTTCGGCTCCAGCGATCCCGCCAATGCGATCACGGTCGACAAGACGCCCGCGGCGCTGTGGGTCATCGACGTATCGGTGCGGCTGTTCGGGCTGAACCCCTGGAGTGTGCTCGTGCCCCAGGCGCTCGAAGGTGTCGCAGCCGTCGGCATTCTCTACGCGGCCGTCCGCCGTGTCGCCGACCCGGGCGCCGGACTGTTGGCCGGCGCGGTGCTGGCCGTCACCCCGGTCGCGGCGTTGATCTTCCGGTTCAACAACCCCGATGCGCTGCTGGTGCTTCTGCTGGTTGCTGCCGCGTACTGCGTACAGCGCGCGTGTGAAAAGGACGCCGGCCGTTGGTGGTTGGTCGTTGCAGGTGCTGCGGTCGGATTCGGCTTCCTCGCGAAAATGCTTCAAGCGTTCCTGGTTCTGCCCGGATTCGCGGTCGCTTACCTCGTCGCGGGACACCGCCCGCTGAAACGGCGGATCGGCGACCTGCTCCTGGCGGCTGCAGCGGTCGCCGTATCGGGAGGGTGGTACCTCGCTCTTGTTGAGCTCTGGCCGGCGTCGTCACGACCGTACATCGGCGGGTCGCAGCACAACAGCATCATCGAATTGACCTTGGGCTACAACGGCTTAGGCCGGTTGACCGGTGATGAGACCGGCGGTCTTGGCAATCTCAACCATGATGTCGGATGGGGCCGGCTGTTCGGCGCGGGGATGGGGTTGGACATCGCATGGCTGCTGCCGGCGGCGGCGATCTGTCTCGTTGCCGGCCTGCTCATCACGCGCCGTGCACCCCGCACCGACCCGGCGAGAGCCGCCCTGATTCTCTGGGGCGGCTGGCTTGCCGTCACCGCGATGGTGTTCAGCTTCGCCAACGGCATCGTGCATTCGTACTACACGGTCGCGCTGGCGCCCGCCGCCGGCGCGTGTGTCGGCATCGGCGCAACACTGTTGTGGCGGAACAGATCTGACATCCGTGCTGCGACCGCGCTGTCCGGCACAGTGCTGGTGACAGCTGTCCTCGCGGCGGTGTTGCTGTCCCGTCACGCGGAGTGGATGCCGTGGCTGCGGGCGGTGGTCGCGGTCGGGGGAGTGGCAGCGGCGGCACTGTTGCTGGTCGCCGGCCGGTTGACGCCGACGGTGGCGCGGGCTGTTGCCGGACTTGCGATCGTGTCGTGCTTGGCTGCGCCTGCGGCATACTCGATCGTGACGGCGGCGACGCCGCACGGCGGCGCGATACCGAACGTCGGCCCATCGCGCCACGGGTTCGGCGGCGGGCCCGTCGGTCTGCTGGATGCACCGAAACCCGGGGTAGCGCTGACGGCGACACTGGTCCGCGACGCCGACGACTACACCTGGGCCGCGGCGGTCGTCGGTTCCAACAACGCCGCGGGCTATCAGCTGGCCAGCGGTGCGCCGGTGATGGCGGTCGGAGGTTTCAACGGCACCGATCCCGCACCGTCGCTCGAGGAGTTTCAACACCTCGTCGCGACGCGGCAGATCCACTACTTCATCGGCGGTCGGATGATGTCGTGGGGATCGCCGCACGGCGGAAGCCGGGCGGCGGTCGACATCGCGGAGTGGGTCGAGACGCACTTCACGCCGCTCGACGTCGAGCGCACGGTCATCTACGACCTCAGCCGGCCGCCGATGAACTCATAGCTGGCACACAGCTTGGCCCAATGGCCAACACAACCGGCCGATCGACGATGGGTTCCATGACCGATCTCGCCCTCGAACGTGGCATGTCTGCTCGGACCCGTTTCGAATCCCGACCCAATGCCACCGAGATAGCGCGCGAGGCCGGCGTTCCGGTACTCGACGTCGTGGTGCCGGTATACAACGAGCAAGCCGCCCTCGCCGATTCGGTGCACCGCCTGCACCGCCATCTGCGGGAGCACTTTCCGTTCTCAGCGCGCATCACCATCGCCGACAACGCCAGCACCGACGACACGACACAGATCGCCACTGAACTGGCCGCCGAGCTGAGCGGTATCCGCGTACTGCGACTGCCCGAAAAGGGACGCGGTCGGGCCCTGCACGCCGCGTGGTCGACGTCCGACGCGCCCGTGCTGGTCTACATGGACGTCGATCTGTCCACCGATCTGGCCGCACTCGCGCCGTTGGTGGCCCCGCTGGTGTCGGGACACTCCGACCTCGCGATCGGTACCCGGCTGGGACGGGGCTCACGGGTGGTGCGAGGCGCCAAACGCGAGGTCATCTCCCGCTGCTACAACCTGATCCTCAAATCCACCCTCGCGGCGAGGTTTTCGGATGCGCAGTGTGGGTTCAAGGCGATTCGGGCCGACGTCGCCCAGCGCCTGCTGCCCCATGTCGCCGACACCGGATGGTTCTTCGACACCGAACTGCTGGTGCTCGCGGAACGCAGCGGTCTGCGCATCCACGAGATCCCGGTGGACTGGGTGGACGATCCGGACAGCCGGGTGGACATCGTCGCGACCGCGGCGGCTGATCTCAGGGGTATCGGCCGGCTGCTGCGCAGCTTCGCCAACGGCTCGATTCCGGTGAACACCATTGCCGCACAGCTGGGTTCATCACAGCGGTCGGCCGCCCCGGGATCGCTGTTCCGTCAGGTGGTGCGATTCGGCACGATCGGCGTGGTGTCGTCGGCGGCCTACGCCGTGCTCTTCGTGCTGCTGCAGGGCTCGCTCGGCGCGCAGGCGGCGAACCTGATCGCACTGCTGCTGACCGCGATCGGCAACACCGCGGCCAACCGACGATTCACCTTCGGAATCGGCGGCACCGCCAACGTGACCAGGCACCACGTCGAGGGTCTCATCGTGTTCGCGATCGCACTGGCGATCACCAGCGGATCCTTGGCCGTCCTGCACATTTTCGTCACCGACCCGCATCACCTGGTCGAGCTCGCTGTGCTGGTGGCGGCGAACCTCGTGGCCACGGCAGCGCGGTTCGTCCTCCTGCGTGGCTGGGTCTTCCATCCCCGCCGGACTCGCTGATTCTCCTGAAACGCAAAGGAATCCATTGATGACCATCGCCGCCGACGTGCATCAGCACACCGCGCCCGCATCGAACGACCTCGGGGATGTTCAACCACGTTGGGTGCGTCCCGCGCTGTTCGCTCTGCTGGCGGCAACCGCGGTGCTCTACCTGTGGGGGCTCGGCTCCTCCGGCTGGGCCAACGACTACTACGCCGCCGCCGCGCAGGCAGGCACCCAGGACTGGAAGGCGTGGCTCTTCGGGTCGCTGGACGCCGGCAACGCGATCACCGTCGACAAGCCGCCCGCATCCCTGTGGTTGATGGCGTTGTCGGGGCGGATCTTCGGGTTCAGCGCGTTCTCGATGCTGCTGCCGCAGGCGTTGATGGGTGTGGGCGCGGTCGGGGTGCTGTATGCGACCGTCCGCCGCAGCAGCGGACCTGCGGCGGGACTGATCGCGGGCGCGGCACTGGCGCTGACTCCCGTTTCCGCGTTGATGTTCCGGTTCAACAACCCCGATGCCCTGCTGGTGCTGCTGCTAGTCGTGGCGGCCTACTGCATGGTGCGGGCCATCGAGACGGCCGGTACCCGCTGGATGGTGCTGACCGGCTGCCTCATCGGCTTCGCGTTCCTCACCAAGTTGTTGCAGGCCTTCCTGGTGGTTCCCGGCCTCGCACTGGCGTTCCTCGTCGCAGCGCCGGTGGGGATCTGGAAGCGCATCGGCAAGCTGGCGATCGGCGGTCTGGCCATGGTCGTCTCCGCCGGCTGGTATCTCGTTCTGGTCGATCTGTGGCCTGCTGACTCACGGCCCTATATCGGCGGGTCATCAGACAACAGCCTGCTGCAATTGACGTTGGGCTACAACGGAATCGAACGTGTCATCGGCAGCGGTGGCGAAGGCCGTCCGCCCGGTGGGCCGCCGCCGGGAGGGGGATCCGGCGTTCCGAACGGAGCGCACCACTTCTTCGGAGGGGATCCGGGCATCAGCCGGTTGTTCGGCGAGTCGATGGGCGCCCAGGCCTCATGGCTGCTGCCCGCGGCACTGATCGGCCTGCTGGCCGGACTCTGGTTCACGCGTGGCACCGTCCGCACCGCGGGATTGCGCGCGTCACTCCTGCTGTGGGGCGGCTGGCTGGTGGTCAGCGGCGCGGTGTTCAGCTTCATGGACGGCATCATTCACCCCTATTACACCGTCGCGCTGGCGCCGGCGATCACCGCACTGGTCGGCATCTCGGCGCGAGAACTGTGGCGCGGCAGGGAGTTCCTGGTGCCACGCGTACTGCTGGCGGCGATGTCCGCGGGCACCGGCGTGTGGACGTTCATCCTGCTCGACCGAACGCCGGACTGGTGGCCGGCGCTGCGCTGGGTGGCGCTGATCGGATCGATCCTCGTGGCGGCGATCCTCGCCGTCGGGGCCCACCGGGTGGGCCGTTACACGCCGGTGTTGATTGCGGCCGCAATGCTTTTCGGACTGCTAGGACCCACCGGATACTCCATCGCGACGGTGACCAGCTCGCACAGCGCTGGGCCGATGGCGATGGCAGGCCCGAGCCGCGTCGCCCCGATGGTTCCCCCGCGTGGCGACGGTCCGGGTGGGCTCGCCGATAACGCGACCTTGCAGCATCTTGTCGAAGGGGCGGACAACCGTTGGGCCGCGGCCACAATCGGCTCGATGGGCGCGAGCAGTCTGGAACTGAAAACCGGCGCGTCGATCATGGCGATCGGCGGGTTCACCGGTGTCGACAACTCGCCGACGCTCGAGCAATTCCAGTCCTACGTCGCCAACCACGAGGTGCGGTACTTCATCTCCGGCGGCCACGGCGGTCCCCCCTGGCGGGAGTCGGGTGCCGCCAACGACATCGCGACCTGGGTGAAAGACAACTTCAGACCCATCGACGTGGCGGGCACGACGGTGTACGACCTCGACGCTCCAATAAGCAGCTGATCGGGCGATAAGGTCGGGGCATGTCTGTCACCGAGGAGTACCTGAAGAACAACGAGGCCTATGCGAGCACGTTCAAGGGTCCGCTGCCGTTGCCGCCGAGCAAGCATGTCGCGGTGGTGGCGTGCATGGATGCTCGGCTTGATGTGTATCGGATCCTGGGCCTGAAGGACGGGGAAGCCCACGTGATTCGCAATGCCGGTGGTGTGGTGACCGATGACGAGATCCGTTCGTTGGCCATCAGTCAGCGGCTGCTCGGCACGAAAGAGATCATCCTGATCCACCACACCGACTGCGGGATGCTGACGTTCACCGATGACGACTTCAAGAAGGCGATTCAGGATGAGACGGGTCTGAAGCCCGAGTGGGCGGCGGAGTCGTTTCCCGATGTGGAGCAGGACGTGCGTCAGTCGTTGCGCCGCATCGAGGCCAGCCCGTTCGTCACCAAGCATGAGTCGTTGCGCGGCTTCGTCTTCGACGTGGCCACCGGCAAGCTCAACGAGGTGACGCTCTAGGTTCCCCGCCGAGTGCGCGCTTGTTCTCGGCGCTACTCGCGTTTTACGTACAACAAGCGTGCACTCGAGGGAATGGGTAGCCCACTCAGCCCATCTTGTAGGTCGCTATCGCCTTCGCGACGGCCTCGCCGTCCGGGGTGACGACGTCGACGTCGCAATTCACCAACGTCTTGCCGCGCCGTAACACCCGGCCGATCGCGATGAGGTCCGTCGCACGGGCCGGCGCCATGAACTGCATCGACATCGACGTGGTCACGCCGCGCAGCGAGTCGGGCACCTCGGCGTCCACCCAGGCGGCGGCCATCACCGCGACATCGGCGAGCGCGGCGACGGCGCCGCCGTGGACCATGTCGCCGACGGTGACGTTGGACGGGTCCCACGGCAGGCGTAGGCGCACCTCGTCGCCGTCGAGGACCTCGGCGACGATGCCGAGCTTGGCGACAAACGGCGAAGCCGGGATGAACTGCGCCATCACGTCGGCGCCGGTCAGTGGGGTAGCGGTTGACATGGTTCCAGTATCTGCACCGGATCAATTACCTCCCGAGTAAGCGCGAGCAGACAGTAACTTCCCCGACACGCCGCGGCGACACGCACTTTTGCGTCTGCTCGGCACACACCGGGCGTTGACATCGCAGGTCAATCCTGGTTGCATGTCAGGTTATGCAGATAAATCTGGTCATTTCTACCAGCTTTACGAGGAAATGATGACTGCCACGACAGAGCAACTCAATGCCGGCCGCTACGAGCTGAGCCATCTGCGCTCGCTGGAAGCCGAAGCCATCCACATCATTCGCGAGGTGGCCGCCGAGTTCGAGAAGCCAGTCCTGCTGTTCTCCGGCGGTAAGGACTCGATCGTCATGCTGCACCTCGCGCTGAAGGCCTTCCGGCCAGGCCGGCTGCCGTTCCCGGTGATGCATGTCGACACCGGGCACAACTTCGAAGAGGTCCTTCAGGCCCGCGACGAGCTCGTCGCCGAGTCGGGCGTGCGTCTGGTGGTCGCCAAGGTGCAGGACGACATCGATGCGGGCCGCGTCGTGGAGACCATCCCGTCGCGTAACCCCATGCAGACGTTCACCCTGCTGCGCGCCATTCGCGAGAACAAGTTCGACGCCGCGTTCGGCGGTGCGCGTCGCGACGAGGAGAAGGCGCGCGCCAAGGAGCGGGTGTTCTCGTTCCGCGACGAGTTCGGCCAGTGGGACCCCAAGGCCCAGCGGCCCGAGTTGTGGAACCTGTACAACGGCCGTCACCACAAGGGCGAGCACATCCGGGTGTTCCCGCTGTCGAACTGGACCGAATTCGACATCTGGTCCTACATCGGCGCCGAGAAGATCAAGCTGCCGTCGATCTACTACGCACACAAGCGCCAGGTCTTCGAACGCGACGGCATGCTGCTGGCCGTGCACAAGTACATGCAGCCGCGCAAGGACGAGAAGGTCGTGGAGAAGACCGTGCGGTTCCGCACCGTCGGCGACGTCACCTGCACCGGCTGCGTGGAATCCCTTGCGGGAACGGTGTCCGAGGTGATCGCCGAAACCGCGGTTTCGCGCCTCACCGAACGCGGCGCCACCCGCGCCGACGATCGCATCTCCGAAGCGGGCATGGAAGACCGCAAGCGGGAGGGGTACTTCTGATGACCACACTTCTTCGCATCGCGACCGCCGGCTCGGTCGACGACGGCAAGTCGACCCTCATCGGCCGGTTGCTCTTCGACTCGAAGGCCGTCATGGAGGATCAGCTCGCCGCTGTCGAGCGCACCTCCAAGGAACGCGGACACGACTACACCGACCTGGCTTTGGTGACCGACGGTCTGCGCGCCGAGCGTGAGCAGGGCATCACCATCGACGTCGCGTATCGCTACTTCGCCACGGCCAAACGCAAATTCATCATCGCCGACACCCCCGGCCACATCCAGTACACCCGCAACATGGTGACCGGCACGTCGACCGCCCAGCTGGCGATCGTTCTGGTCGACGCCCGGCACGGACTCCTCGAGCAGTCACGACGGCACGCCTTCCTGGCCTCGTTGCTCGGGATCAGGCACATCGTCCTCGCGGTCAACAAGATGGACCTCATCGACTGGGACCGTGAGCAATTCGAGAAGATCCGCGACGACTTCCACGAGTTCGCGGCGCGCCTTGACATCCACGACGTGACGACCATCCCGTTGTCAGCGCTCAACGGCGACAACGTGGTCACCAAGTCGAATGTCACGCCCTGGTACGACGGTCCTGCGCTGCTGTCGCACCTCGAGGACGTCTACATCGCAGGTGACCGGAACCTCGTCGACGTGCGTTTCCCGGTGCAGTACGTGATCCGGCCGCAGAGCCTCGAGCATCACGATCACCGCAGCTATGCCGGCACCGTCGCCAGCGGCGTGATGCGCCCCGGTGACGAGATCGTCGTACTTCCAACCGGCAAGTCCAGTCGCATCACCGCCATCGAGGGCCCCAGCGGCCCTGTCCAGGAAGCCTTTCCACCCATGGCGGTATCGGTCAGCCTGGCCGACGATATCGACATCTCGCGCGGTGACATGATCGCCCGGCCGAACAATCAGCCAAGGGTCGCCCAGGAATTCGACGCCACCGTGTGCTGGATGGCCGACGAGTCGTCGCTCGAGCCTGGCCGTGACTACCTCATCAAGCACACCACCCGCACCACGCGGGCCAAGGTGGCGGCGCTAGATTACCGCCTCGATGTCAACACGCTGCACCGCGACAAGACCGCGACGGCTCTGAAACTCAATGAGCTGGGCCGGATCTCACTGCGGACACATACGCCGTTGCTGCTCGACGAGTACAGCCGCAACGCCGCTACCGGCTCGTTCATCCTGATCGATCCGAACACCAACGGAACCGTCGCCGCTGGCATGATCCTGCCTCAGGTCACGGCCCGCACATCGAGCCCGAACACGGTGCGCCACGAATCGTTGTGCAAGGCCGAGGACCGGTTGTCCAAGGGCAGGACGGTGTGGTTCACGGGCCTGTCCGGCTCGGGGAAGTCGTCGGTGGCGATGCTCGTCGAGCAGAAGTTGCTCGAAAAGGGTGTTCCCGCATATGTTCTCGACGGTGACAATCTGCGTCATGGCCTGAACGCCGACCTCGGCTTCTCGATGGCCGACCGCGCCGAGAATCAGCGAAGGCTCGCGCACGTCGCAGCCATCCTCGCCGATTCCGGCCAGGTGGTGTTGGTTCCCGCGATCAGCCCTCTCGAAGAGCACCGTGCGTTGGCGCGCAAGGTCACGACCGATGCCGGGCTCGACTTCTTCGAGGTGTTTTGCGATACCCCGCTTCAGGATTGCGAACGGCGCGATCCGAAGGGCCTGTACGCCAAGGCACGTGCCGGCGAGATCACCCACTTCACCGGAATCGACAGTCCGTATCAGCGACCCAAGAACCCCGATCTGCGGCTCACTCCCGACCACTCGCCCGAGGAGCTCGCCGACCGGGTGGTCGAACTGCTGGAAAGCAGGGAGTGAACGACCATGACGTCGCCGCTCGGCTGGCGACAGAGGCGGGCAAGCTGCTGCTCGACGTCCGCGTTGAGTTCGCCGATGCCGATCAGGCCGAGCGGAAAGCGGCGGGGGACAAGCGGTCTCACGACTTCCTGATGGCAGCGCTCGCCGCCGAGCGACCGAACGACGCGGTGTTGTCCGAGGAGGGCGCGGACGATCCCATCAGGTTGTCCGCCGACCGGGTATGGATTGTCGACCCGCTGGACGGCACCCGCGAGTTCTCCGAGCTGGGTCGCGACGACTGGGCCGTCCACGTCGCCCTGTGGCAGTCGGGTGAGTTGGTGGCAGGCGCGGTTGCCCTTCCGGCGCAGGGCATCACGCTCGCAACGCCTGCCGTCGACGCCCCGCCGCCCGCCCCCGCTAAGCCGCGCGTGGTGGTTTCGCGCACCCGGCCGCCCGCGGTGGCGCTGGACGTGCGTGACGCGTTGGACGGCGTACTGGTCGAAATGGGATCGGCAGGCGCGAAGGTCGCCTCTGTGGTTCAGGGGCTCTCGGATGTCTACGTCCACGCGGGTGGTCAGTACGAATGGGATTCGGCGGCGCCGGTTGCGGTGGCCAGGGCAGCGGGATTGCACACGTCGCGCATCGACGGATCGCCGCTGCTCTACAACAGGCAGGACCCCCGACTGCCGGATCTGGTGGTGTGTCGGCCCGAACTCGCCGAGGCCGTTCTCGAAGTGACACGTGATTGACTGGCCTCATGCGGATGTCGGCCAAAGCTGAGTATGCCGTCCGCGCGATGGTTCAGTTGGCCACCGCCGAGGACGGGGTAGTGGTGAAGACCGACGACCTCGCCAAGGCGCAGGGCATCCCGCCGCAGTTCCTCGTCGACATCCTCTCCGACCTGCGCACCGACCGTTTGGTCCGCAGTCATCGCGGCCGCGAAGGCGGTTACGAACTAGCGCGGCCCGCGGCTGACATCAGCATCGCCGACGTGCTGCGATGCATCGACGGTCCGCTGGCCAGCGTGCGCGACATCGGACTCGGCGATCTGCCGTACTCCGGTCCGACGGCGGCGCTGACCGACGTGTGGCGGGCGCTGCGGGCCAGCATGCGATCGGTACTCGAAGAGACCAGCCTCGCCGAAGTGGCCGCAGGCACCCTGCCGGAGCACGTCGGCAAGCTGGCCGACGACTACCGCGCGCAGGAAGAGACGCGCGGCCACTCGGTCCGCTAGCGCCAGCGTCTTTTTCTGCCGCGCGTCAACGGCCCTGCGAGTTCGGCCTAGGCGGCTCCGACGACCAGCGCGAAGGACTGCATGGAAGGCGGACAGCCCGTCGGCTCTACGCGGTAACGGTGTCGAAGTGCGCCCCTCGCGGATCAGCCCGCGCCCGAGCCATACGGCCGGGTGATGATCTCGAGGTAATGCCCAGCGGGATCCTGGAAGTACACCCCGCGGCCGCCGTCGTTGTGGTTGATCTCGCCAGGACGACTGCCTCTGGGGTCCGCCCAGTGCTGCAGGCCGCGCTCGCGGATACGTCCATAGATGGCGTCGAACTCGTCCTCGGACACGAGGAACGCGTAGTGCTGCGGGCGGATGTCCTCGTCCGCTCCGACCTGGGCGTAGTCGAGGCTCGCGTCGTGGCTGAGTCCGACCGCAAGGAAATGTCCGAACTCCTTCGCCGGAGGCAGGCCGAAGAGCTCGGTGAAGAACCGTGCCGATTCTTCCCGGTCGCGCGAGGCGACGATGGTGTGGTTGAACGTGATCGCCATGCCAATTCAGTCAACCACCGTCTGCGGTGTGACGGCAACGATGCACGATGGAGGGGTGACGCGAGTCGATCTCCTCGAGGGTCCGCGGATCACGCTGCGGCCCGCCACCCTCGACGACGCAGAACCGCTGTTCGAACGCATCGCCTCCGACCCGGAAGTGTCGAGGTATATGTCGTGGCGGACGCATCGTGATGTCAACGAGACCCGGCGCGTCATCACCGAGGTGTTCGGCGCGTCCGGGGAGACAGTCCGGCTGATCGCTCTGAACGACGGTGGCGGCGTCATCGGCGCCATCGGCTGGCGGCGTCCGCAACCGCACATCGTCGACTTCGGCTACTACCTGGGTCGGCCATGGTGGGGGAGGGGTTTCATGTCGGAGGCGGTGCAGCTGGTTCTCGGCCATGTCGAGAGCGACCCGAGTGTCTATCGCGTGTCGGCGCACTGCTACGTCGACAACACCGCATCGGCACGGGTGTTGGAGCGCAACGGCCTGAAATTCGAAGGCCGGCTGGTGCGTTATGCACTACTGCCGAATATCAGCTCCGAACCGCAGGATTGTCTGCTGTTCGCGAAAGGGGTGCGGTAGATGCTGGACCTGCGCGAACTCACCGTGCCGATCATCGTCGCGCCCATGGCCGGTGGGCCGTCGACGCCGGAGCTGGCCGCGGCCGGGACCGACGCCGGCGGTCTCGGATTCGTCCCCGCGGGTTACCTCACCGCCGACGCGTTCGCCGAACGCGTCACGAAGGCGCGCCAGCTCACGACCGGACCCGTCGGCGCCAATCTATTTGTACCGCAACCGAGTGCGGGCACCCCGACCGAGATCGCAGCGTACGCCGCGGCGCTTGCCCCCGAAGCGGAACGATACGGCGTCGCACTCGGCGATCCTCGGTTTGACGACGATGCATGGGCGGCGAAGCTCGACGTGTTGCTCGATCTGCGGCCTGCGGTGGCGTCATTCACCTTCGGCATGCCGAGCGCCGACGAATGTAAGCGGCTGCGTGATGCGGGCATCATGACCGTCGGCACGGTGACGACGCTGTCGGAAGCGCGGACTGCGGTAGCGGCGGGTGTGGACGTGCTTGCGGCTCAAGGCCCGTCCGCCGGCGGGCACCGGGGGACATTCGACCCTTCGGCGCAGCCCGCCACCGAACCGCTGGAGCAACTACTCGCCGCGCTGACGGCGACTTTCGACGTTCCGGTGATTGCGGCGGGCGGATTGTCGACCGCGGAAGACGTCGGCCGTGTGCTGCAATCAGGCGCGGTCGCAGCGCAACTCGGGACGGCCTTCCTGCTTGCCGATGAGGCAGGCAGCAGCCCTGTCCATCGAGCCGCGCTCATAGACCCGCAGTTCACCGAAACCGTTGTCACTCGGGCATTCTCGGGTCGGTATGCCCGTGGGCTGCGGAACCGGTTCGTCGACGAGCACGAAACGCAGGCCCCGTTCGGCTATCCGGAGGTCCACTACCTGACGAGCCCGGTGCGCGCGGCGTCGGTGCGTGCGGGTGATCCACACGCCGTCAACGTCTGGGCAGGCACGGGTTTCCGGCACGCCAAGGCGGGTTCGGTGGCCGAAATCGTCGAGAACCTCACCTAACTCGGGCATCAACCGATAGCGTCCTCGCCATGTCGCAGATGACACGGCGTCAGTTCACCGCAAGCGCAGGCGTGCTCGCGGTGGCGACCATGCTGGCCGGCTGCAGCGAAAGCAGCGAGAGCGATCAGCGCGGCGACGCACCCAAGGAACGCATTGTGGTGGTGGGTGCCGGCATGGCGGGTCTGGCTGCCGCGCGGCGCCTCGCCGATGCGGGAATGGACGTCACCGTGCTGGAGGCCCGCGACCGGATAGGCGGCCGCATGTGGACCAATACGTCGCTGGGTGTTCCGATCGACCTGGGCGCGGCGTGGATTCACGGCACCGAGAACAATCCGATCACCGAACTCGCCGACCAGGTGGGCGCACGACGTGTCGAGACGGATTTCGACAACCCCGTGCTCTATCAGGACGGTGAGGAACTCAGCTCCGAGGTTGTGCAGAACACCATTCAACGCTGGCAGCAGATCACCAAAGACCTTGGCGCCCTTAGTGAGAACGCAGGCGATGACGAATCGGTCGCCAACGGTCTGGCTGAGGTCGCCGATATGAACGACCCGCTCATCCAGTGGGCGGTGGCCAGCGAAATCGTCGGCGAGTACGCGGCCGACCCCGAAGAGCTCTCGCTCAAGTGGTTGGGCAGTGAGGGCGAGTTCGACGGACCCGACGTCCTCCTGCCCGGCGGATACCAAGAGTTGGCACAGCATCTGGCGCGCGGACTGGACATACAGCTGGGTACGGAGATCACTCGCGTCACCTACGACGACAAAAGGGTGCGGCTCGAGACGTCACAGGGTGCGGTAGACGCCGACCGGGTCATCCTCACGATCCCGTTGGGTGTGCTCAAGGCGGGCACCATCACCTTCGACCCGCCGCTACCCGACGAGAAGCAGTCCGCGATCGAGCGACTCGGCTTCGGTTTGCTCGACAAGGTGGTGCTGAAATTCGACCGACCCTTCTGGCCTGATGCCGATGTTTTGGGCCTCGTCGGTGCCGACCAGCCGGTGCCGTTCCTGATCAACGGTGAGGCGTTCGCCGACGCGCCGCTGCTGGTCGCCTTGCGCGGCGGCCGCGAAGCGCGTGCGCGTGAGGCGCTTTCCGATGAGGACGCGGTCGCCCAGGTGGTGGCGGCGCTCAAGGCCCCCAACCCGACCGGATCACTCGTCACCCGCTGGGCCGAGGACCCGTACGCGCGCGGTTCATACAGCTTTCTCGCCGTCGGTTCGAGCCCCGACGACATGGAGGCCCTCGCCGAGCCGGTCAACGACAGGCTGGCGTTCGCAGGAGAGGCGACCAATCCGGAATTCTTCGCGACGGTCCACGGGGCGTATCAGAGCGGCATCCGCGAAGCCGAACGAATCCTCGGTTGATGCGATTTCGGCGTGGCTGGTCACGCTGAGCGTGACCCAGCACGCCGAAATCGCCAAGGGTGGGCATGCGAGACTCGCTGAGTGCCTGCCCCAGACTCCCTGATCACCAACGTCTCAGACACCGCACGGTGGGTCGCCACCTATCGGGCAATAGAGACCGAACGCCGCGATGCCTTGTTCCACGACCCGCTTGCCGACAAGCTGGCCGGTGATCGGGGCCGCGCGATCGTCGCAGCCGCGCCACGGTCGATCCGCAACGGTTGGTGGCTGGTGGCACGAACGAAGGTCATCGACGACATTGTCATGGCCGCAATCGGCGAGGGTTGCGACCGCGTCCTGAATCTGGCCGCGGGACTGGACACCCGGCCGTACCGGTTGGCGCTGCCGCCGGAACTCCAGTGGGTCGAGGCGGATCTGCCGGGCCTGCTCACCGAGAAACAACAGTTGCTCGCCGGCGAGACACCGCGGTGCCAGTTGACGACCTATGCAGTCGACCTCGCCGACGCCCAGGCCCGCGACGCATTCCTCGACGAGGCGCTGCGCGGTGCGTCGAAATCCCTCGTGCTGACCGAGGGCCTGCTGATGTATCTCGAGGAGAGCGACGTGGTGGCGCTGTCCAACGCGTTCACCCGACCCGAGATCGCTTGGTGGATGCTCGACTTCGCCGGTCCGGGATTGCAAAGGCGGCTGAACAAAGGAACCGGCGGTCTGCTGGACAGCGCACCCTTCAAATTCGCGCCCGCCAACGGCTTGGCCTTCTACGAGGATCTGGGTTGGCGTCCAATCGAGATCGACTCGGTGTTCTCCGCGGCGCATCGCTTCAACAGGCTGCCGCGATGGATGCGGTATTTGGCACTGCTGCCTCAGCCCGATCCACGCAAGCCGGGCAATCAGGCCTACAGCGGCATCGTCAGGCTCACACGGAGGACGTGACTCTCTCGAGATCCTGAAATCGGCGCCGACGTCCGTGCCACAATCGCCCTCGTGCAGATCGGGATGACGATGCCGGTGATGGAGCCGAACCTGGACGCCGCGACACTGGCGGCTTGGGCGCAGGCCATAGACACCGGACCGTTCTCGTCACTGTGCTGGGGCGAGCGCATCGCGTTCGACAACCCCGATTCCCTGACCATGCTGGGTGCGCTGGCGGCATGGACGGATCGCGTTCGGCTGGTGACGACCGTGGTGGTACCTCAGCTGCACGATCCGGTCATGCTCGCCAAGGCGCTGGCGACGGGCGACATGCTCAGCGGCGGCCGACTGACCGTCGGTCTCGGGGTCGGCGGCAGGCACGAGGACTACAACGCCGTCGGTGCGGACATCGCGACGCAGACGATGCGCGGTATGGCCGACAGCGTCGCAGTGATGAAACGCATCTGGGCGGGGGAGAAGGTCACCGACTCCACCCTTCCGGTCGGGCCGCCGCCGCACCAGACCGGAGGGCCGCAACTGCTGGTCGGCACCATCGGCCCCAAGACCGTCCGCAGCGCGGCTTCATGGGCCGAAGGCCTGGCAGGCACGACATTGGACCTCGACGTCGACAAGCAGAACGAGCTGTTCGATGTTGCACGAACGGCGTGGGCCAACCAAGGCAAGCCGAGCCCACACCTTGCGACGTCCTTCTGGTTCGCCATCGGAGACGCAGATGAGGCACGCGCACAGGTCCGCGCGCACCTGCTTCGCTACATGAACTGGATTCCAACCGAATTCGTCGACGCGATGGCGCCCACGACCGGCTGGGCCGGAAGCGAAGATGAGTTGCTAGAGGTGTTGCGCCGCTTCGAGGCGATCGGCACCGATGAGATCCATTTGATCCCAACGAGTTCGGACATCAACCAAGTTCGGCGGGTCGCTGACGCGATAGCGGATGTCTATCCGGTGTCGGAGTGAATATCAGAGGCGGTCGTAGACCTTCTTGTAGTACGCAGCCAGGGACCTTGGCCCGATGAATCGCATCAGGACGACGGCCGCCAGACCCCTTGCGCTCTTCGAAGTCTGCTGCCACACCACGTGTACCGCACTGCCACCGTCGCGGGGCGCCGCCGTGAGTGACATGACTCCGCCGACCTCCAAATGGTCGCTCTCGGCGATCGTCAACGTCACCGAGTTCGGCTCCGACCAGTCGTAGTGCCACTTGGCCCACAGTTTGGGAAAATTCTGCCCCTCGCGGATGTCGGCGTCGGTGTCTCCGACCCGGTACACCTCGAACGCTTCCGCCGAGGATGCAGGCCAACGGTGTGGACGGTTCGGCGAGAAATCCGTCATCAGTTCGACGACTTGGTGCGGCGACGCTGTTGTCACGAAATCGAACTCGAACGTGGTGCGCACGCGGCGAACGTATCAGGGCGTATCGACGCGGCGCTCGCTAATCTCGAACCGTGACGACACAGTGGACACCGAGCAGGCTTGGCGATTTGAGTGGCAAGCGCATCATCGTCACGGGGTCGACGAACGGGGTGGGTCTGGGTACGGCGCGGGCGCTGGCTCGTGCGGGTGCGCACGTGATCCTCGCTGCGCGCAACCTAGACCTGGGCGCGCAACGTGCGGCAGAAATCGGTGGTGACACCGAGGTCGTCAAACTGGACCTCGCCGATCTGTCGTCGGTGCGGGCATTTCCGAACCTGTTGACCGGTGACGTGGACATTCTCATCAACAACGCGGGCGTGGTCGCACAGACGCGAAGTGACACCGTCGACGGCTTCGAGATCACCCTTGGCACGAACTTCCTGGGTCCGTTCGCGTTGACCAACCTGCTCTTCGAGCGGGTGCGGTCGAAGATCATCAACGTCGGCTCCAACGCTCACAAGGCGTCGTCGATCGCGTTCGACGATCCACACCTGAGATCGCGGAAGTGGTCGGCGTTCCCCGCATACGGCCGCTCGAAGCTCGCCGTGATGTTGTGGGGTCTGGAATTGGACCGCCGGTTACGTGAGGCCGGTTCGCCCGTCGCAGCGTTCCTGACGGAGCCGGGTTTCGTGGCGTCCAATCTGTCGAACGTTTCCGACACCCGTGTCATGTCGACATTTCATTCTGTGGTGACCCGGATCGCGAATGTGGTTGGTAACGACATCGATGCGGGAGCCGCACCGACGCTGTACTGCATCAGCGAGCCGATTCCGCCCGGAAGCTATGTAGGTTGCGATGGAAGGCTCGGGCTCAAGGGCGGACCGACGCTGAGCGGCCGGTCCGCGAACGCGTGTGACTACGACGACGCCCAAAAGCTCTGGGAATTCGCCGAAAGCGAGACCGGCACCTCGTTGCCCCTCTAGCCGACCCAAGCGTCGAGTGACTCGGTTTCCTGTTCGCCGTCGCTCCGTATCAGCGATCCAAGGCGGTCCTGGTCGTGGTCGGCCGGCGCGGTCGAGTCGATGAACTTCTCGACGACCTCGACGAAGCGGTCAGGATGGTCGCGGAATGGCAGGTGTCCGGAGCCTTCGAAGATGGCCAGTCGTGATTCCGGCATCGCCGCGTGCGCAATTCGGGCATGACTCACTGGAATCACCAAATCGTCCTCGCCCCATATGATTTGCTTGGGAACGGATGTCATCAGGTAGCTGCGATCGAGCATGGTGACAAGCTGCCCCTGGCTGTCGACCACCGCCCGCAGGGTGCGCGAGAACGCCGACAATGCTGCAGGGTCCTGCAGTCTCGCGAGCAGTCGAAGACCGTCCGGGAGATCGCGCCCGTACTTCGTCGAACCCAACAGCGTCTCGGCGGTGCGACCGACGAATCGCAGAGCAGGTGCGGCACCCGGAAGTCGCAGTGCGGCCAACGCCTCGCTACCCATCGGCAGGGCCGCCATCCGCAGCGCGATACTCACGTCCTTCGTAATGCCCCCACTGCTGACCAGCACCACGCGTTCGACCATATGCGGGTACTGGTAGGCGAACTGCGCGGCGATACCGCCCCCGAGTGAATGACCGACCAGGGTGACACGGTCGATTCCCAATGTGGCGAGTAGATCCCGCATGCCGTTCGCGAAGGCCGCCAGCGAGTAATCCGCGCGCGGTTTGTCGGACTCGCCATGCCCGAGGAGGTCCGGTGCGATGACGGTAAACCGTTGCGCCAGTTTGGCGTGTACGGAACTCCAGGTCGCTGAGGTGTCGCCGACACCGTGGATCAACAGAAGCGCGGGCCCCGTCCCGGCAATGCGGAAGGCACGGCGATAGCCGTGAATGGTGCGAAACCGCAGCGACGGGAGAGCGGCATTGCGCACTGGCCGCAAGTTGGCGCGTGAAGCGGGCATTGTCTCCCTTTCGTTGAGCGTTCCTACGCGACGGAGCTTGAAAGGGGGGACTTGGCGATTCCTTGGAGCTCGACGACTCGAACCCGAGGGCTGTTCGATTCGCGGGTTCGGACCAACGAAACCGGTGCATAGTCGGCGGCAGAGCGAATACCAACTACCGCCCTACTAAGCCGGTAATCAGAAATGAACAACGGCGGACGCAACGAAAAACGCCCCGCCGAATTCGCGGGGCGTTAATCGTGAAGCTTCTACGGGTCAGCTCACCTTCGACTCGTACTCCGGGCAATATGCAGCCGTCGCCGCACCGATAAGGAACGCCGCGTTTTCGGCACTCAGGTGGGGAGTCAGCGAGGTGACTTCCTGCTCGAAGGTCGCGCCGGCCGCCCAGTCCTGGCAGACGCCCTTGCCCGCGGCGATCTGGTTGTCGGGGGTGGCGCCGGGCCACGTGACGCCCTGTTCTTCGAGCGCGCCGAGGAAGGCGTCATCGGTGGCATCGGCGGACGCCAGCGGCGCCCAAATCAAGGCGGCCGCAGATAAACCCACCGCGACCGACCCGGCCAGTTTCAAGGGATGCTTCATGGTCGTACTTTCTGTAAGGGTTCGTAGGCAACGCGACTCGTTACATAACGAATCGTTACATGACGCACAGAACTGCCGGGTCGAAATTCGACAAATTGTGTCCGGGCTCGCATGGGTAATGAATTGCCCGCTAAGGAACCCACTTTTGGATTTATCTTATAAGGTGCGGCCGCCGAAGCGTCGTGGTAATGAAATGGAACTCCAGCCCGTTGGCTAACGATCTCTGGGCCTGGAGTCCTCCAATCAGCATCGAGGGAGTGGCGATTGATGGCCCCGAAAATGCCGGGGTGGTCCACGGGTGTCGCCGTTGCCGGCGCGTGCGCGTTAGCCGTTGCGGCAGTTACGATTTCGACTGCATCGGCGACGCCGTGGTGCACACCCGATTCGTTGAGCCTGAGCACCGGCCCGTATGCAGGGCCGGGGGACTCGTCGCAGATTCATTTCGACGTCGTATTTACGAACATCGCCGAACAGGCGTGCGTTCTGCAGGGTTATCCCGGTGTCGATCTGGTCGGCCCGGACGACCCGATGTGGGGGCCGGTCTACAGCCTGCCGAGAGAGAGCGGCGATCCGCAGCCCTTCACGCTCGAACCGGGAGCATCGGCCAGTAGTCGCCTGACGTTCCTGCCGGCGCCCGACGGCTGGGTCCCCACTTCCATCGTGGTGACCCCGCCGGATGCCACCACTCAGCTGGAGGTTCCGTGGATTCCCGGTGGTGTCGCCGTGCTGAGGCAAGATGGTGCGACACGCCCGGGTACCTATATCGGGCCGCTGGAGCCAACGGATTAAATCCAGCGCCAATCAGGTGAAACAGCGTTCCGGAACAAGATCAGTTTGGCCGTCGGTTTGAGGTCGTACCACCTACTATCCCCTCATGCAGATCGACGTCGACTTCGTCCTGCGGGTGACGATCGGTCTGCTCGTCATCACCGCGCCATTCGATCCGGTCAAACTGTTGTTCTTCAACCAGGTCCTGACCGAGCGGCCTCAGAGTCGCGCGGGCGCAGCCCTCAAGGTGACGCTGTACGTTTCGGTCATCCTGGCCGTGGCCGCATTGGCCGGCAAGGAACTGCTCGAGGCGATGGGCATCAACCTTCACGTGTTCGGCGCGGTCGGAGGCCTGGTCATCGCCGCGATGGGTTTCGAGATGCTGTACGGCGGCGGCGCGTCGAAGGCCCAGGGCGAGGATGAGCGAAAGGAAGGCCCCGAGGAGGGCGACGGCCTGCTGATGCCGTTGTCGATCCCGCTCATCGCCGGTCCCGGCGCCATCGCGACGACGATCGCTTTCGGCTCGCAGAACACGTCCACATCCGGACTCGTCGCGATGGCCATCGCCATCGCGTCCGTGGCGCTGGTGACGTTCCTCTTCTACTGCTACATGGGCGGACTGCTGGCCCGTCTCAAGCCGGGCGCCGTCGCAATCATGGCTCGCATTGGCGGCCTACTCCTGGCCACGCTGGGGTTTCAGATGTTCCTCGGCGGCCTCAAGAACTTTTTTATGTAGGACGTGTTTAGGAACCCGCAGCATCGGGTAGGCGCCGCCTAATTAACGATCTTGGTAATTGTGCCGCCCGTAGTAGTAGGTTGAGTCGGGGGCCTGAAGGGACTGGTCAAAGATGACTGGTAGGCGCCGGACCGTAGGACGTTCTTCAAAGATCACGATTGTGGGTGCCGCCGCTGTAACGGCGTCGGCCCTGACAGTCGCGATGGCGGCCCCTACGCCCCCGGTCACCAGGGATGTGGCGCTCACGGCGGCCACCGGCCCCTATACGCAGTTCGTCACCGGCTCGTCGCGGGCCATGGACAGCGGCCTGGTGATGGCGGGCACTTACGGAGGTATGGCCGCGGCCTTCTGGAACCCCATCGCGGGTATGTCAGGCGGTTGGCTTCCGACGTTCACCGCCCACACCACCCGCAACGACCTGACCACCTACAAAGGCCTTGTCAATGCATCGGCCGCCGCGGCCGAAGGGAATGTCGTCCCCGGTATCACCAGGGAAGCGGTCGTCACCGTCGCTGCGACAACCGCTCACACGCTGCTTCCCGTTCCCGGCGTCACCGACCAGCTGGAAACGACCGCCGAGACGGTCCTGGTACCGCTCTCGACCGTCTCTGATGCGATCGAGAAACTCCACGCCCTGAACTCGACCCCAGTGTTAGGCGGCCCCCTCGTCGGAATCCCGACGGTCGAGGGCGTACTTGACGCTCTCGGCCTGACCGCGACTCAGACGACCTTCGAGACGACCTTCAACTGGCCGCTCTTCCGGGCCGACGGAAAGACGGCGATCGGCAACACGTTCATCCAGTTGCCTGCCCAGACCGCGTCCGTGCTGGTTCCCCGACTCCTGGATCGGCTCACGGTCGGCGGCGTGTCCCTTCCGGACACACCGCCCGAAGTCCAGAAACTCGTCAAGGACGCCTTGACTCCACTCGACAAGGTCGTGAACACCCCCTCGGTGACCGCCTGGATACCGGCCGGTTCGGGTTCCTACCATGCGCTGGGCTATTCGCTCGGCTTCCTGGCCGCCGCGCCGATCGTCGTGATCGGACCCGTCGGCGCGCTGGCTCTGCTTCCCGTCGCGGGGGTCCCCAGCGTTCCGCTCCCTGCTCTCCCGGGCGTCCCGCTCCGCGCCACTCCGCCCGTTCCGATCAACCGCGCATCCGAGACGATGGTCGCGGTTCCTCTCGCCGCGTACGGCACTAACCTGCCGTTCGGCATCGCGTCGTTCGGTGCGCTCGCGATGCCCATCGTGGTCAGCCCTGCCGCTGCGCTCGTGAGTCCACCGCTCCTCGTCACCTATTCGCGCATCAATTCCGGTGCGGCGTTCTCGGTCGGACCCAACGGCGTCTACTACAACAGCGGGACCACGCTCGGACTCTTCCTCACGTCGGTCGGCGTCATTCCGGTGTTGTACTCGCTCGGCGCGGTCAACGCCGGTCCCAACGGAGTGGGATACGTCGGACCGTCGGTGTTCGGCCTCAGCGCCGTGCCGCCCGTGCAGTTCCGCACCGCACAGCCGTTCCAATCCGTGGGACGCGTTGTTCCTACGCGATTGGCCGTTCCGCGAGTGGCGGTTCCTGTGCCAGTGTCTCCCGCGCAGGTGACGAGTGTCCTTGCGTCCCTGGGACTGCCGCTGCCGTCACTCGGACTGCCGCCCGTGGCGTTGCCGGCCGTCGACACCTCGGCAGTCACCTCCGTCGTCGACACCGGCGCCGTCACGTCCACTGTGAACCCGGTGCTCGCCACCGCGACGGCGAATCTGCCTCAAATCACCAAAGCCCTTGACGGCGCGTTCGGCCCAGCTGCCGCCGAGATCGCTCGCAATGTCGTCGCGCTGAACGCGGAGCTGCTGAAAGTGGCCAAGACGGTTCCGCCGCCAGCCATACCGAACGGGTCCGACCTACCTCTCCCGACGCCGTCGGTTTCGTCCGTCGTCGACAATGTGCTGCCAGTTTCGGCGCCGGCCGCGACGAATCAGCCGCTCCCCGCAGTGACGGGTCTCGTCGAAAACCTCGACGTGCCGAAGACCTCGCAACCACGGAACCGGCCACGGCTGAATGTCATTACCGGGACGGGCAATCCGGTCGAGTCCGCGGTCGGTAGCGCGCGCACCGCGACCGGCGGATCAGATCTGACCGCACCGGGCGGGCTCCGCTCGACGGTGCAGAACGCTCCGGAGAAGGTGACAGACGCGGTGAGCGGCACGGTCAAGTCGGTCACTGACAAGGTCAGCGGCGCCGTCAGCGGTGCGGTTGGCAGCCTCGGCAAGATCGGCAAGGGCGGTCTCGGGGGCTGACGAGTCCGGTCAGCACCTTCGACTAGGCCTCCGCGCTCTACGCTGCTGCAATGCAGGGCGGGCTACCGAGGCGAACGTTCCTGAGCGGTGCCGTCGGCGCGGCAGCAGGCGCACTGCTGAGCGGCTGTCACACGCCGTCTCCGGAGACCCCGGCACCCTCCTCGCCGGTGACCCCGAAGCCCGACCCAACGGATTGGCGGCGGCGGTGGCGGCAATTTCGGTGTCACGACGTCGTTTTCATTCCGCACGTATCCCGCGGTAGACCGTGACGTCGTCACCATGAGGTACGCAGATCCCGCCGTCGCTGACGTGATCGCGGGCTGGGGGGAGTGGCTCGCGGCATCGGACCGCGCGACGTGGGGCCTGATCAACATACCCGTCGGACCCACCGCCGCTGGATGCACCGTCGTGTTGGCCACTCCTGCGGGAGCGGGTGCATCGCGCGCCGCTAAACTCGTTGCGGCCGTAGGGAAGTCGCCGATGACAACCGATATCCGCACACGCGGCCGGCTGGACTTCCTCCGCTACTTCGAGGGTGGCGCCGGCGCGAGCAGGCCGCGTCCCTTCGTGGCGGGCTCCGACATCATCGGGGAGCTGACTCCCGTTGCGGCGCAAGCGATCGTCGCTGCCACGAAGTCATGGCCGGCAAAGGTGGGCGGGGCCACCGCTGTCATCGAATCCCTTACCGGGGCGATCCGCGACCTCGCGCCCGATGCGACCGCATTCCCGTGGCGGCGCGATGCTGCCTGCATCCAGTGGTACTCGGAGCCGTCGACACCGGAGACCACCAAGGCCGCTAACGCCTGGCTGGCGAGTGCGCACCAGAAGGTGAAGGCGCACTCAGTCGGCGGATATGTCAACTACCTCGAGCCGGATACCGCCGCCGAAAAGTACTTCGGTGACAATCTCAATCGCCTGGTATCCGTCCGGGCCGACTACGACCCACAAGGTGTGATGGTGTCCGGGTTGGCCTACTAGCGGCGAACTGCTCACCCGCCGATTCCGTTGTCCAGTCCGAGGTGGGTTCCGAAATACCAAGGGACGCCGAGGCGTGCGGTTGTGGCGAGAAGGGCGAGCGCAATCAGCGCGGCCAGCCAGGCGACTGTGCGCACACGAGGCCGGATGGGCGAGCCCGCGAGCGCCAAGAAGACCAGCCCTAAACCTGCCGACACCCACGCAACGATCGTCAGAGGTCTGCCTGCCGCCTCCTGATAGTCGGTGACATACCCGTCGGGGAACCCGAACATGGATACGTCCGTATACGTCCAGAGAGCCAGCGCGAATGCCGCGATCGCGCAGATGACGCAGGCCGCCTGAACGAAGGCTTTGCCCGCGCCCTCGCCTGCGTCATTCGACCGCACAAGATCATTATCGGACGCTGGCGGACTGGCACGTGGTGCTTGAGCACAAACTCCCCTGCGGCGCCGTCCGGCGACTGCGGATCGCAGCGTGCAGACTCAGGCGGCGTCGTTTGTCCGCTGGTGATGACAACCGGCTGAGGACGTGGCCTCAGCCTCCGGCCGTCAACCGACGGGGGTGACCGGGTCGGCCGGAAGAGCTGTGTAGTAGCACCCTGTCAGCGCCAGCGTGAGTGCGGATAGGACTATGGCAACCACCAACTTTATCGAGGTCAGCATGGGTAAATCGTAAAGCTCGGTTATTAACGCTGCTGAAGGTTTTTGTAAATTCAAAAAGTTGCCGTCGGACGTCATGCGGACCGGTGTCCGC
Organism: Mycobacterium barrassiae; assembly: GCF_025822765.1. Lineage (GTDB taxonomy): Bacteria > Actinomycetota > Actinomycetes > Mycobacteriales > Mycobacteriaceae > Mycobacterium > Mycobacterium barrassiae. The sequence continues at coordinate 42,523 of NZ_JACKUK010000027.1, read as the reverse complement.
CGGATGCCGACGATTTCCCGCTCGGGATGGGCACGCGTAAGTCCAGGGTCTTGCGATCGATTTCAGTCGGGTATCGCCGCGCTGTCCGCCACGACCACCGCGAACAGATCCGACAGCGCGGCCAGGCTTGCTGACTGCAAGACTTTCGCAGGCACCGTCTGACCTCCGACACCCGGCAATGCCCGCGTCGCGGTGGCGCTGGCGACAACTGTAGGCGAGTAGCCGAGGTTGAAAGCCCCACGCGCCGTGGAATTTACGCACATGTGCGTCATGAATCCGGCGAGCACGAGGCTGGACGCGTTCGCGGACTTGAGGATTTCGTCGAGGTCGGTCTGCACGAACGAGTTCGGATAGTTCTTGATGACCACCCGCTCGCCGTCGCGTGGGGCCACTTGCGCCACGATCGCACCGCTCTCGCCTTCCACGTCATAGAGCGAGCCAGGGCCATCGTCGTGCTGGATGTGAATGACGGGCGTTCCCGCCCTGCGGGCACGATCCAGCAGCGCCGCAGCTTCGTCGAGTGCTGCCTGGACCCCCTCGAGTTCCATGACACCCTGCGTGTAGGTGTTTTGACAGTCGATCAGGACAAGCGTCGAATCAGCCAGGCTGACCGGGGCCAGCGGAAGGCCCGACATCGCGCGCAGAGTTTGGGGAGCGGTCACGTTTGCAGCCTACTGTCAGACAGTCGGGTTCGGTTCAAAGCGCTTGCGTTGCTCGCAAGTGGTACAGGGTGGTCGCATCGCCGAATCACCGTTGTCGAAGGGCGAATTCAGCGATTTCTCCGATAGCCGGGATGGGATTGCGGGGCCGAAAGAAGCATTGCGCCCGGCTCAATCGCCATGAACAACCCGTCGCTCAATATTCTGCGCCAACGAGAATCCCCGCGACAGGCTCGGCCAGCAGCTAGGATTCGGCGAACACTTTGCAGGCATGACCTGGAGGTATAACGTCGTGGGGCTCACCATCGGCATCATTGTCGTCGTCGTAATAGTCGTGCTGCTCGTGGTTTTCGTGATCGTTGGTTACAACGGTCTGGTCCGCGCGCGCAACGCGTACAAGAACGCTTTCGCGCAGATCGACGTCCAGTTGCGGCGCCGTTTCGAGCTGATCCCCAACCTGGTCGAGACCGCCAAGACGTATATGGCGCACGAACGCCAGACTCTCGAGGCCGTCGTGGCGGCACGCGGGGCCGCAATGAACGGCCTCGCGGCTGCGCAAGCCAATCCGGGCGACCCGGCCGCGATGCAGCAGCTGGCGGCTGGGCAGCAGGCGTTGGATGGCGCACTGAGCAGGCTCAATGTGGTCGTCGAGCAGTATCCCGACTTGAAGGCGAGCCAGACCATGATGCAGCTCTCCGAAGAGCTGACCTCCACGGAGAACAGGGTCGCGTTCGCCCGGCAGGCGTACAACGACTCGGTGATGAACTACAACAACAAGCGGGAGACCTTCCCGGGCACGTTGTATGCGGGGATCTTCAACTTCGCTCCCGCAGCGCTTTTGGAGATCCCACCGGAGCGCCCGGAGATGCGCGACGCCCCGAAGGTTCAGTTCTGACCGACCTACGGTCATGAACTTCTTCGACCACCAGCGGGCGGCCAGGGGCACCACGCTGAAATTGGTGTTCCTCTTCGCCGCTGCCGTGGTGGCGTTGGTCGCGGCCATCGACGGTGCCGCTGTGGTCGCGATGCTCTACCTCGGTTCGGATCACAAAGAGGTCGACACGTCAGCCATTGTCGCCGTCGTAATCGTGGTCACCGCGGTCACGCTGTTGGTCATCGCCGGCGGCATGCTCTTCAAGACGCTGTCCCTGCGGCAGGGAGGAGCGGCGGTCGCCGCCGCGGTTGGTGCCGTACCCGTCGACCCGACCACGTCCGATCCGCAGCTCCGCAGGCTCGTCAACATCGTCGAGGAGATGGCGCTGGCCTCAGGCGTGCCGGTACCGCGATTGTTCGTCATGCCGCGTGAGCAGGGGATCAACGCGTTCGCCGCCGGATTCACTCCTGCTGACGCGGCGATCGCGGTGACCGCAGGAGCGCTCGCCCAGCTCAACCGCGACGAGTTGCAGGGGGTGATCGGGCACGAGTTCAGCCACATCCTCAATGGCGACATGCGGCTGAACATCCGACTCATCGGGCTGCTCGCCGGAATTCTGTTGATCGGCATGATCGGACTGCGGGCGCTGCAGTTCGGCGGTCGTGGCAGCGACAGCAAGGGAGCGCTCCCCGTTTTGGCGTTTGCGTTCGCGCTGATGGTCCTCGGGTTCATCGGTGTGTTCTTCGCGAACGTGATCAAGGCGGCGGTGTCGCGCCAGCGCGAGTGGCTGGCCGATGCGTCTGCGGTGCAGTTCACCCGGCAGACCGACGGGCTCGAGGGCGCGCTGAAAAAGATCGGGGGCATTCCGACCGGCTCCCGGCTCAGCGACTCCCGCAGTGCGGCTGAGGTCAGTCACATGCTGTTCGGAGAGGGAGCACGGCGGTCGTTCGCCTCACTGTTCGCGACGCACCCGCCGTTGGTGGACCGTGTGAAGGCGCTCAATCCGAGCTTCGACCCACGTGAGATCGCGGAATTGCAGCAACGGTATGCGCAGCAGCCGCCCGACGGGCTGGCCGAGGACTTCGCCGCCGGATTCGCGCCCGCCGGAACGGCGGCCGGCCGTTCGCTCCCCACTCGGGAGGAGTCGGTTGCGGCGCCCGGCAGGCAGGTCATCAGTCCCGAACAGGTGGTCGCCCGCGCGGGGACATTCACCCCGGCTGACCTCAAATACGGCGCCGCGCTGCACGCGCGATTGCCTGACGACGTGCGACTACTGGCAACCCAGCCGACCACCGCCCCGGTTGCCGTGATTGCGTTGCTTCTCGCGCCTGCCACTGAGCCGCTCCGGGTGCAGCAGCTCGCGTCGTTGGCTCAGCGCCTCTGGCCGGCAGCGTCACAAGAGGCGGCCGCACTCGCCGACCGGATGGCGAAGCTGCCTCGCGAGCTTCGATTGCCCTTCGTCGGCCTCGCCCTCCCGCAATTGGCCGCGCATCCGCGCGACTATCACGACCGGCTGGTCGCGGCGCTGAACGATCTCGCCGTCGCCGACGGCTCGGTGACCATTTTCGAGTACTGCGTCACCCGCCTGGTGTGGAACTACCTGCAGGACGCGGCCGACCCCTCGCGTCGCAGCAAGGTCGGCAACGGCTCGCTGAACGACGTGCGCCCGGTGGTGACAACCCTGTTGGCGACGCTCGCGGCGGCGAGCGGCGGCGACCAAGGCACGGCAACGCGAGCACTTCATGGTGCGCTGCGACACCTGTACGGCGATGCGGCGACGCCTGACAATCCGCGTCGCTTCAGCTGGCAAAAGACGCTTGACGACGGCTGGGCCGCCATCGACGCATTGGAACCGAAGGCCAAAGAGGCACTCGTGGAGGCGATGGTGATCTCAGTCCTCGACGACGGCACTGTGACAGCAGCGGAGGCCGAACTGCTACGCGCAGCTTGTGGATTGATGCACGTTCCACTGCCTGCATTGCTGGGCTGAATCGCCTGATGGAAAGAGTGCCCCCGGCAGGATTCGAACCTGCGGACGCATTTCCAGCAAACATCTAGTCTGACCAGCACTTTCCTTGTCCTGCAACAGGTTTGACCCGTTCGGTGGTTCGCGCATTTCGCGCACTTCGCAACCGTTATGCTGTTGTGCATGGGTAGCTGGTGGGTAGATGGCAGCAACGCAGCAGGTCAGCGCCCAAGGGCCGCAGGATTCCTAGCGGAAACCACAGGGAAAATCTGGTTTGCTCTCACTCAGAAATCGGTTCCGACGATTTCGCGACGGGCGCACCAACACGAGATCGGGAGAATCTGAAATGGCCGCGAAAGTGGGACACCGCGCATGGGGGAGCATCAAGAAACAACGGACCAAGCGGCCAAGTTTCCAAGCGTCGTTCGTCGGCCCAGATGGGCGACGGCACTACGCGCCGGAAATCTTCACAACCAAGATGAACGCCGAACGCTGGCTTGCACGCGAAAAGGACAACATCGAACGGCGCGCCGGAACTGACGAACCGTGGAAACCGCCGTCACAGCGCGCGCAGGAACAGAAAGCCGAAACGGTCAGACTGTCCGAGTACGGCAAAAAGGTGATCGACGCGCGCATCCTCAAACCGCGCACGCGCATCGAATATGAAGCGAAGTGGTCGCAGCTGATCGAACCTGGTTTGGGATATCTGCCCGTGCGAGATCTGACCACGACCGCCGTGCGCGCGTGGTTCGCCGGTTTGGACAAGACCAAAGCGACGCGCAACGGTCACGCGTATTCGATCCTCAACATGATCTGCAATACCGCCGTCAGCGACGGTCTGTTAGACCGCAATCCCTGCGATGTGCGCGGCGCGATGAATCCGAAGACGAAAAAGCGCGTCAAGATCGCGATGACCGTCGAACTGCATGCCATCGCTGACAAGCTCGGTGCCGACGAAAACAACGCACGATTCAAAGCGCTTGTGTTGCTGGCCGGCTGGTGCGGTCTGCGCTTCGGCGAAGTGTCCGAGCTGCGCCGTAAGGACTTTGACCGTAAGTGCGAAGTGCTGACGGTTACCCGCGCGGTCACACATCGCGCGGACCCCAACGCCGACGAAACCGATAGTGCGGCGAAAGCGGGCCGTTGCCGGATCGACAGCACCAAGGGCAATGAAGATGAGCGCGCCGTGACGATTCCGCCCCACATTCGCGACGACGTGAAAGACCACCTTGCGCGGTTCGTCGGTTCTGACCCCGAAGCGCTGTTGTTCAAACCGGCGCGTGGCGGGTGCCATCTGAACGACCGTGTGTTTAATAAGGACGTGTTCAAGAAAGCTGCCGCATCGGTCGGACGCGAAGATCTGTCGGCCCACGATTTGCGCCGGTTCGCCGGTTCGAAGAACGCACAGGTTGCGACGTTGACCGAAAACATGGCGCGACTCGGGCACAAGACGGTTGACGCCGCGTTGCGTTACCAGCATTCCCAAGACGGGCGCGATGCCATCGTGGCGGCGAACCTGTCGGCCAACGCACTTGCCGAACTGGCCGCAGCGTCCGAGCACACCGACCCACCCGCCCTGGCCGACGCACTGTGAACCAACCGACACTGGCGGACTTGTTCGCGGCAGTGGCGAACCGAGCACAGAGAGTCGAGATACTGCAACGCACAAACGCGAAGGCGAAGCGCGGCGCGGAACTGAAACCTTGGGCGATGCAGGTAAAGCGCCAACTGGTCGATCCCGGCAGCAGCCTTGCCAACGATGACGACGGTTTCATGACCGACTACGCGGGCGACATGGTGAGCGGAACCGCACTGTTCCCGATTATCAACGCCATCGATTCCCTCACCGCAGTGTCCGAGCTGATCGACGGTAGAGACGACTCCGGCGACCGCAAAGGTTCTGGCGATCACCACACGTCGTCAAACCTCACGCTGACCCGCATGGCAGCCGAATCGGCGGCAACGACGATCTGGCTGTTATCGAATCCCGACCGAGCTATGAGGCGAAGTCTCAGTGTGCGTTTCACCGCGTCCGAGCTGAACGCGCAACGTGCGTTTCACAGATCGACGCGTAAGCGGTTCGATCAATACCCCGACACAAAACAGTCAGTCGCGTATCGAGAGTTCCTCGAACATGTTCGGCTGTTCGATGAGCGCGTGGAGATGCTGAAACAGGGTATGCAACAAACCCCGAAAGCCAACGTGTCTGACGGCGGCTTTGTCGTTGCCGCTGCGGCGAAGTGGCTTGATCAGCATCCGCCGCAACATGATCCATCCGACCTGTACGGCAACGCTTACGGATTCGAAGATGTTGCCGCGCGGTTCTACAACCTCAATTCGGCGATTGTGCATGGTCTGAAATGGCCGCTCGACTACATGCCGAACGGCGAGATTCAAATGGCCCGAATGATCGTTGAGTCCGTCAACATCGCTGTGACGATGGCTGAATGCGCGGTAGCCCTGTTCGAAGCGCAAGCCCAGAACCACGCGACGAACACAGATCGACCGATCCTGTATCCCGACCGCTTGCAACCATCCGTCGAAACGTGGGCCGCGCTGTATCCGCCGGATTGAGGCATGGGTAGCGGATAGGTAGATGACCCGTCGATTCGGTTGTTTTCGCTGGTCAGCGCGTTAACCCCGGCAGGTTGCTTACCTGCGGTTGTCGGTTGACCTGGCCACAAAAGGACCGAATTGCACTGTGCTGCAACGTATTCCGGTCAATCCGCATACTGTGACAGTCTGCCGTCGTGCTGCCGTCACGACCTGCCGCGTGGCAGCGCTCGGCGTACCGGGTGAACGACGGCGCGGCCCGCGTCGGCCCGCTCACGGTGCATGCGCTCGGCGTTGCGCCGGTTCATCTCGGCAACCACGTCGTTCGCCTGTTCCATCGTCATCGGGCCGTCGAAGTCTGCCGGATCGAAGTGTGGCCGTCCCGTCAGCGGGTCAATCGCCAACCCGCCAGGGCGGGTGGGTTCGCGTTCGTAGTCGCCTGGTGTGATCGTATTGCCGTAATCGATGACATCGCCGTCGATTTCGACCGTTTCAGCATCGATCACGTTGGAATCACTTGCGTCATAGCGGATCGCATCACGTCGCCGGGATTCGTCAGCGGTCACTTTCGCAACGTCTGCCGCGTGCAAACCCGCCAGCGGATCGTCGGCGTCGGTGTCGTCGTCTTCGGTTCCCTGCGCTCGGCGGAACTCAGCGCGCGACGTGATTTCGAGCGTCATTGCCGCCGATTCTGCGATCTGCTCGAAAGGTTTTGCGCTGACTTCGATTTCAGTCTTTGCCGACAGATTTCCACGGTCGAGCGCTTCCGTGATCGCGCGCAGTTTCACGGCGTCGGAAACGCCGGGATCGACGGCCATCCGGAGTAGTTCTTTCGCCATTCGGTCGGTTGCTTCTTCGAGCCGTTGCCGCGCTTTGCGCCGAACCTGCGCCGCGCGTCCACCGTGCGATGGGCACACTCGCCCACCAGCGATGGCCCAGCGTTCGCAGGGCTGCCCGTTTGTCTTGTGCGCGGTGCATTTCCGTTGGTGCCGCTGGACGGGTTCGATGGGTGCAGAGTTCGAAGGGTGCTCGGCGTTGTCGTTGTCGTCCTGGCCGTTGGGCTGGCCGTCGTCGTAGTCAGTCATGTGCTTGCCTTTCAGCGTTTCCGGTAGTTTCGTCGATTTTTCTATTTGGTCGGTTTGCCGATTTGTGGTTTGCCGCCCTGTGGTTTACCGATCTGCATTTTTCCCTTACGAATCATGTTCGAACTTGCCCGAACCTTGGGATTCGTCGGATTCGACTTGAACGCTTTCTTACTCATCCCGCTTTCACTCCGATCTCATCATTTTTGATTTCTCCGATGTCTTCGGTTTCGCCGCTATCGGCGATCTTCCATACGAACTCAACGCGCCATCGCCCTTGCCACTTTTCGGGTTCGATGTGAATCGGCAAAGAATCCCAAATCAGTTGTTCGTCAAACTGTGTGGTTGCGAGTAACCCCAAGCCTTGCGCCAGATATTCGCCCGCTTCCATCACCTGATTTTCGATCAATCCGATTTCAGTGTTCGGGGGAATGTTCGCCGAGTTCAGGAACTCCCGAACCGCGTCAGAGATCTTGGCCGTCAGCATCAGCGTTCGCCGATGCCCAGGACACAGACCACCTTGCGTCGCAGGCAGATTCGTGCACAGTTCGGCTGTGCACGGTTCCATCCCTTTCGGCGCCTTTGGAGCATTCAGCGTGCTTGGCGATCTCCGAAATCGTGCCGGTCCGGTTTCGTCCATTGGTTCGATTTCCGTCGTGATCAGCTCCATTGCCTGGCCCTTTCCGTGCCCGTCATTGTTTGCTTGCTCCGCGCCACATCTGCGCCGGTCTGGCCGCGAAGCGTGGAACGGGGGAACGTTCCCCCCTTCGACTGTGAAACCCCGTGCCAATGCTCCATATAGGCGATGAATGAATCTGTCTGACCTGGGGTTTTGGAAATCGGTCGGCGACAGTTTTTCGCGCGAAGGGTGGAACTGTTCCCCTGTTCCCCCCTTCGGACCCTCACCGCTGCTGGACGCATAATATGTTTGCTAGATGCGCTCAGATCTGCCATAGCCGCGCGCTCTCTTGGCCGTTGCGCGCCGTGAAGTCTTCGCGTCGAACCATCCCGTTGTCGGCAGCGAACACAACGGCTTTGTCGAAAACATCGCGGTTGCGATTTCCACCGGCAAGAGCCTTGCGCAACTTCGACAACGTTTGGCCGTCGTCGGTCTTGAGCGCTTCCCGAATCCGTTCGGACATGCGGAACACCCGTTGCCGGTCTTCGGCGATCACGTCGGACTTGATGATCTCGCGTTCGCCTTCGGCGCGACCACGCGCGAGGTTCAGCTCTCGGGACTTCGACGCCAGTTCATCGCGCACCGCCTTGCGCGTGATGTTTGACATTGCCATCACGACGGCGGCGCGCTGCCAATCCGATTCGGTGATCTCGTGGCGTCGGCCTTCCAGCGCCATGAGCGCGGCAGCCACTTTCAACTGAACAAGCAAGCGATGCCCGTCGAGCGGATCGACGCCGCCGAGACCGCGCCGGATCGCGCGCTGAACGTCTCTGATCTCGCGCTCGGCAATGGTGGGAACCGTCAGAATGTCGAACTCTGCCGGGTCGGCGGGAACCGCAAGATTGGCGTTACGGTCGATATCCGGATCGACCAGCGCCGCCGAGTTGGTGCCGGAAGCGCTCGAAGTGCCGTCTTCCCAACGGCCCAAATCGAGCATTGGCGGCGGGTCGGGTTCGACATCGGGCAAGTCGTGATCGACCGCCGAAAACCACACGAACCGCTGCGGCGTGCCGCCGTCCGCATCATCGAAGATCGGCGCGGCCCGCAACGGCTGAACACCGAGACTCAAACACAGCCGGTATCGGTTGTCTTGCAGAATGATCCGCTTGTCATCGCCCGCGTAGTCCTGGCCGAGACGTTCGCCCGACCAGCCTTCGCGAAGGGTGCTCATGATGGTCGAACCGCTACGGTTGCCGGTCGCGGCCAAAGTGTCCACTTCGGGGATCTGCGCCAGCACTGACCATTGCTTGCCGACTTGTACCCATCCGCTACCACCCGCAAGTTTCGACTTGTAGGCGAAGCATTTCGCCAACCCTTCGCCGCTGCCGGGTTTGGACGGTTGGTAGTTCGGTTCGATCCGCAACCAATCGGCGCTGGCGCGCATTGACGCCGACTTGCTTTCACCGCTTTTGCCGACCAGCGCGACGAACAGATTCAGGCTGGCGACGCCACCGACGATGGGCGGCAAGACGACGTTCGGCGGGATCGACGCAACGACGCGCGCCAGCGAGTTACCCAACATGGACATCGGGCCGACCAGCCGCGCTTGCGCGAACTGGCGCAAGTCCGACAGTTGCGGGGACGACGACCAGAAATCGGCCAGATCCGATCGAATCGGTTCGAACGGATCGGCGTAGGTGTCGCGACTGACGCGCTGCCGGGTTTCGTTGGGATCGGCGATTTCGGCTTGCGCTGCCGCCCACCGAGCGATCCGGTCGAACTCTCCGGTTCCTCTGGTCTCCGGTTTGGCGCGGTAGAACGCGAGTTTGAGAGCGTCATAGGCGGTTTGGGCACCGAATCGCCCGATGAGCGATTCGCGGAAAGCCCACGCCATGATTTTGGTCATCGAGTCGTGGCGAGACTCTCCGCGTTCGACCGCTGCGGCGAAGCTTGTGAGATGGCCTTGCAATCCGCGCGGTTGATCGTCGCGGACGTGCGCGCCGAGAAACTTGGTCAGTTCGGCCGGCGTTTTGGGATCGTCGTTTTGCGCAGCACTGGACAGCAGACCGCGCAGTACATCGGGCAACGGCGGCAACTCGCCGGACTTGCGCCAGCGGTAGGAACCGCCTTTCGTGTCGGCGTCGGGGTGCGGTGTCGGCGCGAGAACGATCACGCCGTTGCTGCATCGGACTTCGCCCCATCGCCCGAATGCGCCCGCGCCGTTGCCGAACTCGTCTGGCTTGCACGCGAAAACGTAGTGTGCCCGCGCCGATCCGCCTTGGCGGGTTGTGTGTATCGCGCCGGTTTGCAGCGCCGTCCAAACGGCGTCGCTCATGTCGGCGGGCTTGTCGTCACAATCGAGATCGAAGGCGATTGCGCCGGACCGGCCAACGTCCCACGCGATGCCCGCGCCGGGATGGTCGGAGAACCACTTTCGGATCTGCGCCCGGTTTCGACTTGTCTTGTCCTGCCAGCCTTTGCCGAGAATCGAACCGGGGTTCTTGATGTTATCGGCGCTGGTCGGTATCAGGTACATACCCGCGTTCGCATACGCCAGCGCTGCGGTTGGCGTGTCCTGTCCGGCCACGTCGGGGATCGCGGTCACCGCGTCGCCCTGGTGCTCGCGGTCGGCGGGCATGCTGCCGCCGAAGATCGGCAGCGCGGCCAGCGTTGCCGCCAGGTCCGCGCGACGCGTCGCCCAGCGTTGCGCCGTCTCGCAGTCGAACGCGAGATCGTCGGCGCTGAGCGGAATCGGACCGGTCGCGATGATGTCGCGCGGATCGATTCGACCAATGGGCGGAAATTGCAAAACGCGCGCAGGTCTGTCGAGTTTGTCATTGACCTGTGGTGTAATGGTCATCAGTTACCTTTGTTGCGGGGTGGCTGCGGCGGGCCGATCTTGTGGGAATGATCGGCCCGCTAATTCTTTGCTCAATTTACCTACGGGGCTGTGAAATTCAGGGACCGACGCGGTATTCTCGAAAGTGCTTGTTCTGCGGTGACCGAACACCGTGATCGAACCCCGACCGGCTTTCCTCGTTTCCCCGGTCGGGGTTCGTCAGTTCTGGCTGAAATACACTGTGGTAGAGCGTATTTAGAACACGGTCACCGACCCGTGAAGGGTGTTGCGCTTCGGTCATCCGAGCGTTTCCCAAGGATTCTGAATTCGTACATCTTTGATTTCGTAGTGTTTGACGAAATCGATCCAGCAGTCGATGCAGATTCTCGACAAAACGAGATATTCGCCATGTGCGAACAGAAACGTAAACGGACGATTCAGCATCTTTCCGCTTTTATCGGTGGGTGGCAGTTTGTGCCGTTTCGACATATTCATGTCGGACACGCAGTAACCGTTTCCGCCCCAACTGCGGCGAAGATCGCACGCGATGTCACCGGCAACCGTGTCCAGCGCCGCGTCGAGAATGCCGGGAGTCGCCAGGGCGTAGCGTTCGCCCGGTCGCGTCGTGAAGATCACCCACGGCCCGCCGTCGTCGCCGTCGATCATCTGGCGATCCGCTGCGACGGCGTTTGCGGCGATCCGCGCCAGCTCGGGCAGGAACGAAACCGACTGATGCGCGGCTAGGAAGCCCGGCGCTTTCCGTTCGTAGTGCTGTGCGGCCAAACCATCGGCGTGCAACAGGCCAGACAGGATCTGTTCGGCCATAGCAGCCAGCGCGGGATCATCGGTTTCGCCGCTCAGGCTTGAGTCAGTCAGTGTCGAAAATCGACCGGTGATGTCTGCGCGCGTCGCTGCGCTGATCGGTCGTCTGTTGTCGTGGTTCATTTCGCGTAGCTTCCCGTGAGTGCGATTTCTGCGGCTTGTGTCATCGCGCGCCGTGCGCGTTCCTGTAGGTTGCGGTCGGCGGGCGCGAATGCGTAAGCGCGCCGGTCGATCTCGGCATCGAGTTCGACCAAACGGCGACGTTCACCGGCGAAAAGGTTCGCCAAGTTCCAGCGGGATCGGTCGTTGCGGAACGCTGCGACGCGCGGACCTATGATTCGTCTGCCAAAGTCAATTGTCATGATTTACCCTTTCCACCTATTTTCACTTCACCGACACTTAGCGCGATTTCCACGCCAGACCGTGTGACCAACGAAAACAACAGGTCATAAACGGAGAGTTTGACCGGATCGACGGTCACTGAATTTCGGCGCTTTTCGATTCCGCGGCTCACGCGCTTTTGTCCGATTTTGAAATGAGACGAATCAAGTCGTCGCGACGGAATCGAAGCAGCCGCTTGCCGACTTTGTGAGCCGGGATCAACCCGTCACGGGCGTACCGTCGTATCGAATTCTGGCTTACACCAAGGAGTTTCGCGGCCTGCGCTGTGGTGAGCATGTCGCCCACTGCATCGAGCCGCACGCGATCCTGAGACATGAGAAACGGGCACCTTTCATTACCGATGGCCTCGCGGCCCGCGCGCTAGCCTGGCGCGCTCAGGTGTCCGTTTCAGGGTCCAGAATAGTGCATTGTGGACGCTATGTCACGAATGGCGCGCGTGGCGCGTGAATTGTCGGCGTGGCGTCTATACGCGGCCCCGCTCGCGCCATTCCGCCGAGTAAAATCGAGCCACCACGCGCGATAAACGCGCCTGAAAATGTGAGGTTCTGATAATGACCGCGATTCTCGATTTCGCCGATTTCCCAATGATTGACGGCGTGCCGGTTCTGCCGATCTTCGGCGGTGAGCAATCCGGCCAGATGGGCATCATCGCCGCTGGCGACGCGCTCGCGACGCACACCGCAGACGGCGTTGACCTAAACGAGATTTGGGCCGATCTGGTCGGAGCGTTCGACACGTGGAATAAGCACCGCACTGGCATTTCTGACCTGTTGTCGTTCCGAACCGTGCTGCCCGGTGAGGCTGTGCCACAGAACATTTCGTCTCCGAGCTTCGAGCAACTCACCGAATACGGCGTAACCAACGCTGCCGGTTTGCCCGCAGACGCGTTGATCCTCGGCTACGACTTCGGCGATTTCGGCTTGCGGTCGTCGTTCACGTGGCGCGCACTTCGGGCCATGACCGCCGAACAGGTGTACGCGTCCATCAACGGCATCATGCATTCGGACAATCGTCTGGTCACAGGCACGATCCTGAAACGGCTGTTTGACCCGTCGCCCAAGACGAACAACGAGGGCTATACGTGCCGTGGTCTGTGGAACGCCGATGGTCAATACGTCCCCAGCTACCTCGGTCACGAGTTCGACCCGGCGACCACCACGCACTACTGGAAGTCCGGTGCAACACAGGTCGATTCCGGCGATATCGAAGACGCCGTGCGAACGATCCGCGCCAAGGGCTACGGTCGGGAAGCGGGTTCGCAGATTCTCATTCTGGCGTCGCAGCTCGAAAGCGAGAATATCCAGACGTTCCGCCAAGGTGAAGAATCGCGCAGTGGCGGGCCGATTGCGAAACACTCGTACATCCCGTCGAAGAAAGCTCCGGCGTACCTCACTCCCGACAACATCGTCGGTGAAGCGATTTCGGGTGAGTTCCACGAAATCGAATGCCTTGGTTCCTACGGCCCCGCGTGGCTGGTCGAAACCGAGTTCATCCCCGCTGGCTACATCGCCGTAGTGGCGACTGGCGGGCCGAACAGTCAGAACAACGTGATTGGCGTTCGTGAGCACCCGGTCGAAAGCTATCGCGGCTTGCTGGCCGCTCCCGGCAACACCGGTTACCCGATTCAGGACAGCCAATACATTCGGTCGTTCGGCGTCGGCGTGCGCCAGCGCGGCGCAGCCGTGGCGATCCAGATCGGCAGCGGCACCGATTACACCGCGCCGACCATCGCCCTGTAACCCCCGTGGCGGGCCGTCTGTGACGACGACGTACGGCCCGCCACGGCTTAACGGACGATCCGGCGCAACGGACGCGGCCTGCGAATCGCTGAAAGTAGGTAACTGCAATGGTTTTCGACAACGCGCGCGCCAATGCAACGCAAGAACTCATCGACGCGATGCACGACGCGAAATCGCGCGGTGACCGTTTCGGCGCTTCGGAGTACGGACCGGGACCGGCGCGCAATCGGGACGACGTTGCGCCGTTGGTCAATCGCGACCATCGGCGCAACTCGGCCCCGCCACCGGTCGAAGTCACGTCAGCGCGTCCGCACGCTGGCCGACCTCGGCCCCGCCTGGCCGACTGACATCGGCACCGCGAACTGACGATCTGGGAGGAACAACGACATGGCGAAAAAGGGCAAAGGCAAGCGCCGACCGCGCGGCAAGTCTGGCCGATTCACCAAGAAGCGCTGACGATGGCGAAACGTCGTACCTACAAGCGCAACCGCAAGGGTCAGTTTGCCTCTACGGCGAGCCGGTCAACGCGGGTCAAACGGTCGCTGCCGACGCGCGTCGTTCGCGGGTCGGTTCGTCAGAACGTGCGCGTTGGTCGCGTTGGTCCTGGCGGTCAGTACGCCGGTTTTCGCGCCGGTGTGGAACTCAAACCCCGCAGGGGCAAGGGTCGGTACTACGTCGGTGTCACAGCGGGCCGGAAGATCGCACATTGAGCGACACCTACCGGCCCGCCGAACCGCCGTATCCGCTGCAACCCGGCCCGATGCGTTACGGGCAGACCGTGCGCCCGTGGCGCAATCCCCGAAACGGCCAAAATCGCCCCGTCACGCCGACTCGCCCCGGCTAGCCGCGAACGTTGATCGTGTACGTCACCGGTTCGTGGTTCCAGATGTCCGACCAAGTGAAGTTGATCCGCTTTTCGACTCCACCGAGCTTCCAGGCAATCGACCTCGGACGTAGAACAGAACCCCGCAACGGGTTGCCGGGTTGTGCGTTGAACGTGGCCGCATCGCTTCGCCCGGTGTTGACGACGGTCATGCCGAAGCCCACGCCATTCAGGTTGACGATTCCGCCTGCGACCTCGCCGCCGCGACCCACGATGTGGTCGCCGAAGATAAACGGCTGAAACGAAACGTGGTGCGAAATGATGTCTTCGAAGCTGCCGAAGTCGTTCAGCATAAGATCTTTGTTGGATGGATCACCCGCGACGCAAAGCCCTTGGTCGTTCGGCCACATAACGCGACCAAGCAGAAGATCGACGCATTCCGGCGGGAACGGATTCACCGATTCGTCTCGTTGATGGGGGAACGCCTTGCCCATCACGTGGTTGAGAAGCAGTTTCAGCACCCACACTTGGAAGTCGTCGCCGGAAACAGTGATTTCGGCGGGATCGCCCCATTGCCCGGTTCCGCACTTGTAGGTAGTGGAGATATTGAAAAGGAACTTCGCAACCTCTAGAGCGGCATCGTCGGCGTTGTGAAGGGCGGTGTTGTGATTTGTGCACAGGATGTTGGTTACGAACTTCTTCGGAGATACGAACTCGCGGATTCCGCGCCCGTTGTCGTGCTTGACCGTCACATCGTCGTCGCCGAAGCTGTACAGCTTGATGATGCTATGGGTGATGAAGTGCTCACCAGAGATCTTGCGCGAGCATCCGCCATAGGTGTTTACGTAGCACTTCGGGTTTCGGTAGTTCGGATCGTCGTTCGCCGTGTTGGCGTCGGTTCCTGGCACATCTGCCAGTCTATTCTCCCGCGCATCCAGCGAGCGTGAACCGATGTCGGCGGTCCCTCATTGATGTCCGCCCATCCGGTTTTTCGCAAGAAACGATTCGATCGAATCGCCGTCGATTCGAACAACTCTGCCGATCCTGTAACCGATCAGATGGCCATCGGCTACCAGGGTGCGAACCATGTTCGAAGTGACGCCGAGCCGCTTAGCGGTTTCAGTGGTCGAGATCAAATCGGCGGTTTTGGGTTTTGTCTGCATTTTTGCCATTGCCACAATGAGCGCCTTTCATCGGCCCAAGCTTTTCGGTGGTGTGGCCGAACAGAACGGCAATGGCGCGCTCGCTTGGTGGGCCGAGCGGCAGAAGCCCTCTATGAATACGACATTAGCATGATTCGCGATATGCGCGAGATAATGCGAGACAGCACGAAATGCGCCATTGTTGCCCACCACGCCAAGGCGGAGGGTGCGCGGTGGTGTGTCGCCGGTCGGCGGGCTCGGGGGCCGCTCGCTGGCGCGGATTGGGGCCGATGCTGGCCGCAAGATCGGCGGGCAGTCAGCAGGGCAGCAGGGCAGCGGGGCGGCTGGCGCGCGACCGGCAGCGCAGCGCCAGCAAACAGAATCGGGCACCGCAAACGGGTGAGGCATGGGTAACGGATAGGTAGGTCACCCTGTGAAACCCTGTTTTACCAGGTCAGACGTGGTGCCCCCGGCAGGATTCGAACCTGCGGCCTTCTGCTCCGGAGGCAGACGCTCTATCCCCTGAGCTACGGGGGCGCACACGGATGACGCTGCGCCGATGGGCGTGGACAGCCTAACGCATCGACGTGAGTGGAAACGGATTCGGGGCCTGACCATGTCAGACCATAGGATGGACCCTCGTGACCCCCGCCGATCTGGCAGAGCTGCTCAAGAGCACCGCGACCGCGGTGCTCTCCGAGCACGGCCTCGACACCTCAGCCCTTCCCGCTACGGTCACCGTCGAGCGTCCCCGTAACCCCGACCACGGCGATTACGCCACCAACCTGGCCCTCCAGCTGGGCAAGAAGGTCGGCGCGAACCCCCGCGAGCTGGCCGGCTGGCTTGCCGCCGCGCTGGCCCAGGCCGACGGCATCGCCGACGCCGATGTCGCGGGGCCTGGCTTCGTCAACCTGCGCCTGGACGCCTCGGCCCAGAACGTGATCGTCGCGAACGTGATCGACGCCGGCGCGAACTACGGGCATTCAGACGAGCTCGACGAGAACATCAACCTCGAGTTCGTCTCCGCCAACCCGACCGGGCCCATCCACATCGGCGGTACCCGATGGGCGGCCGTCGGCGACGCGCTGGGTCGTGTGCTGTCGACGCAGGGCGCCAAGGTGGTCCGCGAGTACTACTTCAACGACCACGGCGCCCAGATCGATCGGTTCGCCAATTCACTGATCGCCGCCGCGAAGGGCGAGCCGACGCCCGACGACGGCTATGCCGGGGACTACATCAAAGACATTGCCGCCCAGGTACTCGCCAAAGAGCCCGACGCGCTGTCCCTGCCCGACGACGAGATGCGGGAGACGTTCCGCGCCATCGGCGTCGACCTGATGTTCGCCCATATCAAGGCGTCGCTGCACGAGTTCGGTACCGACTTCGACGTCTACACCCACGAAGACTCGATGCACACCTCCGGCAGGGTCGAGCAGGCGATCGCCAAGCTGCGCGAAGCGGGAAAGGTGTACGAAAAGGACGGCGCAGTCTGGTTGCGCACCACCGACTTCGGCGACGACAAGGACCGCGTCGTGATCAAGAGCGACGGTGCGCCCGCATACGTCGCCGCGGACATCGCCTACTACCTCGACAAGCGCGAGCGTGGTTTCGACCTGTGTATCTACATGCTCGGCGCCGACCACCACGGCTACATCGCCCGCCTCAAGGCGATCGCTTCGTCCCTCGGTGAGGACCCTGCCACCGTCGAGGTGCTGATCGGTCAGATGGTCAACCTGGTCCGCGACGGCCAGCCCGTGCGGATGAGCAAGCGTGCCGGCACGGTGATCACGCTCGACGACCTCGTCGAGGCCATCGGTGTCGACGCCGCGCGGTACTCGCTGATCCGGTCCTCGGTGGACACTCCGATCGACATCGACCTGGCATTGTGGTCGTCGGCCTCGAACGAAAACCCGGTCTATTACGTGCAATACGCGCACGCAAGGCTGTCGGCGCTCGCCCGCAACGCTGCGGAGTTGGGCATCACGGCCAGCGCCGAGCACCTCGACCTGCTCACGCACGAGAAAGAGGGGGTGCTGATCCGCAACATCGGTGAGTTCCCCCGCGTGCTGAAAACCGCTGCGGCGCTTCGTGAACCACATCGTGTCTCGCGGTACCTCGAGGATCTCGCAGGCGACTACCACCGGTTCTACGACTCCTGCCGCGTGCTGCCGCAGGGTGACGAAGAGCCCAACGATCTGCACTCCGCACGCCTGGCGCTCTGCGACGCGACGCGCCAGGTGATCGCCAACGGCCTCGGCATCCTCGGCGTCACCGCCCCGGAGCGGATGTGATCGCACACCCCGCCGGTCCCCGGCACGCCGAAGAGATCCACCACGGTGGTGCGCCGCCCCGTCCGCTTTCCGCGGATGAGGTGTTGCGACTTGCGCCAAATGTGTGGCCCCGCAACACTGTTCGGGGCGACGACGGTGTGGTGTCGATCGCGGGTGTGTCGGTCGCCGATATCGCCGCCGAGTTCGGCACTCCGGTCTTCGTGATCGACGAGGACGACTTCCGGTCGCGCTGCCGCGAGATTGCGGCGGCATTCGGCGGCGGTGAGTACGTGCGGTACGCGGCGAAGGCGTTCATGTGCACCGAGGTCGCACGCTGGGTCGCCGAAGAGGGCCTCTCGCTCGACGTGGCGACCGGTGGCGAGCTGGCCGTCGCGCTGCATGCGAGGTTTCCGGCCGAGCGGATCGCGTTGCACGGCAACAACAAATCCGTCGAAGAGCTGACCGCCGCCGTGAAGGCCGGCATCGAGCACGTGGTGTTGGACTCGATGGTCGAGATCGAGCGCCTCGACGAGATCGCCGGCGCGGCTGGTGTCGTCCAAGACGTCCTCGTGCGCGTGACCGTCGGCGTCGAGGCCCACACTCACGAGTTCATCTCGACCGCGCACGAAGACCAGAAGTTCGGGCTGTCGCTCGCCAGCGGCGCCGCGATGGCGGCGGTGCGCCGCGTGTTCGCCACCGATCATCTGCGCTTGGTCGGCCTGCACAGCCACATCGGGTCGCAGATCTTCGACGTCGCCGGCTTCGAGATCGCCGCGCACCGTGTGATCGGCCTGCTTCGCGACGTGGTCGCCGAATTCGGTGTGGAGAAGACCTCGCAGATGTCGATCGTCGACCTCGGCGGCGGGCTCGGCATCTCCTATCTGCCCCAAGATGATCCGCCGCCGGTGCAGGATCTCGCCGCCAAGCTCAGCGCCATCGTCCGCGACGAGTCGGCGGCGGTCGGACTGCCCGCACCGAAGCTCGTCGTCGAGCCCGGCCGTGCGATCGCCGGGCCCGGCACCATCACGCTGTATGAAGTCGGCACCGTCAAAGACGTCGCGGTCAGCCCGACCGCGCATCGCCGCTATGTCAGCGTCGACGGCGGGATGAGCGACAACATCCGCACGTCGCTGTACGGCGCGGAGTACGACGTTCGCCTCATCTCCCGAGCCAGCGAGGGCTCGTCGACGCTGGGCCGCATCGTCGGAAAGCACTGCGAAAGCGGCGATATCGTGGTGCGCGACACCTGGGTGCCCGACGACATCAAGCCCGGCGATCTGCTGGGAGTCGCAGCGACGGGCGCCTACTGCTATTCCATGTCGAGCCGTTACAACCTGATCGGCCGTCCCGCCGTGGTGGCCGTGCGCGATGGGCAGGCCCGCCTGATCCTGCGCCGGGAGACGGTCGACGATCTACTCAGTCTGGAAGTGAGGTAGCCATGAGCACCGACGAGAAGCCGATCGGCGTAGCGGTCCTGGGCTTTGGGAACGTAGGCAGCGAGGTGGTGCGCATCATCGAGGAGAGCGCGCAGGACCTGGCCGCGCGGATCGGCGCACCTCTGGTGCTGCGTGGCATCGGCGTTCGCAGAGTGGCCGACGACCGTGGTGTGCCCGTCGACATGTTGACCGACAACATCGACGAGCTCGTCTCGCGCGACGACGTCGACATCGTCGTCGAACTGATGGGACCGGTCGAACCCGCGCGCAAGGCGATTCTGTCCGCGCTGGAACAGGGCAAGTCCGTCGTCACCGCCAACAAGGCGCTGATGGCCGTCTCCACAGGGGAACTGGCGCAGGCCGCCGAGCATGCCCACGTCGACCTGTATTTCGAGGCGGCCGTGGCCGGCGCGATCCCCGTCATCCGCCCGCTGACCCAGTCGCTTGCCGGCGACACCGTGATCAGGGTCGCGGGCATCGTCAACGGCACGACGAACTACATCCTCTCCGAGATGGACAGCACGGGCGCGGACTACACCTCGGCGCTGGCCGATGCGAGCGCGCTCGGTTACGCCGAAGCGGACCCGACCGCCGACGTCGAGGGTTACGACGCGGCCGCCAAGGCCGCCATCCTTGCCTCGATCGCCTTCCACACCCGGGTGACCGCGGACGACGTGTACCGCGAAGGCATCACTA
Organism: Mycobacterium barrassiae; assembly: GCF_025822765.1. Taxonomy (GTDB): domain Bacteria; phylum Actinomycetota; class Actinomycetes; order Mycobacteriales; family Mycobacteriaceae; genus Mycobacterium; species Mycobacterium barrassiae. Next base: position 22,601 of record NZ_JACKUK010000027.1, on the reverse strand, counting down.
AGGTCACCTCGGCGGACTTCGCTTCGGCGCGCGCACTCGGTTGCACCATCAAGCTGTTGGCGATCTGCGAACGGCTCACCACCGACGAAGGGCTGGAACGGGTTTCGGCGCGGGTGTATCCAGCGCTCGTACCTCTGACACATCCGCTCGCATCGGTCAACGGCGCGTTCAACGCCGTTGTCGTCGAAGCGGAGGCCGCGGGCCGGCTGATGTTCTACGGACAGGGCGCAGGCGGCGCGCCGACCGCCTCCGCGGTGATGGGCGATCTGGTCATGGCGGCGCGCAACCGGGTGCAGGGCGGACGCGGCCCGCGCGAATCCAAGTACGCCAAGCTGCCGATCTCGCCCATCGGGTTCATTCCGACCCGGTACTACGTGAGCATGAACGTCGCCGACCGACCGGGCGTGTTGTCCTCTGTAGCAGCCGAATTCGGCAAGCGCGAGGTCAGCATCGCCGAGGTGCGCCAGGAGGGCATGGTGGACGAAGGCGGTCAGCGGTGCGGCGCACGGATCGTGGTCGTCACCCACCAGGCCACCGACGCCGCACTCTCCGAGACCGTTGAGGCACTGGCGGATCTCGACGTCGTCGAAGGCATCAACAGCGTGCTCCGCCTGGAAGGAACCACCGAATGAGCGCCCCTTCTAAGGCGATTCATCACCCCTGGCCGGGGTTGATCGCCGCCTATCGCGATCGGCTTCCGGTCGAGGACGGCTGGACGCCGATCACACTGCGCGAAGGCGGCACTCCGCTCGTACCCGCACCTCGGTTATCCGAATACACCGGCTGCACTGTGCATCTGAAGGTCGAAGGTCTCAACCCGACGGGCTCGTTCAAGGACCGGGGTATGACGATGGCCGTTACCGAGGCCGTCGCCCGCGGCCAGCAGGCCGTGCTGTGCGCGTCCACCGGCAACACCTCGGCGTCGGCGGCGGCCTATGCGGCCCGGGCGGGTATCACCTGCGCGGTGCTCATTCCGCAGGGCAAGATCGCGATGGGCAAGCTGGCCCAGGCCGTCATGCACGGTGCGCAGATCATCCAGATCGACGGCAACTTCGACGACTGTCTGGAACTGGCCCGGAAACTCACCGCTGACTACGCGACCGTGTCGCTCGTCAACTCGGTCAACCCGTTCCGCATCGAGGGTCAGAAGACCGCCGCGTTCGAGATCGTCGACGCCCTCGGTACCGCTCCCGACGTGCATTCGCTCCCGGTGGGCAACGCGGGCAACATCACCGCCTATTGGAAGGGCTACAAGGAGTATCACCGCGACGGACTGTCGGACCGGTTGCCGCGCATGCTCGGCACTCAGGCCGCGGGCGCCGCGCCGCTGGTGCTCGGTGAACCGGTGACCGATCCCGAAACGATCGCGACGGCGATCCGGATCGGTTCTCCGGCCTCGTGGACCACCGCGGTCGAGGCGCAGCAGCAGTCCGACGGTCGCTTCATCGCCGCCACCGACGAGGAGATCCTCGCCGCGTATCACCTGGTGGCCCGCACCGAAGGCGTCTTCGTCGAACCCGCTTCGGCGGCCAGCATCGCCGGGCTCCTCAAATCCATCGAGGACGGCTGGATCGCCAAGGGGTCGACCGTGGTGTGCACGGTCACGGGTAACGGACTCAAGGATCCCGATACGGCGCTCAAGGGGATGCCGACGGTCACGCCGCTGCCTGTCGACCCGTCAGCCGTGGCCGAAAAGCTGGGCCTGGTCTAGCGGGTGGGCTTGTGACACAGACTCTGCCGACCGGGCTGACGGCCCGTGCCGTCGTACCGGCGTCCAGCGCCAACCTGGGCCCAGGGTTCGACAGTCTCGGGCTCGCGTTGAGTCTGTACGACGAAATCGTCGTGGAGACCATCGAATCCGGCCTCGTTGTGGAGGTGGAAGGCGAAGGCGCCGGCCAGGTTCCCCTGGATTCGACCCATCTGGTCGTCCGTGCGATCGAGCACGGTCTGCTGACCGCGGGTGCGCAGGTTCCGGGCCTGAAAGTCCGCTGCCGCAACGACATTCCGCACTCCCGTGGCCTCGGGTCGTCGGCTGCTGCGGTCGTCGGGGGACTCGCAATCGTCAACGGCCTTGTGACGCAGGTGGGTTCAAAGCCGCGCTCGGATGCCGAACTGATCCAGCTGGCAAGCGAGTTCGAGGGCCACCCCGACAACGCATCGGCTGCCGTCCTCGGTGGGGCAGTGGTGTCGTGGACGGAACACGAAGGGGTCTTGCCGCGGTACTCGGCGGTGCCGATTCGGCTGCATCCGGACATCCACCTGTTCCCCGGCATCCCGCAGGAGCGCTCGTCGACGGCCGAGACGCGTGTGCTGCTGCCGGAGGAGGTCAGCCACACCGACGCCCGATTCAACCTGAGCCGCGCCGCACTGCTGGTGGTGGCGCTGACCGAGCGGCCGGATCTGCTGATGGAGGCCACCGAGGACGTCCTGCACCAGCCCCAGCGGGCAGCTGCGATGCCCCGCTCGGCGGAATATCTGCAGCTCCTTCGCCGTTGTGGTGTAGCAGCGGTGCTATCCGGTGCCGGACCTTCGGTGATCGCTTTGAGTCCGGATGCGAAGTTGCCCGCAGAAGCCCTGGAGTACGGCACCGCGAACGGGTTCACCGTCAGCGAGATGGCGGTCGGCGAAGGCGTCCGATGGACGTCGGGTGTCACTGCCCGCAGTTGACCTGAGCTGGGAAGCATCAGCAACAGGAGTCACATGCGAACCAGCGGGATTCTTGCTTCCAGCACGGAAGCGAGTTATTCTCGCTCTCGTCCAGCAATTGCAGCGTCTCTGCCTGCGCCGACACTAGGACGACCACTCTTCTTTCAAGTGCTCATCTCGTGGACTGACGGTTCGCCGTATCCCGGCGAATCCTGGCGATCACTGTTGCAGAGGCAATGGTGGGACCACCGCGTTCAGCGGATCAGCTGAACGCACCGAACCCCCGCATGACTCGATCAGCGAGGGAAAGAAAGGACATCCGTGACCGAAACGGACCTGATCACGGCTGGCGGTAGCAGCGAATCCGAACAGCTGCAGAGCCCCGTGAATTCAGACATCTCAACTCCGGCGGCCCAAGCGCCGTCCGACAGCACACCTACTGCGGAAACCGTCCCGGCGTCCGGAGATCGTGCGGCCTCCCTGTCGAACATGGTGCTGCCCGAACTGCGGGCACTCGCCAAGCAGATCGGTGTCGAGGGCGCCTCCGGAATGCGCAAGAGCGAACTGGTCGCCGCCATCCGTGCGCACCGCGGCGAGGCCAACGGCGCGGCCAAGAAAGCCACCGCGGACACCGGCCAGGCCGGAAGTGCGCCTGCCGCCGATACGACGCAAGCTTCCGATGCCGAGCCTGCTTCCGGCGCACCGGCCGAGACCGGCACCGACGACCGGAACTCCGGTGAACAAGGCGGCCAGCAGCGTCCCCGCCGCGAGCGTCGCGGCGCCTCCCGTGAGTCCGGCGCCCCCGGTAACGCCGATCAGGGCGGCGGCCAGGACAGCAAGTCCGATGCTGGCAGCGATCAGAACGCCAAGCAGCGCCCGAAGGGCGAGGGCGAGAAGTCCGACGGCGACGACCAGCTGGGCGGTGGTCAGCAGAACCGCAACAACCAGAACAACGACGACGACGGCGAGGGCCGTCAGGGTCGTCGCGGTCGCCGGTTCCGAGATCGCAGGCGCCGTGAGCGCGGCGGCGAGGGCGGCGGAGATCGCGACACCGAACTGCGCGAGGACGACGTCGTCCAGCCCGTCGCGGGCATCCTCGACGTGCTCGACAACTACGCGTTCGTTCGCACGTCGGGTTACCTGGCCGGCCCCAACGACGTCTACGTGTCCATGAACATGGTCCGCAAGAACGGCCTGCGCCGTGGTGACGCCGTCACCGGTGCGGTCCGCGTGCCGAAGGACGGCGAAGGCGGCGGCCAGAACCCGCGGCAGAAGTTCAATCCGCTGGTTCGACTGGACACCGTCAACGGTGGCCCCGTCGAAGACGCCAAGAACCGCCCCGAGTTCACCAAGCTGACTCCGCTCTACCCGAACCAGCGCCTGCGCCTGGAGACGACACCGGAGAAGCTGACGACCCGTGTGATCGACCTGATCATGCCGATCGGCAAGGGCCAGCGCGCCCTGATCGTGTCGCCGCCGAAGGCAGGCAAGACGACGATCATGCAGGACATCGCCAACGCGATCACCAAGAACAATCCGGAATGCCATCTGATGGTCGTGCTCGTCGACGAGCGTCCGGAAGAGGTGACGGACATGCAGCGCTCGGTCAAGGGTGAGGTCATCGCCTCCACCTTCGACCGCCCGCCGTCAGACCACACCCAGGCTGCCGAGCTCGCGATCGAGCGTGCCAAGCGGCTCGTCGAGCAGGGCAAGGACGTCGTCGTGCTGCTCGACTCGATCACCCGCCTCGGCCGCGCCTACAACAACGCGTCCCCGGCCTCGGGCCGAATCCTGTCCGGTGGTGTCGACTCGACCGCGCTGTATCCGCCGAAGCGGTTCCTCGGTGCGGCCCGCAACATCGAAGAGGGCGGCTCGCTGACGATCATCGCCACCGCGATGGTGGAGACCGGCTCGACCGGTGACACGGTGATCTTCGAGGAGTTCAAGGGCACCGGCAACGCCGAGCTCAAGCTCGACCGCAAGATCGCCGAGCGCCGCGTCTTCCCGGCCGTCGACGTCAACCCGTCCGGTACCCGTAAGGACGAGCTGCTGCTCTCACCGGACGAGTTCGCGATCGTGCACAAGCTGCGTCGCGTGTTGAGCGGTCTGGATCCGCATCAGGCCATCGACCTGCTGATGAGCCAGCTGCGGAAGACCAAGAACAACTACGAGTTCCTGGTACAGGTCTCCAAGACCGCGCCGGGCAACATGGACGCCGACTAACTAGCGGTTTCGGCGTGCTGGGTCACTCTCAGCGAGACCCCGCACGCCGAAATCACTCTGACGGGTCGGCCTGCAGGCCCGGCATCACGTAGCGCCGCAAATGCCTGAGCACGGCGTCGGCGTCTTCCGGGTCGAGAGTGTCGCCAGGCACGGTGGCAAGCGAAATGATCACCCGCGCAACCCATTCCGACGCCTCAGCGATGTCGGTGTTCGGGTGGATCTCGCCGCGACCGTGGGCCGCGACGAGGTAGCGGGACCAGAAGTCGGCCAGGTCGGGTACCAGTCCCTGGACCCCGGCGCCCGCGCACGCCGCGAACTCCTCGGGTTCCTCCATCCGGAGCTTCATCAGGAGCGCGCCTGGATCGTCGTACGCGGTGCGGGCGTGACGGATGCCCAACGCCATCTGCCGGTCCAGGCCCTCGACTTGTTCGAGCATGGCGTGTGCGTCCGACCAGTACGCCTCGTTCAGCCGCACGATCGCCGCGCCCAGCAGCGTGACCTTGTCCGGGAAGTGGCGGTACAGCCACCCCCGCGACACCCCGGCGACCTCGGCCACCTCCGACACCGTCGTCGCGCGGAGGCCCTTCGCGCGCATACACACCTCGGCCGCGTCGATCAGCCGGTCGCGGACGGTTCTGGTGGCTGTGCCGGTCGTCACCCGGGCATTGTGGCACGGTAGACCGCCCCCGAACGCGGGTTACCAGCGCGGTTGACGGCGCCGGAGAGTGTCGGTAACCCGGCAGGAATAGTGGCCCCGTCGCACGCGTTTAGGCCGTTGGCGGTTGACCTGGCATAATGGCGCCGACACCCTCGGTTCCGGTTCACGCCGAAACCTCCTGGTCAACGGAGGGGCGACCCGGGGCCCACGATTGAAGAGGAAACCATGAAATCAGGTATTCACCCTGACTATGTCGAGACCACGGTGCACTGCGGTTGTGGCAACACGTTCACCACGCGCAGCACCAAGGCCGGCGGACAGATCCACGTCGAGGTCTGCTCGCAGTGCCATCCGTTCTATACCGGCAAGCAGAAGATCCTCGACAGCGGCGGCCGCGTGGCCCGCTTCGAGAAGCGGTACGGCAAGCGCAAGGCTGGCGCCAACGGCGCTGACAAGGCTGCCGACAACTAGCTGACTTTCCGACGCCCGATGCTGCGCGCGAGCGCAGGCCGGGCGTCGGTTTGCGTTTGGCGAAGGAAGCGCGCTTCACGGAAGGAGGACGGCATGGCCGAGACGGCGCCTGTGATCGAGGCGTTGCTTGCCGAGCATGCCGACCTCGAGCGTCAACTGTCGGACCCCAACTTGCACGCCGATGCAGCCGCCGCCCGCAAGGTGGGCCGACGGTTCGCCCAGGTTTCGCCGATCGTTGCGACCTACCGCAAGCTCGAGGCCGCCCGCGGCGATCTCGAGGCTGCTCGCGAGCTGGCCGCTGACGACGAGTCCTTCGCCGCTGAGGTGCCAGAGCTGGAGAAGACCGTCGAACAGCTCGACACCCAACTGACCGATCTGCTCGCACCCCGGGATCCACACGACCCCGACGACATCGTCCTCGAGGTCAAATCCGGTGAGGGTGGCGAGGAGTCGGCATTGTTCGCCGCTGACCTGGCGAGGATGTACATCCGGTACGCCGAGCGGCACGGCTGGACGGTCACCATCCTCGACGAGACCACCTCGGACCTCGGCGGCTACAAGGACGCGACGCTGTCGATCAGAAGCAAGGGCGACTCGGCCGACGGGGTGTGGTCGCGGCTCAAGTTCGAGGGCGGCGTCCACCGGGTGCAGCGCGTGCCGGTGACCGAGTCGCAGGGCCGCGTGCACACGTCGGCGGCCGGCGTGCTCGTCTACCCAGAGCCCGAAGAGATCGAGGAAGTCCAGATCGACGAGTCCGATCTGCGCATCGACGTGTACCGCTCATCGGGCAAAGGCGGTCAGGGCGTCAACACCACGGACTCGGCCGTGCGGATCACGCACCTACCCACCGGCATCGTAGTCACCTGCCAGAACGAGCGCTCGCAGCTGCAGAACAAGGCGCGCGCCCTGCAGGTGCTGGCCGCGCGGCTGCAGGCCCTCGCCGAGGAGCAAGCGCAGGCCGACGCGTCCGCGGACCGAGCCAGCCAGATCCGCACCGTCGACCGCAGCGAGCGGATCCGCACGTACAACTTCCCCGAGAACCGGATCGCCGATCACCGGATCAACTTCAAGGCGCACAACCTCGACCAGGTTCTCGACGGTGACCTCGACGCGCTGTTCGATGCGCTGGCCGCCGCCGACAAGCAGTCGCGGCTGCAGATCACATGACCCGGCTCGGCCGGGGGCCGGCATGCACGAACCTCCGCCGGGCGATCGACGCCGCCGCGGCGGTGCTGGACGAGGCGGGCATCAGTTCCCCGAAAGCGGACGCCGAACTCCTCGCCGCGCACGTCGCAGGTGTCGAACGCGGGCGGCTGCCGTTCGTCGAACCCGCACCTGATTTCTTCGAACGTTTCGACGCACTCGTCGCCGAGCGTGTCAAGCGAACGCCGCTGCAACACATCGTCGGAACGGCCGCCTTCGGTCCCGTCACCGTGGAGGTCGGCCCCGGTGTGTTCATTCCGCGCCCCGAAACCGAAGCGATGCTGGAATGGGCTGTCGCGCAACACCTGTCGCAGGAACCGTTGATCGTTGATCTGTGCACCGGCACCGGGGCGTTGGCGTTCGCGCTGTCGAAGCACTGGCCAGACGCCCGCATTGTCGCCGTCGACGATTCTGAGTGCGCCCTCGAGTATGCGGAGAGGAACCTCGCCGGCACCGGCGTCGAGCTGATCCGGGCTGACGTCACCGAACCGGGCGAGCTGCCCACACTCGACGGCTCGGTGGATCTGCTTGTGGCCAACCCGCCGTACATTCCCGACGGTGCGGCATTGGAACCCGAAGTGGCCGAACATGATCCGCCGCATGCACTGTTCGGCGGACCGGACGGCATGGCCGTCATCGACGCGATCGCGGAGCTGGCGGCCAGGTGGCTACGCATCGGCGGGCGCTGCGCCGTCGAGCATGATGACACCACCTCGGAGCGGACGGTCGAAGCCTTCACTCGGGCAGGGCGATTCGACGACGTGATCGGACGACGCGACCTGACGGGACGACCCCGGTTCGTCACCGCGGTCCGGTGCCGGTGAGATGCTGGATTCATGACGGAACTGTTCGACTGCCGCGACGAGCAGACGAGGGCGATCGGAATCGCCTCGGCCGTCAGTGCGATCAAGGGCGGCAGCCTGGTGGTGATGCCGACGGACACGGTCTACGGCATCGGCGCCGACGCCTTCGACAGCGAGGCCGTTTCGGCGTTGCTTTCGGCCAAGGGTCGCGGTCGTGACATGCCCGTGCCGGTTCTCGTCGGTTCCTGGCACACGATCGAGGGTCTGGTGTACTCCGTACCGCACACCGCCCGCGAACTCATCCGCGCATTCTGGCCGGGCGCGCTGAGTCTGGTGGTGCGGCAGGCGCCGTCGCTGCAATGGGACCTCGGCGACGCACAGGGCACCGTCATGGTGCGTATGCCCCTGCACCCCGTGGCCATCGAACTACTGCGTGAGGTGGGGCCGATGGCGGTGTCGAGCGCGAACATCTCGGGCAGGCCCGCCGCAGTCACCGCGCAGGAGGCGCGCGACCAACTCGGCGACCAAGTCGAGGTCTACCTCGATGCCGGCCCGTCGCAACAACAGACGGCGTCGACGATCGTCGACCTCACCGGCGCCCATCCGCGGGTGCTGCGGCAGGGACCGGTGACCGTCGACGCGGTGGCGAAGGTACTCGGGGTGGACCCCTCGACACTGACGGATTGATCTGGGCGACGTGACGTACGGTTCATCGGTGGGCTACGCGGCAGACACCCTGCTGGCGCTCAACGATCGCGGCGCCGGTGTGCCGCTACGCGAGCTCGCACTCGTCGGCCTGACCGCGGCCATCATCACGTACTTCGCCACCGGATGGGTGCGCGTACTGGCCCGCCGGCTTGGCGCCGTCGCCTACCCCCGCGAACGCGACGTCCATCTGCAGCCGACGCCGCGGATGGGCGGGCTGGCCATGTACATCGGCGTGGTGGCCGCGGTTCTGCTCGCATCGCAACTTCCGGCGCTGACGCGGGGGTTCGTGTATTCGTCAGGCATGCCCGCGGTGGTCGTGGCGGGCGGCCTCATCATGGCGATCGGTCTGATCGACGACAGGTGGGGTCTGGATGCGCTGACGAAATTCGCCGGCCAGATCACCGCCGCCAGCGTGCTCGTCACGATGGGCGTCGCCTGGAGCGTGCTGTACATCCCGGGCGTCGGCACCATCGTGCTGGACCAGGTGTCGTCGATCCTGCTGACGCTGGCGCTGACCGTCGCGATCGTGAACGCGATGAACTTCGTCGACGGCCTCGACGGTCTCGCTGCCGGGCTCGGTCTCATTACGGCGTCGGCGATCTGCATCTTCTCGATCGGACTGCTGCGCGATCACGGCGGCGATGTCCTGTTCTACCCGCCCGCCGTCATCTCGGTGGTGCTCGCAGGCGCGTGCCTGGGCTTCCTGCCGCACAACTTCCATCCCGCGAAGATCTTCATGGGCGACTCCGGCTCGATGCTGATCGGGTTGATGCTCGCCGCCGCCTCGACGACCGCGGCGGGCCCGATATCGCAGACCGCATACGGCGCCCGGGACGTGTTCGCGTTGTTGTCGCCGTTCCTGTTGGTCATCGCCGTGTTGTTCGTGCCCGCGCTGGACATGTTGTTGGCGATCGTGCGGCGGACGCGTGCGGGTCGCAGCCCGTTCAGTCCCGACAAGATGCACCTCCACCACCGGCTGCTGCAGATCGGCCACTCGCACCGACGGGTCGTGTTGGTGATCTACCTGTGGGTGGGCATCGTCGCGCTGGGCGCGGCGAGCACGATCTTCTTCGATCCCCGCTACTCCGGTGCCGTCATGCTGGCCGCGATTCTGGTCGCCATCGTGGTCACTCTCGTCCCTCTGCTGCGTCGTCGGAACGGCCAACTGGACGAAATGTACGACAAAAAGTAGTAGACGTGTTTTATGGCTCTCACCATGTGTTAGGGTTCAGCTAGAACCCGAAAAAACCTCGCGGGTTGCCGGCCTCCGGGCCATCGGCTAACCACCGTTTGGCACGGAAAAACGACCGACATAGGGAGCGACCCCAGGGTGATTCCAGTGAGCTTGATGCCCTCCGATACGCTCGTGGCGCCACTCACAGGAACATTGGGATCATTCGGGAAACTTCCTCTGACCGCGGGATCGAGGTGAAGCAGTGACGACGCCAGCGCATGACGCGCCGTTGGTGTTTCCGTCCGTAGCCTTCCGGCCGTTGCGTTTGCTCATTGTCTGCATTGCGCTCACCGCGGTCGCGGTCGGCGCCTCATGGTTCACCGGCCACCCCCTCTTCGGCGTTTTCTTCGGAGTCGGACTGGGGCTCGGCCTGGTCAACGCCATCCTGGTCAAGCGTGCCGTCGAGGCGATCACCGCCGAAGAGCACCCGCTGAAAAAGAAGATGGCGCTGAACTCCGCCAGCCGGTTGCTGGTGATCTCCGTCGTCGCGCTGGCGATCGCGTTCTTCTTCAGGGACAACGGCGGACTGGGAGTGTTGTTCGGGCTCGCGGTGTTCCAGGCGCTGCTGGTGATGAGCACCAGCCTTCCGGTGCTGAAGAAGATCCGAACCGGCGGTCTGGATTACGTGGACACGGATTCGAAGGGTTGAGCAGGCTTTCATGAACTGGGCTACGACAGGGACGTCGGAGATCGTTCTCGCTGCTGAGGAAGAAGGCGGCGCCACCATCCACGTCGGCCATCACACGATGGTGTTCGAGTTGTTCGGCATGACGTTCAACGGCGACACCATCATGGCCACCGGCATCACCGCGCTGATCGTCATCGCCCTCGCGTTCGTGCTGCGGGCCAAGGTCACGTCGACCGGCGTCCCCGGCGGGGTGCAGCTGTTCTGGGAAGCGCTGACCATCCAGATGCGCAATCAGATCGAGAGCGCCATCGGCATGAAGGTCGCCCCGTTCGTGCTGCCCCTGGCCATCGCGATCTTCGTCTTCATCCTGATCTCCAACTGGCTGGCGGTGCTGCCGCTGCAATACGGCGGAGCCGACGGCGCCGCGGCCGAGCTGTACAAGCCGCCGGCGTCCGATATCAACTTCGTACTCGCGCTCGCGCTGTTCGTATTCGTCTGTTATCACGCGGCAGGGTTCTGGCGGCGCGGCATCATCGGTCACCCCGTGAAGCTGCTGAAGGGCCATGTCGCGATTCTGGCGCCGATCAACATCGTCGAGGAACTGGCCAAGCCGATCTCGTTGGCACTCCGACTTTTCGGCAACATCTTCGCGGGCGGCATCCTGGTGGCGCTGATCGCGATGTTCCCCTGGTACATCCAGTGGGCGCCCAACGCCATCTGGAAGACGTTCGACCTCTTCGTCGGCCTCATCCAGGCGTTCATCTTCTCGCTGCTGACGATCCTGTACTTCAGCCAGTCGATGGAGCTCGAGCACGACGATCACTGATAGCTCAACCCGAGAACAACTGAAACTTGTAGCACCAACGAGCACGGACTCTGGCGGCCCGGCCGTCAGTTATCAAGGAGGATAAAGGAAATGGAACTCGACCCGAACGCCATCATCACGGCCGGCGCACTCATCGGCGGTGGAATCATCATGGGTGGCGGCGCCATCGGCGCAGGTATCGGCGACGGCATCGCGGGTAACGCGCTGATCGCGGGTATCGCCCGTCAGCCCGAGGCTCAGGGCCGTCTGTTCACCCCGTTCTTCATCACCGTCGGTCTGGTTGAGGCGGCGTACTTCATCAACCTGGCCTTCATGGCGCTGTTCGTCTTCGCCACGCCCGGCTTGATCCAGAAGTAGTCATTCGTCACTCATGACCGAACTGACCACGACGATCCTCGCTGCTGAGGAAGGTGGGGGACAGAGCAACTTTCTGGTCCCCAACGGCACCTTCTTCGCAGTGCTGCTCATCTTCCTGATCACTCTCGCGGTGATCTGGAAATGGGTCGTGCCTCCGGTCGGCCAGGTACTCGCCGCACGGGAAGCCATGCTGGCGAAGACGGCGGCCGACAACCGCAAGTCGGCTGAGCAACTCGCGGCCGCTCAGGCCGACTACGAAGCGAAGATGGCCGGCGCGCGTAGCGAAGCGTCGGCCATCCGCGACGAGGCTCGAACGGCAGGCCGGCAAGTCATCGACGAGAAGCGCGCAGCGGCCAGTAGTGAGGTCGCCGAGACCCTGCATGAAGCGGAACAGCGACTGTCCGAGCAGGGTGCGGCAACTCAGACAGAGCTGTATTCGTCGGTCGACGGCCTGGCCGCCACGCTGGCGAGCAAGATCATCGGCGTCGACGTGAAACCAGGTGGGAAGCAATAGATGTCGACTTTCATCGGCCAGCTGATCGGCTTCGCGGTCATCGTCTTCATCCTCATGAAGTGGGTCGTTCCGCTGGTGCGCGACATGATGCGCAAGCAGCAGGACGCGATTCGCGCCGCTCTCGCCGAGAGCGCTGAGGCGGCGAAGAGGCTCGAAGACGCCGACGCGATGCACGCCAGGGCGGTCGAGGACGCCAAAGCCGAATCGGCCAGGGTGACCGAAGAGGCACGGCAGGATTCCGAGCGCATCGCCGCGCAGCTGCAGGAGCAGGCGGGTCTCGACGCCGAACGGATCAAAGCCCAAGGCGCACAACAGGTCCAGTTGCTTCGTCAGCAGGTCATCCGGCAGCTCCGTACCGGCCTCGGTGAGGGATCGGTACAGAAAGCCGCTGAACTCGTGCGCCAGCACGTCGCCGATCCCGCCGCTCAGGCCGCAACGGTGGACCGCTTCCTCGATGAGCTCGACAGCATGTCGTCCTCGACCGCGGTGATCGAGACCGGGGCGTCGGCGCGGCTGCGTGCCGCCAGCAGGCAGGCGATGGCGACGTTGTCGGAGGAGTTCGACTCCGTCGCGGGTCGGCTACGCGAATCCGGTCTGACGACCTTGGCCGACGAACTGGCCTCCGTGGTCACGCTCCTTGTGAACGAGCCGAACCTGGCGCGCCATCTGGCCGAGCCCAGCGATAACCCGCAGGCCAAGATCGCTCTCGTTGATCGGCTGCTCTCGGACAAGCTGGATAGCCACACTCTCGAGCTTCTGCGGACAGCGGTTTCGCAGCGCTGGTCGGCCGACGCTGACCTGCTCGGAGGTATCGAACACATCGCACGGCTGGCGCTCCTCAAGCTCGCCGAGCTCAACGACGAAGTGGACGAGGTGGAGGACCAGCTGTTCCGGTTCGGCCGCGTCCTCGATGCGGAGCCCCGGCTGTCGACGCTGCTGAGCGACTACACCGCACCCGTAGAGGGCCGAGTCGCCTTGCTGAACAAGGTGCTCGGAGACGAAGGCGTCAACCCGACAGCGAAGGCGCTGCTCGCCCAGACGGTGCGCCTGCTGCGCGGCGAGCGTGCCGACGAGGCCGTCCTGGATCTGGCCGAACTGGCCGTGGCACGCCGTGGCGAGATCGTCGCCCACGTCACCGCCGCGGCAGATCTGTCCGACGCGCAGCGCACCCGGCTGACCGAAGTGCTCACCCGGATTTACGGGCACCCTGTCGCGGTACAGCTCTACGTTGACCCCGAACTGCTCGGGGGCCTCTCCGTCACCGTCGGCGACGAGGTGATCGACGGATCGATCGCCTCGCGGCTCGCGGCGGCCCAGAGTCAGCTGCCGGACTGACGAGCGCTTGCGCGAGGAAGCGACAACCGAAGACCGAAGTACAACCCCAAGACCACCCGTTAACGCAAGGTAGGAAGACGAAAAACCATGGCAGAGTTGACCATCTCCGCTGCTGACATCGAACGTGCCATCGAGGATTACGTATCCTCGTTTTCCGCCGAGACCGAGCGGGAAGAGATCGGCACCGTCGTCGATGCCGGTGACGGCATCGCCCACGTCGAGGGCCTGCCCTCGGTCATGACCCAGGAGCTGCTCGAGTTCGAAGGCGGCGTGCTCGGTGTGGCGCTGAACCTCGACGAGCACAGCGTCGGCGCCGTGATCCTGGGCGAGTTCGAGAAGATCGAAGAGGGCCAGCAGGTCAAGCGCACCGGCCAGGTGCTGTCGGTGCCGGTCGGTGATGCGTTCCTCGGCCGCGTGATCAACCCGCTGGGCCAGCCGATCGATGGTCAGGGCGACATCGAGTCCGACACCCGTCGCGCACTCGAACTGCAGGCGCCGTCGGTGGTTCAGCGCCAGGGCGTGTCCGAGCCGCTGCAGACCGGTATCAAGGCCATCGACTCGATGACGCCGATCGGCCGCGGCCAGCGCCAGCTGATCATCGGGGACCGCAAGACCGGTAAGACCGCCGTCTGTGTTGACACCATCCTCAACCAGCGTGAGGCCTGGGAGACCGGCGATCCCACGCAGCAGGTGCGCTGCGTGTACGTCGCGATCGGCCAGAAGGGCACCACGATCGCCAGTGTGAAGCGCGCCCTCGAAGAGGGTGGTGCAATGGAGTACACCACCATCGTCGCGGCACCCGCTTCCGACGCTGCCGGCTTCAAATGGCTTGCGCCCTATACCGGTTCGGCCATCGGCCAGCACTGGATGTACGACGGCAAGCACGTGCTGATCGTCTTCGACGACCTCTCCAAGCAGGCCGACGCCTACCGCGCGATCTCGCTGCTGCTGCGTCGTCCGCCGGGCCGCGAGGCGTTCCCCGGTGACGTGTTCTATCTGCACTCGCGGCTGCTCGAGCGCTGCGCGAAGCTGTCCGACGAGCTCGGCGGCGGTTCGATGACCGGCCTGCCGATCATCGAGACCAAGGCCAACGACATCTCGGCGTTCATCCCCACGAACGTCATCTCGATCACCGACGGCCAGTGCTTCCTGGAGTCCGACCTGTTCAACCAGGGTGTGCGACCGGCCATCAACGTCGGCGTGTCGGTGTCCCGCGTCGGTGGCGCCGCGCAGATCAAGGCGATGAAAGAGGTTGCCGGTTCACTGCGTCTGGAGCTTTCGCAGTACCGCGAGCTCGAGGCCTTCGCGGCATTCGCCTCGGATCTCGACGCGGCCTCCAAGGCGCAGTTGGATCGCGGTGCGCGTCTGGTCGAGCTGCTCAAGCAGCCGCAGTACACGCCTTATCCGGTCGAGGACCAGGTCGTCGCGATCTTCCTGGGCACCGGCGGTCACCTGGATTCTGTTCCTGTCGAGGACGTCGCGCGTTTCGAGGCTGAGCTGCTCGAGCACGTCAAGGCCTCGCATGACGACATCCTCAAGGGGATCCGCGAGACCAAGAAGCTCTCCGAAGAGGCGGAAGCGAAGCTCTCCGACGTCATCAACGAGTTCAAGAAGGGCTTCTCGGCCAGCGACGGCAGCTCGGTCGTGGTGAACGACCCCGAGGCCGAGGCGATGGACGAAGAGGACGTGGAGAAGGAAACCGTCAAGGTCCGCAAGCCGGCAGGCAAGAAGTAGAGACGAAGGCCGAGAAGGGGTCTGGAGAAGCTAGATGGCTGCAACACTGCGCGAGCTACGCGGGCGCATCCGTTCCGCCGGGTCGATCAAGAAGATCACCAAGGCCCAGGAACTGATCGCCACGTCGCGGATCGCCAAGGCGCAGGCCCGAGTTGAGGCCGCTCGGCCCTACTCGACCGAGATCACGAACATGCTGACCGAGCTCGCCAGCGCCAGCGCCCTGGACCATCCGCTGCTGGTTTCGCGGGAGAACCCGAAGCGGGCAGGCGTGCTTGTGGTGTCCTCGGACCGCGGTCTGTGCGGCGCCTACAACGCCAACGTGCTGCGCCAGTCCGAGGAGCTCTTCTCGCTGTTGCGCGAAGAAGGCAAGAATCCGGTGCTCTACACCGTCGGCCGGAAGGCGTTGGGCTACTTCAGCTTCCGTCAACGCACCGTCACCGACTCGTGGACCGGCTTCTCGGAGCGGCCGACGTACGAAAACGCCCGCGAGATCGCCGACACCTTGGTCACCGCGTTCATGTCCGGCGCCGACGACGAAGGTGACGATCCCGGCGAGGACGGCATCCTCGGGGTGGACGAACTGCACATCGTCTTCACCGAGTTCAGGTCGATGCTGTCTCAGACGGCGGTCGCACGGCGCATCGCCCCGATGGTCGTCGAATACATCGAAGACGAAACGCCCGAAGACGGCCCGCACACGCTGTTCTCGTTCGAACCCGACCCCGAGACGTTGTTCGACAACCTGTTGCCGCGCTACGTGGCGACCCGCGTGTACGCCGCTCTGTTGGAGGCTGCAGCTTCGGAATCGGCGTCGCGGCGTCGTGCGATGAAGTCGGCCACCGACAACGCCGACGATCTGATCAAGGCACTCACGCTCGCGGCCAACCGCGAACGCCAGGCGCAGATCACCCAGGAAATCAGCGAGATCGTCGGCGGCGCCAACGCGCTGGCCGACGCGAAGTAGACCCCGTAGGAAGCGAAGAGAGAAATGACTGCTACCGCAGAAAAGACCGCAGGTCGCGTCGTCCGCATCACCGGCCCGGTCGTCGACGTGGAGTTCCCGCGTGGCGCTGTGCCCGAGTTGTTCAACGCGTTGCACGCCGAGATCAGCTTCACGGACCTCGCGAAGACGCTCACCCTCGAGGTCGCTCAGCACCTCGGCGACAACCTCGTCCGCTGCATCTCCATGCAGCCCACCGACGGCCTCGTGCGTGGCGTCGAGGTGACCGACACCGGTCGCTCCATCTCGGTGCCGGTCGGCGACGGCGTCAAGGGTCACGTGTTCAACGCACTCGGTGACTGCCTCGACGATCCCGGCTACGGCAAGGATTTCGAGCACTGGTCGATCCACCGCAAGCCGCCGGCCTTCGCCGACCTCGAGCCTCGCACCGAGATGCTGGAGACGGGCCTGAAAGTCGTCGACCTGCTGACCCCCTACGTGCGCGGCGGCAAGATCGCCCTGTTCGGCGGCGCCGGCGTGGGCAAGACGGTGCTCATCCAGGAGATGATCAACCGCATCGCCCGCAACTTCGGTGGCACCTCGGTGTTCGCCGGTGTGGGTGAGCGCACCCGTGAGGGCAACGACCTCTGGGTTGAGCTCGCGGACGCCAACGTGCTCAAGGACACCGCCCTGGTGTTCGGTCAGATGGACGAGCCGCCGGGCACCCGTATGCGCGTCGCTCTCTCTGCGCTGACCATGGCGGAGTACTTCCGCGATGAGCAGGGCCAGGACGTGCTTCTGTTCATTGACAACATCTTCCGCTTCACCCAGGCCGGTTCCGAGGTGTCGACGCTGCTCGGTCGTATGCCGTCGGCGGTGGGTTACCAGCCGACCCTGGCAGACGAGATGGGTGAGCTGCAGGAGCGCATCACCTCGACCCGTGGCCGGTCCATCACCTCGATGCAGGCCGTGTACGTGCCCGCCGACGACTACACCGACCCGGCCCCGGCGACCACGTTCGCCCACCTCGATGCCACCACCGAGCTTTCGCGTGCGGTGTTCTCGAAGGGCATCTTCCCGGCGGTGGACCCGCTGGCCTCGAGCTCGACGATCCTCGACCCCGCGGTCGTGGGTGACGAGCACTACCGGGTGGCGCAGGAAGTCATCCGAATCCTGCAGCGCTACAAGGACCTTCAGGACATCATTGCCATCCTCGGTATCGACGAACTGTCGGAAGAGGACAAGCAGCTGGTGAACCGGGCGCGTCGTATCGAGCGCTTCCTGAGCCAGAACATGATGGCGGCCGAGCAGTTCACCGGCCAGCCGGGTTCGACGGTGCCGCTGAAGGAGACCGTCGAAGCATTCGACAAGCTGACCAAGGGCGATTTCGACCACCTGCCCGAGCAGGCGTTCTTCCTCATCGGCGGTCTCGAAGATCTGGCGAAGAAGGCCGAGAGCCTGGGCGCCAAGATGGAGAAGAGCAGTGGCGGCGACGGTGCGCCGACGACGGCCGCCAAGAAGGACGACTCTTCCAAGAGCGAGGACAGCTAGCTCATGGCCGAGATGACGGTCGAGATCGTCGCCGTCGAGCGCGAACTCTGGTCGGGTGACGCCACTTTCGTGTTCACCCGCACCACCGCCGGTGAGATCGGCATCCTGCCGCACCACATCCCGCTGGTGGCCCAGCTCGTCGACGATGCGATGGTGCGCGTCGAACGCGAGGGCGAGGACGATCTGCGGATCGCCGTCGACGGCGGGTTTCTCTCGGTCACCGAACAGACGGTGCGGATCCTGGTTGAGAACGCGGAGTTCGAGTCAGAGATCAACGCCGACAGCGCAAAGCAGGACGCGGAGTCCGAGGATGAGCGGACCGCAGCTTGGGGCAGGGCGCGTCTGCGCGCTCTAGGCCAGATCGACTAGGCCGCCGATGAGCGTGCCCATGTTCCTCATGGTCGCGCTCGTTGGTGTGTTGCTGGTGGTCGTCGTCATGATGTGCTACCGGCTGTGGAAACTTCGGCAGGTCGGCGGTACCGCGGCGATCTTGCGCGACGTTCCCGCGGTCGGTGGGCACGGGTGGCGCCACGGCGTAATGCGGTATCGCGGTGGGGAAGCCGGCTTCTACCGGTTGTCCAGCATTCGATGGTGGCCAGACCGCACGTTGAGCCGCCGGGGGTTGGAGATCGTTTCGCGACGGGCGCCGCGCGGCGACGAATTCGACATCATGACCGATGAAATCGTCATCCTGGAGCTTCGGGACACCAGCCCCGAACGCCGGAGGGGCTACGAGGTGGCACTCGACCGCGGGGCGTTGACAGCCTTCTTGTCGTGGGTTGAGTCGAGACCGTCTCCGCGTGCGCGACGGCGTACGTCCTAACCCGTTGCGGAACCGCCCGGTTGCCACAGCACGTCGCCGTCCGGGTTGGCCACCCGGGACAGAATGAAAAGCAGGTCCGACAGTCGGTTCAGATACTTGGCCGGCAGCACGCTGATCGACTCTCCGTGCATTTCGACTGCCGCCCACGCCGACCGTTCGGCTCGGCGGGCCACCGTGCGAGCCACATGCAGCAGTGCCGACAGCGGCGAGCCGCCCGGCAACACAAACGAATTCAGCGCCGGCAATGGCTCGTTGAATTCGTCGCACCAGGACTCGAGCCGGTCAATGTAGCTCTGTGAGATGCGCAGCGGCGGGTGCTCTGGCTCCTCGACCACCGGGGTGGACAGGTCAGCACCGGCGTCGAACAGGTCATTCTGAATCTGCCTGAGCACCTTGAGGATCTGTTCAGGCGGGTTGCCGAGGGCGACCGCGACGCCGATGGCCGCATTGGTCTCGTCACAGTCCGCGTACGCCGCCAGCCGCGCGTCATTCTTCGACACCCTACTGAAATCGCTCAGACCGGTGGTTCCGTCATCGCCCGTACGCGTGTAGATCCGGGTCAGATGAACAGCCATGGTGAAACGGTACCGGAGATGTGGCCAAGGAAACTGACATGGCTGACGGCGCTGTTTACACTGACCCGCGTGAGCGAGCGATTCGTGGTAACCGGTGGAAACCGGTTATCGGGCGAAGTTGCCGTCGGGGGGGCCAAGAACAGTGTCCTGAAGCTGATGGCGGCATCGCTGCTGGCTGAGGGCACGAGCACGATCACCAACTGCCCCGACATTCTGGACGTGCCGCTGATGGCGGAGGTCCTCCGGGGGCTGGGCGCGACCGTGGAACTTGACGGCGACGTCGTCCGGATCACCTCGCCCGACGAACCCAAATACGACGCCGACTTTGCCGCGGTCCGGCAGTTCCGCGCGTCGGTCTGTGTCCTGGGGCCGCTGGTCGGTCGGTGCAAGCGGGCCAAGGTCGCGCTGCCGGGTGGGGACGCCATCGGGTCCCGTCCCCTCGACATGCATCAGGCCGGTCTGCGCCAGCTCGGCGCGCGGTGCAACATCGAACACGGCTGCGTGGTCGCCGAAGCGGACCATCTGCGCGGTGCCGAGATCCAGCTGGAGTTCCCGTCCGTCGGTGCCACTGAGAACATCCTGATGGCTGCCGTCGTCGCCGAGGGCGTGACGACCATCCACAATGCGGCGCGCGAACCCGACGTCGTCGACCTCTGCACGATGCTGAACCAGATGGGGGCCCAGATCTCGGGGGCCGGGACGCCGACGATGACGATCACTGGCGTCGACCGGCTGCATCCGACCGAGCACCGGGTGATCGGCGACCGCATCGTCGCCGCGACGTGGGGTATTGCGGCGGCGATGACCCGCGGCGACATCTCGGTAACGGGCGTCGACCCTCAGCACCTGCAGTTGGTGCTCCACAAACTCCATGACGCCGGCGCGACTGTCACGCAGCACGACAACGGCTTCCGGGTCGTCCAGTACGAGCGGCCGAAGGCGGTCAACGTCGCGACGCTGCCGTTCCCGGGCTTCCCGACGGATCTGCAACCGATGGCCATCGGCCTGGCCTCGATCGCCGACGGCACGTCGATGATCACCGAGAACGTCTTCGAGGCGCGGTTCCGCTTCGTCGAGGAGATGATCCGGCTGGGTGCCGACGCCCGCACGGACGGCCACCACGCGGTGGTGCGGGGGATCCCTCAGCTGTCCAGCGCGCCGGTGTGGTCGTCGGACATCCGGGCAGGCGCCGGATTGGTCCTGGCCGGGCTGGTCGCCGACGGCGATACAGAGGTCCACGACGTCTTCCACATCGACCGCGGTTACCCGCTGTTTGTGGAGAATTTGGTGAGCCTCGGCGCCGAGATCGAGCGGATCGCCTAAACCGGGCGGATCCCATTTGGGACTGGGCCGTCGGAGGCGTAGTCTTTAGCCCAGAAGCCAAGGGCCCCAGTCCAAATGGATTGGCGGACCGGGTTTGACCTCTCTGCCTCAGTGGAGTACAGTGGCAGGGTTGCCTGAAAACCGGGTGTGTTGTTTGAGAACTCAATAGTGTGTTTGGTGGTTTTTGTTTGTTGTTTTTGTCCGCCCTTTTTTCCCGTTTAGGGGTGGATTTTTTGTGATGCCAGTTTTTGGTGTCTTGCTTGGTCAGATTTTCTCTGATTGTGAATTCACCTGACTGTGGTTGGGTTGTTTTTGTTTGGAGAGTTTGATCCTGGCTCAGGACGAACGCTGGCGGCGTGCTTAACACATGCAAGTCGAACGGAAAGGCCCTTTCGGGGGTACTCGAGTGGCGAACGGGTGAGTANGTTGGGTTGTTTTTGTTTGGAGAGTTTGATCCTGGCTCAGGACGAACGCTGGCGGCGTGCTTAACACATGCAAGTCGAACGGAAAGGCCCTTTCGGGGGTACTCGAGTGGCGAACGGGTGAGTAACACGTGGGTGATCTGCCCTGCACTTTGGGATAAGCCTGGGAAACTGGGTCTAATACCGAATACACCCTGCTGGTCGCATGGCCTGGTGGGGGAAAGCTTTTGCGGTGTGGGATGGGCCCGCGGCCTATCAGCTTGTTGGTGGGGTGATGGCCTACCAAGGCGACGACGGGTAGCCGGCCTGAGAGGGTGTCCGGCCACACTGGGACTGAGATACGGCCCAGACTCCTACGGGAGGCAGCAGTGGGGAATATTGCACAATGGGCGCAAGCCTGATGCAGCGACGCCGCGTGAGGGATGACGGCCTTCGGGTTGTAAACCTCTTTCAGTACCGACGAAGCGCAAGTGACGGTAGGTACAGAAGAAGCACCGGCCAACTACGTGCCAGCAGCCGCGGTAATACGTAGGGTGCGAGCGTTGTCCGGAATTACTGGGCGTAAAGAGCTCGTAGGTGGTTTGTCGCGTTGTTCGTGAAAACTCACAGCTTAACTGTGGGCGTGCGGGCGATACGGGCAGACTGGAGTACTGCAGGGGAGACTGGAATTCCTGGTGTAGCGGTGGAATGCGCAGATATCAGGAGGAACACCGGTGGCGAAGGCGGGTCTCTGGGCAGTAACTGACGCTGAGGAGCGAAAGCGTGGGGAGCGAACAGGATTAGATACCCTGGTAGTCCACGCCGTAAACGGTGGGTACTAGGTGTGGGTTTCCTTCCTTGGGATCCGTGCCGTAGCTAACGCATTAAGTACCCCGCCTGGGGAGTACGGCCGCAAGGCTAAAACTCAAAGGAATTGACGGGGGCCCGCACAAGCGGCGGAGCATGTGGATTAATTCGATGCAACGCGAAGAACCTTACCTGGGTTTGACATGCACAGGACGCCGGCAGAGATGTCGGTTCCCTTGTGGCCTGTGTGCAGGTGGTGCATGGCTGTCGTCAGCTCGTGTCGTGAGATGTTGGGTTAAGTCCCGCAACGAGCGCAACCCTTGTCTCATGTTGCCAGCACGTCATGGTGGGGACTCGTGAGAGACTGCCGGGGTCAACTCGGAGGAAGGTGGGGATGACGTCAAGTCATCATGCCCCTTATGTCCAGGGCTTCACACATGCTACAATGGCCGGTACAAAGGGCTGCGATGCCGTGAGGTGGAGCGAATCCTTTCAAAGCCGGTCTCAGTTCGGATCGGGGTCTGCAACTCGACCCCGTGAAGTCGGAGTCGCTAGTAATCGCAGATCAGCAACGCTGCGGTGAATACGTTCCCGGGCCTTGTACACACCGCCCGTCACGTCATGAAAGTCGGTAACACCCGAAGCCGGTGGCCTAACCCCTTGTGGGAGGGAGCCGTCGAAGGTGGGATCGGCGATTGGGACGAAGTCGTAACAAGGTAGCCGTACCGGAAGGTGCGGCTGGATCACCTCCTTTCTAAGGAGCACCATTTCATTCCCCCACCCCCGCATCGTGTGGGATCAGTGTGGTTGGGAGATCAGTGCCGGGGCCTGTAGTGGGTGC
>NZ_JACKUK010000026.1 GCF_025822765.1 Mycobacterium barrassiae | reverse complement strand
TGATGAACTTGCGAAGGCTCGAACGCAATCGAAGGCCAAGGGCCAGAACAAGGTTGCACGATGGCATCCACCGATCCTGCAGGCGCTACTCGACGACGTCGTCGTTCCCCAGCGGCCAGAACATCTCGCCGCACCGACGAGTGGATACTTCGCGTGGGAACTAAAGAAGGCCGCAGGACTCAGCAAGCGGTGGGCTGAAGCACAACTGAACGGTCTTGGGGACGATGAGTCTTTAGTAATCAAATGGATCCGGCTCAGCGATGGTCAGCGTCCAGACATTGCTGTCGAACTAGCAGGTTGTGGTATTCGTCCAGACGAGGCGGCCCTCTGCATCGGACACGGCGGACGTATCGATCCGCGCCTTCCGAGCATCTACGCGCGTTTCCGCGACAGAAGAATCAACCGTTCGGAGGCCACCGCGATAGTCCGGGAGTGGCGAGCCAAACAGTGGGCTGTCTAAGCGGTTCTGCTTGTACGCCACTAACTTTCGATCTACCGAAGCGCGTTAATGCTGCCGATTCCGACAGCTATACGGTATCCTCTAGTACTACTAGTAGGGCACACCGAGACCCGATTGCGAGGTCGAAATGGTTGAGACACTGCGGGATTGCTCGCCTGCGCCAAGCCTCGAGTATGTCGATCGATTCGGTCGAGTTGTTGGTGATCTGGTCTACCTTCGGTGGTGCGCCGGAGCTACCGCTCCCTCCTGGAAGGAGGTGTTCAACTCACGGATTGCTCGCCTGCGCCAAGCCTCGAGTATGTCGATCGATTCGGTCGAGTTGTTGGTGATCTGGTCTACCTTCGGTGGTGCGCCGGAGCTACCGCTCCCTCCTGGAAGGAGGTGTTCAACTCACCGGACGTCTTGAATTTNCTTGACCAAGAGGGGCTTACAAGCTTTCANCCGCGAATGGAGGCTCTAATGGCGCGAGCTGCCGGCCGCGGTTGGCTGGCCTACTCCGANGAGCCGCGGTCGCTACGCGTNGGGCCAACCTACCTGGCATCACCCGGACAAAAGCTNCGAGTTAGACAGCCGCGTGACATGGGCCGTCGTGTTGCTGGCGCGGTCGCAAGGTTTAGGTACAAGCACAAACACAACCCGACCATCAAAGAGTTTGCGGATTTCCTCCGAAATGCTCGAGTGCAGCGAATCTTTCGCGGNGAGGCGGATGTGCTCAAGAGCCTGCCGTGGTTGGTGGTTTCAGGCTGGATCGTCCTCGAAGATGGACGCGTGCTTCGGGGTCCGACTGCGAGGGCCGACATGAACGAACGAGCGGCTTTGCGGCGTTTGCGGATGTGCTCAAGAGCCTGCCGTGGTTGGTGGTTTCAGGCTGGATCGTCCTCGAAGATGGACGCGTGCTTCGGGGTCCGACTGCGAGGGCCGACATGAACGAACGAGCGGCTTTGCGGCGTTCGGCCATACGAGAGGCCGCCCAGGCCGCCAACACGGACGAGGAGCGCACCTCGTCGACGGCAATCCCGACACCTTGTGGGTGATGTCGCGCTCGTTGAGCGTCGACGACCTCTAGGCTGGCCAAATTGAAGCAGGTCGTGGTCTCTTACTACTGGGCGAAAGTGTCGAGGTCGATGCTGATTTCGACTCCGTCGCGTTCTACGACGATTCGTGAATGCTCGATGCCTGCGGCTTTGAGATAGTCGCGCAGCGTCGATAGGAGAAGGTCGTGGCGACGCTCAATGCGTGAGACTGTGCCTTGGTCAGTGCTCAGTGCGGCCGCGATCTGTTGTTGCGTCAGGTTTCCTGCTCGGCGGATGTCGGCCAGACCTTCGGCGTAGACCCGGTTTGCGTTCTCGCGTTCAGCCGCGTAGCTGCGCACGTCATCCGCGATGAGGGGATCGGTGACCAGCTCGTCAATCCTGTTGTTCATCCGACGGAATGTCTTGCCTTCACTCATCGTGGTCCTCCGTAATTTCGTGAAGCCATGTGGATCTTGCGGCGTCGGCCCGGCTTCCGACGCTGTTGTAGAAGACGTCGCCCATGCGGGCTTTGTCGGCGGCGAAGAGCGCTACTACGACGGTGGTGCTGTGTGGTTGGAACCAGCAGATCAAGCGGAAGGCGATTTCGCGATCGAAGGGGTGGGCTGTGCGCCTGGCGAATCTTCGGTCGTCGTACTCCTTAGGTCGGGTGTGTCTTCGGGCGGTGCCTGTTCGAGCGTTCGAAGTTGGTTTAGCGCGTCAACTGCGCGGGCGAGTAGCCGTCTGGGGGTTCGTTCCCGTTTCGGGCCTTGTCTTCGGTGCGGTCCAGCCAGTCGAAGAACTCGGGGGTCGGCGACGTCCATGTCCACAAGTATGGCTTTAGAGCCATATGCTGCCAACACCATATCGAGCAATTGCGCGGCATTGATCGCGCTACCCATGGCGCGCCGGGGCCGATTTTCACCCTCCCCCGTTGTGCTATCTGAACCGTGGCGCTTGAAAGGTGAGGTTGAACACCACGCGGTCGGTGGCCGGCGTGTTGAACTTCGAGAGATTGAATCGTGCGTCGGTGGACGGCATACCATTGAACATCGGCACCGAAATCTTATAGGGCTCAGGGGGTTTCTCGCGCTTCTGTCCCGCTTGGATGCGGCTGCGTTTGCGGTTCGGCACCGGGTCGGTTACTTCGATCAGTCCGAACTCAGCCAGCTCGTGGATGTAAACGTACCGGGGTCAACGTCTATCGATAGTGCCGTCGTTGCACTCGAATCGGTGTCGCCATAGTTCCTAGCTGAGCACCGGCGCGATCGCGGCACCACTAGTAGGGCGGACATGTGGCTCTTCGCGTGACTTCCTGAAGTATGCGCGGTCGACTACAAACGAGGTGGAGTCCGCCGGATCGCTCTAACAGATCGGGCGTCGGCTAATGGTGACCGCGGCTCCCTTGCCTGTGCGGGTCCGGCCAGCGTCAGGCGAGTGCATCGACTCATGGTTGGATGCGACGGCGGGCGTCATTGGAGTTTCCCTCGGCGATGTAGCTCGCCAACTGCATCTACCGATAGTCGCGAAGCCGCATTGGATTTGGTGGCTGCCGCAGTACCAGTTGGACTCTCTCCAAGTATTGACGGGCACGCCGGCGGCAGATATCGCGACGATGACACTCGACGCGTACACCGCGAAGGGTCTGCGTGTCCTCACCGACTCGCACGAACCTGACCGCACCTTCCCGTTTGGAGTGATGCCGGGGTCGAGGTTCTGTCCCGAGTGCCTAGCCGAGTCGCGCGGCCGATGGCGGCTCGCCTGGCGGTTGGGATGGTCATTCGCCTGCACAACCCACGGCCGCTTGCTGGCTGCTCAATGTCCAAGTTGTGGAGAGGATCAGCGGCGGCGGCAGAACTACACAAGTATTCCGAAGCCGAGCCGATGTCGGTGCGGCTGCGATCTCACGTCGGTGCCCACCCCCGTGGTTGGGAGCGAGCACGACGTCGCCAAGGCGCAACGCTTCATCGATAACCTTCTCAGCGGAGCCCGTCCAAGCAACGGAGTGCTTGCGCGCCAAGAGTGTTCACGTCGCGATTCACTGCAAGTGGTCCGGAGTCTGGCCAATCGAATGATCAACTTCGCGGCTCGCCATGGCCTGGCGACCACAGCAAGCCTGGGAGGCGGATTCGCGTTCGATGAGCTTTTCGAGGAACCGAATCCGAACCGTGGACGAAGTGCCGTGAATTCCTACCCATCGATACGGACCGTCGAGGCCGCCGTGGGGATAACCGTTGCCGTAAACGTCTTAGGCGCCGAAACCATTGAGGAATCAGCGAGCCGACTTCAGTGGCTGGTAGACAACCAAGACGCCAAAGGCCGCCAGACCGAGTTGCTCTGGTGTCGCACGGACGATTCTCTAGCTGCGGCGATCACGATCGAGGCGAGTAGGCAGCATCTCGGAGCGCAGGGCGAACTCCGCTACCGCGCGGCAACTCCGGTGCCCGAAGCCCCACGGCGCAGTTATCTCGATGACTGGAGATTCGCGGCTTCCCTACCCTCGTTGATGTGGCCAACCTGGTGCGAGAAGCTGCTCGCGGATACGTCAGTAGATGCGGACATGAGGCGCGCGCTATCGATCGCCACGCTCATCATCGGCAGCAATATCACAATCGGTGGCGCAGAGAAACTGTTGTCTGCGCGCACAACCCACCGCACTGTGAATCAACATCTAGAGCTTCTCTATTCGCTGCCGCGGTGGAACCTTATGTGCACAGCGCTAATCAATCTGAGCGACTACCTCGAAACTCACGGTGCAGAAATTGACTACGCGCGTCGGAGGAAGTTGACCTACTCAGCTCGACTCGGGTGGCAGGACTGGCTCAGGATCAGGGGTGAATCCGTCGACGAAGCGCAGCCGCGGACAGCGCCCCAGCAACCGGACCACGCGTTGATGTATCTACATCGCCTCGGGATCAACGAGCCTGTCGAGTGGCAGCCGCCGCTCGAAATAATTGGTGTCGCGGACCTCTTGTAGCAACCGGTAAACTATATGATCGGTTGGGCTAGAATGCCTTTCAGCACTACCGAGAACTAATTCGTGCTGTTCACCGTCGTCCTGAACACGTAAGATAGTTCGCGCTGGTCTCGCGCGGGGCTTGTCCTTCTTGGCGCGCGGGAACCGACGAAAAGGTTCGAACCATGCCTTCGAGTCACGAAGAAGACGATCTCCTTGACGCCTTGGCATTGCGTGCGCCAGGGCTGACGTGGACATTTATGGTGCAGGGCAGCGAAATCGTATGGTTGTGGCAGCGGAGGAGCTCGCCGCCGTTACGCAGTCTCGAGCCTGTGCGAAGGCCCGTCTCGTCCACCTTCAGTCGCCATGTACCCGTGACGGCGTATTCCATGACCAACGGCGCGAACGTGTCTCTTGAATCCGGTTTGGAGCATGACCTATTCCGGCGACTCGACAGAGATCCGCGTGTCGCCTGGATAGTCTCGCAGCCGTTCCGGCTGGTTTGGAAAAATCTGCCGGGACGTCATATTCCCGATCTCCTAACCGTCGACGTCCAAGGGCACGTGACCACCTGGGACGTCCGCGCACCCGAAAAGCAGGACGACGAGTTCAAGGCCCAGAGCCGCATCACAGAACATGCGTGCGCTGCTGTGGGATGGCGCTATGAGGTGTTCGGCGAAATGGCTCAAGCTGAGCGGCTAAATCTCATGTGGCTGAACGGGTTTAGAAGAGAGCCATCATGGTTGCAATTACATGAACGCCACATTGTTGACCTCGTCTCCGGTCACGAAGTAACTCTCGGAGCGCTGTTTGACGCGGATGACGGCTCCGGTGAACTGAAATCGTCTGTCTGGCATCTAGTTTGGAAGGGGACGTTGAGTATCGACACGACGTGTCAGTGGGGGCTGGACACGTCTGTGAGCCTGTCTGTCGAAGTATCGCGATGAACGCCGGCCGGACATTTCTCTTCGAGGGAGCGCGCGTGCTTACGGAGACGGGTGCGGAACTCGTCGTTCGATTCGGCCCTACGGGTGTCGATCTTCGCGACTGTCTCAACAACATCCGACATAGGGACTGGGACGATCTTCCGCTCGTGCAGAACATCGTCGATGGTGGGCCGGTTGCCGTCGCTCGGTCTCTCCGGCCGCTCTGGGACAGCCTCGACGACAAAGCCCGCGAACGCGCGCTCAACAAGCTCGAGATTGTTCTTGAGATTGTGACTGGATACCGCGATGGTCATCCCGAACTCAGGCGACCCGGCGAACCGTACCCTCCGTTCGGGCCAGGGTTTGGCGTGTCCGAGTCGAAGCGGGCCGTAGCGATGGCGTCGGTTCTTATTCAGGAAGGTCGAAATGACCGTAAGGTCCAGCGCCGGTTGCGAGATGGCGAGCTGACCTCGCTGGGGACGAACGAGAGCACCATCAGAAACTGGGTGCGAAGCTGGAGGCAGAAGGGACTGCTCGGGCTCATTGACGGGCGGCACATCCGCAAGAGCTTGTCGTGGGAGGTCATCGATCCGCGCTACCGCGCGATTGCTGAGGAAGAGTTCGCGACTCTGGACGGTGATAGATCGAGTCTGGCGATCCAAGAGATGCACAGACGAGTGCTGGTCAGGCTTCGTAATGAGGGCATTGACGATTACCGTGCGCCGCAGCGGACGACGCAGAAATTTCTCTCGAACTTGAAGCACCAAAGAGGTGAGACCACCCGGTCGCAGCGAACCAAGAAGCTGCAAACAGCCTCGGGTTCAACACAATACCCGGGTGTTAGACCAGGACAAGTCGTGGCGATCGATGTCACGCGAGCCGACAATCTCGTGTACGACACCTTCAACGGTAGGCCGCTCAGCGTGGAGATCATCACCGCTATCGACGTGGCCACGCGAGTGGTCCTAGCGCTACGGGTGGTCCCGATGAGCGCGAATGGCTTCGAAGCGGGACTGCTCCTCTACGACGTTTGTAGGCCGTTCTCAATGCTGGTCGCAGGCACGACTGTCAGCGATTGGAGATGGGTCGGCCTGCCTGAAACTGTCGACCTTTCAAATGCGGTGGGCAAGGAGTGGCGTCAAGACCTGGAGGTCAACTTCGAGACGTTGCAGGGCGAGCACCCGATCCCGTCTGTGATGCCGGATGCGATCCATTGCGACAACGCTGCGATCTTCACCAGCGTGCACTTCCGTGCACTTCTGAGCGATCTTCAGATCGACCTGTTGCTCAGCCGCCCGGGCAACCCTACCGATAATCCGCAGGTCGAGCGGTGGCATGAGACGATCCAACGTGGCTTGCAGCAGATTCCGGGCTACAAGGGGCGGAACGTGTCTGAGCGGGGGCGGCTCGTCGCTGATGAGCCGCTGTTGACGGCTCGCGAACTGCAACTACACCTGCGAAAGTTCATCGCGCTCGATTACCACAGACACGGACACGACGGTCTCATCCAACCGGGCGTCGAGGCCGCCAAGATGTGTCCACTCGATCTATGGGACGTCATGGTCGAAGCCACTGGTCGTATCGACGTCCCCCAGCGGCACGACCTGATCTACCAATTTCTACCTATCAAGTGGGGCACCATCGGACCAGCGGGAGTGGAATTCTCCAATCTCCGATACGAAAATCCGCTTGTCTTCGAGCCGTTGCGCTATGTCGAGGTGGGCCGATTCCGCGAGAAGGACCGGGCTGCGCCGTTCTTCTACGATCCAAACGATCTCTCCCGCATATGGTTTCATGACGAATCCACCGACAGGATCGAGCCAATCGAGTGGGTCGGCCGTAGTAAAGCCGACGCACCGATGACCGATGTCATCCTCGATGAGCTCTGCCGGAAGATCAGACGTCGCGGCGGCAACCATGTGTTCAAGCGCGGATTGACAACCCAACTGATCATCAACGAACTCGGCGAACTCACGTCGGCAAGATCGAAAGCGGATCGACGCAAGACGGCTGCTGCGGCACAACGGGTCGAACAGTCGCGTAACGATCATGCCGAGGCAGAAGCCGCCCAGGAACGCGCCAATCCCGTGCGCAGCATCGCACCGCGGACGTTGCCGACTTCGTCGATCAGGCGGGCGTGGGACAACTTGCTGGAAACCGAGTAGGCAATGGACTCGCAGGAGTGGCACGACAACAGCATCCAAGAGCTACCGCACGCGCCTCCCAGCCGATCGTCCAAGCAGCTGAACGCCATGTCAGACCAAGCGCGACATGCTTATATCGAGCAACTCGAGGCGTGGCTCGCCCGTCTCTACCTCCCGACTGCGGCATTCACCGAGATCGAGCACGCCCTGGACCGGACCGTCCGGGACAACATGCTGGAAGGCCCAGGCGCCAAACAGATCGTCGTGTTAACCGGGCCGAACTATGTCGGTAAGAGCACGTTCATGCTGCGGTGGGCGCAGAGACGATATTTGGAATGGACCCGAGATGCGCCGCACGACCGTCGCGGGCGCCCCGTCCACTATCCATCGGACGGCGTCGAAGCTGACCTATGTCCCGTGATTTGGATCGACCTGGGTTCGGCCGCCAAAGTCAAGGACGTGACCACCGAGTTGCTCAATGGCTTCAACCTCGCGAGCACCGGCCTCACACGCGATCTCACTCATCGAGCGATGCACGGACTACGCCTGCACCGCACCCAGATCATCGTCATGGACGACGCGCACCTCCTGAAAACCGACTCCAAGAGCGGGCGCGATGTTCTAGACCACATCAAGAGCATCAACACCAAACTCGGTCAGGTCTCGAGCGCCACGCTCGTTCTGGTCGGAGCCAACCTCGCAAACGGCGACCTGGTGAACGACCCGCAGATCGCATGTCGATTAACGGAGTTTTCCGTCACACCCTACGGCGTAGATACCGAGGAAGAACAAGTCGAATGGCAACGTGTCGTACGTGATCTCGAAAGATTGGTGCTGCCACACCTGCCCGCGGGTCGGCCGGGGATGCTCTTCCTGAAGCTGGCCGGCGAACTTTGGTTTCGCACGCAGGGCTACGTTGGCGACTTACGAAAGCTAGTCAGTCGAGCGACCATTGCGGCCATTGCGGATGGCTCATACCGGATCAGCGTGGATCACCTCAAAGCGATCACCCTGAGCAAGCGTGCAATTCATGAGACTGCAGCG
The DNA here is from genome assembly GCF_025822765.1 of Mycobacterium barrassiae. Taxonomy (GTDB): domain Bacteria; phylum Actinomycetota; class Actinomycetes; order Mycobacteriales; family Mycobacteriaceae; genus Mycobacterium; species Mycobacterium barrassiae. The sequence continues at coordinate 124,314 of NZ_JACKUK010000026.1, read as the reverse complement.
GAGGCGGAGCGCCGCCGCACTGAGTCATCGGCGCAGACGCGGCGCCGCCGCCAGAAGAGCGCACGCGTGCCTGATCTCAACACGCTGGGCCCGGAAGAACGAGTCGGCGCAGCGAATCCTGGGCTCCGACCGGCAGTCGGTCACGAAAGGCGCGATAGCCGACCTTGATGCGATGGCAAGGTGGCACAGCCCACGCCGGACTGATGTCGAGACAGCCTTGTGCCACCTCGCACCACATCCACGTGACGGCGTAGACCAACAGGTCAGACCGCCGCGCGGGAGTGGTCGACAGGCGCCAAGCGGGGTACCAGTGTTCGGGGTCTCCGGCCAGCACACGCACCCGCGCTTCGACAGCACGAAAGTCTCTGCTCACGGGAATGGTGTTCAGCGCCAGATCGATAGAGCGTTGAAGATCCTCCGGCGTTGCACGCATCCGCGCACGCGCGGCGCGTGAGGTACGCGAGCCAACATCGGGTGGCAACCCAATTCTGACAGCTGCATCAGCCCAGTTCTCCACTGAGACAATCGCTCTCACCATACATAGCGACACATAGAGCCGGCCGGTGTGTTCGTAGCCGCCAAGCATGCCGGTGAAAAGTTGGCGATAGATGCCGACATCGATCATTTGGGGTATCGCAGATGGTTGAATCCTCCGACAATGATGACCGCGGTCGAGTCTTCGACCCACATCGCGGCGATCGGATGTAGCCGCGGCGATCAATTGCTGCATCGTCGGCGATCTCTTGGTGCGATTAATGAGCCAGACGGCGGGACCGTTCTTCTCGTCTTCGAGAAAGCGAATCCACTCACGAAACCGGGCACCCCCAGAGTCGAGATCCCTTTGCATCAGAATTTCGTAGGCACATCCGAGGACGGATCCGCGAACCCTGGCCCTGTGCGGGGGACTGAAGCCCCAACGAGCTCCACGAACCATGTTGGACCTTGCCTGCGCCTCATCACGCAAATCGCGCGCCCATGAGACTGAAGGATCGGCTGATGCCCTCGTTCCTAGATGCAGCAAAAGTGTTGCGAGATTGCGGAGTTCGGCGAGATAGGTACGAGGGTCGACGGGTGCGCCGAACATGTTCTCCGTCTGTCCGTCCATCGCGCGATGGACGGACTGAGTGCAAGCGAGCACAAGGGCGTCTGCTGGCTCAGAAGTGTGTGTGAGTACCGAGTGGAGACAGGGCCGCCGCAAGGCGACAGAGTTGCCGCATGGTTGCGTCGGTCCGAGCACCGGGCGCAATGCCCAGTACCGGTGGCTCCGAAACCGTTGGCCACAGCCGCCACATTCGGTGGTCAGATAGGTGCCGTGATGGATGCACGCGGCCACGATCGGCAATCGCCAATTAATACGCCAGATTCCCTGCTGCGCAACGCATAAGGGACAGACTTGCGTGCCGAAAGAAGGAAACCATCCCTGAACCACGACCTTGCGATAGCTGTGCCGGTTTAGCGGATCAAGGGCGTCGAGGTGCAGAGGCCGTCCTGCGTAGAAGCGCGTGAGAGTGGCATTTCGAAGTCGCTCGACAGGAGTACCGCTGAGCCTTTCGATTCGCGCGAGCACTGTGTCGGTGGGTGCCGTCATGAAGAACGCGAGCGTCGTATGGGGTGCGCCTTCGCCGCCGCGGAGCGCAGCCAGGATGTGCTGAGGCTCGAGATCGTTGGCTCGGGTGAGGCGCTCGAGAAAACTATCGAGTGCTTCGTCGTGGCCCAGAGAAACCCTGGTTGGTAATAAGCCCAGTTCCGCCGGCATGATCCCGTGACCTCGGTAAGCCGCCGCGTGTGAGGTGCGGCGTAATACTCAATGTACTACTAGTAGGGCAGACAATGATGGGCCTCCGCTGGCTACTTGATGGGTGCCGACTCGCCCAAGTCAGAACAACCCCGAACGGGTTGCCAAGTGGGAGGCCTGGCGGCTGGAGGTCGGGACGAGAATTCGTGACGTCCGGCTGTCGCGAGAGATGACTCAGGAGTCGCTTGCGCTGCGATCGGGTGTCACCCGAAATGTGCTGATCGACGTGGAACACGGGCGGCGCGGCCTCCTGTTCGAGCGGCTCCTCGATATTGCAGAGGCGCTAGAGGTTGCGCCGGCGGAATTGCTGCCGTGATTAGCAGGCACGCCGTCGTGGGCAGTTGAAAACGGTGGCGGTAGCCCTACTAGTAGTACACTTGCGTGATGACTGCGGCCGGGTCGGTCCAGGCCAAAAGACGCTGCGTTGGTTCCGAGAGAGGAAACCACGTCGACCATCCGTCCTTGCGGGTGCCTGCCGAAGGACAACACTTTGGCGAGGCGTGCCATGCCTGTGGACGCGCCTGGATTTTCCAAAGTGAGCGGGCCACAGCCCGCACGCGCGGCGCCGTAGCGGTTAGGCCAAGTTAGTGCGCCGGACGAAGAGTGTCACTGTCTCCGACAGCGCGATCAAACGCATGATCGCTAGAAATACGAAGGCATCTGCGCGGCTCGAAGGACGCGAAGTGCCCGATGGCCACACGCGCTCTCAGGCCGTTCAGGATTATCTTGACGCGTTGGCGTCGCGGAGTAAAAGGGATGCGCCGCAGGGCTGCTCAAGCGCGAGTTTGGAGACATCGCTTCCCAATGAGAGCAAGTCGGCAAATGCAAGCGCCGCTGGCTGGAATTACCGGGTGGTGCAGTCCGCCGACGGATCCGAGTACTTCATCGCAGAGGTGTACTACGACGGCGACAAGCTGGGGTGGGTCGACGGCTCCCGCAACTTTCTTCGCTGGGAGCGGTACGACGACCTCATGGACACCGTCAAGCTGATTCGGCATGCGTTCGACCAGCCACTGCTGAGAATGACGGAAGATGACCGTCTGGTGGAGGTCACATCTACGTGACGAAGAGGTCTGGTAATCGGCTGCAAGCCGGTGGGAGGCCCGACCCCGAAGGCGGTGGGAATCCCGGGTTTCAAGATGAGGGCGAACAGCAGGTGCTCGGGGAAGGGAACGAAGCGCGACGTTGGTGTGCGTCGGAGACGATGGCCGACCTGTGCGAGGGATCTGACGATCCTGGATGGATCTCCGACCGAGACCGGATTGCCCATTGGTTACGCGACCCCTGGACCCACCCCGAACGGGCGGAGCCTGAATGACCGAAGGAAAGCTGATGGATTCGCTAACGCGGATCAGCGAACACAACTTTGGGCGACAAGTCGCGATGAATCGTCATCGGGTCGAGCCAAGGCACGCGCGGTGACTCAGCGAACGAAGTTAGTCAGGACGACCCGGCATCGGGATCGGCCACCGCGAGCCGTTCTCCCAGCTGCTCGACCAACAATCCGATATCCCAGTAGTCGCGGTGACTTGTCAGCTTGCCGTCAGAATTGAACCTGCACTGGGCAACTCCGGTGACGTCGAACTTCTTGCCTGAGGCATCAACGTAACTGCCTCCGGGCAGTCGCAACGGGCCGGTGATCGAACCGCTCCAGCTCCACTCCATATATGCCAGACCGTCTTGTACAGCGGCGTCGCCGAAGACGATCAACGAGTCGGGGGAGAACTTCAGCATCCACCGGTGGAATCGCAGGATCTCGTTCTTGCCGACGTACGTCGCCCCCATTGCGACGTCGGTGTAAGAGCCGTCCGGCGCGAAGAAGTCGATCAGCCCCTCGGGGTCCTTCGACCACGCCCGAGAGTAGGCGTCGGCGTAGTGGGACGGTGCTGTGGATTGCTTCTACTTGTCTAGCCACGCCCGCGCGAGTTCATTTACGGTCACTCGCCCAGCAGTCGGGGATACGAAGTCGCCAACGACTTTTCATACTTTGATGGTTGCGTCGAATGCCCAGACGTCTCGCTTAGCCACGAATCCCCGCTTGTCGGCCTGCCGTTTATCCGGTGTTCGGTAGCGCACACGCCACCTTCGTCCGGACTTGGTGCCGAATGCTCCCACCGCCGCCATAGACTCGCCTCCTGACGATCCTTTGCACCGACCTCGTCACAACGCGACGGGTCACTTGCTATTCCCAACCGGACGTTGGATGCATCGAGAAGAGCCTCAAAGACGTTGTTGCACAGAAACTATCGCAGGTGAGCAAGAGAGGGCTTCATGCTTGGTTTGACGGCGGAGGTGCGGCGAATGCTGAAGCTTGGCCGGGCTGCAGACACCGGCGTCGATGTCGACGCGGTCCGCGACGTCCTCGTCCGCAGTGAATGTAGCGCTGTGACAAGGATCGGTGGAAACAGCGGCGACAGCACCACCGCGAAAACTGCTAGGTGAGGCAGGTATTGGGCCATGGATCCTTGTTCCTCTTATGTTGAGCGGAATGTTCATCTGTCGGGTCGACGGCCCAGGTTGCGCCAGGCGCGTACTGCCAAGAGTCACGGATGACCGATCAGCCCGGTACATCGCGACGCTCGCCATGAAACCAAACAGAGTCGTTGAGTCATCAGCCCCTAAGGGGGGAGTCTTCCCTTCTCAAAAGAGGGGAAGGTGGAATCGCGCAGAGGAATTCATGCGCTTTCTCCATCAGCGCTCCTCGGAGTTAGTAGGCATTCTTCGCGGACCGGGCGCGTCACCGCGAGGCCCCAGCAACACGTCGCGTCTAGCCGAAGGCAATGTTTTCCGTCGTGGCGAAGAACTGCTCGACGTTGTCATCGCTAACCGCCTCAAGAGATGCCGGAGACCATCTCGGATTGCGGTCTTTATCGATCAGCTGAGCTCGGATACCTTCGACGAAATCTTGGCTACGGAGGGCCGCACAAGATACCCGATACTCCTGGCGGAGAACCTCTTCTAACGATCTGAGGTTCCCGGCCCTGCGCACGGCCTGCAATGTCACCGTTAACGCTGTCGGGGATCGGGTGGCGATAATGGAAGCGGCGTCGCTCGCCTCGGCTGAACGATGCGCACACAAGTTATCGACGATCTCACCCACAGTATCGCCGGCGTAGCACTCGTCAATCCAGCTTCTCTGCTCGAGAAGGTGACTCGTCGGAGGACGCACGGTGTATGCACTCAGTGCAGCCTCGATACCTTCAGTCGGGATCGCACGCTCGAAAGCGCCGAGCATCGCACTCGGAACATAATGGTCGGCGAAACCTATTGCGATAGCGTCAGAGCCGGAGAACGCGGTGCCGGTGAGGGCCGCGTGCAATCCAATCAACCCAGGTGCGCGGGACAACAGGTAAGTCCCACCGACGTCGGGTACAAACCCGATGCCCACCTCCGGCATTGCGATTTGGGATGTCTCACTGACCACGCGCACACTCGCGTGTGCGCCAACTCCGACACCGCCACCCATCACCATGCCGTCCATAATGGTGACGAATGGCTTCGGGTAGCTGGCAATCTCAGCGATGAGGCAATACTCGTCGAACCAGAATCGACGTGCTTCCGCGCCATCACCCCGGGCGCTGTGATAGAGCGCTATCACATCGCCGCCGGCGCACAATCCGCGGCCGCCTGCGCCTGAGAGCACTAGTTGTTGCACCTTGTCGTCGTTCTCCCACGTAGACATTGCAGCCTTGAGAGCGTCGATCATTGACTGGTTGAGAGAGTTGATCGCCGAAGGCCGATTGAGCACCAATTCCCCCGTTGCTCCATCGACGAACGTCACTACCTCGTCCGCGGATCGCGTCATGGTCTACTCCGTCCACACCCGGAAGATGCCTCAGTCGTGGCAGCTGCGCATCTTGGATTATTTTGGCCTGAATGATACTATGGTCAGACCAAAACTTAGGAACGGGCTCATGACCACACAGATTTCGCATTTCATCAACGGCAAGCGCGTGGCCGGACAATCCACCCGGACGGCCGACGTCATGAACCCCAGCACCGGCGAGGTGCAGGCAAAGGTGCCGATAGCGTCGCGGGCCGACGTCGACGCCGCCGTCGCCGGAGCCGCCGCGGCGCAGAAAGAGTGGGCCGCATGGAACCCCCAACGCCGCGCCCGCGTGATGATGAAGTTCATCGAGCTGGTCAACCAGAACGTCGATGAACTCGCCGAGACGCTCTCCCTCGAACACGGCAAAACCGTCGCCGACTCCAAGGGCGACATCCAGCGCGGCATCGAGGTCATCGAGTTCGCGATCGGCATCCCGCACCTGATCAAAGGTGAGTACACCGAGAGTGCGGGCACGGGCATCGACGTCTACTCGCTGCGCCAGCCGCTCGGCGTCGTCGCCGGCATCACGCCGTTCAACTTCCCGGCCATGATCCCGCTGTGGAAGGCCGGCCCGGCGCTGGCATGCGGTAACGCGTTCATCCTCAAGCCGAGTGAGCGCGACCCCTCGGTGCCGGTCCGGCTGGCTGAGCTGTTCCTCGAAGCCGGTCTGCCGCCCGGCGTGTTCCAGGTGGTGCACGGCGACAAGGAAGCCGTCGACGCCATCCTCGAGCATCCGGTGATCCAGGCCGTCGGCTTCGTCGGCAGCTCCGACATCGCGCAGTACATCTACTCCGGCGCCGCTGCCAACGGCAAGCGCGCGCAGTGCTTCGGCGGCGCGAAGAACCACATGATCGTCATGCCCGACGCCGATATGGACAACGCCGTCGACGCACTGATCGGCGCAGGATACGGCAGCGCGGGTGAACGCTGCATGGCGATCAGCGTCGCCGTCCCTGTCGGCGAGCAAACCGCAGACCGGTTGCGCGCCAGACTGATCGAACGCGTCAACGGCCTGCGCGTCGGCCACAGCCTCGATCCGAAGGCCGACTACGGCCCGCTGGTCACCGAGGCGGCGCTGGCCCGGGTGAAGGACTACATCCAGCAGGGCATCGATGCGGGCGCCGAGGCTGTCGTCGACGGCCGCGAACGCACCACCGACGAGCTGACGTTCGACGAGGCGGACCTGTCGAAGGGCTACTTCATCGGACCCACCCTGTTCGACCACGTCACTCCCGACATGTCGATCTACACCGACGAGATCTTCGGCCCGGTGCTGTGCATCGTGCGCGCCAACGACTACGAGGAAGCACTCGCACTTCCTTCTGAACACGAGTACGGCAACGGCGTGGCGATTTTCACCCGTGACGGCGACACCGCGCGCGACTTCGTGTCCCGGGTGCAGGTCGGCATGGTCGGCGTGAACGTGCCAATCCCGGTGCCGGTGTCCTACCACACTTTCGGCGGCTGGAAGCGCTCTGGCTTCGGCGACCTCAACCAGCACGGTCCGCACTCAATCCTCTTCTACACAAAGACCAAGACGGTGACACAGCGCTGGCCCGCGGGCAGCCACGGCGCAGAGTTCGTCATCCCGACCATGAAGTAAACCACAGGCCTACAGAAAAGCACTGTGATGGATTACTTCGGGCTCGACGACGACGAACGCGTGATCGCCGAGACAGCGGCGGCGTTCGCCGAAAAGCGGCTCGCGCCACACGCGTTGGAATGGGACGAAACCCACCACTTCCCCACCGACGTACTGCGCGAGGCCGCCGAGCTCGGAATGGCCGCGATCTACTGCCGCGAGGACGTCGGCGGCAGCGAGTTGCGGCGACTGGACGCCGTGCGGATTTTCGAACAGTTGTCGATGGCCGATCCCACGATCGCGTCGTTTCTGTCGATTCACAACATGTGCACCTGGATGGTCGACACCTACGGCACCGATGAGCAGCGCAAGTCATGGCTGCCGCGGCTGGCCTCGATGGAGGCGATCGCGAGCTACTGCCTGACCGAGCCGGGCGCGGGATCGGATGCCGGCGCGCTGCGCACCAAGGCCGTCCGCTCGGGGGACGACTACGTGCTCGACGGCGTCAAACAGTTCATCTCCGGGGCCGGATCGTCTGACATGTACGTCGTCATGGCCCGTACCGGCGGCGACGGGCCGCGCGGTATCTCCGCTTTCCTCGTCGAAAAGGACACTCCGGGGCTGAGTTTCGGCGCCCAGGAAGCCAAGATGGGCTGGAACGCGCAACCCACCGCGCAGGTGATCTTCGAGGGTGCGCGGGTGCCTGCGGACGCGATGCTCGGCGGTGCCGACGGTGAGGGCACCGGGTTCGGCATCGCGATGAACGGGCTCAACGGCGGCCGCATCAACATCGCCGCGTGCTCGCTGGGCGGCGCGCAGGCGGCCCACGACAAGGCGCGTAGCTACCTGGCGGACCGGCAGGCGTTCGGCGGCTCACTCCTCGACGAGCCGACCATTCGGTTCGCGCTGGCCGATATGGCCACCGCGCTGCAAACGTCGCGAACCCTGTTGTGGCGCGCGGCATCCGCGCTCGACGAGAACCATCCGGAGAAGGTCGAGCTGTGCGCGATGGCGAAGCGCTACGTCACCGACGCTTGCTTCGATGTGGCTGATCAGGCGCTGCAGCTGCACGGCGGGTACGGGTACCTGCGCGAGTACGGTCTGGAGAAGATCGTTCGTGATCTGCGGGTGCACCGAATCCTCGAGGGAACCAACGAAATCATGCGCGTGGTCATCGGCCGGGCCGAAGCGGCCCGTACCCGCGCGTCTTAATCGGGAGGGTCAATGTCGACGACCGAAGGCGAGGCCGAGTGAGGATCGCAGCGAGGAACGTGGGCCCACGCCCGAAGGGCAGGGGACGAGGACCGGAGCGAGTAGGAGCCGAGGCATGAAAATCGCATTCTTGGGGTTGGGCCACATGGGCGGCCCGATGTCGGCCAACCTGGTCGCTGCAGGTCATACCGTGCACGGCTTCGATCCGGTTGCCACGCTGAAGGATGCCGCGGCGGAGAAGGGTGCGCAGCTCTTCGACAGTGTCGCCGACGCGACGGCGGGAGCCGACGTCGTCATCACCTCGCTGCCCAACGGCGACATCGTGAAATCGGTATACGCCGAGGCTTTGCCCGCGGCGGCCACGGGCACGTTGTTCATCGACACGTCAACGATCTCGGTCGACGATGCGCGCACCATCAACAAGCTGGCCGCCGAGCACGGCCACGCCCAGCTCGACGCGCCCGTGTCGGGCGGGGTGAAGGGCGCGACGGCGGGCACGCTCGCGTTCATGGTCGGCGGTGACGATGCCGCGGTCGAGCGGGCACGGTCCATTCTGGATCCGTTGGCGGGCAAGGTCATTCACTGCGGCGGCTCGGGCACCGGGCAAGCCGCGAAACTCTGCAACAACATGGTGCTCGCCGTCCAGCAGATCGCCGCAGGCGAGGCGTTCGTCCTGGCCGAGAAGCTCGGATTGTCGGCGCAGTCGTTGTTCGACGTGATCACGGGTGCGACGGGCAACTGCTGGGCCATCCACACGAACTGTCCGGTGCCAGGGCCCGTCCCGACGTCACCGGCCAACAACGATTTCAATCCGGGCTTCGCAACCGCGTTGATGCACAAGGACATCGGGCTGGCGATGGATGCGGTGAAGTCGTCGGGGTCGACGGCACCGCTGGGCACCCACGCCGCCGAGATCTACGCGAAGTTCAACGAAGACCATTCCGACAAGGACTTCAGCGCTGTCATCGAGCTAATCCGTAAGGACTAACACTGTGCCACGGCGTCCATCAGGCAGTAGTGGATTGGCGGTCAAGCAGTTTCGGCAGGAGCCACCTCTGGAGGATTCTCGGCTCGGTCCGAAGGTCGCTTGAGCTCCTTGAGCATGTACCAGGTGGTCAAGGCGATGTAGCCGCCCCAGATGACGACCGGCAGGTAGAAGGCCAGCAATCCGTGATAGGCGAACGGTCCACTCTTGAAGAAGGCCGGCCCCGCCGCGAAGAACACCGTGAAGGCTCCCGCAATCGTCAGCCACGTCAGCCAGCGCGGGATCATCGGTTCAGGTCGGTCGTCCAACAGTTCAACCGCGGCGGTTGCGAACATCTCGAGTGCCAGGTAGATCCAGCCGAGCAAAAAGGCGAACCACGCCCAGTCGTACCAGGATTGGATCACGTCGGCTCCGGTCTCGGGTCGATATGCCGCTACGAGCCACGCGCAGGCATTCAAGAAGACGATCAACGAGATGAAGACACCGCACACCGCCATGGTGAATGACCACAGTGGCCAGCGGCCCTCGATCTTCGCCAGCATGATGCCCATCGCAATAGACCCGGGCGTGAGTATCCCCGCGGCGATATAGAACAGCGTGCATCCGATGATCACGCCCGAGTGGTGCGTCTCGGTGAACCACACTTTGGTGGCTTCGAGACCGAGATCCGCACGGGCCGGCATCCAGAAATGAGCGATGCCGAGCCAGCCAATGGCCGTGAGCGCCACGAAGATCCAGTTGCACCACAAGCCGATCTTCAAGGAGATCGGCCTTATTGATCTCTCCATGGTTAACCTCCTAGGACAAGTGGACCGGAAGGACTGAGTGAGTAATCCCTGCTGTTCGGCGCCAAACCGGGACGGATCTCGGCGCGACCCGCTTCCTTGGCCAACATCACTCCGACAATTCGTCGAGCGCGCAGGGCGGCCGCGTCCGCTTGAAACTCCACTCCGCCTCGCCATCCGTCGTAACCCGAGTGCTCGGACGCCATCTCCAGAATTGAGGCATCGCGTCGGGAAACTCCGTCCAGGAATGACCTCAGGCGGCCGGTCGCCTCATTGCTGTCAATGGCGTAGTTGCGCGATGACTGCATGAACACGTGGGTGGAGGTTTCCGTTTCGGGTGTGATGCCGTGGGTTCGTGTAGTGGTGTACACCGTGCCGTTCGGAGCCTCGATTTCCCAGTACTGGCGGTGTATTGCCGGTGTGACGAATGTGCCGCCCTCGCGGTGCTTGTACGGCGGGCCAGGGTCGAGTCCGGTCGCATCGGCCTGCCAACCAGCGAGGGGCAGTTCCGGCAAGATTCGGGTATAGGAGACAGTCGTCTCGCTGACCTCGACGTCGTTGAATGAACCCATGCTCTCAAGGCCCGGAGGCAGATCCCTCGCGTGCACGACGGGGGCGTAACTGAAGTCTAGATAGTGCTCGTGAACCATCAAGTAGTTGGCTTTCACGTGCCAGGCACTTGCGAATGTGGACCACGCCGGGTCATTTACCCATGGCATGCGTGGCGGTTGGCTGCCGGCAGCAGCGAACGGCTGTCCCAGCCAGATCCAGACAAACGGGGGCTCCTCGAGGACAGGAAATACGCGCACCTCCATCCCCGTCGGGACCCGAGGTTGGGCCGGGGTGTAGACACACTTGCCCGCAGTATCATATGTGCATCCGTGGTAGCCGCACACCAATCGATCTCCGTCCACACGACTGTGTGACAGCGGGAAAGCGCGGTGCGCACAACGGTTTTCGAATGCATGGACATCGCCGCTCACGCCGCGCCACAAGACGACATCCTTCCCGAGTAGTCGGCGCCCCAGCGGCGACTCCGTGATCTCGTCACACGTGGCTGCGACGTACCAGCATTTCTTGGGGTAGTTGCTAATCACAGGTCCAGCACCAGCCTTTCGGTGCGTGAGCGCGACACGCAGGGCAGCATGACCTCGCTGGCTTCTTTTTCAGCCTCCGAGAGCACCGAGTCGCGATGATCCGGACTACCCTCCAGCACTCGCGCCTCGCAAGTCCCGCAGACGCCTTCATAGCAGCTGGCCATGATCGGGATGTCGGCCTCCTCGAGGACCTCGAGGATTGACTTGTCCGCTGACACCTCCAAAGTCACCCCGGTGCGGTGGCACACCACCTCGAATTGCTCGAGAACTTCGGCGGCCTGCTCCGCAGTGGGCGCCTTGGCGGCGAACCGCTCGATATGAAGTGCCCCGGCAGGCCATGCAGCACAATGCTGTTCGACGGCAGAGAGCAGTGCCTCGGGCCCACAGCTGTAGACGAGCGTATTATCCTCGGGATCCTTGAGAAGAGATTCGAGATCGAGCAGACCCCGTTCGTCCTGCGGCCATACCGTCACACGCTCGGGGTATCGCTCGGCGAGCTCGTCGGCGAAGGCCATGGACGCCTTGGTCCGTCCGCCGTACAGCAACGTCCACTCGCTACCCGCGCGCTGCACGGCCTCGATCATCGCGAAAATGGGGGTGATGCCGATGCCCCCCGCGATAAAGCGGTAGGTCGACGCATCCACGAGCGGAAAGTGGTTGCGGGGACCTCGAACTCGCACAGTGGTTCCCTCTGCGAGGTTCTCGTGAACGTGCCGCGAGCCACCACGGCTGTTGGGATCCAGCAAGACGCCCACGCGCCAAACTCCCGCATCGCGAGGGTCGCCGCAGAGCGAGTATTGGCGCGTCAGGCCATCACTGAGCATCAGGTCGATATGCGCGCCCGGCTCCCACGCCGGCAGGTCTTGCGACTCCGGATGGGCCAGGTCCAGCACCGCCACGCCTTCTGCCGGTGTGCTCCGACGCCGCACAATCAGCTCAGTGGTGAACTCGTGGACGCTGGAGTTGGGCGTCGTGACGGCGGGCGCAGACATTGATCACATGCTCCAATCCGCGAGGTGGCCCAAAAATGGGGGGCGCACTACAGCGGCGTAGCCGGTGGTTGGGCAGTATCCGGCGGGGGCGGTAGGTAGATGGTCTTCAATTCTTGGAAAGCGTGCAGTCCCTCTGGACCCATTTCTCGCCCCATGCCGCTTTGCTTGATACCACCGAACGGGGCGACGGGATCGTTGACGTAGTGATTGACGCCGACAGTTCCCGACCGAACGCGGCGGGCGACGTCCGTGGCTCGTTCGGGATCCGACGACCACACGCTTCCCCCAAGGCCGTAGACACTGTCGTTGGCGATCGCGACAGCTTCGGCTTCGTCGGAGTAGGGAATCAGCGAAAGTACCGGACCGAAGATCTCTTCCCGCGAAATCGTCGCGTCGTTGTCCACGTCCGCGAAAATGGTGGGTTCGAGGAACCAGCCTCGGTCAAATGGCCGCTTGCCGCCGGTGGTCATTCGACCGCCTTCACTCTTGCCCTTCTCGATGTAGCCTTCGACTCGCTCGCGCTGGCGCTTCGATACCAGCGGGCCGACCTTGGTGTCGGGATCGAGAGGATCGCCCACCTTCAAGGAGCGTGCCAAATCGGTGATGGTGTCGACGATTTCGGCATATCGGCTGCGTGGGGCCAGCACCCGGGTGTTCAGCCAACAGATCTGGCCGTTGTTGAGCAGGGTGACTCCGAAGAACTGCTCGATGGAGCCGGCCAGGTCGGCGTCGTCGAGCACGATCGCCGCAGACTTGCCGCCGAGTTCGAGGGTGACTGGCCGCAATAGCCGGCCGCACGCCTCGGCGATCCAGCGGCCGGCGGCCGAGGAGCCGGTGAACGACACCTTGTCGACGCCCGAGTGCTCGACGAGGTAGGCGCCGACTTCACGACCGCCGGGAACGACGTTGACGACACCGTCGGGTATGCCGGCTGCGGCCGCGGCCTCTGCCATGAGGAACGCGTCGAGTACTGTCTCCTCGGCCGGTTTCAGGACCAACGTACATCCGGCGGCCAACGCCGGTGCGATCTTGAGGAACGAAATCGCTTGCGGAACGTTCCAGGGCACGATTGCACCGACGACGCCAACGGGATGCTTGGACACCAGCGTTGTGCCGCCGAACATGCCGGGGCGCGATTCCTCTTCCGGTGCACTGGTCATCAGGTCGCTGTAATAGCGGGTGAGAACCGCGGGAAAGACGGCCTCGAACTGGTGGCCGAGCCAGATCGGCATCCCGTTCTGCATCGACACCCGGCGTGCCGTTTCCGCGCCGCGGGCCTCCAGCTCCGTCGCAAACCGTTCGAGAACGTCGGCGCGCTCCTTCGGATCCCAGTTCGCCCATCCATCGGGGGCGTCGAACGCCGCTCTAGCTGCGGCGACAGCGGCGTCGATATCGGCCTCGCTGCCGCGGGGCACCGATCCGATCCGCTCCTCGGTGGTCGGGGAGTGGACCTCGATGGTGTCGTGGCCGGTGGGCGCGGCCCACGTGCCGTTGATGTAGAGCTGAGGGTAATCAATGGTTGTCATTGGATTATCAGCCGTTCAGGAGACGGTAACTTTTGCAGGCAAGTGCTTGAGGCCGCCGACGAAATTCGTCTGCGTCACACTGCCGGGACCGGTGATTTCGATGGACTCCAGACGGGGCAGCAGTTGCTCGAACATCACCTTCAGTTCGAGCTTGGCGAGGTGTTGACCGACACAGGTGTGCGCCCCGAAGCCGAAACCGAGGTGGGGGTTCGGATTGCGGTCGATATCGAACTTGTCGGGATCGTCGAAGACCTCTTCGTCGCGGCAGCCCGACTGGAACAGCGGCATCAAGCGGTCGCCGGCCTTGATGGTCTGATCGCGCAGCGTGTAGTCCTGCTCCGCGCGGCGCATGAAGTGCTTGACCGGGGCGATGTACCGAAGACCCTCCTGAATCAGGTGGGGCACCAAACTTGTATCCGCTTTGACTCGGGCCAGCACGTCGGGGTTTTCAGCCAGCGCTTTGAGCGTGCCGGCCAGGGTTGCCGATGTGGTGTCGTGACCGGCGGTGAAGATCGCCGTGTACCACCCGTACACGAAGGTCTTCGGCCAGTACTCCCCGTCGGGCGTCTTGGCGCAGGCGACCACACTGGCGAGGTCCTCGCGAGGGTTGGCGCGACGGTCTTCGACCAGCGTGTCGAAGTAGGCGAAGAAGTCTTGGATCGTGGCCGCGAACTGTTGGGCCATTGCCTCCGGGGTCATCGCCTCGAGGTCCTCGCGCTGATGCTCCGGATCGCCGGCGCCGAAGAACTCCTGGGTGAGAACCATCATCCTCGGCTCATCCTCCGGCGGAACTCCCACCAGCGTCATCATCACGTGCAGCGGGAAACCCAGGGCCCAGTCATCGAGCAGGTCGATCTCTCCGCGCTCGGAGAGCTTCTTGAGGTGATCGATCGACTCGTCGGCGAGGTCGCGGATCTGATCTTCCCATTTCTTGAGCTGCGGCGGCTTGAACCAGTTGAACGCCATGTTCTTGGCCTGCGTGTGCTCGGGCGGATCGATGTACGGCAAGGCGTCAAGTATGCGCAGGCTGCCACCCAGGAGGCTCTTGGTGAATTCGTCACCGGCGGTGTTCTGCAGGATCGGATTGTGCGAGCCGGGGTTTTCGGGGCCACCGCCCGCGCTGAAGACGTCCGGCTGACCCTCTACCTCCTGGATGTCGGCGTGCTTGCTGACCAGCCAGATCGGCGGGTAGCCCTCCACCACGGCCTTGCCGAGGGGCATGTTGTTCCGCAGCCACTTGTAGGCCTCGTAAAGCGCGACGAGGTCGGAGTGGCCCTCAGGGAGCACGATCCGGCGCGCGATGTGGTCGGGAAGGATCGCTGGCTCGGTGGGCTGGGTGGTCGTCACGGATTTCTTCTTTCTGCTGTATTGAATGACCGATATCGCGGGTCCACTAGGCGTCGTAGGTGGGCTGAGTCAAGTCTCATGGCGCGAGCCTTGATCCTGCGTCACCTTGAAGGGGGTTCATCGCTCCCGCGTTGGGGGTAGATCATCGTTCGACGGCGGGGTCGGGCAGCCCACATCAGTGATGAGACGGGTCAGCGACGTTATCAGGAGGACACGAAGTAGCCGAGTTCGAGAGAAGATCGGTCCCCGCGGGCTCGAGTGCCGGTCGCACAGGACGCTCACCGGTCGGGTGACTGCTCGCAGCCATTGGAGGGTCAGAACCCCTACTCCGGACAGCCTGCGTCTATCCATTGCTCGATGATGCTGATGGACTCCGCCGGTACGGGATCGAGGTACGCGGGCATCAGCAGCACCACGGCGCCGACTGGGGGCTCGTCCAGGTCCGAGCCAAAGGGTGCTTCGCCCTTCAACGACAACACGAGATTTGACTGCGCGCCATCGCCCAAAGTCACGAGTTTGCGCCCACCTACTTTCATTTCGATGAAGCGGTCCCGCGTAACGCCACGCCAGAAGGCGCCGTGGGAAGCCACGTGGGCGTCTGGTCCGCCGACGGACTTGTCAAGGATTTCGACGACGTCCTTGAAGTTCATGATGCTTTCTCCTGCGTCCTCTGTGGTGATCTGCTCTGAACGGTTGTCCACTTCAGCCGACGCGCGCAATAGCAAGCACTTCTTCAAAGCCTTCTCGGAGGCATGTCGAGAAGACCGTTGCGTCAGCGATTACCTCCGGATCGTAATTGACAGCGATGCAACAGGTTCCGTCGTAGGACAACATCGTCACCATCGCTGGGATGCCGGGCCGGGGACCCATCGGATAGATGCGAGTGACCCGTGCACCCGCCAGATAGAGCGGACGACCGATCGCCCCGAGGTTCGACGCCTGCAGGTCGGATAGACTGGTCATCCCACCGGCGATTGCGGTGAGCGCGATCTCTGGCAGGCGGCTCAGTACCGGCGCGAGCAGGTCGAGAAATCCGAGCGCCGGCTCTGTGCGCGCTTCGAGGATGAAGCGGCGGATGATCCCGATCCGCTTCGTGGGATCCGGTTCGCCGACCGGCGCCACGAACCGTGCGCCGGCGAACTTGTTGGCACCCATCGGGTCGGCGTCGGTACGAAGGCTGACCGGTATCGCCATCGGTATGGAATCGACTGTGAGGGAGAGCGTTTCGTGGTAGCGCCGAATCCCGCCGAGCACTCCGGCCAGGAATGCGTCATTCACCGAACCACCAGCAGCCTTCCCGGCGGATTTCAGGTCGTCGAACGGTACGTCGAATGTGTCGAGCCGGTAACTGGATCCGCCCCCGGTCAGCGCGGGGGAGTGCGGCGTGTCCGGCGGCATGAGCACTCGACGTAGCGACATCGCGAACTTGACGGCCTCGCTTGTCGTTCCAACAGGGTCGCCCGCGAAGCGACTGGCGACCGAGAGCGCTTCGCGCACAACGTCGGCGGGAGTGTTGACGGCCTTGGCGGCGAGGCGGTTCACCAGCAGGCTCTCGGGCGACTCCTGGGGTCGCGGCTTGGGCATTGGCCTTGCGTCGGAGGGACCGGGTTCCCGACTGTGCCCGTGCGCCAGGTCCAACAGCTGCAGCAGACCGATTCCGTCACTCAGGCTGTGGTGAGGTTTGAAGAGGTAGGCGGCCCGGCCGCCGGTCACGCCGAGCACGAGCATGGCCTCCCAGGCGGGACGCTCGGGATCCAGCGGACGCACGGCGAACTGGGCTGCCAGGGCGTGCAGCTCAGCCATCGAGCCGTCACCCGGCAGCCGAACCCTCTGCAGGTGATAGTCCAGGTCGAAATGTGGGTCTGGGGACCACGCCGGCGCAACCACCGGCAGCGGTGGCTCGACGACGCGTTCGCGCAGCCGCGGGACCCTTTGGGTGAACCGGTCGTGGGCGTCGACCAGCCGGTCCCAATCCGGCTCTTGGTCGAGCAACTCGATCATCACTCCGGTTGACCGGGTGCGGTGGTCACCACCGGTGCGCCACATCAGCGCCTCCCAGGCGCTGAGGTCTTGTCCTCCGCCCCATGAGGCAAGCTTGTCGTCGTCGGTGCTAGGCATCGCGGTCAATACTCTCGGTCGACATCGCCGCGTGGTCTACTTCAGCGGTCACCTCCAGGATCAGTTCGGCCACCCGCGCTGGGTCGTCGGACATCGGGACGTGCCCGACGCCGCGAAGGCGGATCAACTCGGCCCCGGGTAGCCGCTCGAGCATCGGCGAGCCGAAATGCTTGAACGGCAGCACACGATCGCGGTCGGCCCACACCAACCTGACGGGGTAGTCCCTGTCGACGGGCAGGGGGTCGACCGGGTTCAGGTGAAGTACCTGCAGCAGCGGCTCCACGACCGGTGACTGACCGCTGGCATGGATGTAGGTCACCAACGATTCCCGCGTCACGTGGTGAGGATGCGCCACCTGGCCCGCCAGCAGCGCCCAGCGCAGCAGGCGACGCTCGACGATCGATTCGGCCCGATGCGAATAACGAGCCAGCGCGCCGAGGGAAAACCTGACACCGACGGTCTGCACTTTGATGCGGCGAGGCGATCGCCAGGCCCCGGCCGGGCTGAGGAGCACCAGTGATTGGGCCCGACCGCGTCGGGCGAGCTCGATTCCGATCCACCCGCCGAGGGAGTTACCGGCGATGTGCACCTTCTGCAGGCCCAGCTTGTCGAGCTCGTCTTCGAGGGCATCAACTAGGGCCTGAAGTGACGGCATCACCCCCGGGTCCAATGATGGCCCGCCGCCATGGCCCGCAAGGGTCGGCACGATGACGTCGTGGTGTGGCTCCAGATAGGGCACGACGGGCGACCAGGCCCGCCAAATGGCGCCGATGCCGTGCAGCAACAGCAGCGGCGTCCCTGTTCCGCCCCGGTGGCTCGGCGTCAGCTCGAGCGCGGAGGTTACAGCGCGCGGATTGGGGGCGCGGCGCTGCGCGAAATGAGCCGCCGTGGCGACGGCGCTGCCGGCCAGGAGCGCCGTGGCCACGGCGGTTGCCTGTCCCCTTCGCTTATCGGTCATCGATGTTGTCCGAACGTTGTTCAAGGAGTGAGTACGGCCTTGAGGACCTCCCCGCGGTGCTGGGCCTCCACCGCCTCATTGATTTGAGCCAGCGGCATAGTGGTGATCAGCTTGTCGAACGGGAATTTCCCCTGGCTGTGCAGATCGAGCAGATAGGGGATGAACGTCTGCGGGTTGGAGTCGCCTTCGACGATGCCCCGGATGGTCAGGCCAAGCATGGGCGGTTGAAACAAGCCGATCGTGAAGGCGGCCTGCGGATCGGCGGGCACGCCGAGCAACCCGAGGGCGCCTCTCATCCCGAGCGCGGCCAGTAGCTGTTCCACGACGGGAACGATCGCGGTGGTGTCGACCGCGTAATCGGCGCCCGCGGGCAAGATCTCACGGATCTGTTCGGACAGCGGGCCGGCCTTCGGGTCGATGACGTGGGTGGCGCCCAGTTCGGTGGCCAGCTTGCGCCTGCTCTCGAGCAGATCGACCGCGATGATCGACGATGCCTCACGCACTACGGCGGCCATCACAGCGGACAAACCGACTCCACCGGCGCCGGCGACGACCACCGTCGATCCTGGCTGGACGGCGAGTGAGTTCATCACCGCGCCGGCCCCCGTCTGGACGCCGCAGCCAAGCGGTCCCGCGAGCTCGACCGGGGTGCCCGGCGGAAGCTTGACCACATTGCGCTCGTGAGCCAGCGCGTGCGTCGCCAACGATGACTGTCCGAAGAAGTTGCTGCCCAATTTGGTTCCGGCAGAGGCTAACCCAGACGATCCGTCTGGGCGTGTACCGCCGAAGTTGTATTCGAGAAAGCCGTGGCAGTACGCCGGTTCACCCTTCAAGCAATGAGGGCACGCCTCGCAGCTGTTGAAGCTGATCGCAACCTGATCACCCACAGCGACGGACTTTACGTCGGCGCCCACCTCTACCACGGTGCCACTGCCTTCATGGCCCAGGACGCCTGGAAGCGGGAACGGCATGTGTCCGTGCTGGACTGCGATATCGGTGTGGCAGAGGCCGGCTCCGGCGATCTGCACAAGCACTTCGTCGGGTGCCGGGTCGTCGATGTCGACATCAACGACGGTGAACGGCGCGCCCACTTCCTGCACGACCGCGGCTGAGATTTGCATCCGCTTCCCTTCCTTTGCTGCGGCGTCGGCGCACGGCGGTTCCGGTGTGGACGCGGCAATCCGGTCTCGGGATCAGCAGTGATCCCGCGTTGCGAGTGTCGCTGACCGACCGCACCACTCGCGTCACCACATCGGGCGGTTATCCACCCCGCAGCAGAGGTATTTCGTCCGGAACACTCTTGGCGACGCCAGGTCGCCTCTCCATAGTGGGAGAGTCAGAACTCAAGGTGACGGACGCAAGCTACCCGCCCGGCACCGCGTGCGCCTTCGTCAGAAGCCAGGCGAGCGGCGCGGCGCCGGGTCAGGGCTGTCGGATCGACCGGAGAAGAAGTGCCCCCATCCGACTACGGGAGGCGAATCGAGATGACGCGTGCTGCGCCGCCGGTGATTGCGGTCGACGACGTCATCGCCGAGATCAACGCCGGACCAGACGGTCCGAAGGTCGCGGCGTTCTTCGACTTTGACGGAACACTCATCCAGGGGTACTCAGCCAATGCCCTCATTGTGCATCGCGCCCGCAATCTCGAGTTGGGACCCGACGAGTTCGTCCGCACGATGCTTGCGGTGCTCAGCGGCCCGCTCGACGAGGCCGCCTTCCAGGATCTGATGCTGCAGGGGATCCGGGGCTGGGTGGGTCGCACCGATGACGAGCTGATGGAGCTGGGTGAGCAACTGTTTGCCCAGGAAATCGCGGGAGCGCTCTTCTACGGGACATGGCGTCTGGTGCGCGCTCATCAAAAGAAGGGCCACACCGTCGTCATTGCGACGTCTGCGACACGGATGCAGGTTCAGCCCATGGCCCAGGAATTGGGTATCGACCATGTGTTGTGCACAGAGCTCGAGACTGAGAACGGAGTTGTTACCGGGGGGATTGTAGGACGCCCGCCGTGGCACGAGGGCAAGGCCGCGGCGGTCCGGGAATTCGCCAGACGACACCGCATTCCGCTGAAGAACTGCCACGCGTACGCCAATGGCCATGAGGATGTGCCGTTTCTGGACGCGGTCGGGTACCCGCACCCGGTTAACCCCGGATCGGAACTGGCCCGCCACGCCGGCGAGCAGGCGTGGTCGGTCGTGCGGTTCCGGAGCAAACGAAGCCAATTCCATCCCTTGGCGCTCGCGCGAACGACTGGGTTGTTCGGTGGCTTCGCCGCCGCCGTGGGTGTGGGTGCGGTCGCCGGGGTGCTGACCCAAGATCGTCGCGGCGGAGTGGATACCGCGACGTCGTTGTTCGGCCGTCTCGGTGGGCAACTGGCCAATATCCGGTTCAAGATCAGCGGTGAGGAGAACACGACGCGCCGTCCCGCCGTGTTCTTCATCAACCATCAGAGCACCCTGATCGACATGCTGGTCACCACGCGCGTCGTGCAACGCGGTTTTACCGTCGTGGCGAAGGCGGAAGTGAAGCAGGTGCCCGTACTTGGACAGCTGTTCTCCATGGCCGACGTCGCCTTCGTGGACCGCAGCAATACATCGAAGGCCGTCTCGGCGTTGCAGCCCGCAGTCGACAGGCTGCGCAACGGCGTGTCGATCGTGATGTCGCCCGAAGGAACCCGGTCGTTCAGTCCGAAAGTCGGGGCCTTCAAGAAGGGCGGCTTCCACATGGCCCGCGACGCGCAGGTCCCGATCGTTCCAGTCGTCATCCGCAACGCCGGCGAAATCATGTGGCGCAACGCCAAGGTGGCCCAGGAAGGCACGATCGAAGTGGTCGTCCACGAACCGCTTCCGACAGAGAACTGGACCAAGGCGGATCTCGACGCGTGGGTGCCGCGGATGCGTCAGCTCTACGTAGACACCCTCGACGACTGGCCGGGAACAGTCGCAGGAAAGAAGTGGTCCGAGGCGATCGCTGAGGCAGCGTCTGCGGTGCGGAAGTGACGGTCCTGCAGGATCGGCTCGCCCGGCTGCTGCGCCCGACCGGCGCAACGGCCACGATCTCGCGGTCAGCGGACAGTGCAGAGGTCGCTGAACTCCTTACATCCCATGAATTTCTGAACGCCACAGCGATATTGGCGTCGCAGCTGGGCCGCGATGTGAAAGACGTACAGGCCGAGGCGGCTCTCTACGTGCGCGAGATGGCTGTTTCCCACGTCCCTGCGGTTGTGCGCGTATGGCACGCGTTGTCTGCGTGGATGGTCCGCGGATTTCAGGTGGTCATCGATGACGACGAACTGGCGAACCTGCGGGCACTCGACCGCGACCACGCCCTGATCTTCTTGATCTCGCACCGCTCCTACCTGGACCAGTTCTCGTTCCCACCACGACTGGTCCAGGGAGGCATCACGCCGACGTTCGGACTGGCCGGCGCCAACCTGAACTTCTTCCCGCTGGGTACCTTTGCGCGACGTAACGGGTTCATTCCGGTGCGGCGGGCAACGGGCGATATCCCCGCGTACCGGGTGGCCCTGCGGGCAGTCGTAGGAAGGATGGTGTCCACCGGACGCAACCTGGTGTGGTCGATCGAGGGCGGCCGGACACGCACCGGCAAACTTCGGCCACCGCGCTACGGGCTGCTGAAGTACGTCACCGATGCGGTCGAATCCGTCCAGTCGGAGAAGACACTCGCGGTTCCGGTGTCGATCCTGTTCGACCAACTGCCGCTTCATGAAGTCAAGCTGATGGTCGAGGAATCGCGCGGCCTTCCCAAGCGGCCAGAGAACGCGCGCTGGCTGTTCAGTTACGCGCGTGGCCTGCGGCATCGCCTGGGGCGCATCTACATCAACTTCGGCGCGCCGGTGCCGCTGTATGAGCGGATGGTCGCACTGCGCGACGAAGGCTTGAATGATCGTCAGGTGGTCGAGCGCCTCGCGCTGGACATCTGCCATCGCCTCAACCAGACCACTCCGGTGACTGCCACTGCCGCCGTGTGCGTGGCGATGCTCGGCGAAGACCGAGCCCTGACCCTCGACGAGGTGTGCGCCACCGTTGCGCCGCTGGCGCGCTACTTGAAAGCCCGCGGTTGGCCCGTCGCCGGGGGCGCGGACCTCACCGACCGTGCCACGGTGTCGCAAACGCTGCACGACTTGGTCGGCTCTGGAGTGTTGACCTGCTACTCCGAAGGGCCGACCACGGTGTGGGGGATCGGCGACGACCAGCACCTGATCGTCGCGGTCTACCGCAACAGCGCAATCCATGTGCTGGTGATGAGGGCGATCGCCGAGATAGCCTTGCTGGCGATCGTGCAAACCCCGGGAGCCACCAAGCGCACAGGGTGGGAGAAGGCGCTGGCGGTCCGCGAACTTCTCAAGTTCGATTTCTTCTTCGCGGGCCGCGACGAGTTCGCCGACGAGCTGTGGCGTGAGTTCGCGATCATGACCGGACGTGATCAGGATCCGAACGCACCGGTCGATGTCGAGGAGGCAACCCGGAGTCTGGGCGAAAGCGAACTGATGGTGGCACATCTGGTGCTCAGACCGTTTGTCGACGCCTACCGGGTGGTGGCAGCGGAACTGGTGAACCTGGGTTGTTCCGGTCCCGGCATCGACGAGCAGGAACTGCTCACGCGGTGTCTCCGGCTGGGTCGCCAGTGGTCGCTGCAGCACCGCATCACCGAGGAGTCGGTGTCAGGGGAAATGTTCGCGACTGCACTGAAGATGGCGCGCCACCGCGGTCTGCTGGACTCCGACGCGTCCGCAGCCGAGATCGCAGATCGTCGGGCCGCCCTTGAAACCGAGCTGGATGGTCTGCAGCGGTCGATCGATGAGTTGGCCCGTATGCGTCGAAATTCCGTGCAAGTGTGAGGCAGGCCACGATGATCGTCGATCCAGACACTTTATTGCTTTGGTAATATGGTAAGACCATAATGGCCCGATGGGCGAATCACTGGCTTTCAATGAAGAGAGGCAACCGATGACCGAGTTCACCGACATCACCTACGAGGTCGACAACGGCCTTGCCTGGATCACGATCAACAGGCCCGAGCGTTACAACGCCTTTCGCGCGCGCACGCTCGACGAGCTGATCCGGGCGTTCAAATTGGCCTGGGGGAGTTCCGACGTCGGCGTGATTTGCCTGACCGGAGCCGGCGAGAAGGCGTTCTGTACGGGTGGCGATCAGAAGCAGCGCGCAGAGACCGGCGACTACGGACCGTCGGAAACCGGCCTGTTCGAGGTGGATACCTTGCATCGGGTCATCCGCGACGTGCCGAAGCCCGTCATTGCCGCAGTGAACGGCTTCGCGATCGGTGGCGGCCATGTCCTTCACGTGCTTTGCGATCTGACGATTGCCGCGGACACCGCGGTGTTCGGCCAGAACGGCCCGCGGGTCGGTTCATTCGACGCAGGCTTCGGCACCGGCTTTCTGGCCCGGGTGGTCGGTGAGAAGCGAGCCCGCGAGATCTGGTTCCTGTGTCGCCGCTACTCGGCGGAGCAGGCAGCCGAGTGGGGGCTCGTCAACAAGGTGGTTCCCGCGGCCGAACTCAAGTCCGAGGTGCGGGCGTGGGCCGATGAGATCCTGATGCTTTCGCCAACGGCGTTGAAGATCCTGAAGCAGTCGTTCAACACCGATACCGAACAGTTCGCGTCGGTAGGGCAGATGGCTTACTCGAGTTTGAAAATGTTCGGCGAGACTCCGGAAGCGCAAGAGGGCGTCAGCGCGTTCAACGAAAAGCGCGTGCCCGAGTTCGCCGCCTACCGAGGCAATTAGCAGGGATGGCAATGCGATGTTCGACGGAGAACAGAGTGGGTTGGCGCGCGCCGGGCGCGAGATGTCGCCCGCGCCGATCGTCATTTGTTTTGTCGCCGTGTATGTCGGATTAGCCACGGCGTTGACCGGTTTCGTGCTCGATACCGCTGTGTTGATCGTTGCCGGCGGGCTACTCGTCGGCTCCGCTTCGATGCTGGCCAATCTGGCAACAAGGGTGACGAACCGATATGCGCCGCAGATCGATGTCTACGAGAAAGGTGAGCAATGCGCGTCATCGCATCCATTGCCGAGGCCGTTGCCGCCGTCGGCCAGGAGCTCGGCGTTTCCGACTGGATCGCGGTTGAGCAGGATCGCATCGATGCGTTTGCCGACGCCACTGGAGACCATCAGTGGATCCATGTCGACGTCGAGCGGGCCGAAAGCGAAAGTCCTTACGGCACAACCATTGCTCACGGGTTCTTGACGCTGTCTCTGATCCCTGGATTGAGCAAGGACAATTATCGCGTCGACAACACCAAGATGGGGATCAACTACGGGCTCAACAAGGTGAGGTTCCTTGCGCCCGTTCCGGCGGGCAGTCGCGTTCGACTTCGGTCCGAGCTCGTCGATGCACGGAAGGTGGACGACTCCACGGTCGATCTGACCGTGCGCCAGACGGTTGAGCTTGACGGGTCAGACAAGCCGGCAGCGGTTGCCGAGGTCATCGCGCGGATGGTTTTCTGATGTTCGTTTCCGAAGTAGTCGTGAGCGCGTAAGCTCGGCCTCTGACGGTTCCAGGACCGGCGCGTGACGAGGGAGGCGAATGATGCGCTTCGCTGCCGTGGTTCTGCTGGCCTTGAGCATCGTGGGATTGATCATCGCGCTGTTCACCGGTGGCCCCACAGCAAGTACCCCGAGGCACGGCGTCTTTGGAATTTCCGGGCTAGATGGCGCTTTCATCGCATGGGTGTGCGTCGGCATGTGTGCGATCGGTCTGGTCTTGCTGTTTATTGATGCGCGCTGGGAGCGTCGCCGTCCTTCTCAGCCCGATGAAGAGGTCCACTCTGCAGGCGACGAGCTGTTCGGTGAACACGACGTGGAACGCGACCTGGCGCGAGACACCTGACGCTCTCCGTGTCCGAGCACGGGCGGGGTGTGGCGACCGAGGCGCCGGTAAACCTCAACCGGTACATTGGGTCTTACCTTTAGGCCGTTATGTATCGGAGGAGCGATGGAACCCGTCGAGTCGACTAAGGCCCCGGCCAGGTCGAACCTCCTGCTCAAACCGGTCGATGTGCCCAAGGCGTCCGACGTACTGGCCCGCGAACTACGTGAACGAATCCTGTCCGGCGAGTTGGTCGAGGGTACGCCGCTTCCGGCGGAACGAGAGCTCGTCAAGCAGACACAAATGAGCCGCGCGACGGTGCGCGAGGCACTACGCATCCTTGAAGTTCAGAACCTGGTCCGTGTCAGGGCGGGCCGAGCCGGCGGCGCCTTCGTCCAGCGCCCTACTACGAAAGCGATGGCTAATTCGGTGAGCCTGCTCATCCGCGGCCAGCGGATCAAGCTGGCTGATCTGATGGAGACCCGCGAAGCCATTGAGCCGTTCTGCGCCGAGCTTGCCGCGCGCAACCGCACCGACGACGATCTTGCGGTGCTCGACAAGGCGAACAGGGACATCGCCGAACCCGACGCCGACCTGCCGGCATTCCTGCAGGCCAACCTCGACTGGCATGTCGGCGTGGCGAAGGCTGGGCACAACGAGTTGTTGATTGGGTTCATGATCGCGTTGTCGCATGCCATTTATGCCGGAACCGACAACGCCGCTTTCGTCAGCGACGAGGTCCGAGCCGTCACCCAGCGCGCGCATAAGTCGATCACGACCGCGATCCGCAGCGGCGATGCCGAGGCGGCTGCACGCCGCATGCGCAATCATGTGCACAGCTACGCCAAGGCTGCGTTGGCCATGGACGCGCGTGACGCGATCAGCGTCGACGACTGATTCAGGCATGAGATAGGACGGGTGGTCGCTCGTCGGGTTTGCCATCGGCCGGCTAGACATCAACGGACGTTTTCTCCTCAGCTGCGACAAGGCGGCGGATTTCGCCGAGAGCGTCGGGATTCTCGGCGCCGGAGAGGTCCCCGGGGTCAGTGCCGAGTGCCGCGGCCCTGATCGCCCGCCGCATGATCTTGGCCGAGCGTGTCTTGGGTAGTGCGGTCACCCGCCACACGCGCGACGGGGTGAACGGTTTACCCAGTTCGTGTCCGACCAGTGCCGCCAGCTCACCGCTCACCCGATCAGCAGCCGCCGGGTCGAGTTCGGCTCCTCCGTCGGATCGCGGAACCCAAAAGGCCCACACTGCCTCACCTTTGACGGTATCGGGTACTCCAACAGCGGCTGCCTCCGCAACCTGTGGGTGGGTGATCATCACCGATTCCACTTCGGCGGGCGCCAACCGCTTGCCGGCCACGTTCATCACATCGTCGGATCGCCCGCGGATGAACCATTGTCCGTCGTCGTCGACCATCGCGAAGTCGCCGTGCGTCCAGATACCCGGGAAACGTGACCAATAGGCTTGCAGGTAGCGTTCGTCGTCCTTCCAGACCCCGCGCGTCATTGATGGCCACGGCTGGCGGCAAACCAGTTCGCCGACCTGCCCCCGGACGGAGTGACCGTTGTCGTCGACCACGTCGACGTCCATCCCGAGCGATGGACCGCCCAGCGAGCAACTGCGGATTGGTTCGACCGGGTACGGCGCCAGAAACGATCCGCCGACTTCGGTGCCGCCGGAGAAGTTGATGACCGGGACCCGCCCGCCGAACACGTCTTGGGCCAGCCATTTGTAAGACTCGGGGTCCCACGGTTCGCCCGTAGAGCCCACCACGTGCACTGACGACACATCGGGCAGTTGATCGAGTTCAGCGGTCCGCAAAGCGCGTACCAGGGTGGGTGACACGCCGAGCATCGTGACCCGGTGGCGCTCGACCAGCTGCCACAGGCGATGGATGTCGGGTCGGTCAGGTGAGCCTTCGTAGAGCAACAGTGTGGCACCGTTGGCGTGCGTGCCGAATACCGATAACGGGCCCATGATCCAGCCCATGTCGGTGACCCAACAGAACACCCCGCCGGGTTTGACATCGAATGAGTAGGCGACTTCACTGGCCGTCTTCACTAGAAAGCCGGCGTGAGTGTGCACCGCCCCCTTGGGTTTACCGGTGGTGCCCGATGTGTAGGCCAACAGCAGCGGATGCATGGCCTTCACTTCGACCGGCTCCAGCGGGGCATAGCGGTTGATCAGCTGTGACCACAAAACCATACGCGCGCCTACGTATTGGGGAGGACCGACTCGCCCATCTTCGGATCCGTTGGGCACCGAAATCACGTGCTGCACGGTCGGGCAGTGCGGCAGCGCCTCACTGATCTGTGGCAGCAGTGGCACCGAGCGTCCACGACGGGTGGTCACGTCGGCGACGATGACTGCTTTGGCTTCGGCGTCGGCCAGCCTGGACGCGATCGCCGAGGAAGCAAAGCCAGAAAACAGCGGCACCAAGATGGCTCCGAGAGCTGCGACCGCGTAACACGCGACGACGGCCTCGGGGATCATCGGGAGATACATTGCAACCGCATCGCCGCGACCAATTCCCAACTGGCGCAGACCATTTGCGGCACAGGCGACTTGGGTGGCCAGTTCGTCGAAGGAAATCTCTCGGACCCGACCGGCTTCGTCCTCATGGGAGACCGCGACGGTACTAGGCTGCGCCTCTTGCCATCGCAGAAGGCATGAATCGACGATGTTCATCGTGGCGCCGACGAACCAGTCAGGGTGCTCAATTCCGTTGTGCAGATCCAACACTCGGCTGTACGGAGTCCGGAAGCGCAGGCCCAGATCATTGGCGGCTGCGGCCCAGTACCACTCCGTATCCGCGACAGAGCGCGCCCGCAGCTCGTCGATGCCGGCCAACCCGTGCGCGCGGGCCAGCCGCGTGACGTTGGCACCTTCGATGTAGTCGTCGGTCGGATTCCATTGGTATCCGGTCACGATGGCCTCAGCTCCTGGGCATGCCGAGAATGCGCTCGGCCACGATGTTGCGCTGGATGAACGTCGACCCACCGGCGATGGCGGTCCCGCGGGCCTGGTACGCCAGCCGCAGCCACCTCTGGTGGCTGGCCGATGGTGCGTCGGCCGAGTCCTTCTCGGCGAGTGGGAACTGCCCTGCCATCTCGTCGAGCTCCAATCCGAAGTCGGCGATATCTTCCACCAACGGACAGAAGTACAGCTTGCCGATAGAGGTCACCGGTCCCGGCGGTCCGTCTCCGGCCGCCCCGGTGATGACCCGCTGGCCGATCAGGTAGTGCACAAGGGCGCGGCCGTAAAGGTCCGCGATCCGTTGCCGCACCAGCGGATCGGCGCCCAACGGGGTGCCGCCGTCGGTGGTGCGGCTCGCGATGTCACGGATCAGGTCGTTGACCGCGCCGGTGGTGTTCACTCGTCCGGTGGCGATGGCTACCCGCTCGAACGCCAGGGTGGCCATCGCGACCTGCCAGCCTCCGTCGACATCGCCGAGGACACCGTCGTCGGGGATGAACACGTCGTCGAGGAACACTTCGTTGAACTCGGCCTCGCCCAGCATGTGTTCAAGTGGACGAACGTCGACGCCCGGGCTGTCCATCGGCAGCAGGAAGTACGTGATTCCCTTGTGCCGGGGACCGCCACCCGTGCGGGCGAGCAAGATCGCGTGGGCCGCGAGCTGGGCCCGGCTCGTCCAGATTTTCTGTCCCTGAATGCGCCAGCCGCCGTCCACCTTGGTGGCCGCCGTGCGCAATGACGCCAGGTCGGAGCCCGCCTCCGGTTCGGAGAACAGCTGGCACCAGATCTCGTCTCCCGTGAGGATCGGTTCGAGGTATCTCTCTCGCTGGGCTGGGGTGCCGAACTGGATGATCGTCGGGCCGGCGAAATCCTCGCCGACGATGTTCAGCCGCTCGGGTGCGCCGGCCCGATCGAGTTCCTCGCTGAACACCGCACGGATCTTGGCGTCCGCGCCTCCGCCGCCGTACTCCGTCGGCCACGACAGTCCGGCGTAGCCGGACTTCTTCAGTAGCCGTTGCCACACCCGCCAATAGTCGAGCTTGTCCTCCAAGACCGGCGGCTCAGCCCCCCCGAGTGTGGGTAGCGACTCTTCGAGCCAACGACGCGCCTTGGCGCGGAACTCCGCCTCGGCGGGACTGTCTTTCAAGTCCATCAGCGGGCACCCGAAACTTCCGGACTCTCGGCAGCTTCCTCGTGAATGCGCCGTTCGATGTCTTTGCGCAACTCGTGTTTGAGAACTTTTCCGGTCGCGGTCATCGGCAGGGCATCGACCGCGACTACGCGCTCGGGTGTCTTTTGGATCGGCATGCCCTTGTCGATGAGGAACTCGCGGAGGACGTCGACGGTCGGAGCATCGTGTCCTGACGCGGGGACGACATAGCAGCACACCCGCTCGCCGAGCCGCTCATCGGGCATGCCGACCACCGAGGACGCTTTCAGCGCAGGATGATGGGCCAGATGGTCCTCGATCTCGCGGACGCTGATGTTCATGCCGCCGCGAATGACGATGTCCTTGGTCCGGCCGGTCACCCGCACGTATCCGTCGTCGGTCATCTTGCCCAGATCACCGGACTTGGAGAACCCGTCCTCGGTGAACAGACCCTCGGTTTCCTCTGCGTTGGAGAGGTATTCGACCATGTGGGCGGGCCCTCGGTAGGCGATGTCGCCCTCAACCCCGCGGGGCACCTCGTTCCCATCCTCGCCCACGATCCTGACCTCCGCGCCGGGCATCGCTTTGCCGTCCGAGGTCAGGGCACGCGAAGTATCGTCAGTCACTGAACATGTGGTCGTGACGAGGTTTTCGCTGCGGCCGTACAGGCTGAGCACTTTGATGTTGGGCAAGGTTGCGCCCGCTCGCTCGACGACCGCGGCGGGAATCGGTGCGCCTGCACACGTCCACAATCGCAACGAGGACAGGTCATGGCGCTGCGGGTCGTACTCGGACAACAGCGTGTGCAGGAACGTCGGGGCCGTCACGGCAGCGGTGCAGCCGAAGCGCTGAATCTCCTCGATGCCGCGAGCTGGATCCCACTTGGCCATGACATGTGTCGCCGCCCCGGTCAGCATCGGCAGCAGCACGCTGGTGACCAGCCCGGTGGTGTGAGCTATTGGTGAGGGACCGAACTGGACGTCGGATTCGGTGTAGCCGAAGGGGCCGATCAGCGCACGAGAGCCCGCACCGTATGTGTTGAACGTGTGCACGCAGCCCTTCGGCCGGGATGTGGTCCCGGAGGTGTAGACGATAACGAACGGATCGTCAGAACCGGGTGGGTCGTTCAACTCTCGACCTGCGCTGTCGTCGTCGGATTCGACCTCGAGTTCCTGCAGGGTGAACACATCGGGGTCCGCGTCGACCACGTCCTGTGCGACGTCGTCGGGACGGGCGACGACAATCATCAGATCCGGATGCTCCTGACGCAGATCGAGATACATGTCCAGATAGCCGAATTTGCTGAAGTGTGCCGGGGCGAAGACCGTTCGAACTGCAGCGTTGGACAGCACATAGCTGACGTCGTCGCTCCGGTAGATCGGCATGATCGGGACCATGATCACCCCGAGTCGAGACAATGCGGCCAGTATCTGGATGAACTCGACCCAGTTGGGCAACTGGACGGCGGCGGTGTCGCCGCGGCGCAGGCCCTGCCGGTGCAGACCGACGGCCAGCCGCTGCCCGGCCTCGAAAAGCTCACGAAATGTCAGCGATCGCGTCCCGTCTGTGGCGAATACCTTGTCGGGATTGTCGTTGACTCGCCGGAGCAGCAGGTCATGGAATGTGTCCGTGGACCACATGCCTGTGCGGTAATACTCCTCGATCTGCTGCGGGCTGTAGCGGTCGGTGTACGGGCTCGGCTTCATCGCGTAATTCCTCGTTCTCGGGTCCGCCCTCCGGGACGCGTACGGAGGCGCCAATCCTCGAATCGTAGAATGGTCAGACCGAAACGGCAATCACTCGAAAGGGTGATAGGCCGGCCTCACGCATTGCGCCATTCCGGGGCGCGCTTCTCCTTGAAGGCCCGCACCCCTTCACTCAGATCGTGCGTGGTGAAGGCCAGGGCGAGTTGGGACTGCAGGTAGTCCAGTGCAGCGTCGAGTGGCAGGTCCCGGGTCGCGGCCATTGCCGCCTTGCCCATGCCCATCAACAAGGGTGATTTGGCCGCGATGTCGGCGACCCACTCGCGCAGCGCATCGTCGAAATCGGCGTCGGGCACCACCTTGTTCACCAGTCCCGCCGTGGCCGCCTCGGCTGCGCTGATGAGTCGACCGGTCATCATCAGTTCGTTGGCGACCAACCGTCCGGTGGCGCGGAAGATCAGCGCCGAGATCATGAACGGAAAGGCGCCGACATTGATCTCGGGGCAGCCCAACCGAATCGATTCCTTCGCGATGACGAGGTCGCACGCCAAGGCGATGCCCAGTGCACCGGCCAGCACGTCCCCGTTGGCGGCGCACACGACCGGTTTGCCGATCCCGGTGAGGGTGCGATAAAGGTTGGGGAAGCGAGCGATTCCGGCGTACTTTGCGATCGTCGGACGGTCGTCCGCGAACGCGTCGAGATTGCCGCCGGACGAGAAAACCCGCGGGTGTGAGGATGTGAGCACGACGACCCGGACCTCCGGATCGGCGGCTGCTCGATGCAATAGGGCATTCAACTGATCCAGCAAGGCGTCGGACAAGGCGTTGCGCCGGTCGGGATCGTTGAGTGTCAGATAGGCGACCAACCCGTCAACGTCGGGTTGGGCGGGCTCGACTCGGTAGTTGACGAGGGTGGTCGACTCGGTCACGGGTGCATCTCCTAGGTGTGCGTCAGTACGCATTTGCCGAAAGTCCGTCCGTTCTCGAGGTATTCGTGCGCCTGGGCGGCCTGGTCCAGGGGGAACTCGCGGTCGATCACAGGCGGGCGCACTGCACACCGGTCCATCATGTCGAGCAGGCCGGCGAAGTCGCGGCTACTGCCCATGGTCGTTCCGAGAAGGTCGAATTGACCAAAGTAGAAGCCGCGGATGTCCATCGCCGCGGTCTGTGCGGCGTTGGCGCCGAGAACCACAAGTCGACCGCCGGGGCGCAGGGCGCGCACGGACTCGCTCCACCGGCCGACGGGGTCGAGGACCAGATCGAATCCGGCATTGTCGGGAGACATGGCGCGAGCCTGATCGGGCCAGTCGGCGTGGCTGTGCAACACGCCGCCCTGTGCGCCCGCGGATACCGCGTGCTCGATGGTGTCCTGCGAGGAGGACGTGACAGTAATGGCGGTTCCGGCCGCGACGGCGAGGGCGATCGCCATAGTGGCGATCCCTCCGCCGGCTCCGATCACCAGCATCGACTCGCCCGAACGCAGCCGCCCGCGGACGAACAGCGCCCGGTAGGTCGTCAGGCCCACCAGCGGCAGTGCGGCGGCCTCGGCCCAACTGAGGCCGACGGGTTTCGGGGCCACGCAGTCGGCGGGCACGCTGACCAGTTCGGCGTAGGTCCCGGGCGTGCGATCACCGAGTATCTCCCAGTCGGCGCCGGGGGCGTCGTCGTGTTCGCCCCAGTTCAGTGAGGGCAACACCACGACGGGCTCGCCGGTGTCGACGCGCACCCCTGCGCCGTCGGCGCCGATGATGTGTGGCAACGGCGTTGCGTAGCGGCCTTGCCGTACCAAGATGTCATGCCAGTTCAGCGCACTCGCGTGGAGCTTGACGGGCACCCAGCCCGGCCGCGGGGCCGGCTCGGGAAACTCCCCAGGTCGGAGGACGTCGGCCGATCCGAATTCATAAATGATCACCGCGTGCATAGCACCCCTCTCTATATGGCCTGACCATTAGACCATTGGCTGTTCGGGCCGCACAAGGTGCTGCAAAACCTGCCCCGGATCTCGGATATTGACGCGGTCGTGATTCCCGTCGCTTTTGCGGAATTCTTGTGAGGCGAGTAACACGACGCTATACTTTGGTCCAATGGTATGACCGTTTGATTGGTTGGCGGAACTCTTCAGAGGGGAGGGGTGGCGATGACTACGCAGATGACGGTGGTCCCAAATACCCCGGCTTCGACCGCGGTGGAGCGCGCGTACCACGTCGTGGCGGCTGTGAATGAACAACTCGGGTTACCACCTTCCGAGGTTCAGATGGCCGCGCTGGCATGCACGTTGGACGAGTTGAGCCGGCGCCTGGAGCAGCGTATCGCCCTGGCGGAGGAGCCCGCCGACGATCTGGCGGCGACCGCAGAACTGCTGATCTCGGTCCTGAAGGTGCGATGTGACCTGCTTGACGAGGATCTGACTCGACGGATGAGGTGCATGTCGGAGATCCGTCGCGCCCTTGCGGGCCTTCAGGGCTTGTCTCCGCGGGAGATGATCTACGCCGCACCGCTGGTGCTCAGCCGTGAATTCGGCTTCGCACGGACAATGATCTCCACCGTGCGAGGGTCGGTGTGGCGGCCCCAGCATCTGTATATCGATGACAAGAAGGTCGACTCCTACTCGCGACCGTTCCTCGATTGGGTCCACGGTGCCCACATCCAGCTGGCGGACGCTCCGCTCGAGACGGAACTGATCCGCAAACGATGCGGAGCCCTGGTGTCGTCACCGAAGGAGGACAAGCGCACGTTCAAGGAGATCGTCGACGTCTCTGGCTGCCGCGGGTATGTCGCGGCGCCGATCACATTGCAGGGCAGGGCAATTGGGATGCTGCATGCGGACCGGCCCGACCATGAGGCAGCGGTGACCACGGACCACCTCGACCAGTTGGAGGCCTTTGCCGAGTGCCTGGCGGTGGCATTCGAGAGCGCTGCGCTCGAGGAAAAGGCCGCCCAACAACGCACCGAGGTCGACAATCTGCGCTCGGAGGTCGACGAGCTGCTCAGACGACCCACCCGTTCGGCGGTGTGGCCGGTGCCGGGACAACGACACGACGATCATGACCGACACGATCGACCGGCTGTGCCGTCGTTGACTGCCCGCGAACGAGAGATCATGTCATATGTGGCGACGGGGGCCACCAACGCGCAGATCGCCCGGTGCCTGGTGATCTCCGAAGGCACAGTGAAGTCACATCTGAAACACATTGCCAGGAAGCTTCATACGCCCAGCAGGGCAGCGGCGGTCGCGGTCTACGCCGGCATCGCCGCCGTCGACGCCGGAGCAACGCCATGAACGCCCGCGAGATCGTGGCCAGGCTCAACGAGCTCGACGAGAAGCTGTGCACCGCCTTCGGCATCTCCCGGTCTGAGGTTGCGATGACGTTGGACGAAGCCATTGAGATGGCCGCCACCACGACCCGTCGGCTGTTGTCTGGCGACCGCAACGTTGGCGTCGAGGCCACACCGCGGACCGGGCACGGCTCTTTCACCGAATTTCTCAAGGCCCAGGTGGACGCGCGCGTTTTGCTCGGCAGCCACACGAGCAACGTGGTGCGAGCGTTGACCGCAGGCATCCGCAGGATGAAGAAGGCCGGCTCGCTGCAAGGGCTTGGCCGGCAAGCCTGCATAGAGCTGTGTGACGGGCTCGCTTTCGACAAGGCGTTACTGTCGCTGGTCGAGGACGACGTATTCCTCGTCGAGGAATCCGACGCCAGTCTCCGTGGTCCAACTGTGATCAAGCGTCGTGGATGCGTGGCCGAGCGACAGTGTGTGCGAATGCGCGACGCCATTCGCACGAATGTCGACGACGCGCCGCCGGCGCCGGGCTACCGCGAATTGCTCGGCTCCGCCGACTATCTCGTCGCCCCGGTGGTCGCCGATTCGATGGTGGTCGGCCTACTCCACGTCAGCCGTCACGAAGGCGGCGTTTCCGCCCGGGATATCGATCTTTTGGGTACGTTCGCCGCTGCCTATTCGCTGCTTCATGAGCGAATGCTGAACACCGAACGCGTGCAACGACAGCGCACCTCGATCGCCCGTGCGGCGGCGCGGCTGACAGAGGAAGCCGACCGCATCGCCGCGGCCGCGATCAGTCTTGATGTCGAGTACGACAACCGTGGCGAGCCGCCGACCATCGCGCCGGATTCGACGTTGGCGGCGGCGCTGTCGAACCGCGAACGTCAGGTGTTCGAACGGCTCGTGCTGGGCGCATCCAACGCCGCGATCGCCGACGAACTTGTGATCACCGTCGAAACGGTGAAGACACACGTGAAACGAATCCTTCGGAAGATAGGTGCGATCAACCGGTCGGAGGCGATCGCCCTCTACATGGAAGCCAGGACCGGATCGCTACGGCATAGCGGATGACGTTGAACAACAACCCTTTTAATGCCTCGGATTGGGAGTCTGTTGACGGGTTCGCCGGCCTGACCGACATCACGTACCACCGCCATGTTGTCGACGGGAAGCCGCAGCCAACGGTGCGCGTCGCGTTCAACCGGCCCGAGGTGCGTAACGCATTCCGCCCACACGGCGTTGACGAGCTCTACCGCGTCGTCGACCACGCCCGCACCTCGCACGACGTCGGAGTGGTGCTGCTGACCGGCAACGGACCGTCTCCGAAAGACGGCGTCTGGGCGTTCTGTTCCGGTGGAGACCAACGTATCCGGGGCCGTAGCGGCTATCAGTATGCATCCGGAGAGAGTGCCGACACGGTTGATACGGCGAGGGCGGGGCGGCTGCACATCCTCGAGGTGCAGCGGCTGATCCGGTTTATGCCCAAGATCGTGATTTGTCTGATCAATGGCTGGGCCGCGGGCGGGGGACACAGCCTGCACGCGACCTGCGACCTGACGTTGGCGAGCCGCGAGCACGCGCGATTCAAGCAGACCGACGCCGACGTCGGCAGTTTCGACGGCGGCTACGGCAGCGCCTATCTGGCCAGGCAGGTCGGCCAGAAGTTTGCGCGCGAGATCTTCTTCCTCGGCCGCACGTACACCGCCGAAGAAATGCATCAAATGGGCGCGGTCAACGCGGTGATCGACCACGCCGACCTGGAATCCGTTGGCTTGCAGTGGGCGGCGGCAATCAACGGCAAGTCCCCCCAGGCGATCCGTATGCTGAAGTACTCGTTCAACATGATCGATGACGGACTGGTCGGCCAGCAGCTATTCGCCGGTGAGGCAACACGATTGGCGTACATGACTGACGAAGCGGTCGAGGGCCGCGACGCATTCCTGGAAAAGCGCAACCCGGACTGGTCGCCGTTCCCTCGTTACTTTTAGCTCGAGGTGATGAAGACATGAGGCGCACCATGCGTGCGGTCGTCCTCGACGCACCCGGGCCACCGGAGGCGATGCGCATACGGGAAATCCCGATACCTACTCCGCCGCCGGGGTGGGTTCGCATCAGGGTAGAAGCGTTCGGACTCAACCGGTCCGAGTTGCATACCCGCCTCGGCCTCGCCGAGGGAGTCACGTTCCCCCGCGTACCCGGAATCGAGGCCACGGGCGTTGTCGATCAGTGCCCCGGCGGCGAATTCAGGGCCGGCCAGCAGGTAGCCGCCATGATGGGGGGCATGGGCCGTTCATTCGATGGTGGCTACGCCGAATACACCTGCGTGCCGGCCGCGCAGGTGATCGCCTTCGAAAGTGCTTTGGAATGGGCCGTTCTCGGCGCGGTCCCCGAAATGCTGCAAACGTCCTACGGCTGCCTGACCGTCGGCTTGGCAGCGCAACCGCGCCATTCCATCCTCATTCGCGGCGGTACCTCGTCAGTCGGCATGACCACGGCAATCCTTGCGAAGCAACGCAACATGACGGTGCTGTCGACCACGCGTAACCCAGACAAGACGGCAGCCCTCACCGGCATTGGCGTCGACCACGTACTCATCGACCGCGGCGAGGTGGCCCTCGACGTCCGCGACATCATTCCCGACGGCGTCGACACGGCTCTAGAACTCGTCGGCGCCCCGACCCTGCGGGACACCTTGCGGTCGACGCGTGTCCACGGAGTCGTGTGCTTCGCCGGAATGCTGTCAAATGAATGGATTGTGAAAGAGTTTTATCCGGTCGACTACATCCCGCGTGGCGTCCGGCTCAGCACCTACTCCGGAGACGCGGGCGACCTACCGAAATCCGTACTGCAGAGATTTCTGGATGAAGTGGCCGCCGGCGACGCGACCGTGCCTATCCACCGTGTCTACAGCTTCGACGAAATTACGCAGGCCCACACCGCGATGGAGTCGGGCAGCTCCACGGGAAAGCTCGTCGTCCGGATGTGACGAAGGCGTGCCCGCGACCCGGCCATCCAC
The DNA here is from genome assembly GCF_025822765.1 of Mycobacterium barrassiae. Taxonomy (GTDB): domain Bacteria; phylum Actinomycetota; class Actinomycetes; order Mycobacteriales; family Mycobacteriaceae; genus Mycobacterium; species Mycobacterium barrassiae. The sequence continues at coordinate 87,105 of NZ_JACKUK010000026.1, read as the reverse complement.
CACGTCGGCCACCCTACGCCGCGGAGATGCCGCCGTTGACGCTGATTGCCTGGCCGGTCAGTTTGGCAGCCCCTGCACCGCAGAGGAACACCGCCAGTGCGGCGACGTCGTCGGCTGTCGGTACCCCAAGGGCGGCCTGACGGGCCGCGGCTGCGAACAGCTTGGCGCTGAATCCTTCGGTCGTGATGCGTTCGGTTGAAGCGGTTCCGTGCACGAGCGACGGCGTCAACACGTTTGCGCGAATGCCGTAACGCTTCTCCTCGATCGCGATCGTTCGCGTGAACATCATGATGGCGGCTTTGGATGCGCCGATGACGGCCTCTCCCGGTGTCGCGATTTTCCCGGCGTCCGACGCCACATTCACGATGACGCCGCCGCGCCGGCTCCGCATCCCGGGAAGCACCGAGCTCGCCATATGCATCGACGGAAGCGCGAGCTGGGTGAGCCACCTGCTGATGTCGGTAGTCGGAATGTTGATGAACAGTTCGGGCCGGACGTCGGCGGCGGTGCTGCACATGAGGATGTCGACACCCCCGAGGATTTCGTCGGCTTGTGCAGCCACGGCCGCCGCGGACGCGGGATCAGTGGCGTCACCGCCGACGAAGGATGCGGCTGCGCCCAGTTCGGCGAGCGACTTCGCGGCGAGCTCGCCGCGTTCTGCATTGCGACCGGAGACGACTATCCGCGGCACACCCGCCTGCACCAGGGCCCGGGCTGAGGCGAACCCGATGCCCGCGGTGCCGCCCACGATCAGTGCGGAGGAGGCGTCGAGATCCTTGGGGGCGGGCAGTCCGGCCCCGGTCTCGTCAACCATGATCGGTCCTCCCGGTAGTTGATACACGGTGCAGCCATTGCACGAGGTCGTCGATCACTTCGGAGCGATTGGTCTCGTTGAGGATCTCGTGCCTACCGTCGTCATAAACGCGGACGGTCACATCGTCAAGTCCGGCAGCGCGATAACGGTCTACGAGCGGCCAGAGCAGGGTCAGTCCGCCATTGACGGGGTCCCTGCTACCCACTGCGATATACAGGGGAAGGTCGGAGGGGACGCCCGACATCTGATCGGGGCCGGCGAGTCGTCGAGCCCCTGCGAACATGTCTTTGGCCGACACGGCGTCAATACCGAATCCGCACAATGGATCTGCGAGGTATGCCTCCACGACGGCATCGTCGCGGGACAACCAGTCGAAATCAGTGCGCGCGGGTTGGAACGATGCATTGAAGTCGGACAGATCCAGGTCTTTGGATAGATCTAACGCCGGTTCCAAGAGGTCGAGCGCCGCTGTCCCGGTCAGGGCGACTGCGTCGACTTCCGAACCATGGTCCAGCAAGAACTGTTGGGTGGCAAACGAGCCCATGCTGTGGGCAACAATCGTCAGGGGCAAGTCCGGATAGGCTGACCGCGCCCGCGTCACCGCCAAGCCCAGTTCGTCGACAAGTGCCTGCCACCCGTTGGGTCCGAGGTGGCCGGGTTCGCTGTTCCCGGTCAGCGAGGCGCCGTGTCCGCGGTGATCGTGTCCGTAAACCGCAAACCCTGCCGCGGTGAGCGCCTCGGCGACGTGGTCGTATCGGCGAAGGTGCTCGCCCATGCCATGAACGAGTACGACGGCGCCCTCAACTGCATGGTCCGCGGGCGGGTTCCAACGGTAGCCGGCGAGTTTCCTACCGTCCGCAGAACGGTAGGAGAGCGTTTCGGGCGCCATCAGAGCCGTCCAGCTACAGACGCCGGATTTGGAAACATAGGCAACATTAAAATGGTCAGACCGAAGTAGTCAAGGCCTCGACCGTGCTACACATGAGTCTGGACGTACATCCAGACTCATGTGTACAGTGACCGCGAGCGGGGTCCTTGTCGCCCGCATTGGAGGCACCCGAATGATTTCCTTCGAGTTCACGCCTGATCAGGCAGCGTTCCAGCAGACCCTCGGGGAGTTCTCGCGCAAGGTTTTGCTGCCGGGTTATCGCGACCGTGCGGCGTCGACAGAATTTCCCTTCGACATCTTGCGGCAGCTCGGCGAGCTCGGCGTGCTGGGAATCGGGTTGCCGGAGGAATACGGCGGGACCGGCGAAGAGGATCCGGTCATGCTCGGGCTTGCGACCGAAACACTCGCCTATGGCGACGTCAACGTCGCGTCTGCGCCCGTGCAGATCGGACTCATCGGCTCACAGCTGATGCACGGGACGGACGAAGTGCGACAGCGCTATCTACCCGCGATGATCGAAGGTCGGGAAAACGTCGCAATCGCCCTGACCGAACCGGGCTCGGGCTCTGATGCGGGCGGCCTGAAAACGGTCGCGCGGCCGGTCGACGGCGGATGGCAGCTGACGGGAGAGAAGACCGCGATCTCGTGGGCCATGCATTCGTCTGCGGCGCTGATCTATGCGCGGGAGCCCGGAACCGTTGGGGCGAAAGGCGTCAGCTGCTTCCTGGTCCCCCTCGATCAGGAGAAGGTCAGCGTGCACCACATGCCCGGGATGGGCTGTCTGCCGCTGGGATGGGGGTCGATCCATCTCGACGAGGTTTTCGTCCCCACGTCACACCTGATCGGCGAACCCGGCCGAGGGTTCCGTGCCGTGATGAGTCACTTCGACTTCAGCCGCGCCGCGCTCGGCCTGATGTGCCTCGGAGCCGCTCAGGCCAGCCTCGACGAAGCCGCTGTCTATGCGACACAGCGGCAGGCCTTCGGCAAACCAATCGCGGACTACCAAGGCGTCTCGTTCCCCCTCGCCGAGCATGCCACCTATCTGGAAGCGGCGCGGTGGCTGTGCTATCGCGCACTGTGGCTGCGTGAACAGGGCAAGCCGCACACCTCACTGGCCTCGATGAGCAAGTGGTGGCCCCCCACGGTCGCCAAAGACGCGATCGAAGCCGCGATGAGAATCCACGGCAACCTCGGCTACGCCACCGAATTTCCACTGCAGCAACGCTTCCGCGACGTGATGGCCTACCTCGTTGCCGACGGAACAGCCGAGATCCAGAAGCGCGTGATCGCCAAGGACGTTCTCTCGCGCCAGAGCATCTCCTTCTGATTTAGCGTGAGGGCATGACAGCCGCGGACACCGCTCAAAAAACCGGTCAGGCGCGTCGCGACGAGCTGCGCGCACGCGTGCTGTCGGTTATCGAACGGCAGCTGCGGTCGGGAGCGACATACGCGGACATCGGCGTCGCCGGCGTCGTTGCCGAGGCCGGGATATCGCGCTCCACGTTCTACGCCTACTTCGTGGACAAGACCAACCTGCTGCGCACCTGGTACGCAGAATTCACTCAGGTCATCCTCGATGCGGCGCAGGGGTGGTGGTCGCTGGACGGCACAGCTACCAAGAAGGACGTGCACGTCGCGCTGGAACGGATCGTGGAGGCCTACCGTGCACATCCTGAGCTGATGGCCGCCACCCACGAAGCCATCGGCACCGACCACGGCGTGCGCGAGGCCGTCGATGACGCCATGCGCCGCTACATCGACGGGCTGCGGACACACATCGAGACCGGGCAGTCCGGCGGGTTCATCGACCCGTCCTTGCCCGCAGCCGAAACCGCGTACTGGCTGCAATGGATGGCCGAACGCGGCCTGCACCGGATGCTGCGCGCAGAGGCCGGCTCAAGCCAGGATCGGCTGGCGGAGGCATATGCCGGCATCGTGTGGAACACGCTTTACGCGCCGACCCGCGGATAGTTTCGCGTACGCCGTGTGGCGGTGATCAGAGCTCGCGGCCAACGAGTTCTTTCAAGATCTCATTGGTGCCGCCGTAGATCTTTTGCACTCGTGCGTCGGCGTACATCCGCGCGATGGGGTATTCCATGATGTAGCCGTAGCCGCCGAAGATCTGCAGGCATTTGTCGATGACCTTGCATTGCATGTCGCTCACCCAGATCTTGGCCATCGACGCGGTTGACGCGTCGAGAGTGCCGTTCAAGTATCGCCCGATGCAGTGATCGATCAGGGTCTTGCCGGCCAGGACATCGGCCTTGCATTCGGCCAGAACGAATTTGGTGTTCTGGTAGTCGAGGATGGGCCTGCCAAACGCCCTGCGCTCCTTGGCGTACTTGACCGCTTCCAGCAGGGCGGCCTCAGCCGTAGCGACGCCGCCGACCGCGATGCTCAGCCGCTCCCGAGGGAGTTGCTTCATCAGCTGGTAGAAACCCTGGCCCTCCACCCCACCCAGGAGATTTCGGGCCGGCACGCGCATATCGGTGAATGCCAGCTCGCGGGTGTCCTGCCCATGCTGGCCGATCTTGTGCAGTAGCCGGCCACGTTCGAACCCGGTCTGACCGTTGGTCTCGACGACGAACAACGAGATCCCCTTGGCGCCCTGGTTGGGGTCGGTCTTCGCCACGACAATCAACAGATCGCAATGGGATCCGTTAATGATGAACGTCTTCGACCCGTTGATCACGTAATCGTCGCCGTCACGAACGGCGGTGGTGCGCACCGCCTGTAGATCCGAGCCGGTGCCGGGCTCGGTCATCGCGATAGCGAGCACCCCCTCGCCCGTCGTCACCTGCGGCAGCCAGCGCGACTTCTGCTCCTCCTTGCCGAACGCGTAGATGTAATGTGTGCAGATCGTGGAATGTGCGTTGAAGCCGAACGCCGAGTTCTCCGGAGAAACTGAGTTCGTGCTGAATTACCGCCTCGTGACCGAAATTGCCGTCAGCGCCGCCGTATTCATCCGGTAGCTCCGGACAGAGCGGGCCTGCGGCGCCTGCCTTATTCCAGAACTCGCGATCAACCTGATGCTGTTCGGCCCAGCGTTCCTGATTGGGCGTGACTTCTATACGGAAGAACGCCGCCGCGCGTTTGCGAAGGAGCCGCTGGTCATCGGTTTCCCACGGAGAGTGGTAGTCCGGAAACAGTTCAGACATATCTTTCGCGACTCCGCGGTCACAGGGGACTGGCGGTGGCGCCGGCTCGTCCGCGGTCGGCTTTGTCGAAGAACTGCTGCGATCGCTCCATCACGTTGGTGTTGCCGCCGCACAACGCGTAGCCCCACATCGCCTCGACGCGCAGTTGGTCGTACAGTGGGCGGCCGATGATCTCGAGCACCGTCTCCTTGGCCGACTCGATCGCGGCCTGATCGCAGCGCAGGATTCGCTGCACCACGGCGTCGGTCTCCTCCATCAGCTTCTCGTGTGGAACCACTCGTGCAACCATGTTGGTGGTAAGTGCCCGCTCGGCAGAGATCGGCTCGCCGGTCAGCAGCATCTCCAACGCCACCCCGACACCGCAGACGTTGACCAGGCGGGGGATGCCGCCGTCGGCCGGATGCATTCCGCGACGCACCTCGAAGGTGCCGAACTGCGCACGCTCGGACGCGATCCGGATGTCACACGCCATCGCCAGCTCGACGCCGTGGCCGACGCACCAGCCGTTGATCGCGGCGACGATGGGCTTGGTGATGCGCGACAGCGGGCCCCGGGTGATTCCGCACAGGCCGTCCTCGATACGTTCACGTCCGACCATCGGTCCGACGGTCTGCCACTCGGGCGCATGAGTTTTCAGGTCAGCTCCGGCTGTGAACGCGTCACCGTTGCCGGTAATGACGGCGACGCGCATCTTTGCGTCGTCGCGGAAGTCCGTCCATGCCTCACAAATCAACTCATGGGTCTCGATGTCGATGGCGTTCTTGACTTCCGGGCGATTAATGGTGAGGTACGCGACCTCATCCCGCTTTTCGTAAATCAACTTGTCTGCCATTGGGAAACCCTTCTATATCGTTTGATTGACGTCGAGGATCACGGGCAGCGCCGATCGGTGGAACCCGTTGAACGGGGTGTTGTGTTCCGCTGGTTGCAGGTCCCACCATCCGGGCTTGGCGTTCGGTGCCCCACCGTCTACGCGGACGCACGTTCCGGTGATGAAGCTAGCGCCGCGTGACAGCAGAAACACCACAGCAGCCGAGACTTCGGCCTCGGTTCCGTAGCGCTGCAGCGGGATTTCGCGTGCGACTTGGTTACGGAGGAAGTCGGTGTCCTTGTCGTCATATGTGTCAAGTCCACTCGATGCGATGGCGCCTGGCGCGATGGTGTTCACACGTACCCCGGCGGCGGCCCATTCCGTGGCGGCGGATTCGCTGAGCGTCAGCATTCCACCACGGGCGGCAGCCGAATGCGCAAAGTTCGGCCATCCGTTCCAGATGTCAGCGATCATGTTCACGATCGCTCCGCCATGAGTCTTCATCCATTTGTTGTAGACCTCGCGCATCACGATGAACCCACCGGTCAAGTTGTTGCGCACTACCGCTTCAAAACCCTTGGTGCTGATCGATTCCAGTGGTGCCCGGTACTGGCCGCCGGCGTTGTTGAAGAGTCCGTCGATACGGCCGTGGTCGCTGATGATCGCGTCGACGACGTCAATGACGGTCACCTCATCTCTGATGTCGGTGGCATGGATCGAAACGCGTCCGCCGTCTGAGCGGATCTCGTCTTGCACGGCGCGAAGCTTGTCGACATTGCGGCCGACAAGCGCCACTTCGGCGCCCAGCGCGGCAAGTTCGTGAGCGGTGCACCGCCCGATGCCGCTGCCTCCACCGGTGATGACCACGGTCTGCCCGGCGAACAGGTCATCCTTGAAAACTGACTGATAGCCCACGAATGTTCTCCTTTGGGTGGCTGCGATTAGCCCTGAAGTTGTTGGCGTAGGTTGGCTTTCTGCACCTTTCCGCTCGCCGTTTGCGGCAGGGACTTCACCAGGTGGATTTCCTTGGGAACCTTGTATCCCGCGATGAGCTCTCGGCAGTGCGACACAAGATCAGACACGTCAGCCGACTTGTCCGGATAGGTCACAACGAATGCGACCACGCGCTCTCCCCACTTTTCGTCGGGGGCACCGACCACTGCAACCAATTGCACCGACGGGTGTGCCGCCAACGCGCGTTCGACCTCGGCTGAATAGATGTTCTCCCCGCCGCTGACGATCATGTCCTTGAGTCGGTCAACCAGGAAGAGGTTGCCGTTCTGGTCGCGGATGGCTCCATCGCCGGTGTGGTACCAGCCGTCGATGATCGCGCTTGCGGTCGCGTCGGGTTTGTTCCAGTAGCCACTGAACATCCACGGTGAGCGCACCAGGACCTCGCCGGCCTCGCCCGCGGATAGGTCGCGCCCGTTCGGGTCCACGATTCGCAACTCCACCCCGGGCATCGGTTGTCCGCAGGATTTCAGCAGGTCCGGCTCGTCAAGGCGGTGCTGTTCGGGGCGTAGCAGTGTGATGATGAACGTCTCGGTGGTTCCATAGAACTGCACGAAATCGCAACCGAATACATCGAGTGCTCGTTGCAGGGTGTGCTGTCCGATGGGTGAGCCGGCGTAGAGAATCCGGCGCAGTGATGAGAAGTCGGTCGGCTGCTCCGACTCATGGTCCAACAGCATCTGCAGCGCGGTGGGGACCAGGCACGTCACGGTGGGCCGGTGTTCGGCGACGGCGAAGATGAAAGCTGCAGGATCAAACGCGGGCAAGGTCGCCAAAGACGCACCGTGATAGAGCGCCGGCAGCGACACCAATGTTCCTGCCAGATGGAAGTTCGGCATGACCATCAGGCCGACGTCGTCGGTGTCCCAATTCACTGACTGTTCCGTCACCGCGGCACGGAACCAGCTCATCAAAGCGCCATGCGTAATCGGCACACCTTTAGGGGCAGCCGTGGTGCCCGATGTGTAGCCAAGCAACGCGGTGGCATTCGGCGGTACCGCAATGGCAGGGTCTTCGAATCCGCCACGCGAAAGCCACTGGCCCAGCTCGCATTCGGGAACGACTTGGACGGTCTTTTCCGTCGCCTGGCGCACCCGCTCAGCGAGTTCGGTGAAGTCACGTCCTGCGAAGATCAGCGACACGCTTGCGTCGTCGACGACCTCGACGATTTCCGGTGCAGCACTCCGCCAGTTCAGCGGCGCCAACCCACAGCCCGCCTTATTGGCGCCTACTCAGATCTCGAAGAACGCCGCGGAGTTCTTGCCCAGGTAGCCGACGTGGGAGCCGGGCCGTATGCCGGCCGCGATCAGCGCGTTGGCGATTCGGTTCGATCGGTCGTTGAGCTGGGCATAGGTGACCACGCAATCCTGGTCGATCAACGCGGCCTTGTCGGGTGTTTTGCTCGACCAAGCCCGTGCCATGTCGGGGATGCAGGAGATGCCAGACGCGACCGTCATTGCGCTAGTCCTAAAATTTACTGATGATTAAATTGGGCAGACCATAATTTATCAATGATATCCCGGCAATCCAAGAGCCAACTTCGAGTGGACGTGGCCGATACCCCTTTCGGGTCACGAAGACCGCCCCTCCGGGGTCTGACCGTCGCTGAGTTGCGGTGATTCGATGATGTGGTGGACGTTCGGACCGGATTGCAGGCCGATGCTTTGCAACAGGCCATTACGGATCATCTGCGTTACTCGATTGGTCGCCCAGCATCCGTCTTGACGCCGGCGCACTACTATCGAGCGCTGGCACTGGCCGTGCGTGACCGCGTGCAGCAGCGGTGGTTCGCTTCCACGCAGACCTTCCTCGATCGCCGTCGGAAAGTGGTCTGTTACCTGTCCGCCGAGTTCCTGATGGGGCCGCAGCTGGGGAACAACCTGCTGAATCTCCAGATCGAGGAGGAGGCGCGGGCGGCGCTCGCGGCGCTGGGCCAGGACCTCGACACAGTCCTGGCGTCCGAGGAGGAGCCGGGGCTGGGCAACGGCGGCCTGGGCCGGCTTGCGGCCTGCTATCTCGACTCGCTGGCCACCCTGGAGCGTCCGGCGATCGGCTACGGCATCCGGTATGAATTCGGCATCTTCGACCAGGAAATCCACGACGGTTGGCAGGTCGAAAAGCCCGACAACTGGCTGGCCAACGGCAATCCGTGGGAGATCGCCACGCCCGATCTCAGCTATCAGGTCAACTGGGGCGGCCACACCGAGAACTACGTCGACGAAGCAGGCTACGACCGCGCGCGCTGGGTGCCGCGGCGGGTGTTCAAGGGCGTTCCTTACCTGACGCCCCTTCAGGGCTACGGCGTGAACACCTGCAACACGCTGAGGTTGTGGAGCGCCAGAGCGGTCGAGTCGTTCGAGTTCGACGTCTTCAACGCCGGCGACTATTGGAAAGCAGTCGAGGACGAAGTCACCTCCGAGACCATCACCAAGGTGCTCTATCCGAACGACGAACCGGAGATCGGCAAGCGGCTGCGCCTGCTGCAGCAGTACTTCTTCGTCTCGTGCTCGCTGCAGGATATTTTCCACATCCTGGAGAACCTCGCGCATCTTTCCGTCCAAGCGCTCCCGGAGAAGTTCGCGATACAGCTCAATGACACGCATCCGTCGATCGGCGTCGCGGAGTTGATGCGTATCCTGCTGGACGAGAAGCATCTCGATTGGGACGCGGCGTGGGCGATCACGGTGGCGTCGTTCGGCTACACCAACCACACCCTGCTGCCCGAGGCCCTGGAGACCTGGCCGTTGGCGATGTTCGCCGAATTCCTGCCGCGGCATCTCGAAATCATCTACGAGATCAATCGCCGGTTCCTCGATGAAGTGCGGGCGCGTTTCCCGGGGGACGAGGACCGGGTGCGGCGCATGTCCCTGATCGGCGAGGACGGCGAAAAGTGTGTGCGCATGGCGCATCTGGCCACAGTGGGCAGCCATGCCGTCAACGGCGTCGCCGCCCTGCACTCCGAGCTCCTGACGGCCAGTGTGCTCAAGGACTTCTACGAGTTGTGGCCAGAGCGGTTTTCCAACAAGACCAACGGCGTCACCCCGCGGCGTTTCCTGGCGCTGGCCAACCCGGGGCTTCGCGAGCTGCTCGACGACACCATCGGGGACGGGTGGCTGGTGGACCTGGAGAAGCTGCGCGACCTCGAGCCGTATGCCGACGACGCCGCGTTCCGTGGCCAATGGCGTGCGGTCAAACATGCCAACAAGGCGCGCCTTGCCGATTACGTTCGCTCGACGACCGGTGTCGAGCTGAATCCCGACTGGCTGTTCGATATTCAGGTCAAGCGCATCCACGAGTACAAGCGCCAGCATCTCAACGTCCTGCACATCATCACGATGTACCACCGGCTGAAGCAGAACCCGAACCTCGAGATTCCGCCGCGGGCCTTCATCTTCGGCGGGAAAGCGGCACCCGGCTATTTCATCGCCAAGCGCATCATCAAGTTGATCAACGGGGCCGCCGAAACGGTGAACGCCGACCCGGACGTGAACCAACACCTGAAGGTGGTGTTCGTGCCCAACTTCAACGTGCAGAACGCCCACCTGATCTACCCGGCCGCCGATCTCTCCGAGCAGATCTCGACCGCAGGCAAGGAGGCCTCGGGCACCGGCAACATGAAGTTCATGATCAACGGCGCGCTGACCATCGGCACACTCGACGGTGCCAACGTCGAGATACGCGACGAGGTCGGCGCGGAGAACTTCTTCCTGTTCGGGCTGACGGTGCCCGAAGTCGAGCGCATCCAGCGCGAGGGTTACCGGCCTGCTGACTACATCGGGCGCAACGACGAACTCAAGGCGGTGCTGGAACTGATTGCGGGCGGGCAATTCTCGCGCGGTGACCCCGAAGTCTTCCGTCCACTGGTGGAATCTTTGACCCACCACGACCCGTTCCTGGTGCTGGCCGACTATGGCGCCTACCTGGACTGCCAGGGCCGGGTGAGCGCCGCCTGGCGGGACGCGGAGGCGTGGACGCGGATGTCGATCCTGAATAGCGCACGCAGCGGCAAGTTTTCGTCGGACCGCGCCATCGGCGAATACTGCGACGATATCTGGAACGTCAGACCCGTGACCGTCAGCGCGTAGCGTCTCGCGGTCTTCGATAAGGAGATTTCCATGACCACACCACCACAGTTCGACGACACGGAGGTCGCCCCGACCAACGACGTCGCCGCAACCCGGTCTCATGACGACCTCAACGTCTCCTCAGACGCGTTCTGGGAGAAGGACGTCGAGGAGCGGGACCTGACTTTCAAGCAGTTGCGAGAGCAGCGGCCGGTCAGCTGGCAGCCGCCGATCGAAACGGCGTTGCACCCGCAACAGAACGATCCGGGCTTTTGGGCCGTGGTGCGTCACGCCGACATCGTCGAGGTCAGTAAGAACTCCGATGTATTCGTGTCGGGCTACGGCGTCATGTTTGACGTGCTTCCGCCGGTGTTTCTGCAGATGGCGATGTCGTTTCTGGCTATGGACAATCCGCAGCACGACAAGGTCCGCGGGCTGGTAGGCAAGGCGTTCACCCGGCCCCAGATCAAGCGCATCGACGACGACATCGCCTCGCGCGCCCGCCGGATCGTGGCCGCCGCGCGCGACAAGGCCGCCGCAGGCGAGCCCATCGACTTCGTCGCCGACATCTCCCGGCACCTGCCGATCGAGATGTTCGGCGACATGTTCGGTGTCCCCGAGGAGCTGCGGCCCACCGTCGCGCACGCCGCCGACGAGATCGTGGCGTGGGCCGATCCCGTCTTGCTGGCCGGACGCGACGGCGCGCAGGTGCAACTCGAGGCGACGGTGCAGATCCACCAAATCGCTGCGCAGCTGATCGCGGACCGGCGGAAGGAACCGGCCGACGACTTGTTGACCAATCTCGTTCAGGCCGAGATCGACGGTGAGCAACTGACCGACCCCGAAATCAGCGCCGTGATGGTGCTTTTCGCCGTCGCAGCCACAGACACCACCCGCCACACGGCCAGCTTCGCGGTCAAGGCGCTCACCGATTTCCCGGATCAGCGCCAGTGGTTGTGGGAGGACTTCGAGAGCCGCATCAACACGGCGATCGAAGAGTTCCTGCGCTGGGGATCGGTGGTGCTGAACTTCCGGCGCACCGCCGTCGCCGAATACGAGCTCAACGGGCAACAAATCCTGCCGGGCGACAAGGTCGTCATGATGTATGCCTCCGGCAATCGCGACGCCGAGGTGTTCGTCAACCCGGACACATTCGATGTGACGCGCCAGCCCAACCTCCACATCGCGTTCGGCGGCGGAGGCCTGCACTTCTGCCTGGGCAACCAGCTCGCCAAATCGATGCTGCGGTCACTATTCCGGGAACTGCACGAACAGATGCCCGACTTCGTCGCCGGTGAGCCGATACTGATGAAAACCAACTTCATGCGCGGCGTCGTCGAGCTTCCGTTCGAGCCGAATATGGTATGAGTCTCATGTCCACGACGCCGTCAGATTCCACCCTTGACCATCTTTCCCGCACGTCCGATCGGCTCAGTGACGATCTGCTACTCCCGGACGAGGCCGTCAAGATCCGCGCCGAGGCCCGAGACTTCGCGATGACCGTATTGGCACCCCGCGCCGCAGAGCTGAATTCCGCCGAGGAGTCCAAGGCCGCCTTCCCACGGGACATCCTCGACGCAATGGCGGCCGCGGGCTTGTACACCGTCCCGTTCGCCTCCGACGTCGGCGGCCGCGGGCTTCAGTTCCCGATGTTGGCGGCCGCGACGGTGCTCGAAGAGTTGGCGTACTACACCCCGGGGGTGGCGTCGGCGCTGTACGACGGGCAGGCGCTGCTCGTGGGGCGCACGCTTGACGCGGCTCCGGCGCACATTCGCGGCGAGTATCTGCCTCGGCTCGTGCGCGGTGAGATCGTCGGTTCCTTCGCCACCAGCGAGCCCGATGCCAGCACCGACCTGTCGGCGGACGCGATGCGGACCACGGCGACGCGGGTCAGCGGCGGCTACCGTCTCAACGGCTGCAAGCGGTGGATCACCAACTCGTGCGCGGCCGACATTATGACCACGCTGTGCGTCGTCGACGGCGAACACGCGATGCTGCTGGTCGATATGCACGACGACGCAGTCGTTGTCGGCGAACCCGACAAGAAGATGGGCAACCGGCTGCAGCTGACCTCCGACGTCGAGTTCTCCGACGTGTTCGTCCCAGACGACCACGTCATCGCCGAGCCGGGCCGAGGGCTGGCCGCCGCGCTGAAGAGCCTCTCGTATGGTCGGATGGGCGTCGGCGCGATGGGTGTCGGCATGGGGCAGTGCGCGTTTGACCACGCCGCCGCGCACTTGCGCAGCCGGAGCGCCTTCGGCTCCAAGCTCGGCGGATTTCAGCATTGGCAGTTCCGGATGGCCGAGCACGCGATCGCCCTGGAGGCGGCCCGCTCGCTGTACCAGAAGGCGGCGCGCAAGTCCGACGCCCGCGGGTCGGGTGAACCCGAGGCCGCGATGGCGAAGGTGACCGGTAGCCGCGTCGCCGTCGAGGTCGCCCGTGACGCCATCCAGGTGCACGGCGGGTACGGCTTCGTTCGTCAACTGAGCGCCGACGGCAAGACCAACCACCTGGAATCGATCTGGCGCGACAGCAAGGTCGGCGAGATCTACGAGGGCGCCAACGAGGTGCAGCTGTGGAGCATTGCACGCGTCGCGCTCGGGCGCGACATCACCGGCTGACCGACAGTGCGACGTCGCAGAATGTCTCGATCGGACAGTTGCCTGCCCCGGCTCGGTGACCGCAAACAGCGACGCGTCCACGCGAAAGGCGCCTTCGTCGGCTGAGAGCACCGAGTTGGCGACCGCCAGTGACAGATTCTCGTACGCGGGTGGCCCGCTGTGCACCGCCAGGCTGAAGGTGCACGATTGACTCGTGCAGGAAGCTGTGCCGGATCTGACCGCAACGACGCACGCCGCGACGGCGCAGGCGCCGGTTGCCGATCCGTTCGGCCAATGCCGAGCGAGGCTCCGGGCCGTAATGGCCCGGCTCGCCTCAGCACCCTCGAGCGAGATCATTCGGGCGACCGCACCGCGGGAGCTGGCCGAGGCATGCGGGTTCACCCGGGCGATGCTGTCGGCGGTGCGGGGGTCCCGCTGGGTGCCGCTGCAGCTGTACACCCGCGACGAGCTGCATCGCGAATCCAGCACGTTCCGTGCCTACATCGAGAGCAATACGGAGATCCCGCTGGCGAACCTGCTCGCGGAGACGGACATGGTCCGGCGGCGCACTGCCGTGTTGGTCGACGAAACTCTCATCGGCACGCGGGCGTTCAAACCGATCGTCGAACTCTCGCAGAGTCCGGCATATGTCGCCGCGCCCATTGTCGTCGAGGGCCGCGCCATCGGGTTCATGCACGCGGATCGGGTTGGGCAGGAGCGCCTGGTCGACGATGACGACCGGCGATATATCCAGGCCTTCTGCGGCGAGCTGGCTATCGTGTATCAGTGCGCGATCTGGGGCGAGAGGATCGCCGAGCGGTCCCGGCGAGCGATGCGCGAGCTGGAGCGGGCCACCGAATCGCTCAAACTGATCGACTCGGCGGCGGTCGACCTCCCGGTCGTTCTACACATGCCGCCCGTCGCTCCCGACGCCGACGATGCTGACCGCAAGAACTACGCGTTCCTGACCGCACGGGAATGGGAAGTCCTCGATCACGTCGCCGACGGGGCCACCAACCGGGTGATCGCTCAGCGGCTGTCGGTATCGGAGGACACCGTGAAAACACACGTGCGCAGCGTGCTGCGCAAGCTGCGGGTCACGACGCGCGCGGCCGCGGTGGCGCGGTACCTGGAGATCAGCAAGAGTCTCAGGTGAGCGGATCCGAAGCTCAACCTGTCGACAGGTTGCACTGGGACACCTTGGACGCCACGCTCGCGACGCTGCGGCTGTGCCGCTCGGTCGGAGAATTCACCGACTGCGCCGGCGAACTGGCCCTCACGGGATGCCGAGCCGAAGCGGCCGCCCTCGGTCGGGTAACCGGCGGGGTGTGGATGCCATGGCTAAGGGCAGGGGAAGCTTCGCTCCTCGAACCCGACGAGACGGTGCCCTCCAACCCGGTGCGGGTACACGACGCCCCAGCGCTCGAACAGCAGGTGATTCGTCTGGGGCGGGCTGATATTCATCAGCCAACGGCCTCGTCTGAGCGACGGCAGATGGTCGTCGCCGCGGTTCCGTCCGCGGGCACGGTTCTCGGCCTGCTGCACGTCATTGGCCGGGCTCTCGATGTCGAAATCGTCGAGACATACGCGAACGTGCTCGGCTCCGTGTGGGGACTGCTGGGCGCGCGGCAGCGAGCAGAGGACCAACGGTTCGTACTGACCCGGCTCAGCAGCGCCCTCGCTGAATCTGCTGAGCGCCCGATCGAGCTGGTCGACGCCGGACTCGATCTACGCGGCGGCCTGACGGCTGCCATCAACCCGCAGCCGAACTCAGCCGCCGTGCGTTCGCGGTTGACGGCTCGGCAGCGCGAAGTCCTCGATCTGATGATGGCCGGTCTGTCGAACGCCGAGATCGCGGAGCGTCTCGTGGTGGCGGTGCCGACGGTCAAGAGCCACGTCCGTGCGTTGCTACGAGTGAGTGGCGCCGTCAACCGCTCCGATGCGGTAGCCCGTTTCGCGCGCATTTCCCCTCGGCACTGTGACAACGGCGTGGGCCGTTGGTTGCCTTTTGTCATCCTCCTCAGCGAGGAAGACCGCTCATCGGGATGAAGAACAGAGCGATCTTCTCTGTGAAAGTGGGCATGGGCAGCCTGCGACACCGGATTGGGCTGCGGA
This sequence comes from Mycobacterium barrassiae, assembly GCF_025822765.1. Lineage (GTDB taxonomy): Bacteria > Actinomycetota > Actinomycetes > Mycobacteriales > Mycobacteriaceae > Mycobacterium > Mycobacterium barrassiae. The sequence continues at coordinate 71,643 of NZ_JACKUK010000026.1, read as the reverse complement.
GAACGTGAGAGGACTGCAACGATGCAAGATCTGCGAATCCATACCCCCACAGCGAGAGTGATGGCCTGGTCCGGCGTGGCGCTGGTGATTTCGCTGGTGGTCGCGCAGGGCATTCTGATGGGCTTCATCCCACCGCCGTCGCCGGCGCACAGTGCCTCCGAGATTGCGCAACTCTATATCGACCGCAAGCTCGCCATCCGCCTCGGCACGCTGATCGAGTGTGTCGGATTCACGTTCTACCTGACCTGGTCCATGTCCATCGTGTTCTTCATGCGCAAGATGGAACGTGGAATGCCGGTCCTGAGCTACACCGCGATCGCTCTCGCCGGCGGCGGCTATGTGTTCTTCATGCTGATGCCGATAACCTGGGCCGCGCTGGCTTTCCGGCCGGAAACGCTGGACCCCGCCATCTTGCAGGTCGCCAACGATTACGTGTGGTTCGTGTTCATCCTTAGCTGGCCGCCGTTTGCGATGTTCATGGTTTTGATCGCCGTCGCGGTGTTGCGTGACCGAAATCCGACGCCGATCTTTCCTCGCTGGGTTGGCTACCTCAACTTGTGGACCGCGGTGTTGATCATTCCGGCGGGCCTCGTCGAGTTCTTCACGACCGGACCGTTCGCCTATGACGGCGTCATCTCGTTCTGGTTCGTGTGGATCGTCTTCTTCGGCTGGATCATCGGCATGTGCGCTGTCGTCCTGCGGGCCTGCGCCGCAGAGAAGCGTGGCCAGTTGGCCGAGCAGGAGCATGGTGACGAAGTCCGCATTCCGCACGATCGGCGTGCCTCATGACCGTTGCGCCCATCCGGACCCGGGCCTCGACCCCGCGGGCACCGCATGTCCCGGGTGAGGTCGGCATCTGGGTGTTCATCGGTGGTGATCTGGTCCTTTTCTCGCTGTTGTTCTTCCTCTTTCTGCAGTACCGGGCCGGAGAGGAGACGCTGTTCACCGAGTCGCAGCGTCATCTGAATCAGGCGCTGGGACTGGTCAATACGCTGCTTATGCTGTCCAGCTCGTGGCTGGTTGCCTCCGCTGTGCAGGCGGCGCGCAGGCAGCAGCCCCCGATTGCCTCACGGTGCTTCGCGGCGGCATTCGCCTGCGGCGCCGGGTTCATCGTCGTCAAGTATTTCGAGTACAGCAAAGGGATCAGGGCCAGCTTCACGCTGAACACCAATGACTTCTTCATGTTCTACTACGTCTACACCGGTATACATCTGATCCATGTCGTCATCGGCATGGGTGTACTGGCGACGTTGATGGTCTATTCACACTCTGGTGGATTCACCGCCACCAAGGTCGAGAATCTCGAGTCCGGTGCCAGCTTCTGGCACCTCGTCGATCTGCTGTGGATCGTCCTTTTCGCGCTGCTGTACCTCGTGGGCCGGTCATGAACGTGCTACTTCGGTCTCGCGCCACTCTGGTATGGCTGCTGCTGGTGGCGGCGACGGCGTTGTCCTGGGGAATGGGGCACGACGTAGGAATCTCCGATATGCGGATCGCCGGCGTTGCGATCATCGTCGTAGCCTTCGTGAAAGTGCGCTTCGTCGTCTTCGAATTCATGGAGATTCGCGGCGCACCGAAATGGATGCGGCAGGTCGGCGAAGGCTGGATCGTGTTGATCGCCACGCTGTTGATCGCCCGAATCTTGATCCAGGTGTGATTAACCCCGGCTGACCGCCAGATCCAGTGCGACGTCGCCGATCATGTCTTCCTGGCCGCCGACCAGGCCGCGGCGGCCGACCTCGATCAGGATGTCGCGCACGTCGAGGTCGTTGTCGGCGGCGGCGCGTTCAGCGTGGCGCAGAAAGCTGGAGTAGACCCCGGCGAAGCCGAGTGTCAGGGTTTCCCGGTCGACGCGCACCGGTCGATCCTGCAGCGGGCGTACCAGATCTTCGGCGGCGTCCTGCAGGGCGAACAGATCGCAACCATGTTGCCAGCCATGCAATTCCGCGACAGCGACGAACGATTCGATCGGGGTGTTGCCCGCGCCGGCGCCGTGCCCGCACAGCGATGCGTCGACGCGAAAGACGCCCTCTTCGACCGCGACCACCGAGTTGGCCACCGACAGTGACAGATTCTCGTGCGCATGGACACCGATCTGGGTGCGCTCGTCGAGGACGTCGCGATAGGCGCGCACCCGGTCTCGCACGTCGCGCATGGTCAGGCGTCCACCGGAGTCGGTTACGTACACGCAGTGCGCTCCGGCGTCGGCCATCAGCTTCGCCTGGCGCGCAAGCAGATCCGGGGTGGCCATATGCGACATCATCAAGAAGCCCGAGACGTCCATGCCCAGATCGCGAGCCTTGGCGATGTGCTGCTCGGCGATGTCGGCCTCAGTGGCGTGGGTGGCTACCCGCACCGATACGACACCGAGATCGTGGGCGGCCACCAGGTCGTGAACAGTGCCGATGCCGGGCAGCAGCAGTGTGGTCAGCCGAGCGTTCTTGACGACCTCGGCCGCGGCGGCGATCCACTGCCCGTCAGTCGAGCTGCCCGGTCCGTACGTGAGGCTTGAGCCGGCGAGGCCGTCGCCGTGGGCCACCTCGATAGCGGCGACCCCGGCGGCGTCCAGGGCGGCGGCGATCCCTCGCAGTCGATCGACCGGCAGCCGGTGACGAACGGCGTGCATACCGTCGCGAAGAGTGACGTCCTGGATGTAGAGCTCGGTCATGGCACCCGCTCTTCCGTTCGCGCGGCGAGACTCTCACCCACCCGTAGTGCGGCCGAGGTCATGATGTCGAGGTTCCCGGCGTACGCGGGCAGGTAGTGGGCGGCGCCCTCGACCTCCAGATACGCCGTCACCTGCCAGCAGGGACGGCCGTGCCCTGCGTCGACCAAATCGTGTGCAGGGTCGTGCGTGTCGAGCCGGCGGAACTGCACCCGTCGCTTGAGCCGGTAGCCGGGTACGTAGGCGGCAACGGCGTCGACCATTGCGACGACGCCTCCCTCGACGGCATCGAGATCAGCGTCGCCGATCAGGCAGTGCACGGTGTCGCGCATGATCAGTGGGGGATCGGCGGGATTGAGGACGATGATTGCCCTCGCCCGGTTCGCGCCGCCGACGACCTCCAGCGCCTTGGCGGTGGTCTCGGTGAACTCGTCGATGTTGGCCCTCGTGCCGGGGCCCGCCGACTTCGACGCGATCGAGGCGACGATCTCCGCGTACAGCACCGGTGTAGTTGCGGCGACCGCGGCGACGACGGGAATAGTGGCCTGTCCACCGCAGGTCACCATGTTCACGTTGCGGCTGTCGAGATGTTCATGCAGATTCACGGCAGGAACCACGAACGGGCCGATCGCCGCCGGCGTGAGGTCGACCAGCGTCTTGCCGTACGGCGCGAGCAGCTTCGCATTGTCGATGTGTGCGCTTGCCGACGTCGCATCGAAAACCACAGCGATGTCGTCGAACTCGGGAATGTCGAGCAAGCCCTTCACGCCGAGAGCGGTCGTCGACACGCCGAGACGCTGCGCCCGTCGTAGCCCGTCGGAGTCCGGATCGATGCCGACCATCGCACCCATCTCGAGGTGCTGCGACAGCCGCAGCACCTTGATCATCAGATCGGTGCCGATATTGCCGGAGCCGATGACCGCAACCTTGGTCCGCGTCATCGGGTCACCTCGGCGAAAGAAACTTCGACCGAACCGATTCCGTCGATCTCAGCCACGTATGTGCTGCCCGGCCGCACCGGCACCATGGGACCCAGCGCACCAGAGAGCACGATGTGGCCGGCGCGCAGCGGGGAGCCGTTCTCCGCAGCGGTGCGGGCAAGCCACCCCAGCGCGTTGAGCGGGCTGCCAAGACAATCCGAACCCCGCCCGGTAGAAACCACCACGCCGTCCTGGGTGAGCCGCATTGTGCGCGAAACAAAGTCGAGGTCGGCGGCGGCCACCTTCTCCGAACCCAACACGAACAGGGCGGACGAACCGTTGTCGGCGATGGTGTCGACGATGCTGATCGACCAGTCGCGCACCCGCGAATCGACGATCTCGATGGCCGGCACCGCGACGCCGGCCGCAGCCCTGATCCGCGACTCCGAAAGGGCGCCGTCGAGGTCCTCGGCGAGAATGAAGGCGATCTCGGCCTCGACCTTGGGCTGCAGCAGGTTTTCGGAAGCAACCGTGGCCCCGGTCGCCACCCGCATGTCGGCGAACAGCACGCCCGAATCGGGTTGGTCGACGCCGAGTTGCGACTGCACCGCCGAGGAGGTCAGGCCGATCTTGTGGCCGACGATTCGGCGTCCCCGAGCCAGCGAGTCCTCGGTGAGCAGGCGCTGCACCGCGTAGGCCGCTTCGACGTCACGATCGTCCAGGATGTCGCGTACGGGGTCGCATTGTCTCGGCGCCGCGGCGGCTGCGATCAACCGGTCCGCTGCCTCTCGCAGAGGCGTTGTCGTAGTAGTCATGGGTTCCTTCGCATGTGACGCACGGGCATCAGCCCATGCTGCTGCCGCCGTTGACGTAAATGGTTTGTCCAGTGACGAATCGGCTGTCCTCGCCGGCGAGGAAGGCGACGGCCGCGGCGACCTCGTCCGGCGTGCCCGGCCGGCCGAGCGGAACGATGGCCGTGGCCCGCTCGACGACTTCGAGGAGACGCGGTGGCGCACCACCGGTTTCGAACAGCCGGGCCAGTTCGGGAGTCTCGATGTAGCACGGGGCCACCGTGTTGGCCGTTACGTCGTCCTTGGCGAACTCGCGCGCCAGGCCACTGACCATCGCATGCACGCCGCCCTTTGCGGCGTTGTACATCGCGTGGTCCATCAAACCGGTGCGCACCGAATCGGCGCCGACATTGATGATGCGACCGTGCTTTCGGGCCACCATGTGCGGAAGCACCGCCAGCACACACCGGATCGTTGTCCACAGGTTGTTGTCGATGGTCGCGTGCAGCGACTCCTCGGTGTGTTCCAGCGTCGGCCGGATCACGCCGCCCCCGGCGTTGTTCACCAGGATGTCGACGTCCCCCAACTCGCCGATGGCGGTGCTCACCAGGTCGGCAGCCACGCCGGCCTGCTGGAGCTCGCCGACGAAGCCACCGGCGACGTCGACCTGATCGAAGACCTTCTCCAGGTCCTCCTTCGACCGCGTCGCGGCGAAGACGAGGGCCCCGTCGGCGGCGAGCCGCCGTGCGATGCCCAACCCGATACCGGACGAGGCCCCGGTGACGATAGCCGTCCGCCCCGCCAGCGTGGCGCTCACAGGATGATCGCCACATCGGAAACGGCGCGCAGATCTGACATGTCGAGCTCGGCGCGCTTGAACGCGATCCGGAAACCGTTGTCGGCCAATCGAAGTCGGTACCGGTAGCGCCCGACGTAGCAGCTTGTCTTACCGCCGCGGAACCGCCACACCGTGAACGACGCCGTCACATCGATCTCGCCTTGGAGATCCGGGTCGGCCACCCTGACATTGAAGATCTGGTGGTTGGTGCGGGAGTGTGGGTACTCGCGATGGGCGCGCCGACTGTTGAGGCGAGTCACGCGCGCCCGCAGGCGTGTGTAGTCGTCGTCGATGAGCAACAAGTCGGTTTCCGGGTTGCCGTCGGGCGCGTCGTTGCAGGGCACCTCGTATTTGGCGTCGGCATCGAACAGTGCGAGCCATTCGTCCAGCGACCACGAATCCAGCAGCGCGGCTTCGGTGTACAGGAAATCCTCGACCTGTTGCCGTGATACGGCCAGCACGGTGCTCATCGTGCACCTGCCCGGTCTGCCGCGGAGCCCATCTGTTGTTGCCAGCGCCGCCAGAACTCTCGCATCTGTTCCTCGTCGTTGGCCAGCGGCCCGCGGCCCATTCCGCGGGAGATGTCGTTCCACTCGACGCCACCACCGGCGTAGCCCTGTTGGCAGGACTCCAGCGCCTCGACATCGTCGGGTGTGGCGAATCCGCCCGGGCCCAGGAACGTGAGGAAGCTGTCGAGCCGGCGCTGCCGCAGGCCCGGCAATTCGTCGCGCGGCGCCAGCTGCCACGCGGTCACATCCACCCGATCCGGTGCCGACGGGAAGATCGTGCGCACCGTGACCGCCATGATGTCGTTGATGATTAGGTTGGGATAGATCAGCATGTTGCGGTTCACCTCGGACATGGTGTGGGCCCGCTCCTCGCCGTAACGGCTCACCAGATCGGCACGCAGCCGATCGATTTCGTCACGAGCGTCCTCCCCGAACAGCGGTTCCCATTTGGCGATCGGACGACCCCACGGGGCGGAGTACTCGATCACCGCGTGCCCGTTGCCCAATGCGATGGCCCGGCCTTTGACGCCGCCCTGCAGATCGGTGCCGATCGACACCAGGTACTTGAAGTAGGTGTCGTGAGTGGACTGGGCGTGGTAGCCGTCGATGCTGTTCTCCACCAGCAGTTTCCAGTTCGCGGTGAAGCTATATTCGTTGGTGCCCCTTGCCAGCTCGACGTCTCCGCCACACCCGTCGATCACTAGGTCGAGGTAGTCTTTGGCGCCGGCGAGATACGTCGGCAGGTCGACGATTTCGGGATCGAAGCTGGCGAAGACGAAGCCGCGGTAGGACTCGACGCGCGCCACCGGCTTCAGGCCCAGCTCGTCGAAGTTCAACCCGCCCGCGTACGCGTCGCGATCCGGGACGCCTTTGAGCCTGCCCTCGGTGTCGAACGACCAGGCGTGGTAGAAGCAGGAGAACACCTTGGCGGTGCCCGTGTCCTGCCGGCACACCAGCGCGCCGCGATGCGTGCACGAGTTGTGAAAGACGTTGACGTGTCCGGTGTCCACGCCGCGGACCATGAAGATCGGGCGGCCCGCCAGCGGACGCCGGACGAAGTCGCCCGGGTTCGGGATCTCCGACTCGTGGCCGACGTACAGCCATGATTTGGTGAAGATCCGCTCTATTTCGGCGCGATGCACGTCCGGCGAGGTCATCGCCGACCGGTGCACGCGAAAGGTCTGGTTGACCTGGTCGTCGACCACAAGTGGAGCGATCACGACACCGGTTGCGCTGGAACGATTCTCGACGCCGGTACTCATGATCGGCCCAGGAAGTCGGAGACCAACGCGGAGAACTCGTCGGCCCGCTCGATCTGGGTCCAGTGCCCGCAGCGGCTGAACACGTGCAGGTCGGCGTTGGGCAGCAGGCCGAGCATCGTGACCGACACCGACAACGGCACCACCCTGTCCTCGCGGCCGTGGACAAGCAGCGCTGGCGTGGTGATCGCGCTGACCTCGTCCTCGGTGATGCCGAGTTCCGAGCCCTTGTGGCGAGGATCGAAGAACATCGCGCGGTACGCCTCGAAGGCGCCGTCGGCAACGCTGGCTTCGTACCGGATCGCCACCAACTCGTCAGTGATCAGTGCGGGGTTGACCGCGAAGTAGTCGCGCAGCAGGGCGCGCATCGCGTCGTGTGACGGCTCGTATGCCCGCAGCGCCTTGAGTCCGTCGGTGAGGGTCATCCCCACGCCCGGCGAGCCCATCAGCACCATCCGGGAGATGCGCTCCGGCTGATCGGTGGCCATCTGCAGCGCGATGCGGCCGCCGAGGGAGTTGCCGACGATCGCCGTCTTCTCGATGCCATGGGCGTCGAGGAACGCCCAGACGTGGTCGGTCCAGGCACGAAGCGAATAGACGATGTCATCGGGACGCTCGGTGCCGCCGAACCCGACGATGTCGGGAGCCAGAACGTGGAACTTCTCGGCAAGTGCAGGAATGTTGTACTGCCAGTTGGCTGTTCCCGATACACCCGGGCCAGAGCCATGCAGCATGAGGACCGGTTCGCCGGATCCCGCCTCGAGGTAGCGGGTTTCGATGCCTCCCGCATCGATGGTGCACTGCGCCACCGCAGTCGACGTCGTCATCGGGGACTTCCTTCCTTGAACACTGCAAAACACTTGTTGGAGTTGAAGACATCGGTGGTGACGAGATCCGACCACGCAAGGTCGAGGCCGAGTTCGTCGGCGGCGCCGGTCAGGCAAAACCAATTCAGCATTTCGTGCTGTCCGGCGTCGACGATCTCTGCGGTGGTGGTCTCTTTCCACTTGGCATATTCACCCGCGGCGAACAAGTCGTAGAGTCGCAGATCCGCCTCGGTGTCCGGGGTGATGTGCCACGTTTTGTCGGTGAGGAACGCGTGCGACCAACTCGACGAGGCGACCAATGCGACGCGAAGATCGGTGTCGGCGAACGACTGTGCCACGGCCCGGCCCAACGCAAAGCATCGCGCGGGGGACGGACCGACTGGATCAAGTCTCTCCGTGGCGATCTCGGCGAACCGCGCCAGCCCGCCGCGCCGCGCGATTGCATGCTGGCCATAACAGTTGACGGTGATCGGAATCATCCGATAGGGGAACTGACGCCCGGCGTGCGGATAGTCCAGGAAGAGCTGGGTATTGGCGATCGCGTGCGGGAACGGCGAATTGGCCCGCTTCTGATACGAGTACGCCACGTCGAAGCCGCGTGCGAGCAGCCGGTCGGCGAGCGCGCGGGCACCCTCGGCGTCCCCGTGCAACGTCATGGTGGTGTCGTCGGGCAGACCCCATGCGTTGGGACTGCCCCGGTTGGTCATCACCTCGAACGGGTCGACCTCGACGTCGCCGTAGGCCAGCACGCAGAACGGCGGAATGACCTCTTCGCGGAAGTTCTCATATTGGTCGTCGCCCCACACCACCATGACGTCGGGTGCGAATTCGTCCAGCGCATCACGGCACCGGGCGAGGCTCTCCACCAAGAGCTTCCGATGATGGGCGGCCGTGGCGACACCCTTGTCGTTGCCCCACTCGGCACGCATCGGCGCGGGCCAGTTGGCGGGATCCTTGGCCGCGGCGGGGATGTCGGGATCGGCCAGCGTCCAACGCAACAGGGAGGCCATGTGTTCGTCCGTGCCGGCCAGCAGCGGATAGTGGGTCAGGCCTAGACCAAGGAACTGCGCCATGATTCCTCCAGATTGGTGCGGTAGATCCTGCGTCGCAGGTCGGCGGGCAGATCGGCCACGATGTCGTCGATGGGGTGGGGCATCGCGGGGAAGGGGTAGTCGGATCCGAAAACCACGTGGTCGCTGCCGAAGACCTCAACCGCGGCGTCTAGGCTCCGGCGGTCGTATGTCAGTGAGTCGCACCACATTCGGCGGGCCAGTCGGCTTGGCAGGGTAGGGGAGTCTGTGGACATGCCGGCGATCAACGCCCCCTTGTCGAGTCGACCGATCAGTGCCGGCAGGGCGCCACCGCCGTGCGCCAGGCAGATTCGCACGCCGGGTCGGCTGGCTAGCGCGCCGCTGGTGAGCAGCGCGGCCGCAGCCACTGCCGTCTCGATGAGCATCCCAGCTCCGAAGCCGATTCCCAGCCCGGTCACCCGGGGCGGCAGGTCCTGGTCGCTGGGGTGGACCAGGATCAGCGCGCCGAGTTCATGCGCGACGGCGAAGAACCGGTCCAGGCGCGGGTCAGCCAGCTCGATTCCGCCGACCCGTGTGCCGATCTCGACGCCCAGGAAGCCCGGCCGGCCCATACACCGGCGCATCTCGTCGACAGCCCGGTCGGGGTCCTGCATGGCAACGGCGGCCAATGCGGCGAAGCGGTTCGGGTGCGCGCGCACGATCCGGGCGAAGAACTCGTTTTGTGCCGAGGCCAGCTCGGCCGTGCCAGCCGCAGACGCCTGATAACAGAAGGTCACGGGAATCGGCGAAAGCACCTGTACGGCAACGCCTTCACGATCCATGTCGGCAAGTCGGGCATCCGCTGACCAACACCGGTGGTCGATGCGGCGGTAGGGAACCCCGTCAAACATCAAGCTGGCTTCTATTTCGCTGATGCGTTCGACGCTGGGCCACCCGTCGTCTGGATAGCGCTGCGTCAGGTCCGGCAGGTCCTGGTCGATGGCGTGGGTGTGGACATCGACGAGCGCCGTGCCTGCGGATCGGTGAGCGTCGATGGTCGTGACTCCGTGCCTGACGTTGGGCGGCTGGTCTGATCCAATTTAGCTATTATAGATTCACAATTCAAGATATGCATGCACAATGTTGTAGATCACACCTCGATGGTGGTAGAAGTAGCCGGTATGCAACGAGGACGGGTCCAGTGGTGGAAGCGAGCGTCTATGCGCTACCAGCGACGTTCGGTCAGGGGTGCTGCGGGGTGATCGGTGTGCGATCGGGATCGTCGGCGCGGATCAGATCTTGATCATGGCGATTGATCGCGTCGACGAACGACGCCTGATCGTGCAGTGCGATGGCGGCCACGATGTCGTCGTGGACGTCGAGACTGCCTTTCAGCAGCGGTCCGTGGTCGTCGACGAACACCACCCTGTTCAGCACGGCCTTGATGCTGGTCACGATGAGCTGGTGCATTCCCTCAAGGACGGGAATGTGGGCCGCCGCCGCGACGACGCCGTGAAACGCCAGCACGGCGTCGAAGAACTGCGCGGCGTCGGTGCACGCCCGCATCGCGACCATCGCCGATCGCATCGCCGCGACATCGGTGTCGGTTGCCCGCTCGAACGCCGCCTTGGTCAGCCCGAACTCGAGGTACAACCGCGCTTCGAACAGGTCGAGGGGGTGGGGGGTGGATGGCTGAAACGACAGATCCAGTGCCCCCAGACGAACCTGTGGGTGTGCACTGGCAACAGTGATTCCACCCCCTGGCCCAGGCCGCACCGACACCAGGTCGCGATCGCGCAGAATGCGCAGCGTCTCGTTCATCACCGTCGGGCTGATCCCGAACCGGTCCATGATCTCCGAGCGGCGCCCGAGGTGAGCACCGACCGGCAGGCGGGCGCTGAGGATCTCGTGCTCCAGATCAGCCGCGACTCGTTCAGCCCGGGAGGACCGCAGCGCAGGTTCGCGACGTTGCACGCAGCCTCCTTGAAATCCCCTTCGGCCCCGCAGTGGCGCCGTCACCGCCAGTTTCCCAGATGAACCGATGTGAGGAGCCCCGACCCATGGATCGTGCAACCGGCCGAGAGGCCTACCGCGCTGCCCGCGACATTCTCGTGCAGCACCGCGACGACTACGACTCGGCGGTCACCGCCTTCCGCTGGCCCGACGTCGGGGACCGGTTCAACTGGGCACTCGACTGGTTCGACCCCGTTGCTGCCAACAACCCCCGAACGGCGCTGCGCATCATCGATGAGGACGGGTCCGACCGCTCGTATTCGTTCGCCGAGATGTCCGAGCGATCCGGCCGGCTCGCCACCTCGCTCGCCGAAGAAGGCGTCGCGCCCGGCGATCGCGTCATGGTAATGCTCGGCAACCAGGTCGAGTTGTGGGAGTCGGTGCTCGCGGTGATGAAACTGGGCGCCGTGATCATGCCGGCCACGACGGCGCTGGGGCCCAAGGACCTAGCCGACCGAGTCGGGCGGGGCGCGGTACGCCACGTCATCACCAACGCCGACCAGGTGGACAAATTCGCCGAGATTCCCGGGGATTTCGGGCGCTTCGCGATTGGCGACGCCCCAGCTCCGTGGCGCCGCTACCGCCTGGCCGACACGGTAGTCGAGTCGTCATGGCCCGGCGTCCAGACCGGCGCGGACGATCCGATGCTGGTCTACTTCACGTCCGGCACCACCAGTCGGCCCAAACTCGTCGAGCACACGCACCGGTCCTATCCGGTCGGGCATTTGTCGACGATGTACTTCCTTGGGCTCCGCCCAGGCGACGTCCACCTCAACATCAGCTCTCCGGGATGGGCCAAACACGCCTGGAGTTCGTTCTTCGCGCCGTGGATCGCCGAGTCGACCATCGTGGTGTACAACTACGCGCGCTTCGATGCAGAGCGATTCCTCACGATGCTGCGGCAGGCTGACGTCACTTCGTTGTGCGCGCCACCGACGGTGTGGCGCATGCTTATTCAAGCCGATCTGGGTCCCACGCCGGCCGCGCTGCGGGAGGCGGTCGGCGCGGGGGAGCCGCTCAACCCGGAAGTCATCGCGAATGTCCAAAAGCGATGGGGGCTGACGATCCGGGACGGGTTCGGGCAGACCGAGACCACGGCGTTGATCGGCAACACCCCGGGCTCACCGGTCAAACCCGGATCGATGGGCCGGCCGCTGCCGGGCGTTGCCGTGGAGATCGTCGACTCCGTCACCGGGAAACCGGCCGATGAGGGGGAGATCTGCCTGCGAATGGACCCGCGACCTGTGAACCTCATGACCGGGTATCTCGGCGACGAAGACCGCAACGACGCGGTCACCGAAGCCGGCTACTACCACACCGGGGACGTCGCGAGCCGCGACGCCGACGGTTACATCACGTACATCGGGCGCACCGACGATGTGTTCAAAGCGTCCGACTACAAGATCTCCCCGTTCGAATTGGAAAGCGTGCTCATCGAGCATCCGGCGGTGGCCGAGGCGGCGGTGGTGCCGGCCCCCGATCCAACGCGGTTGGCGGTGCCCAAGGCATATGTCAGTTTGGCGGCGGGGTGGGTCCCCGATCGCGCTACGGCCGACGCCATCTTCGCCCATGCGCGGCTAAACCTCGCGCCTTACCAACGGATCCGCCGGATCGAATTCATGGAGCTACCCAGGACGATCTCCGGCAAGATTCGGCGCGTCGACCTGCGGGCTCGCGAAAATGCAAGTCAGACAAACGATTTGGTGGGTGAATACCGAGATGGGTGAGCCGGTGTTGATGCGGGGCGCCTGCCGGCGCAACCCAACGGACGCCTCGACTTCACAGGATGATTGGTGACGCGGTCGTCAAAAGCGCTCCGCGCCAGCGCCAGACGCGTTGCGGTCAGCGACAGCTGGGCATTCGGCGCTCGTTAGGGATCTGCACAGCAAATCCATGTCTGGCTGGCCGGATGGCCGGGGAATGACTCTGACGAGGGACTCATAATCCCTCTTGATGGAGCAGTCACCGTGCTGATGGCCTCGTAGCGTTCCGGCCATGTTGCCGGCTGATCGTGACTGTGTAGCGCTGCGGGCGACCCGGGGCGTCCTCGCCGCGGCTGTGCGCGCGGGCTGGTCCGGCAGCGGCTCGCACGGGCCGTGCACCTGGTGCATGTCCGCGCCGCGGGGGTGCTGCTGATGGTGTCGACGTATCTGGGTGGCAAGCCGGTTCGTGCACTCGGCGGCTTCTTTGCCATGACGCTCGACACGTTCGTGCAGATGGTCAAACCGCCGTTCGCCTGGAAGGAGTACATACTCCAGAGCTGGTTCGTAGCAAGGGTTTCTGTCTTGCCGGCGCTCATGCTGACGATGCCCTACTCGGTGCTTCTGGTATTCACCTTCAACGTCCTGCTCACCGAATTCGGAGCTTCGGATTTTTCCGGCACCGGCGCCGCGATCGGCACGGTGAACCAGATCGGGCCCATCGTGACGGTGCTCGTGGTCTCCGGAGCGGGCGCCACCGCCATGTGCGCCGATCTCGGGGCGCGGACCATTCGCGACGAAATCGACGCGCTGCGGGTGATGGGCGTCAATCCCATCCAGGCGTTGGTGGTTCCCCGGGTACTGGCGGCGACCACGGTGGCTTTGGCGCTATCTGCCTCGGTAATCCTCGTGGGCCTGACCGGCGCGTTCTTGTTCACCGTGTTCGTCCAGCATGTCTCGCCCGGTGCGTTCGTGGCAGGTCTGACGCTCCTCACCGGCCCTGCCGACGTCATCGTCTCGCTGGTAAAGGCGATGCTCTTCGGCATGTCGGCAGGTCTGATCGCCTGCTACAAGGGCATCTCGGTCGGCGGCGGCCCAGCCGGTGTCGGCAACGCGGTCAACGAGACGGTCGTGTTCACCTTCATGGTGTTGTTCGCGATCAACATGATCGTGACCGCCGTCGGTATCCAGTTCACGGTGCAATGAGGTGAACCGATGACACAGGCCGTTCCGAGCAAGCCCTACATGCGTCTGCGCCGCGCGTCCGAAGGCGCGGTCGAAGGGTGGCGGCGGATCGGATCGCAGGCGCAGTTCTATGCCAAGACACTCATGTCGATTCCGGATGCTGTCATCAACTACCGGACAGAACTGTGGCGGCTTATCGCTCAGATGGGATTGGGTTCCGGGGCACTCGCAGTGGTCGGGGGAACCGTAGCGATCGTCGGCTTCCTCACCCTCACCACTGGCGCATTGGTTGCGGTGCAGGGGTACAACCAGTTGGCGTCGGTGGGCTTCGAGGCCCTCACGGGGTTCGCGTCGGCATTCTTCAACGTGCGGTTGATCGTGCCGGGGACGACGTCAGTCGCCTTGTCGGCGACGATCGGCGCCGGTGCAACCGCTCAGATCGGCGCGATGCGGATCAACGAAGAGATCGACGCACTCGAGGTGATCGGTATCCGCAGCGTCACCTACCTCGCATCCACCCGGGTCCTCGCGGGGGTAATCGTGGTGATCCCTCTGTACTGCATCGCGGTGATGATGGCGTTCGTGGCCGCTCGCATCGGCACCACCGCCATCTACGGCCAGGGTTCCGGCGTCTACGACCACTACTTCAACACCTTCCTCAACCCCACCGATCTGATCTGGTCGTTCTTCCAGGTTGTCGCGATCACGCTGGTGGTCATGCTGGTGCACACCTACTACGGGTACAACGCGTCCGGCGGGCCGGCCGGGGTCGGTGAGGCCGTGGGTCGCGCGGTGCGCACCTCGATGGTGGTCGCAGCGGTCGTGATCATCTTCATTTCACTGGCCGTCTACGGGCAGTCCGGCAATTTCAACTTGGCGGGCTAGCGACATGGAGAAAAGGCCAGGAGAACAGCGCATCGGCCCCGGATGGTGGGCGTTGATGCTGATCGTTGTCACTGTGGTGTTCGTCGTGGTGACCTCGGCGATCTTCTCTGGCACGTTCAAATCATTCGTGCCGGTGACGCTGACATCGGAACGATCCGGGATCATCATGGAGACCAACGCCAAGGTGAAAATGCGCGGCGTGGAGGTGGGCAGGGTCGGCCAGGTCGGCAATTCCAAGGACGGTGCGCGCCTCACGCTGGAGATCCAACCGGATCAGATCCAGTACATCCCGGCCAACGTCGAGGCAGAGATCGACGTCACCACCGCGTTCGGCGCCAAGTTCGTCGACCTGGTCTATCCGGAGAACCCGAGCAAAGAACGGCTGGCCGCAGGCGCTGTGTTGCGCTCGAGGAACGTCAGCACAGAGGTCAACTCGGTCTTCGAAAACGTCGTCGACCTGATCGACATGATCGACCCCGCGAAGCTGAATGCGGTGCTGACCGCTGTGGCCGACGCGGTCCGTGGACAAGGCGAACGGATGGGCCAGGCCACCACCGATCTGAACCAGGTGCTGACGGCGCTCAACGACCGCAGCGAGCTCATCCGCGAAGACTGGCGCTCGTTCAAGAACTTCAACGACACCTACGCAGCGGCGGCCCAGGACATCTTGACCGTCCTGGATGCCGCCAGCACCACAAGCCAGACCGTCGTGGATCATTCGAGCTCACTGGACAACTTGCTGCTCAACGTCACCGGCTTCGGTCAGGCCGGGTCCAATCTGCTCGCCACCAGCAAGGACAACCTCGTCGCCTCAGCTGACGTCCTCGAGCCCACCACGGGTCTGCTGCTCGAATACAGCCCGAGCTTCACCTGCTTGCTCCAGGGCGCACACTTCAACCTCGAGAACGGGGGCTACGAGGTGTTTGGCGGGCGCGACGGCCGGACCCTCCATTTCGACGCCGCCCTGCTGCTGGGCAACGACCCGTACAGGTATCCGGACCATCTCCCGGTCGTCGCGGCAAAGGGTGGACCGGGCGGCAAGCCCGGCTGTGGGTCGCTGCCCGACGTTGCGAAGAACTTCCCGGTGCGTCAGCTCATCACAAACACCGGTTGGGGCACTGGCGTGGACATTCGGCCCAACCCCGGCATCGGGCACCCCTGCTATGCCAACTGGCTTCCGGTCACGCGCGCTGTCCCGGAGCCACCGAGCGTCCGCAAGTGCATCCCGGGGCCGGCGATCGGACCGGTGCCCTATCCGGGAGCGCCGGCGTACGGCGCGCCGCTGTATGGGCCGGGCGGGGTGCCGCTATGGCCGGGAGTGGCGCCGGCCGGCCCCGGCCCGGGCCCGGCAAATCCCGCGTCGAATGGACAGACACCGCCATGACAGCCGCCAGCCGACCGGATCGGGAGAAGACGTGAAAGAGCTGAAAGCCGCCGCCTGGCGCCTGGGCATCTTCCTCGCGGTTTGCCTGCTCGGCGCGTTGGTGCTGTTTACCGTCTTCGCGCAGTTTCGATTCGAGCAGGGAAAGAGCTACTTCGCTCAGTTCGTGAACGTGTCGGGTCTGCGGAATGGCGATATCGTCCGCATCGCGGGCGTCGAGGTCGGCAAGGTTCAAAACATCGTCGTCAACCGGGACGCAACGGTGCGGGTCGAGTTCTCTGCCGACGAGTCCGTGGTCCTCACGGAGGGGTCCCGCGTAGAGATCCGCTTCGACGACTTGATCGGCAACCGCTTCCTGGCATTACTCGAAGGCGCCGGTGGGCTTCAGACACTCGAGCCCGGTGACACGATTCCGACCGACCACACCCGACCCGCATTGGACCTCGACGCCGTGATCGGTGGCTTTCAGCCGCTGTTTCGGGCGCTGGACCCGGACCAGGTCAATGAGCTGACCGGACAGTTGATAGAGGCATTTCAGGGACAGGGCACCACGATCGGGTCGTTCCTGACCCAGGCCGCCGCGGTGACCAACACGTTGGCCGACCGCGACCTTCTGATCGGGCAGACCATCGACAACCTCAACATCGTATTGGGGTCGCTCGGCGGCCAGAGCGAGCGGTTCGACAAAGCCGTGACGGCGCTGTCGGAGCTGGTGGGCGGGTTGGCCGAACGCAGAACCGACCTCTCCAACGCGGTGGCCCACATCGACGCCGGCGCAGGTTCATTCGCCGATCTGTTCGCCGACGCCCGCGAGCCGTTCCAGCGGGTGGTACAAGAGCTCGACCGCGCGGCGGGCATCGCGGTCGCCGACCACGAATACCTAGAACGCTTCATCGAACAGCTGCCGGACAAGTACCGCGCGCTGAACCGGCAGGCCATGTACGGCGACTACTTCAGCTTCTATCTGTGCGACGCGGTGCTCAAGCTCAACGGCAAGGGCGGCCAGCCGGTCTACGTCAAGGCGGCCGGGCAGAGCACGGGGCGGTGCGCACCGAAATGAAGACCTTCTCCGAACGCAACCCCGTGACCATCGGGCTCACCGGGGTCATCGCGGTGCTGGCGATCACGCTGGCCGCGCTCAACTACCAGAAGCTGCCGTTCTTCAACCAGGGCAACACTTATTCAGCCGAATTCGCCGACGCCGGTGGTCTGTTCACCGGCGCCTCGGTCGAAGTCTCCGGCTTTGGCGCCGGAAAGGTGTCCAGCATCGACCTCGAGGGATCGCGGGTGCTCGTCACGTTCTCGGTGGACCAAAGCATTCATGTGGGGGACCGTTCGGAGGCCCGCATCAGGGCCAAAAGCCTCCTGGGCACCAAGGTGCTCGAGGTCCTGCCCCGCGGCGACGACACGCTGGTCACCACCATCCCGATCGAGCGGACCACGTCGCCCTACCAGCTGCCCGACGCCCTTGGCGACTTGGCCACCACGATAGGTGGGCTGAACACCGCCCAGGTCTCGGAGTCGTTGGCAACCCTGGCCCAGACATTCTCCGACACCCCGGAAGAGCTCCAGGTCGCCGTGCAGGGCGTAGCGCGGTTCGCCCAAACACTAAACGAACGTGACGCCAACTTGCGCAACCTGCTCGACAACGCGGCGAAAGCGACGGGAGTACTGGCCAGGCGCACCGACCAGGTGGTCAGCCTGGTGAAGGACACCAATGCGTTGCTGGCCGAACTGCGGACGCAAAGCGACGCCTTGGATCAGATTTGGTACAACGTCTCGTCGGCGGCGCGGCAACTCAAGGGATTCATCGAAGAGAACCGAGAACAACTGCGGCCGGCTCTGGAAAAGCTCAACGGCGTGCTGACGATCATCGACGACCGCAAAGAGCGGGTGCAACTGGCTCTCAAGGGGCTCAACACCTACGCGATGTCGCTCGGGGAATCGCTTGGCTCGGGACCCTTCTTCAAGGCGTATATCGTCAACTTGCTGCCCGGTCAGTTCGTTCAGCCGTTCGTCGATGCCGCGTTCTCCGATCTGGGACTGGACCCAGCCGTGTTGCTGCCCTCGGAACTGACCGACCCGCAAACCGGCCAGCCGGGGACGCCCGCGCTACCGGTGCCGTACCCCCGGACCGGTCAGGGCGGCGAGCCGCACCTGACACTGCCCGACGCGATCACCGGCAACCAAGATCCGAGGCTGCCCGCGCAGTTCCCGGGCCGCTACCCGTACCGCGAACCGCTGCCGGCCCCACCGCCGGGCGGCCCGCCGCCCGGGCCGCCGGCGCCCCCGCCGCCCGAGCTGGCGTCCACGCCTGAACCGACCCCCGCCCCGGTCTATGTGCCCGCGCCGGGTGAGCAGTTGCCCACGCCAGGGAGACAACCATGATCGAGAAGCTGATGTCGCGCACCGTCCTGGCGGTGGCACTCGTCGTGGTGATGGTTGCCGGGGTCGTCGTCGCGGTGCGCACCACCAGCCAGACCGGCCGCACGATGGTCGCCGGCTACTTCGAGAACAGCATCGGGCTGTTCCCCGGTGACGATGTGCGAATCCTGGGCGTGCCGGTGGGCAAAGTGGCGAAAATAGAACCGCAGCCTGAGCGGGTCAAGATCTGGTTCTGGATCGATGGCGAGTACAAAGTCCCCGCGGACGTCAACGCCGTAATCCTGTCGCCACAGCTGGTGACGGGCCGGGCGATCCAGCTCACGCCCGCCTATTCCACCGGCCCCACGCTGGGCGATGGCGCCGAGATCCCGCAGTCCCGCACCGCGGTGCCGGTCGAATGGGACGACATCCGCGACCAACTCCAGCGGCTGAACGAACTGCTGCAACCCACCACGCCCGGTGGGGTCAGCACACTGGGTGA
This sequence comes from Mycobacterium barrassiae, assembly GCF_025822765.1. Classification (GTDB taxonomy): domain Bacteria; phylum Actinomycetota; class Actinomycetes; order Mycobacteriales; family Mycobacteriaceae; genus Mycobacterium; species Mycobacterium barrassiae. Next base: position 52,794 of record NZ_JACKUK010000026.1, on the reverse strand, counting down.
GTTCATCAACACCGCCGCCGACAACCTGCGCGGTCAGGGCACCACCATCCGTGACACCGTCATCAAGCTGTCGCAGACGATATCTGCGCTCAGTGACCACAGCGGCGACATCTTCGCCACCTTCAAGAACCTCTCCACGCTGGTGTCGGCGCTGCACGACATTACCGGTCTGCTCGAGCAGCTCAACCGCAATTTGTCCGCCGTGACGGGACTCTTGGCCGACGACCCGAACAAGGTCGGTCAAACGATGGAGGACCTCAATGCGGTCGTAGGCGATCTGGGCAGCTTTGCCGCCGACAACCGCGAGGCGCTCGGCACCACATCGGACAAGCTGGCTTCGGTCACCACCACACTGGTCGACAGCATCGACGACATCGAGCAAGCGCTGCATATCACCCCGACCGCATTCCAGAACTTCAGCAACATTTTCGAGCCGGCCAACGGCGCGTTCACCGGTGCGCTGCCGGTCAACAACTTCGCCAACCCCATCGCCTTCCTCTGCGGAGCAATCCAGGCCGCGTCCCGCCTGGGCGCCGAGCAGGCCTCGAAGCTTTGTGTGCAGTACCTGGCACCGATCGTGAAGAACCGCCAGTACAACTGGCCGCCGCTGGGATTCGACCTTTTCGTGGGAACGCAGGCCAGGCCGAACGAAGTCACCTTCAGCGAGGAATGGATGCGGCCGGATTATGTCCCGCCCGCCCCGCCGCCTGCGCCGCTGCCCGCCGAAGCGCCGGCCCCGCACGCACCGCTGGCCGCGGAAGCACCGCCGGACGCGCCGCCCTCCGAGACGGTATCGACCGATCCCGCCGCCGGTCTACCCGGCATGATGGTGCCCCCAGGAGGTGGCCGATGATCAGCGGCCGACGCCGCGCGGCGGCGGGTCTGATGCTGATCGTCGCCGTCGTGATCGGGACCTCTGGGTGCGCCGACTGGCGCGGGCTGAATTCGCTACCGCTGCCGGGCACCCAGGGCAAAGGACCCGGCTCCTATGTGGTCCAAGCGCAGATGCCCGACGTCAACAATCTCCAACAAAACGCGAGGGTGCGCGTCGCCGACGTCACGGTCGGCAATGTCACGAATATCGAGCGACAGGGCTGGCACGCGTTGGTGACCATGCGCGTCAACGGCGATGTCGAATTGCCCGGCAACGCCACCGCCAAGCTTGGCCAGACCAGCTTGCTGGGTTCCCAGCACATCGAGCTGGCGGCCCCGGCAGACGCCCCACCTGAAGGCAGACTGCATGATGGTTCGCTGATTCCGTTGGCGAACAGCGGTCTCTACCCGACTACCGAGCAGACGCTGGCGGCGCTGTCGATGGTGCTCAACGGCGGTGGGATAGGCAAGCTGGGTGACATCACCGAAGCGTTCAGCATCGCGTTTCGGGGCCGTGCGGGAGATCTGCGAAGCCTGATCGAGCAATTGGACAGATTCACCGCCTATCTTGACGATCAGTCCGGCGACATCATCGCGGCCACCGAGAGCCTGAACAGCCTGGCCGGGCAGTTGGCCGCTCAGCAGCCCGTCGTAGATCGCGCGCTGGAGACGGTCCCCGATGCGCTTGCGGTGCTCAACGATCAGCGAAACGACCTTGTCGACGCGGCTGACAAGCTCGGCAAATTCGGTGCGCTGCTCACCGACACCGTCAACCAGTCCAAGGACGACTTGGTCAAGATCCTGCGCGACAGCGGACCGGTACTGGAGTCGCTTGCCAACGCCGGCCCGAGCATGACGCGGGCGCTGAGCGGGATCCTCACCTTCCCGTTTCCGAACGAAACCATCGAGCTTTGGCAACGGGGTGACTACGCCAACCTGACAGCCATCATTGACCTCACGCTCAGCCGCCTCGACGCCTCCTTCTTCACCGGTACCCGGTGGGAGTGCGATCTGACCTGGCTGGAGATGCAGTGGGGCCGCACCATCGGGCAGTTCCCCAGCCCGTGCACCGCGGGCCACTCCCAGCACACTGCGGGGAATCCGCTCGTCATTCCGTATCGCGGGGATCAGGGGCCGTAATGCACCTACACAAGCGGGCCAAGATCCAGCTGGCGATCTTTGCCGTCATCGCGCTGATCGCGCTGGGATTCATGTCTTTGCAGTTCATGAAGCTGCCCGCCAAGATGTTCGGCGTAGGCCGCTACACGGTGACGGTGGAACTACCGCAAGCCGCAGGCCTGTATGCCAGCGGCAACGTCACCTATCGCGGCGTCGAAGTGGGCCGGGTGGAATCGGTGCACCTGACCGGCACCGGGGTCGAAGCCGTGCTGTCGCTGAAATCCGGCATCGACATCCCGTCGGACCTAGAAGCTCAGGTGCACAGCCAATCGGCTATCGGCGAACAGTATGTCCTGTTGCTCCCCCGCAACGCCACCTCGCCGCCCCTTCAGGACGGGGACGTGATTGCGCTGGCCAACACCAGCGTGCCGCCCGATATCAACACCATTTTGTCGGAGGTGGTGACCGGTCTGAGAGCGGTACCGAAGGACAACCTCAAGACCGCCATCGACGAGTCCTACACGGCCGTGGGCGGTTTGGGTCCAGAACTGACCCGCATCGTCCATGGCACGATCGACCTGTCGATCGAGGCGCGGGAGAATCTCGATCCGTTGATCGCGTTGATCGAGCAATCGAAACCGGTGCTCGATTCGCAGACCAACACCTCCGACGCTATCCAGGCGTGGGCGTCGAACCTGGCCACGGTGACCAGTGAGCTGAAGACCCATGATCAGGATGTCGCCGGCCTGCTGGAGAACGGGGGACCCGCCTTCGGCGAAGCACGTGAGTTGGTTGAGCGGCTGCAACCCACCTTGCCGGTCCTGCTGGCGAATCTCGTGAGCGTCGGCGAGGTGGCGCTCACCTACCAGGCCAATATCGAGCAGCTGCTGGTGCTGCTGCCCCAAGTCACCGCGGAGGCCGGAGCCACGTTCCTAGCCAACAGAAACACCAAGCAGGACTACCGGGGCGAATACCTCAGCTTCAACCTCAACATCAATCTGCCGCCGCCGTGCACCACCGGATTCCTGCCGGCCCAGCAGCGACGGGCGACTAGCCTCGAGGACCACCCACCACGTGCACCCGGCGACCTGTACTGCAGAACTCCGCAGGATTCGATGTGGAACGTGCGCGGCGCCAAGAACACCCCCTGCGCAACGAGGCCCGGCAAGCGCGCACCCACGGTGAAACTCTGCGAAAGCGACGAGCAGTACGTGCCGCTCAACGACGGGGAAAACTGGAAGGGCGACCCCAATGCCACCCTGTCCGGTCAGGACATCCCGCAGTTGCCGCCCGGGTCGCCGCCGGCCCCGGCCCCGCCGCCCATAGCCGCCGTTCCGTACGACCCGGCAACCGGGACGTACCTCGGGCCGGACGGACAGACCTACACGCAATCGGACTTGGCGCAGACAGCGCCAGAGGAGAAGACATGGCAGAACCTGCTGATCCCGCCGGGGAGCTGAGCCTGCTCTTGGATGACGACATCGTGGATATCGAGCACCACGCGGCCGGGTCCGACGCCGCAACGGACACACTCTCGGCGTCCAGGGAACCGATGCCGGCGGTGCGGCGTGCGATGCTGTTCGGTTCCGCCGTCGTTCTTGCCTTGGGGGTCCTGGTGGGGTGGTTGGGATTTCGGGCCTACCAGTCACACGAGGCGGAGGCTGAGCAGAGTCAATTTCTCCAGGCGGCCAGGCGGGGCGCGTTGAACTTGACCACCATCGACTGGCAGCATGCCGAACACGATATACAGCGCATTCTTGACGGTGCCACCGGCCAGTTCCACGACGACTTCGCCACGCGGTCACAGCCGTTCGTCGACGTGGTCAAGCAGGCCAAGTCGACGTCGGTCGGCACAATTACTGAGGCGGGGGTGGAGTCGGAGGGGGACGGCTCAGCCCAGGTGTTGGTGGCCGTGGCGGTGAAAACATCGAATGCGGGTGCCCCTGAACAGGACCCGCGGGCATGGCGGATGCGGATCTCCGTGGAAAGGGTCGGAGATCAGGCCAAAGTCTCCAACGTGGAGTTTGTGTCATGAGGTGGCCGAACTTCCGCAGTGCCGACGAGCCAACCGCCACCGACGTGGTAGCGGAGACGCAAGCCGAGCCGGTGCAAACAGCAGATGAGCGCCGCATCCGCTGGTCGCGCGCGGTCGCCTACGGGGTATTGCCCGGGCTGGCGATGCTGCTGGTCTTCGCCGCGGGTTTTCTGAAGTACGAAGGGGACTCGGCCCGCGAAGTTGACGTGGCCCACGGTGAATCCATGCGGGCTGCCAGCGATGGCACAATCGCCCTGCTGTCCTACCGGCCGGAGACCGTGGAAAAGGACCTCGAAGCCGCGAAGAGCAGACTGACCGGTGAATTCCTGGACTCCTACACGTCGCTGACCCGCGATGTGGTGATCCCGGGGGCAAAGCAGAAGCAGATATCCGCCGTGGCAACCGTCCCGGCGGCGACGTCGACATCCGCCAGCGCCGACCACGCCGTGGTCCTGCTGTTCGTCAACCAGACCGTCGTCGTCGGCAAGGAGGCGCCGACCAACAGCGCATCCAGCGTCCGGGTCACGCTCGACAAGATCGATGGCCGGTGGCTGATCTCCCAATTCGAGCCCGTCTGACACGAAGGACACGACATGCGATATCCGTCGCTGACGCTGCCTTTCGTTGCAGTCGTTGTCGCAAGCCTGCTCTGCACGCCCAGCGCGCATGCCGACAACAAGCGACTCAACGAAAGCGTGGTCGCCAACGTCTACACCGTTCAGCATCAGGCCGGCTGCAAGAACGACGTCAAGATCAATCCGCAGTTGCAGCTGGCAGCCGAGTGGCACACGAGAGATGTGCTGAACAACCGCAACCTGAACGGAGATGTCGGCTCTGACGGGTCCACCGCACAAAGCCGTGCTCAGGCCGCCGGCTATCGGGGCACAGTGACGGAGACGGTGGCGATCAATCCAGCCTTGGCGATCAGCGGTATCGCGCTGATCAACCAGTGGTATTACAACCCTGCCTATTTCGCGATCATGTCCAACTGCGCCAACACCCAGGTGGGGGTGTGGTCGGAAAACAGTTTGGATCGCACCGTCGTGGTCGCCGTCTACGGGCAGCCTGAGGTACCCGTCGAGGACTCACCGCTTGGGCCAGAAGCGGGGCTTCCACCTGGAGTCGTCCTTGCGGAGAATTCTGCGCTCGATCCCAACCCTGATTATGACGGCAGCGACGAGATCGAATACGGCATCGACTGGTTCCCGTGGATCCTGCGAGGCGTGTTCCCGCCGCCGGCCTATCCGCCGAGCTAGGGAAGTGTCACAAGCCATCGGATCTGCGATCCGCCAGCAGCGACGGGAGTAGGCTGAACGGCCACAGCGAAGGCATCTGGGATGGGAACGCCGACGGACGACAGGACTCAACGCGGCCTCGCCATCGGTATCGTCGCCGAACTCGAGGCAGAGGGCTACTGCGACGCTGAGCCAGTGGGGCGCGGCGGATTCGGAGTGGTGTACCGCTGCAACGAGCCGTCACTGGACCGCGTCGTCGCGATCAAGGTGCTCAGTTCAGATCAGGACGACTTCGACCTCGAACACTTCCAGCGCGAGCAGCGGGCCATGGGGCGGGTCTCTGGCCACCCGAACATCGTGCCCGTGTTGCATTGCGGCCTAACGTTTGCCGGACGCCCGTACATCGTGATGCCTTACCACAGTCGAAACACGTTGGACTCCTGGATCAAAGGTCATGGACCGCTCTCCGTCGGTGAAGCGTTGACGGTAGGGGTCCGTATGGCCGGCGCTCTGGAAACCGCGCACCGCGCTGGTGTCCTACATCGAGATGTCAAGCCCCCCAACATCCTTCTCACTGCCTACGGGGAACCGCAACTCTGCGACTTCGGCATTGCGCGCATCACGGGTAGCCGGGAAACCGCTGCAAACACCATCGTTGGATCACCGGCCTACACCGCGCCGGAGCTGTTCGAGGGTCGCACCCCCTCGGCGGCAGCGGACGTTTACGGGCTGGCGGCGACAGTCTTCGCGCTGCTCAACGGAGCCCCGCCATTCCCATTCCGCGCGGGCGAGAATCCGATCGCCTTTGTTCGTCGCGTGTTCGCGGGTCCCATCCCCGATCTCCGCGCGCAGGGCGTGCAAGATGACGTCTGCTCGGCAATAGAGCTCGGCTTGAATACCGATCCATCGCGGCGCCCCAGTTCAGCCGCGGAGTTCGGTGAGGTGCTGAGGAAAGCCGGCACCCACATCGGGCTCACCATCGCCGAGATTCCGCTCGAATTACCGGAACCGTCGGCCGATGCTGATGAATCACCCTCCGACACAGGCACTCCCGTTCCTCCATCGATGGGGCGTTCGGCGCCCCTGGCATTAGGGGCGGACGGGTCGGGTGCGGCCGCGAGGGCGCAGTACCCGCCGAGCGCACCGACACGGTTCCGACCGCCGACGTTTAACCGCCCGACCGTGCCGCGGCGACACATCCTCGACCGCCTTGGGTCCGGGAGAAGACCGAAGTTGGTCCTCATCCACGCGCCCGCGGGCTACGGGAAGAGCACCCTGGCAGCACAGTGGGGCGAAATCCTCACCCGCGAGGGCTTGAATGGCGCATGGCTGGCCATCGACAGCGATGACAACGACGCGATCTGGTTCCTCGCCCACCTGATTGAGGCTATTCGGCGAACCATGCCTGACCTCGCCGACGAACTGCAACAGGAACTCGACGGCCGGTTGGAAAACACGCACCAATTCGTCTTCAACGCATTGATAAATCGCCTGCATTCCGACAATCAAACCTTGGTGCTGGTACTTGACGACTGGCATCGGATAGGCAATGCCGAGACGACGAGCGCTCTCGCCTATCTGCTTGAGAATTGCTGTCATCACCTGCATGTGATAGTCGCTAGCCGGACTGGCTCTGGGCTACCGCTCTCGACGTTGCGAGTTCAGGGAGAGCTCGTTGAAATCGATGCGTCGCTCCTCAAGTTCGATACGGCCGAATCCCGGGCGTTGCTCGTCGACCACTGCGGCCTCGACCTCACGAGCGCCGACGTGGCCGGGCTGGAAGAGTCGACCGACGGGTGGGCCGCCGCCCTGCAGTTGGCGTCGTTGTCACTCCGCGAGCACTCCGATCCAGCCGCATTGATCGAGCATTTGTCCGGGCGGGACAAAGCAATTGGCGAATATCTCGCGTCCAACGTTTTGGACAGCCTTGAATCCGACCTGCTGGAGTTTCTGCTGTCGACGTGCATCCCCAAGCAGATCTGCAGCGGATTGGCCACTGCTCTGACCGGCGACCGCCGGAGTCGAAGCCTCCTCGAGGAGATCGAAAGACGCGACCTCTTCCTGCGTAGGACCGACGCCGCCGGAACCTGGTTTCAGTACCACCAACTTTTCGCCGAGTTCCTTTTGCACCGCCTTGAACGTGACGCGGAGGATCGCATATCGGATCTACACCGCAAAGCCGCACAGTGGTTCACCGAACAGAGGATGCTCAGCCAGGCCGTCGATCATCTGATCCTTGCCGGAGACACCGCGCAGGCCGTGGATGCCGTCGAGCAGGCTGCCGCCGATCTGAACGAGCAGTCCCAGATGAGCACATTGATCGGACTGGCGGCCAAGCTGCCGGCGCAGGACGCCGATGACCGTCCGCGGCTGCAGGTCGACATTGCCTGGGCGAATGTGGTGCTTCACCGCCCGGCCGCGGCTGAGGACGCGCTTCGCCTGGCCGATGTCGGACTCGACGCGCTCCCGGCAGACGAGGCTGGCGACGTGCGCGCCGAAATGGATCTCATTCGCGCCGTGATCGCCGCTTTCCAGGACCGCGTCGGCTCTTCCACCGACGCTACGGTTGCCGCGTGTGTTGAGAGGGCGGACACGCTTCGCCCGTGGATTCTATGTCGTGCAGCCGATCTCGCCTCGTTCGGTGCGCTCCTTGCGTCGGACTATGACGAAGCACTTCGCTGGCAGAGGTGGGGACGCCAATACCATCGCCAGATCTCCGGAACACTAAGCGTCAGCTACGGATACTGTTTCGCGGCGATCGCCGAAAACGAGCAGCTCGATGTGGCGGGCGCCGAAGCACATCTGCGACATGCGATGCGAATTGCGCTATTACCGTCAGGGCGCCCGACCTACGTCGCAAAACTCGCCGGCTCATTGTTGGGGGAGCTTCTCTACGAACACGGCCAACTCGATGAGGCAGAGCAATTGCTAGACGACGCGTACGAACTCGGTGCCGAGGGTGGCATCGTCGACTTCATGCTGGCGGCGTTCGGCACCGGAGCTCGGCTGAAATTCGCCCGCGGTGACACAGCTGCCGCCGACCGCCGCCTCGCCGAAGGCCTTGAGATGGCAAGGGCACTGCAACTTCCCAGGCTCGAGGCGCGCCTTGTGTATGAACAGGTCAGATTGGCGACGATGTCAAATGAACGGGTCAACGAGACGCTCTCAGCCCGCGTGATGAGTCAAGGTCCACAGCCGCTCGATGGTAAGAATGATGCGACAGCGGAGTTCAAGGAGGACTCACAGATCCGGCTCCTCCTCAACGACGGCCGGCCGTCAGCGCTCGACGCAGCCTGCAGTCGAGCACGCGTTCGCATTGACACCGTCGACCGAAGCCGGCGTCCGCGCGCACACCTTCGGGCCGCGCTCCAGTACGCGCTCTGCCTCGCCGGGGCGGGTGATGCCGACGAAGCGCAGCGCGTCTTGGCGCCAGCATTGAGAACCATTGCGGCGCTCAGGCTTAGCCGGCTCCTGGTAGACGAGGGACCGTCGATGCTCCGCCTTGCGGCGGATACGGTGGGTGCGGACGAGTTCGATTCGGCCGAGACGGCGAAAGTTCGGGATTTCGTTTCCAATCTGGGCGAGACGTCAGTCATCTAACGCTGCACGGACCGACCCGAACATTGAATCCGCATGCCCATTGCCCGGCGCCTCAACCCGCTAGTGCCACAGGACCAAAACCGACCGAGCGATCCGGCCTCGGGGAACCGTCAGGTCTGATAGGTGCTCAATTTGTCGGTGCGAGTACGCTTCTCAAGGTAGCGCTCACGAGTCACGAGATATACCGGGAACGCCATCGATACACCGATGTAAGACAACGCCACGAAGAACCAGCCCCATTTATACCCCAGGCCGATTCGCTTGCAGTCGAATACAACCCACACCATGAATACGAGCCAGGCGATGGCCATGTCGATGCTGAGGAACGCCGCGGTGCCACCAGCCGCGATCGCGTCGCCGAAGAACGCGACCGGGTTGAGGATGTTTCCCCCGGCGGCCATCCATTCGAATGCGTGCGGCCAGGTCAACAGCAACGCGACGACGCCGGCAAGGATGAAAAAGCCGTGTCGAACATTGGTTGACGTGGATGCAGACATTGCTGGCCTCCTCAGATCGGATCGCCGCTACGAACGGCCGGCAGCGCGTGTTCTGTGGCGGTGTTCTGCCTGACCCTGGCGTCGCCGGCTGCTACCCGCGGCAGGAAGGAAGCGGACATCCGGATCATGACCGCCGCGAGGCCAATACTCACCACCGTTGCCGCCACAACGACCGATGTCGAGGTGTTCTCGAGATGAATAGCGATGATCGTCGGCCAACCCAAGCCGAAGTTGGCGCCGAAAAAGGTGCATGGAAAAAGCACCAACAGACCGAGTAGATGCCACTGACTGGCGGTGCGGGCACGCAGCTGAGATGCCACAATGGCGAAGCAGATCACTTGAGCCGTTTCGAGCACACCAATCACCAGCGGGTACTCGAAGATCCGAAATACATGCGGCCCCCAGTAACTGTAGAGTCCGCCGTTGATGCCGACGATCTCGAAGACGGCGGATTCAAGCAGCGTGATGCCGGCCAAGCCGAACAGCTTGAGGCGGGTCATCGTTCCCCGACTGATCTGGTGAGCGATGTACATCGCCGGAGCGGCGTAGAGCACCACATATCCGCTATGTGTCCAGATCGGCTGCGGGATGTCAAACGCCGTGAAATGCGTCCACATGCCTGGTGTGGAGTAGAAGTACAGCATCATCGCAACGTCGTAGAGGGGTTCGGCGAATGCGCCTACGCCGGCTGCCAACACGATGAGGGCGTAGAACGGTGTCCGCTCGCGCACACCCAACCAGATTGCGATCGCCAGGAGTACCGCGGTCAGGCCCCAGCTGACGCTGGTCAGGACGGCCTGCATGGTGAGATTCAGTTCATGATCGACCGGCGGCACGGTGATAGCATAACAGTCGATATTTAATATGGTAAGACCAACATTGGGAAGGTGTACGTCGATGAGCCCAACGAAGCGTGAAATCTTCGCACCGGATGTGTTGTCAGATAAGCGGATCCTCATTACCGGCGGCGGAACGGGTCTCGGCCGCGGAGTGGCCGGTCGGCTGGCCAGGCACGGCGCCGAAGTGCATCTTTGGGGCCGGCGTGGCGCGGTGCTCGCCGAGGCCGCCGAAGAGGCTGCCGACGGCCGCGAAGGCGCCGTGCATTATCAGACTGTCGACGTGCGGGATTCCGCCTCGGTGGACGCGGCGGTCGACGAGATCTGGGAGCGGCATGGGCCGCTGACCGGGCTGCTCAACAACGCCGCCGCGAACTTCATCGCCCCGACCGCCTCGCTGAGCCAGCGAGCCTTCGAGGCAGTGACGTCGACCGTCATGACCGGGTCGTTCAACACCACCGTTGCCCTAGGCAAGCGGTGGATCGCCGCCGGCCTGCCCGGATCCGTGCTGTCGAACCTCACCACGTGGGTGTGGTCCGGATCGGCGTTCGTGGTCCCGTCGGCCATGGCGAAAGCCGCGGTGCACGCGATGACGATGTCCCTGGCGGTGGAATGGGGCCGTTACGGAATTCGGATCAATGCGCTTGCACCGGGCCCTATTCCGACCGAGTACGCGTGGGAGATGCTCAACCCCACTGACAAGAGCTCCGTCGGGGCCACGCAGGTGGATCAGATTCCCCTCGGTCGATCCGGCACCATCGACGAGTTGGCGAACCTGACCGTGTTCGCGTTCTCGGATGCCTGCGATTACCTCACCGGTGAAACCATCGCGATGGATGGCGGTCAGCGGCTCGCCGGGCCGAACACCTTCGCCGGCCTCACCGCGCTGAGCGATGCAGACTGGGCCGAGGCCCGGGAGCGCAGCAAGGCCGCCTCGGCCGCCGCCAAGGCGGCGCGTTCGGTGTAGGGGCCGGCCGCGATTCAGGCGATCGGATCGCCGGCCAGCCGTTCGCCTGCCGCCAAGAACGCCGGTACAAACGCCGGGTCAGCGTAATAGGGGTCGCCCACGCCCGCGTCGAACCGCCTGCCGCTGTATTCGTAGAGCGCGGCCAGCTTGTACATCGCCAGCGCGGCATACCAGTTCAGCCCCGACAGGTCGGCGCCAGTCCGGTCGGCGTAGCGGTCGAGCAGCGCCGTGCGGCTCGGATAACCCGCCTCGAGCACCGCGGTGGCCATCGCTGCAGTCGGGACGACCGGCTCGCCCTGCACCGGCCACGACGCGAGAAGGTACCCGAGGTCCGCAAGCGGGTCGCCGATGGTCGCGAGCTCCCAGTCCAGTACTGCGGCGACACAACCCGTTGTGAGGTCGACGATCATGTTGCCGATACGAAAGTCGTTGTGAACGATCGATGTTGCGGATTCGGGCGGCGCATATGACAGCAGCCACTCATCCAACGGGGCAAATGGCTTGGGGATGGATCCGTCGATCTCGATCAGCGACCGCATTCGCCGCAACTGCCGCGCGTTGAAGCCCTCGGGCTTGCCGAAGTCGCCAAGACCGACGTCACGCCACGGAACGGTGTGCAACGCGGCCAGCGTGTCCACGAGAGACTCGCCGATGTACCGTCGCAGCTCCACGTCGTCGCCGGTGGCCGGTGTCGATTCGGTGATGACCGTCCCATCGACGAACTCCATCACGAACATTGGAACGTCGAGCAGCTCGTTCGCGGAGGCGGTGGCCAACACCCGGGGTGTGGGGACATCCGTCTCTGCGAGTGCATGCAGCAGCGTGGCCTCCCGCAGCACATCATGGGCACCCGGGGGCAGAGGCGGTGGCGGCGGACGCCGCACCACGACTTGCGAGTGGCCGTCGGACACCAGGAACGTCAGGTTGGAATGGCCGTCGCCGATGGGCGAGGCGGTAACCGTCGGGCCGCACAGACCGTGCTCGGAGAGATACTTGCCCAGCTGGTCGAGCTGCTCAACGGACCAGAACCACGTCATCTGGCCTGACCTGTGAGATAGTCCAGATAGCTTCCCTGCCAGTGAGTCTCGAACTGCCCCGCACCTTGCTCGCCATCGATGACCGCACGGCATGCGCCTTCGCGGATCACGGTCTGCAACCGGTCGTGCGTCGGCAGTTCGATGACCCCGAACACATCGAGTTCCAGCTCGGTTCGGGTCCCGGTGACGTCGGTCAAGGTGGCCCGCAGCCGGCGTTGCCGCATCTGCTCACCGTATTCGGCGTGTTGGTCGATGTGCTGAATCGGGTAGGTCACCCCATCACTCACGACATACCCGGCGAAACCCCACTCGCCCTTGGCGATCCAGATCCATCCGTTGACGGCCCGGCCCGATTCGGTGTACGCGACAAACCATTTCCAATGCTGCGGCACACCCCAGTCGCGAACGCCCCAGGAATGGTCGCGGTGACCGATCCGGTCCCACTCGATGCGGCGACCGGAGACCTCGATACCTCCGTGCACCCGGCCCGTCTGTTCGATCCGGTTCACCGCGAACCATGACGGCAAGCCGTCGGGGTTACTGCGGTAGCTGAATGCGTCGTGAATGCCGGTGAAGGCGAATTCGATCCGGACGTCGTCACGGTCGTAGGTCATCAAACAGGACTTCAGCAGCTCGGGCTGACTCAGCGTCAGGCCGTCGAATGTCAAGTCGTCCAGATCGGCTTCGTCGGGTATCCGGCCGGCGTGTTGGTGCAGCGCCAACGGTCGCGCGTCCGGTCCCCACACGCAGACGTTGTACCCGGCCTTTCCAGTGCCAGTGAGGTACAGATAGACCTGCATGCCTAGTTCGTGTTCCGGCATGGTCAGCTGCCAGAACAGACTGTCGCGGGTGCGCTCCCCAGCCACCGGCCGGTGCCGAAGGTCGTCGGTAGGGTGCAGCCCGCTGTCCTGCTCGCTCGCGGTCGTCACCGCGACTCAGCCTGTCGAAGATTCAGCGCCTGACCGCGGGTGTCGATTTCCAGTGCAGACCGCAAGGAGTCGTTCTCCATGTTGCGCACCAACGCGTTCTTGGTGGAGCGCACACCCTCCCAAGAGTTTTCGGCGATGGTTTCGGCCATCTCGAGGGCCGCCTCGAGCGCGGTGTCCGCATCGGTGAGTCGGTCGACCAGGCCGATCCGCATCGCTTCGGCGGCCCGCGCAGTCCGTCCGGTGTACGCCAGCTCTGCTGCCCTGCCAGAACCGATCAACCGGGCCAGGTTCCACGATGTGCCGAGCTCGCCGATGGACAAGCCGATCCGCACGAAACCGGCGCTGAAACTCGCTGTCTCGTCGGCGACTCGGATATCGGCGGCTAGGGCCAATGACAACCCGCCACCGGCCGCGGGGCCGCTGACTGCAGCTATCACCGGATAGGGCAGGCCGCGCAGTCCGGTCGACACGGACGCGGCGGTTTCGATGAGATCCGTGAACTCCGGCACCGTCATCGTGGTCAGAGCATCGACCTCATCGAGGTCGAAGCCGGTGCAGAACGCCTTGCCTCCTGCGCCGGTGATGATGAGTGTCCGCAAGTGCGCAGTTCGTAGAGTGGCTGCGGCCCAAGCGAGTTCGCCGAACATCTCGACTGTCTGCGAGTTTCCCCGGTGTGGCCGGTTCACCGACATCACGAGGATGTCGGGTCGAACTTCGTCGAAAGCCAGGGTATCTGCGGTGCGCAGTTCCTCGAGGACATCGGCCAGCGGCCGCCGCGCAACCCGATTCCAACGCTTCGTGCCGATCTTCATGCTCACCGCCCGGCGAAGTTCGGCGCACGTTTGGCTTTGAAGGCGTCCAGCGCCTCGGTCATGTCCTCACAGCGCGTCAGGAGTGCCTGACCGCGATTCTCCAGCTCGAGGGCTGCGGCGAAGGACGTGACTTCCATGTTGGCCTGCAATGCCCGTTTGGACATCCGGATGCCCCCGGGGGAGTTCGCACATATCTGCGTCGCCATGGCCAGCGTCTGGTCGAGCAGGTCATCGGCACCGGTCACCCGGTTGAGCAGACCGATGCGTTCTGCCTCCTCGGCCTCGACCATGCGTCCGGCGAATGCGATCTCGGCGGCCTTGGACGGACCGATGAGCCGCGGCAGCAACCAGGAGGCACCCAGATCGCCGGCCGACAGCCCGATTCGGACGAATGCGGCGTTGAACTTCGCCGCTGGCGATCCGAGCCGGATGTCGGCCATCAGTGTCAGCGACATACCACCGCCGGCGGCAGGCCCGTTGACCGCGGCGATCACCGGTACTGGGACCCCTCGCACGGCGCCGAGCGCCCGGGCGGCGCGCTCCTGAAGGTCCAGCATGCCCAGAGCCCCCAGTGTCGGAAGCTTTTCGGCATCGTCGAGGTCGTAGCCCGAGCAGAACGCCTTGCCCGCCCCGGTCAGGATCACCACCCGGACGTCACGGTCGTCGCCGATCTCGCGCGCGACCGCTTCCAGCTCGTTGAACATGGTCGCCGTCATCGAGTTGAAACGGTCGGGCCGGTTGAGCGTCACCTGGACCACACCGTTTGCGGGCGACACGAGAAGCAATGTTTCATAGCGCCGTTCGAGATCAATCATGAAGCCACCTCCGGATGATCAGACGAATTCGGGTGCGCGCTTGTCGATGAACGCGCGTAGACCCTCGAGCGCCTCGCCGCGTTCGAACAACTCTTGAACCTGTTCGACCTCGTAGTGCAAGCCGTCGGCCAGCGGTCGATCGCAAGCGGCATCGACGGTGCGGACCACGGCGAGTTGGGCAGGTGTGGACGCAGCGGCCAACTGATGGCCGAGATGCCACGCGGCTGCCCCGGCGGTTTCCCCCGGGTCGGCCAAGCGATCGATCAGGCCGATCCAGTACGCCTCATCCGCCTCGACCTGCCGGCCCGTGAGCATGATGTCGAGTGCGCGGCCACGGCCGACCAGACGGGGCAGCCGCTGTGTTCCACCCGCGCCGGGGATGAGGCCCAGTTTGACTTCGGGAAGGCCGAGCCGAGCCGATGTTGCGGCGACCCGCATGGTGCACGCCATCGCCAACTCGAGACCGCCCCCAAGAGCCAGGCCATCGATGGCGGCGACAGAGACCAATGGCAGGCGGGTGAGTCGATCAAGTGCCGCACGTAGCCCGTCGCCATACTCCCGGAACGATGCCGCGTCGACCGACGACATGTGTTTGATGTCAGCGCCGGCGGCGAAGAAGCCCGGCACCGACGACGTCATGATCAGCACCTTGGCGTCGGCCACCTCCGCGGATCCCATCGCCGCGTGCAGGCCGTTGACGATCGCGGGCCCCAGCGCGTTGGCGGGTGGCCCGTTCAGGTTGATCTCGACGATGACGCCGTCCCGTCTCCAGGTTACGGGCGCCGGTGATTCATTCATGGGGATCTCATTCTGCTGGTGGAGGATTGGCTCAGGCCATAGTCAGGCCGCCGCTGACGGACAGCGTCTGACCGGTGGTGTATTCCGCGGCATCGGAGGCGAAGAACGCGACCGCCGCGGCGATGTCGGACGGCTGGGCCAAGCGCTTCATCGGCACCGAGCGGGTCATCCCGCCGATCACCTTGTCGGCATCCTCGCCGGACGCGTCCGCGAACTTGCGCAAGGCGGGCGTGTCCGTGGGGCCGGGGCAGACCGTGTTGACGGTGACACCCTTGGTCGCCACCTCGCGCGCGAGGGTCTTGGTGAACGCGATGATGCCGCCCTTGGCCCCGGAATAGACCGCCTCCAAAGACGAGCCGACTCGGCCGGCGTCCGAACCGATGTTGATCACCCGTCCAAACCCCCGCTCCACCATTCCCGGCACGATGGCGTGCATGACGCGCAGTTGGCCCTTGAAGTTGATATCAAGGATCTTGTCCCAGAAATCTTCCGAGGTTTTCAGGAAGGGCATGAAGTCGTCCCAGCCGGCGTTGTTGACCACGATCTCGATCTCACCGAGTTCTGCGACGACGGTCTTGACTGCACCCTTGACCGACTCGGTATCGGTCACGTCGACCTGAACGGCGACGGCTTCGCCACCGGCGTCGGTGATGCGTTTCGCGGTGGCTTCTGCGGCTTCGAGGTTCAGGTCGGCGACGGCGACCCGGAACCCGTTGGCGCCGAGCGTCTCTGAGATGCCCTGGCCGATGCCTTGGGCTCCGCCGGTGACGAATGCGACGCGATTGCTCATATGTTCTCTCCTCTGACATTCGGTGATGGGACGGTCTAACGGCAGGACGGTGCGCTTGGGTTCGACCTCCAGTCGATCGGACCCGCGACGATCGAATGGCTGGTCAGTTTCCTGCCGAGGACACTCTGGGCCGCGCGGGCCGCATCGATGAGCCCCGCCAGCGAAACCCCGGTGGATACGCCCATCTCCTCGAACATGCTGATCAGGTCCTCCGACGCGATGTTTCCGGTAGAACCGGCGGGCACGGGGCAGCCGCCGAGTTCCCCGAAGCTCGACTCGAAGCTGGTGCAGCCGGCCCGAAGTGCGGCATACGCGTTGGCGAGGCCCTGGCCGCGGGTGTTGTGGAAGTGTGCGGTGACCTCGACGCCGGGGAGGCGCTCGATGGCGGCGGCGAAGAACTCCTCGACATAGGCGGGATTGGCCATCCCCGTGGTATCGCCGAAGCCGACCTCGGTGGCACCTGCCGCGGCGAACTGCTCGGCGATGTCGAGCACCCGCGTCATCGGCACCCTGCCTTCGAACGGGCAACCATACGATGTCGCGACGACGGCGGCGCATCGCAGATCTTCGGCAACGATGCGCTTGGCGATGATCTCGTTGTCGGCCATGGATTCCGCGATTGTCCGATTCACGTTCTTCTTATTGTGCGTCTCCGATGCGCTGACGAAAATGGCCACCTCGGAAAAGGTCTGGCGGACCCGCAGGGCGTTGTCGAGGCCCTTGCTGTTGGGCACCAACACCATCAACGAGACGTCGTCAGGCGTGTCGACGCCGTTGAGGACCTCGACACCGTCGGACAGCTGCGGGATGACGTCGGGCCGCACGAAGCTGGCGACCTCGATCCGCTTCAGGCCGGTGAGGGCGAGTTGGTTGATGAGCCGAATCTTGTCGGCGGTGGCGATGGTCTCGGGCTCGTTCTGAAATCCGTCGCGCGGTCCCACCTCACGGATCTCGACGTGCGCGGGCAATCCGTTCACAATGTGTTCCTTTCACGGTCGAGGCGCTCGCGGAATTCCGGGGCGGCGATCGCGGCCATGCGCCTGGCCCGCTCGCCGATGCTGCAGCCGCGCAGGTGTGCGACACCGTATTCGGTGACGACGGCATCGACGTCGGAACGCGCAGTGGTGACGACCCCACCGTCGAGTGCGGCCTTTATCGTGGACCGACCTCCCGACGTGGCGCGCAGTGCGATGATCGAACGCTTTCCGGTGAGCGCGGCGGCCCTGGCGAAGTCCACCGACCCACCGACAGCGCCGACGTATACCCCGCGGCTGACCTCGGCGCCCACCTGACCGGTCAGATCGACCTCGACGGCGAAGTTCACCGAAACCAGAGAGCGCAGCCGCGAAAGCACCAGCGGGCTATGGGTGTAGCTGGTCGGAAGGAATCTCGCTGGCAGTTCCGGCACTCGGTGGTAGAGCTCCGCGGAACCCAGTGCAGTCCCGGCCACTATCAGCCCCGGATCGATCTCTTTGCGGCTGCCGGTCGCCACGCCCTTGTCGACGAGGCGGAGCAGCCCGTCGGTGATCATGCCGGTGTGAAACCCCAGGTCCTGGTGTTCGGCCAGCGCGTCGAGCACCGCTGCGCCCATCGAGCCCACTCCCAACTGCACCGTGTCGCCATCCTCGACGAGTTCGGCGATATGGGCGGCGATCCGTCCCTCGGTGACACCCGGTGCGCGGGTCGGATCCTCGGGCAGTGACCGGTCGGTGTTGATGGTCGCCGCGAAGCGCTCGAGCGGAATCCGTTGGGTGCCCAGGGTGGCGGGCATCCTCTGGTTGATCTCGGCAATGAGTACCGGGGTGTGCCGCAGTGCATCGGCGACGTAGTCGACGCCGATCCCCAACGAGCACCTGCCGTGCTCGTCGGGCGCCGACACCTGAACGAGGCCCACGTCAGACGGCAACCGGCCTTCGGCGAACATTCGTGGGAGCGCCGAGTAGTGGCACGGCACAACTTCCAGGCGACCCGATTTGCCGAGCTCACGGAGCTCACCAAGCCCGCCGTAGGAGAACATCGACACGGCTTCGGGCATGCTGACCGCGAGTTGGTCGTTCCAGCTGAGCCCGGTGAAAACCCGTAGCGGGCCGATACGTTCGGTCTGCGCGATCAGCGCGTCGACGAGAGGGCGCGGCTCGGCGGCGGCTTGCCCCCACCAGACTCCGGCTCCCTTGGTCAGATACTTGCTGAAGTCGATCACGTCGGTACCCGCTGGATCAACGTGCCTGTGCCCAGGCCCCCGCCGCAGCACATGGTGACCAGGCCGAGATCGGCCTCACGGCGATCGAGTTCGGCGACCATGGTCGCGATCAGCCTGGCGCCGGTGGCGCCGACGGCGTGGCCTAGTGCGATCGCTCCACCATTGACGTTCACGCGGTCTGCTTCTGGCTGGAGCTCGCGCTGCCAGGCCAGGACAACCGACGCGAAGGCCTCGTTGACCTCGAACAAATCGATATCCGCGACGCTGATAGCATTGCGCTGCAACAGTTTTCGCGTCGCGGGAATGGGCCCCGTCAGCATGATGATTGGATCCACGCCGACCGTCGTCTGGTCGACGATCCGCGCCCGTACCCGGAGATCGAGCCGGCGCGCGGCGTCGCCAGAACACAGAAGCACCGCGGCGGCGCCATCGCTGATCGGCGATGAGGATCCGGCGGTGACTCGTCCGCCTTCTTTTCGAAATACCGGCTTGAGGTTGGCCAGCGTCTCCACGGTCGTCTCGGGACGCACGCATTGGTCGGAGTGGCGGAGCTGGCCGTCGAGGGTCATCGGGACCATCTCGGCGAAGAATCGGCCGTCGGCTATCGCCTTGGCGGCGTTCTGGTGCGAACGCGCGGCGAAGGCATCCATCTCGTCACGGTCCAGCCCCCATTGGTCGGCGATCATCTCGGCGCTCTCGCCTTGGTGCACAAAGCTGTAGCGGTCACGCAGCTCGGCCGGCCAAGGGTCCCCGTACAGTTCGGAGAGCTTGACGGGGGAGTCGATGGGGACGTGGCCCATGTGTTCAACACCGCCGGCAATCACGACGTCGTGAGTGCCCGAGGCCACCAGTGCCGCACCCATCTCCACTGCGGTCTGCGCTGAGCCGCAGCGCCTGTCCAGCGTCGTCGCCGGTACCTCTGGCGGATAGCCGGCCTGCAACCAGGCGTTGCGGGCAATGTTGCGGGACTGCTCACCAAACGGGGCGGTGCAGCCGATCACCAGGTCCTCGACCACCTCGGCCTCGATACCGCTTCGGGCGATCAACTCGGCGTAGCAGGCGGCCAACATCGCGTTCGGGTGCGTGTCCCGGTACCAGCCGCGCTCAGGGTGGGACTTGCCGGTAGGAGTGCGTACGGCCTCGGCGATGTAGACCTCGCGGCCTGTCGAGGCGAATGGCCCGGTCACCTTGCGGCCCATCAGATCACCGTCCCGCCGTCAACGGGTAACACCTGTCCGGTGATGTAAGACGCGGCGTCCGAGGCCAGGAAGACGAACGTCGGGGCGATTTCATCCGGGAATGCCCAGCGCGCCAAGGGAATCCGGGCCAACGTCTTGGCGGCCAGCTTCTCGTTGCTCCGGATGTTCTCGGTCATGGCAGTGGCGGCCAGCGGCGCAACGGCGTTCACCGTGATGGATTGGCGGGCCAGCTCGCGCGCGAGCGACTTCGTCAGCCCGACGATGCCGGCCTTTGCGGCCCCGTAGTTGGCCTGCCCAATGGTCCCGGTCAGTCCGGCGGCGGAGGTGACGTTGATGATGCGCCCCGTGCCATCGGTCGGCAGGTGTGCCAGCGCCGCTTGGCTGCAGACGAAGCTGCCCACCAGGTGGATGTCGATGATGCGGCGGAAGTTTTCCTCGGACAGGTCCGCGAACATCGCCGGCGCGATAGCGCC
The DNA here is from genome assembly GCF_025822765.1 of Mycobacterium barrassiae. Classification (GTDB taxonomy): domain Bacteria; phylum Actinomycetota; class Actinomycetes; order Mycobacteriales; family Mycobacteriaceae; genus Mycobacterium; species Mycobacterium barrassiae. The sequence goes on along the minus strand of NZ_JACKUK010000026.1, from coordinate 32,579 downwards.
CGCGTTGTTCACCAGGATGTGCAATGTGCCGCCGCCCATTTCGGCGGCCGCCGCGGCCGCTTCCGCCGCCGCCGCCGAATCGCGCACGTCGAGCACAAATGGTGTAGCGGTGCCGCCGCCGGCGGCGATGGATTCCGCTGTCGCCACCGCAGCGTCCTTGTCGACATCGGTCACCAGTACCGCGGCGCCCGCCGCGGAAAACGCGCGGGCGATCGCCTCGCCAACACCGCTGCCCGCCCCGGTCACCAACGCCGAGCGGCCGTCGAGCCGGAACACGTCACGCCGCTGTGTCATCAGTAGCTCCTCGGCAGGCCCAGCACGTGCTCGCCCAAGTAGTTGAGGATCATCTCCTGGCTGATCGGCGCGATGCGGGTAAGCCGCGCCTCGCGGAAGTACCGCGCCACGTGGTACTCCTCCGAGTACCCCATGCCGCCGTGTGTTTGTAGTGCTCGGTCGGCCGCGTCGAAACCGGCGTCCGCACACAGGTACTTCGCTGTATTGGCCTCGCGTGCGCAGGGTTTGCCTTGGTCGTAGAGCCAGGTGGCCTTGCGCAGCACCAGCTCGGCTGCGTCCAGGCGGGCCAGCGAGTCGGCCAATGGAAACTGCAGGCCCTGGTTCATGCCGATCGGCCGGCCAAACACCTCGCGTTCGTTGCCATAGCGAACTGCTGTGCGCAGCGCGGCGCGCCCGATGCCCAGCGCTTCGGCGGCGATCAGACAGCGCTCGGGATTCAGACCATCGAGGATGTAGCGGAAACCCTCACCCTCCTCACCGACGCGGTCCTCGACCGGGATCTCGAGACCGTCGATGAACAATTCGTTGGAGCTGACCGCGTTTCGGCCCATCTTCGAGATCGGGCGGATCTCGACCTTGCTGCGATCAAGGTCAGTCAGGAATAGTGTCAGGCCTTCGGTCTTGCGCTTGACGTCCTCGAGCTTCGTGGTCCGGGTCAGCAGCAGGACCTTCTCCGATTCCAGCGCCTTGGAGATCCATACCTTTCGGCCATTGACGATGTAGCGATCGCCGTCACGCCGCGCGAAGGTCGTGATCTTGGTCGTGTCCAGTCCCGCGCCCGGCTCCGTGACACCGAAACATACGTGCAAGTCGCCGGTGACGATTCGGGGGAGCGTGCGGGCCTTGAGCTCTTCGGATCCGTGCACGATCACCGGGTGCATTCCGAAGATCGACAGGTGCATCGAGCTGGCGCCATTCATCCCGGCCCCGCTGGCTGCGACTTCCTCGAGGATGATGGAGGCCTCGGTAATGCCGAAGCCGTGCCCGCCGTATTCCTCTGGCGTGGTGATGCCGAGCCAGCCGCCCTCGGCGAACGCGTCGTAGAACTCGGTGGGAAACTCGTGCGCTTGATCCTTGGTCATCCAGTAGTGATCGTCGAACTTCCCGGCCAGCTCGGCGACGGCTGCGCGGATCGTTTGCTGATCCTCGTTCAACTCGAAGTCCACATTGATCTCCGCTCGACGAACCCGTGGATAATGCTATGGGCTAATGATACTAATGGCCAGACCAAAAAGAAAGGCCGATCTGTGTCACACGCGGCGATACCTGGTCAGGCCGGGACGGGGATCAGCGGCAACGCCTTTGCGATGCGTTCGTTCCATGCCGCCGGCGCGCCGAACAGCACTTCGTTGAGCTTGGCGCGCTTGTAGAACAGGTGCAGATCGTGCTCCCACGTGTAGCCCACGGCTCCGTGAAGGGTCAGCGCGCTGTCGGCGAGTTCGGCGGCGTGACCGGTGACTTGCGCCTTGGCCACGGCCGCATGAGTTGCGCGCTCTGCCAAGCTTTCTTCGACCGATTGTGCTGCATAGAAGACGATGGACATCGAGGACTCCACGGTGACCAGCATCTGCGCTGCGGTGTGCTTGACCGCTTGGAAGGCACCGATCGGCTGGCCGAACTGTTGGCGTTGCTTGCTGTAATCGACGGCAAGCTGGAGCATTCGCTCAGCGGCACCCAGCGTGTCGGCGGCGACGAGAATAGCTGCCCTGGAGGCCATTTCCTCAAGCACCGCGTTGGCGTCAACATTCAATCGGCATGCAGCGACGTCATCGAAAGTGATGTCTGCGACTTCCCGGGACCGATCCAGCAGTGCGCGTGAGCGGATGCCGACCCCCTCCGCGGCGGAGTCCACCAGCCACAGGTCGGTGGTACTACCGTCGGTGGCGGGGACAAGCAGCCGTCGTGCCCGCTCGGCGCCCAGCACGCACGGTATCCTTCCGCGAAGCCGATCGCCCGAACGCTCAACCGATGTTGCCGCAGGCACGCGGTCGGCCCGCACCGCCAATGCGGTCACTTCACCGGACTCCACCGCGGCGTTTAGCAGGTCTGGATCGTCGGCCAGTGCAGGCACGACGATGGCGGACTGCAGCCAACCCGCCGACGGTGCCGCGGCACGGCCCAATTCGCGTGCGGTGAGCGCGAGTTCGAGTACACCGCCACCCTGACCTCCGAAGCTTTCGTCGAAGCCGACACTGGCCCAACCCTCCTCCACAAAGAGGCGCTCAAAGTGGGTGTGGTCGCCCGCTTCGAGCCAACCGCGCACCACCGAGGAGTCTGCACGTTCCTGCAGCCACTCCCTCAGCGACGCGACGAACAGATCCTGCTCGTCTGAGAGCTCCCAGTGCATCGGTCCTTCTCCCATCGCCATTCCGGTTGCAGGGAACGGCCAAATAGAATAAATGGTATTTTAGGTCTGACCATAATCCATTAGGTGGTGCGATGGAAGCAGCAGATGCAGCGACGACATCTCCGCGCTCCAATCTCAAGCTGAAACCTGTGGAGGTTCCCAAGGCGTCAGATGTCCTCGCCAGCGAGCTGCGTGAGCGGATCCTCAACGGTGAACTCGCCGAGGGCGCCCCGCTACCGGCCGAGCGTGAACTCGTGAAGCAAACGCAGATGAGTCGAGCCACCGTGCGTGAAGCGCTGCGCATCCTCGAGGTGCAAAACCTGGTCCGCGTCAAAGCCGGGCGCGCTGGCGGAGCATTCGTCCAGCGGCCCACCACTAAGTCGATGTCCAGCTCGGTGAGCATGCTGATCCGCGGACGGCGCATCAAACTGGTCGACCTGATGGAGACAAGGGAGGCGCTGGAACCGTTCTGCGCCGAGCTTGCCGCCCGCAACCGTGACGCCGTGGATCTCGCCGAAATGGACCGTGCCAACGAGGCGATCGCCTTCCCGGACGCCGATCTCGAACAGTTCCTGCAGGCCAACCTGGATTGGCACGTGGCAGTCGCGGTCGCTAGCCACAATGAACTGTTGATCGGCTTCATGGTTGCCCTATCGCAAGCGATCTATGCGGGCACGCAAGATGAAGCTTTCATCGATGCCGAGGTCCGTGCGGTGACAACGACGGCACACCAGATGATCACAAGCGCCATCCGGGATCGTGACGCCGCGACCGCGGCGCGGCGGATGCGCAAGCACGTGCATGGCTACGCTGATGCACTGGCCGAATCCGACGAGCGCGAGGCGATCGTGGTCGGCGACGCCGCCGTTGGCGAATAACTCACCGTCCTTCTCGGGGCATGCCCCGAGAAGGGGAGCAAAAGGTGCTCGTTCGGGGGAAGTCCCGCGTCGGCCGTGTCGGCGAGGATGACGACTGTCATGACCTCACTTCCGCCAGACTTCAGGACCGATGTTCTGGGCGAATGCCAGATCGCGTCTCCATTGCGCTCGACTGGATTCATGGACCCATCGAAACGGCTCTTGTTCCGCGCCGATCTTGACGAGTTACGCACGCAATTTCTTGCCGGAATCGACCCTCCTGCCTTCGAGTTGGCGGGACCGCAGGAAAATATCTACTTTGAGCCCGACACCCTGAAGTGCGGGATCGTCACGTGTGGGGGGCTCTGTCCCGGCCTGAATGACGTCATACGATCGATCGTGGTCTGCTTGCGCGAAAGATACGGTGTTGCAACGATCCACGGCTTTCGATTCGGCTTCACGGGTCTGGCCGAGCAAAACGCGCTGCCGCCGATCGAATTGACCACCCGCCGCGTGAGTCAGATCCACGAAGTCGGCGGTACGGTCCTGGGCTCGTCCCGCGGACCGCAACCGGTCGACGAAATGGTGGACACACTCGAGCGGCTCGGCATCCAGCTGTTGTTCGCCATCGGGGGCGATGGAACATTGCGCGGTGCGCATTCGATCGTCGAGGAGATACGACGACGAGACCTCAAGATCGCCGTGGTGGGTGTACCGAAGACGATTGACAACGACATTTCGTTCATCGACACGTCATTCGGATTCGACACGGCGGTCGAGGCCGCACGCCAAGCGACGCGAGCGGCATATGTGGAGGCGTCGTGTCATCGGTCCGGTATCGGCCTGGTGAAGCTGATGGGACGCGACTCCGGGTTCATCGCCAGCTTCGCCACTCTGGCGGATACCCAGGTCGGCCTGTGCCTCATCCCAGAAGTCGCGTTCAGCCTTGACGGGGTCGTCCGAGTGGCCCGACAACGCATTGAACGGGATGGATACGTGGTGATCGTCGTCGCTGAGGGGGCGGGCCAAGATCTGTTGCCGGAGGCCACTGAATGGGATGCGTCAGGAAACCGGCGCCAGGGCGACATCGGCACTTTCTTGCGAGAGAACATTCCGGAAAGGATGCGGGCTGAAGGCGTTTCGGTGAGCCTGAAGTACATCGACCCCAGCTACATGATCCGCAGTTTGCCTGCCAATGCTCGCGATGCCAACTTCTGCCTGCGGTTGGGTCATGCGGCCGTTCACGCGGGGATGGCGGGCAAGACCGACACGGTCATCGGTTCCTGGCGACGGCGTTTGACCCTTGTGCCTATACCGACGGCGGTCTCGTCGCGAAAGAAGGTCGCCACGGACGGCTACCTCTATCGGACAGTGATCTCGGTGACGGGTCAGCCAGACGACATGCTGTAGACGGTCCCAGTTTGAAAAGTTGCCTCGTTCGGGGGAAGCCGCGGCCGGTCGCATGGGTGAGGATGCCGATGTATGACCTCTTCTCAGCGCCAACCGCGCATCGTCGTACTTGGTGGAGGCTCGTGGGGCACCACCGTAGCGTCCATTTGCGCCAGGCGTGGGCCGACGTTGCAGTGGGTGCGGTCCGAGGAGACCGCCAATGACATCAACGAGAACCACCGCAATAGCAAGTACCTGGGCAATGAGGTCGAGTTAGCGCTCACGTTGCAGGCCACCACGGACTTCTCCGAGGCAGCCGAGTGCGCCGACGTCATTGTGATGGGGGTGCCGTCGCACGGTTTCCGCGCAGTACTGACAGAACTGGCCAAGGAGTTGCGGCCGTGGGTGCCGGTGGTGTCTTTGGTGAAGGGTCTCGAGCAGGGCACCAACTACCGGATGAGCGAGATCGTCGACGAGGTGCTGCCAGGTCATCCGGCCGGCATCCTGGCCGGGCCGAACATCGCACGTGAGGTCGCCGACGGCTACGCGGCCGCGGCCGTGCTCGCGATGCCCGATCAGCATCTCGCTGCGCGGCTCGCGGAGCTGTTCCGCACGAGGCGATTTCGGACCTACACCACCGACGACGTGGTTGGCGTGGAGATGGCGGGGGCGTTGAAGAACGTGTATGCCATCGCGGTCGGAATGGGCTACTCGCTCGGCATCGGCGAAAACACGCGCGCGATGGTGATGTCGCGGGCAATACGCGAAATGTCCAAGATGGGCGAAGCGGCCGGCGGACACCGCGACACGTTCGCGGGTCTGGCGGGCATGGGCGATCTGATCGTCACGTGCACGAGCCAGCGCAGCCGCAATCGTCACGTCGGCGAGCAGTTGGGCTCGGGTAAGTCGATCGACGAGATCATTGCGTCGATGAATCAGGTCGCCGAGGGCGTCAAGGCGGCCAGCGTGATCATGGAATTCGCCGAGAAGTACGGGCTGTCGATGCCGATCGCGCGCGAGGTCGACGGCGTCATCAGCCACGGCGCAACCCCCGAAGGCGCGTATCGCGGCCTTGCCGCCGAGAAGCCCGGCCACGAGGTCCACGGCTCGGGCTTCTGACATCTGGGTGCCCCGATTAGGGGTACGAAATGGCTCTGCGGGGGGAAGCCGGTATTGAGCGTCTGGGTGACGATCTAGATGACTTTGAAGGAGCACATCCATGACAACGAACGTCGAGCCCGCCACCCCTCCTCGCGCGCCGCTGACGCGCGACTTGTCGCCCTATCCGACGGACTACAGGACGTGGAAGATCCTCGCGTGGACCGGCCCGGTTTTCTTGTTCGCGGTCTTCGGCCTCTGGGGGATCCTCGCCCGCAATATGCCGCCGTTGTCGGCCAACGCGACGCCGGACGAGGTGAAGGCGCACTTCACCGAGTTGAGGCTCCCGCTCCTGATCGCATTGAGCATCTGCCTCACCATGACCGCCTTCTACATGTCGTTCAGCGTGGCGGTCGCCCGAGTGATGGAGCGTATCGAGGGTCCCGGCGGCTTGTTGTCCAAGCTTGAGATGATGGGCGGGACGATAACCTGTGCGCCGGTCATGATCACCATGGCGATCTGGCTGACCGCCGCGCACGAGGTCAACAATCTCAGTCCCGAAATCATGCACATGCTCTACTGGTTTGGCTGGCTCACGTTTGATTTGGCGTACTTCGTCACGTCGTTGCAGATTGCGGCGATCAGCATCGTGTTCATGCGGGACAAGAGGGAGAAGAAGCTGGTCCCGGCGCCCGTCGTCTGGTGGGGTTGGATCACCTTCGTGTCATTCTTCGCGGTGAGTGCGATCCCGTTCGTCACGACAGGGCCGCTGGCGTTCAACGGCGTGATCAGCTTTTGGATTGCCTTCTTCACCTGGTTCTTCTGGATCCCGAGCCTGTCCTTCTTCATCATCAAGGCAATCCCTCGGCTCCAGTCCGAGGACGAGGCTGCAGGGCTTGTCAACGCCTAGCGATGAGGTCGTCTCCACCTGTCGTGTGAAAGCCAGGCGCCTTCCCGGTGTGGACGGCGTGTGGGTCTTCATCGGCGCGGACGCGGTCATCTTCGCGATCCTGTTCCTCAGCTTCATGCAGGATCGACTCAAATACCCGGAGGTGTTCGAGGCCTCCCGGCAGACGCTCAACATGCATCTGGGCGGCATCGACACGCTGATCCTGTTGACCAGCTCCTGGTCGGTCGCTCTCGCCGTGCAGGCCATGAAGCGTAATGAGATCGGCCGCGAGCCTCTTCTCCTGCTCGGGGGTGCGGTCACCGGCCTGATGTTCATGGTGTCCAAGGCGATCGAATACTTCGATAAGTTCGCGCACGGCATCAACCCGGGCACCAACCCCTTCTTCATGTGGTACTTCACGCTGACCGGGATCCACCTCATACACGTCGTGGTGGGCACCAGCATGCTGACCTATCTGTGGATCAGGTCGCGGCGCGGCACCTACGACAGCTTGCATCGCGCCGTGCCGGAATCCGTTGCCTCCTACTGGCATTTGGTCGACCTGTTGTGGGTCGTACTGTTCCCCCTGCTCTATCTCTTGAAGGCAGCCTGATGTCCGTATTACGCGAGCGGGTCACGTGGGTGTGGTTGGCCCTGGTGGTGCTTACGTGCGTCACGACGTGGGGACTGTCCAAGGATCTGGTCAGCCCTACCTTCGCGGTGGTCGGGACCTTCCTGATCGCTGCGGTCAAGGTCAGATATGTGATCCTTGACTTCATGGAGCTGCGAAACGCACCTATCCCCGTGCGCGCCGCCTTCGAAGCATGGCCCTTCGTGGTAGCGGCGATCATCCTGGGATTCTGGTTCGCTACCGGTCCATTGGGGTGACGCGGCAGACGGCCAATCCGTTTCAAGCTGACGGCTTGACGCTGGCGTCTCGTTCTGCCGGTGAGCACTCCCTAAGGGAACTGTGGTCTGACCATCATCACTATTGACATATTTCACTAGGGCTGCAGTGGCTGATACCAGCTCGGACGTTTGCTGGTGCCGGACCATCGGCCAGTGATTTCTTCATGTACTTTTTTGGACTCACCGCGCAAACCACTTCATGTCGTCAAAGGCGGTTCAGCGCGATCTCGTCCTTCTGGTATGCGGAAAAGTCGCCGTGGTCGGAGCCAAGGCTTTCTACCTGTCCCAGGAGCAAGCAAACGAGGTGAACGTTCTGATGGAGGCTCACTGGGAGCGCCGTATGGCCGAGGACGAAGGCATCGGTATAACCGAAAGGCCGCTCACCGTGAATGCCGATATGAACGACGAGTACCTCATCGACTAATGCTGCGGGAAAACCACAAATCCAGGCGGCCGAACCGCATGTGTTCAGCCCGAGAGTGTCAGATGTCGAACGTTGGTCGACTGACCCTGCGAACTAGCCCACGCCGAAGGAGACTCTCGATTGTCTGGTACAGCAGGGGATCAGGGAGTCGGTGACTCCAGAAGGCGCGGCTGCGGCGGGATGCCGTGTGGTGCGTGTTGACGACGGTTGAAAGTCCGGCCAGTCGCGACGGTTGAAAAGTAGGCCACCCGATCAGATTGGATGGGTGATCTCCTTGGAAGACTGGGCGTTGATCCGGCATCTTCACCGCAGTGAGGGTTTGTCGCAGCGGGCCATCGCGCGGCAACTCGGCATCGCACGTGACACCGTGGCCGGTGCGCTGGCCTGCGATGGGCCACCGAAGTACGAGCGGGCCTCGTCGCCGTCGGCGATCGACGCCGTGGAGCCCGGGATTCGGGCCTTGTTATCGACGTATCCGCAGCTGCCGGCGACGGTGCTCGCTGAGCGGGTCGGCTGGACGGGTTCGATCTCGTGGTTTCGGGAGCGGGTCCGGGCGATCCGCCCGGAGTATCTGCCCGCCGATCCGGTCGACCGGCTGGCGCATCCGCCGGGGCGGGTGGTGCAGTGCGACCTGTGGTTCCCGGCACCCAGGATCGCGGTCGGGTTCGGCCAGGAGGCGATGCTGCCGGTGTTGGTGATGGTGGCCGCGTTCTCCCGGTTCATCGCCGCGGTGATGCTGCCCTCACGTCAGACGATGGATTTGGTGGCCGGGATGTGGCAGCTGCTCTCGGGCAGTTTCGCTGCGATACCGCATGAGTTGTGGTGGGACAACGAGGCCGGGATAGGACGCCGGGGTCGGTTGACCGATCCGGTCACCGCGCTGATGGGTACGCTGGGTTCGCGGCTGGTGCAGCTCAAACCCTATGATCCCGAATCCAAGGGGATGGTCGAGCGAGCCAACCGGTACTTGGAGACCTCATTTTTGCCCGGGCGCAGCTTCACCTCACCCGATGACTTCAATGATCAACTGGGGCAATGGCTTCCGGTCGCGAACAGGCGTCGGGTGCGGGTACTGGATGGTCGTCCGGTCGACTTCCTCGACGCCGACCGTGCCCAGATGCTGGCACTGCCACCGGTGTCGCCGACCGTCGAGACAGTGACTTCGGTGCGGCTGGGACGCGACTACTACGTGCGGGTGGCCGGCAACGACTACTCCGTCGATCCGAATGCGATCGGCCAACTCGTCGACGTGAGCACCACCTTGACTCAGGTGAGAGTGAGTAGGGCCGGGCGCCTGTTGGCGACCCATGGCCGCTGTTGGGCGGCGCGACAAACCCTGACCGACCCGGCCCACGTTGCGACCGCCGCGGCGTTGCGTCACCAGTTCCAAGCCGGCCCGCCGTCGGTGGTCGGTGATCAGCTGGTGCGCGACCTGAGCGACTACGACCGTGCTTTCGGTGTCGACTTCACCACTGCCGCAGTCACGTCCAGTGATGAGGTGGCCTGAGCATGGCCGAGGATCCGATGAAGGCCGTCCTGCACTACGCGCAAGCGCTCAAAGCGCCACGTATCCGCGACTCGGCCGCCCGACTGGCCGCCCAAGCCCGTGATGCCAGCTGGACTCACGAAGAGTATCTCGCGGCGGTGCTTTCCCGGGAGGTCGCCGCGCGTGAAGCCTCCGGTGCGGCGACCCGTATCCGCTCGGCAGGGTTTCCGACCCGCAAGTCGTTGGAGGACTTCAACTTCGATCACCAACCCGCTCTCAACCGGGACATGATCGCCCACCTGGGCACCGGCGCGTTCCTGGCCAAGACCCGCAACATTGTGCTGTTGGGGCCGCCGGGCACCGGCAAGACCCACCTGGCCATCGGGTTGGCCATCAAAGCCGCCCAGACCGGGCACCGCATCGCATTCGCTACCGCGGTGGACTGGGTCGCCCGACTCAAGGCCGCCCACAATGCCGGGCGACTACCCGCCGAGCTGGCCAAGCTGCGCCGGATCGGGCTGCTCGTCGTCGACGAGGTCGGCTACATCCCCTTCGAGCAGGACGCCGCGAACCTGTTCTTCCAACTGGTCTCCAGCCGCTACGAACACGCCTCGCTGATCCTGACCTCAAACCTGCCCTTCGCCCGTTGGGGCGACGTATTCGGCGACCAAGTCGTCGCGGCCGCGATGATCGACCGCATCGTGCACCACGCCGACGTCCTGACCCTCAAAGGTTCCAGCTACAGGCTCAAGGACACTGGGATCGACACCTTGCCCTCCGCCAGAGCCGACAACACGGCACAATAACCACGACCACGTGGCCTACTTTTCAACCGTCGCTTCTGGCCTAGTTTTCGACCGTCGTCAACAGTGCGTGTCGGTTACCTCGCGTGGGCGATGTTTGCGTTCTATCGGCGCAGCGTCTGGCGGGATCGCGCTGTCGGCATGAGGCCTTGACCTGCTCTTTGCAACGAAGATTAACAACCTCCGGCGACACGTCCGAGATTGGTCAAAGTAGCCAGGCGCGTCCGGTCAATCTTTCTTGCATCTCGACAATCGGCATAGCAGGACGTGCCCCGCTATGGCTTTACTGCATCAGTCGTGGCCACGATTTCCGCAGGAAGCTTCCTAAAGACGACGTAGGCACGACGTCCGCAGCGGGCCGGCGTAGGCCGAGGGGCGTCGTGTCGATCGTTCACGTGGTGAATCTAGTATTGTTTACCTAGGAGGTAAACAAAAAGTGGAGATCGACTTCGCTGACCGTGCGCTGGAACGCTTGGTGACCAAGCGTTCAGCAATGACCCGCGAGCTTGGGTCATTGCGCGCTCGAAAGCTTTCAGTGCGGTTGGCGGCGTTGCGCGCGGTCGATTGTGCGGTCGATCTCTTGCCGTTGCCGGGGCGATGGCATGCGCTACTGGGAAATTGGAAGGGCCATATGTCGGGTGATCTCGATCATCCGTACCGCCTCCTGGTGCGCCCGAAGGATCCTGCTCCGCTGACCGACGATGGCGGGATCGACTGGGCCTTGACAAAGGCGATGATCGTCGTCGGCATCTTTGACACCCACTAAGCACAGCGAGAGGAGGAAATGAACATGACCAGCGAACCGCTTGAGCCCGACTATGCCGTCGCGCCGGGTGAGACATTGGCTGAGTGGCTTGAGGAGCGTCGGATGAAGCAGGCCGAACTTGCATCTCGAATCAACATCAGCGAGAAGGCGCTGAGTCAGATCGTTACCGGCGCCGCGCCGTTGACGCGGGCGACTGCGGCGAAATTGGAACTGGTTACCGGCGTTCCAGCGCGAACGTGGAACAACCTCGAGGCGCTCTATCAGGACGACCGTGCGCGTGTCGCGCGGCGTGCGGACCTCGAAAGCCATACCGACTGGCTCTCCGAGATGCCGGTGAGCGCGTTGCGCAAGCTAGGAATGTTGACAGCACCATCGCGAGACAAGGCGGGTTTGGTACGCCAGCTGTTGGAGTTTTTTGGAGTATCTGATCCTGATGCATGGCGCAGACTTTGGCTTGGGCAACAGGCGGCAGCGCTACGGCAATCGCCGGCTTTCGCGTCGCACCCCGGAGCGGTCGCTGCATGGCTTCGACTCGGCGAGCTGGAGGCCGACAATCTCGAGGTGGCCGAGTTCAATGCCTTGCGGTTACGCGCTAGCCTCCCCGCGCTGAGGGCGTTGACTCGCGAACCGGACCCGGCGGTCTTTGTCGACGAGATGGTGCGAGTCGCTGCCGAATGTGGTGTTGCAGTGGTTTTCGTTCCAGAGGTCCGAGGCGCGCGCTGCTCGGGGGCCGCCCGATGGGTGCGCGGCCGACCGGTGGTTCAGCTGTCGTTGCGCTTCGGTACCGACGATCAACTTTGGTTCACGTTCTTCCACGAGTTGGCGCACGTTGTGCTGCACGGCAAGAAAGACGTGTTCATCAGCGACGGCAGCACAGACCGCCACGCGTATGGACACAAGGAGAGGGAGGCAGACGATCTCGCCAGAAATCTGCTCATCCCGCACGAGTACGCCCCAGAATTGGCGGGACTGACTTCCATCGCGGCCATGAAAGCTTTCGCCGAGCGGATCGGTGTGTCACCGGGAATCGTCGTGGGCCGGCTCCAACACGACAAGATCGTCGGGTTCCACGTCGGGCAGTCTCTCAAGGTCCGGTACACCTTGGCCGCGTCGACCGAGGAATGTCCCGACCGGGCGTCAGAATGAGATAAGGAGGCCCGAATGGTTGCTGCCCAGAATACTGACGGGGTTAAGGCGAAATCGCCGAGCGCCGAGCGTGCCATGTCGGTGGCAGATCGCGGGGCGACCGATGCCGCGCGCGCCCACGGTCCCACAAGGCGGCCACGTTGGCGCGTCACCACCGCTGATCGACCACGAGTGCGAGATTCGGCCGCGCCGTCCGGGCTGATTCAACGTGGGACGCCTGAGGGCACAGCCGGGCTGCTCATGGATCGGATACTCGTCCAAACCTCGGCCGGTGCTCAGCTTGAGGCGGTACTTCCCTACATCGATGAGACGACTAGTGGCCTGGTATTGAGCCGTGGACGCATGACCAATCGGACGAATCTGCGCGAGATAATGGTGGGGCTGCCCGAGCGCGGATTCGATGCGCCCGTGGTCTTCGATCCAGAGGGATATCGACGGCATGTCGCAACCACAGCTGCGCCGTTTCACTTCGAGCGTCAAGACATGCTCGCTGAAACGCTTGACGAAAACCTCTCGGACCAGCGGGCACTGGGCGTAGACGTCGCACTGACACCGACTGGATTGATCCGGGCGGACGGTATCGATGCGTTGGAAGTCGCCGCCGAGCAAGCGCAGCAACTCAGCCGCAATGATTTCATTTTCACGGTGCCGTTTGACGCGGCGATTCTCGACGACACATCGCTCACGTTGCGGGTCTGGACGATACTCAACGACCTCATGGTTCCGGTCGCGCTCATACTGGCCAGCCAGCTTGACCCATTCGACTCGAACGCCAAGCGGCGCATCAGCGCGCTGCGGGCCTTCACCGCGGGACCGGCCCACGTGGCGGCATTCCGCACTGACTTCAACGCGTTTGATGTCATGTGCCACGGCGGATTCGCCGCGGCCATCGGAAGCGGAGGCAGCATGCGACACGCTGTCGACCCTGATGAGCAACCCAAATCGATCAATCGCGACGACGAATCACCGTCGGTCTTGTACAAACGTTTGGCCAGCTGGTGGCGCGGCAGCAAGATCGCGGCCGAGTACGGCCGTATGCCGGCCCCTACTTGTCAATGTGCCGCCTGTGACGGTCGGCGCATCGACCGCTTCCTGTCCAAAGACGACTCTGCCGATGCGCGGGCTCACGGCGTAGCGGTCTGGCAGGAATGGTCCAAGATCATCGCCGAGAAGGAAAGCATCGCTGACCGAGGTGCGTTCTGGAAGACGTTCTGCCAAGGCCGAATTGCCGAGTATGAGTACTTATCGCAGGAGCTTCGGCGCGCAAAACCCTTGCGTCCTCGGCCTGCATTCAGTGCGTGGGCCGAACTTCCCGCCTGACCAAGGCATTCGCCGGTATCGAATCTAGCTACATCCGAGCGGACCAAGCTCATCCCAAAGAGTCTCGGCGAATATCCAGCTCGCAGGTGTCTCCGGCCAGCCGTCCATCGGCTCCGGGGCGACCAACTCTAGGAGTGAGTCGCCATCAGCCCTGTAGATTCCGACGCCGTAGTAACTCGCTTCCGCAAGCTCGATCTCCGTTAGATCGGTACCGGCCGGAATCACCATCGATCTGGCGCAGTAAGTAGAGAACTCTGTCACGGCCTCAAGTCCCGGCCGAAAGGTCTTGGTCGGCAAGACAACATGATCGACTGTCACTGGAGATGACGTTCGCCTCACTACTGCGCCGTCGACTCGCTCGACGAGACATGACGGCAAGCTCGAGAGCAAGCGCAATTCCTTCGGGCGTAGCGAGTCCTCAGGAACCGGCAAGTTCATCGGAAGACTCAACAAAACTGCTGCCACATCGAGCCGCTTGATTGCTCGAACCGGGTGCGCGTCACGCCGCGCCAACTCATCGGCGTTGGGAACAACCGACCACCACGCGCGCGAGCCAAACATCCGGCACATGCGTAAGCGGACAGGCCAAGCGTTGAGCCGATCGGCACGCATGAGTTCCTCGAGATCATTGCGGCTAGTCACGCGTCACGTACCCTGTCGACCTGTCGGGCGGCAAGGACGCGAGCAGGTCGACACAACGAGATCGAACACCCGCCGTGCACTGCCCGCGAAGCCTGGGTCCGACCATCCCGTCGCGGGCTGCCGATGCCTGGACGGGCCTCCGGATGGCGTGTAAGTGCACACGTGTGACCTCCGGCGTCAGGCCGTAGGCCGGTCGGGCAACCGGTCACCAGACGATGATTGCCGAGCCATATGCTCAACTCAAGGTCGGTGTCTGAGACGCCGCGGCACCGCCGAAACCACCATCCATCTGCGCAGATCTTGCATTCGCTAGCCCACAATCCACGGGCATCAACGCGAGATCCGGCCAAGATCCGATCGATGTTCGTGGCCAGGAGCACCATGTAGGTAGGCTGTCACATGCGCACAAGTGAGCAACGACGACACGCGCAAGACTATGCAGGTGTGCACATATGAACGACGTAACTCGGTGGCCAGACGATCTTGACGAATTCAGTGCGCGGCAGCTGGCCGACCGATCCGGCATCAGCGCCACCACAATCACAAAATGGGCCGCAAGAGAAGACGACCCGTTGCCGGCCCAGACCAGCGGCAACAGGAAGCTCTTTCGATGGGGCGACCTGGTCGCATTCTCAAACAGACACCCAGAGCTTTCTGCGGCCAGAAACTTTCTCAACAGAATCCGCACGCGGCCCAACAATCCGGCCAATGAACTTCCGCAGGATCGCGAAACCATCAGGGCCATAGCGCAATACGCCCGCGCAGCAGCCGCTGCCGCAAGCGACGCCGCCCTGGAAACCGCCGAACTACACTTAAAAACCGTCCGAAGCCTCCGAACGACGATCGCTGCTCTCGATAGCGCGCTTACGTTGGCCCTGCCGTCTGAGACGTTGCACGACTAATTGGACTCTTGCAGCCACATGCCCTGACGATTGCGTCGTTGACGGTTGGCCGCGATGAGCGCCACCGTACCGAACCCGGAGCGCCGAGAGCACAGTGCCGCCGCTGTGCCGGTCACGGCGCGGTCTCAGCACGAGGGCACTCTTGTACGTTTCCGGGACTCATGCGAGTCTCACTCCGGCGAGCGAAGGTTCTCCCGCGAAGAGGAAGCCTCGCCGTCCGAGACGTATACCCACGGCCCCACTGTTTGCATAGCGTCCTCCTCGATGTCGATGGTCTCGAATAGGGGACTTGCACGGAGGTCTGCGTGAGTGTTGAAGACGTCGACCGTGCCAAGTACGAGAGGCGTTGCGAGGTACTGCACTTTGTCGGTTTCTGGCATCCGCGCCAGTTCGTCGCCGGCAACCCGATACTTGATGCGGCAGATATCAGCGAGCCGGGTGGTGCCTTCGCCGAAGTAGCCGAACGCTGTGTCGGTGGTAATCATTTCTGGTTTCAGCGTCATTACGATCCGCACTCTGCGTCTTTGAATATAGATGTGTGGGTCGCGATTGAGGTCACCCGTGAGCTTGACCTTCTGTCCGGAAGATACCCCATTGCGCGTCCGTACCTGGGTGTCGAAGATCAATAGATCGCCGTCGGTGAGCTGACGAAGATTCAGTTCGGGAGTGAATCGCTTTGCCTGCAAAGCGATTTTGTCGAGTTCGTCGACGAGCATTCGACGAAACTTCACGTGTCCGGGGCCGCGGCGACTGTCCCAGTCGAGGCGCGGCGCCGCCAGCTCACTGCCCCGTCCGAGCACGAGGTCGTAGACGCGATCCGAGTCGGCGTAGTGGACTGCGTCCAGCCGAGGAATATGGCTCGGTGGAGGTGCTGGCGCTGGCTCCGGCCGGCTTGCGGTCCGGCGTCTGCCAGTTGCGCTGCGCTTTTCGAGAAGCGCAGCGCGGTGCAAGCGGACGAGCGCCGGGTCCGGCGCGTTGTCGGTCATCGCCTTCACAAGAGCAGTGAGTTTTCCAGCCGGAGATGGCACCGCGCGTCCGCTTAGCCACTCGCCGACGCTGCTCTTGCTGAGTGGGATCGAAGGGTGATGTGTCTGCGCGCGGTTGACGATCGATGCGTAGGTTCGCTTGCCGTTCGCTTCGCGAAGGCCTCGCAGTTCGGCAGCCAAACGCGCCCGGGCTGACCCTGCGCCGTCCACCCCGCTGCCTTCCACTGTGGAGATCCCCTCCCGTTTTCCGTCCGCCGGAATTCCGGCGAACCCGTCCCCAACTGGCGTTTTCCTCACCTTAGCGCGGTGGGGAGTGGCCGGACGTTGGCTCAGCCAGGTCGACTCGCCCTGAGACCGCTTTGCGCGAAAGGCAGACCCATGCAGGATTTCATCCGAGACGCCGTGACGGGGTTCGACTACGTTGTGCTCCCACCGCTGATCTATAACTCCACCAGGGCTATCTTGGCGATGACGGCCGCCTTCGCCGGCACCCAGCGCCGGCGCGATGCCGCACTCCGCGCTCTGCGCATACTCACCCGTCGTACCCATGACGGCGATGACCACCCGCGCCCATAGCCGATGAGAATCTGGGCGGAGACATACGGTGCCTGGACCCGATGAGCCCACGAGATCAGCCGGTAGACACGATCCCGGCAAAACAGTCGGTGCAGATAGGAACACCACCACCGGTGCTGACTGCGGTCAGAGTGCCACAGCGAGTGCATCGATCGAGGCCAGTTGAATCCGCTGTCCTTCCACAACTGAAGCACCCCCAGTAAGCCGGGAGCACGATATCGTCGGTTATCTGCTGCAGCAGGCTTGGCCTATCGTCTGAAATAGGCTCTAGCCCCTCCACATGCGCCTCGCACCCGCAGTCGAGGCAATACTCGACCGGATAGGGTTCGCCGTCCTGAGCTGACTCGTATCGGGACCGACCCAACACCATATCGACGTACTCTTCGGCGGCGGTGCGTCCATCATCAGGACTCCACAGGCAGAACGCGCAGCGCGCCGTGGAGTCATGCACCAGCAACAGTGCCGGCTGGTCGCAGCGAGGACAGACTAGCCGCACCTCGGCGCGCCCCAGCTCGTCGGCCAAACTGGCCATCCGCGCATCGACTAACGCGTGTATTTGGCCCACCTCGGTAGTGAGGGTTTCTATGACCTCATCGACGGCCGCGGCGATGTCGTCACCGATGTCCGGCCCGCGGAACTCGGCGCCGAGAAACGACAGCACGAAGTCCAAGGCGCGCCCATACTCGGCTTGAACGCCGAGGGGCTGTTCCCCTTGCGTAGTCAAGGTGAGGTGCACAGCGCGATTACGCAGGCGCGCGAAACTCTTAATGTCGCGGCTGTGTCGGTCCATGTTGACACCGGCGACATTCGCTAGTCGGTCGACAGCTTCTTCTGGTGCAACGGTTTTCGCGTTACCGTTCTTCAGGTCGTTGAACGACCACTTGTTTAGGTTCGTACACACCTGCACCCAGTCGTGGCGGATCAGGCGGGCCTTCATCAGAACCTCGACTGCGGTCGCCAGATCAGCGATCGCGAACGGTGCAGAGTGGCCTGTGGAGTCGTCGCCCATCGTCTGGACTGACCGGGTGAGGAACGCTGTTGCGCTGTCGACCAGGTCGTACTCGAAAGAGGCGACGTCGTCGGCGCTTGGACTCTTGCCGCCCACCTACCCTCCTAACACCCTTGTTGAGCACCAGAATACGTGCTGGTCGGCACCGGTGCCACTAGTTTTGACGCCGCGCCAACCGGCGAACACCGTCGGCGTCGCTTGCATCATGGAGCGGGCGGCATTCCAATACAACCGCGCCTCCACGAAGATGAACCCGGGCAGAGGTTCGCTGAGTTCCTCGTCGGAAATTGGTGTAACACCCCAGCGAGCCATCAGCACTTGGCTGATTGCTGCTCCGCGAAGCGCGCTTTCGCGGCCGCAGACCGTCGGTGATTGGCCAGCACGACTCGACCGGCCACCTTCGCCGACGTCCTAGTATTCCGCTTACCCGCTCTTCACGCTCAGCGCTCGCCGACCGCCGTCACGTGTTGCAGGAAGTTGTCGCCGCCCTCCAAATGGCTTCGCAATTCGAAACCCATCTGCAAAGCGGTGGGATCGTTGGCTGCCGCAGGTTCACCCGGACACGCCCTGAGCTCTGACGGCTCCTATCAAGAGTTGAGTTGATACTTGAAATGGGCGCGCCGGTATGGGCGGTCGTGCAGCGAGATCGCGGCAACTACAGACTGGGGACAATCGGTGATTGAGCGTGTGCGGGTGCTGGGATACCGCAAGTTTCGCGAGTTGAACTTCGAGCCCCACCAACGCCTGAACATTCTCGTCGGTGACAACGACGCGGGGAAGTCGACCCTGCTCGAGGCAATCACCTTGGCGCTGACGGGGCGGATCAATGGACGACTAGCCAGTGACGAGGTCAATCCGTTCTGGTTCAACGCCCCCGTGGTGAAGGAGTTCTTCGCCGCGAGGGCCAAGGGTGAGACACCGGCGCCACCAGCGATCGAAATCGAAGTATTTCTCTACGACCGTGATGAATTCCAGCGGAATCTGTTCGGTGCCAATAATTCAGAGCAGCCGACTAGGGCTTGCGCGGGCATCCGCCTGAGAGTTGAGCCCGATCCCGACTACGGCGATGAGATCGAGGCCTACCTAGCTGGACTGGGCGCAGATGCTGATGGACCGTCGTCGCTGCCTGTGGAGTACTACCGCGTGGACTGGCGCACGTTCTCCAACAAGACGCTGACAGCACGTCCGAAGGAGCTGACGACTGCCGTCATTGATTCGCGCACCATCCGATCGAACAGTGGGATGGACGTCCACCTCAAACAGATCCTCAACGATCACCTCGAGGCCCCCGATAAGGCGAAGGTGTCGCTAGCCGTGCGCGCCAACCGCGACACACTGGCGTCCCCGCACCTGCAGGCGGTGAACGAAAAGATGGCTGAGCTGCCCGGGCCACTGGACGATAAACCGCTAGAGCTCGCCATGGATCAGACGGGCCGTGGCGCCTGGGATTCCAGCGTGATCCCGCATGTCGCCGCAGTCCCGTTCCTGCTTTCTGGGCAAGGCCAACAGGCCGCGATCAAAATTGCGCTGGCCATGGGACGTACAGCGTCGGCGATACAGGTGGTGATGATCGAAGAGCCCGAAAACCACCTCTCCCACACGAATCTGAACAAGCTACTTGCCCGAATCGCCGATCTCGCCGGCGACGATCAACAGTTACTTATAACTACACACAGCTCCTACGTCCTCAACCGGATCGGTTTGGATGGCCTGCAACTGGTCGGAGAAAGTGGCATCACCGCGCTCGGCGCACTCCCAGCGGATACCGTCGCCTACTTCAAGAAGTTGCCCGGATACGACACACTGCGAATGGCTTTGGCCGGGCGGCTGATCCTCGTCGAGGGGCCGTCCGACGAGATCGTCGTCGAACGGTTCTATATGAATACACATGATGGCCGGCGACCCATTGATGACGGGATCGACGTAATCAGTATGCGTGCACTGTCATTGAAGCATTGCCTGCGGCTGGTTCAGGCGCTCGGGACGCGATGTGCTGTGCTGCGCGACAACGACGGAAACGACCCGGCCGAACTACTCGAGGACCTCGCCGAGTATCTCAACGATGACCGCGGAGTCTTCATCGGAGCGTTCGGTCAGGGCAACACGCTAGAGCCTCAGATCGTGCACGCCAACGACGAGAAGACGGTACGTAAGGTGCTGGCAATCACCGCGAAGGCGGTCCTAGCCACCTGGATGGACAACAACAAAACCGAGGGTGCGCTGAGGATCTTGGAGAGCGACAAGACGCTCAATGCGCCGAGCTACATCACTGAAGCGATTGCCTTCGTTGATAACTCAGCCCAGTAATCGGCTCACGCTCGCGGTCGCCGGATCCCGAAAGACCCAGGGACTGGTGGATTCCTGCAAAGCGGCGGATCCGAGCGAGCGCATCCTGGTCCTCACTTACACGAACTATAACCAGCGCGAGCTTTCCACCAGGTTGGACCGGCTGGCCGGTGACCACCCCCATATCGAGGTTGGTGGCTGGTTTTCATTCCTGCTTCAGAATTTCGTTTACCCCTTCCTCCCCTTGATGTTTCCGGGCAGGCGTGTCGAAGGTTTCGACTTCGACAGCCCACCCCAGACCTACTCAGCCGCTGGTGGCTGGCAGCGATACATCAATGAATATGGCGAAGTCAGGCGCGTGCACCTCCCGGAGTTGGCGGTGCGCATCAATCAGGCTGGGGAGGGGACCTGCCTGCAGCGACTCCGACGGGTCTACGACCGGATCATGATCGATGAGGTCCAGGATCTGTGCGGGTATGACCTGGAGATCCTGGACCTGTTGATGGCATCGACGGTCACCCTCGAGATGGTCGGCGACATTCGTCAGGCCATCTTGGCCACCAACCAGCGTGAAGCCAAACACAAGCCGTTCATGTACATGAAAATCTGGAAATGGTTTCAGGCGCAGGAACAGGCCGGGCGCCTGGCCATCGAGCAACGACGCGAAACTTGGCGATGCGCACCAGAGATCGCAGCATTCGCCGATTCATTGTTCGGTCCCGAGTGGGGATTCGAACCGACGGTATCGCTCAACACAGTTCGCACCGACCACGATGGGATCTTCCTGATCGCACCAGACCATGTCGATGAGTATGACGCCCGCCATCATCCAATTCTTCTGCGTAGCAGCAAGGCAAGCGGCAAGCAGTATGACCACCTCGAGTGCCTGAACTGGGGCAAAGCCAAAGGACTGGAGCGACCGCGAGTCCTGATTCATCCCACCGGCCCTATTGACAAGCTCATAACCAAGGCAAAGAAGCTAAATGACCAGCAGGCAGCGAATCTCTACGTAGCGGTCACTCGGGCTCGGCACAGCGTAGGGTTCATCATCAAGCCTCCCAAGGACTCTGGCATTCCCGTATGGACGCCGGACAAAGGTATCGTCGGCAGCTGACCACGGACTGGCTCAAGGTTCGCATCGAGGGCCACAGGCATTTTTGCTCGAAAACGCGCCCCACCTGAGGTGCTCAAACCGCGCTGAACTGGCCTTTTGCAGCGAAGAATAACAAGCCTTCGCGACACGCCGATGTCTTGTCAAAGTAGTCAGGCGTGTCTTGTCAATCTTCGCTGCATCTCGACACCACCACCACTTGTCGAGATGCAACGAAAATTAACAAACGACCCCTAGTTGTTTACCAAGTTGGTTAGCCGGTGAAACTGAACCCGCCGCAACGGAAGGCCGCGAGCCCACGAGTTGGCCCGTGAACATCGAAGTTCGGATCGGGAAGGGCGTCGATTAGGACGTCAGGCATGGCGACGACTTCTGGTTCGGCGACGTCGAGTTCCAAGAGCGCAATGAGTTCATCGCGTCGCAGTGATCCAGGTTGGGGTGAGTGTGCCGACTCCGCTCGGTGTGCGTAGCAGACGGTGAATTGGTGTGCTCCCCCGATGTGGTCGAGGTGTGCGTGTGTAAGGAACAGTTCGGGCTCGCTTTCGAATAGTGCCGGAAAATGGGCGCGCAGCGACGAGACCCCGAGCCCGGCGTCGACCACGAGGTCTCTATCTACGCCGCGGATGTGCCAGATGTTGCAGCGCACATAGGAATGCGCGTGCCGTTCGGTTATCAACCGGATGCCGCCATCGAAGTGTCTGTCGTCGAACCAGGTCTTCGCGACGGGCAACGCGGTATCGCGACGGTCGACGGCGCCTGCCGCAGACTGGCTGGTTATGAGTTGGACGCCATCACCGAGATAAGTTCGTAGGCGACGTGGGCGGCTGCGATCCCGGTGATTTCGGCGTGGTCGTAGGCGGGGGCGACTTCGACGATGTCGGCTCCGACCACGTTGATTCCTACCAGGCTTCGCAGGCAGTGCAATAGCTCCCGGCTCGTCATGCCGCCCGCTTCGGGGGTGCCTGTGCCGGGCGCGTGGGCAGGGTCAAGGACGTCGATATCGACCGACACGTACACGGGTGCCTCTCCCAGCCGGGCGCGGACGCGCTCGATAACGGTGGCCAGCCCTTCGATCTGGAAGTCGTCGGATCCGATCAGTTGGAAGCCGAGCGCACGGTCATCGCGGAGGTCGCTCGGCGCATATAGCGGACCGCGGATGCCGACGTGTAGGCAGTGCTCGGGATCGAGAAGTCCTTCCTCGCTAGCGCGGCGGAACGGCGTACCGTGGGTGAACGCGGCGCCGAAGTAGGTGTCCCAGGTGTCGAGGTGGGCGTCGAAGTGCAAAACTGCGATTGGTCCGTGATCGCGGTGCAGGGAGCGTAGTAGCGGCACCGCGATTGTATGGTCGCCCCCAAGGGTGACGAGTTTGGTTCCACCGTCGCGTAATTCGTCGGAGGCACGTTCGATGGTGGTGATCGCGTCGTTGATGTCGAAGGGGTTTACGGCTATGTCGCCGGCATCGGCGACTTGCTGAACCGCGAACGGCTGGACGTCGAGGCGGGGATGGTAGGCCCGCAGCAGCCTTGATGACGCCCGGATGTGGGCTGGGCCGAATCTCGCACCAGGTCGGTAGGACACCCCGGAGTCAAATGGCACTCCGACGACAGCGACGTCGGTGCGGGTCACCTGGTCGGTACGCGGAAGGCGGGCGAAAGTCGCTGGGCCCGCGTACCGGGGGATCTCTGTGGCATTCATTGGACCGAGGGGAGCCTCGTTGTCTGCGTTGGCGATTGTCACGTTTGCGCCTCCCCGCCGAATTCCCAGTGGGACGGTTGCACGCCGCTCAACAGCACCCAGGTCCCGTCTCGCACCTGTTCTCCGTAGACTTCGCCGAGTGCCTCTGTCAGTGCGGTGATCGGTCGTTGATTGATTTTGAGTCGGTGAACCGATTGTTAAAGACCTTCACCTCGATGGTGGGCACCATGTCTCCTTTCTGATGAGGTGGCCAGGTCTTTCAGCGGCCTGGATAGGCCGCAGGATTGCGCGGTTGCTGACGGCTCTGAGATCACGAGTCGCCAGAAGCCGAGCTGGTGTATGCCGAGATCATCGACTTATGTTGCTACGCGCGGTGATTGAGTGGCTCCGAGGCCTAGGTACAGCACTGCAGCGATGATGGCTGAACCGATGCAACTCAGATCCACGCCGCCTGCCAAACCCGCGAGGGGTCCGTGATACAGCTCGGTGTCGACGGCGAGAACGCCAAACAGCGCTCCACCCAACCATGCGGCCACTGCGGCAAGATTCCAGCCACCGGTGAACCAGTAGCGCCCACCTTGTCGGCCGTCAGCGAAAGCCTGGATGGCGTCGACGTCGTAGCCGGTTTTTAGGTTGCGCACTGCGCCGATGACGAGGATCGTTGCCCAGGGCACTGCCATCGCGTTCACCACAAGCGTTGCAGCGGTGATCGATTCGACAGCCGGAACGAGGAAGGCTGCGATATAGAGAAGGGCGACGGCGATCACCGCCGTGATCGTCGTGGTTTGAACCCGTGACAGAGACGGCACGATGCCTTCGAGGTCGAGTCCGCTGGAGTAGAGGTTTAGCACCCCTTGCCCGACACCGCCCGCGAGGGCAATGATGACTATTGCGATGACGTACCAAGCGGGTGACTCGTTTATCATGTCGTTGATGTAGATATCGGTGGGCGCCAATAGCGATGCAGCAGTGAACATTCCGAAGGTCATCGGTATGATATTGCCGATGATCAGCCCGAGCGCAAGTGAACCTGAAATTCGCAGATCGCTGTATCGGTGCTGCGAGATTCTTCTGGTGTAATCGCCGACACTTGTGACGTAGGAAGGCGCGGTTGCGAAGCCAAGCACGGCGGAGAGAATCCAAGTCTGCCAGTAGCCGCCGAGCGCGTAGTCGTCGAAGCTGACATCCGCATTGAAGCGCGGGGCGAACACGACCACCCCCACGATCAGGAGTACCCCGACGACAGGAATTATCAGTTTCTGCAGGGCCACGATCGTTGCATGTCCATAGACTGCAGCGGCGATCATGCCCGCGGACACGACCGCGTACGCCAGCGCACGAGCCCAGTTCCCGTCGGGCGTCCCCAAGAGGCGATGGCTCGCGGCTACTAGGGCATCACCACTGGTCCACACGGCTATCGCACCGAAGACGATGGCCATGACGAACGCCAGGATTGACCCGATGAAGCGGCCACGGACGCCGAAGAACGCGCTACTGGCGACGGTCATATTGGTTCCGGTTCGAGGCCCGATGGTTGCGACTGGCATCATCAGCACGCACCCCAGGACCATCCCGACGACAGTCGAAGTGAACGCGCTCCAGAAGTCGAGTCCCAGGGCAACCGGCAACCAGCCGTAGATGACGATCGCCCACGTCAGGTTCGACCCCACGAAGACCGCGATCAGGTTGCGGGGCTTGGAGGTGCGCGCGTCCTCGGGGATGTATTCGACACCCGCTTGTTCAACCTGGCCGATCCTGTCAGTCCCGCGCACTAACCCGGGTGCCGTCGACTCCTTCGACTGGCGCATGTCACTGGTCCGCTGAATGGGTCGACCGTGGGTGCGCCGTCGCCGGGACTCGCGAGCTAATAGCGGTCACACCCTCGATATCAGGCAGCGCGTTCCAGTCGTCCCATGAGATTTCTCGTCCTGGCCAGCCAACGTTTTCAGGGTCGAAAGGCCACGACTGCTCGACCCAGCTCTTGAACCAACTATGGAATTCCTGGTCGAACCGTTCGGCAAGCATGTCGGCGCGGACCCAGGTCTGACATTCGACCAAGTAAGGCCGCTTCTTGGACCGCATGATGTAACCGCAGCCTAACTCCTTGTCCTCGGCAGGCGTGAACGCCGCGTATGTGAACGACGAACGCAAATGCTGCCACTCGAACTGGCACCACGAGGCGTCGATAAACGCGAACTCGACGTCGCTGTTAGCGGGCCACCGCTCGCCATCGATGAAGAGGCCGTCACCGTCGAGATCGAACGTCTGCTGAAGATGCTCGACGCTCGACATATAGCACTCGTAATCAAGCATGAAGTGCTTCCACGACAGCGGCCTGAGCGTGAACTTCTCTGTTCGTACCTCAAGCGGTACGTCGAAGTTTCGCGGAACGATCGGAGCAGGACCCAGCATTAGGAGTCATCCTTCGGCGCTGAAAACCAAAAATACTGACTGAGGTAACAGTCAGTTTTTCCTGACACGCGGACTGTAGGCGCCGACCTAACGGATGTCAATAACGGTGATGACCCGTTCCCCTCCGCTGGTCCGCCCGCGGCGCGACAACTTGCATCGTGACCTAGTTCCGGGCGTACGTCCGAAGGGCGAGCGCGGCATTGAATCATGTTCTACGCCAGAGAGTTACAGGACCGTGAGTACCTCCATCTCGTCACCTCAATGAAATCTCTCGGCGGTCGGGGGAGCACACTACGCGCCATCGCTCGCGAACTGGTGTAATGCAATGACGGCCGACGGTTAGTTGCGCTGTTATCTTGGCCAAATGGCGAAGTCAAAGCGTGAGCAGATGTTGCGGGCCGCGTGGTCTGTTATCGCGCGTCGAGGTGTCAACGGGCTTCGAGTCGAAGACGTTGCGGAGGCTGTAGGCGCTACCAATTCGCTGGTCTATTACCACTTTGAGAATCGGGCAGGTTTGCTCGCCGCGACCATGGAGTACAACGAGGAAAGAGCCGCGGGCTCGGTATCGCCCGCGACTATGCGATCTCGCACCGGGTTGGATGCTGTGGAGTCGATGCTGCTCAGCGATTTAGCCCCTAAGAAACGTGTCCGCGAAAATAGCATTGTCTGGAACGAACTCACCGCGGCCGCGGTATTTGATGAAAGCTTGGCCGATCGAGTCGCCAACTCGTCACGCCACTGGGTCGCGCAAGTGGCCGCTGAGATTTCGAGAGGGGTTCTCGACGGATCGGTGAAGAAGGGAGTCGACGCCGATCACTCCGCCCTGGTCCTCACTGCGCTTCAGGGAGGACTGATCTCCAAATGGCTCATCGGGGCGGAAACTCGCGACCGTTGTCGCGCCGCGCTCAAAGCGACGGTGCGAGACCTTCTTACGTGAACTGGCTGAGCGAAGTCCCGGTGCCGGTGGTAGCGACATCCCAACGCCAGCTGCTCGCTGACGAGAGATCCTAGAGGCCGTTGCGTGACGGATCCGGAGCCTTCGGATTCGGTCGAGCGCCTTCCGGCCCGTCCGTCTCTTAACTCACGGCGGCGCACCGATTGATACAGAAGGGCGGGCCTAAGAATGCGTAAGAGCTAGAGCCGACAGGCTGGACGATGCGTTCCTCGTGAGGTTAATAGAAATCGCGGAACGGCCCAGCAGGTCTACCGATGGAGACGACGTAGGCGTCGTTAGCAGTCTCCTCGCCCAGACGGCCAGTCCTCGTGACCGTTCGGAAGTTTCGCCCTTCACGCCGGCATACATCGTCAGGCAGGCCGGCAGCATGGACAACGCGGAATCGCCGTGAATGCAGTTGCTCCTGGACCCGTCGCAACGGACGCACAAGCAGACGTAAACCGTCGGCGAAACACCGCCCTCGAACCGGGTGAGCGCACAGTAGGCAAGATCCTCGACGAGGTGCGGCTTACGACTCGTCCGTTCCTCCGGCTGGCGACACCACAGGACGTCGCTGGTGCCTTCGAATGGCTATTGAGCGACTCTGCAACGTACATAACAGGTCATGTCCTGGTTGTCGATGGCGGAGGCGTACTGCTCTAACCGAGCTAGGCTCGGCTCCCCAGTCGACCGGTATCGGGGTCAGTGCGCACCAATGACGCGCGGGCGCGCACAATCGCCTCGGGTCGGCAAGTCGACCCAGCTTGTCGCACGGTGAGGCCGGGCGCAGCAGGGCAAGAGCACAGCGAGAGGGGCGCTGCTCGCCAAGGGGATGGTTAGCGGCGTTCTGAAGAAATGACACGAGTTTGAGACAGGCGCTCGATGGCATCGCGTGAGCCGACACGCATCATGACAGGTCAGGACGCCGCGACTGACACCGGATTTGAGAAGCTACAACCCACCGTCGGTTCTCATCGGAATGTCGCATTCGCAACTCGGGTGCTGACGGCATGAATTCGTCAATTCCAGACGTGGTCATGGCCACATCTCGTCGCGTCGAGAATATCGCCAAGCGCTGGCGGCGCCGTCGATAAGCTGGGACAGATGTGCACACGAGTGATCTGGCCTGATGCGGGCGACGCGGTCCTGGTGGGCCGGAACATGGACTTCCACAAGGACTTGATGACGAACCTTTGGAAGCAGCCCCGTGGCATCGCGCGCGACGACGGCGTCAGGGGCGAGCTCACGTGGACCTCGAAGTACGGCAGCGTGATCGCGACGGCCTTCGACATCATCTCTGTCGACGGGATGAACGAGGCAGGCCTGGCCGGGCACGTGCTGTGGCTTGCCGAGTCGACCTATGGCACGCCCGACGACTCCCGCACCCAGCTGAGCCAGGCCATCTGGCTGCAGTACTTCCTGGACAACTTCGCGACCGTGGCCGAGGCCGTGCAGTGGATCGCCGAAACCAACGTGCAGGTAGTGCAAATGGACGATCCCACCGGGGGCAATCCTCCAACGATCCATCTCGCCCTCGACGATGCCAGCGGCGACTCGGTGATCATCGAGTACCTCGACGGACAGCCAAAGGTGTACCACAGCAGGGACTTTCGGGTCATGACGAATTCACCGACCTTCGACAAGCAGCTCGAGCTGGCGAAGCGCTACGAAGGCCTGGGTGGCGACGCCCCATTGCCGGGGTCCACTCTGGCAAGCGACCGGTTCGCCCGAGCCAGCTACTACGCCAGCCGGCTGCCCACACCGGCAGGTCAAGTGGAGGCCATCGCCGCGATGTTTTCGGTGATCCGCAACTGCGCCCAGCCCTTTCGCATCCCGGATCCGGGCAAGCCCGATGCCTCGCAGACGATTTGGCAGGTGGTGCTGGACCTGACGAACAAGCGGTACGTGTACGAGTCGACGACCCGACCCAACATCGTGTGGGTCGACTTCGACGACCTCGACTTCTCTGAGGGCAGCCCGCAACTCAAGCTCGACTTGGTCAGCGAGCTCGCCGTCCAGGGTGGCATCGCAGGCAACGTGGCCGACAAGTTCGTGGACAAGGGACCGATGACCTTCCTGTCGCTGAAGATCCTGCAGGAGCTCGCGGCCGCCGCGGCGAAGCCCACGACCGCGTCGCAGGAACGATAGGCAGCGTCCCCCCGAGGCCCTCGACTGCACGCTTGTTGCACGCATCGGCCGAGAAGCACCGTAAACAAGCGTGCAGTCGGCGCACGGGTCGAGATTCAAATGTCTGAGACACCAGTTTCACGTTCCTGAAACGCGACCTTGGTTCCCTATGGGTGAACCACGTCAACTGGAGGTGTCCATACGTGAAACCCGCCCTGGAACTGACGAGCGTGCCGCCCTGGACGGTGACACCGACGCTGCCCGACGCCGACCTGTCGGGCTCGGCTTGGACGGTGGTGGCCATCGGAGAGGAAGCCGGCGCCGTCGTCGACACCTGGTGCGTGCAGATCACAGCCGCGCGCCCCAACGCGCAGGTCACGGTCCATCACGTCGGTGACGCTTCAGCGGCCGTCGCGGCGGTCGACGCCGACCTCACGCACGCGCGCGTCGGCTGGCGGCTGATGGTCGCGGGTCCGGCCCACGAATGCCTGCAGGTGCGGGCCCACGCGGTGCGATGCGAGGTCGCCGACGACGAAATGACCTTCGCGACTACTGAGGTCGAGCAGCGCACCGTGCTCTGCGTGCACTGCGATGAACGCACCGGCGTGACGGCGCCCCTCGAGGACACCATCGTGTGCAACGGATGTGAGCGCAATCTGCTCGTGTACTACCACGTTTCGCGGCGACAGGGCGCCCATCTGGGGTTCATGGTCGACGCCGAGCGTCCGGTGGCCACGGCATGACCGCCCTCGATCTCGTCGTCACCGCGATCGACGACTCGATGGCCGATGTCCGCAGTCTGACCATGGCCCGACCCGACGGGGGAACGCTCCCGTCGTTCACCCCCGGTAGCCACATCGTGATGCAGTGCGGCGGCGTCGCCAACGCCTACTCGCTGACCGGAGACTCGGTACACCCCACTCAATACGAGATCTCGGTGCTCGAACAACCCGACGGTGCCGGGGGATCACGGTGGATCCACGCCCTCCAGGTGGGCGACCCGGTATCAGTGCTGCCACCGCGCAGCGCCTTCGCCCCGATCCTTCGGGCGCGCCGCCACCTGCTGATCGCCGCCGGAATCGGTGTCACACCGATGATCTCGCACCTGCGCAGCGCCCGGCAGTGGGGCCGAGAGGCCGAACTGCTGTACCTGCACAGGCCGGGTCGTGGGGCCCACCTCAACGACATCGCTGCATTGATCGATGCCGCCCGCGTCTTCACGCAGCGCGCCGATTTCCTGGCCGCGCTACCCGACGTGCTCTCGACACAACCGTTCGGTTCCCACCTCTATCTCTGCGGACCCACGACGTTCATCGACGATGTGGTGGCCGCAGCCGTCGACAACGGCTGGCCGCAGAGCCGTATCCACGTCGAACGCTTCGGAGTCGGAGCCCTCGATCCCGGCGAGCCGTTCACCGTGAAGCTCGCGAACTCGGGAACCAGCATCACCGTCGACTCAGGCGTCTCACTGTTGGAGGCGCTGGAGACCGCCGGCCACGCGATTCCCAACCTGTGTCGCCAGGGGGTGTGTGGCGAGTGCCGGCTCACCGTATCCGGCGGGGAGGTCCAACACCGCGACATGTACCTGACCGACGCAGACAAGGCTGCCGGTGACGCCATCATGGCCTGCGTATCCCGCGTGGCCTCAACCGAATTGGAGTTGAAGCTGTGACCGCATCCCTGGTGTCCGCCGCCGATCTGGTGGCGACGTTCCCGTTCCCGTTTCCCACCGATCAGTACCGCTACAGCACCAACGTCGAGCCCGCAGGCAGCGCCGTCCCTACGCCCGCAGGTCAGTGGGGTGAGCGCATCATCGACATCGACAGCGAGTACGAACACGAACTGGTGCAGAGGGAGCAGATACTGGCCCGGGACCCCAGCCGCTATGCCGCGTTGCCGCACATGCGCGTCGCGTGCTGGGACACCATGCTCACCCTGATGGGCGAGATGGCCAAGTCTTATCCGGAAATCATGTCGCTGACCCGCACCGGCGACACCTGGCATTGGCGCAACGAAAGGCTCGGAATCACACAGGATTTCGTGCTGGGTGACGAATCAACGCTGCCGGCCGAGCCGCTGGCCTATATCGCCAGCCAGGTGCAGGACGACATCGTGCTGCTCGACCAGCGCGACGGCGACTTGTTCGGCGATGCGGGTGTGGTGACCTTCGCCGCGGATTGGTCATTCGGCTTCGACGTCGGCATGACGTTCCTCGAGATCCACGGCCCCGTACCTAGATTGCGCGAAACCGGGGTCATCACCCGGGCGCGGGAGTTTTTGATGCGGCTGCAGCCGGGGGAGACCTACCGGCGCACCAACTGGACTCTCACCATCGGTCGGCGCCTCGACGTCTCGACCGAGCTCTACCACGAGTGGGGTCCGGACCGTGTGATGATCCAGACCGTCGACGACGACACGTTCGGTCGCCTGGTGCACCTACGGGTCGAAGTGCAGCACCTGATCCGGCTCCCCGAGTCGGGTGCAATCTGTTTCCTGATCCGCACCTACATGCTGCCGTTCGTCGATTTGGCCACCGTTCCGGCCTGGCGTGTACGGGCCGCGACGGTGCTGGCTGAACTGCCCGACGACATGGCCGACTACAAGGGCATCATCAGCTATCGCGACCGCGCAGTCGCCTGGTTGAACAGCCACGGCTAGCGCCGCCGGACGGGCCGAAGGCCCATAGAGTCCGCAAAGTAGCCTCAGTGGGCTTACCGGCACCTAGGATGCGTTACCGTACCGGCATGCAGGCACGCGAAGCGTGGACCGAGTCCATGCCCTCATGACGGGCGCGCAAAGCCACGATCGCGTCGGCGCCCCGCCTGCGATTGGCGGCCCGCCGTCCGTCGGTACCTTGCTGAGGCTGGCGGGGGCGCTCGGGCCGCTGGCGGCAACCACGGTGGTGGACCGCTTGCGACGGCAGCCGATGCGGACAGATGCGACGGTCCCCGGTCGCGTCGAAGGCATCACCCCCACCTTCCTGAACCGCGTGCTACGCCCACACCTGGGTAGCGCACGAGTCGAAGCACTGTCAGTGGAACGCCATTCGTCCGGTACGTCAGTACGTGCGCGAATACTGCTGCACTACTCCGCAGGCAGCGACACCGATAGGTTGCCCAACACCCTCTTCGTGAAGAGCGCGCCGACACTCGTCACTCGCATCAGCAACGGCCTCAGTGGCACCGCACCGGCCGAAGCCGGGTTCTACAACAGGCTGCGGCCGCTACTCGAACTTGAAGCGCCGCACGGGTATTACAGTGCCACGCAGCACTATTCGTACCGCGCCATTCACCTGCTCGAGGATCTGGTGGCCACCCGCGCGGCCACCTTCTGCACACCGACCACTGCGATAACGCGCCAGCAGGCCGACGACATCGTCGTCCAACTCGCCGAACTTCATGCACAGGGCGCAAAGCTGGAACTCACCGACGGTCGACGCCCGTCCTGGCTGCGCACGTACCCGCAGTGGTGGCAGGCCACCGGCGCCATCTCCATGATCCGCCGATACCACCTACGCGGCCAACGTCGCGCGGACGAAATGGGTTTGACGCCTGCTCCACTGGTCGGACGCGGCGAACAACTGTGGCGCAGCTTCGAGGCGTCAGTCGATGCGCACGACAGACTGCCACGAACACTGATCCACGGTGACACTCACCTGGGCAATTGGTACATCACCGGTACCGGCCGGATGGGACTGTGTGATTGGCAATGCATTTCGGCGGGCCACTGGTCGCGCGATCTGTCCTACGCACTGTCCTCGGCACTGAGCGTCGAGCAGCGGCGTGAGTGGGAGAACGCGCTCCTGGACACCTACCTTGATCATCTTGCCCACGCAGGAGGCCAAGCCCCGCCAAGGGCACAGGCATGGGAACTGTATCGACAACAGCTACCCGGCGCGCTGGCCATGTGGACGACCACCCTCTACCCTCCGAAGATCCTGCCGGAGATGCAGCCCGAGCAGACGTCCGCCGAAATGCTGCGCCGCATCCTCACCGCCATCGAGGACCACGACCTGCTCCGCGTGCGGTAGCCGACAGCCCGTCCCACGAACTAGCTGGCTGTAGGTCGAGTCAAGTGTTTCAGCGGCCATAGGGGGTCTACGTCCCGTGCGGGGGCGTTTGGATGTTGTAGCAGTTGGCGTGCGTGTGTTGAGGGGCGGGAGCCTGGCGTC
>NZ_JACKUK010000025.1 GCF_025822765.1 Mycobacterium barrassiae | reverse complement strand
TCACCGGAGGCCTCCTGATCTGCAACTGTGGCTCTACCGATGCGAGTGTTCACCCGCGATCGGCAACCCACGTCCATTTGCAGCCCGAGGCCTTCGGCCTCGAGTCAGCCTCCATACCGTCTAGCCCCAAGGCCCCCGCGATGGCGGCAGCGGTGGCGAGCTTCTTGACCGCACCCAAGGTGGTGACGGTCCCTGCGGGCTTGGCGAACGGGGTGTTGGTCATCGGCATTTCCTTTCGTGGAGCCACGGTCTTCGTGGTTGGAAAGAGAATCGGGCGTCGGCCTCAACGGATCCTCAAAGCGTCCACTGGTGCGTCGCGACGCACGAATCACGGCTCGGTCCGTCACCTGGAAGGGCGACCCCCGCGGGCCGGCATTTAACGCGAGGTCCACGAACATCTGGCCTGGCCGCAGGTTCCAGCGGATGTCGTGGCCGCCGGCGCGATTGCAATCGAGCTATCAACTACGACATCACCGGAGTCCTCGCCGATCCCGACACCCTTGAGATTCAAGGTGTCAGCGTCTGCGGAGATCGCTTGG
Organism: Mycobacterium barrassiae; assembly: GCF_025822765.1. Classification (GTDB taxonomy): domain Bacteria; phylum Actinomycetota; class Actinomycetes; order Mycobacteriales; family Mycobacteriaceae; genus Mycobacterium; species Mycobacterium barrassiae. The sequence goes on along the minus strand of NZ_JACKUK010000025.1, from coordinate 354,762 downwards.
GGTACCGCATCTTCGACAACGCGGGACACGTCATCGGCAGAGTCCACCGAAGGCACCTTCCGAAGTGAGTGTTCTGCGAGCTCCGATGCCACCGCCTCAACTGCCTGCTGGCATGTGCATGCATCTGCGCCTCACCGGCCCACAGGTAAGTTACCGAGCCGACCTCGCCGCCATCATCCCGCCGCTCGCCGGGGTGGGTGGCCTTGAAAAGCCCGCCCGCCTCGAAAGCCGCCCTACCAGGCCCTTCTTTGTGCCCCCAGTCGGACTCGAACCGACACTGGGCGGATTTTAAGTCCGCTGCCTCTGCCAATTGGGCTATGGGGGCATGGCCCCTCGCGGGCCGCGCATGAGTTTACGGGCGGCAGCAGAGGTGGCCTGCGCCTGCTCGCGGGGCCGATGACGCCTGCCCACGACCATGCACCCCCGCTGCCCCACCGTGACAGCGGGCGCCTCCGCGTCGGTCTCTAGTAGCCCAGCAGGGCGCCGCGCGACGGCGCCAGGGTGAGCGCCGGCCGGGGGAACCGGTGCCGCGCGCAGGCCTCGTCGATCACGTCGGAGACCGCATCCGAGACCCGCCGCACGATCCACCGCTCGCACCGCCGACCGACATCGAGGTTCGCGAGGCTGATCTGAGTGAGCAGGACGTCATACCGGCGCCGAATCCAGGACATCTCGGCGATCGCCCGGCTCAGCGTCAATGCGCCGACGACGTCGCCGTCCTCGAGTCGGCAATGCAGCCCGACAAGGTCGAGTTCGCTGTGCGCCAACACATCCGACGCCAGTGCACCCACCATCGGCGGCCGCATCGACAAGCACCTGCCGCCGCTCTCGGCTGTGCGCGGCAACCCTGGCGACGTGGCGACTCGACCTCACAACAAACCGCGCCACGTCGACGTTGACGGCCCGTCGCGTCGGCTCCCCGATTCCGTCGCGAGGATGAATGACGATGCGTCCAGGGTCGGTCCCCGCCACCACGGCCTGGGCCAACTCGCCGTCGGTCGTGACGTCGACTGCCAACCGCTCGCGCTGTATCCACTGCCGCACCGGATCGAATCGCAGTAATGCGGCCGGGAGTCTGACAGCGGTTCCCTTGAAACCGTCCCGATACTGCGTGCAGCGGTGAAGGATGGCATGTTCGTCCGCCGACACAAGCGGTTCAGCTTTGGGGCTCGTCGCGTGCTCGGTGCGGGTCAGATGGTCCATCGAGAGCGTCATCCCACAAAGGATCGGTGAGGAACCTGTGGAGAGCCTTTGTCCCAGCGTGATCTTGACTGGCAGCGGGGTGATTCCTGACGCAACGATCCGGCGTCAGTGGGCTATGTTCGGCTATGTGGAGCCACCCCACAGCTACGTTCGGGGCCTGTCCGCTTCGGTGGTCCACCACACGGACTACCTCGAACGTCGCGGCAACCAGGCACTTTGCGGGGCAACGGTCGAGAATGCGACCGAGCTGACCGAAGTCGGCAGTGCGGACACCGTCTGTCCGGACTGTGAGGAGAAGCTGGTCGTCTACCACCTGCAATGGTGGCGCGAGAAGGCGCTGGCGGCCACCGCGGAACTCGAGACGCTACGCACCCAGTACGGCGAGCAAGCGGCCCCAGCGTCAGTCGAGCAGCGCATCCCCGCAGTTGAGCCCGACGAAGCCGAGCCGACGACCCCGCTCGAGCGTGCCCGACGAGAACTCGTTGATCTGTGTAGACAGTTCGACGATGCCGTCCCCTACATTCGCCTGAAGAACACCATGCAGGCGTTCAGCGACCGGCTCGAATCCGACGAGCGGGCGCTTCTTGCCCAGGAGATCGGCAACGACGGCACGCTAATTCGTTGGTCGACAAAGGAAGTCGGGACCCTCGGTCTCCACGTCTCCAACAGCCCCGTTCAAGGGGACTCCGAAGCGACGTGGGACGCGTGGGTTCAGGATCCGTACCCGGCAGCTAAGAAATCCAAGCGGCGATTCGGCCGTGCCCGCTGACCGTCAGCGAGCGTTGACCATCTACACCGTCGTTGTCTTCACGGCGCTGATCGACTGTTTCCTCTTGAACCAGGTACCCACGTTGGTCGAAATCTTCGGCATGGCGTTGGTGATCGGCGCAGGCATCATCGCGATCCGCAAGACCTCGCAAGCTCCATCTGGACAGCCGACGGAATCCGTAAAGGACTATCGCCGCACCGTCAGGAAAGCGCTAAGACCGGTATCAGCTGCCTGAACTGGGGCGATCCTTCTACAGGTCGCCGAAAGCCGGCTGCCCGTAAACGACACGGAGTGTCATGTCCGTCCTGGTGTATATCGCGTTGACGGTGGCGGTCTTCGCCGTCTTCGGCCTGGTTCAGAAGTGGGTCGAGGGGCTGTGATCGACAACGTCGTGGGCCTCGTCCTCGCGGTCCTCATCGCAGTCTTCCTCTTCGCCGCCCTGCTGTTCCCGGAGAGGTTCTGAGTGAGCACTTTGTCTTCCGATACCGCGGGGATCCTCTTCCTCATCTCTCTCATTGTCGGCCTTGCGCTTGTCCACGTGCCCCTGGGCGACTACATGTACCGCGTCTACTCCTCCGAACGCGATCTGCGCGGTGAGCGAATCCTCTACCGACTGATCGGCGCCGCCCCCAAGGCCGAGCAGACCTGGGGTGCCTATGCCCGCAGCGTGCTGGCGTTCTCGGCGGCCAGCGTGCTGTTCCTGTTCATCTTCCAACTCGTGCAGGGCAAGCTGCCGTTGCACCTCAATAACCCCGGCACCGCCATGACCCCGGCGCTGGCGTGGAACACCGCCGTCAGCTTCGTGACCAACACCAACTGGCAGGCCTACTCGGGTGAGTCCACCCAGGGCCACCTGGTGCAGATGGCTGGCCTGGCCGTACAGAACTTCGTCTCCGCAGCGGTCGGCATGGCCGTGGCGATGGTGTTCGTGCGCGCGTTGGCCCGTCGCAACACCTCAGAACTCGGCAACTTCTGGGTCGACCTCATCCGCGGCAGTATCCGAATCCTGTTGCCGCTCTCGGTGATCGGCGCGCTCATCCTCGTCATCGGCGGCACCATCCAGAACTGGGATCTGCACACGCAGGTCGCCACCACCCTGGCCGGCGGGCAGCAGACCATCCCGGGTGGTCCGGTCGCCAGCCAGGAAGCCATCAAGCTGCTCGGCACCAACGGCGGCGGATTCTTCAACACCAACTCCGCGCATCCCTTCGAGAACCCGACCGCGTGGACGAACTGGGTCGAGATCTTCCTCCTGTCGTGCATCGCGTTCTCCCTGCCGCGCACCTTCGGCCGCATGGTCGACAGCCGCAATCAAGGACTAGCGATCGCAGCGGTCATGTCGGTGATCGCGCTGATCAGCATGACGCTTATCGTCACCTTCCAGGTGCAGGCACACGGAACCGTCCCGACCGCAGTGGGATCGGCGATGGAAGGCGTCGAACAACGTTTCGGCGTACCGGATTCCGCGGTGTTCGCCGACCTCACGACGTTGACGTCCACCGGTGCCGTCGACTCGTTCCACGACTCCTACACCAGCCTCGGCGGCATGATCACGCTGTTCAACATGCAGCTCGGTGAGGTCGCACCGGGCGGTGTGGGCTCGGGCCTCTACGGCATGCTGGTGCTGGCGATCATCACCGTGTTCGTCGCGGGTTTGATGGTCGGCCGGACGCCGGAGTACCTGGGCAAGAAGATCACCCCGCGTGAGATCAAGCTCGCGGCAACCTATTTCCTCATCACGCCGCTGATCGTGCTGACGGGCACCGCGGTCGCGATGGCCATGCCGGGACAAAGGGTGAGCATGCTCAACGGCGGGCCGCACGGCCTCTCCGAAGTGCTGTACGCCTTCACCTCCGCCGCCAACAACAACGGGTCGGCGTTCGCCGGCATCTCGGTCAACACCGACTGGTACAACACCGCACTCGGTTTGGCCATGCTGCTGGGACGCTTCCTGCCGATCATCTTCGTGCTGGCCCTCGCTGGTGCACTCGCGAGGCAGGGCAAGACGCCCGATTCCGTCGGCACGCTACCGACGTACCGGCCGCAGTTCGTCGGCATGGTCTCCGGCGTGACGTTGATCCTGGTCGCCCTTACCTTCCTTCCCATGCTCGCGCTGGGACCCCTCGCCGAAGGAATCCACTGATGTCCCTGACCCTTGAGACCGCTGCATCCACTCGGCCGAAACCCAACGTGCCCAGACGTGTTCAAGGGGGCCTACTCGACCTGAGGATGCTCTGGAAATCACTGCCCGACGCGCTGTGCAAGCTCGACCCACGCACCCTGTGGCGCAACCCCGTGATGTTCATCGTCGAGATCGGCGCTGTGTGGAGCACGATTCTCGCCTTCCTCGATCCGTCATGGTTCGCCTGGATGATCGTCGGATGGCTCTGGCTCACAGTGGTGTTCGCCAACCTCGCCGAAGCCGTCGCCGAGGGCCGCGGCAAGGCCCAAGCCGAGTCGCTACGCAAGACCAAGACGGCTACCATGGCGCGCCGCCTCATCGGCTGGTCGCCAGGCTCGTCCGGCCGAGAGGAAGAAGTCGCCGCTCCACTGCTGCAACAGGGCGACATCGTTGTCGTCGAGGCGGGCCAGCCCATCCCCGGTGACGGTGACGTCGTGGAAGGCATTGCGTCGGTCGACGAATCGGCGATCACCGGCGAATCGGCACCCGTCATCCGCGAATCGGGCGGCGACCGCTCGGCGGTCACCGGCGGTACCACCGTGCTGTCCGACCGCATCGTCGTCAGAATCACCCAGAAGCAGGGTGAGAGTTTCATCGACCGGATGATCGCGCTCGTCGAAGGCGCCAACCGGCAGAAGACGCCGAACGAGATCGCGCTGAACATCCTGCTGGCATCGCTGACGATCATCTTCGTCTTCGCCGTCGCCACCCTGCAGCCGCTGGCTATCTACTCCAAAGCCAACAATGCGGGAGTGCCGGAATCGCTGGCGCTCAACGCAAACGGCGTCAGCGGAATCGTGATGGTAGCTCTGCTGGTGTGCCTCATCCCGACCACGATCGGCGCGCTGTTGTCGGCCATCGGTATCGCCGGTATGGACCGTCTGGTGCAACGAAACGTGCTCGCCATGTCGGGTCGTGCGGTCGAGGCCGCGGGTGACGTCAACACCCTCCTGCTCGACAAGACCGGCACCATCACATTGGGCAACCGGCAGGCCGCGGCCTTCGTACCGCTGGCCGGTGTGTCAGCCGAGGCGCTTGCCGATGCCGCGCAGTTGTCCAGCCTCGCCGACGAGACGCCGGAAGGACGTTCGATCGTCGTGTTTGCCAAGCGGGAATACGGCCTGCGGGCCCGCACCCACGGCGAACTGGCCGACGCGACCTGGATCGAATTCAGCGCGACCACCAGGATGTCCGGCGTCGATCTCAACGGTCACAAACTGCGCAAAGGCGCGGCGAGCGCGGTGGCCGAATGGGTGAGGTCCGAAGGCGGGATCGTGCCGACACAACTCGGCGACATCGTCGACGGCATCGCCGCCGCCGGGGGTACGCCGCTGGCAGTCGGCCAGGTAGTCAACGGCACCGCTAAGGTGTTGGGCGTCGTCCACCTCAAGGACGTCGTCAAACAAGGCATGCGGGAACGCTTCGACGAGATGCGTCGCATGGGCATTCGCACCGTGATGATCACAGGTGACAACCCATTGACCGCCAAGGCCATTGCCGACGAAGCCGGCGTCGACGACTTCCTCGCCGAGGCCACTCCCGAGGACAAGATGGCCCTGATCAAGAAGGAACAGGCCAGCGGCAAGCTCGTCGCGATGACCGGTGACGGCACCAACGACGCTCCCGCGCTGGCGCAGGCCGACGTCGGCGTCGCGATGAACACGGGCACCTCAGCGGCCAAAGAGGCCGGCAACATGGTCGACCTCGACTCCGACCCGACCAAGCTCATCGAGATCGTCGAGATCGGGAAGCAGCTGCTCATCACCCGGGGCGCGTTGACAACGTTTTCGATCGCCAACGACATCGCGAAGTACTTCGCGATCATCCCCGCGCTGTTCGTCGCCATGTTCCCCGGCCTGGACCTGCTGAACGTCATGCGGCTGCACAGTCCGCAGTCGGCGATCCTGTCCGCGGTCATCTTCAACGCGGTGGTGATCATCGCGCTGATCCCGCTGTCGCTGCGGGGGGTGCGCTACACGCCCGCGAGCGCGTCGAAGTTGTTGAGCCGCAACCTCTACATCTACGGCCTAGGCGGGATCATCGCCCCGTTCATCGGCATCAAATTGATCGATTTGATCGTCCAACTGTTCCCAGGGATGTGACATGAACGTTTCCAGTCTCTTTCGTCAGCACTGGGCGGCGCTGCGCGCGCTGCTGCCGCTTACCGTGATCCTCGGTATCGCGTACCCGGTGTTCATCTGGCTGGTGGCGCAGATCCCGGGTCTCAACGACAAGGCCAACGGATCGCTCATCGAGAACGGCGGAAAACTGTTGGGCAGCAGCCTGATCGGCCAGTCGTTCACGGACGCCGACGGCAACCCGATACCGCAGTACTTCCAGAGCCGACCGTCCGCGGCCGGCGACGGGTATGACCCACTGACCACCAACGCGAGCAACCTCGGACCCGAGAGCATCGTCGATACACCCAATAAGCCGAGTCTCCTGACCCTCGTATGCGAGCGCAGCGCGGCGGTCGGTAAGACCGAGGGTGTCGATGGCACCCGACCGTTCTGCACGGGTGGCGGTGTCGGATCGGTGCTGTCGGTGATCGGGCCACGCGATTCACGCGGCAACGTCGTCCACCCGACACGAGTGGTCAGCATCAACGAGCCATGCGCGACCACCCAGGCACCGTTCCGCGACCTCTACGAAGGGATCCGTGTCGAGTGCGCAATACCGGGCGAGGACTACGGCATCGGCCAGATCGTCCCTATCCGCGGTAGTGCGCCCGCCGAACCCGCGGTGCCCGCGGACGCGGTGACGGCAAGCGGAAGCGGACTAGATCCGGATATCTCGCTCGCGTACGCAGACATTCAGGTGAACCGGGTGGCCGCCGCCCGCGGCGTCAGTCCCGCACAGGTCCGTGAGGTCGTGGCTGCGCACACCGATGGCCGGTTCCTCGGATTCTTCGGCGAGCCCTCGGTCAACGTGCTGCAGCTCAACCTGGACCTCGACGAGAAGTATCCGGGCAAAGCTGACGTCACCGGTGGATGATGGGTTTGTGACCGACCGGCCCGGCGCTCAGAAGAAGCGCGGTGAGCTGCGCATTTATCTCGGCGCCGCTCCCGGTGTCGGCAAGACTTACGCGATGCTCGGCGAGGCGCACCGCCGGTTGGAACGCGGCACGGACGTGGTCGCCGCGGTGGTGGAGACCCACGGCCGCAAGAAGACCGCCGACCTTCTCGAGGGCATCGAAACCGTGCCGCCGAAACTGATCGAGTACCGCGGCAAGCAGTTCGCAGAACTCGATGTCGAGGCGGTGCTGCGGCGCGCACCGCAGGTTGTCCTTGTCGACGAACTCGCGCATACAAATACCCCGGGCAGCAAGAATCCCAAGCGGTGGCTGGACATCGAGGAACTGCTCGACGCCGGGATCACCGTCATCTCGACGGTCAACGTCCAGCACCTCGAGAGCCTCAATGATGTCGTCACCCAGATCACCGGAATCGAGCAACAGGAGAAGGTTCCCGACGAGGTCGTGCGCGCGGCAGACCAGATCGAGCTGGTCGACATCACACCGGAAGCGCTGCAGCGCAGACTCGCCCACGGCAACGTCTATGCACCGGAACGTGTCGACGCGGCGCTGTCCAATTACTTCCGCAGGGGCAATCTCACGGCGCTGCGCGAACTTGCGTTACTGTGGCTGGCCGACCAGGTCGACGCGGCACTGGAGCGCTACCGCGAAGAGAATCAGATCACCGCGACGTGGGAGGCACGCGAACGCGTCGTCGTCGCGGTGACCGGAGGCGCGGAGTCAGAAACCCTGGTGCGCAGGGCATCTCGGATCGCGTCGAAATCCAGCGCCGAACTGATGGTCGTGCACGTCGTCCGTGGCGACGGCCTGTCCGGTGTCTCGGCGCCGCAGATGGGCACGATAAGGCAGCTGGCGGGGAGCCTGGGCGCCACCGTGCACACCGTCGTCGGCGACGATGTGCCAAGTGCCTTAATGGATTTCGCGCGCGACGAGAATGCCACCCAGCTGGTCATCGGCACGTCGCGGCGGTCCCGGTGGGCGCGGATGTTCGACGAGGGTATCGGTGCGGCCGTGGTACAGCAGTCCGGCTCGATCGACGTACACATGGTCACCCACCCCGAAGCGCGAAAGGCGTCGTCGTGGTCATGGACGGCGCCGCGCCAGCATCATCTGACATCCTGGCTCGCGGCCATCGTGGTGCCGTCCGCCGTGTGTGCGCTGTCGGTCCTCGTGCTCGATCCGGTTCTCGACGTCGGCGGGGAGAGCGCGCTGTTCTTCGTGGGGGTGCTGGTCGTCGCATTGCTCGGGGGTGTTGCGCCTGCGGCGTTGTCCGCCGTGTTATCCGGCTTGCTGCTCAACTACTTCCTGATCGAACCGCGATACACACTCGACATCGCCCGGCCGGACAACGCGATCACCAGTGTGGTGCTGCTCGCCGTCGCGGTGGCCGTCGCGGTTCTGGTCGACAATGCAGCCAAACGCACCCGCGAGGCGAGGCGGGCGTCCCGGGAGGCCGAACTGCTGGCGCTGTTCGCGGGCTCGGTGCTGCGGGGTGCAGACCTGGACACCCTTCTGGAACGCGTGCGGGAGACGTATTCGCAACGGGCCGTGAGCCTGCTGCGCGTCGGGGCCGGGATCGTCGCGTGTGTTGGCAACAACCCGTGCGTCGACGTGGATTCTGCCGACACCGCCATCGAGGTGGGCAACGACGAGTTCTGGATGCTGATGGCGGGACGCAAACTGCCTGCGCGTGACCGCAGGATTCTCACCGCCGTCGCGAAGCAGGCCGCGGGGTTGGTCGAACAACGTGAGCTCGCCGAGGAGGTCGGTAAAGCCGAGGCGATCTCGCAGGCCGACGAATTGCGGCGTTCGCTGTTGTCTGCGGTCAGCCACGACCTGCGCACTCCCCTGGCCGCGGCCAAGGCGGCGGTATCAAGCCTGCGCAGCGACGATGTCGACTTCTCCGCCGAGGACACCTCGGAACTGTTGGCGACCATCGAAGAATCCGTCGACCAGCTGACCGCACTGGTCGGCAATCTGCTCGACTCGTCGCGGCTGGCCGCCGGGGTGCTGAAGCCCGAGCTGCATACCGTCTATCTCGAGGAGACGGTACAGCGCGCGCTGCTCGGAATCAGCAAGGGAACGACCGGTTTTCGGCGACATGGGCTGGATCGCGTCAAGGTCGAGGTGGGGGATGCCGTGGTGATGGCCGACGGCGGACTGCTGGAGCGGGTGCTGGCTAACCTGATCGACAACGCGCTGAGGTACGCCCCGGAGAGCCCGGTGCGGGTGACCGCGGGTCAGGTCGGCAGCCGGGTGCTGATCGCCGTCGTCGACGAGGGTCCCGGCATCCCGCGGGGCACCGAATCGCAATTGTTCGCCCCGTTTCAGCCTCTCGGCGATCAGGACAACAGCATGGGTGTCGGCCTTGGCCTTTCAGTGGCTCGCGGGTTTGTTGAAGCCATGGGCGGCATGATCATGGCGACCGACACCCCCGGCGGTGGGCTCACCATCCAGATCGAATTGGCGGCGCCATGATGTCGAAGACCCGGGTGCTCGTCATCGACGACGAACCGCAGATCCTGCGGGCGCTGCGCATCAATCTGTCGGTGCGCGGCTACGACGTGGCGACCGCGGCCAGCGGCGCCGAGGCGCTGAGGAAGGCGGCCGACCACCGGCCCGACGTCGTCGTGCTGGACCTCGGACTACCCGACATGTCCGGTATCGACGTGCTCGGCGGCTTGCGCGGCTGGCTGACGGCGCCGGTGATCGTGCTCTCGGCACGCACCGACTCCTCCGACAAGGTCGAGGCGCTGGATGCGGGTGCCGACGACTACGTCACCAAACCCTTTGGGATGGACGAGTTTCTGGCGCGACTGCGTGCGGCAGTCCGTCGAGCCACCGCGGCGTCCGACACCGACGAGCCCGTCATCGAGACGTCGTCGTTCACCGTCGACCTCGCGGCCAAGAAGGTGACCAAGAACGGCGCCGAGGTGCACCTGACGCCGACCGAATGGGGCATGCTCGAGATGCTGGTGCGCAACCGCGGGAAGCTCGTCGGGCGCGAGGAACTCCTCAAGGAGGTGTGGGGACCCGCCTACGCCAAGGAGACGCATTACCTGCGGGTGTATTTGGCGCAGCTGCGACGCAAGCTCGAGGACGACCCGTCGCACCCGGTTCATCTGCTCACCGAAGCCGGGATGGGCTACCGCTTCCAGCAGTAGTGCTGCCCGTATTTGCGCGAGCAGACGCAAACTCCCCCGACACGCCGAGGTTTTAGGGGAGTTTGCGTCTGCTCGCACGGGCCCAGTTCGCGCTACAAAAGGCGGGGCCGCAGGCGCGCGTCGTCGATGTCGTTCCCCGCAGCGACATCCTCGATGAGGGCTCGGGCCTTCGTGACCAGCCCGGCGACGTCGACACCGTGTCGCGCCGGACGGTCCACGGCGTCGAGGCGGGCCGCGGCCCGCGTCAATACGCCCGCCGCTCCGGTGGCGTTCCCGCGCTGAATATGGGTGATGCCGACGGCGAGCTGAGCCAGGCCCTGCCACATGTCGCGCTCGTCATCGGGCGCGCTCTTCCACGCCGCCTCGAGCACCTCGTGCGCGTTGAACGCCAACCCGCGATCCAGCAGGTCCTGCGCGTAGGCCAACGAATCGGCCGGGTTCAGGTCCAGGTCGTCGGGTATCCGCGCGACGCCCTGACTGCCGTGCGGTAGCGGACGCCCGAGCGCGTCGCGCGGTCGACTGCTGCGCGCCTTGCCGAACTCGTCGCGATCGCGGTCCGCCACAAGGGCTCAGTCTACTTTTGTACGACGCTCCGCAAGCGCTGCCAAACGCCACGTGCATTCCCGGTTGCGCGGAAACGCCGCCGCCAACGCGAGGCGACGCGGAATCAGATTGAGCGGGCCGCCGACGGGCACCTCGGCCATCTCGATCCGGCATCCGTCGGCAGTGTCGTAGAGTCGCAACACGATCCGCGCCTGACCGAACGGCCGAGTTTTGGCCAGCAGCACCAGTTCCTCCAAGGGCGTGCATGACTCGACCTCGGTCTCATCGTTGATGATGATCGGCCATATCCCGATGGTGTGGTGGATCTTGCTGCCGACCGCGGGCCAGGTCGGCTCGACTGCCCGCATGCGGCTGTTGCCCACCACCCACTGCGAGTAGGTCCAGCCGTCGGCGATCACATCCCACACCTGCTTGCGCGTGGCGGTGGTGTCGCGCTTCACGGTCAACGAGCTGTCGGCAGCCGCAGGCTCACCCATCACCGGCCTCCGACCAGGGAAAACATGACAAATTGTTCAGCCATGGTGGAGGGCTACCCGCAGCGGCGACGACCAAACTCAGGGCTGTGCGGTCTCCTCGGCCAGCGCGATCAGCTTCTTGCGGACCAGGTCCGGGCGCTCGTCGACGACGAAGTGGGTGGCATCGACCGTCTCGAGCGTGTAGTCGTCGGCGTTCGCCGTCTCCGGGGACACCATAGATACGGCGACGGCCTTGTCGCGCGTTCCGAAGAGTACGCGGATCGGGACTGTTGCTCGTCGCGTCTCGGGATTCCTTCCCGCGCTGGGCAATTCGCGTGTCAGAAAGGTGCGGTAGGTGTCCTGCCCGCGCGTGCGCACACCGGATCGCGGAACCGGTCGGCGAACAGCCGTGCATCTGCGGGGTCCAGATCGGACCCGACGCCGAACATCAGCTTCTCCACGAACTTCGTGCGTTGTTGGACGAACACCCCGAAAGCGGCCAGCGGTACCTGGTAGGCGAGCTTCCACAGATGCGGCAGCACGTCGGCCGGCCGTTGCCATGGATGGTTGATGTTCATCGCCAGGTAGCCGTCGAAGCGCTCCGGGGACCGCAGGATCATGCGGTAACCCACGTAGGCCCCCCAGTCGTGGGCCACCAGCAGGACGCGGTCGAGTCCCAGCACGTCGAGCAGCGCCAGCACATCCGTGGCGACGTCTTCCTTAGCCCACTTGTGTGGTGCCGGTCCCGACCATCCGTATCCGGGCAGGTCGGGGGCGATGATCCGCAGTCCGGCCGGCGGGTCGGCCAGCAGGTCGCGCCACTCGTAGTGATGCTGCGGCCACCCGTGCAGCGCGACGACTGGGCGGCCGTCGGGCGGACCGGCCTCGGTCACGTGGAACCGCACGCCGTTGGCTTCGACGAACGACCGGCGCACACCTTCTATCTGGGGTGGTTCGACAGTCATCAATCGGACTATAGAGACCGCGTCGCGCGCTACGGTGCGGGGTATGGGCGGGTATCGCGACATCTTCGACGCCAGCATCTCCGATCCGGCGACCTTCTGGGCCGACGCCGCCAGGGCCGTCACCTGGACTCGCGAACCGGAGCAGGTCCTCGACGACTCGAACCCACCCTTCTATCGATGGTTCCCCGACGGAGAGCTCAACACCTGCGCCAACGCGCTCGACCGCCACGTTGAAGGCGGTCGCGGCGAACAGCCGGCGATGATCTACGACTCCCCCGTGACCGGGACGCAGCGCACGTATACCTACCGGGAGTTATTGGACCGCACCGCCCGATTCGCCGGGGCGCTGCGCGGACTCGGCGTGACCAAAGGCGACCGCGTCGTCATCTACATGCCGATGATCCCCGAAGCGGTGATCGCGATGCTGGCGTGCGCCCGGCTGGGAGCGGTGCACTCAGTGGTGTTCGGCGGGTTCGCCGCGCATGAGCTCGCGACGCGCATCGACGACGCCCACCCCACCGTCATCGTGTCCGCCTCCTGCGGTATCGAGCCGTCCCGGACCGTGGCCTACAAGCCCATGCTCGACGCCGCTCTGGAGATGGCCGAACATCCGCCCCGTCACTGTGTCATCGTGCAGCGCGACCACCTCGGCTGCGACCTGACGCCGGGGCGGGACATCGACTGGAACGACCTGGCCGACGCCGATCCCGTCGACCCGGTGCCGGTCGCCGCCACCGACCCGTTGTACGTGCTCTACACCTCGGGCACCACCGGCAAACCCAAGGGCATCGTCCGCGACAACGGCGGCCACGCGGTGGCGCTGCTGTGGAGCATGCGCAACATCTACGACATCGCTCCGGCCGAGGTGTTCTGGGCGGCGTCCGACGTCGGCTGGGTCGTCGGCCACTCGTACATCGTGTACGCGCCGCTGATGCTCGGCGCGACGACCATCCTCTACGAAGGCAAACCGATCGGGACCCCCGATGCGGGGGCTTTCTGGCGAGTCGTCTCGGAACACGGTGTGAAGGCACTATTTTCGGCGCCGACCGCGCTTCGCGCCATCCGCAAGGAGGACCCCGACGGCAGCCACATCGGACGCTACGACCTGTCGTGTATGAAGTACCTGTTCCAGGCCGGCGAGCGCCTGGACCCCGACACCTACGAATGGGCGGCGGCGAAGCTGGGCATCCCGGTCGTCGACCATTGGTGGCAGACCGAGACCGGGTGGGCGATAGCCGCGAATCCCATGGGCGTGGAACCCATGCCGATCAAGGCGGGCTCGCCCACGGTACCGATGCCGGGCTATGACGTTTGCATCCTGCACACCGACGGCACCGAGTGTGAACCTGGCGAAGAGGGTGCCATTGCCATCCGCCTGCCACTGCCACCCGGCACGTTGCCGACACTGTGGGGTGACGACGACCGATACCAATCCTCATACCTGTCCGAGTATCCGGGTTTCTACCTCACCGGCGACGGCGGATACCTGGACCAGGACGGTTACCTGTTCGTGATGGGTCGTATCGATGATGTCATCAACGTTGCGGGACACCGGCTTTCGACGGGATCCATCGAGGCGGCGCTGGCGACGCATCCGTCGGTTGCGGAGTGTGCGGTCATCGGCGTCGCCGATGAGATCAAGGGTCAGGTGCCGCGCGGACTGGTCGTCCTCAAGGCCGGCGCAACCGGTGACGGCCTCCCTGACGAACTGGTCAAGTTGGTGCGCGACGAGATCGGGGCGGTCGCCTGTCTGCGCCAGGTCGACGTCGTCGCGGCGCTGCCCAAGACGCGGTCGGGAAAGATCCTTCGCAAGACGCTGCGCGGCATCGCGCACGGCAAGGACGAGCCGGTGCCGTCCACCATCGAAGACCCGGCGGTGCTCGACGCGCTGAAGCCGATCCTGCGCGATTGACGCTTATTGCCGAGTAGACGCGAAAACACCAAAATCGCTGGAATTTGGGGGATTTCGCGTCTGCCCGGCAACGGGTGATGGCTAGCGTCGGCTGGCGAGCTGGCGTTTGAACGCCTCGTCGAACTGGCGGTAGGTGCCACGCATATCGTGGCCCGGCCAGTCGTCAGGCTCGAGCTCGACGGGTAGCAGCGGGTCGAGCTGTAGATGGCGGACCACGGTGATCGACAAAGCGAACAGGTAGATGAAGTCGCCGGCATCGACCGCTTCGACGTCCAGCTCGTCGCGCATGGCCTCGGTGAGCCGGCGGGCATCGGCTGCCCAATCGGCAAGGTTGAACAGGGATCTCACGACGTCGACGGGGACGTCGGTGGCCGCGCTGTGGAAGTGCACGCACTGGCGGTCGAGCACCGCGCGCAGCGTCGGCAGACGGTCCGGGTCCAGGTTGTCCGGACGTATCCAGACACCTTCACGCAGCTCCGCGAGATGTAGTCCCGCGGCGGCCTTGCGCAGGGCGAGCCGATCGGCGGCGGACCGACGCTCCAGTGAGACCACGGCCAATTCCCATGTGCCGTCCCACGGCAACGCCGTGTCGTCGAACCTGGCGGCCTCGTCGACGCGTTCCCGCCGTTCCAGCAGCGGCCCGGCCAGCGCGTAGACGCCGTCTTCACCGGTGAGCTCACCGTTGGACACCATGCGCCACAGGCAGGTGCGGGCGGCGCCGTCGCTGATGCCGAACAGTGAAGCGACCGCGACGAGCTCCCCCACCGTGAGGTGTGGTTCGTCAGCACCCAGCAAGGCCGTCGCGAGGACTGACCGTGCGCTCAGGGTGCGATCGCCAATCAGGTCGGCGACGCGGGCGCGGGACGCTGTCGGCACCTATCCCCCCAGCCAGGGTTCACGCCAACTTGGTTGTCCGGCACACAGTTTCGATGCACCTTCCGGCCCCCACGATCCGACCGCGTACGGCTGTACCGGTGGCGGATTGTCGAGTAGCGGCTGCACGATCCGCCACGTCTCCTCGACTCCGTCCTCGCGCGCGAACTGAGCGGAGTCGCCGCGCATCGCGTCGCTCAGCAGCCGCTCGTAGGGTTCGGGAGCCTCTCCCAGTTCCTCGGCGAAGATCAGCGACAAGTCAACGGAGCGAGTGCGATTGGCGCCCGGCTCCTTGGCTTGAATGATCATATCGGTGCCCGGCTTCGGGTCGATGCGCAACACGAGTTCGTTGGGTTCGTGGGTCTCCGAGGTGATCGCCAGCTTCGGCGGTCTCTTGAAGATGACGCGGATCTCGGTGGCCCGCACCGGGAGTGCTTTGCCCGCCCGAATGAAGAACGGCACGCCGGCCCAGCGCCAGTTGTCGATCTCAAACCGCAGTGCGGCGAACGTCTCGGTCTGCGAGTCGGGCGCCACGCCCTTGACCGAGCGATAACCGTCGTACTGCCCACGCACGTAATGCGCGGGATCGATCGACGGAATCGCGCGAAACACCTCCACGCGCTTGTCGCGCAGCCCGTCGGCGTCGGCGACGCTCGGCGGCTCGGCGGCGAACAGCCCGGTCAGCTGCAGCAGGTGGTTCTGCACCACGTCGCGCAGCGCCCCGACCGGGTCATAGAAGCTGCCGCGATCCTCGACACCGAAGTTCTCGGCCATCGTGATCTGCACACACTGGACCCGGTCACGGTTCCACAGCGGCTCGAAAACCGAGTTGGCGAACCGCAGGAACATGATGTCCATCGCCGGTTCCTTACCGAGGAAGTGGTCGATACGGAAGATCTGCCACTCCTCCAGCACCGCGCTGAGCTGCGCGTTGAGCGCCCGCGCGGACGCCAGGTCGTGACCGAAGGGCTTCTCCACCACCACCCGCGCGCGCGAGGTGAGATTGGCGTTGGACAGCCCCTCGACGACGCGGCCGAACAGCGACGGCGGTATCTCGAGATAGAAGACGGGCGTGTGCTTGCCCTGGATCGCCTTGGCCACCCGGTCGTAGGTTTTCGCGTCGGCGAAATCGCCGGACACCATCGACAGGCGCTTGGCGAACCGCGCGAACACGTCCTCGTCGATCGTCTCGCCGCCGGCCTCGATCGCCTGGCGGGCGTGATCACGCAGCGTCGCCACCGACCAGTCGTCGAGGGCGACGCCGACGATCGGACAGTCCAGCTGCTTGCGTCGCTCCAGCCGGTACAGCGAGCGAAACGTCATCTTCTTGGCGAGGTCTCCGGTGATGCCGAAGACCACCAGTACATCGGCGGGCGACGTCGCTGCCGTCATGGCGGTCACTTCTTCTCGGCGTGGCCGCCGAATTCGCTGCGCATCGCCGACAAGAGCTTGTCGGTGAATTCGCCGAGTTGCCGCGATTGGAACCGTTCGTACAGCGACGTGGTGATCACCGGCGCGGGAACACCCTCGTCCACGGCGGCCAAGACCGTCCAGCGTCCCTCACCGGAGTCCGACACCCGGCCGCTGAAGTCGTCGAGCTCGGGCGAGCGTGCCAATGCGTCGGCGGTGAGATCGACCAGCCACGAACCGACCACCGAGCCACGCCGCCAGACTTCAGCCACCTCACCCACGTCGATCGTGTACTGGTAGGCCCACGGATCGCGCAGTGGCGTGGTCTCCGCGTCGACCGTGCGGTCGACCTTGCCCGCGTCGGCGTGCTTGATGATGCTCAGGCCCTCGGCGATGGCGGCCATCATCCCGTACTCCACCCCGTTGTGCACCATCTTCACGAAATGCCCTGCGCCGCTTGGGCCGCAGTGCAGATACCCGTCCTGGGCGGTGCCGTCGGTGCGGGTGCGGCTCGGGGTGGGCTCGGCGCAGCCCTCCCCCGGCGCGATCGTCTTGAAGATCGGATCGAGGCGCTGTACGACCTCCGTCTCTCCGCCGATCATCAGGCTGTAGCCGCGCTCGAGGCCCCACACGCCGCCACTGGTGCCGCAGTCCACGTAGTGGATGTTCTTCGTCAGCAGACTCTTGGCGCGGGTAATGTCGTCGCGGTAGTAGGAGTTTCCGCCGTCGATCACCGTGTCGCCCGGCTCCAACAGATCCACCAACTGTTCCAGCGTCGAGTCCACCACCGCCGCGGGCAGCATCAACCACACAGCGCGAGGCTTCTCGAGTTTCTGCACGAAATCGCTCAGCGAGTCGGCACCGGTGGCGCCCTCGCCCGCAAGACCGGACACCGCGTCGGCGTTCATGTCGTAGACCACGCAGCGATGCCCGTCGCGCATGAGGCGTCGTACCAGGTTGGCACCCATGCGGCCAAGGCCGACCATTCCCAGTTGCATTGGCGAATCCGTTGCCATGTCTCTCCTCGTCGCATCGGTCGTGTCTCCAAGGCCCCATGATGCTATCTCACGATTTCATTGACACGTAGCGTTTCGAGTGTGATACTTCCGAAGCATGGCCACTCCGACAAGGGCGTCGGTCGCCGATGATCGCGACATCGCTCGCCGCATCCTGGCCCATATCGACGCCGGCACGACCGATGTGGGCGCCGCGTGGCGGGAGCCGGTCGAAAACTATTTGAATCCAACGCGATTCGCTGAGGAGCTCGAGCTGTTGCGCTCGTACCCCAGTGTGTATCTGCCGTCGGCGGCACTGCCGAAGCCTGGCGACCATGTCGAACGGGTCAGTTTCGGAGTGCCGCTGTTCGCGGTGCGCGGCCGCGACGGCAAGGCGCGGGTCTTCCGCAACGCCTGCAGGCACCGCGGGATGGCACTCGTCGAAGGGCCGGGCTGTGCGCAGGCATTGGTGTGCCGCTATCACGGGTGGACCTATCGCCTCGACGGTGCGCTGTCGCATGTGCCACACGCTGACGCGTTTCCCGACCTGGACATGGCGGCACGCGGGCTGGTCGAGGTCGAGAGCCGGGAAGTCGACGGGTTGATCGTCATCGGTCCGCTGGGATCGCTGGGCCCGGACGCGGAGGCCGCGATGTCAGCCCTGACCGACGGCAGTCCGTGGCGGGACAAGTTGATGCCGGCGACGCGGCTGTTCGCGGTGCGACCCGCTCTGCGCGCGATGAATTGGAAGGTGCTCGTCGAGCAATTCCTGGAGGGCTATCACATCCGTACGACGCACAAGGACACGTTCTATCCGCTGCAGTACGACGACCTCAACGTCGTCGAGATGTTCGGGCCGAACAGCCGAGTTACGTTCCCGTACCAAAACATCGAACGGTTGCGCGACCGTCCGGAATCGTCGTGGTCGGTGGATCACCGGGTGACCTACGTGTATCACCTGTTCCCGAATGTCATGGTCGCGACGTTCCCCAACCAGGTGCTGATGATCACCATCGACCCGGTCGACGTCGACCGCACAAACGTCACCATCTACGCCATGGTCACGCCTGACGTGGCGGAACGGGTTGCTGCCGATCGTGAATCGGCCGAGGGCGCGCGCAATCTGCTCAACGAGGGCGGGGTGGAGGACAACGAGATGTCGGAGGGAGTGCAGCGCGGACTGCATGCCGGCGCCAATGAATTCGTCGAGTTCGGCACCCATGAGAGTGCGATCGGGCACTTCCACGCCACCCTCGACGCGCGGCTGGCGGCGATGCGATGACCGATTACGAGCATCTGCTCTACGAGCAGCGCGGACCGGTCACGGTCATCACAATCAACCGGCCGGAACGCATGAACGCGATTGGCCCGCAGACACATCGGGAACTCGTCGATGCGTGGGGCCGCTTCCGCGACGACGACGGCGCGCTGGTCGGGATCCTCACCGGTGCGGGTGGCGACGCATTCAGCGCGGGCGGCGATCTCAAGGCCGCGATTGCGGGTGAGCTCGAGATCGACGCGAGCCCCGACGACGGCGTCCTGGGGCCGTCACGGTGGACGGATGTGTACAAGCCGACCATCGCGGCCATCAACGGCGTCGCGTACGCGGGCGGACTGGAGTGGGCCTGTTGGACCGATTTGGCGATCGCCGATGAACACGCCACGTTCGGGGTGACGTGCCGGCGGTGGAACATCGGGTTGGCCGACGGCGGTACGCAGCGGCTCACGCGCATCCTCGGGTACCGCCGGGCGATCGAACTCATCATCACGGGACGCGTCATCGACGCCGACGAAGCGCTGCGCATCGGGTTGGTCAACGAGGTTGTGCCGCGCGGCAACTGCGTGCAGCGAGCTCTCGAACTGGCCGAGACCATCGCGGCGCTGCCCCAGCCGGCGTTGCGCACCGATTTGGAGGCCGCCCGTCGCGGGCAGGGCAGGCCGCTGGAAGACGGGTTGCGTATCGAGGCGGAATGCTTCGGCCGGTCGATCGTCGAACCCGAGACGTTCGAGGGGCTGCGGAGGTTCAACGAACGCGACCACCCCGATCTTTTGCGATTTCGGCGTGCTAGGTCACGCTGAGCGTGACTGAGCACGCCGAAATCGCAGGGGTTTAGGCGATCGCTGCCGTGGTCTCCGCGGTCGCCGACAACCGCTGGAGCTCGGCGACGGCGTGGCGTTCGACGAACAGCGGGATGTACTCGCGCACCGGCCGGCCGTCGTAGCGGGCGTGGATCTCGCCGACGACCCACGACACCGTCACCGAGTCGATCGCCGGAAAGCGATCGATGAGGCGCTCGACCAGCTGCTCGATGAGCCGCCGTTCGGTCGCGCCTATGCCGCGGCCCGTCGTTGAGTCGTTCACACCTCGTTCAACGCACGACGCTCGCGATCCCTTGCGATTTCGGCGTGCTGAGTCACGCTGAGCGTGACTAAGCACGCCGAAATCGCCGAAAAACTAGGCGATCGACAGGGCGATACCGTCGAGAATGTCGTGCTCGCTGACCACCAACTCGTCGATGCCGGCCCGCTGCCCCAGCGCATACGCCAACTCCTCGACGATGATCGCTCCCCCGCCGATCACGTCCACCCGGCCCTCGTGCATCGGCCCCAGCGCGGCGCGCTGCGCACGTGTCATCGCGATCAGCTCATCGCAGACGGGCAGCAGGTCGCCGAAGGGCGTCCGAGACAAATGGATTGCCTCGGAGTCGTAGGTCGTCATCTTGTGCGCCAGCGCCGAGACCGTCGTCATGGTGCCCGCCACGCCGACCCAGGTGCGTGCGCGCTCGACTGGTACGACGCGGAACGCTTCGGCCAGCCCCTCGCGGACCACCTCGCGTGCCGCAGCGATCTCGACGGCGGTCGGCGGGTCGGAGTGCAGGCAGCGTTCGGTCAGCCGCACACACCCGATGTCAGCGGAGAAGCTGGCCTCGACGTCGCGCACGCCGAGTACCACTTCCGTCGACCCGCCGCCCAGGTCGACGACAACGAAAGGACCTGTCGCGGTGTCCAATTCGTTGACCGCCCCGCGGAACGACAGTTCGGCTTCCTCGGTACCCGTGATCACTTCGGCTACCGCTCCGGACACGACGCCGCCCAGTACTTCCTCGGTCATCGCGAAGAACACATCGCGGTTGGAGGCGTCGCGCGTCGCAGACGTGGCGACCATCCGCACCTTCGACACCTCGTGTCTACGCATCAGCTCGACGTAGTCGGCCAGCGCCGTCCGGGTCCGGGCCAGCGCGTCGGGAGCGAACTGCCCGGTGGCGTCGACCCCCTGCCCCAACCGGACGATGCGCATCTCGCGATGCACGTCGGAAATCTTGCCGTCCTCGATGTCGGCGATCAACAATCGAATCGAGTTGGTACCGCAGTCGATCGCACCGACCCTACTCATGAACTCCACGTCTCCCGGTCCAGAATGCCCGCCATCGCCGGTTCGGCGGCCAGCACCGCCAGTGCTTCGTCGCCCAGCGGGTTGGTGCCAGGCCCCTTGGCCAGCGAGTGCGCGATCAGCACGTGTAGGCATTTGACCCGGTCGGGCATGCCGCCGCCGGAAAACGTTGTGCCCAAAGGCTCTATCGCATCGCGCTCGGCGAGGTAGGACTCGTGAGCCCGCCGATATGCGGCGGCCAGCTCCGGATCGTGCTGAAGGCGCTCGGTCATCTCTCGCATCATGCCCGACGACTCCAATCGACTCGCCGCCGCGGTCAACGTGGGGTGCGTCAGGTAGTACAGCGTCGGAAACGGTGTGCCGTCAGGTAACTTCGGCGCCGTCTTGACGACACCGGGCTCGCCGTTGGGGCATCGGTAGGCGATCTCGAGCACACCCCGCGGTTCACGACCGAGTTGCTCCGCGACCGCCGCCAGATCCGCCGGGTCAACCACCGGCGGGCGCACTGCTCGGGGCGGGCGGAAGGGGCGCGGGACCTGGCGGACCGGGCGGCGGCGCCGGCGCAACCCCGTACGGCGCATCGGCGATGGTGCCCCACAGCGCCGTGTACCAGGGTTGGTCAGGATCCACTGTCGCCAGCTCGGCGTCGCCAGGGGTCACCGGCACCGCACTGCCCGGAGGAAGCTGCACCTGATACGGAATCTCCCCGGGCATCACGAATCCGAGGCGTTCCCGCGCCTGCGCAGCGATGAAGACGGGGTCGTTCAGCTTGACCTTCTGCTGCTCCAACTCTGCGATCTGGGCGCGCAACTGCTCCTCGGTGGCCTTCAGCTGCTTCATCTCGGTGCGCTGACCGAAGTACGTCCGCACGGGCCCCGCGATGGTCAACGTCAGCACGCAGACCACCGCGGCCAGGATCGCTGCCCGCCGTGCCGCGGAGCCGAACCGTTGCTCAGACTGCTGTTCGGCCGATACCGCAATCGATTTGCGGATCGAGTCGGCGGTGTCCTTCGGTTCGTCCTGAGCCTGCGCCTCGGCGGCTTTGGTTTGGGCCTTGGCCGCGGGCCGCGACTCAGTCGAGCGCGGTTCCCGGCGGGCGGGCGACGTGCCACGCGGTCGGCCCCGTGCGGCCTCGGACTTACCCGACTTTGGTCGAGAAGTCGGGGATCGCCGTTTGGGATCGGGCCGCTTCGCTTCGGGCACGGGCTATTTGGTCTCCACCGAATAGCGCGGGAATGCCAGGTCACCCGCATACCGGGCGGCGTCGCCGAGGGCTTCCTCGATGCGCAGCAGCTGGTTGTACTTGGCGACACGCTCGCTGCGGGCGGGCGCACCCGTCTTGATCTGACCGCTGCCCACCGCGACGGCGAGGTCGGCGATCGTGGTGTCCTCGGTCTCACCGCTGCGGTGGCTCATCATCGTGCGATAACCGCTGTTGTGCGCGAGCGCGACGGCGTCGAGTGTCTCGGTGAGCGTACCGATCTGGTTGACCTTCACCAGAAGTGCGTTTGCCGCGCCCCGTTCGATGCCGTCTTCCAGACGCTCGGGATTGGTGACGAACAGATCGTCGCCGACGAGCTGGACGCGGTCACCGATCGCGGCGGTCAGCGCCACCCAGCCATCCCAGTCGTCCTCGGACAGCGGGTCTTCGATCGACACCAGCGGATACGAATCCATCAGCCCGGCGTAGAACTCGATCATCTGCATGTCGGTACGGGTCTCTTTTTCGAACTTGTAACCCGTTCCCGCCGTGAAGAACTCGGTCGCGGCGACGTCGAGGGCCAGCGCTATGTCGGATCCGGGCTTGTAACCCGCCGCTTCGATCGCCGACAGGATCAGGTCCAGCGCCGCTTTGGTGCCTGCGACGTCCGGAGCGAAGCCACCCTCGTCTCCGAGACCAGTGGACAGACCCTGCTTCTTCAACACCGACTTCAGCGAGTGATATACCTCGGCACCCCAGCGCAGCGCCTCCTTGAAGCTGGGCGCGCCGATCGGGGCGACCATGAACTCCTGCACATCGACGCCGGTGTCGGCGTGTGCGCCACCGTTGAGGATGTTCATCATGGGCACCGGAAGGATGTGGGCGTTGGGCCCGCCGAGGTAGCGGAACAGCGGCAGCGCGGCGGACTCCGCAGCGGCCTTCGCGACCGCCAACGACACGCCGAGGATGGCGTTGGCGCCGAGCCGGGACTTGTCGGGGGTGCCGTCGAGATCCAGCAGCGCCTGGTCGATCAGCCGCTGGTCGTCGGCGCTCAGCCCGATGACCGCGGGTGCGATCTCGTCGAGCACGGCCTCCACGGCCTTTTCGACGCCCTTGCCGCCGTAGCGGGGGCCGCCGTCGCGCAGCTCGACAGCCTCATGCTCGCCGGTGGACGCGCCCGAGGGCACCGCGGCCCTGGCGAAGGTGCCGTCCAGCAGGGCCACCTCGACCTCGACCGTCGGGTTGCCACGGGAGTCGAGGATCTCGCGGGCTCCGACCTGCTCGATGATGGGCACTGGCTTCTCCTTGGTCGTGGGTGGGACGAGGTTGAGCCTAAAGGTTGGGCTGACGTGCGGCGTGTTTAGAGGGGGTGTCCGTCGGCGTACGCCGTCGCCCAGTCGCGCACAGTACGGGCGTACTGGTCGGACAGGTTGTACGCCCGCAGAGCCTCCATCCACCCCTGCGGGGTGGACAGGTCCTTGCCCCGCCAGCACAGATATCCCGCCGCCGACAGCGCCGCGTCGTCGAAGTTGTCCGGGCTGATGATGCCGTCGTTGTTGGCGTCGACGCCGTACAACCGCCAGGTCTCCGGGATGAACTGCATCGGACCCATCGCCCTGGCGTGGGTGGGGTCGCCGTCGAGTTCGCCGCCGTCGTTGTCGATGATCTCGAGGTTTCCGTTGGTGCCGTCCAGGCGGACGCCCCTGATAGGGGGGCTGACGTCGCCGTTCTCGGCGATCTGCGCGCCCCGGAAGGTGCCGTGATGGCTCTCCACCTCGCCGATGCCCGCCAGCGTCGTCCACTCCAGGTGGCAGTCGGGGTTCTCCACCTCGGCGACCCGGGCCGCGTACGCGTAGGCCTCGAGAGCGTTGATGGGGATGCCCAGCGCAGGGGCCCGTTCGGCCGCCCATTCGCGCAGCTGGTCAGCCGGCCGGCCCTCGGCGTGGGTGTCGATTTTGGGCACGGGATCGCCAGCAGGCGGTGGCACCCCCTCCGGAATCGGGGTCCCCACCCGCCATGAGCAGCTAGAAGCCATGAGCAGCGCCGTCGCTCCCACTACCGCGACCGCCCGCAGCCAACGCACGCGCGACACCAAACTCCCTCGAACCAACCTCGGTCACAGCCATCGTCCCATGCGTTCAAGACACTTTGGGCAGACGTGCCGACGCCTCCTACGCCGATTCCCGGTCAACGGGGATCATCGTGATTCGGCGACCACCCCTTGATCATGCGGTTCATCCCCATCCGCAGGGCCATCCTCAGCGCCTGAGTCAGGACCGTCCTGGACGCCGGAGTCGTCGGTCGGCGTGTCCTCGGCCGTGTCGGACGCTACAGGCCAGTGCGCCCGCCACTCGTCGGCCGAGATGTCCCCGAGCGAGGAGTCGTCGAGTTCTTCCGGGACCTCGCTCCCGCGTCGGGCCGCAGCGATGGCGAGCTCTGTGGTCCGCACGGTGTCCATGAACTCCAGCACCGCCGAGCGCAGCGCGTTCTCGGAGTCGACGTGGGGTGCCACGCTGACCGACGTGATCGATGCCGGTAGCAGGTCGTCGGGCAGCCCTGCGGCCGTCGCACGCTCAATCACCTTCTGCGCCAACGCCAATGCGGGTTGGCCGGTCGGCACATCGTCCATCGCCGAGCGGACGCCCTTGCGCGATCTCTCCTGCGCCTTGCGCTCCTCCCATTGTGCGAGTTGATCTTCCAGCGAGATCTCCTCGCCGGCAAGCACCGCGGGCACCCGGTTGACGAGCTTGCGGATGAGCGAGTCCGCGACATCGTCAATCGAGAATGGATGCTCGGGAGCATCTTCGGCGATGCGGGCGTGAAAAAGCACCTGCAGCAACACATCTCCGAGTTCGTCACGCAACTCGTCGGCGTTGCCGCTGCGGACCGCATCGAAGACCTCGTACGTCTCCTCCAGCAGATAACGGCGCAGCGAGTCGTGTGTCTGCTGACTCTCCCACGGGCCTGACGTTCGCAGCTTGTCCATCATGGCGACGGCATCCACCAGCCGGTCACCGGCCGAGGCTCGCGGTGCCTCGATCAGCCTGTCCCCGGCGGCCAGGCGCGCCTTGACCGCAGGGTGCTCCCGATCAGAGGACAGCAGCACAGGCGCGTCATCACCGTCGTAGGCCGGTCGCGCGCCAGGCAACGACCACGGCACTTTGATCGGCATCTCCTCGGTGTACTGGACGTCGCCGGAAAGGAGTTCGATCGCTTCGATCGGGATCAGGGACGGGCGCCGGGGGTCGACCAGAACGACAGTCATCGGGCACACACCCCCTCATCACGCGTTTCGACGAAACCGCTGCCTCGGTTATACCAACACCTTCTCAGACCCCGGCTCGCCTGGCAGAACCGGTAACGCCCCCCCGACCCGGCGATGGCCGCCCTGCCGGGAAGGCAAGGCGGCCATCTTGTCCTATGCCGTGGCTCAGGACTCCGGCTCGAGCGGGCCGTCCGGGATCACCCAGTGACCCGGCGCCTCATCGAAGAACGGGTTGACGATCCCATTCACCGACGGCAGCTTCTTCAACTGGCCGGGCGGGATTCCGAAGAACGGGTTCGGCACTCCGTTGATGACGGGCGTGTTCTTCAGCTGCCCCGGCGCAATGTGTCCGGCCGGCAGGTTGAAGTGAGCGTCTACCTCAGGGAACTGCACGTCCGGCAGGTTGACGCCGGGCACGTTCACATCGGGAACGTTGACACTCGGGACGTTGACATCAGGCACGTTCACACTCGGAACGTTCACATCAGGAACATTCACACTCGGGACGTTGACATCAGGCACGTTCACACTCGGAACGTTCACATCAGGAACATTCACACTCGGAACGTTGATGTCGGGCACATTCACATCCGGGACGGACGGAACGGGAACCGGAGGCGGTTCTGGCACAGCCTGGGCGAAACCCGCGCCCAGTCCGAGCGCGCCGAGCCCGAGTGCACCGGTCATCGTCGTAGTTACTGCGATTTTCTTGAACTGCATAGTTACTCCTTCGCCTTGCGTCACCGCGACATGCACCAACCAGCGCGGTGCGATCGCGTGATGTTCGGTTTGGGAAATTGCTTGACCGCTATGACCAGCGATCTCGCCGCCCCCGGTTTGGACGACAATGCAATACCTTGACCCCCCGCTATGTATGTCGGATCGCCGTGCCGATGCGTTAACAGCGCGGACCGGTACGAGCCGGCGGGGGGCGTCAAAACCGCAGGTCAAGCAGGCGAGTCGGGCGTCGAAATTAAGTCGATACTGCCCTGCGGTTTCCCGTCCAGCGCGACCAGCAGGTCGGCGACCATCTGCACCAGCTCAAGATCACGGATACGTGGTGCAGCAACGCCGTCGCCTGCGCGCGGAATCGGGACCTGCACCGTCGACGTCGTCGCACGGTACGTCGCGCTGGGATACAACCGCTTGAGCCGCACCTGCTGGGAATCCAGCAGCTGCAACGGCGAAACCCTCAGCGTCGCCTCCGAGACCGTGCTCAGCTCGGTCACCCCGTAGTGACGGCACAGCAGCCGCAGCCTCGCCACTGCCACCAACCGTCGCGCGGGTTCAGGTAGCGGGCCGTAACGGTCGACGAGTTCGTCGACGACGGCAGCCACCGCGGCGTCGTCGGGCGCCGCCGCCAGCCGACGATAGGCCTCCAATCGCAGCCTGTCACTGCCGATGTAGTCCGGCGGCAGATGCGCGTCGACCGGCAGGTCGATCCGCACATCCTTCGGTTCCTCAGGCGCCGCAACGGTTTTCCCGTCCGCAGCGGCGCGGTAGGCCTCGACGGCCTCGCCGACCAACCGGACGTACAAATCGAAGCCGACGCCGGCGACGTGACCGGACTGCTCGGCGCCGAGCACGTTTCCCGCACCGCGAATCTCCATGTCCTTCAACGCAACTGCCATACCCGCGCCGAGCTCGTTGTTCTGCGCGATCGTCGCCAGCCGGTCGTAGGCCGTCTCGGTGAGCGGAACCTCCGGCGGATAAAGGAAGTACGCGTAGCCCCGCTCCCGGCTGCGACCCACCCTGCCGCGCAGCTGATGCAGCTGCGACAGCCCGAAAGTATCTGCGCGCTCGACGATCAACGTGTTGGCGTTGGAGATGTCCAGTCCCGTCTCCACGATCGTGGTGCACACCAGGATGTCGAACTCACGGTTCCAGAACCCCTCGACCGTGCGTTCCAGTTGTTCCTCTGGCATCTGCCCGTGCGCGACGGCGACGCGGGCCTCGGGCACCAGCGCACGCACCCGCGCGGCGGCCTGGTCGATCGACCGCACCCGGTTGTGGATGTAGAAGGCCTGTCCGTCCCGCAGCATCTCGCGCCGCAGCGCCGCCGCGACCTGTTTGTCGTCGTGCGGACCGACGTACGTCAGCACCGGGTAGCGCTCCTCCGGCGGGGTGAGGATCGTCGACATCTCCCGGATGCCGGCCAGACTCATCTCGAGCGTGCGCGGAATCGGCGTGGCACTCATCGTCAACACGTCGACGTGGGTGCGCATCGACTTGATGTGCTCCTTGTGCTCGACGCCGAAGCGCTGCTCCTCGTCGACCACCACCAGACCTAGGTCTTTCCATGTCACGCCGGTCTGCAGCAGCCGGTGGGTGCCGATCACGATGTCGACCGAGCCGTCCTTCATACCTTCGAGCACCGCCCGCGACTCGGCGGCGTCGGTGAACCGGGACAACCCCTTGACGGTCACCGGGAATCCGGCCATCCGCTGGGTGAAGGTCTGCAGATGCTGGTCGGCCAGCAGCGTCGTCGGCACCAGCACCGCGACCTGCTTGCCGTCCTGCACCGCCTTGAACGCCGCCCGCACCGCGATCTCGGTCTTGCCGTAGCCGACGTCGCCGCAGATCACCCGGTCCATCGGGACGGGCTTTTCCATATCGCTTTTGACCTCGGTGATGGCCGTGAGCTGGTCGACGGTCTCGGTGAACCCGAACGCATCCTCCATCTCGGCCTGCCACGGGGTGTCGGGCGCGAACGCATGCCCAGGGGACGCCTGCCGCTTGGCGTACAGCGACACCAGTTCGGCCGCGATCTCCCGAACCGCCCTACGCGCTTTCGTCTTGGTGTTCGCCCAGTCGCTGCCGCCCAGCCGCGACAGCGTCGGCGCTTCCCCGCCGACGTAGCGAGACAGCTGATCCAGCGAATCCATTGGCACGTAGAGCTTGTCGGTGCCGCCGCCACGCTTGCTCGATGCGTATTCGAGCACCAGGTACTCGCGGCGCGCACCGCCGACGACACGCTCGGTCATCTCGACGAAGCGGCCGATACCGTGCTGATCGTGCACCACGAGGTCGCCCGCGGTCAGCGCCAATGGGTCAACGACGTTGCGCCGCTTGGCAGCTAGCCGCTTGCCCTCGGCGGCTGCGGCCCGGTTACCCGTCAGATCGGTCTCGGTGATGATGACGAGATTCGCGCCGGGGATCACGACGCCGTCGTGCAACGGACCCTTGAGCACGTTGACGATGCCGTCCTTGAGGTCCTCGCCCGGATCCAAACACACTGCTGCCGTGTCGGATTCGCGCAATTGCTCTACGACGCGGTGCGCGGTGCCGGTGCCCGGGGTGACCACGGCGGCGTGCCCGCCGGTCAGGACGTGGGCGCGCAGCATGGCGAAGATCTCGTTCACGTTGGACTGCTGGCCACGCGCCGACGGCGCCGGCCGGATGTCGATCTCCAGCGCGTCCTCGTCGGACAGCTGGCTCAGCGTCCACCACGGGTGGCCGCCGTCGCGCGCCGCCGCGCGGGCGTCGTCGAGTTCGATGAACCCGGACGCGCCCATCGCCTCGAGGTCGATCGGCACATCGCCGCCGACCGCAGCCGTCGACCACGACGCCTCGAGGAACTCGCGGCCTGTCTTGATCAGGTCGGCCGCGCGGGTGCGGACCTTCTCGGGGTCGCAGATCAGCACCGGGGTGTGCTCGGGAAGATGCGCCGTCAGGGTCGACAGGTCGGTGGGACGCAACAGCGGCAGCAGCGCCTCCATCCCGTCGACGGGAATGCCCTCCGACAGCTTGGCGAGCATGTCGGGCACGCTGCCGGTGACGGTGTTGTCGGCCACCGGGTGCTCGGCGGCGAGTTTGGCGGCGCGGTCGCGGACGTCGTCGGTCAGCAGCACTTCCCGGCATGGGACGGCGATGAGCGTGTCGACGTCGATTTCCGGGATCGAGCGCTGGTCGGCGACGGCGAACATCCGCATCTCGGAGACCTCGTCGCCCCAGAACTCGATGCGCATCGGATGCTCGGCCGTGGGCGGGAAGACGTCGAGGATGCCGCCGCGCACCGCGAATTCGCCGCGCTTACCCACCATGTCGACACGGGTGTAGGCCAGGTCGACGAGCCGGGCGATGACGGCGTCGAAGTCGGCCTCGGCGCCGACGGTCAGCGTCACCGGCTCGATATCGGCCAGGTCGGGAGCCATCGGCTGGAGCAGCGACCTGGTGGTCGTCACGACGACTCGCAGCGGCGGGCCGAGGCGCTCGTCGTCCGGGTGGGCCAGCCGGCGCAGCAGCATCAGGCGCGCGCCGACGGTGTCGACGCCGGGAGACAGTCGCTCGTGCGGCAGCGTCTCCCAGGAGGGGAACAGGGCGACCGCGTCGCCGAAGACACCGCTCAGTTCGGCGGTCAGGTCGTCGGCTTCGCGACCGGTCGCGGTGACGACGAGCAGCGGACCCGTCGCGGCGAGCGCGCTGGCGACGAACACCCGGGCGCTGGCCGGTCCGACGAGGCTGAGATCGACCGGCCTGTCGGCGGCGCGGGCGGTGACCTCCTGGAGGGAGGGGTCCCGTAGCGCCAGGTCGACGAGCCCGGCGATCGGGGTCTGGGCATGGTTGATCCCCGATACGGTCATGATCCCCCCATCCTATGCGCGCGCCATTTCTGCGATTTCGGCGTGCTCAGTCACGCTCAGCGGTACCGAGCACGCCGAAATCGCAATTGACGAACGCTCGGACGACCGCGCCGGTGGCGTCGACCAGCCGCGAATCGTCAAGCCCGGCAACACGAAACGAAGCGGTTTCGGCGTGCTTAGTCACGCTGAGCGATACCCAGCACGCCGAAATCGCAAGTTATTCGTCGAGCAGCGGCGGGTCGTGCTCCAGATGCATCAACCCGTTCCAGCACAGGTTCACCAGATGCGCCGCGACGACCTCTTTCTTGGGTTCCCGCACATCCAGCCACCACTGCGCCGTCATCGAGACCGACCCGACCAGCGCCTGGGCGTACAGCGGGGCCATCTCGGGGTCCAGGCCGCGACGGGAAAAATCCCCCGCGAGGATCGACGACACCTGGTTGACGGCCTCGTTGAGCAGCGTCGAGTAGGTGCTGCCCGACGTGATCGCCGCCGGCGAGTCGCGGATGAGGATGCGGAACCCGTCGGTGCGCTCGTCGACGTAGGTCAGCAGCGCCAGCGCCACCCGCTCGATCCGCAGCCGCGACCGATTGTTGGTCATCCTGGTCAGCGACGACGTGATGCGGTCCAGCAGCGCCGACATCTCGCGGTCGACCACCACCGCGTACAGCCCCTCTTTACCGCCGAAATGCTCGTAGACGACGGGTTTGGAGACGTTGGCGCGCTGCGCGATCTCCTCGATCGACGTGCCTTCGTAGCCACGCTCGGCGAACAACGACCGGGCGATGTCGATGAGCTGGTGTCGCCGCTCCGCGCCGGTCATCCTGGCGCGGGGCATACGCACACCACTTTCCGGGGTATCGGACTTCGGGGGCACTGCCACGGGTTTCAGGGTAGGCCCTTCGACTAACATCGCGGGTTGATCGATCCGTCGTGGTGTAATCGGCAGCACCTCTGATTTTGGTTCAGATAGTTCAGGTTCGAGTCCTGGCGACGGAGCCCCTTTTCGCACGACGCTCATACCGAGAACGGGCAGCGTAATTGTGTCCACAGCTCGCTCATGGGCAGAATGCTGCGAACGAGGCCTGACAATTCGACGGCCAGTTATCGACAGGCTGATTGTGAATCTGACGACGAAAACCGTCGTCAAATGTCCTGGGATTCACAGTCGCGCCTAGGAGAATGGACTCGCAATGACCGATCCTGATTCCGCGGTCGTGGTCTTGGCCGCCGGCGCCGGCACGCGCATGCGCTCCGACACCCCGAAGGTGCTGCATCCCCTCGCCGGCCGCAGCATGCTGTCCCATGCCCTGCACGCCGTCGCCAAGGCGGCCCCGCAGCACCTCGTCGTGGTGGTCGGCAAGGACCGCGACCAGGTGGTGCCCGCGGTCGAGGAACTGGCCGCTGACCTGGGCCGCAGCATCGACGTCGCGGTCCAGGACCAGCAGCTGGGCACCGGCCACGCCGTCGCGTGCGGGCTGACGGCGCTGCCCGCCGACTTCACCGGCACGGTCGTGGTCACCTCGGGCGACGTCCCGCTGCTTGACGCCGACACCCTCGCCGACCTGATCAGCACGCACAGCGGCGAGTCCGCCGCCGCGACCGTCCTGACCACCACGCTGCCCGACCCGACGGGCTACGGCCGCATCCTGCGCACCCAGGACCGCGAGGTGATCGGCATCGTCGAACAGGCCGACGCCAGCCCGCAGCAGCTGGCCATCACCGAGGTCAACGCCGGGGTCTACGCGTTCGACATCACCGCATTGCGCTCGGCGCTCAGCCGGCTGCGCTCGGACAACGCGCAGCAGGAGCAGTACCTGACCGACGTCATCGCCATCGTCCGGTCCGACGGCCAAGTGGTGCGCGCCAAACACGTCGACGACGCGATGTTGGTCGCAGGCGTCAACGACCGGGTCCAGCTGGCCGAGTTGGGCGCCGAACTCAACCGCCGCATCGTGGCCGCACACCAGCGCTCCGGGGTGACGATCACCGATCCGGCCACCACGTGGATCGACGTCGACGTGACCATCGGCCGCGACACTGTCGTCTATCCCGGCACCCAGCTGCTGGGCGCCACCCGCATCGGCAGTCACGCCCAGATCGGCCCCGACACCACGCTGACCGATGTCACCGTCGGCGACGCGGCGATGGTGGTCCGCACCCACGGCAGCCAGTCCACGATCGGTGACGGCGCCGCCGTCGGCCCCTTCGCCTACCTGCGGCCCGGCACGGTACTGGGCGCCGAAGGAAAGCTCGGCGCCTTCGTCGAGACGAAGAACTCCACGATCGGGAGGGGCACCAAGGTGCCGCACCTGACCTACGTCGGCGACGCGGACATCGGCGACCACAGCAATATCGGCGCGTCCAGCGTGTTCGTCAACTACGACGGCGAGAACAAGAGCCGCACCACGATCGGCTCCCATGTGCGCACCGGGTCCGACACGATGTTCGTCGCGCCGGTGAGCGTGGGCGACGGCGCCTACACCGGCGCGGGCACCGTCGTGCGCGAGGACGTGCCGCCCGGTGCGCTGGCGGTCTCGGCCGGCCCTCAGCGCAACATCGAGGGCTGGGTGGCACGCAAACGTCCCGGCTCCGCGGCGGCTGCCGCCGCGGCCGCGGCCGCCGGCGAAGAGGCCCCCTCGGAGGACCCCGAAAAGCCGTGACCCGGTTGCCAGGTGTTGGCGAACTGGCAACCCGTACGATTGAGCCGATATCGATCCCGAGCAATGAGGGCACCGTGGGCACCGAGTGGACCGACAACCGCAAAAATCTGATGTTGTTCTCGGGTCGCGCGCACCCCGAACTCGCTGAACAGGTCGCCAAAGAGCTCGACGTCCACGTCACCGCGCAGACGGCCCGCGACTTCGCCAACGGCGAGATCTTCGTCCGCTTCGACGAGTCCGTGCGCGGATGCGACGCGTTCGTGCTGCAGTCCCATCCGGCGCCGTTGAACCAGTGGCTGATGGAACAGCTGCTGATGATCGACGCGCTCAAGCGCGGCAGCGCCAAGCGGATCACCGCGATCCTGCCGTTCTACCCCTACGCCCGTCAGGACAAGAAGCACCGCGGCCGCGAGCCCATCTCCGCACGCCTGGTCGCCGACCTGCTGAAGGCCGCTGGCGCGAACCGGATCGTCAGCGTCGATCTGCACACCGACCAGATCCAGGGCTTCTTCGACGGGCCCGTCGACCACATGCGGGCGCAGAAGCTGCTGACCGGCTACATCGCCGACAACTACGCCGACCACGACATGGTCGTGGTCTCCCCCGACTCGGGCCGCGTGCGCGTCGCCGAGAAGTGGGCCGACGCGCTCGGCGGCGTTCCGCTGGCCTTCATCCACAAGACCCGCGACCCGCTGGTGCCCAACCAGGTCAAGTCCAACCGCGTCGTCGGCGATGTGAGGGGCAAGACGTGCGTCCTCACCGACGACATGATCGACACCGGCGGCACGATCGCGGGTGCGGTCAATCTGCTGCGCGAGGACGGTGCCAGCGACGTCATCATCGCCGCTACGCACGGTGTGCTGTCGGACCCCGCGCCGCAGCGGCTCGCCGAATGCGGCGCACGTGAGGTCATCGTCACCAACACGCTGCCGATCGAAGAGGAGAAGCGGTTCCCGCAGTTGACCGTGCTCTCCATTGCGCCGCTGCTGGCCAACACCATTCGCGCGGTGTTCGACAACGGTTCTGTCACCAGTCTTTTCGACGGGTCCGCGTAGTGGCCGACGCGACCATCTACCACAACCCGAAATGCTCCACCTCGCGCAAGACGTTGGAGTTGTTGCGGGACAACGGCATCGAGCCGACGGTCGTGCAGTACCTCAAGACACCGCCGACGCGCGCCGAGCTCGTGAAGATGATCGAGGATGCGGGCATCGACGTGCGCACGGCGGTGCGCAAACGCGAATCTCTTTACGGTGAACTCAATCTCGCTGATGCGACTGACGACGAACTGCTCGACGCGATGGCCGAACATCCGATCCTCATCGAGCGGCCGTTTGTCGTCACCGCGAAGGGCACTCGGCTGGCCAGGCCCATCGACGCAGTACGAGAGATTCTGTGAGAGCTCGCCACGGCGTGGTGGCGGCCGCGCTTGCGGTACTGGCGGTTTCCGGGTGCGCGCCGGAAGCGCCTGATTACCAATCGATCTGGTCGACGTCCTCGACGACGACGACCACCTCGGCTGGCGACGAACCGGCGGTGCCGATCGCTGTCTACCTGGAGCAGAAGAACGTCGTCGGGGAGCCCATCCCGGCGGACAAGCTCACCGATCTGAAGGTGACGTTCCCGACACCTCCGGGCTGGAAGCCCTTCGTCAACTCGAACCTGGCGGCGGGGACACGTGTGATCGCGAAGGGCACGACGTATCCGACGGCGATGGTGATCGTGTTCAAGCTCAACGGCGACTTCGATGTCAACGAGGCCATCAAGCACGGTTACGTCGACGCCGAGATGTCAGAGAATTTCAAGCGCCTCAACGCGTCGATGGACAACTTCAAGGGTTTCCCGTCGGCGATGATCGAAGGCAGCTACGACCTCAACGGCACCCGCATGCACACGTACAACCGCATCGTCATCGCGACGGGAGCACCGCCGGCCAACCAGCGCTACCTCATCCAGTTCACCGTGACGGGCTTCGCGGACAAGGCTCTCGAGGATGCGCCCGACATCGAGGCGATCATCAGGGGCTTCAACGTCGCGGTGCCGAAGTAACGTTGTCGCGAAATGGAATTCCAGCAGCGAAAGTACGAGTAGCAGCCTGCTGGAATGCAATTTCGCGAGCGGAATCAAGGCCGCCAACCACGGGAGGTCATCGCGTTCCACGCCCGTCGGACAATGTCTTTGGGATGGTCCTCCTTGATGACGCGAAGGACGATCCATCCGAGACTCTCGATCAACGGTATGACGCGCTGGTCCTTCACGTATTGCACGCGCGATGTCTGATGCTGCTCACCGTCGTACTCGGCGACGACCATGAACTCTTCCCAACCCATATCGACGGTGCGAAGCACTTTCCCGTTGCGATCGAGAATCGGTATCTGCGTGGACGGCCGCGGGAGGTGTGCATCGATATAGAGGAGTCGCAGCCATGTCTCCCGCGGCGAAGCGGCACCCCCGTCCACGAGCTTCAGCGCCTCCTTGAGGAGCTTGACACCCCGCGCGCCGCGATACCGCTTGGCCAAGAGAAGGACCTCTTCCTCAGAGAACAGCCTCGCACGCATCAAGGCATCCATGCGAGCGATGGCCTCGCCGCGGTCCAAGAAGCGGCCTAGATCGAACGCGGTGCGCGCAGGAGTCGCGATGGGAATCCCCGACCAGGTGAACTCGTCGTCCGAGATCCGCTCATTGCGCGTCACGATGCCCGCCGGCGGCCGCGCGCTGTTGTAGAGCAGTTCGATATCGACATCAGCGTCGACCCAGTCCGCGCCGTGCAATGCCGACGCGGCCACGCCGGTGACGATCGCGGCCCGTTTTGACCACAGCCACGCTCCGATAGTTCGATCCGTGAGTGACAGGTCGTGCCACCGGGGCGCATACACATTCGGATACAACGACCGGTGCCACCGCGCGAGCTCATGTCGAGTCACCGTGCCGCGTGCGACGGCTTCGGTGCCGATAAATACCTCCCCCATGGCGAGATATTGCAGAGTCGCACCGACATCGCCCGCGAAATTGCATTCCAGCAGGCCGTCACTCGAACTTTTGCTGCTGGAATGCCATTTCGGCGAATGGTGTCCGTAGGGTAGGCCGTATGACTGAGTGGACCGCCGCCGATCTGCCGTCCTTCGCCGGCCGTACCGTCATCGTGACTGGAGCCAATAGCGGGCTGGGCCTCGTCACCGCGCGTGAGTTGGCCCGTGTCGGCGCGAAGACGATCCTGGCCGTACGCAACAAAGCCAAGGGCGACGAGGCCGCCGCAGCCATGACAGGTGACGTCGAGGTTCGCCAACTCGACCTGCAGGACCTGGCGTCGGTGCGCGCGTTCGCCGAAAGCATCGACCAAGTCGACGTGCTGGTGAACAACGCCGGCATCATGGCGGTGCCGTACGCGCTGACCGTCGACGGGTTCGAAAGCCAGATCGGCACCAACCATCTCGGCCACTTCGCCCTCACGAACCTGCTGCTGCCGAAGATCACCGACCGTGTGGTGACCGTGTCGTCGATGATGCACCTGATCGGCTGGATCAACCTGAACGATCTGAACTGGAAGGCGCGGCCGTACCTCGCATGGCCGGCCTACGGTCAGTCGAAGCTGGCCAACCTGCTGTTCACCAAGGAGTTGCAGCGCCGCCTGGACGCGGCGGGGTCACGCGTCAAGGCGCACGCCGCCCACCCCGGCTACTCGGCGACCAACCTGCAGGGGCAATCAGGCGGCAAGATCGGCGACACCCTGATGGGCTTCGGCAACAAGCTCGCCACCGACGCCGACTTCGGCGCCCGCCAGACGCTGTACGCGGCGGCGCAGGACCTGCCCGGCAACTCGTTCATCGGGCCGCGGTTCACCATGTGGGGTCCGACGGGCCCCACCCCGTTCCGCAGTCCGCTGGCACGCGACGCCGCCAAGGCAGCCGCGCTCTGGGAGCTGTCCGAGCAGCTCACGGGCACCACGTTCGCCCTCTGATTTGGGCTTGAGCAGCAGCTCCGGCTACCCTGGCTACTAATCACGGCGAGGGTGGCCGAACATCAGGTCACCGTTATCGACGCGAACCTTCTTCGAGGGATGTCGCCCTGGCCGTGCTCAGAACACGACAGGAGCAGAACCCGATGGCCAAGAACGCACCCAACAACCTCGCCGCTGCGGTCCGCACGCAAACCGGCAAGGGCGCCTCGCGGCGCGCACGTCGCGACGGCAAGGTCGTCGCCGTCCTCTACGGCCACGGCAGCGACCCGCAGCATCTCGAGCTCAACGCCCATGACTTCGCCGCAGTGCTGCGCCACGCCGGCACCAACGCGGTGCTCACCCTCGACATCGAGGGCAAGGAGCAGCTGGCGCTGACCAAGTCGCTGGACATCCACCCGATCCGCCGCACCATCACCCACGCCGACCTGCTGGTCGTGCGCCGCGGCGAGAAGGTCACGGTTGAGGTCAACGTCATCGTCGAGGGCGAGGCGATCTCCGGCAGCCTGGTCACCCAGGACGCGAACACCATCACCGTCGAGGCCGACGTGCAGTCCATCCCCGAGCACCTCACCGTGTCTGTCGAGGGCGCCGAGATCGGCACCCAGTTCACCGCGGGTTCGATCGCGCTGCCCGAGGGTGTCTCGCTGGTCTCCGATCCCGAGACGCTGGTCGTCAACGTCGTGGCCGCCCCGACCGCCGAGGATCTCGAGGCTGAGGGTGCCGGTGAAGAGGGCGAGGCCGAGGGCGAAGCACCCGAGGGCGAAGCCGCCGCCGAGGCCGCCGAAGGCGAAGAGGCACCCGCCGCGGAATCGGAGTAGCGGGACATGGCCGAACCTCAACTCGTGGTCGGCCTCGGCAATCCCGGTCCGCAATACGCCACGACGCGGCACAACCTCGGTTTCCTCGTCGCCGACATCCTGGCCGATCGCATCGGCTCGGGCTTCAAGGTGCACAAGAAGTCGGGGGCCGAGGTGGTCACCGGCCGGCTCGGCGGCCGTTCAGTGGTGCTCGCCAAACCGCGCTGCTACATGAACGAGTCTGGGCGCCAGGTCGCGCCGCTGGCGAAGTTCTATTCGGTGGCGCCCGCGGACATCATCGTCATCCACGACGAGCTCGACATCGACTTCGGGCGGATCCGGCTGAAGTCCGGCGGCGGTGTGGCCGGCCACAACGGACTGCGGTCGGTGGGATCTGCGTTGGGCACCAACGACTTCCAACGGGTACGCATCGGAATCGGTCGTCCGCCCGGGCGGATGGAGGGCGCGGCGTTCGTGCTCGGGACGTTCACCTCGGCTGAGTGGAAAGAGGTGCCGACGATCTGCGAGCAGGCCGCCGACGCCACCGAGCTATTGCTCGCACAGGGGCTGGAGCCGGCGCAGAACACGGTGCACGCCTGGGGCTAGTTGCGCGCATCGAAAGTCACCAGCACATCGAAACTGTGGAGAGATCGTACTTTTCGCGATTCTCGCGATCTCCCCGCAGTTTCGGCGGAGGGCGCAGGAAGTCAGCTGTGCGTTGAGCCCGCCAGTGTGCTGATCGGCGCCTCGGTGGTCAGTCGGTTGGCGACGAATTGCGCTGCCTGCGTGGTCAATCCGGCCTCGACGTACTGGCTGTGAGCGGGCCGGTCATCACCGCTGGAGCACACCGGGTCGGCGCCGTTGCACAAATCGATGGTCTTGTAGCCGTACTGCGGGCTCAGCGTGGTCAGCGGTCCACCGAGCAGTTTGATCGAGGGATTGCCGAACACCGCGACGGCGGCGACGTGGTCGGCGACGGTTGGCGGCATCGGGTTGACGAACGACCACGTCGGCGTTGCGGCCACCGTGATGATGTCGATCACCGCGGCGCCCTGCGAATAGCCCCCGAGCACCATTTTGGTGTCGGGGCAGTTCACGGCGGTGCTCTGCACGAACGCGCTCGCGTCGTTGGCGCCGTCCGCCGCGCGCAGGAAGTCCAGTGTGGCCGGGTAGTTGACGGCGTACACCGACAGCGTCTTGCCAGGTACCAGCGGCCGCAGTGCGTCGACGAACGCATCGCCCACCCGTCCCGCGCCGGCCGGCTCGCCGGTCCCCCGCGCGAACACGACCTGGATGTCAGGACAGTCGTTTGCCTGTGCCGCAGCGACGCCCGTCGGCCCTGCAACGACCGAAAACGCCACCACGGCAATACCGACCGCCAAGCGGCGAATGAACTTGGCGCGCAACGCCGCCACCTCGACGATCTTCATGAACTGCCAAACGTCGGGGTGCGATCAATTTATTTCAGGGCCCCTACCGGCCGGCGATTCCGCTGTCGACCACCTTGACCTGTTTGTGCGGGAATCGGCGTTCCGCATGCTCCTTGGCCACCGAGTTGGGCAGCACGTAGAGCGTCTCCTTCTTCTCCTGCAACGGCTTGAGGACGAGGTCCATGAAACCCTTGCGGTCATCGAGGTAGGGCTCGATGACGTCCTCACCTGCCGGGCACACCGCCAGGCAGTACGCCGCTTTGTAGTTGGCCTTGAACGACAGGCTCTGCCACATCGATGCATTCTCGGAATCGCTTACCCGCGAACGGAAGTCGGCCGCGTCCTCACTGTCGGCGATGGTCTGAACCCAGTCGGTGAAGCCGCCCATGAACTCGCGGTAGTTGTGCACCGAGCACGCGAGGAAGTCGAACTCGCCGTCCTTCTTGATCGCACCGACCGGGCAGGCCGCGACGCACAGCTTGCATTCCAGACACGGCGAGTAGTCCAGCGGCTGACCGTATTCGCTGATCGGTGATGCGACCAGAACCGTGCCGAGAAGAATGAAGTTGCCGAACTTCGGGTGGATGACGTTGCGATGGATCCCCATCACGCCCAATCCGGCCGCGACGGCGACGGGTTTGTGCGCCACCACCCAGATGCGCCCCGGGAATCTGTCCATCTCCATCGGGAACGACATCGACGGGTTGATGGCGCGATAGCCGGCGTCTTCCAATGCACGGGTGATCCGGTGCGCCGCTTCGTTCATGATCTCGCCGCTGCGGTGGAACTCCTGGTTGGCCACGCTGCGCGCCGTCGACCGGACGTTGTCGCGGTTCATCTTCACCACCAGCGAGATGAAACTCGCTGCACCGGGTAACGCGCCCTCGACATGTTCGCGTTCAGATGCCAGGTCTGGGTTGTCGACGCTCGCGAACGCGACATCGTCGACACCCGCATCCAGACACACCTGGCGCAGCCAGTCGGCATCGATCACCCCGGGCTTCGCCGTCTTGCGGGCTCGCACCTTGCGCACCGTCGGGTGGTCGGCCCGTCGCGCGGGGATGCTGTTGGTCATGCTAGGTATAGTACACAATACTCAGCTAGCGCGCGAAGGGTTCCTAGCTGGGCCGTGCATCAGAAACTGGAGCGCCGGCTCACAGAAATGAGTGCTCGGCGGTGAGCCCCCGCTCCGGGAACGCGCCGAGGGCGAACGTCTCGGCGTTGCCCAACCCGACGCCGCCCTCGACGGGATCCTCCACCCGCACCAACAGATCGCGGAGCTGATGGAGTTCGCGCGCCTTCTCGGGCTTGTCGCAGTCGACGACGTGATTGCCCTCGACCCTGAGTTCGCCGACCCACTGGCCGTACACCCAGTCGTTCCAGCCGTAGTAGCCGGCGGTACCGAGATGAAACCCGCCGGGTCCGGCCGCCGTGATCTTGAGCGGCCGTTTGGAGCCATCGGAGTCGACCAGCGTCACGGTGCCGTGCGTGAACCGACGGTTGTCGTCCTGGAAATACATGTCCTGTTCGACGGCCGCGAAGCGGTGCGAGCTGCCGTCGTAGTTCTGTTGCTCTGCCTGGGAACGGATCTCGAGGAATCCATCGCCGCGCTCCTCCTGGTACATGACGAACAGCGAATAGGTCGACCCGTCCTGACGCGTCATCGTCATCGGCAGCCACGTCATGAACATCTGCTTGATCTTCCGGCCCCCTCGGGGCAGTCCCGGAATCGGCTTGCCGACACCCGGCCTCAGCCCCCACGAATGGTCCCGGATCGAAATCCACTCGTCCGACTTGATTTCGGTGCGCTCACCGTCGAGCTCCACCCATCCGGAAGCCACCCCGATCTGGTGATACCGCAGCACGTTGTGCGTAACGCGGTAGCCGTCGGGGCTACGGTCCGGCCACGGATCCTCCAGTGCCGCATCGAAACTTCCGCTCAGCTTGACGTCGAACGCGATGGGCACGTGCTCCGTTGCGTCCAGACGCACCTGGACAGTACGCAGCGGGTCCACCACGCGGTAATGGATGGGCCCGACGTGGGTGCCCGCCGGGTCCGACGACAACCGACGGCCGGCCCGCACCGTCCACTGCTCGGTGCCGCGGCATACGCCGGCCGCCCCGTCGAAGACGCCGCGGTTGGTGTACTTGCCGACGCCGAGCACCACCTGTAGCGAGTTGTCCCTGGCGTGGGCGATGGTCCAGATCTTCTCGGTCCAGGATGGATCCGACTGGCTGACGGTGGCGAAGGTGTCGACGATCTGGTGGGTGAGGAGTTCATCTTCCGGCACCAGAGCGCCGTAGTTCGTCGTCAGCAATGCGGCTACCTTTCTGCGGTTCCGGAGGAACCAGAGAATCCAAAGAACTTCGTCATATCGGTACCACGGTCGTATTCACGCATCCAGGTGTCTGCCCAATCCGGTAGCGGCTGATCGGCGGGATCGTGGCGTGGGGTCTGCGACAGCGCCAGCCGCCACGCCATCTTCACCAACTGCATCGTCGGAACGGCATGGAACAGCGAGGGCGGGCCGGTCGGTCGCCGCTTGCGGCTTGGTAGCCGGTTCCTGAACTCGCGGGTGAAGAATCCACCGGACAGCAGCCCGACCGCAGAGAGGCCGCGATCCTCGAAGGGCACGACGTCGTCGATGGTCGTCGCGATCCCCTCCATGACCGAGCCGACGTGGCTGAAGGTGCCCTTGATGTGCTTGACCCGATACCAGGGATCGGGATTGATATGCCTGCACAGAATCAGCCCCGAACTGCGGTGCTCGATCTCCTCGACGAAATGCCACATCATCAGCGACGCAACGCGCCAGTCGCCCCCGGTGAACAACGAATCCCGGTTGTCCAGAAGGACTTTGAACAGGGGCGTGAACGTCGCCTCGAGATTGGCGATGTACGCAGCGTGGAACTCGACGGGCTGCTCGTCGAGGAGTCGGTCGTAGGCCGCGCAGGCGTCCTCGTAACACCGTTCGAGTTCGGGGTAGCACGCCACGAGGGCGAGCATGTGCTTGCGGTGCGCCGACGCGTGCTGCGCCTCCTGCCGCAGAAACGCGTCGGCTTCCGCGGCAACCGCGGGGTCGTCGCCGAGTTTGTCTTCGGCTTTGCGTACGACGCTGACGATGTAGCGCTCGAACGGCACGGCGATGAAGGTGAACGCATTGCAGAATAGGCCGAACTCGGGGTTCACCGGCTGCCACTTGAAGGGCACGGTCGCGTCGAACTCCCAGGCGATCTTGCGAACGACCAGGTCCGTCACCGGCCGCCACCTCCCCTGCGCGGGCTTAACATTGGCACCAACAGTGTCACTTATCGGCTATCCGACACCGAGGCCCTGGATAGCGCTAGTGTGACATTTGGACTATTGGATGTAAAGGACGCGATGGTGGCTTCCCGCCCTTCCGGCGACGCGGATCCGTCGATGAGGCGACGAATCCTCGCCGCCACCTTCGTCGTGCTCGCCAGGGACGGCAGGCGCAAGTTGCAGCTCTCGGACGTGGCGGCGGAAGCCAAGGTGTCACGTCCGACCCTGTACCGGTACTTCGGATCCAAAGAGGGGCTGCTCGAGGCATTCGCCCTCTACGAACAGGACAACTTCGACGCCGGCCTCGCCGCGGCGATCACCGGCCTCAGCGGGCCCGACCGGCTCGACGCCGCTCTGCGGTTCATCGTCGAGTTTCAGAGCACCTACTCGCTGGGCTCACTCGCCGACATCGAACCGGAGCATGTGCTGCAACAGATGCAACGGGTGCTTCCGATCATCCATGAGCGGATCGCCCGGATCATCCCAGGCGACGACAGTGAAGTCGCGGCGGCCGCCGTCGTGCGAATCGCGGTGTGCCACTACCTCATCGGCGGTGGAACACCCGAGCAGTTCCTCGCCGAGTTGCGGCACGCCGCAGGTCTCGGACGGTCCCGTCGCCGCCTACCGCGGGTGGTCAACGGCTAGCGACCGAGCCAGTCCGCGATCTTCGAGGCGATGACGGTGGGCTGTTCCAGATGCAGGAAATGCCCTACCCCGTCGACGATTTCGAAGTTCGATCCTGCGGTAGGCAGATGTGTGGCCACGTCGCTGAGCAGCTCGGCGCCGATCGCACCGTCGTTGGCGCCGTGCAGGCACAGCGTCGGCACCGGAGGAGGCTGCATCGACGCCACGGATTCGTCGGTGGCATCCAGATCGGCGAACTGAGGATTGAACGACGCACGATACGGGCCGACGACGTCGGAGATGTTCTCGGCGGTGACGTATTTGCGCAGTTCAGCAACATCGTCGGTCGGGTCGTAACCCGGCGACCAGTCGGCCCACAACGACTCCCAGAAGCCCGGCTGCACCAGTGCGGCCTCGGCGAGGCCGACCTGCTGGATGAACCAGATGTAGAACGACCGCTTGAGTTGGGGATAGGTGAAGATCCCGGTCGCCAGCGCCACGGCCGGAGGCACGGCCAGAGCGACGAAGCGACTGAACGCTTTACGGTCGGTGGCTACGACGCCGTATCCGGCGTTGGCGCCCCAGTCGTGACCGATGAGCACGGCGCGTTCGTCACCATGGTGCTCCGCCCGGACGTCCAACACGTGGCGCACATAGGTGCCGACGCTGACCGGCTTGCCCACGGGTGCGTCGTAGCCGGGCAGCCACGGCGCGACCACGCGATAGCCGCGGTCCGCCAGGTCGGGGCCGAGATGTCGCCAGGTGTGCGGGGTGTCGGGGAAACCGTGGACGAGGACCGCGAGTGGTCTGGTCGTGTCGGCGATGTCTCCGAACGTCAGCGGCTGGGTCATCGACGAAGCGTATTACATTTAACCAGCGAAACGTAAAGGGTTGTTTCTTTACATCTCGCGGGTGCTGTGTAAATCTGTTCCGCATGGCTGGCATCACGCTCGTCCAACGCGACCTCGCTGCCACCCGGGCGCAGTTGCAGCAGTGGTTCGAGCACCGCTTCGCCGGGGAAGCGAACGTGTCGGAACTGAGTACCGCCAATCGGGCGGCGGGATGGTCCAGCGAAAGCCTGGTGTTCTCCGCCGAGGTCAACGGCGAGACGAACGAGTACGTCATCCGGATTCCGCCGAGCGGCGGTGGGATTTTTCGCGAATACGATCTCGGCGCGCAGACGCTGACGCAGGAACTGCTCCACGAGTACGGCATCGCGACGCCGTCGCCGATCCTCTATGAACCCGACCGCGCGTGGATCGGCTCGAAATTCCTTGTGATGCCACGCATCATCGGACACACGCCGTCCGACACCTCGTACGCCACGCGAGGCTGGATGCACGACGCGGGCCCCGAGGTGCAGCGCCGCGCACAC
The DNA here is from genome assembly GCF_025822765.1 of Mycobacterium barrassiae. Taxonomy (GTDB): domain Bacteria; phylum Actinomycetota; class Actinomycetes; order Mycobacteriales; family Mycobacteriaceae; genus Mycobacterium; species Mycobacterium barrassiae. The sequence goes on along the minus strand of NZ_JACKUK010000025.1, from coordinate 310,645 downwards.
GACGCGTTCCTCGAAACACTCGTGAGGCTGCAACGCATTCCGGTCGACGAGGCGCCGTGGCTGGAGCGGCCCGCCGGGTTCGGGGTGTCGGCGGAGCTCGCGTGGTGGCACGAGTACGCGCGCTGGGGATCCGACAACCAGGTGCCCGACGTCCTCACCGAGGCGTTCGAGTGGCTGCGCCGACAACAGCCTGAGGAGACGGCACCGCCGACGATCTGTTGGGGTGATGCCCGCATGTCCAACGCGATCTTCGACGACGCCGGCCAACTCGTCGGAGCGCTGGACTGGGAACAGGCGTGTGTGTGCCCGGCCGAGGCCGACTTCGCCTGGTGGCTGGCGACGCGTAAGCAGATGCTGGAGGTCAACGGACTCGATCTCGACCCGGAGCTGCCCGGCTTCGACGGCCGCAGCACGGTGGTCGGCAGGTTCGAGGAGATGATCGGCAGGAAACTCGAAAACCTGGACTGGTACGAGATTTTCGCGATGGTCCGGATGGGCTGTTGCATCATGCGCACTCAGGTACTGCTGCGCAGCAACGGCCAGGGCGACCACTTCCTGACGAAGGCACCTATCCTGCCGACCTGGACGATCGACGCCATCCGCAGTTAGTCACCGCTCGGGCCACTCACGAGCAGACGCGAACACCCCCAAATCATGGCGAAATTGGGGGTGTTCGCGTCTGCTCGCGGGTTTGGCTTCTCGCGGTGCTCTAGGTGACGAGCGAGACCGAGGTGGAGCGGCGCAGCTTGCCCGACGGGGTCTTCGGGATGCTGCCCGGACCCAGCACGACGACGTTGCGCGGACGCACGTCGACCTCGGCGACCACCTCATGGGCGACCTGACGCTCGATACGGTGCACCTCGGCCGGGTCCTGCCAGGCATTGGACTCGACTGCGACGGCGAACGTCTCCCGCGAGTGGCCCGCGTCCAGGCGCACGGCGACGGCGCATCCGGGGCGGACACCCTCGACGCGGCCCGCCGCGCGCTCGATGTCGGTCGGGTAGATGTTGCGGCCGGCCATGATGATGACGTCCTTGACGCGGCCGCACACGATGATGTTGCCGTCCTCGGTGATGTAACCGAGGTCGCCGGTGTCGTACCAGCCGTGCTCGTCCTGGGTGGGGATGAAACCACCCATGGTGATGTAGCCGGGCGTCAGGCACTCCCCGCGCAGCTCGATGACACCGACGCCGCGGGGCGGCATCACATTGCCCTGCTCGTCGATGACGCGCGCCTCGAGATCCTTCAGCAGCGGGCCGAGCGAGGCCAGCCGCCGGGTGTTGCCCTTGGTGGCGGGCACGGCGCGACGCAGCGCGGCCAGCAGGTCGGCGTCGACCTCGTCGACCACCAGGCCCGCACCGCACGGCGAGAACGACACCGCCAGCGTCGTCTCGGCCATGCCGTAGGCCGGCAGGATCGCCTCGGGCCGCAGGCCGAACGGCTTACCCGCATCGAGCAGATCCTCGACGTCGGCGGGCTCGACGGGCTCGGCACCCGACAGCGCGAACCGCAGCGTCGACAGATCGAAGTCGCCGGGCTTGGCCTGGCGGCGCAGCCGCTTGGCGAACAGCGCGTACGCGAAGTTCGGCGCCGCGGTCATGGTGCCCTTGTACTTGTCGATGAGCTTGGCCCACAGCAGCGTGTCGCGCAGGAAGTCCATCGGCGTGACCTTGACCAGCTCAGCGCCGAAGTACATCGGAATGGTCAGGAAGCCGACCATACCCATGTCGTGGAAGCAGGGCAGCCAGCTGACCATGACGTCCTTGTCGACGTCGTACTCGGCGCCGATGAACATCGCCTCCGCATTGGAGTAGATGTTGCGGTGCGTGATCTGCACGGCCTTGGGGGAACCGGTGGAACCGGACGTCAGCTGCATCAGCGCGAGGTCGTCCTCGCCGACGTCGATCGGGTCGATCGGCTCCGACGCCAGCAGGTCGGCGACGGTCAGGACCTTGATGCCCTTCTCCTCGAGCACAGGGATGGCCACCAGGAACGGCTCGGAGACGATGACGGCCTTGGCCTCGATCATGCCGATGACGTTCATCGTGTCCTCGGCCCAGATCACGAGGTCGGTCCTCGGCGTGGGCTGGTGAAGCATGGTCAGGCAGGCGCCGCGCATCCACAGGGCCTGCGCGGTGGGCGCGATCTCCACGGGAAAGCCGGCCAGCACGCCGACGGAGTCCCCGAGTCCGATACCGGCCTTCGCGAGGCCACCAGCGATGCAGCGGGCCCGCTCGTGGACCTCGCCCCAGGTGTGTCGGACGGGTTCGTGCGGTTCACCGGTGACCATGCCCGTCTTGGCGTCGCGGGCGTTGCGGTACATCTTCTCGGTGAATCGGCTCACCACAACCTCCTCGGTCCCGGGACAGCAAATGCCCGATTGTCATACTCCGCCTGATCAGGGGCGCTTTCCAGGAGGCGCGCACACAATTGGGGAGCGGTTGAGTCTCGAATTGGCGATGCCTCGCGACGGGCTAGTACGAAACGCCCACCGAGGCTGTCGGTGGGCGTAACTATCGCGTCCAATCCATGACCGCTAGTTTTCACCGTCGTTCATCTTAAACAACTCTTAAGTAAGTGCCAAAATCTCGCGATAATTGAGGCCTGAGTCACACCGGACGCACACCGATGTCAGACCGATGCTCAGACCGATGCCGATGGTGCCGGCACCACCCGCGCGCCCTGCACGGGCCCGCTGGCGACGCGTACCGTCCGGCACACCCCGGCCCCCGCCATCTCCGAGGCGACGTCTACCGCCGCGGCGGCCGACTCGCAAAGGAACGCACACGTCGGCCCCGAACCCGACACGATGCCGGCGAGCGCACCGGCCTCGGTGCCCGCCCGCAGCGTGCGGCGCAGACCGGGGTCCAGCGACAGCGCCGCGGGCTGCAGATCGTTGCCGAGCAGCGGCGCCAGCTCCGCCGGATCGCCGGAAGCCAGGGCCGCCAGTACCGGCTCGGGATCGTCGAGCCGCGGAGGAGCGTCGCGGTCCGGCTCCTCACGCAACCGATCGAGTTCGGCGAACACCGCCGGGGTCGACAGCCCGCGGTCGGCGAACGCCAGCACCCAATGAAACATGTTGCGGGCCAGCACCGTTGCCAGCTCCTCGCCGCGACCTGTGCCCAGTGCGGTGCCGCCGTGCAGCGCGAACGGCACGTCACTGCCCAGCTGGGTGGCCAGCGCGTGCAGGTCGCGACGCGGCACGCCGAGCTCCCAGAGCGTGTTCATCGCGACGAGCACCCCGGCCGCGTCGGCGCTGCCGCCCGCCATTCCGCCCGCGACGGGAATCGACTTCTCGACGGAGATCGCGACATCGGGCGCCCGGCCGACGTGGTCCGCCAGCAACTCGGCGGCGCGCCACGCGAGGTTGCTCGAATCGGCCGGAAGGGTCTCAGCGCCTTCGCCCGTCAACTCGAGCGACAGCACGTCCGCGTTGCGGACGGTGACCTCGTCGAGCAGCGAAACCGCGTGAAAGACGGTGGTCAGCTCGTGATATCCGTCATCGCGGGTATCCCCGACCTCGAGGTAGAGATTGACTTTGCCCGGCACCCGCACGGTGACCGATCCGGTCGGTACCCACTCGGAGGCGGTGCTGCCATTGGACACCAGACGACACTATCGGAGTCGGTCGCCCGCCATCAGCCGTCTGAGCAGGTCAATGTCGCTGATGAAGCCCCTAGTCTGGGGTCGTGCTCTCGCCGGGCGAGCAGTTCGAAGGTCACGTCGTCGACGAAGTCGTCGGCCGCGGCGGATACGCGACTGTCTATCGGGCGCGCGACGCGACGGGCCGGGAAGTGGCTCTGAAGGTGCTCGACGGCCATCTCAGCGATCTCGCGCACATCGCCCGGCTGAAACGCGAGTTCGAATTCGCCCACCGCCTGCACCATCCGCACATCGTGACCGTGTTCGACCGCGGACCCGGGTGGCTGTCAATGGAAGTGGTCTCCGGCGGCGGCGTCACCGAGGTGGACACCGTGGCCGGACGGGTCAGCGCACTGGAGCAGATCGCCGATGCGCTGGACTATGCACACAACCGGGCGATTGTGCACTGCGATGTGAAGCCCGCGAATATTCTTGTTCGCCAAGATCTTTCGAGCGCTGTTCTGATCGACTTCGGTGTCGCGCACACCGTCGCCGACGATATCGGCTACCGCTCGGCGCAGATCGAGGCGTCGTTACCTTATGCCGCACCGGAACTGATCACCGGCCACGCGCCGACCGAAGCCGCCGACGAGTACGCGCTGGCATGCACCGTCGTCGAGTTGGTCACCGGATCCCCGCCCTTCACGGCGCCGACCGCGCTCGGCCTCATCGAAGCGCACCTGCACCTACCGCCGCCGCGTTGGTCACGCGAAATCGATTGGCTGCCACGCATTTTCGATTCGATCACGGCCAAAGCACTGGCAAAGGCACCAGGCGACCGCTATGGATCGTGTCGTGAGTTCGTCTCACTGATAGCTCGGGCGCTGCGCTGACTCACCGCGCCAGGTCACACCGGGACGGTGCCCTCACGTTGCCGACGATGGTGCACAACGGCCTTGGGCTCGGGGTTTTCGTCCTCTTCGCTTTCCCTGGTCCGCTGCAGCAGCCTGACGAAATCGGCGACCGACAGCGTCTCACCCCGGCGCGACGGGTCGATGCTCGCGGCGAGCAGGCGACTGGCCGACTCGTTGCCCGAGCCCGCCCATTCGGCGAAGGCGTTGCGCGAGGTCTTGCGCCGTTGCGCGAAAGCGATGTCGATCAGCTTGAAGACCTGTTCACGGAACTCCGTGTCCGAGGGCCACGGCGGCGTCTCATACCGGTCGATACGCACCAGCCCCGAGTAAACCCGCGGAATAGGCCAGAAGACCGTCGGCGAGACCATGCCGTAGCGCCGAACGTTGCCGAAGTAGCGAACTTTCACGCTGGGCACGCCGTAGTCCTTGCCGCCTGGCTCGGCGGCCAGACGCTCGGCGACCTCGGCCTGCACCATCACCATCACGGTGCGGATCGAGGGGAACTCGGCGAGCAGATGCAGCAAAGCAGGCACCGCCACGTTGTAGGGCAGGTTGGCGACCAGAGCCGTCGGCTCCTCCGGGAGTTCGCTGCGGCTCAGATGAAGGATGTCCCGATTGAGAACAGTCAATCGATTGATTTCGCTGTGAGAATGTTCAGCGACGGTGATGGGTAGCTGTCGCGCGAGGACGGGATCGATCTCCACAGCGGTTACCCGCGCCCCCCGGTCGAGCAGGGCCAGTGTCAGCGAGCCCAAGCCCGGCCCGACCTCCAGAACATGGTCATGCCGGTTGACACTGGACGCCGAAACGATCCGACGAACTGTGTTGGCGTCGTGAACGAAGTTCTGGCCGAATGATTTACGTGGCCGGAAGTCGATCTCTCTTGCCAGGTGTCGTATCTCGGTCCGCCCGAGTAATCGAATGGTCAGCGCGCCCCAATCCTCCCGCTGCACGTCGGCCACGCGCCCCACCCCTGGCGTGCCCGAGTGACCTCAGCAATCGCGATCTGCTCTTCTCTCGTTGCCAAATCGGCCCTGTCAGCATACCTCAGACCACCGTTGCGCTCCCAGGTGTTTTGGTCAAACTGAACACCGCCGTAATATCCGTTGCCGGTGTTGATGGCCCAATTACCTCCGGCTTCGCACCGCGCGAGCGCGTCCCAGGTAACTCCGTTGGCGACCGGGGGAACTTCGGTACCGGGCTTGGCCCCGACGCGGAGCACACCGTCCCGAGCCGGTACAACAACGACATTGGCTACTGGCATTCTCCCGGTTTCGACGCCGTTGATCTTTGCGATAGCAAACGTCACGTCCTGCGTTCCCGGGGTGCCGGGGTCCTCGACGACCTGACGGCTCATGTTCATTGTCGGATCTTCGATGCGGTGGTTGGCCGGCGCGAGAGGCACACGCTCAGTGACCTTCTCGATGCGCACGCGCTTCACCTGGATCTGCATTCCGTCGACGATCGGCGAGGAGGCAGCGGGCACCACTTCGTCGCTCTGCTCCAGCGGTACGCCGGCGGCCTCGAGGAGGGCGGCGACGTTGGGCGCGGCGAGATGCAAGGTGCGCTCGACTCCGGCGTCGGCAAGGTGGACGGTCTTTGCGCTGACGACGGGAAGCGACATGCCCGACAGCGGCACTCGGCTGCCGCGTGACGCCGATGCAGGCGCCTTGTCGGTCATCTCCAGCTGGCGCAGCGCCTCGTCGACGGTCGACGCCGTCGTCCACACCTCACGGCTGTCTCGGCCGTCGGTGGAGATCTGTATGGGCCTGCTGCGACGAAGGACGATGGTGTCGGCGTCGTTGACCGGTTCGTTGGCGGCCGGGAAGAGGTCGTCGCGTTCGCCGACGTCGAATCCGTTCTCCCGGACGACGTCGATGACCCGCGTCTTCATGGTGGGAACGGTGACCGTCGTGCCGTCTACCGCCAGGGTCACGGTCTTGTGCGCAGCTACCGCGAAGCCACCGGCGAAGGTCAGCGCAAGCAACGTCAGTCCGACCAAGAGCCGCAGCAGCGGCGACCGCTCTTCGTGAATTTTATTCAGGATATTCAAAACGTCGTAATCCCCGACTATCGGTTGAAGCTAGCCCGCTAAGCGCTCCGTATTTGATCACAAGACGGTAACGAAAAGCCTCACGGGCGGCAACTCGCCAGCCCGTAGACACGGGCGGCCGTCGTCGTGGTTTCGTGCGCTAAGTCCTCAGCGGGCCTGCTGAGGAGTTCGGCGAGCGCACGAACAGTGTAGGGCAGGCAGTAGGGCTCGTTCGGCGCGCCTCGGTACGGATGCGGCGTCAGGAACGGCGCGTCAGTCTCGACGAGTAGTTGCTCGGGCGGGATCAGCGACGCCGCTTCCCGGAGCGCGGTGGCGTTGCGGAAACTGACGGTCCCGGACAGGCTGAGCAGCCAGCCGTTGGCCACGCAGGTCCTGGCCATCTCGGCGTCCGACGAGAAGCAGTGGAAGATCACGGTGTCGGGTGCGCCCTCGGCGCGAAGGACGTCCAGCACCTCGGCGTCGGCGTCGCGGTTGTGGATCATCAGCGGCTTGCCGGTGCGCTTGGCGAGGTCGATGTGCCAGGCGAAGCCCTCGCGCTGGGTCGCGGGGTCGGCACATCCCTCGAGGCGGCCGGGCCAGTACATGTCCATCCCCGTCTCGCCGACGGCCACCACGCGAGGATTCTGGGCCAGCTCTTCGATGACGGCCTTGGCGTCGTCGGTGAGCGCGTTGGCACGCGTGGGATGCAGGGCGACGGCGGCGTAGACGCGGGGATCGGCGTCGGCGGCCTCGACGACCCAGCGCGCGGACGCGAGGTCGTCGGCGATCGTCACGACCGCCTGCACGCCCACCGCCTCGGCCCGGTCGACGATGGCGCGGATGCTTGCGGCGTCGGTCGCACCGCAGGCGTCGAGATGGGTGTGCGCGTCGATGAGGGGTACGAGCGGCTCCGGGGCCGGGGGCTTCTCCCGTCTGGCTGAGCGCTTGTCACTCACGGCCACACAATAAGCTGAGGCCCAAATGAGTACCTCGTCTTCCCCCGGCGCGGGGACGCACACCCCGTACTACATCACCACCGCCATCGCCTACCCCAACGGCGACCCGCACATCGGGCACGCGTACGAGTACATCGCCACCGACTCGATCGCGCGCTTCAAGCGGCTCGACGGCTATGACGTGCGCTACCTGACCGGCACCGACGTACACGGGCAGAAGATGGCCGAGACGGCCGCCTCCCTCGGCATTCCGACCACTGAACTGGCGCGGCGCAACTCAGATGTGTTCCAACGCCTGCAGGAACGGCTCAACATCTCGTTCGACCGCTTCATCCGAACGTCCGACGCCGACCACTACGAGGCGTCGATCGAACTCTGGAAGCGGATGAACGAGTCCGGCGACATCTATCTCGACACGTACGCAGGCTGGTATTCGGTGCGCGACGAAGGCTTCGTCACCGAGGCCGAAACGAGCATCAACGCCGACGGCGTCCGGGTGGCCACCGAGACGGGCGCGCCCGTCACGTGGACCGAGGAGCAGACGTACTTCTTCCGGCTGTCGGCCTACACTGACAAGCTGCTGGCGCACTACGAAGCGCATCCGGAGTTCATCGAGCCCGCCGTGCGGCGCAACGAGGTCGTCAGCTTCGTCTCCGGCGGATTGCGCGACTTCTCCATCTCGCGCACGACGTTCGACTGGGGTGTGCCGGTCCCGGATCATCCCGACCACGTGATGTACGTGTGGGTCGACGCGCTGACCAACTACCTCACGGGCGTCGGGTTCCCCGATACGTCCTCGCCGCTGTTCCAACGGTTCTGGCCGGCCGACCTGCACATGATCGGCAAGGACATCATCCGGTTCCACACCGTGTACTGGCCGGCGTTCCTGATGTCGGCCGGAATCGAGTTGCCGCGCAAGGTCTTTGTGCACGGCTTCGTCCTCAACCGCGGCGAGAAGATGAGCAAGTCGGTGGGCAACGTGGTCGATCCGATCGCCTTGGTCGATGCGTTCGGTGTCGACCAGGTGCGTTATTTCTTCCTGCGGGAGGTGCCGTTCGGCCAGGACGGCAGCTACAGCGAGGAAGCGATCATCGGCCGCATCAACGCCGACCTGGCCAACGAGTTGGGCAACCTCGCTCAGCGGTCGCTGTCGATGGTGGCCAAGAACCTCGACGGAATCGTCCCTGAGCCAGGCGAATTCACCGCCGAGGATCAGGAGTTGTTGAACGCCGCCGACGGGTTGCTCGAGCGGGTGCGCACACATTTCGAGGCCACCGCAATGCATCTGGCGCTGGAGGCCATCTGGTCGGTGCTCGGCGCGGCCAACCGATACTTCTCCGCGCAGGAGCCGTGGGTGCTTCGCAAGTCGGACGAGGCACGGTTTCGCACGGTGCTGTACACCACGCTCGAGACGGTGCGGATCGCGACGCTGCTGACCCAGCCGGTGATGCCCGAGTCGACGGCCAAACTGCTCGACCTGCTCGGCGTACCGCAGGACCAGCGCACGTTCGCGGCGATCGGCACTCGATTGGCGCCCGGCACCGCACTGCCCGCCCCGGTCGGCGTCTTCCCGCGCTATCAAGTGGACTGACACCCTTTTCGCGAGCAGACGCAAAAGTGCGTGTCGCGGCGGTGTGTCGTGGGCATTTGCGTCTGCTCGCCGGACGAACGAGAGTGACCCACGTCACTTTTTGTCACGATCGACCGGTGGGCGGTGTCTTGAGGGCATGACTGGAAACCATGCACCCAAGGTCGTCATCATCGGCGGCGGCTACTCAGGAACAATCGCGGCCAACCAATTGCGGATGGGCAGCGGCGCGGGCACCCCGGACATCACCCTCGTCAACCCTCGGACGAAGTTCGTCGAGCGGATCCGGCTGCATCAGCATGTGGCGGGCAACTACGACGCGACCGTCGACTACGGCAGCCTGCTCGGTGAGGGCATCGAACTCGTCGTCGACACCGCGACCCGCATCGACTCCGCCGCCCGGACCGTCGAGCTGGCGTCGGGCACGTCGCTCGACTACGACTACGTCATATACGCGGTCGGCAGCACCGGCACGGTTCCGTCGTCGGTGCCCGGTGCAACCGAATTCGCTTATCCAATAGCGGAGTTGGAGCAGGCGCAGCTGTTGCGCGACACCATCGACACACTGCACCCTGACGCGCCGGTGACCGTCGTCGGTGCAGGGCTGACCGGAATCGAGGCCGCCACCGAACTCGCCGAGCAGGGCCGCAGAGTCACCCTCGCATGCGGCGGTCAACTCGGCCCCTACTTGTCCGAACCCGGACGGCGATCCGTCGCCAAGGCGCTGCGCAGGCTGGGCGTCGCGGTGCTCGAGACCGACGTGGTGACCGAGGTACGGCGCGACGCAGTGGTATTCGCCGACGGCGCCGTCCGCCCCAGCGCCGTGACCGTATGGGCGGCAGGGTTCGGCGTGCCGGAGCTCGCCGCCAACAGCGGCCTGCGCACCGACGAGCTGGGTCGCCTGCTGACGGACGAGACCCTGACGAGCATCGACGACGAGCGCATCGTCGCGGCGGGCGATTGCGCATCACCGTCCGGCGAGCCGTTGCGGATGTGCTGCGCGTCGGCGTCACAGCTCGGCCCGCAGGCCGCCAATACCGTGCTGAGCCGCATCGCGGGCACCACACCCGCGAACTTCGAATACGGTTTCGGCGGAGCCTGCATCAGCCTTGGCCGCAAGTCCGGCATCGTGCAGCTCGCGCGCAAGGACGACTCGCCGGTGGACGTCTACTTCAGCGGCCGCCTGATCGCGAAGGTCAAGGAGGGCATCTGCAAGGGCACGCTGTGGGCCCTGCGTCGAAGCGCACGCAAGCCGGGATCTGCGTTCTGGCTCAAGGGCGGACCGCGTCCCGAGCAGCCGGTGTTCCCGAAGGTGGTCACGTGACCACAAGGAATGAGCATGCCGACCGGTTCACCCATCTGCGGCCGCTGCTGTTCACCATCGCCTACGAGATCCTCGGCTCGGCAACGGAATCCGACGACGTGCTGCAGGACAGCTATCTGCGATGGGCGGAGGTGGACCTGGCGACGGTGCGGGACACCAAGTCATATCTCGCACAGCTGGTGACCCGCCAGGCGCTCAACGCGCTGCGCGAGGGCGTGCGCCGCCGCGAGGACTACATCGGGCCGTGGCTTCCTGAGCCACTGCTGCTCGACGACCGCGATGCCTCCGCCGACGTCGTTCTCGCCGAATCGGTTTCGATGGCGATGCTGGTTCTTCTCGAAACGCTCACCCCGGATGAGCGGGCAGTGTTCGTGCTGCGCGAGACGTTCGGCTTCGACTACGACGAAATCGCCGAGGCCGTCGGCAAATCGGTTCCGACGGTGCGGCAGATGGCACACCGCGCGCGCGAACACGTGCATGCACGACGCAACCGGTTCGGCCCCGTGGACAGGGAGCGGACCACGCAGATCACCGAGCAGTTCCTGGCGGCCGCATCCACCGGCGACATGGACGGTTTGATGGCACTGCTGGCGCCGGGAGTGACGTGGACGGCCGACCACGGCGGCAAGGCCGCCGCGATCCGCAGGCCCGTCGTCGGCGCGCGAAGGGTCGCCGCGATCATGGCCCGGCTGTTTCAGGTGGTCATGGAGACGCCGGAGATCAGGTTCGAAACGGCGGTCTGCAACAGTGCTCCCGCGGTGGTCATCTACACCGGCGACCACCTGGAGGGCGTCTTCGTCTTCGAGGTGCTCGACGACAAGATCACGAACCTCTATGCCATGCGCAACCCCGACAAACTCGTCGGCATCACGACCCCAAGGGCGGTCAGCCGTCAGTGATGTGCGCCACATCGCGGGCAGAGCTGTCACACTCCAGCTGTGCGCGGTGTCTCGAGGACAGACCAGCTCAATGCTGGATGGCCGCCTCCGGCGGCCGGTGGAGAGCAGGATGACTCGAGGAGATCAAGATGACTGCACAGAAGACCCGCGTGATCGTGATCGGCGGCGGCTATGCCGGCGTTCTGGCGGCCAACCATCTGCGGTTGAACGAGAACGTCGACATCACCCTGGTCAACCCCCGCGCACAGTTCGTCGAGCGGATCCGGCTTCACCAGTTGGTGACCGGCAGCGACGACGCCGTTGTGGACTACGCCGACATTCTCGGTGACGGCATCCACCTGAAGGTCGATTCGGTGACCCGCATCGACGCACCGGGGCGGCGCATCGAACTCAGCGGCGGCGGTGAGCTGACCTACGACTACCTGATCTACGCCATCGGGAGTCACGGGGCCGCACCTGTCGTGCCCGGCGCCGCCGAATTCGCCTACCCGATCTCGGAACTCGAGCAGGCCGAGCAGTTGAAGAAAGCGTTCCATGCCGCAGGCGCCGATGCGCCGATGACCGTGATCGGCGCCGGTCCGACAGGTCTGGAGGTGGCCGCGGAGTTCGCCGAGGAGGGCCGGCGCGTGACGCTGGTGTGTGGCGGAGTGCTCGGCCCCTACCTGCACGCTCGTGGCCGTCGCGCGGCCGCCAAGCGGTTGACCCGGCTCGGCGTCACCATCATCGACGGTCCGGGCTCCACCGCGACCGAGGTGCGCCCCGACGCCGTGATCCTCGCCGACGGACGCACCATCGCCAGCACGGTCACGGTCTGGACCGCCGGCTTCGGTGTCCCCGACCTGGCCGCCAACAGCGGGCTGAGCACCGACGCGGCCGGCCGACTGCTCACCGACGAGACCCTGACCAGCATCGACGACCCACGCATCGTCGCCGCAGGCGATGCGGCCGCACCGTCGAACGTGCCGCTGCGCATGAGCTGCCAGGCAGCCATCCCGCTGGGCGCACAGGCCGCGAACACCGTGCTCAGCCGCATCGCGGGCACCGAGCCCAAACGGCTCAACCAGGCGTTCACCGGCCAGTGCATCAGCCTCGGCCGGACAGGCGGCCTCGTTCAGCTGGCGCGCTTCGACGACACGGTCATCCCGCTGCACATCGGCGGCCGCACCGCAGCCAAGATCAAGGAGGCGGTCTGCAAGGGCACCGTCACCTTCCTGCAGCGGGAGGCGCGCAAACCGGGCAGCTACTTCTGGCTCAAGGGCGGTAAGCGCGAGCAGCAGTTGGCGGTAGCCGCCCAACCGGTGCGACCGTGACTGACGAACACGCCGAACGATTCACGGCCTTGCGGCCGCTGCTGTTCACGATCGCCTACGAGATCCTGGGCAGCGCAACCGAATCCGATGACGTGCTGCAGGAAAGCTACCTGCGCTGGGCCGAGGTGGACCTGTCGACGGTGCAGGACACCAAGGCCTACCTCGCCCAGCTCGTCACCCGGCAGTCCCTCAACGCCCTGCGGGCGCAGTCGCGCAGGCGTGAGGACTACGTCGGCCCCTGGTTGCCCGAGCCGCTGCTGCTGGAGACCAAAGACGCCTCGGCCGATGTCGTTCTGGCCGAATCGGTTTCGATGGCGATGCTCGTGGTGTTGGAGACGCTGAGCCCCGACGAACGCGCGGTGTTCGTGCTGCGCGAGGTGTTCGGCTTCAGCCATGACGAGATCGCTTCGACAATCGGCAAATCGACGGCGGCGGTCCGCCAGATGGCCCACCGTGCCCGCGAGCATGTCCAGTCCCGCCGTAAGCGGTTCGAGCCCGTCGACCCGAAACTCTCCATGGAGATCACGGCCCGGTTCTTCGCCGCGGCCTCGACCGGCGACCTCGATGCCCTGCTGGAGATGCTCACCGAGGACGTCAAGTGGACCGCCGACTCCGACGGCAAGGTCAGTGCGGCGCGCAGGCCCGTCATCGGCGCCGACAAGGTGGCGAGGGTCATCATCGGGCTGGTTCGCGTGGCAGGCGAGGCCGGCCGGGTCGAGCCGGCGATGTACAACAACGCCCCGGCGCTGAAGCTTTACCTGGGCGACAGCTTCGAAGGCATCATCACCGTCGAGATCACCGACGGGAAGATCAGCCACTTCTACGCGATGCGCAACCCGGACAAGCTGACCGGTGTCGACATCCCGCGGGAGATAAGCCGCTAGCTTTCTGCCACGCTTACCTGGTGCGGATCGAGCGACTCGGCGACTTGGGCGCAGCCCCTGCGGTGCTTTGCGCGGTTGCCGATGCGGCGCGCCGCCGCGGGTTGCCCCCGCCGGCCGCGCTGATCGGCGAGTGGTTCGGTTCGGGCGCCGTCATCGCACCGTCGGTTTCAGCGGTGCCGGTCGCGACCTCCGAGGTGTTCGACGTGGCCCCCGGGGCGTCCGGAGATGTGGTCGGCGGCGGATGGTTCGGCTATCTGTCGTACCCCGATGCGGGCGCCGACGGCCGTGGCCCGCGCATACCCGAGGCGGCAGGCGGTTGGTCGGACTGCGTGTTGCGCCAGGATCGCGACGGGCTGTGGTGGTACGAAAGCCTCTCCGGTGCAGGGCTTTCCAGATGGGTCGCCGAGGCCATCGAGACGTGCGCGCCGATACGGCCGAGCACTATCGAGTGGGGCCCCGCGAATCGCGACGCACATCGTCGCGGGGTGCGGGAATGCCTGGACGCGATCGCGGCGGGTGAGGTGTACCAGGCGTGCGTGTGCACGCAGTTCGTCGGCCGGATCACCGGAGCCGCGCCGGCGGCGACATCAAACACCGGAGCCGCGCCGGCGGCGACATCAAACACCGGAGCCGCGCCGGCGGCGACATCAAACACCGGAGCCGCAATCGAATTCTTCGCCGACGCCGTCGCGCGCACCTCCCCCGCCAGGGCGGCGTACGTGGCCGGCGACTGGGGTGCGGTGGCGTCGCTGTCGCCCGAGTTGTTCCTGCGGCGACGCGGCGAGGCGGTGACGTCGAGTCCGATCAAGGGCACGCTGCCGCAGCACAACGATCCGTCGGAGTTACGCGCATCGGTCAAAGACGTCGCGGAGAACATCATGATCGTCGATCTGGTCCGCAACGACCTGGGCCGGGTCGCGGTCACCGGCAGTGTCTCCGTGCCCGAGCTGCTGGTCGTCCGGCCGGCGCCGGGTGTCTGGCATCTCGTGTCGACGGTGACGGCTCGCGTCGGGGTCGACATGCCGATGGCCGACGTGCTCGACGCCACGTTCCCGCCCGCGTCGGTGACCGGAACACCCAAGCTGCGCGCCCGTCAGCTGCTGCGCAGTTGGGAGCCGCATCGGCGCGGAGTGTATTGCGGCACAGTCGGGTTGGCCTCACCGATCGCCGGGTGCGAGCTGAACGTGGCGATCCGGACGGTCGAGTTCGACGCACACGGCGGCGCGGTGCTCGGCGTCGGCGGCGGGATCACCGCCGATTCCGATCCCGATCGAGAGTGGGACGAGTGCCTGCACAAGGCGGCGCCGATCATCCAGTCAGCGCCTGATCGCCGCGCAGAGTCGGTCCCAATTACCTGACGCGATCTTCTCTCGATCGTCGTCATCCAGTACGTCGAGGAAGTGATGCGCGGCGCCGTCGTCCGGCGACACGAAGGGGTAGTCGGCGGCGAACATGATGCGGTCGGCGCCGACCACGTCCAGGGCCCAACGCAGATAGCGGGTACTGAAAATGCCTCCCGGAGTGACGAACACGTTCGAGCGCACGTATTCGGACACGGATCGTTCGAGGCGGGCTATCCCGGCCATTCTGTCGATGCGCTCGAGGAAGAACAGCACAGTCTCACCCCAGTGCCCCATGATCACCTGCAGCTTGGGGAAGCGGTCGAACACTCCGGCGAGGATGAGCCGGAGCAGTTGCACACCCGCGTCGTAGTGCCAACCCACCCCGTGAGTCGCGAAGGCGCCGCTGACGATGTCGTCGAACCCCGAGTAGTAGGCCTCCCGCACCGATGGGGGCGGCGATTGCGGGTGGAGATACAGCGGGGCGCCCAACTCCTCGGCGGCTTCGAAGACGGGCCAGAAGTCGTGGTGGTCGATGGGCTGATCGCGCACCCGACTGAATATCAATGCACCGTTGAATCCCAAAGTCGTTACTGCTCTGCGGAGTTCGTCGGCCGCCGCGTCAGGATCGGGGGCGGCCAGTGTGGCGAAGCCCTGCAGCCGGTCGGGATACGCGCGCACGGCGGCGGCGAGCTGATCATTGCAGTCGGTTTGAAGCGCGCGCGCATCGGCAGGTGCGAGGTTGAAGAGGCCCGGCGAGGTGAGCGAGGCCACCTGCAGGTCGACGCCGGCGTCGTCCATCGCGGCGATGCGCCGGTCGCCGATCTCGAGCAGCCGTTGCCTGATCCCGTCCTGGCCCGGCCGGTTGACCACAGGATCCTGCCAACGCGAATCGAGGTTCGCCCAAGCTTTGACAACTTCGGTGGTGACGTAATGTTCCTCCAGGCCAACGACTCTCACAGCTGCTCCTTACACGCCGCACCCCTATACCGTGATACGTCGGTTCGCTCGGCAGAGTTCGCGCTGACATGCGATTGACAGCCAGCCCACAGCTGCGCGTTACTGTCGCGAGCGCAGCACCGCGTCGTAGAGTTCGCGTCGCGACGGCGCACCCGGATGCATTGCGATCACCTGGGCACACGCATCCTTGACCCGCATGCCCTCCTCCGCGAGAGCGTTGACCTCGGCGACCAGCGTGTCCAGGTCGGCCTTGGGGGTCGCGCCAGCCAGCACCACCGTGATCTCGCCCAGCACACCTTCTTTGGCCCACTCGGCGAGCTCGGCCAACGAACCCCGGACGATCTCCTCGTGCGTCTTCGTCAGTTCGCGACAGACCACGGCCTCACGGTCACCGCCCAGCGCGTCCAGAGCGTCGGCCAGCGTCTCCGCCAGTCGCCGGGGCGATTCGAAGAACACGCACGTGCGGGACTCGGCGGCCAGGGTGGCGAGCCAGGTCATCCGCGCCGAATGCCGCCGCGGGGCGAACCCCTCGAAGCAGAACCTCTCCGACGGCAGCCCCGACACGGCCAGCGCCGTCGTCACCGCTGACGGGCCGGGCAGACAGGTGATCGGCAGGTCGCTGTCGATGCACGCGGACACCAGCCGGTAGCCGGGGTCGCTGATCAGCGGCATCCCGGCATCGCTGACGAGCAGCACGGTCGCTCCCGCCGCGATCTCGGCGACCAGCGCGGGAACACGCGTCGCCTCGTTCTGGTCGTAGAGGCTGACCACCTTTCCCGCGGGTTTGACGTCGAGAGCCTGGGCCAGGGTGCGGATCCGCCGGGTGTCCTCGGCCGCGATCACATCGGCACTGGCCAGGGCGCTGACCAGCCGCGCAGACGCGTCCTCGGGCCGGCCCAGGGGCGTGGCGCCGATCAGCAGTCGGCCGGAGTCCATGCGGGACAGCCTACGATCGCTTGCGTGACCGCCCCCGCAACCGAAGCCTCGCGCGCGGTCCCCGTGATCAGTCCAGCCCCGCTGGTGCCGATCGCCGACTTCGGTCCGGTGGACCGTCTCCAGGGCTGGGCGATGACGGCCATCGTCACCGCGTTGGCCGCCGTGACGCGTTTCCTGAACCTCGGGTCGCCGACCGACGCAGGCACCCCCATCTTCGACGAGAAGCACTACGCGCCGCAGGCGTGGCAGATGCTGCACAACCACGGCGTCGAGGACAACCCCGGCTACGGGCTGGTGGTGCATCCGCCGGTGGGCAAGCAGTTGATCGCCATGGGCGAGGCGATCTTCGGATACAACGGCCTCGGCTGGCGCTTCGCCGGCGCCGTCTGCGGCATCATCACCGTGTTGCTCGTCGCGCGGATCGCTCGGCGCATCAGCCGGTCCACAGTCGTCGGCGGGATCGCCGGGCTGCTGCTGATCGCCGACGGAGTCAGCTTCGTCGCGTCACGCACCGCGCTGCTCGACGGATTCCTGGTGGTCTTCGTGGTGGCGGCGTTCGGATGTTTGATCGTCGACCGCGACCAGGTACGCGAGCGGATGCACGTCGCTCTGCTCGAAGGCCGCATCAGCGAGACACCGTGGGGTCCGAGGCTCGGCGTGCGGTGGTGGCGGTTCGGCGCCGGGGTGCTGCTCGGATTGGCCTGCGCGACAAAGTGGTCCGGACTCTATTTCGTGGCGTTCTTCGGGGTGATGACGCTGGCGTTCGACATCGCCGCGCGTCGACAGTATCGAGTGCCGCGGCCGTGGCTCGGGGCGTTTCGCCGCGATCTTGGCCCGTCGCTGTATGCGCTCGTGCTGATTCCGTTCGGCGTCTACCTGGCGTCCTATACGCCGTGGTTCGCGTCGGAGACCGGCGTGAATCGGCACGAGGTCGGCAGGTCGATCGGCGAGGACAGCATCCTGCCGGTGCCCGACGCGCTGCGCTCGCTGTGGCACTACACGTTCGCGGCGTACAAGTTCCATTCAGGGCTGACCAACGCCGACGGCAACCACCACCCCTGGGAGTCCAAACCCTGGACGTGGCCGATGTCGCTGCGGCCGGTGCTCTACGCGATCGACAACGAGAACGTCCCCGGCTGCGGCGCACAGTCGTGTGTCAAGGCGGTCCTGCTCGTTGGCACGCCCGCGATGTGGTTCATCGCGGTGCCGGTACTCGCCTGGGCGGTGTGGCGCACGTTCGTCAAGCACGACTGGCGCTACGCCGCGATCCTGGTCGGCTACAGCGCGGGCTTCTTGCCGTGGTTCGCGGACATCGACCGGCAGATGTACTTCTTCTACGCGGCGGTGATGGCGCCGTTCTTGGTGCTGGCGATCGCGATGATCCTCGGCGACATCCTCTACAAGCCGAACCAGAATTCGGAGCGAAGAACGCTGGGCCTCATCGCGGTGAGTTTTTATGTCGCGCTGGTGCTCACGAACTTCGCGTGGATGTACCCGATCCTGACGGGCATACCGATTTCGCAGGCCACCTGGAACATGCAGATCTGGCTGCCGTCTTGGAGTTAGGTCCCTCTATTGGCTCTATCCGCATTTTCGACACCATGGCTGTGAAAAGTAGCGATCGAGCGCATTCCACAGCCATGGTGTCGGAAACGGCACTAGGAGTCCGAACTGTCAGTGCCCCCGGCGACGATAGGCCGCATGCGAGGGCCATTCATCGGAAGCGAAGCCGTTGCGGCCGGCGACGTATCCCGTGGGGCCCTGCGCTGGAACTACCGCGCGGTGCATCCGAACGTCTACCTGCACAAAGATGCACGCCGGGACTTGTACGCCCTCACCAGGGCAGCGTGGCTGTGGACCGGACGGACGGGCATCGTGGCCGGGCGAGCCGCGGCCGCCATGCACGGCGTCATGTGGATTAGAGATGAAACGCCGATCGAGTTGATTGCGAAACACGGTCGCCGCAGGCCGGGAGTCGTGATCCGCGAGGAACGGATCGATGACGACGAGGTCGTCCGCATCGGCGGTCTGCTCGTGACCTCAGCGGCGCGCACTGCGTTGGACCTCGGCCGCTACCTGGCACGTGACATCGCAGTAGCTCACCTCGACGCACTCGCACGCGTCACCGGGGTGAGAGTCGGCGACATCGAGCCGTTGGAACTCCGTTACCGGGGCGCGCACGGAATGCCGGCGTCACGCATCGCGTCAGGACTCATGGACGGCGGAGCGGACAGTCCGGAGGAGTCCGCATTGCGCCTGCGCCTCATCGACGCAGGCTTGCCACGACCGAGCACCAACATTCCAGTCGGAGATAAATATTGGGAGTCGACGATCGCGATGGGCTGGGAAGGGCCGAAAGTCGGAGTCGACTGCTACGAGGCCGAAGGCACCGACCGCTATTCCGTTGTCCAGCAACTCTCGACTGCGGAGCTTTATCAGCGCCGTGGCTGGCTGCACTTTCGCATACGACCCGACCACACTGCGATGCCCAGTATCCGGAGGATACGCGCCGCCTTGGCTCAGCGTAGGCGGACCTAGAGAGCGGGTCGCGGGCGGCGGGACACGACATACAGCGGGGACCGCCGCGGCCGGTACCGAGCTCCGATGCTTCTATTGGCAACACCTCGATACCCGAATCCGCCAGCCGCGCATTGGTTTCGGAATTGCGTTCGTAGGCGATCACCACACCGGGCGCCACGGCTAGCGTGTTGTTGCCGTCGTCCCATTGCTCCCGCTCCGCGGTGACGGGGTCGAGGCCGGTCGCGATCACCCGCAGCTTCTCGATACCCATGGCGTCGGCCGCGGCGGTAAGAAACGGTCGTGCGTCGTCGATGCGCACCCCACCGGAGCCGTCGCGATGAATCGTGAACGCCGACAGCGTCTCCACGATGTTCGGGTACATCACCACGGCGTCCACGTCGACCATCGTGCATACGGTGTCGAGGTGCATCTGCGCGCGCTCCTGCGCGATCGGCACGGCCAGGACGGTGTGCGCCAGATCGTCGTCGAACAGGCTGCGCGCCAACGCCTCCGCACCCGCTGGCGTGGTCCGCTCCCCCACTCCCACCGCGACCACGCCCGGCGCCAACAGCAGCACGTCGCCGCCCTCCACGGGCGCCGACCGCGACTCGTACGCGCGCCGCACACCGAGGAACCGCGGGTGGTGCGCATAGATCACGTCGGTCAGCGACGTCTCACGCACGCGCGCGGGCAAAGCCAGCGACGTGATCGCCACCCGGGGGCCGATCCAGAACGACGAGTCGCGGGTGAAGAGCAGATTCGGCAGCGGATCGATGACGAAATCCCCGCCGTGGTGCATCCGTCGCACCAATGACAGTTCGCCGCCGTGCAACGGCAACTCGTTGAAGGTCATCCCGGCCATCAGCACCGACGCCAGCGGCGCGGGATCCAGTGTGCGCAGATAGGCCGAAAGCTCCTGCGCCAACGGCAGTCCCAGCCGGCGCGGGTCGACGGCAGCCGCGATGCCGTGCATGCGCGCCGCGCCACTCTTGGCCAATGCCTCGGTCAGCAGGTCGGCCAGCAACAGCACCTCGACACCACGCGATGACAACAGCGCGGCGAACGCGTCGTGCTCGCGCTGCGCCTTGGCCACCCAGGGCAGGCCGTCGAACAACAGCCTGTCGTTGTTGCGTGGGGTCAACCGCTGCAGTTCGGCACCGGGCCGGTGCAGGATGACGGCCCGCAGCCGGCCGACCTCGGAATCGCAGCCCATTGTCACGAGTAGCACCGTATCGCGCAGAGCACTGCCAGCGACCTCAACTATGGTTGAGGTCATGGAGTTGGTACACGAACTCACACCGGGCGAGATGGCCGCCCGAAGCGGTGTCGCCGTTTCGGCGCTGCATTTCTACGAGCGGGAGGGGCTGATCTCCAGCAAGCGAACCGGCGGCAACCAGCGGCGCTACGCCCGCGAGACGCTCCGCCGTGTCGCGTTCATCCGGATGAGCCAACGCCTGGGCATTCCGCTAGCGCGCATCCGCGACGCACTGGCCACCCTGCCGACCGACCGCGTCCCGACGACCAAGGACTGGGCGCGACTCTCCGCTACTTGGCGTCAGGACCTCGACGACCGGATCCTGCACCTGCAGCGACTGCGCGACAACCTCACCGGCTGCATCGGCTGCGGATGCCTGAGCCTCAAGACCTGCGCGCTGACCAACCCCGAGGATGTCCTCGCCCTTCAGGGGCCGGGCGCCGCACGGCTCTAACCCTTCGAACATCTGTGCGATAGGATCGCGGGCATGGAGCTGGCTCTGCAGAGCTCGCTGTTCGAGCACGCGGAACGACGCCATCTTGGCAATGGCGCCTGGATCGACTACCGGTCGGGATGGCTGGACGACGCCGACTCGCTTTTCGAAGAGTTGCGTGACGGCATTCCGTGGCGGGCAGAACGACGGCAGATGTACGACCGTGTGCTCGACGTACCGCGCCTGGTCAGCTTCCACAATCTGATCGACGAGCCGCCTCCGCATCCGCGGCTTAAGCAGATCCGCAGGCGCCTCAACGACGTGTACGCAGGCGAGCTCGGCGAACCGTTCACCACCGCGGGGTTGTGTCTGTACCGCAACGGCGACGACAGCGTGGCCTGGCACGGCGACACCATCGGTCGCAGCAGCACCGAAGACACCATGGTCGCCATCGTCGGACTCGGCGCCACAAGGGTTTTCGCGTTACGGCCGCGCGGCGGGGGTAAGTCGCTGCGGATGGCGCACCGGCATGGCGACCTGCTGGTGATGGGCGGCTCGTGTCAGCGCACCTGGGAGCACGCGATACCGAAGACGTCGCGCCCAACCGGCCCCCGGATCAGTATTCAGTTCCGACCACAGGACGTGCGTTAGCCCCGCACCGCCGTGACGGCCGCGGTGAGGAGATCGCGGGCGCGCTGGGTGTCGACCGGTGTGACGGGTTTGTCGGGCAGCACGAGCGGGTTGGCGGTGACGATCACGAGAAACGTGTCGAAGCCCGCGATGTAGTTGAAGATCTCGCCGGTGCTCGGCTTGCCGTTGACGACGGTCTGCAACACGCGGTGGGTGCCCATTGTCTGGGCACCGTCGATCGACGGCGCCTCCACGACCTCGACGAGGCCGCGCACTCCGCCCCCGGCGAAGCCGACCCGCTGGCAGGTGTCCGCCGGCCGGTTCAGCGGAACGGGTTCGGAGGTTTCCACCGCGATGGCGATGAACCGGTTCCCGTCGCCCTCGGCCGTCGTGGCGGCCATGTTGCCCTTGACCCCCTGCGGGAGCACCTGCGCGGTGGCGAAGGATCCGCAGTCGGCGGGATCGAACTTCATGCCGGCCGGCAGCGCCTGCGGTCCGAGCAGTCGAGGATCGATCCCCGCGGGCCCGAACTCGGTCACCTTGAACTGCGGACCGAAACTCGACCGCACATCCTTCACCCGGGCGATATCAGCGTTCGACGGGTTGGCCGGCTCTTCGGTTCCGCACGCGGCCAGTACGACGGCGCACACCACGGCCAACTGGCTGACGAGCTTTGCGCTCTTGAACATTGCCGCACAACTTACCGTCGAGCCAGGGATCAACCCCGCAGCGCCGCGACCGTTTTCACCAACAATTCATTGGCGAAATCCGCGCCCAGTTGCGGATGCGGCGATCCCGGATCGGTCACCACGGTGACGAACGCGACATGGCTATCCAGGTATGCGGTGACCGTGTCGGCGTGAGACCGAGTCTCGGTACCCCCTTCGACGACGGTCTTCGTCGACGTGGCCATCGCGAGGGTCTGCGCGCCTTCGATCGTCGGCGCGGTGGTCAGGGTGACGCTGCCGCTCGTCTGTCCGGCCGACAGCGTCCAGTGCTGACATTCGGCCGCCACCCCGGGATCGAGACCCACCGCCAAGTCCGCCACCACCGCGTAGACGATGCCGCCGGTCCCCGATCCCGACCAGCCTTTCGTCGAGGCCGGGTCGACGACGGGGTCCGACAGCAGGCCGCACTGCGGCGGATCGGCCGTCCACAGGCTGCCGTATCCCCACAACGCCGTCGGCGCGACAGGCCCCGAAATATTTGCCACCTCGTACCCGTCGGGCAGATCTTCACGCACGCGGTCGATCCTGGCGGGGTTGACCTGCGCCGATGCACCCTCAGATGCGGGCGCTCCCTGCGGTGGGCGATCGGACGCGCCGCAGGCCACAGCCAGCAGGGCCACCGCCGCACACATCGCGCGCACGCGGTGTTGATACCACAGCCATCCCCTACAGCTATCCATGCAACGAAATCGGCCCTCCGAACGATGGACAAGTACCAGGCAAAAGAACGGAGGCCCTCATGCGCAAAGGATGGGGTCTAGTAGTAACGACGGCAGCGATAGGTGTTGCACTCACCCCCATGGGTGTCGCGACGGCGGATCCCGCCAGACCGGGCAACGCGTATCAAACGATCGGCGAATTGGAATCCGCCGGCTACAACGTCGTCATCGATCGAGTCGGTAACGCACCGCTGGGCGAGTGCCTCGTCACCAACGTGCGTAATCCGCAGCAGGTGACGCAGACGATCCCCGTCGGCGAGGGCAAGTGGCGCGAGTACATCACCGTGGTCGTGAGCCAGTCGATCACGGTATCTCTGAACTGCGACGTCTGATCCGGTGATCAGGCGGCGGGCTCGCTCGCCGCAGCCGGGGCGGATTTCGGCTCGCCCGTGGTGGTTTCGCTGTTACCGGGCTTCTTCGGTGAGGGCGGCTTCGTGCTGCGCTGCGAGTCGAAGCCGATCGGACCCCGGATCTTCGGCAGCCGGATGCTGTCGCGAACGCCGTCCCGGATGCCCGCCACGGTGTCGCGGAGCTGGCTGAGCGGAGCCGGCCGCTTGACGGTGCCGGGCGTCTTGGCCGTGGGCCTCCGCGGGGCCTGGTTCTCGACGGCCTCGTTCTCGACGACCTCGTTCTCGACGACCTCTTTTTCAACGACATCGCCAGTGGAGGTGCCGGACAGCTCCTGCTCGTTGACGACCTCCTCGGTGATCTCCTCTTCGGTAATCACCTCGCGAACGTTCGAGTTATCGCTCATTCGCGCCATCACCGGATTCTCATCGGCGGCGGGCGGTTCAGGCAGGTCTGGCCCGCCGACACCGAACGGGCTGGTGACCGGTGCGGTTCCCAGCGGCCTGTTGGTCGGATCCCCGGAGGCTTCCGCGACCGCATTGTCGATACCCACCGGGATCGCCTTGACGATGTTCACGATGGCCTGCACCGGATTCCGGAACGGCAGCAGCCCCACCTTCGTCGCGACGCCCGGATTGACGTCGCGCGCGTAGCCGGCTTCGATCGCCGCCTTCAGCGGCTCCTCCAACAGGGTCAGGATCGGCGACGGCACGAACGACTCGAACGGCATCAGCAGGGGCAGTCGCCTGGCCGGAACGATGTAGTAGTCGGTGTCGCCGTAGGAGCCCTGATACAGGGCGTCGTCGAAGTCGCCCTCCTGCAGATCGCCGTGGAAGTAGTAGTAGCCGAGAGCGGCGTTCGCCACGGCCAACACGTTCGTGATGCTGGCGGGTGCGTCGCCTCCGAGGCCGTCGTACTGCGCAGCGAGATCGGCGGTTTGGTAGCAGTCGCCGTCGGGCTGGCAGCTGTTCGTCGGGGTGGCGCCGTAGAAGGTGACACCGAGGATCGGGATGGTCATACCCGTCGGACCACGCGACAGGAACCCTCCGTTGGGACGCATCGGATTGGCCAACAGGAAGAACGAGACGTCGCCTGGTTCGAGGTCGGGATAGTCCTCAGGGTTCTCGATCATGTCCCTCTTGAGCAGCGACGCGATCACCGCGCTCTGCGAGTAGCCGAAGACGACGAACTCGTCCGTGGCGACGGGCACGTCCGCCGGCGCGCCCGGGACATCGGGCGCGCCTGTGTTGTAGGCGCAGTCGCTGGCCCCGCGAATGCATCTGCTCAAGTTCGCCAGTCCGGCGGCGACGGACTGATCGAAGGTCATCGAGCCGGCCACCGGGAAGAACTGCTCGGGCGTGATGATCGCGTAGCGATTCTCCGTCGGGCCCACCCCGTCGATCGGGTCGCCGCCGGTGCCCGTCGGCGCCTCAGACGCGGGGTTGATGAAGCCGTTGACCGCATTGGACATGTACGGGTTGATGTAGGTCAGCGGATCCTGGGGAGATCTCAGTGGATGACCTGTACCACCCATGATGAGGGCGGTCGCCGTCAGCGAAACGATGGTGGTGGCGGTCCATGCCACTGCCAGCCCGATGACGCTCAGCAACGCCAGGCCCACCACGCCCAGCGAACGAATCATCCCCCGCATTTCCCGACCCTTTCAACGCCCGTGCACACCCGCGGTTCCCACCCCATACGCATGTTGCTTTCCCAGAGTCTGCCCGATCCAGCAAACTTTTCGCAACACTAGAGCAAATTTGGTCATGGCGCTATCGAGGGCCCGACCGTAGGCTACGGCGAGATTCTGCAAAGGAGAGCGAATGAGTAAGTCACTTCGGGCCGGTGTCGTCGCCGTCGCAGCCGTCGCACTCGGCCTGGGCCTGGCCGGTTGCGGTTCCGACACCAAGACGGAGTCGAAGGAGTCGGAGACCACCTCGAGCGAGACAACGACCAGCACGACGACCGAGACCACGTCAGCTGCGCCCACCACCTCGGCGCAGGCCTCCGGACCGAACTACACGATCGTCGACTACATCAAGGACAACGGCATCGTCGAGACTCCGGTCAAGCGCGGCGATCCCGGCTCTCCCACCATCGACCTGCCTATCCCGCCGGGATGGGAGGACGCCGGAAACCGCGCCCCGGAGTGGGCCTACGGCGCAATCATTTCCACCGACCCCGCGTTCGCCGCAGATCCGCCATCCGTCATCGCGATCGTCTCCAAGCTGACCGGCAACGTGGACCCCGCCAAGATTCTCGAGTTCGCGCCCGGGGAGCTCCAAAACCTACCCGGCTACGAGGGCGGTAACGAGGGAGTTTCCGACGAGCTCAGCGGTTTCGAGGCAGTGCAGATCGGCGGCACCTACCAGAAGGACGGCAAGCTGCGCGCCATCGCGCAGAAGACCGTCGTGATTCCGGGCCAGGACGGGCTGTACGTCCTGCAGCTCAATGCCGACGGCCTTGAAGACCAGATGGGCGCCCTGATGGATGCGACGTCGGTCATCGACGACGAAACCGTGATCACACCCTGATGATGCACGCGATCTAGGCGCGCGATACCGCGGACGCTGCGGCGATCTGCTCGGCGCTCGGTCGGACACCGGTGTAGCGCTCGAACTGTTCGGCTGCCTGCAGCGCGATCACCTCTGCCCCGGTGATGACGGCGGTTCCGGCAGCACGCGCGGCGGTGATCAACGGTGTCTCGGACGGCATCGCCACGACGTCGAAAACCGTGTGCGCCTTGGCGATTGTCTCCGTGTCGAACGCCAGGTCGTTCTCCCCGGCGCCGCCCGCCATCCCGATCGGCGTGATATTCACGATCACGTGCGCGGTCCTGGTGCCGACGTCGGAGGCGTATTCGTAGCCGAGCCGTTGCGCCAGCGCCTGTCCTGTCTCGCCGTTGCGCGCGACGACGGTTCCTTGCTCAAACCCGTTGTCCCGGAAAGCCGCAGCGACGGCGCTGGCCATACCACCGCTGCCTCGCAGCAATACCGACTGCGTCGGTTGCAGGCCGTGCTCGGCGATCAGGCGCTCGACGGCAAGGTAATCGGTGTTCGACGCGGTGAGATGGCCTCCTGCAACGGTGGTGTCGTTGACGATTGTGTTCACCGCGTTGATGGCCCGTGCGGACTGCTCGACATCGTCGACCAGCTCGATGACATCCTGCTTGAACGGCATCGACACCGAGCAGCCACGAATGCCCAGTGCGCGTACCCCACCGATCGCGGCGGCGATATCCGTTGTCGTGAAAGCCTTGTAGATGAAGTCCAGCCCGAGCACGTCGTACAGGTAGTTGTGAAATCGGGTGCCGATATTGCTCGGCCTACCGGACAACGAGATGCACAGCTGCGTGTCCTTCGAAAGAGGCGCCCGCATCAACCGACCGCTTTGATGACTTGCGAGGTGACTCCGCGGATCTTCTTCACCAACGAGGTCGGCAACCGCAGGGAACTCGCATCAGGAACATCGACGGCGGTGGTGACGACCCCGAGGTCGTCGCGATGCCACTGCGCGCCGAAGCGATCCATGATCGCCCGCATCGGACGGTTGTCAGAGAGCACGCGCGCCGTAAAGCGTTCGACACCAACATAATTGGCCGTGACCACCAGGGCACCCATGAGGAAGGTGCCGATACCGCGGCCCTGGTAGTCATCGCCCACGATGAACGCCACCTCGGCGACGGCGGGGTCCTCCTCCTCGCGCACGAAGCGCGCGTCGGCGACCACGGGTCCCTCGGCCCCCTCGGTCATCACCCAGACGAAGTGGTGCACGTAATCGACTTCGAACAGATACGTCATCAGCGACTTCGTCGGTACACGTGGCGACTGAAACCGGCGGTACAGCGTCTCGCTCGAGAATTCGACCCGCCCGTCCGTCGTGCGCTCACTGTCACCCGGGAGCACCGGACGCAGGTAGTAGACGCTGCCGTCGCGCAGTTCCACCGGGATCGGGGTGATGAACGCGGCGAGCCGCTGCCGCGCCGTACGCACCAGCCGGTCCAGCATGCCCGGGATCTCGAGCATGGTGGCGAACGCCTCCCGGTCCCCGACCCAGCCCGTGAGCCGCTCGGTCGCCACCACGGTTGCGGTCCTCGGCGTGTCGCGCAGCAAAGCAATTTCGCCGACGATGAGGCCGGGCCCCAATTGGGCGACGGTGTCATGTCCGTCAATGCCTGCGTGTGTCACTTCGGCGCAGCCGGAACCGATCAGCAAAAACGAAATGGCGAGCTCACCCTGCTGCATGAGCACCTGTCCCGGCTCAGCGACCAGGGGCTGCAGTTGCGCGGCGAGTGGCGTCAAGTCCTCGATCGGGCAGCCGTCGAAGACCTCCAGTTTCGCGAGTTCTTCGGCTCTGACGACAGACAGGCCGGACACGTCACGAGGCTACGGCGTGGCGGACGCGGCGAGCAAGGAACGCGGCGCGGGACCGATAAGGCACTATTCGAGAATGACCGACACCCAGTTCAGTACCCATGCCCAGCTGTTCGATCTGACCGGTAAGCGGGCCCTGGTGACGGGCGGCACGCGAGGGATCGGCCTGATGATGGCCCGCGGATTGCTGCAGGCCGGTGCCCAGGTGGTGATCAGCTCGCGGAAGGCGGACGCGTGCGAGGAAGCTCGATCGCATCTGTCGGACTTCGGCGACGTGACTGCCGTCCCGGCCGACCTGTCCCGGCATGAGGAATGCCTGCGGCTCGCCGACGAGGTCACCGGCGGCGGCGACCTGCACATCCTGGTCAACAACGCGGGCGCGACGTGGGGTGCGCCGCTGGAGTCCTTCCCGGACTCGGCGTGGGACAAGGTGCTGGACCTCAACGTCAAGTCGCCGTTCTGGATGGTCCAGGCGTTACTGCCGGCACTTCGCGCGGTCGCTACCGCCGACGACCCGGCGCGGATCATCAACATCGGCAGCATCGACGGCCTTCGAGTCAGCCCGCTGCCGACGTACTCCTACGCCAGCAGCAACGCAGCGGTGCACCAGCTGACCCGGGTGCTGGCTCGCGAGCTGGGGCCGCAGCACGTCACCGTCAACGCCGTTGCGCCAGGGCCGTTTCCGTCCAAGATGATGGCGGCGACGTTGGAGGAGTTCGGCGTTCGATCGCGGCGTCGGCGCCGATGCGGCGCATCGGTCGGGACGACCACATGGCCGGCATTGCGGTGTATCTGACCAGCCGTGCCGGGGCCTACGTGACCGGTGCGATCATCCCGGTCGACGGCGGCATCTTTACGACCGCGAGTTCGTAACCGGTGGGCACCAAGGAGCAGCGCGACGGCGTCGACCTCACCAATCTCGATGAGCCGCTGACTCCCGATGCCGGGGCGACCAAGCGCGACCTCGTCGACTATCTGGACGCTGTCTCCGACCGGATGCTGCCCGCCCTCGCCGACCGGCCGCTGACCGTGCTGCGGGTCCTGCGCGGTCGCGACCCCTTCATGCAGAAGAACGTCCCGAAGTACACGCCGGACTGGATCGCCACCACGACGATGTGGGCCGAAGCCTCCCACCGCGAGGTGCGATATGCGCTGTGCAACGACCGGCGCACGCTGCTGTGGCTGGCCAACCAGCGGGCCGTCGAATATCACCCGACGCTGGGGCTCAGCGGTGACATCTACCGACCCACCCACCTGGTGCTCGATCTGGATCCGCCGGGCGACGACTTCGCCAAGGTGGTGGCGGTCGCCCACCTGGTTCGTCAGGCGCTGACCGACAGCGGATTAGACGGTGTGGTGAAAACCAGCGGCGCCAAGGGGCTGCACATCTTCGTCCCGATCGACTCCAGTGATC
This sequence comes from Mycobacterium barrassiae, assembly GCF_025822765.1. GTDB lineage: Bacteria > Actinomycetota > Actinomycetes > Mycobacteriales > Mycobacteriaceae > Mycobacterium > Mycobacterium barrassiae. The sequence goes on along the minus strand of NZ_JACKUK010000025.1, from coordinate 281,500 downwards.
AAGCCGCACCAGTCGACGACGTGGCGGCCGCGACCCGCGCCCTCGCGGCCCGGGCGGAGGCCATCGATCCGGGCATCGCCACCACGGCGTTCATCGTCGAGGACCGCCGCGGCAAGGTGTTCGTCGACGCCACCCGCGCAGGCGGAGCCACCGTCGCCGCGGCCTACAGTCCGCGGCTGCGCCCGGGCACTCCGGTGTCGTTTCCGCTCGAGTGGGCCGAACTCGACTCGATCAGGCCTACCGACTTCACGGTCCGCACGGCGATCGACGCACTCGACGGCAGGCCGAGCTGGACGGAGTCGATGCCGCCGGCCCAGCGGCTGCCCGCCGACCTGATCGAACAAGGCCGCGCGATTCCCGTCGCACGGGTGGCCGCGATGCACGAAGGCAAGCGACGGGCCAAGGCGCGACGGGAATCGTCGTAGGGCGAGCCGGGTTCGGCGAATACGGCGGCGGGTATTAACGTCGATCGCACCGACGATGGAGGTGCACGTGGCCGGACAAATACCCTTCGTGGACTACCTGGTGCTGGACGGCGACGAGCCCCACCTGGTCGCCCAGGAATGCACGAAATGCGGGGCCAGGTTCTTCGACCGTCGCAACGCGTGCGCCGGTTGCTTCGCCACCGACTTCACGACTGTGCCGATCGCTACCGAGGGCACGGTGCGTGCATTTACGATCGTCGCCTTCGCGGCACCGGGTATCCCCGTTCCTTTCGTCGCCGCGGTCGTGGACTGCGACGGGACCCGAGTTCGCGCCAACCTCATCAACGTCGAGCCCGATGCCGAACACGTCCGCGACGGCATGAAGGTGCGACTCGTCACCCAGCCGATCGGGACCGATTCCGAGGGCACCGAGGCGATCGGCTTTGCCTTCGAGCCCGTCGGCTGACCCGCAGACCACCATCCCTCTGACGAAGGAGCTTCAACGATGAGCGCAAGCGACGAGGTCTGGATCCTCGGCATTCAGATGACCAAGTTCGGCAAGCACCCCGATCTGGACTCCGTCGATTTGGCGGCAGAAGCGGCCATGGGAGCCCTTTCGGACGCCGGCGTCACGATGGCGGATATCGGTGTGCTCGCCGCGGGCAACCTCATGAACGCCAGTGCCGGTATCGGACAACAGCTTCAGAAGCAGATCGGTCAGACCGGTATTCCCGTGTACAACGTCGCCAACGCCTGCGCGACCGGTGCCACCGCGCTGCGCACCGCCATCATGGCGGTGAAGGCAGGCGAAGTGGACTACGGGCTGGCCGTCGGCGTCGAGAAGCTCTCCGGTGCAGGTCTGCTCGGCGGAGGCGGCACGAAAAAGAAGGACGCCGACACGTGGACCCCTGCCGGTCGGTACGGCGCAGTCGCTCCAATCGACGGCCGGATCGGCACCGAGACCATGCCCGGCGTGTTCGCCCAGATCGGCATGGAGTACGGCCATAAGTACGGCGGCACCAGCTTCGAGCTGTTCGCCAAGATCAGCGAAAAGAACCACGCCCACTCCACCCTGAATCCGCTTGCGTCCTACCAGAAGCGGTTCACCCTGGAACAGATCATGAACGACGTCATGATCGCCTATCCCAACACCCGTCCGATGTGCTCGGCCAACTGTGACGGTGCCGCCGCTGCCGTCGTGTGCAACGGCGAGACGCTGAAGTCTCTGTCGCTCGAACAGCGTCGTCGTGCGGTCAAGGTGTCGGCGTCGGTGCTGACCACCGACCCCTACGAGGAGGGCTGCCAGGTCCTGCCGAATGTCAACACGCTGACCCGCAAGGCCGCCTCCATCGCCTACGACCAGGCCGGTGTCGGCCCCAAGGACCTCGATCTCGTCGAGTTGCACGACTGCTTCGCGACGGCCGAGCTGGTGCATTACGACAACCTGATGCTCTGTGAAGAGGGCGGGGCCGCAGACTTCTTCAACTCGGGTGCCACGTGGCGCGACGGCTCGACACCGGTGAACGTGTCGGGCGGGTTGGAGTCGAAGGGGCATCCGATCGCGGCCACCGGCATCGCCAACGTCTGGGAGATCTGCCACCACCTCCGCGGTGAGGCGGGCGACCGGCAGATCGCGAACGCGAAGGTCGGCCTCGCACACGTCATCGGGCTGGGTTCCGCCTGTGGGGTTCACATCCTGGAGAAATCGGCCGCCTGAGCGGTATCCGCGCACGCTCATCCATGGGGATACACACCTGGGGCAACATAGGTTTCGCCGACGGTCTGCCGATCCTGTTTGACTGGCAGGTCGCCTCGTGCGGGCCGGCCGTCAAGGACCTCGCCTATTTCGCCGCCACGTCAATCGATTCGGACACCCGCCAAGCCATCGACACCGACCTGGTGCGCACATACGTGGACACCCTCAACGCAGACGGCACGACCCGCCTCACCTTCGGCGACGCGCGGGACTCATACCGGCTCTTCGCGTTCACCGCCTTCATCGCTGCGGGCATCACAGCAGCTTTCGGCCGTCGCCTCCAAGGCGAAGCGACCACCCGAGCGGGTCTCGATCGAGCTGTGCAAGCGCTTCGCGACTTCGATTCGGTTGCGCTGCTTCGCGATCGGCTCGCCTAGGGAGGCCGTCGGCTCTACTTCGTCCCGTCTACTCCGTCGAAGACCTGAATGGTGTAATCAAATGATCTGGGCGTCACGCCCATTTGGCGCCCGAATGGATGGTCGAGCCAAAAGATGAGGAATAGCAGCAGGCCAAGCAGGATCGCGATGGCGCTCGACAGAATCATGTGATTGCGCCGACTGTCCAGTCGACTGAACCCGATCAACCCGATCAACAGCACGCCGCCGAAGAGTAGACCTGTCCACAGCAGGCCGGGTATTCGCGGTATTGCGTCCAATATACGAGTATTACGTTGCGCTGTAAGAACATTGAGCTGATCGCGGATCTCCGCGTTGATCGGGTTGTCGACTGTAGGAGGACCGTGCTGGCTACCGAGCGCGCGGTACATTTCGGTGATCGCGGCTCGCGCGTCTGCGCTTGCAGCATCACTGCCCTGGTTGTCCCATTCAGCTTTCACGGATGTGGTGTAGACGCGCAACAGCGTGCGCATCTTCTCTTGTTCCGGCGGAGCCAGACTGATCGTCTGCCGGTACATCGTGGCCAGCGTGGAGGACTCATCGGTCACGTTCGTCTCCGCTGAAGAGAATTGCTCCCATGCGACGACAACGGTGAATCCCAACAAAGCGCCGTACACTAGGGCGACTGTGGTCACGAACGACGACAAGGAACCTGTCTCCCCCTTACCGCCCGGCCGGTAGACCGTCTTGTCAGCGAACAAGACGAAGCCGACCGCCAACAGGATTGAAACGGCGAGGACGACTGTTAGAAACAGCCACAACCCTGGGAGCCCCATTCCCCCCATCGCTCACCCGCCCTCATCGATGCAGCGCACTCGCGCTCTCGAATGTCTACCCCAACGGCATGTCTGGCATAGGCGCATTGCAGCGGTCACGAAAATCAGCTGCGGCCTGCCTGACCGCGCGGAGTTCGTCACGGACCTGTGGATGTGAGTCGAAATATGCCTCAATTTCAGCTGACATCTGCTCTCTCGGCTTGCCTTTGAGACCGGTGAAGAATGCGTTCACATCCGGATGGGTAAACAGGTAGGACGACGTTCCCGCGGATACGCCGGCCATGACTCCCGCAAGGTCGGCCGCCGTGCAGTTCGGCGGATCTGCGGCGGCGGTGGCCGCGGTGCCGATGAGCGCGGCGCCGACGACCACGCCGGCTCCGATCAGGTTGCGAACGAACATTTTCGGACTCCTTGTTTGATGGCTGACGAAATGGTGGCTGGTGTTCAGCGGCGGCCGCCCGGGCGGCCCGGTCGGCCGATATCGATACCACCCGGTGGATTCGGATTGATCCCGACAGGCGGTCTCGGATTGAGATATATGTCCATATCCCAGTCGTCGGCGCAGTACCACGGGTCGGCGCAATACGAGGGATAGACGGGTCCGGAAACCGGGCCTGATCCCCCGCGAACGTCGCCCTGAGCACACACTGTGGCGGCTCCGGAGCTGGTGCAGTCCGCCACTGCCGGTGATGCAACCATCACCCCCGCCGGCATCAGTACCGCGGCGAGTCCGAATGTCATGTAGCAAGCTCTGATGCGCATAGCCGCCCCTCACCTCGAAGTGGCCGAAGTCGCGGTCGCGCGTCGGTCACGCTGCTGATTCCTGACCGAGCGCAGCATAGGCCGCAACGCTTATATGGAGGGCAGGAATTGCAACCTTGGGGCCGAACGAATTCGCTCAGCGGACAGGTTCCAGAGTCGATAGTTTGATAGGAGATGCGAAAATCTATGCTCTATTCCGGCTCGGTGAATACCGGCTTCTCTCCGGACATTCCGGCGACGACGGCCGCGAGCTGATTGGGCTTGCCGAGCAGCCCGGTCTGCAGTTCCGATTCGAGCTTCAGGGCGGCCGCGGGGTCGTTGCCCGCCCAGGTTTCCTCGTACAGACGCTTCGCGGCGCGGACGGCATCCGGGGATTTTTGCGCGATCTCCTCGGCCAGCGCCAGCGCCGCCGACATTGGATCTTCGTCCGTCCGCGTGACCAGCCCGAGTTGTGACGCCTCACTGCCCGAGACGATGCGACCGGTGAACGTCAGTTCCTTCGCGACGTCGATCGGCAGCAGCTTGGGCAGCGTGTGTGTGATGCCCATATCCGGCACCAGGCCCCACTTGATCTCCATGATGCTCAGCTTCGCGTCCGGCGCGGCGATCCGGATGTCGGCGCCGAGTGCGATCTGCAGACCACCCCCGAAGCAGTTGCCGTGAATCGCGGCGATGACGGGTGCGGGCACCAGCGACCAGTCGTAGGTCACGCGCTGGGCGAAGTTCGCGATCCGGGTGTCGTCCCTTTTCAAAAGGACGCCGGTGCCACCGGCGCCGGCCATGAAGCTCGCCACGTCCAACCCGGAGCAGAAGCTCTTGCCGTCGCCGTGCAAGACGACCGCGCGAACCGAGTTGTCGCCTGCCACCTGCTCGGCGGCGTCCACCAGGCCCTGGAACATCGCCTGGTCGAGCGCATTGTGTTTATCGGTGCGCACCATCGTCACCGTGGCCACGCCGTTGTCGCCGACGTGCACCCGAACCCTGTCTTCGCTCACGGGTCGCAATCTACCGACCCGTCAAGCCATCAGAGACCGGGCAGGCAGTTGATGAGCGGGATGCACGGCGGCGGTGGGGGTGCCGGCGGACCGGGAGGCTGCCCCTGAATGATCACCGGTTCGGTCAGTGGTGCGTTGGGGTCGAAGTAGAAGGTGTGGCAGACGGTCGGGTCCCAGTCCGGTATCGGCGCCATGCCCGACCCTGGGCACCACAGCTGTCCACAGACGCCGTTGGCGTCGCAGGTGCCGGGAGGACCCTCGGGCGGGGCGCACGGCGGTGTGTTCGCGTTCGCCGGTTCGCAGAACGGTGTGGCGGAGGCTGTGCCGGTTGGCACCAGCACGCCGGCGACACTGAAACACGCGGTCGCCAATGCGGTGACGAGGGCTCTGCGCATACCAGGGCTCCGTTTCTAGGGACAGGTCGATTCGGCCCAGTACACAGCGTCGCGTCGCTTACCGATCCCAAGTAGAAGATCTCAGGAGGGTGGGCGGCGCGCGAATTCGGGTGCGCGCTCGGGCCGCACGCCGACGCCGACGAGGTACGCGGGCACCACCGCGAGCGCGGGTAGACGGGTGAGAATCGCCCCGAGCCCACGCGCTACGAACTCCGGCGGATCCGGCACGACGCCGCCAAGCAGGACGCGCCGCATCGCGCGGTGCAGGAGCCGCTGGACTCCCTGGGTGATGACGGCGGGCAGCTTGCGGCGCTCTTGCACCTTCGCGAGGTCCTCTTCGGTTACCCGGCGCGTGAGCAGCGGTTCGGCGAGGATCTCGGCAGCGGCGACCGCATCGGCGACGGCCAGGTTGATACCGACACCGCCAACGGGCGACATGGCGTGGGCGGCGTCGCCGATGCACAGCAGTCCGGGCTTGTACCACTGATGCAGTCGGTTGACCCGGACGTCGAGAACCTTCACGTCATCCCAGGATTGGATGCTGTCGACCGACGCTTCGGGCACCAGCTCGGCGATCTGGGACTTAAAGCTGTCGAGCCCACGGGCCTGCAACTGCGGCTCACCGCCCTTGGGCAGGAACGCACCCACCTGGAAGTAGCCTTCGCGCGGAATCAGCGCCAGCGCCTGCCCTCTTGAAAGACGTGGGGTCAGTTGATATTTGATGTTCTCCTTGGCGTCCAGACGGAACCAGGCAACGTCGAACGGTACCGGGAAGTCGCGTGGCACCATGCCGGCATCACGTCGTACCAGCGAGGTGCGACCGTCGCAGGCGACCGTCAGATCGGCGCGCAATTCTCCGAACCCGTCGGGCCCGCGATAGCGCACACCCGCGATCTTCCCGCCATCCCGGAGTAGCCCGGTGACCTCGGTCTGCATCCGCAGGGTGAACGTCGACTCGGCTTGCCCAGCCTCGGCCAGCAAGTTGAGCAGATCCCATTGCGGCACCAAAGCCAGGACCGGGTGCGGTTCACTCAACCGACGGAAGTCGACGACCGTCACCATGCGCCCGCCGATGGTGAACTCGGCCTTGTGGATCTCGCTGTGGGTCAACGCCTTGAACCGCTCGTAGAGGCCGAGCTCGTCGAGCAGGGTGAGCGTCACGGGATGGACAGTGTCGCCGCGGAAGTCGCGAAGGAAGTCCGCGTGCTTCTCGAACACGGTGACCTCGACTCCGGCGCGCGCCAGTAACAGGCCGAGCACCATTCCGGCCGGACCGCCGCCGACGATTGCACAAGTGGTCGACTGTGTCGGCGTCATGGCCCTGTCTCCTACGCGGTCCTCTTCGCGGTCCTCTTCGCGTCGTCGAAGTACACGCGACGACCCTCGACGGTACAACCCAGCATGAGCGGTGCAGGGCAGCCACTGCTGTGAGCGAGCTATGAACTAGCCAAATTGTGTTCGGTCTGACCGGTCAGAACGTCGGTAGTCGTTGGCCGCACGGTCGCCGGCCAGCTGTGGGAGGCCACCGCCACCGGCCAGGCGCTCGACGGCCCCGTCACCCCGGCGATTTCACAGTTCAACGCCGTCGCGCCGAACCAGGCTGCCTACCGTGTGCTGTGGCAGGTCGCGAGCCCGGTCAACATCAGTGGCGCGACGATTCGTCGGGGGCGCAGTCGACCGGCAAGATCCACTTCGACGTGATGAACAACGGCATGGAAGACCTGATGATCTGGACGCCGTGAGCCGACGCTTGTTCAAAAATTGTGGAGCTAAGGGGAATCGAACCCCTGACCTACTCGATGCGAACGAGTCGCGCTACCAACTGCGCCATAGCCCCTGATACCGGTAGCACAGGCTACCAGCCGTGACCCGCGGGTCGAAACCGCGAGGCTACTGGCCCGCGGCGCGCGGCAGATCGAAGTGGCGCGCGAACGGTGCGTAGTCCAGGTGCTCGAAGATCGGATCCTCGTCATCGATCTCCAGCACGACCGAACCCGGCCGCCGCAGCCGCGAGGGCACCACGTCGAACTCCCTGTCGTCGGTGTTCTCCACCCCGAGCCGCGACCGGGCGATGCGCTGCGCCCGACGGCGCCGCAGGCGCTCCTCGATACGGGTCTGACGCCGCAGGTAGGCCAGGTAGAACAGGGTCATCGCGCTGACCGCAGCACTGACCCACCACATGGTCGGGGTCACCGTGTACGCCGTGGCAACCGAGGCGATCACCAAGATCGCCATGACCGTCAACACGCGCTTGCGAAACTTGTACTTACGGGCGCTGACCGCCGCGCCGGTCTTCGATTCGTACCGGCGTCTGCGGGCTGCGCTCAAGGAGTCAGCCAGCTCCAGGTCGGACTCCGACGGCGTCTCCAGCCCGGACGAATCGGCCACGTACTCGTACTCGTCCTCGGAGCCGTCGGGCTCGGGTTCGGCCTCCGGTTCGTCGGCTTCCTCGGCTTCCATTGCGATGGGCTCCGCGTCGGCTTCCTCTCCGAAATCGAGTGCCAGCTCATCGGTTTCAGCGGCGGCGCGGGCGGACTCACCGATGGGCAACGCGCCGGAGGGTTCTTCGACCACGTCCACGTCGAGGTAGCCCGGATCGTCGTCCTGTTCGATGTCGAGGCCCGCGACCCGCACGACCGAGCGGCGCGCCGGTTCCTCGGCGGGGTCGTCGTCGAGATCGTCATCGAGGTCTTCGTCGGATGGCCGCCAGTCGGGATCGCTCGCGTGGCCAGCCGCCGGCGCCTTGCGCCGCAGCAGTCGCGCTCTGCCGTCGTTGAGAACCCGCGTCGCCAATGCGACGTCGCTGGTGCGCCGGACCGCGTCGCGCTTGCTGATCAGCATCGGAACGAGCACGAACAGCCACAACACGACGAGAGAGATCCACAGGAGGGATTGGGGGAGGCTTGGCATGTCGCCGGCTCCTTTCCCCGTTAAGGCTAGGTCTGTGACCTGCGCATCCGTGGACGGCGCGCCGAGACAATTACACACCTGTAATTCGTTGCTGACAAGCACCAAAAGTCACATGTGTCACTTTTGTAACAGTTGGGTCTCTGCGGCGAGCAGACACAAAGTGACCAGACACGCCGGAGAAGTGGTGAACTCTGCGTCTGTTCGCGCAGGGTCAGGACCAGCTGGCGTGGCCCGCGCGCACCAGGGCGGACGCCGCCGAGCCGTGAAGTTCCTCGATGGTGATGGCCACCAGCAGGTGGTCGCGCCACGCGCCGTCTACCTCGAGGTAGCGCCGCAGCAAACCCTCCTCGCGAAAGCCAACCTTTGCCAGCACGGCGCGGCTCGCCGCGTTTTCCGGACGCACCGTCGCCTCGACCCGATGCAGCCGCACCGCGCTGAAGCAGTGGTCCACCCCCAGCGCCAACGCGGCCGTCGCGACACCTCCACCCGTCGCGGAGGTCGCCACCCAGTACCCGATCCACGCCGAGCGCAGCGCGCCGTGCGTGACGTTTCCGATCGTCAGCTGACCGACGAACTCCCCGTCGAGCTCGATCACATAGGGCAGCATCCGCCCCTTACGCGCCTCCGACCGCAACCCGGAGCACACCGACGGCCATGCCGTAATAGCGTGGCGCGCTTCCCAATCCACACCGTTGGACGGCTCCCATGGCTCCAGGTGAGCCCGATCGGCCAACCTGATGCGGCTCCACTGGGCCCCGTCGCGCAGACGAACCGGACGAAGTTTCACCGCGCCGGCAGGCACCCGCAGCGCACCGGCAGGGGCGGGCCATCCCGGATGCATCGAAGTGTTACGCCACAGGTTCATGACGGTAGCCCCGGAGTCGATCAGCCGCGCTGAGCCAGGAATGCCACGTCGACGATCTCGCCCGTGCGGATCTGTTCGGCCTCGCTGGGAACGACCACCAAACAGTTTGCCTCGGCCAGTGTCGCGAGCAGATGCGACGGCGCGCCCGGCGCACCACCGAGCGCCTGCACCAGGTATTCGCCGGTGTCCTGGTCGCGCATCAGCTGTCCGCGCAGGAAGCCCTTGCGACCCGCCACCGACGTGATCGGCGAGAGGGTGCGCGCCTGCACGATCCTCCGGTGGGCCTGCCGTTTGCCCAGCGAAAGCCGGATCAGCGGGCGCACCATCACCTCGAAAACCACCAGCGCGCTGACCGGATTCGCCGGCAACAGGAACACCGGCACACCGTCGCGGCCCAACTGTCCGAACCCCTGCACCGAGCCGGGATGCATGGCGATGCGCGCCACTTCCATCTCGCCGAGCTTCGAAAGCACCGCCCGCACACCCTCGGCGGCCGCACCGCCGACCGCGCCGGCGATCACCACCACCTCAGCCCGGTTGAGCTGTCCCTCGACGACGTCGCGCAGCGTCTTGGGATCCGTGTCGACGATTCCGACCCGGTTCACCTCCGCGCCCGCGTCACGTCCCGCCGCGGCGAGCGCATACGAGTTGACGTCGTAGACCTGTCCGTTGCCCGGCGTGCGGGAGATGTCGACGAGTTCGCCGCCCACGCTCAGCACCGACAACCGTGGCTTCGGGTGGACCAGCACGCGCTCCCGGCCGACCGCCGCCAGCAGTCCCACCTGGGCGGGCCCGATGATCGCTCCCGCCCGCACCGCCACGTCGCCGGGTTGAACGTCGTCGCCGGTTCTGCGGACATAGGCGCCGGAGCGCACCCCGCGCAGCACCCTTACTCGGGAATCCCCGCCGTCGGTCCACCGCAGTGGAAGCACCGCGTCGGCGAGTGTCGGCATCGGCGCGCCCGTCTGGACCCGCGCGGCCTGGCGCGGCTGCAGGCGGCTGGGGGTGCGGGCGCCGGCCTCGATCGACCCGATCACCGGCAGGCTCACCTCACCATTGGGGCCGTCGCCCGATTCGCCGTCGTCTGAGTCGTCGTCACCGGTGCCCACGCCGAGCACGTCCACGCTGCGCACGGCATAACCGTCGATGGCGGCCTGATCGAATCCCGGCAGCGGGCGTTCGGTGACCACCTCTTCGGCGCACATGAGGCCTTGCGCCTCGGCGATCGCCACCCGGACCGGTCTTGGGGCCACCGCGGCAGCCGCTACCCGAGCCTGCTGCTCCTCCACCGACCGCACAACACGCCTTTCTAGGTGTCGGGGCGATCGTTGCGTGTCAGCAATCGACCAGCCCTAAGCGCTCCACCAACCACCGCCGCAACTCGGGCCCGTAGTCGTCGCGCTCCAACGCAAAGTCAACCGCAGCCTTGAGGTACCCGCCGGGATTTCCGAGGTCGTGTCGAGCACCGCGATGCACGACGACGTGAACCGGATGACCCTCGTTGATCAGCAGAGCGATCGCGTCGGTCAGTTGGATCTCACCGCCGGCACCTCGCGGAACCCGCTTCAGCGCATCGAAGATCGCGCGGTCGAGCACGTAACGTCCTGCGGCGGCATAGGGCGACGGCGCGTCCTCGGCCTTCGGCTTCTCGTACATGCCCTTGACCCTCATCACGTTCGGATTGTTGGTGTCGGCAACGGGTTCGACGTCGAATACGCCGTAGGCGCTGATCTCCTCGGGAGGCACCTCAAAGGCGCACAGCACCGAACCGCCGCGCTTGGCACGGACTTTCGACATCGTCTCCAGCACGCCCGTGGGCAGCACGAGGTCGTCGGGCAACAACACCGCGATCGCATCGTCCTCGGGTGTCAGGACACTTTCGACGCAGCCGACCGCGTGGCCGAGACCCAGAGGCTGGGCCTGCACCACCGACTCGACCTTGATGAGCTCCGCGGCCCGGCGCACCTTCTCCAGCATCACGTGCTTGCCGCGCGCCTTCAGCGTGCCCTCGAGGACGAGGTCCTCGACGAAATGTGCGACCACGCTGTCCTTGCCTTCGGACGTCACGATGACGAGCCGTTCGGCGCCCGCCTCCGCTGCCTCCGCGGCCACCAGTTCGATTCCCGGTGTATCCACGACGGGCAGCAGTTCTTTCGGCACCGTCTTCGTGGCAGGCAGGAATCGCGTTCCCAGACCTGCCGCAGGAACGACAGCGGTACGCGGAATTGGTACCTCAGCCCGTGTCATCGTTCACACATTAGTGTCCCTGTGGCGGCACAACGTCCCGAGGCCCCGGTGTTTGGAGGCAGTGCAGTGCAGCGATCGAAGGCCGAACTACGGACAGCGATTCTGGCGGCTCGCCGCGCGCTGACACCGCACGAACATGACGCCGAGGCGCAGGCGCTCGTCGGCCATCTCTCGGCGTTGATCACCGACGTCCAAACCGTCTGCGCCTATGTGCCGGTCGGCTCCGAGCCCGGCTCCCCTGAACTCATCGATGAGCTTCATCGGCGTGGGATTCGGGCGCTGCTGCCAATCGCGCGCGGCGACAGCGCGGGTAACCCGCAGCCGTTGCAGTGGGGCGAGTACCGGCCCGGCGAACTCGTCGACGCGCCTTACGGATTACGCGAGCCCGCGCCGCCGTGGCTGGGCGCCGGAGCGGTGGCCGAGGCCTCGGTGATCCTCGTTCCCGCGCTCGCCGTCGATCGCACGGGCGTACGACTGGGTCGCGGCGCGGGCTTCTACGATCGGTCCCTTGCGCTGGCGGATGCGGCGGCCCGCCTGATCGCGATCGTGCGCGACGACGAACTCGTCGACCACCTGCCCGCAGAACGGCACGATGTGCCCATGACCCACGCGCTGACCCCGCACGGCGGACTTGTAAGTCTCGGCTAGCCGTTTGGTGGCTACTCGACGACAACCCTCTGTTCAATCTCGAGCCTAGGGCGCGAAACTCAGAGTCTGCTGACTGTGGGTCCCGGCTCTCGGGATCAGACGGCCGGTTCAGTACCGGGTTCGCCGACTGGGTCCGCCGCTGGCTCGGTCGACGGCGATGACCGTTTCCGGCTGAGCTTGTCGGGCAGTTCAGCGACCCTTTCCCAGGGGACGAACGCGAGGTACAGCACGAAGATCGCCAGGCTGTGGAAACCGACGCTCATGGTGATCATGATCGCCAGGTGCAATGCGACGCCTGCGGCGAGAACCCAGGGCCGGCACCGCCGGTTCCAGACCAGAATCGCGACCGCGAGCTCGATCAGAATCGTGCCCCAGGTTGCGGCATTGGACAGTAATGCGTTGCCCGTCAACCATTCCGGCGCCATGTGCAGCGGCCATGCCCGCCATGAATACGACGCCGCAGAGCCGTCCAGCCATGCTTCGCCGGCCAGCTTTGCCTGCACATTCACCAGGTAGATCACCGACAGCTGAACCTGCAGCAGTCGGATGACCCACGGTGCTCGCGTCTGCGCCGACCAGAATGAGCCGGTCCGTCGGCGCTGATCGAGCGAGACGGCCGCCCCGCACGAGGACAGCGCCAAGAACAAGGCCTCGATGCTCATCAACGCATCGCCGCCGTTGAAGGCCCAGCGGTCGCGTTGGATGAACGACTGGATCAGGACGAACACGAGGATCGCGGCGAGCCTGCTGTGCCAGCCGACGGCCAGCGCGAGCGCCGCCAGCAGAAGGACGACCCAGCCGATCAGCAGGGCTCGGTCGCTGCTGAAGAACTCGAAGACGCCCCATTGGTACGCCCAATGCGTGGGCTCCGGCGCGACGCCGCTCTCGCCGAACAGGTTGTAGAGGTCCGGCAGGAGCGCCAGCGCCCACGCCACGGTCAACGCGCCGAACGCCATTCGGACGAGTCCGAGCGTGTGGGCGGGTTGCGGGGCGAACCAGAACGCGCGCCAGGCGTCGATGGCCGCCGCGATCCCCGATCGCTGCGGGCGGGTCGAATCCGTCATCGTTGTCCTGTGAGGTCTTCCTGGTAGAGGACCTTCATTGCGGTCGCTCCTCGAGTGCTCTCTCCGGGTGGGGGCAGGTTCTGGACGCGCAGCACCATGGCGACTTGGATGGGACGCTCGTTTGACTCGGCGACCTCATGGGCGGCCCAGCGCGCGATCCCGGGTCGTATCTCCGGCTTGGTCACCGCGAGGCTGGCCAACCGCATCCAACGGGCGTACGCGAATCCACCCGTCGCACGGTCGCGTTCGGGGATGGTCCACACACGGATCGTGCCGTCGTCCATCAACACCTGGACCTCGACCGTCTCCGTCCGCTTGGGAACGTCCGGGGCGAACAGCGCGAACTGCTGGTTGAGGTAGGCGGCCGTCGCAACCCGATCGACCACCGGTGCGAGAGCGCGCTTGATCGGCGAATCGGGCATGTTGAAGGCCACCGTGACGCCGATGATCGCGGTGACGACAGCGCTGATCACGACCTGGCCTACGGGAGAGCCCTCGAACCGCTCTTGCAGTGACGAAAGCTGCCCGAAACGTCGGCGGAGGCTGCCCTCCTGCCCGTCCCGATCAGTCATCACCACCGCCGTTCCTGAGCTCGAAAAATTCCACAAACCATAACTCAGACGCGCATTGACCGCGGCCCTGAGCGGGCGGGCGGAGAAGGTGTAGCGGGGCGGCAATGGCCGGGAATGACCGAGCCCACATAGCGGTTCTAGCACTTGAGCCGGTAGAGTGCTAAGAAGTTTGACGACCTCGGAGGTTTTCGTGCCCACGTATTCGTATGCATGTACCGAATGCGGCGATCGGTTCGATCAGGTGCAGGCGTTCACCGATGACGCGCTGACGACCTGCCTCAAGTGCAATGGTCGGCTACGCAAGCTGTTCGGCAACGTCGGAGTGGTCTTCAAGGGCAGCGGTTTCTACCGCAACGACAGCCGTGAGGCGGGCAAGAGTTCGACGTCCAGCTCGTCATCGAACGGGTCCTCGAACGGCAGCTCGGACTCCTCTTCCTCGTCGTCGGACAAAGCGTCGTCGTCCAGCTCGTCCAGCGACTCGAGCTCCAGCTCCACGAGTTCGGCCCCGGCCGCAGCGGCATCGAGCTAGTTATCCACAGGCGCGTCGTCACCCGGCGCCACCACCCTCGCCGGCTGCCTAGTTTGGCGGTATGGGGGAATCGCTCGATCCGTCGGTACTGACTCGGATAGCTGACCGCTTACGGCCGGATTGGTCACGCACCGTGGCGGCGCGACGGGTCGCCGCAGGCGCTCTCGTCATCCTGGCCGCCGTCGCGGCACTTCGACCCGATCCCACGCACGACCGGACCGACATCGTCGTCGCCGCCCGCGATCTGGCACCCGGCATCGAACTGAGCGTCGACGACGTGCGGCTCGAAACCCATACGGCGACAACAGTTCCCGACGGTTCACAGACAGATCTCGCGTCGGTGGTTGGCGCGACGCTAGCCGGTCCGGCCCGCCGCGGAGAAGCACTCACCGACGTTCGACTGCTGGGTCCTCGACTCGCCGAATCGACCGCCGGCCCCGATGCCCGCATCGTTCCGCTTCACCTCGAGGACACGGCTCTGCTCGACTTGATTCGCCCCGGCGACGTGGTCGACGTGCTGGGTGCCGGATCCGACGCCGGAGGGGACACCGACGCGACGCCACAGGTCATGGCCACCGATGCCGTGGTGGTTTTGGTGTCACAGAAACCGGCGGGTGCGGGCAGCGGAGGTGACCGGGTGGTGCTCGTCGCCCTGCCCGGTCACGAGGCCAACAAGGTCGCGGGTGCGGCGCTGGTGCAGACCGTCACGCTGACCTTCCACTGAACAGGTCAGGGCTGTGGCGGGGGCAGCGGCGTTGTGGTCGGAATAGCAGGTGAGCCGTGTTCGATCACGTCGAGGACCATGTCCGCCAGTTCGTCGGTGGTCGATCCGGGCCCCGGCGGCGGATCCGGCTGCGCGCTCGCCACGCCCGTAGCGCCCGCCGCGAGGCCGATCAGCACTGCCGCCACCGCCGCGAACAGCCACCGCATCGCAAACCCCTTCCTGGTGCACAGTTTCTGCACGCAAGCTAACACCGGACTCCACGTACCGCAGGGTTGACCGGACTAACGTCGATAGCTGTCAGATTGCCGTACGGATAGGGAGGGATGTACACGCATGTTGAAGGGTTTCAAGGAGTTTCTCGCCCGGGGCAACATCGTCGACCTATCGGTCGCGGTGGTCATCGGTACCGCGTTCACGGCTCTGGTCACCAAGTTCACCGACAGCATCATCCAACCGCTCATCAACCGGATCGGCGCAGGCGGGGAATCGGACTACGGCATCCTGCGCATCAACATCGGGGGCGACCAGACCATCGACCTGAACGTATTGCTCTCGGCGGCCATCAATTTCATCCTCGTCGCTGCTGTCGTCTACTTCCTGGTCGTGGTGCCCTACAACAGGCTGCGCAAGAAGGGCGAAGTCGAACAGGCCCAGGACACCGAACTGTCGCTGCTCACCGAGATCCGCAACATCCTGGCCGAAACGCCGGGGCGCGGCACCGATACGGCGAAGACCACAAGCAACGACCCAACCTGAGCGACATACGCAAAGCAGCCCCCGGATGGTTCCGGGGGCTGCTTTGTTGCTCTCGGGAGAGTGCTAGTTCATGTTCCAGGGCTCGCCGTAGGTGGTGACGCTGTCACCGGCCGACGAGATGAGCCGGGCGAACGGACGCAGCAGCACACCACCGGCAGCACCGGTCACCGTGCCATGTGCGTTCGACACCGCGACACCGCCCTGCGGGCCTGCCACGTCCACCGAGAAGGTGGCGACTTCCTGGATACCGGGGCCGTTGCCGAGGTCGGCGCTGATCGACACACCGGGGAACAGGTTCGGCGTGATGATCGAGCCCAGCGGCGCGAAGCCGACACCGACCGTCGGGCCGAGCGGGCTACCGATCGGAGCGGTGACGTCCGGGAAGATCGACGCGTCGTCGAGCAGGATGTTGGGGGTCGTGTAGCTGAAGTTGATGCCCACACCCAGCGACCACGGGAAGCCGATCTGGTAGCCGAGTTCCAGGGTGCCTTCGAACTCGTCGGCGCCGGGGCCGGCCACGATGTACTTGGCGCGGCCGCTGTGGAACCACTCACGGGTCAGCCGGTTGCGGTCCAGCGGGAACACACCATTGAGGAAGGTGTCCCACTGCTGAATGGTCAGCGTCCGGTCTTGGCCGTCAATGAGGCTCAGCTCATTGTCCAGCCCAGCGTGAGAGGTGCCAGTGCTCACGAACAGAGACGCGATGGCCGCTACCACCGCAATCAGCACCCGACTGAATACCTTCATGATCTCCCTAGCGATGTCGACAGCTACCCGACCGGGCTCACTGTGTCCTGTTGTTGTTCGTGCCTGGCACACGTGGCCAACGACTCGAAAGAAAGAGCCTTCATGAGAGGCAAATGAGAGTTCTCACATGCAGGTCTTAGGTCTTACTCATCGTTGACGCGAGGAACATAACGGTCGGGCACCAACCCGGCAACGCGAGAATCGCATTTGGTCAGGCGAGTGTTACCCGAAACACCACTTTGCCCACTTGCGTCACGTGTGCAACGCGTCCACAGCGGGGTCTTTGCGGGATATTCGACCGCCTGTTTCGGCTTTGCCGCCCCACAACGGGGGGTATCAGCTCAGTCGGGGTTACCGGGGTCGGGGCTTACGGCAAAGCAGCAGGTCACTGATGATGCGGCGGAGTGTTCTCGCGCAACCACCGGTCGTGCGCAGACTCCTCGGAGCCAGCGTTTTCAGGGTCGTCAATACTCTTCGGCGCTAGCTCGTCTCCGAAGATTTTGCTCACCGCATCGCGCGGGCGCTCCGACCGGTCTGACATCGCCTTCCTCACAGTGTGACGAAGGTCACACTTCACAGCCTAGCCTCAGCTAGGTCTTAGATCTCGAGGCTGGAGAGCTGCCCAATGATCTGAATGGCCAGCGGGCTAAGCGTCGCCATGCCGTCGCGCACCGCTGCACGCGAGCCGGCGAGGTTGACAACCAGAGTGCTGCCGGAGATCCCGGCGAGGCCACGCGATACCCCGGCGTCGGCGATGCCGGCCGACAAACCCGACGCGCGCAACGCCTCCGCGATGCCGAGCAGCTCGCGATCGAGCAGATCGACGGTCGCCTCCGGCGTGACATCTCGCGGGGTCACACCCGTTCCGCCGACCGAAACGACCAGGTCGACACCGCCGATCACCGCTGTGTTCAGTGCGTTGCGGATCTCGACCTCATCGGCGGAGACGACGACCACGCCGTCGACGACGAACCCCGCCTCCCCGAGCAGTTCAGTGACCAACGGACCACTGTGGTCCTCCTCGTCACCGTGTGCGGTGCGGTCGTCGACAACAACGACCAGTGCGCGGCCCACCAACTCCCCTGGCTGTTCCATGACGCCAACCGTATATCCAGGCAGAGACAGCGGCGCGGCCACTCTCAGGGTCGCCGGCCCGGAAGTCGACGGAGGCGTCACTGCTGGGCCTTCCCGAGGGTGACCTCCACGGTCTGCGGCTTACCCGACTGATCGAGATAGGTCAGCGTGAGCTTGTCCCCGGGGGCCCTGGACCGGACCGCCGCGACGAGGGCGTCGGCACTGTTGATCACGCGGTCGTCGACCTTTGTCACCACCACACCGCTGGGCAGTCCCGCCGCCGCGGCGGCACCGCCGCCGGTGACCTCGACGATTCGCGCGCCGTCGGTGTTCGCGTCGTTACCCACCTGGACACCGAGCGAGGCGTGCGAGGCGGTGCCGTTGTTGATCAGTTCGTCCGCGATCCGCTTGGCCTGGTCGACGGGGATGGCGAAGCCCAGGCCGATCGAGCCACCCTGGCCCTCCCCGGCAGCGTCACCGCCCAGCGTGGCGATGGCCGAGTTGATGCCGACCAGCTCGCCGTTCATGTTGACCAGCGCTCCGCCGGAGTTACCGGGGTTGATCGCGGCGTCGGTCTGGATCGCGTCGAGCACGGTGTTCTGGTTGCGGATGTCGCCACCCGCGGCCACCGGCCGGTTCAGCGCACTGATGATGCCCGTGGTGACGGTGCCCTCCAGGCCCAGCGGCGACCCGATGGCGACGACATCCTGGCCCACCCGCAGGTTGGCCGATGATCCGACGGTGATCGGGGTCAGACCCGTCACTCCTTTGGCGCGCACCACCGCGATGTCACTGCTGGGGTCGGTGCCGACCACGGTGAACGCTGCGCTGCGGCCGTCGGCGAAGGTCACCTTGGTCTTGGCGCCCGCACCGCCCGGCGCGGCGGGCCCACCCGGCCCGGCGGGGCCATCCTGGGCGGCGGTCACGACGTGGTTGTTGGTCAAGATGAGGCCGTCCGACGACAGGATCACCCCGGAGCCCTCCTCCGATTGCCTGCCGAGGTCCACCTCGAGCTTGACGACGCTGGGCACGACCTTCGCGGCGACCTGCTCCACCGAACCGGCGGGCAGGCTGGCGACGGGTACGCCGGGCGCTGCGCCGTTGAGGGTCGATGTCGCGCTCGGCTGGTCGGGCTGTGCGAGCAGTGCGACACCCCCGCCGATACCTGCGGAAACGACGGCTATCGCGAGCGCACCCGCGATCAAACCTCCAGCGCGAGAACGCTTTTGGGGCGGCATCGGAACTTGCGCATAGCCAGCTGTCGCAGGGGACGGGGCACCGCGGTACGGGTCGTAGGGGGCGCGGAACGTCTGCTGCGGCTGCTGCTGGGTCTGATACCGCCAGTCATACGGCTGCCCGTACGGGTCGGGCCGCTGCCCACCCGGGTACCCGGGTGGGGTGTGCTCGGGAACGCCGGGCCGACGACCCGGGGGCGGTGGCGGCGAATACCTCGGGTGGTTGGTCATCTCGCTGCGGTGTTCTTCCTGTTGTAGTCCGGCAAATAGAACAACGGCGTTCGCACCGTCAAAGTTGCCTAAGCGGGCTGAGAATCCACTTAGAGAACTTTCGGGACCCGCACAGATTTGCTTCCCCCATCGGTCCCTGGCTAATCATTGTCGGCGCTGACCACGGGCAAGTCCACGCCCGTGCCCGCGTGTCGCTCCGTGTCAGACAACGGCCGGCCGGGCAACACCATGTGAATCGCGGTGCCCGGCGGCTGTGCACCGGGGTCGGCGTACTCGACGCGTAGCGCGCCGCCGTGTTTGAGGACAACCTGTTTCACGATCGCCAGGCCGAGTCCCGAACCCGGCATCGCGCGTGCGGATTCCGAACGGAAGAACCGCTCGAACACGAATCGCCGTTCCTCGGGCGGGATACCGGGCCCCTGATCCGTCACGACAATCTCGGCGTGGCCCGCATCGACCTGTTCCAGTCGCACGCCTACCCGTCCACCGGGCGGGCTCCACTTGGCGGCGTTGTCCAGCACATTGAGGACCGCACGGCCCAGTCCGCTGCTGTCACCGTAGACCTGCCACGGCACCACGGCGACGTCGAAGTCAATGTCGTTGCGGCGACGCCGAACTCGCTCCAGAGAGCGGTCGATGATCTCGGTCATGTCGACGGGTTCGTGGATGACGACACCCGCCTCGTCGCGGGTCAGATCGACGAGATCGCCAACGAGGGTGGACAGTTCTTCGATCTGAGCGATGACGTCGGTCCGTAGACCCTCCATCTCGTCCTCGGGCAGTCGTGGGGCGCCGGGAGCCATCGATGCCATCAGCAGTTCGACGTTGGTGCGCAACGACGTCAGCGGCGTGCGCAGTTCGTGGCCGGCGTCCGTCACGAGTCTTGCTTGACGCTCGCGCGATTCGGCCAGCGCGCGCAGCATCATGTTGAAAGCCTCAGTGAGACGGGCGAGTTCGTCGCTGCCGTAGACAGGGATGGGTCGCAGGTCGTCGGTGCGGGCCACCCGCTCCGCAGCTTCGGTGAGCCGCGCCACCGGGCGAAGCCCCGCCCGGGCGACAGCGCCGCCCGCCATCGCGGCCACCACCACCCCGACCCCGCCGACGATGAGCAGAACCGTGCCGAGCCGTTTCAGCAACTGATCGGTCGGCACCAGGCTCTTGGAGATCAGCAGCGAACTTCCGTTGGACAGGTGCAGCGCGAGCACCCGCTGCTTGTCGACCGACCGCTTCGACATCCACAGGTCGCCGCGGATGACGGCCTTCTCGGGATCACCCAGCGGCAGGGTCTGGCCCTCCTGGTTGGCGGTGAAGATCGACCGGCCGGGATTCACCAGCATCGCGTTGACGTCGGAGTAGGCGGTGCCCTCGATCGCCTTACCGGGGTCGCTGGTCAACGAGCCGCTCTCGATCAGCAGCCTGGCCCGGCTGTGCAGCTGGTTGTCCATGTCGTCGTAGAGCGCGCGGGACACGACCGCGTACACGGCGACGGCCATCAGGACCACCACCATCGCCACCATCGACATCGCGAGCAGCATCACCCGCCAGCGAAGCGACAATGAACTCGCCGGCGGCGCCGAGGGCCGGGACTCGGGCGAGTAGTGCGGTGCCGACATCAGGGTGGGGTCTCGCGCAGCACATAACCCACCCCGCGCACGGTGTGGATCAGCCGCGGCTCTCCTTCCGCCTCGGTCTTGCGGCGCAGATACCCGACGTAGACCTCGAGGGCGTTGCCCGACGTGGGAAAGTCGAAGCCCCACACCTCCTCGAGGATGCGGCTGCGGGTGAGCACCCGTCGGGGGTTCGCGATGAGCATCTCGAGAAGCGCGAACTCGGTGCGGGTCAGGCTGATCGAGCGCTGCCCACGGGTCACCTCGCGGGTAACCGGATCGAGGGACAGGTCGGAGAACGTCATCGCGGGCGACTCCGCGCCGTCGTCGGGCGAGGTGCGCCGCAGCAGCGCGCGCATCCGGGCCAGCAGCTCCTCGAGCGCGAACGGTTTCGGCAGATAGTCGTCGGCACCCGCATCCAGCCCGGCGACCCGTTCGGAAACCGAATCGCGCGCGGTCAGCACGAGAATGGGCAGATCGTCGCCGGTGCTGCGGAGCTGACGGCAGACCTCGAGGCCGTCCAGCCGCGGCATCATCACATCGAGCACCAGGGCATCGGGGCGATCGCTGGCGATCAGTTCGAGGGCTTCGAGTCCGTCCTGGGCCAACTCGACCGAGTACCCGTTGAACGACAGCGAACGACGCAGCGATTCGCGCACAGCGCGGTCATCGTCGACGACAAGTATGCGCACAGCCACAGTGTCAACCCACTATCTGAGAGTGACCTGAGAGGCGCGCCGATGCGGGGGCACTCCCCCTGATCAGCGGCGGTCGAGATCGATCAGGCCGAGGCGCGCGGCCTTGAGCAGGCGGCGCGGCACCTTGTGCTGCTGGCCGGCGACGGTCACACCCACGAGCTCGGTGCGCTTGGCCTTCCACTGCGAACGCCGGCTACGGGTGTTCGCACGCGACATCCTGCGCTTGGGCACAGCCATGATCGAGATTCTCCTCTTGAGAAGTACTGAAGTCAGAGCCGCGCGAGGTGTCAGGCGTCGGCAATTGCCCTTCAGGATAGCCCGTGACCTGTATCTGCTCCAAAATGCACCGCGGGCGCCGGGCCGCGCCGCAGAATGCGCAGGCCGGAGGTTGCCGCGGCCCCGCACTTGAAACGGGGTCCTACCGTCGAGATTGCACCCAGGGTCGTTGTCGGCGGCGATTCACAACCCTGTCTGCACTATCGCGGCAATTGCGGCTAACCTACCGGTTGGTCGGCCCCGCACTCGATGACGAGGGGAGCGTGTCAGGTGACGCCTGCGGTTCGCATCGGCAACTGCTCGGGCTTTTACGGCGACCGGATCGCGGCCATGCGGGAAATGCTCACCGGCGGCGACCTGGACTATCTCACCGGTGACTACCTCGCCGAACTGACTATGTTGATCCTCGCGCGCGACCGCGCCAAGTCGCCCGACCGTGGCTACGCCAAGACCTTTCTCGTCCAGCTCGAGGAATGCCTGGGCACCGCGTTGGACCGCGGGGTCCGCATCGTCGCCAACGCCGGAGGGCTCAATCCCGCCGGGTTGGCGGCCGCGGTGCGGACCCTGGCCGACCGGCTCGGGTTGAGCGTGACGGTCGCCCACGTCGAAGGCGACGACCTCCTCCCTCGTGCCGAGGAGCTGGGATTCGGCACGCCCCTGGCGGCCAATGCCTACCTCGGCGCCTGGGGCATCGTCGACTGCCTGAATGCGGGTGCCGATGTCGTCGTCACCGGCCGAGTCACCGATGCGTCGGTCGTCGTCGGGCCTGCGGCCGCGCACCACGGATGGGGTCGGACTGACTACGACCGGCTTGCGGGCGCGATCGCCGCCGGCCACGTCATCGAATGCGGCGCGCAAGCCACCGGCGGCAACTACTCCTTCTTCACCGAGATCCCCGACCTCATTCATGCTGGCTTCCCGCTCACCGAGGTCCATTCCGACGGCTCGTCGGTGATCACCAAACATCCCGGCACGGGTGGCGCAATCACGGTGAACACCGTCACCGCACAACTGCTCTACGAGATCACCGGCGGCCGATATGCCAATCCTGACGCGACGCTGCGGGTCGACACCATCGAGCTGTCCGACGACGGGCCCGATCGCGTGCGCATCAGCGGAGTGAAGGGCGAACCGCCGCCGCCGACGATGAAGGTGTCACTCAACGCCGTCGGCGGATTCCGCAACGAGATGACATTGGTGCTCACCGGGTTGGACATCGAGGCCAAGGCCGCGCTGGTGCGCAAACAGCTCGAGGACACGCTGACGGTCAAACCGGCCGAGATGCAGTGGACGCTGGCACGCACCGACCACGAGGACGCCGACACCGAGGAAGCGGCCAGCGCGCTGCTGCGCTGTGTGGTGCGCGACCCCGATCCCGCCAATGTCGGACGCAAATTCTCCTCGGCGGCAGTCGAACTCGCGTTGGCCAGCTATCCGGGCTTCACCAGCACCACGCCACCCGGCGACGGTCAGCTGTACGGCGTGTTCGAACCCGCCTTCGTGCCTGCCACCGCCGTCACCCATGTCGCGGTGCACGCCGACAGCACCCGTACCGAGATTCCGCCAGCCGCCGACACCCTGGAACTGGCCGACGTACCGACGCCCGCGCTGCCGGAGCCGATTGTCGGTGGCGCAACACGACGCGTGCCGCTGGGAGTGATCGCGGGGGCACGCAGCGGCGACAAAGGGGGCAACGCCAACGTCGGAGTGTGGGTACGCCGCGACGACCACTGGCGTTGGCTGGCGCACACCCTGACCGTCGACAAGCTCCGCGAGTTGCTGCCTGAGACTACCGATCTGAAGGTGACGCGGCACGTGCTGCCGAACCTACGGGCCGTGAACTTCGTGATCGAGGGCATCCTCGGCCGGGGGGTGGCCTATCAGGCCCGCTTCGACCCGCAGGCCAAGGGGCTGGGTGAATGGCTGCGCAGCCGGTTGATCGAGATACCCGAGGAGCTGCTTCGTTGAGCATCTGGTACACCCCGGAACGGGAACAACTCCGAAAGACGGTGCGGGCGTTCGTAGAACGCGAGGTGCTGCCCAACGTCGAGGAGTGGGAGCGCCGCGGCGAACTGCCGCGCGAGCTGCACCGCAAGGCCGGTGACGCGGGCCTGCTCGGCGCGGCGTATCCCGAGGCGGTCGGTGGCGGTGGTGGCGACGGCGCCGACGCGGTGGTCATCTGCGAAGAGATGCACTACGCCGGGTCCCCCGGCGGTGTGTACGCGTCATTGTTCACCTGCGGGATCTCCGTGCCGCACATGATCGCTTCGGGCGACCAGCGGCTGATCGACACGTATGTGCGCCCGACGTTGGCGGGCGATCTCATCGGCAGCCTGGCCATCACCGAGCCCGGCGGCGGCTCGGATGTCGGGCACCTGACCACGCGCGCCGTGCGGGACGGCAACGAGTACATCATCAACGGCGCCAAGACCTACATCACCTCGGGCGTGCGCGCCGACTACGTGGTGACCGCGGCGCGCACCGGTGGGCCGGGGGCGGCCGGCGTATCCCTGATCGTCGTCGACAAAGACGGACCGGGTTTTGCGGTCAGCCGCAAGCTGGACAAGATGGGCTGGCGGTCGTCGGACACCGCCGAACTGTCGTACACCGACGTGCGCGTGCCCGTCGCCAACCTGATCGGCCCGGAGCACTCCGGGTTCCGGCAGATCGCTGCGGCGTTCGTGTCCGAACGGGTCGGCCTCGCGACACAGGCCTACGCCAGCGCGCAGCGCTGCCTCGATCTCACCGTCGAGTGGTGCCGCAACCGGGAAACGTTTGGCAGACCGTTGATCTCGCGACAGTCGGTCCAGAACACGCTGTCGGAGATGGCACGGCGTATCGATGTGGCCCGGGTGTACACCCGTCATGTCGTCGAACGGCAGCTGGCCGGCGAAGTCAACCTGATCGCCGAGGTGTGCTTTGCCAAGAACACCGCCGTCGAGGCGGGCGAGTGGGTGGCCAATCAGGCGGTGCAGTTGTTCGGTGGGCTGGGGTATATGGCCGAATCCGAAGTCGAAAGGCAGTATCGCGATATGCGCATCCTCGGCATCGGCGGCGGTACGACGGAGATCCTCACCAGCCTCGCCGCCAAAACCCTTGGGTTTCAGTCATGACCGCGCTGAAGTCCACCATCGATCCGCGATCGGCGGCATTCACCGAGGCCGCCGAGGTGATGGCGGCCAAACTGGCTGAACTCGACGCCGAACATGCCAAGGCGCTCGCGGGTGGCGGTGAGAAGTACGTGCGGCGCCACCACGAGCGCGGCAAGATGACGGCGCGTGAGCGCATCGAGCTGCTGCTCGATCCTGATTCGCCGTTTTTGGAACTCAGTCCGCTGGCCGCCTGGGGCAGCGATTTCACCGTGGGCGCCAGCTTGGTGACCGGCATCGGCGCGGTCGAGGGCGTGGAGTGCATGCTGGTGGCCCACGACCCGACCGTCAAGGGCGGTACCAGCAACCCGTGGACCTTGAAGAAGGTGTTGCGGGCCAACCAGATCGCGTTGGAGAACCGCCTGCCGGTCATCTCGCTGGTGGAGTCCGGCGGCGCCGACCTGCCCACCCAGAAGGAGATCTTCATCCCCGGCGGGCAGATGTTCCGCGATCTGACCCGGCTGTCGGCAGCCGGAATCCCCACCATTGCACTGGTTTTCGGAAACTCGACCGCCGGTGGTGCCTACATCCCCGGCATGTCGGATCACGTGGTGATGATCAAAGAGCGATCCAAGGTGTTTCTTGCCGGGCCACCGCTGGTGAAGATGGCCACCGGTGAGGAATCAGACGACGAGTCGCTCGGCGGCGCCGAGATGCACGCCCGCACGTCGGGGCTCGGCGACTATTTCGCCGTCGACGAACTCGACGCGATCCGGATCGGGCGTCGCATCGTGTCCCGACTGAACTGGCGCAAGCAGGGGCCGCAGCCGCGGCCGGTGACCGAGCCGCTGTTCGATCCCGACGAGCTGCTCGGCATCGTGCCCGCCGATCTGCGCATCCCGTTCGATCCGCGCGAGGTCATCGCCCGCGTCGTCGACGGCTCGGACTTCGACGAGTTCAAGCCGCTGTACGGCTCATCGCTGGTGACGGGCTGGGCCACGCTGTACGGCTATCCGATCGGCATTTTGGCCAACCATCGTGGCGTGCTGTTCAGTGAGGAGTCGCAGAAGGCCACCCAGTTCATCCAGTTGGCCAACCGCGCCGACACGCCACTGTTGTTCCTGCACAACACGACCGGCTACATGGTGGGTCGCAAGTACGAGGAAGGCGGGATGATCAAGCACGGCTCGATGATGATCAACGCGGTCTCCAATTCCACCGTGCCGCACATCTCCCTGCTGATCGGCGCCTCCTACGGCGCGGGCCACTACGGCATGTGCGGGCGCGCCTACGACCCGCGTTTCCTGTTCGCCTGGCCCAGCGCGAAATCCGCCGTGATGGGCGGCACTCAGCTGGCCGGCGTGCTGTCGATCGTCAGCCGAGCCGCCGCCGAGGCGCGCGGCCAGCAGGTCGACGAGGACGCCGACGCGGCGCTGCGGGCAGCGGTGGAGGCGCAGATCGAGGCGGAGTCGCTGCCGATGTTTCTGTCCGGTCGCCTCTACGACGACGGTGTGATCGACCCGCGCGACACCCGCACCGTGCTGGGTATGTGCCTGTCGGCGATCGCCAACGGACCGATCGAGGGGACGTCGAACTTCGGCGTCTTCCGGATGTGATTGCGATTTGTGTGCATTCAGGAGCGGTGAGCGCGCCGAAACGCACACAAATCGCAGAGGAGGCGACATGATCACTCGAGTGCTGGTGGCCAACCGCGGCGAAATCGCGCGCCGGGTGTTCGCCACCTGCCGGCGACTGGGCATCAGCACCGTGGCCGTCTACACCGATCCCGACGCAGCATCGCCTCATGTCGGCGAGGCCGACGCCCGGGTGCGACTGGAGGGCACCCGCGGTTACCTCGACGCGGCACAGCTGATCGCCGCGGCACGCGCGGCCGGCGCGGACGCGATCCATCCCGGATACGGATTCCTCTCGGAGAACGCCGATTTCGCCGCAGCGGTCGGCGATGCCGGGCTGACGTGGATCGGGCCGCCGGTGGCCGCGGTGGCAGCGATGGGCTCCAAGATCGAGGCGAAGAAACTGATGGCCGCCGCGGGCGTACCGGTGCTCACCGAACTCGACCCTGAGACAGTGACCGCCGACCAGTTGCCGGTGCTGATCAAGGCCTCGGCGGGTGGCGGCGGCCGCGGTATGCGGGTGGTCGACGAATTGTCCGCGCTGGCCGGGCAAGTGGAGGCCGCGCGCCGCGAAGCGCAGTCGGCGTTCGGCGACCCGACGGTGTTCTGCGAGCGCTACCTGGCCACCGGCCACCACGTCGAGGTCCAGGTGATGGCCGACCAACACGGCACGGTATGGGCGGTCGGTGAACGCGAATGCTCGATTCAGCGTCGTCACCAGAAGATCATCGAAGAGGCGCCCTCGCCATTGGTCGAGCGCATACCGGGAATGCGCGCCAAGCTGTTCGACGCCGCCCGCCTGGCTGCGGAGGCGATCGGCTACAGTGGCGCGGGGACCGTCGAGTTCATGGCCGACGATGACGGAGAGTTCTTCTTCCTCGAGATGAACACCCGACTGCAGGTCGAACACCCCGTCACCGAAGCCACCACCGGACTGGACCTCGTCGAGTTGCAGCTGCACGTCGCCGACGGCGGACGCCTGGACGGCGAGCCACCGGCGTCACGCGGATCCTCAATCGAGGCAAGGGTTTACGCCGAAGACCCGGCGAAGGGCTGGCAGCCGCAGGCGGGCGCGGTGCACCGCTTCGACGTACCCGCCGCCACCGAGTTCGATCCCGACGTGCGCGGCGTGCGCGTCGACACCGGCGTCGTGGACGGTTCGCAGGTCTCGATCTTCTACGACCCGATGCTGGCCAAGGTGATCTCGTGGGCGCCGACACGACGCCAGGCCGCGGGTGTGCTGGCCGACGCGCTGACCCGCGCCCGCATCCACGGTGTGCGGACCAACCGCGACCTGTTGGTCAACGTGTTACGACACCCGGCGTTCCTCGACGGCGCCACTGACACCGCTTTCTTCGACACCCACGGCCTGGACCGACTGGCCGCACCCCTCGGTGACGACCGTGCCGTCGAGCTGTCCGCGGTCGCAGCCGCATTGGCCGACGCCGCGCAGAACCGCGCCAGCGCAACGGTATTCGCCGCTGCGCCCAGCGGCTGGCGCAACCTGGCCTCGGGGTACCAGACCAAGCCCTACGTCGACGACGCCGGTGCCGAGCATGTGGTCCGCTACCGGTACATCCGCACCGGTCTGGAACTTCCCGACCACGACGACATCACCCTCGTCACCGCCGCGGCCGACCGGGCCGTGCTGTCGATCGGCGGCGTGGAACGCCCCTTCGACATCGCTCGCTACGGAACCGACGTGTTCGTCGACTCCCCTTTGGGCCCCGTACATTTGGTGGCGCTGCCACGCTTCGGCGATCCCGACGCCGCCGTCGCACAAGGCTCGCTGCTGGCCCCGATGCCGGGTTCCGTGCTGCGCATCGGCGCCAAGGTCAACGATCCTGTCACCGCCGGGCAACCCCTGGTGTGGCTGGAGGCGATGAAGATGGAGCACACCATCGTCGCTCCCGCCGACGGCGTGCTTGCCGAACTCAATGTCGAAGTCGGCCAGCAGGTCGACGTCGGCTTCCCACTGGCCCGAGTACTTGGAGGAGAGCAATGAGCTTCGTCGAGACCGAAGAGCAGCGGGAGCTGCGCAAGGCCGTCGCCGCGATGGCCGCCAACTACGGCCAGGACTACTACCTGGAGAAGGCGCGGTCCGGCCAGCACACCGACGAGTTATGGAGTGAGGCAGGCAAACTCGGGTTCATCGGCGTCAACCTGCCCGAGGAGTACGGCGGCGGCGGCGCGGGCATGTACGAGCTGTCGCTCGTGATGGAGGAGATGGCCGCGGCCGGATGCGCGCTGCTGCTGATGGTGGTCTCCCCCGCCATCAACGGCACGATCATCTCCAAGTTCGGCACCGAGGAACAGAAGAAGCGCTGGATCCCCGGCATCGCCGACGGGTCGATCACCATGGCGTTCGCAATCACCGAACCCGACGCCGGGTCCAACAGCCACCGCATCACGACCACCGCTCGGCGCGACGGCAGCGATTGGATCCTGTCGGGCCAGAAGGTGTTCATCTCCGGTATCGACCAGTCGCAGGCCGTCCTCGTGGTGGGTCGCACCGAAGACCACAAAACCGGCAACCTGAAACCCGCGCTGTTCATCGTGCCTACCGATACGCCCGGGCTGAGCTGGACCAAGATCGAGATGGAACTCATCAGCCCCGAAAGCCAGTTCCAGGTGTTTCTCGACGAGGTGCGCCTGCCCGCCGACGCGTTGGTGGGCTCCGAGGACGCAGCGATCGCACAGTTGTTCGCGGGCCTGAACCCGGAGCGCATCATGGGTGCGGCCAGCGCGGTGGGGATGGGCCGGTTCGCGATCAACAAGGCCGTCGACTACGTCAAGACCCGGCAGGTGTGGAAGACGCCGATCGGCGCGCACCAGGGGTTGTCACATCCGTTGGCGCAGAACCACATCGAGATCGAGTTGGCCAAGTTGATGATGCAGAAGGCCGCCACTCTCTACGATCTCGGCGACGATGCCGGCGCCGCCGAAGCCGCGAACATGGCCAAATACGCTGCGGGTGAGGCGTCGGTACGGGCCGTCGACCAGGCGGTCCAGAGCCTCGGCGGTAACGGACTGACCAAGGAGTACGGCATCGCTGCGGCAGTGACCGCGTCGAAGCTCGCACGCATCGCACCGGTCAGCCGGGAGATGGTGCTCAATTTCGTCGCGCAGACCTCACTCGGTCTGCCACGGTCGTACTGATGAGCACACTCGTCCGTTACTCCGCCGAAGCCGGCGTCGCCCGGCTGACGTTGGATTCGCCCGGCAACCGCAACGCGCTGTCGACCGAGTTGGTGAACCAGCTGCATCAAGGGCTGACCGCCGCCACCGAAGAGACGGGAGTGCGGGCGGTGGTGCTCGGCCATACGGGCGGAACCTTCTGCGCGGGAGCAGATCTCGCTGAGGCTGCGGGTCGGGATCCCAGCGACGTGGCCGTCGACCGAGCCCGTGAGATGACCCGCTTGCTCCGTCGCATCCTCGAGCTGCCGTTGCCGGTGATCGGGGCCATCGACGGGAACGTGCGCGCAGGTGGCCTCGGCATCGTCGGCGCCTGCGACATCGTCGTGGCCGGGCCGGCGAGCACGTTCGCGCTGACCGAGGCGCGCATCGGCGTTGCGCCGTCGATCATTTCGCTGACGCTGCTGCCCAAGATGACGGCGCGTGCCGCGGGCCGGTACTTCCTGACCGGCGAGAAGTTCGGCGCCGCCGAGGCCGCGGAGGTCGGCTTGGTCACCGTCGCCGCCGACGACGTCGACGCCACGGTCAAGAGCCTGACGACCGCGATCGGCAAGGCGTCGCCGCAGGGACTCGCGGCCTCGAAGGCACTCACCACCGCCCCACTGCTTGCCGCGTTCGACCGGGACGCCGATGCGCTGACGCGGCAGTCGGCCGAGTTGTTCGTGTCCGAGGAGGCACGAGAGGGCATGTTGGCGTTCCTGCAGAAGCGGCCACCGAGCTGGGCGATCGCCGAGGAGTAGCGCCGTGCGTGTCCTGGTCACCGGAGCAACCGGCACGTTGGGCCGCCGGGTGGTGCCCGCCGCATTGGCCGCCGGTCATCAGGTCTACGGGCTGAGCCGCAGGGACCGGACCGACGACACTGCAGTGCAGTGGCGGCGCGGCGATCTGCTCGCAGGCGCGGGGGCGCAGCGGGCAGGCGTCGCGCACCTCGTGCACGTGTCGATCGTCGGGATCGACCGCATCCCGTTGCCCTACTACCAGACGAAGCTCCGCGTCGAAGAAGTGCTGAGGGACTGCGGCGTGGGTCACACCGTGCTGCGCGCCACCCAGTTCCACGAGCTGATCGAAACCATCTTCTCGATTCAGCGGTACTCGCCGGTGCTGTGGGCCGTGCGCGATATCCGCTTCCAACCGATCGACACCCGCGACGTCGCCAACCGGCTCGTAGAGCTCATCGACTCCGAGCCCATGGGCCGTGTCCCGGACATCGGCGGCCCCACGGTCCACACCCACGCGGAGCTGGCGCGGATGTACCTCAAGGCACGCGGCAGCCGCCGGAAAGTGGTGTCGGTGCCGGTGCCCGGACGTATTGCGGCCGGCTACCGCGCGGGTGCGAACCTGGCACCCGAGAACCCGGTCGGCACCATCGGGTTTGCCGAATACCTGTCGGCGAGACAATAAAGTTTGTTCAGCTAGCTGATTCGCCGGCAACGATGACATCGCACTTTGGGCAACGGCCTTGCATGTGCCAGCGTTCGTCGTAGGCTCGTCAGTGATGAGCGTTTTGGCAAAGAACAGTTGGCCGGGATGAGCACTCCAGCGTCGCGGAACGGCTCGATGCGCGCTGCAGATACTGATCGGATCCAGATGGCGCAGTTGCTCAGTGATGCCGCGGCTCAGGGCCGATTGCCGCTGAGCGAGTACGAAGCGCGCCTGACGAAGGCATACGCCGCCCAGACGTACGACGAGCTCGACCGGCTCTCCGCCGACCTGCCCGGGGCGTTCACCCGCGGCCCGAGCGGCGGCCCCGTCCGGCCCGCGCCGTCGACCCTGCTGCTGGCGATCATGAGCGGCTTCGAGCGCCGCGGCCGCTGGAACGTCCCCAAACGGATGACCACGTTTGCTCTGTTCGGCGGCGGAGTGCTGGATTTGCGCTATGCGGACTTCACGGCGCCGGAAGTCGAGATCCATTCGTACTCGATCTTCGGCGGTCAGACGATCCTGGTGCCGCCCGAGGTGAACGTGGACCTGCGCGGCATCGGGGTGATGGGCACCTTCGACCAGACCGTCAGCGGTGAAGGCACGCCCGGCGCACCGTGCGTGCGAATCCGCGGGTTCTCGCTGTGGGGCAGCGTCGGCGTCAAGCGCAAGCCGCGCAAAACCAGTAATTAGGCCCCGAAGACGAAGCTGCCTGCCGGGCTGAGCACGAAGCCGGTTTGGTCGATGCTGTTCGTGCACATCGTCGCCACACCGTCGGTACCGCAGCTGACGGTGCGAAACGACAGCCGTGTGTTCGGCGGCAGCGGCTTGGCCCCGTCGCTCACGCCGTACAGCGGGCGAGCCGAGTTCGCGAAGCCGGGCCCACCGACGGGGCCCGCGCTGACCAGGTTGGCTCCGCCCGGCGCCGCGGGCAGCGGCCCACTGCAGCCATAGCCACCCGTCTGGCGGTCCAGCACGCACGTCAAGCCACTGGGGGCGCTGAAGGCGTACCAGGCGCCGTCATTCACCGAATAGTCCGACGGCTTCACCGGTGCGAAGGCGTCGACGTTCGGCGGGCCGGGCGCCGGCTCAGGATCAGCAAGGGCGGTCGCCGGGACACCGATTATCGCGACGAATCCAGCCATCCCGAGGCCCGTCAGAAATCTGCTCAGCACGCCGAAACCATACCGGGCAAGACCGGGGTCCGCAGAGGTTGCCTGGACACCCCAAAAGTGCAGGTAGAAGGCCTAGCGGCGTCGACGCGAACGTAAATAATCGCCGACGACGGCGGCGCCCAAACCGTCGAGATCGGGCACCACGACGCGCCCCTCCACGCGACGCGCGACCTGATCGATGAACTTCGCGAGCCCAGGATCGTTGCCCAGCCGGAAGATCGTCACCTGCGCACCCAATCCCGCCATGTCGTCGAAGCCCTTGACGGTGTGAGCGATGGTCCGCGGATGCGGCGGGTAGTCGAAGAACACCGACGTTCCGTCGCCGCCCTCACCGTATGACTCCAGGTGCGCGGTCGGTTCACCGTCGGTCACCACGAGCACCACCGGTTGCGCATTGGGATGGCGGCGCAGATGCCTGCCCGCCAGTGCCAGCGCGTGATGCAGGTTGGTGCCCTGCTCGTAGACGCCCTCCAGCCCGGTCAGTTCGGCGGTCGTCACGGTGCGGGCATAGCGGCCGAAAGCGATGATCTGCAACGCATCCGAGCGGAACCGGGTGCTGATGAGGTGGCTCAAGGCCAGCGCCGTGCGCTTCATCGGCAGCCAGCGATTCTCCATCACCATCGAGAACGAGGTGTCCACCAGCAGCGCCACCGCCGCCTGCGTACGGGTCTCCGTCTCAGAGATCTCGACGTCGTCGACGGTGATCTTCAACGGCATGTCGACGCCACCGCCGCCGGCCTGGCGCAGCACCGAGTTCGTCAGGGTGCGGGTGACATTCCACGGTTCGGTGTCGCCGAACGCCCATGGCCGCGTCGCGCCGGTCAGCTCACCTGCAGCCCCTGCGCGACGGGTATCGCGTTCGCCGTGTCGCCCTGAAAGCTGTTGCGCCACATCCCTAAGCGCGGCCTGACCGAGCTGGCGCATCGCCTTCGGCGACAATCGCCACTGTCCGTCCGACCCGCGGTCCAGGAAGCCCTGGTCCATCAGCGCTCGTTCCAGTTCGGCCAGGGTCTTGGCATCGACTGCGGCGTCATCGCCGAGCTGCCGGGCGAGCATGTCGAGGTCGACGTCCTCCATCGTGGCGCCGGCATAGCTCTGCGAGAGCGCCTCGGCGAGCTCTTCGAGTTCGGCGATGTCGGCCATCGCCTGGGTGCCCTCACCCATGCCCATTGGGTTGTCGCCGGAGAACCGTGACGAGCCTTCCCAGTCCTCCCCTGGCCGTGCCGCCTGCAGATGACCGTCGAGCCGGTTGAGCGCATTCATCAACGAAGGCGAACCGAATGCCTGCTGCGCCAACGCATCCAGCTCGGCGCGCTGATCGGCAGACAAGCTGTTGCGGAAACGCTGCGCGGCGGCGGCCCGCTTGGCCAGGGAGTCCAGCAACTCCTCGACATTGCGCGGATTCTCCGGAAAGAACTCGCCGTGCTTGTCCATGAAGTTCTGGAAATCCTCGGGCGTATCGGTGCCCTGGGCGTGTTTGTCCAGCAGGTCGTTGAGGTCATCCAGCATGTCGTTGACCCGCTGGCGATCCTCGTCGGTGGCGTTCTCAAGGGCCTGCTTCATACCGGCGAATCGCTGGTCGAGCATTTCGCGACCGAGGAGATCCTTGATCTGCTCGTACTTTTCGCGCGCCTCGGCACTTCGCCAGTCGTAGTCGGAGAGCTCTTGCACGGCCTTCGCGGGCGACGGCGGCAACGACTCGATCCGCATCTCGTTGAACCGCGCATCGTCGTCGAGCGCCCGCGCCAGTTCCTTACGCTCGGCCAGCACCGCCTCGTCGAGCAGCTTCTTGATCTCCTGTAGGGTGCCGTCGAGATTATTGCGCTGTAACAGTTCCCGGCGGCGACGGTTGGCCTCGGCGGCGAGCTTGTCCGCGCCACGCATATTCTGCGTGCCGCGCCGCAACAACTCCGACAGTGCGCGACGGGGCGAGCTGCCCTCCATCACGTCCTGGCCGATCTGCTCGAGCGCCTCGCGCAGATCGATCGGCGGAGCCAGGGGGTCGGGGCCGCCGGTGTATCGCGAATACCGCGAAGTGCGTTTAGCCATAAACGGTTTCGCCCTCTGAGGACACCTTGTCGATGCGTTTGGCCAAATACAGCGCCTCGAGCGCCAGCTCGACGGCGGCCGCACGCTGACCGTCGCTGGTCGCCCCGAGCCGTTTCTGGATCTCCGCGATCGCCGGGACCTCCGGCACCGCGGCGAGCACCTCGCGGGAGGACACCCGCTCGCCGGTGGTGACCGCGGAACCGTTCTCGATCGCGACGACCAGCGGACCGACGTCGATGCCGCCGAGCAGTCGCTGCGCGGTGTCGGCGGTGGCACGGCGCAGGAGGTGTTCGAGCACGGCCTGCTCGCGGCCCTCCTCGCCGGATTCGAACTCCAATTTGCCGCGCAGCACGTCGATCACGGTCGACAGGTCGACCACTCGGGCCACCGGATCCTCTTCGCCGAGCAGGGCCGCGCGGTGCCGGGCCGAAGCCGCGACGGTCTCGGCCGCCGCAATCGCGAAGCGCGCCGAGACACCGGAACGCTGGTCGATCGAGCGCGACTCGCGCAGGTAGCGCGCGAACCGGGCGAGCACGTGCAGCAGGTACTCGGGAACCTCGGCGGCCAGATGCGCCTCCTGACGGATGACGCCTACCTCGGCCTCGAGTTCGTACGGGTAGTGCGTGCGGATCTCAGCGCCGAAGCGGTCCTTGAGCGGTGTGATGATGCGCCCGCGGTTGGTGTAGTCCTCGGGGTTGGCGCTGGCGACGACGATCACGTCCAGCGGCAGCCGCAGCGTGTAGCCGCGCACCTGGATGTCGCGCTCCTCCATCACGTTCAGCATCGACACCTGGATGCGCTCGGCTAGGTCGGGCAGCTCGTTGATCGCGACGATGCCGCGGTGCGCGCGCGGGATCAGACCGTAGGCGATGGTCTCGGGGTCACCGAGGCTGCGGCCCTCGGCCACCTTGATGGGGTCGATGTCGCCGACGAGGTCGGCCACGCTGGTGTCGGGGGTCGCCAGCTTCTCGGTGTAGCGCTCGCTGCGGTGCCGCCACTCGACGGGCAGGTCGTCCCCGGAGTCCGCGGCCCGCCGGATCGACTCGGGCGTGATCGGCGAGTACGGGTGCTCGTTCAGTTCCGCACCCGCGATGACGGGAGTCCACTCGTCGAGCAGACCGGTCAGCGCCCGCAGCAGCCGCGTCTTGCCCTGTCCGCGTTCGCCGAGGAGCACCACGTCGTGCCCGGCGATCAGGGCTCGTTCCAGCTGCGGGATCACGGTGTCCTCGAAGCCCAGGATGCCTGGCCATGCGTCTCGCCCCTCGGCTAGCGCAGCCAGCAGGTTCTCTCGGATCTCGGCTTTGACGCCCCGTTCGACGTGACCGGAGGCGCGCAGCTCTCCGACGGTGCGGGGCAGGTCGTTCGGTGAAGTCACCACTCCACGCTACGACGTGTGCCGCGCATGCGCGTGTCCCCCGGTCGACACAACCGCTCAATCCCTGCATAAAAGGCGAGGCAACGGGCACTCTTCGGTGAGCAATCAGATAGGGAGCATCGGAATGCCAAATCCGTCTATCAAGAACGAAAAGCTGTACGAGGACCTGCGCGAGGAGGGCAACTCGAAGCAGAAGTCCGCCAGGATCGCCAATGCCGCCGCTGCTCGCGGGACCTCGGCCGTGGGCCGCAAGGGCGGGAAGTCCGGTTCCTACGACGACTGGACGGTTCCGGAGCTGAAGAAGCGGGCCAAGGAGATCGGCATCTCCGGCTACTCGGCTCTCACCAAGTCGAAGCTGATCGACAAGATCCGCAACTCCTAGCGCGAAACGTCAGTGCGCGAAGTGGCGGGCGCCGGTCAGGTACAGCGTGATGCCCGCATTGGCGGCCGCCGCCGTGACTTCTTCGTCACGCACCGACCCGCCCGGGTGCACGATCGCCTTCACGCCGGCCTCCGTCAGCACCTCGAGCCCGTCGGGGAACGGGAAGAAGGCGTCGGATGCGGCGACGGCGCCGCGGACGCGGTCGCCGGCGCGCTGCACGGCGAGCTTGGCGGCGTCCACCCGATTGACCTGTCCCATGCCGACCCCGACGGTCGCGCCGTCGGCGGCGACCACGATCGCGTTGGATTTCACCGCGCGGCACGTCCGCCACGCGAACTTGAGGTCGGCGAGCGTCGCCGGGTCCGCGGGTGAGCCGGTGGCCAGCGTCCAGTTGTCGGCATCGTCGCCGGGCGCGGTGAACTCGTCGCGCTGCTGAATCAGCAGCCCACCGCTGATCTGACGGAACTCGGTGCCACCGGTCTGCGGCTCGGACGCCAACAAGACGCGGATGTTCTTCTTGCGCGCAAGGACTTCCACCGCACCCGGTTCGTATGCGGGCGCGATGATCACCTCGGTGAAGATGTCGGCGACCGTCTCGGCCATCTCGACGGTCACTTCGGTGTTGGCCGCGATCACCCCGCCGAACGCGGACAGCGGATCGCATTCGTGGGCCTTGCGGTGGGCGTCGGCCACCGACACCGACGAGATCGCGATCCCGCACGGATTGGCGTGCTTGATGATCGCCACGCAGATCTCTTCGTGGTCGAATGCGGCCCGCCATGCGGCGTCGGCATCGGTGTAGTTGTTGTAGGACATCTCTTTTCCGTGCAGCTGCTGGGCCTGCGCGAGTCCCGGCCAGTCCACGTCGTTGCGATACAACGCCGCCTGCTGATGTGGATTCTCGCCGTACCGCAGCACGGCTTCACGACGCCATGTCGCGCCCGCCCAAACGGGCAACGACGCTGGAGCCGAATCGCCTTCGGACACCAGCACAGACGACATCCAACCCGCCACCGCGACGTCGTACTCAGCGGTATGCCGGAATGCCAAGGCCGCCAGCTTCTTCCGCTCCTCGAGCGTGAACCCGCCGGCCCGCACCGCGGCGAGCACACCGTCGTAACCCAGCGGATCGACGACCACCGCGACGCTCGGATGATTCTTGGCGGCCGCACGCACCATCGATGGACCGCCGATGTCGATCTGTTCGACGCATTCGTCCTCACCGGCGCCGGAATCGACGGTCTGACTGAACGGGTAGAGGTTGACGACCACCAATTCGAATGGTGCGACACCGAGTTCGGCGAGCGCCGCCACGTGGGCGGGCTTGCGCTGATCGGCGAGCAACCCCGCGTGCACATGCGGATGCAGCGTCTTGACCCTGCCGTCGAGCACCTCGGGGAACCCGGTGACCTGTTCGACGGAGGTGACCGGAACCCCAGCGTCGGCAATGGTTTTCGCGGTCGAACCGGTCGAGACTAGTTCGACGCCCGCCTCGTGCAGACCGCGCGCGAGGTCGGCGAGACCGGTCTTGTCGTACACGCTGATCAATGCGCGCCGAATAGCCCTACGGTCAGTCATCCTATTTTCGCCTTTCGTCCGGTCCAGGTCACACCGCGGGTCGCCACCGCGGCCAGCACATCCACGAGCAGTCGCCGTTCGACGACCTTGATCCGCTCGTGCAGGGCGGCTTCGTCGTCATCGTCGAGTACGGGCACGGCTTCCTGGGCCAGCAACGGGCCGGTGTCGGTTCCGGCATCGACGAGGTGCACGCTGCAGCCCGTCACCTTGACGCCGTACTCGAGCGCATCGGGAACCGCGTGCGCGCCCGGGAAGGCGGGCAACAGCGCGGGATGAGTGTTGATGATCCTGCCCATGAAGCGGGAAAGAAAATGGGGGCCAAGTATTTTCATGAACCCGGCGGACACGATCAGGTCGGGCTCGTGGGCTGCGGTGGCCTCGGTGATGGCGACGTCCCACGCGTCGCGGTCGGCATGGTCGCGCAGCCGAACGGCATAGCTCGGCACGGATGCCTCCGCGGCGATGCGGACGGCCGGGCAGTCGCGGTCGACGCCGACCGCGACGATGCTGGCCGGGTAGTCGCCGCTGGTGGCATCGAGAAGTGATCGCAACAGCGAACCGGTGCCAGATGCCAGCACGACAACCCGTGCAGGCACCTTCGGGGGCACATGAACCGGTTGCTGCACGCCTGGCAGCCTAGTCATCGCCGTCAGGTGCGCGACCTGTGGTCGGGTCCGGATCGCCGTCGTTGTCCGCGACGAAGTGCTCCTCGGGGTCCTCGAAGGGGTCCGCCGACGGGTCTGCAATTGGGTCCGCCGGGGTGTCGGTGAAGACGCCCGGCGGCTCGGCGGGGGCAGGCGGGAGGTCGAGGTCTGCGGCCTCGGGCTCCTCGAACTCCTCGGCCTCCTCGATCTCCGGCTCGACGTCCGGCCCCTCGGCCACCAGCTCGGCGGCCACCGGCTCCTGGTCCTCCCGCGGCTCAGGCTCGTCTGCGTCCGGCTCCGACTCGGGCTCTGGCTCGGGGTCCGGAGCCGGTTTGGGCGCCTTGACCCGCCGCGCGATACCGCCGGTCATCGCCACGGTCAACGCTCCGATCCCGGCAAACCAGAGGAAGACGGCCGGCCCGAACGTCGCCTGGTCGACACCGACCGGCCCGAAGTTACCCAGCCGACCGCCCCCGGCGTAGCCGAGCAGCGCCATGACCAGTGCGGCGAGCGCGGCGGCGACGAGGAGCTTGCCGATGGCCGGTACCAGCGGCAGCGGTTTGCGCGCCGACTGTTGGCCCAATGCCACACCGGAGGCCGCCGCGACGATGAGCAGCGCCACCCACACTGGGCCCAGCGGTGGCGTAGGAACGGCCGCCAGCACCGGCAGCGCCGGGATGTCCCCGCCGAACACGGTGAACGCACTGAATGTCGCCAGCCCGATGTGCGCACTGGACCCGACGGCGACCGCGGCTGCGCCGACGAGCACGTTGGGGATGTACAGCGCCGCCAACAGCGTCAGGCTGAACTGCCCGAACACCGAGTTGGTGACGCCGTAGAGATCGTCCATCGTCGCCCAGTGCACGATCAGCGACCCCGCCACCACGACGCCGGACAGCCCGACCAGCGCCAGCACGCCGGCGGCAGCCGCACGAAACGCGTCGGGCAGCCAGTCGGGCAGTGGCGAGTCCGCAAGCACTCGTCGGCCGATCCTCGATCCGACCCCGATCACCGCGCCGACCGCGTGCACCGCCAGCACGCAGCCGAATGCGCGCAGCGCGTCGGGAGTCTGGAGCTTGGTGAGCACGGACGCGGCGTCGTGGATGACGGCCAGCGAGATCGCGGCGATCAGCAGCGGGCCGCCCAAGGCGGATGCGACGACCCAGCGCGTGACGAACCAGGAGCCTTGCGGCGACGTGGCCCCCGCTGTGGAGCGTGCGGTGCCCCACACCATCGCGAGCATGGGCAGCAGCGGCATCACGCCGAGCTCACTGCCGCCGATCGAGATCGGCACCAGGTGCACGCCCAACCACATGCTCGCGATCGCACCCAGCGCGCCGGTCATGTCGCTGTTGGCGATCAGCAGCTGCAGCAACACCACCGCCGCGATGATGCCCAGTGCCACGACGGACGGCCCGAACGCGACCCGAAGCAGCTCACGCGCCTGACGTGTGCCGACTGGCCGGTTTTCCACTAAGGCCGCTCCTCGCGCAAGCTCACGCGCGCGCGAAGTTGACGCACGCGCGGCTCAGACTACGACGGCGGGAGGCCCGACTGCGTGGAAGACGCCCCCGATTGCGACGGCGACTGCGTCTCGGTGGTCGGCGCGGAGCTCGACGGCGGCTGGCCGTAGGCCGGGAAGCCGGTCGGGGGTGTCGGGGGTCCGCTCTGATGAGCGCCGCCGTATCCGCCGGTCGACGGACCGCTGCTCTGATATCCGCCGTACTGCGATGGATAGCCCTGACGCTGTGGCGGGCCCTGCTGCTGCGGCGGACCGCCGTGCTGGGCGTGTCCGTAATATTGCCCGCCCGGCGCGCCGTACTGGCCGTACTGCTGCTGCTCGTATCGAGGTTGCCGCGGCGCGGGCGGGCTGATGATGCCCGCGTCGAACAGCAGGATCGCCACCGCGACGATGGCCTGGAACATGGTGAACGCGATGATCAGGTAGAGACCCCAGTCGAGGGACACCCCTTGCGGCGCCGTCAGCACGATCGCGATCACGAGCAGAAACGCAAGCACCGAGAGGACGGCGAGCACCGCGGGCAGAGCCTTCTGCTTGGGCAGCAGGGAGACACCCGCGATCAACCC
This sequence comes from Mycobacterium barrassiae, assembly GCF_025822765.1. GTDB lineage: Bacteria > Actinomycetota > Actinomycetes > Mycobacteriales > Mycobacteriaceae > Mycobacterium > Mycobacterium barrassiae. The sequence continues at coordinate 241,185 of NZ_JACKUK010000025.1, read as the reverse complement.
GGCGGCGATCGACGCGACCACCGCGAGGTCGAGCAGTGTCGGCGTGAAGTAGTCCGCGCCGGCCGTGAACAGCGGGCCGAAGCTGGACAGGTACACGCCGAGTCCGAGCACCGCGACCGCGATCGTCAGGTACATCGGCAGCGGGCTGGCGCCCGCAGGTCCGGCGGGTGCGGGTTCGGGCGTCCTTCCGAATTGTTGGGTCGGCGCGGCGAACTGAGTCGTCGGCTGCTGCGCGGGCGGGTATCCGGGGTTTCCGGGCGGACCTTGCGGGTACGACATGACCTCTCCTGTGCTCGACGGCTTCAACCCACGCTAGCGCACCGACGGTTAGAGAGAAGCCAGCAAGGGTTCGGCCGGCGCACCCCCTGCGTCCTTCTCGGATTCCTCGATTTCGCGAACCAACGGCAGCACATGCGAGCCGAAGTACTCGATCTCCTCCTGGAAGTGCAGGAAGCCTCCGAGAATGAGGTCGACTCCGCGTTTGCGATACGCCGCAATGCGTTCCGCGATCTGCTCGGGAGTGCCGATCAATTGGGTGCGGAACCCGTCGTTGTACTGGACCAAGTCCTCGAACGTCGAGTCGGCCCACATTCCGCGCTTGTCCGCGGTCGAGTTGCCTGCCTGCTGCACAGCGGCGTGGAACCCCGCCACCGCCGGACGATTGGCCTTCTCGATGATCTCGCGGAGGACGTCGCGGGCTTCTTTCTCGGTGTCGCGCGCGATGATGAATCCATTGAGGCCGAATCGCACCTCGCGTCCCGCGTCGCGGGCGTGATCGCGGACCTCCACAATTTGTTCGGTGACGCCGTCGAAGTCCTTGCCGTTGGAGAAGTACCAGTCGGCGTAGCGGCCGCCGTTACGCCGCGCGGCCGTTGAATTGCCGCCCTGGAAAATTTCGGGATTCGGCCGATCGGGGGTGGTAACGGGTTTGGGCTTGAGCGTGAAGTCGTGGATGCGGTAGAAGTCGCCGCGGAAATCCACGTCGTCCTCGGTCCAGATCTTGCGCAGCACCTGCAGGAACTCCGCGCTGCGGCGGTACCGCTCGTCGTGTTCGAGCCATGGTTCACCCAGATGCGTGAATTCGTCCTTGAACCAGCCTGATACGACGTTGACGGCGAAGCGGCCGTTGGACAGATGGTCGGCCGTCGCACCGAGTTTCGCGAGCACGGCCGGCTGCCACAGACCCGGATGAACCGCGGCGATCACCTTGAGCCGCTGCGTGGCCAGCAGCAGCGCCAGCGAGAAACTGGTCGATTCGTGCTGGTACTCCGCGCCGTAGCTGGCCTCGTAGCGCACCTGCGACAGCGCGTACTCGAAGCCGTTGTTCTCCGCCGTCTGAGCGAGTTTGGCGTTGTATTCGTAGTTCCAGTCGGTGCGCTGTTCGATATCGCTGGTCACCAGGCCCCCGCTGACGTTGGGCACCCAGTACGCGAACTTGATGTGGTCTGCGATGCGTTCGGTCGTCATGGGAAGCCATCCCATCGCCGGGCGGCCTGTTGGTCATCGTTATGGATCGCGATGAAGGAAACGTCCGCCGTTCTGCGGGCATTCGCCCAGCAACGAGGTGGCCAACATGATCCGGCCCAGCGCCACCCAGGCGGAGCCGAAGTACGTCGGGTACTGCCGCTGCAGCGCCGTCGCCTCATCGAGACGGGTCGCCGCGGCGTCGTCGTCCCCCGCCGCGTCGTCGGCCGCCGCAGCGGCCACCAGTGCCACCGGATGCTGCCAGTCTCCTGCCGGCGTCCCGTCGAGGTTGCGCAGACCGGGGACATCGCCGGGCGCCGCGACGACGGTGCGCATCCCGGCGGCCACTTCGCGGTCGGCGGGATCGCAGGATTCGGCGAACCGGATCGGCACGCGCGCGGCGTCGAGGCCGAAGTGCACGGGTCCGCCCCCCGGCGCCGGCATCGGCACTGCATGGCCGGCCTCATCGACGACTGCCCAGTCCGGCGGCAGCGCTCCCCCGCCGATCAGCTGCCAGCTGAGCACTCGCTGGGATCGGCTGATCTCCCGCCATCGTTGGTCCGCAGACACCTGGAAGAGCTCAAGCTCGGCGCGGGGACTGAAATATCCCGGGTTGACGGAGAACGGCGGTGCGGTCGCCCAGTTGCCTGCGACCACCATCCGGCCCGGCACCACCACCTGCTCACTGGGTGCGGTGCGACCACCGACGGGGATGCTCTCGGCATCCAGGATGTGTCGACCGAGCTGCTTGCCGTCCTCCGCAAGACCGTTATCCTCAAATCGGTTGCCCGCCAATAGAAGTGATCTTGCCACGTCCAGATCTGCATCGGCGGCGCTGTTGGCGTCGGTGACGGCGCCGTCGGCCCAACGCCACGACAGCAACCCGTCGGGTCTGCTCAGGTGCGTCTTGGTCCAGTCCCAGATCTTCCGGAAGCAGGCCTCGTCGCCGACCGCGACGGCGATCAGCATGCCGTAGGCCTGTCCCTCGCTGACGACGTCGCCGCCCTCGTCCCGGCGGACCACCCTGCCGTCGTCCTCGACGTATTCGTCGAGGAATTCCCGACCGGCTTGCACTGCGGCCGCTTCACGCATGCCCTGAATGTCACTGGCGGTGATCCTCGGGTCGACCGCCTGCGCGATTCCCCATCCCGCGCCGACGATCACGATGAGCGCCAGGGCGTACAGGGCACCGATCCGTAGCTTGCTCATCATCGCTGCCTCCCTCGGGTTTTCGCGAACACGACGGACGCGCCGACGATGACGACGGCGCACAGCACGACGGGGATCATCTTGCCGCGCCACGTATCTGCATGCACGTCCTGCGATGGCGTCTTCTCGGGGACGGCACCCGCAGCGGGCATCGTCAGGTTCGGCGGATCCAGCGGCGCGGCGGCACCGGGCACGTCATGCATCCCGTGCAGCAGCGGGCCGTCCTGGCCGTCGTTGAGCACCAGCGTCGTCGGTCCACCGTCGGCCACCTCAACGGGTATCCGCCATTCGTGGCCGTTGGCCGTCACCGTCGCGTCGTAACGGCCCGCGGGCATCGGGGCGTAACCGGTGATCAGTCCGTACTGCGCGTTGTCGGCGAGAACGGTGGGCTCGCCGCCCGGCGGCGTCAACGTGAGTCGGACAGCTCCTGCGACACCGGCCGCGTGCAGCAGCCGCACCCCAGGACCGCCCGGCGCACTGTCGGGAGCGAGTTGTGCTGCCAAATCGGTGGATTCGGCTGCGGAGAACAATGCGAGCGTGTAGACACCACCGGGCGCCACGGTGAACGCCTGGCGCATCTTCGGGGCAGCGCCGCGATCGCCCACCGTCAGCATGACGTAGGCGCCCGCCGGCAACGTCCGATACGTCGCCGGGTCCGGCCCGGCGTGGACCGATCCGTCCGCGCCCCCGTCGATGCGGACGAACTCGATGTGATCGGCCGGGACGGTCCTGCGCACATCGGCGACCCGCACCGCGGCCGTCCCCTCGGCGGGCGCGGCCTGTCCCTCGCCGAGACCGACATCCGTTGCGCGGGCCGGGAATCGGACCCGGAGTTTGTCGCCGTCGATTTTGGCGGACTCGACTGCGAATGGCTCACTCTGCCGTTCGAAGAAGGCGACGAACGTCTGCAGCTGTCCCGGCGCGCCCCTCAGTGTGAACTCCCGTTGCGGCGTTCCTGCGACCCTCTCCGCGTCGATGGCCGAAAACCCATCGAGCACAACGGGTTGTGTGGATGACAGAACCGCGAGCGCGGCGACCACCCGCTGGTCGACGGTGCGTGACTGCAGCGCCGCAACCGCATCGGGGTTGCTTGCCGCGTCGAGACGGGCCGCGACCTGCCCACCGAACGAGGGCAGCGCGGGAGCCCCGGGTTCGGACGAGGATCCGGTGTCAACACGTAACACGTCGACCCGCTTACCGCCGGAACCGAAGGTCGCCACGGGGCGGGCGTGGGACATCGCATCGGTGAGGACGCCTTCATCGGGCATGTTGGCGCGCATCGACGCCGTCGACACCACCCACTCGTAGTCGGCCCAGCCGCGCGGTGCCCAGTTCTGCACCTGCTGGTCGGTGTCGACCTTGTAGGACCAGATGACGTTGCGCCTGTCGCGTCCGTCGTCGACCAGGTCCACCCACAATGCGTCGTCGACGATGAGCCGGTCCGGTTTGGGCACATTCTGGGTGATCCATTGCTGCGCTTGGCGCATCGACGCATCGTTGTCGGCGACAAGCACACTGTGATAGCTGGGCAGCCACAGCGACACCACCACGGAAGCGACCAGCGCCGTCGCCGCCACGGCCGCGGTGCGCAGGTACCGGGCGGCACTGGGCCGCGGCGCCTCGGCACGTTGGCGCAATCGAGCCACCCCGGCCTCGCCGATACCCGCGGCCAAAAGCGCGATGAACGGTAGGGCGGCGATCACAAACGGCACCGGTAGGTAGCCCGGTCGGACAACCGTGACGACGAGGATCAGCAGTCCGACTGCGAACGGCCTGATGCGCTCAATGAGCAAGCCGGTCAAGGCGATCGGTGCGGCGAGCCATGGCAGAGCGGGGTCGAGTGCCAGCCACTCGTCGATGGTGTGACGTTTGAGCGACTGGGGATCGCCGAGCGCACCGCTGTCCTCACGCTGCCACAGCTGAAACTTGATGCCTTCCCACAGGCTCACGTGGCCAGGACCCGGCAGGAGCTCGCCTCGCACCACGGCCATCAGTAGATAGGTGCTGACGGCCACACCGAAGACCGCGGCAAAGACGGTCAACGCGTATCGACGGGTGGCGGGGGCAGTCTTGATCCACACCAGCCATGCCAACATCGGCACGAGCAGCATCATCGTCTCTTTGGTCAACACACAGATGCCGAAACATGCTGCGGCGCCGAAGATCGCGGACAACCGGTGCCGCGGAGAGCACACCAGCACCAGCGCGCCCAGCAGCCACGCGATCGCCAGGTTGTCGAGATAGACCGAGCGGCTGAGCGAGATCGCCAACGGCGACACCGCGTAGATGGTCACCGCGGCCGCAACGGCCAGGCGCGACATCCCGATCCGTCGGCCCAGCATCCAGAGCAGCGTCGCCGTGAGCACCGCGACCAGGACCATCAGGTACCGGCCCGCGACCACCGCGCTGCCACCGAATTCGTTGCCGACGACCATGTTCCACGCGGCCAGCTGCAGCCAGCCGGCGGGCGGGTGGTCATACCAGTAGGTGTAGTGGGCGAGCTCACCCCATTCGGAGACCGCAAACGCCTGTGCGACATAGGTTCCCTCGTCGTCGAGGCGGGTCGGCGATCCGGTCAGATTGACCAACCGCGGTATCGCGGTCAGCAGCAACAGGATTGCAACGACCGGGATCGACGGATTCAGCCTTCTCAGTCGGTTCATGCCGCGATCCGTTCCGGTTCTGCGGTGCGGTGGGCGTTGGCGTGTGATGTCTTCTCCCAGCCGCCCTGTCCCCTGCTCTGACGCCACACCGAGCGAACAGCGGCCGCGGCGAGTAGGAGCTGGTAAGGAAACGCGCCCAACACGAGCCGAAGGTGATCCCAGAGCCGGATCCGGATGCCGAACTCCTTGCCGAACTCGCTGAGTGCCGCCGACTCGACGGCCACTGTGACGAGCGTCGGCGCCAACGGCAGGAACGTCAGGAGGGTCATCGGAACCGGAACCTTGAGCACGAACATCGAAGCGATCGCGATCGGTAGCAGTGCACCGGTGGCCGCCTGCAGGAACGGCATCGCCAGCGTGTAGCGCGCCAGCAGGCGCTGACGCCTGCTGGGCAGCCTGCGCCATTCCCCCTTGCGGTACACCTGCATGAAGCCCTGATCCCAGCGGGTGCGCTGTTTGACCAGAGCACGGACGGATCCGGGCGTCTCCTCCCGCGTCACGACCTTGGGGTCGTAGGCCACGGCGACGCGCGCCCCGCGGGTCGACAGTCGCACCCCGATCTCGCAGTCCTCGGCCAGACAATTGCGGTCCCAGCCCCCCACCGCACGCAACAGCTCGGTGCGGACGAACACCGTGTTGCCACCAAGCGGAATGAACCGCTGGTCGGCGTGGAAGTGCAGGCGCGACCGGAACCAGAAGTAGTACTCCAGACAGTTGCGCAGCGACCACCACGTCGACCGCACGTTCATCAGCTGCACGCCGGCCTGGACGACGTCGGCGCGGGACTCCTCGAACCGCGCCTCGACGAGCCGCAGTAGGCGCGGGTGTACCTCGTCCTCCGCGTCGAACACCCCGACGATCTCGCCGCGACAGGCCGGCAGCGCCGTGTTGAGCGCCTTCGGCTTGTTCTTCGGGATGTTGTCGTCGATGACCACCCGCACTGTCCGGCGGTGCCGCGCGGCGGCGGCACGGGCCACCCGCTCAGTGTCGGGGTCGTCATGGCCGATGATGACGATCACCTCGTAGGAGGGATGGTCCAGCCGCGCCAGCGCATCGACGGTGTCGCCGAGCACATCTTCTTCGTGTCTCGCGGGCAACAGCAGTGAGAACGAGCGTGGGCTCCGCGCGGACCGTCGGCGAAACCCTGTCGATGCCAACACGTCTGGACTGCGCCAGGCATGCAGCATCCACCAGAGCGTGGTGGCGGCCACGATGAACAGCGCCGACGACACCGCGATCAGCAGGCCGTAGAGGATGAACTGCGGCCAGGATGCGTCATCCTGGCGCTGCGCCTGCGGCACCGACGACGACGGGGGTTCCGCTGAGACCGCCTGGACGCCGTCGGCCTGGGGTAACGCACCTCCTGAGGCGCCGACACTGCGATCGCCGGGCGCGCGGGGCACGGGTACCTGCTGGAAGCCGGAGGAGCCTTCGTCGGTGGTCGACGAGGGCACCGATGGTGGTGCGCCGGAATGGCTCTCGCCTCCCAGCAGGCGTCCGCCGAAGACGACGAACGCGATGAACATCAATAAAACGGCGCCGAATACGACGCCGCCACGGTTAACGCGGGCCATGAATTTGCCTCAGGATTTGGTTTTTGCACCGGCGACTGCGCCGGGCATTCGTGCTCAACATGCAATCGAATCGAATGGAGCTTTCCTGGACTATGTCGGGCGCCGGACCGATGCCGTTACCCGGCAAAGTAATTCGTCGTGCTTGCCAAAGGCGGATACCCGGCGCTCACGCGGGGTGTCACGGCAGAATGCGAAATGGTTCACACCACCGCAGCGAACGGCCACCAGGGCCTCGTCTGCGGTTGGGGACCCCGGTCTTGCCCTTCAGACTAGAACACGTTCTAATTCAGCTATGGACTACGGGCTCGTACTTTTCACCAGCGACCGGGGCATCGACCCGGCATCCGCTGCCAAGCTGGCCGACGAACATGGCTTCACCACGTTCTACGTGCCCGAACACACGCATATCCCGGTCAAGCGAGAGGCCGCGCACCCCACGACGGGTGACGAATCACTGCCCGATGACCGCTATATGCGCACCCTCGATCCCTGGGTGTCGTTGGGCGCCGCCTGCGCGGTGACCTCGCGGGTGCGGCTGTCCACGGCGGTGGCGCTGCCGGTCGAACACGACCCGATCACCCTGGCGAAGTCGATCGCCACGCTGGATCATCTTTCCGGCGGCCGCGTATCCCTCGGCGTCGGATTCGGTTGGAACACAGACGAATTGGCCGACCATAACGTCCCGCCCGGCCGGCGCCGCACGATGTTGCGCGAATACCTGGAGGCCATGCGCGCGCTGTGGACTCAGGAGGAAGCCTCCTACGACGGCGAGTTCGTCAAGTTCGGGCCCAGCTGGGCCTGGCCGAAGCCGGTCCAGGCGCACATCCCGGTGCTGGTGGGCGCAGCCGGGAACGAGAAGAACTTCAAGTGGATCGCGCGCTCGGCCGACGGCTGGATCACCACACCGCGTGACTTCGACATAGACGCGCCGGTCAAGCTGCTGCAGGACACCTGGGCGGCGGCGGGCCGCGACGGCGCACCGCAGATCGTCGCGCTGGACTTCAAGCCCGACCCCGACAAGCTGGCGCGGTGGGCCGATCTCGGGGTCACCGAGGTGCTGTTCGGCCTGCCCGACAAATCGGCGGACGAGGTCGCGGCCTACGTGGAGCGCCTGGCGGGCAAGCTCGCCGCGCTGGTCTAAACGCTGAGCGAGGCGGTGTTCTTCTTGCCGTCGCAGGTGACGGAGATCGCCGCACCGATCGGGTCACCGTCGCTCATCAACCCCACCAACTCCTCGTCGGTGGTCAGCGCCATGAATCGGCTGCCGTCGGCGTCCAGGCGCCCGATGATGACGCCGGTTCGGACGGGCCAGTCGTAGCGCACCGAGTACGTCTCGATGGTGCCGCGCCCCTCGACGTTACGGGTCACCGCGACCTTGGGGAGCGCAGCGATATCGGCCTGCAGCTCCTTGCTGCGGTCGGGGGCCCAGTCGCGTGGTTCGGTCGAGTACACCCCTACCGAGTACTTGGACATGATTCCGCCGTTGGCGCCGACGAGACCGAATGTGCCTGGCTTGTCCCGCATTTCGGCAACCGTCTCGCCGATACCGTGCAGGGAGTAGCTGTTGCCCGGGCCACCGAAATAGGGCAGGCCGCCGGTCAGCGTCATTCCGCGCGGATCGTTCGGCGCCAAGCCGAACTCGTCGCACACCGCGAAGACGGGGAACGGGAAGCAGCTGTAGAGATCGAATGACGCCACATCGTCGATACCGATGTCTGCCACCCGAAGCGCCTCTGCCACCGCCTGTTTCGCCGAAATGCTCACACTGAGGTCAACGCGGTTCAGGAGATCCTGCTCGGTTTGATCCGCGTGACCGTGCAGATACACCCACTTCTCCTCGGCCACACCGAGCCGGCGCGCGGCCGACACCGACATCAGCAGCACGGCCGCACCCTGGTTCACCTGATCGCGCGCCACCATCAGGCGCGGATACGGATCGCAGATCATCCGGTTCTCGTCGGTGACCGTCATCAACTCGTCGACCGAACGCTCCACCGGTGAAGACGAAAACGGGTTCTTGGCAGCAACTTTGGAGAACGGCGAGAAGAGCTCTGCCATGCTGCGAAGGTAGTCCTCGACGCTGAGGCCCAGCCGCGCGCGGCGCGCATTGTCCAACAGCCCGTACTGGACGGGGGCGCCGGTGAGACCGTGGGTCGCGGTGTATTCGCTCATGTACTGCTCGAAGCCGTAGCCGCGGTCCTCGAGCTGGCCGCCGACGGTCTCACTGTGGTCTGGCTTGTCATCGCGGCGCGCAAAAGTCCGCAGCGTGGAACCGTTCTCGGAACCCAGTACCAACGCGACCTCGACGTCGCCTGCGGCGATCGCCCCGGCGAATTCCGTCACCAGCTTCTGCGGGCCGTTGCCGCCGATGGGTTCCAGCACGGCACGCTTCGGGTCGGCCCCGATCCGGCGCGCCACCGACCGCAAATAGTTGTCGGAGCAGCCGAGCGGCGGCTTGGTGTAGGGCGTGCAGATCTCGAACTGCCGCAGTCCGGCGAACACCTCGATCGCACCCGCAACGGCGGCCGAATCCACGCCGGTGTCGGCTAGCGCGGCCTCCGCCGCCGCCGTCGCCAACTCCACGGACGACATGCCCCGATAGGAGGGGTCGTCGATGCGCTCGGTGAACTGGCCGACACCGACCAACACCGGCGTACGCGGATCGACTGCCATTACAGACCTCCTGACACGTGTTAATTCGTCAGGCTAACGGATTGTTAGAACGTGTTCCTAATTCTGCGGCGCACGTCACGCCCCCGAACGCGAAACTGTCCCCTACCTGGAGGTAGGGGACAGTTTCGATGAGGCCTTAGAGGCTCTGCAGGATCTCCCGCGCCAGGTTGGCGGTCTCCGACGGGGTCTTACCGACCTTGACGCCGGCGGCCTCCAGCGCTTCCTTCTTCGCGGCGGCGGTGCCCGACGAACCCGACACGATCGCACCCGCGTGGCCCATCGTCTTGCCCTCCGGCGCGGTGAAGCCCGCGACGTAGCCGACGACCGGCTTGGAGACGTTGGCCTTGATGTAGTCGGCCGCCCGCTCCTCGGCGTCGCCGCCGATCTCGCCGATCATCACGATGATCTTGGTCTCGGGATCCTTCTCGAACGCCTCGATGGCATCGATGTGGGTGGTGCCGATGACCGGGTCACCGCCGATGCCGATGGCCGTAGAGAAGCCGAAGTCGCGCAACTCGAACATCATCTGGTAGGTCAGCGTGCCCGACTTCGACACCAGGCCGACCGGACCGGAGCCGGTGATGTTGGCCGGCGTGATACCCGCCAGCGCCTCGCCAGGCGTGATGATGCCGGGGCAGTTCGGGCCGATGATGCGGGTCTTCTGGCCCTTCTCGACGTTATAGGCCCACGCATATGCGCTGTCCTGCACCGGAATTCCCTCGGTGATGACCACCAGCAGCGGAATCTCGGCGTCGATGGCCTCGATGATCGCGTCCTTGGCGAACTTCGGCGGCACGAAGACGACCGACACGTCGGCGCCCGTCTCCTTGATGGCCTCGGCGACGGTGCCGAACACCGGCAGCTCGACGTCGTTACCGTCTTTGTCCTTGTGCGACACGGTCGTTCCGGCCTTGCGCGCGTTGACGCCACCGACCAGCTGCGTGCCAGCCTTGAGCATCAGCGCGGTGTGCTTGGTGCCCTCACCGCCGGTGATGCCCTGGACGATGACCTTGGAGTCCTTGTTCAGAAAAATCGACATAGCTTGCGTCCCTTACTTGTTCGCCAGCTCGGCGGCTTTGTCGGCACCGGCGTCCATGGTCTCGGCCTGGATCACCAGCGGGTGGTTGGCCTCGGCCAGGATGCGACGGCCTTCCTCGACGTTGTTGCCGTCGAGTCGGACCACCAGCGGCTTGTTGGCCTCGTCACCGAGGATCTTCAGCGCGTTGACGATGCCGTTGGCGACGGCGTCACACGAGGTGATGCCGCCGAACACGTTCACGAACACGCTCTTGACCTGAGAGTCGTTCAGGATGACGTCCAGGCCTGCGGCCATCACCTCGGCCGAGGCGCCGCCGCCGATGTCGAGGAAGTTGGCCGGCTTCACTCCGCCATGCTTCTCACCGGCGTACGCGGTGACGTCGAGTGTCGACATGACCAGGCCCGCGCCGTTGCCGATGATGCCGACCTCGCCGTCGAGCTTGACGTAGTTGAGGTCGTGCTCCTTGGCCTTGAGCTCCAGCGGATCCGTCGAGTCCTTGTCCTCGAACTCCGCATGGTCGGGATGGCGGAAGTCGGCGTTGGCGTCCAGCGTGACCTTGCCGTCCAGCGCGAGGATCTGATCGTCGGGCGTTCGCACCAACGGGTTGACCTCGACCAGGGTGGCGTCCTCCTTGACGAACACCTCCCACAGCTTGGCGATGGTCACCGCCGCGGAATCGAGCACCTCGGCGGGCAGGTGACCCTTCTCGGCGATCTCGCGGGCGAACGCCACGTCGACACCCTTGGTCGCGTCGACGGGCACCTTGGCGAGCCGGTCCGGCTTGGTGGCGGCGACCTCTTCGATCTCCATGCCGCCCTCGACCGAGCACATCGCGAGGTAAGTGCGGTTCGCGCGATCGAGCAGGAACGAGATGTAGTACTCCTCGGCGATGTCGCTGGCCTCGGAGACGAGCAGCTTCTTGACGATGTGGCCCTTGATGTCGAGACCGAGAATGTTCTGAGCGTGGGTGAAGGCGTCGTCGGCAGTGGCCGCGTACTTCACGCCGCCAGCCTTACCGCGGCCACCGGTCTTGACCTGAGCCTTGACCATGACGGGCTTGCCGATTTCCTCGGCGATCGCCTTGGCGTCCTCGGCGGTCGTCGTGACGCGGCCGGGCGTGGTCGGCACGTTGTGCTTGGCGAACAACTCTTTGGCTTGGTATTCGAAAAGATCCATGGGCTCTGGAACATCCCTTGTCTGTGAAGCGTGTCAGTCGAGCATGAGGTCGAAGGTTTACCCCTGGCGGGCTCGGGGGAACTTTATCCACACGGGGTCGAGACCTCTGAACCGCCCACCTGTCATGTGGTGGATCTCACCGCATGGCCTAGGTGATACACGTCACATTAATCGGCGGAATACTCCCTTGGGTTGCCACCAACATTGGGATTTGGTTAACGTGCCTGTGGTCTAGGTAGATAACGAACTGATCACGAGCAGAGGGAATTCCAGGTTGGCCCAGCACCGTTCGTCCCGGTCTCCGAGAGGACTAGCGACGAAACGGCAAACCACCGGCCGCATCCCTGAGCAGGCTGCCGAAGTCACCGACATCATTCCGTTCAACGAATTCGGCGACCTCACTGACCTCGACTTCTACGAGAACAGTGCCTTCGATCGCGAGGCGCGGATCAACCGCGCACCCGAGCTCGACGACCTGAACGACACAGACGACCAGCTACCGCTTCCACTGGCCGTGCCGTCCGAGTTTCGCCGCGTTGCACGCGACGAACGCCGGTCGTCTCACGCCTACCGCGACAGCCACACCGACGTCAGCGACGGCGTCGCCGCGACCGACGTCATCGCCATCGCCGGCCGCGGTGGTGCACACCGCAAGCAGGAAGTGCCCATCAGGGGCCGGTTGATGGTCGCCGCCATGGCGGTCGGAGCAACCGCCGCGGGCGCGTACACGATGGCCAACTCGTCCAAGGAAGCTCCGAGCACCGTCCTGGCGGCGGATCAGGACGTGATGGGCGGCGGCGCGATCGTCGGTTCGACCGACGGCATGCAGATCGTGAGCGTGTCCTCCACCGCCAACTCGGCCGTGCACGCCGAAGAGGTCACCAAGGCCGCCGCGTTCGCACAGGAGCGCGCCGAGCGCGAGGCGCGGCTGCAGCGACCCATGTTCGTGATGCCCACCAAGGGCGCCTGGACGTCTGGCTTCGGATACCGCTGGGGCGTGCTGCACGGCGGCATCGACATCGCCAACTCGATCGGCACCCCGATCCTCGCGGCTTCCGACGGCGTCGTCATCGACGTAGGACCGACGGGCGGCTACGGGAACTGGGTCAAGCTTCGGCACTCCGATGGCACCGTCACGTTGTACGGCCATCTCAGCGCATGGAATGTCGAGATCGGGCAGCGCGTGTGGGCCGGCGACCAGATCGCCAAGATGGGCAACACCGGTAACTCCACGGGCCCGCATCTGCACTTCGAGGTGCTCCTCAACGGCACCGACCGGGTGGACCCCGTCGGCTGGCTCGCAAAACGCGGACTCTCGCCGTCCAATTAGTCTGGCTGAGTGGCCAGCGACGACGACGAACCCAGCTCCGCTCGCATAATCCGTCGGCACCCCACGGGTGAAATCCCCGCCGCCGCGGAGCCGCAGACGTCGATCATCCGTCGCCATCCCACCGGCGAGTTCCCGATCGCCGAGGGCGCAGACCCGCAGACGTGGGGGCACCTCCCGCCCGAAGGGCAGGGGGATTACATTCCACGCGCCAGGCCGTCGGCCGTCGTCCCCAAGACGCCGTGGCCCAATCCGCGGACCGCGATCGCGACCGCCGTCCTCAGCATCCTCAGCGGCTGGGCGACCGCGGTCATCGCCACCGACCTGATCACCGGTTGGTGGGAGTCCGACATGTTGTTCTGTGTCGCCGTCGCGTTTCTGACCGCGATCTCCGCGGCCGCCCTCATCGCGGGGTTGATCGGGCTGCTGCTGCGCCGCCGCGTGAGTCGCCTGCTGATCATCGTCGGCGCCGTCGTCGCGCTGCTGATCTTCTCGAGTCTGTTCGTGGCCGGCGCCAAACTGCCGCCGGTCGTCTACGCGATCCCGGTGCTACCGCTGGCCACCATCGTGTCGGCGCTGCTGCCCGCCACGGGACGGTGGGCCAGACCGTAAGCAGCGCAACGCTATCCGCGAAGTGCAGAGGAAGTGCGAGTGGGGGTCTGCAAAAAGCGGATAGCGATCAAAGCTTGGACACCGGGGCGTGGTTGTGCATCAGCTTGACCCGACCCGCGCTGCCGAAGTCGATGAGCGACATCGCCGATTCGCCGACGCCGGAGACCTCCTCGACGCGGCCGAGACCGTACTTGTCGTGGTTGACCCGGTCGCCGGGCTCGAGCACCAGCAGCGGACGCTTTCCGGCACCCGAGCGGGTGGGCGATGGGCGCGGCGTGCCGAATCGACCCGCCCCACTGACCGGCGCGGGCATTGACGGACCCGGATCCGGACGGCGCCAGTCGATGAGATGCTGCGGAATCTCTTTGAGGAAGCGCGATTCCGGATTGAGCATCGGCTGCCCCCACGACGAGCGGACCTTGGCCCGGCTGACGTAGAGCCGCTGACGCGCGCGGGTGATGCCGACATAGGCCAGGCGACGCTCCTCGGACAGTTCGGTCGGATCGCCCAGCGCCCGCATGTGCGGGAACATGCCGTCCTCCCAGCCGGTCACGAACACGACGGGAAACTCCAGCCCCTTGGCGGTGTGCAACGTCATCATGGTCACCACACCGGCGCCGTGCTCGGGGAGCTCGTCGGCGTCGGCGACCAGCGACACCCGCTCCAGGAACTTGGCAAGCACCCCGGTGTCGGGGACATCCTCGTCCTCGATTTCACCCAGCGCCTCGGCGTTGGCCAGATCGGTGCTGAATTCGTGTGCGACGCTGACCAATTCGTTGAGGTTGTCCAACCGCGCAAGATCCTGCGGATCGCTCGAGGACTCCAGCTCGGTGCGGTATCCGGTGCGGTCGAGCACCGCTTCGACGAGCTCGCCCAGCTCCCCGTCGAGGCCTCCGCGCAGTTCGTCGAGCATGGCGACGAAACCCGCGATGGCCTTCTCCGAGCGGGTGTTCAGCATCGGCACCTTGCCCTCGGCGGCCGCCTGCAGCGCGTCGTTGAAACTGCCGCCGGTGTTCTCGGCGTACACCGCCACGCACGCCTCGGCGCGGTCGCCGATACCGCGACGCGGGGTGTTCAGGATGCGCCGCATGCTGACCGAGTCGCCGGGATTGTCCAGCACGCGAAGGTAGGCGACGATGTCGCGGATTTCCCTGCGCTCGTAAAAGCGAACTCCCCCAACGACTTTGTAGGGAATGCCGGCGCGGATGAACACTTCCTCGAGGGCGCGCGACGAGTTGTTGGTGCGATAGAAGACCGCGACGTCGTTGTAGTTGATCTCGCCCCGGTCGGCCAGGGCGTCGATCTCCCCGGCGACGAAGCGCGCCTCGTCGTGCTCGTTGTCTGCGACGTAGCCGACGATCAGCTCACCCTCGCCGGAATCGGTCCACAGCCGCTTCTCGCGGCGACCGGCGTTCCGTGAGATCACCGAGTTCGCGGCCGACAGGATGTTCTGCGTCGAGCGGTAGTTCTGCTCGAGCAGAATCGTTGTGGCGTTCGGGAAGTCGCGCTCGAAGTCCTCGATGTTGCGGATGGTGGCGCCGCGGAAGGCGTAGATCGACTGGTCGGCGTCGCCGACGACGCACAGCTCGGCCGGAGGCACCCCGTCTTCGGTCTCCCGGCCCACGAGCTCACGCACGAGGACGTACTGCGCGTGGTTGGTGTCCTGGTATTCGTCGACCAGGATGTGCCGGAACCGCCGCCGGTAGTACTGCGCGATCTGCGGGAAGGCCTGCAGCACCGCGACCGTCTCACCGATGAGGTCGTCGAAGTCGAGCGCGTTGGCCGCACGTAGCCGTCGCTGGTACTCGCCGTACACCTCGGCGATGATGCGGGGCAGGTCCTCGCCCGCCTCCGACGCCTCGGCCGCGGCCTGCTCGGGTCCGATCAGCTCGTTCTTGTGGTTCGAGATGCCGTTGGCCAGCAAACGCGGCGAGTAACGCTTGGTGTCCAGGCCCATGTCCTTGCCGATCATCAGCAGCAACCGACGCGAGTCGTCAGCGTCGTAGATCGAGAAGTTCGAGTTGAGGCCCTTGATAAGGGACGCCTGGTTGCGCAGGATCCGCACACACGAGGAATGGAAGGTGGAAATCCACATGTTCCTGGCCCGGGGCCCCACCAATCCGACCACCCGCTCGCGCATCTCGGCGGCGGCTTTGTTGGTGAACGTGATGGCCAGTACCTGCCCGACGCCCACCTCGCGAGCGGCAAGCAGATAAGCGATCCGGCGGGTCAGCACGGCCGTCTTGCCCGACCCCGCGCCAGCGACGATGAGCAGCGGCGAACCCTCGTGCAGCACGGCCTGGCGCTGCTGGGGATTCAGCCCGTCGAGCAACTGATCGGTCTCGTTGGTCGCGGAAGATACAGACATGTCATCACTGAACTTACCGCTGTCCAGCGACATCTTTGCGCGGGCGTGGCCCTAGATGGCACACTCTTTACATGCTCATGCAGCAAGGACGATTTTTCTACGGGTCTCCGCCGGCGGTGCCCGTGGTCTAGCTGCTCAGCAGAGCCCCGGTCCCTTCCGGATCCGGGGCTCGTCTCTTGTGTGAGGCCCGCATCCGGACGGACCGGATACCCACACAAGAGAAGGCGAGACACGACTATGACGATCGAAGCTGAACACTTGCAAACCATCGACGAGCTGCGTCAAGAGATCGACCAGCTGGACGCGGCGATCCTCGAAGCGGTGAAGCGCCGCACCGAGGTGTCCAAGCTCATCGGCAAGGCCAGGATGGCGTCCGGCGGTACCCGCCTGGTGCACAGCCGTGAAATGAAGGTCATCGAGCGCTACAGCGAACTCGGACCCGACGGCAAAGACCTGGCGATGCTGCTGCTGCGCCTGGGCCGCGGTCGCCTCGGCCACTAGCCGCCACCTCTGCGATTTGGGCGTGCTGGGTCACGCTTAGCGAGACTGCGCACGCCGAAATCACTCACGGAGCGCGTCGGTCAGCCACGGCGTCAACCATTCCACGGCCTGCGGTGTCGGATGCACGCCGTCGCTGCGCATGCGGATGCCGTCGACCCAGTTGGTGTACACCCCGTTGGGCCCCAGCTTGTCGTTCAGATCGAGCAGGGTGACGTTCGGGCGCTTCTTGACGACGCTGCGCAGCAACGCGTTCCACTCGTCGACACGGTCGGGGTCGTCTTCGGGATACAGGCTGCCGTCCGGCTTTTCCGCCCGCCGGTTGTAGGGCTCGGTGGTGACGACGATCTCCGCGCCGGTCGAGCCGAGAATGTCCAGCGCACGGTTGAGTTCGACGCGCAGATAGTCCTCGTAGCCGGACTCGGTGATATTCGTCCACCGGCCCTCGCTCATCCGGTCGACGACCTCCCAGCGGCCGACGATCAACAGCACCACATCCGGCCGGTCGTGGTTGATGCGCTGTGACCACCGGCTCGGCCACGCGTCGCACTCCGGCTTCTGGTTCAGGGTCTGACCGACGTAGCGGTAGGGCCCGCCGCGGGCGATACCGCAGCCGATCGTCGTGTAGTTGGTGAACGCGAGCCCCGGCGTCGGCGGCAGGTAGCGCATCAGCGTCCACGCGATCGAGTCGCCGAACACCGCGACGGTCCGGGTACCGGGCTCGCGCGCTGTCGGTCTGCGAACTTCGACGGGTATCTCGGGGGCCACCAGCGCGGCGGAATCGATCGACGGACCCAGCGGCACCTCGGACTTCACGCCCACCGGAAGCACCGTCATCGTCACGACCGCCGCAGTGGCGGCCGTCGCACCCGCCAGCGGCAGCATCGGCACGAACACCGGGCGCCAGCGCCGGATCGGCTGCTCCACCAGCCACCACGACGCCGCGGCCAGTGCGACCGTCACCGCGCAGCGCGCCACGAACAGCGGCCAGCCCGTCCATCCCGTGCGCTGCCCATTGAGGGCCAGGAAGACCGGCCAGTGCCAGAGGTACACGCCGTAGGAGATGGTGCCGAGCGCAACGAGCGGCCGCCAGGCGAGGACGCGGGCGACGGGCCCCTCCTGCTCCAGCGCCACCGGCGCGATGACGAGGACCGCCCCGATCGCGACCACGATCAGCAGGCCGTGACGGAAGTCGCCGACGCTGCCCGTCGCGTAGTGCGCCGCGGCCGCCAGCACCGCGACGCCGACGAACGGGACGATCCGCGCGACGATGTGACCCCAGCGCGTCCGGATCAGCGTGCCGCGGTCGTTGAGCACCGACCAGTCGCGCACCAGAAGCGCCGCCGCGGCCGCACCGACGAGGAGCGCCTGCGCCCGCGAGTCGGTGCCGAAGTAGATGCGGTTCAGCGTCGTGTCGGTGGTGAGCACGATGGACGCCGTTGCCGACGCGATGACGCCGGCGGTCGCCAGCAGGAAGACCGCCAGTCGCATCTGTGCCCAGAAGAATGCGGCGACGGCGATGAGCAGCAACGGCCACAGCACGTAGTACTGCTCCTCGACGCCGAGCGACCAGGTGTGCTGAAGCGGCGACGGCGGCGCGCCCTGCGCGAAGTAGTCGGTCCGCTGCGCGACGAAGGCCCAGTTCGAAACCCAGAAGAACGCGGCGACGGCGTCGTCGCGCAGGGACGCCGTGGATTCGGGCGAGAACAACTCGCGCGCGGCCACCACGGCCAGCACCATCACGAGCAGTGCGGGCAGCAGGCGACGGGCGCGCCGGATCCAGAACGCGGTCAGCCCGACGCGCCCGGTGGTGCGGTGTTCGTCCAGCAGCAGCGAGGTGATCAGGAACCCGCTGAGGACGAAGAACACGTCGACGCCGAGGAACCCGCCGGGCACTCCCGGGATGCCGCCGTGGTCGGCGAGCACGAGCGCAACCGCGACGGCCCTGATGCCGTCCAACGCGGGAATGCCCCGACGGCTTTCAGCGGTGCGCACTGCCGCGATTTTTCCCGCGCGAGCAGACGCGAAAACCCCCGACACGCCGAGAATTGGGGGGTTTTCGCGTCTGTTCGCGACAAGTGACCTACTTCGTCAGCGCGATGTATTTCGTATCGAGGTATTCCTCGATGCCTTCGATGCCGCCCTCACGCCCGAAGCCGGATTCCTTGACGCCGCCGAACGGGGCGGCAGGGTCGGAGATGACACCGCGATTGATGCCGACCATCCCGGATTGGATGGCTTCGGCCACGCGGAGCGCGCGGTCCAGCGACTGGGTGTAGACGTAGGCCGCCAGCCCGTATTCGGTGTCGTTGGCCGCCGCGATGCCCTGTTCCTCGGTGTCGAAGCCGGTGATCGGCGCGACGGGGCCGAACACCTCCTCCTTGAGGATGCGGGCGTCGGCGGGCACGTCGGCGAGCACGGTGGCGGGATAGAAGTTGCCCGGGCCGCCGGGAGCGACCCCACCCACGGCGACGGTGGCGCCGCGCGACACCGCGTCGGAGACCAGCTCGGTGACCGTGGCGACCTGCTTGGCGTTGATCAGCGGGCCCAGCGTCGACTTCTCGTCGAGGCCCTTGCCGAGGGTGAACTCGCTCATCCGCTTCACGAGCTTCTCGGTGAACTCCTCGCGCACCGCGTTGGCGACGTGGAAGCGGTTGGCCGCCGTGCACGCCTCACCGCCGTTGCGCATCTTGGCGAGGATCGCGCCGTCGACGGCGGCATCGACATCGGCGTCGTCGAACACGATGAACGGTGCATTGCCACCGAGCTCCATCGAGGTGCGCAACAGTTTGTCCGCCGACTGCTTCACCAACGCCTTGCCGACGCCGGTGGATCCGGTGAACGTCAGCTTGCGCAGCCGGCCGTCGTTGATCAGCGCCTCGGTGACCGGGCCGGGGCTGCTGGTCGGCAGCACCGACAGCACACCCTTGGGCAGGCCCGCCTCGTCCATCAGCTTGGCCAGCAGCAGCATCGTCAGCGGCGTCTCCTGGGCCGGCTTGACGATCATCGTGCAGCCCGCGGCGAACGCCGGGCCGATCTTGCGGGTGCCCATGGCCAGCGGGAAGTTCCACGGTGTGATCGCGTAACACGGCCCGACCGGCTGCTTGGTGACGAGGATGCGTCCGGTACCCGCCGGGCTCGGGGTGAACCGGCCCGCGATGCGCACCGCCTCCTCGGCGAACCACCGGAAGAACTCGGCGCCGTACTTGACCTCTCCCATGCTCTCCGGCAGCACCTTGCCCATCTCGAGGGTCATCAAGGTGGCGAGGTCTTCGGCGCGGGCGGTGATCGTCTCGAACACCGAACGCAGAATCTCGCCGCGCTCACGCGCCGGGGTGGCGGCCCAGTCGGCCTGCACCGCGCAGGCGGCGTCCAGCGCGGCGACGGCATCCTCGGCCGTGGCGTTCGCGACCGAAATCAGAACCTTGTCATCAGAGGGGTCGAGCACGTCGAACGTCGACGAACCCTGGCGCTCCTCGCCCCCGATCCACAGACCGGTGGGCACAGACGACAGCAGCTTGGCGGTATCCATAACTACTTCATTACTCCTTTGGCCATTGAGCCGCATTAGTGTCGGCTACATGACCGCCGACACCTCGCAGATTCCCGACATCACCACCACTGCCGCATGGCAGGCCCTGCAACGGCATCATGACGATATCGGCGACAAGTCGCTGCGTGAACTGTTCGCCGAAGATCCCGCCCGCGGGACGGAACTGGCGCTCACGGTCGGCGATCTGTACATCGACTACAGCAAGCACCGCGTCACCCGCGAGACCCTGTCGTTGCTGGTGGACCTCGCTCGCGCGGCGGGCCTGGAGCAGCGCCGCGACGCGATGTTCTCCGGTGTGCACATCAACACCTCCGAAGACCGGGCGGTGCTGCACACTGCGCTGCGGCTGCCGCGCGGCGCCGAGCTGACGGTCGACGGGCAGGACGTCGCCGCCGACGTGCACGAAGTGCTCGACAAAATGGGCGACTTCACCGATCGGCTGCGCAGCGGCGAATGGACCGGCGCCACCGGGGAACGCATCACCACGGTCGTCAACATCGGAATCGGCGGCTCGGATCTCGGCCCCGCGATGGTCACCCTCGGCCTACGCCACTACGCGGACGCCGGCATCTCGGCACGGTTCGTGTCCAATGTCGACCCCGCCGACCTGGTGGCCAAGCTCGACGGACTCGACCCCGCGACAACGCTTTTCATCATCGCGTCCAAGACGTTCTCGACGCTGGAGACACTGACCAATGCGACGGCGGCGCGCCGCTGGCTCACCGATGCGCTCGGCGATGCCGCGGTGTCGAATCACTTCGTGGCGGTGTCAACAAACAAGAAGTTGGTCGACGACTTCGGCATCAACACCGACAACATGTTCGGCTTCTGGGACTGGGTCGGCGGCCGCTACTCCGTCGACAGCGCAATCGGTTTGAGCGTGATGGCGGTCATCGGCCGCGAGCGGTTCGCTGAGTTCCTGTCCGGGTTTCACATCGTCGACGAACACTTCCGCACCGCGCCGCTGGAGGCCAACGCGCCGGCGCTGCTCGGCCTCATCGGTCTCTGGTACAACGAGTTCTTCGGCGCGGAAACCCGTGCGGTGCTGCCGTATTCGAATGATCTGTCGCGTTTCGCGGCCTATCTGCAGCAGCTGACCATGGAGTCCAACGGCAAGTCGGTGCGTGCGGACGGGTCACCGGTGACGACGAGCACCGGCGAAATCTTTTGGGGCGAACCGGGAACCAACGGTCAGCACGCTTTCTATCAACTGCTGCATCAGGGCACGCGGCTGGTACCCGCCGACTTCATCGGGTTCTCGCAGCCGACCGACGACCTGCCGACCGCCGACGGTACGGGCAGCATGCACGACCTGTTGATGAGCAACTTCTTCGCCCAGACGCAGGTGTTGGCGTTCGGCAAGACCGCCGAGGAGATCGCCGCCGAGGGCACGCCGCCGGATGTCGTGCCGCACAAGGTGATGCCGGGCAACCGGCCCAGCACGTCGATCCTGGCCACCAAGCTGACCCCGTCGGCGCTGGGCCAGCTGATCGCACTCTACGAGCATCAGGTGTTCACCGAAGGCGTCGTCTGGGGTATCGACTCGTTCGACCAGTGGGGCGTCGAACTCGGCAAGACGCAGGCCAAGGCGCTGCTGCCGGTGATCACCGCCGACGGCTCGCCCGCCGAACAGTCGGATTCCTCGACCGACGCCCTGGTCCGGCACTATCGCGTCGAGCGCGGCCGCTCGGCCTAGCGAAACAGCGATTTCGGCGTGCTAAGTCACGCTCAGCGAGACTCAACACGCCGAAATCGCAGGCTTTAGGCGTCCGGGTCCGGCCGGATCCAACCCAGGATCATCGCGGGCAGGCAGCCGCCGAACACCAACACCGTCGTCACCATCAGGCCGCCGGCGTACGCCATGTCCACATCGGTGCCCCCGGTGATGACAGATCCGAAAATCAGATAGCCGATCGGTACGAGCATCAAGTACTGGGTGACCGTGAGGCCGATCGATCGGGCAGTGTTGCGCTGCTGCACCTCGTACTCGTCGAGGGCCGCCTCGGGCGCGTCGCCCTGCCTGCCGGACACGACCTGCAGCACGATCCACAGAACGAAGAACACCAGAGACGCGGGCAGCCACAGCAACGGTGCCCATTGAATTCCGAAGGCGCACATCACACTTACGACGGCCATCAACGTGAACGTGACCACCAGCCCGACCACCAGGGCGCGACGGCGACGTTGCGTGCGCCAGCGCGGTAGCGAATGGGAATACGTGCGTTCGTACTTCAGGAATCGGCGGGTCCGGTAGTTCTGGTACCGGTCGATGAGCGTCGAATCACTGTGCGAGCGGGACATCGTCGTCGCCTCCTTGGCTTGTGGGCTTTCGGTAGAGCTCGGTGGACAGGGGCGCAAACGGCGTGCGCGAAAACACCGCCTCCACGGGCAGGCCGAAGACATCGCAGATCCGAAACGCCAGATCGAGGCTCGGAAAGTGATCGCCTCGTTCCAGCGCCCCGACGGTCTGCGGG
Source organism: Mycobacterium barrassiae (assembly GCF_025822765.1). Lineage (GTDB taxonomy): Bacteria > Actinomycetota > Actinomycetes > Mycobacteriales > Mycobacteriaceae > Mycobacterium > Mycobacterium barrassiae. Next base: position 218,555 of record NZ_JACKUK010000025.1, on the reverse strand, counting down.
TTGACGTCCACCAACTCCGCGAGCTGCGCCCGGCTCATCTGCCGCTCCGCGCGCAGGACGGCGATGCGGTTGTGAATGGGGAGGGCTGCGCCTCGCCTCACCGGACTCATACAACATACTGTTGTGAAAACCCAACGACTTGTCAAGTGAATCCAACAAAAAACGCCGCGGCGTACGCCCGAAGTGGACGTACGCCGCGACGCGAATTTGCGATTTCGGCGTGCTTAGTCGCGCTCAGCGAGACCTAACACGCCGAAATCGCAAGTTATGCAGGGTTACGGGGCAGGGATGTTGATGCACCCGACGTTCGGGAGACACCCGCTGGCCCCACCCGGGCCTGCCGAACCGCCGGGTCCGACGGGCGACAGCGAGCCGCTGGCACCGCCCGGGCCCGCCGAGCCACCAGGACCATTGGGGATCACACCGGAGGCACCGCCGCCGTCAGCCGTACCAACGGGGCCGCCGGGAATGTTCACCTCGGCACCGCCACCGGGACCGGCGTTCACGTTGCCCAGTGAGCCGCACGGCGATCCGTCAGCGTTGACACACGGCGGAGGCGGCGCCGGCTGAGCACCGGCGAGGGGCGCGGCGGCGATCGCAGCGGCCACAGCGCCCGCGAACAGGAAAGGCGTCATCTTCGTCAGATTTGTGTTCATGAATGTGGGCTACCACGAGCGCGAACCCACTAAACATGAAGCGTTTCTAAGCAAAACGGCGTGCGAGCCGCGGCGGCATGACACGCATCAACTGAACCAGCGGTCCCCACGGCCACCACGGGACAGCGGCCCGGCCCGCCTCACGTTCCATGGCGTCGACCATCGCCTTGACGCCGGTCTCGTTGTCCACCATCAACAATGTCGACGCGGACTTCGCCGTCATCTCCGATTCGATGTATCCGGGCTCCAGAGTGGTCACCTTGATCGGGCCGTTGAGGTATTCGGCACGCAGCGACTCTCCGAGCGACGACACACCGGCCTTACTCGCGGCGTAGGCGGCCTTCACTCCCGGCACACCCTTGTTGCCGAGCACCGAGGAGATCAGCACCAGATGGCCGCCACCGGCGGCGTTGAACATTTCAATGGCAGTCTCGATCTGCACAAGCGCCGCAACGAGATTCGTTTCGATGGTGGCCTTGTTCGCCCACAGCTTGCCCGAACCCAGCGGTGCGCCCTTGCCGATGCCCGCGTTGACGATCACACGGTCGATGCCGCCCAGTTCGTCGGACAGCTCGTTGAATACCTTGGGCACCTGCTCGTGGTCGTTGACGTCCAGAGCGGCCACGGCCACCTTGATGCCGGGATGCCGCTCGAGCAGTTCGCGTTGGAGTTCTTCGAGCCGGTCGAGGCGACGCGCGCACAGCGCGAGGTCGCGGCCCTTGGCGGCGAACGCGCGCGCCATACCCTCTCCGAGCCCCGAGCTGGCACCGGTAATCAAGATCTTCTGCCGAGTCACGCGGTCAGCTTATGCAAGATAGTCGTGTGATCCCGAATCGAAGTGCCCTTCTGCTGGGCGCAGCCCTGTTAACCGGCCAGATCGTCCTGGCAGCACCCGCCGCGGCCCAGCCCGTCGAACCCTTCTACCAGCTGGTCGACACCGCAGCGCAGCGCCTGGCGACCGCCGATCCGATCGCGGCCGCCAAGTGGATCAACGGCGGCCCGCTGACCGACCCCGCGAGAGCCAACCAGGTGCTGGACTCGGTCGCGGCCGACGCGAGCGCTCATGGCATCGACCCGGAGTACGTGCGCACCGTCTTCACCGACCAGATAGGCGCAACCGAAGGCGTCGAGTACACGCGGTTCGGTCAGTGGAAGTTCGACCCGACGACGGCCCCCACCACCGCGCCCGACCTCTCGGCCTCACGCGCGCAGATCGACGAGTTCAACAAGGCGTTGGTGAGCGAGATTGCCCTGCACTGGAATTCACTGCACAGCCAGGGGTGCAGTCAGGATCTCGCAGACGCCAAAGCCGCCGTGGTCGCCGCGCGCGGACTGGACCCGCTGTATCAGCAGGCCCTCTCGTCGGCGACCCGCTCGTACTGCCAACCTATTTGAGCAGCCGCGACATCCGCCGGTCGGCAAGCACCTTGCCCCCGGTCTGACACGTCGGGCAGTACTGAAACGACTTGTCGGCGAACGACACTTCGCGCACGGTGTCGCCACACACCGGGCATGGCAGACCCGTGCGGGCATGCACGCGCAGGCCCGAGCGCTTCTCGCCCTTGAGCGTCGCGGCCTGCTGGCCGACGGATCGCGACACCGCATCTGTGAGTACGGAGATCATCGCGTCGTGCAGCGCGGCCAGCTGCGCGTCCGTGAGCTTGCCCGCGGTCGCGAACGGCGAAATCTTCGCGACGTGCAGGATCTCGTCGCTGTAGGCGTTGCCGATGCCGGCGATGACCTTCTGGTCGGTGATGACGGTCTTGATCCGCCCGCTGTTCTTGCCGAGCACGCCTGCGAGATCCTCAGGCGAGAGGTCCAGCGCGTCGGGTCCGAGGGTGGCGATGCCAGGAACCTTGGCCGGATCGTCGACCAGCCAGACCGCCAACCGCTTCTGTGTGCCTGCCTCGGTGAGATCGAAACCCGGTGCCTCCCCGGGGGTTCCGAGGTGGACGCGGAACGCGATCGGCCCCTTCCCCGGCTTCAGCGGGGCCGGCGCGAGCTTGTCGGACCACCGCAGCCAACCCGCACGGGACAGGTGCGTGATCAAATGCAGCTCGCCGCACTGCAGCCCTAGATACTTACCCCACCGGTCGGCGCCGGTGACGGTCTGCCCGTGCAGCACCGAGATCGCCGGATCGAACGTCTTGAGCACCGACAGCGCCGAGACGTCGATGCGCCCGATGGTCAACCCGACGGCGTGTCGACGAAGGTGATCGGCGAGCGCTTCGATCTCGGGAAGTTCTGGCATGTTTCCAGTGTGCCGATCAGCGCCGCAGGACGCGGTCGTCGTCGCCGTCGATGATCAACGACAGCAGCCAGCCCACGATCGACAGCACAATGGCGGCCCAGATCGCGGTCCACCAGAACTTGTCGATGACCAGGCCCCAGCCGGTGGTGTGCTCGGTGATCCACGCGGTGATCCACAGCATCAGCGCATTGATCACGACGTGGATCAGGCCGAGCGTGAGGATGTAGAGCGGAATCGAGATGACCTGCACTATCGGCTTGATGACCGCGTTGACCAGGCCGAAGATCACACCGACGACGAAGATGACGCCGATCTCCTGCAGGGTCGAGTCGAAGCGGTGAACCGGATGCCGGGAACGATCAGCGTGACCACCCACAGTGCGAAGCCCGTCAAGGCTGCACGCAGCAGGAATGAGCCCATGCGGTCAGTCTGCCGAACGCAGCAGGTAGGTGTCCATGATCCAACCGTGCCGCGACCGGGCATCGGCACGGAGTTCGGCGATCTTGTCCCCGACCTCGCCGACGGTGCCCGCCACCAACAGTTCGTCCGCCGTGCCGAGGTAAGCCCCCCACCAGATGCGGGTCTCGGCGGGGCAGCGTAGGAAGGAACATTCCGCGTCGAGCATCACCACCGCGCTGCCGGACAGCCCGTTGTCGCGCAGCTGCCGACCCGTGGTGATCAGCACGGGTTCGCCAACGTCGTTGAGCGGTATGCGATGTCGGGCAGTGAGCGCCTGGATGGCGGTGATGCCGGGGATCACGTCGTAGTCGATGTCGACGTGTGCCGCGACGGTCTCCAGGATGCGAAGGGTGCTGTCGTAGAGCGAGGGGTCCCCCCACGCCAGAAACGCGCCGACCCCATCGGGTTCCAGCTCGTTCTCGATCGCGGCGGCCCACACCTGCGCCCGCCGGGCATGCCAGTCGGCGACCACCTGCCGGTAGGCCGGACTGTCCGGGACGACTCGGGTCCTCGGCGGGTCGGGCAACTCGACGAAGCGGTAGGCGGGCTCGCGGATGAACCGCTCACAGATCAGCCTGCGCAGCGCGACCAGATCATCCTTCGCTTCGCCCTTGTCCATCGCGAAGAACACCTGCGTGTCGTTCAGCGCATCGACCGCCTGGACCGTCACGTAGTCCGGATCTCCGGCACCGACACCGATGACGTGGATCCGACGAGTCACGCGGCCGAGTATGCCATGACCAGCACATACCGCAGGTATGCGGTACCGCGGGTATTGACATCTTGATGCAGTGGAACTTACCTTTGGCTCAACGCCGACTTCCTCAACACAGACGAAGGGAACGTCGCTGATGACCGCACCCACTCGCCAGCAGGTCGCCGAGCGACTACTGAAGGGCTCCGTCAAGAAGTCCTACGCGCCCGTCGTGGATATCGCCTGGGATCAACCGCTGGATCCCGACAAGTTCTTCCTGCCGCCGAAAACCGTCTCGCTCTACGGCACTCCGCGGTGGGACGCGATGACCCGCGAGCAGCAGATCGAGTTGTCCCGCCAGGAGTTCGTGAACACGCTGTCAGCGGGCATCTGGTTCGAGAACATCCTCAACCAGGCGTTGCTGCGCAAGATGATGCACCAGGACCCGACGGCCAGCGCCACGCACTACGAGCTGACCGAACTCGGCGACGAGACCCGGCACATGGTGATGTTCGGCAAGGCGATCGAACAGGTGGGCGCCAAGCCGGTGAGGCCCAGGTACTACCAGCGCGTCATCATCAACCTACTGCCGTTCGCGTTCCAGGGTCCGCTGCTGTGGATGGCCGCGCTGATCGGCGAGGAGATATTCGACTCTCTGCAGCGGCAGATGATGTACGACCCCGAACTGCAGCCAATGGTGCAACGCCTCATGCGAATTCATGTCACCGAGGAGGCGCGCCACATCCAGTTCGCCCGCGACGGTTTACGCAAGCGAACCCCGACCATGCGGTGGACGACGAAGTTCTTCGTGGCCAACATCAACGGACTCGGCGGCTACTTCTTCCGCTACCTGTTCACCAACGTCACGCCGTACCGAAGGGTCGGACTGGATGCGCGCGCGGCCCGTCGGGAGGCGCGCCGCAGCCCGCACCGCCGCGAGACCCAGATCGCGGGGCTCGCCCCGCTGGCGGCCTTCCTCGAGGAGGTCGGGCTGATGGGCCCGATCGCCCGCCGCATGTGGCGACGATCGGGGTTCCTCCCCCAATGAGCGATGTCTACGACGGGCCGGCGACGGTCACCACCGGGGGTGTGGAGCGCACGGTGCGCGCGCGGCTCAGCGGCCACCTCGACCCGATCGACGGCCGATATCACTGGCAGGGAACGGTTTTCGACGCGCTTCCCGACGCTCTGAAACTGCCGCAACCCGCGACACTGTCGGTCGGAGACAACAGCGCCACAGCGCGCATCACCGAGCGTCCGCCGCAGGGCGGCTATTCGGTGGCAGGCGTCGGGTCTCCGCCGTTCCCGATCGACGAGCTCGTCCCGCGATAGCGGGCGGCGATCACCAGCGTCACGACGGCAAACACGGCGCCGGCGACTCCAGAGATCAACAGCGGAAGCTGTCCGTCACTGCCCCACAGGAAGCCCGCCCACAACCCCGCCGCAAGCACCGCGAAGCCACTGAGCCCTTGGAACACGCCCTGTGCACTGCCCTGTAGGTCGGACCGGACGAGTGACGAAACCCACGCCTTGCCAACGCCATCCGTACATGCGGTGAACAGTCCGTACACGCCGATGAGCAGCCACGCCGTGACCGTGTCGGAGGTGAGCCCCAGCCCGGTGTACCCGACCGCGAAGAACACCAGGCCGACACCGAACACAGCAGGCTTACCGATCCGGTCGGCGAGTACACCCGCGGGGTAACTCGCCACCGCGTAGACCGCGTTGTACGTCACATACGCGAGAATCACCTCGACCACCGAGAACCCGATCTCGTTGAGCCGCAGCAACAACAGCGCATCGGGAAAGTTCACGAGCCCGAATGTGATGACCAGAATCGCGACCCGCCAATAGCGTTGCGGCAACTCGCCCACCATCGCGAACACCGCGCGGCGATGCGGTATCTGCGTTCGCTTCTCTCGAGCCAGATACACCAACGCCACACTGAGCACCGCGGGCACGACGGCCACCCACAACAACGGCGCGATCTGGTGGTCCAACAACTCGTAGCCGACGAGTCCGAGCAGCGGGCCCACGACGGCACCGAACGTGTCCATCGCGCGGTGGAATCCGAAAACCTTTCCGCGGTCGGCCGTTCCGATATCAGCGACGAGCAGAGCATCGCGCGGCGCCCCGCGGATTCCCTTGCCCAGCCGGTCGACCACCCGGCCGGCCAGCACACCCGGCCATCCGGCGGCGGCGGCCACCATCACCTTGCCCAGCGCCGCCATTCCGTAGCCGGTGGCGATCAGAGGGCGCTTCGAGTACCGGTCGCCCAACGGCCCGGCCGCGAGTTTGGTGAGCGATGCCGCGCCTTCGGCCGCCCCCTCCACTGCACCGACGACGGCCGCGGGCGCGCCGAGCACGCTCGTCAGGTAGATCGGCAGCAGCGGATAGAGAAGCTCACTGGCGGTGTCCTGCAGAAAGGACACGGCCGAAAGCACCCGCACATTGCGGGTCAGCCAGCTGGGCACCTACGCCATGATGCCGTCGTGTCCGCTAGCGCGGGTCGTCGTGCGTGATTGCGCGGTATCCCTTCGCGCCCGCCCGGTCCACCGCCGCGCGCACCAGACCGAAGATCAGCCCCTGGATCGCGGCGGCGACCAGCGCCTCGCGCGTCGAGCGGGTGAGGTCCTTCGGTTCCGGCGGCTCCTGATCAGACGGGCTGACCCGCTGCCAGATTTCTGTGAAGACCTTGCCCGCCAACAGGCCGCCCGCCACACTCGTGGCGATCGACAGCGGCTTGTACAGGGCCTTGGATGTTGCGCTCATGACCGCCACGTTCCCGTAGCGCCGAACCCCTAACCCAGAACTGGAACACGTTCTAGTATTGCCCGGTGCGCTTCACCTATGCGGAATCACTGACCCACCCGAAGTACTACATTCCGCTGGCGCAGGCCGCCGAGGCGGCCGGATTCCACGCCATGACGATCGCCGACAGCGTGGCCTATCCCTATGAGTCGGACTCGAAGTATCCGTACACCGATGACGGCGGCCGTGAGTTCCTCGACGGCAAGGAGATCATCGAGGCGTTCGTCCTCGCCAGCGCGCTGTCCGCCGCGACGACGACGCTGAAGTTCAACATGTTCGTCCTCAAACTGCCCATCCGTCCGCCCGCGCTCGTCGCCAAGCAGGCCGGGTCGCTGGCCGCGCTCTTCGACAACCGGCTCGGCCTCGGCGTCGGCACCAGCCCGTGGCCCGAGGACTACGAACTCATGAACGTGCCGTTCGCCCGACGAGGCAAGCGAATGGACGAGTGCATCGAGATCATCAAGGGCCTCACCACCGGCGAGTACTTCGAGTTCCACGGCGAGTTCTACGACATCCCGAAGACGAAGATGTCGCCTGCGCCCACCAAACCGATCCCGATCCTCATCGGCGGCCACGCGGACGCCGCGCTTCGTCGCGCCGCACGCCACGACGGGTGGATGCACGGCGGCGGCGATCTGGGCGACCCCGCCGAGCTCGACCGATATATCAACCGGCTCAAGCAACTTCGCGCGGAGGAGGGCCGCACGGGACCGTTCGAGATCCATGCGATGTCGCTGGACGCCTACAAGCCCGACGGCATCAGGCGCCTCGAGGACCGGGGCGTCACCGACATCATGGTGGGCTTCCGGATGCCCTACACCGTCGGTCCCGACCCCGAGCCCCTCGAGAACAAGATTCGCGCCATCGAGAAGTACGCCGAGAAGGTCATCTCGAAGGTGTGATCCGGTCCGAGGTCAGAACGCGACATTCTGCGGTTCGAACCGGGACGTGACGTCGCCCATCAACGTGGTGTCGTACGGGTTGATCTCCAGCGGTTCGTCGGTCAACTTCAACGCGTCGAAGTCGATCCAGATCACGTTCGGGCTCGTCGACAGTTCGAAGAAGTACAGCTTCTGGGTGAGATCGACGACTGTCCGGTATTCGGTGTTGTAGACACCGAATTCGGCGTACGGCGCACCGAATGGAACCGACACGTTACGCATGATCGCCATCACGCTGGCCACCGCCTGCCTGGTATCGGTGGGCTCCGGCAGCAGCGCGGCATAGTAGCTGGCGCGCTGGAACCGGTCGACCGCATTGACGTTGCCGGGCAACGGCATATCGCGACTCGGATGCGAAAAGTCTTGCTTCGCCATCAATTCCAGCTGCTCGTCGTAGGTGGGATCGTTGGTCATGATCGTGTACTGACGGCCGTGGTGGATGACCGGTTCTCCGGCCTCGAACTCGATGATCGCCGAGTCTCCGCTGGCGTCTTCCAGCGCAAAATGCAGGGTCGCCTTCCGCCCATGGGCTTCCACCATCACCGGCTGGAACGTATCCAGCAACGCCAGGGCTTCGGCGACGGTGCCCGCCTGGTCGAGCAGATACTGGCCGAACAATCCCATGTGGATACCGGGGCGGCTGGGGTCACGGGTTCCGACGTCCGTCGACTTGAGGTAGAGGGCGTGCATCCCGAGTCCGGCCTCGTTGAGGCCGTCGACGGTGCCGATCCCGTACACGGTGGTCACCAGGCTGGCGTGGCGACTGGTCCAGCGCAGCGGGTTGTCCGCAACGACGACGAGTTCGCCGATCTTCCCGCCGTCTCGCTCACGCCCACGCGGAAACGCGACGATGGTCGGTTGCGTCGACTCGGGCCAGTCCATGGTCCGGCCAGCCATCACATATCTACCGTCGGTGTTCCAGAGCACCCGTGTGCACATATGCCGTCCTCTTCCTCCCCACTGTTGTCAGCCCCGCTTGCCAGCTCGGCCTCGCCTGGCGGCTAGGAAAACCTACCCCCGATGATGCCGAAAACTGACTTCGTAGCGATTACACAGTTTTCCTTCGGAATCGATCATAAATGTCGTTATAGACCACTGAAAGCGACCACGAAGGTCATCTGAGATGAGGAAAACCCCGATGAACACGACAGCACCGCCCGGAACCCCCAGGCCGGCTCCTGAAGAAACAGTGCGGCTGCGGCCAGGCGATCTGCCGATCAAACTGCTGCCGCAGACCCCGAAGGCCCCGCCGATCGCCCCGAAGCCGCCGATCGCTCATGAGCCGATGACCACCCGCTTCAAGGCACTGGTCCTCGGCGACGCGGACAGCGGGACCGTGCGGCTGCGCCCGCTCGTCGAGGTGCCCGTCGTCGCCAAGGTCACCAACACGATCCGGCAGCGCTACATCGACCTGAACAAGGCGGAGGTCAAGCCGCCGAGCAAGTGGGAGTACGCCCGGCTGGCCCTGGTGCTGTTGCTGGCGTCGATGCCTATCCTGGCGATCTCGGGTGAGGTGTTCGGCCTGGTCTCGCAGGCCACGGTCACCATGGTGACCATCACGCTGGTCGCCGTGCTCGCAACACTGATCGCGTTCGCGCCGCACCGGATCGACATGATCGTGGGCCGCGGCCTGATCGCAGGCATGGTCGCGTGCATCGTGTACGACGCGGCCCGACTGTTCGCGGTGCACGTGCTGGGGCTGATGGGCGATTTCATCATCGAGATGGGATCGTTCGTCACCGGCGAGCCGGACACCACAGGCAGTGCGGCAGTGGGTTACGTGTACCGGTATCTCGGCGATGCCGGTGGACTGGGTGTGGCCTTCTTCGTCGTCGCGTACGCCATCGGCATCGATCGGTGGAAGAACGTCTACGCGGTGCTGGCGGCGGTGGCCTTCGGGGTCTTTCCCACCTGGGCCGGCCTGATGGCCACTGTGGCGCTGGCGCCGAACGGCGAGGAGCGGATGTTTCCGCTGAACACCGCGACCGTGATCATCACTCTGCTCGGGCATGTGATCTTCGGCCTATTCCTGGGCCTGGCCTTCCTGAAGGCGCCGCGCGGGAAGAACAGCGGGTGGCCGTGGCCTCCGCTGACGGAGTCGGCACCGGTCAAGCGGGCCATCCGCTTCAAGAAGAAGATCACCAACTCGCCGCACTAGGCAGCCGTGCAGCGGGCCGTCGAGGAGCTCTTCGACGGCCCGCTGTGACATTGCACGGCGCGTTCGGAGACCAGGGACCGACTCTCTGGGTCAAAATTGGCCCAACAGGAGGTCTGTATGTCTTCCCACTTGGAAGTCTTCAAGCCGACGGGACGCGAGCTCGTCCCGTTGACCGGTGAGCGGGTGACGCTCGGCAAGGCCTCGACCAACGCGGTGGCCCTCGAGCACGACCCCACCGTCTCGCGCCTGCACGCCATCCTGGAGAACCACGGTTCGGCATGGTCGATCCGCGATGTGGGGAGCCGCAACGGCACTTTCGTCAACGGCGAGAAGATCACCGCCGAACGGGTGCTGCGCTCCGGTGACGAAGTGCGGATCGGAAAGTCGCGGGTGGTGTACATACAGGCACGACAGGCCGGCGAACCGGCGGACGAAGCGACGATCGTCCCCGACGCCAGCCAGCTCCCACCAAGGCTGACCCGGCGCGAGGTCGACGTGCTCATGGTGCTGTGCCGACCGCTGGTTTCCGACGACCCCTTCCCCGAGCCGGCATCGGTGCGGCGGATGGCCGGCGAACTGTATGTCACGGAGGCGGCCGTCAAACAGCATCTGCAGAACCTCTACGACAAATTCGACATCCCGCCCGAGGGTGACCGCCGGGTACGCCTCGCCAACGAGGCGCTCAGGCGAGGCGCCGTCACGCTTGCCCAGCTGCGCGAGAGCTAGCTGAAGTCGAGCGCCTCGACGAACGCCACCGGCCCTTCATGCGTGGGCCGGTCCGCGCCGCCGATGGTGTAGACGGTGTTCTCGACGGCCGCCACCACCTGTCCGTGCACCGGGGTGTTGATCGGCGCCTGCGTCGTCCACTTCCCGGTGGAGATGTCAAACATCTCGACGGTGGGCAGCACTCGCGTCGGCTCTTCTCCGCCCACGGCGACGATGCGGCCGTCGACCAATGCCGCGCCATAGCTTCCGCGCGGAGTGGGCATGTCGTCCAACTTGTCCCACTTTCCGGCGACCGGATCGAAACGTTCGAAGGCGCCCAGGTTCTCGTCCGCGGAGAGGACCCGACCACCGACCGTGTACATGTAGACGCCGTCCGACACCGCCGCCAAATGCTCGCGCGGAGTTGGCATATCGGGACCTGACGTCCACGACTCACCGTCGAACACCTCGGTCTGGGTGACGAGTTGCTTGTTGTCCTGTCCACCGACCACCACGAGCTTGTCGTCGATGACCGCCGCCGCAGGCGCCGCCCTTGCATGTTGCATGCTCGGCAACTCTTCCCACTTCCCGTCGCGGTAGGCGAAGACCTTGTTCGACGCGTCGGCGACGGTGTCGCTGGCGCCGCCGAGGACCACGACCTCACCGCGAAAGGCGGCGGCGGCGGCGTGATTGAGCGGAATGGGCAACGGGGGCAGCGTTTCCCACTTGCCGGTCTTCGGCTCGAAGCTCTCGAAGGTGTCGAGCGTCTCGGCGTGGCCCAGCATGCCGCCCGCGATGTAGATCTTGTCGTCCAGCACAGTCGAGGCGGCCATCAGCCTCGCGGTCGGAGCATCGGGCAGCGCCCGCCACTCCGCCGCCGGTTGCGGCTTACGCGGCGCCAGCTTCAGGGATTCGGCGGACGCCGTGACCTGACTGTCCGCCGGGCTCGTCGAGCCGCCTATCGCGTAGACGGTCTTCCCCACCGCCGCGACCGCCAGGCCATGGCGCCCCGTCGCCAGGTCCGGCAGAGCGGTCCACGTTGCAGTGGTCAGATCGAGCGCTTCCACACTCATCAGAACCTGCCCCGACGACATGCCTCCGACGGCCACCAAACGGGAGTCGGTGACCGCCACGCCGAAGTCGCTGCGCGGCTCCGCAAGCGCGGGCATCGTGGTCCACGTGTCTGCGACGGGGTCGTACGCCTCGACTGCCGTCAGGTCCGAGGTGCCGGTGCTGCCGCCGAGCACGTACACGAGCTTCCCGTCCGACGCCGAAGCCGCCAACTGACGCGGCGTGGGCAGGGGTGCGCCGAGCTTCCAGCCGGTGCCGTCATAAATCTCGGTGGTGTTCAGCAGCTTGCCGTTGGCGTCCACACCGCCGGTGACGACGAGGAGATCGCCGACGACCGCGGCCGAGGCCGCCGCCCTGGGCTGCTGCAGTGGCGGCAACTCAACCCAGCGGCTGTTGACCACCCGCCACACTTTGTCGGTCGCCACCTTCTGGTTCGACCCCTCGGTGCGCCACCCACCGAGGACGACTGGGGTGTCCTGCCACGTCACTGCGCTCGCGCGCTGCACCGGGACGGGCAGATCCGCCCCGCCCTTCCAACTGTCGAGCGCGGGGTCGTAGCCCTCGTGGCCGCCGCTGACACGGTTGCCTGCCCCCAAACCGCCGAAGACCCAGATGGTCCCGTCGGCCTCGGTGGCCGCCACCGCGCCACGAGCGATTCGCGCATCCGCGATCGGTTGCCATTCGGGCTGCATCTCGACGGGCGGCCTCGGCGGTGCGGCTTGCCCACCGCCGCCGTCCTTGTCGCTCGAGGACGTGAAGAAGAAGACGCTGCCGATCACCAGCACCAGGACCCCCGCAATGGCGCCCGCGATGATCAGCAGGCGCTTCTGATCCCGCCTTTGGGGCCCGGCCCCAGGCCCCGGTTGCGATTGATAAGGCGGCGGCGCGACGGGCGGCGGCGGCTCTGACGGTGGCGCCGGCGGGATCTGAGGTGGGACCTGCCAGGGCACGTTGCCCATGCTGACCGACCGAGTGTGCGCGAACATGTTCGGGTCCAGTTGCGGCGCAGCGTCTTTCGGAACGATGGGCGCAGCGACGACAGACTCTGAAGATTCCGGAATCCCCGGCGCGGATTTCTCCGTCCGGCCCGGAGCCGAAGCCCCCGAGAGCGGCAACGCCTGGGTGCCGCCAGTCGGCTCCAGCTCACCGCCGGGCTCGCTGAGCGCCATCGGATCCGCGGTCAACCCGTTGTGCCGCTGCGCCAGTTGCAACTCGCGCCCGAATTCGGCAACTGACACCTGCCGTTCGCCGGGTTCGCGCGACATCGCTCTCTCGATCGCGGCACACACATCGGTCGGGATTCCATGCGGACGCAGGTCCGGCACGGGCGTCGAGGTGATCCGCAGATAGTGCGCGATCAGATCTTCATCGGCCTTGCGCTCATGCGGCGGCCCGCCGGCGATCAACGCGTAGATGGTGGCCCCGAGGGAGTAGATGTCGGCGGCCACCGTCGGCGGGTTGCCCGCCAGAACCTCGGGCGCGGTGTAGGACAGCGTGCCGGTGAAGAATCCAGTCACCGTCTTGTATCCGCCTGCGATGCGGGCGGTCCCGAAGTCGCTCAGCTGAGGTTCGCCGTAGTCGTTGAATAGAACGTTCGCGGGTTTGATGTCGCGGTGCAACGTGCCCGCCCGATGGGCGGTCTCCAGCGCCCCGCACAGCTTCACGCCCATGCGCAGCGCCTCGGGCCACGCGATCCGGCCCTCACGACGCACCCGCTCGGCCAGCGAACCCACTGAGTGGTAAGGCATCACGATGAACGGCCGGCCGCCTTCGGTGACGCCGACCTGGAGGATGTTCACGATGTTGGGATGGCCTGAGAGCTTGCCCATCGCGTAGCCCTCACGCAGGAAACGCTCGCGGTCGCTGTCGTCGAGATCATTGGCGAGAACCTTGATGGCGACGCTGCGCCCGAGCGATTGCTGGTAGCAGCGATAGACGACGCCACTACCGCCGCGCCCAACTTCGACGGCGTCGTCGAACCCGGCGGCCGCCAGTTCTGACGCTATCCCGCCCGCCATGTGATCATCGTCCTCCGGTGAAAAGCGGATATTTCGGAAATGCCTGGATTCGCTCAACAAAGTACCTAGCAATGTCATCGCGAACAGCGCATTTGCTGTTTCATCCCCGATGACACGTCGTTCGGGGCTGAATGGTTCACCCGCGCTAGCGGCCAAACTCGAGTCTGCGGTCCGGGATCACCGACGGCGAGAAGGTTTTGCGACCGTCGCGAGCAGCATGTCGATGAGTTCCTCGGCCGTGGTGTGCCATTTGTCGGTGTCGAGCAGACCACTGGTCTCCACGCCTGCAGCACCGTGGGTGCCGGTCAGCAGAACGGCCGCATGGCGACTCGCTTCCTCCTGTCCGGTGACCGCGGCGACGATGTCGTGGAAGTGCTCGCACGTACGTTGCGCCGCACGCACGACGGCTTCGGGATCGCCAACGGGCCGAGTGAACATCAACTGATACAGATGGGGATTCTCGCGGCTGACAGTGATGATGGCGAGTAACGCCGCACGAAGGGTCTTTTCGGGCGCAAGCGCGGAATCGTCTCGCAGCCTTTGCATCTCGTCGCCGATCCGATTCCACCCCTCGGCGGCAACCGCCGTCAACAGGCTCTCTTTATCGGCGAAATGGCCATACGGCGCGCCTCGGCTGACGCCCGCACGGGCCCCGACCTCACGTAGCGTGACGGCGGCCGGGCCTCCGCTTTCCAGCAACGCGGCAGCTTCGGCGAGCAGCGCGCGGCGCGTCGCGGCCGCCGTTTCGACGCGGCTCATGCAGCCGGGAGCGCGCCGAACACCCCGGGGTTGCCGGTCTGGATCCTCGAGGTGAGCTTCACCTTCGCGATTCGCCAGCCGTCATCAGTGCGGACGAAGGTATTCGTGTAATACCCGTAGACGGTCTGTTCGGTGCCGCCGGCGGCCGCTGCGTTGTGGTGGATCGCCCGGACGTACGCCACGACGGTCGCGTGATCCGCATCGTCGAAGGTGATCGCGAGATTCGTCATCATGTGCTGAGTCGCGGTGAGGGCACTCATCACCGGTGCGATCGTCGCGACGAACTCGTCCGCCCCGAGGCGTGCGGGCGGGGTGCCGAACACGGAGCTGTAGTCACCCTCGATCTCGTCCGCGAAGCATGTGCGGAACAGCTCCCAGTCGCGTGAGTCGACCCCCGTTGCGTAGCGGAGTTGTACGGACTCGATCTCGGTGCGATCGACGAGCTGTTGCAGCAGGGCGGCACTCGACTCATGTGACGTTGTCATGTGAAGAGTGTCGGTGTTTAATATGACATTGTCAACTGAAACTGGGGGCGTGCCCGGTGGATTGCCTAAACGGGTTGATCGCACGTACCTGGTGCAGGTAATCAACCCGTTAATGCGCCGTGCCCTACTCCCAAACCACCTCGTCGGGTTCCTTGTCGGGGCGCAGCCCTCGCCAACTCGGCTGGCGCAACCTGCCGTCGGATGTCCGTTCGCTGTAGCGGACCTCGCCCACCAGCTCGGGTCGGACAAAGGTGACACCCCGGGAATCGAGTTTGGAAAGGCGTGCGTTGAAGGGCGATTCCTCGGTCTCCAACGGTTTCAGGATGCCCTTGAGCTTCGTCAGCTCCTTCTCCGTGAATCCCGTGCCGACGCGACCGACGAACTGCAGACCACCTTCGGCGGGGATACCGAGCATCAAGGCCCCGATACCGCTCGACCGGCCGCCCTCACCTTTCCGCCAGCCGCCGATCACCACCTCCTGGGTGTTCCAGATCTTGGCCTTGATCCATGACGACGACCGTCGGCCCGGTTGATAGGTCGAATCCAGCTTCTTCGCGACCACGCCCTCCCAACGCTTTTCGCGGGCGTGCTCGAGCGCTTCGGGGCCGTCGCCGGGCAGCAGCTCCGGCACGATCAGAGCGCCACCTTCGGCCAGCGCCTCCAGCACGCGGCGGCGGTCGGAGTACTTGGCGTTGAGAAGAGATCGCCCGTCGAGATAGAGGATGTCGAACGCCCAGAACTCCACCCGGGTGGAGCGCTTACGGTTCTGCATCTCAGAGAAGCTCGGCACCCCGCGCTCATCGAGGGCCACCGCTTCGCCGTCGAGAATCACTTGATGGTCGGCGAGATCGGCTGCGAGCGCGGCGAATTGCGGATACTCGTCGGTGACGTCGCGGCCACGGCGGGAGCGCACGTTGAGCCGGCCGTGGTTGGCGTCGACCAGCACCCGGTAGCCGTCCCACTTGCCCTCGAACGCCCACTGCGCTGAGGTCAACTTCTTGATCGAGCCCTCGGTGGACAGCATCGGCGCGAGATCGCTGGCCCGCGGGTTCTGCTGTTCCTTCATCCGGTGCGCCAGCCAGTTCTTGCCGTCGGTCTGGATCAACGCATACCGGCCGTCGATCTTCTTACCGTGCAGCGTGACGATGACCTCGCCACCCTTCGCCGGGCCGTCCGGGCCGTGGTCACGGAATTTCTCCGCCTCGTATGTGCCGGTGTCCCAGATGATCACCGTGCCGCCGCCGTACTCGCCCTTCGGTATCTCGCCCTCGAAGTTGCCGTATTCCAGCGGGTGGTCCTCGGTATGCACGGCCAGGTGGTTGACCGACGGTGTGTCGGGCAGGTTCTTCGGCACCGCCCAGCTGACGAGTACACCGTTGCGCTCCAGCCTGAAGTCGTAGTGCAGTCGCCGGGCATGGTGCTCCTGGATGACGAAGAAGTCATCGTTACCAACCGTGGGCGCGACGTTGGGAACCGGCTCTGGCGTCTTGCCGGGATCGCGCATGCTGCGATAGGTGGTGAGCGCGTCCGCCACTGGGGCGTCGGTATCCATCTCGGCCAGCAGGTCACCGTCGCGCTCCACCCGCTCGAGCACCTCATCGAAGCGCAGGTGCCGTAGATCGGGGTCCTCGATCTCGTTCCAGGTGCGCGGCGCGGCAACCGTCGGCTCGTCGCGCCCGCGCAGCGAGTACGGCGCGATGGTCGTCTTGTTGCCGTTGTTCTGGCTCCAGTCGACGAACACCTTGCCGCTGCGCATGCTCTTCGTCATCGTCGCCGTCACCCGCTTGGGCATGGTCTTCTCGAGCTGCACCGCGATCCGGCGGGCGAGCACCGAAGCCCCTCGTGAACTGATCGGCTTCTCCAGCGGCACATACAGATGTAATCCCTTGCTGCCGCTGGTCAACGGGAAGGTTTTCAAGCCGATGCCGGTGATGAGCTCGCGGACTTCGTGGGCCACCTCGCACAGTTGCCGGAACGTGACGCCTTCGCCGGGGTCCAAGTCGAAGACCACTCGGGTGGCGAGCCCGGGCGTCTGTTCGGCTCCCTCTTCTCTGGTCCAGGTGCTGACGAATCGCCATTGCGGCACGTGCACTTCCAACGCAGCCTGCTGCGCAATCCAAGCCAACCCCTCGGCGGTGTTGATGATCGGGTAGGTCGTGGTGCCCGACTTGTGCTTGATCGAGCCCCGCTCGAGCCAGTCCGGCGCCGAGGAGGCGAGCTGCTTTTCGAAGAACGAGGGCTCGTCGACGCCGTTGGGCCAGCGTTTGCGGGTGACGGCCCGGCCGGCGATGTGCGGGAGCATCGCTGCGGCGACATTGATGTAGTAGTCGAAGACCTCGGCCTTTGTGGTGCCCGTCGCGGGATAAAGCACCTTGTCGGGGTTGGTCAGCTTCACCCGACCGAACTGATCCACCACATCAAGGTATTACCCGGCGTAGCGTTGCACTATGACGAGAATCTTTGCGGCGTGCCTGCTTGCCGGCGCGGCGATCGTCTTCTCGGCGCCTCAGGCCGGCGCCGACCCGCAAGATCTTCTCCCCTACTGTTCCGGCGATCAGACGCCGATGGACAACAACTGCCGCCAGATGGCCCACCAGGAGGTCACCCACGGCAGCGGGCTCAGCCCGAACCTCCCCAGCGGTTTGGATCCGACGAACCCGGCCGTCGTCGGCTAGTTGACACCCACCCACAACGGCGGATGCCTGCCGGCCCACGGCGCGGCGGCTTCCAGCTGAGCGGCGAGTTGCAGCAAGACCGTCTCGTCGGGCGCCATGAGCTGTACACCGATCGGAAGACCGTCGTCGGTGGTGCCCAGCGGCAGTGAAATCGCGGCCCATCCGGTCACATTCGCCAGTGAGGTCCACCCCGTTGTGGCGAATTCGACATCGAAGAATGCGCGAGTGGTGCCACGCGGCTCACCCAGCAGACCGTACGGCGGCGGAGTCGTCAGCAGAGTAGGTACCAGCAGCACATCGTGTCCGGCCATCCCCGCCACGAATCGTCGAGTCTGGGCGTGCACCGCGTCGATGGCTCCCGCGTAGGCGGCGCCGCTGGTGGTGAAGCCCTCGCGGACCATCACCCATGTGCTGGGTTCGAACTCGTCTTCGGCCGGCTCGCGGCCGAGATGGCTGGTGGCCAGCGCATGCAGCCCGACATTGCTGACGTTGTGCAGCACCGCGATGGCGTCCGCGACGACGTCGGGATCTATTGTCGGGGCCCCTGTTTCGACGATATGACCGATCTCGCCGAGCAGGCGTCCGGCCGCCTCGACGGCCGACACCACGACGGGATCTGCCGCCGGTCCCGGGAACGGCGAAGCTGTCGTCATCAGGATTCGTTGCACCGCAGGCGCTTCGGCGATCGCATTCAGGTAGCTCGTCGCAGGCGGCGCAGCGTGGTACGGGTCGCCGGGTGCGGTGCCTGCGATGACGTCGAGCAGGGCGGCGGTGTCGCGCACGGTGCGGGTGAGGGCGTGTGAGTTGACCAGACCTTCCAGCGAGTGACCGGCTCCCGGCGCGAACGAGCTTCGCCCGCGGCGGGGTTTGAGGCCGACGAGCCCGCAGCACGAGGCCGGCACCCGGATCGAGCCGGTCCCGTCGCCTCCGGACGCCGCGGGCACGACGCCGGCGGCCACCGCGGACGCCGATCCCCCGCTGGATCCACCTGGGGTGATCGAAGGTGACCAAGGATTGACCGTCGGCCCGAAAAGCGACGGCTCAGTGGTGCAGTGGTTGCCCCATTCCGGGGTGTTCGTCTTGCCGAAGACCACCAACCCGGCAGACAGGTAGCGGTCGACGATCCACGCCGTCTCTGTCGCGACATAAGTGCGCAGGGCCCTCGACCCCATCGCCTCCCGGGTGCCCGCCAGAGACGCATCGAGATCCTTGAGCAGGAACGGAACCCCGTGCAGCGGAGATTTTCTCGAATCGGCGTCCAGGTCGGCGGCTTGTGCACGCCCATGTTCGAAGAGGTCGTCGATCACGGCATTGAGGCTGCGCGCCGCCTCTAGCCGGATGATCGCGGCCTCGAGCAGCTCGACTGCGGTCAGCTCGCCGGCAGCCACCAGCGACGCCTGCCCGATCGCGTCGATGCCGGCGAGTTCGGCGGCCTGTGCGGCGTCCATTGGTACGAGATCCTCGCGGCTTCCGGGTGGACCGGCAACCCGACCATCGCGAGACCCACGCGCTGCGAAACGACCGGCGGTGCCCCAGACTTGGGGTCGTGTTTTCGCTAGTGGGAAAGTCCGTCGTGGTCACCGGCGGCAGCAAGGGGATCGGGCGCGGTATCGCCGCGGTTTTCGCCGAGGCGGGCGCGAACGTCGCAGTCGCCGCGCGGTCGGTGGGCGACCTCGACGCGGCCGTGACGGAGCTGGACAGCATCGGTGACGGCAAGGTGATCGGGGTCGCCGCCGATGTGAGCGACCCGGCGTCCTGCGCGGCGTTGGCCTCCCAGGTCGCGGACGCTTTCGGCGGTATCGACGTGCTCTGCGCCAACGCGGGGATCTTCCCCGAAGCTCCGCTGGCGACGATGACGCCTGACGAGCTCGCCCAAGTGCTCGACGTCAATGTCAAGGGCACGGTGTTCGCGGTGCAGGCATGTCTGCCATCGCTGATCGAGTCGGGCCGGGGCCGGGTGATCCTGACTTCGTCGATCACGGGTCCCATCACCGGATTTCCCCGGTGGTCGCACTACGGCGCGTCTAAGGCCGCCCAGCTGGGGTTCATGCGCACGGCCGCCATCGAGCTTGCGCCGCATGCGATCACAGTCAACGCGATCATGCCGGGCAACATCCTCACCGAGGGACTGAAGGACATGGGCGAGGACTATCTCGCCGGAATGGCGCGCGCGATCCCGGCCGGCGCGCTGGGCACTCCCGCCGACATCGGCCATCTGGCGGCGTTCCTGGCGACCGACGAGGCCGGTTACATCACGGGCCAGGCCATCGCGGTCGACGGCGGTCAGGTGCTGCCCGAGTCACCGGACGCAGTAACGCCTTAACCGAAACACGTTGTCACACATCATCATCATCGAACCGCAGCACTTCGAACGGTTGAGTCGGCGTCTCGGCGATGGCCATCTTCGCCGCGGAGTCGGTGGGGATGACGTCGCGTGCCAGCGCCGCGAGCGCCTTGTTGGTGCCGACGTCTTGGCCCGCCTGCTCGCTGAGTAACCACCGCACCTCGAGCAGGTCGCAGTACGCCTGGACGGGGGTGCCCCTGCGGTTGACGACGTCATGCGCCAAACGTTCATACGGGGTGAGGACCTCGATCACCCACAGTCGCGCCGCGGTCGACTCGTCGACATCGTGACCGGCCTCGCGCGCCAGCTGCGCCTGGTAGGCCAGCAGATCGCCGAGCAGTATCTGGGCCTGCCCCTCTCCCACATCCAGTCCGGTGAGTTGCTGCAGCCGCTGGGCGTGGTATCGCCGATCGCCAACGGCCACACGGATTCTGAGCTGTTGCGGCTCTACGCTCACCGGGGCAAGCGTTACTTCGTCAACGGCGAAGCCGAGCTCGTTGAGGCGGCGGACGGTCCCCTCGACTCGGTAGCGGTCGGTGAAATCGAAGACAGGTTCGGCGTGTAATGCCTCCCAGAGCATGTCGTAGCGCACTCTGGCCTGGTCCACCTCGGCGATCAGCACGTCCTCCAAGGCCGTCCGCCCGAGCCGCTCGGCAAGGTCGACCACTCCCATCGCGACGTTCTCGGACATGATGTCGAGGTCATGCTCGCGCTGCCCGCGGCTCAACGACGGGTGGATCTCGGACGTCTCGGCGTCGACCAGCCATGCCTGCAGCAGCTGACCGTCACGGGAGAACAGCGTGTTGGCCAGCGAGCAGTCGCCCCAGAAGACACCGTGCCGATGCAATTCGACCAGCAGGCCGGCCATCCCGTCGAGAAGCCTGGCCCGGTGTTTGGGTTGGTCCGGCGGCAGACGCATGAACAGCCGGCGATACTGCCAGGATCCCTCGAGGTACCGGGTGACGAGGATCGCGGTGTCGAACTCGGGCTGCAGCACAATGCCTGCGGGGCGCACCGCGGGCAGGCCCATCTCCTCGAGCCGGCGCAGCACGTCGTACTCCTTGACGGCGATCCGGGGCGGCACGTCCTTGACGGCCCACAGTGCGCCGTCGGCGTCGACGAACTTCACCAAATGCCGGCTGGGTCCCACCGCGATGTCGCGCAACGGGACGTCGGGAACGGTCCACCCCTCAAGAGGCCGGTCCCAGGGCAGCGCCAGCAGCCCCGGAGTCGCTGTCCGGAGCTTGAACTCGGTCATCTTCCCGGGTCGTCCCCTGGGCTGCGCCCGTGGGCCCATCGCTCTCCCCTGCCCTCCGGGCGTGGCCCCAGCCCGCCGGACGGCGCCCGCATGCTCAGTTCAATCGCTCACCCGACTCGGGGTGGAACAGGTGCACCGCCCCGTCGGGATGCTTGCGCAGCTTGACCGTCTCGGCGAGTTTCGGTGCGGTGCGCGGGTTGCACCGCGCGACGAGCTCGATGCCCGACCCTGCGTGGGTGTAGACGTATGCCTCGCTGCCAAGGTCCTCGACCAGGTCGACGACGACGTCCACACCACCCGAATCGCTGAGCTCCAATTGCTCGGGCCGGATTCCGAAGGTGACTTCGGACAGCCCTGCCTCGCTGATCTTGCTGAGGTCGGCGCGCTCCAATTCCAGTGTGGAGTCGCCGATCTTGACGCCGTCGGGTGCGACGGGCAATGTCACGAGGTTCATCGCAGGCGACCCGATGAAGCCGGCGACGAACGCGTTGGCCGGTCGGTCGTAGAGCTCGTTCGGCGACGCGAACTGCTGCAGCTTGCCGAACCTCAGCACCGCCACTCGATCACCCATCGTCATCGCCTCCACCTGATCGTGGGTGACGTAGACGGTGGTGGTGCCCAGACGCCGTTGCAGCGCGGCGATCTGGGTGCGTGTCTGCACGCGCAGTTTGGCGTCGAGGTTGGACAGCGGCTCGTCCATGCAGAACACTTGCGGCTCACGCACGATCGCGCGACCCATCGCGACGCGCTGACGCTGTCCGCCGGAAAGCTTGGCCGGCTTGCGATCCAGGAATTCGGTGAGGTCGAGGATCTTGGCCGCCTCTTCGACTTTGCGCCGCCGCTCGTCGGCGGGCACACCGCGCAGCTTCAGCGCGAAGCCCATGTTCTCGGCGACGGTCTTGTTCGGGTACAGCGCGTAGTTCTGGAACACCATCGCGATGTCGCGGTCTTTGGACGGCACGCCGACCATGTTCTTGCCGCCGATCTCGATGGTGCCCTCGTCGATGTCCTCGAGGCCGGCGAGCATGCGCAGCGCCGTGCTCTTACCGGATCCCGACGGCCCGACAAGGACGACGAACTCGCCGTCTTGGATATCGAGGTTGAGCGAGTCGACCGCGAGCTTGTCCGAACCCTCGTAGATGCAGGTGGCGTTGTTGTAGGTGATCGATGCCATTGCTTGCTCCTATTTGATTGCGCCGAAGGAAAGTCCACGGACGAGCTTGTTCTGTGCGAACCACCCGCAGAGGATCACGGGAAGTGCGGCCATGGTTGCGGCCGCCGACAGCACGGCCCAGTACTGACCCTCACCGGCGATGAACCCGACGAGGTACACCGGCATGGTCTGAGCGTTCACCGCGGTCAGGTTCACCGCGAAGAAGAACTCGTTCCACGCGAAGATGACGCAGATCAGTGCGGTGGCCGCGATGCCCGGCGACACCAGCGGCAGGATGACCTCGCGCACCGACCTCCAGAGGCTGGCCCCGTCGAGGCTGGCGGCCTCGAGCAGTTCCCCGGGAACCTCGAGGAAGAACGACCGCATCATCCACACCGCGATCGGCAGGTTCATCGCGGTGTAGAGGATCACCAGGGCCCAGATGTTGTCCAGCAGACCGATGTTGGACACGATCACGTACAGCGGCAGGATCGCCGCGACGATCGGCAGCATCTTGGTGCTCATGAAGAAGAACAGCGCGTCCTGCGTCTTGCGCACCGGTCGCAACGACAGCGCGAACGCGGCGGGTACACCAAGCAGCAACACCAGCAGTGTCGAAATACCGGTGGCCCATACCGAGTTCAGCATCGCGGGCCCGATGCCCTGATCGAACACCTTGCCGTACTGGTCCAGCGTCGGTGTAAAGAACAGCGTCGGTGGACTGGTCGCCGCATCGGCCTCCTGCTTGAAGGACGTCAGCACCATCCACAACACCGGGAAGAAGAAGCCGAGGCCGACCAGCCACGCTACCGCTCCCCAGGCGTCGAACTTGCGGGGTTTCTTCTTGGGAGATACCGCCGGCGTGCTTGTCGCCGAGGCATTTTGAACTGTGGTCGTGGTCATCAGGCTGCCTCTTCCTTGCCGGAGAACGATTTGAAGATCAACCGAAGTGCGAAGCTGGCGATGATCATCGTGAAGATCACCACCACCACACCCATCGCCGCGGCCTGGCCCATATCGAAGCCCAGGAACGCGCGCTGATAGATGTAGAACGGCAGGTTCGCGCTCGCGATGCCCGGCCCGCCCTGCGTCATCATGTAGATGGCGTCGAAGGTGTTCACCAGGTAGACCGCACCGAGAACGACACCCAGTTCGATGAAGCGGCGCAGATGCGGCAGCGTCAACTCGCGGAAGAGTTGGAACGATCCCGCACCGTCCACTCGGCCGGCCTCCAGGATGTCGCGAGGCATCGACTGGAGGCCGGCGAGGATCAGGAGCATCATGAACGGTGTCCACTGCCAGATCAGCTCGACCATGACCATGGTCAGGGGGAACTGACCGATCCAGTCCACCGGTCCGATGCCGACCAGCGAGAGCACCCAGTTCAGGATGCCGTTCGTCGGGTCGAGGATGGTGGTCTTCCAGATCAGCGCCGCCGCAACGGGTGTCACCAGGAACGGGGTGATCAACAGGGTACGGACGACGCCCCGGCCGAGGAACGCGCGATCCAGCAGCAGTGCGAGCAACAGTCCGAGGAACGCCGAGATCAACACCACGCCGACGATGAGGATGACGGTGTTGAGGCCGACCCGCCAGAACTGACTGTCCTTTGCGACCGCGACATAGTTGCTCAGCCCGACGAATTGACGTGAGCCCGGCCGCACCAGGTTCCACGACAGCGTCGAGTAATACAGCGTGAACAGGAAGGGGACCTGCGTGACGGCGATCATGAAGATCAGCGCGGGCAGCAGCGGCCCACGTCGACGCCAGCCTTCGGCGCGGCTCACCCCTACGCCCTGGGACTCCTTGATCTTGCGGACCCGTTCGGCCACGGCGTCCTGTGTGGCCTCAGTTTGGGTGTCAGCGGTTAGCGAAGTCATCACTTCTCCTGGTATGTCCGGCCGACGACCTCGGCGTATTCCTGTGCTTGAGCGAGCGCTTCATCCACCGGTTTCTGTCCGGCGATCGCCGCGCTGATCTGCTGGCTCACCCGCGTGCCCAGATCCTGGAACTCAGGAATGCCGACAAACTGCACTCCGGTGTACGGAACCGGCTGCACCGTGGGCTTGTTCGGGGTCGCGTTCTCGATGGACTGAAGCGTCAGCGGGCCATACGACTGCGAAATCGCCTCGTACTCGGGCAGTTCGTCATAGGTCGATGTCCGACTGCCGGGCGGAACGCGGGCCCACCCCAGTTTCTCGCCGACCAGCTTCATGTAGTCCTTGCTCGTCATCCACGAGATGAACTTCCATGCCCCCTCGGGGTTCTTGGCGTGCTTCGGGATTCCCAGCGCCCACGTGTAAAGCCAACCCGCGTCGGGCTTCTCGACGATCGGTGCAGGAAGGTAGCCGATCTTGCCGACGAGTTCGGGGTACGTCTTGGGATCTTCGAGCACCGAAACCGCCGACGTCGCGTCGTACCACATCGCCGTCTGTCCTTGGCCGAACAGGTTGGCGCACTCCTGGAATCCCGTCGACGACGCGCCCAGCTCACCCGCCTCATTGATAAGGTCGACGTAGAAGTTGACGGCCTTGCTCACCTCAGGGGTGTTGAGTTGGGCGTTCCACTGCTCGTCGAACCAGCGACCACCGAAGGTGTTGATGACGGTGTCCAGCGGTGCCAGCACCTCGCCCCAACCGGGCTTGCCGCGCAGGCAGATTCCCGCCCGGTCGTCGGTCTTCAGCTTCTTGGCCCACTCGGCGACCTCTTGCCATTGCGGCTGATAGTTGGGGTCCTGGTTGACCGTGATACCGGCCTGCTCGAACAGATCCTTGCGGTACATCAGGAACGAGGACTCGCCGTAGAAGGGGACCGCGTACATGTCGCCCTCATAAGACAACGACTCGCGCAGCGAGGGAATGAAGTCGTTCTCGTCGTAGCCCGGCGTGTTCCTGGCGAACTCCGAGAGGTTGAGCAGCCAACCGTCCTTCGCCCACTGCGGCGTTTCGAAGTTGCTGATCATCACGACGTCGAACTCACTGCCGCCCATCGCCGTCGACATGGTGATCTTGGCGCGGGCCTGGTTTTCCGACAGCGTGATGAACTTCAGCTTCGTTCCGGGGTTCTCCTTCTCGAACTCCGAGGACAACTGCTGCGCGTCGGTCATCTGCGAGTTGGAGACCAGCGCGATCGTCACCTGATTGTCCGACGCCCCCAGACTGCCCGCGCCCGAACAACCGGTGGCTGCCAATGTCAGGCCCGCCACGGCCGCGCCTGCGGCCCATCGTTTCAGGCCCCTTACCGAATTGACCATCACTTCACCTTTCATTGGGCCAGTAGCCAACGGGCACAATCGATGTCACAGACCAGAAGCCTGGCCAGATGGCCGCGCAGCGCACCGAGCGTGGCGGCATATTTGGTCTCGCCACTGGAGATCAGGATCGTCTTCTTGCAGCGGCGGATGTCCTCGAGCGGGACGGACACCGCGCGCTGCTGGAGTTCGGTGTCGACGGCCGCGCCGTCCGCGTCGAAGAACCGACCACCGATCTCCCCGACAGCGCCCAGCGAGATCAGCTCGTCGAGCATGCGGATGTCGAGATAACTGCCTTCGAACAGCGTGGTGGACGTCGACACGGCACCGACGCCGAACAGCATGACGTCGGCCTGCCGACCCGCCTCGAGGGTTCGCGAGATCACGGAGTCGCTCCGCATCGAGGCGACCGTCGATGGATCGGCGTACAACGGTGCCGGTAGCCGGATCGTGCTGGCGCGCAATACGTCTGCGCAGCGGCTGAGGATGAGCTCCGTGCCGGTCTGATACGCCGCGGTGGACATCGCACCGTCAAGCTGCACCACGGCCTTGCAGCTGGCCACACCGGGGGTCAACGCCGTGGCCACCGCGACTTGCTCGGGCCCCCAGGTGAATCCGAGGACGTCATCGGGTGAGATGCGTCGCAGCAGCAGGGCCGCCGCCGCGCGACCCACGCTGGCGAACGCCGCCGGTCGTCCGGGCGAACCGACATCGACGCCGTGCCCGGCCACCACCGCTTCGGTCAGACCGAACCGGCGCTCGAGCTCACGCTCCTCCTCGGCATGCAGATCGTCGCTCATGTTCGGCGGCACGACGACCTCGATGCGCACCAGACCCTTGGCCTTGGCCCGCGCCACCAGCCGGCCGGCCGTCGGCCGCGAGACCCCGAGCCGGGCGGCGATCTCGGCCTGGGTCAATCCGTCGAGGTAGTACAGCGTCGCCGCCCGCAGGGCCAGGCGGAGGTCTTCTGGACTCGAGCCACGCTGCTGCGCGGTGACTGTTCCGGCCACCTCGCCGTTCGTCGATGCGGTCAACGCCGCCCCACTTTCCCTCATCCGCGTGAGCATTTGCTCAGGGGTGCGAGTAGATGCTCACAACGCTAACATGGGGTGTGTGACGCACACAACACTTTCGGCTGATACCCGGATGCGGGCGGCTGTACTCGTCGAACCGGGCCGGATCGAGATAGAGGAGCGGCCGATACCGAACCCGGGGCCGGGTGACGTGCTGGTACGCGTCTCGTCGGTCGGGGTGTGCGGCTCGGACACGCATTACTACCGGCACGGGCGGGTGGGCAGCTTTGTCGTGGAAGCGCCGCTGGTCCTCGGGCACGAGGCCGCAGGCACCATCGTCGGCGTCGGCGAATCGGTCAACCCGACGCGCATCGGCCAGCGGGTGTCAATCGAACCGCAACGGCCCGATCCTGACAGCGACGAGACGCGACGCGGCCACTACAACCTGTGCCCGCACATGCGGTTCTTCGCCACCCCGCCGGTGGACGGCGCGCTCTGCGACTACGTGACCATCGGCGCGGAGTTCGCGCATCCGGTACCTGACTCGATGTCCGACGACGCCGCGGCACTCTGCGAACCGCTGTCCGTCGGTATCGCCGCGATTCGAAAGGCGGAACTCGACGGCCACTCGCGGGTGCTGATCGCCGGTGCGGGTCCCATCGGCATCGTCGTGACGCAGCTGGCGCGGGCCTACGGAGCGACGGACATCGTGGTCAGCGATCCCGACCGGACCCGCCGCGACCGCGCCGCCGCGTTCGGTGCCACCACCGTCATCGACCCCGCCGTCGAACAGACCGACGAACTGACGGTCGATGCGTTCATCGATGCGTCCGGGGCAGCAGCGGCCGTCGCCGCCGGCATTCGCGCGGTGCGGCCCGCGGGCCGTGTGGTCCTGGTCGGCTCGGGCGCCGAGACCATGGAACTGCCGACCCAGCTGATCCAGAACCGCGAACTGGTGCTGACCGGAGTCTTCCGGTACGCCAACACCTGGCCGACGGCGATCGCATTGGTGGAATCCGGTCGCGTCGACCTCGACGCCATGGTGACCGCCCGCTTCCCGCTGGAGAAGGCCGCCGAGGCACTGGACTCAGACCGGATCCCGGGTAGCGTGAAGTCAGTGGTGACGGTGTCATGACGCTCAGTAAGCCGAGCTACGACCGCAACGAGATCGGCGTCGGCATAGTCCATTTCGGAGTCGGCGGGTTTCACCGTGCCCACCAGGCGATGTACATCGACCGCCTGCTGGAGATGGGGCTCGCGAAGAACTGGGGCATCTGCGGTGTCGGCGTCATGCCCGCCGACCGCAAGATGGCCGAGGTGATGACCGCGCAGGACGGGCTGTACACGCTGGTGCTGGAGAATCCCGACGGCAGCCGCGATGCACGGGTCATCGGATCGATCGTCGACTACCGCTACGCACCCGACGATCCAGAGTCGGTGATCGAGCTACTCGCCGCGCCGAGTACCCGCATCATCTCGATGACCATCACCGAGGGCGGCTACAACATCGACGCCCTCCCCGACGGGGGCGTGCACGTATTCGGCCTCGTCGCAGCGGCATTGGCGCGCCGGCGTGAGCGCGGTGTCGCGTCGCCGACGATCGTGTCCTGCGACAACATCGAGGGCAACGGCGAAGTCGCCCGTCATGCGTTCACCACCTACGCCGAGCGGCTGTATCCGGGCCTCGGCGAGTGGATGAGCGAGCACACCAGATTCCCCAACTCGATGGTGGATCGCATCACGCCGGCCACCACACCCGACGTCATCGCCGTCGTGGAACAGGAGTTCGGCCAGAAGGACCGATGGCCGGTCGCCGCCGAACCGTTCACCTCCTGGGTACTCGAGGACGACTTCTCCGATGGCCGTCCGCCGCTGGAGAAGGTCGACGTGCTGATGGTGGACGACGTCACCCCCTACGAGTTGATGAAACTGAGGCTGCTCAACGCCAGCCACCAAAGTCTTTGCTACTTCGCATATTTGGCGGGCTATCGACTGGTGCACGATGCTGCGGGCGATCCGTTGTTCGCCGAGTTTCTGATGAGATACATGGACACCGAGGCCACCCCGACGCTGAAGCCGGTACCGGGTATCGATCTGCCCGACTACAAGCGGACGCTGATCGAACGGTTCGCCAATCCCGGCGTGAAGGACACGATCGTGCGACTCTGCTTCGGTTCGTCGGACCGCATTCCGAAGTGGCTGCTCCCCGTGATCCGGGAGAACCTCAGGACCGGCACGCCCGTACGCCTGTCGGCGGCGACCGTGGCCAGCTGGGCTCGGTACGCCGAAGGCGTCGACGAACAGGGTCAGCCGATCGACGTCCAGGACCAGCTGGCCGCCACGTTGGTCCCGCTGGCCAGATCGCAGCGCGAACATCCGACCGCGTTCATCGAGAACACCGAGGTGTTCGGCGATCTCGCAAGCGATTCCCGGTTTGTCGAGGCCTACGTGTGGGCACTCGAATCACTGCATCGCGACGGAGCACGCGCGACGCTGGAAACGCTGCTGCGTAAGGACACGCCATGAGAGCGCTGGTCATCGGCGAGGCGTTGATCGACATCGTCGAGCGTGACGGTCGAGTCACCGGTGAGCACGTCGGCGGCAGTCCGCTCAATGTGGCGGTCGGCCTGGCCCGATTGGGCAGAAGCGTCGACTTCCTCACCCACATCGGCGACGACGCCCGCGGCCGCCGCATTGTCGACTACGTGGAAAGCTCTGGCGTACAACTGGTTTCGGGCAGCATGACCGCAACCCACACGCCGACCGCGGTGGCCACCCTCGATGCGTCCGGCTCGGCGCAGTACACGTTCGATATCGATTGGCAGCTCTCGGGCACCCCGGAGGTGACGCCGCCGCTGGTCGCGCACACCGGGTCCATCGCCACCGTGCTCGAACCGGGCTGCCGCGCCACCGCGGCACTGCTGGACACCTACCATGCGGCGGCCACGCTGACGTTCGACCCGAATGTGCGCCCGGGTCTCATCGAGGACGGCGACGGCGCACGCGGGCGGATCGACCGGCTCATCGAGCGGTGTGACGTGGTCAAGGCCAGCGATGAGGACCTGCGGTGGATGGACTCCAGTCGCTCCCCCGCACAGATCGCGCGGACGTGGCTGCAGGCGGGCCCTTCGATCGTCGCGGTGACGATGGGCGAGCGCGGCGCATTGGCGATGTGCGCGGCGGGCGAGGTCCGGGTGCCGGCGTATCAGGTTCGCGTCGTGGACACCGTCGGCGCCGGCGATGCGTTCATGACAGGTCTGATCGACGCACTGTGGGAGCACAACCTGCTGGGTGCCGAGCGGCGCGCCGATCTGGCCGCCATCAGCACCGATACGTTGACCCAAGTGGTGCGGACGGCCGCGCTGTCGTCGGCGCTGACCGTCGGACGTGCGGGCGCTGACCTGCCCGATCGCGCAACACGCGACGCCGCGGCCGCGAGCTCCGGCCCACTGCTGCCCCAACCCGGCTAACGTGGGCTTATGCGTTCCATATGGAAGGGTTCAATCGCCTTCGGCCTGGTGAACGTGCCGGTCAAGGTCTACAGCGCGACCGAGGATCACGACGTCAAGTTCCACCAGGTGCACGCGAAGGACAACGGGCGCATCCGGTACAAGCGAGTCTGCGAGGTCTGCGGCGAGGTCGTGGAGTACCGCGACATCGCCAAGGCCTACGAATCCGACGACGGACAGACAGTGATCATCACCGACGAGGACATCGCCACCCTGCCGGAGGAGCGCAGCCGCGAGATCGAGGTGCTGGAGTTCGTGCCCGCCGGTGACATCGATCCGATGATGTACGACAAGAGCTACTTCCTCGAGCCCGAGGGCAAGTCCACGAAATCGTATGTGCTGCTGACGAAGACGTTGAAGGAGACCGAC
This sequence comes from Mycobacterium barrassiae, assembly GCF_025822765.1. Lineage (GTDB taxonomy): Bacteria > Actinomycetota > Actinomycetes > Mycobacteriales > Mycobacteriaceae > Mycobacterium > Mycobacterium barrassiae. Next base: position 187,976 of record NZ_JACKUK010000025.1, on the reverse strand, counting down.
CGGGTCGCGATCGTTCATTTCGCGTTGCGCAACAAGACCCGGCTGGCCGCGCTTCGGGTGCAGGACTTCTCGAAGCGCGACGTGATGATCGTCCAGACGCTGCTGTGGCCCGACGAGATCCGCGATCCCGATTTCCCGTCGCTCGATACCAAGGTCGAGATCAAACCCGCCGAGCTCAAGATGGCGAGCCAGGTGGTGGAGTCGATGACCGACGACTTCAACCCCGACCGCTACCACGACGACTACCAGGAGCAGCTGCACGAGCTGATTCAGGCGAAACTCGAAGGTGGCGAAGCGTTTACCACCGAGGAGCAGCCGCAGGAACTCGACGAGACCGAGGATGTGTCGGATCTGCTCGCCAAGCTGGAGGCCAGTGTGAAGGCCCGCCGTGGTGGAGGCAGCAGTGGTGGCGATTCGGACAAGCCGGCGAAGAAGGCCCCCGCGAAGAAGTCCGCAAGCAAGAAGGCGCCGGCCAAGAAAGCTGCGAAGAAATCGCCCGCCAAGAAGGCGGCGAAGAAGTCCGCGGCGAAGAAGTAGCGCCCCAGTCCGCGTCGGGCCAACGCTATCCGCTTTTTGCAGCGATCCACTCGCACTTCCTCTGCAGTTCGTCGATAACGACGGCGACCGAGCGCGCGTCCGCCAGCCTCTGACGAAATTAGAACGTGTTTCAAAAAGTGCTCACCGCCGCCGCCGGAGGTTGTTATGGTTCGCCGGGCGACGGAAGGAAGTGCACGTGATTCTCGACAGATTTCGGCTGGACGACAAAGTCGCGGTGGTGACCGGAGCGGGCCGTGGCCTCGGTGCCGCGATGGCACTGGCATTCGCGGAAGCCGGTGCGGACGTGGTCATTGCGGCCCGCACCCAGTCTCAACTCGAAGAGGTGGCCGAACAGGTCAAAGGCGTCGGCCGTAAGGCGCACATCGTGGTCGCCGACCTCGCACACCCCGAGGACACGGCCAAGCTCGCAGGCGAGGCCGTCGAGGCCTTCGGCAAACTAGACATCGTCGTGAACAACGTCGGCGGCACCATGCCCAACACGCTGCTGACCACATCGACGAAGGACCTGCGCGACGCGTTCACGTTCAACGTCGCCACCGCGCACGCGCTCACCGTCGCGGCCGTTCCTTTGATGCTCGAGCATTCGGGCGGCGGCAACATCATCAACATCACGTCGACGATGGGCCGCGAAGCCGGCCGCGGTTTCGCCGCCTACGGCACCGCCAAGGCCGCCCTGGCCCACTACACCCGACTCACCGCACTCGATCTGTGCCCGCGGATCCGCGTCAACGCCATCGCCCCCGGTTCGATCCTCACCTCGGCGCTCGATGTGGTGGCCTCCAACGACGAACTCCGCGCACCGATGGAAAAGGTCACGCCCATGCGCAGATTGGGTGAACCCGAGGACATCGCCGCCGCCGCGGTGTACCTCGCATCTCCCGCAGCCTCGTATCTGACCGGCAAGACACTCGAGGTCGACGGCGGCCTCACCTTCCCGAACCTCGACCTGCCCATCCCGGATCTGTGAGGAGCAACTGGTGAGCATCAAAGTCGCCGCCATCGGCACCGGTAATGTCGGCCGGCACGTGCTGACCCAACTCGGTGAAACCCTCCTACGCCTTGGACCTCTGCCGGAGCAGCCCCACCACAACCACGCCGGACTGGTCGCGACGGCCGCGCGCGTCGTCAATGCCATTCCCGCGGTCGTCGCGGCTCCCCCGGGGATCCGGACGACTCTGGACCTACCGCTGATCACCGGAAAAGGGCTGTACTCTGTGCACTAAGCCGGGGATACCTTTAGAGAGAAGGGCGCGCCTATGCGGACCAAGCTTCGACACTTCACTCCGCTCTTTGTTGCTGCCGGAGCAGCAGCCGCGATCTTGACGGCCCCCGCGGCCATCGCCCAACCGGCGCCTCCAGCTCCTGCACCTGCCCCGGCACCAGCGCCAGAGCAGGAGCCGGCACGCGCTTCGGGCCTCCCACAATGTGTCGACACCGGTGGCGCCGAGGCTCTCGGCGGCTCGACGACCGAATGTGCAACGCCAGGCAACGTGCAGATCAACTCCACACCCGCCGAGCAGGAGTACGTCGGTCCGTGGGGCGACATGTGGGGCGGCGAGGGCTTGTTCTTCCCCTGATCGGGGTTCGACGTCTCAGCTAGGAGACGCCCTTGCGACGTAACGTTCGCTGTCTCACAACGCTTTTCGGAGTATGCATAAGTGCGGCGTTGGCTGCACCGATGGCGAGCGCCCAGACCGGGTCCTCTCTGCCCCAGTGCACCGATACCGGTGGGGCCGAGGCTCTAGGCGGCTCGACCACGGAATGCGCAACGCCGGGCAACGTGCAGATCAACGCGACGCCTGCTGAGCCGGACTATCTGTACCCGTGGGACGACGAGTTCTACGGCCCAGCGCTCGTCATGGGTGGCTTCGGCGGCTACCACGGTGGCGGCGGAGGTGGCGGCGGCCACGGCGGCCGCTGACCACCGTCACTGCGGCCTAAGGAGGCCCAACATGCGGTTGAGAATCCGTTCTACCGCAACATTATTCGCGATGGCAGGCGCATGCGCGCTCACCGTCGCCCCAGTCGCTGCGGCGGCGCCTGAATGCATCAATATCGGCCCGACCACGACACAGTGCCAAACCAACGGCAGCGCCCAGATCGTCACCTCACCCCAACCGGTCAACAACTACGGCAACTGGGGGCCCTACTGGGGCGGCGGCCTGGTCATCGGGATCGGCGGCTGGGGCTGGTAGAGACCAACAGGCCGCTAGTTCACTACGCGGGAGATTTCGGCTAACCTAACTTTTCTATTCGCTTGTCCGATAGAGGGTGGGTTGGTTGTCACAACGCGCTGACGTGCAGGTGCGGCCGAGTTGGCTGCTGCTCGGTCCAGCATTCGTCGCCGCGATCGCCTACGTCGATCCCGGCAACGTCGCGGCCAATGTCAGCGCAGGCGCACAATTCGGATTCCTGCTCGTGTGGGTCATCGTGGCGGCCAACGCGATGGCGTGCCTGGTGCAGTACCTGTCGGCGAAGCTGGGGCTGGTGAGCGGACTGTCGCTGCCCGAGGCGGTCGGCGAAAGAATGCGGCGCCGAACTCGGTTGGCCTACTGGATGCAAGCCGAATTGGTCGCGATGGCAACCGATCTCGCCGAAGTGATGGGCGGTGCGATCGCGCTGTACCTGCTGTTCGATCTGCCGCTGCTGACCGGCGGCGTGATCACCGGAGCGGTGTCGCTGCTGCTGCTGGTGGTCAAGGATCGCAGGGGCCAACAGGTGTTCGAACGCGTCATCACCGGCCTGCTGCTGGTCATCGCGATCGGATTTCTCACCAGCCTGTTCGTCTCGCCGCCGCCCGTCGACCAGGTTGCCGCCGGGCTGGTGCCGAAGTTCGCGGGCCCGGAGAGCGTGCTGCTGGCAGCGGCGATGCTCGGCGCGACCGTGATGCCGCACGCGGTGTACCTGCACTCCGGCCTCGCACGGGACCGCCATGGCCACCCCGAACCGGGCCCGATGCGTCGCATGCTGCTGCGCGTCACCCGATGGGACGTCGGCGTCGCGATGGTGATCGCGGGTGCGGTCAACCTCGCGATGCTGCTCGTCGCCGCGACAAACCTTCAGGGCCAGGAGAACACGGACTCGATCGAGGGCGCGCACGCCGCGGTGAGTGGCGCGTTGGGTCCGACGGTCGCGTTGCTGTACGCGGTCGGACTGCTCGCGTCGGGTCTCGCGTCGTCGTCGGTGGGCGCTTATGCCGGCGCGATGATCATGCAAGGCCTCCTGCACGTGTCCATCCCGATGGTGGTGCGCCGGCTGATCACCCTGGCTCCGGCGTTGGCGATTCTGGCGGTCGGCGTCGACCCAAGCCGCGCGCTGGTGTTGTCCCAGGTCGTGCTGTCGTTCGGAATCCCGTTCGCGCTGATCCCGCTGGTGCGCTTGACCAGCGACCGCGCGCTGATGGGCGACGACGTCAACCATCGTCTGACCACCGCTTTCGGGTGGATCGTCGCCGCATTGATTACTGTGCTGAACGTGGTGCTCATTTACCTGACGGTGAAGGGCTGAATGCGGCATACGTACTTCGCCTACGGGTCGAACCTCTGCGTTCGGCAGATGGCGCGGCGGTGCCCGGGCGCCGTCGACCCCCGGCCCGCGATGCTGGCCGATCATGACTGGCTGATCAACGAACGGGGTGTGGCGACCGTCGAACCGTTCGACGGCTCGCAGGTACACGGCGTGTTGTGGCAGCTCACCGATCACGACCTCGCCACCCTCGACAGCGCGGAAGGCGTGCCGGTGCGGTACCGCCGCGACCGGCTCACCGTGCACACCGACGACGGGCCTTATCAGGCGTGGGTGTACATCGATCATCGCGTCGAGCCGGGGCCGCCGCGGCCGGGCTATCTGGAACGCATCGTCGACGGCGCGCGCCACCACGGACTGCCGCAGAAGTGGATCGACTTCCTGCGGCGATGGGATCCCTCGCAGTGGCCTGCCAGCACTCCCAAGCCGAGTTCACCTGCACCACAGTCATTCTCGGAGCTGCTGGCCGACCCTGGCGTCATCGAGGAGTTGACCCTGCGGTCGCGGTTCGGATTCATGGCGATCCACGGTGGCGGTTTGGAGCAGATGACCGACGTGATCGCCGAGCGCGCCGCCGATGCGGCCGACGCATCGCTGTACACGGTCCGCCACCCGGACAACTACGGCCACCATCTACCGTCGGCCCGCTATCGCGCCGCGGAATCCGAGCGCCTCGCCGAGTTCCTCGATCACGTCGACGTGGTGGTGTCGCTTCACGGATACGGCCGAATCGGCCGCAGCACCCAACTGCTGGCCGGTGGCCGCAATCGCGCGCTCGCCGAACACCTCGCACGGCATGTCAGGGTGCCCGGCTATCAGGTCGTCACCGACATCGACGCGATCCCCCGCGAACTGCGCGGCCTGCATCCCGACAACCCGGTGAACTGCGTGCGCGGAGGCGGCGCACAACTCGAACTCACACCGCGGATACGCGGCATCAGCCCACGCAGCCAACTGCCCGGCGATGACGGCCTCTGCCCTGCGACGTCCGCCTTGGTTCAGGGCCTGGTCGGCACCGCGCGGTCATGGGAGCTACCCTCGGCTTAATGCGCTTCGCAGCCGTCACAGCCTTACTTCTTCTGATTCTGTCCTCAGCACCCGCATGTACGACGGTCACTCCGGTTGCCGACGCCCTGAACCGCAGCGTCGCGGATGACGATCTCGCCGGCGGCATCGCCGTGATCCGCCACGGTCCCAATGACTCCGGCGTCACTCGCGTCGCCGCCGGCTACTCCGACGTCCACACCAAGGCGGGGTTTGCGCCCGCCATCCACGTCCGCGCCGCAAGTGTCACGAAAACCTTTGTGGCAGCGACGGTTATGCAGCTCGTCGCCGAGAAGAAGATCGACCTCGACGCTTCGGTCGAAACGTATCTGCCGGGCCGTATCCGCGGCGACGGAATCGACGCCGACGCGATCACCCTGCGCCAGCTGCTGCGCCATCAGAGCGGGTTGCCAGAATACTTCGACAAGGACACCCCGAGACCGACCGAACCCGTCACCGCGCAGCGGCTCCTCGACATGGCCCTGGCCCGGCCCGCGCAGTTCACGCCCGGCACCGCAATGAAGTACACGAACACCAACTACATCGTGCTGGGAATGCTGATCGAGAAGGTGACGGGACATCCGGCGGTCGATGAAATCACCTCGCGCACCATCGCGCCGCTCGGTCTCTCGGACACCTACTTCCCCGCGCGGGACGATATGGGCCTGCGGTCGCCGTTCGCACACGGCTACGAGATGGTCAACGGCCGGCGAACCGACGTCACGGCCTTCAACGCGTCCGCCGCCTGGACTTCAGGCGGGATGGTCTCCACCAACGAAGACATGTCGGCGTTCATCACCGCGCTGCTCGACGGCCGCGTTGTCCCGCGGCCGCAACTCGAGCAGATGATGGAGACCGTTCCGATGCCTGATGGCGACGGCCTGTTGAGCTACGGCCTGGGGCTGGGCAAGGTATCGCTGCCGTGCGGCGTCACGGCGTGGGGCCACGGCGGTGACATCGATGGATACCACAGCTATGTGGTCAAGACAGTCGACGGTCCTGCGATTTCGATGACGCTCACGCAGTCCCCCGAGGCGTCGTCACCGACGACGGACCCGCGCGCCGACGTGCTCATGGCGCAGTACTGCCCAACCTGAGAAGAGCACCCATCCGGGGTTGACGCGGCTCCGAATAAGGGATGTGGAACGCATGCATCCCTCCCAACGCTCCGTCGCGGTCATCGGTAGCGGCGTGTCAGGACTGGTCGCCGCCTATGTACTGGCACTTCGCGACCGCGTCACCCTCTACGAGGCCGATACTCGCCTCGGCGGTCACGCCCACACCCACCAGGTCCAGCGCGACGACGGTGACATCGTCGCCGTCGACTCGGCGTTCCTGGTCCACAATGACCGCACCTATCCGACGCTGTGCCGACTGTTCGACGAGCTCGGTGTCGAAACCCGCGAGACCGACATGTCGATGTCGGTGCGCGACGATGCGAGCGGACTGGAGTATGCGGGCGCCCGTGGACTCGGCGGGCTGTTCCCCTCGTGGTCGTCATTGGCCCGTCCGCGCTACCTGTACATGCTGGCCGAGGTCAAACGCTTCCACCGGGCGGCGCTGCGCCTGCTCGAGGATGACGGCGACGACGAGACGGTCGGCGAATTCCTGGCCCGCCACGGCTTCTCCCAGTACTTCATCGACTACTTCATGACACCGCTGATCGCGGCGGTGTGGTCGTCGCCGCCGGGTCTGTCGCTGCACTACCCGGCCCGCTACCTGTTCGTGTTCCTGGAACACCACGGCATGCTTTCCGTCTTCAACTCCCCAACCTGGCGGACGGTGGTGGGCGGGTCCGTCACGTATGTCGACGCGGTGGCCAACGTCATCGACGACGTGCGCATCGGCACCGCGGTGCGCTCGGTGCGACGGGTACCCGACGGCGTCGAGGTATCCGACGGAATCAACGGACCGCAGCTGTTCGATGCCGCCGTCATCGCGACGCATCCCGACCAGGCGCTGTTGATGCTCGCCGAGCCGACTTCCGCCGAGCGGTCGGTACTCGGCGCAATCGGGTACAGCACCAACCACGCGCAGCTTCATACCGACGATTCGGTGCTGCCCACACATCCCCGCGCCCGCGCGTCGTGGAACTACCTGGCCACCTCGGACGACGATCAGGTGCTGATCACCTACGACGTCACCCGGTTGATGCGGCTGGGTGGCGACTCCCGTTTCCTCGTGACGCTCGGCGGTCAGGACCGCGTCGACCCGGCCGCCGTGATCGCCGAGATGACGTACAGCCATCCGATGTATACACCGGAGTCCGTTGCCGCCCAACGGCTTTTACCCACCTTGGACGACGACCGCGTGGTGTTCGCGGGCGCTTACCACGGCTGGGGCTTCCACGAGGACGGTGCGGCGTCCGGATTGCGGGCGGCGCAGCGGCTCGGCGCCGACTGGCCGGTCACGGCGCGGGAGGCCCTGCCATGTTGAACCCTGCCACGTTGAGCGCCGACACGTCGTCCCCCGCCATCTACCGCACCCGCATCACCCATCTGCGGCGCGCCCCGGTGCACCACTACTTCGAGCACCGCGGGTACAGCTGGTACGTCGACGTCGACGATCTACCGCAGCTCCCCTGGTGGCTGCGCCCGTTCGCTCGCTTCGATGCACGCGATCACTTCAGCGTCGCCGACGGACCGAATGACACTCTGCGGCAACGCATCGACGCGTTCCTCGCCGACCACGGTGTCGACCTGCGTGGCGGCCGGGTCACCGCGTTGCTGCAGGCCCGCGTGCTCGGATACGTGTTCAACCCGCTGAGCCTCTACTGGTGTCACGATGCCGACGGGACACTTCGGCACATCATCGCCGAGGTGCACAACACCTACGGCGGACGTCACGCCTACCTGCTGCCACCTGATACCGAGCACCCCACCATCGTCATGAAGAACCTGTACGTCTCTCCGTTCAACGCGGTCGACGGCTACTACCTCGTGACCGCGCCTCGGCCCGACGAGAACCTCGACGTGCGAATCTCACTGCACCGGGACAACCAGCCCGCATTCGTCGTGACGATGCGTGGAACCCGGCGGCGCGCAGGCATCGCCGAGATTCTGCGGCTGCAACTTGCGGCGCCGGTCGCACCGCTGATGGGCGCTCTCGGCATCCGAATCCAAGGCATCACCCTCTGGTTGCGACGGGTCCCCGTCGTCCCTCGCGAATCCATCGATAAGGAAAGAGTCACCCAGTCGTGAGCGTCGAACTGTCACTACCCCGCTCGGCCACAATCGATTCCGGCCGATGGCCCGACGTGGCACAGGTCCCGAACGGGCCCCTCAGCGCCGTCACCGGAGCCATCGCGGACCGGCTGTTCCGCCGCGCGGCCGCCCGATTACCGATTCGCGTCGTCTACCCCGACGGCACCGTTGTCGGCGCCGCCGACCCCACCCTACCGACCATGGTCGTCCATCGGCCCGACGCGATGGTCCGCCGGGTCGGACGCTACGGGCTCATCGGCTTCGGCGAGTCCTACATGGCCGGCGACTGGAGCTCCAGCGATCTCGTCGGCCTGCTCACCGAGTTCGGCAAGCGGTTGAGCGAGCTCATTCCCCCTGCCCTGCAACGATTCCGTTCACTTGCCGTCGTCCGCCAGCCGTCGTCTCAGCACAACAACCGCGAACAGGCCCGCCGCAACATCGCCGAGCACTACGATCTGTCCAATGCGCTGTTCGCCGAGTTCCTCGACGAGTCGATGACGTACTCCAGCGCGCTCTTCGACACCCTACCCGCCGACGAGTCGGCTCTGGCGGACGCGCAGCGGCGCAAGATCGATCGGCTCCTCGACACCGCGCGCGTCGGTCCCGGCTCCAGGGTGCTCGAAATCGGTACGGGCTGGGGCGAACTGAGCCTTCGCGCCGCGGCCCGAGGGGCGCAGGTCCGTTCCATCACCCTGTCGGCCGAACAGCAGCGACTGGCCCGGCAGCGGGTGGCCGACGCGGGTTTGTCCGATCGGGTGGAGATCGACCTCTGCGACTACCGCGACGTCGACGGTTGCTATGACGCCGTGCTGTCGGTGGAGATGGTCGAGGCAGTCGGATACCAATTCTGGCCCAAGTACTTTCAGACCCTCGACCGGCTGGTGACACCGGGCGGACGGGTCGCGATCCAGGCGATCACCATGCCGCACGAGCGCATGCTTGCCACTCGCCATACCCACACCTGGATCCAGAAGTACATCTTCCCCGGTGGACTTCTTCCCTCGACCGAGGCCGTCATCGGAATCACCGAGTCCAGCACCCGGCTGCGTACGGTCGACATGGCCTCGCTGCAGCGGGATTACGCCGAAACGCTGCGACTCTGGCGGGAGCGCTTCACCGCGCGCCGGGATGCCGTGGCGGAGTTGGGTTTCGACGAGGTTTTCCACCGGATGTGGGAGCTCTACCTGGCTTATTCCGAGGCCGGTTTCCGGTCCGGGTATCTCGATGTGTATCAGTGGACGTTTGCACCGTCCGGGCGTCGGCGATGGAATTCCTAGTCGTCACCGCGGCCTCGTTGGCGGTTCTCGTCGTGGTGCACGCCACGACGTTCCTCATCGGCCGGCGCATCGGCCGCTACAACGTCGTCGACGCCGCGTGGGGGGTCGGATTCGTCGCGGTGGCCGCCGTCGCCGCCGTCTTCGGCTCGGGTGATCTGTCCCGTCGGATCCTGCTACTCGTCCTCGTCGCAGTGTGGGGGTTGCGGCTGGGCTGGCACATGATCGTCAAATCGGCCGGCAAGGGCGAAGATCCGCGCTACCGGGACCTGCTGCGTGGCGACTTCTCGGCGGGTCATGTCATCCGCAAGGTGTTTCTGATCCAGGCAGCTGCGACGTGGTTTGTCTCGCTGCCGCTACAACTTTCGGCCGTCCTCGGGCCCACTCCCGCACCCGTGCTGCTGATCGCCGGTGCGGCGGTGTGGGCCATCGGCCTGGTGTTCGAGACACTCGGCGATCACCAGTTGCGCAGGTTCAAGGCCGCCCCCGCCAACAAGGGCGTCATCATGGATCGCGGACTGTGGGCGTGGACCAGGCATCCGAACTACTTCGGCGACGCCTGCGTGTGGTGGGGGCTGTGGCTGGCGAGTATCGCGGGCTGGATCTCGTTGACCACCGTGTTGTCGCCGGTGCTGATGACGTACTTCCTGGTGTACGCCACCGGCGCCCGGCTCACCGAGAAGTACATGGCCAACCGACCTGGATTCGATGAATACCGTTCCCGTACTTCGTTTTTCGTACCGTTCCCGCCTAGATCGCGATTACCGTGACGGTGCCGATGGCGGTCGATAGGCTACGCCCTATGACCACGGACCTCGACCAACTGCTGCGCCGGGTGGCCCAACAGGACGTCGACGCGTTCGCGACGTTCTACGACCAGACCCGGGCGCGGGTATTCGGCCTGGTCACCCGGGTGCTGCGTGACCCCGGCTACAGCGAGGAAACCACGCAGGACATCTACCTGCAGGTTTGGCGTACCGCGGATGCGTACAACCCCGCCGCCGGCTCGCCGTTGTCGTGGCTGCTGACCCTGGCCCACCGGCGAGCGGTGGACCGTGTGCGTTCCGAGCAGGCCGGCAGCCAGCGCGAGTCCCGCTACGGCGCCGCGAACGTCGAACTACCGTCCGACCAGGTCGCCGACGCGGTGCTCCTGCGCGAGGAGCGGCAGCAGGTCGCCGACTGCCTTGGCTCGCTGACCGACACCCAGCGCGAGGCCATCCAGCTCGCCTATTACGACGGTCTGACCTACGTCCAGGTCTCCGAGCGCCTGTCGGCCAACCTCGCGACGATCAAATCCCGGATGCGCGACGCCATTCGCGGCCTGCGCCGGTGTTTGGGGCTCACATGACCCAACCGACTGACGATCTGATCGCCCTCGCGACCCCGTATGCGCTGCACGCGATACCCGAGGCGGAGCGCGCCGACATCGAGCGCCGCATCGCGGCCGCCCCGCCAGAGGTCGCGAGGGCCTTCGACGATGAAGTGCGGGCCGTCCGCGAGACCATGGCGGTGATCTCGGCCGCCACCGCGGTCGAACCTCCCGACGAGCTGCGCGACCGGGTGCTGAGCGGTGTGCGCCCCGAACCGCGCACCTACTCGGTTGTCCCGCTGCGGCCGAAGCCAAGGCCGTGGCGCGCGACGATTCTGGCCGCCGCGGCGGCGGTCGTCATCGGGCTGGGCGCGCTCGGCGTCGGACTCGCCCTGCGTCCCGCGCCGACGGCCTCGACCGCCGAGCAGGTTTTCGCGGCGCCGGACGTGCGCACCGTGTTCGGTGACATCCCGGGCGGCGGCACGGCGACGGTGGTGTTCTCCCGCGAGAAGAACGCGGGCGTGCTCGTGATGAACAACGTGCCGCCTCCCGAGGCCGGCACCGTCTATCAGATGTGGTTGATCAACGACGACGGGCCGCATTCCGCGGGCACGATGGACGCCGCGACGGTGGCACCGTCGACCACGGCGGTGCTGCCAGATCTCGACGGGTCGAGCACGCTGGCGTTCACCGTCGAACCCCCAGGCGGTTCCTCGCTGCCCACCACCGAGCCCTTCGCGGCGCTGCCACTGACCTAGGTCCCGGCCAGCGTAGCCGCGGCGGCCTCGTCGATCACGTCGGCGACGTCATGACGACGCTGCCATGCCTGGCGTTGCCGCATCGCCCCGTTGCCTTCCTCGCCGATGCGGTCCAACTCGTTGGTGACTAGCTCGTAGTCGCCGACCGCCTCCAGGGCGGGCCGTACGTGTTCGACCATGCGGCTCAACAGCGTTCGCGCCGGGACGCTCTCGTGGCTTTCGACGAGATCCAGGGCTGCGCCGTCGAGGCCGTCGCGCGCCGCTCTCCAATACGCGGCCCGCAGTGCGTGCGGGGTCAGCGGCGGCATCGGCTCCCTGTGCGTCTCGTCGTCGAGCGCCGTCATCACCGCCGCGCGGACGAGCGCGGCCAGCAGCACCGTCTCGGCCACCGTGGCGGGCACGTCGGCGACGCGAACCTCGATGGTCGGGAAGTTGGCCGAGGGACGCACGTCCCAATAGACCATGCCGTCGTCCAGGATCGCGCCCGCGTGTTGGAGCATGTGCACGACGGCGTCGTACTCGTCGACGGAGTCGAACTCGGGCGGCGGACCGGCGCTCGGCCACCGCGCCCACAGCACACTGCGCCAGCTCGCGTAACCCGTGTCGGTGCTGCGGTACACCGCCGAGTTCGCGGTCAAGGCCAGCAACAGCGGCAGCCACGGCCGCAGCCGGTTGCTGACCCGTATTGCGGCCTCGCGGCTCGGCACCGCGACGTGCACATGGGCCCCACAGATCCCCTGCTCGTGCGCGATCATCCCGAACCTGTCGGCGATCTCGCGGTACCGCGGCGTGTCGGTGATGGGGAACTCGTGCGGGACGGTGGGTGGCAGTCCGACGGCGAGCAGCCGGGCACCGGCGGCCTCGGCGGCCTCGGCGGCGATACGACGCAGTCTGAGCAGCTGATCGGCGAGTTCCCCGGTGCCGCCGGCGACATCGGTGGCGGTCTCGACCTGGCAGCTGGTCAGCTCGAGCTGTAGCTTCACGCCGCGGTCGGCCGCCGCACCGGCGACCGTCTTGTTGACGGCGACCGGTTCGCCTGAGGCGGGGTCGGCGAGGAGAAACTCCTCTTCGACGCCGATCGTGGGATGAGTGGCCATGGTCTGAAAATTGATCCGGCCCGTCGGAGGCGGGCTCACGACGGACCGGATCGGCTGCAAAGTCCTTATTGGTGGGTCGGCGGCAGAAATCATGCCCGCGAGTCACATCTCCTAAACATGGCCCGCAAAACTCCTACGATCGCCTGATGGTCAGAGATTTCCGGTTCGGTGTCGGGTTGCAGGCCGCACGTCGTCAAAAGTCAGTTCAGGACTGGGCCCGCCGCGCGGAGGACATGGGCTACGACGTCATCCACATGGCCGACCACCTCTACACGACGGCGCCGTTCCCGATGATGACGGCGATGGCCATGGCGACCGAGACGCTGCGGGTCGGCACGTTCGTGCTCAACGCCGGCTTCTACCGCCCCGCGCTGCTGGCCCGCGATGTCACGACGCTGCGCGATCTCAGCGGCGGGCGCTTCGACCTCGGCCTCGGCGCGGGATACGTCAAGGAGGAGTTCGAGCAGGCCGAGCTGCCGTACCCGACCGCAGGCCAACGGGTCGAATGGCTGCGCCACGTCACGGAGCACATGAACGAGCACGCCCCCGACGTGCCGATCCTCATCGCCGGGAACGGAAACAAGCTGCTCACCCTCGCCGCGCAGCGGGCGAACATCATCGGACTGACGGGCGGCGCCCCGATCGGCCCGGACTCCGATCCCCTCGCCGATCGCATCGGTTTCATCCGCGACGCCGCCGGCGATCGCTTCGACGAGCTGGAACTGAACCTGTCGGTGATCGCCCTGCCCACCGACAACTCGGGCGTCCCGGACCTGTCGCTCGTGCGCCGCTTCCTGCCCGATCTGTCCGAGGACGAGATGCTGCGCACGCCCGCGGTGTTCTCCGGCACGCCGAAGGACATCGCCGACCGGATCCGCGAGCTTCGCGACACCTACGGCGTCACGTACATCACCGTGCAGCAGCAGCACGGTGAGGCGTTCGCGAAGGTGATCGCCGAACTGCGCTGACTACAGCGTTTACAGCCAGAGATACAGGCCGGACAGCACGGCCCACATCACGAAGCAGTAGGACTCGAACATCGCGCGCAGCGGTATGGGCGCGTGGCGCAGTTCCATGAAGTCCAGCCCGACGAGGCGCACCTTGATCGCCGCGATCGCCAGCACGACGATCGCCACAATCGAACCGGTGCCGTGTTCGGCGCCGACGGCCCACGAGACCACCGTCGCGGCGACGAGCACCAGCCAGGAGACGCCGGCCCGGTTACGGACGAGCTGCAGCACGGAGGGGCCCTTCATCAGCTCACCAGGTACAGCAGTGCGAACAGGAAGATCCACAGCAGGTCGACCAGATGCCAGAAGCACGCGCCGCCCTCGACGACCGACATCCGGGTGGCGCTGAGTTCCGGCCGCCGGGTCTGCATCCGCAGTACCACCAGCACCCCGACGCCGACGCACACGTGGAACAGGTGCAGCCCGGTCAGGATGAAGTAGTAGAGGAAGAAGTTGTTGGCGCCAGGGCCGTGGCCGGTGCTCGCCAGCGAGACGTACTCGAACACCTTGAGCCCGATGAATACCAGGCCACAGCCTATTGCCACGGAAACAGCGTTGCCCGCAATGGATTTCGCGCCTGCTCGGAGAGCTCCGAGCGCGACGACGACGCACAGCGAGCTGGTCAGCAGCACGATGGTGTTGGTGACGCCTACGCCGATGTGCAGCGACGTGCGTGCGACGTCGAACACGTCGGGGGCCTTCGCCCGCTCGACCATGAAGGTGATGAAGAAGACGCCGAACACCAGCATGTCGCCGAACAGGAACACCCACGTGCCGGACTCGCTGGGGATCCGCCGGGCGGAAGGGTCGCCCGGCAGCGTCGAAGCCGCGGTCACTGCGCCGCGGCCAGCTGACTTTCGGCGGCTTCCTGCGCCGTGATCGACTTCAGCAGCACGACGGTCGTGCCGACCATCCAGACGATCAAGGCCAGACCCGGCAGGTAGTAGGCGAACACGCCGTTCCAGGCGAGCGGTCCGTTGCTCATGGCGATCACCACGCAGCCCGGCAGCGAGAGCATCGCCACCCACAGGTTGAGGAAGCCGTACCAGCGCGGGAATGTCGGGGGGTCGCTCTTGTCGGTGAACGACGCGATGGCCAGCGTGATGTTCTGCATCACGATGGTGCCGACGATGCCGATGAACCACAGCCAGAAGAAGTCGCTGAACGCCTGGGTGATCTCCGGATCGCGCTGCCCGGCCCGAAATGCGGCTGCCGCCAACGCCATCAGCGAGAACATCATCGCCGGCGTGAAGATGGCCGCCGCAAGCACCTGGGTGAGTGTGAGCATGCCCCATTGCCCCTCGGCGCGCCGCAGGCGCAGCACGATCACCGCGTGGAAGGGCAGGGCGAGCGCGGCCGCGAGCAGCGCACCCGCGAGCCCGAAACGCACCCAGAGGTTTTCGGTGGTCAGGAATGCGTCGGTCTGTTCGGCGGTGTCCGTCGGGGACATCGGCGGAAAGAGTTTCGCGATGCCGGAAAAGCACACGCTGTACAGGACGATCATTGCGGTTCCACACCATGCGCCGACGCGCTGCAACTTCAGCTCCACGGCTGGGAGGCTACTGGGCCGAGCCGTTCGCGAGGCCGGTTTCGGGAGATGTTTTGTCAAAATTGCCAAAACTGAGATCCGGGCCGGTGGGCCGCACGCGGTCAAACGGTAAGCTGCCAGCGGTCAGGCCCTCGTAGCTCAGGGGATAGAGCACGGCTCTCCTAAAGCCGGTGTCGCAGGTTCGAATCCTGCCGGGGGCACTTTTTGTGCGATTTGTGTGCATTCGCGAGCGGTCAGCGCTCCCAAACGCACACAAATCGCCGGAGTCAGGCGCTGGTTTCGCGGTGCGGATCCGCGACGGGCTTCGACTCGGCAGATCCACGCTGCCGCAAGAAGATCGACAACCCGATGATCGCCGCGACCGCGACGAACTCGCTCTGCCAGTTCTGCATCGACTCGAACCAGAACTGCGCGGTGGTTACGTACCGCCACACCGAGACTGCCGGCTGCCCGTGTTGGAGCTGCTCCTCGTTGAACGCGCTGACTCCGCCGAGCGCGTGCAACGCCCACGACGCGAAGAACAACACGAAGAACGCGATCGCCAACGAGTGCTCATATACGGCCAGCGGCCATCCACCACGCTTGACGGGCCACGGCGAATTCCGCTTGACGGCCCTGCGCGGGTCGGCATCCTGAGGTGCGGCCTTGTTCAACGGCTTCGACTCCGACGACCCCTTCTGGTAGAGGAAGGCCGTCAGGACGACGTACATCCCCATTTGCAGAAATTCGGACTCCCAGTTCTCGAACGTCGCCTCGACGAAGTGACCGGTCGACAGGTACTGCAGTACCGACAGGTGTTCGCCCGATCCGTGTTCGAGTTGTTCCTCGTTATAGGTCGCCGCGCCGGAAACGATCATGGCGGCGAAGAAGACCGCGAAGAGGCCGACGCAAGCCAGTAGGAGTCCGTTCTCGCGAACCACGCCGTGTACCGACCGCCGATGTGGCGCGGCGCGCGTCAATGAGAGCTCCTGGTGTCGATCACGCGCTCCGCCACATCGACGAGTCGGGTGTTGCTGTCCTGCGACAGCTGCTTCAACATCTCGAACGCCCGCAGTTCGTCCACGCCGTAGCGCTCCATGATGATGCCCTTCGCCTGACCGATGCGGTCCCTGGTCGCCAGGGCGGACTGCAGCTGCTCGCCCTCACGGCTGGCCAGTATGGCCGCCGCCGCGTGCGCGGCGAGCACGGTCGCGATGGTCTCGTCCTCGGTGTCGAAGGCGTGCGGCGTGAAGGCGAACATGTTCAGGGCGCCCGCGGTGCGGTCGGCGGTGTACAGCTTTACCGACAGGCCGCTGAGAACTCCGAACTCGACGACCGCGGGTGAGTATTTGGGCCACCGCCGCTCGGTCCGGAAATCGTCGGTGCGCACGATCAAATCGCCGACGGCGGCCTGCACACATGGCCCCTCGTCGAACGCCATCTGCAACGCGTCGAGCTTGTGGGGGAGTTCTGTCGTGGCGGCACGGGATTCGTACTTTCCGTTCCTACCTATCAGCAACACGCCCGCTGTGTCGGCCCCCGGAATCAGCTCTCTCGCCGTCGCGGTGACATCGGTCAGAACGTCCTCGACGCTGCGCGGCGACGAGGCCGCGCGGGCCAGCTCAGCCATCCGCTGAGCAAGGTCGTGGTTCTGGATTGGGACCATCGGTACAGACTTCCCATTACGACTGTCCAGTACACGAACGGATGCCGACCAACCCGTTTGTCATGGAACTCAGCGGGCAATGAGCAAGACAAGCTGGGGTGGCGGTCGACCGTCGCTTCAGCCGAGGTTCCGTCGGTTCAGACCTCGAGCCGGCGGGGCCGTTCTCCTGCCCGCCGGGCTTTAGTCACTCTCTTAGTTGTAGTACCGTCGGCATCATGGTCTGGATCCTCGGCGGGTATCAGAGCGATTTCGCCCGCAACCGCAGCCGCGAAGGCCACGACTTCGCCGACCTGACCAGTGAGGTCGTGGAGTCGACGCTGTCGGCGGCCAGGGTGGACGCCTCCGAAATCGAGGTCGTGCACCTCGGCAACGCGTTCGGCGAGCTGTTCGCTCGGCAGGGCCACCTCGGCGCCATGCCCGCGACCGTGAACCCCGGACTGTGGGACACCCCGGCCTCGCGGCACGAAGCCGCATGCGCGTCGGGCAGTACCGCGGCGCTCGCAGCGATCGCGGACCTCCGCTCCGGCGCCTACCGAACCGCACTCGTCGTCGGCGTCGAACTGGAGAAGACGGTGGCAGGAGACACCGCCGCCCAGTACCTCGGCGCCGCCGCGTGGACCGACCACGAAGGCGCCGACGCCAAGTACATGTGGCCGCACATGTTCGACCATGTCGCCGCCGAATACGACCGCCGCTACGGCATCGACGAGAGCCATCTGCGTGCCATCGCTCAACTCAACTTCGCCAACGCACGCAAGAATCCGAACGCGCAGACCCGCGATTGGACGGTGCCCGATCCTCTGACGGACGACGACGAGACGAACCCGATCGTCGAGGGCCGACTACGTCGCTTCGACTGCAGCCAGATGACCGACGGCGCCGCCGGGATCGTCCTCGTCACCGACGACTGGTTGCGCGACCACCCCGACGCGCGTCCGATCGGGCGGATCGACGGCTGGGGCCATCGCACCGTCGGCCTCGGACTGCAGCAGAAACTCGACCGCTCCGCCGGCGATCCGTACGTCATGCCCCACGTGCGACGCGCAGTGCTCGATGCGCTGGACCGCGCCAAGGTCACCCTCGACGGTGTGGACGGCTTCGAGGTCCACGACTGCTTCACCCCGAGCGAGTACCTCGCGATCGACCACATCGGCCTCACCGGACCCGGCGAATCATGGAAAGCTATCGAGAACAACGAGATCGAGATCGGCGGCCGCCTGCCGATCAACCCCAGCGGTGGCCTGATCGGCGGCGGTCACCCCGTCGGCGCGTCCGGCATCCGGATGCTGCTGGATGCCGCGAAACAGGTCAGCGGCACCGCAGGCGAGTACCAGGTCGAGGGCGCAAACACGTTCGGCACCTTGAACTTCGGCGGTAGCACCGCCACCACCGTCAGCTTCGTCGTACGAGGAGTGAAATGACCACAGCGAACGTGGAGATCGTCGGCAAGTACCTGTCCACCTTGCCGGAGGACGACGACCATCCCTACCGCACCGGGCCGTGGCGCCCCCAGACCACCGAGTGGGACGCCGACGACCTACAGGCCGTCGAAGGCGAGATCCCGCATGACCTCGACGGCGTGTATCTACGCAACACCGAGAACCCACTGCATCCCGCGCTGAAGTTCTACCATCCGTTCGACGGGGACGGGATGGTGCACGTCGTCGGCTTCCGGGACGGTAAGGCGTTCTACCGCAACAGGTTTGTCCAAACCGATGGCTTTGTCGCGGAGAACGAGGAAGGCGGTCCGCTGTGGCCCGGCCTGGCCGAGCCGGTCCAGATCGCGAAGCGCGACTACGGCTGGGGCGCAAGGACGTTGATGAAAGACGCGTCGAGCACCGACGTGATCGTCCACCGCGGCACGGCCCTCACGAGTCACTACCAGTGCGGTGACCTCTACCGTATCGATCCGTTCTCCGGCACCACTCTCGGCAAGGAGGAGTTCAACGGGGGCTTCCCGTTCGACTGGGGGGTGTCGGCTCATCCGAAGGTCGACGACCGCACCGGCGAACTGCTGTTCTTCTCCTACAGCAAGGAGGCGCCGTACATGCGCTACGGCGTCGTCGACGCGGCCGATGAATTGGTGCACCTCACCGACATTCCATTGCCCGGCCCGCGACTCCCCCACGACATGGCGTTCACCGAGAACTACGCCATCCTCAACGACTTCCCGTTGTTCTGGGACCCCAAGCTGCTGGAGGCCAACGTCCACCTGCCCGGCTTCCACCGCGATATGCCGTCACGCTTCGCCGTCATCCCGCGCCGCGGCGGACCCGAGGACATCCGGTGGTTCGAGGCCGACCCGACATTCGTGCTGCACTTCACCAACGCCTACGAGGACGGCGACGAGATCGTGCTCGACGGCTTCTTCCAGGGCGATCCCACGCCGGTGGGTACCGGCGACCTGTACCAGAAGATGTTCCGGTACCTCTCCCTCGACGGCTTGCAGACCCGCCTGCACCGCTGGCGGTTCAACCTCGTGACCGGGGAGACGCGCGAGGAGCAGTTGTCGGACTCCATCACCGAATTCGGGATGATCAACGGCGGCTACGCCGGCGGCAAGTACCGGTATGCCTACGCCGCGACAGGTAAGCCGGGCTGGTTCCTGTTCGACGGGCTGGTCAAGCACGACCTTGCGACCGGCGCCGAGGAGCGGTTCGCCTTCGACGAAGGGGTGTACGGCAGCGAGACCGCGATGGCTCCGCGCGTCGGCGGCAGCTCGGAGGACGACGGCTACCTGGTGACGCTGACCACCGACATGAATGCCGACGCGTCGTACTGCCTGGTGTTCGACGCGGCCCGGGTCGCCGACGGTCCGGTATGCAAACTCGCACTGCCGGAACGGATCTCCAGCGGGACGCACTCCACCTGGGCATCGGGTTCGGAGTTGCGTCGTTGGCGAGACGCCGACAATGCGGCCGGCGCGATCGGCCTGTAGATGGCCGAGCCGGGTCCCAACGCCGTCGCGCGGATGTTGGGACTGCTCGGCGACGAATGGACGCTGCTCGTCATCCAGCAAGCCCTCCTCGGGGCCACCCGGTACGGCGATTTCCATGCGCGACTGCCCATTTCGAACTCGGTGCTGACCGCGCGGCTGCGGTCGCTGACCGACGAGGCCCTGCTCGAACGTCGGTCCTACCAGTCGAAGCCGTCGCGATTCGAGTACGTTCCCACGGAGCGATGCCGGTCGCTGTGGCCGGTGCTGGTGTCGATCTGGGAGTGGGAGCGGCACTGGGTGCCCGAACACGCCGATCCCCTGCCCGCGATGCGCCACACCGCGTGCGGCAGCGACTTCAGTCCGGTGGTCACATGCGGTGCGTGCGACGAGGCGGCGAGCGAGAAAGACGTTGTCGCACAATGGGGGCCGAGCGGCTCATGGGCGCGCTCGATACCGTCGGCGACCACTCGACGACGCTCGGAATCCGACCCGGCCGCAGGACTGTTCCCGCAGACGATGAGCATCATGGGCAACCGCTGGGGCTTCGCACTGCTGGTCGCCGCGTTCGTCGGGATGAGCCGGTTCACCGAGTTCCAGACCCAGCTCGGCGCCCCGCCCGGTTCGATCGCCGACCGGCTGTCCATCCTCACCGCAAACGGGGTGTTCACGGTGGTGGACAACAGGTACCAGCTGACCGAGAAGGGTCGCGCGCTGTTTCCGGTGCTGGTGACCGCCCTGGCGTGGGCGCAGCGGTGGTATCAGGCGCCCGAAGGGCCGGCGTTGACACTCACACACACGGCGTGCGACAGCCCCTTCGAGTTGGTTCTGACGTGCGACCAGTGCACCGAGCCGCTGCGGGGTTCGGCCGTCGAAGCGCTGCAGATTTAGCGCGAAAATTTGTTAGCACTCCCGTCATGAGAGTGCTAACATTGCAGGTGCACAGTGATTTAGTCGCCCGCCAGGGTGGCGGGCCCGAGAAATAGGAGGTGGATTGCTGTGCTCCGTTTTGATCCGTTCAGCGACTTTGATGCCTTGACCCGGGGACTGTTGTCTGCTGCACAGACCGGATCAAATCGCGCCCCTCGTTTCATGCCGATGGACCTGTGCAAGATCGATGACCATTACCTGCTGACCGCCGATCTTCCGGGTGTCGACCCGGGGTCGGTCGACATCAATGTCGACAATGGCACCCTCACGATCTCGGCACATCGCACCGCTCGCTCGGACGATTCGGTCCAGTGGCTTGCCAACGAGAGGTTCTTCGGCACCTACCGCAGGCAGCTCTCGCTGGGCGAAGGTGTTGACGCCAATGCGATTTCGGCGACGTACGAGAACGGTGTGCTCACCGTGACGATCCCGATCGCCGAAAAGGCCAAGCCGCGCAAGATCGAGGTCGCGCACGGGGGCCGCCAGCAGTCGATTGAGGCGACCACCGTCGATTCCGCATAACCGCACGATCGAGACTGCGGGCAGATCGCGATTCAGCCCTTACGCGCGATCTGTCCGCAGTTTCGGCGCGCTTGGCTGCCCGTCACGCGTGACGGTTGAGCCGGAACAGCAGGTTGTTGCGCACCGACGGCCATTCGATATCCAGGATCGAGTACACGACGGTGTCGCGCCGCGACCCGTCGGCGAGCACCTGGTGGCTGCGCAACACGCCGTCGAGCTTCGCCCCCAGCCGTTCGATCGCGTTTCGGCTGGCGAAGTTGAAGAAGTGTGTGCGGAACTCGACTGCGACGCAGCCCAACTCGTCGAAAGCATGACCCAGCATCAGCAGCTTCGTCTCGCTGTTGACGCCGCTGCGTCGCGCCGACTCGACGTACCAGGTGTTGCCGACCTCCAGTCGCCGGTTGGCCGGGTCGACGCTCATGTAGCTCGACGAGCCGACGAACGTCCCGTCCAGTCGCCGAACAACGAACGTCAGCCCGGTCTCGGGCGTCTGCACCGCCAACCGCGCGTCGACCCACCGATCGACTTCGTCCGGGGCGGGTGCGGCCGTGAACCAGAGGCGTCCGAGTTCACCGTCGGCCGCGGCCGCCCTGATCTCCGGAACATGTTCTCGGCTAAGCGGTTCCAGCTTCACCCAGCGCTCTCCGGTCAGCGACACCGGTTCGACGAAGCCGCTCATCGCGTCCGTGCCGCTGCCGCCGACCACGCGGCGACCATCGCCCACACCGACAGTAGCGCCGCCACGATCGCCACGACACCGCCGATGTAGAGGCCGTAGCCGGCCGATACGGGCGTGTACACGTAGAGCCGGTAGTAAAACACCGTGAGAACCACCAGCAGCACCGAAATGGCCAGCGCTGCTGATGATGCCAGCCGGGCCGAGAGCCCGCGAGCCGCCATCGCACCCGCGACGATAAGCGTCGCGCCCAGCAACACGATGAGCTGACCGACGCCGAAGCCCGCGAGCCGGTTCCGCAATTCGTCCATGTCGCCGACCACGCCGCCGACCGCGCTCGCGCGCGCGCCGGTAGCCGTCAGCCAGGGCAGCCACGCGTTCACCACGATGATGGCCGCACACAGCGCGACCAGCCAACCAGGGCGCAGGCGCGACATGCGTCGAGACTACGGTATGGCAATGACCGAACTTCCCGACTTGGCACGCCGCCTCGACCTGGCTCCTCACCCCGAGGGCGGCTGGTTCAAGGAGACGTGGCGCAGCGATCTGACGGTGCCTCAGTCGGCGCTGCCTCCGGACTACGCGGGCCCGCGCAACGCGGGAACCGCGATCCTGTTTCTACTCATGCCTGGTCAGCAGTCGGCATGGCACACCGTGCGCAGCGCCGAAGTGTGGCTCTACCACTCCGGCGGCCCGCTGCTACTCGAGTTCGGCCCTGAACAGGACACCGCCACAACACATCTGCTCGGCGCCGACATCGAGGCCGGTGAAAGTCCTCAGATCGTCATTCCGCCCGGACACTGGCAGCGGGCCCGCCCGCGGGACGACCAACCGTGCCTCGTCAGCTGCGTCGTGGTTCCCGGATTCGACTTCGCCGACTTCGCACTCGGGGCCGACTGATCAGAACCGGCCGGCACGCAGCTTGTCGAGTCGTCGGCGGTCGCGCTTTGTCGGCCGCCCGGCACCGCGGTCACGGACGGCGACCGCAATCGATTCGGTGGGCTCGGGTTTAGGAGTCCGGTCGAGGAAGCACGTCGCCGCGTCGGCCGCACCGACCCGTTTTTGGATCACCCGCACGACCTCGACCACTCGCATGGTCTGACCGACGAGCGCGCGCACCTCGTCGCCCGGCGACACCGGGGTGGCGGGTTTGGCGGGTCGGCCATTCACCCGTACGTGCCCGCCCCGGCACGCGTCGGCGGCGTCGGGCCGCGTCTTGACAAGGCGAACCGACCACAGCCATCTATCTACCCGGGTCGACTCCACGCCATCCATCATGGACCAGGTGGTCGCGCGGCGCGGCGATCAGAACTCAGGGCACCAGCACTATTTCGCCATGGCCCGCCACCGCCAAGTAATTGTGGAGGTCATTGTTCAACGAGCCTGCCATCGCAAACCCGCCTCCGGTCGCAGTCGCCCTGTTACCGATGTTCCGCTCGCCGCCGAACCCGGCGTACGCCCAGCTGTCGACACCGTCGGCGACGGCGACGTTGTTGGCGTTGTCGTTGCCGCCTACGCACCCACAGTCACCGCCGCCCGCCACAGCTACAGCGCCCCCGGTCGCAGTCGCGCTATTGCCGGTGTTACCGCTCCCGTCGGATCCCGCGACAGCCTTGCTCTCGAGACCGCCGGCGCTGGCAAGGTTGCCGACGTTGCCGGTGCCATTGAAGCCCGCCTCAGCGATACCTCCACCTGTCGCGGTCGCGGTATTGCCCGAGTTGTCGTACCCGCCGGACCCTGCGGTAGCCAAGCTCTCGAAGCCGGCGGCGCTGGCGACGTTGCCGCTGTTGTTGTCGCCCACGACACCCGCCTCGGCGAAGCCTCCACCGGTCGCAGTTGCACTATTGCGGGAGTTGTCATTCCCGTCAGCCCCTGCGAAGGCGAGGCTCCCCACACCAGCGGCGGAACCCACGTTGCCGGTGTTGCCGTCGCCGAACGCCCCTGCTACCGCGATCCCTCCACCGGTCGCTGTCGCGTGGTTGCCGTTGTTCCGCTCCCCGAAGTATCCGGCGTGAGCCAAGCTCCCAGCACCGCTGGCACTGGCGAAGTTGCTGTCATTGCCCTGGCCTTGGCACCCGCATCCACCACTGCCGGCGAGGGCTCTGCCGCCGTAATTGGCGATCGCATAGTTGAAATCGTTGTCGTCGCCCGCATTTCCCGCGAGCGCAGTGCCGCCGTTGAATGCGATCGCACGGTTGTAGTCGTTGCCCTCCCCGTCGCCGCCCGCGGTCGCCGTCGCGTTCGTGCCCCACGCGAAGGCCCTGTTGCCGACTCCGCCTTTTGCGGTGGCCGAAGCATTCACCCCGATAGCAATGGCGTAGCTGCCCCAACCGCTGGCGTACGCGTTCGAGCCGGGGCCGATCGAGAGTGCGAACGAACCCCACCCGGTCGACGAGAACGTGAAATCCCCGATCCAGATCATGAATACGACCGGCGGGTCGGGCTGGATTGCCGAGATGGACACGAGCGCGTTGGCCGCCGACAACTCCTCGGCGGACCGCATCGCGACGTCTTCGGTTTCGGTGCGCCGAGTCAACGCGAACAACGCCAACATCGCAGGCGATTCGATCGGTGCGGTGGGGTCCTCCTCCGAACCCGGCGCCACCCCGCCCCATAGCCCGGTGGCCAGCGTGACGAAAACGGGTTCCTCGTACTCGTCAACGATCTCCGGATCAGTGGTCACGGCCCCCGGCTCCGCCTGGAAGATCTCGACTCTCGACTTGATGATGAGCGGAGTCGTCGACACCTGCGGCTCGATCACCTCATCCCCGATGACGACCTGTCGCGGCGGCTCCGGCACATCGACTTGGGTGTTCTGCTGCTGCGAGCGATCGCTGCCACCGGCGCGCGGTTCGACGATCTCAACCGTGATCTCTGGTGATGGATTCGGCTTCAGCGGGACCGCTTCGTCAGCGTCCTTCTCAGGCGCGCCCTTCTCGTCCTTCTCGTCGTTCTCAACCGTGACCTTCTCAACCGCGCTTTCCTTGGCGGCATCTTTCTCGTCGTCGTCCTTCTTATCGGCGGCCTTCGCGTCCCCGTCCTTCTCGGACTTCGGGTCGGTGTCTTTCTGGCCGGGTGTTCTTCCATTGCCGGTCGTGGTCGTCGGCCCACCAGCGTTCTTCCCGGTCGTCGAGGAGCCGGAACCGGTGCTCGAGCTGTCGGAGTCTCGGGAGTCAACCGACGGGTCATTTGGCGAGTCGGTCGACGGACCGCTACTGGACGACGGGTCGTTCGAGGAAGAGTCCGACGAGGTCGAGTCGCTGTCCGTCGTGGCCCCTGCGACCGCAGGCAGGCTCAAAATCGCCGTACCGACACCCAACGCCACCGCCAACGCGCCAACCCGACCAACGTACTTCGCGAGACCCATCGGGCGAGCATATGTTCAAGATCAGAATTTTGCTATTTGTGCAGTACAGCGTCGAAAATACACTTCGTACCGCCGATCCTCATCGGTCGAGGAATTGCCCCAGCGTCGATCTGCCCGCCAAACCTCCACCGGACCTTTGCCTTATTGTGACCTTATTTAATCCTTATTTTTCTTAAAAATTGGTGTACGGTAGGTCCTCAGGCGCACGCATCTACAGCGACGGAAGGAACCGGATATGCATCAGGTACCTACACGAATCGTCCTGGTCACCGGCGGCTCGAGGGGCGTCGGCGCGGAGGTGGCGCAGAAGCTCGCCAGCCCCGACACCCATGTCGTCGTGAACTACCGGCAGAACGCCGAACGCGCGGAGTCGATCGCCGGAGCCATCCGCAGCGCCGGCGGGCATGCCTCGACGCTGGGTGCCGACATCTCCGACGAGATCCAGTCCGCCGCGATGATCGACACCATCGCCGCTCGCTTCGGGCGACTCGACGCGCTGATCCTCAACGCATCCGTCGGCCCCGCCCTCGGCGTCGACCTCGCACGTGCCAAGCGCCTCAACCGCGATGCCCAGCGTCGGCTTGCGCTGCGAGCGGTTCCGCTGATGCCCGCCGGCGGCCACATCATCTTCGTCACCAGCCATGCGGCTCACTTCTTCCCCCATCGGGCAGTGCCCAAGGGACAGACGGCCATCGCCGCCAGCAAGTGGGCGGGCGAGACCGCCCTGTATGCGATGCGTTCGGAATTCCGCAGTGCCGGCGTGCATCTCACCGTCGTTTCCGGCAACGCAGGCGACCCGACGTTCGCCGGGGCGATCGTCAACGCCGCCAACGCAGCCAACCCGTCCGGGATCGTCTACGTCGGCGGCGCCGACTCGCTGAAGATCGCCTAGCTCAGCGACGACAGGTTGAAGTTCGCGCCGGTTGGATCCGCGACGGCGGCCAACCGGCCATAGGGCGTGTCCTCCGCGCCGCGGATGACGCTGCCCCTGTTGTCGAGAACCAACTGCACGGTCTTGTCGACGTCATCGGCGCCGAGGAAGAAGCACCAGTTGGGATCGGCATCCATCTCCATCACGCCGAGCAGCGCTTCACCGTCGAAGTTGGCGGTGCTGTAACGGAATTCGTCGGTGTCGGAGACGTTGTCGACCTGCCAATCGAAGAGTTCACTGTAGAAGCGGAGTGCCTTGCAGTGGTCGCGGCTGGTCAGTTGGAAGTATGTCGGGGCGCCGTTCTCGTTGACGACTTCGAAGCCCCGGTGCCCCGTCGGTTGCCATAGGCCGACGAACGCACCCGTCGGGTCGGCGAACAGGCCCATCCAGCCCTTGTCCTTGACCTCCATCGGCTTCGCCCCGTCAGCACAGGTGCCCGCGCCCGCGGCGATGGCCTTGTCCAGCGTCGCGGTGATGTCGGCGGTGTGCAGATAGGTGGTCCACCCGTCCGGGCTGTTCCACTGCGGATCGTTGAACATCAGGCCCGCAACGGGTTTCCCGTTGCAGAACGCGTTGACGTAGCCGCCGTACTCGGGCCCGGCCGTCTCGAAAGTCCAGCCGAACACCGCGGCGTAGAACTCCTTGGAGCGGTCGACATCCGACGAGGCCAGGTCGATCCAGATCGGTGCGCCGACGGGGGTAGTAGTGCGGACGGGCATAGTGGTCTCCTTCGAGGTGGTGGATCAGTCACCGATGCAGACCACCGCCGCGTCAGAAACTCATCACGCCCGCTGCCGAGCAGACACAAACACCCCCAAATTTGTCCCAAAAAGGGGGTTTTCACGTCTGCTCGCGTCCTGGAGGTGACGCCTTGTACCGTCACGGACGTGACGGTTTACGCGCTCAACCTCTTCGACATCGCCGACCGCGACGAGTACCTCGCGTATTCGAGACGCTCACCGCAGGAGGTCGCCAAACACGGCGGCCGCGTCGTCGCGCTCGGTCAGTTCAGCGACGCGATCACCGGCGACATCGAACCGCGCAAGGTGTTGATCCTCGTCGAATGGGACTCCAGGGAAGCGTTCGACGGCTATTGCAACGACCCCGAACTCGCGGACTTGCATGCCCACCGCGAGAACGGGTCGTCGTCGTACATCTGGCATCTCTTCGACCGCCTCGACGATCTGCGGCCGCTGCTCAAGACCTAAGCCGTAGTCTCGAGCGTTAGGCCGGTGCGTAGCCGAGAGTGCCCTTGATCTCCAGGTATTCGTCGAAGCCGAACTCACTCCATTCGCGACCGTTGCCGCTGCGTTTGTAGCCACCGAACGGCGTGTTCAGGTCGAAGGCATGGTTGATCGCGACCTGCCCGGCGCGGATCCGGCGTGCCACCGCGCGCGCCGCCTCGAGGTCGGCGCCCGAGACATAACCCGCCAACCCGTAGTCGGTGTCGTTGGCGATCTCGATGGCGTCGTCGATGTCGTCGTAGGTGAGGATGCACAGCACCGGGCCGAAGATCTCCTCACGCGCGATCGTCATGTCGTTGGTGACGTCGGCGAACACCGTCGGCTTGACGTAGTAGCCCTTCTCCAGCCCGTCGGGCCGCCCGAGACCGCCGACGACCAATGTCGCGCCCTCGTCGATGCCCTTCTGGATCAGACCCTGGATCTTGTCGAACTGCGCCTTCGACGCGACGGGCCCGATGGCCGTCTTGTTTGAGGGATCGCCGACCTTCACCTGCTCGGCGGCGCCCTTCGCGGCGGCGATGGCTTCGTCCCGACGCGACTTGGGCACGAGCATGCGCGACGGCGCGTTACAGCTCTGACCGGAGTTCGGCATCATCGCCAGCACGCCCGCCGCCACGTTCTGCGCGAAGTTCTCGTCGTCGAGCACGATGTTCGGGCTCTTGCCGCCCAACTCCTGAGTCACCCGCTTGACCGTCGCCGCGGCGTTCTTCGCCACGTCGATGCCCGCACGGGTCGAGCCGGTGAACGACACCATGTCGATATCGGGGTGACTCGAGATCGCCGCGCCGACACCGGCGCCTTCCCCGAAGACCATGTTGTACACGCCCGCGGGCACCCCGGCGGCGTCCATCACCTCGGTGAAGATCTGGCCGGAATACGGCGCGACCTCCGACGGCTTGAGCACCATCGTGCAGCCCGTCGCCAGCGCCGGGAACACCTTGCAGGCGATCTGGTTGATCGGCCAGTTCCACGGAGTGATCAAACCGCACACGCCGATCGGCTCCTTGAGGATCAGCGCCTGACCGCGCGGCTCCTCGAACGCGAAGTTCTTCAGCGCGTCGATCGCGTTGTTGAGATGCCCGAGGCCGAGGTAGACCTGGGTGCCCGAGCCCAGCGACGGCGGCGCACCCATCTCCTCGGTCACCGCTTCGCCGAGGTCGGCCGACCGCTTCTGATACTCGGCCAGAATGGCCTGCAGGAGGTCCAGTCGCTCTTCGCGAGTGCTCACCGACCAGGTGGCGAAAGCCTTCCTGGCGGCCTTGACGGCTTTGTCGACGTCGGCCGGGGAGCCGATCGCGATCTTGCCGGAGACCTGCTCGGTGGTCGGATTGTCGACGTCCAGGGTCTTGGGCTCGACGGGGTCGACCCACTTGCCGTCGATGTAGAACTTCAGATATTCACGCATGGCTCTACCTTTCCCTAAAACCGTCCCCTACTGGGTACCTTCTGCATACCAGGTGCGGAATCGGTCGTACTTGGGCATCTCCTCGGAGTTGGCCTTCGGGTCGATGCACACATGCACCACACCGACTTTGCCGCTGGCGTAGGCGCGGGCGATGGCCGGCCCGATCTCGTCTTCCTTCTCGACGTACTCGCCGTGGCAGCCGAAGCCCTCGGCGACCTTGTCGAGGCGGACGTCCTTGCTCCAGTGCACGCCGGGCTGCGGGGACGGCTGCTCGAACGTGCGCTTGTACACACCGACCTCCAGGCCCCACTGATGGTCGACGCCGACGACGCACACCAGCGGCACGCCCTCCCGTGCGGCGGTCTCCAACTCGGCGATGTGGAACAGGAACGCCGAGTCGCTTGTCAGCAACATCACCGGCCGTTTACGGCCTTCGGCCACCGAGGCGCCCACCGCGTACGGCAGGCCGGTGCCGAGGTGGCCGAAGTTCTGGTTCCAGATCACGTCGCGCGGTTTGGACTGCGAGTAGGTCCACTGGAAGATGACGGTCGCGCCGCCGTCGCGCACGAGGATGGCGTCGTCGAGTTCGTTGAACGCCTTGGTGGCCTCGACGACGTAGCGCGCCGGGTGAATCGGCGAACGTCCCGACGGCGCAGACTCGGCGAGCTGGGCCAGTTCCTCGGCGTCGGCCTTGACGAGGCGGTCGAGGTTGGGCGACGGGCTGCGCGGGGTGTCTTTGAGCGCCTCGACCAACTGCGGTACCACCCCGCGCAGATCGCCGACGAGCGGCACGTCGAACTGGCGGTTGACGCCGATGGCGGCGGGGTCTTGCTCGACGTAGATCCATTTACGGTTGGCGTCGTTTCCAGCCCAGTGCTGCGTCTTGCCGTAGTGCATGGGCTCGCCGAGTTCGGTTCCGAGCGCGACGCAGAGGTCCGACTCTTCGACGGCTTCGTTGGCGGCCGGCGAGAACAAGTACGGGAACGTCCGATCCTGCAGTCCCGGGATGTACGACGTGCCGCCCGACGTCTGGATCACCGGGCAGTTCATCAGCTCCGCGAGTTCCTTGACCTCCTGCTGGGTGCGCGACGTGTGCACACCGTGACCCACCAACAGGATCGGGCTCTTCGCCTCGCGGATCAGCTTTGCGGCCGCAGCGATTTCAGGGGCGCCGGCGCCTTGGTTGACAAGCCGATACCGGTTGGGCGGCAACGGGTCCGGGACGTCGAGCTCTTCGAGGATGACATGCGACGGGTATTCGACGTAGCTCGGCCCGGGTGTGCCGGACATGGAGCGACGGATGGCCTCGCGGATGATCTCGTCGGTCTGGTCGGCGTACTCGATCGAGCTGCTGTACTTGACAGACGCCTCGAAAAGCGGCTCCTGCTGGACGAATTGGATGCGGCCGCGACGTACGCGCCGCTCGGTGACGCGGGCCCGCTGCCCGCCGAGGAAGATCACCGGGGAGTTCTCGACCAGTGCGCACTGGATTGCACCCGCGATGTTCGCCATCCCCGGGCCGAGCGTGCCGATGCACAGTCCCGGCTTACCGGTCATCCGTGACGCGGCCTCGGCCATGAACCCGGCGCTGAGCTCGTGGTGCGGTGCGACCACCGACCAGCCGCGGGCTTCGGCCTCGGCGAACATGTGCACGAAGTTCGGGTCGGGGATGCCGAACAGCGTGTTGACACCCTCGGCCTCGAACAGGTCGAGAATGCGCTTGTAGACGGGTACACCCATGTGAAACTCCTTATTATTTATAGCGTTTGGCTAGCTCTCTGCGGTGTGCTGCAGGAGATCCGAACAGCGAACGGTTGAGTGCGGCACGTTTGAGGTAGACGTGGATACCGCTCTCCCACGTGTATCCGATGCCGCCGTGCAACTGCATGGCCTTGCCCGCGATGTCGACGGCCGATGCGCACGCGTACGACTTCGCCATCGCGGCCGCCACACTGGCGTCTTGGTCCTCGGCGACAGCTTGCACTGCGGCGGTGACGAGTTGGCGCGCGACGGAGATCGCGACGAGCATGTCGGCGCAGGCGTGCTTGACAGCCTGAAACGATCCGATGGGCCTGCCGAACTGCTCGCGCACCTTCACGTAGCCGACCGTCGCGTCCAGCATCGCTTGCGAAATACCGAGGCTGTCGCAGGCGACGGCTACCGCGGCCCTATTGCGCAGGCGCTTCATCGCACCGGACGGATCGTCTTGGAAACGCAGGACCTCGCCTCCGTCCACGGTGCCGACGATCGCCAAGCGGCGGGTTTCGTCGACCACGGGTTGGGGTGTAAGGGACGGATCCGCGACGACGACACGATCATCGACGATCACCAGCGTGCGTTCGGCGCCGTCGGCGTCAGGGACGAAATCGAGCGGTTCGAATGCCACGGCGATCCTGACCTCACCGGATGCCACCTCGGCGAGCAAGTGGTCGCGGGTGTCGCTAGGCTCCAGCATGTTCAGTGCCCCCACAGCGAGCACGGCGCTGCCGAGGAAGCTGTTTGCGCTCGCGGCGCGACCCATCTCCTCGCACAGCACCGCCGTTTCGGCGAACGTCGCACCCGCACCTCCGAACTGCTCGGGCACTTCCAGCCCGACCCAGCCCGCGTCGACGAGCGCCTGCCAGTCCACCTCGCGGTTCTTGGCCAGCAGATCGCCTGCGACCGAACGCAGCTCGTCGTGGAACTCCGAATAATCGGCCATCAGACTGCACTCGGTTCCCGCGGCAGCCCCAGCCCACGCTCGCCGATGATGGTGCGCTGGATCTCGCTCGCCCCACCGGGAATCGTCCACTCCCATGATCCGATGAAGTCGAGCACCCAGGCGCCAGACTCCCAGCCGCTCGACATCGGCTTCGCCAACTCGGTGTGAGCGGCCAGCCCGCCGATCTCCGCACCGAAGTCCGTCATCCGCTGCAACAGCTCGCTGTAGAACAGCTTGACGATGGACGCGTCGGCCGGGCCTGTGACGCCGTTTGCTGGGTTCTCGCTGTCCTCTACGACCTTCCGGCACATTCCCCGCAAACCGGTGATCTCGATCTCGAACTGCGCCAATTTGTCCGCCACCACCGGATCGTCGATCGGACTGCTCTGCAGCAACCAGTTGAAGCCGGCGTTGCCGAGACGCTCGGCGAGCTCCAGCATCGTCATGCCCCGCTCCGCGCCCAGAGTCGCCTGCGCAACCTGCCATCCCGCGTTCTCCGCGCCGACCAGGTTGGCGGCCGGGATCCTGACGTCGTTGAGGAAGATCTCGCAGAAGTGTGAATCTCCGATCGCGTTGCGGATCGGGCGCACCTCGACTCCGGGTGTCGTCATGTCGAGCAGGAAGTACGAAATGCCTTTGCGCTTGGGAGCATCGGGATCGGTGCGGGCCAACAGCAGGCACCAGTCGGCGTGCATACCGCCACTGGCCCACAACTTCTGGCCGTTGACGATGTAGTGGTCGCCCTCCCGGCGCGCCGACGTCCGCAGGCTCGCCAGGTCGGATCCCGCCTCGGGTTCGGAGAACCCCTGCACCCAGATCTCGCCGTCGAGGATCGCCGGAAGATGTCGGGCGCGTTGCTCATCGGTGCCGGCCACCAACAGTGTCGACGCGGCGTGATGGATGCCGACGAAGGCCAGCACCAGCCGGGGCGCGTCGTGGGCGGCCAGTTCCTGGTAGAGCACGACCTGTTCGCCGACCGACATCCCGCCGCCCCACTCCCGCGGCCAGTGCGGGACGGCGTAGCCGGCGCTGTGCAGCGTCGCGAACCACGCCTTCTGGAATGCCACGAACTCCTTCTCGGTGGCGCCGGTCTGGCTTTGGCGCCAGTCACGGGGGACGTTGTCGGCGCACCACGCGCGCACCTCTTCCCGGAACTGTTCCAATTCCGCGCTCATGAGGCCGCCGCCCGCAGCCGGTCCATCGCGTGTGCGACGGCCACACCGTCATCGAAAGAGGGAGTGATCTGGGTGCCTGTCCGCAGCGCCTCTGCCACTTTGCCGAAGAAGGTCGACAGCGCGGGCGGCGGCGCCTTGCGGGGCGGGGCGGGGAACTCGATCGTCTCGGGCGCTTCGCCGGCTCGCCGCACGACGAGCTGGGTGTCGCCGATCAGCTCTATCGAGCCCGCGCTGCCCATCAGGGTCGCACGTGGTGTGGCCGGAACGGCCGCGGCGAACGCGGTGTCATGGACTGCGGTGCAACCGTTTTCCATGACGAACCAGGCCGAGTACGCGTCTTCGGCGGTCGCGGTGCGCGGCAATCCGTCGGCGTCGAGGTGCTCGGGCTCCTCGATCCGGGTGACACCGCCGCAGTCGGCGACCTCGCTGCCGAGCAGCCATCGGGTGAAGTCGATCAGGTGCGAGCCGTACGCCCCGATCCACCCGCCGCCCAACTCACGGTCGTTGATCCAGCCGTACTTACGCCCGCGCAGACCGCTGCCGAAGAACGTCAAACTCAGATGCGTGGGCGCGCCGATCGTTCCCGTGTCGGCCAACTCTTTGAGCCGGGACCAGGAGTCGTTGAAGCGGAACTCGAAGTTCAGGAAACCGAGGGTGCCGGCCGCGCGCGCACACTCGCGCATCTGCTGGGCCTCGTCGACGTTACGGCCGAACGGTTTGTCGCACAGCACCGCATGGCCGTGCTCGATCGCGGCCGTCACGTGGTTGACATGCATGAACGGCGGTGAGTGCACGGAGATCAGGTCGGCGTTGGACGCGATCGCCTTCTGCACCGCGGAATCGTCGCGAGGACTGACGATTTCGACGTCGAAACCCAGGCTCTGATAGGCGGGCGCGGCGGCGTGCTTGCCGAACCCGGTGCCGATCACCGCGACCTTCATGCGAACAGCCCCGTCAAACCTGATCCGCCGACCCTGCGGGTCAGTTCGTCGCGCGTGACCGAGAGCCCGAGCGGCAGTCGGCGCAGCGGCTGGCTGTAGCGCGACAGCCAGGAGAGCGTGGTCTCGTCGCAGAACCCGACGGCGCCGTGCAGCTGATGACACACCCGGAAGACGACCTCTGCCGCCTCGATCGCCGACATCCGCAGCGCCAAGGCGTCGTCGAGCGCTTCGGGCTTACCCGATCCGGCGCTCCACAGCGCGTACTTGGCGAGGATGTCGAGGCCGCTGCGTTCGACCTCGGCTTCGGTGAGCTGGAACTGCACACCCTGGAACGACGACAGCGTCTGCCCGAACTGCTTGCGCAGACTGACATGCGAGACGGTGAGCTCGATCGCGCGGTCCAGCATGCCAAGCAGCGTCCAGCATGGCAGCACGAGACCGAGCGCGACATCACCCGCACCGCCATCGTCGATCGCGGACAGCTCGAGCTCGGTGACGAATGCCGGACCGACCGGCCCTTGAGCCGTGACCTGGGATCGGGCGCCGTCGAGTGTCACTGCGGCCCAGCGGGACTCGAGGCCTGCGAGCGCGCCGGATGGGCGAGGACCCGCGACGACGGTCAGTCCATCGAGGTCGAGATCGGCGGGTGCGGCGAGGCGTTCGGCGACGGGGTACGGTACCGCCCAATACCCTGCGCTGCGGCACAGCGCCGCGGCGGCCTCCAGACCGTCAGTGTCATTGCGAGGATCGAGTTCCCACGCACCGAGTCCGGCAAGGACGGGGCCGACCAGCGCTTCGCGGCTCGCCGGTTTGGCTTCGGCGTCCTGGACCAGTTGATCGCCACCAGCTGACTCGAACGCCCGAAGAGCCTGGTGTCCAAACTCTTTGGCGTCGTCGCTGAGGTCGAGGATCATTTCGCGGCCGCCAGCAGGGAGCGTGACAGCAGGATGCGCTGCATCTCGATGCTGCCCGACGACACGGTGGACGCCTGCGAGTACTTCCAGTGGTCCTCGACCTCGCCGAGGAACCACTTGGCGCGAGGATCGTCGTGCTTGACCTCTGCGGCGATATCCATCAGCACCTCGGCACTGTCCTGGTCGAGCTTGGTGACGGCGATCCGGTACGCCGCCGCATCGCCGGGCTGGATGCGTCCGCTGTCCTGAAGGGAGACCACCCGATACGCCATCAGGCGTGCCCGACGGCAGTGCGTCAGCATGCGCACCCACCGACCGCGAAGCTCGGCGGGCAGCTGGTCCCAGCGGTCCCCGAGAACCGTTGGCGCTGCACCCAGTAGGCGCTCACACCGGGCATACCGGGCGATGCCCACCCGCTCGAAGGACATGACGTCCTGCACGATCGACCAGCCCGCATCGACGGCGCCGAGCACGTCGGCCTCGGTGACCCGCAGGTCGTCGAAGAACACCTCGTTGAGGTGGTGCGGCCCCATCATGCAGCGGATCGGGCGCACCTGGATCGCCGGATCGTCCATCGGCACCAGGAAGATTGTCAGACCCTGTTGTTTCTTCTCACCTTTCGACGTCCGCGCCAGCAGGAAGCACCACTGCGCCATGGTCGCGTAGGACGTCCAGATCTTCTGACCGCTGACCAGCCAGCCGTCGCCGTCACGTCGGGCGGTCGTGCGCAGCGACGCGAGATCCGAGCCGGCCTCTGGTTCGGAGAAGCCCTGGCACCAGATGACCTCACCGCGGGCGATCGGGGGTAAGTGCTTGCGCTGCTGTTCCTCGGTCCCGTGCCGCATGATGATCGGCCCGACCCAGTTGACCCCCATGTACTGGGCACCGCGCGGTTCGTGGTGCGCCCACATCTCCTCACGCACCACGGTCTGTTCCCATACCGATGCCGCACCGCCGCCGAACTCCTCGGGCCATGAGAGACAGAGCAGATTGCGCTCGGCCAGCAGCCGGCAGAACGTCTGAGCGGTCTCCAGGTCGGCCGGATCATCGGTGAATGCGCCCAGAAAGTGTTCGGGCACATTGTTGTTCACCAACTCGCGCAGCTCGGTGCGCAACGCGTCGGCCCGCGGTCCCATTTCGAAGTCCATGGCCTATCCCGCCTCCGATGCGCCGAGACCACGGTTGTTGATGGATTCCGGTCGATTCCCGTCAGAAACCGTGGTCTCGGCGCCATCGAGCCCCAGCTCGGCGAGGACGTCGTCGGTGTCCTCACCCAACCGCGGCGCGGGACCGCCGACCCGGCCGGGCGTGCGCGAAAACCACGTCGGCACACCGGGAAACCGCACCGGTCCGTGTTGGGTGTCCACCGTTTCGAACAGGCCGACGGCGTTGAGGTGCGGGTTGTCGAACAACGCATCGGGGGTGTTGAGCGGCGCGGCGGGGATCTCCAGCTGACTGAACAGCGTCAGCCACTCTTCGGTGGTGCGCTCCTTCAAGGTCTCGGCCAACAGCCCGTACACGGCGTCGATGTCGTTGGCACGCAGTTCAAGTGTGGCGTACTTGTCGTCGTTCCACGCGGGCTGTACCGCGTTGACGAAGGCGTTCCAGTGTTTGTCGTTGTAGATCAGGGCCGCGATGTATCCGTCGCTGGTGCGGTACGGGCGGCGATTCGGCGCCACCGTGCGTGGATACACGGCCGGTCCCAGCGGAGGGTCGAACATGGCGCCGTTGGCATGTTCGACCAGCATGAATGATGCCATGGTCTCGAACATCGAGACCTCGACTTCCTGTCCCTCTCCGGTGCGCTCCCGGTGGAACAGTGCCATCGTCGTCGCGTACAGCGCGGTAAGGCCTGCGACTTTGTCGGCCATGATGGTGCCGACGTAGTCGGCCTGCCCCGTCAGTTGTTCCTGCACGGCGGGTATCCCGCATTCGGCCTGAATCGTGTCGTCGTAGGCGGGGCGGTCGCGGTCGGGTCCGCGATGGCCGTATCCGTAACAGTTCGTGTACACGATGGACGGATTGATCGCAGCGACGTCGTTGTATCCAAAACCCAACTTGGCGATCGCCTTGGCGCGCATCGAATGGATGAAAACGTCGGCGCGTTCGATGAGTGCGCGCAGCGCCGCCTTGCCCTCGTCGGTTCGCAGGTCCAGGACGATGCCACGCTTACCGCGGTTGACGTTGACGAACACCCCGCTCATGCCTGATTCCGGACCGACGGAGATGAATCGCGTGTTATCACCTTGCGGCGGTTCGATTTTGATCACCTCGGCGCCCATATCCGCCATGATCTGCGTGCAGTACGGCCCCATCACCATCACGGTGAGGTCGACCACCCGCACACCCGCCAACGGGCCGCTAGGCATGGTTTGCCTCCTGTTTCGCCATCGCGAAGCTGTATCGGATGTGGTCGCCGTGGCCGTCGGGTACCACGGGGAAGACGAGCGGCTGCGTGTCGTCGCGGATCGCCGTCATGTTCTCGCCGACATCTTCGATCGACCACGACGGTCTATATACCCCCGGTGTCTCCGCCACCACGGCGGTGGCCACTCGGCCCGCGAGCGCGACCATGATTTCCCCTGTGATCGAACATGTTTCGTGCGACAGCCAACCGACAACAGGCGCCACCAGTTCAGGTCCCATTGGCGGATAGGCCGACGTGTCGATACCTTCCGCCATCCGCGTGACGGCGGCGGGCACGATCACGTTGCTCCGCACGCCGAACTCGAGCCCTTCCATCGCCGCCACGTTCGACAATCCGATCACTCCCGCCTTGGCCACCGCATAGCTGGCGACGCCGTGGTTGCCATAAAGGCCGCCGATCGACGACGTCAACACGATGCGGCCGTAGCCCGCGTCGCACATCACCGGGAATGCCTGCCGCACCGCGTGGAATGCACCGCGAAGGTGGACGTCGACGACGGCCTCGAAGTCCTCGTAGCTCATCTCGCGCAACGGGGCGCGCCGGACGTTTCCGGCGTTGTGGATGAGGATGTCGACGCGGCCGAAGTTGTCCAGGGCCGTGTCGATGATCGCCTTACCGCCCTCCGGCGTGGCCACCGAGTCGGTGCTCGCGACGGCTTGGCCACCCGCAGCGGTGATCTCGCGCACCACCTCGTCGGCGGGTGCGGCGTCCACATCTCCTCCCGCCAGGCTGCCGCCGAGGTCGTTGACGACGACCTTCGCGCCCCGTGACGCCAACAGCAGAGCGTACGAGCGGCCCAGTCCCCTACCGCCGCCGGTGACGACGGCCACCCGGCCGTCGAACCTCAGCTCATCCATTCGCCGACTGCACGCTTGTTGTACGTGAATCGCGAGTAGGGCCGCAAACAAGCGTGCACCCGGCGGTCATGAGCGCAACTCCAGACCCTCCAGGTCACCCTTCTCGCGCCACGCCTTGAGGAGGTCGTCGAACGCGTAGAAGCCGGCCATGTAGTAGTCGCCGAGGAACGAGCGGTGGCCCTGATCGAATCCGCGGCCCTCGTTGTTGTAATAGCCAGGCGTACAGGCGAGATCGAACGCCGACGTGTCGACCGCGATCTCCTTGATGTGGGCGCCCCAGGCTTCTTGTGCCTCGAGGCTCGGCTCGACGATCGTCGCGTTCCGTTGCACCGCCTCGGCGATGATGTAGGCGATGTGCTGGGCCTGCTGCTCGAACATCGCCGTCGTATTGGCCGACACGCCGCCCTGAATGAACCCGGTGTGGAACTGGTTCGGGAAGCCGTGGCTCGTGATCCCGTGCAGCGTCTTGAAACCGTCGCGCCAGTGGTCGAACAGCAACAACCCGTCGCGACCCTCGATGGTGTCGATCGCGTACCGTCGACTGATCTCGGTGGAGATCTCGAAACCACTCGCGAAGATGACGCAGTCGACCTCGTATTCGACGCCGTTGGCGACGATCCCGTTCTCTGTGAGCCTGTCGATGCCCTTGGACTCCGCGACGTCGACCAGCGTGACGTTCGGACGGTTGAAGGTCGCCAGGTATTCGTCGCTGCTGCACGGACGTTTACACAGGAACTGGTAGTACGGCTTGAGCGCCTCGGCGGTCTGTGGATCGTCGACGATCGCTTCCACGCGGCGCCGCAGCCGCTCCATGATCTTGAAGTCCTCTTCTTCGCGCATCGCCATGATCTGCTCGACGCCCAGCGACGCCGGATCCTCGGCTGCAGCAACGCGTGCGGTCAGGTTGCGGCCGAGTTCGGTCCAGAAGTCGCATACCTGATCCTCCGCATCGAAGATCACCCCGTCGCCGAACGGTGACCAGCGATGGAAGTTGAGTTTGCGCTCCTCCTGCCAACCGGGCTTCAGCGACGCCGCCCACTGCGGATCGGTCGGCTCGTTGGCGCGGATGTCCACCGACGACGGTGTCCGCTGGAACACATAGAGGTGCTGGGAATCTCGGCCGAGATGTGGGACGAGCTGCACACCCGTGGCTCCCGTACCGACGAGTGCGACCCGCTTGTCGTGCAGCTTGTGCAGTCCACCCGATGCGTCGCCGCCCGTGTAGTCGTAATCCCAACGGGCGGAGTGGAACATATGGCCCTTGAAGTCCTTGATGCCAGGGATGCCTGGCAGTTTCGGACGGTTGTAGGAGCCCTGCGTCATCACGACGAAGCGAGCACGGATGTCGTCGCCGCGGTTGGTGCTCAGGTGCCAGCGAGCGATCTCGTCGTCCCAGCACACCGTTCGCACCTGGGTGGAGAAGATGGCCCCGTCATACAGACCGAAGTGCTTGCCCATTCGCCTGCAGTGCTCGAGGATCTCGGCGCCGTCGGCGAACTTCTTCGACGGCATGAAGTCGAGCTCTTCGAGCATCGGGATGTAGCAGTACGCATCATTGTCACACTGGATGCCCGGGAAGCGATTCCAGTACCACACGCCGCCGAAGTCGCCGCCCATCTCGATGACGTGCACGTCGTCGACGCCTGCCTTCTTCAGGTATGCGCCTGCGAGCAGCCCCGCGATGCCCCCACCGAGCACCGCGACCTCGACGTCTTCGTTGATCGGCGTGCGAGGTGTCACCGGTGTGTGGGGGTCGACTTCGGCGAACTCCGCGAACTCGTCCTTGAGTTCCAGATACTGCGATGCGCCTTCAGGTCGCAGACGCTTGGCCCGCTCGGCGGCGTACTTCTCCCGCAACGCGTCGATATCGATATCGGTGGGTACGTCCGTCGGTCCACAGGTCGTCATGTGTCTCCTTTACTGGCGATTTCGGCGTGTTGCGTCTCGCTGAGCGTGACTAAGCACGCCGAAATCACAAATCTTGGGGCTCGCCGGTGCCCATGTACTTGGACAGTTGGTAGTGCAGGTTCACCGTGCTGCGCTCGCGATACGGGTTGGGC
The DNA here is from genome assembly GCF_025822765.1 of Mycobacterium barrassiae. Lineage (GTDB taxonomy): Bacteria > Actinomycetota > Actinomycetes > Mycobacteriales > Mycobacteriaceae > Mycobacterium > Mycobacterium barrassiae. The sequence continues at coordinate 147,918 of NZ_JACKUK010000025.1, read as the reverse complement.
TTGGTACCGGGGAAGCCGGCCGACTTCATGCCCTGCTGCACCGCCGCCATGTTCGAGAAGTCCTGCGGCAGCACCGAGAGCCAGTTCGGGGAGTCCTTCGGGGTGTACTGCCATTCCGTCTGCGGCTCTTGACCTTTGGGATAGAGCTCGAATACCGCGACCTCGAAGATGCACTTGTTGGGGTCATAGCTCGGATCGGGGCGTGCGGAGTAGCACAGCGCGCTCGTCAGGCCCTGGCCCACTTGGAAGTTGGGGAAGATCTGCCAGGCGGTACCGCTCTGGCCGAGGATGTCGGGTGGGATCGTCGGCCAGATCACCCCGCGCGCTTCGTCGTCGCGACGCGCCGACGCCAGCCAGTGCTGCAGCACCTGATCCGCCGGCGTGCCTTCGGGCAGTTCGTCGACCAGCCGCTTGGCGGCGTTGACCAACGTCTCCGTGGTGGTCGCGTTGGTCTCTTCCATTGTGTAGACCTGCATCTCGGCCGTCGAGATGCGCGGGTCACCGGTGCCGAGGCGAATCTTGGACTTGGTCTCGTCCAAACCCTTCGGAGCGTCGTAGCCGATGTTGCTGTGCTTGCCCTGCGCCTTGGCCCAACCCTTGAACTCACCGAACTTGTTGAATTCCGGATGCGTGGTGAACACGTGGTAGGTCTCGTTGAAGGCCTCCATCGCGACCTTCCAATTGCAGTCGAAATAAAGCCATTTGCGCCATTTGTAGCGCATGTTCTCCAGTCCGAATGGCTCCAGGATCTTCGATGCCGGAAACAGGTAGTCGGCCAGCGATTCGGCGGAGGGATCCATGTTGATGAACAACCACCCACCCCAGGTGTCGACCTGGACCGGAACAAGGTGGGTGTTGTCGGGTGTCAGCGCACCCTTCCAGTCGTCCTGTTCGCGGATGTGGGTGCAGGCACCGTCCAAACCGTATGTCCAGCCGTGGAACCCGCAGACGAAGGACTTACGAGCACGGCCGATCGCGTTCTTGGCGCCCTCGGGTGTGTCGACCAGTTTGCGGCCGCGATGCATGCACACGTTGTGGTGGGCCGCAAACTCGTTCGGTCCCGTCCGCACCACGATGATCGAGTCGTCGAGGATGTCGTAGGTCAGATAGCTGCCCACCTCAGGGAGCTCTTCGACGCGGCCGACCTGCTGCCAGACCTTGCGCCACAACCGATCCCGCTCGTTGCGGGCGTACTCCTCGGAGATGTAGGCGTCGACACCGATGGTCATCGGCGACGAGAGATCTTCGGCGACCTGCCCGGTCGAATCGTCCGGATCGCCGTCGACCTCGATGGCGGCATCTAGGTCGGATTCGGTGTGCGTCACTAGATCCTCCTAATTTCAGTTCGGAAGGACTCGTCGGCGAGGAAGAGCGAGGTGTTGTCGGCGCCGAGGTGCGTCCATTTCAGGTTGAGACCGCCGTCGACCAGCAGGGTCTGACCAGTGATGTAGCTCGACATGTCCGACAGCAGGAACAGGATCGCGCTCGCCTGTTCCTCCGGTGTGCCGCGCCGGCCCATGGCGATGGCGGTGCGGTCGCGTTCGGGGTCGTCATCGACATAGGTGCGTGACGCCGCCGTCGCCGTCACGCCGGGCGCGACGGCGTTGACTCGAATGTTGTTCAGCGCGAGTTCGGCGGCCATTGTCCGGGTCATCGCCACGATCGCCGCCTTCGCGGTCCCGTAGGCGATGTGGAACGGAGCGGTGTTCATCCCGCTGATCGACGACACTGAGACGATCGATCCGGGATTGCCCTTTTCGCGAATCTCAGCCGCCACCGCTTGGCTCATGAAGAACGCGGTTTCGAGGTTCGCCGCGAACAGCGCTCGCCAGTCCTCGCGCGTCACCCGCGTCGCGGGCATCCATGTGGACGGCGCCGCCCCGCCCGCGATGTTCACCAATCCGTACAGCACGCCGTCGGTGCGCCGCACGTGGTCCATGACGGTGGCGATGCCCTCGTCGGTGGAGGCGTCCGCGGACACCGGCACCACCGACAAGCCGTCCTTGGCCAGCGGCGCGACGTGTTCGTCGAGGTTCTCCTTTGACCGGCTGACCGCGACGACGGTGGCGCCTGACTCGGCGGCCATCCGCGTGATGGTCGTGCCGATCCCGCCGCCGCCCGCGCCCGACACCACGACGATGCGGCCGTCCAGCCGAAGAAGGTCGCTCATATTATTTGTCCGGACAAAAGATGGTGCTCTGCATATTGCAGAACACTATTCCGCAGCGATTATCGCCCAGTCAAGGCCGAGCCTGATGGGCTTTCGGGCTATTGTCTGGACTAGAAGCGCTTGGTACCGTCCGGGGTCATGAGTGCTCCAGCGACGGCGTCGCTCCCGCCCTCCCGGTACATCGCGACCAACCCCACGACCGCCGACGGTTGGCAGCTCGAAAGGCTCACGACGCCGAGTCGCTTGTTCGGCGCGAACGGGTTGCGGACCGGGCCCGACGGACGCATCTACGTCGCTCAGGTGACAGGCAGTCAGATCAGCGCCGTCGATCTGGCCGACGGCGGAGTCGAGGCCGTCAGCCCGAAGGGCAGCGAGATCATCGCGCCCGACGACGTCGCCTTCGACGGTGCCGGCAACCTGTACGCGACCGAGGTCATGGACGGCCGGGTGAGCGTACGTGACGCCGGCGGCGCGGCGCGGGTGCTGCGCGACGACCTCCCCTGCGCGAACGGCATCACTGTCCATCAGGACCGGCTGTTCATCAACGAGTGCCGCGACGGCGGTCGGCTGGTGGAACTCGATCGGGCCACCGGAGCTTCGCGAATTCTGCTGGAGAACCTGCCGTCGCCGAACGCGATGGAGGTCGGGCCGGACGGGATGCTGTACTACCCGCTGATGACGGCCAATGAGATTTGGCGCATCGACCCGCAAGGGGGTGAGCCGCAGCGGGTGGCCGGCGATCTCGGCGTGCCGGATGCGGTCAAGTTCGATCCGCAGGGCTATCTGGTGTCGACACAGGTGGCCAACGGGCAGGTGCTGCGCATCGATCCGCGCAGCGGTGAGAAAACCCTACTGGCGCAACTCAATCCGGGGCTGGACAATCTCACCTTCGTCGGCGACCGCCTTTTTGTCTCCAACTTCACCGGAGAAATCACCGAGATCCTGGCGGGCGGCGAGACGCGCACCGCGCTGCCGGGCGGGTTGAACTGGCCGCTGGACCTCGTCATCGGCGACGACGGCCGACTGTACGTCGCCGACGGCACCTACTTCTATGTCGTCGGGGCCGACGGTGCGCTGGAAACCGTGGGCATGCTGTTCACGCCCGGCTATCCAGGCTTCCTGCGTGGGCTGGCCCCGGAGGGCCCCGGGGCGTTCGTGGTGGCGACATCGGGTGGCCAGATCGCCCGGTACCGTCCCGGCGATGGCGAAACCGACTATCTCGCTGATGGTTTCGACCAACTCTACGGCGTCGCCATCGGGCCCGGGAACACCATCGTGTTCGCCGAACTCGGCACCGGCAGCGTGCACGCGCTGCGATCGGGCAATGTCGAGCTCCTGGCCTCCGGGCTGCAGGATCCGGTCGGCGTGGCGTTCGGCGCCGACGGGGTTCCGCTGGTGGCGGAATCGGGTGCCGGACGCGTCGTGCGGCTGGCCGGTTCCACCGAGACCGTCGTCGACGGGCTGCAGCGACCGCAGGGTATCCATGTCTCCGGGGACCAGCTGTACATCGTGGACGCGGGCGCGAAGGAGGTCATCGCGGTCGACTTGACCAGCGGCGAGCGGCGCACCATCGCCTCCGGCCTGCCCGTCGGACCGCCGCCGGGCGTCAATCCCAAGCCGCTCAAGGGAATGCCACCGTTCTCCGGCCCTCAGGGTCCGTTCGCCGGTATCACCGAAGGTCCCGACGGCACCCTATATGTGTCGGCCGACGGCGACGGCAGTGTGTTGGTGTTGCGACGAACATGACCGGCCAGCGAGAAGCGGAGCGGAATCGCGCATGACCGTCAGCCCGGCCGACCACCGGTATCTCCAGGTGGCACGTACCCTGCGCAAGGAGATCGTCGACGGGGTGTATCCCGTGGGTTCCCAGCTGCCGACGGAACAGCAACTGTGCGAACGTTTCGAGGTCAGCCGCTACACCATTCGCGAGGCGCTGCGACGGCTTCGTGACGACAACCTCGTCGCGTCGCGCCCGCGCGCAGGCACGCTGGTCGTTCCACGGCCGGAGACGAACAGCTACGCCCAGGACGTGATGTCTATCAATGATCTGCTCGCGTTCGCCTCAGGCGCACAGCTCACGATCGAGAGCAACGCGACCGTGATCGTCGACGAACAGCTCGCCGAGCGCACCGGGCTGGCCGTGGGAACTGAATGGCTCGCGGTACGCGGATACCGGGCCGACGGCACCGCCACACCGGTCTGCACGACGGAGTACTACATCAACAGGGCGTTCGCCGCGGTCGGCCGTCTGCTGCAACGACATTCGGGGCCCATCTTCCCGCTGATCGAGGACCTGTTCGGCGTCAGCATCGTGGAAGTGCGCCAGGAGATCTCCGCGATCGCGGTGTCACCCGAGCTGGCGGATGCACTCAAGGTCGAGGTGGGCACCGCCGCACTCGAGATGCAGCGCACGTACATGACGTCCGACGGTGAAGTCGCGCAGGTCACCGTCAACACCCACCCCTCGTCGCGCTACCGCCATTCGATGACCATGCGCAGGGTCAAGGGGCAGGCCGGCCAGTGAGGGTAGACGAGCAGCGCTCAACCGACGCCTACCGGCGGGGGTTGTGGGTGCGCGAGACACTCGCCGACGCACTCCGGGACGCCGCACAGACGACGCCCGACCGAACGGTGGTGGTGGACGGCGGCATTCGGCTGGACTGTAAGACGCTGCATGAGCAGGCCACCGCGCTGGCGCAGACGCTGTTGGCGCGGATGCCCGCGGGCAGCGTGGTGTCCTTCATGCTGCCCAATTGGCATGAGGCCGCTGTCATCTATCTCGGCGCGACGCTGGCGGGCATGGTGGTCAACCCGATCCTGCCGTCGCTGCGGGACCGCGAGCTCGCGTTCATCCTGACGGACGCCGACAGCCGGGCAATCTTCGTCCCGTCGACGTTCGGCAATCACGACTACGCCGCGATGCTGGATCGGGTGACCGCATCGATGGCGTCGCCTCCGGAAGTCATCGTCGTCCGCGGCGATGGCCACACCCCGTACCCGTCGATGTTCGACGTCGACGCCGCCGCGGTGCTGCCGGTGCTCAATCCCGACACCGTGCGCATGATCCTCTACACCTCCGGTACGACCGGACGGCCGAAGGGTGTTCTGCACACCCATAATTCGATACAGGCGCTCATCCGTCAGATCGGAGAACACTGGCACGTGGCCGACGGTGACACCTTCCTCGTTCCGTCGCCGATCGCGCATATTGGCGGCTCGATCTACGCGTTCGAGTGCCCGCTGTTGCTGGGCACCACGGCGGTGCTGATGGAGCGTTGGGATCCCGACCGGGCGGTATCGCTGATGCTTGCGGAGCGCTGTACCCACATGGCAGGTGCCACACCGTTTCTCGACGGCCTCCTCGGTGCCGCCGAGCGGGCCGACACCCGACTACCGGACCTGAAAGTGTTCATCTGCGGTGGCGCATCGGTTCCGCCATCGCTGATCCGCAGGGCCGCTGATTATTTCGAGAAGGCCGCGGTAACAAGGGTTTACGGATCCACGGAGGTGCCGGTCACCACGGTCGGTTCGTTCGACGCCGTTGACCATGCGGCGGACACCGACGGTCGCGCGGGCATCGCCGACATCAAACTCGTCGACGGCGAGATCTGTGCCCGCGGTCCGCAGATGCTGGCCGGCTATCTCCATCCCGAGGACGAGACGGCGGCATTCGACGACGAGGGCTACTTCCGCACCGGCGATCTCGCCCGCTGGGTCGACGACGGTTACGTGGTGGTCACCGGCCGCGCCAAGGACATCATCATCCGCAACGGTGAGAATATCTCCCCCAAGGAAGTCGAAGACCTTCTCATCGGGCGGGCAGGTATCGCGGAGATCGCGGTCGTCGGTGTGCCCGATGAGCGGACGGGTGAACGGGCGTGTGCGGTCATCGTGACCGCCGAAGAACGCGCACCCAGTCTGGACGACCTCGCCAAACTGCTGATCGACGGGGGTCTGGCCAAGTTCAAAATCCCTGAGCAGATCGTCATTTGGGACGCGCTGCCGAAGAACGACGCGGGCAAGGTGTTGAAACATCAGATCCGGGCGACGCTGACAGCCGGGAAGAACTGAGGTGGTTTGAGATGCAGGTTGCGATCGTCACAGGTGCCAGTAGTGGCATCGGGTTCGGCTGCGCCACAAAGCTCGCCGAGCAGGGCATGGCGGTGCTCGGCACTGGGCGCGACGAAGCCAGGCTCGCCGAGCTCAAGGCATGCGACCCTGAGCGCATCGAGACGCTCGCCGTCGACCTGACCGCCGACGATGCGCCCCGACAAATTGTCGACGCAGCGATCGAGCGGTGGGACCGCATCGACTTCCTGATCAACAACGCCGGAGTGGGGAGCCCGAAGCCACTGCACGAGACCGACGACGAATCACTGGACTATTTCCTGGGATTGATGCTGCGCGCCCCGTTTCGGTTGGCGCGTGAGGCGATCGGGCACATGAAGCCGGGATCGGCCATCATCAACATCACCTCGACTTTCGCGGTGGTCGGCGGATTGCGCGGTGGCGCATATTCCGCGGCCAAGGGCGGGTTGACCTCACTCACCAGGCACATCGCCTGCCAGTACGGACCGCTGGGCATCCGGTGCAACGCCGTCGCGCCCGGCGTGACGCTGACGCCGATGGTCGCGACGCGACTCGAAGATTCGCGGTTCCGCAAGATCAACACCGAGATGACGCCCTACCCGCGGTTGGGCGAGGTCGACGACATCGCAAGCACAGTCGCGTTCCTGTGCTCGGACGGCGCGAGCTTCATCAATGGTCAGGAGATCGTCGTCGACGGCGGTTGGACATCGACCAAGTACCTGTCGGACTTCGCGCTGAACGCCGATTGGGTTGCCCGACAGTGAACCTGTTCGCCCTTCTGGACCAGTCCGCCGGCCGATTCGGCGACCGCGGCGCGGTGTTCTGCGGTGAACGCCAACTACATACGTGGAGCGAACTGCGTGACCGCGCCCTGCGGATCGCGTCCAGTCTCGGACCGCCTGGCACCCGCATCGCGATCGCCAGCGAGAACCGCCCCGAGATCGTCGAGCTGATGTTCGCCATCTGGGCCGCCGAGTGCGCGGTCGTCCCGATCAACTACAAGCTGCATCCGCGCGAGATGATCCAGATCCTGGACGACGCGGGCGCCGCGCAGGTGTTCGCGTCACCCAAGATCGGCGCGGAGTTGGCGTCCGTCACGCAGGTCCCAGTCGAAATAGTTGACTCGCAGGAGTATTCGTCGCGCCTGACCCGACCGCCAGTGGAACTGCCGCGTCTCACCGATCCTTCGGCCCTGGCATGGCTGTTCTACACGAGCGGTACCACCGGCCGGTCCAAGGGCGCGATGCTGAGCCACCGCAACCTGATGGCGATGACGGTGTCCCACCTCGCGGATTTCGATTCGCCGGACGATAACTGCAGCCTGGTGCACGGGGCGCCGATGTCGCATGGCTCCGGTCTCTACATCCCGCCGTACGTGTTACGCGGTGCGCGGCAGGTGATTCCCGAGTCCGCCGCGTTCGAACCGGACGAGTTTCTCGACCTCTGCGAACGCCATCCCGGTTGCAGCGCGTTCCTCGCGCCCACCATGGTGCAGCGCCTTGTGCAGACCGGGCGCTCGCGCCCGGACAACCTGCGGACCATCGTGTACGGCGGCGGGCCGATGTACGTCGAGAGCCTGAAGAAGGCGATGGCGGCGTTCGGGAACATCTTCGTCCAGCTCTACGGCCAGGGCGAGGCGCCGATGACGATCACTGGACTGCGCAGGGCCGACCATGTCGATGCCGATGATGCGATTCTCGGGTCGGTCGGCTATGCCCGCTCCGGCGTGGACGTCGCGGTCCTGCGCGACGACGACACACCGGCGGCACCGGGTGAGATCGGTGAAATCGTCTGTCGCGGAGACGTTGTCATGACCGGGTACTGGAACAACCCGGAGGCGACCGAGAAAACGCTTCATCACGGCTGGTTGCGGACCGGTGACATGGGTTCGTTCGACGAGCGCGGCTTCCTCACGCTGCGGGACCGCTCCAAGGACGTCGTGATCAGCGGTGGAAGCAACATCTACCCGCGGGAGGTCGAGGAGATCCTGCTCGAACACCCCGGCGTCGATGAGGCGGGTGTGGTCGGGGCGCCCGACGATGAGTGGGGCGAGGTCGTCGTCGCGTTCATCGTCGGAAAGGCCTCGCCGGCCGAGCTGGATGCTCATCTGCTCGAGCGCATCGCCCGCTTCAAGCGCCCCAAGCGCTATGAGTACATCGACGAGCTGCCGAAGAACAGCTACGGCAAGGTGCTCAAACGCGAATTGCGCGAACGCCTGGTCTAGCCAACCCTTGGTCTAGAGGCGGACTCTCCCGAATGGCGTGCTATGACCGAGATTGAAGTGACGGCTGCTGGCGCCGACCACGACCATGGTGTCAATCTCGACCATAGGAACCGAGCTGCCGCATCCCTAGGATGGATGGCATGCGCGTCGTCATCGCCGGTGGACACGGAAAAATCGCCCTCATCCTGGAACGGCTGCTCTCAAAGCGCGGAGACACGGCGGTCGGCCTGATCAGGAATCCTGAGCAGGTCGCGGACCTGGAGGCGGCGGGCGCTCAGGCGGTCGTCATCGACCTCGAGGCGGCTGGCGTCGACGAGGTGGCGGCGCACCTTCAGGACGCCGACGCGGTCGTCTTCGCCGCCGGCGCGGGTCCGGGCAGCGGCGCGGCACGGAAGCAGACTGTCGACTGCGACGCCGCGATTCTGCTCGCCGACGCTGCCGAGGCGGCCGGCGTGCGGCGCTATGTGATGATCTCGGCGATCGGGGCCGACGTCGAGGCACCGGACGACATCGGCGATCCGGTATTCGTTGCCTATCTGCGCGCGAAAGGTGCCGCGGACGAGGCGATTCGGAAACGTGAGGCGCTCGACGCGACCGTCGTGCGCCCCGGTCGTCTGACGAACGACCCCGGCACCGGGTGCGTGGAGCTTTCCGACCAGACCGGACGTGGTGACATCCCACGCGAGGACGTCGCCGCTGTTCTCGTGGCGGTGCTCGACACGCCGGAGACGGCCGGGCGGACGTTCGAGGTGATCGGCGGTGAGACACCGATCATCGAGGCGGTCCGTCGAGTAGTCGCTTGAGATTACGAAGCCCGGCCCTGGCACGCCTGCCCATGAGCCATCCGGCGAAGGGCACTATGGTAAATCGGGCCAGGGCGGTCTCATTGCGGCTCAGCATCCTCCAGCGGACTTCGCACGACTTCTCGCCGACAGCGCTGAATTCGATCTCCATGCGCGGCAACACCAGGGGCTGGTCACCCTCGGTCACCAAGCGCACCGGAATTTCTGCTTCCACCACCACGATCCGCACCGCCCGCTCGCCCCGCAGGGGCACGGCGACGGTCTCCGTGTATCGCTTACCTGGCGTTGTGAACGCAACATCGTCTTCCGCGACGAGATTGATCACAGCCGGAAACCAATCACCGAAGTTCTTCAAGTCCGCGGCGTAGTCGAAGGCCTTCGTACTGGAACACCCAATCGTGATGACCGCACTGGTCAACAAACGCATCGACCCTCCTCATCGATCCTCATGACGTATCGCCGAAGGCTAAGGTGTAGACCTAGGTCTACAGTCAAGGGCGAGCACCCATGCAAATCAGTGAGCTAGAAGCACGCACCGGCCTCGGCCGCCACGCTCTGCGTTATTACGAGCACCGAGGCCTGCTCGGCGAGGTGCATCGAACCAGCAGCAATTATCGCGACTACCCCGAGTCGTTGGTACGACACGTGAAACTTCTTCGCAGCATGCAATCGCTCGGCTTTTCATTGACCGAAATCCGGGAAGTGCTCGATGGGCTGCGCTCCAACGACATCGACTGCGCCGCCGGAGCCAGGCTACTGGCCGACAAACGCGCCCGGGTCCAAGAACAGATAGGTGGTCTGAAGGAAGTCAGACGCATTCTGCTGCAGGAACAGCAGCGGTTGGAAGAAACTGCCCGGCGGCACGGACGGCCATTGCGATAGGTCGCAACTGGGCTTCACCACATAAGCCCGCGCACCATTTCGGCCGGCGGAATATCCTCGAGCGCAATGAGTCCCGCCGGTGCGCGGCACACCCAGTCGATGACGTTGACGACCCGAGCAGCCGTCGACACACACCCCGCCTCGGTGACGTCGAGGGTCGGGTGCGACAGGTGGGTGCTCACCTCGACGCGCGGCTCGCCTTCCACGATCACCTTGTGCACGCCGGAATGTCCCTCGGTCGGATACTCCCAATCCGGCGCCGCCGCAGGTGTGAGTCGGGTGGTGTGTTCGACGGTGATGACGACCTCACCGTCGCGCACACCTTCGGCCGCGAAGCGTACCGCCGCCAGCTGTCCCGGCTCGACGGTCATCATCTTGCATTCGATGCGCTTGTCGGTGTACCAGGGCTCGTAGCGGTCGCGGACCTCGGCGAGGTCGATTCCGAGGTGCCGGGCCAGGTTACGCACCAGGCCACCGAACATGGCCGCCACAACGCCCGGCTGGAACGCGAGCGCTGGGCCGTCGTCCGGTGTGGTGCCGAATCCCATTGCAGTACCGGTGTATTCGTAGTCATCGTAGTTGCCGTAGTCGAAAACCTCCTGCACGGTCACCGACTCGGCCCTGGTGACCAAGCTCAACGCGGCGAGCACCGCCGTGTCGCCCGAATACCCGGGATCGATGCCGTTGACGTACAGCGAGGAGCCGCCCGCTGCGCACGCCTCCTCGAGCGGACCCCGCAGCCAATCATCAACCTGATGCGGTGTCACCAGCCATACCATCGAGGTACCGACGACGTTGATGCCTGCGGCCAAGAGCTTCGTCATCTGCTCGAGCGCCTCCATCGGCCGCGTCTCGCCCAGCGCGGTGTACACGACGCAGTCCGGCTTCAGCGCGATCAGCGCGTCGATGTCGTCGGTCGCGATGATGCCGGTCGGCTCGCTCAACCCGCAGAGTTCTGCGGCGTCGCGCCCGATCTTGTTCGGGCTCGCTGCATGCACACCCACAAGTTCCAGGTCGGGGCGCCCGATGATGGCCTTCAGCGAATGCTGTCCGACATTGCCGGTGGAAAACTGGACCACTCTTCGCATTTCGGTCCTCGATCAGTAGTCGGGAATGGGCAGCGGCAGGTTGTTCGAGTCTATGCCGCCGTCGACATGGAATATGGCGTTCGTCGCGTAGCAGTCTTTCGTCGACAGGTACACGCAGAGCCGACCGAGATCCTCGACGTCGCCGAGGCGATGCAGCGGCGTGAGCGACAGCATTGTGTCCAGTGCCCCCGGCATCATGTCGAGGCCACTCTGCAGTCCGTCGGTGGCGAACGAACCGAGCGCGATGGCATTGACACGAATCTTCGGCGCCAGCTCCTGGGCCATGGCGCGGGTCAGCGCTTCCAGACCGCCCTTGGCGACGCAATAGGACGTCAGCGCCCGGATACCGAAACGTGCTGAGCCCGAGGAGATGTTGACGATGCTGCCGTGCCCGGCGTCGATCATGTGCCGCGCGCACAGCTGGCTCATGATGAACGCGGACGTCACACACCAGTCGAAGGTGTGCCGGAAGTCCTCGTCGGTGATGTCGAGGAACGAGCCGAACGTCGAACCGCCCACATTGTTGATGAGGATGTCGATGCGGCCGAACTTTTCCATCGTCGTATTCACCACGTGCTCGCCGTCCGGACGGCTGATCGCGTCGGCTACCAGCGCAAGACCTTTTCCGCCGGCCTTCTCGATGCCCTCGATGGTCGCGACTATGTCGGACTCCGTACGCGCCGTCCCGACCACCGTTGCACCCGCTTCGGCCAACACCCTGGCGATGCCCTGCCCGACACCCTTGCCCGCACCGGTGACGATGGCGACCTGACCGTCGAGGTTGAACTGCTCCAATGCCATAGGAGTCCTCTCCGTCGAGTGCTGATCATCAAACGATACAAACTGACTTAAGTCAATAACATAGTCGCGGCTTACCAGCCGATGGACCGGTACAGTTGCCGTATGGCAGTGGTAGACAAGCCGTCTGCGCGAGAAACCAAGCGCTTACAGACACGGGAACGTCTCATGGGTGCCGCGGTCGCCGAGTTCAAGCGTGCCGGTATCGCCGCGGCCGACGTCGGCGCCATCGTGGCAGCTGCGGGAGTTGCCCACGGCACGTTCTTCTTTCACTTTCCGACCAAGGAGCATGTGCTGCTCGAACTCGAGCAGCGAACAGAAGAGGACATCGCCAAACAACTAGGTCGCTATGTGGCGACGCCGCGCGATCTCAGGTCGACGCTCAACGAGGCGGTCCGCCTGGTGATGGGTCTCGAACGCCGTCTGGGCCCGGTGCTCTTCAAGGACTTTCTGGCGTTGCACTTCTCGCAGACCCGGCCGCGGGACGAGAGCTACGAACACCCTGTCATCGTCACCCTCGCGAAGGAGATAGAGCGCGCCCGGGAACGCGGCGACGTCGACGCCGAGGTGAACCCGATGAACAGCGCCGTGTTCTTCCTGCTCGGCCTATATGCGCTGCTGACGACGACCCACGACTGGCCCGGCCAGGCCGCGATGATCGAGGACTACGTCACCCGAACGTTGCGCAGCATCGAAGCAAAGTAGCCGATTGACTACCCACGCTGATTGACTATAGTCAGCGTTCATGAATCTGCCCACGCTCAACCTGGGCCGGAATCGTGATGCCTCGGCGCGCCCCAAGGGCCCGAAGCCATCCGCCAGCGGTTTGGATGAGCACATGGCCGCGTCGCAGGCGGCCCAGCGGCACGCGGACAAATGGCTCATCTCCGGCAGCTTGCTGATCGGCACTGCGGCACTCGGCATCTTCGGGCTTCCGCTCTTCCTCCGTGGCGTCTGGCTACTGCGCAAGGCGCAGCGCGAGGGGCTGACGGTTCGGCCGATGCTGGTCACGCTGCTGGGCTATCTCGTCATCATCGATGCCGCGATCAACACCGTGGGCTGGGCACTCGATTTGGTGGCCAGCCACACCATCCTGGCTCGAATCCTGTTGAACGGCTGGGGTGCAATGTTCGACGCCGGATACTTCTGGCACTACAACGAGCTGTGGATCGGCGGTGCTGCGGGACCCGGCGAGAAAGCCATGGAAGTCGGCATGATTCTCACCGTCTTCACCATGCGCATCGCCGCAGGAATCGGCTTCCTGCAGATGAAGCGCTGGGGCCACCAGTGGATGATCGTCACCTGCTGGATGGGTGTGCTCATCTGGTGTCTCTACGTGTTCAACATGACGATGTACGCCGACGTCCGCTACGCCGGCGTGATCCTGCCGGTCGTCGGGTGGTGGCTCTACGACATCTTCTACATCACGCCCTTCCTGGCCATCCCGTATCTGCACTCCGTCAACCGCGAGATCTTCTCCGACTGATGTCAATGACTGCACTCATTGACTTTGGTCAGTAACTGGGTTACAAAGGGCGGACCATGACGCCTCAGGTCAAGCAGTCGGCGCGCGAGGTCCGACGGCTGCAGACGCGAGAACGCATACTCGGCGCGGCGATCGCCGAGTTCAAGCTCGCCGGCATGTCCGGTGCCGACGTGAATTCGATCGCCGCGGCGGCAGGCGTCGCACATGGCACGTTCTTCTTCCACTTCCCCAGCAAGGAGCACGTCCTGCTCGAGTTGGAGAGTCGCGAAGAAGCACGGATGGCGGCCGACTTCGCGCGCTTCCTCGACGACAAACACGACGACGCACATGACTTGGTGACGACGCTGAACGCGGCGGTGCACCTGGTGACCGGCCTGGAGCAACGGCTGGGTCCGCTGCTGTTCAAAGAGTTGCTTGCACTGCACTTCTCGCCGACGCGGCCCAACAGGGACGAGTGGACCGACCATCCGATGATCGTGCTGCTGGTGCGTGAGATCGAACGCGCCCGCAGTGACGGCGAGATCCACCCGGAGGTGGACGCGTTCTACAGCGCCGTGTTCTTCCTCCTCGGCGTCTATGGCGTGCTGACCACGATGAGCAATTCCGACACCCGCGACACGATGCTGGCCGAGTTGGTCGCCACCGCCGTCCGCGGTCTTGAGATCCGGTAGATCGAGGAGGTCTGGCGTGGATTGGATATGGGAGATCCTCCGGTACGTCGCGGCATGGGGCGGCACCGGTTTGATCATCTGGTTCTGGTACTGGATGTTCTCCAACATCGGGACGTTCTAGAGACGCGATATGTCCGAGCTTTCCGATGCACACGCGCTCGCTGTCGAGCGCAGTTGTGCCGTCACCGCCGTCGCGCTGAGTGGGCAGCGACGAGAAGGCGTGCGCCTGATCAGCGGTCCCCGACGCGATTTCGGATTGAGCTCAACACTCGACTTCGTGCACGTCCCCTATCCGCCGCCCGTCAGGGACTGGACACGACGCACGCTGACCTGCGGTGTCGCCCTTCAATGTTCACCGTCAAAAGACCGGGTCGTCGACTACCGGCTCAACGAGCTGTCCCATCGTGAACTGACCGCCCTCGCTCTCGTCGAGGCGAGCGTCGCATTGGGTTGGATCGCCGACAACTGGCCTGGACTTCTGCCCGAGATTCGGCCGCTTCTCCCCGACCTGGACATCGCGTCTGCCGACACGGACGCGAACGACATGCTCAACCGCGCAGTCGCATTGGCGCGCACATCGCAACCGCTGATCGTGGATCCCCTGTTGGGCACACTGCCGCGCGCATACACCGAACCACAGGGGCTGACCGACAAACTGCGTCGCACCTTCGGCCGAATGCCTTGGACCTCAACGCAGAAGCGGCTGCCCCGCCCGTACTCGGTGCCCGTCGGCGGAGAGGGCGGCGTGCGCGCGACCAATCTGCCGCCGCCGAGCCGGCCCCAGGACAACGACCTCGACCTCACCCCCGAACACCGCCCCGGAATCCCGTATCCGGAGTGGAACGCGTGGACAGAGAGCTTCATGCCGGACCACGTCGCGGTCCTCGAACGCACCCATACCAGCGGGCACAGCGACCCGATGCCGGGTTCGACCGATCTGCGCAGATGGTTCTCCGAGCACACGCACCGGGCGATGAAGAGCCGGCTGGTGGACGGCTCCGATCTCGACGTCGAGCAGTACGTCAGCCACTACATCGACCTGACCACCGGCGAGGCCGTCGAGCCGCGCATCTTCCGCGATCTGCTGCCCACCAGTCGCGACGTCACCACCGCACTACTGCTCGACGGCAGCTCATCACTGGGTGTGCACGGCGGCACGATCTTCAAGCTCGAATTGGCCTGTGCGGACGCGCTTTCGCAGGCCATGACCCTCGCGCGGGAACGCCACGGTATCTTCGTGTTCACCGGCAACACCCGTCATCGCGTCGAGGTCACCTGCCTCAAGGACTTCGAAGACCGCAGGTTCGTCCCTCCCGGCCAACTCGGCCTGGCGGCAGGCGGATACACCAGGCTAGGCGCACCGCTGCGTCACCTGACGAGTCGGCTGCTCGCCCAACCGTCGGAACGGCGTCTGCTCATCGTGATAGGCGACGGCCTGATCTCCGACGAAGGCTACGAGGGGCGATACGCCTGGGCGGACGCCGCACACGCCGTCGAAGAAGCCAACGACGCCGGCGTGCGCATGTACTACGTCGGCGTCGGACCCACCAGAGTCGACCCACTGCCGGAAGTGTTCGGACCTCGCCGCTCCCAACGCATCCGGCGCATCGAGGAGCTCCCCCGGGTACTCGCCCACGTGCATCGAGAGTTGGTGGCCGCATGACCGAGACCTATTACTCGAACGGCAACGAAGTCCAGATGTTCGAACAGGCTTATCGCCAACAGCTCCCAGTGATGCTCACCGGCCCCACGGGCTGCGGCAAGACACGGCTCGTCGAGCACATGGGCCTGCTTCTGCGACGCCCCGTGGTGACGATCAGCTGTCACGACGACCTGACCAGCTCCGATCTGGTCGGTCGCTTCATGGTGACCGGTGGCGACGTGGTGTGGACCGACGGTCCACTCACCAGAGCGGTCAAGGCCGGAGCCATCTGCTACCTCGACGAGGTCGTTGAGGCGCGGCACGATTCGCTGGCGATCCTGCACTCGCTGACCGATCACCGCCGCGCCCTATATCTGGACCGTGCGGGCGAGGTCGTCCAGGCGCCCGAGACCTTCATGCTGGTGTGCTCCTACAACCCCGCGTACCGCAGTTCGTTGAAGGAGCTCAAACCGTCGTTCCGCCAGCGCTTCGTGACGCTGCCGATGCGCTACCTGCCACCTGAGCAGGAGGCGGAGGTCATCGTCGCCGAGGCCGGTATCGCCATGGACACTGCCCGTCGGCTTGTGCAATGCGCGACCGCCATCAGAACGGCCGACGAGGCCTTCCACTTCGAGCCGCCATCGACCCGTGTCCTCGTCACCGCAGCGCAGCTGATCGCCGCAGGGGCAACCGAATTCGAGGCCGCCGAGGCGTGCATCCTCGCACCGCTGTCCAGCGACGGCGCCATCACAGAAGGTTTACGCGAAGTCGCCGCGGCCAGCCTGGCCGACGCCGACAGCTCGAGCACCGCACCGTAGGGGAAGGAGTCAGACATGGACGAGAAGGAACGCAAGCGCAAGCGGGCGCTCATCGTCCTACAGGTCGTGATCTATGGCTACCTGCTGGCCATGTTCGGCATCCAGTTGTACATGTCCTTCGCCCGCGGGTGGTGGGAGTTGTGAGTCTGGATGTCAGGGCGGGCGGCGCCGTCAGCCTCGAAGACCACGACGAAGCGTCGCGCCTGGCCCAGCGCAGGGCGGACAAGTGGATGATCGTCGGCGCCGCGCTGATGGGCATGTGGGCGCCCGGCATCTTCGGGCTGCCCATCTTCCTGCGCGGGGTGTGGCTCCAGCGTCAGGCGGCCCGCGCCGGCCTGTCGATGCGCCCCATGATCGTCACGCTGATCGGATACCTCGTCCTGATCGACGGAATGCTGAACAGCCTGGGCTGGGCACTGGACCTCGTCGCCAACCACACACTGATCAACCGCGTGCTGATGGTGGGCTGGGGCGCGATGTTCGACGCCGGATACTTCTGGCACTACAACGAGTTCTGGGTCGGAGGCGCCGCCGGGCCGGGCGAGAAGTCGATGGTGTTCGGCATGATCCTCACGGTCTTCGCGATGCGCTGCGCCGCGGCGATCGGCTTCCTGCAGATGAAACGGTGGGGCCATCAGTGGATGATCGTCACCTGCTGGATGGGCGTGCTCATCTGGTGCCTCTACGTGTTCAACATGACGATGTACGCCGACGTCCGCTACGCCGGTGTGGTGTTCCCGGTGATCGGCTGGTGGCTCTACGACATCTTCTACATCACGCCGTTCCTGGCGATTCCGTATCTACACACCGTCAACCGTGAAATCTTCACCGACTGAACAGGTTTAGGAGCAAACACGTGACGACAACACCTCAGTCCACGGACCCGAAGGCCGAGGACCTGCCGCCTGGCACGATGCCGTACTACGCGCGCATGCACAAGTGGATCAAGCGAGCGGTACTGGTCTGCCTGGTCGCACTCGTCATCGAAGGGGCCTTCACACTGCCGTTCATGGCGGTGTACTACGGCTATCCGACGCTGAGCCTGACCGAGATCTGCAGTGAACTACTGAAGGTCCGGTACTCCGACGACACCCTGGAATGCAAGGTGCCATACCCGCCGCTCGGACCGCCCGAGGGGGCCGAAGGCAAGGACACCGCCCAGGATGAATGGGGCATTCAACCGGTGCCGAAGTACCACCGGATCGGATTCCGCGAACTGGTGCGCATCCACGAGGAGAGGGAGGCGCGTGAGGCCGCGGCCCAGCAGTCGGGAGCGCAATCTCCGTGACGATGAAAACGCCGGAGGAACACGCGGCGAACCTGGATCTTCGCCACGAGGACTTCAACGACAACGACTTTCTGTACGCCGTCTATGACGTGATGCGGCGGAATACGTCGTTCTCACATACCGATTCGCCGTTCCTCAGTGCCACTCCCGGTGGCGCTTGGGTGGCGAACCGCTACGAGGAATGCTACAAGATCCTGCAGGACTGGGAGCACTTCTCGTCCAACCCCACCCCAGACGCGAAGGAACGACTGGCTGGGGATCTGGTGATCACACTCGACCCGCCGAGGCAGCAGAAGTTCCGTAAGGTCCTCAACCCGTACTTCTCCCCTGCCCGGATGAAGGCCCTTCGGCCGCAGATCCGCACGGAGACCGACCGACTCATCGACATGTTCATCGAGACAGGCAGCGGCGATCTCGCCCAGGTCGCGTGGCGGCAACCGGGCATCGTGTTCTTCAAGTACCTGCTCGGCATGCCCATCGACGATGTGCCCCTGTGCATCGAGTTGACGGACACCGCGTTGAACGGCGCGAGCGAAGACCCCCGGATGGCCGCCTGGGGCGGACTTTACCAACACATCCACGATGCGGTGTCGGCGCGCTCCACCCAACCGCCGCAGGACGACATGATCGATGTCCTGCTCAACGCCGAGATCGACGGCGAGAAGCTGGAGTTCGGGGATGTCGTCGGCAACGCGATGCTGCTCGTGCAGGCCGGTCTGGAGACGACCGCAAGCGCGATGTCGTTCGCATTCCATTACCTGGCAACGCATCCCGACGAGCGTGACCGGCTGATCGCAGAGCCGGAGATCGTGCCCAAGGCGGTTGAGGAGTTCATCCGCTTCGGGGGATCGATCCACGGCATACCTCGCACCGTCGCGCAGGACGTCGAGCTCGCAGGACATGCCTTCTGCCCGGGTGAATCGGTGATCGTCAACTACGCCTCCGCCAACCGCGACGCCGCGGAGTTCCCCGAACCCGATCGGTGCATCCTCGACCGTCAGGCGAACCGGCACCTCGGATTCGGCGCAGGCGTCCATCGCTGCCTCGGCTCCAACCTGGCTCGACTGGAGTTCCAAGTCGGCCTCGAACAGGTCTTGGCGCGGATGCCCGACTACACACTCGCCGGCACAGCGGATTTCCACGGAAACTCCGTCACACGCGGATACCGTCGCATCCCGGTGGGCTTCACCCCTGGTGAGCGCTCGACGTGGGCAGCGGCCGGATGACGTATCGCGTCGTGCAGTGGACGACGGGCAATGTCGGCAAGAAGTCGGTCCATGCGATCGCCTCGAACTCGACCTTGGAACTCGTCGGCTGCTACGCCTGGTCACGGGACAAGGTGGGGCGCGACGTCGGCGAGCTCTGCGGTATCGAACCGCTCGGGGTGACCGCCACCGACAACGTTGACGCGCTGCTCGCACTCGAACCTGACTGCGTCGTCTACAACCCGATGTTCGCGAATGTCGATGAGCTGGAGCGCATTCTGGGCGCGGGTATCAACGTCGTGACCACGTCGGAGTTCATCACGGGGCACCGACTCGGTGCGGGCCGGGGCCGCGTCATCGCCGCCTGCCAGAAGGGCGGGTCGACGATCTTCGGCAGCGGGCTCAACCCCGGTTTCATGCAATTGTTCGCGATCGTCGCGGCGGGGATCTCGGACCGAGTCGACCGGATATCGATCGTGGAGTCCTTCGACACCACCATCTACAACTCCCCCGACACCGAGAAGATCATGGGTTTCGGCTATCCGATCGACCAGCCGGGCCTGCACGACATCACCGAGAAGGGTTCGGGGATCTTTCGGGAAGCTGTGCTTCTGCTCGCCGACGCCCTCGGCGTCGAACTGGACGAGATACGCTGCGACGCCGAATATGCCCAGACCACCGAGGATCTCGACCTACCCGGCGGTTGGCACATCGCCAAGGGCTGCGTGGCCGGGATCGACGTGCGCTGGAAGGGCTTCCTCGGCGAACGTGAGGTCGTCGAGGTGCGCGGGGTGTGGACGAAAGGGCAAACGCTCGAGCCGACGTGGTCCATGGGGTTCGGATACGACGTGAGGATCGAGGGCCGTCCGACGATCAAGACCACGCTGAGCTTCGAGCCGCCGCCCGACTTCGTCGGCGAAACCATCGAGGACTACATCCTGTTGGGCCTCACCATCACCGCCGTTCCGGCGATCACCGCGATACCCGCCGTCGTCGCCGCACCTCCCGGCATCGCGACCTACAACGACCTGCCGCTGCTACTACCCAGAGGTGTCATCAATGCCTGAGAAGAGGTATCGAGTCATTCAGTGGATGACGGGCGACGTCGGTCAGGTCGGCGTACGGCACTTCGCCGACAACCCGACCTTCGACCTCGTCGCCGTTCTGGTACACAACAAGGACAAGGTCGGCAAGGACGCCGGCGAGATCGCGGGCATCGCGCCGACGGGGGTCCTCGCAACGGATGACGTCGAGGCGGTGATCGCGATGGACGCCGACTGCGTTTTCTACACGCCGGTCATCATGGATACCGATACCGTGTGCCGACTGCTGCGCTCGGGTAAGAACGTCGTCACCACGAGCGGCTTCTTCTATCCATCCGAGGATTTCCGCGACGGCGGTGAGCAGATCCGCGCCGCCTGCGCCGACGGTGGGACCTCGTTCCACGGCGGAGGCATCCATCCGGGCTACGCGGGCGACATCCTGCCGATGACCCTTGCGCGCGTGATGAACAGGATCGACAAGATCGTCGTATACGAGGTCGTGAACGTCCTCACCGACGCGCCGCTGGACCACATCGACTGGATGGGCTTCGGCAAGGACAAAGACAAATTCCTCAGCGAGCCAACAATTCTCGGTCTTGGTGTTCCGTTCTTCGCGCAGTCGATGTATATGATCGCCGACGGTCTCGGGGTGACCATTGATGACGTCACGGCGGCCGACGTCAAGGCGGCCGTCGCGACCGAGGACATTCCGCACCAGCTGGGAGCGATACCGCGCGGAACCGTCGCAGCCCAGCATCACGAATGGACAGCATGGGTCGACGGCGCTCCCCTCATCGTCTTCCACGCCATCTACCTGACCAGCGAGCCCGACAAGATCGACCCGTCGTGGGACTGGGGCAAGACGCGGTACCGGATCGTCATCGAAGGGGATCCTCCCACCGAACTCACGCTCGAGGGTGTCGACCGGCCCGACGGAACGATGCGCCATCCCGGGTATGACTGGACCGCGATGGGGGCCATCAACGCAATCCCCGACGTGTGCGACGCCCAGCCCGGTTGGGTCACCCATTTCGACCTCGGCCTCGTCCGGCCCCGCGGTCTGGTGCGGAAATGACCGAATCTCGGCTTCATCACGTTGTTTTCGCCGTTGCTCCTGAGCGGCACGAGACCGTCGCGCGGATGTTCACCGACCTCGGCTTCACATTGCAGCCGGCGGAGCTGACCGAGCTCGGTGTCCGCGTGAGCTTGGACTGGGACCGAGGGGTCGAGTTGATCAGCCCGATTCCGGGATCGACGGTTGCCGTCGCCGCTAATGTGCAGACGTTTCTCGACGAGAAGGGTGACGGGATCTACACCGTCGTGCTGCAGATCCCCGAGGCCTCGGCTGCGGAGTCCGTCGCCGAGAGGTACGGCGCAGCAATCCGATTCCGACAGAAGCTGGCGGGCGACGGCACACACCTGGAAGAGATCGACCTGTCCGTGCTCGGTCTTCCGCTGACCCTCTTGGACACCAACGTGCCATGACCGTCGACGCCGCCAAACCCAGTGTGTTCGACGCGGACCTGCCCACCCTGCAGTACGACATCACCGCCACACCGCAGGAGATCTACCCGCAGTTCCGCGCGGCGCAACAGGCCGCCCCGATCGCGCTGGGGCCGATCGGCCCCGAAGTGCTCTCGTACGAACTGGCCCGCACCGTGCTGCGCGACCCCCGGTTCGTCGTACCCAAGGGCATCCACCTCTCCGCCCACGGCATCACGTCAGGACCGCTGTGGGACAGGGTGACTCGCAGCATCTTGAACATGGAGGGCGATGAGCATCGCCGGCTGCGCGGGTTGGTCTCACGGGCATTCACGCCGCGGGCGACCGCACGGATGCACGACACCATCCACACAGTGGTGAACGAGCTCATCGACGCGGTGGCCGACTCAGGGGGCTGCGAGTTCGTCGCGGATATCGCCCGCCCCTACCCCATTCCGGTCATCTGCGCGCTGCTCGGCGCGCCGCGTGAGGACTGGCGGCAGTTCTCACGTTGGGCCGACGACATCTTCAAGATCGTCAGCTTCGACTGCAACCTGGCCGAGGAGGAGCCCGTCGTCCTCAAGGCGTGGGACGAATTCGACTCCTACATCGACGATATGGTTGCGGCACGGCGGCAAAACCTGACCGACGACCTGCTCTCCGAACTCATCCGGATCGAGGATGCCGGCGATCGCCTCGACACCGGCGAATTGCGGATGCTGGCGTTCAGCATTCTGGTGGCGGGCACGGATACAACGCGAAGCCAGCTCGCCGCGTCGATGCAGGTTCTTTGCGATCACCCGGAGCAGTGGTCGCTGCTACGGGAGCGGCCGGAGTTGGCGATGCGCGCTGTCGAAGAGACGATGCGCCATTCACCGTCCATGTGCAGCACGGTGCGGAGCGTCGCCGAGGACGTCGTGATCGACGACTACACGTTCCCCGCAGAGACGTTCATCATCGTCAATACCTATGCGGCCAACCGTGATAGCGCGATCTATGACGATCCGGAACGCTTCGACATCACCCGCGACGACCCGCCGCCGATCCTGACCTTCGGCGGCGGGGTGCACTACTGCCTCGGCGCCAACCTGGCGCGGCTGGAACTCGCCGAGGCGCTGAAGATCCTGTCCCAGCGTCTGCCCAACCCGTCCCGCACCGAATCGGTGCCCTGGAAACCGCTGCTGGGGCTCAGCGGGCCGACGAGCCTGCGGATAGAGTTCGGCTGATGGCGTACAAGATCGATCCGGACGTGCTGGGCAGGGTGGCCAAGCAGGTTGTCGGCTTGCCGCTGGAGGACGGTGAGCTGATCACCCGGGCCGTCGAGGCGCTGGCCGACGAGTATCCCGATCTCATCGATCCCGCGCCGGGACGGTGGGTGGGCAGTAAGGCGGGAGGCATCCTCGGCAAGGTCAGGTTTCTCTACTTCAGCCCACGGGAGTACATCGTCATCTTCGGCTCACCCACTGGTACTCAAGGCTTTTCGGGCCGCTACAAGCATGTGGACGTGCACAAGTTCCTGATCGCGGGTCAGATCGACTGGTATGACGTCGAATCGGACGACCTCACCGCCTCGACGCTGTTACCCGGCGAACACGCACACATGGTGCGGGGTCAAGCCCGAGGCATGACCATCCATCCCGGCTCGTGGCACATCGAGTACGGCCGAGGCGCGGTGGCCACCACCCTGCCGTTCGCGATGGTGGACACCCTGCTGGTGTCACTGGAATTCGAGTCGGTGCGCCGTTCGACGGTCGAGTTCGCGAAGCTGGTGCGTCGCCAACTTCGCCGGTAACCCTCCACTCGCGAGCAGACGCGAAAACCGCTGGCGGGGTTAGTTGTTCAGGCGGGGGCGAACACGGCCTGGAAGCGGTCCAACGACTCTCGGAAGTCGCTCTTCAACGCGCCGGCGACCACCATCCCGATCGGTCCGAACAACGCAGGACCGCCGAGGTGCACGTCGAAGGACACACTCGACCCTTCGTTGACCTTCTTGGAGGGCTTCACCTTGCCGATGAGCTTGACCTTGACGCCGCCCTCACCCTTACCGTCCAGGGTGATGGTCTCTGGCGGCTTGAAGTGGACGATGGTCCACTTGATCCGCACGGGCATGCCCTTGACTTCGACGATCGACTCGATGGCCGTGCCCTTCTCAAGGGTTTCAGGCAGCTTGCTCCGCCACACCTTGTGGATGCTCAGCCACTCCTGGTAGCGGGGCAGATCAGACGCGCACTCCCACGCCTTCTCCGGCGGAAGGGGGACGTCGACGGAGACGGAAAGTTTGGCCATAGGTGTGTCTAGGGGTTCTGCGGGTTGCTCTTGTCGACCGCCTTCTTGGCGGCCTCCTGCACCTTATCGACGTGCTGGGTGTATTTGCCCTGCGTCTTCTGGTCGACGATGTCACCGGCCTTGTCGATCGCGGTGTCCACCTTGTCGGCGTTCTTGGCCAGCAGATTCTTCACCTTGTCGAGGATTGCCATGTGGCCAGCCTACTCCGAGCGCCACAGCCGCCGGCGTTCGCCCAGAACCGCTCCCTGAACCCACCAGATGACCTCGACGGCCGCCGCCCCGATGATCCCGATGAGCAGGGCGATCGACGTGGTTTTGAGGTTCGACGGGTCGAGCATGAACGCCTTTCGAGCCAGTGGGATCGAGAAGATCACCACATACGCCAGGCCGGACGACACCACCAGCGCCACTCGCCACCACTGGTACGGCCGTGCCACGACCGCAAGCACCCACACCCCCGTCACCAGCAGTGTGATCAGTGCCGCCGTCGACGCCTGCGTCTGCTCGACGGGGGTGGCCGTGCGCCCCTGATACGCCACCAGGTACGAGGTGAACGTCGCGATCCCCACCACGATGCCCGATGGCAGCGCCGCCGTCATGACCCGGCGCACGAACCCCGGGTGCGCGCGCTCGTTGTTGGGCGCGAGCGACAGGATGAAGGCCGGGATGCCGATGGTGAACCACGCTGCGATCGTCACGTGAATCGGCTGGAACGGGAACAGCAGTGGATCGGTGCCGAACAGCTTGGACGACAACCCGCCCAGGCCGACGAGGATCGCGAGCAGCACCGAGTACACCGTCTTGGTGAGGAAGAGGTTCGAGACGCGTTCGATGTTGCCGATGACGCGGCGGCCCTCACCGACGACGTGCGGCAGCGTCGCGAACTTGTTGTCCAGCAACACGATCTGGGCCACCGCGCGCGAAGCCGAACTGCCTGAGCCCATCGCCACGCCGATGTCGGCGTCCTTGAGCGCGAGCACGTCGTTGACGCCGTCGCCGGTCATCGCGACGGTATGGCCGCGCGACTGCAGGGCGTGCACCATGGCCCTCTTCTGATCCGGCCGGACCCTGCCGAAAGTGGTGTACTCCTCCAGGGTGTTGGCCAGCTGTTCGGGGTCGTCGGGTAGCTGACGCGCGTCCATCGTCTCGCCGGTCAGCCCGAGCGAGCCCGCCACCGCCCCGACCGACACGGCGTTGTCACCCGAGATCACCTTGATCGAAACCTTCTGATCCGCAAAGTAATCCAGAGTGTCATGGGCGTCGGGCCGGATACGCTGCTCGAGCACCACCAGCGCCGCCGGTGTGACACATCCCGGCGCGTCCGGGTGGTCGACGGACAGATCCGAAGAGCCGAGCAGCAGCACCCGCAACCCCTTCGCGCCGATTTCCTCTGCCTGCTGGGCGATTTCGGATCCCGGCTCGAGCAGCACGTCGGGCGCGCCGATCACCCAGTTGCCGTGTTCTCCGTACGACGCGCCGCTCCACTTGGTGGCGGACTTGAACGGTGCGATCGCCGTGGGTTCCCACCCAGGCGGCATCTTGTAGGCCTCCGCGATGGCCTGCATGCTCGCGTTGGGTCGGGCGTCGTCGGCGGCGAGTTGCGCGAGGATGTCGGCGACGGCGCGGTCGTCCAGCTTCTTCAGATCCGAGACCCTCATGCCGTTTTCGGTGAGGGTGCCGGTCTTGTCGGCGCATACGACGTCGACGCGGGCCAATCCCTCGATAGCGGGCAATTCGTTGACCAGGCACTGCCTGCGGCCCAGCCGGATCACGCCGACGGCGAACGCGATCGACGTCATCAGCACCAGGCCTTCGGGCACCATCGGCACCAATGCACCGACCATCCGCAACACGGCCTGCCGCCAGTCCGCGCCGGTGGTGAACAGCTGCGTGTAGATGATCAGCAGACCCGCGGGGATCAACAGATAGGTGATGAACTGCAGGATCTTGTTGATACCGCTGCGCAGTTCCGAGTTCACCAGAGTGAACTTGCTGGCCTCCTCGGCGAGCTTGGCCGCATAGGCTTCCCGGCCGACCTTGGTGGCGCGGTACGCGCCGCTGCCCGCGACGACGAAGCTGCCCGACATCACCCCGTCCCCGACGTCCTTGGCGATCGGGTCGGCCTCACCGGTGAGCAGCGACTCGTCGACCTCGAGATTGGCCTCCTCGACGATTTCACCGTCGACGACGATCTGGTCGCCCGGCCCGAGCTCGATGATGTCGTCGAGCACGATCTCGCCGGGAAGCACCGCCTTGGTGCCGGATTGCCTGCGCACCAAGGGTTTCGCCTGCCCGACGATCGCCAGCTTGTCCAGTGTCTGCTTGGCTCGCAGCTCCTGGATGATGCCGATCGCGCTGTTGGCGATGATGAGCAACCCGAACGCGCCGTTGATCACCGACCCGGTGGACAGCACGATGACCAGCAGGACACCGAGAATGGCGTTGATGCGGGTGAACACGTTGGCCCGCACGATCTCGGAGACGCTGCGTGCCGCACGAGTCGGCACATCGTTGGTCTTTCCTTCGGAAACACGCTGTGCGACTTCGGCATCGGAGAGCCCGGCGATGTTGACGCCTGGGATGGTGGTCATTTGGTGAACGTCCCCTTACCGAACTCGTCGTAATACTCGAGCACCAGCTTGTCGCCGTCGAAGGTGGCCATCGAAATCGTTCCCGGCGGGGCGTTTTCGGTGACGAACTTGAAGGTGAACACGTTGCCGTCCCAGTGGTCGAGCGGAACGTTCAGCTTCGAGCCGAGCGCCAGCATCAGCGTCCCGTTCTTCTCGGTGACTCGGGCCGGACCCCAGAAGTCGTTCCGATAGGTCCCGACGTACGTCGACAACGGCGCCGGGGGCGCCGCATTCGGCGGTGGCTGCTTGCCCACCAGTGACCCGACCGGTTTCTCCATCTTGGCGAAGGCCGCGCTGTACAGGCCGTACCAGTCCTCACGCACTTCGCCGAACTGCACCAGGTCCGCGAACTGGGCGGTCAGCGTCTCGGGCACACCCGATGGCGTGGCGTTGGTGAGCGCGACGATGGCCACGTCGGCCGACGGCAGGACGACGAAGTTGGTGCCCGCGCCGAGTTCGAAGGCGCCCGAGTGACTGAGTTCCGTGCGGGCCGCCGACGTTGTCCCGACGTTGAAGCCGAAGCCGTAGAACCCGGACCGCATCGCAGGTTCCGACGCGGGGCTCGAGACGATCTGCGGGGTCAGGGCGGGCAGCAGCGCATTGGCGTCGACGATCTGCGTGTCATCGTGCTTGCCGTTCGCGAGCACCATCGCGAGCCAGCGGGTCATGTCGTTGAGCGACGAACTGGCCCCGCCCGCAGGCGCTTGGGCGTCCGCGTTGCGGACGTAGAGCGGCTCGTAGGAACCGTCGATGTGGATATGGCCGATGGCGCGGTTGGGCCTCGACTCGTAGTCCGTGAACCGGAAACTCGTCGACGCCATCCCAACGGGGTCGAACAACACCTCGTCGGCCAGCACCTCCCACGGCTTGCCTGCGCTCGCCGCGACCGCCTCGGCGCCCGTGGTGTACCCATAGTTGGTGTAGGCGTAGGAGATTCGGAACGGATCCAGCGGGAAATCCCGCAGATGTTCGAGCACGTAGCGCCGGTCGTGTCCGATGTCTTCGAGCATGTCGCCGGCATGGTCGGGAAGACCGGACCGGTGCGACATCATGTCACCGACGGTGACCAGTTGCGTCACTGTCGGATCCGAGAGCGCGAACCACGGCAGCTTCGACACGATCGGGGCGTCCCAACCGATCGCGTTCACGCCGACCTGGTGGGCGACCACCGTTGCGGAGATCGACTTCGACACCGACGCCAGCTGAAAGACCGTGTCCGCGTCCACGCGGTTTGCCTCGGAGGCGCCGGCTTTCACATCTTTGACGCCGAACCCCTTCGCGTACACGGTCTTCCCCTTGTGCACGACGGCGACGGCCATTCCGGGGATGCGGGACTTGCGCATCAGCTCCTCGGCGATGCCGTCGAGCTTGGCGACGGCTTTGTCGACGGCGTTCTCCGGCAACGGCATCGCGGGCACCAGCGGCGGCGGAACGTCGGCCTGGGTCGGCGTCGACGGCGGCGCCGGGTCGGCCGGCCTGTCCGTTGCGCAGCCCGGCAGCAGCGCGATCAACCCCACGACCGCGAGCCTGGCCAGTGCATTCATGACGTGCACCGTATCCCGTCGACTGCACGCATGTTGTACACGAATCGCGAATAGGTCCGTCACCAAGCATGCACTCGGCGAACGGCTAGAGGCGCCACCACGGGTCGTTCGCCAGTGCCTCGTCGGGCTGCACCCGCTGTCCCGGCTTCGGCACCTCGACCAGCACGCGCTCGGAGTCTGCGGCTTTGATCAGCCGCTCCACCGGCTCGGACCACGGATGCGGTGCGAGGCGGAACGTCGCCCAGTGGATCGGGACCAGCAGCCCCGCATCGGTGACGTCGCGGTGGGCGCGGACCGCGTCCTCGGGATTCATGTGGATGTCGGGCCAACCGGGGTGGTATGCGCCCACGGGCATCAGGGTGAGGTCGAACGGGCCATGTTCTGCACCGATATCGCCGAAGCTCTTCGAGTATCCGGTGTCGCCGCCGAAGAACGCGCGGTGGCTGGGGCCGATAAGTACCCACGACGACCACAGGGTGGTGTTCCTGGTCAGGAACCGTCCGGAGAAGTGCCGAGCGGGCGTGCACACCAGGGTGAGTTCGCCGAGCTGGGCGCTTTCGTTCCAGTCGAGTTCGACGATGCGGTCGGCGGGAATGTGCCAGGACCGCAGGTGAGCGCCGATGCCCAGCGGCACGAAGAACTTGGCCCGCTGCGTGAGGGCAAGCTGTTTGACGGTATCGACGTCGAGGTGGTCGTAGTGGTCGTGGCTGATGATGACCGCGTCGATCGCGGGCATCGCCTCCAGCGGGGCCGGCACCGGGTGCAGCCGCCGCGGGCCGAGGGTGCGGGACGGGGAGCAGCGGTCGCTCCAGACGGGATCGGCCAGCACGCGGTAGCCGTCGACCTCGATGACCGCCGACGAGTGGCCGTACCAGGTGACGGCCAGGTCGCCGGCCGCCAGGCTCGGATCGGGAGTGACCAGCGGGACGGGTTGGGCCGGCTGCTGGCTGGCGCTGTTGCCGATGACCTCACGGACCAGCAGGAACTGCTCCTGCCGGGTCAGGCTCATCGGGCTTGCCGGTTCCAGGTTGACGAACGCGCCGTCCTGATAGTTCGGGGACCCCTTGGCGACACCGTCGATCTCGGCCGGTGATGCGCCGAGCGCGGACGGGGTGCCCTGCAGCGCACGTAACGCCAAGCCACCGGCCAGGAGCGTCGCCGTCCCAAAGCCGATGCGTAGGGCCGCCCCGATCATCAGGCGCCCGTGAACCTCGGCGGCCGCTTCTCGATGCGCGCCACCTGCGCCTCGATGACGTCCTGGCTGGCCCAGGCCCGATCGAACAGCTCCTGGTGTTCGGGCCACGGCTCCTCGTAGGCGCCGTCGTCGTTGAGCACCCGCTTGGCGTGTTGCAGGGCCAGCGGTGCGTAGCCGGCGAGTTCGGCGGCCCAGGCCTGAGCATCGGCCAGCGTGCCGATGCGGTTGGCCATGCCGGTGTGCAGTGCGGCCGCTGACGTGAGCTTTTCCGCCCCGAGCAGCATGCCCCTGGCACGGCCGGCACCGACGAGCGACGTCAGTCGTCGAATGCTCCAGTTATCGAGTGCCAGACCGTATTTCGCGACGGGAAACTGGAAGTACGCCTCGGTCGCGACGACCCGCAGATCGCAGATCATCGCGAGAATGACACCGGCGCCGATCGCGGGACCGTTGATGGCGCCGATGACCGGGACCGGCGCCTTGTCGATCGCAAAGTTCAACGCCTTGGCCTTGTCGGGCAGCTCCTCGGCCACTCCCGCCGCATCCGACAGGTCGGCACCCGCACTGAAGACATGGCCCTGGCCGGTCAGCACGATGGCCCGGATGTCTTCACTCGCGGCCTTCTCGACCGCCTCGCGGAGTCCGTCGACGAGCGCGCCGTTGAGCGCATTGCGGCGATCGGCGCGCTGCATTTCCAGCGTCATCACATCGCCGTCGCGGGTCACACCAATCATGGCGCCACCCTAGCGGGAGATTCCCGGTCAATCCTCGGGGGTGCAGGCCCCGATCAATGCCTCCGGCTCGGTGACGCTGACCCAGAGCATCCTCAACGTGATCGGCACCCCCATGACATGAGCCTTGGTCGGAGGGTCGATGGTGAGCTCGACGATCCCTTTCGACGAGCCGTTCACCAGCCCGCGGCCACGCCACCCGTGCGCGCCCCAGGCGTACACCCGGTCGTGGTTTTCTTCCGCTTTGGCGATCGAGGACAACGGCACCGAGGTACGAAAGCCCCAACCGAACTTGACGTGCAGGGTGTCGTCCGCGATATAGACCTCGCTTTGCTTCGGCCCCAAACCGAGTGGCACCGAAAACGGAAGGAACCATCGCTCGTAGCGAAGTTCTGTTTCCACGCGCACACAGTAGCCAGATAGCCTCGGCAAATGAGCCGGATTGGTGCGCTTGACCTGCGCGATGCCGTCCTGGACGCAGACTCGTTCCGAAGCTGGGACACGGCGCCACTGGTGGTCGGCGGCAGCGAGGAGTACCAGCGCGAACTGGCCGCTGCGGCCGCCAAGACGGGGCTCGACGAAGCGGTGCTGACCGGCGAGGGCACCGTGTTCGGCCGGCGGGTGGCGCTGGTGGCCTGCGAGTTCGACTTCCTGGCCGGCTCGATCGGGGTGGCCGCGGCCGAGCGGATCACCACCGCGGTGGCCAGGGCGACGGCCGAGCGGCTGCCGCTGGTCGCGTCGCCCAGCTCCGGGGGCACCCGCATGCAGGAGGGCACCGTCGCGTTCCTGCAGATGGTGAAGATCGCCGCGGCCGTCGAGCTGCACAAGCGGGCGCATCTGCCGTACCTGGTGTACCTGCGGCATCCGACGACGGGCGGGGTGTTCGCGTCGTGGGGTTCGCTGGGGCATGTCACCGCCGCCGAGCCGGGCGCGCTCATCGGGTTCCTCGGCCCGCGGGTGTACGAGCATCTCTACGGCGAGCCGTTTCCCTCGGGCGTCCAGACCGCGGAGAACCTGGAGCGCCACGGCGTCATCGACGGGGTGATCCCGTTGGAGGCGGTGCGCAGGACACTCGACCGCACGCTGAAGGTTCTTGCCGACCCGCCCGATTCGCCGCCGCCGCCCCCGGATGCCGCCGCGGTTCCGGACGTGCCCGCATGGAACTCGGTTCTGGCGTCACGCCGACCGGACCGCCCGGGCGTCGGTTATCTGTTGCGGCACGGGACAACCGAGCGGGTGCTGCTGTCGGGCACCGGCCGCGGCGAGGACGCCACCACGCTGCTGGCGTTGGCCAGGTTCGGCGGACAACCGGCGGTGGTACTCGGCCAACAGCGGGTGCTCGGCGGGATGGTCGGGCCGGCGGCACTGCGCGAGGCGCGACGGGGCATGGCATTGGCGGCGGGCCTGAAGTTGCCGCTCGTACTCGTGATCGACACTGCCGGACCGGCGCTCACGGTCGAGGCCGAACAGGATGGCCTGGCCGGCGAAATCGCAAGGTGCCTGGCCGATCTCGTGACGCTGGACACGCCGACAGTGTCGGTGCTGCTCGGCCAGGGCAGTGGCGGGCCTGCGCTGGCGATGGTGCCCGCCGATCGAGTGTTGGCAGCATTGCATGGCTGGTTGGCGCCGCTGCCGCCGGAAGGGGCGAGTGCGATCGTGTTCCGCGACACCGCCCATGCGCCGGAACTCGCTGAGGCGCAAGGGATTCGATCGGCGGATTTGTTGGCCAGCGGAATCGTCGACGCCATCGTGCCCGAACGTCCGGATGCGGCCGACGAACCACTGGCGTTCACGCAGCGACTGTCGGCGACGATCGCCAACGAACTGCACGCGCTGCGGTCGATACCCGACGCCGAGCGCCTGACCGCTCGGCTGGCCCGCTATCGCCGGATCGGGTTGTAACACCCGCGATTTGTGTGCATCGAGGAGCGCTGAGCGCTCTCAAACGCACACAAATCGCCCGGGGTCAGCCGCCCAGCTCCGCGACCGCCGTGTCGAGCGCGACCGCTTGGGAGGTGAGATCCAGATCCGACGGCTCCTCGCCGACGCGTCGGACGAGATCGTCGCGCGACACGATCTCCAATGCGCCCCGGTACGGCTCGGACGCGAGCTTGCCGGCGCCGATCACCTCGATGCGGCCTTCCACCAACACCAGGATCGCGTCCTTCTCGTCGGCTCCCAGCAGCCGGCGCAAATCATCGGGCGAAATCATCTACGGCTCCCTTCAGCCTTCGGTCAGGCATACCCCGCCACCGCCCAGAGCAACGCCACACACGTGACGAAATCCAGCGGCAACCGCAACAGACTGCGCCGGGTCCATGCCACCGCCGCGCGCTCGTCGACGGCCGCCGGATCCGCCTTCTCGAACTCCACCGCCTTCGGTATGAAGTCGACGAGCGACCACACCCGCATCACGGTATGACTGACCAGCGCCACCAGCAGCGCAACCCGCACGTCGGCGTCTTGCCACGCGGCGATGAGCGCGACGATCAGCAGCACCTCGAACAACGTGTGTGCAGGAATCCAGAACCGCCGCCGGGAGATTCCCCCGTTGTGCGCCTGGATGATGCCGGGCCGCTTCGGCCACGCCGGATCGACGACAGCAGTCTCGTAGAGACCGCCACCGAGAAGTACGCAGGCGACGAGGGTGGCGGCGGCGATCAGGACGAGCGTCGGGGTCCACATCACCGCCGATTATCTAAGGCCCGTCGAGGTAGCGCTGCACGGTGGGTCCCAACCAGGCGACCGCCTCGTCGCGTGACATGGCGACGATCGGTGGCAGCTGCAGCACATAACGGCACAGGGCGAGGCCGAGTGTCTGCGTGGCGATTAATGCCGCGCGGCGTTCCGGCGCATCGGGGTTGATCTTTGCGACGGCCGGCAACAGCTGACTGGCGAACAACGCCCGCATGCGTTCCGCCGCTTCGGCATTGGTGGCGCTGGCCCGTAGCAGCACGATGAGCACCTCGTCGCGTTCCCACCTGTTCATGAAGTGGTCGACGAGGGCAGCCCCCAACTGGTCGCGGTCGACGTCGGACAGATCCGGAAGCTCCAGATCGAAATCGGCTGCCGCGGCGAACAGCTGGTCCTTGCTGCCGAAGTACCGCATCACCATCGAGGGGTCGATGTTCGCGTCCGCCGCGATGGCCCTGATGGTGGCCCTCTCGAAGCCGGATTCGGCGAACCTCTCCCTGGCCGCCGCCAGGATCTGAGCCTTGGTCTGCTCCGACGATCTGCGCATGCCAACGATTGTAGGCCAACAAGTGTTGACATTGGCGCCCGAGAAGGGGAATCATCTATGCCAACAAGCGTTGACATAGATGAGCAAGTGATTGGAGAGGCAGATGTACGACACACAAGTTCTCGTGATCGGGGCAGGTCCGACAGGGTTGACGCTCGCCGCCTCACTGGTCGCGAAGGGCATCGCGACGACGGTGGTCGACCGCGCGCCCGCGGGCGCCAACACCTCACGGGCGGCCGTAGTGAACGCCCGCTCGCTGGAGGTCCTGGAACCGCTGGACGTCGCGCGCCGACTGGTGAAGGAGGGCGTCGAGGCGCCGGTGTTCACGATCCGCGACCGGGGCCGCACGCTGATCCCGATCGACTTCAGCGGGTTGCCGACCGAGTATCCGTATTCGCTGATGGTTCCGCAGTCGACGACCGAACGGCTGCTGCTCGACAGGCTCGTCGAACTCGGCGGCTCGGTACTGCGGCCCAAGACCGTGACGGCGATCGCCCAGGATCGCGACGGGGTGACGGCGACGTTCGAGGACGGCGACGTCATCCGGGCGCGCTACGCCGTGGGCGCCGACGGCATTCGCAGCGTCGTGCGCGAGCAGGCGGGCATCGGGTTCGAGGGCGACGTATACGACGAGTCGTTCATGCTGGCCGACGTCAGGCTGGTCGGCGACGCACCCGACGACGAGGTCATCCTGTTCTGGGCGACGGCGGGCCTGACCGTGGTCGCGCCGCTGCCCGACGGCATCCACCGAATCGTGGCGCCGGTCGCCGACGCTCCGGAGGAGCCCTCCGCGGAATTCGTCCAGCAGATCCTCGACGCGCGCGTCGGCACGGACCGCATGGTGGTCACCGACGTCATCTGGGGTTCGCGATTCCGGGTCCATCATCGCGTCGCCGACACCTTCCGCGCGGGCCGTCTGCTGCTCGCCGGCGACGCGGCGCATGTACACAGCCCGGCCGGCGGGCAGGGCATGAATCTGGGCATCCAGGACGCCGTCGCGTTGAGCGACGCGCTCGCCGCCGTACTCGGCGGAGCGCCGGACAGTGTGCTCGACGACTACAGTGCGGCTCGCCGTCCGATCGCCGAAGACGTTGTGGCAATGACGGATCGGCTGACCCGGCTGGCCACGCTGCCACGCGCGGCACGACCGGTTCGCAACGCCGCGATCAGCGTCGTCGGGCGGGTGCCGTCAGTTCGGCTGGCGTTGGCGCGCAGGCTCAGCGGCCTGGTGTACCGCTAGCCGCGCGAGCTGCCCGCGGCTGCCGACGTACAGTGCGGCAGCCGCGGCGGCGACCTCGGTGAGCGCCAGCAGGGTGGCCACCGCCATCAGCGTCGACGGCGGAGCCGCTGCGCTCGGAGCGCCGTGGTGATGAGCGGGCGCAGGCAGGTGCAGCGCGATCATGGCGAGGTTCATCAGGGCGACGATCACCCAGGCCCGCGCCGTGCCGTCGCGCCACAGCTCGCGGGCGCAATACAGGCACGCGGCGATCATCGTGGCGAGCAGGCCGGCCGCGACCACGCTGGACGCGTGGCCGAGCATCGCCGCGTGCAGCGTCGCCGAAGTAGCCGCAAGCGTTGCGCAAGCGCGACGCGCCACGGTCGGTACAGAAGTCACATAGATAGGGACTCCGGCGGTCGCCAAAATTCATCCCTCTCAGGAGTCGAGGCCGAGAAGTTTCACCATTTCAGCACGCATCTCGACCTTGCGCACCTTGCCTGTGACGGTCATCGGAAACTCGTCGACCACGTGGACGTACCGCGGGATCTTGTAGTGGGCCAGCTTGCCGTTGGCGAAGTCACGCAACGCCTGTGCGTCCAGCGGACTCCTGCCCGGCTTCATCCGCACCCACGCGCAGACCTCCTCGCCGTACTTCGCGTCGGGCACGCCGATGACCTGCGCGTCGTCGACGTCGGGATGCGTGTACAGGAACTCCTCGATCTCGCGCGGGTAGATGTTCTCGCCGCCGCGGATCACCATGTCCTTGATGCGGCCGACGATGTTGCAGTAGCCGTCGTCGCGCATGACGGCGAGGTCGCCGGTGTGCATCCAACCCTCGGTGTCGATCGCCTCGTTCGTCTTGGCCTCGTCCTGCCAGTAGCCGAGCATCACCGAGTAACCGCGCGTGCAGAATTCGCCGGGCTTCCCGCGTTCGACGACCTCGCCGGTTTCGGGGTCGACGATCTTGATCTCAACGTGCGGATGGGCCCGGCCTATTGAACTGGTGCGGCGTTCGAGGTCGTCGTCGATGAGTGTCTGGCAGGACACCGGCGACGTCTCGGTCATCCCGTAGGCGATCGCGACCTCGGTCATGTTCATGTCGTTGACGCAGCGCTTCATGACCTCGATGGGGCAGACCGCTCCAGCCATGATGCCCGTTCTCAGCGACGACAGGTCACGCTGCGCCAGGTCGGGCTGACCGAGCATCGCGATGAACATCGTCGGTACCCCGTAAACAGCTGTGCACCTTTCGGATTCGATGGCATCCAGGGTGAGCCCCGGGTCGAATGCCGGCGCGGGAATGACCATGGTGGTCCCGTGGCTGGTACAGCCGAGATTGCCCATCACCATGCCGAAGCAGTGATAGAACGGCACCGGAATACACAGCCGGTCGTCCGGGCCAAAGTTGATCAGCTCGGTGGTGAAATATCCGTTGTTGAGGATGTTTCGGTGCGAGAGCGTCGCGCCCTTCGGGAAACCCGTTGTGCCCGAAGTGTATTGAATGTTGATCGGCTGGTTGTTGTCCAACGACTCCATGCACTTCCGCAGCCCGTCGACCGGTACTTCGTCGGCGCGCTGTTGGAGTTCGCGCCAGTCATCGGTGCCGAGGTACAGCACCTCGGCTAGGTCGGGAGTCTCGGCACGCACCTCGTCGACCATGCCCACGTAGTCCGACGTCTTGAACGACGTCGCGGAGATCAGCGTCCGGATGCCCGACTGCTTGAGCACGTAGGCGAGTTCGTGTGTGCGATAGGCCGGGTTGATGTTGACCAGGATCGCGCCGATCTTCGCGGTGGCGTACTGCACGATCGTCCACTCCGCACAGTTCGGCGACCAGATGCCAATCCGGTCCCCTACTTGGATACCGAGGGCCATGAGGCCGCGCGCGATGACGTCGATGTCCTCGTTGAGTTCGGCGTACGTCCACCGTCGGCCACTTGCCATGTCGACCAGCGCGTCCCCGTCGGGATGGGCGGCGACCGTGCGCTCGAAGTTCGCGCCGATCGTCTCCTCGAGGATGGCGGTATCGGTGGGCCCTGCGTCTTGGGACTTCATCGCCTCATCGTCGCGTCGAAACTGCGGACAGATCGCGAAATCGCCGCAGAAATATCCGCACTCCTAGCAGTCTCGGCGAGGGTCTTGGTAAGGATGAGGGCATGGCCACGATCAAGCCCTTCCGCATCGCGATCCCCGACGCCGACCTCGACGACCTGAAATCCCGACTCGCACGCACCCGCTGGCCGGACGCCGAATGCGTCGACGACTGGACCCAGGGCATCCCGTTGGCCTACACCCAGCGACTCGCCGACTACTGGGCCAACGAGTACGACTGGCGCGCACGGGAAGAAGCGCTGAACCGCTTCGATCACTACACCACCGAAATCGACGGCCTGGACATCCATTTCATCCACCAGCGCTCCGGGCGCGAGGACGCGTTCCCGTTGCTGATCACCCACGGCTGGCCCGGATCGATCGTCGAATTCCACAAGGTCATCGAGCCGCTCACCGAGCAGGGCTTCGACGTGGTGTGCCCGTCACTTCCGGGCTACGGCTTCTCCGGCAAGCCCACGACCGCCGGCTGGGGTATCGAGAAGATCGCGACGGCGTGGGACACCCTGATGGGTGAACTCGGCTACGAGCGCTTCGGCGCGCAGGGCGGCGACTGGGGCGCCGCCGTCACCACCCAGATCGGCCGCAACGGCGGACGCTGCGTGGCGATCCACCTGAACATGCCGCTCGGTTTTCCGCCCGGTGAACTGAAGAATCCCACCGACGACGAGAAGGCTGCGCTGGAGCGGGCGGAGTACTACCAGAAGTGGGATTCGGGCTACTCCAAACAGCAGTCCACGCGACCGCAGACCCTCGGCTACGGGTTGGTGGACTCCCCCGTCGGCCAGCTCGCGTGGATCGTCGAGAAGTTCTGGTCGTGGACGGACAGCGACGGCGACCCGGAGAACGTGTTGACCAAGGACGAGATGCTCGACAACGTCATGCTCTACTGGCTGACCGCGTCGGGCGCATCGTCGGCGCGGCTGTACTGGGAGAGTTTCAATTCATTCGGCGGCTTCGACCGCGTCGAGTTGCCCACCGGGGTCGCCGCGTTCCCCAGGGAGATCCTCAAGGCGCCGCGTAACTGGTGCGAGGCGGGGTACAACATCACGCACTGGACCGATATGCCGCGCGGTGGCCACTTCGCGGCGTTCGAACAGCCCGAACTCTTCGTCGACGACGTGGCCAAGTTCTTCGGCGGCGTACGTTAGGAGCCCATGGCAGCCATCGAGGCGGACTACCTCGTGGTGGGTGCGGGCGCGATGGGGCTCGCATTCATCGACACGCTGGTCGCAGAATCCGACGCCACGGTCGTGGTGGTCGATCGAAACGACCGGCCCGGAGGTCACTGGACCACCGCCTATTCATTTGTGCGGCTGCATCAGCCGTCGGCCTACTACGGCGTGAACTCTCGCCACCTCGGTAGCGACACCATCGATCAGACCGGTTTCAACGCCGGCTTCTACGAGTTGGCCAGCGGCGCCGAAGTGTGCGCGTACTTCGACAACGTGATGCGCCACCAGTTGCTGCCGACTGGCCGGGTGACGTACCTGCCGATGGCCGAGTATCTGGGCGACGGCCTGGTGCGCACGCTCGGCGGTGAGCACATCGAGGTGTCCGCGCGACGCCTGGTGACCACGCACGTCGAGATCATCGTGCCGTCCATGCGGGGGCCGTCCTACGCCGTCGCTCCCGGTGTCGAGTGCGTACCGCCCAACGAGCTACCGCGCATCCGCGAGGGCCGCGATCGCTACGTCATCGTGGGCGCGGGCAAGACGGGGATGGACACATGCGTGTGGCTGCTGCGGCACGGTGTCGCACCGCAACGACTGACGTGGATCAAGCCGCGCGACTCCTGGATTCTGGATCGCGCCACGGTTCAGCCGGGATCGCAGTTCGCCAAGCGCGTGCTGCGCGATTTCTCCAACCAGCTCAACGCCGTCATCGACGCGGAGTCGCTGCCCGACCTGTTCGACCGGCTGGAGGCCAAGGGCTGCCTGATGCGTATCGACCGGTCGATCGAGCCGACGATGTACCGCTGCGCGATCCTGTCCCAGGGTGAACTCGAGCAGTTGCGCCGCATCGATGATGTCGTGCGGATGGGCCATGTCGAGTCGATCGAACCGGGTCGGATCACGCTCGAGGGGGGAACGCGCGACATCGACGGCTCGGCGCTCTATATCGATTGCAGCGCAGATGGTTTCGCGCACATCGAGCCGGCGACGGTGTTCACCGACGAGCGGATCGCGCTGCAGGCGGTGCGCACGTGCCAGCCGGCGTTCAGCGCCGCTGTGATCGGCCACGTCGAAGCGACGTACCC
Organism: Mycobacterium barrassiae; assembly: GCF_025822765.1. Lineage (GTDB taxonomy): Bacteria > Actinomycetota > Actinomycetes > Mycobacteriales > Mycobacteriaceae > Mycobacterium > Mycobacterium barrassiae. Next base: position 109,014 of record NZ_JACKUK010000025.1, on the reverse strand, counting down.
CGACGACGAGACGCGAAATGCGTACTGCAATCCCGTGCCGTATCCGTCCGAGCCCGCCGACTGGCTGCGCATGATGTTGGCGTTCAACAAGAATCAGGTGCACTGGTTCTCCGACCCCGACATGATGGCGTGGGTCGACAGATCCCGGCTCAACGTGTTGCATCACGTGTCGGCGGGTGTCAGCGAGCGCGCGCGAGAGAAGATCATCTCGGTGCTGACGTCGCAGCTTCCCGCCGTCAACGAGAAGCTGGAAAAGCTGCTGGCGCAGGCCTAGAACTCGCCGAGACCGCTCACAGATCGCGAAATTACGTAAATTCACGATCTGCCAGCAGTTTCGGCGAATTAGGCGAGGGATTCCACCCATGCGCGGTGCAGCGCCGCGTACCGACCCGAACCGCTGGCGATCAGGTCGTCGGGCGCCCCGTCCTCGATGATGCGGCCCTGCTCGAGCACCAGCACGCGATCGGCGACCTGGACGGTGGACAGCCGGTGCGCGATCACGAGTGCGGTCCGGTCGGCCAGCACCGTCTCCAGCGCCCGCTGCACCATCCTCTCGCTGGGGATGTCCAGCGACGACGTCGCCTCGTCGAGGATCAGCACCGCAGGGTCCGCCAGGAACGCCCTGGCGAAGGCGACCAGCTGTCGCTGCCCCGCCGACAGCCGGCCACCGCGTTTGGCGACGTCGGTGTCGTAGCCGTCGGGAAGCGTGTCGATGAACCGGTCCGCGCCGACGGCCGCCGCTGCCGCGACGACCTCGGCATCGGTCGCGTCGGGTCGGCCGAACCGAATGTTATCGGCGACCGTGCCGTCGAACATGAAGTTCTCCTGGGTGACCATCACGACATGGCGCCGCAGTTCACTCTGCGTGAAGTCACGAAGGTCGACACCGTCCAGCGTCACCGAACCCGCGATCGGGTCATAGAAGCGGGCAATGAGTTTCGCGATCGTCGTCTTGCCGGCCCCGGTGGTGCCCACGAGGGCGACGGTCTGGCCCGCGGGTACCGCGAAGTCCAAGTCCGTCAACACCGGTCGCCCCTCCACGTATGAGAACTGCACGTCGTGGAAGGCGACCTCACCACGCACGGTGTCGAGGTGAACGGGCTGGCGCGGATCCTCGATGCCCGGTCGCTCGGCGAGCACGCCCGCCAGCTTCTCCAGCGCTGACGAGGCCGACTGGAACGTGTTGAAGAACTGCGAAATCTCCTGCATCGGTTCGAAGAACATCCGCAGATAGAGCAGGAACGCCGCCAGCGTGCCGATGGTCATCTCGCCGTGCAGCACGCGAAAGCCGCCGTAGAGCAGGACCACACCGGTGGTGATGTTGCCGACCAGTTTCACACCGGGCATGAAGATTGCGAGCAGCCGGAAGGTCTTCTCGTTGATCTCGCGGTAGCCGTCGGCGACGTCCTCGAAGATCTCCTGGTTGCGGGGTTCACGCCGGTACGCGTGCACCGCTTTGATACCGGTCATCGTCTCGACGAACTGGACGATCACCAGCGCGGCGCTCTCCCGCACCTTGCGGTAGACCCTGGTCGACTCGTTGCTGAACCACCACACCAGTGCCACCAGGATCGGGAATGCGCCAAGGCACATCAGCCCGAGCCGAACATCCAGCGTCACAAGCAGAATCGACGTGCCGACCAGAGTCAGCGCCGCCGTGATCAGGCTGTCGAAACCCGTCTCCAGCATGTCCTGGATGGCTTCGACGTCGTTGGTGGACCGGCTCACGACCCGGCCCGACGTGTAGCGATCGTGGAACCTGATATCGAGTCGCTGGAAGTGCCGGAACAGCCGACGCCGCAACTCCAGCAGGACCTTCTGTCCGACCCGGCCCGACCGTCGCAGGAAGAACATCCTGCTGAGGGCCTGCAGCAGCACCACCGCGCCCAGTATCGCCACGATCGTCATCAGTGTCCGCGCCGAACCGCCCTCGATGATCGGCGGAATGCCACGGTCGATGCCGCGCTGCACCAGGATCGGAACGGAAAGGCGCGCAGCGTTTTCCACGACAACGACCAACGCAAGCAACACGACCGTGGCGCTGTACGGTCGCAGCAGCGAGCCAAGCAGCGCACGGGCCTCGCGACCGCGCGGCACACTTTCGTCGATGGGCAGGTCGTCGGTCTGGTCCTCGTCGAACTTGCCGCGCCATTCGGTGGTCGTCATCGGCCTTCGGCCTCCGTCGTGACGAACCGCCGCGCCACGCGTTCGCGTTCCAGCGCTTCCTGTTCGTCGTAGGCCTGGTCGAGCCGCTGACGGTCCTCGTCCTCCTGCCAGTCGCACGCACGCTCACAGCCGTCGTCGAGTTCATCGTCGGCGGCCAGCAGGTAACGGTATTGCGGGACAGTGGCGAGCAACTCGGCGTGGGTGCCCACATGGGTGATGACGCCGTCGTCCAGCAATGCAACCTTGTCGGCGAGCAGCACCGTGGATGCCCGATGCGCGACGACGATGCCGGTCACCGAGTGCAGCACCCGGCGCAGCGCCTCCTCGACGATGGCCTCGGTGTGCACGTCCAGCGCGGACAGCGTGTCGTCGAGCACCAGGATTCGCGGCGAAGCCAGGATGGCACGTGCGAGCGAAAGCCGTTGCCGCTGACCACCGGACAGGCTCATACCCTGCTCGCCGATGCGGGTGTCCAGGCCCCACGGCAGGTCGTAGACGAATCCGGCGGCGGCGATCTCGATGGCTTGGGCCATCTCCTCGTTCGTCGCGTCGGGCCGTCCCAGCCGCAGATTCTCGGCGACGGACATGGAGAACAGCGTCGGATCCTCGAACGCGGTGGCCACCGTCTCGCGCAGCGCAGGCAGCGACAGATCCCGAATATCGGTGCCGTCGATGCGGATCGAGCCCTCGGTGACGTCGTAGAGCCGCGACAGCAGCGAGGCCAACACGGACTTGCCCGACCCGGTCGCGCCCACCAGCGCCAGCGTCTCCCCCGGTTCGACGGTCACGCTGACATGGCGTAGGGCCCAATCATCCGGCTTCGCGTCCGGGAACCGGAACCCGACATCGATCAGTTCCAGCCTGCCGCCCTTCGGCGCTTCGCTCTCGGGTCCGTCGACGATATCCACTGGTGCATCGAAGATTTCGGCGATGCGGTTGGCTGCGGTGAACGACTCCTGCGTCATCGACAACAGGAATCCCAGAGAGGCGATCGGCCAGACCAGCGACAGCATCATCGTGATGAAGGCGACCAGCGTCCCCATCGTCACGTGCCCCTCACCCGCGGCGTAGGCGCCGAAACCGAGCACCACCATCAGCGTCAGGTTGGGAATGACCTCCAGCAGCGTCCAGAACTTCGCCGACACCGACACCCTCTCGACCTGGGTGTCGTACAGGGCGGTGAGCTGTTCGTCGAACCGGTCGTAGACGTACTTCTCGCGGCCGAACGACTTCACCACCCGAAGACCCAACGCGGATTCCTCGACGTGGGTGGCCACGTGACCCGCCTGGTCCTGCGCCAGCCGCGACAGCCGCACGTACTCCCGCTGGAAGTGCAGCACGGTCGCGGCGATCGGCACGATCGACAGCAGCACCACCACACCGAGCGGCCAGTACATCACGAGCAGGATTCCGGTCACCACGGTGATCTGGATCGTGTTGAGCAGCAGGAAGATCAGGCCGAAGGACATGAACCGGCGAATCGTGCCGAGGTCGTTCATGATTCGCGACAGCAGTTGGCCCGATGGCCATCGGTCGTGGAACGACATCGGCAGGATCTGCAGCTGGGCGTAGAGGTCCTTGCGGATGTCGGCTTCCACACCCATGGTGGCCCGCGACACCAGCCACCGCCGGATGAACCAGAGCACGGCCTCGGAGATGCCGACGCCCATCGCGGCGGCGCCGAGCAGCCACAGCCCTTGCTGATCCTGATTACGCACCGGGCCGTCGATCACGGCCTTGGTCATCAACGGGATCGCCACGGTGGCAACGAGGCTCAACAGGGCGATCACGATCATCGCGATCCAGCGCACGCGGTAGGGCATGAGGTAGGGCAGCATGCGCCACAGATCCGAGCTCGGCCTGACGCGCTTGGGTGGCGGCGCAATCGCAGGCGCCGCGCGGAGCGCGTTCAGCGAGTCGGTCATTTAGAACATCTTCCCATTGCGTGCAAGTGGTTAACCTGCTGCAGGCACCGTAAAACCTCAACAATTCTTGAGGTCAATTGCTTCCGCGCGGCCCAGGACTACCGATCGTCGCGATGACTCTTCTGCAGTTCCTCTTCGGCCTGCTCCAGCGCTTCCCGCGCGGCCCGTAGCCGAGACAGCAGGTCGTCGGTCTCGTGCTCCTTGCGGTCGGACTCCCTGGCCTGCTCCATGGCGTTGAGCACGATGCCGATGAAGAGGTTGAAGATCAGGAAGCTGGCCAGCAGCACGTAGCTGATGAAGTACAGGATCGTCCACTGCGAAATCTGTTGGCCCATCGCGACGTTGTCCGGGAAGTTCTCCAGGGTCAGCATGACGAACATCGTCAGCATCGCCTGTCCCACGTTGCCGTACGACGCCGGATCGTGAGCGGAGAACAGCACCCAGCCGCCCATCCCGTAGATGAAGATGAGCACGAAAGTGGCGCCCGCCAGCGACGCGATCCCCGGCACGCTCTTGCCGGCCGCCATGACGAGCAGGCGCAGGTCGGGCAGGAAGCGGACAAGACGCACAATGCGCAGCAACCGCACCAGTCGCAACAACATCGCATTCGCCCGCAGCATGGGTACGAACGATGCGACGACGACGATGAAGTCGAAGATGTTCCAACCGTCTTTGACGAACTCGCGGGGGTTCCACCGGTAGGCCGTCAACCGGATCAGCAATTCGACGACATAGATGCCGAGGATGACGTTGTAGATGGTGTTGAACAGGGATTCGTACCGACTCGCGATGTCGGCGTAGGTTCCCATGCCCAGCACGATCGCGTTGACGACGATCACCGCGACGATGGTGAGCTCGAACTTGCGATCCGAGATCAGCGAGCGACAGACGTCCGGGATCGAATGCGAGTTAGAGGCCGGTTCTGGTGCCCGTTCCGGCGGCGGGGCCCCGACGGAATCGGGCGATTTGACCGTCACCATATGTAGATAGCAGGCAGATCGCGTATCTGCGCGGTTACCGCAGTCTTTTTTTGCGGCTGCGTCAAACAATTCCGAAGTAGCCGATGACACCGGCCGCCAACACCACGAGCAGCGGGTTGGTCTTGGTGAAGACGAAGATCGCGGTGCAGATCGCCGTGAGCAGATAGGCCCGCCAGTCGTGGTCCGCCGTCCGGCTCATCACCAGCGAGGTGGCCATGATCAGACCGACGGTCAACGGTGCGAAGCCCTTCTCGACGGCGATCCGCCATTTCGACTTCTGCGCCTTCTGCCAGAACAGCGTCACCGTGTACATCAGTGAGGCTGCCGGAACGATCATCGCGACCGTCGCGATGAGTCCGCCGAGGATCGCGCCGGGGACTCCGCCGACCGTCAACCCGGCGCCGTACCCGACGAGCGTCACGATCAGGATGCTCGGCCCCGGCGCGGTCTGGGAGATGGAGAAGACATCGGCGAATTGGGCGTTGGTCAGCCAGTGATGACCGGCGACCGCCTGCCGATGCATGTCGGGCAGTACCGCGTTGCCGCCGCCGATCGAGAGCAGCGACAACGCCGCGAACATTCCGGCAATCTGGAGATATGTGCTCATTCTGCCTGTGCCGCACGGTTTCTCGGCCAGGCCCACAACAGAGACAGCGGGGCCACGATCAGCAGCGTCAGAGGCAGCGGCAACCGCATGAGCCCGTTCAACACGAACGCCGCCAGAAACAGCGCGACGGGCACAACCCCCGTCAGACACTTCCTGCCGGTCTGGATCACCATCGCCAGGGTCAGTGCGACGGCCGCGGCCGATGCGCCGTGCAGCACACCTTTGACGGCGGCCTGCTCCTTGAACCGGAAGTACAGGAACGCCATCACGAGGACGATGACGACGGGCACAAAGCACAGACCGAACAGCGCAGCGAGCACGCCGGGCAGACCGCGCATCTTGCTGCCCGCGAACACGGCCATGTTCACCTGATTGGCGCCGGGCAGGATGCGGCACATCGTCATGGCCGAGAGGAACTCCTCCTCGCCGAGCCACTGCTTCTCGACGACGAGCACCTCGCGCGACCAGGCCGACAGACCGCCCCCGAACGAGGCCAGCGCGATGTGGTTGAACGTCCACGCCAGTTCGACCAGCGAGACCTTCTCGCGCGCCTCACTCATGCATGAGTTCGTGGTCGTGCGGAAAGTCGTCCTCGTGGTGGTGCGCCGGCTGCAGCGGGTCCGGCGGGTCGTAGTGGTGCGAAAGCTCCCAGTCGGCGGCGAACACTTGCCTCAGGCGTGCCACCGTCGGCGCGTCCGATATCTGTATTCCCAGCTCACGGCGTAGGTCGAAGGCGCTGCGGTCGATGTTCATCGAGCCGACCAGCGCACGCTCGTCGTCGACCAGCAACAGCTTGGCGTGCACCCGCAGGTTCTTCTGCTTGTGCACCTTCACACCGAACCGCCGCAGGGTGCGCAGCGAGGCGAACGTGTCGAGGATGTCCCATTCGCTGATTCCGTGCCTGCCCCCACAGAGGACATGCACCTTCACGCCGCGATCGGCCGCGGCCGCGATGCGCTCGAGAATGACGGCGTCGACGTACTTGGGGTGCTGAATATCGAGCCGGAACTTGGCGGTGTCGATGAACTGCGCCATGTGGTAGCGGGAATTGGAATTGCTCCAGAGCAGACCTTCGTACGCCGAGCACGTCCAGTCCAGTTCCTGCCAGTCGGCGTCGAACACTTCGACGATCTGCGCGACGTGCAGGGGGTCGTGGGTGATCACACCGTAGTCACGGGTCAGCGTGAAGTACTTCGTGCACAGGTTGAAGGTGGCGACCAGCGCGGCCTGGTTGTCCACCACGATCGACTTCTCGTGCGTCACATAGAACTTCGGGTTCGACCACTTCACCGCGATGCCGGCGTCGGCGAACTTCTGGAAGGTCTCGTCGTTGGCCCGGTCACCGCCCGAGCGCGCGGGGTTGAGCATGACCCGCACATCGACACCGGCGTCGCGGCGTTCGATGACCGCGTCGATCAGGCTCTCTTCGGTGAAGGTGAACTGCTTGATGAGGAGTGAACTCTGTGCCGAGGCGATCAGTTCGCGCACCGGTTCCACACCGTCGTCGGGCTCGACGATCAACCGGGGAGGTGGCACTGGCACAAGTGTCGGATGCTAGCAGCGGACGAATTTGCTCGCTTTGCTATCACGCGATCGTTTCAGCGGGCGTGACCCAGCGGTGACAAGACCGCCGCAACGGCGAGACCACGTCACTTACGCGCCTGACACATGTGGGCGGCGCCATCAGGCAAGATTGTGCTCATGGACAGTGGAGCAGCCTCACCCCGGGTGCTCGTGGTCGACGACGACCCCGACGTGCTCGCCTCTCTCGAGCGTGGACTACGGCTGTCCGGCTTTGACGTGTCCACCGCGATCGACGGCGCGGAGGCGCTGCGCAGCGCCACGGAGACCCGGCCCGACGCCATCGTGCTCGATATCAACATGCCGGTCCTCGACGGCGTCAGCGTGGTCACCGCGCTGCGGGCCATGGACAACGATGTGCCCGTCTGCGTGCTGTCCGCGCGCAGTTCGGTCGACGACCGGGTAGCGGGCCTGGAAGCCGGGGCAGACGATTACCTGGTCAAACCGTTCGTCCTGCAGGAACTCGTCGCGCGCGTGAAGGCGCTGCTGCGTCGGCGCGGGTCCACGGCCACGTTCTCGTCGGAGACCATCCAAGTCGGACCGTTGGAGGTCGACATCCCCGGCCGCCGCGCCAGGGTCAACGGCGTCGACGTCGACCTCACCAAGCGCGAGTTCGATTTGCTCGCGGTGCTGGCCGAGCACAAGACCGCGGTGCTGTCGCGGGCCCAGCTGCTCGAGCTGGTGTGGGGTTACGACTTCGCCGCCGACACCAACGTCGTCGACGTGTTCATCGGGTACCTGCGCCGCAAGCTCGAGGCCGGCGGCGCCCCCCGACTTCTGCACACGGTGCGGGGAGTGGGATTCGTCCTGAGGACGCAGTGATGTGGGGGCACCGCCCACTTGCGGGGGACGCTTGCGCGAGGACCAGACGGCAGTGATGAGCGCTTGCGCGAAGAACAGACAGCAGTGACTCGATGAGCCTGCTGACCCGGATCTTCCGCAGGACTCCGTCACTTCGACAGCGAGTGGCGTTCACCAGCGCGATCGCCGGGGCGATCGTCGTGGTCATCGCGGGGACCGTGGTCTGGTTCGGCATCACCGACGCCTGGAACGAGCGCCTCGACCGCAGGCTCGACGAGGCGGCGGGGTTCGCGGTTCCGTTCCTGCCGCGCGGCCTCGACGAGATCCCGAAGTCGCCAAACGACCAGGATGCCGTCATCACGGTCCGCAAAGACGGTCAGGTGACGTCGAACTCCAACGTCGTCCTGCCACAGCTGGAGCCGGGCTACGCCGACACCTATATCGACGGCGTGCGCTATCGGGTGCGCACGGTCGACATCCGGTATCCCGAGCCGATGTCGGTGGCCGTCGGGGCGACGTACGACGCGACCATCGCGGACATCAACAACCTGCATCGCCGGGTGATCATCATCTGCACGCTGGCGATCGGTGCGGCGACGGTCGGCGGCTGGGTGCTGGCGGCGTTCGCCGTGCGTCCCTTCAAACGGCTCGCTCAGCAGACCCGCCAGATCGAGGCGGGCGACGAGGATCCCGACATCGACGTGCGCGGCGCCACCGAAGCCGTCGAGATCGCCGAGGCGGTGCAGGGGCTGGTCGAGCGGGTGTGGAACGAGCAGGAAAAGACCAAGGCCGCGCTGACATCGGCCCGCGACTTCGCCTCGGTATCGGCGCACGAACTGCGGACTCCGCTGACCGCGATGCGAACCAACCTCGAGGTGCTGTCGACGCTGGATCTGCCCGAGGACCAGCGCAAGGGGGTCGTCAACGACGTCATCCGCACGCAGTCGCGCATCGAGGCGACGCTTTCGGCGCTCGAGCGGCTGGCCCAGGGCGAGCTGACGACGGCGGACGACCACGTGCCGGTCGACATCACCGAACTGCTGGATCGCGCGGCACACGATGCGATGCGGGTGTACCCGGACCTTGATGTCTCGTTGGTGCCCGCACCGACGGTGATCATCGTCGGGCTGCCCGCAGGCCTGCGGTTGGCGGTGGACAACGCGATCGCCAACGCCGTCAAGCATGGTGGCGCGAAGCGGGTGCAGCTGTCGGCGGTCAGTTCGCGCGAGGGTGTGGAGATCGCGATCGACGACGACGGAGTCGGCGTTCCCGAAGACGAGCGTCGGGTTGTGTTCGACCGGTTCTCCCGCGGCTCGACCGCGTCGCACTCCGGCTCGGGATTGGGCCTCGCGCTGGTCGCCCAGCAGGCCGAATTGCACGGCGGCACAGCGTCTCTGGAGCAGAGCCCACTCGGCGGCGCGCGCCTGTTGCTGAAGCTGCCCGGCCCGAGCTAGCGCCGGCACGCGTCACCCTTACCCGCGGGGGAACTAGCGCGTGCCGAGCAGGTCGATCACGAAGATCAGCGTCTTACCGGACAACCGGTGCCCACCGCCCGCCGGCCCGTAGGCCTGCTCCGGCGGGATGACGAGCTGGCGCCGGCCGCCGACCTTCATGCCGGGGATGCCGTCCTGCCAGCCCTGGATCAGACCGCGCAGCGGGAACTCGATCGACTCGTTGCGGGCCCACGAGCTGTCGAACTCCTCGCCGGTGTCGTACTCGACCCCGACGTAGTGCACCTCGACGGTGCCACCCGGCACCGCCTCAGCGCCGTCGCCGACGACCAGGTCCTTGATGACCAGTTCGGCCGGAGCGGGTCCGTCGGGAAACTCGATCTCGGGCTTCTGCCCTGAAGTGGAAGTCACCGTACTCACCGTAGTCGGGCAGACTGAACCCATGGCGAAGGACCAAGACATTCTCGATCAGGTCAACGAGCTGGTCGCAGAGGAGCAGCGGCTGCGGGAGCAGCTGCAGAACCGCGACATCGATGAGTCCGAGGAACACAAACGTCTGCGCGCACTCGAGGTCCAGCTGGACCAGTGCTGGGACCTGCTGCGCCAGCGCCGGGCGCTGCGTGAGACCGGCGGCGATCCGGGATCGGCCAGCGTGCGTCCGCCCGACGAGGTCGAGGGCTACCTCAACTGAGCTCGTCAGCGACATATGACGTCGTCGTGGTCGGCGGCGGGCACAACGGGCTGGTGGCCGCGGCGTACCTGGCCCGCGCGGGACGACGGGTGCAGGTGCTCGAGCGGCTCGACCATGTCGGCGGTGCGGCCGTGTCGGCACACGCCTTCGACGGCGTCGACGCGCGGTTGTCCCGCTACTCGTATCTGGTGAGCCTGCTGCCCCGGCGCATCGTCGAGGACCTCGGCGCCCGGGTGCGGCTGTTGCGGCGGCGCTACTCGTCCTACACCCCAGACCCCGCGACCGCCGGACGGACCGGGCTGCTGATCGGGCCGTCGTCGACGTTCGGCGCGGTGGGCGCGGACGGTGACCAGGCAGGCTTCGAGGAGTTCTACCAACGCGCGCGGGGGCTCACGTCGCGGCTATGGCCGACCTTGCTGCAGCCGCTGTGCACCCGTGAGGAGGCACGTAAACAGGTGGGCGACGACGCCGCGTGGCGCTCGGTGATCGACGAGCCGATCGGCCATGCCATCACCTCGGCGGTGTCCAACGACCTCGTGCGCGGTGTGATGGCGACCGACGCGTTGATCGGAACGTTCGCCCGCCTCGACGACCCGTCGCTGATGCAGAACATCTGCTTCCTGTACCACCTGCTCGGCGGCGGCACCGGCGACTGGGACGTTCCGATCGGCGGCATGGGCGCGGTCAGCGGTGCGCTGGCCGCCGCCGCTACCGGATACGGCGCCGAAATCGTTTGCGCTGCAGAGGTTTACCGTCTCGATCCAGACGGGCAGGTGTACTACCGAAGCGACGGCAACGACCAGCGAGTCAACGCCACGCACGTGCTGGCGAACGTGACTCCGACGGTGCTGGCCACCCTGCTCGGCGAACCCGCCCCCACCCAGGCGCCAGGTGCGCAGGTGAAGGTCAATCTGATGCTGCGCCGGCTCCCCCGATTGCGCGACGACACCGTGACGCCCGAGCAGGCGTTCGGCGGGACATTCCACATCAACGAGACCTACCGCCAACTCGATACGGCCTACACCCGCGCCGACCACGGGGTGGTGCCCGATCCGCTGCCGTGCGAGATCTACTGCCACTCGCTGACCGATCCCACCATCCTGTCCGATGAACTGCGCGCATCCGGCGCGCAGACGCTGACGGTGTTCGGCCTGCACACACCGCACTCGCTGATCGCGACGGGCGATCCGGGCCGGATGCGGGACACGTTGACCTCGGCGGCGCTCAATTCGCTGAACTCTGTACTGGCCGAACCCATTCAGGATGTGCTGATGCAGGACGCGGCGGGCCGGCTGTGCATCGAGACGAAGACGACGGTCGATCTCGAACACACGCTGGGTATGACGGCGGGCAACATCTTCCATGGCGCGCTGTCGTGGCCGTTCGCCGAGGACGACGAGTCACTCGACACTCCCGCGCGACGGTGGGGCGTCGCCACCGACCATGATCGAATCCTGCTGTGCGGCTCGAGTTCGCGTCGCGGCGGGGCCGTGTCGGGGATCGGCGGGCACAACGCCGCGATGGCGGTGCTGGAGAGCCCGTGAGCGCGCTAATCGGTTGATTCCACGCACCAGGTGCAGGCGATTAACCCGTTAAGCGCGTAGCTTTCGCAGAATCTCTTGCAGTTGCTTGAGTTCCGCATCGCCCAACGCAGCGAACACGTCCGGCGCCGGGTCGTCGATCGCGTCGATCTTGCGAACGACCGCGTAGCCCTGCTCGGTGAGCGACACGATCTTGCACCGCCGGTTCGCCGGATCGATCTCGCGCACCACCAGTCCGCGGTCCTCCAGATCGTTGACCGCGACCGTGGCCGCGGGCGCATCGATGGTCGCCGCGTGCGCCAGCTCCTTCACCGACATCGGGCGCCGGCTCAACCGCTTGAGGATGCGAATCCTGCTGAACGGCAAGCCCGATTGCTCCACCACCGCCCGCTTCCAGCTGTCGCGGTTGTCCATCACCAGCGCGGCCATGGCGCCCCAGACCTCGTCGGTCAGCGGGTCAGGCGACATCAGCGACCTCCCGTCGCGCATCGGTTCCTGCAATCAGCGGTGCGAGACGATCGGCCGAACGCAGTGCGCGCGCCGACGTCGAGTAGATACCGAGCGCGGTGATCGTCAGCCCCAGCACCGCGCAGATCAACCACAGCGGTCGCGCGGCCGCGGCGAAGTCCGCCCCCATCGTCCCCAGCGCCGTCCCAGCGAGCGAACCACACAGCGCCACACCGAGACTCACGCCGACCTGTCGACTGGTGGAGGCGATCGCCGACGCGGCCCCGGCCCGGTCGGTCGGCATGCCGCTGACGGCCGCGGTGGTGATCGGCGCGTTGACAATCGAGAACCCGATGCCGAACACCGCGAAGATCACGAGCAGCTGCCAGACCGGCGTCGTCGCGGTCAGCGCCGCGAGCGCCCCTGTCGACGCGGTGATCAACACACCCGAGATGACGATCGACGGCCGGCCGCCGTACCGGCCGACCATCCGGCCCGACAGCGGCGAGAAGACAAGCGCGCCAATGGCTACCGGCAGATAGATCAGCCCGGTCTTCATGGCCGAGAAACCGCGTTCCTCCTGCAGATACAGCGACATCATGAACAGGAACGCGCCCCACGCGGCGAACGCACAGACCGCGATCATGGTCGCGGATGCGAACGGGACGCTGCGGAAGAACCGGAGATCGATGAACGGGTCGTGGCGACGTGACTCGTAGACCAGGAAGGCCACCAACGCGAGGACCGCGACGACCGCCACCCCGATCGTGCGCGCATCGCCCCACCCGAAGTTCGGCCCTTCGATCAGGACGTAGACGATGCCGAACAGGAAGGCCATGCCCAGACCCTGGCCGACCGGGTCGACGTCGCGCATCGTGACCGACTTGGACTCGGGGACGAAGATCGCGGTCAGCAGGATCGCGATCGCACAGATCGGCAGGTTGATCCAGAACACCGCGCGCCAGCTGGCGTACTCGATGAGCGTGCCGCCGACGATCGGACCGAGTGCCATCGAGATGCCGACGACACCACCCCAGATGCCGATCGCGCGGGCCCGCTCGACCCGTCCGGTGAAGACCTGGGTGATGATCGACATCGCGACCGGGTTCATCATCGACCCGCCGACCGCCTGCAGGAACCGCGCAGCGATCAAGGTCTCGATGTTCGGCGCGAGGCTGCACATCAGGGAGCCGACCGCGAAGACCGTGAGACCCAGCTGGAACGTGCGCCGACGACCGAACCTGTCCGCGGCCGCACCCGCCAACAGCAACAGAGACGCCAGCACCAGCGTGTAGATGTCGATGACCCACTGCAACTGCGACGGCGACGCACCGAGATCCGCGCGGATGTTCGGAATGGCGACGTTGACGATCGTCGCGTCCATCGACACGATCAGCAGGCTCAGGCAGCAGGACACCAAGATGATGGCCTTGCGCCGCGTAGCTGCTCTGGGCCCACGCGAAGCCGGGGACGACCGGACGACGGTTTCATTCACACAACTATTGTGAAACTACAACTATCCGGAGGGCAAGGCCGATTGCGAGTGAAATACCTCGCAGTAAATGCGCCTAGCGCGAGCCCTGGTCGACGTAGTCGCGTTCGGTGTACCCGGTGTAGATCTGGCGCGGACGGCCGATCTTGCCGCTGCCCTCGTCGTGCATCTCACGCCAGTGGGCGATCCATCCGGGCAGCCGGCCCAGCGCGAACAGCACGGTGAACATGCGCGTCGGGAAGCCCATGGCCCGGTAGATCACGCCGGTGTAGAAGTCGACGTTCGGGTAGAGCTTGCGCTCGATGAAGAAGTCATCGGTGAGAGCGACCTCTTCAAGTGACTTCGCGATGTCCAGCAGTTCGTCGTCGCCGCCGAGCTTGCCCAGGATCTTATCGGCCTGCTCCTTGACGATGCGCGCCCGCGGGTCGTAGTTCTTGTAGACCCGGTGGCCGAAGCCCATCAGCTTGACGTTGTCTTCCTTGTTCTTGACCTTCTTGACGAAGTCGTGAACATCGCCGTCGGCCTGGCGGATCTTCTCCAGCATCTCGAGCACCGCCTGGTTGGCGCCGCCGTGCAGCGGGCCCCACAGCGCGTTGATGCCGCCGGAGATCGACGTGAACAGGTTGGCCTGCGAGGACCCGACCAGCCGCACCGTCGACGTCGAGCAGTTCTGCTCATGGTCGGCGTGCAGGATGAACAGCATGTCCAGCGCGCGGACGAGCTCGGGGTCGACCTCGTACGGTTCGGCGGGCAGACCGAACGTCATCCGCAGGAAGTTCTCGACGAGGCTCATCGAGTTGTCCGGGTACAGGAACGGCTGACCGACCGACTTCTTGTACGCGTACGCCGCGATGGTCGGCATCTTGGCCAGCAGACGGATGGTGGACAGCTCGACCTGCTCGTCGTCGAACGGGTCCAGCGAGTCCTGGTAGTAGGCGCTCAGCGCATTGGCCGCACTCGACAGCACCGGCATCGGGTGCGCATTGCGCGGGAAGCCGTCGAAGAACCGCTTGAGGTCTTCGTGCAGCAGGGTGTGCCGCTGGATCTGGGTGGTGAACGCCTCGAGCTGATCGGCCGTCGGCAGCTCGCCGTAGATCAGCAGGTAGCTGACCTCGATGAAGTTCGACTTCTCCGCCAACTGCTCGATCGGATAGCCCCGGTAACGCAGGATCCCGGCGTCACCGTCGATGTAAGTGATGGCGCTCTTGGTCGAGGCGGTGTTGACGAAGCCCTCGTCATACGTGGTGTAGCCGGACTTGGCCAAGAGCGAACCCAGCGCGACGCCGTCGGCACCTTCGGTCGCGTGGACGACGTCCAATTCAAGCTCGCCACCGGGGTAGCTGAGGGTGGCGTGCTCGTCTTTTTCGGCCACTGGGATCCCTTCTACGTTGCAAGGAATGCGGGGTTGCCCTTCAAAAGGTAGTCCCATTCCAGCACTCCCGCCCGCGGGGGGGTTGCCAGATGGTCACACTGTCTGTCGATTGCCTGCCGTGAGGCCGATGAACTCGACGAATGTCTCGCCCAGACGCTCGATGACGTCGTCGATGGTCAGCTGCGATAAATCGCGGTCATCGGAAGCCAGATCAGTCAGCGCCGTCATGAGCAGCGAACCCCAGATGGCCGACACCAATCTGGGGCGACGATCGCCGACACCCGCCCCCATTCGCCTGGCCAGCTCGACCTCGACGGAGTTGGCGCGATACTCCAACACCGCCTGACGCAAGGTCGGCGACGACAGGATGATCCGAACGATGCACATCACCCGGTCCGCCGTCAGCTCCCCGGCCGGGGCGGTCTTGGCCGAATCTGCCATCGCGAGATGGGCTCTCAGCAATGCCTCGAATTCGTTGAGGTCGTCCGGTTGACGGGTCAGCTCGACGGCAGTCCTGTCGAGCACCTCGTCGATCAGGGCCAGTGCGATGGCGTCTTTGGTGGCGAAGTACCGGCTGAACGTGCGCGGCGACACGTCGGCGATCGCGGCGATCTGGTCGACGGTGGTGCGGTCGAACCCCTGCCGCTCGCACAGTTCGACGGCGGCATCGATGAGGGTTGCTCGTGTCCGCTGCTTCTTGCGTTCTCGCAGGCCGAGGGAGGCCTCCCCCCTGATTTCAGGCACGAGTCGGATGCTAGCCAGCCAAGCTAAGAGCCCACTGAGAATGTGGCACCCTCCGACACTTGGCCGCGTCAGACTTTGTCCGCGTCGGTCACCCGGTAGCGGACGAACGCCGGCACCAACAGCGTGCAGGCCACCATCCCGATCACCACCAGCGTCCCGCCTCCGGCCGCGGCGACCGTGGTGCCGACGACCGCGGCGGTCGCCCCGTGGGCGGCGTCCGCCAGTCGCGGTCCCCCGGCGACGACCACCGTGAACACCCCCTGCAGTCTGCCGCGCAGATCGTCGGACGCGGCCTGCTGCAGGATCGTCGACCGGAAGGCGGCAGACACCATGTCGGCGGCGCCGCCGATCACCAGACAGGCCAATGCGATCCAGAGGAAGACACCCGCGGCACCGTGTGCGAACCCGCTCGCGACACCGAAACCGATCATCGCGACACCCCACACCACGATCGCGCCGACGACGGCCAGACCCTGGCGACGGATCCCCGGCAACCAGCCGGAGAACACGCCACCCGCGACGGCGCCCACCGACATCGACGCGGCCAGCAGTGCCATCGTGACGCCGCCCTCGACCGGTCCACCGAAACTCTCGTGCGCCATCTGCGGGAACAGTGCGCGGGGCATTCCGAAGATCATCGCGATCAGGTCCACCACGAACGACATCAACACGACCTGATTGCCCGACAGGTAGCGAAAGCCGTCCAGTACCGCGCCCAGTCCGGCGCCCCCTCCCCCGGTGGGCGGCATCGACGCAAGGCGCCACGTCGCCCATATCGGGGCGACGCACAGGATCGCGTCGATCAGATACAGCGTTGACAGGTCGACCCAATGCAGCATGACCCCGGCCAGCAGTGGCCCGACGATCGCGCCGAACTGCATCACCGTCATGTTCAGCGAGTTCGCCGCCGCCAGCTGATCGCCCGGCAGCATTCGCGGGATCGCCGCGGCCCTGGTCGGCGAGTTGATCGCGTAGAACGCCTGCTGCACCGACAACAGGCACAGCACCACCCAGACGTTGTTGAGGTGCAGCGCGGCCTGCAGCCACAGCAGCACCGACGCCAACGCCAGCCCGATGGACGCGATGATCAGCAGCACGCGGCGGTCCATCGCATCGGCCCAGGCCCCGCCCCACAGTCCGAACACGATCAGCGGAGCGAGCGCGAACACCCCGGACAGCCCGACGTACGCGGAGTTCTGCGTGAGTGCGTACAGCTGAACCGGCACCGCGAAGATCGTCAGATTGGCGCCGATGACGGTGACGGTGCCCGCCAACCACAGCCGCCGGAAGTCCGGGGTGCGTAGGGGTGTGATATCCGCGAAGAGCCGCCCCTGTGACCGGGGAACCCGCCGCCGCACCTAGGGCTGCAGCCGCTCGATGCGGCTGTTGTGCACGGTCACCGGCAGCTCGGCATCGGTGACGATACGAATCCTGTTGTGCACCCGGTTCTCCCGGCCCTGCCAGAACTCGACGACTTCGGGCGCAATCAGGTAACCACCCCAGTTCGGCGGCACGGGGACCTTGTCGAAGTCGGCGAATCGCGCTGTCACGTCGGCCAACTGCTGAAGCAGGGCAGCGCGCGAGGCGATCGGCTGGGACTGGTGTGACGCCCACGCGCCCAGCTGCGAACCGCGGGGGCGTTTGGACCAGTAGTCGGCGGTCTCCTGCGCCGACACCTTGGTGACCGGGCCGCGGACGTGGACCTGCCTGCCGAGCAGGTACCAGGGGAACGTCGCCGACGCATAGGGCATGGCTGCCAGATCCCTGCCCTTGGCGGAGTCGTAGTTGGTGAAGAAGGTGATGCCGCGCTCGTCGACACTCTTGCAGAGCACCGAACGGGTGGCCGGACGTCCACGGGCGTCGACGGTGCCCACGACCATCGCGTTGGGTTCGGCGACCCCCGCCCGCTCGGCGTCGGCTAACCAGTTGCGCAGCAGCGCAACCCAGCCGTCCGCGAGCCAATCGACATCGAGGTCGACGCTGCCGTCTTTCTCCACCGAACCGTATTCCACCCGCATCCTGGCCAGGTGGTCGTCGTCGCGAGATACCACGCGATCACGCTACGCCCCGCCGGGTGGTCGCCGAGGTAGGGCCGGGTGCGAGAATCTGCCCATGACTACGACGTCAGTGGTGCCCGAGGATTTCGTACCCGGACTGGAAGGCGTCGTCGCCTTCACCACCGAGATCGCAGAACCCGACAAGGATGGCGGCGCCCTGCGGTATCGCGGTGTCGACATCGAGGACCTGGTCAATCAACACGTCACCTTCGGTGACGTCTGGGCGTTGCTGGTCGACGGCAAGTTCGGCCACGGGCTGCCGCCCGCAGAGCCCTTCCCGCTGCCGATCCACAGCGGCGACGTGCGCGTCGACGTGCAGGCAGGCCTGGCGATGCTGGCCCCGATCTGGGGCTACGCACCGCTGCTGGACATCGACGAGCAGACCGCGCGCGACCAGCTCGCCCGGGCGTCGGTGATGGCGCTGTCCTACGTCGCACAGTCCGCGCGTGGCATCTACCAGCCGGCGGTCCCCCAGCGTCTTGTCGACGAATGCTCCACCGTGACAGCACGTTTCATGACCCGGTGGCAGGGTGAGCCCGACCCGCGGCACATCGAGGCCATCGACGCCTACTGGGTGTCGGCCGCCGAGCACGGCATGAACGCGTCGACGTTCACCGCGCGCGTGATCGCGTCGACGGGCGCGGACGTGGCGGCGGCGCTGTCGGGCGCGATCGGCGCGATGAGCGGCCCGCTGCACGGCGGCGCGCCCGCGCGGGTGATCCCGATGATCGAGGAGGTCGAGAAGACCGGCGACGCGAGCGCGGTCGTCAAGGGCATCCTGGATCGCAAGGAAAAGCTGATGGGGTTCGGACACCGCGTCTACCGGGCCGAGGATCCGCGGGCACGCGTGCTGCGGGCCACCGCCAAGCGGCTCGACGCACCGCGCTACGAGGTGGCCGCCGCGCTGGAACAGGCCGCGCTCGCGGAGCTGCGTGAACGGCGCCCCGACCGCGCGATCGAGACCAACGTCGAGTTCTGGGCGGCGGTGATCCTGGACTTCGCGCAGGTGCCGACCAAGATGATGCCTGCGATGTTCACCTGCGGCCGGACGGCGGGCTGGTGCGCGCACATCCTCGAGCAGAAGCGGCTCGGCAAGCTGGTGCGGCCGGCGGCGATCTATGTGGGTCCGGAGCCGCGCAGCCCCGAATCCGTCGAGGGTTGGGACCAAGTCAAGCGGTCGTGACGACGGCGACATACGTTTCGGCGGCAACGAGTTTCGCCGCATTGGTGCACGACATACCGGTCGACGCATGGAGTAGACCCGGCCTCGGCGACTGGGATGTCCGCTCGTTGGTCGGGCATACCTCGCGATCGCTGACCACGGTGCGCACCTACCTGCGCACCACCGCCGAGCGGGTCGACATCGCGACCCCCGAGGAGTACTACGTGCGCGTGACGCCGTCGGCGCTGGGCATCGACCCCGCGGACGTCGCCGAACGCGGCAGGCAGGCCGGGACCGCCCTCGGCGATGATCCAGCCGCCGCGGTCGATGAGCTGGTCGCCGGCGTGCTCGACGACCTAGCGGCCGTCGACGACAATCCGTTGATCGAGGTGATCGGCGGACTGGGCATTCGGCTACACAGCTATCTGCCCACCCGGACTTTCGAACTGGCGGTGCATGGGATGGACATCGCTCGGGCTCTCGACCTGTCGTTCGAGCCGCCCGCCGCGGTGCTCGCCGAGGCCCTGGACGTGGCCACCCGAACCGCGGCGCTCACCGGGCACGGCCAGACGGTGCTTCTCGCGCTGACGGGACGGGGCCCGCTGCCGCCAAACTTCTCCGTGGTGTGAAGTTAGATACAACACGAGCGGCCCCCGAAATGAACCTAAACGCTGAGCCGTCCTTTTAAGGTGGGCGGGTGACCCAGATGGATCGCCGCAACATGATGATGATGGCAGGCCTTGGTTTTTTGGCCGCCACGATGCCCCTAGCCCCAGCTCAGGCCACCCCGTTGGACCGGGTGCCGAAACCGGAACAGCCGCCCAGCGGCGACCCGGGCGGCGGATACATCTTCCAAGACGAGTTCGACGGTCCGGCGGGTTCGGCCCCCGATCGCTCCAAGTGGATCGTGCAGACCTGGCAGGACGACGTCTATCCGCCGGTGGCGGGGATCTACCGCGACGACCGCCGAAATGTTTTCCTCGACGGCAATTCCAACCTCGTCCTGCTCGCCACCCACGATATGGGCACCTACTACGGCGGGAAGCTGCGCGGCATCTGGCGGGGCATGATCAACCAGACGTGGGAAGCGCGGATCAAACTCGACTGCCTGACCCCAGGTTGCTGGCCTGCGTTCTGGGCGGTGAACGAGGATCCGCTGCCCGACGGTGAAGTCGACATCTTCGAGTGGTACGGCAACAACAGTTGGCCACCGGGGACGACCGTGCACGCGGCGTCCAACGGCAAGACATGGGAGGGCAAGTCGATCCCCGGTCTCGTCGATGGCGCGTGGCACACCTGGCGGATGCGTTGGGATGAGGACGGTTTCAAGTTCTGGCGCGATTATGTCGACGGCGCCGAGCCGTACTTCAGTGTGCCGCCGAAGCCGATCCAGGTGTCCGGCAGGCCCGGCGACTGGCGCTGGCCGTTCAACAACCCCGGCTATTGGATGCAGCCGATGTTCACCCTCGCGGTCGGCGGACCCGGCGGTGGCGATCCGGCACTTGGAGTGTTCCCGGCCGCGATGCTGGTGGACTACATCCGCGTCTGGTGAGTCAGCGCGTCGCCCTGATGACCTGAACCAGGTTGAACTGCCAGCGTTCCTGGAGCCGGTAGCCGGTGTCGCGGATCACCGCGAATGCGGGGGTGCCGCCGAAAAGCGGTCCGGGCTCCATCAATTCGGCCTGCTCGTGGGCGGGCCGCGACGGATCGGCCTGGGTGATGATCCACAGGACGCGGCAGACGTTGAGTGGGCCCACCGACGCCTCCGGGATGAGGTTGGTGTCGAAGACGTCGTGACGTTCAGTGGCCTTCTGCCACAGGCTGATATCGACCACGTTCTCATAGGCATCGGGCCGCGCCGCCAGCAGCGGACGCATCGGGGCCGGCATGAACGTCACGGTGTCGTTCACCAACAGGCACTCACCCGGTTCACCTTTGGCGTTCGCGGCGATCAGATCGGCCACCTGGCTGTAGTCCATTCCATACTTGGCATACGGACTCCGCTGTACCAGTAGATAATTCGGCACCGCCGCTGCCGCGAACACGATCAGCACGGCCGCCGCGACCCACTGCCGCACCGCCAGCGCGCCGACGCACACACCCAGCACCAGTGCCATCGCCGGCGCGGTGAAACACAGGTAGCGGGGCGTATAGATCGGATGGATCAGTGCCGAGTAGCCGAGGATCAACACGGTGGGAACGAGTAGCCACGCGATCGCCAGGGTCAACAGCTGACGATCCGGCGTGCTCAGTTGCGCAGATGTGAAGCGCCACAAGACAACAGCCGTCACCACGACGCAGGCCGACACGATCAGAAACCACGGACTTCGTTCGAAGTACTGCTGGACGGCCACGTCTTCGACCGTCCTGCCACCGACCGGCGAGATCCAGACGATCTGATGTGCTTGACCGACGACCAACCACACGAACGGCGCCACGGCGACGCATGCACCCGCCGCGGCGGCGGCGAAGCGCGCGACGACGGCACGTCCTGGCCGATTGACGCACAAGTAAACCGCGTGGGCGCCGAACATCAGCGCGAGGTAGATGTCGAGCAGGACCGACGTCACCATCGCGACGCCGTACCAGAGCCATATCCACTCGCTGTCGCGGCGCACGGCGTATACGAACACCACGCACGTCCACGCGGCGGCCAACATCGTCAGCGCATACGGTCGCGCCTCGATGCCCGCCCACGTCGCACGGGGCAGAATCGCGCAGAGCACTCCGGCGCTCAGCGCGACCGTGCGCGACGAGAACTGTCTCGCCAGTACGACGACGCCCGCCGCGGCTCCGCCGACCGCGAGCGCGCTCGGCACGCGGGACCAGAACTCCGTCGGCGGGAAGACGCTGAACCAGGCGTGCATGAGCACGTAGTAGAGGCCGTGGACGGCGTCGACGTTGCCCGCCATCTGCCACAGCTGGCCCAGGGTGCGACTGTATGACGCCGAGATCGTCGCGGCCTCGTCGTACCAGAACGACGGGCGACCGGCCCCGACGAGGCTGACGACGGTCGCGAAGACTCCCACGACGAGGGGGTCGAGCGCGACCACCCGCGGTCTCGTCAGGACCTCCCGCCCAAGCACGCCGCTATGTTGCCAGACGCGCGGCGGCGATTTCGGCGTGCTGCGTCACGCTCAGCGTGACTGCGCACGCCCAAATCGCAAAAAGAAGTTGTCGGTGCGATGAGTTCGGTCCGCCCGACGAGTCGTACCTCTAGCCCATAAGGGCACAACCACTATTCGAGGAGTCCGCTCATGGCGATCGAAGTTCAGCCGTCCGTATCCGCCCACCTCACCGTTGACGACGCTGCCGCCGCCATCGACTTCTACGTCAAGGCGTTCGGCGCCGAGGAGTACGGCCGCGTTCCCGGCCCCGACGGCAAGCTCGTGCACGCCGCGCTGAACATCAACGGCTCGACGGTGATGCTCAACGACGACTTCCCCGAGATGAGCGAGGGCAAGTCGCTGACGCCCAAAGCACTCGGCGGAACGCCGGTGACAATCCACCTGACCGTCACCGACGTCGACACCAAGTTCCAGAAGGCCGTGGACGCCGGGGCGACGGTCGTCCACCCGCTGGAGGACGCCTTCTGGGGCGATCGATACGGCGTCGTGCGCGATCCGTTCGGCCACCAGTGGTCGATGGGCCAGCCAATGCGTGAGGTGTCGATGGAAGAGATCGAAGAGGCGATGAAGCAGAGCCACTAACGGCTCAGGGCATCTAGCGCAGTAGCCCGGCGAGCACCCGTTCCCGGATCGACGCCGCGGGTGCGGCGGCGGCCGCGGCCAACATGTCGGCGACGGAGGTGAACTTGTCGCGGGGCCGATGGTCGCCGCCGCGCTCGACCTCCGCGGCGTCGATCGCGCGCCATCCCGCGGCGTCGACCACCTCGGGCCGCCTGCGGCGCACGAGCTTATCCAGTCCGGCCGGCTTGCCGACCGGATCTGCGAGCAGGCCCGCGTTGTAGTCGGCCACCAGGTGGTGCACGGTCTCCGCCGCGCATGACTTGTTGGTGCCGATGAAGCCGGTGGGGCCGCGTTTGATCCAGCCCGCGACATAGCTGCCGCCAACGGCCTCGCCGGTTTCCGGATCGACGACCCGGCCGCCGACGTTCGGCACCACGGCGGTGTCGTCGTCGAACGGCAGATCGCGAATCGGCTTGCCGCGGTAGCCGATCGACGTCAGCACCAGTCCGGCGTCGATCCGGCGAACCTCCTGGGTCCCGGTTACGGTGAACTCCACACCGTCGACACGATGCTCGCCCACGACGCGTGTCGGGGTCAGCCGATAGGCCAGCCGAATGCGGGGTCGGGTGGCCGGCGCCGACGAGGCGCCCAGCGTCGACAGGATCTGCAGCTTGTTGCGGGTCAGCGGATCGTTCTCGGTCGCGAGGTCGCGGATGACCAACTCACGGTCGGCATCGTCGAGCACCACGTCGCACGTCGACGTCAGCCCGATCAGTTCGGGCAACGTGAAGGCCGACTGCGCGGGGCCGCGGCGGGCGGCGATGACGACCTCGGTGACCTTGGACCTGCGCAGCGCAGCGAGCGCGTGATCGGCGATATCGGTCTGCGCCAGGGCGTCGGCATCGGTGGTCAGGATGCGGGCGACATCCAGCGCCACGTTGCCGTTGCCGATGATCACCGTCCGCTCGTGACTCAAATCGACTGGTGTAGCCGTGAATTCGGGATGACCGTTGAACCACGCCACCATCTCGGTCGCGGTGCCCGTGCCGCGCAGGCCCATCCCGTCGATGTCGAGCCGTCGATCGTTGGGCGCGCCGACGGCGTAGAGCACGGCGTGATGGTGGGCCAGCAATTCGGCGTGCGTCAGGTCCGCACCCACCTCGACATTGAGGTAGAACGTGAACCCTGGCAACCGCGTCACCTTGTCGAACAGCTTCGTCACCCGTTTGGTGCGCTGGTGATCAGGAGCGACCCCGGCGCGCACCAGCCCGTATGGCGTGGGTAGCTTTTCGAAGACGTTGACGCGCACCCCGCGCTGGGTCAGCAGTTCATCGGCGGCGTACATCGCCGCAGGCCCGGAGCCGACGATCGCCACCGTCAACGGTCCACCGGGCCGCGGCCGGACCAGCGGTGCGTCGAGCACCGGCGCGAGTTTCGATGTGGGAGGCAGCTTTTCGTCCGGCGCCCGCTCCGGGTAGAACGCCGCGTTCAGTTCGACGAACGGAAGCTGGCTGGGCTCCAGCCGGTTGTCGGGCGCGATGGCGCCGACGGGGCACGCCGACACACACGCGCCGCAGTCCACACACGCGGCCGGATCGATGTAGAGCATCTCCGCGGTGGCGAAGCCCGGCTCGTCCGGTGTCGGGTGGATGCAGTTCACCGGACAGGCGTAGACACAGGACCCGTCGCTGCAACACGACTGGGTGATCACGTGCGGCACAGGCGTCCTAAGCGGCGATCACGTGCTGTCGGGCAGGCTCGCTGCGGTAGCGGCTCGGGCGGCCGTCGATCCTGCAGATGCGCCAGATCAGCTTTGCGACCGGATTCATCAAACCGGTCTCGCTGCAAAGCATTCGGACGTCACCGAACATGTCGCGCAACATCTGCCTGGACTCCGGCGAACGGAAGAACACGTCCTTACGCACCGAGCGCGGAATGTCGAATTCCTTCCAGAAGGCGCGCGGGGGAACGATGATCGCCGAACACAGCACGCGCATCACCACGGGGACATACAGCGACAACCAGAACCGCTTGCGCCTCGGCAGGTGCGGAACGCGCTTGCGCAGATACTCGTGCGCGAAGGAGATGTGGCGCGCCTCCTCGGCGACGTGGATTGCCATGACGCGCTCCATGATCGGATGCAGCGTCTTGCCCTCGCGCAGCACGTTCTTCTGCGTGTGGTCGATCGGTTCCTCGCCCGCGAGGATGCCGAACCAGAACGGAATGGGCAGCGGCCCCGCAACAAGCGGTATGACCGGCTGGATCCACTTCAGCAGCCGCGGCATGCCGGGCACGTCGGCGCCGATGCGGTTCACCATCTCCTGGAACATCATGGTGTGGTTGCACTCTTCGACGGCCTCGTGCAGGCAGTACCGGTATTCCGGTGAGCCGTTGGGCGTCCAGAAGGCGTACTCCATCAGGCCGCGGATCAGAATCGACTCGAAATGCAGGCCGACCTTCGCGACATTGGCCTGACGCCACATCCCGATCTCGATCTGACGTTCCGGTGGTTGCGCCTGGTACCACGGGTGCCGGCCGAATGGGTCGGTCCCAGGAAGAATCCAGCGCTCGTCGTTCTCGACGACCTCGAACTCCGGGGAATCCCAATCGATGTCGGTGTACGGATTGAAGTTGCGTCGCACCGACCCCTCGGACAATGTGGTGAGCATGTCGACGTATGCCATGTCGTCGCTGACGTCCATGTTGCGGCGCCAGCGCCTGACGATGCGTGTCTTGGCTTCTTTGACAGCCATTCGGCGCCCCCTACGTGACGTTTACATTTACCCGGCTCGCGTACACAGTACCGCCGGTACTGCATATTGAACAGACCCGATTCCGGGATGTGGCCCAGGAGCACACAGTGGTTGAGCTGAAGACGAGCGCCGAGATCGACGCGATGGCCGCGGCAGGAGCCGTCGTCGCGGAGGCGCTGCGCGCGGTCGCCGAATCCGCGAAACCCGGTATGACCACTGCCGATCTGGATCGCATCGCCGCAGACGTGCTCGCGCGCCACGGCGCGTCGTCGCCGTTCCTGAACTACCACCCGCGCTGGGCGCCGACGCCCTTCCCGGCGGTGCTGTGCGTCAGCGTCAACGATGCCGTCGTGCACGGCATCCCCAACGACTATGAGCTCAAAGATGGCGACCTGGTCTCGATCGACTTCGGTGCCACCCTGCGCGGCTGGACCGGCGATGCGGCGCGCAGCTTCGTCGTCGGCACGCCGCGTCCGGAGGACGTCGCACTGATCGAGGCCGCCGACGCGGCATTGGCCGCGGCCATCGCGGCGGTGCGCCCGGGCAACCGGCTCGGCGACGTCGGCCACGCGATCTCGTCGACGGTGCACGAGGCGGGCTTCGGACTGCTCGCCGACCACGGCGGCCACGGCATCGGGCGCACCATGCACGAGGAGCCGGATGTGCCCAACGAGGGCAGGCCCGGCAAGGGTATGAAGCTGCGTCCCGGCCTGGTGATCGCGATCGAGCCGATGGTGATCGGCGACGGCACCGAGGATTACCGGCACGACCCCGACGGGTGGACGCTGCGAACGTTGTCAGGTGCCCGCGCCGCGCACAGCGAACACACCGTCGCCGTCACCTCCGACGGCGCCCGGATCCTGACGAACTAGCGCGTCCCGAAGTCGACCGCCGCGGTCATCTTGCCGCCGCCGCGCACCGCGGCGAATCCCGCTTCGGTCAACCCGCAGTTGGTGATGATCGCGCGGTGTCCGGGACTGTTCATCCACCAGTTGACGGCCGCGGACGGGTTACTGGCCAACCCGGTTCCCCAGAAGACGACCTCGCCGAGATTGGCATAGCCGGCGTACCCGGCATCCGCAACGCGCTGCGCCAGCGTGGAACCGTCCGAACCGGTGTGGGCGGCCACACCGGTGCGCAGCATGTCGTTGGCTTGTCGCGCCGCAGATGCGGTCAGCTGCGGATTCGGCGCGACGGGTCCGCAACCGTTCGCCGCACGCGTGGCATTGATCTCATTGAGCAGTTGGCCGCCGTCATCGGCCTGAGCCGGCGCAACGGTAAGCATCACCGCCGCGCACAGCGGCACGAACGTGCAGACTTTCCCAAGACTGATCATGTACACCCCAAGGTCAGTCCCCGACAGATCACATTATGGATACAAAATGGTTCCAGCGTGGGTCGTTTACCCACTTTTCCTGGAATTTGTGCTTCACGTCTCTCAAGGCCGCTCCCCACTGAAGGCGTATGAAGCCGGTCACTAGGCTTGGCCCCATGGCCGACTTCACCATCCCCGCCGACCTCAAGCCCCGCGACGGCCGGTTCGGCTGCGGACCGTCCAAAGTGCGCCCTGAGCAGCTGCAGGCGCTTGCCGCCGCGGGCGATCTGTTCGGGACCTCCCACCGGCAGGCGCCGGTCAAAAGCCTGGTCGGCCGGGTTCGTGACGGCCTGAGCCAGCTGTTCTCGCTGCCCGACGGCTACGAGGTCATCCTCGGCAACGGCGGCGCGACCGCGTTCTGGGACGCCGCGGCGTTCGGGCTGATCGACAAGCGCTCACTGCACCTCACCTACGGGGAGTTCAGCAGCAAGTTCGCATCGGCCGTGACCAAGAACCCCTTCGTCGGCGACCCGATCGTCGTCAAGGCCGATCCCGGCAGCGCGCCCAAGCCGCAGTCGGATCCGTCCGTCGACCTCATCGGGTGGGCCCACAACGAGACCTCCACGGGTGTCGCCGTTCCGGTGCAGCGGCCCGAGGGGTCCGACGGCGCATTGATCGCCATCGATGCCACCTCGGCAGCCGGCGGCCTGCCCGTCGACATCACCAATGCCGACGCGTATTACTTCGCTCCGCAGAAGAACTTCGCCAGCGACGGCGGCCTGTGGATCGCCGTCTTCTCACCCGCGGCGCTCGCCCGGGTCGAGGCCATCGCCGCGTCCGGTCGCTGGGTACCGGAGTTCCTGTCGCTGCCGATTGCGATCGAGAACAGCCTCAAGAACCAGACCTACAACACGCCCGCGATCGGCACGCTGATCATGCTGGCCGACCAAATCGAATGGATCCTCAGCAACGGCGGTCTGGACTGGGCGGTCAAGCGCACCGCGGACTCGTCGCAGCGGCTGTACGGCTGGGCGGAGGCAGCGCAGTTCGCCACCCCGTTCGTCGCCGATCCGGAACTGCGGTCGCAGGTGGTCGGCACCGTCGACTTCGCCGACGAGATCGACGCGGCTGCGGTCGCCAAGACGCTCCGGGCCAACGGAATCGTCGACACCGAGCCCTACCGCAAACTCGGTCGCAACCAGTTGCGCGTCGGCATGTTCCCCGCCGTCGACCCCGACGACGTCAGCGCACTGACCGCATGCATCGACTGGGTGGTAGAACGCCTCTGACCTGCCCGCGTGTCTACCTGGTAACAGGCAGATAACGCAGTAGGGTCGCTCTGATCGGGCATCGTGGACGCCCGGAGGAGGTCGACATGCGGAAACTCAAAGTCGTTGGGCTCGACGTCGACGGCAAACAAATCATCTGCGAAGCCGACGACTCCGGCGAGAAGTTCCTCTTGCTGCCCGACGACCGGTTGCGCGCCGCCGCGCGCGGCGAGAGTCCTACGCGGGACACTTCCAAGACGACCGACGAGGCGCCAAGCACGTTGCGCCCGAAAGAGATTCAGGCCAAGATCCGCGCGGGCGCCTCGGTCGAGCAGGTCGCCGCGGCATCCGGTGTCGACGTGGCACGCGTCGAGAGGTTCGCTCATCCGGTGCTGCTCGAGCGGTCGAGAGCAGCCGAGCTGGCAACCGCGGCGCATCCCGTGCTGGCCGACGGTCCGTCGGTGCTGACGCTATTGGAGACGGTGACAACGTCGTTGATCGCCCGCGGACTCGGCGCCGAGGCCACCAACTGGGACGCCTGGCGCAACGAGGACGGACGCTGGACCGTGCAGATGGCGTGGAAGGCGGGCCTGTCCGACAACATGGCGCACTTCCGGTTCACCCCCGGCGCCCACGGTGGCACGGTGACCGCGCTCGACGACTCGGCGGCCGAACTCATCGACCCGAACTTCGCGCGTCCGCTGCGACCGGTTGCCGCGGTCCCGCAGCTGGATGCCGAGCCGCAGCCAGAACCGCTCCCCGAGCCGGAACTCGACCTCGAGCCCGAACCGGCGCCGGCTGCCGCCCCGAAGCCGCGGGCCCGCAAGGGTAAGCCGGCGGTGCCTGCGTGGGAGGACGTGCTGCTGGGCGTGCGGTCCGGCGGGCAGCGCTGAGCTAAATCGGTTACTGCCCGATCGCGATGGCGAACACCGCGATCCACGCACAGACCACGCCGACGGCGGCACCAAGCACGAACCACCGCCACACCAGTCGCTTGCGCCATTCCCACACGGTCGGGGCCAGCCCGCCGACGGCGACCAGGTTGAGCCCGATGGCCAGCAGCGGATGCACCTTCAACAGCCCCAGGCTCAGCACCACGATGGCTGCCGCGATGACCGCGGCGACGAACGCGGCGACCGTCAGGCCCATCGCCCACGGGGTCGATTCGTCGGTCACCGGTTCAATCTAGCTTGCGAGCCGCGCCCGTTCGTAGAACGCGAGGGCCGCTGCGGTGGCGACGTTGAGCGAGTCGGTGCCCCGCGACATGGGGATGCGCACCCGCATGTCACTGGCGCGCATGGCACGTTCGGACAACCCCGGCCCTTCGGCGCCCACGAGCACAGCCAGCCGTTGGTCGACGACGTCGGCCATCGCGTCGGCCAACGTGCGGGCGGCCGGATCCGGAGTCATCGCCAACAGGCGAAAGCCGTTGTCCCGCAGCAGCTCCAGATCTTGCGGCCAGTCCGCCGCCCACGCGTACGGCACCAGCAGTGCATGGCCCATCGACACGCGAACGGCGCGGCGGTACAACGGGTCCGCACATCCGCTGCCGAATACGATCGCATCGACGTTGAGGCCGGCGGCATTGCGGAAGATGGCGCCGAGGTTCTCGTGATCGTTGACCCCTTCGAGGACGGCGATCGTGTGCGCGCCGTCGAGCACCTGCGGGACCGACAACTCGGGTGGGCGCGACGCCGAGGCCAGCACACCACGATTGAGGTGAAACCCCACGACGTCGGCCATCACCTCGGCGGTCACGCGATAGTACGGCGCCGCAACGCCATCCAGGTCGGCGGCCAACTCGGTCAGGCGTCGGTCGGTGCCCAGCATCGCTCGCGGCGCAAACCGCGACACCAGCATCCGCTGCACCACCAGGACCCCCTCGGCGATCACCAAACCCTTGCCGGTGGGCAGGTCGGGTCTGCGGTCGACGCTGTTGAGATCACGGAAGTCGTCCAGCCGCGGGTCTGCGGGATCGTCGACGTCGATGACGTTGGCGCTCACGCGCTTTCGTCGACTATGGCCGTCATCAGATCAGCGGCGGTCAACAGCGCCTCGCGTTGTTCGGAGTCGAGCTTGGCCAGCCGCTGCGTCAACCACTCCTGGCTCGCGCGGCGCTCCGCCTCGATCAGCTCGCTGCCCGCAGGCGACAGCGACACCAGGATCTGACGCCGGTCGACCGGATGTGCCGTGCGCGCAACAAGTCCCAACTCGCACAGGGAGGCGATCACGCGGGTCATCGACGGCGGCCGGACCCGCTCCCGCTCGGCTAACGCACCCGGCGTCATCGCGCCCTCCTTGGCGAGCGTGGTGAGCGCCGACAGTTGCGAAAGCGAAACGTGGGAATCCGGGCGCCGGAAGCGCAATTGACGAGCCAACCGGATGACGGCAAGCGAAAGATCGTTCGCCAGGCGACCGTCGAGGTCTTTCACGAGGCAAAGAGTACCTAGTGGGCCTCTGGATATGGCCGTAATGGACTACGTTCGAAGGCGATGACGCCACAACCCCCGCCCCTGCCGCCCGCCCTGCTCAAGCAGTGGCCGGTGATCATCGCGATCACAGCGGGCTGGTTGATCGCCACGGTGCTGGCGTTCACGGTGCCGGATTTACACGAGTGCCGGCCGTTCACGGTGGCCGGTCTCGGCGTCGGCGTGCTTGGCACATCAATCTTTCTGTGGCAGCGTCGGGCGGTGCGGCGCGGGTCACGCGGCGCACAGACCGGACTCGACTGAATTCGCTTGACGCACCAAGGAGGTAGCGATGGCAGAGCCGCTGTTGCAAGCGCAGATTGAAATCAATGCCCCCGTCACGAAGGTCTGGTCGTTGATCTCCGATCTACGACTGATGCCGCAGTGGAGCCCGCAGTGCCGATTGATGAAGGCGCTGGGCGGGCCGTTGCGGCAAGGCAGCAGGACACTGAATTTCAACCGCCGCAAGTTCCTCTTCTGGCCGACGACGAGCCGTATCACGGAGTTCATCCCCGAGAAGAAGCTGGCATTCCGCGTCGACCAGAACGGGACCGTCTGGTCCTACGAGCTGGAGCCGACCGAGAACGGCACCCGGGTCATCGAAAGCCGCCATGCCGAAAACGGGGTGTCTGCGTTCTCCAACCTGTCGGTCAACGCATTGATGGGCGGCGTGCCGAATTTTGAGCGCGAACTCGTCGACGGGATGAACGAATCGCTGTCGCGGATCAAGGCCGCGGCCGAAAGCTAGTCGACCGGTTCGGTCAGGTCGAGTACGCCGTCGTCGTAGGGATCGAAAAGCGGCGACCCGCTGCCCTGTGGCTGCGGGGTATCGGAATGGGCGCCGCAGCCGTATTCGGAGTCGACCACATGACCGTCGGCGGACATCTCGTTCGCGCACACGCCGAACATCAGCCCCAGCGATCCCGACAGCGGGACATAGAAGCCGCAGTCCCGACACACGCGACGCGTCGACCGCGCCATCGCCGAACCGGGACCGAACTCGCCGTCATGCCACCGCTGGGCGGCGTCGGCGCGGCCCCACGGGCTGAGCACCTGCCTGCGGCCGAAGCCGACCTCGGCCGCGACCTCGTCAACCGCCGGGTCCCCGCTGGACATGTAGCCGGGCACGAGCCGGGGGTCGTCGACGGGCGGTGCGAGCAGATCGCCTGGGCTCAGGTCGCCGGGCTTGACCCGGTCCTGCCAGGGCACCCACTTCGGGGCGAGCAGTGCGGTCGGACCGGGGACCAGGACGACCTCGCTGATCGTGGCGTGGTCTGCGCCGGGACATGCGGCCACGACGACGGCCCACTGCCAGCCGCGGTAGCCGGGCATGTCGGCGAGAAACCGGTGGGTGGCCGCGGTCGGATCCTCGAAGCCGGCGCCGAGGTACTCCCCGACGGTGTCCTCACCACTGAATTCGACGACGGCAGCGCGTGCCAGGTCGACGGCGCCCAGCAGCACCGATTCCAGGTCCGGGCGAGCCGACGGATTCTCCGCCGGAGACGCCGCGCCCTGCTCGGCAGATTCCGTCACGCTGTCCATTGCCCCCAATTTTGCCCCACGCACGGGTCGGCTAGCCACACCGGTCGGCTGCACGCGCACAGTCGCCCCGATAGGGGAGAATCTTCACTGTGACCGGACCGCGCCGAGACGACAGGGACCCGGCGGGTCGGCGTGACCCTCGCTACTACCCACCGCGCCCACCGTCCGATGCGCGCGAACACCCCGGGATGGCCAACTACCCGAGTGATCCCATCGACGGCGGCTACCGCCGGTCGCGCCGGTCCAACCCCACGCCGAGCGCCAACCGGTGGCTACCACCGCTGGACGAACCGGCACGGCCGCACACGTCCGCGCCGCCGCCGCATTCGGTCGGAGCCGGGGCGGGCCAACGGGTCACCGTGACGCGCGCCGCCGCGCAGCGCAGCCGCGAGATGGGCTCCAAGATGTACGGCCTGGTGCACCGCGCCGCCACCGCCGACGGCGCCGACAAGTCCGGGCTGACCGCGCTGACGTGGCCCGTCGTCGCCAACTTCGCCGTCGACGCCGCCATGGCCATCGCGCTGGCCGACACCCTGTTCTTTGCCGCGGCCTCCGGCGAGAGCAAGGGCAAGGTGGCGCTGTACCTGCTCATCACCATCGCACCGTTCGCCGTCATCGCCCCGCTGATCGGACCCGCCCTGGACCGGCTGCAGCACGGCCGCCGCCTCGCACTTGCCACCTCGTTCATTCTGCGCACCGTCCTCGTGCTGGTGTTGATCGGCAACTTCGACGGCGCCACCGGCAGCTTCCCGTCGTGGGTGCTCTACCCCTGCGCCCTGGGAATGATGGTGCTGTCCAAGTCATTCAGCGTCCTGCGCAGCGCGATGACGCCGCGTGTGCTGCCGCCGACCATCGACCTGGTGCGGGTGAACTCCCGCCTGACGACGTTCGGCCTGCTCGGCGGGACCATGGTCGGCGGCGCCGTCGCCGCGGCCGCCCAGTACCTCTTCCGCGTGGTTGAGCTGCCCGGCGCGCTGTACGTCGTCGTCGCCGTCTCGGTGGTCGGTGCGGCACTGTCCATGCGGATCCCCAAGTGGGTCGAGGTCACTGAAGGGGAAGTGCCCGCGACGCTGAGCTACCACGGCCGCACGGGTGAGCCGCGCCGCCATCCCGAACCGCACAGGGGTTCGTCGTCTGCACGACAACCACTGGGCCGCAACATCATCACCGCGCTGTGGGGTAACTGCACCATCAAGGTGATGGTGGGCTTCCTCTTCCTCTACCCCGCCTTTGTGGCCAAGGCGCACGACGCCAGCGGCTGGGAGCAGCTGCGCATCCTCGGCCTCATCGGCGCGGCCGCCGCGATCGGCAACTTCGCGGGCAACTTCACCAGTGCGCGCATGAAGCTCGGCCACCCGGCGCAGATGGTGGTCCGCTGCACCTTCGTGGTCACCGCGAGCGCGCTGATCACCGCCGTCACCGGCAACCTCCTGGTGGCCGCGGTGGCCACCCTGTTCACCTCCGGTGCCAGCGCCATCGCCAAGGCGTCACTCGACGCGTCCTTGCAGGACGATCTGCCCGAACGATCACGCGCATCGGCCTTCGGCCGTTCGGAGTCGTTGCTGCAGTTGGCCTGGGTGGCCGGCGGCGCGATCGGCGTGCTGATCTACACCCAGTTGTGGGTCGGGTTCACCGGTGTCAGCGCGGTCTTGATCGTCGGGCTCGCGCAGACGGTGGTGAGCTACCGCGGAGATTCGTTGATACCGGGGCTCGGCGGCAACCGTCCGGTGCTCGCAGAGCAGGAGGGCGGGCGGCGCCCCGACGGTGCGGCGGTGACGCGGGAGTGAAACGCGTCGTGGCCGCGCTGGCGGCCGTCGTAATTGTCGCGTCCTCTGCGACCGGGGTGCTGATCTGGCGGCTCGCACAACATCCGCCGCCGAAGCACCCCGAGATCAGCGCCTACGCCGATGGCCAGCTGGTGCGCGTCGGGCCCTACAGCTTCTGCAACGTCGTCGACCTCAACGATTGCGAAAACCCGGAAACCGTAGGCGAACTCAGCGTCGACGGACGGCACCCGGTGCAGTTGTCCGTGCCGCAGGAGATTTCCAAAGCGCCCTGGCTCCTGGGTCGCCAGTACGAAGGGTCCGACGTGCTCGAGGAGTTTCCGCCGGACACCACACTGGCGGTGACCATTCCCACCGTCGACCCGCATCGCGGCAAGCTGACCGGCTTCGTCGTGCAGCTGCCCACCATCGTCGTCGACGAGGAGGGCAACGAGCATCCGTCGTGGCACGCGGAGTGGTCGGTCCGAACGCTCTGGCCTCAGCCCGCGGAATGAGCGGCGGGCACCCGCTCGCCCTCGCGCGTGGGACCCGGCGGGGTGCCATCGCCAAACGGCCTGCCGCCCAACGCGTCCCGGCCGTGCGGGGTGAGCCAGTTCGACAGGTCCGGGCCCTTCGGCACGATCTGCGTCGGATTGATGTCGGAGTGCACGATGTAGTAGTGCTGTTTGATCTGCACGAAATCGATGGTGTCCCCGAATCCCGGGGTCTGGAACAGGTCGCGGGCGTAGGCCCACAACACCGGTAGCTCCGAGAGCTTGTTCCGGTTGCACTTGAAGTGGCCGTGGTACACGGGGTCGAACCGGGCCAGCGTGGTGAACAACCGCACATCGGCCTCGGTGATGGTGTCGCCCATCAGGTATCGCTGATTCTGCAACCGCTCCGACAGCCAATCCAACGCGGTGAACAACCGGTCGTAGGCCTTTTCGTAGGCGTCCTGGGAGCCGGCGAAGCCGCACCGATACACGCCGTTGTTGACCTCCGTGTAGATGCGCTGGGCGACGTCGTTGATCTCGTCGCGCAGTGGTTCGGGGTACAGCTGCGGCGCGCCGTCACGGTGGAATTCGGTCCACTCGGTGGAGAAGTCCAGCGTCATCTGGGCGAAGTCGTTGGTTGCCACCTCACCGGTCGGCACGTCGACGATCGCGGGCACGGTGATGCCCTTCTCGTAGTTCGGGAACCGCTTGAGGTAGGCGTCCTTCAGCCGCGGAATCTTCAGGACCGGGTCGACACCGCCGGGGTCAAGGTCGAACGTCCAGCTGTCCTGGTCGTGCGTGGGACCGCAAAAGCCAATGGAGAGAGCGTCTTCCAGGCCCAGCAGCCGACGCACGATGATCGTCCGGTTGGCCCACGGGCAGGCCCGTGCGACCACCAACCGGTATCTGCCGGACTCGACGGGATATCCGTCGCGGCCGTCGGCGGTGATTCGCGTGGTGATGTAGTTGGTATCGCGGTTGAACTCGCCTCCGCTGGCGACATAGCTCATGCCTCCAGCATGCCCGGAGGCCGAAGATCAGGCGTCGAGTTCGCGTGCGACGGCGCGGACCACCTCGGACACCCGCCGCGCAACCTTGCGGTCGGGGTAGCGGCCCTTGCGCAGCTCGGGCTGCACGGCGCTCTCCAGCAGCGTGATCATGTCCTCGACCATGCCGTGCAGCTCGTCGGGCGTGTGCTTGTGTTCCGCGGCGGCGGCCTCCCGCCGGGTGCGCGTCAGGCTCGGCGGCGAGTCGATGATCTTCACGCTCAACGCCTGTGGTCCGCGACGGCCGGCGGCCATGCCGAACTCGACCTTCTGTCCGGCCTTCAGCCCCTCGACACCGGCAGGGAGCGCGGAGGACCTGACGTAAACGTCCTCGCCCTCTTCCTGCGACAGAAACCCGAAGCCTTTTTCGGCGTCGTACCACTTAACCCGGCCGGTCGGCACTGGTCCTCACCTGCTTGTCTTCTAAGAGCACTGAACATAAGGAAAGCGTCCCGTGCGCCGGGACGCGTCGATCGTGATCTTACTCGGCCCTCCACCCTGCCTCACCCCCTTTACTCGGTACCCTGGAGCCACCGCTGGAGGAAAGATGCGTCTGATCCTGAACGTCATATGGTTGCTCTTCGGCGGTCTCTGGCTGGCTCTGGGCTACCTGCTCGCGGCCCTGATCTGTTTCGTTCTGATCATCACGATCCCGTTCGGGTTCGCCGCGCTGCGGATCGCGTCCTATGCGTTGTGGCCGTTCGGCCGCACGGTCGTCGAGAAACCCGGGACGCGTCCGGGCGCGCTGATCGGAAATGTCATCTGGGTCATCCTGTTCGGCATCTGGCTGGCCGTCGGCCACATCATCACGTCGGTGGCGATGGCGGTCACGATCATCGGCATCCCCCTGGCGTTGGCCAATCTCAAGATGGTGCCCATCTCGTTGGTGCCGTTGGGCAAGGAGATCGTTCCGGTGGACGCTGTCAACCGCCCTGTCGGGGTCGCCGTATGACGGTCATCGACCTGGGTGTGCCGTCGCTGGGCCCGGCGGTTCCCGCACCCGCGGACGGCCCGCTCGTCGACACGTTCGGCCGTATCGCCACCGACCTGCGCGTGTCGCTCACCGACCGCTGCAACCTGCGCTGCACCTATTGCATGCCCGCCGAGGGTCTGGACTGGCTGCCCGGTGATCAGCTGCTGACACCGGAGGAGTTGACCCGGCTCCTGCGCATCGCGGTGACCAGGCTGGGGATCACCAGCGTGCGTTTCACCGGCGGCGAGCCGTTGGTCGCCAAGAACCTGGAGGGCATCGTCGCGGCCACCGCCGCGCTACGGCCGCGGCCCGAAATCACCTTGACCACCAACGGCATCGGACTCGCCAAACGTGCGGCGGCATTGCAGCAGGCCGGGCTGGACCGGATCAACGTCTCGCTGGACACCGTCGACGCCGCGCGATTCAGCCGCATCACCCGCCGCGACCGCCTGCACGACGTCCTCGCCGGACTGGAGGCCGCCAAGGCCGCCGGGCTTAATCCGGTCAAGGTGAATGCGGTGCTCGATCCGGTCACCGGTCTCGATGACGCCGTCGAACTGCTGCGGTTCTGTGTCGACCACGGGTACCAGCTGCGGATCATCGAGCAGATGCCGCTCGACGCGGAGCACCAGTGGCAGCGCGGCGAGGCGATTGCCGCCGACGACGTCCTCGCGGCGCTGCGCAGACATTTCGACCTGACACCGGACCCGGCGCCGCGGGGATCGGCGCCCGCCGAACTGTGGCGGGTCGACGGCGGTCGCGGCTCGGTGGGCATCATCGCCTCGGTCTCGCATGCCTTCTGCGCGGCGTGCGACCGCACCCGCCTCACCGCGGACGGCCAGGTCCGCAACTGCCTGTTCGCCCGGCAGGAAACGGACCTGCGCAGGCTGATGCGTACCGGCGGCGATGACGACGCCCTCGAGGCGGCGTGGCGGGCGGCGATGTGGGCCAAGGCCGCCGGCCACGGCATCAACGACCCCGGCTTCGTGCAGCCGGACCGCCCGATGAGCGCAATCGGCGGGTAGAGGCGGATAAGCAGATGACGACCACCACGACCGTTGAGGTGACCGTGCGGTTTTATGCCGCGGCCAGGGCCGCAGCGGGTAACGAAGTGGAGACGATCCGGATTCAGCCGGGAACGACGCTCGCCGAACTCGTCGATCAGCTCAGCGATCGCGACGCGAAACTCGCAAAAGTGTTGATGCGCTGCTCGTTCCTGTGCGACGGCGTCGCGGTCCGCGACACGGATGTGGCGCTCGGCAACGCGCAGACGATCGATGTTCTTCCGCCATTCGCCGGCGGGTAATCGTGATATACGTCACATAACGGAATGGTCACAAACTGGCTACGGCGCGGTGGTGCGCCGCAAGCACCTGCGAGAACGACGAAAACTCCTGCGGGTTTAGAGCTTCTTTAGGATTTGCCGTAGCCGAAAACGCCGTTATCGGCAAAAGATGACGCTCGCGGGCACAGCCGTTACGGTCACCCCAAGCCCCTCGACCCCAATCGAGTGGGCCGCTGTGCCCCGATCGCGCCGAGCTCCGTCCAGTCGGGACCCAGCCAACGACGAACAACTTTGGACGGAGGCGGGGGACCCACCGGTCCACCGAAAGGAAGGACCTGGAGCCGTTTTCGGCTCCTTGGGGTGAAGCCGGCGTCGTCTCGACGCCGCCGGCCGGGCAACCTCTCCAGCCCGAACCCGACAGCTGACCTCGCGGGCGCCGAAGAGAGGACATCAGCGCACCTATGAGTGGACGGCATCGTAAGCCCACTGCATCGGCCGTAAACGTTGCGAAAGTCGCCTTCACGGGCGCGGTCATCGGCACTGGCGGCCTCGCCCTCGCCGGCCAGGCCAACGCCGCCACCGACGGCGAATGGGATCAGGTCGCCCGCTGCGAATCCGGCGGCAACTGGGCCATCAACACCGGCAACGGCTACCACGGTGGGCTTCAGTTCTCCCCGAGCACCTGGTCCAGCAACGGCGGTGGCGAGTTCGCGCCCGCCGCGTATCTGGCCAGCAAGGAAGAACAGATCGTCGTCGCCGAGCGCGTGCTCGCGGGCCAGGGCAAGGGCGCCTGGCCGTCCTGCGGCGGTCCACTGTCCGGGCCGACCCCGCGCAGTGTCGTCAACGATGCGCCCGAGGCCCTGAACGACGTCCCGCCACCGCCGGTCGACCCCTTCGCTCCGCCGCCGCCCGCGCCTTTCGACGCGTTGGCTGCTCCGGTTCCGCCGCCACCTGCGCCCGTCGACCCGCTGGCTCCGCCGCCCCCGGCTCCGATCGAGGCGTTGGCCGCACCGGTTCCGCCGCCACCCGCGCCGGTCGACCCGCTGGCTCCGCCGCCCCCGCCTGCCGACGCGTTGGCCGCACCGCTCCCGCCGCCGCCTCCGGCACCGGCGCCGCCTCCTCCGCCTGTCCAGTCGATGGCCGCGGCCGCGATCAACGAGGCCGCCGCGCCGCCGCTCGCTCCGCCGCCCCCACCGCCTCCCGCGATGCCTGAGGTGGACGCGCTGGCCGCGCCCCTGCCCGAGGCGCCACCCGCGCCGGCGCCTGCGCCCGAACCGGCTCCGCCGATCGATGCGCTCGCCGCACCGGTTCCGCCGCCGCCTCCTGTCGATGTGCAGACGATCGCGAATTGGGATGTCGCAGAGGGCGCGGGCGAGCAGCCGCAGCTGTGGGCGTTGCACGCCGATGCGCCGCTTCAGCCGGCCCCGGCGCTGCCGCCCGTACCCCCGGCCGCTCCCCCGGCTCCCGCGCCCGCACCCGACCCGCTGGCAGCGATCGGCAACGTCGACGTCCCGCAGGCCGCGTTCGATGCGGCGAACCAGGCCGTGTCCGGTGACCTCCCCGTGCCCGCCGAGGTTCCGCACCTGGTGAGCCCGGAGAACCTGAATCCGGGGACGACGATCGACCGCGCCGCGGTCACCTCCGAAACGCCGAACGTCTCGTACCTCAAGGAGATCTGGCACGCGATCCAGACCCAGGAGATCACCGGCCAGGATGCGCTGCTGGCACTGACGCAGCGGCCGCTCACGACTCCGGACCGCACCACCGGTCAGGCACCGCTCGCGCCGGGGCAGCTCCCGGCGGATCCGGCGCCTCCCGCACCGGCTCCGGGTCTCCCTGAGGTTCCGCCGCCCCCGGCGCCTCTGCCGCCGGCCTGATCGTTAGGCCCTGATCGTTAGGCCCTGATCGTTAGGCCCTGATCGTTAGGCAGAGCCGACCCACTCCTCGGTGCCGTCCGAGAAGAACTGGTGCTTCCACACCGGTAGCCGCTCCTTGACGGTGTCCACCAGCCGTTGGCAGGTCTCGAATGCCGCGCCTCGATGGTCTGCGGACACGGCCGCCACAAGCGCGGCGTCGCCGATGGCCAATACACCGATGCGGTGGCTGACGGCGATGGCCCGCACGCCGTGACACTCGGCGGCGACTTCGGCGGCCACGTCGGCCAGCGTCTGCTGCGCGATGGGGTGCGCCGAATACTCGAGCCTCGTCACCCCGCGACCGCCGTCGTGGTCGCGGACGACGCCCGCGAAACTCACGACTGCACCCGCGGCCTCGTGCCCGACGAGCGCCTCGTGCTCAACGAGCTCGATCGGATGCTCGGTGAGCTCTGCGCGCAGGACGACTGTCATCGTGAATGGTCCCCTCCGGCAAGCTGATCCAGCGCATGCTCGAGCACCTTGTCCAGCACCGCCAATCCGTCCTTGACGCCGCCTGGGGAGCCGGGCAGGTTGACGATCAGGGTCCGGCCGCTGACGCCGCACACGCCGCGGGACAGCACCGACGTCGGCACCTTGTCCTCCCCCGCTCGGCGGATGGCGTCGGCCAGGCCGGGGATCTGGTAGTCGACGATGTTCGCGGTCGCCTCAG
This sequence comes from Mycobacterium barrassiae, assembly GCF_025822765.1. Lineage (GTDB taxonomy): Bacteria > Actinomycetota > Actinomycetes > Mycobacteriales > Mycobacteriaceae > Mycobacterium > Mycobacterium barrassiae. Next base: position 68,815 of record NZ_JACKUK010000025.1, on the reverse strand, counting down.
CGGTCCCGTCGGTCGGCGATATCCCGGTGCCGCCGGATGTGATGACGACGTCGACTCTCTCGCCGACCGCGGCGGCCAACGCCGCACCGACGTCGGCGCCGTCGGCCACGACCGATGGCGCAGGCGCGGCGATACCGCGCTGATTGAGCCAGTCGACGATGATCGGTCCGCAGCGGTCCTCGTACACCCCCGCCGCGGCACGGGTGGACGCGATGACGACCCGGCCCGACCTCATCTCGACCATGTGCCGGTTTTACCGCCCTCTTTGCGGAGCACCCGGATGTCGTCGATGCGTGCGGCGGGATCCACCGCCTTGATCATGTCGTAGAGCGTCAGCGCCGCGACGCTCACCGCGGTCAACGCCTCCATCTCCACACCCGTGCGGTCGGTGGTCCGCACCGTCGCGGCGATGGTCACCTGAGCGCCGTCGACGATGAAGTCGATGTCGACTCCGGTCAGCGCAAGCTGGTGGCACAGCGGAATCAGGTCGCTGGTGCGCTTGGCCGCCAGAATCCCGGCCACTCGCGCGGTGGCCAACGCGTCGCCCTTGGGCAGCCCGCCCGCCGCGATCATCTCGACCACATCGGTGGTGGTGTGCACGGCACCCGCCGCGACGGCGATGCGCGTGGTGGGGTCCTTGGCGGTGACGTCGACCATGTGCGCCGCGCCTGCTTCGTCGATGTGCGAGAGCGCGGGCTTGGCGGGGCGCGGCGACGCTGCCCCAGCCGGATCGGTCACTACCTGTTGACGACCGTAACTGGATGGACGTACGGAACGTCGTCGACCGACAGCGGGAACGTCAGGTCTCCGAACGGCGACAACGCGCCGGTGCGGTCGGCGGCGAGCTCGCTGACGGCGTGGTCGTCCTCGCCGTCGGTCGCGGGCCACCCCGGGTCGACATATTGCTTCTTCTGCCGTTTGTTGTCAGCCACGCCTGACATTGTGGCAGGCACCGTGAACAGTGGCGACACCACTCAGCGCTTACCCTGGTCAGCAATGACCGAAAACGCCCCGGGCATCCCTCTGGGCGCCTGGCTGGCCGAACTCTCCGATGAGCGGCTGATCCGGCTGCTGGAGTTGCGGCCCGACCTGACCCAGCCGCCGCCCGGCAGTATTGCCGCCCTGGCCGCACGCGCCCAGGCCCGCCAATCGGTCAAGGCTGCCACCGATGACCTGGACTTTCGTCATCTCGCGGTGATCGACGGGCTGCTGGTCCTGCACGCCGACACCACTGCGGTCCCAGTGTCGAAGCTCCTGGAGCTGATCGGCGACCCCACCGCCGAGGCGGCGGTCATCGCGGCTGTCGACGATCTGCGTGAGCGCGCGCTCGTATGGGGCGACGCGTCGGTGCGGGTCACCACCGAGGCCGCAGCGGGCCTGCCCTGGTATCCCGGTCAGGCCACCGTCGAAGCCGCCGAGCCGACGGATATCGCCGACCGGCTCGCCGGTATCGACGAGGCGCAGTCCGACCTGCTGCACAAGCTGCTGGAGGGCTCCCCCGTCGGACGCACCCGCGACGCCGCTCCGGGCACGCCGCCGGACCGCCCGGTGCAGCGGCTGCTGGCGGCGGGGCTGCTGCGACAGGTCGACGACGAAACGGTGATCCTGCCGAGGCTGGTCGGGCGGGCACTGCGCGGGGAACTCCCCGGGCCGGTCGGGCTGACACCGCCCGACCCCGTGGTGTCGACGACAACCGCCGCCGACGTGGATGCGGTGGCGGCCGGCGCGGTAATCGACCTGCTGCGCGAGGTCGAGGTGGTCCTCGAAACCCTGGGCACCACACCGGTTCCCGAGCTCCGCAGCGGCGGGCTGGGCGTGCGTGACGTCAAGCGGCTGACGAAGTTGACCGGGATCGACGAGAGCCGACTCGGGCTGATACTCGAGGTGGCCGCGGGGGCCGGGTTGATCGCGACGGGCATGCCGGAACCCGAACCGCATGACGGCTCGGGACCGTATTGGGCGCCGACGGTGGCCGCCGACCGATTCCTCGAATCCCCGACAGCGCACAAGTGGCATCTGCTGGCGTCGACGTGGCTCGACCTACCGGGTAGGCCGAGCCTGGTCGGCAGCCGCGGCCCCGACGGCAAACCCTATGCGGCACTGTCGGATTCGCTGTACTCCACCGCCGCGCCGCTTGATCGCCGACTGCTACTCGACATGCTCGCCGACCTCCCGCCCGGCGCGGGGGTGGACGCGACCCAGGCCTCGCGGGCGATGATCTGGCGTCGGCCCCGCTGGGCGGTTCGGCTCCAGCCCGGCCCCGTGGGCGCACTGCTCACCGAAGCGCACGCGATCGGCGTTGTCGGCCGCGGCGCGATCACCACCCCGGCCAGGGCCCTGCTCGCCGGCGGCGAAGGTGACGACGTCGTCAAGGCGATGGACAAGGTGCTGCCGCAGCCGATCGACCATTTTCTGCTGCAGGCCGACCTCACCGTCGTGGTGCCCGGCCCATTGGAACGCGACCTGGCCGAGCAGCTGGGCGCAGTGGCGAGCGTCGAGTCGGCCGGCGCAGCGATGGTCTACCGCGTCAGCGAAGCGTCCATCCGCCGCGCCCTCGACACCGGGCGTACGGCGGGCGAGCTACACGCGTTCTTTGCGCGGCACTCGAAAACTCCTGTGCCACAAGGACTGACCTACCTCATTGATGACGTGGCCCGTCGACACGGACAGTTGCGCGTCGGCATGGCCGCCTCCTTCGTGCGTTGCGAAGACCCCGCCCTGCTGGCCCAGGCGATCGGCGCGCCCGCGATGGAACAGTGGGAGATGAGGCTGCTCGCACCGACGGTCGCGGTGTCGCAGGCACCGATCTCCGAGGTGCTCGCCACCCTGCGCGAGGCCGGCTTCGCGCCCGCGGCCGAGGACTCGACGGGCACCATCGTCGATCTCCGAGCCCGCGGCGCCAGGGTGCCCGCCCTGCCGCGGCGCCGCGCCTATCGGACGCAGAGCCCCACCAGCCAGACGCTCGGCGCGATCGTCGCGGTGCTGCGCAAGGTGGCGGCGGCGCCGTCCAGCGGTATGCGGCTGGATCCGACCGTCGCGATCACCCAGCTGCAGGAGGCCGCTCACACGCAGGCGTCCGTCGTGATCGGCTACGTCGACCCGGCGGGCGTGGCCACCCAGCGGGTGGTCGCGCCGATCAACGTCCGTGGCGGGCAGTTGACGGCCTACGATCCGGCCTCCGGCCGGGTGCGCGAGTTCGCGATCCACCGGGTCACGTCGGTGGTGTCTGCGGACTCCGCTTGATATTTCGGCCTGATATTTCCCGGCCGAGGGTGCACACTTCGAGGGTGCAGATCCGTGGAGCGGTCGCCTTTGTCACTGGAGCCAACCGCGGCCTCGGACGGCAATTCGCCGAACTACTGGTCGCCCGCGGCGCCGCCAAGGTGTACGCGGCGGCCCGCAGACCGGAGACCATCGACCAGCCGAACGTGGTGCCGGTGCGGATCGACATCACCGACCCCGCATCGGTGGCGGCCGCCGCGGAGATCGCCACCGACACCACACTGCTGGTCAACAACGCGGGCATCGCGTCGTTCAACGCCCTGCTCGACGCACCGATCGAGGACATCCGCGCGCAGATGGAGTCCCACTTCTTCGGCACGCTGTCGGTCACAAGGGCGTTCGCCCCGCACCTCATCGCCAACGCGCCGGCCGCGGTGCTGAACGTGCTGTCGGTGCTGTCGTGGATCCATCCACCGAGCGCGGGCTCATACAGCGCGGCGAAGGCCGCCCTGTGGGCGCAGACGGACACCGTGCGCGACGAGCTCGCACCGCGCGGGGTGGCGGTGACCGCGCTGCACGTCGGCTATATGGACACCGACATGGTCGCCGACGTCGACGCCCCCAAGAGCGACCCCGCGACGGTGGCCGCGGCGGCGCTCGACGGTGTGGAGGCCGGTCTGGTCGAGGTCCTCGGCGACGAGCTGACGCGCCAGGTCAAGGCTGGTCTTTCGGCCGACCGGGGATCGGTCGCCACCCGCTGAAGCCGCCCGTGTCCGCGACTTCTGGATAATGGACAAAATGACCGACGGCCCCCTGATCGTGCAGTCCGACAAGACCGTGCTGCTCGAAGTCGACCATCCTCAGGCCGGTGCGGCCCGGGCCGCGATCGCCCCGTTCGCCGAACTGGAGCGTGCGCCCGAGCACGTCCACACCTACCGGATCACCCCGCTGGCGCTGTGGAACGCCCGTGCCGCGGGGCACGACGCCGAGCAGGTGGTCGACGCATTGGTGTCGTTCTCGCGATACGCGGTGCCGCAGCCGCTGCTCGTCGACATCGTCGACACCATGGCCCGCTATGGGCGCCTGCAGTTGGTCAAACATCCGGCGCACGGTCTGACGCTGGTGAGCCTGGACCGCGCGGTGCTCGAGGAGGTGTTGCGCAACAAGAAGATCGCCCCCATGCTCGGCGCGCGCATCGACGACGACACGGTCCAGGTGCACAACAGCGAACGCGGGCGCGTCAAACAGATGCTTCTCAAGATCGGTTGGCCCGCAGAGGATCTCGCGGGATATGTCGACGGTGAGGCGCATCCGATCAGCCTCGCGCAGGACGGTTGGCACCTGCGCGACTACCAGGAGATGGCCACCGAGTCGTTCTGGGAGGGCGGATCCGGTGTCGTGGTGTTGCCGTGCGGTGCGGGCAAGACGCTCGTCGGAGCGGCGGCGATGGCCAAGGCGTCCGCGACCACACTCATCCTGGTCACCAACACGGTCGCGGGCAGGCAATGGAAACGCGAGCTGATCAACCGCACCTCGTTGACCGAGGACGAGATCGGCGAGTACTCGGGCGAAAAGAAGGAGATCCGCCCGGTCACCATCGCCACCTATCAGGTCATCACCCGTCGCACCAAGGGCGAGTACAAACACCTCGAACTGTTCGACAGCCGCGACTGGGGGCTGATCATCTACGACGAGGTGCATCTGCTGCCCGCTCCCGTGTTCCGGATGACCGCCGACCTGCAGTCGCGGCGACGGCTCGGCCTGACCGCCACGCTGATCCGCGAGGATGGGCGCGAGGGTGACGTGTTCTCGCTGATCGGGCCGAAGCGATATGACGCCCCGTGGAAGGACATCGAGGCGCAGGGCTGGATCGCGCCCGCCGAGTGCGTCGAGGTACGGGTCACGATGACCGACAACGAGCGGATGCTCTACGCCGTCGCCGAACCGGACGAGCGGTACAAGCTCTGCTCGACGGTGCACTCCAAGATCGCGGTGGTGAAGTCGATTCTGGCCAAGCACCCGGGCGATCAGACCCTGGTGATCGGTGCATACCTCGACCAACTCGACGAATTGGGAACCGAACTCAACGCTCCGGTGATCCAGGGGTCGACCAAAACCGCCGAGCGTGAGGCGCTGTTCGATCAATTCCGACGCGGCGAGATCCCCACGCTGGTGGTGTCCAAGGTCGCCAACTTCTCCATCGACCTACCGGAAGCCAATGTGGCCGTGCAGGTTTCGGGCACCTTTGGGTCCCGCCAGGAAGAGGCGCAGCGGCTGGGCAGGCTGCTGAGGCCCAAGGCCGACGGCGGCGGCGCGATCTTCTATTCGGTGGTCTCGCGAGACAGCCTCGACGCGGAGTACGCCGCACACCGTCAGCGGTTCCTGGCCGAGCAGGGCTACGGCTACATCATCAAGGACGCCGACGATCTGCTCGGCCCCGCGATCTAGGTATGCGGCCCAACCGGTTTCGACACGGTCAGTAAAACCACCGAATCTTCGATGGCACTCAGCCCGTGGCGTTCGCGGGGCAGGACGATGTGGTCACCGGGTGTACCGTCCCATCCCGACGACGAGTTGGTCACCCTGACCCTGCCCTGCAGAACCTGCAGCGTGGCCTCACCCGGGCTCTCGTGGTCGTCGAGCTTGCTGCCCGCCGTCAACGCCATCAGGGTCTGGCGCAACGAATGCTCGTGGCCGCCGTACACCGTGTGCGCGCTGCGGCCGCTGCTGGCCGCTCGAGCGGTTTCCAGATGCTCACGAGCGAGTGCGGTCAGAGAGATCTTCTCCATCGTCGACGCACCTTTCAGGCGATCGGATATGTAGTAGAGCTTGGCCGCCGTGATTCGGGCTGGTGAATACGCGGCACAACCAATGCATCCTCCACCATTGTCGTCATCGACGGCACCGGCAAGACCGAGGCCGGTCCTTCCGGACCTCCGGAAATCGCCCTGACCCCGCGCGAGCCGCGCAAACGCGTTAGCCTCATCCCGGGTCGGCACCAGCCCTCGCGGGCTTCGAGCAGGAAGCGCACACGGCACACATGAGCGGATACACCTCCTCACTTCGGTGGGTCGCCGGGATCGCGGTCACTGCTGCCGCGATCGGGATGGGCGCCCTCGTCGCCGCCACCCAGGCCGGCGCGCAGCCGGCCGCACCGTCTGTGCCAGGGCAAACACCGGCGCCCGGCCAGCCCGTCATGGACGTCCCCGGGGCCGAGCCGGTGGCGGCCCCCGCGCCGCCCCCTGTCGGTCCGCCGCCCGTTCCGGAGATCGCCAACCCGCAGTACGGGCAGGGCAACACCGACGGTCCGCTGGGCTTCCTGCGTGATGCCTGGCACATGGCCCAGGACCCGTACAGCTTCACCGGCCCCATGCAGCCCGGCGACATCAAACCGGCCGTGCCCCCGCCGGGAGCCGGTGCGGCGCCGCCGCTGCCACCTGGCTACCAGTCGCTGACCGACCCCGCGTCGAACGGGCCGGTGACGACGAAGGTTTACGAAGGCGGCCCCCCGCTGCCGGAGGGGTACTACCCGCTCACCGGGCCACCACCGCCCGGGTACTTCGACGCGCCGCCCGACCCGAACGTGCAACAGCCCGTCGACCCCAACGCGCTACCGGCCAACGGGCCCATCGCACCGCGGCCCTGACTAGCTCAGCGCGGGGATGACCTCGCGCTCGAACATCTCGATGCCTGAGCGGTCATACGCGGCCTCGGGGAAGTAGAGAATCGCGTACTCGCAACCCAGGTCGCGCAGGCGCTTCAGTTTCTCGACGACCTGTTCCGTTGTGCCACTTGCGGAGTCTGGCGACTTCACGTTGTCGAGCATCGCGTCGACCGCCTGCTCGTTGGCTTTGGTGACCTGCCGGGCACGCAACCGGGCGATGCGTTCGTCGACATCTTCTTCCGACGTGCCGATCACGGCGTTGACGTTGGCCGACCGCACGATCGCGTCGAAGTCGGTGCCGACATCCCGGCAGTGGTCCGCGAGCACCTGCGACTTGTGCGCGAATCCCTCTGGCTCCGAGGTGAAGTTCGTGTACTGCGCATACTTCGCCGCGATTTTCAGCGTGACCTTTTCCCCACCACCCGCGATCCACATCGGCAAGCCGCCCTCCTGCAACGGCTTCGGGGCGACGATCGCGCCGTCGACCTGATAGTGCTTGCCGTGGAAGGTGACTCGGCCGTCGCGCCAGGCGTCGCGCATGATCTGCACGCCCTCGTCGAGCATCTTCAATCGCGTACCGGCGGAGGGGAATCCATAGCCGTACGCCTCCCACTCGTGCTGATACCAGCCGCCGCCGATACCCATCTGCACCCGACCGCCGGAGATGATGTCCGCGGTGGCGGCGACCTTCGCCAGATAGACCGGGTTGCGATAGCCCATGGCCGTACACATCTGGCCGAGCTTGATGCGCGACGTGACCGCGGCGTATGCCGACATCAGCGACCACGCCTCGTGCGTCGCCTCGTCCGTCGGCACCGGGACGGTGTGGAAGTGGTCGTAGACCCACAACGAGTCCCACGCGCCGCTGCCGTCGGCGTACGCGGCGAGGTCACGCATCACCGACCACTGCTGATCCGGGGGAATGTCGATGAGATCGAGTCGCCAGCCCTGTGGGATGAACAGTCCGAAGCGCATGGCTCCCGACTCTATGCAACCAGCGGCGGGGGACGCCATCCTCCCAGTGCCGTTTCCAGTCGGCGCGCCACCGCGAGCGCCGTCGCGTCCTCCCACGGCCTTGCCGCGATCTGCACACCGATGGGCAGACCCTCGTGCGAAGTGCCGCACCGGACGACGACGGCCGGCCAGCCGGTGAGGTTGTGTGCCATGAGGTGGGAGAAGTCCGATATCTCGACGAGCCCGTGGTGGTGCGGCTTGGCCGCGGTCGGCATGGCAGGTCCGATGATCACGTCGTAGTCGGCCATGAACTCGAGCATTTCGATGCGGTAGGCGTCGATCTCGGTGAGCCGCCGTCTAGCCTCCGACAGCGAGAAGTCGACCCGTCGCGCTTGTTTGAGGAACTCGGCGAGTTCCTCGGAAGGGTCAGTCGCACCGATCGCCGCCAGGTCGGCTTCGAACCCTTCGCCGCGGTCGCCGCCGAGGAACACGGACTCCCACAACAATTCGATCGTGCGGCCGAGGCACAGCGGCGCGTCGTGCTCGACGAGGCCGACCACGTCCGTCAGCACCCGCACCGCGTCGCCGACGACGGCCGCGACGTCCTCTTCGGGCGGCGAGATGCCGTCGTCGAGGTAGGTGGCGACCCGAAGCCGGGCCAGGTCGACGTCGCCGGGATCGCTGAGCGGCGCGGGCACCGCGTAGGGATCACGTAGATCCGGACCGTTCATGATCGACAGGCCCAGGTGCAGATCCGCCACGGACCTCGCCAGCGGGCCGTAGCAGTTGAACGGTCCGAAGATGCCGAGCGCATCGCCGAAGACGCTGCCGGTCCGCGGAATTCGCCCGTGGGTCGGCTTGAGGCCGGCGATTCCGGTGTTGTGCGACGGCTGTCGGATGCTGCCGCCGCCGTCCGACCCGACGCTCAGCGCGGCGCCGCCCGCGCAGACCAGCGCCGCCGAACCGCCGCTGCTGCCACCCGGGGTCCGCGACAGGTCGAACGGATTGTTGGTGCGGCCGTAGAGGTTGTTGTTCGACTCGCCACCGCGGCCCATTTCGGGGACGTTCGTGAGTCCGAGCACGATCGCGCCTTCGTTGCGAAGCCGCGCCACCACCGTCGCGTCGTCGGAGGCGGTGGCGCGCAGCGCCGGGCTGCCGCCCGAGCATTCGAGGCCGGCGACCTTCATGACGTCCTTGACCACGACTGGCAGTCCGTGGGCGCGGCCGAGCGGGGCGCCGCGTGCGACACGGTCGTCGGCCTCAGCGGCGGCGGCCAGGCACTGCTGCGGATCGGTGGCCGCCACGAGCGCGTTGAGAGCGGGATTGACGGCGTCGATGCGTGCAAGGTGCGCCTCGATGACCTCCCGGCACGAGACCGTCCCGGCGGCCATCAGACGAACCAGCTCATGAGCGGGCAGCTGACAAAAATCGGTCATTTGTTAGCTCATCTCTGGAATTGCCACAGGATCACGTCGAAGTTTCCAGCACAAAAGTAGTGGTCGGGCCGTTATCAGCCTGCAATGGCGACATCCTCCAGTCAGCGTGTGCGTTCGCCGTCAGGTGTTGTATGGTGTGGCTCACAAGGAAGCATTCATGTGACGCAAGCCACAAGGAGTGATCGATGTTCGGACGGCGTGACTCCATGACGGAGTTGAAGTCGCACCACATGCGTCATCCCGGGGCGATCCACGTCCGTTGGTACATGGTCCTCCTGTTGGCCGTCATTGCGATTGCCGCGATCGCAGGCGTCGCGAGCACCCTGGCAATGGGTCAGCCACAGGTGGCCTTCGTCATCGGCCTCGTCGCCGTGGCGTTCTTCTCGCGCATCGGCTGCTGACGTAAGCCCACCGGCCCGACGGACGTCGGGTCTAGCGTGGGCAACATGGCCCTTTCCAAAGAAGAACGCGAACAGTTTCTGGCCGAGCCGCATATCGGGGCGCTGTCGGTGAGCGCAGGCGACAAGCGCGGACCTCTGACCGTTCCCATCTGGTACCAGTACAGTCCCGGCGGTGAGCTGTGGGTGCACACCGGCAACGGTTCGCGTAAGCATCGGCTGATCGAGTCGCAGGGTGAGTTCACATTGATGGCCCAGCGCCTCGAGCCCACAGTGCGATACGTAGCGGTCGACGGTCCGGTCAGCCGCATCGAGCCGGCCACCGACGAGCAACTCGTCGAGATGGTCAAGCGCTATCTGCCGCCCGAAAAGGTCGACGGCTATCTGGAGTTCGCCCGCCGCGAGCACGGCGACAGCGTCGCCATCTTCATGAAGCCGGCGCACTGGCTATCCGCCGACCTCGGATCGATCTGACCGCAAGCGCACTGGCCTCGTAACGAAATCTTCACGCGGCCCTAACCGTTGGCGACCGCGTCAGCGGCCGACGGACTGTATACAAGTGACAATTCGACGGCCCTGAGTGGAGAAGCCCGTATGACGACCCCGGTGACCATCGACGCCAAACCCTATGCGTGGCCTTACGACGGCGACATCGTCGCCGAGCACACCGCGTTGATCAACATCGACTGGCAGGTCGATTTCTGCGGTGAGGGCGGCTATGTCGACCGGATGGGTTACGACCTCTCCCTGGTCCGCATGCCCCTCGGCCCGGCGCAGCGGGTGCTCAACGCCGCACGCGACGCGGGGTTGTTCATCATCCACACCCGCGAGGGCCACCGACCGGACCTGTCGGATCTGCCGCCCAACAAGAGATGGCGCTCGGCTCAGATCGGCGCCGAGATCGGATCGGTCGGGCCGTGCGGACGCATCCTCACCCGGGGTGAGCCGGGGTGGGAACTGGTGCCCGAAATGGCTCCGCTGCCAGGCGAACTGGTGATCGACAAGCCAGGCAAGGGCAGCTTCTACGCGACGGATCTGGATCTGATCCTGCAGACGAACCAGATCACTCACATCATCTTCACCGGCATCACCACCGATGTCTGCGTGCACACCACGATGCGCGACGCCAACGACCGCGGTTACGAATGCTTGGTGGTGTCCGATGCGACGGGCGCAACCGATTACGCGAATCACCTTGCCGCGCTGAAGATGATCACGATGCAGGGCGGCGTTTTCGGGGCGCACGCCACGAGTTCGGACGTGTTGGTCGCCCTCGAGACGCTGTGGACGCGGATGGCCGCCGAACCGGTTGCCGCCGTGGGTTAGCGAACCGCTGCGTGTCCAACGCAAAAGCCCCCGAAACCGCAAGAGTTCCGGGGGCTTTCGCGTATCGGTTTAGAGCAGCGACTGCGGCGGGGTGAACCGGTCGCCGTAGCGCTCGGCCAACTGCTTGGCCCGCGCGACGAACGCGTCCTTGCCGACGCCCAGTTCACCCTCGTAGCCGACGATGAACTGCGCGCTGCCGCCGGTGTAGGGCGGGTAGCCGATGCCCATGATCGAGCCGATGTTCGCATCGGCGGTCGAGGTCAGCACGCCCTCGTCGAGGCACTTCTGGGTCTCCAGCGCCTCGGCGAACAGCATGCGGTCGATCATGTCCTGCAACGGAATATCAGCGTTGTTCGAGCCGAACGTGTCGGCCAGGCCCGGCCACAGGCCGACGCGCTTGCCGTCGGCGTACTCGTAGAAGCCGGCGCCCTTGAGTCGCGACGGACGACCGATCTCGATCATCTTGTTCACGACGGCCTCCGCCGGGTGCGGCTCGTAGGTCGCGCCGCTGGCCTCGGCGGCCTTGCGGGTCTCGGTCGCGATCTTCTGCATCAGCTCCAGGTTGAGCTCATCCGAGAGCTGAAGCGGCGCCGCCGGGTAACCGGCCTGCGCACCCGCCTGCTCGATGCTGGCCGCGGGCACACCCTCACCCAGCATCGCGAGCGCCTCGTTGACGAAGGTGCCGATGACGCGGCTGGTGAAGAAGCCGCGGCTGTCGTTGACCACGATCGGGGTCTTGCCGATGGCCAAGGTGTAGTCGAACACCCGGGCCAACGCCTCGTCGGAAGTCTTCTCGCCCTTGATGATCTCCACCAGCGGCATCTTGTCGACCGGCGAGAAGAAGTGGATACCGATGAAGTCCTCCTGGCGCTTCACGCCGGTCGCCAGACCGGTGATCGGCAGCGTGGAGGTGTTCGAACCCAGCAGCGCGTTCGGCTCGACGATGTCCTCGATCTCCTGGAACACCTTGTGCTTGAGTTCCTGGTTCTCGAAGACGGCCTCGATCACGAAGTCGACGCCCTTGAGGTCGGCGGCCTCCGCGGTCGGCGTGATGCGAGCCAGCAGCGCGTCCGACTTCTCCTTTGTGGTCTTGCCCCGCTCGAGCGCCTTGGCTTCCAGCTTCTCGGAGTAGCCCTTGCCCTTCTGCGCGGCTTCGAGGCTGACGTCCTTGAGCACGACGTCGAAGCCGGCCTTGGCCGACACGTAGGCGATGCCTGCGCCCATCATGCCCGCGCCAAGCACGCCGATCTTCTTGATCTCCTGCTTGGCGATACCGTCCGGCCGTGAGGCGCCGCCGTTGATGGCCTGCAGGTCGAAGAAGAACGCCTGGATCATGTTCTTGGCGACCTGACCGGTGACCAACTTCGTGAAGTAGCGGCTCTCGATACGGCTGGCGGTGTCGAAGTCCACCTGCGCACCCTCCACAGCCGCGTCGAGGATCGCGCGCGGCGCCGGCATCGGCGCACCCTTGAGCTGCTTCTTCAGCAGTGCGGGGAACGACGGCAGGATGCTCGCCAGGCCCGGGCTGCTCGGGGTGCCGCCGGGCATCTTGTAGCCCTTCTGGTCCCACGGCTGGGTGTGTGCGTCGGGGTTGGCCTTGATCCGGGCCTTCGCCGCGGGGACGAGCTCGTCGACGGTCGGCAGGACCTCGTCGACCAGGCCAATCTCCTTGGCCTTGCCCGGCTTGAACCGGGTGCCCTGGCTCAGCACCTCCATGAATGCCTTCTGGATGCCGAACATCCGCACGCTGCGGGCCACCCCGCCGCCGCCGGGCAGCAGGCCCAGCGTCACCTCTGGGAAGCCGACGACTGCGCCGGGAACGTCGGCGATGATCCGGTGGTGGGTGGCCAGCGCGATCTCCAGGCCACCGCCGAGTGCGGCGCCGTTGATGGCCGCCACGACCGGCTTGCCCAGCGTCTCCAGCTTGCGCAGGTCGGCCTTGATCGCCTCCGGGGTGGCGAACGCCTCGGCCGCGTCGTCCGGGCCGAGGTTGATCATGCCCTTGAGGTCACCGCCGGCGAAGAAGGTCTTCTTCGCGCTGGTGATGACGACGCCGGTGATCGAATCCTTCTCCGCGACAAGCCGTTCCACCGCGTTGTGCATGGATTCGGTGTAGTGCTCGTTCATCACGTTGGCCGAACCGGTCGGGTCGTCCAACGTCAGGGTGACGATGCCGTCGGCATCCTTGTCCCACTTGATGGTGTTCTCTGCCATGGTCTTTCGTTTCCTCTGTTCCGACGCGGCTCAGACGCGCTCGATGATGGTGGCCACACCCATGCCGCCGCCGATGCACAGCGTGATCAGCGCACGCTTGGCGCCACGCCGCTCGAGCTCGTCGACCATGGTTCCGGTGATCATGGCGCCGGTGGCGCCCAGCGGGTGACCCATCGCGATGGCGCCACCGTTGACGTTGAGCTTCTCGTCGGGGATGTTCAGATCCTTCTGGAACTTCAACACCACCGAGGCGAACGCCTCGTTCAGCTCGAACAGGTCGATGTCGTCGACCGTCAGACCCGCACGGTCGAGCACCTTGCGGGTGGCCGGCGTCGGGCCGGTCAGCATGATGACCGGGTCGGCGCCACTGGTGGCGGTGGCCACGATGCGGGCGCGCGGCGTCAGCCCCTGCGACTTCCCCGCACTTTCAGAGCCGACGAGCACCAGCGCGGCGCCGTCGACGATGCCGGAGCTGTTACCGCCGGTGTGGACGTGGTTGATCTTCTCGACGAAGTGGTACTTCTGCAGCGCCACATCATCGAAGCCGCCCATCGCACCGACACCGTCGAACGCGGTCTTGAGCTGACCGAGGCCCTCGAGCGTGGTGTCGGGACGCATGTGCTCGTCATGGTCGAGGATGACCAGACCGTTCTGGTCGCGGACCGGCACGACGGACTTGGCGAAGTAACCGCCCGACCATGCGGCCGCGGCCTTCTCCTGGCTGCGCAGCGCGTAGCGGTCGACGTCCTCGCGGGAGAAGCCCTCGATGGTGGCGATCAGGTCGGCGCCGATGCCCTGCGGGACGAAGCCGATGCGGTAGTTGGTCTCGGGATCGCTGGCCCAGGCGCCGCCGTCGGAGCCCATCGGCACGCGGCTCATCGACTCGACACCACCGGCGAGCACCAGGTCATCCCAGCCGGAGCGGACCTTCTGTGCGGCGGTGTTGACGGCCTCCAGGCCGGAGGCGCAGAACCGGTTGAGCTGGAAGCCGCCGGTGGTCTCGGGCAGGTTGGCCACCAGGGCCGCGGTGCGGGCGATGTCGCCGCCCTGGTCGCCCACGGGCGACACGCAACCGAGGATGACGTCGCTGATCAGCGTCTCGTCCAGGTCGGGGAAGCGGCTGCGGATCTCGTCGATCAGGCCTACGACCAGGTTGACCGGCTTGACCTCGTTGAGGGCGCCGCCCCGGTTCTTGCCTCGAGGTGTACGAATGGCTTCGTAGATGAAGGCTTCTTCAGACATGAAGATTTTTCCTGTTCAGATGGGGTTGTTGGGAACCTGCCCACATGGGCGGTAGTCCTCTGGTCGCAGCCTACAGCCCCACCCAACCGGCTGGTTGGGCAGCCTGTCGCTCCCCGCGAGCAGACGCAAAGCGCCCATTTATCGCGGCGTGTTGGGGCAGTTTGCGTCTGCTCGGCAAGATGGTGACCGTGACAGTCCGACGCCTGCAGCCGTACGCGGTGACGATCTTCGCCGAGATGTCGGCGCTTGCGGCGCGCATCGGCGCCGTGAACCTGGGCCAGGGCTTCCCCGACGAGGACGGTCCGCCGGCGATGCTGAAGATCGCGGAGAACGCGATCGCCGAGGGCGTCAACCAGTACCCGCCCGGCCTCGGTATCGCACCGCTTCGTGAGGCGATCGCCGCGCAGCGCAAACGGAACTTCGGAACCGACTACGACCCGGACACCGAGGTGCTGGTGACTGTCGGCGCCACCGAAGCGATCGCCGCGTCGGTCCTGGGCCTCGTGGAGCCCGGCTCGGAGGTGCTGCTCATCGAGCCGTTCTACGACTCCTACTCCCCCGTGCTGGCGATGGCGGGCTGTGAGCGGCGCGCCGTACCCATGGTGGCCGACGGTCGCGGCTTCGCGATCGACGTCGACGGCCTGCGCCGGGCCGTGACGCCGAAGACCAAGGCGCTGATCGTCAACTCGCCGCACAACCCGACGGGGATGGTCGCCAGCGACGCCGAGCTGAAAGCGCTGGCCGAACTCGCCGTCGAAGCTGATCTCCTGGTCATCTCCGACGAGGTCTACGAACATCTGGTGTTCGACGGCCGCAGCCACCTCCCGCTCGCGAACTATCCCGGGATGGCCGAGCGCACCATCACCATCTCCAGTGCCGCGAAGATGTTCAACGTCACCGGCTGGAAGATCGGATGGGCCTGCGGCCAGGCAGAACTCATCGCCGGGGTACGCGCAGCCAAGCAGTACCTCTCCTACGTCGGCGGGGCCCCGTTCCAGCCCGCCGTCGCGCATGCGCTCAACACCGAGGACACCTGGGTCGCCGCGCTGCGGGATTCGTTGCAGGCCAAGCGCGACCGACTCGGCTCGGCGCTGTCCGACATCGGCTTCGACGTGCACGACAGTTTGGGCACCTATTTCCTGTGCGCCGACCCTCGGCCCCTGGGCTATGACGACAGCACGACGTTCTGCGCCGAACTGCCCGAGAAGACGGGCGTGGCGGCGATACCGATGGCGGCGTTCTGCGATCCGGACGGTGCGGACTTCGAGCAGTGGAACCACCTGGTGCGCTTCGCGTTCTGCAAGCGCGACGACACCCTCGATGAGGCCATCCGCCGGCTGTCGTCGATGCGACGTGGCAGCCGGCATCTGTGACGATGGACGGGTGGCAGAACCCGGCAGGCCGATAGTGCCGACGCTTCACGCCCGCATCGACGAACTGCTGGCGGGGGTGGAGGCCGATCTCGACGCCCGCTACCCCGGCGGCGACGTCGACCAGCCCGTGCACACCGTGTACGTCAGCGCCGCCGATGCCACCGTGACCACGCCTGCGGACTGGGGTACGGCCGCCACTGATCTGCTCGACCGCCAGCACGACCTGCTCGTCGAACTCGGCGGCGACGACGCGGTCGGCGCCGTGCGGCAGCGGTTGGTGTCCGCGCCGATACAGGATCTGCGGCTGGACTTCGAAGACGGATACGGACACCGCCCCGACGACACCGAAGACCGCGACGCCCGACGCGCGGGACACACGCTCGCGGCGCTCGGCATCGACCTCTGCGGTATCCGAATCAAGGGGCTCACTGTCACCGAACGCAAACGCGCCATCCGCACCCTCGAGTTGGTGCTCGACGCCGCTGGCCAGGTCCCGTCCGGCTTCGTGTTCACGGTCCCCAAGGTGCGCGCGGCCGAACAGGCCACCGCCGCGGTATGGCTCTGCGAAGCCCTGGAACAAGCGCACGGGCTACCCGACCGCACACTACGTTTCGAGCTGCAGATCGAGAGCCCGCAGGCAATCATCGGCGCCGACGGCACCGCCACCGTCGCCAAGGCCCTGCACCGTAGCGACGGACGCTGCCTCGGGTTGCATTACGGCACTTATGATTACAGCGCAGCATGCGGTATCGCACCGCAGCAGCAGTCACTCGATCACCCGGTCGCCGACCACGCCAAGGCCGTCATGCTGGCCGCTTCGGCACAGACCGGCGTGCGCGTCGCCGACGGCTCCACGCAGGTGATACCGGTCGGCACGGACGATCAGGTCCGCTCGGCGCTCCGGAGACACCACCACCTGGTCACCCGCGCCCTGGAGCGCGGCTACTACCAGGGCTGGGACATGCATCCCGGACATCTCGTCACCCGCTGGCTGGCCACGATCACGTTCTTTCAGGCCGCACTGGCGACTGCCGCGCCGCGGCTGCAGGCGTATCTCGACCGCCGCGGCGGTGTGATCGTCGACGAACCGGCGACCGCCGAGGCACTGGCGACCGTCGTACTGCGCGGACTGGCTGTCGACGCGTTCACCATCGACGACGTGCTGGCTCTGGCGCCCGGCGCCGACATCACGGTGTTGCGAAACCTGAAGAACCGCAAGCTGTCATGACCACTTCACCACCGGATTTCACCTGGCTGCCCGACCTGGCGCTGCGCACGGCGGGCGGGGCGGTCGTTTGGGCCAACGACGAATCCTTCGCCGAGAAGGAGAACCTAATCAAGCCGGGGCCTGCGAAGTATCAGCCCGCCACGTTCGGACACCGCGGCCAGATCTATGACGGGTGGGAGACCCGGCGGCGCCGCGAACCCGGTTTCGACGAGGCGATCGTGCGCCTCGGTGTGCCCGGCGTGATCCGCGGTGTGGTCATCGACACGGCGTGGTTCAAGGGCAACTTCCCGCCGGAGGCATCACTGGACGCGCTGGAGGTCGACGGCTATCCGACCGCGGAAGAGCTTGCCGCCGAACCGGGTTGGGTGAGCATCGTCGAGCGCGCCAAGATCTACGGCGACAGCCGAAACCCGTTCGAGGTGACGTCCGACCGCCGGTGGACCCACGTCCGGCTGCGCATATATCCCGATGGCGGCGTGGCGCGGCTGCGGGTACACGGCGAAGGCAAACCCGACCGCCGCTTCCTCGGCAGTGGCCCCGTCGATCTGGCCGCACTGGAGAACGGCGGGCTGGTGCTGGATTGCTCGAACCGGTTCTACAGCTCACCGCAGAACCTGATCTTCCCCGGGCTTGCCAAGGTCATGGGCGACGGCTGGGAGACCGCGCGCCGGCGCGACGCCGCCAACGACTGGGTGCACATCCGGCTGGCGGGACCCGGCCGGATACGGCTGGCGGAGATCGACACCTCCTACTTCATCGGCAACAGCCCCGCCGCGGCATCGCTGAAAGGGCTTGACACCCAGGGTCAATGGGTGGAACTCCTGCCCCGGACCAACCTGCTGCCCGACACCCGGCACCGGTTCCTGGTCGACGCGGACGCCACCGTGACCGAGGCCAGGCTGGACATCTACCCCGACGGCGGCCTGGCCCGGCTGCGGTTGTTCGGTGAGCTCCTGTGAACGACTATCCGCGAGACATGGTCGGCTACGGCGCGCACCCACCGCATCCGCGGTGGCCCGGCGACGCAGCCATCGCCGTCTCGTTCGTCCTCAACTACGAGGAGGGAGCCGAGAACTGCGTACTCGACGGCGATGCCGCGTCGGAGACGTTCCTCTCCGAGATCACCCCCGCCGAGCCTTTCGGCGATCGACACATGAGCATGGAGTCGCTCTACGAATACGGCTCGCGGGCCGGATTGTGGCGGATACTGCGGATTTTCGAGGACCGCGGGCTGCCGTTGACGATCTTTGCGGTCGCCAGGGCAATGCAGCGAAACCCGGAAGCCGTCGCGGCCTTCCTCGAGCTCGGCCACGAGATCGCCTGTCACGGGCTGCGGTGGAAGTCCTACCAGCTGATCGACGAGGACACCGAGCGGGCGCACATGGCCGAGGCGGTCGACATCCTCACCGAGCTCACCGGAGCACGCCCGCTCGGGTGGTACACCGGCCGCGATTCACCACACACCCGCGACCTGGTCGTCGAGCACGGCGGATTCGTCTACGACTCGGACTCCTATGCCGACGACCTGCCCTACTGGGTGCGGGTACGCGATACCGACCACCTGGTGGTGCCATACACCCTGGACACCAACGACATGCGCTTCGCATCACCGGCCGGGTTCGCCAACGGTGACGAGTTCTTCGCACACCTGCGTGACGCCTTCGACGTGCTCTACGCCGAAGGCGTTGCGGGTCAACCGAAAATGCTGTCGGTCGGACTGCATTGCCGCCTCGTCGGACGACCGGCACGCGCCGCCTCGCTGCAGCGGTTCCTCGACCACGTCACCGCTCACGATCGCGTCTGGGTGGCGCGACGCATCGAGATCGCGAACCACTGGCGCGCCACTCACCCGCCGAGCGTGTAGTCCTTCGGAGGCGGTGCCGCGAACTCGCCGCGCTTGGACGTGCTCAGTCCCATGGTGACCAGCGACTGCACGATCAGCGTCGCCGCCGTAACGCCGTCGACCACGGGAACGCCGAGCTCGGCCGAGATCGACGCGCACATGTCGGCCATGCCTGCACATCCGAGCACCACGACGTCGGACCCGTCGGATTCGACGGCGTCGCGGCACGCCTCGGTGACGATCTTCTGGGCATCGGGATCGGTCTCGAGATCGAGGACCGCGATCTCGCACGCATGGATACCCCGGCAGAACCGCTGCATCCCATAATGTTCGGCGAGATCGGCGGCGCGCCCCATGGTGCGAGCCAGCGTGGTCACCACGCTGAACCCGCGGCCCAGGTGACTCGCGGTGTGCATGGCGGCCTCCGCGATGCCGACCACCGGACCCCGTGCGACCTCTCGGGCGGCGTCCAGTCCGGGATCACCGAAGCAGGCGATGACGTAGCCGTCCACGCCCTCGCGTTCCCCGCGTTGAATGGCCTGCAGCAGTCCGGGCACGCTCATCGCCTCGTCGTAATGGCTCTCGATCGACGGCGGCCCGTACTCGGAGGTGACGCCGGTGACGGAGGTGCCCGGTGCGACGACGGCCCGAGCGCACTGCTCGATCGTGGCCGTCATCGCCTCGGTGGTGTTCGGGTTGATCACCCAGATTCGTGTCACGACACCGATTCTGCGACCAGTGCGTCGCGGCGTGCCACCAGGGTGTAGAGGACGAACGCCACACCGCAGCCGATGAACCAGCTGTACTGCGCTGCGGTGTGCATACCCACCACCGAGCCGCCGAGCAGCACGGGGATGACGGCCAGCGTGGCGCCGACGACGGTGGCGAGCACCGCGACTCGGTTGTACCCCTTGGTGTACCAGTACTTTCCGGTCGTCTCCATGGTGAAGAGATCATCGACGACGATCTTCTGCTTGCGCACCAGGTAGTAGTCGGCGATCAGCACACCGAACAGCGGGCCGATGAACGCGCCGAGAGTCTCGAGCGTGTAGTGGATGACCTCCGGATTGTTGTAGAGGTTCCACGGGGTGATGAGCACCGAACCGACGGCGGCGATCATGCCGCCTGCGCGCCAGCTGATTCGCTGCGGACTGACATTGGAGAAGTCGAACGCCGGACTGATGAAGTTGGCGACGATGTTGATGCCGATGGTGGCGATCGTGAACGTCAAGGCGCCCAACACGATTGCGAAGGTGCTGTCGATACGGGCCACGGTCTCGACTGGGTCGGTGATCAGCTCGCCGAACACCGGCACGGTGAGCGACGCCGTGACCACGACCAGGATCGAGAAGACCAGGAAGTTGACCGGCAGGCCGAGGAAGTTGCCGCGCTTGACCGCCGCGAACGACTTGCCGTACCGGGAGAAGTCACCGAAGTTGAGCATCGGCCCGGAGAAGTACGACACCACCAGAGCGATCGCACCCAACGTCACCGGCAGCGACGCCCATCCGGTGTAGGTGACCTCGCCGAGGTTGAGATCGATGGCCCCCCAACCGGCTTTGTGGATCAGATATCCGCACAGGATGAACATCACGACGTACACGGCCGGTCCGCAGAAGTCGATGAATTTGCGGATCGATTCCATGCCCCGCCAGAACACGCAGGCCTGCAACACCCACAGCAGCAGGAAGCTGCCCCACCCGAGCAAGGAGAGACCCGCGAATCCGTAGTTTTCGACCACCGCATACGGCATGAGACCGGGAAACAGCTTGAGCAGCACGATATCCAGGGCGGCCGAAGCCAGGTACGTCTGAATGCCGTACCACGCCATGGCGATCAGGCCGCGGATGATCGCCGGAATGTTCGCGCCCAGCACCCCGAACACCGTGCGGCAGATCACCGGATAAGGCACGCCCGCGGCTTGGCTGGGCTTGGCGACCAGGTTGCAGAAGAAGTACACGATGGTGATGCCGACCAGCAGCGCCACCAGCACCTGCCAGCTGGCCAGGCCGAGCGCGAACAGGCTGCCCGCCGTCACGTAGCCGCCGACGCTGTGCACGTCGGACATCCAGAACGCGAAGATGTTGTAGGAGGTCCATGTCTGCTTGCCGAGCGGCGCGAGGTCCTCGTTGGTCAGACGCGGGTCGTAGCCCGGTTTGATGACGCCGCCGCCGACCGGGTGGCCGGCCGCTTCGACGAGGTCGTCCGCGCCGACTACCGCGCCGGGTGGTAGGCCCTTCGTAGTTGCAGATGTCTCGAGGTCGGTCATGCGCGGACGCTATCCACGGCGTATTGCGCCGGGATTTCCTGCGAACTACCCGGCTATTGCGCAGAAGATATATTCGGCGCGACCAGCAGGCCGGTGTCGGTCGGCAGGGTGGCGATCACGGAGTTGAGCCGCTGCGCATGCAGTTCGGCGGTGGTGAGCAATTGCTCGACGTCACCCGCCTGGAACAACTCCACCATCCGGCGATGGTCGGCGTGCAGCGCGGTTCTGTCGTCGGGAGTGACGTGCACCATCGACTGCACGGGTTCGGTCACGTTCCACGCCGACTCGAGCATGTGCATCAGCCTGTGCATGCGCGACGGGCGCGTCAGCGCCAGGTGGAATTCACGACTCTGGCGGTGGTAGGTCACTGGATCGTCGTCACGGATCGCCTGCTCGAGGAGATCGTGGGCGACGAGGACGGCAGCGCGGTCCTCGTCAGTCGCGTTGGCCACCGACGCCGCCAGCGCAGCAGCCTCCAAAGTCTCACGCACGATGTACATCTCGCGCAGTTCCTGCGGAGTGAGTTGGGCGACGGCGTAGCCGAAATTGTTGCGGTGCGAGACGAGTCCTTCGCCGATCAGGGTCTTCAACGCCTCACGGACCGGGATCTGGCTGACGCCGAAAAGGTCGGCGACCTCAGCGAGTGGAATCGGAGTGCCTGGCAGGACGGCACCGTCGAGGATGACGCGACGCAGTTCGTCGAGAATCGCTTGTTGCGACCGGCCGGCGGGATGGGCGGTCAGCCGGTCGACCAGTACCGAGGGGCGCCGCATCCGATCACGGTAGGCAGGCTATATTGCGTCGATGTTGCGGGCGACGGCCCAAAGCGCTTCGAGGTCAGACTCTTCCGTACGCAGCGGACTCGTTACGCGGTGCTGCCCGCCATCACGCGTTGGCGCAGCGCTTCGGTCGCGATGTCGAGCACCATCTGCTTCCCCCGACGGACAAGGAAGCGGGGCACCGGCGCCGCCAGATCGAGAATGATGTCGAACCGCACCCGCGTCTTTCCGTCGCCCTCGCGGACGAGGTTGTACTCGGCATGCTGACCGCGCTGCTGACCGGTTGCGGTCGCATCCCAGACCATCCAGTCGTCACCCCAGTGGTACTCGAGGACCTCCTTGTCGGTGATCCCCATGATCCGGAACGTCGCCTTGACGTGGTGCGGGCGGCCGTCAGGGTGGCGGTCCACGACTTCGGTGTGCTTGTGCAGCGGCGACCACGAGGGCACGGCTTCGATGTCGGCGAGCGCGTCCATGATCGCCTCAGGCGAGGCGTCGAAGACCACCTCTCTGGATGCTCGGACAGTCATAGTGGCAAATCATAGCTACCTTGTTCTCCTCATGTAATGGAATTTGCAGCTAATTTTCACCAAACGATGTCGGAGATCGGAGTGGCCTCTTTGGGCGGGGTTCCGACCGGGCCCGCCGGGGTGCGGGAGAACCGCGGTGCCGGTGCTGCCTGCTCGACACCGTGCGGCGAGATCACCGTTGAGCGCGCCAGGAGATGCTCGTTGTGCGAGGCCTCGGTCCAGGTCAGCACCGGGGTGACACATGCGTCAGTGCCGGCGAAGACGGCGGTCCACTCGTCGCGGGTCCTGCCCGCGAATCGCTCGGTGAAGATCGCACGCATCCGGTCGTAGGCCCCGACGTCGAACTGGTTGGGTACCTCGTCGGGTGACAGCCCGAGGCCCTCGAGAAGTTGCGCGAAGAACTGCGGTTCGATGGCGCCGACGGCCATGTACTTGCCGTCGGATGTCTCGTAGGTGCGGTAGAACGGTGCGCCGCCGTCGAGCAGGAACGACTCGCGCTCGTCTTTCAGTGAACCCGTCGCCTTCATCGTCCACATCATCTGCGCGAGCACGCTGACCCCGTCGACCATGGCGGCGTCGATCACCTGGCCCCTGCCCGACCGTTCCCGTTCGTAGAGCGCGGTGACGATGCCCAGCAACACGAGCATCGACCCGCCGCCGAAATCAGCCACGAAGTTGAGCGGCGCGACGGGCGGCCGGTCACGAAAACCGATGGCGGACAACGCTCCTGTCTGCGACAGGTAGTTGATGTCGTGACCAGCGGTCATCGCCAGCGGGCCGTCCTGTCCCCACCCGGTGATTCGCGCGAAGATCAGCCGCGGGTTGGCGGCGGCGCACTCGTCGGGCCCGATGCCGAGGCGTTCGCAGGTGCCGGGTCGAAAGCAGTCGAGCAGGACGTCGGCCTTGGCGGCCAGGTCGAGCAGGGCCTGCGGCTGCTTCTTGACGTCGAGGTCCACGGTGCGCTTACCGCGGTGCATCAGATCCAGGTGCTCGGGTGGCATCGCGAGACCGCCGGGCCGGCGCAGCCGAACAACATCGGCGCCCAGATCGGCGAGCACCATCCCGGCGTGCGGTCCGGGGCCGATGCCGCCGAGTTCGATGACCTTCACCCCGGCGAGGGGGCCCGTATTCGTCACGCGCCGGCTCAGCTCCCCTTCTTCACCTTCAGCACCTGCTTGCGCAGCCCGTCCGTCGCGGTTTCCATCGCCCCCTTCATCGCCCGCTTGAGGACGAACCCGGGCATCGGCACGGACAGGTCGATGGAGATCTCGAACTTGACCTTGGTTTTGTCGCCGTCAGGGGTCAGCGTGTACGACGCGTCTTGCGACTTGAGCGCACCAGCACTGATCAATGTCCAGCTGGCTTTGTTGTCGGCCCAGGTGTACTCGACGACCTGTTCGTCGGTGATGCCCGCCGACTTCACCTTCATCTTGACCCGGCGCGGCCGTCCGTCGTCATAGGACTCCAACACCTCGGCGCTTTGATACTGCGACGACCAACTCGGCGTGGCTTCGACGTCGGCGATGACGTCGAGGATCTCCTCCGGACTCGCCTCGATCACGACCTCGCGGGAATCGCTGGTAGCCATTTGGCGACGATAGCCCGATACGGTTGTCCACATGGAAATTTGGGAGCTTTCGGCGCGCGAACGCATCAGGGACACGCTGGCCCGCTACAACTGGTCCGGCGACGCGATGCGACTGCCTGAGCTCGCCGAATCCTTCTGCGAGGATGGCGAGCTCGAACTGCGGGGCGGCGGGGCCGTGCGGGGCCGTGCCGCCATCGTCGAGTTCCTCGGCGGCGCGGTCGCATCGCCGAATGCGGCGGCCCAGGAGTCAGGGGTGCGGCGCATTGTCCGCCACAACGTGACCAACGTTCGGTTCACCGAGCTGACACCCGAGCGGGCCCAGGTCGCCTGCTACTTCACCGTCGTCACCGAGATCGGCCTCGACCACTACGGGCGGTATCGCGATGTGTTCGTGCCCGTCGAGGACGAGTGGCTGATTCAGCACCGCTTCGTCTCGACCGACTGGCACGCGCCGAACTCGACGATGGCCGGTTAGAACCGGCTCGGAGGCGCCGAGTTCCGCCGCGCCATCCGGCAGTCGATTCGAATCTTGTTGAATTTAAGGCTTGCCCGCGAATGGCGCCGAAATCGGTAGGCTCATTGGCTATGAGCGACGCCGTCGACCCGACCGTTCCGCCGAGCGGCACCGGGTGCGTGGAGTGCGATGCGGTCGGCGGCTGGTGGGTGCATCTTCGTCGCTGCGCGGCGTGCGGGCATATCGGTTGCTGTGACGACTCGCTGGCCCGCCACGCGACGGCGCACTGGCGCAGCAGCGGGCATCCTGTCATCCGCTCGTTCGAACCCGGTGAGGACTGGTTCTGGAATTACGACACCAACTCCTATTACGACGGTCCGAAACTCGCGCCGCCCGACAATCATCCCGACGACCAGCCCGCTCCGGGACCTGCTGATCGCGTCCCCAAGGACTGGATGGTTCAGCTTCGGAGTCGTCGCGACTGAGTTTGGGTACTCGGGCGGTCATGACGAACAGCAAGTCCGACAAGCCCAAGACCGCTGAGACCGACATCGGTTCCTCGAAGGCAGACGACGACGTCGAGAGTGACCCGGCCCGGGGCGGCGAAGGCGTCGACTGGTCCGACGAGGGCGGTGCCACGCCCAGCGGCCCCGCGACCTAGCGACGGACCTCCGCTAACGGGTTGATTCCACGCACCTGGTGCACGCGATCAACCCGTTAGTCGAGGCTGTCCGCAAGCGCCGACAGCGTCTCGGCCGCAGTGTATTTCGGCGTCCACCCGAGTTGGGTCTTCGCTTTGCTCGTGTCCATGACGACCGGCGTGCGGCTGGCATGCAGCCATTCCAACGCAGACGGAATGAAGGGAAGCCTGGCCATGACCTCCGACGCAACCGTCGCCGCGACTCTGGGCACCGGCACGGGTCGGGCGCCAAGCTCCTCGGCCACTGTGGAGATCGAGACCACCCCATCTCCGGCCAAGTTGTAGGCACCGGGAGGAGCCGACGTGGTCGCGGCCAAGGCGATCGCCGAGGCGACATCGTCGTGATGGGCAAGTTGCAGCGGGACGCCGGGATCGGGAAGCAGCGGTTTGAGCAGTGGCAGCACACTCGTCGCGCGCTTCACGGGCCCGGGCAGCTGATTCCACGGCATGACGTCGGCCAGCGCATGCGCTTTGGGTCCGGCGACGATGCACGGGCGCAGCACATAGACCTCCAGCGACGAGCCGGCAACGATGTCCTGCAGCGCGGCTTCGCACGCGGACTTCTGCTCGGAGTAGTAGTGCTCGGGCGAGCCGCGCGGCGGCACATCTTCGGTGATGGGTATCGGATTGTCGGAGTGGTAGCCGTAGGCGGCCACCGAGGACGTGTAGACCAGTCGGCGGGACCGTTGAGCCGCGACCGTCGCCTCGAAGACGTTGCGGGTGCCCGCAAGGTTGACCCGGCTGCTCTCCTTGCGCGATCCCATGATGATGAACGCGAGGTGGACGACCACGTCGGCGTCGACGACCAGTTCGTCGACCTGCTCGCGCACGGTGATGTCACCCTGCCGGTACTCGGTCTTGGTCCAGCCTTGGGCCGCCGGGTCGAACGGCCGGCGCGCCATCCCTATGATTCGGTCGATGCCGGGGTCACGTTCGAGTTCGGTGACCGCCGAGATGCCGATTTCGCCCGTTGGACCGGTGACCGCGACGGTGAGCCCCATGTCGCTTGGATGCCCGTCGGCGGTGGATCGAAAACCCGCAGCGTCTACGACGCGTCGGCCAGCGCCTGCTTCGCCGCGTTGTAACCGGGTACGAACGTGATGCCGGGGCCGCCGTGACATCCGGCGCTGCCGAGATACAGGCCGTCGATCGGGATCGGTTGATCGACATAGCCTTTCGGACCCGGCCGGTTCGGCCCGATCTGATCCGGGTGGATGAGCCCGTGACAGTAGTCGCCGCCGGGCGCACCGAACATGGTGCCCATGTGCTTGGGGGTGAAGGTGGTGTGCTTGAGGATCAGGCTCTCGAAGTTCGGGGCGAGTCGGGTGATCTTGTCGATCACCCGCTGACCCATCTCGGCCTTCATCTCGCCGTAGCTCTTCTCCGACTCCTCGATCGGGAACCACAGCGAGAACGCCGACGCGGCGTGCTTGCCCGGCGGCGCCAGGCTCGGGTCGTTGACCGACGGAATCTGCAATGCGATCGAGGGATCGGCGGGCACGACCCCGTGCCGGCAGTCCTCCCACTGCTGCTGCAATTCCTCAGGGGTGGAGAAGATTCCGATGTTCGACTGCATCGCCGGATCGTTGAGCAGTTCGTAGGGCGCCGCGAATTCCGGGATGCCGTCGAGCGCGAAATGCATCTGCAGGTAGCTGCCGCGGTGGTCCTGACGTGAGAAGCGTTCCCTAATGTCTGCAGGCAGCGCGGCGGGGTCGACCATTCCGTTGATCGTGAGATCCGGTGCGATACCGGAGATCACGATCGGCGCGGTGATGACGGAGCCGCCCTCCAGCCGGATTCCGGTCACCCGACCGTCGGCGACCAGAATCTCCTCGACCTTGGCGCGCAGTCGCAACTCACCGCCATTGGAGGTGAATACATCGCACAGATGCGAGGTCAGTGCACCGATGCCGCCCTCGAGCTTCTTGACGAGCAGCGCGTTCTCGTCGGGAACGGCGAATCCGTAGGCCAACGCCGCCGCGGTGCCGGGGGTTGCCGGGCCACGGTAGGTGGTGTTGCACGCCAGCAGTGAGAGCATGCCGCGCAGTGCGCCGTGCTTCTCCTTGTCCGGCAGATACCGGTCGATCACATCGGTGACCGAGCCGAACAGCAGATCGGTGATCGTCGAACGTTCGAATTCGTTTGTTGCACAGTCATACATCTCGTCGAGCGTCTTCGGCGGCTGGCCCGCGTCGAACCGCCCGAGCGCCCGGGTCGGCGCTTGACACCACGCCAGCAGGCCCGCCATCCCGTTGACGGCCTCCGCGCCGTGCACCTCGTTGATGTGGGTCATGAGTTTCATCGGATCGGTGTAGTAGACGAGTGGTTCGTCACCGACACCGCGAAGGGACACCGACATCACGTCGAGGTCGACGGTCGGCAACTCGTCGAGCCCGAGCTCGCGGCTGACGACTGCCGACGTCGGGATCTGCACCGACCCGGCGATCTCGAAGTTGAAGCCATCGAACAGCTCGACGGTGGAAGCCATCCCCCCGGCATAGAGCTTGAAATCGAGGCAGAGCGTGCGCAGCCCCGCCTTCTGCAGCAGTGCGGCGGCGGTCAGTCCGTTGTGTCCCGCGCCGACGACGATCGCATCGAAGTTCGTCATGCGCTGAGGCTGGCATGCAGCCAACGTTTTGTCAATATTGACAAAACTTTCAGCTGATCCCCTTGGCGAGCGTGTCCAGTGCCTCCCGGGTCAGTCGTGACAACTCGGGCAGCGAGCGTTCCTCGCCGAGCATCCACACCTCCATCGCGCCGAACACCGCCGCCGCGATGCACCGCGCGGTGACCGCGATCCGCATACGTTCGTCGGTGCCCGGCGCGGGCGGATCCACCTCGGTGAGGTGCTGGTCGATGGCCTGGGCGAAATCGGCCTCGACCTGCCGGATGTGCCGGACGATCCGGTCGGGTTCGATTTCCTGGGCGCGAAGCGCGGCCGTCTGCGCGACGGCCCAGTCGTCGTACGGCCGCGCCATGATCGCCGAGTGCACCGCATCGATGATCGATTCGTCGGGAGCGCG
This sequence comes from Mycobacterium barrassiae, assembly GCF_025822765.1. Taxonomy (GTDB): domain Bacteria; phylum Actinomycetota; class Actinomycetes; order Mycobacteriales; family Mycobacteriaceae; genus Mycobacterium; species Mycobacterium barrassiae. The sequence goes on along the minus strand of NZ_JACKUK010000025.1, from coordinate 40,572 downwards.
TTCGGACAGCGCGGCCCGAAACCATTGCAGGCCTGCGTAATCGGCGAACAACAGGTCGTGCTTGGACGCGAAGTGCCGGTAGAACGTGCGCAGCGAGACGCCGGCGTCGGCGGCGATCTGCTCGGCAGACGTTTCCTCGAACCCCTGGGCCAGGAACCGCACCACGGCAGCCTGCCGCAGCGCCTCACGTGTGCGCTCACTTCGTGCTGTCTGGGCGGGGCGAACCATGGGAGAAAACTACCGCACCCAGTTATGTCAATATTGACAAAACTCGGGATGCCGGTGCGACACTGCTCCCATGGTTTCGCTGATCGTCCACCTTGTCCTCGCGTTCGCGACGATGGCCGTCATCGTCAAGACCAATCCCGCGATCTTCGCCCGCTACTCCTCCGGACCACAGGTGACCGGGCTCGAACTCTTCTATTACGTCGCGGGCCTCGCGACGGTCGTGCTCGGCTACTACTTCAACAATCAGTACGTGGCCGACTACGCACCACCCGGCGGCGTGCACAACTTCATCTGGGGTCCCGGAAGCTGGTGGGAGTTCATCACGCTCGGATATGCGAACTCCGCTGCCAGCTCGGCAAGCCAGGACTACACCGTCATGAGTGTCCTGCTCTTCCCGGTGTGGTCGATCATCGACGGCCGCCGGCGCGGCATCAAACACCCCTGGCTCTTCTGCGGGTTCATTCTGTTCGCCAGCTCGGCGTTCGCGTGGGCGGCCTACCTCGCCGCAGCTGAGCGTCAGCACAGGCATCAACAGCTCGGGGCACTTCAATCCGCGGTCTGACACATAAGCGGCGGCATACAGTTCACGAATGATCTCCGACGATCTGCGTGACCGCCGCCTCGCGGTGATCCGAGAGCACATGGACACCGAGGTGACGAAGGAGTTCGACCGCACCCTGGCCACCTTTAACGGCCATCCGCACTACGAGATCATGGCCACCGGCCAAGTGTTCGACGGCGACGACGAGGTCATGGGCTACTACTTGACCACCCGAACCGCTTTCCCGGACCAGCGCCACGACAACGTCCGCTGCCACGTCGCCGACGACGCCGTCATCGTCGAATTCGACCTGCTGGGAACGAATCTCGGCGAGTTCTACGGTCTGTCGCCGACAGGCAAGGCCTTCCGGGTGCCGATCATCGCGGTGTTCGCCTTCGAGGGTGACCGCATCGTCAACGAACGCATCTACTTCGACTCGGCCAGCCTGGTCACGCAGATCGGACGCGGCGAGCTACTCGCCATGGTGGGAACGGGAGAGCTGTGAAAGTCCACCATCTCAACTGCGGGACGATGAACCCGTACGGTGCCCCGAGGATCGTCTGCCACGTCCTGCTCGTCGAGACCGACAACGGTCTCGTCCTCGTCGACACCGGATTCGGCTCGCACGACTGCAACCACCACGCCCGGATCGGACCGACGCGCCATCTCTTCAAGCCGACGTTCGACCACGACGAAACGGCCCTGCGCCAGGTGGAGCGTCTCGGCTTCACCCGCGCCGACGTCCGCCACATCGTCGTCACGCATTTCGACATGGACCACATCGGCGGGATCTCCGACTTCCCCGACGCGCAGATCCACGTGACCGCCGCCGAGGTGCTCGGCGCAGTGCGCGAACCGACGTTTCGGGAGAAGACCCGCTTCCGCGCCGCCCAGTGGGCGCACGGACCCAAGCTCGTCGAGCACGATCCCGCCGGGGAGAAGTGGCGGGGCTTTGCGGCCGCCAAGGAGCTCGACGAGATCGCGCCGGGGATCGTGCTGATATCGCTGCCCGGTCATACCCGGGGGCACGCGTGCATCGCCGTCGACGCCGGGCACCGCTGGGTGCTGCACTGCGGGGACGCCTTCTATCACCACGGCACCCTGGACGGACATTCGAAGGTGCCGGGCCCGATCAAGGCCATCGAGCCTCTGCTCGCCTTCGATCGAAAGAAGGTGGCGGACAACCACGCTCGCCTCACCGAGCTGTACCGGCGCCGGGAGCCCGACCTGTTGATGGTCTGCGCCCACGACGCGACCCTGTTCGAGCAGGCGAAGGCGACGGAGTAGCCGTGCGCGCGGTCGTCATCACCAAGCACGGCGATCTCTCGGTGCTGAAGGTCCAAGAGCGGCCAGACCCACCACCGCCGGCGGCCGGCGAGGTGCGCGTGGCAGTCCGTGCCGCGGGCGTGAACTTCGCCGATCATCTCGCCCGGGTCGGCCTCTACCCCGAGGCGCCGAAGCCGCCGTGCGTCGTCGGTTACGAGGTGTCGGGCACCATCGAGGCGGTTGGTGCGGGAGTCGATGCGGCACGCGTTGCCGAAAGGGTTTTGGCTGGAACGCGTTTCGGCGGTTACGCCGAGATCGTCAACGTCAAGGCTGCCGACACGGTGCCGCTGCCGGAGACCCTCACGTTCGAGCAGGGCGCGGCCGTACCGGTCAACTACGCGACCGCGTGGGCGGCACTGTACGGGTACGGATCGCTGCGGGCCGGTGAACGGATACTCATCCATGCGGCGGCGGGTGGCGTCGGTATCGCGGCGATCCAGCTCGCCAAACCCGCCGGCGTCGAAATCCACGGCACCGCATCACCAGGCAAGCATCAGAGGCTGACCGAGATGGGGGTCGACCGCACCATCGACTACCGGCGCGACGGGTGGTGGAAGGATCTGCCGCCGTACGACATCGTGCTCGACGCCATCGGGGGCGCGTCGCTACGCCGGTCGTACAACCTGCTGCGGCCCGGCGGCAGGCTGGTGGCGTACGGCATCTCGGCGTTGCAGCAGGGCGAAAAGCGTTCCCTGCGTACCGCGCTACCGCAGCTGCTGCCGATGCTGCGTGGGTTCAACCTGACCAAACAGCTGTCGGAGTCCAAGGCCGTCATCGGGCTGAACATGCTGGCGCTGTGGGACGACCGCAGCACCCTCGAGCCCTGGATCGGTCCGCTGCAGGAGGCGCTGGCCGACGGCGTCGTGTCGCCGGTGGTGCATGCCGCGGTGCCGTTCGACAATGCGGCCGAGGCGCATCGCATCCTCGCCGCGCGCGAGAACGTCGGGAAGGTCGTACTGGTGCCCTGATCCAGCGGTTCTGGTACGTCGCAGTACCGGAGTGGAGGGGTGCGGAGATTGCGGCGGAAACCGCCTTTGAGTGGCCAGGGCCGGGATCGAACCGGCGACCTTCCGCTTTTAGGTTGACGATTCTTGACGCGCCGCAACGATTGCCGAAAGTGCCTTTCTACCTGCACGATCCCCTTCACAGTTTGCTCGCTGGGTGCCGACGATTCTCGGTGTGTCGCGGGCATTTCAGACGAATATGCGTCAACTGGAAAATGGGGCGAAGTCCGTCACCCGCTGTCGTGGCAGGACGCAGGCCGCTGCTGGCGGGCCCAACCACGCTATTGAAGCGCCTCACAAACCTTACAGTTCAAACCTGTAGTTACATTACACGGACATCCTGTATTGTGGGTGGCTCAGACGAGAGATTGAGCCACCCGATGAAGCTCTACAAAGGCATGGCGGAGTACTACGCCGACCTGGCGAAGAAGAATGAGCCGGCCCGACACCAGCCGACCCGGTACTTTAACGTCGCCGAGTTCGCGCAGCGGATCGGTGTCGAGCCGAACACGTTGAGCCGCTACAGGCTGCCGCCGGCGGATGCGGTGATCGGGCCGATCAACTCGGACGGCACTCTGCCGCGGGGAACGCTGCGCGGCTGGCTCGCGTCGACGATCGACGAGTGGAACATCAACCGGCCCGGGCGGGGTGCCCGTACAGACCTTGTTGACCCAGCTGATTAGGGTTCTCGCACGTGATGACAGCATGGGGTGACGAGAGCGGCTCGATCCCCAAACTTGACCCGGGCGCCTACATGCTCGGCGCCACCCTCTGCGACGAGGACGACGTACCCGAGCTGCGCAAAATGATGGAAGCGCTGCGGATGATCGGCGAGAAGAAGCTGCACTGGCACGGCAGCAGCGACGAGCGCCGCCACGAGCTGGTCCAAACCGTCGCCCAGCTGCCCGTCGCCGGGTTCGTCGTCGTCCACGTCGAGCAGGATGCCAGCGACAAGCGGCACCGCCGCAAATGCCTCGAGTTTCTGCTGCCCCATCTCGCGGAAATGCCCTGCTCAACCATCACATTTGAGTCGCGCCACACGCTCGACGCCAGCGACCTGCACACTCTGCAACTTCTGCGGTCCGGCCGTGCCATCACCCCGACCCTGCGGATCGATCACGCCGTAGGCCGCGTCGAGCCTGCCCTGTGGGCATCGGACATCGTGTGCGGTGCAGTTGTCCAGTCGCGCGTGGGGAACCCCGCCTACCTGGACATTCTCGGGTCAACCGTGGAAATCCACACCATTAGCCCCTGAAAGCCGCGAGCCACAGGCCTCGTCGTCCGGCGAGTTATCCTGTGGCTCACTTCCGATCCCACCGCAATGGGATGGCTACGAGAGCAAGTCTAGGGCTAATGCCTACCAACGTCAACCAACGCCAACCAACGTCAACCAACGTCAACCAACGTCAACTCAGCAGGGAACGGTTTCGCGGTCCAACGATTTGATGCTGAAGCCAGTGAAGTCCGAAAGGGTGACCGGTGCTTGCGGCCATCCCGGCGTGTGCGCGCCCATCCCGTGAGCTGCCGACCGCACGGTGGTGGCGACGTGGCCGCACACCTGCATCGTGTCGGCGTCGCTGACCGTTGACAGCGCCAACGTGAGATGACCGGTCTTGCTGGCAAACGTGTACATCACTTCGCCGTCGTGATCTTTGTCCAAGACGGACGCGAGCTCCTCCACGAACGCCACCAAGTCGGCGTCGGGTGAGCCGGATACCAGCAAGCTCATCTCGACCCAGTAGGTCGTGCTCATGTCATTCACCTCACTGAAAACACGTCGTGTTTCGTATTACGCGGATGTACTTCTCCAGCACATCCGGCAAACATGGGTTCAATATAACCCGGCCGCGATGTTCCTCGGCGCAGTTGCAGATTACATATGCGTATTCGCCCACCCGCTTCTCCAGCTCCCAACCAGCCTTTTCTAGGGCCCGTAAGAACTGCTTGACGGCCGGATAGCAGTCGATATCGCTGCTCCACCCCGCCATTCTGCAACCGTAATGGTTCCATCCCGTTCTCCTGCCGCAACCCCCAAGGCGCCCTTTCGTGTGTCGAAAAACATACCCAGGTAGCGGCCCCCTCAATCGTTGCCGCCTGCACTGGGCCGTCGCGCTGATCAGGGCAGATGGCGTGTCAGGACGGCTCGACCCGGCCCCGGTGACATCAAAGCCGGTAGCCGCTGCACCCCGCACCCTCACACTCCACCAATCGACGTGAAAGGACCACGAGAATGCGGAGCACCCCAACTGCACCGAAATACCTATTTACCGTTGCTGAGGCCGCGGACCAGTGCGGCGTCTCGGCGTGGACGATCCGCGATTGGCTACGGCAAGGGAAGCTTCCCGCCGTCAAGGTAGGCCGATCAAGGAACGCGCCCGTCCGGATCAAGGCGAGCGACATCGACGCCATGCTGATCCCGTATGTCCCCAGCGGCGCGCGCGCCAATCGTCAACGCGACGAGGCCGCGTCCAAGGAACTGCAGATCCCTCTTTCTGGGCAAGGCCTAGCCCCGCCAGATAGTCCTGCGCCGGCTAACGATCACATCGGCGACGTGAGCCACCGCGAATGACTACCGGACTGCCGCCGTCAGCACCGGACAATCCGGGCGCCCAGCAAGTCAGCTGGTGGTCGGTGCACGAATTCGTCGACGCAGTCCTCAAACAAGTCAACGACTGGCCGATGCTCGGCACCCCCGCCTGGTGCTCACTAGCCCACGACGACCCACGCCGGTGGGCTGCGATTCTCGACGGCGCCCAACACCACGCGCTGCGCATCGAGACCGCGCAGGCCGCGCGCGCTGACGCGAGCCGAGCTGTCGCGGCCGCCCCCGACTGGCGGGCAGTCAGCCGCGACGTTCAACACCGAGCCCACTTCCGCGCATCACGGCCGTGGGCGGTCCGAGCTCCAAGCAACTGACGCCCCAGCAAGCCATCTCTCACCAACCCCGCTACACGAGGGATCCGATGACAATTCACGACCTCAACTTCGACGCCGCGCCAGCCGTCCACGATCCTCCTAACGTCATCGAGCCGAGCCCAAGAGATCAGTGGGGAATCGTCGGCGGAGGCGCGTTCATCCTCGACGAACCCGACCACATCCCAGCCATCTGGGGTCAAGGCAACGAAGTTCTCTGGGCCGAAGGTGAATCCCTGATGATCGCCGGCCCCCAGGGCGTCGGGAAAACCACCTTGGTCGGTCAGCTAGTCCGCGCCCTCCTAGGCCGCGGCGACGCTGAAGTTCTCAGCCAACCGGTACAGGTCGCCGCCGACCGTGTCCTTTACCTCGCAATGGACCGACCGCGCCAGATCGCCCGATCCCTTGGCCGCCAATTCACAGAGAACGACCGAGCCGCACTCGACGACAAACTCTTCATCCGACCTGGGCCGCCGCCCACCGACCTCGCTGCCCGCCCCGACATGCTCGCCGCCATGGCACACGATCTCGACGCCGACATCGTGATCGTCGACTCCGTCAAGGACGCAGCCCTCGGCCTATCCAACGACGAAGTCGGCGCGGCATACAACCGCGCCAGACAACACCTTCTCGCATCCGGCCGCCAACTTATCGATCTCCACCACACCAAGAAGCGCGACCACAAGCAGAAGGACGCACATCTGTCCATCGACGACGTCTACGGCTCGACATGGCTCACCTCCGGCTGCGGGTCGGTCATTCTCCTCAACGGCAACCCCGGCGACCCCATCATCAGATTCACCCACCTCAAACAGCCTGCCGACGAGGTGGGTCCATGGCGGCTCCTTCACGACCCGGCCGCCGGTGTACTGACGGTCGAGCACGCCGTCGATCCGATCGAGCTAGTACGCGCATCCGGAGCAGACGGGTTAACCGCACGCGGCCTCGCACAGGCGATCACCGACAAGTCCAACCCGTCACGCGCTGACATCGAGAAGGCCCGCCGCAAGCTCGACAGCAACGCCAGGTTGGTACGCGTCGAAGGCGGCCGCGGCGGCGGAGACAACCGCACTCCAGCAGCATGGTTCCTCGCTGAGAAGCAATCACGGGAGCCGGAATAACCCCTACGCGCCAGCCGCCAAGAGCAATCACGCCCAATCACGATTTGACCGATAACCGCAGGCCAGGGGCAATCACGCACTTTTCCCACGACAAGCCAATCACATACGGTCACAAGCAATCACGCGCGCAAGACCGCCGCAGGCCAGGCAATCACGAAAGCAATCACGCCAATCACACGTCCACCAATCACGTTTCACCCCGCCCCTTTAAAGGGCGGGTGAACGGGATAGCACCATTCCACGACGCGGGCGCGCGGGCACCCGGTCGATTGCACGCGGTGTTGACAGGTTGTTGACGTGACGTCGTTGAGGGAAGCGCGGGCTCGCGCCGAACAGGCTGCCGGCCTTCGGGCCCGTGGGTACAGCTGGCAAGCGATCGCGGACCATCTGGCGTATAGGAGTCGACAGGCGGCTCATATCGCTGTGACACGCCATTACGACCGGATACGTGAGACTCCGGAATTCGCACGTCGCTCACTGGCTGAGGGGCTGCGTCTCACTCAGCAGCGGTTACACGAGGAGTTGGCGCTTGCGACGCAACGCGGTGACGTGCAGGCGATTACAGCGACAAGCCGTGAGATCCGGCTGACCACACGCGAGCTGGCCAACCTCGATGGTTTGCATGCGCCGAAGCAGGTTGAGGTCCAGGTGACGCACTTCCGATCCCCGGCGGAAATCCTTGCTGACGCTGAACGTGAGCTGATGGCGGTCCTGGATGCGGAGGTGGTGGAGATACCCGAAATCGAGCAGTGAACCTACGCGTAGATAGGTCAGGAGTTGATGGAATGAGAAGTAAAGGAACCGAATTGAACAGGCACGATAGGCGGGCGGCCGCGAGGCGATCCGCGGTTGCGAGCGCGATGTCGGTAGCGCAGGACATCACGTCAGGGCAGCTTGATCCTGAGCAGCTCGAGGCTGCGGCGGTGCAAGCGTGCCGGGAGGCGGTCGGCACCGTCATCGGCCCGGGTGATCCGGTATGGCCGGTGCAGGTCAGCATCGTCCGTGATGTCCTGGCAGTGGGCGGTGCTGTCTCCGCTGATGAACTCGCGGAGTGGGCCGCGGTTGAGCGGTCTCGTGAAGAGCCGAGCTCCACGGGTCGTTCGTGGATTGAGCAGGCGCTTGCGTTGGATGCCGGCGAGGAGGACGACGGTGAACGATGACCCGGATTCCCTAGTCGCTGAGGCAGAGGCGTTCACACGGAAGTTCGCTGAATACCGGCAACGACTCTTAAACCTGACGGGTCGGGATGATCCGTTATGGCCGCTGGCGATGTCGATCGCGCGGCAGGTGCTCGCGTCCGGGCAGGTGTCAGCTGAAGAGCTAGTGGCATTGCGTGAGCAGGTGATCGAGCGAGAAGCGCGCGACACCGAGTAGGACGTCCCTTCAGCGGTAGGGATGTCCACCCCGGCGACACCCTGGGTGTCGCCGTCAGAAATGCCGGGGAGGTTTACCTGAGGGGGGTGCCCGCTGAGCGCAGCGGAGCGGTCGAACAAATTTCTGCGATTTTTTTCGTGATTTTCGCATTTCAGTTGCGTTGTTGGTTGACGTGGAGGGGTGTGTGCACGGTACGTGCGTACGGTCTGCGCCATGGTGATGGTGAGTGTTGATCCGGGTTCGCGGACGGCTACGTCGTGGCGTGCTGAGTACGGTTCGTGGCGTGCTCGGGGTGTGGGTGAGGATGACGAGCGGGTGCGTGATTGTGTGGCGGGGATTGCGTATTGGCGTGTGCGGCGGGTGATTGCTGCTGAGGCTGCCCGTTTGTCTCCTGCGGGTGTTGATGCGCTGTGTGCGCAGCTTTTGGGGCTGGTGCGGTGAGTGGCGGGTGGGATGTCGCGTCGCCGGTCGATTCTGAGCGGGTGGTGCGGCGTCGTTCGTTGTTGACGTCGGATGCGCCGTTGTCGTCGGCGTCGAGTCGTCGTGGGCGGGGTTCGTCGGTGCGGTCGGTGCCGAGGCGGGTGGATTTCGACCAGGCTGCGGCGCGGGAGCAGCGGGGCCAGGGGTGGCTAGTTCACTTCACGGACTTCGATCTGCGTCAGGAGGTTTCGGGGCAGCTTCGGCCGTTGGCGGTTGAGATCCAGGGCTTGTTGGCGGACGGTGTGCGGTTGGCGGACCGGCGCGGGGTGGGCAGATTGTTCGCTGAGGGTGCGGCACCTCTGGAGTTGGAGCCGCTGCGTGACGTCCGTGAGGTCGCGCGGTCGGTGCGGGATCTTCGGGCCGCTTTGGTGGAGCTGATCGCGAAGCAGCCACTGTCGGTGTTACCGGACGGTGCGCGTGACCGGTTGTCTGCGGTGGTGGCCGATCCGGGCCATGCGGCGATTCCGGAGGTCGACGAGGCGGACTTGTATTCCGGCGCGTGGGTGGATCGCCTTGTGGCGGTGGTGGAGCCGTTGAGCGCGGATTTAGCGGTGGTGGTGGCGGCGCAACCGGCGGGGCGGGTGTCTGAGCTTGATGTGGCTCTCTCCGAGGCGTTGTCGAGTCAAATCCCCGTCGGTTTCGATCAAAGGGTCGCGATGTTGCGAAACCGGCTGCCGGAGCTGCGGAATCGGCGTCAGCAGGCGTTAGCGGGACGGGTGCTGGCGGAGTCGGTGGCGCAGGACCGGGAGCGGCTGCGCGTGGCTGCCGATATGCGGAGGCTGCGGCTGTGAGCAATCGGCTTGCGCGGGATTCGGCTGCGGGGGTTTGTCCGGTCTGGCTAATCCTGTGGTGAGAGAGGATGTTTCGATATGACGAGTGTGTTGGCGCCGGTGCCGTTTGACGCGCCGCTGGTGAATCCGTCGGCTGCCGGGTTGTTCGCGGTGACGCAGTGGCAGCCGACGGCTGGCGACGCCGAGCGGTGGTTGCCGGACGGTGTCGAAATCAAACCCTGGAACTACGGCGTGGACGGCAGCTTTGGTGTGTGGGCGGCTGCCTGGAACGTCTCGGAGGAGGACCTGGTCCCCGAGGCGGACGTGAAGCGGGCTGCTGACCGTCCGGCCGCATTGCCGGTGTTCGCGGCGATCACGACGTGGGCGGCCGACGAATGTGACCTCACGGCGCCGTCGAGGGATGAGATTCGTACCCGTGCGGCCCAGATCCACCGTTTGCGTGAGCCTGTCGCGGTGGAGGCGGAGTTCGCGGCCCGGCTGCTTGATGATGTTGACACGCCAACCGAGGTGGTCGACCTTGTCGCTGCGGTCGGTGCACTGGATGAGATGCTGGCGGCGACGAACACCCTCGGATTCATTCATGGACGTCCCTCGTGGATGTCTGTTGCAGCGCAGGCGAATCTGCTGGTGCGTACGGGCGCGGGTTTCAAGACGCCATCTGGTCACACTTGGGTTTTCGGGGGTGGGTATCCCGAAACGCTGGGTGACACGTTAGTGGCGACGTCGCAGCCGTTTGGCTGGCGCGGCGAAGTTCACCTGCATCCGGCGGAGAAGCTGGAGCACAACCGGTTTCACGTGATCGCGGAGCGGTCGCTGGTGATCGGATACGAAGCGCTGATCGGCGCCGCCGAGGTTGTACCACCTGATGAGGGCCCGTGATGCTGTACAGCGCCGGCGTCTGGGTCGAAGTCGAAGGTGGTTATCGGGGTGTTGCGGGCCCCGGTTGGTTCAGCGGTGGGATGTCTGTGCTGTGTGCCGGTCCCGCCGCTGAACCGTTGAATCCGTCAGTCGTGGAGAGGATGTAAGCGCGTGGACCTGTTCGAGTTGCCGGCCGAGCTGCCTGGCACTGTCAAGGAATTAGACGCGCTTATCGAGCGGGCAAGTATCGAGATCGACGTCATCGCGGACTTTGCCAACGCCGGGCGGACGCTTCCAGCCGATGTCCTCGATCACTGGGAGTATCTGCTGGATTCGCGCGACATGCTGCGCGAGGCCGCGATGACCTTGAGCGACCAGGCGCCACCCGCCACCGTTCTCGAAGCCAAACCCCATAGCACGGCGGAGGTTTCAGAGCGCTTGATATCAGCTGCGCACGAGGCGGGCCACGCTGCCGTCGCAGTGGTCTTGGGAGGGGAGGTGGACGCTGCAGAGGTGTACCGGCCCGAACACGGGGACCCGATCGTTCACCGTGACGGCAGGCAGCTCAACGGTCAATGCAAGGTGGTGCCGTTGACCACGGTGACGGAAGCTCGGCGTCACTTGGTCGCCGCGGCGGGCCCGGTAGCCGAGGCGATCGCACGGTTCGGGCCCTCGCCGACGCCTGCGCAGATCCACCAGGTGTTAGCGGGGCAGCCGGACTTCGATGAGCTCCGGCGATACGCGTTGACGGCCGGGGCGTACGCGTCAGATCCCATCCGTGAGGTGAAACCGTTGGTATTGCGGTGTTGGCCGGCCATCGCGCAGCTTGCGGTCCAAATGGATAATGGCCGCCCAGTAACGCATGCTGATGTCACTGCGGCGCTGGGTCTTTCGCAAGACCGCAGCATGCACGGGTTCGAGTGCGCGAACATCCGCGCCGGGATACGTGCCGTGGGAGGTGCCGCATGATGTTCACTGCAAGGGGCGGATTCTTCGCCGGATCACAGGCCGTTCCCTTCGACGCTGTCGGGGACGGAGGCAACGGCACGGGATCCGTCCAATCGTGGAGTCACACCGCTACAGCAGGCGCGGATGTATTTGTCTGGCACTGCACCACTGGGACCGCCACCTCAACGGGTTGCACGTACGGCGGAGTCGCCATGACACTGCTGGGCGCTGTGTTCCACAACAACAACTCCAGCCTGGGGCAGCTCGCGCTGTACCACCTCGCCGGTGTTGCTGGTGGCACCAAGACGGTAATAGCCAGCAAGAGCAACGCCACTAACTCCGCGTGCGCGAGTTCTGTCTCGTACTTGGGTATAGCGTCGGTTGGCACCCCCGCATCTGCGTACGGGGCGAGTTCGTCAGCGACGCAGTCCGCGACGGTCCCCGCCGGGAGTCTGGTGGTGCAGGGCTTGGGTGCCAGGGGTGACGATTTCTCCGGAATCACCGGTGGCGCACAACGCTTCAACGGAAGTCGAGGCGGTGTGGCGGCCGGGTTGATCATTGGCGATTCCCCGCTGTCGACAACCGTCATCGGCGCGATCAATTCAGCCACCGACTGGTCTGCTCTGAACGTCGTCCTCACCCACGCCCCGTAGCGCAGCTCCGCTACGGCCCGACCTGATATGGGGCGACAAGACGCCGTCAGAGTCCACTCCGCCCGGCGGTGTGAGCAGAACACTGAAAGTCGTCGCCTATCCGGTGATGTGGTAAGGCGGCTGCCCAATCGGGAACATTGGGATCTGGTCGGCGCCAGGGACGATGAAGCAGTTCGCGGTCGCCGGAGCCAGTAACGTCCCGTTGCTAAACAAGCATCGCTTCCACGACCCGTCCTCGCGGATCGGCCCATCACAGAGCTGCTGAGCCAGCGCCGTGACACACCCGTCGAGCGGATCACCAGGAACCGCACCGGCTACGGGAGCCGCGACCACGCCGCCGCCCACCGCTGCCGCAGTGATCAACAACGCGGACACACCCGCACGAAACGGCATTATGGGCATGGCGGCCATGGATACGACACGCGATGATGGCGGCACTCAGACCCCCCTGGCAAGTTGCTGTTAGCGGAGCGTACGACACCAGGCTCGCTAATGGGGTAAGACTGGCATTTCTCGGTTCCCGCACAACACAATCACTGATAGTCGGGTCCTTAATTCAGGCCGTCGGGCCAATCAATCACACCGTAGCGGTAACTGCGCTCAAGCCCCATCTGCGTGTGCCAGTCATCTGCGAATTTCATACTGGACTCCCAAGCCCAGCGGGCGCCGCCAGCGCATAGGGGCTGCTGGGGAAACCACGGGCGTGAACCGTGAAGTAGCGGATTCTCGGGGACCAGGTACTTCATTTCAGCCTCCAGATCATGGACCTGGTTGTCCCACTGCGTTTCTGGTGTGAAGTGCACCAATGCGTTGCGCAGTTTGATTAGCGCCTTGACATCCGAATATGGCCTACGGGACCTGTCTAGCGGCGGCTTACCTGCGCACGTCAGAAGCACCGCATACTTTTCCATCAGCTTGAGTGATCGCTCGACCCTTTGTGTTCGGAGGTCCCGCATCAGCGCTCTCGCGTCGGAACTTAACCCCTGCAGCCGCTCGGAAGCCACGATTGGTTCCGTCTCGGCGGCGTCTTGCCAGATTTCGTTCACCACGGCTTCCAGCATTGCGACGGATTCCATGACGGCCCCCAACGCGAGCGATTGCAGGTGTTTGTCGACTCTCCGTTTGGCACCGTGCGCGACCTCCGCGAGCAGCTGCTCCTCCCGCTCGCGACATAGGTGTGCCATCAGGCGTGCGGCCCAAAGGTGTTGTGCCGCGAAGTACTGACGCACCCCTTTTAGTGGGGTGAATGCGTGCGCGGAGGAAGTCGGAATCTGGTCGATATCGATTATTTGTTCGGGAGGGCGGCCATCAGTAGCGGTCTCCGAGGGCTCATCTGTCACGGAACCAACGCTAAGACACGGGTGCGGACATAGGGGCCGAGTCAACCTCAAAGCCTGCCGAATCCAACGCATTGAGGATTGACTCCCCCGCTCAGTCGGGTCTGTGTCTACCGTTCCATCCATGCAACCAGACCCCAGCTGCACCGTCATCATGACCCAAACCGTTAAGGCCTCGGGCCTGGCGGAGTACCAACAGCGGTACTGGCCGCTGTTTGTCGACGACAACGTACCGCAGGACGGGTTGGACGGCGTGCCGGCTCACTTCGCCCGAAAAGTCTCGACCGTCACTGATCACTTCGGCGACCGGAACCAGTGGACTGTCGAGTTCGAGGATGGAACGCCCGGCCGGGTGTTCGACCCAGACGACGACGTCGTTGTGCACTTCATGATCCTCGGGACCGATGTAATCACAGGCGGCGCCGGCGAACTCATGTAAGCCGCGCCGCGCGCGAAAATAAACCGTCGACCGTCAGCAGCGGCTGGGGCAGCATGTGATGCGTGGCCGACTACTGCGCGGAGTGCGGGTGCCCTGTCAACGAACACGACGACAACAAGGGTGCGTGCCATGCGCTCGACCTGCCGGAACGCGGTCACGTCAACGACTGCCGGTGCCAGGATATTCGGCGGAGGCAGGCACAGGACGGACGCCGAGCGCGCCGCGACGACTTGCTCGAGCAGATCGTCGACGAGGACCGCAGAGTGTTGAAGCGGTTGGATAACGCCTGATCTCCTTCACCTATCCCAAGGCCGGGGCTCACGTGAGCACTGCAACCGTGGTCATCCGAAGGGGTCGAGTCGATCGATTGCGTCGACGCGGCGCTCGTCGCTGACCTCGGTGTAGATCGCGGTACTGGCTAGATTTTCGTGCCGGAGTAGCGTCTGCGCAGTTCGCAGATCGGCCCCGCTGGCGACAAGGTTCGTGCCGTACCAATGCCTGAGACGGTGACACGTCCCACCGGGGATGTCGGCCCGCTTGCAGGCGTCACTGACCGTGTTAACGACATGACGGGAGCCGATGTGCTCCCCCGGGCGGGTCGAGTTCGCCGGAAACCACCAGCCCCGCGCCGGCATCGCACGCGCCACCTCGACAAGCAGCGGATGCAACGGAATCGTCGCGGCGTGCCCACCCTTCCCGATCACGTACAACGTGCGGGCGTCAGGGTCGACGTCCTGACCGCGCACCTTGGCGATCTCATGCGCCCTCAACCCAGCCAGTGCGGCGAGCAGCACCATGGCACGGGTCTTGCGCCGCAGCGGCAACTCCAGCAGCGCCTGCAGCTGCTCGGTAGTAATCGGCCGCGGAGTACAGCGCGGCATCCGGGGGCGGGGCAGTGTGGCCATCGCGTCCGCGCCGATCCCCTCATTGGCCAGCCACCGGAAGAACCCGCGCAGGTGACCGAAATACGTATAGCGGGCTCGAGCACCGAGCTGCTCCGCACCCAGGAACCGTGACACCGCCAACGTCGGCGTGGCCTCGATCGGGTAGCCGCTCGCGCTCTGGAGACGCCGCAGGGTGAGCACCGTGTCGCTGATGGTGCGTACCGCCAAGCCGCGGCCACGCATCCACACCTCATAGGCATCGATCGGAGGCAACTCCCCACCACGATCCCCGGTGTTCTCCACCAGTCGCAGTGTGGCGCTCACAGCGGTGTCACCGAGTAGGCGTCATTAATCGAAGGCCAGCGTCCGCCGCAAACGGCGCACCAGGGCGCCATCGTGCTTCGTGCCTTCAGCTCCCAAGCGCGCAAATGATGCCGGCACAACAGAACTGTCTCGCAGCCGTGAAGGTCGAGCCGCCAATGCGCTGGACGTCGGCACTGGGCACCCAGCTTCGTATGCGCCTCGCAGTCCACGGGTTCCGACCATGCGGCGATGACTCGTTCGAAGGCCTCGATGTCGTTGGCGGGCGTGACGGACATCAGAGCACTGTCTTCGCGGTCGAGTCGCCGCCGTCGACCGATGCAACTGCAGTCGCGTCCATTGCGGCGAGCACCTTCTGCAGCACAGCAATATTTCCATGAACTTCGGCTCGGTCCTTCTCGGTGAACCGTTCTCGCGCCTTTACCCACCGCGGATCATCAACGAGACTCCCCAGCTCGCACACAACAGGATTCAGCGCCTTAACCGTCCGCCGATACATCGACTGCACGGGCACCTTGCGCGCCGCGGATTGCGTTGACGAAGGTTCCTGCTCACGCCTACGTCGCGCCTGACGTGGCTTACGTCGAACCTTGCCGTCGAGCCCAATCCCTACGCCTGGGTGTGGCGAACTGTCCCGTTGCGGGACAGTTGATTCCGCGTCAACTGTCCCATCGCGGGACAGTTGCGCGAGATCCCGGTCAACAGTTGACTTGGACACCCCCGTCGCCGTCGCGATAGCACGCACAGACATCCCCTCCCCCGCCATCAACTCCACCATCGCCTGACGCGCAGCACCCGACAGCTGCAATGTCCCGCCCAACGAATCAGCCACGTAAGCAGTCCAACTGGGAAAGCCCAACGCTTCATGAATGCGACCGACCTTCGCCTCATCGAGCAGCTGGCCCACCAAAACCAGCTGATCCCCCGCCTGTTTCGCCAACCGCCGAATACGTCCGTCCAACTTCCTAGCTGCCTGCTCATCCAATGGCACCAGCACCTCGACTGGCTCCACTACCCGCAATTCACTCACGATCTTCTCCTCTCAAAAATGTTGCTAATTAACGGTATTCATAAAATGGGTCAGGGCCAGCGCCACGCCACCCCGACGCCTTCCCGTTCACCACCGCAAGCGACGGCTGCGCCTGAGTCTCGGCCTTCCTTGCCTTCCTGCCTGTCCTGCCTGCCTGTGCAGTCCCCCGGGACATTTCCCCGGGACCGTCCCCCGGGACATCCAGAGGGACAGAGGATGTTTCACTTTCGCCAACACCGAGGTCCTCTGAGTTGGGTCCGCCTGATTTCGCGGCCCGCTGGCGGGCCTTCTTCTCCCGATCCCGCCGTCGGTTCCGCTCCAACATGTCCAGCTCACTGCGCGACGTCTGTGTCGACATGTAGTCGGCAATCAACCATCCGTCAGCCTGTGCCGTGAACAACCCGGCATCGATGAATGCCTTCGCGGCGTTGGCGGACCAGTGCGGGATTAGCGCAACGTCGTCACGCTCGATCCGCCCATCTGTGCGGTTGGCGACCGACCACAACAACGCGTTGATGAACGTGCGGTAGTGGTCAGCCGACAGCCGCTGCAATCGGCGATCGTTGAGCCACCGCTCGGGCAAGCGTGCGTCAGTCATGGACGCGCCGTCCCCATATGCGTCACGCTGTCGGCATCACCGAGTATCGTCGTCATCGAGCCTGTCCCTCTGCTGATGGTTGGGTTCGCAGCGGCCCCCACTGGTTGTTGGCGCAACCGGATTCACGGGGGCCGCTCTGGCGTGGTTGAACTGGGGGCGGATCACGCCGGAGTCCCACCGCTCACCTGGGCGTCCTCCCAAGCAATAACGTCGCTGAGCCGATAGCGAGTGTGCCGTCCGAAGATCCGATAACGGGGTCCCTTTCCCTGACAGGCCCACTGGGCCAAGGTTTTAACTGGGACCTTGAGCCGCTCTCCCACCTCCGGTCTAGTCAGCCAGTAATCCTCGCTGGTCGGCATCTGATATAACCTCTCTGCTATTGCACATCGCACATTCGATGTGCGTTAATAGAATGATACGCGATCGATCGAGAACCGCAAGTGTCATGTGCGGAATCGGCGCGTCACATGGGAAACTGTTCGGCATGGCTGGGGAGAGTTCAGATCGCGCGATCGGCGTCCGCATCGCGGAGGCCCGCCAGCAGAAGGATCTCCGACAGGAGGATTTCTTGACTTCGCTTGAGGCGCGAGGGGTGTCGTGGACACGCACCACGCTGTCTCGGATCGAAAGCGGACAGCGCGCATTGAAGGCGACCGAACTGTTCGCAGTGGCTGACGCGCTTGGGATGAGCGCGGACGCCCTCAACCCCGAATCAGGGACGTTGTCATATGCGATTCAGCGGCAGTCAATTCGATATCGCGAGAAGAGGCAGGGTCTCCGCCTAATCGCAGAAGAAACTGAGATGGCACGAAGCGATCTAGAAGCACTCTTGCTGATGCGCGAGATCATCTCGGGTAATACAGCATTCGTTGTTCACGGCACTGCGGGTCAATTCATGGAGATCCTCGAGCTCACCTTTACGGAGTTGCTCAGCGAGGACAGCGCGCTGAGATACCTTCACGATGAACTCGGCATCGACCACGATGAATACCTAGCGCTCGCGGGCAGAAGTTCTCCTCCGGAATACGAATTTGAAGACGCCGACTACGCGGCGTATCAAGTGCTCTTTTCGACCCGGTTTCCGGATCTCCGTTTCACCGGCGAGAGTAAGAATTTCTCCGTCGATAACTTGAAAGTGCCCGACTGATGGCGGGTAGGCCGCCGCTGCGGATTGGGCAGCACGGCAAAATCACCCGCACTCAAGTGGAGTCGGGTGTGTGGGTGGCACGGTGCCGGTTCCGGGATCGCGATGGAGTGACCCGCCGACTTGAACGCATGACGCCGGCCGGCGTCGCCGATGAGTATGGGGCTCGCGCCGAGAGTGCTCTTCTCGATGCGATCGCGGCTAGGCGGCCGCCGGGGACAGGGACGATCACGGGCTCAACGCTGCTGGGCGATCTGCTGTCCCGGTACATCGAACGGTGCCGCGCAGATGGCGATCTGGCACCCAAAAGTGTCGACACGTACGAGGCGACGATCAACACGGTCAAGGCACGATTCGTGGGGATCCGGGTTAGCGAGGCTGAACCCGGGCTCCTGAACGACATCTTGCAGGGCATCCGCCGCGACCATGGGGCGACGCGGGAGCGTCACACGAAGGTCGCGTTGAATTCGGTGCTGACCGACGCGGTGATGGCCGGAGCGATCGGAGCCAACCCGGTGCGCGAGATCGCCTCGAGGCGTGTGAAGAAGGCTGAGAAGAAGAGGACGAGGGGCGCACCAGCTCTCGCCGTAGATCAGGTGCGAGATCTGCTGTCAGGCGTGGAGGCATCGGGGGACTGCGAGCAGAAGGATCTACGCGACCCGGTGATCCTCTTGGCGGCAACCGGATTACGGCGCTCAGAGCTGTTGGCGTTGCGGTGGCAGGACATCGACCTCGACCGCCGGGTCGTGACGGTGTCGGGGTCGATCGTGCGGATCAAGGGCAAGGGTCTGGTGCGTCAGGAGCGGACTAAGGGCGGAGACGAACGATCCGTGGCGCTCCCCCAGTTCGCCATCGATGCCCTGCACCGACGCAAGGGCGACCCGCTACGGACCTCCACCGGTGACGTGATCTTCCCGTCGTCTACGGGCACGCTGCGCGACCCAGACAACTTCAGCAAGCAGTGGCGGGAGGTCCGTGACTCGCTCGGCCTGCCGGACGTGTCGTCACACAGCTTCCGCAAGACCGTCGCGACGTTGATTGACGACTCGGGGCTATCGGCTCGCATTGGCGCCGACCAGCTTGGGCACGCGCGGCCGTCCATGACGCAAGACGTCTACATGTCGCGGGGCAGAGTGCACACCGAGGTCGCTGATGTATTGGACCGGGCGGTCGGCATAAGCGACGAATAAACGTCGGATGCAGTGCAATGTCAAGGCGGAAACCGCCTCTGATGTGGCCAGGGCCGGGATCGAACCGGCGACCTTCCGCTTTTCAGGCGGACGCTCGTACCAACTGAGCTACCTGGCCGGAAGGCACCGGCCATGTCGAGAACCAAAGTGCCTCGCCAAAAATGGCGACCCTGACGGGACTCGAACCCGCGACCTCCGCCGTGACAGGGCGGCGCGCTAACCAACTGCGCCACAGGGCCTTGCTTGCGGCTCCATCGTACGTGCGCCGCGCGTACCCCCTACGGGATTCGAACCCGCGCTACCGCCTTGAAAGGGCGGCGTCCTAGGCCGCTAGACGAAGGGGGCCCAGCCGAATCTCTCCGGGGTACTCGCAACGCTATGACGCTGTGAGCTTCGATAGCTTAGGGCACCGGCACCCCAATCCTCAAACGAGCCCCTCGGATGGCACCCAGTATCCTGATCCACGCAAGCCCCTCTAGCTCAGTTGGTAGAGCTGTGGACTTTTAATCCATAGGTCGTAGGTTCGAGCCCTACGGGGGGCACGATGTCGGGCCCTGACGTTAAGGTCCCGTTGTGCTTAGCCAGCGGTGCCCGCGCTGTCGACAGGAACGTCCCGCGTTCACAGGCACCTACTGTCCAGGCTGCCGCCGCGAATACAACCGGGCGTACTACCAGCGAACGCCTGAGAAGAACACCCAGCGCCGCGCCGGCAAACTGAAGGCGATCGCGGCCGCCAAGGAATACGTCCTGCGACATCTACTGGCCCACCCATGCGTCGACTGCGGTGAAGATGACCCCGTAGTCCTCGAGTTCGATCACGTCACGGGGGACAAACTCCGTGATGTCGGATCTATGGCGCGCGCCGGATGGAATCTGCCCGCCCTACAGGCCGAGATCGACAAATGCGAGGTCCGCTGCGCAAACTGCCATCGACGCGTTACAGCTCGGCGTCGACTCTCAACAGCAGGCTGACCCACCGCCACTGACACCGAGCGGAAAAGATCGAAACGCGGGGTCCCCTCGGGTACTCACGCCGCACACACCGTCGGCGCCCGCACGGGCAGCCCCAACAAGTCGAAATAGCTCTGCCCGAGCGCGATGTCCCGGAAAGCCTTGTCGTTGAGGTACTTGTTGATCTGACTCGTGACGTCGAGCTCCTCGGCATAGACCGAGAAGTTTTTATTCCTCGCCGCGACGAAGTCCGTGCCCGGGATGATCCTGGCCGAGTACTGGTCGAAGAACGGCACGTACTGGTTCCTGATCGCCTCGTTGGCGAAATACGAATCCTGCAGCACTCGCCAACTGATGTCCAAGTAGAGGTTCGGGCGCTCGTCCATGAGTCGCCGAAGCGTCTCGATGTGTAGCGCCGGGTCGATCTTCTTCTGTTCGTTGGACAGGCCCATGTGCGGCCAGACGATCTTGTTGTCCGGGTAGAGGGCGAGCGCGGCCTCCATCAGATAGAGGTACTTCAGCGGCTCCGCGTCGTTCCCCAGATCGGAGTGGATGGTGATCGGCATGCCACGCCGACGGAGTTCATCCATGAACGGCCGCCACGAGACGATGGCGCCGAGGTCGGCCGGTTGCGCCTGGTTACCGAATAGGGCCTGTTTGATCAGGTTGACTTCGCCCATCCACTTGAACTTGCCGGGATACGCCTCGTCGAGCTGACGCATCTGGTCGAGAATGCCTGCGGGATTGGCCAGATCGGGAAACGTCATCGACAGGGTGAGCTGCACCCCTTCGACGTCGGTCTGCGCGATCTCCTCCGCATTTTCGACGTCGTTCTTCATGCTGGGCACCACCGGTGCACCGACGCAGTGGAGGTAGTACGTGCACGTCGAGCGCTCCGGCAGCACCTGTCCGATGCCGTAGACGTTGACGTAGCGAACGCCGGTTTCGCGCCAGTAGTCAGCCGCCTCCGTCAGCGGTATGCCCGGCCCGCCAAACGGCCGAAGGTGGAAATGGCTGTCGACCACCGAGGTGTACGACTGGGTCTTGCGGTCGAAGCATGCGTCTGCGAGCGCTGGTGCCGCCCAAGCACAGGCGGCGGCGACCGACGCTGTCGCTGCCGACAGGGCCAGCCCCTTACGCATTCCACCTCCGCACGAAAGGTTTTCAAGATCGTGCCACAAGCGGCCGGTTCACAGCGGCAGTTCGTGAGACGGGCGGTCCCGGCGGCCGCAGACCAAGTAATCTCGCTGTGTGCTCTACCAGCAGGCCCGACAGCCGTTCTGGCGACGCCATCCCGTTGTCACCGGCACAGCGGCGCTCGTGACGTTCTGGTGGCTCGCGAACGGCTGGTACGAGGCCGTCACCATCTCAGCGATCGCCGCACTGTTGCTGTTCGTCAACCACCGCAGGAAGGCATCGGCCATCCGCGACGCGGGCCTGCGTGCCCGAGCGGACTACGAGTATCGGCTGAGCCTGGCCGGTGACCAACGGGGTGTGTTCGGCCGCTATCCGCCGGTTCAGGCCGGCTGGTTTCCCGATCCGCAAAACCGTTGGCAACTAAGGTATTTCGACGGCGTCATGTGGACGGGGCACGTCGTCCGTCGCTAGCGGTCAGACCTTGGGGCTGTAGTAATGCGGGTCGTCGCGGTACTCGACGGGCGGCAGGTTGCGCGCCGGCGTTTCCACCAACGGCGAGTCTGCGGGCAGCCGTCCGGTCGCTCGATCCCATGCCGAGCGCTTGCGTGGATGCATCATCATCCGCTTCGGCAGGAACTTGGTGACCCAATAAATGGTCTTGCCGAATAGTCGGTGCAGTCGCTCTTGGCGGGGCGACCACGTGTAGCCCATGAGGTCACGCACCGGCGGGTCGAACAAGCCAACCGTCGCGAAGTTGAAGAACTTCTGCATCGCTGCGATCTGAATCCGCCACAGCCAATCCGGCACCCATTCCAGCGACGGATGCTTGGGCATCGAGGACAGATCGAGCACCTCGCGCGCGGCCCAGTTGTTCTCTAACACGTTGTTGCACATGTGGTCCCAGTACTCCTGGAACTCTTCCCACGATTTCGGCACCGGCCGCATGCTCATGCCGTACATCCGGTACCACGTGATGTGCTCGTCGAAGAGCTGACGCCGCTGCGCCTCGGTGAGGCCACCGCCGAGCCACTCCGCGGCCAGCAGCGTCGACTTGAAGAACGTGGCGTGCGCCCAGTAGAAGACGTCGGGGTTCAGCGCGCTGTAGCGCCGCCCCTGATCGTCGACGCCCTTGATCCCGATGTGGTAGTCGCGGACCTGCGCCCCGGTCTTGGGCGCGCGGTCGCCGTCGAACACCACGCCCCCGATCGGATAGACGGACCGGAACAGCCGCGGCATCCGCTCGATGAAGAAGATCGAGTGCTGCTGCACGGCGGCGCCCAGCTGTGGATGCATGTTCTGCATCGAGCCGGCCCACGGCCCCTGGAGCATTCCGGTCCACCAGCCGAAGTACTTCCAGGTCAACGAGTCGGGTCCGAGCGGCTCGGGCAGGGTGTCATATCCACCCGACGAAACTGGGCACCCAGCTGCCACCGTGGCGGTTTCCCTGGTCACCGGGCATACCGCAGACGTATCTTGAGTCACTGACGAAGCTTCCGATCCAGTCAGAATGCAATTCTGACTACAGTCGTTGTCAGAATTGAGTCTAGGAGGGATGTGCCCGCGGGTCAACGACGGGGCCGATGGTCCGGTGTTCCATTGCCCGACCGTCAGGCTTTACGCCGCGACGAACTGATCGCCGCGGGCGTCACCCACCTCGGCGGCGCGCAGGGCCCCGCGCTGACGGTGCGCGGGGTGTGCCGCTCGGCGGGACTGACCGAGCGCTACTTCTACGAGAGTTTCACCGACCGCGACGAGTTCGTCCGCGCGGTCTACGACGACGTCTGCGCGCGCGCCATGTCCGCGCTGACGACGGCGAAGACTCCCCGCGACGCCGTGGAGCAGTTCGTGGAGCTGATGGTCGACGATCCAGCGCGCGGACGGGTGCTGCTGCTGGCGCCCGGGAAGGAACCGGTGCTGACCCGCTCGGGTGCCGAATGGATGCCGAGCTTCATAGATCTGTTGCAGCGCAAGCTAACTCGCATCGGTGATCCCGCCCAGGCGGCCATGGTGGCCACGGGTCTGATCGGTGCCCTGTCGGCGTTGTTCACCGCCTACCTGGACGGCAGGCTCACGGCCACGCGCGCGCAGTTCATCGACTACTGCGTGGAAATGCTGATGAGCCGGGTGTCGAGCTACTGAGCTCTACTCGTCGGGCGTGGAAACCTCTTCGAGTGATTGCTCTTCCTCATTCGCCGCCTGCTTTTCGGCCTCGTCGGCCTCGGACTTGGCAGCGCCTCCGAGCGGACTCGCTACAGACGCACCCGGATTCTTGGCCGTGGCATATGCGCCGCTGCAGTTCAGCACGACGTTCACCTGACCACCGTCGTCGACACCGTCACGCAGGAACGACGCGTCGTATGCGTTGGTGACGATGCAGTCACCCTCGTCGAGCTTGTCGCCGAACCGGGACGCGACCACCGCAGTGCCGCCGCCATCCTCGATCGCAGTCTGGGCGTCCGCATACGTCTGGCCCACGACATCCGGGGCGGCTGCCGCAGTGCCGGCTCCGAACACCAGGGCCGCCGCCGCAGAGGCAACCACGGGGCCCGCCCCTAGAACGATGAGCTTCTTCACCTGCGCCAGACCTCCACTGTCCGTGTACCCCAACGGTTGATGGCCGTAGCTTATGACCTCGTGGCCTGCGCCGCCACCGCTCGCGAACTACTCGTTTCCGGTCACATTCCTACCGCTGCGGCCCCGTCGGCTTTGATCTTTGCCGCGCGGTCCGCCGGGCCCGCCGCGGAGGTCCCGACCAACCCGTCCCAGCGGCAAATCCACGACATCTAGCGCCGCGGTTACGCTACCCGCGACCAGCCGCAATCCGGTTTCAACCGCTGCACGGGCGGCTACTCTGAACACCTGCACTCGGGCTCATGGTCTGCACCTGGGTCGGGGCCAAGACATTTTGCCCGTCGGCTTCGTATCCACAACCAATGGGCCTTGTGTTGCAGATGTGCATCATTGCCGTGGCGACTTGAATGTCACCGCGGTACACAGATATATTGAGTGCAACCAACAGGTACAGATAATTTTTGGGAGAGCTATGTCGAAGGATCTGACCGACCTGCAGCTGCTCCGCGAGCTCGAGCCAGTTGTCGAGAAGAACATCAACCGGCACCTGACGATGCGCAAGGACTGGAACCCGCACGACTACATTCCGTGGTCCGACGGCAAGAACTACTACGCGCTCGGCGGCAAGGACTGGGATCCCGAGGAGTCCAAGCTCTCCGAGGTTGCCCAGGTTGCGATGTTGACCAACCTGTTGACCGAGGACAATCTGCCGTCCTACCACCGCGAAATCGCGATGAACTTCAGCATGGACGGCCCGTGGGGCTTCTGGGTCAACCGGTGGACCGCCGAGGAGAACCGCCATGGCATCGCCCTGCGTGACTACCTCGTCGTCACCCGCGCGGTCGACCCCGTCGAACTCGAGCAGCTGCGCATGGAGCAGGTCACCCGCGGCTTCTCCCCCGGCCAGAATCAGCAGATCGAGGCCGACCTGTTCGCCGACTCGCTGTTCGACTCCGTCATCTATGTGACGTTCCAGGAGTTGGCCACCCGCGTCTCGCACCGCAACACGGGCAGGGCGTGCGAGGAGACCATCGCCGACCAGCTGCTGCAACGCATCTCGGCCGACGAGAACCTGCACATGATCTTCTATCGCGACGTGTCGGCCGCTGGCTTCGAGATCGCGCCCGACCAGGCGATGCGTTCACTCCACAAGGTGCTGACCAACTTCCGGATGCCGGGCTACACGATCCCCGACTTCCGGCGTAAGGCGGTCACCATCGCTTCCGGCGGTGTCTACGACCCGCGCATCCACCTCGATGACGTCGTGATGCCGGTCCTCAAGAAGTGGCGCATCTTCGAACGCGAGGACTTCACGGGCGAGACCGCGCGCCTGCGCGACGAGTTGGCCGCGCACGTCGAGGAGCTCGAGGAGACCTGCGTGAAGTTCGAGGTCGCCAAGCAGCGCAGGCTCGAGCGCATCGCGAAGGTCGCGGAGAAGAAGGCCGCCAAGAATCTTCTGGTGGGGTCATCAGCGTCCTAACCGACGCTCGCCCGGCGGCGCTGCAGATCGGCCCCATCGCATTACGGAGTCCGGTCGTGCTCGCGCCGATGGCGGGTGTCACGAACGTCGCCTTCCGCACCCTGTGCCGGGAACTGGAGCTGGCCAGGGCCGGGACGGTCAGCGGGCTCTACGTATGCGAGATGGTGACGGCGCGCGCGCTTGTCGAACGCCATCCGGCGACCATGCACATGGTCACGTTCGCCGATGACGAGACTCCTCGGTCGCTGCAGCTCTACTCCGTCGACCCTCACAACACCTACGCCGCGGCGCGGATGATCGCCGACGAGGGCCTGGCCGATCACATCGACATGAACTTCGGCTGCCCGGTCCCCAAGGTCACCCGTCGCGGCGGCGGTGCGGCGCTGCCGTTCAAGCGCAAGCTGTTTGGGCAGATCGTCGCGGCCGCGGTTCGGGCAACCGAAGGCACGGACATCCCGGTGACCGTGAAGTTCCGGATCGGAATCGATGATGCTCATCACACTCACCTCGACGCGGGCCGAATAGCCGCCGAGGAGGGTGCTGCCGCAGTTGCTCTGCATGCCCGCACCGCGGCGCAGCGGTACTCCGGCCAAGCGGACTGGGAACAGATCACAGCCCTGAAACAGCACGTCACGACGGTTCCCGTGCTGGGTAACGGCGACATTTTCGAGGCCGGTGATGCGCTGGCCATGATGGAGGCCACCGGTTGCGACGGCGTGGTCGTCGGGCGCGGCTGCCTGGGCCGGCCGTGGCTGTTCGCCGAATTGTCGGCCGCCTTCACCGGCACCCCCGTGGCCACCCCGCCGACACTGGGCGAGGTCGCCGCGATCATCCTGCGCCATGGCGAACTCCTCGCCGCCCACTTCGGCGAGGACAAAGGCATGCGCGACATCCGCAAGCACGTCGCCTGGTACCTGCACGGCTTTCCTGCCGGCGCAGACCTGCGCCGGGCATTAGCGCTGGTCAAGACCCTCGCAGAGCTGCAGTCCCTTCTCGATGGCCTCGACCCGGACGTCCCGTTTCCCGCCGCGGCGACCGGACCCCGCGGACGTCAGGGATCACCGGCGGCGGTGTCCCTGCCCGAGGGCTGGCTAACGGATCCCGACGACTGCACGGTCCCGGCAGGCGCCGAGATCATGAACTCGGGCGGCTAGTTCGTCTCGGGGACGTGTCGGGGTCGTCTCTAACCTGAGACGACTCTGACATCACATCTCTCAGAATGTCTCAGTACGATATGAGTCTCGTTCGTAATGGGTTCCAGCGTCGGAACCCGGCAGTGTGCTGTGACCTGTCAGGATGCACCGCGTGACGCCGGTGCCCACCGCCGCACTCGGCGGTCGAAGAGTCGGAGACCGGGAGAAGCATGAGTGACGCCGATAACGCCACTCCTGGCCGCCATGGCCAGGGCGGCTCTTCGGCACCGGACGGCCCGCATGACGCCCATCAATGGGATACCCCAGGCAGCTGGCCGACGCCAGGCGCCGCGCCGTGGGAGCGCGCAGGCGTGACCGGACCTGATCCCGACGCTGAGCACGAGGAGGCCGCAGGCCCGACCGGCAACCACACTGACGGAATCACGGTCGCCGACCTGATCGCCAAGCTGCAAGGCGATGCCGCGGTCCCGGCGGGTCTGAAGCGGCACCGGGCCGCCGACGACAGCACGCCGCCGCCCACTGAGGTCATCGACGCTGTATCGGCGCCCCCGGAGCTCGAGTGGCCTGCCGAAGTGGCGGACGCCGACGACCCGGACACCGAGATCATCCCCGCGATCGCGGCGGGCGCCGCCGACCTGCCGGATCTGGCGCTGCTCCATCGGCAGAGCCGGGTACCGCCGTCACACGTCGGCAGGGGCCGACGCCGGCCCGATCCACGTCCGTCGCACCGAGGCCGCCGCCGCACAGTGATTGTCGGCCGAGTGGCCACCGCCTTGCTCGCGGTGCTGGCGCTCGCCCTGACCGGCGGGGCGTGGCAATGGCAGTCGGCGAAGAACAACATGCTCAACCGGGTCTCCGCACTCGATCCGGACTCCCGCGACATCGTCGACCCGAACGCACAGTTCGGCGACGAGAACTTCTTGATCGTCGGCGTGGACAGCCGCATGGGTGACAACGTCGAAATGGGCGCGGGCACAACCGAAGAGGCGGCCGGTGCCAGGTCCGACACCGTGATGCTGGTGAACATTCCCGCCAACCGTGAACGCGTTGTGGCGGTGTCCTTTCCGCGTGATCTCGCCATCGAGCCGATGAAGTGCGAACCGTGGGATCCCGAGACCGGCAAGTACGGCCCGATCACCGATCCGGAGTCGCCGATGTACGGCGCCGACGAGGTATATACCGAGTACAAGCTGAACTCGGCCTACGCCGTCGGCGGACCGAAGTGCCTGGTGAAGGTCATCCAGAAGATGTCGGGTCTCTATGTAAACCGTTTCATGGCAGTCGACTTCGCCGGATTCTCGAAGATGGTCGATGCGCTCGGCGGTGTCGAGGTGTGCAGCACCACGCCGCTGGAGGATTACGAGCTGGGCACCGTGCTACCCCAGGCGGGCCGCCAAATCGTCGACGGTCACACCGCGCTGCAGTACGTGCGCGCCCGGCAGGTGACGACGGAGACCAACGGCGACTACGGCCGCATCAAGCGCCAGCAGCTCTTCCTGTCCTCGCTGTTGCGCTCGATGATCTCCAAGGAAGTGTTCTTCTCGCTGAACAAGCTCAACAACGTCGTCAACATGTTCATCAACGACAGCTACGTCGACAACATGGACACCAAGGACCTCGTCACCCTGGGCCAGTCGGTGCAGGGCATCGCGGCGGGCCGCATCACCTTCCTGACGGTGCCGACCACGGGGTACATGGACGAGTACGGCAATGAACATCTCCGTGAGGATGACACCGGGGCCATCTTCGACGCGATCATCAACGATGATCCGTTGCCCGAGGAGAAGAACGCCGACAACACTCCGGTGCCCGGCACCCCCGAGAGCCAGGCGCCCAGCCAGGACGCCGCTCCCGCAACCGAACTCGTCGACACCATCACAACCAATCCGCACGACATCACCGTGCAGGTGTCGAATTCGACAGGCGAGGACGGACTGGGCGCCACCGCCGCCGACGAACTCCAAACCCACGGTTTCAACGTCATCACGCCTGACGACTACCCCGGCCCGCTGGATACGACCACCGTGTTCTTCTCGCCAGGAAACGAACAGGCGGCCGCGACCGTCGCATCGGCGTTCCCCAATGCCAACATCGAGCGGGCCACCAACCTCGGCGATGTCGTACAGGTGGTCCTTGGAACCGACTTCTACTCGGTGACCTCGCCGCCGTCGACCGGATCTCCCGTGCAGGTCCACGTGGCACACGGCTCGAACAGCACCCCGACCAAGCTGCCCGAGGATCTGACGGTCACCAACGCCGCGGACACCACCTGCGAATAGTCCCCGCCACGTGGCGATGTCGCCTTCTGGGCATACGCCATTCACTCGGCGTTCACGCTGACGTCGTGACCTTGCCGCTGTTCAGATCGTAGGGTGGTCTCATGCGGACGGCGTACCACGAGCAGCTGGATCAGCTAAGTGCGCAGCTCGGCGACATGTGCGGGCTGGCGGGCGTGGCGATGGAACGTGCCACCCAGGCCCTGCTGCAGGCCGACCTGGTCCTGGCCGAGCAGGTGATCAGCGACCACGAGCAGATCGTTGCGATGAGCGCGCGCGCCGAGGAGGCCGCGTTCGTGTTGCTCGCCCTGCAGGCGCCGGTGGCGGGAGACCTTCGCTCGATCGTCACGGCGATTCAGATCGTGGCCGACGTCGACCGGATGGGCGCCCTGGCCCTGCACGTCGCCAAGATCGCCCGACGCCGTCATCCGCAGCACGCACTGCCTGAAGAGGTCAACGGCTATTTCGCCGAAATGGGGCGAGTCGCAGTCGAATTGGGCAACAGCGCGCAGGAGGTGCTGGTCACCCGCGATCCCGACAAGGCGGCACGGATCAACGAAGAGGACGATGCGATGGACGACCTGCATCGCCACCTGTTCAGCGTGCTGATGGACCGCGAGTGGAAGCACGGCGTCACCGCCGCCGTCGACGTGACGCTGCTGAGCCGGTTCTACGAGCGCTTCGCCGACCACGCTGTCGAGATCGCGCGACGGGTCATCTTCCAGGCCACCGGCAGCCTCCCTGAAGAGGACAAGCTGTCATCGCGCTGACGCCCACCCCACGAGCAGACGCGAACACCTCCTAGAACCCGCAATTTCGGGAGGTTTCGCGTCTGCTCGCCGGGTCAGCCGAACCGACCGGAGATGTAGTCCTCAGTCGCCTTCTGGTTCGGATTGGAGAAGATCTTCTCCGTATCGTCGATCTCGACGAGTCGGCCGGGCTTACCGGTCGCCTCGAGGTTGAAGAACGCCGTCTGGTCGCTGACGCGAGCGGCCTGCTGCATGTTGTGCGTGACGATCACGATCGTGAAGTCCTGCTTGAGCTCCGCGATGAGATCCTCGATGGCGAGCGTGGAGATGGGGTCCAACGCCGAGCACGGCTCGTCCATCAGGAGCACGTCGGGCTGGACCGCGATCGCGCGGGCGATGCAGAGCCGCTGCTGTTGACCGCCCGACAGCCCACCACCCGGCTTGTCCAGCCGATCCTTGACCTCGTTCCAGAGGTTGGCGCCCTTGAGTGAGCGCTCGGCGACCTCGTCGAGCACCTTCTTGTTTCGCACGCCCTGAAGCTTCAGGCCGGCCACCACATTGTCGCGAATCGACATGGTGGGGAAGGGATTCGGGCGCTGGAACACCATACCGATGGTCTTGCGGACACCCACCGGGTCGACGCCGGGGCCGTAGATGTCTTCGCCGTCGAGCAGCACCGAACCCTCCACCCGGGCGCCGGGGATGACCTCGTGCATGCGATTCAGGGTGCGGAGCACAGTCGACTTCCCGCAGCCGGACGGGCCGATGAACGCGGTCACGCTGCGCGGCTGAACCGACAGCGCGACCTCGGCGACCGCCTTGAACGTGCCGTAATAGATGTTGACGTCCTTGAGATCCAGCCGTTTGGCCATGTCAGGTGGCTCCTAAACCTTCTTGGGGGCAAAGAATTTGGCGACGAACCGGGCTCCGACGTTCAGCAACGCGATCAACACGATCAGCGTGAACGCCGCACCCCACAGTCGGTCGGTGGGCACAGGGTTGGCGCCGGCACCCGCCGACGTCTGGTCGTACATCATGCCGGGAAGCGATCCCATGAAGCCGCTGAACATGTCGAAGTTGATGGCCTGGGCGTAGCCGACGAGGATCAGCAGCGGCGCCGTCTCGCCCATTACGCGGGCCAGCGCCAACAGGATTCCGGTGACAATGCCCGACAGCGCCGTCGGAACCACGATGGCGGAGATCGTTTTCCACTTCGGCACGCCGAGCGCATAACTGGCTTCACGCAGATCCATCGGGACGATGCGCAGCATCTCCTCGGTGGATCGGACGATGACGGGGATCATCAGCAGCACCAGGGAAAGCGACACCGCGAAACCCGACCGCTGGAAGCCCAGCGTGGCAACCCAGAGCGCGTAGATGAACAGCGCGGCGACAATCGACGGCACGCCGGTGAGGATGTCGACCATGAAGGTGGTCAGCTTGCCCAGCCTTGTGCCGCCGCCGTACTCCACCAAATAGATGCCGACGAACACCCCGATCGGGATGGAGATGACGGCGCACACCAGACCCTGCAGCAGTGTGCCGACGATGGCGTGGTAGGCGCCGCCGCCGGCCTGGAACGCCGTCATACCCGCCTGTGAGTTGAACCACCAGGTGCTCGACGTCACCACGCCGACGCCCTTGACCACCACCGTCACCAGCACCCACACCAACGGGATGACCGCGATGACCACCGACGCCGTGACCAGCACAGTGGCGATGTTGTTGGTGATCTTGCGCCGTAGGCTGACGCCCTGAAAGGTCGCCACCTTGACCGGCTTGTCCAATGTCGAGGTCATGATGCGGACCGGTCCTTTCCGGACACCGCGGCGCGGGCCAGGGAGTTCACGACGAACGTGAGGATGAACAGCACGAGACCGGCCGCGATGTAGGCGCCAGCCTTGTACTGGTCATTGAATTCCGATGCCGCCGAGGCGATTTTGCTTGCGAACGTGTAGCCCGCGTCGAACAGCGACCATCCGAACGCTTGCTGCGTGCCGCGCAGGATGATCAGCAGCGCAATGGTTTCGCCGAGAGCGCGGCCGAGGCCGAGCATCGCGCCGCTGATGTAGCCCGAGAGCCCGAACGGCAACACCGTCGTGCGCACCACCTCCCAACGTGTGGCGCCCAACGCCAGTGCCGCCTCGATGTGCCCGCGCGGTGTCTGGATGAACACCTCGCGGGCGACCGCGGTGATGATCGGCAGGATCATCACCGCCAACACGATGCCCGCCGTGAAGATGGTTCCACCGCCTGCGACCGAGGCGTTGCCGGTCTGGAACAGAAAGAGCCAGGACATGTTCTCGTTCAACCACACCGCGAACGGTTTGATCACGGGCGCAAGGACATACAGTCCCCACACGCCGTAGATGATCGAGGGCACCGCCGCTAGCAGATCGACCATGTAGGCCAGCGGACCGGCGACCCTACGCGGTGCGTACTGCGTCAGATAGATCGCGATGCCCAACGCCACCGGCATGGCGAGGACCAGCGCGAATACCGACACGAACACCGTCACCTGGAGCAGATCGAGAATGCCGAACCGCATCGCGGAGGTGTTCGTGGTGACCCAGTTGCCGCCGTAGAGAAAGAAATTCGCTTCGTTGCGAGCGAGCGCCGGGATGGCGCGCCAGATCAGGAAGATCCCGATCGCCGCGATGATGACGACGATCAAGACGCCCGAACCCTCCGCGAGTGTTCGGAAGATCCGGTCTCCCAGTCGCTCCTTGGCGTTCCTCGAGGGATTGGTGGAGATGGGCTCGGGCTCCCCGAAAGGCATCGCCAATGCCTCGCCTGATCCTGCGTCCAACGGATTCGGTGTTGTCACTTCGACCCTATCGGTCATTTGTCAGGCACCCATCTTCGCCGGTTTGGTGCGCTCGCGCCACAAACGGAGCAGGTCAGCTGATGGCGTCGATGGACGTCACCAGACGCTCTTTGAAAGCGGCAGGCAGCGGTACATAGCCGGCAGGAGACAGGTTGGCCTGGCCGGCGTTGGCCGCCACCGTCAAGAACGACTTCACCGCCGCTGAGGTGTCCGCGTCATAGCCCTTCGAGCACACGATCTCGTAGGTGGCCAGCACCAGCGGATAGGCACCGGGCTCCTGTGTGCCGTACAGCGAGGCCAGGTCGAGCGTCAGGTCATTGCCCTCGGCAGCGAATTTGGCCGCGTCGATGGCCTTACCGGCCGATTCGTCGGTCAATACGACTGCACCGCTGCCGTTGTCGATCTGCGCATAGGGGATGCCGGCCTGGTCCGCGAATCCCTTCTCGACATAACCGATGGCACCCGGCGTCGCCTGCACAGCCTGCGCGACCCCGGCGGACTTCTGCGCGCCCTCACCCGCTCCGCCCTGGAACTCGCTGCCGTCGCCCTTGGTCCACGCACCCCCGGAGGCGGCCTCGAGGTACTTCTGAAAATTGTCGGTGGTGCCCGAGGAGTCCGACCGGAAGATAGGGGTGATGGTGGTGTCGGGCAACGTGACGCCCTCGTTCAGCGCGGCAATGGCCGGGTCGTTCCACTTGGTGATCTGACCCTGGAAGATCTTGGCGAGTGTGTCCCCGTTGAGCACGAGCTTGTCGACGCCCGGGATGTTGTAGGCCATCGCGATCGGACCGAACACCAGTGGCAGATTCCAGGCCGGGTTGCCGCCACAACGCTCGGCGGCCGCAGCGATCTGCTCCTCCTTCAGCGCCGAGTCCGATCCGGCGAAGTCGACGTTACCGGCGATGAACTGCTCGCGACCCGCGCCGGATCCGGTCGGGTTGTAAGAGAGGTTCTTGCCCGCGCAGGTCTGGCCCCAGACCTTGTTGAATTCCGCGATCGCGTTCTGCTGGGCCGTCGAGCCCTCCGCGGTGATGGAGTTCTTGCCGCCGCACTCGGCCGACGCGGATCCGGTTGCACCGGTGGTGTTTCCGGAGGTTCCGGTGTTGTTGTCGCTGCCGCACGCCGACAGCGTCAGCGCGGCGATGGCCGTCACGGACAGCGCCATTCCGACGTTCTTGCCAATGCTGTTGAGCTTCACTTATCCCACTTTCCGTTGACGGCTTCTAAAAAGGCCTGAACTCTCCGGCAACGTATGCGGCCGTGGTGGACAGCGCGGAGATGTGAAGTGAACGGCCGGTGAACTCGTCCAGCTAGTTCACAGCGTGGCGGGCATACGCCGCGTCCACCGACGCGACATCGAAGCCCAGCCTCTGATACGTCTTCACCGCCGCTGAGTTATCTGCCTCGACGTAAAGCATCACCGCGCGCTGCGAACTTGCCTCCAGCGCCTGGGCGAGGTGGTGCAGTCCGACAAGGGTGAGGGTGGCGCCGAGGCGCCGGCCCTGCGCGGCCGGATCGACGCCGACGATGTACACCTCGCCGAGATCCCCGTTGTGGATCTTGGTCCAGTGGAAGCCCAAGAGCTGCCCGGTCTCGTCGTCGTAGGCCAGGAAGATGCCTTCTGGGTCGAACCACGATTCGCCGCGGCGCTCCGTGATATCGGCGTCGGTCCAGCCGCCCTGCTCGGGATGCCAGGCGAAGGCGGCATTGTTGACGCGCAGCAGTTCGGCGTCGTCGGCCGGCCCGGAGTACGTGGTGATGCGTACGCCGTAGGGCACGGTGACCCCGGGCAGATCGTCGAGCGGGCGTCGCATCTGCAGCAGCTCCCGCACGATGACCAGGTCCAGCGCCGCGGCGGTGGCGCGGGCGGCCTCGAGATTGCCGTGCGCCCAGATGCGGGCGCCATCGCCGCCTTCGGCCAGACCCTGGCGCGCCATCGCCGAACCGATACCCCGGCGTCGCGCCGAAGGATGCACGACGAGCTCGGCCATCGCCGGGGCCTGCTCATCGGCGGGCGCGAGGTTTAGATAGCCGAGGACATCGGCGGCCTCGTCGCCGTCACGGGCGAGGAGGTGACGGGTACGGTCGCGGGTCAGCTCCCGCAGCACCTGGTCGCCGACGGGGGCAACACCGTCGTGCGCCTTGGCCGCGGCGACGAGCTCGCGGATGCGGCCCTGATCGTCGTCGGACAGACCGGATCGCCAGGCGATGTCCAGCTGCGTCACTGACTGCGCAGCGGATCGGCAAGCGGTTCGGGCACCGGGTCGTAGCCGTCGGTGTCGCCAAGTCCTGGGTCCTCGGACACGTCGGAATCCGGCGCCGGTGCGCGCCCACGCGCGGGCCGAACCGCCTTGTAACCGACGTTGCGCACCGTGCCGATCAGCGACTCGTACTCCGTGCCGAGTTTGGCCCTCAGGCGCCGCACGTGCACGTCGACGGTCCGGGTGCCGCCGAAGAAGTCGTAGCCCCACACCTCCTGCAGCAGCTGTGCGCGGGTGAACACCCGGCCCGCGTGCTGCGCGAGGTACTTCAGCAGCTCGAATTCCTTGTAGGTGAGATCCAGCGGCCGGCCCCGAAGGCGCGCGGTGTACGTGCCCTCGTCGATCACCAGTTCGCCCAGGCTGATCTTGCCGACGTTCTCCTGGTTGGCCACGCCTCCGCGGCGACCGACAAGCAGCCGCAGGCGCGCATCGATCTCGGCCGGCCCGGTGCTCGGGAGCAGAATCTCGTCGAGCCCCCATTCGACGTTGACGGCCACCAGGCCGCCTTCATTGACGACGGCCACCACGGGCACCGACGTACCGGTCGTGCCGAGCAGACGGCACAGGCCGCGGGCGGCGGCCAGATCCGAGCGCGCATCGACGATCGCCACATCCGCATTGCCGGCTTCCAAGAGTGACGAAACCTCGGTCGGTGCCGTCCGCACGTGGTGGGCGAGCAGCGACAACGATGGCAAGACGGATTCAGGGTGGGAATCGACGGTCAGTAGCAGTAGATCCAACTGGCCCTCCAGCAGCCATGGGGACCTCGCCTGGACATCAATGTCGGTCGGTGACTTCCCAGATTCATGCCTGTCATATGGCCGTTACCCGGCCGATGGTGATCTAACGATAGCGCGACACTTCCAGGTCAGCTGGACCAACGGGGTCGAACGGTCGCCGGTGGGCAAGAATGTGGCGGTGCGAAAGCTGCTGATCGGTGTGCTGGCCACCGCGACTGCCGTGGTCGTCGGCGCTGTCGGAACCGACTTCGGTGCCGCGATCTATGCCGAATACCGCCTGGCCAGAAGCGTGCGGACGGCCGCCCACCTGGCCTGGGACCCGTCAGTGGCGATCCTCGGTTTCCCCTTCATCCCCCAGGCCGTCGACCGGCATTACGACGAAATCGAGATCCGGGCCGCCGGCGTGGACCATCCCGTGGTCGGCAAGGCCTCGCTGGAGGCCACCCTGCATTCGATCGATCTCGGCGACTCGTCGTGGCTGGTCGGTCCGGAGGCCAAGCTGGCCGTCGGCAAGGCGGAGAGCCGCATCATCATCGACTCCACGCACATGGGACGGTTCATGGGCGTCCCCGACCTACTGGTCGAGGCGCCGACCCGCGAGAGCAACGACGCCACCGGCGGCACCACCGAATCGGGGATCTCGAGCAATCGCGGGGTCGTGTTCACGGGAACGCCCGCGAAAGCCGGGTATGACGAGAAGGTGAGCATCGCCGTGGACCTGTCGATCGTCGGACCGGACCAGACCACCCTGGTTCTCACAGCCACCGACGTGCTCACCGGCCCGGGTACCGCTGACCAGCCGGTTCCCGACGACAAGAAGGCCGCCGTGCTGGCCGCCTTCTCGACCAGCCTGCCCGGTCAGAAGCTGCCCTTCGGGCTCGCGCCCACCGCCCAGGGGGCCCGCGGCTCGGACGTGATCATCGAAGGCATCGCCGAGGGAGTAACGGTGGCCCTGGACGAGTTCAACCTGTCGTGAGTACTTCATGGGTGTTGGCGATCACCGTGCTCGTCGCGGCGCTCGGATTGGCCTACGTGATCGGCAGGCTGGTCACGCTGCGCGCCGGCCTGCTCAAGGCGAGCGAAAAGGCCGCTGAGGTCGACACGAGTGACCTTGGCCTGTCGCAGACAGGGCCGACGGTGCTGCACTTCACCGCGGAGTGGTGCGGACCGTGCGCGGCGGTGCGCAGGGTTGTCGATCAGGTATGCGCCGAATTGCCCGGGGTCGCGCACGTCGAGATCGACATGGACGCCAATCCGGAAGCGGCCCGGCGGCTTTCGGTGCTGTCGCTGCCCACCACGATCATCTTCGATGCCCAAGGTCGCCCCCGGTTCCGGACCCACGGTGTCCCGACAGTCGCTGACCTGCGGTCGGCGCTGGAACCGCTGTTGGCTTGATCACCATGTCATTGGGTAAGCTGTCCCCCGTGTTCGCCCGCCTCGAGCCGATGCTCACCAAGCGCCGCGCAGTCGATCTGTGCCGCGTCGCGGGTTGTTGCTGTTGTTGTTGTAGCTGCTGAGTAGCTGCGCCTTTCTTCGCGCCGCGCTCGGGAGTGGCCCCATGTGGTCCGCCCTCCCCCCCAGCCAGTCCATCCCCGCAACAGGAGCACATTTATGCCGACCACCACGAGCACCAAGACGACCAGCACCCCACCGGACCAGGTTGACGTCCGCGGTCCACGCTTCGCGGCCTGGGTGACCACCGCCGTGATCATCGCGGTGCTGCTGATCTCCGCCGTCAGCCCCGTCGGCGCGGCAGTGATCCTCGGCGTGCAAGCGGTGGTGTTCGCGATAGGCGCCTGGCGCGGACCGCGGCAGCATCCGTACGGCCTGATCTTCAAGACCTTCGTGGCGCCCCGCCTCGGACCCGCCACCGAGAAGGAGCCGGTGCCTCCGCTGAAGTTCGCCCAACTCGTCGGCTTCGTGTTCGCCGTCGTCGGCGTCATCGGCTTCGCGTCGGGCGCCCCGCTGGTCGGCCTCACCGCCACCGGCTTCGCCCTCGTGGCGGCCTTTCTCAACGCGGCCTTCGGTATCTGCCTCGGCTGCCAGATATATCCGCTCGTCGCCCGGTTCCGCCGGGTGCCTTCCACCGCCTAACACTTCAAATAGCAAGCAACCGAAAGGATTTCCTACATGGCACGCTCCGACGTCCTGGTCAGCACTGACTGGGCCGAGAGCAATCTCGACGCGCCGAACACCGTCTTCGTCGAGGTCGACGAGGACACCGCCGCCTATGAGGGCGGCCACATCGCAGGCGCTGTGCGCCTCGATTGGAAGACCGAGCTGCAGGACCAGGTCAAGCGCGACTTCGTCGACCAGCAGCAGTTCTCGAAGCTGTTGTCCGAGAAGGGCATCAGCAATGACGACACCGTGATTCTGTACGGCGGCAACAACAACTGGTTCGCCGCCTACGCGTACTGGTACTTCAAGCTGTACGGCCACGAGAACGTCAAGCTCCTCGACGGCGGTCGCAAGAAGTGGGAGCTCGACGGCCGCCCGTTGGTCAAGGATGTGCCGAATCGACCCGCTACCAGCTACACGGCCAAGGCGCCGAACAACAATATCCGCGCCTTCCGCGACGAGGTCATCGCCGCCATTGGCGCCAAGAACCTCGTCGACGTGCGCTCCCCTGACGAGTTCTCGGGCAAGATCCTCGCCCCCGCTCATCTGCCCCAGGAGCAGAGCCAGCGGCCGGGCCACATCCCCGGCGCCATCAATGTGCCGTGGAGCAAGGCGGCCAACGAGGACGGCACCTTCAAGTCCGACGAAGAGCTCGCCAAGCTGTACGCCGAGGCGGGTCTCGACGGCAAGAAGGAGACCATCGCCTACTGCCGGATCGGCGAGCGTTCGTCGCACACCTGGTTCGTGCTCCAGGAGCTGCTGGGACACGAGAACGTCAAGAACTACGACGGAAGTTGGACGGAATACGGCTCTCTCGTGGGGGCCCCGATCGAGTTGGGAAGTTGATATGTGCTCTGCACCGAAACAAGGGCTGACGTTGCCCGCAAGCGTCGACCTCGAGCGCGAGACGGTCATCACCGGCCGCGTGGTGGATGGCTCGGGTCAGGCCGTCGGCGGCGCGTTCGTCCGGCTGCTGGACAGCTCTGACGAATTCACCGCGGAGGTCGTCGCATCGGCCACCGGCGATTTCCGGTTCTTCGCCGCGCCGGGCACGTGGACGCTGCGTGCGCTGTCCCCGGCCGGCAACGGCGACGCCAGCGTCGCACCGTCGGGCGCCGGTATCCACGAGGTCGACGTCAAGGTCGCCTGACGGCTGCCGAGAGTCGTTGGCAGTGGTGCGGCTAGACTTTCTGTCGTGGTGCTGCTCTTCGAGATCCTGCTGATCGCCGCCGTGGTGGTCATTACCTGGTTCGCGCTGTACACGCTCTACCGCCTCATCACCGACGAGTCGTGACATCGGGCGACGATGCGGTCGCGGCTGCGGCCGAACGCGCGAAAACGACCGCCGCCCGCAACATCCCGGCGTTCGGCGATCTCCCAGGGCCGGTCGATACCGCGAACCTTCGCGAAGGCGCGAATCTCCATGACGCGCTGCTTGCGCTGCTGCCGCTCGTCGGGGTGTGGCGCGGCGAGGGCGAGGGCCGCGGGTCGCACGGCGACTATCGCTTCGGCCAACAGATCGTCGTCTCTCATGACGGTGGCGACTATCTGATCTGGGAGGCCCGCTCCTGGCGGCTCACCGACACCGGTGAATACGCGGGCGCGTCCCTGCGCGAGTCGGGGTTCTGGCGGTTCGTCAACGACCCCGCCGACCCGTCCGAATCGCAGGCCATCGAGCTTCTACTGGCTCATTCGGCCGGCTACATCGAGTTGTTCTACGGCCGCCCCTTGAGCCAGTCGTCGTGGGAATTGGTCACCGACGCGCTGGCGCGCACCAAGTCCGGCACGCTCGTCGGTGGCGCCAAACGCCTCTACGGCATCGTCGAGGGCGGTGATCTGGCCTACGTCGAGGAACGCGTCGACGCCGACGGTGGCCTGGTGCCGCACCTGTCCGCACGCCTGTCGAGGTACGTCGGCTAGTTGTTCTTCACGGGCAGGTTGTGAACGCGTAGGCGGTCGATCGGTGTCTTGCTCTTGATGCCGGTGTGGGGTCTGTGGTGATTGTAGTAATGCAGCCAGCTCTGGTAGGTCGCTGCGCGGGCTTCNTGTTCTTCACGGGCAGGTTGTGAACGCGTAGGCGGTCGATCGGTGTCTTGCTCTTGATGCCGGTGTGGGGTCTGTGGTGATTGTAGTAATGCAGCCAGCTCTGGTAGGTCGCTGCGCGGGCTTCATCGGATAAGTAGGTGTCGGCGTAGGCCCATTCCTGGTTGAGGGTGCGGTTGAATCGCTCTACCTTCCCGTTGGTTTGCGGCCGGTAGGGGCGGGTCTTCTTATGGGCGATGTCGGCACCTAAGGTCTGAGCGAAAAGCTTTGACCGGTAACACGATCCGTTATCCGTGAGGACCCGTTTGACCACGATGTCATGCTCACCGAAAAAGGCCTTGGCGCGCTCCCAGAACGCTGATGCGGTCTCCTTGCGTTCATCGGCGAGGATCTCGGAGTAGGCCAGCCGGGAGTGATCGTCGACGGCGTGGTGCAGATAGGCGTACCCGCGGCCGCGCTTTTTGTTGTGGCGATTGCCGACCGTACGACCCAGCATGCGATGCCCGCCCCCGTCGGGGATACGACCGAGCTTCTTGATGTCGAGATGGACCAAATCTCCGGGCGCCGGGTGCTCGTAGCGGCGCGTCTTGGGCTGGCGCACCGGCAGACCGCTGGCCTGGTCCAGATCACGCAGCAGCGGCATCCGGTAGCGGCGCAGCACCGCCTCGACAGTCGAGCGTGGCAGTCGTAGGTGAGCGGCGATACGGTGCGGGCCCCAACGGCGCGTGAAGCGCACCTTGATGATCCGGCGTTCCCGACGCTGGGCCAGCTGTCGCGGGCTGCGATGCGGCCGACTGGACTGGTCGTTCATCGCGTCCTGGCCGCCGGCGCGGTAACGGTCGGCCCACTTTTTGGCCGTGGCGCTCGAGCACTGGAAGCGTTCGGCGGCCCGGGCATAAGTCCATCCGTCATCGACGACACAGCGAGCCAGCCGCAACCGGCCCTTCGGAGTCAAACAAGCATTAGCGTGGACCATGAGGACCTCTCGGTAATCGATGTGCGTGTGGTAACCACACCGATACCGGAGGTCCTCACCTATTCGCGCTCACCACGCCGTTCACAACCTGTCAAAGAGCTACAGCTAG
>NZ_JACKUK010000024.1 GCF_025822765.1 Mycobacterium barrassiae | reverse complement strand
ATCACGCACCGTCAACGACACCCCGACCGAACAGGAGGCCACCCCCGCGGCACTGACCGCCTGAACCATCACATCGAAGAATCACGCGACGACGTCGTACACCACGTCCGTGGACTTGACCATGACGTGCTGCCGGAGCCAGCAATCCTGCGACAGATTCGACACGACCACGTGGTGCCGATC
The DNA here is from genome assembly GCF_025822765.1 of Mycobacterium barrassiae. Classification (GTDB taxonomy): domain Bacteria; phylum Actinomycetota; class Actinomycetes; order Mycobacteriales; family Mycobacteriaceae; genus Mycobacterium; species Mycobacterium barrassiae. Next base: position 5,598 of record NZ_JACKUK010000024.1, on the reverse strand, counting down.
CTGGCTGCACCGGTTGTTGACGGCTTTCCGAAACCGATGCGGGTGATTGAGATCGTCACCCCGTACTACGAACGGGGTAGCCTGACCGACGCATTCCTCCGCGGCGAGCGATTCGTCCCTACAGAAGCCGTACGCATCGTGCAGGCTGCATTACGTGGGTTGGGACACCTCCATGAGGTGCACGGCATCCTGCACCGTGACATCAAGAGCCCCAACATTCTGCTGACCGGTGACGAATTCCTCGCCAGGGTAGGAGACTTGGGTTGCGCCGGCCGCATCGGCGAGGACGGGCGCACCCCGGCGCTGGACATCCCCACGCTGTACAGCCCACCCGAACTGGTCGGAACTGGCGTTCTCACCCGAGCGAGCGACTTGTACCCGATGGGACTCGTGCTGCTGGAGTTGCTCAAAGGCGGATTCGACTATGACGCGTACCCTAAGACACACGTAGTGCGCCGACTGCTGCGAGGCGTTTCTCCGCTGTCAATGGCCGAGCGCAGCCACCCCATCTGGGCATCGCGATCCTTGCGTCGTGCCCTGACCAAGTCCGTGCATTCTGTTCCGGGCCAACGCTTTCAGACTGCGAGCGAGATGGACAACGCCCTATCAAGGGCCCGTGTCATCGACTGGGCGGAGACCGACTCGCTTCGATGGGAGGCGCCGTTCCGCCACCATCGAGACCGCCGCGTCCGAGTTGAGGCCGTTCGGCTGCGCAAGGGCGGATTCCGTCTATCGACGCAGATGAACCGCGGCAATGGATGGCGCCGTTACGGCTTGGACGACCTCGACGTGGATGTTCTAGATTCATCCCGCGCCCGCAGCTTGTTCGACCAGGCGACAGATAGTGCCATCGTCCGCTGAGCTGCTCGCTCTACTGCGCGTCGCTCTAAATCGGTGAGTGCCGCCCACAGTCCATCGATCTCATCCTGCCGACCGGTGTCGATTTCCCACGTTGCTTCTGAGTGCACGCCCCGTGGGATGAGCCAACCATTCAATGTCAAGTCGTAGAAGACTGCGTCGGCGGCCGTTTCGCTTACCCTTCGCCTGCCAGTCCTCAACCGCCGTAATGCCCGTTGCGCAAGGCCGCACGGAAGCGCCTGCAGCGCTTCCTCGATGAGTGCTTGACGAATCCAAGAATCGCGACCTAGTTCAGCACCGATCTGTTCCGCGTGCCGTCCCAGAGCGTCGATCGCAACCAGTACGACCGCATTGGGAGTCAGAAGCGGCCGGTCCACGCGTCCAGGATACAACGCGTTACGCGTAACGCGTAACACTTGTTGCAGTTAGGATTTAGTCGTGTCTCTGGCTGAAAGCAATGAATTGCGTGAGCTGTCGCGCGTGCTGTTCGGCCAGGCGCATCGCCTGTCGGTGATGGTGGGAATTGCCCGCGGAGGGAGGGAATTCGCACTCTCGAAACTGGCTGACGAACTGGGATTCGAGAATCTGAGCAGCATTCAAGACCCGATCAGGGATCTTGAAGCCGCGGAGTTAATCACGCGGATGCCGAAAGTAGCCAACAAGGTTCGATTCCGCAGAAACAAGAGCTATGCCTGGACATGGGCCAAGGAGCTCGCGTCCCGGTACCCCGAGGAATGATTGAGACACGGACGTGCCCGTCACACCTTTTGGTTCGAACCCCACCGAATACAGTGCCGACACGCGCGCGCGAGCCACTCCCGACACACCGGCAACAATGGCTCTGTGCGACGTCGTCGGTACCTGACCATAGAGTGACCGCAACAGCAAGAAGCCTTAGCTGAGGGGAGTGTGCGATGGCGGACCGGTCAGCGATCGAGTGGACCGAGGCGACCTGGAACCCCGTCACCGGCTGCGACCGCGTGTCCGCAGGCTGCGACCACTGCTACGCGATGACTCTGGCGAAACGCCTGAAGGCGATGGGCTCGGCGAAGTACCAGCAGGATGGCGACCCTCGCACCTCAGGTCCCGGCTTCGGCGTCACAATCCACCCGCAAGCCCTCGACGAGCCGCGGCGCTGGCGTAACTCCCGCGTGGTGTTCGTGAACTCGATGAGCGACCTGTTCCACGTGAAGGTGCCACTCGACTTCATCCGCGACGTGTTCGACGTCTGCCGTGACACCCCGCAGCACACCTACCAGGTACTGACGAAGCGGAGTCTGCGGCTCCGGCGCGTGGCCGACAAGCTGGACTGGCCGGACAACCTCTGGATGGGAGTTTCGGTGGAGAGCTCGGATGTCCTCAGTCGAGTCGACCATCTCCGCGAGGTGCCAGCCGCCGTCCGGTTCCTGTCGTGTGAACCGCTGCTCGGGCCGCTCGACGGGATTGACCTGACTGGCATCGGTTGGGTGATCGCCGGTGGCGAGAGCGGGCCGCGGTACCGGCCGATGCAGCTGTCCTGGGCCCGCGGCATCCGCGATGCGTGCACCGAGGCCGAGGTGCCCTTCTTCTTCAAGCAGTGGGGCGGTCGCACCCCGAAGGCCGCCGGCCGTGAGCTCGACGGGCAGCTGTGGGACGAAATGCCCTGTGCGGCAACAGCCTAAGCCTCGCTGTCGTCCCCTTCATCGTCCGGTGCCGCCTCGAATATTCGGATGCGGCTCGTAGCCGGCCAGGGTGCATTCTTCGGCGCGGTGGATGGAGACAACCGGACCACGACCCCCTCGCGAAACAGCTCGTCGAGCGTGGTGCGAACATGTGGTTCCGTGTGACCGAGGATCTGCGCTTGGTTGACCAGCTCGGCGAAATCGTGAATACCGACACGCTTCCGGAAGTCATCGATCAGGGGCTGAATGTCGGGTTCGAGCAAACTCGGCTGAAACGCTGTGACGGCGCTGGCCCCGCGGCCGCTGGTGGGGTCCGCAGACCATTTAGCGGAGTTCCAGCATTCGAGCCCTGCCTGATGGTGCGTTGCGAAGATCAGCGAGTACCGGGTGTACCGGCGTGCGACGTCGACGTCGAACGATGAGGTGTGGCACCCGAGCGCTTCTAGCTTGTCGCAGTAAAGCTTGACGAGCGCGGCCTTGGACTGCGCTGTGCTGAGACCGTCGGGAATGCTCTGCCAGGAGCGGTCGCCGTAGAGGCCGTTCATCACAGAGACCATCGCCGGATTAGTGCGGTATCGGTGAGCTTCGTCGGCCATGAACGTGATCACCGCGTCGTTTTTGGGGACCTTCACGATCTCCGAGACGGTGGACCAAGGGATCTGCTTGAGTCCGTACGGGTCGATGATCCACATTGTCTGTGTTCCCGGCGGCGCGTGTTGCTTTCGCACCTCGGCGACGATGTCCTCGAACTTCTTCGGGCCGACCGGTATGTGATGGATTCGGTCGTCTGCCGGAAGAGCTTTCATGCGCCTGTCCAGCGCGTCGCAGCGGCGCGGGTCGAGGTCGTTCGTTACGTAGGTGAGCGGCTGGAAGTTCGGGCGGCAGAGGTGGTCGCGGAACAACTTCGCGATCATGATCGCGCTGCCGTCGAGGCCATCGGAGTACATCCCGGAACCGGCGAATCCGTCGATGATCGTCCCCGGCTTCGCCCACCTGCCCTGCAGAACCTTACCCATCCAGCACGCGATGTACCGGCGGTAGAAGGCGTGCTTGAGGCGGGTGTGCGGGTCCGACGGGTAGTCCACCTGCATGCGCAGTTCTTCCTTACGCGTCACCAGGCGTTCCCCGTACATCAAGAACTTTCGGTGGATTGACGTGCGCCATCCCGGTGTTCCTCCCCCGTCAAATGCAGCGTAATTACGGGGGTAGACGCGCTCATCGCCGCGGTGACTTCCGCTGGTCTACTGCTTCCGCCGAGTCGAACCCCGCGTCGTACCTAGTGCTCGTCGAGTCACTTACCAGCGCTGCGTATCTCTCGAATAGCGCGGCAGAGATTTCGTAGTCGTTTACCTCTGGGGTGAGCCCATACATCCGTAGCAGGGCGATATCCAATTCAGCGTGCAGTTCTCGCAACCTCCGCGGCATTGCGTCGGGGTCGTACATCTGCGCCAGAGACAAGCTGGGGTGTTTCTCGCGCTCCGTCAGGATGGCGGTCGCCTTGTCAGTGAGTAATTCACGCTGTGTAGCGTCTACAGCGAGGAAGGGGAAGGTGTTGTAGACCGATCCTACGGAAATTTGGAAATCCGACTTCATCCGACTTGAGACAACACTCACCCAGTTCGTGAAGAGCTTGCTCTGCAGAAATGCGAAGGTTACGAGATCGGCCGGGCTAACAAAGAATACGGAGTTGTTCACAATGACATCTCTGCCGTACATCGCGACAGGGATATACATGCGATCCTTTGACGAGACACTGGGCACAAGCAAGAAGTCGTCGGCGGGTTGGAAGATCGCACCGAATCGCCACGGCCGGTCGGCCGCTCGTCCTTTCGCGCCTTTCGCACCGTTCCGTTCAGCGGCAACCAATGCGACCCGCTCACGCAGTACCGGTGACGATTCGATGTCGGACGGGGATGCATCCAGCAACCAGAGGCAGTAACGCCACTGCGAATTGAGGTGCTCCCGAGCTCCAACGAGACGACGGAGATACTTCGCTGCTAAGGGATCCGCCCGTCGGATCAGCTCTGCGTCCTCCGCAGAAATCTTCGATAGGTGACCGCCGTCTCGCGGCTCATTACCTACCGACATCGGTGGAACGCCGGCCACGATCGGCTTACTGATACTCCACACATACATATCGGGGGCGTCCAGGAGAAACGGATTGATATTGCCCGCACGCACAGGCTCAGATCCCAAGTAATCTTCTGTCCAAATGATTCTCGGACCCCGGCTACCCCCATAGCTGAAACCAATAATCACGCAGTGGACAGCCGCGGAGTCACGAATATCGTTACCCCACACGAACGTGCGATGTGCAAAGTCAATGCGCATACCTAGTTTGTGAAGCTGGCTCCAAATAATGGCTGGCTGACCGCCCTGAGTAATTGAATTGGTCGAGACGAATGCGACCCGCGCTTCAGTTCCACTGATGAAGCGCGCAGCCTTCAGAAACCAGTTAGTTACGTAGTCGAGTGTGCCCGATCCGGAGACGTCACCCCAGATGGACTTTTGATTGGCCTTCTGCCGAGCAGATTGCAGGCGTGGCCCTAGATAGGGCGGGTTGCCAATCACAAGTAGTCCCGAATCGGCGGCGCAAACGGCACTCCATTCAATTTCAAGCGAGTTCGCGTGTCTGATCTCCGGTGCAATCCTGATCGGCAGGCGGTCAGGCGCGACGCCGAACTCCTCGGCCATCTGCTGGTTAGCGAGGTGGTCCACCAGCAGCATCGCGGTCTCTGCGATACGCGCTGGCCACTCCTCGATCTCGATGCCGAAGAAGTGGTCGAGTGTGACTTTGATGTTCGCCGTGACGTCCAGCGAAAGTTGGGCACGCTCGACCTTCTTACCGGCGGCGATCGCCTCCATGTCGAGGTCTCGACGGCGCTTTAGTACGTCCAGCTCGAGAGCACGTAACTCCCGGTATGCCACTACGAGGAAGTTTCCACATCCGCAAGCCGTTATGCGCTGTATTTGGGCGTGTCTCACTCGGATCCATGCGCCACCCCGTTACAGTGCCCGCAACCCTGACTACAGAAGGGCCGTTGAGGGGGACGCTTCCGGTGGATTTGTACTTCGCTGA
>NZ_JACKUK010000023.1:267395-855395 GCF_025822765.1 Mycobacterium barrassiae | reverse complement strand
TTAGCGGTTAGACTTGGTGGGTGCCGAACCCTGTTGCGCCGGTTGTGCGCTTGACCGAGGATGAGCGTTCTGAGTTGGTGTCGTGGTCGAGGCGGTCGAATAGTGCTAATGCCTTGGCGATGAGAGCTCGGATCGTGTTGGCGGCAGCTGACGGGCTGAACAACACCGCGATCGCAGACAAGCTCGACATCCACGTCTCCAGCGCCCGGAAGTGGCGGACGCGGTTTGTGGCCGACCGGCTCGACGGGTTGCTCGACGAGCCGCGTCCTGGTCGCCCTCGGGTCGTGGGCGACGAACAGATCGAGGCGTTGATCGTGGCGACGTTAGAGACCGCGCCCAAGGACGCCACGCAGTGGTCGACGCGGTCGATGGCCGAGCACCTGGGTTTGAGCCAGTCGATGGTGTCACGGGTATGGCGTGCCTTCGGACTTGCTCCCCACAAACAGGATTCGTGGAAGCTGTCAAAAGATCCGTTGTTCGTGGCCAAGGTCCGCGACGTCGTCGGTCTGTATCTGAACCCGCCCGAGCGGGCATTAGTCCTGTGCGTCGACGAGAAGACCCAGATCCAGGCGCTTAACCGCAGTGCGCCGGTGTTCCCGATGCTGCCAGGCACCCCGGCGCGGGCCAGCCACGACTACGTCCGCCACGGAACCTCCAGCCTGTATGCCGCTTTGGACCTCACCACCGGCAAGGTCATCGGCGCGCTGCACTCGCGCCACCGCGCTACCGAGTTTCTGGGCTTCCTGCGCAAGATCGACGCTGAAGTTCCCGACGACCTCGACGTGCACCTCGTGCTGGACAACGCCTCGACCCACAAGACGCCGGCGGTAAAACGTTGGCTGACAAACCATCCCCGGTTCGTAGTGCACTTCACCCCGACCAGCTCGTCGTGGCTCAATCTCGTCGAACGCTGGTTCGCCGAACTGACCACCAAGAAGCTACGCCGCGGCAACCACACCTCAGTCCGCCAACTCAACAACGACATCCGCGCCTGGATCGAGCACTGGAATGAAAACCCCAAGCCCTACGTCTGGACCAAGACCGCCGACCAAATCCTCGCCAGCATCGGCAACTACTGCACCCGAATTAACGACTCAGGACACTAGNCATCCGCGCCTGGATCGAGCACTGGAATGAAAACCCCAAGCCCTACGTCTGGACCAAGACCGCCGACCAAATCCTCGCCAGCATCGGCAACTACTGCACCCGAATTAACGACTCAGGACACTAGGAATAGAGCGCTAGGTGGTTACCGGTGGCGTCATCATTTGATGACGCCCGACTTGGAAGCATCGCCGCCCGTGGGGCTTTCGTCGGCTTCCTCACGCTCTTCCTGGAGGCGGTCTTTGCTACGCACTAACCGAAGAAGTGTCACGAGGCCGAGCCCGCCGATCACGTTGCCCAACGCGGTGTAGCCGAACCACGAGAGCCAGCTGAGGTAGCCGAAGGGCGAATCACCGGTCGCCAGCGCGCCGAAAATGATCAGCGAGTCGAGAATCGAGTGGAACATCTGCAGACCCGCGAGCACGAAGGCGCCGGCCACTGCGGCGGCGATCTTGCCGATCATCGCGTCGGTGCCGTGCTGCATGCGGGTCATCAAGGTGATCGCCATACCGCCCAGCAGCGCCAGTGCGATCGTCTCCGCTGAGATCGGTGCCGCGATGTAATGCGTTGCGGACTCCACGGCCTGCGCGCGCAACTTCGGAAACCCAGTCATGATCAACCACATGAGCACCCAGCCACCGACGAGGTTCGCGATCAAGGTGCCAGTCCACAGCTTCAGCAACTGACCCATGCTGGCGCGTTTGGCGGCAACTGTGGTGACAGGTACCAGGAAGCCTTCGGTGAAGAGCTCACTGCGGCCCAGCAGGAGAGCGAGGAAGCCGATGGAAAACGCTAAGCCTGCCAACAGCGGGTTCTGCGTCGCGTGCAGAATCGCCAGGTAGGCAAGAACCCCCATCGCGACCTCGGTACCGCCGAAGAAACCGGTCGCAAGCACTTCACGCCATGTCCGGTGAAGGCGCTGGGTACCCTCGTCGATCATTCGAGCGAAAGCATCCTCGAGTTCATCCTCGATCGGACGATCAGTGTCGCCGAGCTCCCGCTGAGTCGTCTCGCTCACCATGATTCCTTCTGTCCGCAAATCAGTGACGAACACAAATACCCGCCCCAGCACTCCCCGAAAAGCACAACGACTGCCCGCAGTGCGCCTGGAGGGTTAGGAAGCACGTGAAGCGCATGATGCGTACTACGTATGGGCTCTGAATCCCGCATACTGCTACCTAGATGTTGTCTGCTTCGTACTATGCGTATCCAGATGCTGATGTAACTGTCCTCGTCGGCACGTGGCCGAAGCGGCGACGTCGCGACCGCAGGGAGAGTTGAGGAGCGTAATGAACGTCTATACGCTGACGCTGTTCGAAGGCTTGGGGCCGCGGCCAGAGTGGGTAACGGCTGCCAGCTCGGCCTGGGCTTACACCTTGGTGGTGGGTGCAGCATTCGTCGTGTCGGTGATCTGGTGCCTCGTCTACGTTGTTCGCCAACGCGACGTACTTCCGTTGGTGATGCTCCTGGGCGGTGTGATCTCCATGGGTCTGGAACCGACCGTGGACACGCTGGGCAAGGTCTGGTACGCCAAAGACAATCCGTGGGTGGTCTATGTCGGCATGGGGGTTCCGCAGCCGGCGTTCTTGCTCATGGGTTACTCCCTCTTCTGGGGCGGCGCGGTATACATCGCGTCTCGGCTCGTGCGCAATGGACTGTCGATATACAAGGTTTTCGCCGGCGTGTTCGTCGTGGACCTGATCGTCGAGTACCTCGGTGTCTCGGTATTGGGTGTTGGCCTCTACTACGACTTCTCGCCGTTCAGGGTGATGGGCTTTCCCTTGTGGTGGGCATTCGTGAACGCGGCCGCCGCAGTGATCGGAGTCTGGCTCGTGCTTGTGTTGGAGCCGCGATTGACCGGGTGGCGACGACTGGGCTTCTTGGTGGTTCCGGCGACGGCATTCGGCACCACGCATGCCGCGTGCTCCTGGGCAGTCTGGCTGACCTTGCATTCTGACGCCCCGCATTGGTTGGCCAACCTTGCAGGTCTGTATGCCATCGCAATGTCGTTCGGGCTCACCGCTTTCGTAGCTTCGGAGTTGCGGGACCGTCGGCAGCTGACTGATGGGTCCTCGACATATTCCGCAAATACACTCTCTTCCAGCGTATCTGGAGTCTCGCCGCGATCGAAATGACGGCGGGTATCAGCCATAGCAGCGCTCGGGTCGGCAATAAACCCTCGAGTCCCGACAAACGATTGGCATCGGATCACGATGAATCGGCTTCTCGCCTCGGATCTACCTCCGGACCTGCATTCCCGAATCTCACCGGCGTTGGTGCTGGTGGCTTTCGGAGTCATCGTCGCGGCGTCTGCGGTGTACGCCGTCTATCTGTCAGTGCGCCGTCGAGACTTGGTGCCCCTCGTCGTCTGCGTGGGGGCGCTGATTTGCGCGCTCAACGAGCCGATCTACGACATCCTGGGCAAGATCGTCTATGCCGACAACCACCCCATGGCATATACCTACTTCGATCGCGAGATCCCGTGGTTCCTGGTCCTCGGATACCTGCCGTGGGTGGGCCTGCTGCCATACCTCGTTGCGCAAGCGATGCGAAACGGCTTGCCGCGCAGCAAGCTCCACTGGCTGGCGTTCGGGTCTTTCGTCTCCGTTGTCGTCGTCGAATCCCTCGGTACCTCATTTGAGGCTTGGGGATATTACGGGGCGCCGCCGCTGAAGTTCCTCGTGGTAGCGCCGCAAATGGCACCGGTGCCAATCGTGGGGGGATTCCTGCTCTTCGCAGTCGCGGACCGGCTTGTCGGATGGAAGCGGGTACTGGCCGCGTTCGCCATTTCCACCGTCGCTCTTCCGATGGTGTTCGCCTCCGCCTCTTGGCCGCTGTACGTCGGACTGAACGCCGATCTGCCCGTGGTTGTCAACTGGTTCTTGGCGATCGCGATGCTAGCTCTGACTGCTGCGACCGTGGCGGCCGCAACGCAACTGGGTGAGAACCACCGCAAGTTCCTCGAGCTGGAGGGCAACACGCGCCTTCAAGCGTCAGCACGCGTATCGACAAGTCGATCCTGAGCCTCGACCACAAAGATCGATTTGGGGCAGCGGCACCCACCTATTACGTTGGTGCACAACAAATCACGCCTCTGATAGAGCCGCGCTCAGCCGACGGGTCGCCTCGGAAAGCTGCGTCCCGATGCGGGTGACCTCCGCGCCAGTCATCGGCTCGGCGCTGGGAACCAGGCTGAGCATCAACGCGATCCGCGAATCCAGACCGAGGATCGGTGAGTCGATATGGCTCAGCTCGTACGTGCCGTCCGCGGCGAGGCTGACCGGGAACCACTCCTCCTGGTGGATCAACTCGTCGGTCAGCTCCTGGGCCAGCCGACTGAGCCGCGTCGAACGCACTTCAGCACTGCGCACGATCAACGCCAACTCCTGCAGGCGTAGATCGGGCAGCAGATGAAGCCCGACGGCATAACCGCGCTGCCGGGCGTTGGCAATCGCTTCGCGGTAGCGGTCGCGCACATCCTCAGGCAGCGCGGCCAGCCAGCGTTCGCGGACATCCGGTCCGGCCCACGCGACCGTCGATGCCCCATAGGGCGGGCGGTGGGGGAACTGGGTTCCGATCGGCATCGGATGGCCGCCGCCCAGCCGACTCCGGACCTGATCAACGACGGTGGAGTAGTCCTCGTCCACCGCGAAGGCGACGCAGTGCGCGCCGGTGGCGGCGGACAGCTCCACCATCGCCGAGCCGACCCGGGTGTAACCCATGGAGCGCTACACCGTCATCTCGGCGGACTGTCACGCCGGCGCCGACCTGCTCGACTACCGCGAGTATCTCGATCCCGCCTACAGGGACGAATTCGACAGCTGGGCAGCGACATACGTCAACCCGTTCGCCGACCTCGCCCACGAAGAAGCCGAACGCAACTGGGACAGCGACCGGCGCAACGCCGACTTGGACACGGAGGGCATTGCGGGGGAGGTCATCTACCCCAACACCATTCCTCCGTTCTTCCCTTCGTCGAGCCTGGCGGCGACCCCACCGGAGACCGCCCGCGAACTCGAGCTGCGTTGGGCGGGACTGCGGGCGCACAACCGCTGGCTCGCCGACTTCTGCTCGCAGTCACCTGAGCGGCGCGCCGGGGTCGGACAGGTGATGCTCCAGGACCTCGGCGAAGCCGTCGCCGAGATCGCGCAGATCGCCAAACTCGGTCTGCGGGGTGGTGTTCTGCTGCCCGGGATCCCGCCCGGGGCCGCCATCCCACAGCTCTACGCCGAACACTGGGAACCGCTGTGGACCGCGTGCGCCGAGGCCGGTGTCGTGGTCAACCATCACGGCGGCAACGCCGGACCGAGCCCGCTCGACGGCTGGGGCAGCTCGTTCGCGGTGTGGGTGTACGAGACACACTGGTTCGCCCACCGTGCGCTGTGGCACCTGATCTTCAGTGGCGCAATGGATCGCCATCCGGATCTCACCGTGGTGTTCACCGAGCAGGGCGCGGGGTGGATTCCGGCCACCCTTGATTCGCTCGATGTCGCGGCTGCCCGGTATGCGCGCGAGGGTTCGGCGATCGCCCGCTTCGCCGGTCCCACCGCAGGCTCGTTGAGCCTCAAACCGAGCGAGTACTGGGCTCGCCAATGCTACGTCGGTGCCAGCTTCATGCGGCCGGTCGAGTGCGCTGAGCGTCACAACATCGGCGTCGATCGCATCATGTGGGGGAGTGACTACCCGCACCTCGAAGGCACCGGCCCCTTCACCCGAGAGGCGTTGCGCCACACCTTCTCCGGTGTGCCGCCCGAGGAAGTGGGCGCCATGCTCGGCGGAAACGCGGCGGCCGTCTACGGCTTCGACCTGGTAGCGCTCAAGCCTCTGGTCGACCGGATCGGTCCGACGGTCGACGAGGTCGCCGAGCCGCTGGAGGCCGTACCGGCAGGCGCAAGCAGCACCGTCTTCGAGCCCGACCCCATCCGAGCCTGGTAGCGAAAGGACCTGCCCATGGATCCGTACCTCATCATCTCCGCGGACACCCACGCCGAGCTTCCGACCGAGCGGTACCGCGAATACGTCGACCCCGAATACCGGGAGGACTTCGAGGCCTACCTCGCCGAGAAGTTCGCAGCCGCGCAGGCAGGCGGATTCATCGACGAGGAATTCGCCGAGCAGTGGTTCGACGAACACGGCGAAGGCATTGCCGGCGGATGGGATGTCGCACAACGGGATAAGGAGCTCGATGGGGATGGTGTGGCCGGCGAGGTCATCTTCCCCGACGCCGACGCGGTAACGGGAGTCGCCGGGGCACCGTTCGGCGCCGGCCTGGGACAGTCGGGCGATCTGGACCCGGGCCGTGCCATGGCCGGGGCGCGCGCCCACAACCGTTGGCTGGCCGAGCTGTGCAGCCACAGTCCCGAGCGGCGGGCCGGCGTTGCGGTGATCCCGATCCTGGCGGATGTCGATGCTGCGGTCACCGAGATCACGCGCGCGGCCGAGGCCGGTCTACGGGGCGGGATCCTGATTCCGGTCCTCTGGGGCGACTACCCGCCCTACCACGATCGTCGGTACGACAAGGTTTGGGCCGCTTGCCAAGACCTGAACATGCCGGTGCACACCCACGTGGGCCCGGCGCCGAGCGCAGAGTACGGACCGCACCTGGGCATCTACACCACCGAGGTGCGGTGGTGGGGCGCTCGGCCGTTGTGGTTCGCCTTGTGGGCCGGTGTTTTCGAGCGCTTCCCGAAGCTACGATGGGGTGCTACCGAGTGCGGTGCATTCTGGGCGAACGACCTGTTGTGGCTGATGGACACCCGGTTCCTGCGTGAACACTCGGCGAAGAAGATGAGCAAGTTGCTCGAGGGTGACCTGATGATGCCGCCCTCGGCGTACTTCGACCGGAACTGCTTCATCGGTGCCACCACGACCGAGCGCCGAGAGCTGGCGCGACGCTACGAGATCGGTGTCCCGAACATGCTGTGGGGCAACGACTATCCCCATCCGGAAGGGACATGGCCGAACACCCGCAAATGGCTCCGACACGCGTTCTGGGACATCCCGATCGACGAGACCCGGCAGACCTTGGGACTGGCGGCGGCCGAGATCTACAACTTCGATCGCAAGGCCATCGCGCCGCTGGTCCAACGCATCGGCCCGACGCCCAAGGATCTGGGCCAGGACGATTCGGTCAGCATCCCCAAATGGGAGGCCGCCCGCCAGGCCGGCCGCCACTGGCTGACGGAGGCGGAGCCGCTCGCCGACCTGGTGGAGAACTGATGGCATGAAACACGCCGGACCGCTGAGCGGAATTCGCGTGCTGGAGTTGTCGATTGCGCTGACGGGCCCCTACATCGGCGCGCTGTTCGCCGACCAAGGTGCAGACGTCGTGAAAGTGGAGCGCCCCGACATCGGCGACATCATGCGGTGGATCGGCCCGAGTGTGAACGGGTTGAGCGCAGTGTTCAGGGTCTGCAATCGCGGCAAGCAGTCGATCGCCGTGGATATCCGTACCGACGCCGGCCGGGAGATCGCCCTCGAACTCGCCGCACGAGCAGACATCGTCATCCAGAACTTCCGTCCCGGCGTGGCCGAGCGGCTCGGTGTCGGATACGACGACGTCGCCGAAATGAACCCCGACGTCGTGTACGTATCGCTGACTGGATTCGGCGAGGTGGGGCCATACCGTGATCGCAGCGCCTACGACACGGTGATTCAGGCCTACGGTGGCGTCGCGTCGAGCCAGGCGGTGCCGGACGTGGGGGAGCCGATATTCCTGCAGCAGGTGCTCGCCGACAAGGTCACCGCGCTCTACGCCAGCCAGGCGGTCACCGCCGCCCTGTTCGCACGTGCCAATGGTCGTGGTGGACAGCATGTGCACGTCTCGATGGTTGACGCGGTCGTCTCGTTCCTGTGGACCGATGCCGCCGGCAACGAGGTGCTGCGCGACGCCGACGGTTCGCAACCGTCGAGCTTCACCTCCGGCTTCAAACCCTTCCGCCTCATCGACGGATGGGGTGTGGTGACTCCCATCTCGGACTCGGACTTCATTGGAATGTGCCGTGCGCTCGACGCACCCGGCGCCGACGATCCGCGCCTGCAGACTGCCGAGCTCCGAAATCAGCACCGCGCGTTGATGGCTGAGGTGATGGAGGGCTGCTATGCGGACGCGGCACGCTTGACCGTTGAGCAAGCTACCGTTCGCTTCGAAGCCGCGGATGTGCCCTACGCCATGATCGTGCCTCCCGAGAAGCTGCCCGACGATCCGCATGCCGTCGCGATGAAACTGTTCGAGGAGTCCGATGATCCGGTCGTGGGCCGCACCCGCATCCCGAGACATCCGGCCATCTTCGATGGCACACCCGCTCGATTGGCCGGCCCCGCCCCGACATTGGGGCAGCACACCAAGCAGGTACTCGGCTCGCTCGGCCGCGACGATCAGGAAGGCGAACTACGGCAAGCCGGTGTTATCGCCGGATAACGGCAGTTCCGCCGCTTCTTGCCGTCGAATCGTTATCCGACCTTGCCGCCGATGACACGTACGCCAGTAAACATGTCAGCGTGTGAAGCGTTGTGTGCTGGGACTCGTCTGTGCGGTACTGCAGACCGTGCCGCTGGCAGCACCCGCAGCGGCCGCCCCAACTGTCCAGTGGATAGTCGTCGGTGTACCCGCTGCAAACGCGACGACCGGAACGCTCACCGCCTATCAACGCCTCGGTCAGCAATGGAAGGTGGTCCTGGGGCCGATACCTGCGAAAGTGGGGGCGGTCGGTGTCGGCGCTCCCGCCGACGGTGTGCATCGGACGCCCGTCGGCACCTTCGGGTTCGATCAGGCCTTTGGCCGCCAGCCGAATCCCGGTACGAGAATGCCGTATTTCCAAACCACTAACCAGGACTGGTGGGACGAGGATCCCCAATCGCCGACCTACAACACCCACGTGCGCGGACCTGACAGTCCGTCGTCGATTGCGGAGAACCTGTTCGACTCGGGCCCTGTCTACGACTACGCCGTGAACATCGTGGTGAACCCGCAGCGCATCCCTGGACGTGTGTCCGGGATCTTTCTCCATGTGACCGACGGCAGTCCCACGTGGGGGTGCGTCGCGATCGGTCGCGAAGAGATGCGTGCGGTGCTGAAGTGGCTAGACCCTGCCGCGTCCCCGCGGATCACCATCGGAGTGGGAAATCCCTCGTTGGTCTCGGCCTAGCCCGCCCACACGTCCTCGACGTAGCGGTCGGACTCGACCAGGTCGATGAGCCAGTCGCGCGCCTGACTTTCATCGGATCCAGTTCGCGCGCAGTAGATGTCGAGGAATGCCCCGCGTACCGCGGGAGCCATTTTCGCGCCGTCCCCGCAGACGTAAACGTGGGCGTCCTTCGCGGGGTCGCCGAGCAGGTCCCACA
Source organism: Mycobacterium barrassiae (assembly GCF_025822765.1). Lineage (GTDB taxonomy): Bacteria > Actinomycetota > Actinomycetes > Mycobacteriales > Mycobacteriaceae > Mycobacterium > Mycobacterium barrassiae. Next base: position 845,948 of record NZ_JACKUK010000023.1, on the reverse strand, counting down.
CCTCGTCGGCGTCGGCGGTGATCCGGTCCTGCACATAGCGGACTCCATCCTGCGGTGCGCGGGAGAACGCCGGACGCATCCGCACGATGCCGAGTTCTTCGCCCATCTCGAACTGGTCGCGGAAGATGTAGTCGACGTCAGGGTCGCGCACACCGAAGAAGCACAACGCGGACGTGTACTGCTCGCCTGCCTCCCGCGCCGCCAACCGGTCGCCGAGAAATCCGCAGAATGGGGCCACGCCGGTACCCGCGCTGACCAGGATCACATTCTTCTCGGGGTCGGCGCCCGCTCGAAATGCCTCACGCGCCTGGTCCACCCGGGCGCGGATGGGCGTCCCGGGGTCCATGGCTGCGAGGTGGTTGGACGCCACACCCTTGAAGAGTCCGCGACCGGACCTGGCGGGTGCGTCCAGCACGCTGACGATGAGGTGGACCACGCCGGGCGATCGTTTCGACGACGATGCGATCGAGTAGTGGCGCGGCGTCATCGGCTCGAGCATCTCGAGCAGTTCCGCTCCGGTGACATCGCACGCCGCGAACTCCAGCAGGCACTCGACCGGGCTGAGTTCGCACGGTCCGGTCATCTCGGCGAGCGCTTCGAGCCGTTGCCGCTCCGGTTCGCACGAATTGGACGCCGCGAGCCGACGTAACTGGCTGGGGGTGGCCGGCTTTCGCAGCTCCACGAAATGGGTGAGCAGTTCACGCACGCTGACCTCGCGATCGAGGGCAATGAGCCGGCGGCTGCTTCGTCGCGGGTTGATCGCCAGGCGTTGATCGGGATCGATGCCCAGTCCTTCGAGCACGGCGTCGACCAGTTCGGGCGGGTTATCGGCAAGGACCGTCAGATGGTCTCCGGTGTGATAGGTGACATCGTCGGGAAGAGCAACGCGGACATGCCGTTTCGCCTGACCCAACGAGTTGTCGGCGCTGACCAGTTCGTCGTTCTCGACGACGGTCATCGGCACCACCATGAAACGTTGGTCAATTGCTGTAGTGACCGGCCCCACGATGGGGCGGAGGTCGTAGAGCGGTTCGTCGGTGTCGCTGACGGGCGCGGCATCGGGATCCCCGAAGTGCTGTGCCATGGCCGTCCACAGGGCGACCTCGAATTCCTCGACTGTCCCGGTGAGATCTCCGGAAGTATCGGCTTCGGCTCTGGGAAGCAGCGGCGTCGCGCCGAGTTCTGTGAGCCGTTCGTCGATCCGCTTGGGCACCGCCTGGTAGGTGTCGGCCCAGTTCCGATCGCCGACACCGAGCACCGCGACGTTGGGGCTGCCGCGCAGCGCGGCATCATCGCTCGACAGCCAGGCCACGAACGCGCGTGCGTCGTCGGTGGGCTGCCCGTTGTAGGACGAGGTGATGATCAGGTTCGCATCGGCGTCCGGCAGGCCGCCCACCGCGTCGTCGAGGGGCCCGACGGTCACGGTGCAACCCATGGTGGTGGCTTCCTCGGCGAGTTGGGTCGCCAGGGCGCGACAGGTCCCCAGATTGGAGCCGAACAACACGGCCAGCGTGGTGCCTTGCTTCATCGCCGACGTGTGACCTTCAGTCGGCTGGGCCGACACCTCGGTAACGACGACCTCGCACCGACGGTCGTCAGGGGTGCGGTGGACAACATCGAAACAGAAGGCAACCGGCCGACGGCTCAATGGGCCTTCCCATCGCAGCACATAGTGTTGTGAGTCGATCAATCGATACCGGTGCACCACGCGGGCCACGGCCATGGTCGCCTCGTGCAAGGCGAACTGGCGTCCGATGCAGGACCGCGCACCGGTGCCGAACGGTTTGAACAGCGCCGCAGGGCGCCCCGCTGCCCGCGCGCTGTCGAACCGGCCCGGATCGAACAACTCAACGTTGTCCCCCCAGCCGGTCTGGCGATGAAGTGCGCCGGTGAGCACTGTGACAGCCTCGCCTGCCTTGACCGGATACTTTCCGCCTATGACAGTGTCCGCCAGGGCCATTCGATCGAACCCGAGCACCGGCGGGGACAGCCGCAGGGTCTCGTCGATCACTTGCCGTAAATAGCTCAACTTTCCGATGTCGTCATAGCTCGGCAGGTAGTCGCTGTCAGCCCCGAAGACGCCATCCACTTCGGTTTGGACCTGCCGGAACACAGCGGGATGATGCATCAGGTTGTAGAGGACGTTTGGCATCAGCTCCGACGTCGTCAGCTGCCCAGCGATCAAGAACGTCATGATCTGGTTGCGGATGTTTTCCGGGTCGAGCACAGGATTGCCTGCCGCGTCCCGCCCGACCATGACGTAGAGCAGATCGTCGACATCTGCGGGTTCGCCGGTGCTGTGCGCCGCGATCAGATCATCGAAAACCGAGTTCAAATATGTCAGTTCGGTCTCGAATCGGGTTGTCGTACCGTCGTTTCCGAGATCGCCGAGCGCGGCGGTGAAGCTTGCCGGCACCGGTGCCAGACCTTCGTGATCGAAGGAGTTGAACCGCGCCCCGAATCCGGCCAGGGCGACGGTGTCCATCGCGAGCTTCTGCAAATCGGCAGAAGCGTCTACAGCATCGCGGCCGACACGCGAGTCCCAGCGCGCGATGAGCGCAGAGCTGATGTCGAGCATGGCAGCGTGGTAGTTGCGCAGGCCCGCATAGCTGAAGCCGGGCAGCAGAACATCGTGCGCCTTCCGCCAATTCGGTTCCCCGTAATAGGCCGTGAACAGTCCGTCGCCGGCCAGCGGGCGGACCCTGGCCAGCGGTGGGGTCAGGTTCTTGGCGAACCTGCTCTCGTCGCACAGTTCATCGACGAGGTCTGCTGAGCACGCATACAGCTTGCGGAAGCCGTTGTGATCGGAGTAGAAGAGCGGTCCATGGCGCTCGCCCAGAATGTCGATCGGCAGGGCGTAGGGGCGCCCGGCGACGTCGGCCCAGGTGGGCAACCGGCCCACAGCGGACGGAACGTCGTCGAGCTGCGGGGGCAGCGACGGTGCGAACTCGGCCATGGCGGGCAGCATAGAAACACACTGCGCCATGGATCTGACGTTTCTGACAATTGAGGCATGCCGAGCCGGCTACCGGCCGGATTCATGACACCCCAGTGGCAATCCGAGGATCTGCGCGGCCTCGTCGGGCGTCGCGACCCGTCGGCCCACCCGTTGGCACAGCGCCACGGCTTCGGACACCAGGTCGACGTTGGTCGGCGTGCGGTCGCCGCCGTAGAACTCCAGTCCCACATGAAGGTTCCCGCCGCGTTCGAGGGCCAGTTCGGCGAGTCGATCTGCACACAGGTCACCGCCGACGATGGAAACCGCCCACGGAATATCGCAGCCGTCGAGCAGTTCGAGGTATGCGTCGAGCGCGCGTTCGGTCGGTGGCAGCCCGAAAGGCGCGCCGAGGTAACCCCGTTCGGTAGAGAAGTACAGCTTGATCATCGCCCCGGCGGGCAAGCGGCCTGCGCTCCACCATGCGAGGGTGGCTCGCAGAAAGCCCGGCTCGTAGATCGCCAGACTCGGGCCCAGCAGTCCATCACGGCAGATGTCGAAGGCGCGGCCGATGACGTCGAATGAGTTGCGGTACACGAAGTCACCCGAAGGTAGGCCTTCGGCGTCCCTGATGCCCAGGTTGACCGAGCCGGGATCGGTGATCCCGATTCGCATACCCGCTGCGGCGAGTGCAACAAGGTGCTCGTATGAACATGAGCCGGTGGCATCGAAATGAATCGTCGGATAGAGCAAGGCGTCGGGCCGAGCGGCGAGCACCGGACGCCAGGCCTCGAGATAACGCTCGACAGCGTGCTCCACGCTGGCGCCGGGAAGATCGATGTGATTGTGGATGATCGCCGCTCCCGCGTCCATACAGGCGATGGCTTCAGCGGCGATCTCCGAAGGTGCGACGGGCACATGCGGGTTGGTGGCCTTCGACGTCACACCGTTGATCGCACATTCGATGATGACGGGGTCCATCGGGACACTCCTTTCCTGGCGCTCGACCGCGATCGTCGCACTTCGCGTGGCATTCGTTGGCTGATCGGCTCCATCATTGAGATGCTCGCCGCCGCGACCTAGGGTTCAGTTGTGACGAGTCGTCCTGCCTCCGTCGACTTCCATTTCGACGTGATGTGTCCCTACGCGTACCAGACGTCGCTGTGGATTCGCGAGGTCGCAGACCTGACGGGCCTCGAAGTGAACTGGCGCTTCTTCAGCCTCGAGGAGATCAACCGTCAAGAGGGTAAGAAGCACCCGTGGGAACGGGAATGGTCCTACGGATGGTCGATGATGCGCATCGGTGCGCTGTTGCGGCGCCGATCGATGGGGGACCTCGACGCGTGGTACGCCCGGGCGGGCCGGGCGCTGCACGTCGACGGGCACAAGCCCCACGAGAAGGCCGTCGCACGGCACCTCCTCACTGAACTCGGTCTCGATCCGGAACTGGTCGACCAGGCGATCGCCGACCCGACCACCGGGGACGAGGTGATGGCCGATCACCAGCGGGTGGTCGATGCCGGCGGCTACGGCGTGCCGACGATGTTCTTTCCCGACGGGCAGTGTCTCTTCGGGCCGGTGCTCATCGACCCGCCCACCGGGGAGGCAGCACTGCGGCTCTGGGACGCCGTCGTCGGCTGGACGGAGTTTCCGCACCTGTACGAGCTTCAGCGGCCGAAGACCCCCGAAGACGGAAAGCTGATCACCGAGACCTTCCGCCCCTACCTCGAGGCGCGTGACTGGGTGTCGATCAATCGGGGCGAAGTCATCACCTTCGATACCTGAGGGCCTACCGGGCGCGATCTGCGCGAGCTGATGCGCACGCCGATCCTCGTCAGGACCAACCGTTCCATCCCACGCAGATGCAATGCACGGTCGAGTTCAAGCCCGTCATGTCATGGCACACGTACTCGCCGTGGCGATAGAGTTCGTGAGCCTCTTTCGGGTCACCGTGAAAGTCAAGGTTGTGTTGTTCTTTTGGGTGACCGCAGGTGCGGCAGTAGTGGATCAGCGGTTCGACATCACTGTGCATTTCCACATCGCTCGACATGATCGCGCTCCTCTTCGGTTGATTACCGTCAGGATGCGCCCGGCGGCGGATTGGCAATAGGGCCGATGGGCCCCTTGTCGACTGTGGCGAAGTGCCCCTATTCGGGCTACGTCGCGACGCGGACGTGACGTAAAGGCGCTGCGTTGCAGCGCCTTTACGTGTCGGTCATATCAACCGGTCTGATCAGTGGTCTACGTGATCCCTCACCGGCATGGCCGCTACGCGTGGGGTGTCGACACCAACCCTGCCGACCGTCTGCGCGCCGCCCGGCGAGCCCAATGGCTCCGTCCGTCCGGGCAGCACGGTCTGGAAGAACGCGGCGTTGTCTTCGAGGTGCCAAAGGTCGTCGTCGTCGAGGTCGGTCTCGTACTCGATCGCCTCCACGCGGCAGACCAACTTGCACGCCCCGCAGTCGACACACTCGTCGGGATTGATGTAGAGGGTGCGCGCGCCCTCGTAAATGCAGTCGGCCGGGCACTCGAGTACACACGACTTGTCCATGACATCAACGCATGCTGAACCGATCACATAGGTCATGGCACCACGGTAGAAACCCGATGTGGCAGCGCGGGGGAGCCCAAAGGCACGATTGCAAGTGACCTTGGTCCCTCGCGATGTGCGTGCGCCTCGACTGTTAGCAACGCAGGTCACCCATGGCCGCGAAAGTGACCCACGCTACCCGTTTCCGGGACTTTGGTCCGTAGTCCCGGCGCGCATATCCGTCCGACAATTCGGTCATGACCAGTCTCGCGGAGCCAACGGTGCGCGACGAGCTCGACCGTGTTGTATCTGAGCTGCGCACCAGATTTTCCGACCGCACGCGAATCGACATCGAGAGTGTCGTCAACGAGGTCTACGCCGAGCTGGCCGCGCGAGCGACTGTGACCGCGCACTTGATTCCGCTGACCCTCAACAGGAGTCGACGAATCCTCGCCCGCAGTGCGGGTTCCGATCGGCCGATGCAAGCGGTCGGCTCGCAATAGTCCCAAGGAGTGTGAAATGTCTGCTGCAACACCATCTTCGGATACCAACTATCACGGCATCGTCGTCGGAGTCGACGGTTCGCCCGCATCGGATATCGCGACCGAATGGGCCGCCCGCGACGCGGCACTTCGCAACGTGCCGTTGACGGTCGTCCACGTCTTGCCCACGGTGGACACCGGCGCGTGGGTGGACATCCCGATATCGGCCGACTACTGGATCGAGCGGGACCGGCGCGCAGAGCAGGTTGTCAACGACGCCATGAAGGTGGTGCTCGAGGCCACCTCCGGCGCACCCGATTTCGCCACGGAGCATCGGGTGGTTCCCGGGCCGATTGTGCCCACCCTTGCGGACATGTCGAAGGACGCCGAGATGGTCGTGGTCGGATGCCGCGGTCTCGGCGGGGTGAAGGAGCTGTTGCTTGGTTCGGTCAGTTCGGGACTGTTGCACCACGCCCAATGCCCGGTTGCCATCATCCACGACGAGGAGCCGGTCACGAACTATGCCGTCGACGCACCCGTGGTCGTCGGTATCGACGGGTCGCCGGCATCCGAGCGTGCGACCGCCATCGCCTTCGACGAGGCATCACGGCGCGGCGCCGAGCTGGTTGCCGTCCACACGTGGATGAACAGCGCCGATTTCGCTATTGACGTGGCACCCGAGGGTGTGGCGGCGCAGGCCGATGAAGAACTCGCTCAACGGCTCGCCGGCTGGTGCGAACGCTATCCGGACGTCGTCGTTCGGCGGGTGGTCGGTCAGGACAGCCCGGCCAAGCGGCTGCTCGACGAATCGCGACAGGCGCAGCTCCTGGTTGTGGGCAGTCACGGTCGCGGGGCATTCGCGGGCCTGCTCCTGGGCTCGGTGAGCTCAGCCGTCGCGCACGCGGCGCGGATTCCGGTGATCGTGGCCCGTCAGGCATAGGTCGACACCGCAAGTCATTCGAATCCGGGTCTTTAGACCCTCTCCATATTGATGGGGACGCGGCACTCTGACAGATGACACAAGACCTTCTCCTTTCGAGGTTTGGACGAATGAGCTCACACTTTCCCGGCACCGAGACGATGAGATCGGCGCTCCTGCTGGCTACCAGGGCACCGTCGGTGCACAACTCTCAGCCGTGGCGCTGGGTGGTGGGCGATGAGAGCCTGCACCTGTACGCCGACCGTGATCGCCAACTACCGAACACAGACCCCGACTCGCGGGATCTGCTACTGAGTTGTGGTGCTGCGCTGAACCACTGTGTGATCGCCTTGGCGGCGTTGGGCTGGGCGACGAGGATCCACCGGTTCCCCAATCCCGCCGACGCCGATCATCTGGCCTCGATCGAGCTTCGCCGGCAGACACCGGCCGATCTGGACATCAGTTTGGCTGCGGCGATTCCGCGCCGGCGTACCGATCGCCGCAGTTACAGTGAATGGCCAGTAGCCACAGGCGATCTCGCCTTGATGGGTGCTCGGGCGGCGCGCGCCGGAGTGACCATGCGCAGGATCGACGACATCGCCCACCTGAAGCACATCGTTGCCGACGCCGTCTTACGGCATTCCGCCGACGCCGAGTATTCGGCCGAACTGGCTGCGTGGAGTGGAAGGTATGCGTCTGTCGCTGGGGTTCCTGCTCGGAGCACCCCGGTACCGGACGCGTCGGCTGCAATCCCGTCGCGGTGGTTCGCGGGATCGGCGCTTACTCAACCGCCCGACGTTGACGCGGCCGAGGACAACGCGGTGGTCCTCGCGCTCGGCACCACCAACGACGACGATCTGTCGAGGCTCCGGGCCGGTGAAGCCACCAGCGTGGTGCTGCTGACCGCGACCGCGCTGGGGCTCGCGAGTTGCCCGATCACCGAGCCGTTGGAGATCCCGGAAACGCGCGAGGCGGTCAGGACGGAAGTTCTCGGCAACGAGAGCTATCCGCAAATGCTGTTGCGCGTCGGGTGGGCTCCCATCAACAGTGATCCGCTTCCCGCCACACCGCGGCGCGCCCTGGCGGAAGTGGTCACTCGACTGGATGACGCGCCGCTCGACTAGCGGGACGAAGGCGTTGCCGCTCGCGGGCGGCAACGTCGCGCGGACCTCCCAGAGTGTGGAGGTGCTCCCTTACAAGCCCGACTTGCGAAGCACGCCTTTGCGCAGGGCTGCACCGATATTGGCCATGACACGTTCCAGCACGACGTTGAAACATCCGTTGCGGAGGAGTTCGGATGCCTCGTGATGCTGGAGATAGGCCTCGAGACGCCTGTCAATCGGCCAGTCGGCGTAGATCGGACTGGAGAACTCTGATCGCAGGAACCGCCATGCGACCGCCTCGACATCCTCGGTTTCGAGCTCGGGGTGGGTCGGGGTCGCGGTCATAGGCATTCCTCTTGGACGTCATCGACGTGGCTTCATCCTTCTCCAGATCCTTCTCCAGATCCTTCTCCAGCCGTCCCCGCGGCACTAGAGCCCAAAGTCATCTGCGTCGGCATACCGGAGTAGGTGCCAATGGTCCCTGTGGTCGTGGTCCGGTCGGCCCTTACGCGTGGTGGTGTCAGACCACGACTATGGGCGCATGAGCACCACAAAGACCCAGCTCAGGGATGTAGTGCGCAGCTTCAACAAGCATTTGCTGAACCCCGCGATGATGTATCTGGCCGGGCGCCGGTACTGGTATGCGGCGGTCATGCGGCATACCGGGCGCCGCTCGGGGCGGCACTACGCCACACCGGTGGTGGCCGATCAAGTTGTGAACGGATTCCTCGTACCACTGCCGTACGGCACGGACGTCGACTGGCTGCGCAATGTGCAGGAGGCAGGAAGGGCCGCCATCTCGGTAGGCGGTCACACCTATGACGTCGTCGAACCCGAAATAATCGACGCGGCAACGGCCGGCCCTCAACTGTCTCCGGTGCGGCGGCGCCTTTTCGAGACTTTCGGAATCGAGCGCTTCCTCAAGCTGACTTTCGATAGGGGCTGACAACATGCTGGAGTGTCCTCATGGTCACCCGAACCCGGATGGGTGGCAGTTGTGCGGCGAATGCGGCAGCCCGATCGAGGCGCCGCCGGAACCCTCGGACGGCGTCTGGTACCGGACCAAATGGGCGATCGCTGGGGCGATCGTCGTGGTAGCCATCGTGCTCTCGAGCGCAGCGATCACACTCGTCGTGACCGGGGATCGGCGCGCCGATCCCTCGACGCCGGAATCTGCCGGTCAGGCAGCGGTTTTGGACTGGTGGGCAGGGGCGCGTGAGCCGTTCGTCGACCTGCAGCGCTCCCTCTCCAAAGCGCAGCAGGCGCTGGCCCACGTCGACCGCGAGGCAATGGACGAGGCCTGCCGGCAGATGCATGACAGCTCAGCGGTCGACCTTCGGTCGCACCTGCCGGCACCCACCCCTGAACTGACCAGCGAGCTGGAGGCTGCCACCGAGGATGCGCACGCGGCCGCCCACATGTGCATGTCTGTGTTGGCAAGATCATCGAACAGTTACGACGGCGAGTTTCCCGTCGACGTGGAACAGGCAGAGATGCACCTGGACGCGGCGCAGGAACTGGTGCGCCAAGCGCTGGCCGGAACCGCCTAGCGCGCAGCCTCGAGGAGGAGCCGCCGCTCAGCCGCGGCGATCGTCCGCCGCGCGGCCACCAGTGCGTCCGGATTCACCGAGACCGACGTGATACCCATCCTGACGAGGTGTTCGGCGAACGCGGGTTTGGTGGACGGCGCCTGCCCGCACAGCGAGGAGGTGATCCCGAATTTCCTTGCTGTGCTGATGATCTGGCCGATTGCATCCAGTACCGCCGGATCGGACTCATCGAACAGCTCGGCGCAGATGTCGGAGTCACGGTCCACGCCCAGCACCAACTGGGTGAGATCGTTGCTGCCGATCGACACGCCGTCGATACCCATTCCGATGTACTCGGGTAGCCAATGCATGACTGACGGCACCTCGGCCATCACCCACCGATGCAATCCGCGTTGGCGACCCAATGGGCTTGCGTCGACCAGAGACAGGCACTCCTCGAGCTCCCATTTGGTCCGGACGAACGGAATCATCAGATGCACATTCGGCGACTGCTCGCGCACACGGGCAAGTGCCTGCAGTTCCAGGGCGAACAAGTCGGGTTCCTTGACGTACCGATAGCAGCCGCGATAGCCGATCATCGGGTTGTGCTCGACGGGTTCGTACGCCTCGCCACCCTTGAGGCCGCGGAATTCATTGCTGCGGAAGTCCGTTGCCCGATAGATGACCGGCCGTGAGCCGAAGGCCGCGCCGATCCGGCCGACTGAGGCGACCAACCCGTCGACGAGAGTGCCTTGCTCACCATGCGCGATTAGATCGCGCGGATGACGACCCTGCAGCGCCTCCGTCAGCATGAACTCGGCACGTAGCAGGCCGACACCGTCGGGCCCTTGCGCGGCAACGTCTTCGGCGGTGTCGGGCATCGCCAAGTTGACATAAACCTTGGTTCCGGTGACCTCGGTCGGGACCTCGATTGGCGCCCGGCCCTCGATCGTCTGCGTTCGGGCCCGAGGGGCCTCCGGCTCGACACGTCCGGACAACACCCGCCCGTGCGCTCCGTCGACCGTCACCGTGGTGCCGTCATGCAGGTCTCGCGTCGCGGTGCGCGCCCCGACGATGCATGGCACGCCCAACTCGCGGGCGACGATGGCGGCGTGACACGTCATGCCGCCGGTGTCGGTGACCAGCGCCGCGGACCGCCGGATGGTCGGCAGCCAGTCGGGATTGGTCATCTGGGCGACCAGGATCTCGCCCTCGAGCAGCCGGTCGCCCTGGTCGGGGGTCTCGAGGACGCGTACCTTCCCCGACGCCATGCCCGGTGCCGCCGCGAGGCCGCGGGCCAATACTGCGTGCTCTTCCGATGAGGGTGCCGCCGTATGACCCAGCGTGGTGATCGGTCTGGCCTGCACCAGGTAGACCTGACCGCCGGAGATCGACCATTCGGTGTCCTGCGGGCAGCCGTTGTGTCGTTCGGTGGCGATAGCGAGTTCGGCGACCCGGCGCAGCTCGGTGTCGTCGAGCACCCGGGCGTCTGCTTGCTCGTCGCTCAGATCGACCCGCGCGTCGTTGCCGTCCGGTCCCCGGACGATCTTGAACGACTGGTGACCGAGGCGGACGTCCAGAATCTCGAGGGACTCCTTGGACACGATGTACGTGTCGGGTTCGACGAGGCCGGACACCACGACTTCGCCCAGCCCGAACGCGCCCTCGATGACCACGCGGTCCCGCGCGCCGTTGCTTGGATCGGCGGTGAACGCCACGCCGGCTTTCTCGGAGGCGATCATCTGCTGGACCACGACTGCCATAGCGGGAACCCCGGTGAATTGCCGACTGGCGCGGTAGGTGATCACTCGCGGCGAGAACAGCGACATCCAGCAGCGCATCACGGCCTCGATGAGAGCATCCTCGCCGCTGACGTTGGTGATGGTGGCGTTCATCCCGGCGAAGGACGCATCGGCACCGTCCTCGCCGGTGGCCGAGGAGCGCACGGCCACAACGGCGTTCGGCCCGAGCTTTCGGTACGCATCGAGCAGCGGTGCCCGGACGGCATCGGCGATCCCCGCCTTTTGCACAAGTCCCTGCAACTGCTCACACCGCTCCGGCAGGTGCACCGTGTCGGCGACGTGCTCCATCGCGTCGCGGTGTAGTTGCGCCAGGTCGGCGTCGACGCCACCCGCCGCCATCGAGTCCCGGTAGCAATCCCGCAGAAGTACGAACCCGGGTGGGACGGGCAGTTTCGCGGCGACCAGTTCGCCCATGTTCGCACCCTTGCCGCCGGCCTCCTCGGCATCGGAGATGCGCAGCGTCGAGATGTCGCGGATGTATCTGTCGCTCATGGCACCACCCTCGTTCGCGCCGGGCGACCCACCTAGCGTCCGATGGCCCGATCGTTGGGGTCAAAGGTCCTCTGCGGTAGGGAGCGGGTGATGCCGGCGGGCATCTGCGACGAATGCCACCGCGGTGCGGGACTTCTGTCCCTACCGCGCTGATCTGTCGCATAGTCGGATCAGTGGTGGCGCATGAAGCGAGGAGGTTGTGCCATGGATTCGATCGTCACCCTGACGATGAACCCGGCGCTCGACATCACCGTCGCTGCGCCGGAGGTGCGTCCCACCAGCAAGATCCGCTGCTCGCGGGCTCGCTATGACGCGGGTGGCGGAGGCATCAACGTGGCGAAGATCGCGCACGTCCTCGGCGCGCCGGTCACGGCGGTCTTCCCTGCCGGAGGCCCCAGCGGTGACTTCCTTGCGCAGCTCATCGCGGAGGCAGGTGTGCCCTTTCGGCGCATCGATATTGCCGAGCCGACGCGCGACAGCTTCACCATCGATGAAGCGGCGACGGGTCTGCAGTACCGGTTTGTGCTTCCAGGGCCGCGACTGACTCCGTCCGAACAGGCCGAATGCGTGGAACAGCTGCACCGTCAGGCGATGTCCGCGCAATTCGTGGTGGCCAGCGGCAGCCTGCCGCCGGGGGTGCCCTCAGACTTCTACCAGCGGATCGCGGATATGTGCGGTGAGATTGGGGCCCGCTTCGTCCTGGACACCTCGGGAGCCGGTCTCCAGCACATCAAGCGTGGTGTCTCGATGCTCAAGGCGAGTCTGCGCGAACTCCGCGAATGCGCGGGACGTGAGTTGGCGACCGAATCCGAACAACTGGATGCCGCTCACGAACTGATCGAGTCCGGCCGGGCCGAAGCCGTCGTGGTGTCGCTGGGAGCCGAGGGCGCAATGCTGGCCACGCCGACCGAAAGCTACCGATTCGCCGCCATTCCGATGCGAGCGGTGAGCGGCGTCGGTGCGGGCGATGCGATGGTCGCCGGCATCACCGTGGGCCTGGCGCGCGGTTGGCCGCTGAGCACGTCGGTTCGCTTCGGTATCGCCGCGGGAACGGCGATGCTGATGACGCCCGGCACCGCTCCGTGTACGCGTGCCGATACCGAGCGGCTTTTCGAGATCGCTGAGGAGCCGGTGGATCTGGCTGCCGTATCCGCATGAACCATCGAACAGTCGAACAGGGAACAGACATGAAGCCGACAGCGACCATCGATCCGCGGTTCCACGATGCCGTTGTCTTCGGACTCGACGCCGTGGTCACCGACGCTGCGCCCAATGACGGTTGGACGGTGCTCGGTTCGACAGTCGCTCTCGTCCGAAAGCTTGCCGAAGCGGGGGTCGCCACAGCTGTCTATTCGCCGGGACGCAACAGCGAAGAGGTCTTGAAAGCGGCCGGCCTCGACGACCTGTTCGACGTCCACGCCGACGGCTTGGTCGCCGATGCCCTCGGACTGCCGGGACAGCCCGATCCTGCGGTGTTGCTGGCCGCCACCAACAGATTGGAGACGACACCGGCGCGTACCGCGGTCGTCGAGACCGCGGAGGCCGGCGTGCACGCGGCCCGTAACGGGGGTTTCGGTCTGGTCATCTGGGTCGACCACACGGGGCTCGCCACGCAACTCCGGCACAGCGGGGCCGACGTGGTCGTCGAGAATCTTGCGCAGGTCGCCGTGCGGTTGGGTGACAAGCGGATTTCGCAGTTGCCGAATGCGCTCGACTCCTATGGTCAGCTGGTCGGAGTTGTCGCTGGGCGTCAGCCGTTCGTGTGCCTCGACTTCGACGGCACTCTGGCCGAGATCGTGGCGGAACCGGATGCGGCCGAGCTCATCGACGGTGCGGCGAAGGCTCTCGAGCGACTCGCGGCGTTGTGTCCGGTGGCGATCGTGAGTGGGCGTGATCTGGCCGATGTCCGCGAGCGGATCGCGATACGTGGCATCTGGTATTCGGGCAGCCACGGCTTCGAAATCCTCGGACCGGACGGCACGCACCGCAGCAACGACGCGGCCGCTGCTGCGGTTCCCGTCCTCGAAAGCGTTGCGGATGACCTGCGTGAGGCTCTCAGACAGATTCCAGGTGTGAACATCGAGCACAAGCGTTACGCCGTCGCGGTCCACTACCGCAACGTCGCCCCCGAACAGGTGGCCGACGTCGTTGCGACAACGCATCGGCACGGCCAGCGCCGTGGACTGCGCGTCACCGGCGGCCGCATGATCGTCGAACTGCGACCCGATATCGATTGGGACAAAGGCACAGCCCTTAGCTGGCTCCGTGACCAGATCCATCAGACGGGGCGCGTGCTGCCCATCTACGTCGGCGACGACCTCACCGATGAAGACGCCTTCGACGCCCTTCGGTTGAACGGCGTCGGGATCGTGGTGCGTCATGCCGAAGACGGCGACCGTGACCGCGCCACAGCCGCCCAGTTCGTGCTGAACAGTCCCGGCGAGGTCGAGGAATTTCTGCGCCGCGGCGGCGATTGGCTGGCATATGAACAGCGGACCTCCGATGAAGCGTGGACTCTGACATACGACAGCTATGACCCGCCGAACGAAAAACTCCGTGAGGCGTTGTGCACGGTGGGTAACGGCTACTTCGCCACGCGCGGCGCCGCACCGGAATCCAAGGCAGGGCAGGTCCATTACCCGGGCACCTATGCCGCAGGGGTGTTCAACCGCCTCGACGACGTGATAGCGGGCACCACAACCGCGCACGAGAGTCTGGTGAATCTCCCCAACTGGCTTCCGCTCACATTCCGCATCGACGGTGGTGACTGGTTCGATGTCGACGAAGTCGAGCTACTCGACTACCGCCAGATCCTCGACATTCGTCGCGCCATCCTGACGCGCGAGCTCCGCTTTCGTGATCACGCCGGCCGTATAACCTCTGTATCCCAGCATCGCTTTGTCGCCATGCATCAGGCGCACGTCGCCGCAATGGAAATGACTGTCACCGCCGAGGATTGGAGCGGCACGATCGAGGTGCGATCGACGCTGGACGGCCATGTCGGCAACACCATGGTCGAACGCTACCGAGGTCTCGCCAGCACTCACCTCACCTCCCCGAAAAAGCGGGCGCTGACGCCGAATTCGGTGCTCCTCCAAGCGACTACGACGCAGTCACAGATCCCTGTCGCTGTGGCCGCGCGAACCACCGTGTGGCGGGACGGACAGCCGGCACCCGCGACGTACCGACTGGTCGATGAGGAATTCGAGGTCGGCCACGAAATCTTCGCCGAACTGGCTGCGGGTCAGTCGCTTTCGGTCGAGAAGGTCGTCACATTGGTCACGGGCCGCGATGTCGCGACGTCGGAGCCTGCGGCTTCGGCCGAGCGACGCCTCGGGCGCCAGGAGCGGTTCGCCGGCATCCGGGATGCCCACACGCTGTGCTGGGCTCACCTATGGGAGCGCCTGTCGATCCAGTTCGACGACCACACCGATGAATTGCGTATTCTTCGACTGCACCTACTGCACCTGTTGCAGACGGTCTCCTACAACAGCGACGACCTCGATGTCGGCGTGCCCGCCCGCGGTTTGCACGGTGAGGCGTACCGGGGGCACATCTTCTGGGACGAGCTCTTCATCTTCCCCGTGCTGAATCTACGGCTGCCGTCGGTCACGCGGTCGTTGCTTCGTTACCGATATCGGCGACTGGTCGAGGCGCGCCGCGCCGCCAAGCTCGCCGGTTACGCGGGCGCCATGTTTCCCTGGCAGTCCGGCAGCGATGGCCGGGAGGAGAGTCCTGTACTGCATCTGAATCCCCGCTCTGGTCGGTGGAATCCCGATCCCAGTCATCGGGCGCACCACATCGGCATCGCCGTCGCCTACAACGTCTGGCAGTACTACCAGGTCACGGGTGATCTGGCTTATCTGATCGACTACGGTGCCGAGATGCTGGCGGAGATCGCGCGATTCTGGGTCAGCAGGTCTACGTACGACGAGAAACGCCACCGCTACAACATCAACGGTGTCATCGGGCCCGACGAGTTCCATACCGGTTATCCGGGTAGACCTTTCGAGGGTATCGACAACAATGCGTACACCAACGTCATGGCTGTCTGGGTCATCATGCGTGCGATGGAGGCTTTGGAGCACCTGCCGCTGCCCAGCCGAATCGACTTTCGTGAACGGCTCGGACTTACCGACGCCGAGCTGCAGCGGTGGGATCACGTCAGCCGGCGGATGTTGGTGCCGTTCTGCGACGGGCGCATCAGCCAGTTCGAGGGTTATGACGAGCTGGCGGAACTGGATTGGGACGCGTACCGCAGCCGGTACGGCAATATCCAACGGTTGGATCGCATCCTCGAAGCCGAAGGTGAAGACATCAACCGGTACAAGGCGTCCAAACAAGCTGACGCGCTGATGCTGCTCTATCTACTTTCGTCGGACGAGCTACGCGAGGTGCTTGATCGGCTCGATTACACGCTTGCACCTGAGCAGATACCGGAGATGGTTGACTACTACCTGGCGCGGACGTCACACGGATCGACGCTTTCCGGCGTCGTCCATACCTGGGTGCTTGCCCGGGCCAATCGTGATCGCGCCATGGAGTTCTTCGAGCACGTGTTGAAGTCCGACGTCGCCGATATCCAGGGCGGTACCACCTCCGAGGGCATTCACCTCGCGGCGATGGCGGGCAGTGTCGACCTCGTCCAACGATGCTTCACCGGCTTGGAAACCCGCGGCGATCGGATGATGTTGTCGCCCCATTGGCCGGATTCTCTTGGTGCACTGGGATTCCCGATCCACTATCGCGGGCATCACGTGTATATCCGGGTGAGCGGCAAGGGTGCAGAAGTCAGCGTGGACCCGCGTGATGTCCCGCCGATCGTCATCGAGTGCCGAGGCCGCGTCGAACGGCTAACGCCCGGGTGCACCGTGCGATTTCCCAGTGGATCTTTCGACGCGAGTTGACGTTACGGCTGGCGCGCGACGATCACCGGCATCCGCGCTGATCGAACCACCGCCGCACTGACCGAACCGAGCAGCATGCCGGCGAATCCGCCACGGCCGTGACTGCCGACGACGACCAACTGCGCCTCTTCGGAGCGTTCGATGAGCGCACGAGCCGGATTTTCGCAGACGACCTCGCGCCGGATGTTCACGTCCGGGTACTTCTCCTGCCATCCCGCCAGTCGCTCGGCCAGCGCCGCATCCTCCGAAGTCTTCATCTCCAGCCAGTTCATCCCGAGATAGTCGCCAACGCCGAACTCGGTCCATGCGTGCAGGGCAATGATGTCGACGTGTCTGCGTGACGCCTCGTCGAAGGCGATCGCCGTAGCCAACTCGGACGACGGGGAGCCGTCGATTCCCACGAGAACCGGCGCCTGTGCCGGATGCGGCATCAACGGATCCTCGTCGTGAATGACCGCGACCGGGCAGTGCGCGTGCTGGACGACGCCGGCGCTGACGGACCCGAGGAGCCCGCCGACGGCGCTGTGGCGGCGACTGCCCACCACGATCAGGTCTGCTCCCTTCGACATGTCGACGAGAGTGGGCACGGCTGTCGAGTAGTAGATCTCGGAGCGGACTTCCAGGGGACCGGTGTCCTTCTCCACTTCGGCCACCACCGCCATCGCTTCGCCGACGGCTTCGTGCGCCCAGTGCTGTTGCCGTTTCCCGATGCCCGTCGGCAGGGGCACTTGAGACAACGAGCCGAGGACACTGCTGACGACGTGGACGACGGTGAGCGTTGCGCCGCGTTGCGCGGCGTCACGTGCAGCCCAATCGACGGCAACCTTTGCGGCGGGGGATCCGTCGACGCCAACAACGATTTCCGGAGAAGCAACCGAAGACATAGGGCAAGTCAAGACGATGCCAGCTCTTCAGGCGTGGGTATTTGGTCCTCAACGGGTCGTCAATGGGCCCGTAATGCCATGCAAAAGGACCAAAGCACTTCGGGGAGTGTGCCTTGGCCCCTCTGCCGTCGAGGGTGTCGGGTGGTCTGATCAACGAGGTCGCACCCAACGAGGAGGCCACCCTTGAGATCGCACCGGGTGAGAACCCATCGGCTCACCGAATTGCCCATCGACGTGACCGAGGCCGGGTAGCCATGGCCGAGTTCCTGCGCAACACCGACGCCTTCATGTGGTCGATGGAAAGCGACCCTCGACTGCGGTCGACAATCGTGTCCCTCGTCCTGCTCGACCGCACACCGGAGTGGGAGCGGCTGGTCGACCGATTCGATCTGCTCAGTCGGACGATGCCCATGTTCCGTCAGCGGGTCACCGCGTCACTCGTGCCGGCACCGCCGCGATGGCAGTTCGATCCCGACTTCGATCTCGCGTTCCATCTGCGCCGTGTGACGGCGCCGCAACCGGCCGACGTGGACACGCTGTTGGAGATGGCGCGGGTCGCCGCGATGGCCGACTTCGATCGAGCGCGTCCGCTCTGGGAAGTCACGCTGATCGACGGTCTCGCCGACGGCGGTGCCGCGCTGTTGTGCAAGCTCCATCACGCGCTCACGGACGGGATCGGCGCCATCCAGATCGCAATGACCCTGTACGACCGCACCGAAAGGGGTGACGAATGTCCGCCCAAGCCGAGTGTGCCGATACCGACGAGCGCCGGGCTGCTCAGCGGTGTCCGGGACATGGTGGCCTACGACACCGGACTGGCCACGTCGGTGGTGACCGCTTCGGTAAAGGCCGCGCCCGCATTTGTGGTGAAAGGCGTTCGCCACCCCGCCGGAACGCTCAAAGGCGTCGGCTCGGCCGTGGCATCGATCTATCGGACCGTTCGGCCTATCAGTGCACCCGGATCGCCGATCATGCGTGATCGCGGCAAGATTCGCCGGCTCGCGACGCTCTCTGCGCGCACGGACACCCTGCGGCGGGCCGGCGCGATCGCCGGTGGCTCGTTGAACGACGCCTTCATCGCCGCCATCACCGGCGGGCTGCGTCGCTACCACGAAAAGCACGGCGAGTCGGTCGGAAACCTGTCGGTGTCGATGCCGATCAGCCTTCGGACACCCGAGGACCCCGCCGGCGGAAACCGGGCGACGTTGATGCGGTTCGAGGTGCCTGCAGCCATCGCCGACCCCGTGGACCGCATCCGCGCCACACACGACCGCACCACGAAAATGCGCAGCGAGAAGTCGCTCTCCTACACCCAGGCCATCGCCGGCGTGCTCAATCTGATGCCGCGGTCCTATATCGGCGCCGCATTGCGGAACGTCGATTTCGTGGCCAGCGACGTGCCGGGCATTCCGGTACCTGTCTTTCTTGCAGGTGCCGCCGTGCGGATGCAGTATGCGTTCGCCCCCACCATCGGGGCGGCGTTGAATGTCACGTTGTTGTCCTACGTCGACACCTGCGCGATCGGGATCAACGTGGATACCAGCGCCATCCCCGACCACGATGTCCTGTTCGACTGCCTTGCTGCCGGTTTCGATGAGGTGCTGGCGCTCGCAACTGGCGTGTGGTGTGGCGCACCAGCGGCCGGTGACCACAGATGACCGAATTCATGCGAAACAGCGACGCCTTCACCTGGGCTATGGAAAGCGATCCTCGGTTGCGTTCCACGGTGGTCACGGTGATCATGCTCGACCGGTCACCGGATTGGGACGAGGTCCGCAATCGCTTCGACGTCATTTCGCGTGCCGTCCCGATGGTGCGCCAGCGTGTAGTTCCGTCGCCGGCGCCGGCGCCGCCGAGGTGGGAATACGCCCCGGACTTCGACCTGGGCTTCCACATGCGGAGGGTGACGGCGCCCGCACCCGGCACCATCGACACGGTGCTGGAGATGGCGCGGGTCGCGGCCATGGAGGACTTCGACCGGGCTCGCCCCCTATGGGAGGCCACGCTAATCGACGGAGTCGAAAACAACGGTGCAGCAGTGCTTCTCAAGTTCCACCACGCACTGACCGACGGTGTTGGGGGTATCCAGATCGGGATGATTCTCTTCGATCTGTCCGAGGTTCCCGAGCGGCACGAGTCTGTTCAGCCATGGCCTGAAGTTCCTCCACCACAGCCGCTGCGGGGCTACCGCGACACCGCGCGATACGGCGCCGGTTTGGTGGCCGACGTGCTGACGGGCACTCTGAAGAATGCTCCGAAGATGATTGCCAACGGCATTATGCAGCCAGTGGACAGCGTTTCGTCGGCCGCCGAGTTGGCCGCCTCGGTCTACCGCACCATGCGTCCTGTGAGCCGCAGGGGCTCCTCGCTGATGAGTAATCGCAGCCTCATCCGAAAGCTCGGTGTACTCGAGATCCCGTTCGCACAGCTGCGGGTGGCCGCTCATCACGGCGGCGGTGCATTGAACGACGCCTTCGTTGCGGGCGTAGCCGGGGGGCTTCGCATTTACCACGAAAAGCACGGCGTCGCGGTCGGCGACCTTCACCTGACGATGCCCATGAGCCTGCGCGAAGAGGGCGACGAAATGGGCGGCAACCGCATCACCATCATGCGGTTCGATGTGCCGGTCGGCATAGCCGATCCCGAGGAGCGAATCCGCCAGATCCGCGACAGGACCGGCAAGGTGCGTCACGAGAAGTCGCTGCCGTACACGCAATGGATCGCCGGAGCGCTGAACATGATGCCACGCTGGTACATCGGCTCGATCCTGCGCAATATCGACTTCCTGTGCAGCGACGTACCGGGGATTCCCGTGCCCGTGTTCCTCGGTGGCGCCAAGGTGTTGACACAGTACGCATTCGGCCCGACGATCGGCGCGGCCGTCAACGTCACGTTGTTGACATACGTGGATGTGTGCACGCTGGGCATCGACGTGGACACCGGTGCGATTCCCGACCACGACGTGTTCATGGACAGCCTCGCCGCAGGCTTCGACGAGGTGTTGGCCCTTGGCGTGGACCATGTCTAGGACTAATGGTCGAAGTCTCGCGGTCGCTGGCGTTGTCGGCGCCGCTTTCCTCGCCACGCTCGTTCTCGTACCCGGGTTGCGAGTCGGTGCGGACTCGCCGTGGTTGGGCGCGCTGGTCATTCTCGCTCCCACGGCGACGCTGTTGGCCGTTACGGGATTCCGGCACTACGGCATCGGACGTGCGGTCGCTGCCGCGGTCGTGATCGCGGTCGTTGCGGGCGGCGTCAGCTGCCTCGTCGCGGTATTCACCTTGGTGAGGGCACTGAGCGGGGCGGGCGTGCAGCTTGCCTGGGCGATTCTGCTGTTCCTCACTCCTGCGGTGTCGGTGCTGGCACTCGGCGCGCTGGCGTTGCGCGTCGTCCCGTCGAGATTCGTGCCCGGCGAGCCGTCGGACGCGGTGCAGAAATCAGCGCCATTGGCGCGTGTGAACCGACGTAACGATGCACCACGATGACGTGGGACGAACGGCTGACGAACCTTCGGTAGCGGCGAAGTGGGATCGGGGTCTGACGCAACGCTTCGTGGACCTGCAGCGCCCGATTGTGAAGACCTACTTCCGGTCACAGGTTCTGGGTTTGGAGCACGTCCCGCCCGGGGCCGCGCTGATGGTAGCCAATCATTCGGGTGGGCTCGTCACCGTCGACATGTCGGTGATTGCCGTCGACTACTACAAGACCTTCGGATACGAGCGGCCGCTCTACGCGCTAGCCCACGACAACCTGTTTCGCGGACCGGCGGCCGGGTTCCTCGAGCGAACCGGTGTCATCCGGGCCACCCCCGAGCACGCATCCGAGGCCCTCGCGGCCGGTGGCCTGGTGCTGGTCTTCCCCGGCGGGGACTACGACGTCTACCGGCCGACCTCCCTCCGCACCAATATCCTTCCGGTCACGATCGGTTTCCCGTTCGGCCTCAGCGTGGTGTTGCCGATCAACATTCCACTGCCCACCAAGATCGTCACCCAGGTGCTGCCCCCCGATCGACATCGCCGCCGAGTTCGGTGACGACCCCGACGTGCGAAGGGTCGACGCACACGTGCGCGCCGTGATGCAGCACGCGATGGTTGCGCTGGCGCGCAAACGCCGACTGCCCGTAATCGGGTGACGGCGTGGGGAGATAGGGCCGTTCGGCCCTGCCGAAAGGGACTCAGTGGGCTACCCGCCCCTGCGCGGGGGTCGCAGAATCGAGGTCGAGTGCTGCCGTGACTCGTCGGAGCGGGCGGATCACCTTTCGTCTAGTCGAGGCACGCTCCTAGGAGGTTGCCATGCGAGACGCCCGTCGTACAGAACAAGATGCCCGTCATACAGAACAAATTGTGCTGAGCAACAATGTGTTTGCGCCTGATGTGGGCAGTCGACGTGCGCGGGTCCAGTGCGGTCTGCCTGCCGCCGAGGCGGACCGCGCGGGCGTGCTTGCCGACACGGCACCGTCGGTGGCCCGGTTGTTCCTGGACCGCGTGGCCGCGACGCCCGGGGCCGAGGCGTTCCGCTTTCTCGATGACGGACACTGGAAGAGTGTCACGTGGCAGCAGGTCGGTGACCGCGCCCGCCGCATCACCGCCGGGTTGATCGCATTGAACATCGCGCCCCAGGAGCGCGTCGCACTGGCATCGTCGACGCGTTACGAGTGGGTGCTGGTTGACTTCTCGGTGCTGTGCGCCGGGGCGGCCACCACGACGCTCTACCCCACCACGAACGCGCGCGACGTCGCCTTCATCGTCGCCAACTCAGGAAGTCGCTTGGTCATTGCCGAAGACCAGGCGCAAGTCGACAAGGTGCTTTCGTATCGCGCTGAGTTACCCGAGCTGGAGAAGGTGGTGATCATCGGCGGCGAGGGTGACGGTGATCTGGTGATCAGCCTGGCCGAGCTCGAGGCGCTCGGCGAACGACTACTTGCCCAGTCTCCCGACGTCGTCCAGCGTCGGGTCGACAACATCCATCCCCACCACCTGGCCAGCATCATCTACACCTCCGGCACTACGGGCCGCCCGAAGGGCGTGCTCCTCCCGCACCGGGCGTGGGTCTACACAGCCGCGGCGATCGATGCGCTCGACATCCTCCGAGCCGACGACCTGAACTACCTGTGGCTGCCGTTGGCGCACGCCTTCGGCAAGGTCATGTTGGCGCTGCCGTTGATGATCGGCTACTCGACGGCAATCGACGGCCGGGTCGACAAGATCGTCGACAACCTCGCGGTCGTGCATCCGACGTTCATGGCGGCCGCACCGCGGATCTTCGAGAAGGCTTACGCACGCATCCAAGCGATGATGGTCGAGAAAGGTGGGCTCAAAAAGCGCATCTTTGACTGGGCGATCGCGGTGGGAGTCAAGGCGTCTCGGGCAAGGGAAGCCGGCAGCCGACTGTCGCCGCTGCTGTCGATTGAGCACGCGATCGCCGACCGATTGGTGTTCTCGGTCATCCGGAAACGCTTCGGCGGGCGACTACGGTTCTTCGTCTCGGCTGCCGCGCCGCTGAACCGCGACATCGCTCAGTGGTTCGACGCCGTGGGCATCATCGTGCTCGAAGGATACGGCCTTACCGAGACGGCGGCGGCGTCATTCATCAACCGTCCCAACGCCTACCGGTTCGGAACTGTCGGGCTGCCCTTCCCGGGCACGGAGGTGAAGATAGCCGACGACGGCGAGATCCTCGTGCGCAGTCCCGGCGTGATGACCGGCTATCACAACCTCGAACAGGCCACGGCCGAAGCGCTCGATCAGGCGGGCTGGCTCTACACCGGCGACATCGGTGCCATCGACGACGACGGCTTCCTCCGTATCACCGACCGCAAGAAGGATCTCTTCAAGACCTCGCAGGGCAAGTACGTGGCACCGTCGGCGATCTCGGCCGCCTTCAAGGCGATCTGTCCGTACGCCAGCGAGATGATTGTGTTGGGCAATGCGCGCCCATATTGCGTTGCGCTGGTCAGCCTGGACGGCGACGCGATCACTGACTGGGCGGCACACAACGGCCTGGCGAGCATGTCCTTCATCGAGATCGCACGCCACGACTCTACGCGGGAACTGATCGGTGGCTATGTCACCGAACTCAACGCGCAGTTGAATCGATGGGAGCAGATCAAGAAGTTCGCCATTTTGGAACGGGAACTGTCGATAGCCGCAGGTGACCTCACGCCCAGCCTCAAGGCCAAGCGAAACGTCATCGTGAAGAATTCCGCCGACGTCATCGCCGGTCTGTACGGGGAGCGCCCGATGGATTCCTAGGGGCGAGCTGAAATGAGGTCTCACTGCCCGTCGGACAAGATCATCCTTGGCCAAGGGATGTGTTGTACGACCATTGGCTGCCGGGGCCTACCGAAGCAGAGGACACGCAGAAACCACCACCACAGGCACCAACGTCGCCCCTGGGGGCTTGGTCGGTAGTGGCCGACCTCGGCGGTCCATAGCGTGGACAAAGGTAACGAAACCAGTTGAAGGGATCCGCGATATGGAGGTCCAGACAGTAGAGTCGCAGCACGCGACATCTCACTCGAGGACGCAGCCCGCGCGATCACTCCAAGGCCGGCCGCTTCGGTCTGGGCCATTAGCGTGAATCCCGGGATACACTGCGAGGTAACAGATGAAAGCAGACATCGATACCCTGCTCCGGCGCTACGGCCACGACGGAACGCGGCTGATCGACATTCTGTGGGATGTTCAGCATCTGTACGGCCACCTCCCCAACGACGTCTTGCCGCAGCTCGCGGCCGGGTTGAACCGGTCTCTTCTCGACATCGTGGAGACCGCGTCCTTCTATCACTTCTTCCGTAGCGAGCCGTCGGGGCGGCACCAGATCTACTTGAGCAACACAGTGATTGCCAAGATGAACGGCTATCAGGAGGTCTACGACGCGCTCGAGCGCGAGACCGGCGTCAGATTCGGAGAAACCGACGCGGCGGGGATGTTCGGCCTGTTCGAAACGCCGTGCATCGGTCTCAGCGATCAGGAACCCGCGATGATGATCGACAGCGTGGTGTTCACGCGACTGACGCCGGATACCGTCGCAACCATCATTGCGCAGTTGAAGACGGGGAAGGTCGCCGCCGAGATCGCTAACCCCGCGGGGCTACCCGATGACGACATCGCCTACGTCGACGCTCTGGTGGAGTCCAATGTCCACACGCGGGGGCCGGTGTTCTTCCGCGGTGAGCCGGATTACCAGACCGTGCTCAAGAACTGCCTCTCCCGTACTCCCGACGAGACGATCAGCGCAGTCCTCGAATCCGGGCTACGGGGGTACGGCGGTGCGGGGTTCCGAACCGGGCTCAAGTGGCAGCTGTGCCGGGCCGCGCCGGGCGACGAGAAGTACGTCATCTGCAACGCCGACGAGGGTGAACCCGGCACCTTCAAGGACCGGGCGCTGCTGACCCGATCACCTCTCGACGTTTTCATGGGGATGGTCGTCGCGGCCTACGCGATCGGCAGTTCTCACGGGATCGTCTACCTCCGTGCCGAATACGTCTACCTGAAGCGGTATCTGGAAAGCCAGCTTCGGCGGCTCCGGGATGACGGCCTGCTCGGCTCCAGTGTCGGTGGCCGCACGGGATTCGATTTCGACATCCGTATCCAGATGGGTGCCGGCTCCTATGTCTGCGGTGAAGAGTCGGCGTTGATCGAGTCCTGCGAAGGCAAACGGGGTACGCCCCGGCTGAAACCACCCTTCCCTGTCCAGCAGGGGTACCTCGGCAAACCGACCAGCGTCAACAACGTCGAGACCCTGGCTGCGGTAACCCGCGTCATCGAGGAAGGCGCGCAGTGGTTCCGCCGCATGGGCACCCCGGACTCGGCGGGTGCACGCCTGTTGAGTGTCGCCGGCGACTGCGACCGTCCCGGTGTCTACGAGGTCGAATGGGGTATCACGCTCGATGAGGTGCTGATGATGGTCGGCGCGCACGATGCCCACGCCGTGCAGATCAGTGGCCCATCGGGGGAGTGCCTGTCGGTGGCCGTGGACGGCAGACGCCGCATCGCCTACGAAGACATCCCGTGCAATGGCGCCGTGACCATCTTCAACGCCACCCGTGACCTCCTGGACAGCGTCAGGGACTACACGAAGTTCTTCGCCGACGAATCCTGCGGCATTTGCGTTCCGTGCCGAGCAGGCACAGTCGACCTACACGACAAACTGCGACTTGTCACGGTCGGCGCGGCGAACCAGGAGGACCTGGACGACCTGGCCGGTTGGGGTGCGGTGGTCAAGAGCGCCAGTCGATGTGGCCTCGGGGTCACCGCAGCCAATCCCATTCTGACGACCATGGAGAAGTTCCCCGAGATCTATCGAAAACGGTTGCGCGCTCAGGAGCAGGCCCTCCTGCCGTCGTTCGATCTGGATGCCGCGCTGGCCGGGTACGACCACGCAGTGACCGAACTCGAGGACGGGACGACATGACCATCCGCATCGAGATCGATGGACACCCGGTGTCGACCGACGAGGGCGAAATCCTGGTCGATGTTGCCGCTGAGGCCGGTGTGTACATCCCTACGCTGTGCTATCTCAAGGGGAAACCGTGCCTCGGGACCTGCCGGGTGTGTTCGGTGAAGGTGAACGGCGCCGTGGTCGCGGCGTGCACGGTTCGCGTCTCGGACGGGATGCACGTCGAGGTCGACGAGCCGGAGACGACTGACATCCGAAAGGCAGTGGTGGAACTACTTTTCGCCGAAGGCAACCACAATTGCCCGAGTTGCGAGAAGAGCGGTCGTTGCACGCTACAGGCCGTCGGCTACGAGGTGGACATGCTGGTCTCACGTTTCCCGTATCGCTTCCCGCAACGAGAACGGGACCACGCGTCGGAGAACATCTGGCTGGAGCGAGATCGTTGCATCTTCTGCCAACGCTGTGTGGAATTCGTCCGCGACGAAACCACCGGGGAGAAGATCTTCAGCATCAGAGGCCGAGGCAGCGAGTCCCGGATCGAGGTCGATACCGAACGTGCGAACGCGATGCCCGCCGAGCAGGTCCGCTATGCCGTCGAGATCTGCCCTGTCGGTGCCATCCTCGCGAAGCGGGTTGGATTCGACGTTCCGATCGGCCGTCGAAAGTACGAAGTCCGCACCGCCCGTGCACGGGCGCTGGACCCGTCAGACGGATCTGGTGCACCGTGACAGAAGAAATCGCATCACACGAAATGCCCTCAACACCAACGGATCCAGCGCCGTCAGCGGCCCGGGATGGCAAGATCAATGTGGCCATGATCGGATTGTGTGGCTGCTGGGGATGCACGCTGTCGTTCCTCGATATGGACGAGCGGATCGTTCCGCTCTTGACGAAGATCACCATCCACCGGTCCTCCCTCACCGACATCAAGCGAATCACGCAGCGATGCGCCATTGGCTTCATCGAGGGCGGTGTTGCGAACGAGGAGAACATCGAAACGCTGCGACACTTTCGGGACAACTGCGACATCCTGATCTCCGTGGGTGCCTGCGCCGTCTGGGGTGGCGTCCCAGCGATGCGCAACGTCTTCGAACTGAAGGACTGTCTGTCCGAGGCGTACATCAATTCGCCCACCGCGGTACCGGGGGCGGAACCCGTCATCCCCTCCCATCCCGATATTCCCCGACTCACCACCAAGGTTTACCCCTGCCACGAAGTGGTCAAGATGGACTACTTCATTCCCGGCTGTCCGCCGGACGCTGATGCGATCCTGACGGTGCTCGAGGATCTCATCAGTGGTCGTCCCGTTGCGCTGCCCCGCTCGCTCAACCACTACGACTGATCACGGAGACTAGGTGTGAGCAAAAAGCTGATCATCGACCCCGTGACCCGGATCGAGGGCCACGGCAAGGTCACCGTCCATCTCGACGACGACGACAACGTCGTTGACGCCAGACTGCACGTCGTCGAGTTCCGCGGATTCGAGAAATTCGTTCAGGGCCACCCATTCTGGGAGGCGCCGATGCTGATGCAGCGCATCTGCGGAATCTGCTTTGTCAGCCACCATCTCTGTGGCGCAAAGGCGCTCGACGACATGGTCGGCGTCGGGGCGAACGCGGGAGTCGGGATCACGCGGACTGCGGAGAAGATTCGCCGGCTCGGCCATTACGCGCAGATGTTGCAGTCGCATGCGACGGCATACTTCTATCTGGTCGTTCCCGAGATGATGTTCGGGTTGGACGCCCCGCCCGAACAGCGGAACCTGCAAGGCCTCATCCAAGCCGATCCGGCTTTGATGAGGCGAGTGATCATGCTGCGCAAGTGGGGGCAAGAGGTCATCAAGACGGTCTTCGGCCGAAGAATGCACGGCATCAGCTCGGTGCCGGGAGGCGTGCACAAGAGCCTGAGCAAGGCCGAATGCAACCGTCTGCTGAATGGCGAGGAGGGGCTACCGTCGATCGACGAGATCATCGACTACGCGCAGGACGGTCTTCGCCTCTTCTACGAATTCCACGACAAGAACCGAAGCGCGGTGGACGGCTTCGCCAACGTCCCTGCCCTGAATATGTCTCTTGTCGGCGCCGACGGCAACGTGGATTACTACCACGGGATACTACGCATCGTCGACGGGGACAAGAACGTCGTCCGGGAATTCGACTATCACGACTACCTCGACCACTTTTCGGAAGCGGTCGAAGACTGGACGTACATGAAGTTCCCCTTCCTCAAAGATTTTGGCAGGGAGGACGGTTCGGTCAGGGTAGGACCGCTCGGGCGAATGAATGTCACCACGTCACTGTCGACGCCGCGTGCTCAGGAGGCCTTGGAGCGCTTCCATGCGTACACCGGCGGATCCGCGAACAACATGACCTTGCACACCAATTGGGCACGGACCATCGAAGTGCTTTACGCCGCGGAATTGATTGAGGAGCTGCTGCGCGACCCCGATCTACAAAAGGCGGACCTGCTCGTGACGCCCTCTGCCGACGCGTGGGTCGGTGAGGGCATAGGTGTCGTCGAAGCTCCGCGCGGCACATTGCTTCACCACTACCGTGCCGGTCCAGAAGGTGACGTCACTTTTGCGAACCTGATCGTGGCAACCACGCACAACAATCAGGTGATCAATCGGACGGTGCAGTCCGTAGCCGAGAAGTATCTGCAGGGACGCGGTGAGATCTCTGAAGCCATGATGAACGCCATCGAGGTGGGAATTCGCGCATACGATCCATGTCTGAGCTGTGCTACGCACGCCTTCGGGCAGATGCCGCTGATCGTCACCGTCTGTGATGCCGCGGGAAACGTGATCAACGAGCGTGTTCGCTCGGAGACCGGTTCATGAGACTCGACGACTTCGACAACGGCTCATGCCTGGTCTATGGCATCGGCAACGTAGGTCGACAGGATGACGGCTTGGGCTGGGCGTTTGTCGATTGGCTTGAGGCGCAGAGTCTCTGCCCGAGCGCAGAGTTGCAGTGCGGCTATCAGCTGTTGCTCGAGGACGCCGAACTGATCAGCACCAAGGAGCGTGTGCTGTTCATCGACGCCACGAAGGATGCGACGGTGGACTCGTTCACATTGGAGCGCGCGGCACCGCGGATGGACTTCAGCTTCACATCGCACGCCATCTCGATTCCGGCGATCATGGCGACCTGTCAGCAGTGTTTCGGCCGCCTGCCGATTGTGCACGTGCTGGCGATCCGAGGGTATGAGTTCGGACTCGAACTAGGTTTGACGCCCGCGGCGAACCAGAACCTGAATGACGCGACAGCTCATTTTTCCGGCTTGTCGGCCTCGGCCCCCCGACGCTCGAAGAGATGAACCCCCTCAGTCCTCAAGGTATGTGACTTTTGGCCGCTTTCATTAGAACGCGTGTTGGGTAGCGTCATCACCATGACCACACCGTCGCAACCGATCGCCATCCTGCCGGAGAGCGAGTGCTGGAAGCTGATATCCAGCGCCGCGCTGGGACGGCTTGTCACGACAGTCGACGGTCAGCCCGAGATATTTCCGGTCAACTTCGTCGTCCAGAACCGAACGGTGTTGTTTCGCACAGCCGAGGGCACCAAGCTGATCAGCACCGCGATCAACCGCAACGTGCTGTTCGAGGTCGATGACCACGACGCCCACGAAGGGTGGAGTGTGATCGTGAAGGGCCTTGCGCAATCGCTGCGTACCGACGCCGAGATCGACGAAGCCGAACGCGCGCAACTACTCCCGTGGACGGCCACGGTCAAACAGCATTACGTGCGCATCCGCCCGCTGAGCGTCACCGGCCGACGGTTCACCTTCGGGTCCGAGCCGGACCGCGAATTCACTATTGCCTGAGCCACCGGGCAAACTAGCCAGACGGCGGACCTAGACGACGCCGTGCAGATCGTCGCTTGCCCGGGTCGCCGACGCCAGCCTTGATTCGCCGGCCTGAACTTGCTGCTGAGCCCGCCGCTTGATGCCGCGCAAGATGCCCCGGGTCACGAAAGCCGTCACCGGTCCCAAGAGTTCGGTGACCAGCACCTGGCTCGGAAGACGCAACGGCGTCCGAATCCGGATGAGAAGGCGGCAGCGATCCTCCCAATGCGGAATGACGTGGAATGACCACACCACGTTCCAGTTTGGGCTCATCGAACCTCGCAACACGATGGATTTCTGGGCCTCTTGATCGTTGACCTCGACCACCTCGAGCGCGAATCCGTCACGTAGACCCATCCAGCCCCGTGGAACAAGCCTGACGGTGTCGCCCGGCTCGAGATGTTGCCATTCGGGATGAATGCGGTCGGCGGTTACGTAATGCAGCCCGGCGAGGTTTTCCAATGTCTCGAACGTGTACAGCCCGCCGCGGTCTTGACCCATCTGCACCAGCCACGGCCACACCGCGCTGGCCGGGGCATCTATCCACACCGCTTCTGTACTCCGCACGACGGGCCCGAAGATGTGCGCATCGCCGTCGAGGTACATCTGGCTTTCTTCCTTGGTGGTGCCCCAGTTGCGGTAGTACCTCCGCGCCGCGTAGAGCAACGTCAATGCCCCGGCGAGGCGCAGTCCGTTCGTGATCATGGCCCAACGATGCGCTGCGCAGTCGCGACGCGACTAGGGCCGGTAGTCCCTGATCTGGTCGACGTTTCGCCCGTCGAGGTACCGGGCGCCGAACGGCCCGCTGAGCGGGGACTTCGGTCCCTACCCGACGCCCACGTGCGGTGGTCGTATGCAGATGTGCACTGAAGGAGATGACTGCGATGACCGGGGAACATTCAGATCACGTTGTGAAGAACTGGACAGTCGAGGTGACGATCGACGAGCACATGGGGCTCACCCGAGCCAAGGCGAGGTTGCGCTGGCGCGAAAAGGAAGAGGTGGGAATCGGCACGGCGAGGCTGAATCCGGAGGACCGCGACATCGCTGAGATCGGTGACGAGTTGGCCGTCGGCCGCGCGCTGGCGGACCTGGGGAAGCGGTTGATGGCGGTGTCCGCTCAAGACATCGAGCGCGTCACCGGACAGCCCGCGACTTTGTTGCCCTGACGAGTATTGAGGACGGGAGAGCAGAAATGGTCCGGACCTCGGAGACATTGAGAAGCCAACCCAGGCGTGTCTTCCGCGATCGTCGTGAAGCGGGTCGGGTACTGGCCGACTTGCTCGGCGCATACCGGGGGCGCGAAAACGTGATCGTGCTGGGGCTGCCCCGCGGCGGCATACCCGTCGCATGGGAAGTGGCGGCGGCCTTGGGCGCCCCTCTTGATGCTTTCGTCGTGCGCAAGCTGGGTGCGCCAGGCCATGAGGAGTTCGCCGTCGGCGCTCTGGCCAGCGGCGGGCGGGTGGTCGTCAACGACGACGTGCTCCGAGCATTACGGGTGACGCCGCAACAGCTGCGCGATGTCGCCGAACGCGAAGGGCGAGAGCTCATCCGGCGTGAGACCGCCTACCGCGGCGGCCGGCCGCCGCTGGACCTGGCGGGCAAGACCGTGATCCTCGTCGACGACGGTCTTGCGACAGGCGCCAGCATGCTCGCCGCGGTCCAGGCGCTCCGCGAGATGGACCCCGCCGAAATCGTGATCGCGGTGCCGGCAGCACCTGAATCGACGTGCCGTGAGTTCGCGGCGATCGTCGACGACGTCGTCTGCGCCTCGATGCCCACTCCGTTCCTTGCGGTCGGCGAGTCGTTCTGGGATTTCCGTCAGGTGAGCGACCAAGAAGTGCGGGACCTACTCGCCACCCCGACAACCGGTTTCGCCACCGCCGCCATCCGCATCGAGGAGAGTCCCGCCGAAGCGATCGAGCGTGTTGCCGTTGACGCGCCGGGCGGCGTTCCGTCTCCCGAAGTGCTCGAAGAGATCATCGGGGACGCCCACATCGTGCTCATCGGTGAAAGCTCTCACGGCACCCACGAGTTCTACCGGGCGCGCGCCGAGATCACCAAGTGGCTGATCGAAGAGAAGGGTTTCGTCGGTGTCGCCGCCGAGGCCGACTGGCCCGACGCCTATCGGGTCAACCGCTACGTCCACGGACTGAGCGAGGACCAATCCGCGGACGAGGCATTGAGTGGCTTTGAGAGATTTCCCGCGTGGATGTGGCGTAACACCGTGGTGCGTGATTTCGTCGACTGGCTGTACGACCACAACCAGCGAACCCGAACCGTCGGGAGACGCCAGGCGGGTTTCTACGGACTCGACCTCTACAGCCTGCATCGGTCGATACAAGAAGTGATCGCATATCTCGACAAAGTCGACCCGCGGGCAGCCGCGCGGGCGAGGACCAGATACGCCTGCTTCGATCACGTATCGGCCGACGACGGACAGGCATACGGATTCGCCGCAGCGTTCGGCGCCGGGTTGTCGTGCGAGCGCGAAGCCGTCGAGCAACTGGTCGAGATGCAGCGCACCGCAGCGGAGTATGCGCGACGTGACGGACTTCTGGCCGAGGACGAGGCGTTCTATGCCCAGCAGAACGCGCAGACCGTGAGGGACGCCGAGGCCTACTACCGGGCGATGTTCAGCGGCAGGGTCACCTCCTGGAATCTGCGGGACCGGCACATGGCCCAGACCCTGCAGGCCCTGATGGCGCATCTGAGCCGCCATGGCGACCAGCATTCCGCCCGAATCGTGGTGTGGGCTCACAACTCTCACATCGGCGACGCCAGGGCCACCGAGGTGGGCGGCGACGGGCAGCTCACACTGGGCCAGCTCGTACGTGAGCGGTACGGGCAGGACTGCCGGCTGGTCGGCTTCACCACGTATTCGGGCACCGTCACCGCCGCCAGCGAATGGGGTGGAGTCGCCGAACGCAAGATCGTCAGACCCGCCCTGAACGGCAGTGTCGAGGAACTGTTTCATGAGACGGGGCGGTCCGAGTTCTTGGTGTCGCCGGCTGTCAGCCGTGCCGCGGCGGATCCGTTGGACACGGTCCGGTTGGGCCGGGCCATCGGCGTCATCTATCTGCCCCAGACCGAAAGGCAGAGCCATTACTACCATGTTCGCCCCGGCGAACAGTTCGACGCGATCATCCACATCGATCGAACGCGGGCGCTGGAGCCACTCGAGACGACCAGCCTGTGGGACGCCGGTGAAGCGCCCGAGACGTACCCAACGGGGTTGTAGGACGACGGTCAGACTCTGTTCAGAATCGGTATAGCGCGGCGCCGGCTGTGACTCCGGCGCCCGCCGCGACGACAAGCATCACGCCCGTCTCACCAATGCTTTTGGCGGCGCGGTCGAAGGCCGAGGCCAGTGCGGCCGTGTGCATTCCCGCATCGGCGCCGACGGTGATGGCTCCGGCATCCACACCCAATTGTTTCGCCAATGCCGCTTGGAAGCCGGGTCGCGCCGGTGCGGCGGCAATGGCGTCGACGTCATCGATCGTGAGTCCCGATTCGTGCAGGCATTCGCCGATGGCCAGCGCCGCGGCCTTTGCATAGTGTGCGTCGACCGATGCCGTTTCCTGGAACCGCAGCATGTTTCGGTGGCCGTTCTGCATGCCGACAGTGGCGGAGAACACGTCGCTGTGCTCGGGCAGATTCTTCCAGTAGGTGCGTCCGAGCCCGCGCCCATGGGTCGTCCGCGAACACAGCAGCGACGCTCCGGCGGGTGTGAACGGAAAATCCTTGCTCTGTCGGTGCCCGGGATCGGCATCGCTGGCGACTACCAGGGCGCAATCGACGGCGCGCGAGTTGAGAAACCCGTCGACGATCTGCAAGGCCGTCAGGATTCCGCATGTTCCATTCGCGACGTCGAAGGAAAATGTGCCGTGAGCGTTTTCGTGCGGTTCCTCCGGGTTGGCACCGATGTCTTGTTGGATCAACGCCGCGAGTGCGGGCTCGGCCAAATTTCGGTCGCGATAGATTCCTGCGTTGACCAACAGGTCGACCTCGTCGGCGGTCCGTCCGGCTTCGCGGAGGCAGTCCCCGGCTGACTTCACCGCGAGTTGCAGAGCGCTGTGGCGGGTGCGCCATCCGCGCTCGACGATGGCGACCCGATCAATCAGCATGCCCATGACGACCCACCATTTCCTCGTCCAACGTCAGCAGGATGATGCCGATCTCCAACCCTGAAGCCAGCGCGATCAGCGCAATTGTTTCTCCGGGCTTGATGTTTCCGGCCTCCAGCTCCTCGATGAGGGCGACGGTGTGAGTGGTCGAAGCGGTGTTGCCGTATCGATCGACGGTGATCACGGCATCGTGCTGCGGGGTGTCGCCGAATTCGGCGGAGATCTTCGTCATGCCCTTGCGTATCGCGCGAGCGGAGGTTTGGTGCGTGATCACGTGGTCGATGTCGTGTATCGAGATGCCCACCGTGTCAAGCACTTCGTGCAGCAGCACCGGGGTGTTCGACATCGCTGCCTTGTGGATCCCCCGAGCGTCGGTGAACATCCGCGCGGCGGGTTCATCGTCCGTCGGATACGCGAGACACAGTCTGCTGTACTGAGCCACGGTCGTGAATCCCGCGAAATCGATGCCCGCGGTGCCGGGTGCGGCTCGCTCGAGAAGCAAGGCCGCCCCGGCGTCGCCGAGGGTCAGCGAGGCGAGCTCCTTGCTCATGATGGTGCGGATATGACGCGCGGCGTTCTGGCCCAACTGAGAAATGTATTCGCCGCTGACCACGAGGGCGCGTTCGATGAAACCTTGGCGGATCCAATTGTTGGCCACGGCTACTCCGGTCAACATGCCCGCGCACGCGTTGGAGAGATCGAACGTCAACGCGTTCTCGGCACCTATCGCGCGGGCCACTGCGCCGCTCATCGTCGGTTCGAGACATTGCGTGAAGTCGCTGCGAAGCTTGGTGATGCTGCAGTTGATCACCGCGTCGACCGACCCGGCGTCCCGTTGCGCGTTGTCGAGGCACTTCACCGCTGCCGCGGTCGCCAGGCTGTATGAGTCCTCGTCGCCCACCGACACGCGGCGCTCGCGGATCCCCGTCAACCGTTCGAGATCGATGTGGGTGCGGTGCCGGGTCACCGACATCAGCTCGTCGGTGGCAAGGCGAGTCGTCGGCAGATGCCGTCCCGCGCCGGCGAGTCGGGTGCGGAACGGCGCGTCCCGCGTCCCGGCTTCCATGACCAGCCAGTGCTCGTGTGCCATCACCCGATGATGTGCCTCTGCGCGTCGGCGATGTAGAGCGCAATTGGCATCGATGATGGGGACCTTCGGCCCTTCGCCGTGTGCGTACGCATTTCTAGCGTCGGCGTATGGGCAAACAGCGCCGGTGGCTGGCCGCATTGATGGCTGTGGTCGGCATCATCACGATGTACCGAGCCGGCGTGCGGCCCCGGATCTACACGTGGGGTGCTGACGACGATGAAGTCGCGGCCACCTTGCCGGGAGATGAATTCGTGGCGCCGGGGACCATACGCACGACGCGGGCACTGACCATCGACGCGCCCCTGCAGGCCGTCTGGCCGTGGATAGCGCAAATTGGTGAAGACCGCGGTGGCTTCTACAGCTATTGGCCGTTGGAACGGGCCGTTGGCTCACACATCACCAACGCGGACACCATCCACCCCGAGTGGCAGGACGTCCGCGTCGGCGACAGCGTCTGGCTCGCCCGGCGGTACGGCGACGCGGCCAGGCAGGTGGTTGCGGCCGTCGAGCAGGATTCACACCTGGTGTTGGTGTCACCGGCCGATTTCGGGCGCCTGCAGCGCGGCGAGAAGGCCTCGGGTGCATGGGCGTTCTGTCTTCGTCGACAGAACGCGTGGACCCGTCTGCTCGTTCGGGGCAGTGGCGGAGTTTGCGGACATCCGGTTTTCGATATCGCTCATTTCGTGATGGAGCAGAAGATGATGCG
Organism: Mycobacterium barrassiae; assembly: GCF_025822765.1. Taxonomy (GTDB): domain Bacteria; phylum Actinomycetota; class Actinomycetes; order Mycobacteriales; family Mycobacteriaceae; genus Mycobacterium; species Mycobacterium barrassiae. Next base: position 810,199 of record NZ_JACKUK010000023.1, on the reverse strand, counting down.
GGGCATCCGCGACCGTGCCCAACGCCTGCGTCAAGACCACGTCACGGTCGATATGTCGCAGGACCTCCGCGAAGGAGACAAGGCCGCACAGGGCAGCTGACTTCAACGTGAGCTGGAAAAACCGCCCAGCCTCGTCCATTGGCTTCCGGAATCGCCGACATTAAGCCGACATTAAGCGAGCCCGGTGAGACGATGAGGCGGTGACCGATGGGCCGGGGGCGAGCGCTGAGCCACGCGCGCCGCGGGTGCGTGAAACCCTTTCGGGGTTGCGGCTGCGGGAGCTGCTCACAGAGGTACAGGAGCGCGTCGAGCAGATTGTCGAAGGTCGAGACCGCCTCGACGGTCTGGTCGAGGCGATGCTGGTCGTCACTTCGGGTCTCGAACTCGATGAGACCCTGAAGACGATCGTGCACACGGCTATCGAGCTCGTCGATGCCCAGTACGGCGCCCTCGGCGTACGTGGCCACGACCACGAATTGGTCGAGTTCATCTATGAAGGCATCGACGAGCAGACGCGTGAGTTGATCGGCCACCTACCGGAGGGCCGTGGCGTACTCGGGGTGCTGATCGACGATCCGAAACCGATTCGCCTGGACAACATTTCCCACCACGCGTCGTCGGTCGGATTCCCCCCGAACCATCCGCCCATGCGAACGTTCCTCGGCGTACCGGTGCGCACTCGCGACGAGGTGTTCGGAAACCTGTACCTGACGGAGAAGGCGGACGGGCTGCCGTTCAGCGAGGACGACGAGGTATTGGTCCAAGCGCTGGCGGCCGCGGCGGGCATCGCAATCGACAACGCCCGGCTCTACGAACAGTCCAGGACCAGACAGTCGTGGATCGAGGCGACCCGCGATATCGGAACCGAGCTCTTGGCGGGGACCGATCCCGCCACGGTGTTCCGGATGGTCGCCGACGAGTCTCGGCATCTCAGCGGTGCCCAGTTGACGCTGGTCGCCGTTCCAGCTGACGCGGATCTGCCCGTCACCGAGACGACCGAGCTCGTCGTCGCCGCGATCTCTGGGGACGGCACTGGGGAGTCGCTGCAATCCGTACCGGTGGAGGGAACACCGATCGGAGAGGCATTCCGCCAGCGCATACCCGGCCGGTTCGACCGTATCGTGCTGGATGCGACGGAGACTGGTCCGGCGCTGGTGCTACCCTTGCGCGCCAGCGACGAAGTTGCCGGCGTGCTGGTCGCGCTGCGACCGGTCGGGGCGCCGCGGTTCAGTTCCGACCAGTTCGACATGATGACTGCCTTCGCCGACCAGGCCGCTCTGGCCTGGCAGCTGGCCAGCGCACAGCGCCAGATGCGGGAGCTGAGCATCCTTAGCGACCGCGATCGCATCGCCCGTGACCTGCACGATCACGTCATCCAGCGGCTGTTCGCAGTCGGCCTCGCGCTGCAGGGCACCATCCCGCGGGCGCGGGCGCCGGAAGTGCAGCAGCGACTGATGGAATCCGTCGACGACCTGCAACAGGTGATTCAGGACATCCGGACGGCGATCTTCGACCTGCACGGGTCGTCATCCGGAGTGACCCGGCTACGCCAGCGGCTCGACGAAGCCGTCGCCCAGTTCGCCACCGCAGGAATTCGCACCACTGTGCAATACACGGGACCGCTTTCGGTGGTCGACGCGACGCTCGCCGACCACGCCGAAGCCGTTGTCCGAGAAGCTGTGAGCAACGCCGTCCGGCACGCTCAGGCCGCCTCGATCGCGGTCAGCGTCGGGGTCGGGGACGACTTGACCATCGAGGTCACCGACAACGGCTGCGGCATCGAGGGGGAGATCACCGGAAGCGGGCTGAGGAACCTGCGCAAGCGCGCCGAAGAGGTGGGCGGGTCGTTCATCGTCGAACCGATGCCGACCGGTGGCACCAAGTTGACGTGGAGTGCGCCGCTGCCGTGACCGGCGGTACCTGCCCAACCACTCAAACCACCCCCGCAAAGCCCGCCAACTGGGTTTAATTGTCGCGTGCGTCAGACCCATAGGCTGTTCGGAGCGGGCAGTTAGTACTGCAAACGGACACCCGCAGTTCGGCACCTCTGGTGAAGCGCACAGCAGCCCAGGCTTGCGTACTGGGGAATCGTCGTCTCCGAGTGCTGGGGGAACCAACGTTTGACCGTGAGGGTGGATCGCGCGACGGGGGCCGGCGCAGCGGATGGCGTGGAAGTCGATCGACTTCCCGACATCGACGCGGGCGCCACCAGCAACGGCGCAGACGTCGCCGATCTCGTGGTGACCTTCAGCCCGAACCGGGACACGGATGAGGATCAGCAAGACACTTCGACGGGCCGTCGACTCCCCACGGTCCTGAGCAGGCCGCTGCGGTACGGGCTTGCCAAGTCCGATTCCTCGCTGCAGACGTTGGGCCGCTTCTTCGACTTGGCCTCGCAGGCGTTCCGCTACCTGGTCGTGGATCTGATCCGGTTGCGCCACCCATGGCGGGACACCATCAATCAGGCCTGGTTCATCATCAGCGTGACGGCGATACCCGCGTTGCTGGTGTCGATTCCGTTCGGGGTCATCGTGGCGGTGCAGGTCGGCAGTTTCATCCAGCAGGTCGGCGCCTCGTCGATCTCGGGTGCCGCCGGGGGACTGGGGGTCATCCGGCAGGGCGCCCCGATGGTGGCCGCCCTTCTGTTGGGCGGTGCGGCCGGTTCGGCGGTGGCCACCGACCTCGGCTCCCGCACCATTCGTGAGGAGGTCGATGCGCTGCGCGTCATGGGCGTCGACCCGGTGCAGCGGCTGGTCGCCCCGCGGGTGGCGGCGATGGTGCTCGTGGCGCCGGTGTTGTGCGCCTTCATCATCTTCATGGGGCTGGCGGCGGGCTACGCGATCAATGTCGGCTTCCAGTCCGGCACTCCCGGCAGTTACATCGCCTCGTTCGCGTCCTTCGCCAGCGTCGGCGACGTCGTGGTCGCCATGCTCAAGACCTGGCTTTTCGGCATGGTCGTGATCCTCGTGGCCTGTCAGCGCGGGCTCGAGGCCAAAGGCGGGGCGCGCGGCGTCGCGGATGCGGTGAACGCCTCCGTCGTCATCGGCGTGGTCGCGGTGTTCATCCTCAACCTGATCATCACGCAGGGCGTCTCGATGTCCATGCCGCTGAGGGTGGGCTGAGCCGATGGCCCGGGTATCGCAGCCGTCACGACATCTGCCCCGCATCCTGCGGGCCCCGTGGTGGATCATCGGCCAAGGTGACTCACTTCTGCAGCGCCTCGGTCACCAGCTCTCGTTCTTGACCCAGGTGATCGCCGCGATACCGCACACATTGCGGCACTACCGTCACCAAACCGGGGTGCTGCTGGTGGACGTGATGTGGGGCAACGGGTCGCTCATCGTCGGTGGCGGCACCATCGGCGTCCTGGTGCTCATGGGGGCGGCTGTCGGCGGTGCGGTGGGAATCGAAGGGTACGGGGCCCTCGACATGGTCGGCATGGGCCCGTTGACCGGTTTCGTATCCGCCTATGCGAACACCCGTGAGATGGCACCGATGATCGCGGGCATCGGGTTCGGCGCGCAGGCCGGGTGCCGGATGACCGCCGAGATCGGCGCCATGAGGATCAACGAGGAAATCGACGCACTGGAAGCCCTCGGTATCCGGTCGATCCCATTCGTGGTGACCACCCGCGTCCTCGCCGGCATGGTGACCATCGTTCCGCTGTACATCGTGACCCTGGTGTTGAGCTATGTGTCGTGCTCACTGGTGGTCAACGTGCTGCACGGACAATCGTCGGGCACCTACAACCACTACTTCAGCTCGTTCATCCAGCCGTCCGACGTGGTGTTCTCGGTGCTGAAGGCGGCCATCTTCGTCACGCTGATCATCGTCATCCACGCGTATCACGGTTACTACGCCTCCGGTGGTCCCGAAGGTGTCGGCCGAGCCTCCGGCCGTGCGATCCGGGCCAGCATCGTCACCGTCGTTGCCGTCGATATGGTCCTGACGCTGTTGTTCTGGGGCAACAGCGCAGGCATTCGGATCTCGGGGTAGCGGATGCCGCTCTCTTTCAATCCACCGCCATCTGCCGATCAAGGCGTACGCGCGCTCAGTTCGCGCTCGCTGCGGATTCGCGGCCTGATCGCCGCGGTGATCCTGGGTGTCGCGGGCACTGTGCTCTTTCAGCTGGGCACCGGCGGCCTCGCCGACACGTTCAAACTGACCGTGCTTGCCGACACGCTGGGCGAGGGGCTGACGCCGGGGGCGGAGGTGAAGTTCCGCGGATTGACCATCGGATCGGTGGAGAGCCTGCAGACGATCGGATACAACAAGCAGAAGATCACGCTGGAGCTCGAGCCGCGGCAGGCGGCGGTCCTGACCGCCGATACGACGGCGAATTTCATGTCCTCCAACACTTTCGGCCTCGCCGCCGTCGAATTGGTGAGCAGCGGGACCGGACCGCGGTTGCGCCCCAACCAGACGCTGATGGTCGACACCAGTGCGCGGTCCACGTCCATCACCGGACTGCTGCGTGAAGGCCAGAAGTTCGGCGACATCATCGATTCGCCCGACGTCGACCACATCATCGAGGTGGTGCGGCGGCACTCCGACCTCACGCACCCGGTGACCCGGTCCTATTTCGACCTGATCAAGATGCTGTCCGACTCGCAGAGAGTTCCCTTCTCGCAGTCGCTTTCGGTGTTCGCTTCGGTGATCAACGGTGTCAGCGACTCGGTGCCGCTCATCGGGCTGGCCTACGACCTGCTCAACGGGATGGAGTTTCTCGCCCACCCCGACGGGGTCGAGCGAATGAACACGATCATGGAGCAGACCACAAAGCTGCTCTTCGATGCCACCGAGATTCTCGCGAAGAACATGTCGTGGCTCGTCCCGATTATCGACGCGATGACGAGCGTGCTGTTGCCGATGTCGTACTTCCAGGGCAGCTTCGCGCCGGCCTATGACCGGCTTTCGGGCCTGCTTGACCGCACCAGCGCGGCGTTTCCGATCGTCGACGGCAAGGTTCGCATGCAACTCGAACTGACGCTGGACACCATGCCGGGGTTGGCGGCGGCGCTGCCCTTGCCCGAAACCATCCCCCAAGGCGGCGGCCGATGAGAAGTGTCGCCAAATCCGTGACGTGGTTGACGATCTTCACCGCGATCGCCGCCGTCTGCACACTCGTCGTACTGACCGCGTTACGCAGTCCCGTCAGTGGAAAGCTTTCGCGCTACACCGCCGAGTTCTCCGATGTGTCAGGGCTTTACGTCGGTGACGACGTGCGCATCTCCGGAGTCCAGGTAGGCAAGGTCGAGGCGGTCCGCCTCGACGGCCGGATCGCCAAGGTGGATTTCACGGCACAATCAGATCACCCACTGTTCACCAACACCGTTGCCGCCGTGCGCTATCAGACGCTGATCGGGCAGCGCTATGTGGAACTCGTCCAGCCGGCCGAGCCCGACAGCCGGTTGACCGACAGCGGCACGATCCCACTGGGCCAGACGATTCCGTCATTCGACGTCGCCAAGTTGTTCAACGGTTTTCAGCCGATATTCCAAACCCTTGATCCCGCCCAGTTCAATCTCCTTGGTGAAAACCTGCTGCGGCTGATTCAAGGTGATGAATCCGGCATCGGCCCTTTCCTTCATCACCTCGACCTCATCGCGAAGTTGGCGGTAGACCGTCAGGCGGTCATCACCGTCATGATCCGCAATCTCAGTGCGATCTCTCAAGATCTGGGCGGCAAGTCGCAGCAACTGTTCAACCTCATCACCCAGCTCAACAATGCGCTGGCGAGGTTCGCCTCCGTGGGCGAGCAGTTCAATGTCGCGCTGGACACCCAGCTGCCCGGGCTGCGAACCATGACCCATCTCCTTCAGTACACCGAGCGCACCTTCGACGGCACGACGGTTCCGCTGTACGACCTCGTCAGCCGCATGTGGCCGCAGACCCCGACGATCATCGCGGGTCTCTCCTTGGCGCCGTCGTTGATCCAGGGGATGCGCAACTGGCTGGTGGATGCGCAGCCTGCCGAGCCGACCTTCGTCTGCTCGAACGGAGAGGTCACCTTGCCGGGGATCGGCTTGGTGTCGTTCGCGAATCAGAACTTGGTGGTGTGTCGATGACGTGGCGTAACCGACTCACCACCTTGCGCGCAGGGCTGCGCGGGCGGCGCGGGGTGCTCGACGAACGTGCCGCCGCCTCGCGCCATCGTCGGCACGGCGTCATCGGGGTCCTCGTCATCGTTGTGTCGTTGGCCGTCACCGCGATGGCCTACCTCAATCCGACGGGTCATACGACCTATACCGCGCACATGGCCAACTCGGCCGGAGTGCGCGTCGACGATCAGGTGCGCATCGCCGGCATACCCGTCGGCAAGGTCACCAGTGTTCGACTCGACGGTGCGGTCGTCGAGATGAAGTTCGACGTCGAGCGTTCGGTGATGGTCGGCTCGGACTCCACCCTGGACGTCAAACTGCTGACCCCGCTGGGCGGCCATTACATATCGCTCGATCCGAAGGGGGCTATGCCGCTGGGGCGCAAGGTCATTCCGGCAAGCCGTGTAACGCTGCCGTTCGAGGTCAACGACATCATCCAGGCGGCCACACCGGTGATCAAAGAGGTGGACGGCGACGTCATCCACGACACCTTCACCGAGGTCGCGAACGCGGCCAACAAGTATCCCGACGCGGTGCGTGACCTCATCTCGTCGGCGAATGCTCTGACCACCTCGATGAGCGCGTCCACCGGCGACTTCCACCGCAGTCTCGACTTCGTCAACGACGGCCTGCGCGCCGTGGTCGCCGACCGCGCGCAGCTCATGATGCTCGTCGAGCAGTTCGCCACGCTCGGTCGGATGTACACCACGAGGGCGGTGGATATCGTCGAGTTCTTTAGCCTGCTCAAGGAATTGGCCCGCGTTCTCGACCGCGTCGCGGTGTTCTACGGTCGGGAGGTCGCACCGATCGCCGAGGGCCTCGAAGACATCACCGACACGCTTGCCGCCCACCCGGAACGGTGGGGGATGGCCCTCGACGGCCTGGGTCAGACCCTCAACATCGTGGTGCCGATGCTCAGCGGCAACGGGGTTGTCTTCGACAAGAGCGACGTGCGACTGGCTCCCGGGCAGGACCTGTGCCTGCCCAACATCATGAGGTACTGCTGAAATGGCCGGGCTGTCGTCTATCCGCGCACGGTTGCGTTCCCCGCTGGGGATCGCGACGGCGACAGCCGTCGTGGTCGCCGTCGTGGCCGCGGCGGTGATGGGCGCCAAGGTCGTGACGCCCAAGGTCAGCAACACTCGGGCGATGTGCGCCGAATTCACCGATGCGGTAGGGCTTTACCCAGGAAACAAGGTGGCGCTGCTTGGCATCGAAGTCGGTTCCACGACCGCGATCATGAACAGGCCCGACCATGTCGAGGTCCAGTTCACCATTCCGGCTGATCTCGACCTGCCCGCTGATGTCGGTGCGGTGACGTACTCGCAGTCGATCGTGACCGATCGCCATATCGAGCTGACCAAGGCCTACACCGCCGGACCCAAGTTCACCGGCCCGGGGTGCATCAAGCTCGATTCGACCAAGACCCCGATCAGCATCAGCGAAACCTTCTCTGCCATAGGCAACCTCGCGGACGCCGTCATCGGATCCCAACCCGGTCAGGACCCGTCCAACGCGCAGGGTGTGCGAGCCATCAACGACAGCCTGAGCGCGGCGAGCCGTTCCCTGGAAGGCACCGGCCCCGGCCTGAACCAGACGATGCGCAGTCTGGTCACCATGCTCGGCGACCCGTACAAGGCCGACGCCGACTACCGACGGCTGTTCGAGAACAGCGAGATCCTCACGTCGGACTTCCTCAACAACTGGGACAGCTTCGCATCGGTCATCCGAACGCTTCCCGAGACGACCAAGTTGATCGAGGGCCTTTCGGACAATTTCGCCGGGTCCCTGAGCTACTTGTCGCACTCGCTGCCGATCCTGGTCGACGCCATGCAGCGGTTCGGCCCGCGGATGTATAACACCGCAGGCTCGCAGGTCTCGTGGCTGCGGGACCTGTTGAACAACCACAGGCCCGCCATCCTCGCCATGATCAATTCGTGGCCGCAGTTCAGCAATTGGATGGCCGATATCTACGAGCCGGCGTGGGGCACCCACAACGTCACCTATATTCCGCCGCAGGTGGCCATCGCCCCGACCCAGGCCGGTGCGATCTGCCAGGCGCTGGCGCAGCGCAACATCCCCGGTGCCGCGTCGGCGTGCGCGTCGGGCAACGGTTCAGATCCGGTGACCCTCGGTCTCACCGATCTCGTCCTGGGGGCCGCGTTCGGATGACCGGACGACGTGCTATTCGCGTGCTGCGGGCCATGCTGCTGGCCGCAGTGGTGGTCGGCGCGGCGGCGGCATGTTCGTTGGATCCGACCCGGCTGCCGGTCCCGGGCGCCTTCACCGCACACGATGCCTACAAGATCAAGATCGAATTCTCCAGCGTGCTGAACCTGCCTGCCCGCGCCAAGGTGGACTCCGGTGGAGTGCAGGTCGGTGTGCTCGACCATGTTCAGCTCGAAGGCAACACTGCGGTTGCGTACGTCGAAATAGCCGGCAATACCACGCTTTCCGACAACACCCGTGCTGAACTGCGCCAGGCCACACCCTTGGGCGACATCTATATCGCGCTGCTTCCACCAGAAGAACGTTCGGGGGCAACCTTGCGCGACGGCGATACCATCCCGCTGCGCAACACCGCCCCGGCCGACAACGTCGAAGACCTCCTGCGGTCGATGTCGAACCTGGTGGGCGGCGGCGCGATCGGCACCCTGCAAACCACCGTGGTCGAGGTCAACAAGGCCTTCCCGGATGACCCTGCCGAGCTGACCCGGATGCAGCGCACCGTCGCGGGAGTGCTCAACGACCTTGCGGCCAACCAGGACACCATCAACGGCATGCTCTCCAGCATGGAGAACATCAGCACCGCAATGGCGGCGAACACCACGGTGTTCAACCGGCTCGTCACCGAAGGCCCGGCGAAGCTCGAAGGCCTGTCGGAGATCACGTTGGCAACCCTGAACGTGGTCAACAGCTCGCGTGATATCGGCACTCTCAACGCGGAGCTGATCAACCCGGTCGCCGGTGATCTGATGCAGATGCTTTCCTACCTCACGCCGATGGTCGGAACGATGGCCACCGTCGACACCACGATCCCGGTGCTCGCCGACAAGTTCGTCGCGTTCCTGCGCTACAAGCTCCTCGGGTTCTTCCGCAAGGGCGGGCCGAAATTCACGATCACCGGACTTCACCCACCGACCGGGCAGGAGGGCGTCGACCCCGCGGACAAGGCCGACGCAGCGGTCGAGGCGATGCAAACGATGGGACTGCTGCCGCCGTGAAATTCAGCGCCCGCACCACGCTCGTCATCCTCGCGGTGATGACGCTGCTCGGTGCCGTCTACATGTCGTTCGGAGTGCTCGACGTGAGTCCGGCCAAACAGGTCACCCGACTCACCCTTCTGCTCGATTCTTCCGCCGGCCTCATGCCTACGTCGGAGGTGACGATGCGCGGCATCAAGGTCGGTCGGGTGTCAGATATCCAGACCACCAGCACCGGCCTGGCGGTCTCGATCGAACTCGACGACGAGCACGAGGTCCCGGCCGACAGCCCGATCAGCATCGAGAACCTCTCCGCTGCAGGCGAACAGTACATCGACTTCAAACCGAAGCTCATTGCGCCGCCCTACTTCAGCGACGGGTCAGTGATTCCCGCCGACCGGGTCGCACCGGTGGTCACGGCCAGTGACCTGCTCGCCAAGGTCAATGTCTTGTTCACCGCGCTCGACCTCGACCAGATCCACGCCATCATCAACGAAGTGTCTGCGGCGATGGCCGACAACGACGACACCATCGACTCCCTGGCGACCACCGCCGGCCTGACCGCCGAGGTCATTCACGATGACAAGGCCCTGCTGGCCACTCTGGTCGACAATGTCTCGGCCCTCACCACCAACCTGGGCGACCTCAACGCCGGTCAGGTGATCAGTGAGACAGGCAATCAGCTACCGCGCTCGGTGCCGGCGTTCCTGCAGCTGATCCACGAGATCGAGAACATTTCACACGCCGGAATGGGCGTGCTCGGCCCCGACGATGCGGTCACCGTCCTGGTCGCGAAGCTCGACGAATACCTCGACATGCTGGCCGGTCCGCTGGGCGCTTTCGCCACCGTGCTGCAGCCTGCGCTCAAACCGCTGCACGACATCAAAATCGACGCCGGGCACTGGCTCGACTTCTGGGAATCGACGTTCAACGATACTGGCAGCGTGCGGGTCCAACTCAACGTGCCCGAATGGCACCAATGAGTCCGGGCGAAGCGACTGCAATGAAAGAAGCTGACATGACCGACTCGACCGTCGACGGAGACGACAGCGATGCTGGCGACGCTAGCGACGCTGGGGCCTCAGACGAGTCCCCGCCGAAAACGGCGACAGACCGTGACGACGCCGATGACACGGCCGAAACGGACACCGCGGTGGCAGCCGATCGCGACGCCAAGTCGCCACTCGGGTCCAGCGGGCCCTGGCCATGGGTCGCAGCGGTGTTGCTCGCGGTGGTGCTGGGCGGGGGCGTGTTCGGCTTCATCAAGTACCAACAGGCCACCAGCCAACTCGAGCAACTACGGCAGAGCCAGGCCGATCGCGAGGAAGCGGCCCAACTCGCCAAGGACTATGCGCTGAAGTCGCTGAACTACACATACGAGGATCCGGACGCCTTCTTCCGCGCCGTGGAAGACGGTGTGTCGCAGCAACTCAAGGACAAGTACGTCAACGCCAGCGAGCTGCTCAAGGCCGTCATGCTGGAGGCGCAGGTCACCTCCAGCGGTGAAGTGTTGGCCACCGATCCCATCCTTCAGCCCGACGGTTCCTATCGGGTGGTGGTGTCGGCCCACCAGACCACCCGTAACCTGCAGAACCCGACGCCCAAGGTGTCGATCATCCTGCTGCGCGTCACCGTGAACAAGGTGAACGATGCCTGGCAGGTTGCCGACATCGGGCCTGAGACAGGCAGTAAACCCCCAGCGGAACAACAGCTTCCCGCACTGCCCCCGCCCGCATCTCCGAGTCCCACCAAGCCGACGCCGCAGCGGTAGGCACACCTCGTGAAGCGGTTGTCAGCACTGGTCGGCGTCGTGGCGATGGCGACCATCGGCACGGCGTGCCCGACCGCCGTCGCTGAGCCCACTCTGCCGCCGTGCCCGCGGGCCATCCCGATCATCAGTCCGGAGGGTACGTCGCCACACGTCGACTGCTCCCTGCGCTCCGGTGATCTAGATTTCGCCGTCACGTATTTTTCTGTGCCCGATTTGCCGCAGCCACGGGCGGTGAAGGTCACCGTGACCGACCCGGCGGGAGAGGTCGTGCAGACGATCGACGAACTGTTGGAGCCGTCAAGCCCTGGAGGTGTCGGGCTCGAGGATGTCGACGCCGACGGTCGGGAAGAGCTGATCATCCCGATCGCGCGAAACCTGTTCAACGGCAGCCCAAATACGCGTTTCGCAACCTGGCGCGCGCCGGGGGACCGTTGGCATTACGAGCGTACGCAGATGGTCGGACAGGCCGCATATCCCAGCGGGGACGGCTATCTGGTGGTCAACGGCGGCGGTCTGGTCAGCCGCGATCTCACCTTCTATCTACCGACCGGCGCGGGGTACACGCTTGTCGTGGTGTTGACCATCGAAGCTCAGGAAGTCGACCCGCATACCCGCAAGGTCTTGACCGTCATCTGCCGTGCCCACCAGGAAGACGGACTCCACGCGGTCGGCATGACCATCCGCCAAGCCGAGGCGGCCTTCTGCGCATCACCGGCGGCAAACGCCATTTGGCCTGGCGCAGAACGTCTGTCGGTTCGAATCTGGGGTCCGGGCAGCTAGTCGAACGACGGACCTAGCGTCCACAGAATGCGCGGGCCCCGGCCAGCAGTTGTCTCTCGGCGGCGAGGTCGCGGACGAATAGGTCTGGACTCGCCGGTCGATAGGGATCGCTGTTGTCGATCTGAGCCGCCAGCATGTCTGACCGGATCCGGAGATCGATGGCCGCCGGACTTCTCAAGCCGTACAGCGGCGAAACCGCCTTTCGCACCTGGCCGGCCACATAGGACGGTGTCCCTTCGGGAGTGACCGCATGGAGCACCGTCTCCAGCTGATCACTCGCGGGCAGGATGACGCTGCACTCGTCACCGGCCGCCGCCGGTGCGGCCGCGAGCCAGATGGCCAGCACGGCCACTGAGAGCGGCACGCCGAGAAATCGTCGAGACATCGGACCTACCTTGACACCGCAGCAACTGGTCTGTCGGCGTTTTCACCCGCGACAGCCGCTCACGGCAGCTTGCGCAGCAATGCGGCGGCACGGATTCCGTCGCCGACAGCGATGGCGATGTTCACGTCGTTGCCGCGTCGGGCCCACCGCAGTGTGACGTCTTCGCCGTACTGGATCGGCCGGCGATATTCGACCACCGCGCGATACGGCGCGCGGCAGACGTCGGGTACTTCGGCCATCACTTCGTGGACGGCATGCCAATAGGCGGTGTTGGTGACGTGCTCGAAAACGTCGATATCGGTGCGACGCAACGCGAATGGTCTAACGACGTCGGCCTCGTCGAGGTTGGTCAACCACGGCCGCCATTTGAGGCGGTGCTCGTCTGCGGTGCTGGCGAACTTGTCGATGAGACTGTCGGACACCCGCTGGGGTGTCAGGGTGCGTTCGTTGATCGCGATCCAGAAACCTTCGGTCTCGATGCGACCGCCCTCGCTGCCAACCAGATCGACGCGCATCGTGCACCAGCGCGTCGACAATGCTGAGCACCAGCGGCTGAACGACACCTCGTTGGGCCACTCGATCGGCTCGATGACATCGACCACGGTGCGCTGGACCAGCCAGTGCGGGTGCGCCTCGGCCTCGCCGGCATCGAGCAGATTTTCGGCGCCGACCTCCTGGATATAGCGGGCAACCCCGTCAAGGCGCAGCTGCAGCTGGTCGCCGATATCGCCGGTCGGCACCGCCCAGGAGGTGCGATAGACATAGCCGGCGGACGGCTGTGGGCGCAGCCGCTGGTCCACATCATTGCCAGGGGTGGTGCTCGGGATGTTGCTAGCCATCGAGTCCTGTCTACCTGGTGGTTCGGCGAAACTTGCGAATTCGTGTCGTTCCGTCCGCTTCGGTCCCTTCCCGGGCCAACCGAACTATTGTGGTCGAAATCTGTCTTTGGGCTGGTCGAAGGGGGCTAGATGTCTCACCGAGACCTGCGCGGACAGAAGCTGCCGTGCGCGCCCCGTGGCTGCCCGGGGAGGTGTGCACCATGTCCACGCTGACCGATAGCTCCGCGCCGAAGCCCACCCCGGTCGACAGCATGCAGACCGTCCTGGTCGTCGATGACGACGCCCGGCTGCGCGATGTGCTGTGGACGGTGCTCACCCCGCTGAAGTGTGAGGTCGTCCAGGCAGGCTCCGGGGAAGAGGCGCTCACCGTGCTGCTCCAGCGCAAGGTGGCGGTGATCGTTCTCGATGTCAACATGCCCGGAATGGACGGATTTGAGACCGCGCAATTGATCAGAGACGTCGAGGAACTGGCGTCGACACCGATCATCTTCCTGACCGGTCAGGCCGATGCCGGCGATCTGGACCGAGGCTATGACCTGGGCGCGGTCGACTTCCTCGTCAAACCCGTCTCCCGGGCGGTGTTGTACGCGAAGGTCAAGGCGTTGCTGGAGCTGGATCGGTCATTCGCCCGGCTCCACCGCGAGGCCGCCGAGCTTCACGAGGAGCAACTGCAGGCGGCCCGCGCCGCTGAAATTCGGCACCGTGAGGAGTTGGCCCCCGCGCGCGCACGGGCGAGGCTGGCCAATCTGTTCGCCGAACAGACCGTCGATCTGGCCTCCCTGAAAAAGACAATCGTCACCGAGTTGGGCCAGTTGATCAGGGGCGATTGCCTGCTGCGCCTGCCGGATTCCGGGGACGGTTGGGACGATTCGTTCGCGCGCCCGGAGTCGCTTCGAAAGTGCGAGCGGCCGCACGAGTGGCTTGCTCAGAAGGTCACCGACCGGAAGCCAAGCCCGACGGATCAACTCGTCTTGGTCGAGGAGTTGACGGCGCGGGGCGAGCTCGTCGGCACCCTGTGCGTCGGCCGACCCGATGGTGAGCCGTTCACCGACACCGAGGTCGCACTGTTCCGCGCAGTAGCAGTGGTAGCGGCATTGTCGATTTCGAACGCAACCCTGTTCCGGGTCCAGGCCGAGTATGCCGCCGTGATGCAGGGCACCGGTGACGCAATCCTCGCCGTCGATGGTGCGGGCGAAATTCGCAGTTGCAACAAGGCCGCCGAAGCGCTGTTCAGTCAGGACTGCGACACGTTGGTCGGCCGATCCATCGTGGAGCTTGCCGTTGACGGTCACCGGGACCGGCTGCGGGAGCAATTGAACGTCGCTCTTTCGACGCGCCGGCAGAGCTCACTGGAAACCACGATTGCCGCGAACGGCGACCGCCAGGTCGACGTTCTGATCACGTTGTCACCGATCGACGACTCGGTCGATCTCAGCGTCGCCGCGGTGGTCCACGACCTGACGGAGATCAAGCAGGCGCAGTCGGTGATCAGCCATCTCGCGAGTCACGATCCGTTGACCGACCTTCCCAACCGGAGACAGCTGACCGAGCGGCTTGACGAGCTGTCCCGCCAGCAGGACGGAGAACTGGCGGCGCTGCTGTACATGGACTTCAACAAGTTCAAGGGCATCAACGACACCTACGGCCACGAAACCGGGGACGAACTGCTCGTCGAAGTGGCAGACCGGCTGCGCTCGGCGGTACGGGCCGACACCCTGGTCTGCCGTGTAGGCGGCGACGAGTTCATCATCCTGTTCGAACACGTGGAGTCCGCCAGCGCTGCGGTGGCCGGTGGAAATCGCATTCTGGAGCAGGTGCAGTCGCGACCGGTGCAGTGTGAGAACGCGACCGTTCAACCCTCTCTCAGCATGGGCATTTCCGTTCTGGGCGCGAGCGCTCACACACCGCAGGAGTTGCTGACTCAGGCGGATATTGCGATGTTCGAGGCGAAGAAGAATCGGCTCGACGAGTGTGTGTTGTACACCGAGTCGATGGGGTCGCGGCGGCGGGGAAACGCCCATCTGCGCGCGAAGCTGTCCGACGCCATCGCGCGCTCGGAGCTTCGCATGGTTTACCAGCCGATCGTCAACGCGGTCACCGGTGAACTGTTCGGGCTGGAAGCGCTGGTGCGCTGGCGGGTTCCCGACGACTGTGATGTACCCGATGACGAGGTGCCGGCGAGCGAGATCATCGCGTTGGCAGAGGCATCCGGGCAGGCCGGATCGCTCGGTCGGTGGACCGTGACACGAAGCTTCGAAGACTATGTGGCGCTTGGCCGCAACGACCTGAAGCTGCATGTGAATCTGTCGCCCGCCCAGGTGCTTGACAAACAATTCCTCAGTCACCTGATCGGGTCTCACCGCGACAAGGGGATAGCGCCCGAACTCATCTGTCTGGAACTCACCGAGCGTGCGTTCACCAAAGATCCCTCGCCCGCGTATGCCGATCTGCATCGCGCCCGCGAACTCGGGTTCAGTCTGGCCCTAGACGATTTCGGTGTCGACCACGCGAGCATGACCACGTTGAAACACATTCCCGCCAACTGGTTGAAGATCGATCGCTCGTTGGTCGAGGACGTTCACGAAAGCGATCGCGCGCAGCGCCTGGTCCGGGGTCAGATCGCCGTCGCAGCGTGTATGGAGATCGATCTGATCGCCGAAGGCGTCGAGAAGGCCGAACAGGCCGCCTGGCTCACCGAGGCAGGATGTGTTCTGCAGCAGGGATTCTGGCACGCCCGGCCGATCGAGGCGACGGATCTCGCCGATGCGGTGGGGAGCTGGCGTGCGGCGCAGGCCAATCGAGTCACGGGCGAAAGCTAGGGTGATATGACGCTTGCGACCAGATTGGCGGTACTGTGCGGAACCGCAATACTCGCAGTCATTTTGGGTAACACCCTTTACACGATTCAGACCAATCGGATCAACAACCTTTTCGAGGCGCGCAGCGCAGTGCGCCTCGAACAGCTCGGCGTCATGGAGATTCAGCGCGACCTCGAGACACTGCTGACCACGTACTACCAATTCCTGTTCGACGACCCCAGTCGACGTGCCGGACACGCGGCCGAGCTCGATGAACTCGACAAGTCCATCCAGGACCAGCTGCGAGCAGCCGCAGCAGACGACAGCGACAGCGCCCAGCGGATCCAATATCAGCAGGCGCTGTCCACCTGGGCCACCTTTCAGTCCGACTACCGCTCCGGCATGCAGAACTTCCGGACGACGGGGGATGCCGCGGCTTCCGCGGGAGACCTCAACTCCCAGGTGGCACAGCTCGAACAGCAATTGGAACAAATCGAGCAGGAAACGGCCGAGTCGGTCGACGTCGCGAGTCAGCGAGTGCGGCAGGCGATTCAGACCACCCGTGCGTTGCTCTGGACATTGGCGAGTGTCATCGTCGCGACGTTGGCTGTGCTGCTTTTCTTCACTAGTCGCAACATTCACCGCACCGTCACCAGCGCGGCTGCTAGGGACGAGAAGGCGCGTCGTTCCAAAGAGATCCAGGCGAACCTCATGACCGAGGTGCAGGCAGCGCCGGACCTGGAAACGGCGGCCGGGATTGTCATATCGCGCACAGCGCAGGCTCTCGACGCCAAACACGGAGCGCTCTACCTCCGCGAGCCAGCCGATGACACCCACTTCGCCCTCACCGCGTCGTACGCGTTCCACCAACGAGAGGACCTACCCACATCGTTCGGGCTGGGGGACGGCCTGGTCGGCCAATGTGCCCTGGAAGGCAACAGGATCGAGGTGATCGGGGCCCCCGGTGACTACGTCGAGATCGTCTCGGGATTGGGCAAGGCCGAGTCCATGTCGTTGATATTGATCCCGATCAGCTTCGAGTCCGAGGTGCTTGGCGTGATGGAATTCGCCGCATTCCGGTTGTTCTCCGACGATGACATTGAACTCTTGGAGAGCATCGCACTCGGTGCGGGCGTGGCGATCAGTGCGATCGAGTCCGCGGAGAAGACACGGGAACTGCTGAAGATATCGCAGGCTCAGACGGAAGAGCTGCAGGCTCAGGAGGAGGAGCTGCGCACGGCGAACGAGCAGCTGATTCAACGCGAAGATCAGCTGTCGGCGCAGAATGCCGAACTGGAGGAGACGACCGAGGAACTCCGCTCACAGCAGGAAGAGCTGAGGGCCGGTTCGGAGCGGCTCGAAGCCCAGGCGCATACCTTGGAGCAGAAGAACGACGAACTTCATCGTCTCAGTCAGACTCTGGAAGCCAAGGCCGAAGAGCTGGCTGTCTCGTCGCGGTACAAGTCGGAGTTCCTGGCGAACATGTCGCACGAGCTACGCACCCCGCTGAACAGCATCCTGATCCTGGCAAGCCTCCTTGCCGATTCCGACGAGCCGCTCACCGAAAAGCAGCAGGAGTTCGCCGAAACGATTCAACACTCCGGCAAGGACCTACTCAACCTCATCGACGAGGTGCTGGACCTGGCCAAGGTCGAATCCGGTTCGATACACCTGGAGATCGAACCGATCGATCTGGCGGAGTTGGTCGGCTTCCTCGACCGCAATTTCCGTCCGGTCGCCGAAAGCAAGGGCGTGGCGTTCAGCGTCGTGCTGAACGACCGAGATCATCTGGGACGGGCGCCACGCGAAATCACAAGTGACTACACGCGGGTCAAGCAGATCGCGAAGAATCTGGTGGCCAACGCGATCAAGTTCACCGACGAGGGCTCGGTGACGGTCGAGCTGTCCGGTGCGCGCGACATGGAAGGCAACCCGGGCGATGGCTATCTGAGCCTGGCCGTCGTGGACACCGGAATCGGCATCGACGAGAAAGACCACAATCTGATCTTCGAGTCGTTCCAGCAGGCCGGCCGTGGCACCGCGAAGCAGTACGGGGGGACCGGTCTGGGGCTGGCGATCAGCCGGGAACTGGCTCGCAATCTCGGGGGCGAGATAACGCTGCGCAGCGCCTTGGGTCAGGGATCGACATTCACCTGCTATCTGCCGGTCGAGGCGCATGCGCTCGGCGACGGGGACCACTCCGCTGTTCCGCACAGTCCGGCGGTTTCCCACGGTGCGGCGACCTTGCCATCGAATGGTGAGGCGTCCGTGGCGTCGGCCCTGGAGGCCGCCCCCGGCCCCGTCTCGCCGGACAGCGGTGGAAACGGTGCCGGCACCCGCTTCGAAGACGTGGACATCTCGGACATCATCTGGCCGGCAGGCGCGAAACCGGTTCTGCTGATCGTGGAGGACGATCCGACCTTCGCCGGTTTGTTGGCTGACCTGGCGACGGAGGCAGGCTTCGACTTCGTCACCACCGCCAGCGGCCGAAAAGCGTTGGCATTGGCGAAACAACGGCAGCCGGCGGCGATCACCTTGGACATCGGGCTGCCCGATATGGCCGGCTGGGTGGTTCTGGACGTCCTCAAGCACGATCTCGCCACCCGCCACATCCCGGTCAATGTCGTTTCCGGGGCCGACGACGACGGACGTGGCCGCCGCATGGGCGCCATCCAGACGTTGCAGAAGCCGAGCGACGTGTCGGAGCTGCGGTCGATGTTCGCCGCCGTCGCCGATTTCCTGAAACCTGGTCCGCGACACGTGCTTGTCGCCGAGGACGACGCGAATCAGCGCGCTGTCGTCCAACAATTGATCGAGAGCGACGATATCGCGATCACCTGCGTCGGCACGGGTCAGCAAGTCCTGGCCGAACTGGCTGGGCCGACCGCCTACGACTGCCTGGTTCTCGATCTCGGATTGCCCGACATCGACGGCATCGACCTCATCGAACGGATCAAGGACAAGCTCAAGCAGAAGAGTCTGCCCGTGATAGTGCACACCGGCCGCGAGTTGACGTCGGCGGAAACCGAGCGCCTCGAAGCGTTGGCGTCGGCCATCGTGTTGAAGAACGCTAGGTCGCCGGAACGACTACTGGACGAGACCGCACTGTTTCTGCACCGCGTGGCCAACGACATGCCCTACTCGGCGCGCGAAATCCTCTCCAACACCAGGCGCATCGACGAATCCCTCCAGGGCAGCACCGTCCTACTTGTCGATGACGACGTACGGAATGTGTTCTCGCTCGGTAGCGCGTTGAAACGCTACGGGATCACCGTGATACCCGCGCGCAACGGGCAGGAAGGGCTCGACAGCCTGGCCGCCCACCCAGAGGTCGGATTGGTGCTGATGGACGTCATGATGCCCGTCATGGACGGTTACGAAGCGATGCGCCGGATCCGGGCCGAGGACCGCTGGCAGGATCTTCCGATCGTCGCACTCACCGCCAAGGCGATGAAGGGTGACCGTCAGAAGTGCTTGGACGCAGGAGCTTCGGACTACGTCACCAAACCCGTCGACATGGATCAACTCACGTCGGTGCTCCGGGTGTGGCTCGCCGGCCGGCCGCGGGGGCAGCAGGAAAACTCAAGAGCCAGTGAGTAAGCACGCCGAGAAGCCGGATGCGGCTCGATCCAGAGGGTTGACTGGGATCGAGGCGGAGGCGTTCTTCTACGCCGTGTTCGACTATCTCGGCTACGACTTCCGTCACTACAGTGATGCGTCGAGGAACCGGCGGCTGGTGGCGTTCGTCGAACGACACAAGTTGGGCACCATCTCCCAAGCGCAAGGCCGGGTGCTCCGCGAACCGGAACTGTTGGCCGCTTTCCTATCGGCGATGACGGTGAATGTCACCGAGATGTTCCGAGATCCGTTGGTGTTCTCCAAGATTCGAGCGGATTTGTTGCCCAGGCTGGCAACCTACCCGCGCATACGGATCTGGATCGCGGGATGTGCGACCGGAGAAGAGGCCTACTCGATTGCGATCCTGTTGGATGAAGCGGGTCTGTTGGAGCGGACGACGATTTACGCCACGGATATCGACAGCGATTCGTTGCGGACTGCCGCCGCAGCCATTTATCCGGCAGATGCGATGGTCGGCGCCACCCGCAATTACCAGGCCAGCGGAGGACAGCGGCCCTTTTCGGACTGGTACACCGCCAAGTACGGGCGCTGTATCCTCAGTCCCGTCCTGCGGTCGCGACTCGAGTTCTTCTCGCATAATCTCGCCACGGACAGCACGTTTGGCGAGTTTCACCTCATCATGTGCCGAAACGTCTTCATCTACTTCGAGGAGACCCTCCAGCGCAGGGTCGAGCACCTCTTCTGGGAAAGCCTGGCTCCCTTCGGCAATCTCGTCATCAGCCCACGCGAAGGTCTCACCGCTGAAGGCAAGCGACTCTTCACCGCAACGGACCGTCGGCTCGGGATCTACGTCAAGAGTCAGAATGAGCATGTCCGCCGCTGATGTCGTCGTTATCGGGGGCAGCGCCGGCGGAATCAAAGCGTTGAAGAGCATCTTCGAGACGCTCGAGAACATCAGTGACCGCGTGCTTTGCGTGGTGCTGCATCGCGCACCCCAGTACTCCGGTCTCGTACAGGTGCTTCAGGGATATACCGCGCTTCCGGTGCACGAACCCAGCACCAGTCCGTGGGCCTGCCCGTCGGGTGCCGTTACGGTGGCACCTGCGGGCTACCACCTGCTGCTGGGGAATGACCGAATTCTGTCGAAGGAGCCACAAACTCCCGTCGAGCAGTATGAAACCGGACCTGGCGTACGCGCACACCTGACCTTGGATGCCCCGGTCGGCTATTCGCGTCCGTCGATTGATGTCGTCTTCTCCAGCGCAGCTCAACTCGTCAACTCGGTGACGGCGGTGCTGCTGTCCTGCGCGAGCGACGATGGTGCGCGTGGCTGTGACGCCGTGAAAGCGGCCGGGGGGCGAGTCGTGCTTCAGGATCCCGACAGCTGTGAGGCGCCGATCGCCGTGAACGCGGCGATGCGCCGTGTGGTTCCAGACCACGTCGCGGATCCGTTTGGGATCGGCAGGTGGCTGTCGAGGTCCGGATGACGTGTGTCGCTCAGTCGGCGGCCTGCAGCGTGATCTCTGAGATCTCCGTGCGGCTCTCGCCATCCGTCGTGCCGAGTTTCGAGATCCACACCAGCACATTGGAGGTCTTGGTCCGGTCGTGCACCTCGATGCGGTTCTCGCCCGGCTCCAGGGTGGTGGTGGGGGTCAGCTCGGTGGTGTCGGCCAACGTGGCAGGTTTCTCGGTGGGCGAGGATCGGATCTGCACATCGGTTCCGGTGCTCGATAAGTCGATGGTGACGGCGCTCAATGCGGTCGGTTCGGCCAGATGCAGCAACAGGCCTTGACCCTCAATGAAAGTGGGGAACGGGTCGGCGTCTCGGTAGGTGACGGTTTTCCATGCGGTGTCCGGGTTACCGTCGATCGCCAGGTCGGCGTCCTGCGGGTTGTCCGGCGTGCCGCCGGGGGCGAAGACGGTCGCGCTCACCGGCTTGACGATGGGCCCTGGACGGGTCCAGAGACCGAATCCGTCGGTGAAATAGAGGACAGCGCCCGCCGCCAACATGATCACTGCGAGGAGTGCGACGATCGGGATCCACCTGCGTTTGGGTGTCGTGTCGGCGCGATGTGACTTGGCCTTCCGCGGCGTACGTCGCTGCTTGGGCCGAACCCCGGCCGAGATGTTGACGATCGTGTCCGCGTCGAGGCGGTCGCCATCCCATGTCCCGGTGACCTCGACCTCGTCTCCGTCTGCGAGCTGATCCGTGACGAGCTGAGTTTGTATCTCGACGGGCACCGGCGCGTCCCGGCCGGCGACGGGCTCATAGGGCACGAGATGAAAGGACAAGAGCCCGATCGCATCTCGATTGTCGAGTGCCCGGCGCTGCACGCCTCGCGCGGTACCGTGGACGACAAGGCGTTCCAGGCGTTGCGTCGTCGGACGTTCGCTTGTGGCGTGCATCGGTCCTGTCGCCTGCGCGGCAGCCTGCACGCGTCGCTCCCGCTCCGTGAGCGCGCGGGCGAAATCCATACACGTCGGGTACCGCTCGTTGGGGTCCTTCGACAGCGCCTTCGAGAACACCGGGTCCAGGTGGGCCAGATCGGGTCGGCGCTCCGATATCCGCGGCGCCGTGGTGCCCAGGTGGTGGCTGATGATGACGGCGGGATTCGAGTCCTGGAAGACAGGCGTCCCGGTCAGCAGGTGAAACGCGGTGGCGGCCAAGGCATATTGATCGGCCCGGCCGTCAAGTGCCCGGCTCAGGAGCTGCTCGGGCGCTACATAGTTGATGGTCCCCAACGCGATGTTGGTGTCGGTGAGGTTGCTGGCGTCATCGATGCGGCGGGCGATCCCGAAGTCGGTCAACAGCACCCGGCGCCGGTGGCCGTTCGGGGCGGTCACGAGGATGTTCTCCGGCTTGACGTCACGATGCAGCAGACGGCGCTCATGACCGAAGTCGAGAGCATCGGCCACCGCGGTCATGATCTCGAAGACGTCTTGCTCCGGCATGCCGCGGGGGTAGGTTTCGCGGATCAAGTGACCGGCGTCGGTGCCCTCGACGTACTCCATCGAGATCCAGAGTCGACCTTCGAATTCACCGCGGTCGAGGACGCTGACGATATGGGGATGCCACAGCGTCGCCGCCAGTTCGGCCTCACGGTTGAACCGGGCCCGGAACTCGCCGTCGACCCCGGACGCCTTGGTCAGGATCTTGAGCGCATCCTGACGAGGCAACCGGGGGTGCTGGGCGAGGTACACCTCACCCGAACCACCGGTGCCCAGCAGCCGCTGG
The DNA here is from genome assembly GCF_025822765.1 of Mycobacterium barrassiae. Taxonomy (GTDB): domain Bacteria; phylum Actinomycetota; class Actinomycetes; order Mycobacteriales; family Mycobacteriaceae; genus Mycobacterium; species Mycobacterium barrassiae. The sequence continues at coordinate 787,508 of NZ_JACKUK010000023.1, read as the reverse complement.
ATCACGTAGCCGGCGAAGACCTCGCCGTTCTCGAACGGCATCCCCGAAGACTACAAACCACGGCCCCCGGGCGACGAACTATGCCGATGACGAGCCTGCGATTTCGGCGTGCGCAGTCACGCTCAGCGTGACTAGCCACGCCGAAATCGCTATGCGTTCGCCCGCCGTGTGCACACTTTCTCGATAGTGTCGCCTGCGTGGACTTCGAGCTCGACGACGAGCAACGAGCCTGGGTGGCAGACGTACGGCAGTTCCTCGACGAGAACGTCACCGCCGCGCTGCGGGCGGAGATGGCCGAACACGGTCTCGAACACCAGGGCGGCGAGCTGACAGCGTTCCGCCGCAAGATCGGCGAGAAGGGCTGGTTCGGCCTGAACTGGCCGAAGGATTACGGCGGGCTGGGGCTGACCGCCATGCATCAGCACCTGCTGATGAGCGAGTTCGAATACGCCGGCGTACCGGGTCCGGACCTCACCGTGACGTCGGTGGCGCCGATGATCATGCGGCACGGCACAGAGCAGAACAAGAAGGAATTCCTGCCGGGAATCGCCAGGGGAGAGATCGTCTTCGCGCTTGGCTACTCCGAGCCCAATGCGGGCACCGACCTGGCCAGCCTGCGCACCCGCGCGGTGCGCGACGGTGATGAATGGGTGATCAACGGCTCGAAGATCTGGAACAGCGGAGCCCAGCGGTCGACGCACGAGTGGCTGTGTGTGCGCACGGACCCCGACGCGCCGCGGCACCGCGGCATCTCGGTGATCGTTGTCCCCGTCGACAGCCCGGGCATCGAGATTCACCCGCTGTACGCGTGGTCGGGCTACCGCACCAACGAGACGTTCTTCCGCGACGTGCGCGTACCCGTGACCAACCTGATCGGCGAGCTCAACATGGGCTGGACTTACATCACCGGCGCCCTGGATCTGGAACGTGGCGCGCTGATCAACGTCGGCGACCTGCGTCGGGCGCTCGACGAGCTGATGGCGCTGGCTTCCGATCGCGACCCGGCGTACCGCCGGCGACTGGCCCAGGCCGAGGCCGACGTCGAGGTCGCCAGGCTGATGGGCCTGGAAGCGGCCTCGATACTCGACAGCGGCCGCATCCCGTCCGTCGAGGTCAGCGTCGAGAAGATCTTCACCAGCGAGCTGCGCCAGCGGATCGCCGACCTCGCGGTCGACCTGCTCGGTCCCGACGGCCTGCGCGCCCACCGCAGCGCCGGCGCACCGCTCGACGGGTTCTTCGAGCGGCTCTACCGGGTGTCGCCCCTCATGCGTTTCGGGGGAGGCACCAACGAAGTGCTCCGTGACGTGATCGCCCAACGCGGTCACCGGATGCCGTCGTACGGGCGGTGACCGAATGCGGGTGATTCCTTCGCAGGATGAACGCGACCTGGCCGCGATGTGTCGCAGCGTGCTTGCCGCCGACCTCGAGCCGGACGCGCAATGGAAGGCGCTGGCGTCGGCAGGTGTCCTCGGTCTGGTGGTCGACGGCAGCCTCGGCGACATCGGCGTCTTCTGCATCGAGGCGGGACGGGCGCTGTGTCCCACAGTGGTGCAGAGCACCGTGTACGCCGCGCTCGCGGTCGACTGGCTCGGCGTCGGGTCGGCGTGGCTGCCACGGCTGACGTCGGGTGGCGCACGTGGAACCTGCGCACTGTTCAACCCGCAGGACGCATCGGATGTGACACCGCGCGTGCGGATGCGTCGTGACGGCGACACCTGGCGGGTGAGCGGCGAGGTGCGCTACGTCGCCAACGCGGACCAAGCCGACGTGATCGTCACGACGACCGACGGTGGCGTCGTCGCCGTCGACACCACGGCGAACGGGATCGACGTCGAAGCCCTGCCCATCATGGGCGGCTTCCCGGTGTTCACCGTACGGTTCGACGACGTCCTGGTCGACGAGCCGGTGCCGGTCGATGACGATCAGCTGCGGCGGGTGGCCAACGCGATTGTGACGCTGGACTGTTTGGATCTTGTCGGTGTCGGCGAAGCGGTGATCGACCGCACCGTCGACTACACGAAGATGCGGGAGCAATTCGGTCGGCCGATCGCCTCGTTCCAGGCGGCGCAGCATATCGTCGCCGATATGCACATCGCGCTGGCGGCAGCGCGTCTTGCGGCGCAGTCGGCGACGTTCTGGATCGGGCGCGGTCGCACGGCCACGCGGGAGACCGCGATCGCGCGGATACGGGCGGCCGAGATCAAGAAGGTCACCCTCGACGCCCATCAACTGCACGGCGGAATGGGTTATGTCGTCGACACCGGACTTCACCTGTTCTCCGAGCGCGCACGGGTGCTGTCGACGCTCGGCGGCGGTGCTGATGTCGCTGCGAAATGGCTTGTCGGGTAGGCACGGTGAGCACAGAGAGCCTCATCGATGCCGAGTCGGCCGCCAAGGTCGGATCGGTGGTCGCCGTCGCCACCGGCGAGGTGTACCGGCGGGACTGGCAGCGTTGGGCCGCCGCGGTCGACGATCACAACCCGCTGTGGTTCGACGGGGATTACGCACGCCGGTTTGGCTATCGCGACATCATCTGCCCGCCGCTGTATCTGCAGTACGCGATCCTGGGCGTCGCCGCACTCGGCGAGTTGCGGCCCGACGGATCGTCTGGCGCGGTGACCGGCAGCATGGCATTTCCGAAGGCGCCGCGGCGCATGGCCGGTGGCGAGAGCACCACGTTTCACCTGCCCGCCTACCACGGCGACGAGGTCGAGATGACACGGACGGTCGAGTCCATCGTCGAGAAGGAAGGCAGATCAGGCCGATTCGTGTTGGTGACCTGGCGCGCCGAGTACCGCAACCAGCACGGCGAGCTTCTCGCCGAAGCCACCACGTCGATGATCGCGCGGCCAGCATGACTCCCTCTTCTTCCGCGAGCAGACGCGAAAACCCCCAAAATGGGCCCGAAAAGGAGGGTTTCACGTCTGCTCGCGACGGAACGCAACCCTACTTCGAGGACGTCGCCACCGGTGAAGCGATTCCCGCGTTGACAGTCACCGTCGACGAGACGCAGATGTTCTTCTTCAGCGCGGCGACGTACAACGGCCACCGCATCCACTACGACAAGGACTGGGCACGCGACACCGAGGGCTACGACAACGTCCTCGTCCAAGGTCCGCTGCAGGCCGCACTGCTGTCGCGGGCGCTGACCGACTGGATCGGTGGCGCCGGCCGGTTGGTGGCGTTCTCCGTTCAGAACCGGGCGATCGCATATCCAGGGCAGCCGTTGACATTCGGCGGGGTGATCACCGGAAAGCGCGCCGACGGGCTCGTCGACCTCGACATCCACTGCAAGCGTGGTGACGAGGTGTTGATGCCGGGGACCGCGACCGTTGCACTGCCGTCGAGGTCTGCGCTGTGACGGGCCTGCGCGGCGAGGCGGCGATCGTCGGCATCGCGGAACTGCCCGCCGAGAAGCGGCAAAGCTCACCTCCGTTGTTCACGCTCGACCAATATGCCCGGCTCGCCAAGATGGTCATCGAGGACGCCGGCGTCGAACCCGCTGTGGTGAACGGTCTTTCGACGCACGGTATCGCGGAGTCGGACATGTTCGCGCCGGCGACGCTGTCCGAATACCTGGGTCTGCCGCTGAACTTCGGCGATCGCGTGGATCTCGGCGGGGCCACCGCGGCGGGCATGGTGTGGCGCGCGGCGGCCGCGGTCGAGTTGGGCCTGTGCGATGCGGTGCTCGCCGTCATGCCCGGATCGAGGGAGATTCCACGCACGGAGTCGAAGCCCGGGCGGACCCTGAGCTGGTACGGCGCGTCGAGCAACAACTACGGCTCACCGCAGGCGGAATTCGAGATTCCGTACGGCAACGTCGGCCAGAACGGACCCTACGCGCAGGTGGCGCAGCGCTACGCCCACGAATTCGGCTACGACGCAGCGGCGTTGGCGCGGATCGCGGTGGACCAGCGAACCAATGCATGTGCTCATCCCGGCGCGGTGTTCCACGGCAAGCCGATCACCGTCGACGACGTGCTCAGCAGCCCGGTGATCGCCGACCCGATCCACATGCTCGAAACCGTGATGCCTGTGCAGGGCGGCGCCGGTGTGCTGATCGCCAATGCCGACGTGGCGCGCCGCGGTCGCCATCGCCCGGTGTGGCTCAAGGGTTTCGGCGAGCACATCCGGTTCAAGACACCCACTTACGCCGACGATCTTCTGCGGACGCCGATTGCGCGGGCCGCTGAACGGGCCTTCGCGATGGCGGGATTGCAGCGATCCGATATCGACGTGGCATCCGTCTACGACTGCTACACGATCACCGTGCTGATGACGCTGGAGGATGCGGCCTTCTGCGGCAAGGGTGAGGGCATGACATGGCTGACGGAGCACGATCTGACGTTCCGCGGTGACTTCCCGCTCAACACCGCAGGCGGCCAATTGTCGTACGGGCAGGCCGGTATGGCCGGCGGGATGCACCATGTAGTCGACGCTGCCCGGCAGGTGATGGGGCGATCGGCGGACGCACAGGTCGCCGACTGCAACACCGCGTTCGTCAGCGGAACCGGCGGCATCATGAGCGAGCAGGTCGCGTTGATCTTGGGGGGTGACTGAGGTGGCCGCGCCGTTGCCGGAACCGACGCCGGTGTCGCAGCCGTACTGGGATGCCCTGCGCGAACACCGGATCCTGATCCAATACTCGCCGTCGGCTGACCGCTACGTGTTCTACCCGCGCACGTTGGCGCCGGGTACCCTGGCCGACGACGTAGAGTGGCGCGAGATCGACGGTGCGGGAACGCTGTACACCTACACCGTCGCGCGTCGCCCGACCGGACCGCCGTGGGCGGAGAAGCTGCCACAGTTGTTGGCGGTCGTCGAATGGGATGTCGGTCCGCGGGTCAGCACCGAGCTGGTCGATGTGCGGCCCGAGGACATCCGGATCGGCATGAGGGTCGTCCCGGTCTTCTGCGACGAAGAGGGTGTGACGCTGCTTCGCTACCGGCCCGCCGATGATTGAGACGGTGCAGCAGCTCCTGCGCACCCGCATGGACGATGACGGCGTCGCGATGATGCACGGCGACCGGACATGGACATGGCGTGAGCATCTGGCCGAGGCGTCGGTGGAGGCCTCGGCGCTGATCGAGCTCGTCGGATCCGAGGAGCCACTGCATGTCGGTGCGCTGCTGGGCAATTCGCCGGCAATGCTGCGGTCGATGGCCGCTGCCGCGCTCGGCGGCTATGTGCTGTGCGGAATCAACACGACGCGGCGCGGCGAGGGGCTGGTGAAAGACATCCGTCGCGCGGACTGCCGGCTGGTGCTCGTCGACACTGATCACCGGCCGCTGCTCGACGGGCTGGATCTGGGCCCGGTGACGGTGGTCGACGTCGACAGCGCGCATTACCGCAGGGCGGTTCGAGCCGCGAAACCCCTTGCCCCGCTTCGTGAGGTCAGCGGTCAAGACACGGCGCTGATGATCTTCACGTCGGGAACGAGCGGCAACCCCAAGGCGGTGCCGTTCGCACACGCGATGGCGGTGCTGTGCGGGGCCAGCTTGGTGGAACGCTTCGACCTGACCGCCGACGATGTGGCGTACCTGTCGATGCCGCTGTTTCATTCGAACGGGGTAGCGGCCGGGTGGGCGGTCGCGATCGCGTGCGGGGCGGCGATGGTGCCCGCGAAGTTCTCACCGTCGCGCTTCCTGTCCGACATTCGCCGGTACTGCGCCACTTACATGAACTACGTCGGCAAGCCGCTCGCGTTGATACTGGCGACACCGGAGCATCCCGACGATGCGGACAACACGCTGCGGGCCGCGTTCGGAAACGAAGCGACGGAAAGAGATATCGAATTGTTCGCCAAGCGGTTCGACTGCCGCGTGGTGGACAGCTTCGGTTCGAGCGAGTTCGCCGTCGTGGTGATGCGCGAGGACGGCTGCCCGCCGGGATCCATCGGGAAGGGCTATCCAGGTGTCAGCGTCTATCACGCTGACACCGTGACCGAATGTGCGACTGCGGAATTCGACGAGCACGGCGCGCTCACCAATTTCGACGACGCCGTTGGGGAGTTGGTGAACACGTTCGGGTCGGGAGGGTTCACCGGCTACTACAACGACCAGGCGGCCACCGACGAGCGCATGCGGCACCGCATGTACTGGTCGGGCGATCTGGCGTATCGCGACGCCGATGGGTGGATCTATCTGGCGGGCCGAACCGCGGACTGGATGCGCGTCGACGGGGAGAACCTAGCGGCAGGCCCGATCGAGCGGATCCTGCAGCGCCTTTCGGAGATCACTCTGGTCGCGGTGTACGCCGTTCCCGACGAGCACGTCGGGGATCAGGTGATGGCGGCCGTCGTCCTCAACGACGAACTGACCCCGGAGCGGTTCGAGGAATTCCTTGCGGCGCAACCGGACCTGTCGCCGAAGGCGTGGCCTCGCTACGTACGGATCAATGACGATCTGCCGCAGACCGCGACGAACAAGATCCTCAAACGCGCCCTTATTCAGGAGGGTGTGACAGCCGGCGACGGCGTGCTATGGGAACGCGAGCCGCGCGGGCGACGTTTTTCTGCGATTTCGGCGTGCTAGGTAACGCTCAGCGAGACTAAGCACGCCGAAATCACACTTTGGCGCCCCGGTAATCCACTTGCCAGTGCTTGATGCCGTTGATGAAACTCGACCTCAACCGCTGCGGCGCCGATATCGGCTTCAGGTCGGGGATGTGGTCGGCGATCGCGTTGAACATCAGATCGACCGTCATCCGTGCGAGGTTGGCGCCGACGCAGTAGTGGGCGCCGGTACCGCCAAAGCTCAAGTGCGGGTTGGGGTCCCGCAAAATGTTGAACGCGTGCGGATCCTCGAACACGTCCTCATCGAAGTTCGCCGACCGGTAGAACAGCACCAGCCGCTGGCCCTTCTTGATCGGCACACCTGAGACCTCGGTATCCGCCAACGCCGTGCGCTGGAACGCGGTGATCGGCGTGGCCCAGCGGATGATCTCGTCGGCGGCGGTCTTCGGCCGCTGCGCCTTGAACAACTCCCACTGGTCGGGATGGTCGGTGAACGCCATCATGCCCTGGGTGATCGAGTTGCGACTGGTCTCGTTACCCGCGACGGTCAGCGTCACGACGAACATCCCGAACTCGGCCTCGGTCAGTTGGCCGTCGGCTTCGGAGTCGACCAGAGTGCTGACGATGTCCTCGCCCGGCATTTCTTTACGCACTGCCGCCAATTCCATGGCATAGCCGATTAGTTCGCCCACCGCGGCCAGCGAGTTGTGGTCTTCGAACTCGGGGTCGTCGCCGCCGACCATCTGGTTCGTCCAGTCGAACAACTTCTCGTGGTCCTCCTCCGGGACGCCGAGCAGCCCCGCGATGGCCAGCAGCGGCAGTTCCCGCGCGACCTGAAGGACGAAGTCGCCCGAGGTATGGGTGGCGGCTTCGGCGGCGATGCGCTGCGCCTGCTCGTTGAGCCCGGCGCGCAACCGTTCCACGGCGCGTGGCGTGAACCCGCGGGAGACGATCTTGCGCAATCGGGCGTGTTCGGGGTCGTCCATCATCAGCATCGACAGCTTGGACGCCGCGATCTGCCCTTCGATGTCGACCGAGGGTTTGAGGTGGGGGACCACGGTCTTCTCGGCCGCCGAGAACACGTCGCTGCGCAACGACACCTCGCGAACGTCGTGGTGTTTGCTGACCACCCAGAAGCCGCCGTCGCCGTACCCGCCGACGCCGGGCGCCTGGTCGTTCCACCAGATCGGCGCCGCGCGACGAACCTCGGCGAGCTCCTCCGTGGGTAGCCGGCTGGCGTAGATATCGGGATCGGTGAAGTCGAAGCCGGGCGGCAGGTTCGGAGCAGCCATCAGAACTCCTCAGGTGCGACTACGCGATGGCCTGAGTATCGCCGGGCACGGCACCCACCCGTGCGATTTCGGCGTGCGCGGTCACGCTCAGCGTGACCAGCCACGCCGAAATCGCACAAAAAGCGAATCGCGAGCTACCATGGACGCACTGTTCACGTCAGGGCCAGTCGGGGGCCACTGCATAAGTTGGAAGGTCCCCGAAATGCTCAACCTCTCTTCGAAAAAGTTGCTGGTCGCTGCCGTCGGCGGTCTCACGCTGTCGGTTGCTGCGGGTACCGGGGTGGCGTCCGCCGACCCGATCATCGACACGACCTGCAGTTATCCGCAGGTCATGGCGGCCTTGAACTCCGAGAACCCAGCGCTTGCGCAGAAGTTCAGTGGGAACCCGCTGGCAGCGGTCATGCTGACCAACTTTCTAGCCGCGCCGCCCAGCGAACGCGTGCAGCTGGTCCAGGAATTCCAGACCACGTCATGGGGCCAGAAGTATTTCGGCGCCATGGCGTCCATCGCCAACAGCTGCAATAACTACTGAGCTGCGGGCCACGCTGCGTAGCCTGCTGCACAAGGCAAGTGCGGGGACCTCGTCGGGTGGGGCCCCCGCACTTGCTGACAGCACATTGATGCGTCAGCCTTGGAAACTTCTTAAGGCGGCTATCTTGCGAGGTCCCACTGCCCGAAGTCGGGTGCGAGCACGATGTCGACGTCGACGCTGGTGTTGGCCAGGATGACGCCGGGGTCGCTCGGGGTGACGATCACGTCCTGATACAGCACGGCCGCCGGCTCGCGCTCACCGTTCGACCACGCTCGGGTCTGCCATGCCCAGGCATGGCCGGGGCTGGTGGACGGTCCGATGACGCCGTCCTGGAGGGCCCACCCGCACGCATTCGCATGTCCGTAGATGCCGGTGCGGGGTATCCCCAGCACCGAGTTGATCCCTCGAAACCACTCGACCGCGACGCTGTTCCAGGTGTCGAGATCGATGTCCTCGTCGACGCTGAAGAAGATCGGCGCGCTCGCGGGTCCGCCGGCTGCGCTGTGCCACCGCAGCGCTGTTTGCGCGTCGTAGACGCCGCCGTCGTATCCGCGGGTGTAGTCCGACGGCGCGTTCGGCCAATTGGGCTTCCCGTACTGATAGCAGCTGACGACGTGCAGGCCCTCTGCGCGCAGCGCGTCCGCATATTCACGGGTGACGGGTTTGAAATCGAAGTCCGCGCCCGGCCGTAACTCCGATACATAGACAAGGGCGCCGTCGAAGCCCGCCGCTTTGATCTGATCAGGTGGAACCAGCCGGTGCGTGAAATCGATCAGTTTCATGGGAGCTGCCGAGGCCTGCGGCCCATGCAGAGTCGCCGCTGCTGATCCGAGAATCAGCAGAGCGGGAGCGGAGGCGGCATATTTGAGGACCTCGCGCCGCGTGCGGGTACCGCGACCGGGTGACGCTGGCGAGTCGACCACGGCGCGATGCTAACAAGATTCGGGGCCCAACCTTCCCCGCTCGCGAGATTCAGCGACGCCGGATCTCGTGCGATGCTGTTGGTCGACATGTAGTGACCAACGCACACCTTCGATCCGACGAGGTGGCCCGACCATGCCGAAGTGCTCTCCGCGGAAGGCCATTGCGGTGGGCGCTGTCGTCCTTGCGTTCGCATCCACCTCGTGCGGCGGTACAGACCCGCCCGCAATAACCAGCGTCCCGTCATCGAGTACGACCACGCCGACCCCGGTGCCAAAAGCGGCTCCCAGCCCAGAGTTAGCCCCGGTCTCGCAACTCATCAACGACGCGATCGCGGCGCGCACACTGCCAGGAGCGGTGGTGTTGATCGGGCACGGCGGCAAGATCGTGCACGAGAAGGCCTACGGCGATCGCAAGCTTGCCGGAGAATCAGGCCTCGACGGAGCTCCTTCGCCCGAGGAACCGATGACCGAAGACACCATCTTCGACCTCGCATCATTGACGAAGCCCCTCGCGACGGCGACGGCGATCATGCAGCTCCACGAACAAGGCAAAATCCAGTTCGACGACGCCGTACAGACATACTTGCCGGACTTCAACGCGTCCGACGATCCGCGGCGTGCCGAGGTGACGGTGCGCATGTTGCTCACGCACACTTCAGGTTTGGTGGGGGAGCTGGACCTTCGGGATCCCTGGGGGTTGAACGGCGCAGACCACGCGGAGGGCATCCGTCGCGCGCTGACCAAACCGCTCGAGGCGACGCCAGGCGCGGGCTTCCACTACTCCGATGTCAACTTCATTCTGCTCGGCGAAATGATCGAGAGAATCACCGGTCAGCCGGAGAATATCTACGCGCAACAGAATGTCTTCGCGCCGCTCGACATGACAGAAACCCGCTTCCTCCCGCCAACGAAAGTGTGTGGGCCACACCAGATCAGAGGATCGGCGGTGGCGTGGGCGCCGGGACCACCCACGGACGCATGCCCCGCGGATGCGTGGAACAGCAACCTGCTGCCGAGGATCGCGCCGACGGCACGCGACGAGGAAGGCCGGGCGGACCCGGGCAGCAACCCCGACCTCGACGGTCTACTTCGCGGTACCGTGCATGACCCGACCGCGCGCCGCATGGGGGGAGTGGCGGGCAGTGCCGGTGTCTTCTCGACCGCGCACGACGTCGGCATCTTCGCGCAGGCCCTGCTTGATCGACTCGCGCGCCGCCCCAGCACCTTTCCGTTGACCCAAGCCACGCTGCAGGTGATGACCACTCCCGAACAGCCGGGACATACCCCACAACAAGTCGAGGCAGCCAATGCCGCCGAACAAGAAGCCATCGCGACAGCGCCCAATACCCAGCATCCCCTACTTGCTCCGCACTATCCCGCGATCGCAGGCCAGAATCTCCGCGGCTTCGGCTGGGACATCGATACCGCCCACTCCAAACCGCGCGGAATGGTGTTTCCCATTGGCAGTTTCGGCCATACAGGGTTCACCGGAACGTCTCTGTGGATCGATCCCGGCTCGGACACCTACGTGGTGCTGCTCACCAACGTGATCCACCTGCGCGGCAGTCGACCGATCTCGAATCTGCAGGGCGAACTCGCGACGGTGGCGGCGCGGGCCCTCAATCTCTAGGACACGGAACGGCGCCGCGACCGTGACGGTGGCGCAGCCACTTTGATCAGCGCACCCATCGCATCGGCGAATCGCGGGTAGATGACCGCCGGACCGATCCACCGCGCCAGAAACCTGCGCAGGGTGTCGCCCTCGCGCGGAGCCTGGCCGGGATCGATCAGGAAGGAGTGCAGCACCCGAAGCAGGTACTCGGCCAGTTCGCTGAGGGCATCTTCGTCGAAACCATTTGCCTCCCAGTCGACCTCGTACCGATGAAGCATCGAGAGACTAAATGCCAGCGCCGTGTCGGAAGTGAGCGTGTGCGCGACCTCGCCGCGAGACCGCCTGGTCATCATAAAGCTGATGCGTTCGTCTTTCGACAGGTTCTCGATCGCAAACGCCAGGCCCTCGATGATCGCGGTCACCGGATCGGTCTCACCGCGTACGTGGTTGGCCAGTTGTTCGAGGAAGCCGTCGCCGGACCGCATGGCCGTGGCGAGCAGAAGCGCTTCGGTGCCTGGGAAATACCGGTACACCGTCTGGCGAGTGACGCCCAGCGACCGGGCGACGTCCGCGATCCGCATCGCGGAGCCGCGCTCGGCAATGATCTTGTCGGCGGCGTCGAGGATCCGGGTGATCGCCTCCTCGTCGGAGGTGGGCGTGTTACCTGACCAGCCGTGGCTGCGAACCATTACTCGCTCACCTGCATGCCGCGATCATATCGGCGGTATCGCTTCGCAGAGTCGCGCTAGCCGCTGGCCGCGCCGACCGAGTACCACCGGGCCGCGCACTTCGGTTCCTCTTCGTAGCGATGGAACCACCGTCCCGCGAAGGCCGGCAGCTTCTCGTACGTGGGGTCGTGGCTTGGGCCTTGGGATCGCACCAGCCCGACCAGCATGGCGAGTAGTTCGCGCCTGGGGACACCGGCGTAGGTCGCCTGGCCAGGGGTGGTCAGCTCGCGGGCGGCGCGTGCGGCGGAAAGGAGGGACCGCGGCGACAAGCCGTCCGGAATCAGCCGACCGAATTCGCCACCGTCGGCCGCCGGCACATGCTTCTGGAACCCGCGGGAGACGATCGCCAGGATCTCGCCGAGGTGCTTGACGACGCCTCCGATCGTCCGCACTCGGTAGGGGAAGTCGCCGTGCACCGCGTCGTAGACCATCAGTGCGGAGCTGCGATGCTCGATCTCTTCGACGAAGTGCCAGAGGAACAGCGACGCCACGCGTTCGTCGCCGGGTTCGAACAGCTTGTCCTCGTGGTCGAGGAACACCTTGAAGTACGGCGTGAAGGTGTTCTCGATGACGGCGGTGTAGGCCAGTCGCCACGCCAACGGCTTTGTGGCGGTGAGCCGGTCGTAGGAGGCGACGACTTCGCCCAGCGTTTCCTGCAAACCGGGCCAGCGTCGGGCGAGGGCACGGAAATGGCTCATGTGCGCCGCCGAATGCTGAGCCTCCTGGCGCAGATAGGCATTCGCTTCTTCGGCCTGTCTGGGATCGCGCATCAGCGGAATCGCCTCGCGGGTGGCGTCGACGATGAACTTCTCGAAACCCGGCGCGAAGAACGTGATCAGGTTGCACTGCATGGCAAACGCCGGGCGTTGTGGATGCCAGTTGAAGGGCACGTCGTCACCTGCGAGATCGAACCGCACGCGTCGCACCTGCAGATCCGTCATTCATCGACGGTAGCCCGACCGCGGCGCGATGACAATACGTATTTGAAAGAGCGTATGGTCAATCAGCGGATGGTCTATGTATGGTGAGGCGATGGGTCACACTTCGGTAGGCGACACCACCACCTGGGACACCGCGAACCCGTTGTTGGGGCTGCCTTTCGACGACTCCGACGACGTGATTCGAGACGCCGTCGACCAGGCCAGCGTGCCCGCCCTGCTGATGTCGATGGTGCACATGACCGGCGACATGGGTCTGCTGGAGGAGCTTCCCGGGCCCTACATGCTCATCGCGATGGACCTCCAGGGCGGAATGAGCGAGCCCGACAAGGAGCTGGTGCGCAAACGCGCCTTCGACGTCATCCGCGACTATCGCGACCGCGGCTGCCCGCCGCCCTTCGTTCCAGACGCCCGGCAGATGCGGGCGATGTTCGACGTGATGTCGGCCGGGACGGTTACGGAGGAACACGTCGAGTACGTCGCCGCAGACCTGCGGTTCAGCGACGCCGATCAGTGCGGACCGGAGCTTGCGTCGACGCCCGAGCAGCGCGCCGAGTTCCCCGTCGTCGTCATCGGGTGTGGTGAGGCCGGCCTGTTGGCCGGGGTCAAGCTCAAGGCGGCGGGCGTACCGTTCACGATCATCGAAAAGCAGTCGGGGGTGGGCGGAACCTGGCTGGCCAACCGCTATCCGGGATGCCGCGTCGACATCGCGAATCAGTACTACGCCTACTCGTTCGAGCCGACCGACCACTGGACCCACTACTACTCCGAACAGCCCGAGATCCTGCAGTACCTCCAGGACGTCGCGGCGCGCCACGACATCGTCCCGCACGTGCGCTTCAACACCGCGGTGACGGGCGCCGCGTGGGATGACGAATCGGCGACCTGGCGGGTGACCATCTCCGGTGCCGATGGCAGCACCGAAGAGCTCACCTCCCGCGCGCTGATCTGTGCCGTCGGTCAGTTCAGCAACGCGGTGATCCCAGACATCAAGGGCGCCAGCGACTTCCGTGGCCCGTCCTTCCACACCGCGGACTGGCGCCACGACGTCGATCTGGCGGGGAAGCGGGCCGCGGTCATCGGTGCGGGCGCCAGCGGGTTTCAGCTCGTCCCCGCGATCGCGGACACGACCAGCCACATCGACGTCTACCAGCGCACGCCGCAGTGGATGGCGCCCAATCCCATGTATCACGACGCCATTCCGGATGGGGCCCGTTGGGCGATCCGGCATCTGCCGTACTACGGGCGGTGGCTGCGGTTCGTGTCCTGGTGGCCGATCGCCGACGCCCTCGACGAGCAGGTCAGGATCGACCCGGACTGGGACAACGGTGGACTCTCGTGCAACGCGTCGAACCACGCCATCCGTGAGATGTTCATCGCGTGGATGCGGGCCTTCTGCGACGACGAGGAGCTGCTGGAGAAGGTGACGCCGAAATACCCGCCGATGGGCAAACGGACCTTGCAGGACAACGGAACCTGGCTCACGACGTTGCAGCGCGACGATGTCGAGCTCATCACCGACGGTATCGCCGAGGTGACCCCGGACGGGGTGACCACCGTTGACGGCGTGCATCGGCCGGCTGACGTCCTCATCTGGGCCACCGGCTTCGACGTCAACCACCAGCTGGGACCCATCAACGTCCGCGGCCTCGACGGGATCGAACTCAACAGCGCGTGGGGCGATTCCCCGTATGCCTACCTCGGAATCACCGTGCCGGGCTTTCCGAACCTCTTCTGCATGTACGGTCCGGGCACCAACGGCGTCAACGGCGCGAGCATCATCTACAACTCGGAATGCCAGATGCGCTACATCATGGGCTGCATCGACATGATCGCCGCGGGCGGTTTCGGCTCGGCCACCGTGCGCGCGGACGTGTGCAACGACTACAACCGGCGCGCCCAGGAGCGGCTGAAGCAGATGGTGTACAGCCACCCGGCGATCACGAGTAGCTACTACAAGAACGCCGCCGGAGAGGTGCCCACCCTGTACGGGTTCCGCATCTTCGACTATTGGAGATGGACCAACCGCCCGATTGCCGCAGAGTACGAACTGCGGCCGTAGCCGAGTACGGCTCGATCGCGGCCGGCAAGGTTGCACATCCGCCGTCGACCTGACCAGAAAGGCGACCATCGATGAAGAGCGTCGTGATCGATACCCCGGGACAAGTCCGGGTGGAGACGTTGCCCGATCCGGCCCTACCCGGCGCCGGCGGCGCGGTGATCGAGGTGCGCGCGGCGGCGATCTGCGGTTCGGATCTGCACTTCTACGAAGGTGATTACCCGCTTGGCGCGCCGGTGGCGCTCGGCCACGAGGCGGTCGGCACCATCGTCGAGGTAGGGCCCGACGTCGGGACATTCGCGGTGGGCGACGAGGTGCTCGTGTCATCTGTCGCCGGCTGCGGATCCTGCGTGGGGTGTGCCACAAGCGATCCGGTGACATGTGTCGGCGGCCCAAGGATCTTCGGCGCAGGAGAACTCGGCGGTGCGCAATCGGAACTGCTGGCGGTGCCGGCCGCGGACTTCCAGCTGCTGCGTTTGCCGCACGACATCGACACCGAGGAGGCGCTACTCCTGACGGATAACCTCGCCACGGGATGGGCGGCCGCGCAGCGGGCCGACTTCCCGCCGGGCGGCACGGTTGTGGTCCTCGGTCTCGGTGCGGTCGGCCTGTGCGCGGTCCAAAGTGCTCTGACGCTCGGTGCCGGAACTGTTTTCGCTGTCGACCCCGTCAAGGGCCGTCGTCTCCGTGCGGAACGGCTGGGTGCCATATCCTTGGAACCGCCTGCGCTGCAGGCGGTTCTGGACGCAACCGGTGGACGAGGCGCGGCCTCGGTCATCGACGCCGTCGGCAGCGACGGATCGATGTCGGACGCGCTCAATCTGGTCCGTGCGGGCGGCACCGTGTCGGTGGTCGGCGTCCACAACCTCGACCCGTTCCCATTTCCCGCCACCCTCAGCCTGATTCGCAGCATCACCCTGCGGATGACGACGGCACCGGTGCAGCGCACGTGGCCCGAACTGGTGCCGCTTTTGCAGTCGGGCCGTCTCGACGTCAGCGGTATCTTCACCCACACGATGCCGCTCACCGACGCGCCGGCCGCCTACACCGCCGTCGCGGCACGCACCGCGGACTGCGTCAAGGTCGCCCTGACCGTCTGAGCAGAAGCAACGTCAGTCGACCTTCAGGTAATCGAGGATCGCCGCGCACACCGCGTCGGGCTGATCCACCTGCAGGAAATGTCCAGCGCCCGAGATGGTTTGGACCCGGCTGCCCGGCGGGAGGGCGTCGATCGCCCCGTCGAGGTAGCCGACCTGAACCGCGCCGTCCTGCTCGCCGTGCAATACCAGCACGGGGGTGCGCGGCAGCTTGAACCGGAAGCGATGCAAGCCCGCGTAGGGCTTCGAGGCACGGGTGAACCGGATCATCGCGCGGTAGTACTCGACCGCGGCCCTGCGGTGGGCCAGGGTCGGCAGCGCGGCCTGGGTGCGGGCCACATCGTCGCCCACGTCCGTGCCCGGTGGTGACCAGTCCTTCCACAGCCGCGGGATGACCCGGTGCAGGATCCGTTCGGGAAGGTACGGCAGCTGGAAGAAGAGTACGTACCAGCTCCTGCGCAGTTGGATCGCCGACATCTTCAGGTTCTGCGCAAGGCCACGCCTGGCGTTGTCGAACGCCCGCACGGGTGGCAGCGCCATCGAGACGTATGCGCCGAACGGCGACCCGGGGTACGCCGCGAGCCCGTTGGCGGTGAAGCAGCCCCAGTCGTGGCCGATCAGCACAGCATCGGCCCCGCCGTCGAGCTGTTTGTGCAGGTCGATGAGATCGGACATGAGTGCACCCAGGTGGTAGTCGCCATCAGGTGCCGGTCCCGTCGGCGCATAGCCCCGGGTGAAGGGCGCGACGACGCGAAATCCCTTGGCCGCCAACATGGGTGCGAGCAGCCGCCAACTGTGCGCGCTGTCGGGAAAGCCGTGTACGCACAGAGCGAGCCTGCCGTCCTCCGGGCCCAAGTCGAGAGCGGTCATGCGCAGATGGGGGAGTTCGAATTCGACCAGTTCCGGCTCGGCCATTTCTTGACCATACAGTATTCGACAAGTGTATTGTGATGGCCACGGCCCGACGGTGGAGGGGTAACCCATGAGCTTCGACGTGGTGATCAGGAATGGCCGGTACTTCGACGGCACAGGTGGACCGTCGGCGGTTCGCAACATCGGCATCAAGGACGGCCACGTCGCGGCGGTCACCGAGGAGCCGCTCGAGGGCATCGAGGAGATCGACGCCACCGGCAAATGGGTCATTCCGGGTCTGATCGACATTCACACCCACTACGACGTCGAACTGCTCAACGGTCCCGCGCTGTCGGAGTCGCTGCGGCATGGCGTCACCACCGTGGTGATCGGATCGTGTTCGATCTCAACGGTTCACGTCGACGGGGTCGACGCGGGTGACCTCTTCGGCAGGGTGGAAGCGATCCCACGCGAGCACGTCATCTCGGCGGTCGACGAGCACAAGACCTGGACGAACGCCGAGGAGTACATCCGCGCCGTCGAGGCGCGTCCACTCGGGCCGAACGTGACCGCATTCATCGGTCACTCCGATATGCGCACCGCGGTCATGGGGCTCGAGCGCGCGACGACCAAGGAGGATCAGCCCACGAGGGCTGAGCTCGCTCAGATGGAACGCTGGCTGGCCGAGGCCCTCGACGCCGGCTTCATCGGTCTGTCGTCGCAGCAACTGCTCTTCGATCGGCTCGACGGCGACGTATGCCGTTCACGCACACTGCCGTCGACCTACGTCAAGCGGCGCGAGATGCGTCGGCTCACCCAGTTGGTGCGCAAGCGCGGGCGCGTCCTACAGAGCGGCCCCGACATCCAGCATCCACCTCGGGTGGCGGCACAGCTCGCGAGATCGATCGGCGGGCTGCGACGTCCGTTGAAGATCAGTTTCCTGGCCGCCGCCGACGCCAAGTCGAATCCGATCGGGTACCGGATCCTCAGCACCGCGGCCCGGGTGATCAATGCGCTCGGCGGTGATTTCCGGTGGCAGCATCTGCCGGTGCCGTTCGAGGTCTACAGCGACGGCATCGATCTGGTCATCTTCGAGGAACTGGGTGCCGGCGCCGCGGCACTGCACCTTCGCGACGAGCTGGAACGCAACGAGTTGATGCGCGACGAGGCCTACCGGCGCCGGTTCCGCAAGGAGTACGACGACAAGTTCAGCATCGGGGCGTGGCACCGCGACTTCTTCGATGCCGACATCGTCGCCTGCCCGGACCCCTCGCTGGTCGGCAAGACGTTCGGCCAGATCGGACTCGATCGCGGCGTGCATCCCGTGGACGCGTTCCTCGACCTCGTCATCGAGCACGGACGGTCGCTGCGGTGGCGCACCGTCATCTCGAACCACCGCCCGAAGATCCTCAAGAAGCTCGCGGTGGACCCCGGGAATCAGGTCGGCTTCTCCGATGCCGGTGCACACCTGCGCAACATGGCCTTCTACAACAGCGGGCTCTGCCTGCTGCGCCATGTGCACCAGAGCGCCGAGGCCGGGGCGCCGTTCATGACGGTCGAACATGCCGTGCATCGGCTGACGGGGGAACTCGCCGACTGGTACTCGCTGGATGCGGGCCACCTGAGGGTGGGCGATCGTGCCGACGTCGCCGTGATCGATCCCGCCCACCTGGACGAATCGCTCAGCGCATACGCCGAGGAAACCGTCGACCAGTACGACGGTCTGTCCCGGATGGTCAACCGCAACGACGACACCGTCACCGCTGTCCTCGTCGGCGGGCGGACGGTCTTCCGCAGGGGAGTGCCTACCGAGATCGTCGGACAGGTACGCACCGGCAGCTTCCTACGTGCGGGCCGCAAGATCCCCGCGCCTGCGCAGCCGGCGCTGGCGAGAGGTGGGTGACATCGACTACTCGCAATTCGACCCGGAGCTCCGGGCAACGGCCCGGGTGCTCCCCAAAGGCTATGCGCTGCACCGGGGTCTGACGCTGCCGCGGGCGCTGATGAAGGCGGTCGGACGGGTGGGCCGGATTCGCGGGGTCGAGGTGGCCAGTGTCAACGACGATGTCACGGTACGCATCCACCGACCGACCGGAATCGGTGAACCGAGACCCGCGCTGCTGTGGATCCACGGCGGCGGAACGGTGATGGGCACTGCCGGACAAGAGGATCGGTTCTGCCGCAAGCTCGTCAACTTCACCGATATCGCCGTCGTGGCGGTGGAGCATCGGTTGGCTCCCGAGTACCCGTATCCCACGCCGGTCGAGGACTGCTACGCCGCGCTGCGTTGGCTCGCAGGCAGGCCCTGGGTCGATCCGGGACGCATCGCCGTCGGCGGGGCCAGTGCGGGCGGTGGATTCACCGCTGCGGTCGCGCAACTCGCGCACGATCGCGGCGACGTCCAACTCGCACTTCAGATGATGGTGTACCCGATGCTCGACGACCGCACCGGTGTCAACGGCGACCGACCGCGGGTGATGTGGACCGCCGACGACAACCAACACGCGTGGCGGTGGTATCTCGCCGGTGCCGATCCCGCGACGGCGGCGCCCGCGCGCAGGGCCGACCTGTCGGGTCTGGCACCGGCGTGGATCGGCGTCGGCACGCAGGACCTCTTCCACGACGAATGCCGCGCGTACGCCGCCCGCCTGAGAGAGGCAGGCGTGCCGGTGCACGAGGAGATCGCGACCGGGGCCTTCCACGCGTTCGACCTCATCGCCGCGAACGCTTCAGTGTCCCAACGTTTCTTCGCCAGTCAGTGCCGTGCGCTGCGCGCGGCCCTCGTCGAAACCACATGAGGTGTCCCATGCCACGACAGGAAGCTCTCGAGCTCACTCGACGGGTGCTCAAGCACTTCGAGAACGACACTCTCGATATCGCTGACGACGTCTGGCGCGAGCCGCGCGACACCTACGTCGACCACGCACGATTCCAAGCCGACCTCCGGATGTTGCGCAGCGTGCCGCACGTCATCGGGTGGACGGGTGAGGTCGCTTCACCGGGGTCGTATACGACGAAGGATGTGATGGGTGTCCCCGTGCTTGTGGTCCGGGGAAAGGACGGCGTGCTGCGTGCCTTCATCAACGGCTGTGCCCACCGCGGTGCGCAGGTCGCCGACGACTGCGGCACGGCGCGAATGTTCAACTGTCCCTACCACGGCTGGAGCTACGGTCTGGATGGTCGCCTCACGGGGACACCTGCGCGCAAGATGTTCGCCGGAGCTGACCTGGACCAGCGCGGTCTCATCCCGCTGCCGCTCAGCGAGCAGGGTGGCCTGATCGTCGTGGGGCTGTCAGCCGAGGTGGACGTGTCGACGGTGCTAGATGGCATCGCGGACCAGTTGTCGGAATACGGGTTCGACCACAACCACCACGCGGAAACCCGGCGCTTCGATATCGCATGCAACTGGAAGCTCGCCGTCGACGTGAACTTCGAGGGCTACCATTTTCCCTACGTGCACGCCGACACCCTGGATCCGCTGGCGTCCAACAACTCCGTCTACGACATCTACGGCCGAAACATCCGGTGGGCCTTCCCGTTCCGCGACATCGTGCAATACCGGGATGTGCCGGAGGTCGACTGGCCGGACCAGTTCTTCGGCACGGTGGTGTACGGATTGTTCCCGAGCTGTGTGCTGATCGAGGCGCCTGGGACGTCGCAGATGCTGCGGGCATACCCGGGGAGGAGTCCCGGCGAGACGGTGATCTACCTTTCGATCGGAGCGCCCAACGAGATCACCACCGATGAGGAACGGGCCTGGTACAAGATGGGAATCGACGGCGCCGCCCAGGTGCTCGACGGCCAGGACTTCCCGATGGCGGCGGCATGTCAACGCGGTCTCGAAGCCGGTGTCGACCATGTCGTGTTCGGCCGCAATGAGGCTCTGCTGCATCACCTGGCGTCGATCCGGAACGCGGCGATCGCCGCGGCGTGTGAGGCAAAATGACCACGGCCCAGTCGCTGACGCCGTTCCCAATCGCTGTCGCCGAGGCCGACCTCGACGACCTGCGGCGCCGCCTCGACTCAGCACGCTTCCCTGCTGAATTGCCGGACAGCGGGTGGGACTACGGCACCGAGCAGGGCTTCCTCCGATCCGTCGTCGATCGGTGGCGCGACGGATATGACTGGCGGGCAACCGAAGCCGAGCTCAACGGGTGGGGGTCATTCATGGCAACGGCCGCCGGGCAGCGGGTACACCTGCTGCATGTGCGATCCGATGACGTCGATGCGATACCCCTTGTGCTGGTGCACGGGTGGCCGGGGTCGATCATCGAGTTTCTGG
Source organism: Mycobacterium barrassiae (assembly GCF_025822765.1). Taxonomy (GTDB): domain Bacteria; phylum Actinomycetota; class Actinomycetes; order Mycobacteriales; family Mycobacteriaceae; genus Mycobacterium; species Mycobacterium barrassiae. Next base: position 766,679 of record NZ_JACKUK010000023.1, on the reverse strand, counting down.
ACGTGCTTCCGCTGCTGCGCGAACGATTTCATGTCGTAGTGTTCTCGATGCCCGGTTACGGGTTCTCCGGTCCCACCACCGAGCGAGGTGTCGACGTCGCGAAGGTCGCCGCGGCCGTCGCCGACGTGATGTCCCAACTCGGCTACGAGCGATACGTCGCTGAGGGCGGAGATTGGGGCGCGCTGGTGGTGCGCCACCTCGGCGAGCACCACGCGCCGCAGGTCGCCGCCATCCATACCAACATGTTGTTCGCCCCCTTCGACGGGGACCCCGCCGATGCGATGACGGGAGTGTCGGAAAGCGAACTGGCCGCGATCGTCTCGTCGGCCCAACGCATCACCGACGGCACGGCCTATATGGAGATCCAATCGACACGGCCGCACTCCTTGGGTTTCGGACTCGACGATTCGCCGCTCGGCCTGGCGGGCTGGATTCTGGAGAAGTTCCACGCGTGGTGCGACATTCGCGAGGGCATGCCGATCCGCGTCGACCGCCTCATCGACAACCTGATGATGTACTGGCTCACCGGCACCGCGACATCGGCGGCGCGGCTGTACTGCGAGGCCAAGCGGGCCGGAAACTCGCCGCTGAGTGAGTGGACGGGACGCGTCGACGTCCCGACGGGTTACGCGGTCTATCCGTACGAACTCCTGCAGACGCCGCGGGTCTGGGCCGAAAAGCGTTACAACCTGGTGCATTACAGCGTGCAGGATCGCGGCGGGCACTTCGCCGCGTTCGAGCAGCCGCAACTCTTCGCCACCGATGTCAACACCTACGGCGACATCCTTCGGGAACTCGGGGTGTTCTGAGCGCGATGGGATTCTTCAAAGCGGATTCACCGTCGATCGAGTACGAGTCGTGGCGGCTGGGTAGCCGATCCGAGCGGCTCAGGCCACTCGTCCGGCACATCGCCGAGCGGGGCATGGGCAACCCGGACGTCCTGTACGTGGTCTATGCGGTGAAGATCGGGCTGTTCGTCCTCGGGGCGGCCTGTTTTGCGTTGGCCACCAAGGGGATCGACGGTTGGAGCAACATCGGATCGTGGTGGAGCGAGCCGATCGTCTTCCAGAAGGTCGTGCTGTGGTCGTTGCTGTTCGAGGTACTGGGCCTGGGCTGCGGATTCGGCCCGTTGACGGGAAAGATCAAGCCACCGATGGGGTCGGTGCTGTATTGGCTCCGCGCCGGCACCCTGCGGGTGCCGCCATGGTCCCGGTGGATTCCGTTCACGGGCGGTGATCGCCGCACCCTGTTCGAAGTGTTGCTGTACGGGGGCCTGCTGGCGGCGACACTCTACGCGCTGTGTTCGGATGGGAACGGGCCGATTCCGGCGCTGAACACGACGGTGGGGGTGCTGTCGACCTGGAACATCGCGCTCATCCTGATGCTGCTCGCGGTCGTGAGCCTGCGGGACAAGCTCATCTTCCTGGCCTGCCGCGGCGAGGTTTACGGCGCGCTGACGGTGACGTTCCTGTTCCCCGGTGTCGACATGATCGTCGCGGCGAAGCTGGTCATGGTCGCCATCTGGATCGGCGCCGCGACGTCGAAACTGAACAAACACTTTCCCTACGTGGTGGCGACCATGATGGGTAACAGCCCGCTGATTCGCTCTCGGTGGTTGCGCAAGTCGCTCTATCGCCACTATCCAGACGATGTTCAGCCGAGCATCATTCCGGGACTGCTCGCCCACGGCGGCACCGTCATCGAGATGGGCGTACCGCTGGTGTTGTTCTTCTCCCACGGCGGCACCGTGACCGCGGTCGCCGCGATCGTGATGGTGATCTTCCATCTGGTGATCCTGACGGCGATTCCGCTCGGAGTGCCGCTGGAATGGAACGTCTTCATGATCTTCGGCGTCGGGTCGTTGTTCGTCGCCCACGCCGGACTCGGGCTTGGGGATCTCGAGCATCCGTGGCTCGTCGTGGCGCTGATGGCTGTGATCGTGACGGCGATCGTGGTGGGCAACCTACATCCGCCCGCGGTGTCGTTCCTGCCGGGCATGCGGTATTACGCCGGAAACTGGGACATCTTGACGTGGTGCCTGACCGAATCGGCGACGAACAAGATCCATGCCCAACGGATCGGTTTGGGAATGCTGCAGCACAAACAGCTCGAACGACTCGTCGGCCCGGAGAACGCCGACATCAGCATGCACCGCGGTCTGGCCTTCCGGGCGATGTACGCCCATGGTCGCGCGGTGATCACCTTGTTGAATCGCGTCATGCCGCCCGGGCGCGAGGACGACTACGCCGTGGTGGAGGGTGAGATGGTGGCCGCCTACGCCCTCGGCTGGAGCTTCGGCGACGGGCATCTGCACAACGAGAACCTGGTGCGTGCACTGCAGAAGCGCTGCCACTTCGAGCCAGGCGAGGTCCGCGTCATCATCATCGACGGCCAACCGATCCACCGGCAGCGCCAGCAGTACCGCCTCGTCGACGCCGCGACCGGCGAGTTCGAGCGCGGTACCTTCGACGTCGCCGATCTCGTGGTACGTCAGCCCTGGGAGGACGACGTCCCCGTCACCGTCACGTCGCCGACCGGCGGGCGCGTGCAGGCCCAGGGGTGACGCCGGCGAAGCGAGCGCTGCCGCTACGCTTCCGGTCGACGCTGGCACGCGCGCAGCGGGCTAAACGGCGACGCTAGGGGACAAGTGGAATGGGCGTGTACGCGGTCACCGGATCGCCGTCGGGGATGGGACGTCAGGCGGCCGAGAAGCTCAGGGCTGCCGGTCACACGGTGATCGGTGTCGACGTCAAGGAAGCCGACGTCGTGGCGGACCTGTCGACAGCTGACGGTCGGCAGGCGGCGGCCGACGCCGTATTGACGGCGGCGGACCACCGACTCGATGGGGCCGTCCTGGCGGCCGGTATCGGACCCACGCCCGGAGCAGACAGTCTGCGCCGCATTTTTGCAGTCAACTACTTCGGCGTGGTGACGTTGTTGGAGGCATGGCGACCGGCGCTGGCCGCCACTGGACGCGCCAAAGTGGTGGTGATCGGGAGCAATTCGACGACGACAAGCCCGTTGGTGCCGCGGCGCACGATACGAGCGCTGCTGGCCGGCGATGCCGATAAGGCCGTACGTTCGTTGCGGTTTCGCGGTCCCTTGGCGCCTACCCTTGCGTACGCGGCATCCAAGATCGCGGTATCCCACTGGGTGCGAAGCACCGCCGTCACCCGTCCGTGGGCGGGGGAAGGTATCCGCCTCAATGCACTGGCGCCGGGCGCCATCATGACGCCGCTGCTGGAGAAGCAACTCGCGACGCCAAGTCAAGCCAAGGCCGTCAATGCCTTCCCGGTGCCCGTCGGCGGGTTCGGTGATCCCGGCCATCTCGCCGACTGGATGGTGTTCATGCTGTCGGACTCAGCGGACTTCCTTTGCGGCAGTGTGATATTCGTTGACGGCGGATCCGACGCCTATTTCCGCGCGAAGGACTGGCCGCAAAGCGTTCCCGCTCGGCGCCTGCCCGCCTACCTGTGGCGATTCATGAGGTTCGGTCGCTCGAAATGAATCGCTGCGCGTGAAGAGGGGCGATGAACCTCGTCGCGCCGCAACACTTTCATAGCACCTTCATATGTTTGTGTTCGCTATGAAGATCTGGCATCGGTATATGCCGCACTTACCTTTGGATGTGTAAGCAGATCAACATCTTTGGAGGTTTCGCCATGAGCCACGTTACGTTGGTGGGCATCGCCGCGAGCGCCCTGGCGACGTCAGCGCTCGTGCTGGTCGGCACCGCCGCCGCAGCCCCGACGGGCCCGTCCGAGGTCGACGACACTGTGCAGACGCTGAAGGCGAGCGGTTACACCGTGATCGTCAACCGGACCGGCGCCGGGCCGCTGTCGAATTGCTCTGTCACCGCAGTACGTCCGGGGGTTACTCACCAAATCATGGACACCCGAGGCAGCGACATCAAACCGCTGATCATCTCGGACACCGTTTACGTCGATGTGGCGTGCTGAGCCATTGCGACTGCGGTTGGCAGGCGCACACTGAAAGTGGTATGTCCAGAGCCGGATCGGGCCTGCACCGTTCCTCCGTGCGCTTCCGCGATCGACGCGGCAATCGATAGGCCCAGTCCGAAACTGCCCGCTTCACGTGATCTCGACTTGTCGGCACGCACGAACCGTTCGAACAAGTGGGGCAGCAGCTCCGCCTCGATTCCTGGGCCGTCGTCGGACACCGACACCTCGACGTAGGCGTCATCGCAGCGACCGGTCGCCACTGCTGTCGTCACGGTCGTGCCTTCCGGGGTATGCACCCGCGCGTTGGACATGAACACCGCCAGCATCTGATGCAGCCGCGCCCGGTCGCCGCTCACCCACACCGCGCGGTCGGGCACGTCGATCTGCCACCGATGCGACGGTGCCGCCACCCTCGCATCGTTGACCGCATCGGTCACCACGTCGGTGAGGTTCACACGGGTCATCTCGAGATCGTGGCCCTCGTCCAGTCGTGCCAACAGCAGCAGGTCGGCGACCAACGAACTCATCCGGTGCGCTTCGGCCTCGATGCGCGCCAGCGAATACTCGGTGGTCTCGGGCAACACCGCGCTGTCCTGCCGGGTCAGTTCCGCGTAGCCGTGAATGGCCGCCAGCGGTGTGCGTAGTTCGTGGCTGGCGTCGGTGATGAACTGACGCATCCGCCGATCCGAGGCGGCGACGTCGGCCAGCGCACGTTCGACGTGATCGAGCAGGCGGTTGAGCGTGTCGCCGACGAGTCCGACCTCGGTGCGCGGATCCGTGTCCTGCACCGGTACCCGCGGTGTGATCGCGAAGTTGTCGCGGTCCAGCGGAAGGGTCGCGACCTCGGCCGCCGTCGCGGACACCCGACGCAGCGGGCGTAGGGCAAACCGCACGATGGCCACCGTGCTCAGCGCGGTGACCAACAACGCCAGCGCGGTCATCACGGACACGGTCACGGTTTCGCGCACCATCGCGTTCCACGCCGGGGTCCGCGAAACCCCCGTCACGAGCACCTCGTCGCCGTCCCCGGGCTGGCTGACCATCCGGTACCACCCCAGCCCGGGTAGCTCGATGGTTTGTGCCGCCGGGCCCTCGTCAGCAGCGGCAGCGATCGCGTCGAGGGCCTGCTGTGGTGCCGGCCGCGCCTCACCGTCGACAAAGTAGGCCGAATCGACGACCTTGCCGCCCTGGATCAACGCGACGACATTGCCTTCGGCCTGCCCGACGAGCTGCGTGAGCGGTTTCATGTCTCCCGGCGGCGGGAGCTCACCGTTGGACTGTGGCGTGATCCGGAACTTCGTCACCGACTGACTGAAACCGTCTGCGGCACCGGCTAACTGGGTGTCGATGATGCCGAGCACCGAGGACCGCAGCGTCACCACCGACATTGTTCCCACGACGACCAACGCGACCATGACCACTGCCGAAACGCCGACGACGAGTTGCCGCAGCAGAGTCCACTGGCGCCAGGGCTGCTTCATTCCGGTTGCCGCAGCATGTATCCCACCCCGCGCACGGTGTGGATCATCGGTTCGTGAGTCGCGTCGATCTTCTTGCGCAGATACGACACGTAGAGATCGACGATGCTCGACCGCCCGCCAAAGTCGTAGTTCCATACCCGCTGCAGAATCTCTTCACGGCTCAAGGCGCGTCGTTGATTTCGCATCAGGAACCGCAACAACTCGAACTCGGTGGAGGTCAAGGCGATCGGCACCCCGCCGCGGGTCACTTCGCGGCTGGCGACATCAAGCGTGAGGTCGCCGACGGTCAGCGACTCGTCATCGGCGGGCGTGAGGTAGGCGGACCGGCGTATGAGTCCACGCAGCCGCGCAACCAGCTCTTCGAGCGAGAACGGCTTCGTCATGTAGTCGTCACCGCCGGCGGTCAACCCGTTGACGCGATCGGCCACCGAATCGCGTGCGGTCAGAAACAGGATGGGCGTGTAGTTGTCGGAATCGCGGATTTGCGCCAGCACGCCCAACCCGTCCATGTCGGGCAGCATGATGTCGAGGACGATGACGTCGGGCGCGTTTGCCCGGTACTTGTCGACGGCTTCGGCTGCGTTGTGGGCGACCTCGATATCCCACCCCTCGTACTGCAGCGCCATGCGCACCAGGTTCGTCAGTGCGCGTTCGTCGTCGACCAGCAGCACACGAATCGCGGACCCGTCGGCGCGATACTTCCGCGGCAGTTGCCCTAGGACGGCGCGACGGGGCCCGCGGTTTCCGACAGGCGCAGACGTCACGTAACCATTCTCGCCGCCTCACAGCGCACCGGCAGGATCCTCATAGGAATTTCATATGTGTGCCAACGACCGGAGTGGGGCAGGTGTTGGTCTATATGACTTGCACCGATTTAGGGTGGTGCGATGACCAGGAGTGCCGCTCGCGGTGTGGAGTCCTCGCCGTGGTCCCCGCGGGAGGCCGAACTCCTTGCTGTGACGTTGCGGTTGCTGCAGGAAGCGGGCTACGACGGGCTGACCGTGGACGCTGTCGCCGCCGCCGCGCGGGCCAGCAAAGCGACGGTGTATCGGCGCTGGCCGACGAAGGCCGAGCTGGTGTTGGCGGCGTTCATCGAAGGTGTGCGCCACGTCGCGGTCGCCCCGGAGACCGGCAGCCTGCGCGGCGACCTCCTGCAGTTGGGGGAGGTGATCTGCGATCAGGCCCGCACTCACGCCAGCACCATGCGGGCGGTCATGGTCGAAGTGGCACGCAACCCCGCACTCAACGACGTGATGCAGCACGAATTCCTGAATCAACGCAAGGCCCTGTTCAAACACATCCTGGCGCAAGCCGTCGAACGTGGCGAGATCGACGCGGAGGCCGTCAGCGAGGAACTCTGGGATGTGATGCCGGGCTATCTCATCTTCCGGTCTATTTTTTCGGGGCGACCGCCAAGTCGACGCACGGTCCAATCGCTTGTCGACGACGTGATTATTCCCAGCCTGACCCGTCTGAACAGCTAGTTGTTTGCGCGCGCGGATGGGCGCCCAGACTCCCTTGTGCTGTCCGGTACCGTACCGTACTCTCAACTACGTTGACATACCGCCTGACTGAAATAGGGTTGTGCACGGTCTGACCCTCGTGTCGTAGGTATCGAAAGGCTGACGGGTGCAGGGGTTTTCAGTGGGTCGCCTTCTTGGTCGAAACTGGATGCTCCTTGTCGCCGTCGTGGTGATAGCTCTGGCGGGTTTCGCGGTGTACCGCCTGCACGGAATCTTCGGTTCGAACCACGACACCTCGACGGCCGCCGCGCTTGCCGATGAGATCGTGCCCTTCAATCCCAAGCACGTCGTTCTCGAGGTGTTCGGCCCGCCGGGCACCGTGGCGACGGTGAACTACCTCGATGTCAACGCCCAACCCCAACGCGCCGAAGATGTTCTGCTGCCGTGGCGGTACGACATCACGACGACCCAGCCGGCGGTGCTGGTCAACGTCATGGCGCAGGGCAACAGCAATTCCCTCGGCTGCCGGATCACCATCGACGACGTGGTCAAGGACGAGAGAACGGTCGACACCATGAACGCCTACACCTTCTGTCTGGACAAGTCGGGATGAGCAACCAGGTGGAAAGCCGCGAGACTCTGACCCACCGCGTCGCGAAGCGGGTTCGTTGGCTTGCGGTGCCGATCGTCTTGTTCTGGTTGGTTGTCGCCGGACTCACCAACTCCTTGGTTCCGCAGCTGGAGGTTGTCGGTGAAGCGCAGAACGTGGCGTTGAGCTCACCTGACGCGCCGTCGCTGAAGGCGTTCAAGAAGATTGGCGAGGTATTCCAGGAGTTCGACTCCGACAGCGCGGCGATGATCGTGTTGGAAGGCGACCAGCCTCTCGGTGCGGAAGCGCACCAGTATTACGACAGGCTGGTCCAGCGCATTGAACAGGATCAGAAGCACGTTCAGCATGTCCAGGACTTCTGGGGTGACCCGCTGACGGCGGCTGGTTCGCAGAGCGCGGACGGTAAGGCGGCGTACGTCCAGGTCTTCCTCATCGGGGATCAGGGCTCAGCACGGTCGATCGAATCCGTTGACGCATTGCGCGACATCGTGAAGAACACGCCTCCGCCCGCCGGTGTCAAAGCCTACGTCGCAGGTCCGGCACCGCAGGTCGCAGATCAATTCGAGGTGGGCAACGAAGGCACCACGAAAGTCACCGTGTTGACCATCGTGGTGATCGCGGTGATGTTGCTGTTCGTCTACCGCTCGGTGGTGACGATGATCCTGGTGCTCATCACCGTCCTCATCGAAATGTCCGCCGCCCGTGGCATTGTGGCGTTCCTGGGCAATTCCGGAGCCATCGGTCTCTCGACATATTCGACGAACATCCTCACCCTGCTGGTCATCGCGGCAGGCACCGACTACGCAATCTTCTTGCTGGGTCGTTACCACGAGGACCGCAACAACGGGCTCGATCGTGAGACCTCGTACTACAACATGTACAGCGGTACTTCACATGTGATCCTGGGCTCGGGTCTGACCGTCGCGGGCGCGGTGTTCTGCCTGAGTTTCACCCGGTTGCCCTACTTCCAGAGCCTCGGGATTCCTGCCGCGATCGGTGTGCTGGTGACACTACTGGCGGCGCTCACGCTGGCGCCCGCCGTGATCATCATCGGTGGCCGTTTCGGCCTGCTGGATCCCAGACGCAAAACGCGCACCAGGGGATGGCGCCGGATCGGCACCGCGATCGTTCGGTGGCCCGGGCCGATTCTGGTGGCCACACTGGCGGTGGCCGCGGTGGGACTTTTGGCGTTGCCGGGCTACAAGACCAGTTACGACGTCGGGAACTACCTGCCCGACCGTGCCCCGTCGACTGTCGGGTATGCCGCTGCTGAGCGGCACTTCTCCAAGGCCCGGCTCAACCCCGAACTCCTGATGATCGAGGCCGACCACGACCTGCGCAATCCGACCGACATGATCCTGTTGGAACGCGTGGCCAAGGCCGTCTTCCACACGTCCGGCATCGCCCAGGTGCAATCGATCACCCGCCCCTTGGGTACACCGTTGGACCATACGTCCATCCCGTTCCAAATCAGCGCCCAAAGTGCCGGGCAGATACAGAATCTCGGTTATCAGCAGGACCGGGCCAACGACCTGCTCAAGCAGGTCAACGAGATCGACAAGACGATCGGCATTCTGCGGCAGCAGGCCACTTTGCAATCACAGGCGAACGATGCGACGCACGAACAGGTCCAGGCGTTTCACCAAACCGTCGCCGTCGCCCAAGACTTACGGGACAAGATCGCCAACTTCGACGACATGTTCCGCCCCCTGCGCAACTATTTCTATTGGGAGCCACACTGTTTCGATATCCCGATCTGCTGGGCGTTCCGATCGCTGTTCGACGCGCTGGACGGGATCAATGCGCTGACCGACCAGCTGGCGAACGTCACGACGAGCCTGGACAAGCTCGATGCGATTCAGCCGCAGTTGCTCAAGCTGATCCCGCCCCAGATCGCCAGTCAGCTGACGAATCGCGACCTGGTCATGACCAACTACGCGACGCTGTCGGGAATCTACAGTCAGAACGCGGCGGCGCTACAGAACTCAACCGCGCTGGGGGCAGCGTTCGACGCGTCCAAGACCGACGACTCGTTCTATGTCCCGCCGGAGGTGTTCGACAACGCCGAGTTCCAGCGCGGCTTGAAGCTGTTCCTGTCTCCTGACGGCAAAGCCGCGCGGATGATCATCACCCACGACGTCGATCCCGCTACCCCGCAGGGTATTTCGCATATCGACGCGATCCGCCACTCGGCGGAGGAGGCCGTCAAGGGGACGCCGTTGGCGGGATCCCACATCTATATCGGCGGCACGGCGGCGACGTACAAGGACATCCAGGAGGGCGCCAAGTACGACCTGATCATCGTCGTCATCGCCGCGCTCAGCCTGATCCTGCTCATCATGATGTTCATCACCCGCAGCATGGTTGCCGCGGTCGTCATCGTCGGCACCGTGGTGCTGTCGCTCGGTGCCTCGCTGGGGCTGTCGATCCTGGTGTGGCAGCACCTTCTGGGCATCCAGTTGTATTGGGTGATCATCCCGCTCGCCATCATCCTGCTGCTCGCAGTGGGTTCGGACTACAATCTGCTGCTGATATCCCGCTTCAAAGAGGAGATCGGCGCCGGCTTGAACACCGGCATCATCCGGGCGATGGCCGGCACCGGTGGGGTCGTCACCGCGGCAGGGTTGGTGTTCGCCTTCACCATGGCATCGTTCGTCTACAGCGATTTGATCGTGCTCGGCCAGATCGGCACGACGATCGCCCTCGGTCTGCTCTTCGACACCCTCGTCGTGCGCGCTTTCATGACACCGTCGATCGCCGTGTTGCTCGGGCGCTGGTTCTGGTGGCCGCTGCGCGTCCGGCCCCGCCCGTCGAGCACGATGCTGCGGCCCTACGGACCCCGCCCGGCGGTGCGGCAGCTGCTCCTATGGGAGGACGACGAACTCGGGCGCGTCTAGGTGCGTCAGCTCTGCTGAGTCCAGTAGTTCTTATGTGGCTCGAGCACGGCATCGGCGACCTCCGGGATCGGCCCAATCACCTCGATCTGCTTCTGTCCGGCGCCGAAAACCTTTCGGCAATCAAGGCTCAGTGTGGGATTCCTGGGATCGTCGCCGGTTTCGGCGAGCAGTTGCTTTTCCGTGATGCCGTAGACAAGACGTCTGACATTGGCCCAGTACATCGCCCCCGCGCACATCGAGCAGGGCTCCGCCGTGGTGTAGAGCGTGCATGTGGCAAGAAATTCCTTGTCGAATTTCTTCGACGCCTGCCGCATCAACGCGGTTTCCGCGTGACCGGTGCAGTCGGATTCGGTCACTTCGATGTTGGTCTGCTCCAGTAGGACGTTGCCCTCGCTGTCAACGAGGACGGACCCGAATGGATGATTACCCTCGCGGACAGATCGTTTGGACACGTCAACGGCATGCAGGAGATACTTCAGGTCGTCCATCAATGGACTCCTTTACTTTGCGGTGGGGATTGGCAGCGGATCCACGGTCGTGGACGACGGTGGTTGCGCTCGATCCTTGAGCGCAACCGAGCACAGTGCACCGACGGACAGCACGATGAGCAACGGAATCAAGGCTCCGCGGTAGTGGCTGATCGCGATGTCCGTACCGACTGGTGGAGCCTCACCCACAAGGACGCCGATCACATAGTCCAGTCCGGCGCCGGTGAGGAAGCCGACGCTCGTCATCAACCCGAACGCGGTGGCCTGAGCGTTGTCGGGAATGTGCTGCCCGATCTGCGCGAACCCAAGGATGTTGCTACCCAACAGGAAACCGAAGACGAACAGGAGAACGAACACGCCGGCGGTCGGGAGGCGCGGGAGGAACAACACCAGGGCCATCGTGAAGGTCAGTAGCCAAATGGTGATCTGCGTGACCCGCGACCGCTTCCCGAGCCGATCCGAGATCCAACCCAGCAGCAGGCCGCCGACACCGGCGGCGATGGCGCCGGTCGATGTCAACGCCGTAGCCATCTCCAGGGTGCGTCCATAGGCCCGCTGGTTCATGATGCCCCACAGGTCGTTCCAGGCGATTAGGACACCGAATACACTCGCGAAAAATGCTGTACCCAACCAGAATTGCGGTACTCGCACCACCTCGCGTAACTGGCTGAGAATGCCACTGTCACCTGGCGCAGCGGTGGCAGTTGCTGTGGCTGGTCTGGACACCAGCAGCAGGATTGCAATCCCGAGTACCACGTAGCCGACGGCCATGCCAATCATCGCGGCGTGCAGTGGCGGGATGGTCTCTGTGACAGAAAGACCGATGAGCATAAGGGCCAGAATCACGTTGGTCGCCAGCTGAGAAACGGAGGACATCACCGCGAATCGTTGCGGAGGGAACCAGATTCGGGCGAGGTAAATCGCGCCGAGGAAGCTGGTCGAGAGCCCGATTCCGAGTATGACCCTGCCTGCGACGGTGACGCCCATGCTCGTTGCGTTGGCAAGAAGTACACATCCGACCGCAGCGATCAGCGAGGAGATTCCGAGAATCAGGCGCGGGCTGAGGCGGTCGAGCATGATGCCGCCGATGAATTGCGCAATCGAGTATGCGACGTAGAAGACGGCGCTCAGCATGCCGATCGCGTGTTCGGACACCTCGAGGCGGTCTCGGACCTGCTCAGCCACGATGCCGATCATCACAGCGGTGAGCAGGCCCAAGCCCAGGAAAAGCGTGCCGAGGCCCCAGACGACTATCGCCTGGGCCCGAGTCGGAGGCCGCTCAGAGCCAGCCATCGCGCATCGCACTCTCACTCCTGTGTGCGTAGCCCGGGTCTGGACTTCGCGGATAAACCGGAGCGTAATCGCTCTTTGTGTCGCTGTGTCGACTTTGCCGATGTTGGTCGTGGGATCGTGCTTATTCCGGCGACGGGTCGGCCAACAGTGCGAAGAACTGAAACGACGGATCGGTCTCGTCGAGAGCGCCTTTGAGAGTGTCCTTGGTGATCGGGTGGCTCACATCCATCGACGAGGGGTCGTCCAACCGGGCCCAGTCGGTGACGATGGCCCGTTCGATCAATTTCCATGCGTCAGCACGCTTCTCGTACTTGTCGAGGTAACGCCCTCCGATGATGAGGTCGACGTCTCGTTCCTTGCCTGCGAGCGTGTGGACCGCGATGTTGTAGATCTCGCCTTCCGCCGTGTTTCCTTCGATCGCGAAGTTCGCCGTCGTGATGTTGTGCGCCATCATCCGGATGAAGGGCCGGGAGGCGACAAGCTGTTCGAAGAATTTCTCAACTGAGCCCGTCGAGAATGCGCCATGGGCATCGACGGCGTCAGGGTGATAGAGGTCCCGCAGCGTGGCCATGTCTCCACGGTCCACGGCACGGCAGTAGGCGTGGACCAGCTTTCGCAGCGCAAACTCATCGAGCATCTCCTGCAGCGCGGCGTCAGTCGTTGCCATCGTCGCCTCCGAGCTTGCGTCACCCATCGCTTAGCCGTGCCAACAGTGCCCTCAGCCCGTACTCGAACACCGCGTCGTAGTCGGTAGGGGATTGCAGCGCCTCGACCAGCGCGCGGTCGGGCCAGGCATCCGCCCACAGCGACGGATCCTCTTCATCGTGCTTGGCCCCGCGGACCGCCGAGAACTGCATGACCGCAGAGGAAATGACGTGAACCTGGATCGCCCGCAGCACCAGGGCGGCCTCGCTGCCGGTGACCCTCAGCTCGGAAAGCTCTGCCGCCAACCGCTGCTGAATCGGCAGGAACAACTGTGGTGTCCGGTCGCGTTCATGGGCGATCGCCAGGAGATGTTGCTTCTCGATGAGCATCCGACGTTGCGACCGTGCGAGCGATGCGATGCGCTCGACGGGGCTTCCGCCGTCGCTCGGCAGGTGCGCCATCTGTCGCAGCAGTTGTTCGACCAGGCTGTCGAAGAGTTTGTCTCTGCCGCCGACATGCCAATAGATGGAAGTGACGGCGACGCCCAACTGCTCGGCGAGTCGGCGCATGGTGAACGCCTCGACCCCGTCGACGTCGATCATCCGGGCCGCGGTCGCCAGGATCTGGTCCGCAGTGACGGGATCACCGCTTCGGCTACGTGGCTGCACCAAGTGGCTCACCTCCGGTGATTCGTTCCGACTCGGGCAGGTCCAGATAGCGTTCCAGATTACGGTGCATGTTGATCACGCGACGCTCCTCGTTGGACAGCACCACATGGGTGAAGCCGGGCTGATGAAGGCCGCGCTGTAGACCTGCCAACACCGTGATGTCCTGCGTGAGAACCAGACCGGGGTGGGCATCGGCCACAGTCATCCGCACATCGGTCGGCTTGACACGGGGTGCGTCCGGCGGCATCCGCATCCAGACGATCATCACCAGCTCACCGTGATCGGGATCGGGCCCGGGACGGGCGGTGAGTACCGTCAAGTGGTCGGCGTTGGTCAACAGCGACATGTTCGGGAACACGTTGTACTGGTGAAGGCGCATCACCTGATCGGTACTCGCCCAGCTCAGGTCGACACCACGCTCAGCGGCGAACTCCTTTGTCCGCGCGGCGATCACGTCGGCCGCCGAGCGCCCACTCTGATCGGCGGGGAACGGCGTGTCCTCCGCGACCCCCATCAGCGCACCCTGCGTCGCAACGTAGGCGTCCCAGACCTCGCTGTCGGTCAGCCCCTCCTTGATGCTCGGGCTCGGCACCCCGTAGTACTGCTCGGACTTGCCGGTATGACCCCAGATGACTTGCGGGGCATAGACGTCGTCCATGCATCTGTGTAGCTCGGGATGCAGCGTCTGGATGTGGTAGGTCTCGCTGAACCCGTCGGCGATCGTCTTCCAGTTCGCCTCGGCCTCGATGGTCATGGTGGCGTAGCAGCGGAATTCGCCGAGCCGATTCCAGGCGATGTCGTCGGGCATCGCCTCCAGGTACTCCCGCAACGGGATCGCGTCGGCGTCGAGATTGACGAACACGAGACGTTCCCAGGTTTCGACGCGCACCGGCAGCAGGGGATAGTCGGTCAGCCGGAGTGCGCCGAAGCCTTTCCTGTGGGGCACGCGCCGCAGTGCGCCGCCCAGATCCCAGGTCCAGCCGTGATAGCCGCACCGCAGTTCGCGCAGCCCCTCGCCAGACCCCGCGCACAGCGAATTGCCGCGATGGCGGCACACGTTCTGGAAGGCGCGCAATTCGCCGTCGTCGCCGCGCACCACCAGTACGGAGTGGACGCCGCACCGGTACTCGAAGTAGTCGCCGGGTTCGGCCACGTGGTCGACCGTGCAGGCGAACTGCCAGACCCTGGGCCACATGTGTTCGACCTCGAGCCGGGCGAACTCCGGCGAGTAGTAGCGCTGCGCCGGTACCAGCGTGGGCCGTTGCGGTGGCGTCCCGATCGCGTCTTCGCGCCGGGTGTGGGCCGGGTCGCCGAGGTTCTCGTTGACCGGTGCCGTTCGCGTCACGATTCGCCTCCGAAATCCGGCTGCCGCCGCCTGTAACGGTGTTACATTCGACACGATAACGGCTGCCCGGGCGTCGAGGGAGAGAATTGTGTTCGACCTGAAAATCACTGGCGGAACCGTGGTGGACGGCACCGGCGCGGACCGGTTCCAGGCCGATGTCGCCGTCAAGGACGGGCGGATCGTCGAGATCCGTCGTCGCGGGCCCGGTGACGCTCCGTTGGAAGGCGACGCGGCGGAAACGATCGACGCGTCGGGCAAGATCGTCGCACCCGGCTTCGTCGACATCCACACCCACTACGACGGCCAAGTGAGCTGGGACAGCTCGTTGGAGCCGTCGAGCGCGCACGGTGTGACGACCGTCGTCATGGGCAACTGCGGTGTCGGGTTCGCGCCCGTGCGACCGGGCCGCGAAGACTGGCTGATCGGGTTGATGGAGGGTGTCGAGGACATCCCAGGCACCGCGCTTACCGAGGGCATCTCGTGGGGTTGGGAGACGTATCCCGAGTATCTCGACGTGATCGAAAAGCACGAGTTCGCCGTCGATGTGGGCAGCCAGATCGCCCACGGATCGGTGCGCGCCTACGCGATGGGGGAGCGCGGAGCCCGCAACGACCCCGCCACGCCGGATGACATCGCCGCGATGGCACGCATCGTGCAGGAGGGCATCGAGGCGGGGGCGCTTGGCTTTTCGACATCACGCACCCTGGGGCACCGCGCGATCGACGGTGAGCCCGTGCCCGGAACCTACGCTGCTGAGGACGAGTTGTTCGGACTCGGGCGGGCCATGGCGGCCGGCGGGCGC
Source organism: Mycobacterium barrassiae (assembly GCF_025822765.1). Taxonomy (GTDB): domain Bacteria; phylum Actinomycetota; class Actinomycetes; order Mycobacteriales; family Mycobacteriaceae; genus Mycobacterium; species Mycobacterium barrassiae. The sequence goes on along the minus strand of NZ_JACKUK010000023.1, from coordinate 751,025 downwards.
GCGGTCTTCGAGTTGGCCCCGCAGGGGGTCGCCGGCGAGGACATCATCGCGCCCAAGAAGGAGCTGGAGTGGATGCAGCGCCTCGGTGCCGAGATCGACCGGCCCATCTCGTTCGGCATGATCCAGGTCGATGCGGCGCCGGACCTCTGGCGCGAACAACTCGACATCTCGGCGGCCGCTCATGAGGCCGGCAGCGAGCTCTACCCGCAGATCGCTGCGCGGCCGTTCGGCATGCTCTTCGGTTTCCCCGGCCATCATGCGTTCACCCATCGGCCGACCTTCCGCCGACTCAAGGCCGAGTGTGATCGACAGGAATTGGCGACACGGCTCGCCGACCCCGCGGTCAAGGCCGCGATCCTGTCGGAAGACGACCTGCCGCCGGACCCAACGAAGCTGTTCGACAACATGTTTGCGCTCGTTCAGTACTCACTCGGCCGCATCTATGCCCTCGGTGATCCGCCGGACTACGAACCGACCGTCGAGCGCACCGTCGAGAAGATCGCCAGCGACCGTGGCGACGATCCGCTGTCCACGCTGTACGACCTGATGCTCGAAGACGATGCGACGGCCATGCTGATGCTGCCGTTCTACAACTACTTCTACGGCAACCACGACGCCATCCGCGAGATGCTGTTGCATCCGGCCGGCGTCGTCGGGCTTTCCGACGGTGGGGCACACTGCGGCATGATCTGTGACGCGTCGTACCCGACGTTCCTGTTGACGCACTGGGCGCGCGACCGTCGCCGCGGCGAGAAGCTGCCGCTGGAGTATCTGGTGCGCAAGCAATCTCACGACACCGCACAGCTGTTCGGCCTCAGCGACCGTGGCGTCATCGAAATCGGTAAGAAGGCCGACATCAACGTCATCGACATGGACGCGGTGACGCTGCACCCGGCGAAGATGGCTTACGACCTACCCGCCGGTGGTCAGCGTCTCGTGCAGGGTGCCAGCGGCTACACCGCCACGATCGTCAGTGGCGTGGTCACCCGTCGCGACAGCGCAGACACCGGCGCACGCCCAGGCCGTCTGGTGCGCGGCGCGCGCTGAGCGTCAGAACTTCGCGGTCGCTCCCGCATCGATCGGGAGTGCGGCGCCGGTGATGTACTTGGCCTCATCGGATGCCAGGAACAGCACGGCGTTGCTGACCGCCCGCGCCTCGAAGTAGGGCACCGGCAGCAGGTGGAAGTGCCCGATGATTTCGCCCGCATCGGCCATGGTCGGCTCGGGGAGGTCAGGGCGCAGGGTGTGCCGGAACTGATCGTTGTCGATCATCGGCGTCAGAATGTTCCCCGGGTGAATCGAATTCACCCGAATCCATTGCGGAGCCAGCTCATTGGCGAGCGAGTTCATCAGGCCGACAACGGCGTGCTTGGCGGACGCGTAGTGGGCCATGTAGCCGCCGCCGCGCAGACCCAGCATCGAACTGACGAGGATGATCGATCCGCCCCGCCCGTCCGACATGTGGGGGACCGCCACTTTGACCGTGTGCCACACGCCGGTGATGTTGATGTCGAGCATCGTCCGCCACGCGGCTTCCTCGATCATCGCGGCGGGGGCGGGACTTCCGCTGATGCCGGCATTGGCGACCACGATGTCCGGTCGACCCAGTTCGTCGATGCCTTGCTGCAACGCCTTCCCGAGCTCCTCGACGTCCCTGACGTCCGCCTTCGCGGTGACGATGCGACGGTCCAACTTCTCGACCAGCGCGGCGGTTTCGTCGAGGTCGGCTTCAGTCGCCCCGGGGTAGGGGACGCCGTCGATCTCACCGCACACGTCGACGGCGATGATGTCAGCGCCTTCCTCTGCCAGTCGGATGGCGTGTTCGCGGCCCTGACCGCGCGCCGCACCCGTGATGAATGCGACCTTGCCGGCAACCCGGCCAACTGTGTTCGGCATCATCGCCTCTCGGTCACCTCTCGTTGCTTGGCCTCTACACATTCCGCTGTGACAGCAATGAAGTCAACGATGAGGACGTCACGTCGTGCGTGAGGTGGGTCGGACGAGCACTTCCTGGGCGGTGTTGGCGACGACGTGTCCCGCCGCGTCGCGAATGACTCCGTGAACCAGCGCCCGGTGTCCCGCGATGGCAGCGATCTCCTGCGTGTAGAGATGCCATTCGTCGAAGCGGACGGGACGGTACAACCAGATGGCGTGGTCCAGGCTGACCGCGGCCACCGAGGTGTAGTCCGCGGGTTGAGGATGGTTACGAAGGGCCATGTCGAGCATGAGGTAGTCGCTCGCGTAAGCGAGTATCGCGTTGTGTAGCGCGGGTCTGTCGCCGATGCCGCGTGGCAGGCGCATCCAATGGGAACGCGGTCCGGACGTCTGCCGACCCCCCAGGAACGTCGTCGGTTCGGCGATGCGCATTTCCACCGCGGGTGGGACGTCGATCCACGTCTGCGCGTTTCCGAACATCGGCGGCGGCACCTGATGCACCCAGTGCTGCAGCAGCGGCATTTCTTCCGGCCCGGGCACGCGCGGCTGTTGGTGGGCCAATTCGGGTTCGGCCGGGTTGCTGTGGAATGACGCCAACGCCGTGAGCAGAATCCGATCGCCCTGCGCCACGCTCACCTGCCGCGCTGCCATGGACCGCCCGTCGCGAACAGGATGCACGACGATCTCCACAGGTCGTCGCGAATCGCCGGTCTGGAGGAAGTAGGCGTGCAGGGAATGAGGCGGGTGCGCCTCGACGGTCGTTGCCGCCGCGTACAGCGCTTGTGCGAGCAGCTGGCCGCCAAAGATGCGTCCAAACCGATCGGCTTCGTTGGTCGCCTGAAACCTGTTGTCGCCCAGAGGCTCCAACTGCAAGGCTCGCTCGAGAGTGTCCAGCGCACCAAGGACCGATGCCTCGAGTGACGTACCCCGCAGCGGCCCCGTCAGATCGTCGGACGAAGTGGACTCGTCATCGCCCACCTGCGTCCTCCTGCTCTGTCGGGTGAGTGGTTGCAAATCTCTGCTCTGAAACCCTAAAGTTCATTAGATTAGCTCACTACATCGAGGTAGGGGTGGCTTTGTCGCTGATGTCCGAACCATCGCCGACTCGATCAGTCGGGCACCCGGTACCCGCCTCGGGTCATGATGCGCACCGGGTCACGTCCGTCCCAGTTGGCGCAGGTATCGGATATGACGCGCACCTGCTCGAGGAAGCTGGACGGGGCGTCGACGACCTCGGTATAGAAGCCGAACTCCGTCGCGGTGTCGATGTAGGCCACCCGAAAGCCGCCGCCGAGGCTCTCCGCAGCGATCGAATAGCCGAGCGCCTCGAAATGTGCGATCTTCCCCTCGTAATCGGCTGTCAGCGTGGCTATCTGGTGGAAGGCGGACGTACCGTTCCGGCTCCATTCACGAAAAATGCTGGGCGTCTCGCAATGTTGCTGAATCAACTCGATCTGGATGGGTCCCGCCTGCGCGACGGCGACCTGGATCTGAACGGTGCGGACCTCGCCGCCGTAGTCGGCTTGTTGTCCGACGAGGGGAAGCACGTGAAACGGCCCGATGCCGAAGGCCCGTGCCCAGCGACCCGCGGCGGCGACGACGTCGTCGACCACGTGCCCCAACTGGAAGAACCGGTACTCGTCGGCGGGCCAGGACTCCTCGAACAGCGGATGTGCCGGTGGCGTCATGCGGACGATCATGGCATGGGGTCATCACGCATCACGCACACTCGGATGAGAGGGGAGTGTGGCACACGTTGAACGGCGAAAAGATCCTCATCACCGGGCCGGGAGGACGAATCGCTTACGGCATCGCCAAAACCCTGTCCCCGCACAATGAGGTGTGGGGCATCGCCCGGTTCACCGACCCGACGGTTCGCGACGAGGTCGAGGCATTGGGCGTCACCACGCGATCCGTCGACCTCGGCGACCCCGACTTCAGTTCCCTTCCCGACGATTTCACCTACCTGCTGCACATCGCCGCCGACTTCGGAGAGGATTACGAGCAGGGGTTGCGGGTCAACGCGGAGGGCACCGGCCTGCTGCTGTCGCACTGCCGCAACGCCAAGGCCGCGCTCGTGATGTCGACGATCACGGTGTACAAGCCGCATCCAGATCCGTGGCACACCTTCGCCGAAGGCGATCCGATCGGTGATGCCGGACTGCCCACCCCGCAGCCCTACTCCATCGTGAAGATCGCCGAGGAGGCTGTCGCACGGTACTGCGCGCGCGAGTTCGATCTGCCGATCACCATCGCCCGAATGGGCAGCGCCTATGGTGACCGCGGCGGTCTGCCGCTGTGGCATCTCAACGCGATCGCCGAGGGCAATCCCGTCGTGGCGCGATGGGACCCGTTGCCCTACAGCCCCATTCACTACGACGACATCAACGCACAGGTGGCGGCGCTGCTCGGGGCGGCAACGGTGCCCGCGACGATCGTGAACTGGGCGGGCGACGTTCCTGTCACGGTGCAGGAATGGTCGCGCTACTTCGCCGACCTCCTCGGGGTCGAACTCGACCTTCGTGTCGAAGTCGTTCCCGGCGCATCGATCGGATCGGTCGGCGATCACACCAAGCGAACGTCGATCACTGGGCCGTGCACGGTGGACTGGCGTGACGGATTCCGCGCGATGGCGGCGCACCACTATCCCGATCTCGTGAAGGAGCGATGAGCGGTATGCGGTACCCGTCGCCGGACCAGCTGTTGTCGGAGGCCATCGCCGAGGGTGGTCACGCCGACTTCGGCCCCGGTGATTTCCGTGAAGGCCTGGCGGTGCTGTTGGACAGCCTGGAACGCGACGGCGATCTGCACCCGGACACCGACGCCGCGGTGATCGGTGATCTGCGGCGCCGCCTCGTGAACCGGCTGGAGGTCGAAACCTGGTATGCCGAGCACCCGGAGGTGCACGACGTGCCGATCCGGGGTCCCATCGACATCAACGGACTGCCCCGGACCGGCACCACCGCGCTGGCCGACATGCTCTCGCTCGACCCGCAATTCCGGTGTCTGCGCGGCTGGGAACAGACCAAACCGGTGCCGCCGCCCGTAGCCGAGCACGAAGCCGTGGATCCGCGACGCGTGGAGTTCGTCCGCATGCACGAACAGCGGTCGGCGAAGAGCGCCGTCATGCACATCTTCGAGGTCGACGCGACCATGGAGGACACCGAGATCCTCGGAATGGCCTTCCATGGCCAGCAGATGACACTGCCGGTCCCCGGTTACCGAAAGTGGTGGCGCAGTGCAGATTTGACCCAGACCTACGAGTACCACCGGCGAGTGGTCAAGCTGCTCGGATCGACGCGGCCGCCTGACCTGTGGTTGTTCAAGGCGCCGCACCACAAATTTCATCTGGAGGCACTGGCTCGGGCGTATCCCGACATCCGATTCGTGATGACGCACCGCGATCCGGCCAAGGTGGTGCCGTCCTACACCAGCCTGGTGTCGACGATCTTCCCGCCCGCCGCCGACCAGAGGGATCTACACGCCCTCGGTCGCGAGGTCAGCGAGCATCTACGTGAGGGCATGCAGCACGCCATCGAAGAACGGGCGCGCATCGGGGAAGACCGCTTTCTCGACGTCCACCACCGCGAGCTGGTCGCGGATCCGAAGGGCACGATACGACGCGTATACGACTGGCTCGATCTCGAACTCACGCCTGATGTGGAGCAGACAATTCTGCACTGGCAGGAGGAAAACGCCATGGGCGCCAAGGGCACTCATCGATACACCGCCGAACAGTTCGGCCTCAGCGTCGGACAGATTCGCTCCGACTACGACTTCTACATCCGCCACTTCGACGTGGCGGTGGAGGGATGACACCGTGACCGGACTTCCGACCTGGGACGACCAGATGGAGGCGCTCAAGGGCGTGGCCGACCACCTGCTCGCGACGTGGCGCCCCGACGCCTCCGAGGCCGAGGTGCAGGACATGAACAAGCTCGCGCTGTCGATCCTGGCGTGCGGCTATCTGTGCCACGTCTACACCGACGCGCGCAGACCGGTGTTCATGCCGCTGTGGAACTACGCCTGCAATCAAGGCGGCCCCAACCCCGATTACGTGTACCTCAACGCCGAGGTCGACGGATCAGGTGTCTATGAACTCACTGGCAGACGGGGGACGGTGCGCTTCGTCGAGATCACCCAGTCCGCTCCGGGAATGATGAAGAGCCTCAAGGGTGTCGAGCGGCAGATGAAATTCGACGCCATCACCCATGATCTCGACGACCTGACCATCGCCGAGGACGGCTCGTTCCGGGTGATCCTCAGCGCGGAGCGTCCGGAGGGCTACGACGGCGACTGGTGGCCACTCAACCCCGAGGCCGGCAAACTGCTGATGCGAAAGTGCGCCTGCGACTGGAACACCGAGATCGACGCGCAGGTCGCGATCAACCGGCTCGACGACGGCGGCGAGGACATGACGCCCGCCGAGATCGCGCGCCGCTTCTCGGAGCTGGGCGACTGGATCAGGGGCATGATCGATTTCGACATGGAGCTCGTCCGGTACTACCGCGAGCACCACGGCATCAACGTGCTGCTGCGCTCACAGTGGATCCAGCAGGGCGGCGGCCTCGCCACCAAGCAGGCCTATTACGACGGCATCCACGAGATCGCCGACGACGAGGCGCTCATCGTCGAGTTCCCGGTCCCGGCCAACTGCCACTACTGGCAGATCCTGGTCGCCGACGACCGGTTCTCGACAGTCGATTGGGTGAACCGCCAGTCGAGCCTCAACGACGTACAGGCCCGCATCGACCCCGACGGCTGGTTCCGCGGCGTGGTATCGAAACAAGATCCGGGCGTTCACAATTGGCTCGACAAGGCCGACTGGCCGTGGGGCATCCTGCAGGCCCGCTTCTACCGTGCCGACGAATACCCCGAGGCGACCGTGACCAAGGTGCCCGTCGCCTCAGTGCTCGAGCACCTACCGTCCGGCACACCGGTGCTCACACCTCAGGGGCGCGCAGAGCAGCTGCGGCACCGGCGGACCGGGGCGCAACTTCGTCGCATCTGGTGACCGTTCAGGGAGTCATCAGCCGCAGCCGCCACCGCGCAACACCGGCGAACAGCGCCGCCAGCAGTCCCAACATGACCATGTCGAACAACCATGGCGATGCGGCGTGCTGCCAGTGTGTGTCCTGGACGATGCCGGTGACGAGATTGCCCAGATCCGCCGTCGCGTCGATGAAGGGGGTGATTGTGCGCCGTTATTGCAGTGACGGGGCGCGCGTCGTCACAGTGCGAACGAAAAACCGCCGTTCACCGGAATCGTCTGTCCGGTGATCCACGATCCGTGATCGCTGGCCAGCAGTACGGCGATGCCGGCGGCGTCGTCCGGGTTGCCGGGCCGGCGAATCGCGTAGTTCTGCAGAATCGCCTTGGCTTGTGGTGAGTCGGCATGCTCGGCCCAGAACTGCTCGGTCATCGGAGTCCGCATGGTGCCCAGCGCGATGTTGTTGGCCGTCACCCCGTGACGCCCGTTCTCGGCTGCGATCGAACGTGTCAACCCGGCAGCGCCTGCCTTGGATGCGGCGTAGGCGGCCCCGTTGGCGTCACCCGTGCGGCCGGCATCCGACACGATGGTGATGACGCGACCCCATTTTCGACTGACCATCGCCGGAAGCACCGCGCGCGTGCAGTACATGGCGCCGTAGAGATTCACCCGCAGGTACGGCTCCCAGTCGGAGGGGTCGGATTCGGCGAACGGGCCGCGTCCGCCGAATCCTTCGGCGCCGGCGTTCCCCGCGTTGTTGACCAGGATGTCGATATCGCCGGCTGCCGCAACGGCTTTCGTGACCGCGTCGAAGTCGGTGACGTCGAACGCCGCTGGATTCGCCTGAGTCCCGGTCGCGCGCAACTCGTCGACGACCGCGTCGGCGCGGCCGGAATCTATATCGTTGACGAGCACTTGGGCGCCCGCGGTGGCGAATGAGTGCGACAACCCGCGGCCCACTCCTTGTCCCGCACCTGTGATCAGGACTCGACGGCCGGTGAGGTCAATGTGCAGCGTCACAGCTGCAGAGTCAATCACGTGATCGCGTGTGGACGTGTCGGGCCTTGCCGGCTCGAGGTCAGGAGATGTTCAGCAGAGCGTGATCGACTTGGGTCCTGGTGCCTGACGGGAAGGTGCCCGCCATCTCAGCGAGGAAACGGCGGGCGAGTTCACGAACCTTGATGTTCGTCTCCTGTGACCGCCAGACAAGGATGTCGAAGGCACGGTCCGCGCTGATGCCGTAGGCGGCCATCAGCAGCCCTTTGGCCTGTTCGATCTCCGCGCGGGCCTCGGCCACCTTCGAAACGGCCGTCGAGACGTCGGTTTGCATGGTGTCGGTGTAGTCGACGTAGAAACCGGATGTGCCGATCACCTCGCCCGCCTCGCCGAGCATGCGGTCACCGATGACGATCACCCAGTGCGTGCGCCCGTTCGTGTCGACCATGCGATGGCGACTGCTGAATGGTTCGCCGTGCACCACTTTGTCGAGGATGGCCGCGACCTTCTCTCGATCGTCGGGGTGTTTGTGACTGAGCACCAGTTCGGTGGTCGGTGTCACGCTGCCGGGTTCATAGCCGTGCAGCCTTGCGACGTTTCTGGACCATTCCCACCGCTGGCCGTCAATGTAGAAACGGAATCGCCCGATACTCTCCGGCTCTCCGGTGCTGATGGGCGAGTCGACTTCCTGCACATCATCGATCGAGTCCGAGGCGCCTTCGGGCGCAGACCGAGCCCTGTGTCCATCGACGTCGGGGGCACCATCGTGCGGGTTCAGCAACATGATCGTGGGTCTCAGGGGCATTCCCATCGTCAACGGCGGCAATAATCTATGGCTGCAGGTATAGATTTTTTATAACACCGGCGCGAGCGCTGGTGCAACGACGCCAACATATGTTGGCCTTTGACTGGCACACATTTCCTGTCACCCAACAGATCGAGTTCACACGATGACTGCCGAGGACCCGAAACAAGAGGTCAAGCCAGGCCCTCCGGCCTCTGATCGCGGGGTCTACGGGATCTCGGTGGCGTCCGAGTTGTCGTTTGTCAGCGAACAGTCATTGCGGCTGTACGAACGTCATGGCCTTCTCACGCCCGCGCGTAGCCCCGGCGGGACCCGCCGCTACAGCGCCGATGACCTGGTTCGCATTCAGCGCATCAGCGAGCTCGCCGCCGCCGGGGTCAACCTCGCCGGCATCGCACGCATTCTCTCGCTGGAGGACCGCAACGCCGCCCTCGACGAACGCAACATCACCCTGGAGGGCGACAACGACGCTCTGCGCGCGCAGCAATCGTCACCGTCACCTGCGACACCCGAACCCAAACAGCGGGCACGTCGCAACGCAACGGAGTAGGTTTCGGCGTTTAGGTCGCGGCCGCGCGCGCCTTTCGCTCGGCCTCGTGGTCCTCGATCGCTTTACCGATCGCGTGTGAGGCACGATCGACGAACTCCGTCCCGCTTCCGATCACCCAGTCGGCCGAGGCGGCGGGTCCCTCGAGTTGACCGGTGAAGTGGGGAATCACGTACTGCGCGAAGAGTTCATAGCTCTTCAGCTTCGCGGCGGGAGGTGCCCAGTCGTGGTCGAACAACAGGAATGCGCCGAAGCCACCGTTGCTCGCCTCGACCAACTCCTCGATCTTGGCCACCGCGTCGTCGGGCGTTCCGATCACCGCGAAACCGGACTCACGGTTGTTCGCGATGATCTCCGTCGCTGAATCCCCCTGGACGGGGCCCGCGGGCAGGATGTGTTTGAAATAGCGCGAAAACTCGGCGATGCCGTATTCGACGTCACGCTCAGCCTGCTCGCGGGTCTCCGCAAGATGCATCGGGCCGACGAGGCGCCACTTCGACCGGTCGGCCACGTGGCCGTGCTCTTCGGCCACCTCCTGCCACGTCGCCCAGTGGTGGGCCAGTAGATCCATGCCCTGCTTGGCGGTCGCCGCGATCGACAGCATGCCGATGCCGTGCTTGCCCGCGCCGCGCGGACCGGTAGGGGAGAACGACGCCGCGACGGCGACATCGAAGCACGGTTCGCTGTAGGGCTTCAGTTGCAAGCGTGCGTCTTTGAGAGTGAATCCGTCGGTCTCCATGGTGACGGTCTCCCCGCGCAGTAGCCGCATGATCGCGTCGAGACACTGCTCCATGCGTGGACGCTGCTCGTCGGCCGGGATACCCAGCATGTGTGCATCCGACGTGAGCTGGCCGGGTCCGCAGCCCAGCATCACCCGGCCGCGGGTGAGGTGGTCGAGCAGCACCATGCGATCGGCGAGCATCAGGGGATTGTGGTACGGCAGTGAGCTCACGCCGGTGCCCAGCTTGATGTGCTTGGTCCGCTCGGCGGCGACTGCGATGAAGACCTCCGGCGACGCGATGATCTCGAACCCGGCGGAATGATGCTCGCCGACCCACGCCTCGTGGAATCCGAGTTCGTCCATCGCGGCGATCAGCTTGAGGTCTCGCTCGAGAGCGAGCGTCGGATTTTGTCCGACCGGGTGGAAGGGCGCCATGAAGTTTCCGAATCGCATCCGCCCATTCTGGACCGTGCGTCGCGTTTGTCGGTTAACTTCCGCTGCGGCGCGGCGAAGCCCCTGCCCGCGCTCGGAGCCGAGGAGGCCGCAGTGACCACACCTGAGACTGCCCGCGACGCTTCGTCGCCGGAAGGCATCGTCATCGTGGCCGAATCGGGCGCGGGGACCTATACCCAGCGGATCACCGCCGGGAACCACGAACTGGTCGCTGACGAACCGCGGCCAGTCGGCGACGATATGGGACCGACGCCATACGATCTGCTGCTCGCAGCACTCGGCTCCTGCACCTCGATGACGGTACGGATGTACGCCAAGCGCAAGGAGTGGCCGCTCGATCAGGTCCGAGTGACGTTGCAGCACTCACGCATTCACACCGAGGACTGTGCTGACTGCGAAACCCGTGTCGGACTGGTCAACCACATCGATCTCGACCTCGAGTTCATCGGCGACCTCGATGAGGAACAGCGGCAACGGTTACTGCTGATCGCCGGGCGCTGCCCCGTGCATCAGACCCTCACGTCGGAGGTCCACATCACCACGACGCTGCGGTGAGTCCTCGACGGGTGGTGGCGACGCGCTGACCTGCGGTTATGAATTGACGTTTCCGTAGGCGATGGTCGGGTATCCGCTGTACAGGAGGTGAGCGGAGATGCCCGTCTGGGGTTGGTTCTTCATCGCCGCCGGCGTCCTGATCGCGCTGACGGTGGCCATCGGCTTCGTCATGTCGGTGATCAAACGCGCGAAGGTGCGACGGTTGGAGGACGACGACGCGGCGGATCCCGTAGAAACTTCGGACAGTGAAACAACAAGCGCCACAATGGAAGTCGCCGAAGACGCATCGTCAGAGGACGAATTGCTCTCGCCTGCTGACGCTTCCGATCTGCAGTCACGGTGGAGCGACATCGAAGCGGCCTTCGTCGATGACCCCGCCGGATCCGTCGAGAAGGCCGACAGACTCATCGAGGAGGCCATCGAGCAGCTCATGTCACGCGTCGACGACGCGCGATCACGCCTCGGAGCGCAGTGGGCACGCGACGACGCCGCCTCCACTGAGGACCTGCGAGTCGCGCTGACGCGATATCGAGACTTCTTCCAACGGCTGCTGTCGGTCTAGTTATCCCGCGAGCAGACACAAAGGGGCCCAAAACTGCGGCGTGTCGCGGAGTTTTGCGTCTGCTCGCCCAGGGAAAGTGGCGCACGAGCGCGCTGGCGGCCAACCCACAGAAGAAGCCCGCGAGGAAGAAGCGTCGAGCGTGGCGTTTATTGCGCCGCGCAATGGTGGACGCGACGAAGCCACACGCCGCCGCGACGGCTGCGACAGCCACCAGCAGCGCGATGAACTGCGTTGGAGCCAGCGATCCCATATGACCTCCGGGCCGTCGTTGGCGATCGGCCGCTCAGCCGATCCAATCACCGTGGTGGCCGGACGCGGATTCTCGGTCATCAATCGTGACCAAAGCGAGAAGGGTTAGTTGTGAAAAGGTCCGCTCATTTCGACGTCCAGTCGTCGACGAGGTCGGCCCAGCGCCGTGAGATCGCCTTCGCCATATCGCCCTGTCGGCGCCGGGTGTTCACGTCGTCGGGTTGGATCGCGCCAATGGCCAGCCGCGCGATCTCGTCGACCTGATCGCGCTCCAGCCCGAACTTCTCGAGCGTGTCGAGGTCATGATCGGTGTCGATCGTCTCGCCCAGCTCTGAGCGGGCCACGAGGACGGCCGCGTTCTCCTCACCGACTTCCAGGAGCATCGCGACCAGGCTGGCCTTCTCGACTTCCACAGAGCTCCCGTCAGACCGGGCGGCGGGTCGCCAGACTGAGCCCGTTGTCGCGCATGACGGTCCGGCACTGCTCAGGCGTGTAATCGAAGTTCTCGAGATCCTTGATGTAGGACGCCGGCTCGGCGAGACCCTCCACATGCGGGAAGTCCGAACCCATGATGATGCGTTCCGGGCCCAGCAGTTTCAGCAGGCTGGCGAGTTCGTCCTCGTAGAACGGCGACACCCAGACGTGGCGCTTGAACGTCTCGCGCGGGTCCTCCTGATAGATGAAGGGAATCTGGCCGTACGACTTCGTCAACTTCTCGAAGAGGTGGAACACCCACGCCGAGCCACTTTCGATGGACGCCATTCGCAGATTCGGGAACCGGAGGAACAGGCCGTTGTGGAGGTGGTTGGCGAAGGTGTCCTGCAGTGCGTCGCCGGAGAACAGCGATCGGAACCCCAGCAGCGCCTGGAAGGACATCATGTAGTCCGGTTCACCCCAGGCCGGCATGAACTTCGAGTAGTACGTTTCGCCGGAGTGATAACAGACGGTGATGCCCGAATCGTTGGCCAGCCGCCAGAAGTCGTCGAACATCGGGTCGCCCGGTGCGCGCATGCCGACATCCGTGGAGATCGGTCCGGGAACCATGACGATGAAGCGGGCATCGCGTTCCAGCGCCCATTCCAGTTCGCGCACTGCCGCTGCGGGTTTGCAGAGCGTGATGTAGGGCGCGGCGAAAATGCGCTCCTGATAAGCGAATCCCCAATCCTCGTCCATCCACCGATTGAACGCACGGAACGTCGCGACCAGAGCATCCAGATCGGACAGAAGCGCTTGCTCCATGCCGACCCCAAGGGTGGGCAGCATGATGCAGCCCTGCATGCCCTGCTCGTCCATCAACGCCAGTCGCGCATCGCGGTCGCGGTAGGCAGCGGGGATAGGCTCCAACTCGCCGAAAAGCGAATTCATGTCGGCGCCTTTGGGATTCCGGCCGCGAAAGTACTCATCTAGCGCACCCGGCTTGCCGACAGGATCGAAGGTGGGATTCGGAATGAACCTGTTGACCCGACCGGCGACCATCAGCCGCTGCTTGCCATCGATCTGGGCCCACTGAATCCCGCGTTTGCGGTATTCCGGTTCGATGTGCCGGGTGAACGCGTCAAGGGCCTCGTAATAGTGGTTGTCGCAGTCGAAGAATGTGAAATCCAATTCCGCTTTCACGTCTGGCGTTCCTTCCGCTGGGGCTGTTGATCGCGTTACTTGCGCGGTAAACCGAGGATCATCGAAGCGATCACGGTCAGCTGTATTTCGGCTGTCCCGCCGCCGATGAGTTCCGACGGCATTTCGAAGTAGGGACCGATGACGGCCGGATCCGACTCTTCGAGGAGGGCGGCGGCGCCGGTCAGGCGTAGGGTCGCGGTCGACGCGCGGCGTAGCAGCATCACCATCGCGTACTTGGCGACGCTGGAGGTCGGACCGGCAGCCTGCCCCTGCGCCAACCGAAGCGTCTCGCGCAACACCATGGCCTTGATCGCGGCGGTGAATGCCTCGACCTCACCGAGCGCCTGCAGGGCGGCATCTCGATCCGGACCGTCGTTGCGGGCCACGCGGCGCAGCGCGGCCGATCGGTCGATGTTGGCGTAGTTGCCGATCGCGGTGCGTTCCACGGCCATGGTGGCGACCGCGAGATTCCAACCGTCGCCGGGTTTTCCGACGAGCATGTCGTCGGGAACGAAGACGTCGGTGAAGAAGACCTCGTTGAAGTCCTGATGCCCGCTGGCCTGTCTGATCGGTTCGACCGTGATGCCCGGCGAGGTCATGTCGATGAGGAAGTAGCTGATGCCCCGGTGCTTGGGGGCGTCGGGATCGGTGCGGGCGAGCATTGCCCCGTACTGCGCTCGGTCGGCCAGTGACGTCCAGATCTTGTGGCCGTTGATCAGCCAGCCGCCGTCGACTTTTCGGGCGCGGGTGCTCAGCGATGCGAGGTCGGAGCCCGCGCCCGGTTCGCTGAACAGCTGGCACCAACGTTCGGTGCCGCGCAGCATTGGCTCGGCGAATCGTTGCCGCTGCGTGTCGGTTCCGTGGCTGAGGATCGTCGGCAGGATCCACTCCGCGATGCCGAGCGAGGGTCGTTGCACATCGGGACGCTTGTCGAACTCTTCTGTGATGATGACCTGCTGCAACGAGGACGCGCCGATGCCCCACGGCGTTGGCAGGTGCGGCGCGACGAGGCCGTGCTCGGCCAGCAGATCGCGCTGATCTCCCCAGGCGAGTCCCGGCGCCCTGTCGTCATCAGACGCATGCGCGTTGTGCAGTTCGCGCGCCTGGTCGAGTATCGCGGCGATGGATGCGCGGAACTCCGACTCGACCTCGCCGAGATTCAGTGCGGTCGAACGCTTCTCCGTGAGCAAGAGTTCACCCGATTGGCGGGCCCACTGGGTGATGGATCCGATGGATGCTGCGAGAGCGGTCGCGCGACGCCAGTACAGGTGAGTGTCGTGCTCCCACGTGTATCCGATGGCGCCGAACATCAGCAGGGCGTCGAGGACGAGATCGGGGCCCGTGGCGACGGCCATCACCGCGGCTGCTCCGGCGGCGAGCCGTTGTTGCTCAATGGAATCCCCGCACGCCCGGACGGCGTCCCAGGCTGCGGCGGACGCCAGTTCCGAGTGGACGAACAGCACGGCGGCCTTGTGCTGCAGGGCTTGGAAGGCGCCGACGGGCTGGCCGAACTGCTCACGGGTGCGGATGTAGTCCGTCGCGGCCTCGGCGCATCTGCGCACGGTGCCCGCGGACGCGCACGCGGTGAGGGCGACAGCGGTGCAGCGGGCGCGCTCGACGGAGATACCGGTGATTTCAGTGCTCGCGGACACGGCGTGGGCGGTCAGCGTCAGGGTGCCGACGTCCGTGCTCAGGTCGGTGCCGCGTGGCCGCGCGATCGGCAGCCCGTCGGCCGCGAGGGCGAACCAGCGCACCGTTCCGTCGTCGGTATGCGCGGCGACCAGGATTCGTTGCGCGGCGGCTATTCCGAGCGTCGGCGCACAAGTTCCGTCAAGGCGCCAGCCGTCGCCGTCGGGGACAGCGCGGACCTCGGAGTGCTCCGGGAGCACGACGGCGGCGGTCGCTCCGGCGGCGAGTTCGGCGATCAGGACCGTCTTGGAATCGTCGGCCAGATCGGCGACGGCACTGGCGATCGTGGTGCTGAGCAGGGGCCCCGGCAGTAACGCCGCAGCGGCGGCCTCGATGACGCAACCCAGGTCGGTCATCGTGCCGCCCTGGCCCCCGGCAGCTTGGGAGAGGTGGACCGCGTGAAATCCGTACGCGGTGAGCTCTTCCCACCACGGGGGCGTCTCGCCTGCTGCGATCGAGTCGAACGACGCTCTCGTCTTGTCGATCGGCGCGTGCCGCGCGGCGAAGTCGGTGACAGCTGCCGCCAACTGTTCCTGCTCAGTGGTGATCGCGAGGGCCATCGATCAGTCCGTCAGGCCGAGGATGCGGGCGGCGTTGCCGTACAGGAACTTCGGCCACACCTCGTCCTTGAACGGCACGTTCGGCAGCTCGCTGAAGATCCGCTCGAGCGACAGGCCCATAGGGAAGTAGCCCGCATACAGCACCTTGTCGACACCGCGCGAGTTGGCGTAGTCGATGATGGCCTTCGGGTAGTACTTCGGGGCGAAAGCGGAGGTGGAGTAGTACAGGTTGGGCCACTTCAACA
This sequence comes from Mycobacterium barrassiae, assembly GCF_025822765.1. GTDB lineage: Bacteria > Actinomycetota > Actinomycetes > Mycobacteriales > Mycobacteriaceae > Mycobacterium > Mycobacterium barrassiae. The sequence goes on along the minus strand of NZ_JACKUK010000023.1, from coordinate 735,101 downwards.
TCAGCTTCACCGCGAGGTCCTCCCACGGCTCGCAGCCGTGGCGCGTGACGAACACCAGATCGGGGAAGTCGAACATCACGACATCGATGCGCGAGACCTCTTGCGGGGCAAAGGGCACCCGCGGACCGGGGATTCCGGCGCACACGAAGATCGGCAGACCCAGCTCGACGCAGGTGGCGTAGATCGGGTACATCTTCGGATCGTCGATCGCCACTTGCGGGAATGTGCCCGCCGGAAACACCGACGTGGCCCGTATCCCGTACTGCTCGTAGTCTCGGCGGATCCCGTTCACCGAGCCCATCACGTCGTTGGGGTCGAAGATCGCGCCCGAAGGAACGAAACGGTCCGGGAACGTCTTGAGTGCCTTGGCCGCACACTCCTCGGAAACACCGATCATGGCCTTCTCGATGCCGAACCGATCCATCTGTTGCAACACCAGCGACACCGGATCATCGGTGGGCAGTCCCTTCGGAACGTCTTTGAAGATGTACTCGACGGGGAAGTCGAAGCCCTCCTTGGACTCACGGTCCTTGGTCTGCCGTCGAATGAAGTCGTACTGGGCTGACCCCTCGTGCGGAAAGCCGATCATCGTGTCGATCACGGGGAGACCGACGGGTCCTGGCATTGATTCCTCCGATCGGCTCAACCGCGGCGAAAGTGCCACGGCTCTCGCTTCCATTTTGAAACAAGGTTCTATTTAGAGTCAAGCAGACGGAGCGCGCTTCACGAAATGGGGGGCCGCTAGCTGCTGATATGGGATATGATCGCGGCGAGCAGCTAGAACGACGTTATGAAATGCAGCGAGTGAAAGGCGCATCGTCATAGCCAGGATCGCGGAGCGCGTTGAGGGCGATGTCCTGTCGACAGCCGATATGACCAGCGCGCAGTTGGCGCGCCGGGCGAAGATCGTCGAGGCGGTCATCGCCCTGATCAACGAGGTCGGCGCCGATGCTGTTCAGATGCGCGACGTGGCTCAGCGGTCCGGGGTGGCGCTGGGCACCGTGTACCGGTACTTCAACTCGAAGGAACACCTGCTGGCCGCGGCGCTGGAGGATTGGCAGAAGCGGTTGACGCGTCGGGTCGTGGCGGCGAGCGGTGCCAAAGGTAGTGGGCCACTACCGGCGACACTTGACTACCTGCAGCGCGCGCAGCGCGCCTTCCACCGTCATCCGAACATGACCGCGTTGATGTTGCAGGCGATGACCTCCAAGGATCCCGAGATCAGGACGGGCATCGACCACATGGCCCGAACCAACGCCGAGCTGTTCGATCGTTTGCTCGAAGGCATTGAGCCAGAACGTGTCCCGAACGTGAGCTTCGGAGTGAATGCGGCGCTGTCGAGCGCGCTGGCGGCGGTGCTGACCGGGTCGTTGACGATTGATGAGGCTGTCGACCGAGTCGAATGGTTGGCGCGAACGCTGCTTGACGCCGCAACCGCGCCGCTGACATAGACCGTCCGGCGAGGAGGTCAGTGCACGGAGGCGATGGCCTCCTCGATGACGTCTGTCACCGCGTCGGGGTGGGAGATCAGCGTGAGGTGTGAGCCGCCGTCGAAGACCGTGACGTGCGAGTGCGCCCGTTCGGCCATGGCCTTCTCCGAAGTCGGGGTGATGATCTGGTCGCCGCTGCTGATGAAGTACCAGGAGGGGATCGTCTTCCACGCCGCCGCCTTCGACGGTGTTTCGAATGCAGCACTCGATGCCGCGCGCTGGGTCGCCCACAGGCGGGTCGCTTCATCGGTCGGCAGATCGTTGGCGAAGTTGTGCAGGAAGATGTCCTTCTTGAGGTAGAGGTCGACGGCTCCGGTGGGCGCGCCGGGGTAGGGGAGCTTGTCGAATAGTTCGCTTTCGGGCGTGTGCTTGAGCACCGAGTCCGAGCCACTCAGCGAGCCGTTGGTCTCGCCCACATCGGGCGCGGCGGCATCGACGTAGACGAGCGCCTTGACGTTCGGGATACCTGCTGCCGCATTGGTGATCACCGACCCGCCATAGGAATGGCCGACCAACACGATGGGCCCGCTGATCGACTTCAGGAAGTTCGAGACGTATTCGGCGTCGGTGGTGAGATTCTCCAGCGGATTGGCGATCGCCCGGACGTCGTGGCCCTTAATCTGCAACGCCGTGACTTCACCGTCCCAGCTGGACGCATCGGCCCACGCGCCGTGAACCAACACGACCGTGGGTTTCACCGCGTCCGGCGCCGGCGCCGTCGGCGCGCTGAGGGCAGACGTCCCCGACGCCGGTGTGTGCGGTTGTGGGGCGGCGCACGCGACGGCCACCATGGCGATGGCGGCGCCCACACCGACGAGCGCGCAAAGGCGCATCACCCAGCGGCGTGATCCGATGAAGTCCATGCCAATGAACCTCGTCGATCCCGGCGTCGGAGTCATCCAGGCTGTCGGGCGGTCGAGGTACCGGCTAGCTGCAAACCTGCGGAAGCGATCTGCGCCAAGTCGAGCCGTGACGCGCCTGAGGCAATAGGGTTTCTACAAAACAGGGGGCCCCATGGAGCTGATGGCAGCACAGCGGGAATTCACGGCCTACGGGCCGTCGCATCTGGTGGTCCTCACCGTGTTCGCGATCGGCGCGGCGCTGCTGATCTGGGGCGGACGACGGCAGACCGAATCGCAGGCCCGAATCTTCAGCCGGGCCTTTGCGATTGTCATCCTGGCGATGTTCCTGGTGGCGTTGACCTACAAACTGATCAAACCGGCCGCCGAGACATCGATTCCGTTGCAGCTGTGTGATGTCGCCGAACTCGTTGCGGTCTACGCGCTTTGGACCCAACGACATTGGGCGTTTGTGCTGACCTACTACTGGTGCCTGGTGCTCAGCTCGCAGGCATTGATCACACCGGACGTCGGCACACCGGAAGAAGGCTCACCGGACTTCCCGCACCACCTCTTCGTCACCTTCTTCGCGCTGCACGTGCTCGTCGTGTGGGCGGCCATCTACCTGACGTGGGGACGCGGGATGCGCCCAAGCTGGCGCGACTACCGCTTCGCGGTCATCGCCACGTTGGTGTGGGGCGCCTTCACGTTCACGTTCAACGCGATCGTCGGCACCAACTACGGCTATCTCAACGGCAAACCGCCCACCGCATCAGTGCTGGACTTCCTGGGGCCGTGGCCGGTGTACCTGCTCGTCGAGGTGGCCATCGTGCTCATCGTCTGGGCTTTGATCACGTGGCCGTGGGAACGGATACGGCGGCGGGCGCAGGAACGCCCAGCGACGGTCTGAGCGCAGCGCTCAGACCGATTCGCCGGTGGCCGAGAAGATGACCCGGCGACCGATCTCGACGGCGTGATCAGCGAACCGCTCGTAATAGCGGCCTAAAAGGGTGACATCCACGGCCGCGGCAACGCCGTGCCGCCACTCCCGGTTCATCAGTACCGAGAACAGGTGGCGGTGCAGGTTGTCCATATCGTCGTCGTCGTCGGCGAGTTGCTCTGCCCGGTGGGCATCCTTGGACAGCACCACCTGTTTGACGTTGCTTCCCATATCGACTGCGATACGGCCCATTTCGGTGAAGTAGCCGTTGACTTCCTCGGGGAGCACGTGTTCCGGGTGACGTCTACGGGTGAGCTTGGCGACGTGCAGCGCCAGCGCAGCCATCCGGTCGACGTCGGCGATGTTCTTCAAAGCGCTGACCACGGCGCGTAAATCCCCAGCGACCGGAGCCTGCAGAGCGAGTACTGTGAGCGCCTGCTCCTCGGTCTTGCGGGCTTTCTGCACGATGAGGTCGTGGTTGGTGATCACCTGCTCGGCCAGCACCAGATCGGCCTGAAGCAGCGCCTGGGTCGCGGATTCCATCGCCTCACCGGCGGCACCGCACATTTCGGCGATGCCGGCGATCAGGTCGTCGAGCTGCTGATGGAATGCGTTACGCACGGATAGAGCTTAGGTGGCGGCTGGTCGCCAAGAACACCCCCGACTCGCGCTCGCTAGCATCACTGCGTCGGAGCGGACGACCATCTGAGACAGGCGGACAATGGCATCGAAGAAACTCGTCATCGGCGCCAGCGGATTCCTGGGGTCACACGTCACGAAACAACTCGTCTCGCGTGGCGAGGACGTACGGGTGCTCATCCGCGACACCAGTTCGACGCGAGGTATCGACGGATTGGCCGTCGAGATCCACCGCGGCGACATCTTCGACGAGTCGAGTGTGCGAGCGGCGATGCACGGCTGCGACGTGGTGTACTACTGCGTCGTCGACGCGCGGCCGTGGTTACTCGACCCAACCCCGATGTGGCGCACCAACGTTGACGGATTGCGCGCGGTCCTCGACGTAGCCGTGCACGCCGACCTCGACCGCTTCGTCTTCACCAGTTCCATCGGGACCATCGGCCGCTCCACGGACGGCCTCGCCGACGAGGGCACCGCACACAACTGGCTCGACCTCGGAGGCGACTACATCCGCAGCCGAGTCGTCGCAGAGGAGATGGTGCTGCGCTACCACGCCGAGAAGGGCTTGCCCGCCGTCGCGATGTGCGTCTCGAACACCTACGGCCCGGGTGACTGGCTGCCGACCCCGCACGGCGGTCTGCTGTCGGCGGCTGTGCGCGGGAAGATGCCGTTCTACATCGACGGCTACGAAGCCGAGGTGGTCGGGATCAAGGACGCCGCCGACGCGATGATCCTCGCGGGGGAGCGGGGACGGCCCGGCGAGCGCTACATCGTCTCCGAACGGTTCATGAGCACCCGCGAGATCCACGAGATCGGCTGCCGGGCCGTCGGCGTCCCATCGCCGCGGCGGCGCATACCGATACGCCTGATGTCGGCTGTGAGTTATCCCAACAGTTGGCTGGCCCGACTCCGCCGACGCGACAGCCAGTTGACACCGCTGAACATCCGGCTCATGCACATCATGACGCCGCTCGATCACTCCAAGGCTGTCCGCGAACTCGGCTGGAATCCCTCGCCGACTCCAGAGGCGATCGTCGAGGCCGCCCGATTCTTCCGCGACCGTCATAAGCCACAGGTCGACGCCGCGTCCAGGTGACGCACACACCGAAGAGGGGCCGCAGGTGACTGCGGCCCCACCCGGTTACCCACCTATTCAGGGTTGCTTGGCATAGCGGAGCAGGAAGACGGCGGACACCCAACCCGATCCGACCGCGACGATGCCCCACCAGATGAGGGGGAAGATCAAGGTGGTGGCCAACCAGCCGAAGCTCGAGTACACCGCGGCCGAGTAGAAGAGCCAGAACACGCGGTAGATGGACCACAGCGCGGTCACGCCGGCCAGGATTCCGTAGACCAGGCTGAGCGTGCGGTCGACGTGGCTGACCTGGTCCTGGATGCGGGTGGGCACGATGTTCATTCTTGGGTTCCTTTCGCTTCTCTGGCGCCGCCGGGTTGGCGTCGTCACTGGGGCAAGTACAGCGACCCGAGGTGGCTACCGATCCCAACAACTGCCTGCCGGCGTGCAGCGCCGCTGCGGCTACCTGGAAAGATGCTGTGCCGGCCACGTCAGGCGGCTGCGGTAGCAATTGACAGGCGACAGTTTGACGGGCTACATATATGTCGATATACGTCGCGTTGTGCGAGTCGTGTGACGCCGCGGCTTCTTGTGGGCCAGTGAGGGGCCGATAGTCCGACGATGAGTTCTGTCACCACCGAGCGATCTAAGATCGCTCACGCCATCCGAGTGCTCGCCGTGCCGATCGTGCTCGGCTGGGTGGCGTTGACCGTCGTGACGAACCTCTTCGTGCCGTCCCTGGAAGCGGTGGGCGAGGCCAACAGCGTGTCGATGAACGCTCACGACGCACCGGCCTTCATCGCCATGCAGCGCATCGGTAAGAACTTCGAGGAGTTCGACTCCGACAGCAATGCCATGGTCATCCTCGAGGGCGAGCAGCCCCTCGGCGACGAGGCCCATCGCTATTACGACAACTTGATCAAGGCCTTCCGGGACGATCCCGAGCACATCGAGCACGTCGCGGACTTCTGGAGCGATCCGCTGACCGCGGCGGGCGCCCAGAGCAACGATGGCAAAGCCGCCTATGTCCAGCTCTACCTTCGCGGGAACATGGGCGAGACGCTGGCCAATGAGTCCATCGCCGTTGTGCGGGAGATCATCGAGAAGAACCCTCCTCCGCCAGGCGTGAAGGCGTTCGTGACCGGCGGCGCGGCGATGAACGCCGACCAGCGGGTCGCCGGCGACAAGGGCGCGGCCAAGGCCACCCTCGCGACGCTCGTCGTCATTTTCATCATGCTGCTGATCGTCTACCGCTCGATCGCCACGACGATCTTGATCCTGCTGATGGTGTTCATCGAGCTCGGGTCGTCCCGCGGCATCGTCGCGTTCCTCGGAGACATCGGCGTCATGGGGCTGTCCACGTTCGCCACCAGCCTGCTGACGCTCATCGCGATCGCGGCGGGCACCGACTACGCGATCTTTCTCATCGGCCGGTACCAGGAGGCCCGCGGCGCCGGCGAAGACCGGGAAACCGCCTACTACACGATGTTCCACGGCACTGCGCACGTGGTGCTGGGCTCGGGCCTGACCATCGCCGGTGCGCTGCTGTGTCTCAAGTTCACCCGCCTGCCGTGGTTCCAGACCATGGCGATCCCGTGCGCGGTGGGCATCTTTGTCGCGGTCATGGCCGCACTGACGCTCGGCCCCGCGGTGGTCGTCATCGGCGGCCGGTTCGGTCTGTTCGACCCCAAACGCGCGATCGCCTCCCGGGGTTGGCGTCGGATCGGTGTGGTCGTCGTGCGGTGGCCAGGCCCGATTCTGGTGGCCACGTGCGCTCTTGCGTTGGTCGGGTTACTCGCGCTGCCGGGCTACAAGACCGATTACGACGGACGCCACTTCATGCCGGATGACACTCCGGCGAACATCGGCTACGCCGCCGCCGACCGGCATTTCGACAGCGCCCGAATGAATCCCGAGCTGATGATGGTCGAAAGCGACCACGACCTGCGGAACTCGGCGGACTTCCTGGTGATCAACAAGATCGCCAAGGCGATCTTCCGAGTGCCAGGCATCGCGCGGGTACAGACGATCACCCGTCCCGACGGCAAGCCCATCGACCACACGACCATTCCGTTCCTGCTGAGCATGCAGGGCACGACGAACCAGCTGAACCAGAAGTACAACCAGGACCGGATGGCCGACATGCTGGTTCAGGCCGACGCCATGCAGAAGAACATCGAAACGCTCACGCGGATGTCGGAGCTGACGCAGCAGATGGCGGACATCACGCACAGCATGGTCGCCAAGACCAAGGCGATGACCGTCGACGTCGCGGCGCTGCGTGACAATATTTCTAACTTCGATGACTTCTTCCGGCCGATGCGGAATTACCTCTACTGGGAACCGCACTGCTTCAACATCCCGGTCTGCTATTCGATCCGGTCGATCTTCGACACCCTCGACGGCGTCGACATCATGACCGCCGACATCGAGGCCCTGCTGCCCGATCTCGAACATCTCGATTCGCTGATGCCGCAACTGGTCGCGCTGATGCCCGCGCAGATCCAGACCATGAAGACCATGAAGACGATGATGCTGACGATGTATGCCTCGCAGAAGGGCATGCAGGATCAGATGGCGGCGCAGCAGGAGAACTCGTCCGCGATGGGCGACGCCTTCGACGAATCGATGAACGACGACTCGTTCTATCTGCCGCCGGAAGTGTTCGAGAACGAGGACTTCAAACGCGGCATCAAGAACTTCATCTCACCCGACGGCAAGTCGGTGCGCTTCATCATCGAGCACGAGGGCGATCCGGCGAGCCCAGAAGGTATTGCCCGGATCAACGCGATCAAGCAGGCGGCCAAAGAAGCCATCAAGGGCACGCCACTCGAAGGATCCACCATCTATCTGGGTGGTACCGCAGCGACCTACAAGGACATGCACGACGGGTCCAACTTCGACCTGATCATCGCCGGGATGTCCGCTGCCACACTGATTTTCATCATCATGCTGCTCATTACGCGAAGCGTCGTGGCGGCAGCGGTCATCGTCGGCACGGTGCTGCTGTCGCTGGGCACCTCCTTCGGGCTTTCGGTGCTCGTCTGGCAACACATTCTCGGCATTCGTCTGCACTGGATCGTGCTGGTGATGTCCGTGATCCTGTTGCTGGCAGTCGGTTCCGACTACAACCTGCTGCTCGTGTCCCGGTTCAAGGAAGAACTTCATCACGGGCTCAAGACGGCCATCATCCGCGCGATGGCGGGATCCGGATCCGTGGTGACGTCGGCGGGCCTGGTCTTCGCCGCGACGATGGCGTCGTTCGTGTTCGGCGATCTGCTCAGCATCGCGCAAGTCGGCAGCACCATCGCACTGGGTCTCCTCTTCGACACGTTGATCGTGCGGTCGTTCATGACGCCTTCGATCGCGGCGCTGATGGGCCGGTGGTTCTGGTGGCCGCAGCGGGTGCAGACGCCCGCGTCCAGACGTCGGATGCAGAAGGTCTTCGGCGACCGCGACGAGCACCAGCCGGCCTAACTTACTTTTCGCCGAAACTGCTTAGAGATCGCCGCGATTTTCGCGAGCTCTACGCAGTCTCGGCGTGCCGGTCGAGGAACTGCATGACGGCTCCGGCGAAGTGGTCGTTGCGGTCGCCGGCGACCATGTGGCCGGCGCCGCCCACGTCGACGAATTCGACGGCGGGGAATCTGGCGAGGAACTCGTCGGCTCGTTCCTGAGTGACGAGGTCGCTCATCTGGCCGCGCACCAGCAGCATCGGAATGCCCGAGTCGAGGATCGCCTGGACGGCTTTGTGCATGCGATCGACCTCGGTCACCTCGATCGGCGGCAGCGCCGACGTGCCGTCGATGAACTTCGGGTCCCAGTGCCAGTACCAGCGACCGTCCCGGTGACGCAGGTTCGCGCGAAGACCGTCCAGATCGGAGGGCCGCGGACGGTGAGGGTTGTACTCCTGAATCATGTCGGCGACTTCGTCCAGGGAATCGAAACCCGACTTCATCCGGTCGTACATGAAGTTGTGTATCCGCGACGCGCCCGACTCATCAATGTCGGGAACGATGTCGACGAGTACCACTGCGCGCGCCGTCCCCGGCACGAGTTCGCCCTCGAGCAGCATCGAGGTGAAGCCGCCGAGCGAGGCGCCGACCAACACCGGCTTCGGCGGAAGCTCACGCAGCACCTCGAGCACATCGCGGGCGAAGGAAGTGACGCGATAGTCCCCGTCGGCGGACCAGTCGGACTCGCCGTGGCCACGGAAGTCGAGGGTGATCGCCTGCCAGCCGCGCGCGGCCACGGCGGCGGCGGCGCGGCCCCATGACCTGCGGGTCTGGCCGCCCCCGTGCAGGAACACCACCGCAGGCGCGGCAGGGTCGCCGATCCGGTCGCCGACGATCTGAACGCCGCCCTGGCCGCGAGTGGTGAACGCCTCAGGTGCCATCGTCACCATGTTTTCTTAGCTCGGATGCATTCAATCCGGGCCGACATTGGGGAATTCCGTCCCTTCCCGTCACTCGAGGAAGCCGTTGGTGACGAACTTGTGGTCACCGATCCGACAGGTCACGGCGCCCTGATAGGTCGAACCGCATGCCGCGGGCCCGTTCTCCAGGCGTTCACCGGCGGGCAGTGCGTCGACATCGCGCGTGAACGTGGCGGTCTCGGAGTGGACGTAGCGGGCGCCGCTCGCGTCGACGATGGTCTGGTTGGTTCCCTCGGGCGCACTGTCCGGCACGAAGTCGCAGCCGGCCAGGCCGCCACCCGGCGCGATCCCACAGGAGTAGGAGTCGACGCCGGCCTTTTCCGTCGGGGTCCGGAAGTAGACCCACCCGGGATCGGTCGGCGTGGTGAAGTGTCCGCGGGCCAGCGGCCACTGGTCGAGACCGTTGGCCGGCGGCGGGATGTCGGGCAGCGGCGAACCGGTGGCGATGGCGAGAATGCGGGTGTAGGCGTCCCGTGCGGCCAGCGCACCGTAGTTGCTCGATGGTGGCCCCGGCGGCGCCTTGACGTAGCCGACGACGACCGTCTGGCCCGCGCCGTAGGCGTAACCCGTGGGACCGCCCGGCACGTTGATGTACTGCACCGGCTTGCCGTCAAGGGTGACGTCGCCGCCGCGGGCGTCTGGCCCGAGACGCGAGAACAGCCCGTCCACGTAACCTTCGCCGTCTTCGAGCGTCGCCACGAGCACATCGAGGATGACCATGTCCGGGGACATGCCGGTGTCGGTGACCCGGCCTGCGGTCGGCGTCGAGGACTGCGCGTCGACGTCGTCGAATCCGGCTCCCATGTCCGCGGGGCAGATGGGAACGACGTTCAAGTCGTTGGGCAGCCCCTCGAACGCAGCTGAGAACGCCGTCGTCTGTGTGTCGCAATCCTGGCCGGCGGCCGGGGCTGCGGACCACAGCGCGAGCACCGTGGCGGCGGCAGCGAGCACCACGCCTACCCGCCTGATCCGGCCTCTTTTCCCTTGCAGGTGCGTCACCGCCATCGTCGTAGCGTCGCACACCCGCACCAGACCAAAGGCGGAGTTTCCGCAGGTCTGACGGGTGCGTTAAGAAATTTCCAAGTAGGGCTCCGCACCCTCCCTCCATACCAGGAAGGAGGAGACCAATGAGAGCAGTGAGTGACTCGGCCACCGAGCCGACGATGAACCTTCGCAAGTTGACCTTGCACGGCAACCGGGTGGCGTACCTCGACGAGGGCGAAGGCGACGTGCTTTTGCTGATCCACGGCATCGGCGGAAGTTCGCACTGCTGGCGCAACGTCGTGGACACACTCGCGTTGCGGTACCGCGTCATCGCCGTTGATCTCCTCGGCCACGGACAGTCCGACAAGCCGCGCAGCGACTACTCGCTGGGTGCGTTCGCGGTCTGGCTGCGTGACTTCCTCGACGCCCTCAACGTCCGCGAGGCCACGGTCGTCGGCCACTCGTTCGGCGGTGGGGTGGCCCTGCAGTTCGCCCATCAGCACAAGGAATACTGCCGACGGCTGGTCCTGGTCAGCAGCGGCGGACTCGGTCCCGACCTGGGGCTGCTGCTGCGGATGTTGTCGCTGCCCGGTGCCGAACTCGTGCTTCCGCTGATCGGCTCCCGGCCGGCGGTCAAAGTCGGTGCCGCGCTTCGCAAGCGTGCACTGTCCTCGGGTCGCGAGGCCACCCGCTACAGCGAGACATTGCGCGCTCAGGTTTCGTTGTCCGACAGGCAGGGCAGGGCCGCGTTCCTGCGGACGCTTCGATCGGTCGTCGACCACCGTGGCCAAGCGGTCAGCGCGATGGACCGACTGCCGACCGACCTCCCGACGCTGATCATCTTCGGCGACCAAGACCGTTGTATCCCTGCCGCCCACGCACATTCGGCGCACCAGGCAATTCCCGGCAGCATGCTCCACGTCATTCCAGGTGCGGGTCATCAGCCTCAGGTGGAATGCCCCGACACCGTGATCGCCGCCCTGGACGAGTTCATCGACTCCACCACCGGCACACGCCGATTCCACGCAGTCGCCTGACACCGAATTCCGTCGTTAAGAAACTTCCAAGCCCCTACCCGCAAATTCCTACCCAACAACCATCGAACCGAAGGAGTGGAAATGACCGTCGAGTCAGTTCACGTCAAAACGGTTTATCCCCACTCTGACAACCGTTACGAGTGGGTAGAGGCGACGGTCGATTTCGCCGTCGATCCCGAGTTGCTTGCCAACGAGCGCATCGTCGACCTCGAGCTCGCACCTCGCGACGACGACAGCCTGGTGCGGTTCGACGCCGACCTGAAACTTCTTCGTCCGGTCGACGGGGGCAACGGCAAGCTGCTCTTCGTCGTACCGAATCGCGGCGTACCGACCCTTGCGCCGTGGCTGAAGAACGACTTCCTGCTCAACCGCGGCTACACCATCGCGTCGTGTGGTTGGCAGTGGGATGTGCAGCGCGGGCCGGCAATCCTTGGCATGTCCGTCCCTCACGCCGACGTGCCGCCGGGATTCATGCGCCTGGAATGGCGATCGGACAGCGCCAGCGCGGACCACCCGCTCAGCTTCACGGTGCCCGAGATCGACGCACTGCCCGCCGGCGCCGAGGCGTTGTTCACCTTCACCGACTACCCGACCGTTGACGTCGACGACCCCGACGCCGTGCTGAGCGTGCGCACCTCGCCGGACGCCGAGCCCACCGTCATCCCAAGGGACCGTTGGCGATTCACCGACGAGACGCATCTGGAACTCGACGGCGGCTTCAGGCCCTTCCACTGGTACGAGCTGGTGTACCGGACGGCGCGGACCCCCGTCGTCGGCTGCGGCATGCTGGCCATCCGCGACATCGTGGCGCATCTTCGAAGTGACGGCATCGAGCACGCCTTCGCCTATGGAGTCTCACAGGCCGGACGGCTCCTGCGCCAGTTCCTCGCCGACGGACTCAACATCGATGAGACCGGCATGGCCGTCTTCGACGGCGTCTTCAGCGAGTCCGCCAGTGCGGCCACCGGTGAGTTCAACCACCGGTATGCGCAGCCCTCGGTGGCTCAGGTCAACGGTTTCGGAAATGTGGCGCCTTTCGCGGCCGCCGAACTGCTTGCGCGGCAACGTCAATTGGGCGGTGTGCCGAAGACGATCTTCACCAACAGTGCGACAGAGTACTGGCAGAGCGGCGGCGCACTGCTGCACGTCGACCCGGTCACGGGTGCGGACTTGCCCGAGGATCCCGATGTCCGCACGTACCTGTTGGCCAGCACCGACCACTTCGGGAGCAGCAAGCTCAAGGAGGCGTTCCCGACGGCCAACCCGGTGCACCGCCTCGACGTCACGCCCGTGAACCGGGCCCTGTTCGCGGCGCTCGAGGACTGGGTCTGCGAAGGTGTCGAGCCTCCGCCGAGCAAGGTGCCGCGGACCAGCGACGGCACGGCGGTGGCCCGCAAGGAAGTCCTGTCGCTGTTCAGCCACATCGCGGCCCCCGATCCGTCGGCGCTTCCGTACACGCGGGACATCGACCTGGGCCCCGATGCCGATCGTGGAATCGGCCGCTGGCCGATCAAACTGGGCGCGCCGTACGTCGACCTGGTGTCGGCGGTCGACGAAGACGGTAACGAGGTGGCCGGCATCCGGCTGCCCTCGGTCGCCGCGCCGTTGGCCGCATACACGGGGTGGAACCCGCGCCGCCACATCGACGAGTTGCCCGATGTCCTCTATGAGCGGGTCGGCAGCAAGGTGGCATTCCCGCCGGGACGTCCGTCGGTCACCGACCGGTATCCGTCCCGTGAGGACTACGTCGCCGCAGCGCGACGTGCGGCCGAATCGCTTGTTGCCGAGCGGTTTCTGCTCGCCGAAGAACTCGACGTCGTCGTTCAGAAGGCGGCCGCCGACTACTGACACACCCCCTATGCACAGCGGCCGGGCAGCCTCAGCCCCGGCCGCTGTGCGCTGTGTGCAGGGTGGGCCGGTAGACGAGTTCCTGGATGTCGCCGTCGAGCGTTCGGCTTTCGATCAGCTCGAGGTCGAAGTCGGCGGCGCCGGCAAGGATCGGATCATCACCGGTCTGACCGGTGATCACCGGGAAGACCGTGACCTGAAGGCGGTCGACCAGGCCGGCAGCCATCAGCGCACGGTTCATCGACAGGCTGCCGTGTGACCGCAACGGGACCTGCGACTCTTCCTTGAGTCGGGCGACGACGTCGACGGCATCACCGCTCACGACCGTCGCGTGGGGCCAGTCGAGGGGCGCCTCCAAGGTCGACGACACCACGATGGTCGGTAGGTGCCGCATCCGGGTGACCCAGGGATCGCGTACGTCTGACTCCTCGGTGCTCTCGGCCACCATCTGCGCGAACAACCGATACGTATTGGCACCGAACACCATTCGTTGATCCTGGTCGTACAGCGAGAGACGATGGTCGAGCAGTTCGGGGCCCTGCTTGCCCCAGTAGCCGCCCCAGTCCCCGCCGTTGACGCCGCCGAACCCGTCCAGGCTGGAGAAGACGTCGAAGGTGTACGTGGCGGTCATGAGGCTCCCCTGAAGTGCGGTTGATGGTGTGTCGGAGATAGAGACCAGCCGCGGCGGCGAAACTCATCGTCGAGAGTGCACTCATGGCTGTTGTGAGGCGGCGACAACAACCGTGAGTGCACTCTCGCGGGTAGGAGCCGTTGGGTGCTAGGCCGATATCGCGGGGGCGTACACGGGTGTCAGCCGGCGCGTACGCTCGTCGGCCGACTCGACATGAAGGGTCCGCCCACCGACGCGCACCGACGCGCCGGCCCGGAAGACCACCGGCTGCCACGGCACAAGGCGCGTCCAGATCTGCTGACCCGGTTCGCGCATCAGCACGCCGTTGGTCGAGTTGCGGTCGAGGACCACCAGTTCGCCGTCGACGATGCGAATCTCCATGTGGGCGCGAGACATCAGGCCCGAGCTGTCGTCGATGCGCAGCGGCCGAAGACCTTCGCGCGCGGCACTCGAACCGTGTGGGTCCCGGCCGATGACGCAGTCACGGTCGATCCGCAGCCGGGAATTGTCATCGAGGACCACCCACTGGGTGGGCACCGAGAACTCCTGCGTCGGCTTGGTCGAGAGGGGACTCGAGGAGGGACCCGAGAAGGGAGTCGCGACCGGTGCCGGCCCCGCGGGCGCAGGGGCAGGCGCGGCGTCCGTCGACCACACCACCGCACCCCGGCCGTGCACGACGCCATCGGCGAGCGCGTAGGCGTCGTTGCGATGCGGCGGCGCCACGGCGGGCCGCTTACCGAGCTCGTCGACGCTGACCACCGCCGCGACGCCGGGGACCTGAACGGAACGGTGCAGGCAGCGGTTGCGTCCTTCGATCTGGGTGACGCTTGTGCCGTTGTCGAGCGTCACGGTCACCCCGCCGCACAGGAAGATCTCCAGGCCTTTGGCCGTCGGAATCACGACGCCGACCTCTGCCAGATCTCGGCTCCACGTGGTGCTGCGGGTGAGCTGCGAGAACGCATACGCCAACATCTCGGGCTCGGTCCGCCGCACGATCTCGACGAGATGCGACATCTGCTGCGCGGCCATGGCCTGCTGGGACAACGAACTGCGGTTGGCGACCACGATCACGGTGCCGTTCACGTTCGCCACCAGGTGCTGTCCGGACACCACCTGGACCCGCCCCGCCAGCTCGGCGCGCTTGACGGCCAGGGTGCGGAGCAGCTCTGCGGGCAGCGCGTCCGCGGTGCGGTGCGGCACCTCCGACGTCACCTCATCGACGGCGAACGACAGCGCTTCGCTGATACCGATACGGGAGTGCAGCCACCGCAATGGTTTCGGCGCCCACCAGTTGAGTTCGCCTGCGACGCGCAGGAATGCCGGCACGACGACTCCGCGAATGATGGTCGCGTCGATTACGACGGCCAGCGCCGTGCCGATGCCGAACATCTTCATGAACGACATGCCGTTGGCGAACGACACCAGCGTGATTGTCAGCAGAAGCGCTGCGCTGGTGACGATCCGGCCGACCCGACCGAGTCCGACGACGATCGCTTCGTTGTTCGACATCCCCGAGTCGCGGGCTTCCTTTATCCGGCTCAGCAGGAAGATCTCATAGTCGACGGAAAGGCTGAATGCGATGGCGCAGAGCAGAACTACCATCGACAGGTTCAGCGGCGCCGGGGTGAATCCCAGCAGCGATGACAGGTGCCCGTCCTGGAAGATCCACACCATGACGCCGAGGACGCCGGACAGCACCAGCAGGTTCAGCAGCAGCGCCTTCATGGGCACGACGACGCTGCCGGTGAACAGAAACAGCAGGATGAAGGTGAAGACCGCGATCAATCCGATCGCCCACGGCAGCCGCTCGGCGATGGCGTGCCTGCTGTCGAGGAGCGTGGCGGTCGGTCCGCCCACCTCGACCCGCTTGTCGGTGATCTTCGCGCGGATGTCGTGCACGAGGTGTTCAGCGATTTCCGAATCCGCATCCACCGCAAGGTAAGCCAGCGCGTAGGCGGCGCCGTTGGCCTCGCCCGGCGGCGCGGGGGCGACACGTGCGCCTCGTTCGAACCGTCCGATCGAACCGTCCACCAGAACCACGTCGTCCATACCGGACACTTCGGCGGCGAGGGCATCCAGCGAGGCTGCGTCGTTCTGCGTCACCAACGTGATCGCCTGCGACGGGTCGAGGGGGTAGTCGCGCTGCAGCGACTCGGCCACCTGGCGCGCGTTGGAGTCGGTGGGCAGCGCGCGCTCATCGGGGTTGGTGAATTGCACCTTCAGGAACGGGACTCCGAGGGCGATGAGCACCACGACGACCGGCAGGGCATACGTGAGCGGTTTCTGGATGACCTTTTCCGCGAACCGCCGCCAGAACATGGAATCGGCCGACGGCGGAGTCTTGCGCTTGATGATGGCCAGCGAGTCGATGCGCGTCCCCAGCATGGCGAGCATCGCGGGCAGCACGACGATGGCGCTCAATGCAGACAAAACGACGGTCGCGCTCGCGGCGATGCCCACCGACCGTAGGAAGTACGTGGGAAACACCAGCAGCGACATCATGGCCAGGGTGACCGTCGCGGCGCTGAAGATGATCGTGCGGCCGGCGGTGGCGACCGTCGCGATGATCGCCGCCTGGTGATCCTTGCCGCTGGCGCGCTCCTCCCGGAACCGCGACACCATCAGCAGGCCGAAGTCGATGGACAAGCCGAGACCGAAGGCCGTGGCGACCGTCAGCGCATGCGTCGACACCTCGGTGACCGTGGTCATCAGCACGAGTACGAGCAGCGTGGTGACGATCGAGGTGATACCGACGGCGATCGGCAGAAATGCGGCGATGAGCCCGCCGAAAACGATGACCAGCACTGCCAACGAGACCGGCAATGCGATGCTTTCGCTGATCTTGATGTCGTTCTTGACCTTGGCGCGGATCTCCTGCTGGACGCCGAGGGTGCCGCCGGCGCGCACCTCGACATTCGGGTTGTCGGGCAGTCCGGCGATCAACTCCTTCGCGGTGTCGGCGGCCTCATCCGCGGTGCCGCTGACGTGAACGAGGATCAGACCGGAGCGACCGTCGCGGCTGCGCAGGTCGGTGGCCGACTTGTCGGTGAACGAACGCGTCACCTTCGCGTCCGGCTCCGCCTTGATCTGGTCCGTCACCTGACCGGCGACATCGAGCGACTGGGGGTCGTCGATGGTGCCTTCCCGCGGCAGCAGTTGGATGACCAGGTTCGCGGTCGTGCCGAAGTTCTGGTCCATGACCTCGGCCGCGTGCGTCGACTCCGATGACGGGGCGTTGTAGCCGCCCACGGCGAGCTTGTCGGAGACCCCGCCGCCGATGACGATGCTGACGCCGAGCAGAACCACCACAGCGCCGAGCACCAGCTTGGGGGACCGCACGGTGAATGCGGCCAAGCGCGTCAAGATGCCGCTACGCATCAGCTTCACCAGCAACCCGACAAAAGACATGCAAGAAGGGTGCGGTGCGGACCTTGGCACTTTCTAAAGGCCGGCGCGGCCCCGCGTCGAGGCTGGTCGGGCGGGGTTTAGGAGATCAGGCGGACACCAGTTCGCGGGCGTCGGCTCGCTCCGGTTCGCGGACCTGCTCCCGCAGGGTGTTGAGGGCCTTGGCGATGAGCCGCGACACGTGCATCTGTGAGTAGCCCATCCGCTCGGCGATCTGCGTCTGGGTCAGGTTCTCGAAGAACCGCAGCGTCAACACGGTCTGCTCGCGATCCGGCAGGGCGGCGATCAGCGGACGCACCGTCTCGAGGTCGACGACCTTGTCCAGGTTGGGGTCGACATCGCCGATCGTGTCGCCGATGGCCCGATACTCGGCGTCCGGCCCGGCCTGCACGTCGGTCGACAGCGTGGTGTAGTTGCTGCTCGCAATCGTCGCTTCGATCACCGATTCCCGTTCGATGCCAAGGTGTTTCGCGATCTCGGAGGGCGTCGGCGCGCGGCCGAGCTCTTGTGACAGTTCGCCGCGGGCCCTGACCATCTGGCTCTGAAGATCTTTCAGCCGGCGCGGCACCTTCACCGCCCAGCCGTAGTCACGGAAATGGCGGCGCACCTCGCCCATCATCGTCGGCACAGCGAACGCCAGGAAATCGGAGCCGTTCTCGGGGTCGAAGCGGTTGACGGCGTTGACCAGGCCCACGCGGGCCGCCTGGATGAGATCGTCGACCGGCTCGCCACGGTTTCGGAAGCGCCGTGCGATGTGATTGGCGAGCGGAAGACCTCGCTCGATGATGGCGTCGCGTTGACGCCGGTACGCCGGGGAACCTTCATCGAGGGTCGCCAAATGGCGGAACATCTCGGTGAGGTCGGCGTACTCAGAAGTCGGTTCAGACATGAAGCCCCTATCCGGTACTGCGTAGTGCATGACGCGGCTCGGATCTGAACCTCTCGTGGTCCGGGCTATACCCCCCGGACGACGTCCTGAAACCCACCGTACACGGCGTGAGACGCAGAATCCGCCCAATGACGCGGGGCGGGTGGCAGTTTCTGATATGACCGACGTTATGCAGCCAGATCAAAGCGGACCGGTAGGAATCACCGGAATCCACCACGTCTCCATCACCGTCACCGACCTGGAGACCAGCCTGGCCTGGTATGAGCGCCTGCTCGGCGCCGACCGGGTTCCGATGAAATTCCCGCATTACGGATGTGAGGACACCGGCTACGGCGAACTGCTCGTCGAACCGCGCTCGGGCGTCGTGATCGGCCTGCACACCAACACCGGCAACGACGGGCAGCCGTTCGACGAGGCGCGTACAGGGCTGGACCACCTCGCGCTGAACGTCGCCACGCGCGCCGATCTCGAGGCGTGGACGGCCCGGCTCGATGAACTCGGCATCGAGCATTCCGGCATCAGGGCGGGGGATCAGCCGTTCCCCTTCGCGACGGTGGTGTTCCGCGACCCCGACAACATCCAGCTGGAGCTTTTCGCGGTCGGATGATCCGGGCGGTCGAGCAGCACATTTTGCCGTAACGCGGTTTTGAATCGGGCTGCGCGGCAACAATGCGATCCGTACGACTGTCGGTCCACAACCGGGGGAGCCAGCTTTGCGGATTTTCGGGCGCGCGACGGCGCTGATCGCCCTTCTCGTGGGCTTCGTCGCCTATAGCGCGGTGCCGGCTTCGGCGGTCCCTGGCGGCGACTTTCCCGACGCTCTGACGTTCGGCGGCGTGCAGCGCACCTACCTGGTCCACGTACCGCCGGGTCTCGAACACCCGAACGGGCTCGTGATCAACCTGCACGGCTCCGGGATGACCGGGGGCGCACAGGCCGCGGCGACGAACTACAACGCCGTTGCCGATGCGCACGGATTTGTCGTCGCCTATCCCGAAGGCATCGACCTCAGCTGGGCCGATGGGCGCGGCGCTTCGATACCCGACCGTCAGGGGGTCGACGACGTGGGCTTCCTCGTCGCGGTCGCCGAACGGCTCACGCGCGACTTCGGCATCGCCCCCGGCCGGGTCTTCGCCACCGGAATCTCGGCGGGCGGATTCATGGCCAACCGGTTGGCCTGTGATCGCGCCGACGTCTTCGCCGCCGTCGCCTCGGTGGCGGCGACGCTGGGCTCCTCGCTGCCGTGCAACCCGTCGCAACCGGTATCCGTCCTGATGATCCACGGGACGGCGGACCCCGTCGTGCCGTTCAACGGTGGAGCGATGGTGGGCCGAGGCGGGGCGAGCGACATCGTGGCAGCTCCGGCGATGGCCCAGCGGTGGCGCGATATCGACGGCTGCCCGGCGCCCGTCGAGGATTCCCCGATGCCCGGCGTCACCCGGTTCACGGCCGCCGGCTGCGCCAACGGCACCGAGGTCTCGCTCATCCAGATCGACGGCGGCGGGCACACCTGGCTGGACGCCTCGAACGCCAGCGCCCAATTCTTCGCCACGCACGGTAGGTGACTAGGTTTCGTCGGCGACCTGATCCTTCGTCTGATGCCCGCCAGGGGCTTCGGGATCGTCGTTCTGATGGTCGAGCTTGTCCTGCATCTCGCGCTGCTCGTCGGTCGCCTTGGTGGCGTCCTTGGGCGTCGACGGCGGATCGTTCGTAGGCTCCATGCGTCGAGGTTCGCCCGCCCGCCCAGTGGCTAAACCCCGCCGTCGGGGGACAACCGGAAGACGTTGATGGTGCGGACCCCATCGGTTTTCACCGCGTACGACGCGAGGATCGTGCCGACCGCCCGCAGCATCCACGACGGTTCGGCCGTGGGGTCGACCCTCGGGATGCCATTGAGCAAATCGGTCATTGGGGCCATGGTATGTATCGGGAAGGCCATCAGGAAGAGGCGCAATGAGCGACGAATCGGCAGCCGCCATCCGGCAGAAACGCCGCGAATGGGCCGCCCAGCACCGGGACATGTACCTGCGATCGGGCGGCGCGGCGGGCCATGTCGTAGACATCAGCGATGTCGGCGGACATCGCTTCACGACCCATTGCTTGATCAGGGTCAAGGGCCGCAAGTCGGGCAGGACGCAGATCGTTCCGCTGATCTACGGCAACATCGGCGGCGAGATCGTCATCGTCGCGTCCAAGGGTGGCGCGGACCAACACCCCGAGTGGTATCTCAACATCCGCGCCGGCGATCACGTCGACGTACAGGTCGCCACCCAAGCGTTCCGGGCGACATGGCGGGAACCCGAAGGTGAAGAGCGGCATAGGATCTGGGACTACATGGCGCGGGTGTTTCCGCCGTACCTCAACTATCAGAAGGCGACGACGCGACACATCCCGGTGGTGATGCTGACTCCCGTGGAGAACATCGACGTGTTCACCGAGGCCTAGATCCACCCGCGGCGCATCGGTATCAACAAAATGCAGACGTTCACTCGAACTTTCGCTGCATTTCGTCGAAAGCGATGAAAGCCCGATCTTCAATCCTCGTAGACTAGTTCGACGCGCGGCAGCTGCCCCTGCGGCCCCATCGGTGAGTCGTATTCGACTACCGAGCACATCGGGTTGCTGTGGGTGGCGAAGAGTTTCGCCTCATCCGCCATGATGTCGGGCAGCCGTTCGGCGTCGGCGATGATGCGTTGTGAGTTCTCGAAGTCTTCGCGGCTGTTCCACCAGATCTCCATGATGCAGTGGTAGCCCGGATCGATCACCTCGCCCGTCACCGGATTGCGCTCGGGTGTCAGGTAGCGCCGCACGTATCGCACCGCGTTGGGTATCGACGGCGACCGCCCCATCCGCTCCGACAGCCGGGAGTGCTGGTTCTCGTAATAGTCGATGAACTCGTCCATCGTCATGTCCGGACGCTTGCGAAAGAAACAGACTTGCTTGAACATTCACCTCACCTCAGGTTCGTGCGGAGTTCTCGACGATGATCTGGCAGGCGGTCTCGTAGAACGCGGTGATGAGCGTGGAGAACGAGAGCTCGAACGGATAGATCATGTGGACATCCATCGCGTCGAGCTTCCACTCCGGAAGGACGGGGACGATGCTGCCCTCCCGCAGTTCGGTGGTGCAGATGATCTGCGTGGGCATGACGCCGATCCCGAGCCCCTCCAGAATGTACTGTTTGCACACCTGAAAGTTGTTGGCGCGCGCCCGCACCTGCGGCGACAGCTCGTAGCGGCGCTTGAGTCTTGCCACGCTCATCTTGCGTGGCCCGCCGAAGCCGAAGTCGACGAACGGGACGGTGTCCAGCTGTGCGGGATCGGTGATCGGTCCGGGCAGCCGGGCGACGAAGTCCGGTGAGGCGCACAGGAAGAGCTCGAGACTGAACACCTTCCGCGCGATCAACGTCGAATCCTGAAGCGGCCCGGTGCCGAACACCACGTCGAACCCGTCCTTGACCGGGTCGACGAGGTTGTCCACCAACCTGATGTCCAGCCGCGACTGGGGGTAGTGCTGAAGGAATGCCGCGCCGACGCGGGACGCGTAGTCGATACCGAGGAAGATCGGAATCGCGACCCTCAGCTCGCCCTGCGGCTCCGCCCTGCTGCCCTCGACCAGGGCGCGGACGTCGTTGGCCTCCGCCAGGATGTTCACGGCGTGGCTGTAGACCTTCTCGCCGAGGTCGGTGACGGTGAGCTGATGCGTGTTCTTGCGCAGCAGCTTGATGCCGAGATCGGCTTCGAGCTTGGTCAGTTTGCGGCTCACCGTGGACTTGGGCATGCCGAGCAGCGCGGCCGCCTTCGACAGGCTGCGGTTTTCGACGACCTTGCCGAATACCAGCAGGGCGTCGAGATCAAAGGGCAGGTTCTGTTCCATCAGGTGTTCCAAATATGCAACAGGGTGTTGCGGTTCTGCATCTGTTTTCGCCATTTCCGCAGCTGTTAGCGTCGGCCCATCTGTAATCGGGGTCGAGTCTGAGGAGTGCCTCATGAGTCACGACAGCCTGGTGACGAAACCCGAAAGCGGACATTGGACCGATGCCTATCCCGAACTCGGCCGCGGCCCGGTGTCACTTGAGGACTGCGTCTCCGAGGAGTTCTACGAGAAGGAACGCGAGCACGTCTTCCGCAAGACCTGGCTGTATGTCGGGCGGGTCGAGCGGGTGCCGAAGTCGGGCAGCTACTTCACCCGTGAGCTGACGTTCCTCAACACCTCGCTCATCATCGTGCGCGGCAAGGACGGCGTGATCCGCGCCATGCACAACATCTGCCCGCACCGCGGCAACAAGATGCTGTGGGAGGACGATCCGTTCCAGGAGATCGAGGGCCGCGCGCCGCTGCTGTACTGCCGGTTCCACGGCTGGCGCTACAAGCTCGACGGCTCGTTGCACTCGGCCACCCGCAAGGACCTGCTGCTCGACTTCGACGCCGACAGTTGCCGGGTGCCCGCGGTGCAGTGTGAGGTATGGGAGGGGTTCATCTTCGTCAACCTCAACCCGCACAACACCGAGCCGCTGCGGTCATATCTCGGCGAGCTCGCGCACGATCTCGAGGGGTACTTGTTCGAGGGGCCGCACCAGCTCTATCGGTTCAAGGCCGAATTGCAGTGCAACTGGAAGATTTTCGTCGACAGCTTCGCCGAGAGCTACCACGGCCCATATCTGCACGCCTCCTCGTTCGGGGCGGTCACCGCGGAGGCCAGGGAA
Organism: Mycobacterium barrassiae; assembly: GCF_025822765.1. GTDB lineage: Bacteria > Actinomycetota > Actinomycetes > Mycobacteriales > Mycobacteriaceae > Mycobacterium > Mycobacterium barrassiae. The sequence goes on along the minus strand of NZ_JACKUK010000023.1, from coordinate 712,184 downwards.
GCGTTCGACCAACCGAACCCGTTCACCGATGCGCTCGCCTATCAACTCAAGGGTCCCCACCGGATGTTCTCCTTCGCCGGCGAGCCGTCGCGCAAGACGCCGTACTCCAAACCGATCGAATGCGTCTTCGAGGCCAGTGCGGCGGGCCCGTGGAACAAGCGGATCGACCGGGGGCCGATGCCGCCGGGAATCAATCCGACACGATCGGAGAAGTACGGTTTCGACTCGTATCAGTTCTTCCCGAACTTCGTGCTGATCTTCGGCGCGTCGGGGTACACGGTGCACACGCACTGGCCCACCGGTCCGCATTCGCACATCTTCGAGACCGAGGCGTACTACCAGCCGCCGACGACGCATCGCGAACGGTTGGGCCAGGAACTGACCGTGACCTTCCTCAACGACATCATCCTCGAGGACGCCAGCCCGTCCGAAGGCCTGCAGGCAATGCTGAACAGCGGCGTTCTCACCCACTTCACCATGAATGACGAGGAGATCCTGCTGCGCCATCTGCACAAGGTCGTCGGCGACTACGTAGAAGCCGGGGAGAAGGAGAAGGCCGGATCATGAGTTCGCTTCTGCCACCGGAGTTCTCCAAACTCGAGCACCTGGTCGACGAATGGGCCATCGAGGACGGTCACCAGCGCTACGTCAAGCGGGTGAACTCCTCGATGGAGCAGATCCAGGCGTTCTACGACGAGGTCTTCCCGTTCGCCGAGGAAGCGGTCGCGTACATCGACAAGTTCGACTACTCCGAGCCGCTGCCCGAGGATGTCGCGAACCTGCGTAACCTGCTCTACTCGCTCATCACCGTGTCACTGGCGGTGGAACTGTGGAAGCAACCGCGCGTGAAGCATTCGGCCAATACCATCCTGACGAGAGTGAGCTGACTCGTCATGGGAATCACCTCTGCACAACTCGACGTCGTCGACCTCACCCCGCGGATCGGCAGCGAGATCAGAACCGACCTCGACACATTGCTCAGCGGCGCCGAGGCGGCCAACATCCGCGCGATCCTCGAGCAGCGCGGTGTCGTCTTCTTCCGCGGACTCGACATCGCCGACGAACAACAGGTCGCGATCGCCAGAACGCTCGGCGACATTCCCGCGAACGAGGGGGAGAGCGGCATCTACAAAATCTCGCTCGACAAGGACGTCAATCAGCGCGCCGAGTACCTCAAGGGCTCGATGTTCTGGCACTTCGACGGTTCGCTGCAGCCTTACCCGAATCTTGCGACGCTGCTGCGGGCGGTCAAGCTGTCCGAGACGGGCGGCGACACCGAATTCTGCAATACCTATGCGGCGTACGACGATCTCCCGGAATCGGACAAAGAACTCATCGCCGATCTTCGCGTGGTCCACAGCGCCGAGCGGTCGCAGTACTACGTCCGCCCCGAGATGAGCTACGAGGAGATCACGTTCTGGCAGAAGTCGCCGACGAAGTCGTGTCCCATCGTGTGGACACATCGTTCCGGTCGCAAGTCCCTTCTACTCGGCGCGACAGCCGATTACGTGATCGGCATGCCGGTGGAGGAAAGCCGCGCGCTGCTTGCCCGTCTGCGTGACTGGGCGACCCAGCCGCAGTACGTCTACCACCACGAGTGGGAACCCGGGGACCTGCTGATGTGGGACAACACCGGCACGATGCACCGGGTGCTGGAGTATCCCGTCGACAGCGGGCGTCTCATGCACCGCACGATCCTCGCGGGCGAAGAGCCTTTGCAGTGAAGATCGGCATCGCGACGCCGGTGGTCACCAACGTCGGCGGCGCCGCACTGACGTGGGAACGCGACGCCACCATCGAGGACATCGGGCGGATCGCCGAGGCAGCGGATCGGCTGGGTTACTACCACCTGACATGCAGCGAGCACATCGGCATACCCTCGTCCGAGGCCGGCAGGCGCGGCGCACGTTACTGGGATCCGTTGGCCACGTTGGGCTACATCGCGGCGCGCACCGAGCGGATCAGGCTGGCGACCATGACCCTGGTGCTCGGCTACCACCATCCGCTCGCGATCGTAAAGCGTTACGGCACACTGGATCATGTCAGCAAGGGCCGAGTGATCCTCGGCGTCGGCGTCGGATCGCTGCGCGAGGAGTTCGATCTGCTCGGCGCGCCGTTCGAGGACCGCGGGGCGCGCGGTGACGATGCCCTGCGGGCGCTGCGCGCCGCGCTGCCGACCAACGAACCGGTATACGACGGTGAGTTCTACTCCTTCAGCGGTCTCACCATCGATCCCTGTGCGCTGCAGCCACATATGCCGATCTGGGTCGGCGGCCGCACGAAACGGTCACTGCGGCGGGCGCTCACACTCGCGGATGGGTGGTGCCCGTTCGCCGTATCGGCCGACACCGCCGCCGAGTGGCTGAAGGACCGCGACGTTCCGCCGGGCTTCGAGCTGGTCCTACCTCCGGAGAAGCCGTTGGACCCGGTGGGAAATCCCGCAGCGGCGCAGGAGACGTTGGAGAAGATGGCCGCGGCCGGCACCACGACTGTCTTCGCCCATTTCGTGCACCGCTCGTGTGACCACTTCCTCGAACAGATTCATGCGTTGGCCGAGTTGCACGGACTGAACGGAGCGATATGACGCTGCTGCGCCCGCTGGCCGCCGAGGAGTGGGGTGACGACGAATACGCCGCGGTTGGTGCGTTGTTCGGCATACCGGGTGACGACGTGCCGCGGGCCGGTTCCGGAAGCGCCCGTGACCCGGTCAAGTTCGACATCCTGGGTGTGCTGGCCCGCCACCCTGCGATGGCCCGGGAGTTTCTGGCTTACAACGCCTTTCTGCTGCAGCGCGGCGAGTTGCCGCTGCGCCTGCGTGAGCTGGCGATCCTTCGGCTGGCCCAGACTCGACGATCGGCGTTCTTCTGGGGCGAGCATGTCAGAGTCGCGACCGCCGGTGGTCTGTCCGAAGCGGACATCACGCGTCTCACCCAAGGCAACGACGGATTCGACGGCCCAGACCGGCTGGTGCTCGAGGCAACTGACGAACTGCTCGCCGACGGACGTGCCGCACCACAGACCTGGGAACGCCTCGTCGACGAGTTCGGCACACACCAGGCGATGGAACTCATCTTCGTCGTCGGCACCTACGCGATGTTGGCGATGGCCTGCGACACCTGGGCTCTCACGCCACCGCCGGGTAGCGCCAAACTTCCCAATCCGCATCAGACGTCGCCCTAGACTGACGTCGTTCTGCGGCAGACGACGGGAGCCGACATGCGGGTAGGGGTCTTGACGTTCGTGACCGACGAGGGAATCGGCCCCGCCGAACTCGGCGCCGCTGTGGAGGAGCGCGGCATCGAGTCGCTGTTCCTGGCTGAGCACACGCATATCCCCGTCAGGAACGCGAGTCCGTATCCGGCGGGCGGCCCGATACCGCCGAAGTATTACCGCACGCTCGATCCGTTCATCGCGTTGACGGCGGCCGCGGGTGCGACCGAGACGCTGTTGCTCGGTACGTGCATCGCCCTGATTCCGCAGCGTGATCCGATCATCACCGCCAAGGAGGTGGCATCGCTCGATCTGGTGTCGGCGGGCCGATTCATCTTCGGCGTGGGGGTGGGCTGGAACCGTCAGGAAGTCGCGAATCACGGTGTCGATCCAGGTGTACGCGGGCGGGTGGCCGACGAGCGACTCGATGCGATGGCCGCGATCTGGACGCAGGACGAGGCCGAATACCACGGTGAATTCGTCGATTTCGACCCGATCTTCTGTTGGCCCAAGCCGGTGACGAAGCCGTATCCGCCCCTGTACATCGGTGGTGGGGGACCTGCGGTTTATCGACGGATCGCCCGGCTGCACGCCGGTTGGATGGCGATCGCCCCGTCGCCGGACGTGCTCGCCGGGCAACTCGAGGAGCTGCACGCCGTCGCCGGCAACGACGTGCCGGTGACGGTCAGTCAGCTCGGCGCGCAATCGGTGGATTCCTTCGCCGGCTACGCATCTCTCGGCGTCGACCGGGTTGTGGTGGAGCTGCCGACCGAGCCGCGGGACGAGACACTTCGACGGCTGGACCAATTGGCGGCGGACATCGCGAAGCTGGCTTAAGCGGCGGTGACCTTTGCGGCCAGTGCGGCCAGCTTGGCGTCGAGCTCCTGGGCCGCTGCCAGTAGCGGCGGATTGGGTTCGACGACCATGAGCGACGACGGTACGACGTAGGTCAGCGCGCTGGTGTTGTTGTCCTCGTCGGTCAGCAGTAGTTCGACCGGAGCGAAGAGTCCCGCGGTCACGTCGTGACGCAGCATGGTGATCGCGATCAGCGGATTTCCGATGATGAGACGCAGCACCTTTCGGTGGATACCGGTCTTGGTGATCCACCCGCCGTGGTTCAGCGAACCGAACAACATGAAACCACCTGGGCCGACGTGGGATTGCACCTGCTGCTCGTAGGAGTCCCAGCTTGCGAAGCGCTGCCCGATGTCGTCGATCGGCACTGGTTCGTGGCCGACATCGGCGAGTAGGGCCTCGACGAGGTCGTCGTAACTCTTGGTGCTGTCGAAGCGTACGCGGACCCCGTCGAACGGGACTACATGCGGCTCAGATGCGGACATGGTCGGCCTCCTCGATGGTGACGTCGTGTGTGTAAGGTGCGGGGCTGCGGTTGATCATCAGGCTCAGCAGCTCCGGGCGGCCATAGTGCCCGCGGGCGTCCATCTTCGATTTCCGTTGGTCGATCAACGCAAAGTCGAGATCGGCAATCACTTCACCTTCTCCGGAAACCAATGGTTCCGTGAGTAATTCACCCAGCGGCGACACGATCGCGGTGAACGAGCCCGCCGAGATCGGACCGATGGGTCCGCCCGTATCCGCGACGATCTGAGCCCGCTGGTCGGCGTCGAGCCAGCCGGTGGCGTTGACGACGAAGCTTCCCGACTCCAGCGCGTGGTTGCGCACAGCGATCTCGGTCTGATCGGCGAAGATCGGCCCGCCGAACGATCCGGGGAACATCGATGAGTGAATCTGCTCGCCGTCGGCGATCAGCGCGTACCGGAACAGGGGGTGATAGTGCTCCCAGCACGCCAATTGCCCGATTCGTCCGACTGCACTGTCGACCGCGCGCAGGCCGGAGGCGTCGCCTTGGCCCCAGAGAATTTTTTCGTGGTAGGTGGGTGTGAGTTTGCGGCGCCGTTGAAGCAGTGTGCCGTCGGCATCGAACAACAGTTGCGTGTTGTACAGCGTGCCGCCGTCACGCTCGTTGACCCCGATCGACACCACGACACCGGCCGATCTGGCGGCATCGGCGATCGCGTCCGTCGACACAGACGGGATGGTCACGGCCTGGTCGAGCAGGCGTAGGTGTTGAGGCGCGAGTTCGAACGGAGCCTGCAGGTAGGTGAAGTACGGGTAATAGGGCACGATCGCCTCCGGAAAGGTTGCGAACTGCACGCCCTGGTCACCGAGTTCGGCGATCTTGGCGACGACCTTCTCGACGGTGCCCTCCCGGCTGTACAGAACGGGACTGAGTTGTACCGCAGCGGCTTTGACGACGGTCATGGCCTTCACCTTTCCGATGTTCGTTCTTGTCAGGTGCAAGCGAACCGCGTCCGGACGTATTCCTGAGTTTAGTCAGATATACCTAGCTGATCTGCGGCCGCTACTAATGGCCCACCAACACACGGCGGAAATGGCCCGCGCACCCAGGCCAATCGATGGGTAGCGTCGATGGTGCAGCTGGATTTGATCCAGTTTGGACACAGGAGGCGGCGAGATGACCGAACGCATCTATCTGGCAGGCGCCACCGGCGTCATCGGCAGCCGCCTCGTCCCGCTGTTGGTCGCCGCAGGCCACACCGTCGGCGCGATGACGAGAACGCCCGATAAGGCGGAATGGCTGTCATCGCTCGGCGCTGAACCCATCATCTGCGACGTCTTCGATCGCGCAGGCCTCGCTGACGCATTGAAGTCATTCTCACCCGACGTGGTTCTGCATGAGCTGACTGATCTGCCTGATGCATTCGAGGACATCCCGAAGGCTCAGCTGCTCAACGCCCGGATCCGCGTGGAGGGCACACGCAACCTCATCGACGCGATGGACGGTTTGAGCCATGCGCGCATCGTCGCGCAAAGCATCGCGTGGACAACGGATCCCGGCCCGGGTGCCGATGCGGTGACCTACCTCGAAGAGGCTGTGCTCGGGGTGAACGGTGTCGTGCTCCGTTACGGTGCGTTCTATGGTCCGGGTACGTACTACGAAGATGAACTCCCTTCAGCACCAAGGGTGCACATCGACACCGCCGCCGCTCGGACCGTCGAAGCTCTCGGCGCGCCGTCGGGAAGCCTGACCGTCGTCGACTGATCCATGAACGTTTGCATCTTTCTGTCGGCGGCCGATCTCGACCAGCGATACACGCGGCCGGCGCGCGACTTCGCCGAAGGCCTCGGACGGGCCGGCCACACGTTGGTGTGGGGTGGATCCGATACGGGGCTGATGAAGGTCGTCGCTGACGGAGTGCAGGAGACCGGTGGACGGCTCGTCGGGATATCGGTGGAGCTTCTGCGGGATAAGGCGAGAACGAACGCCGACGAGATGGTGTTCGCCTCGGATCTCGCCCAGCGAAAAGCGTTGTTGCTGAGCCATTCCGACGCCGTCGTGGTCATGGTAGGCGGACTGGGGACGCTCGACGAGGCAACCGAGATCCTCGAGCTCCGCAAGCACGGCCTGCATGACAAGCCGGTGGTGCTGCTGAACACGGCCGGCTTCTACGACGGGCTCGTGCTTCAGCTTCACCGGATGGAGGAGGAGGGCTTCCTGCCGGTGCCCCTCGACGACCTGGTTTTCGTAACCGACGAGGCCGCACGCGCGATCGACTTCCTCGAAGAAGTCGTCGGCTAATTCGCAGCTGTCAGCAGGTCAGCACCATGCAGCCCGCGATCGGACCGCCACCTGCGGCGGCGACAGCCACCTCGGGTCGCTTGGCGAGCTGGCGGTCGCCTGCCTGTCCGCGCAGCTGCAGGCATGCCTCGTGCAACAGCCAGTAACCGTGCATGCGTCCCGCGGACAGTTGCCCGCCGTAGGTGTTCAGCGGCAGCTCCCCGTCGAGCGCGATCCGTGTGGCCCCTTCGACGAATGGCCCGGCTTCGCCGTCGTCGCAGAAACCCAGCGCCTCCAGCCACGCGAACGTGAGGAACGTGAAGCCGTCGTAGATTTCGGCCACCTGCACATCGGACGGTGTCAGATCCGTCCGCGACCACATCTCAGCTGCGGCCTCACTCGACGCCATCTTCGGGAAGTCGGGCCGATGGAACCAGCCGTCCGAGCCGTACGCACCGCCGACCGCTTCGACCTTGACCGCGGGATTGGGGCAGTCCGCCGCGTAGTCGGCGTGCGAGACGATCAGCGCGATGGCTCCGTCGATCGGCACATCGCAGTCGAAGAGGCCCAGCGGCGTCGAAATCGGGCGTGAGGTCAGGTAATCGTCCATCGTCATCGGCTCGCGGAACGCCGCACGAGGGTTGAGGCCGGCATTGCGCCTGCTGTTGATGGCCAGCCAGCCCAACTGCTCCCGCGTCGTGCCGTACAGCGCCATGTGACGCTGGCAGTGCATGGCGACCCAGTTCGCCGCCGAGTACGCATGGGCTGCGAGCAGCACGCCGATGTCCTCGAACGGCTTGAGCTTGCGTCGCGTACCGGGTAGTTGCGGTTCAACGGGCGGGTTGGCCAGTGGGCCGAGCAACGGCGAGGCGGGCCCATCGGTCATCGCGCCACCCAGCATCTGTACCGTCCGATAAACCAGCACATGTCGCGCCCGTTTCTCCGCGACGGCGACCAGTGCCGACATGAACGGAGTCAACACGCCGCCGGTGCCGAAGCCGCCCCCGACGTCAGTGGCTTGATTACCAAGGCCCGCAACGACTTCAGAAGGCAAGGTGTCACCGAAGGTTGCAAATCCGTCGATGTCGTCGGCAGTCAGGCCGGCGTCGTCGATCGCGGCCCGCACCGCCTCCATGGTCAGTTCCAGGCCGGGGATCCCAGTCTTTCGGCCGATCCGTGAAATGCCGAGGCCACTGACGATCGTGTCCTTCTCGAAGTAACTCATCGGCACCCATCAATCTATCTTTGTAATGACAGCCGATAGGAATGTACTTTGCTCCCTATGCCCAACGGCGCCCCACCCTCAACGCGGATGCTGCCCGCGCTCGACGACGACAACCGGGCGTTCTGGACGGGGGGAGCCGACGGCGCGCTCAGAATTCCCTTCTGCACCGGATGCAACGTGTGGGTGAGTCCACTGGCCGCTGAATGCCCGGACTGCAATGGCGCGCTCGAAGCGCGTCCGGTGTCCGGCCGCGGCACGGTGTTCACCTATACGGTCAACCATCAGCAGTTCAACCCGGCCGTTCCCGTGCCGTACGTGATCGCGATCGTCGAACTGGACGAGCAGGCCGATCTGCGCATCGCGGCGAACATCGTTGACTGCGAACCTGACTCGGTTCGCATCGGACTTCCCGTCGAGGTGCGCTTCGAACGGCAGAACGTCGGCGACGAAAGCGTGTACGTGCCGGTGTTCGCGCCTGCGGACTGACTAGTCGATGGGCAGCCCCGTAGCGACATTGTCGCTGAAGTTAGGCCCGGGCCGTAGTAGGTGAGCGACAATGTCGCGCGGAGGCTGGCAGCACGGCATATTGCCCCAGCAGGCACCGCCGGCGCCACTGCTGTCGACGTCTGTCAGGCCGAGGCGGCCAACGACTTCCTGTCCTCGTCGGCGAACGTGTCCTCCAACTGCACCGGCGAGTAGTCGACGTCGATCTCGGCCAGGTCCCGCCCGCGCGCGCTGCTGATCGTTCCCAGGCGACGCATTCCCTTGTCAGACGCATACGCCGCGAACTCGTCCATGGTCAGGTTGAACGGAATCTCGTCGTAAAGAGCGAAGGCGTCGTCGTTGTTCTTCAGTGCCAACGGGATGAGTTCATTCATCTGGTTCTCGAACACCGTCCAGTTGGCGTCATCTGCGGCGACGTGGCGCCGGCACGTGAACGTGCCCCAGGCCATGTGACGGCGTTCGTCATCCCCGATGCGTCGCACCAGCTCCTGCATCCCCGGCAGAATGTTGTTGTCCACGCAAATGCGGTGCCACGCATAGTATCCCGTCAACGCCATCATGCCTTCGATGATGTGGTTGTAGGTCGCCGACGCCCGAACTTGAGCCGCGGGCGAGGGGTCGGACGCCAACGCGTTCAGTGACTTCGGCAGCTCTTCGTAGAACATCTGGCGGTATGCGGGCAGGCCGTCCAGATAGTGCTGCAGGTCGTCGGTCATCCCGACGGCGTCGAGCCACATGCGGAACACCTGCGTGTGTTTGGCCTCTTCGAACGCGAACTGCGTCAGATACATCTCGTCGCCGAGACGGCCTTCGGCGCGCATGGCCGCCATGAAGGGCTGGATGTCCTGGGTGACCGCTTCCTCACCGGCGATGAACTGGGCGCACAGTCGAGTGGCCCAGTCCCGTTCAAGCTCCGACAACCCCTCCCAGTCCTCGCGGTCACGCGAGAAGTCGATATCGGCGGGATCCCAGAACTTGGCGTTTCCCCCGGCGAACAGCTTCAGCGGCAAGCTGTCCCAGTTGAGCCCCCCGGCGGCGAGTGAATCAGAGTGGTTCCTGGTCATGGCACGACTCTAGTGTGACTGCGGTCACAGTCAACCAAGTGGTTGGGAGCTATTCGCGACAGGCGCTTGACCAGCGGCGATGTGCCCATCCCATCCGCGCTGCGGTCCGCGACGAACCCCTTCTGAGAACTGACGGAAGGAAATGCGTAAGACCTATTCGGCTTGTGTGCTTCGAGCGTGCGCGCGCCATTTCCGATAGCCGTGATGAGTGGCGAACGCGCCGATGACGGCGGTGATGCACCAGACGGCGACGGCGACGTAGGCCAGCGGTGACGACAGGTCGCCGATCGACGCACCCAGCGCGGTGTAGACGAACGCCCGCGGCACCGATCCGATGAACGCGCCGACGGCCATCTGCCATACCGGAACCCCGAACGCACCGAACGCATAGGAGGCAAGCGCGTCTGAGACACCGGGGATGAACCGCTGCCCGACGACCGCCCACAGCCCCCATCGCTCGATCAGCGCGTCCAGCCGATCGGCCCGATCGGTACCCAGCAGTCCTCGTGCGCTGCCGCGTCCCGCGCGCCGGCCGATCAAGCTGGCGACCACGGCCGTGCCGACCGTCGCGCCCAGCGTCACGAACAACCCCAGCACGGGTCCGAACAGCACGCCGCTGCCCGCTGCCAGGATCGGCCCCGGCACGAACACGGCGCCGAGCAGTGCGGACACCACGATGTAGGCGACGGGTGCGACGGGCCCGGTGGCGGCGACGGCGCCACGCACCGCCTCGACGTCGATGACCCTGGCCACCGCGACGAGGTAGAACAGGCCGAGCAGGAACGCGACGACCACCGCGAGCCGCACGACATGAGGCCAGCGCGGCGCGGGTGGGGGCTCGTCGATTTCGGACATGTCGCCTGCGATTGTGCCCGGCTAGCGCCTTCCCAGGGCGGGCAGCACCTCGTCGGTCAGCAGGTGGACCGATTTCCAAGCCTCGTCGATCGGCATGGCGCCGACGAGCGGGTGCAGAACGATGTGGTCGCCGGGGTTCTCCTTCACGTCGGCGATCAACTCCGCCGGCGACATGAAGCGGTACCGGCCCGCGGCTTTCACGTCGTCGAGTGTCTCGATGGTCTCCGTGCCGTGCATGAATGAGTGCACCTGACCACCGCCCCATCCGGAGTAGACGCTCGCTTCCCAGAGGTAGTGCTCGCCGAGTTCCGCCCAGGCCCGATCCGGATCCTCGTGCAGGAAGACCATGCCGCGACTGCGCGGTGGCGGCATCACCACGATCGGTCGGTGTCCGGCCTCTTTGCACAATTCCCTGTAGTAGTCGGCGAGTTCGGGGAGATGGCTGGGCAGGTTCAGCGGCAGGCCGTAGCGGGCGGCCCGCCGCGCGGTGGCGCGAACGCTACCGCCGACGAACACCGTCGGGTGCGGACGGGTCAGCGGGCCGGGAGTGAAGTCCGGCGATGACCACAGCGACATCAGCGTTTCGAGGAGTTCGTCCATCAGGCGGCCACGGTCTTCGAAAGGCGTTCCGAACATTTCGTATTCGACGGGGCGGTATCCCAGCCCGAGCGTGACGATCAGCCGTCCGTTGCCGATCGTGTCGGCCAGCGCGATGTCCTCGGCCAGCCGCGCTGGGTGCCAGAGCGGGCCCATCGCGCAGTCGACGCTGGCGACGACGCGTTCGGTGCGGGAAAGCAGGACCGCGGCGGTCATGATCGGGTTGCAGCTCCAGCCGTGTCCGCTCTGATGGTGCTCGTCGAAGCTGACGGCGCTCACACCGCGCGATTCCGACCAGGCGCTGAGCTCCATGGCCGCCTGTATACGGTCCCGACGGGCGGCCGGGTCATCCTGCGGTGCAGCGAAATTGAACCGCAGGATGGCCATCGTCATGGGTGTCCCTCGTTCACTGGCTGGTGGACCCGCCGTCGACGATGAACAGTGAGCCGCTGGTATAGGAACTCTGCTCGGTACACAGAAAGGCGATCGTCGACGCGATCTCGGCGGCAGTGCCCAAGCGGCCGAGAGGAATTCGGGAGAGCTCGGCGTCGATGATCTCGGGCACCGTCTGCGCCAGCTCGGTCATGGGGGTGTCGATCACGCCGGGTACCACCGCGTTGACGCGGATGCCCCGCGGCGCCCACTTCACCGCGAGATTGTGCGTGAGGCTCGCGATACCGGCCTTGGCCGCACCGTATCCGGGCACCATCGTGACCGCCCGCAGCGCCGACAACGATGACAGGAAGACGACGCTGGCGCCGCCCTGGGCCGTCGACGCCGCCAGCGCCTTGCGAAGCCCGACGGTCAAGCGGTACGGCGCGGTGAGGTTGAGGGCCACCGACGCCTCGAAGCCGTCGGGCTCGGCTTCGTTGAGCCCGCCGGGGAAGTTCGCGCCGGCGTTGTTCACCAGCACGTCGAGTGTGCTTGTGGTGGAGACGAGTTCGTCGATCGAGTTCGTGTCGGTGAGGACGAGTTGGCGATACGTCAGCCCCGCCAGATCGGTGTCGTAGTCGTCGGGGCTCGGCTTCGTGCCGGTGACTGTGACGCTGGCGCCGGCGTCGCGGAAGAGCGTGGCGGTCGCGTGCCCGATGCCACTGGTTCCGCCGGTGACCAGCGCCGCGGTGCCGGTGAAGTCGAACGTCGCGCGCGCGGTCATGAGTACTCTCCGATTTTCTTGGTCAGCCAGGCGGATTCCCAGAAGTTGGTGCTGGCGGCGAGCAGCTGCTGGTGTGCGGACTTGAGCACGGTTCGTGCCGCGGTGTGGTCCGGGTCGGCGTGGACGACCGCTTCGGCGAGATGGATCGCGTGCACGGGACGGTTCTCCGCGAGATGTGTCTCGGCGCGTTCCACGATCCGGTCCACACCAGCCAGGTCGACGAAGTCAGCGTTCAACTCGTCGGGGCCGACGGCGTAGAGCTCTGTGGTCGAGCGGTGGTGGAACCAGCCTGAGTAGTTCTCCCAGATGGCCCGCACATCCCAGGACACCTTGCCGTAGCCCTGACCGACCTCGAGCTCGGCGGGCAGGGTGATCTCACGCATCAACGTGAAAACATCCTTTCCCGCGTTCATCCCTTCCACGGTCCGGTCGTGCAGGTAGGCGATCGCGTCACGCAGTCGGGTCAACTCGCCGTGGATGCGATCGGCGCCGCGGATCGGGTCGAAGTGCCCGGTGATGAGGACTTCGGGTCGCAGATCGCGGACCCGCTCGATCGAGGCGATGGTCGTCAGCGCATCGCGGTACCGGTCGCCGCGCATGGTCACGAAGTTCGGGATGTGGCCGAAGACCGGCCCGAAGGTGTTGCCGCACAGGCACACCTGCTCTTCGGGAAGCGACACGACCATCGAGTCGGTCGTCTCGCCGCCGGGGGTGGCCAGCAGTTCGATGGTGCGACCGCCCAAGGTCAACACGAGGGAGTCGTCCACCTCGATGTCGGCGGTGGGGGCCGCCTGGGCCGGGAGCCGTTTTCCGAACCGCTTCTGGATCGCAGCGATGCCGTGCGCGAGTTTGTCGGAGAATGCGAATGCGCTGTTGTTGGCGCGATAGCTCAGCAGTCGCTCGTTGTCGTCGCGCCAATGCCGCCAGTTGGCCTGCGCCACCACTTGGGTCTGTGGATCGCGCAGGGTGTCGAGGCCGCCGACGTGGTCGTAGTGGCCCTGCGTGACGATGATGTACCGGATGGGGGAGGAGTCGACGGCGTCGAAATTAGCGCGGTGGACCGGGCTTTCGAACCCCATACCGGTGTTGACGACGATGCGGCCATCGGTGGTCGTCAGCAGATAGGCGTTCGAGAGTCCCGGCGAGCACCAGACGCCGGGAGCGACTTCCTCGGCCCGTTCGGCGGCCGCCGGGGCGAGCGCGTCGGCGTCAGGACGGCTCCGGTAGATCGGCTCCTCGCTCACCTAGTGTCCTTCGGGTCGCACATCGAATCGTTCGAAATAGAAGGCGAATTGCGAGCGTAGTTCGTCGGGCGACACCCCGAAGTGCCTTTCCAGCTCATAGCGCACCGCGCCGTGCTTACCGCGCGGATTGCTGTCCAGGTATGCCTGGAAAGCCCTGCGGACCTTGCCGGTCAGCTCGACGCCGGCGCGCGCGTAGAGGTCGTCGAGCAGGTCGAGTTCGTGACCGTTGAGATGGTGGAAGCCGATGTCCACGCTGCGTTCCTCCGGCACCAAGCTGCGGTTCCGCACGCAGCCACGCAGGAGCCGCTCGACACGATCGGCCCAGTAGTCCAGCAGCCACTGGGGTTCGATGCTGCGGCGCCGCAGCCGATCCGAGTAGGCCATCATCGTGATCGCGGACTGGATGACGGCGACGGGATCGCGGTGGGTGAAGGCCACGGTGGCGTCCGGGAACGTCGTCATCAGCGGGCCGAGCTGCTCGCAGTGCTGCGGCGATTTCAGCACCCACGTGCGGGGACCGCGCAGGAACGTCAACGCCTGCAGCACCTTCTTCAGATACCCGTAGTGTCGCGTCTGGTCGAGGCCGAGGTAGAAGTCCCGCCAGCCGGGCACGCGGGCGTGCCATTCCAGCACGTAGGCGGCGAAGTCCAGGTCGAGGATCTCGACCTCTTCTTCGATCGCCTCCGGGAACCGGTCGTGCATCGCGGCGGTCGCCGGGGCGCTGACCATCATCGCGTCGTGTTCGTTCTTTGCGCGGGTGTACCGCGGATCGACTCCGTGGACGTCGGGCCCCTGCCCTGGAATCGGCAGCGGCTCTTGGCTTTCCCAATACGGCAGGGCGCGGCGACGTGGATCCGCGGCGAGCAGGTTGACCAGATGTGTCGTGCCCGAGCGGGGCATCCCGACCACGATGAAGGGTTTCTCGATGGGGATCGACTCGATCTCGGGGTAGCGCTTGAGCAGTTCGGTCAGGGACAACCTGTTGCGCAGGAGTCGCACCATCCGTTGCCGCAGAGTCCCTCGGATCAGTTGGGTCAGCCCGTCGTCACCCTCGATCGCGTCGGCGTAGGCGGCGACGCGATCCCAGAATCCTTCATCGGCCGCGAAGTCGTCGACACCGGCTTCGGCGATGGCCTCCTCGACCATGGGCTCGATCGCGAGGTCGATCGTCCGGCGCTCGGTGTGTTCGAGAATCTGCCGCTGAACCTCGGTCAGTTGCGGAGCGGTCAGATCGTCGAATCTGAGCTCGCCATTGCTGCCCATCGCCGTTCCTCGGTGATTACGCGGTTCGAAAATTCGACATAGCGTTCGATATTGTCACGCTGAACGTCGACGTCGGTCGGCGATTGCTGGCCGCCCCGCGTGTCACCGCGGGTTTGCGTCTGCCGCCGGTGGTCCGTTGAGGCTTGCGACGAGCGAATACTCGACTCTTGGACCCGAATGCAGCCGTTTTCGCCGTTTGATCTCTGGGTAGAACACCGGTGGGCGAAGGAGTGGCAGATGACGTCGACGGCACAGGCGCGCGCCGGTGAAGGCGACGCGGGCACCGAGGGCAAACTCAAGCGACACATCACCGGACCGCTGCTGTTCATGTTCATTCTCGGCGATGTCCTTGGCGCGGGCATCTACGCGTTGATGGGTGTGTTGGCCGGGGATGTCGGCGGGATGCTGTGGGCGCCGTTGCTGGTGGCACTGCTGCTTGCCCTGCTCACGGCGGGCTCCTACGCCGAACTCGTCACCAAATACCCCAAGGCGGGCGGCGCCGCTGTCTTCGCCGAGCGTGCGTACCGACAGCCTGTGCTGTCGTTTCTGGTCGGCTTCTGCATGCTCGCTGCGGGGATCACAAGCGCGGCCGGGCTCGCCCTGGCGTTCGCGGGCGACTACCTCGCTACGTTCATCGACATTCCGGCGGTGCCCGCCGCCGTCGCGTTCCTGGCGCTCGTCGCATGCCTCAACGCGCGCGGGATCAGCGAATCGGTCAAGAGCAACGTCGTGATGACGGTCATCGAGCTGACCGGGTTGCTCATCGTCATCATCGCGGTATCGGTCATGGTCGGCGGCGGTCGCGGCGGCCTCGGTCGCACGCTGGAACTGCCTGACGGCGCGACCCCCGCGCTGGCGATCCTGGCCGGCGCGATCGTCGCGTATTACTCGTTCGTCGGTTTCGAGACGTCGGCCAATGTCGCCGAGGAGATCCGCAATCCGAGCAAGGTGTATCCGACAGCGCTCTTCGGCGCGCTCATCACCGCGGGTGTCCTCTACGCGTTGGTGGGGCTCGCAAGTGCCATCGCGCTGCCGGCGAGCGAGCTGTCGGAATCGTCGGGCCCGCTGCTGGCCGTCGTCTCCGCGGCCGGCGTCGGCGTCCCGGACTGGTTGTTCAGCGCCATCGCGCTCGTCGCCGTCGCCAACGGCGCACTGCTGACCATGATCATGTCGAGTCGCCTCGCCTACGGAATGGCCGAGCACGGTCTGCTTCCGGGGGTGCTCAGTCACGTGCTGCCGCAGCGGCGGACGCCGTGGGTGGCGATCGTGGCCACGACGGCGGTGGCCATGCTGCTGACGTTGGTGGGCGATCTGTCGACGCTTGCGGAGACCGTCGTCCTGCTACTGCTGATCGTTTTCATCTCGACCAACATCGCCGTGCTGGTGCTGCGCCGCGACACCGTCGAGCATCCCCACTTCCGGGTGTGGACCGCGGTGCCGGTGCTCGGCGTGGCGTCCTGTGTACTGCTGCTCACCCAGCAGGCGGCCGAAGTCTGGCTGTTCGCGGCCATCCTGTTGGCGGTGGGCGCGGTGCTTTACTTTTCGGCGCGCGCGGCAACGCGCCGCACCGCCGCAAAGTCGCCCGCCGACTAGGCGAGAGCGGCTAGTGTCCGTCGCCATGACCGGTGGCGGGGAAGGGCTGTCCGACCCGGTGGGTGTACCGCCGATTGATGACTGGAACCGGCTCCTCGACGGTCGGGTCGCCGTGGTGACCGGCGGCGGCGACGGCATCGGGGCAGGCATTGCCCGGCTGTTCGCCCAACATGGGGCGCTCGTCGAGGTCGCCGAGGTCGATCAGGGACGTGCCGACCGCATCCACGAGGACGTGACCAGCGCCGGCGGCTCGATCCGGTGCCATGTCGTCGACGTCACGGCCGACGCCGATGTCGCGCGACTGGCCGACGCGGTGCTCACCGAACACGGACGGGTCGACGTGGTGGTCAACAACGTCGGCGACTATCGGCCCCTGGTGCCGTTCCACCATTCGACGCCGGAGTCATGGCAGCAGCAGTACGACATCAACCTGCGCCACGTCTTCGCGGTCACGCGGGCGTTCGTTCCGTCGATGATCGACGCGCATCGCGGCAGCATCGTCACCGTGCATTCGGTGGAGGGCATGCGCGGCTACCCCAAGGACCCGGTGTACGGCGCGATGAAGGCGGCCGCGGCGCACTTCACCACCTGCTTGGCCGTGGATCTGGGTCGACATGGGATCCGGGTCAATGGCATCGGCGCCGACCTCGCACAGACGCCACAGGTCGACTACCTGACCGGTTACGAGGACGTCGAGCAGCTGTGGGCATCGTGGGCGCCGGTGGGCCGGGTGGGGTGGCCGGAGGATCAGGCGCGCGTCGCTCTGTTTCTGGCATCGGATCAGTCGGCCTTCGTCACCGGTCACAACATTCCCGTCGACGGCGGCACCAAAGCCGGTGGCGGATGGCTGTTCTCGCCACGTGAGGGCCGCTTCGTCAACAGATCGAGGAACCTGTGACCACTGCTGATGAGACAGTCGACGTCCTGGTCGCCGGCAGCGCCGGCGCGCTGGCAGGCGCGTACACCGCTGCCCGCGAAGGGCTTTCGGTGGCGATCGTCGAGGCGACCGACCAGTTCGGCGGTACGTTCGCCTACTCCGGCGGCGGCGGAATGTGGTATCCCTGCAACCCTGTCCTGGTCCGGGCGGGGGCCGACGACACGATCGAAGACGCGCTGCGCTACTACCGCAGCGTGGTGGGGGACCGCACTTCGGCCGAGTTGCAGGAGACGTACGTGCGCGGCGGCGCGCGGCTGATCGAATACCTCGAGGCCGACGAACACTTCGCGTTCAAGATCCTGCCCTGGCCGGACTACTACAGCTCAATTCCTGGTGCGCGCAACGACGGTATGCGCCATACCGTTTGCAAGTCGGTACCCGACGAGCGGCTCGGACGCTTCCGGGGGAAGGTCCGCGGCCCGCTGGACCATGAACGCCTCGGTGCGCCGCAACCCGACCTGCTCACCGGTGGACGCGCTGTCGTGGGCCGCTTTCTCTGGGCGATGGCCGACAACCCTGACGTCGCCGCCTACCTGAACACCAGCCTTGTCGAGTTGACCGTCGACGGTGGTCGCGTCACCGGTGGGGTGGTCGAGTGCGACGGTGAGCGGCGAACGATCAGGGCGCGGCGCGGGGTGCTGCTGGCCGCGGGCGGATTCGAGCAGAACGCGCGGATGCGCACCGAATACGGTGTTCCGGGAACGGTATCGGGCACCATGGGGTCGCCTGGCAACACCGGCCTGGCGCACAAGGCCGCGATCGCCGCCGGCGCGAGCACCGACCTGATGGACCAGGCGTGGTGGTCACCGGGGCTGATACATCCCGACGGCCGTGCGGTTTTCGCGTTGTGCTTCACCGGCGGCATTTTCGTCGACAAGGCGGGCAGGCGTTTCGTCAACGAATCGGCGGCCTACGACCGACTGGGACGGAAGATCTTGGCCGCGATGCAAGCAGGCACCCTCGGTACGCCGTACTGGATGGTCTATGACAGTCGCTCCGGTGAACAACCGCCGGTGATGGCGACCAACGTCTCCTTCTCGCCGACGAGTGAATACGAGTCCGCCGGGCTATGGGTACACGCCGACACCTTGGAAGAACTGGCTCACAAGATCGACGTGCCCGCAGCGAATCTCGTCGAAACCGTGCGCCGGTTCAACGAACTCGCGACACGCGGCGATGACGAGGATTTCGGTCGCGGCCGGGAGTCGTTCGACCGGGCGTTCACCGGCGGGGCGTCACCGCTGGTGCCCATCGACACGCCGCCGTTCCGCGCCGCGGCGTTCGGCACGTCGGATCTGGGTACCAAGGGCGGGCTGCGGACCGACGTCGATGCGCGGGTGCTGGACACCGAGGGCCGACCGATCCCCGGCTTGTACGCGGCCGGGAACACCATGGCCGCGGTGTCCGGGGAGACGTATCCCGGCGGCGGTAACCCGATCGGCGCGTCGCTGTTGTTCAGCCACCGCGCCGCGCTGCACATGGCGCGGCAGGAGTCAGGCGAATGACGGGCGTATTGGACGGCAAGACTGCCGTGGTCACCGGGACCAGTCGCGGTGTCGGGGGCGGTATCGCTCATGAACTGCTGCGCGCCGGTGCGACAGTGGTCGGATGTTCGCGGTCGGAGTTGGATGCGATACCGGGCACTTCCGACAATCCGGAGTGGGCGTCGCGTTCTGCCCAATTGGTCTGCGATCAAGGCGATCACCAGTCGATCGACGCGTTCATCAACCGGGGCGTGGATGCTCATGGCCGGCTCGACATCTTGGTCAACAACGCCGGCGGGACCGTCCCGGCGGTTCCTGGCCTCGGGGGCGGCGGACTTCGTCAACGGCACGACGATCGAAGCCGACGTAGGCATGCTGCCCGGTGTCCTCTACGACGCCGTCCTCAAGACGATCACCGATTTGTTGTAGTGGAGACGTAATGGCGACGCGCACCCCTGAACTCTCCTTGTACTTGGGGACTTTCACCGACGGGCCGCACCATGACTGGCGTGCGACGTTGGATTTGGCTCGTTCGATGGACGTGGCGGGAGTGGACCGCGTGGTGGTGTCCGACCATGTGGTGTTCGGCGAGAACCTCGATGCGTATGCCGATGCATCGATCGGTGGCCAGGCCGGCGGTAGGCAACCGACCGGCCCGGACGGCGCATGGCTCGAACCGTTGACGGTCCTGACCGCGATTGCCGCCACAACGACGCGCATCAGGCTGGGCACCGCGGTACTGCTCGCCGCGTTACGACGTCCCGCGGTATTGGCCAAGCAGCTCGCCACGCTGGATGTGTTGTCGGAAGGCCGAGTTGATCTCGGCGTCGGCGTCGGCTGGCAGCGCGAGGAGTACGAAGCCGCCGGGCTGTCGTTCGACGACCGCGGGCGACTGCTCGACCACACGCTCGAGGTCTGCCAGACGTTGTGGACACAGCAGCGGGCCTCCTATCGGTCCGCCGAACTCGCCTTCGACGGCATCCATCAGATGCCCAAGCCGGTGCAGCCCGGTGGCGTCCCGATCTGGGTCAGCGGCACCGTCAACAATGCGGTCGCACGCCGGATTGCGCGCTTCGGAAGCGGCTGGATCCCGTGGGGTTCGGCGTACTCGGACCTCCCCGGCGCGATCGCGGCGATGAAGGACAAGGTGCGCGAGTTCGGCGGTGACCCAACCGGTCTGCAGGTGCAGGGCATCGCACGGGTCGACAAGGCCGACGACGGATCAATCGACTACGCGGCATCGGCAGCTGCCGTCCCTGCCCTCGTCGACGCCGGTGTCACCGATGTGAGGTTCCCGGCGTCGTTGACCGCAGACCGGAGTCGCGTGCCGGAGATCCTGCCGCCGCTCGTCGAAGCGTTCCGGGCCGTTTCTGAGTGATTTGTGTGCGTTCGAGAGCGCTGACCGCTCGCGAGTGCACACAAATCACTCAGAGAAGGTCGTTGATGTCGTTCTTCAACGCCTCGGCGTCGGTGCCGAAGACCGCCTGCACGCTGTTGCCCACCTCGACGACGCCTGCGGCGCCGAGGCTCTTCAATCGAGCCTGGTCCACCTTGCCCTTGTCGGACACGTCCACCCGTAGCCGAGTGATGCAGGCGTCGACGTTGACGAGGTTCTCCCGGCCGCCGAAGGCCGCGATGACCTGTTCGGCCTTGCTGTCCGCACGGGCGGGTGCGGTGAGCGTCGCGGTCGCGCCGGCCGCGACGGCGGTCGCCGAATCGGCTCCCTCGCCGAGGTTCGCCTGCTCCTCGGCCTCGAACTCGCTCTCGGCCTCGCGGCCGGGGGTCCGCAGGTTCCACTTCTTGATCGCGAACCTGAACAACAGGTAGTAGACGGCGAAGAAGACCACGCCCATCCCGATGAGCAGCGGAATGTTCTTCGCGGCCGGCGCGGTGCCGTACAGAAGCAAATCGATGAGCCCGGCCGAGAACGAGAAGCCCAGGTGTATGTCGAGCAGGTAGGCGATCGCCAGCGACAGCCCGGTGAGCACCGCGTGGATGACGTAAAGGGGGAACGCCACGAACATGAACGCGAACTCGAGCGGCTCCGTCACGCCGGTCAGGAACGCGGTCAGCGCGGCTGCTGCCAGAATGCCGACCGCGACCTTGCGCTGCTTCTTGTTCGCGACGTGGATCATCGCCAGCGCGGCGGCGGGCAAACCGAACATCAGGATGGGGTAGAAGCCCGAGGTGAGGATGCCCGCCGTCGGATCACCCGCGGCGAACCGGGTCAGCTCACCGGTCACGGTCTCGCCGCTGGGCGGCTGATAGTCACCGTAGAGGAACCAGATGTACGAGTTGGGGATGTGGTGCAGGCCGAACGGGATGAGCATGCGGTTGGCGAACCCGTAGACGAAAGCGCCGAATGCCCCGCTCGCACCGATGAACTCGCCGAGGCTGGTCAGGCCCGCGTCGAAGATCGGATAGAAGTAGCTCATCGCGAAGGCGATGAACAGGCTGGCCAGCGACACCACGATGGGGACGAACCGCCTGCCCCCGAAAAAGCCGAGGTACGACGGCAACTGGATGGTGTGGTAGCGGTCGAACAGCCACGCCGTCACCAGGCCGATCACGATGCCGGCGAACACGCTGTAGTTGATCTGCGCCTGTTCGCCCGCCTTGTCCAATTCGCCGGCGAGGACGATCGGCGACATGGTCTTGAAGACCGCCTCCATCACCAGATATCCGACGACGGCAGACAGCGCGGTGGAACCGTCGGCCTTTCTGGCGAAACCGATCGCCACACCGACGGCGAACAGCAGCGGCAGGTTGCTGAAAAGTGCATCGCCTGCCGCGCTCATCGCCTTGAAGAAGTCGCCGATGACCGGCGTCTCGATCCTGCCTAGCAGGTCGGGCTGGCCGAGCCGGAGCAGGATGCCCGCCGCGGGCAGTACCGCGATCGGCAGCATGAGGCTTTTGCCCAATCGCTGCAGCTGCGCGAAGCCGGGGAATCTCAGTCCCGACTTTGCCTGTGTTTCAGCGGGTTTCGCTGCGTCACTCATCGACGGTGACCTCCTCGCCATAGCCGACCGAGCGTTGCAAGCTTAGAGGAATAGCCGAAGTCCGGGCTCTCTTTCCGGCACGCTCGTATTGTTGGTGCGCACGAGCAGAATGGAGTCTCGACGTGAGTACGACGCAGGTGTTGGCCCCGGTCGGTGGGCGTGCGGTTCCGCTCGCGGATGTCCCCGATCCGGTTTTCTCGGCGGGGATGGTGGGTTACGGCGCCGCGGTCGACCCTCCGCACGAGGTGGTCGACGCGGTCGCCCCGGTCAGCGGGAAGCTGCTGAAACTGATGCCACACGCTTACGTCGTCATGACGCCGGACAACGTCGGCGTTCTCGTTCACCTCGGTCTCGATACCGTCCAACTCAAGGGCGACGGTTTCACCGCGCATCTGAGCCAGGGCGATGAGGTCACCGTCGGTCAGGTCGTCATCACGTATGACGTCACCTCGGTGGTGGCCAAAGGGCTGAGCCCGATCGTTCCGGTGGTCGTGATGGACGAACGCGAAGCGGGCAACATATTGCCGTCCGAAGCGGTGCTGGAGGGTGCGCAGATCCCTTCCGGGGCAGATCTTTTCATCGCGAACAAATAAATGGAAGTCATCATCCTGCCGGACGCCAACGAGATTGGCGTCGTCGGCGCTGACGCGATCGCCGCGCTGCTCGGTCGCAAACCGGATGCCGTGCTGGGCCTGGCGACCGGTTCGTCTCCGCTGGCGATCTACGACGAACTCGCGCGGCGGCACGCCGCCGGAACGATCTCGTTCCGCCAGGCCCGCGGCTTCACCCTCGACGAGTATGTGGGCCTGCCTGCCGACCACCCTCAGCGGTATCGCAACGTCATCGACGAGGTGTTCGTCTCCAAGGTCGACTTCGCTCCCGGCGCCGTGCAAGGCCCGGATGGGCTGGCCGCCGACATCCCGTCCGCATGCGCGGAGTACGAGGCCGCGATCAGCGACGCGGGAGGCGTCGACCTACAGATTCTCGGCATCGGCACCGACGGGCACGTCGCATTCAACGAACCCGGTTCCTCATTGGGCTCACGCACCAGAATCAAGACGCTGACCAGGCAGACGCGGATGGACAACTCGCGCTTCTTCGGAGGCGACGTCGACGCGGTGCCGACCCACTGCCTGACGCAGGGGCTGGCGACCATCATGGAGGCCCGGCACCTGATCCTGGTGGCGACGGGGCGCGGCAAGGCCGAGGCGGTACATCACCTGGTCGAGGGGGCGATCTCGGCGTTGTGGCCCGCGACCGTGCTCCAGCTTCATCCGCACGTCACCGTTCTGGTCGATGAAGCAGCAGCGCGACGGCTCCAGCTCGTCGACTACTACCGCGAGACCTATCGCGCCAAACCGGAGTGGCAGGGCATCTGAGTGCTGCTGACCGCCGAAACCGTACTCACCGGACGAGAGTTGTTGCGGCCCGGATGGATTGAGATATCGAACGGCCTCGTCGATGCGGTCGGTGACGGCACGCGGGCTCGATCGCCGGATCGGGACCTCGGCGCCGTGACGGTGGTGCCGGGCTTCGTCGATGTCCATGTGCACGGTGGGGGAGGGACGAACTTCTCGGCTGCCGTCCGTTCCGATACCGCCACGGCCGTGGACTTTCACCGCAGGCACGGCACCACCACGCTGATCGCGTCGTTGGTCACCGCCGCGCCCGACGATCTGTTGCATCAGGTAACCGAATTGGCTGCCGACGTCTCCGAAGGCCTGATCCACGGGATCCACCTCGAAGGTCCGTGGCTGTCCACGTTGCGTTGCGGCGCTCACGAGCCCGCCCTGATGCGCGACCCCGACCCCGCCGAGATCAACCGCGTCCTGGCGGCCGCCGCCGGGGCGGTGCGCATGATCACCATCGCACCGGAGCGCGACGGCGCGCTGGCGGCGATCGACCGGATCGTCGACGCGGGTGTCGTCGCCGCCGTAGGGCACACCGAGGCGACGTACGAGCAGACGCGTGCGGCGATCGCGGCGGGCGCGACGGTGGGCACCCACCTGTTCAACGCGATGCGCCCCATCAACACCCGTGAGCCCGGCCCGGTCATCGCGCTGCTGGAAGACCCTCGCGTCACGGTCGAACTGATCACCGACGGTGTGCACGTCGACCCGGCGCTCTATCGGCATGTTTCGCGCAGCGCGGGACCGGACAGGGTGTCGTTGATCACCGACGCGATCTCCGCGGCCGGTATGACCGACGGCACGTATCGCTTGGGCCCGCTTGACGTCGACGTGCTGGATGGGGTGGCGCGCGTGGCAGGCACACAGATCATCGCGGGGAGCACCGCCACCATGGACCACCAGTTCCGGTTCGCCGTCCAGAACAGCGGACTTCCGCGCGACGAGGCACTGCTGGCCGGCGTGCGGCAGGCCTCGATCAATCCGGCTCGCGCGCTCGGTCTGCCGGCTCAGGGGCTGGTCCCAGGCGCCGGCGCAGATCTCGTCGTGCTCGACGCTGATCTCGCCGTGACCGGCGTACTGCATCGGGGAGCATGGGTGGTCGCCGTTTAACTGGCATCCTGGCGAGGTGGGGCTGTTCATCCGCTTGCTCGAGCTGCTGATCGTGATCGTCCCGGTCGCAGTCGGCGTCACCGCCGCGATCAGGGCTTTCTCATCGGCCAAGAACCGAGGTGCACAACAGGAAGAGATCGACGGCCACGCCGGCCCTGGTCTCGGGTCTGCCCAGCCCGCCAGTGGCAATCCCGCCGCGCTGTGGCGCACCGTCACGCGTGCGATCGAGGAACATTCACGCATCGAGTCGCGATGGCTGAGCTACGAACTCGACCCGGCCAAACTGCTGGAATTCCCGATGATGACCGATCTGCGGGCGCCGCTCACCGAACGATTCCACAAGGCGAAGATCCGGGCGGACATCCTGCGACCGGTACGAGCCGAGGATCTGCTTGACGACCGTGAGTCGGCCGCGAACTACCTTGCTGCTGTCGAGGAGTACGTCGCCGCATTCAATGCGGCCGAGGCTGAGGCGATTCGTCGGCGGCGAGACGATTTCCCCGAACGGGACAAGCAGCGGATCGACCGTGCTCAGCGGCTACTGCGGGTGGCGTCGAATGAGGCTGCGACACCGAGCGAACGTGAGCGCGCATACGATCGCGCACGCCAAGAACTCGAGGGCCTGCTCGTTCTTCCGTCTGCAACCCGGGCAGCCATCGAGCGCGGCATCGCGGGTGAGATCAACCCGTGACGGCTATCGCTGCGGTGCCCGGTCACGTCAATCGTTCGTTTCGCCACCGCGCCAACCGATTCTGAGGCACCTCGAGGGCTGCCATCACCGCGCTCATCGGTGACGCCACCGAACCGCGCCGGGCGGCGGGCCTGGTTTCGGGGACGGCGGGCCGGTCGCCTTCCCACCACGTCGGCTTGAGCAGCGCGGTGGTGACGGGGATGGCCTTCTCAACGCTCTTGCGTCCCCACGCACAGGCGCGGTCGATCGACGCGCGCGACGGTGCGAGGTTGGCGGGGGACAGCGTGGGCGAGAAGCGGACGAGGTGGTCGGCGTAGGGAGCATTGCGCACCATCTGCAGCTGGACCGCCTGCGCGATCGGGATGAGCCACATATGACGTGGATCCCATTGCGGGTGAAAACAATCGAACGCGAGATAACAGGCGTTGCGGGTGCCCAGCCTGCCGTCGCGGACACGCTTCCACGCCAGTTCGACCGGGACGTTGCTCGCCGCGCCCCCGTCGACCAGCGCCGCGACCTCCTTCTCCTTACACAGGGCGTCGAGGATCGGGACCATCCGGCGGTCGCTCGTTTCGTGGTGCAGCACACCGGGAATCGCCGACGAAAAGGATGCTGCGTCGACGACGTCGACGTCGCGGGTCAGGTCGTCGTCGCCGACGACGATCGGCTTGACCACCCGCACGTCGATGAACGCCGACACCTGCCACAGCCGACGCGCGACCTGCGCCCCGATTCCGATCGGACGGAAGGGCAGTGACCGCATCTGCAGCGCGGCCAGCTCCGGTCGACGAAATCGTGACGGGAGCGCGGCATACGGCTGTTTACGCACACCGGCCACGACAATGTCGAGTGGAATCGCCAAGTCCGACATCCGCATTCGTTCACCGTCTTCGCGGCTGAACAAGGCGTGCGCGAAGTCGTCGAAGCGCAACGAGAACAGACCGGCCAGCCCATGCCTGCGGCGAAGTCGTTCGGGTCCGAGGATGGCGCCGTATGTCACCGTCTTCGCCCACGCGACGTACTCGTCGACCGGTATCGGGAGGGTGCGGGCCATCACGCTGCCGATGATCGATCCGAACGACGAACCGATCATGTAGTCCGGTACCTGGCCGACGTCGAGCAGCCGCTGCATACCGCCGATGTAGACGAATCCCGCACCACCTCCGCCGCCCAGCACCGTGACGAGTTTCTTGTGGCCCGCCTCGGCGTCCAGTTCGACGGGGGAGAAGGCGTTTCCATGCCTCTCGATGAGTAGGCGACGCTGCTCGTCTTGGGCGTCGGTCAGATCCGCAAGAACATCCCGCACTCGCGCCAACGCCGTTGCGGGGTCGCGCTCCTCGCGCAGCGGCACGTAGAGCGCATCGGCCACCCTCGTCCGCCACTTGGCGAGTTCGGCGCCCACCGAGACGTCGCCGCGTCCGCGGCTGCCGCCCGGGCCGGCGGCCCCTGGCTCGAAGTCGGCGAGGCGGGCGAAGTTGAGGATGTACCGCAGCCTGCGCAACTGTTCGTCGCTCAGCACGCCGGGCTTCGCCAGGTGATGCCGGACGAGCTTGTTCTCCATTTTCTGCAGCAGCAGCGCCGGCTCGGCGGAGGAGAGATCGACGGCGCCGATGGAGTCGGCGACCTCCTCCTCGACGGCCTCAGCAAGGTCGAGCGCGACCTCACGGCGGTTGAGCCGGTCGAACACGGCGTCGTCGAACGGAGTCTCCATGTCTAAGGCTGCGCCACCAAGTCCTTCGAGTCCTGAATTGTGTGCTCGACGGTAGAGGGTCGGACGGGTTATCCACGTGATTTCGGGCTTCCGTGGCGCATCGAGTTCATGTACCGTCTGGTACATGATTACCGATGCGGGCGTCGACATCGACGCACCAGCCACCGTTGTCTGGGACGTCTTCAGCGACGTTGAGCACTGGCGGGAGTGGACGGCCTCGGTCACCAGCCTGGTCGCCCTCGATGGCGCGGGCATTGCAGTCGGCAGGCGCTTCGAGATCAAACAGCCGCGCATGCCGAAGCTGGTGTGGGAGGTCACCGACGTGACGCCCGGTCAGTCGTGGACCTGGGTGCAGCGCTCGCCCGGCGGTCTCACGGTGGCCAGCCACGAGGTCAGCGCGATTTCCGGCGGACGGACACGGGTGCGTCAGCAGATCGACCAGCGCGGGCCGGTCGGCGCCCTGGTCGGCCTCGCCATGCGGCGAATGACGCGGCGCTACCTCGACATGGAGGCCGCAGGCCTCAAGGCGCGAAGCGAGCAGCTGTACCACCTCGATGGCCCGGCCTCTTGACCTCGAGCGGCGCCAGTCGCTGCTCGACGCGTTGGTGGAGGAGTTCGCGGCAGGCGGCATCGGTGACCGCTCGCTGCGCGACGTCGCCGCCGCGGTCGGCACCAGCCATCGCATGCTGCTGCACCACTTCGGTTCGCGCGACGAACTGCTGTTGGCCATCGTCGACGAGGTCGAACGGCGTCAGATGACAGCGATGCGCGAGCTGCCGGACGATCCGGCGGACGCGATCGCCGCCATGTGGGCGGACCTGCGCAAGCCCGAGCTGCGGCCGTTCGAGCGGCTGTTCTTTGAGTGCTATGCGCGCGGTGCTCAGGGCGAGCAGCCCTTTGCCCGGATGGTGCCGGCCGCCGTGCACTCCTGGCTTGACGACGAGGCGGCGCGCACGGTCGACCCCGCGATGATGCGCCTGGGCCTGGCTGTCGCGAGGGGGTTGCTGCTCGATCTGGTGGCCACCGACGACCACGAGGGTGTCGATGCCGCGGCGGCTGCGTTCGTCGATCTGGTGCGTCGAGCAGGCGTTTAGCCAGCACCGGGCCGCGGGTAGTCCAAGACAGTCGGGGGTCGAGCACGCCCACATTCGGTGGGGTGCGATTGAAGGAGTCGACCTTAAATGAATGTCAAGAAACGCGTGGTGACTGCGATATGTGCGGGCGCGTTGGCGGGCGCCGCACTGGGGATCGGGTCGGGTGTCGCAAACGCCGGTCCGAAGTGGCCGAGCCCGCCTCCGTGGCCGGTGCCCGGCCCTGGCGCGAACTTCGGTGGACCAGGCAACCCGCTGCCGCCCGGGCACGGTGGGCTTCCGCCACCTGGACATCGCAACTACGTGATACCGGTCTGGGCGCCACCAGCGCCGCCTCCGCCGGCCTGGGCTCCGTGGCTGCCGGTGGAGTGGAACAGCGAATTGAACGTCTGGGGTGTGCACTGGAACGGAGAGTTCCGAGCCGCACCGTTCTAAATGTCACCGTTCTGATGCTGATCTGACGGGTCGCCCCGCCTCCGGGCGGGGCGACCTTGTCAGTTGTCGTCGCTGCGCAGCCGGTCGCCGATGAAACCCAGCAGCCGTGGATCGTCGGACGTGAACCGGTCCATCTCTTCGCCACCGTCGCACCGCAACAGAGCGACCGTCACCGTGTCGCCGTGACGAGAGATCACCTCCCACACCGCACCCGAGTCCTGCCAGCGTTGGAGTTCGGCAACGCGGTCGACGTCCATGCCTCCACGATTGCACGGGGTGGGGCGACCGCAATGTGGGTACCACCTGAGATGTGACGGTCGTTCTCGCGCTGCGTTGTGCCGACGGATTGGTGATGGCGTCGGATTCCCAGATCACCGATCCCGTCCGCGGTGTGAGTTATCCGTCTCAGAAGCTGCATCCCCTCGGCAAGCGCGCCGCTTGGGGCGGGAGCGGCTCCCGAGCCGTGCTCTTCGACCTCGAGCAGATCTTCGACGCCGAGGCGGACGCCGTCGTCGAGGCGCCGGATGTCGGGCACGCGCTGCAGGACCGAGTCCTACCGGTGCTCAAGCGGCACTACGACAACTTCATTCCCGAGGTGCCCGGGGGCAAGCCCGGCGCAACCCCCGCGACCTACCTCTTGGCCGCGGGCTATGCCCACGGGAAGCCGTTCATCATCGATATCGATCCGCACGGTCTGATCGGGCACCACGAAGAAGGCGGCTTTCAGGCCGTCGGCAGTGGTTCACCGATGGCGCAGCAGGCGTACGCGCTGCTGGCGCACTTTGAGATGACGAAGCGCAGTGTCGACTACGGGGTGGTGGCAGCCCTGCGCGTGCTCGACGCGCTCGACGCATCCTCACCGAGTGTCGGCGGACCGATGGACATCTGCCGCATCACGCCAGAGGAGGCCAAGCACCTCGACGAGGACGAGGTCGCTCGGGTCCGTGAGCACGTGAGCAGGTGGATAGAGCTGGAGCAGAAGGCGATCGACGAGTTGTTCGGCGATAGGTAGTGCGTGACGACCGCACGCTTGAGGTAGGTAAGCCTCGCCTCAGTTACTCGGGTAGGCTCGGCGGTCGATGACCGACATTGACCAGGCGCCATCACCCGTCCTGCCGCGTGAGCTGACGTCGATATCCGACGAGATGCGCGCCGTGGATGCACCGCCGACCCCCGTGCTGGCCGAGCCGTACGACGTGCGGCTCGTCGACGCCGCGGGTGATGCGGAGATGGTCTCGGAGTGGATGAATCGCCCACACCTGGTGGAGGCGTGGGAGTACGCCTGGCCGCCGCAGCGGTGGCAGCGCTACCTGCAGGCCCAACTCGACGGCGAGTACTCGCGGCCGTTCATCGCCAGCTTCCGCGGCCAGCCGTTCGCCTACCTCGAGCTCTACCGCGCGGCGAAGGACTCGATCGCCCCGCGCTATGACGCCGATCCTTACGACATCGGTCTGCACGCGGCCATCGCGGAGCTGCGGTTCGTCAACCGGGGGATCGCGCCGATCATGTTGCCCCGCTTGGTCGCCAGCATCTTCGAGCTCGATCCGCGGTGCCGTCGCATCATGTTCGACCCGGACCACCGCAACACCGGAGCGCGTGGCGTCTGCGAACATGCGGGTGCCGTGTTCCTCGGTGAGCATGACATGTCGAACCGGCGGATGGCCTTGTACGCGCTGGCGCGTCCACTGTAGACCCGCGAGCAGACGTGAAACCCCCCATTTCTGGGCGATTTTGGGGGTTTACGCGTCTTCTCGATGACAAGCTACGGCAGCTGGTTGAAGTCGGCGTAGCCGTCGTAGTCCGGCTTCATCGCCGCCGCGACCAGTTCCCACAACACTTCATCGGTGCCGCCGCCGACGCGCGCCAGTTTCATATCGCGCCACCACTTGCCCAGCGGCGTCTCGTCCACCAGATAGCCCGACCCGCCGAAGATGTGCATGCACTCGTTGAAAACCTCTTCGCCGAGGCGGGCCGCCGTGACCTTCATGGCCGCCGCGGTGCGAAGGTCCAGCTTGCCCGTCGCCGCGATGCCGTCGAGGGCGTACCGCAACATGTCGACGCGCGCCTGCAGATCTGCGATACGTAACCGCAGCGCCTGATGCTCGTACAGCGTGTGACCGAACTGCCGACGAGTCATCATGCGTGCCAGCGTGATTCCGATGACACGTTGCGCGGACGTCGACACCAGGCCGGCGACCGATATCCGTTCCTGCGCCAGGCCCCAGGAGATCGCGGCCAAGCCGATACCCGCACGGGCGACGAGGGCGTCGGCGGGCACCCAGGTGTCGATGTGCACCGCGGCGGTGTCCAGCGGTCCCGCACCGACCTTGCGATACGGCGTCTGAATCTCACACTGCGACAACGGGACAGCGACGACGACCACACTGCCGTGCTTGCTGTTCGGATCGTGGTCGACGTTCCGGGCCACCGCCAGCACATGGTCGGCGATCGGCGACAGCGAGACGAACTTCTTGATGCCCTTGACCTCGAAACCGTCACGGACGGAGCGGACCTCGGTGCCGACGATCTGTAGGTCAGACCCGCCGGACTGCTCCGAGGCGCCGATGCACAGCACGGCCTCGCCACGGATGGCCTGCTCGGCGATGTTGCGGAGGTAGTCCGACTTACCGAAGCGACGGAGGATCGCGATGCCCGCGTCGTGCAGCCCGACGCCGACCCCGATGCCCGCCGATCCCAGTGTGCCGAGCTTCCTTGCCAGTGCGATCACTTTCGCCACATCGCACTGCTGCTGACCAGTCGGCCACTTCGCTGCGAAAATGCCTGACTCACCCAGGTATTCGATGAGCTCGCGGGGAAAGCGCTCGCTCTCTTCGGCCTCGGCGGTCCACTTCGTGACCCGGTCGTCGAAGACGCGGTCGAGCAGCTCGGTGAATTCCTCCGCCTGAACGTCGGCGGTCACCGTCATCGACTGGCTCCCTCCAGGTTGCGCTTGACCTCCAACCGGCGCAGCTTGCCGGAGGACGTACGCGGCAGCGCACCGGGTTTCACGAACACGACATCCGCGGGCACCACGCCGCACTCCGACGCCACACGCGCCACCACTGCACTGCGCGCCGCGGATTCGTCCTCGCCCTTGAATTCCGCCGTGATGACGAGCTTTGGCCGTGCCGTCGCCTCACCTGTGCCCGTCGCGATGACGCAGCCGTCGCGTACACCCTCGATCTTGCCGGCGACGCGCTCCACCTCGGTGGGGAATATATTGCGGCCCGCGACGGTGATGAGTTCTTTTGCGCGACCACAGATGACGAGGCCGTCGTCGGTGAGGTAGCCGAGATCCCCTGTGGGCAGCCATTCCTGGGGATCGATCGGGTCTTCGCCGACGTATCCCGTCATGAGGGACGTGCCACGGACTTCGACCTCGCCGACGTCACGCCCCGTCACCTCGGTGGAGCGGGGCTCATCAGTGTTCACCCGGACCTCCATGCCGGGTATGGGGTGGCCGAGCACGGCGAACTGCCGGGTGGACTCGCCTTCGTCGGTGGTGACGGTGACCTCGTCGAGCCGAAGTCCGGTGAACGGTACGGGAATGGTTACCGCACAGGTGGATTCGGCGAGTCCGTAGGACGGGGCGAGCGAGTTCGGGTTGAAGCCGAACCGGGCCAACTCGGTGGAGAAGCGGGTGTACCCCTCGCAGTCGATGGGCTCACCGCCGTTGAGCGTGAACCCGAGGTTGCTCAGGTTCAGATCGGACAGACCGCTGGCGTACTTGCCGATGATGTTGAACGCCATGTTGGGCGCCGCGGTCATGGTGGCCTTGCTCTCGTCCAGCCAGTTGAGCCAGTTGAACGGGTTGCCCGCGAACGCCTTGGTGGGCGCCTGCCACAGCTCCGCCTGCGACAGCGTGGACACGAGCAGGAATGTCAGCCCCATATCGTGGTACAGCGGCAGCCAGCTGTGCATGCGGCTGTCTTCGTTGATGTTGACTCGCGTCTGGAGTCCGCGGAGGTTGGCGATAGCGGCCGCGGGCGAAATCTGTGCCGTGCGTGGCGTTCCCGTCGATCCCGCGGTGCCCTGCAGGATCGCGACATGTGCGGTGCGCGGGCCGTGGAACGTGGTGGAACGGTGTATGTGCGCGACCTCGGTGAGGTCGTGGACGACGATGCCCTCGGCGTGTTCGCGCAGCAACTCCAACTCGGCGCCGTGGCTGAAGGCGGTCGACACTCCGATGCTGCGGAATCTGTCCGCCGTGCTCCTGGCCCACTCCTGAGGGTCGGCACGCCGGATCGGGCCCGGCAGGATCGACAGTCCCGCGCCTGCGAAGAACGCGCCGGGAATCGCAGCGATGAACTCCACGGTCGGGTCGCCAACAAGCCCGACCGCGGTCGACCCGTCGTCGACGATGCGTTCGGCGATGTTTTCGGATCGCGCGTGGACCTCTTGCCAAGGGTGATGAATCCACTTGTCGTTCTCGGTATCGAGCACCGACAGCTTGGTCGGGGCACCCCGCATCGCAGCCGACAGCGCGTCGGCCAGGTCGGTCATGAGTTCCCCTGGGCGGCAGGCGCCTTCGCGAGGATGGCCGCTTCGAGGTCACCGACGGTATCGCAGCTCAGCAGGTCCTCTTCGGAAAGTGCCACGCCGAGTTTGTCTTCGATGGCCACCATGCCGACCGCGAAGGCGACGGAGTCGAGTCCGACGTCGTCGATGAGTCTGGACTCTCGGGTGACCCGGGCGATGTCGACGTTCATGTCTTCGCGGAGGATTTCGGTGAGGGCGGTGCTCACCGCTTCGGGTGTAGACGGCTTCACGGCGTGGGACGGTACACCGGAATCGAAGGTGAGGCTAGGCTTACCTTTGGTCGCAAACCCGCTTCTGGGGTGCTCGAGCGGTACAGTCACCGCTGGTGATGGATCTTGCCCGTAACCGGGTCGCTCGAGCCGCAGACCGGCTGGTAGCTCCTGCCGTCAGCGCACCGAAGGCCCCCACATGACGGCAGATCAGCCGAATGCCGAGCGCGCCGACGATTCGCACGCCGAGCTGCCTGTCGATCCCGACGCTCCTGCGATCCCCATCCGACCGCTGCATCTGCGGCCCTCGGCGATGGCGTGGATCTTCGCCGGAGGCATCGGCGGAACGGCGCTTCGGTACTACATCGAGAAGCTCATTCCGCACGACGGCGCATCATGGCCGTGGGCGACCTTTCTGATCAACCTCAGCGGGGCCTTCGTCCTGGGCGGGTTGTTGGAAGGGCTCACTCGGCTCGGCGATGACTCCGGATGGCGCCGACGCGCACGCCTGTGTGCGGGCACCGGATTCTGCGGCGCGTTCACCACCTACAGCACCTTCGCTTTGGAGATCGTGCTGCTCGGCCGGCACGGCCACTTCGGAACTGCGATCAGTTACGGCGTGCTCAGTGTCGTCGGCGGCGTGGTCACCGCCTGGCTCGGCATCGTCGTGATGGCAAGTGTGCACCGCAGGAGGACGCGGGCATGATCGCCATCCTCGCCTTCCTCGCTGGAGCATCCGGTGCGGTGACGCGGTTCCTGCTCGATTCATGGACAAAGGAGCGGTGGCGATCCCCGTTTCCGCTGGCGACCGTCGTCATCAACATCACGGGGTCGCTGCTCCTCGGCGCGCTTGCCGGTGCGGTGATCTTCCACGGCCAGTCCAGCGACTGGCAGACAGTGCTCGGCACCGGATTCTGTGGCGGGTACACGACGTTCAGCACCGCGAGTTTTGAAACTGTGCGACTGGTCCAACAGGGTCGGCGGATGCTGGCGTTGGTGAACGTCCTCGTCTCTCTGGTTCTGTCGGTCGCAGCCTGCGCGGGCGGATTCGCACTGATGTGGGTGCTCTGATCTGAATTCTCGCGTCGCCTCGCAGCACCCACCGGAACCGGAGCAGAATCGAGAGCATGGCCAATCCCCGCGCCGGTCAATTGGCGCAACCCGAAGACCTCATCGATGTGGCGCAGGTCGTCACGGCGTACTACACCGTCGAACCCGACCCCGATAACGTCGATCAACAAGTCGTATTCGGCACCTCGGGCCACCGGGGCTCCAGCCTCGACGGGGCCTTCAACGAGGCGCACATCGTCGCGACGACACAGGCCATCGTCGAGTACCGGCAGGCGCAGGGCACGTCCGGACCGCTGTTCATCGGACGCGACACGCACGCGCTCTCCGAGCCGGCGTGGGCCTCAGCGCTGGAGGTGCTCGCAGGCAACGACGTCGTGGCGATGATCGATGCGGCCGATCGGTACACCCCGACGCCCGCCGTCAGCCATGCCATCCTGACCTTCAACGACGGCCGCGACGGCGACCTGGCCGACGGGATCGTCGTGACGCCGTCGCACAACCCGCCCCGCGACGGGGGCTTCAAGTACAACCCGCCCAACGGCGGACCTGCCGATACCGACGCGACCGGGGCAATCGCCAAGCGCGCCAACGAGATTCTGCGCAACGGTCTCAAGGACGTGAAACGCGTACCGCTGGCCAGCGCGTTGAAGACGGCGCAGCGCCACGACTATCTCGACGCGTACATCGCGGACCTACCCAACGTCGTCGATCTGCACGCGATCAGCGCCGAGGGCATTCGCATCGGAGCCGACCCGCTGGGCGGCGCGAGCGTCGACTACTGGGGCGTCATCGCCGAGCGGTACAACCTCAAACTCACGGTGGTCAATCCGCTCGTCGACGCGACATGGCGGTTCATGACGCTCGACACCGACGGCAAGATCCGGATGGACTGCAGCTCGCCCAACGCGATGGCGTCGTTGATCTCCAACCGCGAGAGCTATCAGATCGCCACCGGCAACGATGCCGACTCCGACCGGCACGGCATCGTGACGCCCGACGGTGGGTTGCTCAACCCCAACCATTACCTGGCGGTGGCGATCGACTACCTGTACACCAACCGGCCCGACTGGCCGGCGTCCACCGCGGTCGGCAAGACCGCGGTCAGCTCGTCGATCATCGACCGGGTGGTCGCGGGGCTGGGCCGCAAGCTCGTCGAGGTGCCGGTGGGATTCAAGTGGTTCGTCGACGGATTACTCGGCGGCACCATCGGTTTCGGCGGTGAGGAAAGCGCAGGCGCATCGTTTCTGCGGCGCGACGGCTCCGTGTGGACCACCGACAAGGACGGCATCATCCTTGCGCTGTTGGCGTCGGAGATCCTCGCGAAGACGGGTTCCACGCCGTCGCAGCGGTACAACGAGCTTGCCGAAAAGTACGGCGCGCCAACGTATGCCCGCATCGACGCACCCGCCGATCGTGAGCAGAAGGCCCGGCTGGCCAAGCTTTCGGCCGAACAGGTGACGGCCACCGAGCTCGCGGGGGAGGCGATCACCGCCAAGCTGACCACGGCGCCGGGCAACGGCGCGCCATTGGGTGGACTGAAGGTGACGACGGACAACGCGTGGTTTGCGGCGCGCCCGTCGGGCACTGAGGACGTGTACAAGATCTACGCCGAGTCGTTCCGCGGGCCCGAGCATCTTGCGGAGGTGCAGGAAGCGGCCAAGGAAGTGGTGAATAAAGTCATCGCGTGAGCTTCGACGCGGAGGGCGACTGTTCGACAGTGGCCGACAAGCCGAAGCTGCCGCGGGAAGTCTGGCTGCTCGTCGCCGCGAACGTGGTGGTGGCGCTCGGCTACGGTGTGGTCTCGCCGGTGTTGCCGCAGTATGCCCGGCATTTCGGTGTCAGCATCAGCGCGGCGACCTTCGTCATCACCGCCTTCGCGCTGATGCGGCTGGTTTCCGCGCCGCCGGCGGGCTGGCTGGTGCAGCGGCTGGGGGAGCGCCGCGTCTACATCAACGGCTTGCTGATCGTCGCGGTGTCCACCACCGTGTGCGCATTCGCGCAGACCTACTGGCAGCTGCTGCTGTTCCGGTCGCTGGGTGGCCTCGGCTCGGCCATGTTCTCGGTGTCGTCGCTGGCGTTGATGATCCGGATCTCGCCGCAGGATGCCCGCGGTCGCGTGGCGGGGCTGTTCTCGTCGGGATTTCTGATCGGCTCGGTGGGCGGCCCGGTGCTCGGCAGCCTCACGGCCGGGCTGGGTCTGTCTGCGCCGTTTGCGATCTACGGGGTCGCACTGCTTGTCGCCGCCGGTGTCGTGTTCTTCAGTCTCCGGGGGAGCGACGGGCCCGTGTCGGACGAGGCTGCCGAACCCGCCGTCACGCTGCGAGAGGTATTGCGGCACCGCGCCTACCTTGCCGCCTTGCTGTCCAATTTCGCGACCGGCTGGGCGGCGTTCGGACTGCGGATCGCTTTGGTGCCGCTCTTCGTCGTGGACGTCCTCGGGCGCAGCACCGGCGTCGCCGGTCTGGCGCTGGCGACATTCGCCATTGGCAATGTCTCGGTGGTGATCCCCAGCGGCTACCTGTCGGATCGGATCGGACGGCGCAAGCTGCTCATCGCCGGACTGATGGCCGCCGCCGTGTCGACGAGCCTGCTGGGGGTGTCGTCGTCGCTGGTGATTTTCCTCGCGACCGCCTACATATCCGGCGCGGCGACGGGCATCTTCGTGTCCCCTCAGCAAGCGGCGGTGGCCGACATTGTCGGCAATCAGGCGCGCGGCGGGGCCCCGGTAGCGTTGTTCCAAATGATGGTCGACGTGGGGTCGATCGGCGGATCGTTGATCGTGGGCCTGATCGCCCAGCACGCATCGTTCGGATGGGCCTTTGCCGTCAGCGGCGCGGTCCTCTTCGTCGCGGCGATCGGTTGGATCTTCGCCCCGGAGACGCGTGGCTTACCTCCCGCCGGTCACACTCCGGCGCGCCCGCTTGGGCCGGAAGCCGCGGGCGAAGTGCCCTGATCTGCGATTTTGAAGCCATACCGCAGGTGGTGTAACTTCGATGGGCACGACTTCACGGGGCTATGGCGCAGTTGGTAGCGCACCACACTGGCAGTGTGGGGGTCAGGGGTTCGAATCCCCTTAGCTCCACAGATAGAAAACCCGCTCTGACCATTGAGTTAGAGCGGGTTTCTTGTTTGCTACACAGCGCGCCTGGCGGGTCGTTTGTCCTAACTCTGTCCTATCGCGTCGGACTGTCCTACCGTGCCAAATACCTTGGCCGCAGCGGTCAGCCGGTCGTCGGTCACGCGGCCATATACCGCCTGCGTCATCCGCTCGGTATGCCCGTGCCAGGCGGCGACGACATCGGCGGCGATCCCGGCAGCCCGCATCCGCGAGATATTGCTGTGCCGCAGCTTACCGAGCGTGATGGCCTTGAGTCCCGCGGACTTGCGCTGCGCGGCGAACTCGCGGCTGTACTCGCGCACCGGCAGAGGCGTTCCGTCAGCCCGCGAGAGCAACAGATCGGCGTCGGCCAGCGGCCGACCCACGGCCAGACGCTCGCGTAGCTGTACGGTCCGCATGGCCTTGAGCATCGCCAGCTCGCGGGATGGCACCGGCAGATCGCGGGCGCTGCGCTCGGTCTTGGTCGACACGATGGTGTCGCGTCCGTTGACATCCACGCGGGCCTGTCGGATGCGCAGCGCGCCGGTGTCCAGATCGAGGTCCGACCAACGCAGCCCGCCGACCTCCTCACGACGCAGACCGAGCAGGGTCAGGGCGAAACATCCGGCCAGCCGGTGCGCCGCGACGTGATCGAGAAATGCCGTCATCTGCTTGGGCGTCCAGATGTCATCGGCTGCGGTCGCCGTGACGGCCTTCTGCTCGGGTGATTCGAGGTCTGCCGAGGGGTCATAGGTCAGCCATCGCATTCGTTTCGCGTGGGACATGACCGACTTGACTCGAACGATGGCGCGGCGCTTGGTGGCCGGTGCCAGGGCCTTGCCACCCTTGCCGGTCAGCGTGGCCGACCAGTCGGCCAGCGTCGCCGGGGTGATCTGTTGCACGGATACCTCACCGAAGGCGCGACGTGCGTAGGCGAGCGATTCCCGGTCAGCCCGCACCGTGTTCGGTCCGATGGACTGGTCGGCCTCACGGATTTTCAGCCAGTGGTCGGCAACCTCGGTGAAGGTGCGCGATGACTTCGGGGTCCACGTGTGGGCGCTCCACTGGTTGCGCTGCTCGGTGACCCAATCCTGCGCGGCCCTCTTGGTAGTGAACACCTTCGTAGGCCGAACCTGCTTGCCCGTCACGGGGTCGGTTCCAAGCGTTGGCCGTGCGCGCCAGCCCTTGCCGCCGGGTAGGCGCTTGATCGAGCTATCAGTGCGCTCGCCGCGCTGCCGGTCGTCGGTTGTCATCGGTCCTCCTGAATGTCTCGCTGCGGTGGCTGTGGTCGTTTGGGTAGTGGCTTTCCGTCCCACCAGCTTTCTGCCGCAGCGCGTTTCAGTAGCCGGTCAACTGTCTTGGTGCTGACGTTCAGCTCGGCGGCGACGGTGGGCCGTACCGGCTGCCCAAGGCTCAGCGCTCGTTCGGCGATCTTCGCGGCCTGGTAGACCCGGCTGTCGTGGTGCTCGGGCTGTGTTCCGCTCTCGGCGGTGTCGTCCACATAGCCGACCTGCCCGCCGTGTCGTTCGATCCACTGGGCTGCGGTATATGCCAAGCGCCGCGGGTTAATTGAACGCATGGCCTGAGTGTCAATGCGTGCGGTCTCGTTGTTGGTGGTGATGGTGAGCTCGGTCAGTCGTGGCTCGCGGCCCTTGGCCGTCGCCACCTTGACGACGTACGTCAGCGGGTGGCCTTCCAGCTTGACGGCTACCCGCTCGTCGTTCTCCGGGATACGCCCTAGCGGACCTGTGCGGGTCTTGTCGTTGGGAGGGTCCGCGAACGTCACCGAGTAGACGTCGCCGGGTCGCAACTGTGGTCGTGCCGCGCACATGTTGTCCACTCTACTGTGTAGACATTGGACATACAAGACGGCACTCTAGAGACCATGCCGCACAATCACACCGACTCAACACTTTCACTGCCCACACTGGACGAATTGCGCTGTGGGCCACCGACACTCAGTGTCGAGCAAGCCGTCAAGTATCTCGGCGTAAGCCGCGCGTACGGGTATCAGATGGCCCGCGATGGTCGCCTACCCACGATCAAGCTCGGTGAGCGTCGCGTACGGGTGCCCGCTATGGCGCTGCTCAGGATGCTCGAAGGCCAAGCGTAACGAGAACGCCCCGCGGGGCAGTGGATCCCGCGGGGCGTTCAACCGAAGTAGCCACCAGATAGGAGTCCGAGTGACTGGCCCCAATCATACCCCGTGGGGGTACTTTCCACACTGCCCGAATCCGCTGTGCCGTCGCCGGTTGTGGTCGGCCAGCGTTCGGAGGCCGGTGTCGGGGCCAACCCACGACGGGCACTGCCCGCACTGCGGTGCCGACCTCTGCGGAGGCACCGCGACGTGACTGACCCGTATGACTTCGACTTCAACAACCCGACGTGTGACGCCAACTTCGCCGCGATTGCCGAGGCCGACGCCGTTGACGAGCAGCGTCTAAGACGTTGGGGCGCAAGCCGGTTTGCTCTCGGTGAGCTGCGGGGCCGAGGTGAATCGTTGGCGTGGGCGCGCAAGGTCGTGCACGACACTGCGCGCACGAATGCCGGGGCCGACCCGATCACCGACATGCCGAAGCTGATGGCTACGGGTGACGCGCTGGTGAAGGCCGGGGCCACGGATGCCGAAATGGCCGGTCTGCACGCACTGACCCCGGCCGAAATTGCGAAGCTGCAACTTGAGTCAGCCGCATTCCGGGAAGATCGGCGCGCACAGGTCCGCACCCTGGCCCGCAAGATCGCGGCTGACCGCGAGACGACCGTGGCCCAACCGGAACCATGCCTGCTGTCGGAACTGCTCGACGAGCCCGATGAGAGCGCTACGTACCGCATCGGCGAAGTCTGGCCCACCGGTGGCCGGGTGCTGCTCGCCGCACAGTTCAAGTCGGGCAAGTCGACGCTGGTCGGCAACACCGTCCGCAGCTTGGTCGACGGGGAACCTTTCCTCGGTACGTTCCCCGTGAGCCCTGTGGGCAAGGTGGTCCTGATCGACACCGAACTTGATCGGCGCACGCTGCGGCGGTGGCTGCACGATCAGGGCATCCGCAACACCTCTGCCGTGACGGTGGTGCCACTGCGCGGCGCCGTGTCGACGTTCGACATTCTCGACGCGCGCACTCGGACCGAATGGGCGCAGCGGCTCGGCGGTGCAGACGTGGTGATCCTCGACTGCCTGCGGCCGGTGCTCGACGCTCTGGGGCTCTCCGAAGACAAGGACGCCGGGAAGCTCTTGGTTGCCTTCGATGCGCTACTTGCCGAAGTCGGGGCCACCGAGGGCCTGGTGGTCACGCATATGGGACACCAGAACGAACGTGCCCGCGGTGACTCCCGGCTACTCGACTGGCCGGATGCGCTGTGGAAGATCACCCGAGACGGCGACGACACCGACGACGACGGAACCCGACGCCGCTACTTGTCCGCGATGGGGCGTGATGTCGACTTGCCTGAGGGCGCGTTGACGTTCGACGCCGACACCCGGCACCTGAGTTTCGGGTGCGGAGGACGTGCCGACACAGCGCGGGATGCCGCTATTTCGCTGCTGCTCGAAATGGTCGACGCAGCACCCGGAGAATTGTCGAAGAATGCGGCCGAAAATCAATTGATGGATGATCACGGCGTCACGCAAAAGGATGCACGGAAAGCAATCGCACGGGCGATCAAGGCCGGAATGGTCACAGTCACATCAGGACGGCACCGCGGTCATTATCTGTCGCCGGTTGCCGTCAATCCATACCCACAGCCCGCCGAGGTTTTTAATTTCATGCTCGATTCGGAGGGCCGCTAGATGTCCAGTTCGTCAGTTCGTTGTAGTTCGTCAAACGAGCTGGGAAGTAGTTCGTCAGTTCGTTTAAGGGAACGAACTGAACTACTTCACGAACGACGAGCTTGTGACGCAACGAACTAAATCACCGACGAGAGGAGAAGCCGTGACCGACCTGAGTGACTACTGCCGTACCTGTGTCGCCGAATGTGGCTGTGGCCGAACCGACACGCTCACCGAGCCGTTCCAAATCGACTGGCGTGGCCGTGGCTCAATGCTGACCGCTCGATACGAATGCGATGGCGGGCACAAATGGACGTGCCACTGGTCACCGGAATTGCTGGACCTGTACGAGACGATGGGAGAATAGACAGCTATGGCGACGACGGAAGAATACGGCGCGCTGCTGACGGCGCTCGCGTTGATAGACGCCTACGCCGAGCGCGACGAGGATTCAATTAGCGCGCTGCTCGACGGACAGGATGCTGCGCCGGTCGTGTCCAACCTGCTCGAAATCATGCACCGGCTGTTGCGGATTATCTCGGTGGTGACCGAGGACGACCCGCGAAAGCCGATCGAAGAACTTCGCCGCCGTACGCTGGCGCAGATCGCGCAGAAGGGATTCAATTAAAATGCTGCGGCCGTGTATCGAATGCGGCGAGCCGACAAATGGCTCCCATTGCGACGCTCACGCCCGAAAGTCGTCGCCGAAGGCGTCGGCTACCGCGCGCGGCTACGATGCCGCCTGGCATCGTCTGAGTGCCCGTGCGCGCCGGTTGCAGCCGTTCTGCTCGGACTGCGGGGCCACCGAGGACCTACAGTGCGACCACAGCCCGCAGGCGTGGGCGCGCAAGGCTGCGGGCAAGGCCATCCGGCTACGGGACGTGGACGTGGTGTGCGGCCGGTGCAACCGTCGGCGCGGTGCCGCCCGACCAGCAAACATCGCGGACGGTCTAGCAAACATGCCCATGCGGCCGACCAGGGGCTATACCCCTCCCCGAGCCCCTAAGGACCCCGGCGGTAAGGCGCGCTCAGCGTTACACACTGCGTCGACGGCCGACCCGCTATCGGCCAGCAAACATCTCGGCGAACTGGTGGTAACGTCATGAAGGCGGGACCGAAGGCTGCGGTTGATCCGACGCCGTTGCCGTGGCGTCCGAGGTCGGTGGGGTCGGCACGGTTCGCCACGTTCTGCGAGAAGTTCGTGAAGGTGCCGAGCGGCACGGGGGCGCTGACGCCGATGCGGCTGCGGCTGTGGCAACGCGATCTCGTCGGGTCGGTGCTCGACGCCGACCCCCGGCCGCGTACGGCCGGGTGGATGCTGCCGCGCGGTCAGGGAAAGTCGAGCCTGATGGCCGCGTGGGGCCTGTATGAGCTTTTCGAGGGAGGGGAGGCGGCGACCATCGCCGTGGTTGCCACCGACGAACGTCAGGCGGGCATCGTGTTCGGGGTCGCTCGCCGGATGGTGGAGCTTGACCGCGAGTTGGCGCGCCGTGTGCAGGTGTTCAAGGAACGTCTGGTGATCCCGGCACGTGGTGCCGAGTTCCACGTGCTGCCCGCCGAAGCGAAGCGCTTGGAAGGATTGAATTACACGCTGGCCGTGCTCGATGAGGCTGGCGTGGCGAACCGGGACAGCTACGAGGTGTTGACCCTGGGGCAGGGCAAGCGGAAACGCTCGACGCTGGTATGTCTCGGCACACCCGGCCCGAACCTCGATGATCAGGTGTTGCTTGATCTGCGGGCGTCGGCAGCCGAGCACCCGGAGGACAAGAGTCTGGTGTTCCGGGAGTACAGCGCGGCCGGATTCGAGGACCACCCGGTGGACTGCCAGCACTGCTGGACGCTGGCGAACCCGGCACTGGACGACTTCCTGCACCGCGACGCCCTGCACGCGCTGTTGCCGCCGAAAACCCGCGAGGCGTCGTTTCGTCGCGCTCGGCTGTGTCAGCTTGCATCGGACACCGATGGCGCGTTTCTGCCCGCGGGGGTATGGGACGGCCTCGCAACCGGTCAGGGCATCCCGGACGGCACAGAGGTCGTGATTGCTCTCGATGGTTCGTTCTCAGACGACACGACGGCGCTACTGGCCGGAACCGTTTCGCCGACGCCGCATTTCGACGTGGTGAAGGTCTGGGACCCCGCGGGCGACCCCGACTATCGGGTGCCGGTGGCCGAGGTCGAGCAGACCATCAGGGAGGCGTGCCGACGCTGGCAGGTCGTGGAGATTATCGCGGACCCGTTCCGCTGGACCAGGACATTGCAGGCGCTCGCCGCCGAGCGGCTGCCGGTGGTCGAGTTCCCGCACAGCCCAAGTCGTTTGACGGCTGCGACCACCGATCTGTACAGCGCGTGCGTGAACGGCCGTGTCAGCCATTCCGGTAACCCCACGCTGGCCGCTCACGTCGCCGCTGCGGTCATCCGGGAGGACGCCCGAGGTATGCGGCTGGACAAGGCGTCCCGGTCCCGCAACGCCCGCAAGATCGACCTGGCTGCGTGCCTGGTGATGGCACACAGCCGCGCTACCTGGCGAGCCACGAACCGCCGTCGTAAGAAAGTGAGGTCATTCGCATGACCACCCAAACCGAGCTACTGACCAACCTGTTGCAGCGGCTCAACGAGCCGCTGGCCCGCTATGCCGATCTGGACCGGTACTACGACGGCAAGCAGCCGTTGGCGTTCCTGTCCCCGGAGGCCAAGACGGCGCTGGGCAACAGGTTCGGCGTCATGGCGTCCAACCTCCCGCGCCTGGCCGTGACGGCGCTGGCCGAGCGGCTGCGGGTGACCGGATTCACCGGGGAGGCTGCCGCCGTGTGGCCGGACTGGCTGCGTAACGATCTCGATCAGACCAGCGGTGTCGCGCACCGTGAGGCGCTGCTGTTGGGCGACAGCTACGTGATCGTGTGGGCTGATCAGTTCGGCCGACCGCGGGTGACCGTCGAGAGCGCGAAACAGGTTGCCGTGCTGACTGATCCGGGCAGCCGTGAGGTCGTCGCCGCGGTGAAGCGCTGGGAAGACAAGCAGGCCAAGACGACCGAGGCCGTGGTGTATCAGCCCGATGAGATTCGCCGCCTGCGGGCCGACCAGCAAGGCGCAGTAGCCAACGGATTCCGCACCCTGGAAGTGA
Source organism: Mycobacterium barrassiae (assembly GCF_025822765.1). GTDB lineage: Bacteria > Actinomycetota > Actinomycetes > Mycobacteriales > Mycobacteriaceae > Mycobacterium > Mycobacterium barrassiae. The sequence continues at coordinate 668,205 of NZ_JACKUK010000023.1, read as the reverse complement.
TCCCCAACCCGTTGGGTGTCGTGCCCGTCGTGAACCTGCGCAACACCGACCGCATCGTGGGCGACTGGGGAAGCAGCGAGGTTGACGACCTGAAACCGCTTGTGGACGCGTTGAATAAGTCACTGGCCGACATGATGGTGACGAGTGAGTTCGTCGGCCGTCCGCGGCGCTGGGCGACCGGAATTGAGCTGACCGAGGAACCGCTGACCGACGACGACGGCAACCCGGTACTAGACGACGACGGCCAGCCCGTCATGCGGGAAGTCAACCCGATCCCCGAAGGTCACCGGGCAATGATCTCCGAGAGCGATCAGGCCAAGTTCGGGCAGTTGCCGGCTGCGGACCTGGCCGGCTACGGGGAGTCGGTCAAGGTGCTGCTCGGTCAGATCATGGCGGTGTCGACGCTGCCCGCGCACTACGTCGGAGTGCTCACCGACAACCCGGCCAGCGCGGACGCGCTGCGTGCTGCCGAGGCATCGCTAACCGCCCGCGCCGAAGCTCGACAGCAGACGTTCGGGCGAGCGTGGGAACAGGTGGCCCGTCTCATGGTGGCGGTGCGCGACGGCCGCGACCCGGCGCAGGTAGAGGCACGGGTGCAGTGGGCCGACGCCGCAACCCGCAGCGTCGCGCAAGAGGCCGACGCCGTGGTGAAGCTGTACCAGGCCGGTCTACTGCCGATCTCCTACGCGCTGTCCAAGCTCGGTTACTCCGACGACGACATTGCCGCGATCCGCACCGCACGCCGTGGCGAGGCGCTCGACGGTGCCGGTCTGGACCTGTTGGGAGGTCGGAGCGCATGACGACGACCGGCGTTGACCACTATCAATCGCTGACAGGCGATCTGGCGGCATGGACGGCCGCTGCGGCGGTGCACGTCTACCTGAAAAGCGGCCTGTCGCGCACGGAAATCACAGCCGCGATTGCGACGGTGATCGCGGCCGGGAATGCGGCAGCGGCGACGCTGGCGGTGTTGTTCGTGCGGTCGCTGCTAGAACGCGCCACGCGGGTGCCCACTCCAGCGGCAGACCTACCTCCCGTCGATGACACCGCGCGGCTGCGCACGGCGGTATCAACGATTTTCGATGACACGGCCGCCGAACCGTCAGCCCCGTCACGGCTGGAACGGCTCGCACGCTCCGAGGTGCTGGACACGGGACAGCAGGTCGTACAGGACACCATCAGTCGGTCGCCCGTCGTCACGGGATGGACCCGCAAGCTCGACGCCGACCCCTGCGAGCGGTGCCAGCGGTGGGCTGAGGACGGCCGGGTGTTCCCGAAAGATCACCACTTCAAGCGCCATTTTGGCTGCAACTGTCAGATGAATATCGTTACAAGGGAAGGGAACACAGTATGACCGACACCGACACAGCCACCGAGGACGCGGCGACCGAGGACACAGCCACCGAGGGCACCGAGGACACGGACGCCGCCACCGAGGGCGACGAGCAGCCCGACGACGCCGAGACGTTCCCGCGGTCGGTTGTCGAGAAGCTGCGGCAGGAGAACGGGCGCTACCGGCAGCGCGCGGCGCAGGCCGACGCCTACGCGCAGCGGCTACACGCGGCGCTGGTGGCCGCTACCGGCCGTCTGGCCGACCCGGCTGACTTGCCGTTCGACGCCGAGCACCTGGACGACCCGGACGCGCTGACCGCTGCCCTGGACGCACTGCTGACCGACAAGCCGCACCTGGCGTCCCGCAAGCCGTCCGGTGACATCGGGCAAGGCAACCGCGGACCGGCGTCGGGATCGTTTTCGCTGCTGGACACGCTCAAGTCTCTGACCTGATACCCCCTGGGGGTAAACTGGTGAGGTCGGTTCCTGGCGGACCGGCCCCACGGTTGTCCTGGCGGCACGGGTAGTCCATTCGACAATCCCTATGTCGCATAAGGAATTTTCACTCATGGCCATCGAAGTAACTTCGGGCAACAGCACTCTTATTCAGTCGCAGGTCGCCAGCCTGCTCGTCCAGCCGCTAGAGCAGGCCAGCACGTTCTTGGCCGCTGGCCCCGTCGTGCTGGACAGTTCCAGCCCGGTCCGGGTGCCGCGCATCGTCAACGGCGTCACGGCCGGGTTCGTGGCCGAGGGCGCGCAGATCAGCGACGGTGACGTGGCATTCGATGAGGTGACCCTGTTGCCGAGCACGCTCAAGGGTCTCAAGGTGCTGGTGAAGCTCAGCAATGAGCTGATCCGTACCAGCGTCGTCGGGCTGGAAAGCGTGCTGCGTACCCGGCTGGTCACCGACGTAGCCAACGCGCTCGACGCGGCGCTGTGGGACGGTGCTGGCGCGTCCAACACGGTGAAGGGCATCCTTCGCGCTACCGGGATCACCACTGGCGTGCTGAACCTGGCCGACCCCGACAGCCTGATCGACGGCCTGGCGGCTGCGCAGGGCAACAAGGTGACCCCATCCCATTGGGTCATGACCAGCTCGTCGTGGGCGACGCTGCGGAAGAACAAGACAGCCGCCACCGGCAGCAAGCAGTACCTCTTTGATCCGAATGGCGGCATCGCGGGCGGTACAGAGCTGCGGCTGTTCGGCCTGCCCGTCATCGTCACCGACAACATTCCAGCCGCGTCGGGCAAGGCACGGGTGGCCCTGGTCGACTTCTCCAAGGTAGTTGTGGCCCGCGATGTCAACGCCGAGGTCAAGATCCTCGATCAGACCTGGGGCGACTACGACAGCATCGGTATCCGCGTCGTGAGCCGTTGGGACACAGCGCTGTTGCAGGCCAAGGCCGTCACGCTGCTGACCGAAGCCTAGAGACAACAACAACGCCTATCTGGCATAGGCATTGAAAGGTGAAGTCCCGCAATCGGAAAGCGGAAAACCCCCCAGCCCCGGACTTGGATTTTGGGGGGTTATCCACTCGAAAGGATAGCCGACATGGCGGCAGTGACCGGCCAGCAAGTGGCTGACTTCCTGGGCTGTGGCGACGATGTCAGCCTGGTCGTCCTGGCATCGGAGCACGCCGGGATCGTGACCGCGCTGGCGCGCAGCTATACGCGCGGACGCGGGTTCGTCGGTGCAGAGCCCGCCGAGGACGTTGCGGCCGTGATCGTGACGGCTACGGCGCGCCTGGTCGCCAATCCCGAGCAGATCGCGACCGACTACGGCAGCGTGGCGCTTCGCGGCGGCTGGCAGGGCTGGAACCTCGCCGAGCAGATCGTGTTGAACCGCTACCGGGTGAGGGCGCAGTGATGCTTGGCCGCGACCGTATCGAGGTGAAGTTCTGCCCGAAGAATGGCCCCGCCGTCACAGCCGTGTACTACGGCGTCGTGGTCACCGAGCACAACGCCGGAAAGCTCGGACCGTTCGGCGGTGTGACCCAAACCCGGCTGATCCTCCCGCGCCAATTCGATCCCCCTGACGCTGCCACGTGCAACGTGTCGTTTGCGTTCGCCGACCGCACCAACGCACGGCTGGAAAAGCCGATGGTGCCGATCCGTGACGGCCGTGGCCGTGTGCGCCACTACGAAGGCGTGATCAAGTCGGCCTGACCCGAACACCCGTTCGGCGTGTCCTAACTGTGTCCTAACACTCTCGATCACTGGCAAATACGCAGTAGACGTATCGGTACATAGACAACCCTCTGACCTGCACAGAGATGACCGCAGTAGACGCCGAGATACAGACCAGCACACCAACTTTCACACTGGCAGTGTGGGGGTCAGGGGTTCGAATCCCCTTAGCTCCACAACACAGGAACCCGTTCCGACTTCTGTCGGAACGGGTTTTGTCGTTCGGGGAGCGGTTTCGCACCGGTCCGTTGTCCGTCAACGCAGCGGCGCACGGCGAATTGAATGTGGAATCTCGTATGGCGCTCGTTGGCAAATCACCCGTTCGAGGGCGCGAATGTCGGATTCGATCTGCCGCGACAGCCAATATGCGAGCACGAATCCGGCAATGCCCCCAATACACAGCACTCTGACCGGGACGATGACTGCGGCGATCTCAGAGGCGGTCAAGAAGCTGACCGCCACAATGCCGAGCAACGGCACTGAGGCCGCGACCGCCAAATAGCGTGGCAGTCGGCGGCTGAGTGCTTCTAGCTGTTCGGCCTCTCCCACACTCGTCTGTCCGTATGCGACCAGTTCCGGGTAGACGCTGCGCACGATGTAAAAGGTGAGCAAGAAGAACGGGTACGCGATCGCGATAGCGCCACACACAGTGATCGACCCGAAGAAATGGATTGCAGACCGAGCAGAGATTCCACCCGCGAAAAGTTGCATGAGGAGCGGAAACGTCAGCGCGCTCACGAACACCAACCCAAACACGACCAACACCACTCGATCACCCATGACCAGACAGTCATGGCGTGCTCGGGCCAAGGCTTCTGCGGGTGGTGCTGGCCCCCGTCGCAGGCGCCGCGGGACCAGGATGACGTAGCGACACCAATAGACCACCACCGCTGCGCCGAGAGGAAAAAAAATCAGGTTGATCAGCGTGGTGACCAGAAAAAACCGACTTTGAGCCTGCTCGGAAAGATGGCTGACGATAAGCAGCTGATTGTGCTGAATGTTGTACGCGCCGGCCAGCATCACGGGGATGAGGACGGCCAGCGCACTAACCGGAAGAATGAACGGCCGCAGCCGCAGTCGCCAACTGCGCGCGGGCGGATCCACCAAGTCTCGAGCGTGCGGGTCTAGGCATAGCTGGAGTTGCTCGGCGAATTCAGCGCCAGAGCCCCACCGTTGGTCGCGCTCGGCGCTCAATGCCTTGCGCAGCACTCGACGCAGCGCGGTAGGACAGTCGCTAGGTAGCGCGGCGAGCGCAGCAGACGAAATTCCTTCTGCGCGGGTGGTCAGCATCAGCTCGAGCGCGGTACCGTCGCCGACCAATCCGGCCGAGCCCGCCCGAGCGGCTTGCGCCGCGGAATCGTCGAACGGCTTCATGCCGGTCAGGAGTTCCCACAACACGACCGCAAGCGAGTAGATATCGCTGCGGGTATCGAGGTCCGCTTGTTCCAGCGTGTGTCCCGGCTGGCAAGCCGTGAGCTGTTCGGGAGACATGTAGGACAGTGAGCCGCCGAAATAGTCGAACGGGCTTGCGCCCTCGACGTTGCGGGAGAAGCTGACGTTGAAGTCCGCGAGTTTGGGGGTGCCGTCGCGCGTGAGCAGTACGTTCGCGGGTTTGACGTCGCGGTGCAGGACGCCCCGTGAGTTCGCATAGTGCAACGCTCCGGCCAGGCGTTTCCCCAGCCACGCGACAGTCTCGGGCCAGGAAAGGGTGGCCAGCTCAGCGCGAGTGATCGATTGGGTTGGCCGGCTCTCACCGCGTGACTCGAGTGCGATGTCCACCGCGTCGAGCAAGGCCTGACCCGAGTCAGGCCGCTGCTCCCCGGCGAAAATCACCCGACCGACGTCGAGCAGCGTCCCGCCGGGCAAATACTGCATGTACAGCAGCCGCCAGTCTCGATCGCGGAGAACATGCTGGTCGAAGACTCGAACGATGTGATCGTGATCCAGCTGAGCGAGGGTTTGTGGTTCGTGGCCGCGGTTCGCCGATATCTTGACCGCCACCAGCCGCTGCAGCGAAAGTTGCCGGGCCAGAAACACTCGCGCGAATGCACCCCTGCCGAGTTCGATGAGCAGATCGAAGTCGTCGAGTCGCTGGCCGGGCTCTAGCTGCGTGAAGTCGGCGGATGGGCTGATATCGGCAAATGCTGAGCCGAATGTTCCGGTGAGACGTCCTGTGAATTGGCCGGTTTCGGTCCCCGCGTGCGTTTGAGTGAACCCTGCCGCATAGCTGGCAGTCGGATCTGTCATGGCAACCTCGTTTTAGGTCACCTAAATCGTAACGGCTGAGGTACCTGAGCCTGGATGTTTCTGGTGTTGAGGACGTGGCCTCGAGCATGGCGCGTCGGTTGGCGGCACCTGCCGGTCACAGTTGACACCCCAACCAATCCTGGGCACCCTGAGTAAGTAGCTAATTACTTTGGGAGTCGAAATGGCTGAGTCGACGCGGGAGCGCATCCTCAACGAGGCGCTGCGCCTGTTCGGTGAGCAGGGGTTTGCAGGCACCTCGGTCGCCCAGATCGAGCAGGCGGCGGGCCTGTCGCCGGGCTCGGGCGCGCTTTACCGCCACTTCAAGTCCAAAGACGAGCTTCTCATCAAGGCCGTGGAAGCCCGAGTTCTGGACCGCGGCCAGTTCGCACAGTTCCTCTCACCTGATTTCTCGGTGCTCGCGATGCTGGATCTCATCGCGCCCGACACCGACCTCGTCGATCGAGTGGTGTTGTTGTGCAGGATCGGTATGCAGCGGCTCGATCACGACCGCGATGTGACCCGAATCCTGTTACGCGACAACACGACACCGCGGGAGGCACTGGACGTGGTGCGGCGCGACGAGCACTTGGTGGTGCTGTCGGTACTGTCACGAGGGTTGGCCGAACTCGCGGGGCCGGACCGAGCCGACGAAGACTGGGAGGCCTTGGCCGTCGTCCTGCAAAGCGCGTTGTCGCACTACTGGCTGGTGAAAGACCTCTTCGGAGGTGAACATCCGTCTGCCATCGATGCCGAGCGATACTTGCGGGCAATCGCCGACATGGTCGTTGCACGGCTGAAAGTACCTGCCGCGGAGCCAGTCCGGCCGTAGGGCAGACACCTGGGTAGGGGGCCACGCGACCGTGCTGAGGTCGTCGCGGTCTGCACATGGACCGTCCGGCGACTCTTCGCGGCTACCCGGCCGTACATAGAGGTCGCTGCCGGTGGGCCCGCCAGCCATGGTCAGCGCCTGGACGCTCTAAGTCATCAGATTCGCTGGTCAAAAGGGGTTGACGTCGGTTCGACGCTGTGCTCCAATATCTGTAAGTAAGTAGTTACTTATCATGGAGGCACACAATGTTCGGAACGTCCCGGAATCGCATCCCGGTATCCACGTGGTTGAGGCTCAGCATGACCACCGCTGCCCTGACTGCGACCGCTCTGCTGTCGTCTGGGTGCATCGCCGCGGGATACGTCTACGTTCCTGTGTGAGCACCATGCGCTCGGCGGGGGAGTTCCCACAGCGATCCGCGTCGTCTGCGATCTTCTAAAGCTCGTCGGTACGCGGAGATTCCTTCACGACTCATGACTACTTCGAGGAGAGCAAGATGACTCGTACCATCGGGGCAGGCCTGCTACTGGCGTCCATCGTGGCTGTCGGCCCGGCGCCACTCGCCGAGGCGCAGCAGCCCTACCGGAACTGCTCGGAGGCAAGGGCCAACGGCGACACCAACATTCCGTCCACTTCGCCGTACTACGGACCGCACCTGGATCGCGACAACGACGGCATCGGCTGCGAATCTTGAGTGGAATGGGGCCGCACTTCCCATAGAGATTTGTCGCCCAACATTGAGTTCGGGCTAGGTGTCGGCGCGGTCCTCTTTCGGAAAGCCCCGACTCCAACCGCGGTAGGTGTAGTTGGCGTCACCCACACTCGGGCTGGGCAGGATTTGGATGTTGCTCCCGTCGCCGTATCCCGGTGAAAGCCCCTGAACGCCGCCGGATACGTAGGTTCCGTCCCCGCGGGAGATATCGATATGGGGACCGACGAAGCCTCTGCTGAAGACGAGCGCCCCACGCGGCGGGTTCCTGTCGGTGTGAATCTCGCCTTGTTCGAGGAGCGTCTGGTACATGGTCTCGGAAGCGCCGTCCCAACCGAATTGGGCCTGCGACACGCCGAATGCGAACGCCACCAGAGCTTCACACCCGTAGATGCCGAATTCGTCTGTACCGAGCAGGCTTTCGGCCCTGGCTATGGCGGCATCCGCTCCAGGGATCGCCGACCGTGGCTCGGCTGATGCGCTCGCTGTGAACAAGAGTGCCGCGGCGAGATAAGTGGCTGAAAGAATCAGGCATTTTCGTATGTTCAACTCGCGGACTCCGATTCTCGGCCGACATGGTGGCTTTGGATAACAGGCTCGGTTCATCGCTGGTGCCATGGGCAGCGACCGTGTCGCGAACCTGCCTTCCAGCACATTAGACGTTTCTTCAGATGTTGTTCAGGTGGCCGTTGTTCCGCGTCGAACTGGGGCCGTGGCTCGTGGTGAATGATGCCCTTTCGTACGCCGGCTAAACATCCGTAGCAAATGTAAGGGGCTCCTAGGCGGCGGTCGTCGCAAAGTTCGCTGGGTCGGGGACGCGTGCGGGGCGGGAATCCTCGACGCCGTCGGCTCACGACCGAGGAGCTAGCGTCGGTTTGCGGCCAAGGATTTCCTGTTCAAAGGGGGTTGACGCCGTTTCTGCATTGTGATCCAATAGCTGTAAGTAAGTGGTTACTTATCAAGGAGGCACACAATGTTCGGTTCTTCGCGAAATCGCAGCCCTGTATCCGCCTGGTTGAGGATCGGCATGACCACAGCGACCCTCGCCGCGACCGCTGTGTTGTCGTCGGGGTGCATCGCCGCCGCAGCCGTTTACGTTCCTGTGTGAGCACAGCTCGCGACGGGGTGAGTCTCTGTTCGATGTCGCAAGCGGACGGGCCGCTCGAGGGGTAACAGACGTACTTCGCGTTTGTTGGGGCGAGCCCGTCGTTGCGGGAGTCGAGGAGTGATCATGCGCAAGTGCTTGAATCAGGCTCTGGCCAAGGCCGACGACGCGAGGCCTCTAGAGCGGCAGTGGCTCAAACAAAAGCTGACGCTGATGGTGCTTCTCACCGCGGCAACGATGACGTTGACGGGATGTATTCCGTTGGCGCTGCCGAACTTTTGTGCGGGCAACCCGCCGTATTCGTTCGGTTGCCCTTAGCGGACTCGCGTCCTGCCCTCTGGCTTACCGGCCCGCGTTGTTCGCCAACTCGATGACGTACTGATTGACGAAGGTGCCCGCGGGCGGATCGCCCTTGTCGCACGTTCCGTCGGACTCACCGGGACGTTTGATCCACAGATAGGCGTCCGCGTGCGGGCCCGCCGTCTGCGTGGTGGGCGGAACGCCGAGTGCCCGGCCGCTGGGGTTGCACCAGTGCAGCGGCGAGTCGGGGGCTGCCCCGTTGCCGTTGCGCGAGGTGTCGATCACGTAGTTCTTCCCGTTGGTGAGCCCGGAAATCGCTTCGCCGTAGCCGATTTCCTCCTCTGTGGTGAAGAAGTTCGCGACGTTGAGACTGAACCCGCGCGCGCGGTCCACGCCGGCCTGCTGCAGCCGGGACGCCATCTCCTCGGCGCTGTGCCAACGCAGGTGCCCGGCGTCGACGTACACCGCCGCCGCCGGATTGCTCGTGAGCGCGTCGACGGCGTAGCGGATCAAGTCGAACCTTTCTTGGCGCTGGTCGCCTGAAAGGCAGTCGGCCATGGCCAGCGCGTCGGGCTCGAGGACGATCGCCGCTCGCGAACCGCCGATCTGGGCGGCGATGCCGTCGATCCATTCCCGGTATGCGGCACCCGAGCCCATGCCACCCGCCGCGAAGCTGCCGCAGTCGCGGTGCGGGATGCCGTAGATCGAAAAGACCGGGATGGCGCCTGCGGCGGCGGCGTCGGCCGTGTACTTCGCGACCGTGGATGCCGAGGAGCCGGGGACCAGCCAGTACGCCTGCGGCGTCTCGGCAACAGCGGTCAACTGGGGGCTGGGTGGGTCCGCGCTGCGCGCAGCGCGCATCGCCGCCGAGTTGGGATTGACGTAGAACGGGGCTCCGACCAACGGGTTCGCGTCACTGGCGAGGCGCACCGCCGCGGTCCGGTCGACAGGGTCGGCGAGAAGGCCGATACCGGCGACGGCCGCAACCGTCATGACAAACAACCGCGCGGTTGCTCTGGCAGCTGAGGAGATCACGCGAGGAAATTAGCGCCTCTCAGCAGCGGGCGCCAATCCCGGGTCAGGGGGTGAGCGCTGCGCCCCCCGAATGGCTGAGTTGGCCGCGGGCGATGGCTTCCTGCATGCCTCGGGTCGCGAGCACATCGGCCAATTCGTTGTCGGCGATGCCCGCGTGCCCCTTCACCCAGAACCACTCGACCTGGTGGCGGCCGCACGCCGCGCGCAACCGTTGCCACAGGTCGACGTTCTTCACCGGCTGCTTGGCGGCGGTCATCCACCCGTTGCGCTCCCAGCCCAGCACCCACTTGGTGATGCCGTTCCGGACATAGGTGCTGTCGGTGTAGAGGTGCGCCACCACCGGCCGGGTCAGCGCCTCAAGCGCCATGATCGGCGCCATCAGTTCCATCCGGTTGTTGCTCGTGACTCCGAACTCACCGCCGCACATCTCGCGGACGTGCTCGCGGTGGCGCAGCACCGCGCCCCAGCCGCCGGGGCCGGGGTTGGGTCTGCAGCCGCCGTCAGTGTGGATGACGACTATGTCTGCGGAGACGTCCGTCCTGGACTCGAGCATGCGCCGAGGATATGCACTGGGGCCGGTGATCGGTCCGCGACTCGCCAGGCGTCAGCCACCCTGCGGGACAACGTAGGTCGGCTGGTACGGGTTGAGCCCCTGCTTGATCGCCTCGGCGCGCAGGTAATCCTCCACCGACGGGTAACCCTTGACCTCGGCGGCGCGTTTCAGCGCCTCCTGCTCGGCCACCCTCGTCTCGGCGACCGCGGCGGCGAGATCCGCTTCCGCCTTCGCCTTCTTCGCGTTGGCCTCTGCGACACCCTGCGCCTGGGTGGCTTGGGCGTTCTGAATCGCGGCCTGCTCCCGCTCGATCGCGGCCTTCAACTCGGGATTGACCGGCGTCGGCTTGAGCACCGTCACCTGAAAGTTGGTGAAGAAGTCGACGCCGTTCGTGCGCGCCTTGCTGGCGTTCGGCAGCGATTGGAGAAGCGCATTGCGAAATTCGATACGTGCCTCTTCGTCGTTCCAGATCTGCTGCCACGTGTACTTCTGCGCCACTCCATTGAGCGTGTCCTGCAACGGTTGTCCGATCACGTAGTTGAGCAGTTCGACCCACCCGTCGCTGACCGTTCCGTCGTCGTTCAACCACCCGTTGTATTTGGTGCCGAAGTCGCGGTGGAACTGCTTGAGCTTCTCGCAGTCCGTCGTCAGATCGAACGTCACGACCACGGGGACGTTCATGTCCGCGGGCGCCTTGGCGTTGGACACCACGACGTACGGGCCCCGCTCGGAACCGGGATCGCCCGTCGCGTCCCATGAGATCTGGCGAGCCGGATACCGGTACACGTGATTGGTGATCTCGTTCTGAGAGTTTTCCGGAGCGATGCAGCCCTTCACCGTCGGATCGGTGGGGATCATCCAATAGCCGTCGACAACGACAGCCTGCTCGCCGGCCCCGACACTCGCGTACGAACAGCCGGTCAGCAATGCCAGGGAAAGCCCAAGGGCAACAGCGGATCTCTTCATGGTTGTTACCTTTCGTTCAGGGCTTCGGTCGTTCAGGGCTGAGTCGGTGCGTCACGCGGCACTAGCAGAGAAGACCTGTTCGCGAACTGTACTGTCGCGATCACGGTCTCAGCCTCGAATTCGATATCGTGGCGACATGAGCAGTGAGCAGGTACCGGGCGGGGTGGTGCACAAGCTTCCCACAGACCTGCGTAAGGCGTTGATCTCCAACGACACCGCGTTGGCCGCATGGAAGGACATCACGCCGCTGGCGCGTAACGAGTTCATCTGCTGGGTCGAGGATGCCAAGCAGGCGGCGACCCGGGAGCGCCGCATTCGCCGTACCCAGGAGGAGCTCGAAGAGGGCATGCGCAGACCGTGCTGCTGGCCGGGATGTAAGCACCGCGAGCGCAACGGCCGGTAGGTCTCAGTCTTCATAGGCGGGGGCGGACTGCAACTCCGGGGCGGCCGCGGCGAGCAGTGCGGTGCGGTCGCCGGTTAGTGGGGGATAGATGCGCTCACCGTTGATCGTCCGCTTGGTCGCCTTCGCCTGTGCGCCGGTGGCGACGACGCGGCGATCCCAGCCCTCCGTGTACACCGCGCCGGCCGGGCCCAGATCGAGAACCGTGACATACCAAGGGATTCGCAGCGAGAGCATGGGCTCGCCCAGCAGGTCGCTGATGACGTTGTAGCCGGCATAGCGGCCCATCGGCCGGCCGTGCTGACACGACATCACCGACATGTGCTCGTCGTCCATGCGCGCCGCGGCCACATCGCCTGCGGCGAACACTCCCGAGACCCCCTCGACACGCAAATGATCATCGACCGCCAGTCGGCCCCACCGGTCCAGCGGTACCCCCAACTGCTTGGTCAGCGGATTCGCCCGCATGCCCGCGCACCACACCACCGTCGCCGCCTCGATGACCTCGCCGGAGGACAGGGTGACGCTTCGTTCGTCGATGGCGGTGACGCCGACGCCGGTGCGGGTGTCGACGTGATTGTCGGCCAACGCCTGTTCGATGACCGGACGGGCCGACTCGCCCATGTCCGACCCGACATGCGGATTGTGATCGACGAGGATCACCCGCGGGGTGCTGTCTGAGCCGAGGGCGTCGGCGAGCATTCCCGGCAGCTCACTGGCCGTCTCGATGCCGGTGAGCCCCGCACCCACCACCACAGCGGTGGCACTCACGGGAGCCCCGTCGCGTTCGGCCAGGCCGCGGATGTGCGCTTGGAGCGCCTTCGCGTGGTCGTAGGTGTCGACGTCGAAGCCGAACTCCGCGAGGCCGGGAAGGTCGGGTTTGGCCACCGTGCTGCCCACCGCCACAACCAGGCGGTCGTAGTTCAGGGCGGCGCCGTCGGCGGTGCTGACGGTGGCCTGCGCCGGGTCGATCCGGGTCACCGCGGCACTGATGCGTTCGACGCCGACGGGATCGAGCAAGTCCGCCAACGGAATCCGGCATGGGCTGAGGTCCGCTTCGTAGTTGCGGACCCGAATGTCGTGGAACGGTTGCGGACTGACCACCGTGATGTCGACCGCGCCAGGCGCCGCACCGAGCTCATCGAGTCGCCTGGCCGCCCCAAGCGCCGCCCAGAGTCCGGCAAACCCCGACCCCAGCACAAGCACACGTGCGGTCGCCGACACCGCATCATCGTCACGCCGGCCCCCTGACTTGACAAGATTTGTGTGCATCGAGGAGCGGTGAGCGCTCCGAAACGCACACAAATCGCCCGGATTGGTTGCTGGCGGCGTCGTCACTGGCGGTCGGTGAACTTGAAAACCGGCCCCGGGGGCACCCGCGGGTGTATTCGGCGTGTCGTTGCCGAGCGGACCCCTGCGGGCATAACTACGGCACGTGTATGACGGCCCTCTCGGCCACCCTGAGGCGACTTTCTCGCATCGAAATCAAGATCGTTGTGTCGTTGCTCGATGACGCGGCGGTGCTGCTACCGAGAAGGCTTTTGGGACTTGCGTCCCGTTCGGCGTCGGGTCGCAACGGCGAGTTCGTACCAGCATCACCTTGAAAACTGCAGGCAGTGGCAGTGATCTTGTTGTGTAGCCGGTTCGCAATGCCGGGGATGATCATGATGTTCGTGCCGAGCGGAGACACGTCGCCGAAATGACCTAGCAATCGGCCAGATTTGCCACGGTTTCTTCAACTCAGTTCCTAGTGAGTACCGCCATGTCTATGCGACAATATTTACGTATCTACCGGCAGGATCGTTGCTGGACGGAGAGGATCATCGACACGACGCATTTGCGCGCCGCGGCGGGTGCCTGCGCGCTCTCGATAGGGCTCCTCGTCTGCAGTAGCAGCGGGGCGATAGCGCTTGCTGACGAGACCACCGGCACCGACAACACCCCTTCCGAAACCAACGATTCCTCGTCGCCCGGCGACGACTCGACCAAGCCCTCGTCCACCGGTCCCACCAGCGTCATCGGTAACCAGCGGGTCGACGAAGACGAGAAGACGACTACCAACACCGCAGGCACGGCCACGCCTGGAGTGGTCACGAAGGTCACCAGCAACAACGGTCCGACCACGGTGGTGTCAGCCCAGACGAATACGTCCAAGGATCTCAAGGCTGCCTTCGAAGACCTGAAGGACGTCGTCTCGACCGCGATTGCGTCGGCCACTTCCGCAGCGGGTACCGCTGTGTCGCAGGTGATTTCGGTCCCCGAGGTCACGCAGACGAATGCTCCGACCGCGAAAGAGAGCACAGCTCCGGAGGCGACGAACGTCCCGGCGGCGGGTCAAGGAAATGGGACGTCGGGCAGTTCGTCCACGCCGGGCGGGGGATCGACGCTCACCGGGTCTAGCACGGCCCCGAAGCCGAAGACGTTCGAAGGAGCGGTGGTCACTCCCTTCTCGAACGCTGTGAACACGATTGTGCGGGCACTCGGAACGTCGGCTACGACGCTCGCCGGACTGCCGGGTTCGCAAACGCCGATCACCGATGTCATCACGGCGATCCAGATCATGATCACTGCGGTGGTGAACGCCGTCGCCGAGGTCGCGAAGGTGCCGGGCAACTTGCTCGACCTACTCGGCGTCAGTGCTGTCGACGGTCCCCGCCCGCCGGTGTTCGGTGCCGCGGGCTCCGTCAACGGTGCACCGCCCGTAGCCGTGGACGCCCCGCTGATCGGGACCGAGCCCATGCAGCTGCCGCACGTCGACGCCGATGCGCCACTGTTCGGCAACGTTGTCCAGGCATCGGACCTCGGAGGCGTCACCAACATCAGCATGACCCACAAGGTGGCGCTGTCCGGTCTGGAGCCGGCCCCCGCAACCGTCAGCGCGGGAACGACGTCATTCCTCGATCACGTGGTCAAGTCAGTCCTGGCTCCGGCCTCGCTGACCGCGTTGGCCGCCATCGCGGTGCCTGGCATCGGCGGTCTGCTGATCGTGTGCGCCGCCGGTATCCGCGTCGGCTACCGCCAGGCCAAGGCGAGCTTGGCGCTGCGGGTCTCGGGTATCGCGCGCTTCGCAGGTCCTGGCCCGATGGGCGTCGTTCGGTCCGGCTCGTTGATCTCCCTGCATACGCGTGGCAAGCGCATCGACAAGCCACGTGCCGCCCATGCGGTGCGCGCAAACACGGAGCGTTCGAAAGCCGTGCTCGAGCAAGTCGCCTAGCCGACGCGGGCGCGCGCCGCGTCCAGCACCGTTTCGATCTCGACCCACGTCCGGCGGACGATGTCGGCCACCGGAAGAAGCTCGGCAATCCGCGACGACACCTGACCGGTGTTGGCGACGCTGGCCTCCATATCGCCGGCGAAGTAGAGCTCCGTGACCTTGCCGAGCAGCTTCGCGTTCGGGTCATGCTCGGCCACGCGTGCGGCCAGTCCTGTCCGAAGCACGCGCATCGTCGGATTGCCCGGAATGTCGAGGAGCACGGTGCCCGCATCGTTGGCCGCGACGATCGCCTCTTTGAAGTTGTTGTGCACCAGCGACTCTCGGCTCGCGAGCATGCGTGTGCCCATCTGAACGCCTTCCGCGCCCAGCACCAGCGAGGCCGCGGCGGACTGTGCGTCGCACATGCCGCCCGCCGCGATGATCGGCAGATCGACATGTGACGCGACTAGCGGAAGCAACACCATCGTCGAGGCCCCCAGCGCGGACTTGAACCCGCCGCCCTCCACGCCCTCGACGACAAGCGCGTCGACTCCGGCGTCGACGGCCTTCTGCGCCGCCCGCAACGACCCGACGACGTGCACCACCGTCATTCCCGCGTCGTGCAGCCGGTCGGTGAACAGCGCCGGATCGCCCGCAGAGGTGAACACGTGCTGCACTCCCGCCTCGGCCAGCGTGTCGACGATCGACGGGTCGGCCTTCCAGCCCTGGATCATCAGGTTCGCCGCGACGGGGCGATCGGTGAGGTCGCGTACCCGCTTCAGGTCCGCGCGGCCCTCATCGGTCAGCGTCTCAATCATTCCCAGGCCGCCGGCCTCAGAGACCGCTGCGGCCAGCTCCGCGCGGGCGATATAGGTCATCGGCGCCTGGACCACGGGATAGTCGACGCCGAGCAGGGTCTGAATTCGATTGGGCACGGCCCATTAAAACCGTTCCACACCCCGATTTAGGCCTGTCGCATTTTTACATTGAGTACTTTATGATTTCCGCATGGCGAAGCCGCCCCTGTCGATGAAGCCGACCGGCTGGTTCCAGGTCGCGTGGTCTGACGAGATCAAGACCGGTGATGTGCATCGAATGAAGTACTTCGGCACCGAGATGATCGCCTGGCGGGCCGAGTCCGGGCACCTCACCGTCATGGATGCCTATTGCGAACATCTCGGCGCGCACCTCGGGTACGGCGGTCACGTCGAGGGTGAGGTCATCCAGTGCCCCTTCCACGGGTGGCAGTGGAATCACGAGGGTCGCAACGTGTGCATCCCGTATGAGGACCGGCCCAACCGCGGGCGCCGCATCCGCACCTATCCGACCGTGGAGCGCAACGAGGCGATCTACATCTGGCACGACGTGCAGCGGCGCGAACCGTTCTTCGACGCACCCGACGTGTTCGCGAGCTTCAACGACGGCAGCAGCGCCGAGAACTACTACCCGCAGCAGCGGTTGTACCGCGAAGCGCTGGAGATGCATCCGCAGTACGTCCTCGAAAACGGCGTCGACTTCGCGCATTTCAAGTTCGTTCACCAGACCCCGATCGTGCCCGTCTTCACCCGGCACGACTTCGACGACGCGGTGTCCTACGTCGACTTCACGATCACGTTCGAAGGCGACGACCAGCAGAGCATCGACGACATCGACAGCAGGGTCGAGGCGATCAACGGCGGCCTCGGGATCGCGGTCACGAAAAGCTTTGGGATGGTGGACAACAGGACGATCTCCGCCGTCACACCCGTCGACGACAGCACGTCCGATGTCCGCTTCATGGTGTACATCGGCCGTACGCCGACGCGCAATCCGGAGCGCGCCGAGATGAAGGCCCGCGAATTCGGGCAGGAGGTCATCCGGCAGTTCGCCCAGGACATCGAGATCTGGCAGCACCAACGCTATTCCGACCCGCCGGCGCTGGCCGGTTCGGAGCAGCAGGGTTTCACCGCGATTCGCAACTGGGCCAAGCAGTTCTATCCCGACGGTATCGGTGGCAGCGCCGCCGAGGTCTACGCAGCACAGAAAGGTCGAACCGAATGAGCGCACAGCGCAAGCCGATACGCGTGTTCCAGGTCGCTACAGGCAACGTCGGCAGCGAGATGATCAAGCGGATCGCCGACCGCCCTGACCTCGAACTGATCGGAGTGCACTGCTACTCACCGGAGAAGGTCGGCCGCGACGCCGGCGAGTTGGCCGGGTTGGCGCCCAACGGGGTGACGGCCACCGGTTCGATCGAGGAGATCATCGCCGCCAAGCCCGACGTGCTGACCTTCCACGGCGTCTTCCCGGACGAGGACCTCTACGTGAAAGTCCTGGAGGCCGGCATCAACATCGTCACCACCGCCGACTGGATCACCGGCTGGCACCGCGACACCAACCATCCGCATCCGTCGGGCAAGCCGGTCACCCAACTCCTCGCCGAGGCGTGCGAGAAGGGCGGATCGACGTTCTACGGCACCGGGATGAACCCCGGACTGAACCAGATCCTGGGTGTCGTGTGTTCGGCAGACGTCGCCGAGATCGAGAACGTCACCACCATCGAATCCGTCGACGTGTCGTGTCACCATTCCAAGGACACCTGGATCGAGGTCGGCTACGGCCTTCCCGTCGACGACCCGAGCATTCCGGCCAAGCTGGAGAAATACACCCGCGTCTTCGCCGACAGTGTGCTCATGATGGCCGACTGCTTCGACCTCAAACTCGACGAGGTCAAGTTCAGCTACGAACTCGGGGCGTGCACCAAGGACGTCGATCTCGGCTGGTACGTGTTGCCGAAGGGTTCGCTCGGCGGCAACTACCTCAAGTACCAGGGCATCGTCGACGGGGTGCCCCGGGTCGAGACGCACCTGGAATGGCAAATGACCCCGCACACGGATCCGAGTTGGGATATCAAGGGCTGCTACATCACTCAGATCAAGGGCGATCCGTGTGTGTACAACAAGCACATGATCTTCCCGAAGCCCGGCGTCGACCTGTCGGATCCGGCCAATTTCGCCTCGATCGGTATGACGGTGACCGGTATGCCTGCCCTCAGCGCGATTTCGTCGGTGGTCGAGGCCCCTCCGGGACTATTGACGAGCGCCGATGTGCCGCTGCGTGGCTTCGCCGGCCGCTTCAAGTTGTAAGCGACAGCTCGAGGCGCTCGAGTCGTCGCACCAACAGGCTCGGTAGCCAGCGGCCGATGTCCACGGCGTCGATCCACCTCGTGCGATCGAGTAGGCGCTGCAAGACGATCCGGGCTTCCAGGCGGGCCAGTGCGGCGCCGACGCAGAAGTGCGCGCCCTTACCGAACGAGATATGTCCCTTGCCGCCGGGACGGTCGAGCCGGAACTCGTTGGGATCGTCGAAATGCGCGGGATCACGGTTGGCGGCGCCCCACAACAGCACCAGGCGCGAGTCCGCCGGCAATTCGGTGCCGCACAGCGTCGTGTCGCGAACCACGTGCCGATAGTGCCCGCGGAACGGCGGCTCGAAGCGCAGCACCTCTTCGAGGAAGGCGCCGAGCGCGTCAGGGTCGTTGCGGAGGTCTTGTTGGATCTCGGGAAACCGGGTCATCACATGTGCAGCGGATCCGATGAGGGACGCGGTGGACTCGCCGCCCGCGCTGAACAGCGTCGCCATCATGCCCAGCGCCGTGAGGTCGGTCAATTCGCCTGCGGCACGGGCGGTTGCGAGATCACCGAGCAGGTTGTCCGGGGGATCCGCGGCGGCGCGCTGGAAGTGCTCGTTGATGTAGACGGCGAGTTCCATGACGGCTGCACCGGCGGCGGCGAGCTCGTCCCTGCTGACCAGTCCCTCCACCATCTGGGTGCCCGCGTAGCCCCATCGCATCAGTTGGTCGGCGTCCACATCCGGTACCCCGATCAAGCGGGTGACGATCATCATCGGCAGTCGGTTCGCCATCGCCGACATCCATTCGATGCGACCGTCGTGAACGCCTACGTCCCAGAGCCGCACCTCGGTCTCGGCGATGTAGGTCTCCAGCGCGTTGATCTTCCGAGCGGCCAGCTGTGGCAGCAGGAGTTTTCGATGAACGGCGTGGTCGGGGTCGTCCGCGGTCGCCAGCGCTTGCGTCTCGCCACCGAGCTCGCCCATCACGAAGGCTCCGACCCTGCCGTCTTCGTACGTCATCGTGGCGGTCAGGTTCGAGGAGAAGTCTTGTGGTCGGGCGATGACATCGTTGACGGCATCCCAGCCGGAGACGGCATAGAACCCCGAATCGGCGATCGGGTGCACCGGGCCGTTGGCATGCATCCGGCTGTAGAGCGGGTATGGGTCCTGGATGAACTCGTCGTCGAACAACGCGATTCCCAGTTCCCTGTCCTGCACGGTCATGGGTCCAGGCTGGACGGGCGCCACACACCGCGTCAACAGACGCGAGTGAAGTTGAAAATCGCAGGTCGGAGGCGATCGATGAGCGCGTCTCACGGCGCGCCTCCTGCCAGTGCGAATGGTGAGAATCCTGGGTATTTCTGTCTCAGGGTGAGAAGATCGACGGCATGTCTCGCAGCGACTGGCTGATCGGCGGCGACCGACGCGCCGCGGCGACGGAACGCATCTACGACGCGGCCATGGATCTGATCGCGCGCCACGGGATGGACGCCTTCGATGTCGACGCACTCGCCGCGCGAGTGCACTGCTCCCGCGCGACGATCTACCGGCATGCCGGCGGTAAGGCCGAGATCCGCGACGCCGTGTTGATGCGCGCCGCGGCGCGCATCGTGGAAACGGTGCGCGACGCTGTCGACGGACTCTCCGGTGCCGACCGGATCGGGAGGGCGATCACCGTGGCGCTCAAGGAGATCCGGACCCATCCGCTGCGCCAGTCGCTGGTCAATTCGCTTCGCAGCGGACAGGCGATGACGTGGCTCACTGACTCTCCGGTCGTGGCGGGTTTCGCGACCGACCTGAACGGGCTCACCGAGGACGACACCGACGCGGCGCAATGGATCGTTCGCGTCGTCATGTCGATGTTGTACTGGCCCGTCGACGACGCTGACGCCGAGCGTCGCGTGGTGGAGCGTTTCGTCTTGCCTGCGTTCGCAGACCGCGGTGGGGGATAGGATTTCGTCTCGACCATGACCTCGAATATCGCGCCGCGTCGTCCCGCGAATGGCAAGCAGATTCGCGCGGACCGCACGCGGGCGACCGTCATCGACGAGACCGTGCGCTGCGTCATCGAGGAGGGGTTCGGCGCCGCGAGCGCCAAGCACATCACCGAACGAGCGGGCGTCACCTGGGGAGTGATTCAGTACCACTTCGGTGATCGCGACGGCCTGCTGATGGCCGTCGTCGACCGCGGGTTCAGCGAACTGCTGGCGAAACTGCGCGATGTCGAACCGAAATTGGGCGCGTATGAGGGGCGCGCCAGGACCGAGCTTCTCGTCAACACCGTCGCCGAGGCCTTCCTGAGCCCGACATCCATTGCGGCGCTGGAGATTCTGATCGCGACCCGGGCCAGTCGGGCCGACGTCGACCAGCGGCATCTGCTGGATCTGTTCACGACTCTGACCGATCTCGGTCGCTACGTCGCCGAGGGTCTCGAACCCGAACGCGCCGACGCCGTCGGCAATCTGGTGTGGACCACCTTGATGGGCGCCATGGTCGC
The DNA here is from genome assembly GCF_025822765.1 of Mycobacterium barrassiae. Classification (GTDB taxonomy): domain Bacteria; phylum Actinomycetota; class Actinomycetes; order Mycobacteriales; family Mycobacteriaceae; genus Mycobacterium; species Mycobacterium barrassiae. The sequence goes on along the minus strand of NZ_JACKUK010000023.1, from coordinate 647,741 downwards.
CACGATGGCGGTGCCGGGACCGGTGGATGTCAGCCGCGAGTTGCGCGCGCTGACCGACACGATCACTGCGTACGTGGACCAGGCGCGACAGGGCTAGCGGGCAGGGTTGCGGCTTCGGTTGTTGCAGCGTCGTGGCGGCGGGTGGCGAGCACACAGCCGATGAGGATGAGAACGAGCGCGACGATGTTCCACGGCGTCAACGGCTCGTTGAGCACGATCACCCCGGCCGCCAACGCCACCACGGGGTTGACGTAGGTGAACACCAGCGCACGCGCGGCGCCGACCTCGCGGATGAGCGCGAAGAACACCAGAAACGCCAGCGCGGTGCAGATCACGGCGAGGCCACCGAGCGCCAAAAGCACGCGGGTGGACGGCATTTCATCGGGCCAGGTCGCCGCGGCAGGCGCCGCGTAAACCAGTGCGGCAAATCCCAGGCACACCGCTGTCATCGGCAGCGCCGGCACGTCGTTCAGGTGCCGTGCGGCGATCAGCGGCGCGATCGCGTAGCACGTCGCGACCAGCAGCACCTCGACGATCGGCCAGGTGCTGCCGCCGATGTGCGGCCCGGCGAGAACCGCCACACCGGAGATGCCGACGGCGAGCCCGAGGATGCGTTTGGCGCCGAGGCGCTCACCGCCGGTGAGGCGGTCGAGTACCGCGGCGAAGATCGGCGCGGCGGCGATCAGCAACCCGGTCATCGAACTGGTCAGATGACGTTCGGCGTCCGACAGCAGCCACCACGCGGCGATGATCTCGAAGAACGCGAAGCCCCCCAGCGCCTTCCAGTGGTTCCGCACGATCGTCACTGTGCGGCGGGACAGGGCCAGGGGGAGAAGGACCGCCGCGCCGACGGCCACCCGAGTGAAGACCAGCACCGGAACCGAGACACCCTCGACGGCGATCTTGATCAGCAGGTAGGGGATACCCCAGATGAGGCTCATCGCGAGGAACAGGATCCATCCGCGAGAGCTCACCCACGCCACCCTACGAGTCGGCACCCACGGCCGTCGAAGGGTTTTCCGGGCGTGCCATCACATCGCAATCGACAAAATGCAGACGTTTAGTCGAACTTTCCCTGCAGTTCGTTGATAGCGATGATCAGTCCCTGGACAGCTCGGCGTACCGGCTGACGTGGTAGTCCGTCGACCCGAACTCGAACTGGACCGCGGTCAGCCGCTTGAAGTAGTGGCCGATCGCGAGTTCTTCCGTCATCCCCATGCCGCCGTGCAGTTGCACGGACTGCTGGCCGATGAAACGGGCCGCGCGTCCGATCGTGGCCTTGGCCGCCGACACCGCCTGCGCGCGCACGGTGGGCTCGGCCTCCAGGTTGAGCACGGCGAGGTACACGGCGGCGACGGACTGCTCCAGCTCCATGTACATGTCGACCATCCGATGCTGCAGAGCCTGGAAGCTGCCGATCGGCTGCCCGAACTGATGGCGTTGCTTGGCGTATTCGACGGTGTCAGCCAACACCTTTCGCATGCAGCCGACGGCTTCGGAGCAGACGGCGGCGGCGCCCTCATCGCGTGCTGTCGCGATCGACGGCCAGGCCTGCCCCTCCTCGCCCAGCAACGCGTCGCCGGGTATCCGCAGCCCGTCGAAGGTGATGTCGGCCGCGCGACGGTCGTCGACCGTTCGGTAGTTGTGCATCTCGATGCCGGGTCCCGGTGCGTCGAGGTCGACGAGGAAGAGCGAGATTCCGTTGGCGGTGCGGGCGGTCACCAGCAGATGGCTCGCCAGCGGCGCGCTCGTCGCGACGATCTTCGATCCGCGCAGCGTCCATCCGTCGCCCTCGGGCTCTGCGGTCGTCGACACGTCCTGCCAGTGGTCGCCCGAAGACGCTTCGGCCGCGGCCAATGCGAAGATCGCATTGCCCTCGACGATCTTCTCCAGCAGCGCCGTCGCGATCGGGCCGCCTGCGCGGTGCAGCAGGCCACCCGCGACGACGACGGTATCGACGTAGGGCTCCACCACCAGTGCATGCCCGAGTGCCTCGGCGATGACCATGATCTCGACGGGTCCGCCGCCGATCCCGCCGACATCCTCGGGCAGCGCGGCACCGAGGATGCCGAGCTCGTTGGCGAAGCCACGCCAAATATCGGGTTGCCAACCTGGCCCCGTTTTGGCTGCGGCGCGGCTCTTCTCGAGGTCGTATCGGGTCGACAGGAACTTACCCAGCCCGTCGCGGAGCAGTTCCTGTTCGTCGCTCAGATTGAAGTCCATGTCATGCCCCGATCAGAGTCCGAGAGCCGCTTTGGCCAGGATGTTGCGCTGAATCTCGTTGCTGCCCGCGTAGATCGAGCCCGCGCGATCGTTGAAGTAACGCAACGGCGCCACCGCCTGCCACTCCTCACCGCTGACGTAGCCGTCCGGTGGCGGCTCGTACTCGGTCACGGGACCGCCGGGGCAGGTTGCGTGCGGTTGGTACACCCGGCCGCGCGGTCCTGCGGCTTCCATCGCGAGTTCGGTGAGCGTCTGACTCAACTCGGTGGCGATCACCTTGAGCATCGACGACGCCACCCCGGGATTCTTGCCCTCGGCGACGGCTGCGAGCACGCGGTATTCGAGGATCTCCAGCACCTGGGTGCGGATGCGGGCGTCGGCCAGCTTGCGCGCGAACGCGGGGTCGTCGAGCAGCCGGCCTCCTCCGGGGGCGGGCTGATCGGCGGCGACGGTGGCGATCTCGTCGGCCATCACCTGCAGCGCGGGCGACGACGCGCCGCCGCCACGTTCGAACTCCAGCAGATACTTGGCGACGGTCCAGCCCTCGTCGATCTTGCCGAGAACGTTGGCCTTGGGCACCCGGACCTCATCGAAGAAGACCTGGTTCTGCACCTCCTCGCCCGAGGTCATGACCAGCGGGCGGATCTGGATGCCCGGCGATGTCATGTCGATGAGCACGAACGTGATGCCCTGCTGCTTCTTCTGCGTCTTCGACGTGCGGACCAATGCGAACATCCAGTTCGCTTCGCGGGCATGCGTCGTCCAGATCTTGCTTCCCGTGCAGATGAGGTCGCCGACCGATTCATCGATGACGGCCTGCATCGACAGCGCGGCCAGGTCGGAGCCGGCCTCGGGTTCGGAGTAGCCCTGGCAGAAGAACACCTCGCCGGTCAGGATGCGGGGGAGGAAGAAGTCCTTCTGCTCGTCGGTCCCGAACTTGACCAGCGCGTGGGCCACCATGCGGATGCCCATCGGGGACAACGAGGGTGCGCCCGCCAGCTGCGATTCGCGGCTGAAGATGTAGTGCTGAGTCAGGCTCCAGTCGCAGCCCCCGTATTCGACGGGCCACGCCGGCGCGGCCCAGCCTCGTTCGTGGAGGATCCGCTGCCATTCCATGCTGGCCTCGTGATCGGCGTAGACGCTCGTCATGAGGCGACCGGCCCGTCGCAGCTCCGGAGTCAGCTTCTCGTTCAGAAATTCGCGTACCTCGTCGCGAAATGCCACGTCGGCTGGCGACCACGTGAGGTCCATGCTTGATCCCCTGTCTGCAGCACGCTACCCAGAGAGTAAACCTAGTTAGTTAGGTGAGGGGCATGCGGGTGCCGTGGCCGCCGACCGCACCTCTGGCAGCCTCCAGGGAAATCCATTACATTGGCCCAGGCTTTCGTCAATATGCGCGCTTCACGTTTGAAGCACTCACCTCCCAATAAGGGGCGCGGCGTGACTCCGACTGTCTGGTTCGGTTCGGTCAATCGGCGCTCGATGCCGTCCACCAGCGGTAATTAGGTAGCTGATCGTGAACTGGGATCTCGACGTCGACGTGGTGTGCACCGGCTTCGGTGTCGCTGGACTGGCATCCGCGATCTCCGTCGTCGATCTCGGCGCCGCGGTCTTCGCGACCGCATCGCTGGGTATCGGCACAGTTGCCGATGCATCCGCCGTTCCCGCCGAGCGGCTGAACCTCGGGGACCCCGCCGATTTCGTGGACCCCGAGACAAGCGCCTACCTGTCGTCACTGTCCTCCGATGTCGGCCTGGTCCGTCAGCATGCGCGCTCGGTCGATGTCCCGATCAGCGTCGTACGCGATGTTCCCGCCGAGGTGGGTCGCACGATCGCACCGTTCGTCGGTGCACGGCTTCGAGACTGGGCGGCGCGATGCCTGGCATCGCCATACGGATTCCTGCACACGCGGCTTGCCGACTTCGGAACGACGACGCAGCACATCGCGGACGGTGAGCGGATCGAAGTCGCCGAGATCGGGTCGATGTCGCCCGCCGACTGCGCCAGCGGTTCGGTTTTCGACTGGGTAGCGGCCCAGGCACACGACCGGGGCATCGAGCTACAGCCCGACTGCGCGCTGCAACGTCTGGTGATCGAAGATGGTGACGCCGTCGGTGCGGTCTTCGACACCCCCCGCGGGGAACTGGCAGTACACGCCCGGTACGGCGTCACGTTCGCCACCAGCAATCCGCGCCTCAACATGACGGCTCCTCATCGATTCCCCGCGGGTGATGCGGACGTGAAGGTCTGCCTCGTCGGCCGGCAGGCGAGTCGGTTCGGCCGGCTCGAGCTGATCACGTCGGAGCCGCTGGCGTCCGGCGTCATGTCGTCGTGCCGACCCGACATCCGGCAGGTGCATGCCGGTCTGCGTCAGACGCGCGGCCAGTCACCCGTGGCGCGTTGTGCCTGGGGCGACGGTTATCCGAGCGTCGGCCGCTAGCGATTCGATCGGGCACTTCGGGGCCGTTGGTGTGACACCCTGATGTAGGTGGCCACGGGATACCCGGACGCGGGGCGGGGCTCACTGCCGGCGCAGGACATCGGCAGGCTGCTGTTGCGTTGTGAGGACCGGCCGGGGCTCGTCGCGGCAGTCAGCGCGTTCCTGGCCAGCGCCGGGGCGAACATCGTGTCCCTGGACCAGCATGCGACCGCGCAGTCCGGCGGCACGTTCATGCAGCGCACCATCTTTCATCTGCCCGGGCTAACAGCGGCGCGGGACACGCTCGAGCGGGAGTTCGCGGAACAGGTTGCGACGAAGTTCGACATGGATTTCCGGCTCACCGAGGCGTCCAAGCCCAAGCGCGTCGCGATCATGGCGTCCAAGGAGGACCACTGCCTCCTTGACCTGCTGTGGCGCAACCGGCGTGGCGAGATTCAGATGTCGGTGGCGATGGTGATCTCCAACCACCCGGATCTCGCCGACCAGGTGCGGGCGTTCTCTGTGCCGTTCATCCACGTGCCGGCGACGAAGGACATCCGGGAGGAGGCCGAGCGCCGCCAACTGGAGTTGTTGCGCGGCAACGTCGACCTGGTCGTGCTGGCGCGGTACATGCAGATCCTGACCCCGCGATTCCTGGCGGAGGTCGGCTGCCCGATCATCAACATCCACCACTCGTTCCTGCCGGCCTTCCTCGGGGCCGCGCCATACCGGCGGGCCAAGGAACGCGGCGTCAAGCTCGTCGGCGCGACCGCGCACTACGTCACCGAAGACCTCGATGAGGGGCCGATCATCGAGCAGGACGTGGTCCGGGTGGATCACCGGCAGGATGTCCAGGACCTGGTTCGGCTCGGCGCCGATGTGGAACGCCTCGTATTGTCGCGTGCGGTGTTATGGCACTGTGAGGACCGGATCATCCGGTATGAGAATCAGACAGTGGTCTTCTAGAAGGAGCAGCAGTGAAAACGTTCAACGGGCTCGACGAGTTGGCCGCGGCGGAAGGCACCCAGCTCGGACCGTCGGACTGGCTCGAGGTCACGCAGGAGCGCGTCAATCTGTTCGCCGACGCGACCGACGACCATCAGTGGATTCACGTCGACCCCGAAAAGGCGGCGAGTGGACCGTTCGGCGGGACGATCGCGCACGGTCTGCTGACGCTGTCGCTGCTGCCGCATTTCACGCATCAGCTGTACACGGTCACCAACGTCGCGATGGCGATCAACTACGGCTACAACAAGGTTCGCTTCATCACGCCCGTGAAGGTGGGCGCGAAGATCCGCGCCCGCGCCGAGATCACCAAGGTGGACAAGCTCGACGGCGGCGTGCAGGCAACGATGACGCTGACCGTGGAGATCGAGGGCTCGGAGAAGCCCGCCGCGGTGGCGGAGTCGATCGTCCGCTTCCTCGGCTAGTCACCCCTTTCCGCGAGCAGACGCAAAAGTCCCCGACACGCCGCGTGTTCGGGGACTTTTGCGTCTGCTCGCGAGGGGTCGCGAAAGGGTCAGAACTGCGTCGAACCCTGGTCGACCGATATCGCCTGCGCCGTCACCATTTTCGACTCGTCACTGGCCAGCCAACAGACGGCGTCGGCGATGTCTTCGGGCTGCGCCACCCAGGACGGCAGGAAGGGCGTCAGCACGTTCAGCAGGGCGCTGTTGCCGACGACCTCGGCAGCCTTGGCGATCGCCTCGACCATCTCCGGCGACCCCATCTCGGTGACGACGGGGCCGGGGTGCACGCTGTTGACGCGAATCGAATGCGTGCCGAGTTCGGCGGCGAACGCGCGCGCCATCCCCGTGACGGCGTGCTTGCTGGCCGTGTAGTGAATCATGAACGGCTGCAGCTTGACTCCGGCGGCCGAGCTGATCAGGATGATCGACCCGCCGCGGCCGCCGTCGACGATGTGCTGAGCACCGGCCATCACCGTGTTCCAGGTACCGGTGAGGTTGACGTCGATGACGTCGCGCCACTCGTCCGGGGTGATCGCGTTCCAGGCGTGCGGCGCGGTGATGCCCGCGTTGGCGACGATGATGTCGAGCCGGCCCAACTCGGCGACGCCGTCGTCGACGGCCTTGCGCAACCCGTCGTGGTCGCGGGTGTCCACGGCGTAGGACAGGACGCGCTGCCCGGTGGCCTCGACCAGTCGCACCGTCTCCTTGAGATCCTCCGGCGTCGCCGACGGGTAGGGGACACATTCAGGCAGTGGCCCCGCGATGTCGACGGCGATGATGTCGGCGCCCTCGGTGGCCATGCGGACCGCATGCGCGCGGCCCTGCCCGCGTGCTGCTCCGGTGATGAATGCGACCCTGCCGGCTAGGCGCCCGCTCATTTGCTCTCCCTTTGTGCGGCTTTGACGAGGTTGCCCCCGATGATGAGTCGCTGGATCTCACTGGTGCCCTCGTAGAGGCGCAGCAGACGGACATCACGGTAGATGCGCTCGACGGGGACCTCCCGCATGTATCCGCTGCCGCCGTGGATCTGCACCGCGAGATCGGCTACCTGACCGACCATTTCGGTGCAGAACAGCTTCGCGGCCGACGGTGCGATCCGGCGGTCCTCGCCACTGACCCACAGCTTGGCGGTGTCGCGCACCAGCGCCCGCCCGGCGAGCACGCCGGTCTGCTGGTCGGCGATCATCGCCTGCACGAGCTGGAAGTTGCCGATCGGGGTACCGCCCTGCGTGGCGGTGGCCGCGTACGCGACCGACTCGTCGAGCGCGCGCTGTGCGGTGCCGACGGCCAGCGCCGCGATGTGGACGCGGCCCCGCGCCAGCGAGGTCATCGCCGCCCGGTATCCGATGTCCTCGCTGCCGCCGATGAGTGCGCTCGCGGGTACGCGAACGTCGTCGAAGCTGACGTCGGACGTCCAGGCGCCTTCCTGGCCCATCTTGGCGTCCTTGGCGCCGACCACCACTCCGTCGGTGTCGGCGGGGACGAGGAACACCGCAATGCCCGCACCCTTGTCGTCGGCCGGGCGGGTCCGCGCGAAGACGACGAAGAGGTTGGCCGTCGGCGCGTTGGTGATAAAACGCTTCTGGCCGTTGATGATCCAATCTGCGTCATCTTCGGAGCCGTCACGGACGGCCTTCGTGCGTAACCCCGACGGGTTGGACCCGGCGCCCGGTTCGGTCAGCGCGAAGGAGGCGACCACGTCGCCGGTGGCCATCGGCTCGAGCCACCGCGACTTCTGCTCATCGGTGCCGAACCCGACGAGCACCTGTCCGGCGATGCCGTTGTTGGTGCCGAACATCGAACGCAGCGCCAGCGAGGTATAGCCCAGCTCCATCGCGAGCTCGACGTCCTGCGCGAGATTCAGACCGAGCCCGCCCCATTCCTGAGGGATCGCGTAACCGAAAAGCCCCATCTTCTTGGCCTGCTCGCGCAGATCGTCGGGCACCCGGTCGTCGGCGAGGATCTCCTGCTCGCGGGGGACGACGGCGGTGCGGACGAAGTGTCGTGTCTGCGCCAGGATCTCCTGGAAATCCTCATCGCTGACCTCGGATGTCGTCATCGGGGGACGTTCCTCTCCGGCGAGTGGGCCCATGGACCGGCAAATCATATATGAAATATGATGTGCGACCGATGGGCCCCCTACCGGGGCTTCCGCCAGCCAAGAGGAGTGATCAGGTGTCATTGCTGACCGGTCAGACCGCCGTCATCACAGGAGGGGCGCAGGGCCTCGGGTACGCGATCGCGGAACAGTTCATCGCCGAGGGTGCACGTGTGGTGCTCGGCGATCTGGACCTCGGTACCACCGAGGCCGCGGTGAAACAACTGGGCGGCGATCAGGTCGCACTCGCGGTGCGCTGCGATGTGACCAAAGCCGATGAGGTCGACGGGCTGGTCGCCGCCGCCGTCGAACAGTTCGGCGCTCTCGACATCATGGTCAACAACGCAGGCATCACCCGCGACGCGACGCTGCGCAAAATGACCGAGGAACAGTTCGACCAGGTGATCTCGGTCCACCTCAAGGGCACGTGGAACGGGTTGAAGGCGGCGGCGCCGATCATGCGGGAGAACAAGCGTGGCGCGATCGTCAACATGTCGTCGATCTCCGGCAAGGTCGGGATGATCGGGCAGACGAACTACTCGGCTGCCAAGGCGGGCATCGTTGGCATGACGAAGGCAGCCTCCAAGGAGCTGGCGCACCTCGGCGTGCGGGTGAACGCGATCCAGCCGGGGCTGATCAGGTCCGCGATGACCGAGGCTATGCCGCAACGGATTTGGGACTCAAAGGTCGCCGAGGTGCCAATGGGACGGGCGGGTGAACCGTCGGAGGTCGCCAAGGTGGCGTTGTTCCTCGCCAGCGATCTGTCGTCCTACATGACGGGCACCGTGCTCGAGGTCACCGGCGGGCGGCACCTGTGAGCACACGCGAGGCCGTCATCTGTGAACCGGTGCGCACGCCCATCGGGCGGTACGGCGGGATGTTCAAACCGCTGACGGCGGTGGACCTCGGCGTCACGGCGCTCAAGGGCTTGCTGGAGCGCAGCGGCATCGCACTCGACGCAGTGCAGGATGTCATTCTGGGCCACTGCTATCCGAGCAGCGAGGCGCCGGCCATCGGCCGCGTCGTCGCGCTCGATGCCGGTCTCCCGGTGACCGTGCCCGGTATGCAGGTCGACCGCCGATGCGGATCGGGTCTGCAGGCCGTGATTCAGGCCTGCCTTCAGATCGCCAGCGGCGACAACGATCTCGTCGTGGCAGGTGGTGCGGAGAGCATGAGCAATGTCCCCTTCTACTCGACGGATATGCGTTGGGGCGGAGCGCGATCGGGCGTCAAGGTGCACGACGCGCTCGCGCGTGGACGGACCACCGCGGGTGGGCGGCACTACCCGGTCCCCGGCGGCATGCTGGAGACGGCCGAGAACCTGCGCAAGCAGTACGGAATCTCGCGGCAGGAGCAGGACGAGCTGGCGGTGACGTCGCACCAGCGGGCGGTCGCGGCGCAGAAGGACGGCATCCTCGCTGAGGAGATCATCCCCGTCGCGGTCCGCACCCGCCAGGGCGAGGAGATCATCGACACCGACGAGCACCCCCGCGCCGACACGTCGGTGGAGTCGTTGGGGAAGCTGAAACCCGTTCTGATCAAAGATGATCCAGACGCGACCGTCACGGCGGGCAACGCCAGTGGGCAGAACGACGCCGCGTCCATGTGCATCGTCACCACCCCGGAGAAGGCCGAGCAACTCGGCTTGACTCCGCTGGTGCGGCTGGTGTCGTGGGGTTCGGCGGGAGTCGCGCCCAACGTGATGGGCATCGGCCCGGTGCCCGCGACGGAGGTCGCGCTCGCCAAGGCGGGCCTGTCACTGAGTGACATCGATCTGATCGAGCTCAACGAGGCGTTCGCCGCGCAGGCGCTCGCGGTGATGAAGGAGTGGAAGTTCGGCCCCGCCGACCTGGACCGCACCAACGTGCACGGCTCGGGTATTTCGTTGGGTCACCCGGTGGGTGCGACCGGTGGGCGGATGCTGGCCACGCTCGCGCGGGAGCTTCAGCGGCGCGAGGCCCGCTACGGGCTGGAGACGATGTGCATCGGCGGTGGGCAGGGCCTGGCCGCGGTCTTCGAGAGGATCGGAGCGTGACCAGACTTGCCCAGACGCTCGGCCTGACGGAGTTTCAGACCGAGATCGTCGCCAACGTACGGCAATTCGTCGACAAGGAGATCATTCCCGCCGCCCAGGAGCTCGAACACGCCGACACCTACCCGCAGGCGATCGTCGACCAGATGAAGGAGATGGGCCTGTTCGGGCTCATGATTCCCGAGGAGTACGGCGGGCTCGGGGAGTCGCTGCTCACCTATGCGCTGTGCGTCGAGGAACTCGCGCGTGGCTGGATGAGCATCTCCGGGGTGATCAACACGCATTTCATCGTCGCGTACATGATCCGCCAGCACGGCACCGATGCGCAGAAGCAGCATTACCTGCCGCGGATGGCGACCGGCGAGACGCGCGGCGCGTTCTCGATGTCCGAGCCCGAGCTCGGGTCCGATGTCGCCGCGATCCGCACCAAGGCCAAGCGCAACGACGACGGCACTTACACCATCGACGGCCAGAAGATGTGGCTGACCAACGGCGGCAGCTCGACACTGGTCGCCGCGCTGGTGCGCACCGACGAGGGTGCCGAGAAGCCGCACCGGAACCTGACAGCGTTTCTGGTCGAAAAGCCAACGGGTTTCGGTGAAGTCGCGCCGGGTCTGACCATTCCGGGGAAGATCGACAAGCTCGGATACAAGGGCATCGACACGACGGAGCTGATCTTCGACGGCTACGTGGCGCAGGCCGGCGACATTTTGGGTGAAGCACCCGGCCAGGGTTTCTTCCAGATGATGGACGGCATCGAGGTGGGGCGCGTCAACGTGTCCGCAAGGGCCTGCGGCGTCGGGATCCGCGCGTTCGAGCTCGCGGTGAAGTATGCGCAGCAGCGGCAGACGTTCGGCAAGCCGATCTCAGAGCATCAGGCGATCGCGTTCCAGTTGGCCGAGATGGCGACCAAAGTCGAAGCGGCGCATCTGATGATGGTCAACGCTGCACGGCTGAAGGACTCCGGCGAACGCAACGACGTTGCGGCGGGCATGGCGAAGTACCTTGCGAGCGAGTTCTGCGCCGAGGTCACCCAGCAGAGCTTCAGGATCCACGGCGGTTACGGCTACTCGAAGGAGTACGAGATCGAGCGGCTGATGCGCGACGCCCCGTTCCTGCTGATCGGCGAGGGCACGAGCGAGATCCAGAAGCAGATCATCAGCAAGCGACTGCTCGCCGACTATCGGATCTGACCCGTGTCCCTTCCCGAGATCCCGCAGGCCCTGGCCAGGACGCAACTGGCCGAAGATGTTGCGCGCATCGTGCGCAAGCGCATCTTCGACGGCACCTATGCCGCAGGCACATACGTGCGGCTGGACCAACTGGCGGCGGATCTGGGTATCAGCGTGACGCCGGTGCGCGAGGCGCTGTTCGAGCTGAAGGCCGAGGGGTTGCTGGCGCAGAAGCCGCATCGCGGCTTCGTGGTGCTGCCGGTGACGGGTCGCGATCTGACCGATGTGTCCGATGTGCAGGCCTACATCGGAGGCGAACTCGCCGCCCGCGCGGCGGCGAACATCACCGACGAGCAACTGCGTGAACTGCAACGGATCCAGTCCGATCTGGAAGATGCGTATGCGGCGGACGACGACGAGCGCGCGGTCAAGCTCAATCACGAGTTTCACCGTGCGATCAACGTCGCCTCGGATTCGCCGAAGCTCGCCCAGCTGATGTCGCAGATCACCCGATACGCGCCGGAGTCGGTGTTCCCGATCATCGCGGGCTGGCCGGAGAAGTCGAACAAGCACCACCGTCGAGTGCTGGACGCCTTGGAGAAGCGCGACGAAAACCTCGCTCGCACGGCGATGTCGGAGCATCTCGCGGAGGGCGCGCAGCCGCTGATCGAGCACCTCACGGCGCGGGGAGTGGTCACCTAAGCGTCGCGAGCAGACGCGAAACCCCCCATTTTGACCCCATTTTGGGGGTGTTCACGTCTGCTCGCGCAATAAGTCGCGCAGGGCGCGGACGTCGACCTTGCCCGTCGCCTTGCGCGGAATCGCATCGTCGGAGTCGACCGTCAGCCACACGGTCGGAACCTTGAACGCGCTTAGCCGCTTACGCGCCGCGGCGCGCAGCTCGTCCACCGCCATCGCGGATATCACGACGGCGCCGACGGCTCCGGCCACCTCGGTCACGAAAGCGCCGTCAACGCCGTCGATCGTGCGCAGCGCCGTTTCCACCTCGCTCGGATAGACCGTCGCGCCGCTGACCTTGAACATGTCGTCGGAGCGACCGTGATAGAACATGAACCCCTCGTCGTCCAGGTGGCCGAGGTCGCCGGTGGGGTAGAAGCCGTCAGGCGTGAACAGGTCTTCGCGACTGCGACGACAGATAATCCGCATGACGTGGGGCCCGCGGATCTGGATCTCGCCGATCGTGCCCGGCGCGACGGGTGTACCGGTGTCGGTGTCGACGATGCGAACTTCCATGCCGTCGAACGGTTTTCCGCAGCTGCCCCAAGCCGACCGTGGCATGTCGGTGTCGGCCGGATAGCCGCAGTACGGGCCGAACGACTCGGTCATCCCGAACAGCCGCGCCCGTGCCCCGGGCTCGGACCGCTGATCGGCGGGCAACAGCGCCTCGAGGCTGCCTGGTCGCAGCGACGACAGATCGGCTGCCACGGAGTCGGTTTGGCGTGCGAGCGCCTCTGCCTGGTCCGGCCAGCCGCGGAACAGCGTGACGTGTTCACGCTCGAGCAACCGCAGCGTCGTCTCCGGGCGGGGTATCTGCTCCGTCACCAGGGTGGCGCCGGCCAGCAGCGCGGACAGCACACCGCTGCCGAACCCGCCGACCCAGAAGAAGGGCATCGGCAGATACAGCCTCGTGTCGGCGTCGATGCAGCGGGCCGCCAGGCCCGACCGGACCGCGCCGAGCGCGTTGCCGTGCGAGTGGATCACGCCCTTCGGCGGGCCACTGCTGCCTGAGGTGAACATGATGGCCAGCGTGTCGCTGGGGGTGACTGTAGCGGCCACCGCGTCCACGTCACCGCCTGCACCCTTCGGCAGATCGGATGCATCCCACACATGGCGCAGCGCAGGAAGATTCGACCATTCCGCAGCCACGTCATCGAGATAGCGGTGGCCGCGGAACTCCTGCACCGCGATGAGGTATTGGACGGAGGCGAAGCGCAACTGGGCGACGAGTTCGGGTGCCTGCAGCAGGGTGCTCAACGGCACCAACACAGCCCCGATACGGGTCAGCGCGAGAGCGATCTGAACCCACTGCACGCAGTTCGGCATGATCAGCCCGACGCGGGTGCCCTTGGTGACACCCGCGGCAAAGAATGCCGCCGCCAGATCGCGGGTCACCACGTCCAGTTCGGCGTAGGTCATCCTGGTGTCCGTGTCGATCACCATCGGCTTGTCGGCGTTGCGTGCCGCGTGCAGCCGCATCAGGTCGTCGATCGTGTCAGGCATCGAACACCTTTGTCAGACGCGGGATGTCGATCTTGCCGCTCGACATCAAGGGGACATTCGAAGCGCGTATGGCGGCGAAGCGCCGCGGAATCTTGTACGCGGACAGCTCGGCCTTGAGTCGCTCCCGCAGGGTGGCTTCATCGAAGTCGACGCCGTCGTCGAGCACGACGACCGCCGCCACCACCTGCCCGCGCTCCGGGTCGGGCAGGGCGACGACGTGCGCCACGAGACCGGAGACCTTGGCGATGGCCTTCTCCACCTCCGCCGGTGCGACGTTCGCCCCCGCGGTTTTGATCATGGCGCCGCGACGGCCGATGAAGTACACGAAGCCGTCGGCATCGGTGCGGACGAGATCGCCTGTGTGGAACCAGCCGTCGGTGTCGAAGGACTCCTCGCGGCTGCGCTTGTAGTAGCGCTGCATCAGGAACGGCCCTCTGACCCACAGTTCGCCGACCTGCCCTACCTCTACGCTCGCACCGGTGTCGGGGTCGACGACCGCCGTCTCGAAGCCCGGTGCCGGCTTGCCGAACGATCCCCGCCGATGCTCGGGTTGGTCGGTCTCGTCGTCGCTGATCGTGATGACGCTGCCGGTCTCCGTCATGCCGAGCATGCCGTGCCGCAGCTCAGGATCGGCCGGACGTACGTCGGGCGCCATGATCGGGTATAGGTTGCCGCGGCGCATTGACGACAGATCGCGCTGCGGAAGGCTGGGATGACGGGCCAGATGCGCGATGCCTGCGACGAATCCGTTGGTCATGGTCGGCTTCTCGGCCTCCAGCAGGTCGAGGGTGTCTGCCGGATCGACGGCGTTGGAGCACACCAGCGTCGCGCCGGCGAGCAGGCAGGCCAGTATCGAGAACGCTATCCCGCCCACCCAGAAGAAGGGGGAGTTGCAGAACAACTTGTCATCTTCGGTGAGCCCGCGGATCTCGTTGAGCACCCGCTGATGCTCGAGCAGCGACGCGTGTGTGTGCACGACACCCTTGGGGGCACTGGTGGATCCCGACGTGTAGATGATCGCCAGCACGTCCGAGGCGTCGACGTCGGCCTCCATCGCCTCGAACATCGTCTCATCGACGACGCTCTCCGGTTCGGACTCGATCAACACGTGACGGAGCAGGGGAAGGCTCGACCTGTCGATGTCGCCCAATCGCCTCCGGTAGTCGTGGCCGCGGTAAGACGCTGCGGAGAGCAGGATCTCGACGTCGGCGTGGGCAAGCTGCGTCGCCATTTCCGGAGCGGTCGAGAACGTCGACACCGGAACCACGACCGCGCCGATGCGTGCGGCGGCCAGCATCGCGACGATCCAGTCGGCACCGTTCGGATACAGCACTCCGACGTGCGTGCCCTTGCCGGCGCTTAGGGCGAGGAGGCCGCGGGCCAACTCGGCCGAGCGACGATCCGCCTCCGCGTAGCTGAGTCTGTCGGTGTCGCACACCAGCAGCGGATGGTCGCCGCGACGGCGCGCCTGGTTGCGCAGAACGTCAGCGACAGTGTCAGGCATGTTCGACGGAGGTGAAGTGACTGCGGACAGCGGTCAGGTCGGCCTTGCCGGACGGCGTTCTCGGGATCTCGTCGACCACCGCGATGTCAGTGGGAATCTCGTAGCCGGCCAGACGTGTTCGGATGTGGTCGAGCAGCGCGTCCACCTCGACTGGTGCCCGCAGTTCGACCATGGCCACCGGTGTCTCGCCGAGCCGCGCGTCGGGCCTGCCCACGACTGCGGCGCCCCGCACCGCCGGGTGGCTCTCCAGCGCGGTGCGCACGTCATCGGGCATGACCTTGAAGCCGCCCCGGATGATCGCCTGATCTGCGCGGCCCAGGATCCACAGGAATCCGTCCGTGTCGATGCGCGCCATGTCCGTGGTCCGCATCCACTCCCCGCCGGGCCCGAGCTGACCCGGCTTGACCTCGAGCAGTCCCGGCTGGTCGACGCCGACGGGTGTGCCGTTGTCGTCGACGACGCGCAGCTGCGCACCCAGTGTCGCTCTGCCCACGCTGCCGCGCTTTGTCTGCCAGTACTCTTGATAATCCCGCAGCGTCCATCCCGCGACACCGCCGCCGAATTCCGTTGCGGCGTACGACGTGAGGACCGGGATACCGAACTTCTCGGTGAACGCGTCGGCATCGTCGGCCGACAGCGGTGCCGTCCCCGAGGTGACCGCGCGGATGCTCTGGAGATCGTCGCGGGTCAGGTCGGAGTGAAGCACAGTGCGCAGCGCGGCGGGGACCAACGACACCGCTTGGGGTCGGTGCCTGCGTACGGCATCGGCCCACCGATCGAGGTCGAACCGATCCAGTAGCGCGAACGACCGTGCTTCACAGACACATTGAAGAACACGGAACACGCCACCGATGTGCACCAGGGGTGCGTTGACGATCGCGACCCCGCGCCGCGATTCGGTCGGCGGTGGGGCGACGTCGAAGTCGGTGCCGATCACGCTGCGCGCCAGCATGTCGTAGGTCAGGTCGATTCTCTTGGGCGGGCCGGTCGTGCCGCTGGTCAGCATTCGCACCGCCACCTCGGGACGCCCGGCGTCCGGGTTCTGCTCCGACGCCGTGCTCACGTCGGGTGCGTCGGCGAGACGCCCAAGAGCCACGGTGGTCGTGTGCGCCGCGGGCGTCACCAGCGTCGTCAGATCCTCGCCGGTACCGATGACCACCGGCAGGCGTAGCGATTCGATGTCGGCTCTGATGCGCTCGTCGCCGCGGGACGGGTTGATGACGACGACGGTGCCGCCGCTCATCAGCACGCCGAGGAATGTCGCTATGTGAGCCGGTGTGTTACGCAATAGGATTCCGACCTGGCGCCCGGTCACGTCGAGCGCCTCGATGCGCCGCGCCAGAGCGGCGATCTCACCCCGCGTCAGCCACCGACCCTCGTACTCGACGGCGGGCCCGTCGGGCCGTAGCTCGAGGACGGTGCGGATACGTCGGCTCAGGGCGTGCCCGGCCATCAGCGCAGCCTCGGCGCCGGCCTGTCGCCGGGGGAGCGGGCGGCGAGTTCGGCCTGTCCGATCGGGTTGCCCAACCTCGTGTAGATCAGGTTCTGCTCCATCGCCGCGCGATAGGGCTTGTCCAGCGACTCCCAGATCGCCTTGACGGTGCCCTGCGTCGCCGACGGCGGTTTGGCCGCGATCGATGCCGCGATCTCGTGAGCACGCGCCCAGAGGCGCTCCGCGGGAACGACTTCGGTCACCAGCCCGATCTGGCGCGCGGTCTCGGCGCTGACCCGTTCGTCGTTGCCCATCAACGCGATTCGCAGCGTTTCACCCAAGCCCACGCGGCGCATCAGGCCGATGGGCTCCAAGGCGCACACCAGGCCGGCACTGACGTGCGAGTCGAAGAACGTCGCATCGTCGCTGCAGATGACGACGTCGGACTCGTTGACGAAATAGAAGGCGCCCGCAGTGCACATGCCCTGCACGGCACATACGACGGGTTTCCACATCTTCTGCCACTTGGGGCTGAGGAGTTCTCCGGGATCCTCGTGGTTCCAGACGTTGTCCGGCTGCCCGTAGGGCGATTTGATGTCGAGACCCGCGGAGAACGCCCTGTCGCCCGCCGCGCGTACCACCACGGCGTTGACCGAATCGTCGAGTTTGACCGTCCGCCACGCCTCTGCCATCTCCTCGCACATCGTCCTGTTGAACGAGTTGAGCGAATCCGGCCGGTTCAATGTGATGGTGGCGACGTGGTCGACCGCGTCCACGTCGAGCAGGATCGTCTCGAAAGCCGGCGCGGTCATCGGCACTGCCAGTTCGGGGCGCGCTTCTCCATGAACGCCTTCGGGCCCTCGTCGGCGTCCTCGGTGCGAACCACACGTTCGCGGAAGGTCTCGGCCAGAATCTCGGCTTCGTGCAGCGGCAGGTCGAGGGTCTTGTGGATCGCCAGCCGGGTGCCCCGAACTGCCAGCGGTGCATTGGAGTTCACGATGTCGGCGATCTCGTGGGCGCGGTCGAGGAGTTTGTCGTGTTCGACGACCTCGCTGATCATGCCGAGCTCGTAGGCCCGCTGAGCGCTCATCCGTTCGTGCTTACCCATCAGCGCCATCCGCAGTGCGATATTGCGGGGGAGTACGCGGGCCAAGCGCACCATTTCACGGCCCGCGACCAGGCCGATGCTCACATGCGGATCGAAGAACGTCGCCTTCTCGGACGCGATCGCGATGTCGCCGGTGGTGATCCAGTCCAGGCCTGCGCCGCAGCACAGTCCGTTGACCGCCGTCAGCACGGGCTTCGCCATGCGGCGAAACGGTGGTGTGCCCTCCTGCGGCGCTTCCCACTGGTCATAGGTGGTCAGGTACGGCCGTTCGTAGATCACCCTGCCGTCCTCGGGAATCTCGCCGACATCGGCGCCGGTGCAGAACGCGCGACCGGTGCCGGTCACGATCACAATCCAGACGTTGTCGTCGCTCTCCGCCTCGTCATACGCGGTGCGAAGCTCGGTGATCATCGCGGGACTGAGCGCGTTGAGCGCGTTGGGCCGGTTCAGCGTGATCGTGGCCTTGTGCCCGTCGACCTCGTAGGTGATGTCGTCAAATGACATGGTTTCGTCCTCTTCCGTCCGGGTCACCGGCCACCGAAGTCCGGCGTGCGCTTCTCGCGGAACGCCGCGAGTCCTTCCTTGAAATCCTTCGTACGCGACGACAATTCCAGGTTGAACAGTTCCTGGTTCATCGACTCTGGCAGCGTCGCATGCTGGCCGTAGTGGATGGCCTGCTTGGCGAGCCCGATGGCGACGGTGGGGCCGGATGCCAGTCGCGCCAGCAGTTCTGCGGCGACGTCGTCGAGTTCGTCGTCGCTCACACATTGGTGGATCAGCCCCCAGTCCGCCGCGTCTGATCCGCTGACCTTTTCTCCGAGCAGCAACATGCTCTTCGCCCGCGCCAGACCGACCAAGCGGGGCAAGAGCCACGTCGACCCCGAGTCGGGGCTGAAACCGCGGTCCAGGAACGGCTCCCAGAACACCGAATCCGGCGCTGCCACCGTGAAATCGGCGGCTAGCGCGAGGTTGCAGCCGAGTCCGGCGGCCCAACCACGCACACTGCATACGACGGGCAGTTGGATGGTATGGACGAGTTCGATCACGCGGTGCGAGCCGTGGGGGACGCGACGTACGAGATCGCCGGTGCGGGGTCGTTCGGCGGTGGTGTTGGTGGACCAGTCGACGCCCGCGCAGAAATCGGTTCCGGCGCCGCGGATGTGGACCGCTCGAAGTGAGTCGTCGCTCGCGGCTGCGGTCAGCGTGTCGACGAACGTCTTCACCATCGACGGGCTCAGTGAGTTGCGCCGAGCCGGTCGGTCGAGGGTGACGTGCAGGATGCCGTCCGCGCGTGAGGTCTTCACCGCCCCATCGTCAGCCACCGTTGCCTCCGCACTTCCCTCGCTATACGGTTAGGGATACAGTATTGCTATCTTGTACAAGTTAGCAAGGAAAGCGCCTCGACGGAACCGCCGAAAGGGGACCCATGGCCGAGGGCACACCCCGATTCGGTGAGCAGCCGCTGCCGCAGACGGTGGCCGCCGCCGGGGCGTTGCGGCGACTGACCGGGTTGTTGTTGTCACTGGAACACGGGCACCCGACCGTGGATGCCATGGTCGACCAGATCGCCGAGTGGGAACGGCAACTGGCTGCCGCGGCGCCGCCTGACCCCACACCGCGGATCGGGCCGCAGAGCACCGATTCCCAACGGGTGTATCTGGACCACGCCTTCAATGTCGGCGCCTATAACCCATGCTTTCCCGAGTACACCTTCGACCATCTCGACGCCGATACCGCGTCCGGCCGCGTCACGTTCCCCGTCGTGTACGAAGGCCCGCCGGGGTTGGTCAACGGTGGCTTTCTGGCGGTGTTCTTCGACTGCGTCACTCAACACCAGAGTTGCGCGTCGGGACGCACCGGCAAGACCCGTTCGCTGACGGTGACCTTTCGCCGTCCGACCCCGGTTCTGGTGGAGCTCGCCTTTGACGTCGCTCGCGTCGAAGCCGACGGCCGGGTCACCTCGACGGCACGCCTGCTGCTCGGCGACGAGGTGTTGTGCATCGGCGAATTCAGCACCGCCGCTTCGTCACCCGACAAACTCAGCGTCTTCGATTTCGGTCATCGGAGAGCGACCAGCTGATGACCAGCGTCCAGCGGATTCGTCAGCCGCGCGTCGCCGAGATCGTCGCATCGCGGCTGCGCGACGAGATTCTGTCCGGACGCATCAAGGAAGGCGACGTGCTCCCGTCGCAGGACGTCCTGCTCGCCGAGTTCGGCGTCAGTCCGCCCGCGCTGCGCGAGGCCATCCACATCCTCGAGACCGACGGGTTGATATCGGTGCGTCGCGGAAACATGGGCGGAGCGATCGTGCATCCGCCCTCGGCCGAGCGCACCGCGCACATGATCAGCATGGTGTTGCAGACGCGATCGGCCAAGCCCGCAGATGTCAGTCTCGCGCTGATGCATCTGGAGCCGATCTGCGCAGGTATGTGCGCCGCCCGCGAAGACCGGATGACCGAGGTCGTTCCGTATCTCGAAGCGGAAATCAAAACGCAGACAGAGCAATTCGACAACCTCTCGAGATACGTGCCCAACGCCCGTCGCTTCCACGAGGCCATCGTGTCGCGATGCGGGAACGAGCCGATGATTCTGCTGATCGGGTCGTTGGAGCTGATTTGGTCGGCACACGAATCGTCGGTGTGGAGCGACGAAGGTGATCCGATGGAACACAAGACCATGCGAGCCGCGCTGCGAGATCACCAACGGCTGCTGGACGCCATCCGCGACGGCAACGAGGCGCGTGCGGTGAAACTCGCCAAGGATCACCTAGCCGTCGCGCGGCGCAACACGCTCGCCGTCGGAGCGGACAAAACCATTGAGGCCAAACTGATTTCCAATGTCGAGTGAAGGACTTGCGATGACCACCACCGATGACCGGGTACTTTTCGACGTCGACCGTGACAAGCGCATCGCCACGATCACGCTGAACAACCCGAGCCAACGCAACTCCTACGACGCGGCGATGCGCGAGACCGTCGCCCGCTATCTCGACCAGGTGGCCGAGGACGACGATCTGACCGTGGTGCTGCTGCGCGGCGCCGAGGGTGTCTTCAGCACCGGGGCGGATATGAACAACGCGTACGGCTGGTACGGCGACAAAAATGCGCCCGAGGCCAAACGTCGCCCCAGCCAGCGGCGGCGCCTGACCGTCGACCGCAAGTCGTTCAGCTTCTACCACAACTTCATGGGGTTTCCGAAGGTCACGGTCGGCGAGATCAGCGGCTACGCGCTCGGCGGTGGCTTCGAGATGGCGTTGATGACCGACATCTCCGTGATCGGCCGCAACACCAAGATCGGTATGCCCGCGACACGGTTCCTCGGCCCCGCGCTGGGCAGTCTGCACATGTTCTTCCATCGGCTCGGACCGGTGCTGGCGCGGCGACTCCTGCTGACCGGCGACATCATCGAAGCCGGCGACGTCGAACACCTCGGTGTGTTCACCGATACCTGTGATCCGGGTTCGGTGACGGCGCGGGCGCGGTACTGGGCGGAGAAGGCCGCGAAGATGCCCGCCGACGGTGTCGTCATCGCCAAGGAGGCGTTCCGTCTCGTCGAGCAGAGTCAGGCATACCAGGGCGAGGAAGTGGCCAGCTACCTGTTCCACGCCTACGGGACGAACCTGCAGTTCGCCCCGGGTGAATTCAACTTCGTCAAGACCCGCGCCCAGCACGGCACCAAGGAGGCGTTCCGGCTGCGTGACGAGCACTTCTTCGTGCCCGAGCCGGAGTGAGTACCCTCACCTTCTGGGAACGCAACAATATCTGCTACTTTTGTAAAGTCACCTAAGCCGAAACCCGAGGTCGAAACCATGTCAACACCCGTCATCGTCGGTGCAGCCAGGACGGCCATCGGCCGTTCCTTCAAGGGGACCTTGGTCAACACCCCGCCCGAGACGCTGATCACCACCGTGCTGCCCGAGGTGATCCGCCGGTCTGGTGTGGATCCCGCCGACATCGACGACATCATCTTCGCCGAATCGCATTACGGCGGTGGCGATCTCGCGCGCTATGCCGCCGACGCCGCAGGGCTGGACCACGTTCCGGGGCAGTCGGTGAACAGGCACTGCGCCGGCAGCCTGACCGCGATCGGCAACGCAGCCGCGCAGATCGGCTCGGGTATGGAGCGGGTCCTGATCGCGGGCGGCGTCCAATCGCTGTCGATGACGCCACTGACGAACTGGCGGATCCCGGGCCCCGAGCTCAAGTTCGAGGAGCGGTGGATGCCGCCGACGCACGTCGAAACGCCCGACGCGCCTGCCAAGGACATGTCGATCACGGTCGGCTGGAACACCGCGCAGGCGGTTGGCATCACGCGCGAGGAGATGGACGAGTGGGCGGCGCGGTCGCACCAGCGCGCCGTCGCCGCGCAGGACGCCGGCAAGTTCCTCGACGAGATCATCCCGATGAAGATCCAGCAGTTCGACGGATCGGTCGTCGATTTCAGCGTCGACGAGCATCCGCGTCGCGACACCACCGTCGAGAAGCTAGCCGGTCTGAAGGTCCTGCACCCCGAGATCGAGGGCTTCTCGATCACCGCGGGCAACAGCAGCGGCACCAATGACGCCGCGGCGGGTGTCGCGCTCGTCGAACGTGCCTACGCCGAGTCGAACAACCTGTCGGTGCTGGGCACGGTGAAGGCTTGGGCGGCAGCGGGTGTCCCCGCCCGCGACTGCGGCTTGGGCGCGGTGAAGGTGATCGGCAAGGTGCTCGACCGTGCCGGCCTGAAGCCGTCGGATGTGACGTTGTGGGAGATCAACGAGGCGTTCGCGTCGGTGCCGATCGCGGCTTGCCGCGAGTACGGCCTGGACGAGGAGCTGGTCAACTTCTCCGGAAGCGGCTGCAGCCTCGGCCATCCGATCGCGGCGTCGGGCGCTCGCATGGTGACGACGCTGCTCTACGAGCTGCAGCGGCGCGGCGGCGGCATCGGTGTCGCCGCGATGTGCGCAGGCGGTGGCCAGGGCGGCGCGGTCGTCGTCGAGGTCTGATTTGTGTGCATCGAGGAGCGGTGAGCGCTCCAAAACGCACACAAATCGCACTGGTTAGCGCTTGCGCGTCGGCTTTTTGGCGCCCTTGGCGTCTTCGATCAGCCGCTCGGCGTGGTCGAGGATGCACTCGAGACCGAACTCGAAGTTCTTCTCGTCGGCCACGCCCAGGTGATGGCCTTTTTCGGTGACCAACGCGAGCAACGGCGTCGACTCGCTGTCGATCGACATGGCTTCATCGATGTCGCTGGGACCCTCGTTGGCCGCCCGGTTCTTCTCGCGCAGCCGCTGCAGCACCACCGAACCGCGTACGTGCACCGAAACCGCGGAATAGGTGTCGAACGCGTCGTCGGGCGACAGGCCCGCCTCGGTCAGACTGGCGATCGCCTTCTCCACCTCCTGGACACCGACTCGCGCCGCACGCGGACTCAGCGCCGACCGAATGAGAATCAGGTCGCACAGAATCGGGTTACCCAGGAACGTCTTTCGCATCGAGCGGGCGTGGTTGCGCAGCGTCTCGCGCCAGTCTTTCGCCTCGACGTAGGGCGTCGCGAACACGTATTGACGCAGCGCCCGGTCGGTCATCGCATTGAGCAGGTCGTCCTTCTTGCGGAAGTACCAGTAGATGCTGGTCACGCCGACCCCGAGGTGCTTACCGAGCAGCGGCATGGACAGGTTGTCGATGCCCACCTCTTCGGCCAGGTCGAACGCGCCCTTGATGATGTCGTCGGGATTGATGGACCCCCGTTCGCGCCTTGGGCGCTTCTCGGCGGTCGCCTGCCTAGCCACGGTTGGCACCTCCATCAGATCGACTGGTGGCTTGAATGTACCGGCAATTGCACGCTGATCTGCATCTTCGCAGATGTGTCGCCATTCGACCGATGCCGTGTCCACCGTTTCGGTTCTTTACTGTAAGTCCTATAGTAAGTGTTTCTAGCAGGAGAAGCGGAGGAACGCGATCCTCACGGAAGGCTCACGGTGGATCTCGGATTGAAGGGTGCGGCGGACGTCGTCGTCGGGGGCGGCCGCGGGATGGGGCTTGCTTCTGCCCGCTGCCTCGCCGAGGACGGTGCGCGGGTGGCCGTCGTCGGCAGAACGGCGACCGTACTCGACGTTGCCGCAAAGGATTTGGCCGACCGGGGCAGCCCTGATGCGCTCGGGCTCGTCGCCGACACCACTGATGCCAACCAAGTGCGACGGGTGTTCGACGAATTGGGCGCGCGGTGGGGCGGTGAACTCAACATCCTCGTCAATGCGGTCGGGCCCGAGTCCGTCGGCGCCTTCGAGGATCTCACCGACGACCAATGGCGCGCCGCGTTCGACGCCGGCGTGATGGGCATGGTGCACTGCGTGCGGTCCGCGCTGCCGCTATTGCGAAAAGCCCAGTGGGCCCGCATCGTCAACTTCTCCGCCCACTCGACGCAACGTCAGAGCGCGATTCTGCCGGCCTACACCGCTGCCAAGGCGGCGGTGACAAGCATCTCGAAGAACCTCTCGCTGGTTCTGGCCAAGGACGAGATCATGGTCAACGTCGTCTCGCCGGGCAGCATAGCGTCGGAGGCGCTGATCGGCTGGGCCGCCACGGTCGGCGTGGACGGCAATGATCCCTACGCGTTGATGTCGGCGATCGACGAGCACTTCGGGCATCCCGCACACCTCCCGCGCGCGGGTCTTCCCGACGAAATGGGTCCCGTCGTGGCGTTTCTCGCGTCTCGGCGAAATTCGTACATGACTGGTGCCAACATCAATGTCGACGGCGGTAGCGACTTCACCTAGCGGTTTCACCTGGAGGAGGCGGCAGTGGCGACGGCCAAAGAGGCGCGTGAGTGGGCCCGCACCAACCTGCGCGGCATCGGCAATTCGCTCTACACGCCGTTCTGCGGCAGGGACGGCGACGACATCGACTGGGACGCCTACCGGACGTTGGTGCGCTACTGCGTCGGCGAGTTGCGTCACCCAATGCTCTGGTGCACCAGCGGGATCGCGGAGTTCTGGTCGTTGACCATGGATGAGCGAAAGCGGTTGTTGGAGGTCGCGATCGAGGAGGGCCAGGCGGCCGATCCCAATGTCGTGGTGCAGGCCTGCACTGCGGCCATGTCGGCGAAGGACTGTCTTGAACTGACGTTGCACGCCCAGGATGCCGGGGCCGACATCGCCTACATCCAGACGCCGATGATGGAAGCCCATGGCGGCGAAGGCGTCCTGAGGTTCTTCAAGTACGTCGCCGGGCGCAGCGATATCGCACTGGGAATGTTCAACTCGCCCTCCTCTGGATACGTGTTGACGCCCGCGGAGGGCGCGCGGATCTACGAAGAGGTCCCGGCGGTGTGCGCGACGAAAGAGGGCGCCTTCCGGCCCATGGCCAGCCGACTGCTGCACGACCTCGCGCCGGATCTGACGATCTGGGAATGCGATACGACGGTCTACCGCGCGGGCTGGCTACGCGCGGGCATCGTCGGGCCCGCACAACTGGGCACGTCGGGCTACCTGTACGAAACCCCGCAACACCCTGTGCTCTCCGAATACTGGGAGCTGGTGTGGAGCGACAAGCTGTCCGAGGCGATGGATTACGCCGAGAAGTCCGGCATGGACCAGTTCGGCGTCGACATGCGCTCGTGGTTCACGTGTTACCCGGGCCGGGCCGACTATTTCACCCATTGGGGCGGCGCGTTCAAGTACGCCGCGTCGGTGCTCGGGTTGCCCATCGGGTCATATCCCCATTCGCGGCCCCCGCAGGCCGAGCTACCACGGGAGGCGAAAGACACCATCGACGCTGCGTATCGGCGGTACGGACTGGTCGCGGGCTGAGTCGCCAGACGGTTGCGGAAGACGCTACCGATAGGTGTACAGTATGGACATACATCCAGTTCGAACGCCTGAGGAGGCTGACGGGTGAGCGTTGGAGACCGCATCGTCGACTCCGAGGCCGACTCCGAGGCCGACTCCGAGGCCGCCGGGCCGGACGAACCGGTGCTCTACGAGGTCCTCGACACCGGCGTCGCGGTTCTCACGCTCAACAGGCCCGACCGGATGAACGGCTGGGGCGGTGGCCTCGCGACCGCGTTCTACCTGTATCTCGACGCCGCGGAGGCCGATCCCGACGTCCGGGTCATCGTGGTGACCGGGAAGGGCCGTGCGTTTTGCGCAGGCGCTGACATGGGCGACCTCACATCGATCAGCGCCACCACCGTCAACGCCGCCGCGGACACCGACGTAGGCAAGCTCGTCGGTGCGCGTCATCCGCACTTCACCACGTCGATGCGCAAACCCGTCATCGCGGCGATCAATGGCGCGTGTGCCGGTATGGGCCTAACGATGGCGCTGATGTGCGACGTACGGTTCGCCGCCGACGGCGCGAAGTTCACCACGTCGTTCGCCCGCCGCGGTCTGATCGCGGAGTACGGGATCTCGTGGATCCTGCCGCGCATCGTCGGGCAGGGGGTCGCGCTGGATCTACTGCTGTCCGGGCGGGTGTTCCTGGCCGACGAGGCACAGCAACTGGGTCTGGTCAAAGAGGTCGTCGCACTTGACGAACTGCTGCCGCGCGCGATCGCTTACGCGGAGGACATCGCCGCCAACTGTGCGCCCAACTCGCTGGCGGTGATCAAACAACAGGTGTACGCAGACACCATGCGCGACGTTTTCGTTGCCAGCGACGATGCCGAGAAGTTGATGCACGAATCGATGCAGCGCCCCGATTTCATCGAGGGCATCACGAGCTTTTTCGAGAAGCGCCCGCCGAACTTTCCGCCGGTCCAAGGGCCGGCCCAAGGACTTCCGAAAGGACAGGACTCATGACTTTGGACTACATGGCCATCGACGTCGACAACCATTACTACGAGCCGCTGGACGCCTTTACCCGGCACCTGCCCAAGGAGTTCCGCAGCCGCGGCGTGCAGATGCTCACCGACGGAAAGCGCACCTACGCGGTGTTCGGTGGGGTGATCAACCACTTCATTCCGAACCCGACCTTCGACCCGATCATCGAACCCGGCTGCCTGGACCTGCTATTCCGAGGCGAGATCCCCGAGGGCGTCGATCCGGCGTCGCTGATGAAGGTCGACCGCCTGGCCGACCATCCCGAGTACCAGAACCGCGACGCCCGCGTGAAGATCCTCGACAAGCAGAACCTCGAAACCGTGTTCATGCTGCCGACTTTCGCGTGCGGTGTCGAAGAGGGCCTCAAGCATGACATCCCGGCCACCATGGCCTCGGTCCACGCCTTCAACCAGTGGCTCGACGATGACTGGGGATTCGACAGGCCCGATCACCGCATCATCGCCGCGCCGATCATCTCGCTGGCCGACCCCGAGAAGGCCATCGAGGAGGTCGAGTTCGTCCTGGAAAGGGGCGCGAAACTTGTGTGCGTGCGGCCGGCACCGGTGCCGGGTGAGGTGAGGCCCCGCTCGCTCGGCGATCCGGTGCACGACCCGGTATGGGCCCGTCTGGCCGAGGCTGGAGTTCCGGTGGTCTTTCACCTGTCCGACTCCGGCTACATGGCGATCCCCGCACTGTGGGGCGGCAGCGGTGTGTTCAAGGGCTTCGGTAAGCGCGACCCGCTCGACATGGTGATCATGGACGACCGCGCTATCCACGACACCATTGCCGCGATGATCGTCCATCAGGTGTTCACCCGGCACCCGAAGCTCAGAGTGGTCAGCATCGAGAACGGTTCCTACTTCGTTTATCGGCTCATCAAGCGGCTCAAGAAGTCCGCCAACAACGCGCCGTACCACTACAAGGAGGATCCGGTCGAGCAGCTGCGCAACAACGTCTGGATTGCGCCGTACTACGAGGACGACGTGAAGCTGCTGGCCGACACCATCGGCGTGGACAAGATCCTGTTTGGGTCGGACTGGCCACACGGAGAGGGGTTGGCGGATCCCACGTCGTTCACCGCCGACATCCCGCAATTCCCAGAATTCAGCCACGAGGACACCCGGAAGGTCATGCGCGACAACGCACTCGAGCTGCTTGGTGCGAACGTGACGGCCTCCGCCTAGTCATGGGGGAATGGACCATCGGGGCGGTGCTCGACGCCATCGCCGACGCCGCACCCGACCGGTTGATGACCATCTGCGGCTCGCGGCGCAGCACGTTCTCCGAGTCTGCGGAGCGCACCCGCCGACTGGCCAATTTCCTTGCCGGACAGGGATTGGGCGCACACCGGGAACGCGCTGAACTCGCGAACTGGGAGTGCGGTCAGGACCGCGTCGCGCTGGTCATGCACAACGATCTCTATCCCGACATGGTGATCGGATCGCTGAAGGCGCGGACCGTGCCGGTGAATGTGAACTACAACTACGCGCCGCGCGAGGTGGCCGAACTCCTGGACTACCTGCGGCCACGGGCGGTGATCTACCACCGCTCGCTCGGTCCGAAGTTCGCCGACGTGCTTCCGCCCGCCACCGCCGACGTGCTGATCGCGGTCGACGACGGCGGCACAGAGCCGTTGTTACCGGGTGCCATCAGCCTGGAAGAGGCGCTGGCACTAGGCGATACGGATCACGACATCACACCGTCGCCCGACGATGTGATGATGGTGTGCACCGGCGGGACGACAGGCCGCCCCAAGGGCGTCATGTGGCGGCAGAGCGACACGTACGTGGTGTCGATGAACGGCGCCGACCACGAGTCCGTCGACGAGATTCACGCCAAGCTCGGATTCGAGGGTCAACCGTGGTTCGCCGTATCGCCGCTGATGCATGCCGCAGGCATGTGGACGGCGTTCGCCGGGCTCCTCAACGGGCTGCCGATAGTCCTCTACGACAAGACACGCTTCGACCCGCGCGCGGTGCTCGAGACCGCGGAGCGTGAGGAGGTCGGCATGATGACGATGGTCGGCGACGCCTACGCGGGACCGCTGGTCGACGAACTCCGCAGCGGCAACTACGACCTGTCATCGATGTACGCGATCGGCACCGGCGGAGCGGCCACCAATCCGAAACATCAACAGGCGCTTCTCGAACTGCTGCCGCAGATTACGCTGATCAACGGCTACGGATCGTCGGAGACCGGAAACGTCGGCTTCGGTCGCAGCCAGGTCGGGGAGCAGAAGGACACGTTCGTCCTTCGGGAAGGCGCGCTCGTCCTTTCCGAGGACTACAGTCGCTTCCTCGAACCGGGGGAGCCCGAGGTCGGCTTCGTGGCGCGTGCGGGGCGCATCCCGCTCGGCTATTTCGACGACGAGGCCGCCACCCGCAAGACGTTTCCCGTCGTCGACGGGCGACGCGTCGTGATCTCCGGGGACCGCGGCTCGCTCGCGCCCGACGGCACGTTGCGGTTGTTCGGCCGGGACTCGCTTGTCGTCAACACCGGCGGCGAGAAGGTGTTCGTCGAAGAGGTCGAGGAAGTGTTGCGCGCATACGCCGGCGTGGCTGACGCATTGGTGGTCGGACGACCCAGTGAGCGCTGGGGTGAAGAGCTGGTCGCCCTTGTCGCGCTGCAACCAGGTGTTGATATCACCGCTGAACAGATGCACGACCAGTGCACCTCGCAACTCGCGCGGTTCAAGGCGCCGAAGGAGTTCATCATCGTCGACCAGGTACGCCGACTCGGTAACGGAAAACCGGACTACCGCTGGGCGAAAACCACTGCGGCGCAAGAGGCATCACTGACATGAGCCACAAAGCGATTGATTGTCTGGTCAACGTCCACTTCGGCGAGACCGAGAAGCAGCCCGAGTTCATGCTCAAGGTGCGCGACGACTACTTCAAGGGCCCGCAGTCGCTCTACGACCAGGTCGAGCTGCCCCAGCTGCTCGAGGAGATGGAGGAGCGCGGCGTCGAGAAGGCCATCCTGATGGACAGCATCGCCAAACCATCGGTGACGGCCCGCAAGTTCGTCGACCAGCGACCCGACAAGTTCGCACTCGCCATGGGTGGTGTCAACCTGCTGCGGCCGATGCCCTCGCTGCGCGAGCTCAGCGCCGTCGTGCGCGACCTGCCGGTCGCCTACACCGCAGTGGGACCGAGCTTTTGGGGCGACGGCCAGTACCCGCCGAGCGACGCCGTCTACTACCCGCTGTACACCAAATGCGCGGAGATCGGGCTGCCGTTGTGCATCAACACCGGCCTGCCGGGACCGCCCATTCCCGGTGAGGCGCAGAACCCGATCCACCTCGACCGCGTCTGTGTGCGGTTCCCGGAACTGAAGCTCTGCATGATCCACGGCGCCGACCCGTGGTGGGATGTCGCGATCCGCCTGTTGATCAAGTACAAGAACCTGCGCCTGATGACGTCGGCGTGGTCGCCCAAGCGACTGCCGGAGAGCCTGCTGCACTACATGCGCACCCGCGGACCGGACAAGGTGATCTTCGCCTCCGACTGGCCGGTGCTGAGGATGCACCGTGTGGTGCCAGAAGCTTTGGCGCTGGACCTGCCTGCCGACGTACTCGACAACTACCTCTTCAACAACGCGAATGACTTCTTCTTCGGCCCTCGAGAGGAGCTGTGACGATGGACCGTTACGAACTGCGGAGGCTGGACTACAGCCTCTCCGAGGACCACGAGGCGGTGCAGTCGGCCTATCGGGAGTTCTTCAAGACGCACTGCCCGATCGAGACCGTGCGCGCCGCCGAGGAATCCGGATTCGACAAGAGCCTGTGGGAACGCCTGTGCGCCATGGGTGCAACGAGCATGGCGTTGCCCGAGTCCAGCGGCGGTGACGGGGCCACGCTCGTCGACTTGACGCTGGTGGCCGAGGAACTCGGTCGGGCGCTGGGCCCGGTCCCGTGGATCGACCACGTGTGCGCGGCGCGACTGCTGGGGCGGCTCGGCACCGTCGAGCCGGATGTCGTCAACGGCAAGCAACTGGTGGCGATCGATCCCCAACACGACAACGTGTCGGGCGTCCGGCTGATCCCGACCGGGTCGATCGCCGACCACATCATCGTGCGTGACGGTGACGACGTCGTGCGGCTGACGTTCGGGACCAGGCCGGTCAAGGTCGACAACATCGGTAAGCTGCCGATGGCCTGGGTCGATCCCGCCACCGCCGACGACCGCACCGTGCTGGGCAGCGGTCCGCAGGCGTTGGCCGAATATCAACGGGCACTGGATGAATGGCGGGTACTGACCGCCGCGGCGTTGGTCGGCCTGGTCGAGGAGACGATGACCATCGCTGCGGAGTTCGCCAAGACCCGCTACACGCTCGGCGTCCCGATCTCGACGTTGCAGGGTATCTCGCATCCTCTGGCCAACATCGCCATCACCGTGCAGGCGGGACGGAACCTGGCGCGGCGGGCCGCGTGGTTTCTCGACAACGAACCCGACGAGCGCCCGGAACTGGCGCCATCGGCGTTCGTGTTCATGGCCGAAGAAGCGTCGAAGGCCGCGACGATGGCGGTACACGTTCAGGGCGGGCTCGGTGTTTCGGCGGAGGCCGCCGCCACCGCTTACTTGGTGCGTGCGCGGGGCTGGGCGCTGGCCGGCGGCGATCCCGGGGTCACCGCGAAGTACATCGCTGAGATCGTCTCCGCTCGGGAAAGCAGGTAATTCGCAATGGATTTCTCACGGGTCGAACTCTCCGACGACGATCAGGACTTCCTCGACGAGGTGCGCACGTTCCTGCGTACCCACGTCACCGAGGAGGTCATCCGCCGCGACCGCGAGACGGGCGACAACTTCGACGAGGGTGTGCATTTGGCGCTCGGTGCGGCGGGTTATCTGGAAAAGGAGTGGAAGCCGGAGTCCGAGGGCGGCTTCAACCGTCTCCGCAATCGCATCTGGCAGTTGGAGAAGCGGCGGGCGCACGTTCCGTGGGTCACCTCGGGCACCACCGCAATGATCGCGCGGTCGGTCGAGAAGTTCGGCTCGCCGGAACTGAAAGCCGAAGTGATGCCAGGGGTTTACAGTGGCCACGTCCGACTGTGCCTCGGGTACACCGAACCAGAGGGCGGCTCTGACGTCGCCACCTGCAAGACCCGTGCGGTGCGCGACGGCGACGGGTGGGTGATCAACGGTTCGAAGATGTTCACCACCGGTGCGCACAACTGCCAGTACGTGTTCCTGATCACCAACACCGACCCCACCGCGCCGAAACACAAGAGCCTGACCATGTTTCTGGTCCCGCTCGATTCGCCGGGCATCGAGATCCAGGGCGTCCGCACCGTCGACGGTGACCGCACGAACATCGTCTACTACAGCGACGTGCGCGTCGACGACAAGTATCGACTGGGTGAGGTGAACGACGGCTGGACCGTGGTGCGCGAGCCCCTCAACGTCGAGCACGGTGCGGTGGAGGCCGCTAAGGACGGTCTGCAGGACGTCTCGATCATGATGCATCAGGCCGGATTCATGGCCGCCGCCGTGGACAAGGCCGCCGCCAAGGTCGCCGAGGTACGTCCCGACGGTCGCCGCCTGATCGACGACGGCGCCGTCGCGTACCGCCTCGGCCGAAGCGTCGCCCGGATGGAGGCGGCGCTCAGCGCGACAAGTATCTTCGGCCGCGTGGCGCTCGCCCAGACCATGCGCGACATCTCGCCGGACCTGATGGACCTCCTTGGCACGGCCGCGTCGCTGCCCATCGGCACCGACGGTGCCGCCGACGACGGCGCCGCGGAGTACGTGTACCGCTTCGCGCCGCTGGTCGGCATCTACGGCGGCACCCTCGAGGTGTTCCGGAACATGATCGCGCAGTACGTGCTTGGTCTCGGTAAGCCGGCGTACGCACCCGTCGCGAAGAAGGCGTCGTAGTTGGCATCGCCGACACGGCGCACGTCGTTGGTGATGGGGGCCAGCGGGTTCGTCGGATCGCACGTGGTGCGAAAGCTCGTCGAACGCGGCGACGACGTGCGGGTGTCTCTACGGAAGTCCAGCCTGACGGTGGCGATCGACGACCTCGACGTCGAACGTCACTACGGCGACCTGAATGACGAAGCGGCACTGCGGGCGGCGATGTCCGGCTGCGACGTGGTGTTCTACTGCATCGTGGATACGCGCTTCTACCTGCGCGATCCATCCCCGTTGTTCGAGACCAACGTCGAAAGCCTGCGTCGCGTGCTCGACGTCGCCGTCGATGCGGACCTTCATCGATTCGTCTTCTGCAGCACCATCGGAACGATCGCGCTCGGTGATGGCCGTACGCCGGTGACCGAGGACATGCCGTTCGACTGGGCGGGCAAGGGCGGCCCCTACATCGAGTCTCGCCGTGCGGCAGAGGATCTGGTGTTGCGTTATGCGCGAGAGCGGGCGCTGCCCGCCGTCGCGATGTGCGTCTCCAATCCGTACGGTCCTCGCGACTGGCAGCCGACCCAGGGGCTGATGGTGCAGTACGCGGCGCTCGGCAAGATGCCCGCCTACATCAAGGGAGTGTTCACCGAGGTCGTCGGCGTAGAGGATGTGGCCGACGCGTTCCTGCTGGCCGGTGAACGTGGCGGCATCGGGGAGCGCTACATCATCTCCGAGACCTACATGTCGATGCGCGAGATGTTGGAGACGGCGGCAATCGCGGTCGGAGCCAAGCCGCCGCGGTTCGGCGTGCCGCTCGCCGCCGCGTACGCCTTCGGCGGGGCATTGTCGGTGGCGAGCCGACTGCTACGACGCGACCTGCCGATGAACGTGACCGGGGTGCGGCTGCTGCACATCATGTCGGAGGCCGACAACGGAAAAGCCAGGCGCGAACTCGGATGGCAGCCCCGTCCGGCCGCCGAGTCGATACGCAAGGCCGCCCAGTTCTATGTCGAGCAGACCGACGGACAGGTTGCGGCCCGCATACTGCGCTGACACCATCGGCGCAAGGCAAGAGCACCGGCCTGTCAGGCGTTCGTCAGTGCGGGTGGCTTGACCGCGTCAGGGTCCGGGTTGGCGATCGGCAGTCCCATGAACCGCCGCGCGTTGTCGCCCATGAAGTCGTACGTGCGCCGCACATCCATGCCCTCGGCGTACTTCCAGAATCCTTTGGGCTCCGCCAGTCCCTCGGGATGCGGATAGTCGGAACCGAACAGCACCTTGTCCCAGCCGACGGTGTTCACGACGTCGGAGACACAGCCCTCCCAGAACGGGCTGACCCAGATGTTGCGGCGGAACACGTCGTGCGGATGCTCCGGGAAGTTCTGCGGCATCTTCTTGTAGAGCTCGTCGAAGTCATTGAACAACGGGAAGATCCACGAGCTACCGTTCTCGACACTGGCGATACGCAGCTTCGGAAAGCGGGTCAACGTGCCGTGGCAGATCAGCGCGGTGATCATGTCGGCGATCTCCCGGTGGCCGAGCACCATCCATCGGAATGCGCTCTGGGCCATGAAGTTCTGCGTATACGGCGGCTCCCACTTGCCGACGTAGTCGTCGAGCGGGGGATAGCTGGCGTGGAGCACGACGGGAAGACCAGCGGCCTCGACGTCACGCCAGAACGGGTCGAACTCGGGTAACGCCGGTGACCGCCAGCCCCGGATGCCGTTGACCGGGCCGGGTTTGATCAGCACCACCTTGACGCC
Source organism: Mycobacterium barrassiae (assembly GCF_025822765.1). Taxonomy (GTDB): domain Bacteria; phylum Actinomycetota; class Actinomycetes; order Mycobacteriales; family Mycobacteriaceae; genus Mycobacterium; species Mycobacterium barrassiae. Next base: position 613,628 of record NZ_JACKUK010000023.1, on the reverse strand, counting down.
GTTGTCCAGCAGATACTCGAGTTCGCGCTGGGCGCCGTCGACCTCAGAGAGGTTGATGATGGGCGTCGAGAACACGCGGTTCTCGTAGTTGAACGTCCACTGCTCCAGCATCCACTGGTTCAGCGCATGGATGACGGCCAGCGACAGCTCGGGGTCGTCCGCGGTCGCGTGCTCGATGAGGCTGGCCAGCGTCGGGTAGTTCAACGCCTCGACGACACCCTGACGATCGAGTTCGGCCACCCGGTCCACGGGGTTGCGGGTCGCGGCGGGCGCTTCGATCGCCGGCCCCTGCATCTCGCGAAGTGTGAGGCCTTCTGTGTTCTCGCCTGCGAAGAACTTCTCGTGTGCGCCAGGCGCAGCGACACGTTCGAACGTCGGGTTGGGGATGAAGTCGTTGACCCTGTTGTTGATCACGATCCGGGTGTGCCGGCCGAGCTGCGCGAATTGCACAGCACGCGAGTACTTCTCGGGCAGATACTTGGTCAGCGACTCCGGAGTCTCGTACATGTGCTGGTCGGCGTCGAAGATCGGCGCCTCGGTGAACTGTGTCATGGACATGAGTTGGGTTACCCTTCTCCGGCGAGCAGACGTTAAAACCCCTTAAATGGACCGATTTTGGGGGAGTTCGCGTCTGCTCGGCGATGTGCTAGAGCGTGAGGATCGTCGCCGCCGCGGTGCCGGGGGCACCGTAGAGCTGAGCGAAGCCGACCTTGGGTTCACCGGGCACCTGCCGGTCGCCGGCCTCGCCGCGGAGTTGGCGCACCAACTCGTGGATCTGACGCAGACCCGACGCGCCGATGGGTTCGCCGTTGGCGATCAGCCCGCCGTCGGTGTTGATGGGCAGCGCACCGTGGATCTCAGTGGCGCCGTCGGCGAGCAGCTTCTCCTGGTCGCCATCGGCGCAGAACCCGCACTCCGCCATGTGGATGATCTCGGCGCCGGCGTCGGTGTCCTGCAGTTGGATCACATCGACGTCCTCCGGTGCGACCCCGGCCTTTTCGAACGCGGACCTGGCGGCGTAGACCGTGGGCGCCACGTCCTCCTCGACCGGTGCGAACGTCGTGTTGACCTCGTAGGCGCCGTATCGACGCGTCCGAACCTCGACCGCCTTGAGATACACCGGTTTCTTGCTGTACTTGTGTGCGATGTCGGCGCGACACATGACCACGGCGGCCGCGCCCTCGTCGGGTGCGCAGAACATGTACTGGGTCAGGGGATAGTTCAGCACCGGCGAGTTGAGGATGTCTTCCTCAGGAATGGGCTTGCGGCGGAACGCATTCGGGTTCAGCGCGCCGTTGCGGAAATTCTTGGCCGCGACCTTGGCCAGCGTCTCCTGCGAGATGCCGTGGTCGTGCAGGTACTTGTTCGCCTTCATGCCGAAGAACTGCGTGGTGAGGTACTGGCCGTTCTCGGCGTACCAGCGGGGCATGCCCACCAGCGCCGGGTCTTCGGTGAAAGCGCCCCGCGGGTGCTTGTCCAACCCGACCGCGATGCCGATGTCGTAGTCGCCGAGCCGGATGCCGTCGGCGCAGGCCTTGGCGGCACTCGCGGCGGTGGCGCACGCGTTGAACACATTCGTGAACGGGATACCGGACAGACCGACCATCCCGACGATGGCGTCGGGGTTCGCGACCGTCCAGCTGCCGCCGGTGGCCGCCTGGATGTCTTTCCACTCCACCCCGGCGTCGGCGACCGCGGCGAAGATGGCGTCGACGCCCATCTCCATCGCCGACTTACCCTCGAAGCGGCCGAACGGGTGCAGTCCGACACCGATGATGGCGACGTCGTTGGTCATGTGCGAGGCCTTTCCTCCCTAGTCGGGCCATCAGGCTATCCCAACTGTAATGATTACAGTATCGTAGTCGACGTGGCCCCGGTGATCGAGCACAAGCCCACGTTCTGCCGGATATGTGAGCCGCTCTGCGGCATGATCGCGACCGTCGAAGACGGCCGTCTGGTCGCGTTGCGGCCCGACAAGGAACATCCACTGTCGGCGGGGTTTGCGTGCCAGAAGGGCATCGCGTTCACCGAGGTGCAGAACGATCCCGACCGGGTCATCACGCCACTGCGCCGCGGACCTAACGGCTTCGAACCGGTCACGTGGGACGCCGCGATGTCCGATATCGCGGCGCGGTTGTCGGCGGTGCTGCGCCGTCACGGGTCCGGCGGCGTCGGCTGGTACATGGGTAATCCCGGTGCGTTCAGTTACGCGCACACCTTCGCGGCGCTGCTGTTCACCAAGGGCCTGGGCCGTCACGGGCACTACTTCACCGCCTCGTCGCAGGACACCAACAGCCGGTTGATCGCCAGCCAACTGCTCTACGGCGTGCCGACGTCGGTGCCGATTCCCGATCTCACGCGGACCGAACTCTTGGTGCTGATGGGCGCCAATCCCGTCGTTTCCCACGGCAGCTTCCTGACGGCGCCCCGGATCAAAGACCGCATGCACGACGTCGTCAAGCGCGGTGGCCGCGTGGTGGTTGTCGATCCACGCCGGACCGAAACCGCGGTCGCATTCGAGTGGCTCGGCATCGTGCCCGACTCCGACTCCTTCCTGCTGTTGTCCCTGCTGCAGGTGATGTTCGCCGAGCACCTCGTCGATGTCGCGCGAGTGAGTCGCGTCGCCGACGGGGTGGATTGGCTGCGCTCGCTGTGCGAACCGTTCACCCCGGAGGCGACGGCGGCCCGGACCGGCATCGATCCGGCGAGCGTGAGGGCATTGGCCCGTGACCTCGTCCGCACGCCACGCGCCGCCATCTACGGACGACTCGGCACCTGCGTGGGTCGGTACGGCACGCTGACCACCTATCTGATCGACGCCGTCAACCTGGTCGCGGGAAACCTCGACGTGCCGGGCGGTTCGGTGTTCAGCTCGATGCAGACCGTTGGCCAGAAATGGCAGAACACCATGATGGGTGCCGTGATGCGACGCTCACGACAACGGAAGCGCTCGCGGATCAACGGAATTCCCAGTGCAATCGGCTCCGAGCCCGCCGCACTGATGGCCAAGGAGATCACGACACCCGGCGATCGCCAGATCAAGGCGATGTTCGTGTCCGCGGGCAACCCGGTGCTCTCGGTACCCAACGGCGACGAACTCGAGGCCGCGTTCGACACCCTGGAACTGTCGGTGGCGCTCGATTTCTACATCACCGAGACCACCGCGCGATGCGACTACATCCTGCCTGTCACCACGATGTACGAGCGCGACGACTTCCCCTATACGTTCCAGGGATTTCAGGCGACGCCGTTTCGTCAGGCCACCGAGGCCGTGGTCGCTCCCGCGGGCGAGGCGCGCTCGGAATGGAACATCGTCGAGGATCTGGCGTGTCGACTCGGACGACGGGTGCCGGCATTCGCGGTATTCGCCGCCGCGCGAAAGGCATTGAGCACCTTAGGAACCACGCTGACGCCGCGCCTCATGATGGATGGCCTCGTCCGAATGTCGCAGGGCGGCGATCGTTACGGACTGCGCCGCGGCGGACTGTCGTTGCGTCGTTTGACCGAACAGCATCCGCACGGTGTGGTGGTGGCACCGCACATCCGCACCGGCGTGCTGCGTGATGTCGTCGGCTATCTGTCGCGACGCGTACAGCTGGTCCATTCCGAGATCGCCGACGAGGTCGCCAAGCTGACGAGCAGCGAACATCCGGTGGACTACCCGCTGCGGATGATCGGCATGCGAGAGCCGCGCTCGGAGAACTCGTGGATGCACAACTCGCCGTTGCTGATGCGCGGCGAGCGTCGCCACCACGCGCTGATGCACGTCGACGATGCGGCCGAGCTGCAGATCGCCGACGGCGACGTCGTGCAGATCAGCTCGCCGTACGGCCAGATCACCGTTCCGGTGACCTCGACGAAGAACCTGGTCGCCGGCGTCGTCGCCATTCCGCATGGCTGGGGTCACAAAGGCACCGGCGGCTGGCAGCTGGCCAACCGCGCCGGGGGAGCGAACGTGAACCGCCTGACCTCGAGTGAGCCCGACGACGTCGAAGCGGTGTCCGGAATGGCTTGGCTGACAGGCGTACCCGTGCGCGTCGACCGCATCGACTCTGCGTCCACGCCGCAAAAGTAGAGCGAACGAAGCCCGGGGCGCTGGGCCCACGCGCAGCGGGGGAAGTCAACTAGGCGATGGCGCCGGCGTCCTTGAGCGCCTCGATGCGATCCCAGTCCATCCCGAGTTCCATCAGCACGATCTCGGTGTGCTCGGATGCCTGTGGCGCGCGCGTCGTCTCGAGCGGTTCGTGGTTGAACTGGACGGGACCGCGCACGACCTTGAATGGCGCTCCGCCGTCGGCGGCCTCCACCTCGACGATCATGTCGTTGGCGATCGCCTGCTCGTCGGAGGCGAGATCGACCAGGCTCTGGAACGGCGCCCACTGACCCTTCATGGTTTTCAGATGCTGACGCCAGTAGTCGAAGGGCTTGCTGCGGATGGATTCGGCGATCAGTTCCGCTGCGGCCGCGGCGTTTTCGATGAGCGGCATGACGTCACAGAACCTAGGATCGTCGGCCAGGTCGGGCAGTCCCAGATGTTCGAATGCATCACGGATGTAGCCGGTGGGGCTGACGATGCACAGATTGATGGTGCCGCCGTCGGAGGTCAGGTAGTTGCCGAGGAACGGGTTCACGGTCGGGCCGATGGAGTCGGGCATCAACGAGCGCATGGTCTCGCCCGTCTCCATGCCCTGGGTGACACTGGCGCCCGCGGCCCACCACGCGGTGCTCAGCAGCGAGACGTCGAGTTCGACTGCCTCGCCGGTGCGTTCGCGATGGAACAGCGCCGCCGAGATGCCGCCCGCGATGTTCATCCCGCCGATGGAATCGCCGAACGCCGGGATGCCCTGCGACAGCGCCCCACCGAGTTCTTCAGGGGTCAGCGCATGGCCGACGCCGCTACGTGTCCAGAACGCGGTGCCGTCGAAGCCGCCGGTGTCGCGTTCGGCGCCCTTGTCTCCGTAGGCACTGCCGCGCGCGTAGATGATGTTCGGGTTGACCGCACGGATGTGTTCGACGTCGAACTTGTTCTTCTGCCGCTGCGCGGGCATGTAGTTGGTGAGGAACACGTCCGCGGTCTTGGCGATCTCATAGAGGACCTCCTGGCCGCCGGCGGTGGATACGTCGATGCCGACGCTGCGCTTGCCGCGATTGGGGTGCTCGATCAAGGGATGCCGGTTCGGATCCAACTGGAAGCCGCCCATATTGACGAAGCCGCGTTGCGTGTCACCGCGCACCGGATGTTCGACCTTGATGACGTCCGCGCCCCAATCGGCGAGGATCGCCCCCGCGGCCGGGACGAACGTGAACTGCGCAACCTCCAGGACGCGAACGCCGTCCATCACCTTGATCAAGTCGACTCTCTCCAGCCCGTCTCGTCGTTGTAATCGCCTACTGTAATCGTTACAGTTGAGCGTCCAGCATTGATCTGATTGTACGAGGTAAATGGTGAGCCTCACCGAGGACCAAGTAGAGCGGACCGAAACCAGCGTCGATGTCGGCCTGCGGGCGGCGACGCGCGCCGAGTCGCGTCTGCTGATCGACGGCGAGCTCGTCGCCGCCGCCTCGGGCGAAACCTTCGACAACTTCAGCCCCGCGACCGGACTGCTGCTGGGCGCGACGGCCGCCGCCGGTGCCGACGACATGGACCGCGCGATCGCCTCCGCCCGCCGCGCGTTCGACGAAACCGACTGGGCGACCAACCGCGAGCTGCGCAAGCGGTGTCTGGCCCAACTGCAGGAGGCGATCGAGGCCGAGAAGGAAGACCTGCGTGAGGAGTTGATCGCCGAGGTCGGCGCTCCGCTGATGACGACGCAGACGGCACAGTTGGAATGGCCGCTCGCCGAATCGCTGCGCTATCCCGCGGGACTGATCGACGACTTCGAGTGGGAGCGCACCCTCGACGGCGGTGGGCTGTTCGGTGAGCGCAACGTCCGCACCGTCGTCAAGGAACCGGTCGGCGTCGTCGCCGCGATCACCCCGTCCAACTTCCCGATCGAAGTCATCCTCAACAAGCTGGGACCCGCGCTGGCGGCGGGCAATACCGTTGTCCTGAAGCCGGATCCGAACACACCGTGGAATGCGACGCGGCTCGGCAGGCTCGTCGCCGAGCGCACCGACATTCCAGCGGGCGTGCTCAACGTGGTCACCACCCCGTCCAACGACGTCGCCGGTCTGCTGGGCACCGATCCCCGCGTTGACATGATTTCGTTCACCGGTTCGACGGCCGTCGGCAAGCTGCTGATGCGTCAGGGCGCCGACACGATGAAGCGGATGTTCTTGGAACTCGGCGGCAAGTCCGTGGCCATCGTGCTCGACGACGCCAACCCCGCCGCGATCCTGGGAGCCGCGATCGGGGTGTGCGTCCACGCCGGGCAGGCGTGCGCGGCGACCACCCGCATGCTCGTGCACCGCTCGTTGTACGACGAGGCCGTCGCCACCGTCACCGCCGCGTACCAGGGTGTGCCGGTCGGCGATCCGGTACTGCCGGAAACCCTTGTCGGGCCGGTGATCAGCGCCGCGCAGAAGGACCGGGTGCTCACCGCCGTGGAGCGGGCGCGCGCCGAGGGCGCCGAGATCACCACCGGCGGAGGCGCGGTCGTCGATCTGCCCGAACACCTGTCCGGCGGTTACTACGTGCAGCCGACGGTGATCGTCGGGGTCGACAACAGCGCTGCGATCGCCCAGGAGGAGGTCTTCGGACCGGTGCTGATCGTGATGCCGTTCGACGACGACGATCACGCCGTGCGCATCGCCAACGACAGCTCGTACGGTTTGGCGGGAGCGGTGATCTCGCGGTCGATGGAGCGGGGTATGAATATCGCCCGCCGCATCCGCACCGGGTCTTTCGGCGTCAACGGCGGGATGTTCTACGGCGCCGACGCGCCATTCGGCGGTTACAAGAGCAGCGGCGTGGGGCGCCAGTGCGGCATCGAGGGCTTTCAGCAGTACCTCGAAACCAAGACCATCGGTTGCCGAATACCTCGGCAGAAATGATCACGACGCGTCGATGAGCGTCTGGGCGTGGTCCAGGATGCTTTCGAGGATGTAGTCGTAGTCGATGTCATCGGCAAAACCGATGTAGCGCTTACCGTTCGAGCGCTGGGCGGGAAAGCCTTCGGTCTTCGCCTGGATGCGCTCCAGCACCGCGGACCCGCGGGTGTGCACTGAGATCGCTCCGTAGGTGTCGGCGGCCTGTCGGGCATCGAGGCCGGCCTCGATGAGCGCCGTGATCGGCTGTTCGATCTTGTGGAGCGCCCCGCGCACCGCGCGCCCGCTGAACTGGCCGCGGATGAGCACGAGATCGCAGAGGGTCGGATTGTCGCGGAAGTGCGCGCGCATGGTCCGCGCATGATCGCGAAGCGACGTGCGCCAATTGGACGCGTCAATGGTCGGCACGGTGAACTCGAACTGCTCCAGCGCGCGATCGGCCATGGCGTCGAGCAGATCGTCCTTGCGTCGGAAATACCAGTAGATGCTCGTGACTCCGACATCGAGATGCTTGGCCAGCACCGGCATGCTCAGATTGTCGATCGACACCTGATCGGCGACTTCGAATGCACCGGAGATGATTTCGTCGGCGCTGATCGATCCGCGGTCTCGTCGCTTGCGGACATCGGTCTTCGTGTTGGTGGCCACGACTCAACCGGCGGCGGCGAATGTCACGGGAATGGCTGTGGGGGAGCGGAAGGGTTGCCCGTGGATGTGGGGATTGTCGTCGGTGACGAGTTGGATATCGGTCAGTCGATCCAACAGGCACTCCAGGGCGACGCGCGTCTCCATGCGCGCGAGATGCAGTCCCATGCAGGTGTGTTCGCCTGCGGCAAAGGAGATGTGCGGCACGCGTTTCCGGTGGATGTCGAACTCCTCGGAGCGTTCCCACCGCCGTTCGTCACGGTTGGCCGATCCGATGCACACGTCGATGACCGCGCCCTGCGGAATAGTGACACCCTCGAGTTCGGTCTCCTCGGTGGCGTAGCGCTGAACCGTCGTCAGCGGGGTCTCGTACCGCAGGCCCTCCTCGATCGCGGGTGCGACGAGGTTGCGGTCGGCCTGCACCGCGCGGAACTGCTCGGGATGAGTGAGCAGCAGGAAAAGCAGATTCCCCGAGGACCGGAAAGTGGTTTCCAGCCCGGCAGGCAGCAGTAGCCGCAGGAACGAGTAGATGGCTTCATCGGAGAGCTTCTCGCCGTCGATCTCGGCGGTCACCAGGTCGCCGATGATGTCCTCGGTCGGTTTACTGCGACGCAGCTCGATCTGTTGCAGGAAATAGTCTTTCAGCGCCGCGGATGCCTCGAACGCGCGCTTCCATTTGACGTGGTAGCTGATCAACTCCACCGCGCGCTTGCGGAACCACGGCAGGTCCTCCTCGGGCAGGCCCAGCAGTCGGGAGATGACCCGGGTGGGGAACTCGAGGGTGAACTGCTTGACGAGGTCGGCGTGGCCGACATCGATGAACTCGTCGATCAGCCCGTTGACGACCGGACGGACGATCTCGGGTTCCCATCGCGCCAGCGAACGCGTCTTGAACGCCGCGGACACCAGATTGCGGTGCTCCCAGTGCTTTTTGCCTTCCATGGCCAGGATCGTGGGGCCGATGAACAGGCCGATGGTGCTGTCGTAGATGTGGGAGTTGAACGACTTGCTGTCCCGGAACACCCTGTTGACCGCATCGAAGGAGACCGCGGCGTAGAGGTTTTCAGGAAGCATGGACTCCGGCGTCTTGGACCAGTCCATGACGCTGCCCTTGAAGACACCGAACTCGTGCCGTCTCCTGGCGAACAGGGAATAGGGGTCGCGGAGGAGGTCGGCCGCCTCTTCGACCGTCACGTTGTGCACTGAGCTCTCCACGATTGCTCCAGCATCTCCGGGTCCGGCTCGGTCCTGCGAACGGTACTGTAAATATTACAGTAGACTATACCAGCTGGACAGGTGGCCCGGCGGTCATTGAGGCGATGAAGCCTGCGTCGACGTGAATGTCCTGGCCGGTGATCCAGCGCGCCTCCGGTGAACCGAGGAACGCGATGACCGGGACGATGTCGTCGACGCTCGCGTGTCTGCCCACCGTGGCGCGACACATGTCGAGGACTTTCTTGCCCATCGTCTGCTCGAAGTCGGCGAGGATCGGTGTTTCGACGGGTCCCGGGCTGACGGTGTTGACCCGCACTCCGTACTTGGCCCACGCGGGGCCGGCAAGGCGTTTGGTGTAGAGGATCGCCGCCTGCTTGGAGGTGCTGTACACCGGATACGCCGGATCCTGTTGATCCTGCCAACGCGCGACGGCATCGCTGTCGGTGAGTTCGAGGAGCCCGTCGAGGATTTCGATCCGCTGGTCCCAGCCGAGCGCCGCTGTCGACGCCACCGTGACGATTGACCCGCCCTCACGCAGCAGGGGCAGCATGCCCTCGACCATCAATCGCATGCCGAGGTAGTTGACGTTCAACACATCGGCGGCCGGCGCCGTGCCGGGGATTCCCGCGACATGGGCGAGCATGTCCCAGCCCGAGCTGATTCCGGCGAGCAGCGCGTCGATGTCGGAGGGGTCGCGAAGGTCGCAGCGCCGATACTCGGAGGCGGGCGTCTGCTGCTCCCGGACGTCGACCGCCAGCACGTGGTCGCCGCGGTCGTAGAAGTGTTTGGCAACGGCCGCACCGATTCCCGATCCCGCACCGACGACGACGATTCTGCTCATCTGCACCAGTCCTTCCGGCCGCCATCCCATCGAATGGCCGACAGTAAACAATTCTGGTGGGCCAGACAATGACCTTCCAAAGGTTCGCCGATGAACCGAGCCGCCGCGAGCCGCCCTGGCAGACAACGTCCGGTTAATGAATGCGCAGCGCCGTCAACCCGGAATTACGCTGGCGCGCAGTTGATTCCGTCGGCTCAAGCGTTGCCGCTGATGGCCTGCTCGCGCGCCCAGCGGTAGTCGGCCTTGCCCGCGGGACTGCGCTCGATGACGGGCCGGAAGACCACCGCCTTCGGCAGCTTGTACCGGGCGATGGACGTCGATGCGTGGTCGATCAACTCCTGGGCGTCGGCGCTGGCGCCGTCGACGAGGGCCACGATCGCGACCACCTCCTGCCCCCACCGTTCGCTCGGACGGCCGGAGACCACGACGTCGGCAACCGCGGGGTGGGACAGCAGCGCGGTCTCCACCTCCTCGACGAAGATCTTCTCCCCGCCCGAGTTGATGGTCTGCGACTCGCGGCCGAGCAGTTCGATACCGCCGTCGGCGAGATGGCGCGCGCGGTCGCCCGGTATCGAGAACCGCACGCCGTCGATGACCGGAAATGTCTTGGCCGTCTTGGCCGCATCACCCTTGTAGCCCAGCGGCACATAACCGCGCTGGGCCAACCAGCCGATGCCCTCATGGCCGGGCTCCAGAATCGCATCGAGTTCCTCGGACGCGACGAAGGTGTCCGGGCCCGCGGTGAATTTGCCGGTCGACACGGCGCCGGGGGCGGACATGTGGTTCATCTGGATCCCGGTCTCCGAGGACCCGACGCCGTCCATGACGATCAGGCCGGGCTTGACGTCGATCAGCCGCTGTTTCGCGGTGGGGGTCAGCAGCGCCCCGCCGTTGGCCACCACGGCCATCGACGACAGATCCGCAGATAAGCGTTCGATGGCGTCGGCCAGCGGGCGCGCCATCGCATCGCCGACCACCTGCACGGCGAGCACCTTCTCCCGTTCGACCGTGCGCACGACCTCCTCGGCATCGAATCGATGCGGTGTCTCCGCGAACACGACTGTCTGCCCGGTGGTGAGCGCGGTCATCACTGCCCACTGTGCGGCACCGTGCATCAGCGGCGGCAGGGTGAAGATCTTGGTGCCAGGGTTTTCTTGGGAGCGCTGGGCGATCTCGTCGTAGGACCGGGTGAGTTCGCCGGTGGCCATGTTGCGGCCGCCGAACGACGTCATGAAGATGTCGTGCTGGCGCCAGAGGACGCCCTTGGGCATACCGGTGGTGCCGCCGGTGTAGAGGACGTAGAGGTCGTCGGGCGACGGCTCGAGCGGCGGCGGCTCGGAAGGCCCCGATGTGACGATCGAGTCGTAGTCGACCGCCCCGTGCACGAGGTCGTTGCCCGAGTCATCGGCGATCTGGATGAGCACCCGCAGGTGCGGTAGCTGGGGGAGTACCTCGGCGACCCGGGGCGCGAACGTCGCGTGGTAGACCAGTGCGGTCGCACCGGAATCGTTGAGCAGGTAGTGCAGCTCGTTCTTCACGTAGCGGTAGTTGACGTTGAAGGGGGCGACCCGGGCCCGCCATGAACCGAGCATCGACTCGATGTATTCGGGCCCGTTGTAGGCGTAGATGCCGAGCAGATCCTGGCCCACCTCATGGCCGGCCAGCGCCGAGCGTTCGGTCTTGACGCCCAATCCGCGGGAGTGCAGGTAGGCGGCAAGTCGGTTCGACCGTTCCAGAATCTGGGCGTAGGTGTAGCGGCGGTTGCCCTGGACGACATAATCACGGTCACCGATCACGGCGGCGACAGTTTCCAAGGCGGCCGGAACGGTGAACTGTGTGGCGGAGTCGGACATCGTGCCTCTCATGGCTGGTGCGGAAGCAGGCGGACCATCAGGCCGTTGGCTTCACTCAGGACGTTGCCGTCAGAGTCTGTCATCGTTGCGGTGACGAAGGCCTTCCGCCCATCGATGGAATCTATCCGACCGTGCGAAACCAGTGGTTGGTCGATCGGCGTGATCTTGCGGTAGTCGACGTGGAGGTAGGCGGTGCGGCTGTTGGCGCGGCCCGCGGCGGACACGATCATCCCGAAATGCCAGTCGAAGAACAGCGGTATGACGCCGCCGTGCACAGCGTTGTTGCCACCGACGTGGAAGCGGCTGAAGTGGCCTTCCATGACGACGCCGTCGGGCCCGTACTCCGACATCGTCCACGGCGGCATCAACGGATGGCCCAGGCCCGGCAGGTGGGGGCCGCGACCTGCGGGCGCGACCCCCTGCGGAGCGCGGTGTGCTTCCAGGCGCGCACACAGGTCTTCGATCCGGTCGGCCGAGTCGGCCCACAGCGAGTCGTCGGGGTTCGTCGACACGACGATGTCCTGCAGGCGCCGCATGGCGGTCATGAACCGGCCGAGCTCCGGGCTGGTCTCGGCGGGTTCGATCTCGGGAAGGCCGTGCTCTGGCGGTCGGTTTCGGTCACGGCTGCTTCCATACCTCGATCAGGTTCTCGGTGGTCGTGATGGTCGGCGAGGTCGATTCTCATACCGACGCGGCGACGTCATAAAACTGCTGCGCCCACTTGCGCAGCGCCATATAGGGTTTCGCATCGATCTTCGCCAGCGGGGGATTCTCGATGTACTCCTGGTAGCGCCAGATGTCGAGGTCCTCCCACACTGTGCCCAGGAACTGCTTCTCGACGCGTTCGCGGACGTCGTCCGGCGGTATGTCCGACGTCTCGCCGTCGCGCTTGGGCCACCAGATGGAGTAGAACATCGTCGAAAGCCCGTCCTCGACAGGAGTGACGGCGAAGATCAGCCGGTGATTCGACGATCCCTCGAACACGCTGATCGCGCCGCCAAGGCCGAACATGTGGCTATGGATGTGCAGCGCCATCTTGTTCGGGTCGTCGCTGCGTGCATCCGGCCATCCGGTGAGGAACTGCCACTGCTCGTCGACGATCCGCCACTCCAGGTTGACCGGTGTCACGGAGGCGCCGTGTACGTAGCGGAAATGTGAACTGTCCGGGCCGTTTTCGGCCACGATCTGGGGATGTACCGGTTCGTTCTCGGTCCGCCGTGAGAACTCCGGGTACGGGCGGTAATACGCCGACGGGTCGGTCTCGAACTGCGGGAACGACAGGAAGATGTCAGGCATCTCCCACTGCGGCTCCTTGCCCTGTGGTTGGTGCCAGACGAACACGCAGCCGTGCTGTTCGTTGACGGGGAACACCCGGAGCTTCAGTGCGCGGTTGGGCCGGTCCGGTTGATACGGGATGTAGCGGTTGGTCCCGTCGGGGCCCCAGCGCCAGCCGTGGAACGGGCATTCGACACAGTCGCCGACGACCTTGCCGCCGTGTCCGATGTGCGCGCCGAGGTGCTTGCAGTGCGCTGACAGCACGTGCAGTTCGCCCGACTCGTCGCGGTAGGCGACAAGATCCTCGCCGAAGTAGCGAAGGGGACGCGTCTCGCCCTGCGGAAACTCGGCCGACCATCCCACCATGAACCAGCCGGTGACTTTCCAGGTGAACGGGACTTTCACGTTGCCTCCTCTGACGCCAGCGTGGGTAACGGAAGATATTACAGTAGAGGTTTCGGCAGTGGGACTGAGCCGACAGGTAGAACGGCGGTTCGCCGTGAAAAAGGCTGACTTTCAGGCAGATCGGGCCGAAATGCGATTCGCTTGCATTTCCGCCAACCTACGGTAGCGTAGGTTACGCAGCCGTAGGTAAAGCCTGAGTATTGGAAGACCCTCTATGACGTCAACCCAAACTGCATTGCTCACCGAGCTGGAACCGGTGGTGGAAGCCAATCTGAACCGCCACTTCGAGAAGGCCAAACCGTGGAATCCGCACGACTACGTGCCGTGGAGCCGCGGGCGTGACTTCGCATTACTCGGTGGGCAGGACTGGGTTCCGGAGGATTCTCCCCTCGATGAGGTTGCGAAGGCGGCCCTGTTCGTCAACCTCCTGACCGAGGACAACTTGCCCTCCTACCACCGGGAGATCGCGCTGCGCTTCGGGCCGGACGGCGCCTGGGGGCAATGGGTCGGTCAGTGGACGGCCGAAGAGGCGCGGCACAGCATCGCGATTCGCGACTACCTCATCGTCACCCGCGGCGTCGATCCTGTCGCGCTCGAAGAGGCCCGCATGGTGCACATGAAGGCCGGCTACGACTCGGGCGACAAGTCGATGCTCGAAGCGCTGGCCTACGTGTCCTTTCAGGAACTGGCGACGCGGATCAGTCATCGCAACACCGGCAGGGCGTCGGGCTGTCCGGTCGCCGAGCAACTCCTCACCCGGGTGGCGACCGACGAGAACCTGCACATGGTCTTCTACCGCAACCTCGTCGAGGCCGCGTTCGACATCGCGCCGAGCGCGACCATGGCCGCAGTCGCTCACGAGGTCATCAACTTCCAGATGCCCGGCAGTACCATGCCCGGTTTCGCGGAGAACGCGGTGACGATCGCCAAGGCCGGTATCTACGATCTCCGTTCGCATCTCGACGACGTTGTGCGTCCGGTGTTGCGGTTCTGGCGGGTGTTCGAACGCGACGACCTCGATGGTGAAGGGGAGCGTGCGCGGGAGGAGTTGGCAGCCTTCCTCGATCTAGTCGAGGACAGGGCCCGCCACTACGAGCAACGGCGCGAAGCACGGTTGGCCGGCGCGGGCGTGCACTAGCTCCGTTCGGCTGGAGACAACCGGCATCCAATTGACTCAACGCCTCGGCCTACGCCTGATACTGTAACCGTTACAGTATCTCCCGCCGGAGCGAACACGAGGTGCCGACGCGTGACCATGCCCAGTGCTGTCCGACTCGATGCGATCGTCATCGGAGCCGGATTCTCCGGCCTGTACGCACTACATCTGTTGCGCGAGCGCGGTGTTCGAACCCTTGCGCTCGAGGCGGCGGAGAATGTCGGCGGCACATGGCTGTTCAACCGCTACCCGGGTGCACGCTGCGACATCGAGAGCATCGAATACTCCTACAGCTTCTCCGAGGAGATCCAGCAGGAGTGGGTGTGGACAGAGACCATGCCGGCCCAACCGGAGATCGAGGCGTATCTGAACTTCGTGGCTGACAAGCTCGACCTGCGCCGCGACATCCGCTTCAACACCAAGGTCGTGGCGATGACCTTCGACGAGGCGGCCGCCGAGTGGGTGGTCCGAACTCAATCAGGCGAAACCTTTGTCGCGTCGTACGTGGTCGCCGCCACCGGCATCCTGTCGGTGCCCATCGATCCGGACTTCCCGGGGATGGACACCTTCGGAGGCGCATCGTTGTTCACGGGCCGCTGGCCGAAGGACGGGTTCGACCTGTCGGGTAAGCGCGTCGGCGTCATCGGCACGGGTTCGACCGGCGTGCAACTGATCCCGGTGGTGGCGCAGCGGGCGGAGCACCTCACGGTGTTTCAGCGCTCACCGGCCTACACGCTGCCGTGGGAGGTGCGCGCGTTCGACGACGGCGAACTGGACGAACTGAAAGCGAACTACGCCGAGATCCGGGCCGCCCAACGTGCGCACGCGGTCGGGGCGGCGCGGTTGAGCGCCTTCTCGGTGCTGTTCGAGATGATGGCCAAACCACCGTTGAAGTCGGCGTCGCGGGAAGACCAGCTTCGCGCGATCGAGGAGAACGGCGTGATGGGCGCGCTCAGCTGGGGCGACGTCTTCTTCGACATCGAGGCCAACCGGATGGCGGCGAAGCTTTACGGCGAGGCCGTCGCCCGCATCGTGAAGGACCCGGAGACGGCGGCATCCCTGACGCCGAGCCATCCGTTCGGGTGCAAGCGGCCGATCATCGACCAGGGTTACTACGAGACGTTCAACCGCGACAACGTGACGCTGGTCGACCTTCGCAAGGGGCCGATCGTCGAGATCACGCCGACGGGCATCCGTACCGAAGAGGGACATCACGACCTCGACGTGATCATCTACGCGACCGGCTTCGACGCGATGACGGGTGCGCTCACTCGCATCAACGTCGATGGCCGCGACGGAATGTCGCTTGGCGACTTCTGGACGTCGGAGGGCCCGTACACCTACCTCGGGATCGCCGTCGCGGGTTTTCCGAATCTGTTCATCGTGCAAGCACCCGGAAGTCCCTCGGCAGCAACGAATTTCGTGGCCGCCCTGGAGCAGCATGTGGAATGGATCGGCGGCTGCATCGATTACCTGCGCGCCAACGGATACCGCACCATCGAGGCGCTGCCGGATGCCCAGCGGGAATGGATCGAGCACACGACAGAGCTCGTGGCGCCCACGGTGCTTGTCGACCCGTCGTGCAACTCCTGGTACAACGGCGGCAACGTGCCGGGAAAGAAACGGATGTACATGGGCTACACCGCGGGCATTCCGGAGTACCGGAGGCGGTGCGACGAGATCGCCGACGCGGGCTACACCGGTTTCAAGCTCGCATGAAAGCGTCCGAACGCGCCAGGATCATCGGCCGCGATTTCGCCGGGGTGTTGCCCAGGGCACATGCCGCGGCTGCGGGCTCAGACGACTGGAAGCCGGTGTCGCGGCGCGGCGCGCGGCAACTCGGTGAGGTGGTGCTCGACGAGCTCGCCTTGTCCGGCATGACGTTAACCGCGCCGCCGCCGAAACTCGAGCGAACCGTCGACGCCTGTACCGCCGCGGCGGACGAGCTGTCCGGGTTGACTGTAGTCGAGGCCAATGCAGAGCCGGAACCGTTGCGGGTCAAGTCTGTTCGACGGCGCCGGATCGGGCGGCTGGCGTACGAGCAGGTGAGATTCGACCACGATCCGCGGCTGCCGCAGTCTCTGGCGGTCGAGGGCCTGGGCGGTCCCGCGACGGCGGTGGTGCACCTCTGCCGCACGGGTGATGACCAGCGTCCGTGGCTGGTGTGGGTGCACGGTGCGGGCCAGGGACAACCGATCGATCTGCTGTTCTCGCGCGCGCGTCGAATTCAGGAGGACCTGGGCTTCAACATCGCGTTGCCGGTGCAGCCCGGCCACGGTGCCCGCCGCAGGGCGTGGCTCACCTACCCCGATATGGATCCGCTGAACAACGTCGCGGGCATGATGCGGGTGGTGTCGGAGGTCCGCGCGGTGGTCCGGTGGCTGCGGCCGCAGTCCACTGCGATCGCGGTATCGGGGGTGTCGATGGGAAGTCCGGTGGCGGCGCTGGTGGCCCATCTCGAAAAGGTCGACGGCGTAGCGGTTTACACGCCGATCTTCGGACTCAATGGCATGATCGCCCAGCACCTGGGTCGGTGGGGGCCATCGGTGCGGGAGACCATCGAGCTGCTGCAGTCCGGCACGGTCGCAGCGGTGTCCTCGGTCGTCGACCACCTCGACGTGGAGCCGACACCGCCTCCGCCGAACCGTCTGATCGTGGGTGCCTGGCACGACAGGATGGCGATGCGTGAACCCGCTCAGCGCCTGCACGAACAGTGGGGCGGCGAGTTGTACTGGCATCCGGGAAGCCATGTCGGGCACCTGTTCGCCGGCGGCGTCCAGCGCGCCTCGGAGCGATTCCTTCTGGGCATCAGCCAGTCGACCCGTACTCCCGAATGAACCGGGCGCCTTGGCAACTATGTTAGGTGCGTTGCGTCGAATGAGGTGCGGAGGAACTCAATGGTGAGTGCGGGTACGACGCTGGTCCCCGATGGCGTCGACGGTCTGACTCCGCAATGGCTGACCAGTGCGCTCGGCCGCGAGGTGACCGAGGTCCGTGCCGAGCAGATCGCCCAGGACAGCGGGTTCTCGTCGCTGCTGTACCGGCTGCACCTCACCGGTGACGGTGTTCCGTCGACGTTGATCGCGAAACTGCCCGCGGTGTCCGAGGCCCGCGGAGCGATGGAACTGCTCGGCGGGTACCGCCGCGAGTTGGCGTTCTACCAGGACGTCGCAGGCGCGGCGCCGATGGAGACCCCGCGTGTCTACACCGCGCGAATGGCCGATGGCACAGCGGATTTCGTGCTGCTGCTGGAGGATCTCGCCGACTGGGACAATGCCGATCACCTCGCCGGACTGTCGATGGATCGCGCGCGGGTCTGCATCGCGGCGCTGGCCGGACTGCATACGTGGTCGACGACGAATCCGAGTGCCCTCCAGGCCTTCCCGAGCATCGATACGCCGATCGCGCGCGACTTGCTGGTGCCGGCGTTCGGACCGGGCTGGCAGGTATACCTCGATAACTCGTCGGCGCCGGTACCTGCCGCCGTCGCCGACTTCGCCGCACGGTTCGCCGAAAGCGCGGGCCAGGCGCTCGAGGCTCTGACCGAACGCTCGATGCTGCTACACGGCGATATCCGAGCGGACAATATGTTCTTCGACGGCGACCGGCTGAAGGTCGTCGACTTCCAGTTCGCGTCCATCGGCGCCGGCGCCGCCGACATCGCGTATTTGGTGAGCCAAGGCCTGCCGACCGAGTTGCGGCGGGGCCACGACGAGGCGCTCGTTCGGGAATATGTGGCGCTTCTCGCGGAGCAGGGTGTGCAGGACTACTCGTTCGACCACGCGTGGCGGCACTACCGGTTCGCCGCGGCCTATCTGATGGTGCTTCCTGTCATCACGTTGAACGGTTGGGAGGCGCTGCCCGAACGGTCGCGGGCGTTGTGCCTCACGCTCACTGATCGTGCGGTGGCCGCGATCGACGAGATCGATGCACTGGAGGTGTTCGCGTGACGCGCACAGCCCGAGCGGTCGTCGAACTGTACAACCTCGTGGTGTGGAACAAGCGTGACTTCGCGCTCGCCGAGGAGTTGATGGGGGACAGCGTGATCCGCCATGACGTCGGCGAGTCGACGACGTTGACCCACGAGCAGGCGGTGGCCCGCATCGTCGACCACTGGGACATGTTCGAGACGATTCGCTTCGACCTCAACCTGGTGGTGGCGGGCGACGACGGTGAACATGTCGCGATCGTCTACCAATCACCGATGGTGATGAAGGATGGCACCAAGGTCGACGTCGGCAGTATGGAGATCTTCCGGGTGGTCGACGGTCGAATTGTCGAAGTGTGGAATTGCGGCTACAAACAAGGGGTCTGGCAGTGAGTGAACGCGTCTTGGACGAACTCGGCTTCTACCTGCTCGCCGGCGCGGGGGGTGAGGGTCCTGCCGGGTTGATGGACGAGGCGCGTCGCGGTGAGGAACTCGGATTCGGCACCGGGTTCATCTCCGAACGCTGGAACGTCAAAGAGGCATCATCGTTGACCGGCGCCGCGTTGGCGGTCACCAATCGGCTGCAGATCGCCACCGCCGCAACAAATCACAACACCCGTCACCCGCTGATCACCGGGTCGTACGCGACCACGATGCACCGGCTGTCGAAGGGGCGCTTCACGCTCGGCATCGGCCGCGGGGTGGCGGCGATGTACTCGGCGTTCGGAGTCCCGCCGGTGACGACCGCGCAGATGGAGGACTTCGCCCAGGTGATGCGGAGGCTCTGGCACGGCGAGCTGATCTTCAATCACGACGGGCCGATCGGGAAATACCAGTTGCTGTTCCTCGACCCGGACTTCAACGAGGACATCCGACTGGCGATCGTCGCGTTCGGCCCGCAGACGCTCGCGCTCGGTGGTCGCGAGTTCGACGATGTCATCCTGCATACCTACTTCACGCCCGAAACCCTGCAGCGTGCGGTCAAGACCGTGAAGGACGCTGCCGAGCAGGCCGGCCGCAACCCAGACGACGTGAAGGTCTGGTCGTGTTTCGCGACCGTCGGCGACCATCTGCCCGAGGAACTGCGGCTGAAGAAGACGGTGGCGCGGCTGGCGACGTACCTGCAGGGCTACGGCGAACTGCTCATCAACACCAACGGCTGGGATCTCTCGGTGCTGCAACGCTTCCGGGACGACCCGGTGGTGCAGTCCGTCGCCGGGGGTATCGATCACAAGGCCACCGCCGAGCAGATCGAGCACATCGCCACGCTCATTCCCGACGAGTGGCTCGAGCCGTCGGCAACCGGATCGGCGCGCCAGTGTGTGGATCGCATCCGCAAGGAGTTCGACTACGGGGCTGACGCCGTCATCATGCACGGCTGCACGCCCGACGAACTCGAACCGATCGTCGCGGAGTACCGCGCATCCGACTGATTTGTGTGCGTTCGAGAGCGCTCACCGCTCCTAAACGCACACAAATCGCACGGAAACTAGGGCGTGATGACGGTGCGGCTCACCGGTTCTGCGGCCGCCTGCCTGCTGTAGATCGCGCGCTGCAGCGCCGACAGCAGCGCATTGCGCGTCTCCTCGGGACTGATGAGGTCGTCGAAGCCGAGGTGGCCGGCCGACCGGAATGACGCGTCGACCTCGGCCTTGCGCAGCTTGGCCTCAAGGTCCTCGCCGGCGTGGGAGGCCTTGGTGAGCGCGGAGGCGCTCATCGCACCCATCGTGGCGCCCGGATAGGCGAACGTCGCACTTTGGTTGTCGAAGCCGAGCAGCGACATCACCATCGACCCGAATCCGTAAGCCTTACGCAGGGTTACATGCAGCTTGATCGTTGTGGCGGCGGTCTGCGCGGCGAACATACGGGCGCCGCTGCGCAGCACCCCGGCCTTCTCGGACCGGCTTCCCGGAAGCATCCCCGGATTGTCGGCGAGGAACACGATGGGCAGATGGAACGAGTCGGCGACGTTGATGAAATGCGCTGCCTTGTCGGCGGCGTCGGCGTCGATCGAGCCCGCCAGCACCTTGGGCTGATTGGCGACCACCGCGACGGGGTGGCCACCGAGATGGGCCAGCGCGCAGATCATCGCCTGGCCGAACTTCGGCTGCACCTCGAACCAGCCCCGGTCGTCGAACACCACGTCGAGCACGGCCCGCATGTCGTAGACGCGCCGGTTGCCGCGCGGCACGAGGTCGAGCAGCTCTGGTGTCGTGCGCGGTTCGCTCGCTTCGTCCGCGGGCAGCGACGCCGGATACGACCATGCGCTCGGCGGGAAGTACGACAGGTAGCGGCGGATATCGTCCAGCACCGCCTCGTCGTCCTCGGCCAGGTTGTGGATCACCCCGCTGGCGATCGCGACCGACGGGCCGCCCAGGTCTTCCTTCGAAATCTCTTCGCCCGTCGACTCTTTCACGACCGGCGGCCCTGCGGTGAAGATCGCGCCCTGGTTGCTCATGATGGTCCAGTCGCACACCGGCGCCACCAGCGCGCCGTGGCCCGCCGACGGGCCGAGCAGGCCGCCGACCATCGGCACCTTGCCGGAGCACTGCGCCTGCGCCAGCAGATCGGTGGGGGTGCGGCCGTAGTTCTCGCCGCTGGGCCGGAAGCCGGCGCCCTCGAGGAGCATCACGAGCGGAATCCGGTCTCTCAGTGCCAACTCGGCGAGCCGGTAGCGCTTCGCATTCCCGCCAGGACCGATGCTGCCCGCCAGCGTCGTGAAGTCCTCGGCGCCGACCATCACCGGCGAGCCGTTAATGAGCCCGGAACCGGCGACGATCCCATCGGCGGCGATGTCGCCGCCCACCAGGGTGCCGAACTCCCGGAAGCTGCCCTTGTCGAGAAGATGCTCGAGGCGCGCCCGAGCATCGAGCTTGCCCTTCCCGCGATGCTTGGCCAGCCGCTCCGGGCCACCCATGGCTCGCGAACGCTCACGCCGAAGCTCGAGGTCTTCGAGCGTCTCCTTCCAGCCCTGCTCGTTCGTCATGCGCTCTTCCTGTCGTCGAAAGGCGATCGTCGCACCGGCATGTTCACGTTGACCATACTGAATTGCTTACTGTAGCGTCTGCGGTCATGGGAAGCGGCGCCGGCCTCAAGGTCGACGGCGGCGTGTTCAGCCAGCTCCACGCGGTGGTCGACGCCGCGGTGACCCTGGAACGTCGAGGCTATGACGGCTGCTGGACGGCCGAGGTCGACCACGACCCGTTCCTGCCGCTGACGCTGGCCGCCGAACACACCGACACCATCGAACTGGGCACCAGCATCGCGGTGGCGTTCGCCCGAAACCCGATGACCGTCGCGAACGTCGGCTGGGATCTGCAGGAGTACTCGAAGGGCCGGCTGAACCTGGGACTCGGCTCGCAGATCCAGCCGCACATCGAGAAGCGGTTCAGCATGCCGTGGAGCCGCCCGGTGCACCGGATGCGCGAGTTCGTGCTCGCACTGCGCGAGATCTGGGCGTGTTGGCACGGCGGCACGAAGCTGCGCTTCGAGGGTGAGTTCTACACGCACAAACTCATGACACCCATGTTCATGCCGCAGCCGCATGACTACGGCATTCCGAAGGTGTTCATCGCCGCGGTCGGTGAGGCGATGACGGAGATGACGGGTGAGGTCGCCGACGGCATCCTCGCGCATGCCTTCACGACGAAGCGGTACTTCGAAGAGGTGACCATGCCCGCCCTGATGCGGGGGATGAGCCGATCGGGTCGGCAGCGCAGCGACTTTCAGGTGTCGTGCCCGCTGTTCGTCGTCACGGGCAACGACGAGTCCGAACTGAACGCCGCAGCCGTCGGCACCCGCAAGCAGATCGCGTTCTACGGTTCGACGCCGGCGTACAAGAAGGTGCTCGATCTGCACGGCTGGGGTGCGCTGCACGACGAATTGCACGGGTTGTCGCTCAAAGGCGACTGGGACGGTATGGGTGCGCTCATCGACGACGAGATCCTCGACACGTTCGCGGTGGTCGCTCCGATCGACAAGCTGGCGGCCAAGATTCGGGATCGGTGCGACGGCTTGATCGATCGCGTCATGGTGGGCTTCCCGACCACGATTTCGGAATCAACCATCTCCGCGGTTTTGCAAGAACTGCGCGAGCCGACCACATAGTGGAGGAACCGGTAGTGGCTACCCGGATCATGGATGAAGCGGCGAAGGTGTTCGCAGATCCCGAGACCTACACCGATGAGAAGGCACTTCACGCGGCGCTGACTCACCTGCGAGCCAATGCGCCGGTGTCCTGGGTGGAGGTACCCAACTACCGGCCGTTCTGGGCGATCACGAAACACGCCGACATCATGGCGATCGAACGTGCGAACGACATCTTCACCAACTCGCCCCGTCCGGTGTTGATGACGGAGGAAGGCGATGAGCAGCAGGCCGCCGTCGGCATCAACACGCTGATCCACATGGACGATCCCCAGCACCGCGTGATCCGGGCGATCGGCGCGGACTGGTTTCGTCCGAAGGCCATGCGGGCGTTGAAGGTTCGCGTCGACGAGCTCGCGAAGCGCTTCGTCGACCAGATGGCAGAGGCGGGACCGGAGTGCGATTTCGTCCAGCAGGTCGCGGTGAACTATCCGCTGTACGTGATCATGTCGATGCTCGGCCTTCCCGAGCAGGACTTCCCGAAGATGCTCAAGTACACCCAGGAGATGTTCGGTAACGACGACGCGGAGTTCCAGCGGGGGACCACCAAAGAGGAGCAGATGGCGGCGCTTCTCGAGATGTTCGCGTACTTCACCGCGGTCACCGCCTCGCGCCGCGAGAACCCGACCGAAGATCTGGCATCGGCGATCGCAAACGCCACCGTCAACGGTGAGCCCCTCAACGACATCGAAACCGTGTCGTACTACGCGATTCTCGCCGCCGCCGGACACGACACCACCAGCAACGTCATCTCAGGCGGAATGCATGCGCTCATCGAGCATCCCGACCAACGGGAGCGGCTCCGCGCCAACATGGACCTCATGCCGCTGGCCACCGAGGAGATGATCCGGTGGGTCACGCCGGTGAAGGAGTTCATGCGCACGGCGCAGCAGGACACCGAGGTCCGCGGCGTCCCGATCGCGGCGGGGGAGTCGGTGCTGCTGTCGTATGTGTCGTCGAACCGTGACGAAGATGTCTTCGACGAACCGTTCAAGTTCGACGTGGGACGCGATCCCAACAAGCACAACGCATTCGGTTACGGTGTGCACTTCTGCCTGGGCGCAGCCCTGGCCCGGATGGAGGTCAACAGCTTCTTCTCCGAGCTGGTACCCCGGCTGGACTCGATAGAACTGACCGGCGATCCGGAGTACATGGCGACGATCTTCGTCGGCGGGCCCAAGCACCTGCCGATCCGCTACTCGCTCAGGTGATCTGAGCGCACGCTCACTTCTGGTTCGCGGTCGCCCTGTTCAGCTGGTCCTGCAGCGTCGTCGCGCCGAGACTCGAGTCCTTCTTGTGGTGAGACAGCGCCCGGATGGAGACATCGTGGCCTTCTGCCGCCTTGCGTAGCGCACCGACGGTCGCCTGTTCCTTGGTGATGTGGGTGAACGGGTCCCAGTGGTACCACCGCATGGCGTTCTCGTAGGTCATCTTGTTGATCTCGGCGTCGGTCGCGTTGTGCTCGGTGAGCACCTCGTGAAGTTGTTCGGGAGCGCCGGGCCACATCGAGTCGGAGTGCGGGTAGTCGGCTTCCCAACAGATGTTGTCGATGCCGATCTGATTGCGCATCGCCACCCCGACCGGGTCGGAGATGAAGCAGGTCAGGAAGTGCTCGCGGAAGACCTCGCTGGGCAGCTTGCCCTTGAAGTCCTGCCCCGTCCACGTGGAGTGCATCTCGTACGTGCGATCCGCGCGTTCCAGGAAGTAGGGGATCCACCCGGTGCCACCCTCGCTCAGCGCGATCTTGAGGTCGGGGTATTTCTTGATGGGCTTGGACCACAACAGATCCGCGGCCGCCTGCACGATGTTCATCGGCTGCAGGGTGATCATCACGTCCATCGGCGCATCCGGGGCGGTGATGGCGAGCTTCCCCGATGAGCCGATGTGCACGTTCATCACGGTGTCGGTGTCGACCAGCGCTTCCCACACCGGCGTCCAGTAGTCGTCGTGGAAGGACGGGTAACCCATCGCGGCGGGATTCTCGGTGAATGTCAGCGCGTGCACGCCGCGCTCGGCGTTGCGGCGGATCTCCTTGGCGCATGCTTCGGCGTCCCAGATCACCGGCAGGGTCATCGGGATGAACCGTGCGGGATAGGCGCCGCACCACTCCTCGACGTGCCAGTCGTTGTAGGCCTGCAACAGCGCCAGACTGAACTCGGGATCCTCGGTCGCGAACAGCCGTCCCGCGAATCCGGGGAAGGTGGGAAAGCAGATCGACCCCAGGATGCCGCCGGCGTTCATGTCCTTGACCCGCTCGTCGACCTGCCAGCACCCGGGCCGGATCTCGTCGAGGCCCTGGGGTTCCAGTCCGTACTCCTCCTTCGGGCGGCCCGCCACCGCGTTCAAAGCGACGTTCGGGATGACCACATCGCGGAACTGCCACGTGTCGGACCCGTCTGGGTTGTGCACCAGCCGCGGCGCCTCGTCCAGATACTTTTTCGGAAGATGGTTACGGAACATGTCGGGAGGCTCGACGATGTGGTCGTCGACGCTGATCAGGATCATGTCGTCCTTGTTCACGGCGCACCCCCTTGTAGTTGCTTACCGTATGGGCAACAGTTTAGTCCTCACGGCCCGCGCGTTACGGTGGTTTCTCAGCCTTAACCTACGGCGATGTGAGGTGCTTGGAAGTGACGAATTCCCGAATCGCCCCCTCCGCAGCCTTCGCTTCGATCCCGGCGGACGACCTAGGTCAGGGCGACCGGATCAACCTCGGTGTGGCGTCGATACTCGGCCATCGGCCGGAGGTGGCGGGCGCGCTCGGAGCCCTGCGCCAGGCTCTCGCGTCGACCGGCACGCTGCCGCCGCGGCTGGTCGAATTGGTGCGGTTGCGGATCGCCTTCCACAACCAGTGCCGCAGCTGTATGTCGGTGCGCTACCAGAGCGCCATCGACGACGGGCTCACCGAGGATCTGGTGTGCTCGCTGCAACGGCCCGCAGAGGCTGACGATCTCACCGAAGCCGAGCGCAGCGCGCTGCGCTACGCGGATCTTTTCGCCACCGATCACCTGGCGATCGACGACGCGGTCTACGACGACCTGCGCGAGCACTTCAGCGAGGACGAACTAGTCGAACTCGGTGTGCACTGCGCGTATGCCGTGGGGATGGGCCGGCTGGCGGCGACGTGGCAGGTCACCGACGATGTGCCCGACGCCTTCCGGTCCGAGTCGGGTTCGACTCTGGCGCCGTGGGATTCAGCAGGTGTCGTCGCTTCCGGGTAGCCGCTGTCAGCAGCAACGCGGATTCGGGCTGGACTCCGTCGCCGCGTGGCGCATCCGCCAGTACTCCCGCTCAGACAGCACCGGCTCGCCGGGATGGGTCTGCCTGCGATGTGCGACGTAACGCCGATAGTGGTTGTCACCCATCAATGAGCTCCAGTACCAACCGATTTGGCGGCCGATTTCGGCAACGCGTCCCATTGCTTCTGCACCTCCTTCTCGACCTTGGTCGGAATCAGGCCCGACGGTGCGAAGATCCGTGACGGCACCGGTTCGTCCTCTGTCGTCGGCGGCCCTTCACCGCGGATCGCCCGCAGGGCCACGATCACGCCAGCGACGAACACGACGACCACCAGAGTTGCGAACAGGATCGACAGCGAACCCTGAATGAACGTGTTGCGCACGATCTTCTCGACATCCCCAGGCGTCTTCGCCGTCGAACACAGCCTTCCCGCCTCCTGCGCGGCGCTGCAGATGCTGTGCAGCTTCCAGTATCCGAGCTTCGGGTCGGCCGAGAAGATCTTCTGCCAGGACGCCGTCAGTGTCACCGTGAGATCCCACAGCAGCGGAACCCCCGGCACCCAAGCCCATTTGAGATAGCCCTTCTTGATCACGACCACCGTGACGACGGTCAGTGCGATTGCCGCGAGCAGTTGGTTGGCGATGCCGAACAGCGGGAACAGGGTGTTGATGCCGCCGAGCGGATCGGTGACGCCCATGATCAGGATGGAGCCCCAGCCCGCGACGACGAGAACGCTGCAAATCCACGCTCCGACACGCCAACTCGGGTCCTTCAGCTTGCGCAGCGGACCGCCGAGGTTGCTCAGGCCGTCCGAGAGCATGAAACGCGCCACCCGGGTGCCGGCATCGACCGTCGTCAGGATGAACAACGCCTCGAACATGATCGCGAAGTGATACCAGAACGCCTTGAGGCTGGTGCCGCCGAATACCGAGTGCAGCACCTCGGACATGCCGAAGGCCAGCGTCGGTGCGCCACCGGTGCGCGACACGATCGACTCCTCGCCGACACTCTCGGCGGCTTGGGTGATCTCCTCGGCGGTGATCGGTGGCCCCGACAGTCCCAGCCCGTTGACGTACTCGGCGGCTGTCTGCGCCGTGGCGCCGGTCTGCGCGGCAGGGGCATTCATCGTGAAGTACAGATGCTGATTGAGGATGGCCGCGGTGACCAACGCCATGATCGCCACGAACGACTCGGTGAGCATGCCGCCGTAGCCGATCAACCGCATCTGGCTTTCCTTCTCCAGAAGCTTCGGCGTCGTGCCCGATGAGATGAGCGAGTGGAAACCCGACAGCGCCCCGCACGCGATCGTGATGAACAGGAACGGGAACAGCGACCCGGCGAACACCGGGCCCGTGCCGCTGCTCGCGAACGAGGAGATGGCCGGGGCCTCCATGATCGGACGGGCGAGCAGGATGCCGATGGCCAGCAGTGCGATGGTGCCGACCTTCATGAACGTCGACAGGTAGTCCCTCGGCGCCAGCAGCAGCCATACCGGCAGCACCGATGCGGCCAGGCCGTAGATGATGATGCACCAGGACAGCGTCACCTTCGACAGGGTGAACCAGTCGGTGCCCCAATCGGTTCCGGCAACCCAGCCGCCCGCGACAACCGCCAGCAACAGCAGTACGACGCCGATGAGCGATACCTCCGACACCCGGCCGGGACGAAGGAACCGGAGATAGAGGCCCATGAAGAGGGCGATGGGGATCGTCATCGCAATCGAGAAAACACCCCACGGGCTCTCGGCCAGGGCGCCGACCACCACGAGGGCAAGGACCGCCAACAGGATCACCATGATGGCAAGGACGCCGACGATGGCGGCGACGCCGCCGATCGCGCCGAGCTCGTCGCGCGCCATCTGGCCCAGTGACCGCCCCCGTCGTCGGGTCGAGATCGACAGCACCATGTAGTCCTGCACGCAGCCGGCGAACACCGCGCCGATGATGATCCAGATGGTGCCCGGCAGGTAGCCCATCTGCATTGCGAGCACCGGGCCGACGAGCGGACCAGCGCCGGCGATCGCGGCGAAGTGATGACCGAACAGCACCCGACGGTCGGTCGGCATGTAGTCGGTGCCGTTCTCGAAAATCTCGGCGGGAGTGGCGTTGTCGTCGCGAGGCTTGATGACGTTCATCTCGATCAGCCGCGCGTAGAACCGGAAGCCGATCACGTACGTGCAGATCGCGGCGATGACGAACCACACCGCGTTGACGGTCTCCCCGCGGACGAACGCGATGACCGCCCACGCGATGGCACCCAGCACCGCGATGACCCCGAAAACGATGCGGTGGCGCACGCTGATCGGCGATCGGTCGATCACTGCTACCGGCGGCAGATCCTTGTCCGTGCGGATGTATGTGACGTCGCCCCGGGTTTCCTCGATGCGGTCAGATTCAGCGGTCGGAGATGCCATGAGGCGATCTTTTCATCGCTCCTAGAGCGGGGTGTCAAAACGAGGGCATTGGGCTGTCCGCGTGTCACCAGGGGACCGTTGGGCTTTGCGGTGCGTCACCATTGCGTGGGTATCGGCAATTCTCGTGCGGGCCCGAGCGCGGCTCCTGTTTGCTGCATTGCTGCTGCGGTTGTGCTTCGGCGGCAACAGTTTCCGTGAAAGCCGCACCGCGTTAGCTGCCGGGTGGTTTTCTGGGAACGTGAACACGGCGACCACGCCGGACACCAGCACCAGCAGAGGTTTGAATCTGGTGTTGGCGACGTGGGTGTCGGCCATCAACTTCTGGGCCTGGAACATGATCGGGCCCCTTTCCACCACCTATGCCGGCGACCTGTCGTTGAGCAGTACCGAGGCGTCGATGCTGGTTGCCACACCGATCCTGGTCGGATCGCTGGGGCGCATCGTCATCGGATCGCTGACTGACCGGTTCGGTGGCCGGACCATGTTCATCGCGGTGTCCGTGGCGTCCATCGTGCCGGTACTTGCGGTGGGCGCCGCAGGAGCGGCGGGCTCATACCCGTTCCTGCTGGTATGCGGTTTTTTCCTCGGTATCGCCGGGACGATCTTCGCGGTCGGCATCCCGTTCGCCAACAGCTGGTATGAGGCCTCGCGCCGCGGGTTCGCGACCGGAGTCTTCGGGATGGGGATGGTCGGGACGGCGCTCTCGGCGTTCTTCACGCCGCGCTTTGTGCGGTGGTTCGGCCTCTTCACCACCCATGTCATCGTCGCGATCGCGCTGGCGCTGACCGCGGTGGCGTGCGTGCTGGTGATGCGTAATTCGCCGAACTTCACCCCGAACACCGACCGTGTGGTGCCCAAGCTGGTCGTCGCCGCGAAACTTCCGGTCACGTGGGAGATGTCGTTCCTCTATGCGGTGGTGTTCGGCGGATTCGTCGCGTTCAGCAACTATCTGCCCACCTACATCAAGACGATCTACGGCTTCAGCGCGGTCGACGCAGGCGCGCGTACGGCAGGTTTCGCCTTGGCCGCGGTGTTGGCCCGTCCGGTCGGTGGGGCACTGGCCGACAGGATCGCGCCCAAGTACGTCGTGCTGGCATCCTTCGCCGGCACCGCGGTGATGGCATTCGTCGCGGTGTTCCAACCGCCACCGGACGTCTGGTCGGCGGCCACGTTCATCACGTTGGCGATCTTCCTCGGAATCGGTACCGGCGGCGTCTTCGCATGGGTGGCGCGTCGGTCACCCGCGCAGTCGGTGGGCTCGGTGACCGGAATCGTGGCCGCGGCGGGCGGGCTCGGCGGTTACTTCCCGCCGCTGGTGATGGGTGCGAGCTACGACTCGGTCGACAACGACTACACCGTCGGCCTACTTCTTCTGGTCGCCACCGCCGCGATCGCGTTCGCGTACACGGCTTTGCGGCTGCACGCGCACGAGCCCTACCCTCAACGCAGTAAGGACCCGCCATGACGCAGGCGCCGCGCACCGGTGGGCCGATCGAGGAACTGCTCGAACGCAGCGGGCGGTTCTTCACGCCCGGCGAGTTCTCCGATGACCTGCGCACCGTCACCCGGCGCGGCGGGCGTGAGGGCGACGTCTTCTACCGCGACCGCTGGAGCCACGACAAGGTGGTGCGCTCCACGCACGGGGTGAACTGCACCGGATCGTGCTCGTGGAAGATCTACGTCAAGGACGGCATCATCACCTGGGAGACCCAGGAAACCGACTACCCGTCGGTCGGGGCCGACCGGCCCGAGTACGAACCCCGCGGCTGTCCGCGCGGCGCCGCGTTCTCCTGGTACACCTACTCGCCGACGCGGGTGCGCTACCCGTATGCCCGCGGCGTTCTGGTCGAGATGTATCGCGAAGCCAAGGCCCGCGTCGGCGATCCGGTGCTGGCGTGGGCGGACATCCAGGCGGACCCCGAGCGTCGCCGCCGATACCAGCGCGCCCGAGGCAAGGGCGGGCTGGTGCGCGTGACGTGGGCCGAGGCGACGGAGATGATCGCCGCCGCCCACGTGCACACCATCAAGACGTACGGCCCCGACCGGATCGCCGGATTCTCGCCCATACCGGCCATGTCGATGGTCAGCCACGCGGCGGGTTCGCGGTTCGTCGAACTGGTCGGTGGGGCGATGACGTCGTTCTACGACTGGTACGCCGACCTGCCGGTGGCCTCACCGCAGGTGTTCGGCGACCAGACCGACGTGCCGGAGTCGGGGGACTGGTGGGACGCCGCGTACTTGATGATGTGGGGATCCAACGTCCCGGTCACCCGCACACCGGATGCACACTGGATGGCCGAGGTGCGCTACCGCGGCACCAAAGTCGTCAGCGTCAGCCCCGACTACGCCGACAACACGAAGTTCGCCGACGAGTGGATGCCGTGCGCGGCCGGCACCGACGGTGCGCTCGCCATGGCGATGGGCCATGTCATCCTCACCGAATGCTTTGTGCGTCAACGTGTCCCGTACTTCGTCGACTACGCGCGCAAGTTCACCGACCTGCCGTTCCTGGTGAAGCTGGAGGAACGGGACGGGGCGCTGGTGCCCGGAAAGAACCTCACCGCCGCCGATCTCGGCCAGGACGTCGAGAACGCCGCCTTCAAACCAGCCATCCTCGACGGTGCGACGGGCACGGTCGCGGTGCCGCAGGGCTCGCTGGGCTTCCGCTTCGGCGACGGCGGGGTCGGCCAGTGGAACCTCGACCTCGAGGATCTGGTGCCTTCGTTGACGGTGGCCGCCGATATCGGTGAGTCCGCGCTGATCCGGTTGCCGCGCTTCGACACCGTCGACGGGCACGGCGAAGTCCTGGAGCGCGGTGTGCCCGTGCGCCGGGTCGGCGAGCACCTGGTGTGCACCGTGTTCGACCTGATGCTCGCGCAGTACGGGGTGGCTCGGCCCGGGTTGCCGGGTGACTGGCCCACCGGCTACGACGACGCCGAGGTCCCATCCACGCCTGCCTGGCAGGAACCGATCACCGGCGTCGCCGCTTCGCAGGCCATCCGCGTGGCCAGAGAGTTCGCCCGCAACGCCGAAGACACCAACGGCCGGTCGATGATCATCATGGGCGCCGGGATCTGCCAGTGGTTCCACGGCGACGCCACCTACCGCGCGGTGCTGGCTCTGCTGCTGCTGACCGGGTCGATGGGCCGAAACGGCGGCGGCTGGGCACATTACGTCGGGCAGGAGAAATGCCGGCCGATCACCGGCTGGGCGACACTGGCGATGGGCACCGACTGGTCGCGCCCGCCCCGGCAGATGGCAGGCACGTCCTACTGGTATGTGCACACCGACCAGTGGCGCTACGACGGGTATCGCGCCGACACGCTCGCCAGCCCGCTCGGCCGGGGCCGCTTCGCCGGTAAACACACCATGGACGTGCTGGCATCGGCCGCCGCGATGGGGTGGTCGCCGTTCTTCCCCCAATTCGACCGCTCGAGCCTCGACGTCGCCGACGATGCGCTGGCCGCGGGCCATGACAAATCCGAGATCCCGCGCTACGTGGCCGCACAACTCGCCAGCGGCGCACTGAAGCTGGCCGTCACCGATCCCGACAATCCGTCGAACTGGCCGCGCGTACTGAATGTCTGGCGGGCCAACCTGCTCGGCTCGTCGAGCAAGGGCAACGAGTACTTCCTGCGCCATCTGCTCGGCACCACCTCCAACGTGCAGGCCCAGCCCGGCGAGTTGCGGGCGCGCGACGTCACGTACACCGACGAGATTCCGGAGGGCAAGCTCGACCTGTTGATGTCGATCGACTTCCGGATGACGTCGACGACGCTGCTGTCGGATGTGGTGCTGCCCGCCGCGACCTGGTACGAGAAGGCCGACCTGTCGAGCACGGACATGCACCCGTATGTCCATGCCTTCAGCCCGGCGATCGACCCGCCGTGGGAAACCCGCTCGGACTACGAGGCATTCGGGGCGATCGCCAGGGCGTTCAGCGCGCTGGCCGCCAAACACCTCGGGACCCGTACCGACGTGGTGCTCGGCACGCTGCAGCACGACACCCCCGGCGCGATGGCGTATCCCGGTGGCACCGAGCATGACTGGCGCACCACGGGCGAGACCCCGATCCCCGGCAAGACCATGGGTCCGATCGCGGTGGTGGAGCGCGACTACGCGGCGATAGCCGAAAAATGGGTCACACTCGGCCCGCTCGTCGACAGTCTTGGCGTCACCACCAAGGGCATCACGACCCATCCGAATGCCGAAGTGAGTGAGTTGGCAGCCAAGTTCGGTGTGATGGATTCCGGTGCGGCACAGGGTCGCCCGGCCATGACCTCCGCGGAACGGATGGCCGACGTGATCCTCGCACTGTCCGGTACGTCCAACGGCCGACTCGCCGTCGAGGGGTTCCGGGAGCTGGAGCGGCGGACGGGCCGCAAGTTGGTGCACCTGGCCGAGGGCAGTGAGGAACGCCGCATCACCTACGCCGACACGCAGGCGCGTCCGGTGCCGGTGATCACCAGCCCGGAGTGGTCGGGCAGCGAGACCGGCGGCCGCCGCTACGCCCCGTTCACGGTGAACATCGAGGAACTCAAACCGTTCCACACCCTGACAGGGCGGATGCACTTCTACGTCGACCACGACTGGCTGGAGGAACTGGGCGAACAACTGCCCATCTACCGGCCGCCGTTGGACATGTCCCGGCTGTTCGGTGAGCCCGCGGTCGGTGCTGCCGACGGCATCGGTCTCACGGTGCGCTACCTGACCCCGCATTCGAAGTGGTCCATCCACTCCGAGTATCAGGACAACCTGTTCATGCTGTCGCTGTCCCGCGGTGGTCCGGTTATGTGGATGAGTCCGGCCGATGCGGCGAAAATCCAAGTCAACGACAACGATTGGGTCGAGGCCGTCAACCGCAACGGCGTGGTGGTGTGCCGCGCGGCCGTCAGTCACCGGATGCCCGACGGTGTGGTCTTCGTGTACCACGCCATGGAGCGCACCATCGACGTGCCACTCACCGAGACCACGGGAACCCGCGGCGGAATTCACAATTCGCTGACTCGGTTGCTGATCAAGCCCAGCCATCTCGCCGGCGGCTACGCGCAGCATTCCTTCGCGTTCAACTACCTCGGTCCGACCGGTAACCAGCGCGACGAGGTGACGGTGGTGCGCCGTCGCTCCCAGGAGGTGACGTACCGGTGAGAGTCATGGCGCAGATGGCGATGGTGATGAACCTCGACAAGTGCATCGGCTGCCATACCTGCTCGGTGACTTGCAAGCAGGCGTGGACCAACAGGTCGGGTACCGAGTACGTGTGGTTCAACAACGTCGAAACCCGTCCGGGTCAGGGATATCCGCGTACCTACGAGGACCAGGAACGCTGGCACGGGGGATGGCGTCTGGACGGCCGGGGTCGGTTGCGATTGCGCGACGGTGGCCGACTGTCGAAACTGTTCCGGATCTTCGCCAACCCCAAATTGCCCTCCATCGACGACTACTACGAACCCTGGACGTACGACTACGAGAACCTGACCGCCGCACCACTCGGCGATCAGATGCCTGTGGCGCCACCGCGCAGCCTGATCACCGGCAAGCCGATGAAGGTCTCCTGGTCGGCCAACTGGGACGACGACCTCGCGGGATCACCCGAAATCGTGCCCGGCGACCCGGTTTTGGCGAAGGTCAGCGAGGAGGTCAAGCTGCAGCTGGAACAGACGTTCATGTTCTACCTGCCGCGGATCTGTGAGCACTGCCTGAATCCGTCGTGCGTGGCGTCGTGTCCCTCTGGCGCGATGTACAAGCGCAGCGAGGACGGCATCGTGCTTGTCGACCAGGATCGCTGCCGCGGCTGGCGGATGTGCGTGTCCGGCTGCCCGTACAAGAAGGTGTACTTCAACCACAAGACCGGTAAGGCCGAGAAGTGCACGCTCTGTTACCCGCGTATCGAGGTTGGGCTGCCCACGGTGTGTTCGGAAACCTGCGTCGGTCGGCTGCGCTACCTGGGTCTGGTGCTCTATGACGTCGACCGCGTGCTCGAGGCGGCCTCGGTGGAAGACGAGAAGGACCTGTACGAGGCGCAACGTCGGATCCTGCTCGACCCCACCGATCCACAGGTCATCGCCGGTGCGCGGGCGGAGGGCATCTCCGACGAGTGGATCGAGGCCGCACAGCGGTCGCCGGTGTACGCCCTGATCAACACGTATCAGGTTGCGCTGCCGCTGCATCCGGAGTTCCGCACGGTGCCGATGGTGTGGTACATCCCGCCGCTGTCGCCGATCGTCGACGCCGTCAGCCGTGACGGCCACGACGGCGAGGATGTCGGCAACCTGTTCGGCGCGCTGGACGCGCTGCGGATCCCGATGGAGTACCTGGCCGGACTGTTCACCGCTGGGGACACCGGCGTCGTGGAGGGTGTGCTGCGGCGGTTGGCGGCGATGCGTTCGTACATGCGTGACGTCAACCTCGGCCGTGAAACCCAGCCGCACATCCCGGCAGCGGTCGGGATGACCGAAGAGCAGATCTACTCGATGTACCGGCTGCTCGCCTTGGCGAAATACGATGAGCGGTACGTGATTCCGACCGCATATATCGCGGAGGGCAGGCGTCTCGAGGAGACCAGCTGTTCGTTGTCCTTCGAGGGCGGACCCGGGATGTACGAGTCAGGCCCGTTCGGTGAGGCCAGCGGGGGACCGGTGCCGGTGGCGGTGGAGACCTTCCACGCGTTGCAACACCGGCAGAGCCAGGAGGGGATGGCCGCCAATTCCGAGAACCCGTCGCGGGTGAATCTGCTCAACTGGGACGGCAGGGGAGTGCCGTCAGGAATGTTCCCGGGTGGGAAGTCGTGAAACGGCGCGATCGGGAGCTACAGGACCGCCTGGTGTGGCAGACGGCGTCACTGTTGTTGGCATACCCCGACGGGCAGCAGGACCGTCGACTCGACACCGTCGACCGGCTGCGGGAACACATCACAGGGCCGGCCTCCGCACTGCTCGCGGAAACCGTCGAGGTGCTGCGGGGTTGGCGGCCGACCCAGGCGGCAACCCACTACGTCGAGATATTCGACCTGCGCCGACGCTCGACGATGTTGTTGACCTACTGGACCGCGGGGGATACCCGCAACCGCGGTGCGCAGATGTTGGCGTTCTCACAGACCTACCGCGCCGCCGGCGTCCAGCCCCCGAAAGGCGAAGCGCCAGATCATCTTCCGGTGGTGCTGGAGTTCGCCGCCACCGTCGACCCGCAGGGTGGACGACGTCTGTTGGCTGAGCATCGCGTCCCGATCGATGTGTTGCGGCATGCGCTTGTCGATGCCGCATCGCCGTACGCGCCCACCGTCACCGCGGTGAGTTCGACGTTGCCCGCTGTCGGGCAACACGACGCCCGACGACTGCTGCACGCCGGGCCGCCCTCCGAAGCGGTTGGCCTGCAACCCTTTCAGTTGACCGTGCCACCGCGCCGGGCGGAAGGAGACCACTGACCATGTCCGGGTGGGAGATCTTCTGGGACGTGGTGCCGTACGTGACGCTCGCGATCGTCGCCGTCGGCACCTGGTGGCGCTACCGGTACGACAAGTTCGGCTGGACCACCCGGTCGTCCCAGCTCTACGAGTCGCGGCTGCTGCGGATCGGCAGCCCGCTGTTCCATTTCGGGATGCTGGTGGTCATCGTCGGCCACATCATCGGTTTGGTGATTCCCGAGTCCTGGACGAACGCGATCATGAGCGACCACGTGTACCACCTGCAGGCGGTGATTCTCGGCGGGATCGCCGGGATCGCCACGCTGACCGGAATCGCACTGCTCATCTATCGCCGCCGGACCACGGGCCCGGTGTTCATGGCGACCACCGTCAACGACAAGGTGATGTACCTCGTGCTGGTGCTGGCGATCATCGCCGGGTTCAGCTGCACACTGATCGGCGCGACGCCGGAGGGCGCCGAGCACGACTACCGCGAAACGGTGTCACCCTGGTTCCGCTCGATCTGGGTGCTTCAGCCGCGGGGCGATCTGATGGTCCAGGCGCCGCTGTACTTCCACATTCACGTGATGATTGCGCTTGTGCTGTTCTGCATCTGGCCGTTCACCCGGTTGGTGCACGTGTTCAGCGCCCCGATCGGGTACCTGTTCCGGCCCTACATCGTGTACCGCAGTCGGGAGGTGCCCACCGGCAGGGGGCACAAGAAAGACGCTGAGATGGTGGGCTCCCATCCCCGGCGTCCAGGTTGGTGAATCGAATGGTCAGCTGACGGCCAACGCGTCGATCTCACCGGCGTCGGCGCCCCTCAGGCGGCGGTGCATGGCCCTGGCGATCCGGCCGGCCTGAAGCTTCGCACGCTCGGCCGCGGCACCCGCGTACATCTCGTCCACGGTAGCCTCCCAGATCGCCAGCCAGCGGGCGAAGTGCCTGGCGTACAACGGATGTCGACTGTCGAGCTGCCGATGTACCACCAGCGCGTTGCCGCGGTAGAGCCCGGCCCGGAACAGAACCGTCTCCCAGAAGTCACACATCACCGGGATATGCGATTCCAGCCCCGTTGCGCGCAACTCGCTGAACGGTTCGGCCAGCACATCGTCTGCGAACACTCGACCGTAGAAGCGCCGCAACAGTACCTCGACGTCATCGCGGTCGGTCAGGTCGCGGGCAGGTTCACTCATCACAACCCCTTGGTTTTTACAAGAGCGGTTGTATAAACTCTAGCGTATGCCGAGGACGCAGACCGTGAGCTCCGCGTCACAGCCGGCCGGTCGTCGCGAGGACGTGCTGGCGGTGTTGAGGCGTGCGGACGACGCCATGACCATCGTGGATGTCGCCGAACAGCTTGGAGTGCACGCCAACACGGTCCGATTCCATCTGGAAGCCCTGATCGCGGACGGCAGGGTCGAGCGCGTCGAACCGTACCACAAGCGTCAGGGCCGTCCGCCGCTGATGTATCGCGCAGTTCGCGGCATGGACCCCGGTGGCGCACGTCAATACCGGTTGCTCGCCGAGATCCTGACGCTCGGTCTGGCCGGTGAAGACGACGCAAGTGCCAAGGCGCTCGAAGCCGGGCGTGCCTGGGCGGAGCGGGTGACGCGCCCGGGCCCGAAGGCGATCGGCACCCGGACGTCGGTCAATCGGCTCATCGGCCTGCTCGACGATCTCGGGTTCGCGCCACAGCGGCTGGACGCCGACGGCGAGACCCGGGTCGGTCTACGCCATTGCCCGTTCCTGGAACTGGCCGAGGACCGGCGGTCCGTCGTCTGTCCGATCCACCTGGGTCTCATGCAGGGCGCACTGAAGACGTGGCGTGCGCCCGTCACGGTCGACAGGCTGGAGCCGTTCGTCGAGCCCGACCTGTGTCTGGCCCACGTCACCGTCGAGAGGTCGCAATCATGAGCGCGGGGTTCGCCGTCGCAACCGCACTGACTTATGTCTGGCTCGGGATGGTGTTGGCAATCTCGTTTCTCGAGGCGCCGCTGAAGTTCCGGGCTCCCGGGGTCACACTGCAGATCGGGTTGGGCATCGGCCGGCTGGTCTTTCGGGCGCTCAACACCACCGAAGTGGTGCTGGCCGTTGGAATCGCCGTCGCCGTGGTGCTGAGCCATCCACGCGTCGGCGTCATCGTCGCACTGGCCGTCGCCGCCGCGGCTCTGATCGCCCAACTGGTCGGAGTGCGACCGCTTTTGACGCGCCGCTCCGATGCGGTGCTGGCCGGTGAGAATGGCCCTCGTTCCCGTGTGCACTACGTGTACGTCGGCCTCGAAGCCGTGAAGGTGGTCGCGCTCATCGTGGGCGGAATTCTCCTGCTGTCCAGCTGAATCCGCGCTAGTTGTGCCCATATCGGAAGCTTCGATCCCTAGACTGCGTTGATGGCCAGTGAACCGATGAACGTCCTGTCGGCGGACGAGAGTTGGAACCTGCTGTCGAGTAGGTCGCTGGGTCGGCTGGTCATCTGCGTCGAGGGCTGGCCGGAGGTCTTTCCGGTCAACTACGTCGTGCAGCGCAGGACTGTGCTGTTTCGTACCGCGGACTTCGCCAGCAAGCTGTTCGCGCTCGTGATGAACGCCCGGGTGGTGTTCGAAGCCGATGACTACAACGTGTCGGAAGGCTGGAGCGTCATCGTCAAGGGTTTTGCTCATGTGCTGCACTCCAACGCCGAGATCGAGGAAGCGCAGCGCGCGCAACTGATGCCGTGGACGGCTGGGCGCAAGCCCCGATTCGTCCGGGTGGATCCGAGGGAAATCAGCGGTCGGCGCTTCCGTTTCGGACCTTCAGTCGATGTCGACTGACCGGCCAACATCTGCCAACGAAGGGACCTTTGCCCCTGCCGCAGGGCGCCGAAAAGGCCCACAGTGGTCTCATGGAGCAATTGACGACGCTCGACGCGGGGTTCCTGCAGGCTGAGGACTCCGACCGCCATGTCAGCCTCGCGATCGGTGCCGTCGCGGTACTCGCCGGACCGATGCCCGATTTCGAGTCGCTGACCGCAACCATCGGCGAGCGCGTGTTGTCAGTACCGAGGTTCACGCAGATCCTGCAGACGCAGCCGCTGGACCTCGGCGCTCCAACGTGGGTCGAGGACGGCGAGCTCGACATCTCCCATCACATTCGGCGGGCGGCGCTACCGGGTCCTGGGGACGACGCGACCCTGTGGCGTTGGGTCGCCGACGTTATGGAGCGCCGTCTCGACCGCGACCGACCGTTGTGGGAATGCTGGATCGCCGACGGCTTGTCGCACAACCGGTGGGCGATCCTGATGAAGGTCCACCATTGCATCGCAGACGGTATCGCAGCCAGCCAACTGCTTTCCCGGATCTGTGACGGCGGGGCCGTCGAGACGTTTGCGACCGAAATCCGTGGGGCGCAGCGGTCGAAACGCGGACCGCGGCTGCCGGCGCTGTCGCTCAACCCGGTCGACTGGATCGCTGGAGCATGGCGCACATCGCTGAGCGTGACGACCGCCGCCGCGCACGCGCTGCAGGGGGCGGCCGAGCTCGCAGGCGGTCTGCTACGGCCTGCCGCGCCGTCCTCACTGACCGGGCCGCTGACCAGTATGCGGCGGTACGCCTCGGTCGAGGTCTCGCTCGAAGACGTCGACAAAATCTGCGCCGGCTTCGGGGTGACCGTCAATGACGTTGCGCTGACGGCGATCACGGACAGTTACCGCACGATGTTGCTGCGTCGGGGCGAGCTGCCCCGACCGGACTCATTGCGCACACTGGTGCCGGTTTCGGTGCGCTCGGCCGACGCCGCGGACGAGACGGACAACCGCGTCTCCGTCATGCTGCCGTGCCTTCCCGTCGAGAAGGCCGATCCTGTCTCGCAACTGCAAGCCGTGCACTCGCGCCTCATGCGTACGAAGGCCAGCGGACAACGCCAAGCGGGGAACATCTTCGTATCCGCGGCGAAGGCGATCCCGTTCCCGTTGACGGCCTGGACGGTGCGGACGTTGACCCGGCTGCCGCAGCGCGGCGTCGTCACGTTGGCGACGAATGTGCCGGGTCCGCGAAAGCGCCTCTACATCAAGGGTCGAGAAGTCATTCGGCTGCTGCCGATACCGCCGCTGGCGATGAGTCTGCGTACCGGCATCGCGATCATGAGCTACGCAGACCATCTCGCGTTCGGCATCATCGGCGACTATGACGCGGCGCCCGACGTGGATGAGTTAGCGTGCGGAATAGAGCGCGCGATCGCCCGTTTGACGGCCGTCAGCGGCGGACACTGGCGCTCCACGCCCATGGGGACGCTCGCACTGGTACGAGGGAGTTGACGACCATGCCGAACACCAAGGAACTCGATGTCCTCAACCGCCGCCAGTGTCTGGACCTCCTGCAACAGGTTCGCGTAGGCCGACTCGTCTTCACCGAGGACGCACTTCCTGCAGTGCAGCCGGTCAACTTCCGGTTGTGGCACGACGACATCGTGATCCGAGTCGCCGGCGGGCCGAAGCTCGATGCGGCCACCGACAACCAGGTCGTCGCGTTCGAAGCCGATGAACTCGATCCGGACCTTCGCACCGGGTGGAGTGTCACGGTGGTCGGGCATGCGCAGCGGATCACCGACGTCGACGATTTGGTACAGGTCTCAGGAACTTTCGTGGAGCCGTGGGTTGAGGGCCGGCGTGATCACTTCGTGCGGATTCGGACCGAGAAGATCACGGGCCGCCGATTCCGCGAACGGGGTCTGCCGCACTACGGGAGTGACGCAGGCAGCTAGCACACGTGGGTCAGCCACCGCGCTGGTAAAGGGCGCGAACGGTGTCGATGGTGTCGGCCTCGGCCGGGCTCTTGTCGTCGCGGTACCGCAGCACCCGCGCGAATCGCAGTGCCATCCCGCCGGGGTAGCGCGTCGACGTCTGCACACCGTCGAGCGCGATCTCGACCACCTGTTCAGGCCGTACCTTGACGACGTAGCCGTCGGTCGCGCCGTCGGCCAGTTCGGTGAACCGGGCGGTCTGCCAATCCAGCATGGCGTCGGTCATCCCCTTGAACGTCTTCCCGAGCATGATGAATTCGCCTGACTCCGGATCCCTGGCGCCGAGGTGGATGTTGGACAGCTTGCCGGTACGCCGACCAGACCCCCACTCGACGGCCAGCACCACCAGGTCGAGAGTGTGCACGGGCTTGACCTTGAGCCAGCCCGCGCCGCGGCGGCCCGCCTCATAAGGTGCCGTCGTCGATTTCGCCATCACACCTTCGTGGCCGGCCGCCAGCGTGATGTCGAGAAAGTTCTGCGCGGCGTCCGAGTCGTCGGTGATGAGCCGGTCGACCCGATGCAGCTCCGGCACCACCGAGTCAAGGACCGCGATGCGCTCGCTGGTCGGCAGGTCGAGCAGGTCGGTGCCGTCGAGATGGAGAAGGTCGAACACGAACACCGACAACGGCTGGGCAGTTCTGGCCGCATCGATGTCGACGGAGCGTCCGAAGCGGGACGCGGTGACTTGGAACCGATGTGGTCGGCCGTCGGGGCGCAGTGCTATCGCTTCGGCGTCGGCGATCAAGTCGGTGACCGGAAGCGCCAGCGTCGCATCGACCACCTCCGGCAGTCGCGCGGTGACGTCGTCGAGGCTGCGGGTGTAAACCGAGACCGAGTCGCCCGACCGGTGGATCTGCACCCGTGCGCCGTCCAACTTCGCCTCGAAAACCGTTGTGCCGCCGATCCGTTCGAGTGCCTCGGCGACACCGCTGGCGGTTTGCGCAAGCATCGGACCGACGGGTCGGCCGACCGCGAGGGTGAATTGCTCCAGCGCGGGTTCGCCTCCGGTGAGGGCGGCCGCAGCGACCGCAGGCAGGGCGCCGCCGAGCATGGCTGCGCGCCGCACCGCCGCAGCGGGGACATCGGCGGCCTTGGCGACCGCGTCGGCCATCACGCCTATCAGCGCGCCCTGCCGGAGCTCACCGCTGAGCAGGCGCCGCAGGAAGGTCTGCTCTTCCTCGGTGGCCTGACGGAACAGTCCGGCCACCAACTCCGCGCGCCGCGCCTGCGATCCCTTGCCCGCGACCGCGCCGATCTCACTGAACCGGGCGTCGACGTCGAGGACCGTGAGTGACGGCTCCGCCGCCGCAGGGGGTAACGACCGCAGCGCGGCCCAGCCGACGCCGATCTGACGTTGGGGTAGCTCACCCGACAGCCACGACACGACCACCGCCACGAGGTTCGGGTCATCCGCCGCACCGGCCCGGCGCAGGAGTTCGGCGATCCTGGCGATCTTCTTCAGTCGAGCCGAGGTGGCGCCGACCTCGGTCGAGGTGGTGGCGACGTCAAGTAACTGCACGTGATCAGCCTGGCACGGGCGTCAGACATGTTCGAGAAGCTCAGCGAGTAGCCGCGATTACTTGACCGCGAACGACACGGTGTGCCAGCCCGTTGCACCGTCGGGGACCGGGTCGGCGATGTCACCCGTCTGGACCGCACCGGTGTTGTCGATCGCTCGCACCGCGATGGTGTGCAGACCCGGGTCGGTGGTCTGCCACCGGAAGCTCCACAGCCGCCACGTGTCATTGGCGTAGTTCGCGCCGAGGTCGGCCTGCTGCCAGTCGCCGTCATCGATGCGCACCTCGACGGCACGCACACCGCGGTTCTGAGCCCATGCCACGCCACCGAACGTGACCGCGCCCTGGGGCACGTCCTGACCGCTGCGGGGCACGTCGATGCGGGATTGCGTCTTGATGGGTCCGTGCGCGGACCAGCCCAGCGGCGTCCAATACCCCTGGGCGCGGTCGAACCGGGTGAGCTCGAGGTCGACGACCCACTTGGTGGCCGACACGTAGCCGTAGAGGCCGGGCACGACCAGGCGCGCGGGGTAGCCGTGTGCGGTGGGCAGCGGCTGGCCGTTCATGCCGACCGCGAGGAGGGAATCGCGGTCGTCGGTGAGGGCCTCGACGGGGCTGCCTGCGGTGAACCCGTCGATCGACATCGACAGAACCATGTCCGCGTCGGGGTGAATGCCCGCTTCCGCCAACAGATCCCGCACGCGGTATCCCGTCCACGCGGCATTGCCGATGAGGTCTCCGCCGACGGGATTGGACACACACGTCAACGTCACCAGCTTTTCGACGACCTCGAACTTCTCCAGATCCTCGAAGCGGTAGGTGATCTCGCGGTCGACCATGCCGTGGATCCTCAGCTGCCAGTCCGCGCGGCTCAGCTGCGGCACCGCCAGCGCGGTGTCGATCCGGTAGAACTCGTCGTTGGGTGTGACGAACGACGGCAGCGTCACACCCTGCGGTTGGACGGCCGACGGGACGGGTGGTGCGGCCACGTCGATCTTCGGCAGCGCAAAAGCGTTTCGATCGCCGGAGACCGAGGTCGTCAGCCGTGACAGCACGGCGCCCCCGACACCCGCGAGCGCACCCGCCCCGAGAAACCCGAGCGTGATGAGCGACAGTCGCCTGCCGCGGTCCGGGGCGTCCGTCCCCGGGTCGCTCTCCGGCTCGTCGGTGAACCGGCCCGATGTGAGCAGCCGAAGTACCGCGACACCACAGATCGTGCCGACCACCGTTGGCACGATGTCCGCTACATCCGCT
Source organism: Mycobacterium barrassiae (assembly GCF_025822765.1). Taxonomy (GTDB): domain Bacteria; phylum Actinomycetota; class Actinomycetes; order Mycobacteriales; family Mycobacteriaceae; genus Mycobacterium; species Mycobacterium barrassiae. The sequence goes on along the minus strand of NZ_JACKUK010000023.1, from coordinate 570,575 downwards.
CCCGCCCGGGACAGCACGGCCGCGCAGCCCGCGACCCCGGCGAGCACGATCGCGGCGCTGCCCACGGGCATGCGACGCGTCTCGTACTGGGCTGTCACCGCGGCGATGGCCGCGATCACCGCCACCACCAGCACCGACAACACCAGCTTGTCCGCCATGCCGAACGTCTGGATGGCCCATTCCTTGACCGGGCCGGGCGTGAGGTCGATGACGGTCGATCCGACCGCGGTGCGCGCGTCGGCCTCCGGCCCGAACAGGACGGCGAGCAATTGGGTCACGCCGAGCGCGACCGCCGCCGCCGCGATACCTGCCATCGCCTTGGCGCCGCGCGCGGTCATGACGCCAAGCTACCCACGCACCGACCCGAAAGGCTTACCGAAAAATGACATCGGATAAGTTGCTTTACGGTTTGGGCACTTTTTGGAAAGGAAGCCACATGGAGATCGAGGGCAAGAACGCCATCATCGTGGGCGGGGCGTCGGGCTTCGGCAAGGCCACGGCGGAGCTGCTGGCAAAGCGCGGCGCCAACGTCGCGGTGCTGGACCGGCCGCAATCGAAGGGCAAGGAAGTCGCTGACGCCATCGGCGGCTCGTTCTTCGAGGTCGATGTCACCGACTTCGAGGGCACCGAGAAGGTGCTGCAGCAGGCTATCGACAAGCTGGGCAGCCTGCACATCATCGTCACGACGGCCGGTGGCGGCGCCGCCGAGCGCACCGTCAAGAAGGACGGCCCGCACAGCCTGGACACGTTCCGCAAGTGCGTCGACCTCAACCTGATCGGCACCTTCAACATCAGCCGGCTGGCCGGCTGGCAGATGAGCAAGCAGGACCTGGTCGACGACGAGCGGGAAGAGCGCGGCGTCATCATCAACACGGCCTCGATCGCCGCGTTCGAGGGCCAGATCGGGCAGGTCGCCTACACGGCGTCCAAGGCCGCGATCGCGGGGATGTGCCTCACGATGGCCCGCGATATGGGCAGCTTGGGCATCCGCGCGCTGGCGATCGCGCCGAGCCTGTTCGCCACCGGTCTGACCGAGGGCATCCCCGACGAGTTCGCCAAGGCGCTGACCAAGGACGCCGCGTTCCCGAAGCGGCTGGGCAAGCCGGAGGAGTACGCGAAGCTGGTCGCCGCGATCGTCGAGAACCCGATGCTCAACGGCCAGTGCCTGCGGCTCGACGCGGGCCAGCGCTTCGCCCCCAAGTAGTTAGTGGCGATTTCGGCGTGTTCAGTCACGCTGGGCGAGACTGAACACGCCGAAATCGCATAGGGTGGCCGGGTGGCGACCGTCGCCGATCACGTCATTGACGCTCTGAAGGTCAGCGGGGTGCGCCGCGTCTACGGCCTACCCGGCGACAGCCTCAACGGCTTCACCGACGCGATCCGCCGCAGCGGCGAAATCTCTTGGGAGCATGTCCGTCACGAGGAGACCGCCGGCTTCGCGGCCGCGGCCGATGCGGCGCTCGCCGGCGGCCTGGCCGTCTGCGCAGGCAGTTGTGGGCCCGGCAATCTGCACCTGATCAACGGGCTGTTCGACGCGCACCGCAGCCGCGTTCCGGTGCTCGCGATCGCCGCGCACATCCCGCGCACCGAAATCGGTTCGGAGTACTTCCAGGAGACCCACCCGCAGGACCTGTTCCGCGAGTGCAGCGTCTACCGCGAACTCGTCAGCACCGCCGAGATGGCGCCGCGCATCCTCGAAATGGCGATGCGCGCGGCCGTCGAGGAGAACGGCGTCGCGGTCGTCGTCATCCCCGGCGAGATCTTTCTCGAACGCGCCGGCGCCTCCGCGTGGAACGCGCGCCCCGTCCTACCGTCGCGGTCGGTGGTGCGACCCGACGACGAGTCACTGCGGCAGGCCGCCGCGATTCTCAACGACGCCCAGGCGGTGACGATCCTTGGCGGTGCCGGGGTGGCCGGCTCGCACGACGCCTTGGTGAGCCTGGCGGCGACGTTGCACGCGCCGATCGTGCATGCGTTGCGTGGCAAGGAGTTCATCGAATACGACAACCCGTACGACGTCGGCATGACCGGACTGCTCGGCTTCGCCTCGGGCTACAAGGCGATCAAGGAATGCGACGCGCTGCTGATGCTGGGCACCGACTTCCCGTACCAGCAGTTCTTTCCGGACGACGCCAAGGTCATCCAGGTCGACATCCGCGGCCGAAACCTCGGCCGCCGTACACCCGTCGACCTCGGTCTCGTGGGCACCGTCAAGGACACGCTGGCGGCGCTGGCGCCACTGTTGCGGCAGAAGACCCAGCGCGATCACCTCGATCGGTCCCTGCGTCACTACGCCAAGACCCGCAAACGCCTGGACGAACTCGCGGTCAACGATCGCGATCGGACGCCGATCCGGCCCGAATACGTTGCCGGCCTTGCCAATCGGTTGGCGGCCGACGACGCGGTGTTCACCGCCGACGTGGGCTCGCCGGTGGTGTGGGCGGCGCGGTACCTCACGATGAACGGCAGGCGCCGGCTCATCGGGTCGTTCAACCACGGCACGATGGCGTGCGCGCTGCCACTGGCGATCGGCGCGCAAACCGCCTACCGCGACCGCCAGGTCGTCGCGCTCGCCGGCGACGGCGGGCTGACGATGATGTTCGGTGAGCTCGTGACGCTGATCCAGAACCGGCTGCCGGTCAAGCTGATCGTCTTCAACAACTCCTCGTTGAACTTCGTCGAATTGGAGATGAAGGCCGCGGGCATCGTCAACTTCGGCACCGATCTGGTCAACCCCGACTTTGCCGCTGTCGCGCAGGCAATGGGAATCTTCGGCCGACGGGTCGAGCAACCGGCCGATCTGGAACCCGCACTGGCCGACGCATTCGCCCACGACGGGCCCGCTCTCGTCGACGTGGTGACGGCCCGCCAGGAGCTGTCGATTCCTCCGGCGATCACCGCTGAGCAGGCGAAAGGCTTCTCGCTCTATGCCATCCGCACGATCCTCGCCGGGCGGGCCGATGAGCTGCTCGACCTGGTGACGACGAACGTCGCACGACGAATTCTGGACTGACCCGAACCGGCTGTGCACTTACCGCAAAATTTCTGATCTTGGCCGCTAATGTTCGCGCATGCGCACATGGGTGGCCGCGGTGGCGGCCGTCGTCCTGCTCGTGGCCGGCTGCGGAGGTGGCGCCAAATCGCAGTCGTCGGCACAGGGCGAGAAGAAGGATGGGGCGCCGGACACCAGCACCGTCAAGATCGACGGTGACGCGTCGGCACCGGTCAACAAGGTCGCGATTCAGGCGATCGCCGACCTCGAGAAGTATTGGGGCGAGCAGTTCCCGAAGCTGTACGACAAGGAATTCGAGCAGATCGCCGGCGGCTACTACGCCGTCACCGAAGAGAGCCCCGCCCCGCCGTGTACCACCGAGGCCGCGGAGGTGGCCGGTAACGCGTTCTACTGCTCGACAGAAGACGTCGTGGCGTGGGACGCCCAGGGACTGCTGCCCGACTTACAGGACAAGTACGGCGAATTCGTCATTGCGGTCGTGATGGCGCACGAATGGGGCCACGCCGTTCAGGCGCGGTCGAACTTCACCGCACGCACCGTCACCAGCGAACTGCAAGCCGACTGCTTCGCAGGCGCGTGGTCGCGACACGCTCACGACGACAACGTGTTCGACGTCAACGCCGCCAATCTCGACAGCGCCCTCGCGGGTGTCCTCGACCTACGTGACACCCCCGGCACGGCCAAGATCGACCCGAACGCCCACGGCAGCGGGTTCGACCGGGTCAGCGCATTCCAGGACGGTTTCGACAACGGGTTGGACAAGTGCAAGGACTACCGCGACGACGAGCCGATGGTGCTCGAACTGCCCTTCAACGACAGCGAGGACGAATCGCGCGGAGGAGACGCTCCTTACGACTCCATCGTCAACGGTGTGCCGTATGACATCGAGGACTACTTCACACAGGTCTACCCGGAACTCTCGCACGGTAAGGAGTGGCCGCCGCTGCGATCCATCGAGCCCTTCGATCCCGCCAACCCGCCGATGTGCGGCGACCAATCGGCCGAGGGGTACTCGCTGTTCTATTGCGTGCCAGAGGATTACGTGGCGTGGGACAACGTCGACGCGATGCCGCAGGTGTACCGGCAGGGCGGCGATTATGCGGTCGCCACACTGCTGGCCACCCAGTGGGGATTGGCGGCGTTGACGAGGCTGGGCGACGAGTCCGACGAGAAGACGTCGACGTTGCGCGGTGACTGCCTCGCTGGCGGCTATACGGCGAGCGTGATCCTCTACAACCGTCCCGAAACCAGCACCTTCCACATCTCGCCCGGTGACCTCGACGAGGGCATCAAGGCGCTGCTGGTGTTCCGCGGCGACGGCGACGTCGAACGCCAGGGTGCCGGCTGGGCCAGGGTCAAGGCGTTCCGCCAGGGTGTGATCGACGGCGCCGTATCGTGCCTGAACTATCAGGCGTAGCACGTGACCTGACAATATGTCTGCATGCCCGATGACGCGCAGCAGCTGCCGACACTGAGCGACGAGGACCAGGCCACCCTGCAACGATGGGTACAACAGCAGGGGCTCGGCTCGACCGTCACCGACGTCGAACCGCTCACCGGCGGGACCCAGAACATCGTGGTGCGCCTGCACATCGACGGTCGTCCGATGGTGCTGCGTCGTCCGCCCCTTCATCCGCGGCCGACGAGCGACAAGACGATGCTCCGCGAGATCGCGGCGCTGCGCACGCTCGCGGGTACGGACGTCCCGCATCCCGGCTTCATCGCCGGCTGCGAAGACCCCAGCGTGCTCGGTGTCGTGTTCTACCTGATGGAGGAGATCGACGGCTTCAACCCCGGCGCCGAGGTGTCCGAGGCGTATGTCCGCGACGAGACGTTGCGGCACGACGTCGGCCTGTCGTACGCCGCGAGCCTGGCACGGTTGGGTAATGCCGAATGGCGGGGCAAGCCGCTCGAAGAGCTGAGACGGCCGGGGTCCTTTGTGGAGCGCCAGGTTCCGCAGTTTCTCCGGCTGCTGGAGAGCTACCGCCACGAGCAGTACGACCCCGAATCGCTCGCGGTCGCCGACCTCGCCGACTGGCTGCAGGCCAACCTTCCACCGGAGGGCGAGCCCGGCATCATGCACGGCGACCCGCACATGAGCAACGTGCTGCTGCGACGGGACAAGCCGGAGTTGGCGGCGTTCGTGGACTGGGAGATGTCCACCGTCGGAGACCCGCTGCTGGACATGGGCTGGATGTTGATCACCTGGCCGCTGAACACCAGCCTGATCACGGCCGGCGGTGCGCTGGCCGCGTACGGCGGGCTGGCCAGCAGACGGGAACTGCTCGAGGCCTACCTGAACGCCGGCGGGCGCGAGACGCCGCACCTGGACTGGTACATGGCGATGGCGTGTTTCAAGCTCGGCGTCGTCATCGAGGGCACCTGGTCGCGGTATCTGATGGGCAAGGCGAGCCGGGACGCGGGGGAGGCGCTGCACGCCAGCGCGCAGAACCTGATCGATGTGGGCACCCGGGTCGTCAAGGGCGACAACCCGTTCGACCTCACCTGAGCCTCGCCGCCTAACCGTAGGCGTCGACGCCGAGTTTGACGGCCAACGCCAGTCCCGCCGCCCCGATCGCGAGTCGCATCGGCTTGGCGGGTGCGTGACGCACGACGATGGGGCCCAGCCGGGATCCCACCAGGCAGCCCAGTCCGAGGGGGATCACCGCCGACCACTGCACCGGTGCCAGCACGACGAATATGACCGCTGCCACCACATTGGCGATCCCGAGGACGACGTTCTTGCCCGCGTTCGCATGGGCCAGCGTCGGCCCACCCGTACGCAGCAATACCGCGATCAGCAGCACCCCGGCAGCGGCACCGAAATAGCCGCCGTAGATACAGATTCCGAAGATCGCGACCCACTCCAGCAGCAGCGTCATCGCGTGCCTGCGATGGGTCGCAACCGTCACCTCCTTGCGGGGGCGGGTGGGGATGACGATGGCCACCGAGGCGAATCCGAGGAGCAGGGGCACGACCTTCTCGAAACCCTCGGCAGGTAGCGACAACAGCAGGACCGCGCCCACCAGGCCGCCGAGCACCGCGGCCGGCGCGACACGTTTCAGCCATGCACCCTGGCCTTTGAGCTCGGGACGCGAGCCCAGTACCGACCCGATTCCGTTGAACACCACGGCGACGGTGTTGGTCACGTTGGCCGTCACCGGCGGGAGGCCGACCATCAGCAGTGCGGGGTAGGTGGCCACCGACGCCAAGCCCGCGATACTGCCGGTGAGGCCACCGAGCACCCCTGCCGCGGCGAGAAAGGCCGCATCCCACCACGTCATCGCGCGCACACGTTACGCGGCGGGCGGCGGTGCGTCGCGCTGAGGAAGACGCCGGTAAAAACCGTTTGCGCGGCGCGTTCTCCGGGGTCTAACATCGCGGACGTGCCGAGGCGACTCGTAGTAGCAACCCGCAGCGGGGTCTGATCCTGACCGACCCCTCGCTGTGGGTCGTCGCTACTTCGTCGGTCATTTCCTCTGAACTGAGAAGACCGGCACATGACATTCGAACCCGCAACCAGTGCAGGCCCGACACCGGGGCCATCGTCGTTCGCGTCGTTCGCGACCTACCTGGACGGACCGGTGCCCCGCGGTCTGCGCGAGGAGGCCGCCGCCATGTCGTTCGACACCTTCCTCGATCGGTTCGCACCCACCACGGGTCCGCTGCGACTGGGGCAGTGGGCCTGCACCGACGCTGACCGGCCTGCCACCCGGCTGGGTCCGCAGCCTCGCACCTTCCAGGCCACGCTGGCCCTGGGTGACCGCATCAGCACCGCATCGGCCAAGGCGTCAGGGCCCGTCGCGGCTCTGACGGAGATGCTCTACGAGCACGGGATCGCGGTCGAGATGACCGCATTCCACCAGTTGCCCGCCGGCGAGAACACCGCCACGTTCATCTGCGGCTCCGACGGCGGGCATTCCGAATGGGCGATGGGCCTGGCCGACGACCCGGCACAGTCGGCATTGCGCGCCGTGATCGCATGCGCCAACCGACTGCTGACGACCGCGAACCGGTAAATCAGCGCAAGGGACGCAGCACGATCGGCATGCCGTCCATCGGGACGGGCATGCCGCCGTAGTCGTAGCGCGCTTCGTACCCGGGCCGCGGCAGCTCAAGACGGTACCGGCGCAGCAGACGATGCATGATCGTCTTGACCTCGAGCTGGCCGAACACCATGCCGATGCACTTGTGCGCGCCGCCGCCGAACGGGCTGAACGCGTAGCGGTGCTTCTTGTGCTCGTTGCGGGGTTCGGTGAAGCGGTCCGGGTCGAACTTGTAGGGATCGGGATAGATCTCCTCGAGGCGGTGGTTCATCCCCGGATACGCAATCACGTTGGTGCCCTTGGGCAGGTAGTAGCCGAGCAGTTCGGTGTCGCGGACCGTCTGCCGCATCGCCCACTGCACGGGTGTCACCAGCCGGATCGACTCGTTCATCACCAAATCGAGCGACTCGAGCTTCTCCAGCGAGTCGATGTCCACGGGCCCGTCACCGAGGCGGTCGGACTCGTCGCGGCAGCGTTCCTGCCATTCCGGGTTGGCGGCCAGGTAGTACGACATCGTCGTCGCCGTGGACGTCGACGTGTCATGCGCCGCCATCATCAGGAAGATCATGTGGTTGACGATGTCCTCGTCGGAGAACTTGTTGCCGTCCTCGTCCTCGGTCTCGCACAGCACGGTCAGCAGGTCGTTTCCTTCTTTGCCGCGGCGCTCCTTGACCCGTGCCTCGAAGTAACCCTCGAGGTATTCGCGCGCCTTCAGGCCACGCCACCAGGTGAACGGCGGCACGCCCGTGCGGATGATGGCGTTGCCCGCCCTCGTGGTGATGGTGAAGGCCCGGTTCACCTTGGTGACCAGTTCCTTGTCGGTGCCGGGCTCGTGACCCATGAACACCATCGAGGCGATGTCGAGGGTGAGTTCCTTCATCGCGGGGTACAGCAGGAAGCGCGGGTCGTTGGCGACCCAGTCGCTCGCGATGACCTGCGAGACCACGGTGTCGACCTGCTCGGTGTAGCCGGCGAGGCGGGTCCGGACGAACGCCTCCTGCATGATCCGCCGGTGGAACATGTGCTCGTCGAAATCGAGCAGCATCAGGCCGCGCTTGAAGAACGGTCCGATGGCAGGTACCCAGCCCTGCTGCGAGAAGTCCTTGTTGCGGTTCGAGTAAATCGCCTGTGCGGCATCGGGTCCCAGCGCCGCCACCGACGGGATGATCGGCGAATCCATCAGGAACAGCGGGCCGTGCTTGCGATACAGGTGCAGGAAGAAGTCCGGGCCACCGCGGAACATCTCGACCATGTGCCCGACGATCGGCAAACCGAGATCGCCCATGACGGGCTTGAGATCGCTGCCCGTCGGCGGTTCCGCCCATGCGCGCTGTGGCCAGTCGTGGGCCAGCAGTCGCTTCTCCAGCAGGCCCATCCCCGGCAGGGTGAGCAGAGGCGACGTCGTAACACGCCGCCTGGCCTGGTCGAGAACGTAATCTTTGGTGCTGATCGTCGGCATCAACGCTCCTGAATCAGAAAAGACTGTGGCCGTTGTCACTCTCATCCCCATCCTGGATGGCAGACTTGACGCATGTCAAGTTTGGTGCAGCCGTGTCACGGTGCGAAGGTCTACTCCCATGACTGCTGAGTCCGCACCCACCGAACTCCGCCGCAGCAGAGGCGACCGGCAACGCGATGCGATCGTGACCGCAGTGCGGGAGCTCCTTCAGGAGCGCTCCTTCGCCGATCTGTCCGTCAGCACCATCAGTGAGCGCGCCGGCGTTGCCAGGTCGGGCTTCTACTTCTACTTCGACTCGAAGTACGCGGTGCTGGCGGTGATCCTCGCCGACGCCGGGGACCTTCTCGACAGCCTGACGCACCACTTCGCGTCCCGGGAGCCGGGGGAGACGCCCGAGGCTTTCGTCAAGCGGATGGTCGGCAGCGCCGCAGCGGTGTACGCGAACGACGATCCGGTGCTGCGGGCCTGTGCGGTGGCGCGCAACACGGACGCCCAGATCCGCGAGATGATGGACGACTTCTACGACGGCATCATCGAGAAGCTGATCATGCTGCTCGAGCAGGATGCCGAGTTGCAGCCGATCTCCGACGACCTGCCCGCGCTGGTGCGCACGATGGCGGCGGTCACCACCATGACGCTGACGCACGACAGCACGTTCGTCGGCCGTGACCAGGAGTACGCCCGCGCCGTCGATATCGTCGAGAAGCTGTGGCTGAACGCGATGTGGCGCGGTCCCGCCAAGACGGATAGGTAGTCTCGGCCCCATGGCGGGCGATTTCGCAGGCAAGCGTTGTCTTCTCACCGGAGCCGCCAGCGGTATCGGCCGCGCGACCGCGCTGAGGCTCGCGGCCGAAGGCGCCGAGCTCTTTCTCACCGACCGCGACGCCGACGGCCTGGAGACGACCGTCGCCGACGCCCACGCGCTGGGTGGGATTGTTCGCGTGCACCGCGCCTTCGACATCTCGGACTACGACGCGGTCGCCGCGTTCGCCGACGACATTCACGCCGACTATCCGGCGATGGATGTGGTGATGAACATCGCCGGCGTCTCGGCGTGGGGCACCGTCTCGACTCTCACCCACCAGCACTGGAAGTCGATGATCGACATCAACCTGATGGGTCCGATCCACATCATCGAGTCATTCATTCCGCCCATGGTCGCCGCACGCAACGGCGGGCACCTGGTCAACGTGTCCTCGGCCGCAGGAATCGTGGCCTTGCCGTGGCACGCGGCCTACAGCGCCAGCAAGTACGGGCTGCGCGGTCTCTCCGAGGTGTTGCGGTTCGATCTGGCGCGCCACCGCATCGGAGTGTCGGTCGTGGTGCCGGGCGCGGTGAAGACGCCGCTGGTGCAGACGGTGCAGATCGCGGGTGTGGACCGTGAGGACCCGCGGGTGCAGAAGTGGACCGACCGATTCGGCGGTCACGCGGTGTCACCCGAACATGCCGCCGACCGCATCCTGAAAGGCGTGCGCCGCAACCGGTTTCTGATCTACACATCACCCGACATCCGAGCGCTCTACCTCTTCAAGCGGACCATGTGGTGGCCCTACAGCGTGGCGATGCGTCAGGTCAACGTGCTCTTCACACGCGCGTTGCGGCCGAAACCCCGAACCTCGTAGAACCTACTCGTAGAACCTAGTAGCCACCCACGGGCGGGGCGAGCTCCAACCGCACACCGAGAAGCCGCACGGGGCGGTCGAGTTCGAACTGGTGCAGCAGGTCCAGCGCGGTCTCGACGATCGTGTGCTCGTCGTTGCCCGCCGACGGCAGCTTGCGGATCTTGGTGCGGGTGAAGAAGGTCTTGGTACGGACGGTCACCGCTACCCGCGTGGTGACACGGCCCTGACCGGCGATCTCGGCGAGTGTCTGTTTGGCGAGTTCGGTGACGGCCGAATCGATTTCGGCGGGGTCGGTCAGGTCGCTGGGGAACGTGATGACATGGCTGCGTGACCGCGGAACCCAAGGTTCGGCGCTGACGTTGGTATCGCCGCCGCCCTTGGCAAGCAACAGAATCCACAGGCCGGTGGTCGGGCCGAACGTCGACGTCAGGACTTGCGCGTCGGTGGAGGCGAGATCGGCCACCGTTGTGATACCCATGCCGGCAAGCTTTTTCGCCGTTTTCGGGCCGACGCCCCACAGTGCGTCGACGTCGCGGTCGCCCATCACGGTCATCCAGTTGTCTTCGGTGAGGGCGAAGATGCCCGCCGGCTTGCCGAACCCGGTCGCCACCTTGGCCCGCTGCTTGTTATCGCTGATACCGACCGAGCAGGACAGGCCAGTCTCAGTGGCCACCACGTCACGGATCTGTTCGGCCAGCTGGAACGGGTCGACCGAATCACCCTGTGGGACACCGACATAGGCTTCATCCCAACCCCACACCTCGACTGGATGACCGAAGTCGCGCAGCAGGCCCATTACCTCTTCGGATGCCTCGTCGTAGGCGTCGGTGTCCAGCGGCAGAAATGTCGCATCGGGACACTTGCGCGCCGCGGTGCGAAGCGGCATCCCAGCATGCACACCGAACGCCCTCGCCGGATACGACGCGCAGGTCACGACCTTCCGCGGCTCGGTCGGATCACCGTTGCCGCCGACGATGACGGGCAATCCGGCGAGGGCGGGGTTGCGCCGCACCTCGACCGCGGCCTGGAACTGATCGAGGTCAACGTGCAACACCCACCGAATGTTCATCGCGCTCAAGTGCCGCAGAGCTTGCGCGCCAGCGTTTCCCACGCGTCGCCGAGGGTCTTCAGCGTCTGGCCACGCTCGGTGAGTTGGTGGTGCACGTAGTCGGGATCGAGCAGCGCGAGCAACGCGGTGGCCTGGGCGTCGAGGTCGCCGGTGGTGCCCGCTTCCTCCAGCAGCACGGTGACGTGGCGCTGGTGCAGGGTGGCCGGGGCGTTGAACCGCATCTGTGGGTCGCGGTTGGCATCCGAGAGCAGCGCTCGATGAGCCTTGACGAACTCCAACCGGGCGTGGCCGTAGGCGATCAGCCGGTCCAGCGGGGGCGCACCGGGGCCCAGTGGCGGTGGGCCGAAGAGGAAGGCCTGTTGTTGCACCTTCTCGTCCTCGTCGAGCAGCACGATCATCAGCCCCGCCCGGCTGCCGAACCGGCGGAACAGGGTGCCCTTCCCGACGCCTGCGGCCGCGGCGATGTCGTCGGTGGTCACCGCGTCGGCGCCGCGTTCGGCGATCAGGCGGCGTGCAGCCTCGAGCAGTAACGTTCTGTTGCGAGCCGCGTCCCCCCGCTCTTGTGGCGCTTCATCCGAGATCGGCAGTGCGCGCGCAGGCATGTCACCACTTTAATTCAGCCGGGATGAATTCGGACCGGGGTCCGGTTTAACAGTGCGAGGATGTGTGCGACAAACGAAAGGGATATAGATGTCGGACGTCAAGGTGCTGGTGCTGGTCGGCAGTCTGCGTAGCGCGTCGATCAATCGTCAGCTCGCCGAGTTGGCCGTCGAAACCGCTCCGGACGGTGTGCAGCTCGAGTTGTTCGACCGGCTGGGGGAGTTGCCGTTCTACAACGAGGACATCGACAACGAAGACGTCGCTGAGCCCGTCGTGGCCCTGCGGGAAGTTGCCGCCGGTGCCGACGCGGCCCTGGTGATCACCCCCGAATACAACGGCAGCATTCCGGGTGTGTTGAAGAACGCGATCGACTGGCTGTCACGGCCCTACGGCAACGGCGCGCTGAAGGGTAAGCCGCTGGCGGTGGTCGGTGCTGCGCTCGGCCAGTACGGCGGCGTGTGGGCCCACGACGAGACCCGCAAGTCGTTCGGCATCGCGGGACCGCGGGTGGTCGAGGACCTGAGTCTGTCCGTGCAGTCGACGGTGTTCGACGGCAAGCACCCGCGCGACAACGCCGAAGTCGCCGCACAGCTGCGCGACATCGTGGGCAAGCTCGCCGCCGAAGTCAGCTGAGTTCGCCCTCGAGGGATCGGGCCGGGGGTGTGCCGCCGGTCCGATCTGGCGTTCGTGACCCCCGAGAGGCTTTGCTGTTATGTCACTGTGACGGTTGGGGCGCGCCTGCTTGTCGGTGGCCGGTGGTAAACCTGGCCCTGACGTGCGACACGGGCAACCTGTGATGTGCGACACGCCGGAGAGTTGAGGTGTCCGATGCTCACGACCAGGGAATTTCAAAAATGTTATTCAGAACATCTGGTATCCCTTCGCAATGTCGGACACTAGGTGTAGTGTTTCGAACACCGACAGACCCCCACGGTTTCCAAGCTTCAAAGGGTCGGCCGGAGTCCTGAAATCCACCGGTGTCGAGCCTTCGACTCCACGGACGACGGCTCCGGACGACAGGAATTTTGAGGGCCTCCGGGCCGCTGAATTTCAGCGACACGCAGTAAATGATCAGTTGCCAGTCTCAGGTCGCAGAGGAGCCGTACCGAAGATGAGTCACACACCGGTCACCGTGTACACCAAGCCGGCATGCGTGCAGTGCAACGCCACCTACAAGGCGCTGGACAAGCAGGGCATCGCCTACGAGAAGGTTGACATCAGCCTGGACTCCGAGGCGCGTGACTACGTCATGGCGCTGGGTTACCTGCAGGCTCCGGTCGTGGTGGCAGGCAGCGATCACTGGTCCGGCTTCCGGCCTGACCGCATCAAGGCACTCGGAGCGGTCGCGGTCACGGCCTAAGGGGTATTCAGACAGCAGAGAGGAGAAACGATGAGCAATCTCGTCTACTTCTCCAGCGTGTCGGAAAACACCCACCGCTTCGTCGAGAAGCTGGGTCTGCCCGCTACCCGGATCCCGCTGCACGGTCGCATCGAGGTCGACGAGCCCTACGTGCTGGTGCTGCCCACCTATGGTGGCGGGCACGCCAACGGACCCGATCCCGACCGAGGGGGCTATGTCCCCAAGCAGGTGATCGCCTTCCTCAACAACGAACACAATCGGTCGTTGATCCGCGGCGTCATCGCCGCGGGCAACACCAACTTCGGCGCCGAGTTCGGCTACGCGGGAGTCGTCGTCTCGCGCAAGTGCGGCGTCCCATTCCTCTACCGCTTCGAACTGATGGGCACGACCGACGACGTCCTCGCCGTCCAGGCCGGCCTCAACGACTTCTGGAAGGACCAGACGTGTCACCAACCGTCACAGCTGCAGAGCCTGTAGCCGCCGGCGCGCACGCGCTGCCGGGAGAGACCGATTACCACGCGCTCAACGCGATGCTGAATCTGTACGACGCCGAGGGCAAGATTCAGTTCGACAAAGACCGCGAGGCGGCTCATCAGTACTTCCTGCAGCATGTGAACCAGAACACGGTGTTCTTCCACAATCAGGACGAGAAGCTCGACTACCTGATCAAGGAGAACTACTACGAGCGTGAGGTGCTTGACCAGTACAGCCGCAACTTCGTCAAGTCGCTGCTGGATCGCGCCTACGCCAAGAAGTTTCGGTTTCCGACGTTCGTCGGCGCGTTCAAGTACTACACCAGCTACACGCTGAAGACCTTCGACGGCAAGCGCTACTTGGAGCGCTTCGAAGACCGCGTCGTGATGGTCGCGCTGACGCTGGCCGCGGGGGACACCTTGTTGGCCGAGAAGCTGGTCGACGAGATCATCGACGGCCGGTTCCAGCCGGCGACCCCCACGTTCCTGAACTCGGGCAAGAAGCAGCGCGGCGAGCCCGTGTCCTGCTTCCTGCTGCGCATCGAGGACAACATGGAGTCCATCGGGCGTTCCATCAACTCGGCGCTGCAGCTGTCCAAGCGCGGTGGCGGGGTTGCGTTGCTGCTGACCAACATTCGTGAGCACGGCGCGCCGATCAAGAACATCGAGAACCAGAGCTCGGGTGTCATTCCCATCATGAAGCTGCTGGAGGACTCGTTCTCCTACGCCAACCAGCTCGGTGCCCGGCAGGGTGCGGGTGCGGTGTACCTGCACGCCCACCATCCCGACATCTACCGCTTCCTGGATACCAAGCGGGAGAACGCCGACGAGAAGATCCGGATCAAGACTCTGTCGCTCGGCGTCGTGATCCCGGACATCACGTTCGAGCTCGCCAAGAAGAACGAGGACATGTACCTGTTCTCACCGTACGACGTCGAGCGCGTCTACGGGCAGCCGTTCGCCGACATCTCCGTCACCGAGAAGTACTACGAGATGGTTGATGACGCGCGGATCCGCAAGACGAAGATCAAGGCGCGCGAGTTCTTCCAGACGCTGGCCGAGCTGCAGTTCGAGTCCGGTTATCCGTACATCATGTTCGAGGACACGGTGAATCGGGCCAACCCGATCGACGGCAAGATAACGCACTCGAATCTGTGCTCGGAGATCCTGCAGGTCTCGACGCCGTCGGAGTTCAACGACGACTTGTCCTACAAGAAGGTGGGCAAGGACATCTCGTGCAACCTGGGTTCACTGAACATCGCCAAGGCGATGGACTCGCCGGATTTCGCGCAGACCGTCGAGGTCGCCATCCGCGCGCTGACCGCGGTGAGCGATCAGACGCACATCACGTCGGTGCCGTCGATCGAACAGGGCAACAACGACTCTCACGCGATCGGCCTCGGCCAGATGAATCTGCACGGCTACCTGGCGCGGGAGCGGATATTCTACGGCTCCGAAGAGGGTGTCGACTTCACCAACATCTACTTCTACACGGTGCTCTATCACGCGCTGCGGGCGTCGAATCGCATTGCGATCGAACGAGGTACGGCGTTCAAGGGCTTTGAGAAGTCGAAGTACGCCACGGGCGAGTTCTTCGACAAGTACACCGACCAGGTGTGGGAGCCCAAGACCGACCGGGTGAAGGAGTTGTTCGCGAAGGCCGACATTCGTATTCCGACACAAGAGGATTGGGTGCGGCTGAAGGAGTCGGTGCAACAGCACGGCATCTACAACCAGAACCTTCAGGCGGTGCCGCCGACGGGGTCGATCAGCTACATCAACCACTCGACCAGTTCGATCCACCCGATCGCGTCGAAGGTCGAGATCCGCAAGGAAGGCAAGATCGGCCGCGTCTACTACCCGGCTCCGTACATGACCAACGACAACCTGGAGTACTTCCAGGACGCCTACGAGATCGGCTACGAGAAGGTCATCGACACCTACGCCGCGGCCACCCAGCACGTGGACCAGGGCCTGAGTCTGACGCTGTTCTTCAAGGACACCGCAACCACTCGCGACGTCAACAAGGCGCAGATCTACGCGTGGCGCAAGGGAATCAAGACGCTGTACTACATCCGGCTACGTCAGATGGCGCTGGAGGGGACAGAGGTCGAGGGCTGCGTCTCCTGCATGTTGTAGGCCCACGAGCGGTGGTGGGCAGGCGGGCTGCGCAATGGCTCAGGGCCATCGACTCGAACTGCGTGCGCTCCTAGACTCGGTTCATGGCTGATCAAAAGCAGAGCTATGACCCGAAGAAGGGCGGCAAGTTCGAGCCGACCACCAAGGCCAAGCCTGCCCCGACCGCCCAGCCGGGCGGCAACAAGAAGAAGTAGCGACCCGGCCGCAAGGCCGAGTCCGATCAGGCGGGCGGATACTCCAACACCGCATCGCCGGGGACAAGTCTGTGAATTAATCCCCAGGCGCCGACGTCTTTCGCTACTCGAGCCGCGTCACCACGTAGGTTAGCCAACACAACTGAAGGTAAGGCTTGCCTGATCTCGCCTGCCCATCTACATTAACCGGAAACATTTCCTCTAAATAGGAGCCGGTTGATGTCGACGCGCAGGGCATTCGCAGCGGGAATGGTGGTCGCCGCCGCCACAGCGCTGATCGGTGTCACCCCGTCCGCGCACGCCGAACCCGGCGTCCCGACAGACCCTGGCGTGCAGGCCGACTCGGGGGTGCTGGCCGAGCCCGGCGCGCAGGCCGAATCCAGCGTGCAGGTCAACTACGGTGGCCCACTCGACCCCGCCACCATCGAGAACTTCGCGATCACGTCCGAGGTTCCCTCGCTCGCCGAACTCGATGCACAGATCCGGCTGCTCGTCGGTACTCCGGCGCCCGACGCGGTCAAGGCCGCGCAGCTGGAGGGCGGCAATCGCGCGGTGATCGCACCGAAGATGGTCTATCGCATCGGGTTCTTCCGTCCACCGCGTGGTTCGAGCCTGGTGACCGGTCCCGAGACGCACGAGCCCGACCGCCACACCGCCGTCATCAACGCCAGCAGGCAGGGCGCCCCCACCATCCAGATCCCGGCCGAGTGGCGGCGAATCGACGGTCGATGGAAGGTGGCGAGCAAGTCGCTCTGCAACGGCATCAAGACGCTCGGGTTGCCCATACCGTGCAATTTTCAGTGATTGCGTCGTGATCGAAACTACTAAGCTGACAAAGTCATTCGGTCGCAATCGTGCGGTCGACAACGTGACCGCTGAGTTCCCGGCGGGCTCCGTCACCGCTCTGCTGGGCCTCAACGGCGCTGGCAAGACCACCCTTCTGCGTCTGATCGCGGGCCTCGACCACCCCGACGCCGGCACGGTCACCGTGTGCGGTCACCAGACGGCGAGTGACCCGAAACTGCTCGGCGTCCACCTCGGTCCCGACGCGATGAATCCGGGGCATACCGTGCGCAGGCACCTGTCGTGGTTGGCCGCGCTCGCCGGGGTTGACAGGGCGCGCGTCGACGCGGTGCTCGATGAGGCCGGCATGCTCGAACAGGGGTCCGTGCGCATCGGGCGGCTGTCGTTGGGTGCGCGGCAGCGGCTGGCCATCGCGGGGGCGCTGCTGGGTGAGCCGCGAGCGCTGCTCTTCGACGAACCGCTCAATGGTCTCGATGTTCCGGGCATCGTGTGGTTCAGAACGCTTCTGCGCCGGCTGGCCGCCGAGGGCGCCACGGTGGTGATCGCCACTCATCTCCTCGGCGAGGTGACCTTGTCCGCCGATCGAATCGCGTTGCTGGTCAACGGGCGGCTGGAGACCGTCGGCCCCTTGGAGCAACTGATCCCCGTGGGTGAGGACACCCGCGAATGGCTCGAGACCACGTTGTTGGAGTGCGCATGAGTACCGCGGGCGCGCTGGTCGTGCGCAGCCTGCGTGCCGAGCAGATTCGCACCGGCGGACGCAGCCGGCTGTGGACGGTCGTCATGCCCGCCGCGGCCGCGGTACCGATGGCCATCACGTTCGGGATCGCTGCGGTGGCCGAGGCGTTCGCGCGCATCCCGGGACAGCTCTCGGTGCTGCAGGTGTCCACCTCGAACGCCGCCTACTGGGTCATCACCATCACCGTTGTTCTGGTCGCGGTCGCGGCCGCGGACGGGCAGGCCTCCGAAAGCCGCTATCGCGCAGGGGAGTACGTCCGGATCGCGTTATCGCGGCCGTGGCCGGCGCTGGTCGGGCGGTGGTTGTTCTACGGTGCCGTGGGTGCGGGAGTCGCCGCTGTCACGATGGTCGTGGTGCTCGCACTGCTACCGGTCATTTCGCCGCTGGTGTACGGGCCGGTGTCGGTCACCGATCCGGTCGCCCGCCGACTGCTCTGGACGGTTGTCGTGCTCGCCTTCTTCGCCGCCGGTGCCGGTGTCGGCGTCGGCGCGATCATCCGGTCGCCCCTCGGCGCCGTCGGGGCAATCCTGCTGTGGGCGTACGTCGTCGAGTCGGCCGCCGGATACCTGCCCAGCGGGGCGTCGCTGCAACGATTCATGCCCCTGCTCAACGCGGTGTATGCGACGGGACAAGACACCGTACTCATCCCGCCATGGGGCAAAGACGCCGCACTGCTCTACACGTGCGCACTGTTCAGTGTGATATTCATGGTCGCCGCAGCCGAAAGGACGATACGAAAATGACAGGCAGAGAAGCTCTTCCGCTGGCTGAACGCTCCGACGCAGACCTACCCGGACACTGGCTGCTGGCCCGCCTGGGCAAGCGGGTGCTGCGTCCCGGTGGCCTCGAGCTGACGTCCCGGATGCTCGCCGCCGCAGGCGTCAGCGGTTCCGACGTCGTGGAACTGGGCCCCGGTCTGGGCCGCACGGCTCGCGACATCGTCGCACTCCGGCCGCGGTCATACGTCGGTGTCGACGACACCGCGGCGGCGACCGAGTCCGTGCGCCAGGTCGTCGCGCCTGTCGAGGGCAAAGTGGTGGTCGCCGACGCCGCGGCGACCGGGCTTCCCGACGACAGCGCCGACGTCGTCATCGGCGAAGCCATGCTGACGATGCAGGGCGACAAGGCCAAACGAGCGATCATTTCCGAGGCGTTCCGTGTCCTGCGCCCCGGCGGCCGCTACGCCATCCACGAGCTGGGTCTGAAGCCCGACTCGATACCGCAGGAGACCAAGGACGAGATCCGCCGCGATCTTGCGAGATCGATCAAGGTCAACGCCCGGCCACTGACCGCCGCCGAGTGGGTTGAATTGCTCAAGGACGCCGGGTTTGTGGACATCAAGGTGGATTACGCACCGATGGCGCTGCTC
Source organism: Mycobacterium barrassiae (assembly GCF_025822765.1). Lineage (GTDB taxonomy): Bacteria > Actinomycetota > Actinomycetes > Mycobacteriales > Mycobacteriaceae > Mycobacterium > Mycobacterium barrassiae. The sequence goes on along the minus strand of NZ_JACKUK010000023.1, from coordinate 551,688 downwards.
AATCCGGCCCGCGTTCTCGCTGACGAAGGGCCGCTGGGCGCCCTGCGGATCGTCGGCAATCTGGTTGTTCGCGGTGCCGCGCGGGCACGGGTGATCGGCATGCGGCGGACCTTCCACAAGTATCGACGCTCGCTCACGGCGGTTTCGGCAGTCGGTGTCGTGCCGGCTTCGTGACAAACTCAGGGAATGCCTGTGCAGCGCCACGACCCAGGCTCGCCGCCGGAGCGGGCGGCCGGTCAGCAGCGGCAGAAGGTGCTCGGCCTGCTGCAGAACGCGACCGGCCCGGTCGACGCCCAGCGCGTCGCCGACGAACTGCAGATACACATCACCACGGCCCGATTCCACCTCACGACGCTCGAGGATCAGGGCTACATCCGGCGCGGTGGCGGGGCGAAAGTCGCACGCGCGGGGCGGCCCCGGCTGACCTACGAACTGGCCCCGAGGCTGGACTACGCGGATATCGTGTCGCTATTCGCCGCCCATCTGGGAGGGACGGCCGAGGAACGGGAACTCCGGGCGCTGCGCATCGGAGCCGATCTGGCCCACCGGGTTCACCTGGCCAGGAAGCGAGACGAATCGACGATCGCCGACCTTGTGGTGGCGACGCTGACCGAACTCGGATTCCAGGTGCGCTCGGTGCTGAATTCGTTCGGCGAAGTGACGGTCCAGCTGTGCACATGCCCACTTGCCGAAGTGGCGGCGACCGCGCCCGAAGTGGTCAGAGGTATTCAGCAGGGCATGATCCAAGAGGTCGTAGACCTCAACGCCGATGCGCTCGGCGCCATGTATCGCGTTGCCGTGACACCGGATCCGCGGGCCGGCTCCTGCGAAGTCGGATTGATACTCAGCCCCAAAAAGTAAACCAAGCAACGTGGAGGTGGGACCGGTGAACACGGTCGAAGCACTGTCACTGTCAACCGTCGGTGACGAACAGATCGCCGCTGCCACGGCGGCGACCGCAGGCCGCTCCGCGAAGAGCATCTTCGGCGGAAGCGGCCACACGCTACGTCAGACCGTCCTCGCACTGGCCAGCGGCCACGGCCTCGACGATCACGAAAGTCCGGGCGAGGCAACACTATTGGTGCTGCGCGGTCGTATTCGCCTCGGCACCGCAACGTCCACAGTAGAGGGCGCAACGGGCGACTATCTCGTGATTCCCGAGGAACGCCACAACGTTGCGGCGCTGGAGGATTCGGTCCTCCTGCTCACCGTCGTCCCGCGGTCCTGACGGCTCACGTCACGGCGTCATCAACTCGGCTGAATCGGCCCTTCGTGCCGTCTGGTGAACTCCTCGGCGGGAACAGGCCACTGATCCCCGTGCTCACCCCGCACCACCCAGTCGCCTGCGGATGCGGTCACGCGTCCTTCCAGCGTTCCGACGACCTCGCCGTCGCGCGCGGGCCGCGCTGTAACTGTGCCGTGGCGACGCCAGTACGGGCCCTCGACATGTTCGTAACGGGCGCGGAAGATGTCGTCGCGAACCGACCATCGGTCCCCGTTGGTGACGTCCTCGACGTCCCAGTCGCCTGCGTTGGCCTGCATGGTTTGGCCGTCGCGGCTTTTCCAGGTCCATGCTTCGGCTCGCTGTTCAGCGATAACTGTGCCGGTTCGACGAAACTGTCGCCACCGGTCGCAATTCGCGTCGTCAGACGAGGTCGAGCCGGAATTGGTCACTGGTCATGACCGTAGCTCAGTTCGCGCGATCTCGACAGCATGGCCGCGAGGTCGCTCGGTACGTGTCGATGGCCCGGCTTGCACCTCTCGAGGTGTGGGTCTCGAATCCTGTGACGCGCAGGGGTTCCAGCAATTCGGATCACCAGGCTCACCATCGATAACGAATCCGGTTCAATACCAAGATGTTCCATGTTCGGAAACCCAAAAACACCCCAGTGCTGCAGAGCGATTGACAGTAGGTAGATCCGGTGTCCTACACCAGGAGTGGGGCAGCGGTCGCGGTGCGGAATTCGGCGGTCGAATGTCAGCGGGAAAGCAAGCAGGCCACCGTTTTCGGTGGACAGTGCCAATGGGCTGAGCTTTGGCATAGCGGCAGTGTCAAACTCATTCGACGAAAAGCGCCCACATGCTGCCAATTCGTGGCATACCGTGACAGCGACGTAAATTTGCCAATCTCGCCGGCATCGGGATTGCAGCAGGTGGGAGTGCCGACATGTCTCGCATCTTCCTCAGTCACGCGACTGCAGACAGCCGCGCGGCAATTGCGTTGAAGCAGTGGCTGGTCGAGCAGGATGCGTCATTGGCCAACGAGATCTTCCTTGACGTCGACCCACACACCGGATTGGAAACCGGCACACGCTGGAAGGACGCACTGCGTCGTGCGAATGCGCGCTGCGAAGCCGTTGTCTGCCTCCTGTCCGAAAATTGGGAAGCTAGCCATGAGTGCAAGGTGGAATATCGCACCGCGGAAAACCTGAACAAACAGATCTTCTGCGCTCGATTGGAACCGTCGACAGGCGACGAACTAACTTCGGAATGGCAGCGTTGCGATCTGTTCGGCGACGGTCCAGTCACCTTGATCGACACCGGAAACGGACCCGCGGTGTCCTTCGCGACAGACGGTCTCTATCGATTACGCGAAGGGATCCGCAGTGCGGGTATCGGTGCCGACTCCTTTCGGTGGCCTCCGACGGATGACCCGCAGCGCGCACCGTATCGGGGCTGGGAGCCGTTGGACGCCGCCGACGCAGCGGTGTTCTTCGGTCGCGATGCGCAGATCGTGCGGGCGCTGGATGCGATTCGCGGAATGCGGCGCTCCGGGACGAATGCGTTGTTCGTTGTGCTGGGACCGTCGGGCACGGGGAAGTCCTCGTTCTTGCGGGCTGGGTTGCTACCCCGGCTGGGGCGAGAGGATCGTCGCTTCGCGCTGCTCGACATCGTGCGACCTGAGCGCAGCGCGCTGACCGGCCAATCGGGCTTGGCGGCCGCGATATTCGCCGCCAGAAAAGCGCTCGGCCTTTCCAGGCCGAGTCTGGGCGACGTCAAGGCGGCGTGCGCGGCCGGCGATGTCGACCAGGTGACGGCCTGGCTCACCGAGATGCGGAACGAGGCCGCAGAACGCTTGTTGGACCGGGAGAATGACGACCAGGACGCGCCGGTGGCGCCCACATTGGTGCTGCCCTTGGACCAGGCCGAGGAATTGTTCTCTGCCGACGCGGGAGAGCAGGCCGACACGTTTCTGCGGCTGCTGGCCGGCGTCACGCGGCGGTTGAACGCCCTGCAAGCCGGCCTTGTGGTGGCCGCCACCATCCGCACCGACCGATACGAGCTGATGCAGACGCATCCGGCATTGACCGGCGTTGGTGCTGTGCTTTTCGATGAACTGAAACCCATGCCTCCCACCGAGTTCAAGGAGGTGATCGTCGGTCCGGCCCACCGCGCGACTGATGCCGGTCAGCCCCTGCGGGTCGCTCCGGAACTGGTGGAGCGGTTGTTGATCGACTCCGCTGAGGGCGCGGACACGCTGCCGATGCTTGCTTTGACGCTGTCGCGTCTCTACACCGATTATGGCGATTCCGGAGAACTCAGCCTTGCGCACTATGAAGCGCTGGGCGGCATGCGTCGAGTAGTGCAAACCGAGATCGATGAAGTCCTCGCCGTCGACCCTCGGCAGCGAGCAACCGAATTGGCCGCGCTCAGGGCTGCATTCATCCCATGGCTGGCCACGATCAACCCCGACAACGACCAGCCGATGCGAAGAGTCGCGCGCTGGTCCAATCTGCCTGACGCAAGCCGACCACTGATCGATGCGCTGGTGGCTAAACGCTTGATGGTCAAAGACAACCGCGACGGGCAGACCGTGGTTGAGGTGGCACTGGAAAGTCTGTTGCGCCAATGGGATCAGCTGGCCGGCTGGTTGCGCGACGAGCGCAAGGATCTCAAGGAAGCCGACGACATCGAGCACTGTGCCGATGCGTGGGAGGCGAACGACCGCAATCCGGCCTGGCTGCTGCAGGGGAGTCGGCTGGCCGAAGCGGTTGTGCTGCTGGAGAAACCCGGGTTTCACGAGCGACTTGCTCGTACCGCCGAGTTTCTCGCCGCCTCTCGGGAGAGTGAAGAAGAGCGCCGCGCGGCCGAGGAACAACAACGCCAGGCAGAACTTCGCGCAGCCCAGGAGCGGGCTAATCACGCGCAAGAGAAGCAAGCCACCGCCGAAGCTCACTCGGCCATACTGCGCAAGAGGTCGCAGGTGCTACGCCGAGTCGTGGCCGGCACCGCGGCAGTCGCCGTACTCGCGATCGTTGCCTCGCTGCTCGCCACCTCGGCGCACAGTCAGGCGCAGACTCGATTTCGGCAGGCGACGGCGGCCAGGCTGGAATCGGAGGCCCAGGGCATGCTCGACTCTGTTCGGCCAGGCGGTGATGCGCGGGCGTTGCAACAGGTGCTCGCCGCTCACCTGATCGACGGTGAGAATGACGACGCCATCTACAGCGCCGCCGTCAGCAGGCACAACCTCGTCAAGATCATCCCCGCCGAATCTCCGGTCTACGGCGTGGCATTCAGCCCGGACGGTAGCCGCGTCGCAAGTGCGAGCGAGGATCACATGGTGCGGGTCTGGGACAGGGTGACCGGCAATATCGTCGGTGAACCCTTGTCCGGCTTACCGAACGCCGCATTCAGCGTCGCCTTCAGTCCCGACGGCCGGCGGTTGGCCGCAGCGAGCGACGACTCCGTTCAGCTGTGGAGCGCCGAAGTCGGTGCTGCAAGCCGAAGCACCCTGCGGCTCAACGCGACCAAGGTGAAGCAGGTTGTCTTCAGTCCCGACGGTCGGCGACTTGCCACCGCATCCTCGGACGGGACGATTCGGCTGTGGGATGCGAACACGGGCGATCCGCTGCCGCAGAAATTTGTTGGGCACCGCGACGCCGTCAATTCGATCGCGTTCAGCCCTGACGGCCGCCGACTCGCCTCGGGGTCCAACGACAAGACGGTGCGGCTTTGGGACGCCGAGACCGCGACGCCCATCGGGGAACCGCTGAGCGGACACAAGGACGCGGTGACAGCCGTGGACTTCAGTCCCGACGGACATCGGGTGGCTTCGGGCTCGAAAGACCGAACCGTCTACCTCTGGGACCCCGACACTCAACGGCCGGTCGCAGGCCCGATGATCGGCCACAACGACATCGTGCATGAAATCGCGTTCAGCCCCGACGGACGCATGCTTGCCTCAGCGGGTGGCGACAACGTTGTGTGGCTGTGGGACACCGCGACCGGTTCGGCCATCGGTAGGCCGTTGACCGGCCACGACTTCGAGGTGTACAGCCTCGCATTCAGCCCCGACGCCCGGTACGTCGTCACGGGAAGCTACGACCAGACCGTGCGGCTGTGGGATGTCGGGGACATGATTCTCGCCGATCAGGGCGAGTTATGGACGGTGGCGTTAAGTCCCGACGGTAACCGGGTCGCCAGCGCTGGCGACGACGGGTCGGTACGCCTGTGGGACACCACAACCGGCAAGCCAGTCGGGCCGAGGCTGGTCGGCGGTCACCAAGCAATCGAGGTGGTCACCTTCAGCCCTGACGGTCGGTGGGTGGCGGCAGGCGGCGATGACAAGACCATCCGTATCTGGGACGTCGAAACCGGAAAGCCGGTGGGACGTCCGCTCACGGGCCACACCGATCTCATCTGGACGTTGGCGTTCAGCCCGGACGGCTCGCGCCTGGTGTCTGGCAGCGCGGATCGCACGATTCGGATCTGGGATACCAGCACGGGCGAGGCGATCGGTAAGCCGATCACCGGTCACACCAGCGACGTCTACGGCGTCGCGTTCAGTCCTAACGGGTCGCGCGTCGTATCAGCCAGCGTCGATCGCACAATCCGGTTGTGGGATGCAGCCACGGGTCAGGAGATCGGCAAACCGATTACCGGCCATACGAACACAGTGGACAGTGTCGCGTTCAGTCCAGACGGAAAACGAATCGTCTCGGGTGCCAGCGACGGCCTGGTGCGGCTGTGGGACGCCGACACCGGTGGACCGATCGGCAAGCCCCTCATCGGACACAACGACACGGTGGGCTCGGTCGCGTACGGGCGTGACGGCCAGATGATCGTGTCCGGCGGCTATTCGGGCGAGGTGCGGTTGTGGGACGCCGACTCGGGCCGAACGATCGGCGGACCGATGCGGGGTCACGCCGACCTTGTGGTTGGGGTCGCCATCAACTCCGACCGTCATCTCGTCGTATCAGCTGGTGATGATGGGATTCTGCGCCTGTGGTCCACCCAGGCCACCGAGGGAGACCTGTGCGCCAAGCTCACCTCAAACATGAGCCGTGCTCAGTGGAACGAGTGGATCTCGCCGGACATCGATTACATCCCGACCTGTCCAGATCTCCCGATCGCACCAGACTGATAGGGCGCAAGCAAAGCAATGGCGTACAAGACTCTGGAAGGACATCTGTTCGGCGACGGGCCAAAGCGCATGCTGTCGCTCGACGGCGGTGGTGTTCGCGGCGCGCTGAGCCTTGGTTATCTGGCCAAGATCGAAGAAATTCTCCGCGAACGTGTCGGAGGTGATCCGGATTTCCGGCTTTGCGATTACTTTGACCTGATCGGTGGGACGTCCACCGGATCGATCATCGCCACCGGCCTGGCCATGGGGATGTCCGTAGACGAACTCATTGAGGTCTACCACACAGTCGGGGTGGAGGTCTTCGAGGAGAGCTTCTTGCATTTCGGACTGCTCGGCGCGAAGTTCCCCAAAGAGCCTCTGATGCGGGCGCTTTACACATTCTTCGGAAACGAGACGCTGGGCAGCGACAAACTGCGGACCGGCTTAGTGGTCATGACCAAGCGTCTGGACACCGGGAGCCCCTGGCTGCTGCACAACAACCCGCGCGGCAAGTTCTACCGGGGACAAGATGGTGAGCACGGAATCGGTAACCGAGACCTGCTACTGCGCAACATCATTCGCGCGAGTACCGCCGCACCACATTACTTCGAACCGGAAATGTTGCAGGTGGCTCCCCATGTCACGGGCGCCTTTGTCGATGGTGGGATCAGCCCCTACAACAATCCATCGATGCAGCTGTTGATGATGAGTACCTGTAGCGGCTACGGATTGAACTGGCCGTTCGGACACGACCGGTTGCTTCTGGTTTCGGTAGGTACGGGATTTCGTCAGGTCTCGGTCCCGGCGACGACCGTGATGAAGATGCCGGCTCTGCGGCTGGCAGCGGAGTCGGTCGTCTCCATCATGGAGGATGCCAACTGGCTGGGTCAGGCTGTGTTGCAGTGGATGTCACGAAGCCCGACCGCGTGGACCATCGACGGTGAGGTCGGTGATCTGGAGGCTGATGTGCTGGGGGGTGGGCCCGCTTTGATGTCCTACCTGCGCTATGAGCTCGCCTTGGAGCCGCGGTGGCTGAAGGACACCGTGGGCCTACACGTCAGCGATGCGCAATGCGCCGCCCTCTACGCGATGGACGATGCCAAGAATCTGCCGGAGTTGACCAGATTGGGTCGATCCGCCGCAAAGGTTCAGATCCTTCCGGCGCACTTTCCGTCGAGTTTCGACGTCTAGACGGTTGACGGATCGCCCGCAGGACGGGAGATATATCCGAGTTCGCGCAGCTTCGAAAGCGTGTCCGCGAGGCTGGCCAACGCGGTGGACAGCAGATGATTATCGGCCGCAATGGCTTCCCATCCCACGAGTTTGTCGTGAACTTTGTGGGTGTCATCTCGCACCGGACCGTACTTCCATCCTGCGGCGCGGTAGTAACGGCACCACTCCTCGTGCTCGCAGCGCGCCATCGCCAGCGCGGTGTCCTCGTCGAATCCCATCACTCGCAGCCGCTCCAGAGGCGCGAGATCGTGAAGCGTCGCCGTCGACACCGAAATCGGCTCATGGCCAAAGGTGTTCCACGTGTGGCCGCCGATCTTCTCGACCATCCAGAGCGCGTTGCGGACCTGGCGTCTGTTGGAGCCGCGGTAGAACTCGCTGAGCTGATCCCACGGCAGTGTTGCGGCGGAATGGCTGTCGATCTCGGCGACGTAGCGGTCGTGAATCAGCCGGGCCGCCCGCTCCCACGCGTCGTGTGCCTTACCTGCGGGCATATGCATGCTCAGCCGGTAGGAGAACAGTTGTCCCACAACGGGAGTCCGGTCGTCGGTCTCCTGGGCGGCGGGATTCCAGGCATAGATGGGGGTCGTCGGATACCGGGCGGCCAGCCGCGTTCCGGTGTTGGCATCCACGCGTGCATCGTCGACCAGGATGACTGCGGTCTCGGCTGGAGCCGCTTCGACCAGTGAAATCAGCAGGGGCACAGAGGGCCGCTCGGCCTGCGCGGTGACCTGCGGACGGTCCGGCGGTTGGCCCATCCGTTGTCGGGCGAATTGATGGTCCTGTTTGTATTCCTCGGCGTTCTCGGCGACCAGCGTCAGGCACGGCAGCGGCTGGCGGTCCGGCGCGGCGTAGTAGTCCCACTCCAGTTGCCGCTGGGCGATTTCGGCGCACAACGCAAGCGTCAACTCCGATGCGCCGCACACCAGAATGCGTTCGACGGCGGTGTCTGAGTCGAGGATGTCGTCCAACAACCGTCGGGCGGTGACCTCGTACTTGCCTACGGTGTCGGCTGCCCAGCGGGTCTCTGCTCCGCCGAAGTGCTGCGCCCGCCACGCCGCGGCCTGCCAGGGGTCGTCGATTCGCACGATCAGTGGCAGGCGTTGCCTGCCCGCGTCTTTCGGCAGCCGCTCTGTGATGAGTGCCAGCCGCTGCAAGTTCGCGGCGGCATCCGGTGAGAGCAGGTAGAGCCGATCCAGCTTGCGCCACAAGGGCAATGCCGTCCACGCCGGCTTGGCGAAGTCAGCAGCCACCACGCGCGCACCCACACTGCGTGCGTCGCGTACGCATTGCCGATCGGGGGAGGCGGCGATCACGACCAGGGCGCTCCGGCGGCCCAGCGTGGCCGCGATCGCGCCGACCATCGACGCCGCATCGTCGTCGATATCCACCACCGCCGTCACCGAAGGCGCCAGCGAGATCCTGAGCCGGTCGAGGTGGGATTGGAAGAGCGCCATCGCGACACCGATCACGCTGAGAAATATCGCGGCGATGGCCGTCAGCCGGGCTATGTCAAGGGCGACGGGGATGGGCAGCGGGCATACCTCGCCGTCCTCGAGCTCGTGGTCGCCGGTGCCGCCCTTCACCAAGTTGGCCGTCCAGATCACCGGGGTGAAGATCTTCGGGTTGTCCTCATCGAAGCATCGCCAGTACGAGGCCAGGCCCAGCGTGATGGTGATCAGCACCAGACCCACCACGGCGGTCACCGGTGAGCTCGTTCGCCCGACGCTCCGCGAGTTGAAGACGACCGCGCCCAGCATCAGGAGCAGCACCGTCACGATGGCCAACGTCTGCCAGGATCCCGGACTTCCGAACCACTGCCACGCCGGGGACAGCCCTTCGCGAAGCTGGGGGACCGCGGCAATCACCGCCAGATAGCCGAGGAGCAGCAACACGATCGCCGTGAGTGATACACGAGCGACCGCGCCGCGCATGGATACCTCAGTAGCTGTGTTGGGGCCCCTGGGCCTTCTTGTATAGCGCCTTGAGCATACGGTCGCGGAACGCCGCATTGTCCAAAAGCTTCAGGCCGGCATTCGCCAGCCGCGGATAGCCCAACAGTTTGTGGAAGTAGCGGCCACGCTTGTACTCCCGGCCCCACGCCGCTTCCATCCGCTGCGCGTAGTTCGTGAAGTCGTCGGGGCCGCCGTTCTGCAACGCCGCGACCGCGCATTCGCCTGCGGTGAGACCAGACTCCAAAGCCTTGGAGATGCCCGCCCCGGACGCCGGCTTGCCCGCACCCAGCGAGTCGCCGGCGAACAGCACACCCGGCCGCCACGGCGGCCACGCAGTGAAGCCCATCGGCAGTCGCCACGCGCGCACACTCTTGTTCTTCTTCAGCTCTTCGATCGACGGCAGCTCCCAGTCGGCGGGCAATGTGCGCAGGAACTCGCCGAGGAACTGGGTGGCATTGATCGCCTGCCAGTTCTTGTAGCTGTTCACGTAGCCGAGGCCGATGTTGAACACCCCGTTGCCCATCGGGAACACCCAGCCGTAGCCGGGCAGCTGATCGCCCTGGAACATCAGCTTGAGGTAGATGTCCAGGCTGTCGGAGTCGGGCCGGTTCGCGTGCATCTCGGAGCGGATCGCGATCGCCGAGTAACCGTTGTACTCCGAATCGATCTTCAGGGCGCGCTTGATTGGGGAGTAGGCGCCGTCGGCCGCGATGACCGCGTCGCCGTAGACCTTCTCGCCGCTCTTCAGCGTCACCCCGATCACTCGGCCGCTCGGATCGAGTTCGGGGCCCGCCACCTCGGCACCCTGGCGAACTTCGGCGCCGGCGGACTCCGCGTGCTTGAGCAGCAGCGTGTCGAGATGCTCGCGACTCACCGTGTGGCCGTGATCGGGCATCCCGGGGCGCTTGGGAAACGACAGCTCCCACGCGCTGGGGCTGAAGGCCGTCACCCGGTTGACCCGGTGGAAGGTGGCGACCTCGTCGGCCAGCCCCATCTTCTGCAGGTAGCTCACGGCCCGTGCGGTGAGCCCGTCACCGCAGGGTTTCGCGCGGGGGAACTGGGCTTTGTCCAGGACCACTACCTTGGCGCCGGTCTGCGCGGCCTGCCACGCGGCCGCCGAGCCCGAGGGCCCGCCACCTGCGATGACCAGGTCGTATCGCTGCGTCATGAATCTCGTCTCGTCGATCGGCTGTCGTAGAAATAGTACCCAAGGCGGCGCAACCCATCTCTGCGAGAGAAACGGATTGCTACGCCGATGGTCTTTGCGGGCGTGGGCAGGTCTGAGCAGGTCAGCGGTGTCTGGGCGGTACAGTGATCGGGTGCGACGAGGGTCCAGGCCACGTTCCAGTGGTGAACCGGGTGTCAAGGTGGACGCCCGCAGCGAGCGCTGGCGTGAGCACCGCAAGAAGGTGCGCTCGGAGATCGTCGACGCGGCCTTCCGTGCGATCGACCGCCTCGGTCCAAACGTCAGCGTGCGCGAGATCGCCGAGGAGGCGGGTACCGCCAAGCCCAAGATCTACCGGCACTTCACCGACAAGTCCGACATGTTCGCCGAGATCGGCCAGCGGATGCGCGACATGTTGTGGGCGGCGATCATCCCGTCGATCAACGTCGAGACCGATTCCACCCGCGAGATCGTGGCGCGTGGGGTCGAGCACTATGTGCAACTCGTCGATCAACACCCGAACGTGGTGCGGTTCCTGCTGCAGGGCCGGTTCGCCGATCAGTCGGCGGCTGCGATGACGACGGTCAACAAGGGCAGCGAAATCACTCTCGCCATCGCGGACATGATCAGCACCGAGCTCGAGGAACTCGCGCCGGAACCAGAGGCGTTCGAACTGGCGGCGTTCGCGATCTTCGGCACCGCCGCGTCGGCGACGGACTGGTGGCTGGGCGTTGACGACGACACCCCCCGGCGGATGCCGGCCGACAAGTTCATCGCGCATATGACGACGATCATGGTGGGCGCCATCAACGGCACCGCCGAACTGCTGGGCATCAAGATCGACCCCGACCAGCCGATCCACACCGCCGTCCGGCGACAACAACCGGTCGCCTGATATTTGATTTCGAGGCACCGTTTTTGAGGCAGTCGCCTCAGGTGCTGAGGTCGTGTTTCGCACGACCATCGGCGTATGACAAAACAACACACCCCCCAAGAAACTGTTGCGGCCGTGCTGGCCAACCCGACCCTGCCTTCCGGTGACGACGAGCGATTCGTCGGATTCGGAATCATGGGACTGCCCTTCGCCAACGGGCACTATCTGGCGATGCGGCATTTCCCCGCAACGACATTCGCGCCGCCGTACGTCTCGGTGTGGCACCGCGACCCATCGTGCAACTGGACGTTCTACGCGACGACTCCCGGACAGCAGAGCTGCGCACGGTATTTCAGCTCGGCCACTCCGAATGACGCGGTGCAGTGCGACATCCGCATCTCCTGGACCGGGCCCTGGTCGCTGGCCGTCGAGATTCCCGACGTGCTGCACTGGAGTCTCGAGCTGGAGTCCACTCGGGCCACCCGGACGATGAACAGGATCGGTGGCCGGGTGTCCGAGTCGGCGTGGAACGAGCCCGCGATGCTGAAGCGGCTGGGCTGGGTGGCGCGGCGCACGCTCGGTGTCGGCGACGTGCGGCTCACCGGGCGGGCGCCCAACGGGCAGTGCTACTCGATGGCCCCGAAGCAGATGTGGTTCGTTGCTGATTCGCGTGCTGTGCTGCACGGGCGGGACCTGGGCCCGAGCGGGCCGTTGCTGCGGCAGGCTCGGCTCGGCGACTTCCGGATGCCTCAGCGCGGCATCGGCATGGTCGGATCGGGTCACTTCGAGACCTTCGATCCGGATCGGCATCTGAGCAGCCAGCGGGCCCTTTCCTTCGCCTGAGCTGCGACTCGGCACCGTCATGCACGATGTACCCTGGGCGTGGAAAGTATCCGGTACCGGCGTTCCCAGGATGGGGGCGCGGGGCCGGCTCCCAGGGAGGTCCGAACATGACGGTTGCCGAGTACTCGGGCGAGGCTACGGCTGCAACGCCGGTGCACACACGCGCGCTGATCATCGGTTCGGGCTTCTCCGGTCTGGGAATGGCGATCGCGCTGCAGAAGCAGAACGTCGACTTCGTGATCTTGGAGAAGGCCGATGACATCGGCGGCACGTGGCGCGACAACACCTATCCCGGCTGTGCGTGCGACATCCCGTCGCACATGTACTCGTTCTCGTTCGAGCCCAAGCCCGACTGGACACACATGTGGTCGTTTCAGCCGGAGATCCAGGAGTACCTGCAGGGCGTGACGAACAAGTACGGGTTGCGGCGCTACATCCAATTCAACTCGCACGTCGACCGGGCGCACTGGGATGACGACGAAATGCGTTGGCACGCCTTCACTAAGGACGGTCGCGAGTTCGTCGCGCAGTTCCTGATTTCCGGCGCCGGGGGGCTGCACATCCCGCTGATCCCGGACTTCGAGGGGCTCGACGACTTCGAGGGCGCGCTCTTCCACTCCGCGCAGTGGGACCACAGCGTCGATCTGACCGGCAAGCGCGTCGCGGTGATCGGCACCGGGGCCAGCGCCATTCAGATCGTGCCCGAGATCGTCAAGGACGTTGCGGCGCTTCATCTTTACCAGCGCACCCCGGCTTGGGTGATGCCGCGGCCCAACAACCCGATCCCGCGGTGGATGCGGCAGGTGTTCACCTACGTCCCTGGCACCCGCGCGGCGATGCGGGCGGGGATCTATTGGATTCACGAAGCCGTCGGCTTCGCGATGACCAAGCAACCGCGGCTGCTCAAGATCGGTGAACTGATGGGCAAGGCCAACATTCGCCGCGCCATCAAGGATCCGGAGGTGCGTAGGAAGCTGACCCCGAACTACCGGGCCGGTTGCAAGCGAATCCTCAACTCCGACACGTACTACCAGGGCATCGCGAACCCGAAGACGGAAGTCATCACCGACGGCATCGCACGGTTCACCAAGACCGGCATCGTCGCGGCCGACGGGACCGAACGTGAGGTCGACGTCGTGGTGGCCGCCACCGGCTTCCACGTCACCGACTCCTACACCTATGTCGACATCAAGGGTCCCGGCGGCGAGGACCTCGTCGACCGGTGGAACCGCGAGGGCATCACCGCACTGCGCGGTATCACGGTCGCTGACATGCCCAACCTGTTCTTCCTGCTCGGCCCCAACACCGCGCTGGGGCACAACTCGGTGGTGTTCATGATCGAGTCTCAGATCCGCTACGTCGCCGACGCGATCGCGGCCGTCGACAAGGCGGGCGCCCAGGCGCTGGCGCCGACACGGGCCGCCCAGGATGCCTATAACGCCGAGCTGCAGCACGACCTGGCCGGCACGGTCTGGAGCACCGGCGGCTGCCGCAGCTGGTACCTCGACGAGCACGGCGTCAACCGCACACTGTGGAGCGGGATGACGTGGCAGTACTGGCTTGCGACCCGCAGATTCGACCCGTCGGAGTACGAATTCCTGACCGCTGAGAGGCGCATCGCGGCCTAGTTCGTGCGACACGCCCAGACACAACATCTCGTATAGCGGCGGTTCGTCAGACCCCAGTTGTAGTGTTGAAGGCGCTATAGCTGCCCTATAGCTTCCACCAACAAAGACCAGGTGAAACGGGGTACTCGTGAGTGATGGCATGAAACTGATCGACCGTGTCTCGGCCATCAACTGGAACCGTGTGCAGGACGAGAAAGACGCCGAGGTCTGGGATCGGCTGACCGGCAATTTCTGGCTGCCGGAGAAGGTCCCGGTGTCCAACGACATCCCTTCTTGGGGCACGTTGAACGAGCACGAGAAGCAGCTGACGATGCGGGTCTTCACCGGCTTGACGCTGCTTGACACGATCCAGGGGACCGTCGGTGCGGTCAGCCTGATTCCCGACGCGCTGACGCCGCACGAAGAAGCGGTCTACACCAACATCGCGTTCATGGAGTCGGTGCACGCACGCAGCTACAGCAACATTTTCTCGACGCTGTGCTCGACGGCCGAGATCGACGACGCGTTTCGCTGGTCGGAGGAGAACCCGAACCTGCAGCGCAAGGCTGAGATCGTCATGCAGTACTACAAGGGTGACGAGCCGCTGAAGCGCAAGGTCGCATCCACTCTGCTGGAGAGCTTCCTGTTCTATTCAGGCTTCTATCTTCCGATGTACTGGAGCAGCCGGGCCAAGCTGACCAACACCGCCGACATGATCCGGCTGATCATCCGCGACGAGGCCGTGCACGGCTACTACATCGGCTACAAGTACCAGAAGGGGTTGGCGCAGCAGGACGCCGCCGTGCAGGCCGAGCTCAAGGACTACACGTACGAGCTGCTGTTCGAGCTCTACGACAATGAGGTCGAGTACACCCAGGATCTGTACGACGAGGTCGGGCTGACCGAGGACGTCAAGAAGTTCCTGCGCTACAACGCCAACAAGGCGCTGATGAACCTCGGCTACGAAGCGCTGTTCCCGCGCGACGAGACCGACGTCAACCCGGCGATCCTCTCGGCGTTGAGCCCCAACGCCGACGAGAACCACGACTTCTTCTCCGGGTCGGGGTCGAGTTACGTCATCGGCAAGGCCGTCGTCACCGAAGACGAGGACTGGGACTTCTAAGGCGTAGGGCTACAGCTTGCCGGCGACGATGCTGGCGGCTTGATCAACCAGTCCCGAGCCGAGGTATGAGGGCTGCAGGTGCGAATCCCAATTGAGGCCTCGGCCGCAAATGGGGTCGCCGTCAGCGCACTGGTCGATCGTCCTGCCGGCATAGGCCGGGGCCGGGCCGAGCCGCCTGGTGCCGTTGCCGAACAACACGATCGCTGCGACGTGCCGGTTGATATCCGGCGGAAGTGAATTCGCCCTCGCGAACAGATCGGCGGCCGTTGCTCCGATGGAATAGCCGCCGACCACCATTCGGGTGTTCGGGCAGTCTCTCGCCATCGATCGGATGTGGGAGCCGATATCCCTGGCACCGTTGGCGGCGTCGAGGTCGGCGACGTAATTGACCCCGTAGACACCGACCGACCTCGCCGTCTTGGAGCGCAACGCGTTGACGAACGCATCACCGATGGCGCCGACCCCGGGTGGTTCGAACCGGCCGCGGGCGAAAACCACCTCGGCATCCGGGCACGCCGCCGACGCCACGGGAATCAGGGAAACGGGGACCGTCGCCGAGGCGATCATCAATATCGCGGCAATGGCGGCGCCGACCGCCAAATTGGAAACTAGTGGGGTTCGTGAGACGCGTGTGATCGAGAAAAGAGACCTCATGAATGATTGTCGGTCCAGCGGCGGAGTGTGTTACGTCGCCCACGAATCTCTGAACGTCGCCGCATCGCCGCGACGAGAACCAAATCGCCTGTGGCGGCTCGCTATTCGGCGTGCTTGAACACCGCGATGACCGTCAGCAGCAGGATCTTGATGTCCAGCCAGAACGACCTGTTCTCGATGTAGTAGTTGTCCCATTCCGCCCGGTCGGCGATCGACGTCTGCCCTCGCAGACCGTGCACCTGCGCCCAGCCGGTCAGCCCCGCCTTGACCCGGTGTCGTTGACCGTAGCGGTGGATCTGCATTTCGAAGAGCTCGACGAATTCCGGTCGTTCGGGCCGCGGGCCCACGAGGCTCATGTCGCCGCGTAGAACGTTGATCAGCTGTGGCAGTTCGTCCAGCGACAACCTGCGCATCACCTTCCCCACGAGGGTGCGCCGGTCGTCGCCCTCCACGCCACCAGGGGCCGCACCGGGCGTCAGCTCGAACGGGGTGTCGGAGTCGCTGGGATCGCGCATCGAGCGGAATTTCAGGCAGTCGAACGGGACGCCGTCGCGCCCTACTCGCTTCTGGCGGTAAAAGATCGGACCGGGCGAACTCAGCTTCACGAGTAGTGCCAACGTCAGGAACAGGGGCGAGATGAGCAGCAGTGCCAGTGCGGCACCGATGCGGTCCGTCGCGTACTTGATTGCGAACTGCCACCCTGAGGGATTGACCGGGGGCAGAACCAACAGGGGTATCCCGCCGAGATGATCGATCCGAGCCCGTTTGCCTACGGCGTCATGCAGCCGCGGCACCACCCACACGCGGATGTCGTGCCGATGGGCCTTGCCGATCAGCTCGACCAGTTCGTCGTCGGAGGTAGCGCCCTTGGAGATGACGACCTCTTCGACGCCCATGGACGTCGCGATCTCACCGAACAGTGCGGGCGGGCCGAGGTAGGGGACCGGCGGGTCAGCCGTCGTTAGCTCGGACAGCTTCGGCGCCTCGGATGCCAGAATGCCGACCGGGCGCAGCCCGTACTCGGGCAGAGCGCACATGTGCTTGACCAGCCGGCCGACCATCACGGTGTCCCCGACCAGCAGTGTGGGCGCGGCCGATTTGCGCGATCGCCGAAAATGGCGTTGAAGGGTATTGCGGGTCAGTCGGACCAGCAGAATCAGGATGGCGGCGCATAGCCCGGTCCAGGCCACGTGGTAGCCCGGGTGCACGTGGCCGACCAAGAGAAGTATGCCCAGCACGACGAAGGACGCGATCGCGATGGAATTCACGATCGGGTTCACCTCGTCGAGGAAATTGCGTGTCAGGTTGCGTCGATACAACCCGTCGTGCGTAAACGCGATGAGCACCACCGGAATGAACAGCCAGATCAGCCGGTCGTCGTGCCCGGGGTCAGCCGTGTCCCACGATTCCGGTAAGACCACCGCGACGGCGACGGCTACTACATCGAGAAAGACGGTGAGCGTGATACTCCCGACCCTGCTGCGGGTGACGTCGAAAAAGGTAAGGCGCCGTGGCGTCGCCGGCGCCTCAATTCCTCGACGGGGGTCAGCGTCAACGCTCATGAATGCAGATCGTCTTTCCACACAGGTCCATCGCGATACGAACCGATTCTGGCGGTTACGATCGGCCCCCCGGCCGCCGTTTTGACGACCACGTTAGCGCAGGTCGTGCCGACTTTGCTGTCCGGACATCTGCTCAGTCCGGCGCGATGCCGAATATACGCGCGCGGATCATCATGACGAAATCTTCCATCAGCTGGATGTGTCCAGGCGACCAGCGCCGCGGTCGGGTGTCCCAGGCGCCCAGTGTGCCGATGGTGTGATCCTGACCGTCTTTGAGCGGGAAGCCCGCGTAGGCCACGATGTAGCCGTTTCGCACCGCGAAATAATCGATCAAATGCGGTTCCTTGCGTACGTCCTCGAGGATCAGAGGTTTGCCGGAGGCGACGATCTCGCGGCCTAGTGAACCCTCGGACGGTCCCTGGCGGGTGCGCACGACTTCTCCGCGGAGGCCGATCGCGCTGCACATGTACTGGGTGTCACGGTCGACCAGCGACACGGCGGCACTCGGCACGCCCAGCGCCCCCACCACCATGCCGACCACCCGGTCGAGGCTGCGGGCCCGTTCGGCGTTGAGCAGTCCACTGTCGTACAGCGCGCGGAGTCGGTCCGGATTGGACACGACGGAATCGCCGGTGATCGGACCGGGCACGTCCAGATTGGCCGCGCGGACGCGCGCCAGCAGTTCCTGTATGTCGGCGTCAACGCGGCGGGCCCGCTCGATGACCATCCTCCCGGCGGCAGCACGGGCGATGTACGTTTCGACGGTTTCGCCGGCCATGGCCGCTTCCTCGACCAGAGCGTTGTTCAACCACTCGTCGAATTCGGGCAACATGGGCGTCATCGCTGTCACGCTAGCCCGTCGCGACGCGCGGCGCGGCACGTCTGCGCAGCAAGTCTGAGGGGTTACGGACTAAACCACGCCCCGTCGTGAGAGCATCACCCCTGGCAAGGATTCCGCGCGCGTTGGGACAGAGATGATTCGGAAAGTGATCGCCGTGTCCGTGGCGATGTTCGCCGCCATTGCGTTGCCCCTGGCGCCACCCGCGGCGGCCGACGACGGCACGATGGTCGTCACCCCGGACGGAAAGATCCGCTGCTTGGTCAGCGCCGACAACGTGCCCCAGGGCGGTGGCCCGATGGTGATATGCCAACAGACGGACGGCCAGCCGTTCGCGCTGTCACCGTGGGCCTCGACGAAGTTCTTCCAGCGGCTGAACCTCGCGGTGAAGCGGGGCGCAGGGCAGTTCTACTGGGCCAAGGTTCCCATCCTGGGCGCCGGCCCGGGAACACAGAACGTCTCCCTGAGCCTTGGCCAGACCTACCACATCAACGGCTGGACCATCGAACCCTTAGAGACCCAGACCAAGTTCACCAACGACGCCTCCGGCACAGGCATGTTTCTGGGCGTGGCCACCCTGCGCCATTTCTGACCCCTTCTACTGGCGCAACGTCGCGGTATCGATCACAAACCGGTAGCGCACGTCGCTGGCAAGCACCCGCTGATACGCCTCGTTGATGTAATCCGGTGTGATGACCTCGATTTCGGGACGGACGTCGTGCGCGGCGCAGAAGTCGAGCATCTCCTGCGTCTCTGCGATGCCGCCGATCAACGAGCCAGCCAAGCTGCGCCGTCCGGACACCAGTACCGGGGCCCCAACGGTCATGGGGTGTTCGGGCATCCCGAGCTCAACCAGCGTGCCGTCGAGCTTCAACAGCCTCAGATAAGCATTCAGGTCCAGGTTGGCCGACACCGTGTTCAGAATGAGATCGAATGAGTTGGAGAGGGTTTCGAACGTCGCCGGGTCGGAGGTGGCGTAGTACTCGTCGGCGCCCAACCGCAGGCCGTCCTCCATCTTCTTCAGTGACTGGCTCAGCACGGTGACCGTCGCACCCATCGCATGGGCGAGCTTGACCGCCATGTGTCCCAGTCCGCCGAGTCCGATCACCGCCACCTGTGTGCCCGGGCCCGCATTCCAGTGGCGCAGAGGCGAATACATGGTGATGCCCGCGCACAGCAGAGGTGCAGCGGCATCGAGCGGAATGCTGTCGGGGATGTGCAACACATAGTTCTCGTCGACGACGATCGCGCCGCTGTAGCCGCCCTGAGTGCGCTCGCCGTCGCGGCCGATGCCGTTGTAGGTGCCGACCATTCCCGGATTGGTGCAGTACTGCTCCTCGCCGGCTCGGCACTGAGCGCACTCCCGACAGCTGTCGACGAAGCAGCCGACGCCGACCCGATCGCCCACCTTGAACTTGGTGACCTCGGAGCCGATTTCGGTGACGACGCCGGCGATCTCGTGGCCCGGCACCAACGGATAGACGACATCGCCCCACTCGCCCTTGACGGTGTGGATATCGGAGTGACAGATGCCTGCGAAATGGATGTCGAACGCCACGTCATGGGGGCCGACCTCGCGACGGGTGATGGTGGTCTCAGTCAGCGGTTCGGTCGCCGACGTGGCGGCATACGCGGAAACGGTGGTCATAGCGGCCTTCTACCTCGGGTATTCACTAAAAGGAAATTCGCCGCGACAACGCGGCTACTCAAGTAAAACGACTGAGGCTGCCGCGCGCTTCCCCGCGAAGCTGTGAGTTAGCCCCTAAAGTCCCGGCGCGCGGAAGGCGCCGTTGAACGACAGTCGCTCGTAACGGGCCACCTCGGCAGCGGTGTAGGGGTCGTTGTCGACGATGGCCTGCGCCTCATCTGCGCTGATGTCGCCGGTCAACAGAATTGCGCCCGACTCGTCCTCCAGGCGGCCCGCCAGCACGATTCGACCGGCGGCGACCTCGCCCTTCAGCCACTCCAGATGAGCGGGCCGGGTCTCGTTCACGACGTCGGGTGGCTGCAGGTAGGTGGATTTCAAGACGTGGAACATCTACGCCAGGCTAGTTGATCGGCGCGTTGATCCATGGAAGGTCGGCGAGTATGCCGCGTGCCGCGACGATGCCTTCGCCGGTCTGCCACACCTCGTCGTTCACCGCGAACACTCGGTTGTCGCGATTGGCGGACAGCTTCTTCCACGCGTCGCTTTCCAGCACACGGGGTGCACGGTCTTTGGCCGCGGGCGAGTCGAACGAGATGTAGACGATGTCGCCGTCGGCGGCGGAGAAGTCAGGCGAGTCATCCAGATCCGCGTCGGAGATACCGATCTCGATATACGGCTTGTCGGTAAACCGTTGCGACGCAGGACGATCGACGCCCGCTGCGGCCAATACGCTGCCGGGGAAGTTGTCGAGCCCATAGACCCGCATCACGCTGTCGGTGAACTGCACGATCGACGCCTGAAAGTGAGTGGCGTCGTTTTCGGCGCCGGTCTTGTCGGCGGCCCGCTCGAACCCGTCGATCATTTCGTTGGCCGCATCGAGCCGACCGGTCGCCGCGCCGACGGTTCGCATGTTGTCCTGCCACTTGGCGCCGGGAGGGCCGGTGAACACCGTCGGCGCGATCGCCGAGAGCTCACCGAAACCGCCGGGCGTCAGTGCCTCCGACCCCAGGATCAGGTCGGGGGTCGCGGCCTTGATCGCCTCGATATCGGGTGCGGTGCGGGTACCGGCCGGCGGCACATCGTGGATGACCTGGCCGAGGTAGGAGGGTTGGCTCGTGGAGCCGTCGGGCAGAGCGGCGGCCACCACGCGGGATTGCAGACCGAGCGCACACAGCGTGTCGAGCTGATCGCCGGAGAGCACCACGATGCGTTGCGGATCCGCACGCACCTCGGTTTCGCCCGCGGCATGTTGGACCAGCCGATCGGGCGGACCGGGGTCGACCGGGGCCGGTTCGGAGGCGCAGGACTCGTCTGGCCTGCGCTGATTGCCCAGGACGCCGGCACTGGCGATCTTCGTGGTGCTGGTGATGACGGACGACTCGCCGGCGGTGGCAGGCTCATCGCCGCCCAGCGATCCGCAGCCGCTGACGATCGTGATGGCCAGCGCTGCCGCGATCGCAGCCGACGAGGCCAGCAGGCCGGCACGAGGTCCGCTGATCAGCACGTCGCTGACGTTAACATCCAGCCAGGTTGCAGCAGGTCAGCCCGCGTCGTGAATCATTTACGACAGTTTGTAGGACCACCACGACTTCCGGGTACACCGGGAGTTAGGATTCATCAGTGAAGACCGCCGGGATTTCCCGACTGGATGTTTGGAGGATCTGTTGGTAGCCGAAGCGCCCCCAATCGGAGAACTCGAGGCTCGCCGTCCGTTCCCGGCCCGGCTCGGCCCGAAGGGCAACCTGGTCTACAAGCTGATCACCACGACCGATCACAAGATGATCGGCATCATGTACTGCGTCGCCTGCTTCATCTTCTTCTTCATCGGCGGGCTGATGGCGTTGTTCATGCGCACCGAGTTGGCGATGCCAGGGCTGCAGTTCCTGTCGAACGAGCAGTTCAACCAGCTGTTCACCATGCACGGCACGGTGATGCTGCTGTTCTACGCGACGCCGATCGTGTTCGGGTTCGCCAACCTGGTCCTTCCGTTGCAGATCGGGGCGCCCGACGTGGCGTTCCCGCGGCTCAACGCGTTCTCCTTCTGGCTGTTCCTGTTCGGCGCGCTGATCGCGACCGCCGGCTTCATCACCCCCGGTGGTGCCGCCGACTTCGGCTGGACCGCGTACTCGCCGCTGACCGACGCGATTCACTCGCCCGGCGCCGGCGGTGACCTGTGGATCATGGGCCTGGCCGTCGGTGGTCTCGGCACCATCCTCGGTGGCGTCAACATGATCACCACGGTGGTCTGCATGCGCGCCCCGGGCATGACCATGTTCCGCATGCCGGTCTTCACCTGGAACATCATGGTCACGTCGATCCTGGTGCTGATCGCATTCCCGATCCTGACCGCCGCACTGTTCGGTCTGGCCGCCGACCGCCACCTCGGTGCACACATCTACGACCCGGCCAACGGCGGCGTGCTGTTGTGGCAGCACCTGTTCTGGTTCTTCGGCCACCCCGAGGTGTACATCATCGCGTTGCCGTTCTTCGGCATCGTGTCGGAGATCTTCCCGGTGTTCAGCCGCAAGCCGATCTTCGGTTACACCACCCTGATCTACGCGACGCTGTCGATCGCCGCGCTGTCCGTGGCGGTGTGGGCGCACCACATGTACGCGACGGGCGCGGTCCTGCTGCCGTTCTTCAGCTTCATGACGTTCCTGATCGCCGTGCCGACCGGTATCAAGTTCTTCAACTGGATCGGCACGATGTGGAAGGGCCAGTTGACGTTCGAAACACCGATGTTGTTCTCGGTGGGCTTCCTCGTCACGTTCCTGCTCGGTGGTCTCTCGGGTGTGCTGCTGGCCAGCCCGCCGCTGGACTTCCACGTCACGGATTCCTACTTCGTGATCGCGCACTTCCACTACGTGCTCTTCGGCACCATCGTGTTCGCGACCTACGCGGGCATCTACTTCTGGTTCCCGAAGATGACGGGCCGCCTGCTCGACGAACGGCTCGGCAAGCTGCACTTCTGGCTGACGTTCATCGGCTTCCACACCACCTTCCTGGTGCAGCATTGGCTCGGTGACGAAGGCATGCCGCGTCGCTACGCCGACTATCTGCCCAGCGACGGCTTCACCACGCTGAACGTCGTCTCGACGATCGGTGCCTTCATCCTGGGCATCTCGACGATTCCGTTCGTGTGGAACGTCTTCAAGAGCTGGCGCTACGGCGAGCCGGTCACCGTCGACGATCCGTGGGGTTACGGCAACTCGCTGGAGTGGGCCACCAGTTGCCCGCCGCCGCGGCACAACTTCACCGAGCTGCCCCGAATCCGTTCGGAACGGCCCGCATTCGAGCTGCACTACCCGCACATGGTGGATCGGATGCGTGCCGAGGCGCACGTCGGCCGGGCGCACGGGCCTGACGATGGCGACGTGACGCGGCTGGACAACGAGAACGTCCGCACCTAACGGGCCGAAAGGCTAGTTGGGCACATGGTCGCAAGGTGACTTCACCTACCGGCTCTTCGCGCAAGCGCTCGTCGCTGCTGATCACAGTCACCGGCCCCGACCAACCGGGCGTCACCTCGGCTCTTTTCGAGGTGCTGTCCCGGCACAAGGTCGAGCTCCTCAACGTCGAACAGGTCGTCATCCGGCGTCAACTGACGCTGGGCGTCCTGGTCGCGGGCAGCGACGAGGTCACCGCAGGGGCTGGACTGCGTGACGAGGTGCGCGCCGCCATCGAGGGCTTCGGATTGGACGTCTCGATCGAGCCCAGCGACGACCTGCCCGTACTCCGCGAGCCGTCCACCCACACCATCGTCGTGCTGGGCCGTCCGATCAGCGCGGAAGCTTTTGGCGTCGTGGCCCGCGAGGTCGCTGCGCTCGGCGTCAACATCGATTTCATCCGCGGCGTCTCCGACTACCCGGTGACCGGGCTCGAACTGCGGGTGTCGGTGCCGGAGGACGGAACGTACGGCCCGCTGCAGGCGGCGTTGGCACGCGTCGCCGTCGAGGAGGGCATCGACATCGCCCTCGAGGACTACAGCCTT
Source organism: Mycobacterium barrassiae (assembly GCF_025822765.1). GTDB lineage: Bacteria > Actinomycetota > Actinomycetes > Mycobacteriales > Mycobacteriaceae > Mycobacterium > Mycobacterium barrassiae. Next base: position 527,855 of record NZ_JACKUK010000023.1, on the reverse strand, counting down.
TCCCGACGGGCCAAGCGGCTCATCGTCTTTGACGTCGACTCGACGTTGATCCAGGGCGAGGTCATCGAGATGCTCGCCGACCGCGTCGGGGCGCACGCGGCGGTCGCCGAAATCACCGAAGCAGCGATGCGCGGCGAGTTGGACTTCGCGGAGTCGCTGAACCGCCGCGTCGCGACGTTGGCGGGCCTGCCCGCCAACGTGCTCGAGGAGGTCGGCGAGCAGATCGAGCTGACACCTGGTGCGCGGACGACGATACGGACGTTGCGGCGCTTGGGTTTTTACTGCGGCATCGTGTCCGGTGGCTTCCGTCAGGTCATCGAACCGCTGGCGCACGAGCTCGAGATGGACTTCGTCGCGGCCAACGAACTCGAGATCGTCGACGGGAAACTGACGGGCCGCGTGGTGGGCCAGATCGTCGACCGGCCAGGAAAAGCCAAGGCGCTGCGCGACTTTGCGAACCAGGCCGGGGTGCCGATGGAGCAGACGGTCGCCGTCGGCGACGGCGCCAACGATATCGACATGCTCAGCGCCGCCGGTCTGGGTGTGGCTTTCAACGCCAAGCCGGCATTGCGTGAAGTCGCCGACGCCTCGCTCAGCCACCCGTATCTCGACACCGTGTTGTTCATCCTGGGTATCACGCGTGCGGAGATCGAGGCCGCCGACGCGCGTGACGGCGTGGTGCGTCGCGTCGACATCCCCGACGACTAGCCACTGTTGCGCGAGCAGACACAAACGGCACCGACACGCCGCGAGTTCGGTGCACTTTGCGACTGCTCAGGCTGGATTAGACGACGACGGTCGTCGGCTCCGGCGCCGTCGCGCCCGTGATGCTGTGCCACGCGCGAGCGAGCAGCTCGATGGCCTCGGTGAGTTGTTCTTCGGGTAGCGCGTAGGGGATGCGCACAAACCGCTCCAGCGTCCCGTCGACACCGAATCGCGGTCCGGCGGGCAGGTCGAGTCCGAGGCGCGAGGCCGCCGCCGACAGCGCGGTGCTCATCGGCGCCGGCAGCCGCACCCACAGCGACATCCCCCCGACTCCCGGTCCCGGTTCCCAATCGGGCAGCTGGCGACTCAACAACGACTGCAACAGGGCGCGACGGGTCCGCAGGATTTCGCGGCGTTCGGGCAGTACCTCGTCGCGGCGGCCGAGAAGCCTTGCGGCGGCGAATTGTTCGAGCACCGGGGTGCCCATGTCAATCGACGGCCGCAGCGCGGCGATGGTCGCGATCGTGGCGCGCTCGGCCCGGATCCAGCCGATGCGCAGTCCACCCCAGAACGACTTGGACATCGAACCCACGGTGAGAAGCAGATCGCGAGGTGTCATCATCGCGGCCGCCAGGGGAGCGGGTATCGGCCCGTCCAGCCACATGTCGAGGATTGTCTCATCGATGATCGTGCGGGTGCGTGACTCGGCGATGATGCGCGCCAAGCGCTTTCGGTCGCCCTCGGGCATCGTGAGCCCCGTGGGGTTCTGGTTGTCGGGAATGAAGTAGGCAAGGTTAGGGGCCAGCTGGTTGATCGCGGCCTGTACCGCGTCGAGTTCCCAGCCCGCCTCGGTCATCGCGACGGGGACCGGACGTGCACCTGTGGTGTTGATGGCCGACAGCGCCCCGTGATAAGTGGGTTGTTCCACAAGCACGCGGTCGCCGGGCTGCACATACGTCGTCAGGATCAATGAGATCGCGTGGAGTGCACCGGTAGTCACCAACACTTCATCGGGATCGGTGGGAAGTCCACGCTCACAGTATCTTTCGGCGATGGCCTCGCGCAGTGCGCTCACACCGACGAGTTCGTGGCCGGGCTCGTGCAGATACGGCGTGACGTCACGCGTGGCGTCGACGAACGACTCCATCACCGCCGCGGCCGGAGCCGACAGCGCGGCGGCGGCCAGGCTCACCGTCGCCGGCAGCGCATCGGTCCGCACGGGAGGCGTCACTGGCAGCGCGGTGGTGCTGCGCGCCCCGCGCCGTGCGTGGAGGTAGCCGTCCTCGCGCAGCTGGTTGAAGGCGGCGGTGACTGTCGTGCGCGATACGCGCAGCGCGTCGGCGAGCGTGCGCTCGCTCGGCAGCCGCGAGCCGACCGGGAGACGGCCGTCGATGATCAGCAGGCGGATCGCGTCGGCCAGCCCCTGATACGCCGGTCCACTTTGACTGGACGTGCGCCAGTTGCCCAATTCGCGGGCCAATAGGTCCACGTCGAGGGCTCGACCCGCCAGTTCTACCGTCATTTGCAAGCCAGTATGCGCTAACTGGCTATTGATGAGCAAGCCAGATCACCTCAATTATCGGGTTATGAGTACGAAGTGGATATCGAAACTGGGTCGCGGACTGGCGCGGGCCTTCAGCTGGGAGGTGCCGGTCGGTTGCGTGGATTATCAAGATCGCGACGCCGAGCGCATGGCCCGCGAAGTGGAGCTCATCCGGATGCGCTTCCCTCATCACGCGTGAGGGGGATGATGCGAGGGTCCCTGCGTGGCACGGCGCTGCTCGTCGGGTTGACCGGTTACGGCCTCTCGATGGCGATGATGGTGCGCGCCGGGCTGGGCCTCGATCCGTGGGACGTTTTTCACCAGGGTCTGGCCCGGCATACACCGATGACGATCGGTATCGCGTCGGCAGTGGTCGGCGCCGTCGTGCTGCTCGCGTGGATTCCGCTGCGCAACCGGCCCGGCATCGGCACCGTCGCCAACGTCGTCGTCATCGCGATCACCGTCGACGTCGGAATGCTGCTGATGGAGCAACCGTCGTCGATGGCCGCCCGCGTCGCGATGATGGTCGGTGCGGTGGTGCTCAACGCGTTCAGCACCGTGCTCTACGTCGGTGCCGGACTCGGTCCAGGTCCCCGCGACGGTCTTATGACGGGACTTGTGGTGCGCACGGGGCTGTCGGTGCGGCTGGTCCGCACGTCGATCGAGGCGACTGTGCTGGCCCTTGGATGGCTGCTCGGCGGGACCGTCGGCGTCGGCACCGTGCTCTACGCGTTCGGCATCGGCCCGCTGGTTCAGTTCTTCGTCCGGATCACCCCGAAGCGCGTCCTCGCCGTCAGCGGCTGGGCCTCGGTCGCCGACGCCAGCGATTTGGGCGTGCGCAGTCATGCTGAGCGCGACCGAGCACGCCGAAATCGCTTCATTACGATGGGCGGGTGCCAGTCGACGAAGGAGATACAGCCGACCCCGACCTGCTGATCGACTTCGCCAAGGTGTCGCTGCGCCGCGGCGGCCAGGTTCTCGTCGGTCCGATCACGTGGTCGGTCGAACTCGACGAACGCTGGGTGGTCATCGGACCCAACGGCGCAGGCAAGACCTCATTGCTTCGCATCGCGGCAGCGATGGAGTATCCGTCGACCGGAACGGCGTACGTCCTGGGTGAGCGCCTGGGTCGCACCGACATGTCCGAGCTGCGCGCACGCGTCGGCCTGAGCAGTTCGGCGCTGTCGCAGCGCGTCCCCGACGATGAAGTGGTTCGCGACCTGGTGGTGTCGGCCGGCTACTCGGTGCTGGGCCGCTGGCGGGAGCGCTACGACGACGTCGACTACGAGCAGGCGATCGACATGCTCGAAAGCGTGGGTGCCGAACACCTCGCCGAACGCGCCTACGGAACCCTCTCGGAAGGCGAGCGCAAGCGCGTGCTCATCGCGCGGTCGATGATGACCGACCCCGAGTTGCTGCTGCTCGACGAGCCCGCCGCCGGCCTCGATCTCGGCGGACGCGAGGACCTCCTGGCGCGGCTCGAGGATCTGGCGCTGGATCCGGATTCCCCCGCACTGGTGTTGGTCACCCACCACGTCGAGGAGATTCCGCGTGGCTTCTCCCACGGTCTGATCCTGTCCGAGGGCAAGGTCATAGACTCCGGCCTACTTCCCGACGTACTGACCGCCGAGAACCTGTCGAAGGCGTTCGGGCAGTCGATCGTCCTCGAATACTCCGACGGTCGTTACTTCGCGCGCCGGGCCAGGAGCCGGGCTGCGCACAGGAGGCGAGCATGACTGAAGACCCAGTGGTAGACCCATTGACCCCGAGACCGGCCGCGACGGTGATGCTGATCCGCGACAAGACGCCCGGCCAGATCGAAGTGTTCCTGATGCGACGGCACCGCAAGATGGACTTCGTCGGTGGCGTGATGGTCTTCCCGGGCGGCGGCGTCGACGACCGCGACCGCAACGCCGACATCGACTGGCACGGCCCCGACAAGCACTGGTGGGCTGACCGGCTCAACACCGACGCCGACCTCGCCGAGGCGTTGGTGTGCGCGGCGGCGCGGGAGACCTTCGAAGAGTGCGGCGTACTTTTCGCAGGCGCCGCCGACGACCCGGACCTGCTCGTCGACGATGCGTCGAGCTACCGCGACGCCCGCGCCGCACTGGTCAGCAAGGAGCTGTCGTTCGGCGAGTTCCTGAGCACCGAGAAGCTGATGCTGCGCGCCGATCTCCTTCGGCCATGGGCGAATTGGGTGACCCCGAAAGAGGAGCGCACCCGCCGCTACGACACCTACTTCTTCGTCGGCGCGCTTCCGGACGGCCAGCGTGCCGACGGCGACAACACTGAATCCGACAAAGCCGACTGGACCACACCCGAAGCGGCGCTCGACGATTTCGCCGCGCACCGCACCTTCCTGCTGCCGCCGACGTGGACGCAGCTCGATGCGCTGGCGGGCCACACCGTCGCCGAAATCCTCGCCGTCGAACGAAAGATCGAGCCGATCTCGCCGAACATGAACATGACCGACGGGAACCTGGAGTTCGAGTTCTTCGACGGCGAGCGCTACAACCAGGCGCTCGGGGGACGCACCCCGTGAGGGAGTTCGTCTCCATCCACACCAGCGACGACCAGCCCGGCGTCGCCACCCTGCTGCTGTCGCGGCCACCCACCAACGCGCTGACCCGTCAGGTGTACCGCGAGCTGGGGATCGCGGCGGCGGAGATCGGCGGGCGTGACGACGTGCGCGCCGTCATCCTCTTCGGCGGCCACGAGATCTTCTCCGCCGGTGACGACGTGCGGGAGCGGTCGCTGCTCAACAACGCCGAAGCCGCGACGGCCGCACAGGTCTGCCGGCAGGCCGTCGACGCGCTGGCCGCGATCCCCAAACCCACCGTCGCCGCGATCACGGGATACGCGCTCGGTGGCGGGCTCAACCTGTCGCTGGCCGCGGACTGGCGCGTCGCCGGCGACAACGTCAGGTTCGGCGTGACCGAGATCCTGGCCGGGCTGGTGCCTGCGGGCGGCACCTCGCGGCTGGCGAGCACCGTCGGCCTCTCAAAGGCCAAGGACATGGTGTTCAGCGGCCGCTTCCTCGATGCCAAGGAGGCGCTCGCGCTGGGCCTGATCGACGAGATGGTCGCCCCCGACAGCGTCTATGACGCGGCGCTGGCCTGGGCGCGGCGGTTCGTCGAACATCCTGCTCAGGTACTGGCTGCCGCCAAGGCGTCGTTCGACCTTTAGGCTGCCCTGTTATGACCGTTGACCCGAAACCTAATCCGCACGCCACCGCGGAGCAGGTCGAGGCGGCCCGCCACGACTCCAAGCTCGCCCAGGTGCTCTACCACGACTGGGAGGCCGAGTCGTACGACGACAAGTGGTCGATCTCCTACGACAAGCGCTGTGTCGACTACGCCCGCGACCTGTTCGACGCGACGGTGCCGGAGGACGAACTGCGCAATCTGCCCTACGATCGCGCCCTCGAGCTCGGCTGCGGTAGCGGGTTCTTCCTGCTCAACCTGATCCAGGCCGGGGTGGCGCGTCGCGGGTCGGTGACGGACCTGTCGCCAGGGATGGTCAAGGTGGCCGTGCGCAACGGCGAGAACCTGGGCCTCGAGATCGACGGCCGCGTCGCCGACGCCGAAGGCATCCCGTACGACGACAACACCTTCGACCTCGTCGTCGGGCACGCCGTCCTGCATCACATCCCCGATGTCGAGTTGTCGCTGCGCGAGGTCGTGCGCGTCCTCAAGCCCGGCGGCCGATTCGTGTTCGCCGGCGAACCGAGCAACGCCGGGGAGAACTACGCGCGACCGTTGTCGACCTTGACATGGCGCGTCGTGACGAACCTGACCAAGCTGCCGGGGCTGACCAGCTGGCGTCGCCCGCAGTCCGAACTCGACGAGTCGTCACGCGCGGCCGCGCTGGAGGCGATCGTCGACCTGCACACGTTCTCGCCCGGCGATCTGGAGCGCATGGCACGCAGCGCCGGCGCGGTCGACATCTCGACCAGCACCACGGAGTTCACCGCGGCGATGCTCGGGTGGCCGCTGCGCACCCTGGAGGCTGCGGTACCGCCCGGCCGATTGGGTTGGGGCTACGCGAAATTCGCGTTCAACAGCTGGATCACCCTGAGCTGGGTCGACGACAATCTGTGGCGTCGCGTCGTGCCGAAGGGCTGGTTCTACAACGTGATGGTCACCGGGGTCAAGCCGTCGTAGCTTTCCGCCTCGACGACGTCGCCTATCTACGCAGCGACGCCGGCAGGCAGGCGCTCGGCGAAGTCGGCGGCCTGCGCCTGGAGCCGGCCACTCTGGTCGCCGACATCGCTTCGGTCCGTGAGCGTTTCGGCGAGCGAGCGGCCGTCCTGGTGGAGACGACGGTGTTGCGCCGCAGGGCCGCGACGAAGTTCGACGACGCCGCGGACTGGCTGTTCACCGACGAGGCGCTCCAGCAGGCGACGACGCAGGCGGTCGCCGCGCATCGAGCCCGGCGGCTGACGGGTGCGGTCGTGCACGACGCCACCTGTTCGATCGGCACCGAGCTTGCCGCGCTACGGAATTCGACGACCACTCTCGTCGGCAGCGACGTGGACCCGGTTCGGCTGGCGATGGCACGGCACAACGTCGCCGACGTGGACCTGTGCCGGGCCGACGCGCTGCGGCCGATCACCCGTTCGGCCGTCGTCCTGCTCGACCCTGCGCGCCGACGCGGTGGTCGGCGGCGCTTCGATCCGCGTGATTACACCCCGGGCCTCGACCTCCTGCTCGAGGTGTACGGGGGTCGCGACATCGTCGTAAAGTGCGCGCCCGGAATCGATTTCGATGCTTTGACCGGCTTGGGCTTCAGCGGCGAAGTCGAGGTGACCTCAGCCGCCGGTGGCGTACGTGAGGCGTGTCTGTGGTCGGCGGGGCTGGCCACGCCGGGCGTGACTCGGCGCGCCAGCATGCTCGACACGGGGGAGGAGATCACGGACGCCGAACCCGACGAGTGCGCCGTGGCGCCGGTCGGCCGATGGATCGTCGACCCCGACGGCGCGGTCGTCCGCGCGGGACTGGTGCGCCACTACGCGGCCAGGCACGGCCTGTGGCAACTCGACCCCGACATCGCCTACCTGTCCGGCGATCGCGTGCCTTCCGGGGTGCGTGGTTTCGAGGTGCTCGAGGAGCTCGCCTACAGCGAACGCCGACTGCGCCAGGCGCTTTCGGGCCGCAACGTCGGTGCGGCCGAGATCCTGGTGCGCGGTGTGGACGTCGATCCCGACGCGCTGCGGCACCGGCTGCGGCTACGCGGAACGCAGTCGGTCTCGGTGGTCATCACCCGGATCGGGACCGGGGCGTCAAGCCAGGCAAGGGCGTTCATCTGCCGTCCGTCGCGCTGAGCTTCCGCGCCCCCTCTGAAACGACACGTACCCTGGCAGTGATGCGTCGGCGGCGGAGCCGACGCCCCGCTTCGAGGACGTCCAACGATGCGCATTCTGAAGACGGCAGCCGCTGTGCTGGGTGCCTGTGTCATCGCCGGCACGATCGGCGCTCCGGTGGCGTCGGCGCAGTCGGCGTGCGCCGAGTTGGGCGGCACGGTGGACGCCGACCAGATCTGTCGGGTGCACGCCCAGAACGACACGTATCTCCTTGACTTCGCCTTTCCCGCGCAATATCCCGATCAGCAGGCGGTGGTCGACTACCTGACCCAGACCCGCGACGGGTTCGTCAACGTCTCGGATATGCCCGGCTCGCGCGGGCTGCCCTACGTGCTCGACGCCAAGGGCACCGGCTACCGCTCGGGTCTGCCGCTGCTCGGCACCGAGAGTCTGGTGTTCGAGGTGTATCAGAACGTGGGCGGTGCGCACCCGGTGACCTGGTATCAGGCGTTCAACTGGAATCATGCCAACCGCTCACCCATCACCTTCGGGTCGTTGTTCAAGCAGGGCACCAAACCGCTAGACGTGATCTACCCCGAGGTGAACAACTACCTGTCGAGAGAGCAGGGTCTGGCAGACGCGATCCCTGCAAGCGCGGGCCTGGATCCGGCCAACTACCAGAACTTCGCGCTGACCGACGATTCGTTGATCTTCTTCTTCAGCCAGGGCGAGATGTTCCCGGAGTCGGCAGGTCCGGTCCAGGCGTCGGTGCCGCGCGCCTCCGTCGCACCGATGCTGGCGCTTTAAGCCGGCGCGAACCCGTAGACCCGGCCCTCGCTCGTCGCCGTGACGACGCGGCGGTCTTGGCCGATCGAGACGCCGACCGGCCACCCTCCCGCATTGGGCAGGGGATAGCTGTTCACGGTGCGGCCGTCGGCGGGATCGAAGACCACCAACGCCTGAGCGTCCTCACCGTCGCGCGCCACCGCGTACGCGACGTGAGTACCGGACTGACTCGACGTGGTCAGCGGTTCGACATCGTCACGGGTCCAGGTCACCTCGCCCTTGTCGCCGGCGTCCTTGATGCCGACGAGCTTGGCCCCTGGGCCGCCGCCGGCCACGATCAGGCCGTCAGGCGACACCGACGGCGGCGTCTGCGCCAGATAGTCCAGCGGGACCGACCATTTCGGTGTGCCGTCGGCGGTGTCGATCGCCCACAGATGCTCGTCGCGCCCGTTGACGTAGGCGGTCGAACCGTCCGCCGACAGCACCGGACTGGCCAGGGGTCCGCCGCTGACGGCATCGCTGGTCCACTCGCGGGTCAGCACCGGGTTCTGACCCGGGCGGTAGCGCAACCCGACGAGCACCGGAGCGTCGGTGTCCGGTTCCCACAGACTGAGCACGATGATCCCCGTCTGCTCGGCGAATGCCGGCGCCGCCGCCACGGGGCAGCGGGCATGTGCGGGCTGGCAGTCCGCGAGGCCGCGCTCGGGGTCTTTGGGATCGACGCCGTCGATCAGGTCGAGCGGGGATCCGTCGACGACGCCCTTGTGCGCGTCGAACACCAGGACCTGCCCCAGGTGAGTGACCACCAACAGGTGGCCGGGCGTCAGAATTCGCGGCGTGGTCGGCATCCCGATCACCGGTTGACGCCAGCGGATCCACTGCGTGGGCGGAAACGAGATGATGGCCCCGGGTTGGCCGACGTAGAGGTTGTCGAATCCATCGAAAAGTGGACTGGAGAAGCCGCCGCCCTGTACCAGGCGGGTGCACCAGCGTTGCCGGGCGCGGTTGTCGGCCTCCCACACCATCAGCGAGCAGCCGGCCGGGGTCTGCGCGTTGACGGCCAGATAGCTGCCGGAGCCCAGCGCCACCTGCGCCGCGAGCTCACCCTTGACCGAGCGGACCCACTCCAGACGCAGCGAGTCGGCGCCGTCGTTCGGCTGGTAGCTGCTGTTGCGGGCGTCGCCGTACTGGGCGGCCCACCCCGAGGACGCATGCGCCTCGACCCAGGAGTCGGTGTTTCCGCAACCGGCCAGCGCGGCCGTGATCAGCGCTGTTGCCGCCAGCACGATCGATCGCCGGAACACTGCGCCCTTTCTTTCGTGTTCTGCCCGCCTTGGAAGTCCCAGTGAGGGTAACCGTTCGGCACCCGATGGCTCGCGTAGGCTTTCCGGCCATGACAACGATGTGGGGCGCGCCGCTGCACAAGCGGTGGCGAGGTTCGCGTCTGCGCGATCCGCGCCAAGCCAAGTTCCTCACCATGGCCTCGTTGAGGTGGGTCATCGCGAATCGGGCCTACACCCCGTGGTACCTCGTGCGTTACTGGCGGTTGCTGAAGTTCAAGCTCGCCAACCCGCACATCATCACCCGCGGCATGGTCTTCCTCGGCAAGGGCGTGGAAATCCAGGCAACGCCGGAGTTGTCCACGATGGAGATCGGTCGCTGGGTGCACATCGGCGACAAGAACACGATCCGCTGTCACGAGGGGTCGTTGCGCTTCGGCGACAAGGTGGTCCTCGGGCGGGACAACGTGATCAACACGTATCTCGACATCGAGTTGGGCGATTCCGTGCTGATGGCGGACTGGGTGTACGTGTGCGACTTCGACCACCGGATGGACAGCATCGAGCTGCCGATCAAGGACCAGGGCATCGTGAAGGGCCCGGTGCGGATCGGTCCCGACACCTGGATCGCCACCAAGGTGACGATTCTGCGCAACACGACGATCGGCCGTGGCTGCGTGCTCGGCTCGCACGCGGTGGTCAAAGGTGAGATCCCGGACTTCTCGATCGCCGTCGGCGCACCGGCGAAGGTCGTCAAGAACCGCAAGCTGTCGTGGGAGACGTCGGCGGCTCAGCGTGCCGAGCTCGCCGCGGCGCTGGCGGACATCGAACGCAAGAAGGCCGCGCGCTAAACCTGGTGGTCAGCGATCGGGCAGCGCATGCTCGACGATGGGGCGCCGCCGATGCGGTTCGCGCTCACGCCGTTTGGCGGCCAGGTAGACCTGCGCGGTCTCGCCTGCGATGGTGTGCCATTCGAAATCGGAGTTGAGGCGCTCGCGGGCGGCGATCGCGCGCTGTTGTGACGCGTCGGGGTCGTCGAGGACTTTGCGGACGGCAGCCGCGATCCCGGCGATGTCGCGCGGGGGGAAGGAGACGCCGGTCTGCCCGTCGATCACCGCCTCGCCGAGGCCACCGACATTCGAGGTAGCCAACGGGATTCCGGTGGCGGCGGCTTCGAGTGCGACGATGCCGAACGGCTCGTAGTGGCTGGGTAGGACGGCGACGTCCGCGGTGTGCAGCATGCTCACGAGTTCCTCGTGGTGCAGATGCCCCGCGAACGTGACGGCCTTGAGCACCTTGTGCTTACGCGCCTGTTCGATCAGAAACTGCTGCTGGGTGCCGGTTCCGGCGATCGTCAACGTCGTGCCGGGATGGGTACGACGAATCCGGGGGAGCGCGGCGATGAGATCGTGGACGCCTTTCTCGTACTCCAGGCGACCCAGATACATCAGCTGGGCGGGCCCCGTGCGCGGACGACGCTTCGCGAACGGCCAACGCGCGGTCTCGATTCCGTTGCGGATCACCCGGGTCTCCGCCAGCCCCGGCCCGAAGAGCTCGACGATCTCGTCGCTCATCGACGCCGAACATGTGATCAGCGAATCGGATTCGTGAACCAGCCACGACTCGATCGCGTGCACCTGCCTGCTGATGGCACCCGACACCCAGCCTGAGTGTCGGCCCGCTTCGCTCGCATGGATCGTGGAAACCAGTGGCACATCGAAGTATTCGGCGAGTGCGATCGCCGGGTGCGCGACCAGCCAGTCATGGGCGTGCACGACGTCCGGTTGCCACGGTTTGCCGCGGCGGCCCTTGATGGCGAGTCCGGCGCGGATCATCGAATGACCCATCGCCAGCGTCCACGCCATCATGTCGCTGCCGAAGTCGAACTCGTGCGGGTCCTGGGCGGCGGCGACGACGCGCACACCTTCGACGATCTCGTCGGTCGACGGATGCGTGCTGGGATCGGTACCGCTGGGCCGACGGCTCAGTACCACCACTTCGTGGCCCGCATCGGCCAGCGCCGTCGCGAGGTGATGAACGTGCCGCCCGAGCCCGCCGATCACAACCGGCGGGTACTCCCACGACACCATGAGGATCTTCACGATCGTGCTCCAGGCATGCGCCGAAACTGCTGACAGATCGCCAATTTGCCCGGATCGGGCGATCTGTGCGCAGTCTCGGCGGAGGAGGGGGCGGGGGTGTGGGGTTTCACGGTCGGGGGAGTCTCCGTGCGTCGAGCGCGCCGAACAGGCCGTCGGCGCGATTCCAGCCCTCGGCGAGGCGCTGTGCGTGGTCGTGGCGACCCGACGCCATCGCTCCGGCGATCTCGCGGGTGGCGTGGGCGTGCAGGTGTGCGCGATACCGCGCATAGTCCGCTGCCGAATCCTTGCTGACCATGAACGGCCAGTCGCTGGACACCGTCAACAGGGTTTCCCGCAGGATCTGGTCGGCGACGAAGTTTCTGGCCGGTGCCGTGTCGGTCTCACCCAGTGTCTTGTCGACGGTCGTGAGTGCGGTGTCGACGACTTCACTGTTCAACTGGACCAGGTCGGCAACCTGCTCGCCCGCCCACACCTGCCAGTCCTTACCGGAACCCCAAGAGCTGGGCGGCAATTCGACGGGTGAGCCGACAAACCCCTCCGTGATCGCATCGGACAGGGTGCCGACGCGAATCCCGGCCTCCGGCAGCGCGCGCAACACGCGTTCCAACCAGACCGGACCTTCGTACCACCAATGCCCGAACAGTTCGGTGTCGAAGGCCGCGATCACGTGCGCGGGCCGACCGATTCGTGCGCTCTCGTCGATGAGGCGCTGACGCACATGGGAGACGAAATCAGTGACGTGGCCGTCGATCGCGGCGTCGGCGCGCTGGGGGTCATACGGCGCCTTGTCGTCAGAGGCGACGTTGCGGCCGGTCACTCTCGCCGGCTTGAGGCCCGTCGTGTGGTCGTAGGTGTGGAAGTCGCGGTAGGCGGCGTGGCCGGGATAGCCGGATTTCGGTGACCACACCCGGTAGCTGACCTGCAGATCACGCCCGAACGCGATGACATCCGACGCTGCGACGGGCCGCCCGAGCGCGGTGTCGCCGTGAAGCGACGGACCGTCGACCATGAAGTGGCCGATACCCGCTGCGGCGTAATCGATTTCCATGCCCGGGGCGTATGCGCACTCGGGCGCCCAGATCCCGGTGGGTGTGTGCGCGAACCGAAGTTGCGCGTCGGCCAGTCCTTCCCGCAGAGCGAACTCGCGCAACCGCGGATTGAGCAGCGGCTGGAAGGGATGCGAAAGCGGTCCGCCGAGCAGTTCGATCGCCTCGGCGTCGATCAGCTGACGCAGCAGTGGGCTGCCCCCGTGCGCCCACAAGGTCGCGAAATCCTCGAGGGCCCGCTCGGCTTCGGCGTGTTCGCGAATGCCGAACTCTCGCAACGGATCACCGAGCGTCGTCGCTTCCAGGGCACGCAACCCCCAGTTGGCGAGCCAGTGGTGCATCCCGGTCAGGCAGTACGGGTCGTCGAGTTGGGCGGTGACCACCGGCGTCATGCCCAACGTCAGGAGATGACTGCGGTTCTCGGCAGCCAGCGTGCGCAGGACGCGCATCAGCGGGATGTAGGCCGCCGACCACGACTGGTAGAGCCACTCCTCGCCGACCGGCCAGCGTCCATGATGCGCCAGCCAAGGGAGGTGGGTGTGGAGGACGAGTGTGAACATGCCCGGAGTGCCGGCGGCATCGGAGCGGGGAGTCGGCTGCGTCATGGCCGCACCGCGATCGCGACAAGGTCGAGGCTTTCGTCGATGTTTCGCTCGGCGGCGTCCAGTAGGTCGAAGTCATCGGTGGTCACCGATGCGACATCGTCGAGCAGATCGGTGGGCCATGGCTTATCGGCCAAGGCGCGCGCGATCTGTGCGTCGATGATGGAGCCCCCATGGCGCGCGTCGAGCTCGGCCAACCGCGCACCGTGGAATACGCCCAGCATCGATTCCACTGAAAAGCCCTCCCCGGACAGCAGTTCGGACAGCTCGGCGGCGTTCAGTTCCCGGGTGTGGAACGGGTTGATCGGGGTGTCGCGACCGGGGCTGAAGGTGATCCGGTTCGGTGTCGACATCAGCAGCAGACCGCTGGGGCGCAGCACGCGAAGACACTCGGCGACGAATTGCCCTTGATCCCACAGGTGTTCGATCACCTGGAAGTTCACCACGACATCGACGGAGCCGTCGGCGAGCGGAAGCTCGGCCAGGTTGCCCTGACGCATGTCGACCCGCGGGTAGCGGGCGCGCACGTGGGCGACCGCGGAGTCGTCGTAATCCAGCCCGATGACACTGTTGGCCACGTCGGCGATCAGGTCCGCTCCGTACCCCTCGCCGCACCCTGCTTCGAGCACGTCGCGATCCGCACAGAGAGCGGCCAGCCGCTCGTAGACAACCTCATGGCGACGGAACCAGTAGTTCTCCTCCGCAAGGCCGGGAACCGTGCGTTCTCCGGTCAAAGGCAGGTCCGGACCGTCGGTAACGAATGCGCTCATTGCAAGGCAGGCTAACGTGAAACAGCTCACTGGCGAACAGTTCACCGCCTACGTGCTGCTAGAACGCAAACTTCGACCAGCTATGGTGTTCCTGCGATCCATCTTAAGTTACCCGCGAGTAACATGATGGTGGTTGCTTGAAACGTGGTATTGCGGGCCGGTCATCGGCCCCTTCGAGGAGGACGAACCAGACTCATGACGAACATCGTGGTCCTGATCAAACAGGTCCCTGACACCTGGTCGGAGCGCAAGCTGTCCGACGGCGATTTCACCCTCGACCGGGAGGCCGCCGACGCCGTGCTCGACGAAATCAACGAGCGCGCCGTCGAAGAGGCACTCCTGATCAAGGAGCGCGAGGGCGACGCCGCCGGCACTGTGACAGTGCTCACAGCCGGACCGGAGCGTGCGACCGAGGCCATCCGCAAGGCGCTCTCGATGGGCGCCGACAAGGCGGTGCACCTCGTCGACGAGGGCGTGCACGGGTCGGACATGGTCCAGACGGGTTGGGCGCTGGCCCGCGCGCTGGGCACCATCGAGGGCACGGAGCTGGTCATCGCCGGTAACGAGGCCACCGACGGCGTCGGCGGCGCGGTCCCCGCGATCGTGGCCGAGTACCTGGGCCTGCCCCAGCTCACGCACCTGCGCAAGGTGACGGTCGAGGGCGGCAAGGTCGTCGGCGAGCGCGAGACCGACGAGGGTGTGTTCACCGTCGAGGCGTCGCTGCCCGCCGTGATCAGCGTCAACGAGAAGATCAACGAGCCGCGCTTCCCCTCCTTCAAGGGCATCATGGCCGCGAAGAAGAAGGAAGTCACGACGCTGACGCTGGCTGAGATCGGTGTCGAGGCCGATGAGGTGGGTGTCGCGAACGCCGGTACGAAGGTGACCGCGTCGACCCCGAAGCCGCCCAAGACCGCGGGCGAGAAGGTCACCGATGAAGGTGACGGTGGCACCAAGGTTGCCGAGTACCTCGTGGCCCAGAAGATCATCTAGCCCCAGACGCTGAACAGAACCCAGAAAGATAACGAAGACACATGGCTGAAGTACTTGTGCTCGTTGAGCACGCAGAAGGTGCCCCTAAGAAGGTCACCGCCGAACTCATCACTGCCGCACGCAAATTGGGTGAGCCCTCCGCCGTCGTGGTGGGCAAGCCGGGCACGTCCGAAGGACTGATCGACGGGCTCAAGGCGGCCGGTGCCGCCAAGATCTACGTGGCCGAGTCCGACGACGCCGAGAACTATCTCATCACTCCGTTTGTGGACGTGCTTGCCTCGCTGGTCGAGTCCGCAAGCCCCGCCGGTGTGGTGCTGGCCGCGTCGGCGGACGGCAAGGAGATCGCCGGCCGGCTGGCCGCGCGTATCGGCTCCGGTGTGCTGACCGACGTGGTCGAGGTCAAGGATGGCGGCAAGGCCGTTCACTCCATCTTCGGTGGCGCGTTCACCGTCGAGGCCGAGGCGACCACCGAGGTGCCCGTGATCACCGTGCGTCCCGGCGCCGTGGAGGCCGAACCCGCCGACGGTGCAGGCGAAGTGGTCACCGTCGAGGTGCCCGCGCAGGCCGAGAACGCGACCAAGATCACCAAGCGTGAGCCCGCGGTTGCCGGTGACCGTCCCGAGCTCACCGAGGCCACCGTTGTGGTGTCGGGCGGCCGTGGTGTCGGCAGCGCTGAGAACTTCAGCGTCGTCGAGGAATTGGCCGACTCGCTCGGAGCCGCTGTCGGTGCGTCGCGCGCGGCCGTCGACTCCGGCTACTACCCGGGCCAGTTCCAGGTGGGCCAGACCGGCAAGACCGTGTCGCCGCAGCTGTACATCGCGCTGGGCATCTCGGGTGCGATCCAGCACCGCGCCGGTATGCAGACGTCCAAGACGATCATCGCGGTGAACAAGGACGAAGAGGCGCCGATCTTCGAGATCGCCGACCTCGGTATCGTCGGCGACCTGTTCAAGGTCGCGCCGCAGCTCACCGAGGCGATCAAGGCTCGCAAGGGCTAGTTCGCAGGACTCGCAAAGTCGCACGTTCCGCTCGGCGGAACGTGCGATTTTGCATTCCGGGCCTGATGCGCGTGTGAATTTGCACACGTGAGCAGGTAAAAAAGGCCAACTCGTCACCCAGCGCTCACGGACACGTCACACTCCCGACGCCATCCGGAGATGCTGCTGGGCGACCGTGCAGCCATGAGCACTGCTTCTGTCCTCATCGCCCCCGACAGGTCCGCCCAAGCATCGAAGACCCCGCGCTACACCCTGCTGCTGTCCACCGACCCAGCGCTCATCGACGCGGCGCAGCGGCTTCGCCACGACGTGTTCACCTCGGAACCGGGCTTCGCGCTGCCCCCAGCCGCCGACGGCAGGGACGCCGACCGCTTCGACGAGTACTGCGATCATTTGCTCGTCCGAGAGGACAACTCGGGTGAACTCGTCGGCTGCTATCGGATGCTGCCGCCGCCCGGCGCCATCGCCGCCGGAGGCCTTTACACCGCAACAGAATTCGACGTTCGAGGACTCGACGCATTGCGGCCTTCGCTCGTCGAAATGGGCCGTGCGGTAGTTCGTCAGGATCACCGCAACGGTGGTGTGGTGCTGCTGGTGTGGGCCGGCATCCTGGCCTACCTGGACCGCTGCGGCTACGAGTACGCGACCGGTTGTGTGTCGGTGCCTGTCGCTGGTGCTGACGGCGCCGCACCCGGCAGCCAGATCCGAGGTGTGCGTGACTTCGTCCGCCGCCGCCACGCGGCCCCCGCCGAGCACACGGTGTATCCGTACCAGCCGGTGACGGTCGACGGGAGGGGCCTCGACGCCATCGCCGCGCCGGCACGGGTGACTGTGCCGCCGCTGATGCGGGGCTACCTGCGACTCGGCGCGCGGGTATGCGGCGATCCGGCCCATGATCCCGAGTTCGGGGTGGGTGATTTCCCCGCGCTGCTGGATAAAAGACAGGCCGACATGCGGTACCTCAACCGGCTGAGGTCGGTGGGCGCGGTGAGCGCGATGGCGTCATGACCGTCGACAGTCCCTGGCTTCCACGCGCCACATGCGACACCAGTTGCGTCAGTGCGACCGAGGAGCCGGCCGGTCAGCGGGTGGTCGTCGCGTGGCGCGTCGCGATTCGTGCCACATTCGCCTTCCTGTTGCTCTCTGCGGTGCCCCTGTTGGCGATTCCCGTGCCGGGCCGCTCTCACGTGCAGCGCCGCTATTGCCGCCTGATGCTGCGATGCCTCGGTGTGCGAATCACGGTGTCCGGAGGGCCGATTCGCAACCTGCGGGGCGTCCTGGTGGTGAGTGGCCACGTGTCGTGGGTGGACGTCTTCGCGATCGGTTCCGTCCTGCCGGGTCGGTTCGTCGCCAAGTCCGAGATGGTCAACTGGCCGGGCCTGGGGCTCCTGGCGCGGCTGATGAAGGTCATCCCGATCGAGCGAGGCGATCTGCGGAGGCTGCCCGACGTGGTGTCCCTGATCGCGGGTCGGCTGCGGGCGGGCCAGACGGTTGTGGCCTTCCCCGAGGGCACGACGTGGTGTGGCCTGGCGTACGGGCAGTTCCGGCCCGCGATGTTCCAGGCCGCGGTGGACGCCGGCAGGCCGGTGCAACCGCTGCAGCTGAGCTACCACGGGCGCGACGGCCGCCCGTCGACCATCGCCGCCTATGTCGGAACGGACACGCTGCTCGCGTCGATCCGGCGGCTGATCACCGCCCAGCGCACGATCGTGCGCGTGCACGTCGAGTCGCTGCAGCTGCCGGGCACCGACCGCCGTGACCTCGCCGCCCGCTGCGAATCCGCGGTACGCGGGGACGGGTCGCGCCGAGGACACGGTCACGCGCTGGTGGCCTGACCACGGGATCTGGGCGGCCGGTCCGGGGCGGCTACCATGGAACGGCTATGACCTCGTCAGATGTTCTGCGTGTTAGCGGCTCCTCGCCGGTCTATCTGGATCACGCCGCCACCACCCCGATGCACCCTGCTGCCATCGAGGCGATGACGTCTGTCCTGGCGACGGTCGGCAACGCGTCCTCACTGCACGGCACCGGGCGCGCTGCGCGCCGCCGCATGGAGGAAGCGCGCGAGACGCTTGCCCAGCTGCTCGGCGCGCGGCCGTCCGAGGTGGTGTTCACCGCCGGCGGAACCGAGAGTGACAACCTCGCGGTCAAGGGCATCTACTGGGCGCGCCGCGACGGCGATCCACGCCGCAGGCGCATCGTCACCACCGGCGTCGAGCACCACGCGGTGCTCGATGCCGTCGAGTGGCTGGTCGAGCACGAAGGCGCCGAGGTGACCTGGTTGCCTGTCGACTCAGAGGGTTCGGTCTCACCGGCGGCACTCCGCGATGCACTGCAGGACCCCGACGACGTCGCATTGGTGACGGTCATGTGGGCCAACAACGAGGTCGGCACCATCATGCCGATCGCGGAACTCGCCGCCATCGCAGCCGAATTCGACATCCCGATGCACAGTGACGCCGTACAGGCTGTAGGTCAGATTCCCATCGACTTCGGCGCGAGCGGACTCTCGGCGATGAGCATCACCGCGCACAAGTTCGGCGGACCCACCGGTGTCGGCGCCTTGCTGTTGCGTCGCGATACGGCGTGTGTGCCGTTGCTGCACGGAGGCGGTCAGGAACGCGACGTCCGTTCGGGCACACCGGATGTCGCGGGCGCCGTCGCGATGGCCACCGCCGCGAAGATCGCGGTCGAAGGTCTGGAAGCCAACAGTGCGCGCGTCGCCGAACTGCGCGACCGCCTGATCGACGGTGTGATGTCGAGCATCGACGATGTGCGTCTCAACGGCGCGGCCGGTGCGGATCGACTTCCCGGCAACACCCACTTCACGTTCCGCGGCTGCGAGGGCGACTCGCTGCTGATGCTGCTGGACGCCAAGGGTGTCGAGTGCTCGACGGGTTCGGCGTGCACCGCAGGCGTGGCGCAGCCCTCCCACGTGTTGATCGCGATGGGCGCCGATCCGGCGAGTGCGCGCGGCTCGCTGCGACTTTCTTTGGGGCACACCAGCACCGAGGCCGACGTCGACGCGGCGCTGGCCGTCCTGCCTGCTGCGGTCGAGCGGGCGCGCCAGGCGGCGCTGGCCAGTTCGGGAGTGGTCGACTAGTGCGCGTACTCGTAGCGATGAGCGGCGGGGTGGACTCGTCGGTGGCAGCGGCCCGCATGGTCGACGCCGGTCATGACGTGGTCGGCGTGCACCTGGCGCTCTCGTCTGCACCCGGCACACTGCGCACCGGATCACGGGGGTGCTGCTCGAAGGAAGATGCCGGAGATGCCCGCCGCGTCGCCGATGTGCTCGACATCCCCTTCTATGTCTGGGATTTCGCGGACCGGTTCGCTGAGGACGTGGTGGACGACTTCGTATCGTCCTACGCCCGCGGTGAGACCCCGAACCCGTGCGTCCGATGCAATGAGCGAATCAAGTTCTCCGCGTTGGCGGCTCGCGCGCTGGCGCTCGGATTCGACGCGGTGGCAACCGGACACTATGCCCGGCTGTCGGACGGGCGGCTACGTCGCGCTGTCGATGCCGACAAGGACCAGTCCTACGTCCTCGGTGTACTCACCGCCGAGCAGTTGCGCCACGCCGTGTTTCCCGTCGGCGACACCCCCAAGCCCCAGATCCGCGAGGAAGCGGCCCGGCGGGGGCTTGCGGTCGCCGAAAAGCCGGACAGCCACGACATCTGCTTCATCCCCTCGGGTGACACGCGTGCGTTTCTCGGCGCCCGGATCGGTGTGCGCCGTGGTGCCGTGGTCGATGCGGGCGGAACGGTGCTCGCCGAGCACGAGGGCGTGCACGGATTCACCATCGGCCAGCGCAAGGGCCTCGGCATCGCCGGACCGGGACCGGACGGTCAGCCGCGATACGTCACCGGCATCGACGCCGACACCGGCACGGTGCACGTCGGGACCGCCGCGGATCTCGACGTGTGGACGCTGACCGGCGAACGACCGGTGTTCACTTCTGGTGTCGCGCCCGCAGGCCCGACCGAATGCCATGTGCAGGTGCGTGCGCACGGCGGGATCGGCGATGGTGTCGCCGAGGTGCGGGACGGTCGCATCGTCGTCGAACTGCGTGCCCCGATCCGCGGGGTGGCCGCGGGGCAGACCATGGTGCTCTACCGTCCCGATCCCGACGGCGACGAGGTGCTGGGCAGCGCGACGATCACGCGCTAACGGCGATCACTCCGGCACATTCGCGAGGATGTTCGTCATGACGATGTCGGGCACCGATCCGGGGAAGCGGCAGAACGTGACCTCAACCAGCACCACCGATTTCACGCGATAGTCGCGACCGCAGGCGCCAGGACGCGTCCGCACCATGTCGTCCGCGACCGTCCATTGGCCGACGAGATCCGGCCCCAAAGTGCTTGAGCCACAGCCGTCGACCAGTCCCGCGAGACTGTCGAACGCGGCACGGGCGACCTCGGGGGAGCGGTAGGCGGCGACGGCTTCCGAGATGAGTCCGCCGTCGGGAGGATTCTGAAACGTGGTCTTGCGGAATTCCTCGACCTCGCGGCCGAACGTCTGCGTCTCGGCGAACAGCCATTCGCATTGCGGGGGAGCCCCTTTGACGAGCGGTTCGATGTCGACCGGAAACTTTCCGTCCATGCTCGGGATGATCGAGAGGTCCTCGCCCGCCCCGGTGATCGCCCGCATCTGTGACTGATCCAGCACGACGGTCTCGACGTCGACCGGCGACAGTGAGTCGTCGTCGATGCCAGGGATCGCCCGCACCGCCGTACCCGTGATGGATTGCGTACACCCCACAGCCAGTAGCGCCGCGGCACCCCAGACAGTCATCAGTCTGGCCGCTGCGGGCATGGCCACCTCCCAACCCTTTGGGTCGAGCCTAGTCCCATCGAATACTGTTCAACGAGTGAGTGTTTTCGCCGCCGCCACCGGCATCGGATCGTGGCCGGGTACCTCGCCTCGTGAGGCAGCGGAGATCGTCGTCGGCGAATTGCATACGCTGCCGCATCTGGTCGAGTTGCCGGCCCGTGGCGTCGGCGCGGACATGATCGGCCGTGGCGGCGCCCTGCTCGTCGACATCGGGATCGACACGGTGCCCCGCGGGTACCGGATCGGCTCGGGCCGCAGCGCGGTGCTGCGGCGGGCCGTCAGTCTGCTCAACGAGGATCTCGACGCGCTCGAGGAGGCGTGGGAGAACGCCGGGCTGCGTGGCGCGACCCGCACGGTCAAGGTGCAAAGCCCGGGCCCGATCACCCTGGCCGCGCAGTTGGAGCTGCCCGGCGGGCATCGCGCCATCACCGATGCAGGCGCCGTGCGGGATCTGGCCGCCTCGCTCGCCGAGGGGGTGGCGGTGCACCGGGCGGAGGTCGCCAGGAGGCTGGACACCACAGTCGTGGTGCAGTTCGACGAGCCGCTGTTGGCTGCCGCACTCGAAGGCCGGCTGTCGGGAGTCACCAGTCTCACGCCGGTGCACCCGGTGGACGAGCCGGTGGCGATCGGACTGATCGACGACTGCATCGCGACGGTGGGCGCCGATGTGGTGCTGCACAGCTGCGCCGCCGCCCTGCCATGGAACATGTTGCAGCGCAGTTCGATTCATGCGTTGTCCGTCGATGCGTCGACGCTCGTCGCCGCTGATCTGGACGGCATCGGCGAGTTCGTCGAAACCGGGCGGACCGTACTGCTCGGGGTTGTCCCAACGTCTGCTCCTGCCGCACGCCCCTCGTTCGAGGAGATCGCGACGTCGGCGGCGGCCGTGACCGATCGTCTCGGCTTTCCGCGAGCGGTCCTGCGTGAGCGGATCGGCGTCACCCCCGCCTGCGGGCTCGCGGGGGCCACCCCTGAGTGGGCCCGCATTGCCGTCGAACTGGCGCAGAAGGCCGCCGACGTGTTCGCCGACGATCCCGACGCGGTGTAGCGTCCGCACGAACAAAGCGCAACTAAAAGGTTGCGCATTACCTGCATCGGGGCTAGCGTGAAAAGCAACCAGGAGGTTGCATATGAATTCAGATCGGATCGAGAAGGAAGTCGTTTTGAAGGCGCCGCTGGACCGTGTCTGGCGGGCGATCAGCGATAGCGAGGAGTTCGGCCGGTGGTTCGGAGTGCGCTTCGACGGGCCGTTCGTCGCGGGGAAGTCAGTCACCGGCACCATGGCGCCAACGGAGGTGGATGACGACGTCGCAGCGACCCAGCAGCCTTATGAAGGTCAGGCCGATGCGTGGCACATCGTCGCGGTGGAGCCGCAGCGGCGGCTGGCGTTCCGCTGGCATCCATACGGAGTGGAGGCCGGCGTGGACGTCTCGCAGGAGCCCACGACGCTGGTGGAGTTCACTCTCGAAGACACCTCCGACGGCGTGCTGCTGCGCATTGTCGAATCCGGTTTCGACGCCATCCCGGCAAACCGTCGACGGACGGCGTTCGAGGCCAACAGCGAAGGCTGGGCCGCCCAGACCGAGCTAATCCGGAAGTATCTGGCCCTCAGCGAGAAGGTGTGAGCACGTCCGTCGTTGCCAGGGCGCCGCTGTTCGACGCTCTGGGCGATCCGAATCGCCTGCGCATCATCACGCGTCTGTGCGACGGCGGACCCTGCTCGACAACCAAGATCACCGAGGTCGTATCGGTTAGCCGACAGGCGGCGACCAAACACCTGTTGCTGTTGGAGGCGGTGGGGTTGGTGAGCAGTCAGCGCAATGGCAGGGAACGGATCTGGCGGGTGCGGCCGGAACCGCTGAATGAGGCGAGCGAATACCTCGACGCGCTGTCACGTCGGTGGGACAATGCAATTGGCCGACTGCGTACTTACGTTGAGGACAATTAAACCGCTCGACGATGACCTTTCCGCGCTCGTGGGACGGGTCGGCCAGGGGTCAGCGCCGCGTGCAACAATGCATCGACGACACCGTCGAATCAGCTTTGCCACCCGCAGGAGAAACTGTGGCCCGATTCAGTCCGCGCCTCATGGCAGGTGTGGGGGTTCTGTCGGTGTTTCTCCTGCTAGGCGGACCGGCTGCGATGGCAGTCGCTGATCCGGGTGGTTCGCATTCAAATCGGGGAAGCGGTTTCGACCGCGGCAGCGGCGGTGGCAACGGCCGAGGGGGGTCGGAGCGCCACGATCGCGACCGCGTCGGCAACATTGACGGCGGCAAACGTGGCGAAGTCGAAGACGGCCCGGGCATCGTCGAGAGCCCGACGGTTCGAGTCGGATCGGGCCGCGCCGACGTCGCAGAGGCGGCGCCGCGCACCGCGGCCGACTCGGGGGAAACGGTTTCGAGCGGCACAGGGCCGGGACTGTTCAACGGATCCGGGCCGACCCTGTCCAGCGGCGGCGGGTCCGGCTCAGCTCGCGCCGGCGTTCCCAGCGTCCGAGTCGGCCCTCCGCCTGTCACAGTGGGCAACGGGCGGGAGCCGGGCATCAAGAAGGGCACACCGGAACCGCAATGGCGGGCTCCTGCGCTACCAGAACCGGTGCCCGTCGCACCGCCGCCTCCGCCTCCGGCCGCGCCCGCTCCGCCGCCGCCCGCCGAAGTCAAGATGAACCCGATCCAGCCGGTGCAGACGCAGCGACTGGACGTCGCAGAGGTCGACGATTGGCAGAATCCGTGGTGGGGTCTCGCAGGTCTGCTGCTGATCCCTTGCGCGGGTGCGGCTCTCGGGTACCGGCAGGCACGCGCCGCCCATGCGGCGGAACGGCTGCGTCGTTTCTAAGGCACCGTCGTTTCTAACGCACCGTCGTTTGTAGTTCTACGCGGTTCGTAGATCCTTGCGCAGGATCTTGCCTGACGCCGACTTCGGGATCGCCTCGATGAACTGGACCTGGCGCACCTTCTTGTACGGCGCGACCTGTCCCGCGACGAAGTCCATCACCTCGTCTGCCGTTAGGTCGGCCTCGGATTGCTTGACCACGAACGCTTTTGGCACCTCTTCACCGTCGGCATCGACGACGCCGATGACCGCGGCGTCGGCAATCGCGGGATGGCTCAGCAGCACCGCCTCGAGTTCGGCGGGCGGCACCTGGTAGCCCTTGTACTTGATCAGCTCCTTGAGCCGGTCGACGATGTAGACGCAGCCGTTCGCGTCGACCTGAGCGAGATCGCCGGTGTGCAGCCACCCGTCGTCATCGATGGTTTCCCTGGTGGCTTCGTCGTTGTTCAGATAGCCCGCCATCACGTTGGGGCCCTTGTACCAGAGTTCGCCGGTTTCGCTGAGACCCACTGTCGGAACTTCGATCTCGACGCCGGTCTCAGGGTTGACGATCTTGGACGCGGCGTTGGAAACCGTCCAACCGACCGAGCTCAGCGGCGCGGCCGACTTCATGTCATGCGCACCCGCGTCGAACGGAGTGATGTGGCTGACCGGGCTCAGCTCGCTCATACCGTAGCCCTGCACAACGCGACACCCCAGTCGGTCGGCGACGGCCTGACCGAGGTCGGCGTCCAGCGGTGCGGCGCCGGACATGACGACTTTCAGCGACGTCAGGTCGTACTCGTCGATCAGTGGATGCTTGGCCAGCGCCACGGCGACGGGCGGCGCGATGAAGGCGATTGTGCACTTGTGGTCGGCGATGTTTGCGAGAAACTTGGTCAGATCGAAACCGCCCATGATCACCAGCCGCGCCCTGGCATGCAGGGCGGCGTTGAGCAGCACGGTCATTCCGTAGATGTGGAAGAAGGGCAGCACGGCGACGATCACGTCGTCGGCGACCATCCCGTGCAGCGGCCGGATCTGCGCGACGTTGGCCACCAGATTGCGGTGGGTCAGCATGACGCCCTTGGGGTTTCCGGTCGTGCCGGAGCTGTACGGCAACACCGCAAGATGTGACGACGGGGCGAAGCTGACATCTGGTGCGGGCAGCCCCGGCGCCATCAGGTCGGCGGCGTTGGGATGGCCGGCGATCTCATGGCCCTCGCCGTCGAGCACGACGAGGTCGCTGTCGGCGAGCCCGACAGCCGCGGCAGCCTCCTTGGCCTGCGCCAGCAGCGGCGCCACCGTCACCAGCATCTTGGCGTTGGAATCCGTCAGCTGCTTGGCGATGTCCTTCGCCGTGAACAACGCGTTGATGGTGGTGGCGGTCGCGCCCGAGCGCAGGATGCCGTGAAAGGCGACCGCGAAGCGCGAGCTGTTCGGCGCCAACAGTCCGACGACGTCGCCGACGCCGATGCCGCGACCGGTCAGCGCCCCGGCGAACGCGTCGACTCGGTCGACCATCTCGCGGTAGGTGGTCTCCCTGCCCGAATCTGCATCGACGAGCGCGACCCGGTCGAGATCGGCCTCGTCGATGTCGGCGAACAAATAGTCGTAGACGCTCGCCGATGGGATATCGACTTCGGGGAAGGGGCTCGCGAAGCTCATGGCCCTGATCGAACCATGGGCTGCCGACCGTCCGTCAAGCTTCGTTTAGCCGCGCGACGAGCTTCTTGGGTGCGACCAAGCGGTACGAGGCGTCGATCAGCTCGGTGACCTCTGTCCAGTCGACTTTCTTCGTCGCCGCGAGATCCAGCCCGAGCCAGCCCGATGGGCCCAGGTAGGCCGGGAAGAAGAACCTGCGATCCTGCTCGAGGGCCCGACGGTCGCTCTCGTCCACCTTGACCATGATCGACTGCGGGTAGTGGCGATATTCGGCGCCCTTGGTCTGCGGCTTCACGCTGCCGCCGTACATCACGAACATCTTCGTGACGAAGAAGGCCGGTCGGCCGTGGGAGACCTTTTCGAACGCCTCGGGAAACCCGAGGGCAATCGTGCGCACCCTGGCCAGCACCGGGTCGTCGTCACGGAACATGATCGGGTGCGGCATGCGGTCAGGCTATCTGCTCGTGACGACGTGTCCGGGGCCTCGGTTAGCCTGCGAGAGTGAGCCCGAAGGCGACCCCCGATCCGAAGACCGCGCTGGCCGAACAATCTGAAGACGACCTCGACGCCGACCTGCGCCGCCGGTGGCAGGAGCTGGCGGACGAGGTGCGGGATCACCAGTTCCGCTATTACGTCAGGGACTCGCCGATCATCTCCGATGCGGAGTTCGACAAGCTGCTGCGTGAACTGCAGGCACTCGAGGACGCTCACCCGGAGTTGCGCACGCCGGATTCGCCGACGCAGTTGGTCGGCGGCGCCGGCTTCGCCACCGATTTCACATCGGCCGAACACCTCGAGCGCATGCTGTCGCTCGACAACGTGTTCAACCCCGACGAGCTGGCGGCCTGGGCGGCACGCACGAAGGGTGAGATCGGAGACAACGCGCACTACCTCTGCGAGCTGAAGATCGACGGGGTCGCACTGTCGCTGGTCTATCGCGACGGACGGCTGGAGCGTGCGGCCACCCGCGGCGACGGCCGCACCGGCGAGGACGTCACGCTGAACGCGCGGACCATCGGCGACATCCCCGAAAAGCTGACTGGCACAAAGGAATTCCCGGTGCCGAAAGTTCTCGAGGTCCGTGGCGAGGTGTTCTTCCGCATCGCCGACTTCGAGGATCTCAACGCCGGTCTCGTCGCCGAGGGCAAGCCGCCGTTCGCCAATCCCCGCAACAGCGCGGCCGGGTCGCTGCGCCAGAAGAATCCGGCTGTCACCGCACGCCGCAAGCTGCGGATGATCTGCCACGGCATCGGACATACCGAGGGGTTCAAGCCGAAGACCCTGCATGACGCATATCGCGCACTTCACGCGTGGGGGCTGCCGGTATCCGACCACACCGCGAGGGTCCAGGGCATCGACGCCGTCACCGAGCACATCGCGTACTGGGGCGAGCACCGACACGATGTCGATCACGAAATCGACGGTGTGGTGGTCAAAGTCGACGAGATCGCGCTGCAGCGCCGTCTCGGCGCCACGTCGCGTGCCCCGCGATGGGCGATCGCCTACAAGTATCCGCCGGAAGAGGCGACCACCAAACTCCTCGACATCAAGGTCAACGTGGGCCGCACCGGCCGCGTCACCCCGTTCGCGTTCATGGAGCCCGTCAAGGTCGCGGGTTCGACCGTCAGCCAGGCGACGCTGCACAACGCCTCGGAGGTCAAACGCAAGGGCGTGCTGATCGGCGACACCGTGGTGATCCGCAAGGCAGGCGACGTGATTCCCGAGGTGCTCGGACCCGTCGTCGACCTGCGTGACGGCACCGAACGCGAATTCGTCATGTCCACAGAGTGTCCCGAGTGCGGCACGACGCTCGCCCCGGCCAAGGAGGGCGACGCCGACATCCGTTGTCCCAATTCGCGCTCATGCCCCGCGCAGTTGCGCGAGCGGGTGTTCCACGTCGCGGGGCGTGGAGCGTTCGACATCGAGGGCCTCGGGTACGAGGCGGCTGTTGCGCTCCTGCAAGCGGGTGTCATCACCGACGAGGGTGACCTGTTCACGATCGGCAGCGCCGACCTGCTGCGGACCGATCTGTTCAGGACCAAGGACGGCAACCTGTCGGCCAACGGCAAGCGGCTACTGGTGAACCTTCACGAGGCGAAGTCGAAACCGCTGTGGCGGGTGCTGGTCGCGTTGTCGATCCGGCATGTCGGTCCGACGGCGGCCCGCGCGCTGGCCACCGAGTACGGCTCGCTGGACGCGATCATGGCCGCATCGGAGGAGGAGCTTGCGGTCGTCGAAGGCGTGGGTCCGACGATCGCCGCGGCGGTCACCGAGTGGTTCACCGTCGACTGGCACCGCGCGATCGTCGACAAATGGCGGGCTGCCGGCGTGCGGATGGCAGACGAACGCGACACCAGCATCGAGCGGACGCTCGAGGGACTGTCGATCGTGGTGACCGGATCGCTGACGGGATATTCGCGCGACGACGCGAAGGAGGCCATTGTCGTGCGCGGCGGTAAGGCCGCCAGCTCCGTGTCGAAGAAGACGGCCTACGTCGTCGCGGGGGATGCCCCCGGCTCGAAATACGACAAGGCCGTCGAACTCGGCGTGCCGATCCTCGACGAGGACGCCTTCACCCGGCTGCTGGAGAACGGCCCCGACGCCGTCTAGGCAGCCCGCGTTTGTCGCCGCAGGGCACCGGGCACCCGTTCGGTGACGAACTTTCGGTGGCAAACGAGGAGCAAAGATGGCGATCTGCGATACCTGCGGAAACGACTACGACAAGGCGTTCACCGTGAGCTGGGGCGACGGCAAGACCGCGACGTTCGACAGCATCGAGTGCGCGGCAGCCCAGTTGGCGCCGGAGTGCGCGCACTGCGGGTGCCGGATCCTGGGCCACGGTATCGAGACACCCGACGCGATCTTCTGTTGCGCCCACTGCGCGCGGAAGGACAGCAACGCCGACGTCAACGACCGCTACCCGGTGCCCGCGGGAGCCTGAGTCAGCGCAGGATCGTCGCGACGATGCCGGCTAGGTAACCCAGCCGCGCGACCTCAGACGGCCGGAACAACGGACCACCGGGTCGGCCCAGCACCACAGCGGTGCGCGGGTCTCCCAGGGGTGCGGCGGCCAGCGTGGTGTTCATATCGCGCCACAGTTGCGGCACCCAATCCGCCTCGCCGTCAAGCGCTTCGGCGTGCTCCAGCGGAAGCCAGGGCGTCTCGGCGGCCTGCGTCTCGGGCGCACCGTGGCTCCCGACTATGCGCTCGGGACCGGCTTCGGTGAGGCGGACCACGGTGCACCAGCCGACGCGCAAAACACGCGGCGACTCCTCAGCGAGCACCTGCAGCTTGTCCTGTGCCGGCGCCGCGGCGATGTGATCGATGAGCTCGAGTTCGCGGTGCGCCTCCAGCAGGCCCATGTGCGGCCGGATGGTGTCGACGTAGACGCCCTTGATCTGTTCGGCCGCCGTGATGAGCATGTCGGGCATCGCGCCGGGAGGCAGATCGACGACCAGATCGTCGACGGCGAAGCCGGCGCCGCGTTCGACGACGTCGAGCGACAGGATGTCGGCGCCCACGGAGCCGAGCGCCACGGCCAAGGAGCCGAGGCTGCCCGGTCGGTCCTCGAGCTGGACCCGCAGCAGATACGAAGGCACGCGCAACACTGTTTCACAGCGCCTGAGGCTCAGCATTTCCGGCAACGGGCGCCGACGGGGTCCGGAGACGGCAGATTCAGCGCCGCAACAGCGGTGACTAGGCTTTGCAGTCGTGTCGCAGATCTCCCGAGACGAGGTAGCCCATCTGGCGCGCCTGGCCCGGCTCGCCCTGACCGAGGACGAGCTGGACAGCTTCGCAGGACAGCTGGACGCCATCCTCAGTCACGTCAGCCAGATTCAGGCCGTCGACGTCGCCGGAGTCGACCCGACCGGCAATCCCCTCAAGGACGTCAACGTGTTCCGGCCCGACCGCATCGAGCCGTGCCTGACCCAGGAGGAAGCGCTGGCCCAGGCGCCCAAGGCGGTCGACGGCCGGTTCGCCGTCCCGCGGATCCTGGGGGAGGCCGAATGAGCTCCGACCTGACCCGGCTCGACGCCGCCACGCTGGGCACCAAGATCGCGGCCAAGGAGGTGTCGGCGACCGAGGCGACCCGCGCCTGCCTGGATCAGATCGCTGCTACCGACGGCGAGTACCACGCGTTCCTGCACGTCGCGGACGAAAAGGCACTGGCCGCGGCGGCGCAGGTGGATGCGCTGATCGCCGCCGGTGAGACGCTGCCGTCACCGCTGGCCGGTGTGCCGCTGGCGCTCAAGGACGTGTTCACCACCACCGATATGCCCACCACCTGCGGTTCGAAGATTCTCGAGGGCTGGACGTCGCCGTACGACGCGACGGTGACGGCGCGGCTGCGGGCGGCGGGCATCCCGATTCTGGGCAAGACGAACATGGACGAGTTCGCGATGGGTTCGTCCACCGAGAACTCCGCGTACGGGCCGACCCGCAATCCCTGGGACACCGACCGCGTGCCCGGTGGCTCCGGCGGCGGCAGTGCCGCGGCGCTGGCGGCGTTCCAGGCGCCGCTGGCCATCGGCACCGACACCGGCGGTTCGATCCGGCAGCCGGCCGCGCTGACCTCGACAGTCGGGGTGAAACCGACCTACGGCACGGTGTCGCGCTACGGGCTGGTGGCCTGCGCCTCCTCACTGGACCAGGGCGGGCCGTGCGCGCGGACGGTGCTCGACACCGCGCTGCTGCACCAGGTGATCGCCGGACACGACCCGAAGGACTCGACCTCGGTCGACGCCGAGGTGCCCGACGTGGTGGGCGCAGCGCGCGCCGGTGCTGCGGGTGACCTGAAGGGTGTGCGGATCGGCGTGGTGAAGCAGTTGCGCGGCGACGGATACCAGGACGGCGTGCTGGCGTCGTTCAACGCCGCCGTCGAGCAGCTCACCGCGCTGGGCGCAGAGGTCAGCGAGGTCGACTGCCCGCACTTTGACTACTCGCTGCCTGCGTACTACCTGATCCTCCCGTCGGAGGTGTCGTCGAACCTCGCCCGGTTTGACGCCATGCGGTATGGGCTGCGGGTAGGCGACGACGGCACCCGCAGCGCCGAGGAGGTGATGGCGTTGACCCGCGCGGCGGGATTCGGTCCAGAAGTGAAGCGCCGCATCATGATCGGTACGTATGCGCTCTCGGCGGGCTATTACGACGCCTATTACAACCAGGCGCAGAAGGTCCGGACGCTGATCGCTCGCGATCTCGACGAGGCCTACCAGAAGGTCGATGTGCTGATCTCGCCGGCGACGCCGACCACGGCGTTCCCGCTGGGGGAGAAGGTCGACGATCCGCTGGCGATGTATCTGTTCGACCTGTGCACGCTGCCGCTGAACCTGGCCGGGCACTGCGGGATGTCGGTGCCGTCGGGACTGTCGGCCGACGACAACCTGCCGGTGGGGCTGCAGATCATGGCCCCTGCGCTGGCCGATGACCGGCTCTACCGGGTGGGTGCCGCCTATGAAGTTGCCCGAGGTCCGCTGCCAACAGCGCTCTGACGGGGGAGGATGGAGCTATGCGGATCGGAATACTGACCGGTGGGGGCGACTGTCCTGGGCTGAACGCGGTGATCCGGGCGGTCGTGCGGACATGTGACGTGCGCTATGGCTCGTCGGTCGTGGGTTTTCAGGACGGTTGGCGCGGGCTGCTGGAGAACCGCCGCATCCAACTGGCCAACGACGACCGTAACGACCGGTTGCTGGCCAAGGGCGGAACGATGTTGGGCACCGCGCGGGTGCATCCCGAGAAGCTGCGCGCCGGGCTCGATCAGATCAAGCAGACCCTCGACGACAACGGCATCGATGTGCTGATTCCTATCGGCGGCGAGGGCACGCTGACCGCCGCGCACTGGCTGTCGGAAGAGAACGTTCCTGTGGTCGGCGTACCCAAGACGATCGACAACGACATCGACTGCACCGATGTGACGTTCGGCCACGACACCGCGCTCGGCGTCGCCAGCGAGGCGATCGACCGGTTGCACAGCACCGCCGAGTCGCACCAGCGGGTGATGCTCGTCGAGGTGATGGGCCGGCACGCCGGCTGGATCGCGCTGAATGCCGGACTGGCGTCCGGGGCGCACATGACGTTGATTCCCGAGCAGCCCTTCGATGTCGAAGAGGTATGCCGACTGATCAAGGCGCGGTTTGTGCGCGGCGATGCCCACTTCATCTGTGTGGTCGCCGAAGGCGCAAAGCCCGCCGAGGGCTCAATGCAGTTGCGCGAGGGCGGAATCGACGAGTTCGGTCACGAGAGATTCACCGGTATCGCTCAGCAGCTCGCCGTCGAGGTCGAGAAGCGGATCAACAAAGAGGTGCGGGTCACCGTGCTCGGGCATGTGCAACGTGGTGGGACGCCGACACCGTATGACCGAATACTGGCCACCCGCTTCGGGGTGAACGCCGCCGACGCCGCGCATGCGGGGGAGTACGGCATGATGGTGTCGCTTCGCGGCCAGGAGATCGGTCGGGTGCCCCTCGCCGACGCCGTGCGGCAGCTCAAGCTGGTGCCGCAGAGCCGGTACGACGACGCGGCCGAGTTCTTCGGCTGAGTTCTTCTCGCGAACAGGGCCCACGCGAAGCTGGGGAACGCAAAAGGGCGTGTCGCATCGGCGCGTCGTGGCCGTTTGCGTCTGGTCGGCAGGAAAACGTGACCCACTAGGATCGGAATCATGACTGTCGCGGCTGCTGAGCTTCTCGACTACGACGAGGTTATCGCCAAATACGAACCGGTGATGGGCATGGAAGTCCACGTCGAGCTCTCCACTGCCACCAAGATGTTCTGCGGGTGCGCTAACGAATTCGGCGGCGAGCCCAACACGCAGGTGTGCCCCGTCTGCCTGGGTCTGCCCGGCTCGTTGCCGGTGCTCAACCAGTCCGCCGTCGAGTCGGCGATCCGGATCGGGCTGGCGCTGAACTGCGACATCGCGCCGTGGGGCAGGTTCGCGCGGAAGAACTACTTCTATCCGGACCAGCCGAAGAACTACCAGATCAGCCAGTACGACGAGCCGATCGCGGTCAACGGCTACCTCGATGTGCCGCTGGAAGACGGCACCACATGGCGTGTGGAGATCGAACGCGCGCACATGGAGGAGGACACCGGCAAGCTGACGCACCTCGGCAGCGAGACGGGCCGCATCGAGGGCGCGACGACGTCGCTGCTCGACTACAACCGGGCGGGTGTACCGCTGATCGAGATCGTCACCAAGCCGATCGAGGGCACCGGGGAGAGGGCGCCCGAGATCGCACGGGCATATGTGACCGCGCTGCGGGATCTGTTGCGAGCCTTGGGAGTTTCGGACGTCCGAATGGATCAGGGCTCGATGCGGTGCGACTCCAACCTCTCCCTGAAACCCAAGGGCGCCACTGAATTCGGTACACGCACCGAGACCAAGAACGTGAACTCGCTCAAGAGCGTCGAGGTCGCGGTGCGATACGAGATGCGCCGCCAGGCAGCCATTCTCGAGGCGGGCGGCACGATCACGCAGGAGACCCGGCACTTCCACGAGGACGGGTACACGACGGCGGGCCGCAGCAAGGAGACCGCACAGGACTACCGGTATTTCCCGGAGCCCGACCTCGAACCGGTGGCGCCGAGCAAGGAACTCATCGAGCAGCTGCGCGCCACCATCCCCGAGCTACCGTGGTTGACCCGCAAGCGGATTCAGCAGGAGTGGGGTATCTCCGACGAGGTGATGCGCGATCTGGTCAACAATGGCGCCACCGATCTGGTCGCCGCGACGGTCGAACACGGCGCATCAAGCGAGGCGGCTCGGGCCTGGTGGGGAAACTTCCTGGTGCAGAAGGCCAACGAGGCCGGCGTCGAACTCGACGCGCTTCCCATCACGCCGGCGCAGGTTGCCGCGGTGGTGAAGCTGATCGACGAGGGCAAGCTGTCGAACAAGCTGGCGCGTCAGGTCGTCGAGGGTGTGCTCGCCGGAGAAGGTGAGCCCGAACAGGTGATGACCGACCGCGGCCTTGCCGTCGTGCGCGACGACTCGCTGATTCAGTCCGCCGTCGACGAAGCACTTGCCGCCAACCCCGATGTCGCGGAGAAGATTCGCGGCGGCAAGGTGCAGGCGGCAGGCGCGATCGTCGGCGCCGTCATGAAGGCCACCAAGGGACAGGCCGACGCGGCACGCGTGCGCGAACTGGTACTGGCCGCCTGCAGCTAGGCGCCGACTTGGCGGTGTGCGTCGAACGTGCGCGTACTGCGAAGTGAGGCAGGATTTTTCGCAGTGGACGCACATTGGATCGGCCCGTGCCCACTGCGCGTCAGGTGTTGTCGGCGTTGCTGCGCGGGAAGCCGCCGCCCTGCGGGAACAGCGGGAAGACGACGTCGTCCAACTTCTCGGCGTCGCCGGCCGTCTTGTTGACGGTGGCGGCCCAGACGTTGCCGTCGGACGACACCTGCATCGCCCACGCGTGCCCGTGCAGGTCCTGGCGGACCACCTCGGGATCGCCGGTGACGGCGCCGGTCTCCGGAGCCAGGCGGACGGCGACCGACTGCTTGGTGTTCACCAGGTTCACCAGCACGGTGCCGTCGAGCGCTGCGCACCCCGCCACACCGGGGCGGTCGGGCCACGTCCACACCGTCGACACCTTGGAGTCCTTGGTGATGCGCTGGAGGCGGTCACCGGTCGGGGTGCGGTCGGTGACATACAGCGACTGGTCCGACGGATCGATGCACAGCCCGCCGCCGGCGCCCAGGCCTGACAGCGCCGTCGTCGTCGGCGCCTGATCGACCGTCGTCGGCTGCTCGATCCGCAGCAGCTTGCCTGCCAGCGAACGGGGGTCATTCGCCTCAGCGGGGTTGCCGGCGTCGCCGGTCTGCACCAGCAGCGTGGTCGGGCTGGTGAAGATGAGCGCGCCGGTGTTACCCGTCGCGCCCTTGGGGATGCCGGTCAGGATGGGCTTGGGAATGTCGCCGTCGGCGATGCGGATGACCCGGTTGTCGGTTGGCGTGCTGACGTAGGCGTACATCAGCCGGTCCTGGGTGTAGGTCGGCGACAACACAATGTCCATGAGCCCGCCGTCGCCGCTGCCGTCGACCGGCAAAACGGTTTTGACCTTGGGTTCTGCGCGCACCGACACCTCTTTGACGGCGCCGGTCGTCCGCTCGGCCACCAGCGCCGACTGGCTGTCGGGCAGCATGATCAGACCGCTGGTGCTTTCCAGGCAGCCCTGCATCACCCCTGGTGCCGGGCATTCCTTCGGGAACGGCTTTGGCGGCAGCGGCGGAGGGGGCGGAGGCGACGTCGTCGGCCCTGGCGCGAGTTCCGGCTCGGTGGTGAACGGCTGCGATTGCGCGTCGTCGAATCGCGCGCAGCCGGACCCGACGAGCAACGCCGCACACACCACGGCGAACACACCCCGCATCGACCGGCGCATTCTCATGCGAGCCAGGTTACGGATTGTTCGGCCCTACGCGCCACGCACCTGCGCTCACGCGCCTGCAACGTCCGTGAATAGGGTGCCGAAAGCGCCGCGCCAATCCTCGGTTAACGGGTGACTAGCACTTACGCTGGCTGTCGTGACCAGTAATCCCCACGACCCAAGCGCGTGGCAGCGGCCGGACGACGCGGCTGGGCGCCCCACGTCGGCAAGTCTGGTCGACCCCGAAGACGATCTTCCCTCCGCGGATTACGCGGGCGATTTCGAAACCACGGCGATCCCGTCGTACGACTCGAACCGGTCCTCGACAGAGACTCCCGCATTCTCGCTGCTCAACGACCCGGAACCGCTGCCGTACGTGCAGCCGGGCGGCCGGCACGCAATGCCCCCGTACGGGGCGGAACCAGCCGAATTCGGGTCCGGTGTCGACACCACCGGTGCGGACCGGCGCGGCACGCAGGACCTGGGTCTTCTGCTGCTGCGTGTCGGCGCAGGAGCGATCCTGATCGTGCACGGCCTGCAGAAGGCCTTCGGTTTGTGGGGCGGCCCAGGTCTGGACGCCTGGGGGGACTCGCTGGCCGAGATGGGCTTCAAGTACGCCGACATCCTGACCTACGTCACGACGGTCGGTCAGCTCGCCGCAGGCCTGCTGCTGATCCTGGGGCTTTTCACGCCGGTGGCGGCGGCCGGAGCGCTGGCGTACCTGGTGACGGGGCTGCTGGCCGAGGCGATGGCGGCGCACGAAGCGGCCCGGCTGGGGTCGTTCCTCACCGACGGCCATGAGTACCAGGTCTTCCTGGCGTGCGGAGTTGCGGCGCTGGTCCTGACCGGTCCCGGCCGTTACGGACTCGACGCCGGACGGGGCTGGGCGCGTCGGCCGTTCGTCGGCTCTTTCATTGCGCTGCTGCTGGGCGTCGGTGTCGGCGTCGCGGCGTGGGTGCTGCTCAACGGCGGCAACCCGCTGGGTTAATAGCTCTACGCGTACGGATTGGGCACCCGGCCGCCGCTGATTTCGGTGAGCCGGGGCAGTGTCGCGAAGGTCACTGCGGGAAGCCGCAGTTCCTGGCCGTCTTTGAGCTGCGCGGTCGCCCACGACGACCTGCTGAACCGCAGCCCGTGGATGTCGTCCCACCCGACGGTCTCGCTGCTCAGCAGTGAACGTGCGGTGACCGTCTCGGCGTCCGCGACGGTCCGGTACCGCACCACCGCCACCGACAGCATGATCGGGATGACGAGCAGGAGCGCAACCCACGGCGGACCGGCGAGAATCACTGCCAGCAGGCCCAATGTGAGGAATCCGACCGCGAAGTGCGCCATCGGGGAAATCCGGATGACGACGGGCTTCTGGTCGGTGTCGGCGCTCACCTGGCCATCTTCGCACTGGAGGGGGATGGGTAGGGAATTTGACCGCCCCGGCTGAGCCGGGAATTTGACCGCCCCGGCTGAGCCGGGAATTTGACCGCCCCGGCCGAGCCGGGAATTTGACCGCCCCGGCCGAGCCGGGAATTTGACCGGTGACCAGTGCGGAGGCTACCGTCAACGGTTATGCAGGCCCTGGGAATGCTCGTAGTAATTGGGAAGCGCGTTGATGCCGCGCTTGCCCTCGCCCGGGCATAGCCAACCGCATCAACGCGCGACCCTCGTACAGCAGCCCAGCTGACGGGGGTTTTTTGTTGCCCCACCACCGATTTGAGACCCTAGAAAACACAGGAACAGAGAGAGACCATCGTGAGCGCACCCACCACGCGACCGCCCGAGCAGTCGGAGACCGCGCCTAACGGGGCACCTGCCGCATCCAAGCCAGTGTCGGCGCAGTCCAAACGCATTGCGCCGCACCAACTCACGGGTGCGCAGGCGGTAATCCGGTCGCTGGAGGAACTCGACGTCGACACCATCTTCGGCATCCCGGGCGGTGCTGTGTTGCCGGTCTACGACCCGCTTTTCGACTCGAAGAAGCTGCGCCACGTCCTGGTGCGCCACGAGCAGGGCGCCGGACACGCCGCCAGTGGATACGCGCATGCCACCGGCAAGGTCGGTGTGTGCATGGCGACTTCGGGTCCGGGGGCGACGAACTTGGTCACCCCGCTCGCCGACGCGTACATGGACTCCATCCCGGTGGTCGCGGTCACCGGACAGGTCGGCCGACAGCTGATCGGCACCGATGCCTTCCAGGAAGCTGACATCTCCGGCATCACCATGCCGATCACCAAGCACAACTTCCTGGTCCGCAACGGCGACGAGATCGCTCAGGTGATGGCCGAGGCGTTCCATCTGGCGCGGTCGGGCCGACCGGGCCCGGTGCTGGTCGACATCCCCAAGGATGTGCTTCAGGGACAGTGCACGTTCAGCTGGCCGCCGCAGATCGATCTGCCGGGCTACAAGCCGAACACCAAACCGCACAGCCGACAGGTCCGCGAAGCGGCCAAGCTGATCGCTACGTCGCGTAAGCCGGTGCTGTACGTCGGCGGCGGGGTGATCCGCGGTGAAGCCAGCGAGGAGTTGCTGAATCTGGCGGAGCTGACCGGCATTCCGGTCGTCACCACGCTGATGGCGCGCGGCGCGTTCCCGGACAGCCACCCGCAGAACATGGGCATGCCGGGAATGCACGGCACGGTGGCCGCGGTTGCGGCGCTGCAGCGGAGCGATCTGCTGATCGCACTCGGCACCCGTTTCGACGACCGGGTGACGGGCAGGCTGGATTCCTTTGCGCCGGAAGCCAAAGTCATCCATGCCGACATCGACCCCGCCGAGATCGGGAAGAACCGGCACGCCGACGTGCCGATCGTCGGTGACGTCAAGGCGGTGATCGTCGATCTGATCGAGGCGTTGCGGCGTGACGGCAGCATCGGTTCGATCAAGATCGACAACTGGTGGGAGTACCTGCGCGGCGTGCAGGCGACCTACCCGTTGAGTTACGGCGCACAGAGCGACGGGAGCCTGTCGCCGGAGTACGTCATCGAGACGCTCGGCAAGATCGCGGGTTCGGATGCCGTCTACGTCGCCGGCGTTGGGCAGCATCAGATGTGGGCCGCGCAGTTCATCAAGTACGAGAAGCCGAAGACGTGGCTGAATTCGGGCGGTCTGGGAACGATGGGTTACGCCGTTCCCGCCGCGATGGGCGCCAAGTTCGGTCGTCCCGAGGCCGAGGTGTGGGCGATCGACGGCGATGGCTGCTTCCAGATGACCAACCAGGAGTTGGCGACGTGTGCCGTCGAGGGCGCGCCGATCAAGGTGGCCATCATCAACAACGGCAACCTGGGCATGGTGCGGCAGTGGCAGACGCTGTTCTACGAAGAGCGGTACAGCCAAACCGATCTGGCCACGCACTCGCATCGCATCCCGGACTTCGTCAAGCTGGCCGAGGCGCTGGGCTGCGTCGGATTGCGTTGTGAGCGGGCCGAAGACGTGGAGGCCGTCATCCAGCAGGCGCGTGAGATCAACGACCGGCCGGTGGTGATCGACTTCATCGTCGGCGCCGACGCCCAGGTGTGGCCGATGGTGGCCGCGGGCACCAGCAATGACGAGATCCAGGCTGCACGTGGCATCCGCCCGTTGTTCGACGATCCAGAAGAAGGGCATGCCTGATGTCGACGATTCCAACTCACACTCTCTCGGTGCTTGTCGAGGACAAGCCGGGCGTGTTGGCGCGGGTGGCATCGCTGTTCTCCCGGCGCGGCTACAACATCCAGTCGCTGGCGGTCGGTGCGACCGAGCAGAAGGACATGTCCCGGATGACGATCGTGGTCAGCGTCGACGAGGCGCCGCTGGAGCAGATCACCAAGCAGCTCAACAAGCTGGTCAACGTGATCAAGATCGTCGAGCAGGATGAGGACAACTCAGTTGCCCGCGAGTTGGCGCTCATCAAGGTGCGCGCCGATGCCTCCACCCGCAGCCAGGTCATCGAGGCGGTGAATCTGTTCCGCGCCAAGGTCGTTGACGTCTCAACTGAGTCATTGACCGTGGAGGCGACGGGAACCCCGGAGAAGCTCGAGGCGCTGCTTCGGGTCCTGGAGCCCTACGGAATCCGTGAACTCGTGCAGTCCGGTGTGGTGTCGCTGTCGCGCGGACCTCGCGGCATCGGCACGGTCAAGTAATCCCGAATCACTAGAAGAGTCAAGAAAAGGAAAATTACGAATGCCAGTTGAGATGTTCTACGACGACGACGCGGACCTGTCGATCATCCAGGGCCGCAAGGTCGGCGTCATCGGCTACGGCAGCCAGGGCCACGCCCACTCGCTGAGCCTGCGCGACTCCGGTGTCCAGGTGAAGGTCGGCCTCAAGGAGGGATCGAAGTCCCGCGCGAAGGTCACCGAGCAGGGGCTGGAGGTGGATACGCCTGCCGAGGTGGCCAAGTGGGCCGACGTGATCATGCTGCTGGCGCCCGACACCGCCCAGGCTGAGATCTTCAAGAACGACATCGAACCCAACCTGGAGGACGGCAACGCGCTGTTCTTCGGTCACGGCCTCAACATTCACTTCGACCTGATCAAGCCGCCGGCCAACGTCACCATCGGCATGGTCGCGCCGAAGGGCCCGGGCCATCTGGTGCGCCGTCAGTTCGTCGACGGCAAGGGCGTGCCGTGTCTGATCGCGGTCGACCAGGACCCCAAGGGCGAGGGCCAGGCGCTGGCGCTGTCCTACGCGAAGGGCATCGGCGGTACCCGTGCCGGCGTCATCAAGACGACGTTCAAGGACGAGACCGAAACCGACCTCTTCGGTGAGCAGGCCGTATTGTGCGGTGGCACTGAGGAACTCGTGAAGACCGGCTTCGACGTGATGGTCGAGGCGGGCTACGCGCCCGAGCTGGCGTACTTCGAGGTGCTGCACGAGCTCAAGCTCATCGTCGACCTGATGTACGAGGGTGGCATCGCCCGGATGAACTACTCGGTGTCCGACACCGCGGAGTTCGGCGGCTACCTGTCCGGACCGCGCGTCATCGACGCCGACACCAAGAGCCGGATGAAGCAGATCCTCGCCGAGATTCAGGACGGCACCTTCGTCAAACGCCTCGTCGCCAACGTCGAGGGTGGCAACAAGGAACTCGAGCGGCTGCGCAAGGAGAACGCCGAGCACCCGATCGAGGTGACCGGCAAGAAGCTGCGCGACCTGATGAGCTGGGTCGACCGGCCGATCACCGAGACCGCTTAAGCTAGCGATTTCGGCGTGCTGGGTCACGCTCAGCGTGACCAGCCACGCCGAAATCGCTACGACGCGAGGCGGTTCGCGACCTCGACAACGCGCTTGGCCAGATGGTCAAGCGCGTTGTTCGTTGCGTCGTCGATCTCGGCGATGTTCTCGTGTGTCGCGACGAGACTCGCGCCGTAGGGGTTTCCGTCGACGAATTTCAGCGGGTCGG
Organism: Mycobacterium barrassiae; assembly: GCF_025822765.1. GTDB lineage: Bacteria > Actinomycetota > Actinomycetes > Mycobacteriales > Mycobacteriaceae > Mycobacterium > Mycobacterium barrassiae. Next base: position 487,677 of record NZ_JACKUK010000023.1, on the reverse strand, counting down.
TGTAGCCGGGCGGCACGATGATGCCGCCGAAATGCATCAGCGTGACGTACAGCGTGAGAATCGTCGTCTCCTGCCCGCCGTGCGCGGTGTTCGACGACGTGTAGGCCGCGTACACCTTGTCGGCGAGCTTGCCGTCGGCCCATAGTCCGCCCAGCGAGTCGAGGAAGTTGCGCATCTGCGAGGCGACGGAGCCGAACCGCGTGGGCGAACCGAAGATGACGGCGTCCGCCCAGACGATGTCGTCGCCGGTCGCCGCGGGCAGGTCCTTCGTCGCCTCGTAGTTGGCGGTCCATGCGGGGTTCTGTGCGAACGACGCCGGGTCCCGCGTCTCGGCGACATGACGGATGCGCACGTCGGCGCCGGCGACCTCGGCCGCGGCGGCGACGCGCTTGGCCATCGTCGCGCCGTGACCGGTCGCGGAGTAGTAGATGACGGAAAGCTTGGCCATGGCGACTAGTTAAGCAGCGATTTCGGCGTGTTGGGTCACGCTCAGCGTGACCCAACACGCCGAAATCACTCGCGACTCCAGGGAAAGTCGATCCAGAGATCGGTGTGGCGCCACACGTACTCGCAATCGACTTCCGATTGCGGCTTCTGGTAGACGACGGCGCACCGCACCTCGGCGGCATGCTGGGCGCAGAAGTCGCGGACGAAGCACAGCGTCGCCCCTGTATCGGCGACGTCGTCGGCAATCAGCATGCGGGCACCACCCAGATCGGCGATGTCCGGCATCGGCGGCAGCAGCACCGGCGCGTTAAGCCGCTCGTCGACTCCGGTGTAGTACTCGACGTTCATCATGTGGACGTTCTTGACGCCGAGCGCGTAGCCGAGCGCCCCCGCGAGGAACAACCCGCCGCGTGCGACGGCCAGAATCACATCGGGTGCGAACCCGTCACCGACAACAGCGGAGGCGAGTTGTCGTGTGGCGGCACCGAACTGGTCCCACGACAGTTCTTCCCGATCGGCCATTGGCAAACCGTAAACCGTCGTGGGCAGATCGGCGAGCGCAACGAGTTTCTACGGCCGGTGTTCGTGACCGGGGTTGCCGTGGGTCCGGCGCCGCTCTTTCATCTCGGCCTCGAATACGTGCCGCACACCCTGCTGCAACTCGTCGCGGACGCGCCGTTCATGATCGCGGAACACCGACCAGTAGTCGTCGTCGAACTCCTCGACGATCTGAAACGTCCAGCGCCCCTGCAGCACGTTGCGACCGACCAGCTCCTTCGCGAGGCGGTCCGCCACTGCCCCGTGGCCGGCGTCGCGCAACTTGTCGCACGCCTCGCCGAGCAACAGGTCGGCACGCCCCATCAGCTGATGAAACGAATACAACTCGCCCCGCGCCCGCTCCACCCATTCCAATGCCTTGGACACCGCGCCGACGGCCTCGACCGTCGCATCGTCCACACCCTCTGGTCGCAGGCTCTTTCTCGTATCCGGCTCGGCCATGTCGCGCGGGTACCCCTGGCCAGATGGGCGAAACGCGCTACGGCGACAGTCGCGGCAGCCTCTTGATGCCGAACTCGCGGCGCAGCACCGTGCGCGCCGCGTAGAAACCCGACATGCCGTGCACGCCGCCACCAGGCGGAGTCGCCGACGAACACAGATAGACCTTCGGGATCGGGGTGGCCCACGGGTTCAACCTCGGTGTCGGCCCGGCCAGCGCATGTATCAGCGAGTTGCCTCCGACGCCGATGTCACCGCCGACGAGGTTGGCGTTGTGGTCGGCCAACCGGGCAGCGGGTACCGAACGCGCCGCGACGACGATGTCACGGAAACCTGGTGCGAACCGCTCGAACACCTTGGTGATCGTTTCGGTCTGATCGACGGGTGAACCGTGCGGCACGTGCGCATACGTCCACAGCGGCCGGCGGCCCTGCTCGTCGACGCGGCCCGGGTCGGCCAGGTGGGGTAGCGCGGCAAGGATCATCGGCCAGTCGGCGTGCCTGCCCTCGGCGATCTCCTTCTCCGCGTGCGCCATCTGCTCCCGGGTGCCGCCCATATGCAGCGTCGGAGCTTCGGCTGCGCGCGGATCCGCCCACGGGATCTCGTCGGACAGCACGAAATCGACCTTCGCCACCCCCGGACCGAACCGATAGCGCTGCAACGCTTTTGCGTACCGGGCGGGAATCCGGTCTCGGTAGATCGTGAGCAGCGCGGTCGGCGCGGTGTCGAAAAGTACGACACCGCTTGGTGGTTCGGCGATCTCCTCACCGGCGGTGATGACGCCCCCGTGGGCGCGCAGATCAGCGATCAGTGCGTCCGGAATCGCCTGGCTGCCGCCGACCGGAATCGGCCAGCCGACGGTGTGCGCGAGTGTCGCCAGCATCAACCCGGCGCCGGTGGTGACGAACGACGGCATCCGGTTGATGGCGTGCGCCGCGACGCCGGTGAACAACGCGCGGGCATCCGCGCCTGCGAGCTTGCCCCACAGTGGCGTGCCCTGTTCGAGCATGTTCCTCGCGATGAACGCCGCGGCGATCGGATCACGCGGAATCGAACGCTTGTCGCCGAGCAGGAAGTTGACGACACCGCCGTCGCGGTTGGTGAGCGGACCGAGCAGCCGTCGCCAGGAATCACCGTGGACCAACTCCGCGCAGGTGCGGTCGAGGTCGTGATACCCGACCGCCGTCGGCTTGCCGGGAAGGGGATTGGCGTAGGAGACCGTCGGCACCTTCAGCGTCACCCCGCGGGCGGGCAGATCGAACTGCGCCAGGAACGGCGATGCGAGTGCCAGCGGATGCACGGCCGAGCAGATGTCGTGGGACACCCCGCCGAACTCGGGATCGGCGAGGGTGCGTGCACCGCCACCCAGCGTCGGCTGGGCCTCGAAAACCTGCACGGACAGGCCGGCGCGGGCACACACCACGGCGGCGGCCAGGCCGTTGGGTCCGCTGCCGACCACGGTGACGTCCACGCTTGCGATTCTCCCGTCCGCCACTTTCGCGATTCTCCCGCCCCCGCGCTTGCGATTCTCCCGCCCACCACCCGCAGATTGCAGCCCATTAGGCTGACCGCGTGAGCCTGCCCGTTGTATTGATCGCCGACAAGCTGGCGCCATCGACCGTGGCCGCCCTGGGTGACCAGGTGGAAGTCCGCTGGGTCGACGGTCCGGACCGACAAAAGTTACTGGCCGCGGTGCCTGAGGCCGACGCGCTCCTGGTGCGCTCGGCGACCACGGTGGACGCCGAGGTGCTCGCCGCCGCGCCCAAGCTCAAGATCGTCGCCCGCGCCGGCGTCGGCCTGGACAACGTCGACGTGGACGCCGCCACCGCCCGCGGTGTCCTGGTGGTCAACGCGCCGACGTCGAACATCCACAGCGCCGCCGAGCATGCGGTGGCGCTCCTGCTTTCGGCGGCGCGGCAGATTCCCGCTGCCGACGCGACGCTTCGCGAGCACACCTGGAAGCGCTCGTCGTTCTCCGGCACCGAGATCTACGGCAAGACGGTCGGCGTCGTCGGCCTCGGCCGTATCGGACAGTTGGTGGCGCAGCGGTTGGCCGCCTTCGGTACCCACATCGTGGCCTACGACCCGTACGTGTCGGCCGCGCGCGCCGCCCAACTCGGCATCGAACTGCTCACGCTCGACGAACTGCTGGGCCGGGCCGACTTCATCTCGGTACACCTGCCGAAGACCAAGGAGACGGCCGGTCTGATCGGCAAGGAGGCGCTGACCAAGGTCAAGCCCGGCGTCATCATCGTCAACGCCGCACGCGGCGGCCTGGTCGATGAGGCGGCGTTGGCTGAAGCCATCGCCGACGGACGGGTGCGCGCCGCAGGCCTCGACGTCTTCGCCACCGAACCGTGCACGGACAGCCCACTTTTCGAGCTACCCCAGGTGGTGGTGACGCCACACCTCGGCGCGTCGACGGCCGAGGCCCAGGACCGGGCGGGCACCGACGTCGCCGAGAGCGTGAAGCTGGCGCTGGCGGGCGAGTTCGTACCCGACGCGGTGAACGTCGGCGGCGGGGTGGTCGGCGAGGAGGTTGCACCGTGGCTCGACTTGGTGCGCAAGCTGGGACTGCTCGTCGGGGTGTTGTCCACCGACCTGCCGGTGTCGCTTTCGGTTCAGGTCCGCGGCGAGCTGGCCTCCGAAGATGTTGAGGTACTTCGCCTTTCGGCGTTGCGCGGCTTGTTCAGCGCCGTCATCGAAGACCCGGTGACGTTCGTCAACGCCCCCGCGCTGGCCGCCGAGCGGGGGGTTGAAGCCGACATCAGCACCGCCACCGAGAGCCCGAACCACCGCAGCGTCGTCGACGTCCGTGCGGTCTATTCCGACGGTGCGGTCGCCAACGTCACGGGAACCCTGTCGGGCCCGCAGCTGGTGGAGAAGATCGTCCAGATCAACGGCCGCAACTTCGATCTGCGCGCCGAGGGCGTCTACCTGATCATCAACTACATCGATCAGCCGGGCACGCTGGGCAAGATCGGCACGCTGCTGGGCACCGCCGACATCAACATTCACGCCGCCCAACTCAGCGAGGATGCCGAGGGGCCGGGCGCGACGATCCTGCTGCGCATCAACCGTGACGTACCCGAGGACGTCCGAGCCGCGATCACCGCGGCCGTGGGCGCCAAGCTGCTGGAAGTGGTGGATCTCTCGTGAAACTGGCGATCATCGCCGGCGACGGCATCGGCCCCGAGGTCGTGGGCGAGGCCGTGAAGGTGCTCGATGCCGTCCTGCCCGGTGTGGACAAGACCAACTACGACCTCGGCGCGCGCAGATACCACGCCAGCGGCGAGGTACTGCCGGATTCCGTGCTCGACGAACTGCGTGGGCACGACGCCATCCTGCTCGGCGCGATCGGCGACCCGTCGGTGCCAAGCGGTCTGCTGGAACGCGGTCTGCTGCTGAGGATTCGGTTCGAACTCGACCACCACATCAACCTGCGGCCCGCCCGGCTCTACCCGGGGGTGAACAGTCCGCTCGCCGGAAACCCGGACATCGACTTCGTCGTCGTCCGCGAAGGCACCGAGGGCCCCTACACGGGCAACGGCGGCGCGATCCGGGTCGGGACTCCGCATGAGATCGCCACCGAGGTCAGCGTCAACACCGCGTTCGGGGTGCGACGCGTGGTGCACGACGCCTTTGCGCGGGCATCGCGACGACGCGGTCAGTTGACCCTGGTGCACAAGAACAACGTGCTGACCTATGCGGGCGCACTGTGGTGGCGCACCGTGCAGGAGGTCGGCACCGAGTACCCCGACGTCGAGATCGCTTACCAGCACGTCGACTCCGCGACCATCCACCTCGTCACCGATCCGGGTCGATTCGACGTCATCGTCACCGACAACCTGTTCGGCGACATCGTGACCGACCTGGCCGCGGCCGTATGTGGCGGCATCGGCTTGGCGGCGAGCGGCAACATCGATGCGACGCGCACGAATCCCTCGATGTTCGAGCCTGTGCACGGCAGCGCGCCCGACATCGCCGGACAGGGCATCGCCGATCCCACCGCCGCGATCATGTCGGTGGCCCTGTTGCTGTCCCACCAGGGTGAAATCGATGCGGCCGCCCGCGTGGACAAGGCCGTCGAGCAGCATCTGGCCACCCGCGGCGACGAGCAGCGCTCCACCACGGAGATCGGTGACCGGATCGCCTCGCTTCTCTGAGCTGGTCGCCGTCGCGACCCTCAGACGACAGTGCTGGTTGTTCGCAATCGGTTCGACGCTGTTCGCGCTCGCGACCGTTCCGGGGATGTCGACCGTCGCGGGCGCCGGGATCGCCAACCTGTTGTGCTTCATCGGCTCCTGGTTCTTCACCGCCGCGGGCTGGATGCAACTCGTGTTGTCCGGACCGCCGATGCGGATCGGCTGGCTCTCGGCGGTCACTCAGTTCGCGGGGACGATCCTGTTCAACATCAGCACGGGCTCCGCGCTGTGGGCGCATGCGGTCAAGCCTGAGCGGCGGTTTGTGTGGGTGCCAGACGTCACCGGATCGATGGCCTTCCTGATCAGCGGTGTGCTCGGGGTGATCGCCGTGACCGCCGCTGTCGGGATCGTCGAGCTGAAATCCCCTGACTGGCAGGGGGAGTGGATCAACATGATCGGCTGCGTGGCCTTCGCGGTGTCGGCGCTCGGTGCGTTCGTGAGCAACTCCGGTGTCACCGAGGACGCGCTGCTGGCCAACGCCGGCACGTTCTTCGGCGCGCTGTGCTTCCTGATCGCGGCGCTGGTGGTGCTGCCACGACGCTCCCGGCACACGTGAGGTGTCAGGTCCGCTTCGGTTCGACCGGTACGACGCGCACCGCCAGTAGCGGTAGGAGGGCGCTCACGGCGAACGCCGCGGCGTAGCCGGCCACTCCGATCAATGCGCCGAAAAGCGGTGCGGCAGCAGCGGAAGCCAGGTGCTGATTGGTGTTCTGCACACCGAGTGCCCGTCCGCTCCAGAACGGGCCGGCGATCTCGGCGATCGCGGTGAACGCCAACCCGTTGTCCGACACCGTGATCACCGAGGCGATCACCATCATCGCCACACTGACCGGTGAACTGAGCCAATCGGTCAGCGCCAACAGGCCCATTGCGACCGCGGCCGCAAGGGCGATGGTGCGGATCGGCCTCAGCCGCGAGCCCGCGACATCCGACCAACGACCGGCAGCGATGCGGCCACCGGCGCCCAATACCTGGGCCACCGTGACGACGAGGCCCGCCGACGCCGCCGACCAGCCGCGGTCGGTCATCAGCCATACCAGCGCGAACGTCCACAGCACCGCCTGGGGCACCACCAGCAGCACGGACGCGGCGTGAATACGCGTCAACACCGACGATGCGCGATATGGGTTCGCCAGGTCCTCGGCCGGAGCCTCGGCGCGCGGCGGACGCGGCGGGTCGATCACCGCCACCGCACAGATCACCGCGGATACCGCGCACACCACTGCGGGGAACAACAGTGCCACCGAGATGCTGTAGCTCTCGGCCAGCCGCGGAATCACCAAGGCGCCCAACCCGACTCCGAGAGGTGTCGCGGTCTGCCGGATCCCCATGACCAACCCGCGTTGATCCGGCGGGAACCAGCCGACCACCAGCCGACCGCTGGCCGAATTGCTGCTCGCGGCCGCCATTCCGCCGAGAAGCAGGAACGCGCCGACGGCGAACAGGGAGTCCACGGACGCAGCCGCGAATGCGGCCGCGGCGATGAGAGCCGAGCCGAGGGACAACACGATGCGCTCACCGACGCGGTCGACCACGTAGCCCCACGCGATGAGCGTGAGCACCAGGCCGAAGCCGGCCATCGACGACAGCAGTCCCGCGGCGGCGAGGTCCAGCCCGCGCTCTCTCTGCAGGCTCGGAATCAGGAAGGCCGCACCGTTGATGAATACGTTGGCACTTGTCGTGGCGGTCAGTGCGATGACGAGCAGCGACCAGCGGCGCGCGGTGCTGATCGTCTCGACGGCCATGACCTCATGGTCGCACAACTGTCTCATATATCTGAATGATTGTCTCACTATCTGAAACAGCGTCGCTGGCAAGTGCGGTCGCAGCGCTGATGACCGCGGCCACTAGGCTGAGGGAATGCGCCTTGGTCGTATCGCCAGCCCCGACGGAGTCGCCTTCGTTGCCATCGAAGGTCCGCCCGATGATCTCAGCCAGGCAGTCGCTCGCGAGATCGCCGAGCATCCCTTCGGCACGCCGACCTTCACCGGACGACAATGGCCCCTTGCCGATGTGCGGCTGCTGGCGCCGATCCTGGCCAGCAAGGTGGTCTGCATCGGCAAGAACTACGCGGCCCACGTCGCCGAGATGGGCGGCGGGGATTTCCCCGACCCGGTGATGTTCATGAAGCCCAACACGGCGATCATCGGCCCGAATGTGCCCATCCAACTGCCGGCCGACGCCAACCCGGTGCACTTCGAGGGCGAGCTCGCCGTCGTCATCGGCAGGCCCTGCAAGGACGTGCCCGCCGCCCGCGCCGCTGAGAACATCCTCGGCTACACCATCGGCAACGACGTATCGGCGCGCGATCAGCAGAAGAAGGACGGTCAGTGGACCAGGGCCAAGGGCCACGACACGTTCTGTCCGATCGGGCCGTGGATCGTGACCGATGTCGATCCTGCCGATCTGGAGTTGCGCACCGAGGTCAACGGAGAAACGAAACAGCGCAGCCGGACGTCACTGATGATCCACGACGTCGGCGCCATCGTGGAATGGATCTCGGCGGTGATGACCCTGCTGCCCGGCGACCTCATCCTCACCGGGACTCCTGAGGGTGTGGGTCCGATCGAAGACGGGGATACCGTCAGCATCACCATCGAGGGTATCGGAACGTTGTCGAATCCGGTTGTCCGCAAAGGAAAGTCATGACAGCTAGCTCCGATATGCGAGTGCGGTTCTGCCCATCGCCGACGGGTACACCGCACGTAGGTCTGATCCGCACGGCGCTGTTCAACTGGGCATACGCCCGCCATTGCGGCGGGACTTTCGTATTCCGGCTCGAGGACACCGATGCCGAGCGTGACAGCGAGGAAAGCTATCTGGCGCTGCTGGATGCTTTGAGCTGGTTGGGGTTGAACTACGACGAGGGTCCCGAAATCGGTGGTCCGTATGCGCCGTACCGGCAGTCTGAGCGTCGCGAGATCTACCGTGACGTGCTCGCGCGCCTTGTGGAGTCCGGTGACGCTTACGAGGCGTTCTCGACGGCGGAGGAAGTGGAGGCGCGCCACATCGCCGCGGGCCGAAATCCCAAGCTGGGCTACGACAATTACGATCGCGAGCTGACGGATGCACAGCGCGCCGCGTTCATCTCCGAAGGGCGCAGGCCGGTGCTTCGGTTACGGATGCCCGACGAGGACATCACCTGGCACGATCTCGTCCGCGGCGAGACCACGTTCGCCGCGGGCGTGGTCCCCGACTTCGCGTTGACCCGCGCCAGCGGAGATCCGTTGTACACCTTGGTCAATCCCGTCGACGACGCGCTGATGAAGATCACCCACGTGCTGCGTGGCGAGGATCTGCTGCCGTCCACACCGCGCCAGATCGCGCTGTACCAGGCGCTGATCCGCATCGGAGTCGCAGAACGGATACCCGAGTTCGCCCACCTGCCGAGCGTGCTCGGAGACGGCAACAAGAAGCTGTCCAAACGCGATCCGCAGTCGAACCTGTTCATCCACCGCGAACGCGGATTCATTCCCGAGGGCTTGCTGAACTACCTCGCGCTGCTGGGCTGGGGTATCGCCGAGGACCGCGACGTCTTCAGCCTCGACGAGATGGTGGCCGCCTTCGACGTCGCCGACGTGAACTCCAACCCCGCGCGTTTCGACCAGAAGAAAGCGGACGCGCTCAACGCCGAACACATCCGGCTGTTGAGCGAGGAGGATTTCACCTCTCGGCTGGCGGCGTTCTTCGCCGCCCACGGCCACGAGACGGGTCTCGACGAGACGCAGTTCGCGGAGGCCGCCCGGTTGGTGCAGACCCGGATCGTCGTGCTCGGCGACGCGTGGGACCTGCTGAAGTTCCTCAACGACGCGGAGTTCGCTCTCGACGAGAAAGCCGCAGCCAAGGAGCTCGGTCCAGAGGCTGTGGCGGTTCTGGACGCCGCCCTCGGTGCGCTCGAGACGATCGGGGAGTGGACCACTGCCGAGATCGAGAACGCTCTCAAAGACTCGCTGCTGGAGAAGCTGGCGCTCAAGCCGCGCAAGGCGTTCGGCCCGATCCGGGTCGCGGCCACCGGCGCGACGGTCAGCCCGCCGCTGTTCGAGTCGCTCGAGCTGCTGGGCCGAGACCGCAGCCTGCACCGGCTGCGGGCGGGCCGCGACCACGCTGCTGCCGCGGCGGCCCACGCGTGAAAGGCAGTCGCAAATCTTTGGTAGTCTGCACGTCGGCCCAGAACAACGCGCGGCGGCACAGCCGAAAGCGTGAAAGGGTCGAAAAAGGCTCGTGACCTGCGGTTACGAGCGGCCAATGGGGTATGGTGTAATTGGCAACACAGCTGATTCTGGTTCAGCCATTCTAGGTTCGAGTCCTGGTACCCCAGCCATTCCGGCGGACGCCGGCGCGACAAGCGTCGAGCTTCGCGGATTATGAACCGCATAATCCGCTGGGCTATGCTGGCTCTCCGGAAATGTTCTAGCCCCCGTCGTCTAGCGGCCTAGGACGCCGCCCTCTCACGGCGGTAGCGTGGGTTCGAATCCCATCGGGGGTACAAATATCGCGGCACCGGTCTCCATGCCATACGGAGACCGCGTCTTCACCTCAACAGCGCCGCTCCTAGGCGTGTTAGTCGCCATCGCGGGACTTTTGACCATTCCGTACAGGACGAATGCCTCCTGAGGTCAGGTCGTTTGCGACGTTAATCTCCGATCAGTCGTGTGATTCAGCAACGTGCCACGGCGACGAGGAGAACGAAATGTCCGCTAAGTCAGATCCGAAGCTCAAGGGCCACGGCATTGTGGTGGGCGTCGACGGCTCACCCGCATCACGTGTGGCGACCGACTGGGCGGCGCGTGAGGCGGCGCTTCGCCATGTGCCGCTGACGGTGGTGACAGTCGTTCCGCCGGCGGAGTTCGGTCCCTTCGTCGATGTCCCGTATTACGCCGAAGAACGCGAGCAACGCGCGCAAGAGGTCATCGACGACGCGCTGAAGCTCGTGTTCGACGCGACGGCTGACGAGCCGAAGCTCGCCGTCGACCACCGCGTCGTGCCCGGCAACGTGGTGTCGGTGCTGGTGGAGATGTCCAAGGGCGCCGAGCTGGTCGTGGTTGGCTGCCGCGGTTTGGGTGGAGTGGCGGGACTGTTGCTCGGTTCGGTCAGCTCCGGCGTTCTCCACCATGCGCACTGCCCGGTGGCCGTCATCCACGACGAGGATCCGTTGATGGACTACCCGAGCGCCGCGCCCGTCGTGGTCGGTGTGGACGGGTCGCCGGCTTCAGAGCTGGCGACGGCGATCGCGTTCGACGAGGCCAGCCGTCGAGGAGTCGAATTGGTCGCGGTTCACACCTGGATGAACTTCGCAGACTTTCCCCTCGACATCCTGCCCGACGAGGTGGTGACGCAGGCTGACGAGGAACTCGCTCAGCGGTTGGCGGGCTATTGCGAGCAGTACCCGGACGTCGTTGTCCGACGGGTTGTCGAACAGGGCAATCCGGCGCATCGGCTCGTCGAGGAGTCCGAGAAAGCGCAACTGTTGGTCGTAGGCAGCCGTGGCCGCGGTGGGTTCGCGGGACTGCTCCTGGGTTCGGTCAGCTCGGCCGTCGCGCAGGCAGCGCGTATGCCGGTGATCGTGGCGCGGGGCAGCTGACCGAAGTCCCTGTGCCGGTGAGGGATTGACCGCGGGCCGGCGCGGAACGACTACTCCTCGGCGTGCGCGCGGGATTGGTTCAATTTCGACACGAACACCGCCGCCTGGGTGCGGCGTTCCATGCCGAGTTTGGCCAATAGCCGTGACACATAGTTCTTTACCGTTTTTTCGGCGAGGAACATTCGCGCGGCGATCTGCTTGTTCGTGAGGCCTTCGCCCAGCAGGTCCAGCAGGACCCGCTCCTGGTCGCTGAGTCCCGACAGGGGGTCGGACTTGTCGGCGGCGCCGCGCAGCTTTGCCATCAGCGCCGCCGCAGCGCGGTTGTCGAGCAGAGAGCGGCCCGCGCCGACTTCCTTGACTGCTCGCGCCAGTTCCATGCCCTTGATGTCTTTGACGACGTATCCGCTGGCGCCGGCCAGTATGGCGTCCAGCATCGCCTCGTCCGAGGTGAACGACGTCAGCATCAGGCACCGGAGATCGGGCAGCCTGGACAGGAGGTCGCGACAGAGTTCGATGCCGTTGCCGTCGGGCAACCGCACGTCGAGCACCGCGACGTCAGGTTTCAGCGCGGGGATCCGCGCCATCGCGTGGGCGACCGAGTCCGCCTCGCCGACCACCTCGAGTTCGGGGTCGGAATTCAGCAGGTCGATCAGCCCGCGGCGCACCACCTCATGGTCGTCGACGAGAAAGACTCTGACCATGGCAAGTCCCTCCTCCGCGCTCGTGCCCGCCACCATACTGACCGGGGACGGCGAAGGGGCACAGAACAACCCGTTGTGCTCGGCGGATGGTGCGACACGATCCCGAGGGTCCGCCGCCACCAGGTCGCGGTGCATTCTGCACCTCCTACTGATCATTGGTGGTGGGAGCGCACCTCGAGGACCTCATCGATCGGCCGCCGTGGCGTCGGGGGCGGCAACTCCTCCAAGCCTGGCGCCTGCCCGACGCGGATGATGACCTGCGGCGTCGTCGTCTGCCCGATCAGCGACGCCACCACGTCGCGTCCGGGCCACAACTCCGTGATGTTGGTCAGCGTGCACGTGGCCAGGCCGGCCACGGTGGCCTCGAGGAGGACGGCAGACAGCATCTCTCCGCACTCGAGCACACTGGTGCGGTCGGTGTCATATGTCGACAACACGAGGATCGTGGCCTGGTCACGAGCCAACTGAGGACGCCGTTCGCTGGTGGGGGTGACTGGAAAGTGGCGGCCTATCTCGACACGATCGCTTTCGGAAGCTGATACCAGCGAACTATGCGGAATACCCTGGGTGGATTCGAAAAGCCCTGTCCACCAATCGAGTTCGGATTGGTAGGCCGAGTCGTAGACGCGGAGTGATTCGGCGATGTCCGATGCCTGCGCCAATTCATTGCGCAGTTCGTCTGAGACCTCGTCGAGGCGCACGGCGTCACTCGTGACGGCTCGTTGGAGCGCGACCGAGACCGACTCCCAGTTGTGCGGCGGGCCGAACGGCAGTCGGTCGGTTCGCCGACGGAGTATGGCGTCCGCGAGGGCGCGGTGCCCGTCGGTCACGTATTCCATGGGACTGAACTCGATCGATGCCAGATGCATCCGGTTGTTGGGATTCGGGAAGCGCTCGACATGCGCCACCCAGCCGGCCGCGGCCATCACCACGCGGAAGTGGTCGAGGGCAGCGCCGCAGCCGAGTAGCGCCTCCGCACCCGTGTGGTCGGTGGCGTGCAAGACCCGGTTCCGGTCGAGGTACAGCATCACCGTGCTCCCGTCGACGCTCCCATCGACCACCCAGCGCCAGGGCTGGCTGTTGTGCAGCGACGGCGCGCGGCAGGCCAGCTGTACGGCCTGCTTGAGGATTCGGGTGTCCACCACGGTGTCGCGCATGCTCTCAGTTTCCGCCGCAAGACCGCGTGTCACCAGGGTCAATGGTCCCGAGGAGCGGGTCTTAATACCCTGGAAAGCGACGGTCAGCACGCCCATGATGTGAACCATGGATGCCATGACGATGTCCGATGAGATCCGCGAGCCCTGGACTGTGGCCGGCAACTTCGCTGCGGAGGTCCACGAGACGCACACGGGCGTCGTCATGCTGCTGGGGGACAAGGCTTACAAGGCGAAGAAGCCGATCGCCACGGATTTCCTCGACTTCACGACCGTCGAGCAACGGGAAAGCGTGTGCGAACGTGAAGTCGCGCTCAACAGCAGACTGGCACCGAACAGTTACCTCGGTGTCGCACACTTCGTGGGGCCGTCCGGAGGACTGGCGGAACCGGTGGTGGTGATGCGTCGCTACGGCGACCACCATCGGCTGTCCTGGAAGGTCAGAAACGGTGAGCCCGTGCACGAGCAGTTGACGGCCATCGCCGATACGCTCGCACGGTTTCATCGCGATGCGGTTCGCAGTGAAGCGATCGCGCAGCAGGCCGGCCCAGACGCCATCACTGCTCGGTGGGAACAGAACCTGCGCGAACTCGAACGCCACGGGGTGATTGCAGCGGACAAGATCACTGAAGTACGTCAGCTGGTCACGTCGTTTGTCGCGGGCCGTGCGCCGTTGTTCGCCCAGCGTGTGGCAGACGGCAGGGTCGTCGACGGGCACGGCGATCTCCTCGCCGACGACATCTTCTGCCCGCCAGGCGAGTTGGCGATCCTCGATTGCATGGAGTTCGACGACACGCTCCGATTCATCGACGGTATCGATGATGCTGCGTTCCTCGCGATGGACCTCGAGTTCCTGGGCCGCCCCGAGCTGGCGACCCACTTCCTCGCGGCATACCGCCGAGCCGCGGGGGAGACGGCGCCCGAGTCGCTCGTGGACTTCTACATCGCATACCGTGCGGTTGTCCGCGCCAAGGTCGATTGTGTGCGTGTGGCACAAGGGCACCCCGCCGCGGGCGTGGATGCGCAACGACATTTCGACATCGCGCTTGATCACCTGAGAGCGGGCGTCGTCAGACTTCTGCTCATCGGCGGCGGCCCCGGAACGGGTAAGACCACCGTGGCCCGCGGGCTCGCGGAACAGATTCGTGCCCAGGTGATCTCAACCGACGACGTCCGCCGCGAACTGCAGCAGAGCGGTGCCATCGGCGGCGAACCGGGCAGCCTCAACGCCGGCCTCTACGACCCGCGCAATGTGGCTGCCGTGTACGACGAAGTTCTGCGGCGCGCGAGTGTTCTGCTCCAGCGTGGTGTGTCGGTCATCCTTGACGGAACGTGGCGCGATACAGGGCAGCGAGAACGGGCGCGCCGCATCGCGGCCGACGCCGCGGCCCCGTTCTCCGAATTCACCTGCTCGATTCCGGCAGACGAGGCGTCGGCGCGGGTTGCGTCCAGGCCGGAGTCGACATCCGACGCCACGCCTGCGATCGCGGTCGAGCTGGCCGAGGAAAGCCAGGGGTGGCCGGGCGGGCATCGCTTGGATACCAGTCGGCCAGTGGCCGACTCAGTCACGGAGGCGCTCGAGATCTGTTGCTTGCAGTTCTGACTTCGGTATTGCACGGGCGTACGGAGAGTGAGGCAGCAGTGGAGCGATTGACCCCCCTTGATGCGGGCTTTCTCGAAGCGGAGGACGCCGACCCCCACATCAGCCTTGCGATCGGCGGCCTATCGGTGCTGGAGGGCCCGATCCCAGAATTCGAAACTCTGGCGGCGGCCGTTTTGGAGAGAGCGACCGCAGTGCCCAGGATGAGGCAGGTACTTCGGACTCACCTGCTCGATCTTCAACCGCCGGAATGGGAGGACGCGCCGGATATCGATCTCTCCCACCATATTCATCACATCGCTGTACCCGCGCCCGGAAGCGACAATGAGTTGTTCCGGCTGACCGCCGACATCATGGAACGGCGGTTGGATCGTGACCACCCACTGTGGGAATGCTGGATCATCGAGGGCCTCTCGGGCGGACAATGGGCGATGCTGCTCAAGATCCACCACTGCATTGCGGACGGAATCACGACCATGCACATGCTGTCCGGGCTCGCCGACGGGGGCAAGGGCGAAACCTTCGCGACGGAGATCCGGGCTGCCAAGCAGGTGCCCGCGAAGCAGGACGCTTCCTTCAAACTGAGTCTGAATCCCTTGGATTGGGCGCGCGCCACCTGGAGTCTCGCTACTGAGGCAGCGGCCAGTGCGGAGCTGGCGGTCGGAGGTGCGGTGAAGATCGCCAGCGCAATCTTGAGTCCGGCCGCCGACTCACCACTCGTTGGCCCCGTGACAACCATGCGGCGTTACAGCGCTGCGCGAGTGAGCCTTCGGGATGTCGCGAAAATACAGGATGCATTTGATGTGACGCTGAACGACGTTGCGTTGTCGGCGATCTCAGCCAGCTACCGGGCCGCGCTGATCCGTCGGGGCACGCCGCCGAAGCGGAACTCATTGCGGACGCTGGTGCCTGTGTCCGTGCGGTCGAACGACGAGATGGACATCACGGATAACCGGGTCTCCGTGATGCTGCCCTTCCTCCCAGTGGACCGCGAGGACCCCGTCGACCGGCTGCAGACGGTGCACAAACGGTTGACGCGGGCAAAGTCCAGCGGACAGCGTGAGGCGGGGAGCGCATTCGTTGCGGCCGTCAACATGGTGCCGTTCGCGTTGACCGCGTGGACCGTTCGCGCGCTCACCAAACTCCCGCAGCATGGTGTCGTGACGCTGGCCACCAACGTCCCCGGGCCACGCCACCGACTCCGAATCTTGGACCGCGAAGTCCTACGGATGATGCCGATTCCGCCGATCGCCCTGAACCTCCGCACCGGCGTGGCGATCGTGAGCTACGCCGATGAACTCACCTTCGGTATCACGGCGGATTACGACGCCGCGCCCGATGTGGACGAACTCGCACGCGGAATCGAGCAGGGAATCGACGAATTGATCGACTTGGTGTGATTGATCTGATGCCTTGATTGATGAGGAGGGAGATATGAAAGCCGAAGTCGGGGATTGGCTTGTGACCAAAGGCCTCACTATCGACCATCCCGAGCGACGCGGACTGATCACTGAAGTGCATTCCGATGACGGCTCGCCACCCTACGTCGTCCGATGGCTCGACAATGACCACACGGCGACTGTGTTTCCCGGGCCCGACGCGGTCATCGTCACGGCTGCTGAGCAACGAGCTGCCGAGGAACGCGCTGGCCATCACGCCGACATCCACGGCCAGCGCACGTGAGCACCGGCGAGGCAGGCGTCGTTGTCGCCGTTGACGGTTCACCTTCGGCCGAGGCGGCCCTTCGATGGGCCGCACATGATGCCCGCCTGCGTGACACGCGCCTGACCATCGTCCATGCCATTGCGCCGGTGGTCGGCACCTGGCTGGCAACACCGGTGCCACCCGACGTGTTGAGTTGGCAGAACGACCTGGGCCGGCAGATCCTCGACGAGGCTGTCTCGGTGGCGACGGACGCTGCGAATGGGGCCTCAGATGGGGCACTGCAGATTTCGACCGAACTGCTTCGCGCGACCGCGGTGCCGGCGCTGGTCGAGATGTCACAGCATGCCGAAATGGTGGTGGTGGGCAACCGAGGTCGGGGACGACTCGCACGCGCATTGCTTGGTTCGGTGAGCATGGGTCTGGTGCACCATGCGCGGTGCCCGGTGGCCGTCATCCGCGAGGAAACGCCAAATGTCGACGGGCCGGTTCTGCTCGGCTGCGATCTCTCGCCCTCGGCGGCGGCGGCCACCTCGCTGGCCTTCGAGGAAGCATCCCGACGTGGAGTCGAATTGGTGGCGCTGCACGCGTGGTGGGGTTCGGGGGCGTTCGAATTCACCCTCGACTGGGAGAATCTGCGCATCGAGGTCGACCAACAGTTCGCTGAGCGGCTGGCCGCGTGGCAAGACCGCTATTCCGATGTCGTCGTGCGCAGGGTGGTTGTTCGGGATCAACCGGCGCTGCGTCTGGTCGACTACCCCGGACCGCCGCAGATGATCGTCGTCGGCAGCCACGGACACGGAGCCGTCGCGAGCACGTTGTTGGGTTCGGTGAGCACCGCGGTTGTGCAAGCAGCGCAGATTCCGGTGATCGTCGCTCGTTCATGACGCCCGGTCGTCAATGACAGATGACGACCGGGGTTGGGCAGTGATGCAAGAGATTGAGCCCGGTGGAGCCCACCAGCGTCGCCGCCAGCAGAGTGCGCTTCCGGCTGCCCACGATGACAAGCTGCGAATCGGCCGCATGCCGCAGGAGAACCTTGGCAGGTCCATCCGGTTCGATGTAGTTCGTCACCTTCACGTCCGGATAGCGCGCGGTCCACGGCTCGAGAATGTTGAGAAGCTTTGCCCACTCAAGGCTCTCGAGACCGTCCCAATCGGTCAGCAACGGCTCGGTGACCCACGCCGGCGGCCGAACCGACGGCCAGGCGTGGACGGCCCTCAACTCGACGTCGAATCTGCTCGCCAACTCGAAAGCAGTTTCAAACGCGACCGCGCCCGTCCGCTCCCCGTCCACTCCGAGCACGATGGGCTTCTTCGTGGGCACGTCACTGTCACCGCGCCACACCACCACCGGACATGCCGAATGTGCCGTTACGGCAAGGGTTGTCGACCCGACCAGCAGAGCGGCCGCAGGCGATATCGCCCCGGCGCCGAGAACCACGAATCGGGCGGAGCGGCTGCGTGAAATCAGCAGGGCGTCGGCAGGCTCATCGGATCGCAGCGTGGTCACCTCGAGCCCGGGCGCCGCGGCGCGCACCTGTTCCTCGGTCGATTTGAGCAGCGCGGCCGCCTGCTCGTGATGCTCGGCGAGCGCGGCGGCCCGGATGGCCATGGCGGCGTCGGTCAGCAGGTGACCGGCTTCAGGTGCGCCACTGACCAACTCGAGCGGAACCTCGAATTTCAGCGCTACCGCGGCCGCCCATATCGCCGCCGACATCGCTGCGTCGCTACCGTCGACGCCGACGACGATGGGCCTCGTGGTGTCCGTCATTTCGAATCACGCCGGGCGCGGACGACGATCACAGGGGCCTTCGACCCCTGCGCCACCTTCGAGCTGACCGAGCCGAGCAGCATACCGGCGAAGCCGCCGCGACCGTGGCTGCCGATCACCACGAGCTGAGCCTTTTCAGACTCCTCGATGAGCCATCGTGCGGGCTGGTCGCAGACGATCCGGCGGTGGATACGCACATCCGGGTACTGCTCCTGCCATCCCGCGAGGCGTTCAGCCAATACCTCGTGTCCCTCGTCTTCGTACTTGTGCCAGTCCATTCCGAGGACCGGCAAGACGCCGACATCACTCCATGCGTGCAAGGCGACCAGATCGACGCCCCTTCGGGACGCCTCGTCGAACGCCAGGGCCGTCGCATCCTCGGATGCGGGGGAGCCGTCGACACCGAGAAGAACGGGTGCGGAGCCGTGGGGCGCAGGAGCCTGGTCGGAGGGAATGATCACGATCGGCCCATACCCGTGGTGGAGTAAACCGCTACTGACCGAGCCCAGAATCGTGCGCCCGATCGCGCCGAGCCCCCTACTGCCGGCCACCGTCATATACGCGTCGCGCGACGCTGTCACCATCGCTGAGGGGGCGTCGATATGCATGACCTCGGATCGAACTTCCGGGGGCTGAGCTTCTCCGATGCTTGCCTGGACCGTCTTCTGCGCTTTGTCGAGAACCTCGCGGGCGAAATTCTCCTGCGACTCGGCGAAGCTCGTTTCCAGATACGCGACGGGCCAGCTGACGACGACAGGCGGGATGGCGTGCAACAGGGTGATCGGCTGGTCACGCATGACGGCCTCATGGGTGGCCCATCGGATGGCCGCCTCCGATTCGGGCGACCCATCGACTCCGACAAGGATCCCGTACTTCGGGGAACTCTGGCTCATCGTCATTCCTCCTACTTCTTGGAATAGCGGCCGTTGATATAGGTGGTCAAAATCGTCATGACGGCGATGACAACAGCGATCAATACTGCGGCAGTGGGCCAATCCATAACGAGCCTCCTTTTCGGCCGACGTTACGGTCGGCCGAAGACGTTAGGCAGGGCCGTTGGTCCCTTCACGCGGTGTCTGTCGTCCCCGATCGAACGGTAATCTGCGGCAAGCGGCGGTGCGGTCAAACCGCGGAAGTCAGCCGGCTGCCCTTCTTCGCACGATGAGCACGACGATGCGGTCCAAATCGGTTGTGCTACCCAACATCGGGACTGGCGCCTGGCGAAGCGGCGCTCCCCGATTGCTGCTCGACCATCGATTCGTGACCCGGCCCGCCGTCGCCTCCCGTGCTCCTGTCCATTCGGCGTTGGTGCGTCAACGGTATTCAGCTGTGGCGTCTTTCGGACCGGGTCGTAGGTCCCTCGGCAACGGCCGAAGGTCACCAACCGTGCGCGGTGGGTGCCGCTGACCGGCACAGATCGGTAGCGTCCTGCTCGTGACAGCACCGTTCGGGAGACACTGACTCACACCATGGGGAACCTGCGGAGCTTCAGAGACTGGGCGCCGGGCGTCGCGCAGTTCCGGAATTACGAGCGCGCCTGGCTGCGTGGCGATGTGATCGCGGGACTGACCGTCACGGCTTACCTTGTTCCGCAGGTGATGGCCTATGCGACGCTGGCGGGTCTGCCCGCTGTCGTCGGATTGTGGGTCGCGGCGGTTGCGCTGGTGGTCTACGTCCTCATCGGCTCGTCGCGCAAGCTTTCAGTCGGGCCCGAATCGACCACCGCGTTGATGACGGTTGCCGTTCTCGCGCCGCTCGCCCTCGGTGACAGCGGGCGGTACGCGATGCTCGCGGCGCTGCTGGCGATCCTCGTCGGCGCCATATCTTTCATGGCGGCGCTCGCGCGGTTGGGGTTTCTGGCCAACATGTTGTCCAAACCCGTGCTCGTCGGCTACATGACGGGCATCGCGCTGCTGATGATCGCCAGCCAACTCGGCAAGGTCACAGGCACCACAGTCGAAGGTGGTGACTTCATCGAACTGATTCGCTCGTTCATCACCAACGTCGACGACGTCCATTGGCCGACGATCGTGCTTGCCGTCGGCGTTCTTCTGCTGTTGGAAGGTCTCGGACGGTGGGTGCCACGAGCGCCAGGACCGTTGATCGCGGTGCTCGCGGCTGCGGCGGCGGTGGCACTGCTGTCGTTGCAGGCCAATGGAATCAGCGTGGTCGGTGCGATCCCGAGTGGCTGGCCGACGCTGGGGGTGCCTCGCGTGGATCCCGGCGATGTCGTTGCCCTGATTCTTCCTGCGGTCGGAATTGCGATCGTCGCCTTTTCCGACAATGTGTTGACTGCGCGTGCGTTCGCGGCTCGCGAGGGCGAGGAGATCGACGCCAATGCCGAACTGCGTGCGCTCGGGGCCGCCAACCTCGGCGTGGGTTTGACACACGGATTTCCGGTGAGTTCGAGCGCGTCCCGCACCGCGGTCGGAGATGCCGTTGGCAGCCGCACCCAGTTGTGCTCGATGGTCGTGGTGGTGACCGTCCTTGCGGTGCTGTTGTGGGGAAGAGGTGTGCTGGCGCAATTTCCGACTGTCGCGCTGGGGGCCTTGGTCGTGTTCGCCGCGTGCCGGCTGATCGATGTCGGTGAGTACCGCCGGCTCGCGCGATTCCGCCGAAGCGAGTTGATCCTGGCGGTGGCAACCGCCGCAGCCGTACTCGGTGTCGGTGTGCTGTACGGGGTGCTCGCAGCGGTCGCCCTTTCCATCCTGGATCTGCTTCGCCGCGTCGCGCACGCCCATGACAGCGTCCTCGGCTTCGTTCCCGGCATCCCCGGGATGCACGACATCGAGGACTACCCGGAGGCCACCTCGATACCCGGTCTCATGATCTACAGGTACGACGCCCCGCTGTGCTTTGCGAACGCACAGGACTTCCGGCGCCGAGCACTGGCGGCCGTAACTGAAAACGACGGACCCGTCGAGTGGTTCGTGCTGAACGCCGAAGCGAATGTCGAAGTCGATCTCACTGCGCTCGATGCGCTCGAGCAGCTCCGCGAGGATCTCGCGCGTCGCGGCGTCGTGTTCGCGATGGCGCGGGTCAAACAGGATCTGCGGCAGGCGCTTGGCGCCGCGGGTCTGCTGGAAAAAATCGGCGAACACCGAATCTTCATGACGCTGCCGACCGCTGTGGAGGCGTTTCGGCAGCGGTCAGATGTCCGAAAACCCTTTACAGGCGACGCGTGAGCGCTTCGGCCGCGGCCAAGAGATCGGCGGCCCATCTCGCTCCAGGGCGCCGGCCCATCCGGTCGATCGGGCCGGACACCGACACCGCCGCGATCACCGCGCCGTGCGCATCACGCACCGGCGCAGAAACACTCGCCACGCCGGGCTCGCGTTCGGCGGCGCTCTGCGCCCAGCCGCGTTTGCGTACCTCGGCCAGGGTTCGGTCGGTGAATTTCGCCGCAGGCAGCACGGCCTGCTGGGTGGCGACGTCGGCGTGGGCGAGCAGCACCTTGGCCCCCGAGCCCGCCGTCATCGGCAGTCTCGTGCCGACCGGAACGGTATCCCTTAGCCCTGCAGGTGGTTCGAGGGCGGCGATACAGATGCGTGAGGTGCCTTCGCGGCGGTACAGCTGAACGCTTTCGCCGGTGATCTCGCGGAGGCGGGGAAGGACGACGGCACCGGCAGCCAGCAGTGGATCGTTGACCTGTGCCGCCAACTCGGTGAGCCCAGGTCCGAGCCGCCATCGGCCGTCTCCGTTACGGGTCAACAGCCGGTGCACTTCCAGACCCGCGGCCAGCCGATGCGCGGTGGCACGCGGTAGCCCGGTGCGTTCACACAACTCGGCGAGCCCGCATGGGGACTCGGCGATCGCGTGAAGCACGCCCACGGCTTTGTCCAGCACGCCGATGCCGCTATCCTGTCTCACAGGGAGATACTATCTTCCCAGAATGTGAGAAAGTCAAGATGGTTACCGAAGAAAAGCCGCGGACGCTGGCAGAAAAGGTGTGGGACGACCATGTCGTCGCCTACGGTTCCGGCGAGGGTGCAGCGCGCGAGCCCGACCTCATCTACATCGACCTGCATCTCGTCCACGAGGTGACCAGCCCGCAGGCATTCGACGGGCTTCGACTCAACGGCCGTCCGGTCCGCAGGCCCGACCTGACCATCGCAACCGAGGACCACAACGTCCCGACGATCGACATCGACAAACCGATCGCCGACCCGGTGTCGCGTACACAGGTCGAAACGCTGCGCCGCAACTGCGAGGAGTTCGGCATCCGTCTGCACTCGATGGGCGATGCGGAACAGGGAATCGTTCACATCATCGGGCCGCAGCTCGGGCTCACGCAGCCGGGCATGACGGTGGTGTGCGGCGACAGCCATACCTCGACGCACGGTGCGTTCGGCGCGCTCGCGATGGGTATCGGCACTTCGGAGGTCGAGCACGTACTCGCGACGCAGACGCTGCCGCTGCGGCCGTTCAAGACGATGGCGGTCAATGTCGACGGCCGACTGCCCGCCGGTGTGAGCGCGAAGGACATCATCCTCGCGGTGATCGCCAAGATCGGTACCGGCGGGGGACAGGGGTACGTCATCGAATACCGCGGCAGCGCCATCGAATCGCTGTCGATGGAAGGCCGCATGACGATCTGCAACATGAGCATCGAGGCGGGCGCGCGCGCGGGCATGGTCGCACCCGACGAGACAACCTTCGAGTTCTTGCGTGGTCGTCCGCACGCACCGAAGGGTGCCGACTGGGATGCCGCGGTGGCGGAGTGGCAGCAACTGCGTACCGACGAGGGCGCCGAGTTCGACACCGAGGTGTACATCGACGCCGCGACCCTGAGCCCGTTCGTCACGTGGGGGACCAACCCGGGTCAGGGCGTCCCGCTGTCTGCGTCGGTGCCCGATCCCGAGTTGATGGTTGACGAGAGCGCGCGGCAGTCCGCCGAGAAAGCGTTGGCGTACATGGATCTTCGGCCCGGTACGGCGATGCGCGACATCGCTGTCGACACCGTCTTCGTCGGCTCGTGTACTAACGGCCGCATCGAGGATCTGCGGGTGGTCGCCGATGTGTTGAAAGGCCGCAAGGTCGCCGACGGCGTGCGGATGCTCATCGTGCCCGGCTCGATGCGAGTGCGTGCACAGGCCGAATCAGAGGGCCTCGGCGAAATCTTCACCGCCGCCGGCGCCGAGTGGCGGCAGGCCGGTTGTTCGATGTGTCTTGGAATGAATCCAGATCAACTCTCGCCGGGACAGCGTTGCGCATCGACGTCGAACCGAAATTTCGAAGGTCGCCAAGGTAAGGGCGGCCGCACACATTTGGTGTCCCCAGCGGTCGCGGCGGCCACCGCTGTGCGCGGCACGTTGTCTTCGCCCGCAGACCTGAGTTAATAGAAGGAATTCCCATGGAACCATTCCGCACCCATACCGGTATCGGCGTTCCGCTTCGGCGCTCCAATGTCGACACCGACCAAATCATTCCTGCGGTCTATTTGAAGCGGGTAACCCGAACGGGTTTCGAGGACGGTTTGTTCGCCGCATGGCGCACCGACCCCTCGTTCGTGCTCAATGTTTCACCCTTCGACAAAGGGTCGGTGTTGGTGGCGGGCCCGGATTTCGGCACCGGTTCGTCACGCGAGCATGCCGTCTGGGCACTCATGGACTTTGGATTCAGAGTCGTCATCTCGTCGCGCTTCGCCGATATTTTTCGGGGCAACGCGGGCAAGGCGGGCCTCTTGGCGGCGCAAGTCGCCCAGGATGATGTCGAACTGTTGTGGAAGCTCCTCGAGGAGCAGCCAGGCATGGAAATTACTGTGAATCTTCAAGATCGGAACGTGGTCGCCGGAACGGTCATGGTGCCGTTCAACATTGACGATTACACCGCCTGGCGACTTCTCGAAGGACTCGACGATATAGGCATTACGCTGCGGAAATGCGATGAAATCGAGGCGTACGAAGCGCGTCGTCCGAGCTGGAAACCACGCACTCTGGCAATGTGACGAATCGGCTCTACGAGCCGACGAATTCATTACTTAACCCGGTTATCCGGGCCCCCGGCAGGAGTCCAAGGGGGGCAAGAAAGTTCGCTAGTTTCTCTTGAAATTGCGCGTGGCTCTTGGAAATCAGTGGCCAATAGGTTTACCGTGTCCACTAGTCGGCCCAAAGTGGGCTACTGGTTTTCGGAGGTTTTGGATGAACAAAGCGGAGCTCATCGACGTACTCACGGAGAAATTGGGCTCGGATCGTCGGTCGGCAACCCTCGCGGTGGAGAATGTCGTAGACACCATCGTGCGTGCGGTTCACAAGGGTGACAGCGTCACTATTACCGGCTTCGGCGTTTTCGAACAACGCCGTCGCGCTGCCCGTGTTGCGCGCAACCCGCGCACCGGCGAGACCGTGAAAGTCAAGCCAACGTCCGTACCGGCATTCCGGCCGGGTGCTCAGTTCAAAGCGGTTGTCTCTGGCGCACAGCGCCTCCCAGCGGAAGGACCAGCAGTGAAGCGTGGTGTGACTGCGGGCGGTGCCCGCAAGGCCGTGAAGAAGGCAGCGGCCAAGAAGGCAGTCAAGAAGGCTGTGAAGAAGGCAGCAGTCAAGAAGGCTGTGAAGCGCACCGCCGCCAAGAAGGCTGTGAAGCGGACCGCGGCGAAGAAGGCTGTGAAGCGCACCGCTGCCAAGAAGGCTGTGAAGAAGGCAGCAGCCAAGAAGACCGTCAAGAAGGCAGCAGCCAAGAAGACGGTGAAGCGCGCTGCGGCCAAGAAGGCTGTGAAGCGCACCGCTGCCAAGAAGGCTGTGAAGCGCGCTCCGGCCAAGAAGGGCCGCAGGTAGGTTCAACAACGAACGCGCCGTGGGTCATCACGACCCACGGCGCGTTTGTGTGTGGCAAGTGAGCGCGGCGCTCACTTCTTGACGGCGAGCGGACTTCCGATGTGGTCGGCGGCGATCACGTGTCCGTCGAACAACGACATCACCCACGTGCTGCCCTTGCGATTGCGCGACTTGTCGGGACGAACACCGTCGCGCTCACACCACCACGAGATGAGATCCGGAATCACCTTGCCCTGCGTACAGATCACGGGCGTGCCGTCGGCAGCGGCGATCTCGAGGAAACGGTTGCGCGCAGCCTTGCGGTTGTCGGCATAGGCTTCCTCGGTCAGCAGCGGTTCGCTCTTGATGCTGGCGCCGAGTTCCTCGGCCAGCGGTTCGAGCGTCTGCCGGCATCGTGTCCGGTCCGCGGCGTAGAGCGTATCGGCGCCGAACGCGAGCAGCTGGCCGACGAGAGATTCGGCTTGTGCACGCCCGCGCTTGTCCAACGGGCGGTGCCGGTCGTCGCCTTTGTAGCGGGACTTACTACCCGCCGTGCCGTGCCTGACTATCAGCACTGTCTTTGTTTCGGCGGGCAGCTTCATGAAGCGGCGTAGCACCTTTCGGTCATGCGGGTAACCGAGTGCTTTGACGGCTTGGGAGGCGGGCAACCACTTGAGTTCGTCGACTTCGTCGTTGGGGCTGAACTCGCCACCGATGGCGCGCGCAGACCAGTACCGCACCTTCTTGATGCCCTGTTCGATGGGGTAGCTCACGGCGGCGAGGCGACGACCGAGATGCGCTGTGTAGCCGGTCTCCTCGGCCACCTCACGCACGGCGGTCACAGGTTCGGTTTCACCGGGGTCGACTTTGCCCTTGGGAAGTGACCAGTCGTCGTACCGGGGTCGGTGAATGATCGCGACTTCGGGCACGGCGGGATCGTCACCGGGTCGCCACAGCACTGCGCCCGCGGCAAGAATGGCCTTGCCCGTCGGGACGGCGTCGGGATTCTCCTTCGGCACGTCAACTCCTGCTGATCATTCGGGCCCCGGAGAGCTCACCGCCGACGGATCTCAAGGGTGCCGGCGCAGATCCATCAGCGACACCTGGTGGTCGCGGACCGTGTGACCCTCTTGCGGCGATGCCGTCCACTTACCGTTGCTGTCCAACTCCCAGCAGCGGGTGGCGGGATCGAGCGCGGAATCGAGGACGTCGTTCAGTTGCGACGTCAGCCTCGGATCCTTGACCTGAGCCATCACCTCGACACGTCGATCGAGATTACGGTGCATCATGTCGGCACTACCGATCCAGAACTCGTCTATGGCGCGGAAGTGAATGACTCGCGAGTGCTCGAGGAACCGGCCCAGAATCGAGCGCACCGAGATGTTTTCGGAGTAGCCGGGCACGCCCGGCCGCAACGCACAGATACCGCGAACCACGACCTCGACCGGCACCCCCGCCTGCGACGCGCGATAAAGCGAATCGATCACCTGCTCGTCGACCAACGCGTTCGCCTTCAGTCGAATGCGGGCGTCGGCGCCTGATTGTTTGGCGGCGATCTCTCGTTCGATGCGTTCGATGATCCCTCTGCGGACGCCATAGGGTGCGACCAACAGGTTGCGGTACGACTCTTTGCGCGAGTATCCGGTCAGTGAGTTGAAGAGATCGGTGAGGTCTGCGCCGATGTCCGGCGCCGCTGTCAACAAGCCGACGTCCTCGTAGAGTCGCGCGGTCTTGCTGTTGTAGTTGCCGGTGCCGATGTGGCAGTAGCGCCGAATCGCCGATCCTTCGCGGCGCACCACAAGACAAGTCTTGCAATGTGTCTTCAACCCGACCAGTCCGTAGACGACGTGCACTCCCGCACGTTCGAGGGCGCGCGCCCATTTGATGTTGGCCTGCTCGTCGAACCGCGCCTTGATCTCCACCAGCGCGACAACCTGTTTACCCGCCGCGGCGGCGTCGATGAGCGCATTGACGATCGGTGAATCACCCGACGTGCGGTACAGCGTCTGTTTGATGGCCAGCACGTTGGGATCCGCCGCGGCCTGTTCGATGAACCGTTGCACCGTGGTGGAGAACGAGTCGTACGGATGGTGCACCAGCACGTCACCGTCGCGCAGGGTCGAGAAGATGCTCTTGGGGGTCTCGCGTTCGCCGAACGCAGGCGGTGTCGCAGGAACGAACGGGCGGTCCTTGAGTGCGGGGCGATCCTGGTCGTAGATCTGCCAGAGCGACGACAGGTCGAGGAGGCCGGGCACCTCGATGACATCGCCGGTGTCCACATCGAGTTCGCGCAACAGTAATTCGAGCATGCTCTCGGTCATGTCGTCGGACACCTCGAGGCGAACCGGTGAACCGAAGCGTCGTCGCGCCAGTTCTCGCTCAAGCGCCTGCAACAAGTCTTCGTCACGGTCCTCTTCGACCTCGAAGTCCGCGTTGCGGGTGATGCGGAACGCGTGATGCTCGACGATCTCCAGACCGGGGAACAGCACCGGCAGGAAGGCCGCGATCAGTTCCTCCATCGGGAGGAACCGCACGATATCGGACGAGCCTTCACGGCGCGCCAGCTCCACGAAGCGGTCGACGTTGTCCGGCACCTTGATTCGCGCGAAGTGCTGTCCGCCGTCCTCGGGCTGTCGCACCGTGACGGCGAGGTTCAGACTCAGCCCGCTCACGAACGGGAAGGGGTGCGCCGGATCAACCGCGAGCGGCGTCAGCACCGGGAACACCTGCTCATGGAAGTACGTCGACAACCGTGCGCGCTCGTCCTCGTCGACGTCGGCCCACGTGACGATCACGATCCCCTCGTCGGCGAGCGCAGGCCGCACCGAATCGAGGAACACATGCGCATGGCGGTTGGAGATCTGCTGAGTGCGTTCGTTGATCCGGCGCAGTTGTTCCCGCGGGGACAGGCCGTCGGCCGAACGCACCGACAATCCCATTTCGTCGCGCCGTTTCAGGCCCGCCACCCGGACCATGTAGAACTCGTCGAGGTTGGACGCGAAGATCGCAAGGAACTTCGCCCGCTCCAGAAGCGGTAGAGACGGGTCGGCTGCGAGTGCCAGCACGCGTGCGTTGAAGTCGAGCCAGCTCAGTTCGCGGTTGAGGTAGCGATCCTCGGGCAGCGCGTTGTCGACCGCCTGCAACGTCGCCGCGGGTGGCGCCTCAGGCGCCGAGTCTCCCGACTGGGGGGCGCTGGGACGCACGGTCGAGTCCGGTGTCGACGGCCGCGCGGCCGACGCGGCGGGGTCGGCGGCAAGGATCTCAGTATCGGCATCCGTCATTCCTCAGATGATCCCCTATTGAGTAGTAGTGCTGCCACCGCGATGAGGTAACTGTTATCTGCCACGTGCGATGGCCTGCGCGGTTGCCGCGCCGACACCGAGCCGACGCGCCACCAGCAGGTCATCGGGGGTGTCGATATCGCAGCGCAGGCCAGGCCACGCTCCGGTCAACTCGATGGCACCCGAATGGCGATGGCGCTGAGCCGAATCTGCGCCGAACCGTGGATCCAGCGGGCTGCCGAAGGCGAGCAACGCCGAGGTGCCCGTGCCGTGCCGGTCTCCGACGAAGCTGCGGGGATAGGTTCGGGCAGCCGCAATGGCCTCGCCGAGTTCCTGCGGTTGCAGGGCCGGTAGATCACCCTGCAGCACAACGAGGTTCGCCGTCTCCGCGCGAACGGATTCCTCGGCGGCGGCGATGGCGTTGTTCAACGGGTCACGGTGGCCCTGCGGAGTCGGGTCGGCCAGCACGCGCGCGCCGAGCTGACGGGCCGCGTCGCCGGCGACGTCGTCGGGTGTCACCACGGTGATCGACTGCACGGCGGGCACCGCCGACGCGGCCGTGACGGTGTCGATCAGCATGGCCAGCACGACGGTCTCGCGGGTGCGCGCCGAGAAGATCGGCGCAAGCCGTGTCTTGGCGGCGGTCAGACGTTTGACCGCGATCACCAGCCCGACATCGGCTTCCGATGACCTGCCCATGAGCGCCATCCTGCCAGCCGCTCGCACCGCGCTAGGGTGAAGGCGTGGTCGACGCGGCGGTGCTGGGCGCCGGAGCTTGGGGAACGGCACTGGCCAAAGTCCTGGCAGATGCAGACAACGACGTGCGGTTGTGGGCACGTCGCCCCGAACTTGCTGCGGAGATAAACGACACGCATCGCAACCCCACGTATCTCGACGACGCCGAGCTGCCGGAGACCATCCGCGCGACCAGTGACCCGGCAGAGGCACTGGCCGGCGCCTGCACGGTGCTGCTCGCCGTGCCCGCCCAGACGCTGCGCGCCAATCTCGAACAGTGGGCGCCGCTGATCGGCGACGACACCACTCTGGTGAGCCTGGCCAAGGGCATCGAACTCGACACCTTGATGCGAATGAGCCAGGTCATCGTGCAAGTCACCGGGGCCGACCCGTCACGTGTCGCAGTGATCTCCGGTCCGAACCTGGCCAGCGAGATCGCCGACGAGCAGCCGGCTGCCACGGTCGTCGCCTGCAGCGACTCCGGACGCGCGGTGGCACTGCAGCGCGCGTTCTCGACCGGATACTTCCGGCCGTACACCAACGCCGATGTCATCGGCGCCGAGGTGGGCGGGGCGTGCAAGAACGTCATCGCGCTGGCGTCGGGGATGGCGGCCGGTGTGGGACTGGGCGAGAACACGGCGGCGGCCATCATCACGCGCGGCCTCGCCGAGATCATGCGGCTCGGAATCGCGTTGGGCGCCAAACCGGCAACGCTGGCGGGTCTGGCCGGTGTCGGCGACCTCATCGCCACGTGTACGTCACGGCATTCGCGTAACCGCGCGTTCGGTGAACGGCTCGGTCGAGGCGGCACCATGGAGTCGGCGCTGCGTGCAGCCGAGGGGCATGTCGCCGAGGGCGTCACATCCTGCCAGTCCGTGCTGGCCCTTGCCGCCAGCTATGACGTCGAGATGCCGCTCACCGACGCCGTACACAGGGTCTGCCACAAGGGCGCATCGGTCTACGAAGCGGTCGCGCTCCTACTCGGTCGCAGCACCAAACCGGAGTAAACCGATGGACGGCCGATACGGCGATTCCACTCGCAGCGTCAAAGCGGTTGGCTCGGAGCCGATTCCGGGCACCCCCGTCGTTTCGCCCCCGGTACCCGCGTCGACCTTCCATCTGTCGCCCGACGACTCGGAGGCGTTGGACAAGTACGGGCGCTACTCGAACCCCACCTGGAGACAGCTGGAATCGGCGCTCGCCGAGCTCGAGGGCGCCGCCGCGGCGTTGGTGTTCGGTTCCGGCATGGCGGCCATCACGTCGGTGCTGCGAGCTCTCACGAAGCCGGGCGCCAAACTCGTCGTACCCGCCGACGGCTACAACCAAGTCCGCCGCTATGCCAGGGAATACCTTGCACCGCAGGGGGTTACAGTCATCGAGGCGACCAGCTCGGAGATGTGCGTTGCGGCGTCGGACGCCGATATCGTGCTCGCCGAGACGCCGGCCAACCCGGGCCTCGATGTCGTGGATCTGCACCGGTTGGCGATGGACTGCAGGAGCAGGGGTTCGACGCTGGTCGTCGACAACACCACCGCGACCCCGCTCGGTCAGCAACCGCTGTCCCTCGGGGCCGATCTCGTGGTGGCCAGCGCCACCAAAGCGCTGTCGGGGCACAGTGACCTGATCGCGGGATACGTCGCGGGCAGCCACGAGGAGTTGATGGCCGCGGTCGAACAGGAGCGTCTGCTCGCCGGCCCCATCCTCGGGCCGTTCGAAGCGTGGTTGTTGTTGCGGAGTCTCGGCAGCGCCGGGCTGCGGTTCGAACGGCAGTGTCAGAACGCGCAGGCGCTCGCGGTGACGCTGGCCCGCCATCCCGCGGTCAAGTCCGTCCGCTATCCGGGCCTGCCAGGCGATCCGTCCCATCCGGTCGCGACGTTGCAGATGAGGCGCTTCGGCGGGCTCATCGCCGTCGAGCTCGAGAGCGCTCAGGCGGTCAACGAATTCGTCGAGCGCAGCGCACTTGTCGTCTCGTCCACGAGCTTCGGGGGCATCCACACCTCCCTGGACCGCCGGGCCCGCTGGGGCGATTCGGTCAGCGACGGCTTCGCCCGCATCTCGCTGGGCATCGAGGACACCGACGACCTGATCAGCGATTTCGAGCAGGCGTTACGGTGAAATTGCAGGTCAGGTGACTGGCACGGCCCTCGCTGAGGCTGGGCGGTAGCCTCTTTAGGTTGTGACTGCCCGCAAGGAATCCGCTGCGAGAGGACGCGTCCGCGTCGCCGTCGTCTACGGCGGCCGCAGCTCCGAGCACGCGATTTCCTGCGTTTCCGCAGGCAGCATCCTGCGCAATCTCGATCCGGGACGCTTCGAGGTGGTCGCCGTCGGCATCACCCCGGACGGAGCGTGGGTGCTCACCGACGCCGAGCCCGACGCTCTAGCGATCGCCGACGGACAGTTGCCGCAGGTCACCGACGCATCGGGCAAGCAGCTGGCCCTCGCGACCGATCCGGGGCGACGCGGTGAACTGCTGTCGCCCGGCGAGGGCGCCGGCGAGGTGCTGGACACCGTCGACGTCGTGTTTCCGGTCCTGCACGGGCCATACGGTGAGGACGGCACCATCCAGGGGCTGCTCGAGCTGGCGGGCGTGCCGTATGTCGGTGCGGGCGTGCTTGCCAGCGCGTCGGGCATGGACAAGGAGTTCACCAAGAAGCTGTTGGCGGCCGAGGGCCTGCCGGTCGGCCCGCACGCCGTGCTGCGCCCGCGCCAGGAGACGCTGGCGCTCGGGGAGCGCGAACGACTCGGGCTGCCGGTCTTCGTCAAACCGGCTCGCGGGGGATCGTCGATCGGCGTCAGTCGCGTGACGGCGTGGGATCAACTACCGGCGGCCATCGAGCTGGCGCGTCGCCACGATCCCAAAGTGATCATCGAGGCGGCGATCGCCGGACGTGAATTGGAGTGTGGCGTACTGGAATTCCCCGACGGCCGGATCGAAGCGAGCACCGTCGGCGAGATCCGGGTGGCGGGTGTCCGCGGCCGTGAGGACTCGTTCTACGACTTCGCGACCAAGTACCTCGAAGACGCCGCGGAGCTCGACGTGCCCGCCAAGGTCGACGACAGTGTCGCAGATGAGGTGCGCCACTTGTCGATTCGCGCCTTCCACGCCATCGACTGCCAGGGTCTGGCCCGCGTGGACTTCTTCCTCACCGATGACGGCCCGATCATCAACGAGATCAACACGATGCCGGGCTTCACCACCATCTCGATGTTCCCGAGGATGTGGGGCGCCAGCGGTGTCGACTATCCGACGCTGTTGGCCACCATGGTCGAGACCGCTCTCAAGCGCGGGACCGGTCTGCGCTAGCCCACCGGTGCAGGGTCGACGGCCTTGGCCGGCAACGATTTTGCGATCAACCGCGAGATCTCCTGAATCGGCGTCGGGCCTGAACCCGGCGGCAGCGTCAGAGCCACATACACGGGGCGGTCAACGGCGAACCATGTGCTGCGCCCGTCGTCGCCACCTGCTCCTGCCTCGCCCACCCGAAACCACGATACGTCGTCCACGACCTGAAGGGGGCTGCCGAGGACGAACTCGGCGGGCCGCTCCACACCGCACCGCAGGATCACCGCCTCGCCGTCCGGGGTCGCCCGCCACGCCGCGGCACCGGCGGGTGCCGGGTCTGCGAGCGTCGCGCGCCGGTAATCGCCGAGCCGCTCAGGCAGCTCCTCGACCATTTCCCGGCACTGTGCGCTTTCTGACTGCGGGGCGGGGATCGTGACGATCGCAACAGGTTGTTCTGGGACCGGACGCTGACGCAGAGCCACCACGACCAGGATCGTGACGATGGCGCCCACCGCCACCACAATCGCCGCGATCATCAAAGCCCGGGGTGGGCCGTCACGCGTTTCGGTGTCCACGCCCAAACTCTATGGGCGCACCCCGTTGGCGATCGGACAGGTCAGCGTCCGGGTGATGCCTGCGATCTGCTGCACACTGGGCACAACGCTGGACTGCAGCTCATCGAGGGTTTCCGAGCCGACTCGCACCACCACGTCGTAGGGACCCGTAACGTACTCGGCGGACAGCACACCTGGCAGGCCCGCGAGCTGCTTGGCGATCACTTCTGCGCGGCCCACCTCGGTCTGGATGAGCATAAACGCCTCGACCACCCGGCTGTCCTCCCTCCTGGCTGCATAGACTCCGCCGCAGGGACCAAACGTACCGCAGCGCAGGGGAGGCGACATGACGAGTGAACAGCCCCCCGAGACTCTGGCCGGCGTGGGTGAGTTCGCCGTCATCGACCGGCTTGTCGCGGGCCGTCGACAACCGGACGTGGTGGCGCTGGGACCCGGCGACGACGCCGCGGTCGTGCGGGCAGGCGACGGCGCGACGGTGGTATCGACGGACATGCTCGTCGAGGGAAGTCACTTCCGGCTCGACTGGTCGACGCCCCACGATGTCGGCCGCAAGGCGATCGCACAGAACGCCGCGGACATCGAGGCGATGGGGGCGGCGGCCACCGCATTCGTCGTCGCGTTCGGGGCGGCGGGTGATACGCCGGCTGCGCAGGTCGTCGAGCTCGCCGACGGTCTGTGGCACGAGGCGCGCCTGCTGGGTGCAGGCATCGTGGGCGGTGATCTGGTGACGGCACCGCAGTGGGTGATCTCGGTGACCGCGCTCGGGGATCTGGGTGGCCGCGACGCGGTCCGGCTCGACGGCGCCCGCGCGGGTGACCACGTGGCCGTCATCGGAGACGTCGGCTGGTCGGCGGCCGGATATGCGTTGTGGCGCAACGATATTGCAGGCTTCGAGGACCTGCGTCGTCGTCATCTGGTGCCGGAGCCGCCCTACGGGCAGGGTCGAGTCGCGTCGGATGCGGGTGCGACGTCGATGACCGACGTCTCCGACGGGCTGGTCGCCGATCTCGGGCATATCGCGCGCGCATCGAAGGTGGGCATCAACCTGTCGACGGATTCGCTGCGGGCAGACCACGATCCACTCGTCGAGGCGGCGGCCGCTGTCGCGATGGATCCGTGGGAGTGGGTGCTCGGTGGAGGCGAGGATCATTCGCTGGTGGCGACGTTCCCGGGCGCCCCGCCGACGGGTTGGCAGGTGATCGGGCGAGTGCTCGACGGCCCGCCGCGGGTCCTGGTCGACGGCGAGCAGTGGCACGGACACGCGGGCTGGCAGTCGTTCTGAGTGGCGACGCACGCTAAGTTGACCCATCGTGGGTGCACGACCGCTGAATGAACTCGTCGAAGAAGGCTGGGCGCGCGCGCTGGAGCCTGTCGCTCCTCAGGTCGCACAGATGGGCGAGTTCCTGCGCGCGGAGCTCGCGGCGGGGCGCCGATACCTGCCTGCCGGTCAGAATGTGTTGCGGGCCTTCACATTTCCGTTCGATCAGGTTCGCGTACTCATCGTGGGGCAGGACCCGTATCCGACGCCCGGCCACGCCGTCGGCCTGAGCTTCTCGGTGGCGCCTGAGGTGCGGCCGTTGCCACGCAGCCTGGCCAACATCTTCACCGAGTACACCGACGATCTCGGCCATCCCGAACCTGCGACGGGCGATCTGTCGCCGTGGGCCGAACGCGGCGTGATGCTGCTGAACAGGGTGCTGACCGTCGCGCCGGGGACACCGGCGTCGCATCGAGGCAAGGGCTGGGAAGCGGTGACCGAGTGCGCGATCCGGGCACTCGTCACGCGACGGCAACCCCTGGTCGCGGTGCTGTGGGGTCGTGACGCGTCGACGCTGAAGCCGATGCTCGACGGCTCCGATTGTGTGGCGATCGAGTCCCCGCACCCGTCGCCGCTGTCGGCGTCGCGAGGTTTCTTCGGGTCTCGTCCGTTCAGCCGCGCCAATGAATTACTGGAGAAGATGGGCGCCGATCCGATCGACTGGCGCCTGCCCTAGGCGGCTTCGCCGAGTGCACGCCTGTTTTACGCCGCGGACGGCGTGTCGCGTACAACAAGCGTGCAGTCGGCGCCCTGCGCTATCCAACGCCGGGGATCGGCGGCGGTGACGGGATCGGCGGCGGGGAGGGGATGGCCGGCGGCGACGGGATGTCGGGCACCGGAATCTCGACGGTGTTGTCGCCATCGCCCGTAGTCGCGGGCGGCAACTCCGGAGGCGGCGCGGTCGTCGTGGGCGCGACCGTGGTTTCGACGGTCGTGGTCTCGACGGTCGTGGTCTCGACGGTCGTGGTCTCGGACGTCGTCGTCGTTGTCGTGGTCTCTTTGTCGCCGGAGTCGCTGCTACACGCAGTCAACAACGAGACCACCGCAGCGCCGGAGGCGAGTGCGAACAGAGCTGTTTTGGATACACCGCGGGATGTCATGCAGCCACGGCTACCCGCGTGCCCGCGGGGACTAAACCGACAAACGCGTCAGCCGCGCGAGACCTTTCCGGCCTTGATGCAGGACGTGCACACGTTGACCCGCTTCTTGTTGCCGCCGGGATGGGTCACGGCGCGCACGGTCTGGATGTTCGGGTCCCACCGACGGCTGGTCCGGCGATGGGAGTGTGACACCGACTTGCCGAAGCCGGGGCCCTTCCCGCAGATATCGCACACGGCAGCCATATGTAGAACTCCTCGAATCAGGTCTTGGGGGTCTGGGTTCCCGCCGCGACCGGCGGCGGTTCGACCGACAACCTGATCAGGATACCGGCCACCACGAGGATCGCCAAAATGGTCTCCACAAGCGGGAACGTTCCGAAGGGAGCTGTCAGCAGGAGTGGATAGGCTTGCGCGCACGGCGGCACCTCGAGCCAGCGGGTGTCGCCACAGTGGGCTGGAGGTGGGCATGTCGAATCGGCGGCTCGACGCCTCCGCATTGCGGGACTGGGCGCACACCGCCGTCGGCGACCTGATCACCCACACCGACGAGATCAACCGCCTCAACGTGTTCCCGGTCGCCGACGCCGACACCGGGACAAACATGCTGTTCACGATGCGTGCGGCGTGGGAACAGGCGGACGCTCTGGCCGCGTCCGACGACGTCGCGGAGGTGGCCGCCGCCCTCGCCCGCGGCGCGCTGCGGGGCGCGCGGGGCAACTCCGGGGTCATCCTGTCGCAGATTCTGCGCGGATTCGGCGACGTCACCGCCTCGGCGGCCGCCGACCGCGGCGGAGTGCTCGCCGACATCGGCGGAGCCCTGTTCGGAGCCGCATTGCGGCATTCGGTCGGCCTGGTCGTCAATTCGATGGGCGAGGCCGTGCCCGGCACCATCGTCTCGGTGTTGCAGGACGCCGCGGGTGCCGCCGAAGCCGCCGCCGCCGACGATTCCGGGCTCGCCGAGGTGGTGACGGCCGCCGCCGACGCCGCGGCCATCGCCCTCGACAAGACCACAGGACAACTCGACGTTTTGGCCCAGGCCGGCGTGGTGGATGCTGGCGGTCGCGGACTGCTGGTACTCCTGGACGCGATGAGCGCCACCCTGACCGGGCATGTCGCGCGTCGCGCGGAATACGTGCCGTCCCCACCACATGGCCATATCGCCGAGACCGCCGCCTCGGCGACGCCCCAGTTCGAAGTGATGTACCTGCTCAGCGGGTGTGACGCCGCCGGGGTGGAGACGCTTCGCCGCACTCTCGACAAGCTCGGGGAGTCGGTCGCGATCGCGACGACGGCCGGCGCGGGCCAGTACTCGGTGCATGTGCACGCCGACGACGCCGGAGCCGCCGTCGAAGCGGCCCTGCCGCTTGGCACGCTGAGCCGTATCCAGATCACCTCGCTGACCGGTGGGCCGGGTGCGCGGCCATCCGGGGGATTCGCCAGGGACCGGGCCGTGCTCGCGGTCGTCGACGGGGCGGGCGCGCACGAACTGTTCGCCGGAGAGGGCGCGCACGTGCTGCCGCTCGATTCCGGCGCGCCCGTCAGCGCCAAGGACCTGCTTCATGCGTTGGTCAACACCGGCGCCGCACAGATCATCGTGCTGCCGAACGGATACGTCGCCGCCGAGGAACTCGTCGCAGGCTGCACCGCCGCGATCGGTTGGGGCATCGATGTGGTGCCGGTGCCGACGGCGTCGATGGTGCAGGGTCTGGCCGCACTGGCCATGCACGAGGCGGATCGGCAGGCCGTCGACGACGGTTACACGATGGCCCGCGCCGCCGCGGGCGCCAGACACGGATCGGTGCGGGTCGCCACCGAGGAAGCGCTCACGTGGGCGGGCACGTGTCAGCCGGGCGACGGGCTCGGCATCTCGGGTGACGAGGTGCTGGTCGTCGGAAAGGACGTCGTCGAGGCCGGTGCAGGTCTGATCGACCTGTTGTTGGGGGTGGGGGGTGAACTCGTCACGGTACTCACGGGAGCGGGCGTCGACGCATCGGTGGGGGAGGCGTTGGCGCAGCACGTCCACCGCGAACACCTGGGCATCGAACTCGTCACGTACCACACCGACCACCGCGGCGACGCGCTGCTGATCGGCGTCGAGTAGCCGTGGCCAAGCTGACCGACCGGCTCGACTTCGTCATCGGCAAGAAGTCCGCCGCTCCGCTGGAGGAGCACTTCGGGATCCGCACGGTCAACGACCTGCTGCGGCACTACCCCCGCAAGTACAGCGACGGAATGAACGTGCTCGGTGAGGGTGACGAACTCGAATTCGAAGAGGGCGAGCACGTCACGTTCGTCGACGTGATCACGGACACCCA
Source organism: Mycobacterium barrassiae (assembly GCF_025822765.1). Taxonomy (GTDB): domain Bacteria; phylum Actinomycetota; class Actinomycetes; order Mycobacteriales; family Mycobacteriaceae; genus Mycobacterium; species Mycobacterium barrassiae. The sequence goes on along the minus strand of NZ_JACKUK010000023.1, from coordinate 450,199 downwards.
TGTCGGCGACATGAAGCCGCAGTTCGACAAGAGGACGAAGAAGTTTCGGTCGCGCAAGTGGCTCCGCGTCACACTGGGGAGCCGCAAGCCGGAGGTGACGGCCACCTTCTTCAACGCCGACTGGATGATCGGCAAGCTCGACAAGGGCACCCGGTTGATGCTGTCCGGGGAAGTCGGATACTTCAGGCGCACACTGCAGTTGACCCATCCCGCGTTTCTCGTGCTGAACGATCCGAACGGCAAACAGATCGGCACCAAGTCGCTCAAGACCATCGCGTCGACGTCGGGCGCCACCGATGACGAGCTGCTCAAGGCCTTCGAGCGGGAGTTCTTCCCGATCTACCCGGCCAGCAGCAAGGTGCAGAGCTGGGACATCTACGCGTGTGTGCGCCAGGTGCTCGACGTGCTGGATCCCATCGACGAGCCGCTGCCGGAATCGTTTCTGCGCGAAAACGATCTGATCGGGGAGGACGAAGCGCTGCGTGCGATCCATCTCGCGGAAAGGGCGGCGGAACGCGATGCCGCGATCCGGCGTCTGACCTATGACGAGGCCATCGGGCTGCAATGGGCGTTGGCGCAGCGGCGGTTCGGCGAGTTGAGCGAGGCCGGCCCCGTTGCGACACCCGTCGACGACGGTCTGGTTGCGGCGATGCGCCACCAGATGCCGTTCGAACTGACCGCGGGCCAAAAGGAAGTCCTCGAGGTGCTGACCGACGAACTGGCGTCGAGCCGGCCGATGAACCGGATGCTGCAGGGTGAGGTCGGCTCCGGCAAGACGATCGTCTCAGTGCTGGCGATGCTGCAGGTGGTCGACGCGGGGTATCAGTGCGCACTGCTGGCCCCCACCGAGGTCCTTGCGGCCCAGCATGCCCGATCTGTCAGCGATGTCCTCGGCCCGCTGGCGATGGCGGGGCAACTCGGCGGCGCCGAGCGGGCGACTCGGGTCGCGCTGTTGACGGGATCGATGTCGCCACAACAGAAGAAGCAGGCGCGCGAGGAAGTCGCCTCCGGTGAAGCGGGCATCGTCATCGGGACGCACGCGTTGCTGCAGGACGCCGTCGAGTTCCATCGCCTCGGCATGGTCGTCGTCGACGAGCAGCACCGGTTCGGAGTCGAGCAGCGAGATCGCTTGCGCGCCAAGGCGCCCGAGGGTGTCACACCCCATCTGCTGGTGATGACCGCGACGCCGATACCGCGCACCGTCGCGCTCACCCACTACGGCGACCTCGAGACGTCCGTACTGCGCGAACTGCCGCGGGGCCGTCAGCCGATCACGACCAACACCATCTTCCTCAAGGAACACCCGAAGTGGCTCGATCGCGCGTGGCAACGGATCACCGAGGAAGTGGCCGCTGGGCGGCAGGCCTACGTCGTCGCGTCCCGCATCGACGAGGACGACAACGGCGGCAAGAAGGGAGCGGGCAAGAAGAGCAACCAGGAACAGGGCCCTCCCACGACGACCGTCGTCGAATTGTTCGACCGGCTGCGGGGCGGGCCACTGTCGGGCCTGCGGCTCGGACTCATGCACGGCCGACTGTCCGCCGACGAGAAGGACGCGGTGATGGCCGCGTTCCGGGCCCGGGAGATCGACGTCCTCGTCTGCACCACGGTCATCGAGGTCGGTGTCGACGTACCCAACGCGACGGTGATGCTCGTGATGGACGCCGACCGGTTCGGCATCAGCCAACTGCACCAGCTGCGCGGGCGCATCGGCCGGGGCGAACATCCCAGCCTCTGTCTGCTCGCCACGAAGATGCCGGAGAGCTCAAAGGCGGGCGCGCGGCTCAAGGCCGTCGCCTCGACACTCGACGGGTTCAAACTCGCCGATCTCGATCTCGCAGAGCGCCGCGAGGGAGATGTCTTGGGCTACAACCAATCCGGGCGTCCCGTCACATTGCGTTTCCTGTCGCTCTTCGAGCATCTCGATCTCATTCTGACCGCCCGCGACTTCTGCGATGCGCACTACACGAGGAATCCGGATGACCCGGGAATGGCGGCGCTGGCCGCTCCATTCGTCGACACCGACCGTATCGAGTATCTGGAAAAGGCGTGAACCGCAAGCGTCTACTGTGGCTCGTGGCGATCGTCGCCGCCGCGGTGCTGGTCGCTGTTCAGGCCACGCACTCGTCGATCGAGCGATCGCAGTTCATCGCCAGCGCCGACATCCCGACCATCGCACCGGGAGTCGACCCGCTCGCGGACATCGCAGTCATACCCGTGCGCATCCGCGGCTACGACTACCGGCGGGATGCGTTCGGCGACAGCTGGACCGATGACAACCCGGCACCCGGCGGCCACAACGGATGCGACACCCGCAACGACATCCTCGACCGTGACCTCGTCGACAAGACCTACGTGTCGATCAAACGATGCCCCACCGCCGTCGCGACGGGCCTGCTGCACGATCCGTACACCAACGCAGAAATCGCCTTCACTCGTGGCGAGCAGACCGGCGCGGCAGTGCAGATCGACCACATCGTGCCGCTGGCGCTGGCGTGGGACCTCGGGGCGCGCAATTGGACCGACGAGCAGCGCCTGCGATTCGCCAACGATCCGGCGAATCTGTTGGCCGTCGCCGGAGGAGCCAACCAGGACAAGGGCGATCGCGAGCCCGCCACCTGGATGCCGCCCAACACGGCGTTCCGATGCCAGTACGCCATACAGTTCATCGCGGTGCTGCGCGGCTATGCGCTGCCCATCGACGCACCTTCGGCCACCGCGCTGCGCGATGCCGCGGCCACATGCCCAACCGGCTGAACTGTCACGAAACCTGCCGGCTCGGCGTTTGATGCAGAGTATGGTCCTGCGCGTTCGACGGAAGGTAGGCAAGTGGTAGCCGACGTCACCGAGTTGTACGCCGCCAAACTCACGACCCCGGAGCGCGCGGTGGCACCGATCGCGAATGGCGAGATCGTGTCGTGCGGCATGGCGATCGGCCAACCGCCCGCCCTGCTCGCGGCGACCGCCGATCGCCTGCGTTCCGGCGACCTTGGCCGTATCCGCCTCTACTACAAGATCGCGATGGAACCCCTCGGTTCGACCCTGCTGGCCGAGGACGTCATCGAAAAGGTCGACGCCCACAGCTTTTTCATCGGCGCTCCCGACCATCAGATCATCAAGCGCCAGGCAGAGTCCGGTCACAAGCTGGTGAGCTTCGTGCCGGTGAACTTCAGTCAGATCCCACGGCTGTTCACTGAAGTGATCGACCTGGGCACGTTCCTGGTCACCGTTTCGCCGATGGACTCGGGCGGCTACTTTTCGCTGGGCACCAACAACGACTTCGCCTCGATGGCGGCACGTCGCGCCAACCGACTGATCGTCGAAGTCAACGACAACATGCCTCGGGTGTTCGGCCAGTCGCAGATCCACGTCAGCGAGGTGACGGCCATCGTCGAGAACCACGTGCCGCTGATCGAGGCCGGCGCCAGTGAGCCGTCACCCGAAGGCCGGGTCATCGGTGGATTGGTCGCGCCCATGGTCCCCGACGGCGCCACGATTCAGCTTGGTATCGGCAAGATTCCGTCCGGGGTCGCGGCGGCGCTGGGGGAGCACTCCGATCTCGGCATCCACACCGAACTGTTCTCCCCGGCCATGGCCGACCTCATCCGCAAGGGTGTGGTGACCGGCTCCCGAAAGACGTTGCATCCGCGCAAACACGTCTACACCGTCGCCTTCGGTACCACCGAGTCGTATGCCTTCATGAACAACAACTCCGCGTTCGAGAGCTATCCATCCGACTACGTCAACGACATCCGCACCATCGCCGCCCACGACAACTTCGTGTCCATCAACACGGCGATCGAGATCGACCTCTACGGACAGGTCAATGCGGAGTTCATCGGCGACCACGAATACAGCGGGTCGGGCGGCCAGTACGACTTCGTGAAGGGAGCGTCGTTGGCCCGCAACGGAAAATCGATCATCGCGCTGGCATCGACAGCACGCAAGGGCCAACTGTCCACGATCGTGCCCCGTGCGTCGATGGTCACCGACGCGCGGATGGACGTCGAATGGGTGGTCACCGAATACGGTGCGGTGAACCTACGCGGCAAGTCGACCAAGGAGCGCGCCGACGCGCTGATCTCCATCGCTCATCCCGACTTCCGTGCCGACCTGACCGCGGCCGCACGCAGCGTGACGTTGATCTGAACGGTTAGGAGCCCGTGTAGGTTTCGGGGTCCGGCCGGAAGCGGGTGCCGTCGTTCAGGCCGTTGAGGGTCGCCATCTCGTCCTCGGTCAACTCGAAGTCGAAGACCGCGATGTTCTCCTTGATCCGCTCGGGCGACTTGGAGCGCGGAATGACGACGTTGCCGAGCTGGATGCTCCATCGAATCAGCACCTGCGCCGGCGTCTTCCCGTGCGCCTGCGCCACGGATCCGATCGTCGGGTTGTCCAGAAGGTTGCCCACGCCCAGGGGGCCGTAGGCCTCCGTGACGATCTCGTGTTCGGCGTTGGTCGCGCGCAACTCGGCCTGATTCAGCAGCGGATGCAACTCGATCTGGTTGACCGCCGGCGGGAAATACGACAGGTCGATGATGTTCGACAGGTCCTCGGTGTGGAAGTTCGCCACCCCGATCGACCTGGTGTCACCGTCTTGCTTGCGCTTCATCATGCCGCCCCACGCATCGACGTACCGATCGGGGTTACCGGCCGGCCAGTGGATGAGGTAGAGGTCGACGTAGTCGAGGCCAAGCCGTTCCAGGCTGGCCTTCAGAGCGTCCTGTGACGCCTGAAAGCCCTGGTCAGGGATGTCCAGCTTGGTGGTGACGTACACCTCTTCGCGCGGAATCCCCGATGAGGCGATCGCACGGCCGACCGCGGCTTCGTTTCCGTATGCCTTCGCGGTGTCGAACAATCGGTAGCCCGCCTCCAGCGCGGCACTCACCGCCTGTTCGGTTTCGGCCTCGGAGAGTTCGCCGACGCCGAGACCGATGACCGGGAGGGTGTTGCCGTCATTGAGCGTGACGGTGGGCGTTTGGGTCATGACACCTAACCTGTGAAATCGAAGGTCCGTGGATCGGGACCCAACCGTGTGCCGCCCTCGCCCAGCGAGGAAATGGACGCCATGTCCTGCTCGCTCAGTTCAAGATCGAACACGTCGAAGTTACTCACAATTCGCTCGGGGGTCACCGACTTCGGGATGACTATATTGCCGATTTGGATATGCCACCTAATCAGTACTTGGGCCGGTGTCTTGCCGTGGCGGTCGGCCACTTCGGTCACCTTGGGGTGGTCCAAAAGCGCGCCCTGGCCGAGTGGGGCCCACGCCTCGGTGGCGATGCCCATCTGCTGATGCACCTCACGAAGCTCCTGCTGCTGAAAAAGGGGATGCAGCTCGATCTGGTTGACGGATGGAACGATGCCCGTGGCGTCGACCAGAATTCGCAGGTGCTCGGGCTCGAAGTTGCTGACGCCGATCGAGCGGATGCGGCCTTGGTCGCGTAGCTGCGCGAACGCCTTGAAGGTGTCGACGAACGTATTGCGCGCAGGCAGCGGCCAGTGGATCAGGTAGAGGTCGACGTAGTCGAGACCGAGCCGCTCCGCGCTGGCGTCGAACGCCTTCAGCGTCTTGTCGTAGCCCTGCTCGGAGTTCCACAGCTTCGTCGTGATGAACACGTCGTCGCGGGGCAGGCCGGATGCCGCAAACGCCTGGCCGACACCGCGTTCGTTACGGTAGGCCGCGGCGGTATCGATGTGTCGGTATCCGGCCTCGAACGCAAGACTCACCGCGCGTTCGGTTTCCTCAGGCGGTGTCTGGAAAACACCGAAACCAACCTGCGGGATCGCATTACCGTCATTGAGCGTGATCGAGGGAGAAGCCATGACGAAGAGTCTGCCAGTTCAACAACCGCGGGTCCTCAGCCGTAAGGAGACGATCCTCAATACGGCCGCAGGCGTCACCCTGCGCGCGTTGCCGCGGATCCCTAACCCGGTCAAGCGCGCGATGCTCGGCGGCAAGTCCGTCACCATCGACGGCAACACGCTGGACGCCACGCTGCAGTTGATGCTGGCGGGCCAGCGTGCGGTCGGCATCAACGGACTCGTGACGGACAACGACGTGGCCGTCTGCAGAGACAACCTCGAGATTCTGAGCGCCAGCTTCAAACAGCACATCCCGGTCGCGGCGGTGACCAATCTCTCCATTCCCGGTCCTGCAGGCGAGATGCGCGCCAGGCACTATCGCCCGGTCGACGGAGATGGAGCGCCGCTGCTCGTCTTCTACCACGGCGGCGGCCAGGTCATTGGAAGCATCGACACCCACGACGACCTGTGCAGGAAGATTTGCCGCGAGGGGCGGATGCACGTGTTGTCGGTCGACTACCGGCTCGCACCGGAGCACAAGGCCCCGGCGGGTGCCGACGACGCGCTGGCGGCCTTCCAATGGGCACTCGACAACGCCGCCGAGTTGGGTGCCGACCCGGACCGCGTCGCCGTCGGAGGCGACAGCGCAGGCGGCAACCTGGCGGCGGTGGTGGCGATGCGCGCCCGTACCGAGGCAGCCCGCCTGCCGGCCGTGCAGCTGCTCTTCTACCCGGTGGTGAACTACCGCGACGAGACACGCTCACAGATCCTGTTCGCCGACGGATTCTTTCTCACCAAGGCCGACATCGACTGGTTCAGCGACCACTTCCTCGACGGTGCGGACGTCGACGCGTCCGATCCCCGGGTGTCTCCGCTGCTCGCCGACGATTTGTCCGGTTTGCCGCCGGCGCTGGTGCTGACGGCCGGCTTCGACCCGTTGCGCGACGAGGGCAGGCAGTATGCCGACGCGATGCGTAAAGCGGGCGTGGCCGTCGACTACCGGGAGTTCGGCTCGCTGGTGCACGGTTTCGCCAACCTGTTCGCGCTGGGCGGGGACAGCGCGACCGCCACCGCGGAGTCGATCTCGGCGCTGCGCGCGCATCTGGCCCGCACGTGACGGACCTCGGAAAGGTCGCCGGTACTCTTGTCGCGTGGCTTCGAAACCAAAATACGATCTGAAGGCGTCCGATCGCAGGCGGAATCTGGCAGTTCAGATCGGTCTGACGGCGATCGTGGTGATCTTCGCCGTGGCTATCGTGCTCTACATAGTGCTGTCGGCCGACGAAAAGCCGACCGCGGGCGAAGCCGAATCCATCCGGGTCGCCTCGGCCCAGTTGATCAAGAAGGACGGCACCGACGAGCCCAAGGCCACGCTGTCGCTGTATGAGGACTTCCTGTGCCCGGCCTGCCGCAACTTCGAGCAGAACTTCGGGCCCACCATCAACAAGCTGATCGATTCCGGGGCCGTCGCCGCCGACTACTACATGGTCTCGATCCTGGACCGTCAGGGCCAGGGGTACTCGACGCGGGCCGCCAACGCGGCGTACTGCGTCGCCGGTGATTCGATCGATGCGTTCCGCAGGTTCCATGCCGCGCTGTACGCCCAGCAGCCAGAGGAGGGTGTCGGCCCGTTCCCCGACAACGCCAGGTTGGCCGAGCTCGCGCGTCAGGCCGGTGCCGGAGGGCAGGTGCCCGAGTGCATCAAGAAGGAGACCAACGCCGACATGGTGTCGGGCCTGGCCGCCGCGACCGGGGTGAAAGCGACGCCGACGATTCGCATCAACGGCGAGGATTACAACCCCACGACTCCTGACGCCCTGATCGCCAAGATCGAGGAGATCGTCGGCAACGTGCCCGCGCTCGACGCCGGCGCCCCGCCTCCCGCCGCCGACCCCACCCCGCTCGTTCCTCCCACACCCGCGCCGGCGCCGAAGCCGTGACCATCGCCGCACCCAGCACCGTGCAACCGAGCGATCCCGCCTCGGCACGGTCGACGGGTGCCGCGGTGGGCAGACCCAGCGCCATCTGGGTGCTGATCGCCGGTGTGCTGGGCCTGGCCGCGTCGGTGACGCTCACGGTCGAGAAGATCGAGATCCTGATCAACCCGGACTACGTCCCGACCTGCAGCCTCAACCCGGTGCTGTCGTGCGGATCGGTGATGATCACCCCGCAGGCCTCGGTCTTCGGTTTTCCGAACTCGCTGATCGGCATCGTGTCGTTCACCGTCGTGCTCGTGACCGGGATACTCGCGGTCGCCAAGGTGGCCCTGCCGCGGTGGTATTGGACCGGACTGGCGATCGGTTCGCTGCTCGGCACCGTATTCGTGCACTGGCTGGCGTGGCAGAGCCTCTACAACATCGGCGCGCTGTGCCCGTACTGCATGGTGGTGTGGGCCGTGACGATTCCGCTATTCGTCGTCGCGACGTCGATCGCCGCGGCCCCTGCGACCTCCAACGGTGTTGTGCGCGTGCTTCATTCGTGGCGCTGGTCGTTGGTGGCGCTGTGGTTCACCGCAGTGATTCTGCTGATCCTGGTGCGCTTCTGGGACTACTGGTCCACACTCCTCTAAACGACGACGGGGGCTGCAGCGCGTGATAACCAAGGTCCTGGTGGCCAATCGTGGCGAGATCGCGATCCGAGCATTTCGAGCCGCCTACGAGATGGGCATCACGACCATCGCGGTGTACGCCCATGAGGACCGCAACTCCCAGCACCGGCTGAAGGCCGACGAGTCGTATCAGATCGGCGAGACGGGCCACCCGGTGCGCGCGTATCTGTCCGTCGACGAGATCATCCGCGTCGCACGGCAGGCGGGTGCCGACGCCGTCTACCCGGGATATGGCTTCCTGTCGGAGAATCCGCAACTGGCCGCGGCGTGCGCGGAGGCGGGGATCACGTTCATCGGGCCGAGCGCGGAGATCCTCGAACTGACGGGCAACAAGGCCCGGGCCATCGCGGCGGCGCGTGATGCGGGTCTGCCGGTGCTGAATTCGTCGGCGCCGTCATCGTCGGTCGACGAACTGGTGGCGGCATCCGCGGAGATGGAATTCCCGTTGTTCGTCAAAGCCGTATCCGGTGGCGGCGGGCGCGGCATGCGGCGGGTGTCGGATGCGTCCGCGCTGCCCGAGGCGATCGAAGCGGCCAGTCGGGAGGCGGAGTCGGCATTCGGCGATCCGATGGTCTATCTCGAACAGGCGGTGCTCAACCCGCGCCACATCGAAGTGCAGATCCTGGCCGACCGGCACGGCGACGTCATGCATCTGTTCGAGCGGGACTGCAGCCTGCAGCGCCGCCATCAGAAGGTGATCGAGTTGGCGCCCGCGCCAAACCTTTCCGCCGAGCTGCGCGACAAGATGTGCGCCGACGCGGTCGCGTTTGCGCGTCAGATCGACTACACCTACGCGGGCACCGTGGAGTTCCTGCTCGACGAGCGCGGCCACTACGTGTTCATCGAGATGAATCCGCGCATCCAGGTCGAGCACACGGTGACCGAGGAGATCACCGACGTCGACCTGGTGGCCAGTCAGTTGCGCATCGCCGACGGAGAGACACTGGAAAGCCTTGGGCTGAGCCAGGATACGCTGCAGATACGCGGTGCGGCCATGCAGTGCCGGATCACCACCGAGGACCCTGCGAACGGCTTCCGTCCAGACACCGGGCGCATCACCAGCTATCGGTCACCGGGCGGTGCGGGTATTCGTCTCGACGGTGCAACGCATCTGGGCGCAGAGATCGGCGCGCACTTCGACTCCCTGTTGGTCAAGCTGACGTGCCGTGGACGCGACTACGCGGCGGCGGTTGCCCGGTCCCGTCGCGCGTTGGCGGAGTTTCGGGTGCGCGGGGTATCGACGAACATCCCGTTCTTGTTGGCTGTGGTCAACGATCCCGATTTTCGTGCCGGTCGGGTGACGACGTCGTTCATCGATGACCGGCCGTATCTGTTGACCGCGCATACCCCGGCCGATCGGGGTACCAAGATCCTCAACTATTTGGCTGATGTGACGGTCAATCAGCCGCACGGGGCGCGGCCGTCGACGGTGTATCCGCAGGACAAGTTGCCTGATATCGATCTGTCGTCGCCTGCGCCGCCGGGATCCAAACAGCGGTTGGTGCAACTGGGCCCCGACGGATTCGCGGCCTGGATGCGCGAGTCCAAGGCGGTCGGGGTCACCGATACGACGTTCCGCGACGCACACCAATCGTTGTTGGCGACGCGATTGCGCACCACGGGTCTGGTGATGGTGGCGCCCTACATAGCGCGGATGACCCCGCAATTGTTGTCAGTGGAGTGCTGGGGTGGGGCGACTTACGATGTGGCGCTTCGGTTCTTGAAGGAAGATCCGTGGGAGCGGCTGGCCGCGCTGCGTGAGGCGCTGCCCAACATCTGTCTGCAGATGCTGCTGCGCGGGCGCAACACGGTGGGGTATACGCCGTATCCGGAGTCGGTCACCCGGGCGTTTGTGGAAGAGGCGACCGCGACGGGCATCGATATCTATCGCATCTTCGATGCGTTGAACAATGTGGAGTCGATGCGCCCGGCCATCGACGCGGTCCGCGAGACGGGTTGCTCGATCGCCGAGGTGGCGATGAGCTACACCGGGGATTTGACCGACCCGGGTGAAAATCTTTACACCCTGGACTATTACCTGAAGCTGGCCGAGCAGATCGTCGACGCGGGCGCGCATGTGTTGGCGATCAAGGACATGGCGGGGTTGTTGCGTCCGCACGCGGCCACGGTGTTGGTGGGTGCGCTGCGCAGTCGGTTTGACCTACCGGTGCATGTGCACACCCACGACACCCCCGGTGGGCAGCTGGCGACGTATGTGGCGGCCTGGCAGGCCGGCGCGGACGCGGTGGATGGCGCGTCGGCACCGCTGGCCGGGACCACCAGCCAGCCTGCGCTGAGTTCGATTGTGGCCGCAGCTGCGCACACCGAATACGAGACGGGCCTGTCGTTGTCGGCGGTGTGTGATTTGGAGCCGTACTTCGAGGCGCTGCGCAAGGTGTATGCGCCGTTCGAGTCGGGGCTGCCCGCACCCACGGGGCGGGTGTATCACCATGAGATTCCCGGCGGTCAGTTGTCGAACCTGCGCCAGCAGGCCATCGCGCTGGGGTTGGGGGATCGGTTCGAGGAGATCGAGGCCAATTACGCGGCGGCCGACCGGATTTTGGGTCGGTTGGTGAAGGTGACCCCGTCGAGCAAGGTGGTCGGGGATCTGGCGCTGGCGCTGGTCGGCGCCGGGGTCAGCGCCGAGGAATTCGCCGCCGACCCGGCGCGGTTCGACATCCCGGATTCGGTGATCGGGTTTCTGCGCGGCGAACTCGGTGACCCGCCGGGGGGGTGGCCCGAGCCGTTGCGCACCAAGGCGCTGGCCGGGCGTTCGCCCGCGCGGCCTATCGAGGAGCTGTCCGCGCAGGACGAGGCGGCGCTGACCCAGCCGGGGCCGATCCGCCAGGCCACGTTGAACCGGTTGCTGTTTCCGGGGCCGACCAAGGAATTCGAAGCCCATCGGGAGCTGTACGGGGATACCTCGAGCTTGTCGGCCAACCAGTTCTTCTACGGGCTGCGCAGCGGCGAGGAGCATCGGGTGCGCCTGGAGCGTGGTGTCGAGTTGTTGATCGGGCTGGAGGCGATCTCTGATCCCGACGAACGCGGCATGCGCACCGTGATGTGCATCTTCAACGGTCAGCTGCGCCCGGTGTTGGTGCGCGACACCAGCATCGCCAGCGAGGTGCCCGCCGCCGAGAAGGCCGACCGGTCCAACCCCGACCACGTCGCGGCCCCCTTCGCGGGTGTGGTGACCGTCGGGGTCGCCGCCGGTGACACCGTCGAAGCCGGACAGACCATCGCCACCATCGAGGCGATGAAGATGGAGGCCGCGATCACCGCGCCGAAGGCCGGCGAGGTCAGCCGCGTCGCCGTGTCAGCCACCGCACAAGTCGAGGGCGGGGACCTGCTGGTGGTGGTCAGCTGACCCGCATCGTCGCAGGCGCCCTCGGTGGACGGCGAATCACGGTGCCGCGCACCGGAACCCGACCCACCACCGATCGAGTGCGGGAATCGCTGTTCAATCTCCTGGCGGCACGGATGGATCTCGACGGTATCGCGGTGCTCGATTTGTACGCCGGATCGGGCGCGCTTGGCCTGGAAGCGATGTCGCGCGGGGCGGTGTCGGTGACGTTCGTGGAGTCCGACGCACGCGCCGTGAGCGTCATCGACAAGAACATCGCGGCGCTCGGCGTGAAGGGGGCGACGGTGCGCCGCGGAGCCGTCGCGTCGGTACTGGCGTCAGCGATCGCGCGGCCCGTCGACCTGGTGCTCGCCGACCCGCCCTATGACGTCGACGGCGCCGAGATCGAAACCGTGCTGGCCACGCTCACGCAGGGCGGGTGGGTGACGACCGGAGCCGTCGCCGTCGTCGAACGCCCGGCGTCGGTTCCGGCGCTGACGTGGCCCGATGGGTGGCGGGTGTGGCCGTCGCGTACCTACGGCGACACCCGGCTGGAACTCGCCGATTACGACGCCGCCGCGGTTGTGACGCCGTAGTCGAATGTCGCCGCCCCGTAGCAGCCGAGCTGCCCTGTACCGTCTTCCCCCATGAGCGGCGCCGTATGCCCGGGTTCATTCGACCCGGTAACCCTCGGCCATATCGACGTCTTCGAGCGCGCGGCGGCCCAGTTCGACGAGGTCGTCGTGGCAGTACTGATCAATCCCAACAAGAAGGGGATGTTCACCCTCGACGAGCGCATCGCAATGATCGAGGAGTCCACGACGCACCTGCCGAATCTGCGCGCGGAATCCGGTGAAGGACTGGTCGTCGACTTCGTCAAGAGCCGCGGCCTGACCGCGATCGTCAAGGGTCTGCGCACGGGGACCGACTTCGAATACGAACTGCAGATGGCGCAGATGAACAAGCACATCGCGGGCGTCGACACCTTCTTCGTCGCCACCACACCGACGTATTCGTTCGTGTCGTCGTCGCTGGCGAAGGAGGTCGCCACACTCGGCGGCGACGTCTCTGCGCTGCTGCCCGAGCCCGTCAACGTGCGGCTTCAGGGCAAGCTCAAGGGTTAAGCACCTCGCTCACGGGGTAGGTAGAAGGCGGCGCACAGCCCATTGCGCCCCAACTATTTCCCATGAGTTTTGGAGGTTTTGCCGTGGTTGAGACATTTGTTCAGTCCACCGACGATGTCGTGAAGTTCCTCAAGGATCAGCACAATCTGATCAAGGACATGTTCGAGGAGGTGCTCCACGCCTCGGACGCGAAGGCGCGGGAGGAAGCCTTCGTCGAACTGCGCCAGCTGCTGGCCGTGCACGAGACCGCCGAGGAGATGGTGGTCCACCCGCGGGTCCGCCACGAGGCGGCCAAGGGCGACGAGATCGTCGACGCGCGCCTGGCAGAGGAGCACGAGGCCAAGAAGATGCTGTCGGCTCTCGAGGACATGGACATCGACTCCAAGGAGTTCCTCGAGGAGCTCACCAAGTTCCGCGACGCCGTCATCGAGCACGCCGAGCACGAGGAGAACGAGGAGTTCACCAAGCTCGAACGCAATCTCTCGGCCGACGATCGCGGCCGGATGGCCAAGGCGGTGCTGGCGGCGGAGGCCATCGCGCCCACGCGTCCGCATCCGGGCGTGGAGAGCGCCAAGGCGAACTTCGTCGCGGGTCCGTTCGCCTCGATGCTCGATCGGGCGCGCGACGCGATCGCCGCAGCGGTCCGCTAGTCACGCACAAGACTGCACCCTGAGATTCACTGTCGGGCCCGACCTACGGCGCTGCCGCTTCGTGTTGACATAATGTTCGCGGCGAAACGCAGACGGACCTGCGGCCTGGGGTAGCGGTGACATAAGAATTATCAGCCCAGACGCGACACACCGTGTCGCTAGCTGAGTCACAGGCGTAACACCAGGCACACTGGTAACTGTCAACTATGCCTGGAGGGTGTTGCCGTGTACCGAGTATTTGAGGCGCTCGACGAATTGGGCGCGATTGTGGAAGAAGCGCGCGGTGTGCCCATGACGGCCGGCTGCGTGGTGCCGCGCGGTGATGTCCTCGAGTTGATCGACGACATCAAGGATGCGATCCCCGGTGAACTCGACGACGCCCAGGATGTGCTGGACGCGCGCGACACGCTGCTGAGGGAGGCCAAGGAGCATTCCAGCTCGACGGTCTCCGCGGCGGCTGCCGAGGCGGATTCGCTGGTCAATCACGCCAGGGCGGAGGCGGACCGGCTGCTCGCCGACGCGAAGTCGCAGGCTGACCGCATGGTCGCCGAGGCCCGTCAGCACAGCGAGCGCATGGTCGCCGAGGCCCGCGAGGAGGCCGCACGTCTGGCTGCGACCGCCAAGCGGGAGTACGAGGCGAGCACGGGACGCGCCAAGACCGAGGCCGACCGGCTGATCGAGAACGGCAACCTCGCCTACGAGAAGGCCGTCCAGGAGGGCATCAAGGAGCAGCAGCGGCTGGTCGCGCAGACCGAGATCGTCCAGACCGCCACCTTGGAGGCCACCCGTCTTATCGATTCGGCGCACGCCGAGGCGGACCGGCTGCGCGGCGAGTGCGACATCTATGTCGACAACAAGCTGGCCGAATTCGAGGACTTCCTCAACGGCACGCTGCGCTCGGTGGGCCGCGGTCGGCATCAGCTGCGCACCGCCGCGGGCACGCACGACTACGCCGCCCGCTAGCTCAGCGAGGCCGCCGTAAGATCGACTCTTATGGCGACCCATGCGAATGCGCCCGCGCGGCGCGCATCCGGGTCGCCGCTTGTGCTGAATATCTCCAGGCTGGGGCGCAGGCCCGGGTCGATGATGACGTTCGCCGAGACCGTCGCCAGCCCGGTGCGCATCGGGCTGGACCTGATCGCCATCGCCGAGGGCGCTCCGCTGGACCTCGATCTGCGCATCGAGTCCGTCTCCGAGGGTGTGCTGGTCTCCGGCACGGTCTCGGCCCCCACGACGGGTGAATGCGCGCGCTGCCTGACGTCGATCACCGGGCACGTCGACATCGACCTCACCGAGCTGTTCGCCTACCCGGACAGCGCGACCGACGAGACCACCGAGGCCGACGAAATCGGACGCGTCGGCAAGGTCGGTGGCGCCGACACGGTCGACCTCGAACAGCCGATCATCGATGCGGTCGGGTTGGCATTGCCGTTCGCGCCGCTGTGCACTTCGGACTGCATCGGGCTGTGTCCCGACTGCGGGGTGCCGCTGGCGACAGCCGAGCCCGGACACCAGCACGAGAAGCTCGATCCGCGATGGGCCAAGCTGGCCGGCATGTTCGACGAGGACAACCGTGATTGACCGCGCGCCGTTACTCGAGGCGCTGGGTGTCGACCTCCCCGAGGACCTCCTCACCATCTCGCTCACCCACCGCAGCTACTCGTACGAGAACGGCGGCCTGCCCACCAACGAGCGGCTGGAGTTTCTCGGCGACGCGGTACTCGGCCTCACCATCACCGAGGAGCTCTACCACCGGCATCCCGATCGCAGCGAAGGTGATCTGGCCAAACTGCGGGCGAGCATCGTCAACACCCACGCGCTGGCCGATGTGGGCCGCCAGCTGTCAGACGCCGGGCTCGGTGCCTACCTGTTGCTCGGCAAGGGAGAGGAGAACTCCGGCGGCGCCGACAAGGCCAGCATCCTGGCTGACGGTGTCGAATCTCTGCTCGGTGCAATCTATTTGGCGCACGGCATCGCCACCGCGCGGGAGGTGATCCTGCGACTGTTCGCGTCGCTGTTGGACACCGCGCCGACACTGGGGGCAGGGCTGGACTGGAAGAGCAGCCTGCAGGAGCTCACCGCATCCCGCGGGATGGGTGCGCCGGCGTACGTGGTGACGTCGACGGGTCCCGACCACGACAAGGAATTCACCGCGACGGTCATCGTCGCCGATACGGAATACGGCAAGGGCGTCGGCCGCACGAAGAAAGAGGCCGAGCTCAAGGCCGCTGCGGCGGCCTGGAATACGCTCGAATCCGCTTCCGATGTAGATGCCTGAACTTCCCGAAGTCGAGGTTGTTCGTCGGGGCCTGGACGCACACGTCGTCGGCAAGACCATTGCCGCCGTGCGGGTGCACCACCCGCGTGCGGTGCGCCGTCATGAGGCCGGTCCTGCCGATTTGACTGCGCGGCTGCTGAATTCGCGGATTGTCGGGACGGGTCGGCGGGGGAAGTACCTGTGGCTGGCGCTCGACGACGGGTCGGCGCTCGTCGTCCATCTGGGTATGAGCGGGCAGATGCTGCTCGGTCCGTTGCCGCGCGAGGATCATCTGCGCATTGCGGCGCTTCTCGACGACGGCACCGCGCTCAGCTTCGTGGACCAGCGCACGTTCGGCGGCTGGATGCTCGCCGATATGGTCACCGTCGATGGCACCGATGTTCCGGTGCCTGTCGCACACCTGGCCCGCGACCCGCTCGACCCGAAGTTCGATCGCGAGGGTGTCATTACAGTGTTGCGGCGCAAGCACTCCGAGATCAAGCGGCAGCTGCTCGACCAGACCGTGGTGTCGGGTATCGGCAACATCTACGCCGACGAGGCGCTGTGGCGCGCGAAGATCAACGGCGCCCGGTTGGCGTCGTCGCTGACTCGCAAGCAGCTCGGCGCAGTGCTGGACGCCGCGGCCGAGGTGATGACGGAGGCGCTCGGCCAGGGCGGAACATCGTTCGACTCGCTGTACGTGAACGTCAACGGCGAATCGGGATACTTCGAACGATCGCTGGACGCCTATGGCCGCGAGGGTGAGCCGTGCCGGCGGTGCGGTGCGATCATGCGACGCGAGAAGTTCATGAACCGCTCGTCGTTCTATTGCCCGAAATGCCAACCGCGTCCGCGGGTCCGTCGCCCGTAGGTCCTCGAGACTGCGCACAGATCGCGCAAACTCGCGATTTGGCGATCTCTGCGCAATTTCGGCGAAGATGGAGCCATGACCGAACTGTGGGTGGAGCGCACCGGTGTGCGCAGCTATACCGGGCGTAGCTCGCGCGGCGCGCAGGTACTCGTCGGCAACGAGGACGTCGACGGCGTGTTCACCCCCGGCGAGCTGATGAAGATCGCGCTGGCGGCCTGCAGCGGAATGGCCAGTGACGCGCCTCTGCAGCGCCGTCTCGGCGAGGACTACGCGACCACCATCAGGGTGACCGGTCCGCCCGACCGCGAACAGGAGCGCTACCCGCTGCTCGAGGAGCGCATGGAACTTGACCTGTCCGGCCTGTCTGACGACGAGAGGGCCCGGGTGCTCACGGTCGTCGAGCGGGCCATCGATCAGGTCTGCACCGTCGGCCGGACCCTGAAATCCGGTACCAAAGTGACGTTTGAGGTCAATGATGCAGGAGTTAGCTGAGGTACGACTCACCGCGTGGGTCCACGGCCATGTCCAGGGGGTGGGCTTCCGGTGGTGGACTCGCTCCCGCGCCCTTGAGCTCGGGCTGACCGGATACGCGTCCAACCGGCCCGATGGCCGCGTTCAGGTGGTCGCACAGGGTCCGCGACGCGACTGCGAAAAGCTTCTTGAGCTGCTACAAAGCGGGAACACGCCCGGCCGCGTCGACAAAGTCATCGCCGATTGGTCAGAACTGGGCGAAACGCTATCGGGGTTCACCGAGCGTTAGCCCGCGCGGCGGTAGTGTGGCACGTCGTGCACCTCAAGAGTCTGACCCTGAAGGGCTTCAAGTCGTTTGCTTCGCCGACGACTCTGCGCTTCGAGCCAGGCATCACCTGTGTCGTCGGACCCAACGGTTCCGGCAAGTCCAACGTGGTCGACGCGCTCACCTGGGTGATGGGCGAGCAGGGGGCCAAGACGCTGCGCGGCGGGAAGATGGAAGACGTCATCTTCGCCGGCACGTCGTCGCGGCCGCCGTTGGGCCGCGCCGAGGTCACCGTCACGATCGACAACTCCGACAACTCGCTGCCGATCGAGTACTCCGAGGTGTCGATCACCCGGCGGATGTTCCGCGACGGCGGCAGCGAGTACGAAATCAACGGCACCAGTTGCCGTTTGATGGACGTACAGGAGCTGCTCTCGGACTCGGGCATCGGCCGTGAGATGCACGTGATCGTCGGCCAGGGCAAGCTCTCCGAGATCCTCGAGTCGCGCCCGGAGGACCGGCGTGCGTTCATCGAGGAGGCCGCGGGCGTCCTCAAACACCGCAAGCGCAAGGAAAAGGCGGTTCGCAAGCTCGAGTCGATGTCGGCCAACCTCGCGCGGCTGACGGATCTGACGACGGAGTTGCGCCGTCAGCTCAAGCCGCTCGGGCGGCAGGCCGAGATGGCCCGTCGCGCCCAGACCATCCAGGCCGACCTGCGCGACGCCCGGCTGCGGTTGGCCGCCGACGACCTGGTCACTCGCAAGGCCGAGTTCGAGAACACCAACCAGACCGAGACGACGCTGCGCCGCGAGCACGACGAGCTGGCGGCCCGCCTCGAAGCCCGCACCGTGGAGCTGAACGCCCACGAGTCGGCGGTCGGCAGCCTCAGCGAGCGCGCGGAAGCCGCTCAGCAGACCTGGTTTTCGCTGTCGGCGCTGGCCGAGCGCGTCAGCGCCACGGTCCGCATCGCCAGTGAGCGGGCCCAGCATCTGGACACCGAGCCCGAAGCCTCCAGCGGCCCCGATCCCGAGGCGCTGGAAGCCCAGGCGGAGGAGGTCGCCGCCCAGGAGCGCCAACTGCTCGAAGCGCTCGAGGAATCGCGTGCCCGCCTCGAGGCCGCCCGCGCCGAGCTCAGCGAGCGCGAGAGTGTGGCCGCCGAAGCCGAGCGCGCGCATCTGGCCGCCGCCCGCGCCGAGGCCGACCGCCGCGAGGGCCTGGCACGGCTGGCCGGCCAGGTCGACACGATGCGCACCCGCGTCGAGTCGATCGACGAAACCGTCGCACGGCTGACGACCGGCATCGAGGAGGCCGCTGCCAAGGCCCAGCAGACTCAGGCCGAGTTCGAGATCGTTCAGGGTCGGGTGGGTGAGCTCGACGCCGGTGAGGTCGGCCTCGACGAGCACCACGACCGCACCGTCGCGGCACTGCGGCTCGCCGACGAGCGCGTCGCCGAGTTGCAGGCCGCCGAACGTGGCGCCGAACGCCAGGTGGCCTCGCTGCGGGCCCGCATCGAGGCGCTGTCCGTCGGCCTCGACCGCAAGGACGGCGCGGCGTGGTTGCAGAAAAACCATAGTGGCTCAGGGCTTTTCGGGTCGATCGCCAATCTGGTCAAGGTGCGCCCGGGCTACGAGGTGGCGATCGCGGCGGTGCTGGGCGCGGCTGCCGACGCGGTCGCTGCCGAGAACTCTGCTGCGGCGCGTGCGGCCGTCGACGCGCTGAAGCAGTCCGACGGTGGCCGCGCGGCCATCGTCCTCGGTGACTGGCCGCACCACTCCGTCCCGAACACCGGCCCGGCGCCCGAGGGCGCGTCGTGGGCGCTGGACCTTGTCGACACCCCGCAGCGCCTGCAGGGGGCGATCACCGCGCTGCTGTCGGGCGTCGTGGTGGTGCGCGACCTCTCTGCCGGGCTCGACCTGGTCGCGGTCCGCCCGCACCTGAAGGCGGTCACCGTCGACGGCGACCTCGTCGGCGCCGGCTGGGTCAGCGGCGGATCGGACCGCAAGCCGAGCACCCTGGAGATCACCTCGGAAGTCGAGAAGGCCCGAGCGGAGCTCGCCGAGGCGGAAAAGCAGGTCGGGGAGCTGTCCGCCGCGTTGGCCGGCGCCCTGGAGGAGCAGGCCGCCCGGCAGGATGCCGCCGAGCAGGCGCTCGCCGCGCTCAACGAGTCCGATGCGGCGATCTCCGCGGTCTACGAGCAGCTGGGCCGGCTCGGCCAGGACGCCCGCGCCACCGACGACGAATGGCAGCGGCTGATCCAGCAGCGCAACGAACTCGACGCAGTGCGCAGTCAGACCGTTCAGGAACTCGCTGAACTCGAGCAGCGACTGCACAACGCGCAGCAGGAGCCGACGTTCGAATCCGAACCCGTCGACCGGCAAGAGACGATGGCAGCCGCTGAGGCGGCCCGGGCGGCCGAGGTCGAGGCCCGGCTGGCGGTGCGCACGGCCGAAGAGCGTGCGAATGCCGTTCGCGGTCAAGCGGATTCGCTGCGCAGAGCCGCCGCTGCCGAGCGCGACGCCCGGTTACGCGCACAACGGGCGCGCGAGGCGCGTGTGCACGCCGCAGCGGTCGCGGGGGCCGTCGCGGAGTCGGGCCGCCTGGTTGCGGCGCGGCTCAGCGCGGCGGTGGCCCATGCGTCGCGGGTGCGCGACGAGGTCGCTGCCGAACGTCAGCACCGGGCCGCGGCGCTGGCGAAGGCGCGCGAAGAGGTCAACGAACTGGGCGCCAAGATCGCGTCACTCACCGACGCCCTGCACCGCGACGAGATCGCGAAAGCCCAAGCGGCACTTCGTATCGAGCAACTCGAGGAGCATATTCTCGAGAGCTTCGGCATGGCGGCCGCCGATCTCGTCGCCGAGTACGGCCCCGACGTGCCGCTGCCGCCGTCGGAGTTGGAGATGGCCGAGTACGAGCAGGCGCGTGAACGCGGCGAACAGGTGACGATGCCCGCGCCCATGCCGTTCGACCGGCCGACGCAGGAACGCCGCGCCAAGAAGGCCGAACGCGAACTCAACGAGTTGGGCCGGGTGAACCCGCTGGCGCTGGAGGAGTTCGCGGCGCTGGAGGAGCGCTACAACTTCCTGTCCACCCAGCTCGAGGACGTCAAAGCCGCCCGCAAAGACCTGCTCGACGTCATCGACGATGTCGACGCGCGCATCCTTCAGGTGTTCTCCGAGGCGTACGCCGACGTGGAACGTGAGTTCCAACAGGTCTTTTCGGCGCTGTTCCCCGGCGGTGAGGGACGGTTGCTGCTGACCAATCCCGACGACATGCTCACCACCGGCATCGAGGTCGAGGCCCGCCCGCCGGGTAAGAAGATCAAGCGGCTCTCGCTGCTGTCCGGCGGCGAGAAGTCACTGACGGCCGTCGCGATGCTGGTGGCGATCTTCCGCGCCAGGCCGTCGCCGTTCTACGTCATGGACGAGGTGGAGGCCGCGCTCGACGACGTGAACCTGCGCCGGCTGCTCGGGCTCTTCGAACAGCTGCGTAGCCAGTCGCAGTTGCTCGTCATCACGCACCAGAAGCCGACGATGGAGATCGCCGACGCGCTGTACGGCGTGACGATGCGCGACGATGGCATCACCGCGGTGATCAGTCAGCGCATGCGAGGCCAGGAACTGGTCGGGGTTAGTTAAGCGATTTCGGCGTGCTGGGTCTCGCTCAGCGTGACTGAACACGCCGAAATCACATGGGGGTGACGCCGCGATCGCGGAGTTCGGCGAGGTCGGCCGCTCCGCAGCCGTGCAGGCAGATCAACAGCTCCTCGATGAAGCGTTGCAGCCAATCGACAACGGCGGCAGGCGATTCGATCGCCGGCGCGAGCAGCGGCCGGGCCAGCGATACCACGTCGGCGCCCAGCGCCAGCGCCTTGGCCGCGTCCATCCCGGTGCGGATGCCGCCCGATGCGACCAGCGGTACACCTGGCAACTCCCGCCGCACCTCCAGAATCGCCTGCGCGGTGGGGATACCCCACTCGGCGAGCGCCGGATACCGGATCTCGCCGTAGCGGACGAACTGTTCGACGCGCGCCCACGACGTTCCGCCCGCCCCGGCGACGTCCACCGCCGCGATGGGACAGTCGACGAGTTCCGCGGCCGCCGCGGCCCCGATACCGTGGCCGACTTCCTTGAGCATCACCGGATAACCGATGGTCCCCGCGATCTCACACAGGCGGTCGATCGAACCGGAGAAATCGGTGTCGCCCTTGTGCTGCATGGCTTCCTGCAGCGGATTGGTATGCACCGCAAGGGCATTGGCGCTGACGCGGTCCAGCGCCTGTACGAGCGCGGGTACAACGTCCGGCGTCAGTTGGGTGAGTCCGATGTTGCCGATCAACAGTACGTCGGGCGCGATGTCGCGGACATGGAAGGTCGACGACGCGGCGCCGTTGTCGAGCATGATGCGCTGCGAACCGAGCATCATGCCGATACCGAGTTGCTGGGCCGCATCGGCCAGGTTGCGATTGATGGTGCCGGAGAGTTCGGCGCCACCGGTCATCGGGCCGATGAGCACCGGGGCGCGCAACCGGGTGCCGAGGAAATCCGTCGTCAGTTCGATGGACCCGAGGTCGGTCTGGGTCAGCGCGTTGTACGGCAGCCGGTAGCGCTCCAAGCCGGTCGTCACCGTCTGGAAGTCGACGTCCTCGCTGAGGCACACGTCGATGTGACGTCGTTTGCGGGTTTCCATGCCACCGGGGTCCAGCATCACCGCCTACCCCTCCTGACACAATGACGCAGTGACAGATTCTGTCTTGTGGATCGCGATCGCGGTCATCGCCGTTCTGGTCGTCGCCGCGCTCGTCGTGGGCCTGGTGCGGTATCGGCGCCGACGGATCAGCTTGTCGTCTACAGACACCGCCACTCCTGTCGACCGCTCCGGCGGCTATACCGCCTCGTCAGGCATCACATTCTCACAGTCAGCGCCGGCTGAGCCGGTCGAACGGATCGACACCAGCGGACTGCCCGCCGTCGGCGATGATGCCACCATTCCGCGTGACGCTCCGAAGCGGGCCATCGCCGACGTGCAGCTTCCCGAGCCGCCGGTGGTCGAAGAACCCCCGACCGAGGTCACGCCGCCGGCACCCGAAGAGCCCCCGACCGAGGAACCGCAGCCACCCGCCGCGCCACAGGCTCCCGCCGCGCCACAGGCTCCCGCCCTCGACGAGATTGCCCCGGCGGAGGGCCGGCTCGAAAGGCTGCGGGGCCGGCTGGCCAAATCGCAGAACACGCTGGGCAAAAGCATGCTCGGCCTGCTCGGCGGCGGTGATCTCGACGAGGACTCCTGGCAGGACGTCGAGGACACGCTGCTGATCGCCGACCTGGGCCCGGTCGCGACCGAATCGATCGTCACGGCGTTGCGCGCGCGAATGGCCAGCAGCCGCGTCCGCACCGAGTCCGAGGCCCGTGAGGTGCTGCGCCAGGTCCTGATCGACGAACTGCAGCCCGGCCTCGACCGGTCCATCAAGGCGCTGCCGCACGCCGACAAGCCCTCCGTGCTTCTCGTCGTCGGCGTCAACGGCACCGGCAAGACGACAACCGTCGGCAAGCTGGCGCGAGTGCTGGTGGCCGACGGCCGCCGCGTCGTGCTGGGCGCGGCCGACACCTTCCGCGCCGCCGCCGCCGACCAGTTGCAGAGTTGGGCGTCGCGCGTCGGCGCCCAGGTGGTGCGGGGTCCCGAGGGCGCCGATCCGGCGTCGGTCGCCTTCGATGCGGTGGATGCCGGTGTCGAGAACGGCGCCGACGTCGTCGTCATCGATACCGCGGGGCGGCTGCACACCAAGACCGGCCTGATGGACGAACTCGGCAAGGTGAAGAGAGTGGTGAGTCGACGCGCCGAGGTCGATGAGGTGCTGCTGGTGCTCGACGCGACGATCGGCCAGAACGGTCTGCCGCAGGCGCGCGTGTTTGCCGAAGTCGTCGACATCACCGGCGTGGTGCTCACCAAACTCGACGGCACCGCCAAGGGCGGAATCGTCTTCCGCGTCCAACAGGAATTGGGTGTGCCGGTCAAACTCGTCGGTCTTGGCGAGGGTCCCGACGACCTTGCGCCGTTCGAACCGGCGGCGTTTGTCGACGCCTTGCTGGGTTGACGAACACCCGGATTGGCCGGATAGTACGCGCGCTTTCGTTGGTGAAACATGAGCGTAACCACGAATGCCTGCGCGTTCACATTGATGAAACTTGAGCGCATCACGGGTGAAACGCGCGCCACAGAGTCTCTTTGCGAGGCCGATGCGATTGGCCCGCTTCCCAAGGAGGTTCACACAAAGTGGTTCTAGCCTTACCTTTAGCCCTACCCGACGATGCGTTCGCGCCCTTTGGTCCAGACGGCATGAGCGCCGGCGACACCGCGTGGGTGCTTACGGCTGCGGCGCTGGTGTTGTTCATGACACCGGGCCTGGCGTTCTTCTACGGCGGCCTGTCGCGTCAGAAGTCCGTGCTCAACATGATGATGATGTCGTTCGGCTCCATCGGCACCGTCAGCGTCATCTATGTGTTGTGGGGCTACTCGATGTCGTTCGCGTCGGCACACACCGGCAATAGCGACATCCTGGGTATCTTCGACAACCCCTTCTCGTTATTCGGGGTCAGCCAACTTCTGGAAACCAAGGAAGTCGGCGAGGACACGCTCTACGTTCTCGGCGGCTTCGGGACGGTTCCCGCGATCGTCTGGGTCGGTTTCCAGCTCACCTTCGCAGTCATCACCGTCGCCCTGATCAGCGGCGCGATGGCAGAGCGGATGAAGTTCGGCACCTGGCTGCTCTTCGGGGGCATCTGGGTCACCCTTGTCTACTTCCCCCTGGCCCACATGGTTTGGGGTGGCGGACTGCTGTCGGGGGCCGAAAACGGCTTCGCATCATGGATATTCGGCTACGACGCTGAAGCGGGCTCGGCCAACGTTGCGCCCATCGACTTCGCCGGTGGCACCGTGGTGCACATCAACGCGGGTATGGCAGCGCTTGTGCTCGCTCTGCTTCTCGGTAAGCGACGTGGATTCGGCAAGATCGCCTACCGGCCGCACAACGTTCCGTTCGTCCTGCTCGGTGCGTCGATCCTGTGGTTCGGATGGTTCGGCTTCAACGTGGGCTCCGAGGGTGCCGCCGATATGCTCGCCGGCCAGGTCTGGGTGAACACCACCGCCGCGACTGCCGCCGCAATGCTGGGCTGGCTGTTGGTGGAGCGCATCCGTGACGGCAAGCCGACGAGCGTCGGTGCCGCCTCGGGCATCGTTGCAGGCCTCGTCGCGATCACCCCGGCATGCGGTGCGCTGTCGCCGGTCGGCTCGCTGATCCTCGGTGCCATCGCCGGCGCGCTGTCGGCACTTGCCATCAGCCTGAAGTACAAGCTCGGCTATGACGACTCGCTCGACGTCGTCGGTGTGCACCTCGTCGCTGGGCTGTGGGGCACCATTGGTATCGGCTTGCTGGCGACTGAAACCGGTTTGTTCTACGGCGGCGGTTTCCAGCAGCTGGTCATCCAGGCGGTAATCGCTGTGGTGGCAGTCGTGTTCACCGGGATCATGACCGCGATCATCGCGTTCATCGTGAAGCCGCTGGGTTGGCGTGTGAGCGAAGAAGACGAGGAGACTGGTATCGATGAAGCCGAACACGCTGAAACGGCTTACGAGTTCGCCTGATCGGCGACAATTTCATCGGAAGGGATGAACTAAATGAAGCTGATTACCGCGATCATCAAGCCGTTCACGCTCGAAGACGTCAAGACCGGGCTCGAGCAGACGGGCATCCTCGGAATGACCGTCAGCGAGGTGCAGGGTTACGGCCGGCAGAAGGGCCACACCGAGGTTTACCGCGGTGCGGAGTACTCGGTCGACTTCGTGCCCAAGGTCCGCGTCGAGGTCGTCGTCGACGACTCGGCCGTGGACAAGGTGGTGGACGTGATCGTTCAGGCCGCACGCACGGGCAAGATCGGCGACGGCAAGGTATGGGTCAGCCCCGTTGAGACCGTGGTGCGAGTGCGCACGGGCGAGCGCGGGAGCGATGCCCTTTGACCGACGTGACGTAATAAGAGGTTGTCTCCCGGCCGTTGCACCGTGAGCGTTTAGAGGTAAGGGCCGGGGGAGGACACGAAATGACAGAGCAGAGACCAGATCCCGCCGCCGGGCGTCCTCGATGGGAGGCCCCGGCGGCGGGCTCTTTGCGTCCCGCGACCGATCTGGCGCAGGCCGCCGAGCAGCTGCTGACCAATGACGCCCGCCACCTGGATTCGGCGGCGCTGCGCGACGCTCTGCTGGATCTGCACGAATTCTGGCTCACCACAAAGGCCGCCGAGATCGGCATCACGCCGACCAGCGGCTTCGCCATCGTCGCGACCGGTGGGCTCGGCCGCGGCGAACTGGTGCCCTACTCCGATCTCGACCTGACATTGCTCCACGACAACATGCCGCACGACGTTGTCGGCCAGGTCGCCGAACTACTCTGGTATCCGTTGTGGGACGCCAATATTCGCATCGACCACAGCGTCCGGACGGTGCCCGAGGCGCTGGCCGTCGCCAACGACGACATCTCCGCCGGGCTCGCGATGCTCGAAGCGCGGCATATCGCCGGTGATTCGGATCTATCGAACCTGCTGATCGGTGGAGCGCGACGGCAGTGGCGCACCGGAATCGCCTCGCGCTTCGAAGAACTCGTCGAGCACACCCGCGCGCGGTGGGAGCGCAGCGGCGAGATCGCCCACCGCGCAGAGCCCGACCTCAAATGCGGCCGCGGCGGCCTGCGCGACGTTCAACTGCTCAACGCACTGGCGATCGCGCAGCTCGCCGATGTCTATCCCAGCCGGTCTCTCGCCTCGCCGACCGAGTCGCTGGGTGAGGCGCACATGACGCTATTGAATGTCCGCACCGAGCTGCACCGGGTCGCCGGGCGTGGCCGCGAGCTGCTGCTGGCCCAGCACGCCGATGAGATCGGCGCGGCGCTGCGCATCGGAGACCGCTTCGATCTGGCCCGCATGCTGTCCGACGCGGCGCGCACCATCAGCTTCTACGTCGAGGCCGGTATCCGCACCGCCGCCAATGCGCTGCCCAGACGCGGGCTCTCTGCCTTTCGCCGTCCCACGCGCCGCCCTCTCGACGAAGGTGTGATCGAGTTCGCCGGTGAGGTGATCCTCGCGCGCGACGCGCGCCCCGAACGTGACCCCGGCCTGATCCTGCGGGTGGCGGCCGCGTCAGCCAACACCGGCCTGCCGATGGCGTCGTCCACGCTGGCCCGGCTCTCTGAAACCGCGCCCGAGCTGCGCACCCCGTGGCCGCGCCAGGCGCTCAAGGACCTGCTGGTCATGCTGGCTGCCGGCCCGCCCGCAGTGGCCACCATCGAGGCGCTGGACCGCACCGGTCTGTGGGGCCGTCTTTTTCCCGAGTGGGGTGCGGTCCGCGACCTGCCGCCCCGCGACGTGGTGCATATCTGGACCGTGGATCGCCACCTCGTCGAAACCGTCTCGCGGGCAAGCGCATTCACCACCAGAGTGTTGCGGCCCGATCTGTTGCTCCTCGGCGCGCTGTGCCACGACATCGGCAAGGGCCGCGGTGGCGACCACAGCGTCATCGGCGCCGACCTGGCGGTTCAGATCGGCACCCGGCTCGGCCTGTGGCCATCGGATGTCGACATCCTGTCCAAGGTGGTGCGCCACCATCTGCTGCTGCCGCACACCGCCACGCGACGCGATCTGCAGGACGCCAAGACCATCGCGGCGGTGGTCGAAGCCCTCGACGGTGACCTGGTCGTGCTCGAACTGCTGCATGTGCTGGCCGAAGCGGACTCGCTCGCGACGGGTCCTGGGGTGTGGGGCGACTGGAAGGCCTCGCTCATCGGCGATCTGGTGCGTCGCTGCCGGCTGGTGATGGCCGGGGAACCGTTGCCGGAACCCGATCCCATTGACCCGCGCTACCTTTCGCTGGCGGCCGAGGTCGGTGTGCATGTCGAGCTCACGCCCGCCGACAGTCCCCACATCTACAACGTGACCATGATCGCGCCCGACCGCAGGGGGTTGTTGTCCAAGGCGGCGGGTGTGCTTGCACTGAACTCGCTGCGCGTGCATTCGGCGTCGGTCAACGGGCACGCGGGTTCGGCGATCAACACGTTCGTCGTCTCACCGCACTTCGGGTCTCCGCCGGCGGCCGAGTTGTTGCGGCAGCAGTGGATCCTCGCTCTCGACGGCGACCTCGACGCGCTCGCGTCGTTGGACAAACGCGATCGCGAGGCCGCCCAGTACGGGACGGCGCGCGCAGGGGAGGTGCCGGACGCGGTGCCGATCAACCACGTGACCGCTCCGCCGCGGATCCTGTGGTCCGAGGGTCGAGCCCCGGGTGAGCTGGTGGTGCAGATCCGCAGCACGGACCGCACCGGGCTGCTGGCGAGGCTGACGGCGGTGTTCGAACGCGACGGCGTCGATATCGCGTGGGCGAAGGTCACCACGCTGGGTTCGTCTGTGGTCGACGTCTTCGGCATCTCGGGCCCCGCGCTGGCCTCCGGCAACGTCGAAGCGGTGCGTGCCGAACTCGAGCGCGACCTGTACGCCGTCCTGCCGGCACCTGCGCCTGCGAAGCCGGTTTCAGAGGCCAGTTAGGGTCCGGCGGGCAGGAGAGCGTTGGGGGTACCGCCCGCCGAAGGCAGGGGGACGACCGGGGGAAGTAGGGTGGAGCGCGTGTTTGAATCGCTGTCCGACCGGTTGACCGGCGCCCTCCAGGGGCTGCGCGGCAAGGGGCGGTTGTCCGACGCCGACATCGACGCGACGACCCGCGAGATTCGGTTGGCGCTGCTCGAAGCGGACGTCTCGCTGCCGGTGGTGCGCGAGTTCGTCGCACGGATCAAGGAACGCGCCAAGGGTGCGGAGGTATCCGGCGCGCTGAACCCCGCCCAGCAGGTCGTCAAGATCGTCAACGAGGAACTGATCACGATCCTCGGCGGCGAGACGCGCCAGCTGGCGTTCGCCAAGACCCCGCCGACGGTCATCATGCTCGCGGGTCTGCAGGGCTCCGGTAAGACCACGCTGGCCGGCAAGCTCGCGAAATGGCTGAAGGGGCAGGGTAATTCGCCGCTCCTTGTGGCGTGCGACCTTCAGCGGCCCGGCGCCGTCAACCAGCTCCAGATCGTCGGTCAACGCGCCGGTGTCGAGGTGTTCGCCCCGCATCCCGGCACCATCGAGGGCTCCGACGACTCGGCGCCCGGGGATCCCGTCGCGGTGGCGGCGGCCGGCCTCGCCGAGGCGAAGGCCAAGCACTTCGACATTGTCATCGTCGACACCGCCGGGCGCCTCGGCATCGACGACGAGCTGATGAGCCAGGCCGCCGCGATCCGGGACGCCATCAATCCCGACGAAGTGATCTTCGTGCTCGACGCGATGATCGGCCAGGATGCCGTCACCACCGCCGAGGCGTTCCGCGAGGGCGTCGGCTTCACCGGTGTGGTGCTGACCAAGCTCGACGGCGACGCCCGCGGTGGTGCCGCACTGTCGGTGCGCGAGATCACCGGCGTGCCGATCCTGTTCGCCTCCGCAGGTGAGAAGCTCGAGGACTTCGACGTCTTCCACCCCGACCGCATGGCAAGCCGGATCCTGGGCATGGGCGACGTGCTCACCCTCATCGAGCAGGCCGAGCAGGTCTTCGACGCCCAGAAGGCCGAAGAGGCGGCCGCCAAGATCGGCAGCGGCGAGCTGACGCTGGAGGACTTCCTCGAGCAGATGCTCGCGATCCGCAAGATGGGTCCGATCGGCAACCTGCTGGGCATGCTGCCCGGCGCGGGGCAGATGAAGGACGCGCTGGCGGCCGTCGACGACAAGTCGCTCGACCGGCTGCAGGCGATCATCCGCGGGATGACGCCCGAGGAGCGGGCAGACCCGAAGATCATCAACGGTTCGCGCCGGCTGCGTATCGCCAACGGCTCCGGTGTCACGGTCGGTGAGGTCAACCAGCTCGTTGAGCGGTTCTTCGAGGCGCGCAAGATGATGTCGTCGATGGCGGGCCAGATGGGCATGCCCTTCGGCCGCAAGTCCTCGACCCGCAAGTCGGGTAAGGGCAAGAAGGGCAAGGGGCAAAAGGGCCGGAAGAAGGGGAGCGGGCCGACGCCGCCGAAGGTGCGCAATCCACTGGGCGCCGGAATGCCTGCCGGCTTCCCCGACCTGTCGAATATGCCCAAGGGCCTCGACGAGCTTCCGCCTGGCCTCGCCGACATCGATCTGTCGAAGCTGAAGTTCCCCAAGAACTGATATGCGCCTGCACCTGCGCGGTCGGGGTCTACCCGACGAGGAGCCGGTGGAGTGGTGGATCGTCGACGGTGTTTTGAGCGCGGAGCCCGTCGCCGATGCGGAGACCGTCTTCGACGGCGGATGGATTCTGCCGGGTCTCGTGGACGCGCACTGCCATGTCGGACTCGGCGAGCACGGTGCGATCGACAACATCGACGAGTGCGTCGAGCAGGCCAAGGTCGAACGCGACGTGGGCGCCCTGTTGCTGCGTGACGCGGGCTCACCCATCGACACCCGTAGCCTCGACGATCATGACGACCTGCCGCGAATCATCCGCGCGGGTCGCCACCTCGCCAAACCCAAGCGCTATCAGCGCGGCTTCGCGATTGAGCTGGACGACGAGTCCCAGCTGCCCGAGGCGGTCGCCGAGCAGGCGCGGTTCGGCGACGGCTGGGTGAAGCTCGTCGGCGACTGGATCGACCGCGAGATCGGAGACCTGGCACCGCTGTGGTCCGACGACGCGTTGAAAGCCGCCATCGATGCCGCCCACGACAACGGCGCCCGCGTCACCGCGCACGTATTCAGTGAGGACGCGCTGCCTGGGCTGATCAAAGCCGGAATCGACTGCATCGAGCACGGCACCGGCTTGACCGACGACACCATCGACCTGATGGTCGAGTACGGCACCGCGCTGGTACCCACGCTCATCAACATCGAGAACTTCCCCGGAATCGCCGATAACGCAGCCAAATTCCCGGTTTACGCACGCCACATGCGCGACCTGCACCAGAAGTGTCCCGCGCGCATCGCCGCCGCGCGCGAGGCGGGCGTGCCGCTTTACGCGGGCACCGACGCGGGCAGCATGGTCGCGCACGGGCGGATCGCCGACGAGATCGACGCGCTCAAGGGCGTCGGGATGAGTCCCACCGACGCGTTGGGCGCGGCGTGCTGGGACGCTCGAGAGTGGTTGGGCCGGGCACGAATCGAGCACGGCGCCTCGGCCGACCTGGTCTGCTACCGCGACGACCCCCGAGCGGGCGCGGACGTCGTCAATCACCCGGACCTGGTGATCCTGCGGGGCAAGGTGTTCCGCTAGTAAACGTCGCGCAGGTACCGGTGTGACTTGATGAGGTCGTTGACGTACGCGTGCGCCGCAGCCGGATCCATTCCGCCGCAGGTGGCGACGATGTCGTGCAGTGTCGCGTCGACATCCTTGGCCATCCGTTCGGCGTCGCCGCAGACGTAGAGGTACGCGCCGTCCTGCAGCCAGCGATAGAGCTCGGCGGCGTGTTCCCGCATACGGTGCTGCACATAGGTTTTCGGCGTCCCCTGCGTACTGTCACGTGAGAAGGCGAGGTCGAGTCTGCTGAGGGTGCCCGCCTCCGCGAAGGCCTGCAACTCGTCACCGTAGAGGAAATCGGTGGCCCGTCGCCGGTCGCCGAAAAACAACCACGACCGTCCCCGCGCTCCGGTCGCCTGACGCTCCTGCAGGAAGGCGCGGAACGGCGCGATGCCCGTGCCAGGGCCGATCATGATGATCGGCGCATCATCGGCGGGCAGCCGGAAGTGGTGGTTCGGGCGCAGATGCACGCGCACCATCTCCCCGCGTTCGGCCAGGAACGTGGAGGCCACGCCGCCGTGTGTGCGGTCCTCGGCGTGGTAGCGCACTGTGGCGACAGTCAGGTTGACGCGGTCGGCGGATATCAGCGGGCTCGACGCGATCGAGTAGTCGCGGAACTGCAGCGGACGCAGTGTGTCGATCACCTCGTCGGCGGCCAGGCCGCCCAACTTGATCAGGTCGAGCACATCCTTGCCCTAGAGCCAGGAACCGGGCACCGTCGCACCGTCACTGTTGAGCGCGGCGATCGCCTGTTCATCGTTGGTTCGGCTGGCCACCAATGCCTTCAGCGCGCGTGATGGCGTCCGGATCTCCAGGCTATTCGTCAGCAGCACGCCCAGCGGTTCGTCGTGGCCGACGACCGGGTAGTCGGCTCCGACGCCCAGCTGTGCCAGCACCGCCTCGACGAGTACGGGATCGTTGGTCGCGTGCACCGCAATCGAATCGCCTGCGGTGTAAGTGATTCCGGTGTTGGCGAGGTCCAGTTCGTAGTGGCGGACCTCCTTGTCGGACGCGTCGGCGGTGAGCCGTCGGTTGACGACCAGTCGGACGTCGACGGGATGGTTACGCTCGCGGGTCGACGTAGGCTCGGTGTCCTCGATGACGGTGACGACGGCAGTCGGCGTCGAACCGCTCTGTTCGGCGGCCAGCAACTTGACGACATCGGTCGACCACGCCTTGGCCGGCTCTTCGTAGAAGCCGTCGATGTCCACTCGTTCGGTCAGCCGGGTGGCGCCGAGTTCCTCGAGTCGCTCGTCGAGCAACTTGCCTGCGTTGCAGAAGAGGTCGTACGAACTGTCGCCGAGGGCCAGCACAGCGAAGCTCAGGTGTTCGAGTCGCTCTGTCTCACCGCTGATCGCTTCCCAGAACAGGGTGGCGTTGTCGGGGAACTCACCGTCGCCGAACGTGGATGTGACGACCACGAAGTGGGTGGCCGTCTGAAGGTCGCCGACGTCGATCTGGTTGAGTTCGATGGCCTCCGCTTCGATCCCAGCGGTGCCGAGCAACTCGGTGAGGGTCATCGCCGCGTCCTCGGCGTTGCCCATATCGGTGCCATATCCAACGATCAGTGAAAACTGCCGGCCGGCCACGAACGCTTCCCCTCGGTCTTGAATTTAGGGACCTTACTTGAAGGGGAAGCGCTGCGTGGGGCTCCCTTTTTCGGGGGAGGATGCGTCAGCGGGACTGGCTAAAACCCCAGTCGAACAGCTTGATCGCCTGGCCGTACAGATCGCCGGTGCCGTACATCTCGACGACGACGAGTCGCCGGTTACCCCGCTGGGCGGCCGCGACATAGGTGTGGCGAGCGAGGTTCGTGAACCCCGTCTTGCCCGCGAACGTGCCGGGGTAGCGGGTCAGCAGTTCGTTCTGGTTGGTAAGGGTCTTGCCGGGGAACTCCGCCGATTGCGCGCGCATGACCTGCGCGATCAGTGGGTTGGCAAGCGCCGCGCGATAGATGACCGCGAGGTCGTGTGGCGTGGTGGTGGATTCCCATCCCGGCCCGTCGAGGCCCGACGGCGACGACGCCTTCGTCGAACGCGCACCCACGGCCGCCGCCTTGCGGTTCATGGCGGGCAGCGCGACACCTTGTCCACCGAGCATGTCGGCCAACATGTTCGCCGCATCGTTGCCCGACACCATCAACAGTGCCGCGAGCAGCTGGCGCACCGTATACGGCTGGCCCGGCTTCAGGCCCACGCAGGAGCACTCGACCTCGGTGTGCGACGAGTTGGCGCGGGCGAAGCTGTCCGGGTGCAGATGGTCCAGCACCACCATCGCCAGCAGCGGCTTGATCGTACTCGCCGGTGCATGCGGCTCATATGGGTTGCGGGAGGCCAGAATTGCGCCGGTGTCCAGATCGGCGAGCAACCACGCCTGCGCCGGCCCGTCGGGCAGCGCGACAGCGCCCGCAGGCTCGTTACCTGGCTGGGCTGCAGCATACGGCGCGACCGTAGTGGCCGCGCATAGCGTGATCGCCAACGCGGCCAACAACTTTCGCACGAACGCCGAGCCTAACCGGCGCGTTTGCAGACCCGGTCTCGAACGCGTTGCGATTCAGCAACTTTGCATCGGCTAGAGCGTGCCGACGCTTGCGCTCCTGTCGAGTGAGAAACCCCAGTCGAACAAGCTCGTGGCCTGATCCCAGTAAGTCGGCTGACCGGGTTTGTCCATGCCGTACATCAATGCGACGACCAGTCGCCTGCCGTTACGACCGGCCGCGCCGACGAACGTCTTCTGCGCGAGGTCCGTGAAGCCGGTCTTGCCGCCGAGCATGCCTGGATAGCGCTTCAGCAATTCGTCCTGATTGACCAGCACCTTGTCTCCGGTCTTGGTGGGGAAGACCGCGGTCGGCTGCGCGGTGATCTGCGCGAACACCGGGTTGGCCATGGCGGCGCGGAAGATGACCGCCAGGTCGTGCGGCGAGGACCACATGTCGATGCCCGGGCCGTCGAGTCCCGACGGTGACCCGGCGTTGGTGCCGTACGCGCCGAGCAGTGCGGCGTTGCCGTTCATCTTCATCACGGCGACGTCCTGGCCGCCGAGCATGCTGGCCAGCGTGTTGGCGGCGTCGTTGCCGGACACCAGAAGCAACGCCTCGAGCAACTGGCGCGCGGTGTAGACCATGCCGGGCGTCACGCCCGCACAGTTGCATTCGACCTTGGTATCGGCTTCGTTCGCGACGATCGTCGTGTCCAGCGGGAGCTCATCGAGCACCGTCAATGCCAGCAAGACCTTGATGGTGCTGGCCGGTGCGTACTGGCCGTACTCATCGCGCGACGCCAACACGGCACCGGTGTCCATATCGGCGAGGATCCAGGCGCGGGCCGGCCCGTCGGGAATCGGCACCGAACCCGATGGCTGAACGACGCCGGCGGGTACCGCCGACGCGACCGCGGTCCCCCCGGCGACCAGGCACAGCGTGGACGCGATGCAGACGAGAAACCTCCGCATGACGGGTGAGCCTATCGTCGCGCTGCAATCGTGTTCAATCGACGCATGTTGAGCTTGGAAGAGATATCGGATCGGTTCGAGATTCAGCAGTTGATGGTCGACTACTCATCGGCGATCGACCGCAAGCAGTTCGACGACCTGGATCGAGTCTTCACCCCGGATGCCTATATCGACTATCGGGTCACCGGTGGGATCGACGGCCGCTTTCCGGAGGTCAAGGCATGGCTGAAGGATGTGCTGCCCAATTTCCCCGCGTACTACCACATGCTGGGCAACTTCGATGTGCGCATCACCCGCGATCAGGCTGGCGACTCCGCGTCGTCGCGCACCATCTGCTTCAACCCGATGGTCTTCAACGTCGAAGAGAAGCAGATCCTGTTCGTCGGCATCTGGTACGTCGACGAGTTCGTTCGCACCGCCGAGGGCTGGCGGATGAGCAAGCGCGTCGAGGAGAAGTGCTTCGACAAACTCCTGTAACGCTCACCGTCGAGCCAGTTTGGCCGCCGTCCGCGTCATCCGGTCCGAAATACGCACGGAGAACAGCGGATTGAAGATATCCGTGCGTAAACGTGTCAGTGTCGAACTCTTGATGCGCCACTGACCGTCGATCTTTTCGTAGGTTTCGTGATAGTGCCCCCAGCCGTCGAGGTTGAGCCCGGGCGCCAATCGCACGATGTCATTGAGCGCCCAAACGCCGCGCGCCGTCGTCGGCGACGTCAGTTCGATCTCCGGTGCGTGCACCTGGTGCACGGTCGGTTGGTCCTTCAGGTTCTTGCGCACGAATGCGACGAACTCGTCGGCGCCGTCGATCACCTTGCCGCCCGACGGCGACGTATCGCTGTGGAAGTCGTCGGCGAAGATGTTCCGCCACGCCTGCCAGTCCTTGGTGTCCAGGAACCGGCAGTAGCGGGCCTTCAGCTGCTTGATGGCCTCGATCTCGAGCAGGGTGGTCGCGGCATCCATCCCGCGAGCGTGACACTATCGGCCGAAGTTGTAAAGAATAGACACTGACTGGTGGAGCCGGACGAATCCGTACGCTGGAGCGCGATTTTCCCCGGTAGGGGCTGTTCTGGCACAATGGTCGGCTGTCTGCCATGCGACTACGGCTGCATGGCGGTCACACACGTAAAGCAAAACCGGGTGCAGGCAACCGGCCGGCACCGCTGAATTGCGGCGTGGCAATTACAGGAGAAGTCGCTTAACCATGGCTGTCAAGATCAAGCTGACCCGGCTTGGCAAGATCCGCAATCCCCAGTACCGCATCGCCGTCGCCGACGCGCGCACCCGCCGCGATGGTCGCTCGATCGAGGTCATCGGCCGGTACCACCCGAAGGAAGATCCGAGCCTCATCGAGATCAACTCCGAGCGCGCGCAGTACTGGCTCAGCGTCGGCGCTCAGCCCACCGAGCCCGTGCTGCAGCTGCTGCAGATCACCGGCGACTGGCAGAAGTTCAAGGGTCTGCCGGGTGCCGAGGGCACGTTGAAGGTCAAGGAGCCCAAGCCGTCGAAGCTGGATCTGTTCAACGCGGCGCTCGCCGAGGCCGAGGGCGGTCCGTCGGGCGAGGCCACTCAGCCCAAGAAGAAGAAGGCCCCGGCCAAGAAGGCCAGCGACAAGGCCGAGAAGGCCGACGAGAACGCTGACGACACCGCTGAGAAGGCCGCCGAGACCGAGCCGGCTGCTGAGGCCGCCGAGGCCACGCCTGCCGAGGCCGCACCCGAGTCGTCCGAGAGCTGACCGCTGTGAGTTCTGTCGTCGTCGACGCAGTCGAGCACCTGGTTCGCGGGATCGTGGACAATCCCGATGATGTTCGTGTCGATATGGTGACCAGCCGCCGCGGGCGCACCGTCGAGGTGCATGTCCATCCCGACGATCTCGGCAAGGTCATCGGCCGCGGCGGACGCACGGCGACCGCGCTGCGCACCTTGGTGGCCGGCATCGGGGGCCGGGGAATCCGCGTCGACGTGGTGGACACCGACCAGTAGAGCGGTCGATATGGACCTGGTTGTCGGGCGGGTCGTCAAGGCACACGGCATCACCGGTGAGGTGGTCGTCGATGTCCGAACCGACGACCCCGACATCCGATTCGCGCCCGGCGCCAGCCTCCGTGCCCGCGCCAAGGGTGGAACCGAACGCCGCTTCGTGGTCGAGTCCGCGCGCCCGCACGGCGGGCGGCTGCTGATCCGGCTCGACGGGGTCGCCGACCGCGACGGTGCCGACGCATTACGCGGCACACTGTTCGTCGTCGATACCTCCGAGCTGCCGCCCATCGACGAGCCCGACGAGTTCTACGACCATCAGCTCGAAGGGTTGCAGGTGCGCACGACTGACGGAGAGGCGGTCGGCACCGTCGCCGAGGTGCTGCATACCGCGGCGGGCGAATTGCTCTCGGTGCGAACCGGCGAACGTGAAGTCCTGGTGCCCTTCGTCGAAGCGATCGTGACGTCTGTGTCGCTGACCGATCAGGTCATCGAGATCGACCCGCCCGAGGGCCTGCTGGAACTCGAATGACGGAGCGCACAGAGTTGCATATCGACGTGGTGACCGTTTTCCCGGATTACCTCGACCCGCTGCGGCAGGCCTTGCCGGGCAAGGCGATTGCGGCCGGCATCTTCACGCTCGCCGTGCACGATCTGCGCCGCTGGACCCACGATGTGCATCGGTCGGTCGACGACGCGCCCTACGGCGGTGGTCCAGGCATGGTGATGAAGGCCCCGGTCTGGGGTGAGGCTCTCGACGAAATATGTTCCGAGGAAACACTTCTCGTGGTTCCGACACCTGCGGGCAGGCTGTTCACTCAAGCGGACGCCCAACGGTGGAGCACCGAGAAGCATCTGGTGTTCGCCTGTGGCCGGTACGAAGGCATCGATCAGCGTGTCGCCGACGATGCGGCGCGCCGGATGCGGGTCGAAGAGGTGTCGATCGGTGACTACGTGCTGCCCGGCGGGGAGTCCGCGGCGTTGGTCATGATCGAAGCGGTGGTTCGGCTGTTGCCCGATGTGCTCGGCAATCCCGCGTCACACCAGGATGATTCGCATTCCGACGGGCTGCTGGAAGGTCCGAGCTACACCCGGCCGCCGAGCTGGCGCGGACTCGATGTACCCGAGGTCCTACTGTCCGGCGACCACGCCAAGATCGCGGCGTGGCGACGCGAGCAGAGTCTTCAGCGCACCCGTGAGCGTCGCCCCGACCTGTTGGACTAACGCGCTCAGGTGACGTACTCGACGCTTCCGTTGAGGTCCATGATGCCGAGTTCCACTTCGAGCAGTGGCTGACGCTGCTGCACCTGATTACGGAACTCCCGCAGCGCGGTCGACAGCACCTCGGTTTCATACGCCCTGTCCGTCCTGATCCGGTCGCCATAGGCGACCGCGGCGGCACCGCAGTCCCGGTGCGTCATGCCGATGATCCGGTTCAACCAGTGCAGCTCGACGGAGATGGCGAGGTTTTCCCAGAACGTCTCCTGCCACGCCGCGAAGGCCGGTGCCACCACGCCGACCGGTCCGCCGGCGAGTGCGAACTCGCTGTAGTTGTTCTGCCAGCCGCGACCCGTCATGTAGTTCCAGGCGTCGGTGGTGAACCGAGGGTCGATGCACTTCATCAACATCGCCTCATAACCCTCGTCGGGGGCGGCCTGGGCCTGCGGGGCGGTCCCCGTCGCGATGACAGTGGACACCGCAGCGGCACCGACGCCTAGCCCCGCCAGCAGTGCTCGACGTGTTAGGTGGGCTTCGTGCGAGCCCTCGACCCGTTCCATCGCGCGCCTTTCGTCCGCGTTAATTATTGCCGCCGCGAATAATCCACCAGCGCGACAGCCAGTGCCCACTTTTGTCCGACTTCGGCGTGGCGAGCTAGATACGGCCGCCAGGGAACATCGTCTTGATCGCCTGCGTGATCGTGTTGCGGGCGGTGACGTCGTCGGTCGGTTGCATGGCGCCGATCGCCATGACGTATCGGCGATCGGGCCCGATCACTCCGGTCGACAAGTGCACCCAGTCACCGGCACCCCAACAGCAGAACCAGCCCTGCTTGACCGCCACGCGCTCGTTGTAGAAGCCCTCAGGGATGCCGAACCGTTGGGGGTAGACGCCGCCGGGCACGGTGCCGTCGGGCGCGGTCGGAGTGGAGGCCGCCAGGTTCGAGAGGATGACGCTGGCCTGCTCGGGCGGCAATCCGCCTGCGCCTGAGAGCAGCTCGTCGTAGTACCGAACGAGGTCTGCCGTCGTGCTCAGGGTGGTGTACCAGCGCCCGTCGTATGGCGTCGTCGTCGACTTGAGCCCGTATCGCTCGGTGACCCGCGAAATGATCTCGCTGCCTCCGCTGCGATTCCAGAAGACCTCGGCCGCGCTGTCGTCGGAAGCCCGCAGCATGTAGTCGAGCGCCTTGCGGTCGTCGGGGGAGAGCTCCACTTCACCGCGGGACTCCTGAAGCAGCAGGTCATCGGCGATGAACAGCTTCGACACCGACGCGATGGGCATCGCCCTGGAGTCGCCGCTGGAGACGATCTGGCCGGTGTTGCGGTCCAAAACCGTGAGCGTGATGTCGGCGCCGGCCTCCTCGGCCTGGGCGACAGCCAGCTGGGCCCGCTGTTCGAGGCCGGTGAAGGCGGCCGCAGGCTCGTCAGGCGGGGCTTCCGGCAGGGGCGCCATCCGGCCCTGCGGCACGACCACGGTCAGTTGCGGGCCGGCGGACTCCGGAGCCACGCCATAGACCCGTGCCTCACAACCGTTGACCAATGGGGCGGCGACGACGACGATCGCAGTCGCCGTGACCAGCTTCGATAGCCGGCGTCGCATTGGCCTCCCTTGCCTTGCCACAACTCAAATTCCCGCCCTATCAGCCTAACTCCAGCCTTGGCCCGACGCTTGGTTAGGTAGGCTTCGTGTTCCGCAGTGAACGCTGGCTACCGATCAGGCCGACCGAGGTCACCGGATTTCACTGGATCGGGGCTCATCTGGCACAATTGAGCAGTTGTCTGCGTGCGGCGAGTACTCCGCCCACCGCGAGATACACCCCGATACACCCGATAGACCGGCTCAGCGCCGCGAGTAAGAAGCGCGACAGCACGCCCGCAGCCGGCCAACAGCAAGGAAGAGTGTCACCGATGAACACGCTGGACTTCGTCGATCAGACGTCGCTACGCGACGACATCCCGGACTTCGGCCCCGGCGACACGGTGAATGTGCACGTCAAGGTCATCGAGGGCTCCAAGGAGCGCATCCAGGTCTTCAAGGGCGTCGTCCTGCGTCGCCAGGGCGGTGGCATCCGCGAGACGTTCACCGTGCGCAAGGAAAGCTACGGCGTCGGTGTCGAGCGGACGTTCCCCGTGCACTCGCCGAACATCGACCACATCGACGTCGTCACCCGCGGTGACGTGCGCCGCGCGAAGCTGTACTACCTGCGCGAACTGCGCGGCAAGAAGGCGAAGATCAAGGAGAAGCGCTGACCGTGTCCGGCCGCCGACGCGCAGGGTGCTGACGCGTGGCAGCCGACGACCGGGGCGACGAGCATCGCGCTGGCTACCCTGATGCGGTGACCGAATCCAGCGATCCCGATGGGCCGGCCGAGGGTTCGACCGACGTCTCCAATTCGGCGGACGACGCCGAAGAGCCGAAGAAGAAACACGGCGCCCTACGCGAGTTCGCGATTCTCATCACCATTGCGTTGGTGCTGTACTACGTCATGCTGACGTTCGTCGCGCGCCCGTACCTCATTCCGTCGGAATCGATGGAGCCCACCCTGCACGGCTGCCCGGGGTGCACCGGTGACCGGATCATGGTGGACAAGCTGACCTATCGTTTCTCCGAGCCAGAGCCGGGCGACGTCGTTGTCTTCAAGGGCCCGCCGAACTGGAACATCGGCTACAAGTCGATCCGGTCCGACAACACCCTGGTGCGCTGGCTGCAGAACGGGCTGTCCTTCATCGGCTTCGTCCCGCCGGACGAGAACGACCTGGTCAAGCGTGTGATCGCGGTAGGCGGTCAGACGGTCGAATGTCGTGTCAACACCGGCCTGACGGTCGACGGCAAACGCCTCGACGAGCCGTACCTCAACTTCGACACGATGAATGTCGAGCCCTCGAATCCGTACGCCGCCTGTCTCGGCAATGAGTTCGGGCCGGTGACCGTTCCCGAAGGCAAGGTCTGGGTGATGGGAGACAACCGCACCCATTCCGCCGATTCACGCGCACACTGCACCAGTACGCCCACCGATGCCCAACGTGGGGTGCTGTGCACGGGTGACCCGCAGGCCGGCACGGTGCCGATAGAAAATGTGATTGGAAAAGCACGGTTCATCGCCTGGCCCCCGTCGCGATGGGGTGGTGTAGGCAGCGTGAACCCGCAGACCCAGTAGGAGTTGCATTTGCCGGCGACATGGCCTCCGCGAACGGTGATCCGGAAATCCTCTGGACTGCGCACGCTGGAGTCTGCGCTGTACCGCAGTGGGCTGGGACCGGTGGCGGGCGTGGACGAGGTCGGGCGCGGGGCCTGTGCGGGCCCATTGGTGGTGGCGGCATGTGTGTTGGGGCCGAACCGGCTGGAAAGCCTTGCCGCGCTTGACGACTCCAAGAAACTCAACGAGCGCGAGCGCGAGCGCCTGTTCCCGCTCATCCGTCGGTATGCGCTCGCCTACCACGTCGTCTTCATTCCCTCGGCGGAGGTGGATCGCCGCGGTGTACACGTGGCGAACATCGAGGGCATGCGACGTGCCGTGGCCGGCCTGTCCGTGCGGCCCGGTTACGTGTTGTCGGACGGATTCCGCGTACCGGGTCTGCCGATGCCGTCGCTGCCGGTCGTCGGCGGTGACGCGGCCGCGGCGTGCATCGCCGCCGCGAGCGTGCTGGCGAAGGTGAGCCGTGACAGGCTCATGGTGGAGATGGAGGCCGAACATCCTGGCTACGGCTTCGCCGAGCACAAGGGCTACAGCACGCCCGCCCACAGCGCCGCACTTGCGGAGCTGGGTCCGTGCAGCGAGCACCGGTATTCGTTCATCAACGTCCGGCGGCTTGTGGCGGTCGACGGCCAGCTGGGC
Source organism: Mycobacterium barrassiae (assembly GCF_025822765.1). Taxonomy (GTDB): domain Bacteria; phylum Actinomycetota; class Actinomycetes; order Mycobacteriales; family Mycobacteriaceae; genus Mycobacterium; species Mycobacterium barrassiae. Next base: position 409,014 of record NZ_JACKUK010000023.1, on the reverse strand, counting down.
ACCGAGATGGGTGCCTACTTGGTCCCCGACGTCGACCTCGAGGGCGAACCCGAGCAGCAGAGCCAATTCGGGTAGGGGAGGATTGGAGTCGCGATGAGCGCTTGCGTGACATGGGGCCACCCCTTCGGGAGGTTGGGGTTCCCACCCCGCGGGGCCGGAGAGCGAGACGGACATGAAGGACGATTGAGCAGATGAGTGCCGAGGATCTCGAGAAGTATGAAACCGAGATGGAGCTCTCGCTCTACCGCGAATACAAGGACATCGTCGGGCAGTTCAGCTACGTCGTGGAGACCGAGCGCAGGTTCTACCTCGCCAACAGTGTCGAGCTGGTGCCCCGCAACTCCGACGGCGAGGTCTATTTCGAGCTGAGGCTGGGCGACGCCTGGGTGTGGGATATGTACCGGCCCGCGCGCTTCGTCAAGCAGGTTCGCGTCATCACCTTCAAGGACGTCAATATCGAAGAGGTCGAGAAGCCCGAGCTGCGGCTGCCGGAGTAGCCCCTCACGGGCCTTGATGTCCGAATCCCGCGGCGCGGAATCGGTTGGAGAACAACAACTCTCCCTTGGTAGGCATCGCTGCGCGTTGTGGCTTCGGCAGCGTGCCGACAAATGCGCCGCACGTTTCGAGGGCGCGGAAGCGTTCGAGCTGATAAGCGGACTTCTTGAACTGCCAGTCTCTATTCTCGCTAATATTGCAAAGTTGGCGGCTCAAAGCCCACGCCTGGGTCATCATGGTCATCAGGGCGGAGGAGACCGGGGACACCGGGCGTCGAGCGGTTACGGCGCCGTCGGTGCGGTCGACAGTGAGGTTCGTAACCTAACTTTTGCTCCATCTTCGCAATGTTGAATTGGCGCACGACGAATTCAGTGGCGACGTTTCAGGAACAAGACAGAAAACTCAATGCTGTCTCATTTTTAGGGGTTGAAGTGCATCGCAGCATATGAGAGCCTTGCACAGCAAACCTAGAACAGCCGGAATATTGACCTCAGCGTCATCGGATTCGAGGTTGGATGCGATGTCGAACAACGGAAACATTGACCCAAAGATATGTTCCCAAGTAGAGTCCTGCGCGGACTTCGGACGCACGCTGGAGGTGGGACAGGCTTGTCTGGCCGAGCGGCGGGGCGCCTGCTCACGCGGCCCCGACGCCCGTGTGGAGGCGGTCGCTGATGCGAAGTGCCGTGCGCCCGCTGATCGGTTTGGCTTCCATCGCCCTCATCGTCGTGGTGTTTCTGGTCGCCGCGAATCTGTTCCGGGGAGGGTTTTCCGACAGTGTCCCGGTGACTGTCCTCTCCGATCGCGCCGGACTGGTGATGAACCCCGACGCGAAGGTGCAAGTACGTGGGGTGCAGGTCGGCAGGGTGGCGTCGATCGAAGAGTTGCCCGGCGGCCAAGCGGCCCTTCATCTGGCGATGGACCCGTCGCGGCTGGACGCCATCCCAGCCAACGCACTCGTCGACATCGCATCGCCGACGGTCTTCGGCGCCAAGCAGGTTCAGTTCGTCTTTCCGCCCGACCCCTCCCGCGAGTCGTTGCGGGCCGGCCAGGTGATCGACGCGCAGCGCGTCATGATCGAGGCGAATACCGTCTTCGAGCAACTGACATCGTTGTTGTCGACCATCGAACCTGCCAAGCTGAACGCCACTCTGAGCGGGATCGCCTCTGCGCTGTCAGGCCGGGGCGAGAAAATCGGGCAGATGCTGTCGGACCTTGACTCCTATCTCGCGAAGCTCGAGCCGACCCTGCCGGCGCTCAGTCACGACCTGGAAGTCGCACCGGACGTCGCTCGCGCATATGCCGACGCAGCAGACGATTTCGTGACCATCGCCGACCGCGCATCGCGAATCAGCGACTCGATCGTCGACGAACAGAACAATCTCGATGCCGCGCTGGTCAGTGTGATCGGCCTGGCGGATATCGGCAATCAGGTGATCGGCGAGAACCGCCAGCCGCTCACCGAGGTGCTGCATCTGCTCGTGCCCACCACTGACTTGGCCAGCGAGTACGGCGAGGCCTTGTGGTGTGGGTTATCCGGAATACTCGAGTTGTCCAGACGCCCGCCGCTGAACGAGCCGGGAGTGACCGTGCTGGCGGGATTCCTATGGGGGCAACAGAATTACCGTTACCCACAGGATCTGCCCAAGGCGGGCGCGAAGGGCGGACCCCAGTGCACCGGCCTGCCGAATATGCCGTTCGGAGCCGCCCCGCCATATGTGGTCGCCGACACTGGAACCAACCCGTGGCGGCGCACCTACCCGGGCATCGTGCTCAACTCCGACCTGATCAAACAGATCATGTTCGGTGACACCGAGACTTCTGGCCCCCCGCGTAACAGCGCGCAGATCGGACAGCCGGGATGAGGCGTTCACTGCGGTCCACGCTGATCAAGTTCGGCATGTTCGTCGTCGTCATGATGTTGCTGACGGCATCGCTATTCTTCATCTTCGGCCAGTATCAAACCGGCTCCACGAAAGACTATTCGGCGGTGTTCGCCGACGCGTCGCGGCTCGAGGCGGGTCAATCGGTACGTGTGGCCGGTATGAGAGTCGGCACGGTCAAACGCATCAAACTCCAACGCGACAAATCCGTCCTCGTCACCTTCGACGCAGATCCGGGCGTGCGGCTCACCACCGGCAGCCGTGCCGCGGTGCGTTACCTCAACCTGGTCGGTGACCGCTATCTGGAACTCATCGAGGGCACCGACGGCACCCCACTACCCCCGGGATCGCAGATCCCGAAGGAGCGCACGCAGGCCGCGCTGGACCTCGATTTGCTGCTCGGAGGGCTCAAACCCGTTATCCGGGGACTCAATCCGCAGGACGTCAACGCGCTGTCGGCTGCGCTGATTCAAATATTCCAGGGGCAAGGCGGCACTCTACAGTCGTTGTTCTCCAACACCTCGGGGTTCACTGCGGCGCTGGCCGAACACAACCAGACCATCCAGGCGTTGATCGACAATCTGCGCACCCTGTTGGCGACCCTGACGAAAGAGGGGGACAAGTTCTCGGGCACGATCGACCGGCTCGAGAAGCTGGTCACCGAGCTCGCCGCTGAAAAGGATCCGATCGGCGAGGCGATCGAGTCGTTGAACAACGGATCCGCCTCGATCGCCGACCTTCTCGGTGACGCGCGGCCTCCGCTCGCGGGAACCATCGATCGGCTGAACGTGCTGGCCTCCAATCTCGACAATCAGAAGGACCGACTCGACACCAGCCTGAAGAAGGCTCCCGAGAACTACCGCAAGCTGATCCGTACCGGTTCCTACGGCAGCTTCTTCAACTACTACATCTGTGAACTGAAATGGCGGGTCACCGACCTGCAAGGCCGCACAGCGGTCTTCCCGTGGCTCAAGCAGGAGAACGGGAGGTGCACCGAACCCTGATGCTGAAATACCGTGGAAAGCAACTCATCCGGGCGGGATTCATGGGCGTCGTCCTCGCCATCCTCGTCATTGCCGTGGGCCTGGCGCCGGAACGGTTGGTGTCGTGGGCGACGGCGATCCGCTACCAGGCGCAGTTCGCCGACGCGGGTGGCGTCGTCGTCGGTAACGACGTGACGATCTCAGGCATCAAGGTGGGCACCATCTCAGACGTCGCGCTTCAGGGGCGCAATGCTCTGGTGACGTTCACCATCGACGGGTCGGTGCAGCTGGGTTCGGATACCACCGCCCACATCCGCACCGGGACGCTGCTGGGTGAGCGGGTGCTGACGTTGGAGTCCAAGGGCGAAGGCACGATGCGACCCCTGGAGGTCATCCCTGCATCGAGGACGGCCTCGCCGTATTCGTTGACCGAAGCTGTGAACGAGCTGACGTCGAACACCGCGGGCACCGACATCGCATCCTTGAACCAGTCCCTGGACACGCTGTCGTCGACGCTGGATCAGGTTGCGCCGCAACTGGGTCCGACCTTCGAATCGGTGACCAGCCTTTCCCGTGCGCTCAACGACCGCGACGACACGTTGGGTGCATTGCTCGAAAACGGTGCGGACGTCACCAAGATCCTCGCCGACCGCAGTCAACAGGTGAACACTCTGCTGCTCAACGCCAACGACCTCATCGCGGTGTTGTCGGAGCGCCGGTATGCGATCGTCGAGTTGCTGGCCCACACGTCCGCGATGGCCACCCAGCTGTCCGCACTGATCCACGAGAATGAGCAGGAGCTCGCGCCCACGCTGGACAAGTTGAACGCGGTGACGGCGGTCCTGGAGAACAACCGCGACAACATCGCCAAGGCCCTTCCGGGGTTGGCCAAGTTCCAGACCACCCTCGGCGAGACCATCGGCAACGGTCCGTACTACCAGGCTTACATCCCGAACATCATTTTCGGCCAGCTGCTGCAACCATTCCTGGACTACGCGTTCGGCTTCCGTCGTGGGGTCAACGCGGGTCAACCCCCGGACAACGCGGGTCCACGTGCCGAACTTCCATTCCCCTACAACGGAATTCCCGGTCCGGGGGAGCAGTGGGGACACCGCCGTGATGACCGGTAACCGAATCGTGAGGCTCGCGCTGGCGGCTGCGTTGGTCGTCGCGCTCATCGGCGGCGCCGCCATTGTCATTCGGCAGACCTTCTTTCCCTCGACAACCATCACCGCCTACTTCACCACCGCCACCGCGGTGTACCCCGGCGACGAGGTCCGCATCGCCGGGGTGAAGGTGGGCTCCATCGAGTCGATCCAGCCGGTCGGGACGCAGGCGAAGATGACCTTGCGCGTCGAGAACGGCATCCGCGTCCCGGCCGACGCGAAGGCGGTGCTCGTCGCGCAGAACCTCGTCTCGGCGCGTTACGTCCAGCTCACCCCGGCGTATGAGTCCGGACCGGCGATGAGCGACGGGGCGGTCATCCCGATCGAGCGGACCGCCGTGCCGGTCGAATGGAACGAGGTCAAGGAGCAACTGACGCGACTGGCAACCGAATTGGGGCCAACCAACGGTATGTCGACGGGTTCGGTCGGGCGCTTCATCGACAGCGCGGCCACCGCGATGGACGGCAACGGCGAAAAGCTGCGCCAGACGCTGGCGCAGCTGTCCGGCGTGGGGCGGATCCTCGCCGACGGAAGTGGCGACATCGTCGACACCATCGCGAACCTGCAGACCTTCGTCACCGCACTGCGCGACAGCAACGAGCAGATCGTCCAGTTCCAGGACAGGTTCGCGACCCTGACCAGTGTCGTGAACAACAGCAGGTCCGATCTCGACGCGGCGCTGAAGAACCTGTCGGACGTGGTCGGGGAGACGACGCGATTCATCAACGGCACGCGCGACAAGACGGCCGAGCAGATCCAGCGGCTGGCCAACGTCACCCAGACCCTTGCGGACAACCGAATGGCGCTGGAGAACGTCCTGCACATCGCGCCGCACTCGATCGCCAACGCCGTCAACATGTTCGACCCGCGGACCGGGGCAGCCAGCGGGGTGTTCGTGTTCAACAACATGTCGAATCCGGACTGGGCTCTTTGCGGCATGGTCGGCGCCCTCGAGAACGTCACCGCGCCCACCTCTCGTAAGCTGTGTTCGCAGTACCTGAGCCCGGCATTGGACCGGCTCAACTTCAACAACCTGCCGTTTCCGTTCAATCCGTTCCTGACGGCGAACCCGCCGCCATACATGCTTCGCTACAGCGAACCGAGGCTGATGCCAGGAGGCGATGGCGAGGCGGACCCGCCGGAACCCCCACCGGCCGTGTCCGCGTTCACGGGGTTGGACGGCGACGTCCCGCCGCCACCGGGCTTCGGTCCGCCACCCGGTCCACCACCCGGCCCGCTGCCCGGTGCCGCTCCGGCGCCACCCACGCCCAGCCTGCAGAGCATGTTGCTGCCCGCCGAAAGGCCGCCTGCGCCAGGTGAAGTGCCTGCCCCGCCGCCACCCGCTGACGGGACACCGCCATGACCGTGCTCAGAGTCGGCCGACGTGTGCTGGCGGTCGCCTTCGCGATGATGGTGACCGTCACCGGATGTGCGTTCCAAGGAGTCAACTCCCTGCCGCTGCCCGGTGCGGTCGGACGGGGTGGTGACGCCGCGGTGTATCACGCCGAACTGGCGAACATCGGTACGTTGGAGTCGAATTCGCCGGTGATGATCGACAACGTCGTGGTGGGCAGCGTCGGGAAGATGACGCTGCGAGGTTGGCACGTCGATCTCGAGCTGAACGTGAAGCCCGACGTCGTCGTGCCCGCCAACGCTGTGGCGACCGTCGGGCAGACGAGCCTGTTGGGCTCCATGCACGTGGCCCTCGACCCGCCGGTGGGGCAGGCACCCGCCGGTCGGCTGAAACCAGGGTCGACGCTCGGGCTGAGCGAGACATCGACGTATCCGTCGACAGAACAAACGCTGTCGTCGGTCGCCGCGGTCGTCAACGGCGGCGGGCTGGGCCAGATCGGCGACATCATCCACAACTTCAACGCCGCGCTGTCCGGGCGCTCCGACGCCGTTCGGGATCTGATCAACCGCCTCGACACGTTCGTCGGAACGCTGTATCAGCAGCGGGACAACATCATTGCGACCATCGAGGAGCTGAACCGGTTCGCGCAGCGGCTCGGCAGTCAACAGGAGACGCTCACCCGCACCTTGAACAAGATCCCGCCGGCGTTGGACGTCCTCTTGCGCGAACGACCGCGGTTCACGACCGCGCTCGTGGAGCTGGGCCGCTTCAGCCAGACGGTGTCCGGGTTGGTCAACGACACCAAGGCCGACCTGGTGAAGAACCTGCAGAACCTCGAACCCACGCTGAAGGCCCTCGCCGATGTCGGACCCGGAATCGACACCGCCCTCGCGTTCCTCCCGACCTTCCCGATGAGCCAGAACCTCATCGACCGCGCTGTCCGCGGTGACTACGTGAACCTCTTCGTCACGGTTGACTGGACGAATCCACGACTCAAGCGGGGGCTTTTACTCGGTACCCGGCTGGGGCAGGACCGAGCGTCGCTGATCCCTGCCCCAGGTGACCCCGGCTACGACGCCTACTACACGAAGTTCCCGCTCGGTGTGGGGACTTCACCGCCGTTCGGTCCGATCCCCAACGTTGATCCCGCCCCGTGGGACCCCGGCGGTGGTGGCTGATGCTGTCACGCTTCGTCCGGATTCAGTTGGTCATCTTCACGATCGCGTCGATCGTCGGCGTTCTGGTGATGGTGTTCGCCTACATGCAGGTGCCCACACTGCTCGGCGTCGGCAAGATCACGGTGACACTCGAACTGCCGTCCTCCGGTGGCCTGTACCGGTTTTCGAACGTGACGTATCGCGGCGTGCAGGTCGGCAAAGTGACCGCGATGGACGTGTCCCGCAGCAAGGCCACGGCGACACTGACGCTCGACACCTCACCGAAGATCCCCGCGGATCTGGAGGCGGAGGTACGCAGCGTCTCGGCGATCGGCGAGCAGTACGTCGAGCTGCTGCCGCGCACCGATTCGCCGCCCTATCTACATGACGGCTCAGTGATCGCCATGAGCGACACCAAGATTCCACAACCGGTCAGCCCGATGCTGGATCGCGCCAACGACCTGATCCAGAGCATTCCCAAGGACACGTTGACCGGGCTGATCGACGAGTCGTTTCTGGCGTTCAACGATGCCGGTTTCGATCTCGGCTCGCTGTTCGACTCGTCGGCACAGATCTCCGCCGACCTGAATCGGACAGCCGATCGCTCCACCACGCTCATCGAAGACTCGCAGCCACTGCTGGATTCGCAAGCCGCGACAACCGATGCGCTGCGCTTGTGGGCGCGAAGCCTCGCAGGAATCACCGATCAGGTGGTGGTGAACGACCCGCAGATTCGGTCGCTGCTGCAACAGGGTCCGGATGCGGCCAACGAGGTCTCGCGGCTGTTCGATCAGATCAAGCCGACCCTGCCGGTGCTGCTGGCCAATATGACCACATTCGGCAAGGTGGCGGTCACGTACCGGCCCTCGCTCGAACAGGTGTTGGTACTGCTGCCACCGTTCGTCGCCAACGCCCTGTCATCTGCTCCCGAGAACAATCCGACGGGAATTCCGCTGGGCGACTTCCGTATCTCACTCACTGACCCCAACCCGTGCACGGTGGGGTTCCTCCCGCCGTCGCAGTGGCGTAGCCCGGCCGATCAGACCACGGTGGACACGCCGGACGGCATCTACTGCAAGCTACCGCAGGATTCACCGATCGAGGTGCGGGGTGCACGCAACGCGCCGTGTATGGGAGTACCGGGCAAGAGGGCGCCGACGGTGGAGGAGTGTTACAGCGATCAGCCCTACAAGCCGCTTGCGATGCGCCAGCATACGGTTGGCCCCTACCCGATGGATCCGAATCTGATCGCGCAAGGCGTTCCGCTCGACGATCGGGTCACTTTCCAGGAGAACATCTACGCGCCGATCCAGGGCACGCCATTACCGCCGGGGGTAACACCCGCGCCCGCGGGCGTTGCGCCGGCACCGCCGATGGCTGCGCCATTGCCTCCGGGAATACCGCCGATGCCGGGTTTACCGGCGACGGCCGCACCGACTGGGCCACCACCTCCCGGTCCGCTGGCCGGCGCCGTGCCCGCCACGCCAAGTTCGTTGGTTCCCAACGCTTCCGGACCGAATCCTTCGGTAGGTCCTTCGGTAGCGATCGCGCACTACGACCCCGCCACCGGCCAGTACGCCACACCCGACGGCACCGTCGCCAGGCAGACCGACCTCGCCGAGCCGCCGTCGACCTGGCAGGACCTGATGCTCGGGGGAATGCCGTGATCCGCGCCCTGGTAATCGCTGCGACGGTGATCGCGGCGTGGACGACGTGCGGGGCTGCTCCGGCCGCGGCGCAGGACGAGGAGGCGATCAACGGGACGTTCATTGCTTTTTCGGACGGGCAGTGGGCCAAGACCAACGACTCGTACCACCCCGAGCGCAGTGTCACGCAGACATGGACGATCACGTCCTCCTGCACGACGTATCAGGATTGCACGGGTCGTGTGACGAGCGACCACGGTTGGAGCGGTGACCTCGTGTTCATGAGCGGACGATGGAAGGTCAGCCACGTCGTGGAGAACTGGGAGCCGTGCATCGACGGCACAGCTCATCCGGGCACGCAGTCGTTTGTCTTCTGGCGGGGTTATCCAGACAGCAGCCAGTACCTGGGCTGGGACAGGACGGTGGGTCCCAGCGGGGCCTGCGGCTTCAACAAGGTGCTCGACATCGAGATGCCGCTGAAGCTCACCCGTGTGGGCTGAACGCGTGCTGCGGAATCGTCAACGGCAGATCGACTGAGCTGAGTAAACCTGGTTGCGCGGCAATGACATACGGGATGGCGTTCACGACACGCATGGCGGTGGCCACCATCGCGCCCGCCCCTGAGGTCATGCTCTCGATGCCCGCTTTCTTGCGATCACGGAGTGTCACATCGTAGGTGCAGTCGATGTCCGGTGTGCCGGTGATGACCACGCGGTAGCCGAGGGCATTCGGCAGCGTCGGCCAGTCGGGTGCGACATCGGGAGCCAGCCGGGTGACGTGCTCGATGACAATGGCCTCGCGGCCATCCACGACACCGATCGCCTGCATGCGCAGGGCGCCGCAGGTGCCGGTGTCCACCGTGCCCATCGCCACTTCCAGCGTCCGGTTCGTCACCGCGCGGTCGAATTTCTCCCTCACCTCGGTCACCTCGACGCCGAGCGCGTCGGCGATCATGCGAATCTGGCCCTGCCACTCGCCGGCAATGGCACCCGGGAGGCTGATCCACGGCTGGTAATCTAGCGGACGGCCGAATCCCATTGCGTCGCTCATGATGTCGGGCACACCGTAGTCGTCGTAGAGGCCGATCTCGTAGGCGTGGATCTTCTCGATTCGCGACGATTGGGTGGCGAGCACCAGGGGCAGGTAGTCGGCGGCGAAGCCGGGTTCGATACCCGATGCGTACAGCGACACCTGCCCTTCCTTGGCGGCGGTGACGAGTTGATCGCGCCATTCGGCGGGCTCATAGGCATGCGGGTTGACCAGCCGGGTGGTGCTCGTGGTCACGACGTTGATCCCGGCGGAGAGCAGCTTCACGTAATCGGGGATCGCCAGCGCATCGCGTTCGGGACCGCTGGCCGCGTAGATGACGCAGTCGGGTTTGAGCGCGATGAGTGCGTCCGCGTCGGCGGTGGTGGACAGCCCGATCGGTTCGCCGTTGGCGAGTTCACCGGCGTCCTTACCGTCCTTGTCGGGGGAGTGCACCCACACGCCGACGAGTTCGAGGTTCGGTCGCTCCTGGATGGCGCGGATCGCGATCGAGCCGATGCCACCGGTGGACCAGACCACGACGCGATGCTTGCCCTCTGCCATCTTTCCTCCTCGTCGAGACCCCCGGACCACGATTTAGAATAGCAATCACTATTACAACGGAGCAGAACAAATGTTAGGTTATAGTCGGTCGGCGTGACCACCCCCTGTTGGATCCGGCGCTGGTGCTCACCCTGCTGTTCGACATGTGGGCGCCCGACCTCAGCGCATTGCGTGAGACGCAGGGTCCGTACCGGATCTTCACCGTCGACGGGGCCGCCGCGTACATGCGGGGCGGCCGTCCGCTTCCGCTGCTTCCACTGTGCGGCGGTGTCCCGCCGGACATCGCCTGGCCGTATCTGGAACGCGCTGTGATGGCGGCCAACGTGCCTGACCATAAGGAGGACTCGTGTCAGCACCGCTGAGAACCGTGGTGTGGTCGACCGGCGGAGTCGGATCGATTGCCATCGACGCGGTCCGCGGCCGACCAGACCTGGACCTGGTCGGGGTGTGGGTGCACTCGCAGGAGAAGGTGGGCAAGGACGCGGGCGTGCTCGCGGGCATCGCGCCGATCGGCCTCAGTGCCACCAACGACGACGCGGCACTGATCGCGCTGCAACCCGACTGCGTGGTGTATGCCGCCAGCGGTCCCGAACGCGACGCGGCCGCGGTGTCCGACTACGTGAAGCTGCTCGAAGCGGGTATCAACGTCGTATCGACGTCGTCAACCAGCCTGGTGTATCCGCCGTCGTACTACTCACCGCAGTGGCGCGAGCAGATGGAAACCGCTGCGAAATCGGGAAATGCGTCGTTCTACGCATCCGGCATCTTCCCCGGGTTCGGCTCCGATCAGCTCGCGCTGATGCTTTCCACGCAGTCCAAGAAGATCCGCTGCCTCAAGGTCACCGAGGTCGCACTCAACGACCACTACCCGGTCGCCGACGTGATGATGAACGGAATGGGTTTCGGCCACCCGCTGGACTTCGAACCGCTGCTGAAGACCCCCGGCTTCATCGAAATGGCCTGGCGGGCACCAATCCATCTGATCGCGGCAGGACTCGGGGTCGAGGTCGAAGAGATCCGCGGAACTCTCGACCGGAAAATCACCGACAGGGATATCGAGGTGGCGTTCGGCACGATCAAGGCGGGGACCTGCGGTGCGGTGAGCACCCGGGCTGCGGGCGTGGTGAACGGACGCGAAGCCATCGTCGTCGAGCACATCATCCGGATGGCGCGCGATGTCGCACCGGAATGGCCGGCATCGGAGTTCGACGCGACATACCGCGTCGACATCGAAGGCGATCCCGACATTCACTGCGCGATGAATGTCGGCGCCGCGGAGGGACATGCCGCAGGCCACGCCGCGATGTCGGCCACGGCGATGCGGGTGGTCAACGCGATTCCCTACGTGGTCGACGCGCCGCCGGGCCTGCTGAGCTCGCTCGATCTGCCGAACACGTTGCCGCGTCACGCATTCGAATGAGTTGAAGGGAGACCGCCAGTGTTCTCGATACGGTTCGACATGCGCGCACCCGCCTTCGGCGCACCGACGACGGACCTGTACGCGGCGGCCATCGACATGTCGGCGTGGGCTGAGGAGCACGGTTGCCTCGCAGCCGTTCTGTGTGAGCACCACGGCTCCGAGGACGGCTACCTTCCGGCGCCGCTGGTGCTGGCGGCTGCCATCGCGGCCCGCACCGAACGGCTGGTGCTCAGCCTGGTCGTGATCCTACCCTTCTACGATCCCGTCCGGCTGGCCGAAGAGATGGCGGTCCTCGACATCATCAGCAGGGGACGGGCATCCTATGTATTCGGAATCGGCTATCGGCCCGAGGAATTCGAACATTTCGGCCTCGACGTGAAGCGCCGGGGCAGGCTCGCCGACGAGAAGCTCGATCTGCTGCGCAGCCTGCTCACCGGCCAGCCGACCGTGCATGACGGCCGCCGTATCTTCGTGTCGCCGCCACCGCAGACCCCCGGCGGTCCGGCGCTGATGTGGGGTGGTGCGAGCATCGCGGCCGCTCGGCGGGCCGGCCGATACGGCCTCGGCCTGCTCGCCAACGGCACCGTCGCCGGTATGCAAGAGGCGTACGAATCCGCGTGCCGCGAACACGGTCACGAACCCGGTGCAGCGCTGCTGCCCCCGCCGGACACGCCCACCGTCACCTTCGTCGCCGATGATGTCGACGCCGCATGGAACGAGATCGGTGAGTACCTGCTCCACGACGCCCGAATGTACGCGCAGTGGAATCCGGGTAACGAGGTCTCCGCAGGCATCTCGAATGCGGGCGATGTCGCGAGCCTTCGAACGGACTTCCCCTCACACCGAATCATCAGCGTCGACGAGGCTGTAGAGATCGTTCGCCGCGGAGGAATTCTCAACCTGTCCCCGCTGTGCGGCGGTATCCCGCCAGACCTTGCGTGGCCGTATCTCAAGCGGGTGGGCGAACAGGTACTGCCTGGGGCCGCGCGTTCCAACGACTCATCGCCCGACGGACTCAGTGATGCATTCACCGATCTGATGACCAACCAGAGGAGCAGTCGATGACCGGCGCCAGCACCACCGAGTTGTATTACGACCCATTTGACTTCGACATCGACGACAATCCTTATCCGATCTGGCGGCGGATGAGGGACGAGGCTCCGCTGTATTACAACGAGAAGTACAACTTCTATGCCCTGAGCCGCTATGACGATGTCGCGCGCGAACTTCACCACTGGGATACCTATCGCTCGGGCAAGGGCACCACGATGGACATCATCATGAGCGGTGTCGAGGTACCACCGGGAGTGATCCTCTTCGAGGACCCACCACTTCACGACATCCATCGGCGGGTCCTGTCAAAGGTTTTCACGCCCCGTCGGATGGAGGCCATCGAGCCCCTGGTCCGTCAGTACTGCATCCGTGCACTCGATGCACTGGAAGGCGCGTCCAGTTTCGACTTGATTGCGGACTTCGGGGCGCTGATCCCGATGCGGACCATCGGATATCTGCTCGGCATACCCGAAGAAGGTCAGCAGCAGATCCGGGACAACACCGATGCATCGATCGGTCTGAAAGATGGCAGTTTCCAGTCGGTGTCGGCCGCCACCTTCGAAAACGCATACCAGCTGTTCGCCGACTACATCGAATGGCGAGCCGAACATCCGGCCGACGACTTGATGACACAACTGCTCAACGCGGAGGTCGAAGAAGACGGCGAGCTGCGACCGCTGACCCGTATCGAGGTGCTGACCTATACCAGCATGATCGCCGGGGCGGGCAACGAGACCACCACCCGGCTGATCGGCTTCATCGGCCAACTCCTCGCCGAACACCCGGACCAGCGGCGTGAACTCGTGGACGACTTTTCGTTGATCCCGGGCGCTATCGAGGAAGTGCTGCGTTTCGAGTCGCCGTCGCCGGTGCAGGCACGCCATGTGGCCCGGGATACCGAAGTTCACGGCCAATCCGTTGTCGAGGGATCGATCATGTTGCTGCTCAACGGTTCAGCGAACCGTGACGAACGGCGCTATCCCAGCGGTGAGAGTTTCGACATCCACCGGACCGGATCCCATCTGTCGTTCGGTCAGGGACTGCACTTCTGCCTGGGGTCGTCGCTTGCTCGAATGCAGGCGCGGGTCGCACTCGAGGAGATGCTGTCACGGTGGCCCGAATGGGACGTCGACTTTGACAATGCCGCGATGGCGCACACGTCCAGCGTCCGTGGGTGGGGTCGCCTGCCCGTCATCACGCGATAGCCCATGAACAGCGCCAATGGAGGTTCACGGAGCGTCGTCATCACCGGTGCGTCACGCGGTCTCGGGCTCGCCTCCGCGTCGCTTCTCTACCGCCAGGGGTGGACGGTCGTGGCGGCAATGCGGTCGGTGGAGTCGGGTTTGGACAGACTGCGCGAGATGACAGGCGCAAGCCGCGACGACGGCCGCCTCCTTGGCGTCCGACTCGACCTGACCGATCCCGATTCGATCGAGCAGGCCGCTTCGACGATCACCGCCACCGTCGGCGCGCCATACGGACTGGTGCACAACGCCGGGATATCGGCCGCAGGCATGGTCGAAGAGACGCCGCTCGATCTGTGGGAGCGGATGTTCGCCACCAACATCTTCGGCCCGGTGGCGCTGACGAGGGCGCTCTTGCCGTCGATGCGCACGGCGGGGCGCGGGCGAATTGTGCTGGTGTCCAGCGAAAGTGGAATCCGCGGCATGCCCGCCACCGCACCGTATTCTGCGGTGAAGGGGGCACTGGAGCGATGGGGCGAGTCGATGGCCGGCGAGGTTGCGCCGTTCGGGATCGGCGTGACGATCCTGGTGGCGGGCACCTACGACACCGAGATCATCACCGACGAGGGCACCACCGACTCCCGCGATCTCGCCGGGCCGTACGCTCGGCACCACAAGACGATGGACAAGCGCGGCCGCTACGCGATGAAGGTGGCGGCCCGCCCACCGGAGAAGTTCGCCGTCGGTCTGGCCAAGGCGCTCGATAGCCGCAAGGCCTTTGTGCGGCGATCGGTCGGACCGGATGCGCGGATGCTGTTGTTGGCGAACAAGTTCATGCCCTCAGTGGTCATGCATCACATGATCCGCGTGATGATGGGCATCCCTCGCTTCGGTGCGCTGCGGGACCATCGCGGATCGGACTGACAGCTGTTCGTCGTCATCAGACCTTACGCACGCTGATGCCCCGCAGGGTGGTGTCACGAGCCAGGAGCAACGCATTACGCGTGCCGATTCGCTGCAGGATGTTCTCCGGTATCCACTGCTCACCGATGATGCACCGGGCCAACATGTCGGCGGCCGGACTGTCTTTACGTATTTCCCCTGCTCGAATACCTTCGGAGAGCAGCGCTTTCATCTGCCGAATCCGTGTCGTGAACGACCACGCGGGATTGGCGGTGTCCGGGGGAGTGTGGCGTAGCCACGCCAGCTGAATGCGGAACTCGTCGGGGAACTGGTCGAGCGCGTTGATGTTCAACCAGCTCAACGCATCAAGCTTCTCGATCGTGGTGGAGTCCGACCGCACGATGTCCGTCCACGCGCCGCCGACCTTGTGCCCGAACTCCAGCATGATCGACATCAGCAGTTCGTCTTTCGAGCCGATGACGCGGTAAACGGTGCCGGTGCCCAGGCCTGCGGCGGACGCGATGTCGCGGATGGTCGTCATCTCGTAGCCGCGCCGGCCGAATTCGGAGCGGGCCACGGCGCGCACGTGCGCGGCCTTGAGGTCGCTGTCGTCCTCGGTGTCCACCCAGCTCTTGATGACCTCCTCGGCGGCCGCGAACGCGTTCGACTTGTCGAGGTCCGCATCGGAGGGCATATCGACCGCGAGGCCTTCGAGGGCGATGTGGCTCTTGAGCGTCGCCACCTCATCCGGTGAGGCCTTGTGCCGAACGACGTCCAGGCCGCTGTGCAACATGCTCTGGCATACCCGGTCGGCCAGGGTGGGAAGGTCGAGATCGCCTCGGATGTAACCGCTCCAGCGTCCGGCCCGAAGCGCCTGCAACATCGCGGTCTGGATGGCCGTCGGCGGGCGTTGGGTCAGTTCCATCAACTCGGGATCTGAGCTCGGCCCCTCGTAGAACGACATCTGCAGGGCGGCCCCGTGTTCGGCCGCGCAGCGTGCGATCGCGCAGCCAAGCTCGGTGATCTGCTCGGCGACCGGACGGGGGTCCGCCTCATCGAGGCGCATCAACGCCTCCTCGCCGACGCGGTCCAGGTCGGCGTGGTAGCGCCTGATCAGCTCGACCAGGATCGCTTCCTTGGAGTCGAAGTGGTGATAGAGGCTGCCCGCAAGGATGCCCGCAGCATCTGCGATCTGCTGCAACGACGTGCGAAGTCCGGTGGTGGCGATGACCGAGTTCGCGGTCTTGAGGATCTCCGTGCGCCGTGTGGCGTCGCCAGCTGGTTCATTGCTGATGGCCGTGAGTTTCGGGGCACGCTTGCCCCTCTTGACCGCGGGTCGTCCGCTCCTCGGAGTCCGCCCCACGGCGTCGGCATTGGCCATCGCTACCTGCGTACCTTTCCTGGGGTGGTCGGCCCTGACAACTGCAAGCAGATCCTACCGACCCCCGCCGAAACTGCGGGGACGCCGCAGGGGCCGCTCATGACAACGCGTCCGTGCGTGAGGCGACCAACGGGCGGTCATACGACGGATCCGTCGTGTCATGCGTGGCGACCTTCATGGAGCCGGCCATCATCGCGATCACCTCGTCGGTGATGAACGACGTCGACTCCGCGTTCCACTCGACGACGCACACCCGGTCGACGATCGCCCACCGGCCGTCGCGACGTTCCAGCCGATCCACATACCGGCCGCCCGAGAGCGTCATGTGGTTGGCGGGCTCACGGTCGGTCCCGACGAAGAGGTAATAGGTTTCCGCGTGCGCTTCGTCGCCGTTGAGATCGACGGTGTGGTTCAGCAGATAATGCTGGTAACGGGTCTGGGTCGAGTGGTATGCGAACGCCCAGTCGATGAAGTCGTCGACCTCGCCGATGAATCCGACGTGATCGTCGACGGCGCCGTCGTGATAGGCCGACCGGAGTAGGGCCCGGTCACGTCGGTCCATGCCACGCGCGTAGCGCATCATGCACTCGCGGATCTGCTCGCGATCCTCCAGCCGGGCAACTCTTTCAGCCAGGTCGTCGCTCATCTTCGTCCTTTCCATCAGTCGTCTTCCCCATGTCGTCCCTCCCAACCGTTGATGCCGATGACCTCGTCGATCGCACGGCGGGGTGCCGCCCTGAACCGGAAGCCGTCGCGCAGGCGTCCCACGGGGAGCAGACAGCCCTGGGTGAACGACTCGGGAATGCCGAGCAAGTCCCGCACTTCCGCCTTGTGGTGCAAGTGCAGGGTCGTGATGCAGGTCCCGTACCCGCGGCTGTGCAGCGCCAGGGCGAAGTTCCACACCGCGGGAAAGATCGAACCGTAAAGAGTTGCCAAATAGAAGGATTCGTCACCCGCTGTTCTCGGCATCGTGGCTTCGTAACAGGGAATCACCAGCGCGGGGATGTCCGCCAGGTGCTCCACGAGCCACTCGGTAGACGACATCAGTTTGGCTTCGGAGGTGCCCGCGGGCATCAAACCGGAGATCATCTGGCCGCCCACCTTCGCCAGATAGGCGGTGCGATAGAGATCGGCGATCTTGTCGCGCAACACTTTGTCGGTGACGACCACCCAGCGCCACGACTGCTGATTGGAGCCGTTCGCGGCCTGCAGTCCGATGCGCAGGCAGTCGCGGATGACGTCGATTTCGATGGGTGCGTCCAGATCGAGTGCCTTGCGAGCGGATCTGGTCGTCGTGAGAAGTTCGTCGATATCCACGGCGGTTTCTATCTCTTCGTCGGCTCGGGAAAGGCGACCTCGGCGTTGTCGGGCATCGCGCTGATGCCGAGGCGGTCGCAGACTTCGAGTACCTCGTCGACGATCGAGTCGGGCACGGTGAACTTGTCGGTCGCCGACACCTCATCGAGGTGCGTGGCGATGTCCTCGGCGGTCGGTTCGGTCCCTGCGTCGGCCAGCCAGCCCTCGCCGAGCCCGACGAATACCCGGGCGTAGCGTCCCGCGCACGCCGAGTAGTTGTGGTGGGTGCAGTCGCAGGTGCGGCTGGCCAGGAAGACCACGAGCGGTACGACCAGCTCGGCACGAATGGCGCGCATGAAACCCGACTCTTCGAGGAACTTCTCGTCACCGACCGTCTCGGTGACCATCCTCGAGAAGCCGGTCGGCAGAACGGTGTTGGAGAGAATTCCGTGTGCCGCACCCTCGATCGCGATGACATTGGACAGGCCCACGAGGCCGGTCTTTGCGGCTGCGTAGTGGGCCTCCATCGGCTGGCCGAAGTTGCCCGCCGACGACGAGATGAACACGAACCGGCCGTAGTTCTGTCTCATCATCACCTTGAACGCGGGCTGGCTCAGGTAGAAGCCGCCGTCGAGGTGCACCCGCAACATGCGCCGCCAGTCGTCGGGGGAGAGCGACTCGAACGGGATGCTGTTGAAGATTCCGGCGTTGCTGACCACGGCATCCAGCCGCCCGAAGGTGTCTACCGCGGTGTCGACGATCGCCTGGCCGCCCTCGGGACTGTCCACCGAATGATGCGATGCGACCGCCTGTCCGCCCGCTGCCCTGATCTCGTCGACCACCTGATCGGCAACGGCGGTATCCGCGCCCTCGCCACCCATGGTGCCTCCGAGGTCGTTCACGACCACCGCCGCACCCCGTCGGGCCAGGTCCAGTGCGTACAGCCTGCCCAGTCCACGGCCTGCCCCGGTCACGATCGCGACCTGGCCTTCGAAGTCGATCACCATGTACTCCTTGCTGATTCGGCGCTCGTTCTGCTCACCGATCGGCACGTCTGCGTCAAGCCTGCATTTGATTGACTCCAGTACGACCGGACTCTACGGTGGAACAGATATTTGGTCAACGGTGGACTGGTCGGAGGTGGCTGTGGCGAACAACGCCGGTGGCGACCACCTGCAGGCGCTGGGCATGTTGGCGTCCGCGCTCGCCGGTCGACCCGTCGCGGTGGCACCCCTCGACCCCGGCGAGCCGTCGTGGACCGACGGACAGTCCATATTCGTCGATCCCGCCGCACCCGCGCGCGAGAATCTGGAATCGGTCGCGGCTCATGCCTCACTGATCGCGGCGGGCAGCCTCGCCCCCGACATCGTGGGCGCATTGCTTCGGCATCCCCGGGTGGCCGAACGCTATCTGACCGTCGAAGGACATCGGGCTCTCGCCGCCAACGCCGATGTGTTGCCGGGTGTGCTGTGTTCGTTCGCCGACGCCGAAACAGGGGGCCGTAGCGACTCCCCAGAGTCCTCGCTCGCCATCGCGTCGGGTAAGGATCCGCTCGACGATCCGCCGACCACATTCGGTGTCATTCGGCCCAAGAAGGTGCTTGCGGTCGGCGTCCGAGCGGCCGAGCAGGTGGACCACGACTCCGTGGCGCACGTTCCCCGGCGCGAAAGCAAGGAAGCCCTCGAAGAACTCGATGACGGTGAGGTCGACGACAGCGGCGACCCCGATCTGTTCACCAATCCGGTTGGCGGGGGCGGATTCATCGGCAAGTGGTTGAAGAAGATGTTGTCGTCGGCGCGGAAGTCGGGAAGCAGCGGCGGCGGACCGCCGGGCGCCGATTCGCCGACCCATCGCACCAATTCGGCGAACCGAGGCGCGTTCGCGGTGTCGTCCACGGCCAGAACGTCGGCCGAGGACGTCGCCGACATCGAGGCGCACGGTCTGAAGTATCCGGAGTGGGACGCCGATCGGAAGAGCTACCGGCCCGACTGGTGTACCGTGCGCGAGATCGAACCGCGGATCAAGCCGTCCGCGCCGCAGGCCATTGAGGCCGCCATCGGGGTGCGCCGCCCCCTGGCGCGTCTCGGTATGGGCTTGCATCGCCGGCATCGACAGGCCCAGGGCGACGACATCGACATCGACGCGTCGGTTGAGGCGCGTGTGGAGGTGCGGGCCGGATCCGTGCCCGACGAGGCCGTGTATCTCGACAGTCTGCGGCGTCGCCGTGACCTGTCAGTGCTTCTGCTGCTCGATGTTTCGGGCTCGGCGGCGGAACCGGGAACGGTGGGACGGACCGTTCATCAGCAGCAACTCGCGGTGATCACCGATCTCACCGTCGCGCTGCATGACCTGGGTGACCGCGTGGCGCTCTACGCGTATTACTCACAGGGCCGTGCAGCGGTGAACATGGTGCCCGTCAAGAGATTCGACGACCACCTCGACGCGCGGGTGATCCGACGCCTGAACAGCCTGGAGCCGGGTGCGTATTCGCGTCTCGGGGCCGCTATCCGCCACGGTTCCGCTGTCCTGGAGACGCGTGGCGGCACGTCGCGGCGCCTGCTGGTCGTCGTGTCTGACGGACTGGCATACGACCACGGTTATGAGCGTGCCTACGGAGCCGCCGACGCGAGGCGCGCGCTGACCGAAGCGCGTCGTCGGGGGACCGGCTGTGTATGCCTGACGGTGGGAGCAGGCACCGATATCGCGGCCTTGAAGAAGGTTTTCGGAAGTACGGCGCACGCGACCATCGCCCGACCCGAACAACTGGCGAGCATCGTCGGACCGCTCTTCCGATCGGCCGTTCGTTCGGCGGAAGTACGGCGCCGTGCATCGTGACTTTGCTTGTGCGCCAACGCTGGAAGCCCCAAGTGCGGCCACCGAAGGCGTTATCGGCACTGCGGATCGGAACACCCGACATCCTTGAAACAAACATCTGTTCCGTCTAGGCTTTGACTCAACGCAACGACGCGGGGCGACGAAAGGGGCGCTATGGGCACCGAGTCCGGGCTCGCGTATCAGAATGGCGCCATGCCGCAGGTCGACCCTTCGCGCCCGTACTACCGGGCGGTGGGCAACGAGGAGGCCGTCTTCAAGGCGGCGTATCACCAAGGCCTGTCGCTGGTCCTGAAGGGTCCGACCGGTTGCGGCAAGACGCGCTTCGTGGAGGCGATGGCGTACGACCTCGGCCGCCCACTGATCACCGTGGCCTGCCACGACGACCTCACCACCGCCGATCTGGTCGGTCGATATCTGCTGCGGGGCGATGAAACGGTATGGGTGGACGGGCCGCTGACCCGCGCGGTGCGAGAGGGCGCGATCTGCTACCTCGACGAGGTCGTCGAAGCCCGTCAGGACACCACGGTCGTGCTGCATCCGCTCGCCGATTACCGCCGGCAACTGCCCATCGAGCGGCTCGGGATCACGCTTGACGCGGCGCCGGGGTTCGGCCTGGTCGTGTCCTACAACCCCGGCTACCAGAGCGTCCTGAAGGACCTCAAGGACTCCACCAGGCAACGGATGGTCGCCATCGAGTTCGATTTCCCCGAGCCCGAGGTCGAAGAGGGGATCGTTGCCCACGAATCGGGCGTGGACCGGGCGACCGCTGCCGAACTGGTGAAATTCGGGCAGGCCATGCGCCGGCTCGAGACCGGCGGATTGCGCGAGGTCGCCTCGACACGGGTGCTCATCGCGGCGGGACGGCTCATCGCCGAGGGCCTGACCATGCCCGATGCCGCCAGAGCCGCGATCGCGGGGCCGCTCACTGATGACGCGTCGGTCGGGCGTGGTCTCAACGAGATGATCGACGTCTACCTCGGTACCCCCGACGTCCGTTGACGCTGCGAACCGCCGCCCGCTAGGGTCTGAACAAATATTAGGTCGACCCCCAGGGAGGTCAGATGTCCTACGAAAGCACCGCGGAGCCCATCAAGGTCGGCTATCTGATGGACTTCACGCTGCCCCCTGGTTTTCCAGAGGAACTACTGGCCTCTTTCACCCAGTGTTTCGACCTGATCTTCGAAGAAGCCGTCGAGCAGGGCCTGATGGATCGTCCGGTGCAGATGATCTACCGCGAGGTCGAAGGCCTGCCGAAGGGTTCGGTGAAGGCGGTGATCGATGCCTACGGTGAATTGGTCGACGAGGGCTGCCTCGTGGTTTTCGGCCCCAACATCACCGACAACTGTGTGCCGATGCGTGAGGCGATCGAAGAACGCTTCAAGGTGCCTGCTATCAGCGTCACCGGCACCGACGATTGGCTGGGTGAGTGGACATTCGCGTTTCCCCAGGGGTCGATGACCGACGAACCAATCTTCATCGCCGACCTCGTCGCCAAACGCGGCCTCAATGAGATCGGCGTCCTGGTCGAGCAGAGTCTGATCGGCGAGAGCTATCTGAAGAACCTGCGGAGCGCGTGTCGCCGCAAGGGAATTCGGATCGTCGCCGAAGCGTCGATCGCTCAGACCGCGCAGGACATCAACGAAGCGGTACGCACGTTGCACGACGCGAAGGCCGAGGCGATCGTGCACCTGGGCTTCGGGTTCGGCATCGTGTTCGTCAACCCGGCGCTCGAGGCCGTCGACTGGGACCCGCCGCGGTTCACCACCACCGCATTTCAGAACGCGTGGGTGAACCCCATCATGTGGAACGCGTTCATGGGCTGGATCGGGGTCGATCAGTACGACGAGGAGAACCCCATCGGACAGGAATTCCTGGACCGGTATGCGGCGAAGTACGGCAGTCGTCCGGAGTTCTGCGTGACGGTGGTGAACCGCGACGTCGCCGCGACACTTGTCCGTGCCTTCACCGACGCTCACCCGCTGAGCCCGCGCGGGGTGAAGGAGGCGCTCGAGCGCGTGAAGATGATGCCCGCCGCCTCGGGAGCACCGGGAACCCGTGTGTCACTGGGCAAATGGACTCGTCGAGCCTGGATGGGCTCGGGATACCTGGTGGCTCGCACGCTCGATGCCGATGGCGTCAACTCACATCTGGTCGACCGGTTCGGGGAGGAATGACATGACCACGGATTCGAGACCGCTTCCCACCGAGCAGGAAAAGGCGCAGGCGCCGCGCAAGGGGCCGAACTGGGGCCGCGTCATCTCTCTCCTGGCGTGGCTGGGCTTCTTCGGCCTGTTTGCCGCGGTCGGCCGGACGGCTGTCGACCCGCGCGTGGCCAACCCCAACGTCGAGGGAAGGCCTCGCCCGGTCGAATTCCTGACGGGGTTCGACCACTGGCAGATCATCCCGCAGGTCGGGGCGGTGATCATCGTCGTGGCGTTCACCGTCGGCTTCATCCGTGGCTGGCGCAAGAACCCGGGTAGCCCCGTTCTGCTGATGGTCCTCGTCACCACGCTGATCGTGTGGCAGGACCCGATCATGAACTGGTCGCCGTACGCGGTGTACAACCCCGCGCTGCTGCACTGGCCGGAGAACTGGTACCTGATCATGATGTCGCCGACGGTCGAACCGTTCATCGTGTTCGGGTACGTCCTGTTCTACTTCGGCCCGTACTTCCCAGCGATCTGGATCCTGCGCAAGCTGCAGGCCAAGCATGGTCCCGAGGCTTTCGTCAGCCGGCACCCGCTGATCAGCCTCGGCGGGCTGGTGCTGGTGATCGGCTTCATCTTCGACGCGATCCTGGAAGTCAGCTTGGTGCGCACAGGGTTGTACATCTACTCGCAGGCCATCCCGTTCGGAACGTTGTTCCCAGGCAGCACATTCCAGTTCCCGCTGATCTGGGAGTCGCTGTCGGTGACGTTCGTGATGATTCCGGCGGCCATCCTCGTCTACCGCGACGACACCGGAAAGTCGGTGGCGGAGAAGCTCGCTGCAAAGGCCAGGCTGTTTCCGAAGAAGCCGGTACTCGGCACGTTCCTGGTCATGTTCGTGATCATCAACGTGGCGTACTTCGCCTACGGCGGGTGGTTCTGGGCGATCAAGGCCAGCGGTCTGGCCACCTCGGTTGCCTGCCCGTGGCCGTACCCCGAGGCGAAGGTGTATGACCCGCAGGGGTATTACCGCGCCAACGGCGCCGAGGGTCCGTACTCGGTAGGCAAGTGGGCCACCTGGCAGCAGGGGCCGTACCGCAACGTCGACGTCGAGCTGGGTTCGATCAGCAACCGCTGCGCGACTGAAAGTACGAATGACTGATACACGCAGCATCGTCATCACCGGTGCTTCCAGGGGTTTGGGCTTCGCATCGGCGGCGCGCCTCTATGACGAGGGGTGGCGCGTCGTAGCAGCCATGCGCAATCCGGATCGCGGGATGCCGTTACTCCGCGAGGAGACCGGTGCGCAGGCCGACGACGATCGGCTGATCGGCGTGCAACTCGACGTCACCGACAGCGCGTCGATCGCGGCGGCGGCCAAGTCGATTGAGGAGGCAGTGGGCCCTCCCTTTGCCGTGGTGCACAACGCCGGGATTTCGGCTGCGGGCATGGTCGAAGAGGCCGACATGGAGCTGTGGCAGAGAATGTTGGCCACACATGTGCTGGGTCCGGTCGAGCTGACGAAGGCGCTCCTGCCTGGGATGCGCGACGCCGGACGAGGACGAATTGTATTGGTGTCCAGTGCGGGCGGCGTCAGGGGTCAGCCCGGCATCGCCCCGTATTCGGCGGCCAAGGGCGCACTCGAGCGGTGGGGCGAGTCGCTGGCCGGTGAGATCGCGCCGTTCGGCCTCGGGGTCACGATCCTGGTCACCGGCACCTACGACACCGACATCATCACCGACGCCGGCACGACCGACGATCGCAACTTCGACGGCCCCTATGTGCGCATCCACAACACCATGAACACCCGCGGGCGGTTGGCAATGAAGCTCGCCCGGCCTCCGGAGAAGTTCGTCGACGGATTACTGAAGGCGCTGAGTGACCGGGCACCGTTCCGCCGCCACGGCGTAGGCCCGGATGCCTCGATGTTGTTGGTGTCCAACAGGATGCTGCCGGCAGCGGGGATGCATCACATGTCACGGCTCGTCATGGGGATACCGCGGCAAGGTGCGATGCGCGGCGGTGCATACCCCTTGACGGCGACCCAGCGGGCGATGGTTCTTGCCGCCAAGATTCTTCCGCCGGCGGCGTTGCAGCGCATGGCGTCGTTGGCGGCGCGAAACACGCAACAGGCACCCGACAGGAGTGAGAGCAGTGACTGAAGCCACCGCAGTGAAATTCGAATCCAGGATGCTCATCGACGGCAAGCTCGTCGATGGGGAGGCGGGGACCTTCACCAACATCAATCCTGCGACCGAGGAGGTCATCGGCGAGGTCGCCGATGCGTCGAAGGCCGACATGAATCGCGCAATCGACGCCGCCAGAAGGGCTTTCGACGAGACCGACTGGTCGACCAACCGGGAGCTTCGGAAGCGTTGCCTGCTCCAGCTGCACGAAGCGATCGAGAGCGAGCTCGAGGAGTTGCGCGAGGAGCTGATCCTCGAGGTCGGCGCTCCGCGAGCGGTGACGCACGGCCCGCACCTCGATGCACCGCTGGAGGACGGCCTCAAGTATCCCGCCCGGCTGATCGACAGCTTCGAATGGGAGGCCGACCTCGGTGACAAGGTCGTCTCGGTGACGGGCGTGAACACCAGGCGGAAGGTGTGGCACGAGCCGGTCGGCGTGGTCGGCGCGATCGTGCCGTGGAACTTCCCCTTCGAGGTCACGATCAACAAGCTCGGACAGGCCCTGGCGACAGGCAACACCGTCGTCCTCAAACCCGCCCCCAACACACCGTTCAATGCCACCCGATTGGGTCGGCTCATCGCCGAGAAGACCGATATCCCAGCGGGTGTGGTCAGCATCGTGACCGCGTCGGATCACTTCGTAGGTGAGGAACTGACCCTGTCGCCGAAGGTCGACATGATCTCGTTCACCGGTTCGACCGTGGTGGGCCAGCGGATCATGGAAAAGGGCGCGGCGACGATGAAGCGCCTGTTCCTCGAACTCGGCGGCAAGTCGGCGACCATCGTGCTCGAGGATGCGGACTTCAACACTGCGTGCCTGATCGGCATCGGACCGCTGATGCACGCGGGTCAGGGCTGCGCGGCCCCGACGAGGATGCTGCTGCCGCGGTCGCGCTACGACGAAGGCGTGGCGATCCTGCGCGGTATCTACGAGAACATCAAGGCAGGCGATCCGCAGGACCCCGGCACGATCTGCGGTCCGGTCATTTCGGCCAAACAGCAGTCACGCATCCTGTCCTACATCCGCAAAGGTGTCGACGAGGGCGCGACGATGCTGGTGGGCAGCACGGAGCCGCCGAAGGAGTTCGACAAGGGATTCTGGGTCAGCCCAACACTTTTCACCGATGTCGACAACAAGATGACCATCGCGCAGGAGGAGATCTTCGGCCCCGTCCTGGCCGTCATCCCCTACGAGGACGAGGACGACGCGGTGCGAATCGCCAACGACAGTGTGTACGGCCTCGCGGGCAACGTGATGTCGAGTTCACTGGACCATTCCCTGGCGGTGGCGCGGCGACTGCGGGCCGGCTTCATCGGTCTCAACGGAACCGCAGGCTACGGAGCGGACACGCCCTTCGGCGGTTACAAGGCCAGCGGCGTCGGCCGGCAGAACGGCATCGTCGGGTTCACCCAGTACACGGAAGTCAAGTCTGTCGCCTATCCGGCCGACCAGGAGTAGCAGCCCAAAGGAGCGCATGTATGTCACAACTCTTCGACGACCTCGAGGACTTCGGGTCCTTCGACGACGCCATTTCCGGCGACGTTCGTGACCCGTATACGGAACTGGCGCGGATCCGCCGCGAAGAGCCCGTGCAGCGCCTCGAAACGTCGGGCGCGCTGCCACACGAAGAGTCGCTGCCGATGTTCATCGTCTACCGCCACGAAGACGTTCAGCAGATGCTGCGTGACAACGAGACCTTCTCGTCGTCGGCGGTCATCGCGGCGTTCGGTCCCGTGCTGGGTCAGGGTGTGATGCTGGGCATGGACGAGCCGATCCACGGTCGGCTGCGTGGTCTGGTCTCGAAGGCATTCACGCAGAAGTCGTTGGCTCGGTGGGAGGACGAACTCGTCGGCCGGGTGGCCAACGGCCTCATCGACAAGTTCGCGCCCAACGGCAGGGCAGATCTGGTCAAGGAGTTCACCTTCGACTATCCGAGCCAGATCATCGCCGGTCTGCTCGGGCTGCCGGTAAAGGACTACCCGCAGTTCCAGCGCTGGTCCATCTCGCTGCTGAGCTGGCTCATGAATCCCGAACGGGGACTTGCCGCCTCGGCAGCCCTGTGCGACTACTTCGCACCGATCCTCGAAGCCCGCAGGGCCCAGCCGCGCGAGGATCTGATCAGTGCGCTCGCGGCGGCCGAACTCGACGGGGAGAAGCTCGACGATGAGGAGATCTTCTCCTTCCTGCGACTGTTGCTGCCAGCGGGCGTGGAAACCACCTACCGGTCATTGGGCAGCCTGTTGTTCGCGCTGCTCTCGAACCCGGACCAGCTCGATGCGATCCGCGCCGACCGCTCGCTGATCCCACAGGCCATCGAGGAGGGGGTTCGGTGGGAGCCGCCGCTGCTGACCATCACCCGGGTGGCGACCAAGGACACGGTCCTCGGTGGAGTGGAGATCCCCGCAGGGGCGACGGTGATGCCGATGCTGGGATCCGCCACGCACCAGGAGGACCGATTCCCGGACCCCGACAAGTTCGACATCTTCCGTCCGCAGAAGAGCCACATGGCGTGGGGCCACGGCGTCCACGTATGCCTCGGCATGCACCTCGCCCGACTCGAAATGCGAACTGCCATCAACCTTCTGCTCGACCGGCTGCCGAATCTGCGTCTGGACCCCGACGGCGACGATCCGCACGTCAGAGGTCAGGTGTTCCGATCGCCTACCTCGGTGCCCGTCCTGTTCGACCCGCAGTGAGAACCGTTCGCGACGTGATGGTCATCGAGAGGGGATAACTGATGTGTATTCGGAGCGCGCCGGATTCGGCGGGCAGCGAGGGGGCGCAGTGAGCGATATCGAGTCGATCGACTACTTCACCGATATGTCGCTGGTGCCCAACCCGTATCCCTACTACGAACAGCTGCGCTCGAAGTGCCCTGTACAGCTGGCAACTCCGTACGGCGTCGTCGCGGTGACGGGGCACCAAGAAGCGCTCGCCGCCTACAAAGACCCCGCGATGTCGTCGTGTGTGGCCGTGGCGGGACCGTTTCCGCCGTTGCCGTTCACGCCGGAGGGTGACGACATCAGCGCCCAGATCGAGGAACACCGCGCGGCGATTCCCATGGCCGAGCATGTGGTGACCATGGACGCCGACGAACACCAGAAAACACGTGGACTGCTGAGCAGGCTGATCACTCCGAAGCGGCTCAGCGAGAACGAAGACTTCATGTGGCGTCTCGTAGACCAGCAGCTCGACAAGATCGTCGACCGCGGCTCGTGCGAGTTCATGGAGGACTTCGCGAAACCGCTGGCGCTGTTGGTGATCGCGGATCTCCTCGGGGTGCCTGCCGAGGATCACCAACAGTTCAAGCAGGCGCTGGGCGCCGAACCTCTGGGCGAGGTCGACGGCAACGAGGGTGAGACCGTCGCGCACAACCCGCTCGCCTGGCTGGATGACAAGTTCACCTCTTACATCACCGACCGGCGGCGCGAACCGCGCCAGGATGTGCTCACCGGACTCGCCACCGCCACATACCCCGACGGATCGGTGCCCGAGGTCGACGAGGTCGTCAAACTGGCGACGTTCCTGTTCGCCGCGGGTACCGACACGACAACCAAACTCGTCAGCACCGCGATGCGGGTGATGGGGGAGCGACCCGACATCCAGGCGTCCCTTCGCGACGATCGCACACAGATTTCCGCGTTCCTCGAAGAGTGTCTGCGGATGGAAAGCCCAGTCAAGAGCCATTTCCGGCTGGCACGCACGTCGACAACCATCGGCGACATCGAGATCCCTGCGGGCACGATCCTGATGATGCTGCCCGGCGCCAGCAACCGCGATCCACGCAAGTTCGAAGACCCGGACGTGTTCAAGCACGACCGGCCCAATGTGCGCGAACATGTCGCCTTCGGGCGCGGCCCCCATTCGTGCCCCGGCTCGCCGCTGGCGCGGTCACAGGCGCGTATCGCCGTGAATCGCATCTTGGATCGCATGTCCGACATTCGCATCTCAGAAGAGATGCACGGTCCAACCGATGACCGAAAGTACGAGTACGAACCGACATTCATCATGCGGGGCCTGACCGCACTGCACGTGGAGTACGTTCCGATCAAATGAGTCGCTGAGCAGACGCAAAAGACCCCGACACGCCGGAAAGAACGGGCATTCTATGTCTGTTCGCCAGAACCCAAGGAGCACTACATGACCGGAAAGCTCGACGGCAAGGTCGCTTTCATCACCGGAGCGGCTCGCGGCCAGGGTCGCGCCCACGCGATCGAGATGGCCAAGGAGGGCGCCGACATCATCGCGGTCGACATCTGCCGCGACATCCCGTCCAACCCTTATCCGTTGGCCACGCCCGACGACCTCGCCGAGACGGAGCGGTCGATCAAGGAGATCGGGCGTCGCGTCGTCGCCCGTGTCGCCGACGTTCGGGAACGCCACGAGTTGCGCGATGCCGTCGAGACAGGCGTCGCCGACCTCGGCAAGATCGACATCGTGGTCGCGAACGCGGGCATCCTGCCGATGGCCATGGGCAGACCGCATGACGCCATGTCGTTCGTCGACGCCAGCGACGTAGACCTGCTCGGTGTGATGAACACCGTCGCGGTCACCATTCCGCATCTGCCCGACGGCGCCTCGGTGATCATCACAGGATCCACCGCGGGGATGATCCGCGGCACGACCGACAACCCGAACATGGGACCTGGCGGCCGAGGCTATGGCTGGAGTAAGCGGGTATTGATCGAGTACGTCGAAGAGATGTCGATGGCGCTGGCGCAGCGGATGATTCGCGTCAACGCCATCCATCCGACCAATTGCAACACCCATCTGTTGCAGAACGACGGCATGTACAGCATGTTCCGGCCCGACTTGACCATGGAGGGGAAACAGGCCACCCGTGAGGACGCAGAGCCGTTGTTCACGATCTTCCAGGCCATGCCGATCCCGTACATCGAACCCGTGGACATGGCGAAGCTGGGTGTGTTCCTGGCCAGCGAAGACAGCCGCTACATCACCGGCCAGCAGATCCGTGTCGACGCGGGCTCGTTGCTCAAGTGGCCCAACGGACCCGGGGGATAGCCACTGCCGCTACGGCCGGCGCAGGAACCTGTGGAGGGTTGCCTGGACGAGTTCGTCGACGATCGCCTCCCGCGACGGCGGCCGGTTCCCGAAGAACGTCGAACGCAGTGCGACCATGCCGACGATCATCGCCACCGTGGAGTGTGCGGGCAGATCCGGTTGGCCCGAATGCAATCCGCGCAGTTGCATGCCCTCGGTGCTGATCTGCCCGAGCAGCGTGAGTGCACGCCGGATATCGGCGATGCCGGCGCTTTCGATCTCCTCGTCGCTGAGGCCATCCGATGCGACGAGGGTCAAGACCAGGCCGCGGTGCTCGACAAGGACGTCGTAGAGGCGGCCGACGAACTGCCGCGCGAGTTCCTCTTCGTCGGTCGCTTCGTGATCGACGGACTGCCAGGTCTTGCCGAAGTCGTCGATGAAGTTCGTGAACGGTAGGACGAGGGCTTCGCGGAACAAGCCGGCCTTCGAGCCGAAGTGGCGGAAGAGCAGATATTCGGTGACCCCGGCGGCCTCGGCGATCTCACGGGTGGTCGTGGCACGGTAGTCCTGGCGCGCGAAGAGTTCGCGTGCGGCGTCGAGGAGCAGCCTGCGCGCCTCCCCGCGCGGCCGACGCGTTGGCGCCGAGGTCTGCTTCCCCGGTGAACGTCGCTGCGGCACGGCTTTCCACTCCTTAGACCGCGCTGCGCGGCCGATGGCCGTCAACGATAGCGGTCCTTGACCTGACTATTTTAATAGTGTGCACTATTACCGATCGATCGACCGCTTGAAGGGACGCGTTCGTGGGCCAACTCATCATCCTCGGAACTCTGTTCGGGCTGATCATCCTGATATTCGGGCTGGTGATCTACTTCGACCCCGAGGCGCGCGGTAAGGCCCCGAGCGAGCCTGAGACACAGACGGCGAGCGACGAGGCCGGCCGATGAGCACCGAGATGACGCCGCTGTTGATTGCGTCCAACGCGTTCGGCTGGCTCAGTGGCATTCTGTTCGTCATCGCCGGGATCTACCTGAGTGTCCGACGTGGCCGCCTGCATCCACTGCTCCTGCTGTGCATCTCCGCGATCTCGTTCTCCTGGATCGAGGCGCCGTATGACTGGGCGATGTACGCCCAGTTCCCGCCGGCGCTGCCACGCATGCCGTCGTGGTGGCCGTTGAACATGACGTGGGGCGGCCTGCCCTCCTCGGTCCCGCTGGGATACATCGGCTACTTCTGTATTCCGGCCGTCACGGGCGCCGCGATCGGGCGTCGGCTGTCCGCGCGGTTCAACTGGCGCAGACCGCAGACATTGTTGATCGTCGGCCTCCTCGTGGGCTTCTGCTGGGCCTTGATGTTCAACGCGGGTCTGGGCGCCCGCCTTGGAGTCTTTTACTACGCCTACGTGATTCCCGGGCTGGGACTGTTCGAGGGGACCCTGCACCAGTACCCGATCTACGACGCCATCGCGATGGGCATTCAGATGATGGTCTTCACCTACCTGCTGGGGCGGACGGATTCACAGGGCCGCAATGTCATCGAAATGTGGTCGGACAAGCTGTCGAAGACCAAGGTGCAATCGGCGATCGTGTCCATCGTCACCGTGATCGTTGTCGGAAACGTGCTCTACGCATCCGTTTTCGCGCCGCATCTGGTGACCAAACAGATGGGGTACGTGACCTCCGGCCCGGATGTGCAGCTGTTCCCCGGCGTTCCGAACCAGCCGAGGTAGCGCGGGGGCAGGCAGTACAATTCGGCTGGTGGCGACTCGGCGCGGACGGCCCACTCAAGCGGAGGCGAAAAAACTCGACCTCGCGGTACGTGAGGCGGCCGTCGCGACCTTCCTCGAAATGGGTTATGCCGGAGCCAGTATGGAGGCCATCGCGAAGGCCGCCGGAATCACCAAACGCTCCCTCTACGCCCGCTACGCCGACAAGCGGGCGGTGTTCGCGGACGTGATTCCCTGGGCGCTGGCGCGCTACGTCGACGACGGTTCCATCGACGATATCGATGACGAGGATGTGGAGACGGCGCTTCTCGCGGTCGGACGGATCGCGCTGGCGCGCGCGACGCATCCGGAGAACGTGCGCCTGAAGCGCATCGCGTTCAACGAGGCGCCGCAGTTTCCCGAATTCAACATCTCGGCGGAATCGATGATGTGGGCGGGCCGTCTGCGTGCGGTCACCGAATTACTGCGCCGCCACGAGGAACTCGGCACCATCAAGGTCGGCGATCTGGAGCTCGCGGCCGAGACCTTCCTGGCGATGGTCGAGGCCGTCCCGGCGCGGATGGCGGACTTCGGCGTGTTCCGGTCGACAGAACAGCAGGAGAGGCACCTTCGGTACGCGGTACGGCTGTTCCTGCGCGGCGTGCTACCCCGCTGACACGAGCTAGGTGCAGCGGCCGCCGTTCACGCCGACGATCTGACCGGTGATGTAGCCGGCCTCCTCGGTGACCAAGAAGGCGCATGTCGCGGCGATGTCCGCGGGCGTGCCGATACGGCGGACGGGGATACGCGCGGCGATGTCCTCGACCGTTCCGCCGAGTAGACCCTTCTTCTCGGCATCGCGCAGCATGGGCGTGTCAATCGATCCCGGGGGAATCACATTGGCGGTGATACCGCGTGGGCCATATTCCAGCGCAAGGGTTTTCGTCAGCCCGTTGACGGCGGACTTCGCCGCGACGTACGCCGACTGGTAGGGCGACCCCGAGTGGGTGCTCGACGATGAGATGTTGACGATGCGGCCCCAGCCGGCCTCCAGCATGTCGGGCAACACGGCCTGGGTCACGTGGAAGACGCCGTTGAGGTTGACGTCGACGACCTTCGCCCACTCTTCAAAGGTCAGATTGGCGAATCGCCGGAACGACGTCATGCCGGCGGCATTCACGAGGATCGTGATAGGGCCGAGCGTCGCGCGAATGGCGTTGAGCGCGGTGTCGATCTGGCCGCGGTCGGTGACGTCGGCGACGTAGCTGAAGTCGGTATCCGACTCGGCGAGGTCGATGCTGGCGACGTGGTTGCCGTCGGCGCGCAGACGATCGGCGATGGCTCGACCGATCCCTGATGCCCCGCCGGTGACCAGGGCTGTCTTCACGAACCAAAATATACAAACCCGTATACTTAGATGTCAAAAGCGAGTAATCTCATCGAGCGTGGACAGGCAGCCTTTCCGCTTCGCGGTCCAGGCGACGAATGCTGCGAGCGCGCGGGAGTGGCGCGAATTCGTCCGCAGAGTCGAACAACTCGGCTACTCCACCCTTCACCTGGCCGACCATTACCTCGGCCCGGGTCCCGCGCAGCGCGAGGCGCGCACACCGCGACAGGACCTCGCGCCGATCGCCGCGATCGCCGCAGCGGCGGCACACACCTCGTCGCTGAAGGTCGGCTGCCGGGTCTTCTGTATCGACTACCACGTGCCCGCTGTGCTCGCGAAAGAAGTTGCGACGCTGGACCTGCTCTCCGACGGCCGCCTCGAAATCGGCATCGGTGCTGGCTGGAGCGGTGTCGAATACGAGGCGATGGGCGTCACCTTCGACGCACCCGGCCGACGCATCGACAAGCTGACCGAAGTGGTCGCTCTGATCAAGTCGCATTGTGCAGGCGAGGACGTCACCCGCAGCGGCGAATACGTCAACGTCCATGGCTATCAAGGCACCCCGGCATCGGTGCAACGCCCGCATCCGCCGATCATGATCGGCGGTGGCGGGAAGCGGGTGCTGTCCTACGCCGCGCGCGAAGCCGACATCGTCAGCATCAACACAGTCCCGTTTGTCGCGCGCAACGACGACGGCCTCACCCCGCAGGAGGAGGCCGCGCGCCGGTACGAGTACGTCCGGGCCGCCGCAGGCAGCCGCATCGGCGATCTGGACGTCGAGGGCTCGCCGTATTTCGTCGTGATCGACGACGACGCCACCCGCGCGTACGACCGCATCGCCGCCAAGACGGGGATGGCCACCGACCTCCTGCACGACCATCCGAACGTCCTGGCGGGACCGCAGGACGCCATTGTCGAGACTCTCCAGCGGCGCAGAGAAACGCACGGCATCAACTACGTCACCGTGCAGCAGTCGCAGGCCGAGCGATTCGCGCCCGTCGTGGCGCGTCTTACGGGAACGTGAGAGACACAGCCAAGGAGTGACCATATGACCGGAATCCAGCAGAAGCTCGCCACCGGACGTGGCAAGTTCACCCCCGAGTACCCCGAGTTGGGTACGGGCCCGGTGTCGTACGAGGACTGCATCTCCGAGGAGTTCTTCGCCGCCGAGCGCAAGGCCGTTTTCGAGCGTAGTTGGCTGTGCGTCGGCCGGATGGAACGGCTGCCGCGCAAGGGTTCCTACTTCACCAGGGAGCTGCCCGGCGGGTTGGCGTCGATCGTGATCACCCGCGATCTCGACGACAACGTGCATGCCTTCCACAACATCTGTGCCCATCGCGGCAACAAGGTCGTGTGGCAGGAGCACCCGGCTCAGGAGTCGTCGGGGGTCTGCCGCGCCTTCGCCTGCAAGTACCACGGCTGGCGATACGGATTGAACGGGGTGGTCAACCACATCACCAACGAGGACGAGTTCTTCGACCTCGACAAGAGCAAGCTGCGCATGCCACCCGTGCACTGCGAGGTGTGGGCGGGGTTCATCTTTGTCAATCTCTCCGAGGATCCGGTGCCGCTGCGGACCTTCCTCGGTGAGGGCTTGCTCGGCATGGAGAACTATCCGTTTCACCTCATGACGCAGCACTACGGGTTCTCCACACAGATCAAGGGCAACTGGAAGCTTGCCGTCGACTCCGTGTGCGAGTGGTACCACCCGCCCTATGTGCACGGTAGGTTCATCGATCCGGATGTCTCCAAGGCCGAGAAGATGGTCCCGCCGGTCGACGCATATCACTACGAGCTGTTCCGGCCGCACATGCTGACCTCGGTGCCGGGCCCGCCGATCCTGCCGCCCCGCGAGCCGGGCACGGCAGGGGAGGCGCGTCAGGACCAGCGATGGGTGTACAAGCTGTTCCGCGCAGGGCTTTTCGGGCCCGACGACGTCCCCGATATCGGTCCGCTGCCCGAGTTCCTCAACCGAGGCGAGATCGCCTCGTGGGGTAACGACCAGTTCTGGATATTTCCGAACATCTCGATCCAGATATGGGCGCGCAACTACTACATCACCTATACGTACTGGCCTGAAACTGTCGACACCCACATCTACGAGATCGACATGTACTTCGTCCCGCCCGCCAACGCGCACGAACGATTGGCCCAGGAAGTGGCGGTCGACAGCACGATCGAGTTCGCGATGCAGGACGTCAACACCATCGAGGCCACTTACTCGGCGCTGAAAACCCGGCGGCAGAACACCTTCCACCTGTCCGACCAGGAACTGCTCATCCGGCAGTTCCACACGGTGATCCGCGACACGGTCGCCGAGGAGCAACAGTCATGACAGAACCCCAACTGCCCGAAGGCTTCTCCGAACTCGAACAATGGGTCGACGACTGGGCACTGTCGACGCGCGCCGAGCGCTACGCCGCGCGCCTGGAGCGGCCCTACGACGAGCTTGTCGCGTTCTACGACGGAATCGCCCCGCACGCCGAGCGGGCCGTCGTCTACCTCGACGGGCTCGACATCAACAAGCTGAGTGCAGAGGCCAAACGGCTGATGAACCTGCTGTTCTCGATGATCCTGGTGTCGTATGCGGTGAATATCTTCAAGCAGAACCGCATTCCGGATTCGGGCGCGGCCTTCTTCGAGATGGTTGCCGAACCGGCCCTATGACGGCATCCGGAGCGCTGTCGGGTCTGCGGGTGCGGCGGGGGTGTACGCCATCGACGCGCCCTATCCCGGTTATCGCGACGAGGAGGGCTACCGCCGCGAAGCCGAGCGGGCCAGCCTGCTGGGTTACGACGGCAAGTGGGCGATCCATCCCTGTCAGGTGCCTGTCGCCAACGAGGTGTTCGCGCCGACGGACGACGAGATCGCCGAAGCCCGCGCCATCATCGCCGAGTATCGCAGCGCGGAGGCCGGCGGAACCGGGGCGATAGGCCGCGACCGGAAACTCGTCGACGCGGCGCTGATGCGTCACGCGGAGAACGTGTTACGCAGAGCATCCCGCCACGGGTGACGCATCAGGACAGCTGAGCGGCGATCTCGTCGAACGCGGCGATGGTCGGGAACACCTTGGTGGCGTCCTGGGGCAGCGGCCAACTCGAGAGCTTGGCCGCGACGAGACCCGCCGCACGGTTGACGTAGATCATCTGGCCGTGAATCCCCAAGCACAACAACACATTGTTGCCCGGATACGGGAACCAGCACTGGTTGCGGTACATGCCGCCCGGCATGCGGTTGTCGTCGGGGCTGGCGGCGAAGGCGTCCCGCGAATCGATGCCGCCCTCCAGCGTGTCGGCGATCCACGCCGGTGGCACGACCTGCTCGCCGGTCAATGACGTTCCCTCATTGAGGTACAGCGCGCCGAACCGGGCGAGGTCGCGAAGACAGGCGTTGATGCCGCCGTCGAACATGCCCGTGCCGACGCCGTCAACCGCGATCGTCGCGTCGTTGTCGGCACCGAGCTTGCTCCACAGCAGAACAGACATGAGCTCGGGCATTCGCAGTCCGCCCGCCACTTCACAGACCCAGCCGAGGACGTCGGTCTCGCACGAGCGGTAGGCGAACGGTCCGCCGTGTGGCGAGCCCTGTCGCAGGGTGAGCAGGTAGTCGTACATCGTCGTCGGCAGACCCGGCACCGTGCGGGGTGCCCAGCCGATGGCCTGTTCGAGCAGTCGCACTTCGGCCATCGGGTTCAGGTAGTCCTCCGAGAACGCGATGCCCGATCGCATGTCCAGGAGGTGCCGGACCGTCGCCCCCGCGTAGCCGGACGCCGCCAGGGCGGGCACGTAGTGCGTTAGCTCCGCCTCGACGTCCAGCGCGCCGCTGGCCACCAGCGCGCCCGCCACCATGCCGACCAACGACTTGCTCACCGACATCAACAGGTGCTGGGTGTCGGCGGTCATCCCGCCGTAGTACTGCTCGGTGAGCAGTCGGCCGTGATGGGTGACGATCCAACCGTCGGTCGCGGTCGCGGCCATGACATCACCGACCGTGGTCTGTCGGCCATTTGTGTTGTCGTACAGGGGGATCTCGGAGATCCTCGGCAATTCGTCGGGA
Organism: Mycobacterium barrassiae; assembly: GCF_025822765.1. Classification (GTDB taxonomy): domain Bacteria; phylum Actinomycetota; class Actinomycetes; order Mycobacteriales; family Mycobacteriaceae; genus Mycobacterium; species Mycobacterium barrassiae. Next base: position 372,188 of record NZ_JACKUK010000023.1, on the reverse strand, counting down.
GCGGGCGGCAACTCGGCGACTGGACCGGCGCCCCGCGAGATCACGGCCGTCGGCAGGAAGTCCGCGACATGCTGAAACGTCCAGTGCAGATGCGACGCGGACTGCCAGTTGTCCAGCGTGACATCCGAGGGCACGCGCCCGGTGTCGCCTCCCAGCACCATGGCGACGAGACTAGCTCAGCCCTACTTGACTCCGACGTTGCTCTTCGGGGCCGCCGGCTCGGAGAGCGGCGTACCTGCGTATTCGGCCCGGAGGGAATCGATGAGATGACGTGCGCGGATGGCCAGCGACGATGTGCCGGTACCCGAGTCGACCTGCAGCCGTCCCTTCGTCACCAACACGCCGAGGTCGGCGCCTTTCCAGCGATAGTCGCCGGGCCCGTAGATGCGCAGGAAGAAAGCCTCTGATTCGTTCTGCAACTGGTGCCAGTCCAGGGCTGCGCGACGGAACACCAGTGCGCCGCTGGCGTCCAGCGCGTACTGCCCGGTGCGCGGTGTCGCGGTCAACCGCTGCACGACGTCGTCGGTCTCCTTCATCACCATCTGGCTCCACACGTCGGCCGACGCCAGCTCCTCCCACCGCTCGTTGATCTCGTCGACGTCCAGATCGAAGTCGACGTTCATGAACTCGAGGATGTGGAACAGGAACAGCGGCACATCGGCATACGCACCGGCCGTCACATTGGTGATCGACGACGCCCCACTGATCCGGGGGTTGAGCTCGCCGAGGTAGATGTCGTTGGTGTCGGTGTCCACGAGGACGTCCACCTCGAAGAACCCGCGATAGCCCTCGTCGGCCAGACGATCGCCCAGCCGACGCACCAATTGTGTTGCGATGCGCCTACTTTCGCCGGTCAGCACCTCGGGGAACATCTCGTTGCCGCACCACCCACCACGGGCAGGAGTGAGTTCCGGGTAACCGATCAGTTCCGACATGAACGGCCCGACGATGGTGCCGCACCGTGTCAGGACCGCTTCGACGGCCACCGGCCGGTTGTTGATGCGGCGCATCACCTTGATCTCCTGGCCGACGATGTCGGCGCTGTGCTTGCGCCAGTCGGCTTCCGACGAGATGAAGAAGGTGGTCTTGCCCGAGTCGCCGTACGGTGTTTGAACGACGAGTTCGTCGCCGAGACCGGCCTTTTCGGCCTCAGCCCGCAGTCCGTCCCAGCCGTCGACCCGGGTCAGCACGTTCGGCACGCTGGGTGCACCCGCTTCGTTGCCGAGTTGGGTGGTGACGATCTTGGAATCCAGCCGCTCACGCAGGCTCGCCGCAGGCAGGATCAGGTCGTAGCCCAATTCCTCACAGATGCTCTCGGTCTCGGTGTCGAAGAACACCATGGCGACCTTGGGGCGCACACCGCGCGGGGTGGCCGCCTTGATGTGGGCCCTCACCTCGTGGTTGGTCAGCAGCCAGTTGTTGATCTCTTCGCCGCTTTCGAACTCCTGGTACGGCTTGTGGCTCGGGGTGAACACGCGCGGATGCGCGCCGTCCCATGCGTCGTAATACGTGATGTAACTGAAGTTGCGCACCCAGCGGTCGAGCCCCAACAAGTTGAACGGGGTCGCGCCGAAGAACAGGATCGGCACGTCGTTGGTGCGGAAGAAATGCCGCACCTCGGAGATATTGCGTAGCCGGCGGCGCGGCTGCCCGCCGCCAGGGGCGAAGGCCGCGTCGGTGCCCACACTGATCTCGCGGGGGTGCGCCGGCGCGGCGCTGCGTGTGGTCGCCCGCTTCGCGGGTGCCTTCTTGACAGTGGATGTCGTCGCTGCGCTTTTCTTGGCCGCTTTCTTGGCCGCGCTCGAAGGCCGTCTCGCTCGAACCGGGCGATCACTCATCGCGTTCACCTCGCTGTGTCGGATAGCCCGACACTAGGCCGCGACCGGCACGAATGGGTGCTATTTCATGGTGGCCAGGTTGTGCCACAGGTTGCGCAGGCTGTCCGTGCCACCGAACAGCGTGGTGAAATGCGTCGAGTCGATCAGCACGATATCGCCGGCCCGCTGACCCGTCGGCGGCATCCAGATCAACGCGTTGAACTCGGTGTGGCCCGCGGCGGTGTAGGGGTGCGGACGGACGGGGTCAACGCGCTGGCGCCCGAGCACCCGCAGGTCGTCGCTCTCGGGGGCGGTCAGTTCGTAGTGCGGCAGATGGGGGTGGAAGTTGAAGGTGGTGACGTTGTCGAGCAGGTGCGGGGCGTCGAGATCGCGGAATCCCGTCAATGGTGCGATCTCCTTCGTGCCCTCGACCACCGCGGGCCTCAGCCCCCACGTGTTGTGCACCGGCACCGAAAGCGCCCTCATCAGCGAGCGCGTGTACTGACCGAAGCGCTGCTGGCGCGGGACAAGACGGTCGCCGTGATGCTCATACTCGATCTGTCGCTGCGCGTAGTCGTCGGTGAAGCCGACGTCGTGATGGGGCGCAAGCAGTAGGCAGGTGCCCTCCCTCTCCAGCCACTCGGAAATCGCTGCGATCTCCTCGGGTGCAGCCTCCTGTTCCGACAGCAGGTGATCGAGACCGAACACCATCAACGTGTCGGTGTCGGCCAGGATCCGATCATCGATCGGCAACTTGTAGCCGGCCTGGTCGATGCGCTGGAAGACCGCGACGGGATGGCCGGTCACCTCTTCGGCGAGCGCCTGGAAGTCGAGGGTGGAGCGATGGAACAGTTCGAGTGTCCCGGCGATGCCCTGAAGGAAGTTCGCTGCGTCGTACTCCGGCGTTTCGTAGGCGGGCCACGCGACGTTGCGCACCTCGGTGATGGTGGAGAAGCGGTTCTCGATGATCGCCGGATCGCGTTGGGACTCCCACGGATAACTCCACGTCCAGTAGATGCTTATGCGGCGTCCGCCCGAGTGCGGCCGAGGAACGTGGTTCTGGTTGTACGTGCGGGCACGCATGATCGTCCTCCTAGTCGCCGAGCGAGGTCAGGTACCGCATGGCGTTCATTCCGGGAAGAAAGAAGTACGCGCCACCTCGGAGTGTGGTGAAGGCAGGAATGCCCTTGTGTACCTTGCGGATCGGACGCTTGGGCACGGTAAAGTCCATCGACCCGTCCTGGGTGCCGCAGATCGGATCGTGCTCGTTTCCGAGCTCGTGGAACGTCTTGTCATTGATCCAGACGTTCTGGGCGAATTCGAACTGCCGGATCAGGTCGGCGCAGATGATGAACGCGGCGATGCCGCGGTCGACGCCGTCGTCGGGTGCGCTTTCCGGCAGGGCCGGGCCGTAGGTGGCTCCGCGGCGGATCATGCGTCGGCGGTTCATATTGTGAGCGGTGTCGCGTGGATTCAGCCGTCGGGCATGAGAGCCGAGCGGACACGCGTATCCGAAGGGATCCATCTCCTTGTAGTTGAAGTCGTTGTTGCGCATCGGATCGGCCCCGAGTTCGGGGTCGTCGTTGTCCGGTGCCAACACCAGCGGCGCACCGCTGCGCCATCGGCCCATGAATTTCGCCGCCAGCAGTTCCCGGTCCTCGGGTGTCTCGGCGTGTTCGCGCAGATAGTCACGGAACAGCGCGACGTGTTCCTCGAGCCGGCGGTAGGCCATGTAGCTGCCGTTGCGTGAGAGTACCTGCGGCTCGGGGAGATTCGTCACCGGTCCGTTCTCGTCCGGGTAACCGAGTATGAATTCTCCCGGTTCCAGCGCGGCGCCGGAGCCGGGTGTCGGTTCTTCGCCGGAGCCCTTCATCACCGGCTGTGACAGTCGGTCGCGGAAACCGAAATGATCGTGGGCGTAGTTGAACGGAGGCGTCGCATTGAGGTCGAGATGGGAAAGGGACCTGACACCGTCGACGCGAGCCAGCAGCTTGTCGTGCTCTTCGATGGACCGTCGGCACTGTTCGTCGGTGCGCGAGAACAGAATGGCGATCGCATGCAGGTCATCGCCCGCGAGGCCGCCGAGCCAGTGTTCAGGTGCTGCGGTGCCGGTATCACCGAGGATGTCGGCTCGAGCGGCCATCCCTTCACGGAACTCATCGGGAAACGTCGATAGCGCGTCGTCCGGAACTCCGAGCGCACGAAGACCGTTCCAGGTGAAAGCCAATGTGACCCAACGATCTGACTCGTCCATCGTGGCGGCGGCCTCACTGGCCGACTGCGTCTTCGGTAGTAGCTCCGACAGCCAGGTCCGCCCGCCGGCCGGGGTGTCGAATGACAAGAACTCGTAGCGCCCGGTGATCGCCGGGGTGCGGGTCAGCAGGATGTGCTGGATGTCGTCGAGTTCGAGCACGCCACTACTGCATCTGGTCGAGCATGGTCGAAAAGGCGGCCTTCAGGCGCAGAGCCTTCTTGACCTCGTCAGCGGTGACGTAGGGGTACTCGCCGTACTCCAGGAAGCTTGGAACCTGATGTGCTCGCACGAACTTCACGAACGCCTCCGGGTTCTCCTTCCAATCCTCCGGGAAGCCTTCGAGGTTGGTGAACACGGTGGTGATACCGGTCGCGCTGAAGAGCGCGACCGCGTCCTCGGTGTACTTGTCGAAGTCGGTGTCGAAGATGCCCTGGTACTGGAAGTGCAGACCCGAACCGATATCGAACAGCTGCCAGCGTAGGTAATGGAGGCGCAGTGGTGCCAACGCGTCGGGACTCGCGGCGATCGTGTCTTCGATGGTCTTGCCGTACGCCCGCACCGCCTCCTCTCGGCCCTCCTTCACCTTCGCGATGATCGAGAAGCCATAGCACGCCGGTGTGCGTGGAAAAGTCGGTCCGTAGCGGCCCCGCTCCAGCTCGAAGTAACCCTCCTTCGGGATGGCCATCGCCGCCGGTTTGGCCCATTTCGGCTCGCTCATAACCGATCGCCCCCTCTGAAATCTGTGCCGAGTGAGCGGACAGTAGCACCGGCACGGTGCACGAGGATGGCGTTTGGGAAGCGCCCTCTACGAGGCGGATATACGAGAGAATGCGACGAATTCGCGATGCGCAGAGCAACCGTGAAAAGGCGAGGAAATCCTCATCTCTCCCTGCCTCGTTGTCTTGGCAAGCACTTGAAGAATTAGATGCCGGAACCAGCCGACGAGCGAAATGCACATCGCAGGACAGAATGGCAATTTCGCTGCTATTGCGCGATCAGGCGAAATAGGCTCCGAGGTACCCGGCGCGCTACTCGCACATTCCGGCGGCGAGCCACCCGGCCGATGGAGGGAGGCAGCCGTGAAATTGCTCCGCCAAACCGCTTTATGGGGAATCGCCTTAACACTGGCGTCGGTGGGGGTGGTCGTGTCCGACGCCCCGCCGGCCTTGGCTGACTGCACGAACGCCGGCGCCGCCACCGTCTGCGCACAGGGCACAGTGCGCGGCGGCGGCCCGACTGCTCCGCAGGCCGGTCCGGTCTATCCCGGGTATTGCGCCGACCCCTGGTACTGCAGTGACGACTGGGGTATCGACATCAGCCTTGGTCGGCCCGGGCGCCCGGGCGGACCCGGGGGCCCAGGTGGTCCTGGAGGTGGAGGAGGCATCGGCCCCCGCTGAGCATTGTCGTTGATTTGCACCGTCGTTACAGTCCGATTGTCCATTCAAGCAAGGAGCGTCAGATGTTGTCTCGCAGTGTGATAGGCGCCGGCATGATCGCCGGTGCGATGATCTTCGGCACCGCCGGTACGGCGGCCGCCGATCCACCGAACTGCACGGCCGCCGATCTGGCCGGCGTCATGGCCGGCGTCTCCGCCGGTACGTCGTCATACCTGTTCACCCACCCGGATGTGAACGCGTTCTTCACGGGTCTGAAGGGCAAGAGCCGGGACGAGATGAGCACCGAGATCCAGACATATTTGGACGCGCATCCACAGGTCCGCGACGAGCTGCGCGCCGTGCGGCAGGCGGCTGCTGACTTCCGCGATCGCTGCAACGCGCCGCTGCCCGACATGCCGATGGGGTAGCGGCCGGAATCACGACGGACGGACCTCGGCCTGACAGACTGGACGGGTGCGCGCCTCCCCGCAGTGCTGGCTCACCGACATGGACGGCGTACTCGTCCGTGAGGAACACGCCCTACCCGGCGCCGCCGAGTTCCTTCAGCGGCTGGTCGACAAGAAGCGTCCATTCCTGGTCCTGACGAACAACTCGATCTATACGCCGCGGGATCTGTCGGCGCGGCTGCTGCGCTCCGGTCTGACCGTGCCCGAGTCCTCTATCTGGACGTCCGCGCTGGCCACTGCGACATTTCTGTCCGATCAGCTGCCGGGCGGGTCGGCGTACGTCATCGGCGAGGCCGGCCTCACCACGGCGCTGCACGCCGTCGGATACACGCTGACCGACATCGAGCCCGACTTCGTCGTCCTCGGTGAGACCCGGACGTATTCGTTCACGGCCATCACCACAGCGATCCGGCTCATCCTCGGCGGCGCGCGGTTCATCGCCACCAACCCCGACGTCACCGGACCGTCGGCCGAGGGGCCACTGCCCGCGACTGGTTCAGTGGCGGCGATGATCACCAAGGCCACCGGGCGGGAGCCGTACTTCGTCGGCAAACCGAACCCGATGATGTTCCGCAGCGCGCTGAATCGGATCGAGGCGCACTCGGAGAACACCGTCATGGTCGGCGACCGGATGGACACCGACGTCGTCGCCGGTATCGAGGCCGGGCTGGAGACCATCCTGGTGCTGACGGGTTCGACCACGGTCGAGGACATCGAACGGTATCCGTTCCGGCCGAGTCGCGTACTGCCGTCCATCGCCGAGGCGATCGACCTCGTGTGATCCCCGTCGAACTGTCCTCGCAGGTCGTCGCATCGCTGCGGCAGATGCGGGACCGTGGCGAGCAACCGGCGCGCTGCCACGACGGCGTCATCCGCAGCGCGATCGCCGGAGCAGTGCGCCGACTGGTCGAGGGTGGGCTGAGCGACGGCGTACGCCCGTGGGATCTCCTGGAATTGCAGCGCCGGGCCGCAGGCCTGGGCGACGTCTCCGCGGCGACGGCGGTGCGCGTCGACGCGGACGTGTTGCTCGCCGAACTCGCTCCCGGCGGTGAGCGGATCGTGTTGCGCGGAGTCGATGACGCTTGGCGGCTGGTGCGGTTCACCGACGGCGACGATGCCAGCCTGCGGCCGGAAACGACGCGCAGTGTCTCACTGCACGGCTCGGGACCGGACGCGGTACTGGCGGCGCTGGGTATCGCCAAGCCCGACGGCATCGAGCTCGAGTATTCGTCTGAGGACCTGGGGCAGGGCGAAACGGAGTATCGGCACGGCTATCGGTGGACCGACGACGTCGGTCGCTCGGTCGTCGCGGAAGAGATCAAGAATGAGATCTTCGACGGCGCCACACCGTATTCCACGTATCTTCGGGGTGTGGTCATCGACGGCGACCGCGGAGTCCTGTTGACCGGCCGCGACGGCAGTGCGTTGATCATCGAGGGGTGAGGGGAATGCCCGATATCGAACTGGTCGGGGTGCCATTCGACGGCTACGGCCGTGCCGGCAACCAGGCCAGGGCCGCACTCGTGCTGCATGATGCCGGGCTCGCCGACGCGTTCGACCATCACCACGTCGTCGACCACCACCTCGAACTGCCCGAGCCGGATCCCCGGCGCGGTGCATCGACCACCCTGATCAACGAACCCGCGCTGCTCGCGATGACCGATGCGCTGAACGTCCGGGTCGGAGAGGCGGTCGCGGCGGGGCGGTTCCCGTTCGTCTACGGGGGCGACTGTTCGTCGCTGTTCGGGATCGTGACCGGCCTTCGTGATCACGTCGGCGACGTCGGGTTGGTCTTCATCGACGGACACGAGGACACCATGCCGCTCGACGTGTCCGAGGACGGTGAGGCGGCCAACACCGAGATCGGCCTGCTGCTCGGCTTGACCGGGCGGCTGCTGACCGGGGGCCTGGGCGATCGGCTGCCCGCGCTGCAGCCCGACCATCTGTTCGTGCTCGGTCCCCGGGACGACGCCTGGAGACGGCGGTTCAACGTCGGCACCCTCGCCGACAGTGGCGTGTGGGTGGCACCGCTCGCGGAGGTGGCCGACGATCCTGTGGCCGCAGGCCGCGAAGCGATCACCGAACTCGCCGGTGTTGTCGACCGATGGTGGTTGCACATCGATCTCGATGTGCTCGATCCGGTCGAGTTTCCGTCCCAGGGGCTGCCCGACGTCGACGACGAGCCCGGTGGACTGACGTGGGACCAGCTGACCGATCTCGTCGTATCGCTGTTCGGTTCGCCTGCGCATTGCGTGGGAGCAAGCTTGGCCATCTACGACCCGGATCAAGACGACGACTACGCCGATGCGGCGAAGATCGTCAATTTCGTCCGTAATGCATTGGCCCGCAAGACAATAAGCCCTTAGCGCAGGAGACACGTGGCCGAACCCATCGACGAATATTTCACCGCGACGATCTCGGGGATGAGCGAGTCGGCGCACGAGCGGCCGGGAGATGAGCTACCCGTCCGGGACGGGTCGTCGCTGACGGTGCGCGCAAGCCTGGCGCTGTTCGACGCCGCGCTGGGCAGTCGTCATCTCGATCTCGCCGCACGATACCTGCGAGCGCAGGGCAAGGGCTACTACACCATCGGATCGTCCGGCCACGAAGGCAATTCCGCGGTGGCGGCGGCGTTACGGCCAACCGATCCCGCGCTGCTGCACTATCGGTCCGGAGCATTCTTTCTGGCGCGCGCCGGTCTCGACGGGCTGAGGGATGTGCTGCTCGGATTGGTCGCGGCGACCGATGAACCGATCGCGGGTGGACGCCACAAAGTGTTCGGACGCCATGACCTGCACGTCATTCCGCAGACGTCGACCATCGCGTCGCACCTTCCGAGGGCGCTCGGTGTCGCGTTCTCCATAGCCCGCGCCAAGAAGCTCGGGGTGACATGCGCATGGCCGGAGGACGCGATCACGGTGTGCAGCTTCGGCGACGCGTCGGCGAACCATTCCACCGCTGTCGGCGCGGTCAACGCCGCACTGCACGCCGCGTATCAGGGCGTGCCGATGCCGCTGCTGTTCGTCTGTGAGGACAACGGGATAGGCATCAGTGTGCCCACACCCCGTGGCTGGATCGAGCAGATGTTCGGCAGCCGTGACGGTTTGGCGTATTTCTCGGCCGACGGATCGGACGTCGCTGCGAGCTTCGATGCGGCGACCGCGGCTGCCGAGTGGGTAAGGACCCGTCGGCGTCCTGCGTTCCTACATCTGCGGACGGTACGGCTGATGGGCCACGCCGGATCGGACTACGAGCCGGCGTATCGCAGTGCCGAGGAGATCGCCGCGTCCTACGGCCGCGATCCGGTGGTGTGCACCGCGCAACTGTTGATCGAGCGCGGTGTGTTGACACCTGGGGCAGCTCTGGAGCGCTATGAAGCGATGCGCGCCAAGGTCATCGAGATGGCCGATGAGGTCAGCGGACTGCCTCAATTGGACAGCGCCCAAGCGGTGATGGAGCCGCTGCGAACCGCGCACGATGAAGTGGTGGCGGCCGCTCCCGTATCACTGGTCGCCTCTGTCAGGGCCGGCGACGCGGATGCGCCGATCACCCTCGCGGCCGCGATCAACCGTGCGCTGCACGACATTCTGGACCGGTATCCAGAGGCGATGATCTTCGGAGAGGACGTCGCCCGCAAGGGTGGCGTGTACGGCGTGACGCGTGGACTGCAGGCGGCGACCAGTTCGGCGCGGGTGTTCGACACGTTGCTCGATGAACAGTCGATCCTGGGGTTGGCACTCGGGGCCGGCGTGTCGGGACTGCTGCCGATTCCTGAAATCCAGTATCTCGCTTACTTCCACAACGCGGCCGACCAGATCCGCGGCGAGGCGGCGACACTGCAGTTCTTCTCCAACCGGCAGTACCGCAACCCGATGGTCGTCCGGGTGGCCGCCTACGGGTACCAGAAGGGCTTCGGCGGCCACTTTCACAACGACAACTCCATCGCGGCGATGCGCGACATCCCCGGCGTCGTCATCGCATCGCCCGCGCGTCCGGATGACGCCGCTGGAATGCTGCACACGTGCGTTGCCGCGGCGCGAGACGCGGGCGCGGTGTGCATCTTCCTGGAGCCGATCGCGCTCTACCACACGCGGGATCTGCACGACGACAACGACGGCGGTTGGCTCGCACCGTACCCAGAGTCGGGCATCGCGGTGGGGCGGGCGCGGACGTACGGCGAGGGCACCGATCTGACGATCCTGACGTTCGGCAACGGCCTTCGAATGAGCCTGCGGGTCGCGCGCAGGCTGGCGTCGCTTCACATCGATGTGCGCGTCGTCGACCTGAGGTGGTTGGCGCCGCTGCCGGTCGAGGACATGCTGCGGGAGGCCGAGGTCAGCGGGCGGGTGCTCATCGTCGACGAGACGCGCGAGACCGGCGGCGTGGGCGAGGGTGTGCTGGCCACGCTGGTGAAGCACGGTTTTGCGGGGCGGCTCGATCGCGTCGCGAGCAAGGACAGCTTCATCCCGCTCGGCGACGCAGCACTGCAGGTCCTGCTGTCGGAGGAGACGGTCGAGGCGGCCGCGATAAAACTGGTGCGCTCCTGATGGGTCTCTCCCCCCAGCTGCGCCGAGACTGCAGCCAGATCGCGATTCGACGTCAAATCGCGATCTGGGAACAGTCTCGCGGGGTGTGCGTCGGCCCTTGATAACTTGACCGGGTGAATTCGGACCCGACCCGGCCGCTGGCCGGAGTGCGCATCGTCGAGATCTCCAGTTTCGTCGCGGTGCCGCTGGCCGGGATGACGCTGGCCCAGCTCGGCGCTGAGGTGATTCGTGTCGATCCGATCGGCGGAGCGGCGGACTACCACCGCTGGCCGCTGACCGCCGACGGCGAGAGCATCTACTGGGCGGGGCTCAACAAGGGCAAACGCTCGGTCGCCGCCGATATGCGCTCGCCCGAGGGTCAGGAGCTGGTGCAGCGACTGATCGCGGACAGCGGCGTGCTGATCACCAATGTCGCAGGGCGGCAATGGCACTCCTACGAGACCCTCACGCAGCGGCGCCCGGACCTGATCCACGTCGAGGTGTCCGGCCGAGCGGACGGCGGCACGGGCGTCGACTACACGGTCAACGCGTCGATCGGCTTTCCGTTGGTGACCGGTCCGCCGGAACTCGCCACCCCGGTCAATCACGTACTGCCCGCATGGGATGTCACCTGTGGGATCTACACGGCGCTGGCCGTCACAACCGCGCTGCGGCACCGCGATGCGACGGGGCAGGGGCAGCGGATCAGCATTCCGCTCGAGAACGTCGCGCTCGCGACGGCAGGCAATCTCAGCTTCTTCACCGAGGCGATGATCAACGGCACCGAACGTCAACGCATCGGCAACTCGGTGTACGGCCAGTACGGGCAGGACTTCACCAGCAGCGACGGCGCCGCCTTTATGATCGTCGCACTCACGGGCAGGCATTTCCGCGATCTGACCGAGATCACTGGGACGGCCAAAGCCGTTGCCGCGCTTGCAGAGACGCTCGGTGCAGACTTCACCGACGAGGGACATCGATACGAGCATCGCGATGCGTTGTTCGGGCTCTTCAACGAGTGGTTCTCGCAGCACACCGCGGAGGAGATCACCGACGCCTTATCGGCGAGCTCCGTCCTGTGGGAGCGGTACCGTACATTCGCCGAGGCGGCGCGCGGCGAGCGGGTGACAGCCAATGCTTTGTTCACCCCGCTCGACCAGCCGCGCATCGGTGAGTACCTGGCACCGGGACTGCCCATGGCGATCGGCGGCGTCTATCCGCCTGCCGTGGCCGCACCGGCACTGGGTGACGACACCGTGGCGGTGCTCGAGGAGTGGCTCGGGTTGAGCCAGGCCGACATTGCACACCTGACCGACGCGGGCACCGTGAAATGAGCACGCTGCTGGCGCTGCTCGACCTGCAGCCCGGCGACGCCGAGGACACCTGGATCGGCGCGGCGAGTGGCCCGGAGGGAAAGCGTTCGTACGGTGGTCAGTTCACCGCGCAGAGCCTGGCCGCGGCGTGCCGGACCGTCGACGCCGACCGCATGCCCACCAACATGCACCTGCAGTTCCTGCGCGGCGGCGAAGCCGGCGATCCCGTCGAGTACACGGTGACAAAGGTTTTCGACGGCCGGACCGCAGCAGCACGCCGGGTCGACGCCAGGCAGGGCGATCGGCTGTTGACCACGGCGACGGTGTCGTTCGCCGTCGAGCTGCCGGGCCCTGAGCACGGCTCACGCTCGGTGATGCCGCATGACCCTGACGGCCTTGCGCGGACCGGCCCGGCGGGTCCGGCGCCGTCGATGCCGCTGGACGAACTGGACATCAGGATCGCCGATGAAGAGACAGGGCAGGACTTCGTCCGCCGATTCTGGTGGCGGACAACGGCTGCGCTTCCTGACGACCCGCTGATGCACACCCTGGTCGCGACGTACGTCACCGACGTGTACATGATCGATCCTGCGCTGCAGGTGCACGGCCACTCGATGAGAGCGCGTACGCACCGCAGTGGCACCACGGACTCGTCGATCTGGTTTCACCGTCCTGTGCGCGCCGACGAGTGGAACCTGCTGGAGACAACCTCACCGGCCGCCGCGCGAGGACGTGGCGTCGTCACAGGCAGCCTGATCCGTGCCGACGGAGTCATCGCTGCGACACTGGCGCAGGAAGGTCTCATCGCCGAACGCGACTGAGCGGCACCAGGAGGTGTCAGGTCTGGCTGACTGCCGTGCCGCGGCGCGACGCATCGGAGCTGAGCGAACCGAACCGTCCGCGAAGCCGTCGGCGCAGCACCGTCACCAAATACGTCAGCAGCACACCCACGGCCAGGGATGCGAGTACGCCGAGCGCGGGATGGCCGTCGAACAACGCATAGACCTGATAGTGGACCAGATACGTGTACAGCGACGCCTCCGCCAGCACGCCGGTCGCGACCGTCAACACCGATGGGCACCGGATCGTCGGCAACCAGATGACCAGCAGCAGACCGCCCATCACCATCAGCTCGCGCAGGGTGTTGCCGAAATAGCCGTGCAGGCTGACGATCAGCACGACCGACACCGCGACCCGCTGCAGTGTCGTCGTCGCCTTCGACGCTGCCCACCCGATTGCGAAGAACCAGAACGCCAGCATGGTGAACCACGCATCGCGCCCCAGGTCCAGGCCGAGGATGTCGTACCGCAGCGCCAGACCGATGACGAGGAACACGACAGCGACGGTGAAGGGGAGGCGGCGTTCGAGCCGATCCATCATCGGCAGCCAGAACACCAGGGTCAGCAGGATCAGCGTCCACACCAGTACCTCGACGAACCACAGTCGGCCCGCGGTCATACTGTCGTGTGGACCGAGGAACTTGTTGGCCAGCAACAGATTTGTCCACGTGTAGTGGTCGGTCAGCAGCAGCGCGATCATGACCCACAACACCGACGGCGCCGCGATCCACGCGATGGTGTTGCCCAGATGGCGCACGCGGTCGTTGCGCGGCGCGGGCGTGAGGCAGAAGCGGCCGAAGTTGTATCCGGCGATTCCCAGCAGCAGATGCGCGCCACCCCACAGTTCGAACAGCTCGGCGTGGGTCCCGACGATGAGCACGATCGCCGCCGCGCGAAGCGCGACACTGGTCTCCAGGGTCGCTAGCCAGCCGCGGCGCGGCGGCTTGGAGATGGTCTCGAGTTCCCGGATGGGCATGCGCTGCCACTCGGGCGGCAGCTGACCGATCGCTCGCTCCAGCCGCACCGTCATCATGACGTACGACAGAGAGTTACCGCCGAGGTCGATGAAGCTCGCATCGGGATCGATTGCGACGGGCTCGATCTGCAGCACGTCTGCGAACAACCCGCGCAGATCCGTGGCCTGGAGCTGCTCGGTCCTCCGCGTGAGCCGGCGCACGGTCTCGTAGTCCGGTTTGCCTGAGGGCAACAGTGGCAGTTCGTCGACGGCGACGGCGCGCACGGCGCCCGCCGGCACCCCCGCGGCCTCGGCCGCAGTCCGCTGGATTTCGCGGTCGTCATGCCGTCCTGCGGCGGCGACCAGGATCAGGTCGTCATCGTTGGTGCAGAAGGCGGGCATGCCGTCGGCGCGCAACGCGGCCTCGACCTGTCCCAGATCGATACGCAGGCCGTACATTTTGACGAACCGGTTGTTGCGGCCCACGATCTCGTACAGTCCGTCGGGGCCGCGTCGTGCGATGTCGCCGGTGCGCAGCGTCTCCACCGTCTTTCCGAGTTTCAGGTCGTCTGGTCCGTGTGCGTAGCCCATCATCACGTTGGGGCCGCGGTAGACGAGCTCGCCGGTGTCGTCGTCGGCCCAATCGTCCACTGGTTCGATCGTGAATGATCCGTCCCGGATCGGGCGGCCGATCGAATTCGGTCGGGACAGCGCGAGTTCAGGTGGCAGATAGGACATTCGGGCGGTCGCCTCGGTAGCGCCATACATCACGAACAGCTCGAAATCCGCGTCGCGCGCGAGTTCGGCGAATCTGCGCACCCGCTCGGGCGGCATTCTGCCTCCGGCCTGTGTCACGTACCGAAGGTGGGGCAGGTCAGCAGCGTCGAAACCGACGCTCTCCAGCAGCTCGAAGGTGTAGGGCACGCCCGCGAACGAGGTCCCGCGGTGTCGGCGGAAAAGCTCCCAGAACTCCTCGTCGACCACAGATCGGTCGGTGAGGATCAGACTCGCGCCGACGAGCAGGTGGCTGTGAATCACCGACAGGCCGTAGCAGTACGACATCGGCAGCGTCGTTGCCGCCCTGTCGGTTTCGCGGATACCGAGGTATTCGGCGATGACGGTGGCGTTGGCGACGAGATTCTGCTTCGACAGCCGCACCAACTTCGGTGAGCCCGTAGTGCCCGAGGTGGACAGCAGCAGCGCGAGATCGTCGTGCAGTGGACGCTGGTCATGATTGCGGTGATGGATACCGTGGTCGTCGATGACGATGTCGGGAGAGTACGTCGCGTCGATGGCGGCGTGATCACGACGCGCATCGACCGGTAACACGACATGGCCGGCCGCCAGCGCGCCCAGATAATGCACCAACGTCGGTATGTCATTGCGGGTTTCGAGAAGTACGAGGCGACGCGCACCGCGGAGCACACCGGCCGCCTCCGCAACGCGCTCTGCGAGCTGAAGGTACGTCAGTTGCGCGGTGTCGGTGAGCACCGCGATGCGTTCACCGTGGCCGCGCAGGTGGTCGACGAGCGTGCTCATGTGAAGACGACTCCGGTGCCCACCACCTCGATACGCACCTTCGCGTCGATACGCGGGGGATCAAGGCTGGCCTGGCGCACGACAATCGGTTCGACGTCGCCCGCGGGATCGATGGTCAACAGGACGTCGTGGCCGAGGAATTCGACGGCCATGACCCTGCCGACGCCGTCGAGCTGCTCGCTGTCCGAAACAGCCTTCGCCACAAGTTGTTCGGGTCGCAACAGCAGCGTGCCCGGACCGTCTTCGGCACGCACCGCCACCCGTCCGATCGCGCACTCGGCCATTCCGGACTCGACGACGCACGGCAGCGTGATGCTGTCGCCGAGGAACTCGGCGGTGAAGCGGTCGTTCGGCTGCCGGTACACCAGCTGCGGTGAGCCGACCTGAGTGAACCGGCCGTCACGCATCACCGCCACCTGGTCGGCGATCGACAGCGCCTCCTCCTGGTCGTGGGTCACCAGCAGTGAGGTGACGCCGGCTTCGGCGAGCAACCCGGCGACCACCTTTCTGGTGGACGCGCGTAGACCGGTGTCCAGCGCACTGAACGGCTCGTCGAGCAGCATCAGCACCGGCTGTCGGGCCAGCGCACGGGCGAGGGCGACGCGCTGTTGCTGGCCGCCCGAGAGCTGGTGCGGCCGGCGTGCGGCGAATGATCGATCGAGAGAGACGGTTTCGAGCAGTTCGTCGACGCGGCGGCGCACCTTGTCGCGACTTTCGCCGCGAATGCCGTAGGCGATGTTCTGCCCGACGGTCAGATGCGGGAACAACGCGCCGTCCTGTGCGACGTAGCCGACGCTGCGCAGGTGCGGTGCCACGGCGCGTCCCGCACCGGCGACCTGCCTGCCGTCGATGGTGACGGTTCCTTCGTCGGGGGTCTCGAAGCCCGCGATCAGACGCAGCAGCGTGGTCTTTCCGCAACCCGACGCACCGACGACCGCGGTCGTGGTGCCCCGTTCCAGTCGCAGGTCGATGTGATCCAGCACGACATGGCCGTTGAACGACTTCGCGAGTCCTCGGACGTCGACCATTGGTTCGGTCACAGAGCGGCCACCTTCATCGACTGGCGGAACAGCAGAACGGTCACGGGTATGGCCAACAGCACCAGCACCAGTGCGTACGGCGCGGCTGCGGCGTAGTCGAGTTCGCTGCTCCACGACCAGAACATCATCGACAACGTTCGGGTACCGGTCGGTGCGAGCAGCAGGGTTGCGGTCAATTCGGTTGCCACGGCGACGAATACCAGGGAGGCCCCCGCCGCGGCGGCGGGTGCGGTGAGGCGCAGCGTCACACGGAGGAACGTCTCTGTCGGCGACGCGCCCAGCGACCGGGAGGCTTCCTCCAGGCTCGGCGGCACCTGGGCCAAACCGGCTCGCACGTTGACCAACGCACGCGGCATGAACAACAGGACGTAGGCGAACACGATCAGCGGAACACTTTGGTAGAGCGGTCGCGCGTAGTGGATGGCGACCGTCACCAGCGCGAGCGCGGTGACGATGCCCGGCAGAGAGCTGGTGACGTAGTTGGCGCCCTCGACGGCGCGGGCCAGCACGCCGCTGGATCGCACCGCGACCCATGCGACAGGGAAGGCCAGCACAGTCGTGATGACTGCGGCCGCGCTCGCCAACCCGATCGTCTGGGCGAGCGAGTTGCCGAGTGCGGAGAAGTCCCACACGTCGACCCCGCCGATCCACAGCCAGCGCAGCAGCGTCCACACCGGAACGCCGAGCGCCAGGACCGCGAGGGAGGTCAGCGCGGTCAGCGCGGGGATTGTGCTGCGGCCCAGGTGGTTCGGCGTCGCAGTGCGTGGCGCGCCCGAGCCGATTCTGGCGAACCGGATCTTGCCGCGGGCGGTCGCTTCGACGGTGAGCAGCACCAGACACAGCAGAACCAGCACGCCGGCGAGCATGCTCCCCGCCGCACCGTCGAACGTGACCTGGAACTGCTGGAAGATGGCGACGGTGAAGGTGTCGAAGCGGATCATCGCGAACGCCCCGAATTCCGCGAGCAGATGCAGCGAGACCAGCAGTGCGCCGCCCAGGATTGCCAGCCGCAGCTGTGGCAGGACCACGCGGAAGAACACACCCACCGAATCCGAACCGAGCGCACGCGCGGATTCCTCGACGGCGGGATCGAGCCGGCGCAGGGTGGCCGCCACGGGTAGATACATGAACGGGAAGTACGACAAGGTGGTGATCAGGACTCCCGCCCACAGTCCGTGGATCGACGGGATCACACCGACCCACGCGTAGCTGTTGACGAACGCTGGGACCGCCAGTGGCGCAACGAACAACGGACGCCAGAACCCTCGACCCGGGAGGTCGGTTCGTTCGGTCAGCCAGGCGACACCGACACCGATCAGTACGCACAGCGGCACCGTGACGAAGACGAGCGCGACGGTGTTGATCAGCAGTTCGCCGACTCGCGGCCGGACGACCAACTCGTAGGCGCGCGTCCACCCGACAGACACCGTGCCCCACACCACGTAACCGAGTGGAATGCAGGTGGCGGCAACGAGAATCGCAACCGTCGCCGAAACCAGTGGACCCGGCCTCGCGGTCGCTTCCGACCGCGAGGTTTCAACCGCGGGCGCCGGGACGGGGGGAGCAGCAGTCACCTACAGCAAGCCCGCCTTCGTCATCAGATCCGTCACCAGCTGAGAGTTCAGCATCGACGGGTCGACCGCGGGTGCCTGCAGCGAGTCCAACGGCGGCAGCGCGGGATTGGCGGGCACCCCGCTGGCGACGGGGTATTCGAACGACGTGCCCTTCTCCAGCACCTCCTGGCCCTTCTTGCCGGTGATGAACCGGATGAACTGCTGGGCCTGATCCTTCTTCTTGCTCGACTCGAGCACGCCGCCGCCGGACAGGCTGACGAATGCGCCCGGATCCTCGTTCTTGAAGTAGTGCAGCGCCGTATTCGCGCTCATCTCTTTGGTTTTCGACTGATCGCGGAACCAGTAGTAGTGGTAGATCACCCCGCCGTCGACCTCGCCCGCGTTGACGGCCTTCAGCGTGGCGATGTTGTCGCTGTAGAGCGTCGCGCCGGACTTCATCGCCGCGAGCCATTTCGAGGTTTCGGCTTCACCCTTGAGCTGCAGCAGCGCCGCGACGATGGCCTGGAAGTCGGCCTTCGTCGGTGGGGCGCCCCAGCGGCCCTTCCACTCCGGCAGCTGCAGGTCCAGCAGCGACTTCGGCAGTTGGTCAGGCTGCAGCTTGGAGGTGTTGTAAACGAAGACGGTGCTACGCGCCGCGACGCCGGTCCACTTGCCGGTGGCCGGGCGGTACTGCGCAGGAACCTGATCGAGGGTGGCGGAATCGAGATCGGCGAACAGCCCCGCCTTCTCGACGGCGGCCATGGCAGGGGAGTTCTCGGTCAAGAAGACATCGGCGGGAGACTCGGCGCCCTCGGCGACCAGCTGGTTGCCCAGTTCGGTGTCGCCACCTTGGCGGTACGTGACCTTGATGCCCGTCTCTTCGGTGAACGCCTCGATCCACTCTTTGGTCAGCGACTCGTGCTGGGCGTTGTAGATCAGTAGCTCATCGCTCTCGTTGGAACTCGAGCAAGACGTCGCGGCGAGGACCACGGCAGCAGTTGACAAGAGTGCAGCGAACCGGCTCCAACGAGGGCGCATCCAGGTGGTCCTTCCCGCGCCGGCCCGGCGCTATTAGCTGAGGGTTACCTAATGAACATACCCTGTGACCACGCGGTTCCGGTCGGGTCCCGACGTGATTGCTGTGCTGAAACGCTGCGGCGTGTCCGCCCGCGATGGGGCGGGTACGTTAGCCCTCATCCGTCGACCAGAGGACACCCAATGATGAAGTCAGCCCACCCCAGACGTCGAGTCATGACCACGATCGCCGTCGCGGCGCTCGGGGCGTCCGCGGTCATCGCCGCGCCTAATGCCAGCGCAGCCGACTGCACCGCCAGCGGGCTCGCCAGCGTGGCCGGCGGCGTGCTCGCGGAGGCCGGTGGCTACCTCAGCGGGCACCCCGGCGCCAACGACGTGTTGACCGCGGCGGCCACGCAGCCGCCGGACGTGGCGCGCAACAACGTGCGAGGCTACTTCACGGCCAACCCCGGCGAGTTCCTGGACCTCAGGAGGATCGCGGGACCGCTTCAGGACCTGCGTAACCAGTGCGGCATCGCGATCACACCGGGCCAATTCGCGACGCTTTTCGAGGCGATGCAGGTCTGACGCCGCGCCGTCGTTCGGTGGCCGATGAGTTTCGGTGGCGGCGCGAGTCGATCCATTGAGAACATCCGGTACATCGAAGGGACAGGCATGACTACTCAGGCGGCGACTACTCAGGCGACGACAGCGGGTAAACCGCCGGTGGTCGACATTCATACGTGGCGCGCTGAGCTCGCCGAGCTGAGGAAGAGGGAGAAGGCGGCGACCCGGGAACTCGACGCGATCGCGGCGGCGCGCAGGCGGCTGCCGATGGTGAAGATGGACGACTACACGCTGACCGGTGCGAACGGTCCGATCCGGCTCGTCGACATCTTCGACGGTCGATCCCAGCTCATCGTCTACCACCACATGTGGGAGAACGGTGCGGAGTGGCAGTGCGGTGGCTGCACTGGTTTCACCTCGCAGTTCACCCGGCTCGAGTTCCTCGCCAGCTACGACGCCCGGTTCGTGATCGTCACAAACGGTCCCATCGATGAGGCGCTGGCCTATCGCTCGAAGGTGGGCAATCAGATGGAGTGGTATTCCTCTGCCGACAGTTCGTTCGGCGCCGACGTCGACGCCGGGCCCAACGAGGGCTTCGGGATCAACGTCTTCCTGCGCGACGGGGACGCGGTCTACCGGACATGGCATACGAACGGCCGGGGGAGCGAACAACTCGGGTACACGTTCGGGTTGATCGACATCCTGCCGTGGGGGCGTCAGGAGGAGTGGCAGGACTCACCCGAGGGCTGGCCGGCCGGGCCGACGTACGCGGGCTGGCTCGACAGCCCAGATATCGCGCGTGCCTATGGCTCACATGCGTCCGAAGCGGGCGCGAACAAAGCTGTAGGCGCCGAACGCGGCGATACCCAGAGCCGCGAGGATCAGTAGAAACTTGCCGAATGGAGCCTGGCCGAGGGTCTTTACCGCGGCGTCGAGTCCGGCCGCCTTCGATGGATCGGCCTGCAGGGTTGCGACGATCACCAGTAGGCCCGCGCCGGCGAGCACCAGCCCCTTGGCCGCGTAGCCACTGATGCCGACGGCGGTGATGCCGGCGCCGCCGTCGACGCGGAGATCCTTGATGAACTTCTTGGACACGCCCTTATAGACGTGGTAGCCGCCCACGCCGATCAGGCCGAGTCCCACCGCGACCAAGAGGGACTTTCCCCAGCCGGATTGCATCAATTGCGCGCTGAGACCGGCGTTCTGCTGGCTGCTCTGCTGACCGCTTCCCATGGCGAAGCGGGCGGCGGACAAGGCGATGGCGAAGTTGACGATCGCCAGCCCGAGCGACTTGGCACGCTTCCATGCAGGTGTGTCGTCCCGGTTGGGCCCTGAGCCCTCGCCGGGCTTGGATCCGACGATCGCCTCGGCGACTCGCCAGAGGCCAAGCGCGACAAGGCCGATCGCGGCCACCCACAGGATCACCGCGCCTCCGGTCTGACCGGCCAAGGTCGCCAAGGCGCCGGACTGGTCGGCGTTACCGCCGGACCCGAAGGCAATGCGGAGGACGATGTATCCGACCAGCAGGTGCAGCACTCCGCTGACGGCGAAGCCTGCGCGAGCGGTGTATTCGAACGCATCGCTGTCGGTCGCACGGTCCGCTACGCCGTGCAGAGTCTTGTCGGCCATGCCGTCGTGTACCCCATGGTTGACGGTGGCGAAACTTTGCGGCTGTGGATGAGTTGGCGGTTGGGGATAGGTCGGGGATGCGCGGGCCCTGACTGCCGCGGGTTGTCGGGGCTGCCTCGCACGGTGTGCTCATGACATCTGGGAAGACATCCGCGACGACCTCCGGGACCACGGCCGGGGGACCCCGCGCCTCATGGACCCGCGCCGAAATCGGCGCACTCGGCGAACGATTGGCTGTTGAGCATCTGCAGTCGTTGGGGCTGCGGGTGCTGACGCGGAACTGGCGCTGCCGCTATGGCGAACTCGACATCATCGCGGCCGACGACGCTGCCCGCATCGCGGTGTTCGTCGAGGTGAAGACCCGCACCAGCGACCGGTTCGGAGGAGTCGAACAGGCCGTCACCCCGGAGAAGGTGCGCCGGCTGCGACGGCTGGCCGGGCTGTGGTTGGCCAGGCAGGACGCCAAATGGTCCGCGGTGCGCATCGACGTCGTCGGCGTGCGGATCGGACGGCGGCCCATCCCCGAGATCACCCATCTGCGAGGTGTCGGCTGATGGCGCTGGGGCGAGCGTTCTCGGTGGCCGTTCACGGCCTCGACGGGCACATCGTGGAGATCGAGGCCGATATCACTTCGGGGTTGCCCGGCGTGTATCTGGTGGGGTTGCCCGACGCCGCGCTGCAAGAGTCGCGGAACCGAGTGCGCGCAGCGATCACCAACTGCTGCAACGACTGGCCTCAGGCGCGGCTGACGTTGGCATTGTCACCGGCCACGTTGCCGAAGATGGGTTCGGTATTCGACATTGCCCTGGCGCTCGCCGTGATGGTCGCGCAGAGCAAGGCGGAATGGCCGCGGCTGGAGAAGACGGTTCTGCTCGGTGAGTTGGCGCTCGACGGCCGGGTGCGGCCGGTCAAAGGGGTGTTGCCTGCCGTGCTCGCGGCCAAGCGCGCGGGATGGCCGACCGTCGTAGTCCCCGTAGACAATCTCGCCGAAGCCGCCCTGGTGGACGGCGTTGACGTCAGAGGCGTGCGGACGCTGCGCCAACTTCGGGACTGGATCACGGGGAAGGCGCAACTCGAGGAGTCGGTCGCCACGTCGTCCCCTGCCCCGTCTCCTTCGGCGGACCTGGCCGACGTGGTTGGTCAGACGCAGGCCCGATACGCGGTCGAGGTCGCAGCCGCAGGTGCGCACCATTTGATGCTGACAGGTCCGCCAGGTGTCGGTAAAACGATGCTGGCGCAGCGGCTTCCGGGATTGTTGCCTGCACTCAGCGAGAGTGAGGCGCTCGAGGTTACGGCCATCCATTCGGTGGCGGGCCTGCTGTCGAGCAGTACGCCGTTGATCACGCGGCCACCGTTCGTGGCGCCGCACCACACCTCCAGCGTTGCGGCGATCGTGGGCGGCGGCAGCGGGATGGCCCGGCCAGGAGCGGTCAGCCGTGCCCATCGCGGGGTGCTGTTCCTCGACGAATGCGCGGAGATCGGCGTCAGCGTCATGGAGGCGTTGCGAACTCCGTTGGAAGACGGTGAGATTCGGCTGGCTCGCCGCGATGGCGTCGCGCGCTATCCGGCACGGTTTCAGTTGGTGCTGGCCGCCAACCCCTGTCCGTGCGCGCCTGCCGACCCGCGAGACTGCATCTGTCCGGGACACGTGAAGCGGCGGTATCTGGGCAAGTTGTCGGGTCCGCTGCTGGATCGGGTGGACCTTGTCGTCGAGATGCACGCGGAGCGCGCCGGTGCGTTCAACCTGCAGGAGGGCGAATCCACCGCGGTGGTGTGTGCCCGCGTGGCCGAGGCCCGCGCGGCTGCGGCGGAGCGTTGGCGGCCATACGGTATCCGCACGAATGCCGAGGTGCGCGGACCATTGTTACGCAAGGAGTTCCGGCTGCCCGCGAAGGTGATGCAACCGCTCAGCAGTGCGCTGGACCGGCGGCAGATCAGCATGCGTGGTGCGGACCGCTGTTTGAGGGTCGCGTGGACTCTGAGTGACCTGGCTGGCCGAACGTCGCCGGTGCTGGGGGACGTCAACACCGCACTGAGCTTCCGGCAGAACGGCGGTGCGCGATGAGTGATGAGATCTCACGGGCGTGGGCGTACCTGTCACGGGTCGCCGAGCCGCCTTGTCCGGAGTTGCTCGCACTGGTGCGGCGGGTCGGCCCCGTCGAGGCGGCCGATCGTGTCCGCACCGGGAAGGCCGAAGATGACGCTTTGGCTCGAAGGGTCGACGCGCGGCGCCAGATCGACTGTGCAGCAGACGATTTAGATGTGTTGAATCGTATGGGGGGACGGCTGATCACCGCCGACGACGCCGAATGGCCGTTGTTGGCGTTCACCGCATTCCGCGGGGCGGACGACCGGCTGCGCGCCCAGGCGCACGAACCGATGGTGCTGTGGGCTGTCGGGCCTGCGCGCCTCGACGAGGTGTCCTACCGCGCCGCCGCGATCGTCGGTACCCGCGCCGCGACCGCCTACGGCGACTACGTCGCGGCCGATTTCGCCGCGGGTCTGGCCGCTCGGGATGCCGCGGTCGTATCGGGCGGAGCCTTCGGAATCGACGGCGCCGCACACCGTGCCGCACTGGCGGCCGACGGAGTGACGGTCGCGGTACTCGCAGGCGGTGTCGACGTGCCGTATCCATCCGGGCATGCCGCGATGTTGCGACGGATCCGCGAGCAGGGCCTGGTGGTCAGCGAGTATCCACCTGGCGTGCGGCCGGCGCGGCACCGCTTTCTGACCCGCAACCGGTTGGTCGCCGGCCTCGCGGGCGCCACCGTCGTCGTCGAGGCCGGCGCGCGCAGCGGCGCGGCCAACACCGCGGCCTGGGCCCGTGCGCTCGGCCGCGCGGTGTGTGCGGTGCCCGGCCCGGTGACGTCGTCGGTGTCGGTGGGATGCCATGCCCTGCTGCGCGCCAACGCACACCTGGTCACCCGCGTCGAAGACATCGTCGAACTGATCGGGCGCGTCGGCGAACTCGCCCCCGACGAGGAGCGCCCGACATCCGCGCTGGACGGACTGGACGATACGGAGAAGCGTGTCTACGACGCGTTCCCGGCCCGCGCCGCTCGCACGGTCGACGAGATCGCGGTGGCCGCCGGTGTGCCCGCGACGCAGGTGCTCGGTCCGCTGGCGGTACTCGAGCTCGGCGGTTTGGTTGTCCGCCGTGATGGGAAATGGAAGCTGGCTCGACCGGTTGAGCCGGTATGAGGTAGCCGACCTCCACTGTGGGGGCCCTCGTATCCTCGACAAGGTGAATTGACGACGGGAGGAACCGTGGCAGGACGGCCGGTGCACACGTTCGAAGTGGTGCGTACCGAGCAGCTGACCCCGCATCTCACGCGGGTGGTGCTCGGTGGTGACGGCTTTGACACGTTCACCCCCAACGATTACACCGACGCATACGTCAAGATCGTGTTCGTGCCCGACGGGGTCGACGTTGCCGCGCTGCCACAACCGCTGACGTTGGACAGCTTCAAGACGCTGCCCCCTGAACAACAACCTCCCGTGCGCACGTACACGGTTCGGCGGGTGGACGCCGAGCGCCGCGAGATCGCCATCGACTTCGTCGTGCACGGCGAGCACGGGGTCGCCGGGCCGTGGGCCACCTCCGCCGTCCCTGGCCAACCGGCCTATCTGATGGGGCCGAGCGGAGCGTATGCCCCTGACCCGGCGGCCGACTGGCATCTGCTGGCCGGCGACGAGGCAGCTATCCCGGCGATCGGTAAGGCGTTGGAAGCGTTGCCGGACAACGCGATCGGCCAGGTGTTCATCGAGGTGGCCGGCCCGGAGGACGAAGTCGAACTGACCGCGCCGCCGGGAGTCGACATCAAGTGGATCTACCGGGGCGGTCGTGCCGACCTGGTGCCCGAGCAGCAGGCCGGTGATCACGCGCCGCTGATCGATGCGGTCAAGGGCGCGCCGTGGCTGCCCGGTCAAGTACAGGTGTTCGTCCACGGGGAGGCGCAGGCCGTGATGCACAATCTGCGGCCCTACATCCGCAAGGAGCGCGGCGTGGACGCCAAGTGGGCGTCGTCGATCTCCGGGTACTGGCGGCGCGGTCGCACCGAGGAAACCTTCCGGCAGTGGAAGGCCGAACTCGCGAAGGCAGAACAGGCCACCGCGTAACCCCGGACTGGCACGCTAGCCGGATGGCGTACAGCGATTACGAGTTCGAGATCTACCTCCAGGGTCTGTCCGGCGTCCTGCCGACGCTTCCGATGTCGTTCGCGGAGTTGGAGGCCAAGGCGCAGGCCGCGATGTCGCCCGGGATGTGGTCCTATGTCGCGGGTGGTGCGGGTGATGAGCGGACTCAGCGCGTCAACGTCACCGCCTTCGAGAACTGGGGTTTGATGCCCCGGATGTTCGTCGGCGCCGCCGAACGCGATCTCTCGGTCGAGTTTCTCGGGCTCAGCCTGGCGTCGCCGGTGATGCTGGCGCCCGTCGGGGTCATCGCCCTGTGCGCGCAGGACGGGCACGGTGACCTGGCCACCGCGCGTGCCGCCGCGAAAACCGGCGTCCCGATGATCGCGTCGACCATGACCGCCGATCCGATGGAGGACGTGGCCGCCGCGCTGGGCGACACTCCGGGGTTCTTCCAGCTCTACACACCGAAGGACCGCGACGTCGCTGCCAGCTTCGTGCACCGCGCCGAGGCCGCCGGGTTCAAGGGCATCGTCGTCACCCTGGACACCTGGATCCCCGGGTGGCGGCCACGCGACCTGGCTACGTCAAACTTTCCCTTCCTGCGTGGCCACTGCCTGGCGAACTACACCACCGATCCGGTGTTTCGCGACAGTCTCGACCAGCCGCCCGAAGAAAATCTGCAGGCGGCGATCATGAAGTGGATTTCGGTCTTCGGGAATCCGCTGACGTGGGACGACCTGCCATGGCTGCGCTCCCTGACCACGCTGCCGATCCTCCTCAAGGGCATCTGCCATCCCGATGACGTGCTGCGCGCGAAAGACGAAGGCGCCGATGCGATCTACTGCTCCAATCACGGCGGCCGGCAGGCCAACGGAGGGATACCCCCCATCGACTGCCTGCCCGATGTGGTGGAGGCCGCCGACGGGATGCCCGTGTTGTTCGATTCGGGCATCCGCAGCGGCGTCGACATCGTCAAGGCGATCGCGTTGGGCGCCTCGACGGTGGCGATCGGCAGGCCCTACGCATACGGCCTCGCCCTTGGCGGGGAGGACGGCATCGTCCATGTCCTGCGGTCACTGCTCGCCGAGGCCGACTTGACCATGGCGGTCGACGGGTACCGGTCGCTGAAGGAACTGACTCCCGACACGTTGCGGCGCGTCACCTGAATCGCAGCCCCGTCGTCTGCCACGGTTGACGGCGTGGACGCGATCCTCGAGGAGTTCGACGAGTACCTCGCGCTGGAGCGCGGGCGCTCCGACCACACCCGTCGCGCGTATCTCGGCGACCTGCACTCGCTGTTCGACTTCGTCGCCGAGCGCTCGCCGGACGCCGGCATCGGTGCGTTGACCCTGCCTGTGCTGCGTTCTTGGCTCGCGGCCCTGGCCGCGACGGGCGCCGCGAGGACGACGCTGGCCCGGCGCACCTCCGCGGTCAAGACGTTCACCGCATGGGCGACGCGGCGGGGGCTGATCGCCAGCGACCCGGCCGCACGCCTGCAGGTACCCAAGTCCCGTCGAACACTGCCCGCCGTGCTCCGTCAGGACCAGGCGCTCGATGCCATGGCGGCGGCAAAATCCGGTGCGCAGCAAGGGGATCCGCTTGCCCTGCGGGACCAGCTGATCGTCGAACTGTTGTATGCCAGCGGCATCCGCGTCAGCGAGCTCTGCGGCCTCGACATCGACGACGTCGACACGTCTCGGCGGTTGCTGCGGGTGCTGGGCAAGGGCAACAAGCAACGCACGGTGCCGTTCGGGGCGCCCGCGGCCGCGGCACTCGACGCGTGGCTGTCCGAGGGGCGTCCGGCGTTGGCCACCGCGGATTCTGGGCCGGCGCTGCTGTTGGGCGCGCGGGGGAGACGGCTCGACCCCCGGCAGGCCCGCACCGTCGTGCACCAGACGATGGCCGCCGTCGACGGGGCACCCGATATCGGCCCGCACGGGCTGCGGCACAGCGCGGCCACTCACCTGCTCGAGGGCGGCGCCGATCTGCGCGTCGTCCAGGAACTGCTCGGACATTCCACTCTCGCGACGACGCAGCTCTACACCCATGTGACCGTCGCACGCCTGCGCGCGGTGCACGACCAGGCCCACCCCCGCGCCTGACCCCCGGCGTTTTGTGTGCGTTTAGGAGCGGTGAGCGCTCGCGAACGCACACAAAACGCTAGCGCGGGACGGGCTTGAGGCGGATCGGCGTCGTCGCGACGAGGCCAAGCGGATCGACATAGTCGGCCCGCGACGCCGGACCCCACATCGCGCCCCAGTGCAGACAGGCGGCCACCGCACAGCCGGCGTGGCCGGGCTCCAGTCGCCCCACCATCGCGCCCGCATCGACGTGGCGGCCCACCCGCACCGATGCCCGGACGGGTTCGTAGCTGGTCCGCAACCCGCCGGGATGCGCGATCGACACCACCGGCCGGCCCGCCAGCTCACCGGCGAACACCACCGTCCCCTCCGCGGCGGCGTATACCGGCTGACCTGGTACTCCGGCGAGATCGACGCCGCGATGGCCCGGTCGCCAGTTGGGTGACGGCACGTCGAACTCCCGCATAACCGCAGGTCGAGGTCGCAGCGGCCAATCCAGTCGCGCACTCTCGGCCGCGGCGGGGGCAGCGAGGGCAACCGCAACCACCAAGACCACGATCCACCGCATAAGTCCAGCTCAGCGCGACGGCCGACGATTCCGCCAGCCCTGAGCCGTAATCTGTGGACCGTCAGCGCGCTGTGGAAAAAGCACCCCCGAACAGCGTGTAAACTCCTATCCGCAGCTCGCTCACGCGGGCTGACTTCGCGTGTCTCACCATGACCCGGTTCCACAGGTCATATCCGGATGCCAGCGGTCCCGTCTCGCGACGGGTTGGCACTCCCAGCAGGCACCAGGGTTCGGCATCAACCGACGCCGGACGACAACCGACACAAAGGAAAATGGCCCCATCATGGCTGTTGTAACCATGAAGCAGCTGCTCGACAGCGGCACCCACTTCGGGCACCAGACCCGTCGCTGGAATCCCAAGATGAAGCGGTTCATCTTCACCGACCGCAATGGCATCTACATCATCGATCTGCAGCAGACGCTGACGTACATCGATAAGGCCTACGAGTTCGTGAAAGAGACTGTCGCCCACGGTGGCAGCATCATGTTCGTCGGCACCAAGAAGCAGGCCCAGGAGTCGATCGCCGCAGAGGCGACCCGCGTCGGCATGCCCTACGTGAACCAGCGTTGGCTCGGCGGCATGCTCACCAACTTCTCCACCGTGCACAAGCGGCTGCAGCGCCTCAAGGAACTCGAGGCGATGGAGCAGACCGGTGGCTTCGAGGGTCGCACCAAGAAGGAAATCCTGATGCTGACCCGCGAGAAGAACAAGCTCGAGCGGTCGCTCGGCGGTATCCGCGACATGCAGAAGGTGCCGTCGGCGATCTGGGTCGTCGACACCAACAAGGAGCACCTCGCGGTTGCGGAGGCTCGCAAGCTGAACATCCCGATCATCGCGATCCTCGACACCAACTGCGATCCTGATCTCGTCGACTACCCGATTCCGGGCAACGACGACGCGATCCGCTCGGCCGCGCTGCTGACCAAGGTGGTGGCCTCCGCGGTCGCCGAGGGTCTGCAGGCCCGTGCCGGCGCAGGCAAGGGTGATGGAGAGGCCCAGGCCGGCCAAGATGGGCTGGCTGCCGAGCCGCTCGCCGAGTGGGAGCAGGAGCTGCTCGCAGGCGCGACCGCATCGACGGATGCCGGCGCCGCCGAGGCGGCCCCCACCACCGACACCCCGCAAGACTCGTAGGGAAAGGCTGAAATGGCGAACTACACCGCTGCCGATGTGAAGCGACTTCGGGAGCTCACCGGTGCCGGCATGCTCGACTCCAAGAACGCACTGGTCGAGTCCGACGGCGATTTCGACAAGGCCGTCGAACTGCTCCGCATCAAGGGCGCCAAGGACGTCGGCAAGCGCGCCGAGCGTGCGACCGCAGAAGGCTTGGTCGCCGCGAAGGACGGCGCGCTGATCGAGCTCAACTCGGAAACCGACTTCGTCGCGAAGAACGCCGAGTTCCAGGCTGTTGCCGATCAGATCGTCGCCGCTGCCGCGGCGGCGAAGGCAACCGACGTCGACGCGCTCAAGGCCTCTCCTATTGGCGAAGGATCGGCGACTACCACCGTCGAGCAGGCCATCGCCGACCTGTCGGCGAAGATCGGCGAGAAGCTCGAACTGCGCCGCGTCGCCTGCTTCGACGGCACCGTCGAGACGTACCTGCACAAGCGTGCCGCCGACCTGCCGCCCGCGGTGGGTGTGCTGGTCGAGTACACCGGGTCCGACAAAGAGGCCGCACACGCCGTGGCGCTGCAGATCGCGGCGCTGAAGGCCAAGTACCTCACGCGTGAGGACGTTCCCGAGGACATCGTCGCCAACGAGCGGCGCATCGCCGAGGAGACCGCGCGCAACGAGGGTAAGCCCGAGCAGGCCCTGCCCAAGATCGTCGAGGGCCGGGTCACCGGTTTCTACAAGGACGTCGTGCTGCTGGATCAGCCGTCGGTGTCCGACAACAAGAAGACGGTGAAGGCGCTGCTCGACGAGGCGGGGGTGACCGTCACACGGTTCGTCCGCTTCGAGGTCGGCCAGGCGTAACAACGCGCTCTTGCGAAGGCCCCCGGGGTTCCTGGGGGCCTTTTGCATTGGTGGACCCGAACGGCCGGTACGACTTGGTACCGTCGCTACATGGTTCGTATTCATGCCTTCGGCGACGACGCCCTCGGCGACCTTGACGCCGTCGGCCTTGTCGAAGCCCTTCGTGCCGGCAGGGTGTCGGCAACCGAACTGATCGAAGCGGCGATCGCCCGCACCGAGGCCGTCAACCCGGCGCTGAACGGCCTGGCTCACGAGGCCTATGACCGCGCGCGGACACGCGCGGGAGCGACTTGCGAGTTCGGCGGCTACTTCGATGGCGTGCCGACCTTCATCAAGGACAACGTCGCCGTTCGCGGCTGGCCGACGATGCAGGGCACCGACGCCTGGGACCCGCACCCGATGCCCGCCGACGGAGCGTTCGCGCGGGTGTTTCTCGGAACGGGTCTCGTGCCCCTGGGTAAGACGCAGATGTCGGAGTTCGGGTTCAGCGGTTCGGCCGAGCATCCGCGGATCGGCCCCGTGCGAAACCCGTGGAACACGGACTACACCGCGGGTGCATCGTCGTCCGGCTCGGCCGCGTTCGTCGCTGCCGGGGCCGTGCCGATGGCACATGCCAACGACGGCGGCGGTTCGATCCGAATCCCCGCCTCCTGCAACGGATTAGTCGGTTTGAAGCCGACACGTGGGCGGCTGCCGCTGGACAAGGAGACGGCGCAGATGCCGCTCCACCTCGTCGTCAACGGTGTGGTGTCACGGTCGGTTCGCGATACCGCCGCATTCATGCGTGAAGCGGAGCGTGTGTACCGCAATCCGAGGCTGGCGCCCATCGGCGATGTGACGCAGCCGAGCAAGCAGCGACTGCGCATCGGAGTGTGCACGCACTCCATCTCCCGCGACGCCAGCCCGGAGGTCCGTGAGTTGACGCTGAAGACCGCGGCGCTGCTCGAGGAACTGGGTCACCGCGTCACCGAGATCGACAATCCGGTGCCCGCACGGTTCAAGGACGACTTCCTGGTCTACTGGTCGTTCCTCGCGTTCGCGGTGGTTCGCGGCGGACGTCGCATGTTCGGGCCGAGCTTCGACCGCACGCGTCTGGACAACATCACGCTCGGACTCGAACGCAAGGCCGCCCGCAACCTTCACAAACTGCCGCTGGCCATCCGCAGGCTGTCCGCGTCGCACCGCATCACCGCTCGGCAGGGCGCAGAATTCGACGCCCTGCTGATGCCCACGCTTGCCGAGGTCACCCCGCCGATCGGCCACCTGGACCCGACGCAGGACTTCGACACCGTGATGGAACGACTCGTCGACTGGGCGGCCTTCACCCCGCTGCAGAATGCGACCGGCGATCCCGCGATCTCGCTGCCGCTGGCCGAATCGGCCACCGGACTTCCCGTCGGCATGATGCTGTCGAGCACGCGCGGCCGCGAAGCCCGGCTGCTGGAACTGGCTTACGAATTGGAGGAGGCGCGCCCGTGGGCGCGAATCCAGGGATGACTCGCGACTACGTCTTCGATCAGGGTTTCGCGCAGGAGCGCGAAAGGTTGTCGGGCATGGAGGCGTTGTGGGATCCGGGAAGTCGGGTGCTCCTCGACGACCTCGGCATCGGCCCGGGTTGGAAGTGCCTCGAGGTAGGCGCGGGCGGTGGAGCGCTCGTCGAGTGGATGGCGGGCCGTGGTGCTCACGTCACTGCCGTCGACATCGACACCCGGTTCGTCGAACACCTGGTCTCCGACTCGATCACAGTGCACCGCATGGATATTCGCGACGCTGACCTGCCGCAGGCCGAGTTCGACCTGGTCCATTCGCGTCTCGTCCTCGAACACCTCGCGGACCGGCGACAGATCCTCGACCGGTTGGCGAGTGCCCTGCGTCCCGGCGGCTGGATCGTCATCGAGGACTACGACTGGAGCGCCTTCCGTTTCGGCGACGAGGACGAACAGCTCGGCAGGGTCACCGATTCCATTCTGGAGTTCATGGCCCGAGCGGGCTTCGAGCGGAACTACGGTGGGCGCGTCGTCGGCGACCTCGTCGATGCGGGCTTCGAAGAGGTCCGTGGCGAGGGCAGGGTGCGCATCATCGACTCCGACTCACCGGGTTTCGACTTCTTCCGGTTGACCTTCGAGAGCATTCGCGGTGCCATCGTGGATGCTGGACTGGTCACACCCGAGGCCGCCGAGGCGGTGTCAGCCCGGTTCAAGCAAGACCTTCGGGTGTGCACGCCGCTGATGATGGCCGGGATAGGCCGCCGCCGCTCTCGTGCCGCCGCGACACAGCGCCGTAACCGGAACCCCTTCTAGTTAACGACGGAGACACTCCGCGCTGCGGTGGGTGAAACTTTCCGGGCCCACCATTCCTACTTGTGGAGACGATTGCGTCCACATCTTCTCGATCACCGGCGATCGCCACCTCAAAAGGAAACACCTTCGGGTGTCTGGTCCGGTTCGCGCTGGCCAACATCCGCCGACGCCCCGAACGGTTCGTACTGTCCGTGCTCGGGATCGCGCTGGCCATCGCATGTGTCACGGTCGTGCGCACCGTCTCGGCCAGTTTTGCGATCACGGGTGCTGATTCGGTCGGCGACGTGCTCGGTGGCGCGCAGCTGTGGGTGGTACCTGCCGCCGGCGTGCACTACGACAGCGACGCGCAGGCGTTGGTCGCCGACGGCCCCGCCCCGGACATCACCGTACCGCCGGGGTGGACTGCGACCCGGGTGCTGTCGGGGCTGACACAGATCGGTGGCCATTCGGTGTCGCTGCGCGGAAGTGACGAAATGCCAAGCGGTATAGCAATTTTAGGAGCTGCCATCGCGGAGAGGTTGGCCGTCCAGTCGGGGGGTTGGATCGACATCGGCGGGCAGCACTTGGTCGTGCGTGTGGAAGGAACCGGCCAGTCGATCACGGTCGCGACGCCGCTTGCCCGTTCGGTTGTCGGTGAGAACGGCTGGTGGACCGTCTTCGCACCGCCCGGTGACCAGAAGCGTCGCGACCTGGCACAGATATTCGGCGCCGCAGTCGATCTCGACTCGACCGCAGATCCCTCCGTCACGCCCGATCCGAACGGCCACGGCCTGATCTACGACACGGTCGGCGGCACCGGTCCACTCGGCTTCGAGCAGAAGTTCTCGGCCTTGTTCTCCGGCCAGATCACCAGTTCCACGCTCGGCCTCATCTCGACCATCGGCCTCGGTCTCGGGTTCGTGATCGCGGTATCATCTTTTCTCGCAGCCGTGCAGGAGCGGCGTCGCGAATTCGGCATCATGTCGAGCATCGGCCTCGCCGACGAGGTGCTGTACTTCTTCCTCGTCGAGTCGATGGTGGTCTTCGTCGTCGCCTATCTGGTGGGTGTGCTCGGTGCGGGGGTGGCTGTCGCCCTGGTGATTCCCTCCATCGCGACGCCGACGGCGTGGCTGCAGGCCGCAGGGATGGTCGCCGCTTTCCTGCCCGCGATGGCGATCGTCTGCGCCCTGATCCCGGTGCACCGCCTGCTGCAGCAACGACCGGTCTCGCTGCTGGGGGACCGCTGATGCTGCGAATGGGGGTGTCCTACGGGTGGTTGGCGACGCGTCGGCGCGTCCGGGAGATGTGGCTCCCGGCGATCACGACGGCGACTGGAGCCTTCCTGGTGGTGATCGTGTTCGGCATGGCCGAGGGAATCCGCGCGCAGTCCGCGTCGCTGGGGCATGCCGACGAGATCGGGCGGGCGGTGGTACTCATCGCGGTCACCGTGCTGCTGGTCGGCGTCGTCGAAGTGGCGGTGGCCACCACGCGTACGGTCGGCCATCGGACCCGGGAACTGGGAGTGCTCAGCGCCAGCGGTGTCCCGCGCAAACCCGTGGTGGCGGCGTTGCTGGTGGAGCCGGTCATTGCCGCCGTGGCGGGCGCGCTCCTCGGGGTGGGCTTGGCCGTTGCGATCGGAATCGTCTGCGGTGCAGCCGGCTTCTTCGAAACGGGAGTGTCGGGGGCGGGGCTGGCCGTGGGCGCGGCGCTCGCGATCGGTGTCAGCGTAGTCGCCGCGCTTGCCACGAGCATCGTCCCGACGTGGAACGCAGCGTCTCGCCCGCCGATCCGATCACTGACGTCAGGAGGTTGACCGAATGACCGCGACGGAAGACAGGGCGGACGTTCCCAGCGGCGTGGCGGACCCGCCGCTGGTCATCGAGGTCAGCGATGTGTGGAAGCTGCACAAACTCGGCGACGAGATCGTCAAGGCGCTGGTGGCGGCCGAGCTACAGGTGACGCTGGGGGAGTTCGTCTGTCTGATGGGGCCCAGCGGCAGCGGAAAGTCGACGCTGCTGAACATCATCGGCGGTTTGGACCGGCCGACCAAGGGCACCGTGAAGGTGGCCGGACGCGACACGGCGACGCTGACCGAAAGCCAGTTCGCGGCGCTGCGGCACGACACGATCGGCTATATCTTCCAGAGCTACAACCTGATCCCGTTCCTGTCCGCGGTTGAGAACGTCGAGTTACCCCTGATGTTCGAACCCTACGATCGAAAAGCATTGCGTGCCAGAGCATTAGAGTTGCTCGACCTCGTAGGGCTCAGTCACCGCGTGCATCATCAGCCGACGAAGATGTCCGGTGGTGAACAGCAACGCACCGCCATCGCACGCTCACTGATCAGCAGCCCGACGCTCGTACTCGCCGACGAGCCGACGGCCAATCTCGACCATCGCACCGGCGAGACGGTCGTGCGGATGCTGCGCGACCTGTGTTCGACCCTGGGCGTCACCGTCGTCGCCAGCACTCACGATCCCACGGTGGCCGACGAAGCGAGCCGTGTTGTCCGCATGAAAGACGGACAGATCATCAACTGATCCAACGAGGTTGGGAGTCCATGATGACTCAGGAACTCGAAGCGGCCCGCCCGTCGGACCCCGGCAAGCTCTTGAACGCCGAGCTCATCCCGGAGCAGGTGCTGCCAAAGGTACTCAGTACCTTCGGACTGACGGCGATCTACGTCTTCATCATCTGCTGGATCACCGGCTCGTCGGTCATGGCTGCCGGCGGCTGGACAGCGATCCCGATGTGGGCGCTCGGCATTGCGCTGTTCCTGGTGCCCGCCGGTATGGCCTGCGTCGAACTCGGCAACCTGTGGCCCGGCCAGGGCGGTGTCTACATCTGGGCAACCCGCACGATGGGAGAGACCTGGGGGTATATCGGCGGCTATCTGTCATGGATTCCGGTGATCCTCAACGGCGCTGGGTCGCCGGCCATCGTGCTGCAGTTTCTGCTTCTGGCGTTCCACGCAGAGCTGGGGCTGACGACGACGATCATCCTTCAGCTCGTGGTCCTGTGGTCGGTGATCGGGCTTGCGCTGGCGAAACTGGCTGCCAACCAACGGATCATGAGCTCGGTTTTCGTGGTCTACTGGGTGCTGGCCCTGACGGTCTTCATCTGCGGTCTCATCTACGCGCTGCGGCACGGCTCCGCCACGCCGTTCAGTCTGCACGACTCGCTGGTCCCCGACTTCACAGGCGCGGGCTTCCTGTTCGGCACCGTGGTGCTGTACCTGCTCGGCGTCGAGACCCCGTACAACATGGGTGCGGAGTTCCTCTCGGTGCGGAAGAGCGGCGCCAAGATGATCGTCTGGGGCTCGGCGGCCCTGATCGCCATCTACCTGCTCACCACGCTCGGCACGATGATGGTGCTCTCTGGCGACGAAATCGATCCCGTCGTCGGTGTCGTCGAAAACCTCGACAAGTCAGGCTTCCCCGGCCTGATGGAGGTCGCCGCGGTGGTGCTGGCCGTCATCGTGTTCATCGCGCTGACGACCTACCAGGTCGCCTACTCCCGGCTGATCTTCGTCTCCGGACTGGAGCGTCATCTGCCCCGCCTCTTCACGCATCTGAACCCGCGCACCCGCAACCCCGTCACCGCGGTGCTCATCCAAGGCGTGCTGTCGTCGATCATCCTGGTGACCCTGTACTCGCAGAGCAGCATGGCCAACGTCACGATCTACATCCAGGGCGGTCTCAGCGTCGTCTGGCTGATCTCCGGGTTCTTCTTCCTGTTCCCGGTGATCATCGCGCGCAGAAAGTACGCCGACCGCTATGCCACCGAACAGTTCTGGCGTATCCCCGGCGGTATGACCGGGGTGTGGGCGACCGTGATCGTCGGCACGATCGGCACGCTCGGCGGCATCTATTACTCGTTCGTCACCCCGTGGATCGACGTGCCTGCGGCCACTTGGATGACGTGGACGGGCGGCATCGGGCTCATGATGGTCGCCCTCGGCGTCATCGTGTACATCTTCGGGCGCCGCTCGGCGCACAAGGTCAGTGAAGAGGATGCGCTCGCGCACCTGGCGGTCCTCGATCTGACGAAATCGGAAACCGCCACAACGGAGGGTGAGTCGAAATGACAATGGACAGCACTGCACTGCGCGCAGACCCCACGAGCGGCGACGTCGCGTATCCGCTCGATCCCCTGACGGGAGAGGAGATCGAGGCCGCGGCCGAGATCATCACCGATACCGAATACGCCACTCCCACCTTGCGATTCGTCATGATTCAACTCGCCGAGCCGGCCAAGCGACCCGAGCTGACATTCGAGGGTGTGACCGACATACCGCGGCAGGCGTTCGTCACGGCCTACGACCCCGCCGCCAAGGCGCTGTACGAAGCAGTCGTGGACCTGCAGGCGCGCCTGATCACGTCCTGGAAGCCGATTGCGGGCCGCTTTCCGTCCTATCTCGTTGAATGGATGACCGGAGTCGAGGAGAAGGTCAGAGAGGACCCCCGCTGGCAGGAGGCGATGCGCAAACGCGGCGTCACCGATTTCGACCTGGCGATGATCGACCCTTGGCCCGCAGGCTATTACGGTCCTCAGGACAGCTACGACAACTCGCCGCTCGTCTGCCGACCGCTGACTTTTATGCGGGCTGCGCCGTCCGAGCATGGCTACGCCCGGCCCATCGAAGGCCTGATCGTGACGTTCGACCTGGGCAAGATGGAGGTCATCGACGTCGAGGACCACGGTGTGGTGCCGTTGCCGTCGAAGGCGGGAAACTACACCGAGAAGTTCATGTTCGACGAGGACAACCGGCCGGCGTTCACGGAGTTTCGTTCCGACGTGAAGCCGATCGAGATCACCCAGCCCGACGGCCCCAGCTTCACCGTCGACGGGTGGAAGGTGCAGTGGCAGAAATGGTCGATGCGGGTGGGGTTCAACCCACGTGAAGGCATCGTGCTGCATGAGATCACGTACACCGACCGCGGCGAGGTCCGGCCGATCATCTACCGTGCATCGCTTTCGGAAATGGTCGTCCCGTACGGCGACTCGTCGCCGACGCACTGGAACAAGAACGTCTTCGACATGGGCGAAGTCGGCATGGGCTTCTCCGCCAACCCGCTGACGCTGGGGTGCGACTGCCTCGGCGAGATCTACTACTTCGACGCCACGGTCAACGACTCGTCAGGCAAGGCGGTGACCATCCCCAACGCCATCTGCATGCACGAGGAGGACTACGGGATCTCCTGGAAGCACACCGATTTCCGTACCGAGGAGGTCGAGGTCCGGCGTGCCCGACGCCTGGTGATCTCGATGATCTGCACCGTGGGGAACTACGAGTACGGGTTCTTCTGGTACTTCTACAACGATGCGTCGATGGAGGTGGAGGTCAAGCTTTCCGGCGTGCTCACCACCGGCGCGGTTCCCGACGGGGAAACGCCGCGATGGGGAAAGCTCGTCGCGCCCAACATCTACGGCCCCAATCACCAGCACTTCTTCAGCTTCCGCCTCGACATGAGCATCGACGGGGCGGGAAACAGTGTCTACGAGGTCGATTCGATACCCGAGCCCGACCCCGCGCTCAACCCTCACCGCAATGCGTGGATCACCCGCGACACTCTGGTGGCGTCGGAGGAGATGGGCGCCAGGGACTGGGACTGGAAAACCGGCCGCTACTGGAAGATCGCCAACCCGAACAAGCTCAACGAACTCGGCAGCCCTGTGGCCTACAAGCTCACGCCACGGGAGATCGTGCCGGTGATGGTTCAGGAGGGCTCGTACATCTACGACCGCGCGCGATTCGTGCAGCACAACCTATGGGTGACGAAATACGATCCCGCGGAGAGGTTCGCGGCAGGTGACTACATGTATCAGTCGGCCGACATGCAGGGCCTGCCGTGCTACATCGCCGACGATGCGCCGCTGGAGAACTCCGACGTCGTGCTGTGGTACACCGTGGGCGCTCATCACGTGGTGCGGCCCGAAGACTGGCCGGTGATGCCGTGTGCCTATAACGGCTTCCATCTCAAGCCCGTCGGTTTCTTCGACGGGAATCCGGCGCTGGACATACCGCCGTCGCCACCGGCGGCATGCCACCATCACTAGCCGGCGATATCGCGACAGATTTCGGTCGCGGCGCGCCGTAGCGATTCGGCGCCCTCGCGCAACGCCTGTTCAATGGGCGTGCCTTCGGCGGTGATCGCCACGAGACGCTCCACGCCGTGCTCCAGCAGCACCGAGGCGTCGGGCGCTACGCGCCCGGCGAAGATCACCACCCGCGCGCCTGCCCGCACGGCGGCCTGAGCGACGCCGAATGGCGTTTTACCCATGACGGTTTGGGCGTCGACGCTGCCTTCGCCGGTGAACACCCAGTCGGCGCCGCGGAGTGCATTCTCGAGGCCGACGGTCGCGGCGACCTCGTCGACGCCGGGTTTGCTTTCCGCGCCGAGGAATTCGACGACCGCGAAGCCGAGGCCGCCTGCGGCGCCCGCCCCCCGGCGTTGTGGGTTCGCCTTTCCCAGCGTCGCCGTCGTGACGGTGGCCAGCTGGGTCAGTGCCTCTTCCAGAAGCTCCACATCGGCAGGTGTGGCTCCCTTCTGCGGCCCGAAGACGGCGGTGGCTCCCGTGGGTCCGAGCAGGGGTGCGGTGACGTCGGAGGCCACCCGGATGCGGATGTCGCGCACCCGCGGATCCAGGCCGGAGAGGTCGATGCGGTCGAGATGACGCAGCGCGGCGCCGCCCGGTTCGAGCGGGTTGCCATCGGCGTCGAGGAACGCCGCGCCGAGCGCGGTGAGCATTCCGGTACCGCCGTCGTTGGTGGCCGATCCGCCCAGCCCGATCAGCGTGTCCTCGGCTCCGCGATCCAGCGCGGACCGGATCAGCTGTCCGACGCCGAAGGTGCTGGCGCGCAGTACGTCTCGCTCGTCGGGCGGAATCAGCTCCAGGCCGGATGCAGCCGCCATCTCGATCACCGCCAGCTGGCGAAGCGGAATGTAGCCGTAGCGCGCGGTGACCGTCCGGCCCAGCGGATCGAAGACCTCGACCTCGACGTGCAGGCCGTGCAGCGCGTCGACGACGGCATCGACGGTGCCCTCGCCACCGTCGGCCATCGGAACGCCAACGCATTCGGCATCGGGGAACACCGATGCCACGCCGGCGCGCATCGCGGCGACCGCTTCTGTCGCGGACATCGACTCTTTGAACGAGTCAGGCGCTAGGACAATTTTCATCGCAAGGGAATTCGGCCGACATGTCGCCACAGTTGACCACACCGTCGGCGCCGCCGCCAATGGGAACCGGCGTTACCTCGTCTTCGCGACACCCTCAGCCATGACCGTGACGATCTCGTGCATGATCGCGCTGATGTGCAGTGCGGTGATCTGCGACGGATCGAGATGGGGGACGAAGCACACGATGTCACCGCCGACCACGTCCATGCCGCGGAAGCTGCGCAGAATCTTCTGCATCTCCCGCATGGTCAGGCCGCCCGCCTCCGGGTCGGCGACGGCGGGCGCGTCGCTGAGTGTCAGCACGTCCAGGTCCACCGTCACGTATACCGGTCCGTCGCCGATCACTTTGCGAATCTCTTCGATCGCGGCGGGGATGCCGATGTCCTCGATCTCGTCGAGCGTGAGCAGTCGATACCCGGCGTCCTTGGAGTAGTCGTCCATGTTCGGGTGCACCATCGGGCCGTTGAGGCCGACGTGCACGTAGCGCGACGCGTCGATCAAGCCTTCTTCATTGCCGACTCGGAAGCCGTTACCGGCATGGCAGTGCACGCCCGCTGAATCACCGTAAGTGTCTGTGTGCGAGTCGAAATGGATGATCCCGATCGGCCCTTTGCGCCGCGAGTTCGGCCCTGCGATGGCCCGCAGCACCGGCAGTGTGCAGGCGTGGTCGCCGCCGATCGTGAACGGCAGCGCCCCGGCGGCGTCCATCCGTGCGTAGAACTTCTCGATGTCTAGAACCGCTTGATCGGCGATCGTCGGGGTGGGGATCGGTACATCCCCGAAGTCACGGATCCGGGCCAGCTCGAAGGGGTTGATCCCGAACTCGCGGTGGCCGCGGTGGTACGCCTGCGATCGGTGCCGGACAGCGCGCGGTCCCAGATACTGCGTCCGTTCGACCGGGTTGATCGCCAGCGGCAGTCCCACCAGCGCGATGTCCGCCTTCGTGAAATCCGTCTCGATCTCACATCCCAGCAACCTCGGGAAGCCGCTCCAGTAGAAGTATCCTTCGAGCAGTTCGATGGCCTCATCAGCGCTAGGGGTAAAGCTCATAGGCGTTAAGCTCTCTCATCGAGTCGGTTAGCAAAGCCGCGGAGGGTCGCCGCGCACCCCTTTATAGCAAAAATTATCGCCCACGTTAGTTAATTCGAAGCGAGTGTGGCTCAGTCGGATCCGAGTGCCACCAGAATGCGCTTGAACTCCCGGCGCTGCTCCGCGGTCAACCCCGCCATGAGCTTCCGTTCCGCGGCGCGTACGCCGGCGTCGGTGCGCTTCAGCAGCTCTTCGCCTTCGCGGGTCAACGTGGCCGGCAGCGACCGCCCCGACGCGACGCTCGTCGGTCGGGTGACGAGCCCGCGGCTTTCGAGTCGGCGCAGCACCATGTTCATCGCCTGCGGGGTGACGTTCGTATCGCGGGCGAGGTCCGCGTTCGAGCGGCCTGGGTACTTCGCCAGGAATCGCATGCAGATGTATTGCGGGAAGGCGATTCCCAGCGGCTCGAGGACGGTCGCCGTCAACTCCGCGCGCAGCGCATTTCCCACGCGGGTCAGGAGATAGCCCAGCGGCTGATCCTCGAGCAGCTCTTCCATATCAATCATCTTGACACATATCAACCA
Organism: Mycobacterium barrassiae; assembly: GCF_025822765.1. GTDB lineage: Bacteria > Actinomycetota > Actinomycetes > Mycobacteriales > Mycobacteriaceae > Mycobacterium > Mycobacterium barrassiae. The sequence continues at coordinate 331,465 of NZ_JACKUK010000023.1, read as the reverse complement.
CGTTGATATACCGGAGCCATGACTCGACCCACGAATGAGATGTTCGAATCCGCGTACCGCGGAGACGCACCCGAGATGGCCGGCGCGAAGCCGCCGTGGAGCATCGGTGAACCGCAGCCGGAACTCGCCGCGCTGATCGAACAGGGCAAGTTCACCGGTGACGTCCTCGACGCCGGTTGCGGTGAGGCCGCCATCTCGCTGCATCTGGCGGAACGGGGGTTCACCACGGTCGGGCTGGATCAGTCGCCCACCGCGATCAGCCTGGCCAGGGCCGAAGCCGCCAAGCGCGGCCTGGACAACGCCACCTTCGAGGTCGCCGACATCAGTGACTTCGGCGGCTATGACGGCCGGTTCTCGACGATCGTCGACTCGACGTTGTTCCATTCGATGCCCGTCGAACTGCGCGAGGGCTATCAGCGGTCGATCGTGCGGGCCGCGGCACCGGGCGCGTCGTACTTCGTGTTGGTCTTCGACAAGGCCGGTATGCCAGACGGCCCGGCCAACCCCGTCACCGAGGACGAACTGCGGGACGTCGTCTCCAAGTACTGGATCATCGACGAGATCAGGCCCGCGCGAATCCACGGCGTCTTCCCTGAGGGGTTCGAGGAATTCTTCCCCGTGACCGACGTACGGGAGGAGCCGAATGGGCGCAGGTCGATGCCTGCCTTCAGGCTGAGCGCACACTTGCCGGGCTGATCCGCCACGCGCGACCCCGGATGCCGGTCTCGAGGCCGCCATGAGGCAGGATTAGGGGAGTCTCAGCGAGGACCCGAAGGAGTCGGATGGCGGAATCAAATGTCGCCGGCCCGGCGGTTCCGGAGCCGACCAGCTCCAACGGTGCCGCCCCCGCTTCCTCATCCGATCCGCACGCCGATACAGCGCTTCGGCCGGTGTACTCCCGCGTGCTCCTCAAGCTCGGCGGGGAGATGTTCGGCGGTGGGGAAGTGGGCCTGGACCCTGACGTCGTTCACCAGGTGGCCCAACAGATCGCCGAAGTCGTTCGCAGCGGTGTGCAGGTGGCCGTCGTCATCGGTGGCGGCAACTTCTTCCGCGGTGCCCAACTGCAGCAGCGGGGCATGGAGCGAACCCGCAGCGACTACATGGGCATGCTCGGCACGGTGATGAACAGCCTTGCGCTGCAAGACTTCCTGGAGAAGGAAGGTATTCAGACCCGCGTTCAGACCGCGATCACGATGGGCCAGGTCGCCGAACCGTACATCCCCCTTCGCGCCCGTCGACATCTCGAAAAGGGCCGGGTGGTCATCTTCGGCGCAGGCATGGGCCTGCCGTACTTCTCGACCGACACCACGGCCGCGCAGCGGGCGCTCGAGATCGGCGCCGAGGTGGTGCTGATGGCCAAGGCCGTCGACGGCGTCTTCACCGCCGATCCGAGGGTGGATCCCAACGCCGAACTGTTGACCGCGATCAGCCACCGTGAGGTGATCGACCGCGGTCTGAAGGTCGCCGATGCGACCGCGTTCAGCCTGTGCATGGACAATGGCATGCCGATCTTGGTGTTCAACCTGCTCACCGATGGCAATATCGCGCGTGCGGTCGCAGGTGAGAAGATCGGAACACTGGTCACCACGTAATACGGACGCGCCCGCGAGGAGCCCGTCATGAGGAGAGCAACGTGATCGACGAAACCCTCTTCGATGCCGAAGAGAAGATGGAGAAGGCGGTGGCAGTGGCGCGCGACGACCTGTCGTCGATCCGTACCGGCCGCGCCAACCCGGGCATGTTCGCCCGCGTGAACATGGACTACTACGGTTCGCCCACGCCGATCACGCAGCTGTCGAGCATCAACGTTCCCGAGCCGCGGCTGGTCGTCATCAAGCCGTACGAGGCCAACCAACTGCGCAACATCGAAGAAGCGATCCGCAACTCCGACCTCGGTGTGAACCCGACGAACGATGGGAACGTCATTCGGGTGTCCATTCCGCAGCTGACCGAGGAACGCCGTCGTGACCTGGTGAAGCAGGCCAAGGCCAAGGGCGAGGACGCCCGGGTGTCGGTACGCAACATCCGCCGCAAGGCGATGGAGGAGTTGCACCGCATCAAGAAGGACGGCGAGGCGGGCGAGGACGAGGTGAGCAGGGCCGAGAAGGATCTCGACAAGATCACCCACACCTACACCAATCAGATCGACGAACTGGTCAAGCACAAAGAAGGCGAGTTGCTGGAGGTCTAGTGACCGATCAGCACAGGACTCCCGTGGCAGATACGCCGGTCGAAGGGCCGCCCAAGAAGAAGTCCCGGGCCGGTCGCGACCTGCCCGCCGCGATCGGCGTCGGCGTTCTGCTCGGCGCGATCGCGATCGGCGTCCTGATCTTCTGGCCCATCGGGTGGATACCGGTGCTCGCGATCGCGATCCCGATCGGTATGTACGAGGTCATCAGCCGGCTTCGTGAGGCCGGCTACGCCCTTCCCGCGATACCACTGCTGCTCGGCGGCCAGGCGATGATCTGGTTGACGTGGCCCTTCGGCCCCGCCGGTCTGCTGGGTGCCTACGCCGGAACGATCGTGGTGTGCATGGTGTGGCGCCTGGTCGGGCAGGGGCTTCGCGAGCAGCCGGTGAACTATCTGCGCGACCTCTCGGCCTCGGTGCTGCTCGCGACGTGGGTCCCGCTGTTCGCGAGTTTCAGTGCGCTGCTGATCTTCCAGGACGAGGGCGGGCGCCGCGTGTTCGCGGTGATCGCGACGGCGGTGTTCGCCGACATCGGCGGCTACGTGGCGGGCGTGTTGTTCGGCAAGCATCTGATGGTGCCCGCGATCAGCCCGAAGAAATCGTGGGAAGGCCTGGGCGGCTCACTGCTGTTCGGGATCGGCGCGGCGGTGTTCTCGGTGGTGTTCCTTCTGCACAACCAGTGGTGGGTCGGGATCCCGCTGGGTCTGCTGTTGGTCATCACGGGCGTGCTGGGCGACCTCGTCGAGTCGCAGATCAAGCGCGACCTCGGGATCAAGGACATGGGCAAGCTGCTGCCCGGCCACGGGGGCATGATGGACAGGATCGACGCGATGCTGCCCGCAGCCGTTGCGGGCTGGATCGTCCTCACTCTGCTTGCGTGACAGCGCCTTTCGCCTTCTGGCCCAGCATTATTCGCAGTTGAGGTAGCGTTTGCGCGCATGAAATTGTCGTGCGCACTGGTGACCAACGTCGACTCACCGGACCTCATCGCGGAGGCGGAACGCCTTGGTTATCACCGGGCGTGGCTGTATGACTCCCCGGCCATCACGTCGGACGTGTGGATGGCGTTGGCGCTCGCCGCCGAGCGCACGTCGAGGATCGGACTCGGTCCCGGCGTCCTCGTACCGAGCCTGCGGCACCCGATGATCAACGCGGCGGCGATCGCCAATCTCACCGCGCTGGCGCCCGGTCGTGTGGCGGTGGCCGTCGGTTCCGGGTTCACCGGTCGATACACGCTCGGGAAACGACCCCTGCGCTGGGCGGTGGTCGAGGAGTACGTGACGACGCTGCGGGCGCTGCTGCGCGGCGAGACCGTCGAGTGGGACGGTGCCGCGATCCGCATGATGCATGCGGACGGCTTCCTACCGGACCGGCCCGTCGACGTCGAGGTGTTCATCGGCGCCGACGGACCCAAGGGCACCGCCGTCGCCGAACGCGTCGGCGACGTCGTGTTCGCGGCGGGAGTGCCCAATCCGGCGGCGGCCGGCCGGCCCTATGCGCTTCTCCAGTTCGGAACGGTCCTCGAGGATGGCGAAGACCTGCGCAGCCAGGCGCTGTTGGATCGAGCCGGGCACGGCCTCGCAGTGGTGTTCCACGCCATGTACGAGCGGATGGGCGCCGATGCGATGCTCGAACTTCCGGGCGGACCCGAGTGGGTGGCTGCCATCAACGCGATTCCACCGCCCGAGCGGCACCTCGTCACGCACGAAGGCCACCTGGTGCGGTTGACGGCAGTCGACCAGGAAGCGGTGCGGATCGCCGCCGACCTACTGCCGCAGTTCACCTTCACCGGAACCGCCGCGCAGCTGCGGGACCGGGTCGCCGAATACGAGGCGGGCGGCGTGACGGAACTCGTCTATCAGCCGGCGGGTCCGGACGTCGCAGGCGAGTTGGCCCGCATGATGGAGGCCGTCGGCTCCGCCACCGAACGCTGAGCTTTGCTCCTGGCGTTGAGCCAACACGCGGCTGCACCGATGATGAGGCCGGCGGCGATCCCAATGTCGGGGCGCTGACCCAGCATCACCCACGACAGCACACCCGCCACCGCGGGGATTACGGCGAACAGCATCGCCACGGCTGCGGCGCCGTATTCGTTGATGCCGCGGACGTACAGGGTCATCGACAGCACCGCGTTCAGCAGGACGACGGCCGCGACGGCACCGACCGCCTTCCACGGGTCAGTCACCGTCCACGGCATCACCGCGGCCAACGCGGCCACCGGCAGGATGCATGCGCCGTTCTGCAACGCCGCCGTCGCCCGGAAGTCGACGCCGGAGCAGAACCGCTGCTGGTACACGCCGCCTGCGGCGACGCTGAACAACGAGACGAGGATCAGCAGGACGGCCGGGTCGATGCCGCCGACGGCGATCAGCCGTGCCGCGCAGGACGCGAGAACGGCCAGCACACCCAGCACGAGTGCCCCGATCCGCGTCCAGGTGAGGCCCTCGTTGAGGAACATCGCCGCGAGGACCGCCGTGACGACGGGATTCATCGAGATGATCACGGCCCCGAGCACCGCAGGAGCACCGTGCATGAGCGCCACATACAAACAGGTGAACAGCAGGCCCTGGGCGAGGAGTCCGCTGATCAGGACATGCACCAGCGCGCGGCCTGTGGGCCAGCTCACCTTCGCCAATTTGGCCCACGCGGCCAGGATCGCGGCGGCCAGACCGAACCGAAATACCAGGACCGCCATCGGCGACATCGCCGAAACAGCAAGCGCGCCAACGGGATAACCCAGCGCATAGAAGAACGTCAAGGTCGACGCTGCTCCCAGCGGCATGGTCCTGGTGGGCATGCGGTCCATAGTTGCGGCCAACGCCGAAGTTCGCGAATTAATTTCGGGCGCTCGGCAATGAGATACTGGCAACAGCTCATGGCCACCTCTCTGCCCCTCGTCTTCGACCCGCCGCGACGCGCAATGCCGCCGCGTCACCTCGCCGACCTCGATGAAGACGCGCGCACCGCCGCCGTCGCGGAGCTCGGGCTGCCCGCTTTTCGGGGTAAACAGCTGGCCAACCAGTACTACGGACGACTGATCGCCGACCCGCACGAGATGACCGATCTGCCCGCGGCGCTGCGCGATCAGATCGCGGATGCGCTGTTCCCGAAGCTGCTGGACCCGGTGCGGGAGATCGAATGCGACTCGGGGGAAACCCGCAAGATGCTGTGGCGCGCGGTCGACGGCACAACGTTCGAGTCGGTGCTGATGCGCTATCCGCAGCGCAATACGGTGTGTATCTCGTCGCAGGCCGGCTGTGGAATGGCGTGCCCGTTCTGCGCGACGGGCCAGGGCGGGTTGCAGCGCAACCTGTCGACGGCGGAGATTCTCGAGCAGGTGCGGGCCGCAGCCGTCGAATTGCGCGATCGCGACGGTGACGGGATCGCGCCGCCCGCGCGCGGCGGCAGGCTGTCGAACATCGTCTTCATGGGGATGGGCGAGCCGCTGGCCAACTACAACCGGGTGCTCGCTGCGGTGCGTCGCATCACCGCGGCGCCGCCGAACGGATTCGGGATCTCGGCGCGATCGGTGACGGTGTCGACGGTCGGGCTGGCGCCGGCGATCCGCAAGCTGGCCGACGAACGCCTCGGTGTGACGCTCGCGCTGTCACTGCATGCGCCCGACGACGAACTGCGCGACACGCTGGTCCCGGTGAACAGTCGCTGGAAGGTGTCCGAAGCGCTCGATGCGGCAAGGTATTACGCGGATGTGACGGGACGGCGGGTGTCGATCGAATACGCGCTCATCCGTGATGTCAACGATCAGCCGTGGCGGGCGGACCTGTTGGGTAAGCGGTTGCACGGAGCGCTGGGACCCCTCGCGCACGTCAACGTCATTCCGCTGAATCCGACGCCGGGCAGTGAGTGGGACGCCAGTCCGAAGGCCGCCGAGCGGGAATTCGTCAGGCGGGTCCGGGAACGCGGGGTGTCATGCACCGTGCGCGACACGCGTGGCCGCGAAATCGCCGCCGCCTGTGGTCAATTGGCCGCCGAAGGCTGAGTTGATCCCGTCGAGACTGCGCACAGATCGCGGTTCGGCGTAAAACCGCGATCTGTGAGCAGTCTCGACGCCGGGGCCGGGGCCGCGACGCTAACCACCAAATGCAGGGGTTTACTCGAACTTCTTCTGCAGAACGTGGTTCACGATGCGCCGGCCTGGTTGACGAACCACATGTTCTCCTCGACCAGTCGGCGGCTGCGCCAACCATCGGAGGTGTGTACCAGTTCGTGGTGGTAGTAGCCGCCGCACGAACTCATCTCAGCCATGCCGGGCAACTGCATCGGGTTGTAGAACATCGCGCGAACCGCCGCGGTGTCGCCGGAGATCTCACTTTCGATGTTCGTGATGTAGTGCATGCTCCACGGGATCACGCCGAAATTCGCCGCGAACCAGTCGACGACCTCATCGCGACTGCCCACGATGGCGCCCGCCGACGAATAGTCGATGTGCGCGTCGTCGGTGAACACCGACCGATACAGCTCCCAGTCCTTGGTGTCGACGGCGCGGGCGTATCGATATAGCAGTCGGGCGATTTCGGTCTCGTCGCTCATTCGGGCATGCCGATGGTCTTGGCCTCCAGGTACTCCTTGTAACCCTCTTCGCCGTTGCGGTAGCCCAGCCCGCTCTGCTTGGTGCCACCGAACGGGCTGGTGATGCCGAAGTGGCTCTTGCCGTTGATGGTGACGTTGCCGGTCCGCATCCGCGTGGCCACCTCGAACGCCCGGTCCAGGTCGCCGCCGCTGACCTCGCCGGAGAGACCGTAGATCGAATTGTTGGCGATCGCGACCGCTTCGTCGTCGGTGTCGTACGGCGTCACCGTCAGCACCGGGCCGAAGATCTCCTCCTGCGCCACCTGCGAATTCGGATCCACATCGGCCAGCAGCGTGGCCTGCGTGTAGTAGCCCTTCGGCAGGTTCTCCGGGATTCCGCCACCGGTCACCAACCGTGCACCCGAGTCGATGCCGCTCTTGATCAGGCCGAGCACCTTCTGGCGCTGGGTCTCGCTGATCTGCGGACCCTGCATGTTGCCCGGCGTCCACGGGTCACCGACGGGGAAGCTCTCCATCATGTTCTTGAGGATCTCGATGCCTTCGTCATACCGGCTGCGCGGCAACAGGATCCGGCTCGGCAGGATGCACGACTGACCGCTCATCACACACGCCATCATCGCCGCCATCGACAGCGCCGAGTTGAAATCGGCGTCGTCGAGCACGATGTGCGCGGACTTGCCGCCCAGCTCCAGCAGCGTCTTCTTCACCGTCGGCGCACCCGCGGCAAGGATCGCGCGGCCGGTCGCCGTCGAGCCCGTGAAGGTGATCATGTCGACCCGCGGATCGGCCGACAACGCCGCGCCCACCTCGTTGGCATTGGAGACCACGACGTTGAACACCCCGGCGGGGATGTCGGTCTCCTCGGCGATGATGCGGCCGAGTTCACTGCCCGACCACGGCGTCAACTGCGCGGGTTTCAGCACGACCGTGTTGCCCGCCATCAACGCAGGCACCGTCTCCGCGATGTTGAGGTAGAACGGCACGTTCCACGGCGTGATCGCGCCGACCACCCCGACGGGCTCGTAGTGGATCTTGCGCCGTGCCGGGCCGAGCTGGGTGGGATGCACGCCGGTGTCGACCAGGTAGTCGAAGTTCTTGCCGTGCTCGGCCCAGTGCTTGACCTCGTCGATCGGACTCTCGATCTGACTGCCTGACACCGTGACGGGACAGCCGACCTCGGTGATGAGGATGCGACGCAACCGCTCCTTCTCCTTCTCCAGCGCGGTGTGCAGCTGCGTGAGGCAGTGATAACGGAAGTCGAGGTCGCGCGACCATTCGCCAGCATCGAACGCGCGCCGCGCGGCAGCGACCGCGCGCTCCATGTCCTCGACCGTTCCGTCGGTCGCCTGGCCGGCGACTTCCTCGCTGGCCGGGTGGATCACGTCGAATTTCGCACCGCTACCGGTGAATTGCAGTTCGCCGTCGATGAGCATCCGCTCTTCGCCGGCCAACACTCCTGTTTCGTCCTGCACGCTGGTCATGTGCTCAGCATTACAAACTTTGACGGAAGTGTCACTACTTCGGCGCAGACGGGGGCTCAGCCTGGTTGTTTGATGCCCGCCGCGTGTCGGAGTTGCGCCAAGAACTGGTCGTCGTCATCGCTGCGCACGATGTAGTGCGATATCGCGACGCGAATTGCGGTGGCCGCCTTGACTCCTCCGTTGGGACCGCTCAACAGCTTCTCCAGGCGGGCACGCATGATCGGCAGGATTCGCCCCAGCTGCCCGATCACGACCTCGGGTTCGATGTCGACGAGCCGCACGCCCGAGTACGAGTGCTGGTACTCGACGATGAACCGCAGCGCGGCATCGAGTTTCTCCGTGCCCCGCAGCCCGGCCGTGGCCTTGCTGATGCCGTTGTCGAACATCTCGCGCTCGTACACCCCGAACGCATCGAGCAGTTCCTGCTTGGAGGCGAACCAGCGGTACAGCGTGGGCCGCGAGACCCCGGCCTGCAGCGCGACCTCCGAGAGGCTGAGCTTGGTCTGTCCGCTGCGGGCGAGCACCTCGGCGGTCGCGACGAGGATCCGGTGTCGAGTCGAGGTGTCCTCGACGGCTCCGGTTGCATCGCGCAGCGGTTCGTTCACGTCAGTGGCCTCAATCGCTTGGGTTCCATGATGGTAGTGCGTCAGTCACAGGGCTTTCCTGAGGACGGCGACCGTGTCGAGGTCCTCCAGCGCCGCGACGGCGCGCCGCAAACCTTCTAACGCGATCCCTTCGTCCTGCATGCCCCCCATTCCGGCGGTGATCAGGGCGGCGACGTAGGCGTACAGCGCGCCCTGCCGGTAGCGCGTCCACAGGTCGTCGCGATCCAGGTCCGGCCCGCCCGCGGCCGCCAGCGCGCGGCGATACCCGTCGAGGATGTCGCGCTCATTGGCCTGTCGGTCCTCGGTCGTCATGCTCGTGACCAGGGTGTATGCCAGTTCGCGGCTCGGGTGGCCGCGCCGCACGGCCTGCCAGTCCAACAGGCCCGCCGCGCCGTCGCGGAAGTAGACGTTGCCCGGGTGGGCGTCGCCGTGCATGACCGTGTGCGGTGGCGTGTCGATCAGCCGCGCGACCGCGCGATAGTTCTTCTCGATGAACCGCCCCCGTTCGACGGGGATGTCGGTGCGTTCGGCGATGCGGCGCGACGAGGTCTTGAGCAGCGGACCCGTCAACAGCGAGGCACTGTCCGCGGAGGCGGAGTACAGCCAGTCGGGGATCCGGCCCCAGAACTTCCCGTGCAGCCGGGCCAGGAGTTCCACGATCAGGCCGGCCCGCTCGGTACTGAGCGGATGAAGCGTGTCGGGGAATTCGCAGTCGTATGCGGCGAGATCCTCCAGCACCAGGACGAAGCGCCCGGTCACTGGGTCGAATACAGATCCGTAGGAGGCGGGGAGCCCATCGAGTTGCGGGGACAACTCGCGGTAGAACCGGGTCTCGGTTGCGGCGAGCCGGCCCATCTCGCCCATCAGGCGGGTGGCGACGGTTTCGGCGGACATCTTGACGAACACCGATTCCGGGACGCCGTCGCCGGTGAGCGCGAGCCTGGCGCGCGACGACGTGCCCGCGTCGCCGCTGATGACCGACATCGACGTGACCGTTCGGCCCATCACCTGGGACAGGTATGTTGCGTCGAGTTCGTCGATGGTGCGGGGGAGGGATCGAACCCGGCCGATGGCGGCGTCGGTGACGATACGTTGTACCCCGCGTCCGATATGCGCGGCGAGGCCGACGGCGGGCGCGACTCGATTCACCTCGCCAGTTTACAAATTTGCTATGATTTGTAAAGCCACTCGAAAGGGTTCCCCGATGGCCGGACCGTTGGAAGGCATCAGAGTCGTCGAACTCGGTGTGTGGGTCGCGGGTCCGGCGGCCGGTGGAATTCTGGCGGACTGGGGCGCCGATGTCGTCAAGATCGAACCGCCGACGGGCGATCCGGCGCGGATGTTCGGCCGGATGCTGGGCGTTGAGGACGGCTCCAGCCCGCCCTTCGACATGGACAATCGCGGCAAGCGCAGCATCGTGCTCGACGTGACGACCGACGAGGGGAGGGCGACGGCGCGTGAATTGCTAAGCGACGCCGACGTTTTCCTCACGAACGTGCGACCTGGTGCGCTCGCGCGGTTGGGTCTGGACTTCGAGTCGGTCGCGACGGACAATCCGGCCCTGGTCTACGGCCTCATCACCGGGTACGGCGAAACGGGCCCCGACGCCGACCGCGCGGCATTCGACGTCGCCGCCTACTGGGCCAGATCGGGTCTGGCGCATCTGTTGACGCGGCCCGGCGACACCCCGCCGTTTCAGCGCGGCGGAATGGGTGACCACACCGCGGGCATGACCCTGGCCGGTGCGGTCTGCGCGGCACTGGTGTCACGCGGGCGCACCGGCCGGGGGCAGATGGTGAGCACGTCGCTGTACCGGCAGGGCGTCTACACCGTGAGCTTCGATCTCAACACATTCCTGATGACGGGCAACCCCATCGCGATCGGCCAACGCGAGACGATGGGCAATCCGTGTATGAACAACTACGCCGCCGGGGACGGCCGCCGGTTCTGGATCGTGGGACTGCAGGCCGGCCGGCACTGGCCACCACTGTGTCGCGCCGTCGGGCGGAACGGCTGGCTGACCGACCCCCGCTTCGACACACCGCTCAACCGGGCGATCAACGCGCGGGAGTTGATCGCCGAGCTCGACGAGATCTTCGCGACCAAGACGCTCGCCGAGTGGGCCGAAATCTTCGCGGGCGAACCGGAATTGTTCTGGTCACCCATCAACTCGCTCGAAGACGTGCTCGGCGACGAACAGTTCCACGCCGCGGGCGGCATCGTCAATGTGCCCGACGGCGAGGGAGGCATCCCGATGGTCGCCTCGCCCGCCGACTTCCACGGCACGCCGTGGCAACCGCGTTCGCCCGCACCGGAACTGGGGCAACACACCGCCGAGGTGCTCGCCGAACTGGCGGACCGTCAGCGCACGAAACGTTCGACGTAGGGCGCGAAGCGGCGACGCAGCTCGTCCCTGGCCCGCCAGATGTGAGATCAGTCCCCCGAGTCGCTACTTTACAGATTCCGCCAATAATGTCACGCTCTGTGAATCGCCGCCAACGGGGGCGCGTCGATCACGAGAGGGCAGGCATGGGCTATTCCGCCGCAGACGAGTCGTTCACTCACCAACTGCCTCGGCCATTCGACGAGGTGCATCACCCAGACTCGACCTGGTCGGACCGGTGCTACTTCTTCGCCGCCTCGCCCGATGGGGATCTGCTCCTGGCATCTGGATACGGCAACAATCCCAACACCAAGTCCGGCCTCGGCTACGTCAAGGTGACATTCGCGGACGGGCGCCACTACGACCTGCTGGCCGGCCGACCGGTCGACGGTGGCGGACGCGCCGAGGTCGGCGCAGGCCCGATGCGGTGGACATGCGTCGAACCGCTGAAGAAATGGAAGCTCGAGGTCGAGCCCAACAACTCGGGGATCGCCTGGGAGTTGCACTACGAACCGACCGCCCCGATGTGGGAGCTCCTGCCGCTCAAGGTAACTGGCAAGAACGGCCGTCTCATCGCGGATATGTACCACATGAAGGAGCCGGGGAAGTGGACCGGTTGGGTCGAGGTCGAGGGTGAACGGATCTCCGTCGACGGATTTCACGGCGGTCGGGACCGAACCTTCGGTGTGCGCGTGGCTGACGAGATCGACTTCTGGCTGTGGCTCGACGCGGGATTCGAGGATCGTGCCATCGAAGCCTGGATCTTCGAGACCGCCGACGGCACAGTGACCTATGTCGACGGCGGCATCACCCACAACGACGGCACCCTGTCGAAGCGTTTCGTGAAGATCGAGCACGACGTCGAATTCGATGGTGACCGTAAGCGGCCTGCCCGGGCAGTGCTGGTATTCACGGACGAGGACGGGGCGCAGTATCGCGTCACCGCTGAGTCGCCGCACCAACACGTCAACGCCTACTACGGGCTACCGATGTCGAAGTGCACCTATGAAGACCTCGGTGGGGGTGCGTACTTCATCCATTTCCGCTGGGACAGCAATGATCGCGACGAGCTGGTCGAGAACGAAGACAAGGCGATGGCCGTCGATCAGTTGATGCGGTTCGACTTCGACGGCCGCATGGGGTGGGGCATCTTCGAAATCCTGATGGGGGGAGATGCATACCCTCGCTACCCGAATTGGTCTCCGATGGACATGTCGAAGTTCAAACAGGGCAGGAAAACGGTCGACCGTGGGGCAGTACGGAGAGCAGACAAGCGATGAGCTACGCCGACGACGTGCGTGATCAGCTTGCCGGATGGCTGCGTACCCAGCTTGAAGATGTCGACGACCTACGGCTCGAGGGACTCGATCGTGTGGAGTTCGGTCATTCGGCCGAGATGATGGTGTTGACGATCGTCGCGGGCGGAGAGAGCCGCGACGTCGTGCTTCGGCTACGGCCGCCATCACCGGCACTCCTCGAACCCTATGACCTCGCAAAGCAATTCACCGTGCTGCGCGCGTTGGAAGGCTCGAATGTGCGGGTGCCGCGTGCGCTGTGGCTCGAGGATTCCGGTGATGTCTTGGGCCGGCCGTTCTTCGTCATGGAACGGTTGCCGGGCACCGTCTACGAGATGGACGCACCACAAGGACCGGAGGTCGGTGCCGCCGGAGTCGCGCGGATGTGCGAAAGCATGGCCGAGCAGCTCGCCGCGATCCACACCGTCGACATCGTCGCCGTGAACCTGGAATCCCTCGACGACGGCCCCAGCCACTTGGACCGCGAAATCGAGCACTGGACTTCGGAGATGCAACGGGTCAAGCGCGGTACGCTGCCGGCTCTCGAGCGACTGCAGCAAGAACTCAAGGCCACTCAACCCGCGTCATCGGCGGCTGTCACTCTGGTCCACGGCGATGCCAAACCGGGCAACTTCGCCTTCGTCCGCGATGAGGTGAGCGCGGTGTTCGACTGGGAGTTGACCACCGTCGGCGATCCACTGACCGACATCGGATACCTGGAGTTGTTGTGGCGCATGCCGGTCGGGATTCCCAGCCATGAGGCGGCGATGACGATTGACGGTCTCCTCGCGCACTACGCCGCAGCCGGTGGAGTCACCGTCGTCAATCGCGAGTGGTACCGGGCGCTGGCGGCCTTCAAGCTCGCGGTGATCAATCTGATCGGCTCACGGCTGTTCGACGACGGAGTCACCGACGACCAGCGTTTCATGCTGAATGCCTACGGCATTTCGATGTTCACGAAGATGGGCCTTGATGATCTCGGGGTCACCGAGCAACTCGACGACGGCCCGGTGCTGCCCAGCGAGGAACGGATGAAGGCCGTGCAGTCGGCGCACTAGGCGTTCAATCAGCTGAGCCGCTCCTCGAGCAGGCCGACAGAGTCGAGATCCTCGATGGCCTGTGTGGTGCTTGCCATGGCCGCAAGGGATACGTCGATCGGTTGCCACTGCGATCCCATCGCCGCGGTGGACGCGGCGGCAATCCATGAGTACACCGCGAACAGCCGGTACTGCTCATGCGCTGTGGCTGCGTCGAGTCCGACGCCGTTGCGCGCCAGCGCAGACCGATACCGCGTCAGTAGTGCCTCCTCCTCGGCGCGCCGCGTTTCGATCGGCAGCGAGTTGCACAGGAAATAGCCGACATCGCGCACTCCTGGACCCCGACCGGCGACCGCCCAGTCGTAGAAACCGGTACGACTTCCGTCGACGAACAGATTGCCGCTGTGGGTGTCGCCATGGATCAGGGTGCGCTCGCCCTCGGCGAACAGTGCCACGATATCGAGTGACCGCGAGGCGTAGAGGTCACCGAGGCGACGGAACACCGCCGGCATGTCATCTGCGAACTGCTCGAGCGCGGAGACGATGAACTGCGCACGGCGGGAAGCGGTTTCCGAATCTGCCGGTTTGCGTTTCATCCCCTTGGCCGTGCGCAGCCACGCCAGGTCGCGGCCCTGAAACGCGGCGTGCAGCAGCGCCATCTCATCCATCGCCGATGCCGCGACGTCGACGATGTCGTCATCGCTCGGGGTGGGGAAGCGACAACCCGCGGCGGTGAGATCCTCGAGCACCATCACGAACGACCCGTCGAATTCGTCGTAGTCGGAATGAAACACCGTCGGCGCCCGCACAGGAAGGTCCCTACCCACTTCGGCGTAGAGCCTCGCTTCGGCCACGCCAAGACCGATCTGACGCAGGAAAGTGCGCTGCTCTTCGGCGAACGGTTGCAGCTTGACGAACACGGTCTCCGGAACGTCCGGCGACGACCCGGTCAACCCGATCCGGGCACGACCCGTGGTGCCGGAATGTGCGTCCAGGATCTCCACCGCGTCCACGCCGACGTTCAACGCGTCGGTGAACCATTCGGGGGTGAGCTCGTCGACGGTAGACGGGATTGTCACTGCGTACCCCCGGGAGGGTGGTGCTTGACACGGGCGGCATGCCGAAGCTGATCGAGGAAGTCGCCGTCGTCGTCGCTGCGCACCACGTAGTGCGAAATCGCCACGCGTACAGCCGTCGACACCGCCAGGGCGGCATCGGGACCCTGTGCGAGGCGCTCGAGTCGCTGCCGCATGAGCGGAATGACCCGTGACAGCCGCCGCAGGACCTGCGCAGGCTCGATGTCGATCATGCGCAGCCCCGGATAGGACTGCTGATAGTCCACGATCACCCGAAGCGCGGCATCGAGCTTCTCTTCCGCCGGAAGATCGGCGGTCGCATCCGACACCGCGCGTTCGTAGAACTGCCGCTCCCACACCACGAACGCTTCGAGCAGATCCTTTTTCGAATCGAACCACCGATAGAGCGTGGGCCGAGATACGCCGGCCTGCGAGGCGACCTCCGACAGGCTGAGTTTCGTCATCCCGTTGCGGCCGAGAACTTCCGCGGTGGCGGCGAGAATTCGCTGTCGCGTCGAGCTGTCGGTCTCGACCCACGGTTCGTCCATCGCCATAGCTTTACAAATTTTTGAGGAAGTGTCACGCTGATTCTGTGACAGCCCCACCCGTGCAGGTACGCGAATACAGCCAGTTCGACATCACCTCGCACGACTTCTGGAGTCGGCCGTTCGACGAACGTGACGAGGTTTTCGCCCGGCTGCGGGCGGGTGACGGTCTTACCTGGCACCGCCCGTTCGACTCGCTGTTCCCGATGGAAGAACCCGGCTTCTGGGCGTTGACGCGCCGCGCCGACATCGCGTTCGTCAGCCAGCATCCCGATCTGTTCACCTCGGCACAAGGCATCGCGCTGAACCCGATGCCCGCTGAGATCCAGCGGTTCGCGTCGTTCTTCCTCAGCATGGATCCGCCCCAGCACACCGTGTACCGGAGGCTCATCAGTTCGGCGTTCACGCCGCGCAACGTCCGCCAGATCGAGGAGCAGATCCAGCGCAACGCCGTCGCGATCGTCAACGATCTCGTCGGCGCGGGCGACGTCGATTTCGTGGCCGCCTGCTCGGCGCGACTGCCGATGCTGACCATCATGGACATGCTCGGCGTGCCGACCGCAGACCAGCCGGCGGTGGCCTACGCCGCCGAGAAGCTGTTCGGCATGAGCGACGACGAGTACGCCACGCCCGAGGAGCGGGCCGAGGACCCGATCGCGCAGATCACGCTGCTCTCCAACACGGGGATCGAGTTGGCGCAGTTCCGGCGCAAGAACCCCGGCGACGACCTGATGACGGCCATCGTCAACGCCGAGGTCGACGGGCACCGGCTGACCGACGAGGAGATCGGTGCCTTCCTGATCTTGTTGGCGTCGGCCGGCAACGACACGACCAAACAGGCCACCACGCACGCGATGATGGCTCTGGTTGCCAATCCCGCCCAGCGCGACTGGCTGATGGACGATTTCGAGAACCGCATCGGGACCGCCGTCGAGGAATTCGTGCGGTGGTCCTCGCCGGTGCTGCAGTTCGCCCGCTTCGCGACCCAGCACACCGAGATCAACGGTCAGCCCGTGCAGGCAGGCGAGAAAGTGGGCCTGTTCTACTGCTCGGCCAACCGTGATGAGGCCGCCTTCGCCGATCCGGGTGTCTTCGACCTGTCGCGTTCACCCAATCCACATCTCGGCTTCGGCGGCGGGGGTCCACACTTCTGCCTGGGTAACCAACTGGCCAAGACAGAGCTGCGAAACTTGTTCCGCGAGTTGCTGACTCGCTTGACCACCATCGAGTTCGGCGAGCCTGACCTGCTGTACAGCAACTTCGTCCACGGTGTCAAACGCCTACCTGCCTGCGTTCGATAGGAGTGCTCATGAGGGTGGAAGTGGACCTCGACAGGTGCACCGGCCACGGCATCTGCGAATCGATCGCCGAAGACGTGTTCGAGGTGTCCGACGACGGCATCGTCGTGATCCACGACAGCGAACGGCCCGAAGCGGATCGCGATCGCATGCAGCAGGCCGTGACGCAGTGTCCCGTCTCGGCGTTGCGCCTCGCCGACTGAGCAACGCGCCGCCGGCGGGCCATTAGGTCTATCGTTTTGTCGGTGAGGTGGATTCAACTCGGATTCGCACTACTCGCGGTCACCCTGGGGCTGGGCGCCCTGGCCGGCCGCGGCACCTACCCGGAATCGGTTTACCGCGCGACCGAGTTGACCGAGCCGATCAGCCAGGTGGTCAGCGTGGAACCACCCGATGCCACGCTGGCCCGCGATGCTGTCGTCGACACTGCAGCGCACAGCGTGGTCAAGGTTGAAAGCACCTCATATGCGTGCCTGACGCTCATGTCGGGCAGCGGCTTCGTCGTCGCGCCGCAGCGTGTGATGACCAACGCGCACGTGGTGGCGGGTGCCGACGGCGTCACCGTCTCGGTCGACGGCCATAAATTCGAGGCGACAGTGGTGGCCTACGACCCGGCCGCCGACATCTCCGTGCTGGACGTCCCCGGCCTGCAGGCGCCGCCACTGAACTTCGCCGACGACATCGCATGGCGCGGCACCGACGCCGTCGTGCTCGGGTATCCCGGCGGCGGGCCGTTCGTCGCCTACCCGGCACGGGTGCGTGAAGTCGTCCAACTCAACGGACCGGACATCTACCGCACCACGACCGTCTTCCGCGAGGTCTACACCATCCGAGGCAAAGTGGGGCGCGGCGACTCCGGCGGACCGCTGATAGACCGCGACGGCCGGGTGCTCGGCATGAGTTTCGCCACGGCGATGCACGATCCGGAAATCGGCTTCGTCCTCACTTCGAAGCAGGTCTACCCCCACGTCATCGACTCGGTTCCGGCGGAGCCGGTCGCGACGGGCGCGTGCGTACGCTGACGGCTCAGCGGCCCGGCATCGGACGGACCAGCACCGACTCCTGAATCGCGCCGACCGGACCCGACTCGTCGAACAGGGTGCCGATCGTCGTACCGATCCCGTCGGGCCCGTAGTTCGTCTCGGCGCGTATTCCGATCCACTCGCCCTCCGGAAGACGGTGCACGTGCACGACGAGGTCGGTGTTCATGAACGTCCACCGCCTGATGTCGAGCTTGGTGCCGATGCCGTTGGCATCGTCGGCGACCGCGAACAGCCGCTCAAGGGCGGTCATGGTCTCGCCTTTGACGAGGTCGACCTCCGGGCGAATCCAGGATTCACCGGGCCCGTCGCTCATCGGCTCCGTCAACCACCGCCAGTCGAGGCTGTGCACATAGTTGCGGTCCCAGTCCTTCTTCATATCGCGGCTGCGCGCCTCGGCAAGAGGCCGCAGCGGCGGTGCCGACGTGTGGACGATCGCAGCGGTGTCCATGGTCTTCATCCGCCAGCCGCTGGCCCGCGCCACCGCGCGTGGCCCACCGTCACGCCCAGGTGCCAGCATCTCGGCGCTGACGAGCTCGATCTGCTTGCCGGAACGCTCGATTCGCGATCGTACCCACAGATCTCCCTCGGCGGGCACAGCCCCGAGAAGGTCGATCATCACGCGGCTCAGGCGGGTGTCGTCCCGGGCCTCACACCGCTCCAGCGCGCGCACCAGCAGCGCCGACGGTGGCGCACCGTGCTGGATCTCGGCCGACCAGGTACTGCGCACCAGATCGGTCGCGGCAAACTTCTCACCCAGTGGGTCGTCGCCGTCGATCAACTCGTAGTAGGAATCGCTCACGGCAGCCCGGCTCCCGGGACGGCGACGGTCATCGCGTCCAGGCGTGACCCCGTCGTTCCGATCAGCCGCTCCGGATACGCGTCCGTACTGGTCAGCAGGAACAGGGTGCGCCGTTCCGGCCCGCCCAGCGCGCAGGCGATCGCGATGCGGTCACCCATCTCGATCCGGTCGGTGACATCGGCTTTGCCACCGCCCTCGACGATCCGCTCGAACTGATTGGCCAGGGTCATCGCCACCCATACGCCGCCTTCGGCGTCGAGGCAGATGCCGTCGGGCGGCCCGTCGAGCCCGTCGGCGAAGCTCCGCCGGTCGCTGAGCGACCCGTCGGTGCCGATGGTGAACGCGGTCAATCGCCTGCCCGTCGACTCGGCGACGATCAGCGTGGCGTGGTCCGGCGTGATCACCATCCCGTTCGGGAAGTCGAGGTTCGCGGCGACGATCGTCACCGACCCGTCGGGATCGACACGGGCGATGACGCCACCCTCACGAGCCTGGACTCCGACGTATGCGCGGCCGGCGGCGTCGACGACCATGTCGCCGAGGTCCGCAGACACGTGGCCGGAAAGATCGGCGAACGGTTCGACGGTGTAGCCGTCGTAGCGCAGCAGCCGCCGGTGTGCGCCGGACACGATCAGCAACGTCCCGTCGGGTCGGAACCCGAGGCCGGACGGGCGGTGACCGGGAAGCGGCAGCGTGGTCAGGTCGCCGAGCAGGTTGACGGTGTGCACCGCCTCGCCCAGCATGTCCGAGAACCACAGCAATCCCTCGAACCACCGCGGGCCCTCGCCGAAGCAGAAACCCTCGGCCAGTGTCGTCAGCGTGTCGGCACCTTTACAAATCACGGCACAAGTGTCACGCTCGCAGGGTGCGACTGTCAACTGGGTGCCTGCCTTGAAGAAGTTCTACGGCCACACGCTTCTCTACCTTCACGAGACGATTGCCTTGGGTGAAGGGCGCAGCGATCGCTTCATAGAGGTCTTCGGCGAGGTCTATCAGCCGATGATGGAGGACCTCGGCGCGCGCCTGTTCGCGATATGGGAGACCACGCCGTACAACGGGCATTGGCCGCAGGTGACGATCATCTGGGAGATCGACGCGTTCGCCGACTATGCCCGCATCGGACGGGCGCAGGCGCGCGGCGGTAGCCACGCGGGCGCGGCGGCCAAATGGTCGACGTTCCTCGCCGAGATCCGCGCATCCGGTGAGGGCCGAATCATGTACGCCGGCAAGTACAACCGGACGCTGGCTCAGCTGAAGGAGACCGGATTCGGTGCAGGCCTGGTGATCCAGGAGATCATGCAGACCAAGCCGGGGCGCCAGGACGACTACATCAGGGAACTCGAGCGGCTGTACGTGCCGTGGTCGGAGCGCACCGGAAAGCGTTGGCTTGGTTCGTTCATCACGACCTTCCGATTCAACGAGGTGATCCACTACTGGGCGCTCGACGGCGACTGGGACTGCTTCGAAAACCACTACCCGTCGTGGAAGGAGAGCCCGCCCGCGGAGATCGTCACCTGGATGAGCGTCGCGCCCGCGCTGCGTGACGGCTGGGAGGACTCGATACTGCAGGCGCTACCCCCGTCCCCGCTCCAATGAACTCACAAGCGACGCAGACGATGCCGAAGTTCTCCTACGATCCGTTCGATCCCGCGGTGATGGCCGACCCGCCGTCGTACTACCGCGTGCTGCGTGACGAACATCCGGTGTACTACATCGACAAGTGGGACACCTTCGCGTTGTCGCGGTTCGAGGACATCTGGCAGGTGTTGGGGATCAACGACGGAACGTTCGTCGCCTCCGAGGGAACACTGCCCGCGGCAACGGTTTTGGCGAAGAGGAACGACGGTCCGGTGCCCGATCCGCCGCTGCACCCGTTGCCGTTTCACGCGAACTTCGACGCCCCGATCTATGACTCGGTGCGGCGGTGCACGTCGAGCCAGTTCCGGCCGAGATCCGTTTCCACGTGGGCGGATCGGATCCGCACCCTGGCCAATGAGCGACTCGACGAACTACTGCCGCGCGGGACGTTCGACCTGACGCAAGACTATGGCGGCATCGTCGCGGCGTCGGTGGTATGCGAATTGGTCGGGCTGCCGGTCGATTTGGCGTCCGAGGTGCTGGCGACCGTCAACGCCGGGAGCTTGGCGGAGCCGGGCAGCGGGGTGGAGGTGGCCAACGCCCGGCCCGGTTATCTGGAATATCTGGTTCCGATCATCGAACGCAGGCGTGCCGGCGAGGGCGCTGAACTGCCGATCGCCGACGCGCTCATCGACTATCGCCTTCCCGATGGTTCCGCGCTCTCCGACATGGAGGCGGCGGTGCAGATGCTCGGCGTCTTCATCGGCGGCACCGAAACCGTGCCCAAGATCGTCGCGCACGGACTCTGGGAGTTGGGCAGGCATTCCGACCAGTTGACAGCCGTACGTTCCGATCTCGACGCCAACGTCCCCGTCGCGCGTGAGGAGATGATCCGCTATTGCGCACCCGCGCAATGGTTTGCGCGCACGCTGCGCAAACCGTTCACCCTGCACGACACGACGATGAATCCCGGCCAGCGGGTCATCACGCTGCTCGCCTCGGCCAACCGCGACGAGCGCGAGTATCCCGAGCCCGAAGAATTCATCTGGGACCGCCGCATCGAACGTCTGCTGGCGTTCGGCCGCGGGCAGCATTTCTGCCTCGGCGTGCACATGGCCCGCCTCGAAATCGCGGTCATGGTCACCGAATGGCTCAAGCGGGTGCCGGACTGGCGGATAATCAGCGAGGGCGCCGCGCGCCCGCCGTCGAGCTTCCAGTGGAGCTGGAATAACCTGCCGGTGGAGGTGTGAGGTGTGGGCATATCGACTCGTTGCGCCCTATACCTTTGAGCGCCTGGTTGTTCCCGCCAAGACCGCTGACGATCTCGGTGACCGTCAGGTGCTGCTGCGCTTCATGGCGGCAGGCGTCTGCGGCAGCGACCTGCCGCCGTTTCGTGGGGTGCGCGGGAAGATCGCCGGCGACACCGGGCTGAACGCGGCCGAAATGGTCGGCTTTCCCGTCCACGAGGTGGTCGGGGAGGTGCTGGCGAGCCGTCACGACGACCACCGGGTCGGCGACCGCGTCGTTGGCTGGGCCTCGGGCTTCGACGGTCTGATGGGACTCGTGGTGGCCGACGGCGACGGGCTGGCGCCCTACGATCCCGCGCTGAGCCCGGCCCACGCCGTCGCCCTGCAGCCACTCGCGTGCGTGCTGTATGCGTTGGAGCAGCTCGATGCGCTGAAGGGTCAGCACGTCGCCGTC
The DNA here is from genome assembly GCF_025822765.1 of Mycobacterium barrassiae. Classification (GTDB taxonomy): domain Bacteria; phylum Actinomycetota; class Actinomycetes; order Mycobacteriales; family Mycobacteriaceae; genus Mycobacterium; species Mycobacterium barrassiae. Next base: position 309,885 of record NZ_JACKUK010000023.1, on the reverse strand, counting down.
ATCGGACAGGGTTCGATCGGGCTGTTGTTCTCCTATGCGGCAAAGGCTCTGGGGGCGCGCCACGTGACCGGTGTCGACCCCGTCGACCGTGACGGCGTCGGCAAGGAATTCGGGGTGGACTCCATCGTGCGTGCGACCAGCGACCGGTGGGTGAGCCACCTGGAGCCCAACGATCGGCCGGACGTCGTGATCGAGGCGGTCGGTCATCAGGTCGCGACCCTCGGCCACGCGATCGACGCTGCAGCGCCGGGTGGCACCGTGCTCTATTTCGGAGTGCCCGACGACGACAGCTATCCGATCAGCATGCGTGCCATGCTGCGCAAGAATCTGACGCTCAAGTCCGGCGTGACACTCGAGCGCCGGCGAGTTCTGGCCGCCGCCAACGAGTTTGCCAAGGACCATCCCGAGCTGTTGGCGGCCTACGTCACCCACACGTTTGGTGTCGACGACGTGCAGTCGGCGTTCGATCTGGCCTGCCGGCCGGTGCCCGAACGCGTGAAGATCGCGATCGCCGAATGACCAGCAGGTTGCAGGACGCCCTCGCCGCGAAGCGACAGATCTGGGGCGGATGGGTGGTGGGGCCGACCATCATCGGGCCCGAGGAGTTCGCCAGGGCGGGCTACGACTACGTCGGATTCGACGTCCAGCACGGCTATCTCGACGAGGCCGACGTCGCGCTGCTGCTGCGACGGCTCGAGCACGTCCCGATCGCCACCGCGGTGCGGCTGCCGTCTGCGGATCCCGCGCCCATCGGTCGGGTGCTCGACGCCGGCGCCGACGCGGTCATCATCGCCATGGTCGAATCGGCGGAAACGGCCGCCGCCGCTGTGGCCGCAACCCGGTACGCACCCGCGGGTGTGCGCAGCTACGGACCGCTGAGTGCGAGCCTCGGTCTCGATCCCGCCGCGCACGAGGAACGCGTCAGTGTGTTCGCGATGATCGAGACGGTGCGGGGAGTGTCGGCGCTCGACGAGATCTGCGCCGTCCCCGGGCTGTCCGGCGTGTACGTCGGCCCCGCCGATCTGGCGATCTCGCTGGGGCACACCCCGGCACAGGCATGGAGCGAACCGTCGGTGCGCGACGCGATGGAACGGATCCAGGCAGGCGCGTCCTCAGCCGGATTGGTAGCAGGTATTCACGCAGGCTCCGGAACCCACGGAAAAGCCATGGCCGAATTGGGCTTTCGCATGATCACGCTGACATCGGAATCACAGGCGCTGCGACGTGGCGCAGCCGCACACCTCGAGGAGGCGCAGTGACGTCGGCGACCCGCGTCGCCCTGGTCACCGGTGCGGCCCGCGGGCAGGGCGCGGCGATCGTCAAACGGCTGTTGTCGGACGGCTTCCGGGTAGCGGCGTGCGACCTGCTGGTCAGTGAACTGAAGGCGGGCGTCGACGAGCTCGGTAAGGATGTACTCGCCGTTGAACTCGACGTCACGTCCGAAGGGCAGTGGGGCAGCGCGGTGCAGCAGACCGCCGACCGGTTCGGCTCGCTGACCACGCTGGTCAACAATGCCGGTGTCCTGCACCGTGCTTCGCTCGCCGACGAGACCGCTGCGGGATTCGAGAGCAGCTGGCGGGTGAATTGCCTCGGGCCGTTCCTGGGGATCCAAGCCGCACTGGAGCACCTGCGGCGGGCCGACGGCGCGGCGATCGTCAACACCTGCAGCACCGGTGCGATCCGCGCATTCCCCAACCACGCGGCGTACGGTTCATCGAAGTGGGCTTTGCGGGGCCTCACCCAGATCGCGGCCGCAGAGCTTGCACCATCGGGTATCCGTGTCAACGCCGTGCTGCCCGGACCGGTCGAGACTCCGATGCTCGACGCGGCGACGCAGGCGCGACTCGCCGAGAAGGGCCGGCTCGGGACACCGATGGAGATCGCCGACGCGGTGGCCTTCCTGGTATCCGATCACGCCTCGTTCATCACCGGATCCGAACTCGTCGTCGACGGCGGGCAGTCCTTGCAGATCGGATGAACTGATGGCGAAATCGCTCTCGGTGGGAATCATCGGCGCCGGCCCGGGCGGTCTGGCGCTGGGAATCTTCCTGAGAAAGAACGGGTTCGACGACTTCACGATCTTCGACAGGGAAGACGGTGTCGGCGGCACGTGGCGAATCAACACGTACCCCGGGCTGGCCTGCGATGTGAAGTCGCACCTCTACTCGTACTCGTTCGACCTCAACGCGCACTGGTCGCGCCTCTGGTCCGCGCAACCGGAGATTCTGGAGTATTTTGAGCGCTGCGCCGAGCGCTATCAGCTCGACAGACATCTGAAACTCCAGACTGAGATCGCTTCGGCCAGTTGGGACGCCGAGACCAGAACGTGGCAGCTCATCACCACGGCAGGCGAGTCCTACACCTTCGACGTGGTGGTCTCGGCGGTCGGTCTGTTCACCCAGCCGGTGCTTCCCGATCTCGTCGAGGAGGAGCCGTTCACCGGGACGCTGATGCACACCGCGCGGTGGGACCACTCGGCCGATCTCGCGGATGCGCGGGTGGCCGTCCTCGGCACCGGGTCGACGGCGGCACAGTTGATCCCCGAGGTCGCGAAGGTGGCCAAGAAGGTGTACTCGGTGCAGCGCTCGCCGACGTGGATCCTGCCCAAACCCGACCGTCCCTATACCGATCGGGAGAAGTGGCTGTTCGCTCATGTTCCGTTCGCCAAGAAGGTCTATCGGACGCGGCTGTGGCTGCGTAGCGAGTCCAACATCGGCGTCATCGAGAACGGCAGCGACAAGACCCAGGAGTTCCGGGACATCGCCCTGCGCACCCTCGAAGCCGCGGTGCCGGACGAGGAGTTGCGGCGCAGGCTGACTCCCGAGCACCCGTTCGGCTGCAAGCGGTTGGTGTTCGCGACCGACTACCTACAGACCCTCACGCAGTCGCACGTCGAGGTGGTGTCGAGTCCGGCCAAGGCGCTGCGCTCCCGCTCGCTGGTGACCGCCGACGGCCGCGAACTCGACGTCGACGTCGTACTGTGCGCGACGGGTTACGCCGCAGCGGACTATCTGGGTCAGATCGACGTCGTCGGTGAAGAATTCACCTCTTTGCGTGAGACGTGGAGCGACGGAGCGTATGCGTATCTGGGCATGGCGGTCCCGGGCTTCCCGAACTTCTTCATGCTGTACGGCCCGAACACCAACGTCGGCTCCAACAGCGTGATCTTCATGCTGGAGGCGCAGGCTCACTACATCGTGCGTGCCCTGAAGTACATGCGGCGCAAGCGTAAGTCCTACGTTGCGGTGCGCACCACGACGATGACGGATTTCATCGCCAGGATCGACGAATGGATGCAGGGCACCGTGTGGTTGACCCGGTGCAGCAACTACTTCCGCGCGCCCAACGGTCGGGTCGTGACCCAGTGGCCGCGCAGCGCGCGGGCGTTCTGGGGGATGACGCGTCGCTTCCGGCCTGCCGAATACACCTTCGAACCTCCCGCGCGACTGCCCGCCGTCGAGGTGGGATCCCACAGCACGGCGAACCGGTAGTGCCATGGAGGCGGACTTCGTCGCGCGACTCGACCCCGCGCTGCGTCACCTGGCGGAGGCCAGAACCGACCTGTCGCCGACCGTGCTCGGCGTAGTTCGCGACTCCCTGAATCAGCGCCGCGCCGACGCCGCGCGAGACGTCAACACCGCCGGGGTGGAAATCGACGAGCACGACATGGGCGCCGTGCCAGTGCGCATCTATCGAGGCGCGGCAGCTCCATCACCCGTGGTGATCTACTGCCACTCAGGGGCTTTCGTGCTCGGCAACCTCGACACGGATCACCGGCAGTGCGTTCAATTAGCCCGGCAGGGCGGCTGCACAGTCATCTCCGTCGACTACCGGTTGGCCCCCGAACACCCGTACCCCGCGGCGCGCGACGACGCGATGACGGTGCTCACCGGGGTAGCCGAGAACGCGACCGAACTGGGTGTGGACACCGGCAGGATCGCGGTGGCCGGCAGCAGCGCCGGTGCGGCACTCGCCGCACGGCTGGCACAGTGCGCGGCCGAGGATGCCGCGCCACCGGTCGTGTTCCAACTGCTGCACCAGCCCGTGCTCGACGACCGCCCGACGCCGTCCAAGGACGAATTCGTCGCCACCCCCGGGTTCGACCGACCGGCGGTCGAACAGATGTGGCGGCACTACGTCGGCGACGGATCTGTGCCTGCGGACGCCGCGCCCGGCCGGGCACCCGAGTTGTCCGGTGTCGCAAGCGCGTTGATCACCTGCTCGGAACTCGATCCCTTGCGAGACGAAGCCGTCGACTATGCGCGCAGACTGATGGAGGCCGGCGTCGCGACCGAACTCCACGTCTTTCCCGGCACCTGCCACGGGTTCGACTCGCTGCTGCCGGAGTGGGAGACGAGCCGCCGGCTGTTCGAGATGCAGGGAGCGGCGCTGCGGAAGGTGTTCTCGGCTACGTCGCAGTGAGTTCCCGCGCCACCGCGGCGTGATAGGCGTCGATGTGGGCCGGATTGACCATCCGGAAGAAGCCGTCGGTGAGCGGTGCGTGCCGGTAGGCCTCGATGGTCATGGTCCGGCGGAAGAGCGTTACGCCGTCACCCGGCGCCGTGAAGTGGTACTCGATCGTCATGCGGCCCTCGAGCCCGCCCTCGCCCTGACTGTCGTGTCCCAGGCGCCCGACGGAGCTGAACACGAACAGGCTTGGCCGTACCGCCATCGCCAGCTGCCAGGTGAAGACGCGATCCTTGGCGGGATCGGGATGGGCCTCGTCCCAGGTGTCGCCGACCTGCAGCGGTAACCGGTCCGGCAGGTTGCGGATATCTGGACCGCCGGGGTACGTCTTGGTCCAGTTGGCGGGATTCGTCACGAAATCGTAGATCGCATCCGGCGGTTGGCTGAATGCCGTTTCCGAGCTTGTGGTGACGATGCCCAAGGTCTTACTCCTTCGGTTAGAGTCCGATGATTCCGGTGAACAGCAAGGCGATTCCGGCAGCCAACAGGATGACGGCGGTGACGTGTCCGTTGTGGTGGTGCAGCCACTTTTTGAAGCGGGAGAGCTGCTCGTGGGTGCGTGCGCCGACCGCTGCGTAGGCGAGTACCGGAACGGCGACCGTCGAACTCGCGACGGCGGAGTAGTACACGACCGCGCCACCTGCGCCGGCGATGCCGACGCCCGCAGTGCCGATCAGCAATCCGGCAGCAGCGGTGGCGGCCAGCATCTTCGGATTCGACACCACGAGCAGTATTCCGATCGCCGCTGCGCCGACGGGCGAGAGCCGGTCGAGCCTGGCCAGCCACGCTGGCTCCTCGGTCATCCGGTCCCGTCGCAACCAGACCCACACGCCGATCAGCACGAGTACGACGCCGAGAACGATGAACACACCCGGCGAGGCAGGCCGGTTGAGGCTGCCGATGAGGCGCGGCGCCTGCAGGACAGCCACCGTCACAGCGGCCAGGGCAAGCAGTCGGCCAGCCAAAAATGCCCAGCCGTTTGCCTGGGCGCGGTCGGTGTGGAGGACGAGAAAAATGGCGACGATTATCGAGAACGGTGATACCGCGACCACCATCGCCGGCGCCAAAAGCTGGCTCAACACTGACCACATCGGACGAGACTCTACAGACAGACTCGGCATGACTTTACAGATGGGCGAGAAAGTGTCACGCTCAACTGGTGGATTTCTCACACGTCGAACTGCCGGACGAGGACCGGGCGTTTCAGCACGACCTGCGCAGCTTTCTGAAGGAGATCGTCACCGACGAGGTCATCGAGCGGGACCGGCAGACAGGCGAGAACTTCGACGAAGGCGTGCACCTGGCGCTGGGCGAAGCCGGATATCTGGCAAGCGATTTCAAGGACGAAGCCGACGGCGGTTTCTCGCGCCTACGCCGTCGTATCTGGAACCTCGAGATCGGCCGCGCCCACACACCGTGGTTCCACTGGGGCACGACGGCGATGGTTGCCAGGGCCGTGCGGGACTTCGGATCAGAGGAATTAAAAGCTGAGGTGATGGAGCGGGCGTTGTCGGGGCAGGTCCGGCTCTGCCTGGGTTACACGGAGCCCGAGGGCGGATCCGACGTCGCCACCTGCAAGACGCGGGCGGTGCGCGACGGGAACGGATGGATCATCAACGGCTCCAAGATGTTCACGTCCAATGCGCAGAACGCCCAATACGTCTTCCTGATCACCAACACCGACCCCGACGCGCCCAAACATCAGAGCCTCACCATGTTCCTCGTGCCGCTGGACTCGCCGGGTGTCGAGATTCAGCCGCTGCGCACCGTGGACGGCGACCGCACCAACATCACGTACTACAGCGATGTGCGCGTCGACGACAGGTACCGGATCGGTGAGGTCAACGGCGGCTGGGCCGTGCTGCGGGAAGCGCTCAACGACGAGCACGGCACGATCGATCGGGGTGACGACGGCCTGGACAAGATCGCGGCGATGACCGAACACGTGCTGCTGCTCGCCGAGGCCATCGACGGGGTGGCCGCGAAAGCACCGCACGATGACGCGGCGCGATACCGGTTGGGGCGCAGCATCGCGCGGATGGAAGCGGCGATGAGCGCGCCGGGGATGTTCGGCAGGGTGGCGATCGCACAGACCATGCGTGACCTGACCCCGGACCTGATGGACCTCCTCGGGACCGAATCAGCGCTGCCCGTCGGGACTTCGGGCGCCGCCGACGACGGGGGAGCCGAGTACATCTTCCGGTTGGCCGGACCCACCGGCATCTACGGCGGCACCCTCGAGGTGTTCCGCAACATGATCGCGCAACACGTGCTGGGCCTCGGCCGCCCGGCCTATGCTGCGCCGGTGGCGAAGACCACTTAGAGTTTCGCGATCACCTCGGCCGCCAGCAGGTCGAGCGTCTCGTCGGAGCCGCGGTCGTGGGTGAACAACACGATCTGGCCGAACCCCAGTTCCTTCAATTGGTTCAGTCGGTCGACGATCTGCGGCGGTGTTCCGATCAGGCCGCCCTCCCGGAGTCCGAATGCCGGCATGCCGAAACGCTTCTCGGCGAGCTGTCGCACCGTGGGCAGTGACGCGTCGTCGGCCGCCAACGCCATCACCGCCTCGATCGACATGACGATGGTCGACGGGTCACGGCCGACCTCGTCGCATATCGACCGCAGCACGGAGATCTTGTGTTCGAGCTCGCCGAGCGCATAGGTGGGGACATTCCAGACGTCGGCATAGCGTGCCACCAGCGGTAGCGTGTACTTCTCGCCGACCCCGCCCACGACGACCGGTGGTCGGGGCTGCTGCACCGCCGATGGCTTGATCGGCATGTCGCGGACGGTGAAATGCTTTCCGGCAAAGTCGATCACCTCGTCGGCGAACGCCTGATGCAGGATCTGCAGCGTCTCGCCGAGACGCTCGGAACGCTCGGCGAACGTGCCCCACGGCAGCCCGAGGCGGGAGTGCTCGTCCTCGATGGAGCCGCTGCCGATGCCGAGCGCAAGCCTGCCTCCAGAGATCTGGTCCAGCGTCGTCGCCATCTTGGCCAGCACCGCGGGATGGCGGAACTGGTTGCACAGCACCATATGTCCGATCCGAATGCGTTCGGTGCGGCTCAGCAGCGCCGTGGCCAGGGTCCACGCCTCCATCGACGGATAGTCCGGCATGCCGGGCGCGTAGAGATGGTCGTAGAGCCAGACCGAGTCGATGCCCAGCTGCTCGCAGCGCTGTGTGCGGTGAAGGACCTCGTCGTAGGTGAAGCCCATCTGAGGCAGATAGACACCGATCTCCGGCCTTCTCATTGCCGCAGCTCCAATCTTCCATGGGTGATGGTCTTCGTCCCGTCAGTCTCGGCCTCGAACGCGAACGAATGCTGTGAGATGCCAAAGGCATTCACCGTCAGGTCACAGTTCAGCGGGGTGGGTGCGGCGAACCGCACGGCGACGCGTCGAACCCGGCCCGGGTCGTCGACACCCAGGAGGCCGAGCACGCGGTGGGTGCAGATCGCCATCGTGCACAGGCCGTGTGCGAACACGAAGCCGAAGCCGGCCTCGCGGGCCAACTCGATGTCGAAATGATGTGCGGCCCAGTCGCCGGACAATTCGGCGTAGCGGCGCGTGATGTCTGCTTCGATGTGATGACTGGCCGTGCCGAGTGGGCGGGCGCGCGCCGCATCCGGGAACCGGTGCCCGGCCGGCGTCGTACCGAGGTCCGCCATGCCGTGCAAGCCGAGCAGCATCATCGTCCACCATTGTTCGACGACGACAGCCCCGTGCTCGTCCACCTGGTCGAAGTGCATCACCACCTGGGTGCCTGCCCGCGTCGTCCGAATCGCTGAAATCTGCGACCAGGTCTCCAGCATCTCGCCAGGACGTAGCGGCCGGTGCAGCACGATGTCGTGCTCGCCGTGAACGCCGCCGCGGGCACCCTGGTACGCCGCATGGGGCAGGTCTGCCCGCGCGACCTCATTCGGGGCGAAGACCAGAAGCACCGGGAACACCGCGGGCACCGCGCCGCCGTCGAGCACGGCTGCCGTGCGGTCACCTGTCACAGCGGCATAGCGGGCGATGGTCTCGGGGTCCAGGCGCCCGGTGAACGGGCCGTGCCGGACGGCGGCCACGCCCAACTCGCTCATCCCGGGTGACCCTTCTGCCGTGAACTCTGTACTTTCGGTGGTTCGCATGGTAACGACATTCTCAGAAATCGAGAAGATTGTTCTGGTGTTGGATGTGCGGCTCGGCCGCGCGGAAGCGGAGCACTACATGCGGTTCACGTTCACCCACCCGATGCACAGCCATCCGTACAACCCGGAGCTGGTGACCGGCTCGGGCATCGCGACCGTCGCAGCGGCGGCCGAGGCGGCCGGCTTCCACGGCTTCGGGTTCACCGATCATCCGGCGCCGTCGCAGAGATGGTTGGAGTCCGGCGGGCACGACGCGGTCGACCCGTTCGTCGCGATGGGTTACGCCGCGGCGCGGACCACGACACTGCGGCTGATCCCGAACATCGTCGTGTTGCCGTACCGCAATCCGTTCGTGGTGGCCAAGGCGGGAGCGACGCTCGACCTGCTGTCGGACGGCCGGTTCACGCTCGGGGTCGGCGTGGGCTACCTGAAGCGGGAGTTCACCGCGCTCGGGGTGGACTTCGACGAACGTGCCGCGCTGTTCGAGGAGGCGCTCGAGGTGATCCGGGGGATCTGGACCACCGACGACTTCTCCTACGAAGGACGACATTTCAGCGCCAAGGGCATCACCGCACACCCGAGGCCCGTGAGCACACCGCATCCGCCCATCTGGATCGGCGGCAACACCTCCGCGGCGCGTAAGCGTGTCGTCGAACACGGCGACGGCTGGTGCCCGTTTCCCGCACCGGCGATGCTGGCGCAGACCGCGCGCACCGCCGTCATGGATGCCGAGACCCTGGTCGACGGGATCGAGGATCTGCGCCGCAGGTTCGACGCCGCCGGCCGGGACTTCGCGGGCATCGACATCACGTTCACCAACGCCGAGGGTGGCAGCCCGGGCGACGACGACTTCAACGCCGACGCCTATCTCACCGGTCTGGAAAAGCTTGCGGCCGCGGGTGTTACGTGGGTTCAGGTCGGGATGCCGGGCGACAGCCTGACGCATGTGCTGGAGACCATCGACCGCTTCGGCAGTTCGGTGATCAAGGCCGCGGGCTGAGCGCGGGCGCGATCCATCGGCGCAGATAGGCCCGTAATTGTGCGCCGGTGCGCGGGGGTTCGGCGGGCGCGATGACCATCGATTGGATGATGCGCAACAGGAACTCGACGAGTTCGTCGATGTCGGTTTCGGTGTATCCCAGCGCCGCCCAGTCGATTCGGGTGTGCTGCAGGATGACCCGGCATCGTGCGATCACGACGGGCTCCAACATGCGTCGGCTGAACTGGTTGGCCCGGTCGTTCTCGAGCAACAGGGTCAACAAGGGCTGTTCCGGCAGCTGCTCGATGATGTACGCGACGACGTCGACCATCTGGTGTGCGACGTCGTCGAACTCCGAGGTGATGTGTTCGATGTTGGCCACGAAGCCGTTCAAGGCGACGTCGGCCGCGGCGAGAAACAGTTCCTCAGTGTTGGCGAAGTAGCGGTAGACCGTTCGTCGGGTGATGCCAAGCGAGTCGGCGACATCCGACAGTGTGGTCTGTGCGGGGCCTTGGCGTTCAATGCAGGTCAGCGCCGCGTTGATGATGCGCTTACGGGCATCATCATCGTCCGCCGGCGGTGCGCCCGCCCAGCCCTTGCGGCCCATTGACTCCTCCACGCCGGCCGGTTAACAATTACACATGATACACGTGATGTCTCAATGTGTAATGAGTGGGTGAGTCGTGACCGAGCTGGAAATCCGGCGACCCAAGTTCGACTTCACGGCGGACGTGCCGTGGATGTGGAACCCCACCAGCCCCGCGTTCTCGTTTTCGATGAACGCGACGTCGATGATCGCGATCGGATTCGAGCAGATGATCGTCGCCGCCGTGCAGGAGGCCCGGCCACTCATCACCGATCCCGCGGTGGACGTCGAGGCGATGGCGTTTCTGCGTCAGGAGGCGCAGCACTCGAGCACGCACCGCAAGCACGTCAACGCACTCATCCGGCACTACCCGGGGCTGCAGGAGACCTTCGACGAGATGCTCGCGAGCTTTGACAATGTCACGGCGACAAGGCCGTTGGAGTTCCGGCTCGCCTACGTCGCCGACACCGAGGCGACATTCACGCCCAGTTTCAAGATGATGCTCGACAACGAGCGCACCCTGTTCCGGCCCGGCGACGAACGGGTGGCGTCACTGTTTCTCTGGCACTTCGTCGAGGAGGTCGAACACCGCAGCTCGGCGCTGATCATCTACGACGCCGTCGTGGGCAAGCCGTGGTACCGCATGCGGATGCTGCCGGGGATCTTCAAACACCTCCTCGAAGTGGCGGCGATCATCGCCAACGGCGTGAACAAGCACGTCCCGCTCGAGGATCGCAAGGTCGACGCGCGAACTTTCCTGCCCACGTTCCGAATTCGTAATGCGCTGCGCCAGAAGCTGACCTTCGGCGGACGCGACGGGGTGGCGCCGGCATTCAGCAGCGTTGCGCCCAAGGAAAAGGCCGTCGCGGCGGCACGTGTGCTGCTGAGCCAGACGCCGTTCCACAATCCGGCGCACGAACCGCTGCCGGAGTTCGCCGACCAATGGTTCGCCAGATGGGACCGCGGCGAGGACGTCACACGTTGGTATTCCGCGGAACGCGCGGGGTGAATCATGGCCGCACAGTGCTACGAGGTCTTCGACGATATCGCCAATGCGCTAGGTGATTTCACCTGTCAGAACGCCCCCGCCGTCATCCATCTGCGCAATCCGTTCGCCTTGTCGAACTCGACGCTGCCGGTGCTCGAGTTGATGATGGTGGCGGGTGCGGTGTTCGCACTGCTGTATTCGATCCACCGACTGCGGCGATACGGTGACCCGATCAACCTGGCGTTGTGGGTCGCCACCGTTCTCTATCTGTTCGTCATCGAGATTCCGTTGTACTTCCCGAACGTGTTCGGGATCGAGGAGTCCCTGGGAGTCGTCTTCGCGCACAACGTCTTCACTGTGCAGTTCCTGTTCGAGCGGTTACCGCTCTATATCGTGGCGCTCTACCCAGCGGTGGTCACCTTGGCCTACGAGATCGTTCGCTCGCTCGGGGTGTTCCGCGATCGCGGCATCGTGGTGGGCGCTGTCTGCGTCGGCTTCGTGCACCACTGCCTCTACGAGGTGTTCGATCAACTCGGACCTCAATTGCGATGGTGGGCTTGGAATACCGACAACGCGATCAACTGGCCGATGCTCGCTTCGGTCCCGATGACCAGTGTCTTCATCTTCGCCACGCTCGGCCCGGTGGTGGTGACGCTGCTCGTCCTGCTGTTGACGGGCCGAGGTCGACGACGTGGTTGGGGTCTCGCGTGGCGCGTCGGGGTCGCCGGGGTGCTGACGCCCATCGGTATCGCGGTTCTGAGCACCCCGTCCTCGCTGTTCAGCGGGAAGGCCACCGCGCAGGCGATCGTGTTCTCGGTCGAACTCGTCATCGTCGCCGCCATCGCCGTTCCGGTGCTGATCGGGCAGTGGTCGCGAGTGCGGGGCGACCGCGATGCGGCGCCCAGTCCCTTCGTGCGAATCTTCGGGCCTGTTTACCTCGGCGTGCTCGCCGTGCTGTGGATCAGCGCGCTGCCCGCGTATTTCGCTGCTGTCGACGGTGTGACAAGCGATGGCACGCCGACGGGAAGCCTGCTGTATGCCGTGGTGAGTTTCGTGGTGGCGGCGCTGTGCGTCGGTGCAGCCGTCTCGATCCGGCCGCGATCGACGTCAGTGGTGGCCGCCGGCGTCGGCGGCTGAGCGCGACACCCGCTCCTCTGAATCGAAACTGCTGAGAGAGCGTGGTTTTCCGCGAAACGGCGATCTCCCCGCAGCCTCGGCGATCAAGAGTTAGAACGACGCCTCCGGCAGCCGCATGATGTCGTCGTCGACCGTCTCCACCGTCGCGCGCACAGTGCTGATCCTAGGCAGCATGTTCGACGCGAAGAACATCGCGGTCGCGATCTTGCCCTGATAGAAGGCCTCGTCACTGCCCGACGCGCCGGCCGCCAGCGCCGCGTGCGCGACGTCCGCCTGCGCCAACAGCCGCCACCCGATGATCAGGTCGCCGACGGCCATCAGGTAACGCACCGACGACAGGCCGATCTTGTAGATCTCGGACGGCTGCTCTGAGGCCGCCATCAGGTAACCGGTCAGCGCGGCCGTCATCGCCTCCACGTCGCCGAGAGCGACCCGAAGCAGTTCCGCCTGCGGTTTCAGTGCGGCATCACACGTTTCGATGGTCTTGCTGATCTGCGCTGACACATGCGCCAGCGCCGCGCCGTTGTCGCGGAAGATCTTGCGGAAGATCAGGTCCAGCGCTTGGATGGCAGTCGTGCCCTCATATAGCGAGTCGATCTTCGCGTCACGGATGTACTGCTCGATCGGGTAGTCCTGCAAGAACCCGGACCCGCCGAGCGTCTGCAGCGACTCGGTCAGGATCTCGTAGGCCCGTTCGGAACCGACACCCTTGACAATCGGCAGCAGCAGATCGTCCACGCGGTGCGCCAGATCCGGGTCCGCGCCCGAGACATGTTGGGCGACATCGTTGTTCTGGTGCGCCGCGGCGTACATGTACAGCGCTCGCAATCCTTCGGCGTACGCCTTCTGGGTCATCAGACTTCGCCGCACGTCGGGATGGGCGATGATCGCCACCCGGGGCGCGGTCTTGTCGGTCATCTGGGTCATATCGGCGCCCTGGATGCGCTCCTTGGCGTATGCCAGCGCGTTGAGATATCCCGTCGACAGTGTGCCTGCCGACTTGACGCCGATCGTCATCCGCGCGTTTTCGATCACCGTGAACATCTGCGCGATGCCGTTGTGGACATCGCCGACCAGATAGCCGACGGCCGGAACGCCGTCAGCGCCGAACGTCAGCTCGCACGTCGGCGACGACTTGATGCCCATCTTGTGTTCCAGGCCGGTCACGAAAACGCCGTTGCGAGCGCCGAGTTCGAATGTCTCGGGGTCGAAGAGGAACTTGGGAACGTAGAACAGGCTCAGCCCCTTGGTGCCCGGCCCCGCACCCTCAGGGCGTGCGAGCACGAGATGGAAGATGTTCTCCGCGGTGTCGCCGACGTCGCCGCCGGAGATGAAGCGTTTGACGCCCTCGATATGCCAGGTGCCATCCGGTTGAGCGATGGCTTTAGTGCGGCCCGCCCCGACATCGGATCCGGCGTCGGGTTCGGTCAGGACCATGGTCGCCGCCCAGCCGCGCTCGACACCGACTGCGGCCCAGCGCTTCTGCTCGTCATTGCCTTCGATGTACAGCGCGTGCGCCATGGTCGGTCCCAGCGCCCACCAGAAGGCCGCCGACGAGTTGGCGACGAGCAGCATCTCGTTGACGGCCCACACCAGAGGCGCCGGCGCAGGCACTCCACCGATTTCCTCCGCGAGGCCGATGCGCCACCAGTCGGAGTCCTTGATCGCCTGAATGGACTTGGCCAATTCGCCGGGGACGCTGATGGAATGGGTCTTCGGGTCGAACACGGGCGGATGACGGTCGGCGCTGGCGAACGATTCCGCGACAGGTCCTTCGGCGAGCCTGACGACCTCGTCGAGCATGGTGCGCACGGTGTCGGTGTCGAGGTCGCCGTAACCGCCGGAATCCAGGACCTCTTCGAGTCCGAGCACCTCGAAGAGGTTGAACTCGATATCGCGCACGTTGCTGATGTAGTGCCCCACAGCTGTTTCCCTTCGCTCTAGCCGATGGAAGTGTGGCTGAGCAGGGGAAATGTACGCAACCGTAACTTACGGTGCCGTAGGCGCAGGGGACCGATACACGGTCACCTCACGCTCGCGGCAGCTGCGCCACCACCTCGACACGTTCGGGGTCGAAGCTGAAATAGCCCTTGATGGGCAAGGTTTCGGGTAGGGGTTCCTCGTAACTCCAGGCGACATCGGCGACGACGTCGTCACCGTTTACCGCCGACCAGTAGGTCGCGTAACCCTTGTAATTGCAGTAGCTGGTTGTCGGTGAGCGCTGTAGCAGGTCGGTGCGCACCAGCGACGGCGCGACGTAGAGGCGGGGTTCGAGCGCCGTCTCGAAGACGATCATTGTGTCCGACGTGTCCACCAGGACCTCGTCGCCGAGTGTGACGCGCAGTGCGCGATCGGTCGGCCTGCAGTCGACGCGGTGGTACGGATTCGGCGGGTAGTGAACGAGGCGGCGGCCTTCCTCCAGCCAGGTGTCGACCGCGTCCCACGGCACCTGGACGTATCCCGGCGCCTCGGCGACCGGCTCACTGAGCAGCTCCCCGATGTCCTCTGGAATGAATGCATAACTCAGCGGTCGGTCAGGTCGATGCACCAACAGCGCCCGCTCGGTGTCGATCACCGCGACACCGTCGCGCAAGGCCTGGACCCGTCGCGGATGAGGTTCGACGAAGACGCTGCCTACGGCCAGCGGCGGGGTAAACCATCCGGCAGGATGGGTACTCAGCGGACCACGCCCGGTGACGAGACTCATGAACCCAGCTTCACAAAGTCTTGAACAAGTGTCATTTCTTTGCCGAAGGAATGACGACATCACCGAGTGGGGAAGCTGCGGGGAAGCGGGGGACATGAAACGACTCAACGGCGTCGACGCCTTGATGCTGTACAGCGAAACGCCCGAAGTGCACATGCACACGCTGAAGATCGGGATCCTGGATGTCTCGGGCGTCGACGACTTCAGCTTCGAGATGTTCCGGCGTATCGCCTATCCGCGGCTGATGGCGTTGACGCCGCTGCGCTATCAGCTCGTCGACATCCCGTTCAAGCTTCACCATCCCATGTGGGTGGAGAACGACGACATCGATCTCGACTACCACCTGCGCCGTGCGCGTGTGCCCGCCCCCGGCGGCAGGCGTGAACTCGACGGCATGATCGGTCAGATCGCCAGTACGCCGCTGGACCGCAGCCGCCCGCTGTGGGAGATGTATCTCGTCGAGGGCCTGGCCGACGACCGGATCGCGATCGTGCACAAGGTGCATCACGTTCTCGCCGACGGGGTCGCGTCGGCCAATCAGATGGCGAAGGCGCTCGAGTCGGCCGACATCGCGCACGCGGTGCCGCCCCGGCTGGAGGGCATGCCCGGCACCAGGGCGCGGCTGCTGGCCGCCGCGGGCCGCGATCACGTCGGCCTGATCCGCAAGCTGCCCCGGCTGGTGAGCGAGACCGCTGCGGGCGCCTCCCGGGTCCGACGGCGAGCCAAGGAGCGCGGGGCCCACCCGGAACTGGCCCGCAACTTCGCGCCGCCGCCGTGCTTCCTCAACCACGTGGTGACACCGGGGCGGCGGTTCGCGACGGCGCCGCTGGCGTTGGCGGATGTGAAGGAGACCAGCAAGCACCTGGGCGTGACGTTGAACGATGTCGTGCTGGCGACGGTCGCGGGCGCGCTGCGCCGTCTGCAGTTGCGCTACGACGGGCATGCCGACTCGCCGCTGCTGGCAGGGGTGCCGGTGAGCACCAATCCCTCACGAGAACGGTTGGCGGGCAACGAGTTCACCTATATGACCCCGTCACTGCCCGTGCACATCGACGATCCGCTGGAGCGGGTGCGGCTGACCGCGTTGTCCACTGGCATCGCCAAGGAGAATCACCAGCTGCTAGGGCCTTCGGTGCTGCCCGCGTGGATGTCCTACCTGCCGCCGGCGATGGCGCCCGCGATCTTCCGCCGCCAGGCCCGGCGGGTGGAATCCGCGAGCGTGTTCAATCTGACGGTCTCGAATGTGGCAGGCCCCCGCGATCGGGGGTCCATCGAGGGCGGCATGGTCACGGAGATCTATTCGGTGGGGCCCGTGGTCGCGGGCAGCGGGATGAACGTCACCGTCTGGAGCTACGTTGACCAGCTCGCGATCTCGGTGCTGACCGATGACAGCACCCTCGCCGACCCGCACGAGGCGACCGACGCGATGATCGCCGCGTTCGTCGAGATGCGGGAGGCCTCCGGACTGCCCGGCGAGTTGACCGCGGTGGGGGCCGTCCTACCGATGGCCGTGGCGAGCTGACATCGCACTGACCTGCTGACGCTTTAACTGGGCCTTTACAAATTGTGGGAATTCGTCAGGTCGGCCCGAAAACTCATCCTTTACAGATCATCGGGAAAATGTCACGCTGCATAGGTGCCTCTGCCGCTCAACGAGTCGAACCCCATCGGGGGCCGCTGCTACCAGCTGACCGTGGTCGCCTGCAGTGTTGCCGACGTGGTCGGATCGGCAGGCGGGTGGATGTGTGACAGGGCGAGGGCCGGATGGGACGTCAAGGTGGTGCTCACCGACGACCACGAAACTCGGCCCCTCGCGATCCTGGGTGCATCGCCACTGGAGGTCGACGCAGAGTTGCTGGACGTGATCAAGACGGCATCACGCGACGGCGCGCTGGCGATCAGCACCGCTGCCCTGGCCGACGATCGAATCCGCGCGGGCGTGGTCGGCGCCGTGGAGAGCGGCATGACCCACGTGACCGTGTGGGGCGAGGATTGGCCGACCGACTTCGGTCGTCAGGCAGACCCGGTCGAGCACCAGCTGAGTTCGGCGGCCCGAGCGTTCAAGGCGCACGCCCTAGGGGCGGCGCGGGCGTCGAACGGCCCGGTCACGGGCACCGAGACGCTGTTCAGCCTCGGCCCGGACGCGCTGCGCCCGTTGTATTCCGTCTAGCGGATCCAGCCGCGGCGACGCAGCCACCAGTCGCGCCCGACCAGGACGAGGATCAGCGTGGCGAAGCCGATCAGAAAGGCATCTTCGACGTGTCCCACGTGGTTGCCACGCAGCATGGCCAGCAGGAACGCCGCAGCGATCAGCCCGCCGATGTGGATCAGCTTGTGGTTCTCCTTCGACCAGCCCCATTCGGCGGACGGCACATCTTCGACGTCAACGTTGTTGCTGACGGTGCGTCGTTCGACCTCGGTGGTGGCCACGCTTGCTCCTCATGGTGGGCGGACAACTGCCGACATTCTGGCATACGGGTGTTAGGGAGGTACTACACACGTGCGTAGGGTCTTGCGTCATGACTGATCAGTTCGAGGGCAAAGTCGCGTTCATCACCGGCGCTGCGCGGGGGCAGGGACGGGCACACGCCGTCCGGTTCGCCGAAGAGGGCGCCGACATCATCGCGGTGGACCTGTGCGACCAGCTGGACAGCGTCGCGTATCCGATGGCGACCCCGGAGGACCTCGAGGAGACGGTCAACCTGGTCGAGAAGACCGGGCGCCGCATTGTCGCCGAACGCGCCGACGTCCGTGATCTGGAGCGGCTCAAGGCAGTTGTGGCCAACGGGGTGGCCGAGTTCGGGCGGATCGACTTCGTCCTTGCGAACGCGGGGATCCTGCCGGCCGCTGGGGAACAGGGCACCCAGATCGGAGCGTTTGTCGACGCGGTGAACGTGATGCTCAACGGTGTCTACTACACGATCGTTGCCGCGCTGCCCGCGATGTTGGCGCACGGCGAGGGCGGGGCCATCGTGATCACCAGCTCCGCAGCCGGTTTCAAGCCGGTGACCGTCGACTTCGGCACGGCCAGCCACGGTGCGGCCGGATACACCGCCGCCAAGCACGGCGTGATCGGCATCATGCGCCATTTCGCAATAGCATTGGCCGAGAAGAATATTCGCGTGAACACAGTGCATCCGGGCGGCGTCGCCACACCCATGATCTACAACGAGGCGATGGCGGAGTGGTCCGTCGAGCATCCGAACTTCAGTCCGTCGCAGCAACCCCTGCTGGCCAACCCGCCGGTCGAGCCCGAGGTCATCAGCGACACGATGGTCTACCTGTGCGGCGCGGCGGGCCGGTATGTCACGGGGGTGGCGTTGCCGGTCGACGGCGGGCAGATCGTCAAGTGATCTGCCCGTAGCGGCGCAGGGCCTCGGCCCGCTCGGTCTTGTGGTCGACGATCGGCTCCGGGTAGTCCTCATCGTCGACGTCGGGGACCCACCGGCGCACGTAATCACCGTGGGGATCGAACTTCTCACCCTGTGTCGTCGGGTTGAACACCCGGAAGTACGGCGCGGCGTCGGTGCCGCAGCCCGCTGCCCACTGCCACCCGTGCTGATTGTTGGCCATATCGCCGTCGACCAGTTGGTCGAGGAACCAGCGCGCGCCCCACTGCCACGGCAGGTGCAGATCCTTGACCAGAAACGACGCCACGATCATGCGCACCCGGTTGTGCATGAAGCCGGTCTCCGCCAGCTGCCGCATGCCGGCGTCGACGATGGGGTAGCCCGTTCGGCCCGCCTTCCACGCATCGAACAATTCGTGAGCGTGCTCGTCGGTGTCGACCTGGATCTTGTCGAAGGACGGGTTCCAGTTCCACCACGCGCTGTTGGGCCATTCGTTGAGAACCGAGGCGTAGAAGTCCCGGAACGCCAGTTCACGCAGGTACGCCTGCGCGCCCGCGCTCTTTCCGAGGTCGGCCGCCATGGTGCGCGGGTGGATGGTGCCGAACTTGAGGTGCGCCGACATCCGACTGGTGGCGGGCAGGTCCGGACGGTTGCGATTCTCGTCGTAGCCGTCGAGTTGCTTCTGCACGAACGATTTCCAACCGCGCCTGGCCGCGCTCTCTCCGGCCGGCAGTTCCAACTCGATCCCGAGATCCGGGATCGCCACCGCGCCGCGCACGTCATCGGGGTCGATCCACTGCGCGGATTTCGGGCCCGTCGATGCCGGCGGCCGCCAACCGTGTCTGCGCCAGGCGGCGAAGTACGGGGTGAACACCTTGTAGGGCGTGCCGTCGTCCTTGGTCACTCTGCCCGGCGACACCAGATAGGGCGATCCGGTGGCCTCCAGCGGGATATCGCCCAGCGCTTCGCGAACCGCGTCGTCGCGCCGACGTCCGAACGGGGCGTAGTCGCCGGACACGTGCACCGATGTCGCACCGATCGCCTTGGCCAATGCCGGTATTCGTTTCTCCGGACGGCCGCGGCTTACGTGCAGCCGCCCGTCGAGGCTGTCACGCAGATTTCGAAGGGCGTCGTACAGGTATTGCAGCCGGCGCTGCCCCGACGATGCCGTCAACCGGGGGTCCAGGACATAGCAGGCGAGGACCTCGCCGTCGGGGGCGGCCGCGTCCAGCAGGGCGGGCAGGTCGCGCAGCCGCAGATCGCGCCGGAACCACAACACTGTGGGCATGTCATTGATGCTGCCCGAATTTCCCTGTAGAGAAACAGGATGCAGTTCTGGTCCGGCACCCCGTTCATGAAGACGTCAGAAATTCTGCCCGTGGCGAGGATGCTCGACGAGGCCGGCTATGACGGCATGGTGTGCGCCGACCACCTCATCTATCCCCGCAACCTGGCGTCGCCGTACCCGGATCACCCCAGCGGGAAGCCGCCGTGGCCCCCGGAGACGGCGTGGCCGGACTGCTGGGTGCAGATCGGCGCGATGGCCGCGGTCACCAGTCGGCTGCGCTTCTCCAACGCCGTATACATTGCGCCCGCGCGACCACTGCTGGAGGTGGCCAGGCAGGTCGCCACCGCCGCGGTGCTGTCGCAGAACCGGGTGTCACTCGCCGTCGGCGTCGGATGGATGCGGGAGGAGTACGAGCTGCTCGGCCAGGACTTCGCCACCCGCGGCAAGCGGCTCAACGAGATGATCCCGGCGCTGCGCGCGATGTGGGCCGGTGGCTGGGTGTCGTGGAGCGGCGAGCACTACCACGTGCCCGAGATGATGATCGAACCTCATCCTTCGGCGCCGGTGCCGATCCTCTGCGGAGGTGAATCGGATGCGGCGTTGCGACGCGCGGCCAAGCTCTGCGACGGCTGGGTCGGCTACGCGTACGGCTGGGACGATGCGGCGGACTATGCGCGAAAGCTCACCGACCTTCGACGCGAATACGGAAGGGACGGCGAACCGTTCGACATCATGCTGGCCTTGATGGAGCCACCGACACCGGATCTGTACAAGCGCGCCGAGGAGATCGGCATCACCGCGGTGATGTGCAGCCCGTGGGGTGGAGTCGACACGTCGGGAACCGACGTCGAACGTTACCGCGAGCCCATCGAGCGGTTCGCCGAGAACATCATCGAGAAGGTGCGCACATGAATCGCCCGAAACGAGTGACGGTATGAGCTTTGAGCGTGACGAGGTCTGCGATCTCGTACACAGCCTGTACGGCGCGATCGACCGACACGATTGGTCGAGGCTACGGGCGCTGGTGTCACCGCGGGTGGTCGTCGATATCGGTGGCGCCGGGCCTGTCGGGTGGGACCAGTGGATGGGCCGGCTCGAGGAGTTCGCCGCCGGCTTTCCCGACGCCCGTCATGAAATCGAGGAGGTTCTCGTCGACGGGTCCCACGGAGTCTCCCGCTGCCGGTTCGTGGGCACGCACACGGGTGACTTTCGGGGCATCGCGCCGACCGGTGTCCAGGTGTCGATATCCGGGATCCACATCGACCGCTTTCAGGGCGACATGCTCGTCACGCATCGTGGCCAGCTGGACATGCACGCGCTCTACCAGCAGCTGCAGGCCAACCCGGCTAGTTGACGGGGTCGATCCGGAACACCGCCAGCTCTCCTGCGAGCGCTTCGAATTCCTCCTGCGTGCCGTCGCGCACCAGACCCGAGCGCTTGGCGAAGCCGACCCCGACCGGAACCTTCACCGCGAAGCTGCGCAACACCGGCCCGGCGTCCTGCGGACTGAGCTCGACGATCTTCACCGTCCGCGACTTGCGGCCCCGGGTGAGGGTTCCCGCGCCTGCCGCGCGGGCATTGGCGGCCCAGTCCGCACCGGGATAGCCGGCGACGGTGTAGAGGCCGCCGTCGTGTTCGAACGGTGTCATCGGTGTGCTGCGCGGCTTTCCCGACTTCCGGCCCGGCACCGTCAAGATCTGGGACGGCCCCGCAGGGATGCCGGCCTTCTGAATCGCCTTGACGAAGCGGTTCATCGGCTTGAGATACCACGGTGGACGACGATCAGACATGTTCGTTCCCTTGATTTTTCGTGAACAGTTCCTGGTGTGCCGAAACCTCGTCGGCGAACGGCTGGGCTGGGCGGCCGAGGATCTTCTCGACGTCGTGGGTCACCAAGGCTGGTGTGTCGACGGTCGCCGCGAGCAGGGCGAGGTAGGCGTCGGCGAATTCGGGCGGGAAGTTGGCCGCGACGAAGTGGCGCCGTACCTCCTCGGCGGGTATCTCGCGGTAGGACAGCCGTCGCCCGAGAACGCCGCCGATGATCTCGACGAGTTCGGTATTGGTCAGGCTCTGGGGGCCGGTCAGCGGAATCTTCTGTCCGACAAGCTCGTCGGTGAGCAGAGCGCGCGCGGCGACCGCGGCGATATCGCTTTCGGCGATCGGGGCGGTCGACGCCGTCGCATACGGACCGCTGACAACGTCGCCGGCCGCGATCTGCGGTGCCCACATGCCGACGAAGTTGGTGACGAACACCGTGGGCCGCAGGCTCACCCACTCGAGGCCGGAGTCGACGGCGAGCTGTTCGACCTCCTTGTTGCGATCGCCGCGGAATCGCGACGGTTGTCGGGAGAAGTCGTCGTCGGCGTTGATCGCGGACAGGGCGACGAGTCGGGTGATGCCGGCCCGCCGGGCCGCTCGCACCAACGAGGTGAGGTCATCGCCGAGTGCGCGCGAGTTCAGGAACACCGCGGACGCCCCGGCGAGACCGTCGGCGGCCGAGGTCACCACCTGAACCTGGGCGGGAAGATCCGCAGAGTCGGGATCACGGGTGACCGCGCGGACGTCGGCCCCCGCATCGACGAGTTGCGAAACCAGAGGGCGGCCGACGTTGCCGGTGGCGCCCGTGACAAGAATTGCGTTCATGCCACCAAGGACGACGCGGCGTCGCGGAAAGTTACACGTCGCCGTCGTAACTTTTCGCCGCCCTGTTTCGTCTACAGATCATGAGTAATGCCGAGGGCGTTGACGTCGCATGGCGCAGCCACCGTCCGTACCTGGTGAATCTCGCTTACCAGATGCTGGGCGACGTCGGTGACGCCGAGGACGTCGCGCAGGAGGCGTTCCTGCGGTTGGCGCGCACGGATGCGGCGCAGATCGACGACGTCCGCGCGTGGTTGACCGTCGTCGCCGGTCGGCTCTGCCTGGACCAGTTGCGTTCCGCCCGCGTCCGGTACGAAAGGCCCGACGAGACCGGCGAACTCGATGTCGCCGCCGCCGCGGACCTGGAGCCCGCCGATCGGGTCACCCTCGACGACGAGGTCCGCACGGCGCTGTGGGAGATGTTGCGCCGACTGAGTCCCGCCGAGCGGGTGGCCTTCGTGCTGCACGACGTATTCCAGATGCCGTTCACCGAGATCGCCGAAACAGTCGGCCGGCCCGAAGGCACATGTCGGCAACTGGCCAGACGTGCGCGAGCGAAGTTCTCCGATGCCTCACCGCGCGTCGCCGACGTCAGCGACACCGAACATCAAGCAGTGGCCGAGAAGTTCATCACTGCGTGTGCGAACGGTGACCTGCAGGCGTTGACGGCGGTGCTGGATCCGACGGTGTGGGGTGCGGGCACCCTGCTCGGCGATGGGGCACCGCCGCCGCAGGTGAACCACGGGCCGCACGATGTCGCCGTCAATCTGTTGCGTTACCTCGGGCACGGCGCCACGTTGGTCACCGGTCCGGCGGGACAGCCGGCGCTGCTGGCATTCATGAATCGCCGGCTGTTCGCGGTGCTGGTGCTGACGGTGCGCGACGGCCTGGTCTGCAAGATCGAGGCGACTGTCGATCCGTCCGCCGCCAGGCGCTGACCGGACTACGGCAGGGAAGGCGACCCGCGCTGGGGGTAACGCGGGCCGCCATCCTGGTTCAGGTTGTGCCGCAGATCAATTCGACGGCGGCATCAGGACGGTGTCAATCATGTACACCGTCGCGTTGGCGGTCTGCACGCCGCCGCAGACCACGGATGCGTTGTTGACCTTCAGGTTGTTGCCCTGGCCGCTGACCGTCACGTCGGCGCCCTGCACCGTGGTGTGCGTGCCGGCGATCTGCGCGGGCGCGGCCTGCCCCGGCACCACGTGGTAGGTGAGGATGCTTGTCAGCAGTGGCGCATCGGTCTTCAGCTTCTCGATGGTCGCGGGATCGATCTTGGCGAATGCGGCATCGGTGGGTGCGAACACCGTGAACTCGCCGCCGTTGAGCGTGTCGACAAGGTTCACCTGCGGATTCAACTGCCCGGAAAGCGCTTTGGTCAGCGTGGTCAGCATCGGGTTGTTCGAGGCGGCCACCGCGACGGGATCCATCGCCATGCCCTGGACGGAACCCGGCCCGGTCGGTACCTGCTGCGCGTAGGCCGAACAGCCGGTGCCCACCAATTCGGCTTGCGCGGTCGTCGCGGTGCCGAGAGACAATCCGACCGCGGCAATCGCTGCGAACCCAACCCCCAGAGCCTTCTTTGCGTGCATGAGATCTCTTCCTTTCGTTGCGAGCGGCCGATGCCGCCTCGTTTTTCCTTCGTTGGCTATTCGGAGCCGATGGCGATGCGGATGGGTCATCAGCCATAGGTGAACGAAAAGACCTGTAGGCCAGCAGGTACCGCGACCTCGAGCTGCCCCTGCGCAACCTCCGGATCGCCGACTATCTGGTGCAGAGTCGGCGGGCCGCTGATGGGTACCTCGGTGGTCTTGCCGTTGCGGGACACCGTCAGGGTGCCCTCGCCGCCTGCGACGATGTAGACGTCCTTGGCGTGGTAGTTCAGCGCGATGGCCGACTCGCCGCGCGACGTCGCGCCCTGATAGTCGAGCGTCCAGTCACCGTTGAGCGCGAAGCTGTCCTGCCGAAGTTGTTGCGGAAAAGTGAAATTCGATGTTCCTTCGTCGTAACGACCGGTTCCGCCGTAGTTGACGACCTTGCCCACGCTGAGGTACGTCTCGGGTGTCGTCTCAACTTGAGGTGTGGTGTCCTCGGCGTCGACCGGGGGCGGCAATTGTGCGCCAGGGTTGGCATCGGCGAGCAACTGGCGGATGAGGCGCTCGGTGGTGTCGTAGTCGCCTTCCCCGAACTTGATGTGGCGCACCGTGCCGTTGGCGTCAACGAGGTACTTGGCCGGCCAGTACCGGTTGCGGTAGTTCGTCCACGTCGAATAGCCGTTGTCCAGCGCCACCGGATAGGTGATGCTGAGGTCCCGGGCGCCAGCTGCCACGTTGCCCTCGACGCGTTCGAAGGCGTACTCCGGGGTGTGCACGCCGATCACCTCGAACCCGAGATCGCGGTAGGTGTCATACCAGTCGACGATGTGGGGCGCGGCGCGCTGGCAGTTGATGCACGAGTACGCCCAGAAGTCGATGAGAACGACCTTGCCGCGCAACGACTTCAGATCGACCGCGGCGCCGTTCGGCGTATTCAGCCACGCGGTGATGTTCTTGATGTCGGGCGCGGTGCCGCAGCTCTCCAGCTCGGGTGCGCCGTTGGTGCAGTTCTCGAGTTCCCGGTTCTGGTCGTTGACCAGCCCCGCCAGGTTGAGCTTCTCGCGGATCTGCTCGTCGCCACCCACTCGCTCTTGCAGTGTGCTGGTGTAGTCGGGGATCGCGCGCTGCAGCGCGGCGGGGACGTTGAACGCCAACGCGACGGCCAAGAGGATCGTCACGACGCCCGCGGTGATGCGGATCTGGCGCTGACGGCTGCGGAATGCCGCCACTCGCTCAGCGACGCGACGGCCGGCCAGGGCGAAGAACAGCAGCGGCAGCGCCGCACCGACGGCGAACGACAGGGTCAACACGATCGTTGGTATGCCGATGGTGCCGGTGGCTCCCGCGATGACGATCGCCGCCAACACCGGTCCCGCGCAGGGCACATAGAGCACGCCCAGCGCCAGCCCGAGCCCGAAACCGCTGCTGCCGGAGCCGAACTGCTTCTGCGGCAGCTTGGAGAACGGCTTCTCGAGGAGGGCTTCGAACTTGGGGAAGATCAACCCGACGCCGATCAACACCAACGCGATCAGCGCGACCCACCGGATCGCGTCCTGCGGCAGGTGCAGCAGCGACAGCAGCGCCGAACCCGCCAACGTCACGACGCTGAAACTCAGCACCAGGCCGGCGATCACGCGGTACGGCCGCAGCCTGTCCGACAGTGTCGGCTTGGTCTCGAGCGCGACGCCGCCGGGGGAGGCGTCGGCACGAGCGCTCTGCGTGCCGGAGAAGAAGATCACCGGCAGGACGGGGAGGATGCACGGCGAGATGCCGGTGATCAGTCCGCCGAGAAAGCCGATCAATGCAAGCGTGAACATGGGCGTCCCTTATGTGGGCGAGCAGACGCAAAAGTCCGGAAAAACACGGCGTGTCGGGGACTTTTGCGTTCCCCTACTTCGTGTGGGCCCAGCTCGCGAGGAGAAGTGAGAAGTGAGAGGTGGCCTAGTTGGCCGGCGGCATCAGAACTGTGTCGATCATGTAGACGGTCGCGTTGCCGGTCTGGACGCCGCCGCACACCAGTCCGGCGTCGTTGACCTTCAGGTCGGGCCCGGCTCCGGTCACCGTCACCGCGTCGCCCTCGAGCGTCGGGTGCTCACCGGCGACCGCCGACGGGCTGGCCTGACCCTCGACCACGTGATAGGTCAGGATGCTGGTCAGCAGGTCCGAATCGGTCTTGAGGGTTTCGATGGTGGCCGGATCGATCTTGGCGAAGGCGTCGTCCGTCGGCGCGAACACCGTCAGCCCCGGACTGCTGTTCAACGTGTCGACGAGGTTCACGTTCGGATTCAGCTGACCCGACAGCGCCTGCGTCAGCGTCTTGAGCATCGGGTTGTTCGACGCCGCGATCGCCACCGGGTCGGCGGCCATGCCGGTCACCGAGCCAGGCCCGGTCGGCACCTGCTCGGCGTACGCCGCGCAGCCGGTACCCACGAGGTTCGCTCAGGGGTCGGCCATCGGAGTGGCATTTGGCGCTGCGGCGACGGGCGATGCGGGCTCCGTCGCGGCCGACGTGGTCGAACCGGCCTCCGTTGAACTGTCACTGGAACACGACACTGCGCCGAACATCGCGAGTGCACCCAGACCGGCGGCGGCGATTGCCTTGCGGTGAACTGTTCTCATTGCTGTCCCCATCCCTTGTCTGTCGATGGCGCGGGCCGCCATCCTGCGGTTGACGACGGGGATTCGACGTGACCTCGGACACGGATGGGCGACGGACGACTCGGTCACATTTGCGTCACATTTGCGGCTGCGGCTCAGGACGACCCGAGCGGATGGGGCCGCTTCGGTCGGGGAGCGTCACAATAGATCGGTGAGTAGGTCCGGCGGGCTGGAACGAAGTGGCGCGGGGAATGACCGAGTGCGGGTGCTGATTCTCGGCAGCACGGGCTCCATCGGCACCCAGGCGCTGGAGGTCATCGCCGCCAACCAGGACCGGTTCGAGGTGGTCGGGCTGGCCGCCGGCGGTGGCAACCCTGAGCTGCTCGCCAAGCAGCGCGCCGAAACCGGTGTGACGAATGTCGCCGTCGCCGACACCGCAGCCGCCGCACAGGTCGGTGACGTCACCTTCGCGGGCCCTGACGCGGTCACCCGCCTGGTCGAGAACGCCTACGAGACGACCGGCGTCGACGTCGTGCTGAACGCGCTGGTCGGCGCCCTCGGCCTCGAACCCACGCTGGCGGCCTTGGCCGGCGGTGCCCGGCTCGCGCTGGCCAACAAGGAATCGCTGGTCGCGGGCGGTCCGCTGGTACTCAAAGCCGCCGAACCCGGCCAGATCGTCCCCGTCGACTCCGAACACTCGGCCATGGCGCAGTGCCTGCGCGGCGGTACGCCCGACGAGGTCGCGAAGATCGTGCTCACCGCGTCGGGCGGTCCGTTCCTCGGCTGGTCGGCCGACGATCTCGACTCCGTCACCCCCGAACAGGCGGGTAAGCATCCGACCTGGTCGATGGGGCCGATGAACACGCTGAACTCAGCGACGCTGGTCAACAAGGGACTCGAGCTCATCGAGACCCACCTGCTGTTCGGCGTCGACTACGACCGCATCGAGGTGGTGGTCCACCCCCAGTCGATCGTGCACTCGATGGTGACGTTCACCGACGGCTCGACCCTGGCTCAGGCCAGCCCGCCCGATATGAAGCTGCCGATCGCCTTGGCGCTGGGCTGGCCCGCCCGCGTGACCGGCGCGGCCCTGGCCTGCGACTTCTCACAGGCCTCGACCTGGGAGTTCCTGCCGCTGGACGCCGAGGTGTTCCCAGCCGTCGACCTCGCCCGGCACGCCGGTGCGCGCGGCGGGTGCCTCACCGCGGTGTACAACGCAGCGAACGAAGAGGCCGCGGCGGCCTTCCTCGATGGGACCATCCGATTTCCGGCCATTGTGCGAACAATCGCCGAGGTGCTGCGCGCTGCTGACCAGTGGGCCGCCGAACCCGCTACCGTGGAAGACGTACT
The DNA here is from genome assembly GCF_025822765.1 of Mycobacterium barrassiae. Classification (GTDB taxonomy): domain Bacteria; phylum Actinomycetota; class Actinomycetes; order Mycobacteriales; family Mycobacteriaceae; genus Mycobacterium; species Mycobacterium barrassiae. The sequence continues at coordinate 282,067 of NZ_JACKUK010000023.1, read as the reverse complement.
CGACGCCCAGCGCTGGGCCCGCGAGCGGGCAAAGCGCGAAGTCGAGCGGGAGATTTCAAGAAAAGGACTGCTCACCTCATGATGTTCGTGCTCGGCATCATCGCGTTCGCGTTGTGCATCCTCGTGTCGGTTGCACTGCACGAATGCGGCCACATGTGGGTGGCGCGCGCCACCGGGATGAAGGTGCGCCGCTACTTCGTGGGCTTCGGCCCCACCCTGTGGTCGACCCGCCGACCCAACAAGCTGGGGGAGACCGAGTACGGAGTCAAAGCCGTCCCGCTCGGCGGCTTCTGCGATATCGCCGGCATGACCTCGATCGACGAGATCGCACCCGAAGACCGCCGCTACGCGATGTACCTGCAGAAGACATGGAAACGCGTCGCCGTGCTGGCTGCGGGCCCCGCGATGAACTTCATCGTCGGACTGGTCCTGATCTACGCCATCGCCGTGATCTGGGGGCTGCCCAACCTGCACCCACCCACGCAGGCGATCGTCGGTGAAACTGGTTGTGTCGCATCGCAGATCGCGAAGGACAAGGTGGCCGACTGCACCGGTCCCGGCCCTGCGGCCGAGGCCGGTATCCGCGCGGGCGACGTGATCGTCAAGGTTGGCGACAAGCCCGTCGCCACCTTCGACGAAGCGCGCACCGCCCTGCAGGCCGCATCGGGTCCGACCACCATCGGCTACGAGCGTGACGGCCAGCCGAACAGCACGGTCGTCGACGTCACCCAGACGCAGCGGTTCGTCGGCGACGGCGACCAGCCGACAACCGTCGGGGCCATCGGTATCGCCGCGGCAGACTTCGGGCCGACGCAGTACAACCCGTTGTCGGCGGTCCCCGCCACGTTCGCGTTCACCGGTGATCTATCCGTTGAGCTGGCGAAATCGCTGGCCAAGATCCCGACCAAGGTCGGCGCGCTGGTGCACTCCATCGGCGGCGGGGAACGCGATCCCGAGACGCCGATCAGCGTGGTCGGCGCCAGCATCATCGGTGGTGACACCGTCGATGCCGGGCTGTGGGTGGCGTTCTGGTTCTTCCTGGCCCAGCTGAACTTCGTGCTCGGGGCGATCAACCTGCTGCCGCTGCTGCCGTTCGACGGCGGGCACATCGCGATCGCCGTGTTCGAGAAGATCCGCAATACGATTCGGTCGGCGCGCGGCAGGGTGGCTGCGGCCCCCGTCAACTACCTCAAGCTGATGCCCGCCACGTACGTAATCTTGTTCGTGGTGGTCGGCTACATGCTGCTGACCGTCACCGCTGACCTGGTCAACCCGATCAGGTTGTTCCAGTAGGAGAAGACTCTTGACCTCTATTGGTCTGGGGATTCCGGCGCCGCCGGCGCCGACCCTGGCTCCACGCCGCAAGACGCGCCAGCTGATGGTGCGCGACGTCGGCGTGGGCAGCGACTACCCGATCGCGGTGCAGTCGATGTGCACCACCAAGACGCACGACATCAACGCGACACTGCAGCAGATCGCCGAGCTGACCGCGTCGGGCTGCGACATCGTCCGCGTCGCGTGCCCGCGTCAGGAGGACGCCGACGCGCTGCCCGCGATCGCGAAGAAGTCGAAGATCCCCGTCATCGCAGACATCCACTTCCAGCCCAAGTACATCTTCGCGGCGATCGACGCCGGCTGCGCCGCCGTCCGCGTCAACCCCGGCAACATCAAGGAGTTCGACGGCCGGGTCAAGGAGGTCGCGAAAGCGGCTGGGGCAGCGGGCATTCCGATCAGGATCGGGGTCAACGCCGGCTCGCTGGACAAGCGCTTCATGGAGAAGTACGGCAAGGCGACGCCGGAGGCGCTGGTCGAGTCCGCGCTGTGGGAGGCCTCGCTGTTCGAGGAACACGGCTTCGGCGACATCAAGATCAGCGTCAAGCACAACGACCCCGTCGTCATGGTCGCCGCCTACGAGCTGTTGGCCTCCAAGACCGATTACCCGCTGCACCTCGGCGTCACCGAAGCCGGGCCGGCGTTTCAGGGCACCATCAAGTCGGCTGTCGCCTTCGGTGCGCTGCTGTCCAAGGGCATCGGCGACACCATCCGCGTCTCGCTGTCCGCGCCGCCCGCCGAAGAGGTCAAAGTCGGCAACCAGATCCTCGAGTCGTTGAACCTGCGGCCGCGGGGCCTGGAGATCGTGTCGTGCCCGTCGTGCGGCCGGGCGCAGGTCGACGTCTACACCCTGGCCAACGAAGTGACCGCAGGCCTGGAAGGCATGGAAGTTCCGCTGCGCGTTGCGGTCATGGGCTGTGTCGTGAACGGACCGGGTGAGGCGCGGGAGGCCGACCTCGGTGTCGCGTCGGGGAACGGCAAGGGCCAGATCTTCGTGAAGGGCGAGGTCATCAAGACGGTGCCCGAGGCACAGATCGTCGAGACACTGATCGAGGAGGCGTTGAGGCTTGCCGAAGAAATGGGTACTTCGCCCGGATCAGACGCCAGCGGTTCGCCTGTCGTGACCGTAAGCTGATGGTGACTCTGTGAGCATGGAGCTGCCTCGGCGGCGACATCGAACAGGGGTCACCGCACCTGCCGGGATCGGTTAGAAAGAGTCTCCATGTCGGCTCCTCCGCTGTTTCGCCGCATCGATGAGCGACGGGTCTCTGTGGTCCGCGAAGCGCGGGAGGTATATCGCGTCCTCGACGAGGATCCGGTGGGCAGCTGCATGGTCGCGTCGCGAGTACTCGAGCATGGAATCGAGCCTGCGGCGATCGGCGGCGAGCTCTGGACCCGTCAGCGACCGACCGAATCCCTCTGTTACGCAGGGCCGAATCTGATTCCGCTGCGCGGCGGAGCCGACGCCATGTATGCGTTCGCCGACAAGGCGATGAGCACGCCGCGGCGGTGCTCGTCGTTGGTCGGCCGCGCCGAGATGGTGCTGCCGATGTGGCAGCGGCTCGAGCCCGCCTGGGGCGCGGCGCGCGACGTCCGCGAACACCAACCGTTGATGGCGTTGAGCACGCCGCCCGTCTGTCCGACTGATCCGGCGGTGCGCCAGGTGCGCGCCGACGAGCTCGACGCCTACCTGGTCGCGGCCATCGACATGTTCATCGGCGAGGTCGGCATCGACCCGCGGATCGGCGACGGCGGCCGCGGGTACCGGCGCCGCGTCGCGGGGTTGATCGCCGCGGGTCGGGCGTGGGCGCGCTTCGAACGCGGCGAGGTGATCTTCAAGGCCGAGGTGGGATCGCAGTCCCCGTCGGTCGGTCAGATCCAGGGCGTGTGGGTGCATCCCGACTGGCGGGGTCGCGGAATCGGTACCGCGGGCACAGCGACGCTGGCGGCGGCGGTGGTACGTGGCGGACGCACCGCGAGCCTGTACGTCAACAGTTTCAACACCGTCGCCCGTGCCACCTACGACCGCATCGGCTTCACTCAAGTCGGCACGTTCGCGACCGTTCTGCTCGACTGATTTGCAAGTGCCTTTAAGGTCGTGGTCATGACCTTCGAGGATCCAAGAGTTGCGCGTCGGGAGATCGCCGACGCTCTGGTGCGTGCGCTCGAGCGGCGCCACGAACTCCTCGACGTCGTCGTCGAGTCCGAGGACTACGACGCCGCAATCGAGGCCATCGCAAGTCATCTCGGCACGTCGGCGACCGCCGCCGAAGCCGCGTTGCGCCTGTCGTTCGACCGGCTCACCAAGGTGGGTCGGCGCAGGATCGCAGCCGAACTCGAGGATCTGAACAACCAGCTGAGCTTCACCATGGGTGAGCCCGCGAGCTCGGTGGACAGCATGGTGCTGCGCCCGTTCTCGCCGGACACCGACCGCGACATCTTCGCTGCGCGCACCGCGGACATGCGGGAAGCCGGCGACGGGTCGCGCGCACCGGCCGGGGATCTCGAAGACGAGATCCGCGCCGGCCTCGCGAAGGTCCACGCCGAAGAGGCAGCGTGGCTGGTCGCGGTCCACGGTTCACAAAAGGTCGGCATGGCGTTCGGCGATCTGATCTCCGGCGAGGTCAACGTGCGGATCTGGATCCACCCCGACCATCGCAAGCAGGGCTACGGCACTGCGGTGCTTCGCAAGTCGCGTACGGAGATGGCCGCGTACTTCCCGGCCGTGCCGCTGGTGGTGCGCGCACCCGCCGCTGGGGCATAGGGCCCCGGGTCTGCCTGTCTTGCCCGCATCGCTAACCACGATTTGCAGGGCTGCTCTCGAACTTTGTCTGCAATTCGTGGATACCGTTGCGCGCCTCCGCGATATTGGGGTCTCGAATTCGTAACATCTGCCTCAATGGCAACTTCAGTATCACGTGTATCGGCGCTGTTGATGGTCGCGGCGGTCGGAGTGACCCTCGGGGCGCTCACCGCCTGTACCCCCAAGCCCAACGGACCTGAACCGACGGCAAAGCAGTTCCTCGCCGCCCTGGTCAAAGGTGATACCGCGGCCGCCGCAGAGCTCAGCGACCGGCCGACGGACACACGCCAGGCGCTGAACAACGCATGGGCGGGGCTGCAGGCAACCCACCTCGACGCCCAGATCCTCAGCTCGAAATACGCCGAGGACACCGGCAGCGTCACCTACCGCTACACCTGGCACCTGCCCAAGGACCGCACCTGGACCTACGACGGGCAGCTCAACATGGTCCGCAACGAGGGCCGCTGGGAAGTGCGCTGGAGCGCGACGGGCGTACACCCCAAGCTCGGTGAGAACCAGACGCTGGCGCTGCGCGCGGATCCGCCCCGGCGAGCCTCGGTGAACGAACGCAGCGGCACCGATGTGCTGGTGCCCGGCTATCTGTACAGCTTCTCGCTCGACGCCAAGGCCGCGGGCGAGTCGCTGATGACAACGTCGCGCGCCGTCGTCGACGCGCTGCGACCGTTCGACAACACCCTGGACCCGCAGCGACTCGCCGAGCAGGCCAGCTCGTCGAAGGAGCCGATGTACCTGATCACGCTCCGCCAATCCGATCACGACCGGGTCGCAGGCGCCATCGGGAAAATGCCGGGCGTGGTGATCACGCCGCAGGCCGAATTGCTGCCCACCGACGAGACTTTCGCACCGGCCATCATCAACGAGGTCAAGAAGGCGGTCGTCGACGATCTCGACGGCGAGCCCGGCTGGCGCGTCGTCAGCGTCAACCAGAACGGCGTCGACGTCGACGTGCTCAACGAGGTGCCCGCCCAACCCGCGCCGTCGATCACGATCAGCCTGGACCGGGCTGTGCAGAACGCCGCCCAGAACGCCGTCAACATCACCGGCAAGCAGGCGATGATCGTCGCGATCAAGCCGTCCACCGGCGAGATCCTCGCTGTCGCACAGAACGCCGCAGCCGACGCGCAGGGTCCGCTGGCCACGACGGGCCTCTACCCGCCAGGGTCGACGTTCAAGATGGTCACAGCCGGTGCCGCGATCGAACGTGACATGGCCACCCCCAACACGCTGCTGCCCTGCCCAGGCACCATGGACATCGGCCACCGCACGGTGCCCAACTACGGCGGCTTCGACCTCGGCACCGTGCCGTTGTCGCGGGCCTTCGCCAGTTCGTGCAACACCACGTTCGCCGAGCTGGCCAGCCGAATGCCACCGCGCGGGCTGACGCAGGCGGCCGCCAAGTACGGCATCGGCACGGACTACAAGATCGAGGGCCTGACCACGGTGACGGGTTCGGTGCCGCCGACGGTGGACCTCGCCGAACGCACCGAAGACGGATTCGGGCAGGGCAAGGTGGTGGTCAGCCCGTTCGGGATGGCGCTGGCTTCGGCGACCGTCGCAGCGGGGAAAACGCCTGTGCCACAACTGATCGAAGGCCGGCCGACGGAAATCGCGGGCGACCAGACGCCGATCAGCCCCAAGATCCTCGATGGCCTGCGACCGATGATGCGCTTGGTGGTCACCAACGGCACCGCCAAGGATCTCCAAGGCGTCGGCGACGTACGCGGTAAGACCGGTGAGGCCGAGTTCGCCGGCGGCTCGCATTCGTGGTTCGCCGGTTACCGCGGTGACATGGCGTTCGCCGCGTTGATCGTCGGCGGCGGATCCTCCGAATACGCGGTGCGGATGCTCAAGACCATGTTCGACTCGTTGCCCGACAACTACCTGGCCTGACCCGGTGCGGCAGTGCGCCGTTCGATCGGACGGTACCGTTGAACCGTTATGACCGGGCTTGATGACCAGGCAGGGATGCGCGTTTCCGATGCCGATCGCAACGGAACGCTACGCAGGCTGCACAACGCCGTTGCCCTCGGTCTGATCGACATCGACGAGTTCGAGGAGCGGTCGGCGCTGGTGTCGCGTGCGCGGCTGCATTCCGACCTCGACACCCTCGTGGGCGACCTGCCCGGACCCGGGGCGATCGTCACCACGGCCACCGACCGGGTGGAACTGCGCGGCGTGCTGGGCTCGCTCAAGCGGCAGGGGGAGTGGATCGTGCCGACGCGGCTGGCGCTGCACCGGCGGATGGGATCGGTCGACCTGGATCTGACCAAGGCGCGCTTCGCGGGCTCGATCGTCGTTGTCGAACTCGACCTGAAGTTCGGCGGGCTGGACATGCGTCTGCCCGACGGCGCCAGCGCATCGATCGACGACGTGGAGGTCGTCGTCGGCAGCGCCCACGATCACCGCAAAGATGCCCCCGCGGAGGGTTCCCCGCACGTGATCCTGACCGGCAAGGTGGTCTGCGGCTCCGTCGACATCCGCGGCCCGCGCAAGGGTTTGCGCTTCGGCCGGATCACTTGAGCGGTTCGTCGGGCACGGCGAATCGCTGCTGATACTCGCGCACCCGCTCACGCACCTCGCCCGCGTCCAGACCGGTGTCGGCCCACGTATACCGGCTGCCGCCACCGTCGCCGGGATGCGCCGCCAGGAACTCGCGCATGTTGGTCTCGGCGACGGGCGTCAGCTCACGTCCGAGTTCGGCGTACAGCGCGCGGATGGTGGCGAACGGATCGCGGATGAAATCGGCGAACTGCACGTCGATGATCTGCTGACCGGCCAGCGCCTCCGAATCACGCAGCCGCATACCGCGCTCGAGCCCCACCACGATCTCCTCGCACGACTGGCCGGCGCAGTCGGTGATCGAGCTGTCGTTGGACGCCAGTCGGCGAAGATGATGCGTCAGGGCACTGATCGACGAGATGACGTTCAGCGGGTCGCGGTGGGTCTGCACGATGACCGCATCGGGATACTCGGCGACCAGTGCGTCGAGCTGCCACAGATGCGCCGGCGACTTCAACAGCCAGGAACACGCCCCGCCCGGCACTCCGGACTGCAAGTGCTGCAGGAACTTTCGGTGATAGCTGTAAGCCGGGTGATGGTCCGCCTTGTACAACAGCCACTTGTAATAGGTCGGCAGCCGATACTGAACGGAGAAGATCATGCTGCAGAACTCTCCTGCGGTGATCCGCACGCACTCCTGGCCCACCAGCGCTCCCATCGGATGAAACGCGAGCAGGCCGGGAACGATCTGCTCGGACATCTCGATGCTCGCCTGGGTTTCGGCGATGCGCGGGTCGGTGACGTAGGTCTCCGGCCGCGGCAGCGGATGAGGATGGTCCACCTCCCAGGTCAGCGGAGGCCGAAAGCCCGGGTCCTGGGCGAGGAGGTCGAACAGGATCGTGGTGCCGGTGCGGGGCTGCCCGACGATGAAGACCGGCCTGCTGATCGGCTGCGCGGCGACATCGGGATTCTCCTTGCGCCACTTCATGATCTGCAGCCGGCTGACCATCGGGTTGACCAGGTCCATCACGGCGATCTCGACGCCCAGCTCGTTCAGGCGGGCCTCGGAAACCAGCCCGTCACAGAGCAGCCCCAACCCTTCGCGCCAGCTGTCGTCGCCGCCGAAGTCGTCACTGCCCGCCTGTTCGCACGCCTGTTCGATGAGCCGGTCGGGCTGGAAACGATCGGCGCTCATGATGCGCTCCCACCGCGCCGCACGCTGGTCTTCACCTCGGGTGGTTCGGGGTTGTCGAGCCATCGCAGGACGATGAAGCCCCGCCGCCGGCCCCCGGTGTCCAGCCAGTGCCCGTGTCCGAAGTCGTTTGCGCCGATGGCGATCCGTGCGACACCGTCGTCGTCGGGAACCAACCCCTTGTTGGTGACGGAGCTGTGGCGATGTCTCGGCTCGAGGCACTCGTGCCAGATGCTTTCCAGCGTGACGTTCCAGTACCGGGTGTCGGGCGGACGGAATTCGAGCACCAGCGACTCATCGGGTTCGAGCGCGAAACTGCCGATCATGTACAGGTTGTCGGGCGTGGTGTCGGCGCTGCCGAGGTCGGCGGCCTCCGCGGTCAACAGGACGTTGGGCTGGGTCAGCATCTCCGGCTTGATGGTGCGGTGCATGGTCGCGAGCTTGACGATGGACCATCCCATCGCGGAGAACTGTTCTGCTGCATCGGCATCGGTGATCGCGCGCAGCGGTTCCGGGTCAACGGGCTCGATGTGCAGGGTCGCCGGGTGTTCGGTGGCCGGATCGCCGATGTACTCACGCACGACGATCGACGAGGCGTCCTCGGGGATCGGGATCCACTGCGCCGCGCCGAGGACGGCGGGCGGCGGTTCTGCGGCGGAGAACACCAACGCGAATGACTCGGAATCCAGCAGCAGGTCGGTGTCGCTGACGTAGCCGGCCATGCGGCGCGGTGTCAGACCGGTGCCCGCGAGAACCTGCAGTCCGAGGTATGCGGTGCTGCCCCGCGTTCCGGTCACCCGATAGGCGCGATCGCCACGGATCATCGCCAGCAGGTATCGGCCGTCGGGATTGGGGCCGCCGATCATCCGGGTGTCTGAGCACATATCGAAGAACAGTGGACGTTCGGTGTCGGCCTGAACGGACAGCTCAGCGCAAAGTCCGGTCACCTTGGCCACTACCTGAAGGCCCTCGATCAGCTCTCGCTCGTCGATGGCGTCCTCGATGACCGTCTTGGTGAGGTCGGCCAGTACTTGCTGGACGAAATGCCAGGATTCCAGAGTTTTCGGCGCGGCTTCATTGCCATCGGTATCCATAGTGAGACATAGTCTCATCATGGACGTCGTCTCACCAGAGAATTCGCGGGAAAGTTTGACCGTCCGCCGGCAGCGGGCCACCCGCGTGCGGATCGCGACGGCGGCGGCGGAACTGGTCGCCGAGGTCGGCCTGGCGGCGACGACGGTCGAACAGATCGCGCAGACGGCCGAGGTCGGTCGCGCGACGTTCTTCCGGTACTTCAGCTCCAAGGAAGATGCCGTCGCCGAAGGGATGACGAACCGGTGGCTGGCCACGATCACCGCGGCCGTCGCACGCCAGCCTGCTGAGCTGTCGGCCCACGGGGCGGTGGTGGCGGCATTCGGCGATCTCGGCGAGGGGTTCGACGCGGTCAGTGAGCAGGTTCGTGAGCTGGCGATCCTGACCCGGTCCTCGCCCGCGTTGAGTGCGTGGACGCTGCAGAGCTACCTCCGCTACGAGGCGGCGATCGCCGAACTGGTGGCGCCGAGGCTCGGCGATCTGACGGCCGACGATCCGCGTCCGCGCCTGATCGGAGCGATGGCCATGGCGTCGGTGCGGATCGCTCTCGACGACTGGCTGGTGCACGGCGGGTCGCTGCCCGCCCGCGTGCGGTCGGCGGTGTCGTCGCTACACGTCGAGTAGCCACTGGCCGCGGCCGTCTATCCTGGCGTCATGCCTGTTCGTACCGCCCTTCGCCCGGGCGTGGTGTCCCCGACGCTGCCGGTGCCCAACTCGATTCCCCGGCCCGAGTACGCCTGGAAGCCGACGGCCAAAGAGGGCAGCGAGCCGTGGGTGCAGACCCCCGAGGTGATCGAGAAGATGCGCGTGGCGGGCCGGATCGCGGCGGGTGCGCTGGCCGAGGCGGGTAAGGCCGTCGCGCCGGGCGTCACCACGGACGAGCTGGACCGTATCGCCCACGACTACATGATCGACCACGGTGCGTACCCGTCGACGCTGGGCTACAAGGGCTATCCGAAGTCGTGCTGCACGTCGCTGAACGAGATCATCTGCCACGGCATCCCCGACTCGACGGTGATCGAGGACGGCGACATCGTCAACGTCGACGTGACCGCTTACATCGACGGCGTGCACGGTGACACCAACGCCACCTTCCTGGCTGGCAACGTGTCCGAGGAGCACCGGCTGCTCGTCGAGCGCACCCATGAGGCCACCATGCGTGCGATCAAGGCCGTCAAACCCGGCCGCGCGCTCTCGGTGGTCGGCCGTGTCATCGAGTCCTATGCAAACCGGTTCGGCTACAACGTCGTTCGTGATTTCACCGGTCACGGCATCGGGACCACCTTCCACAACGGGTTGGTGGTGCTGCACTACGACCAGCCCGCCGTGCAGACGGTGCTCGAGCCCGGCATGACGTTCACGATCGAGCCGATGATCAACCTCGGCTCGCTGGATTACGAGATCTGGGACGACGACTGGACGGTCGCCACGAAGGACAAGAAGTGGACCGCGCAGTTCGAGCACACGCTGGTGGTCACCGACGACGGCGCCGAAATCCTGACCCAGCTGTGAGACTTCCCTCGCGAGCAGACGCAAAGAGCCCCGACACGCCGGGCCGTACGGACAGTTTGCGTCTGCTCGCGGGAGAAACGTGACCGGGGGAGCGCTGCTGGTCGCCGGCACCACGTCTGACGCCGGCAAGTCCATGGTCGTCGCGGGACTGTGTCGGCTGCTGGCGCGCAAGGGGATTCGCGTCGCGCCGTTCAAGGCGCAGAACATGTCGAACAACTCGGCGGTCACGGTCGAAGGCGGTGAGATCGGCCGTGCGCAGGCGATGCAGGCCAGGGCAGCGGGGCTGGCGCCGAGCGTTCGCTTCAATCCCGTGCTCCTCAAGCCGGGCAGCGACCGCACCTCACAACTCGTCGTGCGCGGACGCGTGACCGACACCGTCGGCGCCCGCGACTACTTCACCCATCGCGAGCGTCTCGCCGCCGTCGTCGCCGACGAATTGCGCGCGCTGCGAGAAGAATTCGACGCGGTGATCGTCGAGGGCGCGGGTTCGCCCGCCGAGATCAATCTGCGGGCAACCGATATCGCCAACATGGGGCTGGCCCGCGCCGCGAATCTTCCCGTCATCGTCGTCGGCGACATCGACCGCGGCGGGTTGCTGGCGCATCTGTACGGGACGGTCGCGGTGCTCGAACCGGAGGACCAGCGGCTCGTCTGCGGCTTCGTGGTCAACAAGTTCCGCGGCGACCCCGCACTGCTGGAACCGGGCTTGACGCAGCTGTTCGAGCTGACCGGCAGGCCCACCTACGGCGTGATCCCGTACTGCGACGGGCTGTGGCTCGACACCGAGGATTCGCTGTCGGTGCTCGCGCACCGCGTCGTCGGCGACCCGCAGACCCCGCGCGGTCATCAGTGGCTGCGGGTGGCGGTGGTCCGGTTACCGCGCATCTCCAATTCGACGGACGTCGAGGCCTTGGCCTGTGAGCCCGGCGTACTGGTGCGCTGGGTCAGTGATCCCGCCGATCTGGCCGACGCCGATGTCATCGTGTTGCCGGGCAGCAAGTCGACCGTGACGGACCTGGCCTGGCTGCGGGAGCACGGGTTGGCCGACGCGATCGTGGCCCACGCGCACGCCGGCAAGGCGGTGCTGGGGGTCTGCGGGGGATTCCAGATGCTCTGCCGGCGCATCGATGACACGGTGGAATCGCGCGCCGGCCGCGTCGACGGACTCGCGGTGCTCGACGCCGACATCGAGTTCGACGCCGACAAGGTGTTGCATCATCACGGAAGTCATCGGGATGCCCCGCTGCACGGCTACGAAATTCATCACGGCCGGGTAAGCCGATCGACCGAAGACGACTGGTTCGAATCCGGCATGCCGGTGGGAATTCGTCGCGGAGCCGTCTACGGCACCCACTGGCACGGTCTGCTCGACAATGACGACGTGCGGCGGCGATGGCTCACCGCCGCTGCGGCCGCGGCCGGGCGCACCGGATTCGTCGTCGCCGACGACATCGACGTCCGCGCGCGCCGCGACGCCCAACTGGACGTGATGGCCGACCTCATCACGAGCCACGTCGACGTCGACGCCGTGATGGCCCTCCTGGAGCGCGGCGCCCCGGACCTGCCAACGATCGCCACTAAGCTGACCCCATGACCTGGCGCAAGGTGTTCGTCCTCGTCGCCACGGCACTCATGACGGCAAGTTGTGCCCAGCCGATCGCAGGCACCGCCACCTGGCCCGGCGCGCGGCTGGAAAAGATGTTGCTGACCCCCGGGGACTTCCCCGAGGGCGTGCAGTACGAACGCATCGAACGCGCACCCGGCCAGGCCGACGGCGCCGGCGCACCACCCGCGATGCTGTCTCGGCCCGAAGGCTGCTCGGACGGGCTGACCCGGGCGATCGCCGACTCGGCCGAACGCGGTCCCGGTAGCGCAGGGGAGTATCTCGTCGCATTCGACGGCGCGCGGATGGTCATCACGGTGTTGACCTGGCGGCTGGACCTCCAAAAGTTAGCCGCCGTCGCCGACCGGTGCGCGCGGTATGAGACGTTCTTCGATCCGTCGGCACCCGGCATTCCGATGACCACCACCAGAGTGCAGACACCGAGGCCCGACGCGCTGGTGTACGAGCAGACGATGCGACTGAACAATGCAACGGAATCTGTCTACTTCTCGTTCGAGAACGTCGGCGACGCGGCGGTTTTCGGGATCGCGTTTCCGACGCCCAATCCGTCGATTCCCGTCAAAGGTTCGCTGCCGCAGACGTTTCTGGATGTGATGGCCAAGCAGGCCGAGCGCGCCCAGTCGAGCTGAGCCGTCCGCTGGGGGCGAAAAACCGCCCGCTGCATGATGGCCGGCGGTAGCGTGGCCCGAATGCCGCCCACCACGGTCACCGTCGACGGCATTGGTATCCCCGTCGATGTCGCAGGCCCCGACAAGGGATCCTTTGTCGTGGTGCTCGGCGCCGCAAACAGTCCGCCCGCCGCATACGACGCGGTGTGTCAGCGGCTGCACACCGCGTCATTGCGGACCATCGTCATCGCACCGGATCCACGGCTGACGGCGAAATCCGTGATCGGCATCCTCGATGCGCTCGATGTGAAGTGGGCGCTGCTGGTGGGTGACCGCCTCGGCGGCGAACTGGCGTGGGAGCTTGCTGCCACCCGGCTGGATCGGTTCATCGGTCTGGTGGTCATCGACCGCGGCCACCCGCGCGTCGCGGACCAGGCCGGGGTGGTACGCGACAACGACTGCCCGCCGGTGGAAATGAACACCACCGCGCTCGTCAGCACCGCAGCGGCGCGCGCCGTCGCCAAAGCCAGCCAGCGCTACGTATACGGCGACTACCGGATGGTCGAGTTGCTGGGGCGGCGAAACGCCCAGGAGTCGACGGCGCAGCTGGCCGCCGAGATCGTGATGCGCACCAGCACCTGGTAGCGCTGATATAGATCGAGTTGGTCCTTCTCAAATGCCTCCGGAGGTGTCAGGAAGGGATCTGTAACTGATTCCTGTTTGGGGTCCGTGTGTTGTGGCACGTGGACCTCTCCTGACACGCTCCGCGCGCTGATATAGATCGAGTTGGTCCTTCTCAAATGCCTCCGGAGGTGTCAGGAAGGGATCTGTAACTGATTCCTGTTTGGGGTCCGTGTGTTGTGGCACGTGGACCTCTCCTGACACGCTCCGGAGGTGTTGTTGTGTCTGTGCAGATTGCTCCAGTCACGTCTTCCACGATCGTCGTTGCCGTTGATGTCGGCAAGAGCTCGGCATTGTTGTCGGTGACCGATGCGCGTCACCATCGGTTGTTTGGTCCGTCGGAGTTTGCGATGAACCGATCTGGTCTGACCGCGGTCGCGACTGCGGCGATGGCCTCGATGCCGCCGTTGGGGCGGGTAAAGGTCGGTGTGGAGGCGGCCGGTCATTATCACCGTCCTGTGCTCGACCATCAGTGGCCGTCAGGGTGGGAAGTGTTGGAGCTCAATCCTGCTCATGTCGCCGAGCAGCGCCGAGTGCAGGGTCGACGACGGATCAAGACCGACGTGATCGACCTTGAGGCAATCACCGAACTCGTGCTAGCCGGACACGGCAGTCCGGTGACCGATCGCGACGTCGTGATCGGCGAATTGAGTGCCTGGGCCGCCCATCGAAGTCGGCGGGTAGCCACGCGTACCGCGACGAAGAACCAGCTGCTCGGCCAGCTCGACCGAGCGTTTCCTGGACTGACCCTGGCGCTGCCTGACGTGCTGGGTACCAAGATCGGCCGGCTGGTGGCCGCCGAGTTCGCCGACCCGTCCCGGTTGGTCGCACTCGGCGTCAACCGATTGATCCGCTTCGCCGCAACCCGCAATCTGGCGCTGCGCCGTCCGGTCGCCGAGCGTCTGGTGGCCGCGGCACGCGACGCGCTACCCACCCGAGACGCGGTGATCGCCCGCCGGATACTAGCTGCTGACCTGGCGCTGTTGACCGATCTGAGCGCCCAGATCGAGGCAGCCGAGGCCGCATTGGCGGCGCTGCTGCCACGAAGTCCGTACGCCACGTTGATTTCGGTGCCGGGCTGGGGTGTGGTGAGAGTCTCCAATTACGCCGCTGCCCTTGGCGATCCGAATCGGTTTCCAGGTCCGCGGCAGATCTACCGCGCTTCGGGGNTGTCCCCGATGCAGTACGAATCGGCGCACAAACGCCGCGATGGGGCCATCAGCCGAGAAGGCAGCGTGGCGCTGCGCCGCGCATTGATCGACCTCGGCATGGGCCTGTGGCTGAATGAAACTGCGGCCAAGACCTAGG
>NZ_JACKUK010000023.1:0-267366 GCF_025822765.1 Mycobacterium barrassiae | reverse complement strand
GATGCCGTTAGCGCTATGGCGGATCCACCGCGGATTACGCCGTAACTAGCTTGGCACCCGACCCTTCGCCTCCACGGCAGTCCGAACGACGCCAGATGACCCATCTCATGAGGTCGCATACATCAGCGTGGACGCCAGGCTCCCGCCCCTCAACACACGCACGCCAACTGCTACAACATCCAAACGCCCCCGCACGGGACGTAGACCCCCTATGGCCGCTGAAACACTTGACTCGACCTACAGCCAGCTAGTTGGACGCCAGGCTCCCGCCCCTCAACACACGCACGCCAACTGCTACAACATCCAAACGCCCCCGCACGGGACGTAGACCCCCTATGGCCGCTGAAACACTTGACTCGACCTACAGCCAGCTAGTGGACGGGCGCCTCGTCGGGCGTCCATGCCTGCGGCAGCGCCGGGCTGCCCGGGAAGAGGTAGTCGACGAAAGCCTTTGCGGTGGGCTGTGGCTCGTGATTGGCCAGCCCGGGGCGTTCGTTGGCCTCGATGAAGACGTACTCCGGCGCGGTGACGTCGGGCACCAACAGGTCGATGCCCGTCACGGGGATGCCGATGGCTTCGGCGGCGCGGACCGCGACCTCGCACAGGTGCGGGTTCACTGTCGCCGTCACATCGTGGATGGTGCCGCCCTGATGCAGGTTCGCCGTCCGGCGCACCCGCAAGCTCTCGCCTTCGGGGAGCACGTCGTCGAAGGAATACCCGGCCTCGGCGACCGTCGCCTCGGTCACGTCATCGATCGGGATGCGGGACTCGCCGCCGGTGGCGGCCGCCCTGCGCCTGCTCTGCGTTTCGATCAGTTCGCGGATCGTGTGGTGGCCGGTGCCGAGGATCTCGGCCGGCCGGCGGATGGCGGCGGCCACCACCTTGCCGTCGATCACCACGAGGCGCAGGTCGTCGCCGGGAGCACGCTGCTCGATCAGCACCGCGGGGTGCTCTTCACGGGCCCGGCGCAGTGCGGCGTCCAGTTCCTCGGGGCCGTCGACGCCGACGGTGATGCCCTTGCCCTGTTCGCCGCGGGTGGGCTTGACCACGACGTCGCCGACCTCTTCGAGGAAGGCGTGGTCGTGCTCGTCGAAGGTGGCGAGCCGACCCTTCGGCACCTGGATGCCCGCCTCCGCCACCAGCCGCCGCGTCAGCCGCTTGTCATCGCATCGCGCCATGGCCACCGCAGAGGTGTACTCCGACAACGACTCTCGGGTGATGACGCTGCGCCCGCCGTGGGACAGCCGCATCTCGCCTGCCTCGGCGTCGAGGATCTCGACCCAGATCCCTCGGCGCATCGCCTCATCGGCGATGATCCGCGCGTACGGGTTCAGATCGTCGACGGTCTCGGGCGGATGGGTGAACAACGGTTCGTTGATGGCGTTCTTGCGCTTGACGGCCATCACCGGGACCCGCTCGAAGCCCAGCTTCTCGTACAGTCCGATCGCGGCGGAGTTGTCGTGGGCCACCGACAGATCCATGTAGGCCCGGCCGCGTTCGCGGTAGAGGCTCGCGAGCGCACGGGTGAGCGCAGCGCCGACGCCGGGCAGGCTGGTGGTCGGGTCGACGGCCAGCGTCCACAGGCTCGAACCGTTCTCGGGGTCATCGAACAACCGCTTGTGATCGACGCCGGTCACGGTGCCCACCAGCGAGCCGTCATCGTCACGCACGGCCACCAGATAGTCGAGCGCGTCGCGTTGTTCGCTGTTTTCCCACAGCACCTCCACGGGTGCCGGCACCATGCCGCAGCGCATGTAGACCCGGTTGATCTCCTCGGCCTCTTCGGCCCGTTCGAGGGAGCGAACGGTGAATCCGGTGGGGGCCGGGGACGATGCGTCGTCGTCGGAGAACCTCAGCCGGTAGGTGTGGCTGGGGTCGATGAACAACTCGGCGGGCGCCATCGAGACGAGGACGTGCGGCTCGCGGGCGTAGATGCAGATGTCCCGGCGACCGGGCCCTTCGTGGCGCAGGACCTCGGCGAGCTTGGCCGGATCCGCGAAGGTCTGCCCGAATATCAGTCGGCCCCAACCCATTTCGATGACCACGTCGTCGGCCATGGCGTCGACCAGGTGTTGCGGTGACGCGTCGTGCAGACCGAGCGTGATCGCCTCGGTGTGATCGGGTCCCAACGCGGTCACGCCGCCGACCCGTTGATGCCGTGTCGCTGCAGCCACAGCTCGAGCAGCGCGAGCTGCCAGAGCTCATTGCCACGCAGCGGGGTCAGCCGTCCGTTCGGGTCGGCCAATAGCCGGTCGACGGCCTCCGGCCGGAACAGGCCGCGCTCCTTGGCGGCCGGTGCGTACAGCGCGTCGCGGACCATGTCCAGGTAGGGCCCTTCCAGGTGAGTGAGGGCGGGGACGGGGAAGTACCCCTTTGGCCGATCGATGACCGCGGCCGGAATCACCCTCCTGGCAGCCTGTTTGAGCACACCCTTGCCGTCGTGCGCAATCTTCAGCTCGGGCGGGCAGGTGGCCGCCAGCTCGACGAGCTCGTGGTCGAGGAACGGGACGCGGCCCTCAAGGCCCCAGGCCATCGTCATGTTGTCGACGCGCTTGACCGGATCGTCGACCAGCATGACGGTGGTGTCGAGGCGCAGGGCGCGGTCGATGCCGGTCTCGGCGCCTGGGCGCGCGAAGCGCTCGGTGACGAACTCCGCGGACGGATCGCCCTCGGCGAGGTAGTCCGGGGTGACGAACTCGGCGATGCCGTTCTTGTCGCGGTCGAAGAACGCGGTGCGGTATTTGGCCACCGCGTCGTCCAGGGAGGTCGCGTCGGCCATCGGCGGATACCAGTGGTAACCCGCGAACACCTCGTCGGCGCCCTGGCCGGACTGCACCACCTTGACGTGCTTTGCCACTTCCTGGCTGAGCAGATAGAAGGCGACGCAGTCGTGGCTGACCATCGGCTCGCTCATGGCGCCGATTGCGCCGTCGAGGGCGGGCAGCATCCGATCGGTGTCGATCCGGATCTGGTGGTGGTCGGTGCCAAAACGCTCGGCGACGATGTCGGAGTACTTGAACTCGTCGCCCTTGACGTCGCCGACGGATTCGAAGCCGATCGAGAACGTCGACAGCCCGGTCTGGCCCGCCTCCGCGAGCAACCCGACGATGAGGCTGGAGTCGACGCCACCCGAAAGCAGGCAGCCCACCGGCACGTCGGCGACCAGTCGCCGCTTGACGGCCAGGCGCAGCGCCTCGAGAACGGCGTCCTCCCAGTCGCGTTCGGACCAGTCGGCGGTGTCGGGCCGCCGCCGGAAGTCCGGTTCCCAATAGGTCGTGGTGGTTCTGCGACCGTCGGGCTCGATCGCGATGATCGATGCGGGCGGCACCTTCGTCACGCCGCGCAGGATCGTGCGCGGCGGCGGGACGACGGAGTGGAAGGACAGGTAATGGCTCAGCGCGATGGGGTCGATGCGGGTGTCGACGCCACCACCGGCGAGCAGTGCGGGAAGCGAGGACGCGAACCGGATACGCGCGGAGTTCTCGGTGAGATACAGCGGCTTGATGCCCAGCCTGTCGCGGCCGAGCAGCACCCGGCCGCTGTCGCGCTCGACGATCGCGAAGGCGAACATGCCCTGGAGGTGGTCGACGAACCGGTCGCCCCACTGGTGGTAGGCCTTGAGCAGCACCTCGGTGTCGCTGGTCGAGAAGAAGCGGTAACCGCGGTCGACCAGGTCCTGGCGCAGTTCCTTGTAGTTGTAGATGCAGCCGTTCCAGGCGATGGACAGCCCGAGTTCCGAGTCGACCATGGGCTGGGCCCCGGCTTCGGTCAGGTCGATGATCTTGAGGCGACGATGGCCTAGCGCGACCCTGCCCTGTGACCACACACCGGCACCGTCGGGACCTCGGGGGGACATGGCCTCCGCCATCGCCGACACCGCGGTGACATCAGGTTTTTGGTCGTCGAGACGCACCTCTCCGGCGGCTCCGCACACGCCAACGACATTACCCGCGGTGCCCGTGTCGAAACCTGGGGCGGGTGTGACATGGGTCAATTGCGGCCGCCGACCTGCGGCCTAGCGGTTGTTGGGCGCGGCTCCTACTCGGTATGCCCCTTGAGGATTTCGTCCTCGATGGTGCCGCCGAGCCCCTCGGCCGCGGGGTCGTATCCGTGCAGGCCGCCGGTCACCGCGTACTCCTCTTCGGGCGAGAGCACCAGGCGATGCCTGCCGTAGAACCCGAACACCAGCAGGCCGAACACGTAGAAGATCACGATTGCGATGACCGCGGGCCGGTAGTCCGGATTGACGAGCACGCCGATGAACGTGATCGTCGCGATCACGAGTGCCACGATCGCGCCCCAGTTGCCGGTGGGGCTCACCCACGGGCGCTTCGCATTGGGGAACTTGCGGCGCAGCAGCACGAACGAGATCATCTGCAGGCCGTAGGCCAGGACCGCGCCCCAGACGGCGATGTTGAGGACGACTGCGCCCGCACCCTCGTTGTAGTTGACGATGAGGAGTGCGACGTACCCGATCACCGCACCCGCCAGCAGTGCCACGTACGGCGTCTGACGGGACCCGGTCAGCGACAACGTCTTCGGGTAGTAGCCGGCACGGCTGAGCGAGTACATGTTGCGGCCGTAGGCGTACATGATGCCCTGCAGGCTGGCGAGCAGGCCGATCAAAGCGAACGCCGAGAGCACCGCGGCCAGGTTGGCGGGCAGGAATGCCCGGAAGCCGTCGAGCAACGGTTCGTCGGACCCACCCAGCGCCTCTGATCCGGTGACCGCGGGATTCAGGAAGAACACGATCGCGCCGCAGCCGACGAGGGAAACCAGACCCCAGAGACCCGCCCGCGGAATGTCACGCGCGGGATCATGGGCTTCCTCGGCCGCCAGGGGGAGCTCCTCGATGCCGAGGAAGAACCACATGGCGAAGGGCAGCGCGTAAAGGATCGCGACCCAGCCGAACGGAAGGAACGTCGACGAACCCGCCGCCGCCGGATCGGGCGCGATGTCGAACAGCTTGCTGAAGTCGACTGCGCCGTTGGCGATCGCGAGGACACCGAACAGGACCAGGATGCCGATGGAGATGATCGCCACGACCAGCGCGAACTTGAACGAGATCTCCGCACCCCACGAGTTCAGCCCCACGAAAATCGCGTAGAGGATGATCCACCACAACCACATCGGCAGGGACAGGTTGAACAGGTCGGTGGTGACGGCGTTGGCGTAGGCCGCCGAGAAGAAGACGACCACGGCGGTGGTGAACACGTACTCGATCGTCTCGGCGAAGCCGGTGACGAACCCGCCCCACGGCCCCATCGCCGCGCGCGCGAACGAGTACGCGCCGCCCGTGTGCGGCATGGCCGCCGACATCTCGCCGATCGAGAACAACATGCCGAAGTACATGATCACGATGAGGATCGAGGCGATCGCCAAGCCGCCCCAGCCGGCCGCGCCGATGCCGAAGTTCCAGCCGGAGAAGTCGCCGGAGATGACGGCCGCGATGCCGATGCCCCATAGGCCCCAGAAGCCGGCGGTCCGTTTGAGCTGCCGCTTCTCGAAGTAGCCCTCGCCTGCCTGGCTGTAGGTGACGCCGCCCGAGCTCTTCATCTTTTCGTCGGCCATGCGGGGTGCTCCTTCTAGCGGTTGGGGGGCATACGGAGAATAGACTGCCAAAGGTCTGGCGTCCTACCTTTGGGCGCGACAATTATGGAAAAGACCGGGATGATCACCAGGGTGGGGCAAATTCAATGGTTGACTACTCGTCGTCCCCGTCGTTTCGACCACCGAGGGTCTCGAACGCACTTGAACATTGACGAAGGGCAGGGTCGCTGAGAATGAGCGCCGCTCCGGGCCTCTCCAAGGGCTTCTCTAAAGGCATCTTGTCGCAGGCCGACCTCGGAGGGCTGGTGGCCGCGGGCGACATCGACACCGTGATCGTCGCGTTCTGCGATATGCAGGGCCGGCTCACCGGTAAGCGGGTCTCGGCCCGGCTCTTCGTCGAGGATGTCGCCGAGCACGGTGCCGAGTGCTGCAACTACCTGCTGGCCGTCGACGTCGACATGAACACCGTCGACGGCTATGCGATCTCGAGCTGGGAGACCGGCTACGGCGACATGGTGATGACGCCCGACTTCTCGACCCTTCGGCTGCTGCCGTGGCTGCCGGGCACCGCGTTGGTGATGGCCGATCTGTCGTGGACCGACGGAAACCCGGTCACCCAGGCACCGCGCAGCATCCTCAACCGGCAGATCGACCTGCTGGCCGAAAAGGGACTCGTGCCTTACGTGGGCACCGAACTGGAATTCATGGTGTTCGACGACGGTTACCGCGACGCCTGGGCGAAGGGATACCGCGGGCTGACTCCGGCGACGGACTACAACGTCGACTACGCGATGCTGGCCTCGACGCGGATGGAGCCGTTGCTGCGCGACATCCGGCTGGGCATGGCGGGTGCGGGCATGTACTGCGAAGGCGTCAAGGGGGAGTGCAACCTCGGTCAGCAGGAGATCGCCTTCCGCTACGACCATGCGCGGGTCACCTGCGACAACCACACGATCTACAAGAACGGTGCCAAGGAGATCGCCGATCAGCACGGCAAGAGCCTGACGTTCATGGCGAAATTCGATGAGCGCGAAGGCAACAGCTGCCATATCCACATCTCGTTCCGCGGTGAGGACGGCTCCGCCGTGTTCGCCGACGACTCCGATCCGCTGGGTATGTCGCCGATGTTCCGCAGCTTCATCGCCGGCCAGCTCGCGACGCTGAGGGAACTCTCGCTGTTCTACGCGCCGAACATCAACTCCTACAAGCGATTCGTCGACGGCAGTTTCGCGCCGACCGCGATCGCGTGGGGTCTTGATAACCGGACCTGTGCACTGCGGGTGGTCGGGCACGGCCACGGGATGAGGATGGAGAACCGCGCACCTGGCGGAGACGTCAATCAGTACCTCGCGGTGTCGGCCCTGATCGCCGGTGGTCTCTACGGCATCGAACGTGAACTCGAGTTGCCCGACCCGATGGAGGGCAACGCGTATACCAGTGGCGCAGAACGGCTTCCGACGACGCTCTCCGAGGCCGCGGGGCTGTTCGAGAAGTCCGAGGTGGCACGCGCGGCGTTCGGCGACGACGTCGTCGAGCACTACCTCAACAACGCCCGCGTCGAGCTGACCGCGTTCAACGCCGCGGTCACGGATTGGGAAAGGGTGCGGGGCTTTGAGCGGCTCTAGTTCCGCGCCGAGTTGGGCCAAAAAGGGGGACTCCGCGTTCCCCAGCTCACGCGGGGGCCCAGCTCGCGGAAACAAGGTGCGGCCCGTTCTCGGGTTGACCACCTACCTGCAGCAGGCGCAGACCGGCGTGTGGGACGTTCGGGCCAGCTTCCTGCCCGCGATCTACTTCGAGGGTGTCGGCCTCGCCGGGGGCATCTCGGTGCTGTTGCCGCCGCAGCCGGTCGACGCCGACATCGCCGACACGGTGCTCGACGGGCTCGACGGGCTGATCATCACCGGCGGACGGGACGTGGGACCCGCCAGCTACGGCCAGGACCGGCATCCCGCCACCGACGAGCCGGTCGAAGACAACCGCATGCGCGACGCCTTCGAATTCGCGTTGGTACGCGGTGCGATTCAGCGCGGCATGCCGGTACTGGGCATCTGCCGTGGCGCCCAGGTGCTCAACGTCGCGCTCGGCGGCACGTTGCATCAGCACCTGCCCGACGTCCTCGGCCACACCCGCCATCAGCAGGGCAACGCAGTGTTCTCCACATCGTCGGTGCGCACGATCGCCGGCACGCGACTGGCCGCGATCATCGGCGAGTCGTCGGACGCGCAGTGCTACCACCATCAAGCCATCGACACGCTGGGCCACGGGTTGATCGTCAGCGCGCAGGACAGCGACGACGTGATCGAGGCGGTGGAAATGCCTGGCCACAACTTTGTCGTGGCTGTCCAGTGGCATCCCGAAGAACGGCTGGACGACCTCAGGCTGTTCGCGGCGGCCGTCGAGGCCGCAGCGGCCTATGCGAACGAAAGGGTGGGCGCTTGAGCACCTCCGACGTCATCAACCCCGCGACCGAGGACCTGCTGCGCACGGTGGAGCAGACCGATGAGGCGGGCGTCGACGACGCTGTCGCACGCGCCAAATCGGCACAGAGGCAGTGGGCGCGGTTGGCGCCGGCCGAGCGAGCAGCGGCGCTGCGAGCCTTCGCCGCGGCGGTGGACGCCCACGTCGACGAGTTGGCTGAGCTGGAGGTCGCCAACTCCGGGCACCCGATCGGCAACGCCAAGTGGGAGGCCGGGCACGTCCGTGACGTCCTTCAGTTCTATTCGGCGACCCCGGAGCGACTGTCGGGCAAGCAGATTCCCGTCGCGGGTGGGCTGGACGTCACGTTCAACGAACCGCTCGGCGTCGTCGGCGTCATCACGCCGTGGAATTTTCCGATGACCATCGCGTCATGGGGTTTCGCGCCCGCCCTGGCCGCCGGGAACGCCGTGCTGATCAAGCCCGCCGAATGGACCCCGCTGACGACGATCCGGTTGGGCGAACTCGCAATCGACGCGGGGCTGCCCGCTGATCTCTTCCAGGTGCTGCCCGGCAAGGGTTCGGTTGTCGGCGAACGATTCGTCACCCATCCCGATGTGCGCAAGATCGTGTTCACCGGCTCGACCGAGGTCGGCACGCGGGTGATGGCCGGTGCCGCGACCCAGGTCAAGCGCGTCACGCTGGAACTGGGCGGCAAGAGCGCAAACATCGTGTTCGACGACTGCGATCTGGAGCAGGCGGCCGCGACCGCGCCGTACGGGGTGTTCGACAATGCCGGCCAGGACTGCTGCGCGCGTAGTCGAATCCTGGTGCAGCGCAATGTATACGACCGGTTCATGGAGCTGCTGGAGCCGGCGGTCAAGGGTGTCGTCGTCGGCGATCCACGCTCGACGGACACCGAGATGGGTCCGCTGGTGTCGAAGGCCCACTGGAACACCGTCGCCTCCTTCGTGCCCGATGACGCGCCCGTCGCGTTCCGGGGTGACGCGCCTTCGGGACCCGGGTATTGGTTCCCGCCCACCGTGCTGACGCCGCAGCGTGACGACCGCACCGTCCGCGAGGAGATCTTCGGACCGGTCGTGGTGGTGCTGCCGTTCGACGATGAGGCCGATGCCATCGCTCTCGCGAACGACACCCCGTACGGGTTGTCGGGGTCGATCTGGACGGACAATCTCTCCCGGGCGCTGCGGGTGTCACGCGCGGTGGAATCCGGTAACTTGTCGGTCAATTCGCACTCGTCGGTGCGATACAACACCCCGTTCGGCGGATTCAAACAGTCCGGTCTCGGCCGCGAGCTCGGGCCGGACGCGCCGCTGTCCTTCACCGAAACCAAGAACGTATTCTTCGCAGTCCAGGAGGCCCTCTAGATGGATCTGACTCAGCGGTTGGCCGGCAAGGTGGCCGTCATCACCGGCGGTGCGAGCGGAATCGGGCTGGCATCCGCACGACGCATGCAGGCCGAGGGCGCGACCGTCGTCATCGGTGACATCGATCCGATCGCAGGCAAAGAGGTCGCCGATGAACTCGGCGGAACCTTTGTGCCGGTGGATGTCTCGGACGAAGTGGCTGTGGATACGTTGTTCGACACCGCCGCGAAGACGCACGGGTCGGTCGATATCGCGTTCAACAACGCGGGTATCTCGCCGCCCGAGGACGACCTGATCGAGGACACCGGCCTCGACGCGTGGCAGCGGGTGCAGGACGTGAACCTGAAGTCGGTGTTCCTGTGCTGCAAGGCGGCACTGCGGCACATGGTCCCGAACCAGAAGGGGTCGATCATCAACACCGCGTCGTTCGTGGCGGTGATGGGTTCGGCGACATCGCAGATCTCCTACACCGCGTCAAAAGGTGGCGTGTTGGCCATGTCCCGCGAGCTGGGGGTGCAGTACGCACGGCAGGGCATCAGGGTGAACGCGCTGTGCCCGGGGCCAGTGAACACGCCACTGCTGCAGGAACTGTTCGCCAAGGACCCGGAGCGGGCGGCGCGACGGCTGGTGCACGTTCCGGTCGGACGGTTCGCTGAACCGGAGGAACTCGCCGCCGCGGTGGCATTTTTGGCCAGCGACGACGCGTCGTTCATCACTGCCTCGTCGTTCCTCGTCGACGGTGGCATAAGCGGCCACTATGTGACCCCACTCTGATCCGTGCCCTAGACCATGACCGCGGATCCCGACGTACCACTGGCCAGCGAGGCACTGCTGCGCCCGGTGCGGCCGGGCAATGCGTTCGAGGACACCGTGGGGCGTCTGCTGCAGACCATCCGGCTCGGGGTACTGCGGCCCGGGGAGTCGCTGCCGCCTGAGCGGGAACTCGCCGCTCGGCTCGGAGTCAGCCGCGACACCGTACGCGAGGCCATCAAGTCGTTGGCCGACGCGGGATATCTGCTGTCCCGGCGAGGACGCTACGGCGGCACGTTCCTTGCCGACGAACTGCCCCGGCAGACCGGCGGCACCGACGGAGTAACCCGCGCAGAGATCGACGATGCGCTGCGGCTGCGCGAGATCCTGGAGGTCGGTGCCGCGCGGATGGCCGCCAACCGCACACTGACCGCCGCGGAGCGGGAGGAGTTGTGGGCGCGGCTGTCCGACGTCCGCGGTGCAGCACCCGATGACTACCGGAGGCTGGATTCGCGACTGCATCTGGCGATCGCCGAGGCGGCCGGGTCGCCGTCGCTCGTGCCGCTCGTCGCCGAGAACCGGATGCGGCTCAACGGCTTGCTGGACCAGATCCCGTTGCTGCCGCGCAACATCGCGCACTCCGACGAACAGCACGAGGCGATCGTGATGGCGATCCTCGCGGGCGACTGTGAGGGTGCGGCGTCCGCGATGCGGGCGCACGTCGAAGGTTCGGCCACGCTGCTGCACGGATTCCTGGACTGACCGACAGCTCGGTCTGTGACCCCATTAACAGCGAATTGCCGGACGCGTCTGTCGGTCTGGTGAATCCTGTACGGGATGGCAGTGCAATTCCGGTTACTCGGTGATGTCGAAGTTCTGGTCGACGGGACCCGAATCGATGTGGGGCACGCGCGGCAGCGATGCGTGCTCGTCGCTCTGCTGATCGATGTGAATCACGCGGTGTCCGCCGAACGACTCATCGATCGGGTGTGGGCAGACGAGCCTCCGCACCGCGCGCGAAACGCCATCGCGGGCTATCTTTCCCGGCTACGGACCGCGCTCTCGGTGACCGACGAGGTGGAGATCGTTCGGGGACCGGGCGGCTATGTGCTGAAGGCTGACCCCACCACCGTCGACGTTCATCGGTACCGCGGGCTGGTGGCTGAAGCGCGGGCGGCAAGCTCACCGGCCGCGGCGACCGATCTTTTCGAGCATGCGCTCGGGCTTTGGCGCGGTGACCCGTTCGCGACGCTCGACACCCCATGGATCAACGATCACCGGCGTTCCCTTGAGCTGGAACGACTTTCGGTTGTTCTGGACCGCAACGACGCCGCGCTGCAGGCAGGCCGACATAGCGAGCTGCTGGCCGACCTCACCGCCGCGGTGCACGCCAATCCGCTCGACGAACGCCTGGCGGGACAGTTGATGTTGGCCCTCTACCGCAGCGGCCGCCAGGCCGAGGCTCTCGATACCTACCGGCAGATGCGTGACCGGCTCGTCGAGGAACTCGGCGTCGACCCGAGTGCGTCGTTGCGCGCTGTACACGAGCAGCTCCTCGAGGGCGACCAGGTCAGGCCGCCGGAAACGCCTTCTGCGCCGTCGGTGTCCCAGGTGGTGCTGCCCCGGCGCGCGACGAGCTTCATCGGTCGTCAGCAGGAGCTGTCGATGGTGTCCGAAGCGCTGCGCGACGGCCCGTTGGTCACGCTCACCGGAGTCGGCGGTGTCGGCAAGACCAGGCTGGCACTGGAGGCGGCCGCCGGTGAACGGGATCGCTTTCGTGATGGCGTGTGGCTGTGCGAACTGGCGCCGGTCGAGGACGCCGCCGCAGTCGGCTTCGCCCTCGCCGCGGCGTTGCGGTTGCAGCAACGGCAGGGCCTCGATATCGAGTCGACGATCATCGAATACTTGTGCACGCGTGAGCTTTTGTTGGTCGTGGACAACTGCGAACATGTGCTCGATGCCGCGGCGCACGTCGTCGATCGCATCGTGAAGAACTGTCCGAGGGTTTCGGTGCTCGCGACGAGTCGCGAGTCGCTTGGGGTCGAGGGCGAGCGAATCGTCGCGGTGCCCCCGATGGAACTTGCCGATGCGACCGCGTTGTTCGCCGACCGAGCCAAGGCGGGCCGACCCGACTTCGACCTCGACCGCGAGCCCGTGGGTGCGGTCGCCGAGATCTGTCGTCAGGTCGACGGTCTTCCGCTCGCCATCGAACTGGCCGCGGCGCGGATCAGGTCGATGGGCAGCCTCGACCTGGCCCGGCGGTTGGACGGGCTGCGCCTGCTCAGTGGAGGCGCCCGCGGAGCCTCGCCAAGGCAACAGAGCCTGGCCGCCACCATCGACTGGTCCTATCGGCTGCTGTCCGAACGGGAGCAGTCGCTGTTCACCCGACTGTCCGTGTTCGCGGGCGGGTTCGATCTCGAAGCCGCACATGGGGTGTGCGGTGCGGACCGCGATGCCGAGGAAGACACGCTCGAACTGCTCAGCAGTCTCGTCGACAAGTCCATGGTGACCATGCGCGCAGGCGCGACGACCGCACGGTACTGGGTACTGGAGACACTGCGCGCCTACGGCCGCGAGCGCCTCGAGGCGGCCGGTGGCGATGACCGATGCCATGAGCGCCACGCGCAGTACTACACGGCGCTGGCAGAGCGAACCGCCGCGGGAATGCACGGTCCGGACGAGCAGGCGTGGGTCGAGCGGACATTGCCCGACTTCGGCAACCTGCGCGTGGCGTTCGAATATGCCATCACCGACTCCCACGTCGACCTGGCGTATCGGTTGGTCAGCTCATTGTCTGAGTTAGGCCACCTGCGTGTGGGCTACGAGGCGTCAGGCTGGGCGGAGCGTCTCCTGCGGGTCGCCGAACCGGACCACCCGCTGTTCCCAGCCGTCCTCGGATTCGCTGCGCGTGGTGCGTGGAACCAAGGCGATCACGACCGCGTCCGTGCACTCGCCACACTCGCCGACGGCCGCGATCCGGCCCGCGGAAACGGGCGCGTCGCCTACCTGGGGGACGTCCTCGCGGACGTGGCTCTGTACGAGGGGGATCCGCAGACCGCGCTGGCGCATTACGAGACGGAGATGAAAAAGGCGCGGCGCGACGACGACCCGATTCGGCTGGTGTGGACGCTCTTCTACATCGCGATATGCCAATCCGCGTTGCGCACTCCGGAGAAGGGATTGGCCGCCGCAGAAGAGGCGGTATGGGTCTCCGACGAAACCGGCAATCCGACGGCGCGTTCGATGGCGCGGTACGCACTCGGGTTGGTGCTCAAGAAGTCGGAGCCGGATCGGGCGCTGACTGTTTTCGACGAGGCGGCCGAGCTCGCGTCGTCTGTACAGAACTTCTGGTGGGAAGGCATCGCGCTGATGGAGGCGGCTGCGACCCGGGCGGTTCATGGGGAACCTTCCACTGCGGCAAACGATCTCATCGCGGTGCTGGATCATTGGGACAGGGTGGGGGATTGGAGTCAACAGTGGCTCAACCTGCGGTATGCCACTCGGTTTCTCAAGCGGGTGGGTGCCGCTGACGATGCCCTCGCGCTTCATCGCGCGCTGATCAAGGCGGGGAGAGCATCACCATTGGCATCGGAGCAGACGGAGTCTGACTCCGAGCTCGTCGCAGCGCCGAGTGGAGTGGAGGCGGTGCTCCGCGCGCGTGCGGCACTGGGTCGGTACTGCTGATCGCAGGTGTGAAACTGCTGTCGGCCCGGGGACCCGTTGAAGTGAGAGCGCCTCTGTGTCGTCCGCGCTGGAGACAAGCTGAGTCGTTGCTGGAAACAGCCAGTTCAGGCTGTACGTGCGGTCGCCAGGAGTGCAGGATGGAGCCATAACCGACGCCCGTCACCAGCGGATTTCACGATTCGCCAACAATCGTCAAAGCAAGCCCCGGCACCGTTGGATTCATCACCGAACCGCTCGCCGAGCGGTACAAGCCAGAAGGGTCGGGAAATGACAAACCAAGGCATAGCCGTCATCGAGTCGGGCGGAGCCGACCGTGAGCTCAAAGCCAAGCACCGTGCGCTGTGGGCGTCGGGCGATTATCCCGCCGTCGCGGCCGAGCTGATTCCCTCGCTCGGCGCCGAACTTGTTCGCGCGTGCGGCGTACGTGCGGGCCAGCGGGTGCTCGACGTCGCCGCCGGCTCGGGCAATGCGGCGGTTCCGGCCGCCTCGACGGGAGCCGTTGTGACGGCGAGCGATCTGACCCCCGAACTGTTCGATGTCGGGCGGCGCATCGCAGCCGAACGCGATGTCGAGCTGGAATGGATCGAGGCCGACGCCGAGGCGCTACCGTTCGCCGACAACAGCTTTGACGTCGTAATGTCCTGCGTTGGTGCGATGTTCGCACCTCATCACCAGGTGACCGCCGACGAGCTCGTCCGTGTCGTGCGGCCCGGCGGGACCATCGGGATGATCAACTGGACGCCACAGGGGTTCATCGGCAACTTGTTCGCCACGATGAAGCCGTATGCACCGCCGCCTCCGCCGGGAGCCAAGCCGCCGCCGTTGTGGGGCGATGAGAGCCACGTCCGCGAGTTGTTCGGGGACCGGGTCAGCGACCTCACGTTCCGGCGACAGACCGTGCGGATGGACCACTGCTCGAATCCGCTCGAGTTTCGCGAGTACTGGAAGCGCAACTACGGTCCGACCATCGCCGCCTACCGGTTCAACGCCGACCAACCGGACCGGGTCGACGAGCTGGACCGGGATTTCCTGCATTTCGTGGCCACTTGGGACCAGGGAGTCGCAGGCCGCTCGCACTGGGACGCCGAGTACGTGGTGATCACCGCGACAAAGCGATAGGCCGTTGCTGGGCGGTTTCGGCCGTCCGAGGGATTAGATTTGATTGGTGGCGCAAACCGGCGAGCAAGCAGAGGCCCAAGCGGTCGTGCGGCGCGCTACGTCGGCCCTTGCCGACGTCGACACGTCGGGCTGGGCGCAGCGCTTCGACCTGTTGTCCGATCCGAACCGGCTTGAAATCTTGCTGGCGCTGCACCGGGCGCCCGGGATCTGCGTCGGCGATCTCGCGACGGCCTTGGGGCGCAACGAGAACGCGGTGTCACAGGCGCTTCGGGTGCTCCGCCAACAGGGCTGGGTGTCGTCGACACGCGTAGGTCGATCGGTCAGCTACCGCCTCGAAGATGAGACCGTGCACGATCTGTTGCACTGGATCGGCGCTCGGCACCGCTGATGCGCTAGCCGACCGGCGAATCCGCATCCGCCGGTCGGTCGGGTGTTTCATTCGCCCCGATTGCGGTGGGCGTAATACAACGCCAGCCCCATGATCAGGATGTAGCCGACGCATCCATAGGTCACGATGTCCATCACATCTCTCCTCAGTTCGTAGGCCCGGTTGGCCATCCGGAGAAACGGTGCCGGGCGAACATTCGGCGATCGTGATGCATTTGTGAAATCGCGGGCGACGCGACCGGGCCATCACCGATGTGGGTGACAGCCCCCGTGCCCGCGAGCACATCGCGGCGGACGGATCCGGGATTTCGACCTCGCTAAAAGCGTCTTCACCTGCATATTTCACGATCGCAACAGCACTTCCGAAACCTCGCTTCCGACACTGCTTTCGTCAACCAAACGACCAGGCCGCTCCGTGTCTGGTTCTCAACAGAAAGAGAAAGTCATGAAACATCCACTGTTCAAACGCGCGGCGGTCATCGCCGCGCTGTCGGCCTCGCTCGCGATGCCCGCAGTCGCCGGGATCGCCGCGCCTAGCGCGTTCGGTAAGCCGATCAACGAGAACACCATCAAGACCGAGTGCAAGGCGGCCGGCGGCACCTACCAAACCGCCGTCGCAGTCGACCTGAGGAGCTCGGCGTGCACCTATCGCGCCAGCGACGGCACCACCTACACCGACCACTACAACAACGGCAACTACGTGGGGACGACCGGTCCCGGTGGGCGGCCGGCCTGAGGCCGAGCGCTCGGCGACGGTGGGGTATCACATGGCTAGTACGGACCTGCCCCAGCAGGGCATCGTGCTCGGGTGATCACCCCGCCGTCGCTTCCGATCTCACATCTCGCACGTCGGTCCACGGCTGGCGCGGGCGCGGGGTGCGCTCCGGCCATGGATCGTCTGCGAGATTGAGGCTCGAATGAACATGTGTTCAGCTAGACAGATAACGCACAGCCGCCTAGGGTCGGCATCATGGCCGTCGTCGAGCAGCTGCAGGCATCCCCGTCCACTCGACTCGACAGAAAAGATTGGACGACGATCGCCGCGATGGGCGGTATTGTCCTGGCGCTTCACGTCTTCGGCTGGGGAGTGCTGGTTTTCGGCGTCGCCCCTCAGCACATCACGCTCGGCTCGGCCGGTGTCTTCGGCGTCGGCCTGGGCGTGACGGCCTACCTGTTAGGAGTTCGACACGCGTTCGACGCTGACCACATCGCCGTCATCGACAACACCACCCGCAAGCTGGTCGGGGAGGGCACCCGCTCCCTGACTGCCGGGTTCTGGTTCTCGCTCGGTCATTCCAGCGTCGTGTTCGGTCTGGCGTTCCTGCTGGCTATCGGCGTTCGCGCGGTGGTCGGCCCCGTGCAGGATGAGGGCTCGCCGATGCTGCAGACTCTCGGCCTGATCGGTTCGCTCGTCGCCGGCACATTCTTGATCCTGATCGGACTGTCGAATCTGTTCGCCGCGGTGGGCATCGCCAAGGTCTTCCGCCAAATGCGGACCGGTGACTTCGATGAGGCCGAACTCGAGCGGCAGCTTCAGCAGCGCGGCTTCCTCGCCAGGCTCCTCGGCAGGGTCATGCGCCGCGTGAGCAAGCCATGGCATCTCTACCCGGTCGGGCTTCTGATGGGGCTGGGATTCGATACCGCCACGCAGGTGGCACTTCTTGTGCTGGCCGCGGGTACGGCGGCATTCACATTGCCCTGGTACGCCATCCTCGTCTTGCCAGTGTTGTTCGCGGCCGGGATGAGCCTGTTCGACGCGCTCGATGGCATCTTCATGGCGAGGGCCTACGGCTGGGCGTTCCTCAAACCGATCCGCAAGGTCTACTACAACCTGACCGTGACGGTGCTCTCGGTGATCGTTGCCCTGGTCATCGGCGTCATCGTGCTGACCGGCCTGCTGGTCGAGCGCCTGGGAGTCGAATCCGGCCCGATCGCCGCGATCGGATCTGCGAACCTCGAGTCCGTCGGGTTCATGATCGTCGGCTTGTTCGTCACAGCCTGGTTGATCGCCCTCGCCGTCTGGCGCTTCGGTCAGGTCGAGAAACGCTGGGTGCCCGCCGACTGAGTCAGTGCCGCTTCGAAGGGGGCCAGGGCGGTTCGCCGCAGATCGCCAGCAGCGCATTCTCGATCACCTCGGGCAACGCCGGATGAATCCAGTACTGGCCGCGGGCCATGTCCTGGGCGGGCAGGCCGAAGTTCATCGCCTGGATCACCGGCTGAATCAGTGATGACGCCTGGTGCCCCATGATGTGTGCGCCGAGGATCAGGCCGCTGTCGTCGTCGACGATGATCTTCGCGATCCCCGTCGTGTCCTCCATCGCCCAGCCGTACGCGACGTCGCCGAAGTCCTGAATCTTCACCTTGATTCTGAAACCCTTTGCCCGAGCTTCATTTTCCGTTAGGCCGACGCTGGCGATCTGCGGGTCGGTGAACACCGCGGACGGCACGTTGCGATGGTCTGACGGCATCAGCGCGTCGGTGTCGTCCCAGTCCTGCAACAGATTGTGTTTCACCCTTCGGGCCTCGTGGTTGGCCACATGCTTGAGTTGATAGTCCGACGACACGTCGCCGAGTGCGAACACCCCGCGCGCGGTGGTGCGCTGGTACTGGTCGACCACGACCTGGCCGTTGGCGTTGACCTTCACCCCGGCAAGTTCGGCGTCGAGCCGATCACCGTTGGGTATGCGCCCCGTGGCGACCAGCAGGGCGTCGCCGCGCACCTTCGTGCCGTCCGTGCACGTGATCTCCACGCCGTCGCCGACGTTGTGTGCGTCGGCCAGCTCGTGGTGGTTGCGGATCTCCCATTTCCTCGACGCGATGTCGGTGAAGCGCATGGCGATGTCGTCGTCGTGGCCGCGCAGCAGGGTGCCGCCGCGGATCAGCAGCGTCACATGGCTGCCGAGAGCCGAAAAGATATGGGCGAACTCGCATGCGATGAAACCGCCGCCGATGATGACCAGGTGCTCGGGCACGTCCGCGATGCGCATGATGGTGTCGCTGGTGTGGTAGTTCACCCCGCACGCCGTGACGGCCTCCGGCACGACGGCCCGCGAGCCCGCCGCGATGACCACCTGGTCGGAGGTGAACTCATCGCCGTCCTCGGTGCGAAACGCGTAGCGGCCGTCGGGTTTTGTCGGCGTGAAACGGGTGTGGCTGGCGAAGACCCTCACGTTCGGCGATGACCGACGGTAGTTCTCCCCGCCGGCGGCGATCGGATCGATGCGGCCGAACACTCGCGAGACGATGTCGGCCCAGCGAATCTCGTCGATGTGAGCATCGATGCCGTATTGCGACGACTCCCTTATCTGTTGAGCGACACCGGCGGAGTACACGAACATCTTCGTGGGGATGCAGCCGACGTTGAGGCAGGTCCCGCCGAACACCCCCTGCTCGCAGATCGCCACCCGCTTGTCCTCGTACCGTTCATCGAGGATGGAGTTGCCCGAACCGGTGCCGATGATCGCGATGTCGAAATGGTCCATGATCTCACCCTTTGTTCGGGTTGTGTTGGCGCGCAGGAGGTTCGGAATTCTTCGCGCTCTCGGAAAAATTGGTGTCGAGCCAGCGATCGAGTTCGTCGTAGGCGGCCTGTCGCGCCTCGGGCACGGATAGGAACACGTCGTGCTTGGCGTCGACTATCGGTACGACGGTGGTCCGGTTGCCGATGCATCCGGCCCAGCGGGCGATCTGTTTGACGTCCAACACGGCGTCGCCGCGTTGGATCGCGTCGGGATCCTTCACCTCGCGCACGCTGCGATCGGAGCGCAGGATCAGGTTGGGCACACCGACGTCGAGCCCGCGGTGCAGCCTGGCGTGTCCCCGCCGGATCGCGTGGATCCAGCCGAACGTGACCGGAAACCCGCCGATCGGCTTCCATCTGAGGTCGTATTCGAATTCGCCGTAGTAGTCGCGGTGCAGCGTCGTGCCGTAACCGCCAGGGGTGGGCGAACGCACGACGGACAGCTTGCGCATCCGTGACAGCGCGGCGATCGCGGCGCCGGTGGGTTTGGCGCGAAGCACCGAGGGGCCCTGAAGATCCAGCCAGGGACTGTTGAGCACCAGTCCGCTGACGCGTTTGCGCTGCGTCAGGCCGCGGCGGTGCAGCCGGTCCAGGTACAGCGACACGATGAGCCCGCCCGCCGAGTGACCGTAGACGAGCACGTCGGCGCCGGTCTCGGCGTTGATGATGTCCAGTGCACGCGTCAGCTCGTTGTCGTAACGGGCCAGGTCGGTGGTGAAGTGCGGCGTCTGGCCCTCGCGCCACGATCGACCGCATTTATGCAGGTCTAGTGCGTAAAAGGCAAACCCGCGATCGGCGAAGTGATCGGCCAGCTGGGTATGGAAGAAGTAGTCGGTGAAACCGTGCACCACCAGAACGGCGTGGCTGGCCGTGGGACGCGCCTCGCCGCGGCGCACCAGGGTGGCGACGAGGTTTCCCTCGCCGTCGGGATCAGGCCCCAGGTCGAACGTCTGCTGCCGGTAACCGGCCAGCACGTCTGGCTCCCACTCGGTCACGAGAGCCACCTTAGTCGTGGGCCGCAGCCGACCTGGGCCAACGTCGGGGGATGCCAGCGGGATAACCTGAAACCCGCCAAGCCGATACATAACCGACCACGGAGGGTGATCGAACGGGTGTCTGACCCGCAGGTAGCCATGGACCGGGGTGTCGCGGACCGCGTTCGGCCGGTGAGCGCCGGATGACGGTTGCGCTGCGCCGAAGCTGGGCCAAGGACCTGGACGCCGAGACGCTCTACGAACTGCTCAAGCTGCGCGTCGAGGTGTTCGTCGTCGAGCAGGCCACCCCGTACCCCGAACTGGACGGACGCGACCTGCTCACCGAAACTCGGCACTTCTGGCTCGAGGGGCCCGACGGAGAGGTCATTTCCACCTTGCGGCTCATGGAAGAGCATCCCGGCGGTCAAAAGGGCTTTCGCATCGGTCGGGTCTGCACCAAACGCGACCAGCGCGGCCAGGGGCACACCACCCGGCTGATGCAGGCCGCGCTCGCCGAGGTCGGCGACTACCCGTGCCGCATCAATGCGCAGACCTATCTCGAGGAGA
Organism: Mycobacterium barrassiae; assembly: GCF_025822765.1. GTDB lineage: Bacteria > Actinomycetota > Actinomycetes > Mycobacteriales > Mycobacteriaceae > Mycobacterium > Mycobacterium barrassiae. Next base: position 247,012 of record NZ_JACKUK010000023.1, on the reverse strand, counting down.
TGTACGCGCGGCACGGATTCGTGCGCGACGGAGCGGAATTCCTGGACGACGGCATCCCGCACGTCCCGATGGTCAAGTCATGACGACCTATCCGTTCAGCGCGATCGTCGGCCATGACCGGCTGCGTCTGGCGCTGCTGCTGTGCGCGGTGCGCCCTGAGATCGGCGGCGTACTGATCCGGGGGGAGAAGGGCACGGCGAAGTCGACCGCCGTGCGTGGTCTCGCCAAGGTGCTGGAGGCGGTGGACGGTGCGGCGCTGGTCGAGTTGCCGATCGGTGCGACCGAGGACCGCGTGGTCGGCTCGCTGGACCTGCAAAAGGTGCTGCGCGACGGTGAGCATGCGTTCTCGCCCGGCCTTTTGGCCCGCGCCCACGGCGGCGTGCTGTATGTCGACGAGGTCAACCTGCTGCACGACCACCTGGTCGACGTGCTTCTCGACGCCGCCGCGATGGGCCGGGTGCATGTCGAGCGCGACGGCGTCTCGCACAGCCACGAAGCGCGCTTCGTGCTCGTCGGAACCATGAATCCCGAAGAGGGCGAACTGCGTCCGCAGTTGCTCGACCGGTTCGGACTGACCGTCGACGTGCACGCCTCCCGCGATGTCGACGTCCGGGTCGAGGTCGTACGGCAGCGGATGGCGTTCGAGGCCGACCCGGCCGGCTTCGCCGAACGCTACGCGGCCGCCGACGCCGAACTGGCCAACCGCGTCGCCGCGGCCCGCGACAGGATCGGCTCGGTTGAGTTGCCGGACAGCGAATTACGACGAATCGCCGCCCTGTGCGCGGCGTTCGACGTCGACGGTATGCGGGCCGATCTGGTGGTGGCCCGCACGGCGGTCGCGCACGCCGCCTGGCGTGGGGCGGACACCGTCGCGGAGGAGGACATCCGGGTGGCGGCCGAACTCGCGCTGCCGCACCGGCGTCGCCGCGACCCTTTCGACGACCCCGGCCTGAATCCAGAACAACTCGACGAGGCGATGCAGCAGGCGGGGGAGTCCGCCGACCAGGAGCCCGACCCCGACCCGCCCGGCGGTGGCCAGCCGTCCAATGGCGATATGTCCGACCACCCTGTGCCGCAGGGGAATTCGAGTTCAGCCGCCCGTCCCAGCGCGCCACCGTCCGCAGTGTTCCGGACCCGGGCGCTCGTCGTCCCCGGCGTGGGAGAGGGAGCACCGGGACGCAGGTCGCGAGCGCGCAACCGCACCGGCACCGTCGTGTCGTCGACGACGAATGTCGCTGACGGTCACGGGCTGCACGTGTTCGGGACGCTGCTGGCCGCGGCGGGGCATCAGCGTGCGCCCGGGCGCCCCCGGCCGATGGTCGATGACGTGCGCCACGCCGTTCGTGAAGGCCGCGAAGGCAATCTGGTGATCTTCGTGGTCGACGCCTCGGGCTCGATGGCGGCCCGCGACCGGATGGCGGCGGTCAGCGGGGCCGCGTTGTCACTGCTGCGCGACGCCTACCAGCGGCGCGACAAGGTCGCCGTGATCACGTTCCGCCAAGACGACGCGCGACTGCTGTTGCCGCCGACCTCGTCGGTGCACATCGCAGGCCGGCGACTGGCCCGCTTCGACACCGGAGGCAAAACACCACTGGCGCAGGGCCTACTGGCCGCGCGCGACGTCGTGGTCAGGGAGAAGGCGCGTGACCGTGCCCGCCGCAGCCTGGTGGTCGTGCTCACCGACGGACGCGCCACCGGCGGCCCGGATCCGTTGGGCCGCACGAGAGAGGCGGCTGCCCGGCTGGTCGCCGAGGGGGCGGCCGCGGTCGTCGTGGACTGCGAAACCTCCTATGTCCGACTGGGTTTGGCGGAGCAGCTGGCGGACCATCTCCGCGCGCCCGCGGTTCGGCTGGCGCAGCTGCGCGCGGACAACCTCACCGACGTCGTACGTACCGCCGCCTGAGTCGGGGAGTCAGAGATGCCTCAGGGTCAACCGGCCAGCGTCCCCGACGACGGGCTGACCACACGCGCACGCCGCAACGCCCCACTGCTGGCGGTCCACACCGGAGCAGGCAAGGGCAAGTCGACGGCGGCGTTCGGCATGGCGCTGCGGGCGTGGAATCAGGGTTTCTCGGTCGCGGTGTTCCAGTTCGTCAAGAGCGCCAAATGGAAGGTCGGCGAGGAGGCCGCCTTCGCCCAGTTGGGCCGCCTGCACGACGAGCACGGGATCGGCGGCCCCGTCGAATGGCACAAGATGGGCGCGGGCTGGTCATGGTCGCGCAAGCACGGCAGCGAGGACGATCATGCGGCGGCCGCGGCCGACGGCTGGGCGGAGATCACCCGCCGACTGGCCGAGGAGCGCCACGACTTCTACGTGCTCGACGAGTTCACCTATCCGCTGAAGTGGGGCTGGGTCGACGTCGATGACGTGATCGCGGTGCTGACGTCGCGGCCCGGCACCCAGCACGTCGTCATCACCGGCCGCGACGCGCCGCAGCCACTGCTCGACGCCGCCGACCTCGTCACCGAGATGACCAAGGTGAAGCACCCGATGGATGCCGGCCGCAAGGGCCAGAAGGGCATCGAGTGGTGAGTACGCCGGCCGTCGTCATCGCCGCACCGGCTTCGGGCAGCGGAAAAACCACCGTGGCAACGGGTTTGATGGGAGCGCTGCGCCGCGCGGGCCGCGCCGTCGCACCGTTCAAGGTGGGTCCCGACTTCATCGACCCCGGATACCACGAGCTAGCGGCGGATCGGCCGGGCCGCAACCTCGACCCGGTATTGGTCGGCGACGAGCTGATCGGCCCGCTGTTCCGGCATGGCAGCGCCGGCGCCGACATCGCGGTCGTCGAGGGGGTGATGGGCCTGTTCGACGGCCGGATCGCGGACGGCTTCACCGGCGCCGCCGAGGGGTCGACCGCGCACGTCGCCGCGCTACTCGGCGCCCCGGTTGTCCTCGTGGTGGACAGCCGCGGTCAGAGTCACAGCGTCGCGGCGCTGCTGCACGGCTTCTCGACATTCGACCCGAAGATCCGGATCGCAGGCGTCATCCTCAACCGCGTCGGCTCACCGCGTCACGAGGAGGTCCTGCGGCAGGCGTGTGAGCATGCCGGAGTCCCGGTCTTCGGCGTCATTCCGCGCGTCGACGAATTGTCGGTGCCATCACGGCATCTCGGCCTCATCACCGCCGTCGAGCACGGCAGGCAGGCGCGTGCTGCCGTGGACGCGATGGTCGGCCAGGTCGGCCGTCACGTCGACCTCGAGGCGATCGCAGGCATCGCGACCAGCCGGGTCGTCGACGAACTCTGGGATCCGGGCGTGACGCCGATCGCGGGCGAGCCCGTGACCGTCGCACTCGCGGCGGGGAAGGCGTTCACCTTCGGCTATGCCGAACACCGGGAACTGCTGCACGCGGCCGGCGCAGAGGTTGTGGAGTTCGACCCGCTGATCGACCCGCTACCGCTGCAGACCGCCGCGCTGGTGCTGCCTGGCGGGTTCCCGGAACAGTTCAGCACGGAGCTGTCGGACAACGACATTGCGCGCCAGCAGATCAGGAGTCTCGCCGCGTCGGGGGCGCCCGTGCACGCAGAATGCGCGGGGCTGACCTATCTGGTCGACGACCTCGACGGCTACCCGATGTGCGGAGTGCTTTCCGGTTCGGCGCGTTTCACCGATCGCCTCACGTTGGGGTATCGCAATGCCGTCGCCGTGACCGAGTCACCGCTGCATGCCGTCGGTGACCGTGCCGTCGGCCACGAGTTCCACCGCACCGCAGTCACATTCGCCGACAGCTATCAACCGGCATGGGTGTACTCCGGCCGTGATGTCGACGCCGTCAGGGACGGTGCAGTGACCGGCGGTGTGCACGCCAGCTACCTCCACACCCATCCGGCCGCACACCCACACGCCATGGCCCGCTTCGTCGCCGCGGCCACAACCTCTAAGCTCGCCGGGTGAGTGAGAACGCCTACCTCGTCGGCCTGCGCCTGTCGGGCAGGAAGGTCGTCGTCGTCGGTGGCGGCACCGTGGCGCAGCGTCGGCTCCCGCTGCTGGTGGCCAACGGGGCCGACGTGCACGTCATCGCCCGAAGTGCCACCCCGGCCGTCGAGGCGATGGCTGGAATCACCTTGGAGCTCAGAGAGTTTCGTGACGGCGACCTGGAAGGCGCCTGGTATGTGATTGCGGCCACCGACGATCCCGCCGTCAACGCCGCGGTGGTCGCCGAGGCCGAGGCGCGACGGATCTTCTGTGTGCGCGCCGACGTGGCGCGCGAGGGCACCGCCGTCACGCCCGCGTCGTTCGAGTACGAGGGGCTTTCGGTCGGTGTGCTCGCAGGCGGGGAGCACCGCCGGTCCGCGGCGATGCGCTCGGCGATCCACGAGGCGCTCCAGCAGGGGCTCATCGCGGCGGAGACGCCCGGCGTACAGCCCGGTGGGGTGGCGCTCGTCGGCGGAGGGCCCGGCGACCCCGAACTGATCACTGTGCGCGGACGGCGACTGCTGGCCCACGCCGATGTCGTCGTGGCCGACCGGCTGGCGCCGCCGGAACTACTCGCCGAGCTGCCACCGCACGTCGAGGTCATCGACGCCGCGAAGATCCCGTACGGGCGTGCGATGGCCCAGGACGCGATCAACGAGATCCTCATCGACCGGGCAAGGGCCGGCAAATTCGTCGTGCGGCTCAAAGGCGGCGACCCGTTCGTGTTCGCGCGCGGATACGAAGAGGTGATCGCGTGCGCAGATGCGGGGATTCCGGTCACCGTCGTGCCGGGTGTGACGAGTGCCATAGCAGTTCCTGCGCTGGCGGGCGTTCCGGTCACACATCGGGCCGTCACGCACGAGTTCGTGGTGGTCAGCGGCCATGTTGCGCCCGACCATCCGGAATCGTTAGTGAATTGGGATGCTTTGGCCGCGATGTCCGGCACGATCGTTTTGCTGATGGCGGTCGAACGCGTCGAACAATTCGCCAAGGTGCTGTTGGACGGTGGCCGACCTGCGGATACTCCGGTACTAGTCGTGCAGCACGGCAGCACGGCGGCGCAGCGAACGTTGCGGGCGACCCTCGCCGACGCCCCGGTGCGCATCCGCGAAGAGGGCATTCGGCCCCCCGCGATCATCGTGATCGGGCCCGTGGCGGCCTTCGGCGGTTAAAGGATTCTTAAGATTACTGTAAGGTAACTCGCTATGACGGCTCTCAATGACGCAGAGCGGGCAGCGATGTTCCGCGACGCCGAAGGCGGGGCAAAACGGTCGTTTCCCGCGCAGGTGGGCGACCCGGTGAGGGAGCGAAGCAGCAGCTACCCGGCTTGGCTGCCGTCGCGAAGGTTCATCGCGGCAGTCATTGCCATCGGCGGTATGCAGTTGCTCGCCACCATGGACAGCACCGTCGCCATCGTCGCGCTTCCTAAGATTCAGGACGAGCTGAGCCTCTCCGACGCTGGTCGCAGCTGGGTCATCACCGCCTACGTTCTGACGTTCGGCGGGCTGATGCTGTTGGGCGGTCGCCTCGGCGACGTCATCGGCCGCAAGCGCACCTTCATCGTCGGCGTCGCACTCTTCACCATCGCCTCGGTGCTGTGCGGTCTCGCCTGGAACGAGGCGACCCTGGTGACGGCACGGCTGCTGCAGGGTGTCGGCGCGGCGATCGCGTCCCCGACCGCATTGGCGTTGATCGCCACGACCTTCCCGAAGGGGCCCGCGCGCAACGCCGCGACGGCGATCTTCGCAGCGATGACGGGTATCGGATCGGTCATGGGTCTGATCGTCGGTGGCGCGCTCACCGAGGTGTCCTGGCGCTGGGCGTTCCTGATCAACGTCCCGATCGGGCTGCTGATGATCCACCTCGCCCGCAGGACCCTGCGCGAAACCCATCGCGAGCGGCTGAAGTTGGACGCTGCGGGCGCCATCCTCGCCACGCTGGGCTGCACCGCCGCGGTGTTCGCCTTCTCGATGGGACCCGAACAGGGCTGGATCTCGCCGGTGACGATCGGTTCGGGCCTGGCCGCCGGCGCGTTCCTGCTGGCGTTCATCTACGTCCAACGCACAGCCGAGAACCCCGTGATGCCGCTGGACCTGTTCAAGGACCGCAACCGGGTCGCGACGTTCGCCGCGGTATTCCTCGCCGGTGGCGTCATGTTCACGCTGACCGTGCTGATCGGGCTCTACGTGCAGGACATCATGGGCTACAGCGCATTACGCGCGGGCATCGGCTTCATCCCGTTCGTGATCGCGCTCGGCATCGGACTCGGGGTGTCGTCGGCACTGGTGTCGCTGTTCCCGCCGCGCGTGCTCGTGATCGCCGGCGGTGTGCTGGTGCTCGGCGCGATGATCTACGGCTCCACGCTGGACGCCAACATCCCGTACTTCCCGAACCTGGTCCTCCCGATCACCGTCGGCGGCTTCGGCATCGGCATGATCGTGGTCCCGTTGACCGTGTCGGCGATCGCCGGCGTGGGTTTCGATCAGATCGGCCCGGTGTCTGCGATCGCGTTGATGCTGCAGAACCTCGGCGGGCCGGTCGTGCTGGCCGTGATCCAGGCGGTCATCACGTCGCGCACGCTGTACCTGGGCGGCACCAACGGACCCGTCAAGGACATGAACGCCGCGCAGTTGCACGCCCTGGATCAGGGCTACACCTACGGGTTGCTGTGGGTGGCCGCGGTCGCCGTGATCGTCGGCCTCGCCGCACTGTTCATCGGCTACACGGCCGCGCAGGTGGCGCACGCGCAGGAAGTCAAGGACGCGTTCGAACAGGGCGAGCTCTAACCGTCTAACCCCTGCGATTTCGGCGTGCTGAGTCACGCTCAGGGTGACTGCGCACGCCGAAATCACCACGCTCGGTAGGCTGGCAAGCCATGTCTGCGGTGGGCGGTTCCTCAGGGTCGGACCGGGCCACCACACCGTTGTCGTCGTCGGTGCTCGGCATCGCGATCGTCGCGATCACCGGCATGCAGCTCATGTCGACGCTCGACGGCACCATCGTGATCGTCGCGCTGCCGCGGATGCAGGCCGATCTGGATCTGTCCGACGTCGCCAAGAGCTGGGTGATCACCGCCTACGTGCTGGCGTTCGGCGGGCTGTTGCTGCTCGGCGGGCGCATCGGCGATGCCATCGGCCACAAGCGAGCGTTCCTGTCCGGTGTCGGCGTGTTCACGATCGCGTCGCTGGTGTGCGGGCTCGCCACGGACGGCATCACTTTGATCGTCGCGAGGGCCGTGCAGGGCACCGGTGCCGCGGTGGCCGCGCCGACCGGCCTGGCTTTGATTGCGACGACGTACGCGGTCGGGCAGGCCCGTAACCGCGCGTTGGCGGTGTCGGCGGCCATGCAGGGCGTCGGTTCGGTGCTGGGCCTGGTCCTCGGCGGCGCGCTCACCGTCATCTCGTGGCGTCTTGCGTTTCTGATCAATGTGCCGATCGGCATCGCGATCATCACGATCGCGGTGCTCCGGCTGGCCGAGACGCACCACGAACGGCTCAAGCTCGACGTGACCGGCGCCCTGCTGGCCACGCTGGGCTGTTCGTCGGCGGTGTTCGTGTTCACCCAGGGCCCGCCGCGCGCATGGGTCGATCCGTGGGTGATCGGCGCGGGCATCGCGTCGGCGATTTTCTTCATCGCGTTCCTGGTGGTGGAACGCTCCGCAGAGCACCCGATCGTGCCGTTCTCGGTGTTCGACAACCGCAACCGGGTGATGACTTTCGTCGCGCTGTTCCTCGCGGGCGGCGTGATGCTGACGCTGACGGTGATGATCGGGCTGCTGGTGCAGGACGTGCTCGGCTACTCGGCGTTGAAGGCGGGCATCTGCTTCATCCCGTTCGCGCTCGCGTTCGGCGTCGGCAGCGTGGTGGCGGCCAAACTCGCACCGCATATCGCGCCGCGCTGGCTCATCATCGGCGGCGGGGCGTTCGTGCTCGCGGCCATGCTGTACGGCTCGACGCTCACTCGCAGCATTCCGTACTTCCCCAACCTGTTCGCGCCGATCGTCGTCGGCGGCTTCGGGATCGGGGTGATCGCGGTGATCCTGCCGCTGTGCGCCGTCGCCGAGGTCGGCCCCCGAGAGATCGGTCCGGTGTCGTCGATCACGCTCATGGTGCAGAACCTCGGCGGCCCGCTGGTGCTGGTCGTCATCCAGGCCGTGCAGACCTCGCGCACGCTGTACCTCGGCGGCACGACCGGCCCGGTCAAGGACATGACGCCCGCCCAACTCGACGCGCTGGGCTACGGCTACACGTACTCGCTGCTGTGGGTCGCGGGCGTCGCGGTCATCGTCGGCATCGCCGCGTTCTGGATCGGCTTCTCCGCTCGCCAGATCGCCACGGCCCAGCACACCCGCGAGGCGGTGGAGGCCGGCGAGCTGTAGCCCCCGCCGACTGCACGCTTGTTGTACGTAAATCGCGAGAAGCCCCGCAAACAACCGTGCGCTCGGCGACCCAGTGCCGGTCAGTAAGGTTGTCGGCTGTGATCACCCGCATGTCCGAGCTGTTCCTGCGCACTCTGCGCGACGATCCGGCTGACGCCGAAGTTCCCAGCCACAAGCTGCTGATCCGGGCCGGCTACATCCGTCCGATCGGGCCCGGGCTGTACAGCTGGCTGCCGTTGGGTCTGCGGGTGCTGCGCAAGATCGAGGCTGTGGTCCGCCGCGAGATGAACGCCATTGGCGGACAGGAGATCCTGTTCCCGGCGCTGCTGCCCAGGGGGCCCTACGAGACCACCAACCGCTGGACCGAGTACGGCGACGGCGTCTTCCGGCTTCAGGACCGTCGCCGCAACGACTACATGCTCGGGCCCACCCATGAGGAGTTCTTCGCCTTGACGGTGAAGGGCGAGTACAGCAGCTACAAGGATTTCCCGTTGCTGCTGTTCCAGATCCAGACCAAGTACCGCGACGAAGCGCGGCCGCGCGCAGGCATCCTGCGGGGCCGCGAGTTCGTCATGAAGGACTCGTATTCGTTCGACGTCGACGACGCCGGGCTGGAAACCGTCTACCAGGCGCATCGGATCGCATATCAGCAGATCTTCGACACGCTGGGCGTCAGGTACGTGATCGTGTCGGCGGTGTCCGGAGCGATGGGCGGCAGCGCATCCGAGGAGTTTCTGGCCGAAAGCGAGATCGGCGAGGACACCTTCGTGCGCTGCCTGGGATCGGGATACGCCGCCAACGTCGAGGCCGTCGTCACCGCGGTGCCGGAGGCCCTGCCGATCGAGGGGCAGCCCGAGGCCAAGGTGTACGACACACCTGACACCCCGACGATCGCCACGCTGGTCGAGTGGGCCAACGCCGCGCTCGACCGTGAGGTGACCGCCGCCGACACGCTGAAGAACGTCGTGCTCAAGACCCGCGTGCCCGGCGGCGACTGGGAACTGCTCGCCGTCGGCGTGCCCGGCGACCGCGAAGTCGACGACAAGCGCCTGGGCGCAGCCGTCGATCCCGCCGAGTATGCCCTGCTCGACGAAGACGACTTCAAGAAGTACCCGTTTCTGGTCAAGGGCTATATCGGCCCGAAAGCGTTGCTGGCCAACGGCGTTCGCTATCTCGTCGACCCGAGGGTGGTCGACGGCACCTCCTGGATCACCGGGGCTGACGAACCAGGTAGGCACGTCGTCGGCCTGGTCGCCGGGCGTGACTTCGTCGCCGACGGCACCATCGAAGCCGCCGAGGTGCGCGACGGGGATCCGTCACCCGACGGGGCAGGGCCGCTGGTGTCGGCCAGGGGCATCGAGATCGGGCACATCTTCCAGCTGGGCCGTAAGTACACCGACGCGTTCGAAGTCGACGTGCTCGGCGAGAACGGCAAGCCGGTCCGGTTGACGATGGGCTCGTACGGCATCGGGGTGTCGCGACTGGTCGCCGTCATCGCCGAACAGCATCACGACGACCTGGGCCTACGCTGGCCGTCGTCGGTGTCTCCGTTCGACGTGCACGTCGTGATCGCCAACAAGGACGCCGCCGCCCGCGCCGGCGCCGAGGAGTTGGCCGCCGAACTCGACCGTCGCGGGCTCGAACTGCTGCTCGACGACCGGCAGGCGTCGCCCGGCGTCAAGTTCAAGGACGCCGAGCTGCTCGGAGTGCCGTGGATCGTCGTGGTCGGCCGCGGTTGGGCCGACGGCGTCGTGGAGCTGCGCAACCGCTTCACCGGCGAAACGCGGGAAGTGCCCGTGGGCGATGCGGCCGCCGAGATTGCGACGGCCCTGACTTCCTGACCGCGAGCAGACGCGAAAACCCCCAAAGTTGGGCGATTTAGGGGGAGTTGGCGTCTGCTCGTGAGGGGATTATTCGCTGCCGCCCGGGAACGCGACCGTGATCGGCTTCGTGCCCAGCACCCGGCTCCACTCCGCCGCCGTGACCGCGCACTCCGTCAGCGCGCTGACGCCGAACGCGCGCTCCTGTTCGTCGGTGGCCTGCTCGATGACGGCGCGCCACGCGACGGCGGCGTCCTCTTCCATGCGCACCGCGAGATTCGCCGCGTCGGTGGGGTTGTCGACCTCGATCGGCAACTGATAGCCGGCCGCGGGCAGCGGCGCCTCCACCGACCGCGCCTCCAGCATCGCCAGTGCTTCCTCGCGCCGCTTGCGGTGCTGCGCCATGGACGACGACACCAGGTAGTTCATGTCGGGCGACGAATGCGCCGACACGATCCCGTAGCCGTAGATCGCGGCCTGCGCGGTGGCGATCGCGTCGAACAGTGCGCCGTCGGCGGGATTCTGCGGTCGCGTCGGGCTGGTGGGTTCGGCGGCGCGCGACGACGTCGTTGTGGTCGGGGAGGTGGTCGGGGAGGTGGTCGTTGGTGACGTCGTAGTAGTTGTTGGCGACGGCTGGGGCGAGGTCACTGCGGCTCCTCCGGAGGCGTCAGCGCGACGGTGTAGGCGGCGGTGCAGGCCGCGGCGATCGAGCCGAGCAGCCCGGCGCGATACCCCGACATCTTGGCGGCCAGGCTGGCCGCGCTATCGGCCGAGGTGCGCAGCGCGTCGATGACGTCCTGAACGGTCGGCGCCTTGGCGGGCTCGGCAGTCGTCTCGGTGGATGGGGGTGTGGTGCTCGTGGGCGCATCGGCCCCGCGCATCCTGACCAGCTCGTCGGACAGGGCCTCCGCATGTGCCGACCGCTCTGATGCCACCGTGGTCAACGCCTCGACGGTCGCCCCTTTCGCGGCGGCTGCCGCGTCGGTCGCGAGTTGGCTGTCGGCTCGGGCCCGGTCCAGTTGGGCCGCCAGCTCGGCGATTTCCGGCGGCGGTTCCGACGATCCACACGCCGACACCGAGGCTCCCAGCAGTGTCAATGCCGCTGCTCCGACCAGGAGTTGACGCCTGCTGAGGGTCAGCGGGGGGCTCGGCACGTGCAACATCTTGCCATTGTGGGGGGTGCCCATCGCCACCGCGCTTTTTGCCGTTTAGCACCCCGGCGCTGGCGTATCGTTGATACGCAGGTCCAGTGTCTGTTCCGGTTTCGCGCCGAAGACACACCGAACCAGTGGTCGGAGACAACTCAAGATGAGGAGCTCGCCGTGACGGAGCGCTCAGCGGGATTGCCGTCGCAGAAACAGGTGGTCGAGCTACTTGACGGTGAGTTCGCGCGCGCAGGCTACGAGATCGAGAACGTGGTCATCGACGCCGCCGCGCGCCCCCCTCGCATCACCGTGGTGGCCGACGGCGATCAGGGCCTGGACCTGGACGCGGCCGCCGCGTTGTCCCGGTCGGCATCCGAACTGCTGGATCGTGTCGACCGCAGCGCAACCCCCTACGTCCTCGAGGTCACCTCGCCGGGCGTGGACCGGCCGCTGACCACTGAGAAGCATTTCCGTCGGGCCCGCGGCCGCAAGGTCGACCTGACGCTGTCCGACGGCGCCGAACTGACCGGCCGATTGGGGGAAACCCGCGACGGCACTGTGCGATTGGTCGTGCGCGATCCGCGCAGCGCCGCACTCTCGGTCCGCGAGATATCGATGAGCAGCATCGCCAAAGCGGTTGTACAGGTTGAGTTCTCACCTCCGAATCAGCGCGAACTGGAGCTGGCCGGTCTATCTGAGAAGGAGGCTCCGCGGTGAACATTGACATGGCGGCGTTGCATGCCATCGAGGCCGACAAGGGCATTTCGGTCGACGTCGTCGTCGAAACCATCAAGTCGGCGTTGCTGACGGCCTATCGGCATACCGAGGGCCACCAGGCCGACGCCCGCATCGAGATCGATCGCAAGACCGGCGTGGTCCAGGTGCTGGCACGCGAAACCGACGAAGACGGCAACGTCATCTCTGAATGGGACGACACACCAGAAGGTTTCGGCCGCATCGCGGCGACCACCGCGCGTCAGGTGATCCTGCAGCGGCTGCGCGACGCCGAGAACGAGAAGAACTACGGCGAGTTCTCCGCCCGCGAGGGTGACATCGTCGGCGGCGTCATCCAGCGCGATGCCCGCGCCAACGCCCGCGGCCTGGTCGTCGTCCGGATGGGCAGCGAAACCAAGGGATCCGAGGGCGTCATCCCCGCCGCCGAGCAGGTCCCGGGGGAGCGCTACGAACACGGCGATCGTCTGCGCTGTTACGTCGTCGGCGTGACGCGCGGGGCCCGCGAACCGTTGATCACGCTGTCGCGCACGCATCCCAACCTGGTGCGCAAGCTTTTCTCGCTGGAGGTGCCCGAGATCGCCGAGGGGTCGGTCGAGATCGTCGCGGTCGCGCGCGAGGCCGGCCACCGTTCGAAGATCGCGGTGACGTCGCGCGTCCCCGGACTCAACGCCAAGGGCGCCTGCATCGGACCCATGGGCCAGCGGGTGCGCAACGTGATGAGCGAGCTGTCGGGAGAGAAGATCGACATCATCGACTTCGATCCCGATCCGGCGAAGTTCGTGGCCAACGCGCTGTCGCCGGCCAAGGTCGTGTCGGTGAGCGTCATCGACGAGACTGCGCGGGCCGCCCGTGTCGTGGTGCCGGATTTCCAGTTGTCGCTGGCGATCGGCAAAGAAGGGCAGAACGCCCGCCTGGCGGCGCGCCTGACCGGCTGGCGCATCGATATCCGCAGTGATGCGGAGGCAGTACCGGCTGGGTGAGGCCACCAGCGACGGATCAGCGGCGGTTCGAGTCCCTGGTATTTCGGTGTGACGACCAGGTGTGGCTAGACTGAACCGTGATCCAGCGCGAGACTTCGGCTGCTCCGCACAGAAGACCAGAAGGACCGGTCCGGACGTGCATCGGCTGTCGGAGGCGAGAGCTGGCCGTCGAACTGCTTCGTGTGGTCGCGGTGGATGAGGGGAACGGCAAGTGCGCCGTGACCGTTGACACTGCGAGAAAGCTGCCGGGGCGGGGTGCCTGGTTGCACCTCGATCCGCAGTGTCTAGACGCAGCAATCCGGCGGCAAGCATTCGTCCGAGCGCTGCGCATCAGCGGTAAACCAGATACCACCGCGGTAATGGAGCACGTCAGAGCGGCTCCGACACCCGGCAACAGAACAGGTTGCGAAGAACATGAGCACACCGTGAAGTCCCGATGACCATGTGTCATAGCTAACCCGAGGCGCGGCGCCCACCACCGCTGCGGCCTCCTAGACAGGAGTTGTAGTGGCAGGTAAGGCCCGTGTACACGAGTTGGCCAAGGAACTCGGTGTCACAAGTAAGGAAGTACTCGCCCGCCTGAGCGATCAGGGCGAATTCGTCAAATCCGCGTCCTCCACTGTGGAGGCCCCCGTCGCCCGCCGGTTGCGTGAGTCGTTCGGCGGTGGCAAGCCGGCCGCGGAGAAGGCGGCCAAGACAGACGGAAACGGCGCTGCCGCCGCCGCGCCGGCCAAACCGGCCGCGAAGCCGGCCGCACCCAAGCCCGCGCCGCCAGCGGAACCGGCGGCACCCGCGCCGCCTCCGGCAGCCGCCGCGGCACCAACCGCGCCTCCGGCTGCACCCCCGGCGCAGCCAGGTCCGACACCAGGGCCCCGGCCCGGCCCGGCACCCGGTGCGCCCGGTGCGCCCAAGCCCGCCGCGCGTGCCCCGCGCGTCGGCAACAATCCTTTCTCGTCGCAGCAGCCGGTTGACCGGCCGATTCCGCGTCCGCAGGCGCCCCGTCCCGGCGCGCCGCGGCCAGGAGCTCCGCGGCCCGGCATGTCGCCGGGCAACATGCCTCCGCGTCCGGCCGGGCCCCGTCCGGGCGTCCCTGCCGGCGGTCGGCCCGGTGGACCGCGTCCGGGTCCCGGTGGCCGTGGACCCGGCGGCGGCGGTGGTGGTCGTGCGGGCGGTCCCGGCGGCGGTGGCGGTAACTACCGCGGCGGTGGCGCCGGCGGTGGTGGCGGCGCGCCCGCCGGTGGCGGCGGCTATCGCGGTCGTCCCGGAGGTGGCGGTCGTCCCGGCCAGCGCGGGGGCGCGGCGGGTGCCTTCGGTCGTCCCGGTGGCGCGCCCAAGCGTGGCCGTAAGTCGAAGAGGGCGAAACGCGCCGAATACGAGAACATGCAGGCGCCGGTCGTCGGTGGTGTCCGGCTCCCGCACGGCAACGGTGAGACCATTCGCCTGGCCCGCGGTGCCTCGCTGAGCGACTTCGCCGAGAAGATCGACGCCAACCCGGCTTCGTTGGTGCAGGCGCTGTTCAACCTCGGCGAGATGGTCACGGCGACGCAGTCCGTCGGCGACGAGACGCTCGAACTGCTCGGCAGCGAGATGAACTACGTCGTGCAGGTCGTCTCGCCCGAGGACGAGGACCGCGAGCTGCTCGAGTCCTTCGACCTCACCTACGGCGAGGACGAGGGCGGCGAGGAGGACCTCGAGGTTCGTCCGCCGGTGGTCACCGTCATGGGTCATGTCGACCACGGCAAGACCCGACTGCTGGACACGATCCGCAACGCCACCGTCCGCGAGGGCGAGGCAGGCGGCATCACCCAGCACATCGGCGCCTACCAGGTCGAGGTCGACCTCGACGGCACGCCGCGGCCGATCACCTTCATCGACACCCCGGGCCACGAAGCGTTCACCGCGATGCGTGCCCGTGGCGCGAAGGCCACCGACATCGCGATCCTGGTGGTCGCCGCCGACGACGGCGTCATGCCGCAGACGGTGGAGGCCATCAACCACGCGCAGGCCGCCGATGTGCCGATCGTGGTCGCGGTCAACAAGATCGACAAGGAAGGCGCTGACCCTGCCAAGATCCGTGGCCAGTTGACCGAATACGGTTTGGTGCCAGAGGAATTCGGCGGCGACACGATGTTCGTCGACATCTCGGCGAAGCAGGGCACGAACATCCAGGCGCTGCTCGAGGCTGTCGTGCTGACCGCCGACGCCGCGCTCGACCTGCGGGCCAACCCCGACATGGAGGCCCAGGGCGTCGCGATCGAGGCGCACCTGGACCGCGGTCGCGGTCCCGTGGCCACCGTGCTCATCCAGCGCGGCACGCTGCGGGTCGGCGACTCGGTGGTGGCGGGCGACGCCTACGGGCGTGTGCGCCGCATGGTCGACGAGCACGGCGACGACGTCGAGGAGGCGTTGCCGTCGCGGCCCGTGCAGGTCATCGGTTTCACGTCGGTGCCGGGCGCCGGTGACAACTTCCTGGTTGTCGACGAGGACCGCATCGCCCGCCAGATCGCCGACCGGCGCAGTGCGCGCAAGCGCAACGCCATGGCCGCGCGGACTCGCAAGCGGATCAGCCTCGAGGACCTGGATTCGGCGCTGAAGGAAACCAGCCAGCTGAACCTGATCCTCAAGGGCGACAACGCTGGCACGGTCGAAGCGCTCGAGGAGGCCCTGCTGGGCATCCAGATCGACGACGAGGTCGAGTTGCGGGTCATCGACCGCGGCGTCGGCGGCGTCACCGAGACCAACGTCAACCTGGCGTCGGCCTCGGACGCGATCATCATCGGGTTCAACGTCCGCGCCGAGGGCAAGGCCACCGAGCTGGCCAACCGCGAGGGTGTGGAGATCCGGTACTACTCGGTGATCTACCAGGCGATCGACGAGATCGAGAGCGCGCTGAAGGGCATGCTCAAGCCGGTCTACGAGGAGAAGGAGCTCGGCCGCGCCGAGATCCGCGCCATCTTCCGGTCGTCGAAGGTCGGCAACATCGCCGGCTGCCTCGTCACCTCCGGTGTCATCCGGCGTAACTCGAAGGCGCGTCTGCTTCGTGACAGCGTCGTCGTCGCGGAGAACCTGACTGTGTCGTCGCTGCGTCGCGAGAAGGACGACGTCACCGAGGTGCGCGACGGGTACGAATGCGGTCTGACGCTGACGTACTCCGACATCAAGGAAGGCGACGTCATCGAGACGTACGAACTCGTCGAGAAGCAGAGAACCTAGGAGGTTCGCACATGCCCGATCCGGCACGAGCTCGCCGGCTGGCCAAGCGGATTTCCACCATCGTCGCTTCGGCGATCGAGTACGAGATCAAGGACCCGCGGCTGACCGGCGTCACCATCACCGATGCGAAGGTCACCAACGACCTGCACGATGCGACGCTGTTCTACACCGTGCTCGGCAGTTCGCTGGCCGATGAGCCCGACTACGCGGGCGCCGCGGCGGCCTTGGACAAGGCCAAGGGTGTGCTGCGGTCCAAGGTCGGCGCGAGCCTCGGGGTTCGGTTCACTCCGACGCTGGCGTTCGAGCGCGACACCGTGCCCGATACCGCCGTCCGGATGGAGGAGCTGCTGGCTCGTGCACGCGCCGCGGATGAGGATTTGGCAAGAGTTCGCGAAGGTGCCCGGCACGCCGGCGATGCGGACCCGTACCGTATAGACGGGGTGCGGGATATCGGTGGGGACCGAGACGAGATCGACGCTATCGACGCTGAGGACACCGGTGACCGCGATCGACAAGGCGACTGACGCCCCTCCCACGGGCGACCGCGTCGACGCCCGTGCCGCCGCCGCCCTGCTGGCGGGGGCACACACCGTGAGTGTGGTCTGCCACGTCTATCCCGACGCCGACACCCTCGGCGCGGGCCTGGCGCTGGCGCTGGTGCTCGACAATGCGGGCAAAAGCGTCCAGGTGAGCTTCGGGGCACCGGCTGACCTGCCCGAATCGCTGCAGTCGCTCCCCGGCACGCATCTGCTCGTCGCGCCGGACGCGATGCGACGCGACGCCGATCTGGTGGTCACCGTCGACATCCCGAGCGTCAACCGGCTGGGCGCACTGCGTGAGTTGGCCGACCGCGACCGCGAGGTGTTGGTCATCGACCACCACGCCTCGAACATGCTGTTCGGCACCGCTAATTTCGTCGACCCGTCGGCCGACTCGACCACGATGCTGGTGGCCGACCTCCTCGACGCCTGGGGCAAACCGATCGATCTGGGTGTCGCGCACTGTCTGTACGCCGGGCTGACCACCGACACCGGGTCGTTCCGCTGGGCCAGCGCACGGGCGCACCGGTTGGCCGCCCGCCTGGTCGACCTCGGCGTGGACAACGCGTCGATCAGCCGCACCCTTCTGGACACCCACCCGTTCGCGTGGCTGCCCATGCTGTCGCGGGTGCTGGCGTCGGCGCAGCTCCTGCCCGACGCCGCGGGCGGTCGCGGCCTGGTGTATGTCATTGTGGGACACCAGGAATGGAAGAATGCGCGGCCCGAGGAAGTCGAGAGCATCGTCGATATCGTGCGCACCACCCAACAGGCCGAAGTGGCGGCGGTCTTCAAGGAGATCGAACCGGGGCACTGGTCGGTGTCGATGCGCGCGAAGTCCTATGACCTGGCCACCCTCGCGAGTGCATTCGGCGGGGGCGGGCACCGGCTGGCGGCCGGCTACTCGGCGACCGGGTCTGCCGACGATGTCGTGCAGGCACTTCGCGAGGCCCTCCGCTGACGTCGTCGACGCGCGCCTTCGCTGACCCTGTCGGCAGGCGCCTTGGCTGATCCGTCCCACGAATCCGCGGCGCCGACGGCAACCGGTCGCCGCATCGCGGGCCTGGCTCTACCCGCGCTCGGGGTGCTCGCCGCGGAGCCGATCTACCTGCTGTTCGACATCGCCATCGTCGGGCGTCTGGGCGCGCTGGCTCTGGCCGGCCTGGCGATCGGCGGGCTGATCCTGGCGACGCTGAGTTCGCAGATGACGTTTCTGTCGTACGGCACCACCGCCCGCTCGGCGCGGTTCTTCGGTGCCGGTGACCGGCGGGCGGCGGTCGGCGAGGGTCTGCAGGCCACCTGGATGGCCGTTGGTCTTGGCTGGCTGATCGTCCTGGTCGTTCAGGTGGCGGCCGTGCCGCTGGTGTCGGCACTCGCTGGGTCTTCCGGGGGCGGCGAGATCGCCGACGCCGCGCTGCCATGGGTCCGGATCGCGACGTTCGGCGTTCCGGCCATCCTGGTCTCGGCGGCGGGCAACGGCTGGATGCGCGGTGTGCAGGACACGGTGCGCCCACTGCGCTACGTCGTGACGGGCTTCGCGCTGTCGGCGGTGCTGTGCCCGTTGCTCGTGTACGGGTGGCTTGGCCTTCCGAGGCTCGAGCTGGCGGGCTCGGCCGTGGCGAACCTGGTCGGGCAGTGGTTCGCCGCCCTGCTGTTCCTGCGCGCGCTCTACGTGGAGCGGGTGCCGTTGCGGATCGACCCCACGGTGCTGCGATCCCAGGTCGTGCTGGGGCGAGATCTCCTGTTGCGCACCTTGGCGTTTCAGGCCTGCTTCGTCTCCGCGGGAGCCGTCGCCGCCAGGTTCGGCGCTGCCGCGGTCGCGGCGCATCAGGTGGTGCTGCAACTGTGGAACACCCTTGCCCTGGTGTTGGACTCGCTCGCCATCGCCGCGCAGTCGTTGGTGGGTGCCGCGCTCGGAGCGGGGCAGCTGGCGCATGCGAAGTCGGTGGCCTGGCGGGTCACCATCTTCTCGACGCTCGCCTCCGCGGTGCTGGCCGGTGTGTTCGCGGTCGGCGCCTCGGTGTTTCCGACTGTGTTCACCGACGACCGTTCGGTGCTCGACGCCATCGGCGTCCCGTGGTGGTTCATGGTGGCTCAATTGCCAATCGCCGGAATCGTTTTCGCGCTGGACGGTGTGCTGCTGGGTGCCGGCGACGCCAAGTTCATGCGCAATGCCACGTTGATCAGCGCAGTGGTCGGGTTCCTGCCGTTGATCTGGCTGTCGCTGGCGTTCGGCTGGGGACTGCTCGGCATCTGGGCCGGGTTGTCGACGTTCATGGTGCTGCGGCTGGTGTTCGTCGGCTGGCGAGCCTTTTCCGGTCGCTGGCTGGTACCGGGCACCGGTTAGGCTCGCGTCAGTGTCAGGGTGAGGGCACCGCTTCTTGCGGTGGTTGGATCCTGATCATCTGGTGTCTGGCTCATAGGCTCCGCCTTCGGGTTGGCGTGCATGCGTTTTGTCGGCATCAGGTGTGAAGGACCGGCCGGCGTGACTTGATAGGAGCGTGGCACCGCCCCCACTGAGGTATGTCCGCCGACCGGCCCAACCGTCACCTTCGGGCAACCGTCAACTCAACGCCGCGCTGCACCGCATCGCGGTCACCCAAATCCGCCTCGACGGTCTCGGCCAGACCTACTACCGGCATCGCCTCGTGCAAGGCGACTCCACCCCCGAAGCACTGCGCGGCCTCAAACGCCGCCTCGCCCGCGTCGTCTTCAACCACCTGCTCACCGACCACAACAACCGTCAAACCACTTGCCAAATGGCAGCGGCTTGACATAGGAGAAACCCATGAAACGGCTCGGATACGCACTTGCCGTCGTCACATCGGCAAGCCTGGTCGCGGCGCCGCAGTCGGCGGCAGAGCCGACCGTGCCCACCGCCGTCTATGTGCTGATCCACCAGCCGTTCACCCAGGTCGACGACGCCGACCAATGTGTCGGTGCCGCAGCACTCGGCCCTGTTCGTCGAGGTTCGTCGGTGATTCTCTCCGAGGGTGGAACGGCCACCGACACCCCCAAAGTCGCCTACGGCCAGTTCTTCCGGTCGCGGCTGCAGGACGGCATCTGCGAGGCGCTCTACATCACCAGCGCCCCGGCCATGCCGTCGTTCAACGTCCAGTTCGCCGGACCCGGAGGGGAGCTGAGTCCGACGTTCGGCCCGACGCCGTCCGAACCGGTCACCTATCAGCCGGGAATCGAGCAACTGGTCCGCGTCGACATCAACATCCCGCCCAGCCCCTGAGTCAGCCGGGTATGCGCGCGATCATCGTCCAGCCGTAGTCGTTGGTCCTGACGTGTACGTCGCCGAATCCGGCGGCGGCCAACCGAGACGGCAGTGAATCCGGGTCGACGGGGTTGTAGTTGTCGCCTTCATGCGCGACGGCCAGTTCGTCGCTACCAAGGCTGTCGCTGGCCACCAGCGCCGCACCGGGCTTCAGGACCCGCGCGATCTCCGCAAACAGCTTGTCCTGCAGCTCCACGGTCGGCACATGGTGCAGCATCGTGAAACAGGCTGCGCCCGTGAACCTTCCGTCGGCGAAGTCGAGTGCCGTGGCGTCGCCGTTGACGATCTCGACCGAGGGATTGTCGGCGAAGCGCTCACGGAGCAACGCGGCGAGCTTGTCGTCGATCTCGACCGATGTCAGTCGTGCGGTCGACGCGCCGAGCACGTCGGTGGTGGCGCCGTATCCTGGCCCGACCTCGAGAACGTCGTCGCCGAGATCGGTTTCGCCCAGCGCCCACGGCAGGATGACTTCGCGAATCATCTGACGCCACTCGTCGCTGCCGCAGTATTCGTGTGCTTCGTTCACGCTCGACAGCGTACGAGGCCACGCGAACTCGCGGAATCGTATGGCACGCGCGGTTACCGGACCTGCGCGCGACCCCGCTCGAACACCGCGGCGCGGTTGGCGGCGATGTCGTCGCCGGTGGCCGTGCGCATCCACTCGAGGGCCGACTCGGCCTCGATCGCCAGCGCCTCGGAGGTGCCGGCCTCGTCGATGCGGTGATACGACGCGAGCAGGGCGCGTACGGCTTTCTGGTTGTTGCCGACGATGGAGGCCGCCACCCGCCGCGCGGCCGGCAGGAGCTCGTCGTGCGGCACCACCTCGGTGACCAGTCCGGCCCGCAGTGCCTCGGCGGCCGAGAGATAGTCGCCCGTCATGCTCATCCGGCGGGCCAGTCCGACGCCGACCTTCTGCGGTAGCCGGACCGACAGCCCCCAGGTGGGCATCAACCCGACCCGGGCGTGGGTGTCTGCGAACTTGGCGTTCTCCGAGGCGATCAGGATGTCGCAGTACAGCGCCAGCTCCAGCCCGCCGGTCACCGCGGCGCCGTTGATCGCGCCGATCACCGGCTTGGTCATCGACGGCCACTTCGGCGAGATGTCGGGCAGTTCGGTGGAATCGCCGAGTTCCTTGAGGTCCAGCCCCGCACAGAACACCGGATCGGCACCGGTGAAGATGACGACGTCGACGTCATCCGAAGCCTCCGCGTCCCGCAGCGCCTGGAAGAACTTCGTCCGAAGCTCCGACGACAACGCGTTGCGGGACCGCGGGCGGTTCAGTGTCAGCGTGCGCACCCGATCCTGGGTGTCGATCAGCAGGACGTCGGTGTTGTTGGGGTTGGTCATGGGTCGAACCTATCGTGGAGCCATGTGCCGAAACATCACGGAGCTACGCGGCCTGGAACCGGCGGCCACTCCCGAGGAGATCGAGGCCGCCGCGCGTCAGTACGTCCGCAAGGTCAGCGGCATCACACGGCCGTCCGGCGCCAACGCCGAGGCCTTCGAGGAAGCGGTCGCCGAGGTCACCGCGACCACCACCCGGCTCTTGGGTGGGCTGCAGCCGCGCCGTCAACCGCCCAAGACCGTTCCGCCGCTGCGGCGCCCCGAGGTGCGGGCGCGGATGGCCGCCGGGGCCGGCTAGCCGCGATGGCGGAGACGGGCACACTCACCCAGCCCGCGCTCAAGGAGTGGGGCGCGGCCGTGCACGGGCTGCTGGACGGCAGACAAACCGTGCTGCTGCGCAAGGGCGGCATTCACGAGAAACGGTTCGCGCTCAGCGCCTCGCGCTTCCTGTTCTTCCCGACGGTGGCGCACAGCCACGCCGAGCGAGTCAGGCCCGAACACCGCGATCTGCTCGATGCCGCCGCTGCCGACAGCACCGCCGACGAGGTCGTCCTGCGAGCTGGCGCGAAAGTCGTTGCCGCCGTTGAGGTCAGCAGGCCCGAGAATCTCGACGAGATCGAATCCCTGCACATCTGGACGGCCGACTCGGTGCGGGCCGACCGGCTGGACTTCCGGCCCAAACACCGTCTCACCGTGCTCGTGGTGCAGGCCAGCCCGCTGCGCGCGCCGATACGACTGCAACGCACGCCCGACTATGCGGGGTGCAAGAGCTGGGTTCCGCTACCCCTCGAGCCCGACTGGGCGCCGCCGGTGCACGACGATGCCGCACTCCAAGAGATCGCCGCACAGGTCCGCCGCACCGTCGCCTGACGCAGGTTGCCAGAAATAGCGGATATTTGAATTTCATTTGAGGTAGGAGCCGCCCGCAATATCTCTCCCTAGATTGAATCTTGTATGACACAGACAGCGACAAATTCGTCGATTGTCTGACACGACAAGAAATGGATCTAGGAGAAATTCGTATGAACACCAAGCCGCACACTCTCGCACTGTTGATCGGCGCCGGGGCCGTCGCCGCCGCCATCGCGTCGGCACCAGGCGCCGCCGCCTCCAGCGTCACGACCACGCATGAATCGGCGGGAACCACCACGACTCAGCGGCCGGGGCACGTCTCGATCTACACCGAGCCTCCGGTGATCTCACCCCCGCAGGTGTGGGGACCCTTCTCGTCGCCCGCCTTCATCCTGGGTGACTGAGCGCAAGAAAGGTGGCAGGTGAATGGGTCTCGGACCCGTTTCCCCTGCCACCTTTTTATCGTTCGAATATGCGTTTTCTATGAAAAGCTTGCCATTCGGGAATTGTCCCATTAAGGCGAGCAATTCATTTGCTCAGCGGGCGGAGGGCGGCTCCGGCCCCGCGGGTAGTACGAGCCGCGATACGCCGCCGTCCCCGAGATGCACCGTGTGCGTCGACACCATCAGCTCACGGCCGCGGGCCATCGGCTCGGCGGTGCCGAGGTTGCGCACGAACCGTGGATGCGAGCCCCCGGCGACCAGCACCCGGATCCGCGAGCCGGCGCGGAACCGGTGCGCGGTCGGATCGAGTTCGATGCGAACGGTGTCAGCACCCGTCGAAGCCGTTGGGCTGCGGCGGTATCCGTCGCTGACGTTCCGGGACACACCCTTGGCGTCCACTTCGCTGATGCGTACGAACAGGTCGTGATAGGGGTTGTCGCAGGAATGGGACAGCTCGATGACCGGGGTGCCGACGACGTAGAGGTCGGTCGGCAACCGGTCGCCGGTGAAGCACAGCACGTCGGGTCGTTCGGCGAGCTTGTCGTCCTTGCGATAGCCGCCCTCGGGGGCGAGCAATCGGCCGCCGATGGTCGGTGTCGGGTCCACGGGGTTGTAGGTGAATCGGCTCGGCGGCGCCGTGTCCGGCGGAGCCGCGTCGCCCAGCCTGCCGGTCGGCTGCAGGTAGAGCACGCGTTCCGGCATGGCCGGCGGCCACTCTGGCAGGTCGATCCAGCCTTTCCCCTTGATCTCGACTCGCACCGGGCTTCGCGACGTGCCCTGCCCGCCGAGGTGGGCGCCGAGCCAGTCGAGCGATTCGCGGATCACGGTAGGGGCGCCCTTGTACATGACGTGCGTATGCGTCCACGCTCCGACGGTCATCGCGACGTCGACCCCGCGACTCTTGAGCGCGTCGTACTGCGCCAGCGTCTGCTCCAGGAACAGGTCCTGCCACCCGCCGACCAACAACACCGGGATGTCGGTGCGCTTCAGTGCATCCCGGAGATGCCGGGGCGCCCAATACTGGTCGTCGGGTTCGGGATGGTCGAGCCACTCCTCCCACCACAGCGCGCGGTCGCCCAGCAGGGCGCGTCCGGCCTCTCCGATCGGTAGCCCCTTGGTGGCGCGCGCCAGCGCACGGCGTGCGCGTACCTGCGCGATCAACGCGCGCAGCCGGGGATCCTCCTGGTGCGCAACGAGGTTGCTCCAGCCGAGGAAGTCGTTGAGCCCGAAGGAGCCGGTACCCCAGCGGGGGCCGCTGACATCGTGCGGACCCACGGTGATGACGGCGGCCTTCATCTCCGGCGGCGGATCGTTGAGCAGTGCCCATTGGGTGAAGCCCAGGTACGACAGGCCGATGGTCGCGAAGGAACCGGTGAACCATGGCTGGTTGCGCAACCACTCGACGGTGTCCGCACCGTCGGCGACCTCGTTGGCCATCGGCTCGAACTCGCCGCCGGAGCCGAATGTGCCGCGCACGCTTTGGAATACGACGTGATAACCGCGGGTGGCGTACACACCGGCGAACAACGTGGAGAAGGGGAACCCCCGGCCGTACGGACAGCGCACCAGCAGCGTGCCCGCGGGAGTGGCCGTCGTCGGCGCGTAGTGGTCGGCGACCAGTTCGACACCGTCGCGCATCGGCACCCGCACAGGGTGCACGGTGAAGTCGCACGTTCGGGGTGGGAGGTGCAGGACTCTGCTCAACGTCCGGCCGGTGAACGTCTTGAACTTTCCCGCGGCCGGCGATGCAGTCGTGGAATCGGATACGGCGGTCACGTCACACAGGCTACGCAGGTGGTGGGTCGTCGTCGGTGATTGCCGTCACGACCTGTGTCATCAGCCAGCCGATCGCCCGGGTTGCGGTGGCACCGTCGACGCCCCACACCCCGACCAGTCGTTCGTAGGAGGGCACATTCCAGAGCACGTCGAGCAGGCCCGCGGCGACCCGCTGTTCGGCGATCGACCAGCCGGGGGCCGCCGCCGACACTGCGCGCATCAGCGCATCGCGCCGGCGCGCGTCGACGCCGACGAACGTCGGGTCCTGCGGCGTCTCGACGGACGGGTGCACCGAGAACCGTTGCAGTGCGGCGAATACGCGGGCGGTGACCTCGCCGATGTTGGTCAGGTCGACGTCCTCATAGGAGACCCCGGCCTCGGACTCGAGCCGCTGCATCACCGCGTCGTGCAGGTGCCGTTCGGTGGGGAAGTGGCGGTACACGGTCCGCTCACCGACACCCGCGCGCTCCGCCACCGCCTTGAACGTGAGGTCCCGCCAGTTCCAGGAGTCGAAGGCGTGCACCAATTCACTGCCCGCCGTGACGATGCGTTCTCGGGTCTGGGCGGCCTTCTGCTGACGGGCCCGGTTGTCGTAGGTCCGCCGATTCGCTATTGACGCCTCGCCCATAATGGCGACAGTATACTGTCATCAATTTGGGAGCTCTCGACGATCGGGAGGTGCGGCGTGGCATCACCGGCCGAGTTGATGGCCGCCGCCGTCGAGCGCACCGGCCTCGACGACTTCGGCGACGATTCGTTCCGCGAGGGCCTGGAGATCCTGGTGCGCGCCCTGCAGGACGAAGCGCGACTGAACGCCAGGGGCGAGGCGTTCGTCTACGACCGCCTGGGGCTGCATCTGTGCCAGCGACTGCAGGTCGAGGACTGGTACCGCAGGCACCCCGAGATCGACGACGAGCCCATCGACGCGCCGCTGTTCGGCCTCGGCCTACCCCGCACCGGATCGACCGCGCTGTCGTTCCTGCTGGCCCGGGATCCGCACGGCCGTTACCTGCGCAGCTGGGAGTCCACTCGGCCGTGCCCGCCGCCGTCGACGGTCCGCGGCGAGGATCCGAGGATCCCGCCCGATCAGCGACCCGTCACCGTCGGTACCCGCCATCACGTGCCCAACGACGTTCAGGGGCCGATGGAATGCCTCGACCTGATGGCGCTCGACTTCAAATCCCAGATGTTTCAGGCCTTCGCGCAGATCCCGTCCTACTCCGACTGGCTGCTCGAGCGCGCCGACTTCACCTCCACCTACCGCTACGAGCGACGCGTGCTCAAGCTTCTGCAGTGGGGGGAGCCGAGACGGCCGTGGCGGCTGAAGTCGCCGGCCCACGTGATCTCGCTCGACTACCTCGACCGGGTGTTTCCCGATGCGAGATTCGTGATGACGCACCGCGACCCGACCGACGTGATGCTGTCGGTCGTCGACGTGTACACCGACATCGTCGGAGGATTCACTGACGAGGTCGACCATCGGTACCTCGGTGAGCTCAACGTCAAGCAATGGTCGACGGGCATGGACCGCGTGCTGAAGTTCCGGGCCGCGGGCGCCGATGATCGCTTCTACGACATCCACTTTCGCGCGATGCAGAACGACCCGGTAGGCGAGGTACGCCGGATGTACGACTGGCTCGGTGAGCCCGTGACCGACGAGTTCGAGGACGGCATGCGCACCTGGTGGGCCGAGAACGCCGAGAACCGGGAACCGCATCCGAAGGCTGATCCTGAGGTGTTCGGCTTGGACCTCAACGCAATTCGCCCGCTGTTCGCCACCTACGTCGACACCTACTTGGGAGCCTCGCATGCCGATTGATCTGACCGGTGGCATCGACCCGCTGCGCGAATACATGTTCGCCGAGCGACCGGACGACCCGGAGATGCGGGATTCGGTGAGCTTCTGGGTCCTCGACGATCGCGGTGAGGTCGGGCTGCCGCGCATCGGAATCGAGGCCGTCGCCGCGAATTGGGAGGCGCACGGCGTGCAGGTCAATGTCGCCTTCGCCGACGGCCGGGTGTACCGGCTGCGTGACGAGGGCAAGAGTCTGCCGTCGGCGGGTCCGGACGGGAGGCCGACGGTGCTGGGTGCTGGCCCGCTGGTGTTCAGGTGTGTCGAACCGTTCGACGTGTGGTCGATGACGTTCGACGGGCAGGCCGTTGCGACGTCGTCGACCGATCTGATCGCGGGGCGCAAGGACGGGCCTCGGGTCGATCTGCGCTTCGAGGTCGAGGCGAAGATGGCGGTCCCGCCGTGGGTGCAGGGCGCGTTGCAGGCCGACGCTGACGCGCAGCTGAAGACATCGATCGTGGGCGACCTGATGGGAGGGCCGCGCTACGAGCAGCTGTTCCGTGCGACGGGCGCGGTTCACGTGGCGGGGGAACAACACGACTTCAGCGGCACCGGCCTGCGAATCCGCCGCCAGGGCGTGCGCAGGCTGGAGGGCTTCTGGGGACACTGCTGGCAGTCGGCGCTGTTCCCGGACGGTAGGGCGTTCGGCTACATCGCCTATCCGCCGCGGCCCGACGGCGAGCCGGCGTTCAACGAGGGGTACGTCTATCTCGGCGAGGGGAAGCTGATTCCGGCCCGGGTCGTGGCAGCGCCGTGGCTGCGGCGGCTGCAGGCTCGCGGCGGGGACGTCTCGGTCGTGCTCGAAACCGAAAGCGGCACAGTGCGAATCGAGGGCGAGACGGTGGTGTCGACACACGACATCACCGATCCCAGCGAGGTCCCCGCGGAGATGCTGGAGAAGATGGCCAACTGGACGTTTCCGGCGCTTCAGCAGGCCGGCGTGCGCTACCGGTGGGACGGTGAAGAGGCCATCGGCATGCTCGAACGGTCGAGCCCGATGGACAAGATCACTGGCTAGTGTCGCCGTCGCCCTGGAACTTGTAATAGGGGATCAGGTCGTGGGCGCGCTGCAGGTTGGTCTGCATGCAGTCGGGGGCGGGGTTGGAGTAGATCGGTGAGTAGAACAGCGTCTGCTGGATCATGCCGTAGCTGGTGTCGAACGCCATCGCGCAGGTGATCCACCACCGGTTGTTCCAGTCGGTCGGCTTCATCACCCACCACTGCGCAGCGCGGTGACCGTCGATGTCGAGCTGGACGGCGTCGGCGGGCAAGGACTCCTCGAACTTCTTCCACACGAACGGCTCGATGGTCAACTGATAGTTGCCGGCGTCGTACTTGCACCGCAGCCCCTCCTCGGGGGACGGCGGCGTGAAGGCGAGGCCGAGCGCCGCGACGGCGTCGAGCGGAATGTCGCGGCACGGGCTGAACGGGTCCGGGTCGACGGTCTCGACGACCGGGTACTTGATGCTGGTTGTGACGTTGGTCATCGGAATGTCGGCGGCCCGGACCTGCAGAGGGCCGTCGGAATTGGACTGGCTCATTACGACGACCGCCGCGACCAGCGCACACAACGCTGCGAGAATGCGCAGCTTGGCGACCATTCCACCCCTTAGTGTCGTGGCGGCGCGGCCGCCGTCATCGGGACCGACCCTGCCCGGGAGTGTAGCGGCCGGGGCGGACCGGCCGAAGCGGAAACGAGAACCTGTTCTAGTTGGAGTGCGAGAGGTTTCGCTACCCGCACGTAGGCTGGAGGGCTGTGACACGTGACGGCCGGCAGCCCACTCTCTGGGCCATCAGCGACCTGCACACCGGTCACACGGGCAACAAGCCCGTCACCGAGTCGCTCTACCCGTCCACCCCCGACGACTGGCTGATCGTCGCGGGCGACGTCGGCGAGCGCACCGACGAGATCCACTGGGCGCTGGACCTGCTGCGGAAGCGCTTCGCCAAGGTGATCTGGGTGCCAGGCAACCACGAGCTGTGGACCACCAACCGCGATCCGATGCAGATCTTCGGCAAGGCCCGCTACGACTACCTCGTCAACATGTGCGACGAGATGGGCATCATCACCCCCGAGCACCCGTTCCCGGTGTGGACCGAAGAGGGTGGTCCGGCGACCATCGTGCCGATGTTCCTGCTGTACGACTACACGTTCTTGCCGCAGGGGGCCGCGACCAAGGCAGAGGGATTGGCCATCGCCCGCGAGCGCAATGTCGTCGGAACCGACGAGTTCCTGCTGTCATCCGAGCCCTACGCCACGCGTGATGCGTGGTGCCGCGACCGGGTGGCCTCCACCCGCAAGCGGCTCGAGGACCTCGACTGGATGACGCCGACCGTCTTGGTGAACCACTTCCCACTGGTCCGCGAACCCTGCGACGCGATGTTCTATCCCGAGTTCTCGCTGTGGTGTGGCACCACGGCCACCGCCGACTGGCACACCCGCTACAACGCGGTGTGTTCGGTGTACGGGCATCTGCACATCCCACGCACCACCTGGTACGACGGGGTGCGCCATGAAGAGGTCTCCGTCGGGTATCCGCGGGAATGGCGCCGCCGCAAGCCCTATCGCTG
Source organism: Mycobacterium barrassiae (assembly GCF_025822765.1). Taxonomy (GTDB): domain Bacteria; phylum Actinomycetota; class Actinomycetes; order Mycobacteriales; family Mycobacteriaceae; genus Mycobacterium; species Mycobacterium barrassiae. The sequence goes on along the minus strand of NZ_JACKUK010000023.1, from coordinate 218,166 downwards.
GCTTCGTCAGGTGCTCCCGGACCCGAAGTATGCGCCCGGCTATCTCAACGAGTTCGGCGGACACTTCGAGATCACCCAGGAGATGCGCGACCACGCCCAGAAGGTGCAGGAGCGGATCAAGGCCAGGCAGCCATGACGGTCATGGCCACCCTGCTCTCTGGCGTACTGCCCGGCGATGCGCAGGCGCTCGCCGCCGCCGAGATGTACACCGACCCACCGGAACTGAAGCCGCTGCCCGAAGAAGAGCCGCTGATCGCCAAGTCGGTGGCCAAGCGGCGCAACGAATTCATCACCGTGCGCTATTGCGCGCGCGAAGCGCTGTCCGAACTCGGTGTCGGACCCGTGCCGATTCTCAAGGGGGAGAAGGGCGAACCGTGTTGGCCCGACGGCATCGTCGGCAGCCTCACCCACTGCGAGGGCTTCCGCGGAGCCGCGGTGGGCCGGCACGGCGAGGTTCGTTCGGTGGGTATCGACGCCGAGCCGCACGGCGTCCTGCCGAATGGCGTCCTCGACGCCGTCAGCCTGCCGGGGGAGCGCGCCGAACTGCGTGCGCTGCCCGACGGACTGCACTGGGATCGAATCCTGTTCTGCGCCAAGGAAGCCACCTACAAGGCGTGGTTTCCGCTGACGAAACGCTGGCTGGGATTCGAGGATGCACACATCACGTTCGACGTCGACGACAGCGGCACCTCGGGTCAGTTCGAGTCACGGATCCTGATCGATCCGGCCGCACTGTCGGGTCCGCCGGTGGAGACGTTGTCGGGCCGGTGGTCCGTGCGTGACGGGTTGGCGCTGACGGCGATCGTGCTGTGAGTTCCGGCGGGCTGGGCCCACGGCCGCAGGCCAGGGGAGAGCGAAGCGACCGGGGAACTAGCACAGCCGGACTTGTCGTGGTGGACAAGCCGGCGGGCATGACCAGTCATGACGTCGTCGGCCGCTGCAGGCGCATCTTCGGCACCCGAAAGGTCGGGCACGCAGGCACTCTCGACCCGATGGCGACCGGAGTCCTGGTCGTCGGCATCGACCGGGCCACCAAGATCCTCGGCATGCTGACCGCCACCGACAAGTCCTACGCCGCGACCATCAGGCTGGGCCAGACCACGTCGACCGAGGACGCCGAAGGCGAAATGCTGCAGACGGTTTCGGCCGCCCATGTGACCGAGGCGCAGATCCAGACGGCGGTGGCCGCGCTGCGCGGTGACATCGACCAGATCCCTTCGGCCGTCAGTGCCATCAAGGTCGGCGGTCAACGGGCCTACAAGCTGACGCGCGAAGGGCAGACCGTCGAACTCGAGTCGCGCAGGGTCCGCATCGACCGCTTCGATGTGCTCGACGTACGAAGCGACGGCGACCTGCTCGACGTCGATGTCGAGGTCGACTGCTCCAGCGGCACGTACATCCGCGCCCTGGCACGGGACGTCGGCGAGGCGCTGGGCGTCGGTGGACATCTCACTGCGCTGCGACGGACCCGTGTCGGGCGCTTCGGGCTCGACCAGGCCGTACTTCTCGATGAGCTGGCCGAACGGCCGCGCCTTTCCTACTCGCTCGACGAGGCGTGTCTGCTCACCTTCCCGCGCCGTGACCTCACTGCCGAGGAGGCCGAGCACACCCGGCACGGCAGGGCACTGGAGCCGGCCGGCATCGACGGGACCTACGCCGCGACGTCGCCCGACGGGAAGGTGATCGCATTGCTGCGCGACGAAGCGGCGCGCACGCGGTCTGTCGTCGTGTTGCGCCCTGCCACGTTGTGAGCTAGCTGACCACCCAGATCGCTTCTGCGGCAGGGCTTCCCAACTCCACTGTGGTGCCCTTTTCGTGTTCACCCGAACCGGCGGGCTTGACGGCGACGGATATCATGCCCGCGAAGTCACGCCGGGCCAGCACCATCAGCCGCGAGTCCAGGCTGATGCCGACGCTGTCGAAGTACCGCAACATCTCCGGATCGGCGTCCGAGATCCGGGCGACGACTCCGGTGTCGCCGTCGCGGCAGATCGACAGCTGCCGCGCATCGGGGGTCGGCACATGGCCGTCCGCGGCGGGAATCGGATCGCCGTGCGGGTCGCGGGTGGGATGGCCGAGCTTGGCGTCGATGCGATCGAGCATCGTGTCGGACACGGCGTGCTCGAGCACCTCGGCCTCGTCGTGCACCTCGTCCCAGCTGTAGCCGAGCTCGCGGACGAGGAAGGTCTCCATCAACCGGTGCCGGCGCACCATCGCCAGCGCGGCCGCGCGGCCGGCGGCAGTCAGCGTCACGGCGCCGTATTTCTCGTGATCGACGAGTCCCTGATCGGCCAGCTTGCGGATGGACTCCGACGCGGTGCTCGCGGACACCCCGATCCGCTCGGCCAGCATCTTCGTGCTGACCTTCTCGTGCGACCACTCCTGGGCCGTCCAGATGACTTTGAGGTAATCCTGGGCGACCATCGTCAGGTCGCGCGGGTTACCGTTCGGATTCACAGGTCAAATTCTAGGCAGTTGTCGCCTGATGTGGTGATCTAGCCGGACCGTCGTGGCGGCCGCGCCGTAGGCTTGCGCTGTGCAGCGCTGGCGGGGACAAGACGAGATCCCGACGGACTGGGGCCGATGTGTCGTCACCATCGGCGTGTTCGACGGTGTTCACCGAGGCCATCAGGAGCTGATCAACCACGCGGTGAAGGCGGGTCGGTCGCGCGGCGTGCCGACGGTGTTGATGACCTTCGATCCGCATCCGATGGAGGTCGTCTTCCCCGGCAGCCATCCCGCCCAGCTGACGACGCTGGCACGGCGTGCTGAGCTCGTCGAGGAAATGGGCATCGACGTGTTCCTGGTCATGCCGTTCACGTCGGATTTCATGAAGCTGACGCCCGAGCGCTACATCCACGAACTGCTGGTCGAGCGCCTGCATGTCGTCGAGGTGGTCGTCGGGGAGAACTTCACGTTCGGCAAGAAGGCCGCGGGCAACGTCAGCCTGCTGCGCAAGGCGGGCGAGCGGTTCGGCTTCGCGGTAGAGAGCATGACGCTGGTGTCCGAGCACCACCGCGACGAGACCGTCACGTTCTCGTCGACCTACATCCGCTCGTGCGTCGACGCCGGCGATGTCGTCGCCGCCAGCGAGGCCCTTGGGCGCCCCCATCGCGTCGAGGGTGTGGTGGTCCGCGGCGATGGACGCGGCAAGGTGCTGGGCTTTCCGACCGCCAACGTGGCGCCGCCGATGTATTCGGCCATCCCTGCCGACGGCGTCTACGCGGCGTGGTTCACCGTGCTCGGCCACGGACCGATCGCCGGGACCGTCGTCCCAGGTGAGCGCTATCAGGCGGCGGTGTCGGTCGGTACCAACCCGACGTTCTCGGGGCGGACCCGCACGGTGGAGGCGTTCGTGCTCGACACGTCGGCAGACCTGTACGGCCAGCATGTCGCCGTCGATTTCGTCGCGCGCATCCGCGGGCAGGAGAAGTTCGCCAAGGTCGAGGACCTGGTCACCGCGATGGGCGTCGACACCGAACGCGCCCGCGCCATCCTGGCCGCCCACTGAACTCTGCGCCGAGTGCCACGCTTGTTGACACGAAAGCCCAGGACCGGGTGCTAACAAGCGTGCAGTCGGCGGATTTCGCAGCTCAGGGGCGGCGCTGCTAGACTCTCGCCCGACCGAGCGCGTGCTGCAGTTCGCGGTGGCTGCGCTTCTTACGGGGACACAAACCCCTTGTTCGCGGACCGATAGATGGAGTAATTCGTGGCGCTCACTGCCGAACAGAAGAAGACCATTCTCAGCGAGTACGGCCTGCACGACACCGATACCGGCTCGCCGGAGGCCCAGGTCGCGCTGCTGACCAGGCGCATCTCTGATCTCACCGAGCATCTCAAGCAGCACAAGCACGACCACCACTCGCGGCGCGGGCTGCTGCTGCTCGTCGGCCGCAGGCGTCGCCTGCTGAAGTACGTCGCCCAGGTCGACGTGGAGCGCTACCGCTCCTTGATCGACCGGCTCGGCCTGCGTCGCTGACCCGACGCACGTGCGGAACCTCTCCGCGATCGCCGCAGCGGCGATCGCGGGCCTGCTGGCTTCGATGGGGGCTTTGACCGGCTGTTCGTCCGGCTCCGCTGCGAACCTGGCGGTGGGCGACTGCCTCAAGACGGGCGGCACCCCGGAACGGCCCGAAGTGACCAAGGTCGACTGCGGTAGCCGGGATTCCAACTTCAAGGTGGCTGCCACCGTCGAGGACAGCGACCTCTGCCCCGCGGATGTCGACTCCTACTACTCGATGCGCGGCGCCTTCTCCGATGCCACCACGACGATCTGCATGGACATCGACTGGGTGGTGGGCGACTGCATGAGCATCGACCCCACCAACGACAAGGATCCGGTGCGGGTGGACTGCGACGACGCCTCGGTGCCCAACCGCCAGCGCGTCACCGAGATCCTGGAGAACGTCGCCGACGTGGACCAGTGCGCCACGGGTGTGGGCTATCCCTACGACGAGCGCAACTTCACCGTCTGCGTCGAGGACGTCGCCTGAGGCACGCGGGAGGCCCCTGGGATTTCGGTGCCGTACCTGCTGCAATGTAGGATGGATGAGTTCGACTGCCGGTTTCGGCTCGAACGTCTGGGTGCGGTGATCGCAGATCCGCGAGCACCGTTCCCGCGTCTCACGACAGGACCCGCCTGATCGCGCGGTCTTCGGTAGTGGTTGCCGGGTAGGACACCCGACAGCTTCGATCGATGGCCGTGGCCAAATCGAGGCCGGTGGTTCACACGCTGTGACGACGCGAAACAGCTGAACAGTGGAAACTGTGAATCCAGAGAGGCCATACGGACACCTATGTCTGTAGTTGAACTTGAAGACGGCGTATACGAGACCACCGCCGTCATCGACAACGGGAGCTTCGGCACCCGCACCATCCGTTTCGAGACCGGTCGGTTGGCCAAGCAGGCCGCCGGCTCCGTCGTCGCCTATCTCGACGACGACACCATGCTGTTGTCGGCCACCACGGCCAGCAAGAGCCCGAAGGACCACTTCGACTTCTTCCCCCTGACGATCGACGTCGAGGAGCGGATGTACGCCGCCGGGCGTATCCCCGGCTCGTTCTTCCGCCGCGAGGGCCGGCCGTCGACGGACGCGATCCTGACCTGCCGCCTGATCGACCGGCCGCTGCGTCCGACCTTCGTGTCGGGTCTGCGCAACGAGGTCCAGGTCGTCGTGACCGTGTTGAGCCTTGACCCCAAGGACCTCTACGACGTGCTGGCCATCAACGGCGCCTCGGCGTCGACCCAGCTGTCGGGTCTGCCGTTCTCCGGCCCGGTCGGCGGTGTGCGTGTCGCACTGATTGACGGCCAGTGGGTCGCCTTCCCGACCGTCGAGCAGCTCGAAGGAGCCGTCTTCGACATGGTGGTCGCGGGCCGCAAGGTAGCCGACGACAGTGACGATATAGCGATCATGATGGTCGAGGCCGAGGCGACCGAGAACGTCGTCGCGCTGATCGACGGTGGCGCGGGCGCCCCGACCGAAACCGTGGTCGCCGAGGGCCTCGAGGCCGCGAAGCCGTTCATCGCCGCGCTGTGCGCCGCGCAGCAGGAGCTGGCCGACGCGGCGGCCAAGCCGACCGCCGATTTCCCGGTGTTCCCGGAGTACCAGGACGATGTGTTCGACTCTGTCGCCGCTGTGGCCACCGAGGAGCTGTCCAAGGCGCTGACCATCGCAGGCAAGGAAGAGCGCAACGATCGCACCGATGAGATCAAGGTCGAGGTGCTGGAGCGGCTGGCCGAGCAGTTCGAAGGCCGCGAGAAGGAGATCGGCGCGGCATTCCGGTCGCTGACCAAAAAGCTTGTACGTCAGCGGATTCTGACCGACCACTTCCGCATCGACGGCCGCGGGATCACCGATATCCGCGCGCTGAGCGCCGAGGTGGCCGTGGTCCCGCGGGCACACGGCAGTGCGCTGTTCGAGCGCGGCGAGACCCAGATCATGGGTATCACCACCCTCGACATGGTCAAGATGGCGCAGCAGATCGACTCGCTGGGACCCGAGACCTCCAAGCGCTACATGCACCACTACAACTTCCCGCCGTATTCGACCGGTGAGACCGGTCGCGTCGGTTCGCCCAAGCGCCGCGAGATCGGCCACGGCGCACTGGCCGAGCGGGCCCTGGTGCCCGTGCTGCCTAGCGTCGAGGAGTTCCCGTACGCGATCCGCCAGGTGTCTGAGGCGCTGGGCTCCAACGGCTCGACGTCGATGGGCTCGGTGTGTGCGTCGACGCTGTCGCTGCTGAATGCCGGTGTGCCGCTGAAGGCTCCGGTTGCGGGCATCGCGATGGGTCTGGTGTCCGACGATGTCGAAACCGAAGGTGGCGGCACCGAGCGGCGCTTCGTCACGCTCACCGACATCCTCGGCGCCGAGGATGCGTTCGGCGACATGGACTTCAAGTGCGCGGGCACCAAGGACTTCGTCACCGCGCTGCAGCTGGACACCAAGCTCGACGGCATCCCGTCGCAGGTGCTGGCGGCAGCGCTGGCGCAGGCCAAGGACGCGCGACTGACCATCCTCGAGGTGATGGCCGAGGCCATCGACACGCCCGACGAGATGAGCCCGTACGCACCGCGCATCACCACGATCAAGGTGCCGGTCGACAAGATCGGTGAGGTCATCGGGCCCAAGGGCAAGATGATCAACTCGATCACCGAGGAGACCGGCGCGCAGATCTCGATCGAGGACGACGGCACCGTGTTCGTCGGCGCCTCCAACGGTGAGGCGGCGCAGGCCGCGATCGACAAGATCAACGCGATCGCCAACCCGCAGCTGCCCAAGGTCGGTGAGCGGTTCCTCGGAACCATCGTCAAGACAACCGATTTCGGCGCCTTTGTGTCATTGCTGCCCGGCCGGGACGGCTTGGTGCACATCTCCAAGCTGGGCCGTGGCAAGCGGATCGCCAAGGTGGAGGATGTCGTCAAGGTCGGCGACAAGCTGCGCGTGGAGATCGCCGATATCGACAACCGCGGGAAGATCTCGCTGGTTCTCGTCGCCGAAGACGATGCCGCAGATGCCCCATCGGAGACTGCACCAGCAGATGCCGCAACGGCGACGAGTTAGGGCGTTGCGCCGCGGCACAAGCAACGCGGAGTCATCTACACGGTCCCAGGTGCGTCGCACCGTATTGCCCGGTGGCCTGCGCGTGGTCACCGAGTACATCCCGTCGGTGCATTCGGCATCGGTCGGGGTCTGGGTCGACGTCGGCTCCCGTGACGAGGGACCCAGCGTTGCCGGTGCGGCGCACTTCCTGGAACACCTGCTGTTCAAGTCCACCCCGACGCGCACCGCGGTCGACATCGCGCAAGCCGTCGACGCGGTCGGGGGTGAGCTGAACGCGTTCACCACGCGCGAGCACACGTGCTACTACGCGCATGTGCTCGACACCGACCTCGAGTTGGCCGTCGACCTGGTGGCCGACGTGGTGTTGCGAGGGCGTTGTGCCGCAGAGGATGTCGAGATCGAGCGCGATGTCGTGCTCGAGGAGATCGCCATGCGTGACGACGATCCCGAAGACACCCTCGGCGACGTCTTCCTGTCGGCGATGTTCGGTTCGCACCCGGTCGGTCGGCCGGTGATCGGCAGCGCAAAGTCGATCGCGGCGATGACGCGGACGCAACTGCATTCGTTTCACATGCGTCGCTACACGCCGGAGCGGATGGTCGTCGCAGTCGCCGGAAACGTCGAGCATGACGAGGTCGTGACGTTGGTGCGCGAGCACTTCGGCCCGCGGCTGGTTCGCGGCCGCAAGCCGGTGCCGCCGCGCAAGGGCACCGGGCGCGTCACGGGCCGGCCCACCTTGGAGTTGGTCAACAGGGACGCCGAGCAGACCCATCTTTCGCTGGGCGTCCGGACCCCGGGCAGGCACTGGGAGCACCGCTGGGCGCTTTCGGTGCTCAACACCGCGCTGGGCGGCGGCCTGAGTTCCCGTCTGTTCCAACAGATCCGGGAAACCCGTGGGCTGGCGTACTCGGTCTACTCGACCGTGGACACCTTCGCCGACGGCGGGGCGCTGTCGATCTACGCGGCGTGCCTGCCTGAGCGCTTCCCCGAAGTCGTGCGGGTCACCGCCGACGTGCTCGAGGAAGTCGCCCGCGACGGCATCACCGAGACGGAATACCGCATCGCGAAGGGCTCACTGCGCGGGGGACTGGTGCTCGGTCTCGAGGACTCCGGCTCCCGAATGAACCGGATCGGCCGCAGCGAGCTGAACTACGGTACGCATCGCAGCATCGAAGACACCCTCGCCAAGATCGAGGCGGTGACGCTCGATGAGGTCAACGCAGTCGCACGCAAACTGCTGTCCCGCCAGTACGGTGGCGCTGTGCTCGGCCCGCAAACTTCGAAAAGGATGTTGCCGCAGCCGCTTCGGGCGATGACACGCTGATCGCCTAGTGTGGAGTCAATGACTCCACTTTCTCGGCGACACGTCCTGCTCGGCGGCTTGACACTCGCAGCGGTGGCCGCATCCTCGCACACGATCGCGTTGGCCGACCCCTCGTCGTCGGTGGACGCGTCGATCCAAGACCTCGAGCAGCGGAACAACGCGGCCATCGGCGTCTTCGCGGCGAACCTGGTGTCCGGCAAAACGGTGGCGCATAGTGCCCAAGATCCGTTCGCGATGTGCTCGACGTTCAAGGCCTACGCGTCGGGGCGGGTGTTGCAGATGGCCCAGCACGGCGAGCTGTCGCTGGACGACACGATGTTCGTCGACCCGGCGGGCATCTTACCGAATTCGCCCGTCACGCAATCGCGTGCCGGCGGTGACATGACGCTGGCCGAACTGTGCCAGGCCGCATTGCAACAGAGTGACAATGCCGCCGCCAACCTGCTGTTGACCAGGATCGGCGGCCCACAGGCGATCACCGCCTTCGCGCGCAGTATCGGCGACGAACGTACGCGGCTCGACCGCTGGGAGACCGAGCTGAACACGGCGATTCCCGGCGATCTGCGTGATACCAGTACGCCGGAGGCGCTCGGTGGGGGCTTCCGCGCGCTACTGACCGGCGATGTGCTCGCACCACCTCAGCGTCGGTTGCTCGAGGACTGGATGCGCGCCAATCAGACGTCGAGCATGCGGGCCGGGCTTCCGCCGGGCTGGACCACCGCCGACAAGACCGGCAGCGGCGACTACGGCAGTACGAACGACGTCGGCATCGCGTACGGCCCTGAGGGCGAACAACTCCTGCTCGCGATCATGACGCGGACGAAGGCCGACGACCCGAAGGCGGAGAACATGCGTCCGCTCGTCGGCGAGCTGACTGCACTGGTCTTTCCGACCCTCATCGCTTAACGGTCACGATGCGCCCGACCGAGCTGTGCCCGTGTGGGTCGGAGGAACCGTTCGGACGCTGTTGTCTACCACTACATCTCGGCGAGCGCCTTGCCGAGACCGCCGAGCAGCTGATGCGCTCGCGCTACAGCGCGTATGCGGTCGGCGACCTCGACTACATCTGGCAGACGTGGCATCCGCGGACGCGGCCGGAGACGTTGACGCCCGACACCGCGTTGACCTGGACCGGGCTGGAGATCATCGACACCGTCGACGGGCAGCCCGGTGATGCGACGGGTGAGGTCGAATTCCGCGCGCACTACCGGGAAGACAGACGAAGCGGGACGCTACATGAGCGGTCCCGCTTCGCCTTTCGAGCCCGTCGGTGGTTGTACGTGGACGGGGAGTTGTACCGGTGATCAGGCCAGCAGCGTGGCCGGATCCGTGAAGGGCAGATCCAGATCGGCGGCGACCTGCTGGGAGAGCAGCGACCCCTGGTGCGTCGACAGGCCCTTGGCCAGCGCCGGATCTGACTCGCAGGCGGCCTGCCAGCCCTTGTCCGCGAGCTTCAGGACGTACGGCATCGTCGCGTTGGTCAGCGCGTAGGTCGACGTGCGCGGCACCGCGCCCGGCATGTTCGCGACGCAGTAGAACACCGTGTCGTGCACCGCGAAGGTCGGATCGTCGTGGGTGGTGGGCCGCGAGTCCTCGAAGCACCCGCCCTGATCGATCGCGATGTCGACGAGCACCGCACCCGTCTTCATATGTGCGACAGTCGAATTCTTCACCAGCTTCGGAGCCTTGGCGCCCGGCACCAGGACCGCGCCGATCACCAGGTCCGCCTCCTTGACGGCGTCCTCGAGGTCGAGCATCGACGAGTAGCGGGTCTCGATGGCTCCGCTGTTCTCGTTGTCGATCTTGCGCAGCGTGTTGATGTTGACGTCGAACACGGACACGTGGGCGCCCATGCCCTTCGCGATGCGGGCGGCGTTGTAGCCGGCCACGCCGCCGCCGACGACGACGACCTCAGCCGGTGCGACGCCGGGCACGCCGCCCATGAGCACGCCGCGACCGCCGTGGCTGCGCATCAGGTGATATGCGCCGACCTGGGCGGCGAGCCTGCCCGCGACCTCGCTCATGGGGGCGAGCAGCGGCAGGGAGCCGTCGGCCAACTGCACGGTCTCGTAGGCGATCGACGTGGTGCCCGACGCGAGCAGTGCGTCGGTGCACGGCTTTGACGCCGCAAGGTGCAGGTAGGTGAACAAGGTCTGGCCCTCGCGCAGGCGCGAGTACTCGGCCTCGATCGGCTCCTTGACCTTGAGCAGCAAGTCGGCCTCTTCCCAGACCTCGTCGACGCTGTTGATCATCTGCGCGCCAGCGCGCTTGAAATCGTTGTCGGAGATCGCAGACCCCTCGCCTGCGCCCACCTGGATGAGTACCTCATGGCCTCGGTGGACCAGCTCGGCGACGCCGGCCGGGGTGATGGCGACGCGGTACTCGTTGTTCTTGATCTCGGTCGGGATGCCGACGCGCATGACCGCTCCTATAGTCGAAGTGCTGTGTAAAGTGTGAAGAATGTTCGATGTATTGGCAATAACCCTGTTGATACTTCGTTAGTATCACTGCATGGCCGAAGAACTGTCGAAACCGGCGGCGCGTCAAACACGTCCGCCGAAGGATGTTCAGGCCATCGAACTCGACGACGTGGATCGGCGGATCCTGCTGACCCTGCACGGCGACGCGCGCATCTCCAACAGCGCTCTGGCCGACGTCGTGGGCATCGCCCCGTCGACGTGTCACGCCAGGCTGCGGCGGCTCCAGGACCTGGGCGTCATCCGCGGCTTCTACACCGATATCGACCCTGCGGCCATCGGTCTGACTCTGCAGGCGATGATCTCGGTGAGTCTGCAATCCAACGCGCGCGGCAAGATCCGCAACTTCATTCAGCACATCCGCAGCAAGCCACAGGTGATGGACGTCTACTTCCTGGCAGGCGCCGAGGACTTCATCCTGCACGTCGCCGCGCGCGACACCGAGGACCTGAGGTCGTTCGTGGTGGAGAACCTCAACGCCGACGCCGACGTGGCAGGTACGCAGACGTCGCTGATATTCGAACACCTGCGGGGCGCATCCCCGCTGTAGCCGTTGACCCTGCGTCTACGCCGCAATTGCTCGCGCTTTCGCGGCGTGGGCGCAGAGTGAACGTGGAGCAGCGGATCGAGACTGCTGCCAGCGCGCGATTTTTCGCAGAACCGTTGCTCTGACAGCAGTCTCAACGGGCAGCTGGGGAAGTCAACGGGCGGTCCAGCGTCACCAACTAGGGTTGCCCCATGCGAGTCGGAGTACTGGGGGCAAAGGGCAAGGTCGGCGCGACCATGGTGGCGGCCGTCGAGGACGCCGAAGACCTGACGTTCACCGTCGGCGTCGACGCCGGTGATCCGCTGAGCCAGCTGGTCGACTCCAGCACCGAGGTCGTCATCGACTTCACCCATCCCGACGTCGTGATGGACAACCTCAAGTTTCTGATCGACAACGGGATCCACGCGGTTGTCGGCACCACCGGGTTCACCGACCAGCGGCTGGACCAGGTCCGGCAGTGGGTGGCCGCCAAGCCGGACGTCGCGGTGCTCATCGCGCCGAACTTCGCGATCGGCGCTGTGCTGTCGATGCATTTCGCGCAGCAGGCCGCCCGGTTCTTCGAATCGGTCGAGGTCATTGAGCTGCATCACCCGCACAAGGCCGACGCGCCGTCGGGCACGGCCGCGCGTACGGCGCGTCTGATCGCGGAGGCGCGAAAAGGACTTCCGCCCAACCCCGACGCGACCAGCACAGGCATCGACGGTGCCCGCGGTGCCGACGTCGACGGCATCCCCGTGCACTCGGTGCGGTTGGCCGGCCTCGTCGCACACCAAGAGGTGCTCTTCGGAACGCAAGGCGAGACGCTGACGATCCGGCATGACAGCCTCGATCGCACCTCCTTCGTCCCCGGCGTTCTGCTCGCGGTACGCAAGGTGGCCGAGCATCCCGGGCTCACCGTGGGTATCGAGCCGCTGCTCGATCTCTGATGAGCGAGCGATCGCAGGCCCTGCGCATCCAGCTGCTGATCGGCTTCATGTGCGTGGCGCTGATCGTGTATTTCATCCTGCTCGGCCGAATTGCGATGGCGTTCATCACTTCTGGCGAACCCGCAGCGATCGGTCTGGGTCTGGCGTTGATGATCATGCCCCTGATCGGCATGTGGGTCATGGTCAGCACGCTGCGGGCCGGGCTGACGCACCAGCGGCTGGGCAGGATCGTCAAGGACGAGGGCATGGAACTCGACGTCAGCTCGCTGCCGCGGATGCCGTCCGGACGTATTCAGCGCGACGCCGCCGACGCGCTGTTCGCGACCGTGCTCGCCGAATTGGAAGCCGATCCGGACAACTGGCGACGGTGGTATCGGCTCGCTCGTGCCTATGACTACGCGGGTGACCGCAGCCGCGCGCGCGAGGCCATGAAGAAAGCGGTCGAGATGGAGGAGCGGACCTGACGCGGTGCAAGGATGTTCAGCATGACTGTGGTTTTGGTGCACGGGAATCCGGAGACCGAAGCGATTTGGGGTCCGCTCGTCCAAGCTCTCGGACGCGACGATGTGGTGCGGCTGTCCCCGCCCGGATTCGGTGCACCCCTGCCTGACGCCTTCCCGGCGACCTACCTCGTATACCGCGACTGGCTGGAAGGCGAGCTCGAGAACATCGACGGTCCGTTGGATCTTGTCGGGCACGACTGGGGCGGGCTGCATGTGGTCAACGCGATGATGCATCAACCCGAGTTGGTTCGAAGCTGGGCCAGCGACGTCGTCGGAATTTTCGACCCCGACTACGTCTGGCACGACTTGGCTCAGGTGTGGCAGACGCCAGGTGAGGGCGAGCAACTCGTCGAAACGATGTTCGGCGGCGCGGTCGAGGATCGCGTCGCCCAGTGGGCCCCCTTCCTCCCGACGGACATCGCAACGGCGATCGCTGCAGCCCAAGGCCCGGACATGGGCAGGGCGGTTCTGTCGCTCTACCGCTCGGCGGCACAGCCGGGAGAAATGGCCGAGGCCGGCGGAGGCTTGCAACGATGTGCTGCCCGGCCGGGTCTTTCACTGCTGGCCACCGCGGACACGTTCGTCGGTTCAGAGGAAATCCGGCGTCGCGCAGCCGAACGAGCCGGTGCCCGCACAGAGGTGTTGGACGGGTTAGGGCACTGGTGGATGGTCGAAGACCCGACTCGCGGCGCGGACGCACTCACCCGCTTCTGGGGAACACTCGACTAGTTATGGCCCGATTGTTGATCGTGCACCACACGCCGTCCCCGCACACGCAGGAGATGTTCGAAGCCGTCGTCAAAGGTGCCACCGATCCGGAGATCGAAGGTGTCGAGGTCGTGCGTCGGCCTGCGTTGTCCGTCTCACCCGTTGACGTGCTGGAGGCCGACGGCTATGTGCTCGGAAGCCCGGCCAACCTCGGCTACATGAGCGGCGCCCTCAAGCATGCGTTCGACGTCTGCTACTACCCGTGCCTGGACGCCACGCGGGGGCGGCCATTCGGCCTGTACCTGCACGGCAACGAGGGCACCGAGGGAGCGGAGAACGGCGTCACCGCCATCACGACCGGCCTGGGTTGGACGAAAGCCGCCGAATACGTTGTGGTGTCGGGCAAGCCGAGCAAGAGCGACCTGGAGGCCTGTTGGGAGCTCGGCGCCACGGTCGCGGCACAGCTGATGGGGTAGCCGAAGAGACTCCGGCGTGCACCGTCGCGAACTACTATTGCGGGTCGATACAAGGACGGAAGCGATGGTGGCGGCGACGAACTTCGCCTTGCTGCACGGGGGCGGCCAGGGCAGCTGGGTCTGGGACGACGTGACTGGCCTGCTGTCGGCATTCGAAGGTATCGACTGCATCCCGCTCGACGTGCCCGGCTGCGGCACGAAGCGTGGGCGCGACGCTTCCGCAATGGAATTCGACGACATCGCCCGTGAACTCGTCAGCGATATCGAGGCGACGGGCATGCGCGATGTCGTGCTGGTGGGACATTCGCAGGCAGGTATGCAGATGCCGCGCATGGTCGAATTCGCGCCGACGCTCTTCCGCAAACTCGTCTACGTATCGTGTTCGGCGCCGCCTGCCGGAACCAACTTGCTGGAACTGATCGGCGAATGCCTGCACGGCGAGCACGAGGACAAGGTCGGCTATCCGCTCGATCCGGCAACGACGAGCTTCGAAGAACGCTTCGCGGTCATGTTCTGCAATGACATGTCGGCGCCCGACAGGGAGGCATTCCTTGCGAAGCTGGGACACGACATGTGGCCGATGAGCTCCTACACCTATCGCGACTGGCGTTATGACCATCTGGGATCTGTTGCGTCGACGTATGTGCTTTGTGAGCGGGACAAAAGCCTGCCGCCAGCGTGGCAGGAACGTTTCGCTGAGATGCTGCAGGTAGACCAACTGGTGCGGATCGACGCCGGCCATCAGGTGATGAACACCCAACCGCAGACGCTCGTCGATGCGTTGATCGCCGAGACGCAGAGCTGACAAACGAAGGAGAGACATGCCGGGTATCGCCGAACTTGCCTTGGGTGCAGCGCCGATCGCCGGTGGAGCCTTGTTGGGTGCCGCCGCGGGCAGCTTCAAGGGGCCTGACGTCCGCGCGATGATCGCCAAGGACATGGATCTGCTCGAACGGATTCCCGACGATCAGCCCGAACTCAGGGCCCGCCTGAAGGCAAGCATCAACGAGCGCATCGCTGATCTGGTCGAGGGCACAGAACGAACGCGCGCGATACGCGAGGCGGCGGTGTCCTACGCCGGAAACTGGCGCGACATCGTGGTGTTCATCTGCGCGGTGCTGTTCACGATCGTGTGGTGGAACGTCAGCCACAGCCGGTCGAACTGGCTGGTGATGTTCATCCTGATGATCATCGTGTCCGTGGTCGCCGCAATCTACGCGGGGCGCGGGATCGCGCGTGCCGTCGGCACATTCCTGCGCAGCAACAACAAACATCGTCAGTAGTGGAGCAACGGTATCGGCGGATTTCTCGTTGTCCCAACCTGATTGATCAGTTGTTGTGTGGTGGTCTGGGTTGGTAGGGGTCGTAGGCCCACCATTGGGCGCGTTCGCCGTGGGGTCCGGGGTTGGGTGGTACGTGGGGTGGGGGTTGGGTGGGTGGTCGGGCCAGTGATGCGGGGCTGAGTGCTCGGCCGATGGGGTCGGTGACGGTGAGGCGGTCGGGGTTGCCGGTGATGGTGATCTCGCCGCGGTGGTGTAGTCGGTGGTGATAGGGGCACAGCAGTACGAGGTTGTTGAGTTCGGTCGACCCGCCGTCTTCCCAATGTTTGAGGTGATGAGCGTGTAGGCCGCGGGTGGCTCCGCAGCCGGGCACGGCGCAGGTGGGGTGGCGGTGTTCTAGGGCGCGGCGTAGGCGGCGGTTGATCAGGCGGGTGGTGCGCCCGGCGCCGATGAGGTTGCCGTCGCGCTCGAACCAGACTTCGGCGGTGGCGTCACAGGTCAGGTATTGGCGATCGGCGTCAGAGAGCAGCGGGCCTAGGTGTAGGGAGGCCAGGCGTTCTTTGACGTCGAGGTGCACGAGCACGGTGGTGTGTTGGCCGTGGGGGCGGCGTGCGACGTCGGTGTCCCAGCCGGTCTGGACCAGTTGCAGGAAGGCGTCCAGGGTGGTGGGGAAGGGTGGGCGTGCGGGGGTGGTTTTGTCGCGGGGGTCGCGGTCATCAGTATCGGTGTCGTCGGCGATGTTGTGGTCGCGTTTGTATTCGGCGATCAGTGCGTCGTGATGGGATTTCAGCGCGGCGTCGAAGAGGGCGGCTTGGGGGTGGGCCAGGCGGATGCGCCAGTAGGTGAACTGCTCGTCGCTGGTTTTGGTGATCGCCGGTTGCGGTGCCCAGGGGTTGGGGTCGGGGTCGGGGCGTGGTTCGAGTTTGACCGCGGTGCGTAACTGGGTGACGGTGGAAACCGCGGCCAGGGGGGCGTAGTGGTCATCGGAGCCGTCGGCGGCGCGGGCGGCGATGACGCCGACCTGATCCAGTGACAGGCGGCCTTGGCGCATGCCGGCCGCGCAGCGGGGGAACTGTTCCAGGCGTGCGGCGATGGTGGCGACGGTGCCCGCGTTGGTTGGTGAGATCCCGGTTTTCCAGGCCACCAGCGCGGCCAGGGAGCGGGCGCCGGTCATGCCGATGAGCCGGTCACGTTCGAGCTCGGCGGCGATCTCGACGATGCGGGCATCGATGGCGTTGCGTTGACCGCTTAACTCGGCCAACTCGTCGAACAACACCTCAAGACGCTCCTTGGGTGCGATCGCCACTGACATGACCCCATCATCACAACAAGGTCCGACATTTAGCCTTGGTCTGAGTCGGCGAGCCTCAGTAGTGGTACGTGTCCGACGGCGCGGGGATGTGCGCGGGCTCGTCGACATCGTCGAACTCCGACACCTCGATGCCGTAGGCGCGCGCCAGATCCAGAATCTTGTTCGCCCGAGCGATGCGCGGCAGATCGGAGCCGTTGCGGATCTCCCCGCCGTCGCGTTCGTACTCCATGAAAAACTCTTTGGCCCAACTGATTTCCTCAGGCGAGGGGGACAGGCCCTCGTTCACCGTCGGGCACTGGTCAGGCGTCAGGCAGATCTTCCCGGTCATCCCGAACTCCGCCGACACCGCGGTCGCCTCGCTCAGTTTCAGCGCGCTGGAGCCGACGGTCGGACCGTCGATCGCGCTGGGCAGATGGGCCGCCTTGGCCGCGATCGTGAACCGTGAGCGGGCGTACGCCAGCGTCGTCGGGTTGTCCCCGAACCCCGTGTCGCGCCGGAAATCGCCGATGCCGAACGCCAACCGGAACGTCCCCTTGGTGGCGGCGATCTCGGTGATCCGCTCCAGTCCGCGGGCCGTCTCCACCAACGCCACGATCGGGACGTTCGGCAACCGCTTGGCCGTCTCGGTCACGTGGTCGACGGACTCCACCATCGCGAGCATCACCCCGCCCAGCGACGCCTTGCTCAGGGCCTCGAGATCGTCGGCCCACCACGGCGTGCCGAACCCGTTGACGCGGACCCAGTCGTTGTTGCCCTCGCCCAGCCACCGGATGACGTTCTCCCGCGCGGCGACCTTGTCCTTGGGCGCCACCGCATCCTCGATGTCGAGGACGACGATGTCGGCCCGCGAGGCCGCCGCGGGGGCGAAGCGGTCGTAGTGCGAGCCGTTGACCAACAGCCAACTGCGGGCGAGCACCGGATCCATCCGGGTGCCGTGGCCG
Source organism: Mycobacterium barrassiae (assembly GCF_025822765.1). Lineage (GTDB taxonomy): Bacteria > Actinomycetota > Actinomycetes > Mycobacteriales > Mycobacteriaceae > Mycobacterium > Mycobacterium barrassiae. The sequence goes on along the minus strand of NZ_JACKUK010000023.1, from coordinate 200,611 downwards.
GAGTCGGGCTGCTCTGCCGTCGCCTGGTCTTTCATTCGTTCATCGTGGCGCACCGGCCACCGCGGGCGCTACAGGGGGTCAGCCCAGGTGGGTGCCGAAGAACGACTCCATGGCATCCCAGTGGCGCTGCGCCGCCGCCGGGTCATAGGGAGCGTTGTCCGGGACGGCGAAGCCGTGTCCCGCCCCGTACCACTCGATCGTGTGCTCGACGCCGGCCGCGGTCAGCGCCTTGGCCAGCGTTTCAGCCGCCTCGGTCGTGAACGACGCATCGTTTTCGGCGCCGCCCACGTAGACGGCGGCCTTGATCCGATCGGCGAGCAGGTGCGGACTGCCGGGGTCGTCGGCCGCCAGCCCGCCTCCGTGAAACGACGTCGCCGCCGCGACCCGCTCCGGCACCCTGCCGGCGACGATCAGGGATGTCCGCCCGCCCATGCAGTAGCCGGTGGTGCCGAACGCCTCGCCCTTGACCTCGGGCCGCGCCGCCAGATAGTCGAAGAAGGCGACCGCGTCGGTGGCCATGATGTCCGGCGTCACCTTGTGAATCATCGAGAAGAGACGCTTACGCTCGGCCTCGTCGTTGAACACGTTCGCCATTTCGAACGGCGCCCAGTCGCCGTCGCGGTAGTACACGTCGGGCACCAGCACGGCATACCCGTAGGCGGCCAACTGGTCGCCCATCTCGCGAAACGTCTGGCGCGCTCCGCCGGCGTCGGGGTACATGACCACTCCCGGCCACGGGCCGTCTCCCTCCGGGGTGTGAAAGGTGACCGGGCAGGTCCCGTCGGCGGTGGTGATGGAGTCGGTAATCTCGCGTGTTCCGGGCATGCCATTCGTTCTACTCCTCCCATCTGGACGTAAGCTGGCCGAGTGCCGGTCACAGGGTCTATAAGCACGCCGTACGAGGACCTACTTCGCCTGGTGCTGGAGCGCGGTACCCCGAAATCGGATCGCACGGGCACCGGCACCCGGAGCCTGTTCGGCCACCAGATGCGCTACGACCTGACGGCGGGTTTCCCGCTGATCACCACGAAGAAGGTGCACACCAAGTCGATCGTCTACGAGCTGCTGTGGTTCCTCCGCGGCGACTCCAACGTGCGATGGCTGCAGGAGCGCGGGGTGACCATCTGGGACGAATGGGCTTCCGAGACAGGCGATCTCGGCCCGGTATACGGCGTCCAGTGGCGATCGTGGCCGACGCCGTCCGGTGAGCACATCGACCAGATCAGCGCGACGCTGGAACTGCTGAAGACGGACCCGGATTCTCGGCGCATCATCGTGTCGGCGTGGAACGTCGGCGAGATCCCGCAGATGGCGCTGCCTCCGTGCCATGCGTTCTTCCAGTTCTATGTCGCCGACGGCCGGCTCAGCTGCCAGCTGTATCAGCGCAGTGCCGACCTGTTTCTCGGCGTGCCGTTCAACATCGCCAGCTACGCGCTGTTGACGCACATGATGGCGGCGCAGGCCGGTCTCGAGGTGGGCGAGTTCATCTGGACCGGCGGTGACTGCCACATCTACGACAACCACGTCGAGCAGGTCACCGAGCAGCTCAGCCGCGAACCGCGACCGTATCCGGAACTCGTTCTCGCGCCGCGTAATTCGATCTTCGATTACACCTACGACGACATCGTGATCAAGAACTACGATCCACACCCGGCGATCAAAGCCCCCGTCGCCGTATGAGAGCGGTATGACGACTGTCGGACTGATCTGGGCGCAGTCGACCTCCGGCGTGATCGGCCGCGCCGGCGGCATCCCGTGGCGGCTGCCGGAGGACCAGGCCCGGTTCAAGGAACTCACCATGGGGCGCACCGTGGTGATGGGACGGCTGACCTGGGAGTCGTTGCCGGCAAAGGTGCGGCCGCTGCCGGGACGGAAAAATGTCGTACTGACGCGGCAAGCTGACTACATGGCCGATGGTGCGCACGTGGTTCCCCTTCTTCAGGACGCCCTGACCGACGACATCACCTGGGTGATCGGTGGTGAACAGATCTACAAGCTGGCGCTGCCACTGGCGACGCGGTGTGAAGTCACCGAGGTCGACATCGATCTGCCCCGCGACGACGGGGACGCGGTGGCGCCCACGCTGGATGAACACTGGGTAGGCACCCAAGGGGAGTGGTTGACCAGCTCCTCGGGTCTGCGTTACCGGTTCTTCAGCTACGTCCGGCCGTGAGCTCGCTGACCGCGGCGCAGGCCCGCTGGATCGCCGTCGCGGCCCAGGGCTTCGCGGAACCGCGCCCGGCCGGGTCCGTCACTCGTGCACATTTGCGACGGCTGGTGTCGCGGATCCAAGTGCTGCAACTGGATTCGGTGTCGGTGGCGGTGCGCGCCCACTACGCGCCGGTGTTCAGTCGGCTCGGCCCGTACGACCGCGACGTGCTGGATCGTGCGGCGTGGAGCCACAGCGCGCGGTCACCGCGGCTGCTCGTCGAGTACTGGGCGCACGAAGCCGCCCTGATGGCGGTCGACGACTGGCCCCTGCTGCGGTGGCGCATGCGGGAGTACACCCACGGCCGGTGGGGCAGGGAGATCGTCAAGAAGAACCCGAGGCTGGCCGACGACATCGTCGCCGCGGTCGCCGAACTCGGGCCGTCGACAGCCGGGCAGATCGAGGCCCACCTGGGCGCTGAACAGCGCGGCAGGAAAGGGCCCTGGTGGGACCGCAGCGACACCAAATGGGTGACGGAGGCGTTGTGGTCGTCGGGTGTGCTGACGACGGCCACCCGGATCGGTTTCGCCCGCCACTACGACCTGACCGAGCGGGTGCTTCCGCCCGAGGTGGTCGCGCGGGAGGTTGACGACGAGGAGGCGGTGCGGGAGTTGACGCTGCGTGCCGCCGGTGCGCTCGGCGTCGGGACTGAGGCTGATATCCGTGACTACTTCCGGCTCAGCCCGAAGCAGAGCAAGCCGGCAATCGCGAAGCTGGTGGCGGACGGCGAGTTGGAGACCGTCGAGGTCGACGGCTGGACGGCCCCGGCGTATATGCCTGCGGGCCAGAAGATTCCCCGCCGGGACCGCGGTACGGCGCTGCTGTGTCCGTTCGACCCGCTGATCTTCTTCCGGCCGCGGGTGGAAAGGCTCTGGAATTTTCACTACCGCATCGAGATTTACGTACCAGCGCCCAAGCGTCAGTTCGGTTACTACGTCTGGCCGTTCCTGCTCGACGGCAGGCTCGTCGGACGCGTCGACCTGAAGGCCGATCGCGCGAAGGGGGCGCTGAATGTCGTCGGCGCATTCGCCGAGCCGGGGGAGCAGCCGGCACGGGTCGCGGCGGCGCTGGCGCCCGAACTGCAGACGATGGCGACGTGGCTGGGGCTCGACGACGTGAAGGTCGGAAAGCGGGGCGACCTGGCGGCGCCGCTGGCACGTCAGCTCAGTTGAACGGAATGTCGTTGTTGGCCTTGGAGTCCTGGTACTTCTGCGACAGCCCCGCATAGACATCGCGAATCCGCCGATCCTGCTCACGCAGTTGGGTGCGCAGCGGTTCGGGTTGGGATTCGACGAGGTCGCGAATCGAATCGCAGGTCCAGAACGCGTTGCTACGGCGGTAGTTGCCGTCGCGCACGCCGAACACCTCCTCGAGGATCCTCAGGTCGTGGGGAATTCCGAAGGCGTCGCGGGAATCCTCATAGGTGAAGAAGTAGTAGAAGTTGTCGAACCCCGCCCAGGTGATGGCCGACAGACACAGTGGGCAGGGCTCATGGGTGGACAGGAACACCAGGTCGCGAGTCGCGGGGCGGTCGGGCAACTCGTAGAACTGGTTGAGCGTGCTGATCTCGCCGTGCAGCAGCGGGTTATCGGTCTCGCTGTTCGTCCCGGCGAGCACCAGCGACATATCGGACTTGCGCAACAGCGCCGCGCCGAACACCTTGTTGCCCGCCGCGACGCCTCGTTCGGTCATCGGCAGGACGTCGAACTCCATGACGTCGAGCAGGCGCGATGCCGCGATCGGGGCTGCCATGGCGTCACCCTAACGCCAACGGCGGCGCCAGGCCGTCTGCACGCAGCCGTCTACACGCAGCCGTCTACACGCAGTCGGCGCAGATCATCCGATCGCCGGACTGCAGTGCGAGCCGGTTGCGGTGCTGCACCAAGAAGCAACTCGAGCAGGTGAACTCGTAGGCCTGCTTCGGAACCACGCGAACGGTGAGCTCTTCACCGGTCAGATCGATGTCGGGCAAGTCGATCGCGTCAACGGCGTCTCCGTCGTCCACATCGAGTACTGCCACGTCGACCTTGTTGCGGCTTCGCGACGCCAGATCCTCCAGGGACTCGTCGCCGATGTCGTCGGCATTGCGGGCGCGGGGTGCGTCGTAATCAGTGGCCATGGGCCCCCTCCCTCCAAGATCGGTGTTGGGTTAAACGCCGACCGAGGACCGCATAATTCCCCGCCGATCCCGCGTCCAAACGCGTGCGTCAGTAACAACGCGACAGAGGCCCCCACGTTAGGGTGAGCCGTGGCCGAGATCGCGCCGCTGCGCGTACAGCTGATCGCCAAGACCGAGTTCCAGCCGCCGGCGGATGTGCCGTGGAGCACGGACGCCGACGGCGGTCCCGCACTGGTGGAGTTCGCCGGTCGGGCGTGCTATCAGAGCTGGTCAAAGCCTAATCCGCGGACCGCGACCAACGCTTCCTATCTGCGCCACATCATCGATGTCGGCCACTTTTCGGTACTCGAACACGCGTCGGTGTCGTTCTACATCACCGGGATCTCGCGCTCGTGCACCCACGAGTTGATCAGGCACCGTCATTTCTCCTACTCGCAGCTCTCCCAGCGCTACGTCCCCGAGCACGACTCCGAAGTCGTTCTGCCCCCGGGAATGGAGGACGATCCCGAGCTCGCGGAGATCTTCACCGCCGCCGCCGACACCAGCCGCGCGGCGTATACGGAGTTGCTGGGCAGGCTGGAAGCCAAATACGCCGACCAACCAAACTCCGTCCTGCGCCGTAAGCAGGCCAGACAGGCGGCACGGGCGGTGTTGCCGAACGCCACCGAGACCCGCATCGTCGTCACCGGCAACTACCGGGCCTGGCGGCATTTCATCGCGATGCGCGCCAGTGAGCAGGCCGACATCGAGATTCGCCGGCTGGCCATCGAGTGCTTGCGCCAGCTGATCGACGTCGCACCACAAGTGTTCTCCGACTTCGAGATTTACACGCTCGCGGACGGCACGGAGGTGGCAACCAGCCCGCTAGCCACAGAAGCGTGAGGCCTAGCGAGTAATCTGCTGTGCGTGAGCACCGGCGGAATCGACGTGACGGCCCAGTTGGGCACCGTACTGACCGCGATGGTCACGCCGTTCAAGCCCGACGGCACCCTCGACACCGAAACCGCCGCCCGATTGGCGACCCGGCTGGTCGATGCTGGCTGCGACGGGCTGGTGCTCTCGGGCACCACGGGTGAGTCGCCGACGACGACGGACGGCGAGAAGCTGACACTCCTGCGTGCGGTGCTGGAGGCGGTCGGCGACCGGGCCCGCATCATCGCCGGCGCGGGCACCTACGACACGGCGCACAGCATCGAGCTCGCGCGGGCGTGCGCGGGTGAGGGTGCGCACGGGCTGCTGGTGGTGACGCCGTACTACTCGCGTCCGCCGCAGTCCGGACTCATCGAGCACTTCACCGCCATCGCGGATGCCACGGCGCTACCTGTGGTGCTGTACGACATTCCGCCGCGGTCGGCCATTCCGATCGAGTGGGACACCATCCGCACGCTGTCCTCGCACCCCAACATCGTCGCGATCAAGGACGCCAAGGGCGACCTGCACGGCGGCGGGCAGATCATCGCCGAGACAGGGCTGGCCTACTACTCGGGTGACGACGCGCTGAACCTGCCATGGCTGGCGGTGGGCGCTGTCGGCTTCATCAGCGTGTGGGGACACATGGCCGCGAGTCAGCTGCGGGACATGTTGTCCGCGTTCAACTCCGGCGACATCGCCACGGCGCGCAAGATCAACGTCGCCCTCGGCCCGCTGGCGGCGGCGCAGGCCCGGCTGGGCGGTGTGACCTTGGCCAAGGAGGGCCTGCGGCTGCAGGGCTTCGAGGCCGGCGACCCGCGGTTGCCGCAGATGCCCGCCTCACCCGAACAGATCGAGGCGCTGGCCGCGGATATGCGGGCAGCCACGGTGCTGCGCTAGTGAACGAAGAACTCGCGCCACCGGGGCCACTGGCCCCAGGGGCCCTGCGGGTGACGGCGCTGGGTGGGATCAGCGAAATCGGCCGCAACATGACGGTTTTTGAGCATCTGGGCCGGCTGCTGATCGTGGACTGCGGGGTGCTGTTTCCCACGCACGACGAGCCTGGGGTCGACCTGATCCTGCCGGATCTGCGCCTGATCCAGGACCGCCTCGAGGATGTCGAGGCGCTCGTGCTCACCCACGCGCACGAGGACCACATCGGTGCGATCCCGTTCCTGCTCAAGCTGCGCGCAGACATCCCGGTTGTCGGTTCGAAGTTCACGCTGGCACTGGTCGCCGAGAAGTGCCGCGAACACCGCATCAAACCGGTGCTTCAGGAGGTGGACGCCGGGCAGAGCTCCACTCATGGCGTCTTCGAGTGCGAATACTTCACCGTCAACCATTCGATTCCCGGCTGCCTGGCCATCGCGATCCACACCGGGGCGGGCACGGTGCTGCACACCGGCGACATCAAGCTCGATCAGTCGCCGCCCGACGGCAAGCCGACCGATCTGCCCGGTATGTCGCGGCTCGGCGATGCCGGTGTGGACCTGTTCCTGTGCGACTCGACGAACGCGGAGATCCCTGGCGTCGGACCGTCGGAGAGTGAGATCGGCCCGAACATCCACAGGCTCATGCGCGGGGCACAGGGGCGGGTCATCGTGGCCTGCTTCGCATCGAATGTCGGTCGGGTGCAACAGATCATCGACGCGTCGGTCGCATTGGGGCGCAAGGTGGCGTTCGTCGGCCGGTCGATGGTCCGCAACATGGGGATCGCCAAGGAACTCGGCTATCTGACGCTTGCCAACGATGACGACATCATCGACATCGGCGCTGCGGAGATGATGCCTCCCGAGCGGGTTGTGTTGGTCACCACGGGAACCCAGGGCGAAACGATGGCCGCCCTGTCACGGATGTCGCGCGGTGAGCATCGCAGCATCACGCTGACGCCGGGCGACCTCATCATCATGTCGTCGTCGCAGATACCCGGTAACGAGGAAGCGATCTTCGGCGTCCTGGACGCGCTGGCGAAGATCGGCGCGCGAGTCGTGACGAATGCTCATGTCCGCGTGCATGTCTCGGGCCATGCGTACGCCGGCGAACTGCTCTTCCTCTACAACGGCGTGCGCCCGCGCAATGTTATGCCGGTGCACGGCACCTGGCGGATGCTGCGCGCGAACGCCGGGCTGGCGGCGCGCACGGGCGTGCCGGAGGAGAACATTGTGCTGGCCGAGAACGGCGTCAGCGTCGACCTGGTCGCAGGTAGGGCGTCGATCGCCGGGGCGGTGTCGACGGGCAAGATGTTCGTCGACGGGCTGATCAGCGGGGATGTCGGCGAGACGGTGGTCGGCGAACGCCTCACGCTGTCTTCGGGTTTCATCGGGATCACCGTGGTGGTACGCAGCGGCACGGGCAAGATGGCCGCCCCGCCGCACCTGCACTCGCGGGGCTTCTCCGAGGATCCGAAGTCGTTGGAGCCCGCCACTCGCAAGGTCGAGGAGGCACTCGAAGCTCTTGCCGCGGAACGTGTCACCGACGTGACCCGGATCGCCCAGGCCGCACGGCGGGCGGTCGGCAAATGGGTCGGCGAGACCTATCGCCGCCAGCCGATGATCGTGCCGACCGTCATCGAGATCTTCTAGCGCTTGTTGACCGACCCCGCATCGACCGGCAACGTCACGCCGGTGACGTAACGCGCCTGATCGGAGACCAGCCAGGCCACCGCGTTGGCGATGTCCTCGGGCTGCAGTACCTGTACAGGCAGTGCGTTGCCCATGTCCTGCGGTGTCTTCTCGGCGATGCTGCCAAGCCACTGCCGGGTGGCCTCGTTGTTGATCATCGGAGTGTCGACACCCGCGGGATGCACGGAATTGACCCGAATGCTGTGCTGTGCAAGCAGATTCGCGTACAGCCGCACCAGCCCGACGATGCCGTGTTTGGCCGCGACGTATCCGATGGCGCCGGGGTCGTGGCTTCCGACGCCGATCAGACCCGCCACCGAGCTGGTGAGCACGATCGCTCCGCCGTCGCCCTGCTCGATCAGCGTCGGGATCGCCACTTCGACGGTGTGATACGCGCCCGTGAGGTTGACATCGATGACGTCACGCCAGCCGTCGGCGTCGGACTGCATCGGCGCGATGCCGGCGTTGGCGATCACGATGTCCAACCGGCCGAGCTCGTCGAGCCCGGCCTGCAGAGCCTTCTGCAACGCCTGCTGATCGCGAACATCGGCCTGCTGCGCAACGATTCGCGCGCCGGTGTCCTCGACGAGCTTGACCGTGAGCGCGAGATCGTCAGGCGTCGCAAGGGGGTAGGGGACCGAGGCGATCTGGTCGCAGATGTCGACGGCGATGATGCTCGCGCCGTCGGCAGCCAGCCTGATCGCCTCGGCCCGCCCCTGACCACGGGCGGCCCCGGTGATGAATGCGACTTTGCCGTCGAGGGCACGCATTACGGGCGCAGCGCACCCTTCGCGGGATCACCGGCGACCACCGGCTGCAGCATTTTGATGTCGGGTGCGCCGTCGAGGAGTTCGCCGACGGTGCCGAAGAGTTCGGCGACGGCGGGCGCCTGGCTGTGTGCGGTGAGTGCATCGGCGTCGGCCCACTGCTCGACGAACACGAACGTCCCGTCCGACTCGTGCAGGGAATACAGATCGCATCCCGGCTCGGAATGCACCGCCTCGATGGCCTTCGTGCATGCGTCGCGGACGGCGTCCACGGATTCGGGCTTGGCTTTCATGGTGGCGACGACGGTGACGGGCATGGCGGTGTACTCCTCGGTGAGTGCCTGCTGGACGTCAGTCACCCTACTCAGCGAACCTAACTAAATTCCGGCTACCCGGCGCTTCAGCCCAGATCGACCCAGACGACGATCGCCGCCATCAACACCGCGACGATTCCCAGCCCGATTGCATCGCCGGTACGCAACTGGGTCGCGTCGATCTTGGCGATGCGCAGTTCTCGAGCGATCAGGAACAGTGGGAACGTGACGCTGATGGCGGTCACCGCACTGCCGATCAGGTACAGCCAGACAAATTTGACCCCGTGTTTTCGCCCCTCGGCCACCATCAGGATTGCGAGCGGAATGCCGAGCAGAAACAGATCCACCGTGATCGACCGCGATGCGGGGGTGATCTTGAGGTCGTTGCCAAACGCGAGCAGGAAGTTTTCACTGCCGATGTAGGCGAGATTCTGGCTCCAGGTGGCGATCAGCGCACCTACCGCGACCAGCGCGTAGACGGCGCAGAGCACCTTGCTCGAGGTTGGCAGGCCCGCTGCCTGGGCTTCTGTGGTCATTTCGGCACGCTACGACGGCCTCGGGCCGCAATTGATACCTTTCTGTGACCCGTGTGGCAGATGGTGATTGTGGGGCTATTGCGACTAGGCTTACAGACATGCCTAGTAAGACCGCCTCGCGCTCTGGCAGCCGTTCTAGCAGGTCAAAGGCTGGCACGAGGACCGGATCACGGACCACCCGGAAGCGGAAGCCTGCGCCGCGGCGGAACCACTCACCGATTTCGTCGGTAGGCGCCACCGTCGGCCGCGGTGTGCGCGCGGGCTGGCTGATGCTGGCCAAGGGTGCGGGTACGACGGCGCGGTCCGTCGGCCGGGCCCGCGATCTCGAACCCGGCCACCGCCGCGACGGCATCGCTCTGGCGTTGCTCGGTATCGCGGTGGTGATCGCCGCGAGTTCCTGGTTCGATGCGGCACGGCCCGTCGGCGCCTGGATCGACACCGGCCTCCGGGTGCTCATCGGTTCCACGGTCGCGCTGTTGCCGCTCGTGCTCGGCGTCATCGCCGTGCTGCTGATGCGCACCGAACCCGACCCCGAGGCGCGGCCGCGGCTGATTCTCGGCGTGTCGATGATCGTGCTGCCCGTGCTGGGGCTGTGGCATCTGGCGGCGGGCTCACCGGCGGACCCGGTCGCTCGCCAACACGCCGCCGGCTTCTTCGGGTTCGCGATCGGCGGTCCGCTCTCGGAAGGACTGACCGCGTGGATCGCGGCGCCGCTGCTGTTCATCGGCGCGCTGTTCGGTCTGCTTCTCCTGACGGGCACGACGATGCGCGAAGTGCCCGAGACCGTACGGACCTTGTTCTCCGCGCGCGCGTTCCGCGGCGACGACTACGACGACGAGTACTACTACGACGAGGACGACGCAGCCAACGGCGAAGCCGAAGACTTCTCCGACGGTTACTACGACGACCCGTCGGGGTACCGCGACGATGCGGCGCTGGCCTGGCCCGGAGCCGGGGGTCCCGGCGGCACGCCGATGGACAACTATCCGCTCGACGACGAGACGCCGACCATCCCTGAGCCGGCGGCCAGGACACGCAAGAAGAAGCCGGCCAAGCCCAAGGTCATCGACCGTGTCGTGGAGGGGCCGTACACGCTGCCGTCCCTGGACCTGTTGATTGCCGGTGATGCGCCGAAGCGGCGCAGCGCGGGCAACGACCGGATGATCGAAGCGATCACCGAGGTGCTCGAGCAGTTCAAGGTGAACGCCACGGTGACCGGCTGCACCCGCGGGCCGACCGTCACCCGCTACGAGGTCGAGCTGGGCCCTGGCGTCAAGGTCGAGAAAATCACTGCGCTACAACGCAATATCGCCTACGCCGTCGCCACCGAGAGCGTCCGGATGCTCGCGCCCATCCCGGGCAAGTCCGCGGTGGGCATCGAGGTACCCAACGTCGATCGCGAGATGGTCCGGCTGGCCGACGTGCTGACCGACCCGTCCACCCGTAACGATCACCACCCCTTGGTGATCGGCCTGGGTAAGGACATCGAGGGCGAATACATCTCGGCCAACCTGGCCAAGATGCCGCACCTGCTGGTGGCGGGTTCGACGGGGTCGGGTAAGTCGAGCTTCGTGAACTCGATGCTGGTGTCGCTGCTGGCGCGCGCAACGCCCGAAGAGGTCAGGATGATCCTGATCGACCCGAAGATGGTGGAACTGACGCCCTATGAAGGCATTCCGCATCTGATCACGCCGATCATCACGCAGCCGAAGAAGGCGGCGGCGGCGCTGGCGTGGCTGGTCGAGGAGATGGAGCAGCGCTACCAGGACATGCAGGCGTCGCGGGTGCGCCACATCGACGACTTCAACAAGAAGGTGCGGTCGGGGGAGATCACCGCACCGCTTGGAAGTCAGCGCGAGTACAAGCCGTACCCGTACATCGTCGCGATCGTCGACGAGCTCGCCGACCTGATGATGACCGCGCCTCGCGACGTCGAGGATGCGATCGTGCGCATCACGCAGAAGGCCCGCGCCGCAGGCATCCACCTGGTGCTGGCCACCCAGCGTCCGTCGGTCGACGTCGTCACCGGTCTGATCAAGACCAACGTGCCGTCGCGGTTGGCGTTCGCCACGTCGTCGCTGACGGACAGCCGCGTCATCCTCGACCAGCAGGGCGCCGAGAAGCTCATCGGTATGGGCGACGGCCTGTTCCTGCCGATGGGCGCGAACAAGCCGCTTCGTCTGCAGGGCGCGTTCATCACCGACGAGGAGATCCACGCCGTCGTCGACGCCACCAAGTCGCAGGCCGAGCCCGAGTACACCGAGGGCGTGACGACCGCCAAGCCCACCGGCGAGCGCACCGACGTCGATCCGGACATCGGTGACGACATGGACGTGTTCCTGCAGGCCGTCGAGCTGGTGGTGTCCAGTCAGTTCGGCTCGACGTCGATGCTGCAGCGCAAGCTGCGGGTGGGCTTCGCCAAGGCCGGCCGACTGATGGATCTCATGGAGACCCGCAACATCGTCGGCCCCAGCGAAGGCTCCAAGGCGCGCGAGGTGCTGGTCAAGCCGGACGAGCTCGCGGCGACGCTGATGATGATCCGCGGCGACTCGGGCGGCAGCGACGACGAGGACGACGAATAGCGATTTCGGCGTGCTGGGTCACTCTCAGCGAGACTAAGCACGCCGAAATCGCTAAAGAGTCAAGAGCATTCGGGTGTTGCCGAGGATGTTCGGTTTGACGTAGGACAGGTCGAGGAACTCGGCCACACCGGTGTCATACGAGCGGCACATCTCCTCGTACACCTCCGCGGTGACCGGGGTGCCGTCGATCTCCTTGAACCCGTGTCGACTGAAGAACTCGATCTCGAAGGTCAGCACGAAGATGCGTTGCAGGTGCAGTTCGCGCGCCACGTCCAGCAAGCGGTCGACGATTGCGTGCCCGACGCCGTGGCCCCTGACCTTTGGGTGCACCGCGACGGTGCGCACTTCGCCGAGGTCGGACCACAACACGTGCAGCGCGCCGCAGCCGATCAGCTCGCCGTCGATCTCGGCGACCCAGAACTCCTGGACTGCCTCATAGAGCGTCACCAGGTTCTTCTCCAGCAGGATCTTGCCGGAATAGATGTCGACCAGAGCCTTTATCGCTGGTACGTCTGACGTCCTGGCCCGCCGTACGGCCACCCGTGCGGGATCCACGCTCACACGTGGAGAGTATCGGTTTGAGCAACCGATATTCTGTTGCGGTGCCGGGCGAACCCACGACTGATCCAGTCGTTCCACGTGCCCGGGTGGCGAACATCGCCAACATGCTCACCGGAGTGCGACTGGCGCTGGTGCCGGTGTTCCTCGTGGTTCTCTTCGTCGGTGACGGCCACGAAACATTCTGGCGGATAGCCGCATTCATCGTGTTCACCGTGGCGGTGATCACGGACCGGTTCGACGGCGCGCTGGCGCGCAGCTACGGAATGGTCACCGAATTCGGCACACTCATCGATCCGATCGCCGACAAGGCCCTCATCGGCGCGGCGTTGATCGGCCTGTCGATGCTGGGCGAGCTGCCGTGGTGGGTGACCGTTGTGATCATGACGCGCGAGATCGGCATCACGGTCCTGCGCTTCGCGGTCCTCCGCCACGGCGTCATCCCGGCCAGTCGCGGCGGGAAGCTGAAAACGCTCGTCCAGGGCGTCGCCATCGGGCTGTTCATCCTGCCGCTGTCGGGCCCCTGGCTGATCGCGGCCTGGGTTGTGATGTGGGCGGCCGTGATTCTGACGGTCATCACCGGCGTGGACTACGTCGTCTCCGCTATTCGCGATTCGCGTGCCCGCCCCGCCGCCTGCTGAAGCCCTGAACTGCGTTTTCTGTCCCAACGGCAGCGATCTGCGCGATCCGGGAACCCGTCGCGTGGTTTCGGCGTTGCCCTATTACAGAGCCCACCCACCGAAGGACCTTCTTGGAAGGGGAGCACGATGACGGCATTGCTGCGCGAGGTGATCGGCGACGTTCTGCGCCGTGCCCGCACCGAGCAAGGCCGCACCCTGCGCGAGGTGTCCGATGCCGCACGGGTCAGCCTCGGCTACCTCTCGGAGGTCGAGCGTGGCCGCAAGGAGGCCTCCAGCGAGTTGCTCAGCGCCATTTGCACTGCGCTGGACGTGCCGCTGTCCCGGGTGCTCTCCGAAGCCGGTGACGAGATGGGCCGTGAGGAACTCGCCGCATTCGAACGCGAATCGGTCGGCGCGGCCAACATCGATGCCGCGACCAAGGTTGTCATTCCGCAGGTTGTGTCGATGGCGGTGGCCTGAGCGGTGTAGGTGCGGCAAGGGTCATCGACCCGATAGATTGGGCTGCACGGTAAGCCGGCGGCCCACGGCCGAGACAACGACAGACACGAAGGCGGAACGAACCGATGGCCAATCCGTTCACCAAGGCGTGGAAGTACCTCATGGCGCTGTTCAGCTCCAAGGTCGACGAGTATGCCGATCCGAAGGTGCAGATCCAGCAGGCCATTGAGGAGGCCCAGCGCCAGCACCAAGCATTGACGCAGCAGGCCGCGCAGGTCATCGGTAACCAGCGTCAGCTGGAGATGCGGCTCAACCGCCAGCTCGCCGATATCGAGAAGCTCCAGGTCAACGTCCGTCAGGCGCTCACGCTCGCCGATCAGGCGACCGCCGCAGGCGATGCCACCAAGGCCACCGAGTACACCAACGCCGCCGAGGCGTTCGCCGCGCAGCTGGTGACCTCTGAGCAGAGCGTCGAAGACCTCAAGACCCTTCACGATCAGGCGCTGCAGGCCGCAGCACAGGCCAAGAAGGCCGTCGAACAGAACGCCATGATGCTGCAGCAGAAGATCGCCGAGCGCACCAAGCTGCTCAGCCAGCTGGAGCAGGCCAAGATGCAGGAGCAGGTCAGCGCGTCGCTGCGGTCGATGAGTGAGCTGGCGGCACCCGGCAACACGCCGAGCCTCGACGAGGTGCGCGACAAGATCGAGCGGCGCTACGCCAACGCGATCGGATCGGCGGAGCTGGCGCAGAACTCGGTTCAGGGCCGCATGCTCGAGGTGCAGCAGGCCAGTGTGCAGATGGCGGGTCATTCGCGACTCGAGCAGATTCGCGCGTCCATGCGGGGCGAGCAGTTGCCCGCCGGAGGCTCGGCGGCCACCGCACCCGCAACGCCGGCAACCAACCCCCAGGCGACACCGGAAAACCCGCTGTCGCAATAACTTCCGTGAGGACGAGCAGTGAATTCGCGAGCGAGTAGACCGGAGGCTTGGCGCTCGTTGGCTCAGCGCGGTGTCGACACCGCAGCCGAGTGGTCGGATGTGCTGGCCGAAAAGCTCAACGCCGCAGCGGATCCACGTGCCAAGTTGTTGCGGAAACGCCGCTGGGCGCTGCGGCTGACCGTGTTCTTTGCGGTGTCGACGGTGTTCTGGATCGGTGTGACCGGACTGTTGTCGGCGTGGGAGACACCGTTCTGGGCGTTGTTCATCCCAGCCCCCATCGCGGTGGGCGCCGCATTCCTGGCGACGCTGTCGTTCCTGCGTTATCGCTGGCTGCGTCGTGAGCCGTTGCCGCCGCCACGCTCGAGGGCCGCGCGCCGCCTTCCGGCGTGGGGTTCGGCCGCCCGCCAGCCGATGGCCGCACTGGCGGCCTCTGAGCGGAGCCTGCACTCCCTGCTGGGTGTGATGGAGCGAGGCCGGATGCTGCCGTCCGAAGAGCTTCGGGAGCTGACCGAGGCGGCCAATCAGACCGCCGCGACGATGACCGCCACCGCCAACGAGGTGGTGTCCATGGAACGGGCGATCAGCTCCGCACCACAGTCGCGTGCGTATCTGGCCCCCACCATCGCGGCCTTCACCGCGCAGCTGGAGCACGGCAGCCGTCAGTACAACGAGATGGTGACAGCAGCAGCGCAATTGGTGTCGGCGGCCAACACCGGATCGATGTCGAGCTCACCTATGGTGCAGCAGCGCTACCGCAGCGAGCTGTCCAACGCCACGGACCGTCTCCTCGGCTGGGCGCAGGCCTTCGACGAGTTGGGACACCTGCGCCGGGCCTAGGCGCAGCGCACCCCCAGCTGCTCAGCGACGAATTCGGTCGTCAGGCGGTGCCACTTGTCGACGTCACGCAGCAGATAGTGACCCGCATCCGGAAGTCCCAACCACCGCGCGTCGACGCCGCGTTCACCAGCTCGCCGGGTCTGTGTTCGTGAGGAGCGCGGATCGGTCCAGCTGTCGGCGGTGCCGTGCAGTGTCAGCAGCTTGCTCCCGGCCGGCACCAGATCGGCGTCGTTGAGCGGCCACCAGGGTGCGAGCGCGACGATTCCGGCGACCTCACTTCGTGCCGCGAGATGCACTGCGACACGGGCGCCCATCGAATGGCCGACCAGCACCACGGGACGGGAATCGATATCGCGCTGCATGGTCTGTAGTGCGGTTTCCGCGTCGCGAAGGGCATCGAGGTCGGGACTGTTCCAGCCCCGCTTCCGATACTGCACCCGCCGCACCTTCACCGAACTCCCCAGGCTGCGCCGCAGCGACCAGGCCAGCCATTCCATCCGCTGATTGGCCAGCTGCCATACGCGTGCGGCCGAAGTGTCCCGAGGTTTGCCGCCCGGCAGCACCAGCACGCCGCCGAGCAGGTTGTCTTCACGTCCCACAATGGCTATTCGTCGCCATCGCCTTCGCGGATGGGTAGCTAGACGTCGTGTGAACTGGACGGCCCCGTCCGGGGTCCGTAGCGCTCGATGTACGCCTGATGGATGTGGGCGTTCTTCTTGCGGGAGAGTTCGTCGACCAGGCCCGGGTCCAGACCGTGCTTACGCAGCATGTGGCGGCGCCACACCTTGTTGAGCGCGTGCGAGAAGAACACGAACGGGATCAGGATCGGCAGCGTCATGGACAGGTGAACGTCCAGCGTGGTCGGGATGAACCAGAAGGGGAGCAGGATCACGAACGCCGGGATGAAGACGCGGGTCATCATGCGGACCGTCGCGCCCTTGCCTGCCAGGTCGTTACGCACCCAGTCGTGCATCGACGCCGGCAGGCGCCGGCCGTAGCAGTAGCCGATGTATTCGACCAGGTTGGGCCGGGTGCGGGCGGTTTCGGTGCTCATAACGAGCCCGAATAATATCAACCGCGCTGGTTACAGCGTCGCGCGCAGCGAGGGGAACACCGTCGCCGCGATACCCCGCACCGTCCCCTTGAGAAAGTCGAGCGTATCGAAATAGTCCCGCCACAGGGTGATTCGGCCGCCGTGTACCTCGAACACCCCGCACACCCAGAACTGAATGCGCAGCGGTCCGAACACCATGGCGTCGGTGCGCTCGGTCAGTACCGCGTTGCCCTCGGCCGCGATGCGGTGAATCTTCACCTCGAAGCCCATCCGGCCCTCTGCGCGTCGCATCAGGCCGACGATGCGTTCGCGGCCGCGGATGGTGGGGAAGCCGACGTTCTGCCACTCGATGTGGTCGGCCAGCGAGCGGTCCAGCGTGTCGAAGTCCTGGTCCTGGAGTGCGTAGAGAAACGTCTCGACCGTGCGGACGTTGTCGATGTCGGTTCTCACTTCGGAAGCCTGGTCGGTCATGTCCTCAGCCTATGGTGTGGCGCTGTGGCATGGTAGGCCGAATGCGCGTCGCGGTCGTTGCCGGACCCGATCCCGGGCACGCTTTTCCGGCCATTGCACTGTGTCTTCGCTTTCGGGCCAACGGGGATTCGCCGACGCTTGTCACCGGCACGCAGTGGCTGGCGACGGCGACAAAGGCCGGGATCGACGCGGTCGAGCTCCTCGGGTTGGACGCCACCGAGGAGGACGACGACGCCGACGCCGGGGCCAAGATCAACCGACGGGCCGCGCGGATGGCGGTGCTCAACAAGCCACAGCTGGCAGAGCTGGCGCCGGATCTGGTGGTGTCGGACGTGATCACCGTCGCAGGCGCGTTCGCCGCCGAGCTGCTCGGCCTGCCGTGGGTCGAGCTGAACCCGCAGCCGCTGTATCGGCCGTCGAAGGGCCTGCCGCCGATCGGCAGCGGGCTGGCGCCGGGCGTCGGCATCCGGGGCAAGATCCGCGATGCGGTGCTGCGTGCGCTGTCCGCCCGGTCGTGGCGCGAGGGGTTACGGCAGCGTGAGGAGGCGCGAGTCGAGATCGGTTTACCCGCCGTCGATCCCGGTCCGCGACGACGGCTGATCGCCACGTTGCCTGCGCTCGAGCTACCGCGACCGGACTGGCCGCCGGAGGCCGTGCTCGTCGGCCCACTGCACTTCGAACCGACCTCGTCGACGCTGGAGATTCCGGTCGGCTCAGGACCTGTGGTGGTTGTCGCGCCGTCCACCGCGAAGACGGGCACAAGCGGCCTTGCCGAGTTGGCGCTGGACACGCTGACACCGGGGGAGGTGCTCCCCGAGGGGTCGCGGGTGGTGGTGTCGCGGCTGGAGGGCCCCGATGGTCCGGTGCCGCCGTGGGCGGCGGTCGGGCTCGGCCGTCAGGACGAGCTGCTGTCGAAGGCCGACGTGGTGATCTGCGGCGGCGGGCACGGCATGGTGTCGAAGACGCTGCTGGCGGGCATCCCGCTGGTGGTGGTTCCCGGCGGGGGTGATCAGTGGGAGATCGCCAATCGCGTTGTGCGGCAGGGCAGTGCGCGCCTCGTCCGGCCACTGACCGCGGAGGCGTTGGCGTCAGCGGTGGCCGAGGTGCTGTCGTCCCCCCGCTACCGCGAGGCCGCACGCAGGGCTGCGGCGACCCTTGCCGATGTCGAAGATCCGGTACGGGTGTGCCATGAAGCACTCGCGGGTGAGGCGTAAATTGGCGCCGTGCGGTTGACGGAATTCAACGAACTTGTCGAGGCGCAGTTCGGTGCGGTGCGCGCGTCGTCGATGCTCGTCGACCACGTGCTGACGCGACTCGATGGGCGTACCGCCGCGCAGGCCATCGAGGACGGCGTGGATCCACGCGAGGTCTGGCGCGCGCTGTGCGCGGATTTCGACGTCCCGCGCGACCAGTGGTGACCCGGCGCCCGCTCAGGAGGCGGCGCTTCGGACGGTGTTGACCAGGTCGAGGGTCGTCTGCGTCGCGTTGGCGAGGGCATCGGTGTCCGTATGGCTCAACGCCCCGCACACCCAATCCCAGTGTGCCGACACGGTTTCCCCAGGGTTCGGCGGCGGGGCGAGCGACTGCCCGTCCTTGCGCCACCGCACTGTCTCGATGCGGGGCGCCCCGAGCGCCAGCGCGCCGTCGTCGAACGACAGTGGGCGAGAGACGATGTCGGTGTGATCTCCCGCGACGGAGTCGACAACCCCCCAGCGTATGCGGCAGTCCTGCATGACCCGCAACGGCGTGGCCGGGTCGCGATCCAGGAACCGGATCCACGGGTAGACGACGAAGACGTGAAAACTGTGGTGGGCCAACACGTGTGCGCGGTCGGGCAGATCAGCGAGCAGTCCGGTGATCTGGCCGGTGAAGGCGCGACGCAGGCGGGACAACAGTTCGGCGGGATCGACCTTGTCCAGCAGCGGTCCGCCGACCCAATAGCTGCGTACGACGTCGTCGTCGAGCGGATCCGACACGCCTGCGGCCTCCGCGATGGCCTTCAGGTACGGCCACGCACCGTCGAACTCGTGGGCATGGGTGGCGAGGTCGGGGTGGGCGACCTCGGCGGGGCCGCAATACCCCAATTCGTTTGGTGGATAGGCGTAGCAGGCAAAGGTTTCGGGCCCGCTCATTCAGCAGATCCGCGGTAGTTGTTCACCGATGGGCAGGTCGACGACGCGGGTGCCGCCCAGCGCCGTCCTGGCGGACACCATTCCGGGATGCTCGGCGACACAGCGACCGATCACCGTCGCGTGAGCGCCGAGCGGATGCGCCCGCATGGCGTCCAGCACACCATCGGCATCATCGGCTGCGACGAATGCGAGCAGCTTGCCCTCGTTGGCCACATACAGCGGATCGAGGCCCAGCAGCCCGCAGGCGTCGCGGACTTCGGCGGGGATCGGGAACGCCCGCTCGTCCAACGAGATTCCGACGCCGGCGGTCCTGGCGATCTCGTTGAGTGTCGCCGCGACTCCGCCCCTGGTGGGGTCGCGCATCGTGTGAATGTCGGCACCCGTGTCGATCATCGCGGCGACGAGCCCGTGCAGCGGTGCGGTGTCACTCGCCACGGTGGTGCCGAACTCCAACCCCTCGCGGCAGCTCATCACCGCGACGCCATGGGTGCCGATATCGCCGCTGACGATGACCACGTCACCCTCGGTGGTGCGCTGCGGACGGATGTCGGCGCGTTCGTCGACAAGGCCGATCCCGGTGGTGTTGATGTACACGCCGTCGCCGTGGCCGGCGTCGACCACCTTCGTGTCGCCGGTCACCAACTTCACGCCGGCCGCCATCGCCGCCGTTCCCACAGCGTGTGCGACGTGGGCGAGTTCATCGAGCGGCGTGCCCTCCTCCAGGATGAACGCCGTCGACAGCACCACCGGCTGCGCCCCCGCCATCGCGAGATCGTTGACGGTTCCGTTCACCGCCAGATCGCCGATCGTCCCGCCGGGGAAAACCAGTGGTTTGACCACGAAGGAATCGGTCGAGAAGGCAAGCCGCACATCGCCGATCGGTAGCACCGCGGAATCACCCATACCCGCGTCGGCGGCCGAACCGAAGGCGGGCAGAAACAGGTGCTCGATGAGTTCGGCCGACATCGCCCCGCCGCCGCCATGCCCCATCACGATGTTCGGTGCATTGCGCAGGGGGGCAGGACAGACCCAGGCCTCCATGTCGATGGTGGCGCCGGGCTCGGTGGGGAAGTCAGGCATTCGACACCTCCAGCCGCCGGTACAGGTAGTAGGCGGCGCACGCGCCCTCCGACGAAACCATCGTGGCGCCAAGAGGATTACGCGGTGTGCACAGTGTGCCGAACGCCCCGCACTGGTGCGGTTTGATCAGGCCTTGAAGGACCTCACCTGATCGGCACACGTGCGATTCCTCGGTGTGGATGTGGGTGACGGAGAATCGGTGCTCGGCGTCGTAGTCGCGGTAGGCGTATGAGAGCCGCCAACCGCTGCTCGGGATCATGCCGATCCCGCGCCACGACCGGTCGGTCACCTCGAAGACATCCAGCAGCATGGCCTTGGCCGCGGAATTCCCCTCGGCCTGTACCGCCCGCGGATACGCGTTTTCCAGTTCGTGGCGACCGGATTCCAGCTGAAGCACCGTGCGCCGAATGCCTTCGAGGATGTCCAGCGGCTCGAATCCGGTGACGACGATCGGTACGCCGTACTTGTCGCACAGCGGCGGATACTCCTCGGTCCCCATCACGGTGCAGACGTGACCGGCCGCGAGGAAGGCCTGCACGCGGCACGTGGGTGATTCCATGATCGCCGAGATCGCGGGCGGCACGAGGACGTGGGAGACCAGCAGTGAGAAGTTCTCGATGCCGTTGCGTTTGGCTTGATAGACGGTCATCGCGTTGGCGGGTGCGGTGGTCTCGAAGCCGATTCCGAAGAACACCACCTGCTTGGCGGGGTTCTCCTTGGCGATCTTCAACGCATCGAGGGGCGAGTACACGACCCGTACGTCGCCGCCCCGGCTCTTGACGCCGAACAGGTCCGTCTCGCTGCCGGGAACCCGCAGCATGTCGCCGAAGGAGCAGAAGATCACGTCGGGACGGGCCGCGATCTCGAGGGCCTTGTCGATGATCTCCAGCGGCGTCACGCAGACGGGGCAACCGGGCCCGTGAATCATCTCGATGGTGTCCGGCAGCAGCTGGTCGATGCCGTGGCGAATGATTGAATGAGTCTGTCCACCACAAACTTCCATGATCGACCACCGCTGACTGGTCGCGGCCTTGATCTCGTCGACGAGACGGCCCGCGAGTTGGGGGTCGCTGAATTCGTCCAGGTACTTCATGGCTTCACCTCGGTATTTCCGTTAGTGGTCGGGTTGTCGAGACCGGCCTGCCTGGCGGCCAGCTCGAAACCATCGGTGAACTCCTCCTTCAGCACGCCGAGGTGTTCGAACTCCGCGAGTGTCCGCATCGCCGATTCCTCGTCGAGCCGCTGAAGGGCGAAACCGACATGGACGACGACGTATTGGCCGACCTCCGCGTCGGGTATGTACTCCAGGCAGACGTCCTTCTTGATTCCGCCGAAATCGACGACCGACATCAAGGTGCCGTCACGGTCGTCGATACTGACGATCTTCCCCGGTACCGCCAAGCACATCAGCGGCCTCCCTTCCTCATGAGGAATTCCCCACCAACAGTTGGCCCAGCGCGATCCCACCGTCGTTCGGTGGCACCGAGCGGTGCGTGATCACGTCGAATCCGTTGTCCCGCAACCCACGCATGGTCAGGCGCAGCAGGAGAGCGTTCTGGAACACTCCGCCCGACAGTGCGACGGTGGGCGTATCGGTGACCACTGAGGTGGCCAGTCGAACGATCAGCTCCGCAACCGCGCGGTGGAACCGGGCGCCCACCACACCGGCGGACACGCCCGCCCGGGTGTCGGCGACCACAGCGGCGATCACGGGTGCCGGATCGATCACCACCGGCATGCGGTCGGGGTCGACGGCGAACTGGTAAGCGGCTGTGCCGCAATCGGCGACGCGGGACAACCCCTCCAGTTCGATGGCGGCCTGGGCTTCGTAGGCGACCACCTGGCGGACATCGCACAACGCCGCGACGGCGTCGAACAGCCGTCCCATGCTCGATGTTGGAGCGCTACCCAAACCGGTCTCGAGCTGGTGTGCCAGGACGCGCTGCTCATCCTGCGGGCACGCCCGCACCGGCGCCAGGTCACGATCCCAGCCCAAACCGGCGGCCCACAGGTGCGCCAGCGCCATCCGATACGGCCGCAGCACGCTGATGTCCCCACCGGGTAACGGCACGTACTTGAGGTGCGCCAGCCGCCGGTAGCTCTTGTAGTCGGCGAGCAGCACCTCACCACCCCATACGGCGTTGTCGGGTCCATAGCCGGTTCCGTCGAAGGCGAACCCGAGAACCTGCCGCGATCCGTCCATACCGTGCTCGGCCATGACAGCAGCGATATGTGCGTGGTGGTGCTGCACGGTCCGGACCGGACGGCCCGCGGCATTGCGGTGCGCCCAGGCGGTCGACCGGTACAGCGGATGGGCGTCGGCGACAAGCACGTTCGGTGTCACCCCGGTGAGTTCCTGCAGGTGTTGCCGCGCGGAGTCGAACGCCGACAGCGTTGCGAGATCGTCCATGTCGCCGATGTGCTGGCTGAGCCAGGCGTATTTACCCTCGGCGACCGCCAGCGTGTTCTTGAGGTCGGCGCCGACGGCGAGCGTCGGCGGTACGGCCGCAGGCAGCGCGACGGGCAGCGGTGCGTATCCGCGCGAGCGCCTCATGGGCAGTTCGCAGTACTGGTCATCGGCGTCGTCGATGCGGACCATCCGCAGGACGGAGTCATCGCAGGGGACCAGGATCTCCCGGTCGTGCATCAGCCACGCATCGGCCAGCTGCGAAAGCCGTTCCAGCGCATCGGTGTCGGCGAAGCAGATCGGCTCGCCGCCGAGGTTGCCCGAGGTCATCACCAGCGTTACCGGGCCGGGTTCGTCACCGGGCAGCCCGAACAGCAGCGCATGCAACGGCGTGTAGGCAAGCATGACGCCGAGGTCGGGATTGTGTGGGGCCACCGATGCCGCCACCGGCGCGGCCTCCCGGCGCGGTACCAATACGATCGGCCGTTGGGGACTCGACAGCAGCCGTGCCGAGCCGGCATCGACATCGGCGAGGTCATACGCCGACTCCAGGTCTGCCACCATGACTGCGAAAGGCTTGTCGCCGCGCCGCTTTCGTCTGCGCAGCTCGGCCACGGCGCGCTCGTTGGCGGCGTCGCAGGCGAGATGGTATCCACCGATGCCCTTGACCGCGACGATCCCGCCGTCGGTCAGCAGCCGCCGTGTCTGTCGCAGCGCTGCCTCGGATTCGGCCACGCGGCCGTCGCCGTCTTGATAGCGCAAGGTGGGGCCACACTGCGGACAGCACACCGGTTGGGCGTGGAAACGCCGATCGGCCGGGTCGTGGTATTCGGCGGCGCAGTCATCGCACATGGGGAACGGCGCCATCGTCGTCGATGCGCGGTCATAGGGGAGCGACGCGATGATCGTGAACCGCGGTCCGCAGTTGGTGCAGTTCACGAAGGCGTGTCGATAGCGGTGATTCCCCGGATCACGCTGCTCGGCAGCGCATTCGGCACACATCGCGATGTCGGGAGAGGCCAGCGTGCAGCCCTCGGTCGATCGTGAGGTGTCCGCGATCGTGAACCCGGTACCGCCGACAACCGGAATATCTCGAGTCTCGATCGATTCGACGACGGCCAACGGTGGCGGCCGGTCGTGAAGGCGGTCGAGGAAATCGGCGATCTGGGCAGTGTCACCCTCGACCTCGATCACCGCGCCCGAGCTGTCGTTGCGTACCGATCCCGACAGGCCGAATGCCGCCGCGCACGCGTAGACGAACGGTCGGAAACCCACCCCCTGAACGACGCCGTGCACGCAGACGCGGAGCCTGTGCCTGCCGGTCATCGCGAGACCTTGGGAATCTCACCGGGATTTCCGATTTCGGGACCGCTACCCATCATCTTCAGCCCGGCGAGCGCGGCGTCGGCACCGGCCTTGTCGGTCTTCTCGACGACGAACCCCATGTGGATGATCACCCAGTCGCCGGTATCGAACGTCTCCTCGGGCAGCATGCCGACGTTGACTTTTCGGTTCTCGCCAGCGACGTTGACCAGGGCGAGCTGGTCACCGTAGCCCTCCAGCATCCTGACGACCTGCCCCGGGATTCCCAGACACATCGGTCAGCCCTCCGCGGGGGCCGCTGCACGGGCAGAAAGTTCGGCCAGTACGTCGTTGATGGCCGCGACAGCCGCAGGCACTGCCGCGGCGACCGGTTCCGACAGCCCCATACCGTCCTCGATGCTCTCGACTTCGCAGCCGACGACGATCGTCCGCGGCGCCGCACCACCTAGCGTGTTGAGGGTGGCGAACACGGCCGACGGGTCCATGCTGTGCGCTTCGAGACCAGCAGTCGGGGAAAGGGTCTCGTGATCCGCCTCGAATACGTGCAAGGTGCCCGGTGTGCCGCGACTGGGCAGCGCGTCGACAAGGACGAGTGCGTGCCACTCGTCGAGGAGGTCGTAGGCCAGGTGCATGCCCCTGATTCCGTAGTCCACTACACGCACGTCGGCGCCGAGCGAGTGCCCGGCGACATGGCGCAGCACCTCGGGTCCGAAACCGTCATCCCCGAGGAAGATGTTGCCGATCCCGGCGACCAGGATGCGGTTCATCTGGTTGACGAACTCCCAACTACATGTTGCGCATCTTCATGTACCGCCGTACATCTGGGAGGGAGCGGAGCCCGACCACCACTCCACCGACGATGACCGCGGCGATGACACCGGTTGCGACCCAACCAATTGCCTCCATCATGAACTCCTATCTGGGCTGACTACTCTTGTTTCGATCGGTTCGACTTCGTCCGGCATGAAGTACAGGTAACGGCCGTAAGAGTCGGGCATTTCGACGTCGGGATCGTCCTCGACGATGACGCCCACGTACTGCTGGCCGTCGACATCCTCGTGCACTGAAGTGACTCGGGCGCTCTTTCCCGCGAAGAAGATGTCCTGCGCATCGGCGCGCCGTGACGGCCGCAGGCGAACTCGGCAACCTGCCGACACACGCACACCGTTGACCAGTACGGCGTCGAGGTCGGGGCGAACGGCGGTGTCGGCCACCGGATCCCACCAATCGACACCTTCCGGGACTTCCGGGATCAGGCCGGCTGACCTCATCTGCTCATCCAAGGCGTCGAGTCGCGGGTCGTGTCCGGGTTCTGGGCCGTGGGGGTTGCGCAGGACGCCATGCAGCTGCGCGAGTGCGTCGGGTGACATCGAGTCGCACCGGTCGATGATCGCCGCCGCGAGCGGGTCGGTGGCCCGTGCCTGAGCCTTCTCCTCGTCGGTCATCGTCATCACGCGAAGGGTGAGCAGTTCGTCGATCTCCGTGGAGTCGTACAGCGCACCCTCGCTCTGTTCGGCGATCTCCGGGTGGTCGTAGAGGATGATCGGCGAGATCAGCAACAGGTCGTGTTCGCCCCGCCGCCCGGCGAGCACCGGGAAGCAGCGGTGCTGGTGGAGTCGCGACACCGCTTCCACAGCGGATTCTGGCGGCTCCAGCAGTGAGATGAACTCCCCGCCAACCACTTCCGCGATGACGTGGGTGCCGATCAGCGATGTGGCGATGGCCCTGTCCTTGTCGGTTGCCTCCGGGCCGGTATTCCGAATCGCCATGCTGACCCGGAAGAGGTCGTCGACGCGTTCGGCGGCAACCATCAGTTCGGCGTTGACGGCGGCTCTGGTGCGGACCAGCCGACCGCCGTCGATGCTCTCGGCGTCGCTGCCGTCAGCAGCCTCCACCCGCAGACTGAGCGGCCGCGGGAGATCGTTGAGATCGAAGGGGCCGAAAGACAGTTCGCGCTCCACTGCCTCGTCCCACGTGACCCATGACTGCGAGCCGCTGATCAGTTCGTCGACCGGCTCGAAAGTGCCGCCACCGATGTCGCGTTCGGCGCGGCGGTGCTGCAGCTGCAGAAAGCGCACGACGAGTGTCAGCTCGCCGGCGCCGTCGACCAGGAACTGCGCCGACAGGCTGTCGTTCTCGCCGATGCCGGCATCCGATGCGCCGGGTGGTCCGAGCACCCCGAACTGCCAACGGGATTGGTTCTTGGCCGACGTCGCGCGATAGGGGTAGAGCAGGTAGCCCTCGTAGAGCACGGCGTCGGCGATGGCGCGCGCTCGCTCCCAGCCGCGCCTCACCGGACCTCCTCGGGCGCAGGGGTGGGTGGCGTCAGTTGCGGGGCCTCGGCGAGCAATGTGGTGATCGCATCTTCGAAGTCGAGCATTCCACGTGCCGACTTGTAGGCAGCCAGCGCGGACACGGTGCCATGCCCCAGACGCACCCATCCGGTGTTGGGGTAGTGGATCCGAACGAGGTCGGTCCACACCGACGCCGGCATGTCGTGCCGGGCTTCGCATTCCCACGGCACCTGGCGAACCGAGAAGCCGCGGTCGCCCGGCATGAACACCGTTCCGCTGAACAGGAACAGCAGGGGAACGGCGCCGTCGCGCAAGGCGTGCAGATACTTCGATGCCGTGACCTCGTAGTCGTAGGTGCACTCCAGCGGCAGCGAAACCTCGGTGGCACCCGTGAAGCCTTGGACCATGGCGGTGCTGTGCTGCCACAGGAACGTGCGTTGGGTGTTGGCCCAGCGCTCGCGCGGCCCGAACAGGTCGAGCAGGCCAGCGGCCTCGTCGTCGGAGTAGGGCCGCCGCAGTGGTTGGATACGGATCTGACAACGCAGGGCGATCGCCTGAATCGGCTCGTCGTCACCGGCTGTGATGGCGACGCGCGCGAGCAGTCGCGGCGTGACCGAAAACTGCTCTGCGGCCACGTCGACGACGGTGAACGTCAGACTGCTCACCCCGACGCCACCTTGCTGCGCGCCCTGATCCACTCGAAGAACTCGTCGACGAACTCCCGGACTTCGTGGCCGCCGTCGAAGCCGCGCCACAACATTCGCAGCCTGCCCACGAACTCGTAGCACGCGTCGATGGGGACCAGATAGCACTCGGCCGGTGCGTCCTGTTCGGGATCCGCATGGTCGCCGTCGGGGACTCGTACGAGCAGGGCCTCGACATCGTCGGCCAGCATGGCAAGTCGGTTGTCGGCGCCGCTGATCGAACTCCACGCGTCGAGGTTCAGTTCGGACTCGGTGGCACCGGCCGGGCCCGGATAGAAGGCGACTGTCTTGTCCATCTCGGAATTGTGGAAAAAGAACGCCAGCCCGACCGGTATCTGGAGCGCTTCCCAGGCCCGACGATCCAACACGAAATCGGAGAAGGTGAGATATCGATCCGGCACCGCCCGGTAGCGGAGCTTGGCGTGTGGATCGGTGAACAGCAGATAGCAGGCGCGGCATGTGCACATCAGTTGGCGCGCCGACACATTGACGACGTGCTGGTGCTCGTCGGCGATCGGCTCGGCGCACATCTCGCAGCGTTCACCGGCCGGCTGCACGGGCGGCCTGTTGGCCCGGATTCGGGACAGGACGTCGAAGGCGGTTGCATCGGCCATCACGTCACCCCGGTCGCCTCGACGTGCACCGCGACCGAAAGAACCCCGTCGCGACGGAGCAGGGGGATCGGGTCGAGGTGCGGGTGAGCGGTCGTATCGACGGTGCCGTTCACTCGTGTGCCGTTTACCGAGGCGCCTGCGTGCACGACGTCGAAATGTGCGTGGCAGTGCGGACAACGCAGGACCGCCTGGCCGACGGGTGCGCCCATCGGTCGGTGCAACGCGGCGCCGGCCATCGAGTCGTGGCATTGGCCGCACCGATCGTGGTAGGCGTACAGCTCGTCGCCGACCCGGCAGGCCAGGATCGGTACTCCGGCGATCAGGAATCCGCCGACCTCGCCGTGGCGAAGACCCTCGATCTCGGGAAGTGGATGCCACGCGCCGCTGTGCATGGTTCCCGCGGCGTGTACACGGCTCAGCAGAGAGTCGGCCGAGATCAGACCGGACGTGCTGGCCGAATCCGCGGCGACGACCTCGATCGCCGCGATCTCGGGTGCGGCGGCACGCACAGCGTCTTCGACGGCGAACTCGAGCGTGACCGCCGACGACGGACAGCTCTTGCAGCTGCCCGCGAACTGCAGACGAACCACCGGGCCGTCCTCGCCATCGACCACGTCGAGCAGGGCGACGTCGCCGCCGTGGGAACCGAGATACGGCCGGACGCTGTCGAGGGCGTCCTCGATCCTGCGCTCCACACCATGGGGGTGAAGTCCGTGGACGAGCATGAGACTCGCGACGAGTTCGTCGGCCGCGAATCGATCGACGAGGTCCGGTTCCGCTTCGGCGGTGATGGCGACGACCCGAGCGAGCGCCGCCCCGTAGAGGTCCGTCAGTTCGAGCGCGAGCAGTTGGGTCCGCTCGTGCACGACCGTCCCGCTGCTCGCACTGGCGTCCAGCAGGGTCTGAATCCGGTCACCTGCTGAACGCCACCGTGTTTCGTCGTCGAGTGCCTCCGGGTCTTGATGTCCAGTCGAGGCCATGTACTACTCCCCAGTGACGGACTGGGTCGGTGAGTGCAGCTTCTCGAGTGTCTTGCCCTCGCCGAGATACATGTGCACGCCGCACGGCAGGCATGGGTCGAAGCTGCGCACCGTGCGCATGATGTCGATGCCCTTGAAGTTGTCCCGATCGTTCTCCTCGAAAATCGGCTGCCCCTGCACGGCGTCCTCATACGGTCCGGGAGTTCCGTAGCTGTCGCGTGGGTTGGCGTTCCACGGTGTGGGCGGATACGGATGGTAGTTCGCGATCTTGCCGTCGCGGATCACCATGTGGTGGCTGAGCACACCGCGTACCGCCTCAGTGAAGCCGCAACCGATCGCCTCGTCGGGCACCGTGAACTTCTCCCAGGTCTTGGTGCGCCCCGCCCTGATCTCCGCCAGAGCCTTCTCGGAGAAGTGCAGCGCACAGGCCGCCGCGTAGGCCTGGAAGTATGTCCGCGCCCGGTTGCGCTCGATGGTGTTGCTCCCGTGCTTCGGGATCTTCCATTCCAGCGAGACCGGGCCCTTGAGCGCGGTTTTCGGCAGATTGATCTGCACGCTGCTGCCGGTCGACTTGACGTAACCGATGTCGACGAGCCCGGCCAGCGCGGTGCTCCACAGCCGCGCGAGCGGACCGCCGCCGGTGTCCAGCGCCAGGTGATCCGTGCCGTCGAACCAGCGCGGCGACATGACCCAGCTGTACTTGTCGTCCATATCGCGTTTCTGCGGCCGGGGATTGGTGTGCTGGTTCCAGGGATGGCGCCGATCGACCGGATTGCCCAGCGGATCGGTCTTGACGAACATCTCCTGGTCGGTCCAGTCGTCGTAATACGAACTGCCCAACAGGATCCGGATGCCGAGATTGATGTCCACCAGGGAGTGGGTGACCAGCTTGCCGTCGACGACGACACCCGGCGTGACGAACATCGCGTCACCCCAACGCTCCATGTCCCGGTAGGCGAAGTTGCACACCTCCGGATCCTGGAACGAACCCCAGCACCCCAGCAGCGTGCGGCGCAGGCCGACCTGCTCGTAGCCAGGGAGGGCGTCGTAGAAGAAGTCGAACAGGTCGTCGTGCATCGGCACGACCTTCTTCATGAACTCGACGTAGCGCATCAACCGGCTCATGTAGTCGGTCATCAGCTGGATGGTGGCCACCGTGCCCACGCCACCGGGATACAGCGTGGAGGGGTGAACGTGCCTGCCCTCCATGAGGCAGAACATCTCTCGCGTCCAGCGGCTGACGACGAGGGCCTCACGATAGAACTCGCCCGTGAACGGGTTCAGCGCGCGCATGATGTCGGCGATGGTGCGGTAGCCGTGGGCGTCGGAGTTCGGCGCCAACGTGTTCTCGGCCTTGGCCAGCACCCCGGGATTGGTCTCGGAGACCATCTTCTCGCAGTAGTCGACGCCTACCAGGTTCTCCTGAAAGATGTTGTGGTCGAACATGTATTCCGCGGCTTCGCCGAGGTTCATGATCCATTCGCCGATATGCGGCGGCTTGACGCCGTACGCCATGTTCTGCGCGTAGCACGAGCACGTGGCGTGGTTGTCACCGCAGATGCCACAGATGCGGCTCGTGATGAAGTGTGCGTCGCGAGGGTCCTTGCCCTTCATGAAGATGGAGTAACCACGGAAGATCGACGAGGTGCTGTGGCACTCGACGACCTCGCGATTCTCGAAATCGATCTTGGTGTAGATGCCGAGACTTCCGACGATTCGGGTGATCGGATCCCACGACATCTCGACGAGCGTGCTCGGGTCCCTGTTGGTGTGCTGGGGTCCGGGAACTGTGGTTGTCATTGAGTTTTGCCTTTCGCCTGCGACGCGCAACTACCAGGTGCGCTTCGCTCCTGTCGTCAGTTCCTTGCCCCGATGCCGCCACCTCGGCTCCTTGTCGACGGTCTGCCCGGTGATGTGGCGCAGATTGCGAATCACCGAGCCGTACAGGCCGGAGGCGGCTGTGGAGATCTTTCCGCCCGGCGGTTCGTCCATGAAGGGCATGAACTTGTCAGGGAAGCCCGGCATCGTGCATCCGATGCAGATGCCGCCGACGTTCGGGCAGCCGCCGACACCGTTGATCCAGCCGCGCTTCGGCACGTTGCACTTGACCACAGGACCCCAGCACCCAAGTTTCACAATGCATTTGGGTGAGCCGTACTCGGTTGCGAAGTCACCTTGCTCGTAATAGCCAGCGCGGTCGCACCCCTCGTGCACCGTGTTGCCAAAGAGCCATTGAGGTCGCAGCGCGTCGTCCAGCGGGATCATCGGCGCCTGACCGGTAGCCATGTACAGCAGGTAGGTCAACGTCTCGGAGAGGTTGTCGCCCTGGATGGGGCAGCCCGGCACGCACACGATGGGAATGCCGGCCTTGCTCTTCCAATCCCAGCCGAGGTAGTCCGGCACGCCCATCGCGCCGGTCGGATTGCCCGCCATCGCGTGGATTCCGCCGTACGTCGCGCACGTTCCCACGGCCACGATCGCGGTCGCCTTCGGCGCCAGCCGGTCGAGCCACTCGCTGGTGGTGATCGGCTGGTCGGTCGACGGGTCGTTGCCGAACCCGCACCAATACCCCTCCTGATGCAGGTCCTCGTTGGGAATGGACCCCTCGACGACCAGCACGAACGGTTCCAACTCCCCGCGGTCGGCCTTGAAGAACCATTCGAGGAAATCGTCCGCGCCGCCCGTGGGTCCGCATTCGAAGTCGATCAACGGCCAGTGCACCGCGATTTGAGGCAAACCGGGAAGTGCTCCGAGCGCGATCTCCTCGATGGTTGGTTGGGTGGCGCCTGTCAATGCCACGGAATCGCCGTCACAACTGAGACCGGCGTTGATCCACAGAACGTGGATCAGGGTTTGTTCCGCTTTTTGGGCAGCTTCTGTCGGCATGCTTGCGGCTTTCCGGGACCCCGGGCTGGGAGTCCCTGGCGGCGCAGGAGTCGACTTTCGGCCCACTTGCGCGTCGCTAAACCTGGGTTTACTCCCGTCAAAGTGTGTTGTCAATCACACTTTTGTGGGAGACGGCTGAAGGTCGGTTGCACGCGCGTCGATCCATCGGTACCAGCCATCCATACCGTCTCCGGTGGTGGCCGAGACGGGGACGATCTCGACGTCGGGATTGACCGAACGGGCATGGCGCGCACAGAGATCGAGGTCGAAATCGACATACGGCAGCAGGTCTGTCTTGTTGATGAGCACCAGGCCCGCCGCGGCGAACATGTGCGGGTACTTCAACGGCTTGTCGGTTCCTTCGGTCACCGAGATGACGACGACCTTGCTGTGCTCACCGAGATCGAACAGGGCCGGGCAGACGAGGTTTCCCACATTTTCGATGAAGAGCAACGAGCCCCTGCCCGGGTCCAGGGTGTGCAGCGCTCGCGCGATCATCTCGGCGTCGAGGTGGCAACCCGCTCCGGTATTGACCTGCACTGCGCGCGCTCCAGCGGCGGTGATCCGGTCAGCGTCGAGCAATGTCTCCTGGTCGCCTTCGATCACCCCTACGTCGCGCTGTGCCCTGAGGCGGCGAATGGTGCGCTCGAGCAGCGTGGTCTTGCCTGCACCAGGTGAACTCGTGATGTTGAACGCGAGGATCCCGCGCTCGGCCAGCCATTGCCGGTTCTGCTCGGCCAGCAGATCGTTCTTGGCGAGCACCCGCTGTTCCAGCGAGACGGTCTCGGTGTGCGGGTGATCATGGGGATGGTCATGAGGATGGACGTGGGGGTGGGGGTGATCATGGGAGTGCCCGGACTGCGCTCCAGGCATGGCGATGGTCGCGCTCTCGTCGCCGCAGCCACATGTTGCGCACATGCTCAGCTCACCTCCATCGAGAGGATCTTCAGGTCCCGGCCGGCGATCACATCGACATCGGCACTGCCGCAAGGGCATAACAAGATCAGGTCGTTCAGCTCGAAGCTGGTGCCGCAGCTGCGACAGCGCGCCTCGCCGGGACGCATGTCGACCTCGAGGCTGGCGCCGGCGGCGACGGTGCCCTCGGTCGCGAGTTCGAAACAGAACGTCATCGCATCGGGGACGACGGCACACAGCGCCCCGACTTCGAGCCGCACGCTGTGCACCCGCCGGCCTGCGGCGTGTTCGCACACCGCATCGACAACACTCTGCGTCAGCGCCATCTCGTGCACGTCTGCCCCAATCTGGGCCGGATGACCCCACCATATGCCGGGGATCTTTTTCCGGCGAGCACTCTTTTCATGGCGAGCCGGACCCGTCGGCGTGTCAGCTTGAATCGAACAGGTGTTCGTCTACTGTGGGAACAGCGCGGGATGCTGGTCACGCCGACTTGTCGGTACCGACCTCTAGCGTCACGGCCAACCGATCGAGAACCGATCGCCCGAACACCAAAAGGGACGGAGACGAACCCATGACGCAGGCCCCTGACCGCGAGAAAGCCCTCGAGCTGGCGCTCGCACAGATCGACAAGAGCTTCGGTAAAGGCTCGGTGATGCGCCTCGGCGAAGAGGTCCGCCAGCCCATCTCCGTCATCCCCACCGGTT
Source organism: Mycobacterium barrassiae (assembly GCF_025822765.1). Taxonomy (GTDB): domain Bacteria; phylum Actinomycetota; class Actinomycetes; order Mycobacteriales; family Mycobacteriaceae; genus Mycobacterium; species Mycobacterium barrassiae. The sequence continues at coordinate 167,575 of NZ_JACKUK010000023.1, read as the reverse complement.
CGATCGCTCTCGATGTGGCGCTCGGGATCGGGGGCCTGCCGCGCGGGCGGGTCATCGAGATCTACGGCCCGGAGTCGTCGGGTAAGACCACCGTCGCCCTGCACGCGGTCGCCAATGCGCAGGCCGCGGGCGGCATCGCGGCGTTCATCGACGCCGAGCACGCGCTGGACCCGGACTACGCCCAGAAGTTGGGTGTCGACACCGACTCGCTGCTGGTGTCGCAGCCCGACACCGGTGAGCAGGCGCTGGAGATCGCCGACATGCTGATCCGCTCCGGCGCGCTCGACATCCTGGTCATCGACTCGGTGGCCGCGCTGGTGCCGCGGGCGGAGATCGAAGGTGAGATGGGGGACAGCCACGTCGGCCTGCAGGCCCGGTTGATGAGCCAGGCACTGCGGAAAATGACTGGCGCCCTGAATAACTCGGGCACCACCGCGATCTTCATCAACCAGCTCCGCGAGAAGATCGGCGTGATGTTCGGGTGCTTCAACTACAGCACGCGGGTCCAGTTGGCTGACGGCACCACCGAGAAGATCGGCAAGATCGTCAACCAGAAGATGGACGTGGAGGTCCTTTCCTACGACCCCGATACCGACCGGGTCGTACCTCGCAAGGTGGTGAACTGGTTCAACAACGGTCCCGCCGAGCAGTTCCTCCAGTTCACCGTCGAGAAGTCGAGCGGCAATGGAAAGTCCCAGTTTGCGGCAACCCCGAATCACCTGATCCGTACACCCGGCGGCTGGCGGGAGGCGGGCGATCTCATCGTCGGCGATCGGGTGATGGCAGCAGAGCCGCACCGTCTCAGTGATCAGCAGTTCCAGGTCGTGCTCGGCTCGTTGATGGGTGATGGCAACCTGTCGCCCAATCGGCGAGACCGTAACGGCATGCGGTTCCGCATGGGACACGGTGCCAAGCAAGTTGATTACTTGCAGTGGAAGACAGAACTGCTGGGCAATATCGCGCACTCCACCCGGGTCAATGACAAGGGCGCGACGTTTGTCGACTTCACGCCATTGCCCGAGCTGGCTGAGTTGCAGCGCGCGGTTTACCTGGGTGATGGCAAGAAGTTCTTCTCAGAGGAGTACCTCAAGGCGCTCACACCGTTGGCGCTGGCGATTTGGTACATGGATGATGGCTCGTTCACTCTCCGGTCGAAGGGCTTGCAGGAGCGCACCGCCGGCGGCAGCGGCCGCATCGAGATCTGCGTCGAGGCGATGACCGAGGGCACCCGTACACACCTGCGCGATTACCTGCGCGACGTCCACGGCCTGGACGTGCGGTTGCGACGGGCTGGTGCGGCTGGAAAGGCCGTGCTCGTGTTCTCCACCGCCGCGACCGCGAAGTTCCAGGAACTGGTAGCGCCGTACATGGCCCCGTCGATGGAGTACAAGCTGCTTCCTCGCTTCCGCGGCAAGGGGAGCGTCGCGCCACAGTTTGTCGAACCCACGCAGAGACTGGTGCCCGCGCGGATCCTCGACGTCCATGTCAAGCCGCACACTCGATCGATGAATCGTTACGACATCGAGGTCGAGGGCAACCACAACTATTTCGTCGACGGCGTTATGGTGCATAATTCGCCCGAAACGACGACGGGCGGAAAGGCGTTGAAGTTCTACGCCTCGGTCCGGTTGGACGTCAGGCGAATCGAGACCCTCAAGGACGGCACCGACGCGGTGGGCAACCGCACCCGGGTGAAGGTCGTCAAGAACAAGGTGTCGCCGCCGTTCAAGCAGGCGGAGTTCGACATCCTCTACGGCAAGGGCATCAGCAAGGAAGGCTCGCTCATCGACATGGGTGTCGAGCAGGGCTTCATCCGTAAGTCCGGGTCCTGGTTCACCTACGAGGGCGAACAGCTGGGCCAGGGCAAGGAGAACGCCCGCAACTTCCTGCTGGAGAACGTCGACGTGGCCAACGAGATCGAGAAGAAGATCAAGGAAAAGCTCGGTATCGGTGCCGTGGTGACCGCTGACTTGTCCGATGGCTCGATAGATGACGTACTGCCCGCCCCGGTCGACTTCTGAGGCATCTCGCGAGGAGCAGGCGCGGGCGTTGTGTCTGCGTCTGCTCACCGCGAGGGCACGCACCCGCGCCGAACTGGAGGCGCAGCTGGCCAAGCGGGGTTACCCCGACGATGTCAGCACCAGAGTGCTCGACCGGTTGGCGCATGTCGGGTTGGTTGATGACGCGGACTTCGCCGAACAGTGGGTTCGCTCGCGGCGCCTCAACGCGGGGAAAGGCAAGCGCGCCTTGGCCGCCGAGTTGCGCAACAAGGGCGTCGACGACGAGGTGATCAGCGCGGCGCTGGCCGGGATCGACGCGGGCGCCGAACGTCAGCGCGCCGAGCAGTTGGTCCGCGACAAGCTGCGCCGCGAAACGCTCGCCGGCGACGACGACGCCAAGGTGATGCGCAGGCTCGTCGGGATGTTGGCCCGCCGGGGCTACCACCAGTCGATGGCGTTCGATGTCGTCAGCGTCGAGTTGGCCAGTGAACGGGAGCGCCGCTCGGTGTGACGGCGGAGGGCGGGCGCGAGGTAGGTTGCGCAGATGCTGCTTTCGGCCAAGATCGCCCCGACGTTCGACTACCCGGTGCTGCACGAGTTCTGGTCGAGGGCCGACGAGCTCGGGTTTCACTCGATCGCGAATTACGACCACTTCTACGGGTTGGCAGACCTGTCGGATCCGACCTACGAGGGGTGGACATCGTTGGCGGCCATGGCCAGCGTGGTGTCTCGTGCCCGGGTCGGCTGCATGGTCACCGGCGTCACATACCGCAACCCGGCGGTGCTGGCGAAGATGGCGGTGACGGTCGACCACATCAGCGGTGGGCGACTGGATTTCGGACTGGGCGCCGGCTGGCACGAGGAGGAGCACCGCGGCTACGGCCTCGAGTTCCCGAGCGCGGGGGTGCGGGTGGAGATGCTCGACGAGGCGCTCACCATCATCCGGCGATTGTGGACCGAGGACACCGTCACTTTCGAAGGTCGTCACTATCAGTTGCGCGAGGCGCTCGCCAACCCGAAGCCGCTCCAGAAGCCGCATCCGCCGATCGTCGTCGGCGGCGAGAAGCCAAAGATGTTGCGCGTCATTGCCCGTCACGCCGACGAATCGAATGTCCCGAGTCACGGCGACGTCGCGGCGTGGACGAAGACCAGCGCCCTACTCGACGAAGCGTGTGCCGAAGTCGGCCGCGATCCGGCAGAGATCCGGCGCTCGATACAGCTGTTCATCCAACCCGCCGTGGAGGGGCACCTCGACGAGCAACTCGCCCGCCTGCCCGAGCTCAAAAGCGTCGGCTGCGAACACGCGGTGCTGTCGTTCTATCAGCCGCCCACGGCTGAACAGTTGGAGCGGTGCGCCGCCTTGATCTAGATGGTGCCGCCGGCGCCGGCCCCGAAGGCGCCTTGATTGACGGGTTCATCGGCGTGCATCGGCGCCGGACCGCGGCGCGAGCGTCGTAGTCGTCCCTCGAGCCAGGTCGCGAAGTATCCGAGACTGAAGTTGACCGCGATCATCAGGATGGCGATGACGATCAGCGCGGGGATGTAGTTCCCGTAGGCGGCGCCGACCTGGGTACCTTGGCGCACCATCTCCAGGAAGGTGATCTGGTAGCCGATCGCGGTGTCCTTCAGCACGACGACCAGCTGCGAGATGAGCACCGGCAGCATCGACGTGATCGCCTGCGGCAGCAGGATCGAGCGCATCGTCTGGCCCCACCGCAATCCGAGTGCCGATGCTGCTTCGGACTGTCCGCGTGGCAGCGCATTGACCCCGGCCCGGACGATCTCGGCGATGACCGCGCCGTTGTAGAGCGTCAGACCGGTGATGACGCCCGCCAGTGCCAGTTGTCTGGACGGGAACACGTCGTACATCGCGTACAGGAAGTACGCGAAGATCATCATCACCAGCACGGGCACCGCACGGAAGAACTCCACGAATACCGCAGCCGGCCACCGGATCGCCGGGTGCGTGGACATCCGTCCCACACCCAATGCGAAGCCCAGCACCAACGCCAGCACGATCGACACTGCGGCGGCCGTCAGCGTGCCCTCCACGCCGGGAAGGATGTACGTCTTCCACAGATTCGCCGTCAGGAACGGCTCCCACTTCGCCGCGGTGAGCTGTCCTCGTGCCTGCAGTCGCGAGTACACCACCCAGGCGATGAGTAGCAGGGCCACCAGGGTGACCACCGTGACGATCCGGTTGCGTACCCGCGCACGGGGGCCGGGCGCGTCGAAGAGCACCGATGCCGAACTCATGGCTGCCCGTTCTTCTCGTTGGCTCCGGTCACCGTGCCACCGCCATTCGCTTGCCCAGCCACCCGAAGAACAGACCCGTCGGCAGCGTGAGGATGACGAATCCCGCCGCGAAGATGACACCAATCGTCATCAGCGCCGCGGTGTTCTCGATCATCTCCTTCATCAACAGGGCGGCTTCGGCCACGCCGATCGCCGAGGCGATGGTGGTGTTCTTCGTCAGCGCGATCAGCACCGAACCCAGCGGGATGATCACCGAGCGAAACGCCTGCGGCAGCAGGATGATCCGCAGATTCTGGCCGAACGTCAGGCCCAGCGAGCGGGCCGCCTCGGCTTGGCCCAGCGGCACGGTGTTGACGCCCGACCGCACCGTTTCACACACGAAAGCCGCGGTGTAGACCGTGAACCCGAGCACCGCGAGCCGAAAGTTGCTGTCGTCGATGGAGGTCGGCGAGTTCCGGTCGACCAGCGTGATCCCCAATGTCTGCGACAACCCGAACGAACAGAACAGGATGATCAGCGTCAGCGGGGTGTTTCGGACCACGTTGACGTACGCCGTGCCGACCCAGTTCAGCATCGGTACCGGCGACAGCCGCATCGCCGCCAGCAACGTGCCGAGAATCAAGGCGCCGATGGCGGAGAAGACCGTCAGCTGGATCGTGGTCCAGAATGCCTCGAAAATCTGGGCGCGGTACTCGGTGAAGACCTCCACTGAATCTTCCTAGGTTCTCTCGGGCTCTTCAGGCTCCCTTGGGTTTTCGCCCGTCTAGGTCTGGTCGATCTTCGGCGGCTGAGGAGCCGGGATGCCTGCGGGACCGAGGTTGTCGTCCCACGCCTTCTTCCAGGCGCCGTCGTTCTCCATCTTCACGATGGCGTCGTTGATCTTCTTCTGTAGTTCGGTGTCGCCCTTCTTCAGGCCGATGCCGTAGCGCTCCTCGGAGAACGTCCCGCCGACGAGCTTGAAGACGCCGGGTGTCTGCGCGGCGTAGCCGGCGAGGATGACCTCGTCGGTGGTGACGGCGTCCACCGCGCCGTTCTTGAGGGCCTCGATGCACGCCGAATAGGTGTCGTACTGCTGCAGCTGCACACCGGGGTACTTGTCCTTGATGCGTTGCGCCGGAGTCGAACCCGACACCGAGCACAGCTTCTTGTTGTTCTGCAGCGAGGCCTCACCCGTGATGTCGGTGTTGTCTTCGCGCACCAGCAGGCTCTGGCCGGTGATCAGATATGGCCCGGCGAACGACACCTTCTCCTTGCGGGAGTCGGTGATCGAGTAGGTCGCGACGATGAACTCCACCTGGCCGTTCTGGATGAGTGTCTCGCGTTGCGCCGACGGCGCTTCCTTCCACTCGATCTTGTCTTCGCTATAGCCGAGTTCCTTGGCGACGAACTTAGCGACGTCCACGTCGAAGCCGCTCATGGTGCCGTCGGGATTCTTCAGTCCGAGACCCGGCTGGTCGAACTTCGTTCCGATGACGATCGTGTCGCCGCTGTCGCCGCCGCCGCATGCGGTTGCCGCAAAGGGCAGTGCGATAGCAAGTGCTATCGCGCCCAAGACGCGCTTCGAAATGGATTGCATAGATGGTTCCTTTCGAATCAGTGCTTGAGAATCTTGGAGAGAAAATCTTTGGCGCGGTCGGTCTGTGGGTTGGTGAAGAACTCGGTCGGTTCAGCGGATTCGACGATCGCGCCGTCAGCCATGAACACAACGCGGTTGGCCGCCCCGCGCGCGAAACCCATCTCGTGGGTCACGACGACCATCGTCATGCCCTCCTTCGCGAGGGAGGTCATGACGTTGAGGACTTCGTTGATCATCTCGGGGTCCAACGCGCTGGTGGGCTCGTCGAACAGCATCACCTTGGGATTCATCGCCAGCGACCGTGCGATGGCCACCCGCTGCTGTTGACCGCCCGACAACTGCGCCGGGTACTTGTCGGCCTGATTGGCGACCCCGACCCGTTCCAGCAATGACATCGCCGTTTCGCGGGCCTTGTCCTTGGACACCTTGCGCACCTTCATCGGCGCCAGCGTCACGTTCTCGAGGATTGTCTTGTGCGCGAACAGGTTGAACGACTGGAACACCATGCCGACGTCGGACCGCAGTTGCGCCAGCTTCTTGCCCTCGGCCGGCAGCACCTCACCGTCGATCGCGATCGTGCCCGAATCGATGGTCTCCAGACGATTGATGGTGCGGCACAGCGTCGACTTTCCCGACCCGGACGGACCAAGCACGACGATGACCTGCCCACGGTCCACCTTCAGGTTGATGTCCTTGAGCACATGAAGGCTGCCGAAGTGCTTGTTGACACCCTCCATCGAGACCATCGGTACGGACCCCGGAGTCGGATCGACCTCTTTCACTTCCGACCCGCCTGCCTCCATGGGTGCAGACCTTACCCAGGTAGAGCCCACCGTGCCTGGAACTCGTGAATCCGCACAGATCACCGTTCTGACCTGTCCGTACCATGGTGGCCGTGACATCGATGGTGACGCGAGAGGCGACCGCGGGCAGCGGTGTTCGCCAGACCGACGCTGTCGCCTGCCCGCCTGAGGGCTCGTCGGTGCGTACCTATCAGGTCCGCACCTACGGCTGCCAGATGAACGTCCACGACTCTGAGCGGCTGGCGGGGTTGCTGGAAGCCGCCGGATACCGCAAGGCCGACGACGATGCCGACGCGGACGTCGTCGTGTTCAACACCTGTGCGGTGCGCGAGAACGCCGACAACAAGCTCTACGGCAACCTGAGCCATCTGGCGCCGCGCAAGCATGCCGACCCCGATATGCAGATCGCCGTCGGAGGGTGCCTGGCGCAGAAGGACCGCGACACCGTTCTCAAGCGCGCCCCGTGGGTCGATGTCGTGTTCGGCACCCACAACATCGGGTCGCTGCCGACACTGCTCGAGCGCGCCCGCCACAACAGGGCCGCCGAGGTCGAGATCGTCGAGGCGCTGCAGGAGTTCCCCTCCGCTCTGCCCGCCACCCGCGAGTCCGCCTATGCCGCATGGGTGTCGGTGTCCGTCGGCTGCAACAACACCTGCACGTTCTGCATCGTGCCGGCGTTGCGCGGCAAGGAGGTCGACCGCAGGCCCGGCGATGTGCTCGCCGAGGTGACCTCGTTGGTCGAGCAGGGCGTGCTGGAGATCACCCTGCTGGGCCAGAACGTCAACGCCTACGGCGTGTCCTTCGCCGATCCGGAACTGCCGCGCGATCGGGGAGCGTTCGCCAAGCTGCTTCGTGCGTGCGGCCGCATCGACGGGCTGGAACGGGTGCGTTTCACCTCGCCGCACCCCGCCGAGTTCACCGACGATGTGATCGACGCGATGGCCGAGACGCCGAATGTCTGCCCCACACTGCACATGCCGCTGCAGTCGGGTTCCGACCGGATTCTGCGGGCGATGCGACGGTCCTACCGTGCCGAGCGTTACCTCGGCATCATCGACCGGGTTCGCGCGGCGATCCCGCACGCCGCGATCACCACCGACATCATCGTCGGCTTCCCCGGCGAGACCGAGGAGGACTTCCAGGCCACCCTCGACGTCGTCGACCGCGCACGGTTCGCCAGCGCATTCACATTCCAGTACTCCAAGCGTCCCGGCACCCCTGCCGCCGAGTTGGACGATCAGGTGCCCAAAGACGTTGTCGCCGAGCGGTATCAGCGACTGATCGAACTTCAGGAGCGCATCTCGCTGGAGGAGAACACGGCGCTGATCGGGCGCACGGTCGAGCTGCTGGTCGCCACCGGCGAGGGTCGCAAGGACGCCGCGACGGCGCGGATGTCCGGCCGGGCCCGCGACGGCCGACTCGTGCACTTCAATCCTGACGGCCGCCAGATCCGGCCCGGTGACATCGTCACCACGACGATCACCGGTGCCGCACCTCATCACCTGATCGCCGACTCCGCGATCGATTCGCACCGCCGTACCCGCGCCGGTGACGCCCACGCCGCGGGGGAGCGTCCACGCACGGGCGTCGGGCTCGGCATGCCCGGCATCGGCGCCCCCGCCGAACCGCAGACATCCACCGGGTGCGGCCGGTGAACAAGCCAGAGAACGGCGACTTCGAGAGTTTCAAGGGCGACATCGAGGCGGCGGAACGCCGCGTCGCACGCGAAATCGACCCCGGTCCACGCGCATTGGTCATCGCCATCGGTGTGTTCGTGCTGCTGCTGTCATTCGTGCTGCCGCACACCGGCGGCGCCAAGGGCATCGATGTGCTCACCGGCGGCGAGATGGCTGCCCGGGAAGGCATCACCCTGCCGTTGAGGGTGTTCGCCTGGCTGGCACTGGTGTTCAGCGTCGGCTTCTCGATGCTGGCGCTGCTGACGCGGCGCTGGGCGCTGGCGTGGATCGCGCTGGCCGGGTCGACGGTGGCCTCGCTGCTCGGCGTGCTTGCGGTGTGGTCGCGACAGACCGCGCCGGGAAGCTATCCCGGCCCCGGCATCGGGCTGATCGTCGCCTGGCTCGCGGTGATGGTGATCACGTATCACTGGGCGCGGGCGGTGTGGGTGCGCACCGCCATTCAGCTCGCGGCAGAGGAGGAGCGCCGCCGCCGCGTCGCCGAAGAGCAGCGCAAAGGCCTACTCGACGACATCAACGACGAGAAGGACAAGCCCGAAGACTGACCGGCCTCAGCGCTTGCCGAGGGCTTCGGCTGCGGCGTCGGCCCACTGCCGCCACTGCTCGGCGTTGGCGCGGGCCTCGGCGGCATCCTTCTCCCGCCCGGCGGCCGCGGCCTTCTCGGCCTGACGCTCGTATTGTTCTGCGCGAGCGCGGAATTGATCTGCCCGCGCCTGCGCCTCCGGATCCACGCCACCGGTCGGGGCGTCGCGAATCTTCTTCTCCACCGCGCGCAGCCGACGTTCCAGCTCGGCAGCACGCTCGCGCGGCACCTTGCCGATCGCATCCCACTTGTCGCCGATCACCCGCAGCGCGGCCCTGGCCGCGTCGAGGTCGCTGGTGTCGAGCTTCTCGGCCTCCGCGAGCAGCTTTTCCTTCGCCTCGGCGTTGGCGCGGAACTCGCTGTCACGTTCGGCGGTCGCCGCGTTGCGGGCCGAAAAGAACTTGTCCTGGGCCGCTTTGAGCCGTTGCCACAGCGCGTCGTCGACGTCCTTGGCCGCCCGGCCGGCAGCCTTCCACTCGGCCAGCAAGTCACGGAACGCCGCGCCCGTCGGCCCCCAGTCGGTGGAGTCGGCCAACGCCTCCGCACGTTCGCAGATCGCTTCCTTGGCCTGCCGGGCGCCGGCACGTTCGCGGTCGAGTTCGGCGAAATGCGAACCGCGCCTGCGATTGAACGCTTCCCGGGCCGCCGAGTACCGCTTCCACAGCGCGTCATCGGTCTTACGGTCCAGGCCGGTGATGGTGCGCCACTCGTCGAGGATCTCGCGCAGGCGGTCACCGGCGGCTTTCCACTGGGTCGAGTTGGCGGCCAGCTCCTCGGCCTCGGCGGCCAACGCCTCCTTGCGGGCCAGCTGCGCGGCGCGGTGTTCCTCGCGCTTGGCCTTGTCGGCCTGCGCGGTCTCGTCGGCGTGTTCGACGATCGTGGCCAGCCGCGCGGCGAGGGCATCGACGTCGCCGAGCACATGGGCATCCGCGAGGGTTTCGGCGAGCGTCGCCGCCGCAGCTTTGATCTTGCGGGCGTCGCCGGTGCCGGACTCGAGACGGCTCTCCATCAGCGCCACTTCGGTGGCCAGGTCATCGAAACGCCGACCGAAATGCGCGAACGCGGCTTCGGTGTCGCCCGCCTGCCAGGAACCGATGTTGCGTTCACCCGAGCTGGTGATCAGCCACACCGTGCCGTCGGGGTCGACTCGGCCGAACCGGTGGGGATCACTCGAGGGGGGCGCCGCAATCGTCGCCGCCGGCCTGCCGGGTCGTGGGACGGGACGCGGTGGCCCTGGCCGGGGAGCGGGTTTTGGCGAGGAGGTCTGCCCTCCTGGCTCGCTGATCGTCATTTCGTCTCGTACCCTCCACGCGGTGATCCGCGCACCTGCCGCGCGACGCGGCGCCTGACTGCTCGCTTTCGCACGCTATTCAAACAGGTTGGCGCGCGGCGTGCGCACGGCTTTACCGATGCGTCTGCCTAGGCTCTGTCCGACGACCACGGAAGGATCTCGATGAGCACCCTGGACCAGCACGCGGATATCGCCGCCCTGCTTGCCCTCGGCGCCGCCTTCTTCGTCGCGATCGGCGACGTCATGCATCAACGCCAGGCGCACGAGGTCACCGACGAACCGGTCGGCCACGCCGAGCTGTTCCTGCAGCTGCTCAAGGACCGCCAGTGGTGGCTGGGCAGCCTCGTCGCCGGTATCGGATTCGGCCTGCAGGCCGCGGCGCTGGGACTGGGTTCGGTGCTGCTGGTCCAGGCGATTCTGGTGACCTCGCTGTTGTTCGCGCTGCCGATCCACGCCCGGATGTCACACCGCAGGGTGACCCTGTGGGAATGGGCGTGGGCGGTGCTGCTCGCGGCGTCGGTCGTCGTGATCGTCACCGTCGGTAACCCGACAGCGGGGCACGCCCGCGCGTCGTTCGAAACGTGGGCCGCGGTCGTCGCCGTCCTAGGACCCCTGCTGGTGCTCTGCGTGATCGGCGGCAGCATGGTGAAGGGCCCGCTCAGCGCCGTGCTGTTGGCGGTGGTGTCCGGTGCGCTGTGGGGTGTGTTCGCGGTGTTGACGAAGGGCGTGGTGGATCGCCTAGACGACGGCGTCATCGCGCTGCTGCGCACACCGGAGCTGTACGTCTGGGCGGCCATCGCAGTCGCGGGCACCGCGTGGCAGCAGTTCTCCTTCCGGGCGGGGGCGATCACCGCGTCGCTGCCGACCATGACCGTCACCGAACCCGTGGTGGCGTCGGTGCTCGGGATCGTCGTCCTCGGTGAGACGCTGCGCCCCGGCGACGCGGGCTGGCTGATCCTGATCGTCGCCGTTGCGATGATGATCGTCTCGACCGGAGCGCTTGCGCGCGGCGAAGCGGTCACCTCAGGTGACCGTGCGACGCGGCATTAGCGTGGTCACGTGCTCAGTGCCATCGCGATCATCCCGTCGGCGCCCGTCATGGTGCCCGAACTGGCCTCTGGCGCCGCGGCCGAGCTGACCGACCTCAGGGACGCGGTATTCGCCGCCGCGGGGTCGCTGCTCGGCCGATGGGTCGCCGTCGGAGTGGGGCGGACCGATGCCGTGGTGGGGCCCAGCCAGACCGGCACCTTCGCCGGCTACGGCGTCGACGTGCCGATTGCGCTGGCGCCCGGTCGCAACGACGGGCCAACGGAGCTGCCGCTGTGCGCGCTGGTCACCGGCTGGCTGCGCGGCCGCGTCGCACCCGATGCGCATGCCGAGGTGCGGGTTCTTGCCGACGACCACGACGCCGATGCAGCCCTCGAGCAGGGGAGACGGCTGCGCCGCGAGATCGACGAGGCCGCGGATCCGGTCGGGGTGCTTGTCGTCGCGGACGGCGCAAACACGCTCACCCAGCCCGCGCCGGGTGGTTACGACCCCGACTCGATACCGGTCCAGGCCGCGCTGGACGACGCGCTGGCGGCGGGGGATGCGGCTGCGCTCACACGGCTGCCGGAAACGATCGTCGGCCGGGTGGCCTACCAGGTGCTGGCCGGCCTGACCGGCCCTGGACCCCGGTCGGCGAAGGAGCTGTACCGCGGCGCCCCCTATGGCGTCGGCTATTTCGTCGGCGTCTGGCAGCCATGACACGACCGATCGCGATCGTCGGCCCGACCGGGACCGGGAAGTCGGCGCTGGCGCTCGCGGTGGCCGAACGCGTCGGCGGCGAGATCGTGAACGCCGACGCGATGCAGCTCTACCGCAGTATGGACATCGGGACCGCGAAGCTGACCGTGGCCGAGCGACGAGGCATCCCGCACCACCAGCTCGACGTGCTCGACGTCACCGAAACCGCCAGCGTGGCCCGCTACCAGCAGGCCGCTGCCGCCGACGTCGAGGCCATCGGCGGTCGCGGTGCGGTGCCGATCGTGGTCGGCGGGTCGATGATGTACATCCAGTCACTGCTCGACGAATGGACCTTCCCGGCGACGGACCCCGCGGTGCGGGCCAAATACGAACAGCTACTCGCCGAGGTGGGCGTCGCCGCGCTGCATCGTGAACTCGCCCGCGTCGACGCTGATGCCGCGGCGTCGATCCTGCCGACCGACGGGCGGCGCATCGTGCGCGCACTGGAGGTCGTCGAACTGACCGGGCAACCGTTCGCCGCGTCCTTCCCGGCGATCGGTGCCCCCCGATGGGACACCGCGATCATCGGACTTGACTGGGAGACAACACTTCTCGATGAGCGGCTGACCCAGCGGACCGAGAAGATGTTCAGCGACGGGCTGGTCGATGAAGTCCGCGCGCTGCTGGATCGCGGCCTGCGCGAGGGCGTGACAGCCTCCCGCGCCCTCGGCTACGCCCAGGTGATCGCCGACCTCGACAGCGGCGGCGACGGATCGGCGGCGCAGGAGCCGACATTCTTCGGAACCCGCCGCTACGTGCGCAGACAGCGGTCGTGGTTCCGTCGTGACCACCGCATCACGTGGCTCGACGGCGCGGCGGCCGACACTGTCGAGGAAACTCTGCGCGTCTGGCGCGACGTATCCTGAACAGGTGAAGTTCGCCAAAGGGCACGGCACCCAGAACGACTTCGTGGTGTTGCCAGACCCGGAAGGCAGGCTGACACTCACGCCCGCCGCGGTGACTGCGGTCTGCGACCGCCGCAGGGGGCTGGGCGCCGACGGTGTGCTGCGCGTGACCAGGGCGGCGGCCGCGCAGGCAGCAGGCGTTTTCGAGCGGATTCCCGAGGGCGTGGCCCCTGACGACTGGTACATGGACTACCGCAACGCCGACGGGTCGATCGCGCAGATGTGCGGCAACGGGGTCCGGGTCTTCGCTCACTACCTGCGGGCGTCCGGGTTGGAGAGCCGCGACGAGTTCGTGGTCGGGTCCCTGGCCGGTCCGCGGCCGGTGGTGCTGCACGACTGGGACGCCACCGGCGCCGACGTGACCGTCGAGATGGGCAAGGCCAATCAATTGGGCACCGGTGAGGCGATCGTCGGAGGCCGGCCGTTCGCGGGCCTGGCGATCGACGTGGGTAACCCCCACCTCGCCTGTGTCGATCCGGTCATGACGTTCGATGACCTGGCCGTGCTTGATGTCGCCGCACCGGTGTCGTTCGACCGTGCGCAGTTTCCGGAAGGCGTCAACATCGAGGTGTTGACGGCACCCGTGGATGGGGCGGTATCGATGCGGGTACATGAACGGGGTGTCGGCGAAACGCGGTCCTGCGGTACCGGAACCGTCGCCGCCGCCGTGGCGGCGCTGGCCTACGGCGGTGCGACCACCGGCACCTTGGGGGTGCGCATCCCCGGCGGAGAGGTCACCGTCACCGTCACCGACGCGAGTAGCTACCTGCGCGGCCCGTCCGTATTGGTGGCTCACGGCGAGTTGTCCGAGGAATGGTGGCGTGCTGCCCAACGTTAATTCAGGTGCATGTGGCGTGATGACCATGCAACCCTCTATTCGCTTATGACATATCCGAAATTCCCTGTGAACGAGACACCCAGCGCGGGTGAACTCGCCCTAGAAGACCGTACGGCGCTGCGCCGTGTGGCCGGTTTGTCGACCGAGTTGGCCGACGTCTCCGAGGTCGAATACCGCCAGCTGCGCCTCGAACGCGTTGTGTTGGTGGGCGTGTGGACCGAGGGCAGCGCGGCCGACGCCGACGCGAGCCTCGCCGAGCTTGCCGCCCTTGCCGAAACCGCCGGCTCCGAGGTGCTCGAGGGGCTGATCCAGCGCCGCGACAAGCCCGATCCCGCGACGTACATCGGTTCGGGTAAGGCGCAGGAGTTGCGCGAAGTCGTGCTGGCCACCGGCGCGGACACCGTGATCTGCGACGGCGAGCTGAGCCCCGCGCAGCTCACCGCGCTGGAGAAGGCGGTCAAGGTCAAGGTGATCGACCGCACGGCGTTGATCCTCGACATCTTCGCCCAGCACGCCACCAGCCGCGAAGGCAAGGCTCAGGTCACGCTCGCGCAGATGGAGTACATGCTGCCCCGGCTGCGCGGCTGGGGCGAGTCGATGTCGCGGCAGGCCGGTGGCCGTGCGGGTGGCAGCGGCGGCGGTGTGGGCCTGCGTGGTCCCGGCGAGACGAAGATCGAAACCGACCGTCGGCGGATCCGCGAGCGAATGGCCAAGCTGCGCCGCGAAATCAAGGACATGAAGACGATCCGCGACACTCAGCGCAGCCGCCGGCTGGCGAGCGACGTGGCGTCGATCGCGATCGTCGGCTACACCAACGCGGGTAAGTCCAGCTTGCTCAACGCGCTGACCGGTGCCGGCGTGCTGGTGGAGAACGCGTTGTTCGCGACCCTCGAACCGACAACGCGCCGTGGGGAATTCGCGGACGGCAGGCCATTCGTGTTGACCGACACGGTTGGATTCGTACGGCACCTGCCGACCCAGTTGGTGGAGGCGTTCCGATCCACACTCGAGGAGGTCGTCGACGCCGACCTGCTGGTGCACGTCGTCGACGGCTCCGATGTCAACCCTTTGGCGCAGATCAACGCCGTGCGTAAAGTCGTCAACGAAGTGGTCGTCGACCACGAGCGCAAGCCGGCGCCAGAACTGGTGGTGGTCAACAAGATTGACGCCGCGAGCGACCTCGCGCTGGCTCAGCTGCGGCGGGCACTGCCCGATGCGGTGTTCGTCTCCGCGCACACCGGCGAAGGTCTGACGCGGTTGCAGCAGCGGATGGCCGAAATGATTGCGCCGACAGACGCGGTCGTGGATGTGACGATTCCGTACGACCGCGGCGATCTGGTCAACAAGGTGCATGCCGACGGCAGGGTGGATGCCACCGAGCACACCGCCGACGGCACGAGGATCAAGGCTCGCGTGCCGATTCCGTTGGCGGCCAGCTTGAGCGAATACTCAACGTTCTGATCAGTGACCGCGAAGTCACGACCGGCCGGTCGACGAGATACTCAACGCACTGGCCTGATGACAGCGAAAGGTCCCCGAATCAACAAGATTCGGGAACCTTCCGTCGATTGAGTTAGATCGAGCTAGTGCTGCTCTGCCTCTTGGCGCTTCTCGGCCGTCTTGGCGGCGCCGCGGGCAGCCTCGGCCTCGGCTTCCTTCTTGGCGGCATCGCGCTGAGCGTCGGCCTTGTCCTGCTGGGCCTGGCCCTCGCGGTAGAGGTCATCTCGGCCGGCAACCGCGCCCGCAACCTCTTTGACCTTGCCCTTGACGCCTTCGACGACGCCCTTGATGGCTTCTTCCGGGCCGCTGTTCTTCTCCGACATGGGGTTTTCCTCCTTGTTGTGTCGTGAGGTGCTCAGGTATTTCCCCGAACGGAGGAGTTGCTAAACCCGCGGTGGGCTATGTCACGAAGTCAGTTCACGGCCGGTGCGCGAGAATCACCGCGGGTTCATGCGCCTTGACAGGTGGCAGCTCGCCCTTGAACTTCTCGACCTCGACGAGTACGTGCGCACCGGTACATCCGTGGGCCAGCGATGAGGTACCCACATCGTCGGTGAGCACGTTGGGATTTCCATGGACGCACATGGCGTCGGGATCGGATGGGTCCTGCGGGTCGAACCACGCACCGGTCGACAGCTGCACGACGTGCGGGCGCAGCCGGTCGTCGATCACCACGCCCGCCAGACACGCACCGCGGTCGTTGAAAACCCGCACGACATCGCCGTCGCACAACGCGCGGTGTTCGGCGTCGATCGGGTGCATTCGGATCGGCTCGCGCTGCTGCACTTTCGACGCTTGACTGACGGCACCGCCGTCGAGCTGGCCGTGCAACCGGGCTGCCGGCTGATTGGCCAGCAGATGCAGGGGATAGGTCGCTGCCCGGCGGCCGCCGAGCCACTCCGACGGCTCGTACCACTTGGGGTGACCGGCGCAGTCGTCGTAGCCGAAACCGTCGATCGTCTCGGAGAAGATCTCGATACGCCCGCTCGGAGTGCCCAGCCGGTGTGCGACCGGATCGGCGCGAAAGTCGTCCAGCAGCGTGATTCCGGTCTCTGTCGGTAACCGCAGCCGGCCGACCCGCCAGAATTCCTCGAAGGTCGGCACCGCGAAATCGAGTCCCGCGGCCCACTTCTCGTAGAGATGTGCCAGCCACTGCCTCGCCGTGCGCCCCTCGGTGAACTGCTCGGCGAACCCGAGCTTCTCGGCCAGTGCCGCGAATGTCGTGTAGTCGTCGCGGGATTCTGCGTAGGGCTCGGTGAGCGCGGGCATCGCCATGAACAACGGATCGTTGCGCGAACCCGAATAGTCGTCGCGTTCATAGGCGGTGGTCGACGGCACCACGATGTCGGCATGTTTGGCCATCGCGGTCCAATACGGTTCGTGCACCACCAATGTGTCCACGCGGCCCAATGCCCGGCGCAGTCGCGGAATGTTCTGGTGATGGTGAAAGGGATTGCCGCCCGCCCAGTACACGAGCTTGATGTGGGGGTAGGTCAAACGCCTGCCGTTGTAGTCGAATTGCTCACCCGGATGCAGCAGCATGTCGCTGATCGCGGCGACGGGGATGAACGTCTGGACAGGGTTGAGGCCCTGCGGCAGTGCCGGCAGTCGGCAGCGCAGCGGTGGTAGTCCGGGTTCGTTCATCGACCCGTAGCCGTGGCCGAAACCGCCTCCCGGAATTCCGATCTGACCGAGCATCGCCGCCAGCGTCAGTCCCATCCACGGCGCTTGCTCGCCGTGTCTGGTTCTCTGCAGCGACCAGCTGACGGTGACCATCGTCCGACACGAGGCCATCCTTCGGGCCAGCGCAACGAGCATTTCGGCAGGAAGGCCGCAGATCTCCGAGGCCCATTCCGGCGACTTCGGCACCCCATCGTCGACGCCCAGCAGGTACCGCTCGAAGCGTTCGTATCCGGTGCAGTAGTCCCTCAGAAAGTCCCGATCGGCCAGGGATTCGGTGGCCAGCACATGTGCCAGCGCCAGCATGATGGCCACATCGGTGCCCGGTACCGGCGCCAACCATTCACAGTCGCCGTCGACGTCGTCGCGTAGCGGTGACACCGACACGATGCGGCCGCCCTTGTCCCGGAAGCGTCGCAGCGCGTCGCGCGCCGGATGTCCCGTGGTGCCACCGTGATTGATTCCGGTGTTCTTAAGGGCCAGCCCGCCGAAGCACACGAGAAGGTCGGTGTGCTCGACGATGACTTCCCACTCGGTGGATCGCTTGAACAGATCGTCGTGGGTGCCCACCACCCGAGGCATGATCACACCCGTCGCGCCCAGGCTGTAAGAGTGTCGCGAAAAGGTGTACCCGCCAAGAAATTTCAGAAAGCGGTGCACCTGGCTCTGCGCGTGGTGAAACCGACCCGCGCTGGCCCATCCGTATGAGCCGCCGTATATCGCTTCGTTGCCGTGAATATCGACGACGCGGCGAAGTTCTTCGGCGAGTAACTCGGTCAGTTCCTCCCATGACACGCGGACGAATTCGTCGGCGCCGCGCGCGCTGGTGGCGCCGGGACCGTCCCGCAGCCAACCTCGCCGCACCGCCGGTGCGGCGACCCGGGAGCGGTGGCGAATCGAGCCGGGCAGGTTCCCCAATAACGGGGACGGATCGATATCGCCGTCAAACGGCGTGACGGAGGCGATTTCGCCGGAATCGACGCTCGCGTTGAATGCACCCCAGTGCGCGAGGCTGGTTCTGACTGGGGGCATGAATCCCGAGTTTAGGACCGCGTGCGACGTGTCGCGCAACGCGATTCGGCGCCTCGCAGCGCAAGATCCAAAGCTTTTCGGTATTGCCGGGGTATTTTTTCCCAAGAATGGGCGTGTTCCTTGGTTATTTACTGCATCTAAAGGACAGTTGACGAGCGCGATGCTTTTCATTGAATTTCCGCCGATTGCAGGAGGGTGAATGAGCGGGCAGGGGAGTCGGCGCCGCACGATGATCAATCGAGTGATCGTCGGTTTGCTGGCGGTGCCGATGGCTGTGCTGCTGGCACCGGTGGTGTCGGCGCAGCCGGAAGCCGACGCGAATGCTGCGATAACGGCGGCGTGGGAAGCCAGCGGAGGCGACGGCGGGCCGCTGGGCCCGAGGAACGGCGACGTCTATCCCATCGGTGAGGGTTTCGGCCAGAACTTCGCCGGCGGCAAGATCTTCTTCACCCCCGCGACCGGTGCGCATTTCATGCGCGGCGCGATCCTTGAGAAGTACGAGTCGCTGGGTGGTCCCGCCGACAGCGATCTGGGTTTCCCCACTATCGACGAGGGCCCGGGACGGGCGCCGGACAGCCTCAACAGCACGTTCAGCGCCTCAGACAACCCGGTGATCTTCTTTACCCCCGCGACCGGCGCACGAGTCGTCCGCGGTCCGATCAACGCGGCGTGGGACAAGCTAGGTGGCTCGGCGGGAGCTCTCGGTGTGCCCGCCGAGGACGAGGTCTACCGCGACAACGTCGTCTCGCAGAAGTTCACCAACGGCGAGCTGTCATATGACCTGAGGAAGAAGACTTTCACGACAGTTCCGCCGGATCTGGCCGCGCAGCTCGCCGACCTGCAGATCGCCGATGATCCCGCCGCTGCAATCAATGCCGCCCGGCGCGCGGCCGGTGGCGCGCTGGGCCCGCTGGGCGCCGCGGAAGGCGAACCCGTTCCCGTGGGCAAGGACGGGCAGCGGCAGAACTTCGCCGGTGGCGCGATCTTCTACACGCCTGCCACCGGTGCGAATGTCATGACCAAGCAGGTGCTCGCGAAGTACGAGAGCGTGGGCGGGCCCGAGGGCGATCTCGGCTGGCCGGTGACGAACGAGGTCGACGGCGGCTTCACCACCGAAAGCCGCATGGTCACCTTCGGCGCCGAGGACAACCCGGTCATCTTCTGGACACCCGAATACGGCGCTGTGATCGTGCGCGGTGCGATGGCAGCGGCCTGGGACAAACTGGACGGCGCGAAGGGCGCGCTGGGCGCGCCGATGGCCGACCAGACCGAGTCCGGCAACGTCATCACCCAGCGATTCAGCGGCGGCGTGATCAACTGGGACCGTTCGACGAACAAGTTCAGCACCGAACCGGCCAATCTGGCCTCGGAGCTGTCCGGCCTCGAAATACCGGGGCAGCCCGCACCCGGTACGCCGGGCACCTCACAGGCGTCGGATTCCGACGGCAGCAAGGGGTTCAAATTCAGCCGGTGGTGGCTGTTGGCCCTGGTGCCGTTGCTGATCCTCGTCGCCGCGGTGCTGGTGGCGGTGCTGTTGCGGCGGCGCAAAGGTGAGGACCCGTTCGCCGCGGACGGCTCTTTCGTCGGCCAGGACGCACGTTTCGGGGGCGAACCCGACCACGCCTACGGCACCGGCGGCGCCTCTGAGCGGATGACGCCTGACGACGAGTACGCCGTGGCGATGTTCGGTGACCGCTATGCCAGCGGGGGATTGGGGACGGCGCCGGCCGGCGAGGACTTGACGCCGGACGCGCCACACGAGGACGACCTGTCGCACGAAGACGACCTGCCGCATGACGACGATGCACACGCGGACTACGACCCGTGGGGTGCACCGTCGCACGTCGAGGACGAGGAGTCGCACGACCACGCCGATGAGACCGACGAATCCGGTGACGATGAGGATCCGGACGCGGTCGACACCGCACCGACGCGCGTGATCAGCGTTGCGCCCCCGGTGGTCAAGCGCGATCCCCTCACCGACACCGGGCGCCACGCCCGGATCGAGATCGACGATGAACCCGAGCCCAAGATGGCATTCCATCTTCCGCTCGACGATCCGGGCGAGGTGCCTGAGGGCTTCCCGGTCAAGGCGAACACCAAATTGGGTGTGTACTGGGCGCCTGACAGTCCGCTCTATGACGACGCTGATGCCGAAATCTGGTTCGTGAGTGAGGAACTCGCGATCATCAACGGCTTCGCGCCCGCCGAAGACCGTTAGATTTTGCGGATCACCGTCACGACCTTGCCGAGCACGGCAGCGTCGTTGCCGGGAATCGGGTCGAAGGCCGGATTGTGCGGCATCAGCCAGACCTGACCGCGCGTGCGTTTGAACGTCTTCACCGTCGCTTCGCCGTCGATCATCGCGGCGACGATATCTCCGTTGTCGGCGACGTTCTGCTGACGGACGACCACCCAGTCGCCATCGCAGATCGCTGCGTCGACCATCGAATCGCCGACGACCTTGAGCAGGAACAGCGACCCCTCGCCGACCAGTTCACGCGGTAGGGGAAAGACGTCCTCGACGGCCTCCTCGGCCAGGATCGGGCCACCGGCGGCGATACGGCCGAGTACCGGCACGAACGTCGGTTCCGGCAGCGCATCGGACCCCGCGACCTCGGTGGGGACGATCGAGGGCGGACTGTCCGCGCCACGGACGTCCACAGCGCGCGGGCGGTTGGGATCGCGCCGCAGATAGCCCTTGCGTTCCAACGTGCGCAGTTGGTGGGCCACCGATGACGTCGACGTCAGCCCGACCGCGTCGCCGATCTCCCTGATGCTCGGCGGATAGCCGCGGCTGGTCACCGAGGCGCGGATGACGTCGAGGATGGTGCGTTGACGCTCGGTCAGACCCGTATCGAGCCCGCCTCGCCCGCCGGTGCTGTCTGTGCCGCCCGGGGTATCGCTGCTGGAGTCCATGGCGCGAATGTAGCCTCCGGCGGCCGATTAATCAAACATGTGTTCGACGCGTGTCGTCTGTCCCGGTGGGCGAGATCAAGGCGCCGAAACTTGTCGGTGGCCCGCGATATCGTTTGGCAACAGTTCGATCACATGTTCTATTAATCGAACACGTGAGCGAGTATGTTCGAACACAAGAGCGAACGATCTCGGACCGGAAGGCAGGAAGATGACCATTCTCGACACGCGGGAAATCCAGGCGACACCGGTGGTCAGGCAGGGAATCCGGCCTGCCGGTGCACGGCGGCGGCCGGCCTCGCGACGCCCGGGCGGTGCCCCGATGAAATACCGCAGCTCCGGCGTCGCCGTTTCGTGCGTCGCCCACCGGCGGCGGCCGATCACCCCGGTCACCACGGTCCTGTTGGCCATGGTCGCCGCTGGGATCACCGTGTGGCTCGGGCTGGTGGCGCAGTTCGGTGGTGTCGTCGGTGAATCCGCCGCCGTACCCGATCGCCTCGCGGTGGTTCAGGTGCAAACGGGGGAGACGCTGCAGCAGGTCGCGGGCCGAGTCGCGCCCGATGCCCCGGTGGGCCGGGTCATCGACCGGATCCGCGAACTCAACCAGCTCGACTCCGTGGCGGTCCACGCCGGCCAGACGCTTATCGCCCCGATCGCCTGACGGTGTGTCGTGAGCGGTGAAAATCCAGGCCGCACAAGGATATTCGGAACCGCAACGAGCAAATATGTGCCAATCAACACGAATCTGGGCTGGCAGACCCCCGCGCAGGTACGCTCGAAGGCGTTCGGGTTAGTCGTTTGTTGGCGCGGCGAAGGAGCGGTGATGCACTGTCCGTTCTGCCGTCATCCCGATTCCCGCGTGGTCGATTCGCGCGAAACCGACGAGGGCCAGGCGATTCGACGTCGCAGGTCGTGTCCGGAATGCGGGCGTCGCTTCACCACCGTGGAGACCGCGGTGCTCGCTGTGGTCAAGCGCAGCGGTGTCACCGAACCGTTCAGCCGGGAGAAGGTCGTCAAGGGCGTGCGCCGCGCGTGCCAGGGGCGACAGGTCGACGACGACGCGCTGAACCTGCTCGCTCAGCAGGTGGAGGATGCGGTGCGCGCCACCGGTTCGCCGGAGGTGCCCAGCCACGAGGTGGGGCTGGCCATCCTCGGTCCGCTGCGGGAACTCGACGAGGTCGCCTATCTGCGGTTCGCCTCGGTCTACCGCGGCTTCACCTCCGCCGAGGATTTCGAGCGCGAGATTCAGGCGCTGCGCGAGCACCGGAAGTCGCCGCAGCCGGCCCAGAGCTGATCCTGCCGGTCAATCGATCTGCTTTGTCCCGTCGCTGACGACGCGGCCTGCGACGCGCACCCAGCCCTCGGGGCTCCACTGGGTGTGGATCACCGAACCCTTGCCCTGCACGATCTCCAGGTCGCGACTGAGGTAATCGGTGATACGGACCGCGGCGGCGCCGGTGGCCTCGTCCTCGGGGACGCCGAGG
This sequence comes from Mycobacterium barrassiae, assembly GCF_025822765.1. Taxonomy (GTDB): domain Bacteria; phylum Actinomycetota; class Actinomycetes; order Mycobacteriales; family Mycobacteriaceae; genus Mycobacterium; species Mycobacterium barrassiae. Next base: position 145,232 of record NZ_JACKUK010000023.1, on the reverse strand, counting down.
TGGCTGGCGAACATGCGCGAGCGGATCTTTCCGGCCGGTTCGTCGAGCCAGGTCCACAGGTAGTGCTCGACGTCATCGGAGTAGTCGGAGGGATCTGCCGCCATCAGGTCGTCGACGGAGGCGAGGTCGTAGATCGCGAAGTCCGGAGCCCACTCCGCGCGTGCGCTCACTGCCGCCAGTTCGTCGTCGTAGGTGACCTGCACGATGCCGGCGGGCACCTGCAGCGTCTTGATGGGATGTCCCTGGTCGCGCAGCCACCACGATGCGCCAACGGTTGGATGACCGGCGAAGGGCAGTTCGACTGCCGGTGTGAAGATCCGGGCGTGCGCGGTGCTGGCTCCGGCTTGCGGCAGATCGATGAAAATCGTTTCGCTGTAACCCAATTGAGTGGCGATGCGTTGGCGATCGGTGGGTGTGACGGTGCTGTTCTCGACAACACCCAGCGGATTCCCGTAGTTCCCGTCGGGGTCGGTGAACACCCGCAGCACTGTCACATCGATGGCCATGGCCCGATGCTACTTCTTAGCGGGGTTGCGCTGGAGGCCCTTAGGTCGCGCTGCGTTCGTCGTGGTCCATCGCGTCGAGGACGGCGACCCGGGTATCGATGGAACCGGAGATCTCATCCGTCTTGCGGCCGTCGCGCAGCAGTCCGCGGAGGTAGTCCTGGTCATAGGTGGCGGGCTCGGTGGAACTGATGAACTGCTCCACCACTTCGACGAACCGGTCGGGATCGTCGTGGAACGGGAAATGTCCGGACCCTTCGAAGATCTCCAACCGTGAACCGGGCATGGCGGCGTGGGCCATGCGGGCGTGGCTCACCGGTATCACCGAGTCGCGGGATCCCCAGATCAATTGCACGGGAACGGATTGGGTCAGATAACAGCGGTCGAGCATCGTGACAACCTGGCCCCGCCAGTCCACTACGGCACGAAGGGTGCGCGCGAAGGCCGACGACGCGGTCGGCTCGGGCAGGTCGGCCAGAATCCGGAGCACGTCGGGGATGTCGCGGCCCAGCCCGGTCGACCCGAATACCGCACCGGCCACCCGCCCCACGACCTGCAACGCGGGCAGCACCATCGGCAGGCGCAGAAGCGCCAGTGCTTCGCTGCCCATCGGCAGCGAGGCGGCCCGCAACGCGATGTTGACGTCCTGGGTCACCCCGCCTGCACCCACGAGGATCAGCCGTTCGACCAATTGCGGGAACTGGTAGGCAAACTGCATCGCCACGCCGCCGCCGAGTGAATGCCCGACCACCGTCACCTTGTCGACGTCGAGCACGCTGAGCAGGTCGCGCATGCCATTGGCGTAGGCGGCCACCGAGTAGTCGGCGCGGGGCTTGTCCGATCTGCCGTGGCCCAGCAGATCAGGCGCGATCACGGTGAACCGCTGCGCCAACTTCGACTGGATGGTTTCCCAGGTGGTGGAGTTGTCGCCGATGCCGTGAATCAGCAGGATCGCTGGTCCGGAGCCCGCCGTACGGTACGCGCGTCGGTAGCCGTGGATGGTGCGGAACTCCAGTTCGGGTGTGAGTTCCCGGACGGGGCGCAGCTTGGTCGTTCGGGCGGCCATTGCGACAACTTAGCTGCCCTCATGGACTCGCGCTATCTGGCGCTACCTGGCGTCGTCGTCCTTGCCCTTGTCCCGTTGCCGCAGGAACCTCTCGAACTCCGCCCCGAGCTCCTCGCCGCTCGGCAGGTTCTCGTCGTTGGCAAGCAGTGACCGGTTCTCCTGGGCGGCGGCGAAGGCGTCGTACTGACGTTCAAGGGCCGTAACCACCTGAGCCACTTCGGCGCTGGCCTCGACCTGTTCGTTGATCTTCGTCAGGATCTCTGCGCCCGCGGCGTCCAGCGCCTCAAGCGGAATCTGCAGGGACGCGCTCTTGGCGACCTCGGCCAGCAGTACCTCCGCGGCGGCGGGGTAATCCGTCTGGGCGAGGTAGTGCGGCACGTGGACGGTGAAGCCGACGACTTCGTACCCGTGCTGGGACATCCGGAACTCCAGCAGGTTCGACACGCTGCCCGGCACCTGCACCTCACCCACCCACGGCTGATGTTCGGCGATGAGCTCCTTGTCGTTGGAGTGCGCCGTCAGCGTGATGGGCCGGGTGTGCGGGACGGCCATCGGGATCGCCCCGAGACCGATCACCCGGCGCACGCCGAGCCGTTCGGCCAGCAGGCGCACGGCGGTGAGGAACCGCTCCCAGCGCAGGTCCGGCTCCAGGCCCGCAAGCAGCAGAAACGGTGTGCCGACGCTGTCACGCAACGCGTAGAGACTGAGCTCCGGATCCTCGTAGTGGGTGAAATGGTCGGTCTTGAAGGTCATCAGCGGGCGCCGCGACCGGTAGTCGAGCAACTCGTCGATGGCGAACGACGCGACCAACTCGGTGTCCAGCGTGTTCTTGAGGTGCTGCGCGGCCAGCCGGATGGCGTGCCCGGCATCGGAGAAGCCCTCGAGCGCGTGGATCATCACCGGTCCCCGCCCATCCGGCGAGGTCAGCTGCGGCGCGGGAAACTCGAGCTCGTACATGCCGGTCTGATCGGGCTGGTAATGCTGCTCGGGCTGATCCGCTTGGTCCGCCATAGTTCTCGCCTCCTCCACGGTCTGTCGATGAACACCTTCTCATCGTCATAACCAGTGTGGCTCATGTTGCGTTCCCGCTCGCGTCCCACCCATGCATCTGTCAGGGACGCCAGCAAGCCCGACGCTAGGTGCGGAACTGATTCAGCGCGCGCAGCTTGTTCATCACATCGAGCGCCGCGACTTTGTAGGCCTCGGAGAAGGTGGGGTAGTTGAACACGGCGTCGACGAGGTACTCGATGGTCCCGCCGCAGCCCATCACGGCCTGGCCGATGTGGACCATCTCGGTCGCGCTCGTGCCGAAGATGTGCACGCCGAGCAGCTTCAGGTCGTCCGTCGACACCAGCAGTTTGAGCATGCCGTAGGAATCGCCGGCGATCTGGCCCCTGGCCAGCTCGCGATACCGCGACACCCCGACCTCGTAGGGGATCGCGTTGCGCGTCAACTCCACCTCCGTGGAGCCGACGTAGGACACCTCGGGGATGGAGTAGATGCCGATCGGCTGAAGGTCGGTCATGCCCTTGGCGGGTTCGCCGAACGCGTGGTAGGCGGCCAGCCGGCCCTGATCCATCGACGTCGCCGCCAGCGCCGGGAAACCGATCACGTCGCCGACGGCGTAGATGTGGTCGACCGAGGTCACGAAGTTGCTGTCGACCGTGATGCGGCCACGCGCATCGGTCTCCAGGCCCGCGTTGACCAGGTCGAGGTGCTCGGTCTGGCCCTGCCTGCCCGCGGAGTACATCACCGTCTCGGCCGGAATCTGCTTGCCGCTGGCCAACGTGGTCACCGTGCCAGCGGCGCCGACGTCGACCGCCGTCACCTCCTCGCCGAAGCGGAACGTGACCGCGAGGTCGCGCAGATGAAACTTCAATGCCTCGACGATTTCGGGATCGCAGAAGTCGAGCATGTTGTCCCGCTTTTCCACCACGGTCACCTTGGTGCCGAGTGCGGCGAACATGGATGCGTACTCGATGCCGATCACGCCCGCACCCACCACGACCATCGTGGCCGGTAGCGACTTCAGGTCGAGAATGCCGTCGGAGTCCAGCACGCGGTCTTCGTCGAACTCGACACCGGCCGGGCGGGCCGGTTTGGTGCCGGTGGCGATGACGATGTATTCGCCGCTGACCGTTGTGCGTTCGCCGCGAGTGGGCTCCTCGACCAGCACGGTGTGCGCGTCGATGAACCTCCCGTGCCCCTGGATGAGGTCGATGCGGTTGCGCATGAGCTGCGACCGCACCACGTCCTGCTCCTTGCCGATCACGTGAGACGTGCGGGCGAGCAGGTCGGCGGGGGTGATCTTCTCCTTCACGCGATAGCTCGCGCCGTACAGCTCTCGCTGGCTCATGCCCGTGAGGTACACGACGGCCTCGCGTAGCGTCTTCGACGGGATGGTTCCGGTGTTCACACAGACGCCGCCGAGCATCCTGCCGCGTTCGACCACCGCCACCGTCTTGCCGAGCTTCGCCGCGGCGATCGCGGCCTTCTGGCCACCAGGACCTGAACCGATGACGACGAGGTCGTATTCGAGCATCGAACCCATGGACAAGGTGTACGCCGGTTGCGCAGAACTTGCACGCCGACAAGCGTCAACAGCGCGTGAAATCAATCGGCCGTTCGCAACTTCCGCCCGGTATGCGCGCCTGACCGGCGTCCAGCCCGTCCGGTGAGACGATGGCGCCGATGGTCAACACGCTGTCGCGATGCCTGCGCGGATGCGCGCTGGTGATGGTGGCCGTGTTGCTGGGCGCATGCAGCCGGGTCATCGCCGGGACGGTGCAGCCCGTCGGCTCGGTGGCCGATAAGCCCCCGGTCCCGATCGCGGACTTGGTCGTCGAACCCGACCAGTTCCCACCCCGGTATCCGGCCGCCGTGCTCGACGACGCCGCGCTGGACCGCGCCGTGGCTGACATCGACGCAGTGCCGGCCGGCGCCGTGGTGACACCTGCCGACTGCACGCCCCCGGTGCTGTGGCACAGCGAAACGGCGGGGGTCGAGGGTGTCGACAGCGACACTGCGAGCCGGCTGGTCGTCGTCGTGACCCGGCCGGCGCCGCCGTTGAGCGAACGGCTGGATCAGCTGCGCCGGTGCTCCTCGTTCACCGTGGGCGGGGGCGAGGAGGAATCGATGGTCAGCCTGACGGTGCTGCCGGCCCCGCCCGTCGATGCTGACGACGCCTACGCCGTCGAGCAGATGGTCACCACACCGGAATCCGAGCGCACGGTCCTCACGTTCGCCGCCCAGATCGGTGAGACCCGGGTGAGTGCGAGCTGGTTACAGGACCCGGCGGTCGACGAGCCGGACACGGCGGCGCTGGACAGGCTTTTCAGCGACGCGGTGGTGAAGCTGCGCCGCGACGGCTGAGACCGGGCTCCATCCCCAACCGCTGATTCATCCACAGGAACGTCCGCCACGGCGTTCTGGCGGGCGGGGAAGTGGGTCGCTCCAACGACGGTGGGAGCATGACATCGCAATCACCCGACTTCCACCTGAACCGCCCCGGCGTACTGATCGCCGCGCTGCCCGCTGTTCTGGGCTTCGTGCCCGAGAAATCCCTCGTCCTGGTGACCGTCGTCCGCGGCGAGATGGGATGCGTTATGCGCGTTGACCTTTCCGACGAGGTGGCTGCCTCCGTCGACCACATCGCGGAGGTGGCCGCAAGCGCGGAACCCGATGCGGCGATCGCCGTCATCGTCGACGAGGCGGGCGCAAGCTGCCGGATGTGCAACGACGAATACCGCCGGCTGGCGGACTCGCTGGCCTCGACGTTGGCCGACTGCGGTATCGAACTGCTCGCCGCGCACGTCGTTGACCGGGTGGCTGCAGGCGGTCGCTGGCATTGTGCGGACGGCTGCGGCCTCGCGGGCACTGTCGAGGATCCGGCCGCGTCACCACTGGCCGTGGCCGCTGTCCTCGACGGGCGCAGGCTCTATGCGCGGCGCGCAGAGCTGCAAGAGGTCATCGCCGTCACCGACCAGGCCCGCACCGACGCCCTGGCGGCCGCGATCGGCAGCTGGGACGTGGACCGGCCGGACGCCGAGGCGCGTCGTGACGTGGAAGCGGCAATCGCTGCGGCCGCGGACATGGCGGACGGCCGGGCGCTGACCGATGACACCGCTGCAAGGCTCGCGTGCGCGCTGACGGATCCGCTTGTGCGCGACACTCTTTACGCGTTGGCGGTCGGGGAGAACGCCGGGCAGGCAGAGTCGCTGTGGGCCGAGCTGGCCCGGATGCTTCCGGAGCCGTGGCGAGTGGAAGCGCTTGTCCTGCTGGCATTCTCGGCATACGCGCGTGGGGACGGGCCGCTGGCCGGTGTGTCGTTGGAGGCCGCGCTACGGTGCGATGCCACCCATCGGATGGCGGGCATGCTCGATACAGCGCTGCAATCCGGGATGCGGCCGGAGCGGATTCGCGATCTGGCGGCCACCGGGTACCGGTTGGCCAGCCGCCTCGGCGTGCAGCTGCCACCTCGGCGCGTGTTCGGGCGCCGGGCCGGGTGATCTGAGGCGGGTTAGACCTTCTCGACCTTCACGGCGTGTGCCATGTGGTGGGGCAGTTCGACCTGCTCGTGTCCGGGGATGACGATCATGACGCCGCCGTGGTCGTTGGCTTCGACGGTCACGCGGGCATTGGGCACCACGCCGGCGTCCTTGAGGCGTCCGATCAGCTCGACGTCGCCCTGGACGTGCTCGGTCAGCTGGCGCACCACGACAGCGACGGGCATGCCGGCCGGCAGCTCGGTGAGCCGAACCAGGTTGAGCTTGTCGGTGCCCGAGGAGTCGGCGAGACCGAGCTCAGCCAGGCCGGGAATCGGGTTGCCGAAGGGCGAGGTGGTGGGGTTGTCGAGAACCCGGACCAAGCGGCGCTCGACGTCCTCGCTCATCACGTGCTCCCAGCGGCAGGCCTCGGCGTGCACTTCCTCCCACGGCAGCCCGATCACATCGACCAGCAGCCGCTCGGCGAGGCGATGCTTGCGCATCACGGCGATGGCGAGGTTGCGGCCCTTCTCGGTGAGCTGAAGGTGCCGGTCACCCGCGACGTGCAGCAGGCCGTCGCGCTCCATCCGGGAAACGGTCTGGCTGACGGTGGGGCCGCTTTGGTCGAGACGTTCGGCGATGCGCGCACGCAGCGGCACTACGCCCTCTTCCTCGAGGTCGTAGATGGTCCGCAGATACATCTCGGTGGTATCGACCAGATCGTTCATTTCACAACCCTCCGTCAAGCAGAGTCTACCGGCCAACCGGCCTGAACTGCGGCGCTACGCTCGCCGACACGGACCAGTAAGAATGCCCGCCGGCGTACCGGCGGGCATTCAGGGAGACGCTTTAGCTGGCGTACGACCGTAACCGATCGGCACGCTCGCCGTTGCGGAGCTTGGCCATGACCTCGCGCTCGATCTGGCGGACGCGTTCGCGGGAGAGTCCGAACAGCTTGCCGATCTGGTCCAGAGTGCGCGGCTGGCCGTCGTCCAGGCCGAACCGCAGCCGGATCACCTGCTGTTCGCGCTCGTCGAGCGTGGCCAGCACGTGGCGGATGTCGGTGTGCAGCAGCTCGGAGATGACCGCGTTCTCCGCCGACATCGCCTCGGCGTCCTCGATGAAGTCGCCCAGCGGGGCTTCCTCGTCGCTGCCGACCGGCATGTCCAGGCTTACCGGGTCGCGGCTGTGCTCGAGCAGATCGGTGATCTTCTCCACCGGGATGCCCGACTCGGCGGCCAGTTCCTCATCGGTGGCCTCGCGGCCCAGGTTCTGGTGCATCTCGCGCTTGATCCGCGCCAGCTTGTTGACCTGCTCGACGAGGTGGACCGGCAGCCGGATGGTGCGGCTCTGGTCGGCCATGCCGCGCGTGATCGCCTGGCGGATCCACCACGTGGCGTACGTCGAGAACTTGAATCCCTTGCTGTAGTCGAACTTTTCCATCGCGCGGATCAGGCCGAGGTTGCCCTCCTGGATCAGGTCGAGCAGCGGCATGCCGCGGCCGGTGTAGCGCTTCGCCAACGACACCACGAGGCGAAGGTTGGCTTCGAGTAGATGCCGGCGTGCGGCCTCGCCGTCGCGCACCACGGCCTGAAGATCTCGCTTGCGGTTCTCGCCCAACCGCTTCCGGGTGTCGAGCAGATGCTGCGCGTAAAGGCCAGCCTCGATGCGCTTTGCGAGCTCAACCTCGTCGGCGGCGTTGAGCAAAGCCGTTTTGCCAATGCCGTTCAAATACACGCGTACGAGATCCGCGGCTGGACTCTGAGCGTCCAAGTCACTGTCGACGCGGCTAATGGTGGCATTTGCCATGACGGCCTCCTGATCGGGTCGAACTGTCATGAGCTATAACGCCCACGTGCCCCTAAGAGTTCCCGTCCATCGGCTGGTTCACACGTTCTGATCTGCGGTTATTGGTGCTCGACCTGAGAATGTGCTGAGAATAGCGCTAGAAACTCCTCAGCCTGCGGCATTGCCGGGCGAATCCGCGTCGTGAGATTGCCGCCACGACTCTGCCCGCTCTTCGAGCGCCGGCCGTTCGGCCGTCGGAAAAAGTGGAATCCGCCGGGTGTCCCGATAGCGACGCGGCTCCTCGGCGCGCCGCGGCGGACGATCGTTTGCGATGAGCACCGCCATCCACGGCAACGGGATCGATATCACCAGGATCGCGAGGGAGATGAGTCCGTTCTCCCAGATGCCGTACGCCACCGCGGCCAGGATGAGCGCGGGAACACGCCAGAACATCAGCGTCAGGTACTTGCGAACCCGTTGACGGTGCTGGACTTCGTAGGAGGGCGCGGCGCGGGTGATCAGAACCGGCCGACCGTCGTCATCGAAACTCAGCTCTTGGCCGTGTTTCATAACCTCCACTGTTTCACACTTGTCGTCGGCTGTACGGACCGGATTCGGGCCAGGCAAAATGGGCGGCATGCAAACCCAGACGATCGAACGCACCGACACCGACGAACGCGTCGACGACGGGACCGGCAGCGACACCCCGAAGTACTTCCACTACGTCAAGAAGGACAAGATCGCCGAGAGCGCGGTGATGGGCACCCACGTCGTCGCGCTGTGCGGCGAGGTCTTCCCGGTCACCAAGGCCGCGAAACCCGGGTCGCCGGTCTGCCCCGACTGCAAGCGGATCTACGACCAGCTCAAGAAGTAGCGGCGTCAGTTTCCCTTCCCGTTATCGCATCCGCGGGGTCGGCGTCCGCAGGGTCGTCCGGCCTGTCGTCCGCCTGCGCTGCGGGTCCACCGCCGCCGTTGCGTGACTCGGCCTTCCTCTTGAGCCACAACCGGACCCGCTTGGCGTGCGTCGGAGCCGCCGGCCACTCCTCTTGAATCGCGGCGTTCAGTTCGGCGCCCAGCATGATCGCGAAGCCGAGGAAAAACGCGAAAAGCAGGAACGCGATCGGTGTCGCCAACGCGCCGTAGGTGTACCCGGTGCTCGTGATCCACGTCAGGTAGAACCGCAGGCCCAACGTCGCAATCAGGAACACGATCGTCGCCAACAACGAGCCGAGCACAAGGCGGTGCGACGGCAGCGGCTCGGGTAGCGACACCCGATAGAGGATGTTCACCCCGACCAGCAGCGTGACGAACAGCAGCGGGTAGTAGCCGAAGGCCAGCGCGTTGTCCCAGCTCTCTGGGAGGTGCTCGGCGATCTTGCGCGGCCCGAGCGCGACGAACGGCGCCGAGGCGATCGCGATGACCAGCATTACGACGTACAGACCGAGCGCGAAGAAGCGCTGGCGTACGGGGTGACGCAGGGGAGTCTGGTCGTGGGCGTCGACGACGGAGTCGACGAACGAGGAGATCGCCGACGAGCCCGCCCACAGCGAGATCACGAAGCCGATCGACACCACCTCGCCCCTGGCGCCCCTGACGATGTCGCGCACCGTCGGCTCGATGATCTCGTCCACGACATTGGACGAGAAGAACCGTTCAGCCGTGCTGATCAGCTGGTCCTGAATCGCCGGAAGGGTCTCAGGGCCGAACAGCGGCGCGATGTAGGCCAGGCTGCCGAGCATCCCCAGCAGCAGCGGGGGCAGCGACAGTGCGCACCAGAACGCCGCCTGCGCAGACTCCGAGAAGATGGAATCGTCCCAGCTCTTCGAGAGTGTGCGCCGAACGATATGCCTGATGTGATGACCCGAGGGCGGCCTCGGTAAAGGCAGGGGCTGGTCGCTCATGACCAGTCCAGCATTACTGACGACTATCCGTTCCGCCCACCCGGGCGGCGGCCGTGTCGGCTGTTAGGCCTCCACCGGGCTCACTTGGAGAACGGCGGCGAGCTCCACCAACTTGGCTTCGTGCTCGTTGGCGTGATGCTGGCAGAACAGAAGTTCGCCGCCCGACGGAAGCGTTGCCCGCACGCGAGCCGCGGCCCCGCAGCGATCGCAGCGGTCAGCCTTGGTCAGTTCCGGGCTGGTGAGCGTTGCGGTCATGGCACCTCCATCGATTGCTCGCGTATCTCTACTGTCTCAGACGCTTTCGGTTTCGGCCTTGTTCCCAAAGGGTTTACCGGTGTGTCGTGTCTCACCGTTACACCGAGTTGCCGACGAGGAAGGCTGGCGGTATGCAACCGTTGCCCGCTGTGCTTGTCCACCTCTGCGGAGCCGAAGACTGGCGGTCTGCGCAGGTGAACGGGGAGCTTCGGCCCGAGTCGCTGGCTTCGAGCGGGTTCGTGCATCTATCGACGCCTGAGCAGGTGCATCTGCCGGCGAACCGGCTGTACGCCGGCCGTACGGATCTGGTGCTGCTGCGCATCGATCCCGCACTGTTGTCCTCTCCGGTCCGGTGGGAACCAGGTGTCGCCACTGATCCCGCTGCGATGGTGTTCCCACATCTGTATGGGCCATTACCTGTCGAAGCTGTGATTAGCGTCACTCCCTACCTGCCGCAAGCGGACGGCAGCTTCGCGCCGCTCTCCGTCTAGCGCTCGGCCCGGGAGTCGACGACGTAGGCATCGACTTCGATCTCGACCAACAGCTCCGGCGCGATCAGCGCTGTCACCTCGACCATCGTGGCCACCGGCCGGATCTCGCCGAACACCTCGGCGTGCACCTTGCCGACCTCGCCCCACAGCGAGATGTCTGTGACGAACATTCGAGTGCGGACCACATCGGACAGCGACGCGCCCACCTCCTGCAACGCAATATCTATGCGCCGCAGTGCATCTCGTGCCTGAGAAGCGACGTCATCGCCTGCTCCGGTGGTGCCGGCCACGGCGATGTGAGGCCCGATCCGCACGGCCCGCGAGTACCCGACCGTCGACTCGAACTCCGAGCCCGAGGACACGTTCTGTCGCAGCATCAGTACAACCTATTCGCGGCCTTCGCCGCCGCAACAGGTTTACAGTCGGGCCATTGACTGACAACCTAAACTGACCCACCGTGGGAATTCTGTTTGGCTTCGCGCCGTGGATCGTCTACTGGGTCCTGGTCGGCAATGTCCCGTTCGTCGCCGCGGTACTGGTGGCGCTGGCGGTGGCCGTCGCTTCACTCGTCATCGGCCGGATCAGGAGAGCGGCGGGCCGAACGCTCGAAATCGGGGCTGTCGTAACGTTTTTGGTTCTGACGGTGCTGACGTTCACGCTGAGCCAGTCATTCATGGAGCAGTGGTTACAGCCGCTGAGCACCGCGGGGATCTTCCTGGCGGCGTTGGGCAGCGTGCTGTTCGGCAAGCCGTTCGTCCGTGAATTCGCCGAGGTCGGCCAGCCGAAAGAAATCATCGAGACCGATCTGTTCAAGAAGATCACCAACGTCTTGACGTGGATCTGGGTGGCCGCGTTCGCCGGGATGACGGTGTCGTCGGCGATACCGCCCATCGTGTACGGCGAGGCGACGATCCTGGACACGAGGACGCCGCTGTCGTTCGTCTGCTACTGGGTGATCCCGTTCTCGTTGCTCGGCCTTGCGGCGCTGGCGTCGCGGATCCTGCCCGAGCGGATGGCACCGCCGGAGGACGAGATCGTGCGCAAGACCACGTTCGTGGCGTTCGCCGAGGCGGAGATCGACCAATTGATGTACCTCGCCACCGAACACGCCAACCGCGAGGTCGGTCCCGGCAAGGAGGCCTTCGACATCAGGATCGGAAGCAAGGGTGTTCCGCTCGTCGGTGATGAGACCCGCGAGTCGTGGCCGTCGACCTACAAGGTTCGCGACAAGAAGCGCTAGACGGGCACGGCTTCCACGATCGACATCATCGGCGTGGCGGTGTCGACGACGCGCGTGAGCCGGAACCCGGATCGCTCCAAGAGGCCGGCGAACTCGGCGCGGGTGCGTTCGCGGCCGCCGGGGGAGACCAGCATCTCCATGTCGAGTACGGCGCCCCAGTTCGCCGTTGCCCGCTCAGGCAGCACGATCTCGAGCAGGAGCAGTCGCCCGTTCGGGGCGATCGCGGTGCGGACGTTGCGCAGGATCTTCTCGGAGATGTCGTCGTCCCAGTCGTGGATGATCGACTTCAGAACGTAGGCGTCGGCGCCGTCGGGCACCGAATCCATGAAGGAGCCGCCTTCGACGGCGCATCGGCTGCTGACGCCTGCGGCGTCGAGTACCGGTCCGGCACCCGCGACGACCGACGGCAAGTCGAAAAGGACGCCGCGCGCGGTCGGAGCGGACGCCAGGATGGCGCTCAACAGGCGGCCGTGCCCGCCGCCCACATCGGCGATCAGCTTGAACTGTGAAAAGTCGTAGGCGGGGATCACCAGGTCGTTGGCCATCGCCGCCATGGTCGACATGGCATCGTTGAAGATCGCCGCCTGCTCGGGCGCATCGTCGAGGTGGTCGAAATACGACTTGCCATAAAGCTTTTCGGGGGCAGGCCGACCCGTTTGCACGGAGTACAGGAGTTCGCCCCACTCGGCCCAATGCTCGGGGGAGCCGATGAACAGGACCATCGATCGCATCGAACCCGGGACGTCGGCGCGCAGGGCCTGACCCATCGCGGCGAGGTCGAACCTGCCGTCGGCGCGATGATTGAACACCGACCTGCCCGCCAGCATGCGCATCAGCCGGAACACAGAATCGGGATGTGCGCCGACCTTGGCGGCGACCTCCTCGGCCGTCTTGGGTCCATCGGCGAGTTCGTCGGCGATGCCGAGTTTGGCTGCGACGTAGAGGGCTTGGCTCACCCAGGCGCCCTGCGCCGTCTCGAGGAGAGCGATGTTGCCGGGGACCATCGCCCGGGTCACCGTGTGCAGCGCCGTGCGCGCGGAGTCGATGAGGCGGACCAGGCGGGCGGGTGGAACTTTCGCGGGCTTCGAAGACACGGGGCGTTACCCTACCGCTAGCTAGGGTAACTTCATTGCTCTCCGTACACGCGGAGCAATTCGACTATTTGCGCCGTAGATACGGTTGTTTCGGGGCATCGAGGTCGATACGCTTCCGCAATGCCGGAAATACGCATTCGTGAGGCCGCCGAACTGCTCGGCGTCAGTGACGACACCGTGCGCCGCTGGGTCGACGACGGCGCCCTGGACGCACACCTCGATGCATCGGGCCGCAAGGCGATCGACGGCGCCGCACTGGCGGCGTTCGCCCGCGCCAATGCCGGCAGCGCGCCCAAAGACCCGTTGGCGGTAGCCAGTTCGGCACGCAACCGCTTCGCCGGACTCGTGACGAAGGTGGTCACCGACACGGTTATGGCACAGGTCGAGATGCAATGCGGACCATTCACCGTCGTCTCCCTGATGAGCGCTGACGCCGTGCGCGAGTTGCAGCTCGAACCGGGCAGTGTGGCCGTGGCCGTTGTCAAGGCCACCACGGTGATAGTGGAGACGCCCGGGGGCTAATCATGAAGCGGTACAAGCTGTTTGCGGTTGTGATGGCTCTGGCGTGCACGCTGTCTGCGTGCGGCTCCAGCGACAAGCCGGGTGGTGAGCACCTCATGGTGTTCGCGGCGGCGTCGCTGAAGTCGACGTTCAGCGAGATCGGTGAGCAGTTCACCGCCGACAACCCCGGCGTCTCAGTGGAATTCAACTTCGCGGGCTCGTCGGACCTTGTTGCGCAGTTGACACAGGGCGCGGAGGCGGACGTCTTCGCGTCCGCGGACACCAAGAACATGGACAAGGCCGCCAAGGCCGACCTTCTGGTCGCTGACCCGGTGAACTTCGCCTCGAATACGTTGACGATCGCGGTGGCCCCCGGAAACCCTAAGCAGATCAACTCATTTCGGGATCTGACGAAACCCGGACTCGCGGTGGTCGTGTGCGCCCCGCAGGTGCCATGCGGGTCGGCGACGCAGAAGGTGGAGGATGCCGCCGGGGTGACGCTCGCGCCCGTCAGCGAAGAATCGTCGGTCACCGACGTGCTGAACAAGGTGACGTCGGGACAGGCCGACGCCGGACTGGTCTATGTCACCGACGCGATGTCTGCCGGCGACAAGGTCACTGCGGTGCCGTTCCCCGAATCCGCGGACGCGGTGAACGTCTATCCGATCGCCGCGCTCGAGTCGTCCGCACACCAGGAATTGGCGCGCAAGTTCATCGACGCGGTCACGGGAGAAGCGGGCCAGAAGACGCTGAGCGCGGCCGGCTTCGCCAAGCCCTGATCGTGCGCTCCCGTCCGCGAAATAGCTTTCCGGGCGGCGATTTCGGCGAACCTACGACCCGAAATGCTATTTCGGCGCAGGAAAGCCCTGACTAGAACCAAAGCCCGTCAACGCCACGCTGATCGACTCCCATTAGTCGAGGTAGTCGCGCAACACCTGCGAACGGCTGGGGTGGCGCAGCTTCGACATCGTCTTGGACTCGATCTGGCGGATGCGCTCACGCGTCACGCCGTAGACCTGACCGATCTCGTCGAGGGTGCGCGGCTGACCGTCGGTCAGGCCGAACCGCAACCGCACCACGCCGGCCTCACGCTCGGAGAGCGTCTCCAGCACCGACTGCAGCTGATCCTGCAGCAGCGTGAAGCTCACCGCGTCGACGGCGACTACCGCCTCGGAATCCTCGATGAAGTCGCCGAGCTGCGAGTCGCCCTCGTCGCCGATGGTCTGGTCCAGCGAGATGGGCTCACGCGCGTACTGCTGGATCTCCAGCACCTTCTCCGGCGTGATGTCCATCTCTTTGGCCAGCTCTTCGGGCGTGGGCTCGCGACCCAGGTCCTGCAGCAGCTCGCGCTGGATGCGGCCGAGCTTGTTGATCACCTCGACCATGTGCACCGGGATACGGATGGTGCGCGCCTGGTCGGCCATCGCGCGGGTGATCGCCTGGCGGATCCACCACGTCGCATAGGTGGAAAACTTGTAACCCTTTGTGTAGTCGAACTTCTCGACTGCGCGGATCAAACCGAGGTTGCCCTCCTGGATGAGGTCCAGGAACGCCATGCCGCGGCCCGTGTAGCGCTTGGCCAGCGACACAACGAGTCGCAGGTTCGCCTCCAGCAGATGGTTTTTCGCGCGATCGCCGTCACGGCAGATCCATGCCATGTCCCGGCGCTGCGCGGCGGGCAGCTTCTCACCCTTCTCGGCCAGTTCGGCCATCAGCTGGGTGGCGTAAAGGCCTGCTTCAATGCGCTTGGCGAGCTCGACCTCTTCCTCGGCATTGAGCAGTGCGACCTTGCCGATCTGCTTCAGGTACGCGCGTACCGAGTCGGCCGAGGCCGTGAGCTCGGCGTCCTTGCGGGCCTGCCGCAGCGCCTCGGATTCTTCTTCGTCCCAGACGAAATCCCCGGACGCCTTGTCCTTCTCGCTCGGCTCGGCGATCTCGTCGTCCTCGACCGGTGCCGCCGTGGCGACCTTCGGGGAGGGCTTCTCGGCGGTGTCGTCCTCGTCGACCTCGAGATCGCTCAGGTCGATATCGGCCTCGTCGACCTCGATGTCGCCGTCGGGCTCACCGTCGAGCTCGTCGGTCTCGACTCCCTCGGCCTCGACGTCGGTGGTGGTGGCATCGGGCTCGGGTGAGGTGGCCTTCTTGGACCGGCTCTTGGTGGCGGGCGCAGCGTCACCGGCCTTGGCCTTCTCGGCTCGTTTGGCCGGCGCGGCCTTCGCCGCCTTGGCGGGCTTGGTCCCCTTGGTGGCCTTGGTCGGGGTCGCGGACGTGGCCTTGGTCGCCTTCGTCGCGGTCGACTTGGCGGCCCGCTTGGCAGGTGCCGAACCGTTGGCGGACTTGGCCGCCGGGGCCTTCTTGGCCGGGGTCTTGGTAGCGGTGCGCTTCACCGGCTGATCGGTTGCCGGGCTTGCCGCCTTGGTCGCTGCCACGTACACCCTTTCGTCTTGCTTTGTTCCGGTGGGCAGTGGGGACCCCACCGCAGGTTGAGGTCGTGCGCCATCGAAAAATGTCGGCTGTCGAATATCGGCGGTTTGATTCGCCTCTATCCGGGCTGCGGCCGCCGACGACCATTGTAACGACAGTGTGTGCCACCGCCGTGTTCAGCGGCAAATTTGGGCCCGCGGCGAGCCGCGGAACTCGGGGCGGCCGGTGCGTTGGTTCCGTCTACCCGGTCGCCGTGACGTCGACCTCGGCGGCCATGGCCGCTCCGACGATGCCCGCGGTGTTCTGCAGCGCCGCGGCGACCACCGGCGTCCGATTCTTCAGCAGCGGGATCCACTTATCGGCCTTGCGGCTGATGCCGCCGCCGGCGATGAACAGGTCCGGCCAGATCGCGTTCTCGATCGCCACCAGCACCTTCGTCACTTCCTGGGTCCAGCGGGCGTAGCTCCAGTCCTTCTTTTCCTTGACCGAGGACGCCGCGCGGTGCTCGGCTTCCTTGCCGCCGACCTCGAGGTGACCGAACTCGGTGTTGGGCAGCAGCACGCCGTTGTGAATCACGGCCGAACCTATGCCGGTGCCGAAGGTCAGCAGAACGATGACGCCTGTGTTGTCCCGGCCTGCGCCGAATCTCTCCTCGGCGAGTCCGGCGGCGTCGGCGTCGTTGAGGACGGTCACCGGCTGGCCGTCGAGCGCCTTGCTGTAGAACTCGGCGGCGTTGCAGCCGATCCAGCCTTTGTCGACGTTGGCGGCGGTGCGCACGATGCCGTCGGTCACCACGCCGGGGTAGGTGACGCCGACCTTCTCGGTCCAGCCGAACTCGCGGACCACGGCGGCGACGGTCTTGCTGACCGCCTCGGGCGTCGCCGGCTGCGGGGTCTCGAGCTTGAAGCGGTCGCCGATCAGCAGACCGGTGTCGAGGTCGACGATTCCGCCTTTGACGCCGCTTCCACCGACATCGATGCCGAAGCCGCGGCGCTGGCCCGCACCGGTGTCCGGCGCGGCAGAGGGTGAATCGGTGGCTGTCATCGGCGTTCCTCCACATCAGCCCGGCAGTGCGACGCGCCACACACCTTAGTGGCTCGGCAAAACTCATGTGCGACTGTCGTGCAACCGGTTAGCGGACTGTGTTGCGATAGGCGCGTGGTATCAACCGATCCCGTGCTGCTGCGCTCAGTTGCCGAGCAACTGGCCAACGAGGCGGCCGCATTCGTGCGAGCTCGCCGTGCCGAGGTCTTCGGCGACTCGCCGACTGTCGGGGAAGCGCCGTCGCCAGTGCGTTCCAAGAGCACACCGACCGATCCCGTCACCGTCGTCGACACCGAGACCGAGGCGCTGTTGCGCGACCGGCTGGCCGTCCTGCGCCCCGGAGAACCCGTGCTCGGCGAGGAACAGGGTGGGGCGGCAGATGCCCGCGACGGTCGTCTCACCTGGGTGCTCGACCCCATCGACGGCACGGTGAACTTCGTCTACGGCATCGAGAACTACGCGGTGTCGGTCGCCGTACAGCGCGATGGCGCATCGGTGGCAGGAGCTGTCGCGAACGTACCCACCGGGGCGGTGTACTCCGCCGCGGTCGGCCACGGTGCGCACGTACAGCGTGGGGGAGTGACGACCCGGTTGCGGGCCAGCAGCCCCACGGAGCTGTCAATGTCGTTGGTGGGCACCGGCTTTTCCTACTCCGCCGAAAAGCGGACCCGACAAGCTCAGGTACTCATGGCGGTCCTGCCTTCGGTCCGCGATATCCGTCGCATCGGCTCGTGTGCACTCGATCTGTGCATGGTGGCGGCCGGTGCCCTGGACGCCTACTACGAGGACGGTGTGCACGTGTGGGACTGGGCCGCGGGTGCGTTGATCGCCGCCGAGGCGGGCGCGGTACTCCGGCTGCCGGCGCCGGACAAGTCGCCGGGGTTCATCGTCGCGTCGGCGCCGGGAATCGCCGACGCGTTCGACGCCGTGCTGACCAACGCCGGCGCCCCGTAGCACGCGGAAACCGTTGCACGTCAGCGCTATACGCGCCTAGCAGGTCGAGGAGTGGATCTTCTTTAGTAGCGCCGGCTCAGCGCTCTGCGTCGCGTCGGGGCGCAGGCTGGCGAGTACCGCGTCGATGTCGTCGCTGCTGCTCAACTCGGAGAACTCGGTGCCGATCGCCAGATCGACGGTGTCGTCGCTGCGCTCGTCCTGAAACAGCTCGTTGCACGGCGCGACCAGCCAGACCGCGGCCGCGGCCGCGCGCCCCGACGGGCCGAACCGGATCTGGCCCTGGCACGCCAGCCGCGCCGTCGCGTAGACCGTGTCGTTGGCCGCACTGGGCTCGGCGAAACCCAGGTCGCGAAGCGCGCCGGCGACCTCGGCGGCCTGACCGCCCTGCCCGCTCGCATTGAGCACCCGGATCGTGGTGTCGGCGAGCTTGGCCGGAATCACGTCGATCATGTCGCTGCGGGTCACCTGCTGGCCGAGCGGCGTCGGCGGGGTGTTGGGGTCGGCGGGTGGCGGCGGAGGGTTGCAGGCGGCGGTCTCCGCCACGTCCACCCGCTGATTCAGGGCGATGACCCACACCGTCAACGTGACGACCGCGAGGGCGACGAGGACCAGGATGCCCGGCAGGTAATTGCGACGACGAAATGGGCGTCCGTGCTTGTCGAATGCCGTACCCTCGGTGATTTGCGCGACCACGAGAGCACTCTAGAGGCCGCGTTGTAGGGGGCTTGTGGTGGCATGGGGGAGAATGTGATGTAAATCACAGTGCAACGTGTTCCAATCCGGGCACGAATCATTTGGTGGATGCGTTCGACGCTGGTACAAAGCTCTGCTGCAAGGTCTGATGGAGGGGACGACACAATGGCTACCGATTACGACGCCCCGCGGCGTACCGAAACAGATGATGTTTCGGAGGATTCGCTGGAGGAGCTGAAGGCGCGGCGTAACGAGGCCCAGTCCGCGGTCGTCGACGTTGACGAGTCTGAATCCGCTGAGTCTTTTGAACTGCCTGGTGCAGACCTTTCCGGGGAGGAACTTTCGGTTCGGGTCATCCCGAAACAGGCCGACGAGTTCACCTGCTCGAGTTGCTTCCTGGTGCACCACCGC
Organism: Mycobacterium barrassiae; assembly: GCF_025822765.1. Lineage (GTDB taxonomy): Bacteria > Actinomycetota > Actinomycetes > Mycobacteriales > Mycobacteriaceae > Mycobacterium > Mycobacterium barrassiae. Next base: position 126,383 of record NZ_JACKUK010000023.1, on the reverse strand, counting down.
AGCCGCCTCGCCAGCGAGAAGAACGGCGTGATGATCTGCACGGACTGCGCCGCCTGAGACGGCGAGGCGTCCTACTGCTGAGGTTCGCGTAGAGCTGACAGCACTCGCTCGGGTCGGCGGCAACTGATCAGCCAATACGGCGTCGGGTCATCCGGATCGTCGAGAACCAGAAGAACCATGGGGCCCACCCATGCCTTGTGTACGACGTAGGCGGCTGGATCCAGCTGACGGCCCAGTGCTGCCGACTTGGCGCTGCGCGGCACCTCCGCCGACCGGGACACCACACCGACCGGCAGGTGGGCGTTGCCCACCCACAACTCGGTTTCGCCGGTTCCGCCGACCACCCGCACCTGCGTGTTGCCCAGTAACACCAGTGCGACGCCCGCGACCGGCATCAACAAGGCGTAAGGCAGCCAGACGGGCAGCGCGGGCACGCCCTGGTTCACCTCGAAGGCGATCAGCGCGGCCAACCCGAGCCCGAGCAGCCACCACCACCACGGCACCGTCAGCCGTTCGCGGTAGCGCACGGTTTGGGACGTGGCGCGCGTATCGGACACGCGGCCAAGAGTAATCTCTGTCGTCGTGTCCACCACTCTCGCGGTCGTGCGCCTGGACCCTGATCTCCCCATGCCGAGTCGCGCCCATGACGGTGACGCTGGAGTCGATCTCTACAGCGCCGTCGACGTCCAACTGGCGCCCGGTGAGCGCGCGCTGGTGCCGACCGGCATCGCGGTCGCCATTCCGCACGGAATGGTCGGGCTGGTCCATCCCCGTTCGGGTTTGGCTGCGCGCGTGGGACTTTCGATCGTCAACAGTCCCGGCACGATCGACGCCGGATACCGTGGCGAGGTAAAGGTGGCACTGATCAACCTCGACCCGCGTGAGCCGATTGTCGTGAACCGGGGAGACCGGGTCGCACAACTTCTGGTTCAGCGGGTCGAGCTGCCCGAGCTGGTCGAAGTGACATCGTTCGACGAGGCCGGCCTGGCAGAAACCTCCCGTGGCGACGGCGGTCACGGTTCCTCCGGCGGACATGCGAGTTTGTGATGGCATTCAGTAAGCAGAAAGACGATGCGGGCGGCGACAAGGGCGATGAGGTCGTGTCGGCATCAGAGATCCAGGACCTCCAGGAAGACGACGACCTTGACGGCCCGTTCGACATCGAGGACTTCGACGACCCGGCGACCGCGACCGTCGGACGCCTCGACCTGGGCTCGGTGCTGATCCCGCTACCCGAGGCCGGACAGGTTCAGGTGGAGCTCACCCAGCAGGGTGTGCCAAGCGCGGTGTGGGTCGTCACGCCCAACGGACGGTTCACCATCGCCGCCTACGCCGCGCCCAAGTCCGCGGGCCTGTGGCGCGAGGTGGCCACCGAACTGGCGGAGTCGCTGCGTAAAGACGTCGGCCAGGTGTCGATCAAGGACGGCCGGTGGGGCCGCGAGGTCGTCGGCGCGGCGCCCGGCCCACAAGGTCAGGGTTTGGTCCGCTTCATCGGCGTCGACGGCTATCGCTGGATGATCCGCTGCGTCGTCAACGGCCCCGAGGACAAGGCCGACGCGCTGGCGAAAGAGGCGCGAGATGCGTTGGCCGACACGGTCGTTCGCCGTGGTGATACCCCGCTGCCGGTGCGCACCCCGCTACCGGTCGAGCTGCCCGAAGCGATGGCCAACCAGCTGCGAGCCGCCGCCGAACAGGCCGCCAATCAGCAGGCGCAGCAGTCGGGTGAAGCGCCACCGCCGACGCCCGCCGCGCGCCGCAGCGAGCAGGGGTCGGCGATGCAACAGCTGCGGACCATCACCGGCGGCTAGCGGTTTGTGTGCGTTCGCGAGCGCTCAGCGCAACCGAACGCACACAACTCACAATTCTGCGAGCGCGGCGACACACGCGGCGCCCAGCACCGCCGGATCGGCGCCCAACTCGTCGAGCGTGATCGTGCGCAATGACGCGCGCGGCGCCGCCGTCATCCACTCGATGCCGACCTCGACGGGGTGCACCGGATCGTCGGTCGCCGCGGCGATCCCCATCGGAGCCTCGAGCCGCTCGAGCTCGATGCACGTCGGTGCGACGTAGACGGCCGCGGCTTCCATCGCATCGGGCAGCGACGGCCACTGTCCCGCCCACGACCGCGCCAACTCATCACCCAGCCAGCGTGGGCTGTTCGCCCGCATCTGCGCGGCGGCGGAGGCCAACCCTTCGTTTCGCAGCACACTCGCCGAGTGGCGGGCAGCTATCGCCGCGGGCGCGTTGTCCGGCTCGCCCGTCCACGCCGGCAGCGCCGCGAGAACCGCGACGGCGCGGTCCGGATGAGCAATCGCCCATGCGGTGGCCACCGCCGCGCCGATGGACACCCCGCCGACGGCGATCGGCGCCGTGCGGGCCGCGTTGTCCAGCGCCTCGCGGTAACTGTCGACCAGACGCTCCGGGTAGGGCTTCGGGGTGACGACCACCGCTCCTTCGCCGTGCAGGGCGTCGGAAAACGCCCGGTAGACGTAGTCATCGTCGGAGCCGGTGCCGGGCAGCAGCACCGTCGTGACACCCTGCAGATTGACCGCCATCACATGATGGTGCCCTGCTCACAGATCGTTCGGCGCGTCGACCCCACCCCACGTGGCAGAACGGAACCAAGAGGTCTAACGTGGCGTTGTTCGGGGTATAGATCAACGATTGATCTGCGACGGTCAGGAGAGGCCATGGGTACGGCCGAAGGATATTTGCGCCGGCTGACACGAAGGCTGACGGAAGCCCCAGAACAGCTCGATGTCGAAGAACTCAGCGACGAAGCCGCCAACACCGGCGCCTCGAAGGCGATCGATTGCCAGCGCGGCCAGGAGGTGACCATGGTCGGCACCCTGCGCAGCGTCGAGTGCAACGGCAAGGGCTGCGCGGGCGGCGTCAAGGCCGAATTGTTCGACGGCACCGACACGGTGATGCTGGTGTGGCTCGGCCAGCGCCGCATCCCGGGCATCGAATCGGGTCGCACCCTCAAGGTGCACGGCCGGGTCGGCAAACTGGACAACGGCTCGAAGGCGATCTACAACCCGCACTACGAGATTCAAAAGTGAGTGACCCCGGAGCTGACCCGGGGAAGCGTTCCAGCAAGGCACACGCCGTCCTCGAGCAAATGGGCGGCATCAGCGGTCTGATCTATTCGTCGCTGCCGGTGGTGGCGTTCGTTCCGGCATCGCAGTTGTTCGGGCTCACTGCGGCGGTCGCCGCGGCACTGGGCGTCGCTGCCGTCATCCTGGTCTGGCGGCTGGTGCGCCGCGAATCCACCCAGCCGGCCATCTCGGGCTTCATCGGCGTCGGAGTATGTGCACTGATCGCCTATTTCATGGGCGAATCCAAGGGTTACTTCCTGCTGGGCATCTGGTCGTCGTTGGTGTGGGCGTCGGTGTTCACGCTTTCGGTGCTGATCCGCCGCCCGATCGTCGGCTACATCTGGGGCTGGGTCAACGACCACGACCGCGACTGGCGCACGGTGCGCAAGGCGGTGCTGGCGTTCGACATCGCGACCCTGGTGTGGGTGCTCGTCTTCGCCTCCCGGTTCGTCGTGCAGCACCATCTCTACGACGCCGACCAGACGGGCTGGCTTGGTGTGGCCCGCATTTCGATGGGCTGGCCGCTCACGGCGGCGGCCGCGCTGGTGACCTATCTGGCCATCCGGTCGGCGCAGCGCGCGATCCACGGGGATCACCACGGAAAAGACGCCGAGGAGGGCGAGGCTCTCGCGGATGACGCACCGCGTGAGAATCCGGGCGTGACGCAGCCCGATGCCCGCTGACAACGACGACCCAAACTCTCGTCGCGCCCGCGGCACCGACACCACGCTCGTCGCGGTCGCCGTGCTGGCCTCGTTCGTCGCGTTCCTCGACGGATCAGTGGTCAACTTGGCGTTACCCGCCATCGGGCGAGACTTCGCGCACCAGGGACTCGCCGGCCTGGCGCTACAACAGTGGGTGGTGGACGGCTATCTCCTCACCCTCGGCGCGCTGATCCTCGTCGCGGGCGCCATCTCCGACCAGTTCGGCCGGCTCGCGGTGCTGCGCATGGGGCTGGCCGTTTTCGCGGTGTCGTCGGTGTTGTGCGCGATCGCGCCGACGGGTTGGGTGCTCGTCGCCGCACGTTGTCTGCAGGGCGTCGGTGCAGCGTTCCTGGTGCCCAGTTCGCTTGCGATGATCAACGCCCGCTTCTCCGGCGCCGCGCAGGCCCGCGCGATCGGGACCTGGACCGCTTGGACTGGAACGGCTTTCGTGGTCGGCCCACTGCTGGGCGGGGTTCTGGTCGACGCGCTGAATTGGCGGTGGATCTTCGCGGTCAACCTCGTCCCGCTGGCGATCACGCTCTACCTCACCACGAGGCTGCCCGCGGGTGAGTTCGCCATCGCGGGTCGGCCCGCCCGCGTCGACGTGGTGGGGGCGGCGTTGAACGCCGTCGGCCTCACCGGTGTGGTCTACGCCCTGATCGAAAGTCAGCGCCTTGGCTTTGCGCATCCAGCGGTGGTGGTTGGTCTCGCGGTCGGCACCGCGTGCCTGATCGCGTTCCCGTTGTGGGAGTGGCGCAGCCCCGAGCCGATGATGCCGTTGCGGATCTTCGCGGCCCGCAATTTCGCCGTCGGGAACCTGTCGACGGTGTTCCTCTACGCCGGGGTGTCACTCGGCATGCTCGTGGTGGGGCTGTTCCTCCAGGAGACGGCCGGATTGTCGGCGACGGAGGCGGGGCTGGCCAGCCTGCCGGTCCCGGTGTTGTCGTTCCTGCTGGCCCGCCGGTTCGGCGTGCTGGCGGGTGCGCACGGTCCTCGACTGTTCATGGCGGCCGGGCCGCTGATCGCGGCGGTGGGGTACCTGCTGATGGCCGGGGCGGCCGAACCGTTCGACTTCTGGACGCAGATGCTGCCCGGGCTGGTGATATTCGGTCTGGGGCTGACGGTGACGGTGTCGCCGCTCACCGCGGCGATCCTTGCGGCGGTGGAGCCCGCGCAGAGCGGAGTCGGTTCGGCGGTCAACAACGCGCTGTCACGGATCGCGGGTCTGATCGCGATCGCATTCACCGGCGTAATCATCGGTGGCACAGTGGATTTCGACGGCTTCAGACAGGCCATGCTGGTGACGGCGGGGCTGTTCGCGGTCGCCGGGGTGATCTCGGCGGTGGGCATCCGCAACCAGCAATACGAAGTCGGGCGCGTCTCCGTGGAGTCGACGGCGCAGTGTCACGACCGGGCCACGCCGCCGCCGGTCTACACCCAGCGTTGAGTGTCAGCGCGCCTCGGGGTTGAGCAGCAGTTGCTGCAGACGTTCCTCGACCTCGGTGACCGCCACGAAGAGCAGCTCGTCGCCGCCCTCGAGCGGTTCGTCGCCCTCGGGCACGATCACCCGTGGGCCACGCAGAATCGTCACCAGCGTCGCGTCGCGGGGGAGATCGAGGCGTTTGACGGGCTTACCGCCCCACGGCGTGTCGTCGGGAAGCGTGATCTCCACCAGATTCGCCTGGCCCTTGCGGAACTCCATCAGCCGCACCAGATCGCCGACGGCGACGGCTTCCTCGACCAGTGAGGCCAGCATGCGCGGGGTGGACACGGCCACGTCGACACCCCAGTTCTCGTCGAACAGCCATTCGTTGCGGGGGTCGTTGACGCGGGCCACCACGCGCGGGACGGCGAACTCGGTCTTGGCCAGCAGGCTGACCACCACGTTGACCTTGTCGTCGCCCGTCGCGGCGATCACGACGTCGAACTCCTCGAGCTTCACCGACTCCAGCATGGTGAGCTCACACGCGTCGCCGAGGCGCCACTGCGCGGCAGGGATCGCGTCGACGTCGATGTGGTCGGGATTGCGTTCGAGCAGCGTCACCTCATGGCTTTCGACGAGCTCGCGGGCGATGGAGCGGCCAACCGCGCCGGCCCCGGCGATGGCGACCCTCATTGCGCTTCGATGTCCTCGCTCGGTGGCAGCGCCGCGATGGCCAGCGCCTCGGCGATATGCCCGGCGATCGCTGCCATGTACACCTGATCACTGGCCTGGATCACGGTTTTCGCGTCGGGCAGCAGGCCCGCGCCGAACCGGATCAGGAACGCCACCCGGCCACCGGTCGCGGTCTCCAGCTCGGTGAGCCGACGGCCGACCCAGCCCTCATGCAGGGCCAATTCGGTGACCCCGACATTTCCCGTCGGGTCGCGCCACTTGGTGGTCTCGGTCTCGCGGGTCAGCACGTTGAGCAGGCGGTCGGTGGTCCACGGCACGGTGGCCACGGTCGGGATGCCCAGCCGTTCGTAGACCGCGGCGCGTTTGGCGTCGTAGATACGGGCCACCACCCGCTCGACGCCGAACGTCTCCCGCGCTACCCGGGCCGAGATGATGTTGGAGTTGTCGCCAGAGGACACCGCCGCGAACGCGCCCGCCTCTTCGATTCCCGCCCGCAGCAGCACGTCGCGGTCGAAGCCCATGCCGAGTACCCGCTCGCCGGGAAACTCGGGTGACAGGCGGTGAAATGCGGTGCTGTCCCGGTCGATGACCGCGACGTCGTGGCCGATGCGGGCCAGACTGTCCGACAGCGACGCGCCGACACGGCCGCATCCCATCACCACTACTCGCACCTGAAGGTCCTTTCCGTCGACCCTGCGCACACGGAACGCTACAACCATTCTCCGCTGGGCTTACTCTTGGCACTCGTGTCCAAGCTTTCGACCGTCACGCGGCGGTTGGTTCTCGGCAGGCCGTTCCGCAGCGACAGGCTGTCGCACACCCTTCTGCCCAAGCGGATCGCGCTCCCGGTGTTCGCCTCCGACGCCTTGTCCTCGGTGGCCTACGCGCCGGAGGAGATCTTCCTGGTGCTGTCGGTGGCGGGGCTGAGCGCCTATGCGATGACGCCGTGGATCGGGCTGGCTGTCGCGGGGGTCATGCTGGTGGTGATCGCCAGCTACCGGCAGAACGTGCACGCGTACCCGTCGGGCGGCGGCGACTACGAGGTGGTCACCACTAACCTCGGCCCGACCGCGGGACTGACGGTCGCGAGCGCGCTGCTGGTCGACTACGTGTTGACCGTCGCGGTGTCGATGTCCTCGGCGATGTCGAACATCGGATCGGCGGTGCCGTTCATCAACCAGCACAAAGTGTTGTTCGCCGTCATCGCGATCATGATCCTGGCGTCGATCAACCTCCGCGGAATTCGCGAGTCCGGAACGGCATTCGCCATTCCCACCTATGCGTTCATGATCGGCATCTTCGTCATGCTCGGCTGGGGCTTCTTCCAGATCGTGGTTCTCGGCAACGAACTGAGGGCCGAGTCGGCCGATTTCGAGATGCACCCCGACCACGGCGAAATCCTGGGGTTCGCGTTGGTATTCCTTGTCGCGCGGGCCTTCTCGTCCGGCAGTGCGGCGCTGACCGGGGTCGAGGCCATCAGCAACGGTGTGCCCGCGTTCCGGAAACCGAAGTCGCGCAACGCGGCGACGACGCTGGCCCTGCTTGGCGCGATCTCGGTGACGTTGTTCATGGGAATCATCATGCTGGCCAAGGAGACCGGCGTGCAGATCGTCGAGCATCCAGCGACGCAGTTGTCCGGTGCTCCGCCTGATTACCACCAGAAGACCCTGATCGCCCAGCTTGCCGACGCGGTCTTCCATGACTTTCCGATCGGTCTCTATCTGATCGCCGGCGTCACGGCCCTGATCCTGATACTCGCCGCCAACACGGCCTTCAACGGGTTCCCCGTGCTGGCATCGATTCTGGCGCAGGACCGCTACCTGCCGCGGCAGCTGCACACGCGCGGCGACCGGTTGGCGTTCTCCAACGGCATCCTGTTCCTGGCGCTGGCCGCCGTCGCCTTCGTCATGGCGTTCCGCGCGGAGGTGACCGCGCTGATCCAGCTGTACATCGTCGGGGTTTTCGTGTCGTTCACGCTGAGCCAGATCGGCATGGTTCGGCACTGGACACGACTGTTGCGCACCGAGACCGAGCCCGCCGTGCGCGCCAAGATGCAGCGCTCCCGGGTGATCAACACCGTCGGATTCCTCTGCACCGGAACCGTTTTGATCATCGTGGTGGTGACGAAGTTCGTAGTCGGTGCATGGATCGCGATCCTGGCGATGGTCGCCCTCTTCGTCATCATGAAGTTGATCCAGAAGCACTACGACACCGTGGCGCGCGAACTGGAGGAGCAGGCCGCCGCCGAAGTCGACGGCATGGTGCTGCCGAGCCGCAACCACGCGATCGTGCTGGTGTCGAAGTTGCACCTGCCGACGATGCGGGCATTGGCTTACGCCAGGGCGACCAGGCCGGACGTGCTGGAGGCGATCACGGTCAGCGTCGATGACGCGGAAACCCGCGCGCTCGTGCACAAATGGGAGAACAGCGACATCAGTGTGCCGCTGAAGGTGATCGCCTCGCCCTACCGGGAGATCACGCGCCCCGTGCTCGATTACGTCAAACGTGTCACCAAGGAGTCGCCGCGCACCGTCGTGACCGTGTTCATTCCCGAATACGTCGTCGGTCACTGGTGGGAGCAGGTGCTGCACAACCAGAGCGCGCTTCGGCTCAAGGGCAGGCTGCTGTTCGAGCCGAATGTGATGGTGACATCGGTGCCGTGGCAGTTGAGTTCGTCGGAGCGTCTCAAGACGCTGCAGCCACAGTCCGCTCCCGGCGACGCGCGCAGGGGCTTTCTGGATTGACCGTCGACGGGACGACCGACGAACCATCGGAACTCACCCTGACCGTGGGACCGCCTGCGAACGGCGGCAGCTGTGTCGCGCGCCATGACGGTCGGGTGGTGTTCGTTCGGTATGCGTTGCCCGGCGAGACGGTCCGTGCCCGCGTGGTGTCCGATCACGGGTCATACCGGCACGCCGACGTGGTCGAGGTCATCGAGCCGTCCGCGGACCGCGTCGACTCGATCTGCCCGATCGCCGGTGTGGACGGCGCGGGCTGCTGCGATCTGGCGTTCGCCGAGCCGGCGGCGGCGCGGCGGCTGAAGGGTGCGGTGGTCGCCAACCAGCTGGTCCGGCTGGGCGGCTACGAATGGCGAGCCGAGGAGGACGCGACGGCCGAACCGGTCGGCGATGGCGGGGTCACCGGTTGGCGGACCCGCGTGCGGCTGGACACCTCGCCGCAGGGGCGTGCGGGATTCCATCGCTATCACAGCGCTGAGCTGGTCACCGATCTCGGCTGCGCGCAGCTGCCGTCCGGCATGCTCGACGGCATCCACGACTGGGTCTGGCCGCACGGCGCCCACGTCCACGTCGCGATCGACGACGACGGCGAACGGCATGTCGTGCAGGCGGGGCCCCGGGTGGGCCGCAAAACCACCACGCATGTGATCGAGGGGGAGTACGAGGCGGTGCAGCGCGTCGGCGATCGGGTGTGGCGGGTGCCGGTGACGGCGTTCTGGCAGGCGCACCGCGACGCCCCGCAGATGTACAGCGATCTGGTGGCCGACTGGGCGCAGCTGCAGCCAGGGATGACCGCATGGGATTTGTACGGTGGTGCAGGAGTTTTCGCCGCGGTGCTGGCGCAGGCCGTCGGTGAGACGGGGAAGGTCGTCACGGTCGACACGTCACGCGGCGCGTCGCGGTCGGCGCGCACGGCACTGGCGGACCTGGGCTGGGTGTCGGTGGTCACCGATTCCGTGCGACGGGCGCTGAGCGCGCAGCGGCACCGGCCCAACGTCGCGGTGCTGGATCCGCCGCGGACCGGCGCAGGCCGCGAGGTGATCGACCTGCTGGCGGACGCCGAGGTGCCGCGGGTGATTCACATCGGTTGTGAGGCAGCGTCGTTCGCCCGTGATGTCGGGCTGTACCGAGGCCACGGGTATGCGGTCGAGGAGCTGCGCGTGTTCGACTCGTTTCCGTTGACGCACCATGTCGAGTGCGTCGCCGTACTGACCCGCTGAGCTCGCCGACGTTGATTCTGCGCTCACGCCGTCATAGCGCGCGAAATCCCGGCCTGAGCGCAGAGTCAACGCGTCCTCAGCCCGTGACGACGCCGCGCGGGCCGAACTCGTTGGCGATGACCGCGACGGAGTTGGCGGGAAAGCCGCCGCGCCGCGCGTGCTCGCGGATCGCGTCCTCGTCGTCGGCCTCGTGGATGCAGTAGATCTTGTCGCCGGCGACGTAGCTGGTGATCCACCGGTACGGCACTCCCAGCGACTCGACCACACCGTTGGACTTGCCGACGATTTCGGCCAACTCGTCCTGGGTCAGTTCGCTCGCGCCGGGGATCTCGCGTTCGATCACATACCGCTTCATCGTCATCTCCTGTCTGGTAGACGTTCCGCGGCGGGGTGCCGCGGCTGAAGACAACGTTCGGTCAACCGGGTCGTACGGACATCGGGGGAAGTTACCCATCTTGCGTGACGCGCGATATTCGCTGCTCAGGGGGTTCATCGCGCACTAGTATCGGTCGCTGTGACGCTCATCGAGCGGTCCGAGCAACTCGGCCGGCTCCGCGACCGCGCCGACAAGGCGCGCGCTGGACGCGGCGGGATGCTGATCGTCAGCGGTGAGTCGGGAGCGGGCAAGACCTCGTTCGTCGAATCTTTCGTCGAGGAGTGGGTGCGCGACGAGCGGCTGCTGTGGGGCGTCTGCGATCCGCTACCGACACCGCGGCCACTGGGGCCGATCCGCGACCTCGCACCGCGGCTGGCGCCCGGCAGCCGCGAGTTACTCGAACACAGCGACGTGCCGTACGACATCTTCACCGCTGTGCACGACGACTTATGCGCTGCACCTTCGGTTTTCGTGCTCGACGATCTGCAGTGGGCCGACCAGGGCACCATCGATCTGCTGCGTTTCGTCCTGCGGAGGATCTCGCAGACCCGGTCGCTGATCATCGGGATCATCCGCGACGACGAGGTGGGCGCCAACCACCGAATCCGTGAACTGCTCGGCGATGTGGCGCGATCGCCGCGCGCCGAATCCCTTTCGATACCGCCGCTGAGTGTGGCTGCGGTCGAGACGCTGGTCGGTGAGCGCTCCGTCGACCCTGGATGGCTGCACGAGGTCACCGGGGGCAACGCGTTCTTCGTCTGCGAGATGTTGGACCACGACGGCGAGGATCTCCCGACGACCGTGCGGAATGCGGTGCTGGGCCGCACATCCGGACTAGATCCCGCCGCATGGGATCTGTTGAACCTGTTGACCTGCTCGCCCGGCGTGATCCCCGACTACCTGCTCGCCGACCTCGGCGTGACGTTGCCCGCGTCGCGTGCGCTCGCGGAGGCTGGACTGATCCGGCGCAGCGCCCGCGGCGTCGCCTTCCGCCATGATCTGTGCCGACTCGCAGTGCGAAGCGTGATCCCGCCTGGGGCAGAACCACGCCTGCACCGTCGACTCATCGACGCCTACGAGGCGTGCGGCCAGGTCGACCCGGCCGTGCTGACGCACCATGCGCAGGGCGCGGGCGACGTCGAGCGGGTCCGCCGCTACGCCCGCGAGGCCGGTATCGCCGCCGCCCACTCGGGTGCGCACACGCAAGCCACCCAGTTCTTCACCATCGCTCTGCAGGAGGGCGGAACGCTGGATCAGGCCGACGAGGCCGACCTGCTCGAGCAGATGGCGTGGGAGTTCTACCTGACGGACCAGTTGACCGACGCCATCGCGGCATGCCGACGCGCCATGCGTATCCGGCAGGCGCTGGGCCAGCCCGCCGCCGTCAGCGCGAACCATCACTCGCTGTCGGTCTACCAGTGGTACAACGCCGACCGCGGACAAGCCGAAAGTCATGCGGCCCATGCGATGTCGGTACTCGACGCGGAGGCGGGCGATACCGATCAGTTCGTCCAGCTCGGTCATGCGTTCGCCATGCAGGCATATCTCGCCGTCCAGGCGACCGACTTCGACCGCGCCACGCCGTTGATCGCCCGCGCCAGGGAGATCGCCGAGAAGAGTGGCGATTCCGATCTGATGATCCGCGTTCGCCTGATCGAGAACTACAGTGTCGTGCTCAACGGTGACGACGCCGGGCGTGACGAGATTCTCGCGATCCTCAACTCGGGGCCCGAGCACATCAACGAGCTGTATTCCGGCGGGTGGAGCAACATCACCTACTTCGACGTCGAACAGCGCAGGCTCGATGGCGCCGCCGAGTTGCTCGACGTCAGCATCCCGCTCATGCACGAACACGACCTCCCGATCTGCCGGGTGTGGCAGATGGGTTCGCGCGCGAGGCTTCAGTTGATGGTCGGCGAGTGGGACGACGCAGTCGCCGACGCGGACCGCCTGCTGGAGATGCCGACAGCGCCGTTGGCCAGGACGTGGCCGTCGCTGATCGGCGCCGTCGTGGAGATGCGCAAACAGGGCAAGGCAAGCACCCGCCTCGACGATGCCTGGAAGCTGGCCCGCCAGTTCGGCGAGCCGATCCGCATGCTGCCCGTCGCCGCAGCGATCGTCGAATTATCCTGGATCACAGGTGAACTCGACGCTCGGCTAGCCGAATGCCGGGCATTGTTGGACGGCGGTCTCATCGCTGGATTGGAGTGGTCGCGCGGGGAGTTGGCGGTCTGGCTGCGTCGGCTCGGTGAGAGTGTCGACGCGGTGGGTGTGGCCGAGCCGTATCGGTTGATGCTCGACGGCGCGTACGAGGCCGCCGCTGACGACTTCCATTGCCGGTCGATGCCGTATGACGCGGCGCTCGCGCTCGTCGACAGCGGCGACGCCGCACACGTGGCCCGCGGCCTCGACATCCTCGATCGGCTCGGCGCGGACGCCGTCGCCACCAAGGTGCGGCGTGACCTGCGATCCCACGGCCAGTCGGTCGTACCCGCACGCCGACGCGCGGCGACGTTGGCCAACCCGGCGGGTCTGACCGCACGCCAGGTCGAGGTGCTGCGCCTGCTCGACGACGGCCTCACCAACGTGGAACTGGCGGACCGGCTGTACCTCTCGGTGAAGACCGTCGATCATCACGTCTCGGCGATCCTGGGGAAGCTGGACGTCAGCAAGCGTCGCGATGCGGTGCGCAAGGCACGCGAGTTGGGCCTGCTGACGTAGCGGCGCCCGTTGATTCTGCGCTCGCGCCGTCATAGCGCGCGAATCCCGGCCTGGGCGCAGTGTCAACGGGCCGGACGCGGGTATCCCGCCGCGATGCAGACTTTCCTGCCCTACGCCGACTTCACGCGAACGGCCGACATGCTGGATGCTCGTCGCCTCGGTAAGCAGCGCGTCGAGACCATTCAGGTTCTGCGCGCGCTCACGGTCCCCGGATACGGCTGGCGTCATCACCCAGCCGCCGCGATGTGGGCAGGATACGAGGAGGCGCTGGTGCGCTACGGCCTGGACATCTGCGCGGCGTGGTGTGCCTCCGGCAGGGCGGACACCTGCGCGGGCACGCTCGTCGCGGACCTGACGTCGCACACCGGGCTGGGCACACCGCGCCGACAGGACGAACTGGACAAAGCGGGGGAGTTGCCGTCGTGGCTGGGCGATGAGCAGTTCCACCGCAGCCATCAGTCGGCGCTGTTGCGAAAGGATCCGGAGCACTACCGCCGCCACTTTCGCGGTGTGCCCGACGATCTGCCCTACATCTGGCCCGCTTCGGATCGTGAGCGTCGCGTGCCGGTCAGCTAGCGAAGTAGCGCTGCAGCCGCCGTTGGCGATGCCCGAAAAGCGCCCGAATCCCCACCGCGACAAGGGGTGCCAGGATACGCAGGGGGAGTCGCAGCTCGAAGCTGAGGCGATCGCGCACAAGCGTTTCGCCTTCGCCGCTGGCGTCGAGGGTGCGCACGTGGCGCCAGCTGCGCATGGACAGCATCGTGGACTGCTCGTCGAATCCGTGGCCAGGCCAGAGCTCGGCGATCATCAAGTTGTCGTAGTCGAACGGCAGCACTCCGAACAGCCGCATCCAGCAGCGGCCGATCGGCGTGCCGACCGGCGCGGTGTCCACGGTCAGATCCTTCGCGCCGCGCGGCATCGACATCGTCATCCACGGCCGTAGTTCGTGGTTGATGCCTTCAGGTGTGACCACACGGGCCCACACCTGGTCGACGGGTGCCTCGATGAGGTTCTGCCGTTCGATGATCATCGCGGTTCGACGGTATCCGAACTCGGTGCCCGATAGTGGCGTACTAGCCGAACACGAAGTACCGCAGCCACAAATAGAGCGCCGAGAGTGCAACCGAGACGACGGTGATCAGGAATCCCTTACGGGTGAACTCCCAGAACGAGATCGGATTGCCTGCCCGACGGGCGATTCCGAGCATGACGACGTTGGCGCTGGCACCGACCGCGGTCAGATTGCCGCCAAAATCCGCGCCCAGCGCGAGCGCCCACCACAGTGCATTCGGATGGGCGAAATCGGTCAAGTTGTTGGAAAGCTCGGCGACGATGGGGGTCATCGTCGCCGCGTAGGGAATGTTGTCGATGATGCCGGAGACCGGCGCGGACACCCCGAGAATCAGCATCACGGTCGCCAACGGATCTCCACCGGTGACCTCGATCGCCGACCGCGCGAGTTGCTCGACGACACCGGTTTTCACCAGCGCGCCAACCATGATGAACAGGCCTGCGAAGAACAGCAGTGTCTCCCACTCGACGCTCGCCAGGTAATCCTCACGGTCGAGCCGCGAGATGACGACGAGGACGCCCGCGCCGATCAGAGCCACGATGGACGGCTCCACGTGAATCAACGAATGCAGGATGAACCCCGCGAAAACCAGCACCAGTACGACACCGCACTTGATGAGCAGGCGCGGATCACGAATGGCCTCACGCTCGTTCAGCGACATCACGTCGGCCACTCGATCGCGGTCCACATCGAACGAACCGCGGAAGATGAGCGGTATCAGCGCCACGAACACGGCCATCACGATGACGACGATCGGCGTCATGTGAATCAGGAAGTCGTTGAAGCTCAGTCCCGCTCGACTGGCGATGATGATGTTGGGTGGGTCGCCGACGAGAGTGGCCGCCCCGCCGATGTTCGACGCGAGCACCTCGGCGATCAGGAAGGGCACCGGGTTGATCTGAAGTCGGTCACACACCAACAACGTGACCGGAGCGATCAGCAGCACCGTCGTGACGTTGTCCAGGAAGGCCGATGCGACCGCGGTGACGATCGCCAGCAGGATCATGATCCGCAGCGGAGACCCGCCGGCCCGCTTGGCCGCCCAGATCGCGACGTACTCGAACACGCCGGTCTGCCGCAGCACGCCGACGATGATCATCATTCCGAACAGCAGGAAGATGACGTTCCAGTCGATCCCTGTTTCGTGGCTGTAGAACGCACCATCGGCGTCGACGATGCCGAGCGCCAGAACGACGCCTGCGCCGACGAGCGCGACGAGAGTCTTGTTGATTTTGTCGCTGGCGATCAGCACGTAGGCGACAACGAAGATGGAGACCGCGAGAATGGCCATCGCGCAGTCAGACTCCCATCGCAGCGGCGAGGAGCCTCGACGCGGTGATCACGCCCTGCAGTTCGCCGTCCTTGACGACAGCCACCAGCGGGCTGCGTAACCGGGCCATCAACGCGGCCACCTCGATGATCGTGTCGTCGGCGTTGGCCGCGGGAATGTCTTCGAGATGTTCGGGTAGCACATCCTTCACGGACTTACCTGCGAGCTTCTCGGCGGCTTTGTCCGCCCACGTTTCGTCGATCACACCGGCGAGCGACGGATCATCCTGGACATAGGTGGGCACGATGAAGCGCACCACCTGTGACGCTGGCAGTACCGCGTACGGGTGACCCGATGTGTCAGTGACGACGATGCCGGGCAGGCGATGCTCGGCGAGGGTGCGCGCGGCGTCCAGTGCCGTTGAATCGACCGTCACGACCGGAAATTCCTCGACGAATTGCCCAGCGTGCATACAGCGTCCTCCGATCGCGAATCGAATCACCGACTGCCGACCAGACTTCCCGGCGCACCAGCTACGGACCCTACCCCGAGGACGGTCGCTCGTCTTTGCCAACTGCCCCGGGCTGGTAGGTTCAGCATCGGAGTGCCGGGAAGCCTGGTCGGCGTAGTACCTGACGCAACGACGAGCCCGAGGTTCCCATGACATCCCCTTTGCGATTGCTGGCGCGCGGATCCTGGTCGGAGACACAACGTTTTTCCGAGATCCTGCGAAAAGAAACCATCGGGGGACTGCTGCTTCTGGCCGCCGCAGGGCTCGCGCTGGGTTGGGCGAACTCGCCGTGGTCCGGCGCCTACCGCGCCGTATCGGAGTACACGATCGGCCCGCAGGCGTTGCACCTCGACCTGTCCGTATCGGCCTGGGCCGCCGACGGACTGCTGGCCATCTTCTTCTTCGTGGTCGGACTGGAACTCAAACGCGAATTCGTCGCGGGCGACTTGCGTGATCCGCGTCGCGCCGCGCTGCCGATCGCAGCGGCCATCGGCGGCATGGTCGCACCGGCCGCGATTTACATCGGAGTCAACCTTGCGGCAGGCCGGCCGGAGCACCTCGATGGCTGGGCGGTACCGATCGCCACGGACATTGCGTTCGCTTTGGCGGTGCTGGCCGTGCTGTCCACGCACCTGCCGACCGCCTTGCGAACCTTCCTGCTGACGCTCGCCGTCGTCGACGATCTTCTCGCCATCACCGTCATCGCGGTGTTCTACACCGACCATCTCGCTCTGGGTCCGCTGGCATTGGCGGTGCTGCCGATTGCCCTGTTCGGGATCGCCGTGCAGCGCGGCGTGCACCATTGGTGGCTACTGGTGCCGCTCGCCGTCGCCGCGTGGGCGCTGGTACACGCCAGCGGAGTACATGCCACTGTGGCGGGGGTCGTGCTCGGTTTCACAGTGCCGGTGGCGGGGCGGCACGGGCAACCCACTGCCGAGCGGTTCGAACACGCCATGCGCCCGCTGTCGGCCGGTCTCACGGTGCCGGTCTTCGCCTTCTTCGCCTCAGGCGTGACGGTCGGCGGCTGGTCGGGACTCGGGGATTCGCTGCGTCACCCCGTCACCGACGGCGTCATCGCCGGCCTGGTCATCGGCAAGCCCCTCGGGGTGTTCGTCACCGCGTTTCTGCTGGCCAAGTTCACCCACGCCAGCCTCGACGACGACCTCGCCTGGCGTGACGTCCTCGGGGTGTCGCTGCTGGCCGGCATAGGGTTCACAGTTTCGTTATTGATCGGGGAACTGGCCTTCGGGCACGGCACCCCGGCCGGCGACGACGTCAAGATCGGAGTACTCGTCGGGTCCGTTGTCGCAGGTGCGCTGGCATCCGTGGTTTTGCTGAGCCGAAATGCGGCATACCGACGTATCTACGAACTCGAGACCGCGGACGATGATCATGACGGTGTGCCCGACATCTACATCGCTCGGCAGGACTCACGAGAACCTGGTGCGTAGACTGACGGGATGCTTGAACAGATCCGCGGTCCCGCAGATCTGCAGCACTTGACCCAGTCACAGATGAGTGACCTGGCGCAGGAAATCCGCGAGTTCCTGATTCACAAGGTTGCTGCGACGGGTGGACACCTCGGCCCCAACCTCGGCGTGGTCGAACTCACACTGGCCCTGCATCGAGTGTTCGACTCGCCGCACGACCCGATCATCTTCGACACCGGGCACCAGTCCTACGTGCACAAGATGCTGACGGGTCGCAGCCACGACTTCGACACGCTGCGCAAGAAGGACGGGCTGTCGGGATATCCGTCCCGCAGTGAGAGCGACCACGACTGGGTCGAGTCCAGCCACGCCAGCTCCGCGCTGTCCTATGCCGACGGGCTCGCCAAGGCCTTCGAACTGTCCGGGCACCGCAACCGCCACGTGGTCGCGGTCGTCGGCGACGGCGCCCTGACCGGCGGTATGTGCTGGGAGGCGCTGAACAACATCGCCGCGGCCAGGCGCCCGGTCGTCATCGTCGTCAACGACAACGGCCGCAGCTACGCGCCCACCATCGGCGGCTTCGCCGAGCACCTGGCTGGCCTCCGTCTGCAGCCGGGCTACGAGAAGGTGCTCGAGGAGGGCCGCAAGGCCGTCCAGAAGGTGCCGATCATCGGTGAGCTCTGCTACCAGTGCATGCACAGCATCAAGGCCGGCATCAAGGACGCGCTCTCGCCGCAGGTGATGTTCACCGATCTCGGCCTGAAGTACGTCGGACCGATCGACGGCCACGATGAGCATGCTGTCGAGAGCGCTCTGCGCAACGCGCGGGGCTTCAACGCACCCGTGATCGTGCACGTCGTCACCCGCAAGGGCATGGGTTACGCGCCTGCCGAAAACGACGAAGCCGACCAGATGCACTCGTGCGGCGTCATCGACCCCGAGACGGGGCTGGCGACGTCGGTGCCCGGCCCGGGGTGGACGTCCGCGTTCTCCGATGCACTGATTTCCTATGCGGCCCGCCGCCGCGACGTCGTCGCCATCACCGCTGCGATGCCCGGACCGACGGGGCTGTCCGACTTCCGCAAGCGGTTCCCCGACAGGTTCTTCGACGTGGGTATCGCCGAGCAGCATGCGATGACGTCGGCCGCTGGTTTGGCGATGGGCGGCCTGCATCCGGTGGTCGCCATCTACTCGACGTTCCTGAACCGGGCCTTCGACCAGATCATGATGGACGTCGCGCTGCACAAGCTGCCCGTCACGATGGTGCTGGACCGCTCGGGCGTGACGGGACCGGACGGCGCCAGCCACAACGGCATGTGGGACCTGTCGATCCTGGGCATCGTCCCCGGCATGCGGGTGGCTGCGCCGCGCGATGGCACCCGCCTGCGCGACGAACTCGGCGAGGCGCTCAACGTCAAGGACGGGCCGACCGCTATTCGCTTCCCGAAAGGCGATGTCGGCGAGGATATTCCGGCGATCGAACGGCGGGGCGAAGTTGACGTGCTGGCCATCCCGGCCGACGGCTTGTCCGACGATGTCCTCGTGGTCGCGGTCGGGCCCTTCGCGTCAATGGCGCTGGCCGTCGCCGAGCGGTTGCGTAACCAGGGCATCGGCGTCACGGTGGTTGACCCGCGGTGGGTGCTTCCGGTGCCTTCGGCCATCGCGGAGCTGGCTGCCGGACACAAGCTGGTCGTGACCATCGAGGACAACGGCGTGGCCGGTGGCGTCGGGTCGGCGGTGTCGGCGGCGCTGCGGCGAGCCGAGATCGACGTGCCGTGCCGCGACGTCGGGCTGCCGCAGGAGTTCTTCGCGCACGCATCGCGCGGTGAGGTGCTCGCCGACGTCGGGCTGACCGACCGCAACATCGCCCGCCAGATCACCGGCTGGGTGGCCGCGCAAGGTGCCACCAACGCCGAGCGCGAAGTCAGCCAGCGCTTCGACTAGCGCTGTACGTCAGCGACACGCGGCCGACTTCTTCCAAAGACGTTGTCCGGCGCGGCTGTTCGAAGAACACGTCCGCGTTGCGGCCGTCGACCTCGAGCGTCGCGATCGTATTTCCGAACAGCGGTCCGCACACGTTGGTCCATGTCAGCGGTGGTGACGGGACGCCGCGTCGACGTACCCACCACCGCATGATGGCGGCAGCGGGCCGGGTCCAGCCCAGTGAGAACGCAGGTTTGACGAACAGCGGCACGTAGTTGTGTACCGGCGAGCAGACCAGCTGATAGACGACCGAACCGGTGGGTGAAACTTCGTCGAGGCGGGCTCGAGCGGCGTAGCTGTGGTGCACGTCGCCCGACAGCACGCTGATGGTGGCGGGTCCGTCGGGATGGTTGGCGATCCTGTTGATCATTTCCGCCAGCCGCACGAGTGACTTGTAGAACGCCGGCCAATGCTCGAAATCAGCTGCCCTGCGCAGCTTCTCAGCGAGCCGACCCCGCCAATCAGTACGGTCGGCCGCCCTTTCGTTGAGTGCTTCGAGGTCGCCGATCGCGGGTGGCATCAACCATGGCACCGATGTGGCGAGCATCAGATGATCCAGCTGTTCGGGATGCTCCTCCGACTTGGCCTCCACCCATCGGAATTCGTCTTCGCCGATCATCATGCGGTCGCCGGACTCCAGAATGCGGCCGTTGCGCGAGTCGATCATGATCAGCCTGGTGCGGCCGAGGTCCCATCGGTAGCTGAACCGAATGCCCTTGTGGGCGTCGACTTCGCGGTCCGCCCGGTCGGCGAGCTCGGCGAGCTGCGGCCATGTGTCGCCTTCTGTCGCCAGCAGGCGTTGGTAGTCCTCGTTGCCGGCCAATTCGTCCGGGCTCAAATTGCCCAGGTGCTGGTAAATCCAGTACGACCCCAGGCCGGCCCTGATTCGGTCCGGCCACCACGGCTCCTGGGCCATGCGCACGCGCCAGGACCGCGAGGTGTTCCAATCGTCGCGGATGTCGTGATCGTCGAAGATCATCGCCGTGGGAACGGTGGACATCAGCCACCTGATCTCGGGGTCGCCCCACGAGTGGCGGTACAGGCGCTCGTACTCCGCGAAGGTGACGACCTCGTCCGGCGGGCGGCTGCCGTGCCGGTTGCGCCTGGATCGGCGCTTTTGGACCCGCCGCTGTTCGTCGGGCGGAAGTTCGTCGGCGTACAGCTGATCGCCGAGCAGGATCAGCGCGTCGGGCCACTGCTGGATCGGGCGCTTGGCCATTCGCGACGCATAGCAGTCAAGCGCGTCGTACTTGAGCTTCGCCTCAAGCTTCTTCACCTCGGTCTTGGGATATCGACAGGACCCGAAGATCGCCCGCAGCCGGTGCGCGGTGTCCGGCCCTCGGGTCCGGATCACGCTGGGCGGAAAATCCGAGAACGGCGGGTCGGTGAGCGGCCACACCGTCGCCCCGTTGAACCTGACCTGGTACTCGGTCACGCTGTCGGGTTCGAGCCCGGTGACGGTGACGAGTGCGAAATGGTTTCCCTGCACCTCGAACGTCGGCGCCGAACAGCCGAGAACCTCGACAGTGCCCGCGCTTTCGGTCTGCACCCACACCAATGCCGTGGTGTCGGAAACGTGGCGCAGCGCCGGCCCGAGGAGCAAGCTCACCTTTCGACACTAGGGCAACGCGCGCCCGGATCGCGAGCAGACGCAAACTGCCCGCACACCGCGGCGCGTCGCTGACTTTAGTGTCTGCTCGCGGCCTCGAGTCCTGGGCCGGGTGCCGGCTCGATGTCGTGAGCCGTGACATCGGCGCCGCACTCATCGCACAGCAAGTGCACGTCGGTCCGCCCACCGCATTGGCGGTGGCGGTAGATGATGAACTCGCCGTCAGGAGCCAGGTATTTGTCGCCCCAGGCCCGCAGCGCCATCAGCACCGGATAGAGGTCCAAACCCTTTGTTGTGAGCCGATATTCGTGGCGGGTGCGCTGCGCATCCCGATACGCCCGTCGCTCCAGCACACCGCATTCGACGAGCCTGCGCAGCCGCTCGGCCAACACCGCCCGGCTGACGCCCAGGCTGGCTTGGAAGTCTTCGAAACGACGAACGCCGGCGAACGCCTGGCGAAGGACGACCAGGGTCCACCGGTCGCCGAGCAGGGACAGCGGCCGCAGGATCGAGCAGGGCTCTGCGGCGAGGTCGTCGTGGCGCATGCCTCAGCTTAACAGTTGCGTTCAAAAAATGAATCCAGCTAGGCTGCTGACATGGATGCTGAACTCGAACGCTGGAAGTCCGCCGGTCGCTACTTCGACTACCTGGGTTTCGAGATCTTCTACCGCGTCGACGGCCCGCCGATCGGCGAAGCGCCCGTCCTGCTGGCGATCCACGGTTATCCGTTCAACTCGTGGGACTGGTCGCTGATCTGGCCCGCGCTGGTCGAACGGTTCACCGTCATCGCGCCCGACATGATGGGCATGGGGTTCTCGGCCAAACCCGTCAGCTACGGCTACTCGGTGCACGATCACGCCGACATGCACGAGGCGCTGCTCGCCGACCTCAACGTCGACCGTTGCCACATCCTCGCGCATGACATCGGCGATTCCGTGGGCCAGGAAGTGTTGGCGCGCAGCGTATTCGGCGAGCACGTCTACGGATCGCCGAGCTATCAGTCGATCACCTGGCTCAATGGCGGGCTGTTCAACGAGGCCTACACCCCGCGCACCATGCAGAAGCTGATGTCAGGAACGCCGCTGGGAGACCTCATGAGCCCGCTGCAGGGCCACACGCTGTCGCGCCGGATCCTGGAGCCGACGATCAACGAGATGTTCGGCCCGAACACCAAGCCCTCACGCGAGCTCATGAGTCGCTTCCACGAGGTCCTCGAGTACAACGACGGCAAACGGGTGCTGCACAAGGTCGGACGGTTCCTGGGCGATCGCTTGACGCACCGCAACCGTTGGGTCCGCGCCATGCGCGAGACGACGGTGCCGATGCGGCTCATCGACGGGCCCCTCGACCCCAATTCCGGAGCTCACATGGCGCGTCGGTACGCCGAGGTCATTCCCGACGCTGACGTGGTGATGCTGGCCGACGACATCGCGCACTGGCCGCAGATCGAAGCCCCCGACGAGGTGCTGAAGCACTTCTTCGCCCACGTCGACCGGGTGAGCTGACCCACCCGTCGAGACTGCGCACAGATCGCGATTTCGCGGATTTTCAGGATCTCTCTGGGCCCACGCGTGAGCCGGGGACAGTTTCGGCGGTGGGGTCGGGGAACAGCGCCTCCGTCAGCACCGGATCGGCGAGCTGACGCTGCCACGGCCGCACCCCGGCCTCGCGCAGGAACTTGTCGATCACCGCTTCGGTTTCCTCGGCAGTCGACAGCGGCTGCCAGTCCCAGCACAACCGGCGCACGATCTCCGGGGTGACGACGTTCTCCGTCGGCACCGAAACCCGTTGCGCGAGATCGGCGATACGCGACCGCGCCGCCTCCAGTCGCACCGCTGCCTCCGGCTTGCGACGTGCCCACCGCGATGCGGGCGGAGGTCCGGTCGACGGCTCCGCCGACGTCGGCGGATCGTCGGTGGTGCGGGCGCGGGCAAGCGCCTCAAGCCACACGTTCGCCATGCGACGCTGCCTGGCGCCGCCGAAAATGGGTAGGGCGGTGAGCTTTTCGACGGTATCGGGATCGGAGGTCGCCGCATTGATGATCGCCGAGTCGGGGAGAATGCGGCCCGGTGCGATATCCCGGCGCTGGGCGATGTGATCGCGGGTGATCCACAGTTCCCGCACCGCCGCCAGTGCGCGGGCGTCGCGAACCTTGTGAATGCCGGACGTGCGCCGCCAGCGATCCCGTCGCGTCGGCGCGCCCTCGTAATTCCGCAGATGCTCGAATTCCTGTGCGGCCCAGTCGGATTTATGTTGCTCCTCGAGAACTGACGCGACGGCGTGACGCAGATCGAGCAGCACTTCGACGTCCAGCGCGGCGTAGTTCAGCCACTCGGGCGGCAGCGGCCGCTGGGACCAGTCCGCGGCACCGTGCCCCTTCATCAACTGCAGGCCCAGCAGCCGCTGCACCATCGCGGCGAGGTTCACCTTGTCGTAGCCGGCCAGCCGTCCGGCGAGTTCGGTGTCGTACAGCTTCGTCGGCCGCATGCCGATCTCGGCCAGGCAGGGCAGGTCCTGATCGGCGGCGTGTAACACCCACTCGTCGCTGGCCAGCACTTCCGCGACCGGAGCCAGCGTGGCGACCGGGTCTTCGCCGTGATTGACCGGGTCGATCAGCACGGTGCCCGCCCCTGCGCGTCGGATCTGAATCAGGTACGCGCGATTGGAGTACCGGAAGCCCGAGGCACGTTCGGCGTCCACCGCGAACGGCCCGGATCCTGACGCCAGGAGCTCGGCGGCATCTTCGATCTCGCGGGGGCTGACAGCCAGGTCAGGGACGCCGTCGTGCGGCGCAAGCAGAGGGGTGGCTTCCGGCTCGTCTTCCGAGCCCGACTGATCGGGTTCGGCCATGGTTCAGGCGCGCGTGCGGGAGCTCAGGTCGGTGACCCCCGACGGGGGCAGACCAGCGGCGTGCTCCAGCACCTCGCAGAACGCCTCGACATGCGGCCCCAGTTGCAGTGAGGTCGCCGTCCATGACGCTCGCAGTTCCAGCTGGTGGGCGCGTGGCGGGCCGGAGATGTCGCCGTAGCGCACCGACGTGGTGGCGGTGACGGTGCCGCCGAGAGCGGTGACGTGTTCGGCCCGCGACTCCAGAGCCTCGACGAGCCAACTCCACGCCACTTCGGGCAGCAGGGGGTCGACGGCCTCGCTGGAGTCCAGGTCAGCCTGGATGTACGCCACGAGCCGCATCGTGCCGTCCCACGCGTCGGCGCCCTCGGGGTCGTGCAGCAGGATCAGCCGGCCGAACGCATCGCCCTCCGAGCGCTCGGGCACGATGGCAGTCTCGGGATGGCGGACCTCCGCGCCCAGCGCGTAGCTGTAGGGCGCGAGCCGTTGCGGCGGCCGAATGGGACCGAGTTCGATCTCCGCTCGGACGGTGGTGGCATTCATCGCCGCCACCGCTTCGCGAAACTGAGCCGGTTCGGCGGCGGTGGTCACCGTTCGACGCTAGCCCCATTCCGTCGGCTGTGCGGGCAGGCGCGCCGATTTCTGCGGGTGAGGGGGTCGCCGGTGGTCCTGAGGATGTTTGCTGGACCCGTCGCAGGCCCCATCTGTCGGAGGTCAATCGCCGGTCGCTTCACATGGCGATTTAGGGCGCCACCGGGGGCGCATGGCAGCATTGGACACGATGACTACCCGCCGTGACCTGCCCGACTCGCCCTATCTCGCCGCGGCTCGCGGCCACAAGCCGAGCCGCGTGCCGGTGTGGTTGATGCGTCAGGCCGGACGTTCGCTGCCCGAGTACCGGGAGCTGCGGGCCAAGAACACGATGATGCAGGCGTGCTTCGACGCCGACCTGATCACCGAGATCACGCTGCAGCCGGTTCGCAGACACGGCGTGGATGCAGCGATTCTGTTCTCCGACATCGTCGTACCCCTGCGGGCCGCGGGCATCGAGCTCGACATCGTGCCCGACGTCGGACCGGTCATCGATCACCCGGTGCGCACCCTCGCCGACGTCAACGCGATCAAACCGCTTGAGCCGCAGCAGGTTGCACCCGTCGCGAAAGCCGTCGGACAGCTGGTGTCCGAGTTGGGCGACGTGCCGCTCATCGGGTTCGCGGGGGCGCCGTTCACTCTGGCCTCCTACCTCGTGGAGGGCGGTCCGAGCCGCAACCACGAGCACACCAAGGCGATGATGCTCGGCGATGCAGACACCTGGCATGCGCTGATGGCCAAGCTCACCGACGTGACGATCGCCTTCCTGCAGACGCAGGTCAGCGCGGGTGCGGACGCGATCCAACTGTTCGATTCCTGGGCCGGGACGCTTTCGCTGGCCGACTACCGCACGTACGTGCTGCCGCACAGCACGCGGGTGTTCGCGACGTTGAAGGACGTCGGTGTGCCGATGACGCATTTCGGAGTGGGCACTGCTGAACTGCTGGGCGCCATGGGTGAGGCGGGGGCGACGGTCGTCGGGGTGGATTGGCGCACCGCACTCACTGACGCCGCAGCCCGGGTCGCACCCGGTACGGCGCTGCAAGGCAACCTCGATCCAGTGGTGCTGCTTGCCGGCTGGCCGGTCGTCGAGCGGGCGGCCCGCGCCGTCGTCGAGGACGGCCGCCGCGCCATCGACGCCGGGGTAAGCGGCCACATCTTCAATCTCGGCCACGGTGTGCTGCCCGCCACCGATCCTGGCATCATCACGGATCTGGTGGCCTTGGTGCATTCGCTGTGAGCGCGTCGTATTGCGTTGTCGGCGGCGGCATTTCAGGTCTCGTCGCGGCATACCGGCTGCGGGTGTCCGCTGGCCCGGACGCATCGATCACGCTGTTCGACCCGGCAGACCGACTGGGTGGCATCCTGCGCACCGAGTGGATCGGCGGCCAGCCGATGGACGTCGGTGCGGAGGCGTTCATCGCCCGGCGCCCCGAGGTGCCCGCGCTGCTGGCCGAGTTGGGTCTGGCCGGCAAGCAGATCGGTACGACGGGTGCGCGGCCGCTGATCTACAGCCAGGCCCACCTGCACGCGTTGCCGACCGACACCCTGCAGGGCATTCCGGCGCGCGCTGACGCGCTGGCCGGCCTCGTTGACGACGCCACACTGGCCTGGATTCGCGACGAGCCCACCCGGCCGTTCAGCTGGCGCCCTGGCGACGATCCAGCGGTCGCGGAACTGGTGGGGCAGCGCTTCGGCGAGCAGGTCGTGGCGCGCTCGGTGGATCCGCTGCTGACCGGCGTCTATGCGGGCTCATCGGCCAATATCGGGGTGCGCTCAGCCGTTCCGACGCTGGCCGCGGCGCTGGACCGCGGCGCCCGCAACCTGACCGAGGCCGTGCGCGACGCGCTGTCGGCGTCGGGGCCGCCGGTGGCCACCGGGTCGGTGTTCGGGGCGGTCGAGGGCGGATACACGGTGCTGGTCGACGAGCTGGTCCGGCGGGCGGGTATCCGCTGGCTCCAGGTCACCGTCGAAGAAGTCAGTCGTACGCAGCGCGGCTGGGAGATCGTCGACGACGAGGGCGGGCGCCACCACGCCGACGCGGCGGTGTTGGCCGTACCGGCGCCCCTGCTCGCCCGCCTCGTCAACAGCGTGGCTCCGCGCACCGCGGCGGCGGCCGAACGCATTGCGGTCGCCTCGAGCGCGGTAGTGGCGTTGGCGCTCCCAGGAGGTACACCGCTGCCGGAGCAGTCCGGGGTGCTGGTCGCTGCCGGAGAACGCTTGCACGCCAAGGCCGTTACGTTGACGACGCGCAAGTGGGGACAGCGCGGCAATGTCGAGTTGCTCCGGCTTTCATACGGTCGCTTCGGGGACACGCTGGCGCGCAGCGCGGGCGACGAGGACCTCCTGGAGTGGGCGTCGCAGGATCTCAACACGCTCTTCGGGGTGACTGTGGACGCGGTCGACTGTCGCGTTCAGCGCTGGATCGACGCGATGCCGCAGTACGGGCCGGGCCACGGTGCGCTCGTCGCCGAGCTGCGGGCGGGCCTGCCGCCGACATTGGCCGTCGCGGGCGGCTTTCTGGACGGCATCGGGGTCCCGGCGTGTGTGGCGGCGGCCACCAAGGCGGCGGCGTCGTTGATGACAGCGCGCGTGGCACGATAGGGATATGGCCAAGCTCGACTTCGACTCCCTCAACGCCACCATTCGGTACCTGATGTTTTCGGTGTTCTCGGTGCAGCCGGGCGCGCTGGGGGACGAGCGTGCCACCGTCATCGACGAGACCGCGACATTCCTGAAACAGCAGGAAGACAAGGGTGTGGTGGTGCGCGGCCTGTACGACATCGCGGGCATGCGCGCCGACGCCGACTTCATGATCTGGACGCACGCGGAGACCGTCGAGGCGCTGCAGGCCACCTATTCCGACTTCCGCCGCACCACCACCCTGGGGCGGGCGAGCACGCCGACGTGGAGCAGCGTCGCCCTGCACCGGCCGGCCGAGTTCAACAAGAGCCATATCCCGGCGTTTCTGGCGGGCGAGGAGCCCGGCAACTACATCTGCGTGTACCCCTTCGTCCGGTCGCTGGACTGGTACCTGCTGCCCGACGACGAGCGCCGCCAGATGCTCGCCGAGCACGGCATGGCGGCTCGCGGCTACAAGGACGTGCGGGCCAACACCGTGCCCGCGTTCGCGCTCGGTGACTACGAGTGGATCCTGGCGTTCGAGGCACCGGAGTTGCACCGCATCGTCGACCTGATGCGTGATCTGCGCGCCACGGATGCGCGCCGACACGTTCGTGAGGAGACGCCGTTCTTCACCGGTCCCCGCGTCGGGGTGGAAGAGTTGGTCACCAAACTCCCGTAGTGTCCCGTCGGTCGTCGAATCGACCTTCAGTGCTATCTCGTAGAAGGTGTCCACCCGATAGCGTGTACCCGTGGCAGAACAGAAAACCGGACAGGACTTGCTGTTCGATGCGTTGACCACCAAGGGCACCGCCTTCACCCACGCCGAGCGTCGAAAGTTCGGTCTGCTGGGACTGCTGCCCACCGCGGAGAAGACTCTCGGCGAGCAGGCCGAGCACAGCTGGCACGAATTCAGTACTCGCCGTGAGGGTCTGGATCAACACATCTATCTGCGCGGCCTGCAAGACCGCAACGAGACGCTGTTCTATCGGGTGCTGCGCGATCACATCGCCGAAACCATGCCGATCGTGTACACCCCGACCGTCGGGGAGGCCTGTCAGCGGTTCAGCGAGATCTACCGCAGGCCCCGCGGGCTTTTTGTGTCGTATCCCGATCGGGAGTGCATCCGAGAAGTGCTGCGCAACCGCCCCACGGGGCGACGCGATGTCGACGTCATCGTCGTGACCGACGGTCAACGGATCCTCGGACTCGGCGATCAGGGGATCGGCGGAATGGGCATCCCCATCGGCAAGCTCTCGCTGTACACGCTCATCGGCGGCATCGACCCGGCGCGCACGCTGCCGATCGTGCTCGACGTGGGCACCGACAACGTCGAGCTGCTGGAGAACCCGCACTACCTCGGGTGGCGCCACCGCCGGATCGGGGACGACGAGTACTACGCGTTCATCGACGAGTTCGTGACCGCCGTTCACGAGGAACTGCCCGACGTCC
The DNA here is from genome assembly GCF_025822765.1 of Mycobacterium barrassiae. Classification (GTDB taxonomy): domain Bacteria; phylum Actinomycetota; class Actinomycetes; order Mycobacteriales; family Mycobacteriaceae; genus Mycobacterium; species Mycobacterium barrassiae. Next base: position 98,020 of record NZ_JACKUK010000023.1, on the reverse strand, counting down.
TATTGCAGTGGGAGGATTTCGCGACCGCGCACGCCGAGCCGATTCTGGAGCGTTATCGCGACAAGCTGCTGACCTTCAACGACGACATCCAGGGCACCGCGGCCGTGGCGCTCGGCGCCCTGCACGGTGCGGCGAACATCGCGGGGCGCCCGCTGTCGCAGCAGCAGGTGGTGATGCTGGGTGCGGGCTCGGCGGGCATCGGCGTGCTGAACATGGTGAAGCGCGAGATGGTCGCGCAGGGACTGTCCGAAGCCGAAGCCCTGTCGCGGATCTGGGTCGTCGACGTCAATGGGCTGCTGACGGACGACCGCACCGATCTGTCGGACGGGCAGCGGGTGTTCGCCAAGCCTGCGGACATCGTGGGGGACTGGGGCCTGTCCGGACCCGCCCAGCTGGCCGATGTGGTGCATCACGTCGACGTCGGTGTGCTGCTGGGTCTTTCGACGGCGACGGGTGCGTTCACCGAGGAGATCGTGCGCGAGATGGCGGCCAAGACGGAGCGGCCGATCATCTTCCCGTTGTCGAACCCGACCAGCCGGGCCGAGGCGCACCCGGCGGAGCTGGACGAGTGGACCGGAGGGAGGGCGCTCATTGCGACAGGTTCACCGTTTGCACCGCTGCGGCGCAACGGCGTGGAGCGGCCGGTCGCGCAGTGCAACAACGCATACATCTTCCCGGCGATGGGGTTGGCCGTGACCGCGGCGCAGGCAACGCGGGTCACGGACGAGATGATGCGGGCCGCCGCGGCCAGTCTCGGCGATGCGTCGCCCGCGCTCACGGACCCGGACGCGCCGCTGCTTCCGTCGTGGACGGAGGTTCCGGATATTGCGGTGCGTATCGCGCTCGCAGTCGGTCGTCAGGCTGTGGCCGACGGTGTCGCGCCGAAGCGCAGCGATGAGGAATTGGCGGCTCGCATCGACGAGGTGCGTTGGCTTCCGGAGTACTCGCCGACCTGAGCGGGCACGCGGGCCTAGAGACCTCGTCGTGTGCCGCGTCAGTTCCTCACTCGCGATCGTTTCTCTGCCCCGAAAGGGTGGATCTATACCCGGATTCTGCATCCGAGTGCCGACACCGCGACGGACGTAACGCTATGGTGCGATCGCGGCCGAATTCTCGCCGTACGGTTACAACCGGATGTAGTCCGACTCGGTATCACCGACGTCGTCGAGCCAGGACCGTCATCTCGCCGAGACTGCGGGCAGATCGCGAATGTTGCCGAAATCGCGATCTGTCTGGGTCCTCGTGAATCCGGGGACAGGTTCGAGGGCTGCCGAGCATCATTGGGCCATGAGCATCAAGGCATTGGTGGCCGCGGCGCTGCCGTTGGTCGCGCTCGCGGCGGCGCCGAGTGCGGCCGCGCAACCGTCGACGGGTGAGCAGTGCCCCCCGCGCAACGGGCAGGCCGTCCAGATCACCGCCGGCGACATCGACTGTGTCACCGCGGCGGACTACGCCGCCAAATACGACCTCAACGGCGACAAATATCAGGAGATCGGGCCGTTCACCTGCTATTCCGGCAACGCGATGACGGCGCCGCTGCTGTTCACGTGCGTCGCGAACACCGAGGACCAGGCCGAGTTCGCGGTATACCCGGGGTAACCCCGTCGCCGAGTGTGACGCCACTGCGAAATCCACCCGCAGAATTTCGCAGCAGCCGCGCGTTCGGCGCTACGACTTTGAGGGTGCCAGGCGCAGCGAGATCGAGTTGATGCAGTAGCGCTGATCTGTCGGCGTGGGGTAGCCCTCGCCCTCGAAGACGTGGCCGAGGTGACTGTGGCAGTTCGCGCAGATGACCTCGACACGGTGCATGCCCAGCGAGTCGTCGACGCGCAGGATCACCGCATCGGAGCTGGCCGGATCGAAGAACGACGGCCAGCCGCAGTGCGATTCGAACTTCTCGCTGCTGCGGAACAGTTCGGCGCCACAGGCCCGGCACTCGTAGACACCCTCGGTCTTGGTGTCGGTGTACTCGCCGGTGAAGGGGCGCTCGGTGCCTGCCTGACGCAGCACGTGGAACTCCTCCGGGGTGAGCTTCTTGCGCCACTCGTCGTCGGTCAGCTGCAGTTTGGGAGCAGGGGTCGTCATGCCTCCACGTTAACGATTTTCCGCCGGACGCACCCGTTCCTCGGCGTAGGCGAAGGCCGCAGCCTCGTCATCGACCTCGAACTCGCACATCGACGCGATCCGGCCGTTGCGGATCTCGGCCGCGACGAGATGCGTCCACCTGTACTGCTCGCCGTCCTTGCCGACGGCTTCCCTCTCGAAACGGACGATGCCCCACGAGTTCGACACCCAACACAGGGCGGAGAACCATATCCGCGTCGACGCGACCATGGTGTCCAAGTCCTCGAAGCTGGCGCGGAGCATGTTGGTCGAGCGGTTCGGGAAGGGCAACCGGGACCGATTCTCGATAGGGGCGTCGGGGTCGGTGAGTTCGCCGAATACCTTGTCGAAGTCGCCGCGGTTGAGTGCAGTCACGACTTCGGTCGCTATCGCGCCGGCTTCGGCGAACGAGGCGCCCTCGCCGGCGTAAAAGCGCCTTTCGAGCTCTCGGTACGCACCTTCGAAGGCGTCCTCGTCGAAGCGGCCTTCGTAGGCTATTAGTCCGTCGTCGCCGATCTCGCACACATGCAGGTAGGCAGTCTCGTTCCCCGGATTGTCCGACCACCGGCTCCAGCTCAGGTTCAATCGGTCGCCACGAACGGCGAGGAAGCGGTATTCGAATTGGTTGTACTGATCGCAGATTCGCTCGAATGCGGTCCGGAACCCGGCGTGGTCGTGGATTGGATCGCCGCTGAGTCGTCTGCGGTCGTCATACACAAGGGAGTTCGAAAAGCACCGCATCACGGCGTCAATATCCGTTTCGTGCAGGGCCGAGTTCAAGGCGACCGTCAGCTCACACGACCGGTTAGTGACCGCCAATCGACTATTAGTTGTCTGTGCTGCCCATTCTTCGGCGTAGGCGAACGCGGCCTCTTCCTGCTCAAGATCGAATTGGCATGCGCGGGTGCACCATCCGTCTCGAATTTCGCCGACGTCGATCTGACTCCATGCGTAACGCTCGCCACCGTGCCCTACGCCCTCGCGATCGAAGCGTGCGACCATCACCGTCGGTGAAACCCAACGCACCACAGAATGCCGCAACTGCTGCGAGGCCATCATCGCGTCCAGATCCTCGAAGCTGGCCCGCAATTCGGCCGCCGAGCGGTCATTGAAAGCGGAGCCCGACCGATTCTCGAGACGAAAGTCGGGCGAGGTCAACTCGCCAAACAGGGTGTCGAGGTCCATGCGGTGGAGTGCAAGTACGTAGTCGGCCGCCACTGCGCCGGCGAGTGCAAACGCAGCACCTTCGCCGGAATAGTAGCGGTGCTCGAATTCACGGTAGGCACCTTCGAAATCGTCTTCGTCGAAGCGGCCCTCGTAATCCTGCAGTCCGTCGTTGTCGACGCCGAAAACGTGGAGGTGGACCGCTTCGTTGCCGGAATCGTCTGACCAGCGCGCCCAGTGCAGATGCAGGCGGTCACCGCGAACCGCCAAGATACGGCTCTCAAATCGGCAGTAGTGATCCAGTACTCGTTTGAACGCCGCTCGAACTTCGGCCCTGCTGTTGACGGGATCACCGCTGAGCCGCCGGCGGTCGTCGTACACGAACTCGCCCGAGATGGTCTCCATCGTCGCGTCGATGTCGCGAGCGTTCATCGCGGTGTAGAGCTTGTCAGCTGACTCAACGCTTCGGTTAGTGAGCGCCAGTCGGCTACGGGGCTGCCGTGCTTTTTCGTCGATATACGCGAAGGCGGCAGCCTCGTCGTCGACCTCGAACTCGCACATCGACGCCATCAGGCCGTCGCGGAACTCGATGGTCAGAACTCTGGACCACGCGTACTGCTCTCCGCTGTCTCCTGTGGCGTCGCGCTCCAGGCGGCCCACGGCACGGTTCGGCGTGATCCAGTATTGCGATGATAGCCAGCTGCGGGTCGACGTGACCATCGAATCCAGCTGTCCGAAGCTGGCGCGCAAGTCGGTGATCGAGCGGTCCGGGAACGCTGACCGCGTGCGGTTCTCAACGCGCATGTCGGGAGTGCACAGCTCCCCGAGCAGCCGATCGAAATCACTTGTGTTCAACGCCATTATCGCGTCGGTGGCAGTGGCACCGGATTGTGCGAACGCGGCGCCCTCACCTGCGAAGTAGCGACGGTCGAGTTCGCGGTACGCGCCGTTGAAGTCATCCTCGTCGAAGCGTCCGTGATACGTGATCAGTCCGTTTTCCGCTTCGAACACCGTGAGCCCGCCAGTCGTGTTTCCGTCAGCATCTGACTCGCAATTCCACGCGAGGAGCAGATTCTGACCGCGGACCGCCAAGACACGGAAGTCGTACTGGGTGAACTGTGCGAGCATGCGCTCGACTCCCAGACGCATCCCGTCACGGCCCGCAATGGGGTCACCGCTGAGGCTTCGACGATCGGCGTAGACGAACTGTTCCGAGTAGCAGGCGGCGGCGCGTTCGCTGTCCCGGGCTCGGAGTGCATCGAAGAACCGCCCCGCCGTTTCCGATGCCTGATTCGTGACCGCAAGCCGGCTGGACTGAGCCTGTACTCGCTGTTCGACATAGGCGAACGCGCCGTCTTCGTCGTCGGGGTCGAACTCGCAAATCGAAGTGACCAGCCCACCTCGATGCTCGGTGACGAGAATCATCGACCATCGATATGTCTCACCGTCGATGCCGATCGCCTCTCGCTCCAGCCGGGTGATGCTGCATGTCGGAGAAATCCATGCCACCGCCGAATTCCACACGCGCTTCGAGGTCACCAGCGTGTTGAGTGCTTCGAAGCCGGCGCGAAGTTCGCTGGCTGATCGATCGGGAAAGGCTCTGCGGGAGCGGGTTTCGACACGCGCATCCGCCGACATGATATTGCCGAACAGGGTGTCGAGGTCATCCTGGCTGATCGCCCTCGGCGCATCGCTCGCCGGAAGCCCGTTTTCGGCGAACGCCGCGCCCTCTCCGGTGTAATAGCGCCGTTCGAGTTCGCGGTAGGCGGCTTCGAAGTCACCCTCATCGAAGCGGCCGTGATACGTGATCTTCCCGTTGTCGTCTACCTCGTCCACGTAGTACGTGATGGACTCGTTCCCCTCGTCGTCGGAAAGGCGACTCCAGACGAGATGCAGGCGCTGACCGCGGACCGCGAGCACCCGGAATTCAAAGTGTGAATAGTCCTCGAGCAGTCGCTTCATTGCTGCGCGCATCGCGTCACGGCCGACGACCGGAGCACCCCCGAGGCGTCGGTGATCGTCGTACTCGTATTCATCTGCGTAATGGCCGAGGGCGCTGTCGACATCGTGGGCCCGTAGCGCATTGAAGAAACCGGGCAAGATGTCGCATGACGCGTTCGTCACGGACAGTCGGCCTAGGCTCGCCCGCATCCGCTCTTCGGCATAGGCGAATGCGGCCTCTTCATCGTCGAGTTCGAAGAGGCAAGCGGATGCAAACCGTCCGCCCTGGATCTCGGTCACGGAGATCCAGGTCCACGTATACCGCTCACCATCGCGTCCGGTGGTTTCCTGCTCGAGGCGGGCGACGCCCACGGTCGGCGATAAGGGACAGAGCACCGACGGCCATGTTCGCGTCCGCCCGTCCACGGTGTTCAAATCTTGGTAAGTGGTACCCAAGGCAATTATCGAGGGATCTGGAAATGCCGAGCGAGAGCGATTCTCGAAGCTGGCGTCGGGACCAATGAGTTCGCCGAACGCCTTGACGTAGTCGCCGTCGTTCACCGCGATTGCCCATTCGGTCCCCACCGCGCCGGCTTCGGCGAAAGCTGCCCCCTCTCCCGCGTAATAGCGCCGATCGAGTTCGCGGTAAGCGCCGCCGAAATCGTCTTCCTCGAAACGCCCGAAGTATTCGAGGCGCCCGGCGCCGTCGAACTCCATCACATTGAGAGTTCGCGCCTCGTTACCGTCGTCGTCCCATAGGCGACTCCAGTGCATTTCGAGACGGTCGCCGCGTACCGCGATCGTGCGCCACTCGGTGTGTGGGTAACTGTCGAGGATCCGCTCGGTCGCGGCATGCAAATCGGCGGCGTCACGAATCGGGTCACCGGTAATTCTCCGTCTGTCGTCGTAGACGAAATGAGCGGCGGGTTCGACACGAAGTGCGTCGACGTCATGCGCCTGCAGCGCCTGCGAAGCCGCTTGGGCGAGTTCACTGGCGCGATTATTGATCCGAAGTCTGCTGGTGCTCTTACGTAGGCGGTCGGCGACATAGGCGAAGGCCGCGTGCTCGTCGTCAAGCTCGAACTCGCACATGGACGCAACGCGCCCGTCACGAAACTCGAACGCAATGAGAAAGTGCCACGCGTACTTCTCGCCGTCCTTTCCGACGGCGTCTCGCTCGCAACGAGCTACGCACCAATTCGGAGACACCCATGACATCACCGACGGCCAAGCCCGCGCCGAAACCACCATGGCCGCGAGATCTTCCAAGGTGGTGCGATACTCCGGTGCCGAGCGGTCCGGAAACGCCGAGCGCGATCGATTTTCGAGGTGGAAGTCTTTGGCGGTGAGTTCGCCGAACAGCGTGTCGAAGTCGGCTCGATTTACGGCGAGCGTCCAGTTCGTCGCCACGGTGCCGGATTCGGCGAACGGCGCGCCTTCGCCAGCGTAGTAGCGCTCGTCGAGTTCGCGATACGCGCTTTCGAAGTCGTCGTCATCGAAGCGGCCCCAGTACTGAATGTGTTCTCGCTCATCGAGTTCGAATACGTTGAAGGTGGTTGATTCGTTGCCGGCGTCATCCCACATGCGTATCGAGCGCAGTTCCAGTCGCTCGCCTCGTACGGCGAGAGTTACCCACTCAGTGTACGGAAATTGTTCGCGGGCACGCGCCGTCGCAGTGTGCAACTCCGCGATGTCCTTGACCGGAACACCACTGAATCGTCGGTGATCGTCGTAGCCGATCTGGTCGGAGAAGTCGGTCAACGCACCGTCGATGTCGTGCGATTGAAAGGCACGCCACGCAGTATCAATCTTTCGACTTGCTCGGTTGGCGAGGGCCAGCCGCGACGACTCAGCTTCCGCACCACCAGGCGGGGAGGGCATGTCGGATGTTGCGATCCGGTCGACCCGCGCCGTCACTTCCTTTGCGACATATAAAGCCTCGGCATCGGAGCGTGCAACGCCGGCACCCTTGGTGTCTCCTACGCTTGCGAGCACCCTGCTGAGCGCCAGACAGGCCTCAGCGTGGTCGAGCACCAGGTCGGTTCCCGCGGCGACCGCCACCGCTTCCCGCGCCATCGCTGCCGCGTCAGCATGGCGACTCTGCGCTGCCAGAATTTCGGCCCTCACGGCGCGCCAGGCGATTGCAGTCTTGAGGTTGCGACCGGCCAGACGTTCACTTTCGGTGGCGTACCGGTCAGCTTCATCGATCCGCCCCTGGGCGAGCACCGAACGCGCGAGAAATGCGGCGGCTTGTCCCGCATCGGCACCCACGCCGAGAGCATCCAAACCTTCCAGCGCCGTGCGGAAGTGCGGTTCGGCGGCGACGGCGTCGCCCTCCATCATTTCGATGATTCCCGCGAAGAGTTCGGTTTCCATCACACCGTGTCGCAGGCCGAGGTCGGCGACCACCTGGTGAGCGTCGGCCAGCATCGTGCGCGCTTTGTCCGGTCGACCCCGCAATAGTTCGAGTACGGCCAGGTGCCGTAGTGACGTGGCCTCCAGCGACGGTGCCGCGGTGGTCATCCGCTGCATGCGCACCACGTCAAGGCATCGGCCGCCCGCCTTCGGCACGGGGCTCGGTCCCCACAGCGCGGCACCGGGTGCCGCACCGAGTGCAGCGGTGATCTGCCGGTGGTCGCCGCTCTCTCGGGCTGCGATGAGTGCCTCGAAAAGGTCGATCTCGCTGTCGCCGATGCGGCCGAGACGTCCTCGCGCGCCGGCACGGACCCGGTGCGCTTTGGCAAGTCCCGCAGGGTCTTTGCGACGGCTGAATTCGGCGATGGCGTCGTGCAGGCGGGCCTCGACTTCGAGCAGACGTTCTGGGTCGGTGTAGATGACGAACTGGCAGCGGTAGCACGTCGCCCATGGCGCCAGGTTGTCGTCGGCGATACTTTCGAGTTCGTCGACGAGCGGGGCGCCGGCCGTCACGTCACCGGCCGACAAGAACGCCTCGCATCCGATCAAGAGCAGATCGGCGTGCAGCGCTTCGTCGGATGCTGCCAAGGCCGCCCCGCGGGCCGCTTGCGTCCCGGCGGAGACCAACTCGTCGCGATCGAGGGCACGACGCGCGGATGCTGCGTAACGGCGCGCGGATCGGACGGCCAGGTCGCGGGATTGGTCATCGCGGGGGCCGAGCTGGCTTCGGTAAGTGTAGGCGGCTTCGAGATGCCTGGCGACCATCTCGTCGGGGTCAACCGCCACACTTTGACCACCCTCAGCTACCCAGTCGGCAAGTCGCTCATGCAGATCCGCGCGGTCGGACTTCAACAGGCGGCGGTACGCCACGTCGCGAATCAGCACGTGGTGAAATCGCCATACCGGTTCGTCGCCGACATAGGCCCCGCTTGGCTGAGCCAGCTCCAGTCGACGAAGCCGGTTGAGTGACAACTTGATTCCCTCTGCACTCCGATTGGTGAGTGCGCGCACGGCGCCCACCGAGAAGTCGCTACCGACCACCGAGGCGATCTCGAGTACGCGCCGATCGGCGGCCTCCAGTCGTTCCAGGCGCGATGCCAGCAGCGCATGGATCGTCGGCGGGATGGAGATGGCGTCCACGTCGATGGTGAGCCGCCAGCCGTGGGGCTCCTCGACGAGAACCCCGTCGTGCGCCAGCATTCCGATCAGCTCACGTACGAACAGGGGATTGCCGCCCGTCGATGACGGGAGGCGGTTCAGCAATTCGTCCGGCAGCCGGGTGGTGCCCAGTACCTTGGCGGCGAGTTCTGCGGTCGCGCCTGCGTCGAGACCGCCGAGGTGAACAGCTTCGGATGCCCACCTGCTTACAGCGACCAGTTCGGGCCGGATGTCGCGCAGTTCCGGCCGGGCGAGCGCCAACACCAGGACCGAAACGTCCTTCACCCACTCCACGAGATGCTCGATGAAGTCGAGTAACAGGGTGTCCGCCCACTGGATGTCGTCGAGCACTAAAACGACGGGCTGGCTCGTCGCCAGCACCTCGATGAACCGGCGCAGTGCCCAGAAGTTCTCCTCGACGGATCCAGGCACCCCGCTTGCCAACCCATCGAGGTCGCGCAGCAGTCGGTCACGTTCGGGAATACCTGGGGGAACATCGGTTTCGAGATCGCTGGCACGGAGCACCTCGACGAGTGGGCCAAGCGCCACGGTGCCTTCGAGCACACACCGTGCTTCGACCACCCGTGCATCGCGCTGACCTGACGCGTATTCAGCGGCCAATCGGCTCTTGCCCACCCCGGGGTCGCCGATCACAGTGACCAACCGGGCGGTCCGAGTGGACAGCGCATCGTCCATCGCGGACTGAAGCCGGCGCAGCTCGTCGCCGCGGCCGACGAAGGGGGCGGCATCTGCGGCCTCGGCCTGGCGGGCCACCCATTGGTACACCGCGACCGGAGCGGTCCGGCCCTTCACCTGAACATCGCCTAGAGACTCGAACCCGTAGTGGCCGCGCGTGGCCCGCCAGGTCTCCTCGCCGACGACGACGCGGCCGCGCGGACATTCGGATTCGAGCCGCGCGCCGACGTTCAACGCATCACCGACGAGGTCGGCGTCACCGGCCCCGACCACCACCTCGCCGGTGTTCACGGCCACCCGCAGCGCGAGCTCCACCCCGTGGGTTTCGGCGACCCGGCCCGCCAGGTCCACGAAGCGTTCCTGCAGCTCGACTGCGGCGTCGACGGCGTGCACCGCGTCGTCGGGCAGGATCTCGGGCACCCCCCAGACGGCCATGAAACCGTCACCGATGTATTTGGTCACACCGGCGCGATGGTGCTGAGCCACCGAACGCAGAAGGTCGTGATAGCCGCCGATGACCTCCCGAGCCGTCTCGGCGTCGACACGTTCCTCGAAACTCGTCGAACCTGCGAGGTCGGCAAACATGACCGTCACGGTCTTGCGCACCGGCCCCGCATCGGGGGTGCCGGGCACCCGAGCGGACTCCGTGTCGAGGGGCGCACCACAGCCTCGGCAGAAGCGCGCTGTCGCACGCGCTTCGACGCCGCACGTCGCACAGACGCGGGCCAGCGATGCGCCGCAGCCCTCGCAGAAGCGGGCGTCCTCTTCGTTCGGCGTGCCGCAGGTGGCGCAGGGGCGGTGGTTCTCGGCCATTGTCAGTCGGGTCTCAATGACAAGCCGTCATGGTCCTCGATCGCCGCCACACACCGAGTCAGCATGGTGTGGGCCAACTGCAGGTTTCGTTCGTTGGCGACCTCAATCCGGCCGCCGGCCATGACCGGGTAGATGAAGCACCACGCCGCGGTCGTCCGGTAGTCACGCCGCAAATCGTCACGGCGGTAAGCGATTCCGTGCTGTGCGAGCCGTGTTGCGTACCGCTCGACAAGCTCTTCCTCGACGTTGCGTCGCGTTTCGGGAGTCAAGCTCTGGCAGATGAAGTAGCCGACATCCCAAGCGCCCCGGCCTCTGGAGGCGATTTGCCAGTCGAGTGCGGTCACCGGTGGGTCATCGTCCTCCACAGCGAAGAAGAGCTGGTCAAGCCTCAAGTCGCCGTGCAGGAAAGTATGGGGTTCACGGGCGAACTCCGCGATGAACCATGGCATCAACGATGCAAACCGGTCGCCGAAGTCACGCATCGCGGGGGACAGGTCGGATCCCACGAGGTCGAGGAATCTGGGCCATGCGGCGCGATAGTTCGCCACGAGGACCTCGATGAACGGCGGTGTGGTGAAGGGCTGCAACCAGTGCAGCGCGGCGAGCCGGTCGTTGTCCCACCAATGGGCGTGGTGCCGGGCGATGGCGTCGATGACCGTCGCTGCGTCCTCGGGGGTGCATCCGACGAGCTGGTCTGCGAGGCGCAGCCTCCTCAAATCCTCGAGCACCAGCACGAAGTCGTGCGTGTCACCATCGATGGCGGCGAAGTAGTGTCGTGCCGGAGGAAGGGGGTTGGCGGTGCCGACGTCTTGGTAGAACTGGACCTCGTGTAGGTAGAAGTCAAGCTCTTCGCACAGGTTCACTCGCGCCGTAGTGTCGAGGGTGGGGAGTTTCACGACCACCGTCGCAGGCAGGTCGGGCCCGCCCTCGAGATGGACGCGAAACAGTCGGCCGAGCAGCCCCACTCCGACAGCGATCTGTTCGACCTTGCAGGCCTGCACGTCCGCATTAAGCACTTCGCTGAGCCAACCGGCGGTGATCGCCGATGGATCGCGAGGGATGATCGGCATTCCGCACCGCCTCCCCGTGTCCTGCCTGCGTGCGAGCCAATCGTATTCACGATCAGCGGGCTACCGCAGCGGATTTACCGGGCTGTCATCCGCTTTGCGCAGGGGCGGGCGTTTTTGCCGCCTCATGCATCCACGGCGGGTCGATGCCGTCCTCCAGCCGATTCTCGGCCTTGGCGTCCAGGTACCGGAAATACAGCACGCAGAACACCACGATCAGCATGAGGCACCAGCCGTAAGTGAACTTCATGTACTCCAGGAACCGTCCGGTCGTTGGCCAGTGCCCGAGAAGCCAGCGATCGGCGCTCATGAACCCGTAGATCGCCAGCCACGCGGGCCAGTTGCGCAGCACCGAGTTGGGCCGAACGACCGTCATCAGGAACGGGAACAGCATCATCGAGTAGTAGCCCTGGCCCAGCGAGAGCACCAGGAACGACGCGATCAGCAGCACGCCCGACGAGGTCAGCATCCAGAACAGCGGGTCGCGGGTCCGGTAGTACTTGTAGAGCAGCCACAGCGACAACACCGCGAGCACGCCAAAGGCCAACCGCAGCAAGATGATCAGCCAGAACGGCAGCCCGTAATACAGTCCGTTGCCCGCGATCGAACTGTTGAAATAGTCGCGGGTGGTGAAGATGTAGGCCGCGGTCCGGGTGACGAAGTTCATCGGATCCTTGACCAATGGCCACGCCGCGAGATTGAACACGACCGGTATCACGAACGCGGGAATCAGCGCTCGCCACTGTCGATTCAGCAGCGGAAGTAACAGCAGTGGCGCCAGCAGCGGTTTGACCACCAGCGTGAGACCGATGGCCGTCCCGGCCAGCCATTCGTGGTTGCGGTTACCGTCCAGCAACCACCGGAAGAACAGCACCTCGAGCAGCAGGATGCAGCCGTTGATGTTGCCGAAAACCAGTGTGTTGACGACGCTCTCGCTGACGAACATCGCGCACAGGAGGGCGGGCAGCGCGACCGAATCGAACTTGAATCCGAACAGCCGGATGAGGAAGTAGGCGGCGAGCACGATCGCGATCGTGTTGAACGTGATGAACCAGTACCGCGACGCCTCGACGGGGAGGTAGCCGAACGGCGCCATGATCAGGGTGCCGCCGGGCGGGTAGAGATAGTGCGGGTCGACGTGGTCGAAGTGCTCGTTGTAGATGTCCCAGCCCATCTTGAAGTTCACGACGGCGCGGTACACCGGTCCGAAGTCGTCGGTGATGTAGCCGTTCGTGGCCAGGACATAGCTGCGATGAATGATGAACAGGATGGCCAGCGGCCACAGAATCGACCGCAACACCGTGGCCACGCCGGGTGGGGAGGTGCGGGGCCGGAAGGCGGCCAGGACAAGATCGCGCACAGGCGAACCGTACCGGACCCCGTGAGGGCGGCGTATCAGGCCGGGCAGAACGTGTCGGTGTCGGGAAGTTTGCCGCTGTCGAGATAGCCGATCACCGGCGGCAGCGCGCACGGGGAGTAGATGGAGGCCCCGTGGCCGATGCCCTGCCACATCACGCGGCGGTTGGCCGCGCCGGCGTTGATCACCGTCGCCGCGACGGCCGCCACGCCCTCGTTGCCGACGATCGGGTCGTGCTGGGTACCGAGCAGCAGGACGGGCGTCTTGAGGTTCTGCGGCTCTTCGGGGGCGGAACCACTAGGCCAGCTCAGGCAATTCACCAGCTCGAGCGCGCCCACCTGGCCGAACTGCGGGTACAACTTCCCCCACGCCACCACCAGCTCGCGGACCCGGTCGGGGGTGGGCCGGTTCAAGGAGTCGCTGCAGCTGTTGACGAACTGGCCGTCGGTGCCGCGCAACGCATCGGCCTCGTTGATCAGCGTGGTCATCGGGTTCCAGTCGCCGGAGCGGGCGGCGGCGACGGCGGACGCCAGTCTGTTGGTGGCGGCGACGCGATCGCCGCGGGGGTACGCGAGCGCGGTGGCGATCGCGTCAGCGACGGTGGCCACCGAGTGCGGGCTGGTCGTGTTGTAGCCCCGCGCCTGGTTGAGCACCGCATCGACGGCGCCCTTGGGGTCGGGACCCAGCGGGCAGTTGATGGCCACGCACTGCGCTGCCCAGGCCTCGAGTGCGGACTGTTCGCCCTTGACGCGCTGTTCCATCGCGGCCTCGGCGGCGATGCCGAGCGGCAACGGGGAATCAAGCACCAGCCGCGCCACCTTGTTGGGGTGGCTGCCCGCATACGCCAGGGCCACCTGGGCGCCGTTACCGATGCCGTACAGCGCCAGCGCCGGCACATCCCAGGTGCTGCGCAGCCGCTCGATGTCCTCGGCGGCGTGCGAGTTGTCGTACGCCGAATCCCCTGGGGCGATGGTGTCGGTGCAGCTCGTCGTCGCCGTCTGAGCGATCTCGCCGAGGTTGGCGACCGGGTCGTCACCGGGTTGGAACTGGGCCTGGTCGAGCATCGACTGCCGGTCGTACAGGTCGCGACAATCAAGCGCACCAGACATGCCGATACCGCGTCGGTCCACCGCCACGACCGGACGCGTCTTGAGGACATCGGAGCCGGACCGGGACAGCCACACCGGCAGCTGCAGCGACGTCGGTAGGTCCGATCCGGTGGTCATCACCAGCGGTCCGGCGTCCGCAGGCGTCTCCTGAGTCGTCGCGCGGACCACGCCGATGCTGATCGACCCCGCCGCGCCCTTGATCGGGTCGAGGTCCGCGTCGTAGGTCGCGCAGTCGAGCTTCACTCCGGGAACGGGCGTCACAGCGGCGTCGGAAAAGACCTGCGACGTGCACTCACGCCAGGACAGGTCGTTCTTCGGGGACTCGATCGGCGGCGGGCCTTCCGGCGCCTTAGTGGTCTGCGGCTGGCCCTGGGGTTGGGCGTCGGAATCGGTGGCGAACCGTGGATTGGCGGCCAGACCGGGCGCACAACCGGCCAGCAACACCGACAGCGCGACTGCTGAAATGCCCAACATCCGTATCGGGCGACGCCGTTGCATGCCGACCACAGTACTGATTCTCGTGGGAAATCCTCGTCGCGCTGGGCGTGCTCCCGTGTCAGCGGGCCCGGACATACCGCGTGTAGAGGTAGCCCTCGTCGTCGGACAGCAGGTGCGCGACCCGCATCTTGTTGTGCACCTCGCCGGTGCCCGCGGCGATGCGTCGTCCGACGCCGCCGACCAGGATGGGCGCCACCGTCAGGCAGAGTTCGTCGAGCAGATCGTCTTCGATCAGCTGGCTCAGCAACAGCGGGCCGCCCTCGCTGAGCACGCGGAACAGCCGCCGTTCGGCGAGGATCTTCAGCGCGGTGGCGTTGTCGACGGAGTCGGGTCGCGGTCCGGACGCGTTCAGCACCTCAGCCACCGCTCCGAGTCGTCTGCGGGTCTCGTCGACGGAATCGGCGCACGTCAGGATCAGCGGCGTGACCTCGGTGCGGGTGAAGAACAGGGCGTCGGGATCGAGGTTCCCAGTACGCGTGACGACGGCGATGGGCGGCACTTCGGACTGTCCGCGGCGCTGCCGTTCGTTGCGCGCCGCAAGCGGTACCTGCGCACCGGAGTAGTTCTCGACCCGCACGGTGGCGGCGCCGACGAGGATGACGTCCGCGGCGTGCCGCATGACGCCGAACAGGCTGCGGTCGCCCGGCCCGGCCAGACCGCCGGCTTTGCCGTCGGCGGTGGCGGCGCCGTCGAGGCTGGCGATCATGTTGCCGCGGACCCAGCAGGTCTGCAGCCCCTCGGGATAGGTGTAGAACTCCGCAAGGCGGCCATCGCCACCGTCTATCGGAGGACCGTCGGACCCCAACACGGTGAACTGCACCATGAACAGCATTGCAACACGTCGATAAGGTGCCTGCATGCATGGGCCCACCGGTGTCGGACATTTGGTCGATCGCCATCCCAAGGTCACGCCGGAGCGATTGATCGCTCAGCTCATCCCGCCGCCGACCTTCGCCGACGTCAGCTTCGACACGTATCTCCCTGATCCGGCCGAACCGTCGCAGGCCGCGGCGGTGCAGTCCTGCCAACAGTTCTGCGAGGAGGCGATCGAGCGGCGAGCCGGCAAGAAGAAGCTGTTCGGCCGCCGCGAGGTGCTACCCGGCGTCGGGATCTACCTCGACGGCGGATTCGGCGTCGGTAAGACGCACCTGTTGGCGTCGTCGTACTACCGGTTCCCCGAGCCCAAGGCGTTCGCGACGTTCGGCGAATTAACGCAACTGGCAAGTGTTTTCGGGTTCGTCGAATGCATCGAGCTGCTGGCCGACTATGTGGTGGTGTGCATCGACGAGTTCGAACTCGACGACCCCGGGAACACGACGCTGATCTCGCGACTGCTGTCGCAACTCGTCGAGCGCGGAGTGTCGGTGGCGGCGACGTCGAACACACTGCCCGAGCAACTCGGGGAGGGCCGGTTCGCCGCCCAGGACTTCCTGCGTGAGATTCACACGCTGGCATCGATTTTCACGACCGTGCGCATCGATGGTCCCGACTACCGGCACCGCGATCTGCCCGCGGCGCCGGAGCCGTTGAGCGATGAGGAGGTGGCCGCCCGCGCGGCACAGACGCCGGGCGCGACACTCGACGACTTCGACGCGCTGTGCGCGCACTTGGCGACCATGCATCCGTCGCGGTATCTGACCCTCATCGAGGGCGTCTCCTCGGTGTTCATCACCGGGGTGCATGCGATCGACGACCAGAATGTGGCGCTGCGGCTGGTGTCGCTGACCGACCGGCTGTACGACGCAGGCATTCCCGTCACGGCCTCCGGCGCAAAGATGGACACCATCTTCAGCGACGAGATGCTCGCGGGAGGCTTCCGCAAGAAGTACCTGCGGGCGACATCGCGGCTGCTGGCACTGACGGCGGCGTCGTAGCCCCCGGTGCGTTTCAGATCGGCCGCACCATCACGTAGTCGTCCTCGACGCCTGCGCCGACCCGAAAAGTCTTGGTGCCGCTGATCGTAAAGCCGTGCTTGCCATAGAAGCGTTGGGCGCGACGGTTCTGCTGGTTGACGCCCAGCCACACGGCTCGGACATTCTGCTCTCGTGCCCAGTCGACCGCGGCGTTCATCAACGCCGCGGAGACCCCGGCGCCGTGGCTGTCGGGCAGCACGTACAACTTCGAGAGTTCGATCGCCGGGCGAAGCGTGACGGCCCGTTGGACGTCGTCGTCGTCGGGAACGCCGCGAATCAGCATCGCGTAACCGACCATTCGTCCGTCCTCACGCCCCGCGAGCACCATGCGATCGGGATCGGCGAGGTAGTCGCGGAAACGTTGCTCGGACAGGTTCTCGTCGATGAACGCGGCGATGTTGTCGGCGGTGACCGACGGCGGGCACGCCAGCGGAAACGTTCGTGCGGCGACGTCGGCGAGTTCGCGAATGTCATCGGCGCCGGCCTCGGCCACGTCAATCCGCAACGTCAATCCGCAAGGTCAACCTGCCATCAGGCCACGTTCCACTGCGCGAGATGTTGACCGGTGACCTTGTCGAGTAGGACGACGTTCGCGATCAGATCGCGGTAGCAGTCCCACCACACCCCACCGCTGACCGTCGACCCGGCCGGGGCGTTGGTCAACGCGAGCGACAGCGCATCGGGTGCGTCGGTATTGCGCGGTTCGTACGAGTCGCCGGTCGCCGTGACCCCGCGGAACTGGTAGGTGATGGCCTGCGCATAGGGCGTGGGCACCTTAATTGGGTGGACGGTGATCTGCGCGCGCCAGACCTGGTACCGGGGCGCCCGCGGCGGGTAGCCGAAACCGGGCGGGATCGGGGACGGAGCGAGGCTGTTCACGGTGATGTCGGCGACCAGGCCCTCGAAGTTGACCTGCAGCGTCTCCCCGAGGCGGCCGATGGGTGAGGGCGCGGCCTGAGCGGGGGCAGCCGTCAGACCGGCGGCCGTCGCGATCAGGGCCATCAGGAGCACGAACCATCGGCGCATGCGGGGAATGATTCCACAAACTGAAACGTGTTACAGGCGCTTCACGACACCCACGGCCCGGAGCCGCCGACCTTCTCGATACGCACGCGGGTCAGCAGTCCCGCGGGTGCGTTCGGCGGCGGAAAGTGCTCGTCGCTGCCCAGCATGGCCCTGGCGAGCCGCTTGAGCAGTTCGGGTGCACCGCCTTCTTCGATCCGCGCGGTGCCTGTGATCGACAGGTAGTCGCGGAGCTGACCGGGGCGTTCTTTGGCCAGGATCGTGACGGCCACGCGGGGGTCGCGGCGCACATTGCGGGTCTTTCGGTACTCGCTGAGGTGTGCGGCGACGAGCTCGTCGCCGTCCGGCGTGGATTCCAGCGCCATCCAGATCGTGGAGACCTGCGGGCTGCCGTCCGGGTTCAGAGTGACCAACACGGCATCGGTGCCCGCTCCGATGAGATCACGGGCCGCATCGTTGAGTTTCATGCGTTGTTCTACCGATACGCGCGCCGTTTCATTCCCTCAGCCGGCCTCGAGTTCCAGCAGTGTCGACTTGGCGAGCACGCCGCCGACGTACTGGCCCGCAGACCCGTCGGACCGCACCACGCGGTGGCATGGCACCACCACCGGGAGGGGGTTGTGCGCGCAGGCGGTGCCGACGGCCCGCACCGCGCGCGGATGGCCGATCGCGGCGGCGACGGTGGCATAGCTCTCGCGGTGGCCGTAGCCGATGTCGCGCAGGTGCTCGACGACGCTGCGCCGGAAGCCCTTGGCCAGTCGCAGGTCGACTGGCACGTCAAAAGTGGTGCGGCGCTTGGCGAAATACTCGTCGATCTGCCGCGCCACCGTGTCCAACCGGCGCGGCGAGCGGAGGATGCGGGGGCTGACGGCGTCGCCGAGTCGAGTCAGTACGGTGTCGTGATCCTCGATGTCGTAGGCGACCCGCACCACGCCGACGGTGGTGGCGGCCAACAGCAGGGTGCCGACCGGGGTGTCGATCGTGCGGTAGGCGATGTCGAGGACGTGGTTGGCTTCGGCGGCTTGTTCGAGCCGTGTGTGCAACCTCGACAACGTCTCGTCGTCGGGGTGCAGTTCGTCGAAAATATTGGCGGTCATGATGTTTCGTCCTTCTGGTAGGCCTTGCGCAAAGACTTGATGCCGTCGGCGGCGGCGCGGCGGGCAGCGTCGGGGGAGTTGTCGAGCAGTTCAGCGATCTCGGCGAACGGCAGACCGGCGATGTGGTGGTAGGCCACTGCCTGACGTTGCTTGGTGGGTAGGCGTTGCAGCGCTGCCCACAGGTCCGGGTCGCGCGCAGCGGGGTCGGCGTGCGGGCTCGGCCGTTCGGGCAGGGTGTCCGTGGGCACGGGTCGGCGGGATCGCGCGCGGCCGACGTCCAGGGCGCGGCGGTGCGCGATGGTGACCAGCCACGCCTCGACGTTGGCATCCTCAGGCAGTTGCGGATAGGCCCGCAGCGCCGACAGAAAAGTCTCGGACCAGGCGTCCTCGGCGTCCAGCGGCCCGACGACAGCGCGACACACCCGCAGCACGGTCGCGCCGTGCTCGGCGACGACATCTTCGAACGGGCGCACCTTCACATTGTGTAGACGCCGTGGCGGCGGGCGATGTGAGATCAGCCTTTGGTGAATGGTTCCAGCGTCTTGACCAGATCGGTCTCGAAGCGGCGCTTGTTGACGCCGAGGCGGTGTAGGACTCCGTTCCTGTTCTCATTCTGAAGGAGCGCAAGCACGATGTGTTCGGTGCCGATGTAGTTGTGGCCCAAGCGAAGTGCCTGCCGGAAGGTCAGTTCGAGAACCTTCTTGGCGGCGCCGTTGAACGGCGTCAGCGCGGGCAGTTCGCCCTCGGTGCGGGGCGGAAGTGTGATGGCGTTGGTCACGGCCTCGGCAGTGACGCCCTGGCCGGCGAGCAGTTTGACCGCGAGCCCGTCGGGGTCCTCGAAGAGCCCCAACAGGAGGTGGTCGGGGGTGATCTCGACGTTGCCGGCCTCGTGCGCCTGGTTCTGGGCGGCGACGACGACGTTGCGCGCCCTCGGGGTGAAGCGGCTGAAGCCGGCGTTGGGGTCCATGGCGTCGGCGTCGCCGGGGGTCTTGGGCACGAACCGCTTCTGCGCGGCCTGCTTGGTGACGCCCATGCACTTGCCGATCTCGGTCCACGAGGCGCCGGAGCGCCGGGCCTGGTCGACGAAGTGGCCGATGAGATGGTCGGCGACCTCGCCGAGGGATTCGGCGGCCAGCACCGCGTCGGTGAGCTGATCAAGCGGCTCGTCGTGCACCTTCTTGATGACATCGATGAGGTCGTCGAGGCGCACGGGGTTGGTGATCTTGGCAGGCCCGGTCATATCGTCAACTCTAGGTTGACGCCTAAGGATCGTCAACCGTTGGTTGACGGACGCGGGTAGCCGCGGCGGACCGTGCGATCGAGGATCCCGAGGGTGGCCCGCAACGCGAGTTCGGAGACGATCGGGAAGATGTCGGCGTCGCGCCACTGCGGATGGATGTCGGACCAGTCGTAGAACGAGGTGACCAAGGTGCCCTCGTCGGTGGGCTCGAGTCGGTAGCCGTAGATGTGGCCGATGTCCGGCTTGAGCTGGCCGAAGATGGTCCAGGCGATCAGCCGGTCCTGCTCGAAGTCGGTGATCGACACGGTGACGTCGTACTTGCCCAACTCCGGATAGTCGTTGAGCGCTTCGCGATCCATGTGCACGACGAAGCTGTCGCCCTTCGCGGTGACCGGATCCCCATCGGCGCTCTGCAGCATGCCGGTGGCGTCGATTGCGACGTGGCCCTGCGGATCGCAGAGCACAGCGAAGATGTCGGCGGCGGGCGCGGCGATGGTGCGGGGGACTTCGATGCGTTCGGCCATGGCGGAATCGTGTCAGGTGTGATCTGTGCCGCGTCCGTTTTTAGGGATTCGTCACCGGGTAACCGAGTTCTCGATGACGAACGATGAACACGAACCGATCGACAGCTCGCAGCCGGTGCTGCTGCGGCGAGCGGTCGCGTTCATCCACGAAAATGCGCATCGCGACATCACATTGAGCGATATCGCGGCATCGGTGAACGTCACACCGCGGTCAGTGCAGTACATGTTCCGCCGCTATAAGGGAACGACGCCGCTGGAATATCTGCGACGCGTGCGGCTCAAGCACGCCCACCGCGACCTACAGGCCGCGGATCCATCGGTGGACACCGTGATGGCGATCGCCGGGCGGTGGGGGTTCGGCCACGCCGGACGGTTCAGCGGGATCTACAAGCGGACCTTTGGAACGTCACCGAGTCGGACACTGCGTAGCTAGCTGCGCGTTCTACCCCGAGCTTTACACCGGGAAGAAACCCTCGCGGGTGAAGATCCCGGGCTGCCATCCGCGAGCACCCAGGCACAGCATCGGACGCCCGTCGGGATGTTGGGCTGCCGCTTGGGGTTTGGGGCACGGCGCGCCGGTCTCCTGAACGCCGAACAGCTCATACGTCGCGACCCAGAAGCCCGTATAGACAGGGGGCCACTGGTTGGCGATCCACCGGCATTGCAGTACCTCGCCACCAGGCCCGCGGCCGAACGTGAACCGGTCGAGGTTTGTGCAGGGCGCGGTGAGGTGGGCTTCGTAGTTCATGCCTGGCACGTCGCTGGGGTAACGCGCCGAGGTGTCGGGGTACATCAGGTCGTCGGCGGCCGCGATCGGAGCCGCGCTGAGGGCAGCGCCAGCAATCGCAGCGGCGGCGATGAGTTCGCGAATCATGTCCCACCCCTAGGTCGTCATGACGGGTTGGCCTTCGGAGAGCCTAATGGGTGGCTCGAGTTGCCCGCGTGGTTTCGCTCCGATGTCGGCTGCGCCGGCGAGGAGCGTCAACGTGGCAACGTGTGCCGACCCTGTGACCGGAAGTACCGGATGGGAGCCGAGATGCGGGCATCCCACAGAGCTCCCGTCAACATCGCGACAAAGAGGCCGAAGAGCCCGGCAGTCGCGAACAACGCTTCATTCGCCATGGGTGAGGAGTACCCGTCGTGTCGAATACGAACCGCCGTCAGCAAAGAGATTTCGGTGTGGCGTCGGTGCGCTGGATGGTGATGGGCCAAACCGAAATTCAGCGTCGACGTCAGGATGCCGCCGACGTCGGCATCGTCACGACGCGGCGGTCGAAGTTTGGTGCGAAGCCCCCGACCCCCGCGCGAGGGCTTCGCTGGGCCGGCCGCCGGTGCCGGGTGTGCGAATCGGATGAGGGCGGCAGGCTTGCTGACATAGGTAGCCAGATGCGCTCCGTTCTAATCCTCCTGGCAAACATTCCCGGAAGCCCGCGTCGGCTGCCACCGGCGAGGATTCGACGTCACTGCAGCGTCAGATACCGCGACGCTGGCCCGGCCCGCCACGTGGGGGAGCGTGACGGGCCGGGGGGTTTGTCGGGGAAGGCGGGACCTAGAACCCGCCGGCCAGGCCCATGAGTCCCTGCAGGTCTCCGAGGTTGGCGATGCTGCCCAGGTCTCCGAGGCCGCCGAGGCTGCCGAGGTCTCCGAGGTTCGCGATGCTGCCGAGGTCGCCGACGCTCTCGATCAACGGCAGGTAGGACTGCCAGTCCTCGCTGAGCCCGCCAGGCACCAACGGTGCGATCGCATCCAACTCGTCGTCCGCGCTCGCGGTGCCCGCCCCGAGTCCGATCGCGGCCAGGCCCATTGCCCCTGAAACGGCGCCTGCGAAGGCGATTCTCTTGAAGTTCGAAGTCTTCATGGTCCACTGCTTCCTGTCGCTGATCGGTGTCATCCGACACCCGTATCGGCGCGAGTCTTCGCGGCAGACCTTGGAAGTTTCTAAAGAGACAGCGAAGGCCCGGCGAAACCGGGCCTGAGCTGGTCAAACTGTGGTGCGCGATACTGGGATTGAACCAGTGACCTCTTCCGTGTCAGGGAAGCGCTCTCCCGCTGAGCTAATCGCGCCGAACAAATCGTTGAGGTGGAGACGGGAATCGAACCCGTGTGCACGGCTTTGCAGGCCGTTGCCTCACCACTCGGCCACTCCACCGCTGGGGTTGATGCCACTGCACCTTCGAGCGGATGACGGGATTCGAACCCGCGACCCTCACCTTGGCAAGGTGATGCGCTACCAACTGCGCTACATCCGCGCGCCACGGGCGGGATCGCCGTCCGTTGCGAAGGACGACAATAGTCGACCCGAGCGAAACACCACAAATCCCTTGCTTCGTCGTCCATCATCTCAACTCGGTTGGCAGTCACGTCACACCCAGACTCGAGGTCCGCTGGACGCCGCCGCCGTGGCCGGAGAGTCAGAAAATTTGGTACGCCTGACGCGAAATCGTGAAGCCATTTCCCGCTTCGGCGTCACGACATGTGATGCCCGATTCGGCGCTCTCGCAGCGCAGCGGGCCGGCCGTGATCGCCTCGCCGTAGGGGAGCACGTCCTCAGCGCCGAAGGTGGTGTCGCCGGCACATACAAAGGTGGCGGGCTCGCCGGGCACGATCGAGATTCCCTGGCCGTAGTCGAACTCGCAGTCCGCCGGGCGCGGCGGGGGTGACCAATCGCGGTCGATGATGTCGCAGCGGGCGAGGTTGATGTCGATCGCGCAGCTCACGTTGCCGGTCGGCGAGATGAAGCCGGTGTACCCGAGCACCTCGCGGTCCAGTGGCTCGGGACTGGCCGTCGTCGGCGCCGAACCCGTGGCTGACGCCATGGTCTGGTCGGCGGTCGAGGACACGTTCGTCGGCTGCGGGCCCGGAGCGTTGGCGCACGCAGTGAGGGTGAGCAACCCGGCCACGCCGGCAACCGCGGTCGCAAAGCGTCGGTCGAGTCGAGCCACGGCGCGACCTTAGCCGCGGCAACGCCGGCCGAGCCCACGAACGGCCGAAATGACGAAGCACTGGTCGCGAAACAAATTCGGGTCGAGGGCCGCTACCGTGCTAGTCTTCGACGTCGTTCGACCCCTTCGGTCGAGCTCCCCGGTCTCGTAGCTCAGGGGGAGAGCGTCCGCCTCACACGCGGAAGGTCACTGGTTCGATCCCAGTCGGGACCACAAGGATCTAAAGCGCCCGGCAGTCGGTTCCAGCCGTATTTCCGGCAATACGTCTCCGATTCGCGGCACCCCGGCGAATAGAGTGCGGCGTGAGGACAGCTGATGGCCAGAGGTGACGACGCCGTCGATCCGGAATCACGGAATTCCGCGACGCACAAACCGGGTGAGAGCACGTCTGCAGCAGCCGACCATCCGGATCGGCTCGACGCCAGGCTGCTGCGGATCGGCAGTGTCTGCCTGATCGTTTCCGTGATGGGCGGCCTCGACACCACGATCGTCTCCGTCGCCCAACGCACCTTTGTCGTCGAATTTCAGTCCACACAGGCCGTCGTGGCGTGGACGATGGCGGCTTACATACTCGGACTAGCAACCGTTACCCCGATGACCGGCTGGGCCGCCGATCGGTTCGGCACCAAACGACTGTTCATCGGCTCGGTATTGGCGTTCACGCTGGGCTCGCTACTTTGCGCGATGGCCCCGAACATTCTGCTGCTCATCATATTTCGCGCACTGCAGGGCGCCGGTGGCGGCACGCTGACGCCGCTGATGCTCACCATCGTGACGCGTGCGGCGGGGCCGAAGCGCCTCGGCCGCGTCTTGGGACTCGCCGCGATCCCGCTGGTGCTCGCCCCGATCTGTGGACCGATATTGGGCGGCTGGATCATCCGAACGTATGGGTGGGAGTGGATCTTTCTCATCAACGTGCCGGTGGGTGTCGTCGCCGTCGTGCTCGCCGCGTTCATCTTTCCGCGAGATGAACCCACCCGAACGGAGACCTTCGACTTCATCGGTGTGTTGCTGCTGACGCCCGGCGTGGCGACGTTCCTGCTAGGGCTCTCTGAGATGCCGGGGCGCGGCACGGTCGCTGATCGTCACGTGTTGATACCGATGATCGTCGGTCTCGTACTGATCACCGCGTTCGTTTGGCACGCGTGGTACCGCGCAAAGCATCCGCTGCTTGACTTCCGCCTGTTGACCAACCGAACCGTGGGCATGGCGAACCTGGCGATGCTCGTCTATGTCATCGCTGGCACCGGCGCCGGCCTGGTGCTCCCGAGCTTCTTCCAGCAGCTCATGCACCACACTCCGATGCAGGCCGGTCTGCACATAGTTCCGCTGGGACTGGGCGCCCTGCTGACCATGCCGCTTGCCGGGATATTCATGGACAAGTTCGGCCCGGGCAGGATCGTGCTGGTCGGTATCTCCTTAGCTGTCACGGGGATGAGCACCTTGGCTTACGGGGTGATCACCCAAGTGGACTACTCGCCGACTTTGCTCGTTGCATTACTAGTCATGGGCATGGGCTCGGGTTGCACCATGCTGCCCCTGCCTGGCGCGGCAGTGCAGACACTCGCCCAGAGTCAGATCGCTCGGGGATCGACGCTGGTCAGTGTCAATCAGCTCATGGCCAGCTCGATCGGCGCTTCCGTGATGTCTGTGATCCTGACCAGTCAATTCAACCGCAGCGAAAACATCTCCGCTGCAACGAAAATGGCAGCACTGCAACAGGAGGCCGCCGAGAGCGGCTCGCCGATCGACCCGTCCGTCATACCGCAACCCGCCCTTGTTCCCGAGTTAGTGACCAACGTGCAGGACGACCTGTCTTTCGCCTACGCCGTGGTGTTCGTGGTCGCTGCGGTGCTGATTGCGCTGACCTTCATCCCTGCGGCGTTCCTGCCGCGGAAACCAGCTGTGATGCCTGCGGGCAAGTCAACAGCGACACCGAGTCCGTCGCCGACGATGCAAATCCTCGCCGCACAGGCCGAGACGCACAGTGCTCGGTCCGAACCCTTGTCGAGCCTCGAGGAATAGCCCTCTCGAAACCGGCGCGCGGTGCACGTTTTGAACACAGTCCGGTGACGAAATCATCTCATTTACAACGGAACTCCCGTTGTGACGAGAGTCCGGAAAAATCGAACGTCACTATTCGGAAACGGCGCGGTGCGGCGTGTCCTGCGATCGCGATCGGTGTCGATAAATTGACCACGTCGTCCAGAGGCGACTTTGGTACGGCATGCGGTTCTGCTGCACCACTACGAAGTGGAATGTTTTTTGAGCGTTAATGAAGGAGCGGGTGGGTGATGGCGATCTTTGATCGACTCAACATCAAGGTGATTGCTGTCGGGGCGGGGTTATGCGGCGTCGCATTGGCGATGAGCGCCGGTGCCGCGGCGGCACCGATGCTGAAAACCGGTGGTGCCTACGAGTGCGTCGAGACGCAGGCGGGTGAGGCGCCGGCAGCAGGTGCTCCTGCAGCAGCCCCATGCGCTCCCATCACTGAGATGGCCGGCGTTCCGATGGCACTTCCTGGGCCGGTTCCGATCGTTCCACCACCGCTGGTCCCACCGATCGTGCCGCCGCCCCTGGTGCCGCCGGTTCCACCGTTGGTGCCCCCAGTGCCGATCGTTCCGCCAATCGCGGGTGCACCGATCGTCGCCGGCGCTCCGGTCGCGGGCGGGCTTCCGCTCACCACCATGGGTGGCGCCGCCGGAGGCAAGGGCGATCCGGTCGGACCGGCGCCGAGCGGAGCACCCCAGCCCGGTCAACCCATTGCGCCGGGCCCGGGACCTTCCGGGCACTGAGTCAGCTCCTCTGCGGCGACCCGTCCCCGATGATCTGTGGACGGGTCGTTGCGTTGTGATCTCAGCGTTGGCTGGTGAATTGAGTGACGAGCAGGTCGACGCGCTGCGCTTCGTAGCCCTCGCGTAGTCGCTTCGTGCGGCCGAGGGTGACCAGTCCATGCAGTGCCGCCCAGAACACCTCGGTGAGCGTGTCCGCATCCTGTACGCCACCGAGAAGTCCGACGGCCGAACGTAACTCGGCGAAGGCGACCTTCAGCTGAGGGGGAGTGTCCTCGGCGGCGAAGTGCAACGCCGTCGCACGGGCGAACATCGCGTCGTAGACCGCCGGGTTGTCGCGGGCGAAATTCAGATAAGCGTGCGCGACGGCGGCCAGGCTGTCACCGGCGGCGCCGTCCCGAGCGTCTCGAATCGCATCCGCGAGCTCACCGAAACCGTCGACGGCGACCGCATCGGCGAGTTGGTCCATGCCGGCGAAGTGCTTGTACAACACCGGCTGGCTGTACTCGATCTGCGCGGACAGCCGGCGCGTCGTCACGGCATCCCAGCCTTCGGCCTCGGCCAGCTGGCGCGCCGTCGTAATGATCAGCTGGCGGCGGGCAGCTCGCTCCCGCTCGCGACGGTCCTCGATGGCCATACCTCACATGGTAGCACTGCTACATAAGCTAGCGGTGCTATTGACGCGCGGCGCAACGAGGGGTTAGCGTTGCTAGCACCTACGCCTGAAGGGCCTCGACATGACTTTGGATCTCCTCGCCCGTGCCGCCGCGTTGATCGCAGTCCTCGGCACCGCGGTGGTCTACGGCACCGACACGTTTTGCGCGATCGTGCTGCGACCCGCGCTGGCGTCCGTCGACGACGCCGCACTGGTGGCCGTGACGGGAAACGTCCACAGATATGGCGACCGGCGCATGCCCCTGCCCGGCGTGCTCGGCATCGTGGCTGCGGCGTCCAGCGCGGTGCTCGCCGCGATCGCCGCGCAGTGGGCGCAAGCGATCGCGGCGGCTGTCGCCCTGGTTCTGTTGTTGGTCTGGGTCGTGCTCTACGTACGGGTGAGCGCGCCGATCAACCGACAACTGACGGCAGCCGCCGACGCCGGCCAATCGATACCGAATGGACGTGCCCTCCAAGCGAAGTGGGATCAGATCATCGGCATTCGCGCCACCCTGCAAGGGATCGCGGTGGCTGCCCTCTGCGTGGCGATGATGATCTGAATCGTCTAAATCAACCGGAGGAGTGCCGCATTCATGTTTCAGCTGAGGATTTACACCCTGCGATCACCCGAAGCGCTGCACCGCTATGCGACGGTGCACTGGGCACGCCATGTGCCAACCTTCGACCGCTTTGGGATCTCCACCCACGGTGTGTGGACGGAGGACGACGGGGGCGCGAACCGGCTGATCGCGCTCATCCGCTATCCGTCGGCGGCCGATCCCGAACAGCTCACCCGGCAAGTCATGGCGAGTCAGGAATTCGCCGCCGATATGGCCGGCTTCGACGTCAACGACATCGTCGATGTTCAGGCGGTGCCGTTGGAGCCGACAGCATTTTCACCAATTCGATGACATTTCAGGAGTATTCGACATGACCGTTTCGATCGTCGCCTATACGCTCGCCGGACTCATAGCCGCAGCCATCATCTTCGTCGGCACCCGCTTCATCGTCGCGCCGCGCGTCGCCGCCGCGGGCTACGGCGTGCAACCCGATCTGGCCCAGCCATCCGTCGGCGCCTATATGCGGGTCAAGGGCATCCGCGATATCGCATCGGGACTGTTCGTCATCATCCTGATGGCCGCGGGCGCCACACACCTGCTCGGCTGGGTGATACTGGCCGCCACCATCATTCCCATCGCCGACGCGGTGATCGTGCTCCGCAGCGGCGGCGCCAAGTCCATCGCCTGGGGAGTCCACGGCGCCACCGCCGTCGTCATGCTCATCACGTCGGCGCTTCTGCTCATCTCCTAGAGCTAGCCCGATACGGTTCGGGGTACCTCGATCCCGTTCTCTCGCACAATGATCGGGTCACCCACCTTGACGGTGTTGAAGTACCATTCGGCGTCCTCGGTGCTCAGCCCGATACAGCCGTGGCTGACGTTCTCATAGCCCATCTGGTTGACGGACCACGGTGCGGAGTGCACGAAGAGACCGCGCTGGGTGAAGCGCACGGCGTACTCGACATCCAGTACGTATCCGTCCGGGGCGTTGACGGGGATGCCGACGCTGCTCGAATCCATCACGACGTCGCGATCCTTGCCCAGCACGGTGTAGGTACCGACCGGCGTCGGATACTCGGGGCGGCCCATCGAGGCCGGGAACACCCCGGGTTTGCCCCAGTTGGCCCGGTGGTGCGGTGCGGGCAGATCAGTTGGCGGCACACCGTCGATGGTCACCGTGAACGTTTTCTCCGCGATGTTGGCGACACCCACGACGGCGGGACCGGTCTGGAAGTTCGTGGTGGGCAGGTTGCCCACCGCAAGTGCCACTGTCGTGTGCGCTGGCCAGAATTCGTCGGGAATCCACTGCACGACGTTGTTTTCCACCCACTCGAACTTGCCGGTCATCGCGGGCACGGACTTGATGCCGATGGCACGTTCGGCCGCACGCCGGTCGGTGACAGGGGCTCTGAATGTCACGACGACCGGGTGCGCCACGCCAACGACCGAACCCGGCACAGGCAGAACCGATGCGACGGCAGGGCGATACGACTGGCTCGCCGCCGAGCTGGCGCCAGCCGGGCCCGTAACCACACTCGCAGCCATCAGGATCGCTGCGAGGACACACCGAACAACCAGACGCATGGGTTCCGAATCCTTTGAAATTACAACCTTGTCAATATCTGATCGTAGGGGTGCCAACGGGATTCGAAGCCCAGGCGAGCCTTCGCAATTCGATCAAGGGTTCGTCACGCTTCGGCAACGACCCGCGAAATGCGCAACGCGGTGGCCCGCTTCGAAACTCGGCCGCGATCAGGCCGTGTCGCAATCGAAGCCGACCCTTTCGATGCGCCCGGTCGACAGGGCTAGTCGACGCTCGTCTGGGAGTCGGCGACGAGCTGGCCGGCGACCTTGATCAGCGGCACATTGGAGTCCTGAGACAGCTTGCGCAGCAACTCAAATGCCTGCACAGCGTCGACGCCGTACCGCTCCATGATCATGCCCTTGGCCTGACCGATGGTGTCGCGGCTGGCCAATGCCTTCTTGAAGTGCTCGTCGCGCCGCGCCGAATTCCATGCCACCGATGAGTGCGCGGCGAAGATCAAGCCGATGGTCCTGGACTCGTCGTCGAACGCGTGGGGTTGCTCGGCGTAGACGTTCAGGGCGCCCATCGTCTCGCCGGCAATGAACAACTGGAACGCCATGATCGACCGAATCGGTGTCTCCGCCAGCGCGTCTTGCCGGTAACGGGGGAAGCGGTCGTCGTGTTCGAGATCCGCGACATGGATCGTCTTCTCCTCCCACGCCGCGGTGAGGCACGGCCCCTCGCCGTGTCGCTGCTGCACCTTGTCCAACAGCATCGGATAGATATGCGTGGCGGCAGGGGTGTCGATGTGTTTGCGGTTGCGCGTCACCGTGATGCCGGCGTACTGCGCCCCGGGAACCTCCACCGCTGCGTGCTCGGCCAACTCGGCGATCACCGTCTCCGAGTCGGCGTCGGTGCGGCTGTGCAGCGCCTGTACCAGCTCGGCAATACGCAGGTGGGTGGCCTCGACCATGCTTGAATTCTTCACCACTCGCCCCTCCTCAGGGGGAAAGCTACGCGTTGACGAGCGTCACCGCGTGGCGAATAGGCCGACTACAAGGCCCGCAGATATCGACTCGTGACAGTTCGCTGCACCAGCGACGTCACCGGCGAGGCCAGTCGGCTCCACCACGTGGCGTGCCGGGAGAACGCGGTCACCTCGGCGATCACATTCTCGGTGGCGGGGTCGTAGCGGACGAGGAACAGCTCCTCGCCGGATTCGGCGTGGCCGGGCAACGTGCCGTAGGCGAAGCCGCGACGGTCGGGTTCGTCGACGACGTAGACCACGCGGCACGGCGCCTGCACCGGGCCCAGATGCACGATCACCTCCGACCCGACCGCGGCGACCTCCGTCGTCGCCGCCACCTTGATCCCCGCGCCGCGCAGCATGCCCCATCGCATGCCCGCCGCGGCCGCCTCCTCGAACCGCTGCCGGCCGCGACCGATCACCGCCGACTTCTGCACATGGTGGTAACCGGCGGGCAATGCACCAGCAGTGGCGCCGATCTCGGTGTAGGTCAACGGCAGTCCGGCAAGGTGGCTCAGCTTCATCGTCGCCCGACGCTATCGCACCTGCAGTCGCTGATCGGCGACGCCAAGGTTGTCGGCGTACGGTGCGAACCATGACCACGTTCACCATCGGCGGCGAGCTCACCGTCAATCGTCTGGGATTCGGCGCGATGCGCCTGACGGGCAAGGGCGTGTGGGGCCCGCCTGCCGACCGCGACGAGTGCATCCGCGTGCTGCGTCGCCTCGTCGAGCTCGGCGTCAACTTCATCGACACCGCCGACTCCTACGGCCCGTATGTGTCCGAGGAACTGATCAAGGAGGCGTTGCATCCCTACCCGGACGGGCTCGTCGTCGCCACCAAGGCCGGGTTGCTCCGGGTCGGGCCTGACACGTGGGAACCCCTTGGTTTCCCGGCGTACCTGCGTCAGGAATGCGAGATGAGTCTGCGCCGCCTCGGTGTCGACACCATCGACCTGTTCCAGCTGCACCGCATCGACAACAAGTTCCCCGCCGAGGACCAGATCGGTGAATTGGTGAAACTGCAGCAGGAGGGCAAGATCCGCCACATCGGGCTGTCCGAGGTCACCGTCGACCAACTCGAGGCCGCCCAGAAGATCGCGACGATCGCGACGGTGCAGAACATGTACAACCTCTCGGTGCGGACCGCCGAACCGGTGCTGGACGCCTGCGAGTCCCAGAACATCGGGTTCATTCCCTGGTTCCCGCTGGCCGCCGGACCGCTGGCCGCCGCCGACGGCCCGTTGCAACGCATCGCCGCCGACCACGGGGCGTCGCCGTCGCAACTGGCGCTGGCGTGGCTGCTGAAGCGATCGCCGGTGATGCTGCCGATCCCCGGCACGTCAAAGGTCGACCATCTCGAGGAGAACGTCGCGGCCGCGCGTATCGAGCTGTCCGACGAGGAGTTCGAGACGCTGAGCACCGCCGGGACCGCGGCTGCCTGAGGAAGGCCGTACCACCCCCGGTCTGAGCTAGGCAATACGGTGGTCGGGTGACCACCGATCAACCCTCGGGTGCGCATCCCGGCGGGGGATTCAACCCGCCGGTCCCGACCACCAAGGGTGGACCCGACTACGGACGGTTCGTCGAGGCCGTCCGCACGCTGCAGGACCACGCCCGCGCCGCGGATGCACCCGATGACGTCATCACCGAGGCCGCCGACCTCGTCGAGAAGGTCACCCAGCTACTGGCGCCCTACTACGCCGACGAATGGTCCTCGCCGTCCGGCCGGCGGATGGATCTGCCCAATCGCGGCAATCTCCTGTCCATTCCGCTGGACCTGCACAAGACGCCGGACGGTCGCATCGCCGGCACGGCGACGTTCCGACGCTTCCACCTCGGCCGTAACGGGGCCGCGCACGGCGGCGCGGTGGCGCAGCTCTTCGACGGGCTGCTCGGCTACTCCGCGTTCACCCTCAGCGGCAGCCGGGCCCAGCGCACCGCATTCCTGCACGTCGACTACCGCAAGATCGCGCTGATCGAGAGGGAACTGCAGGTCGACGCCGGCATAGACAGCATCGAGGACCGCAAGATCTTCGTATCGGGACGCCTGCTGGACGGCGAGGACGTGCTGGCCGAATCGCACGCGCTGTTCGTCAAGCTGCGCCCCGGCCAGCCGTGACAAAAGACGATCACCCCAGCCGCCTCCGCCGATGGGCGCGCTGGCGCGATCGGCTGCGCGACCACCGCATGGCCGAGCTCGTCTACCGCATCGGGGTCGGTGTCGTTGGACTCACGGTCTTCGCCGTCGGTGTCGTCGCCATCCCGTATCCCGGTCCGGGCTGGGCGATCGTGTTCGTCGGGCTCGGCATCCTGGCAACCGAATTCGAGTGGGCACGACGTCTGCTGGCGTACGCCAAGGAGCGCTACGACAAGGTGATGGCCTGGTTCAGCGATCAGCACATCGCCGTCCAGGCCATCGGCGTCTTGTTCACGTTCCTGGTCGTGGTGGGCACCCTGTGGCTGCTCGGCGCCGTTGACTGGACCGCCGAGCTGTTCGGCATCGACTGGCCGTGGTTGAACAGCCCTATTGGCCTCGGGGCATGAAGACGCGCACCGATAGCATGGTCGCGTCCGACATACGTCCGACATAGCCCCGACGCATTGGAGACAGACCGATGAGCGCCGCCGTCAGCCCCGCATCAGCAGCCCCTATCCGGGTCGCTGCCGGGACGACCGCGGGTGAGGCGGTGCGCGACGCGGGACTGCCGGGACGTGGTGATCCGAAGGCCATCGTCGTCGTGCGCGATCCGGAGGGCCGACTGCGCGACCTGTCGTGGGCCCCCGAGGCCGACGTCGACGTGATCCCCGTCGCCGCGGACACCGAGGACGGTCGCAGCGTCATCCGCCACTCCGCCGCGCATGTGCTAGCGCAGGCGGTGCAGGAGATCTTCCCCCAGGCCAAGCTCGGCATCGGACCGCCCATCACCGATGGCTTCTACTACGACTTCGACGTCGAGCGGGCCTTCACGCCGGATGATCTCGAGGCGCTCGAGAAGCGCATGCGCCAGATCGTCAAAGAGGGCCAGCTGTTCTCGCGGCGCGTCTATGAGTCCAAAGAGCAAGCGCGCGAAGAGCTTGCCAACGAGCCGTACAAGCTGGAACTCATCGACGACAAATCCGGCGACCCCGATGTGATGGAGGTCGGCGGCGACGAGCTCACGGCCTACGACAACCTCAATCCCCGCACCCGCGAACGGGAATGGGGCGACCTGTGCCGCGGTCCGCACATCCCGACGACGAAATACATCCCGGCGTTCAAACTGACCCGCAGTTCGGCGGCCTACTGGCGCGGCGACCAGAACAACGCCAGCCTGCAGCGCATCTACGGCACCGCGTGGGAGTCACAGGAAGCGCTCGACAAGCATCTGGAGTTCCTCGAAGAGGCGCAGCGCCGCGACCACCGCAAGCTCGGCGTCGAACTCGACCTGTTCAGTTTCCCGGACGAATTGGGTTCGGGCTTACCGGTTTTCCACCCCAAGGGCGGCGTAGTGCGTCGCGAGCTCGAAGAGTACTCCCGGCGCAAGCACATCGAAGCCGGCTACGAGTTCGTCAACACCCCGCATATCACCAAGGAACAGCTCTACATCACCTCCGGGCACCTGGAGTGGTACGCCGACGGCATGTTCCCGCCGATGCACATCGACGCTGAACTCAACGATGACGGCACGGTGCGCAAACCCGGCCAGGACTACTACCTGAAACCGATGAACTGCCCGATGCACCACCTGATCTTCCGGTCGCGGGGACGGTCCTATCGCGAACTTCCGTTGCGGCTCTTCGAGTTCGGCAGCGTGTACCGCTATGAGAAGTCCGGCGTGGTGCACGGACTGACCCGGGTGCGCGGAATGACGCAGGACGACGCGCACATCTACTGCACGCGCGAGGAGATGCGCGACGAGCTGACCCGGCTGCTGCAGTTCGTGCTCGACCTGCTCGCCGACTACGGCCTCAACGACTTCTACCTGGAGCTGTCGACCAAGGACCCGGACAAGTACGTCGGCTCCGACGAGATGTGGGAGGAGGCCACCGAGACCCTGCGGGAGGTCGCGGAGGCCTCCGGTCTCCACCTGGTGCCCGATCCCGGCGGCGCCGCGTTCTACGGTCCCAAGATCTCGGTTCAGGTCAAGGACGCGCTGGGCCGCAGCTGGCAGATGTCGACGATCCAGCTGGACTTCAACATGCCTGACCGGTTCGAGCTGGAGTACACGGCCGCCGACGGCACCCGCCAACGCCCGGTGCTGATCCACCGTGCGCTGTTCGGCTCGATCGAGCGGTTCTTCGGTGTGCTCACCGAGCATTACGCAGGTGCGTTTCCGGCGTGGCTGGCTCCGGTGCAGGTGGTCGGCATTCCCGTCGCCGACGACCACATCCCGTATCTCAACGGCCTTGCCACGCAACTGAAGATGGCGGGGATTCGCGCCGAGGTCGACTCCAGCGACGACCGGATGGCGAAGAAGATCGTGAACCACACCAACCAGAAGGTGCCGTTCATGCTCGTCGCCGGCGACAGGGACATCGAGGCCAACGCGGTCAGCTTCCGCTTCGGTGACCGCACCCAGATCAACGGCGTGCCGCGCGACGTGGCGGTGGCGGCTATCGGCGAGTGGATCGCGCGGCGGGAAAATGCCACTCCGACAGCCGAACTGGTCAAGGTGGGCATCGCGACGTGACCCACGACGAGCATCTGCGCGACGACCTGACCGGATCGCAGGACGACCAGACGATCGTCGACCACGGCGCCGGCGAGCCCGACCACTTGCAGCGATTGTGGACACCGCATCGGATGACCTACATCGCCGAAGCGCCGACGCGGCGCGACAGTTCGGAGCCGTCACGGCCGTTCACCGACATCCCCAAGCTGTCCGATGAGGACGGTCTGGTGGTGGCGCGTGGCGAGTTGGTCTACGTCGTGCTGAACCTGTACCCGTACAACCCGGGGCATCTCATGGTGGTGCCGTACCGCATGGTCTCCGAACTCGAGGACCTCACCGACGCGGAGAGCGCCGAACTGATGGCCTTCACCCAGAAGGCGATTCGCGTCATCAAGAGCGTGTCCAACCCGATGGGGTTCAACGTCGGGCTGAATCTGGGCAGGGTGTCCGGTGGGTCACTGGCCGAGCATCTGCACATGCACGTGGTGCCGCGCTGGATCGGCGACGCGAACTTCATCACAATCATCGGCGGCGCCAAGGTGGTCCCGCAGCTGCTGAGCGAGACGCGTGAACTGCTGGCGACGGAGTGGGCGAAGCAGTCCGACGGGCGCGACAGCGGAGGATAGCGACGGAGGATGAACCACTGAGCAACCTCTATTTGATGACGCGTGCGGCCTACGAGAAGTTGTCCCGGCCGGTGGCGAAGGCTGCGCTGCGCGCGGGCCTCACGCCCGACAGCATCACGATCCTGGGCACTGCGGGCACCGTGCTTGGCGCGCTCACCCTGTTTCCGATCGGCCAGCTGTGGTGGGGCGGTGTGGCCGTCTTTGTGTTCGTGCTCGCCGACATGCTCGACGGCGCGATGGCCCGTCAACGCGGGGGCGGCACGCGATTCGGCGCCGTCCTCGATGCCACCTGCGACCGGATCGGCGACGGTGCGATCTTCTGCGGCCTGTTGTGGTGGGCGGCCTTCGGCATGCGCAGCACGTCGCTGGTCGTCGCCACGTTGATCTGCCTGGTCAGCTCGCAGGTGATCTCGTACATCAAGGCGCGCGCCGAGGCCAGCGGCCTGGCTGCTGAAGGCGGCATGATCGAGCGGCCTGAGCGGTTGGTCATCGTGCTGACCGGCGCGGGGTTATCGGGGCTGTTCGGCGTGCCGTGGCTGCTGCACGTGGCGATGTGGCTGCTGGCGTTGACCAGCCTCATCACCCTGGGTCAGCGCGTGCACAGCGTGCGCACCTCACCCGGCGCGATGGACCTGCTGATCAAACCGGACGCCGGCGGTCAGACGCCGGAAGCGTCGGAGAATCGCCCACCCGCAGCGCAACAACCGGACGAGTCATGACCACACCCATTCCCGATCCGTCTTCTGGCTTCTCGGTGAGCGGCAGGTTCGCGGACTGGGGATACGCCGCCGGCTGGCGCCTTGTGCGTGCGATGCCGGAAGTGGTGGCGCGCAACGCTTTCGGCGCCGGCGCACACTATGCCGCGCGCGGCGGCGGCCCCGAACAGCTCCGCAAGAACCTCGCCCGCGTCATCGGTGTCGAGCCCGCCCGCGTGCCGGACGGGCTCATCCGTGCTTCGCTTGCCTCCTACGCCCGATACTGGCGGGAGGCGTTCCGGTTGCCCACGATGGACCTGTCCGCGGTCGCACAACGGCTCGACGAAGTCTGCATCGGCGCGCACCGGCCGCAGGAGGCGCTCGACGCCGGTCGGGGCGCGGTGATGGCGTTGCCGCACAGCGGTAACTGGGATATGGCCGGTGTGTGGCTGGTGCACAAGCACGGCACGTTCTCGACGGTGGCCGAGCGACTGAAGCCCGAGTCGTTGTACCGGCGCTTCATCGAGTTCCGGGAAAGCCTGGGGTTCGAGGTGTTTCCGGCCTCGGGCGGCGAGCGGCCGCCGTTCGAGTTGCTCTCGGAACGGTTGCGGGAGAACAAGTTCGTCTGCCTGATGGCCGACCGTGACCTCACCCGGTCCGGCGTCGAGGTCGACTTCTTCGGCGAACGCACCCGGCTGCCCGCGGGTCCGGCGAAGCTGGCGATCACCACGGGCGCCGCGCTGATTCCGGCGCACGTCTATTACGACGGCGACGACTGCGTCATCGACCTGCAGGAGCCGCTCGACACCAGCTCGAAAGACGTCACCCTGATCACGCAGGCGTTGGCGGATCGGTTCGCGCGCAACATCGCCGCGCACCCCGCCGACTGGCACATGATGCAGCCGCAGTGGCTGTCCGACCTTTCCGACGAACGGCGCGCCAAACTCGGGGTGACCTGATGCGCATCGGCATGGTCTGCCCTTACTCGTTCGACGTGCCGGGTGGGGTGCAGTCCCATGTGTTGCAACTGGCGGAGGTTTTGCACGACCGCGGTCACGTGGTCAGCGTGCTGGCGCCCACCTCGTCCGACGCGCACGCGTCGCTGCCCGACTACGTGGTGTCCGGTGGCAAGGCCGTGCCCATCCCGTACAACGGGTCGGTGGCACGGCTGCGGTTCGGTCCCGCCACGCACCGGATGGTGAAGAAGTGGCTGATGCAGGGCCAGTTCGATGTGTTGCATCTGCACGAGCCCAATGCGCCGAGCCTGTCGATGCTGGCGTTGAACATCGCCGAGGGTCCGATCGTGGCGACCTTTCACACGTCGACCACGAAGTCGTTGACGCTCAGCGTGTTCGAGCCGATCCTGCGGCCGATGCACGAGAAGATCGTCGGCCGCATCGCGGTGTCGGATCTGGCGCGGCGCTGGCAGATGGAGGCCCTCGGCAGCGACGCGGTCGAGATACCGAACGGCGTGGATGTCGCGGCGTTCGCGTCGGCTCCGCTGATTGACGGCTATCCCCGCGCGGGCAAGTCGGTGTTGTTCCTGGGGCGCTACGACGAACCCCGCAAGGGGATGGCCGTCCTGCTGCGCGCCTTGCCTCGGCTGGTCGAGCGGTTCGACGACATCGAGTTGCTGATCGTCGGCCGCGGCGACGAGGAAGAACTGCGTCGCTCTGCGGGGAAGCTCGCGAAACATCTGCGGTTGCTCGGCCAGGTCGACGACGCCGCGAAAGCCTCGGCGATGCGCAGCGCCGACGTGTACTGCGCACCCCACACCGGCGGCGAGAGCTTCGGCATCGTGCTGGTCGAGGCGATGGCTGCGGGCACCGCGGTGGTCGCAAGCGAACTCGACGCGTTCCGGCGGGTGTTGATGAACGGAAAGGCCGGCCGGCTGGTGGCGGTCGACGACCCGGAGGCGTTGGCCGACGGGCTGATCGAGGTGCTGGAGAACGACGTCGTCCGCAAGCGCTACGTCAAGGTCGCATCCGAGGCGGTGCGCCGCTACGACTGGTCGGTGGTGGCCGGCCAGATCATGCGTGTGTACGAGACGGTCGCGAGTTCGGGAACGAAGGTGCGGGTGGCGGGGGCTTCGGGTAACGCCGTCGGCGCACGGCGCGCGAAGGCCAGGGGATCGAATTGACCACCTGGGTCGTCGTGATCGCGCTGGCGGTGCTGCTCGTGGTGCTCCTGCTGGTGGGATTTTGGGCGTTTAAAACCGCCAACCGGCTGGACAGGCTGCATGTGCGGTACGACCTGTCCTGGCAGGCCCTCGACAGCGTCCTGGCGCGTCGGGCCGTGGTCGCCCGCGCGGTGGCCGTCGACGCCTACGGGGGCGGGCCGGCGGGTAAGCGGCTGGCGGCACTGGCCGACGCCGCCGAACGTGCGCCACGGGAGCGGCGCGAGGCTGCTGAAAATGAACTGTCCGCGGCCCTGGCACTGGTCGATCCGTCGTCGTTGCCGCTGGCGCTGGTCGCCGAGCTGGCTGACGCCGAGGCGCGGGTTCTGCTGGCTCGCCGGTTCCACAACGACGCGGTCCGGGACACCCTGGCCCTGCGCGAGCGCCCGGCGGTGAGGTTGCTGCGGCTCGGTGGAACCGCCGCGCTGCCAACCTATTTCGAGATCGCCGAGCGGGCGCTGGAGTCTCCGGCGGCATCCGGTGACGCGGTGCCCACGGTGAACAGACGGGTGTCGGCGCGCGTCGTGCTGCTGGATCGCACGGGTGCGGTGCTGCTGTTGTGCGGATCGGATCCGGCGATACCCGACAATTCGGACCGCCAGGCGCCGCGCTGGTGGTTCACCGTCGGCGGCGCGACACAAGAGGGGGAGACGCTGGCGGAAACCGCCGTGCGCGAGCTGGAGGAGGAGATCGGGCTGCGCGTCTCCCCGGCCGACATGGTGGGGCCGGTCTGGCAACGCGATGCGGTGATCGACTTCAACGGGTCGGTCATCCACAGCGAGGAGATGTTCTTCATCCACCGCACCGATCGCTTCGAACCCTCGGCGGCCGGGCATACCGGTCTGGAGCGGGCCTACATTCACGGGCACCGCTGGTGCGATGCGACAATGATCGACGAGCTGGTCGCCAAGGGTGAAAAGGTGTATCCCGTGCAGCTCGGCGAGCTACTGGACGAGGCGAACGCGCTTGCCGACGCCCGTGGCGGGGTGCCTTGGCGGCAGTTGCAATCCATCCGCTGAACTGCGGAATCAATGGATTTGCGACCGCCCTTAGACTGGATCAGTAGCGATTCGGAGGAGATAGCAGTGGATACCGCACCTAATGGGTCGGTGACCCAGACCGGCACCGCGCGGGTCAAGCGCGGCATGGCAGAGATGCTCAAGGGCGGCGTGATCATGGACGTCGTCACGCCCGAGCAGGCCCGCATCGCCGAGGGCGCCGGCGCGGTGGCCGTCATGGCCCTGGAACGGGTGCCCGCTGACATCCGCGCTCAGGGCGGCGTCGCGCGGATGAGCGATCCCGATCTCATCGAGGGCATCATCGACGCGGTGACCATCCCGGTGATGGCCAAGGTCCGCATCGGGCATTTCGTCGAGGCGCAGATCCTGCAGAGCCTCGGTGTCGACTACATCGACGAGTCCGAGGTGCTCACGCCCGCCGATTACACCCACCACGTCGACAAGTGGAAGTTCACGGTGCCGTTCGTGTGTGGCGCGACCAACCTCGGCGAGGCGCTGCGCCGCATCACCGAAGGTGCGGCGATGATCCGCTCCAAGGGTGAAGCCGGCACCGGCGACGTGTCCAACGCGACCACTCACATGCGGGCAATCGGCGGCGAGATCCGGCAATTGTCCTCGCTGTCCGAAGACGAGTTGTTCGTTGCCGCAAAGGAATTGCAGGCGCCTTACGACCTCGTCGTCGAGGTGGCTCGGGCGGGCAAGCTGCCTGTGACGTTGTTCACCGCGGGTGGCATCGCCACCCCGGCCGACGCGGCGATGATGATGCAGCTCGGCGCCGAGGGTGTGTTTGTGGGCTCGGGGATCTTCAAGTCCGGCGACCCGGCCAGCCGCGCCGCCGCGATCGTGAAGGCCACCACGTTCTACGACGATCCCGACGTGCTGGCGAAGGTGTCGCGCGGGCTGGGCGAGGCGATGGTCGGCATCAACGTCGAGGATGTGGCCGCTCCGCACCGGCTCGCCGAACGCGGCTGGTAGCCGCCGCGATGGGCCGCCCAGGCGACGAGTCAAGATAACCGCATGGCGATCGAAGAGATCCTTGATCTCGAGCAACTCGAGGTCAACATCTACCGCGGCAGTGTCTTCAGCCCCGAATCGGGAAACTGGCAGCGCACCTTCGGCGGCCATGTGGCCGGTCAGGCGTTGGTCTCCGCGGTGCGCACGGTCGAACCGCAGTATCAGGTGCACTCGCTGCACGGCTACTTCCTGCGGCCCGGAGACGCCAAGGCGCCGACGGTGTTCATCATCGAGCGGCTGCGCGACGGCGGCTCGTTCGTGACGCGTCGGGTCAACGCGATCCAGCACGGCGAGACCATCTTCTCGATGTCGGCGTCGTTCCAGACCGACCAGAGCGGCATCCACCACCAGGACGTCATGCCGTCGGCGCCGCCGCCCGACGACCTGCCGGGTCTGACGGAGGTCAAGGCGTTCGACGACGCCGGCTTCAAGCAGTTCGCGGAGTGGGATGTGCGGGTCGTGCCGCAAGAGAAGCTGGAACGATTGCCGGGCAAGGCTTCTCAACAGCAGGTGTGGTTCCGTCACCGGGATCCGTTGCCCGACGATTTCGTGCTGCACATCTGCGCATTGGCCTATCTCAGCGACCTGACGCTGCTCGGCTCGGCGCAGGTGCATCACGCCGAGGAACGCGACCATCTGCAGGTCGCCTCGCTGGATCACGCGATGTGGTTCATGCGGCCGTTCCGCGCCGACGAATGGCTGCTCTACGACCAGACGTCGCCGTCGGCATCGGGCGGTCGGGCGCTGACCCAGGGCACGATCTACACCCAGACCGGCGAAATGGTGGCGGCGGTGACGCAGGAGGGCCTGACCCGCTACAAGCGCGACTACAAGCCGTGAGTACGCCACGCGTCGGCGTATTGGCGCTTCAGGGCGACACTCGCGAACACCTGGCTGCGTTGCGTGAGGCGGGGGCGGAGGCGTCCACTGTGCGGCGGCTACGTGAACTCGAGGCCGTCGATGCGTTGGTGATCCCCGGTGGGGAGTCCACTGCGATGACCCATCTGCTGCGGGATTTCGAGTTGCTCGACCCCCTACGCGTTCGGCTGGCCGACGGCATGCCGGCCTACGGGTCGTGTGCGGGCATGATTCTGCTCGCCACCGAGATCTTGGACGCCGGCGCCGCCGGGCGTGAGGCCTCACCGTTGAAGGCGATCGACATGACGGTGCGGCGCAATGCCTTTGGGCGACA
Organism: Mycobacterium barrassiae; assembly: GCF_025822765.1. Lineage (GTDB taxonomy): Bacteria > Actinomycetota > Actinomycetes > Mycobacteriales > Mycobacteriaceae > Mycobacterium > Mycobacterium barrassiae. Next base: position 57,026 of record NZ_JACKUK010000023.1, on the reverse strand, counting down.
AGTGGATTCGTTCGAGGCTGATATCGACTTCACGGGCCTCGACACGCCTGTGCACGCGGTGTTCATCCGGGCGCCGTGGGTCGAACGTGTCGGACCTGACGTCGAGGTGCTGGGTCAGGCCGGGGGACACATCGTCGCGGTGCGGCAGGGCAAGGTGCTCGCGACGTCGTTTCATCCGGAGATGACGGGCGACCGTCGCATCCACAAACTCTTCGTCGAGCAGCTGTAGTTTTTGCGATTTCGGCGTGCTGGGTCACGCTCAGCGTGACCAGCCACGCCGAAATCGCCGCAAAAACTAGCGGATCGGCAGTCCCGTCACCGCACGACCGATGACCAGCCGCTGAATCTCGCTGGTGCCCTCGAAGATGGTGAAGATCTTCGCGTCGCGGTGCATACGTTCGACGGGGTAGTCCCGCGTATAGCCGTTACCGCCGAGGATCTGGATCGCCTCGTCGGTGACGTAGACGGCGGCCTCGCTGGCGACCAGCTTGGCCATCGAACCCTCGGCGTTGTCGAACGACTTGCCGTTGCGTGCCATCCAGCCCGCCCGCCAGACGAGCAGCCGCGCCGCGTCGATCCGGGCCTTCATATCCGCCAATTTGAAAGCGATCGCCTGGAATTCGCCGATCTTGCGCCCGAACTGCTCACGCTGCAATGCGTAGTCGAGCGCGTACTCGTAGGCGGCCCGGGCAACGCCGACGGCCATCGCGCCGACGGTGGGCCGGGTCCGCTCGAACGTGGCCATCGCGGCCTGACCCTTCGAGCTCTTGCCCTCGCGGACGCGTGCGATCCGCTCTTCGAACTTCTCTCGGCCGCCGACGATCAGACGGCCGGGAATGCGGACGTCCTCCAGCACCACCTCGGCGGTGTGCGACGCCCTGATCCCGTGCTTGAGGAACTTCTGCCCCTGCCGGAATCCGGGTATGTCCGGCGGAATGATGAACGTCGCCTGGCCCCGCGCACCGAGTTCGGGATACACCGATGCGACGACGATGTGAACCTCCGCGATGCCACCGTTGGTCGCCCACGTCTTCGTCCCGTTGAGCACCCATTCGTCGGTCGCCTCGTCGTAACGCGCGCGGGTGAGAATCTCGCCGACGTCGGACCCGGCACCCGGCTCCGACGAGCAGAACGACCCCACCTTCGGGTCGTCGACGGTGCCGAACATCTGCGGCAGCCACTCGGCCATCTGCTCGGGTGTGCCGTTGCCGGCCAGCGACGCCGCGGCCAAGCCGGTGCCGAGGATCGACAGTGCGATCCCCGCGTCGCCCCAGAACATCTCCTCGAACGCGACGAGCATGCCCAGTCCGGACGGCTCGGCGGCCTGTTCGGCGAAGAACTCCATCGAGTAGACGCCGACCTTGGCCGCCTCCTGGATGATCGGCCAGGGCGTCTCCTCGCGTTCGTCCCACTCCGCCGCGGCGGGGCGAATCACGTCGGCGGCGAATTCGTGCACCCAGTCACGAATGTGCACCAGATCGGGGGACAGCTCCAGTGAGAAGGACATGCGCCTATCTTACTTCTGAGTAAGTTAGGCGGGAAGGTCTCTGTGGCCCACCTAACGTTCGCGACATGGCGATTTCGGCGTGCGCAGTCACGCTCAGCGTGACCAGCCACGCCGAAATCGCAAATCACGCACAATCCAGAAGATGACGATGGTCGAGGTCGAGCCCCAGCCGCGCATCGACACGATCGTGCGGCTGCTCGACGGCTCCGAGGCGCGGCGCACCGAGTACGTCGGCACCGTGTGGTTCGACGGGAAACCGCAGCTCGCCGGGCTGTTGCTGCGACGGGGTCCGAACGCGCCGCGCGGGATTCGCACGCCCAACTTCACGACGTCGTTCTTCATCCCAGACAGCCTGGCTTACGACCGGGCCAAGCTCGGCGATCCGACGTTGTCGATCTCGGTGGTGCTGCGGGCCGCGGGCGACACCAGCGCAATCGTCGACGCCGCCGCCACGTTCACCGACGATCCGTCTGGTACGCCGACGTGGATTCAGGTGCATCTTCAGGGCCACCTCGGCTGGCCGGCGGGTGTCGGCTACCGAATCGTGGCGATCACGCCGCCCAGCGCGGTTCGGTAAGGGGCAAACGTCCACGTAGACTCGTCGGTCGGACGTTGAGCACGACTTCTAGGAAGCGAGTAGTACACGCATGAGCGGCCATTCCAAGTGGGCCACCACAAAGCACAAGAAGGCCGTCATCGACGCACGCCGCGGCAAGAACTTCGCAAAGCTGATCAAGAACATCGAAGTGGCCGCGCGAGTCGGCGGCGGTGACCCGGCCGGCAACCCGACGCTCTACGACGCGATCCAGAAGGCCAAGAAATCGTCGGTGCCCAACGACAACATCGAGCGGGCCCGCAAGCGCGGCGCCGGCGAGGAAGCCGGCGGCGCCGACTACCAGAACATCACCTACGAGGGCTACGGCCCCAACGGCGTCGCGGTGCTCATCGAATGCCTGACCGACAACCGCAACCGCGCCGCGGGTGAGGTGCGCGTCGCGATGACCCGCAACGGCGGCAACATGGCCGACCCCGGCTCGGTGTCGTATCTGTTCTCCCGCAAGGGACTGGTCACCCTGGAGAAGAACGGGCTGACCGAGGACGACGTGTTGACCGCGGTCCTCGAGGCCGGCGCCGAGGAGATCAACGACCTCGACGACAGCTTCGAAATCGTCTGCGAGCCCACCGATCTCGTGGCTGTCCGTACCGCGCTGCAGGATGCGGGTATCGACTACGAGTCCGCAGAGGCCAGCTTCCAGCCGTCGGTGACGGTGCCGGTCGACCTCGAAGGGGCCCGCAAGGTGCTCAAGCTTGTCGACGCGCTCGAAGACAGCGACGACGTCCAGGACGTCTACACCAACATGGACATCCCGGACGACGTGGCGGCGCAACTCGACGAGGGCTAGCCCGGTCGCGCCATATGCCCAGCGCCGAGGAGGCACGAAACATCGCGGCGTTCAAGCGTTTCCACGACGCGGTGAACGCACACGATTTGGAGGCCCTCGCGCGAACCATCGACGACTTCGTTCTGCTCGATGCCGAGATCCGCACGCCGTTGCCGATCGACGCGACGGGCCCGGAGAAGCTCAAGCGGGTGTGGTCGATGCTCTTCGCGGTCTATCCCGACCTGCACCTCGCCGTCGACGACCTGATCGCGGCGGGCGACAAGATCGTCGTCCGCAACACCGTCACCGGCACGCAGCTGGGCGAGTTCATGGGCACCGCGCCCACCGGTACATCGGTGACCTACAACGAGATCTTCATCTTCCGCTTCATCGACGGTCACGTGGCCGAGACGTGGGGTGTGGTCGACGTTCTGGCGCAGATGCGACAGATCGGCCTGCTGGAGCGCTGAGAAACTCGCCGATCGCCCGCGCGGTCTCCTCAGGCTGGTCGAGCATGATCAGCACCTTCGCGTCGTCGACGTAACGCAGTGTGCCGCCGGTCAATTCGGCCAACGCCTCAGCGTGGGCCACGGGCATCACGCGGTTCCGGCTCCACAGCACCAGCACGTCCCCGCGAAAGTCGGCCAGCCGGTTGGTGGCACGCGCCAGATCGGCCTTGTCGAACTTGGTGCGCGCATACTTCAGCAGGTCGCGACGGATCCGGATGTCGGCGAGGCCGGCGTCCGTCCACGCCTCGGCGATGTCCTGGGGGATGGGCTTGGCGGCCATCATCCCGAACATGAAGAACCGGTTGCGCAGCCGGGCGATGCGCAGCTGCTGCATCGCCAGCTTGACGGTGCCGGTGCTACGCGTGGCCGCCCACGTGACCTTGCCGGGGAACCCGGGCGGGAAGTTCGTGAACGCTTCCGACGGGCAGATCACCATGCGCGCCACGCGACCGTCGCGACCCCGGTCGGTGAGGAACAGCGGGCCACCCCAGTCCGTGATCACCAGCGTGACATCGGTGAGATTCAGGGCGTCGAGAAAGTCCGCGACGACGTCGACCATCCCAGGCATCGTGAGGTCCGCGTCGTCGCGCATGGGGATCCGATGCCCGCCGATCGGCAGGACGGGAAGCAGATAGCGGAACCCCGTCGGCAGGTGGGGCAGCGCGAGGTTCCACTGCGTGTCGTTCATCAGCAGGCCGTGCAGCAGCACGACGGGCGCACCGGTGGGGTCGCCCTTCTCGCGGTACTCGATGGTCCCTGCGGTGACGTCGACGGATTTCATGGCGACCTCTCATTAGAACGTTGATTCTAGAACGTATGCTCTAGTCTGTCCTCAGGAGGTGCGAATGGCAAGGTCCACCAGGGAGGCGATCCTGACCGCCGCGGCCGAGCTGATGCGGCACAAGGGCTACGGCGCGGTCGGCATGAAGGACATCGCCGCGGCCTCCGGCGCCCCGATCGGCTCGCTGTATCACCACTTCCGCGGCGGCAAGGTCCAGATCGCACGCGAGGCGCTGATCAACGCCGGCATGGCGTACGGCCTGCTCATCCCGTCGATCGTCGACACCCACACCGACCTGGGCGAGGCGATCGACGCACTGTTCACCCAGGCCGCAGAGGACATGGCCCAGACCGGCTTCGCCAACATGTGCCCGGTCGCGAGCGTGGCCGCCGAGGTCGCCGACACCGTCGAGGAACTCCGCGAAACCTCCGCGGCCGTGTTCAGCAGCTGGATCGACGGCGGCGCCGCGTATTTCACCGCCCGCGGCCTGGACCCGGCGACGGCACGCGACGTAACGCTGACGATCGTCGGCGCGTTGGAGGGTGCGTTCGTACTGGCGCGCACGCTGCGTAGCACCGAGCCGTTGCTCGCCGCGGGGCGGGCGCTCGCGCCGCAGTACAGCGGCGTAGCGCTGACTCAGCGTGCACCCGCTAGCCGCGGTGTTGGCATCGTCACATCGACCTGATGCGTGGCCTTCAATCGTGCGGAATGCCCACTCTGACAAGCAAAATAGCTCCCCGTGGCAGTTATCACGGATCGCAACGGCGTCGAGTGGTCGATCAAGAGGCGGTGGTGGCCCTTCCCCAACGGGCTGCTCGATGTGACCTTCGGCTGGGTGGAGAGTCTCATCGCGCTGGTCTTCACGGTGCTGTGGCCGTTCTGGCTGCTGGCCAAGTTCTGCGGCGTGCGGTGGGTGATCACCGTCGAGCGCGACGGTGAACGGGTGCGCAAAGAGTTGGTGCGCGGGTGGACCACGTCGAAGCTCCGCATGAACGAGATCGCGCATGAAGTCGCGCCGGACGACCGTCCCGGGTACTTCCTCGTCTAGCCGCGTGTCCTCCCCGGTGCGGTCGGTGCTGCGGGCTAGTCTCTCGAACAGATGTTCACAGGAGGCTCTGACGTGCGGGTTATGGGTGTCGACCCCGGGTTGACGCGCTGCGGGTTGTCCGTCATCGAAGGCGGCAAGGGCCGGCAGGTCGTCGCCCTGGACGTCGACGTCGTGCGCACGCCCTCCGATGAGCCGCTGCAGCACCGCTTGCTCACCATCAGCGACACCGTCGAGCACTGGATGGACACCCACGTGCCCGACGTGATCGCCATCGAGCGGGTGTTCGCCAACCAGAACGCGAACACGGCGATGGGTACCGCACAGGCGGGCGGGGTCATCGCGCTGGCGGCGGCCCGACGGGGAATCGACGTTCACTTCCACACGCCCAGTGAGGTCAAGGCCGCCGTCACCGGCAACGGTAATGCCGACAAGGCGCAGGTCACCGCGATGGTGACGAGAATCCTTGCGCTGCAGACCAAACCGACACCCGCCGATGCCGCCGACGCACTGGCGCTGGCGATCTGTCACTGCTGGCGCGCCCCGATGATCGCGCGGATGGCGGCGGCGGAGGCGCTGGCCGCGGAGCAACAACGCAAGTTCAAGGCGACGATCAAAGCGAAAGCAAAGGCGACACGATGATCGCATCCGTTCGCGGCGAGGTCCTCGACATCGCCCTCGACCACGTCGTCATCGAGGCCGCAGGCGTCGGCTACAAGGTCATGGCCACCCCGTCCACCCTGGCGACACTGCACCGCGGTGACGAGGCCCGGCTGATCACCGCGATGGTCGTGCGCGAGGATTCGATGACGCTGTACGGCTTCGCCGACGCGGACGCCCGCAACCTGTTCCTGACGCTGCTGGGGGTGTCGGGCATCGGGCCCAGCATCGCGCTGGGTGCCCTGGCGATGTACGACGGGCCCACACTGCGGCGTGCGATCGCCGAGGGCGACATCGCCGCGCTGACGCGGATACCCAAGGTCGGCAAGAAGACGGCCGAACTGATGGCGCTCAGCCTGCGCGACAAGGTGGGTGCGGTGACGACGTCCGGCGCCGCCGCGCTCAACGGCCATTCGGTGCGTGGCCCCGTCGTGGAAGCGCTTGTCGGGCTTGGTTTTGCGGTCAAGCAGGCTGAAGAGGCCACCGACAAGGTGCTCGCCAACGAACCCGAGGCCACGCAGTCGACGGCGTTGCGCTCGGCTCTGTCGATGTTGGGTAGGAAATGAACAGGTTCGACGACGACGCGTCCGAGGAGCGGGAGGTCAGCCCGGCGCTGACCGTCGGCGAGGGCGACATCGACGCCAGCCTGCGGCCCCGGTCGCTTGCGGAGTTCATCGGCCAGCCTCGCGTCCGCGAGCAGCTGCAACTGGTGCTCGAGGGCGCCAAGAACCGCGGCGGCACACCGGATCACATCCTGTTGTCCGGTCCGCCGGGGCTGGGCAAGACCTCGCTGGCGATGATCATCGCGGCCGAACTCGGCACGTCGCTGCGGGTCACCTCCGGGCCCGCGCTGGAACGTGCGGGCGATCTGGCGGCGATGCTGTCCAACCTCGTCGAGCACGACGTGCTGTTCATCGACGAGATCCACCGCATCGCCAGGCCGGCGGAGGAGATGCTCTACCTCGCGATGGAGGACTTCCGGGTCGACGTCGTGGTCGGAAAGGGTCCGGGTGCCACGTCCATTCCGCTGGAGGTCGCGCCGTTCACCCTCGTCGGGGCCACCACCCGCTCCGGTGCGCTGACGGGCCCGTTGCGTGACAGGTTCGGCTTCACCGCCCACATGGATTTCTACGAACCCGCCGAACTCGAGCGGGTGTTGACCCGCTCGGCCGGCATCCTCGGCATCGAGTTGCAGGCCGACGCCGGAGCTGAGGTCGCCCGGCGGTCACGCGGCACGCCGCGTATCGCCAACCGGCTGCTGCGACGGGTCCGGGACTTCGCCGAGGTGCGCGCCGACGGCGTCATCACCCGCGACATCGCCAAGTCCGCGCTTGCGGTGTACGACGTGGACGAGCTTGGGCTGGATCGTCTGGACCGGGCCGTATTGTCCGCGCTCACAAAGAGTTTCGGCGGCGGGCCCGTCGGGGTGTCCACACTGGCGGTCGCGGTGGGGGAGGAAGCCACGACGGTCGAGGAGGTGTGCGAGCCGTTCCTCGTGCGTGCCGGCATGATCGCCCGTACGCCCCGCGGACGTGTCGCCACCGCCCAGGCCTGGACCCACCTCGGAATGACGCCGCCTGCCGGAACCGCCGGTTTCGGGCAGCCCGGTCTGTTCGAATAGGGGAATGGCGTTGATTTACGCAGGATTGGGGTTCGCGGGTCTCGCGGCCCTGTTGCACGTCTACATCTGGGTGATGGAGTCGTTGACCTGGACCTCGCCACGCACCAGGGCGACATTCGGGATCAGCGAGGAAGAAGCGCTGGCCACCAAGGAACTCGCCTTCAACCAAGGCTTCTACAACCTGTTTCTGGCGATCGTGACCTTCGTCGGCATCGTCGTCGGCGCGCTCGGGCACTGCGGCGTCGGGTTGGCTCTCGTCTTCGCCGGCACCGGATCCATGCTCGCCGCGGCGCTGGTGCTGCTGCTGTCGTCGCCCGACAAGGCACGAGCCGCGATCACCCAGGGCATTCTGCCCCTGATCGCGATCGTGCTCTTGGGCGTCGCGCTGGCGACGTAGCGCCGCTTACAGCAGCCCGAGCAACTGCAGGTCGGTGATGTACTTGACGATGATGTCGGCCGTGACATGTGGGATGTCTTTGTCCGGACCGATTTTCGCCTCCTGCACCGCGGCGCGGAACCGCTCGGTGGTGGCCAAGGCACCGCGAAGCGGCTTGGCGGGCTGCGCATAGCTGTGCAGCAGCGGCAGTAGCGACGCCTGACGCTGCCGATCCGGCAGGGCCCGCATGCTCGTCTCGAACCGCTGTAGCCACTCCGCGTAGTCCGCAACCCGGTCGATCGGGTAGCCGGCCTCGACCAGCCAGTCGACGTATTCGTCGAGCCCGATGCCGTCGTCGTAGGGGTTCATCACGTGGTAAGTCTCGAACCCGTGGGCTTGGCGCGCGCCCAGGGTGGAGATCGCCTCGGCGATGAAATCGACTGGGAGACCGTCATAATGGACCCGCTGCCGATGCCCCGCGGCGTCCAGTTCGTAGAACGATCCGGGTGCGATTCCCGTGGCCACCAGACTCAGCAGCAGCCGGGTGAACATGTCGGGCACGTTGAGCTGACCGGCGTAGCGGGGCTCGGCCAGGATCATGTCACACCGGAACACCGCCACCGGCAGACCGCTGAGATCGTGGGCTTCGCGCAGCAGCACCTCACCGGCCCACTTGCTGTTGCCGTAACCGTTGGCGTAGCCGTCGTTGACCGAGCGCGTCGCGCTCATCTGCCTAACGTCGGCGTCCTCAACGAACTTCGACGGTTCGACCTGATCACCGACGCCGACCGTGGACAGGTAGATGAACGGCTTCAACTTCGTGGTCAGCGCCAATTTGATCAGCTCGGCGGTCCCGACGACGTTGGGTCCGAACAGCTGGTCGTACGGCAGGACGTGGTTGACCAGTGCGGCGGGGTCCACGATCAGGTCGACGGTGTCGGCCAGTCGCTGCCAGGTCTTCTCGTCGAGTCCGAGATCTGACTCACCCTTGTCGCCGGCGAGCACCTCCAGATGCTCGGCCGCCAGTCGCCGGTAGTGGTTCAGCAATGCCGGGTCGCCGCTGTCGAAGGTTTCGTCGAGGCGCTGCCGCGCGGTGGCGTCGTCCTTGGCGCGAATGAGACAGATCACTTTGCCGTCGACGAGATGCATCCGCTCCAGCCATTCCAGGGCCAGATAACGGCCCAGGAACCCGGTCGCGCCGGTCAGCAGCACGGTGCGCACCTCTTGGCTGGGATACGGCAGTGCCGGTGCGGACGCCAGGGTGGCGGCGTCGAGGAACTTGTCCAGGGTCAGCTCGGCGGCGTGCACCGTGGTGGCACCGCGACCGTGCACCGACGCGAACGTCGGACGGCTGCTACCGGAGCGTTCGGTCTCGATGTAATCGGCAAGCGCGGCAAGGTCATTGGCGGGGCTCACGATCACGCCGACGGGGACCTCGATGTCGAAAATGTCGTGCAGCAGATTGGCGAACGTCAACGCCGACAACGAATCCCCACCCAAGTCGGTGAAGTGGGCGTCGGGTGACAGGTCTGCCGCCGCGGTACCGAGCTGCGCTGCGGCCGCCCGACTGACGGTCTCGATGACGGGCCGCGCGGCACCGTTCTGTCGCAACTCGCGCAACTCGGCGGCCTGGCCCTCCGCATGTTCGGAGTACAGCTCCTCCAGCCGAGGACCGTAGATCTCCTTCAGCTTGGGCCGGGCCAGCTTACGGATCCCGGTCAACAGACCGTTCTCCAACGTGAATGCCGTTGTCTCCACGATGAAGTCACGCGGCACCTCGAAGGATTGCAGACCGGCCGCCTTCGCGACGTCGGCCAGCGATTCGCTGATCGCGGCGCGCAGTTGCTCACCGTCATAGCGGGCGAGCGCTTCGGGGGTTGGCACGATCACCGCGAGCAGGTAGGCGCGGGCGCTGTTGCCGTAGATATAGATCTGCCGCACCAGGGGACTGGTTTCGAACACCGGCTCCAGCTTCGACGCGGTAACGAACTCGCCCTGCGACAGCTTGAGGACGAAGTTCCGCCGGTCCACATACTGCAGCTGATCCGGGCCGAGCTCGGCCATGACGTCGCCGGTCCGGTAGTAGCCGTCCGCGTCGAACACGTCGGCGGTCACCTCGGGACGCTTGTAGTAGCCGGGGAACATGTTGGTGGTCTTGAGCAGCAGTTCGCCTCGGGGATAAGGGCGGTCAGTGCTGAAGTAGCCCAGATCCGGCACGTCCACGAGCTTGTAGTCAAGGACCGGTGGGCGCTTCAACTGTCCGTCGAGGAGCACTCCGCCCGCCTCGGTGGATCCGTAGCCGTCGTGCAGGTCCAGGTCGAGGAAGGACTCGACCCAGGACGTCAGCTCCGGCGACGTCGGGGCGGACCCGGTGACCGCGGTCAAATACCGGTTGCCGATCAAGCGATCCCGCACCACGCCGAGGAATTCGGCGTCGGACAGGGTGTCGGCGCCGTCGGCCGCGTGACGGTTCAACTGGCTGTGCACTTCCGCGGACAGCATGTCCCAGACGCGCGGCACGAAGGACAGCTGTGTCGGCCGCACGAGACCGAGGTCGTCGAGGAAGGTCGAAAGGTCGCTCTTGGCGGCGAAATACGCTGTGCCGCCGTGGGCCAGCGCTCCGTAGAGGCCGAAGCGTCCCATGACGTGACTCATCGGCATGAAGCTCAGGATGATCGACGGTTCCAGGCTGTCGGCCCAGCCCCAATGGTGGGGCAGCCATAACTTGGCGAACAAACTGCGGGTGTAGATCGCGCCCTTCGGCGCACCCGTGCTGCCCGAGGTGTAGATCAGCAGTGCCAAATCCTCTGCCTCGCGATGAGCAACAGGCTTCGGGGGCAACTTCTTTCCGCGCTCCAACACGTCCTGCAGCGTTTCCACTACGACGGGGTGATCCGTTAGGTGAGCGCGCGCGGCGTCATAGGCCTCGCGATGGTCGGTGATCTCAGGGTCGTAGTCGAAGACGATCAGAGTGGTCGGCGTGTGGCCGGTCAACACGAGTTCGACTGCGTCGTCGACATAGTCGATGCTCGACGCGATGACGGTGGGTGCGGTTTCGGTGACGATGGGACGCAGCGATGTGAGCGGGGCGCTGGTCTGCAGCGGCACCGAGACGGCGCCGAGCGTGATGGTGGACATGTCGAGCACCGTGTAGTCGACGCTGGCGAAGCCGAGGATCGCGACGCGATCGCCGGGACGGACGTCGGCAAGGGCGCTGGTGACCGCGTTGACCCTGTTCCACAGCTCGCGATAGGTGATGGTGTTGAAACGGGGGAGAAGCTTTGCGGTGGTGCGACCCTGCGCGTCGGTGACGTGTTCAATCGCGCGTTCGCCGAGTGCGGGACGGTCGGTGTAGCCCTCCATCACCACGCGCACCAGCTCGTCCAGCGGCAACCCTGGCTGTTCGATGGCCTCGCTGATCGTCGCGTCGGGTTTGGCGGCGGCGAACTGTGGATCGGTGGCGTACAGATTTGCGATGCGGCGCTCCAGGCGCTCTTCACGGGTATCAGTGGACATCGAGGAATCCTTCGATAACACAAATCAATTGGTCGGGCGCCTCGTTGAGCCCACTACTAGAAGGATCGTTAGCGAAACTAAAGCTATTCCGGCTGGTTGCTGTCAGTTCGCTGTGAGCGCCTTGGATGGCCAGCTGGGCCACATGGGTGGTGGCGACTATCACAGGCGTCAGGTTTGCGGTGGCCACAACGGTTGTCGCGGCCGCCGGAGGCGGGTTACGGGTTGTCTGGTGCGGGTACTCCGACCTACATGACTGATACGCGAGTTCGGACCCGCGGGGGCCGCCTTCAGATGCAGCGCAGTCGGGGCGCAATGAGCGGTTTTCTGCTGGTACTTCTGGGCGCCTGGGGCGCTCTCATTCCGTTCGTCGGACCGTTCTTCGACTTCGCCTTCAGCCCCGACCGGGCCTGGACGTGGACCGAGGCGCGCGGGTGGCTCGAGGTGCTGCCCGGTGCGGTGGCGGTAGTGGGCGGACTTCTGTTGCTCGTTTCCCGCAATCGGGCCACCGCGATGTTCGGGGCGTGGCTGGCCGTGCTCGCGGGCGCCTGGTTCATCGTCGGTCGCGCGTCGGCAGGACTGCTGGGCATCGGTGACGTGGGTGCACCCGTCGCGGTGACGGAGACCAAGGCAGTGGTGCTCGAGTTGGCGTACTTCTACGGACTCGGTGCGTTGATCGTGTTCCTCGGGGCGGCGGCGGTGGGCCGCATTTCGGTACGCAGCGTGCGTGACGTCGAGTACGTCGACCGCCCGGTCGCTGCTGAGCAGGCGGAGTCGGCGCTCGCGGACACCGATGCGGTCACCGAGATCCAGCCGACGGCCAGTTCGACGGGGCGCCATCGCTGGCGTGACACGTTCAGCCGGCGGCGGACGCACGCGCACTGACGCTTCCTCGAAATAGCATTCCGGGTTGTCGGGCTACGGCTTCGACGGCCCGGAATGCTATTTCGCCGCCGATATTTGGCGTGGTCACGTCCGCCCCAACACCCGGCCGGTGGGACGAGCCTCACAAGCGGGATGTGACTTGCATGACTGACCACCGGGGCCGCAGAAGATAGCCTGACTATCTAACTCTGATCGAAAGTACGCCGACCGGCGGATGATTCGCGGCTCGGCGCAACCGATAGTCGACTTATCTACTCGTTTTCAAGGAGGCCGAGATGACCTACAGGCCGGGTACCACGGATTCCAATGCGGCACGCCAGCATTCGGTCGTCGCCATCTGCGAGGCGCTCGGCGTGCCTGAGCGGGACTGGCGCCTGTTCACACGGTGGGCCGAAACCCCGATGTCGTCGAAGTCGCGTGACGCGCTGCACCAGTACGTCGACGTCATGATCGCTGACCGCTGCACGCACCCCACCGACGATCTGCTCTCGCAGCTGATCGATGTCGAGATCGACGGACAGGCGCTGACGACCGATGACATCCGCCGGTTCGTCGCGGATCTCGTCGTCTGCGCCGGTTAACTCCTCGACTCTTTGGGGTCCAATTCGTCGAGCAGACGCTGCATCGTCCGCGTCATCTGCGCGAAGTTCCGCTCCCCGACGATCTGTGCCCACCTGCGTTCGATGTCGATGACGCGTTCGCCCGCGTCAACCATCAGCGCCTGACCCCGCTTCGTCAGGTCGATGAGCTTGGCACGGCCGTCCGCCGGATCCGGGCGGCGGGTCAGATAGCCGAGGTCGACGAGATCGTTCACCAATTCCGAAGCGGCGGCCAGGCTCAGCTGTGCACGGTCGGCCAGTTCGGTGAGGCGGATCCCGCCCATCCGGATATTGCCGAAGATCTGGAAGTGCGTCTCGCGTATATCGCTGTAACCGGCTTCGGCGCGCGGCGCGGCGAGGTCGTCACGAAACTCACGCAACAGCCTGACCAGGAGCTGCCCGATCGCCAGGCGGTCTTGCGCCCGATCCCTTGACGCGGCCATGACAGGTGAGGATACTACGGATACCGAAGTTTCGGTTTCCGAAGTAATTGGAGCGGCGCGATGATCACCCCGAGCCCGAATTTCGTCAGCACCGACCTCGGCCGGCTTCATGTCCAGCGCAGCGGAACAGGTCCGCCGGTTGTGTTGTGGCACAGCCTGTTTATCGATTCCCGCTCGTGGAAGCCGCTGGCCGTGGCCCTGGCGGCCGACCGCACGGTCTACTGCATCGACGGCCCGTCACACGGCAAGAGCGAAGAAGTGCGGCGGGATTTCACGTTCGAGGAAGTCGCTGCCGCCGCGGAGCAGGCACTGGACCGTCTCGGTCTGACCGGACCCGTCGACTGGTTGGGCAATGCGTGGGGCGGGCACGTCGGGATTCGGCTCGCCACGGGATCGCGGCTGCGGACATTGACCACGATCGGTACGCCCGTGCAGGGATTCAATCTGCGGGAAAAGCTCGCCACGGCGTGGCCGCTCGTCGCGATGTACCGACTCGCCGGGCCCAGCGGGTTCATCATGAAGCAGCTGTTCGACTCGTTGCTCGGCGCCGATGCGATCGCCGCACAACCGGAACTGGCCGAGACGATCATGGCGTCATTCCACGACGCCGATCGCACAGCGATGTATCGCGCGATGCGGTCGATGATGCTGAAACGCACCGGCATCGAAGATCTGCTGCCGCGCATCACGGTGCCGACGTTGGTCATGTCGGTGCGCGACGACGTCACCGGATGGCGCCCCGCCGAGGCCCGCGAAACGTGCACCAAGATTCCGGATTGTCGTGTCGAGGAGGTCGCAGGCACCGGTCACGTCTCGCCGTTGCTGCTCGACCGCGACCGGATCCTGCGGCTCGTCACCTCCTTTTGGCGAGCAGACGTGAAAACCCCCAAAATGCCGTCGAAATAAGGGTTTTCGCGTCTGCTCGCGCAGGAAAAGCTAGCCGGTGAAGGCCATCACGTGCTTGATGCGCGTGTAGTCCTCGAAACCGTACATCGACAGGTCCTTGCCGTGGCCCGACGACTTGAACCCGCCGTGCGGCATCTCGGCGACCAACGGAATGTGGGTGTTGATCCACACGCACCCGAAGTTCAGCGCTGCCGACACCCGTAGGGCCCGCGATACGTCCTTCGTCCACACCGATGACGCGAGTCCGTACTCGGTGCCGTTGGCCCACGCGATCGCCTCGTCCTCATCCGAGAACGACTGCACCGTGATCACCGGTCCGAAAATCTCCTGCTGCACCAGACGGTCGTCCTGGTGCAGCCCGCCGATGACCGTCGGCTCCACATAGAAACCCTTGTCGCCCTGGCGTTTTCCGCCGACAGCCAGGTTGGCGTGCGACGGCACATCCTCGAAGAACGACAGCACCCGCTCCATCTGGTTGACATTGTTGACCGGCGGCACCCAGGCGTCCTCGTCGTCGGCGGCCTTGCCGAACGTCGTCGTCGCACCCCGTGCCTGCTCGGCCAGCGCCTCGGTCAGATCCGAGGCCACCTTGGCGGTCGCCAGCACCCGGGTGGCCGCGGTGCAGTCCTGGCCGGCATTGAAGTAGCCAGCCGTCGCGATGCCCTCGGCGGCGCTGGCGATGTCGCTGTCGTCGAACACGATCACCGGCGCCTTGCCGCCCAACTCCAGGTGCGTGCGCTTCAGATGTCCGCCCGCGCTGACGGCCACCGCGCGGCCCGCGGCCACCGAACCGGTGATCGACACCATCTCCGGTGTCGGATGCGCCACCACCGCGGCACCCGTATTCCGGTCGCCGCACACGACATTCAGCACGCCTGGCGGGAAATGCTTGGCGGCGATCTCGGCGAGCATCACGGTGGTCACCGGCGTGGTGTCGCTCGGCTTGATCACCACGGTGTTGCCCGCGGCGATCGCCGGGCAGAACTTCCAGATCGCCATCATCATCGGGTAGTTCCAGGGGGAGACCTGGCCGATGACGCCGACGGGCTCGCGGCGGATCCACGACGTGTGGTTCTCCATGTACTCGCCGGCGGACTTACCCTCCAACAGCCGCGCCGCGCCTGCGAAGAACCGGATCTGGTCGAGCATCGGCGGAATCTCTTCGGCCGCGGTGACGTGGTTCGGCTTACCCGTGTTGCGTCCCTCGGCCTCGACGAGTGCCTGCGCGTTGCGCTCGACGTCGTCGGCGAAGTCGAGCAGCGCCTTCTGGCGATGCGACGGCGTCGTGCGCTTCCAGTCGGCGAACGCTTTCGACGCCGCCGCGTACGCGTTGTCGATGTCGGCCTCGTTGGAGATCGGCGCCGTGGCGTACTCCTCGCCGGTGGTGGGATCCACCAGCGGCATCGTGGCCCCGCTGACGGAGTCGACGAGCTCGCCGCCGATGAAATTCTGAACCTTCGTCATGGATGTGAACTCCTTCGGTTACTGGTCTTTGAGAACAAGGGCAAGGACATCGAGACCTTCGACGAGAAGGTCGTCGCTGATGGTCAGCGGTGGAAGGAATCTCAGCACGTTGCCGAATGTGCCGCAGGACAACACGATCACGCCCGCGGCGTGACAGCCCGCGCACAGCGCCTTGGTCAGATCGGCGTCGGGCTCGGTGGTGCCGGGCTTGACCAACTCCATCGCGATCATCGCCCCGCGACCGCGGACGTCGCCGATGCGGTCGTCCTCGGCCTGCAGCCGGCCCAGCCGGTCCTTCATCAGGGCTTCGATCTGACGCGCGCGCTCCACCAGGCCGTCGGCTTCGATGGTTTCGATCGTGGCCAGCGCGGCCGCGCATGCCACCGGGTTGCCGCCGTACGTGCCGCCGAGCCCGCTGACGTGCGGGGCGTCCATGATCTCGGCGCGGCCGGTGACGCCGGACAACGGCATACCGTCGGCGATGCCCTTGGCGGTGACGATGAGGTCCGGCTCGATGCCCTCGTGTTCGCACGCGAACATCGCGCCGGTGCGCGCGAACCCGGTCTGCACCTCGTCGGCGATGAACACCACGTTGTTCTTCCGGCACCAGTCCAACAGGGTCGGCAGGAAGCCGTCGGCAGGCACGATGAAGCCGCCCTCACCCTGGATGGGTTCGATGATCACCGCAGCGAGGTTGTCGGCGCCCACCTGTTTGTCGATCACCGTGATGGCGCGTTTGGCCGCGAGCTCACCGTCGGTGGCCAGCTCCTTGCCGAACTCCGCGTCGCGGAACGGGTACGACAGCGGGGCGCGGTAGATCTCGGGTGCGAACGGGCCGAAGCCGTGCTTGTAGGGCATCGACTTGGCGGTCAACGCCATCGTCAGGTTGGTCCGGCCGTGATACGCGTGATCGAACGACACCACCGCGGGCTTACGCGTATAGGTCCTGGCGATCTTGATCGCGTTCTCCACGGCCTCCGACCCCGAGTTGAACAGCGCCGACCGTTTCTCGAAGCTGCCGGGCGTCAGCCGGTTGAGCTGTTCGGCGACCGCGACATACCCCTCGTAGGGCGTGATCATGAAGCAGGTGTGGGTGAATCGGGCCGCCTGATCGCCGATGGCGGCGACGACGGCCGGCGACGCGTTCCCGATGGTGGTCACCGCGATACCCGAACCGAGGTCGATGAGCCGGTTGCCGTCGACGTCCTCGACGATGCCGCCGAACGCCCGCGACGCATACACAGGCATGGTGTTGCCCACCCCACGGGACACGGCGGCGCTCTTCCTGTCGATGAGCGCCTGCGACAGCGGGCCGGGTATCGCGGTGGCGAGGTAGCGGCTCTGCTCGAGGGTGCTCAATTCCGCCTCCTGACGAACTGGGGTTTCGACGCGCGACGCGTCGCGGTACGAGCCTAGTCGGCGGCGCACCGATCCGATTGAAAACTCCGGTAGGTCGTGGCGGAATCAACGGCTGCCGCGGGACGACGCAACGGATTTCGTCGCAGTTCGGTCAGCCCCGGTCGTAGTGGCACACGGCTTCGAGCATTACGCCCCACGGGTCGAGCCAGAACGTGGCGAAATACGGCTGCGGATATTGCGGAAAAGTTTGTGGCGGATGGAGCACCTGCCCGCCCCACCGCGGCGTCAACGCGGTGACGAGCTCATGGACCTCGTTCACCCGCGACCGGGTTTGACAATGAACGCGAGATGCTGGAGTCCGGCCTGGTGCCGTGAATATTGCGACGGCTCGGCCGACGGATAGAAGAAAAGATATGTGCCGGGCTTGCCGCCCGCTGGCCGGTAAGCGAACTCGTCCTCTGCGCTGAGGAATTCCTCGAAGCCCAGCAAGGGCATGAGTACGTCGTAATAGTTCTTGGCCGCGGTCAGGTCTTCGACGTTGATGCCGAGGTGACCGAGCACCCACGGAAGCTAGCACTGCCAGCTCTAGGGACGGGCGCACTCGGTGATCTGCGCCCGCAATGGCACACTGGTCCCTGACGAAGCGTCTGACCTGCCGGTCTTGCGCTGTGAACCGAGACCGATACGAAAGACAGCTGCTCACATGGATCTGGTCATTTTCCTGCCGCTCATCATCATCATGGGCCTCTTCATGTTCTTCGCGTCGCGCCGTCAGAAGAAGGCGATGCAGGCCACCATCGATCTGCATGAGTCGCTTCAAATCGGTGACCGCATCCACACCACGTCGGGCCTGGAAGGCACGATCACCGGCATCACCGACGACTCCGTGGACCTGGAGATCGCACCCGGCGTGGTCACCACCTGGATGAAGCTGGCGGTGCGCGACAAGATCGAGCCCGAGACCGACGAGGACGAAGATTTCGAGGACTTCGACGACGAAGAGTCGACGGCCACCGAAATCACCGAAAGCCCGAACAAGAAGGACTGAGGGCTGAGGACTCAGCCTCAGCACGTAACCTTTGCGGTGCTGACGAACTGATCTCGAGGAGACCCTAGAAACGTGGCATCGTCTTCGACGCCGGTGCACCCTGCCCGATACCTTGCGCTCTTCTTGGTATTGCTGGTCGGCGCATACTTGTTGGTGTTCCTGACCGGGGACAAGAAAGCCGAGCCGAAGCTCGGTATCGATCTGCAGGGCGGCACCCGCGTAACGCTCACCGCTCGCACGCCGGACGGCTCGCGCCCCACCCGCGACGCCCTGCTCCAGGCGCAGTCGATCATCAGCGACCGGGTGAACGGCCTGGGCGTTTCGGGATCCGAAGTCATCATCGACGGCGACAACCTCGTCATCACCGTGCCCGGCAGCGACAGCAGCGAGGCCCGCAACCTGGGTCAGACGGCACGGCTGTACATCAGGCCCGTCATCCATGTGATGCCAGCCGTACCGGCCGGCCAGCAGCCGCCGATCGAGGAGCCCGAGGGCGCACCTCCGCTTCCTCCGGAAGAGCCCGGGGCCCCGGCACCGCCGGGAGGCGCCGAACTTCCGCCAGGGGGCGCAGGAGTCCCGCCAGGAGCGCCCGCACAGCCCGCACCGCCTGCGCAGTCTCCGGCCCCGCAGCCGCGGCCCTACCCGGAGCAACCGCCCACCCAGCCCTCACCCGAGCCCTCGCCGACCCCAGCGCCGTCGCCTCAGCCTGCGCCTTCGGGCCAGCAGACCCAGCCCGCGCCTCCGGGACAGGAGCCGACCCCGGCCCCGCCACCCGGAGAACCCACGCTCCAGCAGCGCATCGCCGACGAGAAGGAACTGCGGCAGAGCACCGACCAACAGATCCAGATCCTCGCGCTGCAGTTCCAGGCAACCCGATGTGGCGAGGACGACGTGCTGGCCGGCAACGACGACCCGAACCTGCCGTTGATCACGTGCTCGCAGAACGGCAACGAGGTCTATCTCCTCGACAAGTCGATCATCAGCGGCGAACAGATCGAGAACGCGAGCTCGGGACTGGATCAGCAATCGGCCCAGTACATCGTCGACCTCCAGTTCAAGAGCGACGCCACCAAGATCTGGGCCGACTTCACCGCGGCGAACGTCGGCACCCAGACCGCCTTCGTGCTCGACTCGAAGGTGGTCAGCGCCCCCGAGATTCGCGAGCCCATTCCGGGCGGCCGCACGCAGATCAGCGGACAGTTCACCGAGTCGACGGCCCGCGAACTGGCCAACGTGTTGAAGTACGGCTCGCTTCCGCTGTCCTTCGAGTCCTCGGAAGCCGAAACCGTCTCGGCGACACTGGGTTTGACGTCGCTGCGGGCAGGTCTGATCGCGGGTGCGGTCGGGCTGGCACTGGTGCTGCTCTATTCGCTGCTGTACTACCGCGTCCTGGGCGTGCTGATCGCGCTGTCGCTGGTCGCTTCCGGCGCAATGGTTTACGCGATCCTGGTGCTTCTCGGCAGATACATCAACTACACGCTCGACCTGGCCGGCATCGCGGGTCTGATCATCGGTATCGGTATGACGGCCGACTCGTTCGTGGTGTTCTTCGAACGCATCAAGGACGAGATACGCGACGGCCGCTCGTTCCGCTCGGCCGTGCCCCGAGGCTGGAACAGGGCGCGCAAGACGATCCTGTCCGGCAACGCAGTGACGTTCCTGGCCGCCGCCGTCCTCTATGTCCTGGCTGTCGGCCAGGTGAAGGGTTTCGCGTTCACCTTGGGCCTCACAACCATTCTCGACGTCGTGGTCGTGGTCCTGGTGACCTGGCCACTCGTCTACATCGCGTCGAAGTCGCCGACGCTGGCCAAGCCGAGGCTGAACGGTCTGGGCGCGGTGCAGCAGATCGCCCGCGAGCGACGAGCCGCCGCACACCTGACGGGACGGGGGTAGCGAGATGGCCAAGAACAAGGATTCAGCGGAGCTGACGACCGAAGCCGTCGAGGCACCCGACCTCGAAAGCACGGCGACACCGCAGCACGGCTTCTTCACCCGGCTCTACACCGGCACGGGCGCGTTCGAGGTCATCGGTAAGCGCAAGCTCTGGTACACGGTCTCCGGCGTCATCGTGGCCGTTGCCGTCCTGAGCATCCTGCTGCGCGGCTTCACCTTCGGCATCGATTTCGAGGGCGGCACCAAGGTGTCCATGCCGGCGCAGACCGCGACCGGCACCGTGACCACGCAACAGGTCGAAGACGTGTTCAGCGAGGCGCTCGGCAAGGAAGCCGAGGCCGTGGTCCTCGTCGGCAGCGGCGATTCGGCCACGGTGCAGATCCGCTCGGAAACCCTGAACAACGAAGAGATCGAGAAGCTGCGCACGGCGCTGTTCGACGCGTTCCAACCGCGGGGACCGGACGGACAGCCCAGCAAGAACGCGATCAGCGATTCGGCGGTGTCGGAGACCTGGGGCGGGCAGATCACCAAGAAAGCTCTCATCGCCCTGGTGGTGTTCCTCGCGCTGGCCGCCGTCTACATCACCGTGCGCTACGAGCGCTACATGGCCGCGGCGGCGTTGGCCACGCTGGTGTTCGACCTCGTCGTGACCGCCGGGATCTACTCCATCGTCGGCTTCGAGGTCACGCCGGCGACGGTGATCGGTCTGCTGACCATCCTCGGTTTCTCGCTCTACGACACGGTGATCGTTTTCGACAAGGTCGAGGAGAACACCCACGGTTTCCAGCACACGACGCGCCGGACGTTCGCCGAGCACGCCAACCTGGCGGTCAACCAGACCTTCATGAGGTCGATCAACACCAGCCTCATCTCGGTGCTTCCGATTCTGGCTCTGATGGTGATCGCGGTCTGGTTGCTGGGTGTTGGCACGCTGATGGATTTGGCGCTCGTGCAGCTGGTCGGCGTGATCGTCGGAACGTATTCGTCGATCTACTTCGCTACGCCACTGCTGGTGTCGTTGCGGGAACGCACCGACGAGGTGCGGTCACACACCCGCCGGGTGCTCAACCGTCGCAAGGGGAGTGCCGCGCGGACGTCGGACAGCGACGACGAGCGATCGGCGTCGGAGGAAGCCAAGGCGCCGGCGAAGGCCGCGGTGGCGAGCACGTCCACAGCACCCACGACGACAGCACCCACGACGACGGCACCCGAGAAGCCCGCGCCCGGAGCGCGCCCGACCCGTCCCACGAGCGGCAAGACCGGGCGACCATCGGGTAAGCGCAACACCCGGCGGCGGTAGTCCCGATGATCACGGCCTGGACGCGACGTGCGGGTGTACTGGCCGCCGCCCTCGTGGTCGGCGCCGCAGGACTGTCATCGTGTTCGCGCGGCCCGGCCGACAGCATTGACTTCGCGGTCGACGGGATGCTGACGACCTACAACACCAACACCGTCGCCGGCGCCGCATCGGGCGGCCCGCAGGCGTTCGCGCGGGTGCTGACCGGCTTCAACTACCACGGTCCCGACGGCCAGATCGTCGGCGATCACGACTTCGGCAAGATCTCGGTCGTCGGGCGTGCGCCGCTGATCCTGGACTACGAGATCAACGCCAACGCGGTGTACTCCGACGGCAAACCCATCACGTGCGACGACATGGTGCTGGCCTGGGCGGCACAGTCGGGCCGGTTCCCCTTTTTCGACGCCGCCAGCCGCGCCGGCTACGTCGATATCGCTTCTGTCGACTGTTCACCGGGGCAGAAGAAGGCACGTGTCTCATTCGCGCAGGACCGCGCATTCGTCGACTACGGCCAGCTGTTCGACGCGACGTCGATGATGCCGTCGCACGTGATCGCCGACGCGCTCGGTCTCGGCGACGGCGGCGTCACCACCGCGATCACCAACAACGACGGCCCGACGATCGAGCGCATCGCGCAGGTGTGGAACACCACGTGGACCCTGAAGCCGGACCTCGATCTGAAGAAGTTCCCGTCGTCGGGCCCGTACAAGCTCGACTCGGTGACCTCCGACGGCGCGGTCGTGCTCGTCGCCAACGACAAATGGTGGGGAGCACCGCCCGTCACCTCCAGGGTCACCGTGTGGCCGCGCGGAGCCGACATCCAGGACCGCATCAACCAGGGGGCCTACGACGTCGTCGACGTCGCGGCCGGCTCGTCGGGCACGTTGAACCTGCCCGACAACTACGTCCGGACCGATTCGCCGTCCGCGGGTATCGAGCAGCTCATCTTCGCCTCGGCGGGCCCGATGTCCCAGACACCGGAGCGCCGCGCCCTTGCCCACTGCACACCGCGCGATGTGATCGCCCGCAACGCGGCGGCGCCGATCGCGAATTCGCGCCTCAACCCCGTCAGCGAGGACGCCTACAGCGCGGCCGAGAGCGCGGCCGAGGGCCGCCAGTTCACCGTCGCCAATCCCGACGCCGCGCGGGCCGCGATCAACGGACGGCCCCTGACCGTTCGGATCGGGTATCAGAGTCCCAACGCCAGGCTCGCGGCGACGGTCGGCGCCATCGCCAAGGCGTGCGCGCCCGCGGGCATCACGGTGCTCGACGTCGCGACCAACGACACCGGCCCGTTGACGTTGCGCGACAACAAGATCGACGTGCTGCTCGCCAGCACGGGTGGCGCTGCCGGCAGCGGATCGACCGGATCCAACGCGATGGATGCCTACACCTTGCATTCCGGCAACGGCAACAACCTGTCCCGCTACAACAACGAACGTGTCGACGGCATCATCGCGGCGCTGGCGGTGGCGGCCGACCCCAAGGAAGTGTCGCGGCTGCTCGGTGAGGGCGGATCGATCCTGTGGACTGACATGCCGACCCTTCCGCTTTATCGTCAGCAGCGGACCGTGGTGACGTCGAAAGACATGTACGCGGTGAGTAGCAATCCGACTCGATGGGGTGCGGGATGGAACATGGATCGCTGGGTGCTGGAGCAGTGACCCCTGGCGCGGCAAAAGCCGATAAAGACATCGCGAGGCTCGTCGCCTCATTGATGCGGGATGTGCCCGATTTCCCCGAACCCGGCATCCAGTTCAAGGATCTGACGCCGCTGCTGGCCGACGCGCACGGTCTGGCCGAAGTGACCGACGCCCTCGCCGAGACCGCAAAGGGCGCCGATCTGGTCGCGGGCATTGATGCACGGGGCTTCCTGCTCGGCGCGGCGGTGGCGCTGCGGCTCGGCACCGGTGTGCTCGCGGTCCGCAAAGGCGGCAAGCTGCCGCCGCCGGTGCACAGCGAGACCTACCAGCTCGAGTACGGCTCGGCCACGCTGGAATTACCGGCCGACGGCATCGAGCTCGCCGGCCGCACGATCGTCATCATCGACGACGTCCTGGCCACCGGCGGAACCGTCGCCGCAACGGAAAAGCTGCTGCGGCACTGCGGGGCGACGGTCGCCTCCGCGGCGGTCGTCCTCGAATTGGGTGGGCTCAACGGTCGCGAGGTGCTCGAACCCCTACCGGTGACGTCCCTGCTCACCATCTGAGCCGTATCCTCGAAGTCGCAATGAGTTATCGACGGGCGCGCGATCGGCGCTCGTCTGAGCGGACGGGAGGTGACCATGGCCGAGGACCCCGGTACGGGACAGGCTGTGCAGTCGCTGCCCGACGCCAAGGCGCCGGAAACGCAGCCGATGGAGCTGCCCAAGGCGGATTCGAAGACCGATTCCAAGACGGATTCGGCAAAAACGGGGACCAGCGCATCCCGACGGGTGCGCGCCCGGCTGGCCCGCCGGATGACCTCACAGCGCAGTGCCATCAACCCGGTGCTCGAACCTCTGGTCGCCGTCCACAAGCAGTTCTATCCCAAGGCAAACCTGGCGCTGCTGCAGCGCGCGTACGAGGTGGCCGAGGAGCGTCACGCCGATCAGTTGCGCCGCTCCGGTGACCCGTACATCACCCATCCGCTGGCCGTCGCCAACATTCTGGCCGAACTCGAGATGGACACCACGACGCTGATCGCGGCGCTGTTGCACGACACCGTCGAGGACACCGGATACACCCTGGAAGCGCTGATCGAGGAGTTCGGTGCGGAGGTCGGCCACCTCGTCGACGGGGTGACGAAGCTGGACAAGGTCGCGCTGGGCACCGCGGCCGAAGGCGAGACCATCCGCAAGATGATCCTCGCGATGGCTCGCGATCCTCGGGTTTTGGTGATCAAGGTCGCCGATCGGTTGCACAACATGCGGACCATGCGCTTCCTGCCGCCGGAGAAGCAGGCGGCGAAGTCGCGCGAAACTTTGGAAGTGATTGCGCCGCTTGCGCATCGGCTCGGCATGGCCACGGTCAAGTGGGAGCTCGAGGATCTGTCGTTCGCGATCCTGCATCCGAAGAAGTACGAGGAGATCGTGCGACTGGTGGCCGATCGGGCGCCGTCCCGCGACATTTATCTGGCGAAGGTGCGCGCCGAGATCACGGCCACCCTGAACGCCTCGAAGATCAACGCGGTGGTGGAAGGCCGGCCGAAGCACTACTGGTCGATCTACCAGAAGATGATCGTGAAGGGTCGCGACTTCGACGACATCCACGACCTCGTCGGCGTCCGCATCCTTTGCGACGAGGTCCGGGACTGCTATGCGGCTGTGGGCGTGGTGCATTCGCTGTGGCAGCCGATCGCGGGCAGGTTCAAGGACTACATCGCCCAACCACGGTTCGGGGTGTACCAGTCGCTGCACACCACCGTCGTCGGTCCCGAGGGCAAGCCCCTGGAAGTGCAGATCCGCACCATCGACATGCACAAGACCGCCGAGTACGGCATCGCCGCGCACTGGCGCTACAAGGAAGCCAAGGGCCGCAACGGACTTCCGGCCAGCTACGCCGCCGCCGAGATCGACGACATGGCCTGGATGCGGCAACTGCTCGACTGGCAGCGGGAGGCCGCCGACCCGGGCGAATTCCTCGAATCGCTGCGCTACGACCTGGCGGTCCAGGAGATCTTCGTGTTCACCCCGAAGGGCGATCTGATCACGCTGCCCACCGGGTCGACCCCGGTCGACTTCGCCTACGCCGTGCACACCGAGGTCGGGCACCGCTGCATCGGCTCACGCGTCAACGGCCGGCTGGTCGCGTTGGAGCGCAAGCTCGAAAACGGCGACCAGGTCGAGGTGTTCACGTCTAAGGCGCCCAACGCCGGCCCGTCTCGCGACTGGCAGACGTTCGTGGTCTCGCCGCGCGCGAAGGCGAAGATCCGCCAGTGGTTCGCCAAGGAACGGCGCGAAGAGGCGCTGGAGGCGGGCAAGGATGCCATCGCCCGCGAGGTACGTCGTGCCGGAATTCCGTTGCAGCGGTTGATGAATGCCGAACAGGTGGCGACGCTGGCCCGTGAGCTGCGGTACGCGGACGTGTCTGCGCTCTACACCGCGGTCGGCGAAGGTCACGTGTCGGCTCGGCACGTGGTGCAGAGACTGGTTGCCCAACTGGGCGGCGACGAGGACGCCACCGACGAGATCGCCGAGCGCTCGACGCCGTCCACCATGCCGGTGCGTCAGCGCAGCAACGAGGACGTCGGTGTGGCCGTGCCCGGCGCGCCCGGTGTGCTGACCAAACTTGCCAAGTGCTGCACCCCGGTGCCCGGCGACGTGATCATGGGGTTCGTCACGCGCGGCGGCGGGGTCAGCGTGCATCGCACCGACTGCACCAACGCGTCCTCGCTGAAGCAGCAGTCGGAGCGGATCATCGACGTGGAATGGGCGCCGTCGCCGTCGTCGGTGTTCCTGGTCGCCATCCAGGTCGAGGCGCTCGATCGGCACCGGTTGCTTTCGGACGTCACCCGCGTGCTGGCCGACGAGAAGGTCAACATTCTGTCCGCGTCGGTGACGACCTCCGACGACCGGGTGGCCGTCAGCCGGTTCACCTTCGAGATGGGTGATCCGAAGCACCTGGGACACCTGCTCAACGTGGTGCGCAATGTCGAGGGCGTGTACGACGTCTACCGCGTGACTTCGGCCGCCTGACGTTTTGAGCAAATAATCTCGCCGGATCCGATTTCTGTCATAATTCGGCGATGCGCACCGCTCTCGTGGCCACTCTCACGGCCGTCGCCCTGCTGATCGCCGGTTGCGGGTCGACCATCAAGCCCGAGGGTGCCGCGCAATCCGTCGTCGATCTGGTGAAGAAGCAAACAGGTTTCGAACCCAAGGACGTGAAGTGTCCAGAGGGTGTGGAAGCAAAAGTGAACACGACCTTCGAGTGCAAGTTCACCGGGCCCGAGGGCACCGAGTACACCGCCGACATGAAGATCACCAAGGTCGACGGTGATGACGTCGAGTTCTACATCGAGACGAAGCCCAGCAGCTAGGCCCAAGCGGCGCTAGTCCAGCCGCACCGACGCGATCGTCACGCTCTGCTTGGGCTTGCCGTCGTCGCTGCCGTCGGAGGTGCCTGCTGCGGCGATCTTGTCCAGAGTGGCCAACCCGGTCTTGTCGATGGTGCCGAAGACGGTGTACGTCGGCGGCAGCATCGAATCCTCGTACACCAGGAAGAACTGGCTGCCGTTCGTGCCGAGGCCCTTGTTCGCCATGGCGAGCGTGCCGCGCGGATACAGCAGCGGCCTCTCCAGCGCCGGGTCGGACAACCGGAATTGGTTGGTTGGGTACTCGTTCGGGAAGCGGTAGCCCGGACCGCCTGTGCCGGTTCCGCTGGGATCACCGCACTGCAGCACGCCGAGCGACGGGCCGGTGGTCAGCCGGTGACACGTCGTGTCGTCGTAGAAGCCCTGCTGCGCCAGGCTGGCGAAGTTGTTCACCGTGCACGGCGCCTTGGCGTTGTCCAACTGCAGCCCGATCCCGCCGCGGTTGGTCATGATGCTGGCGCTGACCTGCGCCGGTGTCGTGGGCACCCGACCGGTGCGCGGCGGCTTGGCGGGCTTGCTCGCCGGTTCCGTCGTGGCCGGATATTGGCAGTTGGACCCCAGCGTGGCGGGCGGCTTGAAGTCGGGTAGTGGGTCGGTGTCGACTCTAGGTGTCGGCTCGGCCGTGTAGGTGGTGTCGGGGACCATCCCGTCGAGGCTCTCCAGGGTGCGGCCCACCGCGATCAGGAACAACAGGCTCAGCACGACCACGAGGATGGACAGCGCCGTGATCACGTAGCCGATGATCAGGCCCGCCAGGGCCATTCCGTGGCCCTCCTCGCCGGTCTTCTTGATCTGCGACATGGACATGTGGCCGAACACGATCCCCAGCGGTGCGAACACGAATGCGCACACCAACGCCAGGACGGCCAGCGTGTTCGTCGACTTCGGCGCCGGATAGCCGGGGGATGTCGACGAATAGTCGTAAGGCGGCGGGTACTCGCCGTACGGCGGCGGGTAGGCGCCGTACGGAGGGGGTGGGTTCGTCACGGATCCAGCATCAACGACGTGATCTTGACCTCCGTCTTCGGCTTACCGTCCTCCGAGCCGTCGGCCGTGCCCGCCGCTGCGATCTTGTCCAACGTCGCAAGTCCGGTGTCGTCGATGGTGCCGAACACCGTGTAGTTGGGCGGCAGCTTCGAGTCCTGGTACACCAGGAAGAACTGGCTGCCGTTCGTGCCCGGTCCGGCATTGGCCATGGCCAGCGTGCCGCGCGGGTACACCACCGGCTCGGCGAGCTTGGGATCGTCGGGCTGGTACTGGTTCGTCGGATACTCGTTCGGGAACTGGTAGCCCGGGCCGCCGGTGCCCTGGCCGGTCGGATCGCCGCACTGCAGTACCGAAAGGAACTCCGAGGTGGTCAGCCGGTGGCAGGTGGTGTCCTTGAAGAAGCCCTGATTCGCCAGGCTTGCGAAACTGTTGACGGTGCACGGCGACTTGCCGTTGTCCAGCATCAGGCCGATATCGCCCTGGTTGGTCTCCATGCTGGCGCTGACCTGCGCGGGTTCGGTCGGCACCTTGCCCGTCCGCGGCGGCTTGACCGGCTTGCTGGCCTTCGAGGCGGAGGCGGGGTACTGGCAGTTGTCACCGAGGCCTGCCGGAGCGGCGAATGCGGGCAGGCCGCCCTCGGACGGCGCCGCGCTGGTCGTGGTGGGGCTGTCGGTCGCAGCGGTGTTCTTGCTGTCCGCGTTGTCCCTGGTGACGACGACGGCCACCACCGCGGCGACGACGATGACGGCGGCCACGGCGGATCCGACGATGGTGATGAGGCGACGCTTGCGCTCCTTGGCCGCCCGGCGTTCCAGCTGCCGCTCCAGTTTGCGCTTCGCTGTCGCCCGCCGTTGTTCGTTGGTCGGCACCGCCGGTGTCCCTCCTTGTGTTGATCGGTCGGCAACGAGTGTGCCAGGCGTTGCTGAGTGTGGCGTTGCGACCCACGTCAGTAGGGATGGAAAACTGGACGTGTGTTGGTCACCGGATTCCCGGCTGGCATGTTGGCGTGCAACTGCTACGTGCTGGCTCGGCGCGCAGGAACGGACGCGATCATCGTCGATCCGGGCCAGCGGGCGATCGGGCGGTTGCAGCAGATTCTCGACGACAACCACCTGACGCCCGCGGCGGTGCTGCTCACCCACGGGCACGTCGACCACATCTGGTCGGCACAGAAGGTGGCCGACATGTACGGCTGCCCGGCGTACATCCACCCCGAAGACCGGTTCATGCTGACCAACCCGATCAAGGACTTCGGGAGGGGGTTTTTCGGCGGACTCGCGCAGATCGCCTTCGGCGCCCTGTTCCGCGAGCCCAGGCAGGTCATCGAGCTGGACAAGGACGGCGACAAGGTGGAGCTGGGCGGCATCACGGTCACCGTCGACCACACCCCGGGGCACACGCGCGGCTCGGTCGTGTTCCGCGTTTCCGAGGGCCCCGACGAGGTGGTCTTCACCGGCGATACCCTGTTCCGGCAGTCCGTCGGGCGCACCGATCTGCCCGGGGGCAGCGGCCGTGACCTCCTCGGCTCGATCGTCACAAAACTATTGGTTCTCGACGACGACACCGTGGTACTACCGGGGCACGGCGAGAAGTCCACGATCGGACACGAACGCCGCACCAACCCGTTTCTCGAAGGCTTGTACTAGTGAGTGAATTTCAGGCGCCCAAGGGCGTCCCGGACTATCTGCCGCCCGACTCAGCGCAGTTCGTCGGTGTCCGCGACGGCCTATTGGACGTGGCCCGCCGCGCCGGCTACGGCGATATCGAACTACCGATCTTCGAGGACACCGCGTTGTTCGCCCGCGGCGTCGGGGAGTCCACCGATGTGGTCTCCAAGGAGATGTACACCTTCGCCGACCGCGGCGACCGCTCGGTGACGCTGCGCCCGGAAGGCACCGCGGGGGTGATGCGCGCGGTGATCGAGCACGGCTTGGACCGCGGGCCGCTGCCGGTCAAGCTCTGCTACGCCGGGCCGTTCTTCCGCTACGAGCGCCCGCAGGCCGGCCGCTACCGCCAGCTGCAGCAGGTCGGGGTGGAGGCCATCGGCGTCGACGACCCGGCCTTGGACGCCGAGGTGATCGCCGTCGCCGATGCCGGTTTCCGCTCGCTAGGACTTGACGGGTTCCGGCTCGAGATCACCTCGCTGGGTGACGACACGTGCCGCCCGCAGTACCGGGAGATGTTGCAGGACTTCCTGTTCAAGTTGGATCTTGACGAAGAGACCCGGCGCCGCGCCGAGATCAACCCGCTGCGGGTGCTCGACGACAAGCGGCCCAAGGTGCGTGAGATGACCGCGGACGCACCCGTCATGCTCGATCACCTCTCCGATGTGGCAAAGCAGCACTTCGACACCGTGCTGGCGCATCTGGACGCGCTCGGCGTGCCGTATGTCATCAATCCTCGGATGGTGCGCGGGCTGGATTACTACACCAAGACCACCTTCGAATTCGTGCACGACGGGCTCGGCGCACAGTCGGGCATCGGCGGCGGCGGCCGGTATGACGGCCTGATGCGCCAGCTCGGCGGAAAGGACCTGTCCGGCATCGGCTTTGGTCTCGGTGTCGACCGCACGGTGCTCGCGCTCAAGGCGGAGGGTAAGTCGGTCGGTGGATCGTCGCGGGTCGACGTGTACGGCGTCCCGTTGGGCGAGCAGGCCAAGCTCACCCTGGCGGTGGTGGCCGCGCGACTGCGCGCAGCGGGGGTGCGCGTCGATCTGTCCTACGGTGACCGCGGCATCAAGGGTGCGATGCGCGCCGCGGACCGGTCAGGCGCATCGATAGCCCTGGTTGCCGGCGACCGCGACATCGAGGCGGGGACCGTTGGGGTGAAGAGCCTCGCGACAGGCGAACAGGTCGATGTACCCGTCGATGACGTTCACAGCGTCATCCTCACGCGCCTGAGCCGGGTCTGATTCCGTATCCGCCGGGGTGATCGGGCCCGGAGCCCGCAGCGCCATGCAACCGGCGGCCACGTTGAGAATCAGCACCACCAGAACCGGCCAACCCTGGGACGGAACCTGCGCGAGCAGACCCAGCAGGGCACCCACCGCGGCGGACGTGACGGCCACCATCGCGGCCGCGAATCCGATCAGCGTCGCGCGGTGCTCCTCCTCGGCGAACGCGCCGATCCAGGAGATCGCCGCGGTGAACACCGCCTGAGCCGCCATGGCGGCCATCAGGATGATGGCGGTCTGCAACCACACGTTGGCAGTCAGCCGAAGTGTCTCGGCGACCGTGGAGGCAAGGGCGGCGAAAGCACTGAGTGCGGCACTGCCGAGCAGCATGCCCCGCACGCCGAACCTGCGCGAGACCGACTGCCACACAACCGATCCGGCAACCAGGCCGATGCTGGAGGTCACCACGAGCACATGCAGGGTCACGTCGCCGTCTGCGGCGCGCAGGGTGTGGAAGGTGGTGCCGAACAGGATCGGGACGTACGTCAGATGGGTGATTGCGTAGCGACGGAACCAGGGCTGCGTGCGAGCGATGCGAAGGCCCTTCCGGTAGGTCTGCAGAGACGAGCCGTGCGGCGCGGTCGCCTTCGGGCTGCACTGGGCCGGCTTGAGGAACAGCGCGGCGACCGCGGCGATTGCCAATACCCCGGCCCCGAGCCAGAGCACATGGACGTGACCGGCCGGCGAACCGCCAGGGAAGAGCATCGGCGCCACCACCAGTGTCGTCGCTGTCGCCAGCACCGAACCGGCAGCACCCTGGGTCAGCAGCAGCCGTCCGCGCCGTGCGTCGGACAGTTTGGTGCAGACCACATCGGAGAAGGCCACGGTGCTGATGCCGGCCGTCACCCCGATCCCTGCCGACGTCAGCAGCAGCAGCACCGCGTGATTGGTCAGTGCCTCGACCGCTTCGGATGCGACCAGAAGCGACATGATCAAGGCCGCCGCGGCGACGACCAGGTGCTTGGAATGGCGGGCCCGGTGCAGGATGACCGGCGCCGTGGTGTTACCGACGATGCTGCCGATGGAAAAGACGGGGAAGAGCAGCCCGGCGACCCACCCGAAGCCACGCTGAGCGCAGACGAACGGCAAAACCACTGACGCATTGCTCAACTGCACACCCGCGGTGTAGAACGCGCCCTGCGCGAACAGTGGCCGGCTCATGTCAGGCGACCCGCCCCGTGAGCCGACGGCTGCAACCCCGGCCCGACTTCTTGGCGCTGTACATCGCATGGTCTGCCGCGCGCAGCAGCTCGTCCGCATCGCGGTCTTCGCTGGGCGCGATTTCGGTGATACCGACGCTGGCGCCCAACTGCACCTTTGTTCCCCCGATGGTCGCCGACTCAGACAGCAGGGCGTGTATCCGTTCGCTGAGGCGGTCGACGTCGGCGGTCGTGAGGGATCCGCGCAGAACGGCGACGAACTCGTCACCCCCGAGACGACCCACCACGTCGTCGGGACGCACGGCGCGCCGCAGCCGATCCGCAACGATCTTCAGCGCGGTGTCGCCGGCCTCGTGGCCGAGCGTGTCATTGATACCCTTGAAGTTGTCCAGATCAATGAACAGTATTGCCGCCAAAGCGCTTTCGTCTGATGCGCTCAGCGCCTCGGTCAGTTTGGACAGCACACACGCACGGTTCGGCAGGCCGGTCAGCGCGTCGTGGTTTGCCTGATGGGCGAGCCGGCGGCTGGCCGCGAACTCGGCGGTGATGTCGGTGAACGACACCAGCAGCGGCGAGCGGTGGCAGTCGACCGGGTCCAGCAGGGACCAGCTGGTGGACAGCCACACTCGCTTACCGTCCGGACGGTCGACGCCCACCACCCGGCCGACAGCTTTACGGATGGTCCGCACGCGGCGGGCCATCGACCAGCGGTCGTCACCGATCCCGCGGCCGTCGGCGTCGAACATGCTCCGACTGATGGTGCCTGCACCCTGGCCATGGACCAGGTCGTGCGCCTCGACACCGAGAATCCGTTGGGCCGCCGGGTTGACGCACTCGATGTGGCCGTCGCGGTCGAACACCACCAAACCGGTGGCCAGGACGTCGACGACGGCCCGGTAGTAGTCCTTGGCCTCCGATCGGGCCCTGTCTCGGTTGAGCGGCGGGATTGTCACGATTTGGTCAACGGACATGAATTGAATCTAAAAGTCTGTGCAGCCGCTCAATATCCGCCGACCGGCGCATTTGCCCGGGGGACCCTCATGTCCCCCGATCGGAGGAACGACGCCGCTAACGCGCTGGCTGAAGCGGAAAGTCCATCGCCTGATCGCCCCAGCGCAGCCCGACGCGGTCGAAGACCACCGGACCCGTATATAACAGGTCGGTATCGGACATGCCGTAGCGAGCCGTCACATGCGGTATCCACGGATCGTGCTGGGGCGGCAGCGGATATAGCTGCGCGGCGGCATCGGTGAGGGCATCGCGAAGGTCCACGAGCTCGGGCGCATCGCCGATGAGATACACCTCGCATTCGCTTGGGGAGCCGGGACTGAATGTCGCATGCCCGAACGCCCGCGCCTTGATCTCGGTGGTCCACCGGGCCACTACCTCGCTGATCCGTCGCACCAACTCGGTGTCGGGGCGTCCGGTGACATCGAGGTCGAAATCGACGAGGGTGAGGTGCAGTTCCTCGGCCGGCTCACCACCGGGCACCGCCAACGCTGCGGCATCCCCGGGGCGGGGGAACAGGGCAAT
Organism: Mycobacterium barrassiae; assembly: GCF_025822765.1. Classification (GTDB taxonomy): domain Bacteria; phylum Actinomycetota; class Actinomycetes; order Mycobacteriales; family Mycobacteriaceae; genus Mycobacterium; species Mycobacterium barrassiae. The sequence goes on along the minus strand of NZ_JACKUK010000023.1, from coordinate 24,032 downwards.
CATTCCGCCGGTCTCGAATGCCTCCGTGTCGTCGGCAAGCTGTACATCCATCGAGGGTGCGGGATGCGGCCACCACAGCAGGACCGCGAGCAACACTGCGAGAAGTCGAACCGCCACGGCGTCAGTCTTTCAGACCGCCGTCAACGACTCTCTGACTCAGCCCGCGCGGACGACCGTCGTCAGCACTTCATCGACGTTTCCGATCCCGCCGTCGAACGGGTTGCCGCGCTTGAGCACCTTGGTTCCGCCGGGGGTGAGGGCGACGAGTTTCGGTGAGCTGGAACCGATTTGCATCCTGCGGGCGAAGCGCACCTGGTCCAGCGGAACGATGGCGCCGCCGCCGTAGCTGAACAACCCGAGCTTGCGGTCGATGACCGCGACGGAGCGGCAGGCGTGCAGCGGCTGGCCGCGACGCCGGCGGATGTTGCGCACCACGAGGAATGTGATCACACCGACGGCGACTCCCGCGGCGAGGAAGATCGCGCCGAGGACGGTCGAGGGTGTTCCCGAGACGAGCGCCACCAGGCCGAACCCGCCGACGACGAACGTGAGTATGCCCAGCACGAAGGCCGCTATCGTCAGCGCTCCCGTGCAGCGGTCGAAGACGTTGACCCGACGGCCGTCGTCGGTGACGACGAGCCCGCCCGTATCGATGAGTACCTGGGTCTGTGCCGGTGCGTCCACGCATTGCAGCGTGCCACCTGACCGTCGACGGGTGGGCGCGAACCCGAAAATAGCTGCTAGATGGCCATGGCGGCGCGGACGTCGGCCTCAGACGCCGAGCCGCCTGTGCCGCTGGAGGTGACCCGGCCGGCCTCGAGGATGTAGTAGCGCTGCGCCGATTCGAGTGCGAAGCCGATGTGCTGTTCGACCAGCAGCACCCCGAGGTCGCCCCGCTGGGTCAGTGCGGTGATCGCGGCCTCGATCTCGGCGACCACCGACGGCTGGATGCCCTCGGTCGGCTCGTCGAGAATCAGGCACTTGGGCGTGGTGATCAATGCGCGGGCGATCGCGAGCTGCTGGCGCTGACCGCCCGAAAGCAGGCCCGCCCGCCGCGTGAGAAGTTCCTTCAGCGCGGGGAACAGATCGAGCTGCGCGTCGATCAGCTGCTTGCCGTTCTTGCGGCCGTCGGCGACGACCTGAAGGTTCTCGGCCGTCGTCAGCTGACCGAACGACTGCTGTCCCTGCGGGACGTACGCCAGACCACGCGCAACCCGTGCGCTGGGCCGCAGCTTGGTGATCTCCTCGCCGCCGAACAGCACCTTGCCGGAACTGCATTTGAGCAGCCCGACCGCCGCTCGTAACAGCGTCGTCTTACCGGCGCCGTTGTGCCCCATCACGGCGGCGACGCCGTCGGTCGGCACCTCGATGCTGACTCCGTGAATGACCTCGCTGCGGCCGTAGCCGGCATGGACGTCGACCAGTTGCAGCATCAGGAGTTCTCCTCGACGAGTTCGATTCCGTCGGCGCCTGCCGCGGCGGTGCCCAGATAGACCTCCTGGACCTTCGGGTTGGCCTGCACCTCGGCCACCGAACCCTCGGCGATCACCCGTCCGCGCGCCAGCACCGTCACCGATGTCGCGAACGCGCGCATGAAGTCCATGTCATGTTCGACGACGACGACCGTGCGTTCGGCGCCGATGCGGCGCAACAGGTTTCCGGTCTCCTCGCGCTCCTCGGTGCTCATGCCCGCCACCGGCTCGTCGAGCAGCAGCACGTCGGCGTTCTGGACCAGCAGCATGCCGATCTCCAGCCACTGCTTCTGCCCGTGGGCGAGCACCCCGGCCGGTTTATCGGCCAGGTGCGTGAGCCCGATGGTGTGCAACGCCTGCTCGATCGCGGGCAGCACGCCCTTTCGCCGCCGCAACAGGGTCCAGGCCGAGCGGCCCGCGCCCGCCGCGATGTCGAGGTTCTGCAGCACGGTCAGCTGCTCGAACACGCTCGCGGTCTGAAACGTACGGCCCACCCCGCGCCTGGCGATCTGGTGCACCTTCTTGCCGAGCAGTTCGACGCCGGACTTGTTCACCGAACCCGTCGCGGGCACCAGGCCGGTGATGGCGTCGATCACCGTCGTCTTTCCTGCGCCGTTGGGGCCGATCAGGAACCGCAGGTCGCCCTGAAACAGGGTGAGGTCGACGTCGCTGACCGCCTTGAAACCGTCGAAATCGACTGTCAGACCGCGGACTTCGAGGTACTGGGTGCCCATGCCGACGTTGCCGCCCTCGACGGGTTCCTTACCCGCAGCGCTTGCTTCGACCTCGGTCATGACGGGGCGCCCACCTTCTCTGCGTCGGGGTCGGAGTCGGCGGCCGCCTCCGGCGGTGGTTCGGCCTTGGCTTTGCGGCGGTACTTCAGGATCGCCCCCAGTCCGGCAAGACCGGCGGGGAAGAAGCCGACGACGACGATGAACAACAGGCCCTGTGCGTATGTCCATTCGGACGGAAAGCGTTCGGAGAACAGGGTTTGCGCCCACGCCACACCGATCGCGCCGAGTACCGGCCCCAGCAGCGTCGTGCGTCCGCCGATCGCCACACCGATCAGGAAAGCGATCGACGGCAAAATCCCGACCTGTGATGGTGCGATGAATCCGACGATCGGTGCGAACAGCGCGCCGGCGATGCTGGCGAACAGCGCGGCAACGGTATAGGCAACGACCTTGATGTTGGCGGGGTCGTAACCCAGGAAGCGCACGCGCTCCTCGCCGTCGCGGACAGCCACCAGCAGCTCGCCATATCGGCTCTGCATGAGCTGCCGGACCACCGCGACGACGAGAAGCAGCACACCGGCGGCGATGAAGTACAGCATCCGCCGGTTCGCAGGGTCGTTCAGTGCGAACCCGAAGAACGTACGAAACCTGTTGAGCCCGTTGCTGCCGCCGATGCTGGTCTGTCCGACCAGCAGGATCGCCAACGCGGCGGCCAGCGCCTGCGACAGGATCGCGAAGTACGCGCCCTTGACGCGACGCTTGAAGACGCCCAGACCCAGCGCCGCGGCGATGGCCGTCGGCAACAGCACGATCGCCAGCAGCGTGAAAGCGGGGGAGGCGAACGGCTGCCAATACCCGGGCAGTTCCCGCACCCCGGCGATCTGCATGAAGTCGGGCACGTCGTCGCCGCGGATCTGCGCGTCGGCGATCTTGAGGTGCATGCCCATCATGTAGCCGCCGAGCCCGAAGAAGACGCCCTGACCGAGAACCAGCATCCCGCCGCGGCCCCAGGCCAGCCCGATACCGACCGCGACGATCGCGAAACACAGGAACTTTCCGAGCAGCGACAGCCGGAAGTCAGACAGCACCGCAGGCGCCACGCCGAACAGCACCACCGCCGCGATGCCGAAGCCCGCCCACGTCTGCCACCGGCCGAGAACTGTCCTCACACCAAACTCCTTGTGCGAACGGTGAACAGGCCCTGCGGGCGGACCTGCAGGAAGACCACGATGATCACGAACACGATCACCTTGGCCAGCGACGCGGTGGTGTTGTACTCGATGAACGAGTTCAAGAACCCAAGGGAGAACGCCGCGATGACGGTGCCCTTGATCTGGCCAAGCCCACCGACCACGACCACCAGGAACGCGTCGATGAGGTAGCTCTGCCCGATCGTCGGACTCGTCGAACCGATGAGCGTCAGCGCGACACCCGCGACGGCCGCCAACCCCGAGCCGATGAAGAACGTGGTGATGTCGGTCTTACGGGACGAGATACCGCTGGTTTCGGCGAGGTCGCGGTTCTGCACCACCGCCCGGATGCGACGACCCATCGGGCTGACTTTCAGCGCGGTGGCCAGTGCCGCCACACACGCCACGGCGAGCACGAGGATGAAGATGCGGGTCTTGGGAACCACGGCCCCGAAGATCTCCACGCCACCCGACAACCACACCGGGGCAACGACGTTGACCGCGGGCGCACCGAAGATGTCGCGAGCGATCTGCTGCAGGACCAGACCCACCCCGAACGTCACCAGCAACGTGTCCAGCGGCCGATCGTACATCCGTTGGATCAGGGTGACTTCCAGCAGTGCGCCCATCGCGCCGCCGACGAAGAAGCCGACGATCAACGAAATCAACAGGGACGCACCGGCACTGGAGATGATCTGCTGCACCACGTACGCGGTGTAGCAGCCGGCCATGATGAACTCGCCGTGCGCCATGTTGATGACGCCCATCTGGCCGAAGGTCAGCGACAGCCCGAGGGCAGCCAGCAACAGGATCGAGCCGAGGCTCAATCCCGTTGCCAGCTGCCCGATCAGAACATCCATACCCGAATCAGCCGGAGAGGCCGGCGGCCCACGGGTACGACTTCAGGTACGGGTCCGGCTCGATGGGTCCGGGCGACTCCCAGATCGTGTAGATCAGGCCGTCCGGGCGGATCTCGCCGATGCGTGCCGTCTTGGTGATGTGGTTGTTCTCGCCGTCGATGGTGACGAGGCCCTCGGGCGCATCGAACGTGACACCGCCCGCGTTCTCCTGGATCGCCGCCACGTCGAACGACTTCGCCTTCTCGACGGTGTTCTTCCACAGGTACACCGAGACGTAGGCCGCCTCCATCGGATCCGAGGTCGGCTTGTTGGCGCCGTACTTGGCCTTGTAGGCCTTGACGAATGCGTCGTTCACGGGGGTGTCGATCGTCTGGTAGTAGTTCCAGGCCGTCAGCTGGCCGGTGATGTTCTGGACACCGATGCCGCCGACCTCTTCCTCGGCGATCGACACCGACACCACGGGCATTGCCTGCGGCGTCAGGCCGACGTTCTTGTACTCGCGGAAGAACGCCACGTTCGAGTCGCCGTTGAGCGTGTTGAACACGGCGTCGGCGTCGGCGGTGCGGACCTTGTTGACGATGGTCGAGAAATCCGTCGAGCCCAGCGGGGTGTAGTCCTCACCCTTGATCTCGATGCCGTTGGCCTCGGCGTAGGCCTTGATGATCCGGTTGGCCGTCTGCGGGAACACGTAGTCACTGCCGACGAGGTAGAGGGACTTGACGCCCTTTTCCTTCAGGTAGTCCAACGCGGGCACGATCTGCTGGTTGGTCGTGGCGCCGGTGTAGAAGATGTTCTTCGACGACTCCAGACCCTCGTACTGGACGGGGTAGTACAGCAGCGCGTTGGCGCTCTCGAACACCGGCAGCATCGCCTTGCGGCTCGACGAGGTCCACCCGCCGAACACCGCGGCCACGCAGTCGCTGCTGATCAGCTTCTCGGCCTTCTCGGCGAACACCGTCGGCTCCGAGGCGCCGTCCTCACCGATGATCTGGATCTGCTTGCCCAGCACACCGCCGGCTTCGTTGATCTGCTCGACGGCCAACGCGATGGCGTCGCGCACCGTCACTTCGGAGATCGCCATCGTTCCCGACAGCGAGTTCAGCGAGCCCACCTTGATCGTCGGACCCGAGGTGTCCACGCACGACTCCGCGCTTGCCGAATCGGATTCGGTCGCTTTGCTACCGCAGCCCGCCAGCAGCAGCGCGCTCGCGGCGAGGATGCTTCCCGTCGCAAGCGCCGACCTTCTCACCGAGGAGCGTCGTGGTAATCGCATTGACAGCCTTTCCCTTTGTCACCAGCGCACATCGGCGGTTGGTGTCGACTGAAGTGCAGAATTTGTGACACCGCCGGGTGTCGAATCGGGACGTTAGAGCGGCGAAGTTTCTTTTAAATTTCTGCGTGTGACGAACAAATTAACCTGTAGGCAGACAGGTGTTGGTTTGCCGTTGGTGGGTACCGCCGGAGCCGATCTTTCGTCCATGTAACGGTCGGGTACGGTGCGGCGATGTGACCAACATGCGAAGAGCGATATCCATGGTCGGGGCCGCGCTGGTGCTGGCGGCAGGTTCACTTGCGGTCAGTCAAGCTACGGGGAACGCGCAGCCATCCGAACCGAACGTCAAGTACGTCGTCACCGCGGACGCACCGCTGAGTTTCGACATCAACTATGTGACCAGTTCGCCCGCGGACCTCAAGGCCTTCAACGCCGACGCCGCCGCCTACTCGACGCGGGGCAGCTTCGTGGTGCCGTGGGAGAGCACCGTGACGCTCACCGATCCGCAGTGGGCGTACATCAGCGTGGCTCGCGCAGGCCATGCCATGGAGGCTCCGCCGAACGCGCATTGCGAGATCTGGGTCGACGGCCAGTTGGCTGTGCAGAACACGGGTCCCACCACGGCCTTCTGCCAGCTCGGTCGCTGGTAAGTCCCGCGATCACGTAGTCCCCAAGGGAGACAACAAAAAAGAAGGGGTGTACGAACCCCTTCCACTTTCAACATATAGCGCAGTGGGGGTCTTGCCGCAAGACCCCCGTCATGGCGCACAATCGGCAACCCAACGAAGTAACCAGCCGAAATGGGGGGCCGGAAATGCGAGTGTTGTTGTCGACGTGGGGGTCGCGCGGAGACGTCGAGCCGATGTTCGCCTTGGCGGTGCAGTTGCAAGCACGAGGCGTCGATGTGCTCCTCTGCGCGCCACCTGATTTCGCGGAGCAGGCCGCGCGCATCGGTGTCCCGATGAGGGCGGCCGGAAAGTCAGTGCGGGCGCTGGTGCACGGTGGTGCAGGCAACAAGCCGTCGACGCCCGCCGACGCGCCGCGCGTGGCGGCCGAATTGGTGGCCAGTCAGTTCGAGACGGTAGCGCCCGCCGCAGAGGGTTGCGACGCGATCGTGGCGACGGGCCTGATGCCTGCCGGCCAGCGCTCGATCGCCGAGTCTCTCGGCATCTACTACGCGTGTGTGGCGTTCATGCCGGGCGTGTTGCCCTCGCCGCATCAGACGCCTCTGTCGCGGCCCGGCCGCCCGTTCCCGCCGAGCGCGACGAACAAGGAGTTGTGGGAGGTCGACGCTGAACGTGTGCAGGCGCTCTATGGCGCTCCGCTGAACGCGCACCGGGCGGCGCTCGGGCTACCGCCGGTGGACAACGTCCGCGATCACGTCCACACCGACCGACCGTGGCTCGCGGCGGACCCGATCCTCGCGCCGTGGCCGGGTTCGCCCGACTTCGACGTCGTGCAGACGGGCGCGTGGATCCTGCCCGACACCCGTCCGCTGCCCGCAGAGCTGACCGCGTTCCTCGAGGCCGGCACTCCGCCGGTGTACGTGGGCTTCAGCAGCGTGCGGGCGCCGGAGGACGTCGCCTCGGTGGCCGTCGAGGCGATCCGCGCACAGGGCCACCGCGTGCTGATCTCGCGCGGCTGGGCCGACTTGGAACCGATCGACGATCGGGACGACTGCCTGGTGATCGGCGAGGTCAACCTCCAGGCGCTGTTCCCACGGGTCGCGGCCGTCGTCCATCACGGTGGGGCGGGCACCACGACGACGGCGGCGCGGGCAGGGGTGCCCCAAGTGGTGGTGCCGCAGATCGCTGATCAGCCGTATTGGGCCGGCCGGGTCGCCGCACTGGGGATCGGGGCGGCGCACGACGGCGCGAATCCGACGCGCGAGTCGTTGTCCGCTGCGCTCGCCACGGCACTGGCCCCGGATGTACGCGCGCGGGCCGCGGAGGTGGCCGGCACGATCCGCGGCGATGGTGCGGCGGTCGCGGCGAAGCTACTGGTCGATGCCGTCAGCGGCGTGGGCGCCGGGGCGTCGTTGCCTTGACATCGCCTCGAACATCAGTTCGAATAGACATATGCGGTGGGACGGCCAGGGGGTGGGCGTCGACGACGGCGCGCTGCCCGGTCTGCAGCGGATGGGCTTCATCCGCAGCGTTCGGTCGCCACAGTTCGAGGGGATGACGTTCCACGAGATCCTGTGCAAGTCAGCGTTGAACAAGGTGCCGAACGCAGCGATGCTGCCGTTCCGGTACACCGTCAACGGCTACCGCGGCTGTTCGCACGCCTGCCGCTACTGCTTCGCGCGCCCCACCCACGAGTACCTGGATCTGGACCCGGGCGCGGACTTCGACACGCAGGTCGTGGTGAAGACGAACGTGGCCGAGGTGCTACGGCGCGAGCTGTCGCGACGGTCGTGGCAGCGGGAGACCGTCGCGCTCGGTACCAACACCGATCCGTATCAACGCGCCGAGGGGCGTTACGCGCTGATGCCGGGAATCATTGCGGCGCTTGCCGATTCCGGTACGCCGTTCTCGATCCTGACCAAGGGCACGCTGTTGCGTCGCGATCTGCCGCTGATCACGGAGGCGGCTCGGCGTGTCGACGTGAGTGTCGCGGTGTCGCTGGCCGTCGGCGATCCCGACTTGCACAAGGACGTCGAACCGGGGACGCCGACACCGCAGGCCCGCCTCGGGCTCATTTCCGCGGTGCGCGAGGCGGGGCTGGACTGCCACGTGATGGTGGCGCCGGTCCTGCCGCACCTGACGGACTCCGTGGCGCATCTCGATGCGCTGCTGGGTGAGATCGCCGCGGTGGGAGCGACGGGGGTGACGGCGTTCGGACTGCACCTGAGGGGGTCGACGCGCGGGTGGTTCATGGCGTGGCTGGCGCGGTCGCATCCCGAACTGGTCGCGGTGTATCGCGAGTTGTACGGTCGCGGAGCGTATCTGCCGTCGGACTACAAGAAGATGCTGCACGACAGGGTGACTCCGCTCATCGCCAAGCACGGCCTGGCGCCCGACCGTCGGCCGTTTCGTGCCGCAGCGGCTCCGGCCGTCGACTGCGCCGAGGCGTTGCAACCCACGCTCTTCTAACGCCGAAACTGCTCACAGATCGCGGATTTCCGCGGCATCGCGATCTCTCAGCAGTCTCGGCGGAGGGTTAGCCCTTGTTGCGCTTCACCTGATTGAACGGCACCCCGCGGTCCGCGGCATACTCGCGGGGGAAGCCGAGCACGCGTTCACCGATGATGTTGCGCGCGATCTCGGTGGTACCGCCGCCGAGCGCCGCCGCCTGCCGCGACAGGTACCGCTCGCCATAGCGGAACATCTCGTCGCCGACGTCGACGACGCCCGAACTCGCGGTAAGCGAAATCGCCGTGTCGAACTCCAGGTGGTGCACATCGGCGTGCGTGACGCGAATGATCGAGCCCGCGGCCGGCGGCAGCGAGCCGTCGAGGACGCCGTGATACACGTGGTCGATGAGCTGTTCGCGCACCGCACGGTGCACCAGCGCGCGACCGGCGAGCTCCTGCGCCCGCTCGCTGTCCGCCTGACCCGTCGCCTCCAGCAGCGCGACGTAGTCGATCGGCACGTCGGACTTGCCTTCGGCGCCAATGCCGCTCGCGAATTCCGACCCGCCGCCGACGGCGCGGCGCTCGTGGTAGAGCTGCCGGGAGGCGACGTGCCAGCCGCCGTTGACCTCGCCGACGACGGCGTCGTCACCGAGCTCGAGGTTGTCGAAGAACTCCTCGCAGAACTCGACCGAGCCGTTCACCTGCTTGATGCGCCGCAGCGTGATGCCCTCGCTCTTGATGGGCACCAGGAACATGGTCAGACCCTCGTGCTTGGGCACATCCCAGTCGGTGCGGGCGAGCATCAACCCGTAGTCGGCGGCGAACGCGCTGGTGCTCCAGGTCTTGGCGCCGTTGATCACCCACTTGTCACCTTTGCGGTCCGCGCGGGTGATGACGCCTGCGAGATCCGACCCGCCGCTGGGCTCCGAGAGGAGCTGCACCAGTACCTCGTCACCCCGCAGGGCGGCCGAGATGTGTTGCTGTTTCTGCTCTTCGGAGCCGGTGTCGAGGATTGTCGCGGCGCAGATGGTGAAGGTCGGGGTGTTCAGGATGACCGGCAGTTCGTAGCAGCGCGATTCATTGTTGAACGCCTTCTGATACGCGATCGGCAGGCCGAGGCCTCCGTACTCGCGGGGGAAGCAGATCCCGGCGAACCCACCGTCGTACAGCTTGCGCTGCAATTCACGGGCACGCTGCCACGGTTCCTCTTCGCCACGGTCATGCTCGGGCGGGTTGGCCGGGTCGATCGGGGGCATGTTCTCCGCCAACCATTTTCGGGCCCTGGCCGCGAACTCCTCGACCGACTCCGTCGTCTCGGTAGGCGCCTGCGCGGTTTCCGTCACGATGCCTGCTCCAGGTTCTTGGTCAGCGCGTACACGCGGAGGTTGTGGTCCTCGGGGGTGCCGTACAGCGAGCGGTACAGCGTCACCCGCCGCAGAAATATGTGCAAGTCGTGCTCCCAGGTCACACCGATGCCGCCGTGCAGTTGGATGCAGTCCTGCAACATGCCCGGAGCATGTTCGCCGACATAGGATTTCGCGACGCTGACGGCCATCTCGGCGCCGGGGGAGCGCGCGGCGACCTCGGCGACCGCAGCGTTTGTCGTCGCCCGACACGACTCGAACGAGATCTTCAGGTCGGCGTACTTGTGCTTCAGCGCCTGATACGAGCCGATGGGCCGGCCGAACGAGTGCCGGTCGAACCCCCACTGGATGGTGAAGTCGAGCACCGTCTCCAGAATGCCGACGGTCTCCGCGCACTGCAGAATCGCGGCGATCTGGCTCTGCCGCGCGATGAGTGCCGGGGTCTGTTCGGCAGAGCCGACGACCGCGGAGGCGTCCACCTCGACGCCGTCGAATTGCACTCGGGCATAGGTCTTCACCATGTCGATCGACCGCTGCGATTCGACCGTGACCCCGGATGCGTCCGTCGGGACGAGGAACTGTCGTGCCGCTCCGTCGCAGTTCGCCACCACCAGCAGCACCGCGCTTTCGGCGCCCGCCTCGACGCGGTCCTTCACCCCGTCGATGCGGTATCCGGTGTCGGTGCGCGTCGCGGTCACCGACGCGTCCAGGGGTGACCACTGTTTACCCGGTTCGTAGACGGCCCAGGACGCCACGATCTCGCCCGAGATCAGGGATTCGATTGTCTGCTCGTGATTCTCGGGTGCTTCTGCCAACGCGGCCAGTACCACGCTGACGGGATGCAGCGGACCCGGTGCGACGGTCCGGCCGCACAGTTCGGCCACCAGCGCGAGGTCTGCGACACCGTCACCGGACACACTGCCGCCGCCGAGTTCCTCGGGCACCAGCAGGCTGGTCCAGCCGAGTTCGGCGGCGCGCCGCCACCAGTCGCTCTCGAACGGTGTTCCGGCGTCGTGGAGTTCGCGAACCCGGGCCAGCGAGGCGCCCTTTTCGAGGAACGACTGGGTGGTCGAGGCGAACAGCAGCCGTTCTGGGTTTACGACGTCGGTCACGGCGCGGGCTCACTTTCACTGACGCGTGAAGTGCGTGCCGGAAGACCGACACGCACGTTCACGACGGTTGCCGTTGGGGTCAGGCGGGGATGACGAGCGCGGGAACGTCGGGGTTGTGGACGATCTCGTTCGGCACCTTGAACAAGTCGATCATATTGCCGCCCATGACCTTTCGCTGGCCCTCCTCGTCGAGGCCCTGCAGGTCGTCGATCAGGTGGGTGGGCTCGGCCAACCCCTCGGGATGGGGCCAGTCGGAACCGAAGATCACCCGGTCGACGCCGAGCAGGTCGGCCATCTTCGCGAAGTCGTCCTCCCAGAACGGCGCGACGTAGACACCGCGCTTGAACGCGGCGATCGGCTCCTCGGGGAACTCCTGCGGCATCTTCTTGTAGGTGCTCTCGAACTGCTTGAACAGGTAGGGCACCCAATCCGCACCGTTCTCGATGGACAGAACCCGCAGATCGGGGTTGCGGGTCAATGCACCGTGACAGACCAAGGCTGCCATCGAATCCTCGATGGGCCGCTTGCCCATCGAAACCATGCGAAATGCGGTGGGCTTGAACGGCAGGTACTCGTCGGCGGGTTCCCAGTCGTTGAGGTATTCGGCGTAACCCGAGTCGGATGCGTGCATCGACACCGGGATGCCGGCCTTGACGCAGGCCTGCCAGAACGGGTCGAACTCGGGCAGCCCGAACGAGCGTGTGCCTCCGACACCGGGCACGGGCGCCGGACGCACGAGGACGGTCTTGGCGCCGCGCTCCAGACACCATTCGAGTTCTTCGAGCGCGCGGTCGATGATCCCGAGGTTGATCACGGGGGTTGAGAAGATCCGGTCCTCGTAGTTGAACTGCCACGTCTCGTACATCCACTGATTGAGCGCGTGGATGACGTCGGCGATGAGCGCCGGGTCGTCCTTCATGCGCTCCTCGACGAGGCTGGCCAACGTCGGGAACATCAGCGAGTAGTCGAGTCCGAGCCCGTCCATCACCTCCAGCCGCGCCGCGGGCTCACGGAACGCCGGGATGGCCTTCATCGGCTTGCCCATCACCTCGCGGAAGCTCTTGCCGCCGCTGCCGTGGCGGAAGTACTCCTCCTGTGCGCCGGGCCTGGCGACCACCTCGAACGTGGGGTTCGGGATGTAATCGCTGACCTGGTTGCGAACCATGATCTTGGTGCGGCCGCGCACCTCGATGTAGTCGATGACGTGCTTGCGGTGGTCCGGCAAGAACTGCGTCAGGGCCTCTTTGGGCTCATAGAAGTGGTTGTCGGCGTCGAACACCGGATAGGGGAGCGCGCGGGTCATGATTTCGCCTCCTGGGAATTTTGACTGGCTGTGGTGGTAATGACATTACCACTTCAGGACCAGCGAAAACACCGCCCCTGGTCGAGGTGATTTTCATGCGGTGCAGTGCAGGTCAGGCGGGGTCGCGGGCGGTGAGGCTGCTGACGCAGAAGTCGTAGATGTGGTCAGCCTCGACGGGGACACCGTTGAGTTCGGCGCCGAGCACGCGCAGCCGCATGGCGCCCAGCACCGACTGCATGATCAGCGCCGCGGTCGCGTCGATGTCGATGTCGGCGCGGAAGGCGCCCTCGTCGATGCCGCTGCGGATGATGTCTTTGATCAGCTCGTGCACCGGGGCGAGCACGCGGGCGTACTCGCTGGGCAGCGCCTCGGCCAGGCGGTCGTTGTAGAACGTTAGGCCCCGGTTGACCTTGTCCTGCGTCGTGGTCTCCGCGGGCGTGCAGATGCGGTCGATGAGGATCCGCAGGGCATCGGCGGCGGGCAGGCCGGCGGTGTCCTCGCGCCACTTACGCGTCGACTCCGACATGATCTTGTCGACCAGCGCCAGGAGCAACTCATCCTTGGTGGAGAAGTGCTGGTAGAACGACCGCAGCGAGGTCTTGGACCGTTCCACGACCTCCAGCACCGTGAAATCGGTACGACCGGTTTCGCCGAGAATCGCCAACGCCGACTTCATGAACCGCTTCGGGCGTGATTCCGGGTCCAGGTCGACGACCCCGTCCGCCGCCGGGCGGGCAGCCGTGCCCGGCGACCGACCGCTGCGCTTGGCCATGGGTCACCTTCCCGGTTGCTTGTTCACGACTGTCGGTAACGACGTTACCGCTTTTGTCGATCCTCGGTTACTGTTCCCACCCATGACCACAGACTCAGCGCAGACGCCGTGGACCGTCGAGAGCCTCCTCGACCTGTTCGATGTGAAGCCGGACGGCGAGAACAAGTTCATCGCCGAGGTGGGTCCCGCCGGGCAGGATGATCGCCAGGTCGTCGAGGGAACGCAGGTGCTTGCCCAGGCGATTGTCGCTGTGGCCAAACGCTTCCCGGCCAAGTCGGTGCGCTCGGTGTCCGCGGTGTTCGCCCGTGCGGTCATGGTGGGTGCGGGTCCGGTGGAGTTGGAGTTGGACGTGGTGAGCGAAGGTCGGTCGACGGCCACTGCGATCGTCGCGGCCAAGCAGAACGGCAAGCGGTGCATCACCGCGACCGTGCTCACCGACGTCCCCACCGCCGACGTCATCCGCCACCACCTGCCGCGACCTCAGGTCGTAGGTCCCGACGACGCGAACGTGTGCGAGATGCCGATGACCGGACGACAGGTGCGCCTGGTCGACGTCGTCGACGTGAACAGCCCCGACGAGGTGGGACCGCCCGAGCTGTATGCCTGGCTGCATTACGACCCGATTCCCGCGCGCGATGATCTGGCCAAGGCATTGATCGCGTATTTCACCGGCCACCTTGGTATTTCGACGACAATGCGGGCACACGAAGGTATCGGAACCGCGCAGTCGCATCTGACCGTGTCGACGGCGCCGATGACCGTGACGGTCAGCTTCCACGAGCCGTTCTCGTGGGACGGCTGGCTGCTCTACACCCACGAGAGCACCCAGGTGGGTGCGGGCATGTCCTACGTGCGCGGCACCGTTCACACGGAGAGCGGTGAGCTGATCGCATCGTTCAGCCAGGACGGGTTGATCCGTCCGCTGCGTACCACCGACACCGCGATCAAAGAACAGTCGCGGCTCTAGCGCGAGCAGACGCAAATTCACCCGACACGCCGTCAAAGTGGGCAACTTTGTGTCTGCTCGCGGGGGTCTAGCCGGGCCCCTCAGATCTTCAGATAGCCCTTGTCCGCGGGGATCTGAGCCGCCGTCACAAGTGACGACGCGTCGCTGGCCAGCCACAGCACGATGTCGGACACCAGATCCGGCGCGGCCAGCGAGTCGGTGGGCAGCGCGCCCGGCGAGAAGCTGTGGATGAAGTTCTGGTGGTCGGCGAACAGTTGCCACATGGACGGGTCGTTGCCCATCGGGGTGTCGGTGCCGTAGGGATGGACCGAGTTGACCCGAATTCCGAACTCACCCAGCTCGACCGCAAGCGAGTTCGTCAGCGCAACGACGCCGAACTTGCTTGCGCAGTAATGGCCGCAGCCCGGTACCGCCTTGATGCCTGCCGCCGAGCTGATGTTGATGATCGATCCGCCGTTAGCCGCCTCGATCATCGCGGGGACCACCGCCTTGAGGGTGTTCCACACGCCTGTCAGGTTGGTGTCGATGACCTCTTGAAACTGTCGGGCCGAAATCTCCCACAGCCGACCCCAATTCAGCACACCGGCATTGGCGACGACGATGTCGAGCCGGCCGAACTGCTCGATCGCGTCAGACACCACCCGCTGTTGGCCCTCGAGATCGCGCACGTCGACCTCTTCGGCGCGGATCTTTCGGCCCTCGCCCTCGACCAGGTTTACCGTCTCGGCGAGGTCCTCGGGCAGCGACGGGGGATAACCGTTGTGTTCGGCGACGGGCGCACATGCGTCGATCGCGACGATGTCGGCGCCCGCTCGCGCCAACCGAACGCAGTGTGAACGACCTTGTCCGCGCGCCGCTCCCGTGACATAGGCGACCTTGCCCGCCAACGGTTTGTCTTCAGCCATGGTCGACATCGTGCGCGTGATGGACGATGTCGTGCAAGTGGTAAACCGCAATCGAGGCGATTGTGAACTCGCTGCCGTTACTGCGAAGGCCGCGCCGTGACCACGCGTCGACGGGAACGCTCGTGTATGTGTCGGCGACGGTCTTGGCCGCATCGACCAACTCGTTGGCGACCGCGGCCGGATCCTGTGCGCCGTAGTTGTCGGCCAGCGCCGTCGCATCCTGATCCCAGTTCGGAAACAGCGGTTCGTGTTCGTCGAGCATCAGCCGGACTCGATGGTTGAAGATGCGGTGCACGTCGCGGATATGGCAGCCGTACTCCAGTGTCGACCACACCGTCGGCCGCGGACGCTCTCTGGCGTCGGCGCGCGCCAGTCGGGGCACCCACTGGGCCGCATCGGTGCGGATGGCCTCGGCGACGTCGGTGTGGTGCACCGTCTCCGGATCGAATCCGCAATCGGGGCATGGGTGCGATAGGACCCACGTCCAGTCCTTGGTGTCGGGTTCGATGGGGTCGCGCTCCGGCGTCACCCGATCAGTGTGGCAGCTGTGTCGCGGATCTGGATACGAGCGAGCTGTGCGGCGAAATCTAGCCCAGGTCGTTGGTGGCGAAGGTGTCGCAGCTGGCGATGTCGCCGGTGCGATACCCCTCGGTGAACCACTTCTGCCGCTGCGCCGACGAGCCGTGCGTCCACGCCTCGGGATTGACGCGCCCGGTGGCGGCCCGCTGGATGCGGTCGTCGCCCACCGATGCCGCGGCGGACAACGCATCGGCAATGTCTTTGTCGCTCAACGGCTCCAGGAACGGGACGCCCGTGCTCTCCTGCTTGGTGATGGTCGCGTAGTGCGCCCAGATGCCCGCGTAGCAGTCGGCCTGCAACTCGGTGCGCACACCACCGCCGGTGGCGCCCTCCGGGTCTCGTTGCGCACGCACGAGCGTGCCCTCGAGGTTCTGCACGTGGTGGCCGTACTCGTGGGCGACGACGTATTCCTGCGCCAATGGCCCACCGCTGGAACCGAACTGGTCGCGCAGCACATCGAAGAAACCGACGTCGAAGTAGGCCGTGTGGTCGCCCGGGCAGTAGAAGGGCCCGACATCACTAGTCGCAGGACCGCACGCGGTCTGAATCTGATTGGTGAAGATCTCCATGCGCGGCCGTTTGTAGCCGGGCAGAAGCTGTTGCCACACCGCGTCCACCGAGTTGCCGGTCGCGATCACCCGGCACTGCACGATGTTGTTCGCGTCCTCGGCGGTCTTGCACTGGCTGGTGTCGAAGCCGGGTGTGGCGACGCCGCCGGTATCGATCTGCTGCTGCGGTATCACGGTGCTGGGGTCAACGCCGAGGAACAGTGCGACGACGAGGATCAGGAGCCCGCCGACGCCGCCGCCGACTGCGATGCCACGCCCTGGTCCCCGGCCTCCTCCGCTGGTCGAGGTGGTGCTGGTGTCGATTTCAATGCCTTCGCGGAAGGTCATCGCACACCTACTTTCTGGAACGGGAGCACCCGGCGCACGGGGCCTTGATCCAGCTTTGCACACTACGATTCAGGCGTGTCAGTCGTTGTCGGACATTCCCCCGTCGTGCATACCGACCTGGGCGATCTGCGCGGTACGACTGAAGGCGGCGTCGGAGTCTGGCGCGGCGTGCCTTACGCCGAGCAGCCGGTGGGGGATCGTCGATTCCTCGCGCCCGGGCCGCCGCAGCCCTGGAGCGGTGTGCGCGACGCGCTGGAACACGGCCCGCTTCCGCCGCAGAGCAAATCGTTCGTCGGCGGGGGTCGGGACGACCCGAAGGTGCGCGACGAAGCGTGCCTGACGCTGACGGTGTGGTCGCCGGACACCAGCGCGTCGCTTCCGGTGATGGTGTGGATTCCCGGTGGTGCGTTCGTGTACGGCGCGGGCCAGTTCCAGCTCTACAACGGTTCGCGGCTGGCGGCCAACGGAAACGTCGTGGTCGTCAACGTCACCTACCGGATCGGGGTGTTCGGCGGGTTCGAGCTTTCCGACTTGGGCGACGGGTTCGACGACAATCTCGCGCTGCGCGACCAGATGGCGGCGCTGCGCTGGATTCGCGACCACATCGCGGCGTTCGGCGGCGACCCCGATCGAGTGACGGTGTTCGGCGAGTCGGCGGGCGCCACCTCGGTCCTGGCGCTGCTGGCGAGCCCGGCGGCCAGGGGACTGTTCAGCCGGGCGATCGCGCAGAGCCCTGCGCTACCGCTGATCGCCGACCGGGAGATCCGGGCCAGACAGGCACACGACTTCCTGAAACGGCTGGGCGTCGAGGCCGCCGAAGTGAAGGCCCTGCCGCAACGCCAACTGCGGCGCGCCGCCGGCATGCTGCAGCTGAAGAGTGCGTCGCGGACACCGACTCTCGCGTACGGGCTGACGTACGGCGTTGACCTTCTGCCGCAGCATCCCGTCGACGCCGCCCGAGACGGCGCGATCGAGCGGATGCCGTTGATCGTCGGGACCAACAGCCACGAGGCGTCGATGTTCGCGTGGACGAAACCGCCGATGCTGCCGACCACGAAGGCGTCCATCGACGCGTACTTCGAGCGTGTCGCACCGGATGCCAAGCCGGAGGTGCTTGCCGCCTATCCGGACTATCCGAGGCGCGGGGCGCTGATCGCGTTCGGCTCCGATGTGATGTTCGGCGGGCCGGCGTGGGCGTTCGCCGACGCGTACAGCGCGATCGCGCCGACCCACATGTACCGGTTCGACCACGTCGGCTGGAGCCTGCGGGTGCTGGGACTTGGCGCTACGCACGGCAGCGAGATCGTGCACATCCAGCACAGCTACGCGTCGTTCATCGGGCGCAAGCTCCACCCGCTCGGGCGTCGTTTCCAGCCGCCGGTCGGCAAGCGCATGCAGCAAGCCTGGCTCGACTTCGCCGCCAAGGGGTGGGACACCGGGGAGATCGCATGGTCCAACGGCCACGACTGGCCGGTCTACGACACCGACCGGCGCTTCACCCGCATCATCATGACGGCCCGCGACACCGTGGTGCAGGATCCCGACGCCGAGCGCCGTAAGGCCTGGGCCGGGCTGTACTAGCCGGTGCTGGTGGATCAGCCGGGACCGTCACTTGCCGCCGCCAGCAGCGGCACCAGGACGTCGCTGATGGGCGCAGCCAGGCCGTGCTCGGCGGCTTTTCGGGAGATGACGCCGTTGCGGATATCCCATTCCAGCGGCCGCTGCGCTTCACGGTCGGTCAGCATCGACGTCGTGATGTCGGCAGGGACATTGCTGAACAGGCTCATGGTCTCGTCGATCACCTCATCGCCGAGGTTCGCCCCATCGGCGCGGGCAACCGCGAGGCATTCGGCCAGATAGCGCCGCGCCAGGGCTGCGACGTCGTCGCGCTGGAACATGCCCATGCGCCGTCCGGTGAGGACCATCAGCCCGACCACGGCGTTGACCAGCAGTTTGCGCCAGGCCGCGGTGATGAAGTCCGGGTCGAGGCCCACCGAGATTCCTGCACTGCCAAACAGCTCCGCCAGCTTCTTCGCCGCATCCGAAACGGGCAATACCAGCCGAACGCCGGTGCGTTGCCGTATCCACCCTCCTGGGTCCGGCTCGGCCGAGATCCAGATGGCGGCGGGTACGACCGATGACGACGGGCAGTACCGGCCCACCCGCTCCACCTGCTCGACGCCGTTCTGAAGCGCACATACCACCGTGCGGTCGTCGCACAGCCGGGCCAGCCACGCGCCTGCCTGCGCGTTCTGGGTGTCCTTGACCGCGAGGAGCACGACGTCGACGGTGTCGGTGATCCGGATGGGGTCCGTCAGCACGGGACCCGGTACGACGATCGGGGCGCCCTCGTCGGGCCTGACCTCGATGGACTCACGTGCGGTCCGCCCGCACAGGGTGACCTGGTGGCCCGCGGCATACAGCAGGGCGGCGATCGTCGAACCGATCGCACCGGGACCGACCAGTGCAATGCTGCCACCCACGAACGCCAAGCTACCGGCCTCGGCGGCCCCACTACACTGTGGCAGTCATCCCAACAGGCCATTCTCAGGAGAGTTCGTGCTGCGCAGTCATCCCGCCGGTTCGTTGCGGTCCGCCGACGCCGGTCAGAAGGTGACCCTCGCCGGCTGGGTAGCGCGTCGCCGCGACCACGGCGGCGTCATCTTCATCGACCTTCGCGATTCGTCCGGGGTGTCGCAGGTGGTGTTCCGTGAGGCGGACGTGCTGGCGGACGCGCACCGGCTGCGCGCGGAGTACTGCGTCGCCGTCGAGGGAGTCGTCGAGATTCGACCTGAGGGCAACGCCAATCCTGAAATCCCTACGGGCGACATCGAAGTGAACGCCACGGCGTTGACGGTCCTCGGTGAGAGCGCACCGCTGCCGTTCCAGCTCGACGAGCAGGCAGGTGAGGAAGCCCGGCTGAAGTACCGCTACCTCGACCTGCGTCGCGAGGGCCCCGGGAATGCGATTCGCTTGCGTTCCAAAGTGAATGCCGCGGCGCGCGAGGTGCTGGCGCGTCACGACTTCGTCGAGATCGAGACGCCGACGCTGACGCGCTCCACCCCCGAAGGGGCGCGGGACTTCCTGGTGCCCGCGCGGCTGCAGCCCGGCAGCTTCTACGCCCTGCCGCAGAGCCCGCAGCTGTTCAAGCAGCTGCTGATGGTGGCGGGCATGGAGCGCTACTACCAGATCGCCCGCTGCTATCGCGACGAGGATTTCCGCGCCGACCGCCAACCCGAATTCACCCAGCTCGACATGGAGATGAGTTTCGTCGAGGCCGACGATGTCATCGCGGTATCCGAGGAGATACTGAAGGCGTTGTGGGCGTTGATCGGCTACGACCTGCCGACGCCGCTCCCGCGGATCAGCTACGCCGAGGCGATGCGCCGGTTCGGCTCCGACAAGCCCGACCTGCGCTTCGGGCTGGAACTCGTCGAATGCACGGAGTACTTCTCCGACACCACTTTCCGGGTGTTCCAGGCGCCATACGTCGGTGCAGTCGTCATGCCGGGTGGCGCGTCGCAGCCGAGGCGCACACTCGACGGCTGGCAGGAATTCGCCAAACAGCGCGGGCACAAGGGGTTGGCATACGTGCTCGTCGCCGAGGACGGCACGCTCGGCGGGCCGGTGGCCAAGAACCTCACCGACGCCGAACGCGACGGGCTCGCAGCGCATGTCGGGGCGAAGCCGGGGGACTGCATCTTCTTCTCGGCGGGGACGGCGAAGTCGGCGCGTGCGCTGCTCGGCGCGACCCGCATCGAGATCGCCAAGCGACTCGACATGATCGACCCCGACGCGTGGGCATTCACCTGGGTGGTGGACTGGCCGCTGTTCGAGGCCGCCGACGAGGCCACTGCCGCAGGCGATGTGACGGTGGGATCTGGCGCGTGGACGGCCGTGCACCACGCGTTCACCGCGCCAAAACCGGAGTCGGAGGCGACGTTCGACACCGACCCCGGTTCGGCGTTGGCCAATGCGTACGACATCGTGTGCAACGGCAACGAGATCGGTGGTGGGTCGATCCGTATCCATCGTCGCGACGTGCAGGAGCGCGTGTTCGCGATGATGGGTATCGGCCATGACGAGGCGCAGGAGAAGTTCGGATTCCTGTTGGACGCCTTCATGTTCGGCGCACCGCCGCACGGTGGTATCGCGTTCGGCTGGGATCGCATCACCGCCCTGCTCGCAGGCTTCGACTCGATCCGCGAGGTCATCGCGTTCCCGAAGTCCGGTGGCGGCGTCGACCCACTGACCGATGCGCCCGCGCCGATCACCCCGCAGCAGCGCAAGGAATCGGGAATCGACGCGAAACCCAAGTCCGACTAGGCGACCGACCAGTCGCATCCCGTCAGCTCGGCGGACAGCTCCCACAACCGGCGGGCCATCACGCGGTCGACAGCCTTGGGGCGCAACTTGGTCACCTTCGGCGGGCCCAGCTGATTGAACCGCGGCGCGAGATACGTACCGCTGGGCAGATCGGTCGACACCGCCTGCAGGCTGGCACGTGCACCCTGCTCGGGGGTGTGGAGCAGTCGCCGGATCCGGCGGTGCTCGCCCATGCCCATCGACCGGGTGATGTCGGTGTCCGTCGCACCGGGATCGGATGCGTAGGCGCGGATGCCGCGGGCAGCGAGTTCGCTGATAAACAGCAGGTTGGCCAATTTGGACTCGCCGTACGCGCTCCACTTCGAGTACCTGCGGATATGCCAGTTGAGATCCTCGAGGTGCAGCGTGCTCAACAGGTACGTCGCGCTCGCGACGGACACCACCCGGTCCTTGATCCGGTCACCGAGCAGACACGTCAATGCGAAATGCCCGAGGTGGTTCGTACCCATGTGGGCCTCGAAACCATCGACAGTGCGGGTCAATGGCATGCCCATCACTCCCGCGTTGTTCACCAGCACGTCAACGGATTCCACCGAATCGGCGAACGCTCGCACGCTGAAGAGGTCGGCCAGATCGAGGGCCGCCACCTCGACGTCGCCGCCGATCTCCGCTGCAGCGGCGCGGCCCTTGTCGACATCGCGGCAGGCAATCAGCACGCTGTGCCCGGCGGCGGCCAGCGCCGCCACAGTCGCCTTACCCACGCCGCTGTTGCCGCCGGTCACGATCACTCGCATGGCTGTTGATTATGCGGTGCGGAATACCTCCGGAATACTTGAGCCCGCGCTTGACTTAGATGAACAATGACCGAGATATCCGATTTCAAGTCGTTCAACGACGGCATCGTCGAGGAATTCCGCGCCAACGACGGCAAGGTCGGCGGCCCGTTCGAGGGCGCCACGCTGCTGATACTGCACACCACCGGCGCGAAGTCCGGCCAGACCAGGCTGTCGCCGCTGGCCTACTTCGAGGTCGACGGCAAGATCTACATCGTCGGGTCGTTCGCCGGCGCCGACAAGGATCCGGCGTGGGTGCACAACCTGCGGGCCAACCCGAACGCGCACATCGAGCTGGGAACTACCGAGTACGACGTCGTCGCCCGTGAACTTCCGCGCGCGGAGCGTGACGGGCTCTATCCGAAGGTGGTCGAGCGCGCGCCGGTGTTCGCCGAATACCAAGCCAAGACCAGCCGGATCATCCCGCTGTTCGAGCTCGAAAAAGCGTGATTTCGGCGTGCTAAGTCACGCTGAGCGAGACTCAACACGCCGAAATCGCTGGATTACAGCCGCTCGATGATCGTGGCGTTGGCCATGCCGCCGCCCTCACACATCGTCTGCAGCCCGTAGCGTCCGCCGCGCTGCTGCAGGGCATTGACAAGCGTCGTCATGAGACGCGCGCCGGATGCGCCCAGCGGGTGACCGATCGCGATCGCGCCGCCGTTGACGTTCGTCTTCGAAAGGTCCGCGCCGACGTCGTGCGCCCATGACATCACCACCGGGGCGAACGCCTCGTTGACCTCGAACAGGTCGATGTCCGCCAGCGTGAGTCCTGCTCTCTGCAAGACCTTTTCGGTCGCGGGGATGACGCCGGTCAGCATGTACAGCGGATCGGATCCCACCACGGTCGTCGTGTGAATACGGGCCAGCGGACGCAGCCCCCGCCGCTTGGCGACCTCACTCGTGGTGATCAGCACCGCGGCGCTGCCGTCGGACAGCGGCGACGAGTTACCCGGCGTGATCTCCCACTGGATCTGGGGGAAACGCGCCTCGTAGGCGGGGTTGTAGAACGCGGGCTTCAGACCCGCCAGCGTCTCCACCGTGGTGCCGGGACGAATGATCTCGTCGGTGGTGAGCCCCGCGATCGGAATCAGCTCGTTGTCGAAGCGGCCGTCTTTTGTTGCCTGCGCGGCCTTTTCGTGACTGCCCGCGGAGAACTCGTCGAGTTGCTGACGCGAGAAGCCCCATTTCGCCGCGATCAGTTCGGCGCTGATGCCCTGCGGCACAAGACCTTCCGGATACCGCTTCGCCATCGCGCCGAACGGGTCGCTGCCCGGCAGCACGCTCGAACCCATCGGCACCCGCGACATCGACTCGACCCCGCCCGCCACGACGATGTCGTACGCGCCGGCCAGCACGCCCTGGGCCGCGAAGCTGATCGCCTGCTGGCTGCTGCCGCACTGGCGGTCGACGGTCGTGCCGGGTACGGATTCGGGGAATCCGGCCGCCAGCAGCGCGTTGCGCCCGATGTTGACGGCCTGATCGCCCACCTGGGTGACGGCGCCGGTGATGACGTCGTCGATCTGCGCCGGGTCGACACCCGTGCGGTTCACCAGTTCGGTGAGGCTGTGAGCCAAGAGGTCGACGGGCAGCACGTCATGCAGTGCGCCGTTGGCCTTGCCTTTCCCGATCGGTGTGCGTACCGCCTCGACGATGACCGCATCGCGGCCTGCATATCCAGCCATTTCAGCCTCCTGAACTCACCACTGAGTAATGCTTCCTATACCCAGCTATAACACCTGGGTATACTTAAAACAACTCAGAGGGAGGGGACATTCCGTGACGATGCTGCAGGGCCGGCTGGCCGACCGCGACGCCTGGTCCGCGGTGGGTCAATGCCCCGTGGAGAAGACGATGGGCCTGTTGGGGACCAAATCGGCGATGCTGCTCATGCGCGAGGCGTACTACGGCACCACCCGGTTCGACGACTTCTGGCGCCGCATCGGTGTGACGAAGGCCGCAGCCGCCGCACGGCTCTCGGAGCTCGTGGAGGCCGGTCTGCTGGAACGGCGGCCGTACCAGGAGCCGGGTCAGCGCAGCCGCGACGAGTACGTGCTGACCGAGGCAGGCATCGACTTCATGCCGGTGGTTTTCGCGATGTTCGAGTGGGGCCGGCGTCACCTGTCCGACCACATGCCGCTGCGCCTGGCGCACGCCGACTGCGGTGCCCAAGCCGGCGTCGAGATCCGCTGCGAGAAGGGCCACCGCGTACCGGCCGACGAGCTGATCATCCGGGCGGTGCGAAGCTAGCTGGCTGTAGGTCGAGTCAAGTGTTTCAGCGGCCATAGGGGGTCTACGTCCCGTGCGGGGGCGTTTGGATGTTGTAGCAGTTGGCGTGCGTGTGTTGAGGGGCGGGAGCCTGGCGTCCAC
>NZ_JACKUK010000022.1 GCF_025822765.1 Mycobacterium barrassiae | reverse complement strand
CGTTACTTTTTAGGAGGCAACCGCCCCAGTTAAACTACCCGCCAGGCACTGTCCCTGAACCGGATAAACGGTTCGAGGTTAGAGGCCCAATACGATCAGAGTGGTATTTCAACAACGACTCCACAATCACTGGCGTGACTGCTTCATAGTCTCCCACCTATCCTACACAAACCGTATCGAGCACCAATACCAAGTTGTAGTGAAGGTCCCGGGGTCTTTTCGTCCTGCCGCGCGTAACGAGCATCTTTACTCGTAATGCAATTTCGCCGAG
>NZ_JACKUK010000021.1 GCF_025822765.1 Mycobacterium barrassiae | reverse complement strand
AAGACAACACCCTGGGACAAGCCATCATCAACGAAGGAGCTGAAACGGCAAACCCCAGGATTCGCTCGCCTGACCTTGATTCGCCGGCATTGCTGTCTCGTGAGACGCCAAAATTTCGCATAAAAGCCGGATCGAGGACGTGAACGGCATCATCGGTGAGGCCGCGACCGAATGCCTCCCGCGACGCCTGGTCGGCGGCACGGAGGATGAAGTCGACGATCTCGACGGGGGTGTACACGATGCCCAGCGCCTCGGCCTGCTTCGCGAACCCCACTTTGAAGAACTTCTCGTACAGCTCAGCTATTACCTGCTGCTTGCCGTCCGCGGTGGTGACCTCCGAGGCGCGGATCCGCACCGAGTCGTAAAAGCCTTCAAGGTGCTCGGTCTCGGCCTCCAAACCGGCCCCGCCGAGCTGTTCCACCATCGTCTGCATCGTGCGTGAGACGGGGTTATGAGCGGCGAACTCGTGGCCGGCGAACAACGCGTCGAATACCGGCGCAGTGATCAGGTGCTGGGCGAGCATCGAAATCGCATCATCGCGAGTGATGGAATCGTTGAGGTTGTCGCGCAAGCCCTGGAGAAACTTGTCGAATGCCGTTCCAACCTTGAGATCGGCGCCATCTAGGAGTGCTCTGATGCGGGCAATAAGTGCCGCGGCGATGTCGGCGACGTCCTTGGCCCAGTCTTCCCAGTAGGTGCGGGTGCCAACCTTGTCCACGATGCGGGTGTAGATCGCTTCCTGCCACTCAGACAGGGAGAACAACGCCATCTGTGACGCTAAGGCGCCACCGCCAGATCCATCGCCGTCGGCAACACCGGCCGCAGGGTCCCCGGGGGCAGTCGCTGTGGATGTTGAGCTGGCAGCGGCGAGCGTCTCCGGTTTGTCGGTGGTGGGGCCGATGTGTGCACCGAGCAGCCGGTCCGAACCCTGGCCGGTGACTGCGCCAGGGTCCGCGGCGTTCAAGGCGATTGAGTTCACCATGGCGTTGAACCGGTCATCGTGAGCGCGGAGGGCGTTGAGGACCTGCCATACGACTTTGAATCGGCGGTTATCACCGAGGGCCTGTGACGGCGAGATCCCGGCCGGAACGGCGACCGGCAGGATGATGTACCCGTAGTCCTTATCCGGGGCCTTACGCATCACGCGACCGACGGATTGGACGACATCGACGACGCTATTGCGCGGGTGCAGGAACATCACGGCGTCAAGTGCGGGGACGTCCACGCCCTCTGACAGACACCGCGCGTTGGACAGGATCCGGCACTCGCTCTCCGGCAGTGGGGCCTTGAGCCATTGCAACTCGCGGTTGCGTTCTAAAGCGTTGAAGGTGCCGTCGACGTGACGGACTTGCACAGCGAGTTCGAGGTTCGTTTCATTGATGGCGACGCCGTCGTTTTGGCTGTCGGTGAGCATTTCGCGGTACGCGTCAACAACTTTCGGGAATAGCTCGGCGACCTTCTTGGAGGCCGCGATGTCTTTGGCGAAGGCGACCGCCCGCCGCATCGGGGCCGCGCCGGGCACGAAGCCCTGCCCGTCGGGGGTCTTGCCGGCGCGTTTGGCTAGACCGTTCCAGCAGCCGACGATTTTCGTCGCGTCGTCGAGACGCAGCTCGCCGTCACCACCAGCGAGCTGGGTCTGCAGGGGAGCGGCGACCATTTCCTCATCCACGGTGAGGACGAGGACCTTGTAGTCGGTGAGGAGGCCGCGCTCGACCGCTTCCCCGAAGGATAGGCGGTGGAACTCGGGGCCGTACTTTGTCTCGTCGTCCATCGACGTTATCTCGGCGGAATGCTCGTCGGCCTTCGCCTTGACGGTCTCGTCGTAGATTCGCGGTGTGGCCGTCATGTACAGGCGGCGGTCGGCGTGCAGGTAGGCGGCGTCGTGGACCTTCACGAAGTTCGACTCGTCGACACCTTCGAAGGTCACGCCGGTGGTTCGGTGCGCCTCGTCGCAGATCACAAGATCAAATGGAGCTACCCCGAGGTTCTGGGCATCGGCGACGACCGGCAGCGACTGGTAGGTGGTGAACACCACGGTCAGGCCCTTAGCACGCTTGCGGTGCTCCATCTCGTGCACCAGCTTCGCGGCGTTGGTTGTCACCGGGATCGCCACGTCGTAGGTGTTGATGTCCTCGGCTGCGCGGGACACCTTTGTGTCCGAGCAGACGGCGAAGGCTCGCAGATCGAACTGAGTCTGGGCGGTCCACTCTCGCAACGTCTGGCTCAGCAGCGATATGGACGGCACTGCGAACAGAATGCGGGCGCTGCCGCCCTTCTCGGCGGCCGTGCGCTCTGCGATTTTCAACGCGGTGAAGGTCTTCCCGGTGCCGCAGGCCATGATTAGCTTTCCGCGGTCGTTGCCGGCGGCAAACCCATCGAAGGCTTTGTCGACCGCCGTTGCCTGATGCGGGCGAGGTTCGTGACGGGTCGCTTCGGAGACGTCGATCCGCAAGTCACCGTCGACCCAGGCGATATCCCAGTCGATCGGCGAGTCCGCGATCTCGGCCAGGCCGATCCGCTGCACCGGCACGGACTGATCCTCGAGAGCGTCCTCAGCGTTGCGGCCCCACCGGTCGGTGGTTGAGATGATGATCCGGTTGGTGAATGGGTTCTTGCCCGACGCTGTAAAGAACGAGTCGATATCCTCTTTGCGGAGCTGGTGTGTCGGTTCGTAGAACTTGCACTGGATCGCTGTGTACTCACCGCTGTCGCGTTCGCGGGCAACGAGGTCGATACCGGTGTCGGGTCTGCCCTTCCGGCCGGGCCAGTCGATCCACCGCCACACCTCGTCGTACTGCTGCGACAGCAGTGGGTCCAGGTCGAAGTAGCGCACCATCAGCTTCTCGAACTTCGTGCCCCGCTCGGAATTCGAGGGTGCTCTTCGGAACGCCTCCATCACCTCGTGGATCGAACCCATGCTGTGCCCCTGTCCGTCAACGCACGTGTCAGACGAGCGTAGGCGTCGGCGAAGTTGAGGTGCTTGCTGGTCCGTATGCGTGTTGTCACACACGGGGGCTACCTGTCCAGAAGCTCCACCGCCACTCCGGAGCCGCGGCGAGGTGACCATCCGTGTCTGTCCTGTCGATACGCTGCGCATTGAGGGGGAGGAGCGCCAAATGATGCACGTGACCGCCGTCGGCCATCGGGTGAGATGGAGGCCTTGAGATGACTCGCAAGGAGGAATTGCGCAAGCAGGTCGACTACCAGGCGGACCCCCACACCCGACTCAAGCACGCGTTCTATCGGCGGTACATCGCTTGTTGGATGGGCAAGGTCCTGCAGGGCAGGTGGGCAAAGCCAGCGACGATCATCGACGGGTTCGCCGGTTCGGGCATGTACTCCGACGGCCTCGACGGCAGCGCGATCATGATCGCCAAGCTGTACCGCGATCACATCTGCCGCCCGAACTTCCAACCGCTCACACACGTGACAAACGACCTAGATCAGCGGCGTACCGAAGCTCTGGACGAGCGAATGAAGGCCCTTCCCGCAGATGACCGAATCAGTCACGTTTCCCTCGGGCCGAAGAAGTTCGAGGACGTCGTGGGCGAGGTGCGCCAGAAGCACGCACCGCCGGGAAAACAGACGCTGTGGATTATCGACCCATACGGGCTCAAGCAAATCCCGTGGTCCGTCGTCTCGGAGGTCGTGAAGCTCCGCAAGAACGACGCGGTGATCACGTTAATGGTCGACGAAGCCCACCGGTACCGCACCAACCCCGCGATGGTGTCGGTGATGAATAGCTTGTATGGGGACGACTCCTGGAAGGACATTGGTGCCGAACTCAACACCGCGCGGTCCAAGGCTGCGCTCGTTAAGCTCTACTGCGACAAACTCGAGGCGCTTGGTTGCCACACCTCGTCGTTCGACGTGGATGTTGCACGTCGGTACACCCGGTACTCGCTGATTTTCGCGACACATCATCAGGCTGGCCTTGAATGCTGGAACTCTGCCAAGTGGTCAGCGGACCCTACGAGCGGCCGCGGGGCCAGTGCTGCCACTGCTTTTCAACCCAGCCTGCTCGATCCCGACATCCAGCCCTTGATCGAGGACTTCCGCAAGCGCATCGGCACCCACGACTTCACGACCTTGGCCAAGCAGGCGCAGGTCGCCGGGTATACGGAACCGCACGTGCGGACCGCGCTGACCGAGTTGTTCCACGAAGGGTTGGTCGTCCGACTGTCGCCACCCACCTCGCCGAAGAACTCACCGTGGCCGGCCAGCAGCCGCATCCAAATCTTCGCGGCAGGCCCGGATGAAGCTGACGACGACTGAGTCGGATTTCAACCGGTAGCCGCGGTAGGCATCTCGTCCCACAGCTGGCCGTCGAGCTCGCGACCGGAAGCCTTCGGGGTGCGGCCACCCCACTGTTTGAAGAAGAACGGCACACCCTCGTCGCGGCAGGCATCTCGGATACCGCGCGCCCAAGACAACTCCATCGGCCGATACCGGGGACCGGACTCGCCGCCGGCAATTACCCAGCCGATTCCGGTGAGGTCGATTCCGTCGAGCGGTCCGAGCAGCGGCTCACAGGACAAGAACCTCACAGCGGCCGGCACTTCGCGCAAGTGCTCCACCCGCGGCAGTGCATCAGCGTTCTCGACGGATACACCCATCCAGACGTTGTTCGGCCAGTCGAGTTTGTTCGCGACGCGGCGCAAGCGCAGGCTGCGTTTGGTCAGCACCTGGTAAGTGTGGTGCGGGGTGTCGCGGCAGACGTCGAAGACGTCACGGATGAAGTCCAATGGCACCCTCGCGTGGAACAGGTCGCTCATCGAGTTTACGAACACCACCCGCGGGTTCTTCCACCTCAGCGGTTCGCTGAGTGCCTGGGGGTGCACTGTCACACCGAAGCCGGGGCCTGAGGTGCGCGGATCGCCGTCGACCTGATATTTCGCCGAGCCCATTGCCTTGAGCCGCTTGGCTAGCGTCATCGCGTAGCAGTGATCGCAACCGGCCGATACGCGATCGCAGCCGGTGACGGGGTTCCAGGTGGCCTCGGTCCACTCGATCGCCGAACGATCCGCCAACGGAGCCTCCCCACCTGCGGTTTCCTACTGGTTGTTGCCACTCTATGGTCCGCCACCGACATGAATAACATCAATGTAATTCGCGATGGCGTGTCGTGTGCCGCGTGTTCAACCAGTGTGCGTTGACCGCTAGTACCCCCGTTGAATGACGGCGCCGTGTGCGAGGCTGCGTCCAAGTCATGTTTTCGCGGACACTTTCGCTGCGGCCCTGCAAACGAATGTTCAATGGCACTAGTCCTGTATTGCTTGCTGATCAGCTCGATGAGCGCAATCGTCAGCAAGCATCTGCTGGCGGATCTGGGCGACGCGTTCCGCGCGCTCGGGATCGGCTAGAACTCGATCGAGGTAGGCACTACCGCGGTCTTGGAACTCCATTGCTGGTTGGCTTTCCAGGTCAAACCCACCCTTTCGCGCGAGCCGCCGGGGACGAGGCGTATCACATAGCATCGTTTCTCTACGGCGCCCTCTGTGCAAGCTCTTAGTTTTGACGTCGGCAAGACTCCATGAGTAGCGGCCTGCGCGACACAGCACTGTCGTAGATGGGAACGCGTTCAGATGACAGACCAATCGGCTGAGCGGGCCTCCGAGATGTCCGACGATGACCTGCGTCAGCGTTCGGACGTGGATGCCGGATACATTACGTGCCGCGTCGGGTACGGCAGTGCCATCTCCCCGACTGGAGTGCAGCTGGTGTGAGTGGGGGAAATCTTTGCAGATCAGCGGTGCGCCGCGGCCTTTGGATCGCTGGTATGCCCGACTTCGATGTGCAAGTTGATATCGATTACCTGGCCAAGGTGGTCACCGAGGTTCGCGACCTCGCCGAGACCGTCCGCACGTACGGCCGAGCCGGGGCATCCACCATCGCCGCCGCCACACCGACGGCACTGCACGTGATAGCCGCCTACCTCGAATCGGAGATGCGCAGCTGGGCTCACACCGATGGCACGCATGCGCGGCTGTTCAACGAGAAGCTCGGCGGGGAGGCCATCCGGTTTTCCGAATTGCGGGCGGTGTTGACCTATGTGACGCCGTCTCCGGTGAGCCGCGAGGTGCAACAGGCCGAACTACGGGCCGCCGGCGCCCGCCTCAGGGCGGTGGCGCAGGAGTTGCCCTCACGCATGACGACGCAGTCGGTCCCGAAGTTCGTCTCTCTCATTGAGGAGCAGGCGGCAACCGTCATGGAGTTCGCCGATGGTCTCGGCTAGAACGGCGGGCCGGCGATGAGCCGCCGCCGCAAAGCGACTCCGTGGGCGGCACCGGGCCTGCCCGACATTCGCCGGCAGTGGTGCAACGCTTCGGACAGCCTTGTCGAACACCAATCCAGCGCCCTCGCAGAACCGTCCGAGGCCCTGGGAGCTGCGGGGGAGAGCCTTCGAAGGTTGAAGCGGCTGCAGGCGAAGCTGGCCGAGACGTTGAGTCAGATGAGCGGCGAAGCCGACATCATCAACGTGCTGAGCTGTACTGGGTTTCACGCGACATGGTGGACGTCGCGCTCGACGCCGCCGACTCCCTTCCGGAGTGGACGCCCGCTGTCGCCGCGCCGGCTCCGACCGGGCTTTTATGTTGGGCAAAGCCGGCCGGAAGCGTGCCGTGGAATGCGCTGAACCCGAATGATCCCACCGAGGTCCCATGGGACGGGCTGTGGTGGTGGTCTCGCCCCGACGGGGTGCTGCAACTGCAACCGGTGTCACGCCTGGTCAAGAACCCTGAACTGCTGGCCCCCTACGGGGTGTCCTCGCCATTGTGGGTGACCAACCCGACGCTGCTGCTACAGCCGTTAGTGCCGCGCACCGCTGAGGTGGCCCGATCGGCTGAGGCGTCGCCGTTGGTGAGTGTCGTCGGAGCGGCCTGGCTCCTGATGGGCCAACCCACCGTGGCCGCCACCCGCGTCCTCAACAGTGCACCGTCGACGCAGACCGGGGAATCCTCCCGTGCGGCTGCGGACCCGAACCGGGTGAGCATCATTGAGTTGCGGCGACCCATGAGCCCGCCCAGGGAACGTGATGGTTCGTTGGGTGACCGTCAGTACCGACACCGGTGGTGGGTGGGCGGCCATTGGCGTCAGCAGGCGTGTGGGCCCAATCATGCCGATCGGCGCCCGAAGTGGATCGCCCCGTACGTCAAGGGTCCAGACGGCGCCCCGCTCAAGACCGACCGCGTTCAAGTGTGGCGACGCTGACGCCAGCTCACCCGAATCGGGCGGTGTTGTGTGTGCGCGCTTGTGGGGTCTCACCCCCGATGTATTAGATGTGAGACAGCTTGGCCTGCCCACCGTCCGCCGCGGCCGGGAGGACAATGACACGACAATGCACCGTTCAGACCTCACCTTTTGTATGCCAACTGGCCCAGAAAATGCCATACCATCAAAGAGTTAGCAAACGCTAACCAGCGGACAGATTGCAGGAGTACCCGCCAGATGACGCAACCAGCGCCGAACAGCCCGATTTGGATAAAGTGGGCTTTGATTGCGGTGATCGTTGTGGTGGTCGGCTCGGGGGCTTGGTACGCGTGGGGGTACTTCGGCGCCAAGGGTCAGCTTGACGCGTATGCAGACGCTGCTTCAGGGTCGAGCGCGACGTCGCGAGATGGAACGGTTGCGCCTGAGAGAAGCGTTTCCGAACCGCTAACCGGGGATCTTGACAAGAATGGCGTCGTCACCCCTGACGAATATGATCAAATGGATCCTAATGTTTATGCAGGACTCGATGCGCAGGCGCGCATAGAAGACACGGCTGAAAAGTTTAACGCCAATTTGGAATCGGCTTGGGATGACATTCAGGTAAATGGGCGCCTAACCGAGGAAGAGCGGAGCGTCCTTTATATGCCGGACCTGAAGAAGCCTCGATCGGAATGGTCGGACCAGGACTACCTAAATTTTCAAACCTTGGCACTATGGCTTGTTTCGCGAGGTAGCAATACCGACGAGGGGCAGCGCGCTTACGCGGCACTACGAAATCCGCATGCGGATGGCTTCTCCGACGTGTTTGAGTACATTGGGAGAAATCCAACAGTAGGAATAAAACACGTCTTCAGAGCCCGCCCCTCGCGTCTATCTAATGTTGAACTCAAGGATGTCACGATCGGCGAAACTGAGGTGGGTTCTGACGGGGGGCGACTGATCGCCCTTGAGGAGGTCGGGGGGCCGGACAAGGCAGTCACTTTAATGGTGAATCGAAGTGATCGAAGCGGCTACATTCTGCCGGTTGTTGAGTACACCTATGGCTCTATGGGCGATCCTCGACTGGCGGAGATTCTGCAGCAGTACGGGCATCCGCCACGATGATTGCCGAGCGTATTGCCGCTTTGAAAGGCGGATCAGGGCGCATGACCAGCAGATTGGCATTTCAAGCACTTGCAGCCATCGCATCTATTGCATTTGCTGTCGGTCTAACCGCATGCACCTCGAATGATCAGGCACCAGGCGGCACAAAACCCCCCGCTGCCAACACCGGCCTACTTGAACCCGAAAAACAGCCGAGCGAGATGACCCCCGGCGAGTTCTCACTTTTACCTATGGAGAGCAAACTGAACTATGTCGGACCAATCTTGAACGCAGATACGGAAGCGACTGCGGCTCGACTGAATGCCGCACTAGATAGACTTGGTTACGCGGGATACAACTACTTCAACCGACCTGTCGTGCAGCCGTCAATAACGAATAGCACGCAGGAGATAACTGATCAGATGACACTGGCGTCATTCCAGGCTTGGGAATTAAGCAATCAGGGCACCCTCAAGATGGATGAAGCTATGAAGATCGCCGACGTCACCACACGCGGCAGAGAGTACAACGACCTCGTCGAACTACTCGGAAAGCCAACACCCGTCATAAGTCTCCACCTTGCATGGGAAAGCACCCGAGAGCAGCTCCCAAACTCTGGTGAATACGCCGAATTTCAGCGCGTCATTAGCTACACAGAGCAAATTGTCTTGTCAGAAGACCCCTATAATCCTGAGTATGTAAAGGTCACGGCTGGATTTACGCAGGGAAGTGTTGACAATTCCGGCGTTTGGGTGCTTGTTAGAACAAACGATACGGAAGCACCCCCCACGCCATAGCCCTCGCACAACCGTGACGGCGGTCGCGGTGGCCCAGCAGACAAGGCCGGCGCGGCCGGCGCGGCCAGCGCGGAAGATCTACTGTCCGGCGCGCCACCTCGCATCTATGGCCGGGTGATTACGAGTGAGTGCCCCACCAGGCGTAGCAGGTCCAGCCGAGGGTCGTTGGGGCCACCTGACTGCTAGTTTATCCGCGTGACCAGCAGATCAGCGTTTCGAGTACTTGCAACCGCCTCATCTATTGTATTTGCTATCGGCTTAAGCGCGTGCAGCTCAAACGATCAGGCAACGAGCGGCACAAAAACCCCCGCTGCCAACAGCGACCTTCTTGAACCCGAAAAGCAGCCGAGCGAGATGACCCCCGCAGAGTTTTCAACCCTACCCCTCAAGAGCAAGCTCGATTATGCTGGGATAATTCTTAATACAGACACGCAGTCAACGGCAGCACGGCTCAATAAAGCGCTGGATGATCTCGGTTACGCCGACTATAACTACTTCAACCGGCCAGTAGCATAACCTTCGTTGGCCAACAGCACTCAAGAAATCTGGGATCAGTTCACTCTGGCGAGCTTTCAGGCGTGGGAACGAAGCACCCAAGGGACTCTAGGAGTCGACGACGCCTACAAAATGTCCGAAGTAATCGCTCAGGGTCAGATGAATACTAAGTTGACGGAGACGTTCGGAGATGCCATTCCGGCGATACCGCTTGGAGTCGGACGCGAAAGCACAAGAGAACAACTCGCCAAAGCAGGCGAATATGAAGAATTCGACAGCGTAATCAGCTTTACGAAACAGGCGATCATCACCCAGGATCCGAATACACCCGAATACACGAAGGTCATCATGGGATTCAAGGGGGGAAACCTGGATGACTCCGAGAGGTGGATTCTCCTAGAATCCACCCGCACGAAAAAGCCGCAATAAACACCCGTCGCGTGGTCCACCCCACCCGGTAGCCCCTCGCACACACGCGCGGTGATAGAGCTGTGGGGGGCTAGCTTAGCTAGCTAGTGCCGCGATCGACCGGACAGCGCGGACGATCTGCCGTTCGGCGTGATGCCGACGCGGTGGCCGGCTGATCACGAGTGCGTCCCCCACCAGGCGTAGAGCTGGTCGAGTCGAGGGTCGTTGAGGCCACCGGATTGCACGTCGGCGATGAGCCGTTGCGCGTCGTTGGTCCACACCACGCGCGGGCGCCCATTGTTCAGCCCACACAGCACGGTTCCGCGGGTGACGGCGGGGGTGTCGTTGCGTCGCCACGGGCCAGGGGACTGAATGTTTCCGGGGCAGACCACCACTGTCGTGGATTCGACGAGCTGGTCGAACGTGGTGCGCAGCGCTTCGGGTCCGGCGGCCAGGGTGTAGGTGGCGCTGCGGGGTCCACCAGGGTCGGTGTTTGGTCCGCAGGTGATCACCGTCGCGCCATCAGGGGATGGTGCTGGGGTGCATGCTCCGGCGGGATAGCCGGACGGGAGCAGCCGCCGGAGATCTTGCAGCGCTGCGGGCGGGGCCGCGGTGGTCGTCGATGGCACCGCCGCGGGGGCGGTGTCGGGCGGGTCGGAGCCGCGTCCGATAAGCCACACCGACAGGGCGACGATGAGCACGCCGGCGACTGCCAGCGCCGCGATCAGCTGGCGCCGTTGTGAGACGGCACGGGTGTGGGGGAGCAGGCTGATGAAATCCGCTGCTGCGCCGTGGGACTCGGGCCTGCCTAGCTCAGTGTGGGGTGGCGGCTCGTCGCGATGAGAAATTGTCAATACCTGTGGATCGGGGTGTTTCAGGCGACCTCCGTTCCGGTGCTCTCGTCACCGTTTGAAGGCGGTGTTGGTGGGGTGATGTCGGTGGGTCGTTCGAGTAGCTTGCCTTTG
>NZ_JACKUK010000020.1 GCF_025822765.1 Mycobacterium barrassiae | reverse complement strand
TACTCACCCGTTCGCCACTCGAGTACCCCCGAAAGGGCCTTTCCGTTCGACTTGCATGTGTTAAGCACGCCGCCAGCGTTCGTCCTGAGCCAGGATCAAACTCTCCAAACAAAAACAACCCAACAAACGTCAGGTGAATCCACAATCAGAGAAAATCTGACCAAGCAAGACACCAAAAACTGGCATCACAAAAAATCCACCCCTAAACGGGAAAAAAGAGGCGGACAAAAAACAACAAACAAAAACCACCAAACACACTATTGAGTTCTCAAACAACACACCCGCTCGGCCGCGCAACCAACCCGCGGCCTTTAAGCCACGGGCTCGTAGTGCGGACAATCAGAAACCCAACCGAAGTTGGGGCTTCCCTCTGGGAGCCGCCGCGCTCGTCGGGCTTGGCCCGTGTCGCAGCGACTCCGATAAGTTACGTGAGGGATAACTCTGAGTCAAATGGGCTGATGGGGCGTGTCTTTCGATCCGCGTCCATCGTGCGCACAGCAGTGCGTCGACTCGTTGTTCATGGGGTTCAACGCGCCTCCGGGACACTTTGTTCCCGAGAAGCGACACCAACTTTGGTCGGGCCTCGATGACCCGACGAACTAGCCAACGCGGTGGACGCCGGCGATATTCCGCTTGCCCCGACGCAGCACCAGCCAGCGACCGTGCAGGAAGTCCGACGGCTGCGGCACCCACTCCTCGCTCTCGATGCGGACATTGTTGACGTAAGCCCCGCCCTCGCCGATCGTGCGGCGGGCCGCTCCCTTACTCGCCGACAAACCACTGGCCACCAGCAGGTCAGCGATCGAATCGGGTTGTCCGGGCTGTAGCTCGGCGACCGACGCCTCCTGCAGCGCGGCGGCCAACGTCGGCTCATCCAACCGGGTGAGTTCACCGCGACCGAACAGTGCCTGACTGGCGTGCTCGACCGACTCCGTCGCCGCCTCGCCGTGCACCAGATTCGTCAGCTCCCGGGCCAGCCGGCGCTGACCGGCGCGCTCGTGTGGTCGTTCCGCAGTCGCCTGCTCCAGCTCCGCCAATTCATCCGGCGAAAGGTAGGTGAACCACCGCAGGTAGCGGACCACGTCGGCGTCGGCAGTGTTCACGAAGTACTGGTACCAGGCGTAGGGACTCGTCATCTCCGGGTCGAGCCACAGGCTGCCGCCACCGGTCGACTTCCCGAACTTCTGCCCTTCGGAGTCGGTGACCAGCGGGGTGGTCAGGGCGTGCACGGTGGCTCCGGTCTTCTGCCGGACGAGCCGGACTCCGGCGATGATGTTGCCCCACTGATCGGACCCGCCGATCTGCAGTGCGCATCCATAGCGCTGATGGAGCTCCACGAAATCGTTGGCCTGCAAGAGCATGTAGCTGAATTCGGTGTAGGAGATGCCTTCGCCCTCCAGGCGGCGGCGCACGGTGTCCCGGTCGAGCATCACATTCACCGAGAAGTGCTTTCCGACGTCGCGAAGGAACTCGATCGCATTCATCTGCGCGGTCCACGTGAGGTTGTTCTCCACCACGGCGCCGGTCGGCGAGTCATTGAATTCGACGAAGCGCTCCAGCTGGCCCCGGATGCGATCGGCCCACTGCGCGACTGTGTCAGCGCTGTTCAGCGTGCGCTCGCCGACGTCGCGCGGGTCGCCGATCATGCCCGTCGCACCACCGGCCAGGACGATCGGACGGTGTCCGGCCTGCTGAAACCGCCGCAGCGTCAGCAGCGGGATGAGATGTCCCGCGTGCAGGCTCGGCGCCGTCGGATCGAAACCCGAATAGACGGTCGTGGGCCCGGCGGCCAGCACCGCTGCCAGTGCGTCGCGATCGGTGGACTGCGCGATCAGTCCGCGCCACTCCAGCTCATCGAGGATGGATGCGCCCGTAGAAGTCACGCACCGATCTTCCCGTACTAGTCGCTTTCCCCGGGAGCCGGTGCCCGTGGGCTGCGGCGATAAAGCGACACCTCGGGCCGCCCGGCCAGCCACAACCGCCAGGGACGGTCGGCCGCCTTGCTGACACCGACGCGCGGGCCGGCCACACCCTCGCGCTTCTCGCCGAGCACCAACCGGATCGGGCTCTCGGCATCCAGCAGATCAATGCCGTTGTCCTCCATCGTGATTCCCATCGCCGAGCACAGATTGCCCGGGCCCCGCCCCAGCGCAGCGGGTCGCACCGACTCACCGCGGCGGGCTTGAGCGACATCGGCTCCGGACTC
This sequence comes from Mycobacterium barrassiae, assembly GCF_025822765.1. Lineage (GTDB taxonomy): Bacteria > Actinomycetota > Actinomycetes > Mycobacteriales > Mycobacteriaceae > Mycobacterium > Mycobacterium barrassiae. The sequence continues at coordinate 104,892 of NZ_JACKUK010000020.1, read as the reverse complement.
GATCGCCACTGCCCGCAGCAGCACCGCACCGGCGACGCGATCGGTGGCGCACACGACGTTCGCGCAGACGTGTATGCCGTGGCTGCGGTAGGTGTAGAGCCGTCCGGCGGGACCGAACATGACAGCGTTGCGGCCGCCCATGCCCCGATAGGAATGCGCGGCCGCGTCCGGCCAGGGCCCGTCCTCAGGACCGCCATATGCCTCGACCTCGACGATCATCGCGCTCACGCCACGCCCGATCAGAACGGCGCCGAGCAGCCGGCGCGCTGCACTAAGGGGATCCACGGACAACTGGCGCGCACTCACCGCAGCGATTCTGCCTGGCAAGGCGATGTCAGGGCACCGACGGGCATTGACATGCCCACCCACCCCGAGGATTATTCATCGTATGATGAGTTCATCGCGTGATGAATTGCTTCACCCCGACGTCGACATCGCCGTCGACGTGCGAGATCTGCGGGTCATCCGAGGTAAACGCGTCGCGCTCGACAACATTTCGGTGCGGATCGCACGGGGCACGATCACCGGCCTGCTCGGCCCTTCCGGATGCGGCAAGACGACGCTGATGCGCTGCGTCGTCGGCACCCAAATCGTCGCGGCGGGCACCGTGACGGTGTTGGGCCGCCCGGCCGGCTCGGCAGAGCTGCGGCACCGGGTCGGTTACGTCACGCAGAATCCGACCATTTATGACGATCTGCGGGTCATCGACAACGTCCGCTACTTCGCGGCGCTGACTGGTGCAGACCATGCCGACGCCGACAACGCGATCGCCGCCGTCGGGCTCGACGATCACCGAACCGCCCTGTGCGGCAATCTTTCCGGCGGCCAACGCACCCGCGCGTCGCTGGCCTGCGCTCTGGTGTCCCACCCCGACCTGTTGGTGCTCGATGAGCCCACCGTCGGACTGGACCCCGTGTTGCGGGTCGAGCTCTGGGAGCGGTTCCGCGAAATCGCCGACCTCGGCACGACGCTCATCGTGTCGAGCCATGTCATGGACGAAGCCGATCACTGCGGTGACCTGTTGCTGATGCGCGAGGGAACGCTGCTCGCGCACACCACACCCACGAAGTTACGAGAGGACACGAGATGTCAGTCACTGGAGGACGCGTTTCTGTCCGTCATCAGGCACAGCACCGCGACCCGACAACTCGAAGCCGGCTGAGCCCGCAGGCCTACCTGGCCACCACGACGCGGATCCTGCGCCAGCTCGCCGCCGACCACCGCAGCATCGCGATGATCCTCCTGGTACCGAGCCTCATCATGACGCTGATCTACTTCATGTTCCGGGACGCACCCCACCCACCGGGCGCGCCCACGCCGTTCAACAACGTCTGTTTGATCATGTTGGGCCTGTTCCCGCTCATCGTGATGTTCCTGATCACGTCGATAACCATGCAGCGAGAACGGGTTTCGGGCACGCTCGAACGGATCCTCACCACTCCCCTGCGCCGCCTGGATCTGCTCGCCGCCTACGGCACCGCCTTCTCGATCGCCGCCGCCGCGCAAGCCACCCTGGCCTGCGTCGTGTCGTTCTGGCTCCTCGGCTTCGACACGGCGGGCAGCCCCGCACTGGTTTTCCTCATCGCGATCATCAACGCCGTTCTCGGGGTCGGCCTCGGCCTGCTGTGTAGTGCGTTCGCCCGCACCGAGTTTCAAGCGGTGCAGTTCATGCCGCTGGTGATCGCCCCACAGCTGCTGTTGTGCGGAGTCGTCGTGCCGCGTGAGGCAATGCCCGAATGGCTGCAGTGGATAAGCAATGTGCTGCCTGCCAGCTACGCTCTTGAAGCGCTGCAACAGGTCGGTGCGTATCCCGATCCGACGTTCATCGCGGTACGAGACATCGCGGTGGTGGTCGGCTTCGCGATCGTGTCGATGGTCCTGGCCGCGGCCACGCTACGACGAAGGACACCGTAAGGGCATTGACCACCAACACTGAGCGCAGGCGTCCCGGGCGACCGCCCGGGACGTCCGATACGCGCGAACGCATCTTGACCAGTGCGCGGGAGTTGTTCGCCCGCAATGGGATCGACAGGACCTCGATCCGCGCCATCGCGACCGCCGCGGACGTCGACCCCGCGCTCGTCCATCACTACTACGGAACCAAGACCCAGCTGTTCGCCGCGGCGATCCACATCCCGATCGACCCGATGCAGATCATCAAACCGCTGCAGCAGATCCCCGTCGAGGAGATCGGCTACACGTTGCCGACGCTGCTGCTGCCGCTGTGGGACTCCGAAATGGGTAAGGGATTGCTCGCCACGATGCGATCCATCCTCGCCGGCAACGACACTTCGCTCATCCGGTCGTTCCTGCAGGAGATCATCGCGAAAGAAGTCGGCTCTCGCGTAGACAATCCGCCCGGAAGTGGGCCGATCCGTGTGCAATTCGTCGCTTCGCAGCTGGTCGGCGTCGTGATGGCCCGCTATATCCTCGAACTGGAACCGTTCAAATCGCTGCCGGTGGAGCAGATCGCCGAAACGATCGGCCCCAACCTCCAGCGCTACCTCACCGGGGACCTACCCGGATTCTCCTGACGCCCTCTCGAGCAACCGGGTGTGTTCGGCCTCGTCGGTGACCGTGACGGCCTCGTCGACCAGCAGGACCGGAACACCGTCGTCGATGCGGTACGCGCGCCGCAGCCGCGGGTTGTACAGACACTCGTCGTCCACCAGAAGGAGCGGACCACGGTCCTCGGGACAGACGAGGATGCTGAGAAGCTTTTCGTCGAGCACGGCCGCGCGTCAGCCCTGCGGAGGGAGCGGGCCGCCCTGTGCAGGCGGCATGCCCGGCATGCCCGGCATGCCGCCACCGCCGCCGGATTGACCCTGCTGCTGCTGCTGTGCAGCCATCATTTGCTGCTCCATGATCTTGCGCTGGTACTGAATGGCCGAACCCAGCGCCTCGATCAGCGGCTTCTGGTTGGGTCGGTCATCCAAGGCTTCCACCAGCGCTTGGGCGTTGGCGCTGGAGATCGGGAAACCCTGCCTGCGCAGATTCACGACGTCGTCGATCAGCTTCGAGATCTGACCGCCGGCCTCACCCTGGCCGTACTCGTCATAGATCGCCATCAGGACCTGGTCGCCGTTGATCTTCCTGGGCTTGTTCGCCGCATCGGAGCACTTCTTGTCGTCCGGCTCGCAACCCGCCGCGGCGGCCACGGCGGCCTCGGCATCTTTGGTGCAGTCGTCGCCGGTGCAGCTGCGCGGAGCCGGTGGGTTCGTGGGTTCTGCGGGCTGCGCGAACGCGGTCGACGCGCCGAATCCGGACATCAGGCCAACGGCGAGCACTCCGCCGACGAGAGCGCGGCGCCAGTCGACGCGAGCGTTACCGGTCTGCGATGTCATCAACCCTCCAGCGCGATAGACCACCAATTGCCCGACCCGACGACGGCCTGCCGCCAGCGGGAGCCTAACAGCGTGACGACCGCTCGGCACGGCCGCGACGATCACCCACCAACGATTTCGGCGCGCACCGCGACGGTCAATCGCTTGTACCGATTCGTATCGCGGTCCAGGTACCACGCGTTACGCGACGGTTTGGGGATCCCCGCTTCGCGCAGCGGCCCAACGAGCGGTCGGCACGACGCGCTGAGGGCCATCTCGGGCACCACGTGCACGAGGTCGGGTGGGCTGCCGACCGGCAGATCGGCGAGCGCCTCGGACAGGTCCGCCGAGGGAATGGTCCCTCCCGGCCGCAGGGCCAGGGCCGTCACTGCCAGACGCTGGTCACCGGCGTCGACGCCGTAGGTGACCGCGAGGTCCACCGCGTTCAGACGGCTGACGGCGTCGTTCACGGTCGCGGCGTAGACCACTCCGCGCGGTGAGTGGATCACCAGACCGCGGCTGTCGACGAGCCAGTAGTCGCCGTCGTCGTCGCGCCGGAACAGGTACTCCGTGGACACCCACGTGTCCGCGGGGGCGAAGACGCCGCGTTTGATCGACGCGGTCGGGTCGATCGGTCCGCGCGGGCGGGCCAGCAGGACGCCGACCTCGTTGGTTTCTGCGCGACGCACGAAGCCGCGCTCGTCCTCGAGGATGAGGTCGTCCTCGGGGTCGTAGGCGGCCAAGGCGATCTCGCCGCTGCCGGGCAGCGGCCGGCCCTTGCTGCCGACCTTGGCGCCCGAGACGTTGGCCAGCACCGCCTGCCCGTCCGAGGTCGCAAAGAATTCGAGGACGTGGGCGGGCTCGAACACGTCGACGACGCGTTTCCACAGGCCCGTCGGCATGCCGGAGCCGATGAACAGCCGGACCGGATGGCTACCTGCCAGCGAGAACGACGGGTCGTCGATCACGTCACGCAGCATCGCCCACGTGTAGGAGACGACGGTGACGCCGTATTGCCGGATCTCCTGGACGAACCGATCGGGGCGCAGACCCCTTGACAACGCGATACGCGACCCGCCGACGACCGCGCCGCCGAGTGCGACCAGCAGCCCGGATTGATGGTGCAGCGGCGTCAGGCAGTAAACCGTATCGCCGCGCCCCAGGTTGGCCGCCGATGCAGTGCCGAACGCCGACAGCGCCCACCGGAAGTTGGTGATCTGGCGGGGAACCAGTTCGCCGCCGATCGAGCTGAAGCCGATGAACGCGAGGTCGCGGGCCAGCGCGGGGTTGGGCCGGTACCAGCCCGGAAGATCGACGAGGTCGGGATCGATCTTCTCCATGTCGATGACGTCGGCGTCCTCGGGGAGGTCCAGGTCGCGCGCCTCGCCACCACCAAGCACGAGGACGCGCATATCGAGCTTGCGCGCCGCCTCGAGGTTGCTCGGGTCGGCGATGATGTCGGAGACCGCGCCGAGCCGGGCGGCGGCCACCAGATCGGCGTCGGGCGGCATCAGCACGGCCACCGCACCGAGGCGCGACAGCGCGGCGATGGCCACCAGCGCGCTGGGGCGCGTTTCCATCAGGACGCCGACGTGTGCGCCCTGGCGGACGCCGACGTCGATCAGGCCGCGGACGACGTTGTTGATGCGGCGATCCACCGCCTCATAGGTGTGCACGCGACCGTCGAACAGCAGGGCCTCGCCGTTGGGCATGTCGCGGGCCTGTTCGGTCATGATCCGGCCCAACGAGATTCGGGTGTGGTCGTTGATCTGACCCAGCCGCGCGAGGCGGGGCAGGGTGCGGTATGTCTCGACCACAATTGCGCGCGCGGACTTGTTGGCCGCGACCACCGCATCGGCGGCCGACCGCGCGAGGGTGAACACCATCTCGGTCGCCGCGGAAGTGCCGTGCGCCAAGCGTGAACTGAGCGAGACGCCGCTCTCTTTGGGCTCCTCGGGCTGCAGGGGCATCGGGTTGACGCCCTCGGGCATCTTGCCGTCGGAGTCGATCCACTTGACCCACTGGGCGACCGTCGGCCAGGTTTGCGTCGATGCCTTGCTGCCGACCACAAGTCCGAAATGTCCGGCGCGGATGATGAATTCGTAGACGTCCGCCTTCGGCGCGGCACGCTTGATGCCGCGCACCGACGCCGGTTGACCGATGTCGTCGACCTCACCGATGACCGCAAGCACGGGGCAGTCGATGTCCGACAGCGTGACGAGGTCGCCGTGAATCGAGAAGCCGCCACTCATCATTCGGTTGTGCGCGATGAACTGCTTGAGCAGTTCGGCGATCGCAGGGCCCGACCACGCGATCCAGCCTTCGGACTGCAGGAAGCGGCGCTGCTGCTCGCGGGGCAGCAAGGCCTCGCGGTCGTGCAGCTGACGCAGGAAGTCGATGCGCGACTGCGCCGTCTTGATCGGATCGAGCATCTGGAATCCGGTGCGCGCCAGCCAGCCGGGGATGTCCATGCGGCTGAACACATGGTCGGCCATGAAGTCCGCCGCGGCGGGGGCGATGCTGGCGGGCATGTTCATCGGCAGGCCGGCGAGCGTGTCGACCGGCGAGCCGAACGCGATGATGCTCGCCAGATCTTTCGACCTGCGGTAGGCAGCGGCCTGATAGGCGAACATGCCGCCCTGCGAGTAGCCGGCCAGGTGCACGTCGCGGCCGGTTACCTCTTTCACGGTGTCGATGGCTTCGCTCAGCGCGACGACGTGGTCGGCGAGGTTGCGGTCCATGCCGCCCTCGACCTTGTCGGGCGAACCGAAGTCGATGACCCAGGGGTCGAGTCCGGCCTTGTGCAGAATGCCGACGGCGCCTTCCTCGCGGGTGACGTCCCACATGTCGGCCGACATCATCATCGGATGCACCATCAGCACCGGCGGCCCTGGCGGCTTCGCTCCCGGCCTGTTGTCGGGCGGGAAGTACCGCCGCAGCCGGTACATCGGCACACTCTGGATGATCTGGAACGGCGACGGCACCGCGCCTGTCTCCAGGCCGCCGTAGCGCAGAACTTCCAGCCCGTTCTGCGCGGTGGCGACCAACCGTTCCACTGGTCTGGTCAGTCCTGATAGGTCCACCAACGCACGCTCCCCTAGCTGCAAATCCCCCGATTTCCGCCTTCGATCATGGCATAGCCGCGGGAGGCGACAGCCGGGATTGCCGGGGTGCCGGTCAGCTAACCGGAAACAGGCCTTGGCAGCGGCCTACCTATCATCGGGCGCGATGGCGAATCTGATCAACGTGGAGCGGGCGAGCGTCGGGTATGGCACCCGCACGCTGCTCAACGGCGTCAGCCTCGGGATCGACGAGGGCGACGCGATCGGGGTCGTCGGGCGCAACGGTGACGGTAAGACCACCCTTTTGCAGGTGCTGACAGGCACTCGGGAGCCCGATTCCGGGCGGGTGACCCATACGTCGGGGCTGTCGGTGGGGTATCTGAGGCAGAGCGACGAGTTCGGCGGCGCGACCGTCAGGGACGTCATCGTCGGTGGACGGCCCGACCACGTCTGGGCGGCCGAACCCGGCACCCGAGACGTCGTGTCGCATCTGCTCTCCGGTGTCGAGCTCGACAGCGAGGTGGGTCGGCTGTCCGGGGGTGAGCGCCGCCGGGTGGCGCTGGCGACCGAGTTGATTGCGGGGCATGACGTGCTCGTGCTCGACGAGCCCACGAACCATCTGGACGTCGAGGTGATCGGTTGGCTGGCGGCCCATCTGAACGCCCGGCGCGCCACGGCGCTGGTGGTGGTGAGCCACGACCGGTGGTTCCTCGACGCGGTCTGCACCACGACGTGGGAGGTGCACGACGGCGTCGTCGACGCCTACGACGGCGGATATGCGGCGTACGTCCTGGCGCGTGCCGAGCGTGCGCGGTTGGCCGCGGGCGTCGAGGCGCGACGTCAGAACCTGATGCGCAAGGAGCTGGCCTGGCTGCGGCGCGGTCCGCCCGCGCGGACGTCGAAGCCGAAGTTCCGCATCCAGGCGGCCAACGATCTGATCGCGAACGAACCACCACCGCGGGATTCGCTTGGGCTGCAGAGCTTTGCGATCACGCGGCTGGGCAAGGACGTGTTCGATCTGCATCGCGTGCGATTGGAGGTCGGGCCGAACGTCGTGCTGGATGGCATCGACTGGTCGATCGGGCCCGGGGCCCGCATCGGACTCGTCGGGGTCAACGGCACCGGCAAGACGTCGGTGCTGCGGCTGCTTGCCGGTGAGCTGCAACCGGCGTCGGGCACGGTCAAGCGGGGCAAGACGCTCAGGATCGGCTATCTGAGCCAGGCGCTCGCCGAACTCGACGGTTCCGAGCGCGTGATCGATGCCGTCGAAAACCGGCGCCGCATCACTCAATTGGCAGGCGGGCGGGAGATCTCGGCCGACACGCTGTTGAAGGACTTCGGCTTCACCGGCGACAAGCTGACCGCGCGACTGGCCGAGTTGTCCGGGGGTGAGCGCCGACGACTGCAGTTTCTGCGACTGCTCCTCGACGAACCCAACGTGCTGCTGCTCGACGAGCCCACAAACGATCTCGACATCGACACCCTGACGGTCATCGAGGACTACCTCGACGGGTGGCCCGGCACGTTGATCGTCGTGACACACGACAGGTACTTCCTCGAACGGGTCTCCGACGTCACGTATGCGCTCACCGGAGGTGGGCGGTGTGATCTGTTGCCGGGTGGCATCGAGCAGTATTTGGCGGATCGCGCGGCCGCGGCACCAGATGCCCCCGCTCGCGTCGACGCGCCACGCGGCGAGTCGGCGTCGGCGCGGGAACGTCGCGCGGGCAAGGAGATGGCCCGCATCGAAGGGCAGCTGGAGAAACTCGAGAAGCGGATCGCCGAACTGCACGAATCGATGGCCGAGGCGGCCGCCGATCACGTGCGGGCCGGCGAGCTCAACGCCGAACTTCAGGACATGCTGAGGCGTAAGGAGTCTCTCGAAGAGGCGTGGCTGGCAGCCGCCGAAGAATAGCTGCGATTTGTGTGCGTTCGCGAGCGCTCAGCGCTCCTAAACGCACACAAATCGCCCTAGCGGCGCAGGCGCAGTCGCAGCTTGTCGGCGGTGTCGCGCACGACGCCGAGCTGCTTGGCGACTTGAATCGGGGCGGTGCCGCCCCTGGCGTCGCGGGAGTTCACCGAACCGTCGATGGTGAGCACCTCGCGTACCTGTGGCGTCAGTTCCGGGTGGATGCCGGCGAGCTCGGCGTCCGCGAGATCCTCGAGCCCGACGCCGCGTGCCTCCGCGGCGCGCACCGCAGCACCGGCGGCCTCGTGCGCGACTCGGAACGGCACGCCCCTTTGCACCAGCCACTCGGCGACGTCGGTGGCCAGCGTGTAACCGAGCGGTGCCAGCGCCGCCATCCGGTCGACGTCGAAACGCAGCGTGCCGACCAGCCCCGCCATCGCGGGCAACAGCAGCTCCAGCTGCAGCACCGAGTCGAACAAGGGTTCCTTGTCCTCCTGCAGATCCCGGTTGTACGCCAGCGGTTGCGCTTTCAGCGTCGCGAGCAGACCGGTGAGGTTGCCGATCAGCCGGCCCGATTTCCCGCGCGCCAACTCCGCGATGTCGGGGTTCTTCTTCTGCGGCATGATCGAGCTTCCGGTCGACCACGAGTCGTGCAGTGTCACATAGCCGAACTCGGTCGTGCTCCAGAGGATGATGTCCTCGGCGAGGCGGGACAGATCGACGCCGATCATCGAGAAGACGAACGCCGCCTCGGCGGCGAAGTCACGCGATGCGGTGGCGTCGACCGAATTGTCAGCCGCCGAACCGAACCCGAGCTCCTCGGCGATCGCATCGGGGTCCAGGCCGAGCGACGACCCCGCCAGCGCACCAGATCCGTACGGCGACACTGCCGCTCGCTTGTCGAAGTCGACCAGCCGGTCGACGTCGCGAAGCAACGGGTGCGCATGCGCGAGCAGGTGATGCGCCAGCAGGATCGGCTGAGCGGACTGCAGATGCGTCTTGCCGGGCATGATGGCCGTCGGATGGGCCGCGGCCTGAGTGGTCAGCGCCGAGACGACTTCGAGCGTGCCGTCGGCGACCCGCCTGATCGCATCCCGCAGCCACAGCCGAAACAGCGTGGCCACCTGATCATTTCGCGACCGGCCCGCCCTGAGGCGACCGCCGAGGTCCTCCCCGACGCGGTCGATCAGTCCACGTTCGAGCGCACCGTGCACGTCCTCGTCGGTGACCAGCGGCCGGAAGCTGCCGTCGGCGACATCGGAGGCCAGATTCTCCAGCCCGACCAAGAGGCCGTCGCGTTGCTCAGCGGTCAGCAGGCCGGCGCGGAAGAGCACACGCGTGTGCGCCTTCGACGCGGCGATGTCGTAAGGCGCCAGCACCCAGTCGAAGTGCGTCGACTTGCTCAGCGCGGCCAACGCGTCCGACGGCCCGTCGCTGAACCGGCCGCCCCACAGCGAACCCTCGTTGGTGCCCATCAGCCCGCCTTCCCCTGGCGAACAGACGCAAACTCCCCTATTTCTGCGTGGAATTGGGGCGTTTCGCGTCTGCTCGGCATCATTTGGCGAGGTCCCGCTGCGCGGAGATCTTCGACGACAGGCCGTGCACGTGCACAAAGCCCTTGGCCGCAGACTGGTCGAAGGTGTCGCCCTCGTCATAGGTGGCGAGGTTGAAGTCGTACAACGACTCCGAACTGCGCCGGCCATTGACCGCAATATGCCCGCCGTGCAGCACCATCCGGATCTCCCCCGACACGTGCTCCTGGGTCTTGGCCACGAACGACTCCAGCGCGGTCTTCAGCGGTGAATACCAGAGTCCGTCGTAAACCAGCTCGCCCCACTTCTGGTCGGTGGTGCGCTTGAACCGGCCGAGCTCACGCTCGAGCGTGACGTGCTCGAGTTCGGTGTGCGCGGTGATGAGCACCATCGCGCCGGGAGCCTCGTAGATCTCGCGGCTCTTGATGCCGACCAGACGGTCCTCGACGACGTCGAGCCGGCCGACGCCCTGCTCGCCGGCGCGGCGGTTGAGTTCCTCGATGGCCTGCAGCACGGTGACGTCGCGCCCGTCGATCGAAACCGGAACGCCGCGTTCGAATCCGACGATGACCTCGTCGGGGGTGTTCCAGTTGACGGTCGGATCCTCGGTGTAGTCGTAGACGTCCTTGGTCGGCGCGTTCCACAGGTGCTCCAGGAACCCGGTCTCGACGGCGCGGCCCCACACGTTCTGGTCGATGGAGAACGGCGACCGCTTGGTGACGTTGATCGGGATTGCGTTCTCCTCGGCGAACGCGATCGCCTTCTCTCGGGTCCAGGCGTAGTCGCGGACCGGTGCGAGCACCTCCAGATCCGGTGCCAGCGAAGCGAATCCGACCTCGAAGCGGACCTGGTCGTTGCCCTTACCGGTGCAACCGTGCGCCACAATGCCGCCGCCATGCTCCCGCGCGGCCGCCACCAGGTGCTTGACGATCAGCGGCCGGCTCAGCGCCGACACCAACGGATACCGGTCCATGTACAGGGCATTGGACTGGATGGCGGGCAGGCAGTACTCGTCGGCGAACTCGTCTTTGGCGTCGACGACGACGGCTTCGACTGCACCGCAGTCGATCGCCCGCTGCCGCACGACCTCCATGTCCTCGCCGCCCTGACCGAGATCGATGGCCACCGCCACGACCTCACGGCCGGTCTCCTTACCAATCCAGCTGATCGCGACCGAGGTGTCCAGACCACCGGAGTACGCGAGGATGACACGCTCGGACATTTACCTGATCTCCTTTTGTTGAATGCTCTCGAGTTTCGCTGCCAGCTCGGCGCCGGTCATCGGCTCACGTGCGATCACCAGGATGGTGTCGTCGCCGGCGACGGTGCCGACCACGTAGGGCAGCGCAGCGCGGTCCATGGCGCTGGCAAGGTAGTGCGCGGCTCCCGGCGGTGTCCGCAATACCGCGAGATTGCCGCTGGAGTCGGTGGACACCAGAAGCTCGGCCAGCAGCCGTGACATCCTTTCGGTACCACCGGAAACACCCCGTACGGGGCTGCCGTCTTCGGGGACGACGTAGACGCCGACGCCGCCGTCGGCGCCGCGTAGCTTGACCGCGCCGAGCTCCTCGAGATCACGCGACAACGTGGCCTGGGTTACGTCGATGCCCTCGTCGGCGAGCAGCGTCGCCAGCTCGCTCTGGCTGTGAATCGACTTCGACGACAGGATCGACACGATCCGCGCCTGCCGCCCCGCCCGGGTCGTTGCGGAGGTCATGCCCTCTCCAAGAGCCATGCCAACAGCGCCTTTTGGGCGTGCAACCGGTTCTCCGCTTCGTCCCACACGGCGCTCTGCGGGCCGTCCATCACCTCGTCGGTGATCTCGTACCCCCGGTGCGCCGGAAGACAGTGCAGGACTATGGCGTTCGGGTCGGCACGGCTCAGCAGATCGGAATTGATCTGGAACGGCTTGAACGGTCCCACCCGATCCAGCCCGTCGTTCTCCTGACCCATCGACGTCCAGGTGTCGGTGACGAGGACATCAGCACCGTCGGCCGCCGCCGCAGCGTCGGACGTCACGGTGACGGTCGCCCCGGTCTGGGCGGCCCGATTTTCGGCGGCGGCAACGAATTCCGGATGCGGCTCGAAATTGGCCGGCGCAGCGACGGTCACGCTGATTCCCGCGGTCACTCCGCCGAGCATGAGCGAATGCGCCATGTTGTTGGCGCCGTCACCAAAATATGACATCCGCAGACCCTTGAGTTCACCCTTGCGCTCGGCCAGCGTCTGCAGGTCAGCGAGCACCTGGCACGGGTGAAACTCGTCGGACAGCGCGTTGACGATCGGCACGCTCGCGCCGGAAGCCATTGCGGTCAACCGATCCTGGGCGAACGTCCGCCACACGATCGCCTCGACGTAGCGCGACAGGACCCTGCCGGTGTCCTCGAGGGTTTCATCGCGACCGAGTTGGGTGCTGCGGCCGTCGACCACGACGGCGTGGCCGCCGAGCTGGGCGATGCCGAGCTCGAACGAGAACCGTGTGCGGGTCGAGTTTTTATCGAAGATGACCGCCACGCCGCGAGGGCCTTCGAGCGGGCGACGGCTGAACGGCGCGTCTTTCAGCTCCGCCGCGAGCGCCAGCACCTCGGCCTGTTCCTCGGGGGTGAGGTCGTCGTCGCGCAGAAAGTGACGTGTCATGACTTGGCTCCGGTGTCGAGCACGCCGGGCAGCGCGCTGAGGAAGTCGTCGACCTGGGCATCGCTGAGGATCAGCGGCGGGACCAATCGAATCACGTTCGGGGCGGCCGCGTTCACGAGGAACCCGGCGTCCCTGGCCGCCACCTCGACCGGCTTGGCCACCTCGGAGGTGAGGACGACGCCGCACATGAGCCCGCGCCCGCGGACATGATCGATGACGGGATGGTTCAGCGCCTCGATGCCGTGGTGCAACGTCTTGCCCAGCACACCGGCGTGGCCGACGAGGTCGTTGTCGGCCAGCACCTGCAACACCGCGAGCGCCGCCGCCGTGCAGACGGGATTGCCGCCGAAGGTGCTGCCGTGCAGTCCGGGAGTCAGCAGGCCGGCAGTCTCGCCGGTCGCGATGCAGGCGCCGATGGGCAATCCGCCGCCGAGCCCCTTGGCCAGGGTCACGATGTCGGGAGTGATGCCGTCGTGCTGATGAGCGAAAAAGGCTCCGGTACGGCCCATTCCGGTCTGCACTTCGTCGAGCACCAGGAGTGCGCCGTGCTCAGCGGTGATCTCCCGGGCGGCCACCAGATACCCGGCGGGCGGCACCACGACACCGCCCTCGCCCATGATCGGTTCCAGGAACACTGCCGCGGTCTCGTCGTCGACTGCGGCCCTGAGCGCCTCCACATCGCCGTACGGCACGTGGGTGACGTCACCGGGTAGCGGCGCGAACGGGGCCTGCTTCGACGGCTGACCGGTCAGCGCCAGCGAACCCATGGTGCGGCCATGGAAGGCGCCTTCGGCAGCAACGAGTTTCGTGCGGCCGGTGAGCCGGGTGATTTTGAACGCGACCTCGTTGGCCTCGGTGCCGGAGTTGCAGAAGAAGACCCGCGCATCCTCGGCGCCCAGCAGGCCGACCAACGCCTCCGCCAGCGCGATGCCCGGCTCGGTCGCGTAAAGGTTGGACGTGTGACCCAGCGTGTTGAGCTGCCCGGTGACGGCCTCGATGACAGCGGGGTGACGATGCCCGAGAACGTTGACCGCGATACCGCCGACCAGATCGACATAGGACTTGCCGTCGGCGTCGGTCACCACCGCGCCGTCACCGCTGACCAGGGCGAGAGGCGGGGTGCCGTAGTTGTTCATCATCACGGCTTCCCACCGCTGTGTGAGATTCACGAGCTCACCACCTTCGTCCCCGTCCCCTCGTCTGTGAACAATTCGACCAGTACGCAATGTTCGACGCGGCCATCGATGACGTGGGCGCTGGGCACGCCCCCCGATACGGCGCGCAGGCAGGCTTCGATCTTGGGCACCATGCCCGTCTCCAACTTGGGCAGCAGCTGCGTCAGTGCGGCGGTGTCGATCTCGCTGACCAGTGAGCCGCGGTCCGGCCAGTCGGTGTAGAGGCCCTCCACGTCGGTCAGCATCAACAGCTTCTCCGCGCCGAGCGCCTCGGCCAGCGCGGCCGCCGCGGTGTCGGCGTTGATGTTGTGCACGACCCCGTCAGCGTCGGGCGCGATGGTCGACACCACCGGGATGCGGCCGGCGCCAATGAGATCGAGCAGCGAATCCGCTTCCACTTTCTCGACGTCACCGACCAGACCGATGTCGGTGGCCACCCCGTCGACGGTCACCTCGCGCCGCACCGCGGTGAACAGGTGCGCGTCCTCCCCCGTCACGCCGACGGCGTACGGCCCGTGCGCGTTGATCAGGTTGACCAGTTCGCGGCCGACCTGCCCGAACAGCACCATCCGCGCGACGTCGAGCACCTCGGGCGTGGTGACGCGGAAGCCACCCTTGAAATCGCCTTCGATACCAAGCTTTTTCAGCATCGCGGTGATCTGCGGGCCACCGCCGTGGACGACGACGGGATGGATGCCGCAGTTGCGCAGGAACACCATGTCGGCGGCGAACGCGGCCTTGAGGGTGTCGTCCGTCATCGCGTTGCCGCCGTACTTCACCACGACGATCTTGTCGTGCAACTGTTTCAGCCACGGCAGGGCCGCGGCGAGTACTTGCGCCTTGACCGGCGTCGCCAGTGTCATGAGCTGTAGGCCGAGTTCTCTTCGACGTAGGCGTGCGAGAGGTCCGTGGTGCGGATCGAAGCCTGGCCGCTGCCGACACCCAGGTTGATCGTGACAACGATGTCCTCGCCGGACAGATCGACGTCGCGGGCACCCGGCAGACCGGTGAGGTTCGCGCACACCGGGAATCCGTTGAAGGACACCGTGATCTTGTCGGTGTCGAGAGCGAACGGCACCATCCCGACGGCGGCGAGCACACGGCCCCAGTTCGGGTCCGAACCGAACAGCGCGGTCTTGACCAGGCTGTCGCGGGCCACCACCCGGGCCGCGGTGAGCGCATCGTCGTCGGACGCCGCTCCCGTCACGGTGACGACGATGCGCTTGGTCACGCCTTCGGCGTCGGCCTGCAGTTGCGCGCACAGATCGTCGCAGACCCGCAGAACAGCGTCGTCGAGATCGCTTTGACTGGGCTCGATCTCGCTCGCGCCGGAGGTCAGTATCAGCACGGTGTCGTTGGTGGAGCAGCTGCCGTCGATGTCGAGCCGGTCGAATGTCTTCGCCGCCGCGTTGCGTAGCGCCTGATCGAGTGCATCCGAATTGGCGACAGCGTCGGTGGTGATGACGCACAGCATGGTCGCCAGGGACGGCGCCAGCATGCCCGCACCCTTGGCCATGCCGCCGACCGTCCACTTGTCACTGTGGTGCAGCGCAACCTGTTTGGGCACAGTGTCGGTGGTCATGATGGCCCGTGCGGCCTCTTCCCCACCGGTCAGGCCGCCGTGCATTTCGTGCACGATCTCGGTGACGCCGGCCAGCACCTTGTCCATCGGCAGCCGGTCGCCGATGAGCCCGGTGGAACAAACGGCGACCTCGATTGGGCCGGTCTCGGTTCCCCAGTCGGACAGCGCGGCGGCGACGGCCTCCGCGGTGGCGTGAGTGTCCTGGAAGCCCAGCGACCCGGTGCAGGCGTTCGCCCCACCGGAGTTGAGGATGACCGCGCGCAGTCGGCCGGTTGTCAGTACTTGCTGCGTCCACAGCACCGGCGCTGCCTTCACCTGGTTGCGGGTGAACACGCCCGCGGCGGCGTAATCGGGGCCCTCGTTGAACACCAGCGCCAGGTCGGGCGCGCCGGATGCCTTGATGCCCGCTGCGATTCCCGTCGCACGGAAACCCTCGGGCGCCGTAACACCCTGCGTGCGGAGGAGTCGCGTCGTATCGGTCGGCGCGTCAGATTTGGTCACGGCGCAACTCCCACGATCGAAAGCCCTTCTGTCTCAGGCCAGCCCAGCGCGAGGTTCATCGACTGCACCGCCGCGCCGCCGGTGCCTTTGACGAGGTTGTCGATGGCGGCGATGCCGATGAAGGTCGACGCATCCTCGTCGACGGCGACCGCGAGCTGGGCGGCGTTGCTACCGATCACCGCACCGGTCTTGGGCAGCTGGTCTTCGGGCAGCAGATGGATGAAAGGTTCTGCGTCGTAAGCCTTCTCGTACGCCGCGCGAATCTGCGACAGCGGTGCGGTGGTCTTGGCGGTGCAGGTGGCCAGGATGCCGCGCGATGTCGGGATGAGCACCGGGGTGAACGACACGGTGACGTCCTTGTCGGTGACGGCCTTGAGCCCCTGGGCGATCTCGGGGGTGTGCCGGTGCTTGCCGCCGACGTTGTAGGCCCGCGCCGAGCCGATGACCTCTGAGCCGAGCAGGTCGGTCTTCGCGGCGCGTCCCGCGCCAGATGTGCCACTGACGGCGACGACCGTGACGGCGGGCTCGATGAGGTCCTCGGCGATCGCCGGCCACAGCGCCAGCAGCGCCGCGGTCGGATAACAGCCGGGGACGGCGATGCGGGTGGCTCCGCGCAGCCGGTCGCGGGCGCCGGGCAGTTCGGGCAACCCGTAGGGCCAGCTGCCCGCGTGGGTCGAGCCGTAGAAGCGCTCCCACGCGCCGGCGTCGGTCAGGCGGAAGTCGGCGCCGCAGTCGACGATGATGGTGTCGGCGCCCAACTGGTCGGCGAGCGCGGCCGAATGGCCGTGAGGAAGCGCGAGGAACACCACGTCGTGGCCGCTCAGCGTCTCGGCATCGGTGGCTTCCAGTGGCCGGTTGGCCAGGGGTAACAGGTGCGGGTGATGCTCTCCCAGCATGGTGCCCGCGCTGGCGGCGGCGGTGAGCGCACCGATCGTCAGGCGGCCGTCAGCGTAGGCGGGATGCCCGAGGAGAAGGCGCAGGATCTCGCCGCCGGCATATCCGCTGGCACCGGCGACCGCGACAGAAGTCATGCAGAGATTCTGCATTTTTATGCAGCACTATGCAAATTCATTATCGCCCGGGCCTGGCGAGCAGACACAAAGGTCCGCGACACGCCGGAAATAGCGGACCCCTTGCGTCTGCTCGGCGGCGAGAGGTCAGCCGGCCGCCCACTGTTTGGCCTTCTCCAGCTCGTCGAGGCCGAACACTTCGACGTCGCCGGGCACCAGCCAGCCCAGCGCGTGCACGGTGTGAGTGACCCACTCCTTGTCGGTGACGACCGCGGTGCGCTTGAAGCCCCCATGGTGCTTGATCAGGGTGCCGAAGCTCTGCTTGAGATCTTCGACCAGACCTCCGCGCCCGAAACCCTCGTAGTCCGACGCGATGACCTCGACGAACCTGAGTTCACCGGATTCGAACAGCTTCTCCAGCTCGGGCATGAACGCGCTGATGTCGTCCCCGGTGACCTTCCCCGATATACGAATGCCTGCAACACCGGCGGGCATGTCTTGAAGTACCTCGATCATGCCTACCGTCCTACTCCGATTCCCGTCGCCGAGCGTGCGCTCACGGTGAGAATCTGCCACGAATTTCGCAGTGGCCGCACAGTCGGCGCCACGCGGCTGGAATTCAGCGGCGCTGCTCGGCTCCGACCCGCTGCGCCGCCGCCTGGACCGCCGCGTCACGGGCCGCGCTCGCCTCGTCCTCGGTGAGCGTGCGATCGGCGGCGCGGAACCGCAGCGCCAGGGCAAGTGATTTGCGGCCCTCGCCGATCTGCGGCCCGGTGTAGACGTCGAACAGCCGGACGTCCTCCAGCAGCTCGCCGGCACCGTCGCGGACGGCGTCGATCACGTCCTGGGCGGCGACGTCTTCGCCGACGATCAGCGCGACGTCCTGGAACACCGCGGGGAACGGTGACACCGCGGGCGCCGGAAGCGATTCGGTGAGCGGGACGGCGTCGAGGTCCAGTTCGACGGCGCAGGTGCCCGCGGGCAGACCCGACCGCTCGATGACGGCCGGGTGAAGCTGTCCCGCGTATCCGACGACGGTGTCGCCGACGACGACCTCCGCACAGCGGCCGGGATGCCACGGCAGGTGCTGGGCGGCCCGCAGGGTCAGCTCGACGCCGGCCGCGCGGCCGATGACACGGACCGCCTCGAACGCGTCGCTGGCCTCGACGGGCCTGCCCTTACCCCACGGTCCGGCTGGTTCACGCAGTCCGGCAAGGACGACGCCGACGTGCTGCGGCTGATGCGGCAGCGACGCGTCGAGCATCGCGATCTCGCCCGGTGTGGGGCGACGATCGGTCGGAATGCGCTCCACCGCACGGGTTTCCGCCGTCGGCTCGACAACCTGCGCGATCGCGAACAGCGCGGTATCGGCGGCCCCTCGGGACACGTTGCGCACCAACGCCTCCAACAGTCCCGGCAGCAGCGTGGTGGCCAGCTCGGGGCGGTCGGCCTCCAGCGGATTGACCACCGACGTGGTGGACCGTCGCGGATCGTCGGCGGGCAGACCCCACTGGTCGAACACTCCCGCCGGTAGGAACGGGGTGGGCAGGATCTCCACGTAGCCGTTGAGCGCCAGCGACTTTCCGATGGCGCGGCGCCGCTTCTGCGTCGGGCTGAGTCCGCGACCCGCAGGCGCGGCCGGCAGCACCGAGGGGATGATCTCGAGGCCCTCGAGCCGCAACACCTCTTCGACGAGGTCCGCGGGCTGGCGAAGGTCGGGGCGCCAGCTCGGCGGCGTCGCGGTCACTCGGCCGTCGTTCACGACAACCTCGGCGCCGATCTGGGTGAGACGCTTCTCGGTGGTGCCCTTGGCGTACTCGACTCCGGCCACTCGGTCGGGCAGGTCGACCGACATGCTGACCGGCTCATGCGACCAGTTGTCGCGCGGCGGGTCACCTCGCCAGTCGGTGAGCTTGGGTTCAATTGTGCCACCGGCGATCTCGGCCAGCAGGGTGCTGCAACGATCGAGCGCGGCGACGGAGATCGCGGGGTCGACGGTGCGTTCGTAGCGACGGCCGGCCTCGCTGTAGAGATGCAGGCGCCGCTGCGTGCGTGAAACGGCGGCGGGATCCCAGACCGCGGCCTCGAGCAGCACGTCGGTGGTGCTGTCACGGACCTCGGTGGTGCCCGCACCCATCACGCCACCGATCGCGGCGGTGGCGACGTCGTCGACGATGAGCACATCGGCGGGATCGAGGCGGCGCTCGATGTCGTCGAGCGTGACGACCGTCTCCCCCGGCTTGGCGAACCGCACCCTGAAGCCACCGGTGATCAGGCTACGGTCGTGGGCGTGCATCGGATGGCCGAGTTCGAGCATCACGTAGTTGGTCACGTCCACCGCCGGTGAGATGGCCCGGATGCCCGACAGCAAAAGTCGGCGCTGCATCCACCACGGCGACACCGCTTTTGGATCGATGCCGGTCACCGGTCGGAGCCCGAACCGCAGCACACCGGTGCCCGAGTCGATCGTCACCGGCAGGGCCTCACCCTCGGCAGGCAACTGCGGGACATCGGCCGGATCGACGTAATCGAGGTCGTAGGCGTTGGCGATCTCGCGCGCCATACCTCGCACCGACAGGCAGTAGCCGCGATCCGGGGTGATCGCCAGGTGGAACACCGTGTCGTCGAGGCCCAGCACGTCGGCGGCGGGCGTTCCCGGTTCCGCGGTGCCTGCGGGCAGCACCAGGATGCCCGAATGGTCGGCGCCGAGATTGAGTTCGGTGGCAGAGCAGATCATGCCGTCGCTGATGCGGCCGTACGTCTTGCGGCTGGCGATGGCGAAGTCGCCGGGCAGCACGCAACCGGGCAGGGCTACGACGACGAGGTCACCGACGGCGAAGTTCGTTGCCCCGCAGACAATGTCACGCAGCTCGGGTTCGCCGACATCGACCTTGACCGCGCGGATCGGCTTCTTGAACTCCGTCAGTTCCTCGATCTCGGCGACTCTGCCGACGGTGAGAGGACCGGTGACGGGTCCGACCGGGATGACCTCTTCGACTTCATGGCCGATGCGGATCAGGGTCTGCTCGAGTTCGTCCGGCGACACGTCCCAGCCGGGTGCACCGGCTTGTACGACCTCGCGCAGCCAGCTGTAGGGCAGGCGCATCAGGCTCCAACCCCGAACGGCAACGAGAACCGGACGTCGCCCTCGACCATGTCACGCATGTCGGGAATGCCGTTGCGGAACTGCAGGGTGCGTTCCAGTCCCATGCCGAAGGCAAACCCGGAGTAGACCTCCGGGTCGATACCGCAGGCCCGCAACACATTCGGATTTACCATGCCGCAGCCACCCCATTCGACCCAACCGGGTCCGCCCTTCTTGTTCGCGAACCAGATGTCCACCTCGGCCGAGGGTTCGGTGAAAGGGAAGAAGTGCGGACGGAACCGGGTACGCCCCTCGGGCCCGAACTCGGAGCGTGCGAACGCGTCGAGCGTCCCGCGCAGATGAGCCATGGTCAGTCCCTTGTCCACGGCCAATCCCTCCACCTGGTGGAAGACCGGCGTGTGGGTGGCATCCAGCTCGTCGGTGCGGAATGTGCGACCGATCGAGATGATGTACACCGGCAGATCGCGTTCCAGTAGCGCGCGGATCTGCACCGGAGAGGTGTGGGTACGCAGCACCTGACGTGAGCCTTCGGGGGCGATATAGAAGGTGTCCTGCTCGCTGCGCGCCGGATGGTCGGGCGGGAAGTTGAGGGCGTCGAAGTTGAACTGCTCGGTCTCGACTTCGGGTCCCTCGGCGAGTTCCCAGCCCATCGCCACGAACGTGTCGGCCACGTGCTCGGCCAGGATGGTGATCGGGTGACGCGCGCCGACCGGCTGACGGGTCGACGGCAGCGTCACGTCGATGCGCTCGGCGACCAGTACGGCGGCGTCGCGCTCAGCCCGCAGCACCGTCAGTCGCTCGTCGTAAGCCTGCTGGGCCTGGGTGCGCGCCACGTTGACCCGCTTGCCGGCGTCGGCACGCTCGGTCTTCGGCAGGGACCCGAGCGCCTGGCGCGCGAGCGCAATCGGCGAGCGATCACCGAGGTACTCGGTCTTGGCGCGGGCGAGCGCGTCGAGGTCGGTAGCCGCGTCGAAGGCATGCCGGGCCGCGCTGACAGCCTCGGTCAGCGCTTCTTCCGACAGGTCTATTGGCTGATCAGCCACCCGGCGATCATAAGGTGTGGCCCAACGCCCGGATCGAGCGGCTACAGGCGCGATCCGCCGCTGTCGTGGTCGACGTCACCGGATGACGGCCTGCGTGACTTCAGCCGATACATGACGAGATCGGCGGGCACGCCGTCCTGCCTCCCCGCGAAGACCTGCTTGCGAAGCCGTTTGGCCTCCACACCGAGCATTTCGAAGTCCTCGTCGGCGATACCGTCCAGCGTCGCCTGCGACACCACCAGCTCGCCCCGGGTGGCTCGCTCCATCACGCGCGCCGCGATGTTCACGTCGATGCCCAGCCAGTCCGAGCCGATGCGCTGCGGCCTGCCGGTGTGGATGCCGACCCGCATCCGAGGCGTGTAGCCGTCCACGTCAAGGGATTTCACGCCTTCGCGGGCCTTGATCGCGGCGGCGACCGCGGTCGTCGGACGGGTGAACACCGCCATGATGCCGTCGCCCATGCGCTTGACGATCTGGCCGCCCGCCTCCAGTAGCGGTGGTTCGACGACCTGCGAGACGCGACGAAGGAGCTTCAGCGTCGCGTCGTCACCCGAACTCAGCGACCACGACGAGAAGCCCACCAGGTCGGTGAACACGATCGTCAATTCGCGGTAGGCGGGCTTGCCGGACACCCGCTCCGTCAGCGCCTGCCACACCTGAAGCGCGCCCAGGCTGACTTCACGGGAGGCGGCCTCACGTTCCAGCAGCCGATCGGCGGCGCGGGCCGCTGCGCGCGGTCCGCCGACGCCGGACGTCGACAGCGGGTCGCCGAACTCCGGGTCACCTGGGAGCGCGCGACGGGCTCGGCGCAGGAAGGCGATTACGGACGGGCTGTGGTTGGTGTTCTTCAACCACCCGAGCGGACCGGATGACTGTCTGCCAGATACTTCGTCGATCGGCTCGACATCATCCACGCCCGCCAGCCTAGTAGAGCGGAGACCGGCGGATAAAGCACCTGGTCACAGCCGAGCGGCAGCGGTGTGGAGGCTGAATAACACTGTGCCGCCACGGCCCCAAAATCGTAGACAACGTGTGTTGTCACGCTTATCGTGAGGCTTGACACCGGGTTGGGAATCACGCGGCGCACGCGAGGAGCGGGAAGTGCGAGACCGATGACCCTGAAATCGACATCCCCCACGACCGACGCACGGCGGCCCTGCGACCGGAACGTCGACCCGCTCGGTCCTGACTCGTTGACGTGGAAGTACTTCGGCGATCTGCGGACCGGCATGCTCGGCGTCTGGATCGGCGCGATCCAGAACATGTACCCCGAACTCGGTGCCGGCGTCGAAGACCATTCGATCCTGCTGCGTGAGCCCCTGCAGCGCGTCGCCCGCTCCGTCTATCCGATCATGGGCGTCGTCTACGACGGCGAGCGCGCCGCTCAGACCGGAGAGCAGATCAAGAGCTACCACCACACGATCAAGGGCGTCGATCCCGAGGGTCGGCGCTACCACGCGCTCAATCCCGAGACCTTCTACTGGGCACACGCGACGTTCTTCATGTTGATCATCAAGACCGCCGAGTACTTCTGCGGTGGACTGACCGAAGCCGAGAAGCGCCAGCTGTTCGACGAGCACGTGCAGTGGTACCGGATGTACGGCATGAGCATGCGGCCGGTTCCGAAGAGCTGGGAAGACTTCCTCGAGTACTGGGACGCGAAGTGCCGCGACGAGTTGGAGATCAACCGCGCGACACTCGATATCTTCTCGATCCGCATCCCCAAGCCGTGGTTCGTGCTGATGCCGACGCCGATTTGGGATCAGTTGTTCAAGCCGATGGTCGGCGCGCAGCGGTGGATCGCCGCGGGCGTGTTCGATCCGGCGGTGCGGGAGAAGGCCGGCATGCGATGGACGCCAGGCGACGAGGTCCTGCTCCGGATCTTCGGGAAACTCGTCGAGTTGGCGTTCGTCGCGGTGCCTGACGAGATCCGGCTGCATCCTCGCGCCTTGGCGGCCTACCGCCGGGCCCAGGGCAAGCTGCCCGAAAACGCACCCCTGGTCGAGGCGCCCGCGTTCATGGCGCCGCCCCGCGACCGACACGGCCTTCCCATGCATTACGTGCCGCCGCGCAAGTCGCTGCTGGACCGAGCTGGGTCTTTGGTGCACACCACGTTCTCGTTGGCGGGCCTCCGTCCCGCGCGTGGGCGCGGTAAGGCAGCCTAGAGCGCATGCTGGAATGGTCTGACGTTGATCTCGCCGTGCGCGACGCCGTGCGGGAGTTCGTGGATAAAGAGATTCGCCCCCATGTCGACGCGCTGGAAAGCGGCGAGATGGAGCCCTACCCGATCATCCGCAAGCTGTTCGCGACGTTCGGTATCGCCGACATGGCTCGCGAGTCGCTCAACAAGCGGCTGGCAAGGCTTCGCGAGGGCGGTGAGTCGGCCGGCAAGTCGTCGGGTGGCGGCGGGATGTTCGGCGGCGGTTCGGGCGGTATGGGCTTCGTCGTCGTCAGCGAGCTGTGCAAGGTGTCGATGGGAATCGTCACCGGTATGGGGGTCAGCCTCGGCCTGACCGTGCCGACGATCCAGAGCCGGGGCACGCTGGCGCAACAGGAGCGCTGGCTGCCCGACCTCGTGACCTACGACAAGATCGGCGCCTGGGCGATCACCGAACCCGACTCGGGCTCGGATGCGTTCGGAGGCATGAAGTCCTACGTCGTGCGTGACGGCGACGACTACATCCTCAACGGCCAGAAGACGTTCATCACGAACGGTCCCGACGCCGACGTGGTCGTGGTGTACGCGAAACTCGACGAGGGCGACGGCGCCGACAAGCGTAACCGCAAGGTGCTGACGTTCGTGCTCGACAAGGGCATGGAAGGCTTCGTTCAGTCAAAACCGTTCCGCAAGATGGGGATTCACAGCTCGCGCACCGGCGAACTGTTCTTCAACAACGTCCGGTTGGGTCGCGACAGGTTGCTCGGTGAAACCGAGGACAGTTCCTCGGGTGACGGCCGCGCGAGCGCACGGTCGAACTTCTCGGCCGAGCGGATCGGCGTCGCGGCGATGTCGCTGGGCGTCATCGAGGAATGCCTGCGGCTCTGCGTCGACTACGCCAAGACCCGCAAGCTGTGGGGCCAGGAGATCGGACAGTTCCAGCTGATCCAGCTGAAGCTCGCGAATATGGAAGTCGCGCGAATGAACGTGCGCAACATCCTGTTCCGGGTGATCGAGTCTGCGGAGAAGGGTCAGCCGATCTCGCTTCCGGAGGCGTCGGCGATCAAGTGGTACTGCTCCCAGGCCGCCACCGATGTGGCGATGGATGCGGTTCAGCTGTTCGGCGGCAACGGATACATGACCGAATACCGGGTGGAGCAGTTGGCCCGCGACGCCAAGTCGCTGATGATCTACGCCGGCAGTAACGAGGTGCAGATCACCCATGTGGCACGGGGTCTGCTGAGCGACGACTAACTTCTTCCGCCGAGCAGACGCGTACACCCCCAATTCGGGGTCAATTTGGGGGTTTTCGCGTCTGCTCGCGGCAAAAGGTGCGCGCTAGGAAAGTGCGCGTGAACTCTGGTATAGGCAGATGGCCGCAGCCGACGCCACGTTGAGGCTCTCCGCCTTGCCCGGCATGGGGATTCGCACGCGATGCGTCGCAGCATCGGACAATTCGACCGGCAGGCCGTGCGCCTCCGGACCGAACAGCCACGCCGTCGGCGCAGTCAGATCGGCGTCGTCCAGCGATAGTTCGCCGTCGAGCGTGGTAGCAAGCACCTGAAGGCCCGCAGCCTTGATCGCCGACACCGCGGCGGCGGCATCCTGCTCGGGCACAACGGGAATCGAAAAGATACTTCCCGCCGATGCGCGCAGGCATTTGCCGTTGTACGGGTCGACACTGTGGCCGGCGAACACGACGGCATCGGCGCCCATCGCGTCGGCGACGCGGATCAACGTGCCCGCGTTGCCCGGCTCGGAAATCTGCGCCGCCACCGCGAGCAGCCGAGGCGAATCGGCGAGCACCGCATCCAGCGAGGTCTCGGGCACCGAGCACACCGCGACAAGGCCGACCGGAGTGACCGTCTCGGACAAGGCTTTTGCCGCCCGCTCGGTCACCAGGTGCACCTGGGTACCGCTCAGCAGATCGCCGAATCTGGCCATCGCGTCCTCGGTCGCAAAGACCTCGGAGACGAGTCCGCGCCGCAACGCGGCCTCGACGAGATTAGGACCCTCGGCGAGAAAGCGTGCGGCGCGGCGTCGTCCGACGTGGCGGTGCAGCTTGACCGCTGCCGCCACGCGGGCAGAGCGTTCGGTGAGCGTCAGGCAGCCTCGCCCGACGGTGCATTCACATCGGCGGGCAACGCACCCTTGGCCACCTCGACCAGCGCGGTGAACGCAGCCGGATCGCTGACGGCGATCTCGGCGAGGTTCTTGCGGTCGACCTCGACCCCCGCGGCCTTCAGGCCCTGGATCAGGCGGTTGTACGTGATGTCGTTGGCGCGGGCCGCCGCGTTGATCCGGGAGATCCACAGCTTGCGGAACTCGCCCTTGCGGGCACGCCGATCACGGTAGGCATACGTCAACGAATGCAGCTGCTGCTCTTTGGCTTTGCGATACAGCCGCGACCGCTGACCGCGATAGCCCTTGGAGGCCTTGAGTATTGTCCGCCGCTTCTTCTGGGCGTTGACTGCGCGCTTTACGCGTGCCATGGGAGTGTTCCTATTCGTTCAAGTAGTACAGGGGTTAACGCGGTCAGCCGTTCAGCAGCTTCTTGACGCGCTTGACGTCGTTGCCTGACACCTCGGTGCGGCCTTCCAGCCGACGGGTGCGGCGGCTCGACTTGTGCTCGAGCAAGTGTCGCCTATTGGCCTTCTGGCGCACGATCTTTCCGCTTCCGGTGACCCGGAACCGCTTCGAAGCGCCGCTGTGGGTCTTCGCCTTGGGCATATGTCCTCAGTTCTGTGATGTATCGGTCGGTGCGCTCTCGGGCTGTGCGCGTTGCGCTGCCGGAGCGTCGGCATCATGCGCCGCCTTGGCGCGAGTCTTCGCGCCGCGGTGCGGTGCCAGCACCATCGTCATGTTGCGGCCGTCCTGTTTGGCTGACGTCTCGACGAAGCCGTAGTCGGCCACGTCGGCGCCTAGGCGCTGCAGGAGTCGGTAGCCCAGTTCGGGCCTCGACTGCTCACGTCCGCGGAACATGATCGTCACCTTGACCTTCGACCCCGCTTGGAGGAAGCGGACTACGTGGCCCTTCTTGGTCTCGTAGTCGTGCGGGTCGATCTTGGGTCGGAGCTTCTGTTCCTTGACGACGGTCTGCTGCTGGTTCTTGCGAGACTCGCGCGCCTTCTGTGCCGTCTCGTATTTGTACTTGCCGTAGTCCATGATCTTGCAAACCGGCGGTTTGGCATCTGGGGCTACTTCAACAAGGTCGAGATCGGCATCCGCGGCGACGCGGAGAGCGTCTTCGATGCGCACAATGCCTACCTGCTCGCCGCCTGGTCCGATCAGTCGGACTTCGGGCACGCGAATGCGCTCGTTGACGCGGGTCTCAGTGCTGATGGGGCCTCCTATGTTGTCCTGTGTTACTCGTGGAGCCCACACCATCAGCACTCTGTTCATTGAACAGAAAAGCCCTGCTCAAAGCAGGGCCCATAGCCGACCAGGACAGGCATCGGATGCCTGTGACCGGACCACTGAACCGGTATGGTCAGCGGTGGGAGCGGGACTCCACTTGCTGTCCCTGGCGTAAGCCGGGACGGTCGCACATGGCAGTCTACCAGCCATGACCGAGGATCCCGCATCGCCCGACCAGGCAGCCGAGCCGCCCACCCGCGAGCTGGCCGATATCCCTGCCGTCGAGGTGATCACCCGGTCGGCGGTCATGCTCATGAGCGCCGCGGCCGAGAAGCTCGGACTGGCCGCCGAGGATCCCGATGAAAGCCCGCACCGCGATCTCGACGAGGCGCGCCGACTGATCACCGCGCTGGCCGGCCTCGTGACGTCCTCCGCCGAATACCTCGGCCCCCACGCCGGGCCGGTGCGCGACGGGCTGAAGAGCCTGCAACTGGCGTTCCGGGAGGCAAGTGCCGCTCCCGACGAACCGGGCCAAGGTCCAGGCGAGAAGTACACCGGCCCGGTCTGGTAGCCAGTAACACCAAATTCGCGGTAATAGCGAATATCCTCGCGCGATATGACGGTGACTAGCCAGTCGAGCCCGGCGAACAAGGCCAACGCGCGCCGAACCTCTGCGTTCCGGTGGGTGCCCGCCGCGGCCGGCTGGACCGTCGGCGTCATCGCCACTCTGTCGCTCCTTGCGAGTGTGTCGCCGTTGGTCCGGTCCCTGATCAAGGTGCCGCGCGAGTTCGTCAACGACTACATCTTCAACTTCCCCGACACCAGCTTCGCGTGGGCGTTCGTGCTGGCGCTGCTGGCGGCAGCGCTGGCGGCCCGCAAGAGCATCGCGTGGTGGATCCTCGTCGGCTACATGGTCGCGGCCATCGGCTGGAACATCGGCGACCTCGTCTCCGGCGACGAAACGTGGCTCGAGGAAAGTGGCGAGATCATCGGGCTGGGCTTCCATCTCGCCGCGATCGCGTTCCTGGTGCTGGCGCGCAAGGAGTTCTGGGCCAAGGTGCGCCGCGGCGCGCTGTTCAAAGCCGCGGCGACACTCATCGCCGGCTTGATCGTCGGCACCCTGATCGGATGGGGCCTGCTAGAGCTGTTCCCGGGAACACTGGCTCGCGAGGACCGCTTCTTCTACGCACTGAACCGGGTGGGCGCGTTTGCAGGCGCCAGTGCCGACGCGTTCACCGGTCACCCGCACGTCTTCGTCAATGCGCTACTCGGCCTCTTCGGGGCCCTGGCGCTGATGGTGGCGGCGATCGTGTTGTTCCAGTCCCAACGTGCGGAGAACGCGCTCACCGGAGAAGACGAGTCGGCGATCCGCGGTCTGCTCGAGTTGTACGGCAAGAACGACTCGTTGGGCTACTTCGCGACGCGCCGCGACAAGTCGGTCGTGTTCGCATCAAACGGCCGCGCCGCAGTCACCTACCGCGTGGAGGTCGGCGTCTGCCTTGCCAGCGGCGACCCGGTCGGCGACCCCAAGGCGTGGCCGCAGGCGATCGAGGCGTGGCTGTCGCTGTGCCAGGCCTACGGCTGGGCGCCCGGGGTGATGGGTGCGAGTTCCGCTGGAGCCGAGGCATTCCGGGCCGCCGGTCTCAACGCGTTGCAACTCGGCGACGAGGCGATCCTCTACCCGGACAACTTCCGGCTGTCGGGGCCGGACATGCGCGCCGTGCGCCAGGCGGTGACCCGCGCGCGACGTGCGGGAGCCTCGGTGCGGATTCGACGACACCGCGATCTCGACGCCGACGAGATGGCCCGTGTGATCGAGCGGGCCGATGCCTGGCGCGACACAGACGACGAGCGAGGGTTCTCCATGGCGCTGGGCCGACTCGGCGACCCGGCCGACGGCGACTGTCTGCTCGTCGAGGCCGTTCAACCCGGCGCAGACGGCGGCCAGGTCGTCGCGATGCTGTCTCTGGTGCCGTGGGGCGCCAACGGAGTGTCGCTCGACCTCATGCGCCGGTCACCCCAGTCCCCCAACGGCACCATCGAACTCATGGTCAGCGAGCTCTGCCAACAGGCCGAAGGCATTGGCGTCAGCCGCATTTCGCTGAACTTCGCGATGTTCCGATCGGCCTTCGAACAGGGCGCCCAGCTCGGCGCCGGACCGATCGCGCGGCTGTGGCGGGCCCTGCTGGTGTTCTTCTCGCGCTGGTGGCAGCTGGAGACGCTGTACCGCTCGAACATGAAGTATCAGCCCGAGTGGGTGCCGCGCTACGCGTGCTACGAGGACGCACGCCTGGTCCCCCGCGTCGGCGTGGCGTCGGTGATCGCCGAAGGCTTCTTGGTGCTGCCGTTCTCGCGCCGGCACGAACAGCCCCACACCGGCCACCACACGGCGGTGCCACAGAGCATCGTCGACCGGGGCCTGCTGCACCATGACGGCTCCGCACCCGATGCCGACGAGCTCCAAGTCGGCTTGGATGAGGACGAGCAGTCGCGGCTGCCCGAACAGGTCCGGGTCCGGATGGCCAAACTGAAGGCGTTGCAGGACAGCGGAATCGACGCATATCCCGTCGGCGAAGAACCCAGCCACACCATCCAGGGGGCGGTCGAATCCGAGGGCGCGGGCACTGTGACGGTGGCGGGACGAGTGCTCCGCATCCGCGACTACGGTGGTGTGCTCTTCGCGCAGCTACGCGACTGGTCCGGTGAAGTGCAACTGCTGCTTGACAATTCACAGCTCGAAGAGGGCACGACGGCCGACTTCACCCACGCCATCGATCTGGGCGACCTGATTCAGGTGACGGGCACGATGGGCTACAGCAAGAAGGGCACGCGGTCGCTGATCGTGCTCAACTGGCGCTTGATCGGCAAGTGCCTGCGCCCCTTGCCCGACAAGTGGAAGGGGCTGACCGATCAGGAGGCACGGGTACGCGCCCGGTACGTCGACCTGGCCATCAACACCGAGGCCCGCGATCTGATCCGTGCGCGCAGCGCTGTTTTGCACGCGATCCGCGAAACCCTGGTCGGTAAGGGGTTTTTGGAGGTCGAGACGCCGATTCTCCAGCAGATACACGGCGGCGCAAACGCCAGGCCCTTCCTGACCCATATCAATGCCTACGACCTCGACCTGTACCTGCGGATCGCGCCCGAGCTTTACCTCAAGCGGCTGTGCGTGGGCGGCGTCGAGCGAGTCTTCGAACTGGGCAGGGCATTTCGTAACGAGGGCGTCGACTTCAGCCACAATCCCGAGTTCACGCTGCTGGAGGCCTACCAAGCGCACGCGGACTACAACGTGTGGATCGACGGTTGCCGCGAGTTGATCCAGAACGCCGCGCAGGCCGCCAACGGAGCCCACGTGTTCATGCGACCACGCGACGACGGCGCGTTGGAGCCCGTTGACATTTCGGGCGAGTGGACGGTCAAGACCGTGCACGACGCGGTGTCGGAGGCCTTGGGAGAGCAGATCGGGCCCGAAACGGATCTCACGACGCTGCGCAAGCTGTGCGACAGCGCGAAGATCCCCTACCTGACCCACTGGGACGCCGGCGCCGTGGTGCTCGAACTGTACGAGCACCTCGTCGAGGACCGCACCGAGGCGCCGACCTTCTACAAGGACTTCCCCACCTCGGTCTCACCGCTGACGCGGCCACACCGCAGCATCCCCGGCGTCGCCGAGCGCTGGGATCTGGTGGCGTGGGGCGTCGAACTGGGCACCGCCTACAGCGAGCTGACCGATCCCGTCGAGCAGCGTCGGCGACTGCAGGAACAGTCTCTGCTGGCCGCGGGCGGCGATCCGGAGGCCATGGAGCTCGACGAGGACTTCCTGCAGGCCATGGAGTACGCGATGCCGCCGACGGGTGGTCTCGGCATGGGTGTCGACCGGGTCGTCATGTTGATCACCGGCCGCAGCATCCGCGAGACGCTCCCCTTCCCGCTGGCCAAGCCGCGCTAGCGCGTTCGCAGGAGATCCACAGGGGGACCCAAGGTTCGGCAGTCACTCTTGTGGCCGTGACGTTACGCGATCTGCTGCGCCACCATTTGTCATTGCTGCACGGCTGGATTCCCATCACGGTCCAGGTGTTGGCCGCGGTCGCACTGGTGGCGGCCATCGTCTGGGGCATCCGGCGGTGGCGCTACCTGTGGGTGCCGTGGGCGGCGATGTGCGGTGTCGCGCTCACGACGTCCGCGTACTGGTACATCGCAGCGGAAGGGCTCGCGGGAAATCCCGCACCGCGCAGACTCTGGTTATGGATCGCACTGTCGGGCACCGCCGCCGGGATTCTCATCGCCGCCTGGCGCGGGTCACCGTGGTGGCGGCGCGGCGTGGCGGCGTCGGCGCTGCCGCTGTGCCTACTGTCCGCCGCGCTCGCGGTCAATCTGTGGACCGGCTATTTCCCCACCGTGCAGACGGCGTGGAACCAGTTCACCGCAGGCCCACTACCTGACCAGACGGATCGAGTGACCGTCATGGCGCTGCTACGCGACCATCAGATTCCCACCAAGGGGACGGTGGTGCCGGTGCAGATCAGCGATTCGGCGTCCGGTTTCAATCACCGTGGCGAACTGGTCTATCTGCCGCCCGCCTGGTATGCGACAGACCCGCCGCCGCCCCTGCCGACAGTGATGATGATCGGCGGCGAGTTCAACACACCTGCGGACTGGGTGCGTATCGGCAACGCGGTGACCACTGCCGACGCCTTCGCGGCCGCCCACGGCGGAAACGCGCCGGTGCTCGTGTTCGTCGATGCCGGCGGCACCTTCAACAACGACACCGAATGCGTCAACGGCAGTCGCGGCAACGCCGCCGACCATCTCACCAAAGACGTTGTCCCCTACATGGTTTCGAATTTCGGTGTGAGCGCGCACCGGGAGAACTGGGGCATCGTGGGTTGGTCGATGGGCGGCACATGTGCGGTCGACCTCGCCGTGATGCATCCCGATATGTTCAGCGCATTCGAGGACATCGCGGGCGACATCGCGCCCAATTCGGGCACCAAGGAGCAGACCATCTCACGGCTGTTCGGCGGCAACGCGGCGGCCTATGCATCCTTCGACCCCACCACGGTCATCACGCAGCACGGCGCATACAGCGGGGTCACCGGTTGGTTCGCCATCAACAGCCAGGCGGCCGTGGAGCAGAGTTCGGCCGCGAACACGCTGTGCGGGTTGGGCAACGCGCACGGGATCACCTGCGCCGTCGTGCCCCAACCCGGCGGGCATGATTGGCCGTACGCATCACAGGCCTTTGCGACCGCGCTGCCCTGGATGGCCAGTCAGCTGCACACCCCAGGGGTGCCGACAGTGCCGCTGCCCACACCGCCGCCACCGCCACCGATCATCCAGGTGGCCGCGAAGTAGGTCAGATGGTCAGCGCCCGCGCGCCAGGGCGAACACTCCCGTCGCTGCGTCCAGGAGTTCGGGCGTGAGCAGTCCTCCGGCGTATTCGACCCAGCACCAACTCCGCACCGGCTGCTTGCCCGACGAGCTCGCGGTCAAGGGTCCGAAGAAGTGCAACGGACTGCCCGTGGAGTCGAAAGTGAAGGTGTACGAATCGGTTCCGATGGTGGTATCCAAGGTCGCCATCTTGCCGGTTTCGGTGAACGTCGGTGTCGCGACGATGTCTTTGTGCACCGTGGTGACACCGTCCTTGAGCTGATAACCGGGACCGAACGTGACGTGTTCCTTGCCCTGCCAAAAACTTCCGCCGCCGAGTTCTCCGTCGGCGAACTCGTGAAGCCATGACACCCACATGCCTTGCAGATGGCGCGCGATCGGCAGTTCGGTATATATCTTCCCTGGCGGACCGTAGGCGAAATCCTGATGTCCGTACCCAGACACCTCGGTGCCGTCGATGGTGCCGGTGAGGTACATCAGCTCGTGGCGGTAGTAGACGTCGTCTTCGACACCCTGCTGTACGGGCACGTGGGTGAGGACGATATCGCTGACTGTCCGACCGTGGAGTTCCCAGCGGTTGCTGGCGTCATGCCAGTGAAACCCGTCGGCGTCGCGTTCGATTCGTCCGCTCGGAAACGTCAGCTGGATCGCCTCGCCGCTGTCGAGATACTGCATGGGCTCAAACCAGTCGAGCGTGGAGTACTCGGCGAACAGATGCGAGGCGTCGCCGTCGAGCCCCTTGGGAAGCGAACGAAATCCGCACACCGGCGACACGACGTGGGTCATTCCGGTGAGGAAGTCCTCGCAGCCGCGCACTCCCCAGTAGCTCTGACCAGAGGCATCGCTGACCACCGCGCCGATCC
The DNA here is from genome assembly GCF_025822765.1 of Mycobacterium barrassiae. Lineage (GTDB taxonomy): Bacteria > Actinomycetota > Actinomycetes > Mycobacteriales > Mycobacteriaceae > Mycobacterium > Mycobacterium barrassiae. The sequence goes on along the minus strand of NZ_JACKUK010000020.1, from coordinate 72,243 downwards.
AGATACCGGCCAGACCCAGACCTTCGCGCGGTATCCACTCACGCCGGTAATGCTCCAGCTCAGGCACTTGGCGGATGACTTCGAAGTCCACGTGGTCGAACACGGATGTCCCCATCCCCGCGCTTTACAGATTTCAGACGATCTGCAAAGCATAACGTGATGTCGTCCTGCACAGGCGGGCGATCAAAAGTTCGTCGCTAAGCGCCGGCGCGAGATTCACCGCAGGTAGCGTTGGCGGTATGCCGGACGAACCCGCCAAGGAACCGGAAGCCACCGCGGATCCCGCGGTCGTCGAATCTGTTGTCGAGCCGCCGCCACCGCCCGCTGAGCCCGTCGACACCGGCTACACCCCGACAGGTGTGCCGACGTTCGAGTCGGTGCGCGAGAAGATCGAAACCCGCTACGGCACCGCGGTCGGCGCTGCGGAACTCGACGCCGATACCCCGGAGGGCCGCACCATCGAGGAGCAGTACGAGGCCAGGCAGCGTGCCGCCGCCGAACGGCTAGCGCAGATCCGCGAATCGATGCGCAAACCCGAGTCTCAGTAGTCGGATTCGGCGGCCAGGATCTCGGCCAGGAAGGCGTCGGCGCCCGGTGCGGCCAGCCGCGACCTCGCGAAGTCCCGGACCCGCTCACGGGTCTCCACAGACTCCCCCACATCCGCGCCGATGACCACCGACGTATGGCGCCAATCATGGCCCCAGGCCGCCGATTCCGACAACGGCTGCCCCTCGGCGTCCACGAGCGGAAACTCCGCCCGCCCGTCGGCCCCCAGCTCGCCCTCGCCTTCGAACGGGCCGGAACGCAGCCGGACGGCGATGCCGTTGGGCGAGCCCAGACCCGCGAGTTCGACTCGCACGCTCGCCGTCGCCGCGTCGTCCGCGGCTTCGATACTCCAGTCGACGGTGTCCTCGGCCGCATCGAATATTCCGGCCGGCACGGCCGACCACTGGACCGATCCGGCGCCCGACGCGACCGTCGTCGATGCGGTGCCGCCGGTTTCGCCGCCCGCGGCGAGCGCGTAGTCGTCCCGTCGCGACGGTTGGGCGACGGTGTCGAACGCGATGCCCACCTCGTCGGCCAGGTCAGCGCACTTCTCCACCAACTCGACGATGCGCGGATCACCCTCGTGCACATGGGCGCCCAGCGCCGCGACGTGCGGCCGCAAGATCTCGGCGACGTCGGAGTCGAACGTGTCATCGGTGAAGAAGTCCTCCGCACCCGCCGTCAGGATCGCGATCTCCGCGTCCAGCAGCGCTGCGTCCAGGGCCGCGATCCCGTCGCGGTGACTCGTCGGCCACCAACGCCGCAGCCAATGGCCGAATGCCAACCGGCGCAGCGGATCCAGCGATCCGGGCAGCACATGCACCCCGGTGAGGTCGACTGATTGTGCGTCGTCCGGTGAGGAGTGACCGACGGCAGAGGCGACGGCGTGATGGCCGCTCTCACCGAGCACCTGCCACAGCCAGTCCGCACGGGACAAATCGGTGAACGTGATCTGTGGATCGGCGGCGGGCTCGTCCACCGTCCACGACAGGACCGCCCCACTGATCTCGAGCACGGCCTGCAGCGGAGAGGGCGCCACCACGGGTCCCGTACTCCACAGGCCGGAATCTGACATCAACTTCATCCGGCCACCTGCAGTTCCAACATCGTCTTGATCCGCTGCCGGTGATCGAGGCTCACCGAGCGCGCGACGCCCTCCAGTAGCGCGCGGACGTCGTCGACGTCATCGCATGGCTCCTGCCACACGTCACGGCCGTGCAACCGGGCCCAAAGCCGGTTCAGGTAGGGCCGGGCGAAGGCCGCGAGGTCGTCGATCACCTGCTGCTGACGCGGATGGATCGGTCCGCCTCCGGCGAGGTAGCGGCGTGCGTGCAGCACGTACGCCTCCTTGCGCAGCCGCGCCTGGATCTGGCCGGCGAGGTCGTAGCGCGTCGTCGCGGATTCCGACAGCGGGGCAAGGTCGACGGCGACCTCGATCCCGGCCACCAGGGTCGCCTGCTTGTCCTCCGCCAACAGGCCCCACGGTGCGCAGCAGCGGTCGACCTCTTCCTCGCACAGCATCGGAATATCGGGCAGCTCTTCGCGATCCATCGCGCGGCGAAGCGTCGCCCGCACCCGGTCGATCACGGAGCGATTGAGGGGTCGCTCGCTATCCGAGCCACCGATGACCGCCGGGGGACGTTGGGGTTCAGCGGAACTGAGCCCGAGTGCCACGATCGACCACGGCAGCTGTTTCGCGTCCTCGTGCGCTGCGGCACCGAGGTTGTACGGTGTCGCGTCCGCGATCAGCGCCTGCCAAACCCGTTGCCGCGCTGCGGCGGCGCTGTGGGTGTCGGCCGCGCCGAGCACAGTGGTCAGTCCGGACAGGAATGGACGCGTGATCTCGGTACCGGCGCGCACATCGTTCCAGCTGGAGCGCAGCTGATCCGACAGCTCGCTGATGACCAGGTGGTCGGACGAGTAGATGTTCAGCGCTTCGATCGCGGTGCGGTCCCGCTCGGCATGGATATCCCGCAGAACGGTTTCGGCGGCACCGGAATCATCCTGGGCGGGCGGACCTTTCGTCACGGCCAGCTCGAAACACACCGGGAAGTACAGTTCCTGGGCGTTGCCGCTGGTGATCCTCAGCCGGCGGCGTTCGCGTTTGAGAAGCTCGAACCAGGCCGCCGCCGCGCGCAATTGGGCGGCTTGGCCGACGATCGCGTCGTGCATGGCTTCAGCCACGTCGGCCGCCACGAACGGCGCCGAGAACTGAGTGTTGGAGCGCAGGCGCAATACCAGCGGGTCGATGATCCGCTTCACGGTGCGCCGCAGCGGGCCGCCGTCGTCGCCGCTGAGCACTTCCACCCCGGGCCCGATCGCACGCCACGCCCGGTCGATCACCGCCCGGCGCGGGTGCGCGACGGCGACGGCCGTGTCTGTGCTCATTCCATCAGGATAAGAGCGGGCACCACGCAAAAGTTGGGTTCGGTAGCCGACGCGGTGTCCGAACCTAGGGACATGTCCAGCGCGTTTTCGATTGCGTTCTTCATGCTTCTGCTCGTCGGCACTGCCCTGTGCTACCTGATCCCCGACCGTGACGTCCCCGACGCCGCCCAAGACCCGGGCGAAGCCGACGAACGTCTCGCCACCACCGAGGACATCCTGGCCATCCGGGCCGAGTTCGACCGGATGCTGGTCGGCAAGGGACTGGTCACCGACGGTCAGCTCGCCCTGATTCGACACGGCACCAAGTCCCGCGCCGTCGTCACGGGAATGCGGACGACCGGGCACACCTGCGAGGACTTCCGCGAGGTCGAACTCGACGTGATCGTGAATCGGCCGGAAGGCGGACAGTTTCCGGCTCACGAGAGGGCGCTGATCCCTGCGTCGGCCATCACGAAGGTCTCTCCCGGCAGCATCATCGAGACGTACTACCGCTCCGGCGACGAGTCCGCGGTCGCCGTTTGCGTGTCGCCGCGCTGATCACCTGGCGCCGTCGACGGCGAAGGTCGCCAATGCCGCCCAGTAGAGCGGACTCGCCGCGAGATCGCCTTCGCTCCACCGCCGCAGCTGTTTCCGCTGCCAGTCGTTGACCGCGCGCCCGGCTTCAGGGGCTTCGTGTGCGCGATCGACGGCGAGGATCGCCTCGCTCATCGGGTCGGCGTCGGCGCGGTCCTGCGCGAACAGCCGATAGCCCGCAGCGGTCGGCAATGACCACAGGGTGGCCGTCACCAACTCGGCTCCGCCCAGAATCATCGCCGCGACCAGCCCGGTGGCCTCGTCGAAGCGGTAATCCCCGCCGGAGGCACATGCCAGCAGGCCGACGCGGGGCGGGATCGGCAGCTTGAGCGCCATGAGATCCGATGCGGTGAGCGGATGTTCGTCGGCGAGATGGAGCGCGGCCCGATCGGCATGGCCGACGTCGCCGTCGGCCGCGGTCGCGTGACCCACGTACAGCAGCCGACTCGGCGCCTGCGCCAGTAGCTCCTTCAGCCAGTCGCGGTTCGCGTCGGAACGGCGGAACAAGTCGACGGACGCCGCGACGTCGGGCAACACCTCTCGCTGGTGCATCACCTCGGCGAAGTACCTGGCCAAGGGCGTTTCGGGCGACGGGCGTCCGAGTACGGAGCCCAGCGGAGAGTCCGGTCGCTGACCGGGCACGCGGGGATCGAGGACCAGCAGCGGCGGATTGGCCTTTCTGCCGCCCCAGCCGGTGGGTTCACGCGGTGAATGAACGATGTTCGGTGGAGCCGCCATCAGCACGTCGACGAGGTCGATGAGTCGGCGGTCGTCGTCGGGCATCGCAAGGAGTCCCCATGGGACGCGGGCCAGCCGCGCGCTGGGTGACACGAACAGCGCCGCTTTGGAGGTCGCGACACAGTCCAGCAGCAATTGCCACGCATCGGGCACCAACAGATGCGTACCCATGGTGCGTGCGATGGCGAATTCCATTGTGGGCGAGGAGAAGGAACCTTTGGTGATCGCACGTTCGAGTGCGTCGCGCCGGGTCTCGTCGCCGAGCGGATCCGGTAACGCACCGCTCAGCTCGTCGACCGCGGCCTGGAGTGCCGCCTCCTCCAGCACCCACGCCACCGTCCTGGCGGGCTCGCCGACGACACGCAGACTGACATATGTGGCGACACCGACATCTGCGAATCGCAGGACGAGAGTCGCGTTTTCGGGCTCTGTCTCAGTCACGGCCACGTCGCCCACATCGGACCCGGCGCAGTCACGGCACGGCCGTACCGTTCGGCCGCCAGTTCCCGATAGCGGGTCAGTATTGCTCCGGTCCTGGGGTCCATCTGCAGCGGCGGCAACGGACCGAGCCGCGTCAGCGCCGCGCGTCTGCCCGGCACCGACTCGCCCGCGGCTACCAACGCGTAGTCATCGACGGTCTCGAGCGGCACCGCGACGGTCGCGGTGCGCGTCCAGTCGGCGGTCTCCCGGTCGGGCTCCGCGCTGAAAGTTCCTCGAGCACTGTGATACTCGACCAACTCGCTGAGGAGTTCGGTGTTGCCCCATTCCCAGGCAACGGCGAACGCGCCGGCGAGCATGCGGGCCGAGACGTGAGTGGCCCAGCGCATCCTGGCGTCGGCGTCGTCGATGGCATGCCGTACCGAGTCGACGGCAAGCGCCGCGGGCACTTTCAGCTCGGCGGCCCGCTCGAGTTTGTATGCCCTGTTCGCCGGGTCGGCCAATGCGTCGGCGCGCCAGATGCTGCCGATGTGGTAGTGCAGGCGGGCGTACTGCAGCCAGCTGTGTCGCGGCCAGGAATCGAGCAGTTCGCGCGCTTCTTCGGTGCGTCGGCGGGCGGCGTCGAAGTCGCCGCGGAAGATGTCAACCCAACTGCGCTGCAACAGGATGCGATGGATGTGTAGCGGCTTCTCGATCTCGCGCCAGTGCCGCTCGGCGTTCTCAAAGCGCTCGTCGGCGTCGTCGAGCTTCTGGATGGAGAGCGAGATCAACCCGAAGTACAACCAGCACCGCGACACATCGTGTGCGCGCAGGCCTTCGGCGATCGCCGGATACGACTCGTGCGCCAGGTCCTGAGCCAGCGCGCGATCACCCACAGCCCATGCCGCGGTGGCCCGTTCGAACTTCGCTCGTGCTGCACCCAGCGCCCAGCCGCGCGCCTCGGCGCGTGCACCGGCCCGCCGCAACCACGGTTGCGCTTGCGGCAGCCGACCCGTCTCGATGCAGAACCTGCCGTATGAGGTGGCACCGAAAACCAGCAGATAGTCGTCGAACTCGTCGTCGAGGTGCGAGCCGTCGATCGCATCGATCACCTTCTCCCACAGGTGAACCGACTGCACGTGTAGATCGTCATCGCAGAGCGCGTTGGCGCACAGGATCTGCGCGAAGGTGATGAATTGGCGGTGCTCGTCGGCGAGATCCGGATAGTCGGTGGTGTCCTCCGTGAGGACCAGCAGGGCGGCCTCCGCGGCTTCGTGTTCGCCGTGTGCGGCGGCCAGGCCCGTCTCGAGGAACTGCGCGCGGCGTGAGTACCGACAGATCATGTGGTCGATTTCGGCGTCCGACATCGTCACCTGCGGAACCAGATCGGGCCGGGCGCCCGCCCGGATCGCCGCATGTGTGGCAAGGCATTCGCGGATGCGCCGCGCGCACTCCTCGGTGCCCTCGTATGCGGTGCGAACGAGGTAGAGCTGACCCAGTTGCGCATAGACCTCGAGCAGCCAGTCGTCGCGATCGGCCGCTTCGATGGCGGGGACGAGTGACAGCAGCAGATCCTTTGCCGCGAACTCGTCTGCGGCCAATATCAAGTGACGTGCCCGTTCGAGGTCGGCCACGATGGTCATTTCTGAATCATAGGAAGCGGCGGACGTGGAGGGTACGTCCGCCGCTTCCGGCAACCTGCCGATCAGGTGCAGGTCACCTTGATCGTGAACGGCTTGGTGATCATGCCGGCCATCGGATTCGCCAGATCGGCGCCTGCGGCCTCACCGGTGATGGTGTAGGTGCTGCCATCGACCTTCACCTCGGCGGAGCCCGTCTTCGCGCCCATCATGTTGGTGACGGCGAGGGCGTTGCCGTCCACCGTCATGCCCAGCGATTCGACGGTCGGTGTCGCCTCATCCGTCATCACGACGGCAAGACCGGCCTGGCCGTTGATCGCAGCGCTCGCAACGTTGATCTTGCCGCCCTGCTTCACGCAGGTCACCGTGTTCAGATCCAGCCCGGCCAGGTCGCTGCCACCAACCTTGACCTCGGTCGAACCGCTCGTGCTCACCGAAGTGTCTCCGGTAGCCGGGCTCGGCGCGGCCTCTGGCTTCTTATCGTCCGAGCAGCCCACCAGGACGGCCGTACCGAGAGCCAGCCCGACCACACCCGCGACAACTCGATTCATCGATCTTCCCTTCGTCATACGCCGCCCCACTGGCGTCGTCGTGCTGCCAAGTCAAGGCGGAGCCGACCGCTACCGATCCCAAATTTTGTCGGTATCCGCAGGTAGCGTTCGCAGGCGATGCGGTCTTTCACGATTGCCGAACGGCGGGCCCGGCTCGCGCGGCGGCACTTTCTCAACGCGCCTGCCCAGAGTCCGGTCGACGTCGCAGGCACTGTCGTCGGATTGCACGCCACCGATCCGGCCACGCCGTACCTGTCGTTGTGGGCGCGGTTGCCCGGCTTCGCGGTCGCCGATCTGGACGCCGCGCTGTACGACAGTCGGCGCCTGGTGAAGCACCTGGCGATGCGGCGCACGCTGTGGGTGGTTCGCGCCGCGGATCTGCCGCTGATTCAATCGGCGGCCAGCGATCGGGTCGCGGACAACGAACGCCGAAAGGTCATGGCCGATGCGCAGAAGGCCGGGGTCTGCGACGACGGCGACGCCTGGCTGGCGGCCGCGTCCGCCGCAGTTTTGGGGCATCTCGCTGAACACGGACCAACCAGCGCCAAGGACCTGCGGGCGGCGCTCCCGGAGTTGGCGGGCAAACACGACCCAGCGCCGGGCAAGCGGTGGGGCGGCGAAACACCGCTGGCGCCAAGGATTCTGACGGTGTTGTCGGTGCGCGGCGACATCGTCCGGGGACCGAACGACGGAGCGTGGACGGTCTCGCGGCCACGCTGGGCGTCGATGGCCGACTGGCTAGACTCGACGCCCGCGACCGCAGCGCCGGAGGTCGCGCGGACCAAGTTGATTCGCAGGTGGTTATGGGCGTTCGGCCCGGCCACGGTCACCGATATCAAGTGGTGGTTCGGCAACACGCTGACGTGGGCGCGCCAGGCACTGGCCGATCTCGAGGCCGTCGAGGTGGACCTGGACGGGACCCCCGGGTTCGCGCTACCCGACGATCTGGAGGAAGAGCCGGCGGCCGAGCCGTGGTGTGCGCTGCTGCCCGGCCTCGACGTCACGACCATGGGATGGTTCGACCGCGACTGGTATCTCGGCGGGCACCGCGGCCAGGTGTTCGACACGAACGGTAACGGCGGTCCGACGGCGTGGTGCGACGGTCGCATCGTCGGCGGCTGGGGTCAGGATGCCGACGGCAGAGTCGAGGTGCGATTGCTCGAGGATGTCGGGCGTGCGGCGACGAAGGCGTTGCAGCGGCGTGCTGATGAGCTGACCGAGTGGCTGGACGGAGTGCGAATCAGTCCGCGCTTCCCCACCGCGGCCCAGAACTCCCCGCGAACCGACTCCGACACCCGCGGCCAACCAGGCTCCCGAAACCCCATCGAACAACACCTCCGAACCCGTCAGGTGTTGCAGCGACCACTTGAGTCTGAGCGCGGAAACGCGATCTGCCCGCAGTCTCGGCGAAGGTGTTGCGTCACAGGTCCTTGTCCCGGCTGAACGCCCATGCCTCGCATTGACGCTGACCCCATTCGACGCCGAATGCGGTGACGACTGCGGTGATCGACGTTGCGATGAAGATTGTCATGACGACCCCCTTGGACCCTTTGGCGACTGTGTGACCAGCCTCACGCAGCGTCGATCCAATGTCGTCAGGGCTAGCGGCCAACGCGACGACCGTCAGCCCCAGTCTCGATTACCGGCTAGCCGGTATCAGGCGCTGACCTTGCTCCGCTTGCGCTTCTTCGGCGTCGGCCGCGGCACACCCAGCGCCTCGGCCAGGAAGTGGCCCGTGTAGCTGTCGGGATTGGCGGCGACGTCCTCCGGTGTGCCCGCGGCGACCACCGAACCACCGCCGGCTCCCCCCTCGGGTCCCATGTCGACGATCCAGTCGGACGTCTTGATCACGTCGAGGTTGTGCTCGATGACGATGACCGTATTGCCCTTGTCGACAAGGCCATTGATGACCGCGAGCAGCTTGCGGATGTCCTCGAAATGCAGACCCGTCGTCGGCTCGTCGAGGATGTACACGGTGCGCCCGGTCGACCGCTTCTGCAGTTCGGACGCCAGCTTCACGCGCTGCGCCTCGCCGCCGGACAGCGTCGGCGCGGGCTGTCCCAGCCGGACATACCCGAGCCCGACGTCGACCAGCGTCGCCAGGTACCGGTGGATCGAGGTGATCGGCTTGAAGAACTCCGCCGCGTCCTCGATCGACATGTCGAGCACCTCGGCGATGGTCTTCCCCTTGTAATGCACCTCGAGCGTCTCGCGGTTGTACCGCGCGCCCTGGCACACCTCGCACGGCACGTACACGTCGGGCAGGAAGTTCATCTCGATCTTGATGGTGCCGTCACCCGAACACGCCTCGCAGCGGCCACCTTTGACGTTGAACGAGAACCGGCCCGGCTGATAGCCGCGCACCTTCGCCTCGGTGGTGGCCGCGAACAGTGTGCGGATCTTGTCGAACACACCGGTGTAGGTGGCCGGGTTGGACCGTGGCGTGCGACCGATCGGCGACTGGTCGACGCGGACGAGCTTGTCCAGCTTGTCCAGACCCGTCACACGCGTGTGCCGGCCCGGCACCTGCCGCGCACCGTTGAGCTTGTTGGCCAGCACCGACGCCAGGATGTCGTTGACCAATGTCGACTTGCCGGATCCCGACACCCCGGTGACCGAGGTCAGCACGCCCAGCGGGAAGGACACATCGATCTCGCGCAGGTTGTGCTCGCGGGCCCCGACCACGGTCAGCTGTCGCTTACGGTCGGTGGGCCGCCGGATGGCGGGGATCTCGATCTCTTCCTTGCCCGAAAGATACGCTCCGGTAATCGAATTCGGGTTGCTCAGCAGTTCCTCGTAGGGGCCGCTGTGCACGATCTGCCCGCCGTGCTCACCTGCCGCGGGACCGATATCGACGACCCAGTCGGCGTGCGCGATGGTGTCGAGGTCGTGCTCGACGACGATCAGGGTGTTGCCGAGGTCCCGCAGCCGGATCAGCGTCTCGATCAGCCGCCTGTTGTCGCGCTGATGCAGGCCGATGGACGGCTCGTCGAGCACGTACAGCACGCCGACGAGCCCGGACCCGATCTGGGTCGCCAACCGGATGCGTTGTGCCTCACCGCCGGACAGCGTGGCCGCCGCCCGCGACAGCGACAGGTAGTCGAGTCCGACGTCGAGTAGGAACCCGAGTCGCGACTGGATCTCCTTGAGCACCTGACCGGCGATGGCCTGCTCCCGTGCGCCGAGCGTCAACGCGTTGAGGAACTCCGCGCACTCGGCGATCGACAGCTCGGACACCTCGGCGATGGACTTGGCGCCGAAGCCCTCGGCCGTCATCGTGACCGCCAGGATCTCCGGCTTGAGGCGCGTACCCTCGCACTCGGGGCACGGCACGTCGCGCATGAAGCCCTCGTAGCGCTCCTTCATCTGCTCGGAGTCGGTCTGCTCCATGCGGCGTTGCAGGAACGCCATCACACCTTCGAAATCGGCGTAGTACGAACGAGTTCGGCCGTACCGGTTCTTGTACCGGACGTGCACCTGCTCGTCGCAGCCCTCCAGAATCGCCCTGCGCGCCTTGGCGGGAAGCTTCTTCCATGGGGTGTCGACGTCGAACCCGAGCTGGTCACCGAGCCCCGACAGCATCCGGGTGAAGTACTCGGCGGTCTGCCCCATCGACCACGGCGCGATGGCCCCCTCGGCGAGGGTGAGGTCCGGGTCTGGGACGACGAGTTCCGGGTCGACCTCCTTGCGGATGCCCAGACCGGTGCATTCCGGGCAGGCGCCGTACGGCGAGTTGAACGAGAAGGACCGCGGTTCGAGGTCGTCGACGGCGAGCGGGTGCCCGTTGGGACATGCCAGCTTCTCGGAGAAGCGCTGCTCGCGGTGCGGGTGGTCGTCCTCCCGGTCGACGAACTCCAGCACCACGATGCCGTCGGCGAGGTTCAGCGCCGTCTCCACCGAGTCGGTCAGCCGCTGCTTGGCGGTCGCCTTGACCGTGAGCCGGTCGACGACCACCTCGATGTCGTGCTTTTCCTGCTTCTTCAGCGTCGGCGGCTCGGTGAGCGAATACACCACCCCGTCGACGCGGACGCGGCTGTAGCCCTGGGAGTTCAGCTTGTCGAACAGATCGACGAACTCACCCTTGCGGGTGCGCACCACCGGTGCGAGCACCTGGAACCGCAGGCCTTCGTCCATCGCGAGCACCTGATCGACGATCTGCTGCGGCGTCTGGCGTGCGATGCGCTCACCGCACACCGGGCAGTGCGGGGTGCCGGCGCGCGCGTACAGCAGACGCAGGTAGTCGTAGACCTCGGTGATGGTGCCGACGGTCGACCGCGGGTTGCGGTTGGTGGACTTCTGGTCGATGGACACCGCGGGTGACAGACCCTCGATGAAGTCGACGTCGGGCTTGTCCATCTGACCCAGGAACTGACGGGCGTAGGCCGACAGCGACTCGACATAGCGGCGCTGCCCCTCGGCGAAGATGGTGTCGAACGCCAGAGACGACTTCCCCGAACCGGACAGTCCGGTGAACACGATGAGCGCGTCACGCGGCAGATCAAGATCAACGCTTTGCAGGTTGTGTTCGCGCGCACCTTTGACAATCAGGCGATCAGCCACACGCATTCTCTTTCAAGAAGAAGTCCTCCAAGACATAGTTGAAGCCCATGCTATGTGCCCCCACCGACAAGTTCTGGGCCAGTGTGCGCCGGGCCGGATACCGTGAGGACATGACCGTCGTCAGCGACAACTACACCGGCCATGTTGACCCACAGACCGCAGCCAAACAAACGCTTCCGGGTGCCTCGATCGTCAAGGTTTCGGTCGGCCCGATGGACAACAACGCGTACCTGGTGACGTGTTCCCAGACGGGCGCGACGCTACTCATCGACGCGGCCAACGACCCCGAGATCCTGCTCGAACTCATCGAGCGCTTCGCGCCGAAACTGAGCCTGATCGTCACCAGCCATCAGCACTTCGATCACTGGCAGGCGCTGGAGAAGGTCGCCAAGGCCACCGGTGCGCCGACCGCGGCACATCAACTCGACGCCGAGCCCTTACCCGTCAAACCCGATCGAATCCTGGCCCACGGGGACACCGTGAAGATCGGCGAGCTGTCGTTCGACGTCATCCACCTGCAGGGCCACACCCCCGGATCGGTGGCACTGGCGCTCGACGGGGCCGACGAGGCGACGCACCTGTTCACCGGTGACTGCCTGTTTCCGGGCGGGGTCGGCAAGACCTGGCAGGAGGGCGACTTCGAGAAGCTGCTCGACCACGTGACCAGCCGGGTGTTCAACGTCTACGGCGACTCAACGGTCGTTTATCCCGGCCACGGCGACGACACGACGCTCGGCACTGAGCGGCCCCACCTCGGGGAGTGGAAAGAACGCGGTTGGTGATCCCTCCGAAGGCTATGAGCGGTAGTCCACCACGGAAGGAAACTCGCAAGACCAGCACCGAGTAACACTCAACCTGGCCAATCGAGCCAATGTCAGCCGCTGGTAACGCACCGCATAACGTCTGAACGTCCTGCGAGAGCGCGGCTTTGAACTAGGCAGGACATTCCTCCAGGTCCAGATTCCACTCAGTCGTGACAGTAAGAAGCGGACCGGGAGCGGGGTCCGTCAGTGGAATGATCTCGCCCACGGGGTCCGCATCTCCGTGACCCTCAAATAGGGCCACACAAGGTTGAGCGTCAAGCCGAGACAAAAACCTCACGGCAGCCACGCCGCAGTCGTAGAGGTCACCAGCAATCGTCTGGGTGACTACGCGACGACTTGTCGTGATTTCGTGCAGATCAAGGTGTTCCATGCCGTTTTCGACCAGAAGCGACGCATGCCTGTCTTCAACCTGTTGGCGCACCGCGCCGTCGGTTAGGTCAATCATTGGGCCGTCAAGTCTTAGTAGCGCCGGAACTAGTACGTGCTGGCGGCGCCAGCTTGCAGTCACCGGCTCGGAGGCGAAATCTTCAGCCGCCTCGGGCCCGTATCGCTCGATGTGCCTGAGCTTGGCACCGAGATTTGGCCGGAGATCTGCCAGCACTTCACGAAGGCAGGTTTCGGGCACTTCGGCCAGATAAAGGGTTCGGAAGCGGTGGTGAATGTCGTCGAAGCGATGGTTAAAGCTGTATAGCTCGAGCGGTGTGAAATCAAGTGGACTTGCGTGATAGCCAACTCGCCACAACAGCAGCTCGGAGCCGACTTTGGTCACGCCTGAAAGCTAGCGACCTGTCTGGCCGCTTGCACAACCATCGCGAAATCAGCCGTGTCAGACGCGTCGCCGAGAACCTCGACTGGCGCACGATCGTCGAGACGTGTGTTTGTGCCAAACAACCAGGCCCGGGCGGTCGTGTCGTCGTACGCATCAACGAGCATTCGGACAACTTTGTAGCCCTCACGCAGCCTGCGTTCGGTTACATCGTGTGGCTCCGGGCCGCCTGGCCGCGCGTACCTGCCGATCTGTTTTGCATCGGCAAGACCTGCGAGAGCTGCGGTGATTCGTTGACCGACCGTTTTCTGCAGGTAGCCGGCAATCTCACGAATTGAGCGGGTTGTTGCCTCGAAATCGAGTCGCTCAGCGGCACTAGCTGTTAGAACAGACATTCTGTAACCTCCGGACCGGCTGTATCCACCCGCAAGATTACCACTAGACTCACCGCAAACAACACCGGAAACAACACCTGAGTCTCGCTGCCAGGAGTTTACGTGGATGAGGACCTTCGTCATCGACGTTGTTCCCGTCCTATGCAGCGTTCGGTGCATCGTGATGTCTCGCCGGCCTGCCGACTTCTGACCGCGTTTGATGTATGTCGACCGTTGGCGACATCGGGTTCCCCGGCGACGTCCCTGGGCTTCGAGGGCCACATGCAATGGGCCGCGGCAATGCCGTGAACGCGCTGTCCTAGGCTGATGCGCAGGACTCGTCGAGGAGATACCCAGGAGAAATGGTGAATCAGGATCAGTTGAACAAGGCGCAGAGCGGCGCCGGTTTCATCGCAGCACTCGACCAGAGCGGTGGCAGCACCCCCAAGGCGCTCAAGCTCTACGGCATTTCCGAGGACGCCTACTCGGGCGATGACCAGATGTTCGATCTGGTCCACGAGATGCGCACCCGCATCATCACCAGCCCCGCCTTCGACGGCGATCGGATCATGGGCGCGATCCTCTTCGAGATGACGATGGACCGCCAGATCGAGGGCCGTCCCACCGCCGACTACCTGTGGAACGTCAAGAACATCGTTCCGTTCCTCAAGATCGACAAGGGTCTGAACGAGGAGAAGGACGGCGCCCAGACCATGAAGCCGATGCCCGGGCTGGACGAGCTGCTCGACCGGGCGGTGGCCAACGGCGTCTTCGGCACCAAGGAGCGCTCCGTCATCAAGCTGCCCGGCGCCGGCCTGGACGCCGTGGTCGCCCAGCAATTCGAGGTCGGCCAGCAGGTGCTCGCCAAGGGCCTGGTTCCGATCATCGAGCCCGAGGTCGACATCAAGAGCCCCAAGAAAGCCGAGGCCGAGGAGCAGCTCAAGGCCGCGTTGCTCGCCGGGGTGAACGCCCTGGGCGCCAACCAGACGGTCATGCTCAAGCTGACGCTGCCCGACACCGACAACCTCTACAAGGAGCTCGTCGAGCACCCCAACGTGCTGCGCGTGGTCGCCCTGTCCGGCGGCTACAGCCGTGACGAGGCCTGCGAGCGGCTGGCCCGCAACAACGGCGTCATCGCGAGCTTCTCGCGCGCCCTGACCGAGGGCCTCACCGCGCAGCAGAGCGACGAGGAGTTCAACACCACCCTCGACGCGGCGATCGGGAGCATCGCCAAGGCATCCGCTACCTGACATCGATTCGGGGCTACACGGCGGCACCGATCGCCGGTGCCCTGCTTGCGCTGGCCTTCCCCGCGCCGTCGTGGTGGTGGCTGGCATGGATCGGGCTGGCGCCCCTGCTGCTCCTCGTCCGGGCGGCACCCACCGCCGCACAGGGTGGTGGACGGGCCTGGTGCGGTATGGCCGGATTCGTACTGGCGAACCAATACTGGCTGGGGCCGAGCGCCGGCCCTCTCCTGGTTGTCTTTGCAGCCGCGATCGGCGTGCTCTGGTTTCCGTGGGGCTGGGCCGCGCATCGACTGCTTTCCGGCGACGTCACGATGCGACAGCTGCTCACCGCGGTGGCGGTACTCCCCTCCGCCTGGGTACTCGCCGAGGCCGTCCGTTCGTGGCACCGCCTCGGCGGACCGTGGGCACCGCTCGGCGCCTCGCAGTGGAATCAGCCGGCCACACTCGCCCCCGCGTCGGTGGGCGGCGTGTGGCTCGTCAGCTTCCTGCTGGTCACCGTCAACACTGCGGTCGTCGGGGCGATCCTGCTGCGCTCCTGGCGCGCGGTCGCGCTGCCCGCCGTCCTCGCGGTCGTCGGCCCGGTGTGGTTCTGGGCGGGACCGGCACCCGACGAGGGAGCCACGGCGCGGATCGCGCTGGTCCAGCCCGGCGACATCGCGGAGTCGACGGCGCGGCAGGCGGCAAGCGAGGCGCTCACCGAAGGTTTGGCGGGCCAGCGGCTCGACCTCGTGGTCTGGGGCGAGAGCAGCGTCGGCGTCGACCTCGAGAGTGATCCGGAAACGCTGCGCCGCGTGGTCGACCTTCGCCGACGAATCGGCGCGGATCTGCTGGTCAACGTCGATGCGCGCGCGCCGGAGGGCGGAATCTACAAGTCCTCGGTGCTCATCGGGCCGGACGGGGTGCGGGGCTCGTACGCCAAGACCCGGCTGGTGCCGTTCGGTGAATACGTCCCGCTGCGGCCGCTGCTCGGGTGGGCGACCCGTCATACGAAGGCCGCAGGCGAGGACCGTCGGCGCGGGACCGGGCCAGTGGTACTACACACCGGATCACTGGCCGTCGGCCCACTGATCAGCTTCGAGACGACGTTCTCGGACCTGCCGCGACGGGCGGTGCGGCTGGGTGCGGAGTTGCTGGCGTACCAAAGTTCGACGTCGAGTTATCAAGGCAGCTGGGCGCAGCCGCAACTGGCGAGCATGGTCGCTGTCCACGCCGTCGAGGTGGGCCATCCGGCGGTGCATGCCGGGTTGTCCGGTGTCAGTTCGGCGTTCGACGCACGCGGCCGCAAGCTGGGCTGGCTGCCCGCAAGTGATCGCGGCGTGTTGGTGGTCGACGTTCCGCTCGGATCGCGCTCGACCCTCTACGACAAACTCGGCGATTGGCCGATTGTGTTTGCGGCGCTGGTCTTTACGGTGTGGTGTGCACGATCAGTACGTCGGTCTTAGACCGGCGCGCGACGTTCGCGGGCACCGATCCCAACAGCCGGCCCGCGATGGTGGACAGGCCCACATTGCCGACGACGAGCAGATCCGCCTTCACTTCATCCGCGAGGTCAACGAGCGCATCGACGGGGGCACCGACGACCGCCTTCTCCTCGACGTTCTTCGCTCCCGCCTGTACCGCGCGATCGCGGGCCTCACGCAGGATTGCGTAGATGGGGGCGTTGCCCGACATCTTGTAGCCCTCGTCCTTGAGCACGTCGGCGGCCCGCTGATCCTCGCTCTGAGGGAAGTACGCCGTCGCCACGACAACCCTGGCGTCTGACCCGGCGGCGATCTGGCCGGCCCTCTCCACCGCGCGCAGCGACGAATCCGATCCGTCCGTGCCGACAACGATGGTCGTGTAGCCGCTCATCCAAGTCCTCCCAGTGTCAGTTGGATCGCCACCCGAGACAGTAACCCGTCCTCACGGGAACATGGGTGCGAATCACCACACCTGGATACCATTCGCCTGCTCATTCGCACAGGGTTGCGCTGGCAACATCACCTCGTCACGCCCGACGTGACCAGTCCTACATAACGTGTGCGAACGGCAGAAATGCTGCCGGAGAACGGAATCGAATGAGCGGTCACGTCAATTGTTCTGGCGTACGGCAGCACTGCGCGCATACTCCCGCGGGGAGCAGCCGTTCACTCGGGTGAACGCGGTCGTGAATGCGCTTGCGGACTGATAGCCAACTCGGTCGGCGACCTCTGCGAGCGACGGCCGTTCGTCGCGCAGCATGTCCTTGGCCAGTGCCACCCGCCACTCCAACACGTACTGCATCGGCGGCATGCCGATGATGCGGGTGAACCGTTCTGCGAATACGGCGCGCGACATGTTCGCGGCCCTTGCCAACTTCTCGACCGTCCAGGGTTGTGCCACGTCGGCGTGGATCTCGCGCAGCGCGCCGGCCAGGCCGGGATCTGACAGGCCCGCGATGAGGCCGTGCTCCCCTGCCGCAGGACGTTCTGTGCGGAACCGGCAGGACTCGATCAGCAGCACCTCGACGAGCCGCTCGAGAATCACGTCGCGGCACGGATGTTGCGCTACGGCCTCCTCGGTGATGAGGTCGACGATCCGACTCAGGCGGGCAGAGCCGGGTTCTCCGCGACGAACGAGAACCGTTGGCGGCAACAGCTTTACGAGCAGCGCGGCGTTGGCACGGTCGAAGCGGAAGTATCCACCGAGCATGCGCATCGGCGATGGGCCATCGGGTGAGCCGTAGTGCGCATCACCCGTGGGATAGAGCTCGACGTCGACGGGCTCGATGGTGGGCTCACTGGCCATCACGAAGCTCGGCGTCGCGGGCAGCAGCAGGAAGTCGCCTTGATGAAGCTCCAGCGGGTCGATTCCGTCTGGATGGAGCCAGCAGCTTCCCTCGATCATCAGACAGAAGGACGGATCGGCATATCGCGGCTTGCGGACGCTCCAGTCTCCGGCGCCGCTCACCACTTTCGACAGCACAACCTGGGGGCGCAACAACGGAATGATCGCTTCGAGCGGATCGGCGGCTGGTGCGATATCCGTCGGCGAGACGTCCCGGACGGGCATGCCGACAAGATATCGCCTTCGCCGTGCCGACGCCGGTCCCTAACGGACCCCGGCGTCCGCCAGCTCCACCGCGTCGGCCCCGGCCGGAAACCGAAGTTGGCCCGACGTGTCGGTCGCGGCGCGGTAGACGGTCTCGGCCACGTCGGATTCGGTGGTGAAGAGACTGGCCTGCCCGAATGACTCGAAGATCCGGGCCGCGAAGGCCTGATACGGCTCGGACACCAGCCCGTCCATCCGGGATGCGCCGTTGCTGGTGAAGCTTGTCGACGGGCCGTAACCCGGCTCGACGAGCTTGACGGTGACGTTGAGCGCGGCGAGTTCGAGCGCCAGCGACGCGGTGAACCCTTCGATCGCCATCTTGCTGGCCGTGTAGACAGCGGCCAGCGGCATCGCCGTCAACGTCACACTCGATGTCACGTTGACCACCACGCCGGACCCGCGTTCACGCATCTGGGGCACGACGGCCTGCGTCATCGCCATCACCCCAAAGGTGTTGGTTTCGAACACTTCCCGGATCGTGGCCATCGGCATGGGTTCGAACGCGCCGACGACTCCGATTCCGGCGTTGTTCACGAGCACGTCGATCGGGCCGCTCGCCTCGATAGCCGCGGCGATGCTGTCGGGCTTGGTCACGTCGAGCGGCAACACCCGGGTTCGGTCGGATGCGGGCAGCAGACCCTCGCGCGGTGTGCGCATCGTCGCGATCACGTTCCAGCCGTTCGCATGGAAGTGGCGCGCGGTTTCGAGCCCATAGCCTGAGGAGCAACCCGTGATGAGAACTGTTTTCATGACTTCGACGCTATGGTCGGCGAGTAAGACGATCAATGGCGTGAAGTCCGGAAAACATTACAGATCGTCTTGAGTATCGGTATCAATTGCCGGGTATCCGCGTGCCATGGCAGCGACGGCAGACGACTTCGTTCCGGACAGTCGCGACCTGACTGAGCTGGCCGATGCCGCGAACAGCTGCAAAGGCTGCGACCTGTACCTCGACGCCACCCAGACGGTCTTCGGCGCCGGCCCGGCAACGGCCGACCTCATGCTGGTCGGCGAACAGCCCGGTGATCAGGAGGACAAGGCGGGCGCGCCGTTCGTCGGGCCCGCAGGCAGGCTGCTGGACAAGGCGCTAGTGGCCGCGGGCGTGGACCGGGACCGGCTGTACGTCACCAACGCGGTCAAACACTTCAAATTCACGCTGCCGGAGCGTGGAAAGCGCCGCATCCACAAGACTCCGAGCCGGACCGAAGTGGTGTCGTGCCGCCCCTGGCTGCTGGCCGAGTTGGACGCGGTGCGACCCGACGTGCTGATGCTGCTGGGAGCGACGGCCGCACAGTCGTTGATGGGAAGCGCTTTTCGCCTCACGGCCCATCGTGGCGAGGCATTACACCTGCCCGACTCCGACGAACTCGGGGCCGATCCGACCGTCGTGGTCAGCGCGCACCCGTCGTCGGTGTTGCGCGGCCGACCCGAAGACCGGGAAAAGGCCTTCGAGGCGCTGGTGTCAGATCTGCGATTCGCCGCCGGACTGCTGGGCTGAGCGCCGACTGCACGCTTGTTGTACGCATCGCCTGAATCCAAGCCCGAGAACGGGCGCAAACAAGCGTGCAGTCGCCGTAATGCCTAACGCCAGATCGACTATTCGCGCTGCAGGCCTAGCAGACCGCTGGTGGCACCCAACCGGATACGGCCGGCGGCACCCATGGACAGGGGCCAGGGCCGTAATAGTAGGGAGGCGGAGGCGGAGCATCCCAGCGAGCGCCACGCCAATGGTCGGGGCCGCGCCAGTCATCCCAGTGGGGCTTGGGCTTGTTGAGCTTCAACGTCACCGCGGGTGAATTCGGTAGCGCCTCTTCAGCGTTGGCGAGCCCCGCGCTCAACCCGACTGCCGTGAAACCCAACGTTCCGATAAACGCCGCACCGGCGGCGATCTTCTTCATCTTCACGATCAACCTCAACTACCGCATCAATTTCAGTTCCGACCCGACATAATCTTAACCCCGTCGCGCAACAAATATTCCGCGCCACAGCCGTGTGAGCTTCAGCAAACAATACTGGTCAGGCATTGAACGTGCTTCTGCCGCAGACGAATTGGGCGTATATCATTTTCGTCTGCGTCAATACCGCGAAGATCGTAAAGACACGGCCGAGGCGCGGAGCTCAGCTGTACAGCGACTCGAAGCGTTCGATCGAGCGCTCGATGTCGCCCTTCACGGCACGTGCGGCCACCGCCCCGATCGGCCCGAACAACGGCCTGCCCCCGAGGTCGATCTTGACGGTGAACGCGCAGCCCGATTCGGTCGGCGCGACCGTCATCTTCAACGCGTACTTGGTGCCGCCGACGCCGTCGCCGGTGATCGCGAGCAGCTTCGGTGGGTCGAACTCGCGGACGGTCCACTTGACGCGATTACGCATCCCTTTCGCACCTGCGACACCGACGATCGTCGTGCCCACCGCCAGTTCCGACGGCACGTCGCCCCGCCAGCCCTCATGCATCTGGAGCCAGTCCCCGAGGTCAGACAGGTTCGACGCGTGCTGCCACGCCTCGTCGGGGCTCAGCGACAACTCGCGAGTCAACTCCAGTTTGGCCATCCAGAAATACTAGGCACCGGCTCCCGCGGGGTGACGGTCTGCGTGTTGTGGTCGAGCCCAGGGCCGGGCGGATGCTCCCGGTCGCGGAGAAACGACTGGTCAAGACGCTGGAGCACGTGGTCCGGGAGCGCTCGACGCGCTGATGCTGGAGCGAGTGGCGGGATTCGAACCCGCGTAAACGGCTTTGCAGGCCGGTGCCTAGCCACTCGGCCACACCCGCAGCAGAACCGACCCTGCCACCATGCGATCCCCCGGCCCACAGTTCGGATCGTCGTGACGCGAACCGCACGGCGCGCGGCCTTGGGTCACAATGCACTGTGACCATCGGACTCATCTGCGCGATCCCGCAGGAGCTTGCCGCCCTCCAGAGTGCCCTGACCGAGACTCACTCCGAAGCGGTGGCCCACACGCGATTCGTCACCGGGGTTCTCGACGGTCACGAGGTCGTGCTCGCCGGGTCGGGCATGGGCAAGGTCAACGCCGCGATCGTCACCACGGTGCTGGCCGATCGGTTCGGTTGTCGCACAATCGTTTTCTCCGGCGTCGCGGGTGGCCTCGATCCCGCGCTGTCGATCGGCGACGTCGTCGTGGCGGACCAGATCGTCCAGCACGACGCCGGTGTGCTCGAGAACCAACAGGTCCGGACCTATCAGCCGGGCCACGCGCCGATCATCAACCCGTCCGACCGGCTCGGCTACCCCGTTGATCCCGAGCTGCTCGCCAGAGTGAAGGAACGACTCGCCGAGCTGTCGATCCCCGGCCAAATCGTCTACGGCACAGTCCTTACCGGGGACCAGTACCTGAACTGCGACAGCACCCGGCGACGGCTGCTCGCCGAACTCGGTGGCCAGGCGATCGAAATGGAGGGCGGCTCGGTCGCGCAGGTGTGCGAGGCGTTCGGTCTCCCCTGGCTCGTCATCCGCGCCCTGTCCGACCTCGCAGGCGGCAATGCGCTGTTCGACTTCACCGAATTCGTCGAACAGGCGTCGGCGACCTCGGCGCGCATTCTGCGGCACCTGCTGCCCGTACTGTGACGTCCATGGCGCCCGATCTCCTGACCGCGGTGCTCGACGCGCACGGCGGACTCGCCGTCTGGCGGCGCTTCACCCGCGTCGAGGCCACGATTGTCAGCGGCGGCCTGCTGTTCGAGATGAAGGGCCAACAGCCGGACCCGACCCCTCGCAGGATGACTGCAGCGCTGCACCGCGAATGGGCCTCGGTGCACCCGTTTGGCGCCGACGACCAGAGAACCGACTTCGCACCGGACCGGGTCGCGATCCAGAAGCTCGACGGCACCCTGGTCGCCGAGCAAGCGGACCCGAGGTCGTCGTTCGCCGGCCACGAGCTCGACACCCCGTGGAATCCCTTGCAACGGGCCTACTTCAACGGCTACGCGATGTGGACGTACCTGACGGGCCCATTCCTGTTGACACTGCCGGGATTCACTCTGCGACCGCTCGATCCGATCGAAGACGATGGTCGAGAACTGACCGGTCTGCAGGTGACGTTTCCGGCCGGCGTTGCCAGTCACAGCACCCTGCAGGAGTTCTACTTCGGGCCCGACCTGCTCCTGGCGCGGCACGAGTACCGCGTCGACGTCGCAGGCGGGTTCGCCGCGATTCAGTACATCTCGGACTTCGTGGACGCCGACGGCATCAAGATGCCGACCAAACGACGGGCCTACCGGCGTGGTGACGACGGCCGCCCGCTTTTGGATCAGCTCATGGTGTCGATTGACCTGTCCGACTACCGCTTCTCGTAGAGGCCACAAGGCCGACGACAGCCAGCACCGCGAAGGTCACGAACATCCACCGTGCCGCCGTCGCATCCCCGCGGTCGGTGGCGTTGACCACGATGCCCGCCAGGCCCGCCCCGAAAACTCCGAAGATCAGCTGCACGGTGTTGATGGCTGCCGCCGCACGGCCGCCCTCGCTGGCGTCGTCGACAGAGCCCATCGCCCACGCCGACAGATGCGGCCACGCCATGCCGACCCCGGTCCCCGTGAGCGCCAGCGCGACCACCCAGACCGCGATCACTAGGCCCGACGCGTCGTCGACCTGAGTCGCCGCCGCCAAAGCCAGCCCCGCGGCCATCACCAGCGGCGCCACCGCGACGATGCGCACGACGACCTTCGTCCGGGTCACCGATGCGCTGGCGATCTCGCTCAGCGTCCAGCCGACAGCCAATGCGACCCCGAGGAACCCCGCCGCCACCGGCGCGAGATGCGCGAGCCGCTGGCCGAAGAACGGCACGTACAGGTCGACCATCGTCGCGGCCATCAGCATGCCGAGGGTGAGGTAGATCCACTTCAGCGGGCCGGGCCGAAAAGCCGTGGGCGGCAGCACCGCCGCGCTCGCCCGACGGTCGACGATCAAAAACACCGCGACCAGCCCGGCGCCCACCCCAACCAGTGCGACGGTCCAGAGCATATTGCGAGGGACACCCGCGATGCTGATCGCCAGCGCCGCCGCACCGAGCAGCAGCAGCGACCACACCGGTATCCGGTCACGCACCGGCGGCGCATCGGTGCGCGCGGGCAGGGCGAACGGCACCAGCACGGCGATGGCGGCGGCCAGCACGACGAGCACGCCGAAAGCCCAACGCCACGAACCGTATTGGGCGAACAAGCCGCCTGCCGCGGGGCCGAGGAGCGTACCGACGCCCCACATCGCCGACACGAGGGCCGACGCTTTGGTCCAGAGCGTTTGTGGCAGCGTGGAATTGATGACCGCGTAGCCGAGCCCTGCGAGCAGTCCGCCGGCCGCGCCCTGTATCACTCGGCCGACCAACAGCAGTTCCATCGTCGGCGCCAGCGCGCAGAACAAGCTGCCGAGTCCGAACACGCCGAGTCCCGAAAGGTAGGCCCACCGGGGGCCCACCCGTGCCAGCACAGCGCTCACGGTGGTCGCCGCCACCACCGACGCCACCAGGTACACCGTGGTGACCCATACGTAGAGGCGCTGGCCGCCGATCTCGGCGACCGTGCTCGGAAGCAGGCTGATGGTGAGGAACTCGTTGGTGGCGTACAACGCAACGCCACCGGCCAACACGGTCGAGGCTCCGAGGTACTTCGGCCCCAACAATTCACGCCAGCCACCGGTGGCTTTCGTTGCGGTTACGGACACGCCGCTCACGCTAGGAGCTCAACCGCGGTTGAGGTCAAGTTATTCCGATAGGTGGCGCTCAGACCGCAAAAGTCCCTGGCTGACGCTAGGTTGCAACTCATGTTGCGAGCTTTGGTTTGCACGTTGATCGCCGTACTGGTCGCGGGCTGCGGTCAGGGCGGCGACACCCGAAACGAGCCCGCTCCCGTCGCCCCGGATCCCGCCGTCACCGTCGGTATCCGGCAGGTCGAGTTCGTCGACCGCGGCCCGGACGGGACAGACCGCCATCTGGCCTTGGACGTCTTCTACCCAGCCGTCGCGGCTCCGCCCGGCGCCGAGGCGTTCCCGATGCCGTTCTACACCGACGTGACGGTCTATCCCGACCTGTCCCCGGTGGACATCGAACGTCACCCGTTGATCCTGTTCTCACACGGGCGGGGCAGCAACGGGTTGGTCTACGCATGGTTCGCGCAGGCACTCGCCAGCCGCGGCTACATCGTCGCGGCCTTGGACCACTACCGCGCCAACAGCTACGACTCGTCGATCGTGTATCTCGCCAACAAGCTGTGGCAGCGGCCGAAGGACCTGACGCTCACCGCGAATTTCCTTGTCGGCGACGCCTTTTGGGGGCCATTGATCGACAAGGACAGGATCGGGGTGGCCGGACATTCGCAGGGCGGGTTCACATCGCTGTGGATCGGTGGAGCCCGGGTCAACGCCGAGAGGTATCTGGACTTCCAGCGCGGCTGGAAGAACAACCGGGCGGTGCCCCAACATCTACGCGATCAGCTACCGCTCGACGCCGCTCCCGCCCTCGATGTCGCGGATCCGCGGATCAAGGCGGTCTTCGCCATGGCGCCGGGGATCATCCAGGCGTTCGGGATGGACGAGGCCGGGCTGCACGAACTGAAGTTGCCGACCTATCTCATCGTCGGCGCCCGCGACACCCAGACGCCGCCCGACGAGAACGCCGAATTCGCCGCGCACAATATTCCCGGCTCTGAGCTGAACATCCTGCCCGGCGACGTCGACCACGAGATCTTCACCAACCAGTGCAACCAGATCGGTCGCGACGAGTTCCCAGAAGCCTGCATCGACGCACCAGGTGTCGACCGGGCGGCCCTGCATCGCGAGATCGCCGACGCCGCAAGCCGCTTCTTCGAGAGCCACCTGCGGGACTGACTACTTCAGCCCCGCGGCCGGCGCGGAGGTTGCGCGCCTCAGCATCTTGTGAGGTAGCCGAAACGGGCCATCTGCAGAAGATGGCCGCATAGGGCGATGCGCCGCCCACGTCGCCGCTTCTACGTTCGTGGCATGACCGAAATCGCAAGCGTCGAAACGACTACTCGAGGCGCGGGTCAACCCGCCTTCCGCGGCATGGGGTGCGGATCTTCTGCCTCGTGTGTTGCCGCGCCTGCGAATTGAGGCAATCGCTCATGTGCCGGCCGTTCCGTGCGGCCAGACATGTACGCGTCAGAAGCCCATCAAGCAAGGAACCCACATGACGACACGCAACAAGCTCGGCAAGCCTCTTTGGATGCTCGACGGGCCATCAACCGAAGGAAGAGAAATGCACACCCAGCAGGTGCGTACATTCAAACGATCGACCGCGGCGACGGTGTTCGGGGCGGCGGCGCTCGCATTGGCGCTCGGCGGCCTCAGTCAACCCGCGGTCTCGCACGCGGAAAGAAAGTGGGACCCTAAGTCCTACGAGAACTGCAGCAATGCAGCGTTAAAGCGTCACGAAGACGGAAAGACCACGGCGCCGCAAGCGTTGGAAGAGGTCAAATTCTGCTGCTGGAGAGCTGGTGGACAGCTGAATGGGTCCAGATGCGAACCGGCCCCGATGCAAGGGCCTCCCATGCCCTCGGATAGCCCCGAAGTGGCAAACCCAGGGCCGGTCGTGGGTGGTCAGAACCCGCCGCCAGCAGCGCCGCCGGAACCAGTGGCGCAGCCAACGCAACCCGCACCGCCACCACGCCCCGGTTGGGGGGTCCCCGACATCATTCGCCGCTGAGGCTGCCTCGTTTGAGCACCCGATGCAGGCGGGCGGAGTCGGGCCGCCCGCCTTGGGCGATGAGCTACTTCAACCCCGCGGCGTCCATCCCGCGCAGTTCCTTCTTCAGATCGTGGATCTCGTCGCGGATCCGCGCCGCCAACTCGAACTGCAGATCGCGGGCGGCGGCCATCATCTGCTCGGTCAGATCCTTGATCAGGTCGGCCAACTCGGCGCGGGGCATGTTGGTGGTATCGCGGCCCTCGATGATGCCTGCGCTGACGGCACGGCCCGGCTCGCCCTGAGCGCGACGGCCGCGCGACGCGTTGCGCCCCGAACCACCGACCTCCACATCGTCGGCCTCGCGGTACACCTGGTCGAGAATGTCGGCGATCTTCTTGCGCAACGGCTTTGGATCGATGCCGTGTTCTTTGTTGTAGGCGATCTGCTTGGCCCGGCGGCGATCGGTCTCGTCGATGGCTTCCTTCATCGAGTCGGTGATCTTGTCGGCGTACATGTGCACTTCGCCCGACACGTTGCGCGCCGCACGACCGATGGTCTGGATCAGGCTGCGCGGCGACCGCAGGAAGCCTTCCTTGTCGGCATCGAGGATCGCGACCAGCGACACCTCCGGCAGGTCGAGCCCCTCCCGCAGCAGGTTGATGCCCACGAGGACGTCGTAGTCACCGAGCCGCAGCTGTCGCAGCAGCTCGACCCGGCGCAGTGTGTCGACCTCGGAGTGCAGGTAACGCACCCTGATGCCCATCTCGAGCAGATAGTCGGTCAGGTCCTCGGCCATTTTCTTGGTCAGCGTGGTGACCAGCACGCGTTCGTCGCGCTCGGCGCGAAGGCGGATCTCCCCGATCAGATCGTCGATCTGCCCCTTGGTCGGCTTCACCACAACCTTCGGGTCGACCAGGCCGGTCGGGCGAATCACCTGCTCGACGAACTCGCCGGCGGACTGGCTCAGCTCGTAGGGGCCGGGTGTGGCCGACAGATACACCGTCTGCCCGATCCGGTCGGCGAACTCCTCCCACGTCAGCGGCCGGTTGTCGATCGCTGACGGCAACCGGAATCCGAAGTCCACGAGGTTGCGCTTACGGGAGATGTCGCCCTCGTACATGCCGCCGATCTGCGGGACCGTCACGTGCGACTCGTCGATGACCAACAAGAAGTCGTCCGGGAAGTAGTCCAGCAGGGTGGCGGGTGCCGAGCCGGCAGGCCTGGCGTCGATGTGGCGCGAATAGTTCTCGATGCCCGAGCAGAACCCGACCTGGCGCATCATCTCGATGTCGTAGTTGGTGCGCATGCGCAGCCGCTGCGCCTCGAGCAGCTTGCCCTGGCCTTCCAGTTCGGCCAGTCGCTCCTCGAGTTCCTGCTCGATGGTGGAGATCGCGTGGGCCATCCGCTCCGGTCCTGCGACGTAGTGGGTGGCCGGGAAGATCCGCAGCGAGTCGACCTTGCGAACCACGTCTCCCGTCAGGGGGTGCAGGTAGTACAGCTCCTCGACCTCGTCGCCGAAGAACTCGATGCGCACCGCCAGTTCCTCGTACGACGGGATGATCTCGACGGTGTCGCCCCGGACGCGGAACGAGCCGCGGGTGAACGCCATGTCATTGCGGGTGTACTGCACGTCCACCAGAAGCCGCAGCAACGCGTCGCGCGGGACCTCCTGGCCGACCTTCAGCTCGACCGACCGGTCCAGGTAGGACTGCGGGGTGCCCAAACCGTAGATACAGGACACCGACGCCACCACCACGACATCACGCCGCGACAGCAGGCTGGACGTCGCCGAGTGCCGCAGCCGCTCCACATCGTCGTTGATCGAGCTGTCCTTCTCGATGTAGGTGTCGGTCTGCGCGATGTACGCCTCGGGCTGGTAGTAGTCGTAGTACGAGACGAAGTACTCAACGGCGTTGTGCGGCAACATCTCCCGTAGCTCGTTCGCCATCTGCGCGGCGAGCGTCTTGTTGGGTTCCATCACCAGCGTCGGCCGCTGTACCCGTTCGATGAGCCATGCCGTCGTCGCCGACTTACCGGTGCCGGTGGCGCCGAGCAGCACCACGTCATGCTCCCCCGCATTGATCCGGCGCTCGAGCTCGTTGATGGCCGCCGGCTGGTCACCTGCCGGCGCGTATGGGCTGACCACCTCGAAGCGTCCGCCGGCGCGCACGATCGAGTCGACAGGGCGGTACTCCGAGTGCGCCAGCACGGGATGTTCGGTAGCGAAAGCCATATTCACCAGGGTAGAACCCCGCACCGACATGTTCTGTTCCGCAGACCGAGCCGACCGTAGGCTGTCTCCATTCACCCTCCCAAACACGAGACATTCGACCTGGTGGCCCGCACCAACACCGATCCGAAGGGCATCGAGCGGGCCGTGGACGTCTACACCGTCCAGCCCTGGGGCCTGTACATGGCCCGGCCTACGCCTGGTCGCGCCCAATTCCACTATCTCGAGTCGTGGCTGCTGCCCGAGCTGAGCCTGCGGGTCACCGTGTTCCACTTCAACCCTGGTCATGAACGCGACCAAAACTTCTACCTCGACGTCGGCCGCTACACGCCGGGCGAAACCGAGTGGAAATCGGAGGATCATTACCTCGACCTGGTGGTGCGGACCGGATTCGGCGTCGAGCTGGCCGACGTCGACGAGCTGCTCACCGCCGTCCGGCACCGCTTACTCAGTCCCGAGACCGGCGAACATGCAGTTCAGACCGCCGTATCAACGATCGAGGGACTGTCGCGGCACGACTATGACCTCGACCGCTGGCTCGCCAGCCACGGCGTGGTCCTGACCTGGCGGAATGCGACGTAACGCCTGGTTGATCTTGATCGATGACCAAGTGATGGCAATTTCTGCGAAAACCGGCTGCATCTCTCTGACATGGGCAAAGCCGGTAAAGTCAGCTCTCATGAGTTCTACCAAGCGCCGGTGGCTTGCTCTTGCCGCCGTCGCTGCCGCCGGCGCGGGCACGCTCTTGTCTCCGGCGGCCGCGTTCGCGCAACCAGTCACCGAGCCCGAGCCGCCACCGACGCCAGCGGCCGCCGATCCGCCTCAGGTGCTCCACAACGTGATCTACCGCGCGCGGGCCGACGGCACATCGCGTGACGCGGTGGTGGCCTACAAGCAGGATGACCACAACGTCAACAGCGCCACGCCGACGATGCTGCCCGGCCAGACCTTCGAGGTGAACACCGTTCTCGACGACCCCAAGCTGGCGGGGATGGAGTTGTCCATCGGGTGGCCGTACGGATCGAACCTGCACTGCGAGATCCTGGTCGACGATCAGATCGTCGCTCAGGCCGATCAGTTCATCGCGCCTCGGTTGTTCCGCGTCAAGGACGATCCGCTGTACGGCACCCTGCAGTGCGGCGCTCCGCTGAACATCGCGAACCCGGTGGCTCCGGCACCCGACTCCGCGCCTGCCGAGCCGTCCACCGAGGCGTCCGAGGCGGCGGCGACGGAACCGGCCGCCTAAGCGACTACCTGCAACGAGCCCAGTGGCTGCAGCACTGGCAGGCCCGGATCACGTTGCGTGTCAATCGGTTCGACGACCACGCATTCCTGCTTCTTATTGCAAATCGTGTCCGACCCGTCCTTCCATGAACACATCGCTCCCGTGTGTTCGCCCGACGGGCTGAATTTGCCGCCGTAGCGGTCGCACATCAGCTTGAGGCCGCTCTCGGATTGGTTGAACTTCTTGGGCTCGGCTCCGGCGATGCTGGCGGATCCAAGTGCGACGCCGATACCGACGACGCCGAGACTCGCGGCGATGAGAACGGTCTCCGCCGCCCGTGCCACTGCATGGGACATGACGTACTCCTCTGGTGGGCGCAGGCCCGGTCGGGCCGCTGCTACCGGTAGGAGCTACGGGCGTCGGTCAAGTGGACACTTTTGTTGGGAAGTTCCCAACGGTTACGGCCGCCAACCGGTGGTGTCAGCCCATTCCCAGGCCCGCCGGTAGGCGTCGAGGAACCATGGCTCCTTTGCATCGGCGTATGCGCCGGTGTTGGGGTGCGCCTGCGCCGCCACCCGCCGTTTCAGCGCGACATAGTCGGCCTGCACCGACGGGTTGGCCCGCAACCAGTCGACGAACAGCAGGGCGAACTGCTGCCCCGGCCAACCGTCGACCCGAAGATGGACGTGGGTCGGCCGGCCGGGGTCGGCTGAGCAGTGAAGTCGCTTGTGCCACAACGATTCATCGTTGGTGTGATCGAACGCGGCGGCGGTGCTGCGTGCGTCGGGCTTACCCACGTCCGCAGTGATCGGCGTGTGTACATACCCCGCATTGACCAGCGCTTCGGCGAGCTCGTCGGCCGCCTCGAGCGAGGCCACCGTCACCTGCATGTCGATCACGTCTTTGGCGTCGACCCCGGGAACCGCCGTGGAACCGATGTGGTCGATGCGCACGGCGCGGTGACCGCATGCGGTGTTGAGCCGGGCCGTCATCCTGCGCGCCTGTTCGGGCCACGACGGATCGCTCGGCACGAGGACCGGCTCGGTGCGCGCGGGCTGTCCGTGGTCGAGGTTGTGGGCGAACGGCAGGATGCGCTGATGCCACAGCTCACGGGCCTTGCCGATGAGGTCGGCGGTGCTGCCCGAATTGTCCAGCCACACGTCGGCCACAGCGCGGCGCTGTTCCTCGGTGGCCTGCGCCGCGATCCGGGCCCGGGCATCCTCCTCGGTGAAGCCGCGGTGTTCGATCAGCCGCTTCACGCGGACATCCTCGTCGGCGTGCACGATCACCACCAACGGGAACATCGGCGCCATCCCGGACTCGACGAGCAGCGGGATGTCCTCGACGATCACGGCATCATCGGCAGCGGCCGCGATCAGCTCCGACCGACGGTGCGCGACCAGCGGATGCACGATGCCGTTGAGCATCTGCCGTTTCTCGTCGTCGCTGAAGGCGATGGCCGCCAGGGCGGGCCGGTTCAGCGCGCCGGCCATCGGTCCGCTGGCGTGCAGGATGTCACGACCGAACGCGTCGACCAGCTTGGCCAACCCCTCGGTCCCCGGCTCAACGACCTCGCGGGCGATGACGTCGCCGTCGACGACGATCCCTCCGAGCTCACTGAACGTCGCCGACACCGTCGATTTTCCGGCGCCGATTCCTCCGGACAGGCCTATACGCAGCACCGCACCAGTTTGTCAGTACCCGAAAACAACGAACGCCCCAGCTCGACCGAGCCGGGGCGCACGTTGTTGTTCTAGAGATCAGGCGTTCCCTGCGAGCTTCTCCCGCAGCGCCGCCAGCTGGGCGTCGCTGGCCAGCGACCCACCGGCCGCGGGCTCCTCCTCGGAGCGAGACGAACCATTGGCCGACGCCGGCTTCGCAGCCTCGGCAGCTTCGGCTGCAGCGAACTTCTCCATCTGCGCGGTGTGCATCTTGTGCCTGCGCTCCGCCTCGGCGTAGCGCGACTCCCACTCCTCGCGCTGCTTCTCGAAGCCCTCGAGCCATTCGTTGGTCTCGGCGTCGAAGCCCTCGGGGAAGATGTAGTTGCCCTGCTCGTCGTAGCTGTCGGCCATGCCGTACTTCGACGGGTCGAACTCCTCGGTGTAGTCCTCGTTGGCCTGCTTGAGGCTCAGCGAGATGCGGCGACGCTCCAGGTCGATGTCGATGACCTTGACCATCGCGTCGTCGCCGACCTGGACCACCTGGTCCGGGACCTCGACGTGGCGCTCGGACAGCTCGGAGATGTGCACCAGACCCTCGATGCCCTCCTCGACGCGGACGAACGCACCGAACGGCACCAGCTTGGTGACCTTGCCCGGCACGATCTGGCCGATGGCGTGGGTACGGGCGAAGTGGCGCCACGGATCTTCCTGAGTCGCCTTGAGCGACAGCGAAACCCGCTCGCGGTCCATGTCGACGTCGAGGACCTCGACGGTGACCTCGTCGCCCACCTGCACGACCTCGGACGGGTGATCGATGTGCTTCCAGGACAGCTCGGAGACGTGCACCAGGCCGTCGACACCGCCGAGATCGACGAACGCGCCGAAGTTGACGATGCTGCTGACCACGCCCTTGCGGATCGCGCCCTTCTGCAGCTGGTTGAGGAACTCGCTGCGCACCTCGGACTGCGTCTGCTCCAGCCAGGCGCGGCGGCTCAGCACCACGTTGTTGCGGTTCTTGTCCAGCTCGATGATCTTGGCCTCGATCTCCTTGCCGATGTACGGCTGCAGATCGCGGACACGACGCATCTCGACCAACGACGCGGGCAGGAAGCCGCGCAGGCCGATGTCGAGAATCAGGCCGCCCTTGACGACCTCGATGACGGTGCCCTTGACGGCCTCGTCCTTCTCTTTAAGCTCTTCGATGGTGCCCCAGGCCCGCTCGTACTGAGCGCGCTTCTTGGACAGGATCAGGCGGCCTTCCTTGTCCTCCTTGGTGAGGACCAGGGCTTCGACCTCATCGCCCACGGAGACGACCTCGTTGGGGTCGACGTCGTGCTTGATGGAGAGCTCACGGGAAGGGATGACGCCTTCGGTCTTGTAACCGATGTCGAGCAGGACTTCGTCACGGTCAACCTTGACGATGGTTCCCTCGACGATGTCGCCATCGTTGAAGTATTTGATGGTTTTGTCGATGGCGGCGAGAAAGTCCTCGGCCGAGCCGATGTCGTTGACGGCTACTTGCGGCGAGGTGACGGAGGGACTTGGCATGTGGTGGGTTGCTCCGGACAGGTTGGGTCGTAGGGACAGTTGTTAAGGGTGTTACCCGCCATAGACCTATAGAAAAACCACAGACAGGTACCCGTAGAGGTTACTCGACTGGGTACATGCAGGACAAACTCGGTCCCAGTAGCAGCGCAACCCGCCACCTCGTTGATTACCCTGCCTACGTGGCATACGCCGGTGCTCCGCAGCAGTCATGGCCGATTCACCCACCCTTTCAGCGCAAAATCCGCCACGTCGGCGCGCCGTTGGGCGTGCTCATCCTGCTGGGCATCATCGCGGGCCTGATCGTCATCGGCCTGACCGCGCTCAACCCGGTCGGCGCCTCGGTCGGGTTCGTGCTGTCCGGGGTGGCGATCGCCGTGGTCGTGTTCGCCTATATCTGGCTGGACCGGTGGGAACCGGAACCGCCCCGGCTGCTGATCTTCGCGTTCCTGTGGGGCGCGTCGGTCGCGGTGATCCTCTCGGTGATCATCGGCCTCGTCCTGGAGTCGATGATCGTCCGAGGCGTGTCCGAGGACGTGAGCTGGGTGTCCATCGCGATCGGCGCACCCGTCGTCGAAGAAGCCGCCAAGGGTGCGTTCCTGCTGCTCATGATGACCGGGCGGCGACGCCGCGAACTCAACTCACTGACCGACTGCCTGGTGTACGCCGGCCTCGTCGGCGCCGGTTTCGCCTGGTTGGAGGACATCCTCTACATCGCCGACGGCGCGTCGCTGGGCGACTCGCTGCTGACGGCCGCCGTCCGGCTGATTATGGGGCCGTTCGCGCACTCGCTGTTCACCACGATGTTCGGCATCGGCGTCTGGTTCGCCCTGCACAAGCGCAGCGCCCTCGCGAAGGCCGGCTGCATCCTGCTCGGGTACCTGGCCGCGGTGATCATGCACGGGCTGTGGAACGGGTCGTCGCTGATCGGGCCCGAGACGTACTTCGCCGTGTACTTCTTCTGGATGGTGCCGGTGTTCGTGTTCGCGATCGTGCTCGGCATCCGCAGCCGCAGGAAAGAGCAGCAGATCGTGGCCGAGAAGCTGCCGGGCATGGTGGCGGCCCAACTCGTCACCCCGAGCGAGGCGACGTGGCTGAATTCGATCCGCAACCGCAAGCTGGCGATCGCGCACGCCCACCGGATCGGCGGAAAACCCGCCCGCAAGGCGGTCGAGAACTTCGCCGCCCAGGTCATCGAGCTGGCATTCGTCCGCGACCGCATCGATCGCGGTTTCGGTGACGAGCGGGTGTACGCGATGCAGACGGAAGAGGCCTACGCGGTGCACGCCGCCCGTATGTCGGCGCCCGCCCTGGCCGGGCTTGCCGGGTTCCACGCCCCGCCCGTTCGATAAATCGCTTGGCGCCTCGGCGATACTGCTCGCATGCAGATGCAGCACCTGATCGACGTCATGCCCGTGCGGCGCTGCTGTCCATCGCCGCCAACCCGAAGGCGGCGGCGTTCGGCATCGTGGTGCTCCCCCAGTTCCTGCCGTCCAGCGGTCCGCTGATTCCGACGCTGCTGGTGCTGGCGGGCATTCAGCTGGTGATCGACACCGCATGGTGCGCAGGTGTGGTGCTGGCGGCATCTCGGGCGCGAGAGGTGTTGAGCCGCACCCACATTCGTCGCCGCATAGAACGGGTCATGGGCGCCGCGCTCATGGCGCTGGGCGTGGGCCTGGCCGCCGACGCACGCTGATTAGTGCGCCGCGGCGTCCCAGCTGCGGCCGTACCCGACGGAGACCTCCAGCGGCACGTCGAGCGGATACGCGTTGCCCATCTTGTCGCGGACCAGCTTTTCGACCGTGTCCCGCTCGCCCTCGGCGACCTCGAAGAGCAGCTCGTCGTGCACCTGCAGCAGCATCCGCGATTTCAGGCCCGCCTCTTTGAGCGCCGCGTCGACGTTGATCATCGCCACCTTGATGATGTCGGCCGCGCTGCCCTGGATCGGCGCGTTGAGCGCGGCCCGTTCGGCGGCCTCGCGCACGTTGCGGTTGCTGCTGTCCAGTTCCGGCAGATAGCGACGCCTGCCGAACACCGTCGACGTGTAACCGTCCTTGCGCGCCTGGTCGACCACGTCGCGCAGGTAGTCGCGTACCCCACCGAACCGGTCGAAGTACTGCTCCATCTGGACCTTGGCTTCCTCGGTGGAGATCTTCAGCTGGGCGGCCAGGCCGTAGGCGGACAGCCCGTACGCCAGCCCGTACGACATCGCCTTCACCCGACGCCGTAGCTCCGGGGTGACCTCTTCGATCGGCACGCTGAACGCCCGCGACGCCACGAACGTGTGCAGGTCCTCACCGGTGTTGAACGCTTCGATCAGACCCTCGTCCCGGGAGAGATGCGCCATGATCCGCATCTCGATCTGGCTGTAGTCCGCCGTCATGAGTTCGGAATAGCCCTCGCCGACCACGAACGCGTCGCGGATCCGCCGCCCGGCTTCGGTGCGGATCGGGATGTTTTGCAGGTTGGGTTCGGTCGATGAGAGCCGGCCCGTCGCGGCGATGGTCTGGTTGAACGTGGTGTGTATGCGGCCGTCGGAGGCGACGGAGTTCAGCAGGCCGTCGACGGTGACCTTGAGTCGGGTCGCATCGCGATGTGCCAGCAGATGCTGCAGGAAAGGGTGGCCGGTCTTGTCGAACAGCGACTGCAGCGCATCGGCGTCCGTGGTGTAGCCGGTCTTGGTGCGCTTGGTCTTCGGCATCTCCAGCTCGTCGAACAGCACGACCTGCAACTGTTTCGGCGAGCCGAGGTTGATCTGCTTGCCGATCACGCCGTATGCCGACTCGGCGGCGTCGCGGATCAGATCGGCGAACTCGCTCTGCAGCTCCGAGAGCAGATTCAGGTCGACGGCGATACCCGCGGTCTCCATTTCGGCGAGCGTCCGCTGCACCGGCAGCTCCATGTTGCTCAGCAGCGACGTCGAATCGATGCGCGCCAGCTCCTCGTCGAGCGCATCGGCGAGGTCCATCACGGCACTGGCCCGCAGGATCACCGTCTGGACCGCCTGGTCGTCGACGCCCTCACTGTCGTCGAGCAGCGAAAGTTGTTGTTGCTCAGGGTTATCCGCACGGAGTTCGCGTTTCAGATACCGCAGCGAGAGGTCGTCGAGCGCGAAGCTGCGCTGACCAGGGCGCACCAGGTAGGCGGCCAGGGCGGTGTCGGAGGTGACACCGGCGAGCTTCCAGCCGCGGCCCTCGAGGTCGTGCATCGCGAGCTTGGCCTCGTGCAGCGCCTTCGGCTGGTCCGGGTCCGCCAGCCACGCTGCGAGCGCGGCCTCGTCGTCGGGATGCAGTGTCGCGGTGTCGATGTAGCGGCCGTCGCCGTCGGCGGCGACGATCGCCAGCGCGGTGGCGTCGGCGTCGAACGCCAAATGCGTACCGACGACGGCCAATCCGAACCTCTTAGCCGCGTGTTCGGCCAACCAGCCGGCCAGTTCGCCCTCGGCCAGGGCGCCACCGCGGACGTCGAAGCCCTGATCGACCTCGGGGTCGGCGGAGGCCAGCGTGTCGAACAGCCGATCGCGCAGCACACGGAATTCGAGGTCGTCGAAGAGCCGATGGATCTGGTCACGGTTCCACGGCAGCATCCGCAGCGTGTCGGGCGTCTGGGCGAGCGGCACGTCCTTGACCAGGTCGGTGAGCTCACGGTTGAGCACGACGCTGGACAGGTTGGCGCGCAGCGCATCGCCGACCTTGCCCTTCACCGTGTCCACCTTGTCGACCAGCGCCTGCAGCGACCCGTACTCGGCGATCCACTTGGTGGCCGTCTTCTCCCCCACGCCGGGGATGCCGGGCAGGTTGTCGCTCGGGTCGCCGCGCAGGGCCGCGAAGTCGGGGTACTGCTGCGGGGTGAGCCCGTACTTCTCCAGGACGGCTTCCGGTGTGAACCGGGTCAGCTCGCTGACCCCCTTGCGCGGGTAGAGCACCGTGACGTCGTCGCTGACCAACTGCAGCGAGTCACGGTCGCCGGTGACCACCAGCACCCGGTAGCCCTCGTTCTCGGCCTGCGTCGCCAGTGTGGCGATCACGTCGTCGGCTTCGTAGCCGGGCTCGGCCAGCACGGTGATGCCGAGCGCGCCCAGCACCTCCTTGGTGATGTCGATCTGCCCGCGGAACTCGTCGGGCGTGGCCGAGCGGCCCGCCTTGTACTCGGGGTACTTCTCCAGCCGAAACGTCTGCCGGGACACGTCGAACGCCGCCGCGATGTGGGTCGGCTGCTCGTCGCGCAGCAGGTTTATCAGCATCGCGGTGAACCCGTACACCGCGTTGGTGGTCAGGCCACCCTGGGTCTTGAAGTTCTCGGCGGGCAGCGCGTAGAACGCCCGGAACGCCAACGAATTGCCGTCCAGCAGCATCAATGTCGGCTTTTCGGTCGCCTTCTCGGTCGTTGCGCTCGCGGTCACGGCCCTACTCTATGCACGGCCGGTGACACGCGCTGTAGCCGCCGAGCGCTAAATCGGACGTGCCCCCGGCGCACCCGGACCCGGGACGGCACCCGGCGGCGGTGGACCCAACTGACCGGTGCGAATCCAGTCGATCGCCATATCGACCGGATTCTGCGGGTCCACGTAGACCGCGAGGGTCATGCCCTGCTGCACCCGCGCGAGGTGCATATCGGCCACGACCTCATCGAAGACTGCGCCGTAGGCGGGCGTGCCGTCCTCACGCTGCACCCGCACCTGGAGTCGCAGGACCGGCGACATGTTCAGGTAGGACCCGACCTGCCACACACCTTCGACGGTGACGGTGGCGGGCAGGCCGCCACCATTCGTCAGCTGCGAGTGCCGCATCATCTTCATGCCGATCTCACTGGCATCGGCCGCTTCATGAATGCGGTTGGGGATGTCCCCGATCTGGCCGAAGAACGACGACGGGCGGCCCTGCGATTCCAGGTACTGCTTGTTGGCGCCGTACATTCGCGCCCAGTCCTTGAAGGGGTTGGGCATACGGATCAGCCCCGATCAGTAGCCGAGGAACTTGCGGAACTGCTGACCGACGGCCATCGACTGGCCCATCCGCTGCACCCAGCCGTCGAGCGCGGCCTTGGTGTCGGCGGGATCCCATCCGCGCTCCTGCGCGAGGGTGATCATGCCGGCCTCGTCGTTGATGCCCCTGGCCTGCGCGTCGCGCGCCAGCTCGGCGTAGTCCTGAAGCGAGATGCCGTTGATGGGCTGCCAGATCGGGTCGTCATTGGCGACCGAACGGGTCGAAGGCCCACCGAACATGGCCGGGTCGATCATGCCTCCAGCGCCCTTGACGTGCACCGTGCCGTCGTTCTGCGGCGGCGCGAACGCCTGACTGGCCTGCTGCGCGGCTTGCTTCGCCTTGTCGAAAAACCCCATCGCTGTCTCCAGATCTCTCGGGCGCCCGCCCCGTTGGCGTCGCCGTGCAATGAGTACAGACCGTGGCCGTGGCTACCGATCCCAAGAACCACCTCGCCATTTTCGTCCTGTGGCGGTCGTTGTCGTGGGGAAATGACCACCCTGGAGCGACGCGGCCCGGACCGGCCAAACTGGAACACGTTTCAGTTTGGTGCCCGGACTGGGTACGCTGACCGCGTGTCAGCTTCTACTCAGCCCGCCATCGACGGGTGGTTCGCCACCGACGAATCGGGTGCGGCGTATCTGATCGGCAGCAAGTGCCATGAATGTGGGACGTTCGTCTTCCCGCCGCGTGCCAACAACTGTCCCAACCCCGCGTGTGAGGCCGACGAGTTGGCGCAGGTGCCGTTGTCGCGACGCGGGACGCTGTGGAGCTACACCGAAAACCGTTATGCCCCACCACCTCCCTATCCGGCGCCTGATCCGTTCGAGCCGTTCGCGGTGGCCGCGGTCCAGTTGGCCGACGAGGGTTTGATCGTGTTGGGCAAGGTGGTCGAGGGCACGCTGGCCGCCGACCTGAAGGTCGGCATGGAGATGGAGCTGACCACCATGCCGCTGTACTTCGATGACGACGGCGTCGAGCGCGTCGTACACGCCTGGAGGATCGCGTCATGAGTCCTGAACCGGTGTACATCCTGGGTGCGGGGATGCATCCGTGGGGCAAGTGGGGGCGCGACTTCACCGAATACGGCGTTGTGGCCGCCCGCGCCGCGCTGGCCGAAGCCGGCCTGGACTGGCGCCAGATCCAGCTCGTCGCCGGTGCCGACACCATCCGCAACGGGTATCCGGGGTTCGTCGCCGGGGCGACGTTCGCCCAAAAGCTGGGCTGGAACGGCGTCCCGGTCACGTCGAGCTACGCCGCGTGTGCCAGCGGTTCGCAGGCGCTGCAGAGCGCGCGGGCCCAGATCCTCGCGGGCTTCTGCGACGTCGCATTGGTCATCGGTGCCGACACCACGCCCAAGGGTTTCTTCGCCCCGGTGGGCGGCGAACGCCGCAACGACCCCGACTGGCAGCGCTTCCATCTGATCGGCGCGACCAACACGGTGTACTTCGCGCTGCTGGCGCGCCGGCGGATGGACCTCTACGGCGCCACGCTCGAGGATTTCGCTCAGGTGAAGGTGAAGAACGCCCGCCACGGCCTGAACAACCCGAACGCCCGCTACCGCAAGGAGAGTTCGGTCGAGGACGTGCTGGCCAGCCCGGTGGTCTCTGATCCCCTTCGGCTGCTGGACATCTGCGCCACCTCCGACGGCGCAGCCGCAGTGATCGTGGCGAGCAAGTCGTTCGCCGAGAAGCATCTGGGTTCGGTCTCCGGTGTGCCCTCGGTGCGCGCGATCAGCCTGCAGACGCCGCAGTACCCGCAGCATCTGCCCGAATTACCGGACATCGCAACGGATTCCACTGCGGCGGTGCCCGCACCTGAGCGGGTGTTCAAGGATCAGATACTGGACGCTGCCTACGCCGAGGCCGGTATCGGCCCCGAGGATTTGAGCCTTGCCGAGGTCTACGACCTGTCCACCGCCCTGGAGCTGGACTGGTATGAGCACCTGGGCCTGTGCGCCAAGGGTGAGGCCGAGCAGTTGTTGCGCAGCGGCGCGACGACCATCGGCGGCAAGATCCCGGTGAACCCGTCGGGCGGACTGGCGTGCTTCGGCGAAGCCATTCCGGCACAGGCGATCGCGCAGGTCTGCGAGCTCACCTGGCAGCTGAAGGGGCAGGCCACCGGCCGCCAGGTCGAGGGCGCCAAGGTGGGCGTCACCGCCAACCAGGGCCTGTTCGGACACGGCTCGTCGGTGGTCGTCGCCCGCTAGCCCGACCCCCGGAGCGCCGAGACTACGGTTTCTGACGACTTTTCGACCGGATCCCGTCACAAACCGTAGTCTCGACGGCACACGTCGACCCGGCTGTGCGGCGGAACCGGGCGCTAACCTGAATCCGTGACAGTTCCCGACGGTTGGGTTCCCGACGCGTGCACGCTGCCGACGCCGGGACGCCCAGTCCGGGTTGCCGAGTTCGACGATCTGTTCACCCGAGTCCTGCGGTCGGAGCGCGTGCAACCGACCCAGTTGCAGCTGGTGCTGCCCGCCGAACTCTTACCCGCAGCGCGCGATCTCGCCCAGCGCGAGAGCCAATGCTGCTCGTTCTTCACCTTCGAGTTCGATTCCGCTGACGATGACGTCGTGATGCGGATCGAGGTTCCCGGCGTGCACGTCGAGGTGCTCGACGCGTTCGAGGCGCGTGCCGCGGCCCGATGAGCGAGACAGTCGTCGTCCGGGTGAAACCCGGTAGCCGAAAGGGGCCGCTCGTCGAGGCCGCGGGCAGCGGCGAGCTGACGATCTATGTCCAGGAACGGGCCGTCGAGGGTAAGGCGAACGAGGCCGTCGTCAAACTACTGGCCAAGCACCTGGGAGTGCCGCGCAGCCGGGTGGCACTGGTATCGGGTGCGACGTCACGGGTCAAGCGGTTTCGCATCGACTAACGCTCGCCGAGACTACGGTTTCTGACGACTTTCGGCCGAATTCCGTCACAAACCGTAGTCTCGACGGCCCAACGACGGCTCAGGCGACGCCGAGGTAAGCGGCGCGAATGCTGTCGTCGGCCAACAGTTCTCGCGCATTGCCTTCGCGAGTGACCTCGCCGGTCTCCAGGATGTAGGCGCGGTCGGAGCGGCTCAACGCCTGCTGCGCGTTCTGCTCCACCAGCAGGACGGTGGTACCGCTGGCGTTGATTTCGGCGATGATCTTGAAGATCTGCGATATCACCATCGGCGCCAGGCCCATCGAGGGCTCATCGAGCAGCAGGACCCGCGGGCGCGCCATGAGCGCTCGGCCGATTGCCAGCATCTGCTGCTCGCCGCCCGACAGTGTCCCGCCGACCTGAGAGCGGCGTTCCGCCAACCGGGGAAACGTCTCCAGAATCCAGTCGAGGCGCTCTCTGTGTTCGGCCCGGGAATCGAATTTCCTCCCGTAACAGCCCATTTCGAGATTCTCGATCACCGTCATACCCGGGAAGACACCGCGGCCTTCGGGCGCCTGCACCAAGCCTTGAGCGACGCGGTTGTGAGCCTTGACCTTCGAGATGTCGGAGCCGTGGAACCATACCGACCCTGATGTCAACGGCAGCAGGCCCGAGATCGCCCGCATCGTGGTCGTCTTGCCCGCGCCGTTGGATCCCAGCAGTGTGACCAACTCGCCTTCACGCACCTGCAACGAGATGCCGTGCAGCGCACGAATCTGCCCGTACTGCACGACGAGGTCGCGCACTTCGAGCACGACCGGCCTGTCGTCACTGGCTGTCGTCATCGGGCACTCCCAAGTAAGCGGCGATGACCTTGGGGTCCTCGCGGATCTGCGCCGGCAGGCCGTCGGCGATCTTACGGCCGAACTCCAGCACGACGATGCGGTCCGTCACCCCCATGACCAGCCGCATGTCGTGCTCGATCAGCAACACCGTATAGCCGTCATCGCGGATCTTTTGGATGAGCTCGATCAAGGCGGCCTTCTCGCGAGGGTTGAACCCGGCGGCAGGCTCGTCGAGGCACAGCAGCTTCGGCTCGGTGGCCAGCGCACGGGCGATCTCCAGCCGTCGCTGGTCCCCGTAGGACAGGTTCTTGGCTTTCTCCTCGCCGCGATGCGCTATCCCGACGAAATGCAGCAGAGCCGCCGAGCGTTCGATCGCCGAGCGCTCCTCTCGGCGGTGGCGTGGAGTCCGTACGAGCGCCCCGGGTACCGAGGTGAAGTGGCGGGCGTCAGTGCCGACCATGACATTCTCCAGCGCGGTCATCTCGCCCCACAGCCGGATGTTCTGGAAAGTGCGGGCGATGCCGCGACGGGTGATCTGGTGCCGTTTGATGCGACCCAGTACGGCGCCGTCGAACGTCACAGTTCCCGAGGTGGGCCGGTACACCCCCGTGATGGCGTTGAAGCACGTGGTCTTGCCGGCGCCGTTCGGACCGATCATGCCGAGGATCTCACCGCGCCGGATATCGAACGTCACCGAGTCAAGTGCCGTCAGGCCGCCGAACTTGACCGTCAAATCCTTTGTCTGCAAGAGGATTTCACCCTCAGCGGCGTGGATGTCACGGTGAACGCCTGCCAGTTCCTCGATGCTCATTTCGCCGACTCCCCTGCCGGCGACCGCAGATACTCGCGAGCGGCCTTGCCGTAGGCCAACAGCTGCGCGCGGGCCGGGAAGAGGCCTTGCGGCCGGAAGATCATCAACATCACCAGCGCGAGGCCGAAGAACAGATACTTCAAGTCGCCGAGGTTGATGCCGAGGAACTCCACCCCGAGCAGCCGGTTCGGCAGGTAGACGATGACGAACGCGCCGACGACCACCCCGAGCTTGTTGCCCTGCCCGCCGAGCACCACCGCGCAGAGGAACAGCATCGAGTTGATGATGTTGAACGTCGGCGGTGCGACGAACTGCACCTGGCCGGCGTAGAGCGCGCCGGACAGTCCGCCGATTGCCGCGCCGATCACAAACGCCCACATCTTGAACTTGAACGTGTTGACGCCCATCACTTCTGCGGCGTCCTCGTCTTCGCGCACGGCG
Organism: Mycobacterium barrassiae; assembly: GCF_025822765.1. Taxonomy (GTDB): domain Bacteria; phylum Actinomycetota; class Actinomycetes; order Mycobacteriales; family Mycobacteriaceae; genus Mycobacterium; species Mycobacterium barrassiae. The sequence goes on along the minus strand of NZ_JACKUK010000020.1, from coordinate 30,302 downwards.
ATCCACGCCCGCCCAACACGGCTGCGCTCGAGGTTTCCGACGAACAGCAGGATCACGATGATCAGGATGATGCCGACCCAGAACCACCACGTGCCGTAGTTGGCATTGCCCGCCGAGTTCCCGCTCGAGAACACGCCTTCGGGCAGACGCTCACTCTGACCGATATGCGGGAACGCCACCTCGTTGAGACCCCGCGGGCCGTTGGTGATGTCGGCGAGATTGTCGGCCAGCAACCGGATGATCTCCCCGAAACCGAGGGTGACGATGGCCAGGTAATCGCCGCGCAACCGAAGCGTCGGCGTGCCGATGATCAGCCCGGTGATCGCGGTGATGGACATCGCCAACGGAACACACGCGAGCCAGGCCCAATCCTCGTTGAACCAACCGGTCGGGCCCATCTTGTTCCATGGGCTGTTCGGACTGGTCAGCAGCGCGACGGTGTAGGCCCCGACCGCGTAGAACCCGACGTAACCGAGGTCGAGCAATCCCGCCTGTCCCACCACGACATTCAGTCCGATCGCGATGATCGCGATCATGCCGAACTGCGCCAGGGTGCCACCGAAGCTGACGTTCGGGGTGTTCAGCAGCGGCGGGGGGAACAACGGCAACAGCGCCAGCAGCCCGAAGGCGACCACGCCGAAACCCCACTTCTGCACGCGGGACAGCCGGTCCCACCACCGGCGCAGCGCGTCGCCCGGGGCCATCAGCCGCTGGGTCGCGGTCGACCGAGGCGCACCTTCGGCTCGCTGCTGACTCATGCTCGTGCCTTTCCGAGACTCTCACCGAGTATCCCCGTCGGGCGGAACAGCAACACAAGCACCAGCAGCACGAAGGCGACCACGTCGCGCCACTGCGTGCCGAACACCGCCTGCCCGTAGTTCTCCATCACCCCTAGCAGCAGACCGCCGAGCAGTGCCCCTCGCAGATTTCCGATGCCACCAAGCACCGCCGCCGAAAAGGCCTTGATACCAAGCAAAAAGCCACCGGAGTAGATGATGCCCTGCGGCACTTTCAGGGTGTACAGCAACGCGGCCGCACCAGCGAGCAGGCCACCGATGAGAAACGTCGTCATGATGATGCGTTCGCGGGAAACCCCCATCAACGTCGCAGTGTCGGGATCCTGGGCGACGGCCCGGATTCCACGTCCGAACTTCGTTCGGTTGATCGCCGCATCGGCCAACAGAGCGAAGATCAGCGCCGCCACGATGATGAGCAGCGTGATGTTGGAGACCGCGGCCCCGAAAATGGTGAACTGGGTTTGCGGCGCCATCAACCTGATCGGTTGTTGCGCATTGGAGCCACCGTATCCATCGAGGATCTTCGGCAGGATGAAGTGCACGAACTCCTGGAGTACGAAGGACATACCGATCGCGGTGATGAGGAACGACAGTCGTTCGGCGTTGCGTCTTCGCAGCGGCCGGTAAGCGACGGCCTCCAAGCCCAACGCGGTGGCCCCTGACACCAGCATCGCGAACAGCATCGCGATACCCAGATAGACCACCGTCAGCCCGACGCCCACCTGGTAGGTGTTCCCGCTCGGGGTGAAACCCAGGATCACATCCAGGCAGAAATACGCACCGAACATCCCGAACATGAAGACTTCGGAGTGGGCGAAGTTGATCAGCTTCAGCACGCCGTAGACCAAGGTGTAGCCCACCGCCACCAGTGCATAGATCGCGCCCCAGGAGAGGCCGTCGATCGTCAACTGCCAGAAGCCGTTTCGCAGGCCGTCGAGATTGAAGTTGATATTCGCGGCCAGACAGGCGTACTGGGCCCCAGCATCTACGCACGGGTGGCTCATCCGGGGGCGGCTCCTCGCAAAATCGTCGTGCCAACGAGAACGCGCCCGAGCCTGCTGGCTTCGGACGCGTCTCGATCAGCTTCCTACTGAACCTTGTAGATCCAGATCAGGCTGGTGGTCAACTCACCTTCGGGTGTCCACTGGTACTGACGGGCCACACCCGGGCCGTTGTAGTTGCGGACGTACTCCAGCAGCGCCGGACGTGTGATGGCGCCAGAGTCGATGCCCTTCAAGAGGATCGTGCCCAGGTCATAGCCTTCCGCGCTGTACGTGCCGGCCTCCTGGTTGAACTTCTTGGAGTACTCCTCGGCGAACGATCCCGTCGCCGGACCGCACGGGCATGACAGGACCGCGTCCTTCGATGCCTCACCGGCCTGCTGGACGAACTGAGGATCCTTGGTGCCGTCGGCACTGACGAAGGCGCCTTCAAAGCCACCGTCCCTGAGCTGCTGGACGAACGGAGCCGCCTCGGCGTAGTACCCGCTGAAGAACACGCCGTCCGGATTGGCGCCCTTGATCTGCGTCACCGCCGCGGAGAAGTCCTTGTCGCCCTTCTTCACCGCGATGTTGCAGGCCGAATCCGCGATCGGGCCGAGGGTCTCGCGCACCGCCTGCGCGAGACCGACACCGTAGTCGGTGCTGTCGTCGACGACGCAGACCTTCTTGAAGCCCAACGTGTTCTTCATGTAGTTGGCGACCGACGGGCCCTGCACGCCGTCATTTCCGAGACCCCGGAAGAACGTCTTCCATCCCTTCTCGGAAAGCGTCACGTTCGTCGCCGACGCGGTGGCCGCAACCAGACCGGCCTGGTTGAAGACGTCTCCGGTCGCCATCGTCTCGCCCGAGAATGCGGGGCCGATCAGACCGATCGTGAACGCGTCGTTGATGATCTGCGGCGCGATCTGGGTCGCCTTCTGCGGGTCACCCTCGGTGTCGAACGTCTTCAACTGCACCTGGCACCCCGGGTTGGCGGCGTTGTGCTTGTCGACCGCCAGTTGGATGCCGTTCTTGATGTTGATCCCCAGCGCCGCGTCGGGGCCGTTCAGCGCGCCGGCCATGGCGATGGACACCGGTGGGCACTGCGCGTTGCCGTCACCCGCGGGGTCAGCGGCCGCCTCTTCCGCAGGGGGTGGCACCTCGGCGCCGTTCTCGTCGATCTGAACCTGTTCGACGATCTTCAAATCAGCCGGTGCCGCGCCTCCCTCGCTCGGCTCGGATTGTTGTTGGCAACCCGCTATGCCGAGCACAACCAGACCAGCGCTACCGATAGCAAATGCTTTCCGTGCCACGCGACCGCGCACGCTTCACCTCCGGGTCAGTGTTTTCATCGGCATCGGCAGCCCTTCCCAGGTCGGCGGGGGCGGCAATGCTTCGGGACGACCATAGCCAACACATGGCGGTGGTGCGCGATGTTGGCGAAGGGACCGTGTCGGACGGGCGGGCGACCCGGTCAAACTGCGGCGTCGGAAACGCACAATTAACGGTTGTCCGGGTGATCGCTAGCTTGACGGTGAAGCGTCCTTGGGCGTGTCGAGGGTTTCCAACACGACCTCGGCGACGCGCTTCATGGTGGTCCGCCGGTCCATGGCCGCGCGCTGAATCCACTTGAACGCTTCGGGTTCGGTCATGCCCTGCTTGGCCTGCAGCAAACCCTTGGCGCGTTCGACGAGTTTTCGCGTCTCCAACCGGTCGGACAACTCGGCGACTTCCTGCTCCAGCGCGGCGATCTCGCCGAATCGACTCACCGCCACCTCGATGGCGGGGATGAGGTCGTTGATGTTGAACGGCTTGACGAGGTACGCCATGGCACCGGCGTCGCGGGCCCGCTCGACGAGCTCGCGCTGGCTGAACGCGGTCAGGATGACGATCGGAGCGATTCGCTTGGCGGCGATCTCCGACGCCGCGTCGATGCCGTCGCGGCGCGGCATCTTCACGTCCATGATCACCAGGTCGGGCTTGAGACTCTCGGCCAGGTCGACGGCCTCCTGCCCGTCGCCGGCCTCACCGACGATTTCGTAGCCTTCCTCGCGCAGCATCTCGGCGAGGTCCATCCGGATGAGCGCTTCGTCTTCGGCGACGAGAACGCGGCGCGGTTTTTCGTCGCCAGTCGATGCGCCGGGAGCAGCTGCCATGGAACTATTGTGGCGGTAGTGACCGCGATGAGCGACCGCGGGGGCATCCTCTATGGTTGAAGGCCGCACGGGGTCGACGTCAGTTGGCTTCACCGCCCTCGTATCCCAATTGGCAGAGGAACTGGATTCAAAACCCAGACAGTGTGAGTTCGAGTCTCACCGAGGGCACCACACCCCCGCTGGTGCGCTTCGTCTGTGTCTCCTGCGACTGTGTCTCCTGCGACTCTTGCACAGACCTGCTGCGGACCACATTGTGATCCGCAGCAGGTACCCCTCGTTTTATGCTGCGCCGATAACGCGACGTGGGCCGGACGAGGCGGTGGGGCTTCCCCCGAAATAGCCGCCGCACGTCGAGCCGTCCCAGTCGGACAGAGCACCATTCATCGGCACGAGCAAACTGTTCACATCGCCACACGGGACGGCCTTCGGCTCCGCGGCAACTGCCGACGCGTCGTCAACTCGCGACTGCCGACACTTCCCAACGGACCTCATCGCCACTCGTGTTCCAATCTCGGTCGAGTACTAACAGGAACGATGCATTCAAATTACACGCTCGTGCGATCTTGGGGCGCGTAATTGGGAGAAATTTTCGGCTTTTGAAATCCGATGCCGATAAGGCTCGCCATACAAAGTTCGGCGCTAGCTTGTCGCGCCGACGAGTCGCGCATTCAGATGCGAATTTGGCAACATGCCGCAGGCCATGACCAGCACTTTGTCAAAAGTGACAAAAGTCCAGCGACGGCTACAAAACTACTGGTAACGAAAGTACCGAGGGGGTTTAGGGACGGTCGTCCCGGTCCGACCACTGCGCGACGTTGCGTGACTATTCAACGTTGGCAACGTCGCGCCTCAACAAATGAATCAGCCTGCGCGGAATTTCGGCACGCGGTGTAAGAATTCGTACATGTTTTCTGCGTTAATTCCTGGTGACCTCGCCACCCCAGTGCGTGAGCCCGAATGGCACTGAGTGCCAATTTCCGCGTCCAATCCAGCGCGCCGCGCCTCACCGCCATCCACCTCGGCGCGCCAGCGGCACCGACTCCGCTTCGGACGCGGAGCAGGCCCGAAGCAAACGCAGAAGATTGCGAGAGGCGGTCCGACAAGCAAAAGCTCCAGGCCAAAAAACGAAGCATCCCGGCGCCGGCCGTCGCAGGAGCCAAAAACCGCAGGTAGTTCCAGCGCAGCGTTACGCTTTGAACTGTGGCTATAAAAGCCCGACCGGTCTGCCTGCCCGACGTGGCGGTGGACGGTCGCGCACCGGGGCGTACCCCCTATCACGCCGAGCGGGCCGCCCGGCACCGACGCGTGCTGAACATGACCGCGATGATCAGCGCCGCCATCACCGCGTTCTTCGGCATCCAGGGATTCCTGATCGGTCAGGACTGGTGGGTGTCGGTCGTCAACCTCGCCAGCGCGGCCGCGTTCGTGATGATTCCACGGCTCTGCCGTTGGGGCGAGATCGTGCCGCCGTTGGTTTTCTTCGCGGTGTCGTACTTCACGATCTTGGTGCTGTGCATCTATCTCGGTACCGGTTCGGGCCTGCAGTTCTACTACATCGTGGCCGCCGCGCTCATGGTGGTCATTCTGGGCACCGACCACATCGCTTTGGCCGCAACGCTTTCCGCGATCGCCGCTATCACTGTGATCTTTCTGGAGTTCTACGTGCCCAACGACACGGGCACCCAGCCGGCGTGGTCGTTCCGGGTGTCGTTCATTCTGACGGTCATCACCGCATGGATCCTGGTCGTCGTAACGATCGGGTACGCACTGCGCGAGATCCGCCGCGCGCGCGAGGCGATGGAGGCGGAGTACGACAGATCCGAGCAACTGCTCACCAACATCTTGCCTGCCACGATCGCCGAACGACTCAAGGATCCAACGCGGGACATCATCGCCGACCAGTACGACGACGCGTCGATCCTCTTCGCCGATATCGCCGATTACACCAAGCGAGCGAGTGACATCACGCCGAGCGAACTCGTGCGGTTCCTGGATCAGCTCTATACGGCCTTCGACCAACTCGTCGACCGGCACGGCCTGGAGAAAATCAAGACCAGCGGCGACTCGTATATGGTGGTCAGCGGGGTACCGGAACCCCGACCCGACCATGTCGAGGCACTCGCGTGCCTGGCGTTGGACATGGCCGAGGCCGTCGCCAACCTCAAGGATCCGAAGGGTCGCGCGGTGCCGCTACGCATCGGCCTGGCGACGGGTCCCGTGGTCGCCGGTGTCGTCGGCGCGCGAAAGTTCTTCTACGACGTGTGGGGCGACGCCGTCAACGTCGCGTCGCGCATGGAGACCACGGATGTCGAGGGCCGAATCCAGGTACCCAGCGACGTCCGTGAACGCCTGAAAGACGCGTTTGTCCTCGAAGAGCGTGGCGAGGTCGACATCAAGGGCAAGGGCTTGATGCGGACCTGGTACCTGGTCGCACGGCGCGACGACCGCGCCGTGCGAAACGCTGTCGAACAAGGCGCGGTCGTCGGTCCGTCTTAGACCTTGCGGTTCTCCGACTTGATCAGCCAGGCCAGCTTCTCGAGGCCATCGATGAGCTGATGGAGGATGTCCGCGGTGCTGGGATCCTCGGCATCCACCGCGTCGTGCACGGCGCGAATGGTGTCGACGGTCGCATAGGTGCGCGCGGTGATCAGATCGACGACCTCGTCGGTGCTGTGCTCGTACGGCGGGAACTGCGGCAGCGTGGTGCTCGCCGCGACGGTGTCGGAGCGTCCGTCCGGTACGGCCGAAAGTGCCCGCATCCGTTCGGCAATCGTGTCGCTGGCCTCGCGCGCGAAGTCGACCAGCTCGTCGAGTTGCAGGTGAAGATCGCGGAAGTTGGTGCCGACCACGTTCCAGTGCGCCTGCTTGCCCTGCAGGTGCAGCTCAATCAAGTCGACCAGGACCCGCTGCAGGTTCGCGCTCAGTTCCGCTGAGGCCTGGAATCCGGTTACGTCTATTTCACTGCGTCGATTTGTTCCCATGTCTTGATCAACGATCCGCAATCTGGAATGACTCCAAATTATAGCGTGACTCCGCTCACACCTGCTGGTCTTGTTGCTGGTCCTGCTTCTCGAGAAGGCGCGCGTAGCCGGCGCCCAAGCCCAGCAGTATCAGGCCGACCACCATGAACACCACGACCCGGAAGATGCCGTCCAGGGTGCCGAGGTCGAACAGGAACAGCTTGGCCATCGCGGCCCCCACGAGGGCCAATCCCCCGCCGATCGGCAGGGACCGGTTGGCCCGAGGTATCCGCGCCGCGTAGATCAACAGCGCCGCCGCCAACACGATCCAGCAGATCGTCGCCGCCATGTGCCCGGCGAAGAATCCGCGCTCCTCGCCGCCGATCAGCACCCCGGCGGTGACGGTGAAGCTGGTGATCGCATAGACCGCCACCACCGCGGCGCCGGCCCACAGCAGGGAATCGCGCTGGTCGGTGGTCCACACGATCACGGCGGCGAACGCGATCAGCAGCAGGCTGCTGATCAACGTGGAAACGGCTGCCGCGGTGGTGGTTTCGGTGGCGAAGGCCAACGAGCTCGGGGGTGTATAGCTCAGGTAGAAGGCCGCGCCCACCACGGCGAGGCCGAGTGCGACCCATCTCGCAACCGCCTCGCGCCGCGCGACGACGGCCACGACGATCGCCATCGCCAGCAGGACCGGACCCGCGATATGGCCGTCGAACGCGACCAGCACGGCGATCGTCGCGGATACTGCCGACAGCGCCGCCCACACGTGCCGCACGGCCTTGTCGACGCCGGGCAAGCGGCCACCGATGAGCACGATCGCCAGCAGCACCGCCGCGAGAACCACCGCCATCAGCGCGGCGACCACCCGGTCGGCAACCAGTGCCACACACAGCACGGGCAGCACACCGGCGCCGGTCACCAGCGCCATCAGGATGCGATTGGAGGTTCTGGGCAGAAGTATCAACGCAGCGACGATTGCCAGGCCCGCGGCAATGGCACACGCCGCAACCAGCCACGGGTCGCGGCGATCGTCGAAGTGCAGCGCGAGCGGGGCGATGAGCAGCGGGAGTGTCGCGGCGGCGATGCGCGCGCAGTGCAGCCAGATCCAGTCCTTGCCGAGTTGCACCGGCAGCGACGCGGCGGCGAGCGCGAGCATGAAGCCGACGAGAAGCAGCGTGACGCCACCGGCCACCACCGGCGCCAGCACGATGAGCGGAACGAGGACCAGGACGCCGAGATGCTGTGAGTCCCAGAGCCTGGCCAGCATCAGGCCGCCGCCGCCGATGACGGCCGCGACCACCAGACCGACCGGCGCGGACACCCAGTCGTAGATCGCGGTGATGGCGATGACATCGATATAGGCCGTTGCGATTCCGGTCGCGGCCAGTGCGATGGCACCGACTCGCCCACCGGGCCGCCGGTACAGCCAGGCACCGACCGCCACCAACGCAGCGGCCAGCGCCGCGCCGCCCGCTACGCGGACCTCCGGTCGCAGAATTCCCGCCTGAGCGGCCAGGACGAGCAGCAGCGCGACGCCGATCAGCGTGACTGCCACGCCGGCGACCGCGAGCAGCTTGCCGACCCAGCCTTCGTCCCGCGGCGGCTTCTGCACACCCGGCTGCGGCACCGGAATCGGCTGCTGCGGTTGGTGTTGCGGCTGATAGGCGCGTTGGTACTGCGGTTGAGGCTGATATTGCGGCCAATACGGAAGGGGGTACGGCTGGGGTTGCTGAACCGGCTGGGCCTGCGACTGTTCGGAAAGCATCCGGTCCAACGTCGCCAGGTCCGCCGACACCCTCGCCATGTACTGCGATATCGCGGCGAAGTCGGCGGACACCCGGGCGATGACGGCACGATGCGGTTCGGTCATGGGTGACATCGTGACAGCCCGTCGGCCGTTTTCGGATGAGTAGGACTACTCGTCGATGCCGTGTTCGATCGCGTATCTGGCCAATTCCACCCGATTGGCGACCTGGAGCTTGCGGAAGGTGGCCTGAACGTGGTTCTCGACGGTGCGGTGGCTCAGCGAGAGCCGGGCGGCGATCTGCTTGGCCGTCAGCCCCTTCGCGACGTGGCGCAGTATCTCGGTCTCCCGCTCGGTGAGGCTCGGCGTCGGCGTTCCGGTCGGGCCCTTATCACCGGATTGCGCGATGCGCCGGTACTCGCCGAGCACCAAGCCCGCGAGCCCCGGCGTGAAGACCGCCCGGCCCTCTGCCGTGGCACGCACCGCGTCGCCGAGTTCCTGCTTCGACGCACTCTTCACCAGATAGCCTGTTGCGCCTGCCTTTACCGCTTCCAACACGTCCTCACGTTCATCCGATGCCGACAGCACCAGAATCCGCGACGACGGCGAAACCGCGAGCACCTCGGCGGTCGCCTGCGCCCCGTCACCGTCGGACAGTCGCATGTCCATCACAACGACGTCGGGCAGCACCACCGCGGCCCGCCGTCGCGCCGCGGCCACGCCGTCGGCCGTGGCGACGACGTCGAACCCGTCTTCGGCGAGGTCGCGGGCCACCGCGTCACGCCAGATCGGATGGTCGTCGACCACCATCACCGTCGGGGTACTGTCAGCTCCCATTCCGTCCCACATCCCGGCGCAGTGGTGAGCTTCGCGCTGCCACCGAGCCAATCCATCCGTCCGACAATCGATTTGGCCACCCCCACCCGGCCCTCGCCGACCGCCTCCTCCAGCCGCCCGTCCGCGATTCCGACACCGTCGTCGCGGATGCTCACGGTGACCGAATCGCCCAGATCCTCGAGCAGGACGTAGGCGTGCGCGTCGGGGCCGGCGTGCGCGGCGACGTTCTCCAGCGCGTTCACGGCTGCGGCGTACACCTCGTTCGCCGTGTCCGCGTCCAGCAGCACCGGATCGGCAGGCACGCTGACCGACACCTGATCCGATGCCCTCGTGCGCAACAACCCGCCGAGATCGGCCTTCTCCCCGGCCCGCGGCTCGGTGTCTGCCGAGCTGACCAGGCGGCGCAGGGCGCGCTCCTGCTCCCCCGCCAGCTCGGCCAGTTCGGTGGTCTCCCCGCCGATTTCGCGGCCGCGCCGCGATACCAGTGCCAGCACCTGGATGGCGCCGTCGTGCACGCGGCGAGACAACCTCTCCCGTTCCTGGTGAGCGGCTGCCAGTCGTGCCGCCTCTTCGAGTTCGGCGTGCGCGCGGCGCGCGGTCTGCGCAGCCATGCCGACGGCGAGGCCCACCGCGAGCTCGATCACGATGGTCGCGTTGCGGCCCAGGTCGTAGTTGATGAAGCCCTTCACGATCGTGCTGGCGATCATCACCGCCACACCGGCCAGCATTCCGGCGATGGGCCCGGCCAGGATGGCCGCTGAGATCGTGGCGTTGGTGGCCCACAACGTCGTCGGCCACGACTGGTTGTCGAAGGCCCATTGCTCGGAGGCGACGAACTTGGTCGACAAGACCAGCGCGACCACCACGAGTATTTCGGCGAGCACCCACGACGCGCGCCTGCCGAAGCCCTGCAGATATGCGAACGCGCACAACGCACTCCACCCGAGCAGGACGGCGAACAGCGCCCATCCGATCGTCGGGCGGGCGAGTTCGCCGTTCACGGCGATCTGGAAGCCGAATGCGTAGATGCAACTCAGCAGGCGGAAGACCTGCGCCGCCCGCCAGAGCGGCGCAGCGGGATCCGGTGAGTGCGCCGGCATCCGATCTAGAGCACCTTTGACAGAAACGCCTTCGTCCGTTCGTGCTGCGGGTTGCCCAGCACCTCTCGCGGAGGGCCGCTTTCGACCACCACGCCGCCGTCCATGAACACCAGGTGGTTGGCGACCTCGCGGGCGAATCCCATCTCGTGGGTGACCACCACCATCGTCATGCCTTCGGCGGCAAGCTTTTTCATCACCTCGAGAACTTCGCCGACCAGCTCCGGATCCAGGGCCGAGGTCGGCTCGTCGAACAGCATCAGCTTCGGGTTCATCGCGAGGGCACGCGCAATCGCCACCCGCTGCTGCTGACCGCCCGAGAGTTGGGCAGGATACGCACCGGCCTTCGCCGACAACCCGACCTGGTCGAGCAGATCCTTCGCCCGAGCCACCGCGTCGTCCTTCTTGACGCCTTTTACGTGGATGGGCGCCTCGATGATGTTCTCCAGCGCGGTGCGATGCGGGAACAGGTTGAAGTGCTGGAACACCATTCCAATGTCACGGCGTTGTTTGGCGGCGCCGCGCGGCGACATCTCGTGCAGCTTTCCACCACGTTCCCGGTAGCCGATCAGTTCACCGTCGACGTACAGCCGTCCGGCGTTGACCTGTTCGAGATGGTTGATGCACCGCAGGAACGTCGACTTGCCCGATCCCGAGGGGCCGACCATGACCAGCACCTCGCCCTTGCCGATCTCGAGCGTGATGCCCTTCAGGACTTCCAGCGCGCCAAAGCTTTTGCAGACCGCTTCGGCCTTCACCATCGGTGTCATGGGGCAGCTCCCGCGTCGCCGACTCCCTGCGCTTTGGCCAGCGCTTCGAGTTGTTTGGTGGTCAGCTTGCGCGACGCGCCACGGGCGAAGTACCGCTCGAGGTAATACTGCCCGACCATCAGGACGCTGGTGGCGATCAGATACCAGAATGCGGCAACCAGCAGCAGCGGCACCGGCTCGAACTCCCGGGCCGCTATCTCGCGGGATGTGATGCCGTACAGGTCGAGTGTGAACGGCACAGCGGTCACCAGCGATGTCGTCTTGAGCATGCTGATGACCTGGTTGCCGGTCGGCGGGATGATGACGCGCATCGCCTGCGGTAACACGGTGCGCCACATCGTCATTCCCCAGGACATGCCGAGTGCGGTGGACGCTTCGAACTGCCCCTCGGGCACGGAAGTGATTCCCGCTCGGATGATTTCGGCCATGTAGGCGCCCTCGTTGATCGCCAATCCGAGAATCGCCAGCAGAAACGGAATCGACAGGGCCTGCAGGTCGAGCTGGAAGAACGCCGGACCGAAGGGCACCCCGAGCCGGATGTCTTGGTAGATGGTGGGAATCAGACCCCAGAACACCAGCTGCACGTAGATCGGCGTACCGCGGAAGATCCACAGGTACACCCACGACACCGCTTTGAAGATGGGGTTGGGCGAGAGCCTCATCACCGCGATGATGACGCCCAGCGTGATTCCCAGTGCCATCGAGTAGATGGTCAACTGCAGGGTGTTGAGGAGGCCGACCGTCAACACCCGCTTGTTGAAGAGGTACTCCCCGAAGACGTGCCAGCGATACGCCGGGTTGGTGGCTGCGCCGTAAAGAAACAACCCGACGAGAACGATGATGACGACCGCCGCCACCCACCGCCACGGATGACGCAGCGGAACGGCATCGATAGCGGCCGGAGCGGTGGGCGGCGACGTGTCGACATCAGTCATTTCGGGTTCCTAGGTGTCTAGCTCACTGCACCGTTGATCACGGGCTTGTCGATCATGCCGCTCTCGACGCCCCAGTTCTTGGCGATCTCCTCGTACTTACCGGACTCGATGAGATGCTCGAGGGCCTTCTGAAGAGACTGCGCCAGTGGCGAACCCTTCTGAACCGGCCAACCGTAGGGCGCGGAATCGAAGATCTCCCCTGCGGCCTCCAGCTTTCCGTTGCTCTGCTTGATCGCATAGGAGGTCACCGGCGAATCCGCGGACATGGCGTCCGCCTGACCGAGGATCACCGCGTTGGTGGCCGCGTCCTGCCCGTCGAACGAGACGATCTCGATCGGCGGCTTGCCCGCGTCGACGCATGCCTTGCTCTTGGCGGGCAGCTCGTCGACCTCCTCAGTCGTGGTGGCCTGTACCGCAACCTTCTTGCCGCACGCGTTGTTTGGATCGATCGGCGACCCCGGCCGCTGGGCCCAGAGTATGCCGGCGCTGAAGTAGGTCACGAAGTCGACCGACTCTTCGCGTTCCTTGGTGTCGGTGAACGACGACATGCCGACGTTGTAGGTGCCCTGCTGAATCGACGGGATGATCTTGGCGAAGTCCGACTCGCGGTAGTCCGCGGTCAGGCCGAGAGTGCCTGCGATCGCGTTCATCAGGTCGACGTCGAAACCGACGATCTTGCCGCTGGGATCCTTGAATTCGTTCGGCGCGTAGGGAATGTTGACGCCGACGATCAGCTTGCCGGACTCTTTTATCGCCTCCGGAACGGTGTTCGCGATCTCGTCGACCTTCTCAGCCGTGGCTGTCGTGGTGCCGGTCGTCTCATCGCTCGTGTTGGTACCGCTCGCACACCCCGACAGGAGCAGCGCGCCAGTCGCAGCAAACACCGCCGCGAATTGCCACAGTTTGCCTCGCCGGTCTTGACATTCACGTAGCACGGTTGCCTCTTCTTTCTGCCTCGTGGATCCAGCGCGAAGCGCCGGTACCGGAACATTAATGGAGAGCTACCGCAGCGGCAGGGGAACGAACGGGCGATTGATTTCGGGCGCGCCAATGACACAGTTTGCATACGGATCAGGCAAATAGCGGGGCTGCCAAATAGCCGTTGTGCGAAACTGCGGCCATGGAAACTCCTGCTCCTCCGAGCCTGCTGAAGCACCTGTGGTGGTCGACCCTGCTGTCGGGAGTTCTGGCCGTCATCCTCGGCGTACTGGCCTGGACATGGCCGACCTTGACGATCATCGTGACCGCGATCTTCTTCGGCGCCTACCTTCTGGTCACCGGCGTCACCCAGGTGGTCTTCGCCTTCAGCCTGCACGTGTCGGCGGGCGGCCGGGTCCTGCTGTTCATCAGCGGCGCCGCCGCCCTGATCCTGGCGCTGCTCTGCTTCCGCAGCCTCCAGCAGTCGATTCTTTTGCTGTCCATCTGGATCGGCATCGGCTTCATCTTCCGAGGTGTCGCGACGGCCGTGTCGGCCATCAGCGACGCCACCCTTCCCGGCCGGGCCTGGGAGATCTTCATCGGTCTGCTCAGCCTCATCGCCGGCGTCTTCATGCTGGCTTGGCCGTTGGAGTCCCTGGAAACCCTGACCAGGGTGGTCGGCATCTGGCTGATCGTCATCGGGGTGTTCGAAGTCGTGTCGGCGTTCGGGATTCGCAAAGCGGCGAAGGATCTCGGCGGCGGCACCGCACCAACACCTGCGGCGGAAGAATCGGTGAGCTAACGCACACTGCGTTCTACTACACTCTGTCGTAGGCTGGTGAAACAGCCGCGGGAGGGTTCATGGACGCACTAGATGTGTCGCGGTGGCAATTCGGGACGACCACCGTCTACCACTTCATCCTCGTCCCCCTCACGATCGGGCTCGCGCCTCTGCTCGCCGCGATGCAGACGGCCTGGGTCGTCACCGGTAACCCGGCGTGGTACCGGCTGACCCGCTTCTTCGGCAAGCTGTTTCTGATCAATTTCGCGCTCGGCGTCGCCACCGGCATCGTGCAGGAATTCCAGTTCGGGATGAACTGGAGCGAGTACTCGCGGTTCGTCGGCGACATCTTCGGGGCACCGCTGGCGTTCGAGGGCCTGATCGCGTTCTTCTTCGAGTCGACGTTCATCGGGCTGTGGATCTTCGGCTGGAGCCGCCTGCCGCGTCTGGTCCACCTCGCATGTATCTGGATCGTCGCCTTCGGGGTCAACGCATCCGCCTACTTCATCATCGCGGCGAACTCGTTCATGCAGCATCCCGTCGGCGCCAAGTTCAACCCGGAGACCGGGCGCGCCGAACTCGTCGACTTCGGCGCCTTGCTGACCAACAACACCGCGATCTGGGCGTTCCTGCATGCGGTTGCCGGATCACTGCTCACCGCAGGTGTTTTCGTCGCAGCGATCAGCGCCTGGCTGATGGTGCGGTCACACAAGCGCCAGGACGAAACCGATGAGTCCCGCAGCATGTACCGGCCGGCCACGATCATGGGCAGCCTGGTGGCGCTTGTCGCCGCGGCCGGACTGTTCTTCACCGGCGACATCCAGGGCAAGCTGATGTTCGTCCAGCAGCCGATGAAGATGGCATCGGCAGAGTCGTTGTGCGACACCGAGACCGATCCCAACTTTTCGATCCTGACCGTCGGCACCCATAACAACTGCGACAGCGTCGAACACCTCATCGAGGTGCCTTACGTCCTGCCCTTCCTGGCGGAATCCACGTTCAGCGGCGTCACCCTGCAGGGTGTCAACGATCTGCAGGAGCAGTATCAGGAGAAGTTCGGCCCCGGGGACTACCGGCCGAACCTGTTCGTCACGTATTGGGCGTTTCGGGCCATGATCGGATTGCTGCTCGTCCCCGTGGTTTTCGCACTCGCCGCCTTGTGGCTGACGCGCCGCGGTCGGGTCTCGCACCAGCGGTGGTTCGGCTGGCTCGCGTTGATCTCGATACCCATGCCCTTCCTGGCCAATTCGGCGGGCTGGATCTTCACCGAGATGGGCCGACAACCCTGGGTCGTCGTGCCGAACCCGACGGGCGATCAACTGGTACGAATGACCGTGCAGGAGGGCGTATCCGCGCACGCCACGGGCACCGTGGTGCTGTCGATGACCGTCTTCACCCTGCTTTACGGCGCGCTGGGCGTGATCTGGTTCTGGTTGATACGCCGATATGTGATCGAGGGACCGCAGGAGCACGACTCCGAACCGGTCCCGCCGCCCTCACCTGACGACGAGGACGTTGCTCCCCTGTCCTTCGCGTATTAGGAGATCGTGATGGGCCTTCAAGAGTTGTGGTTCTTCATCATCGCGGTGCTGTTCGGCGGATTCGTGCTGCTGGAGGGATTCGACTTCGGCGTCGGCATGCTGATGGCTCCGTTCGGCGCCGCGGGCAAGGCCAGGGGCGCAGATAGCGAACAGAGCCGACGCGCCGCGCTGAACACCATCGGACCGGTATGGGATGCCAACGAGGTCTGGCTGATTACCGCCGGCGCAGCGATGTTCGCGGCGTTCCCCAACTGGTACGCCACCGTGTTCTCGGCGCTCTACCTGCCCCTGCTGGCCATCCTGGTGGGGATGATCGTGCGAGTCGTCGGCATCGAATGGCGCGGCAAGATCGATGATCCGCGGTGGCGCGCATGGGCCGACGCCGGTATCGCGGCCGGGTCCTGGCTGCCCGCCATCCTATGGGGTGTCGCCTTCGCGATCCTGGTCCGCGGCCTGCCCATCGACGCCGACGGACAGGCACACCTGGCGCTCGGCGATGTGCTCAACGCCTACACAGTGCTCGGCGGTCTGGCGACGGCGTCGCTGTTCGCGTTCTACGGGGCGACGTTCGTCGCGCTGAAGACCGCAGGACCGGTGCGCCACGATGCGTTCCGCTTCGGCCGGCTGTTGGCGTTGCCCGCCATCGTGTTCGCAGGCGGCTTCGGGCTGTGGACCCAACTGGCACACGGCAAGACATGGACGTGGCTGCCGCTGGGGATCGCGGTGATCGCCCTCCTGACGGCGGTCGCGTTGATGATGACGCGGCAGCGTGAGGGGTGGGCGTTCTTCTCGATGATGATGGTCGTCGCCTCCGTCGTGGTGCTGCTGTTCGGCTCGATGTATCCGAACCTGTTGCCCTCCACACTCAATCCGGACTGGAGCGTGACGATCTACAACGGGTCGTCGACCCCGTACACGCTGGCCATCATGACGTGGGCATCGCTGACCCTGCTGCCGCTGGTGCTGGGCTACCAGGGCTGGACGTACTGGGTGTTCCGCCGCAGGATCACCGCCGACGCGATACCGGCCTCGATCGGATTGTCGCGGCGCCGCACGTGAGCGGCCCGGTCGACCCGCGACTGTGGCGCGCATCGACCGCGATGCGCCGCTTCCTCGCATGGTCGACCGTGTGCGGTGTGCTGATCGCCGGAACCACCATCGCGTCCGCGGTCCTGCTCGCCGACATCGTCGCCCGGGTCATCACCGATCCCGACCAACGCAGCCTGGACCGCCTCGTCGCCCCGCTGTCGATTCTGTTGCTGCTGTGGATGTTCCGGACACTGCTCACCTGGCTGCAGGGCAGGCTCGCTCAGCGTGGGGCGAGCGAGGTGATCGCCGACCTCAGCCATGCTGTGCTCACCGCGACGACGTCCTTGCCGCCCCGCAGGCTCGCCGAGCGCCGCGACGACGCCGCCATCCTGGTCACCCGCGGTCTGGACGGCCTGCGACTGTACTTCACCGCGTATCTGCCCGCGCTGTTCGTCGCCGCGATCCTGACACCGGCGACCGTCGCCGTCATCGCGGTCTACGACTGGCAAGCAGCGGCGATCGTCATGATCGCGTTACCGCTCATTCCGATCTTCATGGTGCTGATCGGCCTCACCACCGCCGATCGTTCGGCCGCCGCGCTG
Organism: Mycobacterium barrassiae; assembly: GCF_025822765.1. Classification (GTDB taxonomy): domain Bacteria; phylum Actinomycetota; class Actinomycetes; order Mycobacteriales; family Mycobacteriaceae; genus Mycobacterium; species Mycobacterium barrassiae. The sequence continues at coordinate 13,149 of NZ_JACKUK010000020.1, read as the reverse complement.
CGTGCGATGGCCACGCTGCAGTCTCGGCTGCTGGACCTGGTCGCGGGCCTACCGACGCTGCGTGCCCTGCGACGCGTAGGCGGCTCGGTGCACCGGATCGCCGAACTGGGTGCCGCGCATCGCCGTTCCACGATGGCGACGCTGCGCATCGCGTTTCTGTCCTCCCTCGTGCTGGAACTGCTGGCCACGCTGGGAGTCGCGTTGATCGCGGTGAGCGTGGGCCTGCGCCTGGTGTACGGCGAAGTGACGCTCACCGCGGCACTCACGGCGCTGCTCCTGGCACCCGAGGTGTTCTGGCCGTTGCGCCGCGTCGGTGCGGCATTCCACGCCGCCCAGGACGGAAAGACCGCGGCCGACAACGCGTTCCGGCTGATCGAGGAGCTGCCCGACCCGCCCCGCGGAACGCGCACGGTCACCGCCGCGGGTGCCACCATCGACATCACGGCATACGACGCTGCCGCCGAACCCGGCCGGGTGACCGTGATCGCCGGGCCCAACGGCATCGGCAAATCCACGCTCCTCCAGGCCGTTTTGGGTCTCGACGAGCCGACGTCGGGCCGGATACGTGTCGACGGTGTGGACGTGGCCGACCTCGACCTGCCGGCGTGGTGGGCTCAGGTCGCGTGGCTGCCGCACCGCCCCACGATCATTCCCGGTACGGTGCGGCAGAATCTTGAGCTCTTCGGACCGCTCGATGACCTCGAAACAGCCTGTCACAACGCATGTTTCGACGAGGTGGTCGCCACTTTGCCCGATGGGCTGGACACGATGGTCGGCGGCGAGGGTGTCGGCCTCTCGCTCGGCCAGCGACAACGGCTCGGTCTGGCCCGGCTGCTCGGATCCCGCGCACCCGTACTGCTGCTCGACGAGCCGACAGCTCACCTCGATGCCGAGACCGAGCAGCGGGTGCTGGACGCCATCGCGGCGCGCGCGGCGGCCGGAGCGACGGTGATCATGGTCGGTCACCGCGCGCCGGTGCTGGCGATCGGCGACCGCGTCGTGCAATTGGGGAGCCTGGTCGATGTTTGAGTTGTTGCGCCCCCGTCTGCCCCGGCTGCTCTTGGCGATCCTGTTCGGGGTGCTGTCGCTGGGCAGCGCGTTGGCACTGGCGGGCGTCGCGGCATGGCTGATCACCAGGGCCTGGCAGATGCCGCCCGTACTGGACCTGTCCGTCGCGGTCGTGGCGGTCCGGGCCCTCGGCATCTCCCGCGGGATCCTCGGCTACTGCGAGAGATTGGCCTCCCACGACACCGCCCTGCGCGCCGCCGCCGATGTGCGTGAGCGGCTGTACGCGCGGCTCGCTACGGGGCCCGCCGACGCGGTCATGCGGCGACACACCGGCGAACTGGTGAGCGACGTCGGCTCGTCGGTCGACGAGTTGTCCGATGTGCTTGTGCGCGCGGTGGTTCCGATCGCGGTCGCCGCGGTCCTCGGCTCGGCGGCCACCCTCACCATCGCGATCATTTCACCCGTCGCGGCGGCGGTGCTGGCACTGTGCCTGCTCGTTGCCGGCGTCGCGGCGCCCGTGCTGGCCGCCCGTGCCGTCGCTGCCGCCGAAAACCTTGCCGCACTGCACCGTTCACAGCGCAACACCGCGGCGATGATCGCCCTCGAACACGCACCGGAGCTGCGTGTCAGCGGGCGCCTCGACGAAGTGCTCGCCGACGCCGACAGACAACAACGCGACTGGGGTGACGCCATCGATCGGGCGGCAGCACCGGCGGCGCTCGCGTCCGCGACTCCCATCGCGGCGATCGGCGCCAGCATGCTCGGTGCCGTCGTCTGCGGTATCGCCCTGGCACCGACGACCGCGCCGACCACGCTCGCGGTTCTGATGCTCTTGCCGCTATCCGCATTTGAGGCGACAACCGCGTTGCCCGGCGCCGGTGTACAGCTGGCACGCTCACGCGTCGCCGCGCGGCGCTTGCGCATGCTCACCGACCCCGGCCACGACGACTCGCGACGGCCGGCAGTCCCGACGGTCGACCTCGAACCCGGCGACCGGCTGGCCGTGACTGGGCCGAGCGGATCGGGCAAGACGACGCTGCTGATGCATCTCGCGGGTCTGCTGCCCGAGGAGATCGCCTCGGACGCCGCGTTTTTCCCCGAGGATGCGCACCTGTTCGCCACCACCGTCCGCGACAACCTTCTCGTGGCGCGCGGCGACGCGAACGACGACGAGCTGCACGCCGCCCTGGACCGGGTGGGCCTCGGCGACTGGCTCGACTCGTTGCCCGAAGGGCTGTCCACCGTCCTGGTCGGCGGCGATGCGGCCGTCTCGGCCGGACAACGCAGGAGACTCCTGCTGGCCCGCGCGCTGGTGTCGACCGCACCCACCGTGCTGCTCGACGAGCCGACCGAACACCTCGACGCCGCCGACGGCAGGCGGTTTCTCACCGAACTGCTCACACCCGGGGGTCTCTTCCCCGCCGGGCGCACCATCGTGGTGGCCACCCATCACCTGCCCACCGACTTTGTCTGTAGCACCGTCAAGCTCCCTGCCTGCGGGTAACCTCAAGCACCATGAGCGAGCCGGACCAACCCGAAACGCCGCCACCGACTCCGCCGCCGGCGGCTCCGCCCCCACCTCCTGGAGCCCCGCCATCACCGCCGCCACCCGGCTCACCACCACCCTCGTACGGCGCCTACCCGGGCGGCTATCCCCCGCCGCAGCAGCAGCCGCCCTACGGCGGGTACGCGCCGCCGCCGTCGGCTCCCCAGAACGGTATGGGCATCGCCTCGCTGGTCACCGCGATCATCGCGCTGCTGAGCGTCGTCGGCGGCATCGTGCTGGGCGTCGTCGCAGTCATTCTCGGCTTCATCGGTTGGGGCCGGGCCAAGCGCGGCGAGGCCACCAACGGCGGCGTCGCGGTCGCCGGCATCATCCTCGGCATCCTCAGCATCATCGAGGCCATCGCCGTCATCGCGCTGTTCGTCTGGGGCTTCCAAGAGGTGGGCGGCACCGACTACGTCGACTGCCTGTCCAGGGCGGGCAGCGATCAGGAAGCCGTCCAGCGGTGCGCCGATCAGTTCACCGAGCACATCGAGGATCAGTTCTCGATCACCCTCACCACCCCGGCGGGTTAACGCGGGAAGTGCTTGACGATGCCTTCCTGCACCACGGTCGCCAACAGCTGACCTTGCTGGTCGAAGAAGTGTCCGGTGCCCAGGCCGCGTGAGTCGGCGGCCACCGGCGATGTCGTCGAGTAGAGCACCCACTCGTCGAACCGGATCGGGCGGTGGAACCACACCGAGTGGTTCGTGGTGACGGCGAAGATGCGGTCCCACCCCCACGACAGTCCGTGGGTGGTGATGATCGAATCCAGCACCGTGGTGTCCGATGCGTACGCCAGCGCCGCGGCGTTCACGGCCGGATCGTCGGGCATCTCACCGCGGGTCTTCATCCAGACCCGGTTGTAGGTCAGCTTCTCGCCCTTGTCGCGCATCACCCACGTCGGGTCGTTGGTGTAGCGCCAGTCGACCGGGCGTAGCGCCGACGCGAAGTGCGGGACGACTTCCTCGTACCCGCGCAACAATTCGTCGATCGGCGGCAGCGACTGCGGATCCGGCAACTCGGGCGGCTCGACGCCGTGCTCGAGACTGCGGCCGCCCGCGAGGTAGGACACCAACGCGGTGGTCAGCACCTCGCCGTCCTGCATGACATCGACGCGCCGGTTGGCGAACCGCCGCTCGTCGCGCAGCCGGGTGATGTGGAACTCGAGATCTTTCTCCGGGTCCCCGCCGGCGATGAAGTGCACCGACAACGCGCTGGGCGGCAACTCGTGCCGGAGGCTGCGGGAGGCCGCCACCAGCGACTGCGCCATCATCTGGCCGCCGAAGGTGCGAATCGGATTCTTGCTCGGATGCGAACCGACGTAGACGTCGTCGTCTACCTGGCGGAGATCGAGTATTGCCAGCAGCTCGTCGAAGTCTGCTGACACTCAATCCTCCTGTTCGCCGTGACTAGACGTCGTCCTCCCCGATCCGGTGTACGTGGATCAGATTGGTGGAGCCTACTGTGCCCGGCGGAGCGCCCGCGATGATGACCACCAGGTCGCCGCGCTTGTAGCGGCCGAGTTCGAGCAGCGACTTGTCGACCTGCCTGATCATCCCGTCCGTGGTCTGGATGTGCGGCACGATGAACGTCTCCGTGCCCCAGCTCAGCGCGAGCTGGCTACGGACCTCGGGCAGCGACGTGAAGGCCAGCAGCGGCAGCGGTGTGTGCAGGCGCGCGAGCCGACGGACCGTGTCGCCGGACTGGGTGTAGGCCACCAGGGCCTTGGCGTCCAGTCGCTCGCCGATGTCGCGGGCCGCGTAGGAGATCACGCCGCGCTTGGTACGGGGCACGTGCGTCAGGGGCGGCACCACGACCGAGTTCTCCTCGACCGCCTTGATGATTCGGGCCATCGTCCGCACCGCCTCCAGCGGGTACTTGCCGACCGATGTCTCACCCGAGAGCATCACCGCGTCCGCACCGTCGAGCACCGCGTTGGCCACATCGGAGGCCTCAGCGCGGGTCGGGCGCGAGTTCTCGATCATCGACTCGAGCATCTGGGTCGCGACGATGACGGGTTTGGCGTTCTCCCTTGCCATCTGGATGGCACGCTTCTGCACCAGCGGAACCTCTTCGAGCGGCAGCTCGACGCCGAGGTCACCGCGGGCGACCATGATCGCGTCGAACGCCAGCACGATCGCCTCGAGATTGTCGATGGCTTCGGGCTTCTCGAGCTTGGCGATGACGGGCACCCGCCTGCCCACGCGGTCCATCACCTCATGCACGAGTTCGATGTCGGCGGGCGATCGCACGAACGACAGCGCCACCAGGTCGACGCCGACCTGCAGTGCGAACTCGAGATCCTCGATGTCCTTCTCCGACAATGCGGGCGCCGACACGTTCATGCCGGGCAGCGACATTCCCTTGTTGTTGCTGACCGTGCCGCCCTCGGTGACGGTGCACACCACGTCGTTGCCGTCGATGATCTCGACGACGAGACCGACGTTTCCGTCGTCGACGAGCACGCGGTCGCCGGGAGTGGCGTCCTCCGCCAGACGCTTGTACGTGGTCGACACCCGGTCGTGGGTGCCCTCACAGTCGTCGATCGTGATCCGCACCGTCTCGCCCTCGACCCATTCGGTGGGTCCGTCCTTGAACCGGCCGAGGCGGATCTTGGGACCCTGCAGGTCGGCGAGGATGCCGACGGCGCGCCCGGTGGCGTCGGATGCGGCGCGCACCCGTTTGTAGTTGGCTTCGTGATCGGCGTATTCGCCGTGACTGAAGTTCAGCCGCGCGACGTCCATTCCGGCCGAGACCAATGCCTTGACCGCATCGTCAGTAGCAGTGGCCGGGCCGAGGGTGCAGACGATCTTTCCGCGTCTATTCACGTCTGCGAGCATAGTCGTTGATCGATTCAGACGACGGCCAGCGGCAACGCGCCCGGTACCACCGGAGCGGGCAGATCCGACTCCCCCATCAGGTATTTGTCGACGGCGTGGGCCGCGCTGCGGCCCTCCGCGATGGCCCACACGATCAGCGAGGCACCGCGGTGTGCGTCGCCGCACACGAACACGCCGGGCGCGTCGGTCTGCCAATCCGATCCGCAGGGCACGGTGCCGCGCCGGTTGAGTTTCACCCCGAGCCCGTCCAGTAGCGGCATGTGCTCGACGCCGTCGAAGCCGATCGCCAGCAGGGCAAGGTCGCACGGAAGTTCCAGCGACTCGCCGACCGGAGTGATGATGCGGCGACCTTCCGCGTCGCGGTCGACCTTCACCTCGGCGATCTCCATGGCGCGAAGATGGCCCTTCTCGTCGCCGAGAAAGCGTTGTACCGCCACTTCGTAACGGCGGTGGCCGCCTTCGGCATGCGCTGGCGACAGCCGCGTACGCAGCACGATCGGCCACATCGGCCACGGCGAGCGGGATTCGTCGCGATATTCCGGCGGCTCCGGGTTGTAGTCCAGCTGGGTGACGGATTTCGCACCCTGCCGATGCGCGGTGCCCAGGCAGTCGGCCCCCGTGTCGCCACCACCGATGATCACGACGTGCTTGCCGGCCGCCGAAATCCGACTCGGACCGTCGCCCTCGCACTCCTTATTCGCCGGAACCAGATGGTCCATCGCGAGGTGAACACCCTTGAGCGACCGGCCTTCCACGTCGCTGTCGCGGGCCCGCAAGGCGCCGACCGCGAGCACGACGGCGTCGTACTGCTGCCTGAGTTGCTCGACGGGCAGATCCACACCGACTTCACATTCGGTGACGAAACGCGTTCCCTCGGCACGCATCTGCGCCAGCCGCTGGTTCAGGGTGGCCTTCTCGAGCTTGTACTCCGGGATGCCGTAACGCATCAGACCGCCGATGCGGTCGTCACGCTCATACACCGTGACGTCATGGCCGGCCCGCGTGAGCTGCTGTGCCGCAGCCAGTCCGGCGGGTCCCGATCCGACGATGGCCACCTTGCGGCCCGTCGCGATCGCCGCGGGCTGCGGTTCGACGATCCCGTCCATCCAGGCCTGGTCGGCGATGGTCTGCTCGATGCGTTTGATCGTGACGCTTCCGCCGGTCCGCTCCTCGCCGATCGACAGCACGCACGCGGCCTCGCACGGCGCAGGACACAGCCGCCCGGTGAACTCCGGGAAGTTGTTGGTCGCGTGCAGGCGGTCGCTCGCGGCGTCCCAGCGGCCGCGTCGCACGAGGTCGTTCCATTCCGGTATCAGATTGCCGAGCGGGCACCCCGCACTTCCGGAGTGGCAGAACGGGATTCCGCAGTCCATGCACCGCCGGGCCTGCTGTGCGACCTCGCCGGCGCGCTCGTGCGGATCCTGCTGTTCATACACCTCGCGCCAGTCGCCGACCCGTTCGTCGACGGCCCGCTTGGCGGCTTCGACTTTGGGAACCTTGAGAAAACCTGTCGGATCAGCCACGGCTTGCCTCCATGATCGCGGTGTCGACGTCGCGGCCCTCACGCTTGGCGACCAGGGTCGCCTCCAGCACGCGCTGGTAGTCGCGCGGCATGACCTTCGTGAACTGCGCACTGCGCCTTGGCCAGTCGGACAGCACGCTGGCCGCCAACGTGCTCCCGGTGTATCGCGCATGTGTGGCGATCACTTCGTGCAGCCACGTCAGGTCCTCGGGTTCGAGGCGCTGCAGCTCGACCATCTCCGTGTTGACCTTCTTCGGATCCAGGGCCATCACGAACGCGATGCCGCCCGACATACCCGCGGCCATGTTGCGGCCCGTCTTGCCGAGGATCACCACGCGGCCACCGGTCATGTACTCACAGGCGTGATCGCCGACGCCCTCGACGACGGTGAGCGCACCCGAGTTGCGGGCGGCGAACCGCTCACCGACCCGGCCCCGCAGGTAGAGCTCGCCGGAGGTGGCGCCGAACAGCAGCGTGTTGCCCGCGATCACGTTGTCCTCCGGCAGGAACAGCACGTCATCCGGCGGTCTGACGATCACCCGGCCGCCAGACAGCCCCTTGCCGACGTAGTCGTTGGCGTCCCCGATCAGCTCCAGCGTGATGCCGGGCGGCAGGAAGGCGCCGATCGACTGGCCTGCCGAACCGGTCAGCGTGACGTGAATCGTGTTGTCCGGCAGACCCTCAGCGCCGTAACGCCGGGTGACTTCGGACCCGAGCAGTGTGCCGACCGTGCGGTTGACGTTGCGCACGGGCAGTTCCAGCCGCACCGGATGCGCATCTTCGAGCGCGCCCTCGGCCAGCTGGATAAGGGTGCGGTCCAAGGCTTCGTCGAGGCCGTGGTCCTGCTCCCGGGTGCGGCGCCGCTCACCGTCCCAGGATTCGGGCACCGCGAAGATCGGGGTCAGATCCAATCCCTTGCTCTTCCAATGGGCGACGCCCTTGTCCGTGTCCAGCATCTCCGCGTGGCCGACGGCCTCGTCGATGCTGCGGAACCCGAGTTCGGCGAGGTAACGGCGGATGTCCTCGGCGATGAACCGGAAGTAGTTCTCGACGAACTCCGGTTTGCCGTTGAACCGCGCCCTCAGCTCAGGGTTTTGGGTCGCCACGCCGACGGGGCATGTGTCGAGGTGACACACCCGCATCATGATGCAGCCCGACACGACCAGCGGCGCGGTGGCGAAACCGAACTCCTCGGCGCCGAGCAACGCGGCAACGACGACGTCGCGGGCGGTACGCATTCCCCCGTCGACCTGCACGGTGATGCGGTCGCGTAAACCGTTGAGCATCAGCGTCTGTTGTGTATCGGCCAGGCCGATCTCCCACGGGATGCCCGCATGCTTGAGGCTGGTGAGCGGTGCGGCGCCGGTGCCGCCGTCGTACCCGGAGATCAGCACCACGTCGGCGTGCGCCTTGGAAACGCCTGCCGCGACCGTGCCTACCCCGACACTGCTGACCAGCTTGACGTGGATACGGGCGTCGGCGTTCGCGTTCTTCAGATCGTGGATCAGCTGGGCCAGGTCCTCGATCGAGTAGATGTCGTGGTGCGGCGGCGGCGAGATCAGGCCGACACCCGGCGTCGAGTGCCGGGTTTTGGCGATGTTGGGATACACCTTGTAGCCCGGAAGCTGGCCGCCCTCACCGGGTTTCGCACCCTGAGCCATCTTGATCTGGATATCCGTCGCGTTGACGAGGTAGTCGCTGGTGACGCCGAACCGCCCGGAGGCCACCTGCTTGACGGCGCTGCGCCGGCGCGGGTCGTAGAGGCGGTCGGTGTCCTCGCCGCCCTCGCCCGAGTTGGAACGGCCGCCGAGGTTGTTCATGGCGATGGCCATGGTCTCGTGCGCCTCGGCGGAGATCGAGCCGTAGCTCATCGCGCCGGTGTTGAACCGCGTGACGATCGAGTCGACGGACTCAACCTCCTCCAACGGGACGGGTGGGCGCAGCTTCTTGAAGCCGAACAGGCCGCGCAGGGTGCCGCCCTCCCGACAGAGACGGTCCACCTCCTCGGAGTACTGCTTGAAGATGTCGTAACGACCGGTGCGGGTCGAATGCTGCAGCAGGAACACCACTTCGGGGGTGAACAAATGCAGTTCGCCCTCGCGGCGGAACGCGTACTCGCCACCGACCTCGAGCCGCCGGTGCACCCGCTCGGTGGGGTTCTCCGGATACGCGCGCCGGTGCCTGACCTTGACCTCTTCGGCGAGCACGTCCAGCCCGACGCCACCGAGCTGGCTCGGCGTGCCGGTGAAGTACTCGTCGATGACGTGCCTGTCAATGCCGATGGCCTCGAAAGCCTGTGCCGCGGTGTATGAGGCGACGGTTGAGATGCCCATCTTGCTCATCACCTTCATCACGCCCTTGCCGAGCGCCTTCAGGTAATTGCGCACCGCGGCAGCGGGTTCGATGCCGGTGAGCTCGCCCTCGCGGACAAGGTCCTCGATGGACTCGAACGCCAGATACGGGTTGACAGCAGCGGCGCCGAAGCCGATGAGCATCGCGATGTGATGCACTTCCCGTGCGTCGCCGCTCTCGACCACCAATGCGACGTTGGTGCGTTCCTTGGTGCGAACCAGATGGTGGTGGACCGCCGAGACGGCCAGCAAGGAGGGAATCGGCGCTCGGGTGTGGTCGGAGTCGCGGTCGGAGATCACCAGTGTGCGCGCGCCCTTGGCGATCGCGTCGCACGCCCGCAGTCGCAGGTCCTCCAGCGCCTCGGCCAGCCCTTCGCCGCCGCGTTCGACGTCGTAGAGCGCTTTCAGCACCGCGGTCCGCAGGCCACCGTGCTCACCGTCGTCGTTGATGTGGACGATCTTGTTGAGTTCGTCGTTGTCCAGCACGGGCCAGCGCAACACGATCTGGCGGCATGACGCGGCCGTGGGTTCGAGCAGGTTCTGCTCCGGCCCCATGACGCGGGCCATCGAGGTGACGACCTCCTCCCGGATGGCATCCAACGGCGGGTTGGTCACCTGCGCAAAGAGTTCGACGAAGTAGTCGTAGAGCAGCCGGGACCGCTGGGACAGCACCGCGGCCGGGGTGTCGGTGCCCATGGAACCCAACGGTTCGTTGCCCGACGCCGCCATCGGGGTGAGCAGGACGCGCAGGTCTTCCTCGGTGTAGCCGAAGGCGATCTGGCGGCGCACGACGGACTCGTGGTTCGGCTGGATGCGCACCCGGTCGGGCAGCGTCTTGAGGTCCAGCAGACCGGAGTGCAGCCATTCGGCATACGGCTGCTGCTCCGCGAGGGATTCCTTGATCTCGTCGTCGGACACGATGCGGCCGGCGACGGTGTCGACGAGGAACATCTTGCCGGGCTGCAGGCGGCCCTTGGCGACGATCTGCGCCGACGGCACATCGAGCACGCCGCTCTCACTGGCGAGGATGATGCGGTCGTCGAGGGTGCGCCACCAGCGGCCGGGTCGTAATCCGTTGCGGTCCAACACCGCTCCGACCAGGGTGCCGTCGGTGAACGTGACGCAGGCCGGGCCGTCCCACGGCTCCATCAGCGAGGCGTGGAACTGCCAGAACGCCCGTTCGGTGGGGTCCATGGTGGTGTTGTTCTCCCACGCCTCGGGGATCATCATCAACACGGCGTGCGGCAGGCTGCGTCCACCCAGGTGCAGGAGTTCGAGCACTTCGTCGAACGACGCCGAATCGGATGCCTCCGGCGTGCAGATCGGTGAGAGCCGGGACAGATCGCCGGGGATCTTGGAGCTAGCGAGCATCGCCTCGCGGGCGTGCATCCGGTTGCGGTTGCCGCGCACGGTGTTGATCTCGCCGTTGTGCGCGACGAACCGGAACGGGTGCGCCAGCGGCCACGAGGGGAACGTGTTGGTCGAGAAGCGGCTGTGCACGATCGCGATCGCGCTGCGGCAACGTTCGTCGCGCAGATCCGGAAAGTATTGGGGCAGCTGCATTGTGGTGAGCATGCCCTTGTACACCATGGTGCGGCTGGACAGCGACGGGAAGTACACACCCTTGCGCTCAGCGCGCTTGCGCATCGGATAGACGCGACGGTCGAGATCGATGCCGCCCACATGCTGTGGCGACGTGACGAACAGCTGTTCCATGTGTGGCATACAGCCAAGGGCCGTCGCACCCACCTCGGCCCCGACCGGATCGGTGGGAACCTCGCGCCACCCGAGGACGGTCAGCCCCTCCTCGGCGGCAATGGCTTCGACATGTGCCCGCGCGGCGGCGCGGGCGTCGGCGTCCTGCGGCAGGAAACAGATGCCCGCCGCGAAGGTGTTGGCGCCGTCGGCGGTGGGCTGCGGCAGCTCGAAGTCGACGACCTCGCGTAGCAGTTCCACCGGCAGCTGGATCAGGATGCCCGCCCCGTCACCACTGTTGGGTTCGGCGCCCGCGGCCCCACGGTGTTCGAGATGTTCCAAGGCGACCAGCCCGTCGACGACGATGGCGTGGGATCGGCGGCCCTGGATGTCCGTGATCATGGCGACGCCACACGAGTCCGACTCGTTGGCCGGGTCGTACAAACCCTGGGGCTCGGGGAAAGCCGAATATTGCATCGAAGGAAGAACCTCCACAGTCCGGGAAAACATGGCCCGGGACTGCACCGGCCCGAATGGCGATCATATCAGCGCGGTAAAGCGGCTACCCGTCGAGAACGGTCGGGACCAGCGGGAACCCGGGCAGGTTGCGCACGACCGTCCAGGTGAGGGCGATGCCGAGGATGACGACGGCGGCGACCGGCGTCATCCAGGGCCGTCCGCTGCGGCGACGCACCAGAAACCAGGCCAGCAGCAGCGGCAGACCGACCAGCGCCACGACGTTGTCGACGACCGCGGCGGCCAGGTCGCCGTGGAGCACGTCGTGGACCATCCGCATACCGCCGCAGCCCGGGCAGTACAGGCCCGTGATCGCAAAAAAGGGGCACGGCAGGAACACGAAACTCGGCGAATGGGGATCGCCGATGCCGATGTAGGCAAGCGCACCCACGGCCACGGCGCCCGTTCCGAGCGCGGTGTACAGCCTTTCCCGGCTGGGCGCCGTGCTAAGTGCCATCGCGCAGAGGACGCCCCTCCTGGTCGCGCACCTTGTCCGTGAAGATCAGCACTGCGTCGATGATTCCCCAGATGATGGCGCCGAGGCCGCAGGTCACGAGGCCCACGACGAGCTGGGCGACGCCGAGGCCGGTCTGGCCGATATACATGCGGCCGATGCCGACGATCCCGAACAGCCCGAGCAGCTGCAGCAGGCCGGCGATGACCTTGGACTTGTCCGAGAACGGCTCACCAGTCAGCGGGTGACGGCCGAACGGCGCGCTCGGATCCGCGTACGGCTGTGGGTAGCCCGTGGGCGGCGGGGGCGCTGAATAGCCAGGCGGGGGCGGCGGCGTTGGCTGGCTTCCGTATTCGCTGCCACCGAACTGCGGCTCAGTCATGGCAACCAGCATGCCAGAACTCGCGGCGATTGCTTCCGGTTTGGCGGCTGACCAGGCGCAGAATGTCGACCAATCCGTCGACAGGCACGGACGGGTCAATCGAGCGAAGAAAGCCACCGCTTGGAATACCGGTTGCAACTCTTGGTATCTCACCGATGAGGGCAATGTCGACCTGTGACCGTACGACCGCAAGACAATGACCGCGATGCTGAGCCGGCCCGATGACCGCGACTTTCACATTCAGAAGGGCGGCGGCCTGTAATTGGCGGCGAGCCAGGCTCGGTGTTGGCGCTCTTCTTCTGCGATCAGTTCGGTGCGTTCGCGTCGTTCGGCGTTGATGCGGTCCCGACGGTCCTGGGCACGCGTTTGTGTGCGCCGCGGCATCTTCGCCGCGCGGTCGGCCTCCGGGTCGGGGATGTGCGGCGAAAGGTCCAGATCGCCGGTAGGGGTGGCGAGCGTGGGGAACATCGCCCCACCATGCGACTCGGTCGAGTAGACGTGTCCGGTCGGTGAGGTCAACACCACGGTGCCATCGGACAGCTGCCGATCGCTCCATCCGCCAAAAGTCTTGAGCAGATGGTGAATCCGGCAGTAGTGCTTGGCGTTCGACGGATGCGTCCGCCCCCACGGGTACGGCACCGTGTGGTCGACATCGGACTTCTCAGCCGACTTGTCGCAGCCCGGCCAACGGCACGTCAGATCCCGCCACTGCGGGCGTGTCAGATGGTTTGTGTAGCAGTGGCTCCTGATGAATGGAGCAGTATCGATGGATGTGACTACTGACGAGCCGATGTCGGGCGCTGATGCCATGGAGGCGTTGAAGTCCGCGGGTGTG
>NZ_JACKUK010000019.1 GCF_025822765.1 Mycobacterium barrassiae | reverse complement strand
CCACAACTCATCCCCTCAGTCTTCAACCTAAGTGGGTTCGGGCCTCCACGCGGTCTTACCCGCGCTTCACCCTGGCCATGGGTAGATCACTCCGCTTCGGGTCCAGAACACACCACTACACCAAACACTGTTGTTTGGATACGCCCTATTCAGACTCGCTTTCGCTGCGGCTACCCCACCCGGGTTAACCTCGCGACATGTCCCTGACTCGCAGGCTCATTCTTCAAAAGGCACGCCATCACCCCACGATTACTCGAGGGCTCTGACGGATTGTAGGCACACGGTTTCAGGTACTCTTTCACTCCCCTCCCGGGGTACTTTTCGGGTACTTTTCACCATTCCCTCACGGTACTAATCCGCTATCGGTCACTGGGAAGTATTCAGGCTTACCGGGTGGTCCCGGCAGATTCACAGCAGATTCCACGGGCCCGCTGCTACTCGGGGACACTATGACAACAGAGCACGTGTTTTCAGTTACGGGGCTCTCACCCACTACGGCAGGCCATCCCAGACCACTTCACCTAACACGAGCTTTTCTCACTGCTGCTCCGACCGGCGGATCGAAGAACACAGGCCCCACAACACCGCACACACAACCCCCGCCGGGTATCACATGCACGCGGTTTAGCCATCCTCCGCTTTCGCTCGCCACTACTCACGGAATCACACTTGTTTTCTCTTCCTACGGGTACTGAGAGGCCCCACAACACCGCACACACAACCCCCGCCGGGTATCACATGCACGCGGTTTAGCCATCCTCCGCTTTCGCTCGCCACTACTCACGGAATCACACTTGTTTTCTCTTCCTACGGGTACTGAGATGTTTCACTTCCCCGCGTTCCCCCCCAACGCCTATATATTCAGCGTTGGGTGACACGACATCACTCGTGCCGGGTTTCCCCATTCGGACATCCTCGGATCCACGCTCGGTTGACAGCTCCCCGAGGCATAACGCAGCCTCCCACGTCCTTCATCGGCTCCCAGTGCCAAGGCATCCACCATGCGCCCTAAAACACTTACAACACAAAACAGTTAATCCTCGGATCCACGCTCGGTTGACAGCTCCCCGAGGCATAACGCAGCCTCCCACGTCCTTCATCGGCTCCCAGTGCCAAGGCATCCACCATGCGCCCTAAAACACTTACAACACAAAACAGTTAAAAATTCTCGGAAGAATCAAAAATTGCATTATCTACACACACAAAAACCACCAACCCCCACAAAGAGAGCCAGCAGCCCTGCGCGCTAGATGCTCGCAACCACTATCCACAAATCAAACACCACACCCCACCACCAAAGACGGGGCAACAACACGCCTCCCACCACACACAGTGGCCAGGGAACAACGGGCCTGTTGTCTCAAAGCCCAATAGTGTGTCTGGCAGTTCCTCACCGCAATTGCAGCCGAAGCTCAATCCCGTTGCGGTTCAACGTTTGTCGTGCACCGACCGAGCACCCACTACAGGCCCCGGCACTGATCTCCCAACCACACTGATCCCACACGATGCGGGGGTGGGGGAATGAAATGGTGCTCCTTAGAAAGGAGGTGATCCAGCCGCACCTTCCGGTACGGCTA
>NZ_JACKUK010000018.1 GCF_025822765.1 Mycobacterium barrassiae | reverse complement strand
TTTCAGCTACTTGGGCAAATGGACCTTCGACAAGCCCATTTTCCCTTGCTGGACAGGCACTTCCGTGCATTACGCGCCGAACAAACCCACCATAATCGACTCACTCACGAAAGATCGAGGCTAGGCATGTTGAAGCCACGGCTGGCTGGCCGAAGACCATGTGTTTGATCACGGACGCGAAGAGGGTCAACGGCGACGATTGCGGCGGCAGCGACGGTCGCAATTCGCTTCGTTTGCAACGCTCGACCTCTGTACTCGCTCTCAGCCTTCTGGGCGACCCGCCGGACCCAGCTACACCCATCTACGGACTTACCCCGTAGACTGTGCCCTCGTTGAGGAGCTTCGGGCGGACAGGTAAGCGACAACCGATCGCATGTTCGAGGCGGTGTGTCGGCCTAAGCGACCGTGCTTCTCGCAGCGCGAATTCCCAACTACGACGGGCGAGTTTGTGCAACTCGAAGACTGCAACTGTCAGATGGAGGTGGTCGGTGTTGAGGATCCTCGTGCGCATCGTCGGAATTGTCGTGCTCAGTGGAGTCGCCGCGATGCTTGTTAGCCCCTCGGCCGCGGCCCATGTAAATGCGTATTTTGAGGGAGGGGGACCGGGGGAGACGGGTCTGATTACGCTGCGGGTGCCCGCAGAAGCAGATAACCCGCCGACCGTCAAAGTGGAAGTGCGGATACCTGACGACGTTCAGATCCGGACCGTGCGACCCCAACCAGTGGCGGGCTGGAGCATCGACATCAAAAAGAAGAAAACAGATCCGCCGATCTACAGGGACGACGGCACCAGGGTCGACGAGGTGGTCAGTTCGGTGACGTGGACCGCGACAGGTCCGGGGATCATGCCGGGCCAATTCGACGATTTTGTCCTCGAGGCGAACCCTCTCCCGGATTTAGAGTCGCTTTCCTTACCGACTTATCAGACTTTCGCCGATGGCAAAACTGACGCTTGGACTGAACCGGCGCCCGAAGGTAGTGACCCAGAGTTCCCGGTGCCGACCGTCACTATCGGCGCGAGTTCGAACGGTGCAACCAGCGGTGGGAGCGGCACGACATCGGTGATTGCCTGGACCGCTTTAGGTTTTGCGGTTATTGCTGTCGCGCTGGGCATTTTTTCGATCGACCGGGCACGACGATCTGCTCATCATGCCTTGCCGGACGGCGCCTCGGCACCGGAGCGCTCCTCGGTCATGGAGTAGCGACCACGCGTTGATCGCGACTTCCACAGACGTTTGGTAGCTGGCGAGGTTGCCGGTCTACGGGCTTACCTGCGCTGCCAGCCTCAATGAATCGGGCACTCAAGATGACCAGCATGGGAAGAGATTTCATGGGTAGAAGCTGTATTTGGTTCAGAGCAAGCCTTATTGGCGCGGCAGTCGCCGTCGCTGCGGCGTGCGGTTCGTCACCGTCACCTTCGGACGCATCCTCGGCCACGCAGTCGCCAGCCACGCAGACGCCCGCGGTGACGTCTTCAGCGAGTTCTGATGCGGGAACGGTGATCGACATTTCTGTTGATAAGGGTGTGGCATCACCCATCAACGCGGAGGCGCAGGCGGTAGCCGGGCAGCCAATTGTGCTTCAGGTGACCAGCGACGCCGTGGACAGCCTGCATGTGCACTCGGTCCCTGAACACGTCTTCGACGTAGCAGCAGCCCCAGATCAACGCTTTGAGTTCACCGTCGACATTCCCGGTCGCGTCGCCGTAGAACTGCACGATTTGCACGTCACAGTCGTCACCATCGAAGTCCGGCCTTGACGCGCGAAGTCGCTGAGACGGTCCTCGCACATGGTGTAGGCGGATCAACTGACCTTCCAGTGCCGTTGTCGTACGCCCTGATTGGGGCCGCTTGGGCCTTGGCTGCCACGTTCGCCGTCGTTGCTGTGGCGTGGAGTACACCGCGATTCGACCCCGCGAAGCCGGGACGGGAGCTACCGACGTGGGTGACCGCTGTTGTCGACTCCCCGGTCGTCCGATGGTTCTTCGCGGCTGCCGCCGCGATCTTCTCCATTTGGGTGGCCGTGTCCGCGATCTGGGGGCCTCAGGGCAGTGACAACGCCCTACCAGGTGTGTTCTACGTGCTGCTGTGGGTCGGTCTCGTCGCCATTTCGGTAGTCGCCGGCCCAATATGGCGGGTGATCTCGCCGGCGCGAACCATCTGGCGGCTCTTGCACATTGGGGGGCGGAACGCGCGACCGTCAGAGCGACGTATGCGGTACCGGCCGGGCTGGGGATACTGGCCCGGCGTCGTGGGGCTATTTGCGTTCGTGTGGCTGGAATTAGCGAGTTCCGATCCGGGCTCGCTGACGGCGATCAAGATTTGGATTCTCGTCTACCTCATCGCAATGTTCGTCGGCGCAGCACTATTCGGGACGACATGGTTCGCCCGTGCCGACCCCTTCGAGGTGTACAGCGTGACCGTCTCGCGACTGGCACCTTTCAGAAGGAATCGCGCGACAGGACGCGTCGTCCTCGGAAATCCGCTCGATCATCTGCCGACCATGCCGGTGCGACCAGGCACGGTAGCGGTGATGGCAGTGCTCCTAGGATCGACGGCGTTCGACAGCTTCTCCCAATCGGCAACCTTCAGCAACTTCGTCAATCGCAACGCCTCGGCCATTCCTCTGATCGGTAATGCCGCGGCGGGAACGGTACTGCGTACCTGCGGGCTATTGCTTTTTGTGCTTGCGGTCGGTGTGACGTTCTCGGCTGCGGCACGCGCGGCCGCAGGTGTAAGCCGGGAGCAACGCCGTGAGTTGCCAGGCCTACTCGCGCACAGTCTCATTCCGATAGTCGTGGGCTACATTTTCGCGCACTACCTTTCCTACCTCGTCGAGCGAGGCCAGGAGACGATCGTGCGGCTGGCTGACCCGCTGGGCAGGGGCTGGCACCTTCTCGGCCTGGATGCCGGCGACGTGCAGTACTTCCTTTCTCTGAATCCGACACTGCTTTGGACCATCAAGGTTGCCTCCGTGGTCATCGGACACATGCTGGCGGTGATCGCCGCGCATGATAAGGCGTTGCGAGTGCTGCCAGTAGGCCATCAACTAACAGGCCAGCTGGCAATGATGCTGACCATGGTTTGTTATACATTCGCCGGCCTATATCTACTGTTCGGAGCTTGAGCTTCGTACCCTTAGCTACTATCGAGCTACGTAGATGGAAGCCGAGTCTGAGCGAAAGCTGACCTGGGAGGATCCCGATGGACATGGCAATGTGCGCGTGTTGCGAAGCGATGGCGGCTGCGTCGGCATGCTGTCCGGGCGGTCCACCAATGCCCGTTATGCCGCCGCCACCACCGCCGCCGCCTATGTAAACAGTCAGATGCCGGGTGTTCACTCGACCGATGAATCGCCACCGTGAAAGGCCGACGAGCGCATCTGGGATGGACCGCAGCCGGTCTATTGGCTGCAGCACTGATTGCGGTGGTGATGGGCGTGCTCGTATTCCGAGATTCGGGGTCTTCTGTCCCGTCGGAGGGTGATGTGGCCCAGCCGCGTTGCGAGGCTGATGTCATAGACCGTTTCCCGTCGGCGTCATCTGCGCGTGTTGTGGAGATCGACGCCAAGAGCGACGTGTTAGATGCAGACAGCCGCGACTTGTTTTCGTTGTTGGATCCTCCGTTGAGAGGGATCGATCAATCGCGCATTAAGGTTTGGAATGTTGCGGGCGTGGTGGAATCAAAGAACGAGTTCGGCGACACCATGCGAACTCCCTTCACCTGTCGCGCCTACTTTCGCGACGGCAATGTGGTACACACCCTCGTCCTTTTGGATCATCATCACTGACCCCTGTCATGATCCGGGGCGGTGTGGGTTCCGGCGGGTGGCGGGAACCGACGGCGTCCGCAATTTCGATCATCAGATCTGGCTGATCACGCCGGTGTGCTGGGGGCGAAGCTCGTAGGCGGATAGCAACGCGGATAGCAACGGCAGTCAGTCTGGGTGCATCCACCGCTGTTCGCCTGCATCCTTCTAGCTAGTCTGACGTGCGTTAATGGGACACCGGCGGACACCCACGGACCGCTTCGACGACACTGGGGGTCAAGTGGTCGCAGGTTCAAATCCTGTCAGCCCGACAAAATGAAACCCGCCGGCGTAGCCGAGCGGGTTTTTCGTTTGTCGGCCGACATGATGCTGGGAGCCGGAGTGCCCGGCGCGTGAGCGGCGGTCGCGCCGGCGGCTCCTGTCAGCCCGACAAATGCGATGTCGCAAGACATCGGAATAGCCGTGGACCTGCTTTAGGTCCGCGGCTTTTTCCGTTTGGGGCCTTTAGGGGCGCCGGTGGGTTGGTAGTCCCTGGTGGGGTCGAGGGTGAAGTCGCGCAGTACTTCCCGGTGGCGGCGTTGTTGACGGCGATCTTGAGATCGGTATCAACCAGAAGGATGCGTAGACCCGGTCCACGCGGAGCCATCGAAGTACCGCAGTTGCGCACTCGGGTTGCTCGGATCGGGATACCACCCCGGCGCCATCGCGGAATACCCGTCGGGCGTCGATGATTTCGGCTTTGAAACGGCGCGCACGCTGAGGACGACGGCAACCACCACTCCGACCACGATCAACAGGAGCACCACCAGGAAGGCCAGGTGCATGAGACTGAAACCAACCATCTGCGGGCCTCCTCAATGCGATACGACTACGAAACCTACCGCCCACAGGGCAATCATGAATCGCTAAGGAATCAGCTCTGTCTGAACGCAAGGCGGCTGAGCCGTAGATCAGTTCTTCGGCTCGGGGCTCATCGAGCCGTAGTAGTACGTCTCGTCACCGGTCGGGTAGCCGCCGCCGGCAGTGGCGATGTGCACATGGTCGAAGTGGTTGGCGGTCTCGTTGCCGTAGTCCGCCGTCCAACTCGGTGCGCCGATCCCCGGGTAGAAGCCCTGCCGCCAGATCACATGCAGGACGCCCCACCGCTTCGCGTTCGCCAACGCCAACCCGGCGATCTGGTTGCCCAGCGCGATGCCCTCTTCGCTGTTGTGGTTCGGGATCATCACGTCGATCGCCAGCCCCTCGGGATGCCACCGCAGCGGATCCTGCCGAAACCCGCCGATGGTGGTGATCTCGGGGAACATCACGCTGATGGCGCGGGCCGCCCAGATGGTCCTGACCTGTAACCCATTCTCCGGCGCCACGCCCTTGGGCAGCGCGAACGGGATATCCCGCGCCGCGGCGGGCGCACTGGCCGCCAGCAGTTCCGCCTCTGCCGGAATGGGCATGGTCATGATCGGCTCGCTCGGCGGTCCGGCCTCGGGGGACGACGACGGCACCGCGGCGGGCTTGGCGATGTGCGGCGTTCGGTCGGCGCTCTGGGCGTAGAGCATGCCTCCGGAGACAACCAGTGAGACGACGACCGCCAACCAGCGGCCTCGGCCGTTAGCTAGCAGGTTTCTCGCCACGGCTCAGCACTCTACTGGCGTCACCGGCGCCGCATCGCAGACTTGGTGGTCTCTTAGGGTTTTGTGGCCCAACGGGGCGCCCGCGTCCAGCGCATTCGACGTCGCCGAAGCGTCCTCAAGACGTCGCTGCCGCGGAGTGTTGCGTACGACTCGCGTAGTACTACTCATCCGCGGTTGCAGACCGGCACGGCATCCTGAACGCATGACGCTCACCAAGTCCGGGTCCGCCGTCGGCAAGGTCGCCGCCGAAACCCCCGCCGACCGCGACCGCGCTGTCGACGTCGCCCGCCTTGCCGCGCTCGTCGTGGTGATGTTCGGGCACTGCGCCCTGCTGCTGGCCACCATCGACGACACCGGCCTGCGCATCGGCAACCTGCTCGGCGAGATCCCCGCGATCGCGCCGATCACCTGGATCGTCCAGGTCATGCCGCTGTTCTTCCTGGCAGGCGGGGCCGCGGGCGCCTACGGTTGGCATCCGGGCTCGTCGTGGGGCACCTGGTTGGTCAAGCGGGCACAGCGGCTGTGCCGGCCCGTCTTCTGGTACCTCGCCGCATGGTCGATCGGCGTCCTGGTGACCTATCAGCTCCTCGGCGCCGAGTCCGCTGTCCGCATCGGACGGGAGTGCGTGGCGCTGCTGTGGTTCCTCGGGGTGTACCTCGTCGTGCTGGCCTTCGTCCCGGCGCTCACCCGCATGTCGACCGGCCGCACCGTCGCCGTCGCAGTGGTCGCGCTGATCGCCACCTCCGCGGCGTTCGACGCGCTGCGCTTCGCCGTCGGCGAGCCGATGGCGGGCATCGCCAACTTCGTGATCGTCTGGCTCATCCCGATGGTGATCGGCGTCGCCTACGCGCGACACCTGATCGGCCCGCGCGCCGCACTCGTCGCCGCCGTATCCGCCTTCGCCGCCCAGCTCGCGCTCGCCGCCGTCGGACCCTACGAAGTCTCGCTCGTGGTCACCGGCACGGAGCGTGTCTCCAACGTCTCACCGCCGACGCTGCTGCTCGCACTGCACTGCACCTGGATGTCGTTGCTGTTCGTGGCCGCCGCAAAGGTGCGCGGCAAGTGGGCCGAGCGGCCGCGCGTCTGGTACGTGGTCGCGATGGGCAACGGGGGAGCGATGACGCTTTACCTGTGGCACATCCCCGCGATCGCGGTGGCCACGTTCACCCTGCACGCCCTCGGGTTCGACGCGTATGACGTTGATGCGCCGTACTTCTGGGCGATGCTCGCCCTGCGGGCCGTGGTGTTCGCGGTGGTGATGTTCGCGATGTTCATGGTGCTGTCGCCGCTCGAGCATCGCCGGCTCCCGTGGTGGGACGCACCCGTTGCGGCCACCGGTGCCCGATCGACCGCTGCCGGCGTCCTCATCGTGATCGCGGGCGTGGTGCTGGTTCTGCTCGCCAAGAACGGCCTGGGCGACCTCACCGGCGTGACCACCCTGGGAGGTTTCCTGGCCGCGGCTGCCGCCGCCCGCGCCTGCGCGGGAGCGAAGCAGCCTGCGCCCCAACAGGTTAACGTTCAACGAGCGGCTTCGGCCACTTCGCCGGAACCGGTCGAGTGCGCACAATCTGAGGCCACCAGAACCATCTGCCCAACAGCGCCGCGATCGACGGGGTCATGAACGCGCGGATCACCAATGTGTCGAACAGCAGGCCCATGCCGATCGTCGAACCCATCTGTGCGACCACCGTCAGTTCACTGACGACCATCGAGATCATGGTGAAGGCGAACACCAGACCCGCCGACGTCACCACCGATCCGCTGCCACCCATCGCCCGGATGATCGCGGTGTTGATCCCCGCCGGCAGCTCCTCCTTCAACCTGGCGACCAGCAGCAGGTTGTAGTCGGCGCCAACGGCCAACAGGATGATGACCGCCATCGCCATCACCATGAACTGCAGCTGAATGCCCAGAATGTGCTGCCAGATCAGGATCGACAGACCGAACGACGCGCCCAGGGACAACACCACGGTGCCGACGATCACCGCGGCCGCGACAACGCTTCGGGTGATGATCAGCATGATGGCGAAGATCAGCGCGAGCGCGAGGATGCCCGCGATGATGAGGTCGTAGTTGTTGCCTTCCTGCATGTCCTTGAAGGCCGCGGCGGTGCCGCCGAGGTAGATCGTCGAGCCCTCCATCGGGGTGCCCTTGATCGCCTCCTTGGCGGCCTGTTTGATCGCGTCGATGCGCTCGATTCCCTCGGCGCTCAGCGGATCTCCCTCGTGCTGGATGATCAACCGGACCGCGTGGCCGTTCGGTGAGATGAAGTTGTCCATGCCGCGTTTGAACTCTGCGTTGTCGAAGATCTCCGGCGGCAGATAGAAGGAGTCGTCGTTCCAGGAGTTGTTGAACGCGTCGCCCATCGCCGACTGATTCTCACCCTGGGCGGCCTGCTGATCCTGCAAGCCGGCCTGGCTCGCGTGCATGGTCAGCATCATGTTCTTCATCTTCTTCATCGTCTCGATCTGCTGCGGCATCAACGCGAGCAGTTGCGGCATAAGGGAATCGAGCCGCTCGAGATCGGGAAGCAATTCCTGAACGTCTTTGGTCGTCGTGTCGACGCCGTCGAGCGTGTCGAACACCGACCGCATCGCCGCGCACACCGGGATGTTGAAGCAGTGGGGTTCCCAGTAGAAGTAGTTGCGGATCGGGCGGAAGAAATCGTCGAAATTCGCGATGAAGTCCCGCAATTGGGCGATGTCGACGGTCGTGTTGCGCGTCTTCTCGACCATGCTGTGCGTGGTCGCGCTCATCTCACCCATCAACTCCGACATGCGCGTCATCGTGTCGATGGTGACCTGCATCTCGTCGGCCTGCACGAGCATGTCCGCCATGCGGTCCTGCATGTACTTGCGGTTCAGGTCCTGACCCACGCCGCCCAGGCTCATCTGGGCCGGGATCGTGCTGAACTTCACTGGCTTTCCGTCTGGGCGGGTGATCGCTTGAACCCGGCTGATACCGGGCACACGGAAGATCGCCTTGGCGATCTTGTCGATCACCAGGAAGTCCGCCGAGTTGCGTAGGTCGTGGTCGCTCTCGATGAGCATCAGCTCGGGATTCATCGTCGCCGGTGAGAAATGCCGTTCGGCCGCAGCGAAGCCCTGATTCGCGGGCAGGTCGGCAGGCAGATACATCCGGTCGTTGTAGCTGGGCGAGTACCCGGGCAACGTGAGCAGACCAACGAGGGACAGCGCGACGGTCGAGAGCAGAACCGGGGCCGGCCAGCGCACGATCGCGGCGCCGATCTTCCGCCAGCCGCGAATTCGCATGGCGCGCTTGGGTTCCAACATGCCGAACCGGCTCGCGACGGTGATGATCGCCGGCCCCAGCGTCAGCGCGACAAGCACGCCGGTGGTCATACCGACCGCCAGCGGAATGCCCAGGGTCTGGAAGTACGGCAACCGGGTGAACGACAGGCAGAAGGTGGCGCCCGCAATCGTCATACCCGAGCCGAGCACCACGTGTGCGGTGCCGTGGAACATCGTGTAGAAGGCCGACTCTTTGTCCTCGCCGAGTGCTCGCGCTTCCTGATATCTGCCGATGAGGAAGATGGCGTAGTCCGTCGCCGCGGCTATCGCCAACGTGACGAGGAGGTTCGTGGCGAATGCCGAAAGGCCGATCAGGTCGTGGTAGCCGAGGAACGCCACCACGCCGCGGGTGGCCGAGAGCGTGAGAACCACCATCACGAGCACGAGCACGACGCTCAACACCGAGCGGTAGACCAGCAGCAGCATCGTGATGATCACGATGAACGTCGCGATCTCGATGACCCGGATGCTGCGGTCGCTCGCGATCTGCTGGTCGGCCATCAGGGCGGAGCCACCGGTCACGAAGACCTTCACACCCGGTGGTGGGGTAAGCCCGTCGACGATCTTCTTGACCTCTAACACCGACTCGTTGGACAGCGCCTCGCCCATGTTGCCTGCGAGATACACCTGCACGTAGGCGGCTTTACCGTCGGCGCTCTGCGCGCCTGCGGCGGTGAGGGGATCGCCCCAGAAGTCCTGGACGTGCTCGACGTGCGCTTTGTCGGCTTCAAGTTTGTCGATGAGTTCGTCGTAGAACCGGTGCGCCGCATCGCCAAGCGGTGCGTCCCCTTCGAGAACGATCATCACCGCGCTGTCCGACTTGTACTCTTCGAACACCTTGCCGACGCGCTGCATCGCGATCACCGACGGGGCCTCGGACGGGCTCATCGACACCGACTGCATCTGGCCGACGACTTCGAGCTGCGGCACGGTGGAGTTCAGGATCCCGACTACCACTACCCAGCCGATGATGATCGGGACCGCCAACCGGCGGATCCATTTGGCCACGCCGGTGCGCCGATCGTGCACAGGTGGCTTTGCGGAATCGCGAACCGGGGCGCTCATCGGGTCGTCATCGTGATCATTCCGGGCTTCATTGGAAGGGATGGGCTACGTCCGCGGATATTTCGCCCAGCCGTAACGCAGTCGGGCACCTCGCGGAGCTCCTCCCTACCAAGTGTTAAGCCTGTCTTAGTTCCTACCAGATCAGGCCCGTTCGCGGGAATCTACAGCAGCCCCGCGGCGAACGATGCCGCCTGGTCGACCAGCCCCGAGCTGACGTACGCGCCATGCGCACCCCAGTCCCGTCCGCCCTCCGAACAGATCGGATCGTTGGGTACGCACATGTCGGCGGTCTTGCCGGCGAACAGCGGGCCGACCGAGGGGAGCGGGCCCGGTGACAGGGAATCGGCGAAGCTGCTGCGCGGGCCGCCGAACAGGGCAGCCGCGGCGACGCGGTCGGCAAGTGCGGGTGGCATCGCTGCTGCCGCCAGATCCACGACAGCGGCGCCCTGGGAGTAGCCGCCGAGCACCATGCGCGTGTTCGGACAACTGGCGGCCATGGACTGAACGTGAGCGCTCAGGTCGTTGCGCCCGGCAAGTGTGCTGGAGCTGAAGTTGCGGCTTGCGGGGTAGTTGACCGCGTATACGCCCACCGACCGATCACCCAGCCGCGACCGCAACGCGTTGACGAACGCCTGCCCAGTCCCCCCGACACCGGGCGGTTCGGTGGTGCCTCGCGCGAAGACGATTTCGACGTGGGGGCAGGGCTGGGCGCCGGCAGGTGCGACGGTGGCAAGGGCAGTGGACAGGGCGATGACAAGTGCGGCGGCAAGGGCGGAAGTCGTCAGCCCGAGAAGACAGAGAATTCGTGTGATCGTCGTCATACTCTTACGTCGTTTCGTTGCGCGGATATGTCACATCAGCCCGCGAACCTCCCTGCCGCCAGGTAATACAACGCGCGGTATGGCGATTAATGGCTTAGCGTGTGGACGTCGCAGGTCAACGTCGACCGCAATCAGTTCGCCGACGAAGGTGAGAAGCGGTGGGGACGGTACTGGGGCTTTCGCTGACGCCCAGCAGTGTCGGCTGGGTCGTGCTCGACGGATCCAACGTCGACTCGGAGACCCTCGACCACGACGTCTGCGACGTCGGCTCGCACGACGATGAACTCGCCAGATACCTCGCTGCCGTCCGCGGGGTTCAGGCGATCGCCGCGGCAGGCGGCCAGAACCTGACAACCGTCGGTGTGACCTGGACCGACGGCGCCGCGACAGTGGCGAGCCTGATGCTGGAGGCGCTGCCCGACATGGGCTTCGACAAGGTCGTATCGGTACGCCTCCCGGCGGCGGACACGTCGAGCGAGGCGCTGTTGGCGCTGGCGCGGAGTGCCGCGCTGGGTGTGTATTCGAACCTCGAGACGGTCCCGATTCGGTTGCCCGTCACCGTGCCGACGCGGACGCCGTCGAAGTGGCGTACGCCCATTCGCGCGGCCGCCGCGCTTGCAGCGGGGGTGAGCGTGCTCTTCGTCGTGGGGCCGGAGTTCGCAGGTCAGCAGCAGTTCCGCTCGACGGATGCAGAGCCCGAGGCTCCGTCGCTCGGGTTTCACGCCGTCACGGCACCTGCTGCGGAGCCGTCCGTTCCCGACGTGGTGCAGCTGGTCGCGGGTCATCCAAAGCCGGCGCGACGCAGCACCCCTGCCGCCGAAACACCCGCGGAGCAGGTACAACAGCTTCCCGTCGTCGCACTGTCGACCGAGAATGCAATTGAGGCCGCCGCGCCGGAGCATGCTCTGGCCCCGACGTTGCCGGGACCCGCGCCACTGCCCGTGGCAAACCCCGCGCATCTACCCGGAGTGCAGCCCGCCGGTTTGCCGGCAGCACCTCCGCCGGACCCGGCTCAGGCCGTGGTCAACCCGCTGTTCAGCGCCCTGCCGTAGCCGGCGGTTACCAGTTCCACACCGTCGGATCGACCGGCGGGTAGTTCATGCAGACCTCGGTGGCGTGTGCGACGACGCCCTTGTTGTTGAAGAACAACTTGGCCCAGTTGCCCCAGCGGGTCGCCATCTGCTCGTAGTACACGTTGGTCGCGGTGTTCTCGGAGTACTGCCTGCGGCCGGCGTAATCCAGCGAGAAGAACCAGTAGATCCGGTTACGGGCGCCGGCCTGCACGTCGGCCGGACGATTCTTGTAGTCGATCATGTACCGCTCGTAGTAGATCGGGTCGGTATCCCGTGCGGCGGCCATGTACTGGTCGACGGTGCAAGTGGTCCGCATGATCCGATTCGGGATCGGATACTCGTCGGTCGCATCCGCGGAGGCGGTGGCCGGGAAGATCATCGCCGCACAACCGAGCGCGGCTGCCGCAATAGTCGCTTTGCGAAACATCCTGTTCTCCTTAGCTATTGCTGCGCTGCGGCGGCTTGGTCGAGGATCGGCAGCTTGTCAGGGCAGTACATGCGCAGGGCGGCACCAAGGAACTGCCAGGCCTGTTCAGTGGTGCTGTCCAGGACCAGCTGATCGTGGATGAACTTGGCCGACATGGTCGCGTCCTTGTCGAGATTGTTGTGCAACCGCTTGCACGTGATCTTCGCGATCCAGGCGTTGTAGTCCTTCTGCCCATAGATGCCGTAGGTATGCAGCAAATTGGTGAAATCGGTGTCCACGTCGGCTTGTGCGGGCGCCGCCGACAGCAGCGCTGCTGCGGCGATAGAGATCCCGACCCCCATCAAACGTTTCACTGCTGTCCTCCCTCAGGGCCCACAGGGGCCAACTGCTGCGGTGGTTGCGGCCACGGCGAGGGCACCGGCCGTGCCCGAACCCGCTGTGGCCACCAGAACCACTTACCCATCAATGCTGCAATGGACGGTGTCATGAATGACCGGATTACTAGGGTATCGAACAATAGGCCGAGCCCGATGGTTGTTCCGACTTGTCCGATAACTGTGAGTTCGCTGACCGCCATCGACATCATCGTGAAGGCGAACACCAGACCCGCTGTGGTGACCACCGAACCGCTTCCGCCCATTGCACGGATGATCCCGGTGTTCACCCCGGCATGCAGCTCTTCTTTGAGCCTTGATACCAGGAGCAAATTGTAGTCGGCGCCCACAGCCAACAGGATGATGACCGACATCGCCAGCACCATCCAGTGCAGTTCGATCCCGATGAGGTGCTGCCAGATCAGTACCGAGAGGCCGAACGAGGCGCCCAGCGAAGTCAGCACCGTGCCGACGATGACCGCGGCGGCCACCACGCTTCGGGTGAGGATCAGCATGATGACGAAGATCAAGGCCAATGCCGAAATGGCGGCGATGATCAGGTCGTAGCTGTTGCCGTCGGACATGTCCTTGAACACCGCGGCGGTGCCGGCCAGATACACCGTCGAGCCCTCCAGCGGGGTGCCCTTGATGGCTTCCTTGGCGGCCTGTTTGATCGCGTCGATCCTTGCGACGCCCTCCGGTGTCATCGGGTCACCGTCGTGGGCGACGATGAAACGCACCGATTTGCCGTCGGGGGAGATGAAGTTCTCCATGCCCTTCTTGAACTCTGCGTTGTCGAAGACTTCCGGCGGCAGATAGAAGGAGTCGTCGTTCATCGACGCGTCGAACGCCTCGCCCATCGCCGACGAGTTCTCCTGCATCGCGGCCATCTGATCCTGCATGCCCTTCTGGGTGGCATACATGGTCAGCATCATGTCGCGCATCGTCCGCATGGTCTTGATCATCTCCGGCATCAGCGCGACCATCTGCGGCATCAACGCATCCAGCCGCTCCATGTCCGGGATCAGTTCCTGGATGTCGGTGGTCATCGTGTCGATGCCGTCAAGGGTGTCGAAGATCGACCGCAGCGCCCAACAGATCGGGATGTTGAAGCACTTCGGTTCCCAGTAGAAGTAGTTGCGCAGCGGACGGAAGAAATCGTCGAAATTCGCGATGTTGTCCCGTAATTCGGCCACATCGAGAGTCATCGACTTCATCTTCGTGACCATGGAGTGCGTCGTCGCGGCCATCTCCTCGGTGAGCGACGACATCTTCTCCATCGTGGCGATGGTGTTCTCCATCTCGTCGGCCTGGACGAGCATGTCCGCCATGCGGTCCTGCAGGTACTTCTGATTCATCTGCTGGGTCGTGCCCTGCATGCTGATCTGGAACGGGATCGACGTGTGCTCGATCGGCTTACCGTCGGGCCGGGTGATGGCCTGGACCCGCGAGATGCCCGGCACCCGGAACACCTGCTTGGCGATCTTGTCGATGACGAGGAAGTCGGCGGAGTTGCGCAGATCGTGGTCGCTCTCGACCATCAGCAGTTCGGGATTCATCCGCGCCTGCGAGAAGTGTCGGTCCGCTGCCGCGTAGCCCTCGTTCGCCGGCAAGTCCGCTGGCAGGTAGTTGCGGTCGTTGTAGTTGGTTTTGTACCCGGGCAGCGTCAGAAGGCCGACCAACGACAGAACGATCGTCGACGCCAGGATGGGGCCGGGCCAGCGGACGACGGCCGCGCCGATTTTTCGCCAGCCGCGCACCCTCAGCGCGCGTTTGGGGTCGAGTGTCTTGCCGAATCGACCGGCGACGACGATGATCGCGGAGCTCAGCGTCAACGCGGCGACCACGCCGACCGTCATACCGATCGCCAGCGGCACGCCCAGGGTCTGGAAGTAGGGGAGCCTGGTGAAGCTCAGGCAGAACGTGGCGCCGGCGATTGTGAGGCCGGAGCCCAGCACCACGTGGGCCGTTCCGCGGTACATCGTGTAGAACGCTTGTTCTTTGTCCTCGCCGGATGCGCGAGCCTCCTGGTACCTGCCGATCAGGAAGATCGCATAGTCCGTCCCCGCGGCGATGGCCAATGTCGCCAGCAGGTTGGTGGCGAAGGTCGAGAGGCCGATGATCTCGTAGTAGCCGAGGAAGGCCACCACACCTCGGGCGGCCGACAGCTGCAGCACGACCATGACGAGGGTCAATATGACGGTGACGACCGAGCGGTAGACCAGCAGCAGCATCACGATGATCACCGTGAAGGTGACCGCCTCGATCATCTGCATGCTGCGATCGGAGGCGATGTGCTGGTCAGCCGCCAGTGCGGCGGCGCCGGTGACGTATACCTTGACGCCCGGTGGCGGCGTCATGTCGTCGATGATCTTCTTGACGGCCTCGACCGACTCGTTGGCCAGCGATTCACCCTGGTTGCCTGCGAGGTAGACCTGGACGTAGGCGGCCTTACCGTCGCTGCTCTGCGCCCCCGAGGCGGTCAGCGGGTCGCTCCAGAAGTCCTGAACGCTCTGAACGTGCTTCTTGTCCGCTTCGAGGCGTTTGATCATCTCGCCGTAGAACGCGCGAGAGTCCTCACCGAGCGGCTTGTCGCCCTCCAGGATGACCATGGCCGAGCTGTCGGAGTCGAATTCCTGGAACACCTGTCCGACGCGTTTCATCGCGATCATCGACGGCGCCGAATCCGGGCTCATCGAGACCGCGCGCATCTGCCCCACCGTTTCCAGTTGGGGCACAGTGGTATTCAGCACCGCGATCAGGGCAATCCAGACGAGGATGATCGGAACCGCAAAGGCGCGGATCATCCGCGGGATGAAGGGCCTCGCAGTCGGCTCGGCGGGCGGAAATGCGTCGGTGGGCGCGTCGCTGGTGGGGATACTCATGCGGACTTAACAAAACAAAAAGTCTGAGCGTTCAAGCCGGTGGACGTTCGCTCGTCCTTTACTTCGTCATCGACGGTGATGCGGCAGGTGATCGTGGACCCGTCGCCCTGCGCGACGATGTTCGGCGCGGCCGACGGCGCAGTGGTCTGCAGCGTCAGCGACCACGGCAGGCCCGCGCCGTCGATGCGCTGCGGCTTGGCGTCCAGATCCAGATAGTTGATGTCGGCGTACGAGCCGTTACCGAAGATCTCGTACTTGACGACCTTGGGGTCGAACGGCTCGGGGTCGTCGGCGAACACCTTCGGGGTGACGATGATGCCGTCGGCGCCGAAGAACGTGCGGACGCGATGGACCGTGAATCCCGCGACCACCACCACAAGGAGGATGACGAGCGGAATCCACACCTTTTTGGCGAGGCCGATCAAGACGATCGCCCCCGGCCCATGCCTCCCATATAAACGCCCTCGAGTTCCGTATCAGTCGCGTGGTTCAGATCTGCGTAACTTAGCCCGTATAAGTTCTCATCTGCGCACAGGTTATCTCAAGTTTTTGTGCTGCTGCTCACTACGGTCATGAACCTGCGGTCTGGCTCACCGCTCGGGTTACGACCTGGGCTTTTCGAAACGGTCGAGATACTGCTTGATGAAGGT
The DNA here is from genome assembly GCF_025822765.1 of Mycobacterium barrassiae. Lineage (GTDB taxonomy): Bacteria > Actinomycetota > Actinomycetes > Mycobacteriales > Mycobacteriaceae > Mycobacterium > Mycobacterium barrassiae. Next base: position 11,504 of record NZ_JACKUK010000018.1, on the reverse strand, counting down.
TTCCGCCTCGGCGTGACCGCGGGTGATGCCGAGTCCGCGTTCGAGCAGCACGATGCGCGCGAGACTCGTGACGATCATAGACATCACCACCGGCGGAAAGGCCGTCGTGTCCGCGCCGTGCGCATGCATCGCGGCCTCCACGGCGCCTTCCTCGACATCACCGAAGCGCTCCGCGTAGGCGGCGATCTCGCTGCGGATGGCCTTGCGGTGATTGGCCAGCGCCATGAACTCCATGAACAGGCGTGCGCCGTGGGTGCTGTTGAGCCGCCACAGCGCGTGGAGGGGCTCGTCGTCCGCCAGCGCCTGCTGTTGTCGCGCGAGGTTGGTTTCCGCGCCGTCGCGCAGGACGGCGATGAACAGATCGTCCATGCTCGGGAAGTAGTAGTGCACCAGTGCGGGCTTCACGCCGGCCTTCGCCGCCACCCGGCGTGACGTCGCGGCGGCATACCCCTCTTCCAGCATCACCTGGGCGGTCGCGCGGATGAGCGCATCGCGTGTCGCCGACGCGCGCCCACCTCTTGACCGCTCGACATCGGTGCTGCTAGACATGGCCGCAGTCTAGATGTTGGGCGATCGCCCAACAAGGAGGAGAGCGACGATGACCGGGCGGGTAGAGGGCAAGGTCGCGTTCATCGCCGGGGCGGCGCGCGGACAGGGCCGCAGCCACGCGGTGCGGTTGGCGCAGGAGGGCGCCGACATCATCGCGATCGACATCTGCCGCGGGTTCGAGGACTCGACAGCGCCCGCCGCCACGCCTGAAGACCTCGCCGAGACCGCCGACATGGTGAAGAACCTCGACCGGCGCATCGTGACCGCGCAGGTCGACGTCCGCGACTACGACGCGATGAAGGCCGCGCTCGACAGCGGCGTCGAACAGCTCGGCGGCCTCGACATCGTCGTGGCCAACGCGGGTATCGGCACTACGGGCGTCAAGCTGCACAAGATGCGTGAGGACATCTGGGAAGAGACCATCGACATCAACCTCGGGGGAGTGTGGAAAACCGTCAAGGCCGCCGTTCCCCATCTGCTCGCGCGCGGCAGCGGTTCGGTCATCATCACCAGCTCGGTCGGCGGTACCAAGGCCTACCCTCAGGTCGGCCATTACATCGCCGCCAAACACGGCGTCGTCGGCCTGATGCGGACATTCGCAGTCGAACTGGGCGCCAAGAACATTCGCGTCAACACCGTGCACCCGACGCATGTGTGCACGCCGCTGTTGATGAACGAACCGACGTACCAGCTGTTCCGTCCCGATCTGGAGAATCCAGGCCCCGACGACCTCGCCCCGATCTGCCAGTCGTTCCACTTCCTTCCGATTCCGTGGGTGGAGCCGGTCGACATCAGCAACGCGGTGCTGTTCCTGGCGTCCGACGAAGCCCGCTACATCACCGGTGTCACGCTGCCCGTCGATGCCGGCAGCCTTCTGAAATAGGGGATTTCACGTGACCACCACCAATGAGACCGAGGTGTATTACGACCCGTACGACGTCGGGATCGTGGCCAATCCGTACCCGACCTACGCGCGACTGCGCGAGGAGGCGCCGCTCTACTACAACGAGCGCTACGACTTCTGGGCTCTGTCCCGCTACGTCGACGTCGAGAAGGCACTCAACGACTGGGAGACGTTCTCCAACCAGCGCAGCGACATCCTCGAGCTGGTGAAGTCGGACTTCGACATGCCCAAGGGCGTGATGATGTTCGAGGATCCACCGGTTCACAGCATGCTGCGAGGCCTGATGGCACGCGTGTTCACTCCGCGCCGGATGGCCGCGATCGAGGACCAGATTCGCGCCTACTGCGTCAATTGCCTTGACCCGCTGGTGGGTTCGGGCAGCTTCGACATCGTCGCCGAACTCGCGGCGATGATGCCGATGCGCGTCATCGGCATGCTCCTCGGCATCCCGGAGTCCGAACAGGTCGAGTTCCGCGACCGCAACGACGCAAACCTACGCACCAAGCCGGGTGCGCCGATGAAGGTCGCCAAGGCCGACGCGATCGCCGACGGCCGCATGTACGCCGACTACGTGGAGTGGCGGGCGAAGAATCCGTCCGACGATCTGATGACGGCCCTGCTCAACGTCGAGTTCACCGACGAGGAGGGCGTGACCCGCAAACTGCACCGGAAAGAGGTGCTGCACTACACCCAAGTGGTTGCGGGCGCAGGCAATGAAACGACGGGCCGCCTCATCGGCTGGCTCGCCAAAGTGCTTGCCGAGCACCCGGATCAGCGTCGCGACGTGTACGAGGACCGGTCGCTGCTGACCCGCGCGATCGACGAGACGCTGCGCTTCGAGCCGACGGGCCCGCACGTAGCCCGTTATATGGCAAGGGATTACGAGGCGTACGGGCAGACGGTGCCCGCGGGCAGCGCGATGCTCCTGCTGTTCGGCGCCGCGAACCGCGATCCGGCGCGCTACGACGAACCGGACACGTTCAACATTCACCGCGGCGGTTCGCACCTGACGTTCGGCAAGGGTCTGCACTACTGCCTCGGCGCAAATCTGGCGCGGCTGGAGGGGCGCGTCGCGCTCGACGAGCTGCTCAACCGGTGGCCGGAGTGGGACGTCGACTACGAAACGGCGCAGCTGGCACCGACATCGACGGTTCGCGGCTGGGAGAGGCTGCGCATCGTCGTCAAGTAGCGGGGCGTTTGGGATCGTCGGCTATGGGGCAGACAATGAGCATGTCAAAGTTGCTACGTTCGGCGATCGTCGCGGCTGTCTGCGCCCCGGTATTTGCGGTCGTCACCGCGGCAGGCGGTGCGGCACAGCCCCTCAACTGCCCGCCGGGACAGTACTGGGATCCGGGTACCAACACCTGTAAGTCGGCGGTGCCGCTCAACTGCCCGCCTGGCGAGTACTGGAATCCGATCTCCAACCTGTGCCGACCCCTCGGTCAAGTGTGATTTGTGTGCGTTTCGGAGCGGTGAGCGCTCGCGAATGCACACAAATCGCCGTTAAGCGCGGCTGTAGCGGGTGCCGCGCTCTTCGCGGACCCACAGCTCACCGTCGCCGGGAGTCGGTCCCTGCGCGGCGAGTTCACGCTTGAGCACCTTGTGCGTCGCGGTGGTCGGCAGGTCGGGTGCGATGCGGACGTAGCGTGGCCACGCTTTGGGGGACAGATCGGGCTGCGCGGCGAGGAATGACTCGAACTCGTCAGGCGTGAGGGTGGCGCCGTCATTGAGCACCATCGCCGCCATGATCTGATCGCCGACGTTCTCGTCGGGGACCGCGTACACGGCGACCAGATTGGCCACAGGCAGTCGGATGAGGATGCGCTCGATCGGTGCGGCCGCCATGTTCTCGCCGTCCACCCGCAGCCAGTCGCCGCTGCGGCCGGCCAGATAGATCCAGCCATCGTCATCGCGGTAGGCCAGGTCGCCCGACCAGTACATGCCGTGCCGCATGCGTTCGGCGGTCGCATCGTCGGCGTTGTAATAGCCGGTGAAGAAGCCCTGCCCGTCGGTGTTGACGAGTTCGCCGATCGCCTCCTCGGCGTTGAGCAGCGCACCGCCCTCGTCGAATCGTGCGGGCGGGCACTCCGTGACCGTCTCGGGGTTGTAGATCGCCACACCCGGAAACCCTTTGCCCAGTGAGCCTTTCGGCGTCCCTTCCTCCCGTGTGATGATGACCGCGTTCTCTGTCGAGCCGAACCCGTCCCACACCGTGCAGGCGAAGCGCTTCTCAAAAGCCTCGATGTCGCGGTCGCTGGCCTCGTTGCCGAATGCGATGCGCAGCGGGACTTGTGCGTCGTCGGGCTTCTCGGGCGTCGCCAGGATGTAGGCCAGCGGCTTGCCGACATAGTTCATGTAGGTGGCGCCGTAGTGCCGGATATCGTCGACGAACCGCGACGCCGAGAACTTCGCCGGTGCCATCGCCGCACCCCGCGCCACCGCCACACCCCAGCCGGCCACCAACGCATTGGAGTGGAACAGCGGCATCGACAGGTAGCACGTGTCGTCCTCGGTCACCTCGAACTTGTCGACCAGGGCCTGGCCCGACATCAGCACCATGAAATGCGACACCCGTACGGGTTTCGGGTTGCCGCTCGTTCCCGACGTGAAGATCAGCATGTACGTGTCCATCGGTTCGACCTCGCGATAGGGCGTGAGGTCGCCGGCTGACTCGATCAACCGCGCCCAGTCGTCGGTCGTGGTGTCCAGCACCTGCGCGCCGTCGAGGTCGAGACCGTCGAGCAACGACCGGTGCTCACCATCGGTCACCACGATCTGGCAATCGGCGCGGCGGATATCGGCGGCCAGCGCCTCGCCGCGTCGGGTCGAGTTGATCCCGCACAACACGTAACCGCCCAGGCCCGCGGCCGCCATCTGGTTCAGGAATTCCGGGTTGTTGTCCATCAGCACACCCACGTGCAGCGGACGCTCGTGATCGGCGAGCGAGAGCAGCGCGGCGGCGCGGGCGGACGCGTCGCGCAGATGCTCGCGCCAGGTCCAACTGCGGTCGCCGTACTTGATGGCAACGGTGTCCGCCGTCGCGCGTTCGCGCAGCAATTGCTGGATGGTCTCGCTCGGCATGCAGCTAGTTCTAGCATCCACCCATGCGGATCATTGACGCCGACGGCCATGTCGCCGAGGGCGCGTCGCTCGCTGCCGAGGCGATGGCGCGCTGGCCCGAATTCATCGAGCCCAGAGCGGACGGCCGGGCGCTGGTCATCGAGGGTCGCAACTATCCCGAAGCGGACGGCCCGGGCGCCGGCTGCCCGCGCGAACACGGGTTGTCGACGGCGCCCGGCATCGATTACTCGTCACCGGCCGGTGTGCTCGGCGACGCCGACCGCGACCACATCGACACGATGGTGCTGTATCCGAGCCTCGGGCTGTGCGCACCGACGCTGGAGGATCCCGAGTTCGCCGCCGGATTCGCCCGCCTCTACAACGAGTGGATCGCCGACTACTGCCGCTCGAGCGGCGGCCGGTTGCGGGGGATCGCGGTGACCCCGATCGAACACGGCGCCGTGGCAGTCGACGTCATGCGCGAGGCCAAGGAGCTCGGACTGGTCGCGACCCACGTCCCGCCGGCGCTCAAGACGCGCAATCTCGACCACCCCGACCTCGACCCGTTCTACACCGCGGCCGTCGAACTGGACATGCCGCTCGGCATCCACGGCGCCCCGGGCATGCACCTGCCGAAGGTCGGCGTCGACCGGTTCACCAACTACATCCAGGTGCACTGTGTGAGCTTCCCGTTCGACCAGATGACGGCCATGACCGCGCTCATCTCCGGCGGCGTCTTCGACCGGCACCCCGACCTGCGCGTCGCGTTCCTGGAAGCCGGGGTGGGATGGGTGCCGTTCTTCATCGACCGGCTGCACGAGCATTTCGAGAAGCGTGGCGACTGGATCGAAGACGGCTGGCAGCGTGATCCGCAGGAGTATCTGCGCGCGGGCAACATCTGGACGACCTGTGAGCCCGAGGAGCCGATCCTGCCCGGCGTCATCGACGTACTGGGCGACGACTTCATCATGTTCGCCAGCGACTATCCCCACTGGGACGGTGAATGGCCGCACAGCACAGAGCATTTGCGGAACCGCGCGGACATCGGCGACGAGTCGCGCGCGAAGATCGGCGGACTGAACGCCGAGCGGTTTTACGCACTGAACTGACGTCAGTCCAGGCTGAAATCGATGACGCCGCGGATGATCTCACCGTTCAGCTGATCGCGGTATCCGTCGTTGATCTCATCGAGCCGATAGCGGCGGGTGATCATCTCGTCGAGCTGCAACAGCCCCGCTTCGTAGAGCCTGGCGAAGCGCGCGATGTCGACTCGGGGGTTGCAGGACCCGAACACCGTCCCGACCAGGTTCTTGTTCCAGAGGATGAACTCCTGCAGGTTGATCGAGATCGAGTTCGTGAGTTGTTTGGTCATTCCGGTCAGTACGCAGGTCCCGCCCTTGCGCGTCAGCGTCAGCGCGGCCTGGACGTCCTCACCGGCGATCAATGACGGTGAGACGACGACGGCGTCGGCCATCACTCCCTGGGTGAGGTCGCGGACGAGGTCGGCGGCCTCCTCGGCGTTCGAGACGCTGTGTGTGGCACCGAAACCCAGCGCGGACTTCTGCTTGAACTCGACCGGGTCGACGGCGATGATCTGTGCCGCACCGTTGATGCGTGCCGCCTGGATCGCCCCGGTGCCGATGCCGCCGACGCCGATGACCACGACGGTGTCGCCGGTCTTGACGTCGGCGCGGTTCTCCACCGAACCGTAGCCGGTGGGAATGCCGCATGAGAGGAGCGCCATCGGGAGCAGCGGCAGATGCGACGGGATCTTGACGATCGAATCCGTCGACACCACAGTGTGTTTGGAGAACGCGCCGACCTTCGACAGATGACCGAGGTTTCGTCCGTCGGCCGTGTGATGGCGAAAGGTGCCGTCCGTCGGCATGCCGGGGATCATCACGTGCGCACCCATGTCGCAGATGTACTCCATCCCGGAGTTACACCACCTGCATTGGCCGCAGACGGCGACGAAGGTGCTCACGACATGGTCGCCCGGTGCGAACGCCGTCACCCCGTCGCCCACTTCGAGCACCACGCCCGCCCCTTCGTGCCCGCCGATCAGCGGGAACATCGACGGCAGCCCGAACGACTGCATCACCTCGTTGGACGCGGACATGTCGCCGTTGCGGATGTGCTCGTCGGAGTGGCACAGCCCGGCCGCGGCCATCTCCACGAGCACCTCACCCGCACGCGGCGGATCGAGTTCGAACTCCTCGACCGACCAGGACTGACCCATGTCGTGCAGGATCGCCGCGCGACTCCTCATGCGACTCTGCGGAAGGTCACGGGCAGGCGCTTGGGCGAACGGAACGGGATGCCAACGATTTTCGTATCGTCGTCGGCCATCAGCTCGAAATCCGTCAATCGATCGAAAAGGCTGGTCAGCATCGCCTTCGTCTCGACCCTCGCCAGATGCATGCCGAGGCAGCTGTGGATGCCGCCCGCGAAGGAGATGTGTGCCCGGCGCGGGCGGTGGATGTCGAACACGTCCGCGTTCTCCCAGCGCGTCTCGTCGCGGTTGGCCGACCCCATGCACAGGTTCACCTGCGCGCCTTCCGGAATGGTGATGCCGTGCATCTCGAAATCACGGTTGACGACGCGGGCCACCACGACGAGCGGCGTCTCATACCGGATGCCCTCCTCGATCGCGGCGGGGATGAGATCGCGATTCCGTTGGAGCGCTTCGAGCTGGTCCGGATGGGTTAGCAAGACCTGCAACAGGTTTCCCGACGACCGGTAGGTGGTTTCGAGCCCGGCCGGCAGCAGCAGGCGCAGAAACGAGATGATCGCCTCGTCGGTCAGCTTCTCACCGTCGATCTCCGCCGCGACGAGGTCGCCGATGACGTCGTCGGTCGGCTTTCGTCGCCGTTGGTCCACCTGTTCCTGGAAGTAGGTGCCCAGTTCGGCGGACGCGTTAAGGCCGGCCTCGACGTCCTCGATGATCGAGATCAGGTCGAACGAAAGCTTTCGGAACATGTCCAGATCGTCCTGGGGAAGGCCGAGAAGGGCAGCGGTGACGCGGGTGGGGAATTCGAACGTCACCGCCTTGACCAGATCGACCTCGCCGTCGTCCTTGAACGCGTCGACCAGTTGATCGCAGATCGGATCGATCACCTCGGGTTCCCATTGCGCGAGGGCGCTCTGCTTGAACGCCTTGCTCACCAGGCTGCGGTGGTCGTGATGCTCCTTGCCGTGCATGCCGAGGATCGTCGGCCCGAAGACCAGCTCGATCGTGTTGTGGTACATCTGCGAGCCGAACACCTCGTCCTCACGGAACGCGGTGAACACGCTGTCGAAGTCGAAGAGCACCCAGTGCTCAGCGTCTTTGAGCTCCGGCGGCGCCAGTTCGCTCTGCAGGAGCGAGCCCCGCCACACGGGATTGGTTTTCCGCATGTGCGCGAAGTACGGGTAGGGATCGTTCACCAGATCGGGGGCGGTGGACTGGTCGTGCGCGTCGGTCGTGGTCACGGTTGCCTCCCGGCGGCAGATCTAGCAGGTCTGTCGCTCTATCTTTACTATTTTAGTATTCTAGGTCAAGGAATCGAGGTGATAAGGAATCGAGGTGATATGGAGCGCCGAGCGGTGTGCGCGATCGAGGACCTGCCTCCGGGAACCATGAAATTGGTGCAGGCCGGCAAATACGGCGTGGGCGTCTACAACATCGACGGCTCGCTGTATGCGATCGCGAACTACTGCTCGCATGAGGGCGCTCCGCTGTGCCTCGGCTACACCAGGGGCACCACCGAGTACGACCCCGAAATGCCCGACCAGATCCGCCACGTGCGCGATGGGCAGATCGCGCGCTGCCCTTGGCATCAGTGGGAGTTCGACATCACCACCGGGGCGAACCTCGCCGATCCCAAGAAGCGGGTACGTACCTACGAGGTCGACGTCGCCGACGGACAGGTGTACCTGACCGCATGATCATCGACGCGAACGTCCAACCGCATTTCCGGTACAACTCGGAGATCCGGCGGTATCTGGCGGCGCCGCACAAGCTGCGCGCCATCCCCGACGTCGAACAGCAGTGGTACCAGGCGCCCGGCGGGGAATACCGGCAGGATCTGTACGGCGACGGCTATCCGGGGTCGAACCCCGAGACCGTCGCGCGGCATCTGTTCGAAGACAACGGTGCCGACTACGCGATCCTCAATCCGCTGACGCGCGGCAACATCGCCGACTACCTGTTGAACAGCCGGATCTGCGCTGCGGTCAACGACTGGCTGGTCGACATCTGGCTGGAACCGGACACGTCGAACCGGTTCCTGGGCACCATCCGGGTCAACCCCGAGGACGCACGGGGTGCCGTCGCCGAGATAGAGCGATTGGCCGGTCATCCGAAGATGGTTCAGGTCGGTGTGCCGATGCAGTCGCGTGAGCCGTACGGCAAGCCGGTCTTCGAGCCGATCTGGGAAGCCGCCGCCGCGCACGGACTTCCGGTGGCCGTGCACATCAACGGCGGCAACGGAGTCGACTACGCGCCGACCTTCGCCGGTCACGCCTACACCTATCCCGGATACGCCGCCTTCATGCCGCTGAACTCGTTCGTGCACCTGGCGACGCTGATCATCGAGGGGATGTTCGGCAGGCACCCCGGCCTCCGGTTCGTCTTCGCCGACGGCGGCTACGACATCCTCACGCCGCTGATGTGGCGTCTCGACACGTTCTGGATGTCGATGCGCGACCAAACCCCTTGGGTGGACAGGTTTCCCAGCGCGTATCTGCAAGATCACGTGCGGTTCTGCACGTCTGCGCTCGACGGGCCGACGGACGAGAGCCAGGCCGAGCGGTGGATGGACTTCACCGACAAGGCCGACCTGTTGATGTACGGGTCGAACTATCCGCACTGGTCGACGACAGGACCCGATGCCGTGGTCGCCGGGCTCAACGACGCCCAGCGTGAGAAAGTGCTGTGTCGCAATGCAAGTGAAATGTACGGGCTCGTCGAAGGGAGCCTGCTATGACCATCGCCGAGGACGTTGCGGCGAAGACCGCCGCGCGTGACGTCGCGGTGACGATCGTCGACACCGATGTCCATCCGCTGCCGGTGTCGGCCGAGGTGCTCAAGTCGTATGCGCCCGCGGAGTGGCAGGACAAGCTCTGGCCGACGGGTAACGCGGTGTCGCCGGTGCCGCACTTCTACGACACGCCGGATTCCTACAAGACCAACTCGCTGCGGGTGGACGCCGCGCCGCCGGGAGGCGGTATCGCGGGCAGCGATCCGGACTTCGCCGCCAAACAGCTGTTGATCGACGCCGGTGTGAGTATCGCTGTGCTGGAACCGATGTGCGACGCGCAGTTGCCGCTGGCCGAGCACGTCCTGAAGGCCACCTACAACGACTGGCTCGCCGACGTCTGGCTCGGTGACAACAACTGGCACGGCCGGTGGCGCGGCGCGATCAGTGTGACGGCGCAGGATCCCGAAGCGGCTGCGCGGGAGATCGAGCGGTGGGGTGGACACCCGTACATGGCCGAGGTGCTGATGACTCCGCAGACCCGCGGGATCCCGTTCGGTAGTCCACATTTCGACCCGTTGTACGCGGCGGCCGCCCGGCACGGCTTTCCGGTCGCCACGCATCTGATGGGGCAGACGCCGTTCGAGTTGATCCCGATCTATCCGGTCGGCAACCCGGCGCACTGGCACGACTTCTTCGCGTCGTGGCCGCTGCTGTATGTGTCGCATCTGATGAGCCTGGTGTTCGACGGGGCCTTCGACCGGCACCCCGATCTGCGGGTGGTGTTCGTTGAGGGCGGCTTCACGTGGGCGCTGCCCGTGATGTGGCGAATGGACCGAATATGGGAGCACCGCAAGGCCGATCTGCCGCATGTGCGCCGTAAGCCGTCCGACTATGTCCGCGAGCACGTCCGGTTCACGACGCAGCCGCTCGAGGACGTCGACCTGGGGGAGTACCGCGAGTATCTCGAGATGATGGACCTCGGCGACAACCTGATGTTCTCGACGGACTACCCGCATTGGAGTTACGACTCGCCGGACTGGGCGATCCGACGGTTTCCCGCCGACCAGCGTGAGCGCATCATGCGGGGCAACGCGACGGCGCTGTACGGACTGCCCGCGACGGTCAAAGAACTGTGATTTCGGCGTGCTGGGTCACGCTGAGCGTGACCCAGCACGCCGAAATCACCGCGGAGCGCTGCGGCGTTCGGCGTCGAGCGGGACCACCGGATCGCGGGCGTGCGGTCCGCGCGTGACGGCGTGCAACCGGATCTCGGGCAGATCGACGGAGGGGTCGAGAGTGTCGAGCCAGGCGACGGCGTCGGCGACATCGGCGGCACGGATCGCATACATCTCGAACGGCACATCCTGCAGCATCTCGGTCTCGACGGGTCCGGGCGTGACGATGTGCACGTTGATCCCGTCGCGGTCGACTTCACGCGCAAGTGCGCCCGCGAACGCGTTCATCCCGGCCTTCGACGCCGAGTAAGCCGTCCGCGCGAGCATCGGTTCATGCGCCGCCGACGACGAGATGAACACGAAGCGCGAACCCGGTTTCATCTTCGGCAGCGCCGCCGACGTCACGACGAAACACGAATCCAGATTCGCCGACATCGTCGCGCGCCACTGCGCGAAAGTCTGCTTGCGGGCGTAGGTTCCGCCGAGGATGCCCGCGGCGTGCACGACAAGGTCGATCTCGTCGAGCGCCGCCGCCGCGGGCGCGAACGTCTCGGGTTGCGTGGCGTCGGCGACGACGTAGCGCGCACCCAACTCGGCCGCCGCGGCACGCAGTGGTTCCTCGCGCCGCGCTGTCAGGACGACGTCGTAGCCGAGCTCGACGAGCTTGGCGCCGCATGCCTTTCCGATTCCACCGCTACCGCCGGTGACCAAGGCGCTACGCACTAGAGCACCTCTAGCCTCGATCTTTCGTGAGTGAGCTCGGAACGGGGTGTCTGAGCTTGTCTGGTGGCCGGGGGTGTTTGACCGTGGTTGGTTTCCGGCGCTGTGTCGCCGGCTCTCCTGTGGGTGCTTGGT
>NZ_JACKUK010000017.1 GCF_025822765.1 Mycobacterium barrassiae | reverse complement strand
CTCATCGCCAAGGCATTAGCACTATTCGACCGCCTCGACCACGACACCAACTCAGAACGCTCATCCTCGGTCAAGCGCACAACCGGCGCAACAGGGTTCGGCACCCACCAAGTCTAACCGCTAACGGTCAATTAATGACTCAGGACACTAGACACCTCTCACGAGCAGACGCAAAGTGCCCATTTCGCTGGGCGTGTTGGGGCAGTTTGCGTCTGGTCGCCGTGTGATTAACCCCGGCGCTGGCGAGCGATCTCCGCGAGCACCACGCCCGCGGCCACCGAGGCGTTCAGCGATTCCGTCGGTCCGGCCATCGGAATGGACACCACGGCGTCACAGTTCTCCCGCACCAAGCGGGACAGCCCCTTGCCCTCAGAGCCGACCACAACGAGTATCGGGCCAGAGCCGTCCAGCTCGTCGACCGTGATGTCGCCACCGGCGTCCAGGCCCACCACCTGCAGACCGGCCTTGCTCCAATCCTTCAGTGTGCGATTGAGATTCGTCGCCCGAGCCACCGGCAGCCGGGCCGCCGCACCCGCGCTGGTACGCCAGGCGACCGCGGTCACCGACGCCGACCGGCGCTGGGGAATCAACACGCCGTGGCCGCCGAACGCGGACACCGACCGCACGATGGCGCCGAGGTTGCGGGGATCCGAGATGTTGTCCAGCGCCACCAATAGAGCGGGCGCGACGTCCGTCGTCGCCGACTTGAGCAGATCGTCGGGGTGCGTGTAGGCATACGGCGGCACCTGTAGCGCGATGCCCTGGTGCAGGCCGTTGGTGCTCATCCGGTCCAGATCGTGTCGCTGCACCTCGAGGATGGGTATGCCGGAATCGGCTGCCCGCGTGACCGATTCGGTCAGGCGCTCGTCGGATTCGGCACCGAGCGCGACGTACAGGGCGGTCGCGGGGACACCTGCGCGCAGGCATTCCACGACGGGATTGCGTCCGAGCACCAACTCGACGTCGTCGGTCTTGCGGGCTCGACTGCGATGCTGCTTGGCGGCCTTCGCGGCCCGTTTCGCGGCCGGGTGGTTGGCCCTCTCCTTGGCGGGCGGCGTCGCGCCCCTGCCCTCGAGACCGCGACGGCGCACACCGCCCGAACCGACGGTCGGCCCTTTTTTGGTGCCGGGCTTGCGTACCGCACCACGGCGTTTCGAGTTTCCGGCCATCTACTTGGTGTAACCGTCGAGGAGTGTCCATTGCGGGCCGTCGGCGGTGTCGGTGACTTCGATACCGGCCTCCTTGAGGCGGTCGCGGATCGCGTCGGCCTCCGCCCAGTCACGTCGGTTCCGTGCGTCTTCGCGCCGCTGCACCTCAGCCTGTACCAGTACGTCGACGGCTGCCAGCGCGGCAGAGGTCTCGTCCTTGGACTCCCAACGCTCGTCGAGGGGATCGGCGCCGAGGATGCCCATCATCGTCCGGATCGACATCGCCTGCGTCAGCGCCGTTTCGTGGTCGCCCGCATCCAGTGCGCGGTTCCCCTCGGCGCGTGCGGAGTGGACTTCGGCCAGCGCGATCGGCACGGCGAGGTCGTCGTCGAGCGCAGCCGCGAATTTCGGCGTCCACTCGCCGGGCAGCACCGCCCCGACCCGGTTCCGCACCCGGTGCAGGAAGTCCTCGATGCCCGTGTAGGCCTTCGCGGCGTCCTGAAGTGCCGTCTCCGAGAACTCCAGCATCGACCGGTAGTGCGCGCTGCCGAGGTAGTAGCGCAGTTCGGCGGCCCGGACCCGTTGCAGCACAGCAGGTATCGCGAGGACGTTGCCAAGCGACTTGCTCATCTTCTCGCCGCCCATGGTCACCCAGCCGTTGTGCAGCCAGTAGCGGGCGAACCGATCGCCTGCACCCTCGGCCTGGGCGATCTCGTTCTCATGGTGGGGGAACACGAGATCCATCCCGCCGGCGTGGATGTCGAACTCGGGACCGAGGTACGCCTCGCACATGGCGACGCATTCGGTGTGCCAACCCGGACGTCCGCGCCCCCACGGGGTCGGCCATGACGGTTCACCGGGTTTCGCGCCCTTCCACAGCGTGAAGTCGCGTTCGTCGCGCTTACCGGTCGCCACACCCTCGCCCTGGTGCACATCGTCGATCCGGTGGCCCGACAGCTTTCCGTACTCGGGCAGGCTCAACACGTCGAAGTAGACGTCGCCACCCCCGACATACGCATGGCCGCGCTCGATCAGTCGCTCGATCAACTCGATCATCTGGGTGATGTGGCCCGTGGCCCGCGGCTCAGCAGACGGGGGAAGGACGCCCAGCGCGTCGTAGGCGGCCGAAAAGGCGCGCTCGTAGGTGGCGGCCCATTCCCACCACGGCCGGCCCGCATCGGCGGCCTTGTTGAGGATCTTGTCGTCGATGTCGGTGACATTGCGGATGAACGCGACGTCGTAGCCCTTCGCCATCAGCCAGCGCCGCAGCACGTCGAATGCCACCCCGCTACGGACGTGCCCGATGTGCGGCAGGCCCTGCACGGTGGCGCCGCAGAGATAGATCGATACGTGGCCGGGGCGCACGGGCACGAAATCGCGGACGGCGCCCGCCATCGTGTCGTACAGCCGCAGTTCGGTCACGACGGGCCAGCTTACCGGGCCTATTCGCGTCGAATTACCAATGCCGTCGCGATGGCCGCCAAACCCTCGCCCCGGCCGGTCAATCCGAGGCCGTCAGTCGTGGTCGCCGACACCGTCACCGGGGCACCGAGCAGCTCGGACAGCAACGTCTGCGCCTCGGTACGGCGCGGACCCACCTTCGGCCGATTGCCGATGACCTGGACGGTTGCATTGCCTATGGCGAAGCCCGCCGCCGTCAGCAGATCACGCACATGGCGCAGCATGTCCGCGCCGCTGGCCCCGTGCCACTCGGGACGGTCGGTGCCGAACACCTCTCCGAGATCCCCCAGTCCGGCGGCGGAGAGCAGCGCGTCACACAACGCATGAGCCGCGACGTCACCGTCGGAATGCCCTGCGCAGCCGTCGGCATCAGCGAACAGCAGGCAGAGCAGCCAACAGGGCCTACCGGCCTCGATCGGGTGTACGTCGGTGCCGAGCCCGACTCTGGGCAGGCTCTTCACCGACGTCGATGCCGTCAGGACGCGGCAGCGAGCGCCTCGTCGAGAATGGTCGCCGCCTTCTCGTCGTCGGTGTTCTCCGCGAGTGCGAGCTCACCGACGAGGATCTGACGCGCCTTGGCCAGCATCCGCTTCTCGCCTGCGGACAGACCACGCTCCTGATCGCGACGCCACAGATCGCGGACGACCTCCGCCACCTTGTTCACGTCGCCGGAGGCCAGCTTCTCGAGGTTGGCCTTGTAGCGGCGCGACCAGTTGGTCGGCTCTTCGGTGTGCGGTGCCCGGAGCACCTGGAAGACCTTGTCGAGGCCTTCCTGTCCGACGACGTCGCGCACGCCCACGTATTCGGCATTCTCCGCAGGGACTCGAACCGTGAGATCACCCTGGGCAACCTTCAAGACGAGGTATTCCTTTTGTTCGCCTTTGATGGTCCGGGTTTCGATCGCCTCGATCAATGCGGCACCGTGATGTGGATAGACGACGGTGTCTCCGACCTTGAAAATCATCAGATTAGAGCCCCTTTCACATCTCAATGTTAGCACGAGGCCCGGACGGGCGTGGAACAACGGTGCAGGTCAGGGGCACCGCACGTGGATACTGGGGGTTGACAGGGCACTAAATACGTGCCTCACGCTGGTGCCATCTCCGAAACTGGCGACGCAGCATCGGCCCTCAGCTACCGCCCGCAAGGCACACCTACTACAGTCCATAGTCGAACCCCGTCGAACCCGGCGACCGGTATCCCGGCCGCCCCGCCGGTTGAGCAGGAGGCATGTGTGGACCGCTTCAAACTGGCCGCCTGTGGGCTGGCTTCCGTAGTCCTGCTGAGCGGCTGTGGGTCCGGGCAGGTCTCCCAGACCGCCACCCAGGAGCCCGCGGTCAACGGCACCAGCGCGAACATCGGCAAGATCGCGGTGCGCAACGCCCATCTGCGGGCCACCCAGACGACGGATTACGTCCAGCCCGGCAGTGAGGTCGAACTGCTGTTCGTCGCCTCCAACGACTCGCCGGACGTCAACGACAAGCTGGTCTCGATCACCTCCGACGTCGGAACGGTGTCGCTGACAGGGGACACCAGCCTGCCCGCGAACGGCACACTCGTCGTCGGCGAGCCCGACGGGCAAATCACGGCGCTGGAGAGTGTCGAGACAGCCGATGCCGCGGAGGCCGTCGTGCAGTTGTCGAAGCCGATCACCAACGGCTTGACGTACAACTTCACCTTCACGTTCGAGAAGTCCGGCCAGGGCACCTTCGCGGTGCCGATCTCGGCCGGTGAAAGCCCCCGGCGCGAAGAAGCCGGGTCTGGCGGCGGCGCCGGCGGTCACTGACTGCTTAACTCCGCGACACGGCGGCGCGCAGGGAGTTCCTGTCGGTCTTGACGGCTACGGTCAGCGCATGCCCAAAGGTGGTACCAAGGCGCGTTCGCAATATCGCTGTTCGGAGTGCCACCACGTCACCCCGAAATGGGTGGGCCGCTGTCCGGACTGCGGTACCTGGGGCACGGTCGACGAGGTCGCGGTGCTCTCCGCCATCAACGGCTCGTCGATGCGGCGTGCGGTCGCCCCGACCTCTCCCGCGGTACCGATCAGCTCCATCGACCCCGGCCAAACCCGGCACTTCCACACCGGAATCACCGAGCTGGACCGGGTTCTCGGCGGCGGGGTGGTGCCCGGTTCGGTGACGCTGCTCGCCGGCGATCCCGGAGTCGGGAAGTCGACGCTGCTGCTCGAGGTCGCCCACCGGTGGGCGCAGGCGGGCAAACGCGCCTTGTACCTGTCGGGCGAGGAGTCGGCGGGCCAGATCCGGATGCGGGCCGAACGCACCGGCTGCGCGCACGACGAGGTCTATCTGGCCGCCGAATCGGATCTGCAGATGGCCCTTGGCCACATCGACGAGGTGCGGCCCAGCCTGGTCATCGTCGACTCCGTGCAGACCATGTCCACGACAGAGGCCGAGGGCGTCACCGGCGGTGTCACCCAGGTGCGCGCGGTCACCACGACACTGACGATGGCGGCCAAGACATCTGGTGTCGCGATGATCCTCGTCGGCCACGTCACCAAGGACGGTGCTATCGCGGGGCCGCGCTCACTCGAGCACCTCGTCGACGTCGTTCTGCATTTCGAGGGCGACCGTCAGACGTCGCTGCGCATGGTCCGCGGCATCAAGAACCGCTTCGGCGCTGCCGACGAGGTCGGCTGCTTTCTGTTGCACGACAACGGAATCGAGTGTGTATCCGATCCCTCGGGCCTGTTCCGCGATCAGCGTCCAAAGCCGGTGTCGGGCACGGCGGTCACAGTCGCGCTCGACGGCAAGCGACCGTTGATCGGTGAGGTGCAGGCGCTGATCGGTTCGCCGGCCAACGGATCACCACGGCGCGCGGTGAGCGGCATCGACTCGTCGCGCGCGGCGATGATCACCGCCGTGCTGGAGAAGCGGGCGAGACTGCCCGTCGCCGCCAACGACATCTACCTGTCCACCGTGGGCGGCATGCGGTTGACGGATCCGTCCGCGGACCTGGCGGTGGCGCTGGCCATCGCCTCGTCGTGCATGGACCTGCCGATGCCGGCCTCGGCGGTGGCGATCGGCGAGGTCGGCCTGGCCGGCGATCTGCGCCGCGTCACCGGCATGGATCGGCGGCTTGCCGAGGCCGCCAGGCTGGGCTTCACGTCCGCGATCGTTCCCCCAGGGGTGACCTCCGTGCCCGCGGGACTGCGTGCGATCCCGGCGGACGACATCGGTGCGGCATTGCGGGTGCTGCGGGAGATCGCGCAGAATAACGGCCGATCCTAGGAGGGGCACCATGGCCGTGAAAACGGGTGGGCGGTCGAACCGCACCGTTGTGCAGCTGGCCCGGCCCACCCTGCGCGAGACAATCGCCCGCCTCGCACCCGGGACCGCGTTGCGCGACGGGCTCGAGCGCATTCTGCGCGGCCGCACCGGCGCGCTGATCGTCATCGGCTACGACGACAGTGTCGAGGCGATCTGCGACGGCGGCTTCGAACTCGACGTCCGCTACGCGCCGACGCGACTGCGCGAGCTGTCGAAGATGGACGGCGCTGTGGTGTTGTCTAGCGACGGTAGCCGCATCCTGCGGGCCAACGTCCAGCTGGTACCCGACCCGTCGATCCCCACCGAGGAATCGGGCACCAGGCACCGCTCCGCCGAGCGCACCGCCATCCAGACCGGCTACCCGGTGATCTCGGTCAGTCACTCGATGAGCATCGTGACGGTCTACGTGGCCGGGGAACGCCACGTTATCCCGGATTCGGCGACCATCCTTTCGCGCGCCAACCAGACCATCGACACGTTGGAGCGCTACAAGGCTCGTCTCGACGAGGTCAGCAGGCAGCTTTCGACGGCCGAGATCGAGGACTTCGTGACCCTGCGCGATGTGATGACGCTCGTGCAGCGACTCGAGATGGTGCGGCGCATCAGCCTCGAAATCGACTCTTACGTAGTCGAACTCGGAACCGACGGGCGCCAGCTCAAGCTGCAGCTGGAGGAACTGGTCGGCGACAACGACACCGCGCGTGAACTGATCGTGCGTGACTACCACGCCAACCCGGACCCGCCGACCGCCGCCCAGGTGACCGCGACGCTGGAGGAGCTCGATCAGCTCTCCGACAACGAGCTACTCGACTTCACCGTGCTGGCAAGGGTTTTCGGCTACCCGTCGACGGCTGAGGCGCAGGATTCGGCGATGAGCTCACGCGGCTATCGCGCCATGGCCGGTATTCCGCGGTTGCAGTTCGCCCACGTCGACCTGCTGGTGCGTTCGTTCGGCTCACTGCAGGGCCTGCTGGCCGCGAGCGCGACCGATCTGCAGAACGTCGAAGGCATCGGGTCGATGTGGGCGCGCCACATCCGGGAAGGCTTGTCGCAGTTGGCCGAATCGACGATCGCCGACCGACTGGCTTAGCCGACCGCGGCCGGCGGCGGCGCACCCTCGGCGGGCGGCGGAGCCGGAGCGGGCTCGGCGAGCATGAACGGGACCGTTGCCGAGCGCAGATTGCCCAGCTGGACAATCAGGTTGTATGTCCCAGGCCCGATCGGCTGACGCGGCAGCGGGCAACCCGGCGCCGAACCCATACCCGTCCAGGTCACCTCGGTCGTGACCTGCTCGCCGGGCTGGAACGTCTTGACCAACGTCTCGTTGGATGGCGCGCAGTCCAGGTTCGACCACAGCCGGGCGTTCTCCAGCGAATAGACGTAGGCGGCCAGGACCGCTGCTCCAACGTCGCGCTTGCACGCCACCAGGCCGATGTTGGTCACGACCATCGTGAACTTGGGCTGATCGCCGACGACGTACTGCGGCTGATTGGTGATGCCCTTGACGGCCAGCGTCGAGTCCGGGCAGTCGTCGCCCTCGTTGAGGACCGGCGGCGGTGTCACGGCCGCGGTGGGCGTCGGGGTCGGCGGCGGCGCATCCTGCGGCGGGGGCTGGATCGGGGTCTTGACTTCGGGGTTCTCGCCCGGCAGCGGGGTGGGGGGTGCGGCGGCGGGCGGGGCCGGCTGCTCAGCGGCGGTGTTCTCGGTACCTGTCGTGGTCTTCACGATCACGACGATCAGCGTCGCGATCAGGCCGATCACGACGACCGCGATGCCCAGCGCCAGTGCTCGGCGACGCCAGTAAATCTGCGTGGGGAGTGGGCCCTGCGGTTCTAGATCCAGCACAATTCACACGGTAAGCCCAGGTCATGCCTGTTCGGCCGAGGTCGCTCGGCGTGTCGCGCCTCAGCCTTCGCCGATGTCGCCGAGATGCTCCCGCAAAACCGCGCGGCCGTCGGCCAGGTGGTAGGTCAGTCCGACGATCGCCAGGGTTCCCTCTTCGATCCGCTTGGCGATCGCGGTGGAGCGGTTGAACAGCTGAGTGCCCGTCTCGATGACGTGTCGCGCTTCGAACTCGTCGACCCTGGTCAACCCGTCGCGGCGGCCCAGCAGGATCGACGGGGTCACCCGCTCGACGACGTCGCGGACGTAGCCGCCGGGCACCGCGCCGTCGTCGAGCGCCGACAGCGTCGCCTTCACCGCGCCGCAGCTGTCGTGGCCGAGGACGACGATCAACGGCACCTCGAGCACTGTCACCGCGTACTCCACCGAGCCGAGCACCGCGGAGTCGATGACATGGCCCGCGGTGCGCACCACGAACATGTCGCCGAGCCCCTGATCGAAGATGATCTCCGCGGCCACCCGGCTGTCGGCGCAGCCGAACACCACGGCCGTGGGCGTCTGGCCGGTGGCCAGGCTGGCCCGGTGCTCGATCCCCTGGCTCGGGTGCAACGGCTTACCCGCGACGAAGCGCTCGTTACCCTCTTTGAGTGCTTTCCACGCGGTCACTGGGCTGGTGTTGGGCATGACCGACATTGTGCCCCAGCTGCTCGATTGGTACCGCTCCGCACAGCGCGACCTGCCGTGGCGACGGCCGGGAGTCACGCCGTGGCAGATCCTGGTCAGCGAGTTCATGCTGCAGCAGACACCCGTTGCACGCGTCGAGCCGATCTGGTTGGCATGGATCGCGCGTTGGCCCACCCCGTCGGCGACCGCGGCGGCCGGCGCCGCCGACGTGCTGCGCGCGTGGGGCAAGCTCGGCTATCCGCGCCGCGCCAAGCGGCTGCACGAGTGCGCGACGGTGATCGCCACCGAGCACGGCGACGTGGTGCCGTCCGATGTCGAAACGCTGTTGACGCTTCCGGGCATCGGCGCCTACACCGCGAGGGCCGTCGCCTGCTTCGCCTACCACCAGCGGGTGCCCGTCGTGGACACCAACGTCCGCCGGGTGGTGGCCAGGGTGGTCCACGGCCGCGCCGATTCCCCGCCGTCCGCGCGCGACCTCGACGACGTCGACGCGTTGTTGCCCGACGGCCCTGACGCACCACAGTTTTCGGTCGCGCTGATGGAACTCGGCGCGACGGTCTGCACCGCGCGCTCGCCGCGCTGCGGCCTGTGTCCGTTGACTTCGTGCTCCTGGCGGTCCAACGGATTTCCCGAAGCGGGGAAACCTGTTCGACGGGTTCAGCGTTACGCCGGAACCGACCGCCAGGTACGCGGACGACTACTGGATGTGTTGCGCGACAACAATTCTCCGGTATCCCGGGCGCAGCTCGACATGGCATGGCTGACCGACACCGCACAGCGGGACCGCGCGCTGGACTCGCTACTGGTCGACGGGCTAGTCGAGCAGACCGCAGACGGGCGTTTCGCTCTTGCGGGAGAAGGCGACTAGTTAACCTGGTTGCGTGGCAGTTACCGGATCGGGGGCGCCGCGGACTCGCTACGCATCGCGTGGCGACTTGGACATCGCATATCAGGTACTCGGCGACGGCCCTGTCGATGTGGTCTTCATGCCGGGGCCCTTCATCCCGATCGACTCCATCGACGCGGAGCCGTCGATGTACCGCTTCCACCGCCGGGTGGCGTCGTTCTGCAGGCTGATCAGGTTCGATCACCGGGGCATGGGGATGTCGTCGCGGATCGGGTCCGACAGGATCACCCCGGCCTGCTGGGCCGAGGACGTCGTCGCGGTGATGGACGCCGTCGACTCAGAGCAGGCAACGATTTTCGCGTCGGGGTTCACGGCGATGAGCGCACTGTTCCTGGCGGGCGACCGGCCCGAGCGAGTGTCCAAGCTGGTGATCGTCAACGGTGCCGCGCGGGCGCTGTGGGCGCCGGACTACGAGGTGGGTTCGCGGTCGACCGCGGCGAGTCCGTTCACGACGGTCGCGATCGAACCCGATGCCGTCGAGCGCGGATTCGACGTGCTGGCCTACCTCGCACCATCGGTGGCCGACGACGCCGCCTTCCGCACCTGGTGGGACGCAGCGGGTAATCGTGCGGCGTCGCCGAGCATGGCCCGCCGATCCAGCGCGGCGCTTGCCGAGGGCGATGTGCGTGACAAGTTGGCCGACATCACGGCGCCGACGCTGATACTGCATCGACGGGACACGGCGTTCGTCTCCGCGGGCCACGGCCGATACCTCGCCGAGCACATCCCGGGTGCACGCTACGTCGAATTGCCCGGCGCCGACGCGCTCTACTGGGTCGGCGACAGCGCACCGATCATCGACGAGATCGAAGAGTTCATCACGGGTTCGCGTGGCGGTGCGGAAGCCGAACGTGTCTTGACCACAATCGTTTTCACCGACATCGTCGGGTCGACGCAGCGCGCGGCGGCGCTCGGCGATGACCGGTGGCACGCCCTGCTCGACAACCACGACACCCTGGTCCGTCGCGAACTCGAGCGATTCCGGGGCATCGAGGTGAACACCGTCGGCGACGGATTTGTCGCGATGTTCCCGAGCCCCAGCGCGGCCATCCAGTGCGCCTCGGCGATCGTCGACGCCATCCGGGTGCTCGGCATCGAGGTGCGCGTCGGCATCCACGCGGGCGAGGTCGAGGTGCGCGGTGACGACATCGCCGGGATGGCCGTGCATATCGGCGCGCGGGTGTCGGCGCTCGCAGGGGCCAGCGAGGTGCTGGTGTCCTCGACGGTCCGCGAGATCGTCACGGGTTCCCGGCTGAGTTTCGACGACCGCGGCGAGCACGACCTCAAGGGTGTGCCGGGCCAGTGGCGGGTGTACGCGCTCGTCCGCGACTGAGTCGCGGTCAGGCGCTGGCGGCCTCGTCCTCGGTGTCGGCGCAGGAGAACCGGCGTCGGTAGTCCGACGGCGTCACCCCGATGATCCGGCGGAAGTGGTGGCGCAGCAGGGTCGCCGTTCCGAAACCGGACCGTTCGGCGATGCGGTCGACGTCGAGGTCCGTCTCCTCCAGCAGGGTGCGCGCGTAGAGCACACGCTGATCGGTCACCCATTGCATCGGTGTGCGTCCGGTCTCCTCGACGAATCGGCGTGCGAACGTACGAGCCGACATATGCGCGCGCGCAGCCAAACTCGCAACGGTGTGCGGCTTGTCGAGGTTCGCCAGGATCCAATCCAGATGCGGCGCAAAGCGTTCCGAGCACCGCACCGGTATGGGCTGGTCGATGTACTGGCGTTGACCGCCGTCACGTTGTGGCGGCACCACCATCCGGCGCGCGATCTTGTTGGTGACCTCGCTGCCGAGTTCGCGACGGACCAGGTGCAGACACGCGTCGATGCCCGCCGCAGTGCCCGCGCTGGTGATCAGATTTCCGTCGTCGACAAACAGCACGTTGCGGTCGACCTTGGCGGTCGGATACTGGCGGGCCAACTCGTCGGCATGCATCCAGTGCGTGGTGCACGGCCGGCCGTCGAGCAGTCCGGCGGCGCCCGCGACGAAGGCTCCCGAGCACACCGTGAGGATGATCGACCCGGAGTCCGCGGCCTTCCGCACGGCCTCCAGCGCCTCGGGCAGGTAGTCCGAACCGCCGATGGCGGGGATCGCCACCAGGTCCGCGCCAACCAGGTCGTCGAGTCCGTGCTCAGGGATCAGTGTCGCGCCGACGGAAGTCCGCAACGGCTTGCCGGGTTCGGGCCCGCACACCTTGAAGTCGAAGTTCGGCACCCCGTCCGCGGACCTGTCGATTCCGAAGACCTCGCAGATGACGCCGAACTCGAAAATCGCTAGACCGTCCAGCACCAGCGCCGATACGCTCTTTATTGCCATGGCAGCATTTTATCGCAAGGTGTCCTTCCTGCCACTGTTGGCTGGATCTTTATCAGCGGAGCATTACTGCCATGACCACTGCACTCACTTTCCTGATCCTGATCTCCCCCGTTGTGGTGGCAACGGCCATCAGCTGGGCCGCCCACCGCAACGGCGCGCTACGACTGCGGCTCGACCAGTTCCGGCTGGCCGGACCCATGTCGGGGCGCTTCGACGACGACCGCGATGCCATCCGCGTCGACCACGACGCCGAAGCCGTCCGCACGCGGTTCGAACAGCAGCCGTTCTGGCCGGTCTCAGGCGCGCTGAGCGAGGGCCGCTAGGAACGACTCGACCGCGTCCTGGTAGGCCCGCGGCGCGTCGTCGTGGATGAGGTGACCGGCACCGGGCACGTGCAGATACGTGGTTCGGTAGCCGGTTTCCGCCATTTTGCGCATCTGCCCTTCGGGCGTGACGGAGTTGCCGGCCTCCATCAGCAGTGTGGGCACCCGCACTCGAGACCATTGCTCCCAGTAGTCGCGGGTGCCCCATTCCGCGGCGATCTCGATCCAGGTCTTGGTATGGCCGTGCAGTCGCCAGCCCGTCGCGGTGCGGTCGAACGCCTCGAGGAAATATTGCCCGGCGACCGGGCCGAACTCGTCGTAAACCCTTTGCGCCGAGTCGAATTCGACCGGCAACGCATGTAGCCAGGGTTCCCACGGACCGGTGGTGCGGCCGCGAAAGTCGGGGGCCATGTCTTCGACGACGAGCGCACGCACCAGCTCCGGCCGGCTGGCCGCCAGGCACCACGAGTGCAGCGCACCCATCGAGTGACCGACCATGACGGCCGGTGACTCCAGCGTCTCGACGGCCGCCCCGAGGTCCGCGACGAATCGTTCGGTGCTGATCGGATACGGATCGGCTACGTCGCGGCCCCGGTGCCAGGGTGCGTCGTAGGTGTACACCGCGCCGAGCCGGCTGAGCCACGGCAGCTGCCGCGACCACGTGCTGCCCCGGCCCATCAGACCGTGCACCAGCACCAGCGGCTCGCCCTGCCCGCCGCGGGCGGTCAGGCCGCTTTCTGCGGACAGTTGCATGCCGCAATAATGCCCTCGACGTTCAGGCCGTCGAACGGCCAGCGGGCTGTTCGGTAGCCTGAACCGCATGCCTGTGGTGAAGATCAACGCAATCGAAGTACCGCCCAACGCGGGTCCCGAGCTGGAGAAACGGTTCGCCCACCGCGCGCACGCCGTCGACAACCAGCCCGGATTCCTGGGCTTTCAACTGCTGCGCCCCGTCAAGGGCGAGGACCGCTACTTCGTGGTGACCCAGTGGGAGTCCGAAGAGGCGTTCCAGGCGTGGGCGTCGGGTCCCGCCATCGAGGCCCACAAGGGACAGTCAGCCAACCCCGTAGCCACCGGCGCATCGCTGCTGGAGTTCGAGGTTGTCCTGGACGTTGCGGGCCAGAAGGCGTAGCGCGCACCGCGCGACGCACCTACTGGTTGCCGTCGCGGCGGTGGTCGCGCTCGCCAGCGGCTGTACCAAAAGCGCCACTCCGGTCCCGGCGGCCGACGCCACATACGGCGTGCCGATCGAGATCAACACCCCGCAGGGCCTGCGCGCCAAGCAGACCCTGGACATGCTCAACTCCGAGTGGCCCATCGGTACGGTCGGCGTGCGCACGCTGGCGGCCCCCGAACAGGTCAACGGCGTCACGTCGGCAATGGGCAACCTGTGGCTGGACCGCCCGATCACGGTCGCGGGCATCGACATCGGGGCAGGCGAGGCCACACTGCATGTCCTGACGTCCTACGGCGTCGCGCAGGACATCGAACTTCGCACCAATGCCGAAGGTCTCGTCGACCGCTTCGAGGTGAGGCTGCAGGAGCCGGCGATCAAGACCTGGCACGACATCGAAACCGAGCTGGCGAAGACGGGTGCGCGGTATTCATACCAGGTGTCGAGGGTCGACGACGGTAACTGTTCAACCGTCGCGGGTGCGAACACCGAGCTCTCGCTACCGCTGGCGTCGATCTTCAAACTCTATGTGCTGCTTGCGGTTGCGGACGCGGTCAAGGCAGGCACCCTCGAGTGGGACGACCAGCTCACGATCACCGAGGAGGCGAAAGCCGTCGGATCGGCGCGCCTGGAGGAGCTTCCGCCCGGCGCCCACGTCTCGGTGCGCAAGGCGGCGCAGGAGATGATCTCCGCGAGCGACAACATGGCGACCGACCTGCTGATCGCACGGCTGGGCCCAGGCGCCGTCGAGCGCGCCCTGGTGACCGCGGGTCATCACGATCCGGCGAGCATGACGCCGTTCCCGACCATGCACGAGCTGTTCTCGATCGGCTGGGGCAAGCCGGACCTTCGCGAGCAGTGGAAGCATGCGACGCCGCAGGTGCGGGCGCAGCTGCTGCAGCAGACGAAATCCCGTCCGTACGAACCAGATCCAGTGCGCACCAACACCCCGGCATCGGAGTACGGCGCCGAGTGGTACGGCAGCGCCTCCGACATCTGCCGCGTGCACGCAGCGCTGCAGGCCGCGGCAGTCGACGAGGCCGGCCCGGTGCGCGACATACTTTCCGCGATCCCAGGGATCTCACTGGACGAGTCGAAGTGGTCCTATATCGGCGCGAAGGGCGGAAATCTGCCGGGCGACTTGACGTTCAGTTGGTATGCGATCGACCGCACCGGACAACCCTGGGTGGTCAGCTTCCAGTTGAACTGGCCGCGCTTTCGCAGTCAGACCGCTGCGGGCTGGCTGCTGTCGGTTGCGCAGCGGACCTTCGATCTGATCCCGGTGGCTTCCTAGCGGTTCGATCGCAGTGACCACGCGTGGCCACGGAAGTGCATCACCGTCCGGCTCACCGGCTCGATATCGATGCGCCAGAACGACTTCGGCGGTGCATCCAGCGCGATCACAATCGCGGCGCGGATCACCGCCGGATGCGTGACTGCGACCAGCCTGGCCCGGCGCGCCGTGAGCGAATCCATCCAGCCGCGCACCCGATCGATCAGATCGACCACGGACTCGCCACCATGCGGCGCGCGCGTCGGGTCCGTCAGCCAGATCGCCAACTCGGCGGAGTCCACCCCGCTGAGCACATCACCGCGCCAGCGGCCGCAGTCGAGGTCCGCCAGCCGGGTGTCGACGGCTGCGTGCAGACCGAGCAGTTCCGCGGTCTGTCGGGTGCGCTTCTCGGGTCCACAGTAGGCGCGCTCGGTGACCCCGAGTTCGATCGAGGCGTCGACCTGGCGGTGGCCGATCGAGTTCAGCGGCTCGTCGGTGGGGAAGCGTCCGGCCGCCATCGCATCGGTCATGGCATGCGATACGAGTGTCAGCCGGACGACCTCACTCACCAGGGCCTCACGCCGCGATGCGCTCCTGCCGCTTGTCGCCGAGCAGCTTCGCCGCCATCGCACCGAAAGCCAGGCCGATCGTCGCGTAGATGACGACCTGGTTCCCCAGTGCGAACAACCGGAAGTCGTAGAGGACATCCGCCGGGAAGCCCTCGTAGACGATGGTGCCCGCGTCGTCGAGCAGCGGTCCCGGCGTCTCGTCGATGGTCGGGAGCACCAGCATCACGACGGCTGTGGCCGCGATGTACGAACCCGCGGCCACCAGCCCCGCGTTCCACGCCCCGAGCCTGTCGCTGAGCCGCCTGCCGAGATACACCGCGCCGACCAACAGCGCCGCCGACAGCACCACCATCAACAGGTACAGCATCGTGCGCTGCCGGATCGTCTCGTCGAGGCTGAGCGCGGGCGGGCTGGGCGGGTACTTCAGCGCCGGAACGATGAAGAGGCTCAGCAGCATTCCGCCCGCGACGGACAGCGACAGCAGGCGCGCCGAGACCGCTCCGACCCTGCCGTAGGCCACTGCGAACACCACCGCGAACAGCGCGCCGATCGCGATGCTGAAGAGCAGTACGCCAAGGCCCATCCCGATGTTCATCTGGACGGCGCGGGTGAAACCTTCGAAGGCCCCGTCCCCGCCGTGATGATGGTCGGCCGCCGCCCCCGACAGCGCCTCACGCGCCGCACCGATGCCGTCCTCGTAATCGATGGCCTTCTCGATCGTCGGCTCGATGAAGATCCGGGAGAAGATGAATGAAAGCACTCCGGCAAGGGCGCCGGCCAGCAGGCCGCGCCAAATGATCTGCTTTTCCATGCCGGCGTCAGTGGCAGGGGAAGCCGAGCAGGTGCCTGGCGTCGTGCACGAACTCGTGCACCATGGTGTTGCTGCCGAACACCGATGTCGCGCCCTGATCCATCCCGATGAAGTACATGACCAACAGGGCGAAGAATGCGGTGAGCGTCAGCCAGACCGCCGCCTTGGTGGCGGAGAAGTCGATTGGGCGGGCCTGAGATGTCAGGGTCTTGCGGGCCTCTGGAGAGGTCATTGATCAGAATCCTTCCCGGGATTGCGCGTCCCAGCTTCAGGTGTTGACGACTGACGTCGGGTCTGACTTCACACAGTGGCGCGACCGTTCTGGATTCTCACCAGATTCCTTCGCCCGTCGATTACATCAGCATCCTAAGCAGACGGTCCAGCGTTCTGCGACCGGACCTTGAAGGCTGTCATGACAAAGGCCCCGAAACCGTGATGGTCTCGGGGCCTCCGCCGTTCAATTATCGGGCCGATTCTTTTACTCGACCGTGGTCGCTCCTGCGGCACCGGCCTGAGCGAGGTCCGGCTCTTCCACCGGGGCCGGCTTCTTGGCGCCGGTGAAGGTGAAGACCGCTTCCTCGCCCGCGCCCTCGCCGTCCCAGTTGTCGACGTCGACGGTGACGAGCTGACCGGGACCGACCTCCTCGAAGAGGATCTTCTCGGACAGCTGGTCCTCGATCTCGCGCTGGATGGTGCGCCGCAGCGGCCGCGCACCGAGCACGGGATCGAAACCGCGCTTGGCCAACAGGGCCTTGGCCTTGTCGGTCAGCACCATGTCCATGTCCTTGCCCTTGAGCTGCTTCTGGACGCGGCCGATCATCAGGTCGACCATCTGGATGATCTCGTCGCGAGTCAGCTGGTGGAAGACGATGATGTCATCGATGCGGTTGAGGAACTCCGGGCGGAAGTGCTTCTTCAGCTCGTCGTTGACCTTCTGCTTCATCCGCTCGTAGTTGTTCTCGCCGCCACCCTGGCTGAAGCCGAGGCCGACCGCCTTGCTGATGTCGGACGTGCCGAGGTTCGAGGTGAAGATCAGCACGGTGTTCTTGAAGTCGACCGTGCGACCCTGACCGTCGGTGAGACGACCGTCCTCGAGGACCTGCAACAGGCTGTTGTAGATCTCCTGATGCGCCTTCTCGATCTCGTCGAACAGGACCACCGAGAACGGCTTGCGCCGCACCTTCTCGGTGAGCTGGCCGCCCTCCTCGTAGCCGACGTACCCGGGCGGGGCACCGAACAGCCGCGATGCGGTGAAGCGGTCGTGGAACTCGCCCATGTCGATCTGGATCAGCGCGTCGTCGTCGCCGAACAGGAACTCCGCCAGCGCCTTGGACAGTTCGGTCTTACCGACGCCGGACGGGCCGGCGAAGATGAACGAACCCGAGGGCCGCTTGGGATCCTTCAGCCCGGCGCGGGTGCGCCGGATGGCCTTCGAGACGGCCTTGACGGCGTCCTCCTGGCCGATGATCCGCTTGTGCAGCTCATCCTCCATGCGCAGCAACCGCGTGGTCTCGGCCTCAGTGAGCTTGAACACCGGGATACCGGTCCAGTTGCCGAGCACCTCGGCGATCTGTTCATCGTCGACTTCGGCGACGACATCGAGATCGCCTGAGCGCCATTGCTTCTCGCGCTCAGCACGCTGAGCCACGAGCTGCTTCTCCTTGTCGCGGAGGCTGGCGGCCTTCTCGAAGTCCTGCGCGTCGATCGCGGATTCCTTCTCGCGGCGGGCCTCGGCGATCTTCTCGTCGAACTCGCGAAGGTCCGGCGGAGCCGTCATCCGGCGAATCCGCATCCGGGCGCCGGCCTCGTCGATCAGGTCGATCGCCTTGTCCGGCAGGAATCGGTCGTTGATGTAGCGGTCGGCCAGGGTGGCCGCGGCCACGATCGCGGGATCGGTGATCGAGACGCGGTGGTGCGCCTCGTAGCGATCGCGCAGTCCCTTGAGGATCTCGATGGTGTGCTCGACCGTCGGCTCGCCGACCTGCACCGGCTGGAACCGGCGCTCGAGGGCGGCGTCCTTCTCGATGTACTTGCGGTATTCGTCGAGGGTGGTGGCACCGATGGTCTGCAGCTCGCCACGAGCCAGCTTCGGCTTGAGGATGCTGGCGGCGTCGATGGCGCCCTCGGCGGCACCTGCGCCGACGAGCGTGTGCAGCTCGTCGATGAACAGGATGATGTCGCCGCGGGTGTTGATCTCCTTGAGCACCTTCTTCAGGCGTTCCTCGAAGTCACCGCGGTAGCGGCTGCCCGCCACCAGGGAGCCGAGGTCCAGCGTGTAGAGCTGCTTGTCCTTCAGCGTCTCGGGGACCTCGCCGTGCACGATGGCCTGCGCCAGACCCTCGACGACGGCCGTCTTGCCGACGCCGGGCTCGCCGATCAGCACCGGGTTGTTCTTGGTGCGCCGGCTCAGCACCTGCATGACGCGCTCGATTTCCTTCTCACGGCCGATGACCGGATCGAGCTTGCCCTCCATGGCGGCGGCGGTCAGGTTGCGACCGAACTGGTCGAGCACCAGCGACGTGGACGGGTTGCCCGCCTCGCCACCACGTCCGCCGGTGCCGGCCTCCGCGGTCTCCTTGCCCTGGTACCCGCTCAGCAGCTGGATCACCTGCTGACGCACGCGGGTCAACTCCGCGCCGAGCTTCACGAGCACCTGAGCGGCGACGCCCTCGCCCTCGCGAATCAGGCCGAGCAGAATGTGCTCGGTGCCGATGTAGTTGTGGCCGAGCTGCAGCGCCTCGCGCAGCGACAGTTCCAGCACCTTCTTGGCGCGCGGTGTGAAGGGGATGTGGCCGGACGGCGCCTGCTGGCCCTGGCCGATGATCTCCTCGACCTGGCTGCGAACGCCCTCGAGCGAGATGCCCAGCGACTCCAGCGACTTGGCGGCTACACCCTCGCCCTCGTGAATGAGTCCCAAGAGGATGTGCTCGGTTCCGATGTAGTTGTGGTTGAGCATCCGGGCCTCTTCCTGGGCCAGGACGACAACCCGACGCGCACGGTCGGTAAATCTCTCGAACATCGGTGGTTACCTGCTCTCCATCAATAGACTCGGCGCCTTGCACTTGTAGAAGTGCACGCACCTGCCATCCACTCTAATGGGCGACGGTCTTGGGTGCCCCGCCTCCCGGTCTGCTGTGAGCGGAAGTGTTCGGTTGGCGTACCCAGGCGCTCGTAGTTACCAACGTTCGAGCGGCAGGTTTGTTTCCGTCGTTTCGCTGGAGAGGGTTCGCGGCCCGCGAACGCTAGGTCGCGGCGTGGAATGCGTCGATGACGTCCGCAGGAATCCGCCCGCGGGTCGACACATTGTGGCCGTTGCGGCGGGCCCATTCGCGGATCGCGGCACTCTGCTCGCGGTCGATCGCCGCGCGTCCGCGTCCAGACCCTGCCGAGCGCCCGCGCCGGCGACCGCCGACCCGGCGTCCGGCCTCGACCCATTGCTTCAGGTCGCTACGCAGTTTTGCGGCATTCTTCGAAGAAAGGTCGATCTCGTAGGTCACGCCGTCGAGGCCGAATTCGACGGTCTCATCCGCGGCACCTTCGCCGTCGAAATCATCGACCAACGTGACGGTCACTTTCTTCGCCATTACCCCACCACGCCCTTCTCGGCAACACCCTGGTTCATTGAATAACTTTAGTCCCCCGCATCAATCTGCCATATTGGGACAAAGCATTCAACAAGATCAGAAATTTGGCTGATCAGTTGCTATGCCGACGAACAATCGGGAACAAAACTGTCTCGCGAATCGAGAGTCCCGTCAAAGCCATCAACAATCTATCGATACCCATTCCGGTCCCTGTCGAGGGTGGCATCGCATACTCCAGGGCCGCGAGGAAGTCCTCGTCCAGCTGCATCGCCTCGTCGTCACCGGCGGCCGCGGCGCGCGCCTGGGCTTCGAACCGCTCGCGTTGCACGACGGGGTCGATGAGCTCCGAATAGCCGGTGGCCAGTTCGACACGTCGAATGTATAGGTCCCACTTCTCGGTTACGCCTTCGATGCTGCGGTGTGCCCGTGTGAGCGGCGTGGTTTCGACCGGGAAGTCCCTGACGAAGGTCGGTGCCCACAGTTTCCTGCCGACGGTGTGCTCCCACAGTTCCTCGACCAGTTTCCCGTGCCCGTAGCCGCGGTCTCGTGGGATCTCCACCTCCAGCCGATCGGCGATCGCCCATAAGTACTCGGCCGTCGTTTCGGGGGTGATCTCCTCCCCAAGCGCTTCCGACAGCGATGAATACATTTGAATTGATTCCCATTCACCATCGAGGTCGTACACGCTCCCATCAGGCAATGGCACCTGCCTGGTGCCGATCGCCTCGTCAGCGACCTCCTGAATTAACTCGCGGGTGACGATGGCGGAATCGTCATACGTTCCATATGCCTGATAAGTCTCGAGCAT
This sequence comes from Mycobacterium barrassiae, assembly GCF_025822765.1. Taxonomy (GTDB): domain Bacteria; phylum Actinomycetota; class Actinomycetes; order Mycobacteriales; family Mycobacteriaceae; genus Mycobacterium; species Mycobacterium barrassiae. The sequence goes on along the minus strand of NZ_JACKUK010000017.1, from coordinate 66,425 downwards.
TGCGAATTCCGGAGAATGCGTCCAATCCGCGCCTTCGTTTCGGAACACGCGATTCAACTCGAAGACACGCTCGAAACCACCTACTAGGCAGCGTTTCAGGAAAAGTTCCGGGGCGATACGAAGGTAGAGATCGGCATCGAGGGCATTGGAATGCGTCACGAACGGTCTGGCCGCCGCCCCGCCGGCCAGCGTCTGCAGCATCGGCGTCTCGACCTCCAGGAACCCGCGCCGCTCCAGCGCCGAACGCACGGCGCGCACCACGGCGACCCGCTGGCGCGCGATGGTCCTGGCCTCCGGGCGCACAATGAGATCCACGTAACGCTGCCGCACGCGGGACTCTTCGCTCATCTCCTTGTGAGCGACCGGAAGCGGCCGCAATGCCTTGGACGCGATCTGCCACGAATCGGCCAGCACGGACAATTCCCCGCGCCGCGAACTGATCACCTCGCCGTGGACAAAGACAATGTCGCCGAGATCGACGTCGGACTTCCACGAGTCCAGCGATTCCTGACCGACCCGGTCCAGGCTGATCATCACCTGCAGTTGCGTGCCGTCGCCCTCTTGCAGTGTCGCGAAACACAATTTCCCCGAATTGCGCGCGAACATCACGCGGCCGGCTATTCCGACAATGAGCCCGGTTTGTTCGTTCGGCTCGAGATCGGGATAGGTCTGGCGAATCTCGGCCAGGGTGTGCGTCCTGGCGACTTCGACCGGATACGGATCGCGCCCCTGCTCCAGCAGACGCTCCCGCTTGCCCTGGCGGATTCGGTACTGCTCAGGGATATCAGTTTCGGGCGGGTCAGGTGCGGTCACGACTGGCCAGCTTAAATCAACTCGTGGCCACCCCCATCAACGCAGCGGCGGTCGACGCTCTCGCCGAGAAGCCACTCGACTGGCGCTTGAAGGCTCTGCCTGCGACGTGGTGGGGCCGTACCCCCGCTGACGTGTGCGCGGCATCACCCCGGCTGCTGGACGACGGCGCTGTGGGCCCGGTGTGCGTACTGCGCGCGGACGCATTGGCTCACAATCTCGCCGCCATGGCGCAGTGGTGCCAAGAGCACGGGGTCGAGCTGGCGCCGCACGGTAAGACGCATATGTCCCCTCAGCTGCTGGCACGGCAGCTCGAGGCGGGCGCGTGCGCGGTCACGGTTGCCACCGTCAGCCAGGCCCGCATCTTCCGTGCGTTCGGTGTGACCGACGTCGTGCTGGCCAACGAGCTGGTCGACGAGGCGGGGTTGCGCTGGCTGGCCGCCGAACTCGACGCGCATCCGGACTTCGCGCTGGTGTGCTGGGCCGACTCGGTGCGCGGCGTGGAGCTGATGACCGCGGCGCTGACGTCGGCGGGTGCTGTGCGGCCGGTGGACGTGTGCGTCGAGGTGGGCATGACTGGCGGTCGTACGGGCTGTCGAGGGTTGGACGCCGTCGACGAAGTCGCCCGCGCGGTCGTCGCATCGCCGCGGCTGCGGCTGGTCGGCGTGGCGGGCTACGAGGCGGCGCTCGGTCACGACGTCACCGCCGAGGCCGTGGCCGCCGTCAGGTCGTATCTGGCCGATATCCGCGCCGCGGTGCTACGGCTGGCGGCGATCTTCGAAACCGACGACGTGATCGCGACGGCGGGCGGCAGCACGTATTTCGATGTGGTCGCCGACGAGCTCACCGGATGGCCTGCGGGGCTGCGCGTGCAGACGGTGCTGCGCAGCGGGTGTTACCTGACGCACGACGACGGCCTCTACCGACGCACGTCGCCGTTGCGGGACGGGCTGCGGCCGGCGATGAGCGTGTGGGCGCAGGTCGTATCGCGTCCGGAGCCGGACCTCGCGGTGCTGACGATGGGGCGCCGCGACGTCTCCTTCGATCAGGACCTGCCTCTCCCCGACGGTCTTCCGACCGCACGCGTCGTCAAGCTCAACGACCAGCATGCGTACCTACGGCTGGGCGACGAGCCGGTGGAGGTCGGCGACTGGCTGGAGTTCGGGATCAGTCACCCGTGCACGGTGTTCGACAAGTGGCCGATGATCCCGGTGCTCGACGGGGATGGCCGCGTCGTCGACCTGATCCGCACGTTTTTCTAGTGATTTCGGCGTGCTCAGTCTCGCTGAGCGTGACCCAGCACGCCGAAATCGCTGAATTAGCGGGCCTGCTTGAGGCGGCCGCGCTGGCTGTCGCGGTTGCGCTCGAACACCAACCGCAGGCCGTCGAGGGTCAGATGCCGGTCGTAGTGCTCGACGGTGTGCAGATCCGGAAGCACCAGCGGCGCGCCGTGTCCGGTGGCGACGACGGTGATGTCGTCCCCGCCGAAGCCGTCGACGTCCTCACGGATGCGGTTCACCAAACCGTCGACCAGACCGGCGAATCCGAACACCGCACCGGCCTGCATGCACTCCACGGTGTTCTTGCCGATGACCGACCGCGGCCGGGTCAGCTCGACGCGGCGCAACGCCGCCGACCGCGCGGCTGCCGCGTCGGAGGACACCTGCACACCGGGAGCGATTGCGCCGCCGAGGAATTCACCCTTGGCCGAAACCACGTCGACACAGATCGAGGAGCCGAAGTCGACGACGATCGCCGCGGTGCCGTACTTGTGGTAGGCGGCGAGGCAGTTGACGATTCGGTCTGCGCCGACCTCCTTGGGGTTGTCGACCAGCAGGGGGATGCCGGTGCGCACGCCGGGCTCGATAAGCACGTGCGGCACCGACGGCCAGTACTGCTCGAGCATCAGCCGCACCTCGTGCAGCACCGACGGCACCGTCGACAGTCCGGCGGCTCCGGTCAGCCGTTCGGCGTCGTCGCCGATGAGGCCGTCAATGGTCAGCGCCAGCTCGTCGGCGGTGACTTCGGATTCGGTGCGAATCCGCCAGTGGTGCACGACCTTTGCGTGATCACCCGAACCCGACACCAGTCCGACGACGGTGTGGGTGTTACGAACGTCGATTGCGAGCAGCATGAATCACCGCGGCGACATCAGCTCGGCCGCATCCGCGGGCACATGCGCGGGATCGTGACCGAGGTCGATCTGCTTGTTGTCGGCGTCGACGAACACCACTCGCGGCTGGTGCCTGCGCGCCTCGGCGTCGTCCATCGAACCGTAGGCGATCAGGATAACCAGATCGCCGGGATGCACCAGATGCGCTGCCGCACCGTTGATCCCGATGACTCCGCTGCCGCGTTCGCCGGTGATTGCATAAGTCACAAGTCGCGCACCGTTGTCGATGTCCACGATCGTGACCTGCTCGCCCTCGAGCAGATCGGCAGCGTCCATCAGATCGGCGTCGATGGTCACCGAGCCGACGTAGTGCAGATCGGCCTGAGTCACCCTCGCACGGTGGATCTTCGACTTGAGCATGGTCCGTAACATCAGTTCCTCCAAGGTAGTTCGTGCTCGTCATACTCGACATGGGGCCCTGGTCCGGATGGCACTCCGATGTCGATGGCGATGTTGTCCAGCAGTCGGGTTCCCCCGAGCCGCGCGGCGACGAGCATGCGCGCAGCGCCCTCGGAGGGTGCGGGCCCCAGCATCGGGTCGCGCACCTCCAGGTAGTCCACATCGATGGCCGAAACCTCGTCGAGCACCGCGCGGGCGGCGTCCAGCGCGGCGGCCGGACCCTCACCCGCCGCGTACATTCCCGCGAGCAGCGCCGCCGACAGCGCCCCGGCCTGTTCACGTTCGACGTCGTCGAGGTAGCGGTTGCGCGACGACATCGCCAGGCCGTCGGCTTCGCGGACGATCGGCACTCCGACGATCTGCGTGTCGATGTCGAGGTCGGCGACCATCTGCCGGATCAGCGTCAACTGCTGGTAGTCCTTCTCGCCGAAGAACGCGCGGTCGGGGTGGACGATGTTCAGCAGTTTGAGTACGACGGTGAGCACACCGGCGAAATGCGTTGGCCGCGAAGCTCCTTCGAGCTCTTCACCAAGGGCGCCCGGATGTACCGACGTGCGTGTGCCCTGCGGGTACATGTCGGCGACGGTCGGGGTGAAGGCGATCTCGACCCGTTCTTCCCGCAGCGCGGCGAGGTCCTCCTCGAGGGTGCGCGGATATGCGTCGAGGTCTTCGTTGACGCCGAACTGCAACGGGTTCACGAAGATCGACACCACCACGACCGCGCCCTGGACCCGTTTGGCCGACCGGATCAGCGTCAGATGACCCTCGTGCAAGGCACCCATCGTCGGCACCAGCATCACCCTGCGACCCGTCGCACGAAGCGCTCTCGCGACGTTCGAGACGTCCCGCGGGGCGGAGTAGACGTTCAGCTCGCCCGCATTGAACTGAGGCTTGGCGGCGGTGATCATCGTGCCGCCTCGGTGAGCACCGCGAACACCTCGTCGGGAGCGTGCGCACGTTGGGCGGTACGCAACGAGTTCGTCCGATATGCCTGTGCGAGTTGAGGATCGACCTCGGTCAGCGCTTCCAGGTGCCGTGCGATCGCGTCGGCGTCACCGCGGGCGACCGGACCGGTCAGCGCGCTCTGACCGCGCACGAGCGCGTTCTCCAGCGACGCCCGCGCCAGCGGACCGATGACCCGTTCGGCGATGCCTCCCGGTGCGTCGCCGACGATCTCCTGTCCGAGCAGTTCCTGACCCCACAGCGCGGAACGCAGCGCCTCGACCGCGTCGAGCAGCACGGTGACGACGTGGTTGCTCGCATGCGCCAGGGCAGCGTGATACAGCGTCCTCGCGTCTTCGCGGATGCGGAACGGTTCGCCGCCGATCTCCAGCACCAGCGACTGTGCGATCGCGTATCCGACTTCGTCGGCCGCCGTGACCCCGAAGCAGGTTTCGGACAGGCGGTCGATGTCCTCGTCGCCGCCGGTGAAGGTCATGGCGGGGTGAATCGCCAGCGGTATGCACCCCTGTTCGGTCAGCGGCGCCAGCACCCCGATGCCGTTGGCCCCCGAGGTGTGCGCCATGATCGTCCCCGGACGTACCGCGCCGGTGGCCGCGAGCCCCGAGACCAGTGCGGGCAGCGCGGCGTCGGGCACGGCCAGCAGAAGCAGTTCGGCGCGGCCTGCGACCTCGTCAACCGGTAGCACCGCGGTGTCGGGCAGGCGGCGCTGCGCACGCTCGCGCGACGCATGCGAGATGGCGCTGCACGCGACGACGACGTGTTCGGCGCGCTCCAATGCCACACCGAGCGCAGTACCCACGCGACCAGCGGAAACGATGCCGATCGTGAGCCGCGCCGGGCGGAATCCGTCAGAGGGGGTCCCCATCGAAACCACGCAGACGACCTCGCTGAATGTCGAAAGTTTCTTCGTTCCGGTCCTGCAATGCGGGTACCGGACGGTCACCGAAGCCTAGCTCACTCTTCGCGACGGCGACGACGCCCGCCCCCGGAGGGGGTGGCCTGCAGCCGCGCCAGGAGCTCGGCCACCGTCTGTCCACCGCTGCCCTCGTCGTCGGCACTGCGGTGTCGTGACCTGGGCGGCTCCTCGGGCGGTTCAGGCTCCGCGTGAGGCGGTGGCTGGGCCGATTCGGTGGCCAGGGTCGGCGGCGGGGTGGGTCTGCCCGGATCGACGACCTCGGGGCCCACCGAATGCCTGCCGCGGCGGGGTGGCTCGGGCGGCGGTGTCGACATCGCCGGTTGTGGATGGTCCTCCGGTGCGGGGGCGCGTCGCCTGCCGACGTACTCCTCGGCGGATCCGTTGTCGGTGGGCTTTTCCGCGGGCGCCACCCAGTTGCTGCCCGGTGCGCCCGCTGGAATCCAGCGGCCCTCGGCCGGCGCGGGCTGCCAGTCGGAAACCGGGGCGGGCTCCGGTGCCGGCGGAGGCGCGGGCTCAGGCGCCGGCGGAGGCGCCGGCTCGGGCGCCTTCGGGGGTTCTTGCCCTGGCGGCCAGGAGAATTGGGTGGTCCGCTCGTTGTCGGTGGGCGGCGGGACCGGCGGCGTGGACACATAGTGCGCGGCTTCCCGTTCCGCCTCGCCCGCCCTGCGGTGCGCACCTCCCGCGCTGGCCGGCGGCACCCACTCGTACTCGGGCGGATGCGGTTCCTCCGGCACGTCGATGATCGGGCTTTCGTCTGTGTGGAAGTCGGTGTCGACGTGATCTTCGGTGTCGATGCGGCTGGCGGTGACCCGGCCTGCGGGTTCGGGGGTGGGCGCCCAACCGTCGTAGGATCGGGCGGCGTCCCGGTCGGTTTCCAGCGCAGGCCGGTGCGAGAGGTCGGCGTCGAACAGGATCTCCAGGTTGGCGCGCAGCGCGGCGAGTTCGGCCCGCAGGCCGGCCACCTCGTCGGCCGCCTGGGCGCGCAGTTCGGACACCAGTTCGCGACGCAGTTGCGTCTCCACCGACAGCTCGTACTCGCGGCGCGCGGAGATCTCGCGATCCAACTGGAGGTCGTAGACCAGTTTCAGGTCGCGCACCTTCGCCTGGTCGATGTCGCTCTGTCTGCGATAGATGACCGATACGAACGCCGCCACCACAGCCGCCCAGAGCGCAAGGATGACGGCGAGTTTCAGCAACTCGACCCGATTGGTGAACACAAGGGCAGAACTGGATCCGATTGCGAGTACCAGCAACACCGTCAGCAGCACCCAACCGGGCCGACGCGCACTGCGCCGAGGCCTGGCGCTGCGGGTCGGTTCGGTCATGGGGCGACTGTACCCGTCACTGGTCACTCCGCGTGTCGTCCTAGGCGGCGATTCGGCCGCGCGACGGTCGAACCAGTTACTCCGTTGCGCCGTCAGGGTTGTCGGGCGGTTCCGGCGGAGACTTGCAGCAATGCTGGAGCCATAACGCGGCGACGACGAGCGCCAGCGCGCACGCGGCGGCCACCACGACGCCGGGGGTGTCTTCGCCCGCGACACGCAACGTCGAGCGCCGCGGCAAGAGGTAGCCGAGCACGCCGAGCCACCAGCCGAGCACCAGCGCCCCGACCCACGCCGAGGCCTTGGCGATCAACACGGATCTGGCGACGGCGAGCGGATGCAGCCAGCCGGGGCCGTCACCGATCTGCCCGTCGTTGATCTTGGACCGCACGTAGAAGGCCCAGCCCGCCTCCACGATGGCGACCGCCAACAGCGACACCCCCGACAGCAGCGTGATGGGCGGAAAGTAGCGGTACAGCACCACCACGAGCAGGTAGCCCACGACAGCGGCAAGGAGGGTCGCGGCGGCGAGGTCGCGTTTGCGGGTCGGACCCATCAGCGCAGCACCGAGTCGGTCAACCGGACGCCGTCGCGCTCGGCAGGATCGAGTTCGGCGAGCAGCTTCTCGACGGAGCGCCGCTCACCGGCGACGGTCAGGACCGCAGCGGGATCGACGGCGAGCCACGGCACGAGTACGAATGCGCGCTCATGGGCCCGCGGATGCGGCAACGTCAGCTCTTCGTCGCCGGAGGTGACCTCGCGACCGTCCTCGCTGCACATGACGAGGTCGACGTCGAGGGTGCGCGGACCCCACCGCTGTTCGCGCACCCGGTCGGCCGCCCGCTCCAGCTCCTGCGCTCGGCGCAGCCATCCACGAGCATCGAGGGCGGGGTCGTCGGCGAGCAGCACGGCGTTGAGGAACGCGCCCTGCTCGACGCCACCCCACGGATCGGTCTCGTACACCGGCGACACCGCGCGTACGGCACCACCGAGGCCGTCGACGACAGACTGCAGTCGCGCCAGCCGATCGCCGAGGTTCGACCCGATGGACAGCACCACGCTCGTCACGGGTTGCCCCGTCCGCCTCGCCGCGACCGACGCGCCACCACCGAGACGTCGCTGAAGCTCAGCGGTATCGGCGCGGACGGTTTGTGCACCACCACCTCGACGGCGTGCACGCGTTCATCGGACATGACGTCGTCGGCGATCTCACCGGCCACAGTCTCGATCAGGTTGCGCGGCGGACCCGCAACGATGTCGGCGGCGCGCAGCGCCAGTGTGCCGTAGTCGAGGGTGTCGGCAAGGTCGTCGCTCGCCGCCGCGACGTCGAGGTCGAGCCACACCGTGATGTCGACGACGAAGTCCTGCCCGTCGCGCCGCTCGTGCTCGAACACACCGTGGTGACCGCGAACGGTCAACCCGCGCAACTCGATTCGATCAGTCATGCTCAACCGGTCCAGGCCCCGAGCACCTTGAGCGCATCGACCGACGCCCGCACGTCGTGCACCCGGACCCCCCACGCGCCGTGCAAGCCGGCGAGCGCGGAGATCACCGCGGTCGCGGTCTCCCTGCCGTCGGGCGGGCGCGGTTCACCGTCCGCATCCGCGAGCAGCGAGCCGAGGAAGCGTTTACGGGATGCGCCGACCAGTACGGGGATTCCGGTGCCGACGAACTCGGGCAGCGCCCGCAACAGCGCCCAGTTGTGCTCCGCTGTCTTGGCGAAACCCAGGCCCGGGTCGACGATCACGTTCGCCGGATCAACGCCTGCGGCCACCGCGCTGTCGACACTCTCCATGAGTTCGTCGCGGACTTCGGCGACCACGTCGCGGTAGGCGGGCACGTCGTGCGGGCGGGCCGCACCGACTGAGCGCCAGTGCATCAGCACCCACGGCACCTTGGCGTCCGCGAGCAGCGGGGCCATCGCCGGATCGGCACGACCACCGGAGACGTCGTTGACGATCCGTGCGCCGCTTTCCAGTGCGGCCTGCGCGACCGCGGCGTGCATCGTATCGATGCTCACCGTAAGCCCTTGTCCGGCAAGCTCTTTGATCACCGGAACCACTCGCGAAGTCTCCACCTGCGGGTCGATACGCGTCGCGCCGGGCCGTGTCGACTCCCCGCCGACGTCGATGATCGCCGCTCCTTCGGCGGCCAGCGCGAGACCGTGGGCGACGGCACGGTCGCGGTCGAGGAAAAGCCCACCGTCGGAGAAGGAGTCGTCGGTGACGTTCACAACCCCCATGACCTGCACGCTGGGTGGGCTCACTTGCGCAGGATGAGGTCCAGTGCTTCCGACCTGGATGCGTTGTCGGTCTTGAACTGTCCACGCACCGCCGACGTCGTCGTCACCGCACCGGGTTTGCGGACGCCGCGCATTGACATGCAGAGGTGCTCGGCCTCGACCACGACGATGACGCCGCGCGGATTGAGCTTGCGCATCAACGCATCTGCGATCTGCGCGGTCAGCCGTTCCTGCACCTGCGGCCGTTTGGCGTACAGATCCACCAGCCGCGCGATCTTCGAGAGACCGGTGACCCGGCCGTCCTCGCCGGGGATGTAGCCGACGTGTGCCACCCCGTGGAATGACACGAGGTGGTGTTCGCACGTCGAGTACATCGGGATCTGTTTGACCAACACCAGTTCGTCGTGCTGCTCGTCGAAGGTGGTGTTGAGCACCGTGTCCGGGTCGGTGTACAGACCGGCGAACAACTCCCGGTACGCGCGCGCCACCCGGGCGGGCGTGTCTTCGAGACCGTGGCGATCGGGGTCCTCCCCCACCGCGATCAGCAGCTCGCGCACGGCGGCTTCCGCGCGCGCCTGGTCGAACTCCACCGGTTGGAATTTCACAGAGTTGTTCTGCGACTGCGTCATTGAAGCCTCCTGTGAGCCTGCACGCCAATCAGCCGTGCGGGTTCTGCCGGCCGTTCTCCTGCCCCGAATCGTCGTTCGGGCCGGGCTGGCCACCCTGCTGTGGATGACCGGGCTGCGGGTAGGGCTGATATGGCGGGTAGGGGTTCTGCCAGCCGGGGTTCTGCGGCGGCGGATACCAGTAACCGTGCGGCTGTTGCTGATGAGGCTGCGGTTGCTGCGCCTGTGGCTGCGGCGGCCAACCCGGCGCATGCCATCCTGCGGGCGCACCGTAGTCCGGCTGGGTGGGTGCAGGGGCCCCAGTTCCGTTGGAGCCGTTGCCGTTTGCGCCACCGTGCTTGGCCGCCTCGGCCAGCCGGGTGGCCTCCGCTGCCTTGCTGGCCTGCGCGATGGCCGTCTTGAATGCGGGTTCGGGCACCGGCTTGGGCCACGGCTCTCCGCGTTCGATCGCGAGCTCGCCGGGGGTCTTGATCGGCGGCTTGTCCGAGGGGACACGGCCACCGAAGTCATCGAACATCGTCAGCCGCGGCCGCTTCTTGACGTCCTCGAAGATCGCCTGCAGCTCGGCGCGGTGCAGTGTCTCCTTCTCCAGCAGTTCGCCTGCCAGGACGTCGAGCACGTCGCGGTACTCGGTGAGGATCTCCCAGGCCTCGGTGTGCGCGGCCTCGATGAGCTTGCGGACCTCGTCGTCGATGATCTGCGCGACCTCGTGGCTGTAATCGGCCTGCGTGCCCATCGTGCGGCCGAGGAACGGGTCGCCGTGTTCGGTGCCGTAACGGACGGCGCCCAGCTTGGAGCTCATGCCGTACTCGGTGACCATCGCGCGGGCGATCTTGGTGGCCTGTTCGATGTCGGACACCGCGCCGGTGGTCGGCTCGCGGAACACCAGTTCCTCCGCGGCGCGGCCACCCATCGCGAACACCAGCCGCGCGATCATCTCCGATCGCGTCATCAGGCCCTTGTCGTCCTCGGGCACCGCGACCGCGTGGCCACCGGTGCGGCCACGGGCCAGGATCGTCACCTTGTAGATCGGCTCGATGTCGGGCATCGCCCATGCCGCCAGCGTGTGTCCGCCTTCGTGATAGGCGGTGATCTTCTTCTCCTGCTCGCTGATGATGCGGCCCTTGCGTCGCGGCCCGCCGACGACGCGGTCGACCGCCTCCTCGAGCGCCGGGCCGGTGATGACCGTGCCGTTCTCGCGGGCGGTCAGCAGCGCGGCCTCGTTGATGACGTTGGCCAGGTCCGCACCCGACATGCCGACGGTCCGCTTGGCCAGCCCGTCGAGGTCGGCGTCGCCGGCCATCGGCTTGCCCTGCGAATGCACCTTCAGCACGGCCTTACGACCCGCGAGATCGGGGTTGGACACCGGGATCTGGCGGTCGAAACGGCCCGGCCGCAGGAGCGCGGGGTCGAGGATGTCGGGCCGGTTGGTGGCCGCGATCAGGATGACGCCCTGGCGGTCGCCGAAGCCGTCCATCTCGACCAGCAGCTGGTTCAGCGTCTGCTCGCGCTCGTCGTGACCACCGCCGAGGCCGGCGCCGCGCTGGCGGCCGACCGCGTCGATCTCGTCGACGAAGATGATGCACGGGCTGTTCTGCTTTGCCTGCTCGAACAGGTCGCGCACGCGGGAGGCGCCGACGCCGACGAACATCTCGACGAAGTCGGAGCCGGAGATGGTGAAGAACGGCACGCCCGCCTCACCGGCGACGGCGCGGGCCAGCAGCGTCTTACCGGTGCCGGGCGGTCCGTAGAGCAGCACACCCTTGGGGATCTTGGCGCCCAGGGCCTGGTAGCGAGACGGGTTCTGCAGGAAGTCCTTGATCTCGTAGAGCTCCTCGACCGCCTCGTCGACGCCTGCGACGTCGGCGAACGTGGTCTTGGGCATGTCCTTGGATAGCTGCTTGGCTTTCGACTTGCCGAAGCCGAAGCCCATCCGCCCACCGGTCTGCATGCGGGAGAACATCACGAACAGGCCGACGAGGAGCAGCAGCGGCAGCAGGTAGATGAGCAGCGAGCCCAGCATGCTGCCCTGGTTCACGACGGTGTTGATCTTGGCGTTCTTGGCGCTCAGCGCGTCGAACAGCTGCACGGCGTACCCGGTGGGGTACTTCGTGATGATCTTGTCGCTGTCCTCGGTGTCGCTGTTGCCGTCCTTCAGCTCCAAGCGAAGCTGCTGCTCACGGTCGTCGATCTGCGCGCTCTTGACGTTGTCGTTCTTGATCTGAGCCATCGCCACCGAGGTGTCGACGGGCTTGAATCCGCGAGTGTCGTCGCTGAAGTAGTAGAACGACCACCCCAGCAACAGCACCACCGCAATCACGGTGAGCGTGCGGATCACATTCTTGCGATTCATACGTGAGTCCGGTTCATCAAATGTCCGTCGTCGACTTCCTGTTGAGCGCAGTCAGAAACCTCAAGGCTACCGCTAGACCAACGAACTAAGGTTCCCGCCCAGCCAGCAGATCTCCCCGATGGCGTGCACCGATCGCGCAGTCGACGCTGGATAGGCTCGTGCTGTGCTCACGACGACCGTGCGGCTGGTTGAGACGAACGGGGTGGCTCTTCGGGTCATCGAGGCCGGCGACCGCGATGCACCGCTGGTGGTGCTGGCCCACGGCTTCCCCGAACTGGCCTACTCGTGGCGCCACCAGATCCCGGTGCTGGCGGAGGCCGGCTACCACGTGCTGGCCCCCGATCAGCGCGGGTACGGCGGTTCCAGCCGGCCCGCTGCCGTCGAGGACTACGACATCCACGCGCTGACCGGCGACCTCGTGGGCCTGCTCGACTCGGAAGTCGGCGCCGGCGTCGAGCAGGCGGTGTTCATCGGCCACGACTGGGGCGCGATGGTCGTATGGCACACCACGCTGCTGCACCCCGACCGGGTCCGCGCAGCCGCCGGGCTCAGCGTGCCACCGATCCCGCGGGCCAGGTCCCGTCCCACCGAGCGTTGGCGGGAGAAGTTCGGCGAGGACTTCTACATGCTGCGGTTCCAGGAACCTGGGGTCGCCGACGCCGAGATGGCCGCCGATGTGGCCGTCACGATGCGGGGAATGTTCGCCGGTCTGCTCGAGGGAGACGCGCCGCTGCCCGACTGGATCGGCTCCGACGAGTTCGACCACTACGTCGCAGAGTTCGGCAGGACCGGCTTCACCGGCGCCCTGAACTGGTACCGCAATTACGACCGCAACTGGGAGACGACGCCACACCTGGCCGGTGCGCAGACCACGGTGCCCGCGCTGTTCGTCGGAGGTACGGCCGATCCGGTGGGCCCGACGATGAATCCCGCCCGCGCGCGTGAGGTCGTCGCGGGGCCGTACACCGAAACGTGGATCGACGGTGCCGGGCACTGGGTCCAGCAGGAGCGGCCCGAGGAGGTCAACCGAATCCTGTTGGCGTTCCTGCGCGAAGTGGAGACCCGAGCCTAGCCCGACGCGCACTGCACGATCTTGATGCTGGCTGACGGTATGGTGCCTCACATGTCGATCGCAGCGAGTGCGAAGTTTCCCATCCGGCTCCTCGTTCTCGCCGCCGCGGGACTCGTTGTCACACTGTCGGGTTGCGACGCCTCGTCGGGTCCGATCGCGGCCCCGACCACGGCCGCCGAGCCGCAAGTCCGGCAGGTCACCGTCGTGGGTTCAGGTGAAGTCAAGGGCACTCCGGACACGTTGAACGTCAGCGCGTCGATCGAATTCACCGCCCCTGATGTGACCGGCGCGATGAACCAGGTCAGCGATCGTCAGCTAGGGGTGATCAACGCACTGGTCGACGCCGGCGTCGACCGCGACGACATCAGCACCACCGAGGTGAGCCTGCAGCCGCAGTTCGCGACCACCGACAGCACCACGATCGTCGGCTACCGCGCGAGCAACACGATCGACGTGAAGATCCGCCAGCTCGACGCGGCCTCGCAGGCCCTCGCGCTGATCATCAGCACCGGCGGCAATGCCACCCGGATCAACAACGTGAGCTATTCGATCGAGGACGACTCGCAACTCGTCCGCGACGCCCGCAGCCGCGCCTTCGGCGACGCCAAGGAACGCGCCGAGCAGTACGCCCAACTGTCCGGACTCACCCTTGGCAGCGTGATCTCGATTTCGGAGGTCGCGGGCACCCAGCCGCCCGTCCCGTTTCAGAGTCCACGCGCCGACATGGCCGCCGCACCGGTGCCGCTCCAACCTGGCCAGCAGACCGTCGGGTTCAACGTGACGGTGATCTGGGAGCTCACCTAGCCCTCGCGAGCAGACGCGAAAACCCCCCTTTTTTGCACGGAAATTGGGGGTTTTCACGTCTGCTCGCGGGAAGAAAATCAGCCCGCGGGCGCGATGTCGACCGGGATTCCGTTCAGCACCGCCGTGCCGGACAACGGGTCGAGCTGATTGCCTGCGTTGAGCTGATTGACGTTGACCCCGGGATTACGCGAAGCGAGTTCCTGGCCGGTGCCGTCGCGGTCGTGACCCCAGCCGTGCGGCAGCGACACCACACCGCGCCGCATGCCGTCGGTGATTTCGATCGGAGCCAGCAGCTCGCCGCCGGGGCCCTTCACGACCGCGGTGTCGGTGAGGCCGAGTTCGGCGGCGTCGTCGGGATGGATGCGCAGTGTGCAGCGGTTGGTGCCGCCTGCCAATGCGGGCACGTTGTGCATCCAGCTGTTGTTGGAGCGCAGGTGACGTCGCCCGATCAGCACGAACCGATCCGCCCGACGGTCCAGCGCGTCCCGCAGTCGCGCCGCCTCCTCGAGCAGGGGCGGCGGCGCGAGTTCGATTCTGCCCGTTGGTGTTCGCAGGACCTCCAGTAGCCGCGGCCGCAGCGGGCCGAGGTCGATGCCGTGCGGGGACTCCTTGACTCGCTGCAGCGTGAGGCCGTCCGGCTTGGCGCCGAACGCGTCGCCGTAGGCGCCGAGCCGCAGCATCATGTCGAGGCGGCGCTCGTACCCCGGACCCGCAGGCAGCATCGCGGTCAGTTCGGCGACGGGGCGACCGGCGACCGGTGAGCCGGGATCGGAGGTCTCCTTCGCCAACGTCATTGCGATGACCTGTTCGTCGACGACGGAGGGATCACCGTCGACGCCGGCACCGAACAGCACGAGCGCGATCCGCGACAGGATCTCCGCCTCGTCGGGCCGACCTTCTGTCGGCAGCACGGGCGGCGAATAGCGGACGTTGTTGCGCACCGCGAGATTGTTGAGGGCGAAGTCGAAGTGGGGGCTCTGTGACGGCGGCGGTGGCGGCAGGATGACGTCGGCGTGGCGGGTCGTCTCGTTCAGGTACGGGTCGATGCTCACCATGAACTCGACGCCTGCGAGCGCACGGCCGAGGCGGTCGCCGTCGGGGGCGGACAGTACGGGGTTTCCGGCGATCGTGATCATCGCCTTGATCTGCCCGTCGCCGGGGGTGTCGATCTCCTCGGCGAGCGCGGCCGCCGGAAATTCGGACAGCGCTTCGGGGTAGCCCGAGACCCGGCTGTGCCAGCGGCCGACGCCGAATCCGCGGCCGGCTTTCGGCGGGCGGGGCGCGGGCGCCGTCGCACCGAGCGGGAACATCGCGCCGCCCAGCCGGTCGAGATTGCCCGTCAGCACGTTGATGACGTCCACCAGCCAGCTGCCCAACGTCCCGAATTCGACCGTGGAGGTGCCGATCCGCCCGTACACGGCGGCGGTCGGCGCTGCGGCGAGCTCGCGGGCCAGCACGCGGATGTCGTCCGCGGCGACTCCGCAGTACTCGGTCACGGCGTCCGGTCCGAAGTCGGCCGCGACCGCGCGGACATCGTCGACACCGTTGACGTGATCGGCGACAGTGCCGAGGTCGACCAGGCCCTCGTCGAACAGCACGTGCACGACGGCGAGCATCAGCGCGGGATCGGTGCCCGGCCGGGGGGCGAGGTGACGGTCGGCGAGCTCGGCGGTGCGCGTGCGGGCGGGATCGATGACGACGAGCTTGCCGCCGCGCTTGCGCAGGGCCCGCAGCTTGCCCCCGAAATCGGGTGCGGTCGCCAGACTGCCGTTGGACACAAGGGGATTCGCGCCGATGACGACGAGGTAGTCCGTGCGGTCGAGATCGGGCACGGTGAACGCGACCGGGCTGCCGAACATCAGGCCGAGCGCGACGTGCTTGGGCATCTGGTCGAGCGTGCTCGCGCTGAACACCTGCCGGGTGCCGAGTGCGCGGATGATGACCGGCGGATACAGCGCGCCCGCAACGGTGTGCGCATTGGGGTTGCCGAGGTACACCCCGACCGACGTGCCGCCGTGCTCGGCGACGACGGCACCGAGGCCCTCGGCGACCGCGGCGAACGCCTCGTCCCAGCTCGCCTCGGTCAGCACGCCGTCACGCCGGACCAGCGGCCGCGCCAACCGGTCGGGATCGTTGTCGAGCTCGGCGAAGCTCGCCCCCTTGGGGCAGATGAAGCCGTGGCTGAACACGTCGTCGCGGTCGCCGCGCGCACCGGTCAGCCGGCCGTCGTCGATCGTCAGGGTAAGGCCGCAGGTGGCCTCGCACAGGGGGCAGATCCGCAGGGCTGTATGCGTCATGCCCAACATCGTGCGCCGATTACGCCTGCTCGTACACCTTTGGGTCCAGAGTGCCGATGTAAGGCAGGTCGCGATAGCGCTCGGCGTAGTCGAGGCCGTACCCGACGACGAACTCGTTGGGGATGTCGAACCCGACGTAGGCGATGTCGACGTCGGCGCGGACGGCCTCGGGTTTGCGCATCAGCGTGCAGACCCGTAACGACCGCGGATGCCGGGTCGCGAGGTTGCGCAGCAGCCATGACAGCGTCAACCCGGAGTCGACGATGTCCTCGACGATCAGCACGTCGCGATCGTTGATGTCGCGGTCGAGGTCCTTGAGGATGCGCACCACGCCCGAGGAGGATGTCGACGACCCGTAGGAGCTGACCGCCATGAACTCGAGCTGCGTCGGCAGCGGGATCGCCCTGGCCAGGTCGGTCACGAAGAAGACAGCGCCCTTCAGGACCGTGATCAGCAGCAGGTCCTGGGTGCCCCCGACGATGGCGTCGCGGTAGTCCTCGCCCAGCTGATGTCCCAGCTCGGCGACTTTCGCCTGGATCTCGTCCGACGACAGGAGCACCGACTTGATATCACCGGGGTACATGTCGGTGGATTCCGCGGCCACGTGCACAGCGTGCCATGTTTTCACACCGGCTCGGTGTGCAGGGTCAGCATCCCGCCGCGGCGACCCGCGATCAGCCGCCTGCTGCGCAACGGCGAACCGACCGCGACACCGCCCTGCCCGCGCCACGCCGTCACCAAGGTGTCCACGCCGCGGATCTGCTTGTCGGTCAGGGCGCTGGCGCCGCCGGCCAACAGCCAGCCTCGAATCACCCTGCGCCGGACGGCATCCGGCAGCTTGACCAGTCGCGCGGTGTCCAGGCCGTCGGCGACGGACACCTCGGCGAGTTCGCGGGCCGCCAGCTCGTCGAGCGTCTCGCTGTCCTCGCGCAGCGCAGCGGCGGTGCGGGCCAGCGCCTCGGCGACACCGCCGCCGAGCACGTCTTCCAGCAGCGGGAGTACCTCGGTGCGCAGCCGGGTCCGGGTGAACCGGCGGTCGGTGTTGTGCGGGTCGTGCCACGGTGTGAGGTTCAACTCCTCGCACGCCGCGTGCGTCACCGCGCGCCGGACGCCGAGCAGCGGCCGGTACCACGGCGGATCGTGCGGGCGCATACCCGCGATGGAGCGTGCGCCCGAGCCGCGGCCAAGGCCGAGGAGCACCGTCTCGGCCTGGTCGTCGAGGGTGTGTGCGAGCAGCACCGGCGCCTCGCCACGCGCGGCCTCCAGCGCCCGGTAGCGGGCGGTACGTGCAGCGGCCTCGGGACCGCCCTCGGTGCCGACATCGACGCAAAGCACTTGAGCATCAACACATCCCAACACGAGTGCCTGTTCACGCGCGGTCGCAGCCACCTGGTCGGAGCCGGCCTGGAGGCGATGGTCGACGATCAGGGCGGTCGTCGGTTTCACCTCGGCCGCCACCGCGGTCAACGCCAGCGAGTCGGGTCCCCCGGACAGCGCGACGCACCACCGCGAATCGGTATCGCCGTACTCGCGTACGAACGCCTTGAGGGCCGCCCGCAGTGCGGCTACAGGACTCTGTCGATCCACCGTTGCGGCTTGTCGATTTCCGTTGGCAGGGGCAGGGTTTCGGGGCTGGACCAGACAGCGTTGAACCGCGTCATCCCGACCCGTGACACCACGTGGTCGACGAACGCCTTGCCGCGCGTGTACTGGAGCAGTTTGGCGTCGATCCCGAGCAGCGCCCGCATGATTCGCTGCAGGGGAGGCTGCTTGCGTTGGCGCCGTTCGTCGAAGCGTTTGCGGATCGTCGCCACCGACGGCACCACCTTGGGTCCGACGGCATCCATCACGTGGTCCGCGTGGCCTTCCAGGAGCGTGCCCAAGACCAGCAGTTGGTCCAGCGCCTTACGCTGCGGTTCGGCCTGCACGGCCCTCATCAGACCGATCATTCCCGTCGAATTCGGTTCCGTGTCAGCGTCGATGACATAGTCGCGACGGCTGCGGATGAACGCCGCGAGCCGGCCCACCATCTGGGCGACGTCGTCCCCGGCGTCCTGGGTGAGCACCGCCAGCGACTGCGACATATGTTCGGCCAGCCACGGATTGGCCCGGAACTGAACCCGGTGGGTGACCTCGTGCAGACAGACCCAGAGCCGGAAATCGCTTGGCTGGACCCGCAATTGGCGCTCGACACCGATCACGTTCGGATACACCAGCAGGAGTTCACCGCCCTGGCGGCCAAACGGATCGTACTGTCCGAGGATCCCCTGCGAGACGAACGCGAGCACGGCGCCGGTCTGCGCGCCCGCGATCCGCCCGCTGATGAAACCCTTCGGCTTGTCGGTGCCGCCGGTCATCACCCGCATCGACTGCGCCGCCGCGTGAATCCACTGCGGGCGGTCGACGATTCGTGCTTCGGGGATCTCGCCGCCTTCGTTGAGACCGGTGACCTCGCGCACCGGCACCTCGGCCTGCCGGGACGCCTCCGGCAGTTGCTCGATGACCTGACAACGGGTGTAGTCGGAAGCTGCCGGACCAGGTCGCACCAGCTTCTCGCCGACCTCGGTGGCGAACTTCCAATCGACGGCGCGGCCGACGTTGGGCGCAGTCACGGTTTCTGAACTCATGCGCTGCATCCGCACGACCGCAGTGTGGCGGCGAAGTTGTCCAGGGCGATCAGACCTGTCGGCCCCGCGTCGTTGGAGATGAACGCGAAGGTGAGGACGCGTCCGCTCGCATCGGTGATGATGCCGGCCAGCGAGTTGGTTCCGGTGAGCGATCCGGTCTTGGCCCGCAGGAAACCGGCAGCGGCCCGGTGGGCATCGGTGCCGAGGTAGCGATTGGACAGCGTGCCGCTACCACCGGCGATCGGCAGCAGTTCGACCAGCGGACGCAGCTTGGGCTGGTCGTTGCCCGCGGCGGCGTTGACGACTTCGTCGAGGGTCTCCGCGGTGAGCCGGTCATCGACGGACAACCCGCTGGCATCGAAGAGCCTGGCGTTCGTCGTGTCGATCTTGGCGGCTTCGAGCTGGCGCAGGACCGCCCGCACCGCGCCGTCGAAGCTCTGCGGGAGGCCGAGTTTGGCGGCCACCTCGCGGCCGATCGACTCGGCCATCACGTTGTCCGAGGCGTTCATCATGTCGCGCAGCCGATCGATCAGCGGCGGCGACTGCACCGACCCGATCTCCTGGCCACCGCGAGCGGCCCCCGGCACGACGGTCACCTTGGCAGGGTCGACGCCGAGCGCGACGGCCAGCGCGCGGCCGGCGTCGAGCGCCGGTGTCTTGGATCGCGTGGAGTCGACACTGACGGGCTGGGTGCGGCCGCCATCGAGCATCACCGATTCCATCGGTGCGATGTCACCGCCGTCGATGTCGGCCGGATCCCAGCCGTGCGCCATCGTCGGGCCGCTGTACTGGCTCACATCGACCTGCACGGCGGTGGGGTCGATCCCGGCGGCCTCCACCTGCTCGGCCAGATCGCTGATACGCGCCGCATCGCGGTACCAGGTGGCATCGCCGGGCTTGGCCGCCGACAGCGTCTGGTCACCGCCGCCCTTGAGGACCACCACACCCGGTTTGTCGGTGCTGAACACCCGGGTGGTCAGCCGGGCGTCCCGGTCGAGGGTAAACAGTGCCGCGGCGGCGGTCAGCGTCTTGTTGGTCGACGCGGGTTGCATCGGCACGTCGGCGCCCTGCGACCAGAGCTCCGCGCCGGTGATCGCGTCGGTGATGCGACCGGTGAACTTGCCGAGATTGGGATCGGCGAGCACGGGCGCCAGCACGGCGGCCAGCCGGTCCTTGGTGGGCTTGGGGGCTGAGTCGGAAACCGGCACGATGCCCGGGTTCGCCGTCGCCGCCGGGGGTGGCGGCTTGACCGCCGCCGCATCGGGGGAGCCGCCGCCCGTGACCATGGCCGAAACCGCGACGACGGCGGCGACCAGCACCAGCACCGCCACCGCGATCAACGCATGGGTGGAACGCCCCCATCTGGTTGGCCGCATAGCTCAGGGTATCCGTTGACCCCGATCACGCCCGTCGGCCGCGTGCACCGAACGTCGCCTGCACCAACTGGGGGTCGAACGCGACAGGCGTCTGACCGGTGATCGCGTACTGGTAGACGGCGACGCGGAAGATCGAGTTCATCGCGCTGGAGACGACCGCGACGATGATCACGGCGGCCACCGTGACGACCCCGACCGCGATGGCGACCGGTTGCAGTTTGATGGCGACCAGGGCAGCGGCGATTCCGCCACCGCCGAACACGATCGCGAACACGATCAACCCCGTCGCCGCAGAGATCGCGATCTGCCCGGTCGCACCCTCACCCCATTTGGCCTTGATGACCTGCACCGACCGCTTCAACGAGGCAAACGGTCCCGTGCCCTCCATCGCGATCACGGGAACGACGAAGAACGTTGCGACCGACCACGCGGCCCCGGCTATCGCCGTCGCGATCTGCCCCAGGAGCGGCAAGCGGTTCTCCAGAACCCGCAGGATCACCCCGACGGTCCCCGCGACGACGGTCCATCCCAGGATCGGCCCGAGTTGGCGCATCGCAGCCGAGATACCTTCACCAACCTTGGTGTCCTCACCCCGCAGCGAGCGCGCAGCACATGCGGCCAGCGCCACATTGAAGAAAATGGCGAAGAACGTGGACACATAGATGGTCACGGCCGCGCCGACGGCAGCGATGATGCCTTCCTGGTTGTTCGCCCCGCCCTGCACCATGGCGTCGGCGAACGCCGCCGGAACCATGATCACGACGACCGCGATGCTCGCGAACACCGCCGACAGGATCGGGAAGATCACCAGCGACCGGTCGTTCTTCAGAACAGCCCAGCTCTGCTTCGTCAGAGCCCAGCCGGTAGAGATTCTGCCCATGGCGCCTCCCGAGTAGGTGGCGAGAATCGTAGGCAGATTAGGGTGATGCCGTCCCCAATACCTCAGTACAGGGCAGGAAGGCACCGCCGTGGAGTTCGACGTAGTCATCGAGATCCCGAAGGGTTCGCGGAACAAGTACGAGGTGGACCACGACACCGGCCGGGTGAAGCTGGACCGCTACCTCTACACCGCGATGGGCTACCCGACCGATTACGGCTTTTTCGAGAACACGCTCGGCGAGGACGGCGATCCGCTCGACGCGCTGGTCCTGCTGCCGGAGTCCGTGTTCCCGGGCTGCATCGTCGAGGCACGTCCGGTCGCGATGTTCCAGATGACCGACGAGGCCGGCGGCGACGACAAGCTGCTGTGCGTGCCTGCCGGCGACGGACGCTGGGACCACATCCAGGACCTCGAAGACGTACCTGCCTA
This sequence comes from Mycobacterium barrassiae, assembly GCF_025822765.1. GTDB lineage: Bacteria > Actinomycetota > Actinomycetes > Mycobacteriales > Mycobacteriaceae > Mycobacterium > Mycobacterium barrassiae. The sequence goes on along the minus strand of NZ_JACKUK010000017.1, from coordinate 45,136 downwards.
CGAACTCGACGCGATCAAGCACTTCTTCGTGCACTACAAGGACCTCGAGCCCGGCAAGTACGTCAAGGCCGCGGACTGGGTGGGTCGCGAGAAGGCCGAGGCCGAACTTCAGGCCTCGATCGAGCGGTTCAAGAACGCCGGTCACTGACCCCCCGCTGTTGCCGGCCCGGCTCCTTTCGGGCCGTGATTTTTCATCGCCGTAACATTCGGTAACGCGGGCGTACCCTGCGCCTTCGATGATGACGGCGTGTTGATGCATCAGGGGATCGGCCTCGAGGCGTTCAACGCAATGCCGATGCGGCGAGCGGTGCACGCCATCTTCGAATGCTGCTACAGCGTCCCGCTGGCAGCCGATCTGTGCCGCAGTCGGCCGTTCGCCAACCACGACGAACTCTTCCGAGCGGCCGACGCGCTGCTGTTCGGGCTCGCCGAGGAGTCGATCGACACGATCCTGCAGGCCTACCCCGACATCGGTCGCAGGCCCGGCAGCGAGAAGTCGGCCGCGGAGCAGTGCGCCATCTGGTGCGATCAGCCCGACGTGATGGATCAACTGGGCCAGGCGTCGAAGCGCTATCTGGAGCACTTCGGCTTCGGCTTCGTCATGTTCATCAACGGCTACACCGCACAGGACGTGCTTGCGACGATGTCCGACCGTCTGCACAACGACACCGAGACCGAGCGCAAGGTCGTGCGCAACGAACTCGCGCGGATCAACCGCACCCGCCTCGAACGCATGCTGGGCCCCGAGGGCGGTTACGACAACTGGTGAGGGGGGCTAAACCCCCTGCCAGTCCAGAATCGCCGTGTCCTGCTTCTTGCCGAGGTCGATCACGAATTCCTCTGGCGCAGGATCGTTTAGCGGACCGTCGAACTGAATCGTCGTGGCCGCGTTGCCCTGAGTGAACGTCAGCACGCTCGTCGACTGCGTGCCGTCGAGCGTCGTCCCCGAGAACAGATTCCCGTTGGCGCCCACCCCGGCGGCCACCTTCCTCGGCGCCGCCACCTGATCCGCTGCGGCCGAAAGCGATGCAGCCGCTGCCTCCTCGTTGGGATAGAGCAGGATCGTGGTGGTGATCGAACGGGTGCCGCCTTCGCGGTGGGTGTACTCGGCCTGAATGCCTTGCTGGCCGTTCGGATTGATGACGAACGGCGCCGCGCTGTACGCCAGCGAATCCGTGAGGAGGTTCGGGTCCACCGGCAGCGTGCTGAGATCGTTGGATTGCGCTGCGGCAGAACCCAACCCGCCGATCGTCGCCGCAACGGCCATGGCGGCGAACGCTCCTGCCGCCTTCGCATACCTCTTCGTCGTCAGCATGGGTAGCACGCCCATCCGCGCCAGCCATCGCGCCAGAACCAGCCGGGACCACAGCCCATGTTGCCCGTGGTGCCTTCGCAGTCGAGTGCGACCACCTTGGGAACAGCGGGAAGTGAAGGTGAGGTGTAGGTCGTGTCCTGGACCGATCCCGCCGCTGCTGTCGGCGCTGTCAGAATCGGTCCCGCCATGAGTGCGGCCGCCGCGACCGCCATCGTGAGTTTGTGCATAGGTGCTCCTCTGCGACATTGACACCGGGTCATGCAGAAGGTACCGCGCCGACGCTGAAACCACTTCCCAATTGCCGGAACAAAGCGTCGTGTCCCGCAGCATGATGGTCCGATGCATGAGCTACTGCACGGGCACTGGGATCCAGGGTTCGACAAGGTCGCCGAGGCGCTCGCCGAAGAGATCACCCGCGGTGAGGAGGTCGGTGCCGCGATCGCGATCGACATCGACGGCGAACTCGTCGTCGACATGTGGGGCGGACACTCCGACGCCGCCAAAACCGTGCCATGGACGCGGGACACGATCGTCAACGTGTGGTCGTCGACCAAGACGGTCACGGCGCTCGCTGCGCTGATGCTGATCGACCGGGGTCTGGTCGAACCCGATGCCCCGGTGGCGACGTATTGGCCCGAGTTCGCAGCGAACGGCAAGCAGCACATCGAGTTTCGTCATCTGATGTCGCACACATCGGGTGTTTCCGGCTGGGACCAGCCGGTCGTCGTCGAGGACGTCTTCGACTGGGCGAAGTCGACGGCCGCGCTGGCCGCCCAGGCGCCGTGGTGGGAGCCGGGGACCGCGTCCGGGTATCACGCCCTGAACTACGGACACCTCATCGGCGAGGTGCTGCGCCGGGTGACCGGAAAGCCGTTGAAGGAGTTCGTGCGCGACGAGATCGCAGGTCCGCTCGGTGCCGACTTCCAGATCGGCGCGACGCCCGCTGATGCCGACCGGATCGCGGAGATCATCCCCGCGACCGACCCGCTCGACCTGCCGCCGATGGATCAGTGGCCGGCCCCGATGCTGAAGACCTTCACAGGGCCGGCGCCGGATCCCGCCGTGGCCAACACCGATGGGTGGCGGGCTGCAGACATCGGCGGCGCCAATGGCCATGGCAACGCCCGGTCACTGGCCCGCATCCTGTCGGCGATCTCGCTGGGCGGCACGGTGGACGGCGTCGAGCTACTGCGCCCGCAGACCATCGACAGGATTTTCGAAGTCCAGTCCGACGGAACGGATCTCGTTCTGCTCAATCACCCGCTGAGATTCGGGCTGGGCTTCGGGCTCCCGCAACCGGAATCGATCCCGTTCGTCCCCGAAGGACGGATCTGTTTCTGGGGCGGTTGGGGCGGATCGTGGGAGACCATGAACCCCGACCGTCGTACCACCGTCGCCTACGTGATGAACAAGATGGGGCCGGGCATCGAGGGGTCGGCGCGCACCGACCGCTACTTCAGGCTGATCTACGAGGCCCTCGCCTGACCCCGGATGGCCAGCCAGTCGAGCACGTCCAGACCCAGTGCGCGGAGATCCTGATGCGGTGACGCCGCAATCAGCGTGACACCGTCGGCCACGCCTGCCGTTTTGATATCGGCGATCAACCCGGCCAGGCCGTCGACAGTGCCCGCGTAGCGAACGCCGTCGGTCGATTCGAGTTCGGTTCGCGCCGAACGGAAGTCGGCTGCCACCGCAACAGTGAGGTCGAGGATGACGGCGACGTCGTCGGAATCGGCCCGGATCCGGTTGCGAGCCCGCTTCGCCTGCAGCAGGTCGTCGGCGACGACGCGCACAGCCGGCTCGACACCGTCGGTCAACTCACTCCAGTGTCCGTCAGCGCCGTCCGCCACGAAAAGCCGCACACTGTCACGCTAGGCGCGGCCAGGATCGCCGTCGATCCTTGCGATCAGTGCGAGTCCAAGTGCTCTGCGGACCCCTCGGGCTTCTCAGCCTCATTTTCAGGCGTCTGCCTGCCGTTTTTCACGTCGTGCACGCGCGTTTTGTACAGGCTCGCCGCGGTGGTTATGAGCAACGTCACAATGATCACGCCGAGGCTGGCCAGCGTCGGGATCTCCGGCACCGGCACATGCTCGCCGCCGTTGATGAACGGCAGCTCGTTCTCGTGCAGCGCGTGCAGGATCAGCTTCACACCGATGAACGCGAGGATGATGGCCAGCCCCTGCGACAGGTAGACCAGGCGGCGCAGCAGATCACCCAGCAGGAAGTACAGCTGGCGCAGACCCATCAGGGCGAACACGTTCGCCGCGAAGACCAGGTAGGGCTCGCGGGTCAGGCCGTAGATCGCGGGTATCGAGTCCAGCGCGAAGAGCAGGTCTGTGGTGCCGAGCGCGACGATCACGAGGAACATCGGCGTCATCAGCCGCTTGCCGTTTTCCTTGATCCACATCTTCAGGCCGTGCCACTCATCGGTGAGGCTGAGGTGCTTGCGCGCGAAGCGCACCACGAAGTTGTCGGCGTCGTCGTCGTGGTCGGTGTCGCGCACCAGGTTGATGGCGGTGTAAACCAAAAAGGCGCCGAATGCGTAGAAGATCCAGGAGAACTGGTTGATCGCGACCGCGCCGAGCGCGATGAAGATGCCGCGGAAGATCAACGCCAGGATGATGCCGACGAGCAGCGCCTGCTGCTGGAATTTCCTCGGCACGTTGAAGCTGGCCATGATGATCAGGAAGATGAACAGGTTGTCCACCGACAGGCTGTATTCGGTGAGCCACCCCGCAAAGAACTCGAGGCCGAACTGTGCGCCGTGGAAGAACCACACCCACACCCCGAAGGCCACCGCGAGCGTGATGTAGATCGTCAGGTAGGTCCCGGTTTCACGTTTCGTCGGTTCGTGCGGACGACGCCCGATCACGATCACGTCGAACACCAGGATCGCGATCGTCACGCCCAGCGTGATGATCCACTCGAGTTGAGAAACGTTCACAAAGCCTCCGGTCGTCAAAACGCCGGAGGTCTCTTCCACCGCGACGACCGCGCGGTCCGCAGCACCGGTCGTCCGATGGAGGTCGACGTGATGACGACGCTACGGCGAAGGAATACTCCCCTCCGCATCTGATTCTGCCAGGTAACCGCGATTGACCGAAATCCCGGAATCGAAACACGGTGCGTGCGGCGCGTATGCGGGACCGGCGCCGCTTAGTAGTTTTGTAGCCGTGACTGGGGCCTTTTCACGCGCGATACCCGCGCAGTACGAGCGGTCCCGGCACGCACCCGAGCCCCGCACACTGATCGACATCCTCTACGACACGGCGGCCCGTCATCCCGACGCGCCGGCCATCGACGACGGCGAGGTCCAGCTGACCTACGCGGAGATGATCTCCGACATCGAGGAGAGCGTCGACTGGCTGGCCGCCAGGGGCATCGGGCGCGGCGACCGCATCGGGATCCGGATGCCGTCGGGCAGCTACGCGCTGTACGTGGCGATCCTCGCGACCCTGGCCACGGGTGCCGCCTACGTTCCCGTCGACGCGGACGACCCCGACGAACGGGCCGACCTGGTGTTCAGCGAGGCCGGGGTGGTCGCCATCATCACCGAGGCCGGACTGATCCGCGCGCAGGGCTCCTCACGCGGGTGGCGCGCGGCATCTCCCCTCGGACGCGACGACGCCTGGATCATCTTCACCTCCGGTTCCACCGGCACCCCGAAAGGGGTGGCGGTCACGCACCGCAGTGCGGCGGCGTTTGTCGATGCGGAAGCACGAATGTTCCTGCAGGACAACCCGATCGGTCCCGGCGACCGGGTGCTCGCCGGTCTGTCCGTTGCGTTCGACGCGTCGTGTGAGGAGATGTGGCTGGCGTGGCGGAACGGCGCGTGCCTGGTGCCCGCACCACGATCGCTGGTGCGCAGCGGTATGGATCTGGGTCCGTGGCTGGTGTCGCGGGACATCACGGTGGTGTCGACGGTGCCGACGCTCGCGGCGTTGTGGCCTGCCGAGGCGCTCGAGTCGGTGCGGCTGCTGATCTTCGGCGGTGAGGCCTGCCCTCTCGAGTTGGCGGAGCGTCTTGCGGTCGAGGGTCGCGAGGTGTGGAACACCTACGGCCCCACCGAGACGACGGTCGTGGCGTGCGCGGCGCGGCTGCGCGCCTGGGGTCCGGTGAGCATCGGGCTGCCGCTGCCCGGGTGGGATCTGGCGGTGGTGGACCGCGACGGCGTGCCGGTGTCGTATGGCGAGGTCGGTGAACTCGTCATCGGCGGCGTCGGGTTGGCCCGCTATCTGGATCCGGAGAAGGACGCCGAGAAGTACGCCCCGATGCCCACGTTGGGGTGGGATCGCTGCTACCGAAGCGGTGACCTGGTTCGCCTGGAGAGCGACGGCCTCTACTTCCAGGGCCGCGCCGACGACCAGGTCAAGGTCGGCGGCCGCCGGATCGAGCTCGGCGAAGTCGACTCGGCGCTGGTCAACCTCCCGGGCGTCAGCGGCGGGGCGGCGGCGGTGCGCCGCACGGCCAGCGGCACCCCACTGCTGGTGGGCTATATCGCCAGCACTGACCCGTCGTTCGACCTCGCCGCGGCCCGCGCGAGGCTGGCCGAAGCGCTGCCCGCAGCCCTGGTCCCGCGCCTGGTGCTCGTGGCCGAACTGCCCACCCGCACGTCGGGGAAGGTCGACCGCGACGCACTGCCGTGGCCACCTCCCGGCGAACCCGTGGCCGAGGACGCCTCCGACCTTGCAGGGACGATGGGCTGGGTGGCCAGCCTGTGGCGGGACGTCCTCGCCGCGCCGATCGAGGGGCCCGAAGCCGACTTCTTCGCGCTCGGCGGCGGATCGCTGTCCGCCGCGCAGCTGGTGGCCGCGCTGCGTCAGCGATATCCCCAGGTGACGGTCGCCGACCTCTACGACCATCCCCGCCTCGGATCGCTGGCCACCTACCTCGACGAGTTGAAACCACCGCCGCGGGTACAGACACGTGTGGTCAAACCGACGCCGCGGCTCGCCCAAGCCGTTCAGATGGCCCTGTCGCTGCCACTGGCCACGCTGACCGCGCTGCAATGGGTCGTCTGGCTCGCCCTTGCCAACAATGTCGCGGCCGAACTGGACCTCGTGCCGTGGGCGAGGCCGCTTGGCTGGTGGTGGGTCGCTGCGGGCTTCCTGGTGTTCGTCACACCACTAGGCCGGATGGGCATCGCGGCGCTCTTCGCGCGGATGCTGCTGTCCGGGCTGGAACCCGGCACCTACCCTCGTGGCGGCGCGGTGCACCTGCGGGTGTGGTTCGCCGAACGTCTCGCGGAGGCAAGTGGGGCGGAGAACCTGGCCGGGGCGCCGTGGCTGGTGTACTACGCCCGCGCGCTCGGCAACAAGGTGGGCAAGGGCGTCGACCTGCACTCGGCTCCTCCGGTGACCGGCATGCTGAAGCTCGGCCACCGCAGTTCCGTGGAGCCCGAGGTCGATCTGTCGGGACACTGGATCGACGGAGACAACTTCCACGTCGGTCGCATCACCATCGGCAACGACGCCACCGTCGGTGCCCGCACCACCCTGCTGCCCGGCTCGGTCGTCGGCAAGAACGCGGACGTCGCCCCGGGTTCCGGCGTGGTCGGCAAGGTCAAGAACGGCCAATACTGGAAGGGCTCGCCCGCGGTGAAGTCGGGCAAGGCCCGCCATCCGTGGCCGGATCACCGCCCGCCACGGGCACCGCTGTGGGTGGCCGTCTACGGCGTGACGTCTCTGCTGCTCGGTGCCCTTCCACTGCTGGCGCTGGGCGTCGGCCTCGCCGTCATCGGTTGGGGCGTGCGTGACGCGAAGACGGTGTCGGAGGCCATCGCACCCGCCGCGCTGTGGACCCCGGTGGCGACGGTGGCCGCCGTGTTGACGTACGCACTGCTGACGGTGATCGGGGTGCGGGTGCTCTCGCTGTGGCTGAGCGAGGGCTATCATCCCGTGCGCAGTCGCGTCGGCTGGCAGATATGGGCGACCGAACGACTGATGGATGCCGCGCGGAACTACCTCTTCCCGCTGTATGCCAGCCTGTTGACCCCGTGGTGGCTGCGCGCGCTCGGAGCGAAAGTGGGCCGGGGTACTGAGATTTCGACGGCGCTACTGACGCCGAAGTTCACGGTCATCGAGGACAGTGCTTTCCTGGCCGACGACACCATGGTCGCCTCCTATGAACTGGGAGGCGGCTGGATTCATGTCGCGCAGGCGACCATCGGCAAGCGCGCGTTCCTCGGTAACTCCGGCATCACCCAACCGGGCCGCAAAGTGCCCGACGACGGGCTCGTCGCCGTACTGTCGGCCACACCGCACAAGGCGAAGGCGGGGTCGTCGTGGCTCGGTAGCCCGCCGGTTCGGTTGCGGCGCAAGCCGACCGCGGCCGACACGCTGCGCACTTTCCATCCCTCGGGGCGGCTGAAGATCCTGCGCGGACTGGTCGAGACCTGCCGGCTCGTTCCGCTCATCGTCACCTTCGCGATCGGTGTCGCCGTGCTGCTGACGCTTCAGTGGCTGGCGGCGACCTTCGGCTGGCTGTGGCCGGCGCTGACGGGCGGCGTCGTCCTGTTGGTGGCGGGTGCGATCGCAGGCACTGTCGCGGTGATAGCGAAATGGCTTGTGGTGGGCCGTATCCGCGCGATCGAGCACCCGTTGTGGTCAGCGTTCGTGTGGCGCAACGAGGTGTCGGACACGTTCGTCGAGACCGTCGCAGCGCCGTGGTTCGCCCGCGCCGCGACCGGCACACCGGTGATGAACCTGTGGCTGCGGGCGCTCGGCGCGTCCATCGGCCGCGGCGTGTGGTGCGAGACGTACTGGCTGCCCGAGGCCGATCTGGTCACCCTCGGTGATGGCTCGACCGTCAACCGCGGCTGTGTGGTCCAGACGCACCTGTTCCACGACCGCATCATGCGGATGGACACCGTGGTGCTTGAGGAGGGTTCGACTCTGGGTCCGCACTGTGTCGCGTTGCCCGCGGCCCGGATCGGCGCGGGTGCGACGGTCGGCCCGGCCTCGCTGGTGATGCGTGGTGACGAGGTACCACCATCGACGCGCTGGTTGGGCAATCCGATCGCGCCGTGGAATCTGTTCCGCAAGAAGGACAGCGGTGTCACCACGCCCAAGACGGCAGAAGACGCCGCCGCGTGACCGGGAGCAAGAAGAAGGGCAACCCACCGGTCATCGACCCTTACCTCCCGGCCAACGGCAACTTCGGCTACCGAGTGTCGCGCTACGAACTCGACCTCGAGTACAAGGTGGCGATCAACCGGCTCACCGGGACGGCCACCATCACCGCGGTAACGCTGGCCGCACTGCGCACTTTCACCCTCGACCTGTCGCATGCGTTCACGGTCACGAAGGTGACCGTCAATGGCCGACGGCCGGAGCGGTTCAGGTCGTCGCAGAACAAGCTGCACATCGGCCTGTCAGAGGCCCTGCCCGCCGGCGCGGCGATGTCGATCGTCGTGCGGTATGGCGGCACTCCCAAGCCGATCCACTCCCTTTGGGGGGAGGTCGGTTTCGAAGAACTGACCGAGGGCGTCCTGGTGGCTGGGCAGCCCAACGGTGCGGCCTCGTGGTTCCCCTGCGACGACCACCCCAGCGCAAAGGCGATCTTCGCCATCCGCATCAGCACCGAGAGCCCGTACTACGCACTGGCCAACGGTGAGCTGGTGTCGCGGCGCGCGCGGGCGGGCATGACGACCTGGACATACGAACAGGCTGAGCCTACGTCGACCTATCTGGTGACGCTGCAGATCGGGATGTACAACCGTCACCGTATGGCGAAAAACGGCGTCCAGATGCACGCGGTCCTGCCGGATCGGTTGCGGCACAATTTCGATCGTGACTTCGCCGATCAGCCGAAGATGATGAAGCTGTTCGTCAAGTTGTTCGGACCCTATCCCCTGGCGACCGGCTACACCGTCGTGGTCACCGACGACGACTTGGAGATACCGCTTGAGGCGCAAGGTATCTCGATTTTCGGGGCGAATCACTGCGACGGCAATGGCAGCGCCGAGCGATTGATCGCCCATGAACTCGCACACCAGTGGTTCGGCAATTCGGTGACCGCCCAGCGTTGGCGCCACATCTGGCTGCACGAGGGCTTCGCCTGCTACGCCGAGTGGTTGTGGTCGGAGCACTCGGGCGGTCGCAGCGCCGACGAATGGGCGCAGCACTACTACCAGCGACTGGCGGATTCGCCGCAGAACCTCATCCTGGCGGACCCGGGCGCGCGCGACATGTTCGACGACCGCGTGTACAAGCGCGGTGCGCTCACCCTGCACGTGCTGCGGCGGCGCCTCGGTGACGACAACTTCTTTGCCCTGCTTCGTGATTGGACGGCACGACACCGGCACAGCACCGTGGTCACCGACGACTTCACCGGGCTGGCGTCGAACTACACCAACGACTCCCTGAGGCCGCTGTGGGCAGCGTGGCTCTACTCCCCCGAGCTACCCGCCCTGGATGTCTCGTCGTGACAGACGCAGGCACCCCGGCCGGTCCCGCCGCGCGAGCGAGCGTTGCCCGGGTCGGCGCCGCCACCGCGCTGACCGCGCTGTGCGGCTACGCCGTGCTCTACCTCGCCGCGCGCGACCTCGAACCGGCCGGGTTCGCGGCATTCGGTGTCTTCTGGGGGGCGTTCGGCCTCGCCACCGGTGCCGCGTTCGGTCTGTTGCAGGAGACGACGCGTGAGGTGCGCTCGGCCGACTACAGCGAGGTCGTCACCGGCCCGCAGGCCCATCCCATGCGGGTGGCCGCGCTCGTCGGAGTCGCCGCTGCGGTCGTGATCGCGGGCAGCTCACCGCTGTGGTCGGGATATGTGTTCGCCGACGAGCGGTGGCCGTCGGTTGCGCTGCTGGCCGTCGGCCTCGCGGGCTTCTGCCTTCACACCACGCTGATGGGCGTGCTCGCGGGGCTGAACCGGTGGACGGCGTACGGCTCGCTGATGGTGACCGACGCTGTGCTGCGGGTGATCGTGGCCACGACAACGTTTTTGGTGGGTTGGGGGTTGATCGGATACCTGTGGGCGACGGTGGCGGGCTCGATCGCCTGGCTGATCATGTTGATCGTCTCCCCGGCCACCAGAACCGCGGCGAACCTGATGACACCCGGCGGCACGGCCGCGTTCCTGCGCGGGACGGCGCACTCGATCGCCGCAGCAGGCGCCAGCGCTGTCCTGGTGATGGGCTTCCCGGTGTTACTCAAGGCGACATCCGGTGATCTGGGTGCGACGGGTGGGGTCGTCATTCTGGCCGTGACGCTTACGCGCGCCCCGCTGCTGGTACCGCTCACCGCGATGCAGGGCAACCTGATCGCCTATTTCGTCGACCAGCGCACGCGCCGGCTGCGGGCGCTCATCACACCTACCGCAGTGGTGTTGGCGGTCGGGCTGCTCGGCGTGCTGGCCGCAGGAATCTTCGGACCGTGGTTGCTCCGCAGCGCATTCGGTGCCGACTACGTCGCCACCGGGTCACTGTTGGCGTGGTTGACCGCAGCGGCAATCGTCATCGCACTGCTGACCCTGACCGGCGCCGCGACGGTGGCGGCGGCACTGCACCGGGCGTACTCGCTGGGCTGGGTCTCGGCGACCGTCGCGGCAGCGGCGCTTCTCCTCCTGCCGATGAGCCTCGAGACGCGCACCGTGGTCGCGCTGACATGCGGGCCACTGGTGGGGATCGCGGTGCACCTCGCCGCGCTCGCTAGGGCTTCAGATGGGTTACGCCCGTAGCGTCGGTGACGTCCCGCTGAGCAGCGCCGCCAGCAGCTCGATTCGCTTGTCCTCGAGTTCAGGCTGCGGCAGCACCGCACGCACGATCGCCGCGCCGTCGAAGGCGTTGGTGAGTATCGCCACCAATGCGATGAAGGTCTCGTCCGGAATCTGCTCGGCGCCGGGAAGCGCCCTTGCGGCCTCGTAGATGTTCGCCGCATATTCGGCGAGCACCTCTCTCAGAGTGCCCCTGAGCTTTTCGTCCGTGCGCGCCGCGACCATCAGCTCATACATGACGGTGTTGGTGGCGTTACCGGTGACGTCGCGCAGGATGGTGAGCGCGGCCTCCAACGCCGGCTCGTTGGCCGGTATCTCGGCCACCCGCTTCGAGAACAGTCCCAGTTGCCGTCGCATCACCTCCTGGGCGGTGGCGGCCATGAAGTCACCCATGGTCGGGAAGTGGCGGAACAGCGCACCGTCGGATACGTTGGCGCGCTTGGCGATCATCGCCGCCGACGCCCGTGCGTATCCGACATCGACAATGGTGTCGATGCTGGCGTCGAGCAGCCGCGCGATCGTTTCCTCCCGACGTTGCTGCTGAGTTCGTGCCATGTCAGGCAAGCGCTTTCGCGTGCGAAGTGGTGCCCGCTCGCAGGAAGTGGCCGGACTTCACCGTCATGCCGTAACCCTCGCAGAACTCACCCTCGCGGAACACGACCTTGCCGCCGACGGCGGTCGCCACCACGGTGGAATCGTTGCGATTGACCATGCGGCTCAGCCCGCCGTAGAACGGCACGCTCTCTTCGTGGTAGCCGTTCACCGAGTCGTCGAGGTGTTCGGGATCGATGACGACGAAGTCGGCACGTTCACCCTCACGGAGAGTGCCTGCGGCAAGGCCGAACCATTCGGCCACCTCGGCGCTGAGCCGGTACACCGCCCGCTGCACCGACAGGAACGGGCGACCCGCCAGCTCGGCGTCACGAACGCGCTTGAGCAGACGCAACGGAAAGTTGTAGAACGCCATGTTGCGCAGGTGGGCACCGGCGTCGGAGAACCCCATGTGGACGGACGGGTCGGCGGCGAGCCGGTCGAGATACTTGGGCCGGTGGTTCGCCACGATCGTCGTCCACCGCACGTTGCGCTCACCGTTCTCGACGAGTACGTCGAGGAATGCGTCGAGCGGATGCAACCCGCGCTCGTCGGCGATCTGACCGAAGCTCTTCCCGATCAGCGACTTGTCCGGGCACTCGACGATGGTCGCGTCATGGAAGTCCCGGTGCCACAACGACGGTCCGAGCTTCTTCTTGTCGAAGGAGCGGCGGAACCGGCGCCGGTACTCGGTGTCGGCCAGTAGTTCGTTGCGCTCGATCTGGTCACGCAGATGCAGTGCGGCGGTGCCGGCACCGAACTCCTCGAACACCGGCAGGTCGATACCGTCGGAGTACAGCTCGAACGGAACGGGCAGATGCTGAAAACGCACGAACGAGTCCAGCACTTTGTTGAGAAGCCTGACGCCGGGCCCCAGTACGTGCACCGCTCCCGTCGCGGACTTGGCGTCCGCCGACACCAGCAGGCTCACCCGGACACCGGGACGACGACCGAACCACCCGCTGCTGGTGAGGAAGAACATCAGCGCCGACATCGGTTTCACGGTGTTCGGCGCACTCTGCAGAATGCGACGGTGCTTGCGCAGCACCGAGATCAGCTTGCGTCGCTCACGCCAGGTGGCGAACGTCGACGGCAGTGCCCGTGACCGATAACGATCGCCGTCGAGTTTGTCGATCGGTGCATCCATGCCCGACAACCCGAGAAGCCCTGCGTCCAACGCCTTCTCGAGCATCGCCGCCATCCGGTCCAGCTCGGCAGGTGTCGGCTTGACACCCTCGGTCGTCGCGCGGTCCAGCCCGAGGACGCTGGTGCGAAGGTCGGAATGGCCGAGCATCGAGCCGATGTTCGGACCCAGCGGAAGTTCGTCGAGTGCACGCACGTACTCGGCGGGGTCGGACCACGTCTTCTTGGCTTCGAGGGCGCCGTGGACGAACTTGCGCGGCACCGCCTCCACGCGGCTGAAAAGGTCGGCGGCGTCATCGGCATCGGCATAGACCGTCGACAGCGAGCAGTTGCCGAGCAGCACCGTCGTCACGCCGTGACGGACCGACTCGCGCAGGCCCGGATCGAGCAACACCTCGGCGTCATAGTGCGTGTGCACGTCGATGAAGCCGGGCACGATCCACTTGCCCGTCGCATCGATCACGTCGGGGCAGCCCGTCTCGTCGAGGGGGCCGGCCGACACGGTCGCCACGATTCCGTCGCGGATGCCCAGGGTGCGGACTTGCGGGGCGGCACCGGTCCCGTCGAACCAGAGGCCGTTGCGAACGATCACGTCGTAGGTCATGACGGCGACCTTACAACAGAAAGTAAGTACTCACAATCTTTCTTGCCTTTGAAAGTACCCGCAGGCAGGACGACACCGCGAGCAGCCGCGCGCCGCTTACTAGACTCACCCCGGTGGCGGCTCCGATGACGTGGATGGTGACTGGCGGAGCTGGCTACATCGGCTCCCACGTGGTCCGCGCCCTGATGGACGCCGACATCCAGGTGGTTGTCATCGACGACCTGTCCACGGGGCTGGAGCAGTTCGTCCCCGCATCGGTGCCGTTCGTGCGCGGCACCCTGCTGGACGGGGACCTCGTCACGCAGACCCTGCGCGACCACCACGTCGACGGCGTCATTCACATCGCCGGGTTCAAGTACGCCGGAGTGTCGGTCCAGCGGCCACTGCACACCTACGAGCAGAACGTCTCGGCAATGGTGACGCTGCTCAAGGCGATGGAGGCCACGGGCGTCGACAAGATGGTGTTCTCGTCCAGCGCGGCCACCTTCGGCACCCCGGATGTCGACATCGTCACCGAGAACACCCCGACGCGACCGGAGTCGCCCTACGGTGAGACCAAACTGATCGGCGAGTGGCTGCTGCGCGACGCCGGCCGCGCCTCTGGTCTGCGGCACACCAGCCTGCGCTACTTCAACGTGGTCGGCTCCGGTTCGGACGAACTGTTCGACGCCAGTCCGCACAACCTGTTTCCGTTGGTGTTCAACGCGCTCTTCCGGGGCGAGACGCCACACATCAACGGTGACGACTACCCGACACCGGACGGGACATGCGTGCGCGACTACATCCACGTCACCGACCTTTCGCTGGCTCACGTCGCCGCCGCGGTACGGCTCGTCGCCAACGAGCCGGTCGAGCCGGTGTACAACCTCGGCAGCGGGGACGGCACGTCGGTGCGCCAGATCATGACGGCGATCCGGGACGTCACCGGGATCGACTTCGAACCGACGATCAAACCCAGGCGGCCGGGAGACCCGGCCCGCATCGTCGCGTCGGGCGACCTGGCCAAGCGTGACCTGGACTGGCAGATGCGGCATTCGCTGCGCGAGATGGTGGCCTCGGCGTGGGAGGCGCGCAGCCGGGCCGGCGACAACTATCCCGCGTGAAAAGCACTACGAGCCAAGCCAACTGGGTCGCCCGCACCGCAGCCGCGCTGATCGCGGTGCAACTGGTCATCCGCGCGGTGCTCGCCTTCAACGGCTATTTCTACTGGGACGACCTGATCCTCATCGGCCGTGCGGGCACCCAGAACCTGCTGTCCGTGAACTATCTGTTCGACGACCACGACGGTCACGTCATGCCCGGCGCGTTCCTGGTCGCCGGCGCCATCACCCGGGTCGCCCCGCTGCAGTGGTTCCTACCGGCGATCAGCCTGATCGTGCTGCAGCTGCTGGCGTCGCTGGCGCTGCTGCGGGCGCTGCACGTGATCCTGGGCTGGCGGCCCGTGTTGCTCATTCCGCTGACCTTCGCGCTGTTCACCCCGTTGGCCGTACCCGGCTTCGCCTGGTGGGCTGCCGCGTTGAACTCGCTGCCGATGCTGGCGGCGCTGGCCTGGGTGTGCGGGGACGCTGTTCTGTTGGTGCGCACCGGAAATCAACGCTATGCCGTGTCGGGTCTGCTGGTCTATTTCGGCGGTCTGTTGTTCTTCGAGAAGGCGGCCGTCATCCCCTTTGTCGCGTTCGCGATCGTCGCTCTGCTCGCGCACGTCACGGGCACCGGATCACTGACGACGGTGTGGCGTCGCGGGATTCGACTGTGGGTCTCGGCCCTCGCGGTCACCGCGGCGTGGATCGCCGTCTATCTCGCCGTCGTCGACCAGAAACGGTGGACCCTCGACTGGTCGATGACCTGGGATCTGTTGAGTCGCTCGGTGACGCACGGCATCGTGCCAGGACTCGATGGCGGGCCGTGGGATTGGCAACGCTGGGCGCCGGCGTCGCCTTGGGGTACACCGCCGCTGACCGTGATGGTTCTGGGCTGGGTGGCCCTGGCGGTCGTGGTGGCGGTGACGGTTGCGCGCAAGCGGCGCATCGGCCCGGTGTGGCTCGTCGCGGTCGGCTACGCGGTGGCATGCCAGATACCGATCTACCTGATGCGGTCGTCGCAGTACACCGCCCTCGAGTTGGCGCAGACCCTGCGGTACCTGCCCGATCTCGTGATCGTGCTGGCACTGCTGGCGGCCGTCGGTCTGTGCGCACCCAACCGCGAGGGTGCGGAGTGGCTTGACGCATCACGCGCCAGGACGGCCGTAATCGTCGTCGCGACAACCGCATTCATGGCGAGCAGCTTGTACTCGACGATGACGTTCCTGACGAGCTGGCGGGACAACCCGGCCCAGCCCTACCTGCAGAATGCCGTAGCGGGACTGGCCGCCGCGTCGTTGGAATCCAGCGCTGCGATGCTCGACCAGGAGGTCGACCCGCTGGTGTTGCAGCGCGTGGTCGGACCCGAAAACCGGGCCAGCCACATGTTCGCCCTGCTGCGCCACCGGCCCGAGTTCGCCTCGGCCACAACGGACTTGCGCATGCTGGACAGTTCCGGTCGATTGGTGGATGCGAAGGTCACCTGGGTCCGCAGCATCGTCGACGGCCCCGAGCCGCAATGCGGCTACCTGGTGCAACCGGACTTCCCGGTGCGGATGCCGTTGGACGGCCCGCTGCTGCCCGCCGATTGGACCGCGGAGATCAACTACCTGGCCAACAGCGATGGATCGCTGACGATGTCGCTTACGGAGGGGGTCGAGGTGAAGGTGCCGGTGCGGCCAGGCCTGAACCGGGTCTTCGTCCGGCTCCCAGGCGCCGGCGACGCGATCGACGTCCGGGCCAACACCGCGGCGTTGTCGGTGTGCATCTCGCCGGGACCGGTCGGGTTCGTCGCTCCCAGATAGGCCGCCGCGTGTCACGCTGTCCCCCATGACAGATGTGCGTGAGCAAGGATTCGAGGTTTTCCGCGAGCTGCTTCCCGGCGTGCTGCCGGAGGGCGACGTCGAGATCCCGGAAGGGTCATTCGGAAGCGAGATGCTGCCGCTGGTGATGGACAACGTCTTCGGCAGGTTGTGGACCCGCGACGGGCTGAGCCGGCGCGACCGCAGCCTTGTCACGCTCGGCATCCTCATCGCGTCGCGGGCGACCGACGAGCTGCAGATTCACGTCCAGATCGCGCGCAACAACGGCCTGACCGAAAACGAGATCGCCGAGGTGATCTACCACTCGACGGGCTATGCCGGATTCCCGGCGGCCAACTCAGCCCTGCGGGTGGCGGGTGAGCTGTTCGGCGCCAAGAGCTGACGGACGCGCCGCTGGTAGCTGGAGCCACCTAGGAGAATCGAACTCCTGACCTATTCATTACGAGTGAATCGCTCTACCGACTGAGCTAAGGTGGCGTGCCCGTTTCGGGGCGGCACGAGTCTACGACAGGGCACACCGAGGGCCCAACTCAGTCACGCAGAGCACGGCCGACGGTGGCCACCATCGCGTCGACCGCGAACTTCGGCTTCACGTTCATATCCAGCGCCTCGCGGCAGTCCAGCACCGCCTCGATGCAGCGCAGCAGCTTCTCCGGTGACGCGTGCGCGGCTATCGCGGCGACCCGCTCACTCATGTCGGGGTGGTTCGGGGCGATGGTGTCGGCGCCGGCGGACACCAGCAGTGCATCCCGGAAGTACGTGGCCAGGTCGATCAGCGCCCGGTCCAGCGCGTCGCGTGACGCCCGCGTCTTACGCGACTTCTGCCGTCGCTCAAGATCTTTGAGCGCCCCCGCCGCACCGCGCATCGTGCCAGCAGTGCCCTTGCCGGTGCCGCCGGCACCGAGCGCGGTGCGCAACTCCTCCGTCTCGAGCTCGTTGCGGTCGACCGTCAGCGACACCGCCTCCGCCTCGGCGGTGGCGACCAGCTCCTCGGCGGCCGCATACGCGCGCGACGGGGTCGCCGCGTCACGGGCCAGCGCCAGGGCCCGCTGCCTGCGCTCACGGGCCTCGTCGTCGACGGCCAGTCGTCGCGCCCGCCCGACATGGCCGCCGCTGACCGACGCCGCCCAGCGGGCCTCGTCGGGCGCCAGCCCGTCGGTGTCGATCAGGACCTGAGCGATGGCATCGACCGGCGGCGTCACCAGCGCGACATGCCTGCAGCGCGACCGCAGGGTGATCGCGATGTCCTCGGGGTCGACCGACGGTGCGCACAGCAGGAACACCGTCGACGGCGGCGGCTCCTCAACGACCTTCAGCAGCGCATTTGCCGCGCCCTCGGTCAATCGGTCGGCGTCCTCGATCACGACGATCTGCCAGCGTCCGGTGCTCGGCCGTCTCGACGCGATCTGCACGATGGTGCGCATCTCGTCGACCCCGATGGACAGGCCTTCGGGGACGATGCGCCGCACGTCGGCGTGGGTGCCCGCCATCGCCGTCGAGCAGGCGCGGCACTCACCGCAGCCGGGCACCCCGTCGCTGGTGCACTGCAGCGCGGCGGCGAAGCACAGCGCCGCGATCGATCGGCCCGATCCGGGCGGCCCGGTGATCAGCCAGGCGTGGGTCATGGTGTGCCCGGCGGAGTCGGACCCAGAAGTGTGAGACGAATCACCCCGGGCGGCCTGTGCAGCTGCCACCAATTCCGCTTCTACTGCCTGCTGGCCCACCAGACGTGAAAAAACACCGGTCATCGCAGATAACAGTAGTGCTGCGAAGCGACACGTCAGCCCCACAGGGCTCGTTTGCGCCTTTTCGAGTCCGCGCCGACCGATACGGTTGACCAGTGACCAATTCGGCCATCCCCATCAGACGAATCGGTGCATTCGTCCGCTGGGTCGCGCGTACGCCGTGGCCGGTGTTCACCCTCGGGATGCTGCAGGCCGACATCATCGGCGCCCTGCTGGTCCTGAGCTTCCTACGGTTCGGACTGCCGCCCGAGGACCGCATCCAGCTGCAGGATCTACCGGCGTTCAACCTCGCGGTGTTCCTGGGTTTCCTCTTCATCTCGTTCACGACGGCCTCGTATATGAGCCTGCGGCTGCTGATCCCTGTGATCCGCTGGCAGCGCCGCGACACGCTGCTCACCGAAACCGACCCGGCCGTGACCGAGCTGGCCCGCGTCCGCGCGCTGAAGATGCCCTACTACCGCACCATGATCAACGTCGCGAACTGGCTGCTGGGGTCGGTCGTGTTCATCGTCGCCAGCTGGCCGGTGGCCAGCAAGTCGGCGCCGGTCGTGTTCGTCGCCAGCGGGCTGGGCGCCACGGCGACGGCGATCATCGGATATCTGCAGTCGGAGCGGGTGTTGCGGCCCGTCGCCGTCGCCGCGCTGCGTGGCGGGGTGCCCGAGAACTTCCGCGCCCCCGGGGTGATCCAGCGCCAGGTGATGACGTGGGTGCTGTCCACCGGCGTGCCGATCCTGGCGATCGTGCTGGCGCTGGTGGCGAGCAAGTTCGAGGTGCTCACCGCGCCTGCGGACAAGCTGACCACGCCGATCCTGCTGCTGGCCATCGCGGCATTGGTCATCGGGCTGTTCGGCACGGTGCTGGTCGCGATGTCGATCGCCGACCCGCTGCGCCAGCTGCGGTGGGCGCTGGGCGAGGTGCAGCGCGGCAACTACAACGCCCACATGCAGATCTACGACGCCAGCGAGCTGGGCCTGCTGCAGGCGGGCTTCAACGACATGGTGCGTGACCTCGCCGAACGACAGCGGCTACGCGACCTGTTCGGCCGCTACGTCGGCGAGGACGTCGCCCGGCGGGCGCTGGAACGCGGCACCGAGCTCGGTGGCCAGGAGCGCGATGTGGCCGTGCTGTTCGTCGACCTCGTCGGGTCGACACAGCTGGCGGCCACAATCCCGGCCGGCGAGGTCGTGAACCTGCTCAACGACTTCTTCCGGGTGGTCGTCGACACGGTCAACCGCCATGGCGGCTTCGTCAACAAGTTCCAGGGCGATGCGGCGCTGGCCATCTTCGGCGCACCGATCGAGCACCCCGACGCGTGTGGCGCTGCGCTGGCCGCGTCGCGCGAGCTGCACGACGAACTGATCCAGGTGCTGGGCCAGACCGAATTCGGCATCGGGGTGTCGGCCGGCCGCGCGATCGCCGGACACATCGGTGCGCAGGCCCGATTCGAGTACACCGTCATCGGCGACCCGGTCAACGAGGCCGCGCGGCTGACCGAGTTGGCCAAGCTCGAGCCGGGGCATGTGCTCGCGTCGGCCATCGCGGTCAGCGGGGCGCTGGACGCGGAGGCACTGTGCTGGGACGTCGGCGAGATCGTCGAACTGCGCGGGCGGGTGGCCCCCACACAATTGGCGAGGCCGCTGAACCTGGTGTCACCGGAGGACGCGGCTTCCGCGCCCCAATCTGAGCCCGAACCGGTTGTGGAGGAGAAGGCCTGACCTTCTAGGCCTTCTTGGCGGCCCTCTTCTTCGCAGGCGCCTTCTTGGTCGCCTTCTTGCGCTTGACCGGTCCCCGCGCGCGGCGGTCGGCGAGCAGCTCGGCGGCCCGCTCGTCGGTCAGGGACAGCACGTCGTCACCCTTGCGCAGGCTGGCGTTGGTCTCGCCGTCGGTGACATACGGCCCGAAGCGGCCGTCCTTGATCACCATCGGCTTGCCCGTCGCGGGATCGTTGCCCAGCTCGCGCAGCGGCGGCGCCGAAGCGCGTTGGCCGCCACGGCGTTTCGGCTCCGCATAGATCTTCAAGGCCTCTTCGAGCGTGATGTCGAACATCTGCTCTTCGGTGGCCAGTGAGCGAGAGTCGGTGCCGCGCTTGAGGTATGGGCCGTAGCGGCCGTTCTGCGCGGTGATCTCCTCGCCGGTGCTGGGGTCGACACCGACCACACGCGGCAGGGACAGCAGCCGCAGCGCGTCTTCCAGCGTCACGGTCTCGAGGTCCATCGAGCGCAGCAGTGAGCCGGTGCGCGGCTTGGGCCCCGTCGGCTTCTTGCCCTTCTTGGCGGTGGCGCCGGCGTCGTCGTCGGGTTCGTCCGGCGTCGGCAGCACCTCGGTGACGTACGGCCCGTATCGACCGTCCTTGGCGACGATCTCGTGTCCGGTCACCGGATCGACCCCCAGCGAACGGCCCTCCTGCGGTGTGCTGAAAAGCTTTTCGGCAAGTTCGAGCGTCAGCTCGTCGGGCGTCAGCTCGTCCTTGAGGTTCGCGCGCTGCGGGGTGGGCTCGCCGTCCTCACCGGTGATCATCCGCTCCAGATACGGCCCGTTCTTACCGACCCTGACGTAGACGGGGCGACCCTCGGCGTCGTCGAACAGCTTGATGGAGTTGACTTCTCGAGCGTCGATACCTTCGAGGTTCACGCCGACGAGCTTCTTCAGACCACCCGAGCGTGCAATCGAGTCGGCCACCCCGTGCTCGCCACCGAAGTAGAAGTTGGCCAGCCAGTTGGTCCGCTGTTCATGGCCCGCGGCGATCTCGTCGAGCTCGTCCTCCATCGCGGCCGTGAAGCCGTAGTCGACCAACCGACTGAAGTGCTGTTCGAGCAGACCGGTGACGGCGAACGCGACCCATGACGGCACCAGGGCGCTGCCCTTCTTGTGCACGTAGCCACGGTCCTGGATGGTCTTGATGATCGACGAATACGTCGACGGCCGGCCGATTCCCAGGTCCTCCAGCGCCTTGATCAGCGAGGCCTCGGTGTAGCGGGCAGGCGGCGATGTGGTGTGGCCGTCCGCGGTGAGTTCCTTGGCGTCCACCCGCTGGCCCTGCACGAGCTGAGGCAGCCGGCTCTCCGCGTCGTCGGCCTCGCCGCCGGCCTGGTCGTCGATGCTCTCGACGTAGGCCTTGAGGAAGCCGGCGAACGTGATGGTGCGCCCGCTGGCGTTGAACACGACCTGCTGACCGTCACTGGACTGACCGGAGATGCGCAGCGACAGCGTGGTGCCCCGCGCGTCCGCCATCTGCGAGGCGACGGTGCGCTGCCAGATCAGCTCGTACAGACGGAACTCGTCGGTGTCGAGTTGGCTGTGCAGCTGGCCCGGGGTCTGGAAGACGTCGCCGGCGGGCCGGATGGCCTCGTGCGCCTCCTGGGCGTTCTTGACCTTGCGGGTGTACTGACGGGGCTGCGGATGCAGGTACTCCTCGCCGTAGAGCTGGCGGGCCTGATTGCGTGCCGCGTTGATGGCCGACTGCGACAGCGTCGTCGAGTCGGTACGCATATAAGTGATGTAGCCGTTCTCGTAGAGCCGCTGCGCGATGCTCATCGTGCGCTCCGAGGAGAACCGCAGCTTCCGGCCCGCCTCCTGCTGCAGCGTCGACGTCATGAACGGCGCGTAGGGCTTCCGGGTGTACGGCTTCTGCTCGACGGACGACACCTCGAGCTGCGCACCGCGCAGTCCGACCGCAAGCGCGCCGGCGGCGGCCTCGTCGAGCACCAGCACCTCATCGGGCTTCTTGAGACCGCCCAGGGAGTCGAAGTCGCGCCCGGTGGCGACCCGCCGACCGTCGACGGAGCTCAGCTTCGCGGTGAACGTCGGCGGCGATGCCTGCGGATCGGACACGCTGGCGTCGAGTTCGGCGGTCACATCCCAGTAGCCCGCGCTGCGGAACGCCATGCGCTCCCGCTCGCGGGACACGATGATGCGCGTCGCCACGGACTGCACACGTCCTGCCGACAGCTTCGGCGCGACCTTCTTCCACAGCACCGGGCTGACCTCGTAGCCGTAGAGGCGGTCCAGGATGCGTCGGGTCTCCTGCGCGTCGACGAGGTCGTTGTCCAGATCCCGCGGGTCTTCGGCGGCGGCCCGGATGGCCGGCTCGGTGATCTCGTGGAACACCATCCGCTTGACCGGGATGCGGGGCTTCAGCGTCTCCAGGAGGTGCCACGCGATGGCCTCGCCCTCGCGGTCACCGTCGGTGGCGAGGTAGAGCTCGTCGACGTCCTTGAGCAGGTCCTTGAGCTCCGCGACGGTGCTCTTCTTCTCCGGGCTGATGATGTATAGGGGCTCGAAGTTGTCCTCGACGTTCACCCCGAGGCGCGCCCACGGCTCCGACTTGTACTTCGCGGGCACGTCGGCGGCGTTGCGCGGCAGGTCGCGGATGTGTCCGCGGGAGGACTCGACGATGTAGTTGGAGCCCAGGTACCCGGCGATTTTGCGTGCCTTGGTAGGCGACTCGACTATGACGAGTCGCCGCACCGAGCCGTTGGCTCTTCGCGAAGGCGACTCATCGCCGCCATTGCGGCCGCTACTGCGGTCCTCGTCTGCCACCAGTGCCTACGCTCCACTTCTTCTGGTGCCTACAACGCCCGATACCGCGCTGTGCGTCCGGTAAGGCCTCGTCGGCACCTGACAATTTCGCATTCTGTTCGACCCGACGCAAACCGACCCCCTATTCCGAGCCGTCAGACGCGGGGCCATTGAGCAAACGCGTCCACATCCGCGGGGGGTTCCCCCACGTTCTCTACCAGGCGCGATAGCCGCCGGCGACCGCTGATCCGCAGGGCCGGACGGGACCCTCGGGTGCCGATAAGTGTCGGAGCTATCCCCACCCGCATCATCGCCGATGCCAGCGGGGAATGCGTGTCGGGCGCGTGCGGGTCCAGACCAAGTAGGTAGCGGTCGGCTTCCGGAGTTCCTGCGGCCAGCGTCCAGGCCCGTAACTGCCGTGGACCCGGTAGCCATTGCGGCGGGACGGTCTTCACGGCGCCGCGGGTCCACTCGGTGGCGATGCCGACCAGACGTTCGTCGACGGCCGTGCGGACCAGTGGGGTGTTCTCGTCGGTGCGGGAGATCTCGGGCTCCAGTCCGGACTCGACGATCATCTCGGCCAAGGCATGAGCCCGCCACAGCTGGTCCACCACCACCGACAGCCGCGCCCCAACCTGTGAGCCGGAACCGACCAGCACCACCTGTCCAGGTGCGGCGAGCATCCCGGTCAAGTCGGCGACCGCAGGCGGCACCGACTCGGCCGAAAAGAAGGACAGCTGGCTCACACGTTCGACATTAAGCCAGGACCGCCCACCCGAGGTGCTGCCGGGCCGGGCACCCCATAAACGAAAACACCCCCGCCATGTCCGTTGTCGGAGCTGTGCGGGGGGTTTCCTCTGGGTGCGTCAGTTAGACGGCGCGAACGCCCGTGGCCTGCGGGCCCTTGGGGCTCTGGCCAACCTCGAACTCAACCTTCTGGTTCTCCTCAAGGGTGCGGAAGCCGCTTCCTTGAATCTCCGTGTAGTGGACGAACACATCGGCAGAACCGTCCTCGGGCGCGATGAACCCGAAACCCTTTTCCGCGTTGAACCACTTCACAGTTCCCTGTGGCATCTTTCGTACTTTCCTTCTCTTCATACCGGGTGCGGTCCACCGTTTCGGTGCACCGGGCCCGTTCCGACCGCCATACCTTCGTGGAGTGCTCGGAACTCGACCCGACCTACAACCCTCGCAGGAACCGCGATCGCAACGTCGATCCTGCGAGTGCGAATACACGAACACAGAAGCTGCGACCGCGATCAGTCAATCACGTTCTGGGCTGCGGCGACAGTGGAGACGCGATCGATTGGGGAACAATTCACGTACGAAGGGGCTCAGGAGGGCCAGGAAAGGTTCGGTATGGCAGATTTCGGCCGCGAGCTGCTCGCTAGCGCGGTCGACGGCGCCCGTGTCGGAGGGCACGATCCGCTGCGCCATGTCGCCGATCTCCCGCCGCGGCAGGGACGCCGACAAGGCTGGCCGGAGTGGGCCGACCCAGAAGTGGTGCAGGCGTTCGTTGATCGCGGCATCGAGACGCCGTGGTCGCATCAGCTCGCCACAGCCGACCTTGCCCATGCCGGGCGTCACGTCGTACTGAGCACCGGGACGGCGTCGGGCAAGTCGTTGGCGTACCAGTTGCCGATTTTGACGGCGCTGAAAGCTGATTCGCGCGCCCGCGTCCTCTATCTGTCGCCCACCAAGGCGCTCGGCCACGACCAGTTGCGCGCCGCAGTCGCGTTGACGGAAACCGTGCCCGCGCTGCGAGACGTCGCCCCGAGCCCGTACGACGGCGACAGCCCGACCGAAGTGCGACGCTTCGCCAGGGAACGGTCGCGCTGGATTTTCTCCAACCCCGACATGATTCACCTGTCGCTGCTGCGCAACCACGCCCGCTGGGCGGTGTTCCTACGGAACCTGCGTTACGTCGTCGTGGATGAATGCCATTACTACCGAGGGGTTTTCGGGTCGAACGTGGCCATGGTGCTGCGCCGCCTGCTGCGGTTGGCCACCCGCTACTCGGGCGCCGGATCGGAATCCGCTGGCCCCACGGTGATCTTCGCCAGTGCCACCACCGCGTCCCCCGCGCGCACCGCGTCGGAACTCATCGGGCAGACGGTCGCCGAGGTCACCGAGGACGGTTCACCGCAGGGCGCCCGCACAGTCGCCTTGTGGGAGCCGGCACTGCTGGATGACCTCGTCGGTGAAAACGGTGCTCCGGTTCGTCGTTCGGCGGGCGCGGATGCCGCCCGGGTGATGGGCGATCTGATCGCCGAGGGCGCTCGCACGTTGACGTTCGTGCGTTCGCGTCGCGGTGCCGAGCTCACCGCCCTCGGAGCGCGCGCCAGGCTGGAGGAACTCGCACCGGATCTCGCCGACCGCGTCGCGTCGTATCGGGCGGGTTATCTCGCCGAAGACCGGCGCGCACTGGAACGCGCGCTGGCCGACGGCGAACTGCTTGGCCTGGCGACCACCAATGCCTTGGAACTCGGCGTCGACATCGCCGGCCTGGACGCCGTCGTGCTGGCCGGGTTTCCCGGCACGGTGACGTCCTTCTGGCAGCAGGCAGGTCGTGCCGGCCGCCGGGGTCAGAGCGCGCTGATCGTGTTGATCGCGCGTGACGACCCACTGGACACGTACCTCGTGCACCATCCGGCGGCGCTGCTCGACAAACCGATCGAACGCGTCGTCATCGACCCGTCCAACCCGTATGTCCTTGGCCCGCAGCTACTCTGCGCCGCCACCGAACTTCCACTCACCGAGGCGGAGGTGCGGATGTGGAACGCCGAGGCGGTCGCGGAGTCCCTCGTCGACGATGGTCTGCTGCGCCGCCGTCCCACCGGTTACTTCGCGACACCCGGTGTGGATCCGCATCCGGCGGTGGACATCCGCGGCTCGTCGGGCGGTCAGATCGCGATCCTGGAGGCGGGGACCGGACGGTTGCTGGGCACCGCGGGCGCCGGCCAGGCGCCCGCCTCGGTGCATCCCGGGGCCGTCTATCTGCATCAGGGTGAGAGCTACGTGGTCGACTCGCTCGATTTCGAGGACGGTGTCGCGTTCGTGCACGCCGAGGATCCGGGGTACACCACATTCGCCCGTGAACTGACCGACATCGTCGTCACCGGCGAGGGGGTACGAAAGACCTACGGGCCGGTGACCGTTGGGCTCGTACCGGTATCGGTGACCAACACCGTCATCGGCTATCTGCGGCGGGAGATGACCGGAGAGGTCATCGACTTCGTCGAACTCGAGATGCCGACGCGCACCCTCGAGACCTCCGCGGTGATGTGCACGCTCACTCCAGAGGCGTTGCAGGACAACGGGATAGAGCCGTTACGGGTACCCGGCTCGCTACACGCGGCCGAACATGCGGCGATCGGGTTGCTGCCGCTGGTCGCCAGCTGCGACCGCGGCGACATCGGCGGGGTTTCCACGGCGGTCGGCCCTGTCGACGGCCTGCCGACGATCTTCGTGTACGACGGCTATCCCGGCGGCGCGGGCTTCGCTGACCGCGGTTTCGAAAAGATCGACACCTGGTGGGGAGCGACGGCGGCGGCGATCGAGGCCTGCGAGTGCCCCGCCGGGTGCCCGTCGTGCGTGCAGTCGCCCAAATGCGGCAACGGAAACGACCCCCTCGACAAGGAGGGTGCAATCAGGTTGCTGCGGCTGGTTCTGAAGGAGCTCGGCGGCACCACGCCATGAATCCGCCGCAAGGGGCGACCGACCCCTCGTACGGTCGCCCCCGCAGCTCCGCGGACCATGCCAGTCAGGTCGAAAGCCCTGGTACCGCGGTTGCGAACGAACGGTCGGACAACTCGATCCGTTCCCTATCCCGATATAGCTGGGTGCAGTCGAAAACTACCTTGTTAATGACGGTTCCGCAACTTTGACAAGTTAACTGACGCACGCGAAAAATCTCCCCGCGCACCGCACTCACGGCAAACGACCACGGATTCCGTATCCAAATGCTGGCTGCGGAGGGTCCAAGACCCCGCCCTAAAATGCCCCTCATGAACCACGACTGGCTGCTCGTGGAGACATTGGGCAGCGAACCTGCCGTGGTCGCACAAGGGCGCCGAACGAAGAATCTGGTCCCTGTCAGTGCGTTTCTGAGGCGAAATCCGCATCTGATGGCGATCCAGACGGCGATCGGCGAGACCGTGCGCGCCGGCCAGGGGCTGAGCAGCATCACGCCGAAAAACGACCGCGTGATCCGCACCGAAGTGATTCAGATGTCGGACGGCCGAATTCACGGCGTGCATGTGTGGATCGGCCCACCCGATATGGAGCCGCCGGACCGGCCGATTCCGGGGCCACTCATCTGGGACCTGACCAACGGGACCGCCACCGACACCAAGGAGTCGTTGTTCAACAGCGGATGGGCTCCGGACAGTCAGGTGACGCACGGCAGGGCGTTCGCCGAGGACCTGCCCAAGCGCGACCTCAATCCGAGTGAGGCCGAGGTCCTCTCGATGACGATCAAGCGCGAGCCCGGCCATACCCTCTGCAATTCGTGGGACGTGACGGATTATCGCGGCGAACCGATCACGATCGGCTTCGTCGCCAGGGTGCTGGCCGAGGAGGAGGACGACGGCAGCCAGCGATTGGTGCTTCGGGCGATGAACTGGCGCGGCGAATCCGAGGGCGGCGCGGATCGACGCGACGTTCTGGCGCAGCGCATTCTGAAGGGACTGGCGCAGCCCGGCGCTCACCGTGCGCTCGTCGATCCGACCAACTGGACATTGCTGAAGTGGCTCGACGATCCGGCCCCGTTCTTCGACTGGCGCGCGAGCTTGGCCGGTGAGCATCTGGTCCATCCCTCGGATCGACCCGAATTGGCAAGGATGGCGGCGGAATTCGACACCGGCGGTACCTCGGCCACGTTGAGGTTGGTGGACAACGACGGCGGGTGGACGCCGGTGCACGTGACGATCAACCGCGTCGAGCTCGACGACGGGGTGTACGCCGGGTTGGCCACACTTCGTCAGGCAGAGGGCTAGTCGCGTCATTCGACCGGCCCGGCGCGTGCGACGGCTCGCGCCGTTCCGATGCCCAACCGGCCCAGCGCCACGGCGACCTCAACGGCGACAACGGCATCGAGTCCCGTCACGGTGCAATCGACGACCCTGGTGCCCATCGCCTCGGCCAGCTCGACGGCGTGTCCACATGCCGCGCCCTCACCCTGCGCGAGCCGTCCGGCTGCGGCCAGCGCGGCGAGATCGGCCGCGGCTTGGGCGCGGTGCCGCGCCGTCACCGCCGCGCCGAGGTACACGCACGCAACGGTGATCGCCATGAGCACGGCCATCATCGCGACGGCGACGAGGGTCGCTGCGCCGTCATCCGTCCTGACCCGGCTCCATGGCGGCGACAGCGCGCCCCGCGACGGTGATGCCCGGGAGGAACGCCGACCGCGCCGAGACGGTGACGACGACGTGTTCACCGTCGCGGCGCAGTTGTATCGCCGCTCCTTCCGGCGCGATGGCGCGGGCGGCGGGCGATCCGTCGTCGCCTCGCGCCGCCAAACGTGCCGCCTCCCTGGCCGCGTCGACACATCGGATGTGCATCGATACCGCGGTGAGGCTCGACACGCACACCAGCAGCACGACGACCAGGCCCGCGATGCCGATCGCCGCCTCGACCGTCGCACCGCCGCCCTCGCCGCCTAGACGTTGGTGTTGAGTGCGCGGTTGATGATGTTGGTCAATGCGCTGACGATCGAGTCGCCCGTCACCACCGTGTAAAGGATGGCGCCGAACGCCGCCGCGGCGATGGTGCCGATGGCGTATTCGACCGTGGACATACCCCTCTCGTCCACGATCAACAGACTCAGTTTCGCCTGTGTTGCGCGAATCCAGTTGCTTATCAATCGATTTCCTCCCCATCACTTTTCACAACACACCGGTACGCAGCACATCGGTGGCCAGCCCGGCGATGACGGGCACGATGCCGAGGCACACAAATGCGGGCAGGTAGCACAGCCCCAGCGGCCCCGCGATCAAGACGCCCGCCCGTTCGGCCGCGGCGCGGGCGGTGTCTGCGGCGTCGGCGCGAGCCTGGCAGGCCAACTCGGACACCCCCTGGGCCAGAGCGGCGCCTGAGGACGCCGAGCGACGAGCCAGTCGCAGCAGCGCTTTGGCGTGCTCATCCGTGGCCTGGGCCGGATCCGTCCACGCCGTTGCCGGATCGGCGCCCAGTGCGAGTAGGTCGGACGCCCTAGTCAAGATCCCGGCCAGGTGTGGTGGCGCGGACGGCACCGTCGCCGCCGCGGCTGTCGATACCGCCATTCCCGAGCGCAGGCATGCGGCCAACACCTCGAGGGCCGACGCTGTGGCGAGCGGATCGGCCGCAGGGACCGCCGGACGCCTCGACGTCCGCACCCCGAGACCGGTCCACGTACGCACGCGCGCTCGGGACCCGGCCGGACCGAGCAGCACCGCGGCGGCCAACAGCACTGCGGCGCAGATCATCTCAGCACCTGACTGGTGATCCGGTCGCACCACAGCAGGCCGGCACAGGCGAGTGACACCCCGATGATCAACAACCATCCACCGAAACCCTCGGAGAGCAGGAAGCTCAGCGGATCGGCACCGATCAGCTGGCCGAGTCCGACGCCGACGACGGGAAGCCCCGCCAGCACCGCGGCGGTGGCACGCGCTCCGGCCATCCCCGCGTCGACGCGGGCTGAGAATCGTTCCCGCTCCACGAGGTCCCGCTGCGCGGTTTGCATCAGAGTTCCGATGGCGAGGCCGTGGTTCTGCGCGAGCTGCCAGCCTGCCGCGAGCCTCTCCCACTGCCCGGGCAACAACGAGCAGCGCGCCACGCTGCGCATGCCCGCCGCGACGTCGGCACCCAATCGCGCCCGTGCCCCGATGGTCCGCAACCCAGTAGCGACCAAACCGTCGACGTCGGCGGCGGCGACCGCGAATGCCGCGACGGGGTGGGCCCCGACGCGCAACTCCCCGACGAGGATGTCCAGCGCCGCCTGCAGCGCGGCCGCTTCGGCTGCGCGGGCGCGGCGCCGCTGCCGACCGCGTCGACGGATCTCGACTGTCCCGCCGACGATCGCCGCGGCGACGACGACCCCGGCAGACGTGAAGGATGCCAACAGGAGCGCCACCAGGACGCCTGCAGGAACCACTGCCGCGCGTCGTGCGGTGACGCGCCGTCTCGACGGGACGGGTCCACGCGCACGCAGCCGGTGTCGGGATGGGCGCGGCGCCGCCAGCAGCGCGAGAGCCAGTGCCATAGCCGCACCCGTCATGTCGGTCGCCGCTCATGCACGAGGCTGCGGAGATGTTCGGCGCCGCGATCGAATCCGCTACCGATGCGCCAGGCGGTCTCGGCGCGGACACGACCGTCCGCGGCCGGGCGAAGGACCGCAATCTCGCTGAGCCGGCGCGCGCCGACGCCGTCGCGGGTGACGTGCACGAGTACCTGCACCGCGGCAGCGAGCTGACTGTGCAGCGCACCGCGGTCCAGCCCGCCGACCGCAGCGAGGGCCTCGAGCCGGGCCGGCACCTCCGCCGGGTTGTTGGCGTGCACGGTCCCCGCCCCGCCGTCGTGCCCGGTGTTGAGCGCAGCGAGCAGATCGACCACCTCGGCGCCGCGGACCTCACCGACCACGATCCGGTCCGGTCGCATCCGCAGCGCCTGCCTGACCAGGTCCCGGACGGTCACTTCCCCGACGCCTTCGACGTTGGCGCACCGCGCGACGAGTTTCACCAGATGCGGGTGTGCCGGTTCCAGTTCGGCGGCGTCCTCCACGCAGACGATGCGTTCGTGCGGCGGAACCGCACCGAGGACCGCGGCCAGCAAGGTCGTCTTACCGGCGCCGGTGCCGCCAGAAATCAGGAAGGCAAGACGCGCGGCGATGATGTCGTCGAGCAGCGCAGCGGCCGACGCGTCGATGGTGCCCGTCTGGATCAGGGCGGCGAGGTCCTGGGTGGCAGGGCGCAGCACCCGCAGCGACAGACACGTGCCGGCGGGGGCGATCGGAGGCAACACGGCGTGGAGCC
This sequence comes from Mycobacterium barrassiae, assembly GCF_025822765.1. GTDB lineage: Bacteria > Actinomycetota > Actinomycetes > Mycobacteriales > Mycobacteriaceae > Mycobacterium > Mycobacterium barrassiae. The sequence continues at coordinate 14,592 of NZ_JACKUK010000017.1, read as the reverse complement.
GGACGGTGCACTGCCCACTCGCCAGTCCGGTCAGCTGCCCGTCGACCCAGGGTTGCGCCTCGTCCAGCCGGCGCCCGGCCGCCAGCGCCAGCCGTTGGGCCAACCGCCGGACGGCATCGTCGTCGGCGAACCGGATCGGTGTCCGGCGCAGCCCGCTGCCGTCGTCGACCCACACCGCGTCGGGAGCGGTGACCAGAACGTCGGTGGTCCCCTCCGCGCGCAGCAACGGGTCGAGGACTCCGGCGCCGGTGAGTTCGGTCTGCAACACCCGCAGGCCGGTGAGGACCTCGGCGTCCCCCAACACCCCGCCGGATTCCGCGCGGATCGCCGCGGCGACCGCCGACGGCCGGAGCGGCGCCGACTCGGCAGCCAACCGCTCGCGGACGCGGTCGATCAGCGATGCGCTCATGCGACGCTCGTCGCCGGATGCTGCTGCAGAACTGCCATCACCCGGCGCGCGGCGGCTCCGAGTGGAGACCTGCGCGGCAGCCGCAGACCGCCGCGCTCGAGCATCGCCGCGATACCGGGCTGCGGTCGCATCGCGGCAAGCAGCGGAAGCCCCACGATCGCTGCCACGTCGCGCGACCTCAACCCACCCGGTGCCGGCCCGCGCACGACGACGCCCACGTTCGGATTGACGGTCGACACCCAACGCGCGACCCTCTCGGTCGCCGCGCAGGAGCGCACGTCGGCGGGCGTGATGACGACGACGAGATCGGCCGATTCGAGTGCGGTCTCGGTGGCCGCGGTCGCACGCCTCGGCACGTCGCAGACCACCGTGGCGCCGCCGCGACTGCCGGCGTCGATGACGGCACCCAACGGTGCTGCGTCGATTTCGACGTCGCCGCGGCCGCCCGAGAGGACAGAGACGCCGTGGTGTCGCGGCAGTGAGTCGCGCAGCGCGGTGTAGTGCAACCGGCCGCCCTGCAGTGCGAGATCGTGCCAGCGCACCCCCGGGTCGGCCTCGATACCCAGAAGCAGGTCGATACCGCCGCTCCACGGGTCGGCGTCGATGAGCAAGGCATCAGTCGTCTGCGAAGCCGTTTGGGCCAGCGCCGTCGCGAACACCGAAGCACCCGCACCGCCCCGTCCGGCGAGAGCCGCGACCACCGCGCCGCGGGGACCGGCGGTCGAAACGGCTTCGGCCGCCTCCGACAACTCCGCCATCAACTCGGCTTCCTGGGCAGGCAGGACCAGGACGTGTTGTGCGCCGATCGCGATGGCCGCCTGGAATTCGGCGGGGCCGGGCTGCGCCGCAGCCAGCAGGATGACCCGGCTCCGCCGCGGCAAGGCTCTGCGTGCACAGCGGTGGGCCGCATCGCGGTCGAGCAGTATGGCGACCGCCCCCGTCCACACATTGCGACCGGACGGCTCGCTGGCATGCACCACCTGGACGCCGGCGGCGGCGGTGATGCGATCGACATCCTCACGCAGATCGGCGTCGCCGATCAGGGCGAGAATTCCGGCGGTGGCTCCCATGCGCCAACCATGCGGTGTCGCGCCGACACCGCGCCATCGTCGGCGCGCGCTCTGTGGATGAACGTGAATGTGGGGATGGACCGGCAACGCATCGCGAAAATCACATTCCGCAACTACTGCAGCAGCGATCACCTATCCGAATGACGAATCGCAGTCGCAGGGGTCCGGCGATGGCCGCAAGGAAGCGCTTATCCGAGAGACGAAGAATGACCCGAGAAAAGGGACGACCCCCGCCAGGGGGGGGGAGGAGGCGGAGGTCGTCGTGTATCAGCCCCGGGGGGTCGGGCTGATGCACACCCGGCGTACGCCGAGTGACACTCACTATACACACGCGGCCATGGATGGGCGCAAGTCTTGCGTGTGATGCAAAGCACCGCTGGAGCAGGAAAAATGCAGTCACCGACACCTGTCGGCCACTGTCATTTCGTAGACTCTCCCGCCTCGCGTCGGACCGGCGCCCCTATGCTGGTGTCGTGGACGCACCGCACCCCGGGGCAGAAGAATCCAGTGTTCGGCAAACAATGGCTTCGCCCCCTGGCCCGGTCCGCACCGCAGCCTTCTTTGATCTTGATAAAACGGTCATCGCCAAATCGAGCACATTGGCTTTCAGCAAACCTTTCTTCGATCAAGGGCTAATCAATCGGCGGACGGTTTTGAAGTCCGCCTATGCGCAATTCCTGTTCCTCATGTCGGGCGCTGATCACGACCAGATGGACCGGATGCGCTCGTACCTGACCAACATGTGCACCGGGTGGGACGTCGAACAGGTGAAGTCGATCGTCGGCGAGACACTGCACGACATCGTCAACCCACTGGTCTTCGCAGAGGCCGCCGAACTCATCGCCGATCACAAGCTGTGTGGCCGCGACGTGGTCGTGGTTTCCGCATCTGGCGAGGAGATTGTCGCGCCGATCGCCCGTGCGCTCGGAGCCACTCACGCGATGGCCACCCGGATGGTCGTCGAGGACGGCAAGTACACCGGAGAGATCGCCTTCTACTGCTTCGGGGAGGGCAAGGCGGAGGCCATCCGCGAACTCGCCGCCCGTGAGCGATACGCGCTCGAGCACTGCTATGCGTACTCCGATTCGATCACCGATATACCCATGCTCGAGATGGTTGGGCATCCAACCGTGGTAAACCCGGATCGTGCGTTGCGCAAAGAAGCCGCGGCGCGCGGCTGGCCGGTACTGACGTTCTCGCGGCCGGTGTCGCTGCGTGATCGCATCCCGGCGCCGTCCGGGGCGGCGATGGCAACGACGGCAGCGGTCGGTGTGAGCGCGCTCGCCGCCGGCGCGTTGACCTACTCGCTGTTACGTCGGTTCGCCTTCTGAGTCGTACGCGTAACGATCTGGAGTCACGCGGAATTTGCCCCTTGATGTGACCGCGGTCACGGAGTACAAAGGAGTCACGGAAGCCTGGTTAGGCCAAGACCGAGCCGGAAGAGAAGGCTCGGCTCTCCCGAATCAGGTTCCCCAGCACGGATCCCGGCACCCACGCGGAGCACATGCCGCGGAATAGGCAAAAGTGTTGCGGGCCTGCGTAGTTGCGATAGCGGACGGCCACGACGGCCCCTTGGGTGGGGTTGCAGTCGAAGCGCATCGACAAGACGCCGAGGCCACCCACGCAACCCACCGGAGCACGCATGGTAACCGGTGTCCGTGCTAGCGGGCGGCGAGCCGAATTAGTTCGGAGCGTCGCCCGCTTTACTTTGCTGGACGCCCTCCCCGACGCTGCCCGCGGCGATGGCGAGCGCCTCTCGCGCCCCGGCCCGCAGCCCTTGGCAACTCATCAGCAACCAGGCGGTGAGTCCGTCGGGCGTGCCGGATGAGAACCCGCGCGCGGCGGCCCGATAGTCGCCGGACTGGCGCATCCAGTACACCTCCGGCACGCCGAGACCGTGCGGATCCAGCCCGCTGGCAATCGTCACCAGCCGCCCGACGGCCCGTGCCACCACGCCGTCGGCGCTGCCGAAGGGCGCCAGGGTCAGGAGTTCACCGTGCACCACGGCGGCGAGCACCGGCGCGGGCACCCGGGTCCCGCCGGTCACGATGTCGGCCAGTAGTTCCAGGCGGCGGCCGACGTCGGGATCGGTGCGGGGCCTGCCGAGGTGGTCGTCGTCGGCGATATCGGCCGCCGCCAACGCGTGCAGCCTCGCGATGGCTTGCAGGGGCGCGCGTTGCCAGACGCCGACGAGAGACGTCGCGCCACCCTCGAGCGCTTCCGATACCCGCAGGGCACCGGCGAGGATCGGATCGGGACCCGCCTCGGACAACTGCAGCGCGCCGCCGTCGAGAACCGAGGACGCCCGCGCCGTCCGCAGAGCGGCCTCGGCGGCGTTCGCCGGCCACCCGCGGAGATTGGCGCGGTGCCGGTGCGCGCGCCCCAGCGCCTCGCCGGCTTCCGCGCTCGCTTCGGCCACCCCTGGCAGCTCTGCCAGTGGGGCCAACGGGTCGGCGGCGGTCACGGCAGCACACGCTAGCCGACCGCTGGACCCGTCTGCCACGACGTTCGGCGCGTCCGATCCGCCGCCCGCGGAGCTCACTGTGACTTGATGACCTGATCATCAGCATCGGTGACTACGCTCACAGACATGACGAGCACCTCGACGCAACATACCGACGTTCCGTCCGTCTATCCCCCCTCCGAGGAATTCGCCGCGCAGGCCAACGCGACCGAGGGGTTGTACGCCGAAGCCGAGGCCGACCGGCTGGCGTTCTGGGCGAAGCAGGCCGAACGGCTGTCATGGGACACCCCGTTTTCCGAGGTGCTGGACTGGTCGGAGGCCCCCTTCGCCAAGTGGTTCGTGGGCGGCAAGATCAACGTCGCCTACAACTGCGTCGACCGCCACGTCGAGGCGGGCAACGGCGACCGGGTGGCGATCCACTGGCAGGGCGAGCCGGTGGACGACGCCCGCGACATCACCTACGCGCAGCTGCACGCCGACGTGTGCAAGGCCGCGAATGCGCTGACGAAGCTGGGCCTGGTGGCCGGCGACCGGGTCGCCATCTACATGCCGATGCTCCCCGAGGCCATCGTCTCCATGCTGGCGTGTGCGCGGCTCGGCATCATGCACTCCGTTGTCTTCGCGGGTTTCTCCTCCACCGCGCTGGCGGCCCGCATCGAGGACGCCGAAGCCAAGTTGGTCATCACCAGCGACGGGCAGTTCCGTCGCGGCCAGGCGGTGTCGCTGAAGGAGTCGGTGGACGAGGCCTGCAAGGGCCAGGACTCCGTCGAACACGTTCTGGTGGTCCGCCGCACCGGGATCGACACCCCGTGGACCGAGGGCCGCGACCTGTGGTGGCACGACACCGTCGAGCCGGAGTCACCGGAACACACACCCGAGGCGTTCGATTCCGAACACCCGCTGTTCCTGCTCTACACGTCGGGGACCACCGGCAAGCCCAAGGGCATCATGCACACCTCCGGCGGGTACCTGACCCAGGCGTCGTACACGCACCACTACGTCTTCGACATCAAACCCGAGACCGATGTCTTCTGGTGCACCGCCGACATCGGATGGGTCACCGGCCACACCTACATCGTCTACGGGCCGCTGTCGAACGGCGCCACGCAGGTGGTCTACGAGGGCACACCGAACTCGCCGAACGAGCACCGGCACTTCGAGATCATCGAGAAGTTCGGCGTCACCATCTATTACACGGCGCCGACTCTGGTCCGCATGTTCATGAAGTGGGGCCGCGAGTTCCCCGACGCGCATGATCTGTCGAGCCTGCGCCTGCTCGGTTCCGTCGGCGAGCCGATCAACCCGGAGGCATGGCGGTGGTATCGGGACGCCTTCGGCGCGAACCGCACTCCGATCGTCGACACCTGGTGGCAGACCGAGACCGGGGCCATCATGATCTCGCCGCTACCCGGTGTCACCGCCGCCAAGCCCGGCTCGGCCATGAAGCCGCTGCCCGGCATCTCCGCCAAGATCGTCGACGAGGAAGGCCAGGAACTGGTTCCCGGCGCCGACGAAGCCGAGCACGTGACCGGATATCTCGTCCTCGACCAGCCGTGGCCGGCGATGCTGCGCGGCATCTGGGGCGATCCGGAGCGGTACAAGGACACCTATTGGTCGCGTTACGGCGAGCAGGGCTGGTACTTCGCCGGCGACGGGGCGCGGGTCGACTCCGATGGTTCGGTGTGGCTGCTGGGCCGCATCGACGATGTGATGAACGTGTCGGGGCACCGGATCTCCACCACCGAGGTCGAGTCGGCGTTGGTGGGCCACTCCCATGTCGCCGAGGCCGCCGTCGTCGGTGCGTCCGACGAGACCACCGGTCAGGGCATCTGCGCGTTCGTGATCCTCGAGTCGCACGCCAAGGACAGCGGCGACGAGATGATCGCGGAGCTGCGCGAACAGGTCGCCAAGGAGATCGGAAAGATCGCCAGGCCGCGCGAGATCCACGTCGTACCGGAGCTGCCGAAGACCCGCAGCGGCAAGATCATGCGACGGCTGCTGCGCGATGTCGCCGAGGGCCGCGAACTCGGGGATACGTCAACTCTGGTGGACCCCAGCGTGTTCGAGGCCATCCGCGCGAGCAAGTAATCAGGCTGCCGGGGCGGTGCCGATCGGGACGAAGCCCGAGCCCGGCCGGTTCTTGGCGACGATGTCAGCCAGTTGCGTGTTGAACGACATGTTCACCGCGGGCGTGTGCAGCGGGATGTACTTGATGATGCACGTGGGCAGTTCTTCTGAGAACGCCCCGTGGATCATGCCCACCAGCCGGTTGTTGACCGTCACCGGAGCGCCCGAATCGCCCGGCTGACCGCATACCTGGTTGATGAAGGTGCCGGGTTCCTCGCCCGGACCCCACGTGATCCCGCAGGAATAACCGGTGGTGCGGCCCAATTTGCACGCGATGTCGCCGGCGACGGGATCGGGCCCCAGGCCGTCGATCTGAAATCCGTCGATGTTGTTGACCGGCCGCACCTTCTGCGGGTCGAACTGAATGACGGCGTAATCGAGGGCGTCGTTACCCGCGACCATCGTGCCCAGTACCCCGGCGCGCTCCGCCCCCTCGGCGGCCACCTTCGCGCCGGGTCCACCGCAGTGCGCGGACGTGAATCCGACCAGGTTCCCGCGATTGTCGTAGCCGATGGTGGTCAGCGTGCACAACGTCTCACCGTTGACGACCAGACCCGAGCCGCCGCCCAGCGTGACGGGCTCCTGGGCATGCGCGAGCGCGGACGTCGAGAACAGCACCGCGAGCAAGGTCGCGACGATCACTGGAATCCGCAGGCAGCGGCCGCTGCTCCTCAACCGGAAAACCTCCTCGACGTGCCCCGACCTGCGTTCCATTCGACCCTGTCAGTCTAACGTCGGCCGGAATCGTTTAGCGGCACGCCACATGGCAACATGAACCGCACACCGATCAATGCGGGAGGACTGTCAGTGAGTGATCGCAGGAATGGCGTGCCGACCACCGTGACCTCGATACCACTGGTCGACCCTCATGCGCCCAAGCCCGACCCCTCCATCGGCGATCTCGTCAAGGACGCCACCGCACAGGTCTCCACGCTGGTCCGCGCCGAGGTGGAGCTGGCCAAGGCCGAGATCACCCGTGACGTCAAGAAGGGTCTCACCGGCAGCGTCTACTTCATTCTCGCGCTGGTGGTGCTGTTCTACTCCACCTTCTTTTTCTTCTTCTTCGCCGCCGAATTGCTCGACACCTGGCTGTGGCGCTGGGCGGCGTTCCTGATCGTCTTCGGGGTGATGGTCGTGGTGACCGCGATCTTCGCTCTGCTCGGCTACCTCAAGGTGCGCCGGATCAGGGGCCCGCGGCAGACCATCGAATCGGTCAGAGAGCTCCCCGAGGCCCTGACCCCTGGCCACGACAAGGCGGTGGCCGTGGAGTCGAGCGACGGCGGCAAGCCGGCCTCGACCTCTGACCCCTCAGGCTGGTAATGCCACCAGACCCGTCGGTCGTTCGCATCGACGGCCCGTGGCGTCATCTGGACGTACACGCCAACGGGATTCGATTTCATGTGGTGGAAGCGGACCACCAGGAATCCCGGAACGCGCCCATCCCGTTGACGCAGCGGCCGCTGGTCATCCTGCTGCACGGATTCGGATCGTTCTGGTGGTCGTGGCGCCACCAGCTGCGGGGCCTGACCGGAGCTCGCGTGGTCGCCGTCGACCTGCGCGGGTACGGCGGCAGCGACAAACCGCCCCGCGGTTACGACGGTTGGACCCTGGCCGGCGACACCGCCGGGCTGGTACGCGCGCTCGGCCACAAGACCGCGACTCTGGTGGGCCACGCCGACGGCGGACTGGTCTGTTGGGCGACGACCGTGCTGCACCCGCGGGCGGTCCGGGCGATCGCGCTCGTCAGCTCACCGCATCCGAACGCGCTGCGTGCCTCTGCGCTGACGAGACGGGACCAGGGGCTGGCACTGCTCCCGTGGATGCTGCGCTACCAGGTGCCGATGTGGCCCGAGCGCGCGTTGACGCGCCGCGGCGGTGCCGAACTGGAACGACTGGTTCGCAGTCGAGCGAGCGCCAAATGGCTTGCCTCCGAGGACTTCTCCGAGACGATCGCGCACATGCGTCGTGCGGTCCAGATCCCCTCGGCGGCGCACTCGGCGCTGGAATATCAGCGCTGGGCGGTCCGAAGCCAGTTCCGCGGCGAGGGCCGTCGGTTCATGCGCTCGACGCGTCGACCCATCAACGTTCCCGTGCTGCACCTCCGCGGCGACGCCGACCCGTACGTCCTCACCGATCCGGTCTACCGGACCCAGCACTATGCGCCGCACGGCCGCTACGTGTCCATCGATGGCGCAGGGCATTTCGCGCATGAGGAAGCACCCGTGGCCGTCAACGCCCAGCTGCAGCGGTTCCTCACACAGGTGTACGGCGCGTGACTACGTGACGCAGGCGCCCGTCGCCACGCGTTCGGTGTTGCCCAGCTTGTCGAGCTGACGCGCGACCTCCTCGCCGGTCAGCACGAAACCGGTGTCGGCGTCGTCGACCGCCGCCCCGAACACCACACCGAGCACCTGGCCGCTGCGGTCGATCATCGGTCCACCTGAATTGCCTTGTCGCACACTGCCTCTGATGGTGTACACCTGGCGCGTCACCGTAGTGCTGCGGTAGATGTCGGGGCCGTTGAGCTCGATGGTCTCCCGGATACGGGCCGGGGTGGCGGCGAAATCACCGCCACCGGGATACCCCATCACGACGGCGTCGGTGCCGGTTGCGGCCTCGCCCTGGGCGAACTGCAGCGGCGCGGCGTCCAGGCCAGGCACATCGAGTATCGAGATGTCCGCCTGGGGGTCGTACGACACGACGTATGCGTCGTATGTCCGGCCGTCGACCTCGACGGTGGCGCTCTCCGCGCCCGCGACGACGTGCGCATTCGACATCACCCGGTTGGGCGCGACGACGAATCCGGTGCCCTCGAGCACTTTCTGGCATCCGGGCGCGACGCCACGGATCTTCACCACGCTGGGCCGTGTCGCCGCGACGACGGGGTCGGCGGCGAGTGCTGCATCGGGGGCGTCGACAGCCACGATCGGCGTGCGTCCGAACGGTTGCAGGACGTCGGGCAGGCCGGAGGTGTCCAACAGCGCCGACAGCCGTCTTGGCACAGACCTCAGCCACGGGGGCGCAACGTCGTCGACTTCCTTGAGCACGACCGACCCGCGCACGGCCGCGGCGAGGTTGGGCTGGTCCGAGGTCTGCAACGGATAGGTGAGCATCCACGCCGCGACCAGAACCGCGACGATCTGCAGCGCCACCCCGATCGTCGAATCGAGGGTGCGCATTCCGGGGCTGCGGATTGCGCCGCGCACCGCCCGGCCCAGCACCACGCCCGCGATCTCACCGACGACCACCAGGGCGAGGATCAGGAACAACGTGACGAACAGTTTGGTCCGGGGGCCTTCGATATTGGCGACGACGTGTGGTGCCAGCAGCACGCCGGCCACCGCGCCGAGCACCACGCCGACGAAGGACAGCAGTGATCCCAGCGCACCCGAGCGCCAGCCCGAGATAGCGGCGATGAAAGCGACCGCGAGGACGGCGAGGTCGAGCCACTGGGACGATGTCATGGTTGGGCCTACCCTAACCGGCAGCGTCGCGGCCGTGTCCGACCAGAGCCATCGCGTCCTCGAGTTCAAGAACGTCGTCGGTGTTCCACGGCTGCGTCCAACCGGCGACGTCGAGCATCGCCGAAACCACCTGTCCGGTGAATCCCCACACCAACATTTCGTTGAGCAGGAACGCCGGTCCGGCACTGCGACGCGTATTCTCCTTGCGGTACACCATGATTCGGTTCTCGGGGTTGACGAACGCGCGTAGCGGCACACGGGCCACGACCGCTGTTTCGGACTCGTCGACCACCGCCACGGGCCCCGGATCAGGCGAATAGGCCAGCACCGGCACCACATGGAAGCCCGACGGCGGAATGAACATCCGCTCGAGGGTGGTCAACGGCTGCAACCGTCCCACATCGATGCCCGTCTCCTCATTGGCCTCACGCAGGGCGGTGTGCACGGGGTCGGCATCGCCCGGATCGGCGGCCCCACCTGGGAAGGCGGCCTGTCCGGCGTGGTGGCGCAGGGTGGACGCGCGCACCGTCACCAGCAGATCGGCCTCGGCGAGCCCGCTGCCAGAGCGGGGCTCCTGCGGGCCGGAGAACAGCACCAGCACCGCGGCGTCGCGCCGTTCTCCGGCGACTGCGGCCTTGGTGTTCGCGGCGGTCAGCATCGCCAGCACCTCGGGCGACACCCGCCGCCGATAAGCGCGCTTGATGTCCTTGGCGTTGTCGACCAGGGGTTTGAGCCAGGTGGGGGCGGCTTCGGCGTTGAGGGGTGCGAGTTCACTCCCCTCGCTGGCCCAGCTCACCCCGCCTCTCCTATCTGCGGCCCGACCGCGGCCGCGATCTCGTCGGCGTTGGCGAAGGACCGCGGCAGGATTGCGGCCACGCTACCGTCCGAACGCAGCACAACCGTCGCTGGCATCACGTTGGGCACCTTCAGCGCCGCCGCGATGCGACGTCGGCCGTCCTGCAACATCGGCAGGTGTACCCCCAGTTCAGCCAGTCGCAACAACCCCGCGGTCTCGTTCTCATCCTGGTGCACCGTCAACACGGTCACCTTGGACCCGACCCGCTTCTGGTACTCCGCCATCGCGGGCAGCTCCTGAGTGCACGGCGCACACCAGTAGGCCCACAGGTTCAGCACCACCGTCCGCCCGGCGAGAGCCTTGGCGACGTCGACGCTCGACCCGTCACCCGCGCATTCCAGCACGATGCCGCGTAACGCCGCCGGCCCGTCGCCGAGGCCGGGCGGCGGGCATGGTGCCAGGTCGGCGCGGGTCCGGGGGCCCGCCAGGGCTTCGGCGGTGTCGGCGTCACGCCGGTCGCGCGATGCGCCGGGTCCGGTCGAGCCCGGTGCGGACTCGTCATCCCCGAGCTGGGACCACAGGGCTACCCCGAGAGCCACGACGACGACCAATACCGCCACGGTCCATCGAGTCGAGGTGTGCATCGGAACTGGCGGGACGGCGGGTCAGAGGCCGGCCAGTGCCAGCAGGTGGTCGGTTTCGGGGCCTTTGACCAGCGGGGCAGCGATCAACGGGTCGGTCGGGCCGGTGCCGAACGACGGGCAGTCCTTGGCGAGGACACACACGCCGCAGGCGGGCTTTCGCGCGTGGCATACGCGTCGGCCGTGGAAGATCACCCGATGGCTGAGGTCGGTCCATTCCCTGCGCTCGATGAGTTCACCGACCGCGTGCTCGACCTTCACCGGGTCCTCTTCCTGCGTCCAGTTCCAGCGCCGGACGAGGCGGCCGAAGTGGGTGTCGACGGTGATGCCGGGAATGCCGAAGGCGTTTCCCAGGATGACGTTGGCGGTCTTGCGGCCGACGCCCGGCAGCGTGACGAGCTCCTCCATCGTCTTGGGCACCTGGCCGTCGAACCGCTCGACGAGTTCGGCGCCCAGCCGCATCAACGCGTTGGCCTTGTTTCGATAGAAGCCGGTCGGGCGGACCATCTGCTCTAGTTCGGTGCGGTCGGCCTGCGCGTAGTCCAACGCGGTCCGGTACTTCTTGAACAGCGCGGGGGTGGTGAGGTTGACCCCCTTGTCGGTGCTTTGGGCCGACAGAATGGTCGCGACGGTCAGTTCGAGTGGATTGGTGAAGTTCAGCTCGCAGTACACATGTGGAAAGGCCTGTGACAGCGCGCGATTCATTCGCCGGGCGCGGCGGATGAGGCCGAGGCGGGTCTCGCCGTCTCTTTTGCGGGCGCGCTTGGGGACAGTCACAGAATCAGCGTACTGAGGATCGCCGACAGGCCCCGACCGAACCGGTGCGGACCGGTGACAATTCGTGATCCCGATGAGACCTTGGCCGTGTTTACTTCACCCTTGTGTCGTGGTTGCTCGTGGCGCTGATCCCGGGGTTGCTGATGATGGCAACGTTCGCGTTGGATCGAGTCGAAGCGACTCTTCGCCACGACACGGTCTCTGCGAGCGACGTCGCGGCATTTCTAGATCAGGCCGAGGCGGTCGACGTCAACACACTTGCGCGAGACGGTATGAGCCGCGCCATGGACTCCCAGCACCGACGCCTGAACGCGCAGGGGGCGGTGCCGAGCGCGCGAGCCGCGCTCGCCGAGTCCACCGGTTTGCCGACGCGGGTCTATGTCCACAGCGCGGTCAATCCGGAGTTTCGGGCGACTCGGCAACCGAATCGTGTGTAGCGTGGGCTGGTCACGCTGGAGGCGTAATGCCGACAACGTCGGCGGGGGTTACCTCTAGACTGTTTTCGCTAACCAAACAGAGGTCGGCCTGCGCATGTCATATCACCCAACAGCTTAAGAGGGGCAACGTGGACGAGATCCTGGCGAGGGCCGGAATCTTCCAGGGAGTCGAACCCAGCGCCGTTTCAGCGCTGACCAAGCAATTACAGCCCGTCGACTTCCCCCGTGGGCACACCGTGTTCGCGGAAGGTGAACCCGGCGACAGGCTCTACATCATCGTTTCCGGCAAGGTCAAAATCGGCCGCCGCTCACCGGACGGCCGCGAGAATCTGCTGACGATCATGGGCCCGTCGGACATGTTCGGCGAACTGTCGATCTTCGATCCCGGGCCGCGGACGTCCAGCGCCACGACCATCACCGACGTGCGCGCAGTTTCGATGGACCGCGACGCGCTGCGTGCCTGGATCTCCGATCGTCCCGAGATCGCCGAACAGCTGCTGCGCGTGTTGGCCCGCCGACTGCGGCGCACCAACAACAACCTGGCCGACCTGATCTTCACCGACGTGCCCGGCCGCGTGGCCAAGCAGCTGCTGCAGCTGGCTCAGCGCTTCGGCACGCAGGAGGGCGGCGCGCTGCGGGTCACCCACGACCTGACCCAGGAGGAGATCGCTCAGCTCGTCGGCGCCTCGCGCGAGACCGTCAACAAGGCGCTGGCCGATTTCGCCCATCGCGGGTGGATTCGGCTGGAGGGCAAGAGCGTTCTCATCTCCGACAGCGAGCGCCTGGCCCGTCGCGCCCGCTGATCCTTGCGATTTGTGTGCGCTGTGTTGCGGTGAGCGCTCCTATATGCACACAAATCGCTCAGGAACGTAGGTAATCCACCTGGGCTTGGACGCTCCATTCCGCTGCGTCCCAGAGTTTTTCGTCGACGTCGGTATAGACGTGCTCGACGATCTGTCGCACGGTGGCGTCGTCGCCGAGTTCTCTCAGTGCTGCACGCACCTGGTCGAGTCGCTCCTCGCGATGCGCCAGATACATGTCGCTGACGGCGGCCAAATCGGGGAGCTCTGGACCGTGTCCGGGAAGCACCGTGTGCTGTCCGAGGCCGCGTAACCGCTGCAGCGAATCCAGGTACTGCCGCAGGCTGCCGTCCTCTTTGTCGATGACGGTGGTGCCGCGGCCCAGCACGGTATCGGCGGTCAGCACCGCATCGTCGAGCACAAAGGAAACCGAGTCCACGGTGTGGCCGGGCGTGGCCATCACCGTGATGCGCAGGCCGGCCGCGTCGATGACCTCGCCGTCAGTCAACGGGCCGCCGAGTCCACGGAGGAAACCGCTGCCCACCGAGCGGACCACCGCACCGGTGCGGTCGACGAGCTTGTCGATGGCACCCGTGTGGTCCTCGTGTTTGTGGCTGATCAGCACCAGCGGGATCTTGCCGAGTCCCGCGATGAGATCGATGTGCTCGTCATCCTCCTCAGGACCGGGGTCGACGATCACCATCTCGTCGCTGCCTCGCCCCTGCAGCACCCAGGTGTTGGTGCCGTCGAGGGTCAGCAGTCCGGGGTTGTCGCACAGCAGCACCGACGCGGTCTCCGTCACCGGACGGAGTTGCTTGTACGCGGGGTGCTCCAGAGTCACGCGACTTCAACGATCACTTCGACCTCAACCGGCGCATCCAACGGCAACTCGGACACCCCGACCGCCGACCGGGCATGGGCTCCGGCCTGGCCGAACACCTCACCGAACAGCTCCGACGCACCGTTGATGACGCCCGGTTGCCCGCTGAAGCCCGGTGCGGATGCGACAAAACCCACCACCTTGACCACGCGGGTCACCGAGTCGACGCCGACCAGCGAGTTGATCGCGGCCAGCGCATTGAGCGCGCACACCCGCGCCAGAGCCTTGCCGTCCTCAGGGCTGACCTCGGCGCCCACCTTGCCCGTGCGCAGCAGGCTGCCCGACTCCATGGGCAGCTGCCCGGCGGTGTACACCAGGTTGCCGGTGCGCACAGCGGGCACGTAGGCCGCCAGGGGCGGCACCACGTCGGGCAGCTCGATGCCCAGCTCGGCGAGTTTGGCCGAGGCGCTCACTTTGGCCGCTTCAGGTAGGCGACGTGCTGCTCACCGGTCGGCCCCGGCAGGACGGAGACCAGCTCCCAGCCGTCTTCACCCCACTGGTCGAGGATCTGTTTGGTCGCGTGCGTGAGCAACGGGACGGTGGCGTACTCCCAGCGGGTTGGTTCGCTCATGGGCCGAGCTTAACGGGCCGCGATAGGCACTTGGTTAGACATCCCAAGTGCGCAAGTTGTCAAGCGGCCTTTGCGGTGGGGATGTTTTGGCGGTGCGACCATGCTGTCTGCTCGTCGTATGCGGTGCGGTGGCGCAGGCAGCCGTGGAGGATGCCC
>NZ_JACKUK010000016.1 GCF_025822765.1 Mycobacterium barrassiae | reverse complement strand
GGTTAGACATCCCAAGTGCGCAAGTTGTCAAGCGGCCTTTGCGGTGGGGATGTTTTGGCGGTGCGACCATGCTGTCTGCTCGTCGTATGCGGTGCGGTGGCGCAGGCAGCCGTGGAGGATGCCCACGAGACGGTTTCCCAGCGCGCGTAGGGCTTGGTGGTGAAGGTCGCCGGCAGCGCGGCGCTGGTCGTAGTAGGCGCGTGCTCCGGGGCTGCGGGTAAGGGCGCTGAAGGCCCAGGCGTCGATAGCGTCGTAGAGGCGTCGGTTGCGGATGTGGCGGGCCAGCACGGCGCGTTTGCGGCCCGACGCGATCGTCAAAGGTGAGGTTCCGGCGTAGTTTTTGCGACACTTGGCGTTGGTGTATCGGTTCGGGTCGTCCCCGAACTCACCGAGCACCCGGGCGCCGAGGATGACACCAAGTCCTGGCAGGGAGCGGTAGATGTCGGCGTCCGGGTGTGTCTCAAAATGTGTCGCCAGTTCGGCTTCCAGATCGACGATCTGGTGGTTGAGTTCGACGATGATGGCGACCGTGGCCCGGGTGCTGGCTCCGAAGGCGGCCGTGACAGCGGCCGATGCGGTGAGCTGCTCGCTGCGCAGCAGTTCCTGGATCTGCAGTGCCCGGCTATCCAGATTGCGTTGGCGCCCACCGGCTTTGAGCGCCGCCTGGATCTTCGACAGGCTCAGACGCTTCGCGTCGGCGGGGGTCGGGGCGCGGCCCAGGACGGCCAGCGCGTCGCGGTCGGCCAGATCGTCGAAGGCCTCTACAGCGGCGGGGTAGTACTCACGCAGTGCCGAGCGCAGACCGTTGGTGTGGCGGGTGCGGGCCCAGATCAGATTCTGGTGGGCCCGGGCCAGCACCTTGATCGCCTCAGCATCTGAGCTGTCGCCAGCGACCGGGCGGTGGTTGTGCCGGTCGGTGCGCACCAGATCAGCCAACAATTTGGCATCCGAGGCATCGGACTTGGCTCCCGAGACGTGGTGACGGTCGCGGTAGCGGGCCACGGCCAGCGGGTTGACCGCGAACACCTGATATCCGGCCGCAGTCAACGCATCGACCCACAGGCCCCGGTCGGTCTCGATGCCGATCACGACCTGGGCAGGGTCTTCGGCATGCTCGGCGATCAGCTCGTGCAACCGTCCGATCCCGGTCAGGCCCTCGGGTAGTCGCCGTGCGGCCAGCCGCTCACCGGCCTCGTTCATCAAATACACGTCGTGGTGGTCTTCTGCCCAGTCGTCTCCGACTAACAGCATCGATTGGCCTCCCTTGGTCCAGCGTGGGTGGAACCTGTTCGAACCGAAGGCACCCGGCGGCGACCTAATGGATCAGTGCTCAGAACCGGCACGACATCCCATGAGCGCTACAGATGACCTCACCAACCGGCCGGGGCACGATCTAACCGTAGGAGTCGACCAGCACTCCAGGCTGTAACAGTGCTCACCAGCCGGCGGTCCGGTGATCAGCCTCCCGCTGAAGAACCAAGATCCCCGTCAAGGACACGCTGATCGACTCCCATTAGGTAACCGTAGGAGTCGACCAGCACTCCAGGCTGTAACAGTGCTCACCAGCCGGCGGTCCGGTGATCAGCCTCCCGCTGAAGAACCAAGATCCCCGTCAAGGACACGCTGATCGACTCCCATTAGGCAGTGCAACGTCGCGCTGACGGCCATCCGGTTGACGCTTCCCATGTCATGGTGTGATTCATGGTGGCTGTGCGCGGCCTCGTTCGGCGAGGGCATATTCATGATGGTCCTTCGTGGTCAGGGTGCGCGATACAGATGTTTGACCGCACTCTTTCCGTATCGGCTCGCGCGCATGTGACAAAACATGGCACGACCCGCACTAAAGACACGGCCCTAATTTCTATATACCCCCCTGGGGTATAGCCGAGACGGTACTCTCGCGATCCGGCGCTCGCAAGAGTGTTGGTCACGGTCGCGGTGATCTCGTTGATCGAAAGGGCGAACGGGTTCGCTTGCGAGTGCGGTCAAAGTGCCGACTTTGGTGAACGCCTGGTTGGTGTATCGCGGTGCGCTCACGTCGGAGTCGGCGGCATATGCGGACTATGAGTCCTCGGGGGTTGCTTTACCGAACCTTGATGAAAGGGCTAAGCAAGCCACATCGAGGACCGTGACACTGGAACTAACTGTTAGCGAGGGGGCGCAGAACCTGCATAGCCCGGCAATCGTTATGCACATGGAGGAGACACATGCCGGACATACGCCGGGTCGTGCGCGGGCCGTCGCCGCGTTGGCTTTGTACCACAACGCTGGTGGTGTTTACATTGCTCGCGCTAGTAGCTTGCACCGCTGCGCCTTCGGCGCCCTCGCCACAGGTGATCGCCGAAAAGGGCACTCCCTACGGTGATCTGCTCGTGCCTGAACTGCAAGCCTCGGTAACCGACGGCGCGATCGGGGTCTCGGTCGACACACCGGTAACAGTCAGTGCTGGCGATGGAGTACTTGGGACGGTAAGGCTTGTTAACGAAGCCGGGCTGTCCGTCGCCGGTCAAGTCGGAGCCGATGGGACGACATGGTCTTCGGCTGAACCGCTCGGCTACAACAAGCAGTACACCCTTAAGGCCGAGGCTTTGGGACTGGGCGGGATCGTGCGTAACACGATGACCTTCGAAACCCATTCGCCTGAAAACCTGACGATGCCCTATGTGCTGCCAAACGATGGCGAGGTCGTCGGAGTAGGGCAACCAGTAGTCATCAGATTCGACGAGCCCATTCCCGACCGAGTCGCCGCTCAGCGAGCGATCTCAGTAACAGCCACCCCTCCGGTCGAGGGCGCCTTCTATTGGCTCAGCGATCGCGAGGTCCGCTGGCGTCCAGCGCAGTACTGGAAACCCGGAACGGCGGTGGAGGTGCGGGTCAACGCCTACGGGGTCAACTTTGGTAACGGGTTGTTCGGGCAGGACGACGCCGCCACGCGTTTCACGATCGGTGACGAGGTTATCGCCGTCGCAGACGACGCCACTAAGACTCTTACGGTTCGCCGCAACGGGCAGATCGAGAAGACTATGCCTATGTCAATGGGCAAGGACAGAACCCCGACTAATAACGGAAAGTACATCATCGGCGACCGCTACTCGTTCCTGGTCATGGACTCGTCCACATACGGTGTTCCTGTCAACTCACCCGACGGCTACCGTACGGAGGTCGAATGGGCGACCCAGATGTCGTATAGCGGGATCTACGTTCATTCAGCACCGTGGTCCGTGGGCAGTCAAGGCGTTTCGAACGTCAGTCATGGATGCCTCAACGTCAATCCCGCCAATGCCCGCTGGTTCTACGACAACACCAAGCGGGGAGACATCGTAGAAGTAATCAACACGGTGGGCTCAACACTTTCCGGTATAGACGGCCTGGGGGACTGGAACATCCCTTGGGAGCAATGGAGCGCTGGCAACGCAGCCGTATAACTTCACGCAGTACCGTTCCTAAGTTCGCGAGTCGGATTCTCGATCGCGCGCGACCAACGCTGCGCGGGCGTGATGACGTGGGCGCAGTTGCCGTCGCTCGACCGTTTCCATCCACGATGCCCCGTGTTCCTTGCGCCGACGATCAAACCGCTCCCAAGCCGGAACGTCAGCGCCCCAGAAGCCGAAACTCCTGGGGCACTAAACTGCCGGGCTCAGCAGGTCGCGTCGACGTAGACGGTCGTGTACTTGACTCTTTCGACTGTTTGGTCCCGCCTGTTGCGCTTGAGTTCGGTTACGTCCTGGCCCTGGCGAACACCTCTGACGGTGCATTGATCTAACGGGGCGTGGCCGACCTTGTTCACGATCACTTTGAAACCTTGTGCTTCGAGCGAGGCCACCGTGTCCGCTGCCGACCGCGGGCCGCTGGGTGCAGCCGAGGCTGCTGCAGTGCCCACGATGTTCGCTGCACTCAAGGCGACAGCAACAGCTGTGAGGAATGTCTTCATCAGTTCTCCGATCTGTAAGCGTCCGAAGCTATTTACGTTGCAGCTACGTACGTAGTTACTTAGTAGATAAGTCAATGTTAGTCCGTGTCGCTGCCTTAAGGGGGTACATTGTCATCCCGTTCAGGCGTCGGGTGGGTAACGCTATTCGCTTGTCGCACAGGCATTTACGCAATTTTCTGAAGTCTCGATAAGTGCGGTGCAGGTGCACGTTCGGCAAGGCGAACTGGCGCACCTCTAGACGGTCCTCGGCTGGTTCAGCTACTGCCGTTTTGCAGTCACGTGGCGAGGCGTAGTTGTTCGTGCTCAAGCGGCGTGCGTTGCGCTTGGCAACTCGGGGACCAAACGTCCGCTGCGGTCGAGCCGGTAGAGCGCCGCGGCAGCCAGCAACCCGACCGCTGTCAACGCAATCCAGACGAGTTCTTCAAGGCCAGCAGTGCGGGCCGCTTGCATCAGGCCACCGGTGGCTAGGTTCCCCGCAAGAATGCCGATGCCGACGATCGTGTTGTAGAAGCCGTAGTGCGTACCGACCAATCGGTTTTCGGCCAGCGAGACGACGGTGTCCATCTCAAATGGAAACACTGCCGCTGAACCGACGGCAAGGACTGCTGCTGCGACGACGAGTGCGAGGATGGCGGCGAGCTCCCCGAACCGTGCTCCGCTGGGGAACGCAATCATGGGCGTGAAAGCGGCTGCCAGTATGAGCATGCCGATAACCAGCGAGTGCCCCGATCCCCAGCGCCTGGTGAACCATCGGGTGATACGTAGCTGTCCCGCGACGGCCACAAGGCCTGACACCACGAAGACCATTGCAACAACAAGTGATTCATGAGCCGGCACGAGGGTTTTCGCGTGCAAGGGCAGGGCAAGGTAGACCTGGAAGGAGAGAACGTAGGAGCCGATCATCGCTATGGAGAACAGGAGGAAGGACCGGTTTGTGAGAACGGTCCGCCAATCCTGCAGAACGGTGGTCTTTTCGGTTGGGGGTTTCCCCCGATGCTGCGGCAAGGCGAAAAGCTGGGCCACGGTAAGGAGTGCGAAGACGGCCGCCGCCGATGCCGCGACGATGCGGAAGTCGAGGGCCAATAGTGCAAGCCCAACCAGCGGCCCGGCCAGTATCCCCGCTTGATAGAAGATGTTGAAGGTCGCGAATGCTTCGACGCGTCGTTGTCCTGAATCGGCAGCGAGATAGGCGCGTACCGCCGGATTGAAAAGAGCCCCCGCGAACCCTGTTGCTGCGGAGGCGATCAGCACTGCGGGCAACGAGTCGGCAACAATTAGCAATGCGAACCCGCCGGTACGCAGTATGCATCCGGCAACGATCAACGGCTTGTAACCGAGACGGTCCGCGAGCGTGCCGCCAACGATGAACATGCCCTGCTGCGAGAAGTTCCGCACTCCGAGTACTAGTCCGACCGACCATGCGGCAAGACCGAGCGGGCCGGCGAGGTATCCCGCGAGATAGGGCATGAGCATGTAGAAACCGAGATTGATGCCGAACTGATTGATCATCAGCATCCGGCTGGGCCAGCCAAAGCTACGAAACTGCGCCGTGAAGCTCATGGTGAGACCGCTGTCGGATCTGTTATCGCTGACGTCCGTGTCCAGGAGGTGACGACATGATTGCGTGGGTCGGTGATGAGTTCTGGATTGCGCGGCGGACTGCCCGGAAGCAGTCCATTGACGTTGCAGTAGTCGTCGTTGAAGACGGTGTCGAAATAGCGCTGCGGCCCATCTGGGAAGACTGCCGCGATGGTTGCGTTCGATGGATTCGTCCTCGCGGCCCAACCGGCCACCAGGGCAACGGCGCCAACACTCCAGCCGCCTGTGGCGTAGTGGGTAGCCGCCAGCGTGCGGCATGCCCACACAGCCTCTCTGGGAGCGACCCAGTGAACTTCGTTGAAGGCGGCGTAGTCCACGTTGCGAGGGTAGATACTCGACCCCAGCCCTCGCATCAATCGCGGTCGCGCGGGCTGGCCAAAGATGGTTGAGCCGATGGTATCGACCCCGATGAGCTGCAGGTCGGGGTTGGTTTCGCGGAGCACGCGCGCAATCCCGGCCGAATGGCCGCCGGTGCCTACCGAGCAGACGAGTATGTCGATCGCGCCCAGCTGCGCCGATAGCTCTTCTGCAAGTCCCCGATAGGCATCGACGTTGTCGGGATTGTTGTATTGATCTGGGTACCAAGCTTCGGGCTCGGATTCGAGGATTTCCATCACTCGATCACGTCGTGCCTGCTGCCATCCGCCTTCAGGGTGCGGTTCAGTGACGACATCGACATCAGCACCGTAGGCGGTCAGCATCCGGGAGATGATCGGTTCGAGTCCGGGATCTGTGACGAGAGTGACCGGATGGCCGTACACGGTGCCGGCCAAGGCCAGTCCCAGTCCCAGCGTGCCGCTTGTCGACTCGACGATTCTGCTGCCGGGCCGTAGGTCACCGCGGGCGCGGCCTCTTTCGACCATGTGTATCGCGGGACGGTCTTTCATGCCGCCGGGGTTGAATCCTTCGAGCTTGGCCCAGAACCCGCGGCTGCCGTCGGTGAACGGCGCTGAGATACGCAGGACTGGCGTATTTCCGATCATCGTGCCCGGCTGGTCGAAGCGACGTAGGCGGTGATGTTGGATTGCGTAGTGGTGGGGTGAGTGAACGGACAGAGCATGACTCATGTACGTGGGTCACTTTCGGTGAGGCCACGACTTCCTTGCCGCGGCGGCTGACACGAGTAGCGGTCACCGACTCACGCCGAAGGGCGGTGAGTCTGGCGCTACCGAATCAGCGGCGCGCGATGCAGAGCCGGAGCAGCAGTTGCTGTCCGGCGACAGAGCCACCACGTCTTGGGGGACCTCGGATGACAGCATGCGAGCCTGTCACCCACGATGAGAATGCGGCACCTATAACGGCGACGAGGCCGATGGCGGCCAGCAGCGTCACCGTGCGCGGCAAGGCCGCTTCGGCGAACGTGTCAGGTGTGACGGTGACGGATCCGTCCTGCACGTGTGGGTGCTCCACGACGACTGGAAAGTCGCTAGAAATACTGGATGTCAGCGCATGGGGGCCATGATGTGCGGGATGCTCTTGCTCGGCGAGTTTCCACCCGGTGGCTGAGATCAGTACAACGAACGCGACCAAGACGGCGACGACGGTGTTCCGTCGCGCATCGATGGGAGCGTCGTTGTACCTCACAATGTAGCCGACTGTAGCAGCGAATCGAGCCCGAATTGAGGACCCGCCGATTCGACGCCATCTCGTGATCGCGCCGCAATGAGCGTGTGTTGGTGATTCGCCCCGCTTGACGGCGAGCTCGATAAGTCGGCCGAGTGTTATTGCCCAGTAACGCTTTTGACGAAATCTTTATTTTTCGCGCGTGGTATCCATGCTGGTTATCTACGGTTTTTCTACGTAGGTTTACGGTCGCTTTCCTTTTTCGACATTCACTGAATGTGTTCCTGGCTCCGCCTTCTGGTCGTATCGGTGCGACAGTGTGCTATCCGTCGCCACAGCCAAACGTGTGATGGGAATCACAGCGGAAGCTCGGGCGTCTGTTAAGAGGGCGGTCGCGTCGAACGGCCCGTGTGCCTAACGGACGTAAGCCGCTACGCGCGCAACGCAGCAGTTGGCCTGGCGAACGCTAGGCGGCCACTCAGTGGTGACACAGCAGCTCGATGAGGGCAGGCGCGCTGAGCATCGTCGTCATAGAGAGCGCGAGCAGCAGTCTCTGGCCCCACTTGGCACGCTCGCGCGCAGGCTGAGCGAGCCGCATCGCCCGCGCTGCCACAGCGGTGCTCGCCGCCGCTAGTCCGTCGGCCGGGAGCGGGTGGCGCGGTACAGCCATGGCAAGCAAGCCGCCCAGGATGGGGTCGACGCCGTGTCGTCGAGCAGCGGCATCGTCGGCACACATCTCCAGTAGTTCAGCAACAGCGGAAACACTGTGCTGTGACAAGGGCAGTCGGGGAAGGGCCGCCGCCATTGCTCGCAGCACCATAAGAAGCTGGTGGTGCCGACCCGCGATATGTGCCTGCTCATGGGCCAACACAGCCGCCAACTCGGGCCGAGGCAAAGACGACCACGCAGCGCTGGTTACCACGATCGCAGGAGGGCGCCCGGACACGCAGTAGGCCGCGGACCTCTGGGCATCGACAACCACAACGCCGGGGCGTGTGGTCCGCCGACCTACCAGCAGCACTGCGTTCGCGTGCTCGCGGCTTCGCGACCTCAGCCGCGTGACCGACCGACTGGTTCTCACAAAGAAAAGGACCGACAAGGTGATGCCAGCGATCGTCAACGCGATTGAGCCACTCAGGCCGAGGAGCCCGCCGTGCTCGGAGAGACCGAACAGCTCCAGACACAGCGTCACCGCCGATGTGCCCTTCAGACCGTCGATTGCGGCAACACCGATGAGCACTACGGCAGTAACCCAGGCAATGACCGTCATTGCGATCGCGGTCAACCAGGCCGCCACACCCATCTGAGGGCTAATACCGGACTTGGTGAGCCGTGCAAGTATTGATGGCGAAAGCCAGGCCAGCGCGGCGCCGTACACCAGGAGCCATAAGCCCGTAGTCATCGCCGTCGGTTACCGTTACGACGCAAGGCCGAGCGCAACTGCGCTGATTCTTCAGCGCTCATCTGGTCGACGAAGAAGGCCAACACCGCGTTCGTGTCACCACCGGTCTCGAACGCGGCCCGCATCAATCGCGCGGACCGCTCTTCACGGCTCATCACAGCGCGGTACAAGTACGCCTTACCGCTGCGTTCACGATTCAGCCACTCCTTGCGATGCAGGTTGTCCATCGTCGACATCACAGTGGTGTAGGCGATCTGGCGGTCCGCAGAGAGTTCATCGAAAATCTGACGCACTGTCACGGGGTCCTCGTAGTCCCAAATGAGGTCCATGATGACGGCTTCTAGGTCACCGAAACCTCGCTGCTGCATGGCGCGCTCCGCATCGACGCGGTCGCATCCACCGCGTCAGTCGATTGATCTTTCGACACAATGTATCTGCCGATCCGCTGCGGCGTTCGTGACGCGCAAGTACGTCGAAACAGTTTTGATTGTGTGAAGATCTGCTCAAGACGTCAGCTAGATCGATTCACGACACCCCACTCATGACATGAGCAGGCAACATAGGGTCATGGTTGGCCCGCGATTGTCTCGACAACCCTCGTTCCGCGCCCTGGTGGTCGACGATGAAGCGCCGCTAGCTGAGGTGGTCGCCAGCTACCTGGAACGTGAGCATTTCGAAGCCATTGTCGCAGGCAACGGTGCAGACGCGATTACCATTGCTCGCGAACTCGACCCAGATGTCGTCATCCTCGATCTTGGGCTTCCCGGCATCGACGGCTTGGAAGTATGCCGGCAACTGCGAACGTTCTCCGATGCATACGTGGTCATGTTGACCGCTCGCGATACGGAGTTGGATACCGTACTCGGCCTCACCGTCGGCGCTGACGACTACGTCACCAAGCCATTCAGTCCGCGAGAATTGGTCGCCCGAATCAGAGCCATGCTTAGAAGGCCACGCACGATGCCAGTCGCGGATGCGTCGGCGCCGCCGATTCCTGCCGCGCCGCCACGACACTTCGGTCCACTCACAATCAACGTGGCAGCCCGTGAAGTGACGATCGACGATGACGCGATACTTCTCACCCGAACGGAGTTCGACCTTCTCGAGGCGTTGTCTGCTAGGCCCGGCGTCGTGCTCAGCCGCCGCCAACTTCTCGAAGCCATTCGTGACGACGCCTGGGTTGGTAATGACCACCTGATCGATGTGCATGTTGGTCATCTCCGCCGCAAGCTGGGCGATGACGCGGCAGCACCGCGCTACATCGTCACGGTTCGGGGCGTCGGTTATCGGATGGGGACAGGACAATGACTCCTGGCGCCCCGGGAGACGCCGCATTGCGGCCGTTACGGCGTCGGCATGGCTTTGGCATCCGACTCCTTTTAGCGCAAGCGATGGTCTTGTTTGCAGGGGTTTTCACAACGGCGGTGATCGCCGCGATCGTCGGTCCGCCGCTGTTTCGCGAGCATCTTCACCGCGCCGGTGTGCCCGCCAACTCGATGGAAGAGATTCACGCTGAAGAGGCTTACACCTACGCCACGGTCTTATCGGTCGGTGGGGCTCTGGCGGTGTCGGCACTAACCGCTCTCGCTGTCAGTTGGTATATCAGTCGCCGGCTGCAACACTCCGTTAACGAAGTCGCTTCTGCAGCAGCGTCGATAGCACAGGGGCGCTACAACATTCGGGTCTCGCCCCCAGAATTGGGCGACGACTTCGACGCGCTCGCCAGTGCCTTCAACCAGATGGCGTCGCGACTCCAAGCGGTCGACGCCACTCGCCGCCGGTTGTTCAGCGATCTGGCACATGAAATCCGCACTCCGGTATCTGTTCTTGAGGCATACATGGAAGCACTCGAAGACGGTGTTCGAACTCTTGATCCAGCGACCACCGCGATGTTGCGCGATCAGACCCGCCGACTTGTACGGTTTTCCGCAGACTTGGCAGCTCTGGCGCAGGCCGAGGACAGCTCACATTCGATGGAACCAACCCTGGTGAATGTCGAAGGCGTGGTCAAGAAGGTGGTGACTGCATCCGCAGAACGCTATGCCGCCAAGGATGTTCGCTTGCAGATGGGTAGTGAAGGACAGGCCTTGGTCATGGGCGATTCGCAACGCCTTGAACAAGTCATCGGTAACCTACTGGATAACGCGTTGCGCCACACGCCCTCCGGCGGCAGCGTCGATGTGACCACCGCGGTAGACGCCGACTCCGTCGAAGTGTCAGTCGTTGATACGGGTGAGGGAATCACCGCCGAACACATTCCCCACGTTTTCGAACGTTTCTACCGAGCCGACGCCGCACGTGACCGCGACCATGGCGGTGCCGGTATCGGATTGGCCATCGCGAAAGCGTTGGTAGAAGCCCACGGCGGCAGCATCAGCGCCCGCAGCGACGGCCCAGACCAGGGATGCGCGTTCGCTGTGCGGCTGCCGAAGGCATCCCTAGGGAAGAATCCAGCGGCCGCAATGACCACCGCAAGCATCTGAGGTTCAACCTATTCCGCCCAGCAGCGGACTTAAAGAGACTGCAACAACTGCTGCATCGAAGCAATCTCCTCCTGCTGCGAAGAGGCGATGTTGCGTGCCATCTCGATAGCAGCGGCATTCTCGCCGTTGTCAATCTCGTTCTGTGACATCGAGATAGCACCCTCATGATGCTTAATCATCTGGGTAAGGAAGAGTCGGCTGGCCTCGGTACCTTGTGCGTTCTGAAGCGCCGTCATATCGGCGGGTGACATCATCCCCTGACCGCTCATCCCCGGCATATTGCCGTGATCTGGCATACCGCTCATACCGGGCATGCCCCCATGGTCCATCTCGCTGCTCATCGGTGGCATCGGTGCAACACCCCAGTCGCTCAGCCAACCTCTCATCGTCTCGATCTCGGGCGCCTGGGCCGCCTTGATCTTCTCGGCCAATGAAACGACCTGAGGATTTATGCCCCCCTTGGCCAGCAGCATGTCACTCATCTCCACCGCCTGTTGGTGATGGGGAATCATGCCCTGGGCGAACATCACATCAGTGTCGTTGTGCCCCTGAGCATCTGCTGGGGCCACATTCGTCGACGACGGAGCTGACGTTATGGCTGGGCTGGACGATGACTGTGTATTCGAGTCTGAATTGCTGCACGCACCAACGGTGGTAATTGCTGCAGCTGCGACGATCGCAACGGCAATTTGCTTGGTTTGCACCATCGACCTCTTTCATTTGTCCACTCGCGCGTCAGCGCATGACAGTCCGTGATGTCTACGGTCCGCCGTCGGCGTATTCGTTGTCTCGATGTTTGATCAAGACTTTGTAAAGGTGCGTCTGATAGTCAAATACGGCTCGGTCGGAGCGTCGCAGGTCAGCGGTGTTTAGTTCGGAGATGCGCGACCCGCCGACCCTTGCTGCACGCATCTACGGACTTACCCCGTAGACTGTGCCTTCGCTGAGAAAGGTGCGGATGCCGACAGGTTATCGGTAGCTGATCGCATGTGGAGAGGTGCCGTGAACCGTAGCGAGCGATCATCCGTCTCCCCGGGGCGAAATTGAGACTCCCGACATGCCTTTCGATGCCACGTCGAAGGACTGCAAACAACAGATGGAGGTCGTCGGTGTTGAGGATTCTCGGACGCATCGTCGGGATTTTCGTGCTAAGTGGAGTGGCCGCTCTGCTTGCAAGCCCGTCAGCGACCGCTCATGTGGACGCCATCCTCGACGGGGGCGGGCCAGGGGAGACTGGCCTGATCACGTTGCGGGTTCCCGGTGAACGAAATAAGCCCGCCACCACCAAGGTAGAAGTGCGGATTCCCGACGACGTTCAGATCCGCACCGTGCTGGCTCAGCCAGTTCCGGGATGGCGACTCGATATCAAGAAGAAGAAACCCAATCCGCCGATGTACAGAGACGACGGCACACCCGTCGACGAGGTGGTCAGCTCCGTGACGTGGACGGCAACGGGTCCGGGAATCCAGCGAGGGGAATTCGACGATTTCGTCCTGGAAGCGGGACCGCTACCAGATGTCGAGTCCTTAGCCCTGCCCACATATCAGACCTTCGTCGATGGGACCACCGACGCCTGGACCGAACCGGCACCCGAGGGGAGCGACCCAGAGTTCCCGGTGCCCTCGGTAAATCTCGGGGCGAGTTCGGACGCAGGATCAAGTGCCGGGGGTGGCATGACTTCGGTGATCGCTTGGACCGCTTTGGGTTTTGCCGTAATCGCCGTCGCACTAGGCATTTTCTCGATAGATCGGGCACGCCGATCCGCGCATCCTGCCTCGCCAAGCGCTGAGCCTTCGCCCGAGCGTTCCGCGGTTACGGAGTAGCAGCCGCCCGGTCCCTCCGTGGACTCGCGGTGCCCAACTTAACGAATCGTGTACTCAAACCATCACTGGACGGACCAATTCATGCGTAAAAGCTGCGTTTGCCTAGTAACGAGCGCAATAGGAGCAGCTGTCCTGGTGGCTGCGTGTGGCTCTGCACCCGCGCCCCCAAACTCATCCGATGCTGTGCAATCGCCCTCCGCGCAGACGTCGGCCGCCTCGCCTTCGACCAGTGCTGACGCCGGGACGGTTATCGATGTCACGGTCGACAAGGGTGTGGCAACACCTACCAACGCGGAGGCTCAGGCTGTAGCCGGGCAGCCGATCGTGCTGCAGGTGACCAGCGACGCCGTGGACAGCTTGCACGTGCACTCAGTACCCGAACACGTCTTCGAGGTGGCGGCCGCCCCAAGTCAGCGCTTCGAGTTCACCGTCGACATTCCCGGTCGCGTCGCCGTGGAGCTACATGACCTGCATGTCACAGTCGTCACCATCGAAGTCCGGCCTTGATCAGCGAAGCCACTGAAACAGTCCTCGCGCATGGTGTAGGGGGATCGACTGACCTCCCAGTGCCCTTGTCCTATGCGGTGATTGGGGCCGCGTGGGCATTGGCCGCGACCTTCGCTGTGGTTGCAGTGGCGTGGAGGACGCCGCGGTTCGACCCGGCGAAGCCCGGTCGGGAGTTACCGACGTGGGTGACTGCTGTCGTCGACTCCTCGATTGTTCGATGGTTCTTCGCAGCTGCCGCCGCAATCTTCTCCATATGGGTAGCCGTGGCCGCGATTTGGGGACCCCAGGGCAGCGACAACGCCCTCCCGGGCGCGTTTTATGTGCTGCTTTGGGTAGGTCTGGTCGCCGTCTCGGTGATCATCGGCCCAGTATGGCGAGTGATCTCGCCGGTACGCACTATGTGGCGACTCGTCCACGCTGGGCGGCAGGGCGCGACCCCCTCAAAGGGCCGCATGCAGTACCGAGCGGGCTGGGGCTACTGGCCCGGCGTGGTGGGGTTGTTTGCGTTCGTGTGGCTGGAACTAGCAAGTTCTGATCCAGGCTCGCTGACGGCGATCAAGATCTGGATTCTCCTCTACCTCGTTGCAATGCTGGTTGGCGCAGCATTCTTTGGAACGACTTGGTTCGCGCGGGCCGACCCGTTCGAGGTGTACAGCGTGACCGTCTCGCGGCTGGCACCGTTCAGGAGAAACCGCGCAACAGGGCGCATCGTCCTTGGGAACCCGCTCGATCATCTACCCACCATGCCGGTGCGATCAGGCACCGTCGCGGTGATGGCTGTGCTCCTCGGATCCACCGCGTTCGACAGCTTCTCCCAGTCCGCAACCTTCAGCAACTTCGTTAATCGCAACGCCGCAGCCATTCCGTTGGTCGGTGATGTCGCGGGAGGCACGGTACTGCGGACCTTCGGGCTATTGCTTTTCGTGCTTGCGGTCGGTGTGACGTTCTCGGCTGCGGCACGCGCGGCCGCCGGTGTAAGTCGGGAGCAACGCCGTCAGTTGCCGGGCCTACTCGCTCACAGTCTCATTCCGATAGTCGTGGGCTACATTTTCGCGCACTATCTTTCCTACCTCGTCGAGCGGGGCCAGGAGACAATCGTGCGGCTGGCTGACCCGCTTGGAAGGGGCTGGCACCTACTCGGACTGGACTCCGGCGACGTGCAGTACTTCCTTTCTCTAAATCCGACACTGCTGTGGGCCATCAAGGTTGCCTCCGTGGTCATCGGACACATGCTGGCAGTAGTCGCCGCGCACGATAAAGCATTGCGGGCGCTGCCCGTAGGCCACCAACTGACCGGCCAGCTGGCAATGATGCTGACGATGGTCGGCTATACGTTTGCCGGTCTGTACCTGCTATTCGGCGCCTGACCTCAACCCCCGAGATCTATCGAGACCCGACGGCACTGCCTCGTTCACAAGATGCATCCCGTCTAGCGGCAGCACGGTCTGTCAATGCCGTCATAACGCACGTCGGGCTCTCATCTTTAACTACTATCGAGGTACGTAGATGGAATCGAGTTCGATCCAAACGGTTGACTGGAGGAGTTTCGATGGACATGGCAATGTGTGCCTGCTGTGAAGCCATGGCTGCTGCGGCAGCCTGCTGTCCGGGCGGTCCGCCTATGCCAGTGATGCCGCCCCCACCCCCGCCGCCGCCGATGTAAGAATTTACCGAAGCAGGCGGCGCGACTCGACTCAATGAACCATCACCGTCAAGAGCCGTGCCCTCGCCGCCGAGCGCGTCTGTGGTGGATAGTCGCTGGCATTTCGGCCGCAATAGCGATCGCTGCGGTGATAGCCGTTCTTGCAGTCAAAGATTCGGGGACGTCTTCGCTATCGGAGGACGATGCCGCGCAGCAGCGTTGCGAGGTTGATGTCATTAATCGCCTCGCCTCGCCGGCAACTGCGCAGATTTCGCAGATCGACGCCAGAAGCGATGTGTTGGATACCAACAGCCGGGATCTGTTCTCGTTGCTAGAGCCTCCACTTAAGGGGATCGATCAATCGCGCATAGAAGTCTGGAATGTGGCCGGCGTTGTGCTTTCAAAGAACGACTACGGGAGCACGATGCAGACGCTCTTCACCTGCCGCGCCTACTTCCTCGACGGCGACCTGGTGCACACCCTTGTCCTCCTGGATCACCACCATTGACTCCATTGGTCCCGCGACGCAGACGACGCCTGAGCGCTGGAGGTTGGCCGTGCCTCTCGAAGATCGAACATCCCCGCGGACGTCAGGAAGGCTAGTTCGCGCAGACCGACAGTCACGGCGACGTATGCGTGTCCCCGTTAGAGCACGACTGGGACCCGCCGGAAGTAGCTGTTACGGTAAGTTACGGTAAAACTTGAAAACCCGTACAGGATGGCTCGGCCGCATAACCGACCGGTCAGGGAGTGCCCGGGGAGGGTAACCCCCTGGGGGCCACGTAGCACTCCTACCACCGGTGCCTGTCCCGATCGGTGTCCTCGCCCACGTCCATGCCGGCGGCGATGCCAACTGGAAGGATCCGGGTACAGGGAAGTCGCGGCAAGTGAACTCACAGGGGGACTGGTGCAACGGATTCTGGTAGCTCTCGTGCTGCTGTTGTCCGTCGCAGGCTGCGGCGCTGGCGGCGGATCAGACTCGAGTGGAACCACGACCGCTCCGACAGGCACGCCCTCAACCGCTACCCCCACCCAACGACTCCTCTCCGAGGAAGCGCTCACCGAGGCACTTCTGGGCCTGCAGGACCTTCCGGCCGGGTATAGCCAAGACCCACCCTCGGACCCAGGCGCCCCGAAGACGTTTTGCGACTACGTGCCGCCCTTCCAAGAGAAGATCAGGGTGAAGCGGGAGTTCACCAAGGGCGGTGGCCTGTCCGCCGAGTTCCTGAGTGTTGGATTGCGCCAGTATGCAGACGCCGATCAAGCTGGGGCATCGTTTAAGTCCCTCACTGATGCGCTCGCATCGTGCACTACCGAAACCTACGGCGGAGCGAAACTCACTTACGCGCCCATGTCTGCACCCAAGGTCGGCAACGGCTCAATCGGCATCAAGATCACCTCTGATGGCGGCCCAGACCTCCTTCAGTTCTTCGCAGTCATAGGGCCTGTCCTCGTGAACACCGGCGGTGGCGGGCTGATGAACGCCAATGCCGAGGAGGTCATAAACCTCCTCAAAGCCCAAGTAAACAAGTACGAAGCTACCGCAGGGTCATAGCTGTCCTGCAGCAACACAGCCTCCCTCAGAAGGCCCAGACAGTCCTCCAACGTCCACGCTGACGATCGAATGTCCATCTGGGGTACACCCGTGGTGGACAGCGCCCAACGGGTTCTCAGATGTCAAACTAGGGCCCGTTTCGCTTTGATTGACAGACTGTCTATCAATGTCTAGAGTCCAGATTAACATTGCGGAGCTAGGAGCGGAACACATGGGCCATCGCGTGGGATACCAGCGAGTAAGCACAGTCGACCAGAACACTGATCGCCAGCTCGATGGGGTCGAGCTGGACAAGGTGTTCAGCGACAGAGCAAGCGGCAAGGACACGCAGCGACCTCAATTGGCCGCTTGCCTGGGGTACATCCGTGAGGGTGACACCCTGGTCGTCCACTCGATGGATCGACTCGCACGCAACGTTGAAGACCTGCGCCGCATTGTTCGGGAGCTCACCGGCCAGGGCGTCAAAGTCCAATTCTTGAAAGAAAACTTGACCTTCGCTGGTGATGACTCGCCAATGAACACGCTGCTGCTCTCCATGCTGGGAGCTGTCGCAGAGTTCGAACGGTCGATGATCCTCGAACGCCAGCGCGAGGGAATTGCTCTCGCGAAGGCTGCCGGGAAGTACAAGGGCCGTAAAGCTTCGCTCTCCGATGAACAGGCCAAAGAGCTCCGTGCCCGTATAGCAGCGGGGGAAGCCGTGACCGCGCTCGCGAAGGAGTTTGGTGTAAGCCGGCAAACCGTTTACAACTACGCGGCGTGACCCCCGTCAGGTAATCCGTGCGACGCACTGTCCTACTGATGCCGAATCTTTTCGAGTGGGCGCCTAAATCAACTCGTTGGGTAGCCCCAAATGATCCAGCAACAATTGCTCTTCATACCAGCGTCGGAACTTTTCTTCCGTCAAGCGCTCGATCCCATCGGCCTCGTCGTAATCAGATGATTGGCCGGATGGCGAACCGGCCACGGCCGATGCCCCTGCAGTGCTGGCCAGACGAGCGTCCTTCAATCGGCGAGCCATGAAGTAGCCGTCGCGGTTTCGCCGATAGCGTTCGGACTGCATCTCAGATCGTTTGGCGGCTCCAAGGGCGACGGCCAGTTCATCGAGCCTCCAACCGTCACCGGACGCTGTCCATTGAGTGCCCGACTTCGCGGCGAGACCATGCTTCTCCAAAACCTTCAAGTGACGGTCCACCGTCCGCCTGTCAGCCCTTCGGACTTCTGCGAGCTCCTTCGTCGTGACCGGACGGCCGAGCCCACCCAGTACCAGCCA
Organism: Mycobacterium barrassiae; assembly: GCF_025822765.1. GTDB lineage: Bacteria > Actinomycetota > Actinomycetes > Mycobacteriales > Mycobacteriaceae > Mycobacterium > Mycobacterium barrassiae. Next base: position 651,044 of record NZ_JACKUK010000016.1, on the reverse strand, counting down.
CGTCCGGCCTGTGTTCTTGCCCAGTCCGGACCCATTCCTGAAGACAGGGTGAAGCAACACCCGGTCCCTCTCGGACTGGTCATAGTTGCCGCACTTATCCCCTATAGGGGGGGACGGTATTAGTGCGGTCATCCTGTCCAACTTGGAGCCGAACCGGTAGGTGTCGGCGTCCCCTGCCTGAACAGCGTGCGATCGTTCCAGCCATCTCGCGTCTACTAGGCGGCTGAGCGCGCCGCGCACCGTGCGGTCCTCGAGCTGCGCCACCTCCGCGATCTTGCGGGATCCGAAAGTGAGTGCAGTGGTTCCTGATGCAGTTCCAAGTTCGCAAAGTGCGAGCATGACAGCACGGTCCGTAGTGCCTGTCCGGCCCGGCCAATCGGCCGCTTCGACGGCCACCCGGATTTCCGAGATCCTCTTGAGGATTTCTGCCGGCGACAACTGGCTGGCCGCTTTCTCCCATGTCCGAGCTAAGAAGCTTTCCGGGTTCTCGGTCCCTTCGCCAGCTAAGAGCGCATGGTATTTCGCACCGCATGGGTTGTTGGCCATCACGACTCGGTAGGTTGCGTAGTCGTACCCACATGCGCGGAGACCCGAAGCAACAGCCAGTGCCATGGGAGAACGGCCCGCATAGCGGTTGTCGGAATCGCCCTCGCTTATCAGTGTCATCAACCAGGGCGGCAGGTTCTTCCGGCGCGGCTCGACGTACTCCGAGGGGCCGAGGACCTCCAACGCATCATCGACCCTCACTGGGGAGATCAGCGCCGTCATTAGCCCTTTGCGATGAGGGGCCAGCGGCGGCCGGATCGACCGACGAAGTGCTGATTTCGGAATGCCCAGGGATAAGGCTTCTGCCTCGACCAAAGCGCGGTCGTCACACCTCACATACAGATGTCGGTGCCCAAGGCGACCAGACGACGCGACGAGCACCGGAAGGCCTTGTGCGCTTGCCCAGCTTGCGAGGAGTTCGCCGGACGCAACCAACTCGGGCGTATCGAGGTCGAAGGCCGTAAGCGTGTCCTTGAGGTCGACGAAGAAAGCGCGTCCCGACTCCGCGGCGTCCTCGATGGACACCCATCCCCCCGGGTCAGCCGAATTGTCTTCGTTCAGCAGCCTGGCACCGCCGCCGGGCTTCACCACCGCCAGCGCAAGCACTAGCACGTCAGCTATACGAACGGCGGCTACCGCCTCAGGCCTCATTGCCAGGCCCTCCCACAGGTGATGCTCATCTGCTCTCGTGTGTCATTCGGATTGCGGCCAGCGGCATCAGGCCGCCACTTGCACTTTACGAAGTGCTACCAATGCCCAGCTCAGCAGTATTACCGCTTGCGCCAAGTAGTCGATCAGCCGGAGAAATTTGCTTGGGTTCCAGCGAAAGGAAGTAATCGGCCTCAACCTTTACGTCCTCGACCACCCGCTCCGTCGTGCTGACCCCGATCGAGTATTCCTTCAAAAGCTCGCAAAGCCGATCGCCGTCGATGAGATCAATCGGCGGTGCTCCATCCCGCTTCGATTCCGTCCGCGCGTCGTTCGTGAAGGTGCCCGTTGTAATAAGCAGCCCCTTCTCGCCACGTCCAGCCATAGCTCCACGGAAGTCCCGCACCGCCCCTGCGCCGACGCTCCCGGAATACCTCTTGCACTGAAAAAACACCGGGAAGCTCAGCAGCGAGATCTGGTAGACACCCTGGCCATCGATGCCACCATCGCCAGTGCGTCCCGTCACCATCGCGCTCGAAAAGCCAGACTCTCGCAGCAGCCGCTGCGCCAACCGCTCGAAAGCGGTCGGCGACATCTTCAGCAGGGACTCCAGAAGCTCGTCCTTCCAATCGGCCTCGGCCTCCGCTTCTACCTGGTCAAGCTCACTCGAGACGTTCGACTTACCGCTCTTCCTCTTGCCCTTCTTCTTTTTCGAGTACGCGGCGACGAACTGAGAGTGAAGGGGGCCAATCTCTGGCTGGGTGGCCGTCTGGCCGGCCTCGGTGACGGTCCAAACACCGCGCTTGCTGTTCGTTAGGAGGCCCATTCCCTTGAGGTAGGTCCTCGCCCAAGCAAGCCGGTACTGGATCTCGGTCTGAGGTCCATCTCCGTGCAGAACGTCTTGTTGCTCGCTTGAGAATTGTTCGGCCTCGATCACGGCGGCGTCCAACTCAGCAATGGACGCTGAGCCGCCGAGACCCTTCGCGGCTTGGAGCGTGGGCCAGAGCATGTCCGTGTACGGGGGCACCGTTGTAGTCACGACTAGGAGCATCGCAGAGCGCGGGAGTCGGGCAAGCGACTCCGCCCCGGCCTTTGCCGAAATTTTCACCTGAGAGGACCGGTCCACGGATGGCTGAAGTCGTCCGATGCCGCGTTCGCGAATGTTCGGCTCGTGATGCCGAATCGCTTGAATCGCAGGTATGTCAGGTATCGCCAAGCGTCCATCTTATTGACAGCGCGTAAATAGGTTGCGGATCGGCGTCTGGCTTCATCGACACCAGCCGTCAACCGTTGCTCATTGGCTTCGAGCAGTTCCTCCCTTTGTTGTGGCGAGAGGCCGTGAGTCGGTAACGACGCAGGCACATCGAACCGACCAGCGATGTCAAGCAATATGTCTCGGAGCTGGGCCATGTGGAAGGTACTCGGTGACCTCAGGCCGTCACGTTCGGACAGGAGCCGCAGCCTTTCAGCAGACGAGCGGAGAAACCGCTCGTTCAGGAAGACATGATTGCCTTGCTGGTATTCGTCGCACGCCTTGAACACCTCGTCCAAAACTTCGCGGAGTTGCTGTCGCAGTCCCCGCTGCCGACCAATGCTAGCGACGCCTATGAGGGCTCCGACCGCGGTGAGTGGCAGTGCGGCGATGGTTGCCCAAGCCGCGAATTCTTCCAACATCTGCAAGAGTGTTCCAAACCGGATCAACGAAGAACACCCGAACCGAATCGGTCCAAGCCGCGTTCAATAACCGATGAACGACGACGAAGGCGAAGGAATCTGAGGCGGGGCCGGACCCCGGCGGACGCACCCGCCGTACTAGTAGCACTCGACCTTGTGCGCTGGCGGCTCGCACTACTCGCGGCTAAGCAATTCGGTGATCGGGACATCCGACGCGAGGTCGAAAGCTTGTGACCTCTGCCCGTCAGGGCTGACCAGCACCACACCGTCGTCACTCAGCTCGATACCCGCTACGCCGTTTTCTCCCATAGTTCTGAAGACCTCCTGCCATTGAGCCACAGGTCCACTGGCGTTCAACTGCTGCGTGAGTGTGCTCAAGTCTCCGAGGTCCAAATTGATTCCCCCACGGCCGAACTCGGCTCTCACGTTCATCGTCCGGAGCCAGACGTTCTTCGCGGTCACGTCCTGGCGTCCCCACCAGTCGCCGAACTTCTCGCCCGTCGGCTGCCAGTTCCATCCAGCAGGCTTAATCTCATCGGTGGATAGCTTCTCTTGGCGGGCCGCAAGCGTCTCGATGCGGGCCATCAGAGCGTCGTACTGAGGTGTCCCGGTGCGGAACGTGGGGGTGCCGATGAAGCCCGTCACTTCCACCAGTTCGGCGTTGATCTCTTCTAATTCTGCTGAGTGGTCCGAGCCTGAATCCCATACCCGCTCAAGCCTTTCGGACTCACCGAGCAACGTAGCGATCGAACGCTCTACTAGCGAATCGATTTGGTCTGCGCGGATCGTCTTGTTTCCACACTTGACGGCTTGAGTCATCGACTTGCATCTGTACCGGGGGAACTGGCTATGGCTGCCGCCGTTGAACTTATAGGCGGGCTTCCCACAGATCCCGCAGTGGAGCACGCGCAGCAGCAGCGACGACGAGCGCTCGGTCGGCTCACCGCGCTTGGACCTGCTGTCAAGTTCCACCCGTAGCCGCTCGAATACTTCGCGGGTCAGGATCGGCTCCGCACGGACGATCGGGGAGCCGTCATCACCACGGATCGACTTGCCGTTGGCGTCGGTTACTCGTCCGAGCATGGCCTCACTGAGTAGTGATCGCTTGAGCGGAGTCACACTCCACGCCGTCCCCTTCGTCGGCTTGCCTTGCAGTTTCAGGGTGTGATCCTTCGGGGTGGGAACGCCTCGGCGGGTCAAGTCGTGGGCAATCCGTTGTAGCGGTTCTCCATCGACTACGCGACCCGCAACCTCGTGAATCACCTGGACCTGTCCGGCATCCTGGACCAAACGCCAAGCCCCATCAATCTTTTCGGGACGGTATCCCCACGGCGGTTGTGATCCCCGGTACCTGCCTGCCTTGATGTTGTGGCGGGCGGTCGAAGCGTTGCGCTCGGAGATCGCCTCCAGCTCCATCTGTGCGACCGTTCCCATAAGCGCGATGACGACACCGGCGAACTTGGTGGTGGTATCGAAGTGCTGTTCGGTCGCCGATACTAGGGTCTTGCGGTTGTCCTCACACCAGTAGACAAGCTCCTGGAGATGTCGCAGCGACCGAGTGAACCGGTCAACGCGGTAGGCGATCAGAACGTCGAACTCGTCGCTCCGCTCCCGGAGCCAGCCCGACAGTTGGGGTCTCCGCTTGCGGTCGAACGGATCGATCGCACCGGACACGTCCAGGTCTTCGGCAACGCCGACCTCGTCGAAGCCACGCTGAGCGACCAGCTCTCGGCAGATCGCAAGCTGACGCTCGGGGGAGGTAGTAGCGTCGGTGACTCGGGAGAGTCGGGTGACGATAAGGGCTCGTTTAGCGTGGTCAGGCATGGCTTAAATCTAGACTACCGAGACCGCGGTGGTCGACAAGCCGGCCGAGTCGGAGGATGACGGCCATGGCCACGGCCACGGTCATCACCACCACCACTAGTTCGTCATTACGAAGCACCCTCGGCCCTGTTGGGCCGGGGGTGTTTTCGTTCGCCACCGATTCAGGGGTGGATCGTGCATGCTTGGCCGCACACCCCGCGTAGCCGAGTGAGGTCGACCCCATGGATGAGCCACTGCTGCTGGACTGCCGTGACGACCGCGGCGTCGTCACGCTGACTCTGAACCGTCCCGGCGCCTTCAACGCGCTGTCGGAGGCGATGCTCGCAGCGCTGGGCACGACGTTTGACGCGCTCGCCGACGATGAGTCGGTTCGCGCCGTCGTAATTGCGGCGGCAGGCAAGGCCTTCTGCGCCGGCCACGACCTCAAGGAGATGCGGGCCGAGCCGTCGCTGGAGTACTACCAACAGCTGTTCGCCCAGTGCACCGACGTGATGCTGTCCATCCAGCGCCTTCCGGTCCCGGTGATCGCGCGCGTGCAGGGCATCGCGACCGCGGCAGGATGTCAGCTCGTCGCGATGTGTGATCTCGCGGTTGCCAGCGACGATGCGCGGTTCGCAGTCAGCGGTATCAACGTCGGACTCTTCTGTGCGACCCCGGGAGTGGCGCTATCACGCAACGTCCCGCGTAAGGCCGCCTTCGAGATGCTCGTCACGGGCGAGTTCGTCTCCGCAGAGGAGGCCCGGGTGCTGGGGTTGGTCAACCGGGTGACGGCACCCGAGCGCCTGGACGACGAAATCGAGGCGCTGGTGGCGCAGATCGTTGCGAAACCCCGTGTCGCGGTCGCGATGGGGAAGGCGCTCTTCTACCGCCAGATTGAAGTCGGCATCGAGTCGGCCTATGGCGATGCGGGCTCGACGATGGCCTGCAACATGATGGATCCGAGCGCACTCGAGGGTGTCTCGGCCTTCATCGAGAAGCGCCGGCCTGACTGGTGATGCGGCCCGGTTCTGTTGGGCCAGAAGTGTTTCGTGCGTCCGATGCCTGAGCGGAGGTTGTCCAACATGATCGATGACGTTCAGGCGATCAAGAATCTGGTATATCGCTATTCCGAGGCGTTCGACACCGGTGACTTCGATTCTGCCGTGGGTCTTTTCGCGGAAGCTCGTGTTCGTGTGTCTGGTAGCGATGCGACTTTCACCGGCGCAGCGATACGTTCGTTGCTCACCGACAGGATGCGGCTGTACGACGGCATTCCGATGACCAAACACTTCATCACCAACGTCATCATCGATATCGCCGCAGGAGGACGCGACGCCGACGCACGCTCGTACTTCGTCGCGTTGCAGGCGCTCCCGGATTTCCCGCTTCAACCCGTGCTGGCGGGTCGCTGGCACGACAGGTTGACCAAAGTCGACGGGCAATGGCGATTCGAGGAACGGTTGATCCATGCTGACCTCATGGGCGACATCAGCCATCACCTCACAGTCGACTGACGACGGCCGCCGCGGTATCGGTCAGAAAATAAGCTGTGCCGATCCCGCTCGTGGGGGCCACCTCGGTACGTACTATTCGCTGGTGCCGTTGCGGAACGGTGCGCCCCAGGCCGGGGAGGTGTGGTGAACCTACGACGCAGATGGCGTACGCCCCCGGCCGATGTGGTGATCGAGGTCGCCAACGCCGACGAGCTGTTCTACGCCGACCCCAGCGGCCTGATGGCCGGAGCGCGTCGCATCGACAGCGGTATGGACGAACTGGTGGAACGCTTACTGGCCCAGCGAGAGGTCGGCCCCCACCAGCGCGTCATTCTGGACATCGCCAGCGTGTGCTCGGATGACGAGACCGCCAAGGTGATCGCGGCCGTCCGCCGCTACTGCGAGCTGCGACTGCGCCGGGCCCACCGCGAACACGACCTCATCTGGCGCCAAGGCCTGCGGTCGCTGCTCAGTGGCTCGCTGCTGTTCGTCCTCGGCATCGCCTTATCGTTTGCATTCACGCGACCGGGGATGGGTGAATTCGCCAACGACCTGATCGGCAGCGGCGTGTTCCTCGTCGTCGCGTGGGTCGGCCTGTGGTACCCGCTCGACTTGCTGTTCATCGCCCGTGAGCAGGCCAAGCGCGAGATCAGTGTGCTCACCAAGATGCTCACCATGCCGGTGGTCGTCCGTGCGCAGAATCGCGCTCTTCCGGCTGTAACGATGTCGCCCTCACCGGCCAAACAGGGCTTACCGCTGAGCCTGGAGGCTCGCTTCCGACGTTTTCGAGGGCCGTCCAAGTCAGGCATTTAGGAGGTGCGTATGCGCTCGATCTCGTGTTGCGCTGCCGCTGCGCTCATTGCCGCGGTTTCCGCTGTCGCGCCTGTGGCGTCGGCCGGTGCTGCCCCGCTGGACCCGATCCCGGGCAACGGGTTCTTTCTCGTAGGGCCCGACATCGCGCCAGGTCTCTATCAAACGGCTGGCACGGCGTCGACCTTCGGGGTTTGGATCAACGATGTGCCGACCCAGGACTCGATGTGCGTCTGGTTCACCTACAGCACGCCTGATGCCAACAAGGACAATGTGGTGGCGACGAACATCTCCATGGGGCCGATGTTCGCGAACATCAACACGACGGTGATGGCTTTCGAGTCGCGGAACTGCCAACCCTGGACCCGCGTGACCTGAAAATGGGTGATAACCCAGAAGCCGGGGTACCCAACGCAAATGGTGGAACACGAGGGTGGGCAGTGGAACGTCGCCACGAAGGAAAACGAGGTGTACCTCGAGCGGATGTCCGAGGACAACGAGCGGATGTTCGAGGACTCGTTGGCGCCTGAAGAGGCCCGGCAATTGGCTCGGCTGCTGACGAAGCACGCGGATGGGATCAGCGACGCGGCAAAGGCCAGCAAGGACGACGATGACAAGGGTGACGACTCCGGCAAGGACGCTGAAGACAAGGACGCTGAAGACAAGGACGCTGAAGACAAGGACGCTGAAGACAAGGGTGAGGACTCCGACGCAGGCGGATGAGCGGACTGGATCTGCATCTGGATCGCCCGGGCGGCAGGGTCCGCGACGGCGTGATGGACGCGATCCGCGACGCGATCCGTTCGGGCCGACTGGTGTCGGGCACCCGCCTGCCCTCCAGTCGTGCGTTGGCCGCGGATCTGGGTGTCGCTCGGAACACGGTGGCACGCGCCTACGCGGAACTCATCGCCGAGGGGTGGCTGACCTCGCAACTGGGTTCGGGAACCCTTGTCTCCCAACGGGCCGGCCAGGCGGTCCGGTCCGCATCCGCACCACCGGAGGAACGCGCACCGCGCCGGCTTGAGCACGACCTCCGGCCCGGACATCCCGATTTGTCGTCGTTTCCTCGGACGGAGTGGAGTCGCGCGGTCAAACGAGCACTCGACGCGGCACCATTCGAGGCGTTCGGTTATACCGACACCTACGGCAGGAGGGAATTGCGTCACGCGCTTGCCGAGTATCTGGCTCGGGCGCGGGGAGTTCGGGCGCAGCCACGCAACATCGTCGTCTGCAGTGGCGCCGCGGAGGGCGTGGGTCTCATCGCCGGCGCCCTGGCGAGTACCGGCGTCGTGGAGGTGGTGGTCGAGGAGTTCGGATTGTCTTCTCAGTGGGCCTCGTTGCGCCGGGCGGGATTACGTTGTCCGCCACTGCGAGTGGACGCCAACGGCGCCGCCGTCGACGCGCTGGCGGACAGGCCAGAGGTAGGTGGCGTGATGCTCACGCCGTCGCATCAATTCCCGCTGGGAGTGTCACTGCACTCCGACCGCCGCGCAGCCGTCATCGATTGGGCACGCCGAACCGGTGGTGTGATCATCGAAGACGATTACGACGGCGAGTTTCGCTACGACCGCAGCCCGGTCGGGGCGTTACACGGCAACGACCCCGACCATGTGATCTACATGGGGACGGCGAGCAAGTCGCTGGCGCCGGGGCTTCGGCTCGGTTGGCTGGTGGTACCGGATCGACTCGTCGACGCGGTCGCGAGGCAGAAGGGTGACACCGAGGAGACCTCGGGGTTCGTCGACCAGCTGGCGATGGCCGAATTCATCGCGTCGGGCTCGTACGACAGGCACATTCGCACCATGCGCTCCGAGTACCGGCGCCGGCGTGAACAGCTCGTCACCACCATCGCCCGCTCATCGCCGTCGACGGTGGTGAAGGGAATGCCCGCAGGACTGCACATGATGCTCGAGTTTCGCGGCGGCGACAGCAGTGCGCTGGCCCGACGACGCGAGTGGCGGCGCCTCGGCGTGGAGGGACTCGACCTGTATCGCCATCCTGAGGGCGCGCGCGATCGCGACGGTTTGGTGATCGGCTATGCCTCGCCTGCACCCAGCGCGTGGTCGGCGGCCTTGGAAGCCCTGATCGCAGCGCTGCCCTCAACCTGACCCTGCCTGCAGTCTTCAAGTGGCCCATGTTGGCGGATCTTCCGACATTAGCGTTGGAGGCATGTTGGTCACCGGGAATGTCAGGGTCACCGATCTGCTGTCGGCGACGCCACCGCCGATTCCCGCAGGGGCACACGCGATGACGCAGCTCGTCGAGTTGCCCCCAGCGGACAAGGGTGTGGGACCACACCGCCATTCCGGCCCGGTTTTCGGTTATGTGCTGAAGGGCAGGATCCTCTTCGAGCTGGAAGGGGATGCTCCGCGTGAAATCGTTGCGGGCGAGGCATTTTGGGAGCCTGGCGGCGAAGTCGTGCACTATCAGGTGAGCAACCTTGACACCGACGGGTGGAGTCGCTTCCTGGCCGTCTGCATCTGTGCTCCCGGAGTCGACATGATCACCATGCTCGAACCCGACGAGATCGTGGCCCGAGATTCGTTGCGCCATCCAAGCGCCCGTCAGTACGGAGGTTGACCACCATGCGAGCGATCGTTGCGCGTGACCGCGCCGCCGGAGTCGGTGGACTTGCGTTGGGGGAGATGCCATATCCGCACGTCGCCGAGAACGACGTCATCGTCGAAGTACATGCGGCGGGGTTCACGCCGGGCGAACTCGACTGGCCGGGGACCTGGATCGACCGAGCCGGTCGCGATCGAGCGCCGACTATTCCCGGCCACGAAGTCTCGGGGATCGTCGCTGAGCTCGGTTACGGGACGACCGGATTGACGGTCGGTCAACGAGTCTTCGGGGTCACCGATTGGGCTCGCAATGGCACACTGGCCGAATTCGTCGCGGTGGAGGCGCGCAACCTTGCGCCACTGTCTGCAGGGATCGACCACACCACCGCTGCGGCGCTTCCGATTTCAGGTCTGACGGCCTGGCAGGGGCTGTTCACCCACGGTCAACTTCGCGCAGGACAAACCGTGATGATTCATGGTGCGGCTGGCGGTGTCGGCTCGATAGCCGTGCAACTGGCCTTAGCGGCGGGTGCGCGGGTGATCGGTACGGGCCGCGCTGCCAGTCGGGAGATCGTGCACGGGCTGGGTGTCGAAACCTTCGTCGACCTGGATCGGGATCGACTTGAAGGGGTGGGGGAGGTTGACATGGTTTTCGATGTGATCGGAGGTCAAGTCCTCTGTCGCTCAGCGGCTGTGGTCCGCGCTGGCGGTGTGCTGGTAAGCATCGCGGAACCGCCTCCGAATCCGCCCGACAACATCCGGTCGGTGTTCTTTGTCGTCGAACCTGACCGTGCGGAACTCGCCGAGTTGGAGCTACGGCTCAGAGGCGGACGGTTGCGTCCACTCGTCGGAGCGATACGGCCCCTCGATGAGGCCGCTGCGGCATTCGATCCGGCGCGTCGAGGTCGGGGCAAGACCGTGATCCGAGTTGTCGACGACGTACCGGAACGCCTTGCCGACGAGGCTGTTTCCTGACAGGGCAATGAAAGTAGGAGCCGTGGACGTTGTGTCTGACATGGGATCACCTGTTACCGATCGCGCGGGGGTCGAGCTCACGTTTCCGCAGACGCCTGCAGCCACAGCCGCTCTGTCGGTAGCCACCCGCTTCTACTCGCCCGCCCTGCTCCACCACTGCTTCCGCTCGTACCTGTGGGCGGCAAAGTACGCGGCGGCTCACGGCATCACCTTCGACGATGAACTGCTCTACGTGTCCGCGATGCTGCACGACCTCGGTCTGACTGAAGCGTTCGACACTCACCGCGTCGCGTTCGAAGAGTCCGGCGGCAGCCTGGCCTGGGTGTTCGGCGTCGCGGCCGGATGGCCCGCCGAGCGGGCAGCACGGGCCGAGGAGATCATCGTGCTGCACATGCGTCCTGACGTGTCTGCGGCCGACGACCCGGAATCCCACCTGTTGCAGGTCGCCACCAGCTGGGACGTCGCCGGGCGTCGCCCCGAGGAGTTCCCGGAGGAACTGCGTGCGGTGATACTCGCGCGCCATCCACGACAGGGATTCGGTCGTGAGTTCATCGCGCACTTCGAAGAGCAGGCTCGACGCAAGCCGGACAGCGCCGCTGCGGCATCGATCGCCAACAACGGAGCCGGACGGATCGGGGCGAACCCGCTCGACGCTTAGTCGGTCGCAACGTGCGGTGGGTCGTAGATGACGAGGAAGATCAGGTCGTCATCGCCGGTGTTGGTCAACTTGTGTTCGGCGTTGGCGGGCACTGCTGTTTGTCCGCCGTCGCGATGGCGCCGTCCTGACCGAAGCCGGTTCCGTCGCCGTGGCCCATGCGCGGGAAGCGGTGCGGCAGATGGCGTTAATGCGGACCGAGACCGCAGCCCTTACCGGCGACGTGACCGGGAGGCTGAGTTTGGCGAGCATACCGACGGCCACGGCGACGTTGATCGCTCCGGAACTGCGGACGTTCTCTCATCGGCATCCGGCCGTCACTATTCGGTTGTTGGAGGGAAGCGAGCAGGAGATACGGGACTGGCTCGACCAGGGGGCTGTCGAAGCCGGTGTGGTGAGCCTGCCCGCCAAGGGCCTTGACGTTGCAGCGCTCGGCGATCAGGAGATGGTTGCCGTGGTGCCCGCTGACAGTTGGCTGGCCGCGAAAGATGTTGTCGGTTACGTCGATTTGGCGAAGGAGCCCTTTGCGCGGGGGACCGGGGGCGCGGCAGATGTGTTCATGCCGGTGGCTCGAAAGGCCGGTGTCCGGTTCGACTTGGCATTTGAAGCGCGCGAGATCGCGGCGACCCTCGAGATCGTGGCGGCGGGGCTCGCAGTGAGCATCCTGCCTGGAGCAGGTCTGCCGGAGCTGCCGGGTGTTGCAGTCCGGCGCTTGGTTCCTCGTACCGTCAGACACTTGGGCGTTGCCGTGTCGGCAAGCGCATCCGCGCCTGCCCGAGCCTTTCTCGACCAGATATCTGAACGGATGGATGTCGAGGAGACCTGACCGACGGCTATCCAACCAGCGAAAATGGTCGAAGCTCACAGCGAATGGCATGGTGGCTGCCATGAGCCGGACTTCCTGCAGTTTGATCCGCAAGTGGGCGACGTTGGCGATTTCGGTCATCGCGATGTTGGGCTTTGTGACGGCGTGCGGCACGCAGTCCCATCGCGATAAGGCGCCCGCCTCCAATTTCACTGAAGGCGGCGTCGCCGCACCTTTAGCCCCACCAGAGCAGGGGCCTGCGCCAGTCGATGACGTGACGCGCGACGTCATCAAGACCGCGTCGATGACCATCACGGTTGCCAATACCTCCGAGGCCGCCGACAAGGCGGCCGTCCTGGTGGAACAGGCCGGCGGTCGGGTCGACAGCCGTAGCGAGGACGCGGGGTCAGACCGCGGATTCGCCCGCACCTCGATCGTGCTGCGAGTTCCCGCGGCCAAGCTCGACGGTGTGGTGCGGGAACTCAAAGGTCTCGGCACGGTGCAGAGCGCCGAAACCAGGTCCGAGGATGTCACGGCGCAGCGGGTCGACCTCGACGCCCGCATCAGGGCCCTGCAGACATCGGTCGATCGTCTGCTGGCCATCATGCGCGACGCCAGGGACCCCGAGGCGCTCATCTCCGCCGAGGACGCGCTCTCCCAACGCCAAGCGGATCTGGACAGCCTGCGTGCCCAACGAGAAGCGCTCGGCGATCAGATCGAATACAGCACCATCAATGTGACCTTCGCGGCGCAGACAATCGGCGGGCCCGCGCCCAAGGAGTATCAGGGCTTTATGGGCCAGGTCGAACGAGGCTGGGACACAATGGTTTTCGTCGCCGGAAACCTGGTGCTGCTCTTCGGCCTGCTGCTGCCATGGCTGGTCCTGCTTGCCATCGTTGTCGGCGTCATCTACGGCATCGTCCGAGTGGCGGGGGCTCGCCGGCCCGCGACCGTCCCGGCGGCCACGCCGGCTGAGCAAGACGCCGCGAAATCAGACGTGGACGTCGCGCAGGCCGACGGCGAATCGCACGCCTGAGCAGTTGTAACAGCCAACGCAGCCGACGCAATTGGTGCAACCGACACAGCCGAGGCAGGCGACACACTTCTTGCAGAACGCGCACGCCACACATGCGATGCTTCCGGCGACCGCGAGCGACATCGCGGTGACGATGCTTCCGGCGACGGCGGCGCTGCCCGCAGTGGCGATCGATCCGGCCACGGCGGTGCTGGCGACGGTCGCCGCGGAACTGACAACGCCGGCGCTGGCCACGGTCGCCGCCGAGCCTGCAACTGCGGTGCTCGCGACCGTTGCCGCCGATCCGGCAACCGCGGAGCTGGCCACTGTCGCTGTGGATCCGGCCACGGCGGTGCTGGCCGTCATCGACTCGGAGTTGGCAACGCCGCCGTCATAGTTCACGGAGCTCATTCTGGGTGAGAGCGGGCCGGTTGTCCTGTATTGGCGTCACGTACGAAAAGGCCCCAACCCGGTACGCCCGGGTGGGGCCCTTCGCTCTGTTTAGTGGTTGTGAACTACGAGGCTCGGCGGATACCCCGCTTCAGCAACAATTCGCGCTCGGACTCGGACAGCCCGCCCCAGATGCCGTAAGGCTCCCCGACGGACAGTGCGTGCGAACGGCACTGCGCGATCACCGGGCAGCTCCGGCACATCTCCTTGGCGCGCATCTCGCGCTGAGCGCGTGCCCGGCCGCGCTCGCCGTCGGGGTGAAAGAACATGGACGAGTCGACGCCTCGGCAAAGGCCGGCGATCTGCCAATCCCAGATATCTGCATTGGGCCCGGGAAGCTGTTGCGGCTGTGGCATTGGAAAAACCCCTCTCTACACACCCATTTCGCTAACTACGCGAGTGCGTGAGTTTCAAAACCGATCCGAGCTCAAGTCGCCGATGACTTCTCGTGCCCACAAACTAGGGGGGCTCATGAAATTCCGTCAATAGCCTGCACATGTGCTTAGCGGCATAGGGGCTGGTCCAGAATTTACTTCACGTTCATCATTGGGACTCAGTCGCAACGAAGTCGATGTTAAGCAAACGTGCCGCGACGGTCGACGAAGCGCATTTTTCCTGATCGCGTCAAATGGTGCCGCTGTGGCAAATTTCTTCGACCCGACTCTGGCTTACATGGAATTAACATTGGCAGCACCAACTGTTAACCAATGTGATTTCCACGCCGATTCGGAAACGTGCCCACCGGTACCGGGTATCGCACCGCTCGTTGATAGCGTGCGGCTCCGATGACCACTTCTCTGGCAGCAGCCCTGTCCGACGTCGCCTTCGGCGATGACCCCGGACGTTGGCCGCTGCCCGCCGCGATGACTCCTCACGATCTGTGGCTGCGTGCCGTGGCGGCCGGCGGTCAGGGCCGCTACAGCAGCGCATTCGCCGATCTCGCGCAGCTGCGCCGCGCGGCGCCAGGTCAGTTGCTGTCGTTGGCCCACAGCACGCGCGCGTCGTTCCTGCGGCAGCTCGGCTGGCACGCCCTGGCCCGCACCTGGGACGGGCACGCGGCGGCGGTCGCAGGAACCGACCGCGAGGCCGGCGCCGACGCACTGATCGGTCTGGCCGCCGACGCGTTGGGCGTGGGTCGGTTCACGGCATCGGAGCGGGCCTTGCGCCGCGCGGCCGACTTGATAGACGAGTCCGTGCCGGCCCGGCTACACGTGCGGATGGCGTGGGTGTCCGCAGAACTGGCGATGGCCAGGGGGCAGGGCTCGGTGGCGGTCGAACATGCCGATGGGGCGGTTGCCGCCGCCGCGGCGCTCGGTTCAGCACGACACACTGTGAAATCAGAGGTGGTGCGGGCTGCGGCGCTCTGTTGTGCCGGTGACCTGGACGGCTCCCGGCGGGTCGCGGACAGCGCACTGGCCGACACCGAACGCCTCGGAATGATCCCGCTGCGCTGGGCGTTGGCGAGCCTGTTGGCCGGCATCGGCAGCGCCACGCACTCAGAGATAGAGGTGGTCGCCATCCGCGACGAATCTGCCGACACAGTCCGGTCACGGGGCGGCGTGTGGGCCGTCCGCTGAGCCAGGAGCACGCCATCCTGAAAGTTATTGTTTAGCTGAGCCAACCGCCACCTGTAACTGTCCCTGTAAGTAACGCTGGAGAGATCGCCCACGATGACAATTTCGGGAGAACGTCTCGATGCTGTCGTTGCTGAGGCTGTAGCGGGCAACCGGGACGCACTCCGGAGGGTGCTTGAGACCATTCGTCCCATCGTCGTCCGGTATTGCCGGGCAAGGGTGGGGTCGACTGAGCGAAGTGGCCTGTCAGCAGATGACATTGCCCAGGAGGTGTGCTTGGCCGCCATCACGGCGCTGCCGCGGTACAAGGATCAGGGACGACCGTTCCTGGCCTTCGTGTACGGCATTGCTGCGCACAAGGTCGCTGACGCGCATCGCGCAGCGGGCAGAAATCGCTCCGACCCGACGGATGTCGTGCCGGAACGCTTCTCGCTGGACGCAGGACCTGAGCAGATGGCGCTGGACTCCGAAGCATCGGCGCGGATGAAGAAGCTACTGGCCGTGCTACCGGAGAAACAGCGGGAAATCCTCATCCTGCGCGTGGTCGTCGGCATGAGTGCCGAAGAGACCGCCGAGGCCGTCGGAAGCACTGCTGGCGCCGTCCGAGTCGCCCAGCACCGTGCGCTGGCGCGGCTCAAGGAAGAGATCATTTCGACGGGGCACGACCATGCCTGACTTCGGACGCTGGACTTCCAACGGGGGCGATCCGTCGCTCAACGAGATCAACCGGAGCGATCGCTTCCTGGACGCACTCGCCACCGAGCAACCGGTGTATGCGACCGACGCCAGCGAGGCAGAGCTGATCAGCCTGTTGTCCGGATGGCGCGACGAGATTCGGCAGAAGCCGCTGTCGGTGCCGGTGACGCCGCGGGATGCGGTGATCGCACTGGACTCCGCGCAGCGCACCCGCCGGTCACGCCGGACCCTGGCGCTCGTCGGGTCGACCGCTGCGGCGGTGCTGTGCCTCGGCGGGTTCGCCAGCGTCGTCGCGGGTTCAGGACCGGGCGACACGCTGTACGGGTTGCGCACGATGATCTTCGGTGAGCAGGCGACGCCCCGGGACGACGCAGTGATGCTTGCGTCGCAGCAGCTCGCTGAGGTGCAGCAACTCGTCGATCAAGGACAGTGGGACGCGGCGCAGCAGAAGCTGGAGACGCTGACCACGACGGTCGCGACGGTCAGCGACGATGTGCAGAAACAGGAACTGGTCAGTCAGTGGCAAGAGCTGACGGTCAAGGTCGAGGCGAAGGACGCCGCGGCGACGCTGCCGCCTGACGTCCCGCCGCCGACCTTCCCCGAGGTGGTCGTGCTGCAGACGCCGACTTCGCCGGAGGCGACGACCTCGTCGGAGACGCCACCGTCGGATGCCACGACCTCACCGTCTGAGTCCACGACGCCCTCGGAGACTTCGACGACGCCTTCGTCCGAGACCCCGTCGCCGACCTCGCCGTCCCCGGGGACCACCGCGACGTCGGCTCCAGGGACCACGGCCGTGGAAGCCCCGCCGCCTTCGACGCTCCCGACGACGGTGGCGCCGACATCGGTACCCAACACGCCGACGCCGGAGGAGGAAGAGCAACTGCCTGCGAGTTCGTCGGTGGCAACAGCCTCACCGACGACAGCCTCACCCACGACAGCCCCACCTTCGACGACGCAGCCGCCCACGACGAGCACCACCGTGGCGCTGACTACGAAAACCCAGCCTGCGCCGTCATCCACTGTTTCTGAGGCCGCCGAGGAGGCGCCGACAGCAGTCCAGGCGCCGCCGGCAACCGTGGAGGCACCGTCGGCAACAGTTCAGGCGCCGTCAGTCCCGCGGCAAGCACCGCAGACCCAGCGGCAGGCGCCGGTGACGACGATCGTGGTGCCCGAACCGAAGCCGGAGTCAGGGTCCGGGGGAGACGGCAGCTAACCCAGGCGGCTAACTCGACGTTGCGCGCTCAGCGATACCCGTCGGTGTCCGTGGTGGCCTCATTGAGCGAGGCATCGGCGTAACCGCGGCAGTAATCCCAGGTGACGTAGGCGTCGGGCTCGGGATCGTAGGCGGGCTCATGCGGCCGGACAGTGCCGTCGACCAGGAGCTGCAGCAGGTTGGCGCGCAGCATGTCCCAGTCGTGGTAGTGGTCCTGCTGGCACTCGTCACAGCAGACGACCAGTCCACGAATTCCCTTGTGCGCCAACAGTGCTTCATACACCGCGAGGTCCGCGAGATCGGCTTCGACCGCGGTGCGCTCCTGCGGGTCCAGTGGCTGCCCCGGCTCGAGGGCGTCGAGCGCAGCCGAGGGATCACAGGGGTCGTCAGCGAACGGGTCGGGCGGCAAACCCGGCGGGAGGTGGTCGCGCACGCCTCCACACTACGCAGCGGTCCATATTTCGCGCCAGCCGTGTAGCGGCATGGCGCAACCGGGAGTGTGGCACCGAACTGACGACGTCAATGCCGATAAGATGGGGAATCTAGCTCGTCCGTCCCGGGAGGCCCACCCATGTCGATCGCTGAAAGCAGCCTTCCCCTTGCCGTTCCTGTGTCGACCGGCGGCGATGATCCGACCAAGATCGCGATGCTCGGCCTCACCTTCGACGACGTACTGCTGCTGCCCGCCGCCTCCGATGTGGTGCCCGCCACAGCCGACACCTCCAGCCAACTGACCAAGCGGATCCGGTTGAGGGTGCCCCTTGTCAGCTCGGCGATGGACACCGTCACCGAGTCGCGGATGGCCATTGCGATGGCCCGCGCCGGTGGAATGGGTGTGCTGCACCGCAACCTCCCCGTCGCCGAACAGGCCAGCCAGGTCGAGACCGTCAAGCGTTCCGAGGCCGGCATGGTGACCGATCCCGTCACCTGCTCGCCGGACAACACGCTGGCCGAGGTGGACGCGATGTGTGCGCGCTTCCGCATTTCCGGGCTTCCGGTCGTCGACGCCACCGGCTCGCTCGTCGGGATCATCACCAACCGGGACATGCGCTTCGAGGTCGACCAGTCCAAGCCGGTGTCTGAAGTGATGACGAAAGCGCCGTTGATCACTGCGCAGGAAGGTGTTTCGGCCGAAGCCGCGCTAGGGCTGTTGCGCCGTCACAAGATTGAGAAGCTGCCGATCGTCGACGGGCACGGCAAGCTGACCGGGCTCATCACCGTCAAGGACTTCGTCAAGACCGAGCAGTTCCCCCTCGCCACCAAGGACAGCGACGGACGCCTGCTCGTCGGCGCGGCGGTCGGTGTCGGCGACGACGCGTGGACCAGGGCGATGACGCTGGTGGACGCCGGCGTCGACGTCGTCATCGTTGACACCGCACACGCACACAACCGCCTGGTGCTCGACATGGTGCACCGCCTCAAGAACGCGGTCGGCGAACGCGTCGACGTCATCGGCGGCAACGTCGCCACCCGCGCGGCCGCGGCCGCGCTCGTCGAGGCGGGCGCCGACGCCGTGAAGGTGGGCGTCGGCCCGGGTTCGATCTGCACCACACGCGTGGTGGCGGGCGTCGGAGCGCCGCAGATCACCGCGATCCTCGAAGCGGTCGCGGCCTGTGCACCAAGAGGCATTCCCGTCATCGCCGACGGCGGCCTGCAGTACTCGGGCGACATCGCCAAGGCGCTCGCCGCCGGCGCGTCGACCGCGATGCTGGGCTCGCTGCTGGCAGGCACCGCCGAGTCGCCGGGCGAGTTGATCTTCGTCAACGGCAAGCAGTTCAAGAGCTATCGGGGCATGGGGTCGGTCGGTGCCATGGCCGGACGTGCAGGTGCGCGGTCGTACTCCAAGGATCGTTATTTCCAGGACGATGCCCTGTCCGAGGACAAGCTGGTGCCGGAGGGCATCGAGGGCCGGGTGCCGTTCCGCGGTCCGCTGTCGACGGTGATCCATCAGCTCACCGGTGGGCTCCGTGCCGCCATGGGCTACACAGGTTCGGCCACCATCGAGCAGTTGCAGCAGGCGCAGTTCGTCCAGATCACCGCTGCGGGTCTGAAGGAGAGCCACCCGCACGACATCGCGATGACTGTCGAGGCTCCGAACTACTACACCCGCTGACGAGCGTTTGCGTTCACCGAAGAGCGCATGCGCGAAGAGGAGATGGCTCCGTGCGTGACATGGTCGAAATCGGCATGGGCCGAACCGCCCGTCGCACTTACGAACTCGACGACATCAACATCGTGCCGTCACGGCGCACGCGATCGTCCCAGGATGTCTCGACGGCCTGGCAACTGGATGCGTACCGGTTCGAGATCCCGGTCGTCACGCATCCGACCGACGCGCTGGTCTCGCCGGAGTTCGCCATCGAGATAGGTCGCCTCGGCGGCCTCGGCGTCCTGAACGGCGAAGGCCTCATCGGTCGGCACGCCGATGTCGAGGAGAAGATCGCCCAAGTCATCGCCGCCGCCGAGATGGGCCCACGCGGTAGCCGGGGAGAACCCGAACCGTCGGCAGCCATCCGGCTGCTGCAGCAGCTCCACGCCGCACCGCTGGATCCCGAGCTGCTGGGAGCCGCGGTGGCGCGGATTCGCGACGCCGGGGTGACGACTGCCGTTCGCGTGAGTCCGCAAAACGCGCAGGCGCTGACGCCTGCGCTCGTCGCCGCGGGCATCGACCTGCTGGTCATCCAGGGCACCATCATCTCGGCCGAGCGCGTCGCCCAGGATCACGGCGTCGGGGAACCGCTGAACCTCAAGACCTTCATCTCCGAACTCGACATACCCGTCGTGGCCGGAGGTGTGCTCGACCACCGCACCGCCCTGCACCTGATGCGGACCGGTGCGGCCGGCGTCATCGTCGGCTACGGGTCGACCAGCGGCGTCACCACCAGCGACGAGGTGCTGGGCATCAGCGTGCCGATGGCGACGGCGATCGCCGACGCCGCCGCGGCACGCCGCGAGTACCTCGACGAGACCGGCGGCCGCTATGTGCACGTGCTCGCCGACGGCGATATCCACACCTCCGGCGACCTGGCCAAGGCCATCGCGTGCGGCGCCGACGCCGTCGTCCTCGGCACGCCGCTGGCCACGGCCGCCGAAGCGCTGGGCGGCGGCTGGTTCTGGCCCGCGGCAGCCGCGCACCCGTCGCTACCGCGCGGCGCTCTGCTGCAGGTGGCGCTCGGGGAGCGGCCATCGCTGGGGCAGGTGCTCACCGGTCCGTCCGACGATCCGTTCGGCTCGTTGAACCTGGTCGGCGGCTTGCGGCGGTCGATGGCGAAGGCCGGATATTGCGATCTCAAGGAGTTCCAGAAGGTCGGTCTGACCGTCGGGGTCTGACGCGCCTGAGAGGTTAGCTGTAAGGGTCACCTGGGTAGTAGTTACCCATGGGTAGCGGGATACTGGGCCGATGAAGCCTGACTACGACGTCCTGGTCATCGGTTCGGGGTTCGGTGGCAGCGTCTCGGCGCTGCGGCTCACCGAGAAGGGCTACCGGGTCGGCGTAGTCGAAGCGGGTCGCCGGTTCGCCGACGAGGAGTTCGCGAAGACCTCGTGGAACCTGCGCAAGTTCCTGTGGGCGCCGAAACTCGGCATGTACGGCATCCAGCGGATCCATCTGCTGCGCAACGTGATGATTCTGGCAGGCGCCGGGGTCGGTGGGGGATCGCTCAACTACGCCAACACGCTCTATGTGCCGCCGGACCCGTTCTTCAACGATCCGCAGTGGAAGAACATCACCGACTGGCGCGCGGAGTTGATGCCGCATTACGACCTGGCCCAGCGGATGCTCGGCGTCGTCACCAACCCGACCTTCACCGACGCCGACCGGGTCATGAAAGAGGTCGCCGACGAGATGGGCGTCGGAGACACGTTCGTGCCGACACCGGTCGGCGTGTTCTTCGGCCCGGACGGCACCAAGACCCCCGGTCGAACCGTGCCCGACCCGTACTTCGGCGGCGCAGGCCCCGAGCGCACCGGCTGCATCGAATGTGGTTCGTGTATGACGGGTTGCCGCTACGGCGCCAAGAACACGCTGCTGAAGAACTACCTCGGCTTGGCGGAAAAGGCTGGGGCAGAAGTCATTCCGATGACCACCGTGACCGGGTTCGAACAGCGGTCCGACGGGCTGTGGGAGGTGCGCACGGCACGCACCGGCCTCTCGCCATTGCGCAGGCGTCGCACGCTCACCGCGACCTACCTGATCCTCGCGGCAGGCACATTCGGCACCCAGAGGCTGTTGTTCAAGATGCGCGACGCGGGCAAGCTGCCCAAGTTGTCCGACAAGCTCGGCGTGCTCACCCGGACCAATTCGGAATCGATCGTCGGCGCCGGACGCTTCGAGGTGTCAAAGGACCTCGACCTCACGCACGGAGTTGCGATCACGTCGTCGATCCACCCGACGGCAGACACGCACATCGAACCGGTGCGCTACGGCAAGGGCTCCAATGCGATGGGGCTGCTGCAGACGCTGATGACCGACGGTGCCGGCCCCTCGGGATCCGACGTCCCGCGCTGGAGACAGTTCCTCCAACAGGCCGCGTCGAATCCGCGCAAACTGCTGCGACTGCTCATCGTGCGCCGGTGGAGCGAGCGGACGATGATCGCGTTGGTCATGCAGCATCTCGACAACTCGATCACCACGTTCACCCGCCGCACCAGGTTCGGCTTCCGGCGGTTGGACAGCAAGCAGGGCCACGGCGAACCCAACCCGTCGTGGATTCCGGTCGGCAACCAGGTGACCCGGCGGATCGCCGAGAAGATCGACGGCGTCGCGGGCGGGACCTGGGGAGAACTGTTCAACATCCCGCTGACCGCCCACTACCTCGGTGGTGCCGCGATCGGTGACTCTGCCGAAACCGGCGTCATCGACCCCTATCAGCGGGTGTTCAACTACCCGACGCTGTCGGTGCACGACGGTGCCTCCGTTTCGGCGAATCTCGGTGTCAACCCGTCGCTTTCGATCACCGCGCAAGCCGAGCGCGCCGCGTCGCTGTGGCCCAACAAGGGGCAGGCGGACCTGCGGCCGGCGCAGGGCGAGCCGTACAAACGGCTCGCGCCGATCCCGCCGGAGCATCCCGTCGTCCCCGCCGACGCACCCGGCGCGCTGCGGCACCTGCCCATCGAGCCGGTCAGCTCGACCGGTTAGAAAGGTCCGCCGCGGGTACACCTTGCGCGTGCGGATCGCCTACCACGAGCAGCTCGAACAACTCCGGGCACATCTGGCCGAGATGTGCGGGCTCGCCGCGACCGCCATGGAGCGCGCCAGCCGCGCACTGCTCGACGCCGACCTGGCGCTGGCCGAGCAGGTCATCACGGAGCACGAACAGATCTCCGACATGGCCGGCCGGGCCGAGGCTGTCGCGCTGCGCCTACTCGCCCTACAATAACCCGTCGCCGGTGACCTGAGGTCGATCGTCGGCGCCATCCATATCGGGGCCGACATCGAGCGGATGGGCGCGCTCGCAGTCCATGTCGCGAGAATCTCCCGGCTGCGCCATCCCGACTGTGCGCTGCCCGCCGACGTCCGCGCCAGCTTCGCCGAAATGGGCGCGCGGGCAGTGCAACTGGCCAACACCGCACGGGAGGTGCTGGTGTCGGGTGATCACAGTAAGGCCGCCCGTCTACGCGATGAGGACGACGCCGTGGACACCGAGCACCGGCGGCTGTTCACGCTGCTGATGGACCACAAGTGGCAGGACGGCGTCTGCTCGGCGGTCGACGTCGCACTGCTCGGGCGCTATTACGAACGATTCGCCGATCACGCCGTCGAAATCGGCAGGCGAGTCGTGTTCGAGGAGACCGGCGGCCTGCCCTTATCCAAACAGATGGTGTAGCGCCGATACCGGCTAGCGGTACCCACACTTTCCTGTCTGCCGTGCGGCTGGATGGCTGCCAGCGTTGATGACCCACGACGTCGTACAGGCGACCCTTCTTGGCAAGCTGCTGGGAAACACCTGGCAGTGGGCATTTATTCCAACTGCTAAGGGGCTGACCATGGCTGATCAGAAGACCGTTCACGACGTGACGTACGACCTCCTCCGGACCTTGGGCCTGACAACGGTCTTCGGTAACCCGGGCTCCACCGAGCAGTCGTTCCTGCGGGATTTCCCGGACGACTTCACCTATGTGCTTGCGTTGCAGGAGGCGTCGGCCCTGGCGATGGCCGACGGCTTCGCGCAGACGACGGGCCGGCCGGCGCTGGTGAATCTGCATACCGCGGCGGGCACCGGCAATGCGATGGGCAGCCTGATCGCGTCCTTCCGGGCCAACACCCCGCTGATCATCACTGCGGGGCAGCAGGCCCGCGAGATGTCGATCACCGATCCGTACCTGAACAATCCGCGCGCGACCGAGCTGCCGCAGCCGTGGGTGAAGTGGTCGTATGAGCCCGCTCGCGCCGAGGATGTGCCCGCGGCGTTCATGCAGGCCTACGCGGTGGCGATGCAGCCGCCGATGGGCCCGGTCTTCCTGTCGATCCCGCTCGACGACTGGGACAAGCCCGCGTTGGGCCCCGCCGTCGTGCGCACCGTCAGCGAGCGGGTCGCACCGGATGCCGCCCGGCTGGCCGAGTTCGCCGAGCGCATCAGCGCCGCGAAGCGCCCCATGGTGCTGTTCGGCCCCGAGGTGGACCGGGCCGGAGGCTGGGACGCCGGAATCGCGTTCGCCGAGAAGCTGGGCGCACCCGTGTACGGCAGTGCCCTGGGTGATCGCGTCTCCTTCCCCGAGACTCATCCGCTGTATGCCGGGGTGATGCCGATGACGATCGCCGAGGTCGAGCAGACGGTGCACGGCCACGATCTCGTCGTGGTGGTCGGTGCCCAGGTGTTCCGGTACTACCCCTACGTCGCGGGCGAGTACCTGCCTGAGGGCACCGAACTGCTGCAGATCACGTCCGACACCCACCTGTCGGCGGTCGCACCGGTGGGCGACAGCCTGACCGGTGACGTCACCACGGCGCTGACGCAGTTGACCGAACTGATCGAGGTGCCCGCCGACCGCGAGCGTCCCGCACCGTTGGTGCGCGACCTTCACTCGGACCTGCCCGCGCAGGCGCCGATGACGTCCAACGCGGTCTACGAGGTGATCAGCACGGTCAAGCCGGACGACGCTTCGGTTGTCATGGAGTCGACGTCGACGATGGTCGATCTGTTCAACTGGCTGCCGACGACCCACTCGCAGGGCTTCTTCGCCACTCCGAGCGGCGGCATCGGCTGGGGCGTGCCCGCCGCAGTGGGCATCGCGCTGGGCGACCGGGCCCGCGGCGTCAAGCGCACCATCGTGGCGACGATCGGTGACGGTTCCTTCGAGTACTCGATCCAGGCGATCTGGACCGCGGCTCAGCACAAGCTGCCGATCGTGTTCGTGGTGCTGCGCAACGGTGAGTACGCGATTCTCAAATCGTTTGCGCTGCTGGAGAAGACACCGAACGTGCCAGGTCTTCAGCTGCCCGGCCTCGACATCACCTCGCTGGCAACCGGATTCGGGTGCCGTGCGGTGGAGGTCGACAGCTCCGACATGCTGGCCCAGGAGTTCACGACTGCGCTGAACGCTGACGGTCCGACCGTCATCGTCGTCCCCACCATCCCTCAACTGCCGCACCTCGGCTGAGATACAGGAGTAGGCGGATGCCCATCTATACCTGCACCACTGCCAAGGGGACGTTGCGACCCGAGGACAAGGCGGAACTCGCCGCGGAGGTGACCCGGATCCATTCCACGGTCAACCACGTGCCGAGCACCTACATCAATGTGGTGTTCAACGAGTTGCCGACCGAAGACGTCTACACCGCCGGCCGTCCGGCCCGCCCGTTGATCATCAACGGGTGGGTCCGGAGCGGACATCCCGACGACGAGACCAGTCGTCTGGTCACCGAAGTCGCCGAGGCGGCAACGCGGGTGACCGGGATCCCGGCCGAGCGGGTGCTCGTCGTGATCGGTAACAGCCCGGCGCGGTTCGCCATCGAGGGCGGCCGGGTGCTGCCGGATCCGGGCCAGGAGCAAGCCTGGCTCGCCGGAAAGGTCTGACAACTCAAAGTGGCCTGCGCCGCAGCGGCTCCCGGCCGGGGGGCTGCTGCGGCTCAGGCAGCAGGGGCCGTCGAGGGTGGATCGCCACCGTCGACGGCTCATCTGTGTTGAGCTTCAGATCCGACCCGGCGTGCCGGATCGTCAGACCGTGGTGTGGTCCGTCGCGGACGGTGTAGGTGACGTTCTCGTGGTTGACATCCACCGTGAGCCGGAAGTCGCGCCACCGCAATCGAAATCGCAGCCGGGTGATGCCGGTCGGCAGCTGCGGGTCGAGCGACAGCACGCCGTCGTCGTCGCGCAGCCCGCCGAAGCCGGCCACCAGCGCCGTCCAGGCGCCCGCCAGCGACGCCATGTGTAGACCATCGCGGGTGTTGTGGTGCAGATCGCGCAGATCGATGAGCGCCGCCTCATACGCGTAGTCGTGTGCGAGTTCGAGATGGCCGACATCGGCACACATCACCGCCTGCGTACATGCCGACAGCGACGAGTCGCGCGTGGTGCGGCGCTCGTAGTAGTCGACGTTGCGGGCCTTCTGTTCCGGCGTGAACGCGTGACTCTGCCAATGCATGGCCAACACGAGATCCGCCTGTTTGAGCACCTGTGCCGGATACAGCCGCACATACGGCTCGTGCAACAGCAGGGGATAGGAGGTGTTGGATGTGAAGTCCCACTCCCGAAGGGTCGTGAATCCCTCACACTGCGGGTGGATTCCGAGTTCGTCGTCGAACGGGATATGCGCGTCGTCGGCCGCGGTGCGCCAGTCGGCCATCTCCGCGGCGGTGACACCCAACTCGTCTGCCCGGTCGGGATGGCGCAGGCACGCTTCCGCCGCCGTCCGAAGGTTGTGCGCCGCCATCAGATTGGTGAACAGGTTGTCCCGCACGATCGCGGTGTACTCGTCCGGTCCGGTCACTCCGTCGAGGTGCCAAACCCCGTGCCTGTCATGATGTCCCAGCGACAGCCACAACCGTGCGGTTTCGACGAGGACCTCGAGTCCGCACTCAGCCTCGAGTGACTCGTCTCCCGTGACGATGCGGTAGCGCTCGAACGCCATTGCGATGTCAGCGTTCACGTGCCAGCCGGCCGTGCCTGCCGGCCAGTACGCCGAACACTCCTCGCCGCGGATGGTACGCCACGGAAACGCGGCACCCGTCAGGTCGAGTTGGGCGGCCCGCTCCCTGGCGAGGTCCAGCGTCGAGGCCCGCCACCGCAATGCGTCGGCCGCCGCGTGCGGTGCGGTGTAGGTGAGCAGCGGCAGCACATAACCCTCGGTGTCCCAGAAGGCGTGTCCGTCGTAACCGGTGCCGGTCAATCCCTTTCCGGGGATCGCGCGGCGTTCGGCGCGCGCGCTGGCCTGCAAGACATGGAACAGACCGAACCGCACCGCCTGCTGGCTGTCGGGATCGCCCTCGACCTCCACATCGGCGCAGTCCCAGAACTTGTCGAGGTATTCACGCTGCGATTTGAGCAGGCCCTCCCATCCCGTATAGCGCGCGCTGCTGAGCCCTGCGGCGACTTGATCGCGCAGGGCGGGACGGGACCGCAGGCTGGACCACCCGTACGAGAGGTACTTGACGATGCGTAGGCGTTGTCCGGGGCGCAGACCACAGATCACGGTGGTATTCGCCCAGTCCTCTCCCGCACCGGTGCTCACTTCGACGCGTCCGGGTACGTCGACGTCGTGGTCCGTGGCGGCGGCCATGAGAAGCCCACTGGCCCTTGTCCGGTGCAGCAGGATCGCGCCGGTCTCGGAATGTTCGTGCTGCACGGCCTCCAACGGCTTGTCGAGTACGGCGGCCACTCTGGGATCGCGTGAGGAAAGGGGTACCTCTTCGTTGGCGATCAACTGGGATTGCACTGTGACGCGGACGAACTCGTCGAGTGCTTCGACCGTGTACTCGATCGCCGCGACGCTGCGCTGCGCCAGCGACACCAGACGGGTCGACACCAACTTGACCTGCTTGCCCGCCGGGGATCGCCACTGTGTGGTGCGGGTCAGCGTGCCCGCCCGCATATCGAGGACGCGTTCATGTTCGAGAAGGTCGCCGTAGCGCAGATCGAAGGGCTCGTCGTCGACGAGCAGGCGTATCAGCTTGCCGTTGGTGACGTTGACGATCGTCTGGCCGGCTTCCGGATAACCGAAGCCCGCCTCGGCGTACGGCAAGGGGCGAACCTCGTAGAACGAGTTCAGGTAGGTGCCGGGCAACCCGTGCGGTTCACCCTCGTCGAGGTTGCCGCGCATGCCGATGTGACCGTTCGAGAGGGCGAACAGTGACTCGGATTCGTCCAAAAGGTCTAGATCGAGGGAGGTTTCGCGGATATGCCACGGTTCGATGGTGAAGTTGTCTCCAGTGATCATCGCGACATCAATTCTGCGAGATCGGTGACCACCACGTCGGCGCCCTTGCGCCGCAAAGCCTCTGCGTGGCCGACGCGATCGACCCCGACGACGTACCCGAAGTTGCCTGCACGTCCCGCCTCGACGCCTGAGAGCGCGTCCTCGAACACAGCGGCCTCGGCGGGAGTGACGTTCAGCAGCTGCGCGGCGTGCAGAAACGAATCGGGTGCCGGTTTACCCGCGATGTTCTGCTCCCGAATCGTCACTCCATCCACGCGGTGTTGGACGAATTTGTCGAGTCCGGTCAGTTCGAGCACCTCGCGGGTGTTCGCGCTCGATGACACCACCGCGGTGCCGAACCCCGCGTTGACTGCCGCCTCGAGGTAGCGGCGGGAGCCTTCGAAGACCTCGACCCCGTCGGTGTGCAGGGTCTGCTGGAACATCTCGTTCTTGCGGTTCCCGAGGCCGTGAATCGTGCGGGCATCGGTTCCGTCGTCCTGCGCGCCCTCGGGGAGTTCGATGCCCCTGCTGGCGAGAAACGACCGGACCCCGTCCTCCCGTTTCTTGCCGTCGACGTACTTCAGGTAGTCGGCGTCGATGTCGAACGGCAGGAAGGGGGTTCCCGCTCGCTCCGCCTCCGTCTTCAAGAAGTCGTCGAACATCGCCTTCCAGGCCTTTTTGTGGACGCTGGCGGTGTCCGTCAGGACTCCATCGAGGTCGAAAAGGGTGGCACGGATCTGTTCGGGTAGACCGAGCACTGGGTACCTCGCTTTGCTCTCACCGCGATCGTCGGTTCGTGCCTTTACTCCACCATTCCCAATATGCTCCGCGGGCATACTTGGACATGGATGGATCTGACCGGAGTGCGCTGGGACGCGGTCAGTGAGGTCTCGGTGCGGACCACCGCGCGCGGTCCGGCCGAAGAGGACGTCTTCTTCGTCTTCACCTACGACGACGGCACCCGTATCGCGATCGGACTCGGCGACAGCGATCAGCTCCTGCCGCGGCTGCAGGCGATGCCCGGATTCGAAAATGAGGCGTTCATCCGGGCCATGGCCACCAGCGACGATGGCTCGTCGGTGGTCTGGCGGCGCGACTAGACTGGCCGGGTGACAACAGCTTCTCCTCGTCCCGTGTTGGTCGTCGACTTCGGAGCGCAGTACGCGCAGTTGATCGCCCGTCGTGTCCGCGAAGCGCGCGTCTACTCCGAGGTGATCCCGCACACCGCGACCGTAGAGGAGATCAAGGCGCGAGATCCGCAGGCCATCGTGCTGTCGGGTGGCCCGGCGAGCGTCTACGAGGAGGGCGCTCCGCAACTGAACGGCGAGGTGTTTGACCTCGGGGTTCCGGTGTTCGGCATCTGCTACGGCTTTCAGGCGATGGCGCAGGCGCTGGGCGGAACGGTTGCCCGCACCGGCACCAGCGAATTCGGCCGCACCGAGTTGAAAGTGACTGGGGGAGAGCTGCATTCCGACCTGCCCAGCATGCAGCCGGTGTGGATGAGTCACGGTGATGCGGTGACCGTCGCGCCCGACGGCTTCGACGTCGTGGCCACCAGCTCCGGTGCGCCCGTCGCGGCGTTCGAGAACCGGGCCAAGCGATTGGCGGGCGTGCAGTACCACCCCGAGGTGATGCACACCCCGCACGGGCAGCAGATCCTCAGCCGCTTCCTGCACGAATTTGCCGGTATCGACTCGACGTGGACACCGGCGAACATTGCCGACGCGCTTGTCGAGCAGGTGCGCGAGCAGATCGGCGATGGGCGTGCGATCTGCGGGCTGTCGGGCGGGGTGGACTCCGCGGTGGCTGCGGCGCTGGTGCAGCGGGCCATCGGCGACAGGCTGACGTGCGTGTTCGTCGACCACGGTTTGCTGAGGGCCGGCGAGCGGGCACAGGTGCAACGCGATTTCGTCGCCGCCACCGGCGCCAATCTGGTGACCGTCGACGTCGCCGACCGTTTTCTGGAGGCGCTTTCCGGGGTGACCGATCCGGAGGGCAAGCGCAAGATCATCGGTAGGCAGTTCATCCGTGCCTTCGAGGGTGCGGTCCGAGATATTGTGGGCGACAGCGGTTCTGAGGTCGACTTCCTGGTGCAGGGCACGCTGTATCCCGACGTGGTGGAGTCCGGCGGCGGCTCCGGAACCGCGAACATCAAGAGCCACCACAACGTTGGCGGCCTGCCTGACGATCTGAAGTTCAAACTCGTCGAACCGCTTCGACTGCTGTTCAAGGACGAAGTGCGCGCGGTGGGTCGCGAACTCGGCCTACCCGAGGAAATCGTTGCGCGCCAACCCTTCCCGGGCCCGGGCCTGGGCATCCGGATCGTCGGCGAGGTGACCGCTGCGCGATTGGAGACGTTGCGGCGTGCCGACGCGATCGCGCGGGAGGAACTGACCGCTGCCGGCCTGGACAACCAGATCTGGCAGTGCCCCGTCGTGCTGCTCGCCGGAATACGTTCGGTGGGGGTGCAGGGCGATGGCCGCACCTATGGTCATCCGATCGTGCTGCGCCCGGTGTCCAGTGAGGATGCGATGACCGCGGACTGGACGCGGGTGCCCTACGAGGTGCTGGAGCGTATCTCCACGCGCATCACCAACGAGGTCCGCGAGGTCAACCGCGTGGTGCTGGACATCACCAGCAAGCCGCCGGGCACCATCGAATGGGAATGAGCTGACCAGCTCCTGATCGCTTGACGGTTGTCGGTGCCCCGGTGTTTACTCGGGGCATCGAACATACATTCGAACATCGAATGATTCTGGTGATGCAGGAGGTGCTGCTGTGACAGCTGCCGTGAGCCTGGATCAGCGCCGCCCAAACCGCGCTGAACAGCTGGAACACCTGCGTCGCAAGATGGCGGCAGTATCGGGAAAAGTGGGTGTCGGGCGCCGCGGGGCAGTGCCTGCCGGTGAGCGTCTTTCGGACTCGGAAAGTTTGCTGCCGATACCCGAAGAGCTGGGCGATGCCTCCCTCGCGCCGTTGCCGCGCGGGACGGTCGCGGTCTTGTCGGGTGCCCGGTCGCTGCCGTTGCGCATGGTGGCGGCGGTGACAGCGGAGGGTGGGCATGCCGCGATCGTCGGCCACCCCGAGGCCGGTCTCCTGGCCGCCGTGGAGATGGGGGCGGATCTGAGCAGGATCGCGGTCATCCCCGACCCCGGAAGCGATCCGGTCGAGGTGGCCGCGGTCCTGATGGACGGCATGGACATGGTGGTGCTCGGGCTGGGTGGGCGTTCGGTGCCCGCCACCCGCGCGCGGGCGGTCGTTGCCCGGGCGCGGCAGAAGGGCTGCACCCTGCTGGTCACCAACGGGGACTGGCAGGGTGCGTCCGCCCGGCTGGACGCCAGGGTCTGCGGTTATGAGATCACCGGACACGCTCGGCCGGGGTTCGGTCGAATCGGCAAGGTGCAGCTGACCTACTCGGTCAGCGGCCGGGCCGGGCTGACGACGGTTGCGCAGTGAGCGGGCTGCGGTGTCGTCTTCGTCGTCGCGCGTATTGGCCATCTGGTGCATGGACTGGCCCGCGGTCGCCGCCGCGGCGGCGGCTGGTCTGACACCCACGGCTCCGGTCGCGGTGACGTTGGCCAACCGGGTCATCGCCTGTTCGGCGTCGGCCCGTGCGGTGGGTGTCCGACGGGGGTTGCGCCGACGGGAATCGCAGGCCAGGTGCCCGGATCTGCATGTCGTCGCCGCCGATCCGGCCCGCGATGCCCGGCATTTCGAGGATGTGACGGCCGCGGTGGACGACTTGGTGCCGCGGGCCGAGGTCTTGCGGCCAGGCCTGCTGGTGCTGCCGGTGCGCGGGGCGGCCCGTTACTTCGGCTCCGAGCAGGTTGCCGCCGAGCGGCTGGTCGACGCCGTGGCCGCGGCGGGAGCCGAATGCCAGGTGGGCATCGCCGACCAACTCCCCACCGCCGTCTTCGCTGCGCGGGCGGGACGGATCATCGAGCCCGGCTGCGATGCGCAGTTCCTGTCGACGTTGTCCATCCGGCAGTTGGCCGCCGAGCCGAGTCTGGCTGCGCCCGGGCGGGAGGACTTGGCAGACCTGCTGTGGCGCATGGGAATCCGCACCATCGGACAGTTCGCAGCCCTGTCTCGCAGCGATGTGGCCTCGCGGTTCGGCGCCGACGCGGTGGCCGCGCACCGGTTCGCCCGTGGTGAGTCCGCCCGGGGTCCGTCGGGCCGCGAGCCTGAGCCCGAACTCGACGCGGTCATGGACTGCGACCCGCCGATCGACCGGGTGGATGCCGCTGCGTTCGCCGGTCGCTCGCTGGCCGGCGCACTGCACCGCACGCTGCAGGCGTCCGGGGTGGGGTGCACCCGACTGGCCATCCACGCCATCACCGCCAATGGTGAAGAGTTGGAACGGGTTTGGCGTTGCGCGGAACCGCTGACCGAGGATGCCACCGCCGACAGGGTGCGCTGGCAGTTGGATGGCTGGCTGAACAGACGCAACCGGGACGATCGGCCGTCCGCGCCGGTCACTGTGATCCGGCTGCGTCCGGTGGAACTGGTTTCGGCCGAGGCGTTGCAGCTGCCGTTGTGGGGAGGCATTGGCGAGGAGGACCGGCTGCGGGCTCGTCGCGCGCTGGTTCGGGTGCAGGGCCTGCTCGGGCCCGAGGCCGTACAGGTGCCGATGCTCAGCGGTGGTCGCGGACCTGCCGAACGCATCACCTTCACCCCGCTGGGTGACGAGCAGGTGCCGCGCGCCGATCCTTCTCAGCCATGGCCGGGCCAACTGCCCGAGCCATCGCCGACGGTGCTGCTCGATGATCCGGTCGAACTGTTCGACGCGGGTGGGAACCCGGTGCGGGTGACCGGTCGCGGACTGTTCTCCGCGGACCCGTCGCGTCTGGTGGCGCCGGGCTCCACCGATTCGCGCCTGGCCTGGTGGGCCGGGCCGTGGCCGGTCGACGAACGATGGTGGGACCCCGAACAAGCCAAGGTCGGCCGAACGGCCAGGGCGCAGGTGCTCGTCGATGGGAAGCCGGGACGGGCGCTGCTGCTGTGCTACCGGCAGAGGAGGTGGTACCTCGAGGGGATCTATGAATAGGAGCGACCAAACGGGGTACGCGCGTATGACATGACCGCTCAGCCCCCAGATCCCGACCCGGCGCAAACATCGGGTCTCGAACCCGGCGGTGGTGTCGCGCCGGGATCCACGCCACCGGATTCGGCGCAGACCTCCGGCCTCTCGGCCCGACAGCCGCGCGCCACCCGAAAGTTCACGCCGACGGTCGTCGTGAGCCTCATCGCGCTCGCCGTCTTCATCCTGTTGTTCGCCGCGACCGTGCTGGTGCTCGTCGACTAATCG
Organism: Mycobacterium barrassiae; assembly: GCF_025822765.1. Taxonomy (GTDB): domain Bacteria; phylum Actinomycetota; class Actinomycetes; order Mycobacteriales; family Mycobacteriaceae; genus Mycobacterium; species Mycobacterium barrassiae. The sequence goes on along the minus strand of NZ_JACKUK010000016.1, from coordinate 618,459 downwards.
GGCGATCTTGGCGTCTACGAATTGCGGCACCAGACGCTGACGCGCGTGTAAAAATTTGTCCGCCCGTGAGGAGGACAAGTTGACCGACATCATCGACCAGACCAAGACATGGCGCTTGCTCGAGAAGCGGATCACCACGACGACCAACCCGCGTCACCTGCTCATGTTGAATCGAGTGCTGCAGCATGCCATCGGTGAGGCGAAACCGGATCTCGATCAGGTCATGTCGACGCTGTGCCCGAATCCGCGCTACATCGCCTGGGGCGCACCCGAGGACTTCAGTCCGGTGGGGACGCAAGCGGTCAGGAACTTCTACGAAGAAACCATCGTCCATGGCGGTCAGTTCTGCCTGGAGCTGGACATGGACCGGATCGTCGTCGACGACGAAACCGTAGTCACCGAAGGCAATTTCCGTTCGCTCTACTACGGTGCTGACGCGCTCAAAAGAGGCTTTCCCGCCGATGATCCGACGGCCTTCTACATCCTGAAATTACGCATGCTGATCCTCTGGCCGTTCGACGAAAAGGGCTACATCAAAGGCGAAGAGACATACTCCGCCATCGCGACGCCGGACTTTTTAACCAAGATCGACGAATCTGAGGTGCCGCAGGAATTCCGCGACTACATCGCGGCACGCATAGATTAATTGTGCACAATTGAATTGTGGGCTATAGTTCTGCTATGGCCATGATGCGCTTGGATCGACACCTCTGCTTCGCTCTGTATTCGGCGTCGCGGGCGATGACGGCGGCGTACCGGCCCCTGCTGTCCGAGCTGAACCTCACCTATCCGCAGTACCTGGTGCTGCTCGTGCTCTGGGAGGAAGGGCGCGTATCCGTCGGCAGGTTGGGTGAGCGACTCCAACTCGACTCCGGCACGCTTTCCCCGCTGTTGAAGCGCCTGGAGGCCAACGGATTTGTCCGCCGCGAAAGGTCGCAGGCTGACGAGCGTCTCGTCGAGGTGACCCTCACGCCCGCCGGGCGACGACTCGAACGCAAGGCCCAGTGCATCCCGGAAGAATTGTTCGCCGCGACGGGTTTGTCAGAGCAAGAGGCCGCAGATCTGCAAGAGGCGGTCATGAACCTCACCGATGCGCTCAAAGCATCACTAGGAAAGGAAATCCATGAAGACCGTCTACACCGCTGAGGCATTGGCGACCGGCGAGGGACGCGACGGCCACGGCCGCACCTCCGACGGCAAGCTCGATCTCGACCTTGCCATCCCCAAGGAAATGGGCGGCAGTGGCAACGGCACCAACCCCGAGCAGCTGTTCGCGGTCGGATACGCCGCGTGCTACCACTCCGCGCTCCGGCTTGTCGGGCGCCAGGACAAGGCGGATGTGTCGGATTCGTCTGTTGGAGCCCGGGTTTCGCTTGGACAGCTCGACACCGGCGGGTTCGGTCTTGCCGTCGAGCTGGAGGTCACGTTGCCCAATCTCGAACACGATGCCGCGCAGCAGCTCGCCGACAAGGCGCATCAGGTGTGCCCGTACTCGAACGCCACCCGCGGGAACATCGACGTCAAGATCGTCGTGACCGACGACTGAGCGTCGGCGTCAGCTCAGGCGTCGGGCAAAGGCGCCCACTCGGGCGATGAAGCGGTCGAAGAACGCCTTCGGATCGACGCCAACACCGATGAGCGCGTTGGGTTCCCGGCCCCAGCGGTTGCTCCAGTCCGCGATCGTCATACCCCGGGTCAATGTGCCGGTCAGCTCGACGTCGATCGTGGTTGGCCGGCACATGACCAGGTCGGGGTCCAGCGCCACCGCAGCGGCCAGTGGGTCGTGCAGATGCGCCAGGTAGCCCTCGTCCTGGTCGAAATGGAACTCGAAGTAGAACCGCATCGCGTCCTCGAGCACCGCGATCAGGGGATTGGACGCGACCGACCTTGTGCCGCGGTCGTCCAACACGCTCATCGGAATCGACGAGGATTCAGCTGTCGTCGCGAGGCGGTTCAACAGCGCCGGCGTCATGGCGATGTTCTCGGTCAGATTCAGGCCCAGCACGATCGGAAGGTGGGTCGGTGCTGACGACCCCCACGCCGAACCCCAGGCGGCGAAGACCTCTGCCGCCGCCTCGGGGTCCACGCTGATGTTCCACTCCGCGACGGGCGTGGTGTTGCCGCGGTAGTCGAAGGCGCCGCCCATGATCACGAGGCGGCGCAACAACGTGGGCAGCGCCGGTTCCCGCCGTAGTGCCAGTGTCAGATTGGTCAGCGGGCCGGTGGCCACCCCGATCAACTCTCCCGGATAGGCCTGCGCGGCAAGCGCCCACGCCTCCGCGGCATCGTATGTGGTGAGTTTCCGGTCGGTCGCAGGCAGCCGCGCGTAGCCGATGCCCTCGGGTCCGTGGGTGTCTTCGGCGGTACGTAAGGGTGCAGAGATCGGCTGCTCGGATCCTTTGGACACCGGGATGTCCACGCCGCAGAGTTTCAACAGGCCCAGGTTGTTTCGGCAGACCTGTTGTACGGGAACGTTTCCTGCGGTCGATGCGATCGCGACAACGTCGGCGTCGTCACTGCCAAACAGATAGACCAACGCCATCGCGTCGTCGACGCCGGTATCGACGTCGACGAACACAGGCAGCGTCACGCCTGAAACGATAGGGCCTTCCCGCTCACCAGTGCACGCCGGGCACCAGGCGCATCGCGCGCTTGGCCGGGCGGGTGACGGCCCGCGGGACTCGCACCCGGTGCGCCGTGGTGCGCGCAGGACGTCGCGGGTGACGTTCCGTTGCCGGCTCGGTGGTCTCGATTCCGCGGGCGGCGGCCGAATCCGGATACCCCAGATACAGCTGGTGCAGTACACGCCGCGACAGCTTGGGCGTGAAATACATACCGGCGTCGGCCAGCGTCCCGATCGGCGTGTCGATCCTCGTCGGCTTTTCGACGAGCCCGCGGACCACCATCGCCGCGGCGTGCTCGGCGGTGATCGGTGGTATCGGGTTCAGCCGACGCGACGGCACGATCATCGGCGTCTTCACCAACGGCATATGGATGCTGGTGAACGTGATGTGATCGGAAAGTGTCTCGCTGCCAACGACTTCGGCGAATGCATCCAGCGCTGCCTTGGTCGGGATGTACGCGCTGTACTTCGGATTCCTGGCCTGCACGCCTGCGCTGGACACGTTGACGACGTGGCCGAACTTCCGCTCCCGCCAATGCGGTAGCAGGGCGAGCACCATCCGCACCGCCCCGAAGTAGTTGACCGCCATCACGCGCTCGTAGTCGTGCAGGCGATCGGTGGACGCCGACACCGAGCGGCGGATCGACCTGCCCGCGTTGTTCACCAGATAGTCGACGTGGTCGAACCGGCCGAGAATGTCTTTGACTGTCGCCTCGACCGATGTCGAGTCGGTCACGTCGCAGGTGAACGCGTGGGCCTGTCCGCCGGCTTCACGGATCTCGGCGACCAGTTCGTCGAGCGCTTCGGCGTTGCGCGCCAAGGCGAATACCATCGCACCGCGTTCGGCGACCGCGATGGCCGAGGCCCGCCCGATCCCGCTGGACGCACCGGTGATGATGACGTGCTTGCCCACCAGAGGTCCGGCGGGGTCGCCGCGACGTGCGCGGTCAGGATCGAGCTGTTCGGCCCAGTAGCGCCAGAGTTTCGGTGCATAGGTGGCGAACTCCGGCACCGTGATGCCGGTGCCGCGCAGAGCGTCGTCGGTGTTGATGGAGGTGAACGTGGGGAACAGGTCGACGACATCGAGCACTTCGCCGGGTACACCCAATTGCGTGGCAGCCATGTTGCGCAGGACCTTGACGCGCCCCGTGGCGCGCACGATCGGAGTCGCGGCGCTGCGGGGCAGTGAGCCGATCAGCGGCGGCAGTCCGGCGGCTTTGGCAATCCCGCGGTAGATCCCGTGCAGCCCAGTCGTTTTCGGTGCTGTGAGGTGGAATGTCTGCCCATCGCGGTCGGGTGTGTGCATCAGTGTGACAAGCGCTTCGGTGACAAAGTCGACCGGAACGATGTTCGTCCGTCCGGTGTCCGGCAGTGCCATCGGCGTGATTCTGGGCAGACGCGCGAGCTTGGCCAGGACGCCGAAGAAGTAATACGGCCCGTCCACTTTGTCCATTTCGCCGGTACGGGAGTCGCCGACGACGACGGCGGGCCGGTAGATGCGATAGCGCAGGCCCGGCGCCGCGCGCACCAGCTGTTCGGCTTCGAACTTGGTCTGGTGATACGGCGTCGGCAGGTCCTGACCGACGTCGAAGTCGTCCTCGGTGAACTCGCCGCGGTGCGTGCCGGCGACGGCGATCGAGGACACGTGGTGCAGGGTCGCGTCGAGGCGCAACGCGAGGTCGACGACGGCGCGGGTGCCGTCGACGTTGGCCGCCCGTTGATCGGCCTCGGTGGCGGTGATGTCGTAGATCGCGCCGCAGTGCACGACGTGGTCGACGGGCCCGAGCTCGACGATCGCGTCGTGGGTCAGCCCCAGGCCAGGTGCGGTGAGGTCGCCGACCAGCGGTTTCGCTCGTTCACCCCATGCGTGCTCACCCGCGGTGGCCAGCCGTTCGAATCGCTCGAGCGACTCGCGCCGCACAAGCACCCAGACCTCCGCGTCATCGCGAGTCGCCAGAATCTGCGAGACCACGCGCCGGCCTATAAACCCGGTACCGCCGGTAACGACATAACGCATGCGAGCCATGGTCACCCCTGGCGGGGGAAACGTCAATGGCTGGTCGGCTCGGCGAAGGTGCTGTGTATGGTCCGAACATCAGCGAAGGGAGCCGCGATGCCACTCGACCCGAATGCGATAGGCGCGAAGACAGAGCCGCAACTTTTCACGTGGACTGACCGGGACACGATGCTCTACGCGCTGGGCGTCGGCGCTGGTGTCGACGATCTGGCGTTCACCACAGAGAACAGTCACGACATCCCGCAACAGGTGCTACCGACCTATGCGGTGATTGCGTGTCTGCCGTTCGCGGCGGCCGGGTTGATCGGCAGCTTCAACTTCGCCATGTTGCTGCACGGGTCCCAGGGCATCCGGTTGTTCAAGCCATTGCCGCCGGCGGGAAAGCTGAGCGTCGTTGCCGAAGTCGACGACATCCAGGACAAGGGCGAGGGCAAGAACGCGGTCGTCATGCTCAAGGCGACGGGCACCGATCCGGAGTCCGGCGAAGTGATCGCTGAAACTCACACCACTGCGGTCATCCGCGGCGAGGGTGGGTTCGGCGGCCAACCCGGACAGCGGCCGTCGGCGCCGGAAATCCCTGACCGCGAACCGGATTCGACGATCGCGCTTCCTACCCGCGAGGATCAGGCGCTGATCTATCGGCTGTCCGGCGATCGCAATCCGCTGCACAGCGATCCCTGGTTCGCGCGCGAGCTGGCCGGCTTCCCGAAGCCGATCCTGCACGGGCTGTGCACCTACGGGGTCGCGGGCCGGGCCCTGGTTGCCGAGCTCGGCGGAGGCGACGCGACGAAAGTCAGTGCCATCGCTTCCAGATTCACATCACCTGTGTTTCCTGGCGAGACCCTGACGACGTCCATCTGGCGGACCGAGCCGGGGCATGCCGTCTTCCGTACCGAAGCGTCCAATCCGGACGGATCGAACGCGCGCCTGGTGCTCGAGGACGGCACCGCCGAGTACAGCGCCTGATCAATTTCTCCGAAGCGCGGATAACCGCGGCCAGGCGTTGACAGGATCACCTCACGACGTCCGTACAACGTTGTGCGAGATCGATGGGTGGTTGGGCGATGAAGCTGGTCGTTGGTTATCTGGCGACGCCGGGAGGCGCCGACGCGTTGGCACTCGGCGTGCGGCTGGCCCGCACGCTCGACGCCGAGCTGGGAGTGAGCATCATCCTGCCGCCGGACCGCGCGGGGGCCGCGCTGGTGCCGGTGGGTGGATACGACGAGCACCTCGCCGAACAGGCTGAGCGTTGGCTCGCCGAGGCGCGCGCCAACATCCCCGCCGATATAACCGCCGGCACCCACGTCAGCTTCGACGACTCGTACGCCGACGGGCTGATCAAAGAGGCGGCCAGGGTGGAAGCCGATCTCATCGTCGTCGGAGGTTCGGGCGGTGGGCTCGCGGGAAGCTACTCGTTGGGTTCGGTCGTCAACGAGCTCCTGCATTCGTCGCCGGTGCCCGTCGCCGTGGCACCGAGAGGGACCCGTGAGTCGTCGATCGAACGTGTCCGCGAGGTGACGTGCGCGCTTGGTGAACGCGCCGGGGCGGACCTGCTGCTCGCTACCGCTGTGCGGTTCAGCCGGGCCGCGGGAACGCCGCTGCGGCTGGTGTCGCTGGTTGCGCTGGATCCGATGTTCGGCACGCTTCGCGGGGATGACGACGCAGTACGTCAGCGTGCGCTGGCACACGCGCAACATACGCTCGAGACGGCGAAAGGCAATCTGCCCGAGGGCTTTCCGGTGACGTCGACAATTGTCGACGGCCACACGGTCGAAGAGGCCGTCAGCAAGCTGGAGTGGCACGACGGCGATCTGATCATGGTGGGATCGAGCCGGTTGAGTGCACCCAAGCGGCTGTTCCTCGGTTCCACGGCCGCCAAGATGTTGCGAGTATTGGAGGTTCCGATGGTGGTTGTTCCGAGGGATCAGTTCGAAGCTGCGGACCTGCCGTGAGCGAAGCCGATCCGCAAAAGGAACTGCAACTAGCCGAAGAGTCTGCCGGGCTCGTCTCCAAAGGACTCGCCAGCGGGAAGGTCGGCACCTTCTCCGGCGCGATTCTCGGTATCGCCTCCGTCGCACCCGGATACACGCTCACCGCGAGTATCGGACTCATCGTCGCCGCGGTCGGGCTGAAGATGCCGGCGATCTTCATCGCCGGATTCATCCCGATGTTCCTCACCGCGTACGCCTACCGCGAATTGAACTCCCGTGCACCCGACTGCGGTGCCTCGTTCACGTGGTCCACCAAGGCATTCGGTCCGTACGTCGGCTGGATGTGCGGCTGGGGGATGGTGATCGCCACCATCATCGTGTTGTCGAATCTCGCGGCGATCGCGGTGGAATTCTTCTACCTGTTCGTCGCGCGGGTCTTCAACAACCCGGATATCGCTGACCTGGCCGACAACATACTCATCAACATCCTGACGACGCTGGCGTTCATTGCGATCGCCACATTCATCGCCAGCCGTGGCATCACCACCAGCGAGTACGTGCAGTACGTGCTCGTGGGCTTCCAGATGGTGGTGCTACTGGCATTCGCAGTGATGGCCGTCGTGCACGTCGGTCGCGGAGAGGCCCCCGCCGGCCTGTCCTTCAGCTTTGATTGGTTCGATCCCTTCACGGGACTTGCGATGGGCGCCTTCATCATCGGCGTGACGGGTTCCATCTTCGCCTTCTGGGGATGGGACACGTGCCTGACCCTCGGCGAGGAGAGCAAGGATCCGACGCGGGTGCCTGGCCGGGCCGGGCTGTTGTGCGTACTGACGATCCTGCTGACTTATCTGTTGGTCGCGGTGGCGGTGATGATGTACGCCGGCGTCGGTGAAGAGGGTCTGGGCCTTGGCAATCCGGAAAACTCGGAGAATGTGTTCGGTGCACTTGCCGATCCGATACTCGGTGGCATCGGCGGTCCGGTGCTGTACCTGGCGATCTTCGCCTCGTCGGTGGCCAGTCTGCAGACCACGTTCCTGCCAGCGGCGCGCACCATGCTCGCGATGGGCGCCTACGGAGCGTTCCCGAAGCGATTCGCCAGTGTCAGCCCCCGATTCCTGGTGCCGGCATATGCCACGGTGGTCGCCGGGATCGTGACGGGCGTGTTCTACACCGTCGTGAGCCTGCTTTCGGAGCGCGTGCTGTTGGATACCATTGCGGCGCTTGGCATCATGATCTGCTGGTACTACGGCATCACTGCGTTCGCCTGCGTGTGGTATTTCCGCAACGAGCTATTCAAGAACGTCCACAACGTGGTCTTCAAGTTCCTGTTCCCGATACTCGGCGGGATCATTCTCGCGTTGGTCTTCGTCATCTCGGTACGCGAGAGCATGAACCCGGAGAACGGCAGCGGTGCGGCGATCGGTGGTATCGGGCTGGTTTTCTACATGGGCTTCGGCATCCTGTTGCTCGGTGTAGTGCTGATGGTCATATGGCGGGGCCGAAGCCCCGAATTCTTCGAGCGGCGCACCATGCGGGCGGAGACTGGGGATTAGTCGGCGGTTGACACTGACACGCCGCGCCTGGCCCTAGCACTTGGGACCGACAACTTGGCGACTTTGTCCCCAACCGGGGATTGATCCACAGTTTGTGCTGGGGTGGCGTCTGGGAAAGCGTTGGTTGTGATGAATGTCGTTAGCGTTGTGGTATGGGCGAATTCATCACCGGAGCGGCGGCACGCGAGAGGTTTCGCGCGCTGCTGAACGTGGTCGATGGCGCCTACGCCGAAATGCGGGAACTGTCCTCCGACAATGTGGGCAGCGAGTTTCGGGTGGAGATGGCCGAGCACCTCGAAACGCAGGAGCGCACCAACCGAGGGTTGATGTACCGGGTGTTCGGCCAGATCGCGGACCCGCCCGATGAGGTCGGCTTGATCGACGGGCTCATCGACAAGCTATGCGCGCGGTTGCGAATACCGCCCAATGAGATCAAGCGACGGATGAAGGTGGCTAAGCGTATTCAGCCGCGCCGCCAGCTCACCGGTCCGCCGCTGCCGCCTGAACTGCCGCTGGTGGCCGACGCCGTTGCCGCAGGCGCGATCGGGGAGGATCATCTGCGGGAAATCGGGAAAGCGATGGACAGACTGCCGTCATGTGTGTCGGCGGATGACCGGGTTGAGGTCGAACGCAGTCTGGTCCGCGAGGCGGTCAAGAACGACGCCGACATAGTCAAATCTGCCGGACGCCGCATCGACGAAATCTTCAATCCCGACGGCGATTTCGACGAAGCCGATCGTGCACGTCGACGCGGCGTGGTGGTGGGACCACAGGGTCCTGACGGGATGTCTCGGGTGTCAGGATGGATCGATCCGGAGACCCGCTGCTATGTCGAGGCGACGACTGCGGCGGTGCGACCGGGCCGGCATCTGCCCGACGGCACCGTCGCCGAGGAGCGTGATGACCGCAGCCCATCGCAACGCTGCCACGACGGCATCAAGCTCGGGCTGAAAGCCGGCATCGCGTCGGGGCAGTTCGGTTCACACCGTGGGCATGCCGTCACGGTCATCGCGCGCACCACATTGGCGGAACTCAACCAGTCCGCCCACGCCGTGGCCGACCCGAGCATTCCGATGCCCACGGCTGCGCGCACCGGAGGCGACACCGCGCTGCCGATGCGCGACCTGATCCGGATGGCCACCGACGGGATCCACTATCTGGCGGTGTTCGAGGACCACAGCGACCGGCCGATCTATTTGGGTCGTCAGAAGCGGGTGGCGACCGCCGATCAGCGGATCATCTGCTACTCCCGCGACGGTGGATGCACCCGGCCGAATTGCACGGAGCCCGGGTATCACGCGGAGGTGCATCACAGCACGGACTGGGCCGCCGGTGGCGCCACCAATGCCGACGTGCTGTTCTTCGCCTGCGGACCCGACCATGCGGCGGTGACCAACGGGCGATTGCAGACGACGGTCACCGACAGCGGGCGACTGGCCTGGACCGATGGAACCCGACCGCCCGAGATCAACCATGCCCACCATCCCGAGGAACTGCTGCGCAGCGACCCCGATCCACCGGACGAAGACGAGTAGCGGTGTCGAACACTTGTTCGATACATTGTCGGAGTGGGCTGGCATACGGGGCCACCGAGCTGGACGGAAATGGAGCGGGTGCTCAACGGCAAGCCGCGCCGTGCCGGTTGGCCCATCGACGAGCAGGTAGGCGACGGCGGGGATAGTCCGGCCTGGTCGCGCAAGCGGGGGGCCTACCAAGCGGAGGGTATCGATCGACCCGCCTCCGCCGTGCCGTACGCGGAACTGCACGCGCACTCGGCGTACAGCTTCCTCGACGGGGCCAGCACGCCGGAGGAACTCGTCGAAGAAGCCGTCCGCCTCGATCTGCGCGCGATCGCGCTCACCGATCACGACGGCCTCTACGGAGTGGTGCGCTTCGCCGAGGCCGCCAAGGAGCTAAAGATGTCGACGGTGTTCGGCGCCGAACTGTCGCTGGGCGGGGGAGACAGAACCGAGGATCCTGACCCGCCGGGACCGCATCTGCTGGTGCTGGCCCGCGGCCCCGAGGGATACCGGCGACTGTCTCGCGAGCTCGCGAGGGCACATCTGGCGGGCGGCGAGAAGGGCAAGCTGCGCTATGACTACGACACGTTGACCGAGGCGGCCGGTGGGAACTGGCACATCCTGACCGGATGTCGCAAAGGTCATGTCCGCCAGGCGCTTTCCGAGGGCGGTCCGGAAGCGGCGGCCGCGGCGCTTGCCGACCTGGTGGACCGGTTCGGCCGCGACCGGGTCAGCATCGAGCTCACCCACCACGGCTATCCCGGCGACGACGAACGCAATGAACTCCTTGCCGGCCTCGCGCCCCGGTTCGGTGTCGGCGTCGTCGCGACCACCGGCGCTCACTTCGCGGAGCCGTCCCGCGGCAGGCTGGCGATGGCCATGGGTGCGATCCGGGCGAGGCACTCCATCGACGAAGCCGCCGGTTACCTTGCCCCGCTGGGAGGTTCGCACCTGCGGTCGGGGGTGGAGATGGCGCAGCTCTTCGCGCACAATCCCGAAGTCGTGACGGCGGCGGCCGACCTCGGTGAGCAGTGCGCGTTCGAGCTGGCCCTGATCGCCCCACAGTTGCCACCCTTCGACGTCCCGAAGGGCCACACCGAGGACAGCTGGCTGCGGCATCTGGTGATGGAGGGTGCGCGTAACCGGTACGGCCCTCCCGAGCGCGCACCGCAGGCATACGCGCAGATCGAACATGAGCTGAAAATCATCGAGCAGCTGACCTTTCCGGGCTACTTCCTGGTCGTTCACGACATCACCCGGTTCTGCAAGGAGAACAACATCCTGGCCCAGGGCAGGGGATCGGCGGCCAATTCGGCGGTCTGCTACGCCCTTGGGGTCACCAACGTCGACCCGATCGCCAACGAGCTGCTGTTCGAGCGTTTCCTGTCGCCGGCGCGTGACGGGCCGCCGGACATCGACATCGACATCGAATCGGATCTGCGCGAGGACGCGATCCAGTACGTGTACAACCGCTACGGCCGGGACTACGCCGCCCAGGTGGCCAACGTCATCACCTACCGGGGCCGCAGCGCTGTACGCGACATGGCCCGTGCGCTGGGCTTCTCCCAGGGGCAGCAGGACGCCTGGAGTAAGCAGATCGGCCAGTGGGGCAACCTGACCGAAGAGACCCACGTCGAGGACGTCCCGGACTCGGTGATCGACCTGGCCGTGCAGATCTCCAACCTGCCGCGACATATGGGCATCCATTCCGGCGGCATGGTGATCTGCGACCGCCCCATCGCCGATGTCTGTCCGGTGGAGTGGGCGAGCATGGAGAACCGCAGCGTGCTGCAGTGGGACAAAGACGATTGCGCGGCAATCGGTTTGGTGAAGTTCGACATGCTGGGGCTCGGCATGCTTTCGGCGCTGCACTACTGCATCGACCTGGTGCGTGAACACAAGGGCATCGACGTCGACCTGGCCAAACTGGACCTGTCCGAGCCCGCGGTCTACGAGATGCTTCAGCGCGCCGACTCCGTGGGAGTGTTCCAGGTGGAGTCCCGCGCCCAGATGGCCACACTGCCCCGGCTGAAGCCGCGAGTGTTCTACGACCTGGTGGTCGAGGTCGCGTTGATCCGCCCCGGCCCGATCCAGGGCGGATCGGTGCACCCGTACATCAAACGCCGCAACGGGGAAGAACCCGTCACCTATGACCATCCGTCGATGGAACCCGCCCTGCGAAAGACGTTGGGCGTACCGCTGTTTCAGGAGCAGCTCATGCAGCTGGCGGTGGACTGCGCGGGCTTCACCGCCGCCGAGGCCGATCAGTTGCGCCGCGCGATGGGATCCAAACGTTCCACCGAGCGGATGCGACGGCTGCGGGGCAGGTTCTATGACGGTATGCGTGAACGGCACGGCATCACGGGTGAGGTCGCCGACCGGATCTACGAGAAGCTGGAGGCATTCGCCAATTTCGGTTTCCCGGAGAGCCATTCGCTGTCGTTCGCATCGCTGGTGTTCTATTCGTCATGGTTCAAGCTGCACCATCCCGCGGCGTTCTGCGCCGCGCTGCTGCGAGCCCAACCGATGGGCTTCTACTCGCCGCAGTCGCTGGTGGCCGACGCCCGCAGGCACGGGGTGACCGTCCACGGGCCGGACGTCAACGCGAGCCTCGCGCACGCGACCCTGGAGAACGTGGGCACCGAAGTCCGGCTTGGTCTCGGCAGCGTTCGCCATATCGGTGACGATTTGGCGCAGCGCATCGTCGATGAGCGAGAAGCCAACGGCCCGTTCGCTTCTCTGTTGGACCTGACCCAGCGGATCCAGCTGAGCATCCCGCAAACCGAGGCGCTGGCCACCGGGGGCGCGTTGGGCTGCTTCGGGATCACCCGACGCGAAGGGCTGTGGGCCGCAGGCGCGGCCGCCACCCAACGTCCGGACCGGCTGCCCGGGGTCGGATCGTCATCGCAGATCCCCTCGCTGCCCGGCATGACCGAGCTCGAGTTGGCCGCCGCCGACGTGTGGGCGACGGGTATCTCGACCGACAGCTATCCCACCCAGTTCCTGCGCGAGAACCTCGATGCGCTCGGCGTGATTGCGGCCAACAAGCTGCTGGAGGTGCCCGACGGGACCCGCGTGCTGGTGGCCGGGGCGGTGACTCACCGCCAGCGGCCGGCGACGGCCCAGGGTGTCACGTTCGTCAACCTCGAGGACGAGACCGGGATGGTCAACGTGCTGTGTTCGCGCGGCGTCTGGGCGCGGCACCGCAAGCTGGCGCAGACGGCGTCGGCGTTGTTGGTGCGCGGTCAGGTGCAGAACGCCACCGGGGCGGTCACCGTGGTCGCCGAGCGGATGGGCAAGCTCGACATGCGAGTGGCGTCGAAGTCCCGCGACTTCCGCTGACTGCGGCTCGCTACTGTGGTGGGGTGCCCCGCTCGGTGTACTTCCTCGTCGGCGCGGGAACCGCACTCATCGCCTGTTGCTACGGATTCGCCCGATTCGCCTACGGACTGTTCACTCCGGTCTTCGCCGACGCCTTTACGCTCAACGGCACCCTCACCGGCGTCATCGGCGGCGGAAGCTACATCGGATACTGCGCCGCCATCATCCTCAGCTTGGTGCTGACGGACCGAATCGGTGCCCGGCGGGTCGCCGTCCTTGCCGGAGTGGTTGCGACGGTGGGCCTTTCGATCGTCGCCGCGGCACCGTCGGCGTGGGTACTGGCGCTCGGCGTGCTGGTCGCCGGTGTCAGCACCGGCATCGCGTCGCCGCCGTTGGCCGCGGCCGTCGCACAATACGTTCCCGGCGAGAAGGCGGACCGGGCGCAGACGGTGGTCAACGGCGGCACGGGCATCGGCGTGGTGCTGTCCGCCCCGATCGCCCTTCTGCTGCTGGACCAGTGGCGCGCGGCTTGGGCGGTGTATGCGTTGATCGCGGCGGCGGTGACGCTATGGGTCGCTCGCTCCGTTGGATCGACAACGCGGCCGCGCCCTGTGGATTCAGCCGAATCGTTCTGGCGCCCAGGAACTGTCACGCTGTTGACCGCTGCGCTTCTGACCGGCGTCGGCAGTGTCGCGGTGTGGACATTCGGCCGCGATCTGATCACCACGGTCGGGGCTGCAGACGGGACACGCTCGTCGATCATGTGGATCGTGCTGGGCGCTGCCGGCATCGCCGGGGCGTTCGCCGGCGATGCGGTGCAACGGATCGGACTGCACTGGGCATGGGTGGCCGCCACCGCGACGATGGCCGCGGCGACCCTGGTGCTTGCCGCGGCCCCCGCCCAGTTCGTCGCAGTGATCCTGGCCGCCACGCTGTTCGGCGCCGCCTACATCACGTTGACCGGCCTGGTCCTGTTGTGGAGTACGCGTCTCTATCCGGACCGGACGTCGTTCGGGGTCGGCATCGCGTTCTTCACGATCGCAGCGGGCCAGGCACTAGGAGCGCCAGCAGCGGGCGCGCTCATCGATGCGGTGGGACCGAGGTTGTCGTTCGTGGTGATCGCAGCGGCCGGATTGTGTGCCGTTGCGCTACGTCCGCCGACTGATCGAAAGCCGGCCTAACCCGCGGCCGGTGTGGTCCAGACCTTGTCGACGCTGATCTTCAGCCGCAGGTTGTACGCGGAGAGAAACTCGGCGGTGAAGCCGAGGCTTTCGGCGTACTCGCCGTACTTGGCCGCATACCGCTCGTCCTCGAGGGGATTGGCGTTCTCCGCGTCGACCGTCGCGACGCCGCCGACCACGATGATCCCCGACCCGTTGCCGTCGGAGTCCAGGTTGAGGCTGACCCGCGGATGGTTGCGGATGTGTCTGACCTTGGCGGCGCCGGGTTCGGAGTAGATGAACACGTCGGAACCGTCGAAGTAGAACCAGACCAGCTTCGGGACGGGCTGCCCGGATTTCGCGACCGTCGTCAGCCAGCCGTACTTGTCGGAGGTCAGGCGGTCGGAAACTTCTTGTGTCAGTTCGGCTGTCATCGTTCCAAATCTAGTCTCGCCTAGTCTCTTGGTTATGACCTTGAATTTGTCTGTCGATGAAGTGCTGACCACCACGCGATCGGTGCGCAAACGGCTGGATCTGGAGAAGCCGGTACCGCGCGAGGTGCTGATGGAGTGTCTGGAGTTGGCGCTCCAAGCCCCGACAGGGTCCAACGCCCAGGGCTGGCAGTGGGTGTTCGTCGACGATCCGGACAAGAAGAAGGCGATCGCCGACATCTACCGGCACAACGCGTCGAAATACCTCGCCCAACCCAAACCCGAATACGGCGACGTTCGCGACACGCAGCGCCCACGCGTCATCGACTCCGCGATGTACCTCAACGATCACTTCCACGAGGTGCCGGTGATGCTGATTCCGTGCCTGGCAGGCAGCCCCGACGACGCGGTCGCGGGCAGTGCCGGCTTCTGGGGCTCACTGCTGCCCGCCGTGTGGAGTTTCATGCTGGCGCTGCGCTCGCGCGGCCTCGGCTCGGCGTGGACGACGCTGCATCTCGTCGGCAAGGGCGAGAAGCTGGCCGCGGACGTCCTGGGCATTCCGTCCGACGGATATCGGCAGGGCGGGCTGTTCCCGATCGCCTATACGAAGGGCACCGACTTCCGGCCCGCCAAGCGGCTGCCCGCCGAGGAGCTGACGCACTGGAATTCGTGGTAGTCAGACAGCGCCGCTGAAGCCGTGCTGGCGCCACGCTTCGTAGACGACGACCGCGGCGGCGTTCGACAGGTTCAGAGACCGCCGACCGGCGAGCATCGGGATCCGCAGCTGAGCGGTGATATGCGGGTCGGCGAGCGTCGCCGCGTCCAGCCCGGTCGGTTCCGGCCCGAACATCACGACGTCGTTCGGCTCGTAGTTGATCTCGTCGAATCGCGTGGTGGCGTGCGCCGTGAACGCGTACACCCGCTGCGGTGCCAAGGCCTCCCATGCCGTGGCCAGATCGCGGTGCACGGTGACCGACGCGAGGTCGTGGTAGTCCAGACCCGCGCGACGTAGTTTGGGTTCGGACAGATCGAATCCGAGCGGCTCGACGAGGTGCAGTTCGCAACCGGTTGCGGCGACCATCCGGATGGCGTTACCGGTGTTGGGTGCGATGCGTGGCGAATAGAAGAGCACGCGGAACATCCGTAGATCATCCCGTCGGCGGGGTAGCGATCCAAAACGTGTTTGCTCCGTTACCACAATGGGACGCGTTGCAGCTGCTGCGGGGGCTGTCTGGTTAGTAAGAATTGTGGAGTCGGTCGAGCAGGACTGGCATACTCGACCAATTGCCAGGCGCACAACGCAGCTTGCGGCTGCCGGCGAATGAGCAGGAAACGTATGAATCACTCTCCAAAAGTGAATTGTCGACACGTGACCGGAGATGCGGACACGCGCCGATGAGCGCCTTCTCGCAGCTCGACAGCACGCCTGACAGTTTCGAATCCAAAGCCGCGCCGCCACCCAAGCGGCCGAGCCGGTGGGCGGTGTCCAACTGGCCCGTCGGCTGGAAAGTCTTCGCCATCGTTCTGGTGCCACTTGTGCTGGCCGGGGCCTTCGGCGGTCTGCGCATCTACAGCAGCTTCACCGAGGCCACCGACTTGCGCCGCGCCGCCGACCGCACCGAGATGGTGCCGGCGATCGTGAACTATATGGCCGCCCTCGACGGTGCCATGCTGGCGAGCTCCACCGGAGGCGATCCGCAGGGCGCGCTCACCGAGTTCGATTCCAGCAAGCGGGAATTGCAGCGCCGGCTGTCCGACACCGACGTCGCGGCCGACGTCAGCAAGGGCGTCACGAGCATGATCTCCAGCGGTCAGGCGCTGATGGACAAGGTCGCGTCCAACAGCATCAGCCTGTTCGACCGCATCACCACCTACGCGCCGATCCTGCTGTCCGCAGAGGACGCCATCAACGGTTCGGTGCGGGTGGACGACGAGCGCATCACCGCCGAAACCCTCGGGCTGTCCCGCGCGGTCGGTGCCCGCGGCCAGATGATGATGCAGCAGCTCCTGGTGAATCTCGGCGCCGAACTGCCCGAGCCCGAACTGCGGACCAGGATGATCGCGCTCGCGGGCACGGAGCCCTCGACGTTGTTCGGGATGAGTCAGGTGCTCGGTGTCGGCTCGGCCGAGGCCCAGCAGCTACAAGGCGAGATGGTCAAGCGGTTGGCAATCATGTCGGACCCCGCCGCGGTGCTGGTGAACAACCCGGACCTGCGTGCCTCCGAAGCGGTCACCGACCGGATCGCCGGTCAGATCATCACCGACACCACCGAGTCGGTGACGACCACAGTGGCGGAGCGCGCTGCCGCGCAGCGTTCGACCGCGATTCGCGACGCGGCGATCGTCGGCGGCGCGATCCTACTGGCGCTCATCGTGGTGATTGTGGTGGCGATGTCGCTCGTGCGGCCGCTGCGACGGCTGCGTGACAGCGCATTGAAGGTCGCTCACGACGACCTTGCCCGCGAGATCGAGCAGGTGCGCGCGGGTGGCGACCCGGGGCCCGTTGCGCCGATTCCCGTGTACACGTCCGAGGAAGTGGGTCAGGTCGCGCACGCCGTCGACGAACTGCATGAGCAGGCGGTGCTGCTGGCCGGCGAGCAGTCGCGGCTACAGCTGCAGGTCGGCGACATGTTCGAGACGCTGTCGCGGCGCAGTCGCTCACTGGTCGACCAGCAGCTCTCGCTCATCGACCGCCTCGAGCGCAACGAGGAGGATCCCGAGCGGCTGGAGAGCCTGTTCCGCCTCGACCACCTCGCCGCTCGGATGCGCCGCAACGGCGCCAACCTGCTGGTGCTCGCGGGCGCGAAGGTTCCCCGCGAGCAGGCCGACCCGGTTCCGGTTTCGGCGGTCATCAATGCGGCGGCCTCCGAGGTCGAGGACTACGCGCGCGTGGTCACCGCGACGGTGCCCGACAGCGAGATCGCCGGCTCCGTCGCGGGCGACCTGGTCCACCTGCTGGCCGAGCTGCTCGACAACGCACTGCGCTACTCACCGCCGGGCGCACAGGTGCGGGTGTCTGCGGTGCACACCGGCAACGGCGGACTGGTCATCGAGGTCAGCGACATCGGACTCGGCATGACCGAATCGGATCTGCGCGTGGCCAACACGCGTCTGCAGTCCGGCGGCGAGGTTAACGCCTACACCGCGCGGCACATGGGTCTGTTCGTGGTCGGCCGATTGGCGGCGCAGCACGGCCTCGTAGTCAGGTTGCGCAGCACCATTGCGGGGGAGCCGAACTCGGGCACCACCGCGGGCGTCTACGTGCCCAAGGAGTTGCTCGGCGGAACGGATGCACCCCACCAATTCGGCGAACCCGCCTCGCCCGCCGACGCGCACGCAGGCATCGCGACCGCTCTGGCGCTCGACGAAGACCACGGCGATGCCTGGGGTGACTACAACTCCGCCGACGACTCCGCCGACGAATACGCCGATGAAGACTTCGAGGACCACAGCACCGCCGAGATTCCCGTCGCGTTGTTGCCCCAACGTCGCCCCGGTGCCAGCGGCATATCGGACATTCCCGTGTCCTTGGCGCCGCCTGCCACCCCGCAACAGGCCGATGTCGAAGACGACTGGCCGGAGGACGACTGGCCCGACGACTCCATGCCGGCCCAGACGATCGAGTTCCCGGCCGTCGAAGACGAACGGGGTGCGGCGCCGGCCGACCGGCCCACCGATACGTCGGGCTTCTTCGCGGCACGGCGGCAGGTGGCGGCCGAACCGCCCGCGCCGCCGGAACCTGAACCGCAACCTGCACCCCAGCGCCCCGCACCCGAACCTTCAGACACGGCCGGTTCAGACACGGCAGGTTCAGACGATGCCATCTACCAGCGGATGCTCTCCGAGTGGCTCGTCGACCCCACCGAACTGGCCAACAGTTCGGACCTCAACTGGGAGTCGGTGTGGGACAGCGGTTGGTCAGCGGCAGAGGCGGCCGCCAAGGCTCCGGTTCAGCAGCACACCGAAGAGGGCCTACCGGTCCGCGAGCCCGGCGCCCGGCTGGTGCCCGGTGCGGCTGAACCTGCAGGTAGCGGCGGCGAGCATCGCCGTAACGGCGGCGCTCACCGGAGCGCAGACGGCGACGACGAGGTAGCATCGGCGGCTGAGTTCGGCTCCGCAGAGCCGGACGCATCATCCGCAGGCGGGGCCCAACCGCGGCGCGACCCCGATGCCGTCCGCGCGAGTATCAGCAGCCATTTCGATGGTGTTCACGCGGGCCGCTCGCACGCGCGAGAGACACCGCGAGAGACATGAGGAATCGATAGCCAATGACCTACCCGCCACGTTCGACGCAGCGTGACTCGCTCGACTGGCTGGTCTCCAGGTTCGCCCGCGAGGTATCCGGCGTCACCCACGCGGTCCTCGTCTCCGCCGACGGGCTGTTGATGGCGTCCAGTGAGCACATCCCTGTCGAGCGTGCCGACCAACTGGCTGCGGTGGCCTCGGGTCTGGCCAGCCTGTCGACCGGCGCCGCGCAGCTGTTCGACGGCGGCTACGTCTTGCAGTCAGTCGTCGAGATGGAGAACGGGTATCTGCTGTTGATGCGGGTCGGCGACGGATCGAACCTGGCGACGCTTGCCTCGCGCAATTGCGACATCGGCCAAATCGGTTACGAGATGGCGATTCTGGTGGAACGGGTGGGCACCGTGGTGCAGTCCTCACGACGGCGTGCACCTCAGCACTCGTGAGCGGCCGATGGACCATCCGGAGGACAGGGCGAGCGGGAAACCGCTGTGGGAGCGTGACGTCTCGGACGAGCCTAGCCTGGTCCGGCCGTACACGCTGACCGCCGGTCGCACCGAACCGGAGATCCCGCTGCCGCTGGAGGCCCCGATCGGCAAGCCGGCCGCGGACAAACCGCCGCGGTGGCCGGGTAACGACGTGCGCGGCCAGATCCTCAGCATGAGTGCCGATCTCCCGTCCGTCGCCGAGATCGCCGCGGGTTTGGCCTTACCGCTCGGCGTGGCCCGGGTGCTGATCGGCGACCTCGTCACGCAGGGATATCTGCAGGTGCACACGACACTCGGCGATTCGGCGAGCAACGACGAACGTCGAGATCTCATAGGAAGGACCCTGCGTGGTCTCAAGGCACTCTGAGCGGCACGCCTCGACGCACCCTGCGGCGCGACGGGCCGCTGCCTCCACGAAGATCGTCATCTCCGGCGGGTTCGGCGCGGGGAAGACGACGTTCGTCGGCGCGGTCAGTGAGATCATGCCGCTGCGGACCGAGGCGTTGGTGACCAACGCGTCCGCCGGCGTCGACGGCCTGGAGGCGACGCCGTCGAAGACCACCACGACGGTGGCGATGGACTTCGGCCGCATCACCCTCGACGAGGACCTGGTGCTCTACCTGTTCGGCACGCCCGGCCAGCGCAGGTTCTGGTTCATGTGGGACGACCTGATCCGCGGCGCCATCGGCGCGATCATCCTGGTCGATGTCCGGCGCCTACAGGACAGCTTCGCGGCGGTCGACTTCTTCGAGGCGCGTCGTCTGCCCTTCCTCATCGCGATCAACGAATTCGAGGGAGCGCCAAGATATTCCGCACAGGCGGTGCGAACGGCGCTGGCGCTCGCCGATCACATCCCGGTGATGTCGATCGACGCCCGCGACCGCAACTCGGCACGCGCCGCACTGATCGAGGTCACCGAATACGCGCTCAGCATCCTCGCCGGCTGATCCGTGGGTAATGACGAAGAAGTCTGGACCGAAAGGGAATTCGTCAACCGCGACTTCCGCGACGAGGATCTCAGCCGGTTGCGCACCGAGCGCGTGGTGTTCGACGAGTGCGACTTCCGTGGCGTCGACCTCACCGAGTCCGAACACGTCGGGTCCGCCTTCCGAAACTGTCGTTTCGAGCGGGCCACCTTGCACCACAGCACCTTTCGACAGTGCAGCATGCTGGGATCGATATTCACCGAATCCCGGCTGCGGCCACTGAAGCTGGTGGAAGTCGACCTGACGCTCGCCGTTCTGGGCGGTTGCGACCTGAGGAGTGTCGACCTGTCCGGCTGTCGGTTGCGCGAAGCCAGCCTTGTCGAAGCCGACCTGCGCAAGGCAGTGCTGCGCGGCGCCGACCTGAGCGGTGTGCGACTGGAGAAGTCGCGACTCGACGAGGCCGACCTGCGCGGCGCGCGCACCGATGCGACGTTCTGGACCACCGCCACATTGCGGGGCGCGAAGATCGACGTCGATCAGGCGCTCGCCTACGCCGTTGCGCACGGACTCGACATATCGGGGGAATAACCGCCGTAGAGTCCCGTTTAGAGCAACATGACGGCGTTTCACGAGGGCGAGCTCGCGATTCAGGACCGCGCGGGCGTTCGCGCGCAGGCGGCCCGGCTCGGCGACGCCATGCTCGCCGCCCCGGATCTGGACGGCGGCATGGGCCGCTTCCTCGCCCACCGTGCCTTCGCCGTGCTCACCGCGCGCGATGCCGACGGTCGCCTGTGGACCTCGCCGCTGTTCTCGTCGCCGGGCTTCCTTGAGGCGCACGACCGCGAACTACGAGTTCATGCCGCGCCGGGGCCCGGCGATCCGTTGGAGGGCCTCGCTGCCGGCCAGCCCGTCGGCATGCTCGCCATCGAGTTCGCCACCCGCCGCAGGGTGCGGGTCAACGGCACGCTCACCGACAGCGACACCGGGCTCACCATCGCTGTCGACCAGGCATACGGCAACTGCCCCAAATACATTCATCCACGCCAAATCGACCGGGTGGGCAGCGCGGAGCAGCGCGTCGAACGTTCCGCAACGCTGCTTCCCGAACACCAGACGCTCATCGCGAACGCCGACACTTTCTTCCTCGGCACCATCCACCCGACCCGGGGCGCGGACGCCTCTCATCGCGGCGGCCCACCGGGATTCGTCCACGTCGACGGCGACAGACTGTGGTGGCCGGACTACCCGGGCAACAACATGTTCAACAGCTTCGGCAATCTTGCCGTCGACCCGAGCGCCGCGCTGCTGTTCATCGACTTCGACACCGGCGCGACACTGCACGTTTCGGGCGAGGCGACCGTCGAATGGGTGGCGCCCAGCGACATCGACGGCGGCACCGGGCGGCGCGTGAGCCTGGCGATCGAGTCGGTCGTCTCCCGCTGAAGCCGGTTACCGCTGATCAAAAAGCCGCACGTCACGGGGTGTTAAAGCCCACAGCCGGAAAATTCGCATCTGAGATACGGAATTACTACCGTCCGTAGTATGCAGCTAACCCGCTTCACTGATCTCGGCTTGCGCACCATGATGCTGCTGGCCGCGGGTGAAGCCGACGACCAGCGGGTCACCACCCGGTCGATCGCGATCGGCGCCAACGCCTCGGAAAACCACGTCGCCAAGGCGGTCGCCCGATTGGCCGATCTCGGCATGGTGCACGCGCGGCGCGGCCGCGTCGGCGGGCTGACACTCACCGACGCGGGCCGGCATGCCTCGGTCGGCTGGCTGGTGCGCAGCCTGGAGGGCGACCGGGAAGTCATCGAGTGCGACGGCTCCGATCCGTGCCCACTCGTGCCCGCATGCCGACTGCGCCGCGCCCTGTCGGAGGCCAAGGAAGCGTTCTACCGCGAACTCGACCGCTACACGATCAGCGACTTGACCAGGGACACAGGGCTACTCGTGATCTCTGGACCACCGTCTCGTGCCGGGCATCCGTCCGGACGCCAACCCAACGAAGGGATTGTCCAATGACCGCCATCGCCGCTGCCCCCGTCGAACTCGACGCCCAACACGCGGAGATCGTGTCCGCGACGCTGCCGGCGATCGGCGCGCACATCGACGAGATCACCGCCGAGTTCTATCGGCGGATGTTCGAAAGCCGCCCGGAGTTGATCCGCAACCTGTTCAACCGCGGCAACCAGGCCCAGGGGGCGCAGCAGCGTGCGCTGGCGGCATCGATCGCCACCTTCGCCGCCCATCTCGTCGACCCCGCACTGCCGCATCCGACCGAATTGCTGTCCCGGATCGGGCACAAGCATGCGTCGCTGGGCGTCACCGCCGACCAGTACCCGATCGTCCACGAGCACCTGTTTGCCGCGATCGTCGCGGTGCTCGGCGCCGACACCGTCACCGATGAGGTGGCCGGCGCATGGGACCGGGTGTACTGGATCATGGCGCAGACGCTGATCGACATGGAGCACGATCTCTATGCGGCCGCCGGTGTCGCCGACGGCGACGTCTACCGCCGCGCGCGCGTCGTCGCCCGCGTCGACGATCCGTCGGGCGCGGTGCTGCTGACCGTCCGCCCCACCTCCGGATCGTTCCCGAATTTCGCTCCGGGACAGTATGTTTCGGTGGGCGTCACGATGCCCGACGGAGCGCGCCAGCTGCGCCAGTACAGCCTCGTGAACGCGCCCGGCAGCGAGGAGATCACGTTCGCGGTCAAGCCGGTCGCCGCAACGGACCGCCAACCGGCAGGTGAGGTGTCCTCGTGGATCACCACGAATGTGTGCGTGGGCGACATCCTGGATGTCACCGTGCCGTTCGGCGACCTGCCCGCGCCTGCCGGCGACGAGCCGCTGGTCCTGATCTCCGCGGGTATCGGAGTCACGCCGATGATCGGCATCCTGGAGTACCTCGTCGTCGAGGTCCCGGACACCACGGTGCACGTGATGCATGCCGACCGCAGCGACCAGAGTCACCCGCTGCGCGAACGGCAGCGCGAACTGCTGGACGCACTGCCCAACGCGAGCCTCGACATCTGGTATGAGGACGGCGTCACCGGCGGCCAGGCCGACGTGCATCCCGGGCTGCTCAACCTGAGTGGCATCGAACTGCCGGATGCCGCGCAGGTCTACCTGTGCGGGAACAACGGCTTCGTGCAGGCGGTACGCACGCAGCTGGTCGCGGCCGGGATTCCGACCGCCCAGGTGCACTGCGAGCTGTTCTCTCCCAACGACTGGCTGCTGTCGTGAACTCGCGCAAAGTGCCGTAATCCGGCGCGGTCGAAGTGGAGTATGGAGGTATGGCAGCCACCTGGGACACGATCGATCGATACGTGGTCATCTCGACCGACACGCACGCAGGCGCGGACCTCTACGACTACAAGGCGTACCTGCCGAAGCGGCTACACGACGATTTCGACGCGTGGGCGAAGACCTATGTCAGCCCGTTCGACGACCTGATCATCGCCACCGCGAAGCGCAACTGGGATTCCGACCTCCGGATGTCGGAGATGGACGCCGACGGGGTGGCGGCCGAGGTGCTGCTGCCGAACACGGTGCCGCCGTTCTTCCCGACGTCTCCCAACATCACGATCAGCCTGCCGCGCACGCGGGAGGAGTTCGAACATCGGTGGGCGGGAGTGCAGGCGCACAACCGGTGGCAGGTCGACTTCTGCGCACTGGCACCTGAGCGCCGTCGCGGCCTGATCCAGATCTTCCCCAACGACATCGACCAGGCGCTCGATGAGATCCGCTGGGGTGCAGAGCAGAAGTGTTTCGGCGGCGTACTGCTGCCCGCCGTCTCGCCTGGGGACCCGAACGTCGCCCCGCTCTTTCACACCCGCTACGAACCGATCTGGGCGGCGTGCGCGGAACTCGACCTGACGCTGGTCCAGCACGCCGGCGCGGGCAGTCCCGCCATGCCGATGGATCAGCCGGCATCCAACGCCGTCCTCGTGACCGAGATGGCGATCTGGGCACAGCGAACGGTCAACCACCTCATCCTCGCGGGGGTGTTCGAGCGCTACCCGACGCTGCGCTTCGTGCCGACCGAGCAGGGCACCATGTGGCTTCAGGACCAGATGATGCTGCTCGACGTCATGGTGCCGAGCATGAAATCCGAAGCGGGCAACCGGACTTACGGCATGTTCGGCGGTTCGTCGATCGACGCGCTCACCATGGCGCCGAGCGAGTACGCCAAGCACAACTGCTATCTGGCCTCCGAGCTCACGCCGTACGAGAAGTCGATGATCGACTACATGGGCGCCGACCACATGATGTGGGGCAGCGACTATCCCCACGAGGAGGGCTTCACGCCGCATTCGAAACTGGCGATCCGGTGGGCGCTGCACGGCCAGTCCGAGGAGAACTGCCGAAAGATCCTCGGCGGCAACGCGGCCCGTCTCTACCGCTTCGATCTCGAGGCGCTGACACCCGTGGCCGCCAAGATCGGCCCGACGGTCGAGGAGGTCAACACACCGCTGGGCGACACGGGCTATGTCTCGCCACCGGCGTTCGGCTACCGGCCGTTCGAGGGCGGGCTCGCGCTCAAACGGCTTGCGCCGGCGCGGGTTTGACCAGGATCGCGCGGGTATAAAACAATTCGAATCCGCGCCGCTGCACGTTCTCCTGCGATTTCGACCCCGGTGCGGTGGTGACGACGGCGATGTCGCAGCCCGCCGCTACGGCGTCGACGAGCCGGGCCGCGAGTATCGCCGTCTGAATGCCGTGCCTTCGATGCGCGGGCGACGTGGCGGCACCGGTGAGCTGGGCGATGCCGTCGGCCATGCGCACACTCGCCGCCCCCGCGATCACGCCGTCGTGCAGCGCGACGTACCGGGTCGCGCCCGCGGCGGCCATATCGCGTGTCGCAGAGGCGATCACATCGCGCGGGAAGTCCTCGTGCGGCGCGACGCCCTGGGTGTCGGGGTTGGCGAATCCGTCGACCACTACGTCCAGCCACGTCTCGAACTCGTCATCGTCGCAGCGCCGAATCTCGACCCCCGGCGGCGAGATCCGCTCCACCGCGTCATCCACGCTGCGGCCGAGCACGTTCTCGAAGCCGACGAGCCGATACCCGCGGTCCGTCAGCATCGCGCCGAGCTCGGGATCGCCGAGATGCGACAACTCGACCTGGGTATCGCTGCCCACCGCTGAGTAGGTCCGTTCGACCTCGATCATCGCGGATTCGTCGGGTACGCCGTCGAAGCCGAGCCCGACGACCTTGTTGAACGGTGAGTTCTCGCCGGCGAAGCACGCCGCGCCACCCGCAACCGGGATCACGAAGCCCGCGATGCCGCGGTCATCGGCGGCCTTGGTGCCCGCGGTGATGAGACCGGCTTCCGCGCGCTCGATGCGCTCGGCCAACGCCGTGCTGCAGAACATCGGGTCAGTTGGCGGCGGCCAACCGGATCTTCCACCGCACGAAGCTGGTGTAGCCGATGCAGATCACGAGCAGCATCGCCATGTCGAAAAGCCACGCACCAGTGGTGTGATGCCAGTGCGAGTCGTTCGGCGATAGCGGACTCGGCACGAGTCTGGTGAGGTCGATCGTTGACGCCGACGAGGCGAAGCCCCATCGGGCGGGCGTCAACCAGGCCAGCTGGTCCAGCACGATCCGGTCGGTCACCGGGATCATGCCGCCGGAGAACACCAGCTGCGACATGATCGCCACCACGAGCAACGGCATGATCTGTTCCTGCGACCGGGCCAGCGCCGAGAGTGCAAGCCCGACCATGCCGGCGGCGATGGTGGTCGCCGCGATGTCGATGAACAACTCGAGGCTGCGGTTGGGAATCACCACACCCGATTCGGTGGCGCCCGGTCCCCAGCCCTTACCCCACACGGCGATCGACGTCACGATGGCCGACTGGATGACCGCGAACACCGTGAAGACGGCGATCTTCGCGAGCATGTACGCGGTGGTCGACAGGCCGACGGCCTGCTCACGCAGGAAGATCGCCCGTTCGCCGATCAGCGCCCGGATGGTCAACGCGGTGCCCATGAAGATGGCGCCGACGTTGAGCATCACCAGGATCTGGCCGGGCTCGTTCGGTGCCGGGCCGCCCTTGATGGCGGGGATCGGCACACCGAAGCCGACGTCACCGGGCACCGACAGCGACAGCACACCCATGATGAACGGCAGGAACATCAGGAAGATGAAGTAGCCGCGGTCCGACACGATGAGCCGGACCTGACGCCGCGCGATCGTCGAGAACTGTCTGCGCAGACTCGTCTTCGTCGGCTCGCCGAGGTCGGACGGTTTCTCTGACGGTGGCGGTGGCGGCGGCGGCCCGTGCTGAGCGAGGTAGCGCGCTTTGGCCCCATCCGGGTCGCCTGCGACCGTGCTGAAGATGTCGGCCCAGTTGGTGGTGCCCATCGACGGACCGATCTCGCTCGGCGGCCCGTAGAACGCGGTCTTACCGCCGGGCGCCAGCAGCAGGACCTGATCGCAGACGTCGAGGTAGGTCAACGAGTGCGTCACCACCAGGACGACGCGGCCGGCGTCGGCCAGCTGGCGCAGCATCGTCATGACCTGCCGGTCCAGCGCCGGGTCCAGGCCGGAGGTGGGCTCGTCGAGGATCAGCAGCGACGGACCGGTCAGCAGCTCGAGGGCGACCGAGGCGCGCTTGCGCTGGCCGCCGGAGAGCTTGTCGACACGGGTCTCGAGGTGCTTGGTCATCTCGAGTTCCTCGAGGACCTGCATGACCACCTGCTCGCGGTCGGCCTTCGTGGTGTCCGGCGGCAGCCGGAGCTCCGCGGCGTACATCAACGCCTGCCGGACGGTCAGCTGACCGTGCACCACGTCGTCCTGCGGGACCATGCCGATCCTGGAGCGCAGCGAGGCGTACTCGGCGTGGATGTTGTGGCCCTCGAAGGTCACCGTGCCGGTCGTCGGATGGGTGTAGCCGGCGACCAACTTCGCGAACGTCGACTTGCCCGCACCGGACGGACCGATGACGGCGGTCAGCGTGCCAGGGCGCGCCGCGATCGAGATGCTGTCCAGCAGCGTCTTGTTGCCCTCGATCGTCCAGGTGACCGAGTGCACTTCGAGGCCACCGGTCTGGGTGGCCGCGGCGGTCTCGGTGCGGCGGGTCAGGGTGCCGCCCGTGAACACCAGGTCGATGTTGCCGATCGTGACGGTGTCGCCCTCGTGCAGAACCGCCGAGTCGACGCGCGCACCGTTGACGAATGTGCCGTTGATGCTGCGGTTGTCGCGGATCTCGGTTCCGCCCGCGACGGGCACCAGGGTCGCGTGATGCCGCGATGCAAGCACATCGGGGACGACGATGTCGTTGTCGGTCGCGCGGCCGATCTTGATGGCGCCCGGGACGCCCGCGGCGGCGGGCTTACCCGGCCGCAGGATCTTCAGCATGCTCGTTGCGAGGTTGCCCTCGGGCGTACGCGGGGCGGCCGTCGGGCCCAGCGCCGTGACCGACTCGAGCGCCGGCTGGGACATCGGCTGCGAAACCTGAGGCGGCCGCACCGGGGCGGACGGGTTCGACGAATACCCGGGCGCGCCGCTGTACGCGGCCGGTTGCGGCGCCGAGGGATAGCGCGGCTGTGGTCCGGAGGGGTAGGCCGGCGGGCGCGGGCCGGTCGGCGGCACTGCTTGCGGCCGGGAGATCTGGGGCTGTGGCGGCCCCTGGGTGGTGGGGTACGACGTGTCCGCCCCCGCACGATGGGTGCTGATGGGCACCGACTGGGTCGGCGTCCGGCCGACGACGCCCTGGTGGCGCCCGACCTCGAAACTCAGTTGCGGACCGTCGGGATTGCCGATGTTGATGCGCTGACCGTCTTGCAGATCGACGGAGGGGACCCGCCGGTTGTTGACGTACATCCCGTTGAGGCTGCCGTTGTCGATGGCGACCCACCGGCCCTGATCGAACCGCAGCACCAGGTGTGCGCGGGAGATCAGGGGATGTGCGATGCGGATGTCGGCGCGGAGGTCGCGACCGACGACTACGTCGTTCCCCGGCGCGAAGGTTCGGGTCGATCCGTCGTAGCGAACGGTCAGCGCGGGCGGGGCTGGTCGGCTCATCGCGACCAACTCTATCGGTAGGACCCCAATCGCGGCGTACGTCTCGGTGGTTGCCCGTTCGGCCGGCGCGGGCTGACACCGCACCCCGGCGCAAGAAGACAAATATTTGCCGGTCCGTTCGGCGAGTCGTGCGGTGTCGCAGCCGCGTTCGTGGTGTCGTTGATCATGGTGTCTTTGGCGCCTGCAGGCCTGGTGGCGAGTGCCGCGGTGACCGTGGGTCTGGCGGTGACGATCACGTCGCCGGTGGCCGCCGCAGAACCGACGTATCCCACTGATGATCGGGGCTTCATCGGCACCCAGATCCGCTGCGATGCGCCACAGACGGCGGTGGCGTTCAGTCGTACAGAGCAGTCGATCGTGGCGATCTGCGTGGACGAAGCCGGGCATTACGAGTACCGCGGCGCGCGGCTGGCCGATCCGGAAGCGGTGCTCACCGTGGTCGCCGAGCCCACTGTGCCCGGCGAGTTCTTCGCCCAGAAGGACGGCGCCACCTACACCGTGAGCAGCAAGGCGCTGGTCATCAAGACCGACGAGTGGATGCGCACCGAGCCCGTTGTGCAGTTCGGGGCCCAGCCGCTGCTGCCCATCGAGATGCCGACCCCGCCCACCTAACCGGGCGAGCCCGTCACGACGCAGTGCGTGTGGCTGTAGATCGTGGCCATGCACTTGTTGCAGTGGTTGCAGACCGATCGGATCGAGTGTGCGTCACCGTCATCCTTGATGCGGTTGATCAGATCGGGCTCGGCGAGCAGCGCGCGCCCCATCGCGACGAAGTCGAAACCCTCGGCCATCGCCAGGTCCATCGTTTCGCGACTCGTGATGCCGCCCAACAGAATCAGCGGCATCTTGAGTTCGGCGCGGAACAGCTTCGCGTCGCGGAGCAGATACGCCTCCCGGTACGGGTATTCGCGGAGGAACTTCTTGCCGGTCATCCGGATACCCCACCGCAACGGCGGTTTGAAGGCGCCCGCGAACTCCTTGATCGGCGCGTCGCCGCGGAACAGGTACATCGGGTTGACCAGCGAGCTGCCCGCGGTGAGTTCGATGGCGTCCAGACCGCCGTCTTCCTCGAGCCACTTCGCGGTCTGCAACGACTCCTCGACCGTGATGCCGCCGCGCACGCCGTCGGCCATGGTCAGCTTCGCGGTGATGGCAATCGGGTTGCCCTCCTTCTCCACCGCGCGCCGCACCGCCATCACCATGCCGCGCGCCACCTTGGCGCGGTTCTCGAGTGATCCGCCGAACTCGTCGGTTCGCCGGTTGATCAGTGGGCTGAGGAACGAGCTCGCAAAGTAGTTGTGCCCCAAGTGAATCTCGACGGCGTCGAAGCCGGCCTCGATCGCGAGGCGGGCGGCGTTCGCGTGCGCGCCGATGATGTTGTTGATGTCATCCCGCGACGCCTTCCTGGCGAAGCGCATCGACATCGGGTTGAAGAATCGCACCGGGGCGTACGCCGTCGCCTTGGTCGAGCGCGCGTTGGCCACCGGGCCGGCATGGCCGATCTGGGCGCTGATCGCCGCACCCTCGGCGTGGATGGCCTCCGTCAGCTTCCTCATACCTGGCATGGCCTCGGGACGCCACCAGATCGCGTTGCCCTCGGTCCGGCCGCCCTGCGTCACCGCCAGGTAGGCGACGGTCGTCATCCCGACACCGCCCGCGGCGGGCAGGCGGTGGTAGGTGATCAGGTCATCCGTGACGAGCGCGTTCGGCGATGACGCCTCGAACGTCGCGGCCTTGATGATGCGGTTCCGCAGCGTCACCGGGCCGAGTTTGGCCGGGGTGAACACATTGGGCTGTGTGTTCATATCGGGGAGCCTGCCATATGACATGACAGACTGGCTGCCGTGGGTGCGATCACTTTGGACGGTAAGGCCACGCGCGACGAGATCTTCGTCGACCTCAAGGAGCGGGTCGCGGCACTGACCGCCGCCGGCCACACGCCGGGACTGGGAACGGTGCTGGTCGGCGACGATCCCGGGTCACACGCGTATGTGCGGGGCAAGCACGCCGACTGCGCGAAGGTGGGCATCAACTCGATCCGACGCGACCTGCCCGCCGACATCAGCCAGGCCAAGCTCGACGAAACCATCGACGAGCTCAACGCCAACCCCGAGTGCACCGGCTACATCGTGCAGCTGCCCCTGCCCAAGCACCTCAACGAGAACGCGGCGCTGGAACGGGTCGATCCCGGCAAGGACGCCGATGGGCTGCACCCGACGAATCTGGGCCGGCTGGTGCTCAACGAGCCCGCGCCGCTGCCGTGCACGCCGCGCGGCATCGTGCACCTGCTGCGCCGCTACGAGGTCGAGATTGCCGGCGCCGAGGTCGTCGTCATCGGTCGTGGCGTGACCGTCGGTCGGCCGCTCGGGCTGTTGCTCACCCGTCGCTCCGAGAATGCCACAGTCACGTTGTGCCACACTGCAACTCGGCATCTGCCGCAGCACACCCGCGAGGCGGACATCATCATCGCCGCCGCGGGCGTGCCTCACATGGTGACCGCCGAGATGGTTCGTCCCGGGGCCGCCGTCATCGACGTCGGCGTGAGCCGCGACGAGAACGGCAAGCTGGTCGGCGACGTCCACCCCGACGTGTGGGACGTCGCGGGCCACGTCTCGCCCAATCCCGGTGGGGTCGGACCGCTCACCCGCGCGTTCCTGCTCACCAACGTCGTCGAGCGGGCAGAGGCGCTGGCAGCCACGTGACACTGCGGGAGTTCGCGCGCAAGGTCTTCGGCGGGCAGTGGCCGATCCTGCTGCCCGGCGTGATCCTGATCGTGGCGTTCGCCCTGGTGATCGCCGGGTACTGGCGCCGCGGGGCGCTGGTGCTGGCGATCGGGGTGGCCGTCGCCTCGGTGCTCCGGCTCACCCTGCCCCAGGACCGGGCCGGGTTGCTCGCGGTACGCAGCCGCGCCATCGACGTCGCAACCACCGCCAGCGTCAGCGCGACGATCCTGTACATCGCCTGGACGATCGACCCGCTGGGGACGAGTTAGTCCGCGACCGCGAACAGTGCCGCCCACTGCGTCGCGCTCAGGTCGCGGGGCAGGGCCTTGGCGGGGATGCCGTTGTCCACCAGCCACAGGCGAGTCACGGCGGCTGGCATCTGTCGCGACGCAATCTCGGCGATGCCGCGCCCGCGACCGGTGAACATCGCGTGCACCAGCGCCTGATATCGACGACGGTCGCGTGCATCGACCAACGGCTCGGTGCGCCGCCGGATCGTCATCAGACCGGCGTCGACGCTGGGGCGGGGTTGGAACGCGGAGGCGGAAACCTTACGCACCAAACCGAATTCGAACCACGGCCACCACTGCGCGGTCATCATCGTCGCACCGCCGACGCCGGCCCGTCGCCGCGCGACCTCCCACTGAACCAGTAGCACCGCGTCGGTCCAGCCCGGCGCATGCAGGATCCGCCGGAGGATGGCCGTCGTCAGGTGAAACGGCAGGTTCCCGACGATGGTGTGCGGTGAGCGGGGCAGGTGGTAACGCAGGAAGTCCGCGTGCACGATGCGGGTGCGCGCGGTGGTGCGGCGAGCGAGCCGAGCCGCTCGGCGTCCGTCCACTTCGACGGCGGTCAGCGGACGGTTCAATCGCTGCAGGGGCAGCGTCAGCGCGCCGTCGCCCGCGCCCACTTCGACGATGGGTCCGTCGGTGGCCGCGACGATCTCGACGATGTCGGCGATGGCGCGGCGATCGCGCAGGAAGTTCTGGCCGGCCTCGTGCCGGCCGCGATGAGGGGAGGACACTACAACTCCGCGGTAGCAGGGGATAAGTCGCTGCGGCGGCGGAAGTGTCGAGCGTGAAGTCGATTCCGCCGCTAGGCGGTGCGCAACCTCATCGAAGAAGTCAACATGGCGGCCACGATTCCAGACGTGGCGACGGCGCTCAACCGAATTTCAGGACAGCGTGGCGCGCGTGCACACCGTGACATACGGCAGTGCCAAACCGTTGGAGTTGGCCAGCGCCGGGTGGGTCGCCAATAGCTCACGGACCCGGTCGAGGGTGACGGTGCGCACCTTCTCCGGCGAGGTGATGCAGTAACTGCGCGAGGCAACCAGATCGATGAGTGCCTGCGGCGTGAGGTAGCTCGTCCAGTCGACACGGTGGTGTTCGACGTCGGTGAACACGTCCGGAAGCGTGGTCTTCTCGTTGAAGTGGGCGTCCTCGTGGCCGATGATCTTGCCAAGGTCCTTGACCCAGCCCATCCGCTCGTCGCGCGCGTTCCACACCAGGCCCAGCCGGCCGCCTGGCCGCAGCACCCGCGCCACCTCCTTGACGGCGCGTCCGGTATCGAACCAGTGCCAGGCCTGCGCGACCAGCACCGCGTCGACACTGTCGTCGGGCAGCGGAATCTCCTCGGCGGTGCCCAGCAGCGCAGGGGTGTCGGGCAGCGAATTGCTTAGCAGCTCAAGCATTTCCGGAATCGGATCGACGGCGACGACATCCAGCCCGCGCTCGACCAACCGCGTCGTCAACTTGCCGGTTCCCGCCCCGAGATCGAGGACATCGCGGGCGCCGGCAGGGAGCAGCCAGTCGATTGCTTCCGGTGGGTACGACGGTCTACCGCGCTCGTACGCCGCGGCTTCTGCACCGAAGGACAGAGAGCGCTGCTGGCTACGAGTCATGAGCGTGACGCCAACTCCAACGTTTTGCGGATCAATTCGCCCACCGCTTCCGTCTCGACCAGGAATCCGTCGTGGCCGTAGATCGAGTCGACCACGTTCAATCCGGTACAACCCGGCAAAAGCGCCGCCAATTCCTCCTGCAGCCGCAACGGGTACAGCCGGTCTGAGGTGATGCCGCCGACGACCACGGGCACGTGGCAGCCGCTCAACGCCGCCGCCACACCGCCGCGGCCACGGCCCACGTCGTGGCTGGACAGTGATTCGGTGAGGGCCACATAGGTGCCGGCATCGAACCGCGCCAACAGCTTGCGCGCCTGGTACTCGAGGTAGCTCTGAACCGCGTAACGGCCGCCCCGCGCCGGGTCTTCGTCACCCTGCGGGTCGTTGCCGAAGCGGTCATCGAGCTCGGTCTCGCCGCGATAGGTCAGGTGCGCGAACCGGCGAGCGATCTGCATCCCGATATCCGGTGAGAGGCCGGTGCCGTAGTAATCGCCGTTGCACCAGTTCGGGTCGGACTTGATCGCCGCGATCTGCGTGCTCTGGGTGCCGATCTGATCGGCCGTCGCACGCGCCCCGACGGCCAGCACCAGCGCCGCGCGCACCGTGTCGGGATGGCCGACGATCCACTCCAGTGCCCGGGCGCCGCCCATCGACCCGCCGACGACCGCGGCGACCCGGGTGATGCCGAGCGCCTTCAGTGCGGCGATGTCGGCTTCCACCTGGTCGCGCACGGAGATGAGGGGAAACCGTGAGCCCCAAGGCTTCCCGTCCGGGTGCAGCGAGCTCGGACCGGTCGAGCCGCGGAAGCCGCCGAGCACGTTGGTGGCTATAGCGCACCAGCGGGTGGTGTCGATCGGCGCGCCGGGTCCGGCGACACCTTCCCACCAGCCTTCGGTCTCGTCACCGGGACCGGTGGGGCCGGTGATGTGCGAGTCGCCGGTGAGCGCGTGCAGCACGACGACCACGTTGTCGCGGTTGGGGGAGAGCTCGCCCCACCGCTGCACGGCGATCGTGACATCGTCGATGACCGCGCCGTTCTCCAGCGTCAGATCGCCGATGTCGACATAACCGACTTCTCCCTCGGCAGGGAGCGTCGCGGTTCGCACGTCCAAAACCGTCATCAGAACGCTGCCGTGGCTTTGTGATCCGCGGAACCCGCGGAATTGAACGGCTTGGCCGCCGCGAAACCCTGCTCGAGATCGGCGAGGATGTCGTCGATGCCTTCGATGCCGACCGCAAGCCGCACGAGGCCCGGCGTCACACCGGTGGCCAACTGCTCCTCGGGGGTGAGCTGGGCGTGCGTCGTGGAGGCCGGATGGATGACCAGCGACCGCACATCGCCGATGTTGGCGACATGGCTGTGCAACGTCAACGCGTTCACGAAGGCCTTGCCCGCGTCGATGCCGCCGGCCAGTTCGAACGCCAGCACCGCGCCGGTTCCCTTGGGCGCCAGCTTCTTTCCGAGCTCGTACCACGGCGAGCTGGGCAGTCCCGCGTAGTTCACCGAGATGACGTCCTCGTGTCCGGACAGGTATTCGGCCACGCGTTGTGCGTTCTGCACGTGCCGCTCGATGCGCAGGCTCAGCGTCTCCAGTCCCTGCGCCACCAGGAAGGCGTTGAACGGCGACGCCGCCGACCCGAGGTCGCGCAGCAGCTGCACGCGTGCCTTCAGCGCGAACGCGGGCGGCCCGAGTTCGGCGAACACGACACCGTGGTAGCTCGGGTCGGGTTCGGTGAAGCCGGGGAACTTGCCGTTGGTCCAGTCGAAGGTGCCGCCGTCGACGATCACACCGGCGATCGCCGCGCCGTGCCCACCGAGGTACTTGGTGGCCGAATGCACGACGATGTCGGCGCCGTGGGCCAGCGGCTGGATCAGATACGGCGTGGCGATGGTGTTGTCGACGATCAGGGGGACCCCGGCTTCGTGCGCCACTGCGGCGACATTGGGGATGTCGAGGATGTCGATTTGCGGGTTGGAGATCGTCTCGCCGAAGAACGCCTTGGTGTTGGGGCGCACGGCCGCCCGCCAGGAGTCCAGGTCATCGGCGTCTTCGACGAAGCTGACCTCGATGCCGATCTTGGGCAGCGTGTAGTGGAACAGGTTGTAGGTGCCGCCGTAGAGCCGGGGGCTGGACACGATGTGGTCACCCGCGTTGGCGAGGTTGAGGATCGCGAAGGTCTCCGCCGCCTGACCCGATGCCAGGAAAAGCGCCGCGACGCCGCCTTCCAGCGCTGCGATGCGCTGCTCCACGGTGTCCTGCGTCGGATTCATGATCCGGGTGTAGATGTTGCCGGGCTCGGCGAGGCCGAACAGGGCGGCGGCGTGCTCGGTGCTGTTGAACGTGTACGACGTCGTCTGGTAGATCGGCAACGCCCGCGCGTTCGTCGCGATGTCCGGCGTCTGGCCCGCATGGACCTGCTTGGTCTCGAAAGCCCAATTCTGGGTGGGATCATCTGGCGTGCTCATGGCACGGCCCTCCATCTGTGTGTCAGGGGGCCCGCCCAGCGGACCCGCGCTTGCCGGTAACCCGTCCTAACGGCTACCCAACCTGGTCATCACCCGGGGCACCCCACCGCGGTTGGAGGGTTGCCGGCCAGCAAGCCGGGGCTTGACGCTGGCGCTCATGACCGAGACGAAGCTTAGCGCACGCGGCTGGCAGGCTGCCACCGGGTGTTTTACCCCTCGCCGGTCACCTGGAATGGTCGCCCGATCGGGGCACGCCGGACATGGGGTGGATGTACCTAACTTGTGGTCGCAGCGAGGCCCGGATGCGGCGGTGGGAGCCCTGATTTGAACCCCACCCCGGGCGTAGCGTCATAGGCGACGCGATACTGATAGCCGACTTTAGATCCATTACGCCGGGAGACGACATATGAGCGACGAGCAGCCGACCATCATCTACACCCTGACCGACGAGGCGCCGCTGCTTGCGACCTATGGCTTTCTGCCGATCATCCGGACGTTCGCGGACCCGGCGGGGATCAACATCGAAACCAGCGACATCTCGGTAGCGGCCCGCATCCTGGCCGAGTTCGGCGACTACCTGACCGAAGAGCAGCGCGTGCCCGACAACCTGGGCAAGTTGGGCAAGCTGACGCAGGAGCCCGACACCAACATCATCAAGCTGCCCAACATCAGCGCGTCCGTCCCGCAGCTCTACGCCGCGATCAAGGAGCTGCAGGAGAAGGGCTACGCGGTTCCCGACTACCCGGCGCAGCCCAAGAACGACGAAGAGAAGGAACTCAACCGGCGCTACGGCAAGATTCTGGGTAGCGCCGTCAACCCCGTTCTGCGCGAAGGAAACTCGGACCGTCGCGCCCCCAAGGCCGTCAAGGAGTACGCGCGCAAGCATCCGCACAGCATGGGCCAGTGGTCGCAGGCGTCGCGCACCCACGTCGCGACCATGAAGCACGGTGACTTCTACCACGGCGAGAAGTCGATGACGCTGGACCGCGACCGTCGGGTCCGGATGGAGCTGAAAACCAAGAGCGGCAACACGATTGTGCTCAAGCCCGAGACGGTGCTGGACAACGGTGACGTCATCGACTCCATGTACATGAGCAAGAAGGCCCTGGTGGCTTTCTACGAGGAGCAGATCGAGGACGCCTACAAGACCGGCGTGATGTTCTCGCTGCACGTCAAGGCGACCATGATGAAGGTCAGCCACCCGATCGTGTTCGGCCACTGCGTGAAGGTGTTCTACAAGGACGCGTTCGCCAAACACCAGAAGGTGCTCGACGAGCTGGGTGTCAACGTCAACAACGGAATGGTCGATCTCTACAACAAGATCGAGGCGTTGCCTTCATCGCAGCGTGAAGAGATCATTCAGGACATCCACGACGTGCATGACCGCCGGCCCGAACTCGCCATGGTGGATTCGGCCAAGGGCATCACCAACTTCCACTCGCCCAGCGACGTGATCGTCGACGCCTCGATGCCCGCGATGATCCGCCTCGGCGGCAAGATGTACGGCGCCGACGGACGGACCAAGGACACCAAGGCCGTCAACCCCGAGTCCACGTTCTCGCGCATCTACCAGGAGATGATCAACTGGTGTAAGACCAACGGCCAGTTCGATCCGACTACCATGGGCACTGTGCCGAACGTCGGCCTGATGGCGCAGAAGGCCGAGGAATACGGCAGCCACGACAAGACCTTCGAGATCCCGGAGGACGGCGTCGCCGACATCGTCGACATCGACACCGGCGAGGTGCTGATGTCGCAGAACGTCGAAGAGGGCGACATCTGGCGCATGCCGGTCGCCAAGGACGCGGCGATCCGCGACTGGGTCAAGCTCGCCGTCACCAGGGCGCGCGCGTCGGGCATGACGGCGGTGTTCTGGCTGGACACCGAGCGCCCGCACGAGATGGAACTCCGCAAGAAGGTGAAGGCCTACCTGCAGGACCACGACACCGACGGGCTGAAGATCCAGATCATGCCGCAGGTGTGGGCCATGCGGTACACGCTGGAGCGGGTGACCCGCGGTCAGGACACCATCGCGGTGACCGGAAACATCCTGCGCGACTACCTGACTGACCTGTTTCCGATCCTGGAGTTGGGCACCAGCGCCAAGATGCTGTCGATCGTGCCGCTGATGGCCGGCGGCGGCATGTACGAGACCGGTGCGGGCGGCTCCGCCCCCAAGCACGTGCATCAGCTGGTGGAAGAGAACCATCTGCGGTGGGATTCGCTCGGCGAATTCCTGGCGCTGGGAGCGTGTTTTGAGGACATCGGCCGCAAGACCGACAACAAGCGCGCCGCTCTGCTCGGGACCACGCTGGACGCTGCGATCGGCAAGCTGCTGGAGAACGACAAGGGTCCGTCGCGTAAGACCGGTGAGCTCGACAACCGCGGCAGCCAGTTCTATCTCGCGATGTACTGGTCCCAGGAACTCGCCGAGCAGACCGAGGACAAGGAGCTGGCCGACCACTTCGCCGCGCTGGCCAAGTCGTTGGCCGAAAACGAGGACGCCATCGTCACCGAACTCACTGAGGTACAAGGCGATCCGGTCGACATCGGCGGCTACTACTACCCGGATCCCGAGAAGACCGCAGCGGTGATGCGTCCGAGCAAGACGTTCAACTCGGTGCTGGAGTCGGCTCGGGCCTAGCCGATGGCTTCGCTCGGGGGAGGCGTCGCGTAGCGGTCGGTGAACTCGACGATCAGATCGGCGATCCTGCGTGGCGCCTCGAACATCGGGATGTGCCCGACGTCGTCGAGATGCGTCACCTCGGTGGACTCCGGCAGGTGTGTCATGAAGTGCCGGGTGAACCGCGGATGCGGCAACACCCGGTCCTTCTCACAGATCACCAGATGCGTGGGTGTCTTGGCCTCGGCCAGTTCCATCAGGCCGGGCATCAACAGCGACTTGACCAGTAGCTGGTAGTAGGCCGGGCAGTGGGTGACGTCGTCGATGATGTCGAACCACTGCTCGTCGCTGAGGCGGTCCGCGGTCGCGCTGATCGGCACGAAGCCGAGCTGCCGGACGTAGGGCAGCTTCAATGCACGCCGGCCGAGCACTTTGGCGCCCAGGTAGACGGGCAGGCCCGCGACGAACTTGAACACGATCTCGAACTTGACCGGGGTGTAGCGGGTCCAGCCGCCGGCCGGGGCGATACCCGTCAGCGTGCGGGCCCGGCCCCGGCGCGCCAGTTCGAACGCCACCCAGCCGCCCAGGGAGTTGCCCACGATGTGGGCGGTGTCCCAGCCCAGCGCGTCCATCCGGCGTTCCATGTCGTCGGCCAGCTCTGGGGTGTCCAGGAAGAACCTGCCTTTGATGCCGCCGTTGTGGCCGGGCATGGTGGGTGCAAGCACCTCGTAGCGACCCGTGTCAGCAACCAGTGGGGCGACGCCTTTCCAGACGTTCTGGGACATCATGAACGGATGCAGCAAAAGCATCGGCTCGCCTGACCCCAGGTGTATCGGTGCGCGCTCGATCATCTGCCCGACACTAAGGTGATACCGCCGGTACCGCAAGCGCCTACCCGTGAAGTGGCTCGATAGGGTCTGACCCCGTGTCTTCGCTGATCGTCTCGACCATCAACGTCAACGGCATCCGCGCGGCGATCAAACAACGCTCGGCGGAGAACCTCGGATTGCTGCCGTGGCTCGCCGCCACCACCGCCGACGTGGTGTGCCTGCAGGAGACGCGGGCCGACGACGAGCAGCTCGCCACCGCGCTGGCGCCGGCCCTGGCCGACGGTTGGCACCTGGCGTCGGCGGAACCACACATCAAGGGACGCAGCGGTGTCGCGGTCCTCTCGCGCCATCCGATCGAAGCGACCCGACTGATGGAATCCGGCGAATTCGGTTCGCACGGACGGTATCTGGAGGCCGACACCGCGGGTGTGACCGTCGCCAGCCTGTACATCCAGACCGGCGAGGCGGACACCCCGCGCCAGCTGGAGAAGGAACGGTTCATGGCCACCCTCGGGGCGCGGATGGCGGCGCTGCACACAGCGGGCCGCGACGCGGTCCTGTGCGGCGACTGGAACATTGCGCACACCGAGGCCGACATCAAGAACTGGAAGGGCAACGTCAAGAAGTCGGGGTTCCTGCCCAGCGAGCGGGCCTGGCTGTCGGATCTGTTGGCGTCCGGCTGGGTCGACGTGGTCCGCGTGCTGCACCCCGACGTCGCAGGGCCGTACAGCTGGTGGTCTTGGCGCGGTCGGGCATTCGACAACGACGCCGGCTGGCGCATCGACTACCACCTGGCGACGCCGGGGTTGGCGGCGCGGGCGGTGTCGGCTCGGGTCGAGCGGGCAGCGGCCTATGCGCTGCGCTGGTCTGACCACGCCCCGGTGACGGTCGAATTTTCGGGCTAAGGTCCGTAAATGACCGTCGAGAACAACGCTGGGCGGCGTCATCGCGTCGTCATCATCGGGTCCGGTTTCGGCGGGCTCTTCGCGGCCAAGAATCTCAAGCGCGCCGACGTCGACGTCACACTGATCGCGAAGACGACCCACCATCTGTTCCAGCCGCTGCTCTACCAGGTCGCCACGGGCATCCTCTCGGTCGGCGAGATCGCTCCGGCAACGCGAATCATCTTGCGTAAGCAGCGCAATGCCCAAGTGCTGCTCGGTGACGTGGTGGGAATCGACCTGGCGAACAAGACCGTCACCTCCAAGCTGCTCGACTGGGAGCGGGTCACGCCGTACGACAGCCTGATCGTGGCAGCGGGTGCGCAGCAGTCCTATTTCGGCAACGACCACTTCGAGGCCTTCGCGCCCGGCATGAAGACCGTCGACGATGCCCTCGAGCTGCGGGGCCGGATCCTCGGCGCCTTCGAGGCTGCCGAGGTGACGATGTCGGACGAGGAGCGCAAGCGCCGGTTGACGTTCGTCGTCGTGGGTGCGGGACCGACCGGCGTCGAAGTCGTCGGTCAGATCGCCGAGCTCGCGGACCGGACCCTGAAGGGGGCGTTCCGCAGCATCGACCCGACCCACGCCCGGGTGATCCTCATCGAGGCCGCCTCTGCGGTCCTGCCGCCGATGGGGCCGAAGCTCGGGCTCAAGGCGCAGCGCCGGCTGGAGAAGATGGGCGTCGAGGTCAAGCTGAACACGATGGTCACCGACGTCGACTACATGGGCCTGACGGTCAAAGAAGGTGGTGCAGACGGCGAAGAAAACAGAATCGAATGCGCGGTCAAGGTGTGGTCCGCCGGCGTGCAGGCCAGCTCGCTCGGCAAGCTGATCGCCGACCAGTCCGACGGCACCGAGGTGGACAGGGCCGGCCGGGTGGTCGTCGAGCCCGACCTCACCGTCAAG
Organism: Mycobacterium barrassiae; assembly: GCF_025822765.1. Lineage (GTDB taxonomy): Bacteria > Actinomycetota > Actinomycetes > Mycobacteriales > Mycobacteriaceae > Mycobacterium > Mycobacterium barrassiae. Next base: position 577,817 of record NZ_JACKUK010000016.1, on the reverse strand, counting down.
GGCCACCCTCACGTCTTCGTCATCGGCGACCTGATGAGCGTGCCCGGCGTGCCGGGGATGGCCCAGGGGGCGATCCAGGGTGCGGTGTACGCCACCAAGCAGATCAAGGCGGAACTCAAGGGCTCGCAACCGGCGGACCGGAAGCCGTTCAAGTACTTGAACAAAGGCAGCATGGCCACCGTCTCGCGGTTCAGTGCGGTGTGCCAGATCGGGAAGATCGAGTTCGGCGGCTTCCTGGCCTGGCTCGCGTGGCTGGGGCTGCACCTGTACTACCTCGTGGGCAGCCGAAACCGTATCGTCGCCGTGTACTCCTGGTTCATCACCTTCCTGGGCAGAGGCCGCGCCCAGCTGGCGATCACCGAACGGTGGGTGTTTGCCCGCAGGGCGCTGGAGCAGTCACGGGACCAGAGCGCCGAAAAATCCATTGGATGACGCGTGTCAAGATTGACCCATCATGAGCAACTCCCGCCCCGTCGTGTTCTCCGGTGTCCAACCGACCTCTGACTCCCTGCATCTCGGCAACGCGCTGGGTGCGATCAAGCAGTGGGTGGGTCTGCAGGACTCCTACGACGCGTTCTACTGCGTGGTCGATCTGCACGCGATCACCATCCCGCAGGATCCCGAGCGGCTCCGGCAGCGCACGCTGGTCACCGCCGCGCAGTACCTCGCGCTGGGCATCGACCCGTCGCGCAGCACGATCTTCGTGCAGAGCCATGTGCCCGCCCACACCGAACTGGCTTGGGTGCTGGGCTGTTTCACCGGTTTCGGCCAGGCGTCGCGGATGACGCAGTTCAAGGACAAGTCCCAGAAGGAGGGCAGCGACGCCACCACCGTCGGACTCTTCACGTATCCGGTGCTGATGGCCGCCGACGTGCTGCTCTACGACACCGAACTGGTGCCGGTCGGAGAGGACCAGCGTCAGCACCTCGAGCTGGCCCGCGACGTCGCACAGCGGTTCAACGCCCGGTTCCCTGACACTTTCGTGGTGCCCGAGGTGATGATCCAGAAGGTCACCGCCAAGATCTACGACCTGGCCGATCCGACGTCGAAGATGAGCAAGTCCGCGGCCACCGAGGCGGGGTTGATCAGCCTGCTCGACGATCCGAAGAAGACCGCGAAGAAGATCCGCTCGGCGGTGACCGACAGCGAGCGCGAGATCCGCTACGACCCGGTCGCCAAGGCCGGCGTCTCCAACCTGCTGACCATCCAGTCCGCGATCACCGGCGTCGACGTCGACAAGCTCGCCGAGAGTTACGCCGGGCGCGGGTACGGCGACCTCAAGGTCGACACCGCCGACGCCGTCGTCGAGTTCGTCCGCCCCATCCAGGAGCGCGTCAACGAACTGCTCGCCGACCCGGCCGAGCTGGAGTCGGTCCTGGCCGCAGGCGCCGAGCGGGCCAGGGACGTGTCTGCAAAGACCCTGCGACGGGTATATGACCGGTTAGGGTTTCTACTCGCACCGTAGGGGGCGTGAATGGCAGCTCCGGTCGAGCCGGACACCTCGGAGACCAAACCCGGGATTCTCGATCGCTATCGCGCGAAATATCACTGGTTCGACCACGTGATGCGCGCCCAGGAGCGGTATCAGGACAGCAAGGGCGACTTCTACGCCGCGGGCATCACGTACTTCACGATCTTCGCGCTGTTCCCGATGCTGATGGTCGGCTTCGCGATCGGCGGCTTCATCCTCGTGAGTCAGCCCGAGCTGCTCGCCGATATCCAGGACCGGATCAAGACGTCGGTGACCGGCGAGATCGGAAACCAACTCGTCGAGCTGATGGACTCTGCGATCAGCTCGCGCACCTCGGTCGGCATCATCGGCCTCGCCACCGCCGCCTGGGCCGGCCTCGGCTGGATGGCCAACCTGCGCGAGGCGCTGAGTCAGATGTGGGGGTTGGCCCGGCGGGATACGAAAGGGTTCGTCCTCACCAAACTGTCGGATCTGACGGCCATGGTCGGCCTGTTCGTCGCGCTGGTCTTCACCATCGGGCTCACGGTGCTCAGCGGTGCGAAGCCGATGGAGCAGGTGCTGGAATGGGTTGGACTGCAGGGTGTTCCGGGCGTGGGTATCGCGCTGCGGGTGGTGTCGTTCGTGGTGTCCGTGCTCATCACCTGGCTGCTGTTCACCTGGATCATCGCGCGGTTGCCCCGGGAGTCGGTCAGTTTCCGCAGCGCGCTGCGGGCAGGGCTGATGGCCGCGGTGGCCTTCGAGATCTTCAAACAGGTGGCGTCTATCTACCTGCGGTCGGTGGTCACCGGTCCCGCCGGAGCGACGTTCGGCCCGGTGCTTGGTCTGATGGTGTTCGCCTACATCACCGCGCGGCTCATCCTGTTCGCCACCGCATGGGCCGCGACGTCGAAGGACAACCTGGAGGCCGCGCCCGTCGACCCGCCCGGTCCTGCGCAGATCGCTCCACGCGTCCAGTTCCGCGAGGGTTTGGGTGTCGGTGCTGCGCTCGCCGCCATGGCGGTGGGAGCCCTTGGTGCGCTGAGCCTTTCGCGGCTACGTAAGCACTAGTGCTGGGGTCGGCGGTTCACCGAGCGAGCAGCCATGATGAGCCCGAACACGATGATCGAACCGACGATGCCGACCCCGACGCGCACGGGGGTGGCATCGATGTCGGACAGCATCGGTGCGGCGTTGATGCCGGGGGCGCCTGCGGCGGTCTCCGGCTTCGGCGCGACGAGGGATGGGTCGGGTTCGACCAGTGTGCCGATCTGGGTGCCCGGCGGCGTCGCGAAGCCGTAGTCCAACAGATGCGCCCCCTGCTCCCAGGGCGCGATCGGCTGGCGGGTGCCGTGCAGCAGCACCGCCACCAGGCGGCGGCCGTCGCGTTCGGCCGCCCCGACGAACGTCTGGCCCGCGTCGTCGGTGTAGCCGGTCTTGCCGCCGAGGGCCCCCGGGTAGTTGAGGAGCAGTTTGTTGTCGTTCTCGATCGGATAGCCGGCGTCGCCGCGGCCGGGGAAGTCGAAGCTACGGGTACTGACGATGTCGGCGAAAATCGGGTTCTGCCAGGCGTATCGGTAGAAGAGCGCCATGTCGTACGCCGACGTGCTCATGCCGGGGCCGTCGAGTCCGGACGGCGTCGCCACCCGCGTGTCGTGGCCGCCGAGCTTCCTCGCGAGGTCGTTGAGCTTGACCAGGGTGGCGTCCCACCCGCCGAGCTGTCTCGCGAGTGCGTACGCCGCGTCGTTGCCCGAGTACATCAGCAGCCCGTGAAGCAGGTCGTTGATGGAGTAGTGGCCGTTCTCGCCGACGCCGACCTTGGTGCCCTCCTGTGCGGCATCGTCGGCGGTGCCGGGCACGACCTTGTGGATCGGCAGGTCCTTGATGGCCTGCATCGCGACGAGGACCTTGATGATGCTGGCGGGGCGATGTCTGCCGTGCGGATCCTTGGCGGCGATGACCTCGCCGGTGTCCAGGTCGGCGACCAACCACGCCTCGGCGGAGATGTCGTTGGGCACCGGCGGGGTGCCGGGCGCGGTGATGACGCCGCAGCCCGCGAGCGCATCACCGCCCATCGGCTTGGCCGGGACAGGTAGCGGAGCGGGCGGACTCTCGCCCGGCTTGGGAACCTCGGACGCATCGACGGCCGGCGGCGTCGTCTCCTTGTACGGGCACGCGTTGGTGTCCGGCGCGGCGTCGGGCTGCGCGGACGCCATCGCGGGGGACACGAAAAGGAACAGTGCCGCCATCAGAGCCGCAGCGCGAGACGAGGTTCGAACAATCCCCATGGTGAGCGCAGATTAGGGCTTCACGAGCGGGTTTCTCGGGAGGCGCGCTGTGACAGATGTGATTGATGTTTCAAATGTGACTAAAGCGGGCAGGGGGCTGCATCGGTATCCACGAGATGCAGAAGAAGTGCGAGTAGACGCCTGCATTTCGTGGATAGCGATGATTCAGCGCAGCGCTGTCGCCGCCAGGTCGACGTATGCCACGGCCGCGGCGCCGATTGAGCCCAGCCACAGCTTGCCGCCGGCTTCGACCAGTCCCGTCACCAAGCCAAAGTGGGGATGGTCGGTGCGCACGCCGGCGACGGGGTTTCCGGTGTCCGGGTCGAACGCCACCGCCCACACCACCGGCTTGATCTTCGGCTGCAGCCGATCAGGCAGTCGCCACAACAGCTTGCGCAGCGCTGGCGGAGTCCTCGGCAGCAACTCCGCGACGGGATTGGTGGCCGTCACCATCGCGCACCAGATGCGGCCGTCGGCGCCCGTCGACAGGTTGTCCGGGCTGCCCGGCAGATTGACCGCCAGCGCCGTCACCGTGCCCGCCTTGTCGCCAGTGAGCCAATACTTCGACAGGCGACGCGCCTGAGTTTCGGCGAACACCAGCGCCGACCCGTCCGCCGTTGGCGTGATGCCGTTGGCGAAGTAGAGCCCGGCGACGACGGTCAGCACGGTTCCGTCGGGATCCCGGCGGAACACGCTGCCGCGGTTGCGTGCCTCGAAGATGGGCCCGAGGAAATGCTGGTAGGTGAACGCGCTGGTTGACTCAGTGAAATAGATTGTGCCGTCGGCCAATTCGGTGACATTCGAGCAGAACTGCAACGCCCGGCCATCGACCTCTGCGACCAACGTCTCCACGGCACCGGTCGCCGGATCGAGCGCCAGCAGGCCGCCCGGACTGCTGCACACCAAGATGCGGCCGTCGCGGGCGACGTGCATGCCTAGCGGTCGACCGGCGATCTGCGCGACCACCACCACATCGCCGCCGTCCGGGGCAATGCGCACGATCTTGCCGTCGATCAGGCCCGCCCAGATGTGGCCGTCACTGTCGACGACCACATCCTCGGGCGCATCGCCGGGAACCGGAACCAACGTCAGTTCCGCAGCCGGAAACTCCGGCAACGGATCGACCGGAGGCGGGTTCCAGCGAACAGGGTCGATCGGCGGCTTGCGCTGTTTGGAAGTCACCGCTCGACCGCCTAAAGCAGCCGGCTCGCTTCCTCGAGGACGCCGCGCAGGATGTCGTAAATGGCGTCGAATTCCTTCTGTCCGCTGATCAACGGCGGCGCCAACTGCACGACCGGGTCGCCACGGTCGTCGGCGCGGCAGTACAGACCGGCCTCGAACAGCGCGGGGGTCAAGAAGCCGCGCAGCAGCCGCTCGCTCTCCTCGTCGTTGAAGGTCTCCTTGGTGGTCTTGTCCTTGACGAGCTCGATGCCGTAGAAGAACCCTTCGCCGCGGACGTCGCCGACGATCGGCAGATCGTAGAGCTTCTCGAGCGTCGCGCGGAACGCCGGAGCCATCTGCTTGACGTGGTCGTTGAGACCTTCCCGCTCGAAGATGTCGAGGTTGGCCAGCGCCACCGCCGACGACACCGGATGGCCGCCGAACGTGTAGCCGTGGCCGAACGTCGTCTTGCCGTCGTTGAACGGTTCGAACAGGCGATCGGAGGCGATCATCGCACCTATCGGCGAGTAGCCCGACGTCAAACCCTTTGCGCACGTGATGATGTCGGGCACGTAGCCGAAGTCGTCACAGGCGAACATCGAGCCGATACGGCCGTACGCGCAGATCACCTCGTCGGACACCAGCAGCACGTCGTACTCGTCGCAGATCTCGCGGACGCGTTCGAAGTACCCCGGCGGTGGCGGGAAACAGCCGCCCGCGTTCTGCACCGGCTCGAGGAAGACGGCCGCGACGGTGTCGGGGCCCTCGAACTCGATCGCCTCGGCGATGCGGTCCGCGCAGTACTCGCCCCACGCCTTGATGTCGGTGTCGTACGGCGCAGGTGCGCGGTAGAAGTTGGTGTTCGGCACCCGGAAACCGCCGGGGGTCAGCGGCTCGAACGGCTGCTTGAACACGGGCAGGCCGGTGATCGCCAGCGCACCCTGCGGCGTGCCGTGGTAGGCGATCGACCGCGAAACCACTTTGTACTTACTGGGTTTGCCGGTCAGCTTGAAGTAGTTCTTGGCCAGTTTCCACGCCGACTCGACGGCCTCACCGCCGCCGGTGGTGAAGAACACGCGGTTGAGATCACCGGGTGCGTAACCCGCGATCCGCTCGGCCAGCTCGATCGCAGGAGGCGTGGCATAGGACCACAGCGGGAAGAAGGACAGCGTCTCGGCCTGCTTCGCGGCGGCCTCGGCGAGTTCCTTGCGGCCGTGGCCGACCTGGACGACGAACAGCCCGGACAGGCCGTCGATGTAGCTCTTGCCCTTGTCGTCCCAGATGGTGACGCCTTCGCCGCGGGTGATGATCGGCGGCGTGATGCCTGCGCCGTGGCGGGCGAAGTGCCCCCACAGGTGACGGTTGGCCTTGGCGCCGAGATCGGTAGACAAATCGGTGGTGATATCGGTAGCGGTCATCTTGTACCCCAATTGTATTGCTGTTTAACGAGTTTCAGGTAAACAAGTGTCTCGGTGGATATCACTCCCGGCAGTGCTCTGATCTGGGTGTTGAGGAGGTCGAGTAGGTCGTCGTCATCCGCGCAGACGACTTCGCAGATGGCGTCGAACGAGCCCGCGGTCAGCACGACGTAGTCGACGGATTCGATGGCGGCCAGTTTCTCGGCGACGCGGGTGGTGTCCCCGGTGCATTTGATGCCGATCATCGCCTGGCGGGCGAATCCCAACTGCATCGGATCGGTGACCGCCACGATCTGCATGACGCCCGCATCGACCATCCGTTGGACCCGCTGACGCACCGCGGCTTCGGAGAGTCCGACCGCCTTGCCGATGCCGGCATACGAGCGGCGGCCGTCCTGCTGCAACTTCTCGATGATCTGCTTCGACAAGTCGTCAAGCTGGAACGCCGCGCCAGGCCGGGATTGGTTGACGCGGAACGATACGGGTCCGAGACCCGGGTTAGCCATGCCCAAGATTGTGCACGGAATCCGTCGTGGCAGGCAACTACAACCCCGAAATCACGCGTTCGGGACCCTTCGGGCTGCGGGAATACGTAGCCTCGGCGGTCGCGGTGGACTAAATTTGGCCCATGACTGTGGTTTCTCCCAACACTGTGTCCACGAAGGTGGCGAGCAGCTGGATCGACGGGGCCCCGGTAGTCACCGGCGGAGCGTCGCATCAGGTGATCAATCCTGCCAACGGCGCGACGGTCGCCGAGATGACCCTGGCCACGCCTGCCGACGTCGACCGGGCGGTCGCCTCCGCCCGCGCTGCGCTGCGCGACTGGGCGACGGCCACGCCCGTCGACCGCGCGGGAGTGCTCGCCAAACTCGCCGAACTGGTCGACGCCAACGCCGAGCAGATCGTTGCCGAGGAGGTGAGCCAGACCGGCAAGCCGGTGCGGCTGGCCACCGAGTTCGACGTGCCTGGCAGCATCGACAACATCTCGTTCTTCGCCGGAGCGGCACGCCATCTCGAGGGCAAGGCCACCGCGGAGTACTCCGGTGACCACACGTCGAGCATTCGGCGCGAGGCCGTCGGCGTCGTCGCGACGATCACCCCGTGGAACTACCCACTGCAGATGGCGGTGTGGAAAGTGCTGCCCGCGTTGGCCGCTGGGTGCAGCGTCGTGATCAAACCCGCCGAGCTGACGCCGCTCACGACGCTGACGTTGGCGCGGCTGGCCAGCGAGGCGGGCGTGCCAGATGGAGTGTTCAACGTCGTCACGGGTGCGGGGGGAGACGTGGGCACGGCGCTGGCCGGACACCCCGACGTCGACGTGGTGACGTTCACGGGCTCGACGCCGGTGGGTCGCAAGGTGATGGCCGCGGCCGCGGTGCACGGACATCGCACCCAGTTGGAGTTGGGCGGTAAGGCGCCGTTCGTGGTTTTCAATGACGCTGATCTGAATGCCGCGATTCAGGGCGCGGTGGCCGGGGCGCTGATCAACACGGGTCAGGACTGCACGGCGGCGACGCGCGCGATCGTGGCGCGCGAGTTGTACGACGACTTCGTTGCGGGTGTCGGCGAGTTGTTCTCGAAGGTCGTCGTCGGCGACCCGCAGGATCCGAACACCGACCTCGGCCCGCTGATCTCGATGGCACACCGCGCCAAGGTCGCGGGCATGGTGGAGCGTGCGCCGGGTCAGGGTGGCCGCGTCGTGGCCGGCGGGGCCGCACCCGATCTACCCGGTTCGTTCTATCTGCCGACGGTGATCGCCGACGTCGACGAGCAATCGGAGGTGTATCGCGACGAGATCTTCGGACCGGTGCTGACGGTGCGGTCGTTCACCGATGATGACGACGCGCTGCGGCATGCCAACGACACCGCGTTCGGGCTGGCGGCGTCGGCGTGGACTCGTGACGTGTATCGGGCGCAGCGCGCGTCGCGCGAGATCAACGCGGGCTGCGTGTGGATCAACGATCACATTCCGATCATCAGCGAAATGCCGCACGGCGGCGTCGGTGCGTCCGGATTCGGCAAGGACATGAGCCAGTACTCGCTCGAGGAGTACCTCACCATCAAGCACGTGATGAGCGACATCACCGGCGTGGCCGAAAAGGAATGGCACCGCACGGTTTTCGCCAAGCGCTAGCTGGTGCGCGCCGAGACTACGGTTGTTGACGGGTTTCGGGCGATTTTCCGTCAAGAACCGTAGTCTCGGCGAGCGCTCGAGTCAGTGATTCAGCGCCGGAACCGGTGGCGCCGTCGCCCCCTGGATACGGTCGAGTGCCGCGCGCTGCTGCGCTTTGACCGCTTTGGCGGCGGCGCGGCCACCGGTCCGTTTCGCCGACTTGCGCAGGGCACGACGCCGGCGACCGGTGGTCAGCGATTCCAGCACGTCGTCCGGGATAGCGGAGAACTCGCCGGTGACGCGGCCCGCCTCGATGCGGGCGATCACCCAGCGCCGCTCGTCGCGTAGCAGCAGGATCGCGATGACGAGGAAGAACGCCAGGCTGCCCAGCATCTTCACCGGCATCAGCCACAGCGGACCCGGTGCATCCCAGATGAAATGCAGCAGCGGCCCGCTGAGCAGCAACCCGGCCGCGACGGCCAGCCGCCGCCCCGTCGACCAGCGGGCACGGTCGCTGAACGACGGCAGTAACAGCAAGACGCCCACCGTCGTCAACGCCGTATAGGTCCAGTGCGCCGGCACGGCGGTGAAGAACCGCAGGAGCAGGTTGCCGCCCGCACCGGTCACATCGGAATCAAGATCCTGCAGTGCGCTGTTGGCGGCGTAGGACAGGTCCTCCATCAGGTCGAATCCGAACCCGACGAACATGCCGACCATCAACGCGTGCGAAATCCGGTGCAGCGCATGCGCGCCCAGCACCAGGATGACCGCTGCGCACACCGCCTTGGACGCCTCTTCGATGAACGGGGCGGTGAGGGAGGCCGACCAGTCGGTCAACGTCTCCGGTGAGAGCACCAGGCTCCACAGTTGGCCGAGTCCACCATTGCCGTTCATCGCCATCGCGATCGCTGTGGTGCCGCCGAGCGCGAAGCCCGCCACAAGTGCCTGCGGATACTGCCTGCCGGCGCGGAACGGGTCGAAGCGGAAGATCAGCCACACCATGAACACGATGAACAGCAGCCAGAGCCACGCCAGGTCGAGGTGGGCGTCGAGGGTTGCGCGGATGATCGGGCCGGAGTCGTCGAGCAGCGCTAACGTGCCGACGATCAGCGAAACCACGAACACCCAGAACACCGCCGACTCAGGGCGATACACCACGGGGCGCGGCGTTCGCAGCGTCTGCTCGGTCACTGCTGCTCCCTTCCGATCGGCGCCAAAACGACGTCCAATGGCGGCGCGGGCTGGTCGACCGATCCCAGGGTCTGAACCCACACGATCACGTCGTCATCGGCCAGGAATGCGCATTCGCCCAACCGGTCACCAGCCACGAGTTCGCACGCCTGCCCGATCAGGCTTCCGTCGGCGGTCGCGACATCTTCGCCGGTCAGCGCGGCGCTGGCGCCGGTGATGCGGTCGGCGCGCATGAGCCGTTGCGCGACCGCGCCCACATCTCGGCCGTCGCGGTCGAAGACCTGCACGATGACGAGCTCATCGCCGTTGCGGTAGCTGATCCCGTTGCCGAACTCGCGTTCATCCCAGCCGGGCGGACCGGCGACGACGATCTGGTTACCGTTCTCGCTGGCCACCAGCGCCGTTTCGGACGCCGATTGCCAGGCGTCGTCGTCCACCATCGAGGCCGCGGCCATCGGGATGCCCGGCACCCCGATCAGCCCCGCGGCCAGCAGCATCGCCGCCCGTTTCTCGATCAACCGACTGCTCCCCTCCGTCTCTGACGAGGTCGAACCCTAGCAAGCAGTGCGCGGTGTGGCGGGGGTGGGTGTCCGCTGGAAGTGTTGCCGCGGAGGGCGTTTCGGGGCGGTTCGGCGATGCCCGTTTCGCCGAGACTACGGTTGTTGACGGAAATCGCCCGAAATCCGTCAATAACCGTAGTCTCGGCGCAACTGAGCCGAGGTAGTGCCGCCTCGCAAAACGGGTATCCCGTCTCTGTCCTGCGACGGAGGGGGTCTCATGAGCGTGACGTCATCTGAATCCACCGGCCCGCAACTCAAGAGGGCGCTCAGCCAACGGCAGTTGCGAATGATCGCGATCGGCGGTGTGATCGGCGCCGGTCTATTCGTCGGCTCCGGCGTGGTGATGGCAGATACGGGTCCCGGCGCCTTCCTCACCTACGCGCTGTCGGGCGTGCTGATCATCATGGTCATGCGGATGCTGGCCGAGATGGCAGTGGCCAGGCCGTCGACCGGGTCCTTCGCCGACTACTCGCGCGATGCACTGGGCGCGTGGGCGGGCTTCTCGGTGGGCTGGCTCTACTGGTACTTCTGGGTGATCGTCGTGGGCTTCGAGGCGATCGCAGGTGCGAAGATCGTGCAGTACTGGATCGATATCCCATTGTGGTTGTGCGCCTTGATCTTCATGGTCCTGATGACCGCGACGAATCTCTTCTCGGTCAGGTCCTACGGCGAGTTCGAGTTCTGGTTCGCCGGCATCAAGGTGGCCGCGATTCTGGCCTTCATCGCGATCGGTGCGTGCTTCGTGCTCGGGCTGTGGCCCGGTACGTCGATGGACTTCTCCAACCTGACCCGTCACGGCGGGTTCCTGCCGCTGGGCGCCGGTGTCATCACCGTCGGCATCGTCACGGTGATCTTCTCGATGGTCGGCCCGGAGATCGCGACGATCGCCGCAGCCGAGTCGTCGGACCCCGAGAAGGCGGTGGCCAAAGCCGCCAATTCGGTGATCTGGCGCATCCTGATCTTCTACGTCTGCTCGGTGTTCCTGCTCGTGACGATCGTGCCGTGGAACGACGACGAGCTCGAGGGCTCCCCGTTCGTCGCTGCGTTCAATCACATGGGAATCCCCTACGCGGACCACATCATGAACGCCGTGGTGCTGTCCGCCGTGCTGAGCTGTCTCAACTCGGGCATGTACACGGCATCGCGCATGCTCTTCGTGCTCTCGGCGCGCAGCGAGGCGCCGGACCGGCTGATGCACCTCAACCGTCGAGGGGTGCCCGCCAACGCGATCCTGTTCTCGTCCATCGTCGGCTTCGCCTGCGTCATCGCCGCCGCGTTCGCCGAAGACACCATCTTCGCGTTCCTGCTCAACTCGAGCGGCGCGATCATCCTGTTCGTATACATCCTGATCGCCGTGTCGCACATCGTGCTTCGCTACCGCAATCGCGATTCCGAACTGACGCTGAAGATGTGGCTGTTCCCTGTGCTGTCGATCCTGACAACTCTTGCGATGCTGGCGATCCTGGTGCAGATGTTCTTCGACGACAAGCTGCGTTCGCAACTGCTGTTGAGCCTGCTCTCGTGGGGTGTGGTGTTGGTGCTGTTCGTCGTCGGCAAGCGTTTCGTGGAGCGTCGCCACAAAGCGGAGGCGCGACGCTAGTCAGCTCTCGGGATCACGATCACCGGGACGTCGACGCCCGCCAGGATGCGGGCGGCCGTGGAACCCAGGAAGATGCGCCGGGGTGCGGCGAATCTGCTCGACCCCACGACAAGTAGGTCGCCGTCGTTCCACCGAAGTTTCTTCAGGGCCGACTCCAGCGTCATGCCGCCTGCGACAAGCGATTCGATGTCGGGTGCGTCCGGCAGTGCCCGTGCGGCGACCTGAAGATTCTCCTCGGCGGCCTGCACCTGGAGTTGGCGTACTTCGCGCGCGCTGTCGGCTTCTGCGAGGTTCTCGGCCGACACCAGTGACAGCATCCGGATGGCGAGGTTGCCTGCGCTGGCGAGGGTGATCGCGAACGGTAGCGGGTTGTCGTCGCCGGGCCGGGTCGGCACGGCGGCGGTCACTGCGGAGAAGAACTCGTCGGGGTCGTCGGCGTATCCGCGCGGAGCAAGCGCGACAGGAATCGGCGAAGAGTGCAGCAGCGCACCGGTAACCGGCCCGATGGTGTGGCCGCCGAAGAATCCGTCGCGCGCGCCACCGACGACGATGAGGTCGGAGTTCTTTTCTTGGGCGAAGTCGATGAGCGACTGGGCGAACGACTCGCCGACCAGTACGGTCGACGATGCGCTGACCCCGTTGGCCGTGAGCCGGTCGATCGCGCGGGAGATCCATTCCTCGCCGCGTTCGACGAGCAACTGCTGGTACTCGGCTCGCCCCGGGTGGCCATCCGGAAGTTCTTGTCGCACAACCAGTAAGACGTCGACATCCGCATCGAAGGTCTTGGCGAGGGCGCTGGCCAGTGCGACGCCGTCGTCACCGGTGCTGGTGGCGAGGTATCCGACTGTCAAATGCATTGCTTTTCCCGCGCTTTCAGTAGACGTCGAGCACCTTGACTTCGGTTTCGGCAGTGAGCGTCTCGCCGCGGAAGAACCGCTTGGTGCCGAATGCGAAGCACGCCAGCATCAGCGGTATGCCGAGCACGAGCATGCCGACGCCGAGGACGAACACCCCGCCGACCGGTCCGAACGCGGTGTACCCGTAATCGGGAGCAATCATGTCCTTGGCGCTGATACCGAAGGCGAACGTCATCGCCAGCCCACCCACCAGCGGGAAAATGCCGCGGAAGAACAGGTTTCGGGCCGACGCGAACAACGTCCGCCGGAAGTACCAGACGCACGAGAACGCGGTGATGCCGTAGTAGAACGCGACCGCGAGCCCCAGCGATGCCACCGAGTCGGCGAGCGCATTCTCCGAAAGGAACGTCAGCAGCATGTAGAAGAACAGCGCCGCCAGCCCCATCACGATGGTGCCGAAAGCCGGGGTCATGTAACGCGGATGCACGCGGGCGAAGCGCTTCGGAATAGCCTCGTACACCGCCATCGACAGCGTGCCGCGTGCGGTCGGCAGGATCGTCGTCTGGGTGGACGACAGCGCCGAGATCGAGACGGTGAGCAACAGCAGCGACGCGGCGATGGTGCCTGCGACCGGCTTGCCGAGCACGGTCAGCACGTCGTCGGTGTTCATCGGGTTGTTCAAGCCGATGCCCACATCGCTGAAGCCGGAGAACGACTGCACCGCATAGGCGACGAGCACATAGGTGCACACCAGGATCAGCGTGGTGATCACGGCGGCGATGCCCGGAGTACGGCCGGGGTCCTTGGTCTCCTCGCCGACCGCTAGGCAGGCGTCCCAGCCCCAGTAGATGAAGATGCACAGAATGATCGCCTGCACGATCGAGGACACGTCGAGACCGCTGGGCCACAGCCACGACCACTGCGGCATGACCGCCTGCGCGCCCGCGGTGTCGGAGAACACCCGCACCAGCGCGATGATGCTGACGACGATCAGCACGCCGAACTGGATGGCGATCAACACGTTCTGAAACCGCTCGGAAACCACGATGCCGCGAGCGCTGATCAGCGTCATTGCGATGATGAAGAACGCGCCGAGCAGCACCTTGGCGAGAATGCTGTCGGCGAGATCGTCTAGGCCGAGGAACCTGAACAGATAGATCGCCGCGATCTCGGCCACGTTGGCCAGCACGATGATCGCGGACACGGCCAGGCCCCAGCCGCCGATCCAGCCGATCCACGGCCCGAATGCCTTGGTGCCCCAGGTGAACGTGGTGCCGCAGTCCGGAGTGTCCTGCGACAACTCCTTGTAGGCGAATGCGACCAGCAGCATCGGGATGAACGCGAGGACGAACATCGAGGGTGCCTTCTCGCCGACGGCGAGCACGACGTAGCCGAGCGTGGCGGCCAGGCTGTACGCAGGGGCCACGGCGGCGAGGCCGATAACGATGTTGCCCACGAGACCGAGGGCACCCGCCTGCAGGCCCTTGTCACCGACGACCGGGGCGTCGGGTTCCTTGATTGCCATGTGCGGAATATACGGTTCCGTGGTTTCTGTGTGGGTTCAACGCGGGAATCGACTCATCCGGGCTTCATCGCAACGAAATCAGTCACGCGTGGTGCGGTTCTAGACTTGGCGTATGACCCGGTCCCCGGGAAGCACGCGCATTGACGAGTTCGAGGAGTTGCGGCCGTACCTGCTGTCTGTCGCCTACCGGTTGGCGGGAACCGTCGTCGACGCGGAGGACGTCGTCCAGGACGCGTGGTTGCGGTGGGACCGATCGGACACCGCAGAGATCACCGACTTGCGGGCCTGGCTGACGACGGTGGTCAGCAGGCTGGCGCTGGACCGGTTGCGTTCGGCCTCGCATCGCCGCGAAACGTATTACGGCGAATGGCTGCCCGAACCGGTCGTGACACCCCTCGACAGCGACGACCCGCTGGCGGCGGTCGTAGCGGGGGAGGACGCGCGCTTCGCCGCGATGGTGGTGTTGGAGAAGCTGAACCCCGACCAACGGGTGGCGTTCGTGCTGCACGACGGTTTCGCCGTGCCGTTCGGGGAGATCGCCTCGGTGCTGGGCGTCAGCGAGGCCTCCGCGCGTCAGCTGGCATCGCGAGCGCGACGGGCGGTGGCGACGGCGCCCCCGCCGGTGAGCGACGAGATGCACAACGAGGTGGCCGGCGCGCTGATGCTCGCCCTCGCCGCCGGCGACATGGAAGCCGTTGTGCGCCTTCTGCATCCGGAGGTGACGTTCACCGGCGACTCGAATCGCAAAGCGCCAACCGCCGCGCGGGTCATCCGAGGTCCGGACAAGGTCGCACGGTTCCTGTTCGGGCTGGCCGCTCGCTACGGGCCGGGTTTCCTGTCGTCGAGTCAGCTGGCGAACATCAACGGCCAGCTGGGCAGCTACCTCGTCGGATCACCGGCGAACGACGGTTACCCCGAGGTGATGCCGCGCGTCACGGCGATGACGGTGCGCGACGGAAAGGTCTGCGCGATCTGGGATATCGCCAACCCCGACAAGTTCACCGCTTCGCCGCTGCGTCCTCGGCGGCGTCCGAGTCCTCTGAAGCCCACGGCACCCGGCACGCGTCGCCGGAGCTGAAGCCCTGCTCGGTGATGCCCAGTGCCGAGTACATCCGCGCCCGCATGTTCTCCACACCGATCTGGTACGTCAGCTCGATCACCCCGTCGTCGCCGAAGCGGCGCTTGAGGTCCTCGACCTGTTCGTCGGTGATGGTGTGCGGGTCGGTGGTCATCGCGTCGGCGTAGTTGATGGCGGCGCGTTCGTCGTCGGTGAAGAGCGGTGACGTGGCGTAGTCGTCGATGTGCTTTAGCCGGTCGACGTCGAGGCCGTCGAGACGCTGCAGCATCGACCCGAAGTCGACGCACCATGAGCACCCGACCGTGCGTGCGGTCCAGAACACGGCCAACTCGAGCACGTTCTTCGGCAGCTTTTTCGACGCCGACCCCAGCATGCCCTCGTGGACCACGTTGGCGAGCATCAGCCGCGGGTGATGTGCGGCGACGGCGAACGGTTCGGGCACCTCGCCGAACCTGCGCTTGGCGACCCGGTAGAGGAGCTTCGTCATGAGCGAGGCTTGTTTAGGGGTTACCGGCGATATACGTGGTGTTTGCGTCATACTCGTTAGACGGCGCAAGCCCGTCGATGTGTGACAGCAAGTGTGTGATTTCGGCGTGTTAAGTCTCGCTGAGCGTGACCCAGCACGCCGAAATCGCTCTAACGCGCGAACATCAGCGCGCGC
The DNA here is from genome assembly GCF_025822765.1 of Mycobacterium barrassiae. Lineage (GTDB taxonomy): Bacteria > Actinomycetota > Actinomycetes > Mycobacteriales > Mycobacteriaceae > Mycobacterium > Mycobacterium barrassiae. Next base: position 561,918 of record NZ_JACKUK010000016.1, on the reverse strand, counting down.
TTGACCTCCTGGATCGCCTGCGTCACCTGGATGCCGCGCGGGCACGATTCGGTGCAGTTGAACGTCGTGCGGCAGCGCCACACCCCGTCGACCTCATTGAGGATGTCCAGTCGTTCGGCGGCGCCCTCGTCGCGGCTGTCGAAGATGAAGCGGTGCGCGTTGACGATCGCGGCGGGACCGAAGTAGCTGCCCTCGCTCCAGTACACCGGGCAGCTGGTGGTGCAGCATGCGCACAGGATGCACTTGGTGGTGTCGTCGTAGCGGTGGCGGTCGGTCTGGCTCTGGATGCGTTCGCGCGTCGGCTCGTTGCCCGTCGTGATCAGGTACGGCTTGATCGCGCGGTAGGCGTCGAAGAACGGCTCCATGTTCACCACGAGGTCCTTCTCGACGGGCAGACCGCGAATCGGCTCGATGGTGATGGTCAGCTGCTTGCCAGGCTTCTTGGGCAGCAGGTCGCGCATCAGCACCTTGCAGGCCAGGCGGTTGACGCCGTTGATCCGCATCGCGTCCGAGCCGCACACGCCGTGCGCACATGAGCGCCGGAACGTCAGCGTGCCGTCCAGATACCACTTCACGTAGTGCAGCAGGTTGAGCAGCCGGTCCGACGGCAGGCACGGCACCTGGAAGCTCTGCCAGCCCGCGCTGTCGGGATCCTCCGGGTTGAACCGCGCGATCTTCAACGTCACCATCACCGCGCCCTCGGGCACCGGTGGCAGTTCGGGGTCCTTCGTCGAGACCTCGGGAGCGATCGTCATGTCAGTACTTCCGTTCCATCGGCTCATAACGCGTCTGCACCACCGGCTTGTAGTCCAGCCGGATGTCGGAGAGCAGCTCCGTGCCTTCCTTGTAGGCCATGGTGTGGCGCATGTAGTTCGTGTCGTCGCGGTTCGGGTAGTCCTCGCGGGCATGGCCGCCGCGAGATTCCTTGCGGTTGAGTGCACCGACGACGGTCACCTCGGCCAACTCCAGCAGGAAGCCCAGCTCGATCGCCTCGAGCAGATCGCTGTTGTAGCGTTTGCCCTTGTCGTGCACCGTGATTCGCGAGTACCGCTCCTTCAGTGCGTGGATATCGGTCAGCGCCTGCTTCAACGTCTCCTCGGTGCGGAACACCGCGGCGTTGTTGTCCATCGACTGCTGCAGCGCGCCGCGGATGTCGGCGACCCGCTCGTTACCGTGCTCGGACAGGATGTCGCCGACCCAGCCGACCACCATGCCCGCCGGATCCGGTGGCAGGTCGACGTGGTCGTGGCCCAACGCGTAGTTGGCCGCCGCGATGCCTGCTCGCCGCCCGAACACGTTGATGTCCAGCAGCGAGTTGGTGCCCAGCCGGTTCGCGCCGTGCACCGAAACGCATGCGCATTCGCCGGCCGCGTAGAGGCCAGGCAGCGGAGTGACGTTGTCGCGCAACACCTGTCCACTCACCGTCGTCGGGATGCCACCCATCACGTAGTGGCATGTCGGGTAGACCGGCACGAGCTCTTTGACGGGGTCGACGCCCAGGTAGGTGCGGGCGAACTCGGTGATGTCGGGCAGCTTGGCCTCGAGGACGTCCTCGCCGAGGTGGCGCACGTCGATGTAGACGTAGTCCTTGTTCGGTCCGGCGCCGCGGCCCTCGAGCACCTCGAGCACCATCGAGCGGGCGACGATGTCGCGCGGCGCCAGGTCGACGATCGTCGGGGCATAGCGCTCCATGAACCGCTCGCCGTCGCCGTTGAGCAGCCGGCCGCCCTCACCGCGTACGGCCTCGGAGATGAGGATGCCCAGGCCCGCCAGGCCCGTCGGATGGAACTGGTGAAACTCCATGTCCTCCAACGGAAGTCCCTTGCGGAACACGATGCCCAGGCCGTCGCCGGTCAGGGTGTGCGCATTGGAGGTGGTCTTGTACATCCGGCCCGACCCGCCGGTGGCGAACACGATCGACTTGGCGTGGAAGACGTGGATGTCGCCGGTGGCGAGCTCGTAGGCGATGACGCCGGTGGCGACCGGACCGGACTGCGTCTCGGTGATCGCGATGTCGAGTGCGTAGAACTCGTTGAAGAACTCGACGTCATGCTTGACGCAGTTTTGGTACAGCGTCTGCAGGATCATGTGGCCGGTGCGGTCGGCGGCATAGCACGCGCGGCGCACGGGTGCCTTGCCGTGATCGCGGGTGTGGCCGCCGAACCGGCGCTGGTCGATGCGTCCCTCCGGGGTCCGGTTGAACGGCATGCCCATCTTCTCGAGGTCAAGCACCGCGTCGATGGCTTCCTTGCACATGATCTCGACGGCGTCCTGGTCGGCGAGGTAGTCGCCGCCCTTGACGGTGTCGAAGGTGTGCCACTCCCAGTTGTCCTCTTCGACGTTGGCCAGTGCCGCGCACATGCCGCCCTGCGCCGCGCCGGTGTGGCTGCGGGTCGGGTACAGCTTGGTCAGCACCGCCGTGCGGGCCCGGGGGCCGGCCTCGACCGCGGCCCGCATTCCCGCGCCGCCTGCGCCGACGATGACGACGTCGTAGCGATGTTCCTGGATCATGTAGGGCCCCCTAGGAGATGCTCGCGTCGAAGGTGACCAGCACGTAGCTTCCCAACACGAGCGTGAAGCCGGTCGCCAGCAACAACAGCGAGTTCAGGTAGAACTTCGTGACGTTCTTGCGCGCGTAGTCGCCGATGATCGTCCGCATGCCGTTGGCGCCGTGGATCATCGCCAGCCACAGCAGCGCCATGTCCCAGATCTGCCAGAACGGCGACGCCCAGCGTTGCGCCACATAGTTGAAGTCGATGCGATACACCCCGCCATCCCAGATCAACATGATGAAGAGGTGGCCGAGCGCCAGGAACACCAGAGCGACGCCCGAGAACCGCATGAACAGCCACGCGTACTTCTCGAAGTAGGGGATACCGCGCGGACGCCGCGGCGCACGGGGATGGTCGAGGCTGGCCGGACGGTCGTGCTCCTTCTCCATCACCGGGGCGATGCGGCCCTCCTTGTGATGCGGAGTCCAGGCTCCTGCCGGCCCGGTCACAGGAACCGCTCCACCATGTGCATCCCGATCACGCCGAGCGCGGGGATGAAGACCGCCAGGAAGATGCCGATGACGACCCACAACATCTGTTTCTGATATTTCGGGCCCTTCTGCCAGAAGTCGATGAGGATCACCCGGATGCCATTGAGGGCGTGATAGAGCACGGCGACCACGAGGCCGATCTCCATCAGACCGACGATCGGGGTCTTGTAGGTCTCGATGACCTCGTTGTATGCCTGCGGGCTGACCCGCACCAGCGCTGTGTCCAGCACGTGCACGAACAGGAAGAAGAAGATGGTGGCGCCGGTGATGCGATGCAGCACCCAGGACCACATTCCGGGGTCACCGCGATAAAGGGTGCGTCTGCGCGACGGTTCGGGTCGCGGAGCCGGCACCGTCGCGCTCCCTGCAGTACTCATTTGGCCTCCAACGCCTTCGGTGGACGCTCGGGGCGGGGGTCCCACAGGCTCGCAATCAGACCGGTCGTGGACCACTGCCCCAAACCTCGGGGCGACTCTAATCCCAGTTGTACTGCTAAACGAACTACCGTTTGACCGTCGGTGCACGCAGAATGGCCAAAATTAGGGTTACCTTCCTCACGTGGCCGGCGGTGCGACGGGAGTTCGGAATGCATTCAGAGTCGAGTGGGCGAGGGTGAAATGACATCCGAAATCGACTGGAAGATGTTGCGGCACAGGGCAACTGAAGCAACAGTGCATGCGTATGCCCCCTATTCGGGCTTCGCGGTCGGAGCGGCGGCGCTGGTCGACGATCATCGGATCGTTTCGGGCTGCAATGTGGAGAATGTCTCATATGGTCTTGGTCTCTGTGCCGAGTGTTCAGTGGTCTGCGCCCTGCATTCCGGTGGTGGTGGCAGGCTGATTGCGCTGTCGTGCGTGGACGCCGCCGGGGAGATCTTGATGCCATGCGGGCGGTGTAGACAGGTCCTGCTGGAGCACGGCGGTGCGGAAATGCTGATCGATCATCCGTTGGGGCCGCGCACGCTGGGCGAGCTGCTGCCCGATGCGTTCGGGCCGCAGGACCTGGCCCGCCGGGAGATCCCGCACGAAGAAGTACCGTAATCCCGTGATGCAGTTCACATTCGACGCTCCAACCATCATTCGGACCAAGCGCGACGGTGGGGTGCTGTCCGACGAGGCGATCGACTGGGTGATCGACGGCTACACCCATGGCCGGGTGGCCGACGAGCAGATGTCGGCACTGCTGATGGCGATCTTCCTGCGCGGCATGACCAAGGCCGAGATCGTGCGCTGGACGACGGCGATGGTGAACTCCGGCGAGCGGATGGACTTTACAGATCTGCGCCGCGATGGAAAGCCACTGGCGTTGGTGGACAAGCATTCCACGGGCGGGGTCGGCGACAAGATCACCATCCCGTTGGTCCCGGTCGTCATGGCGTGCGGAGGTGCGGTGCCCCAGGCGGCGGGCCGCGGGCTCGGCCACACCGGCGGCACCCTCGACAAGCTGGAATCCATTCCCGGTTTCACCGCTGAGCTGTCCAAAGCCCAGATTCGCCAACAGCTTTGCGATCTTGGTGCGGCGATCTTCGCCGCTGGCGAGTTGGCACCCGCCGACCGGAAAATCTATGCGCTCCGGGACGTCACCGGCACCACCGAGTCGCTGCCGCTGATCGCGAGCTCGGTCATGAGCAAGAAGATCGCCGAAGGCGCCAAGGCGCTGGTGCTCGATTGCAAGGTGGGCTCTGGTGCGTTCCTGGCCACCGAGGCCGAGTCCCGTGAGCTGGCCCGCACAATGGTCGAACTCGGCGCCGCGGAAGGGCTGATGACCCGCGCCCTGCTCACCGATATGGAAACACCGCTGGGCCGAACGGTGGGCAACGCCGTCGAGGTCGCCGAGTCGCTGGAGGTGCTGGCCGGGGGCGGCCCCGCAGACGTGGTGGAACTGACGCTGGCGTTGGCGACCGAGATGCTCGATGCGGCGGGCGTCGACGGCACCGATCCCGCGCAGACGTTGAAAGACGGCACAGCGATGGACCGATTCCGCGAGCTCGTCAGCGCCCAGGGCGGCGACCTCGACCACCCGCTGCCGATCGGCGCCCACGCCGAGACCGTCACCGCCCCGCGAAGTGGCACGATGGAAAGCATCGATGCGATGTCGGTTGGTCTTGCAGTGTGGCGGCTTGGTGCGGGCCGCTCCGTCCCAGGTGGACGCGTGCAGTCCGGCGCCGGCCTGCGCATCCACCGTCGCCCCGGCGAGCCCGTCGCCGCCGGTGAGCCGTTGTTCACCCTGTACACCGAGACGCCGGAGCGTTTCCAGGCGGCACTGGCCGAACTGGACGGCGCCTTCAGCATCGGTGACGAGCCGCCGCAGCAGCGGCCGCTGATCATCGATCGGATCACGAGCGGAGATTGACATGGCGCCTTCTGGTTCACTGCCGCTGACGTTGGAGAACATCCGGCAGGCCCCCAAGGCGCTGTTGCACGACCACCTCGACGGCGGATTGCGGCCGGCCACCGTACTGGAGCTCGCCGAGGCGACCGGCTATGGCGATCTGCCCGCCACCGACGTCGACGAACTCGCGTCGTTCTTTCGCACCGCGGCCCACAGCGGATCGCTGGTGCGCTATCTGGAGCCGTTCGCCCACACCGTCGGGGTGATGCAGACACCCGAGTCCCTGCACCGGGTGGCCTACGAATGCGTCGAGGACCTGGCGGCCGACAACGTGGTGTACGCCGAAATCCGGTTCGCACCCGAACTGCACATCGACGGCGGCCTGTCGCTGGACGCGGTTGTCGAGGCCGTGCTGGCGGGGTTCGCCGATGGGGAGAAGGCCGCCAACGCCGAGGGCCGCTTCATCGTGGTGCGATGCCTGGTCACGGCGATGCGGCATCAGGCGCGGTCACAGGAAATCGCCGAGCTGGCAATCCGATTCCGCGACCGCGGCGTGGTCGGATTCGACATCGCGGGCGCGGAGGCCGGCTACCCGCCGACCCGTCACCTCGATGCGTTCGAATACATGCGCGACAACAATGCCCGGTTCACCATTCACGCGGGGGAGGCCTTCGGGCTGCCGTCCATCCACGAGGCCATCGCCTTCTGCGGCGCGGACCGCCTCGGTCACGGTGTGCGCATCGTCGACGACATCACCGTCAGCGAGGACGGGGAGGCGAAGCTGGGTCGGCTGGCCGCGTTGTTGCGGGACAAGCGGATTCCCTTCGAGCTGTGTCCTTCGTCGAACGTGCAGACCGGAGCGGTAGCCAGCATCGCCGAGCATCCGTTCGACCTACTCGCCCGGCTGCGGTTCCGGGTCACCGTCAACACCGACAACCGGTTGATGAGCGATACGACGATGAGCGACGAGATGTGGCGCCTCGTCGAGGCCTTCGGCTACGGCTGGAGTGACCTGCAGCGGTTCACGATCAACGCGATGAAGTCGGCCTTCATCTCGTTCGACGAGCGACTGGCCATCATCGACGACGTGATCAAGCCACGCTTCGCTGTCCTCATCGGCTGACGTCGGCCTCGGTGCGCCGGTACCGTGACGTTCGTGATTACCGGGGCCCACGTCATCATCTACAGCAGCGACGCCGACGCCGACCGCGCCTTCTTCCGGGACGTGCTCGGCTATCCGCACGTCGACGCGGGCGGTGGCTGGTTGATCTTCAAACTGCCGCCCGCCGAGGTGGCCGTGCATCCGACCGAAGGTGCGGGGTCACACGAGCTGTACCTGATGTGCGACGACGTCAACGCCACCATCGATGAGCTCAACGCGAAGGGCGTGACGTGCGGTCCGGTCAGTGACGAGGGCTGGGGCCTGCTGACGAGTATCAGGCTCCCCGGCGGAGGGGACCTCGGCCTCTACGAGCCGCGTCACCCGAAAGCGACTGAGCTCTAACGTTATTCGGGCCGCAACCTGGATTCGACGAAGGCCTCCAACGCCTCCCACTGCTCGACGGCCTTGGCGTACGGCGGCGTCGGGCGGCGCACCTTGTCGGGATCGAGCACATACGCGACGATCCTGCCCAGCGGCTGGTCGGCGTCCAGGGATTCCTCGACGATGGTGTCCTCGGCGTAATCGCCGACGTCCCTGAGCAATTCGACCGCCAGGTCGAGCTGGTCACGGTCGATCGCGTCGGGTCCCTCCGCGAGGTAGTCGACGATCTCGGTGAGTACGTACACGTTTTCGTCGGTGACGTTGACGCGGAGTGACCCGTCGTTGGCCGCCGTGCGGATGTCGTCGTAGGTGGCGAGGTTGGAGATGTCGTGGTCGTGCTCGTCGGCCAGGTATCGCGCGAGCGCCCGTTCGGATCCGAACACGCTGATCCGGCCGTTGCGGCCCAGGAAGACCGGCTGATCATCGAGATAGCACCGCAGGGTGTAGTACGTGCCACCGGTGGTCATGATCCGCACCGGGTCGATGCCGACCTTGACCCAGAAGTCGTCGTCGCTGCCGAGCACCGCGCCGCCGGCGTGATCCTCGAGCTCGTCGGTCTCCTCGACGTCGCCGGCGTCCTCGTCGCTCTCCTCGAGCTCCTCGACGATCTCCTCTTCCTCGGGTTCCGGCGGATCTTCGGCCAGTTCCTCGGCGGCCTTCTTCGACGCGGCCTCGTCGACGTCGGGGGTGGTGACCAGTTCATCGATGGCGTCGACGACGTTGTCCCAGCTGCGGGCGATCGCCGTCTCGATCTCGGCCCAACGCTTGCGGCCGGCCCGGCCGCTGAACGCGGCGATGCCGCCGCCCAGCTGGGCCAGTCCCGGGTTGCCGTTGAAGAACTTGCTGATGGCGGGCAGCTCGCAAACCGATCCGATGGACGACGTGATGGCCAGCGCCCGGTGCAGTTGGGTCACCGTCTCCTCGCTGGGCTTTTCCGCCGCCAGCTCCGGAGCGCCGACGATGTCGTACTGCCGCTCCTCGGTGGGGTCGAGGCGGTGCGCGTTGGCCTGCGTCAGCTTTTCCCAGGCGGGATGGTCGGTCAGGTCGTTGTCTGTGTTGGTCCTGACGAATGCGACCAGGTCGGCCACGGTTTCGAAGACATAGAGGTCATCGTCCTTTCCGAGGAACGCCTCCCACTCGTCGCCCTCATCACGCCACCGCGGCGCCCAAAGCGTGTAGAGGTCGCCCTTGGTCAGCCCAAGCCGGATCGGCACGATGTCAGCAGCCATGGCGCACAGAATAGCCATCGACCTTGCCGGTCAGGTCGGCAGCGCGGGTGGGCGCGCTGATCTTGGCTCCAAGGATTTGTTGAGAATCCGCCAAGCAGGCCCCGAGATTCTGGTGTTCGCCGCCAGGGTCCACTCACCGATTAGGGGTCGTTACAAGGATGTCAGCCGCGCTACTCGTCAGGCCCGACGTCGGCTGCGACAGTCCGGGCATGGCGCCACGCCTGCCGCTGGTCCGGCGGATCCCCAAGCATCCGCGAGCGATGCATTACAACCGCCTGGCCGCGGGCGTGATGGCGGTGAACCTCGGTTGGGCTGTCTACGGTGCCACCGACGCGAACTGGTGGACATCGGACGGCACCGATCTGAGCGCCATCGCTCTCACCGCGCAAACGAATCTCGCTGCCGCGGTGATCTTTCGGCAGCAGTACATACTCAATGCGTTGGCATGGCTGGTGACCCGGCCGCCCACGTCGTGGCCGCTGCGCGTGCGGTGGGCGCTCGGAAAGTACTACCGCTTCGGCGGTTTGCACGTCGGCACCGCACTTGCCGGCACGCTCTGGTATCTGGCGCTCGTGGTGTCGATGGTCCGCGACGCCGTCACCGGTGTCGGCGCGGCGTCGCACGCACACATGATCCTTGGCGCGACCATCGCCACCACCTTCACGGTGATGGTCGTGATGGCGCTGCCTCGGCTGCGCGCCGCGCAACACGACCGTTTCGAGGTGACCCACCGGTTCTGCGGCTGGGTGGCGCTGGTGCTGGTGTGGCTCAACACGATGCTGTTCGTCAACACCCACCGAGGCGATGAGTGGTTCGGCTCGGCGCTCCTGACCGCGCCGTCGTTCTGGCTGGTCGTGCTGAGCGTGGCGCTCGCCCTCTGGCCGTGGCTGCTGTTGCGCCGTGTACCGATCACCTACGAGCGCCCGTCGTCGCACGCCGTGATCCTGCGTCTCGAGCACGGCGTAGTGCCTGCTGTGGGCACCACCCGCCCGATCAGCCGTCGTCGCTTCGTGGGGTGGCACCACTTCGCCAACGTCCCCGCACCCGCGGGAGACAACGGTTACCGGATGCTGGTCTCGCGCGCCGGCGACTGGACGTCTGCTCTTGTGGACGAACCGCCGACACATGTGTGGGTGCGCGGGATCCCGGCCGTCGGCGTGGCCAACGTGCGCCGGCTGTTCACCAAGGTCGTGTTGGTCGCCACCGGCAGCGGCATCGGGCCGGTGCTGGGCCACCTCCTCGACACGACGGTTCCGTCCCGGCTGGTGTGGGTGACGAAGAATCCGCGCCGCACCTACGGCGATGCGTTCGTCGACGAAATCGAGGCTGCCCAACCCGACGCGCTGATCTGGGACACCGATGAACGGGGCAAGCCCGACGTGCTGCAACTGGCCTATGCCGCATACGTCGAATCCGGCGCCGAAGCCGTCATCTGCGTCTCGAACCGGACCGTCACCTGGTCGGTGGTGCACGGCCTAGAGGAGCGCGGCATTCCGGCCTTCGGCCCGATCTGGGATTCCTGATCATTCCGTGGGCCGCCAGAATCCTTGAAACCCCTGACTCGCGTTGTCGGTTCGGATCGGCGACAATTTCACCGGATCACCCGCCTCGATCATGGTGCCGTTTCCGACGATCATCGCGACATGGCCGTCCCACACCGCGAGGTCGCCCGGCCGAAGATCACCGGCCGACACACGGGCACCGACGTCCTGTTCCTGCGCCAGTCGCGGAAGGTTCAGTCCTGCTTCGGAATACGCCCACTGCGTGAGTCCGCTGCAGTCCAGGCCGACCCCCGGTGTGGTGCCGCCCCAGTCATACGGCACTCCCAACTGGGTCAGGGCGTGCCGGACGGCGCTGGCTGCCACCGCATTCGGTGCGGTGACCGTGCTGCCGTCGGGAAGTCGGATGGCGACCCCGTCGCCGAACGTGGCCGCTTCAGGCGACGATGCGGTGGCGTCCGGCTTCAACAGTTCCGCGAGGCCACCGAAACCCGACGTCGACGATTCGTTTGGCATCGGCTTGATCGGTGCACCGCCACCCATCGACCCCATCGATGGCATCGCAGAGGACCCGACCCCGGCGGGCGCGGTCGTAGCGGGTGGCGGTGTGGCGGCTGCGGGGTGGGCGAGTGTCGTGGTGTGCCCGTCCAGCTCAGCCTCGAGTTCCTCCACGACGGCGACGGCCTCGGCCAGCGCGCGTTGCGCCTCGGCCCGCAGCGCGGCGGCTGCCTCCGGTGAGTCCAGGAACGGCTCCAGCGCTGCTGCGCGCGCGTCGAAGCTGGCGACGATCTCGGCCAACCGGGCGTGCGCCCGCGCCACCGCGGCACCAGCAGCCCGCGCCGCGCCGGTCATCTGATCGGTGTTCTCGGCGAGCCGGTCGATGGCCTCAGCCGTTCTGACAATGAAGTCGGCGGCCCCGTCGGCGCCCGCGCCGGTCCAGCTCGTTCTTGCCCATGACCCCCTGGTGGCCGCCGCGATGTCGGTAAGCGCGTCACGCGCGCGGGCCAGCGACGCCGCTGGACCACCGAAGGGATCGTCGGTCCACCCGGGGCCCACCATCGACTGGACAGCTCTCAGCGGCGCCGCCAGCGATGCGACCAGGGCGCTGGTCACGGCTAGATGCCCGTGATGCGCGTACCGGCGCCGCTGTCGACCGACTCGTATGCCGACGCCACGGCATGCGCCGTCGCATCGGATCCCGAGAGCAGGGCGCTCAGCGCGAGCACCGCACGGGATCCATCGGCAGCGGCGTCAGCCAACGCGGACAGGAACCGGGCGCCGACGGGGCCGAGCGACGATCCCGCAACCGGGAGTGCCGCGAGGGTGGTGGCGATGTGGGCGAGCTCGTCGGCACGAGTCGAATTGGCGGATCCCAGCGCGCGGATGGCATCGGTATCGGCGAACATGCGGTTAGGACGGCGCGCGCACCGCGCCGGTTCCATCGATGCTTGCCCCTGGGCCGGCGGCGCGAAGTCGCGAGGTCGTGTGCCACGCCGCACCGGTTCCACTAGTGTGCGGCCCATGGATGTGCGCGTCGTGGATCATCCCCTTGCCGCGGCGCGGCTAACCACGCTGCGCGATGCGGCCACCGACAACGCCGCGTTTCGGGCCGCCCTACGAGACCTGACGCTCATGCTGGTCTACGAAGCCACCCGCGACGCCGCCACCGAAGCGATCAGTGTCCGCACGCCGCTGACAGAGACGACGGGCTACCGACTGGCCAATCCGCCGCTGCTGGTGCCCGTGCTACGTGCCGGCCTCGGCATGGTCGACCAGGCGCACGCGTTGATCCCCGAGGCGCGGGTCGGCTTCGTGGGCGTCGCCCGCGACGAGGAAACACATCAGCCCACACCGTATTTGGAGTCGCTGCCTGACGATCTGAGCACCCAACCGGTTATCGTCCTGGACCCGATGCTCGCGACCGGCGGCTCGATGGCCCACACCATCAAACTGCTGCAAGCCCGCAATGTCGTTGACGTGACGGCGATCTGCGTGGTCGTCGCCCCCGAGGGCCTCGCCGCGCTGGAAGCGGTAGCCCCGAACATGCGCCTCTACACGGCGACCATCGACGAAGGGCTCAACGACGTCGCTTACATCGTGCCGGGGCTGGGCGACGCGGGGGACCGCCAGTTCGGGCCGCGCTAGGGTCTCCCGTCACCACCGCTGCGCGTGCTCTTTGAGCGTCGTCTGCAGCGTCGCGGCGCGCGTCCGCGTCTCAACCAGATCGCTCACATCGCTGCACCGAACTTCGATGTAGGACTTGACTTTCGGCTCTGTGCCCGAGGGCCGCACAACCACCCGGATCGTTGTTTCGCCGTCGCCGCCCGACATCACGACCGCGTCCGTGCGCAGCGGACCCGACGCATCCCGCAGATCGGTGACCGTGACGTCGAAGCCGGCGAGCGAATCCGGCGGAGCTGTGCGAATGCGGCGCATCAGCGCCTCCGCCTCGTCGACATCTGCGACCTGTCGCGATACCGCGGTCGTGGTGTGCACGCCGTGGCGGCGGGCGAGATCATCGAGCGCATCGAGCAGCGTGTGGCCGTGCTGGCGCAGCGCTACAACGAGATCGCAGACCAGGATCGTGGCGCTGATGCCGTCCTTGTCGCGCACCGACGCCGGATCGACGCAGTGGCCGATCGCCTCTTCGTAGGCATAGACCAGCGTGCACGCCGGTAGGTCGACGTCTGCGCGCGCCAGCCATTTGAACCCGGTGAGCGTCTCGACGTGGCGCGCACCGTGTTCACGTGCGATCGATGCCAGCATCCGCGACGAGACCAGCGAACTCGCTACCACCGTGGCAGCCATGACCGGGCCGGGTTCGATCTGGGAGAGTATGTAATCGCCCAGTACCCAACCGGTTTCGTCGCCGGAAAGCATCCGCCAGCCGTCGGGCGTCGGCGTGCCGACCGCGCATCGGTCGGCATCGGGATCCAGTGCGACGGCGATGTCGGCGTCGACGTCGGAGGCCAGTTTCAGAAGCGCGTCGACGGCGCCCGGTTCTTCCGGGTTGGGTAGTGCCACCGTCGGAAAGTCGGGGTCGGGCGCGAACTGGCTTTCGACGACATGTACATCGGTGAACCCGGCGCGAACCAACGCGTCGAGGACGAACTCGCCGCCCACCCCGTGCAACGGCGTCACCGCCACCCGTACCGAGCCGTGCGTGTGGCGCACCTGCGCCGCCCGTTCGACGTAGCGCTGGACCTCGTTGACTCCGGACGGGGTGACCGCCTTTCTGGGAATCTCGTCGGCGTGCGGCGCATCGGCCATCGCCTGCTCGATCTCCCGGTCTATCGGCGGCACGATGGGATACCCGTCGCCGAAGTAGACCTTGTAGCCGTTGTCGGTCGGCGGGTTGTGCGACGCCGTGATCTGTATTCCTGCGGCCGCGCCGCCGTGGCGGACGGCGAACGCCACTACTGGTGTGGGCACGGCGGTGAACATCAACGCGACGGAAAATCCTTGAGCCGCAAGAACTTCCGCGACGGCAAGCGCGAACTCGTCCGAACCGTGCCGCGCGTCACGCCCGACCACGACATCGCGGCCGTGCAGACCGTGGTCCTTGAGCACCTTCGCGACGGCCCAGGTTGCGCGCAGCACGACCGCGAGGTTCATCCCATTCGGACCCGCGCGTAACGGGCCGCGTAGGCCGGCGGTGCCGAACGTCAGGGGGTGGGCGAATCGTTCATCGAGCTCCGTGTCGGTGCACTCGAGCAGTTCCGCGACGGTGTTCGGATCGGGATCGTGGGCGATCCATTCTTGCGCGATGCTCGAGGTCCACTCTCGCGCGGTCATCCCGTAAGTGTGCCCAGTTTTGAGTCGGCTTATGTGGAGTCGGCGTATGCGAGCTTGCGCAGCACCGGAGCGACGAGCATCACCAGGTCGAACTCGAGTTGGGACAGGTTGTCGCGCATGGTCGCATGTAGCCACGCGTCGCGTTCGGCGCGGTCGGCCTCCAGCAGTTCGGTGCCCGCGGCGGTGATCTCGATGAGCTGGCGGCGCCGGTCGACCTCGTCGGGTCGGCGCGCGATCAGTTCGCGGTCCGCCAACGCGTTGATGCTGTCGGTCAGCGACTGCACCCGGACACCCAGTCGGGATGCGAGTTCAGCGGGTGTGGTGACACCGGTACGGCTGACCTCGGCGAGCAGTTGCATCTGGCTGAGCGTCAACCCGTGGTCGGGGCGGTGCCGACGCATCTGTTGGTTGACGGCGACGATCGATTCCCGCAGCTCGGTGGCGGCCGACCTGCGACTTGACTCACCACCGTCCATATACAAGTTATACCTTGGCAATTTCTGTGTGTCACGAACATAACAGCGGGTTGCATATGAAAGTTAGTAAGGGAATACTTGGAATCAATGGTGACAAGACAGCTGCTCAGATGGTCACTGCTGGTCGCGGTGACAATCGGCGTCACCTATCCCCTCGATCTTCTCGGTGTCCCGTCGGCCGCACTGTTCGCCGCGCTGGCCGTGGGCATCGTGCTCGCCCTCTTGGCGCTGGCACCCAGTCGGATACCCCGGCCGGCCGGCGTCGCCGCGCAAGGTGTCCTCGGTGTCTACATCGGCACGATGGTTCAGGAAAACGCGCTCGATGCGCTCGCCCCGCACTGGCCGATCGTCCTCATCGTCGCGGTCGCCACACTGGCGCTGAGCGTCGTGTGCGGAGCGGTGCTCGCGATGCACCGGGACATCACCCCGTTGACGGGCTCGCTGGCATTGGTGGCAGGCGGGGCCTCCGGGTTGGTGGCGATCGCCCGTGAGCTCGGCGGCGACGACCGCGTCGTATCGGTGGTGCAGTATCTGCGCGTCGCGCTGGTGACGGCCTCGATGCCAGTGCTGGTGACGCTGATCTACCATGCCGACAGGTCGCATCCGAGTGCGACGATGCCGCAATCCGAAAGCGCCCCTTGGTATCTGAGCATCGGCATGCTCATCGCACTCGTGGTCGTCGGCGCCACCGTCGGACGGTGGATCCGGCTGCCCGGTGCTGGTCTGCTGGGACCGCTGGCGCTGACGGTCGTTCTCGAGGTGACCGGCCTGTCGTTCGGCTTGTCGGTGCCGGTGGTGCTGGTGCAGGTGGGTTACGCGGTGATCGGCTGGCAGGCCGGGCTGGCGTTCACCCGCGATTCGTTGCGCGCCGTGGGACGCATGCTGCCGACGGCCATCGGCCTCATCGTCGTGCTCAGCATCGCGACCGCCGGCTTGGGCGTCCTGCTTTCGCGCGTCGCGGGGGTGAGCCTGCTGGATGGCTACCTGGCGACCAGTCCCGGCGGCGTCTACGCCGTGCTGGCCACCGCTGTCGAGACGGGGTCCGACGTCACCTTCATCATCGCCGCGCAGGTGGTGCGGATTCTGCTGATGCTGTTCGCCGCTCCGCTGCTGGCCCACAGCATGGTGTGGCTGAGCAGACGGCTTGCTCCTCAGAGCCGGGAGATCACCCCGGCGAGCAGGGAACCCATCTGCGTCGCGGACTGACGCCCCGCCTCCAACACCTCGTCGTGGCTCAACGGCTGCCCTGTGATCCCCGCGGCGAGGTTGGTCACCAGCGACATCGCCAGCACCTGCGCCCCCGCGGCACGCGCGGCGATGGTCTCGGGCACGGTCGACATGCCCACGAGATCCGCGCCCAGCGTGCGCAGCATCCGAATCTCGGCCGGCGTCTCGTACTGCGGTCCGTTCAGTCCGGCGTACACGCCCTCGGTAAGCGATGGATCGATCTCGCGAGCGACGGCCCGCAGCCGCGGAGAGTAAGCGTCGACCATGTCCACGAATTGGGCGCCGATCAGCGGCGACCGGCCTGTCAGGTTCAGGTGGTCGCTGATCAGCACTGGCTGGCCGACGGCGAAGTCCTCGCGAAGGCTGCCCGCGGCGTTGGTCAGCACGACCGTGCGCACACCGGCGGCGCACGCCGCCCGCACCGGGTGCACGACGTGGCGCAGGTCGTGGCCCTCGTAAGCGTGGATCCTGCCCACGAACACCAGGACCCGCCGGTCACCGTGGTGCACCGACAGCAGCTGGCCGCGATGTCCTTCCGCGGCCGGTGGCGTGAAGCCGGCCAGCTCCGAAATGGGTACCACCGCCACCGGGTCACCGAGTTCGTCGGCGGCGGGGGCCCAGCCTGAGCCCAGGATCACTGCGACGTCGTATTCGTCCACACCGGTCCGCTGACGGATCTCCGCCGCCGATCTCGCGGCTTCCGCATCCGGCGTCGTCACGGTGCGAAGCTTAGCCAGCAACTGGCACCGACCGTCGTCCTGATGCAGTGAGATACTTCGAGGATGCCCACCGTCACCGCGTCGAGTTGCGTCGAGGACGCCGTCAACCGACGTCGTGGTGATCTGGTCGAGCTGTCGCACTCGATTCACGCCGAACCCGAACTCGCGTTCGCCGAACACCGCAGTTGCGCCAAGACTCAGGCGCTCGTCGCCGAGCGCGGTTTCGAGATCACCAAGGCGCCCGGCGGCCTGGACACGGCCTTCCGGGCCGACTACGGCAGCGGCCCGCTCGTCATCGGGATCTGCGCCGAGTACGACGCGCTGCCCGGGATCGGACATGCCTGCGGGCACAACGTCATCGCTGCATCGGCGGTCGGCACCGCGCTGGCGCTGGCCGAGGTGGCGGACGAGCTGGGTCTGACGGTGTCGCTGCTCGGAACCCCCGCCGAGGAGGCCGGCGGCGGAAAGGTGTTGCTGCTCAAAGCTGGAGCGTTCGACGACATCGCGGCCACCGTGATGCTTCATCCCGGCCCGCTGGACATCGCCGCTGCCCGGTCGCTGGCCCTGTCGCAGGTCGCGGTCGAGTATCGAGGTAAGGAATCACACGCTGCCGTGGCGCCGCACCTCGGTCTCAATGCGGTCGACGCGATCACCGTCGCGCAGGTCGCGATCGGACTGCTGCGCCAGCAGTTGGCGCCCGGCCAGATGATGCACGGCATCGTGACCGACGGCGGCCAGGCGACCAACATCATTCCTGGCCGCGCCGAGATGCATTACACGATGAGGGCCAACGACAAGGCCTCCCTGCGCGACCTCGAGAAGCGCATGTCGGACTGCTTCCTCGCGGGGGCGGTGGCCTCCGGTTGCGACTACGCGGTCTCCGAGACCGAGCCGCCGTACGACGAGCTCACGCCCGACTCCTGGCTGGCCGAGGCGTTCCGCGACGAGATGACGCGCGTCGGCCGGTCACCCGTTCCCGCCGAAGTCGAAGCGGCATTTCCGCTGGGCAGCACCGACATGGGCAACGTCACCCAGTTCATGCCCGGTATCCATCCGATCGTGGGGATCGACGCAGGTGACGCGTCGGTGCATCAGCCGGCGTTCGCCGAGGCTGCCGCCAAGCCGGGCGCGGACAAGGCCGTGGTCGAGGGTGCGATCATGCTCGCTCGTACGGTGGTCAAGCTGGCCGAGACACCGGCCGAACGCGACCGGGTGCTGGAGCTGAAGGCGAGGCGGGCGTCATGACGCTGCACGACGCCACCGAATTGTGGCTGGATGCCCACTATCCCGATCTGGTCGCGTGGCGGCGCCACCTGCATACCCACCCCGAGCTGGGCCGTCAGGAGTTCGCCACCACACAGTTCGTCGCCTCGCATCTGGCCGATGCGGGCCTCAACCCCAAGGTGCTGCCGGGCGGTACCGGACTGACGTGTGATGTCGGCCCGGAACACGGGCCGAAGATCGCGCTGCGCGCCGATATGGATGCGCTGCCGATGGCCGAACGCACCGGCGCGCCGTATGCCTCGGTGGTGCCCAACGTCGCGCACGCCTGTGGTCACGACGCGCACACCTCGATCCTGTTGGGCACCGCCCTGACGTTGGCGTCCGTCCCGGAACTGCCGGTCGGCGTGCGCCTGATCTTCCAGGCCGCCGAGGAGTTGATGCCGGGTGGCGCGATCGACGCCATCGCGGCGGGCGCGCTGACGGGGGTGTCGCGCATCTTCGCGCTGCACTGCGACCCGCGGCTGGCGGTGGGCAAGATCGCGGTCCGCCCCGGCCCGATCACCTCGGCGGCCGATCAGCTCGAGGTGACACTGCATTCGCCGGGTGGGCACACCTCGCGTCCGCACCTGACCGGAGACCTGGTCTACGGCATCGGCACGTTGATCACCGGCGTGCCCGGGATCCTGTCCCGCCGGATCGATCCGCGCAACAGCACGGTGATGGTGTGGGGTGCGGTCAATTCGGGCACCGCGGCCAACGCCATCCCGCAGACCGGAACCCTGGCGGGAACCATCCGCACCGCGAGCCGCGAGACCTGGGAGACTCTCGAATCCATTGTCCGCGAAGCGATTACATCGCTGCTGTCCCCGCTGAACATCGAGCACAGCCTGCAGTACCGACGCGGGGTGCCGCCAGTGGTCAACGAGGAGATATCCACGCGCATCGTCACCCATGCGATCGAGGCAATCGGTCCTGAGGTGCTGTGCGACACCCGCCAGTCCGGCGGCGGCGAGGACTTTTCCTGGTACCTCGAGGATGTGCCGGGAGCGATGGCGCGGCTTGGAGTGTGGACTGGGCGCGGACCTCAGTTGGACCTGCACCAGCCGACGTTCGACATCGACGAACGGGCGCTTGCAGTGGGCGTCCGGTTCCTGGTGAACATCATCGACCAGGCCGCCCAGTTCTAGGGGACGCCGGCGCCCGACGAAAGTTGCGATCGCAGCCCTATGGCCGAGATTGAACCCATGGTCGTTGTCGCGCATCCACAACCCTCTGTTCAATCTCGGTCATAGGGCTCAAAGATGTCGGTCCGTCCGGTCAGCATCACGGCATGGATGACGTCTTCATCGGTAGTGAAGCCGTGGCGAACGGAGTCCTCACGCGGGGGCGATTGCGCTCGCGTTACCGAGCCTTGTTCCCCGACGTGTACGTCGCCACGGACGCCATTCCGTCGCTGACGCTTCGCGCCGTCGGCGCTTGGCTGTGGTCACGTCGCCGCGCGGTGGTCGCGGGTACCGCGGCGGCCGCCATGCACGGCGCCCGGCCGGTGAACGAGGCCACCGCCATCGAGCTGGTCTACCGTAGCGGTCGCCCACCTCCGGGAATCCTCACCAGAAACGAGCACATCGAAGCCGATGAAATCGACGAGATAGCCGGCGTGCCCGTCACCACGCCGGCGCGCACAGCCTTCGATCTCGCCAGGCATCGCCCTCGTGACATTGCCGTCGCCAGCCTCGACGCCCTCGCCGCGGCGACCGGTATCACGGCATGCGCGGTGCAGTCATTGGTCGATCGCTATGCGCGGGCACGGCATTGGTGGCGCGCAGTCGAATCCCTGCGCCTGATGGATGGCGGCGCGCAGTCGGAGTACCAGACCATGGTTCGACTGGCACTCATCGATGCCGGCCTCCCCGCCCCGACGACGCAGTTCACTGTCACAGACGGAAAGGACGTCGCGCTCATCGCGATGGGCTACAAGGCGCCGAAGGTCGCTATTGAGTTCGGCACCGCTACACCGGAGTTCGTCGTGAAGAAGGGGTGGAAGATGATCAGTGCCACCGACTTTTGGGCAAACCCGAAAGTGGTCGCGTACCTGATGCGTGCAGAAGTGGCCGATCGTGGGTTCCCGCTGTGGAAGCTAAGCCGACTCTCGCGCGCCTAGTGGGCGTCCGAGATTCGGGGCAGCGGAACCCGCTCGCCCACTTCACCATTGGCGTCGCGTAGTGAACTGGCGGCAAGCCCTTCGCGCAACAGCCAACGAGCGAGCTCCAACGTCCGGGTGATCTCCTCATCAGAAATCCGCAATCCGTCGGGCTGCTGGCGCAAGGCGATCACGCCGTTCCACGCGCCCCACAGATAGTGGGTGAGCCGCAGTGAATCGACCGGTCGGGCCTCACCGGCGGCGATCGCATTGTCGATCTGTTCGGCGAATCGGCGAAGCAGGAGACCGACCCGGTCGCGGATGCGAGCCTCGGTCTCGTCATCACCGGACAGCTGTTGAGCGCCGGGGCTGCGATAGGCCAGGAAGTGAAAAGCGCCGGGATGGTCGAGGTGGAAGCGCAGATATGCGTCGCCTCCGGCCAGCACCCGCTGTAACGGGGTCAGCGACGGGTCCGCACTCCGTTCCATGTACTCGGTGAACAGGCCGAGTGCGCGATCGACGAGTTGCAGATACAACCCGCGTTTGCCGTCGAAGTGGCTGTAGATGGAGCCGACGGACACATCGGCGCGCTCGGCGATCTCCTCGATGCGCGCACCCTCGTAGCCTTCGCGCGCGAAGACCACTTCCGCGGCGTCCAGGATGGCCGTCCGCGTGCGTGCGCGCCGCCGACCAGTTCGGGCGGCGGCGGCCGTCGGTGCGGTCTCGAGTGGCCCGGCGGACATCCGGCAAGGATAGGCCACCAACTCAATTTACAAGTTGATTCAAAAAATGAAAGCACTTATAAAAGTGTGGTTGAGCTGGCATCCTGACGCCATGCCTGAGCAGACCGAGGTAGTGATCGTCGGCAGTCGCTGCGCCGGGACGGCCGCAGCCATCGCGCTTGCCCGCAGAGGGCGCAGCGTCGTCGCACTCGACAGCGCCAGCTTCCCGTCCGACACCCTGTCGACGCACCTGTTCTTCACCCACCACTGGGCGGAGCTCGAGCGGCTCGGCGCCCGCGACCGGGTGATGGCCCTCGGCGCACCGTTGCACACCCAGGCAGGTCTCGGCGCCCCCGGCGTCGAGGTCGTCGGAGCCCCCAGCGTGTACGAGGGGTTGGCCGCGGGCGGCTGCGTCCGCCGACCCGGCCTCGATATGGCCCTCGTCGAGACCGCGCGGGAGGCCGGTGCCGAGGTGCGTGAGCGTGTCCGAGTCACCGATCTGCTCCGCGATCCCTCGGGGCGGGTTTCGGGGGTGCGCTACCGGGAGCGCGACGGCTCGACGGGTGAGATCAAGGCGAAACTCGTCATCGGAGCCGACGGACGCAAATCGACTGTCGCCCGCCTTGTCGATGCGCGCACTCACCACCACTGGCCGAACCAGCGCATGATGGCCTACGCCTATCACGAGGACACGCACGAGGATCTGCGCAACCTGGCCATGCAGTGGCGTGACGACGACGACCTCGTCACCGTGTTCCCGTGTGACGGAGGGCAATTGGTGGCATTGCAGATGCCGCCGGTGCGTCGCGCCGACGAGTTCCGCGCCGACTCCGAGGCGGCGTACGAAGCGACGATCGCGCGCGTTGAGCCGTTCGCCAAACGGCTCCGCGGCTGCACGCGGGTCAGCAAGATCCTGATCTCGTACTCCCATCCGTCCTACTTCCGCCACTCACATGGGCCGGGGTGGGCGCTGGCGGGGGACTCCGGGCATTTCAAGGACCCGGTCACTGCGCAGGGCATTCGCGACGCGCTGCGGTTCGGGCGGTTGCTCGGCGAGGCCGCCGCACCGGTCCTCGACGAGCCGGCCAGACTCGACCGCGCGCTGCAGGCCTGGGAGCTCGACCGCGACGCCCAGTGCCTGCCGATGTACCAGTGGGCGAACCTGCTGGGACGCGACGATGCGGTGTCGCCGATCGAGTTCGCCGCCTACCGCTGGTTCGCGGCCAGGCCCGACGGCATGACGGAGCTCACCGACGCCTTCTGCCGAGTCGTTCCGCCGCAACAGGTCTTCTCGCCCGGCCGAGTGCTGCGCTGGGCGGCCGCCGCCGCGCGCGATCCCGGTGTCGACCGCGCCCAGCTGTGGCAGACGATCCGCCGCGATGTGCGTCGGGAGCTCGAGCGCATCGTCGAGCAGCGCATGTTCGCACGTCGGCGGGCTGCGTCGCTCAGCTAGTTCCCGGGCCGATGTTGCGGGCCGGGCGGGTGCGCAGATTGTGCACGTATTCCGGTGGTGCGCCTGCGATCTCGGCGGCATCGGCCATGACGCCGATATAGCGGGCCGACGGCAGGCCGCCCTCCCAGGCGTCGACGACGTACAGCCACGCCAGCACCGGTTCGAAGCTGGTATCCGAAGAGGTGCGATGCACGCGGCATCGGATCTTCTTGTGGATGCCGAGCTCCGAACCCTCCCAGCGGTCGAGGTTCGCCTCGTCCTCTTTGGTCATGTCGTAGAGCACGACGAACACGCTGGACGCCGGATCCTCGACGACCGTGGCGAGCGCGCCTTCCCAGCCGATGTCCTCGCCGCCGAACGTCAGCCGCCAGCCGTGCAGCCAGCCCGTTCCGGCCATCGGCGAATGGGGCGCCCGCTCCAGCATCTGCTCGGGATGCATGTTGGATCCGTAGGCGGCGTAGAGCGGCACCAGGAAACTTTAAAGCCTCCTTCACCGGCTTGGCCGACAGGCTGCGCGTTCAGCGAACCGCTTGACTAGCGTTGTGGCCGTGGCAACGCGCATCGTGATCATCGGCGGCGGCCCGGCCGGGTACGAAGCGGCGCTGGTGGCCGCGGCCCGCGGACCCGAGGTTGCCGAGGTCACCGTGGTCGACTCCGACGGAATCGGGGGCGCATGCGTGCTGTGGGACTGTGTCCCGTCCAAGACGTTCATCGCCTCGACCGGCGTTCGCACCGAACTGCGCCGCGCGTCGGGTCTCGGGTTCGACATCGCCATCGAAGACGCCAAGATCTCGCTGGATCAGATCCACAACCGCGTCAAGACGCTGGCGAAGTCCCAGTCCGCGGACATCGGCCATCAGCTGCTGCGCGAGGGCGTCACGGTGGTGCAGGGACGCGGGGAGCTGGTCGACGACATCGCCGGCATGGCCCATCACCGGGTCAGGGTCACCACCCCCGCCGGCCGTGTCGGCATCCTCAAGGCCGACGTCGTGCTGATCGCCACCGGAGCCAGCCCTCGCGTGCTGCCGAAGGCCAAGCCCGACGGCGAACGGATCCTGAACTGGCGCCAGCTCTACGACCTCACTGAACTGCCCCGGCACCTGATCATCGTCGGGTCCGGCGTCACCGGAGCCGAGTTCTGCAACGCCTACACCGAGCTCGGCGTCCCCGTCACCGTGGTCGCCAGCCGCGACCAGATCCTGCCGCACGAGGACTCCGACGCGGCCGCCGTTCTCGAGGAGGCCTTCGCAGCCCGCGGCGTGAAACTGGTCAAGAACGCCCGCGCCGACTCGGTCACACGGACCGAGGACGGCGTGCTGGTGACGATGGCCGACGGCAGAACCGTCGAGGGCAGCCACGCGCTGATGACCGTGGGTTCGGTGCCCAACACGTCGGGGCTGGGACTGGAGAAGGTCGGCATCGAGCTCGGCCCGGGCGACTATCTGAAGGTCGACCGGGTCTCGCGGACATCGGCGGCGGGGATCTATGCGGCCGGCGACTGCACGGGTCTGCTGCCGCTGGCCTCGGTCGCCGCCATGCAGGGGCGCATCGCGATGTACCACGCGCTCGGCGAGGGAGTGTCGCCGATCCGGCTGCGCACTGTCTCCGCGGCCGTGTTCACCAGGCCGGAGATCGCCGCGGTCGGGGTGCCGCAGA
Organism: Mycobacterium barrassiae; assembly: GCF_025822765.1. Taxonomy (GTDB): domain Bacteria; phylum Actinomycetota; class Actinomycetes; order Mycobacteriales; family Mycobacteriaceae; genus Mycobacterium; species Mycobacterium barrassiae. The sequence goes on along the minus strand of NZ_JACKUK010000016.1, from coordinate 538,861 downwards.
CGGCCATCGACCGTGGTGACGTCCCGGCGCGGACGCTCATGCTGCCGCTGAACACGAACGCCAGGGCCAAGATGTCGCTGCTTCGCCTGGGTTTCGTGAAGATCTTCTGCCGCCCGGCGACCGGCGTCGTCATCGGCGGTGTCGTGGTCGCCCCGATCGCCTCGGAACTGATCCTGCCGATCGCCCTGGCGGTGCAGAACAATCTCTCGGTCACCGACCTGGCGCAGACGCTGTCGGTGTATCCGTCGCTGTCCGGGTCGATCATCGAGGCGGCCCGAAGGTTGATGGCGCACGACGATCTGGACTAAGTCCACGTAATCTGGGACCGGGCGACCGTACCGACCAGTAAGTAGGAGCCATTCAGTGAGCGACCCGATCCCCGCGAACGGGCAGACACTCCTGGGCCCCGAGCAGCGGGCAGAAGCCTGGGCTCGGCTCGGCAAAGAGCAATTCGACGTGGTGGTCGTCGGCGGCGGGGTCGTCGGTGCGGGGGCTGCGCTGGATGCGGCGACGCGCGGGCTGAAGGTGGCCCTCGTCGAGGCGCGCGACTTCGCGTCGGGAACCTCGAGTCGGTCGTCGAAGATGTTCCACGGCGGCCTGCGCTACCTCGAGCAGTTGGAGTTCGGGCTGGTGCGCGAGGCGCTGCACGAACGCGAACTGTCGCTCACCACGTTGGCCCCGCATCTCGTGAAACCGATGCCGTTCCTGTTCCCGCTGACCAACCGCTGGTGGGAACGCCCCTACGTCGCGGCGGGCATCTTCCTCTACGACCAACTCGGGGGAGCGAAATCCGTTCCGCCACAGAAACACATGACCAAATCGGGTGCGCTGCGACTGGCGCCCGGCCTGAAGCGGTCGTCGCTGATCGGCGGTATCCGCTACTACGACACCGTCGTCGACGACGCGCGCCACACCATGACCGTGGCACGCACCGCGGCGCATTACGGCGCGGTGGTGCGGACCTCCTCGCAGGTGGTCTCACTGCTGCGCGAAGGGGACCGGGTCGTCGGCGTCGAGGTGCGTGACTCCGAGGACGGTCGCCTCACCGAGGTGCGCGGCCACGTCGTCGTCAACGCCACCGGGGTATGGACCGACGAGATCCAGGCACTGTCCAAGCAGCGCGGCCGTTTCCGGGTGCGGGCATCCAAGGGCGTGCACATCGTCGTTCCGCGCGACCGCATCGTCAGCGAGGTCGCGATCATCCTGCGTACCGAGAAGTCCGTGCTGTTCGTCATTCCGTGGGGTACGCACTGGATCATCGGCACCACCGACACCGACTGGAACCTGGACCTGGCCCACCCCGCGGCCACCAAGGCGGACATCGACTACATCCTGGAGACGGTCAACAGCGTGCTCGCCACGCCGTTGACGCACGACGACATCGACGGCGTGTATGCCGGACTGCGACCGCTGCTGGCGGGGGAGAGCGAGGAGACGTCCAAGCTGTCGCGCGAACACGCGGTGGCCGTGCCTGCCCCCGGGCTGGTGGCGATTGCGGGCGGCAAGTACACGACGTATCGGGTGATGGGCGCCGATGCGATCGACGCCGCCGCCGAGTTCGTGCCTGCCCGGGTGGCGCCGTCGATCACCGAGAAGGTCCCGCTGATGGGCGCCGACGGCTACTTCGCCCTGATCAACCAGACCGAAAGCGTCGGAGCGCATTACGGACTGCACCCGTATCGCGTGCGTCATCTGCTCGACCGGTATGGATCGCTGATCGGCGAGGTGTTGCAGATGGCCGAGGGCAGGCCGGATCTGCTGGCGCCGATCACCGAGGCGCCGGTGTATCTCAAGGTGGAGGCGCGGTACGCCGCCGCCGCCGAGGGTGCGCTGCACCTGGAGGACATCCTGGCCCGCCGCATGCGGATCTCGATCGAATACCCGCACCGCGGTGTGGACTGCGCGCGCGAGGTCGCCGAAGTGGTTGCGCCCGTACTGGGTTGGAGCGACGAGGACGTCGATCGCGAGGTGTCGACGTACCTCGCGCGCGTCGAGGCCGAGGTGCGCTCGCAGCAGGAACCCGACGACGCGTCCGCAGATGCCCTGCGTGCCGCCGCGCCTGAGGCGCGTGCCGAGATCCTCGAGCCGGTGCCGCTCAATTGAGGCGCGTCCCACCGTTGCCGGTGCGTGACGGGCTCGGCCCGGCGCGTCTGCGGTTGCGGGGCGGGTCGGTCCTCGTCGAGCTGGCCGACCGGTTCGGGGAAACTGCGGCGGCGAAGGTTCGCAACGGCGAAGTCGTAACGGCCGACGGCACTGTCGTCGGCGTCGGGACGGTGCTTCCGCCCGGTGCACACGTCTACCTGTATCGCGAACTGCGCGAAGAGGTTCCGGTCCCGTTCGACATTCCGATCCTGTATCGCGACGACGACATCGTCGTGGTCGACAAACCGCACTTCCTTGCGACGATGCCCCGCGGCCGCCACGTCGCACAGACGGCGCTGGTGCGGCTGCGGCGCGAACTGGACATGCCCGCGTTGTCACCGGCGCACCGGTTGGACCGGCTGACGGCGGGCGTGCTGGTGTTCACGACGCGACGTGAGGTTCGGGGCGCCTACCAGACGATGTTCGCACGAGGACTGGTCGACAAGACGTATCTGGCGCGCGCCGCAGTCAACCCGGAGGTCCCGCTGCCGACCGTGGTGCGTAGCCGAATCGTCAAACAGCGCGGCCAGTTACAAGCCGCCGAGGTGCCGGGCGAGCCGAACGCCGAGACGCGGGTCGAACACCTGGGAGACGGCCTGTACCGGTTGACGCCGCGCACCGGACGGACCCATCAGCTGCGGGTGCACATGGCCTCACTGGGGCTGCCGATCACGGGGGACCCGTTGTACCCCAACGTGATCGATGTCGCACCCGACGACTTCTCCCGGCCGCTACAGCTGATCGCACACCGTCTCGAATTCGACGACCCGTTCACGGGCGAGCGGCGCAGTTTCGTCAGCACTCGATCGTTAGCGTGACCCCGCGGCAATGACCGCCCGATTCCGCCCCGCGACCACCGGAAGATCGAGCTTCATCACCTGCCGGTCGTAGGTCATGTATCCGTTGACCTCGTTCTCGACATCCGTTGTCTGCGTGTAGATCGCGCCCGACAAGCCGACCTCGTGCACGATTCGTTCGAGGTCGACGCTGACCTCCACATAGCGTTGGGTCAGCCGCTCCCTGGTGTCGGTCATCTCGTAGGCCATCGGCGGCCCCGGCCACCGGTTGGCCTCCTCGATCAGGCCCAGCCCGCCGTACTCCCCGTCCACCGTCACCCGGCCGTCCCGGACGAGCGGCCGGCCGGGGCCCACGTACGTGTGGTCGTCGAAGATGTCGCCCGCCCTGCTGTCGCCGCGGGACTTACAGCAGTTCGCCCCGCTGTTCGGGACCACCATGCGGGTCGGGTCCTCGGCCTTGACCGCCCGCGCGATCCTGGCCGTGTCGTACTCGCCCCAGCCCTCGTTGAACGGCACCCAGCCGACAATCGATGTGACACTGCTCAATTGGTGGACCATCTCGGAGAGTTCGTTCTCGAAATGCCGCTGCGCGTCGCGGCGCGGGGTCGGAGCCGGACCCGTCGGGATATCGAGCGATACGTCCAGTGAAGGCATGTCTTGCCAGACCAGAAGCCCGAGCTTGTCGGTCCAGTAGTACCACCGGGCCGGTTCGACTTTCGCGTGCTTGCGGACGAAGTTCATTCCGAGCGCCTTGATCTGCTCGAGGTCGAACCGCAGTGCTTCATCGGTAGGCGCGGTGTAGATCCCGTCGGGCCAGTAACCCTGGTCCAGCGGACCGTGCAGGAACGTGATCTTGCCGTTGAGCGCGATCCGGGATCGGCCCTGCGCGTCCTTCACGGTGCCGATGGTGCGCAGGCCGCCGTAGCTGGACACCTCGTCGATCACCTTGCCGGACCGGCTCACCAGCCGGGCGGTCAGGTCGTAGAGGTACGGATCGTCGGGTATCCACAGATGCGGCGACGGCACCAACAGGCGCAGTGTGGCGCCCGGTTTGCCCGATGCGCGGGCCACGACACCCCCGCCCGGCCGCGAGACGACCACCTCGGTGCGCTGATCGGTCGCACCCGAAACCCGAGGCGTCACAGTGAAACTGGTCAGATCCGGTGTCACGTCGAGTTTGTCGATGTATGCCCTGGGCACCGGCTCCAGCCACACGGTCTGCCAGATGCCCGATGCCCCGGTGTAGAACAGTCCGGCCGGGTTGTATCGCTGCTTCCCGACGGCGAATCCGCCTTTTTCGTTGCGGTCCTCGACCCGCACAACCAACTCCTGTGGCCCGGACGCCCGCAGCGCGCTGGTGACGTCGGCGCTGAACTCGGTGTAGCCACCCTCGTGACGTGCGACCTGCCGGTTGTTCACCCAGACGGTCGCGATCTGGTCGACCGCGCCGAAGTGCAGCAGCACCTGCTGGTCGTCCCAGTCATCGGGGACCTCAAACACCTTGCGGTACCACATTTGATCGTCGTGGCGGCCGATCCCGGACAGCGCCGACTCCGTCGGGAAAGGCACCAGGATCTGGTCGCGGTATTCGCGTTCCGCGGGTGGTGCGGTCTTTCCGGCCGAGGCGGGACGGCCGGTGTAGCCCCATAGTCCGTTGAGGTTCAACCACTTCGCCCGCGCCAGCTGTGGGCGCGGATATTCCGGCAGCGCGTTGTTCGGCCCCACGAACGGAGTCCACCTGGTCGACAACGGCGGTTTCTTCGGTTGCCACACGTCCGCCGCATGGGCCGGCGCATTCACGATTGCGACGCTGCCCAGTAGTGCCAGCCCCATGGCGACCGCGGTGCGGGCGAGCCGAACCGACATCGACCCGGTTGATCGGTCACCACGCATAGTGCGCGGAGGGGGGAGCGACCCGCATGCGAGTGCGACGGGCGATATGAGCAGGCATGAGCATTCCCGGATTGCGAAACAGATGGGCCGACCTGGCGGCGCCACACCCCTGAGGTCCCCGGCACGCCGTTGCGTCGCAGCAAACATACCGGGAAGTCGTTGCCGACGGAAGTAGGTGAGCCTGGCAATTTGGCCAGAATCACCGGTGGCTCCGGTTGGCGAAACAGGTGAGCAAACGGGGTATCGGCCTGGCTCAGAACGCGGATTAGAGCAGAAAGACCATTCTTTTCGATCGCAGCTATGCGTGGTCGAGCTGGACGATCGATCCTCCTGCAATCACGTCATCCACAATGCGAAAAGGTGGATTGTGTCGGCATGATCCCGCTGCGGCTTCCCGACCTGCGGCTTCGAGTTTGTCGACACAGCAAAGTATCTTCGCGTGCTGGAGAAACGCCGTGTCGTTACCGACACACGGGGCGTGAGAACTGGGACAATCGCATCCCGTCCTATCGACGGCGGCCACGCGAAGGAGCGAAACGTGCTCGAGATATGGCAGCGAAAAATATGGCTGTGTGCCGCGGCAGTGATGTTCGCCGGTGGATTGGTGAACGTGACAACCCCGACCGCCGACGCCACGGTGTGCGGATCCGTCGGCGGCAGGTTCGTTGACGTGTCCGGGTGCAGCGACCCGTTCTCCTATCTCAACCAGGCTCTGGCGCCACCGCCACCGCCTCCGCCGCCGCCACCGCCGCCTGGTGCGCCGCCGCCACCCCCGCCCCCTCCACCGCCGCCGGCCTACGTCCCACCGCCGGCGCCGAACGTCAACGTGTGCGCCAGCGTCGGCCGGCGCATCAGCGTTAGCGGCTGCATCTAGCGTGAAGTAGCCCGTGTACCTGATCACCGGCGCCGGTGGCGGGGTCGGCAGCGTCAGCCGCACTGTCGTCGACCTGCTGCTCGGCGCCGGAGAGCAGGTGCGGGCCATGGTGCGTCGCGATGACCAACGGGCGCAATATCTTCGGGACCTGGGCGCCGACGTCGTCGTCGGTGATCTGACGCACGCGGCGGACATCGCGGATGCGCTGGTAGGTGTCCGCCGCATGTTCTTCAACATGAGCGTCTCGGCGGACTACCTGCTGGCCACCGCCGAGGTGTGCGCGACGGCGCTGGAGCGCGGCCACCTCGATGCCCTGGTGAACATGTCGCAGATGACGGTGTCGCAGATGACCCTGACCAGTACCGGCGAGTCGAAGCATCAGCGTTTGCACTGGCTCGCCGAACATGTGCTCAACTGGTCGGAACTGCCCGTGATCCACGTCCGCCCAGCGGTTTTCCTGGACAATCCGCTGTTCACAATGCTCGGCGCGAAAACTGTGAGGGACCGCGGTGTGCTGGCGTTGCCGTTCGGGGCGGGCCGCACATCGCCCATCGCCGCCGCCGATGTCGCCGCCGCCGTGGCGGCGATCCTTCGCGATCCCACCGACCACGTCGGCGCGGTCTACGAACTGACCGGCCCACAGGTGCTCGACATCGACGGGCTCGCCGCGCAGTTCGCCGAAGCGCTCGGGCGACCCATCGCCGGTGAGAACCTCCCGACCGATGACGAGCGCCGGCTCCTCGAGTCATTCGACGTGCCCGAGCACGTACGACAGCACATCGCCGCGATGGCGCGGTTGCATCGGGAGGATCGCTATAACCGGTCCACCGACGACGTCGAGCGCCTCATCGGCCGACCCGCGCAAACCGTCGCACAGTACGTGGCCGCTCATCGCGATCTGTTTGACTGATCGCGTGGACCGCACAACATTCGACCGTCTCTTCGATATGACCGACCGCACCGTGATCGTCACGGGCGGCACCCGCGGCATCGGGCTTTCGCTCGCCGAGGGTTTCGTTTTGGCCGGGGCACGCGTCGTCGTCGCCAGCCGCAAGCCCGACGCCTGCGAGCAGGCCGCCAAGCATCTTCGTGAACTCGGTGGGCAGGCCATCGGCGTCCCGACCCATCTCGGCGACCTCGACGCGCTCGACGCGCTGGTCGACAAGACGGTCGAGGAGTTCGGCGGCATCGACGTCGTGGTGAACAACGCGGCCAATGCGCTGACGCAGCCCGTCGGCGAGATGACCGCAGAAGCCCTGAGCAAGTCTTATGAGGTCAACGTCAGGGGTCCGGTGTTCCTGGTGCAGTCGGCGCTGCCGCATCTGAAGGCCAGTTCACACGCCGCGGTGATCAACATGATCTCGGTCGGGGCGTTCAACTTCGCGCCGGGCACGGCGATCTACTCGTCGAACAAGGCGGCCCTGATGTCCTTCACCCGCTCGATGGCGGCCGAGTACGCATCGTTCGGGATCCGGGTGAACGCCATCGCGCCCGGCCCCGTCGACACCGACATGATGCGCAACAACCCGCAGGAGGCCATCGACCGTATGTCGGTGAGCATGCTCATGAAACGTCTGGCCCAGCCGGACGAGATGGTGGGCGCGGCACTGCTTCTGGCCTCCGACGCCGGAAGCTATATGACCGGGACGGTGATCATCGCTGACGGTGGCGGAACGCCTCGGTAGCCTCGGCCATCACTCCGCCCGTCGACGCGAGGATCTGGCTGCGGTTCTCGAGATGCAACGCCGCCTCCAGGCTCGACGCCTCGAGGTTGGCCCACAGCACCTGCTTGGTCGACTCCACGCCGAACTTGCCGTAACCGCATAGGGTTTCGGCGATCGTGATCGCCTCGTCGACCACGGTTGTGTCGGGGCATATGCGCGACACCATGCCGATGCGGAGCGCCTCGTCGGCCTCGACCACGCGGGCAGTCAGGATCAGGTCGAAGGCCGGCCCCGCCCCGACGATGCGGGGCAGCGTGTAGCTGACGCCGATGTCGCAGCCGCCGAGGCCGAGCTTGATGAACTGGGTGCAGAACCGCGCGGATTCCGATGCGATGCGGATATCGCAGGCCAGCGCGATCCCCATGCCGCCGCCGTACGCGGGTCCGTTGACCGCGGCGATCACCGGCTGCCGGAGGCGATGGATCCGGGCGGTGAGGTCGGCGATTCGTTCCTGCCATCGCATTCCCGAGCGCGGGAACTCGGTTCCGCCACCGGCTTTGTTCGGGTTCGGATCGGTCAGGTCCAGACCCGAGCAGAACCCGCGTCCGGCGCCGGTGAGGACGACGACCCGGCAGTCGTTGTTGTCGCGAATCCCGTCGAGGGTGGCGTGCAGGTTCTCGACCAAGTCATAGGAGAGTGCGTTGAGCTTCTCCGGCCGGTTCAGTGTCAGGACGGCGATGTCGGGCCGGGGGTACGTCAATTCGAGATGAGGCATGGGCGACACGTTAGCCCGGTACCGGTCGGCGTCAGACGGTGCTACGCCAGCCCGCGACGCCCACGACGATCATCCGCAGCTGCTTGACCGCGATGCGCCTGATCTCGTCGAGCGCGGCCGAGTCGTTGGCGTCCTCGATGGATTCTGCGATCGAGATCATCGCGTTGACGATCAGGCTGGCCAGGATGTTCAGATCCTCGCCGCTCCAGGTGTTGAGCCCGGGAAAGCGGGCCAGGTCGATCGCCAGCTCCGACGTGATGAGCCGGATCTCGGTGCGGATGGCGTACCGCAGCACGCTCACGCCGCTGGAGCGCTCCCGGCCGATGAAGCGCCAGTGCTCCCGGCGTTCGTTGACGCCCTCGATCAGGATGTCCACCGACGACTCGATGACCCGGTTCGGATCCAGCCTGCCCGCCCGCGCTCCGCGCAGCATGTCGCGAAGCGCGCGGAACGATTCGTCGATGAGGACCAGGCCCAGCGCTTCCATCGAGTCGAAATGGCGGTAGAACGCCGCAGGCACGATGCCCGCCTCACGGGTGACCTCACGCAGCGACAGGGCGGCGAAGCTGCGGTCCTCCAGTAGGCGCAGGGCCGCGGCGACGATCGCCCGCCTGGTGGCCTCCTTGCGTTCCTCTCGGGAGAGGGTGTCGCGGGACCGGGACTTGCTTGACCTGCTCGAACGGCTCGTTCGTGAACTGGGCGTACGATTGTTCACTTTGTGAAACCTACCACAACCTGGGTAAATCTGTTGACGCCGATCTAGTAGGCGTCGCACGGTGTACACATGTTCACCCAAACTTTGACACGAGGATGGCGGGGAAAGGTCCTGCGGTCGCCGCTGGTCGACCTACTCACCGGCCCGCACGGCGTCGACCGGTACACCGAGCTAGTCGAACCGACATGGACCGAGCGCGACCCTCGCGCGAAGGTGATCGCCGTGCGCAGGCAGACCCCGCGCAGCGTCACCCTCACCCTCGAGCCGAATCAGGCGTTCACCGGTTTTTCGGCCGGACAGCACATCAACCTCACCGTCGAGATCGACGGCCGCCGTCGCACTCGGTCATATTCGCCGGCCAGTGCCGAGGGGTCCCCGTACATCGAGCTGACCATCGGCCACCACGACGGCGGCCTGGTTTCGACGTACCTCAATCGCCACGCCCGGCCGGGCATGGTGGTCGGCCTCGATTCGGTCGGCGGTGACTTCGTCATGCCCGCCGTTCGGTCGCGCCGCATCCTGTTCATCTCAGGCGGCAGCGGCATCACGCCCGTGATGTCGATGCTGCGTACCCTCCGGGCGGAGGGCGCCGACCGCGAGATCACGTTCATCCACTACGCACGCACCCGCGAGGAGGCCTGCTACGCCGACGAGCTGTCGGCGATGGCGGGTGTGCGGGTGCTGCACGGCTACACCCGCGGCGGCGGTGGCGACCTCACCGGACATTTCGACGCCGAACACCTTAGGGTCGTAGACCCCGGACCTGACACGGACACCTACGTGTGCGGGCCGCCGGCGCTCGTCGACGCGGTGCGTGCCCACCTTCCCGGCGCGAAGTCGGAAAGCTTCGTCCCTCCGGTCTTCACCGTCCCGGCCGAATCCTCCGGCGGCCGAGTGGCATTCACCGACACGGCCGTCGACATCGTCGACGACGGCAGACCCCTGCTGGAGCAGGCCGAGGCCGCAGGCCTGAACCCGGAGAGCGGATGCCGAATGGGCATCTGCCACAGCTGCACCCGCCGCAAGACCCGCGGTGCGGTGCGCAACCTGATCACCGGCGCGGTGTCGACGACCGACGAGGAGGACGTGCAGATCTGCGTGTCCGTTCCCGTCGGCGACGTCGACCTGGCGCTCTAACACGAAGGAGTCATCGAGATGACCACTGCTGTCGGCACACAACCGCAGACCATCAGCAAGACCGTCGCGGGCAAGACCGTGACGATGACCCCCGAGCAGGCGGACGCGTTCGGCCGTGAACTCGACGCGCTCAAGGAGCGGGTCATCGCCGATCTCGGCGAGCGCGACACCACCTACATCCGTCGAATTGTCAAGGCGCAGCGCGGTTTAGAGGTTGCCGGCCGGGCGCTGCTGTTCGGCGGCATCTTCCCGCCGTTCTGGCTCGCGGGCACCGCGATGCTGGGGTTGTCGAAGATCCTCGACAACATGGAGATCGGCCACAACGTCATGCACGGCCAGTACGACTGGACGGGTGATCCTGCGCTGTCGAGCAAGAACTTTGAGTGGGACACCGCGTGCCCGGCCGACCAGTGGCGGCACTCGCACAACTTCATGCACCACACGTACACGAACATCGTGGGCATGGACCGCGACGTGGGCTACGGCATTCTGCGGATGAGCGAAGACCAGAAGTGGCGTCCGTACTTCCTCGGCAATCCGGTGTATGCGTTCCTGCTGATGGTGCTGTTCCAATACGGCGTCGCGCTGCACGAACTGGAAACCGAGCGGATCACCGCCGGGGAGATCTCGATCGCGGACAAGCGCGAGATCCTGGAAGGCATCTGGCGTAAGACCAAGCGGCAGACGCTCAAGGACTATGTGGCTTTCCCGCTACTGGCCGGCCCCTTTGCGCCGTGGGTGTTCGCGGGCAACATGACCGCCAACCTGATGCGCAACGTCTGGTCGTACATGATCATCTTCTGCGGCCACTTCCCGGAGGACGTCCAGGAGTTCTCGGTCGAGGAGACCAAGGCCGAGACGCGCGGCCAGTGGTACTTCCGCCAGATCCTCGGGTCGGCGAACCTGACCGGCGGCAGACTCTTTCACATCCTGAGCGGAAATCTGTCATTCCAGATCGAGCACCATCTGTTCCCCGACATCCCGGCACATCGCCATGCCGAGATCGCGCCGGAGGTGCAGGATATCTGCCGCCGCTACGGCATCCCGTACAACAAGGGCCCGCTGCTGCACCAGTTCGGCACGGTGGTGCGCAAGATCGTCAAGCTGGCGCTTCCCTAACGCTCAAGCTCGCCGAGAGTACGGTTGTTGCACGAAAATTGGGCGAAATCCGTCAACAACCGTACTCTCGGCGAAGGGCTCGCCCTGAGTTTTACTCTGGTCGGCGCGCGGCGCGCGTGATATCAATCGCCGAATGGTCGACTACCACCCCGCCATGCAGAAGGCCCGCTTCGCCGATATCGAAAGCGACGTCCACGGTCTGATCTCCAAACGCACCGCCGTGCTCAACGGGGTGTCGGTGACACAGGTGACCTTCGACACCGGCGCCCGATGGTCCAGCGACCTGAAGGAGTACGCGGGCACCGAACTGTGCGAGCTTCCACACGTCGCGGTCGTCACGAGTGGTGCACTGGCGGTGCGGATGGCCGACGGCTCGGAAGAGGTGTTCTCGGCCGGGGACGTGATGCTGCTACCGCCCGGACACGATGCCTGGACCGTGGGCGAGCAGGCGTGCACGTTCGTCGAGTTCTCCCGCGGCAACGACTACTACGACGGCTAGGTCTGACAGTTCGGGCACCAGAAGCTGATGCGTTCGCCGGTGTTGTCCGACTTGATCGGCGTACCGCAGCGGCGGCACGGTTCACCGGCGCGGCCGTAGACCCATACCTGCTGCCCGCGTCGGGTGTCGCCGGTGGTGGTGCGGTTGGTTCGTGATCTGTTGAGCCACAACATGTCGCGTGCTCGCTGAACCAAGCGCAGCGGATCGCGGACGTCCCTGACCGGCGCTGTCGGCAGGTGGCCGAAGACGAAACACAACTCATTCGCATACACGTTGCCGACACCAGCGAGTACGCGTTGGTCGAGCAGCGTCTCGGCGAGCGGCCGGTCGGCGTCGGCGGTGAGGTTGGCCGCTGCGGTGCGCGGCTCCCAGTCCGCCCCCAACAGGTCTGGACCGAGGTGTGCGACGACGTCCATGTCGTCGGCGCGCGGCAGGACCTCCAGCACGCCGAGGTCGATACCCGCCGCCTGAACATCGGCTGTTTCCAGGACGATTCGAATGCGGTGCCCTGCGCGGCTGGGCCTGTTGACCGGGTTGACCTTCCAGCTGCCGTCCATCTTCAGGTGGGAGTGGATGCTGGCCTCCCCGACGCGGATGAAGAGGTGCTTACCGCGGCTGAGCACCTCGTCGACGACCTGTCCTGACAAATCGACCGTCGCGTACTTAGGGACGCGAATATCGCAGCGTGTCAGCGTCTTTCCTTCCAGCGCCTCACGTAGTCGGGCCGCGGTGTGCCAGACGGTGTCGCCTTCAGGCATGTTTACCCGCGACGGCGAGCGCCCGCTCCGCCTGCTCCGCGATCCGGGCGACCAGGATGCTCGCGCTTTCCGGTTCGCCGATCAGGTCGACGGCTTCACCCGCCCAGATCGGCACATAGTCATAATCGCGTCGTTCGACCGCGGCGCGGTACTCCTGCCGCACCGCATCGTCGAGCTCGTCGACGCGGTCCTGCCACTCATCGATGAACCGGTTGCGCAGCGTTCGCGCCGGATATTGCGCCGGCCAATCCGCGTCGGCAGCGACGTCGACGGCCCTGCCGCGAGTGGTGTCACTGGCTTCCGCCGCCAGGATCGCCTTGACCTCGTCGGCGTCCAGAAGCGCTTCGGGGGTGGCTTCGAAGCGGGTTCCGAGCATCGCGCCCGCGGCGCCGAGCACCAGCGCCGCAGCGAGACCGCGACCGTCGGCGATACCGCCCGCCGCCAGAACCGGCGTCGCGCCCGCGATGTCGACGACCGCAGGCACGAACGGCAACGTGGCGCGGCCACCACCGTGGCCGCCGGCCTCCATGCCTTGTGCCACAACCACGTCCGCCCCGACGTCCAGCGCGCGCTTGGCCTCGTCCAGCGAGCAGACCTGCGCCATCAGCGGAATGCCCGCCGCCGAGATCGATTCGGCGAACGGTTCCGGGTCACCAAACGACAGCATGATCGCCGACGGAGACTGCTCGATCGCCGCTTCGAGCACTTGGGGGGTCACACCCCAGGTCAGGAATCCGATGCCCCACGGCTTATTGGTGGCTGCCTTCGCGATGCTGCATTCACGGTCGAGCCATCGCTCGTTGCCGCTCCCGGCTCCGATCAGCCCGAGACCGCCGCCCTCGGACACGGCGGCGGCCAGCGCCCCACCCGCGACGCCTCCCATCGGTGCCAGTACGACCGGATGCTCGATCCCGAACATCGCCGTCAGAGCTGTGCGCAGAGGCATACCTCGAACTGTAGGCGTCCCGTCACCGCAGCCGCAGACCCCGAGGTGTGCGCGCGAAGCCTGCGCCTATCAGGGCGTCCTGGACGGCGGCCCGCTGGCCGTCGCTGCCCGGGTCCAGCACCGAGACGCCGTTGACCTTCTCGATGAGGAATCCCTGTACCCGGCCCGCGCTCACCAGATCGGCGAGTGCGGCGGCCGCCGCGACGTGGGCCTCGGTGTCGTCAGTGAAGGTCAGTAGCGAGCGCCCGCCGCGCTCGACGAACCACACCAACTCGCCGTCGACGACCGCCACGAGTGCGCCCGCCTTGCGGCCGGGACGGTGCGCGACATCGGCGGCATCGTCCTCAGTGACTCTGCGGGTGGGCCACGGCAGCGCCGCCCCATAGGGATTCGCCGGGTCGGCGGCGGCCATCACCACCGCGTGGTACTCGCGATGGTCGGGGTCGACGCCGTCGAGGTAGGACCGCAGCCGGTCGACCGTCGATGCCACCGCGAACTGTGCGCCGCCCAGCGATTCCACGAAGTACCCGCGCTGGCATCGACCCGCGTCCTCGAACGCCGTCAGCACCTTGTACAGCATGGCGAAGCCGCCCGGTACCTCTTCCGCGGCGACGGCCCCCTTGGTCAGCACACCGTGGCGGTTGAGCAGCAATTCGGCCTGGAAGTGTGCGCGCACAGTGGATTCCGGCTCCGCGGTCGGAAGCGCCGACCAGCGGCCGGCGACCGTGGGATCGGACGAGCGGGCCTGCGCGTGCGCGACGCTGTAGCGGCTCAACCGCGGCGCGCGCTGACGCTGCCGGTGCGCCGGAGCACCATGACGACCCGTTGATCGACGGGGACCCGACAGCAGGGCCCGCACCGGAGCGAAGGTGTCGCCGGTGACCCAGCCCGCCCAGATCAGTTCCCACAGCGCCTGTTTCAGCTCGTCGTTCGGGTTGTCCGCCAGCTGACGGAAGAAGTAGGCGCCGCCTCGCCCGAGCGTGTCCATGATCGCGCGGTGGGTGTCGGTGAACTCGATCTCGGCTGGCGGCGCGAGCGTCAGCGGCGCTGTGTCGGCCTGGTGGAACGCGATCCAGCCGTCGCCGCCGCCGATCTGGCCCGCACCCGACCAGGTGACCTCTCCCGATGCCAGCAGCTCGTCGAGCATCGCGGGCTGATAGTCGCGGACACGCTGACCGAATACTAACGGCTCGACGGCGGACGCCGGTATCGGCACGCCCGCCAGCTGCTCGATGACCTGGGCTAGACCGTCGACGCCTGCGTTGTGCGTCGAGCCGACCTGCTGCCACGCGGGCAGGAACCGGCCGTACGCGGCGGTGCTGACCGGCTCGACCTGCGCCCGCAGCGCGGCCAGCGACCGGCGGCGCAGGATCTTCAGCACGTCGGCGTCGCACCATTCGGTGGAATCGGCTGCTGTATTGGATGTCGCCGCCGGGGCGGCTCCGGAGGTGAACTCGCCGCGAATCAGCTTGCCGTCGATCGCCATTCGGCCCAGCACGTCGGCGGCCACGCGCAGGCCGAGCCCGAATCGAGCGGCGGCGTCGTGGCTGGTGAACGGTCCGCGCGTGCGGGCGTAGCGACCAAGCAGTTCGCCCAGCGGATCGTCGGCTGCTTCGGTGAAGGCTGTCGGCACCCCGACCGGTACGGCCACCCCGACGCCGTCGCGCAGCAGGCCGATGTCCTCGATGGCCACCCACCACACCTGGTCGGCGAACGACACCGTCAGCACTCGTTTGGCGGCCCGCAGACCGTCGAGCCAACCGCCGATGTCGGTGGTGGTGCACCGTTCGGCGATCTCCGCCTCGGTCAGCGGACCCAGCACCCGCAGCAGGTCGGCGACGCCTTCGGCGTCACGCGCCCGGCGATCCTCGCTGAGGTGCTGCAGCTGGCTCGTGGTCGTCGCGATGACTTGCGGATCGAGTAGCTCGCGCAGCTCCACGCGGCCGAGCAACTCGGCCAGCAGCACACTGTCCAGGGACAGCGCTGCGGCGCGGCGCTCCGCCAGCGGGCTGTCGCCCTCGTACATGAACGCGCCCACATACCCGAACAACAGGGAGGCCGCGAACGGTGAGGGCGTCTGAGTCTCGACCTCGACCACCCGCAGCCGCCGCTGCGCGACCCGGTGCATCAGCTCGGTGAGCGCCGGCACGTCATACACGTCCTGCAGGCATTCGCGCACCGCCTCCAGCACGATCGGGAAGTCCGGGTACTTACGGGCGACGTCGAGAAGCTGTGCCGCGCGCTGACGCTGATGCCACAGCGGCGAGCGCTTACCCGGATGCCGACGCGGCAGAAGCAAAGCGCGCGCGGCACATTCGCGGAATCGTGAGGCGAACAGCGCCGAGCCGCCGACCTCCGCGGTGACGATGGGCTCGATCTCATCGGCGTCGAACACGAAGAGGTCTGCACCAGGCGCCGTGTCCTCGGTGTCGGGCAGCCGCACGATGATGCCGTCGTCGGAGGCCGTCGGCTTCTCGTCGATGCCGTACCGTTCCCGCAGCCTGCGCGATACCGCTAGCGCAAGTGGTCCGTGTACCCGGAGCCCGTAGGGGGAGTGCAGGATGACCCGCCAGTCGCCGAGCTCATCGCGGAACCGCTCGACCACGAACGTCGTGTCCGTCGGCACCGCACCGGTGGCCTGGCGCTGCTCGTCGAGCAGCTGCCACAGGTTGTCCGAGGCGAACTCGTCGAAACCCATTGCGCGGCAACGTTCGGTGAATTCGTCGCGGCCCAGTTGAGCCAGCTCCCCGGTGAACGCGCCGACTGCCGCGCCGAGCTCGGGTGGCCTGCCCACGCTGTCGCCCCGCCAGAACGGCAGTCGGGCCGGCTGTCCCGGCGCCGGAATGACCAGCACCCGATCGTGGGTGATCTCGGTGATGCGCCAGCTGGTGGCACCCAGCGAGATCACATCGCCGGGACGGGACTCGTAGACCATCTCCTCGTCGAGTTCCCCTACCCGCGAGGGCTTTTCGGAGTCGGTGGCCAGATAGACGGTGAACAGACCGCGGTCGGGGATGGCCCCGCCGGAGGTCACCGCGAGTCGTTGTGCGCCGGGGCGGGCGATGAGCGTGCCGGCATCGCGGTCGTACACCAAACGCGGTCGCAGTTCGGCGAACTCGGTCGACGGGTACTTGCCCGACAGCAGATCGAGCGTCGCCTCGAAGGCGCTGCGCGGCAGCGTCGCGAACGGGGCGCTGCGCCGCACCGCGTCGAACCAGCGGTCGGCGTCGAGTGGTTCGAGGGCGCACGCCGCGACGGTGTGCTGCGCCAGCACGTCGAGAGGATTCGCAGGCACCTGCATGGTCTCGATCTCACCGGCGAGCATCCGCTTGACGGTGACCGCGCACCCGATGAGATCCGTTCGATGCTTGGGAAGCAGCACGCCCTGGGAGATCTCGCCGACCTGGTGACCGGCGCGACCGATGCGCTGCAGACCGCTGGCCACCGAAGGCGGCGCCTCGACCTGGATCACCAAATCGACCGCGCCCATGTCGATGCCCAACTCCAGGCTGGACGTCGCGACGACTGCCTTGAGTCGCCCGCTCTTGAGGTCGTCCTCGACCTGCGCGCGCTGCTCCTTGCTCACCGATCCGTGATGCGCGCGGGCCAGCAGTGTCGGGGCGCCGTACGACGCCCCGCTGGCCATCAACTGCGCCGGGAAGCCGCCGCCCACTTTCGGGTTGTGCTCCATGGACAGTTCGACACCGGTGCGGTCGGCGTGAATCTCGTTGAGGCGCGAGGTGAGTCGTTCGGCCAGCCGCCGCGAATTGGCGAAGACGATCGAGCTGTTGTGCGCCTCGATCAGATCGACGATGCGTTCCTCGACGTCGGGCCAGATGGTGTTGTTCTCGAGGTTGGCCATGTCGGGAACGGGCACCGTCACGGACAGGTCGAACGTCTTCGCCGCAGGCGGCGACACGATGGTGGTGCGCGCCTGGCCAGACAGGAAGCGCGCCACCTCTTCGGGCGGCCGGACCGTCGCGGACAGCCCGATGCGCTGGGCGGGCTTGTTGAGAAGCTGGTCGAGCCGCTCCAGTGAAAGCGCCAGGTGGGCCCCGCGCTTGGTGCCGGCGACGGCATGGACCTCGTCGACGATGACGGTTTGCACCTCGGTCAGCGTTTCGCGGGCCGCCGAGGTGAGCATCAGAAACAGCGACTCGGGAGTGGTGATGAGGATGTCGGGCGGCCGCGTGATGAGCTCGCGGCGCCGGGCGGGGGTGGTGTCACCGGAGCGCACGCCGACAGAGATGTCGGGTGCGGCGGTCCCGCTGCGCTCGGCGAGGCGGCCGATACCGGTCAACGGCGTCCGCAGGTTGCGCTCGACGTCGACGGCCAATGCCTTGAGCGGCGAAACGTAGAGCACTCGTGTGCCTGCGCCTGCGGGCCGGGGTTCCGACGATACGAGGCGGTCGATGGCCCATAGAAACGCGGCCAGCGTCTTGCCGGACCCGGTGGGGGCGATGACCAACGTGTTGTCGCCGTCGGCGATGGCAGACCAGGCCTGCTCCTGAGCCGGCGTCGGCTCCGCGAACGTGCCCGTGAACCACTGACGGGTCAGTGGGCTGAAGCGGGCGAGCGCGGCGGTGCTCATTCAGCCATCGTGCCGGAGGGCACCGACATATTTCAGGGGCGTGCGGCCGCGATGGCCTCCGACAGCACTTCCGGGATCCCCGGCACCCGAGCGACCAGGTCGAACAGGGCGTGCGTACACGCGTCCGCGACGGTGTTGACGTCGGTCGACGGATCGAGCATCCGCTGGCGGCACATCTCGAGAACGAACGCCAGCCATCCATAGATGACGATGCGCAGGTCGCGTTCGACCTTGGCATCGAGCTGGTCGCCGGCGAGACCGTGGACGATGCGTTCGGCCTGACGGTCGTTGTCGACGTCCTCGATGCCGCGCAGCACGGGGTCGGAGCGACCGATGCCCACGTGGGCGGCCCATGCGACGTTGGGATTGGCCTCGTAGTAGCGGAGGTAGGCGAGGACGCCCTCGCGCACCTGCTCGAACAGACCCAGACCGGGTTGAAGCGGTGCGTTGGTGGCTTCGAAGAGCCGTTCGCTCTCGGCGCTGACCACCGCGGCGAAGAACGCCCGCTTGTCGGGGAAGTAGTGATACATCAACGCGCGGGACACGCCCGCCTTCTCGGCGATCTCGTCGATGCGAACCTCGTCGTAGGGGCGTTGTCCGAACACCTCGGCGCCCAGTGCGAGCAGCTCTTTGCGTCGATCCTCGGGCGACAGCCGGCGGCGAGGTTCTGACATATCGACAGTCTAATTGACACATGTCCAACAAGTGCGTAACCGACTGTTCGGCTGCTGGTTCGACCCTAGACTGACCCAGTGATCGAGTTGCGGGTCGAACGCACCATCGCGGCGGCACCCGAGCGGGTGTTCGATTGGCTCGCCGACCCGACGAGCCTCAAGGCTGCGCCACTCGTCCTCGGCGCCAGGCTGGCCAAAGGGTCGTCGGAGCTGAAAGCAGGCGCGGTCCGGGTGGTGACCGGCACCGGCATGTGGTTCGAAGAGGAGTACACGGCGTACGACCCGCCGCGCAGCTTCTCCTATCTGATTCTGCGGTCGGTCCCCGGCTTCGTCCACGAGGGCGGGACGTTGACTTTCACTCCGCAGGGTGAAGGCACCCACGTCGACTGGGTCACCAAGTACACCCATCCGCTTTGGTCGGGTGGCAAGGCATTCGAGACAGTAAGCTCACGACTGCTGCGGTGGAGCTTTCTCGCCGTCCTCGACGGCTGCGCCAAGGCTGGAGTCATAGCGCGCCGAACGTGAACACACGGCGAAAAACGCGGCCGAATTTCGCACTGGTGTCACGTTCGGCGGGCAAGGCGCTCAATGCGTGCTAGCCGAAGTGCACGCCCTGTGCCAATGGCAGCTCGGACGAGTAGTTGACGGTGTTGGTGGCCCGGCGCATGTACGCCTTCCATGAGTCCGAGCCGGACTCGCGCCCACCGCCCGTCTGCTTTTCGCCACCGAACGCGCCGCCGATCTCGGCACCCGACGTACCGATGTTGACGTTGGCGATACCGCAGTCCGAGCCGTCGGCGGACATGAAACGCTCCGCCTCGCGCACGTCCGTGGTGAAGATCGACGACGAAAGACCCTGTGGCACCGCATTGTTCAGCGCGATTGCCTCATCCAGGTCCTCGTAGGTCAGCACATAGAGAATTGGTGCGAACGTCTCGGTATGCACCACCTCGGTCTGTGCGGGCATGCGGACGACGGCGGGCGCGACGTAGTAGGCGCTTTCATCTCCGAGTTCGTGCCGCTCACCGCCGAGCACCTCACCGCCGTCGGCGCGGGCCTGCTCCAGCGCCTTGATCATGTCGCGGTAGGCGGTTTCGTGGATCAACGGGCCGACCAGCGTCCCGTCGGCCGCCGGATCGCCGATCGGTAGCTGCCGGTACGCGGACACGATCCTGCCGACGAGTTCGTCGGCGACCGAGGAATGCACGATCAGGCGGCGCAAGGTCGTGCACCGCTGGCCGGCCGTGCCTGCGGCGGAGAACACGATGCCGCGCACCGCGAGGTCGAGGTCGGCCGACGGCGTGACGATGGCAGCGTTGTTGCCGCCGAGTTCGAGCAGCACCTTTCCGAACCGCGCCGCGACCCGCGGCCCGACCTGATGACCCATCCGAACCGAACCCGTCGCGCTCACCAGCGCCACCCGCGGATCGTCGACGAGGCGCTCACCGATCTCACGGCCACCCTGAATGAGCCGGCTGACTCCCCGCGGCGCCCCAACCTCGTCGGCTGCGCGCTCGATCAACGCCTGACAGGCCAGCGCCGTCAGCGGGGTGAGCTCCGAGGGCTTCCAGACGACGGTGTCGCCGCACACCAATGCGATCGCGGTGTTCCAGGCCCAGACCGCAACCGGGAAGTTGAACGCCGTGATCACCCCGACGACGCCGAGCGGATGCCAGGTCTCCATCAGCCGGTGGCCGGGGCGCTCGGATGCGATGGTCTTGCCGTACAGCTGACGCGAGAGGCCGACGGCGAACTGGCAGATGTCGATCATCTCCTGCACTTCGCCGAGGGCTTCGGAAGTGATCTTGCCGGCCTCCACCGTGACGAGCGTCGCGACATCGGCCTTATGCTCGACCAGCAGCTCACCGAGCCGCGCCACCAGCGCACCGCGGACGGGCGCCGGGGTCGTCCGCCACGATGTAAATGCCTGCGCGGCTTCGGCAATGGCGGTATCCGCCTGCTCCGGAGTCGTTTCCGCGATCGTGAACAGCACGTCGCCGGTGATCGGGGTGCTGGCCTGCAAGCGTGAGCCGGATGTCGCCGGCCGAGCGGCTCCGTGGCCGCCCGGCTCGCCCAGTTCTACTCGCGAACCGACAGCCGCCAGAGCATCGCGGACCCGGGCGCGCAGATCGTCGGCGGTGGGGAGCTGTGATTTCTGCATAGTGGTCATGATGACGCGGCTTTCTCGTAGAGATCGTAGGGATCGTGAATGTGGTGACCGATCTGGCCGGCCATCCAGTGCATGCTGTAGTCCGACTCGTCGGCCCCATCTGAGGTCTGTGCGTCGGCGTCGAGATTGGATCGGAAGATGCCCGCCGCAGAGGCCGGCAAGAAGTCCTCGTAGACAACGGGTTTGGACGGATCGCCGCCGTGGTAGTAGGCCAGCCCCGCCGCGGCCATCTCCTCATGGGTGGTGGGGAAGTGGTCGGCCCACGCCGCGACCGGATCTACCGCGTCCATCGCCGCGTCGTAGCGTTGCCTGCCCTCGGCAGTCAGCGCCACCCCGCGTGACTCGACCTCGCCGAAGCGCACGCGCAGCGTGCCGTCGGAGACCACGCCGTTGTCATCGCGGAAGCGTCGTGGCTCGGCGAGCGCCCGAAACGACGTCTGCCGCAACAACACATCCGGTCCCTCGGTGCGGGGCGGACCCTGGATCGCGTCGATCATCGCCACCCCGCGCTGCGACATCCGTCGGTATAACTCGTCGATGTCGAGCACGCGTGGTGTCAGGTGATTGATGTGCGTGGTGGCGACACCGGCGATGTCTGCCGCCACCGCCGACACGCGGCTCAGCTCGTCATACCATCCCCGGTCGACCGGCTCCCGTGACAACGCGAATGCGGCAACGGCGCGGCCAACGAACCTTTGCGCGAACTCGCGGTCGGTGCCGCCATCGGCGGCGATGCGGCGCGCGTCATCGATCAGCGCCGGATCGAAAAGTTGCCTCGCGGCGAGGCGGCGCTCGACACGGGCGCGCAGGTCGGGGGAGAAGAATCGCTGATCGGACGTCGCGAGCATGGATGTGAACACCCGGAACGGGTTGCGCTCCAACTCATCTGCATCGATCGGCCGGAACGCCGTCGACACGACCGGAACGGGTGATTCGGCGTCGCGCAGATCGTAGAAGCCGACCGGATACATGCCGAACGCCGCGAACAGCTCTGCCACGTCCGCGAGCTCGCGCGGGCTGCCGACCCGGATCGCGCCATGACGCTCCGCGGTCACCCGCTCGGTCGCGCCCAGTTCGCGGTTCACTTCCGCGCTGACCTCCAGCAGCGTGGAGTAGAGCGGCACTTCGGCGGCATACAACCGCGACAGGGCCGCCGCGAACTGCGCACGCAGCTGCCACGTCGGGACACGCAAGCTCATCGCCACACGTCCTCGCTCGGATACAGTGCGGCCATGAGCGAACCGCTCGACGACATCGACCGGGTGCTGGCGCGCGAATTGGTCGCCGACGGACGGGCCACGCTGGCCCACCTCGCGTCGGTAGCGGGGTTGTCGGTATCAGCGGTCCAGTCACGGGTACGACGCCTCGAGGCGCGGGGTGTGATCGTCGGGTACTCGGCCAGGATCAACCCCGAAGCCGTCGGCAACATGCTGTCGGCGTTCGTGGCCATCACTCCCCTCGATCCCTCTCAACCCGATGATGCGCCCGCGCGGCTCGAACACATCGATGCCATCGAGTCATGTCACTCGGTGGCCGGCGATGAGAGCTACGTGCTGCTTGTGCGGGTCGAGTCCGCGCGGGCGCTTGAAGACTTGCTGCAACGAATCCGAACGGCGGCGAACGTACGCACTCGAAGCACCATCATCTTACAAACTTTTTACGATAGACGCGACTCTGTGCCGTAACACTTACGGTCAGACGGTCTGGAGACCGTAAATCTTCTGTTAAAATCGGTCTATGACCGCCCTCCTGTCGCACTCTGTCCACGATGCCGCCGTGGCCTCGCCGGTCGGCCCGCACGACGTTCGCGCCGTGCTGGCCCGCAGCATCCTGGCCGACGGCCTGGACCTCGTCCTCGACATCGACCGCTCGCGCGGTTCGCATCTTGTCGACGCCCGGACCGGCAAGCGGTATCTCGACATGTTCACGTTCTTCGCGTCGTCGGCGCTGGGTATGAACCATCCGGCGTTGGCGGATGACGAGGACTTCCTTGCCGAACTCGCGCAGGCCGCGGTCAACAAGCCGAGCAACTCCGATGTCTACAGCGTGCCCATGGCGCGTTTCGTCGCCACGTTCGCGCGCGTGCTCGGCGACCCGGCGCTACCTCACCTCTTCTTCGTCGACGGCGGAGCGTTGGCCGTCGAGAACGCGCTGAAGGTGGCGTTCGACTGGAAGAGCAGACACAACGAGGCGCGCGGCATCGACCCTGCGCTCGGCACCAAGGTGCTGCATCTGCGTGGCGCCTTCCACGGCCGCAGCGGCTACACGCTCTCGCTGACCAACACCGACCCCAACAAGGTTGCGCGTTTCCCCAAGTTCGTCTGGCCCCGCATCGACGCCCCGTACCTGCGGCCAGGGGCCGATATGGACGCAGTCGAGGCGGAGTCGCTTCGCCAGGCGCGCGCGGCGTTCGAAAGCAACCCGCACGACATCGCCTGCTTCATCGCGGAGCCCATCCAGGGTGAGGGCGGCGACCGCCACTTCCGCCCGCAGTTCTTCGCGGCGATGCGGGCACTGTGCGACGAGTTCGACGCTCTGCTCATCTTCGACGAGGTCCAGACCGGCTGCGGCATGACCGGAACCCCTTGGGCCTACCAGCAATTGGGAGTCGCTCCCGACGTGGTCGCATTCGGCAAGAAGACTCAGGTGTGCGGCGTCATGGCGGGCCGGCGTGTCGACGAGGTGTCCGAAAACGTCTTCACCGTCAGCTCTCGCATCAACTCGACGTGGGGCGGCAACCTGGCCGACATGGTGCGCTCGCGGCGCATTCTGGAAATCATCGAATCGGACAACCTGATGGCGCGCGCCGCCAGGACTGGCCGACACCTTCTCGACCGGCTTGCCCAGCTCGCCGAAGAATTCCCTGGCCAGGTGCTCGACGTCCGAGGTCGTGGGCTGATGTGCGCGTTCAGCCTGCCGTCCACTGCGCAGCGCGATGAGCTGCTCGCCAAGTTGTGGGATCGAGGGGTGATCATGCTTGGCAGCGGTGCCGACAGCGTGCGGTTCCGGCCGGCGCTGACGGTGTCGCGGGAGGAGATCGACATCGCGGTCGATGCCCTGCGTGACGCGCTGCGCTAAACCTCGGTCGGTGTTGAGGGCCCGGTCAGCCGCCGGATCGTCGCGCGGAGGCGACTGAGCTCCGCTCCGCTCACCAGCTCGCAGCCGTGCAGTTCGGCGAGTTTGCGTGCAGCAGGGGTGAATTCGTGGTTTGTGACGACCATGGTCCTGGCGCAATCCTGCATCGGTGCACCGGCGACCACCTCCTGCACCGCACTTGCGCCGACGGGGCGCGACTGCCGTTTGCATTGAATGGCAAGACGATTCGGCCGCTTGCCGACGATGATGTCGACACCCCAGTCACCGCTGAGCGGCGTCATGATGACCGGCGCACCGCTCGATCGTGCGATCCGCGCGACGTAATCCTCGAATTCGGTGCCGGTCAACGCGGCGGCCGGGTCCTCGCGCGGGTGCGGGGTGCGCATGCCGACGAGCGCCCCGCGGACGAAGCGCGGCGCCGCCGCCAGGAGCATCGGCGCGACCACGGCGACCGCAAGGCTCCACCCGGGTGACGCCCCCAGCCCCCACGTCGACAAACCGGCCACGACCCCGGCGGGCAACAGCCACTTCAGCACCACGCGGCGAATCGTAGGGGCGCGCACCGACATTCCCGACGTGCCTCGCCGTTTGGGCCGCGGTTCAGGCTTCTGT
Organism: Mycobacterium barrassiae; assembly: GCF_025822765.1. Lineage (GTDB taxonomy): Bacteria > Actinomycetota > Actinomycetes > Mycobacteriales > Mycobacteriaceae > Mycobacterium > Mycobacterium barrassiae. The sequence continues at coordinate 514,399 of NZ_JACKUK010000016.1, read as the reverse complement.
CCGATAAGCGAAATTTCGTACCAGGTGCAATGTTCCGTCGCAGGTAACCGGGTTAATCTGCAGTTATGACCGACGAGGTGGCCGCCGACGACGGGCAGACGCCCATCGAGCATGCCGACGGTGGCGGGGATCCCCAGCGCGTCGGGTCGTTCAAGTACTACTTCGCCGATGAGCGCTGGGAATGGTCACCCCAGGTACAACGGATGCACGGTTACACGGGCGACGTCGTGCCCACCACCGAGCTGGTGCTGTCGCACAAGCATCCCGACGACTACGGCCAGGTCGCCGCCACACTCGACGAGATCCGCCGGACGGCGGGCGCGTTCTCCACCAGGCACCGCATCGTCGACACCCACGGCGAGGTACACCACGTCGTCGTGGTCGGTGACCAGATGTTCGACGACACCGGGACCGTGATCGGAACCCACGGCTTCTACGTCGACGTCACGCCGTCGGTTCAGCAGCGCCACGACCGGTTCGTCACCGAGGCGGTCGCGGAGATCGCCGAGGCGCGGGCCCTGATCGAGCAGGCAAAGGGCATGCTGATGGTCATCTACCGGATCAGCGCCGACTCTGCGTTCGAACTGCTCAGGTGGCGTTCGCAGGAAACCAACACCAAGTTGCGGACGCTGGCCGAGCAGATCGTCAGGGATTTCCTGGAGCTCCGGTACGACGACGAGCTACCGCCCCGCAGCGCGTACGACAGGCTACTGCTCACCGCGCATAACCGCGTCGCATCCTGAGGTTTATCCGCTCCTGGCGGCGGGAATTCTCTGGCACGTCTTCGCCACCCAAATGGCTTCACCACCGAATACGGGAGTGCTCGTCTGTGTATCAGAGTCCTGGCCGTGTGCAACAAGACGACGCAGGAATCCGCGACGCCGTCCGTTTCGGGGCAATCGTTGCCGTCGCGGGAATCGCGTTCGTGGTCACCGCCATCGTGTGGGTGAGTACCTGCAGCGGCGCGACGGCAGACACAGTTGCATGCGGAGCCCCGCAACGCGCCATGCTGGCGCTAGGTGCACCAATCATCCTTTTGATCGGCTCATTGCGCGCCTTCGTCCGGACCTACCAGACGTGGCGCAGGGGTGAGACCTGGTGGGCATGGCAGGGCGTCGGCTGGTTCCTGCTGACGATGATGCTGCTCGTTCTGACCATGAGCATGGCGCCCATCGCCGGGCCCGCGTTGGTCGGAGGATGACCACCGCGCAGCCGTCGCTGACGGCCGTCGCGCTGGTGTGCAGCCTCAAACGTAGTCCGGCACAGTCGAGTAGCGAGTTGATCGCCGAGCACGTATGCGCAGAACTGCGCTCCCACGGGGTGAAGACCGAGTCGTTGCGCTGCGCCGACTACGCGATTTCGCCTGGCGTGGAGGCGGATATGGGGGAGGGCGACGAATGGCCCCGCATCCGCGAGAAGCTGCTGGATTGCGACATCCTGGTCCTGGCGACACCGGTATGGCTCGGTCACCCCTCGAGCGTCGCGCAGCGCGTGCTCGAGCGCTTGGACGCCGAACTGTCCAACACCGACGACGCCGAGCGGCCGGTGATGGTGGGCAAGGTGGCGCTGGTCGCGGTCGTCGGAAACGAGGACGGGGCACACAAGGTCGTCGCCGACTGCTTCCAGGGACTCAACGACATCGGCTACACCATCCCCGCCCAGGGATGCACGTATTGGAACGGCGAGGCCATGCAGTCCGGCGACTACAAGGACCTCGACGAGGTGCCCGAGGCGGTCGCTTCCACCACCGCCGCCGCGGCCCGCAACGCCGCCCATCTGGCCGGTGTGCTGCGTGAACAGCAGTACCCGCCTTACCAGTGATGTCGTTTCTGGCACAACGCCGTCCGGTAGGCCTACCGTGGATATCAGCCCACGCAGGGCGGCTTCAGGGTACGTCGGAGAAAGGAGTACCGATGAAAGGCCCGAAAGATCCCGTTGACCACGCCAGGACAACGCGCCCGCACGCCGGGGAGTCGATGAAGGACAACAAGATCATGCCGGGGCTCATCGTGATCGGGGTGGCCCTTGTGCTGTTTGTCTCGTGCTTGGCGGCGTTCGCCACGCGTCATCAGGATGTCGGCCTGACGCTGGCGTCCGTGGCCGTTGCGGGATTCATCGTCGGCGGCGGCTGGCTGCTGATCGAACACCTGCGGGTGCGTCGGATCGAAGACCGTTGGTACGCAGAGCATCCCGATGCGCTGCGGCAACGGCCCAGCAGTTAGACACCACACGAAAAGGGCCCAGCCGAACGAATCGGCTGGGCCCTTCCGCGTTAGGTCTTCCTATCGCTGCTCGGCCTCTTGGCGCTTCTCAGCAGCTTTGGCGCCACCGCGAGCGGCTTCGGCCTCGGCTTCCTTCTGCGCCGCATCCTGCTGCGCATCGGCCTTGTCCTGCTGGGCCTTGCCTTCGCGGACCATGTCGTCACGCCCGGTCACGGTGCCAACCGCTTCCTTGGCCTTACCCTTCACGTCCTCGACGGCGCCCTTGATGCCTTCTTCGGGACCACTGTTCTTCTCGGTCATAGTTGCCTTTCCGCTATTTGCAGTGGATTGGCCGTGCCCACTTTTCTCCAGCGGGGGCCACGGGGAAATCTCCCGCAACCGGTGGGTACCCGAGCGCGCCGGTGGTAAACGCTCCAGTGCGGACGCTGAGACCTATCCCTCGTCGGGTGAGAACTCGTCGGGGTCGACTTCGACCACCTCCAGCTGCTCCTGCCAGTCGGCAGGGGTGACCTCCAGCGGCGGTTCGGTCGGCGGCTCAGCTGATGCCTCGTCATCCAGGTCCGGTTCACGGACCGGACGCAGTTGCTCAGCGGCATCGGCCAGGGGCACGTCGTCGGGAAGGTCTGTGCTTTCGCGCATGATGTTCGAGGATACCCTTGCCGCAGATCCGAAAACGGTTCGGCGCTTGAGTTTTTAGATTCAACGACACCTGGCTTGCTAGCCCTTCGCGACCTTGCGGATCAACCGTGCGGTGCCGCTGTCCAGAATTGCCTGGCGCTTGTCCACTGCTTTGGTTTTCGCGGCGCGCCGGGCGGCGGCGGCGATCGTGAGGCCGGACTCATATCCCTCCACGACGCGGGGGTCGACGTAGGACCCCCGGGCCACCGCGGGGGTATTGCCGAGTTCCTCGGCGACCTCCTTCATGACAGCCGATTCCACCCGCTTGATCACCGATTTGTTCGCCGGCGGATCGGCGTCGACGAATGCCGCCGCCGCCAGGACCGTGCCGTGCCAGGTGCGCAGATCCTTGACCGTGTACTCGTCGCCGACAAGCTCTTTGAAGCGGCCATTGAGATCGTCGGCGTGCAGTTCGGCCCAGCCGGAACCGTTGCGGCACACCAGCAACCGCTCGGTGCGATCGGGTCTGCGCATCAGCGCTCGCACCGATCGCACCACCTCGGAGTCCTCGATCTTGAGGGTCCGGCGCACCCCGCTCTTGGCCGGATAGTCGAACTCGACGGCGTCCTGCGCAAGCGTCACGTGTTCGCAGAGCAGTGTCGCAAGGCCGAACGAGTTGTTCTCCTCGGCGTATTGTTCTGACCCCGATCGGAAGTATCCGAGATCGAGCAGCTGCAGTGCCAGCGCGATCACGCGGTCTCGGGTGAGTCCGCGGCCACGCAGGTCCGAGGCGATCTGCTGACGCATCTCGGGTAGTGCTGCGGACATGTGCAGTGCGCGGTCGAACTTCTCCTCGGTGCGTTCCTCCTGCCATTTCTGGTGGTAGAGGTACTGCCTGCGGCCGGCGGCGTCGGTCCCGACCGCCTGGATGTGGCCATTGGGATATGAGCAGATCCAGACCTTCTTCCAGGCCGGTGGGATCACGAGGTCCTTGATGCGGCCAAGCGTCTCCTCGTCGGTGACCGGCGAACCGTCGGGGTAGTAATACGAGAACCCGCGACCCCTACGCACCCGGCGGAGTCCGGGACCGCGCACCTGGCTACGTCGAAGCCGCATGTTTGGCGCGTGACCAGGTGAGGGTATGGATGTCAGACCATGCCGACTCACGAACCAACACGGACAGCCCCATCTTCGGTGTCACTGCATCATCGGCGCCAGGATGATGAACGCCCCGGCGTATATCGCCACCACGATCAAGATCAGTCCAACCAGCACCAGCCCGGCCGTGACGATGATCCGACGCAGGCCTCGGGTGCCACCCGGGTTCGCGTCGCCGAGCCGGCCGTGCGACTCCACCTGCTTCATAACCGTGGATTACCCGGCCCCGCTACTCGGCACACGTCGGCCTTGGCCGGCTCCGGATGTGTCCATGGGTAACTGGGACTCGACCTGGGGTAACCTCGCTTCAACATTGCCGGGAGGTCAAATGGCCGACGTTGCTAAATCAAACAACGGGCACCAACGCAAAGCTGGGTCGGTCGAACTCCGAGTGGCCGCCACACTGGAAAACCTTGCGGTGCTTCGGACGCTCGTCGCCGCTGTGGCCACGTACGAGGATCTGGACTTCGACTCCGTCGCCGACCTGCGCCTGGCCGTCGACGAAGCATGCACGCGGCTGATCCGGTGCGCCGTCCCGGACGCGACGCTGTTGCTGGTCGTCGACCCCCAGGACGACGCGGTTGTCATCCACGCGTCGACGACATGCAAGAGTCCCGACATCCTGGCCCCCGGAAGCTTCAGCTGGCATGTGCTGAGCTCGCTGACCGACGACGTGCGGACCTTCCAAGACGGGCAGGGCCCTGACGAAGGGCAGGTGTTTGGGATTTCGATGACGACGAGGCGAGCGAGCTCGCTGCAGTGAGCCCCTCGACGTCACAGGGTTCGTCGTCGAGATCGAACTCTGAGTACGCGGATGTCGCCGACATGTTCCGCGAACTCGAGGGCGTACCCGAAGATACGGCGGCCTTCCAACGGCAGCGGGACCGCATCGTCGAGCGCTGCTTGCCCCTGGCCGACCACATCGCCCGCCGATTCGACGGACGCGGGGAATCCCGCGACGATCTCGTCCAGGTGGCACGAGTCGGCCTGGTCAACGCGGTGATCCGGTTCGACGTGAACGCCGGTTCGGACTTCGTCTCGTTCGCGGTGCCGACGATCATGGGAGAGGTCCGCCGACACTTCCGGGACAACAGTTGGTCGGTGAAGGTGCCCCGCAGGCTGAAGGAACTTCACCTCCGGCTGGGCGCCGCGACCGCGGAACTGTCGCAGCGGCTGGGGCGTGCCCCCACCGCCTCGGAGCTGGCCGCCGAGCTCGACATGGACCGAGACGAGGTCATCGAGGGTCTGGTGGCCGGCAGCTCCTACAACACGCTGTCGATCGACAGTGGCGGCAGCGGCACCGAGGATGCCCCGGCGATCGCCGACACCCTCGGCGACGTCGATCTGGGACTCGATCAGATCGAGAACCGAGAAGCGTTGCGGCCGTTGCTCGAAGCGCTTCCAGAGCGCGAACGCACAGTGCTGTTGCTGCGATTCTTCGAATCGCTCACGCAGACACAGATCGCGGAGCGCGTCGGCATCTCCCAGATGCACGTGTCCCGACTGCTGGCGAAGTCGCTAGCGCGCCTCCGAGACCAGCTTGAGTGACGCCCGCCGTTTCTCCTGAACCGCGGACAGCGCGCTGTCCAGCCTGCCGTAGAACGGCAGGGCCGACTCGGGGTCGCAGATCTCGAGCAATCTCGTGACCGCCGCGCTTGGCACCGAAGCCCATCTGATGGATTCTCCCGCACACCGGATGTTCAGCGCGTGCAACGCCGAAAAGCCAGAGGTGCCAAAGAATTCCACTTCGCTCATGTCGAGTACCAGGTTCTCGATGCGATCGCCGTGCTGCATCGCGTAGTCGACCAGGTCCTGTGCGTTCGCGGCATCGATCTCGCCTTGTGCCGTGATCACGGCGGTGTTCGGTCCTAGCAATCGGGTCGCGAAGTGCGCCGTATGTGCATCGGCATGCTCGATCGGGGTTTCCGGCTCGGGCTGCCGGGTATCTGTCGTAGTGGACATATGTGACTCCATCAGTGAATACGCGATTCGTACTGTGGCTCACGTCAAAAATTTGGCCCTGCGCTATTGAAAGCCTCGAAGCAGGAGGTGCTATCCGCCCTGCACGTCGATGACGTTTGCAGATGGCTGTTACCTCAACCTGCATCGAACCCTACGCTCTGTGGCGCCTACTAACAATCGGAACGGCTCAACTGCAGGTCAAAGTGCCGGCAACGCTTGTTTCGCCCGCCGACCGGCACCAAACTGATGACATGTCACCAACGACGGCAGGTGTGTTGCTCGCCGCGGGGGCGGGCACGCGGTTTGGCATGCCGAAAGTACTTGCCGCGCAAGGCGAATGGCTGGCATCCGCGGTCGCCGCGCTGCACGGGGGCGGTTGCGACGACGTGATCGTGGTGTTGGGCGCCGCGATCGTCGACGTCCCTGCGCCCGCCCGTGCCGTCGTCGCAACCGACTGGTCAGACGGGTTATCCGCCTCATTGCGCGCCGGCCTGTCCGCGGCCGATGGCGACTTCGCGGTGCTGCACACCGTCGACACTCCCGATGTGGGGGCCGACGTGGTGATGCGGGTGCTGGCGGCCGCGCGGTCGTCGTCCTCGGGGCTGGCGAGGGCCGTATACGGCGGCGTGCCCGGGCACCCGGTCGTCGTGGCTGATCGGTACTGGGCCGAGTTGCTGGACGGCCTGCATGGCGACGAGGGCGCTCGGCGCTTCCTCGCCGCACGCCGCGACGTCGTCGAGGTGGAATGCGCCGACCTGGCGAGCGGCCGCGACATCGACATGGATACCGATCGGGTCAGGTGATCGTCAGCCCGAGCATCGCCGACGCGAAGCGGCGAACGGATTGCTCGGCGATCTCCGCGGCATCGTCGTGACCCTCCCGCGCCCTGGTGGTCAACGTGGCGGCCCGCGGGTCGACCCGTACCTCGGCGAGCATCTCGCCGGTGGTTGGTTCACAGACGGCCCACGTGTAACCGGTGTCCGTCGCCCACTGCGCGGTGCAGCGTGCGATGTAGTCGGGGTCTTCCTCGCCCATCGAGGCGAGTGCCGGGCGGTCGTCGATCAGCTCGTCGTCCCGCGGTGCGCGCAGATACCAGGCACCTGCATTAATTTCCACGGGCTCCACTCTCCGATGGTAGGCATGGCCTATGAAGATCACAGTGATCGGTGCCAGTGGGCTGATCGGCACCAAGGTGGTCGGGCTGTTGGCGGCCGACGGACACGAAGTGGTCGCCGCAGCCCGCGGTTCCGGTGTCGACGTGCTCACCGGTGAGGGGCTGGGTGAGTCGCTGGCGGGCGCCGCCGCGCTCGTCGACGTCACGAATTCCCCGTCGTTCGAGGACGGGCCGGTGTTGGACTTCTTCACGACGGCGACTACGAATATCGTTGCCGCCGCAAAGAATGCGGGCGTCGGCCACTGTGTCGTGCTGTCGATCGTCGGTGCCGATGGTCTGCCGCACAGCGGCTACATGCGCGCCAAGGTCGCCCAAGAGAAGTTGCTCACCGAATCCGGCCTGCCCTACACCATTGTGCGGGCGACACAGTTCGCCGAGTTCACCGATGCCATCACCGGATCGCTGACGGTCGGCGACGAGGTACGTGTCCCCGACGCGCTGATCCAGCCCATCGCGGCGGACCGCGTCGCCTCCGAGGTCGCGCTCGCCGCCGTCTCCGTTCCGCTCAACGCCGTCGTGAATATCGGTGGGCCCGAGAAGATTTCGTTCGAACAGATGGCGCGCGAGTCACTGGCCCGGCACGGCGACAACACGACGTCCGTCGTCGTCGACCCCGAGGCCGCCTACTTCGGCACGCCGCTGCAGCGCAACAGTCTCGTGACGGTCGACTGACGGCGATTTGTGTGCGTTCGCGAGCGCTGAGCGCTCCTCAACGCACACAAATCACTTGATTTCGGCGAGGACCGTGCCCTGAGTGACGGCCGCACCCGACTCGACCGCGAGACCGGTCACCGTGCCGTCCTTGTGCGCCGTGACGGGGTTCTCCATCTTCATCGCCTCGAGGACCACGATCAGGTCACCTGCGGAGACTTCCTGCCCCTCCTCGACGGCGACCTTGACGACGGTGCCCTGCATCGGCGCCGTGACGGCGTCACCGGATGCTGCCGCGCCGCCATGCGAGCCGCGCTTGCGGGGCTTGGGCTTCTTGCGCACGACGCCGCCACCCGCAGGTGCCGCTCCACCTCCGCCCAGTGCGAGGTCGCCGGGCAGTGACACCTCGAGGCGACGTCCCCCGACCTCGACGACAACCGACTGCCGCGGGATCGTGTCTTCCTCTTCGATGGGGTCACCGCCGGTGAACGGCTCGATGGTGTTGTTCCACTCGGTCTCGATCCAGCGGGTGTGCACGTCGAACTTCTCACCGTCGCCGATGAACGCCGGATCCGAAACCACCGCTCGGTGGAACGGGATGACGGTGGCCAGGCCCTCGACGGTGAACTCGGCCAGCGCGCGCCGCGAACGGGCCAGCGCCTCGTCGCGAGTCGCGCCGGTGACGATCAGTTTGGCCAGCATCGAGTCGAACTGGCCGCCGATGACCGAGCCGCTCTCCACGCCGGAGTCCATCCGCACGCCGGGGCCGGTGGGGGCGACGAACTTGGTGACCGGGCCCGGGGCGGGCAGGAAGCCGCGGCCGGCGTCTTCGCCGTTGATGCGGAACTCGAACGAGTGGCCGCGCGGGGTGGGGTCCTCGGTGATGTCGAGGGCCTCGCCGTTGGCGATCTTGAACTGCTGCAGGACAAGGTCGATGCCCGCGGTCTCCTCGGTGACCGGGTGTTCGACCTGCAGGCGGGTGTTGACCTCCAGGAACGAGATCAGCCCATCCTGGGCGACGAGGTACTCGACGGTGCCGGCGCCGTAGTAACCGGCCTCCTTGCAGATGCGCTTGGCGGACTTGTGGATCTCCTTGCGCTGCGCGTCGGTGAGAAAAGGTGCCGGCGCTTCTTCCACGAGCTTCTGGAAGCGGCGCTGCAGGGAGCAGTCGCGCGTGCCCGCGACGACGACGTTGCCGTGCTGATCGGCGATGACCTGGGCCTCCACGTGGCGGGGCTTGTCCAGGTAGCGCTCGACGAAGCACTCGCCGCGGCCGAACGCGGCGACGGCCTCGCGGGTGGCCGACTCGAACAGCTCGGGGATCTCCTCGATGGTGCGGGCGACCTTCATGCCGCGACCGCCACCGCCGAATGCCGCCTTGATGGCGACGGGCACGCCGTACTCCTTGGCGAAGGCGACGACCTCGTCGGCGTCCTTGACCGGGTCGGGGGTGCCGGGCACCAACGGCGCCTCGGCGCGCGCCGCGATGTGCCGCGCGGTGACCTTGTCGCCGAGATCGCGGATCGACTGCGGGCTGGGGCCGATCCAGATCAGGCCGGCGTCGATGACCGCCTGAGCGAAATCGGCGTTCTCCGAAAGGAATCCGTAGCCGGGATGGACCGCGTTGGCTCCGGACTTCTCGGCGGCCTCAAGGATCTTCTCGAAGACGAGGTAGGACTCGGCCGACGTCTGGCCGCCGAGCGCGAAGGCCTCGTCGGCCAGCCGTACGTGAGGCGCGTCGGCGTCGGGCTCGGCGTACACCGCCACGCTTCCCAGCCCGGCGTCCTTGGCGGCCCGAATCACCCTGACCGCGATCTCCCCACGATTGGCGACGAGCACCTTGGAGATCTTTGAGCTGGCGTGACTGGCCACTGCGCCTCCTGACGGCATTTTTTTAAGAAACGTCTTTAAGAATGTATCGGAGGCAGTTTAGGAGACTCCGCGGGGCTGCTGATGACGCGGTGCCCTTAACCGGTTCACGGTGTGGCGCCGGTCTCAACGCAGATGGCGCTTGATGCGCGCCAGCATCGCCGACATGCCGCGTAGCCGCAGCGGGCTGATCAAGGCGGCCAGCCCGAGATCGCTGTAGAAGTCGTCGGGCACGGCCAGGATGTCATCGGCCGACTGCTCGTCGAGCCCTTGAGCCAGGATCGAGGCGAAGCCGCGCGTCGTCGGCGCTTCCGCAGGTGCGCTGAAGTACAGCCGGACGTGGTCGCGGTCGGCGGCGTCGACGTGAAGGAACAGCGGCGACTGGCATTCCGGCACCGGTTCCATCGCCGCCTCTTCGAGGTCTGCGGGCAGCGGAGGCAGCTCGCCGGCGAACTCCAGCAGCAGAGCCAGCTTGTCCTGCCCCTGCATCTCCTGGAATTCGGAGACCACCTCGGCCAGGGCGGCGGGCATCGTCATCGGCACATCGCTCGTTCGCTCACGGCGCGTCGCCGGGCTCTTCTCCGACGGCGACAGGAACCCGCACGGCGTTGCCCCATTCGGTCCAGGAGCCGTCGTAATTACGCACACCCTCACGGCCGAGCAGATGCGTCAGCACGAACCAGGTGTGGCTGCTGCGCTCGCCGATGCGGCAGTAGACGACCGTCTTGTCATCCGGGCTCAGGAAGCCGTATAGCTCCTCGAGTTCGGCGCGGCCGCGGAACTGGCCGTTGTCCTTGGCCGCCCTGCCCCACGGGATCGACCTCGCGGTGGGGATGTGCCCGCCGCGCAGCGCACCCTCCTCGGGGTAGTCCGGCATGTGGGTGCGCTCGCCGGTGTACTCCTGCGGGGAGCGGACGTCGATCAGGGGCTGCTTGCCGAGGATGTCGAGCACGTCCTCCTTGAACGCGCGGATGGGCGCGTCGTCACGCTCGACGACGGGGTAGCCGGTGGAGGTCTTCGTCGGCACCTCGAGGGTGGTGTCGCGGCCGTCGTTGATCCAGAGGTCGCGTCCGCCGTCGAGCAGTCGCACGTCGGGGTGGCCGAACAAGGTGAACACCCACAGCGCATACGCCGCCCACCAGTTGCTCTTGTCGCCGTAGATCACGACGGTGTCGTCGCGGGCGATGCCCTTGCGGTTCATCAGCTCGGCGAACTGTTCGCCGGTGATGTAGTCGCGGACGTGGGGGTCGTTGAGGTCGGTGTGCCAGTCGATCTTCACGGCACCCGGGATGTGGCCCGTGTCGTAGAGCAGCACGTCCTCGTCGGATTCGACGATCGCTAAGCCGGGTCGGCCTAGGTTGCCCGACAACCAGTCGGGTGTGACCAGGCGTTCCGGATGGGCGTAATCGGCCAGGGCGGGGGAAGGATCGGCAGGCAGTGGCACAACTGCGAGCCTACTCAGCCGGTACGCGCGTCTCTCCGCGAGTCGCGGTGAGCGCCGAATGTGCGCTCACCGCGAAAAGCGGGCCGGAATTGCGCAGCGGACGCACGCTCGCCGCGGACTAGGTGACCGGATTCGCGGTCCAGAGGTCCGCGATTGAGATGCCTTTCTCGTCGAGCAGTCGTCGGATCAGTGGCAGGCCGATGCCGATCACCGACGACGGGTCGCCGTCGACAGCGTCGACGAACCATCCGCCCAGCCCGTCGAGGGTGAAGCCACCCGCCACCGCCATGGGCTCGCCACTGCCGACGTAGGCATTCAGATCGGCGGGAGAGGGGTGTCCGAACCTGACCGCGGTGACGGTGGCGTCGGCGGCCCGCCACGTAATGGCCTTGTCCTGCAAGCGAATCACGCTGTGGGCCGTGAAAAGCTCACCCGAGGTGCCTGCCATCTCCTGCCACGCCAGTAGGGCCTCGTCGGCGTTCGCCGGTTTGCCCCGCAGTTGACCGTCGCGGTACAGCATCGAATCACAGCCGATGACAACGCAATCCGCGGCGACCGCGGCATCAAGGAGTCCGAGGACGGCCTCGGCCTTGGCCAATGCAAGAGCGGTGGTGACCTCAGTTGGCGTCGCCGACGGGTCCAGGGTCTCCATGACGGCGTCCTCGTCCACACCGGACACGATGACTAGTGGATCAATTCCGGCCTGGCGCAACACTTTACGGCGACCGGGAGATGCCGACGCGAGGACAAAGCGCGTCATCGATGACGCATGTGAGTCCGTTCCAACAGCGTGACCCGCTGCCAGCTGAAGACCGAGTAGCGCAGCCGGTCGACCGGATGGCCCCACAGGTTCTCTTCCTGCTCGCGCGGCTCGGCTGGGACGCTCGACGCGGCGGCGAGCACGGCGATCACCGCGGCGAGCTCCTCCTCGGTCGGGTTGCCCTTGACGACCTGGATGTGCGCCTCGTGCGCGTGCGGATCGGCGGGCACGGCCTCAGCCTCGCTCACACCTGTTGAATCGTTCGCTTCGCTCACACCTGCTGAATCGTTCGCTTCGCTCACACCTGCTGAATCGTTCGCTTCGCTCACAGTGGGATGTTCCCGTGCTTCTTCGGCGGCACCTGCGTCACCTTCCGTTCCAGCAGACGCAGCGCGGTCGCCACGTAGCCGCGGGTATGCGACGGCGGGATCACGGCGTCAACGTAGCCCCGTTCGGCGGCGACGTACGGGTTGACGAGGGTGTCCTCGTAGTCCTGCTGCAGCTGCAGGCGCAGCGCGCCGACGTCCTCGCCCTTCTTGGCGGCCTCGTTGAGCTGCTGCCGGTAGACGAACCCGACCGCGCCCGCAGCGCCCATCACGGCGATCTGAGCGCTGGGCCACGCCACGTTCACGTCGGCGCCCATCTCCTTGGAGCCCATGACGCAGTACGCACCGCCGTACGCCTTGCGGGTGATCACGGTGATCTTGGCGACTGTCGCCTCCCCGTACGCGTAGAGCAGCTTGGCGCCGCGCCGGATGATGCCGTTGTATTCCTGGTCGGTGCCCGGCAGGAAGCCCGGCACGTCGACCAGCATCACGATCGGCACGTTGAAGCAGTCGCAGGTGCGGACGAAGCGCGCCGCCTTCTCGGAGGCGTTGATGTCCAGGCAGCCGGCGAACTGGGTCGGCTGGTTGGCCACGATGCCCACCGGGCGGCCCTCGATGCGGCCGAAGCCCACGACAATGTTCTGCGCGTAGCCCTGCTGCACCTCGAGGAACTCGTCGTCGTCGAGGATGCGCGTGATGACCTCGTGCATGTCATACGGCTGGTTCGGCGAGTCGGGGATCAACGTGTCCAGCTCGAGGTCCTCGTCGGTGAGGTTGTCCTCGATCGCGCCCTCGGGAACGGCTGCGGGATAACGTGGCGGGTCGGAGTAGTTATTGCTCGGCAGGTACGACAACAACTCGCGGACGTAGTCGAACGCGTCCTGCTCGCCCGTCGCCACGTAGTGCGCGGTGCCGGACTTGGCCATATGGGTGTGCGCGCCGCCGAGCTCCTCCATCGTGACGTCCTCACCGGTGACCGTCTTGATGACGTCGGGTCCGGTGATGAACATCTGGCTGGTCTGATCGACCATGATCACGAAGTCGGTGAGCGCGGGGGAGTAGACGTGCCCACCCGCGGCGGCGCCCATGATCAGCGAAATCTGCGGGATCACACCGGAAGCCATGATGTTGTTGTGGAAGATGTTGCTGTACAAGCCGAGTGAGACGACACCCTCTTGAATACGTGCACCGGCGCCGTCGTTGATGCCGATCAGCGGCCGTCCGGTCTTGATCGCGAGTTCCTGGACCTTGACGATCTTCTCGCCGTAGACCTCGCCGAGGCTGCCGCCGAAGACCGTCGCATCCTGGCTGAAGATGCAGACCTCGCGGCCGTCGATGGTGCCGTATCCGGTGACCACGCCGTCGCCGAACGGGCGCTTGTCGGCCAGGCCGAAGTTGGTGCTGCGGTGGCGGGCCAACGCGTCGAGTTCGACGAACGAGCCCTCGTCCAGCAGCGCAAGGATGCGTTCGCGGGCGGTCAGCTTGCCCTTGGCGTGCGTCTTCTCGACCGCCGCCTCGCCGACCGGGTGCAACGTTTCCTCGAGGCGCCTGCGCAGATCGGCCAGCTTGCCCGCTGTGGTGTGGATGTCGATTTCGTGCTCGCCAGAGGGCTCGACCGACTGATCGCTAACGCTCGTCATGAGGGTCGATGCTAGCCAACGGCCGACGCGGCGCGGACGGCGCGTCCTTAATATCTCCTTAAGCAGGCTGGAGTGGTGTCACCTAAGGTTTGTCCGATGACGGCAGTGCGCGCTCCACTCGACGAGGCCGCCCTGCGAGCCGACATCCTTGGCGGCCCGGTATGGCGATCGGTGGACGTGGTCGACGAGACCGGATCCACCAACTCCGACCTGGTAGCGCGCGCCAACAGCGGCGCCCCCATCGCAGGCGCCGTGTTGATCGCCGAGCACCAGACGGCCGGCCGGGGCAGGCAGGGACGCAGCTGGTCGGCGGCGAAGTACGCGCAGATCACGATGTCCATGGCCATCGACACCGGCGGGGTGCCCACCGACGCCTGGGGATGGCTCCCGCTGGCCGCCGGCGTGGCCATCGTCGACACCGTGCGTCCGCTCGGCGTGGACGCCGGCCTGAAGTGGCCGAACGACGTGCTGGCAGGTGGCGGCAAGCTGGCCGGAATCCTCGCCGAGGTGGCCGCCGAACAGCGGGCGGTCGTCGTCGGCATCGGGCTGAACGTCTCGCTGACGGGTGACGAAGTGGGCGTCGCCGGCGTCACCTCGCTCACCGATCTCGGCGTGGCCGCACCGGATCGTCACCAGCTGGTGGTTGCGTTGCTGAGCGAATTGGGTCGTCGCGTCGACGCATGGCGGCGGGCGGGGGGCGCCGACGCCGACCTGGTCGCCGACTATCGCGCCCGCAGCATGACGTTCGGGAAGCCGGTACGCGCGATCCTGCCCGGCGATCAGGAGATCGTGGGGATCGCGCGCGACGTCGATGACCAGGGCCGGCTGTCGATCGACAGTGACGGGCGCACAGCGACGGTCGCCGCGGGCGACATCGTCCACTTGCGACCCACGGACGGCTGACACGCCATAGGGTCTTCGCCATGGGATACCCGGACAAAGTGCTGGCCAAAGGCGAGCACGTGGTACTGCATCGCCACCCGCATTGGAAGCGGCTGATCGGCCCGGTACTGATCCTGTTGGTGGTCACCGCGATTGCGGCGTTCGGCGCCGGTTACGTCAACACCACCAACTGGGACCAAACGGCGCGCAACGTCGTGATGATCGTCATCGGAGTCGTGTGGCTGGTCATCATCGGGTGGCTGACGGTTTGGCCGTTCCTCAATTGGTGGACAACGCATTTCGTCATCACGGATCGCAGGGTGATGTTCCGTCACGGCCTGCTGACCCGGTCAGGTATCGACATCCCGCTCGCGCGGATCAACAGCGTGGAATTCCGTCACGGTGTGGTCGATCGCGTACTGCGCACCGGCACGCTGATCATCGAGTCAGCGTCGCATGATCCGCTGGAGTTCATGGATATCCCGCAGGTGGAACAGGTCCACTCACTGCTGTATCACGAAGTTTTCGACACCCTGGGCTCTGAGGAGTCGCCGAGCTGATCGAGGCGCCGCGTGCGCCGGGTCGGCCTGCGCAGCGGCGTCACATTGCCTTCGGCATCGATGTGGTGCAGAGCCGGGTCGCGGACATCCTCCATCGTCTCGGCGATGCCGCCGTCGGTGAGAGTGGCCTCCAGCGCCTTGTCCGGGTTGCGGCCGAACTCGTCTGGGAACACCCAGCGCCGGAACGCCCAGAAACGGAACGCCATCTGCAGCAGGTTGCCGACGATGTACGCGGCGACGAAGTCGGCGATGTTCTCCACCGTCAGGCTGACCTCGGGGACGCGCAACATCAACACATAGCTCGAGAACCACAGCGGGGCCATCGACAGCAGCACGCCGACACCGCTGAACGCGAAGAACATCAACGCTTCGTGGTGGCGTTCCCGCCCACCCCTGTCGCGGAAGCTCCATTCGCGGTTGAGGATGTAGGAGGCGATCACCGCAACGACGCCGGCGATGATCTTCGCCGTCACAGGCTTGGGCTCCAGCACCGTGAGCTTCAGCGTGAAGAAGACCGCTGAGTCGATGACGAAGGTGGTGGCGCCGACGATCGCGAACTTGATCAGCTCGTGGTGCCGTTCGAAGTACGGCCGGATCGGGCGCGGTAGGCGCGCGATCGTGGCATCGGTGAAGGACACAACAGGGCAGTGTACGGAAAATGACCACCTCACGCGTACCCCGGCAGGTCACCGTCGGTAAAGGCGGGGCGCTCGCATGACAACATAGGCACGTGCCGCGCAACTCGACTTCGCCCCCTGTGGTGACCATGATCGGCGGCGGACAGCTGGCGAGGATGACCCAGCAGGCCGCGATCGCGCTGGGCCAGACGCTGCGTGTGCTGGCCGTCACACCGCAGGATCCGGCGGCGCAGGTGACCCCGGATGTGGTGATCGGTTCGCACGACGATCTCGACGCGCTCCGTCGCGCGGCGGAAGGCGCCGACGTGCTGACGTTCGACCACGAACACGTGCCGACCGAGATGCTGGAGAAGCTGATCGCCGAAGGCGTCAACGTCGCGCCGCCACCGTCGGCGCTGATCCACGCCCAGGACAAGCTGGTGATGCGCCGGCGATTGAAGGCCCTCGGCGCGCCGGTCCCGCGCTTCGCGGAGGTGACGTCCGCGTCCGATGTGGATGACTTCGCCGCGGGCTCGCATGCGGGGCTGGTGGTCAAGGCCGTGCGTGGTGGCTACGACGGGCGCGGCGTGACACTGGCGCGGGACACCGACCACGCCCGTGAGGTGGCCGCTGAGTATCTGGCCGCCGGTGTCGAGGTCCTCGTCGAGGAGAAGGTGGCGATGCGCCGCGAACTGGCTGCGTTGGTGGCGCGGTCGCCGTTCGGCCAGGGCGCGGCGTGGCCGGTGGTGGAGACCGTGCAGCGGGACGGCATCTGTGTGGAGGCCTTCGCGCCCGCGCCCGATCTGGACGACGACATCGCCGGCGCCGCAGCCGGGCTCGCGTTGCGTCTGGCCGACGAACTCGGTGTGGTCGGGGTCCTTGCGGTCGAACTATTCGAGACCGTCGACGGGGGCCTGATGGTCAACGAACTGGCGATGCGACCGCACAATTCGGGCCACTGGACGATCGACGGTGCACGCACAAGTCAGTTCGAGCAGCACCTGCGAGCGGTGCTCGACTATCCGCTGGGGGACACCGCGCCTATCGCTCCTGTCACCGTCATGGCGAATGTGCTTGGCGCTCAAGAAACTCCGAAGATGAGCATGGACGAGCGGCTGCACCACCTGTTCGGCCGGATGCCGGAGGCCAAGGTGCATCTGTACGGCAAGGGCGAACGGCCAGGCCGCAAGATCGGCCACGTCAACGTGCTCGGCGCACCGGGCGGCTCGCCGGATGATGCCGACTACGTCGCGGAGGTTCGGGCACGCGCGGTGCGGGCCGCACACTGGTTGTCGCACGCCGAATGGACGGACGGATGGAGTTCGCATGACTAGTGCGCCAAAGCCGCGCGTCGGCGTGATCATGGGCAGCGACAGCGACTGGTCGGTCATGGAGGACGCAGCGCACGCGCTCGCCGAGTTCGATGTCCCGTTCGAGGTCGGGGTCGTGTCGGCGCACCGCACCCCCGACCGCATGCTCGAGTACGCCAAAGGCGCCGCGGCGCGCGGTATCGAGGTGATCATCGCCGGCGCGGGCGGGGCCGCGCATCTGCCCGGCATGGTCGCGTCGGCGACACCGCTGCCCGTCATCGGCGTGCCGGTGCCGCTGGCCAAGCTCGACGGCCTCGATTCGTTGCTGTCGATCGTGCAGATGCCGGCGGGTGTGCCGGTGGCCACCGTGTCGATCGGCGGTGCGCGTAACGCCGGCCTGCTGGCCGTGCGGATCCTCGGATCTTCGGACGTGGCGCTGCGCAAAAGGGTCGAGAATTTTCAGAGTGGGCTGGCCGACATGGTGCTGGAGAAGGACGCGGCCCTGCGTGAACGGTTGCTCGGGCAGTAGATCTGCCGCGGTCGGATCGGTAACGCCGAGGCGTAAAGTTACCGACGAGTAGCAAGGAGTTGGCATGGCCATCGGAAACCCGTCATTCGACGCATTCAAGCTGTCTGACGAGCACAGCGAGCTGCGCGCGGTGATGCGCGACCTGTGCGACAAGGAGATCGCGCCCTACGCCGCGGACGTCGACGAAAAGGCGCGCTACACCGACGAGGCCCTGGCGGCGCTGACGGCCTCGGGGATGGCCGCGATCCACATTCCCGAGGAGTACGGCGGCCAGGGCGGCGACTCGGTTGCCGCGTGCATCGTCATCGAGGAGGTCGCGCGGGTGTGCGCGTCGTCGTCACTGATCCCGGTGTGCAACAAGCTGGGCACCATGGGACTGCTGTTGCGCGGTTCCGAGGAACTCAAGAAGCAGGTGTTGCCGAGCATCGCCGCGGGCGAAGCGGTGGCGTCGTATGCGCTGTCCGAACGTGAGGCCGGCAGCGATGCGGCGGGAATGCGTACCCGCGCCCGCCGTGACGGCGACGACTGGGTGCTCAACGGTGCCAAGTGTTGGATCTCCAACGGCGGGCACTCCACCTGGTACACGGTCATGGCGGTGACCGATCCGGACAAGGGCGCCAACGGCATCTCGGCGTTCGTCGTGCACAAGGACGATCCGGGGTTCATCATCGGCGCCAAGGAACGCAAGATGGGCATCAAGGGCTCGCCGACCACCGAGTTGTACTTCGAGGATTGCCGCATTCCCGGCGATCGGATCATCGGCGACGAGGGCACCGGCTTCAAGACCGCGCTGGCCACGCTGGACCACACCCGCCCGACCATCGGTGCGCAGGCGGTCGGTATCGCCCAGGGTGCGCTGGAGGCATCGATCGCATACACCAAGGAGCGCAAGCAGTTCCGGCAGCGCATCGCCGACTTCCAGGCGGTGCAGTTCATGCTCGCCGACATGGCGATGAAGATCGAGGCGGCCCGGCTCATGGTGTACACGGCGGCGGCCCGCGCCGAGCGTGGCGAACCCGATCTCGGCTTCATCTCCTCGGCGTCGAAGTGCTTCGCGTCCGACGTGGCGATGGAGGTCACCACCAATGCCGTGCAGTTGTTCGGCGGCTACGGCTACACGGTGGACTTCCCCGTCGAGCGGTTCATGCGCGACGCCAAGATCACTCAGATCTACGAGGGCACCAACCAGATTCAGCGCGTGGTGATGTCGCGCGCACTGCTCAAGTAGTTACCCGCGAGCAGACGCAAACCGACCGCTTTTACGGCGTGTCAGGGTGCGTTTGTGTCTGTTCGCGGACAAGTTAGCCCGAGTACTCGAGGAAGAACGCCATCCCCGCCTCGAGGTGATAGGTGTTGTGGCAGTGGGTGATCCACTTGCCGGGGTTGTTCGTATCGAAGTCGACGTCGACGGTCTGCAGGGGCGGCACCAGCACGGTGTCTTTGCGAGCCTTCGGGGTGGCACCCTTCATCACCTGGAACGTGTGGCCGTGCAGGTGTAGCGGGTGGAACATCATCGACTCGTTGATGTAGCGGATCCGGACGCGCTGGTTCGGTTTCACCGCGACCCCGCCGCGCGGCGGGTCGTACTGCTTGCCGTTGATCGGCCAGTTGTAGCCGTCGACGGGTCCCGCCAGGCGGGCGTCGATGACTTGGTCGGGGGCTTTCGCAGGCAACGTGACTTCCGGGGTCGGTGACAGCGTCGCGGTGTCCAGCGGTACCTGGGCGCGTACCGCCGCGACGAACGCGTCCACGTTCATGGTGGCCGGCGCGTGATTGACCCGCATGTTCAGCCGTGCGTGGCCTTCTTTGCCCTCCGGCACGGCGACGACCGGCAGCGACTCGTTGACGGTGATGATCGCGTCCACCCGCTCGCCCATGCCGAGAATCACCGAGGTCGCCTGCACCGGCACCACCGGGAAGCCGTCGGTTTGGATCACCCTCATCGTCGTGTCGGGCACCGCGACCCGGAACGCGGTGTCCGAGCCCGCGTTGATCACTCGCAGTCGGATCCGTTGGCCCGTACGGAAATCCACCACCTGGGGATCCTGTGGGGCGCGGCCGTTGATGATGAAGTACGGGTAGGTGACGTCGCCGCCGTCCGACCCGAGTGGGCTCGTCGGCGTCACCCCTGGGCCGCCCGGTTCCATCGGCTTCATGCCCGTCCTGCGCAGGTTCGCGAACACCTCGTCCG
Organism: Mycobacterium barrassiae; assembly: GCF_025822765.1. Taxonomy (GTDB): domain Bacteria; phylum Actinomycetota; class Actinomycetes; order Mycobacteriales; family Mycobacteriaceae; genus Mycobacterium; species Mycobacterium barrassiae. The sequence continues at coordinate 494,486 of NZ_JACKUK010000016.1, read as the reverse complement.
GGTTGGTGCCGGTGCCATCGATCCAATCGTCAAGCACCACAACGATTTCGCCGTCGTAGTCGACCTTCTCATCGGGGTCCTCGACGATCAACGGTCCGTACAGGCCGCGGTCGAGTTGAGTGCCGACATGGGAATGGAACCAATACGTTCCGGCGTCGGGCACCACGAAGTCGTAGAGGAACGTCTGCCCCTTCGGCACCGCGGCCTGCGTCAGCGGCGGCACTCCGTCCATGTCATTGACGATGGCGATGCCGTGCCAGTGCACGGTGACGCCCTGCGGCAGCGCATTGGTCAGTTCCGCGCGGATCCGCTGCCCCTTGCGCACGCGAATCTCCTGAGCGGGAACCTGATTTCCGTAGGCCCAGGTGCGCAGCGTGGCGCCGGCGAGGTCGATGTCGGTCTCCCCGGCGGCCAGCGTGAGGTCCGGGGCCGGCGGGCCGGACGGCGCCTGGGACCGTGAGCAGGCCGCCGCCACTCCCGCGACGCCTACCGCGCCCAGCGCGAGGAACTGCCGTCGGCCGAGCATGCTCCAAGCGTGGCACTTTTCGGCTACCCGCGGGTGATCTTCTCCGTTTGTCTGCGACGATCCAGCGCCGCGGTATCCGGATTCGCGACCTGCACAAGCGACGCCCCGACCGCGTACAGCGCCAGCAGGTGATTGACCAGGTCGTCGCCAGTTATCCAGTCGGCCGTCGACAGCACGCGGTCGTCCGACGTGAGCCCCTGTGCGTTCGCCGAAGCGTTCGCCGCGGACAGCACCTCGGCCACCGACCGGCCCTCGAGCGCGGCACCGGGGTGGCACTCGGGGGTGATCTGATCGCCGTGCACGCGGACCGCAGTGGCGTAGTCCGTCACGCCCACAGGAAGATCGGGAGCCGGCTTGCCGAACGGATCCAGCGACAGGACCGCGATCTCACCGACGCCGACGGCGTCGTCCGCCTCGCCGAGCCGTGCCGCGGTGCACAGCGCGACATCGGCCTGTCCACCGGCGACGACCTCCGCACCGATCCACCAAATCCCGAACAGCACTGCGGCGGTCTGCCAGTGCGCGGGCAACAGCACGGCCACCTTGGTGTCCGGCCCGGCGCCCAGTTCGTCCCGTAGCAGGTTGCCGGTCTTGGCCGCCCAGTTCACCAGGGTGGCGGTGGACAACTCGATTCGCTCGCCTGTGGCGTCGTCGTAGTAGGTGATCCGCGGGCCGGCAGGGTCGGACGCCATGAGCGGATCGAGGATCGCCGAACTGACTGTGCTCACGTCTAGTTGACGCACTCCGGATCGTCCGAACCGGCGGTGATGATCGGCGACGCCAGCGGGTCGACCGCAGGCACCTCGGCCGCAACGGGGTCGGTGGTGGACAGCATCGGGTCGGCACCGTCGAGACCTGAACCGGGGCCCGTGTAGTCGTTGGCCAGCACGACCCGGACCATCCCGGGAGCCACCGAGGCGTCCTCGACGACGGGCAGCCCACCGAGCTCCTTGGCAATCTCCTGCGCGCCAATGTCGTCGGCCTTGGCGGCCTGTACCTGGCTGTTGCTCACGCCTTCGTGGTTGCCGGTACTGCCAGGGGTGAAGCCCTTGGCGGCCAGCACTCGGGAGACCGAGGAGGCGAGACCGTTGATGTCGGTGGCGTTGACCACGTCGACGGTCGTCTTCTCCGGCGAGTACGCGAGTTCCTCGGTCTTGCCCTCGTCCTGGTCGTGTAGGAGTCCGTCGACCCACTCCTTGACCTCGGTGGGATCGACGCGCACGACGCTCTGCATCCCGTCGTCGCTCCACCCGTTCTCCTGCAGAACGGGAATCGTGGCGAAGGCGACGTTACCCGCCGCGAGCTTCTGCAACTGCTCGGCGAATTCCATGACGTCCCAACCGTCGGAGAGCACCACCGAGCGTTGTACGGCGTCCTGCAGGCGGTTCAGGGTCGCGGGGCTGGACAACGTCTTGCCCGAGATGACTTCGTGCGCAAGCGATGCCATCACAGCCTGCTGGCGCACCACGCGATCGAGGTCGCCGCGGGGGAGATCGTGGCGCTGACGAACGAAGCTCAGCGCCTGCGGACCGTCCAGCTTCTGCCAGCCCGCAGGGAAGTCCGCACCCGAAAGCGGTTCGTAGACCGGATTTTTCAGGCACACGTTCACGCCGCCGAGCGCGTCGGTGATGAGCGAGAAGCCGAGCAAACCGATTTCGGCGTAGTGGTCCACCGTGACGCCGGTCAGATTGGCGACAGTTTTGATCAGCGCTTCGCGGCCGGCCTCGATGGCTTCCGGCTCGGCCTGCGCCTTGTCCATGCCGTCCTGTTCGACGAGCTCCACCAGCTTCTCGAAGTGCGCAGAACCGTAGACACCGTTGATCTTCATCTTCCCGATCCCGGGTGCCTCCACGTAGGAGTCGCGGGGAATTGAGATCGCGGTGGCGGACTTCCCGTTGTTAGGGATGCGGATCAAGATGATGGTGTCGGTGTTGGTCGCCTCGTCGTCACCGGCCCGCAAGGTGGCGAGTTCTTCCGCGGACAGCGGGTTTCCGTGTGCATCTGTGCGACTGTCGACCCCGACCAGCAGGATGTCGATCGCACCGTCTTCGCCGCCGCCGCCGAGCGCCAAGGGCGAGATGTGGTTGATGCCGGATTCGAACGATCGGATCTTGCCCCATGCGACCCCGGTTCCGACGACGATCGCCAGTGCCAACGACACGGCGATGACACGAAATGTGCGAGCGGGCATCAGCCCAGGCTACTTGCGAAAAGGGCGCAGGCTCGGTAGCGCGGGTCGGCGTGCCAGACTCGTCACTATGTCTTTCCGAGAGTCTGCCCGAATTGTTATCTCCGGTGCCGGTGGCATGGTCGGACGCGAATTGGCAGCTCAGGCGCGTAAACTGGGTCGCGAAGTGCTGGCGTTGATGTCATCTGAGTGGGACATCACCGATGCGTCGGCGGCGGAGCGATTCATCGAACCTGGTGACGTGGTGATCAACTGCGCGGCCTACACCAACGTCGACGCAGCCGAATCCGACGAGGAACGCGCGCATGCCGTCAACGCGGTGGGCCCGGCCAACATCGCGCAGGCCTGTGCGCGGGCAGGAGCCGACTTCATCCATATCTCCACCGACTACGTGTTCCCCGGCACCAGCGACCGGCCCTATGAGATCGACGACGAGACGGGGCCGCTCAGCGTGTACGGGCGCACCAAGCTCGCAGGTGAGTTCTCGGTGCTGGCAGCGATGCCCGACGCGCACATCGTCAGGACGGCGTGGATCTACGAGGGCGGCGACGGCGGTGACTTCGTGGCCGTGATGCGCCGGCTGGCCGCAGGCGACGGGCCAGTGGATGTGGTGACCGACCAGGTGGGGTCGCCGACATATGCCGCCGATCTGGTGGGTGCGCTGCTCGAGGTCGCCGAGGGCAACATTCGGGAACCGATCCTGCACGCCGCCAACGGCGGCCAGACCAGCCGTTTCGAGCAGGCGCAGGCGGTGTTCGAGGGCGTTGGCGCCGATCCTGCCCGGGTGCGGCCGGTCGACAGCGGCCGCTTCCCGAGACCCGCCCCTCGACCTGCCTATTCGGTGTTGTCGTCGCGATTGTCGGAGAAGGCGGGGTTGACCCCGCTGCGGCCGTGGCGCGAAGCGCTTGCCGCCGCTCTGGCCGAGCACAGTTAACCTCTACGCCGTGAGTCGAGTTGGTAGCCGCTAGGTGAGTGACGAATTAGTCGTGGTGACGGTGACGTATTCACCGGGGCCACATCTGAACCGGTTTCTGGCGTCGCTGTCGCACGCCACGGACCGGGCGGTGACCGTCATCATGTCCGACAACGGGTCCACCGACGGTGCGCCGGAAGAAGCGCTCGAGCGGTATCCCAACGTGCGCCTGCTGCGGACCGGGTCGAACCTCGGCTACGGTACCGCGGTCAACCGCGCGGTCGACGAGTTCCTGAAAGATGGTGCAACTCAGCAGATCTCCGAGAATTCTGACTTCTTCATCGTCGCCAATCCCGATGTCCAGTGGGGGCCCAACAGCATCGACATCCTGCTGGATGCGGCGGCCCGCTGGCCGCGGGCGGGTGCGCTGGGACCGATGATCCGCGACCCCGACGGCACGGTGTACCCGTCGGCGCGGCACCAGCCCAGCCTCATCCGCGGCGGCATGCACGCCGTCGTCGGACCGCTGTGGCGGTCCAATCCGTGGACCGCTGCCTACCGGCAGGCCAGGCTCGAACCGAGCGAACGACCCGTCGGCTGGCTTTCGGGCTCGTGCCTTTTGCTGCGGCGCGCGGCGTTCGAGGAGGTCGCGGGTTTCGACGAGCGTTATTTCATGTACATGGAGGACGTCGACCTGGGCGATCGCCTGGCTCGGGCGGGCTGGCAGAACGTGTACGTGCCCGCGGCGGAGATTCTGCACGACAAGGGCCATGCGGCCGGGCGGGATCCCGCACGCAACTTGGCTGCCCACCACACCAGTACCTACACTTTTCTGGCAGATCGCTATTCGCACTGGTCACAGGCGCCGTTGCGGTGGACGATCAGGGCCGCTCTCGCCGCGCGGGCGGGGCTGGTGGTACGCAATGCCCGGCGGAAGCAGGCGAAAGGACGGCGCTGATGAATCCGGCAGAAGTGGACGCCGTCGTTCTGGTGGGCGGTCTGGGCACCCGGCTGCGCCCGTTGACGCTGTCGGCGCCCAAACCGATGCTGCCGACCGCGGGCCTGCCCTTCCTGACCCATTTGCTGTCGAGGATCGCCGATGCCGGCATCGAGCACGTGGTGCTCGGCACGTCGTACAAGGCGTCGGTATTCGAGTCGGAGTTCGGCGACGGATCCAAGATGGGTCTGCAGATCGAGTACGTCGTCGAGGACGAGCCTCTCGGGACGGGCGGCGGCATCGCCAATGTGGCGTCGAGGCTGCGGCACGACACCGTGCTGGTGTTCAACGGCGACGTGCTGTCGGGCGCCGACCTGCGTGCGCTGCTGGACAGCCACGAGAGCAACCACGCCGACGTGACGCTGCATCTGGTGCGTGTCGGCGATCCCCGTGCGTTCGGCTGCGTGCCGACCGACTCCGAAGGTGTGGTCACCGCGTTCCTGGAGAAGACGCAGGATCCGCCCACCGATCAGATCAACGCCGGCTGCTATGTCTTCAAGCGCGAGGTGATCGACCGGATCCCGAAGGGACGCGCGCTTTCCGTCGAACGCGAGGTGTTCCCGGCACTGCTGGCCGACGGTCTTCGGGTGTGCGGGTACGTCGATTCCACGTATTGGCGCGACATGGGCACCCCCGAGGATTTCGTACGCGGCTCAGCTGACTTGGTTCGCGGTATCGCGCCGTCGCCGGCGCTGCACGGTCACCGCGGCGAGGAGTTGGTTCACGACGGCGCGAGCGTCGCACCCGGTGCGCTGCTGATCGGCGGTACGGTCGTCGGGCGCGGCGCCGAAATCGCCGGTGGCGCACGGCTGGACGGTGCGGTGATCTTCGACGGCGCCAAGGTCGGGGCCGGCGCGGTGATCGAGCGGTCGATCATCGGGTTCGGCGCGCACATCGGTCCCCGTGCGCTGATCCGCGACGGCGTGATCGGCGACGGCGCCGACATCGGTGCGCGCTGCGAGTTGTTGCGTGGCGCACGGGTGTGGCCGGGAGTCACGATTCCCGACGGCGGTATCCGCTACTCGACCGATATTTGAGCGATTTCGGCGCGCTAATCAACCGTCGCGGTGCGTGTGCGCGCCGCATTCGCCAGTTGGACGCGGGTGCTGACGCCCAGCTTCGTGTAGATGTGGCTGAGGTGCGCTTGAACGGTGCGCGGAGAGACGAAAAGCTGCGCGGCGACTTCCTTATTGCCCAGCCCTTCGCACACCAGCCGCGCTACATCGAGCTCGGCGGGGGTCAGCGACTCCCAGCCGCTGCTCGGACGCTTGCGCTCACCGCGACCGCGCTGCGCGTAACCGATGGCCTCATCTGTTGACAGTTGTGTGCCCTCGGTCCAGGTGGCGTCGAAGTCATTCGGCTGCATAGCATTACGCAATTGCTCGAGGACGCTGTCATAGGCGGCTTGGAATATCTGGAACCGCACCTCGCCGGTTCGCTGCCTTATTCCGTCCGCCGCACCGAACAGCCGAGCGGCTTCGGCATGCGCGTTTGCTTGGCAAGCCAGGGTGGCCAGGCAGTCCAACGTATCGCTGACCCCGAGCAGCGCACCGACCTCTACGGCGATGATGAGGGCCGAGTGCGCATCACTCTCGGCCTGTGCGACATCGCCTTGGGCGATCGCGACCCGAGCACGCGTGGTCAGTGCGATGGCTCGGTGGGATCCGCTCGTCATCTTCACGGCCTCGTCGGCCAAGTGCCTTGCAGCGGTCGTCTCCCCATGCGCGAGGGCGACGGCCGCTCGCCGCCATGCGCTGATCCTCGCCTGCGACGACAGCGTTGTGTCCAGCTTTCGCCACGCGTTCTGGTCGAATCGATGTGCCGCTTCGATGTCGCCTGCGGCAATTGCAATCAATCCATCCGCCAAATCGGTGAAAGCCTGGTAATTGCCGCCGAGCTCTTCGACGGCTGGGCGCACAGCGTCGACACTGTCTCGGGCACCGTCGATATCGCCGAGATGAACCTGCGCTTCCGCTGCGTGAAAGAGTCCCGCCCAGGCCCAGATGGCGTCCGCATCCCGGCTCGCGTCGGCCGCCAGGTCGAGGAGTTCTGCCGCAGCTGTACGCAACTCGCCTTGCGCCATTCGTGCCCATCCGGCGGCCCACCGGCATCCGCGCGCGATATAGCGGTGGCCGAGCTGCTCGCCGATAAGCCGGCCTTCTTCGGCGGCGCTCAGTGCGGCGATCGGCTTACCGGCGACGTGGGCGTATTGCCCATGCCACGTCAGGGCGGTAGCCAACATCGTCTGATCACCATTCGAGCGGGCGATTTCGATCGCCTCGCCGATGTAGGGCTGCGCGAAGTCGAGATCTATGCCTGCGGTGCTGGCGCACGCAAGGACTGCATGGGCGATGAGCGCGGGATCACCGATGTCCCGTGCGATCGTCAGCGCTTCCATGGCGTCGTCGGCCGGGTTGGTCTCTTGCAGTTGCGAATGCAGCATCACGCGATGGGCGAGGGCCCATGCGCGGCTGGCCGGCTGAACGGACTCATCGTCGGCGGCCAATGCGGCGTCGAACCATGCGAACGCTTCCCGGAGGCGGCCGCGCGAAACCCATAGCGGCCACAGCGCCGACGCGAGTTGGAGCGCTCGTTCGTTCTCACGGTTGTCACGGCTCCACGAGAAAGCCGCCCGTAGATTGTCGATGTCGGCCTCCGCCAACGACATCCGCCACCTGGATTCGTCCTTCGGAGGAGCGTTGAGCTGTACTGCTTTCGCCGAGTAATAGTCGCGGTGACGAAAGCGCACGGCCGAGGCTTCACCGGACTCACCGAGCTTCTCCTGCGCGTATTGCCGGACGGTCTCGAGCAGTCGGTATCGGGTGCGTCCGCGGGCATCCTCGGCAATAACCAACGACTTGTCCACCAGCAGGGTCAGCTGGTCGAGAATTTGAAACGGTGCGATCTCGCCGCCGGACGCGACGACGCGTGCGGCATCGAGGTCGAACCCACCCATGAATGCGGCCAGCCTGCGGAACAGAATCCGTTCGGTATCGGTGAGCAGGGCGTGGGACCAGTCGACCGACGCTCGCAGAGTCTGTTGCCGACGTACGGAGGTGCGCGCGCCCCCCGTCAGCAGCATGAAGTGGTCGTGCAGACTATCCAGAATCTCATTGAGCGACAACGCTCGCACCCGTGCCGCAGCGAGCTCAATGGCCAGTGGCATGCCGTCGAGCCGCCGGCAAATCTCCATCACGGTGTTGGTGTTCTCTTCTGTGACAACGAAGTCAGGCCGGGCGAGTCGAGCGCGGTCTGCGAACAACTCCAATGCCTCGTCGGCCAGCGGCAGCGACGGGACCCGCCAGGTCGCCTCGCCAGGGACACCGATCGGTTCCCGGCTTGTCGCCAACAGCGTCAGGTGGCCGCAGCGTCCCAACAATGCGGCCACGAGATCTGCCACCGCGTCGAGTAGGTGCTCGCAATTGTCCAACACGATGAGCATGTCTCGATCTGAGACGAACCGAAGGAGCGTGTCCATGGTGGGCCGACCCAGCTGATCCGACAGCCCGAGGGCGCGAATCACCGTGATCGCCACCACATCTGGATCGGTGATCGACGCGAGATCGACGTAGCGCGACCCGTCGGTGAATTGTGGTTCCGTATCTGAGGCCAAATGGACGGCCAGTCGGGTCTTGCCTACCCCGCCTGCTCCGGTGAGCGTCACCAGCCGACTATCGGCCAACAGTCTGCTCACCTGCGTGATTGCATCTTCTCTGCCAACGAAGCTGGTCAGTTGCACCGGGAGATGCGGCGCGGCAACGGTATTCGAAACCCGAAGCGGAGGAAACTCGTTGCACAGGTCTGGGTGGCAGAGCTGCATCACCTGCTCGGGCCTCGGAAGGTCCTTCAACGGGTGCGAGCCGAGGTCGGAAAGCGACGCGCCGACGGGCAGCTGGTCGACAACGAGATGGCCGGTGGCGGCTGACAACACCGTCTGCCCACCGTGCGCGAGATCTCGCAGCCGCGCCGTCCGGTTGATCGTCGGACCGATGTAGTTGGCCTCCCCGCTGTTCTGGCTGCGCAATTGGACCTCGCCGGTGTGCAAGCCGATCCGCAGCCGGATCGGCGCCAGGGGCGCTTGTTGCAACTGCAGCGCGCACGCCACCGCGTCACTTGCGCGCGCAAACGCGATGACGAAACTGTCACCCTCGCCCTGTTCGAGGGGCCGGACTCCGCTGTGCGTGGCCGTCGCGTCGGCCACCGCAGCATCGAGGCGCGTGACCGCGTCGGCCATCTCGTCGGGAGCGGTCTCCCACAGCTGCGTGGAGCCCTGGACGTCGGCGAGCAGCAGCGTCACCGTGCCGCTGGGAAGAAGCTCGCTCACGCTCACGTCGCTCCAATTCGTCTCGCTCATGCTAATCAGCCTGGGGCGAGCGGAAGCGAACATCATCAGCCAAATGGCCTATGCAGCGCCGCCTACGGTCTGCTTTTCGGAATAGGCCTTCCGGCCGATGACCAGGGGCCGAAACGACGAGAGAGTCGAAACCTCCCGACCGCAGGAGGACCACGGTGACCGACACCAAGCACCCGACCGTCTTCGACGCCGCACTCCCCAGAATCGCCTATCACGGCTTGCAGTGCCCCGACGAGGCCCACGCCGCCATCGCCGAGGCTCAACGGCACGGGCCGATCGCGCTCGGGCCCTTCGGGCCCGAGTTGATCAGCTATGACCTGGTCCGCCTCGCATTGCGCGATACGCGCTTCGGAATGCCTGCGGCCTGCGGCCTTTCGATGTTCGGCACCACGTCCGGTCCCCTTTGGGACAAGATGTCCGCGCTGATCGTCGGCATCGACGGCGCCGACCACAAAAGGCTGCGCCGACTCGTCTCACGCGCCTTCACGCCGAAGGCCGCCGACCGGCTGCGCGCAGCGTGCCGGGACCACATCACCGGACTCGTGCAACCGCACTTCACCGCTGGACGGGTGGACGTGGTTGCCGACATCGCAAGGCCGTATCCGGTTCCGATCATCTGCACGCTTCTCGGCGTGCCACCGTGTGATTGGCCGGTATTCGCGGACTGGCTGCGAGATATCGCCAGAGCGTTCGCCCCGACCGCGGCCGACGATGCCGCGAAGATCCTGAACGCATGGGAGCAGCTGGATGGATATCTCGTCGATCTGATCGAGCGCAAGCACCAAGCCGAGACCGAGGACCTGCTCTCCGAGCTGATCCGCGCCGAGAGTGACGGCGACCGGCTCACCGGCCGTGAAATCCTCGACCTCGTCGCTGTGCTTCTCGTCGCCGGCACCGACACCACGCGAAACCAGTTGGCCGCGGCGATCGAGGTGTTCTGTGATCACTCGGAGCAGTGGGCCCTCCTTCGGGATCATCCGGAACTCGCCCCGGACGCTGTCGAAGAGGTCATGCGGTACTCGCCGGCATCCTTCACGTGCGTGCGCATCGCCGTCGAGGACGTCGATGTCGACGGCGTGGTGATTCCCGCCGGGGCATGCGTCGTCGTCAACACGGCCGCCGCCAACCGAGATCCGCAACGATATGAGCATCCAGAACGTTTCGACATCACGCGCACGGGGCGAGCAGCGGTCATGACGTTCGGCGGCGGTGCTCATCATTGCCTCGGCGCGCACCTCGCCAAGGTCGAGCTAGCCGAAGCTCTGGTTCACATGTCAACGCTCATGCCTCGGATCCGCCGAGCGGGTCCAGCACCGTGGCGCCCCATCGTCGGCATCGCAGGGCCGAAATCTCTCCCTATCCAGTTCGATTCCGCGCCGCTGCGGCCAGTTGGGTGAGGCCGAAGTCGCAATCCTGCGGCAGGGCGTCCAGCGGCCACCACCTAAGCTCCAGTGACTCGTCGCTGCGCACGATTTCGGCACCCGCGGGCGCGCGGACGATAAATTGCATGTCGAGGTGACGCGTCGGAACGCCAAGCGAGCACGTGACGGGGTGCACGTGCAGCGCGGCCAACACCGGATCGATCTCCAGGCCGTCGATGCCCGACTCCTCGGTGGCCTCCCGCAGCGCGGCCGCGACGATGTCGGCGTCGGATTCCTCGCAGTGCCCGCCGAGTTGGAGCCAGCGGCCGAACCGGGGATGCAGCGTGAGCAGCGCGTCCGTTCCGCTGTGGTCGATCACCAAGGCCGAACCGGTCACGTGCCCCGGCACGCACGCCCGCAGGCATCCGTCGGGACGCGCGGCAAGGAACGCCAGCACGGCATGGCGCAGGGTGTCCTGGGCGGGGTCGGGTGCCTGCCACTCGGTCAGCATCGCGACCGCCGACGCGTGCAGGCTCATCGCCGTAGCAGCAGGTCGTCGACCGGCACCGGATCCCGCGGTCGCGGCTCCTCGGGTGGGAAGCCGATCGCAATGGCTCCCAACGGTTCCCAGTCGGCAGGCAGGTCGAGCTCGTCCCGCACCAGATCGGCGGCGAAGATAGTGGACCCGATCCAGCAGCTACCCACGCCGCGAACTGCCAGCGCTACCAGGAGGGCCTGGACGGCGGCCCCGACGGCGACGGTGAACATCGTGTGCTCCGCGGCGGTGCGTTCGGCGTCGGGGTAACTGTGCGCACCATCGGGCACCATGAAGGGGATGACGAGTTCGGGCGCGTTGTAGAGGATGTCGCCACGACTGACCCGGTGCTCGATCGCCTCCGATGTTCGCCCGTCGCCGGCCAGATCGGTGCGCCACTTCTCCTTCATTCGGTCCAGCAGGGCCAATCGCCGGCCCGAATCCTGCATCCACACGAACCGGACCGGCCGCGTGTGGTGCGGTGCGGGCGCGGTCAGCGCTTCGGCGATCGCGCTTTCGATCAGGTCTGGGTTAACGGGTGCATCGGCAAAGGAGCGCACCGACCTTCGCAACAGCTGAGCCTGGCTGCGGCCCAGCGCGATGGCCTCGGCGGTGCCGAGCCAGAACAGATCATCCTCACCGGCGCGCACCAGTCGATGGGCGTTGGACCCGTCGTCGGGCAGAGACAGCCCGCGCACCACCGCGACCGGGATGTCGGTCAGTTTGCCCTTGACCAGATCGGCTGCCGCGGCGATTTCGTCGGCGACGGCGATCTCGGTGACGATCAACTCGTTGCCATGCCGATCCTGCGATCCTTCGTAGCCGTGCAGCACCTTCAGCCCTGCCGCGCCGATGGCGACGTCGGTCTGTCCGTTGCGCCACGCGCGGCCCATGGTGTCGGTGACCACCACACCCACGGTGACTCCGAGGCATTCACGCAGCCCGTCCCGCAGGGCTGCGGCGCTGGCATCGGGGTCGGTGGGCAGCAGCGCGAGCTCTGCGGTGTCGACGTTCGAACCGTCCACTCCAGCGGCTGCCTGCACCAGGCCAAGCGCGTTCTCGGTGATCAGCGTTTTGCCCTTGCGCGCAAGCACGCGCACGGCTTCCGCATCGATCAGCTTGCGTCGCAGAACGTCTCGCTCGTCGGGGTCGACGGGCGCATCGACGATTCGGCCCTCGCACTTGGAAATCACCTTGCTGGTGACCACCAGGATGTCGCCATCCCGTAGCCAGGGTGCCGCCGTGGCAATCGCACCGGGGAGATCGTCACCGGGGCGGAACTCGGGAAGGCCAGGGACTGGCAGCATTTCGACGGCTGCAGCAGATCCGTGCTCTGTCATGGTGGTGGATCCAGCTTCAGGCCGGCCAAATCGAAACCGGCGCGCACCATTTCGGCGGTGGCCGCCGGATCCGTCATCAGCAGTGGTACCGCGCGTACTTCGACGCCCTCGATCTCGGCGTGATCTCCCTCGTGTACCAACCAGACGTCGAGGATGCCAGTACCGCTGCGGGCTCCGTAGTGCGCTCCGACCGCTTCGGAGGTACTCGCAACCCCGATGACCGACAGGCATTCGTCGGCCATGCCGCGCAACGGTTTCCCGGCGACGATGGGGGAGTAGCCGATGACCCGCGCCGTCGTCGTACGCAGTGCGCCGCGGATTCCCGCGATATTCAAGATCGATCCGATGCTCACCACAGGATTGGACGGGGCAATCAATACAACATCGGCCGTTTCGATGGCCTCGACGACACCGGGACCGGCCGTCGCCGAATCCGCGCCGACGAACGCGAAACTATGCGTGGGCACCTGAGCGCGGTAGCGCACCCACCACTCCTGGAAATGGATCGCCCGCTTCTCGCCGTCCTCGGGATCGGTGATGACAACGTGGGTTTCGCTGCGATCGTCGCTGGCGGGCAGCAGCCGTGCACCGGGTGACCATCTGCTGCACAAGGCTTCGGTCACTTGTGACAGCGGATATCCGGCGCGCAACATCTGGCTGCGGACCAGATGCGTGGCAAGATCGCGGTCGCCCAGGCCGAACCAATCGGGCTGCACGCCGTAGGCCGCGAGTTCCTCCTTGGCATGCCAGGTTTCGTTTCGGTGACCCCAGCCGCGTTCCGGATCGATACCGCCGCCAAGGGTGTACATACACGTATCAAGATCCGGGCAGATGCGCACACCGAACATCCACGCGTCGTCACCGACGTTGACGACGGCGCTCAATTCGTGCGGCGACGGGTTCTCCGAATCCCCGAATTGGCCCAGTCCCAAAAGGTGCTGCACGCCGAGCAGAAAGCGCGCGCCGCCGACGCCGCCGACCAGAACGGTGACCTTCACATTGATCGACATTAGGCCGTCCGGCGCGGGCGAGAGCATGTGGCCGTTCGTGTGACAGACACGCCGAGATCTCGACGCGCCGAATTCGGGTCACGGAATGGTATGAATTTCTGTTCCAGCGCTTGACCACGGCAGCTAACGCGTGTGTAATCACACCAGTGTCATTTCGCGGTTGGCCGGCCGGTTTCGGTGTCGCAGACCGAGATTCGATCATATGTTCGAATTGAGATGGCCGCACAGAACAATAGTGGGGCTCTGTTTTACCGATCTACGACACCAGGTGAGGAGGCGGAAAATGTCTTTTGAGTACAGCGATTTCGATCATGTGGTCCGGTTCGACGACCGACTGCTCGGCTCAGTGGACAGTGCGCCGCACACCGATACGGGACCGGCACCGTTCGAGACGCCGCGGCGTCCCCAGCTGAGTCTGGTGCCTACCCCGGTTGAGGTGGCGCCGACAATTCCGGCAATGCTGACGCCCGAAGACGACCTCTGGCAGGAGAAGGCGCTCTGTGCGCAAACCGACCCGGAGGCGTTCTTCCCGGAGAAGGGCGGCTCCACCCGCGAAGCCAAGCGCATCTGCCAGGGCTGTGAGGTGCGCGACGCGTGCCTTGACTACGCGCTGGCCCATGACGAGCGCTTCGGTATCTGGGGCGGCCTCTCCGAGCGCGAGCGCCGTCGCCTCAAGCGCGGCGTGATCTAGCCGTTACGTTCACTCGTCTTCGATCGTGGGGTCGATGACGGACGGCTCGACTCCCAAATAGGTGGCCACCTGTGCCACCAGGATTTCGCGAAGTAACTCCGAGAGTTCGACGGTGTCCTTTGCCCGTCGCTCGATCGGCTTGCGGAACAAGACAATTCGTGCGCGGGTCGCGTTGCCGCGTACATCGACACCCGCCGGGATCAGCCGGGCCAGCGCAATGGGCCCCTCGGCGATGACCTCGGGCGGCCACTGCACGCTCTCCGGATCCTTCGGTGAGATACGCGGGATTTCGTCGACGGCGATGTCCAGAGTGGACACCCGGTCCTGCCAACGGCGTTCGATGGGCTCATAGGCTTCCAGCACGGCCATGTCGAACAGCTCGGCGCGGCTGCGCCAGCCGGGGACCGTCGGTGGAAGGAGCGGCCCGCGCATTTCGCGGCCGCGGCGAGATCGCAGGCGTCTGCGCTCGGGCACGACAAGATCGTAACGGTTGAAGATCGACACTCCGACGGCGCGCGTGTCCGGCGGTGTGCGCCGTTTGCGCACGATAGCCTCTCGCTGTGAACGTTCCCCGTCGCTGCTGCCGGCCCGGGTGTCCCCACTATGCGGTCGCGACGCTGACCTTTGTGTACTCCGACTCAACGGCAGTCGTCGGTCCGCTGGCCACGGTGTCCGAGCCGCACTCGTGGGATCTCTGCGTGCTGCACGCCAGCCGCATCACCGCGCCCCGCGGCTGGGAGCTGGTGCGCCATGCCGGTCCGCTGCCGACGCACCCCGACGAGGACGATCTGGTGGCCCTGGCGGACGCGGTGCGCGAAGGCCGCGATTCGCCGCCGTCCATGAACGGAGTCGCAGCCGGCTTTTCCGATCCCGTCACCGGCATGTCGGGTGGGGCCCTGATGGCGCCGCCCGCCCGCCGGTCGGAAACCAATGGGCGGCGACGGGGCCATCTGCGGGTGTTGCCAGATCCGCCTGATTAGCGGGGCGCCGAGGCGAGGACTAGACGAAGTGTGGCGGCCGATCGGCGGCTAGGCTGGCGGCCAGCAGTCCATGTCTCAAGGAGTTTTATGTCCCGGCCCGCTGCGGCTGTCCACCGAGTCATCAAGGCGTATGACGTGCGGGGTCTGGTGGGCGATGAGATCGACGAGCAGTTCGTCGGCGAGGTCGGCGGTGCATTCGCGCGGCTCATGCGCGGTGAGAACGCCACCTCGGTGGTCATCGGTCACGACATGCGGGACAGCTCGCCCGCACTCTCGGAGGCCTTCGCCGAGGGTGTCGTCGCGCAGGGCCTCGATGTGGTGCGCATCGGCCTGGCGTCCACCGATCAGCTGTACTTCGCCTCGGGCCTGCTGAACTGCCCCGGCGCGATGTTCACCGCGAGCCACAACCCGGCCGCCTACAACGGCATCAAGTTGTGCCGGGCCGAAGCCAAGCCGGTCGGCAAGGACACCGGGTTGACCACGATCAGCGAGGACGTCATCGCGGGGGTGCCTGCCTACGACGGGCCCCGCGGCTCGATCTCCGACCGCGACGTGCTGGCCGACTACGGTGAGTTCCTGCGCTCGCTGGTCAGTCTCGCCGAACTGCGGCCGCTGAAGGTCGCCGTCGACGCCGGCAACGGGATGGGCGGCCACACCACTCCTGCTGTGCTGGGACCGATCCCGTCGATCACGCTCGCTCCGCTGTTCTTCGAACTCGACGGCACGTTCCCCAACCATGAAGCCAATCCGCTGGACCCCACGAACCTCGTCGACCTCCAGGCGTTCGTGCTGACGACCGGCGCCGACATCGGGCTGGCGTTCGACGGCGATGCCGACCGGTGCTTCGTCGTCGACGAGAAAGGCCAACCGGTGTCGCCGTCGGCGGTGACCGCGCTGGTCGCCTCGCGGGAACTGGGTCGTGAGATCGGCGCGACGGTGATCCACAACCTGATCACGTCCCGGGCGGTCCCCGAACTCGTCACCGAGCGGGGCGGCACGCCGGTGCGCTCGCGCGTCGGACACTCCTACATCAAGGCGCTGATGGCCGACACCGGCGCGATCTTCGGTGGAGAGCACTCGGCGCACTACTACTTCCGCGATTTCTGGGGTGCCGATTCAGGCATGCTCGCCGCCCTGCACGTCTTGGCGGCTCTGGGCGAGCAGCATCGACCGCTTTCTGACCTGATGGCCGACTATCGGCGCTATGAGGCCTCCGGCGAGATCAACTTCACCGTCACCGACGCCGCGGCGCGCGTCGACGAAGTGTTGTTGGCGTTCAACGCGCGCATCCACTCGCTCGACCATTTGGACGGCGTCACGGTGGATCTGGGCGACGGGTCGTGGTTCAACCTGCGTTCGTCCAACACCGAGCCGTTGCTGCGGCTCAACGTCGAAGCGCGGACCATCGAGGAGGTCGACGACATTGTCGGGCAGATCTCGCGGATCGTCAGCGCAGAATCTGAGGCGGCCACGTGAACGCCACCCACTCCGTCGTCGACCTCGACGACGTGGAAGGACTGCTCACGGCCGACCGTGACGGTTCGCTTCGCGCGGTGGCGATGGCCGGTGCGCAGGTGCGCGCGACGGCCGCGGCGCTCGAGGAGGGCGAGCTGGATCAGCTGCAGAGCGACCAGCCACCCCGCACGGTGATCTGGGTCGCGGGCCGCGGAAACGCTGAAACGGCAGGCTCTTTGCTCGCCGCTGCGCTGGGTGGTTCGGTGGCCGCGCCGATCGTCGTCGCCCCCGAGGTGCCTCCGTGGATCGGCGCGCTCGACGTGCTGATCGTCGCCGGCGACGACCCCGGCGATCCCGCCCTGGTGTCCGCCGCGGCCACCGGTGTGCGCCGCGGCGCTCGCGTCGTCGTGATCGCGCCGTACGAGGGACCGCTGCGTGACGCAACGGCGGGACGGTCCGTCGCGATGGCACCGCGGGTGTGGGTACCCGACGAGTTCCGCTTCTCCCGCTATCTCGCCGCCGGCCTTGCGGCCCTGCAAGCGGTCGACCCGGGGCTGCAGGTGGATCTGGCGACGCTCGCCGACGAACTGGACTCAGAAGCGTTGCGCAACAGCGCCGGACGCGAACTCTTCACCAATCCCGCGAAGGCGTTGGCCGAGCGAATGGACGGTTGCGATGTCGTCATCGCGGGCGACAACGCGGCCACTCTGGTGTTGGCGCGGCACGTCGCAGCCATCATGCTGCGGGTCGCTCACCGCGTCGTGTCCGCGGTGGGACTGGCAGATGCGTTGGTGGCGTTGCGCAACGGGATGGGCGATGCGCCCGAGCGGGAGCGGTCGATATTCCACGACGAGCAGATCGACGGTCCGCTGCCACCGCGGGTGCGGACCTTCGTGCTCGCCACCGACGCCGAACGACCGGTGGTCGTCGCCAGAATCGCCGGGCTGGACGACGTCGACGTGATCAACGCCGAAGACGTGCCGGAGACGCCGGACACCGCTGCGGGTGACCTCGCACCCGTGGCTGTGGTGCGGCCCGGACGTCTGGAAGAGCAACTGGCCATGCTGGCGCTTCGCCTGGAGATGGCGGCCGTCTACCTGAAGCTGGTGCGGGGTTGAGCAAGTGAACCTGCTACGTGGCGCGGTGCGGACCTATGCCTGGGGATCACGCACTGCGATCGCCGATTTCACCGGACGACCAAGTCCCACCGCACATCCAGAGGCTGAGCTGTGGTTCGGCGCTCATCCGGGGGACCCCGCGTGGCTGGAGACCGAAGACGGTGAGCGGTCGTTGCTCGAGACGCTGCGCGATGATCCCGAGGGGCAGCTTGGCTCGGCGGTGCGGGACCGGTTCGGCGACACGCTGCCCTTCCTGCTCAAGGTGCTGGCCGCCGACGAACCCCTTTCACTTCAGGCGCATCCCAGCGCGCGGCAGGCGGCCGAAGGCTTCGCCCGCGAGAACAAGATGGGCATCCCCGTGTCCGCGCCGAACCGCAACTACCGCGACCCCAGCCACAAGCCCGAAATCCTCATCGCGGTCGGGACATTCGAGGCGCTGGCCGGATTCCGCCCCGCGGAGCGCACCATCGAATTGATGCGGGCGCTGGCGGTGACTGATCTCGACCCGTACGTGAGCCTGCTCGTCGGCCAGCCCGACGCGGACGGCCTGCGGGCCCTGTTCACCACGTGGATCACCGCCCCACAGCCCGACCTCGACGTCCTGGTGCCTGCGGTGATCGACGGTGCGATCCACTATGTGCGTTCGCGCAAAAAGGAATTCGCCGCCGAGGCCAAAACCGTCCTCGAACTCGGCGAGCGCTATCCCGGCGATGCGGGTGTGTTGGCGAGCTTGCTGTTGAACCGCATCACCCTGCAGCCGGGCGAGGCGATTTACATGCCTGCGGGAAACCTCCATGCCTATCTGCATGGCATGGGTGTCGAGGTGATGGCCAACTCCGACAACGTGCTACGTGGTGGGCTGACCCCCAAGCACGTCGATGTGCCCGAGCTGTTGCGCGTACTCGACTTCACCCCGGCGAGTGAGGACCTGCTCCGTCCCACAGTCACCGAGGACGGCATCGAATTGCTGTACAACACCCCGGCTGCGGAGTTCGCGGTCTCGGAGCTGAGTATCGACGGCGAGCACCTGGGTCACGAGATCGACGCCCCGAGCCGCCATGACGGACCCCAGATCCTGTTGTGCACCAAGGGGTCGACGGTGGTGTACGCCAAGAGCGGCAACATCACCCTGAACCAGGGAGCTGCGGCGTGGGTCGCGGCCGACGAGGGGCCGATCCGCCTGGCCGCCGACAATTCGACGAGGCTCTTCCGGGCGACGGTCGGTATCTAGAACGCCAGCCGCGCGACCCGATTTTGCATGAACCTGATCAGCACCTCTTCGGCCGCGCCATATTGCGCCGCGTCGATCCAGAGGGTGTAGGGCACCGGCCCTCGCGCACGGGCGCGCCGACCGCCGGGTATCGCAGCGTAGCCACCGATGTCTGCTGCGGCGAGTAGATCGAGAACCGTTGTGACATCGGCGAATTCGATGTCAGTGAGCAACTCCCAGGTATCAGCCCAGACGCCGTTGTCTCTGCCGCCGGGCGGTAACCAGTACGGGATATCGCACGATGCGACGTCACGGATATCCCTCAGTGTCCGGGTCAGCGAAGTCATGGTGGTCTCCACCGACCAAGTTACGCGGAGGCCTTATCGACCGGCAACCAGGTTCTGGTGCCTGGCCGACGAGCCGGAGTGCTCCGCCAGCCACAGCCTCATGTTGTGCCGGATGGTCCGACCAACCAGACGTGCCGACGGAATCATGTAGAGGCTGTCGAGGAGGCTGAACCGGCGCAGAAACCACTCGGCCAGTACGGGATCCGTCTCGGCGGCACCGAGGAACTGATCGAACAGGCCGCCGACCGGCTTGTACCATCGCGGCATCTCACCGGTGGCGTTGTGCAGGGTCAAGTCGCCGATCGCGGTCATCATCCACACCGGATACGTCGTCTTGGCCGTGGCCTTCGCCAGGTGGGTCGCGACGTCCGGTTCCCCGGACTCGATGACCTCGCGCAAGTTCGCCGCCTGGATGGCCGTCATCGTCATGCCCTGCCCGAAGGTGGGATTGAAGCTCGCGACGGCGTCGCCGAAGGGGAAGATGCCGCCGGGGAAACGCTCGACCTTGTCGTAGCGACGCCAGCGGCTGGTCGGGTACTTGTGAAACGCCATCTCGCCAAGGGGCGTGCCCTGCCGCAGGGCCGACGACACGTGCGCGGGCAGGACATCGTCGGCGAGGTCGCAGATCTGCGCGAAGTGCAGCGGCGGCTCGGCTTTTGCCACCCCGAACGTCGTCACGTTCCAGATGCCGTCCTCGTACAGCAGCATGCCGACCCCGCGCGGCTGATCCCGAGAAGCGCCGGCCACCACGACCTTCTCGGTCAGCAAGCCATCGGGAACCTGAACCCGTTGGCTGGCGTACGCGATCCCGACGTCGACCGTCTCCTCGTGGGGGCGCGGGTATCCCCACTTCTCCAGCCAGCTGGGCAGCCGGGTGCCCCGACCCGCCGCGTCCACGACAAGATCGGCCGATACCGTCTCGCCGGAGTCGAGCAGGACACCCGTGACTCGTCGGCACATCTCGTCGTAGGCCGGCTCGGTCACCGTCGCGTGGACGATGGCGACATTCTCGATCGCCAGCACGCGGCGCCGGATCTGCCACTCCAGCATCGGCCTGCTGGGCACGTACGCGGTGAACTCGTCCTGCAACCGGTGCGCCGTCCCCAGCACATGGCCCGCGGCCCCGAAATGGATGCAATCGGGCCGGTTCTCCAGGATCGGCACGCCGGCGGCCACCATGTCGTCGAGCAGGCCGGGGAAGTGGCGCTCGAACTCCTGGGCGCCGCGCGCCATCAGCATGTGCACATGGCGGCCTTGTGGGACGGCGGCGCGGTTCGCCGGGCCGTCGGGCAACTCGTCGCGCTCGTAGACGGTGACGCGCTCGCTGACGTCGGAGAGCACTCGGGCGGCGCACAATCCCGCCAGGCTGCCCCCAATGACGATCGAGTGTTTATAACTCCGCCCCATCGGGTGCACAGTACTCGGTACATTCCAGCCACAGCCCTTGGAAGGACATGCCGATGGCGCGCAGGACGAAGTCGGTTGAGCAGTCGATCGCCGACACCGACGAACCCGATACTCGCCTGCGTAAGGACCTGAACTGGTGGGACCTCACCGTCTTCGGGGTCTCGATCGTCATCGGTGCCGGCATCTTCACGATCACTGCGTCGACGGCCGGCAACATCACCGGCCCGGCGATCTCGATCTCCTTCGTCATCGCGGCGGTCGCCTGCGGGCTGGCGGCACTGTGCTACGCCGAATTCGCGTCGACGGTGCCGGTGGCCGGAAGTGCCTACACCTTCTCCTACGCGACCTTCGGTGAGTTCATCGCCTGGGTCATCGGGTGGGACCTCATCCTCGAGTTCGCCGTGGCGGCAGCCGTGGTTGCCAAGGGCTGGTCGAGCTACCTCGGCACAGTGTTCGAATTCGGTGGCGGGACAATGGATCTGGCGGGGTTCGAAGTGGATTGGGGCGCCCTGCTGATCATCGCGTTCGTCACCGCCATCCTGGCGTGGGGTACCAAACTCTCCGCAGGGGTGAGCCTGGTGATCACCGTGATCAAGGTGGCTGTGGTGCTGCTCGTGGTAGCCGTCGGCGCGTTCTACATCAAGATGCAGAACTTCACTCCGTTTATCCCGCCGGCCGCCGAAGGTGGCGAAAGCAGTTCCGGGATGGACCAGTCGTTGTTCTCGTTGGTCACCGGCGCCGGCGGCAGTACCTACGGCTGGTATGGCGTACTCGCGGGCGCGTCGATCGTGTTCTTCGCCTTCATCGGCTTCGACGTCGTGGCCACCACCGCCGAAGAAACCAAGAACCCGCAGCAGGATGTGGCCCGCGGGATCCTGGCCTCGCTGGCGATCGTCACCGTCCTTTACGTCGCGGTGGCCGTGGTGCTCTCGGGCATGGTGAGCTATACGGAACTGCGCGATGCGGGCGAAAAGGCAAACCTCGCAACCGCGTTCGCCGCCAACGGGATCCACTGGGCGGCGAAGGTGATCTCGATCGGTGCGCTGGCCGGGCTGACGACAGTCGTGATCGTGCTGGTGCTCGGCCAGACGCGGGTGTTGTTCGCCATGTGCCGCGACGGCTTGATGCCGCGGTCGTTGGCCAAGACCGGTCGCCATGGCACACCGGTACGCATCACGCTCATCGTCGGTGTGCTGGTCGCGGTGGCGGCGACGGTGTTCCCGATCGGCAAGCTCGAGGAGATGGTGAACATCGGCACGCTCTTCGCATTCGTGCTGGTGTCGGCGGGGGTGATCGTGTTGCGCCGAACCCGCCCCGACCTCGATCGCGGATTCCGCGCGCCGGGAGTGCCGTGGCTGCCGGTGGCCGCGATCGCGGCGTGCCTGTGGCTGATGCTCAACCTCACGGCGCTGACCTGGGTCCGGTTCCTCATCTGGATGGGGATCGGCGTGGTGGTCTATTTCCTCTACGGCCGCAGGCACTCGCTGCTCGGCCGCCGCGAGGCCGCTCAGGTCCCGTAACCCTGCGATTTCGGCGTGCTGGGTCTCGCTCAGCGTGACTGCGCACGCCCAAATCGCAATTAGGAACTTTACAAAGCGACATCGAATGTCTAGACAGACGACAAAAGTATCGCTAGAGTCAACTCGAATCGTGATGGCACTCACCTCGGGAGGCTCTAGTGACCACGCAAATGTCCGAAGTCGACGTCGCCCAGTGGCGGGACAAAAAGCGCTACCTATGGCTGATGGGGCTCATCGCCCCTACGGCGCTCTTCGTGATGCTGCCGCTGGTGTGGGCGTTCAACCAGTGGGGCTGGCACGGCGTGGCGCAGGTGCCGTTCTGGATCGGCCCGATCCTGCTCTACATCGTGCTGCCGGCACTCGACCTCCGGTTCGGGCCCGACGGGCAGAACCCGCCCGACGAGGTGATGGAGCGGCTGGAGAACGACAAGTACTACCGCTACTGCACCTACCTCTACATCCCGTTCCAGTACGCCAGCGTGATCCTGGGGGCCTACCTGTTCACCGCGTCGAATCTGAGCTGGCTCGGCTTTGACGGCGGTCTGAGCTGGCCCGCGAAGATCGGCCTCGCCCTGTCGGTGGGCATGCTCGGCGGCGTCGGCATCAACACCGCACACGAGATGGGCCACAAGAAGGACGAATTGGAACGCTGGCTGGCCAAGATCACCTTGGCGCAAACGCTTTACGGCCACTTCTACATCGAGCACAACCGCGGCCACCACGTGCGCGTCGCGACGCCGGAGGATCCTGCGTCGGCGCGCTTCGGTGAGACGTTCTGGGAGTTCCTGCCGCGCAGCGTGTGGGGGAGCCTGAAGTCGGCCTGGGAGTTGGAGGCCGCGCGGCTGCGCCGGCAGGGGAAGAGCCCCTGGCACTGGTCCAACGACGTGCTCAACGCCTGGGCGATGTCGGTGGTGTTCTACGGCATCCTGATCGCGGTCTTCGGACTGGCGCTGATTCCCTACATCCTCATCTCCGCGGTGTTCGGGTTCACCCTTCTCGAGACCGTCAACTATCTCGAGCACTACGGCCTGCTGCGCCAGAAGACCGAAAGCGGCCGCTACGAGCGGTGCGCTCCGGTGCACAGCTGGAACTCCGACCACATCGTGACCAACCTGTTCCTCTACCACCTGCAGCGGCACAGCGATCATCACGCCAACCCGACGCGTCGTTACCAGACGCTGCGCAGCATGGAAGGCGCTCCGAATCTGCCGAGTGGCTACGCGTCGATGATCTCGCTGACCTACTTCCCGCCACTGTGGCGAAAGGTGATGGACCACAGGGTGCTCGAGCACTACGACGGAGACATCACCAAGGTGAATGTGCATCCGCGGGTGCGCGACAAGGTTCTCGCCAAGTACGGGGCGGCCGCGTGAGCATGTTCAAGTGCCCGGGCTGCGGTTACATCTACGACGAGGCGAAAGGTGCCCCGCGAGAAGGATTCCCGGCGGGCACCGCATGGGACGACATCCCCGACGACTGGTGCTGCCCGGACTGCGCGGTACGCGAGAAGGTCGACTTCACAACCGTTTAACCCCATTGACTCTGCGTCCAGGGCGGCACACAGCCCGAAGCCGCGCCCTCGGCGCAGAGTCAACCCCGAGAAAGGAAATGACATGGACTACAAACTCTTCGTCTGCGTGCAGTGCGGATTCGAGTACGACGAAGCCAAGGGTTGGCCGGAGGACGGCATCGCCCCTGGCACTCGCTGGGACGACATCCCCGACGACTGGAGCTGCCCGGACTGCGGTGCCGCCAAGGCGGACTTCGACATGGTGGAAGTGGCACGTTCGTGACCGTGGCCTGGCGAAGTGAAGCGCCGGGAACGACTAGACGGACTAACGTTACGAGGGTGAGCAGCCCGCGACAGCGCCGGACCGCCCAACGGATCCCCTACGCCGAAGCGTCGAGGGTGTTACTGCGCGATTCGATTCTCGACGGCATGCGCGACGAGCTGCTCACCCGTGACTGGTCGGCGATCACGCTTTCGCATGTGGCCAAGGCCGCCGGCATCAGCCGCCAGACCATCTACAACGAGTTCGGGTCGCGGCACGGTCTGGCCCAGGCCTACGCGCTGCGCCTGGCGGACCGCCTCGTCGACCAGATCGACGGCGCCATCGAGGGCAACGAGGGCGACGTGCACGCCGCCTTCATGCAGGGGTTTCGCGACTTCTTCACCGAGTCCGCCGCCGACCCCCTGGTGCAATCGTTGCTGACCGGTGACGTCAAACCCGACCTGCTGCAGCTCATCACCACCGACAGCGGGCCGATCATCACGCATTGCTCGCAGCGGCTGACATCGACCTTCGTCGATAGCTGGGTGAAGTGCACCGAGGACGACGCCGCGGTGCTGGCGCGGGCGATCGTGCGGCTCGCGATGAGCTATGTCTCGATGCCGCCCGAGGCAGACCATGACGTCGCGCGTGACCTGGCCCGTTTGATGACGCCGTTCGCCGAGCGCTACGGTGTTATCGATACCTCTTAGCTGTCAGAGCGCCACCGCTGTCAAAAACGTGGAGCGCCTGTCCCGCGAGCCCGCAGGCTAGGGTGTCGTCGCTGCGCACATCTGTGCGCTCAGAGACAAAGACGAATGAAGAAGGGCTCTAGAAATCCATGACTGAGTTGAAGGCCGACGTGCGCAACGGCATCGATTACAAGGTGGCCGACCTGTCGCTGGCCGACTTCGGCCGCAAGGAGATCCGGCTCGCCGAGCACGAGATGCCCGGCCTGATGTCGCTTCGCCGCGAATACCACGACGTCCAGCCGCTCAAGGGCGCGCGGATCTCGGGTTCACTGCACATGACCGTGCAGACCGCCGTGCTGATCGAGACGCTGGTCGCGCTGGGCGCTGAGGTGCGCTGGGCGTCCTGCAACATCTTCTCCACCCAGGACCACGCCGCCGCGGCCGTCGTCGTCGGCCCGAACGGCACCCCCGAGGAGCCCAAGGGCACCCCGGTGTTCGCGTGGAAGGGCGAGACGCTCGAGGAGTACTGGTGGGCGGCCGAGCAGATGCTCACCTGGGAAGGCGAGCCCGCCAACATGATTCTCGACGACGGCGGCGACGCCACCATGATGGTGCTGCGCGGCGCGCAGTACGAGAAGGCCGGTGTCGTACCGCCCGCCGAGGACGACGACTCCGCCGAATGGAAGGTGTTCCTCGGGGTGCTGCGTAAGCGCTTCGAAACCGACAAGAGCAAGTGGACGAAGATCGCCGAGTCGGTCAAGGGCGTCACCGAGGAGACCACGACCGGTGTGCTGCGGCTCTACCAGTTCGAGGCCTCCGGCGAGCTGCCGTTCCCGGCGATCAACGTCAACGACTCGGTGACCAAGTCCAAGTTCGACAACAAGTACGGCACCCGGCACTCGTTGATCGACGGCATCAACCGCGGTACCGACGTCCTCATCGGCGGCAAGAAGGTGCTGATCTGCGGCTACGGCGACGTCGGCAAGGGCTGCGCGGAGTCGCTGGCCGGCCAGGGCGCCCGCGTGACGGTCACCGAGATCGACCCGATCAACGCCCTGCAGGCACTGATGGACGGCTTCGACGTGCGCACCGTCGAGGAGGCGATCGGCGACGCCGACATCGTGATCACGGCGACCGGCAACAAGGACATCATCACGCTGGATCACATGCGGCAGATGAAGGACCAGGCCATCCTCGGCAACATCGGCCACTTCGACGACGAGATCCAGATGGCAGCACTCGAGCGTTCGGGTGCCAAGCGGCTCAACATCAAGCCGCAGGTCGATCAGTGGATCTTCGACAGCGGCAAGTCGATCGTCGTGCTGTCGGAAGGCCGGCTGCTGAACCTGGGCAATGCGACGGGGCACCCGTCGTTCGTGATGAGCAACAGCTTCTCCAACCAGGTGATCGCTCAGATCGAGCTGTGGACCAAGAACGACGAGTACGACAACGCGGTCTACCGGTTGGCCAAGCACCTCGACGAGAAGGTCGCGCGTATCCACGTCGAGGCACTCGGCGGCACGCTGACCAAGCTCACCAAGGAGCAGGCGGAGTACATCGGCGTCGACGTCGAAGGCCCGTACAAGCCGGAGCATTACCGGTACTGACGCTCTAGAACAGAGGCCCCTGACGCGACGTGTCAGGGGCCTCTGTGTTTCTGGTGGTGGGGCTCAGGGCGAAACCAGTGCGCCGCAATGGTTCTTGATATCCATCAACGGTTGACGGATACCGGTCATCTCGACGTTCTCCTGCGGGTGCGCCTTCAAGTAGTCCGTGACGTGCTCGGCGACCTGTGCGCGCGACTGGCCCTGCAGCGAGCCCATGAGCCCGTTGAGGTCCGGATGGGTGAACAGGTAGGCCGCGGTCGACGCATCGACGCCGGCCCGAACGCCTTCGAGATCGGCAGCGGTGCAGCCCGGTGGATTCTGCGGATCCGCATTCGCGAGGGGGACGGCGCTGAACAGCGCGACGCACCATGCGGCGCCGGCAAATGCGGATATCACCAGCCGGCGAGTGGCGGCAGCGTTGAGCATGTGGACTCCTCGGGTCATCAGGCGAGCACGTTCGGTTCTCAGTCTGGGTTTCACCTGCCGCCGGCGCGTCCGATCCCAAGCGCATGCACAGGAAACCCGCAGTGCTTGCACATCTGCCGAGGGTCATAACGGTTCTGTTACGGTCCATGTGTGCGCCGGGGGGTGGTTGTCGCTGTTCTCGTTGCGCTGGCAGCGGTTTTCGCGCCACAAGCCAACGCCGATCCCAGCAACGACGACTGGAATCCCATATTCAACGAGGACGAGTACACCGCGTTCTACACCCCGCCTGACCCGCTGCCGCCGGGCACGCCGGGCGATCTCATTCGCACCGAGCCGTCGCGACTGGTACTCGAACCGTCGGGCCAGCTGGGCGCCATCATGGCGACCGGGACGCGAATTATGTACCGCAGCACCGACGCTCGCGGAAACCCGATGGCGGTCACCGGCACGTACTTCGAGCCCTACAACAACTGGCCGGGCCAGGGACCCCGTCCGCTGATCGTGTACGGGCCAGGGACTCAGGGGCAGGGCGACCAGTGCGCGCCGTCGCGGCAGTTCAATCAGGGCATCCACTGGTCGCCGTGGCTGGACCTGGCGTTCAACTACGAGGAGTTGTTCGTCGCCACGATGGTGGCGCGGGGTTTCGCGATCGTGATGACCGACTACCAGGGCCTCGGCACACCCGGATTGCACACCTACGTCAATCGGGTCGCCCAGGGCAACGCGATGCTCGACGCCGGCAGGGCGGCGCTGCGGCTTCCCGACACATCGCTGGATCCGCATGGCCCGCTTGCCTTTTGGGGTTATTCGCAGGGCGGCGGCGCGGCGGCGTCGGCGGCTGAGTTGGCGCCGTCGTACGCACCGGAGCTCAACGTCGTCGGAACGTACGCGGGCGCGCCGCCTGCGGATCTGAAGGAACTGTTTCCGTACGCGGACGGCAGTGTCCTGGTCGGCGCCGTCGGCTATGCACTCAACTCGGTGATCACCACCTACCCGGAGTTCGAGCAGGTGATCCGCTCGAAGATGACGCCGCGCGGGGCGGATCTCCTGAACAAGGTGCAGGACCAGTGCGTGGCCGAGACCCTGACGAAGTTCATGTTCCGCCACCTACAGCCGTACTTCACCGAGGACATCCACGAACTGGTCAATCAGGAACCGTTCAGCAGCCTGTTCGACATGCAGAAGCTGGGCATGTACAAGCCCAACGCGCCGGTGATGATCCTCAGCAACCGG
The DNA here is from genome assembly GCF_025822765.1 of Mycobacterium barrassiae. Taxonomy (GTDB): domain Bacteria; phylum Actinomycetota; class Actinomycetes; order Mycobacteriales; family Mycobacteriaceae; genus Mycobacterium; species Mycobacterium barrassiae. The sequence continues at coordinate 466,807 of NZ_JACKUK010000016.1, read as the reverse complement.
TTCGACCCGTTGGTGCCGTACGGGCCGGCCGCTCAGCTGGGCCGCGACTGGTGCGCTCAGGGCGCCGATGTGCAGATGTGGACCAACGAGCAGCCGCCCTTTCTGAACAAGGCCATCGTCAACCACGGGCTGCCGATGCTGGTGGACGGGGAGCGGGCGATGCAGTGGATTGCCGACCGGTTCAACGGATTGCCGACGACACCGAACTGCGGCCAGTTCTGATCGACGCGTCGCTACGTGTCGTACTCATCGCGCTTGCGCGGCCAGTTCGAGAAGTCGTCACCCCGGCCCCGAGGCGCGCGGTCGAGCAGCTGCCACGTCGCGTTCAGCGCCTCGGTCCCGCGGTCGTAGGTCGAATACGTGTGGTAGACAGTGCTTTTCTCTGGGCTGCCCTCCGGGCCGTCCTCCAGCGCGAAGCAGCTCAGCGCCATCAGCTCCATCACGTCGAGCATGTTGCCGCTGCCCCGGCGTGGCGTCGGGACATGCATGTAGTGGAAGAAGTCGGCATCGAAGTCGGTGCCGCCGGACGACACCCACTCCACGTCCCAACCCATCCGCTGCTTGTACGCCGTGAGCACCGGCAGCGGCGATCGTGACGCCAGCACGAACGTCACGTCCCGGTGCGCCAGATGTGGCACGGCGCCGACCAGATTGTCCGTCTCGAACGTGCACCCCGGGCAGCCCTCCGGCGTCTTGGGCCCGTGCATGAAGTGCCGCACGATCAGCTGTGAGCGGCCGTCGAACAGTTCGGCCAGCGTGCGCTTTCCGGCTGTGGTGTCGAACAGGTACTGCTTGTCCACCGGCACCCACGGCAGTCTGCGGCGTTCCTCGGCAAGTTCGGTGGCGCGTCGGGTCAGCTCTTTTTCCTTGGCCAGCTGCTGCTCGTACGCGGCCCGCCACTGCTCCCGCGTCCCGACGGTGTGTGTCGTCATCACTTCATCGCTCCCGTGCTCCAGGTTGGTCATCTGAGTAGACCGTCGGCGGCGACGAAACTCATCGACCGGCGCGCCGTTACGCTCGCTGGGTGCTCATCGTGATCGAAGGTGTCGACGGTGCCGGCAAGCGCACCTTGACCAACGGTCTGCGCACCGCCTTCGAGGGTGCGCACAAATCGGTCGCCACCCTTGCGTTTCCGCGCTACCACCATTCGGTGGAGGCCGACCTGGCCGCCGAGGCGTTGCGCGGGGCCCACGGCGATCTGGCCGACTCGGTCTACGCGATGGCGGTGCTGTTCGCCCTCGACCGCGCCGGCGCCAAGGAACAGATCGGCCACCTCACCGATGCATACGATGTCGTGATCCTCGACCGCTACGTCGCCTCCAACGCCGCCTACAGCGCGGCCCGGCTGCACCAGGGCGCCGACGGTGAGGTCGTGGAATGGGTGCGCCATCTCGAATACGACCGTCTCCAGCTCCCGAAGCCCGACGCCCAGATCCTGCTCGCGGTGCCGATCGAGCTTGCCGCCGAACGGGCGGAGAACCGCGCCCGAGAAGAGGCCGACCGCGCGAAGGACGCATACGAACGCGACGACGGCCTGCAGCGTCGCACCGGCGAGGTCTACAGCGCGCTGGCCACGGCCAACTGGGGCGGCCGCTGGGCGGTCGTGCCGCCCGACGTCGATGCGGGTGAGCTCGCGAACCGGTTGTCCTAGCGGACCGCCGGGGAGCGTAAGAATCCCTGGAGGCGGTCCTCGCAGCCTGTTGTCACCACCAGCACCACTCGGGTGCCTGGAACCGACACAGGAGCAGAACATGAAGAACACCATCCGCGCGGCTCTGGTCGCCGGCCTCATCGGCAGCGCGGCCATCGGCCTGGCGGGCGGCGCCAGCGCCGCCGTGACCCCGGGCCATCAGGATTGGGCCACGGGAGTGCCGGCCGCGCACTCGCAGCAGTTCTCCGGGCACAAGGCCGACGACGACGACTCGTCGGGCGATGTGGCGGCGTTCGACAACGACTACGACATGCCAGCGGCCCCTGCCGATTCAGAGCCCGAGGCGCCCGTGGACATGCCCGAGGAGCCGGCGGAGGCGCCCGCGGACGTGCCCGAGGAGCCGGCGGAGGCGCCTGCGGATTCGGCGCCCGAGGAGCCTGCCGACGTTCCGGCGGAGGCGCCCGCCGATTCGACCCCCGAGGAGCCGGCGGACGTACCCGGCGACGCGCCCGCCGATTCGGTGCCCGAGGCACCCGCCGACGCACCCGCGGAGGCGCCTGCCGATATCCCGGACAGCACACCGGTCGCCGACGCCCCGTCACCGCACGATGTCGACGTGGCCGACGACGCCGAGCCAGTGTTGGCTGATCCCGAGCCGGCACAGCAGGCCGATGTCGAGCAGATAAGTGAGCTCGTCACCCAGGCGATGACGAGCGACAGCACGGTGGCCGCCGGCGAGTGGAATCGTGAAGTGACAACGTGGGATTCGAGCTGGGTCAGCTATGACACCTACAACCGGCCGGTCATTCTCAACCCGTACAACAACCCGCTGCAGTTGGTCTACACCTACGGCAACGCCCCGCGGATCGTCACCGTGCCGCCCTTGCAGCGCGTCGTCCTGAACACCCCCGCCGCGGGCGTGTATCCGTTCACGGCGGTGGTCGCGTCACCGTCCGGGCCGATCAGGCAGGTGTCCGTGGGCAGCTTCACCGGCGGCGCCCCCAAGCCGGCACCGCCCGCAGCCCTGAAGAACGTCCTGGTGCAACTGCGTTACTCGACCGGCATCTCCCAGCCGTTCCGGGTCAAGACGCTGGTCGACCTCGGGGACGACAACACCATGGGTGCGCGCCGAGTGTTGATCGACGGCGTCGACACCGCCTGGGGTCAGTGGTCGAAGAACGCGAGCGGTGAGCGTCAGTTCGAGATCACCAAGACGCTGCAACTTCCCGGACTCGCGGCGCCGTCGGAGGGACCGCTGCCCGGCTACAACGTCGCCGTCGCCAAGCGGTGAGCCAACGGCTGACAACTGGATAACCGCAGCACCGTTTCTGGGGGCGTGGGCGAAAGCCCGCGCCCCCAGGGCGGTTTCCTGGACCGGCCCCCGTGCCAAGACCCAGCGCTAGGACACAATTGACCCGGCGGAGGCACATCGAGGGGAAGGTGGCGCACCACATGGCGGGTAAAGCTCTCGGTTTCGGTGTGCTCGGCCCGCTGCAGATGACCATCGACGGTGTCGACGTGGCAGTGGGGACGCCGAAGCTGCGCGCCATCCTCGCCACGCTGGTGATCAACCGCAACCGCGCGGTGGCCGTCGACACGCTGATCAACGCGGTGTGGGGCGATTCGCCGCTGCCCGGCGCCCGGGGCAGCGTCCACTCGTATGTCTCGAACCTGCGCAAGCTCATCGGCCAGGCGGACCCCGCGCCACAGAAGACGTTGGCAAGCGTCGCCCCCGGATACCGGTTGACCGTGGCCGACAGCGCGTGCGATCTCGGCCGGTTCGCGGCGGAGAAGACCGCGGGGGTACTGGCCGGTGCGGCCGGAGATTTCGAGCGGGCGAGCCGGCACCTGGCGGCCGCGCTGAAGCAGTGGCGCGGCGACGTGCTCGAGGATCTGCGCGAGTTCCCGTTCGTCGACCCGTTTGCGACCGCCCTCGACGAGGAGCGCCTGACTGTGGCCACCGCCCACGCCGAAGCCGAACTCGCCTGCGGTCGGGCCGCGTTGATCATCGGCGAGGTGGAAGCCCTGGTGGCCGACCATCCCTACCGCGAACCGCTGTGGGCTCAGCTGATCAGCGCCTACTACCTCTGTGAACGCCAGTCCGACGCGCTCGACGCCTACCGTCGGCTGAAAACCGCACTGGCAAACGACCTGGGCATCGATCCCGGTCCGACAGTGCAGACCTTGCACGACAAGATCCTGCGCCAGCAGCCGCTGGACGTGAAGGCGACCGCGCAAACCACGGCCGCGGGCGCGAAGACGGTGCTCGACCAGCGCACGCAGGTAGAGGCACGCGGCGGGGCGGTGTGGTTGGTGGCCGCATCGGGCGACCGTCACCCGTTGAGCTCGGTCGCCACCAAGATCGGCAGGCTGCCCGACAACGACATCGTGCTGGACGACGCGAAGGTCAGCCGCCACCATGCGGCGATCATCGACACCGGAACAGGTTTCGCGATCAGCGATCTGCGCTCGGCCAACGGCGTGGAGCTCAACGGCACGCGGATCCAGGGCAGCGTCGCGCTGGCCCACGGCGATCAGATCCGGATCTGCGGGCACCTGTTCACATTCGAGTACGACGCCTCTGCGGCGGCGAACTGACGCCGACGCGCCGCTTGCGCCGTCGCTGTGGGCGAAGTAGTACGGTGCTCGGAAAGCCGAAGTGGGGACACCCGGCCCGGTGGGACCGGGACGCGTGCGAGGAAGGGCGGCGATGAACGACTCCCCGCACAACGCACGGGTGGGCTCGCGGTTAGGCCCCTATCACCTCACCCGCCTGATCGGCCGCGGCGGCATGGGCGAGGTCTACGAGGCCGAGGACACCGTCAAAGGCCGAATCGTGGCGCTCAAGCTGCTGCCCGACTCGCTGTCGCATGACCCGGTGTTCAGGGAACGGCTGCAGCGCGAGGCCCGCGCCGCCGGCCAGTTGCAAGAGCCGCACGTGGTGCCCATCCACGACTACGGCGAGATCGACGGTGTCCTCTACGTCGACATGCGGCTGATCGACGGAATCGATTTGCGCAGCGTGCTGGCCAGGGACGGCGCGATGGCGCCGGCACGCGCGGTCTGGATCATCCGCCAGGTGGCGGCGGCGCTCGACGCCGCACACGCCGCCGGAATCACGCACCGCGACGTCAAGCCGGAGAACATCCTCATCACCGCTGACGATTTCGCCTACCTCGTCGACTTCGGCATCGCCAACGCCGCCACCGACCACACGCTCACCGAAAAGGGCACCGCCATAGGCACATACGCTTACATGGCGCCGGAGCGGTTCAGCTCCAAGCCCGTCACCGAGAAGGCCGACATCTACGCGCTGGCGTGCGTGCTGCACCAGTGCCTCACGGGTGCGCAGCCGTTCGCCGCCGACAGCATCAGCATGCTGATCACTGCGCATCTGATCGAACCTCCGCCCCAGCCGAGCAAGATGCGCCCAGATATCCCACCCGCCTTCGACGCGATCATCGCGAAGGGCATGGCCAAGGAGGCCGCCGACCGCTACGAGACGGCCGGTGAATTCGCCCGCGCCGCAGCGGCAATCGTGGGCGGAGGCGATTCGGGGCCGATGATCCAGGTTTCGAACCCCGTGCATCCGGCCCACCAGGAGACGGTGCCCGTGAATGCGGTCGCCGCACCGGATTCCGCGCCGCCCGCGGGCCGCGAGGGCCCGACGCCCCGGCGGGACCGCCGGGCGCTGATCATCGGCGGTGCGGCCGTCGTGCTCGTGATCGCCGTCGCGGCCACCGTCGCGTGGCTGGTGGCCCGCGTCCCCAAGGACGCCTCTGCGACGTCGTCGACGCTGACGATCACACGCACCGTGCCCGACGAACCGCCGAACCCGGTCAGCACGGCCGCCAACCTCACCCCGGCCGAGCGGCAGCTGATGTCGCTGGTGCCCGATCCGACGGCATGTACGCCGAACAAGGAGTGGGACAACGCCATTGCGGCGGTGGACTGCAAGCCCACCGAGAGCGGTGACGGCCACGAGGGCGCGCTCTATGCGCTTTACAGCGATGTGGACCGGCTGCAGGAGGACTTCGACGGCGCGATCGCCGACGACGAACTCACCGCATGCCCCGACAGCGACAGCTCGCCGACCAGTTGGGATTACGAGAACACCCCCGATCAGTCGGAGGGCATGTTGGCCTGCGGCACCCTCAACGGGCGGGCCGACCTGGTCTGGACGAAGACCTCAGATCTGATGCTCGGCGCAGCACAGGGCAACGACCTCAAGGCGCTGTACGACTGGTGGGTCTCCACCACCTGACGTCACTGAGACCGGGGCCGCTTCGATCGGCTCAAGAATCCCTCAAGGATCTCGGTAGTGGCTGGGTCGAACCTTTTCTCACCGGCGCAGAACGGGCGCCTCGAGAAAAGGAAAACCCATGAAGACCTTCACGATCAGCATCCGCTCTGTCACCGCCGCCGTCCTGATCGGCGCTGCTGCGGTCGGCCTGGCCGGTGGCATCGCCAATGCCGACACCCCCGACATCCACGGCAACCCCGATGACGCCGCGTCGTTCTTTGTCGAACAGCACCTCGACGACTGTTCGTTGATGGCCACGGCCGATGTGGTGGGACAGCTGACCGGCCGCCAGCCGACCGAAGACGAGATCGTCGCCTTGGCCGGTGCCACGCCGAGCGCAAACCACGACGGCCCGATCTACCTCCCGCCGCCGCCCGGCAACCCGGACGGGGGCAACGGTACCGACTCGGAGGACCTGCCCATCCTGCTGGCGCACTACGGCATCCGCGCCGTCTACACCGACGACGACATCGCAGCCGAGATCGGTGTCCCGACCGGTATGACGGCGCTCGTGAATGCGCTCGACGAGGGCCGCAAGGTGATCGCAGGGGTCAACGCCGAAACCATCTGGGACGAAGACGGGGACCGCACGACCGCCGACCATGACCTGGTGGTCACCGGCGTCGACACCGAAGCCGGCATCGTGCACCTCAACGACAGCGGCACCGACGACGGCGCCGACGAGCAGGTCCCGATCGACGTCTTCGAGGCAGCCTGGAAGACCAGCGGCCACGACATGGTCATCACCCTGGACGCCGCCTGAGGATGTCCCTCAAGGCGGGGAAGCCCGCGGCGCGAACTCGACGCGCCGCGGCTTCTGCCCATGGGTAGCCCCAAAAGTGGGCCGCAGATGTGCCTCCGCGGCGGGTCAATAGGCAAAACGCGCGTGTGGTACCCGCAGTTTGTCGCGATCTGGTGACACCATGGACACCATGAGGCAAAGGATTCTGGTTGTCGATGACGACCCTTCGCTCGCCGAGATGCTCACCATCGTGCTGCGCGGGGAGGGGTTCGATACCGCGGTCATCGGTGACGGCACCCAAGCGCTGACGGCGGTCCGCGAACTGCGGCCCGACCTGGTGCTGCTCGACCTGATGCTGCCCGGTATGAACGGCATCGACGTGTGCCGCGTGCTGCGCGCGGACTCAGGCGTGCCGATCGTCATGCTGACGGCCAAGACCGACACCGTCGACGTCGTGCTGGGCCTGGAGTCCGGCGCCGACGACTACGTGATGAAGCCGTTCAAGCCCAAGGAGCTCGTCGCGCGTGTGCGCGCCCGTCTTCGCCGCAACGAGGACGAGCCCGCCGAGATGCTGTCGATCGCCGACGTGGACATCGACGTACCGGCTCACAAGGTCACCCGGCTCGGTGAACAGATTTCCCTGACGCCGCTGGAGTTCGACCTGTTGGTGGCGTTGGCGCGCAAACCACGGCAGGTGTTTACTCGTGATGTGCTGCTCGAACAGGTGTGGGGATACCGTCACCCCGCCGACACCCGTTTGGTGAACGTGCATGTCCAGCGTTTGCGGGCGAAGGTCGAAAAGGACCCGGAGAACCCGCAGGTGGTACTGACTGTTCGAGGAGTGGGATACAAGGCCGGACCTCCGTGATCCCTCACGGCTGCGCCGTGGTCGTGATGTTGACCGTGCGGCGGTCGCCGTGATCTGGGGTTCGAGGAGGCGCATCCATCGGCGATCGGCACCACTGTTCCGCGGATTGGGTGCGCTGAGCCGCGCGATGGGTGCCGTCTGGCGGCGCTCGCTGCAGTTGCGCGTCGTCACCTTGACGCTCGGTTTGTCGCTGGCCGTCATCCTGGCGCTCGGCTTCGTGCTCACCAGTCAGATCACCGACCGCATTCTCGAGGTGAAGGTGAGTGCGGCGACCGAGGAGATCGACCGGGCGCGCAGCACCGTCAGCGGCATCGTCGGCGGCGAGGAGACGCGCTCGCTGGACAGCAGCCTGCAGCTGGCGCGCAACACCCTGATCGACCGCACCGCCGACGCGGGTCCCGGGCTGGCCGGCGCCTTCGATGCGGTGCTGGTGGTGCCCGGCGACGGACCGCGTGCCGCGACCGCGGCCGGTCCGGTACAGCAGATCCCGAACGCCCTGCGCGAGTTCGTCAAGGCCGGCCAGGTCAGCTACCAGTACGCGACCGTGAACACCGACGGTTTTTCCGGCCCGGCGTTGATCATCGGCAGCCCGACGTCGTCGCCGGTGGCCAATCTCGAGCTGTACCTGATCTTTCCGCTGAACAACGAGGAATCCACCATCACCCTCGTGCGCGGGACGATGGCGACGGGCGCGGTCGTGTTGCTCGGTCTGCTGGCGGCGATCGCGCTTGTGGTGGCCCGGCAGATCGTGCTCCCGGTGCGGTCGGCGTCGCGCATCGCCGAGCGCTTCGCCGAAGGGCACCTGACCGAGCGGATGCCGGTGCGCGGCGAGGACGACATGGCCCGGCTGGCGGTGTCGTTCAACGACATGGCCGAAAGCCTGCACCGCCAGATCACCCAACTCGAGGAGTTCGGCAACCTGCAGCGGCGGTTCACCTCCGACGTCAGCCACGAACTGCGCACCCCGCTGACGACGGTGCGGATGGCCGCCGACCTGATCCATGACCACAGCGAGGAACTCGATCCGGCGCTGCGCCGCTCGACCGAGTTGATGGTCAGCGAGCTCGACCGCTTCGAAACGCTTCTCAACGATCTGCTGGAGATCTCACGCCACGACGCCGGTGTCGCCGAACTGTCCATCGAGTCGGTGGATCTGCGTTCGACCGTCCGCAGCGCCCTGGACAACGTGGGCCATCTGGCCGCTGAGGCCGGCATCGAGCTGATCGTCGACATGCCCTCCCACGATGTCATCGCCGAGGTCGACCCGCGCCGGGTCGAACGCATCCTGCGCAACCTGATCGCCAACGCCATCGACCACGCGGAGCATCAGCCGGTCCGCATCCGGATGGCCGTCGACGAAGACACGGTCGCGGTGACCGTCCGCGACTACGGTGTCGGTTTGCGGCCGGGCGAGGAGAAACTGGTGTTCAGCAGGTTCTGGCGGTCAGACCCCTCGCGGGTGCGTCGCTCCGGAGGCACCGGACTCGGCCTGGCGATCAGCATCGAGGACGCCCGGCTGCATCAGGGGCGCCTGGAGGCCTGGGGTGAGCCCGGCAAGGGCGCGTGCTTCCGGCTGACCCTCCCGCTGGTGCGCGGACACAAGGTCACAACGAGTCCACTCCCACTGAAACCCGTTGGGCCCGACCATGCCCCGCGGCGTGCGACCCGTGAAGCGGAGAACGTGTGAGGCGCTCGGGCATGATGGCGTCCTGCGTCCGCGGGTTGGCGGCGGTTTGTGCGCTGATGTTCGTGCTCGCCGGTTGTGCCGGTGTGCCGAGTTCGTCGTCGCCGCAGGCGATCGGCACCGTCGAACCCCCCGCGCCACCCAGCCTGCCCAAGCCCACACCGGGGATGGACCCCGATGTGCTGCTGCGGGAATTCCTCAAGGCCACCGCCGACCCCGCCAACCGGCACCTGGCCGCGCGGCAGTTCCTCACCGAATCGGGTTCGAGCGCATGGGATGACGCGGGCAGCGCGCTGCTCATCGACAACGTCGTGTTCGTCGAAACCCGCGGCCCGGAGCGGGTCACCGTGCACATGCGCGCCGACATCCTGGGCTCGCTGTCGGACCTCGGCGTCTTCGAAACGGGGGAGGGGGCACTGCCCGACCCAGGGCCGATCGAACTGGTCAAGACATCCGGTGGCTGGCGGATCGACAAGCTGCCCAACGGGGTTTTCCTTGACTGGCAACAGTTTCAGTCGACGTACAAACGCAACACGTTGTACTTCGCCGACCCGACCGGCAGCACGGTGGTGCCCGATCCCCGTTACGTCGCGGTGTCCGATCCCGACCAGTTGGCCACCGAGTTGGTCAGCAAGCTCATCGCCGGCCCGCGGCCTGAGTTGGCCAAGAGTGTGCGAAACCTGTTGGGGCCGCCGCTGAAACTGCGCGGCCCGGTCACCCGCGCCGACGGCGGCAAGACGGGTGTCGGCCGGGGCTACGGCGGTGCGCGGATTGACCTCGACAACCTGTCGACCACCGACCCGCACAGTCGCCAACTGCTTGCGGCACAGATCATTTGGACGCTGTCGCGGGCCGGGATCAACGGGCCCTACGTCATCAACGCCGACGGCGCCGCGCTCGACGACCGGTTCGCCGACGGGTGGGAGACCTCCGATGTCGCGGCCACCGATCCGGGAGCGTTCCCCGGCGCCGCGGCGGGGCTGCACGCGTTGGTGGGTGGGTCGCTGGTGTTCCTGGACGGCCAGCGCGCGACCCGCGTACCCGGGGCGTTCGGGCAGACGCCCGACCAGACGGCGGCGGCGGTGTCGCGCTCGGGTCAGAACGTGGCGTCGATCGTGACGCTGCGGCGCGACGCACCCGACATGGCGTCATCGCTGTGGGTGGGCCCGCTCGGCGGCAACGCATCGCAGGCGCTGGACGGGCGCAACCTGTCGCGGCCCAGTTGGGCTCTCGACGACGCCGTGTGGGTAGTGGTCGACGGCAACAACGTCGTGCGCGTCATCCAGGATGCCTCCGGACAACCGGCGCGCATACCGGTGGACTCCACGGCCGTGGCGGCGCGCTTCCCCGGCGCGATCCACGAACTGCAGTTGTCCCGGGACGGAACCCGCGCCGCGATGGTCATCGACGGTCAGGTGATCCTGGCCGGGGTGGAGCAGACCCCCGGAGGGGGCTACGCGCTGACATACCCGCGCCGGTTGGGCTTCGGGCTGCGGAACACCGTGGTCTCACTGTCGTGGCGCACCGGCGACGACATCGTCGTCAGCCGCACGGATCCGGAGCATCCGGTGTCCTACGTCAACCTCGACGGCGTCAACTCCGATGGACCCAGCCGCAATCTCTTGATGCCGGTGACCACCGTGGCGGCCAACCCGTCGACGGTGTACGTCGCCGATGAGCGCGGCGTCCTGCAGCTGACGGGATCGGGCACCGACAACGACCCCGTGTGGTCGGAGGTCCGCCCGCTGATGGTCGCAGGCGCGATACCGGTGCTGCCAGGCTGAGCCCTGGGTTTGAGATCGCTTCAAACAGCTTCGAAATAGCACTGAACCAACTGCGACCAACGCCCGTTGTGCTGACAAACCGACGCTAGAAGCGTTGGCTGACAGCCAAGGAGACAACGATGAAGGTTCGCGGTCCGCTGATCACCGTCGCCGCGGTGGCGGCGCTGGGCGCAGGCATATTGGTCGCCAACATCTCCCAGGAGTCCGATTCCGTGGTCCCCGGTGCGCCGGTCGTCGCGTCGACCCCCGCGCCGCAACCCAGCCCACCGCCAACCCCGCCCGCCCCGGCCTTTCCGGCGAAAGCGGATTACGTCGGCAAGATCCCGACCCCCTACGGGGTCATTACTTTGGACATCAGCGTCGCGGGTGAGAAGGCCGTGGCATACGCCTGCGACGGCAATTCCGTCGAGGCGTGGTTGCGCGGGTCCGCGGTCGACGGCGCCGTGAGCCTTGCGAGCAAGGACAGGACCGGCCGCCTCGAGGGCCGCCTGGACGGCGAAGCGGTCGTCGGGACGCTGTGGATCGGCGAGAAGAAGTGGGACTTCACCGCCGAACCGGCACAGCCGCCCGCCGGGCTGTACGTGTACGAGGACGGCGGGGATCGCAGCAGCTGGATCATCGATTCCACGGGTAAGGCGACCGGCGTACAACGGCTGGACGACGGCTCGACGGTGCCCGCGCCGAATCTGGCGGCCGACGGCAGCGCAGTCGTCGACGGGCGCACCGTCACCGCGACGCGGGTGCAGGGTGCCAGCGATGTCTGAGTCTTTGGCAACGCAGCGGATCGGTCGGTCCCACGCCGACGCAGCCGTCCTGGTCGCCGTCGTCATCGGCGCGCTGGTCGCCGTCGCTCTCGGCGTGTTCGGCAAAGTCCATGAGCCGCAGTTCTTTTCGGTGAGCGTCGCAGGGTTCTCCAGTGGTACGGCGGTGAAGTCGTGGCTGGCGACCGTCGCGGTGGTGCTCGCGCTGTTCCAGCTGGCTTCGGCGTTCGCGATGTACCGGCTGATTCCGGGCGGCAAGGCGCCGGCGTGGATGGGTACCGCGCACGTGTGGTCGGGACGACTGGCGGTTCTGGCCAGTGTTCCGGTCGCGGTGCACTGCCTCTACGCCCTGGGATTCCAGGAGACCGACGGCAGGGTGCTGTTCCATTCGCTGTTCGGCTGCTTCTTCTACGGCATCTTCGTCACGAAGATGATCCTGCTGACCCGTAAAGGCCTGCGCGGCTGGGTGATCCCTATCGCGGGCGGGTTGCTGTTCTTCGGCCTGGTGTATGTCTGGTTGACCTCAGCCCTTTGGTTCTTCCAGACCAGTGGAATCACGTTCTAGTGGAAAGGTTTTCGATGCGACGCAGCCAGTTCATCATCAGCGCGGGTATTGGCTTGGGGGCGAGCGTGCTCGCCGCCTGCACGACGTACGGCAAGAAGCCGGAGGCGTCCGGCGACACCGCGACGACGTCCCGGGTCCCGACCGCCGGCGGGACGGCGGCTGAGGCTCTCGCGACGACCTCGGCGGTGCCCGTCGGCTCCGGCCTCATCGTCGGCGAGGTCGTCGTGACCCAGCCGACAGCGGGCGACTTCAAGGGCTTCTCGTCGACCTGCACGCACGCCGGCTGTGCGCTGAACGAAGTGGCCGACGGCACCATCAACTGCCCCTGCCACGGCAGCAAGTTCAATCTGGACGGCTCGGTGGCCCGGGGTCCCGCGACGAAACCGCTGACGCCTCAGCCCCTTGTGGTGCAGGGGGATTCGATCCTCCTCGGCTGAGGACGGCAGTCAGGTGTCACAGGCCGCGGCCAGACTGCGGACATGCTCGATCTCGTCCTCCCGCTGGAGTGTGGTGGCTGCGGTGCGCGCTCGACGCGATGGTGCGACGACTGCGCCAGGGAACTGACGGTGCGACCCGACGAACCGCACCTCATCACCCCGCGCGTCGAACCCGGTGTCCCGGTCTTCTCGCTGGGCCGCTATGCGGGGGCGCGTCGTCAGGCCATCGTCGCCGTCAAGGAGCACGGTCGCGCCGACCTCGTCGGGCCGCTGGGCGCCGCGCTGCGCGCGGGGTTGGCTCAACTGCTGACCTGGGGCATCGTCGGGGTGCCGCTGACCGTGGTCCCCGCGCCGACGCGGCGCTGGGCGGCGATGCGCCGCGGAGGAGATCCTGTCGCGCGCATCGCGCAGGTCGCCACGGCGGGGCCCGGGGACATGACCCGCGAAATAGCGGTGGTGCAGGCGGTGCGCACGAGGCCCCTGGTCGCCGATTCGGTTGGCCTCTCCAGCGCCGACCGACAGCGCAACATCGCGGGTCGAGTGAAGGTCGTGCGCCCGCTCGCAGCCGGGTCGGCCGGCGAGGTGCTGGTCGTCGACGACATCGTGACGACCGGAGCCACCGCGTGCGAAACCGTGCGTGTTCTGCAAACAGTTGGGGCGACGGTGGTGGCAGTCCTGGCCCTCGCCAACGCCTGATCCGCCCGCTTTGACAGCTCAGGCAATTACCCCGCCATCAAGGTGGTGTGAAGAACTGAAAACGGGTCCTGAAATTTGGCGGCATTTTGTGGCACTGCCGGGTGAACACGGCTACCGTCGGCATCAACCACCCGTGAATGCCTCACGGCGGCGCACCCCAACGTAGCGCCGGCATCGCCCACAAGCGGTAGGAGGTGAGTAGACGACACCTTGCACCGGCGGGCCACGACAAAGGCATAGGCATGCAGGGCCCCTCGGTGCGTATCCGAAGCAGGCCGGGCACGCAAATGCGTGCGGACGCAAAGAGAAACGAGTTGCCGAGCATGTCGACCCATTCCATTGATTCGGACCAAGAGATGCTGGTCACCGACGAGACGCCCGAACCCGAGACGCGAGCCGAGATCGTCGTCAAAGGCCGCAACGTCGAGATTCCCGAGCACTTCCGCGTCTACGTCTCCGAGAAACTGTCCCGCCTGGAACGCTTTGACCGCACCATCTACCTCTTCGATGTGGAACTGGACCACGAACGCAACCGCCGTCAGCGCAAGAACTGTCAGCACGTCGAGATCACCGCGCGCGGTCGCGGCCCCGTAGTCCGGGGCGAGGCCTGCGCCGACAGCTTCTACGCCGCGCTGGAGTCGGCGGTCTGCAAACTCGAGAACCGGCTACGCCGCAGCAAGGACCGTCGCAAGATCCACTACGGCGACAAGACCCCAGTTTCGCTCGCCGAGGCCACCGCCCTCAGCCCGCTTCCGGATGCCCCCAGTGACTCGGGCGCGGAATCACCGCAGGTGGATGCGGCGCTGCTGGACGAGCATGAACCGGGACGCATCGTGCGCATCAAGGAGCATCCGGCGACGCCGATGACCGTCGATGACGCGCTGTCCCAGATGGAGCTCGTCGGCCACGACTTCTTCCTGTTCCACGACAAGGAGAGCGACAAGCCCTGCGTCGTGTATCGCCGCCATGCCTATGACTACGGGTTGATTCGGCTCGCCTAGCCGATGGGCTGATCCACTTCGCCTGACGCGGTCCGGTGTCGGGGCGCGCCACGTCGCTACCATGGGTTGAGCTCTTCCGATTCCAACCCATAGGGGATTCAGCGTGCTGGACAAGTTGCTCCGTCTCGGCGAAGGCCGCATGGTCAAACGCCTCAAGGGGGTGGCTGAGTACGTCAACACCCTGTCCGCCGACGTGGAGAAGCTCTCCGACGCCGAGCTGCGGGCCAAGACGGACGAATTCAAACAGCGGATCGACAACGGCGCAGAGCTCGATGACCTGCTTCCCGAGGCGTTCGCCGTCGCACGGGAGGCTGCCTGGCGGGTGCTCGACCAGCGGCATTTCGATGTCCAGGTGATGGGCGGTGCGGCGCTGCACTTCGGCAACGTCGCGGAAATGAAGACCGGTGAGGGCAAGACGCTGACCTGTGTGCTGCCCGCCTACCTCAACGCCCTGGCCGGCAATGGCGTGCACGTCGTCACCGTCAACGACTATCTGGCCAAACGCGACGCCGAGTGGATGGGTCGCGTGCACCGCTTCCTCGGCCTGGAGGTCGGCGTCATCCTGTCCGGTCTGACCCCCGACGAGCGGCGCGTCGCCTACGGCGCCGACATCACCTACGGCACCAACAACGAGTTCGGTTTCGACTACCTGCGCGACAACATGGCGCACTCGTTGGAGGACCTGGTGCAGCGCGGCCACAACTTCGCGATCGTCGACGAGGTCGACTCGATCCTGATCGACGAGGCCCGTACGCCGCTGATCATCTCGGGTCCCGCGGACGGGGCCTCGAACTGGTACACCGAGTTCGCCCGGCTCGCGCCCCTGATGGAGAAGGACGTCCACTACGAGGTCGACATCCGTAAGCGGACCATCGGCGTGCACGAGCTCGGCGTCGAGTTCGTCGAGGACCAGCTGGGCATCGACAACCTCTATGAGGCGGCCAACTCGCCGCTGGTCAGCTACTTGAACAACGCCATCAAGGCCAAGGAGCTGTTCCAGCGCGACAAGGACTACATCGTGCGCGACGGCGAGGTGGTGATCGTCGACGAGTTCACCGGCCGCGTTCTGGTCGGGCGGCGCTACAACGAGGGCATGCACCAGGCCATCGAGGCCAAGGAGCACGTCGAGATCAAGGCCGAGAACCAGACGCTGGCCACCATCACGCTGCAGAACTACTTCCGGCTGTACGACAAGCTCGCCGGTATGACCGGTACCGCCCAGACGGAGGCGGCCGAGCTGCACGAGATCTACAAGCTCGGCGTGGTCAGCATCCCGACCAACAAGGAGATGGTCCGCAAGGACCAGTCGGATCTGATCTACAAGACCGAGGAGGCCAAGTACATCGCGGTCGTCGACGACGTCTGCGAGCGGTACGAGAAGGGCCAGCCGGTGCTGATCGGCACCACCAGCGTGGAGCGCTCGGAGTACCTGTCGCGCCAGTTCACCAAGCGCCGCGTCCCGCACAACGTGCTCAACGCGAAGTACCACGAGCAGGAGGCGGCGATCATCGCCGAGGCCGGCCGGCTGGGCGCAATCACCGTCGCGACGAACATGGCCGGCCGTGGCACCGACATCGTGCTCGGCGGCAACCCCGACTTCCTCACCGACAAGCGGTTGCGCGAGCGCGGCCTGGACCCGGTGGAAACGCCCGACGAGTACGAGGCCGCCTGGCACGAGACGCTCGCTCAGGTCAAGGCGGAATGCGCCAAGGAGGCCGAGGACGTCATCGCCGCGGGCGGCCTCTATGTGCTGGGTACCGAACGGCACGAGTCCCGCCGCATCGACAACCAGTTGCGCGGTCGCTCCGGCCGTCAGGGTGACCCGGGTGAGTCTCGCTTCTACCTGTCGCTGGGCGACGAGCTCATGCGGCGCTTCAACGGCGCGACCCTGGAGTCGCTGCTCACCCGGCTGAACCTGCCCGACGATGTGCCGATCGAGGCGAAGATGGTCAGCCGCGCGATCAAGAGTGCACAGACCCAGGTCGAGCAACAGAACTTCGAGGTCCGCAAGAACGTCCTCAAGTACGACGAAGTGATGAACAAGCAACGCATGGTCATCTACGAGGAGCGTCGTCGAATCCTGGAGGGCGAGAACCTCGCCGACCAGGCGCACAAGATGCTGGTCGACGTCGTCAACGCGTATGTGGACGGCGCTACCGCCGAGGGCTACGCGGAGGACTGGGACCTCGAACAGCTGTGGACCGCCCTGCGGCAGCTGTATCCGGTCGGTATCGACCACCACGACCTCATCGACTCCGATGCCGTCGGCGAGCCCGGCGAGTTGACGCGCGAGGAGCTGCGGGAGGCGTTGATCGCCGACGCGGAGCGGGCCTACGCCGAGCGCGAGAAGGAGATCGAGGCGATCGCCGGTGAGGGTGCGATGCGCCAGCTCGAACGCAACGTGCTGCTCAACGTGATCGACCGCAAGTGGCGCGAACACCTCTACGAGATGGACTACCTCAAGGAGGGCATCGGGCTGCGCGCGATGGCCCAGCGCGACCCGCTGGTGGAGTACCAGCGCGAGGGCTACGACATGTTCATCGCGATGCTCGAGGGCGTCAAGGAGGAGTCGGTCGGCTTCCTGTTCAACGTGGCGGTCGAAGCGGCGCCCGCACCGGCGGTCGCGCCGGTCGCAGCGCCGCAGGGACTCGCGGAGTTCGCAGAAGCCGCCGCCGCCCAGGCGCAGGAGGGTTCAGTCGCCACCAAGGAGCGTCCGGCACCGAGTGGGTTGCGCGCCAAGGGAATCGACAACGAGCCGCCCCCGATGATCTACAGCGGTCCTGCGGAGGACGGTTCGGCTGAGGTCAAACGCACCGGTGGTGGAGCCGCGGGTGGTGGCCGCCATGCACAACCCACCTCGCGGCGGGAGCGACGGCAGGCTGCGCGCCAGCAGGCCCGCGAAACCAAGCGCCGCGGCTAGGGGGCCAGCCTCGCGGCGATGCGCTCGAGTGTCGCGCGCATGCCGTCCTCGGCCTGTTTGGGCATCGAGCCCATCTTGAGCATCACCCGCTGCCGGTCGCTCGAGACATCCCATGTCTCACGCACCAGCGTGCGGTTCGGCGCGTCGACGACGGGTTCGAGTTCGTAGCGCCAGATTCGGCCGCCGATCAGCCCCAGCGGGCCCACCGTCGTTTTCCAGGCGATCCGACGGTCGGGTTCGAATTCGATGACGGTGTTGGTGGTGCGGTACGGCAGGAACAGGGACTCCGGGCGGCTGCGCATCGACATGCCGAACTTGGACCCGAGTGTCAGCGGCTGCGACGGCTCGGTCGCATGGTCCACCGTGCCTGAGCCGTCGAAGCTGGGATGCTTACCGGCGTCGGAGAGCAACGCGAAAATCTGCTCGGCGGGTGCGTCGATGACTCGTTCCACGCTGATTGTGTTTCCCTGCACGCGGTTCAGCGTATCGCCGGCGGCTCAACCGATCTGCAGGGCGACAATCCGCCAGCGGCTGGCGTCGAGCTCGATGCGGGCGGCGAAGGCACGCAAGCGTGGCCCGCTGGTGTAGGTCCCGAACACCTCGGCCTGTGCCCCGTCGGAACCGTCGACCATCCGCACGCGCAACCGGCGCAGCCGCGCGACGGTGCCGCCTTTCGACCGGCTTGTCGAGCGCTGCGAGGACCGGCTGAGCCCCACGACCGTGTCGATGAGCCCCGGCGCCAGCAGCGGCCGCAACTGCGCGACGGGCCTGCGCCGATCGATGACTTCCAATACCCGGCGCACTGCCGCGTCGGCAAAAGCAACTGCCGCATGCGGCGGATCTGCCTCTCGAACGACGGTGTTGGATCCCGGCCGGTGTGGGCGCGGTGCGCGGCGACGCAGCACCGGTGCCGACCGGCACGCGGACATGCCGACGGGCGGTGGTTCGTAGTCGACGACGGGGGAGACCAAGTTTGCGCACACGGCCCCGGGCGCGCGCGGGTCTGAAGGTGTTGTCATTGGACGCTCCGGCGGTCGACGCGGCATGGACGGCGTCTGCCGGAGAGTTGCAGACCTGCTCATGATCGCACGGTTCGCCGGGGGTCAGATGCACCCGTGATGCGCGGTGACAGGTTCGGTCGCTACCGTTGCGAGGTCGGAGCACTTGCGGCGCGAGCCGCGTAGTCGACAAGGGGGCAGTGCAGGCAATGGTGACCAGGTTGTCGGCGTCGGACGCGGCGTTCTTCCATTTGGAGAACTCGTCGACGCCGATGTACGTGGGTTCGCTGTCGATCCTGCGGAAACCGCGCAGTGGCCTGAGCTACGAAACCCTTTTGGAGACTGTGGAACAGCGGCTCCCACAGATTCCGCGCTACCGCCAGAAGGTTCGCGAAGTGACGCTCGGGCTGGCCCGCCCGGTGTGGGTCGACGACCCCGACTTCGACATCACCTACCACATCCGGCGTTCGGCGCTGCCGTCTCCCGGCAGCGAGGGGCAACTGCATGAACTGATCGCCCGGTTGGGCTCTCGGCCCTTGGACAAGTCGCGCCCGTTGTGGGAGATGTATTTGATCGAAGGGCTGGCCAAGAACCGGCTCGCGCTTTACACCAAGTCGCATCAGGCGCTGGTGAACGGTATGACGGCGCTGGAGATCGGGCACGTCATCGCCGACCGCACCCAGAAGCGTCCGGAGTTCGGCGAGGACATCTGGATCCCCGCGCGTGAGCCGAGTGACCGGCGGCTGCTGCTCGGCGCGGTCGGTGAGTGGATGACCCGTCCTGCCGAACAACTCGGCGAGGTGCGGTCGGCGGTCACCGGTGTCGTCACCAACGCAGGCCAGTTGGCCGACGTCGGCCGCAGGTTCGTCGACGTGGCGCGGACCTTCGCCCGCGGCACGGCGCCCAGCAGTCCGCTGAACACCAGGGTGTCGCGCAACCGTCGGTTCACGGTCGCCTCCGGAAGCCTTGAGGATTACCGGCTGGTGCGTGCCCGATACGACTGCGATGTCAACGACGTGGTGCTCGCGGTGGTGGCGGGAGCGCTGCGGAACTGGCTGTTGTCACGCGGTGAGCCGGTGACCGCGACGACGACCATGCGCGCCATGGCGCCGATGTCGGTCTATCCCGACGCCGACCTCGACACGACCGGGCCGGGACAGGCGATCAGCGAGGTGTCACCGTTCCTGGTCGACCTGCCGGTCGGTGAGGGCAACGCGGTGGTCAGGCTGTCTCAGATCGCCCACACCACCGAGGCGCATCCCACCGCGGCCAGCCTCGTCGATGCCAGGACAATCGTCACGCTGTCGGGCTTCGCGCCACCGACGTTGCACGCCATGGGAATTCGCGTCGCCACTGGCTTCTCGGCGCGGCAGTTCAACCTGTTGATCACGAATGTGCCTGGCGCGCAGAAGCAGATGTATGTCGCGGGTGCCAAGCTGCTCGAGACGTATTCCGTGCCACCGCTGTTGCACAACCAGGTCCTGGCGATCGGGGTGACGTCATACAACGGCATGCTGTACTACGGCATACACGCCGACCGTGACGCGATGAGCGACGTCGAGGTGTTGCCGGGCCTGTTGCGCGAATCACTCGACGAACTGCTGGAGGCTGCGCGCTAGTAACCAAATTTGCGCGATCTTGATTAGATGCGTGCTGAGGGGGAATGGTTCACCGGTGACTATTGGCGCCGACAACCGAAAATCCGTGGAACGGGCTCTGTCGTCACCCGTTGACCAGGTCGTTCCCCATCCAGTGCTTGATGTACCCGTCGAGGAGGCCGCGTACACGCGCTCGAGGGGCGTGGACTGGGTCGTTTTCGGCGTCACCGCCGTCATCGCCATCGCGTTCCTGGTGTGGGGGTTTGTCAGCACACCCTCGCTGGCCAGCGCCTCGACCAGCGCACTGACCTGGGTGATGAACAACACCGGATGGCTGTTCGTGCTGACCGGGTCGGGTTTCGTGGTGTTCGTCCTCTGGCTTGCGCTCGGCCGCTACGGCACGATCCCGCTGGGTCGAGACGACGAGGAACCCGAGTTCAACGGCGTGTCCTGGGTCGCGATGATGTTCTCCGCCGGCATGGGCATCGGTCTGATGTTCTTCGGTGTCGCCGAGCCCCTTTCGCATTTCACCGACCCGCCCCCGGGCACCGGCGCTGCGGGTAACCCGGAGGCCATCCAGACCGCGATGGCGACCACGTTGTTCCACTGGACGCTGCATCCGTGGGCGATCTACGCGGTGGTCGGGCTGGCGATCGCCTACGGCGTGTACCGCAAGGGGCGGCTACAGCTCATCAGTTCGGCATTCGAGCCGCTGCTGGGCCGCCG
This sequence comes from Mycobacterium barrassiae, assembly GCF_025822765.1. GTDB lineage: Bacteria > Actinomycetota > Actinomycetes > Mycobacteriales > Mycobacteriaceae > Mycobacterium > Mycobacterium barrassiae. The sequence goes on along the minus strand of NZ_JACKUK010000016.1, from coordinate 446,073 downwards.
GGCACACGGGACGTGGGGCAAGGTCATCGACATGCTGGCGATCTTCGCCACGCTGTTCGGGTCGGCGGCATCACTCGGGCTGGGGGCCCTTCAGATCCGCAGTGGCCTGCGGATCGTCGGAGGCATCGGCGAAACCGGCAACACGATCCTGATCGTGATCATCACTGTGCTCACGATTGCCTTCGTGCTGTCCGCGGTTTCGGGCATCGCGCGGGGCATCCAATGGCTTTCGAACACCAACATGGTGCTGGCCCTCGTGCTGGCGCTGTTCCTCTTTGTCGTCGGCCCAACGGTTTTCATTCTCAACCTGATCCCGACGGCGATGGCCAGCTACCTGGGCGACATCGCGATGATGTCTGCGCGCACCGGCGCCGAGGGCGCCGACGTCAACGCCTGGCTGCAGTCCTGGACGATCTTCTACTGGGCGTGGTGGGTGTCGTGGACGCCGTTCGTCGGCATGTTCATCGCACGGATCTCTCGTGGCCGCACGATCCGGCAATTCGTCGCGGGCGTGCTGCTGGTGCCGAGCCTGGTGTCGCTGATCTGGTTCGCGGTGTTCGGCGGAGCAGCGATCCGAATCCAGCAGGAAGGCGTCGACCTCGCGGGGGAGGGCAGCATCGAGGCGCAGCTGTTCGGGGTTCTCGACCAGTATCCGATCGCGGCGATCGCAAGCGTCCTGGTAATGGTGTTGGTCGCGATCTTCTTCGTGTCGGGGGCGGACGCGGCCTCGATCGTGATGGGCTCGCTGTCCGAGCGCGGCACGATCAAGCCCGGCAGGGGCACCGTCATCTTCTGGGGTGTCGCGATGGGCGCGGTGGCGGCGGTGATGCTGCTCGTCGGCGGGGAGGACGGGTTGACGGGCCTGCAGACCATCACCATCATTGCGGCCCTGCCGTTCCTGCTCGTCATGATCGGTCTGGCGGTGGCCTTGGTGAAGGACCTGCGCACCGACCCCAAGGTGGTGCGTCGTCAGTACGCATCCGAAGCGATCAACAATGCGGTCGTCACCGGCGTCACCCAGCACGGAGACGACTTCGTCATCGCCGTCGAGAAGGATCCTGACGCCGGGACCAACGGCGCCGGTTAACCTTCCCGCGTGCGTGTGTACGTCCCAGCGACCCTGGCCCTCCTGCAGCAGCTCGTCGCCGACCGGACGTTGCACGCCCGCAGCGGCACCGCGTTCGCGGTGACGCCGACACTGCGCGAGGCCTACGCCCAGGGCGACGACGATGAACTCGCCGACGTCGCATTGCGCGAGGCCGCGCTGGCGTCGCTGCGTCTACTCGCCGGGGAGGGCACATCGGACCTGCCGCCACGGCGGGCGGTGGTGGAGGTCGAGGTCGACGGGGCGAGTCCCCGGCCGGACCTCGACGACGCGGTGGTGCGATTGGCCGGTCCGATCGCATTCGACGACGTGGTCGCCGCATACGTCGACAACGCCGATGCTGAGTCCGCGGTCCTGGCGGCGATCGACGCCGTCGACGAGGCCGACCTCGGTGACGAGGATGCGGAACTGACCGTCGGTGACGCCCAGGATCACGACCTGGCCTGGTACGCGGCGCAGGAGCTGCCGTTCCTGCTTGAACTGCTGTGATGGCGACTACACCATTGGGTACGGACGCGTAGGTTACGGTACCGTAGGTTCCATGGCCAAGAATCAAGTGAAGATCTCGGCCAATGTCGCCGACACGAAGCGCAAAGGCGTCGTCGGTGTCAAACATCCGGCCTGGCACGCGCTGCGCACCGTCGCTGCGCGCATCACCACGCCGCTGCTGCCCGACGATTATCTGAAGCTGGCGAATCCGCTGTGGTCTGCCCGGGAGCTACGGGGCCGCGTCGTTGCGGTCCGCCGCGAGACCGAGGACTCCGCGACCCTGGTGATCAAGCCGGGGTGGGGCTTCTCGTTCGACTACCAACCCGGGCAGTACATCGGCATCGGGCTACTGGTCGACGGACGCTGGCGGTGGCGGTCCTACTCGCTGACGTCGAGTCCGGTGACGGAGGGCGCAGCCCGATCCAGCCGCACCATCACCATCACCGTCAAGGCGATGCCCGAGGGTTTCCTGTCGACTCACCTGGTTGGCGGGGTGGCTCCCGGCACGATCGTGCGGCTGGCCGCGCCACAGGGCAATTTCGTGATGCCGGACCCCGCACCCGCGAAGGTGCTGTTCATCACCGGCGGCTCTGGCATTACGCCGGTGATGTCGATGCTGCGGACGCTGACGCGTCGCGATCAGATCACGGATGTCGTCCACTTGCATTCGGCGCCAACCGATTCCGACGTTCTCTTCGCCGCTGAACTGGCGGATCTCGAACGTGCCCACGACGGCTACCGATTCCGGGTGCGGACCACCCGCACCGACGGCCGGCTGGATCTGTCCAGGCTCGACGACGTGGTGCCCGACTGGCGCGAACGTCAGACCTGGGCGTGTGGCCCCGAGAGCATGCTCGACGCTGCCGAACGCGCCTGGTCGGCCTCGAACCTCCAAGACCGGCTGCATCTGGAGCGGTTCGCGGTGTCAAAGGCGGCACCGCACGGGCAGGGCGGCACCGTGGAGTTCGCGCGCAGCGGCAAGACCGTCACCGTGGACGCCGCCACACCACTGATGGAGGCAGGTGAGGACGCGGGCGTCCGGATGCCGTTCGGCTGCCGAATGGGTATATGCCAGTCATGTGTCGTCGGCCTGATCGACGGGCACGTCCGCGACTTGCGGACCGGTGCCGAACACGAACCCGGGTCCCGGATACAGACATGCGTGTCCGCTGCTTCGGGCGATTGCGTGCTGGACGTATAAGGTTTACTGGCCGGTAACCTACGGGTAGGTAGGTTACGGTAGCGTAGGTACACGAGAGGAGGGATGCCAATGGCGATCACTGACGTCCCCGAATTTGCACATCTGTCCGAGTCGGACATCGAGAGCCTGGCCTTCGAGCTGGATTCCATCCGTCAGGACATCGAAGACTCCCGCGGCGAGCGCGACGCGCGCTATATCCGTCGCACCATCGCCGCCCAGCGCGCCCTCGAGATCGCGGGCCGGGTCATGCTGGCCGCGAGCTCACGCCGCTCGGCGTGGTGGGCGGGCTCTGTCACGCTGGGCGTGGCCAAGATCATCGAGAACATGGAGATCGGCCACAACGTCATGCACGGCCAGTGGGACTGGATGAACGATCCCGAGATTCACTCCTCGACCTGGGAGTGGGACATGAGCGGGTCGTCCAAACACTGGCGCTTCACCCACAACTTCATGCACCACAAGTACACCAACATCCTCGGCATGGACGACGACGTGGGCTACGGCGTCATCCGAGTCACCCGGGATGCCAAATGGAAGCCGATGAACCTGTTCAACCTCGGCTTCAACACGATCTTGATGGCGCTCTTCGAATGGGGTGTAGGACTTCAGCACCTCGAGCTCGGCAAGATCTTCAAGGGCCGTGACGATCGCAAGGCAACCCTCGTTCGCCTGCGGGAGTTCGGCATCAAGGCCGGTGAGCAGGTCGCCAAAGACTATGTTGTCTGGCCCGCGCTGACGTCGCTGTCGCCGGGTGCCACCTTCAAGTCGACGCTGAAGGCCAATGCCGTCGCCAACATCATCCGCAACGTGTGGGCCAACGCGGTCATCTTCTGCGGCCACTTCCCCGACGGCGCAGAGAAATTCACCAAGACCGACATGGTTGGCGAGAGCAAGGGCCAGTGGTACCTGCGCCAGATGCTGGGCAGCGCCAACTTCGAAGCCGGTCCTGCGCTGCGGTTCATGAGCGGCAACCTGTCGCATCAGATCGAGCATCACCTGTACCCGGACCTGCCGAGCAACCGGTACGCGGAGATCTCGATCCGGGTGCGGCAGCTGTGCGACAAGTACGACCTGCCCTACACGACCGGTTCGTTCCTGGTGCAGTACGCCAAAACGTGGCGGACCATCGCCAAGCTGTCCCTGCCGGACAAGTATCTGCGTGACACCGCGGACGACGCACCGGAGACCCGCAGCGAAATGATGTTCGCCGAACTCGAGCCGGACCAGCGACGTGGCCTCAAGTCGGCTATCGCCGCGGTGCGTACGCGACGCCGCGAGAAGCGGATGCAGAGCCGGCGCGAGCTCGCTGGCTGATCTGACGGCGAATCTCACGACGAAGAGCCCTTCCCCTTACGGGGGGAGGGCTTTTCGCGTCTAAGGGTTAAGTCGTCACGACCATCTCGGTGCCGCTGGTCTGCCAGGCGGCGATGAAGGTGTCGATGCTGACCTGCTCGTCGGCGCCGTCGTCGGGGCCGCTGTCGTTCAGGTGCACAATGCCGTCGTCGGTGTCGACGCCGGTGACCACGACGGCATGGTCGGAGGAGGTCCGGTCACCCTCGGCATCCCAGATGGTCTCGGCGTTGAGATTGACGATTACCGCCCCGCCGTCCCGCAGTACTCCCTCCAGCGCGCCCAAGCTGGCACCGCCCACATACTTTCCGTTGACGCCATAGTGATCGAGCACGATCGGCAGGTCCTTGAAGATGGTTCCGGCGTCTGGATCGTCGTCGGTCTGCCCCATGACGTAGATCATGTCGCCGGGTTCCGCCACGCTCGGCGTGTTCCTCGCGAAGTCGATGATGTCCTCCTCGGAAGGCTCGTTGCCGGTCATCTGGCCGATCACGTCGGCGGCGGCCATGAGCGCGCAGTCGTCGTAGGACTGTGCGACCGTCCATCCGGCCATGTCGTCGGGATTGCCGACGACTTCGGCGTGCGCGACGCCCGATAACCCGAGCGCGACACCCATCAGGGCGGCAGCTGCGATGCCACGGGCGAGGTTGTTCTGCAGGGTCTTCTTCATGTTTCTTTCCTCTCGTTTGGCCGGTTGTCGGCGGCGTTGAGGAAAGATTCGGCGGCGGCGCTACCGGGATTCTTGAAGGATTCTTGAGCGGTTCCAGCGATTTGTGTGCGTTGAGGAGCGCTCAGCGCTCCTCAACGCACACAAATCGCCGCCGTCAGGTGTCGCGCAGCGCCGCGAGCAGTCGCCGCGCCGCCGCCACCCGGCCGGCGGCGGGCCCGGTCAGCGTGTCGAGCGCACATTCGGGGTCGGCGGGCGGACCCATGTGGCCGCAGCCGCGGGGACAGTCCTCGATCGCCTCGGCCAGGTCGGAGAATGCGAGCATCACGTCATCGGGTTCGATGTGCGCCAAGCCGAACGAGCGGATACCCGGGGTGTCGATCACCCAGCCGCCCATACTCAGCGGCAGCGCGACCGATTGCGTCGACGTGTGCCTACCCCTGCCGATCTCGGTCACCTCACCCGTCGCCCGATCTGCTTCCGGCACAAGGCGATTCACCAGAGTCGACTTGCCGACGCCGGAGTGCCCCAGCAGCACCGTCACCTTGCCTGCGAGCAGAGGTGCCACCGCGTCGAGAGGGTCGTCGCGCCCTGCGGTGGTGACCTTGAGGTCGAGATCGCTGAACTCCGCGGCGAAGGGTTCCGCGGGCGCCAGGTCGGTCTTGGTCAGGCACAAAATGGGTTCGAGTCCGCCCGCGTAGGCGGCGATCAGGGCGCGCTGCACCAGACCGGTACGTGGCGGGGGATCGGCGAGTGCGACCACGATCAGCAGCTGATCGGCGTTGGCGACCACCACGCGTTCGGTGGGGTCGGTGTCATCGGCGGTGCGCCGCAACACCGTTCGGCGCTCACCACGTCGCACGATGCGGGCCAACGTGTCCGGCTTGCCCGAGACGTCGCCGACGATGCTGACATCGTCTCCGACAACAATCGGTGTGCGACCGAGCTCGCGCGCCCGCATGGCGACGACGCGGCGGTTGGGGTCGCGGTCGAGCGCGCAGCCCCACCGGCCACGGTCGACGGTCACCACCATGGCGTCGTGGGCGTCGGCGTGCTCGGGCCGTGTCTTGGTTCGCGGGCGCGACCCTCTGCCGGGTCGCACCCGGACGTCGGACTCGTCGTACTCGCGAGGGCTCAATCGCCCGCCAGCATGTCGGCCCACATCTGCGGGAAGTCAGGCAGTGTCTTGGCGGTGGTGCCGATGTCCTCCACCTCGACGCCGGGGACGCGCAACCCGAGAATTGCGCCCGCAGTGGCCATCCGGTGATCGGCGTAGGACCGCCACAGCCCCGCGTGCAGCGGTTGTGCCGTGATCAGCAGTCCGTCGGCAGTCTCCTCGCAGTTGCCGCCGAGACCGTTGATCTCAGCGGACAGCGCGGCCAGGCGGTCCGTTTCGTGGCCACGGAGATGTGCGACCCCGCGCAGCCGAGACACCGATCCCGTCGGCGCCAGCGCGGCCAGCGCGGCCACCGCGGGCGTCAGCTCGCCTACCTCGTGCAGGTCGACATCCAGGCCGACGTGCTCGGTGGGGCCTTGCACCTCGAGATAGTTATCACCTTGGCGGACAATCGAACCCACGTTCTTGAGGATGCTCAGGACGGCATCGGCGGGCTGGATGGTCGCCGACGGCCACCTGGCGATGCGCACCGCTCCGCCCGTGACCACCGCCGCCGCGAGGAACGGCACCGCGTTGGAAAGATCCGGTTCGATACTCCAGTGCCTGGCCGCGATCGTGCCCGGGGAGACGTGCCACTGGTTGGGCCGGTTGTCGTCGACGTCGACGCCTGCGTCGCGCAGCATCGCCACTGTCATCGCCACGTGCGGAGCCGAGGGCACCGACTCACCGGTGTGCACGATCGTCAACCCGTCGGTGAACGCGGCGCCGGACAGCAGCAGCCCCGAAACGAACTGCGAGGACGACGACGCGTCGATCTCGACCGTTCCGCCGGCCACCGAACCCGACCCGCGCACCCTGAAAGGAATCCCGTCGCCGTCGATTTCGACTCCGAGACCGCGCAGCGCGTCGAGCAGCGGCGCGATGGGTCGCGCGCGGGCTTGTTCGTCGCCGTCGAAGGTGACCGTCGTGGAACTCAGTGCCGCCACCGGGGGCACGAACCGCAACACGGTGCCCGCGAGGCCACAATCGATGCGCGCATCCGGCTGCGGGTCGATCGCGCCGCTCAGCGTCAGCTCCGTGTCGAGTCCCTCGACCGTGACGCCGAGCGCCTGGACGGCGCCGATCATCAGGTCCGTGTCGCGGCTGCGCAGCGCGCCGCTGATGGTCGACGGCCCGTCGCTCGTCGCCAGCGCGGCCAGCACCAGGGCACGGTTGGTCAGTGATTTCGACCCCGGGACAGTGACCGTGGCGTGCACCGGGCGCGACGTCGACGGCGCCTGCCACCGCTCGTCCGCCGCTGCGCGCGGAGACTGCCCGGATGTGCTCACGGCTATATCCTGCCCTGTCGGTTCCCCGTGCCACGATGGGACATATGTGTGGACGATTCGCGGTGACCACCGACCCGGCCCTGCTGGCGGAGAAGATCCAGGCGATCGACGAGAGCGTGGCGAGCACCTCGGCGCAGAAGGAGCAGAAGGAGACGTCGTCGGCCAACTACAACGTCGCGCCCACCACGACCATCAGCAGCGTGGTGAAACGCCACAGCGAGCCCGACGACGCGGCGACCCGCCGGGTTCGGTCGATGCGCTGGGGGCTGGTGCCGCCGTGGGCCAAGACCGCCGAGGACGGCGGGCCGGACACCAAGGGGCCGTTGCTCATCAACGCGCGGGCCGAAAAGGTGACCACGTCACCCGCATTCCGGAATTCGGCGAAGAACAAGCGGTGCCTGGTACCGATGGACGGCTGGTACGAATGGCGGCCCAACGGGGAGACAGCATCGGGTAAGAAGGCGCCCAAGACGCCGTTCTACATGTACGGGGCCGATGGCGAACCGTTGTTCATGGCTGGGCTGTGGTCGACGTGGCGACCCAAGGACGCACCCAAGGATGCGCCTCCGCTGCTGAGTTGCACCATCATCACCACCGACGCCGCGGGCCCGCTGGCAGAGATCCACGATCGGATGCCACTGTCGATCAGCGAACGCGACTGGGACCGCTGGCTCGACCCCGACGCACCGATCGACGAGGGGTTGCTGCGTGGACATGGCGACCTGGACCGGATCGAGATCCGGGAGGTGTCCCGGCTGGTGAACAGCATCCGCAACAACGGGCCCGAGCTCATCGAGCCTGCGAAGCCGGAGCCGGAGCAGGCCACACTACTGTAGGAACCCGGCTTAACATCCGGGCCGCAGATCGGGGGATCTTCAAAGTGGAAACAGGCAGTCAAGGTGCGAATCGCCATTAACATATGAGCGTGCTCACCGTCGTACGGAAAGTCCTCGCCTTCGAGATGACCATCGCCGAATGGATCGGTACGGCGGCCATTCTCGCCGTTCCCTATGTGCTCGTGGGCATGGTGTGGACGGCCGTCGCTGGTGACTTCCTGGGTTGGCACGGGTATGCCCGGATCGTGTCCGTCGTCGTGTCGATCCTGTCGTGGCCCGTGCTGCTGCTCTCGATGGCGTGCACGATATGACCGCTGCGGACTGCCGCATCAAGATCCGCAGGCGGACGGCCCGCTGGGACGATCGGCCGGTCACCATCGCCGAGGCGATGGACTTCTGGGCCTTCGCCGCCGGCGCGGCCAACGTGATCATGCAGCTCTCCCGACCCGGGGTGGGCTACGGCGTGGTGGAGAGCAAGGTCGACTCGGGAAACCTGCTGAAGCATCCGTGGAAGCGGGGCAGGACGACGTTCCAATACCTGGCCGTCGCGATCCTCGGCACACCGGAGGACCGCTCCGCGTTCCGCGAGGCCGTCAACAGCGCGCATCGCCACGTTCAGTCGACGCCGGAAAGTCCGGTCCGCTACAACGCCTTCGACCGCGACCTGCAGATGTGGGTGGCGGCCTGCCTTTTCGTCGGGCTGGAGGACACGTATCAGCTGTTGCGCGGCGAGATGACCGCCGAACAGTCCGAACAGTTCTACCGGTCGGCGTGGACGCTGGGCACGACACTGCAGGTGAGCGAGGACCAGTGGCCGCCGACCCGGGCCGAGTTCGACGAGTACTGGCAGCAGGCGTGCCAGCAGGTCCACATCGACGATCGCGTGCGTGACTATCTGGGCGACCTGCTGAACCTACGCATGATCAACCCCCTGCTCGGTTTGCCGTTCCGCCCATTGCTCAAGTTCCTCACCGTCGGTTTCCTGGCGCCGGTGTTTCGTGACGCCATGGGCGTGCGGTGGAGCGGTTTCAAGCAATACCTGTTCGAGAGCTTGTTCCTGTTGGTCGCCTTCGCGAACCGGTTCCTTCCGGTGTTCATCCGCCAGGGCGGCAGCTACATCCTGCTCGCCGACGTGCGACGTCGGGTCCGTCGACAGCGCGCATTGGTATGAGCGTGCTGCGGCGGGTGCTCAGCCATCGGGTGAGCGTCGAAGCGATGATCGAGTTCGCGATGTGGCTGGCGGTTCCCTACCTGCTGATCGGATTGGCGTGGGCGTTCTTCGACGCCGAACAGGTGCAGCTGTTCGATACCGCGCTGCGAACCCGGCTTCCCGCCGGCTCAGAGATCCTGGCCTTCGTCCTCACGGCGGTGATGTGGCCCCAGCTGATGCTCGGCGCCAACTTCTGCGTGGCGTGACCCCACGCTTGAGACGAACCGAAACGGAACCGAAACGGGAAGAGGCCCTCCCGGTGTGGGGAGGGCCTCTTTTCGGGGCCGAATCAGCGGTGGTAGCCGGGCACGATCGTCTCGACGTGGGTGACGCCGTGGTGGTTCTGCCAGCCGGGCTGCGCCTCGGGCGCTGGGTGCGCCGTGGCGGTGGGGGAGTACTGGTAGCCCGGGCCCACCGGGTCGGTCTGGGCGTTCGCGACGCCGGCCATGCCCAGTGCGGCGCCGCCGATGGCGAGCGGCAGGGCGATGCGTGCGACCGTCTTGGCGAAAGCGTTGTTCTTCATGTCAGTTCTCTTCTGTGAGTTGGCCTCCCGGCCAGACCGCCAGATTGTGCCGGCGATGACTCAAGAATGCCGTCTGCCAGCGGTGATGTATGTCGGGCGATCGGCTCGTGCACCGGAGGATTCACGTGTCCCCCTATCGGTGGACAAGCCTTGACAGAGGATTCTTCGGTTTGGGTAGAGTATTTCTCGTGCCTCGGACGGGACCGGATGCGCGCAGCCGACTGATCGAGGTGGCCAGGCGCCGCTTCGCAGGAGACGGCGCGCTGTCGGCCACGCTGGACCAGGTGCGGCGCGAGGCCGGGGTCAGCGTCGGCGCGCTGTATCACCATTTCCCGGACAAGCTGTCGCTTGCCACCGCCGTCTATGCGCAGCTGGTCGGCGAATACCAGGCGGGGTTCCTGGCGATGCTGCGCGAACACGACACCGCGGAAGCAGGAATCCGCGGCGGTGTCGCATACCACCTGCGATGGGTCACCGAACACCGCGGCGAGGCGACGCTGTTGCTCGGTTCCCGACTGGACAGCGAGGCGCTGCGGGAGTCCAACAGCAGATTCTTTGCGACAGTGCACGACTGGTGGCGTCCACATCAGAGCTACGGGGTGCTGCGGCCGATGCGCATCGGCACCACATCCGCGCTGTGGCTTGGTGCGGCGCAGGAGTTTTCGCGTTACTGGATCTCCAGTGCGGAAGTCGAGATGCCGCCAGGGACCATCGAGATATTCGCTGATGCTGCGTGGGCGGCGTTGCGGGCCAACGATTTTGAGGAGAAGAGGCCATGACCACACCATCGCGATCCCTTTACCGATCGATGGTCGAGAGCGGGGAGGACGCCGGCGCACCCGCGCGGGTGCACGTCGAGCGCCGTGGCGACCACGCCGTCGTCACCCTGGATGAGCCCAAGCGGCTCAACGTTCTTTCGGCACCGCTGGTGCGTCAGTTGCGGCGCGAACTCACTTCGCTCGACGCCGATCCCGAGATCCGTTCCGTGGTGTTGACGGGCGCCGACCCCGGCTTCAGCGCCGGCGGCGACCTGAAGATGATGCGCGAAGCCGTCGAACATCTCGACGCCGCAGAGGGCACCGCCGACGTGTGGCGGTGGATCCGCCGCGAGTTCGGCGGCATCGCCCGCCTGATCGCCGGGTCGGACACCGTGTTCATCGCCGCTCTCAACGGTGCTGCGGCCGGCGTCGGCCTGGCCTGGGCGCTGACATGCGACCTCGTCATCGCCAGCGACCGCGCGGTGATCGTGCCCGCGTTCGGTCGTCTGGGCTTACTCCCCGAGGTGGGCACGAGCTGGGCGCTGACGCGGCGACTCGGGTACCAGGGCGCCTTCGCGTACTACGTGCGCGGCGAGCACATCGACGCGCCGACGGCGCTGCGGCTCGGTCTCGTGCAGGAGGTCGTGGCTCACGACCGGCTGCTCGAGACGGCCGACGAATGGTGCACGAGAATCGCGCAACTTCCCCCGCATGCCGCTGCGATGACGAAACCGCTGCTGCGCGCTGCCGCGGACGCCGACTGGCCCGATGCGCTCACCCTGGAGGAGTTCGCCGAGCCGACATGCTTCACCACCGCGGCGTTCGCGGACAACGTCCACGCGATGCTGAACGGCCGGCACTAGCGGTCGGACCTTCCGACGTGCCGAACGTGCCACGATGGCGCGGTGAGCTTCCCGGTGACCGCGCCGCCGCTGCCGCGGCCGGTGCTGTTCGACCAGTTCTGGGGCGATCTGACATTCGTGCACTGGCCGGTGGAGCCGCAGCGCGTCGCGCACCTGTACCCGCCGGGCACCCGCCCCGATGTGTTCTCCGATGGGCTCACCTATGTCGCGCTGGTGCCCTTCGCAATCAACCACACCGCGTTGGGCACGTCGCTGCGGTTGCCGTACCTGGGACGCTTCGCCGAAACCAACATCCGCTTGTACTCGACCGACGATGCCGGCCGCCACGGCGTGCTCTTCCGGTCGCTGGAGACCACCCGCCTCGCCGTGGTCGGCTTCACCAGGGCGGTGCTGGGTGTGCCCTACACCTGGGCGAAGATGCGTGTGACCCGGGGCGACCACGGGATTTCGTATTGCAGCGTGCGGCGCTGGCCCCAGCGGGGACTTCGCAGCGCGCTGACAGCGCGCCTCGGCGACACCGTGACTCCGACCCCACTGGAGGTGTGGCTCACGGCGCGGTGGGGCGCGCACACCCGTAAGGCGGGCCGCACATGGTGGGTGCCCAACGAGCACGACCCGTGGCCGTTGTGCGAAGCCGAAATCCTCGAACTGGACGACGATTTGCTCGCGGCCAGTGGAGTTGTCACCGCGGGCGAACCCGTGCGCGCGTTGTACTCAGCCGGTGTCCATGCGCGGTTCGGTAGGCCGTCAATTGTGAAGTGACCGAAAGAACTTGTGCGATACACCCCCGAAACATCCGCGGCATCATCGAATTCGATCAGGGACCTGAATAGCCCGGCGGGTTCGGGGTGTCCACCCACAGGTCGACGCCGAGTTCGGCGCCTGGGACGCAGTCGTATACCGACAGATCGGTGACACCGGATTCCAGCAGCACGTCCTCGCACAGCAGGGATTGGCCGGTGTACTCGCGGCTCGGCTTGTTGAGGATCGCGTACGCCGCGTCGGCGTAGACCGCAGGCTTGCGCGCCCGTGCCATCGCCTCGTCGCCGCCGAGTAGGTTCTGCACCGCGGCGGTGGCCACCAGCGTGCGCGGCCACAACGTGTTCGAGGCGATGCCGTCGTCGCGCAGCTCCTCTGCTAATGCCAAGGCGCACAGTGACATTCCGTACTTCGCCATCATGTAAGCGGTCGGCTTGAGCCACTTGGGCTCCAGCCGGATCGGCGGCGACAGGGTCAGGATGTGCGGGTTCTCGCGGCCGATCATGTGCGGGATGCACGCCTGCGACACCGCATAGGTGCCGCGCACCTGGATTCCGTTCATCAGGTCGAAGCGCTTCAGCGGCACCTCTTTGACCGAACCGAGGTTGATCGCCGAGGCGTTGTTCACGCAGATGTCGATTGCGCCGAACTGATCCACGGTCTGTGCCACCGCCGAGGCGACCGAGTCACCGTCGCGGATGTCGCCGACGATCGGCAACGCCTGCCCGCCGGCGTCCTCGAGTTCCTTGGCCGCGGTGTACACCGTGCCCTCGAGCTTGGGGTGCGGTTCGGCCGTCTTGGCGATCAATGCGATGTTCGCGCCGTCGGCCGCGGCGCGCTTGGCGATCGCCAGCCCGATACCGCGGCTGGCGCCGGAGATGAACATGGTCTTCCCTGAGAGCGACATGACCTCACCCTAAGACTCCGGCCCCGCACCCCGGCGCGAACGTGGGTTACCCGCACACCTTGCCCGCCCGCAGTGTGCGGGTAACTCACGTTCGGCGAAGAGTTCAGGCGCGGATGTCGGCGGTGACCGCGTTGGTCAAGGTGATCAGGTCCCGTGGGTGCACCGCGACGTCCCAGCCTCGTTTCCCCGCACTGCACAGCACGCGGTCCCAGCGCAGCGCGGACTCGTCGACGACGGTGGGCAACGGCCTGCGCTGGCCGAACGGCGAGATGCCCCCGATCACGTACCCGCTCGAGCGTTCGGCTGCGTCGCGCTCGGCCATCGTGGCCTTCGGCACGCCGAGGGCGGCGGCCGCAGCCTTGAGCGAAAGCTTGGCCGGCACCGGAAGCACCGCGACGCCGAGTCTCAAGTCGCGGCCGGGGCCGCTTCGGGCCCCGCCGGATAAGGCGATCACCAGCGTCTTGAACACCTGCTCGGCGTCGACCCCGGCATCGCTGGCGAGTGCCTGCGCAGCCTCGTCGCCGAAGGCTTCGTTGCGGGGGTCGTGCCGGTATTGCAGCACCTCATGGGGTGCTCCGGCGGCCAGCAGGGCCGCAATTGCCGGAGTTGCCGCGCGCGCCACGGGCTCAGCGTAGAGCTTCCGGACCGGCCGTCAGCGCGGACCGGAACGCCAGGTGATCCTCGGTGGGGCATCGGTCCCGAGGCGGGCCAACCGCCGATAGGCCCTCAGGCCGATAACAGCCATCGTTGCTGCGAGCACGCCGTTGAGCGCTGCCAACGCGAGCACGGCGCGGCCAGTGTGTTCGGCGACGGGAACGTACTCGCCGAGAAAGGAACGGAGGTCGCCCACGGCAATCTTCTGTATGTTCGCCAGGCCGGTGGAGGAGGTGGGCCCGCCGGTCCCCACCCCGGCCTGTAGCTCGCCCCAGACCACCACGGGGTCCCCGCGTCGCAGTACACATTCGCCGGGGTTGTCTTCGCGGGACGGCCACGCCCACGCTTGGTCGGAGCTGATTCGACCGGTGACGATCGGAGGGCCGCCGGGAAAGTCCAGCAGATAGTGGGCGGGCAGTTGACCTGGCGTCGAGAATCGAAGCGCGCCGATGGTGGGGCATCGGTAGGAGGCGACCACGCCATCGCGGTACGACTCCAGCGTCGCCATGCCATCGCTGATCCTGGCCTGCAGCAGCACCCCGCCCGCGGCTGTCGGTGAGTCACGCCAGGCGATGAACTCAGCGCGGGTGCGCAACTGGGGCAGGTGCTGCACCCGCATGGCATCGTGCGCCGCCGCGTCCAGGAAAGCCCCCACGGCCAGATACATGACGGTCAAGGCCACGAATACGAGTGCGACGGAGCGCCGGTCGTGCCTGCTGACGAGCTGGGGTAGGGCACGGACGACGAGCAGTACCGCGAGAATCGAGAGCACCACGGTGGCAACGGAAATCTTTGCGGCGCTGGCGAACAGATCGGGCGCGACCTCGCCGGTGAAAATGACAGCCAGTGCGAGGGCAATCCCGACGCAGACGATCAGAATGCATAGGCGCAGCACCCGCTGCCGCCAGCGGTATGCCAGCACCCCCGCGCTCAGCGCGACGGCGCACCACGCGACACCGAGCATCACTCCCGAGGCCGGCCGATCGCGTCGCGACACCGCAGGCCGAGATCTATGAATGCCGCGAGTTGCTCGACGGATCGCACAACGTCGGAGCGGACACGGACCCGGATACCGTTGTCGTCGATCGTCACCACCGGCCGCTCGCGCTCGGCGGTATGAACCGCGCACCATTCGCTGACGACCTCGGCTACGCCGGTGAGGGCACCCGTAGGGCCATAACCATCGGTCGCGAACACCAGCAGTCGGTGGTCGGTCGACGGCACGGCGTGAAGAGGGCGACCGTCGGCCACCCGGTCGATGCCGAGCAATCGCGTCATCGCTGGAGTCGCCGATCCCAGCAGATTCGCGGCCAGATCGCGCGACTCCGGGTCGGGTGCGGGCCCGGCAACCAACGCCCCGGTGCGCACGGCGGGAGTCGGAGCGCTCCAAACGCTGGTGACAATGTGTGAACTCGGCGGCGACATCTGGCCTGCGAACGAACGGCACATTGTGACAGTCCAGTCGCCGTGTACCGGGACGACGGTGGTCGTCTCGCCGTCTCGGAAGCATTGCCAACCGCGTTGCGCCAGCGCTGCGCGAAACGCCCGGCGGCGGCGCAGCCACCACGCTGCCACAGCCGCGGCGCATACGAGTACGACCGCGGCGACGAACAGGCTGCTCACAAGGTTCATGATCAGAGTCAGTATTGCCGACCTGCATCGAAGCCGCTGGTGCGTCGGGAACAAGCCCACCCCACCGCGCTGTTGTTGACGGCAGTCGCCGCTGCTGACAGCGGCAGGAAGATACGAAGTCGGTCTCAACCTCTACGATCGAAGGAAGGGGTGCTAGGTGCCAACACTGGCCATGGAGCGTCCGGTGGACTTGCCGGGCCTACTGGGTGGCGCCGCTACAGAAGGGACGGTGTTTCCCGCAATGACCGACATCGACGGGTCGGTGCCTGATCCGGCGCCCGCCAGATCGGACGAGACAGACGCCGAGCTGACCGCCCGCTTCGAGCGCGATGCGATCCCGTTGCTCGACCAGCTCTACGGCGGTGCGCTGCGAATGACGCGCAACCCCGCAGACGCCGAGGACTTGCTGCAGGAAACCATGGTCAAGGCTTATGCGGGCTTCCGTTCGTTCCGCGAGGGCACCAACCTCAAGGCATGGCTGTACCGAATCCTGACCAACACCTACATCAACAGCTACCGCAAGAAGCAGCGCCAGCCCGCGGAGTATCCGACCGACGAGATCACCGACTGGCAGCTCGCGGCCAACGCCGAGCACTCGTCGACCGGATTGCGATCGGCCGAGGTCGAAGCATTGGAGGCGCTGCCGGACAGCGAGATCAAGGATGCACTGCAGGCGCTGCCGGAGGAGTTCCGAATGGCGGTGTACTACGCGGACGTAGAGGGATTCCCGTACAAGGAGATCGCCGAGATCATGGATACCCCGATCGGCACTGTCATGTCCCGGCTGCACCGGGGCAGGCGTCAATTGCGTGAATTGCTCGCCGATGTGGCCCGCGACCGCGGATTCGTCAGGGGACAGGCACCCGAGGAGGTCTCGTCGTGAGCGAGGACGAACGTTGGACCCCGCCGATCGGCCCGGTTGACCCCGAGCATCCGGAGTGCGCTGCTGTCATTGCAGAGGTGTGGACGCTGCTCGACGGTGAGTGCACTCCCGAAACGCGCGACAAACTGCGCCATCACCTCGAGGAATGCCCGGCCTGCCTGCGCCACTACGGCGTCGAAGAGCGCGTCAAGAACCTCATCGCGCTGAAGTGCGGGGGCGAGAAGGCCCCCGAGAGCCTGCGTGAGCGGCTGCGCATCGAGATCAGCCGCACCACGATCATCCGAAGGGGCTAGCGCACCGACTTCGAGCCCGCGTTGGGCCGCTTGCCGTGGTTGGCCTTGCTGTGCTTACGATCGCGCTTCTTGCGGCCACGCTTGGCCATGGTGGTCCTCCAGTCGGCTCAGGGGATTGGGGGCCCGCATCCAGCGGGCGCTCGAATCCATTCTCTCATGGCCTGGCGGCACGGCTGTCGGGCCGGTCGTGTGGTTCGATATGAGCGACGACATAGGACTCCGGAGGGGTGAAGATGGCCGAGGACGTTCGCGCCGAGATCGTGGCCAGTGTGCTCGAGGTCGTGGTTACTGAGGGCGATCAGATCGGTGAGGGCGACACCCTGGTGCTGCTGGAGTCGATGAAGATGGAGATCCCGGTCCTTGCCGAGGTCGCGGGCACCGTCAGCAGGGTGAGTGTGTCCGTCGGCGACGTGATCCAGGCCGGGGATCTCATCGCGGTGATCATCTGACGCGGGCCCCACGCCCGCACCGGTGAGGTTCCATGTCCACCCTCGGTGACCTTCTCGCCGAGCACACGGTTTTGCCCGGCAATGCCGTCGACCACCTGCATGCGGTGGTCGGCGAATGGCAGCTGCTGGCCGACATGTCGTTCGCCGACTTTCTGATGTGGGTGCGCCGCGACGACGGTGCACTCGTCTGCGTGGCCCAGGTGCGACCGAACACCGCGCCCACCGTGCTGCTCGCCGACGCCGTCGGCACCCTGAACCAGGCCCACGAGATGCCGGTGGTGACCGATGCGTTCGACACCGGCGCCATCGTCAGGCAAAACCCAGCGGGACAACAGGATTCACTCGGCCTCAACGTGGAGGCTGTTCCCGTGCGCTACAACAACAACGTGGTTGCGGTCCTGACGCATCAGACCGCACTGGCCGGGCGCAACGCGAGTCCGTTGGAAAGCGCCTACCTCGACTGCGCCGGTGATCTTCTGCTCATGTTGTCCGAAGGCACCTTCCCGAATGTCGGCGACGTCGCGATGTCGCGGTCGAGTCCCCGCGTCGGAGACGGTTTCATCCGCCTCAACGGCACCGGGATCGTCACGTTCGCCAGCCCGAACGCCATCTCGGCCTACCACCGGATGGGTCTGGCGGCCGAGCTGGAGGGCCACAACCTGGTCACAGTCACGCGACCGCTGATCTCGGACCCGTTCGAGGCCCAAGAGCTCGCCGATCACGTCCGCGACTCCCTGGCCGGCGGTTCGAGTATGCGTATGGAGGTCGATGCGGGCGGGGCGGCGGTGCTGCTGCGCACGCTGCCACTGGTGGTCCACGGCGAGGCCGTCGGCGCCGCGGTGCTGATCCGCGACGTGACCGAGGTGAAGCGCCGCGATCGTGCGCTGCTGTCGAAGGACGCGACGATCCGCGAGATCCACCATCGGGTCAAGAACAATCTGCAGACCGTCGCGGCGCTGTTGCGGCTCCAGGCGCGCCGCACCAACAACGCAGAGGGCCGTGAGGCACTGATCGAATCGGTGCGGCGGGTGTCGTCGATCGCGTTGGTACACGACGCCTTGTCGATGTCGGTGGACGAGGAAGTCAACCTCGACGAGGTGATCGACCGGATCCTTCCGATCATGAACGACGTTGCGGCGCCGGCTGATTCGGAAACTCCGATCCGCGTCAACCGCGTCGGTGAACTTGGCGTGCTCGATGCCGACAGGGCCACCGCCCTGATCATGGTGATCACCGAACTGGTGCAGAATGCCATCGAGCACGCCTTCGATCGCTCCACCCAACAGGGATGCGTGACCATTCGCGCGGAGCGTTCGGCGCGTTGGCTGGATGTGGTGGTGCACGACAACGGTCGCGGGCTGCCCGAGGGGTTCAGCTTGGAGAAATCCGATCGGCTCGGCCTGCAGATCGTGCGAACTCTCGTGTCGGCCGAATTGGACGGTTCGCTGGGGATGCACGAGGTGCCCACCGGGGGAACCGATGTGGTGCTGCGGGTGCCAATTGGGCGACGCAGCCGGTTGGCCCAGTAGTGACGTCTCAGTAGTGACGTGCGTCGCGCTTTTACTTAAAAATGCGCTATCTGACGCAATTTGTGAATTTGAATGGGCACAAAGTTGCGGCCCCGACATATGTCGGGGCCGCAAATCGCTTGACGGTGGTTAGACGCTGCTGCGGGCCTTGGTGCGGGCATTGCGCCGCTTCAGTGCACGCCGCTCATCCTCGCTCATGCCGCCCCATACGCCGGCGTCCTGTCCGGACTCCAATGCCCAGGTGAGGCACTCTGTCGTCACCGGACACCGGTTACAGACAAGCTTCGCGTCAGCGATCTGAGCAATCGCGGGTCCGCTGTTTCCCACCGGGAAGAACAGTTCCGGATCCTCGTCGCGACAGACCGCCTTGTGGCGCCAATCCATAAGATCAAACTCCTTGTCAATATGTAACGTGTGCGCAGCACAGCGCACGGACGTTTCGTCGGCTGTTAACGCGTGCACATGAAATGTTTCTGCACTGTTGCATCCGAGTTTTTCACAGGCTGAACAGATGTCAATACTCGCGAGTTAACAAGTGGGCAACCTCACTAGCGGGGGCCACTGACCGCACCCCCCAATCGTTTGTACTACACTCGACCAACCTGCGCCCTTAATTGGCCGATGCGCGGTAGTCAGTGCAGGTCAGAGTTTTTTAGCCGGTGGTGCGACCACGGCCAGGGCGTCCGGAACCGCGGTGAATGTCATGGTTTCCCTCAAGCCGACGTAGTCACCGTCGATCTGACAGGCAACGGCTGTGTCACTCGTCACCCGCAGTTGGGTGAGGTCGTCCTCGCGGATCAGATGGGCGGCTTCGATTCTCGGCCGTCGCGCCAGCATCTTGCGCGCCAGCCGTAAGTTGGCCCACACGTTCATGCTGGTGATGGCGAAGACCCCGAGGCCGGTCTCGAACGTCGTCGTCGGGTTGGTCCACACGGGCCGGGTGTTGGCGTAGGTCCAGGGGCTGGCGTTCGAGACGAAGACGAAGTGCGCCCCTTCCACCGGATCGCGGCCGGGAATGTGCAGCGTCAGTGCGGGGTCCTTGCGCGCATTGGCCAGCATTTCCCGGATCGCCACCCGGATGTAGCGCGAGGCCGTCACCTTGCGCCCCTTGGCGCGCTGGGCCTCGACGGCGGCCACGACGTCGCCGTCGACCCCCATACCCGCGGTGAACACCGCCCAGCGCTCGCCGCAGTTCATCAGGCCGATGCGGCGCCACGTCTTACGCCGCCGATAGGCCGACAGCAGGTCGATGAGCTGGTTGGTCGCCTCGATCGGGTCAGGGCTGATTCCCAGCGCACGGGCGAAGACGTTCGCGGAGCCGCCGGGAACGACGCCGACGGCGGGGGCGGGCGCACCCGGCTCCGCGACCTCCAGGATTCCGTTGACCACCTCGTTCACCGTGCCGTCGCCACCGTGCACGATCAGCACGTCCACACCGTCGCGCGCCGCGTCGCGGCCGATCTCCACGGCGTGGCCACGGTGGTCGGTGTGTACGACGGTCAACTTGACCCGGCTTTCCAGCGCGTGGGCCAGCAGGTCGCGCCCGGCCGGGGTCGTCGACGTCGCATTGGGGTTAACGATCAGCACGGCGCGCACAGGTGACGACCCTATCCAACGGGCCGGGCCGAGCCTCTACGCTCGACGTCGTGACCGTTCCTTCGCCCACGACCGTCCGTCAGGCAGCGATCGTGGTGGCGCTGCAAGGCCTCGCGGGTGTGGTGGCCGCGCTGTGGTACGTGGGCAGCGGGCTGGCCGGGGCCGAGGAGCCCGGCATGAACAAGTTCGGCACCGCATTGTGGTTCGTCATCATGGGTTCAGCGGTTCTCGCGGCGGGATGGGCGTTGTGGACGGGCCGGCGGTGGGGTCGTGGACTGGCGGTGTTCGCGCAGCTGATCCTGCTGGGTGTGGCCTATTACGTCGGTGTCGGGTCGGGTCAGTGGGTCGCGGGTATCGCGGTGGCGGTCGTGGCCGCGGCGGTACTGGGTCTGCTGTTCAGCCCGTCGGCGCTGCAGTGGGCGGGGGCTCAGGACTCGCCTGCAAGCGCGGACAACTCCGGGCCGGAAACCCGGTAGGTGATCCACTCGCTCTGCGGTTTGCCTCCGACGGCGTCGTAGAGCGCGATCGCGTTGACGTTCCAGTCCAGCACGGCCCACGACAGCCTGGTGTAGCCGTTGGCGACGCACTCGCGGGCCAGCTCTGCCAGCATCTTGCGGGCCAGGCCGCGCCGCCGAAACTGTGGCCGCACGAACAGATCCTCGAGGTAGATGCCCGCCACCCCGTCCCAGGTGGAGAAGTTGCGAAACCACAGCGCGGCCGCGGCAGCAGCGCCGTCCACTTCGGCGATGTGACCGTAAACGATCGGCGCATCACCGAAAAGCGCCTCCCGCATCTGGTTTTCGGTGACGGTGCATTCATCGGCGGCATGTTCGAACTCGGCGAGCTCGTGAATCATCGCCGTCAGTTCGGCCTCGTCGCCCAGCCGCACCGGGCGGATCAACTCGGTCATGTCTGGACACCCAGGGCCGCGAACATCGTCTTGAATTTCGTTGTGGTCTCGTCGACTTCGTCGTCCGGCTCGGATTCGGCGACGATCCCGCCGCCGGCATACGCGAGCGCCGTGCGGCGATCGGCCGACAACTGCGCGCAGCGGATGGACACCACCCAGCGCCCGTCGCCGCGCTGATCGCACCAACCCACCGCGCCCGCGTAGAAGCCGCGGTCGCCCTCGAGTTCGGTAATGAACTCCGATGCGGCGACGCTTGGTACACCGCCCACCGCGGGCGTGGGATGCAGAGCCAGCGCCAAATCGAGTGCGGTAGTGGAATGTTCGCGAAGCCGTCCGCTGATCGGGGTGTAGAGGTGCCACACGGCAGCCGTCTTGTTCAGCTTCGGCTCGGCGGCGATGTCCAGTTCGGTGCACAGCGGGTCCAGTGCCGCGCGCACCGCGTCGACGACGAGCTCGTGTTCGTGTCGGTTCTTCGCCGACGCGGCCAGCGCGGCCCCGCTCGCCTCGTCGGCCGCGGCGTCGGGCAGTCGCGGAGCCGACCCCGCGAACGGCGCACAGAACATCCGATCACCCTTACGCGCGACCAGTAGCTCTGGGCTGGCACCGATGAGCGCTGCGCCCGAATAGCCCCCGCCCGCCGCGGACAGGTCGGCGAGATAGGCGTTCGCCGCGGGGTCCTGGGCGAGCAGGCGGTGGAGGATCGTGCGCGCATCAAGCGGCCCGTCGGCGACCAACCGCAGGGCGCGGGCCAGCACCACCTTGTGCAGTCCGCTGTTCGGATCACGTAAGCGCTCCAGCGCGGTCGCGATGCGGTACCGGTGCTCGTCGGGGTCGGGCAGCGTTTCGGCGATCTGCACCGACGGAAGCGCACGCTGCGGCCATTCCGGGAGCACATCGAGGAACTGAACCGCCTGCGGCCGGATCAGCGCCGCCGGTTTAGACATGTCAAACGGTAAGGCGCCCAATACGATTGGCGCGCTGTGCGACGCCAGGGCGGCCCGTGCTTCGGCGACTCTGGGAAACGCGGTGTGAATGCCGTCGGCGACGACGGCGGTGCCGTCGGAGGCCAGGACGAAGGACGGTTCGCGCGTCATGCCGGTAGACACGGGTGGCGATGACCCGTCAGTCCCAGTGCGCTGATCTGGCGCACGCCGTGTTCGTGCCCGCATACCGCGATCGACGCGGCCACCATCGCGAACCTGATGCCTTCGGAGATCGGCAATTGCGTCCAGCGTGTGACCACCGCCCGGGAGAAGTGGCCGTGGCCGACGAACAGGACGTCACGCGACTCCAGGTACGTCAGCGCGTACTCGATGGCGCGGTCGGCCCTGTCGCTGACCTGTTGCGGGGACTCGCCGCCCGGACATCCGTGCGTCCACACGAGCCAGTCGGGCACCGTCTGCTGGATCTCCTTGGTCGTGAGGCCCTCGTAGGCGCCGTAATCCCATTCGGCGAGAAGGGGAGACACCTCGTCGACGGTCAGGCCGGCGAGCTCGGCGGTGACGAGCGCGCGTTGCCGCGGGCTGGACACGACCACGGGGTTGTCCAGTGTGAGCACGGCCAGCGCGTCGGCGGCCAGCTTGGCCTGTTCGCGGCCGGTCTCGGTGAGCTCGAGCTCGGTGCGGCCGGTGTGCTGACCCGAAAGTGACCACTCCGTCTCGCCATGGCGAAGCAGTAGCAGGCGGTGCTGCTCGACAGTCACCCTGGCGATTCTGCCCCACGGACGGCGGCGGTGTTGGTGGGCGTGCCAGGATGAAAGGGTGACGCGGGTACTTGCGGTCGCCAATCAAAAGGGTGGGGTCGCCAAAACAACGACGGTGGCGTCGTTGGGTGCGGCGATGGTGGAGAAGGGCCGTCGGGTGCTGCTCGTCGACCTCGATCCGCAGGGTTGTTTGACGTTCTCGTTGGGCCAGGACCCCGACAAACTGCCGATGTCGATCCACGAGGTGCTTCTCGGCGAGGTCGAGACCGAAGCGGCGCTGGTCGACACGACCGAGGGGATGACGCTGCTGCCCGCCAACATCGACCTGGCCGGGGCCGAGGCGATGCTGCTGATGCGGGCCGGCCGCGAATACGCCCTCAAGCGCGCGCTGGCGAAGGTCGCCGACCGGTTCGACGTCGTGATCATCGACTGTCCGCCGTCGCTGGGTGTGCTCACGCTCAACGGGCTGACGGCGGCCGACGACGTGATCGTGCCGCTGCAGTGCGAGACGCTGGCGCACCGCGGCGTCGGCCAGTTCCTGCGCACCATCAACGACGTCCAGCAGATCACCAACAGTGACCTGAAGCTGCTCGGCGCGCTGCCGACGCTGTACGACTCGCGCACCACCCACAGTCGCGACGTGCTCCTCGACGTCGCCGACCGGTACGACCTGCCGGTGCTCGCGCCGCCTATTCCCCGCACCGTGCGCTTCGCCGAGGCGACCGCTTCCGGGGCTTCGGTGCTCGCGAGCCGAAAGAACAAGGGTGCGAGTGCGTATCGCGAGTTGGCGAGCGCGCTGCTCAAGCACTGGAAGAACGGCAAGCCGCTCGCGACGTACACCCCCGACGTCTAGCGATTTCGGCGTGTTCAGTCTCGCTCAGCGTGACCCAGCACGCCGAAATCGCAATTAGCCGAGCGCGACGACGTCGTTGCCCCGCTGTTCGAGCACCGTCGCCCCCGCGACGGCAGGCACGATCGGACCCTCGCTCTGCGGCCTCTGCACCGGGATGTGACGATCGCCCTCGCCGGTGTTGGGATCGAATACGTCGTAGCCGCCGGTGACCGGGACCAGCAGTCGTCCCGCCATCGTTGTCGCCGGCCCGAGCGGAACGTTGGCGCCCGCCGGCGAGACGGTGTACTTGTACCGAAGATCCTTGGCGGAGAACACCATTACGCTGTCGCCGGTCCACCACGTGATCAGGTCTCCAGCGCGCGACATCGTCGCGTTGTCCGACGCCGGCTTGGTCAACGGCGTGCTCGCGATCGTCGTGCCGGTTTCGTCGACGATGTTCACCACCGGTTTCGGCGTCGGCACGTAGACCGCAGCCGTCGTGTCCGAGACCGCTATCACCTGGGCGTTGGAGTCGGCGCTCACGCCGGGCTGGGGGACGTACTTCATTTCGGGGGTGTCCTCGTCGTCGGCCGGCCGCAGCAGGGTCAGCCGCAAATCCGCCTGATCCGGACAGGACTCGAGGACGGCGACGGAGGTCGAACTGGCGGCCGCCGACATCAGCCGGCAGAGGGGCAGCACCGGGACGTCGGGTTTGATCCTGGCGTCCAGTGCGCCGTAACTGAGCATTCTGACCATGTCGGACCGCCACAGCTCGAGGCGGCTCTCGCCGAACGACAGCACCACGGTGCCGTCCGAGGACAGTTTCACCTCGGGGTCCGCGTAGGCGGTGCGGGCGGGACCGCGTTGGCCCGTCTTGGCGTCGATGGTGCTCACCTGGCCGCAGCCGCGGGTGTCGGGGTAGACCGCGACGGCGTACTGGTACACCCAGCTGACGCCGCACAGTTCGAGGTCGGTTCGCGCGTAACTCCACGCGGGAGTGCCGGAGACCGGGTCGCGGCCCGACACCGTGGAGCCGTCGCCGGTGACCACGCTGGCGGCGACCACCAGCGGCGCCGTCGTCTTGGGACTGGGCGCGGTCCAGAGCTCACGCAGCGCCGACGGCACCGTCTTGGCGTTGACCAGCGGCGGCACCGGGCTCGCCGCGGGGCGGCTGATCGTCGCCCTGGCGTCGCTCGTCCACCAGACGAGAACGGCGGTGACGGCGATGACGGCGGCGATCACGATCGCCGCCACCACGTCGGCGCGAGTCCGGCGTTCGGGTTTGACCATCTGAGGCCTCTTGCGGGCTAGCCCGCGTTGGCCGCAGCCTTGCGCGGACGACGGCGACGCCTGCGCCTCGGCGCACCGTCGGTGCCCTCCGCGGCGTCGGAGGAACCGTGCTCGGTCGTCGCGACCGCCGCGTGTCCGGTGACCGGCTCGCCGGCGCGGGTCCGCCGTCGCGTGCGAGTGCGGTTGCGGGCGGGACGATCGGCGGACTTCTTCTCCGCCGGCGGCCGCGCGGCATGCGCCTTGCGGGGTTCACCCACGGTGCCGGTGGCGTCGGCGGGGATGTTCAGCTCTTCGTAGAGATGCGTCGAGCTCGAATACGTCTCGGCCGGGTCGGGGGTGTTGAGGCCCAGCGCCTTGTCGATCATCGCCCAGCGGGGCAACTCGTCCCAGTCGACCAACGTGACCGCGATACCCGTCTTGCCCGCGCGGCCGGTACGACCGATGCGGTGCACGTAGGCCTGCTCGTCCTCGGGGATCTGATAGTTGATGACGTGCGTGATGTCGTCGATGTCGATACCGCGGGCGGCGACGTCGGTCGCGACGAGCACATCGATGTCGCCGGTACGGAAGGATTTGAGCGCCTTCTCGCGGGCGCCCTGACCGAGATCGCCGTGCACCGCGCCGACCTTGAAGCCGCGCTCGGCGAGCTCGTCGGACACCTTCTGTGCGGTGCGCTTGGTCCTGGTGAAGATCATGGTCGCGCCGCGACCCTCGGCCTGCAGAATGCGGGCGACCATCTCGACCTTGTCCAACGCGTGGGCGCGATAGGCGAACTGCTCGGTGGTGTCATGGGTGGCCGCCGAATGCGGGGCCTCGGCCCGGATGTGGGTCGGCTGGTTCATGAACGTGCGAGCCAGCGTGATGATCGGGTCCGGCATCGTCGCCGAGAACAGCATCGCCTGCCGTTCATCGGGGATCTGGCGCAGGATCCGCTCGATATCGGGCAGGAAGCCCAGATCGAGCATCTCGTCGGCCTCGTCGAGCACCAGCATCGAGAGCCCGCCGAGCTGCAGGTGCCCCTGCTGCGCGAGGTCGAGCAACCGGCCCGGGGTGCCCACCACCACGTCGACGCCCTTCTGCAGGGCTTCGATCTGCGGCTCGTAGGGCCGTCCGCCATAGATGGACGTGACGACGAGCTTTCGATCGCCCGCGGTCAGGTACTTGGCGGCGAGCGAGAGGTCGCTGTGCACCTGCAGGCACAGCTCGCGGGTGGGTACGACGACGAGGGCGCGCGGGATACCCGTCAGCTCCCTGGTGGGATCGGTGGTGATCCGCTGCAGTAGCGGCACGCCGAACGCCAGCGTCTTGCCCATTCCGGTACGGGCTTGACCGATCAGGTCGTCGCCCGCCAGCGCGAGCGGCATGGTCAGCTCTTGGATAGCAAAAGGATGTTCCTTGCCGTCCTCCTTGAGTGCGCGCACGATTTCGTCGCGGACTCCGAGTTCAGCAAATGTTCGATTGAGATGCGTCATACGCGGGAGGCTTGCCTTTCAATTGTCGATTCCTCATGGCGTCCACGCGCGCACGAGTTCGAACGACATTGGCCTGAAAGACCGAAGCCCTGCGCTGAGGTAGGCGGGCCGACTGCGTGCACGCACATTTCTTAGGTAGCGGCCTGGCCTTTTCGACCCTCGAGATGCTGCTTCCTGACTCCATGATAGCTGGCCGGGTTCACTCGGGGGTTGTCGCCGGTCGCCGATTACAGTTGGGCCCATGACGGCCCCCAAGTCTTCGGCGCCTTTGACGGCGTCTTCCGAGCAGGTGAGCTCGGGCGTGTCGGCCGACCATCCCGGCGTCAACGAACTGTTCGCGGTGTTGGCGTACGGCGAGGTGGCGGCGTTCTATCGGCTGACCGACGAAGCCCGGATGGCGCCCAACCTACGGGGCCGTATCAACATGGCAAGCATGGCCGCGGCGGAGATGCAGCATTACGAGGTGCTGCGCGACGCGCTTGAACGCAGGGGCGTCGACGTGGTGCCCGCGATGACGAAATACGCGTCGGCACTTGAGAATTACCATCGACTGACCACGCCCAGCACGTGGCTCGAGGCGCTCGTCAAGACCTACGTCGGCGATGCCTTGGCCGCCGACTTCTACCTCGAGATCGCCACCGCACTACCCGCCGAGGTCGCCGACGTCGTGCGTGCGGTGCTGTCGGAGACCGGTCACTCGCAGTTCGTCGTCGCCGAGGTGCAGGCCGCCGTGACGGCGAGCGAGAAGCAACGCCACCGGCTGGCCCTGTGGTCGCGCCGGTTGCTCGGTGAGGCGATCACGCAGGCGCAGTACGTCATGGCCGACCACGACGAACTCGTCGACCTCGTCATGTCGAGCGGTGAGGGCCTGACCCAGATGACCGAATTCTTCGATCGGCTCCAGCGCACCCACGCCTCCCGCATGCAGGAGCTCGGCCTGGCCTAGCGGCTACTGCGTGCAGGTCGCGATCATCGAGTTGTTGCTCTGGTAGGCGATCAGCGCGCCCGACGCGTCGTAGATACCGCAGTTGAGCTGCCCGCCCACGCTGGTGGCGGTGACGGACTTGAGCTCGACGCCCGGATCCAGCACGACCGTCTTCGCCCACGGCAGCGCGACGTTGACCTCGGTCTGCAGCGCGCCCTGCTGGTCGGTGTAGATGACGGTGACGAAGTCGATCAGCGGCTTGGTGCCGGTGACCCGGTACGTGACGGTGCGCGGCGCGGCAGCCGCAGGTGGGGCCGGCGGCGGGGCGGCGACCTCGGGCTGTGGCGCCGCTGTCGTCTGTACTGACGGGGTCACCGTCGTGACGGTCTCAGCGGGCAGTGAGGGGACCGCAGGCGCGGGCGTGGCGGCCGCCGGGGCCGACGTCGTCACGGGGGCCGAGGTGGCGGTGGGTGCCGACGAGGTCCCGGTGGCCGTCACCGAACCGCTGTCGCCGCCGCCGAGGATCACGCCCGTCGTGCCGATCGCGATGAACAAGATCACACCTGCGATCCCCGCGATCCACATCCACCGGCGGTCGATGTGCTCCTCGTCGTATTCCGCGTAGTCGGCGTACTCGTCATCGTCCGGATACTCCAGGAGACCGTCGTATTCGAGTTCGCCGAAGTCGTCGACGGTCTGGGTGGAAATAACCTCGGTGGGAGTCAGCGAATACGGGGAATGTGCGGTATAAGGCCTGTTCATAAAGGGTTCCCAGGTTGTCTCGTTTATGTACCGGGCCGATGCTATCGATGCGCAAGTGGCAGATGAGGTTTAGCGGGCGCGTGTACGGTCACGGTCCGGACTCGGTTCGGTCGCCGTTCGTGACACCGTCGTGACGCCCTTCGGAAACGCGGTCGAGGCCGCGGCGAACCAGTCTTCGCTGACCGCGAACTCACCGGCGCGCACCACCGCGGCGGCGTCCACTAGCCTTGGCGTCAAAGCTCTTCGAGGTTGTACGTATAGGAAAGGTTCACAGCGTGGAGGTCAAGATCGGTGTCACGGACAGCGCGCGCGAGCTCGTGTTGAACAGCGCGCAGACACCAACCGAGGTGGAGAAGCTGATCACCGATGCGCTGGACAAGGATTCGGGCGTGCTCGCCCTTACCGACGAGAAGGGCAGGCGATTCCTGGTCCAGTCGTCGAAGATCGCCTACGTCGAGATCGGCGCCGCGGACGTCCGCCGCGTCGGCTTCGGGGTGGTCGGGTCCGAGGCCGTCAAGAACGCGTAAGCGGCACGTGTGACAGGCCGCCCCAGGCGAACTGGACGGTGCCTTCGACGGCGTCGTCCTTGCTGATCGGGCGGTCGTTGTTCAGCCAGTACCGCGCCGAGTCGACGCTGATGGCCACCAGGCCGACGGCGATCATCCTGGCGCGGTGCGCCTCCAGTCCGGAATCGCGGCTGATCAGGTCGAATACCGCATCCGTGCAGGATTCGGTGGCCACCTTGACCTGCGCTGCGACCTGCGGTTCGGTCACGTAGTCGTTCTCGAAGATCAGCCGGTATCCCTGGCTGTCGTGCTCGATGAAGTCGAAGAAGGCGTGAACCGCCGCGCGTAACCGCTGCCGGTTGTCCGTGGTGGTGCGAAGGGCCTGGCGCACACCGGACACCAGGTTCTCGACGTGTCGTTGCAACACCGCGAGATAAAGTTCCAGCTTTGACGAGAAGTGTTGGTAGAGAACGGGTTTGCTCACGCCAGCCCGCTCCGCGATCTCGTCCATGCCCGCCGCGTGATAGCCGCGGTCGACGAAAACCTCGCTGGCAGCGACGAGTAACTGCCCACGCCGCTCGTCGCGAGGCAGTCGGTTGCCACGTCGGCCGAGCGCTGCTCCGCCGCCCGGCTGCGCGCTCCGCCTCGTCGTGGCGGAGTTGGCGAGTTCGCTCATCACGTCCTTTATCTGCTCTGTTCGCAACGAGATTACTACCGTTACGACAACCAGCACGCAAAGCCGTGGTCGACGGCGTTGTCGGTGAAGCTCGCCACCGCCAGTGGCGCGCCGGAGGTCTGAGCACTCTAGCCTGTGTCATCCTGTGTCAGTGACCTACGACTCGGAGCGTCGCGGGGGAGGCGTGCCTGTGCTTCGCGACGAGTGGCGTGAGCCGCTGCGCGCGATGCGCGACCCCCTGGCGGGCGACTCCGGGCGGCCCAGGTCCAATCGCGACGAGCACCGCAACGTCCGCAAGCAGACCAAGCTGGGTCGTTTCGTACACACCTACGGTTGGCGGGCCTACGCGCTGCCCCTGTTGGCCGTGTGGACGGTCGTCGCGCTGTATCTGACGTTTGCCGGGTCCACCGAGGCCCCGACCGAGGACCCCGAGGGTCCGGTGCAGGGGCCGCCCACGATCGGGGTGGCCAGCACCGCGATCATCGGCGCCCCGCCGAAAGGGTTGACCCAGTTCGACGCGAATCTGCCGACCGGGATCCTGCCCGACGGTGGTCCGTTCACCGAGGCGGGCGCCAGGACGTGGCATGTCGTGCCGGGCGCCTCGTCGCAGGTGGGCGAGGGGACGGCGAAGGTGTTCACCTACACCGTCGAGGTCGAGGACGGTATCGACACCACGACGTTCGGCGGCGACGAGGGCTTCGCCCGGATGGTCAGCGAAACGTTGGCGAACCCGAAGAGTTGGACCCACAATCCGCAATTCGCGTTCACCCGCATCGACGGGACCGCACAAGTCGAACCCGATTTCCGGATCTCGCTGAGCTCGCCGATGACGGTGCGCGAGGGGTGCGGTTACGACATCCCGCTGGAGGCGTCCTGCTACAACCCGGCCTACCTCGACGGGCAGCCCCGCGTGTTCATCAACGAGGCGCGCTGGGTACGTGGCGCGGTCCCCTTCCAGGGCGACATCGGCTCGTATCGGCAGTACCTGATCAACCACGAGGTCGGCCACGCGATCGGCTACCAGCGACACGAGTCCTGCGCGGCCAGCGGCGAGTTGGCGCCGATCATGATGCAGCAGACGTTCTCCACCAACAACAACGATGCGGCCCGCTTCGACCCGGGCACCGTCAACCCCGACGGCAAGACGTGCCGCTTCAACCCCTGGCCGTATCCGATCGCCTGATCCGACGGCGGGAAGCAGCTGGGCCCCGACGCTGTTGATTGCAGTACTTATGCACAACTGCTGAGATGGTTGAAGCAACGTGAGCAAGCAAAAGCAAGGAGAAATCACGGTGTCTACACCGTTGCCGCCGCTGGTAGAGCCGGCGGCAGAGTTGACCCGCGAGGAGGTTGCGCGCTACAGCCGTCACCTCATCATTCCGGACCTCGGTCTGGACGGGCAGAAGCGACTCAAGAACGCCAAGGTGCTGGTCATCGGCGCCGGCGGGCTGGGTTCGCCGGCCCTGTTGTACCTGGCGGCCGCGGGGGTGGGCACCATCGGGATCGTCGAGTTCGACGTGGTCGACGAGTCCAATCTGCAGCGCCAGATCATCCACGGCCAGTCCGACATCGGCCGGTCGAAGGCCGAGAGCGCGCGGGACTCGATCCGCGAGATCAATCCGCTGGTGGACGTTCGGCTGCACGAGTTCCGGCTGGAACCCGACAACGCCGTCGAGCTCTTCCGGCAGTACGACCTGATCCTGGACGGCACCGACAACTTCGCGACCCGTTACCTGGTCAACGACGCCGCGGTACTGGCAGGCAAGCCGTACGTCTGGGGCTCGATCTACCGGTTCGAGGGCCAGGTCTCGGTGTTCTGGGAGGACGCGCCCAACGGGCTGGGCCTGAATTACCGCGACCTCTACCCGGAGCCGCCGCCTCCGGGCATGGTGCCGTCGTGCGCGGAAGGCGGTGTGCTGGGCATTCTGTGCGCCTCTGTCGCGTCGGTGATGGGCACCGAAGCCATCAAGCTGATCACCGGCATCGGGGAACCGCTGTTGGGCCGCCTGATGGTCTATGACGCGCTCGACATGACCTATCGCACGATCAAGATCCGCAAGGATCCGTCGACGCCGAAGATCACCGAGCTCATCGATTACGAGGAGTTCTGCGGTGTGGTGTCCGACGCCGCCGCCGAGGCCGCGGCCGACTCGACCATCACCCCGCGTGAGCTGCGCGAGATGTTGGACACCGGCAAGCCGCTCGCCCTGATCGACGTGCGCGAGCCCGTCGAATGGGACATCAATCACATCGAGGGCGCCGAGTTGATCCCGAAGGGCGCGTTCGAAACCGGTGAGGCGCTGGCCAAACTGCAGGTCGACCGGACCCCGGTGTTCTACTGCAAGACCGGCGTGCGCTCGGCCGAGGTGCTGGCCATCGTGAAGAAGGCCGGCTTCTCCGACGCGCTGCATGTGCAGGGCGGAATCGTCGCCTGGGGCAAGCAACTCGAACCCGACATGGTGATGTACTAACCGCTCGTTTGCCGGAGCTCCCCTTACGCTGACGTCATGAGTGTCGAGCGGCCCCCTGACCATGTGCTGGCGGGGTTCGGATTGACCGGTGTCACGCCGACGCCTCTCGGCTCGAGCTGGGAGGGCGGTTGGCGCTGCGGCGAGGTCGTGCTGTCGATGGTCGCCGATCACGCCCGCGCGGCGTGGTCGGCCAAAGTGCGCGAGACGCTGTTCGTCGACGGTGTGCGGCTGGCCCGGCCGGTGCGGTCGACCGACGGCCGCTACGTCGTCGCCGGCTGGCGCGCAGACACCTTCGTCGCGGGCACCCCGGAACCACGTCACGACGAGGTGGTGTCGGCCGCGGTGCGGCTGCACGAGGCGACGGCCAAGCTCGAACGGCCACGGTTTCTCACCCAGCCACCGGTGGCACCATGGTCCGACGTCGACGTGTTCATCGCCGCCGACCGGGCCGCATGGGAGGAGCGTCCGCTGCATTCCCTGCCGCCCGGTGCGCGGGTCTCGCCCGGTTCGGCGGATGGCCAACGGTCGGTCGAGTTGATCGGTCAGCTGGCCGCGTTGCGCAAGCCGACGAAGAGTCTCAGTCAGCTGGTGCATGGAGACCTTTACGGCACAGTGCTTTTCGAAGGCACTGCCGCGCCGGGGATCACCGACATCACGCCGTACTGGCGGCCCGCGTCATGGGCGGCCGGAGTCGCGGTCGTTGACGCGTTGTCGTGGGGTGACGCTGACGACGGGCTCATCGAGCGATGGAGTCCGCTACCGGAGTGGCCGCAGATGCTGTTGCGGGCGTTGATATTCCGCCTCGCTGTCCACGCGCTGCATCCGCGGTCGACGTCTGCGGCGTTCCCGGGTCTGGCGCGGACGGCCGCGTTGGTGCGTTTGGTCGTCTGACTTGGGCGCGTCGAGTGCACGCTTGTTTGCGCCCTCACTCGACGTTTGTGTACGACAAGCGTGCAGTCGCGTTCAGAACTCGTAGCGCACGTCGCGCAACGGGATCCGGCCGTCCCGCGCCAGCACACCTTCGGCCCGCAAGAGCTCCAATTGTTTGGTGGTCAGGTGCGGAGCAGGGCGACCCGATGCGCGAATGACCCGGTGCCACGGCAGATCCGACGAATCGGTGCGCATGATCCAGCCGACGATCCGCGGGCTGGGCAGTCCGGCCGCTTCGGCGATATCGCCGTACGTCGACACCCGGCCGGGTGGGATCGACGCCACCAGTGCGCGCACCGTTTCGACCTGCTCGTCGGTGACGGCCGCCATCTATCCCAAGGCCTTGCGTATCACCGTCGCCGTCTCGGCGGGTAAGGCCTGGGCGACCATGTGGTTGCACTCGAACTCGAGGAGCGCGAAACCGGGGGAGTCCGACAGTCCGGTGACCAACTCGTCGGTGACGTACGGCGGGTCGGTCCTGGCGGCCCGCACCAGTGTCGTGGGGATCGTGGAGGGCGGCAACGTGATCGGGCGGGCCAATTCGCTCCAGTACGACATCATCGCCGGGATGCTGATCCGCCAGCCACATCTGCCGTTGGACAGATCGATGAGGTGCTCGTCGAGTTCGCGGTCCAGCTCCTCGGCGGCGACGTCGGCCCATGAACCGTTCGCCTTCTCCGCGCGCGCCTCGGCCCGGTCGGTGTAGTCCGGCGAGGCCATCATGTCGTCGGCGATATCGCGCATCCACCCGCCGTCCAGGCCCACCGCCGGGTCGAGCAACACCAGCGCGGACACCAGCTCGGGATGCGACGCGGCGAGCATCAAGGCCACCGCGCCGCCGAAGGAATGCCCGACGACCACGGTCGGCCGGTCGAGTAGGGCGGCAAGCGCGGCCACGTTGGCGTCGATCGTCCACGGCGCCGACCACGACGAACGCCCGTGGCCGAGCAGGTCTGGTGCGGCGACCGTGAATTCGGTCAGATGCCGCGTGGCGAGGGTCTGCCAGCGCTGGCCGTGTCCCGTCAAGCCGTGAATCGCCAGGACCTGGATCGGGCCTTGTGGACCGTAGCGGTGAAGGTGCAGAGGTTCACTCACGGCTCTGATGCTGCCAGCCAGTCGGCGCGGCCGAATTGTCGGACCCCCGTGGTGTCATTCAGCCATGTCCGCACCACACCTCGATCTGACGCCCGCCGCGCTCACCGAACCCGGGATGCGCGGCGTCGTGCGAGTGATCGGAGGCGCGGGCACCGGCAAGAGCACCCTGCTGGTGCGGGCGGCGGCCGCACACATCGCCGCGGGCACCGACCCGGAATCGGTTCTGCTGCTGACGGGTTCGGCGCGGCTGGGCACCGAGGTGCGGGCCGCCATCACGTCGGCACTGCTCGAAGCGGGCACCCGCGCCGTCGTGCGCGAACCGTTGGTCCGCACGGTGCATTCGTATGCCTTCGCGGTGCTGCGCCTCGCCGCCCAGCGCAAGGGCGACCCACCGCCGCGCTTGATCACCAGCGCCGAGCAGGACGGCATCATCCGCGAACTGCTCGCCGGGGACCTCGAAGACGGGGACCGCTCGGCCGTGGCGTGGCCTGCCCAGCTGCGGCCTGCGCTGA
This sequence comes from Mycobacterium barrassiae, assembly GCF_025822765.1. Taxonomy (GTDB): domain Bacteria; phylum Actinomycetota; class Actinomycetes; order Mycobacteriales; family Mycobacteriaceae; genus Mycobacterium; species Mycobacterium barrassiae. The sequence goes on along the minus strand of NZ_JACKUK010000016.1, from coordinate 411,841 downwards.
GCACCGTCGGGTTCGCCAACGAACTGCGAGACCTCGTGGCGCGCTGCACCGAACGCGGTGTGGATCCTGTTGAACTGCAACGCATCGGGCGCCGTGCAGGACGGCCGGAGTGGCTGGCCGCCGGGCAGTTCGCCCAGGCGTACGAGCAGATCATGCTGTTGCGTTCCGCCGTCGGGATGGCCGCCCCGCAAGCCACTGTGCCCGCGCTGGGGGCCGCGGAACTGGTCGGCGCGGCGCTGGAGGCATTCGCCACCGACGACGAGCTGCTGGCGGCCGAACGATCCCGGATCGAACTGCTTCTGGTCGACGATGCGCAGCATCTGGACCCACAGGCGGCCCGCCTCGTTCGCGTGTTGTCGGGCGGTGCGGAGCTCACCGTGTTGGCCGGCGACCCGAATCAATCGGTGTTCGGCTACCGCGGAGCGGATCCCGCGTTGCTGCGCGGCGACGAGCCGGCCCTCACCCTGACCGAGTCCTATCGCTGCGCGCCCGCCATCGCGCGAGCCATCAGCGGCGTCGCCCAACGTCTGCCCGGCGCCGATGAGGCACGCCACCTCGACGGCGCCGACGGGCCGGAGGGCGCGCTGACCGTGCGGATCGCGGCCTCGCCGCACGCCGAATCCGCCTTGATTGCCGACGCGCTGCGACGCGCCCACCTGGTGGACGGGGTGCCGTGGTCGGAGATGGCGGTGATCGTGCGGTCGGTGCCCCGACTGGGGGCCGCGCTCGCGCGCACCCTCGCCGCCGCCGGCGTGCCCGTCGACCTGCCCACTCCCAGTGCGCCGCTTGCGGACCAGCCCGCCGCGCAGGCGCTGTTGACCGTTCTCGACGCCACCGCGCGGAGGGAACTCGACGGCGCGGAGGCCCTTTCGCTGTTGACCGGGCCGATCGGCCGGGTCGACCCGGTGACGCTCCGTCAGCTGCGGCGCGCGCTGCGCCGCCTGGACGGGAGTCAGCCGCCGCGTGAACTCGGCGATCTGCTGGTCGATGCCCTACAGGTCGAGTCGGACGGGCTCTCTGCGGAACTCGCGCGTCCGCTTCGGCGGGTCCGCGCCGTGCTGGACGCCGCGCGACGCTCGGACTCCGAGGGAGGGGATCCCCGCTACACGCTTTGGCAGGCCTGGCACCGGTCCGGTCTGCAGCGCCGCTGGTTGGCGGCGAGCGAGCGCGGCGGGACGGCGGGCGCGCAGGCCGAACGTGATCTCGACGCCGTCACGGCGCTCTTCGACGTGGCCGAGCAGTATGTGAATCGCACCGCCGGGGCGTCGCTGCGTGGCCTCGTCGATCACGTCACCGCACTGGGCCTGCCGTCCGGCTCGCGCGAGGAACATACCCTGCAAGACACCGTGGCAGTGTTGAGCGCGCACGGTGCGCTCGGCAGGCAATGGGAGTTCGTTGTCATCGCAGGGCTGCAGGAAGGCTTGTGGCCCAATATGATTCCGCGCGGCGGAGTGCTCGGCACCCAGCAGCTCGTCGACGTGTTGGACGGTGTGGTGGCGCCCAGCGACAGAGGAGTGTCGACGCGCGCGCCGCTGCTCGCCGAGGAGCGCAGGCTGCTCATCGCGGCGATGGGACGGACGCGCAGTCGACTGTTGGTGACCGCGGTCGACAGCGACTGCGGTGACGAGTCGATGTTGCCGTCCCCGTTCTGCTACGAACTGGCCGCGCTGGCCACCGAACCCGACTCCGAGCCCACGACGCCGGTGCAGGCGCCGCGGGTGCTGGCGCCGACGGCCTTGGTCGGGCGTCTGCGTGCGGTGGTGTGCGCCCCGCCCGATGACGTCGACGACAGTGTGCGTGCCTGCGCGGCAACGCAACTGGCGCGTTTGGCGCAGGCCGGTGTGCCAGGCGCCGCCCCCCAGCAGTGGTATGCCACGACGTCGTTGTCCACCGACGACCCGTTGTGGTGTGGAGACGACCACACCGTGACGCTGTCGCCCTCGACGCTGCAGATGCTGACGGACTGCCCGTTGCGCTGGCTGCTGGAACGGCACGGCGGCAGCGACGCGCCCGATGTGCGGTCGGCCATCGGGTCGCTGCTGCACGCCCTGGTGGCCGACTCAGGAAATACCGAGAGTCAGATGCTCAACGAGCTCGAAAAGGTTTGGGAGAAACTGCCGTTCGATGCGGCGTGGCATTCGGACAACGAGCTGGACAGGCACCGGATGATGGTGTCGACGTTCGCCGAGTGGCGCGCCCAGAGCCGCCGCGAACTCACCGAGGTGGGCACAGAGGTCGAGGTCGAAGGGGAGGTCGGCCGGAGCGAGGACGGCCCGGGAGTGCGGGTCCGCGGTCGCCTGGACCGGCTGGAGCGCGACAGCGAGGGCCGCTTGGTGGTCGTCGACATCAAAACCGGCAAGAGCCCGGTCACCAAGGACGACGCTCAGCGTCACGCCCAACTCGCGATGTATCAGTTGGCCATCGCCGAAGGCCTCATGCAGCAGGGCGACCAGCCCGGCGGCGGACGCCTGGTGTACCTCGGCAAGACCAGCGGGGGCCGTGCCGCCGAACGCGAGCAGGCCGCCCTCACGCCGGAAGCGCACGCGGCGTGGCGGGAGAAGGTGCGGGATGCCGCCTTGGCCACGCAGGGGCCAGAATTCGTCGCACGAATCAACGACGGCTGCGCGCACTGCCCGGTGCGAAGCATGTGCCCGGCGCAGGCGCGTTCAGGAGGTCAGCAGTGAACCCGCGGTACAGTCCCGCCGAACTCGCCTCGGCCCTTGGGCTCTTCGCGCCCACCGACGAACAGGCGGCCGTGATCGCCGCGCCGCCGGGGCCGCTGGTCGTCATCGCCGGCGCCGGGGCGGGCAAGACAGAGACCATGGCGGCGCGGGTGGTGTGGCTGGTCGCCAACGGCTATGCCCGGCCGGGTGAAGTGCTCGGTCTGACGTTCACCCGCAAGGCCGCCGGACAGCTGCTGCGCCGTGTCCGCACCCGGCTGGCCCGGCTCGCGGGCGCGGGCCTGGTACCTGTCGGCCCCGGAACTCCCGACCTCACCGACGATCCGGCGACCGTCAGCACGTACCACGCCTTCGCGGGAAACCTGCTGCGCGAACACGGACTGCTGCTGCCCGTCGAGCCGGACACTCGCCTGCTGAGCGAAACCGAGATGTGGCAGTTGGCCTTTCAGGTGGTCTGCGAACATCCGCAGCGGCTCGAGACCGACAAGACGCCGGCCGCCGTGACGGACATGGTGCTGCGGCTGGCCGGGCAGTTGGCCGAACACCTTGTCGACACCGAGCAGCTGCGCGACACGCACGTCGAGCTGGAGCGGCTTGTGCACACCCTGCCCGCCGGGCCGTATCAGCGGGACCGCGGACCGAGTCAGTGGCTGCTGCGCATGCTGGCCACCCAGACGGAACGTACGCACCTCGTCCCGCTGATCGATGCGCTGCACCAGCGGATGCGCGAGCAGAAGGTCATGGACTTCGGCATGCAGATGGCGTCGGCCGCCCGGCTGGCGTCGAGTTGCCCCCAGGTCGGCGAACAGCTGAGAAGCCGCTACCGGGTCGTGCTGCTCGACGAGTACCAGGACACCGGTCACGCGCAGCGGGTCGCGCTGTCGGCGTTGTTCGGCGGCGGGGTCGACGACGGGCTGGCACTCACCGCCGTCGGCGATCCCATTCAGTCGATCTACGGCTGGCGCGGCGCCTCTGCCACCAACCTGCCGCGGTTCACCACCGACTTCCCCCGTGCCGACGGCAGCCCTGCGCCGACGCTGGAGCTTCGCACCAGTTGGCGTAACCCGCCGGGCAGCCTGCATTTGGCGAATGCGGTATCGGCAGAGGCGCGCCGTCGCTCGGTGGCAGTCCGAAAACTGCGGGCCAGGCCCGACGCAGCCGAGGGCACCGTAAAATGTGCTCTCCTGAACGATGTTGTCGCCGAACGGGATTGGCTGGCGGATCATTTGGCGCGGATCTACCGCGAGGCCGACGACCGCGGCGCGGCGGTGCCGACAGCTGCGGTGCTGGTGCGTCGCAACGCCGATGCCGCGCCGATTGCCGAGGCGCTCACCGCGCGCGGCGTGCCCGTCGAAGTCGTCGGCCTGGCCGGCCTGCTGGGTGTTCCCGAGGTCGCCGATGTGGTGGCCACGCTGCGAACGGTCGCCGACCCCACTGCCGGCGCCGCCGCGATGCGCGTACTCGCCGGACCGCGGTGGCGGCTGGGCGCGCGTGACATCGCTGCGCTGTGGCGCCGCGCGGTCGAACTCGACGACGCCGGCACGGTGGACGAGGGCGCGGTGGCCGATCGGGTCGTCGCACAGGTCGCACCCGACGCTGACACCGCATGCCTGGCCGACGCCATCGCCGATCCTGGCCCCGCTGCGGCGTACTCGCCGACGGGGTACGCCCGCATCGTGGAGCTGGGCCGCGAACTCACCGCGCTGCGTGGGCATCTCACCCATCCGCTGCCCGAGCTCGTTGCCGAGGTGCGACGGGTGCTCGGCGTCGACATCGAGGTCCGGGCGGCGCGACCGGTTTCGTCAGGCTGGGCGGGCACCGAGCATCTCGATGCTTTCGCCGACGTGGTGGCCGATTACGCCAGCCGCCCGGGTGCGACGGTGGCCGGCCTTCTCGCTTACCTCGACGCGGCCGAGCAGGTGGAGAACGGCTTGGCGCCGGCCGAGGTCTCCGTCGCCGACGGCCGTGTGCAGATCCTCACCGTGCACGCCGCCAAGGGGCTTGAATGGCAGGTCGTTGCGGTGCCTCACCTCAGCGGTCGGGTGTTCCCGTCAACGGCGTCGGCCAGGACGTGGCTGACCGACGCCGGCGACCTGCCGCCGCTGCTGCGCGGAGATCGGGCGACACTGTCGGAGCACGGGGTTCCGGTCCTCGACACCTCCGACGTCAACGATCGAAAGACGCTGTCGGACAAGATCGCTGACCACAAGGACAACCTGGCGCTGCGCCGTGTCGATGAGGAGCGCCGGCTGCTGTATGTGGCGCTGACCCGCGCCGAGGACACGCTGCTGTTGTCCGGTCATCACTGGGGCGCCACCGAGACCAGACCGCGCGGTCCGTCGGCGTTCCTCGAAGAGCTCAAGGAGATCATCGAGCAGGCCGACGCTGCGGGCCAGCCCTGCGGTGTCATCGAGCAGTGGGCACCCGCGCCGGCCGACGGTGAACCGAACCCGTTGCGCGACAACGTGGTCGAGGCGGTCTGGCCGGCCGATCCCGCGGGTTCTCGCCGGGACGCTGTGGGGCGGGGCGCCGCGCTGGTCGCCGAGGCGATGTCGGGCGCGCCGGACGCGGAACTCGGTGCCGACGGCGATGAGGGTTGGGCGTCGGATGTCGACGCGCTGCTAGCTGAACGCAGCCGCGCGGACGACCGCCCTGTCCCGCCGTTACCGGCGCAGCTGTCGGTAAGCACGCTGGTCGAACTCGGCCGGGACCCCGAGGCGGTGGCGCGCCGGTTGCGTCGCAGGCTGCCCACCCGACCCGATCCACATGCCTTACTGGGCACTGCTTTTCATGATTGGGTGCAGCGCTATTACCACGCGGAGCGGCTCTTCGACCTCGACGATCTGCCCGGCGCCGTCGACCATGACGCCACCATCTCCGACGCGCTCGCCGAGCTGCAGGACGCGTTTGCGGTGTCGTCGTGGGCCGCCCGCACCCCGATCGATGTCGAGGTGCCGTTCGACATGGTGATCGGCGGGCGGGTGGTGCGGGGGCGCATCGACGCGGTGTTCGGCGACGACGACGGCGGCGCCACCGTCGTCGACTGGAAGACAGGTGACCCGCCCGACACGCCGGAAGCCAAGCAGCAGACCGCCGTTCAGCTCGCGGTCTACCGGCTGGCGTGGGCTGCGCTGCAGGATTGTCCGGTCGAGTCGGTGCGCGCGTCGTTTCACTACGTGCGCAGCGGGCTGACGGTCACCCCCGACGATCTGCCCGACGGCGACGACCTGCTGGCACTGCTGGAGAGCGTCGCCGCCTAAGAACTGCGGTAGATCTTCAGCGCCTCGGTGATCATCGGGATCTGCATTGGCAGACGGGCGATGGCGGCCAGGCGCATGGGCAATGACTTCGACGGGTCTTTGAACCACAGCCGCACCATGTTGAGGTTGCCGGGGAAGACGCAGATGTAGAGGGCCACGGCCGCCAGTGCGCCCAGCCGACGCGTCTTCGGCGCCAGCAGCAGACCGCCCACGCCCAGTTCGGCGACACCCGAGGCGTAGGTGTAGAACCGCGCGCTGCCAGGCAGCTCCTCCGGAATGATGCTGTCGAACGGCTTGGGCGCCACAAAGTGCAGGACACCTATGCCGAGCAGGCCGGCGCCCATCAGCTGTGCTCGTCGCGGATTGGCGCTCTGCTGCAGTTCGGGCAGGGGTGTGCTCATGGTTACATAATGGCGTGCGCCGACTGTTCAGCGACCGGTTCTGATGGCCAAGGGAAGATTGCGGCGTCGGCTCCGCCGATTCGACCAGTCGCTGGCCGATCAACCGGTCCACGCGCTGACCGATACCGTCCAGATCCCGACCGAACAGGTCAGCCCCACCCAGCGCATCATGCGGCGGGTCATCTACGCCCTTGGCGCGCTGTTCGCCGCGGTCTTCATCGTCTACCTGGACCGGCACGGATACCGCGACGTCGAAAGCACGCCGGACGCCAACAATCCGCTGACGTTCCTGGACTGCCTGTACTACGCCACGGTGTCACTGTCGACGACCGGCTACGGCGACATCACGCCGGTCACTCCGTCGGCCCGGCTCGTCAACGTTCTCGTCATCACGCCACTGCGGATCGCGTTCCTGATCGTGCTCATCGGTACGACGGTTGAAACCCTCACCACGCAGTCGCGGCAGGTCTACCAAATCCAGCGATGGAGGAACAAGGTGCGCAACCACATCATCATCGTGGGCTACGGCACGAAGGGCAGGACCGCGGCCGCCGCGATGGTCGGCGACGAGGTGGCGCCCGCCGACATCGTCGTCGTCGACGAGAACCCCGTCGCGCTCGAGCGTGCGAAGAGCGCCGGACTGGTCACCGTGCGCGGCAGCGCGACCGATTCGGAGATCCTGCGGCTCGCCAGCGCTCAGCACGCCAAGGCGATCATCGTGGCGACCAATCGAGACGACAGTGCTGTGCTCGTCACGCTGACCGCGCGCGAGCTCGCGCCCAAGGCCAAGATCATCGCGGCGGTGCGGGAAGCCGAGAATCAGCACCTGCTCGAGCAATCCGGCGCGGACTCGACGGTCGTGACTTCGGAGACAGCAGGCCGTCTGCTGGGCATAGCGGTACAGACCCCGAGCGTTGTGGAGATGATGGAAGACCTACTCACCCCCGACGCCGGTTTCGCGATCGCCGAGCGCGAAGTCAGTCCCAAAGAGGTCGGCGGGTCGCCAAGGCACAACACCGACATCGTGCTCGGCGTCGTACGCAACGGGAAGCTGTTGCGCGTCGACGATGAAGAGGCCGACGCCCTCGAGAACGGTGATCGGCTGTTGTACATCCGTAACGCGGACGCGGAAAGATGACGAACGGCTTCCAGCTCCGCAACGTCCCGCTGCTGTCGCGCGTCGGCGCCGACCGTGCTGACGTATTGCGCACCGACGTCGACGCCGCGCTGGCCGGCTGGCCGGACGCGGCGGTGCTACGTGTCGACCGTCGCAACCAGGTGCTGATCTCCGAGGGCAGGGTGGTCCTCGGCAAGGCGGCCAGTCTCGGCCCCAAGCCTCCCGAGAACGCGGTCTTCCTCGGGCGGCTCGGCGATGGCCGGCATGTGTGGGGGATCCGTGCCGCCCTGGAGGGGCCGGAGGATCCGCACATCGAGACCGAGGTGCTCGACCTGCGCCGCGCGGGCCCGATCTTCGACGACGTCAGCGCCCAGCTCGTCGCGACCGCAACTGCACTGCTGAATTGGCATGACAGCGCGCGATTCAGCGCGATCGACGGCGCGCCCACGAAGCCGATCAAGGGCGGCTGGGCGAGGGCCAACGCCGCCAACGGTCACGAGGAGTTCCCGCGCATCGACCCGGCGGTGATCTGCCTCGTCCACGACGGCCACGACCGCGCTGTGCTGGCCCGTCAGACGGTGTGGCCCGAGCGGCTGTTCTCGTTGCTCGCCGGGTTCGTCGAGGCGGGGGAGTCGTTCGAATCGTGCGTCGTCCGCGAGATCGCCGAGGAGATCGGGCTGCACGTGACCGATGTCCAATACCTGGGCAGCCAGCCGTGGCCGTTCCCGCGCTCGCTGATGGTCGGCTTCCACGCGATCGGTGACCCGGAGCAGGAGTTCTCGTTCAACGACGGCGAGATCGCGGAGGCGGCCTGGTTCACTCGGGATGAGGTCCGCGCCGCGCTGGCCGACGGCGACTGGAGTAGCGACTCGCCGTCACGGCTGCTGCTGCCGGGATCGATCTCGATCGCCCGGGAGATCATCGAATCCTGGGCCGCGCTGGACTGATTACGCGACCTATTACGCGCGAGCAGACGCAAGCACCCCCATTTTCACGACGTTTCGGGGGTCTACGCGTCTGCTCGCGACTTGGGCGTCAGCGGCCGAGCTTCGCCTTGACCTGCGCTCCCGTCGGGTTGGTCAGCGTGCTGCCGTCGGGGAACTTCAGCGTCGGCACCGTCTGGTTCCCGCCGTTCGCCGAGGCGACGAACTCCGCCGCAGCGGGGTCTGCCTCGATGTCGACCTCGTTGAACGCGATGCCCTCGGCCTTCAGCACCTTCTTCAGGCGGACGCAGTAGCCACACCACGACGTGGTGTACATGGTCAGCTCAGCACTCATAGAGCAGTCAACGTAGCCGATGCGCCGAACATGCCCGCGACATGCCCCGGTTTTGTCGGTCCGTCCTGACAAGATGGTCGGCATGTCGTTGGAGGTCGCATGCTCGCGCATCATCGAAGACCTCGACGACGAGCAGCGTGAGGCCGTGCTCGCCCCCCGCGGTCCGGTTTGCGTGCTGGCCGGCGCGGGCACCGGTAAAACCCGCACCATCACCCGCCGCATCGCCCACCTCGTATCGTCCGGGCACGTCGCGCCGGGCCAGGTGCTCGCGGTGACGTTCACCCAGCGGGCCGCCGGTGAGATGCGCGCCCGGTTGCGCACCCTCGACGACGGTGTGGGCACCGCGTCGGTTCAGGCGATGACGTTTCACGCCGCCGCTCGACGCCAGTTGGCGTACTTCTGGCCGCGCGTCGTCGGCAACACCGGATGGGAGCTGCTCGACACCAAGTTCGCGGTCGTCGCCCAGGCCGCCAACCGGAGCGGGCTTCAAGTCAGCACCGACGACGTTCGCGACCTCGCGAGCGAAATCGAATGGGCCAAGGGATCTTTGATCAGCCCGGAGGCGTACCCCGCCGCGGTCGCCGCCGCCGGTCGCGACATCCCGTTCGACGCGCAGAAGGTCGCGACGGTGTATGCGGGATACGAGACGCTCAAGGCCCGCCGTGACGGGACCACACTGCTCGACTTCGACGACCTGCTGTTGCACACCGCCGCCGCCATCGAGAACGACGCGGCCGTGGCCCAGGAGTTCCGCGACCGCTATCGGTGCTTCGTCGTCGACGAATACCAGGACGTGACGCCGTTGCAGCAGCGCGTGCTCGACGCGTGGCTGGGTGACCGCGACGACCTCACCGTCGTCGGCGACGCCAACCAGACCATCTACTCGTTCACCGGGGCCACGCCGCAGTATCTGCTGGACTTCTCGCGGCGCTTTCCCGACGCCGCGGTCGTCCGCCTCGAGCGCGACTACCGGTCCACCCCGCAGGTGGTCTCGCTGGCCAACCGCGTCATCGCCGCCGCCCGCGGCCGGATGGCGGGCAGCAAGCTGCATCTGGTCGGCCAGCGCGACCCCGGGCCGGTGCCCACGTTCGCCGAACACCCCGACGAGGTCGCCGAGGCCAACGCCGTCGCCAAGAACATCAAACGGCTGATCGAGGCAGGCACCGCAGCGTCGGAGATCGCCGTGCTGTACCGCATCAACGCGCAGTCGGAGGTCTACGAGGAGGCGCTCACCGAGGCGGGCATCCCCTTCCAGGTCCGCGGCGGCGAGGGGTTCTTCAGCCGCCAGGAGATTCGGCAGTCGTTGGTCGCGCTGCAGCGCGCCGCCGAGCGTGACGTCGAGGGCCCGCTTCCCGAACTCGTGCGCGCCGTGCTCGAACCCCTGGGGCTGACGGCTGAGCCGCCGGCAGGTACCCGGGCCCGCGAGCGGTGGGAGGCGCTGACTGCGCTCGCCGAACTGGTCGACGAGGAAGTCGCACAGCGCCCGTCGCTGGACCTACCCGCCCTGCTCGTCGAGCTTCGGCAGCGCGCCGACGCCCGACATCCACCCGTCGTCCAGGGCGTCACACTCGCCTCGTTGCACGCCGCCAAGGGTCTGGAATGGGATGCGGTGTTCCTGGTCGGTCTCGCCGACGGCACACTGCCCATCTCCCACGCTCTGGCGCACGGTCCGGACAGCGAACCGGTCGAAGAGGAACGGCGACTGCTCTACGTCGGAATCACCAGGGCGCGAATACATTTGGCGCTCAGCTGGGCGCTCGCCCGAGCGCCGGGCGGGCGGCAGAGCCGGAAGCCGTCGCGGTTCCTCAACGGTGTCGCACCGCAGGCGTCCGGCGACAACACCCCCAGTCGGCCCCGACGATCCAAGGGCGTCACGCCGCGGTGCCGAGTGTGCAACGCCACGCTGACCGCGCCCGCCGCGATCGTCTTGCGTCGCTGCGAAGGGTGCCCGTCCGACATCGACGAGACGCTGCTCGCCGAACTCAAGGACTGGCGGCTGCGCACCAGCAAGGAGATGAGCGTTCCCGCCTATGTGGTGTTCACCGACAACACCCTGATCGCCATCGCGGAGACGCTGCCCAGCGACGACGCCGCACTCGTCGCGATCCCCGGCATAGGTGCGCGCAAGCTCGAGCAGTACGGCGCCGACGTCCTCGCACTGGTCAAAGGCCGCCAATCCTCGTAAAGATCGTGCCAAAACCGCAGGTCAGAAAATCGGTTGTCAGTTTCACCTGTTACCCTTAGCCTCAAGTTCGCACCTAACCAGCCGTGTGATTTGTCGTGTGAAAGGAGGGTTCCGAGATCATGTTGAGCATGAATGCGTTTAACGGCGTACGCATTGCCGGCGGTTCCTGGACCCTCCATGTCCCGGCTGCCGCCGCCGCGTGGGCGCATCCCGCCTATATGGCGCATGCCGCCGCGGGAGCCGCAGCTGCCATTACGCCGCAGCCCAAGCGCCGCCGCACCGCCGCCGCGACTGGAACGTCCGTGGATCGGGGCCACATCTAGACAGCCCTACGATTCGCCCCAAGAGGCCACGGACCCGCAGTCACCGGATCCGTGGCCAATTTTTTTGGGAACCATTCGGACCTCCGAATCCCAGGTCACAGATCCATCAGAAGACAGATGCGACAACCTACGACCCAGGAAGCAGAGGTACGAGCCATGTCATCTGCGATGAGCGCTCACGCGACGAGCATCGCATCAGAGACAGGCCCAGAGACGACGACGCTTGCGGTGCCGTGTCATATCGGTGATCCCGACTTGTGGTTCGCCGAGAATCCCGTCGAACTCGAACGCGCCAAGGCGCTGTGCGCGGATTGCCCGATCCGGCGCCAGTGTCTGGCCGCCGCGCTCGAGCGCGGTGAGCCGTGGGGAGTTTGGGGCGGTGAGATTCTCGACCGTGGCATGGTCATCGCGCGTAAACGTCCGCGCGGGCGACCGCGCAAGAACACTGTGGACAACCCGGCAGCGGCGTAACGCTGTCGGGTTGCCCCGTGCTACTTCGCCGAGACTGCGGACAGATCGCGAAATCACCGAAAATCGCGATCTGGCAACAGTTTCGGCGATCGGCGCTAGGCCGCTTCCTCTGCGAATCCCGGAATCAGCTCGGCGGCAAGGCGTCTGGCGGGGATGTGCGCATCGAGCTGGCAGGAGATCGCGACGTTGGACGCGATCACGCGCATCGGAATCGCCAACTTGGCAGGAATGTCCATCTGTCGGGCCGCCTTGATCTGGCCCGCCGCACGGTCGGGTTTCATGTTTACCGCGGTGAGGCGCTGCAGCCATTTACGGTTGTAGTGGAACACCTCCACCTCGAGGGGCTCGACGTACTGCCGCATCATCTCGTCCATCTCGCGCTTGGACACCTGCTCGCCCTTCTGGACGAACCCGATCGCCTGCATTTCCTTCAGCAGATTCTCGTAGTCATCGTTGAGCGCGTAGCGCGTCGCTCTGCCGATCTCAGCGGGGATGCCGCCGGGCATCGGTGCGACCGCACCGAAGTCGATGACCCCCATCTTGTTGTCCGGCAACAGCATGAAGTTCCCCGGATGCGCGTCGCCGTGCATCATCTCCAGGCGCCTGGGCGCGTCGTAGGTCAACTCGAACAGCCGCGTGCCCATCAGATCGCGCTGCTCCTGGGTGCCCTCGCGGATGATCACCGACATCGGGACACCTTCGATCCATTCCTGGATCACGACCTTGGGCGCACTGGCCACGATGCGGGGTACGACGAAACGCGGATGTCCCTCATACGCTTTGGCGAACGCGCGCTGGTTGTCCGCCTCGAGTCGATAGTCGAGTTCCATCTCGGTGCGTTCGATCAGCTCGTCGACCACACCCTGAACGTCGGCGCCGGGGGACAGCTGACGCAGCACACCGACCATCCGCTGCATGGTCTTGAGGTCGGCGCGCAGGGCCTCGTCGGCGCCGGGGTACTGGATCTTGACGGCGACCTCACGGCCGTCGGCCCACACCGCCTTGTGCACCTGGCCGATGCTCGCCGACGCCACCGCGGTGTCGTCGAAGGACTTGAACCGCTCGCGCCACTTGGTGCCCAGCTGCTGATCGAGCACCCGGTGCACCTTGGCCGCTGGCAGCGGCGGGGCCTCGCGCTGCAATTTGGTCAGTGCTTCGCGGTACGGCTTGCCGTACTGCTCGGGAATCGCGGCCTCCATGACCGACAGCGCCTGACCGACCTTCATCGCGCCGCCCTTGAGCTCACCCAGGACGGTGAACAGCTGCTGGGCCGCCTTGTCCATCAACTCGGCGTTGACCTCGTCCTTGGACTTGCCGGTCAAGCGTTTGCCGAAGCCCAGCGCTGCCCGCCCGGCCATGCCTGCCCCAAGGCCCGCGAGCTTGGCATTACGCGCGGCCCCACCCCGTTTGATCTCGCTCACCAGTCCATCATCCACGACGCCGCTGAACCCCACCGCAACGACTTGCCTACAGACGCTGTCAGCAGGTGCAACGCGGGTGCCGGGACCAGCGGCGGGCCACCACCGATCCCACGTTGACGTCGAACTCCAGCGTCGCGTCCAGCGTGGGTGGCGGCTCTGCATCCGGGGTGAGCTGGTCGCCGCGGGACACCGCTCGTACGACGCGGTCGACCTGGTTGAGCGCCAGCGCCGCCGTTGCCAGCACCGTGGCGCGATCAGCGCTGCCGACGGTGTCGCGCAGCTGCGCGGCGATCGCCGGCCAGGCGGCGTCCCGGTCGCTGCGGTGGAGATCGCCGCACGTCAGGCAGCTGGTGACACCCGGGATGACCAGGGGTCCGACCAGGCCTGCGCCGTCGCGCACCCGCACCGGGAGGTGTGGCACGCCGGCGCCGTGCAGCTCACGCACCACCCGCGGGTCGCACACCAGGAAGTCGGTCAACACCGCGAGATCGGCCGGCTCGGCCGCTGCGCCCGCATGGGTCCGACTGCTCTGCGTGACGCGGGCACCCGAACAGCGCAGCGCCGCGACGAGCAGATCCGACAGTGGACCATGCCCATGAATCCGGATGGATGCCGCGCGGGCCCGTCGTCGCGTCGTGGTGGTCACCAGACCGGCGTCGACCAGTGAGGAGACCAAATCGGCGACGTTAGTGCCAGCCGCCTCGTCGACGTGATCCTGCAGCTCCGCCAGCGTGGCACCCGACTGGAGACGACGCAGCAGGTCAGCGAGCGTCCGCGTGGTCAGTCCCGACGGCGGACGGACCAGCACCGCGCGCCGCGGATCCCAGCCCACCTGCACGACCCCATCGGGTCGCGATAACACCGGCCGAGCCGGGTCGAGGACATAGCGTCCCATGCGTGGAGTCTGGCACGGAATCCACCCGACACCGTCGATCTATCCACAGGCACCGGGTCAGTGGTCGGAATCGCCTGTGTCAGTGTCGTTTTCGGCGGACTTCTCGAGATCGGCGAGCGCCTGGTCGATGCCGCTGGTGTCGCCGCCGATCATGCGGTCGATGAAACCGGCCGGCTCGTCGAGGTCCTCGGCGCTGGGCAACAGGTCGGGGTGCTGCCACACGCCGTCGCGGGCGTCGGCACCCACCGCCTCGGTCAGCCGCTCCCACAGCGCCGCGGCCTCGCGCATCTTGCGTGGCCGCAGTTCCAGCCCCACCAGGGTGGCGAAGGTCTGCTCGGCGGGACCGCCGGTGGCGCGCCGCCTGCGCAGCGTCTCCGACAGCGCCGACGTGCCGGGGATGCGGTCGCCCAGCGCGGCGGTGACGACGGTCTGGACCCAGCCCTCGATCAGCGCCAGCAGCGTTTCGAGCCGCTCGAGTGCCGCGGTCTGCTCCGGCGTCGCCTTCGGTTCGAAGATGCCCTGGTTCAGCAGCTGTTCCATCTGCGACGGATCGGTCAGGGCGGCCGGGTTGAAGCCCTGCGCGAGTTCCTCGAGCCCGCTCATATCGATCTTCATGCCCCTGGCGAAAGCCTCGACCGCGTTGAGCAGCTGGCTGGCCAGCCACGGCACGTGACTGAACAGGCGGTGATGTGCGGCCTCGCGCGCCGCCAGGAAGGTGAGGATCTCGCTGCGCGGTTGTTCGAGCCCCTCGGAGAGCGACTCGATGGCGTCGGGCATCAGCGCTGCAACGCCCTTGGGCCCCAACGGGAGTCCGATGTCGGTGGAGGTCAGCACCTCTCGTGACAGCGTGCCCAGCGCCTGGCCCAACTGCGAGCCGAAGGCCATGCCGCCCATCTGCGTCATCATCGACAGCAATGGTCCGGCCATCGACTTCGCCTCTTCGGGCAGCGACGAGGCCCACACGGTCGAGATCTGTTCGGCCACCGGGTCGCACAGCCGTTTCCACGTCTCCAGCGTGTTCTCGACCCAGTCCTTGGGCGTCCACGCGACGGCCTTGGTGGTGCCTGCGGGCAGCGCCGTCACGCCGTCGAGCCACGTCTCAGCCAGATGCACGGCATCGGCGATCGCCGCGCTGGTCTTCTCCGGAACGGGCGCGACGAAACCGATCGAGCTCGACGCCAGTTGCCGGGCGAGGTCGTAGTTCACCGGGCCGGACCCGGTGCCGCCAGCCGCCACACTTCCCGCGCCGCTGAACATCTCCCCGAGTCGGGTGAAGATCTGCCCCAGCTGGGACATGTCGAACTGGGACCCGCCCAGACCGAAGGGATCCCCAGAGCTCGCGCCGGAGCCCGAATCCGGGTCCTTCTTGCGTTTGTCTCGCTCGGGGTCATCCCCGGCGGAGAAGCCGAAAGGCAGGTCAGCCATACCCTCAACGGTACTCACAGGTGCGTGGCCGCGTGAGCGGGCACGTCACACCGTCAGCGAAGCCCGGCCGAACGGCCCGGATTCGGTGTCACCAGCTTCCATCGAGCCACCTCACAGACCTGTCCGGATTTCGCCGAGAGAGATCGTGATCGTGGCCACTCGAGCGCCAACCTCTACATTGGGCGGCGTGAACAGGCGCATTTTGACGTTGCTCGTCGCGCTCATCCCGATCGTCGCGTTCGGAGTCGTGCTGTCCGTGGTGACGGTGCCGTTCGTCGCGCTGGGGCCCGGGCCGACGTTCGACACCCTCGGTGAGGTCGATGGCAAGCCGGTCGTCCACATCGAAGGTACCGAGGTGCACCCCACGTCTGGCCATCTGAACATGACGACGGTGTCGCAGCGGGACGGGCTGACGCTCGGGCAGGCGCTGGTGCTGTGGATGTCGGGCCGCGAACAACTGGTGCCGCGCGACCTGGTCTACCCGCCCGACAAGACGAAGGACGAGGTCGACGAGGCCAACAACACCGACTTCCGCCAATCTGAGGACAGCGCCGAATACGCCGCACTGCTCTACCTCAAATACCCGCTCACGGTCACCGTCGAGTCGGTCAACGACGACGGCCCATCGGCGGGCAAGCTCGAGGACGGCGACGCGATCGAATACGTCAATGGCAAGCCGGTGACCAACCTCGATGACTTCCAGGCGCTGATCAAGGAGACCAGGCCGGGTGACACGGTGGTGCTGGACTACCGCCGCAAGAACGGCGACTTGGGCGCCGCCACCATCACGCTGGGCAAGCATCCCGACCGTGAGCAGGGTTTCCTCGGCATCGGGGTGCTCGACGCGCCGTGGGCGCCGTTCACCGTCGACTTCAACCTGGCCAACGTGGGCGGGCCGTCCGCAGGGTTGATGTTCAGCCTCGCGCTCGTCGACAAACTCACGACAGGCGACCTCAACGACGGCAAGTTCGTCGCGGGCACCGGCACCATCACCGGAGACGGCGAGGTCGGCCCGATCGGCGGCATCACGCACAAGATGCTGGCGGCCAAGGAGGCAGGCGCGACGATCTTCCTGGTCCCTGCCGATAACTGCGAGGAAGCCAAGTCGGCCAACGAGGACGGGCTGGAGCTGATCCGCGTCGAGACCCTCAACCAGGCAGTCGACGCGCTCAAGACTTTGTCCGCCGGTGGCGAACGGCCCCATTGCTAGGTCGACGTCCCTTTTCGCATGCGTAGAGTTATGGCACGTCGGTGATGACGTTGCCAACGGTTAGAAACTGGAGTTGACGAGTGGGTATGCGGCCCGCGGCAAGAATGCCGAAGCTGACCAGACGAAGCCGAGTACTCATCGTGGTCGCCGCGGTATTCGTCTTGCTCCTACTGATAGGGCCGCGGCTGATCGACACCTACGTCGACTGGCTGTGGTACGGCGAGCTCGGATACCGCTCGGTGTTCACCACCCAGCTGGTCACCCGTCTCGTGGTCTTCGTGATCGCCGCGGTGGTGATCGGCGCCATCGTCTTCGCCGGCCTCGCGCTGGCCTACCGCACCCGCCCCGTCTTCGTCCCGACCAACGGCCCGAACGACCCGGTCGCGCGTTACCGCACCGCAGTGATGACCCGGCTGCGGCTCGTCGGCATCGGCGTTCCGGCGTTCATCGGGTTCCTGGCCGGCATTGTGGCGCAGAGCTACTGGGCCCGCATCCAGCTGTTCCTGCATGGCGGCAGCTTCGGCATCAACGATCCGCAGTTCGGCATGGACCTCGGCTTCTATGCGTTCGATCTGCCGTTCTACCGGTTGGTGCTGAGCTTCCTGTTCGTCGCCACGTTCCTGGCGTTCATCGCGAATCTATTGGGCCACTATCTGTTCGGTGGCATTCGGTTGTCGGGTCGCACCGGGGCACTGAGCCGTGCGGCACGCATTCAACTGATCACGTTGGTCGGCATCCTGATGCTGCTCAAGGCCGTTGCGTACTGGTTCGACCGCTACGAGCTGTTGAGTCACACCCGCGGCGGCAAGCCGTTCACGGGTGCCGGTTACACGGACATCAACGCGGTGCTGCCCGCGAAGCTGATCCTGATGGCCATCGCAGTCATCTGCGCGGCGGCGGTGTTCTCCGCGATCGTGTTGCGCGACTTGCGGATCCCCGCAATCGGTGTCGTGCTCCTGCTGTTGTCGTCGTTGGTGATCGGCGCCGGGTGGCCGCTGGTGGTCGAGCAGTTCAGCGTCAAACCCAACGCGGCGCAGAAGGAAAGCGAGTACATCAGCAGAAGCATCGCGGCCACCAGACAGGCCTACGGGTTGACCGATCAAACGGTCACCTACCGCGACTACAGCGGGGATGCGCAGACCACGGCCCAGCAGGTGGCCGACGATCGGGCGACGACGTCGAACATCCGACTGCTCGACCCGACGATCGTCAGCCCGGCGTTCACCCAGTTCCAGCAGGGTAAGAACTTTTACTACTTCCCGGACCAATTGGCGATGGACCGCTACACGGGACGCGACGGAAATCTGCGTGACTACGTCGTCGCCGCCCGCGAGCTGAACCCTGACCGGTTGATCGACAACCAGCGTGACTGGATCAACCGGCACACCGTGTACACGCACGGCAACGGCTTCATCGCCTCGCCGGCCAACACCGTTCGCGGGGTCGCCAACGATCCGAACCAGAACGGTGGCTACCCCGAGTTCCTGGCCAGCGTCGTCGGCGCGAACGGCAGTGTCGTCTCGCCGGGGCCGGCTCCGCTGGACCAACCGCGGATCTACTTCGGTCCGGTGATCGCTGACACCGCAGCCGATTACGCGATCGTGGGTAAGAACGGCGACGTCGACCGCGAGTACGACTACGAAACCAACACCGAGACCAAGAACTACACCTACGGCGGGCGTGGCGGCGTGCCGGTCGGCAGCTGGCTGGCACGCTCGGTGTTCGCCGCCAAGTTCGCCGAGCGAAACTTCTTGTTCTCCAACGTGATCGGCCCGAACAGCAAAATCCTGTTCAATCGTGACCCGGCTGAGCGCGTCGAGGCCGCTGCGCCGTGGCTGACCACCGACACCACCGTTTACCCGGCCATCGTGAACAAGCGGCTGGTGTGGATCGTGGACGGCTACACCACGCTGGACAACTACCCGTACTCGCAGTTGACGACATTGTCCAGTGCCACAGCGGATTCCAACGAGGTGGCCGCGAACCGCCTGCAGATCGACAAGCAGGTGTCCTACATCCGAAACTCGGTCAAGGCGACCGTCGACGCCTACGACGGCACGGTCACGCTGTATGCCCAGGATGAGCAGGATCCGGTGCTGCGGGCCTGGATGGACGTGTTCCCAGGCACGGTGAAGCCGAAGAGCGAGATCACCCCCGAACTGCAACAGCATCTGCGGTATCCCGAGGATCTGTTCAAGGTTCAGCGTGCGCTGCTGGCCAAGTACCACGTGGACGATCCCGTGACGTTCTTCTCCACGTCTGACTTCTGGGACGTGCCGCTCGATCCCAACCCCACCGCGAGCAGCTATCAGCCGCCGTACTACATCGTGGCCAAAGACCTAGCAGCCAACGATAGTTCGGCGTCATTCCAGCTCACCAGTGCGATGAACCGGTTCCGTCGCGACTTCCTCGCCGCCTACATCAGCGCGAGTTCCGACCCAGCGACCTACGGCAAGATCACGGTGCTGACCATTCCCGGCCAGGTCAACGGTCCGAAGTTGGCGTTCAACGCGATCAGTACCGATACCGCGGTGAGCCAGGACCTCGGTGTGATCGGCCGTGACAACCAGAACCGCATCAGGTGGGGCAACCTGCTCACGCTGCCGGTCGCTCAGGGTGGCCTGCTGTACGTGGCGCCCGTATACGCGTCGCCGGGTGCCAGCGACGCGGCGTCGTCGTACCCCCGACTGATTCGCGTGGCGATGATGTACAACGACAAGGTCGGCTACGGACCGACGGTGCGCGACGCGCTCACCGAGCTGTTCGGGCCGGGTGCGGACGCCACCGCCACCGGTCCGGCGCCGACGGGTCCGGTGACCAACGGGCAGCCGCAGGCCACGCCGCCCGACGGCCAGCCATCGGCTACGCCGCCCCCTGGCAATCAGCGGACACCGGATGCGCAAGTGCCCGCGGCCGTACCGCCGGGTGGGCCGGTGCAGTTGTCGGCGGCCAAAGCCGCAGCGCTGCAAGACGTCAACACGGCTCTCGACGCGCTGCAGGAGGCGCAGACGAGTGGCAATTTCGCCGAGTTCGGTGAGGCCCTGCAACGGCTCGACGATGCGGTGAAGAAGTACCAGTCGACCCGTTAGCGGGTTTCCCCAGAATCGCGAGCGTGCGTGTCTGGGGTGGACACGCCGCAGAAATGTCCGAGTTTGCGCACGCTCGCGGCAGCGCGGCATGGACCTACCGGGCGGCTGAGCACTCGATTTGGAGGTGCAGCTGCGCCTTCGGTAACCTTGCGGTTACCCGACGCGGGGTGGAGCAGCTCGGTAGCTCGCTGGGCTCATAACCCAGAGGTCGCAGGTTCGAATCCTGTCCCCGCTACTAGGTGGAACGGCCCTCGGAGATTACTCCGAGGGCCGTTCCTCATGCGCGTCCGCCCGTAGGGTGCCAGGCGTAACACGCTCAGCCGGCGCCGGGTAGCTCGCGCACGTAGAAGCCATCCGTCCGAGCGATCAAATCGATGGCCTCAAGCGCCACGTCATTGTCGGAGAGCACGATTCCTTCGGAGTCGTCCAGTGCACCGAGCCGATGTGTGGGCCGACGCGCGCTTAGTGGCTCGTGTTGTTATGCGAAATAGCATTCCGGGCGGCGATTTCGGCGAATCTACGACCCGGAATGCTATTTCGCGCGGCTGAGGCTGGTCGTCGCCATGGGTGCGTGCCTGTCTCTCTCGATGAGGGTCGGACGCGGATGAACGATACGACGCAACGATGCCCTCGATCAGGCTATCGAGCGGGCCTGATTGTTCACCTTCACGCTCATGCCCTGCGCAAGATCGGGCGGAAGAATCACCTTGATCTCACCGGTGCGGTTGAACCACAGGAACCCAGAGCCGCTGTCGCTCAGCGTGACTCGGCTGTCCGCGGCGTTTTCGGCGACAGCCAGATGCGTGTCGTCACCGCGCGTGACCATACGCAGGTCGACGCGGGGCTCCTTGGCAGTGGCGTCGGTGATGAAGCGGACATCTACCGGTACATCGCCGGTGTCGATATCCAACATCCGCGTCGTGGTCGGCAGCGCTTGTGTGTCGGTGACGACGCGAATGCTGCTCACCCCGAACGCAAGAACGCAGAGGCTGACCAAGCTGCCGATGGAGACCAACACCGCGATAACCACAAGCATGAACCGCATCATCGTGCGGTGACCACCCGACACTTCGGGCGGCTTCTCGGCGACGTCGACCGTGCTCACGGCTGCTCCTGCGCCTCGAGGTGCGCGGCGGCATGCTTGAGTACGAGTACCGCGTCGGCATGCGTCGTGCGCGCGTCGTCGTTGAAGGCGGGCAAGCTCATCCAGCCCGGCGTGGCGGCCGAATTGGCCATTTGCAGCAGCAGGGCCTCCAGCCGCTCGATCTGTTCGTGTGCGGCGTCGGGCTGTCCGAAGCCCCAGCATCCGCCGGCCATGCGCAGCGCCCCCTGGAGGCAGAAGCTGCATGGCGCTGTGCCGGCGTCGGTGTGCGCGCGGTAGCCACCCTCGCCGACATGTTCGGTGCGCAACCGCACCCATTCGCCCGGGGTCTCGATGGAGGGCAGCACCTCGTAACCGTCGGCGTCACGCCAGTAAGTGCCCTGGGTCCAGCCGTTGTCGACCTCAATCAGCGCGAGGGCGGCCTCGATCACCTCGCGGTCGGACTTCATGTTCGTCATGACTTCATTCCTTTCGATCACGACTCGAGGTAGCGCAGGACGGCGAGGACTCGGCGGTTTTCGGTGTCGTCTTGCACCAGGCCGAGTTTCGCGAAAATGGAGGCGATGTGTTTCTCCGCGGATCCTGTCGACATGTGTAGCGTCGCGGCGATCGCCGAGTTGGTTCTGCCCTCCGCCATCAGTTGAAGAACTTCGCTCTCGCGAGTGGTGAGCTGATCGAGCGCGCTGCGGCGATGCGACCGCGCGAGGATCTGCGACACGACCTCAGGGTCGAGTAGCGTCCCGCCGCTGCCGACGACATTGACCGCGTCCAGAAACGCCGGTACGTCGGCGACGCGGTCCTTGAGCAGGTACCCGAAACCGCGGGTGTCCGAGGTGATCAGGTCCGACGCGTAGCGCTCCTCGACGTAGTGCGACAACACGAGTACGGGCGACTCGGGGTTCTGACTGCGCAGCACGGCTGCACAGCGGATTCCTTCATCGGTGAATGTCGGCGGCATCCGAACATCGACGATCACCAGATCCGGGCGGGTCTCGTTGACCAGGCGCAGCAGGTTCGTCGCATCCGGCACGCTCCCGACCACCTCGTGGCCGGCGTCGGTCAGGAGGCGCTCGATACCTGCGCGCAGCAGCGCCGAATCTTCGGCGATCACTATGCGCATGGCAGCTCCGCTGTGACGGTCGTAGAGCCGGTGAAGGGGCTGGAAACCGTGAACTTGCCGCGGGCGGCGCGCACCCGTTCGGCCAGACCGCGTAATCCGGTGGCGGTTTCGCTGTCGGTGATCTCCGCGCCGCCGCGGCCGTCATCGAACACCGAGACGTGGAGCATGTTTTCGGTCTCGTCGAGCCGTACGGTGACGACGGCCCGCGACGCCTGTGCGTGCTTGGCGACGTTGGTCAGTGCCTCTGCGACGATGAAGTACGCGACCGATTCGGTATCTTCAGGGATTCGGCGGGGCAGATCGATGTTCAACAGTGTCGGGACGGCGGCGCGCTGCACCACCGCGGAGAGCGCGGCATCCAGGCCTCGGTCCGCGAGGATCGTCGGCGCGATACCGCGGACGACGTTACGCAGTTCGAGCAGAGCCGTTTTCGCGTCGTCGTGGGCCTCAGCGATCAGCTCCTTGGCGGCGGCGGGATCGGTGTCGAATTTGGTCTGCGCGAGGCCGATCGTCATCGCCAGCGACACGAGCCGCGGCTGCACGCTGTCGTGTAGATCGCGCTCGATGCGGTAGCGCTCGGTCTGTGCCGAGGTCAACGCGCCCAGCCTGGCGTCGTCGAGCGCGTTCATCTCATGCTTCAGGATTGCGGTCGGCGACGGCGCGAGTAACCAGTTGTCGATCTTCGCGTCGAGAGTGGGCGCGAACACGATAATCGCGACCGCGACGGCGAACGCGACGATGGCCAGCGGCCACGCCAGCATGGGCGGAAGGAATGTCACTCCGCTGTTGGGGCCGCTGCGACTGATGGCGAATGCGCCGGCCGGTGCGAAGAAGGAGAAGGCCAACAGAGCGAACGCAAGACCAACGGCCGCCATGTCGTAGGCCAGCCGAATGAAGTGGTGTGTGCAGCCCTTCCAGAACCGGGCACTGTTGAGGTCCAGCCACAATTGGTTTGCCCAACGCAAAAAGCCGGTTTGGGAAGACATTTTTCGGGGCGGCACGGCCAGACCCATGCCGAAGACGGCCTCGCTGCGGACCCGCTCGATCCACTCCACGCCGCGCATCAGGTACACGAACACGACGAGGGCGACCGCGAACCCGATCACGGTGGGGATCGCTGAGATTCCGAAAACGACGATCATGATCGGCACCCACACCCAGAGGACACCGATTGCCGCGCCGGCGATCATCGACGCGCTTGGCGCAAAACCGATGTGACGCCGCGTCGGCGGCGTGGGTGTCTCTGCCGTCTCCGGCTCAGCTTCTTGATCCGCGAGTGTGACCATACTCCGAACGTACGGATCGCTGTGGGACGGCAACACTGCGTTTACCAACCGAGTTGACGGGGGTTAACCCCCGGGCGCGGACTCCGCGAACTCCTTCCGGCGCACCCGTCGCTTCAATTTCATGGCCTGTCGCTCCACAACAAACCACGAGGCGGCCGCCAACGGCACCGTGCACAGCGTAGCCACCACGAAGAACAGCCGGGGGTCCAGCCAGACCAGCCCCGCCGCAGCCAGGAGCTGCTGCACCGGCCAGGCGTAGATGTACATGCCATACGACAGGTCGTTGCGCAGCCGGGGTCTCTTCAACAACGCGCCGGACACGATCACGGCGTAGGCCAGCGGCAGCGCGGCGTACACCCGATAGTTCGGCAGGAGACCGAGAACTACGACGAGGGCCGCGCACACTGCGACCAGCCACCAGCGAGCCGGAATCCGGTCACGGTACTGGTACACCAGCGCCCCGGCGGAGAACACGACGATGAAACGCAGCATCATCTGCGGAATCGTCTCCACCGACATCACCGGATAGCCCACGACTGCCGAGCCGGCGACCCCCAACACGAACACGACCGGAACCGTCCACCGCCGCCGCAGTAGACCCGCGACACCGAGGATTGCGACGCCGATGTAGCACATCACCTCGAAGATCAGGGTCCACAGCGGGCCGTCCCATACGCCGGGCCAGGGCACGTTCATGGGGGTCTCGTCGATACCCGTGTAATAGATATTGAGTACCGCGTTGTTCAGCACGTATGCGATCTGCGATGACAGTCGCAACGAGCCGCCGGATAGGGCGGCCCCGATGGGGGCCAGCACAAACGCGACGACGAGCAGGCAGACCCACAGGCCGGGAAAGATTCTCAGGGCGCGCGCCACCGCGTACTCCCGCAATCGGGGGTTGTTCAACCACGACCCCGTGATCAGGAACCCTGACACCACGAAGAACGCGTCTACCCACACCTGCGTGAGCAGCCCTGTGAAGGGTGTGGCGAGTTCTCGGCCGGTCAATGGCCACGAATGCTGCAGGATGACGCCGGCTGCCAGCACGAGTCGCCAGGCGTTCAGTGCGTTCTCGCGCGGATCGAACACTTGCCCGAGCGCACTTCGCATGGGCTGGGAGTGTAGCCGTGCTGGCGAGTGGACAGGAAACGGCTCGGCAAAAGGGCCGAATTTCCGCGGGGGTTAACCCCGGAGGTTTGCCAGAGACTTTTGGGGGGGTTAACCCCCAGGCGCACCCAGTGTGAGTTTGCTGACTGTAGTACTTTCTCTCCGTGGTGAACTTGGCCGTCGATGACCGCGGTGACGGGGAACCGGTGCTGTTCATTGCTGGCCAGGGTGGTGCTGGACGCACGTGGCAGATCCACCAGGTGCCCGCATTCCTTGCCGCCGGCTATCGCGTCGTCACGTTCGACAACAGGGGAGTGGGCGCGACGGCGGATGAGAGCGCTTTCACGACGGCAACGATGGTGGCCGATACCGCGGAGTTGATCGAGAGACTCGACCTCGCCCCTGTCCGGTTGGTGACGGTCTCGATGGGCTCGTTCATCGCGCAGGAGTTGATGCTGGCGCGGCCTGAGTTGGTGCGTCAGGCAGCGCTCATGGCAACTCGGGGGCGCCATGATCGTGCGCGCGAGTTCTTCCATACGGCCGAACGAGAGTTCGCCGATACCGGCATCCAGTTGCCGCCGAGCTACGCAGCCAAACTGCGTCTGCTAGAGGGGTTTTCGCCGAAAACGCTCAACGACGATGTTCTCGTAGAGGACTGGATCGACACATTCACGTTTTGGCCTAGTGAGTCGGCGCCCGGCGTCCGCGCGCAGCATGACGTCGCTCCGTTGAACGACAGGCTGCCGGCCTACCGGGCGATTACCACACCCGTACTG
The DNA here is from genome assembly GCF_025822765.1 of Mycobacterium barrassiae. Classification (GTDB taxonomy): domain Bacteria; phylum Actinomycetota; class Actinomycetes; order Mycobacteriales; family Mycobacteriaceae; genus Mycobacterium; species Mycobacterium barrassiae. The sequence continues at coordinate 386,694 of NZ_JACKUK010000016.1, read as the reverse complement.
GTCATCGGATTCGCCGACGACCTGGTGATCCCCCCACACCTTGGCGCCGAGGTTGCGGCCGCTCTGCCCAATGGACGGTATCTGGAGATAACCGACGCCGGCCATCTGGGATTTCTCGAGCGGCCGGATGCGGTCAACTCGGCGATTCTCGACTTCTTTCAGACGGCCTAGGTTGCGGTGCAACAAGTTTCGCTGTCAAAGACAACGCGGACACCCTCATTAGCGAGGGTGCCCGCGTTGGAGCGTCTCAAGTCAGCCGCTATCGGCCTCAGAACCTAGGCCGCGGCGTTCAGGCCGAAACCCCAAACCGAGCGGTGCTCAGTAGTTGACGCAGCTGGTCATCATCTGGGTGAAGACCGGAATGGCCTGGTCGATACCCGGATTGTTCTTGATCTGGTTGAGCAGCGAGATGCGTTCGTCCTTCGAAGAGCTCAAGAACACGCGCACGAACTGCTGGTTCGGCGGCGACTGAGCCAGATACTGCGCAGCCATCGGATTCTCGGCGTTCACCGCACGGATCGCCTGATCGTAGGTGCACGGCGAATTGACCATCGCGTCGATATTCGGTTGCGCGGCAGCGATACCGGCGCCGGCGGTCACCGACAGGGCCAGACCGCTGGCAGCCACGGCCAACCGGGTGAATGTCGATCTCTTCATGTGTGAACTTCCTCCCTCACGACTATTACGAACTCTAGTTGCCCAGCACGTACCTGTGCCAAATGTTCACTACCGGCACGACTACCATCATCTCGGCGTTTTGAAACCTACGACGAGACGCACTGCGCATATCGGCCGCGGTTTCCGCGGTGTTACATCCGCTGCAGAAGAATGTCACGTTCTGGTTATTTCCTGGTGACCGAGCTCGGCGGTCCTGGACCCACGGCCGGGTTCGGCCGGGCGCGGCATCGATGTGTCGTGCTAACCCCAGGTCGGAGGATGGTTTACAGCGAGCGCACGTTGGAAAGTGCCTTTCACCGTGGCGGGTATACAGCTCACCTTCATGATTTGCGGGCGGGTGCGAAATGTCCGTACCGTACCGCTACGCTCGCGCTACGCATTGCGATCCCATTTTGCGTCGGGATCCACCCGATACGGAGGCCGCAGGCATGGTTTACTCGTCACGACCGGTTTGCGCTCGCCTAGGTCCTCGTGTTTGCGGTAACGTCGCCCACCCTGAAGGCGACACCGCATTCGAGGGGGTGCCGACTGGCGTGTCGCGGCTGATGTGTAGTTGCATGGTCGCCGACATGGTGCCGGGCGCGGAGCGAGCTGGAGGGGGTCTGTGATTTTCAGGGTTTTCAAGCGGATATGGATTCCGCTGGTGGTCCTGGTGGTCGCCGTAGCCGGAGGGTTCACCGTGTCGCGCCTGCACGGCATTTTCGGATCAGACGACCGTCCTGCCTACGCCGACACGCAAAAAGAAGAGGCGCCGTACAACCCTAAGCACGTGACGTATGAGGTCTTCGGGTCGCCTGGCAGCGTGGCCGATATCAGCTATTTCGACGTCAATTCCATCCCCACATTCGTCGAAAATGTGCCCCTGCCCTGGTCGTTGGAGTTCCCCCTCGGTAACACGACAGCGGTAGGAAGCGTGATGGCGCAAGGCACGGGCGACAGCATCGGTTGCCGCATCCTCGTAGACAACGCCGTCAGGGCCGAGAAGACCAAGGATGCGTTCAGGGCCTTCACTTCATGCAGCGTGACGGCACTATGAGCACCAGCCACGCGGTACAAGAACGTACCCACCGCCCGTTCGCAGCCCGTTGGATTCATCGACTTTCGATCCCGATCATCTTGCTGTGGGTGGCGCTCACCGTAGTTTTGACGCTCTTCGTTCCCTCCTTGGAGCAGGTTGAGAGAGAGCATTCGGTACCGCTGATTGCCCAGGATGCGCCGTCGACCAAGGCCGCCGAGCGAATGGGCCAGGCATTCTCGGGGTCGAACGTCGGGACCCTGGCAGTGATCGTGCTCGAGGGGCAGGAACCCCTGGGCACCGATGCTCACGAGTACTACGACAATTTGGTTCGTCAGTTCGAAGCCGACACGGCGCACGTGCAGCACGTTGAGGATTTCTGGGGCGACCCGCTTACCGCGGGCGCCGCGCAAAGCACCGATGGAAAAGCTGTGTACGTCCAGGTTTCCCTCGTCGGGGCGACAGGATCGCCCCAAGGCAACAGGGCGGTGTTAGCTCTCCAGCAGATCGTCGAGCGAACCCCCGCTCCCCCCGGAGTCAAGGCGTACGTCACTGGTCCTGCGGCGATCGTCGCGGATATGGGCGAGAGCGGCAACAGGACCATCATCCTGATCACATTGGTCACGTTCGCGGTGATCTTCATAATGTTGGCGATTGTCTTCCGTTCGATCATCACCACAATCGTGATTTTGCTGACGGTGCTGATCGAATTACAGGTAGCGCGCGGAATAGTCGCATTCCTTGGCCTGCATGGGCTCGTTGGTCTCACTACCTTTGTGGTCAATCTCCTGGTTTCCGTCGGCATCGCAGCCGGCACGGACTACGGAATATTCTTCGTCGGGCGGTATCAGGAGGCTCGCCAAGCCGGCGAGGACAAGGAAACCGCCTACTACATCACCTATCGGAGCGTCGCCAAAGTTGTCCTGGCGTCGGGCGTCACAATCGCTGGCGCAATCGCGTGTCTGAGTTTCACTCGATTGCCATTCTTCCAGCCGTTGGGCATCCCAGGCGCAGTCGGCATATTAGTTGCTGTCGCGGTCGCGCTGACGCTGGTTCCCGCGATCATGGCAGCTGGCGGCCGTTTCGGTATGTTCGATCCGAAGCGCCGGATGAGGACTCACGCTTGGCAGCGCATCGGAACCGCGACAGTCCGGTGGCCCGCGCCAATTCTCGTCGCCACGCTGGCAGTTTCGCTTATCGGGCTATTGACGTTGCCGGGCTACCATCCGAGTTACAACGACCAAAAGTTCATTCCGCAAGATATCCCTGCGAATGAGGGCTATGCGGCCGCTGCGCGCCATTTCCCCGAATCAAAGTTGACGGTTCCGGATCTGCTTGTACTTCAAAGCGACCATGACATGCGCAATCCTGCGGATATGCTGATCTTGAATAAGCTGGCAAAGGCGGTCTTCGCCGTCCAGGGCGTTGCTACCGTTCAATCGGTAACGCGTCCTGAAGGCACGCAGATCGACAGGACGACCATTCCGTTCATGATCAGCGTCGGGAGCGCGAGCCAACTTCTGAACATGCCATTCCAGGAATTGCGTATGGATGACATGCTCGAGCAGGCGAATCAAATGTCCAAATCGATTGACATCATGAAGCGCATGTTGGCGTTGATGCGGCAGATGGTCACCGTTACTCACAACATGGTCGGAACGACGCACGAACTGCAGGATGTCACAGAAGACTTGAGGGATTCCCTCTCCGATTTCGATGATTTCTTCCGGCCGATTCGCAATTATTTTCACTGGGAACCACACTGCATCAACATCCCCATCTGCTGGTCGCTCCGTAGTCTGTTCGTGGCATTTGACGGCGTCGATGCGATCACTTTGAAAATGGAGGATCTGGTCCGGAACCTCGACCAATTGGACGTGCTCCTGCCACAGATGGTCGCCCAAATAGAACCCATGATTCCGATCATGGAAAGCATGCGAACCATGATGCTGACCATGCACGCCACTATGTCGGGCACGATCGGCGCGTTCCAGGACAACAGCGAGAACGCCACGGCGATGGCGAAGGCCTTCAATCAGGCAAAAAATGATGAATCCTTCTACCTGCCACCCGAAATTTTCGAAAACGCAGACTTCAAACGTGTCATGGACATTTTCATGTCACCGGATGGCAAGTCTGCGCGAATGCTGATATCGCAGAGTGGTGACCCTGCGACCCCCGAAGGCATGGCACGAGTTGAGCCCATAAGGACTGCAGCGGAAGAGGCGCTCAAAGGCACCCCCCTTGAGACCAGCAGTGTGTTCCTTGCGGGCACCGCGGCGACGGTCAAGGACCTTGTCGACGGATCCAGATACGACCTCCTGATTGCGGGTGTTGCCGCGCTGTGCCTCATTTTCATCATCATGCTGCTCATGACGCGAAGTTTTATCGCCGCGCTCGTGATTGTCGGTACCGTGGTGATTTCGATGGGCGCCTCCTTCGGGTTGTCCATCCTCGTCTGGCAACACCTTCTGGGCATCCAAATCCACTGGGTGGTGGTAGCGATGTCGGTGATTGTGCTCCTGGCAGTCGGATCCGACTACAACCTGATGCTGGTGTCGCGGATGAAAGAGGAGATCGGCGCGGGTCTGAACACGGGCATCATTCGAGCTATGGGCGGTACCGGTAGAGTCGTGACTGCAGCCGGCCTGGTATTTGCAGCAACCATGGCCTCGATGCTTGTCAGCGACCTGCTCACCATCGGCCAAGTCGGCACAACCATCGCGATGGGCCTTTTGTTCGACACCATGGTTGTTCGCGCATTCATGACACCTTCGGCCGCCGCGTTACTGGGGCGTTGGTTCTGGTGGCCCCAACGAGTGCGATCCCGCCCGGCCAGCCACATGCTTCGGTCCGTCGGCCCGCGCCCGTTGGTTCGTTCGTTGTTGCTGAGGGACTAGCGAAGGCCCATGAGCGACGAACGTTCTCGGCGGCCCGTATTCGCGCGTATCACACGCGCGCTGGCGCCGGTCATCCTCTTAGCGTGGGTGGCGCTGATTTTGATCTCCACCTTGATAGCCGTCGACGGAAGTTGGCGGTCGGTGATTCCGGCGCTGGAGAAGGTCGGTCGAGAGCATTCCGTTTCGGTGATGCCCAAGGATGCGCCATCGGTGCAGGCCATGACACGCATGGGCCACGTTTTCAAAGAGTCCGATTCGGACAGCTCGGCGATGATTGTGCTGGAAGGGCAGCAACCGCTCGATGATTCCGCTCACCAGTACTACGAAAAACTGGTTCAGGAGCTGCGAGACGATCCCGAACATGTCGAGCATGTACAGGATTTGTGGAGTGATCGACTCACATCTTCGAGTGTGGAGAGCCCCGATCACAAAGCCACATATGTCCAATTGAATTTGGTCGGCAACCAAGGCACAGCCTTGGGTGAAGAATCAGTGAACTCCGTCCGCGAAATCGTGAATCGGAACCCACCGCCGGCTGGACTCGACGTCTACGTGACAGGCGCCGCGCCGCTCGCATCAGACATGCAGCGCGCTGGCGACCAATCCATCTTGAAGATCACTGCGGTAACCGTCGTGATCATCTTCGCGGTGCTGCTCTTCGTCTACCGTTCGATCGTCACAGTGATTCTCCTATTGATCACGGTGTTCCTGGAACTGGCAGCAGCCCGTGGGGCCGTTGCGTTTCTCGGCCACAACGATGCGTTCGTCCTCTCGACGTTCGCCGTCAACATGCTGGTCTTCCTCGCCATCGCGGCGGGGACCGATTACGGAATCTTCTTTTTCGGTCGATATCAGGAAGCGCGTCAACTTGGTGAGGACCGGGAAACCGCGTACTACACCATGTACCGCAGCGTCACTCCCGTTGTCCTTGCATCCGGTTTGACTATCGCGGGAGCGATCTTCTGTCTGAGCTTTACCCGACTGCCGTACTTCCAGACGATGGGTATTCCGTGCGCGATTGGCATGGTCGTCGCCGTCGCCGTCGCCGTGACAGCCGGTCCTGCAGTCGTAACCCTGGCTAGCGGATTCGGGTTACTAGACCCCAGGCGCAAGCTGGCGGTTCATCGCTGGCGGGGGATTGGCACGGCGATCGTCCGCTGGCCCGCTCCCATCCTGGCAGCTTCTCTCGCGCTTGCGCTTCTCGGTCTATTGACCTTGCCGGGCTACGAGACGAGCTATAACGACCGCGAATACATACCGGGGGATATCCCGGCTAATGAGGGATTCAACGCCGCTGAACGCCATTTTTCCCAGGCGCGCTTGATGCCCGACATTCTGATGATCGAGTCGAATCGAGACATGCGGAACCCTGCGGATTTCTTGGTGTTGAATAGAATCGCTAAAGCAGTTTTCAGAGTGCCGGGTGTCTCTCGTGTGCAGGGCATCACCCGGCCCGAGGGAACACCGATCGGTAATACGTCAATACCGTTTATGCTCAGTTTGCAGAACGCCAATATGGCGACGGTGATGAAGTACCAAAACGATCGCATGGCAGACATGTTGGTACAGGCCGAAGATTTGGCGAAAATGATCAAACTCATGGAATCGCAGTACGCAATGATGCTGCGGATGAATGAGCTAACTCATGAAATGGTGTTAAAAACGCATGAGATGAGGGAGACGCTCGTCGACTTACGTGACAGCATGTCCGATTTCGACGATTTCTTCCGGCCCCTACGAAATTACCTATACTGGGAACCGCACTGTTTCAACATTCCGATCTGCTGGTCTATCAGAGCTTTTTTTGATTCATTGGACGGCATCGACCGGATCAGCACCATATTCGACCAGCTCATCACCCATCTAGATCAGATGGACGTACTGCTGCCGCAGCTGGCGGCGCTGATGCCGGAAAACATCGCAATCATGAAGTTCATGCGGACCATGATCCTCACCATGCATAGTACGACCACTGGCTTCTTCAACCAGATGGACTACTCGAATAAATACCTCTCCACAATGGGCATGGCGTACGACGCTGCCAATAATGACGACTCGTTCTTTATGCCACCGGAAGTCTTCGAGAACGAGGACTTCAAAAAGGCCATGAATTCGTTCATGTCGCCCGACGGGAGAGCAGCGCGATTCATCATCTCGCATCGCGGTCCCCCCGCCACTCCGGAAGGCATCGCCCGCGTTGACCAGATCAAGACGGCGGCTGAGGAGGCGCTGAAGGGGACACCACTCGCTGGCGCACAGGTTTATTTGGCCGGCGCCGCCTCGACCGCCAAGGACTGGAAGGACGGCTCGGTAAACGATCTATGGCTCGCCGGAGTCGCCGCCATCTGCCTCGTTTTCACCATCATGCTCATCATCACGCGCAGCTTCATTGCCGCTCTGGTGATCGTCGGGACAGTGGTGCTTTCGCTCGGGGCCTCGTTTGGGGTTTCCGTGCTGGTCTGGCAGTACATTCTGGGCATCCATCTGCATTGGATGGTCCTGGCGATGTCGGTGATCATCCTGTTGGCGGTGGGGTCTGACTACAACCTGCTGTTGGTGTCACGAATGAAAGAGGAGATCGCCGCTGGTCTGAACACCGGCATCATCCGCGCCATGGGCGGTACCGGCAAGGTAGTGACAACCGCCGGCCTGGTGTTCGCGGCCACCATGGCTTCAATGGTGGTCAGCGATCTGCGCATCATTGGCCAGATCGGCACCACCATCGCGCTCGGCTTGATGTTCGACACCCTGATTGTGCGTTCGTTTATGACGCCTTCGATTGCTGCACTGCTCGGCCGCTGGTTCTGGTGGCCGCAACGAGTGCGCCCCCGCCCCGCCAGCTTCCTGCTCGAGCCGTTGGGCACCCGGCCGACGGTGCGCGCTTTGCTGGGGGAGGGGCGCCGCGGCGAAGACACCTACGGCGATGATGCACCGACCACCGAATTCCCGAGGCCGACGGTCTAAGGTTCGCTGGGGGCGCCTTCGGGGCGTTCGCCTAGAGTACGGACGATGGCGGAGACGTCCGCCTGCCTAGTAGACGGATGAGAGGCTTCGTTCTTGTCAGCTTCCGTGCTCATCACCGGCGGTGCCGGATTCATCGGATCCGCGCTTTCGCGGCGCCTCGTCAAGGCCGGCCATGAAGTCGCGGTGATGGATGTCCTTCACCCCCAGGTGCATACCGGATATCAAGCGATCGATCTGCCGGCGGCAGTGCGGCTGTTCACCGGCGACGTTACTCACGCGCCTGATCTCGATGCCGTGCTTCGGCTGTTCCGTCCCACGCAGATCGTTCACCTGGCTGCCGAGACAGGAACGGGGCAGTCGCTCTCGGAAGCGACGCGTCACGCCTCGGTGAACGTCGTCGGCACCGCGCAGCTGCTTGATGCTCTGACCCGCTCGAAGCTTGTTCCCGACCAGCTAGTCCTTGCCTCGTCGAGGGCCGTCTACGGCGAGGGGGCATGGCAGTGCGGAACAGGCACCTTTTATCCGCCGCCCCGCAGCCACGCTCAGCTGGTCGCCGGCATCTGGGATCCACGAGGGCCCTTGGACGAACCTGCGGTGCCGGTACCGAGCTCAGCGGACCGAACAGAGCCTCGGCCCACCAACATCTACGCGGCCACAAAGCTGGCTCAGGAGCACATGCTGGCTGCGTGGGTGGCCGCACACGATACCAACCTCAGTGTGCTCCGTCTGCAGAATGTATTCGGGCCAGGCCAGTCGCTGACCAATTCCTACACCGGGATCGTCGCTCTGTTCGCACGCCTGGCGCGTGAGCAGCAGCAATTGGAGGTCTACGAAGACGGCAGGATCGTACGAGATTTCGTCTTCATCGATGACGTCGTCGACGCGTTGTTCGCTGCGCTGCAGAAGCCTGCATTGGGGTCGCGCTGTCTCGATATCGGGTCGGGAATCGGGACAACCATCCATGAGCTGGCAAACAAGGTTGCCGCGGTCTGTCAGGCCCCCGAACCGGTGGTCGTGCCAAAATTCCGCGACGGGGACGTACGCGCGGCCAGTTGCACCATCGAGTCGGCGAACACGGAACTGCACTGGCGTCCGAAAACTGCGCTGGATGACGGTCTGCAGTCGCTGCTCGATTGGATCGCCGAACAGCCGCACGTCGATCCCGGCCAGACCTAGGCCAGACAAGGCTGAGCCGCGCTGTCTATGGTTTGCGCCAACCACCTCAGCTATTCGTAAGCCGGGTGACGACATCGAGGCTTTCGGCGTCTTCTCCTCTAACGCGTAGGTGTCAAGCTGGCGCGAGTCGACGTCGCTTTGTAGGTTGTTGGGAAGGCAACCGCAAGACTGCTCTCGATAGTGACGATACGATCGTTCGCTAGTGCGGTGCCGGGGGCCATCGGGGGTCCTGAAACTGGAAGTCGATGAAACTAGAGCAGGCCTTCGACCCGCGCAACAATGCCCTGAATGCCTTGAGGTTGGCCCTGGCCGCCGAGGTGATCCTGTTCCACTCCTTCCCAATCACCGGCCGCATGCCGCCTGCGGCACTTCTTCAGCTTCTCTTCGCTGTAGGGGTTGACGGGTTCTTCGCGATCTCCGGGTTCCTCATCGCAAGGAGTTGGCTCAATAATCCGCGAGTGGGTGAATATCTCCGTGCTCGGGCCCTGCGCATACTTCCCGGGTTTTACGTCTGCCTCATCGTGACCGCGTTCGTAATCGCTCCGCTTAGCTTGGTGATTCAAGGAGGCTCGCCAGGGAAGCTGCTGATGTCAACGGCGCCTTTTGAGTACGTCCTAAAGAACAGCGCCGTGATCTACGTTCAGCATGATGTCGGCGGAACACCGCTTGGGGTCGGGTTCGCCGGCGATTGGAATGGCTCTCTGTGGTCGCTGATTTGGGAGGTTTTGTGTTACCTGGCGGTCGCCGTTCTCGGAATCGTCGGGCTCGCCACGCGCCGGTGGATTTCGCCGCTGATCCTGGGGTTCGCATTGGTGGGGGCATTGATGTTGCCGCCCCTCACATTTCCCGGCGTGTGGACCATTCCTCAGTTGCTTGCGCGTTGCGTGATGATGTTTGCGGCCGGGGCGGTGATGTATCAGTGGCGAGATGTGATCCCGGCGAAATGGTCGCTGGTGGGGGTCAGCGTGGTCATTGTTGTTCTGGCGGGCATCCTGCTGCCCGACTATCGGGTTGTCGGCGCGCTGCCGCTGGCGTACGCCGTCATCGTCTCCGGGACGTTGCTTCGCCACAAGCGGCTCGCGTTGCGCACCGATCTTTCCTACGGGCTCTACATATACGCGTTCCCGATGCAGCAGTTGTTGGCGATCGCCGGGCTCGCGTTTCTGACGCCGGTCTTGTTCTTTGTCGTGGGCGTGTCAGATGGTTTGTGTAGCAGTGGCTCCTGATGAATGGAGCAGTATCGATGGATGTGACTACTGACGAGCCGATGTCGGGCGCTGATGCCATGGAGGCGTTGAAGTCCGCGGGTGTGTGGGCGTGTCAGATGGTTTGTGTAGCAGTGGCTCCTGATGAATGGAGCAGTATCGATGGATGTGACTACTGACGAGCCGATGTCGGGCGCTGATGCCATGGAGGCGTTGAAGTCCGCGGGTGTGTTGGACGATGTGTTGGCCAAGATCGACGCAGGCCAGTTGCNGTTGACCGGTGAAGGCGGGTTTCTGCCCGAGATGGTCAAAGCCGTTCTCGAGCGCGGGCTGGCAGCTGAGCTGACTGATCACCTGGGTTATGAGAAGGGCGATCCGATCGGGCGTGAGCTACCCAATGCTCGCAACGGTTTCACGCCCAAGACCGTGGCCAGCGAGGTCGGTGATGTCGGGTTGGCGATTCCACGCGATCGCGACGGCAGTTTCACCCCGACGCTGGTCCCCAAAGGCGCACGGCGCCTGGGCGGCCTGGATGACATGATCATCTCGCTTCGGCCAGCGAGGTCGGTGATGTCGGGTTGGCGATTCCACGCGATCGCGACGGCAGTTTCACCCCGACGCTGGTCCCCAAAGGCGCACGGCGCCTGGGCGGCCTGGATGACATGATCATCTCGCTTTACGCCGGCGGGATGACGATCCGCGATATCCAGCATCATCTGGCCACCACGATCGGCACCGAGCTCTCCCACGAGACGATCTCCAAGATCACCGACGCGGTCCTCGAGGAGGTCCTCCAGTGGCAGAAACGCCCGCTAGAGGAGCTGTATCCGATCGTCTACCTCGATGCCCTGGTGATCAAGATCCGCGACGGTGGGCACCAGGTCAAGAACCGGGCAGCCCACATCGCCGTCGGTGTGGATCTCGACGGCATCCGCCACGTGCTGGGAATCTGGGTGACGGCCAACGAAGGCGCGAAGTTCTGGGCCGGGGTCTGTGAACCGTCCCGCGTTTGATGCGCACCTCCTTTCTTGGGAAGGTGCATTTCATGCCGAGCAAGTACGACCCGGAGACGCGGGCGAAGGCCGTCCGGTTGGTGTTGGAGCATCGCGAGGACTATCCCAGTGAGTGGGCCGCGATCACCGCGGTGTCCAAACGGCTGGGAATGAACGCCGAGACGCTGCGCAACTGGATCCGCAAACAACAGGTCGACGACGGGGCGCGTGACGGGGTCACCAGCGAGGCCGCCGCGGAGATCAAGGCGCTCAAGCGTCGCAATGCCGAACTCGAACAGACCATCGAAATCCTCAAGGCGGCAACGTCTTTCTTCGTGCGGGAGAGCGACCCGCACAGCCGCCGCTGACCAGTTCGGTCTGCGCCTTCATCGCCGACCATAGGGGCCGTTTCGGGGTCGCTCCGATCTGCCGCGTGCTCACCGAGCACGGCATCCAGATCGCCCCGCGCACCTTCTACGCCTGGGCCTCGCGGGCGCCCTCGAAGCGGGCCTTGTGGGACGCTGCGATCACCGAAGTGCTGGCCGGCTTCTACGAGCCCGACGTCGACGGCCGCCGCACACCCGAGTCGTTGTACGGGTCGGTGAAGATGTGGGCTCACCTGCAGCGGCAGGGGTTCCCGGTGGCCAAGTCCACCGTGGAGCGCCTGATGCGCCGTAACGGTTGGCAGGGCGTGCGTCGGCAGAAGTCAGTGCGCACCACGATCAGCGACCCGGCCGCCGAGCGGGCACCCGATCTGGTGGATCGCCAGTTCCGGGTGCCCACCCCGAATGCGTTGGTCGTCGCTGACTTCACCTACGTCAAGCTCGTCACCGGCGTGTTCGTCTATGTGGCGTTCGTCATCGATGCTTACGCCGGGGCGATCATCGGATGGGAAGCCGCCGGCGTCAAGCAGACCCGTTTCGTTGAGTCCGCGATCCGTCAAGCCGTTGCGCTACGCGCCCGGCAAGGTCGCCGCATCGACGGCGCGATCCACCACTCTGATGCCGGATCGCAATACACGGCAATACATTTCGGTGAGACGCTGACCCTGTCCGGGCTGCGGCCATCGATCGGCAGCGTCGGTGATGCCTACGACAACGCCCTGGCCGAGACGACTATCGGGCTCTACAAGAACGAATGCATCCGGGCCGATTCACCGTTCCGGCGCGGCCCGCTGCGCAACCTCGCCGACGTCGAGCTCATCACCGCCGACTATGTCAATTGGTACAACCAGCAGCGCCTCATGCACCGCCTCGGACGCATCCCGCCCGCCGAAGCGGAAGTCGAATACTACGATCGATTGGACGCCAGCCAACCGGCTGGCTCACAGAATCCCGAGGGTGCATGAAACCCGGGATGGTTCACTGTGCCGAGCTGGCCAATCGCGGGACCGGGTTCGCCGAGGCGGTAGAGGCGACCTGGCCGCAGGCCACCGTGCAGACCTGTGTGGTGCACCTGATCCGCAACTCGATGCGGTTTGTGTCCTACGGAAAGCGCAAGGAGGTCGCGGCCGCGCTCAAGACCGTCTACACCGCTCCGACCGCTGACGCGGCGGCTGAGGCTTTCGACGAGTTCGCTAATTCGCCTCTGGGACAGTCGAATCCGACGACAGTGATCGCCTGGCGTAACGCCTGGGAGCGGTTCATCCCGTTCCTGGCGTTCCCCCCGGATCTGCGGCGGATCATTTACACCACCAACGCGATCGAATCGCTGAACTACCAGTTGCGCAAGATCATCAAGAACCGCGGACACTTTCCCAACGATCAGGCCGCGGTCAAGCTGCTGTGGCTGGCGATCTGCAACATCGAGGACAAACGCGCTCGGGAACGCCAGAAGTTCTACGACGACCCACTCAAGACCGGAGACCGCTCACGCAACAAGCGTCTGGTCGAAGGCGCACGCACCAACGGCTGGAAACAAGCGCTGGGCGCATTGGCCCTGACCTACCCCGAACGAATCAACCCCTACCTATAACGGCCACCTACACAGGCGTCTGGTCGAAGGCGCACGCACCAACGGCTGGAAACAAGCGCTGGGCGCATTGGCCCTGACCTACCCCGAACGAATCAACCCCTACCTATAACGGCCACCTACACAGNAATCTTGACAAGCTCCTGGATTCGGTACAGCGATTGCGCCGCTCACCGTTGTTGTCGATCTCGCGATTGATCGTCGAGGGCGCCCGACCCAAGCGTTGTGCCATCGATCGCAACGATTCACCGGCATACACCCCGGCCTGGATCTCGATGCGCTCCTCAAGGGTCAACCGTGGTCGCGGCCCCGACGACTTCCGTACCGACTTAGCTGGCTTCACCCCGCCAGCCTCACGGAACCACCGCTGCCCACACCCCGCGGACACGCCGACGGCGCCCCCGGCATCAGCCGGACTCAACCCCTGCCTGATGTGATCCCAAAACGCCGGCATCCGAGACAGAAACGGCACATGAGCCATGACACAACACTCCTCATCGAAAAGGTGTTGCATCGACCGCTTGAGCCCGCCCGAAAAATGGCGATCCGTGAGCAGTCTCGGCGAACCTGGGTCCCCCGCGAAGCTGGGGACAGTCTCGGCGGACGCGCTACGTTCGAGTCATGCCGAAGCGGATCCTGGTGATCGGGGCGGGCATCGCCGGGCTGGCGACCGCCAACGCGCTACAACAGCAGGGCCACGACGTCACGGTCATCGAGGAGCGCACCGACACCTCGTCGGGCGCGGGCATCAGCATCTGGCCCAACGCGCTGGCCGCACTCGACGAAATCGGTCTTGGCGACGCCGTCCGCGCGGCCGGAGGCCGAATCGCCGCGGGGGCGATGCGCTGGCACGACGGCACCTGGCTGCGGCGCCCGTCGCCGCAACGACTGGTCAAGGCGTTGGGCGAACCGCTGGTGGTGATCCACCGAAACGCCCTGACCTCGGTGCTCGCCGGTGCGCTTGCCGAGGGAACGCTGCGATACGGCGTCGCGGCGCAGTCCATGGTGGCGACCGCCGACGGTGTGCGGGTGAGCCTCTCGGACTCCACGGCGACCGACGTCGATGCGGTCGTCGGCGCCGATGGCACGAATTCGATGGTCGCGCGTCACCTCAACGGACCACTCGCCAGCCGCTACGTCGGCTACACGGCGTGGCGCGGCGTGGCCGACTGCCGCATCGATCCCGATGTCGCAGGCGAGGTGCTCGGTCCCGCCGTCGAATTCGGTCACGTGCCGCTCGACGAGAACAGCACCTACTGGTTCGCCACCGAACGAACGCCCAAGGGAGGCAAGGCGCCGCAGGGCGAGCTGAACTATCTGAAACAAAAATTCGGCACCTGGGCCGATCCGATCCCGGCGGTCCTCGACGCGACCGACCCCGACCGCGTGCTGCGCAACGACCTCTACGACCGCGATGAGGCCCGGCAGTGGTCGCGGGGGCCCATCGTCGTGGTCGGCGACGCGGCCCATCCGATGCGGCCGCATCTGGGTCAGGGCGGCTGTCAGGGAATCGAGGATGCGGCGATCCTGGCGTCGTTCGTCGAGCGGACGGATGACCTGGCCGTCGCATTCGCCCGGTTTGCGGCATTCCGCCGCCCACGGGTGCGCTCGCTGATGCGCGAATCCAAGTTGATCGGCCAGATCGTGAATTTGCCGCCATTGCTCAGCGCCGCGGTGAGCCGTGCGACCGTGCTGGGGCCCGAGGCGTTGCTCACACGGCATCTGGCCTCGGTGGCAGCCCGGTCGGCGTTCGTGCTGCCGACGGACCGCGACCTCGCACCGGCATGACGAACACCCTCGGCCCCCTGCTGGTGGAGGCTGCCGATCCGGCCGCCATGCAAACGTTCTGGGCCGGAGCGCTCGGTGCGCCCACACAACAAGCCCTGCTGAGCTTCCGCCCCGAACAACTACCCAAAACCGTGAAGAACCGGGTGCACCTTGACCTATATGTCGGCGCCATAGCGCCGTTGGTGGATCTGGGCGCCCGGATCCTGGCCGAATTTCCCGACTGGGTCACCCTGGCCGATGTCGAGGGCAACGAGTTCTGCGCATTTCATGATGCGCAGCTCGCTGACGAGCCGCCGGCGCGTGCCTTCGCGGTGTGTACCGACAGCGACCGGCCCGAGCAGCTCGCCGCGTGGTGGGCCGAGACGGTGGGCGCCGAAGTCAGGGCCGGACCCGACGGCACTCCCCGGTGGCTTTACGGCGCGTCCGGATGGGAGACCCTCATCTGGAAGTTCGTTCGCACCGACGACGAGCGTGTGGTGCCCAACCGCTGGCAGTGGACGCTGCGCACAGACCCGGGCATGCGGGTCGATCCGCATGGCAACGAGATCAGCGTGTGGTACCCAGGGTGCCCATCGGATTGAGCAGCGCGGTGCACATCTGCCGCGGGTTGATGAAGCCGAAGAGTCCGCTGGAGGGCATCGACGCGCAGCCGGTGGCGGTAGCAGCCGGCGTATAGGACGTAGAGGACGTAGCAGGCGCAGACGGCATCGACGTGCCCGGATTCCGCCAGACCGCCGGCTGGGCGCCACGGGGACCGCACTTCGGCCAGGCCTTGAGGCCCTGGGTACGCAGAACGTTCTCGGCAACGCGAATCTGCTCGGCGCGCGAGGCGTGCGCGGGGTTGCCCACTCCACCGTTGGAGGTCCAGGTGGCCTGCTTGAACTGCAGCCCGCCGTAATGGCCGTTGCCGGTGTTGATGTTCCAGTTGCCTCCGGACTCGCACTCGGCGATGGCGTCCCAGTTCACCGAATCCGCATTGGCGGTGGCGGTGGATAGTGCCATCGCGACGATCGCCATCGCAGCGGAGATGACGGCGGCCATCAGGCCCCTGGTAACAGCCTTACGAATGTTCATCACTGCGGTCCTTCCCCGACCGTTTGAATCTCAAGGCCCGCGTGAAGCGCTTGCTTCGATGCGGCTATCCGGTGTTTCGGGTGAGGGAAGTCACGTGTTACCAGAGCGTCAAAAGTTTTAGTCGTTACTTATCTGGTGTAAGAGGCCTCTGAGAAAGAAGAGGCGGTGTCCAGGCATTTCACCCGGACACCGCCTCGAAAAAGTCTTACTGGTCGTGACTAGCCACGACGACCGCAGGTCGGCCATGCGCCGATGCCCTGCGACTGCAGAACGTTCTCCGCAACGCGGATCTGCTCCTCACGGCTGGCGTTGTGCGGCGAGCCGGAGCCGCCGTTGGCACGCCAGGTGCCCATGGTGAACTGCAGGCCGCCGTAGTAGCCGTTACCGGTGTTGATGGCCCAGTTACCGCCGGACTCGCAGGCCGCGACGGCGTCCCAGTTCACGCTGTCCGCACTGGCGGTGCCTGCCAGCGCCAGCGGCGCGACGGCGAGCGTGCCTGCGAAGGTCGCCAGACCAAGTGTCTTGCGGATGTTCTTCAATTTCGATCCCTTTCGGACGAGCGCGCACCACTGACACCCATGCGCGGACGCACGGGCACATGCCTGGTCACCAGGCCTTGGGTTTTGGGCCACACCATCTCGGTTAGGTGCGGCAGCGGGAGGCGAGAACAGCCTCGCCGGGCGATCACACCCAGCGGCCTTCGGCGGCGTCGTCACCGCGCTGGCCCCACTCACACGCAGGTTCGTGGTTTTTGAATTATTTGCTCCGTTGGAGCCGTTAGGGACCGTACAAACCGACTCGGCGAAAGTCATTTCGGTGAAGAACGTGTCGCGGACAGATCACGGAACGGTCACGGCGGGTGATCCGCAGCGTCCACGCAGGTCATCCCCGCGTTTGACGACGGTGTGGATTCCGTTGAGCAGGCGCGAATCCGTGAGTCATCTCACTAGGATTTTGTGACCCAGCACACCGTTTGACCGCCGTCAAACGCGTTTAGGCGCTGGTGAAACGCCCAGCGCAGGTGGAAGAGTCGCCGGCTTGCGCCTTATCGTCGATTCTGTTCGCCAACGACAGCCATAACTGCGCTCAGGCCTACGACAGACCAATCTGCTTGTTTCACTGGGTATTTCACCTACAACATCGAGGTGTGGATCAGGCATCAACTGATAGCGGACTCGCGCCGCGAATGCCTAAAAGTATTGCTCCACAACGGGTTACAGTCACACGATGCCAAACGGTCTGCGCCAAGCTCACATCCGGGGTGCCCTGCGCGACAACCGTATCGGTAAAAACAGGCCCTTCAGGGCGGCGATTCGCTCCCCGACGCTTGCCGCAGAACGAAATTGGCGCTTGAAAGCGACCAAATAACCGCAAACTCCTGGCGGGGCATGGTCGAAGCTCCTGTCGCACAACACCACTCGGACTGCATCCGTCGGGCCAAGAAGTCGTATTCCACCCCCGGGCCGGCCACCCAGCGACGTGAATCACTGGAAAATATCGGCACAATTCGGTGCCAGGAATTCAGCACAAATCGCATCGAATTCAGTGCAATTGAATTTGCGAGTTTGCTACGCGATTCGCCGGGACGCCGCGTCCCTCAGCTCCGCGACGGTGTTGACGTTCGTCAGCGCTCGCTGTTCGGGCATGACGACCCGTTGCGTGTCGACCGTGTCGACCAGGGCCCGCATGCTGCGCTCCCCCGCATCGACGAGCTCGGACACGCGTTCGTGCAGGTCGGTGCGGTAGATCCCGGCCAAATAGTGCGTGCGGCCGTCCCATGGCAGCACCACGTCGGCGCCGAGACGGACGGCGGGCCCGATGAGCTCGTCGATCAGGACGGCGGACAGGAACGGCATGTCGACGGCGCACACGAACGCGTACTCGCGCCCGGCTTGTGCGGCGGCACGCAGTCCGCGACCGGTGGCCAGCAACGGGCCGACGCCGCGGACCTCGTCGCGCAGAATCTCCGCCTCCAGGGTCGGCAGCGCCTGACCCGGCGCGGCGACGACGAAGACGGGCGCGCATCGAGGACTCAGGGCGGACACCGTCCGCTCGACGAGTGTCTTGCCCTCGAACACGGCGGTGGCCTTATCGCGGCCCATCCGGCGGGAAGCCCCGCCGGCCAAAATGATCGCTGCTACCGGAACCGGGGACGTCACGTCAGTGAGATTAGTCGACGGTCCAGGTGTCTTTGCCTCGCAACAGCGATTGCAATGCAGCCGTGTCGTGCGGCTTGGCGTCGCGCGCCGACGCGATCTGCTGCCGGGCGGCGTCGTCGTAGGTCGGCTTGCTGACCTGACGGAAGATGCCCATCACCATGTGATCGAGGTTCTGCTCGGACAGCCGCGACAGCGCGAACGCGTACGCCGGATCCGCGAGATGTGCATCGTGGACCACGATTTCCTCGGCCGCGACATCCGCGGTCTTGGCGATCTCGAGGCCGTAGCCCGACTTCACCACGCAGTACTCGCGGTCGGCGCCGAAGGTGATCGGCTCGCCGTGGGTCAGGTTGATGAGCCGCTCCTCGGCGCCTTCCTTGCGCAGCGCGTCGAAGGAACCGTCGTTGAAAATCGGGCAGTCCTGCATGATCTCGACGAGCGCGGCACCGCGGTGCTGCGCTGCGCCGCGAAGGACCTCGCTCAGGCCCTTGCGGTCGGAGTCCAGCGCGCGACCGACGAACGTGGCCTCCGCACCCAGCGCCAGCGACACGGGGTTGAACGGGTAGTCCAGCGAGCCCATCGGGGTGGACTTGGTGATCTTGCCGGTCTCCGACGTCGGCGAGTACTGCCCCTTGGTCAGGCCGTAGATCCGGTTGTTGAACAGCAGGATCGTCAGGTTGATGTTGCGCCGCAGCGCATGGATCAGGTGGTTGCCGCCGATCGACAGCGCGTCACCGTCACCGGTGACAACCCACACCGACAGGTCCTGCCGGGCTAGCGCCAACCCGGTCGCGATCGTCGGCGCACGGCCGTGGATCGAGTGGAAGCCGTAGGTCTGCAGGTAGTACGGGAACCGGCTGGAGCAGCCGATGCCGCTGACGAACGCGATGTTCTCGCGCCGCAGCCCCAGTTCGGGCAGGAAGTTGCGAATGGTGTTGAGGATGACGTAGTCACCGCAGCCCGGGCACCAACGGACTTCCTGGTCGCTGGTGAAGTCCTTGGACTTCTGCGGCTCGTCCGTCGTCGGAACCAGGCCGGTCCCGGACGTCAGCCCGAGATCCACACCGATCAGGTCAGTCATGCGCTTGCTCCCACACCAGTCGCTTCGGTTTCGATGGTGGCTGCCGCCAACCGGGCGAACTTGGCTTTGTCGATTTCCTTGTCGCTCAACGTTCCATCGAGCGCGGCGTCGATGATCCCTTCGACCTCGTCGGCCAGGAACGCCATCCCCTCCACCTTGGTCACCGACTGGACATCGACGAGGTACTTGCCGCGCAGCAGCAGCGCCAGCTGACCGAGGTTCATCTCCGGCAGCACCACCTTGGGGTAGCGCCGCAGCACCTCGCCGAGGTTGGCGGGGAAGGGATTGAGATTGCGCAGGTGCGCCTGGGCCACCTTGATGCCCTTGCGCCGCGCACGACGGCAGGCCTCGCCGATGGGGCCGTAGCTGCTGCCCCAGCCGAGCATCAGCAGTTCCGCGTCACCGGTCGGGTCGTCGACCTCGAGGTCCGGCACCTTGATGCCGTCGACCTTGGCCTGCCGCAACCGCACCATGAGGTCGTGGTTCTTCGGCTCGTACGAGATGTTGCCCGACCCGTTGGCCGCCTCCAGCCCGCCGATTCGGTGCTCGAGTCCTGGGGTGCCCGGGACCGCAAACTGACGGGCCAGCGTCTCCGGGTCGCGCGCGTACGGCTGGAACGGCTCACCCGACTTGGCGAAGGTGTGTTCGATCTTCTCGTACGTGGTGACGTCCGGAATCTGCCACGGCTCAGAGCCATTCGCGATCGCCCCATCGGAAAGGATGACCACCGGGGTGTGATAGTTGACGGCGATACGCGCGGCCTCGACGGCGATGTCGAAGCAGTCCGACGGCGACCGCGGCGCCAACACCGCGACCGGGGACTCGCCGTTGCGCCCGAACAGCACCTGCAGCAGGTCGGCCTGTTCGGTCTTGGTAGGCAGGCCGGTCGACGGTCCGCCGCGCTGCACGTCGATGACGATCAGCGGGAGCTCGGTCATCACGGCCAGGCCGATCGCCTCCGACTTCAGCGAGATGCCGGGGCCGGAGGTGCTGGTGACGCCGAGTGCGCCGCCGTACGACGCGCCGATTGCGGCGCCGATGCCCGCGATCTCGTCCTCGGCCTGGAAGGTCAGGACGTTGAAGTTCTTGTGCTTGGACAGCTCGTGCAGGATGTCCGACGCCGGGGTGATCGGGTAGGTGCCGAGCACCACCTGCAGATCACTGAGGTGGCCGGCCGTGACGATGCCGTACGCCAGCGCGGTGTTACCCGAGATCTGGCGGTACTCACCGCTCTTGAGCTTGGCGGGCGCCACTTCGTAGACGCTGCTCGCGAAGGCCTCGGTGGTCTCGCCGTAGTTCCAGCCGGCCTTGAGCGCGAGCACGTTGGCCTCGGCGACGTCGGGCTTGCGGGCGAACTTCTCGCGGATGAACGCCTCGCTGTGCTCGAGTTCCCGGCCGTACATCCAGGACAGCAGGCCGAGGGCGAACATGTTCTTGGCGCGCTGACCGTCCTTCTTGGACGCGCCGATCTCCTCGACCGCGCCGAGGGTGAGTGTGGTCATCGGAACGGCCTGCACGACGTAGTCGCTCAGCTCGTCGTTCTCCAGCGGGTTGCCTTCGTAGCCGACCTTCGCCAGGTTCCGCTTGGTGAACTCGTCGGAGTTGGCGATGATCAGCCCGCCGCGCGGCAGATCGGACACGTTGGCCATCAGGGCGGCGGGGTTCATCGCGACGAGGACGTCGGGGCGGTCGCCCGCGGTCAGGATGTCGTAGTCGGCGATCTGAATCTGGAACGACGACACACCGGGCAACGTGCCCTGTGGAGCGCGGATCTCAGCGGGGTAATTCGGTTGTGTCGCAAGGTCATTGCCGAACAGTGCGGCCTCGGAGGTGAACCGGTCACCAGTGAGCTGCATACCGTCGCCGGAGTCGCCCGCGAATCGGATGACGACCTTCTCGAGCTTCTGCCTAGTGCCCGGGCTGACCCCGTTGCCGTTGGCCCCCACTGCGACCGCCTTCCGTTCTGATCCGAGCTATCCCGGCGAACGTCTCTCCGAGTCGCGGTCGTGGCGACGCGCCGTCGTTGGACGTCCACTGAAATTTGATGTCACTGGCAGTACCGATTATTGCACTTCTCTTAGGTAGGCCTTCACACGACTCGCGGGTTACCTGCAGGTGTCGGCTTACCGAAGCCGCTGCTCAGCACCCGTCTCAGTCGGCCGCACGAGACAGAATTGTGTTTTGCGTCACGTGGCACTCGGTGTCATTAATAAGGAAATTGCTACCGATCAGTAGCGCGTTGCTAGCACTCGCCTAATGCTCAGGGCGGCAGGTTGTAAGGAGTGATGACTTGGATCGGGACGGGCCGGGCCTGCTCGGCCGGCAACGCGCCCTGCTGCTGGAGGATCAGCCGCATCGCCAGGCGTGCGTCGGCACGTAGGTCGTTGTGCAGAACCACCGAGATACGGCCGTCACGCAGCAGCTTTCTGTTGTCGGCATCGAGGTCGTGGGCGATAAACACTCTGCAATCACGTCCCAGTCGCTCGAACGCCGCGATCGTCGCGGTGTTGCCCCCGCCGACCGAGTAGACCGCCTCGACTCCCGGATGCCGCTCGAGCGCCTCGAGCACCAACCGCTCGTTGGTCGCGTCGATGCCGTCGCTGTCGGTGACTTCGACGATCGTTCGGCCTGTACCGCGCATCGCCGAGCGGAAGCCCACCTCACGCTCCCCCTCGCCGCGGAACACGGCGCGGCTCAACGTGATGAGGATGTCCGACGGCGCCGGGCCGAGCCACTCGCGCATCAGATAAGCCGCCGTCACCCCGGCTCCATGGTTGTCGATGCCCACGTAGGCGCACCGCGCGCTCGCGGGGATGTCGGTCGTGTACGTCACCACCGGCACACCGCTTTCGACCAGGCGGTCGACGGCCTCGGCCACGGCGGGATCGTCTTGCGCCTTGAGAATCACGCCGTGGCTGCCGCGGATGCGGTTCAGCGCCTCGACCATCTGCTCCGTCGTCCCCGACTCCCATAGCCGGAACCGGGCCCGCAGCATGGCCGGCGCGAACGCGGGCAGTTCGGCTTCGACGGCGGCCCGGAACGCGTCGGAGAACCGCGCAGGCGTCTGCATCACGACGTCGATGAGGTAGCGGCGGCCGTTGAGGCGCAGTTGGGCCCGTTGCTTGTCGAGATCGGCGATCGCCTGCTCGACCTCGGCCCTCGTGTTCGCGCGGACGCCGGGACGCTTGTTCAGGACGCGATCGACCGTCGCTTCGCTGAGCCCGCTCTGTTGAGCGATCTCGCGGATCTTGTAGCGATGCGCCATCGCGCGGTCCCCCTGTTTCGCGCGAGCAGACGTAAAGGTCCCCCGACACGCCGCAGAACGGGGCAGTTTGCGTCTGCTCGCCACGATTCTTGAGGTGTTTTTGATGGATTTATGGCGTTGATTGCGGCGAGTATCACAGCAAGACTAACTGCCATGGCCGCACCAGCGACGACGACTCACGCAGCGTGGATCGACGAGTCCGACTGCCGGCTCGACGACTTCCGCGCCCAGGTGCTTCGCGACACGGCACCCGGCGACTACCCGAACGCCAGCGACGTGCGACACAACGTGCCGGTGTACTCCGCCGCGGCGGTGGCGGACGCCGACCGGCGCGACCTGCAGTCCGAGCTGATCCACGCCCTCGCGGACGGCCCCGGCGTGGTGGTCTTCGAGAACGCCTTCTCCCCCGACGTCGTCGACCGCGCCAACGAAGGCTTCTTCTCGATCATCGCCGCACAGCGCGACGCCGGCACGGCCGCGGGCGATCATTTCGGCAGGCCCGGCGCCAACGACCGGATCTGGAACGCCGCACAGAAGCTGGCGCTGCACGCGCCCGATGTGTTCGCCGAGTACTACGCCAACGACACCCTCGCGATCGTCTGCGAGGCCTGGCTGGGGCCGCGCTACCAGGTCACCTCGCAGGCCAACGTCGTCAACCCCGGTGGCATACAGCAGGTTCCGCATCGTGACTATCACCTGGGTTTCGTACCGGCCGAGCATCTCGCGCAGTACCCGGCGCATCTGCACCGCACATCTCCGGTGTTGACGCTGCAGGGCGCCGTCGCCCACTGCGACATGCCTGTGAAGAGCGGCCCGACGATGCTCCTGCCGTACTCGCAGCGGTTCGCAGGCGGATACCTCGCGTTCAATCGGCCCGAGTTCGTCAGCTTCTTCGCCGACCATCACGTGCAGCTCCCCCTGCGCAAGGGCGATGCGGTGTTCTTCAACCCGGCCCTGTATCACGGTGCGGGGTCGAATGTTTCGAGCGACATCCGCCGGATCGCGAACCTGCTGCAGATTTCGTCACCATTCGGCCGGGCGATGGAAGCACTGGACCGCACGGCGATGATCCGCGCGATCTATCCCTCGCTGCTGGCGATGAAGGCCGCCGGTCGCCCGCGGCGGGACCTCTACAACGCGGTGGTCGCCACCGCGGAGGGCTACGCCTTCCCCACCAACCTCGACAGCGATCAGCCCATCGGCAGCCTGGCCCCGCCCAGCCAGGTCGACACGGTGCTGGCGGCGCTCGCCGATGACCTCAGCGCAGACGAACTCGACGTTGTCCTGCGCACCCAAGAAGAACGGAGACTGCCATGACCACCCTCGGCGTGATCGGATTGGGCCGCATCGGCGCCTTCCACACCGACACCCTCTCGGGGCTGGAGGGCATCGACGGGTTGGTCGTCACCGACGAATGTCCCGAGGTCGTCACCGCCGTGGCCGCCAAATACGGTGCAAAACCTGTCGATTCGGTTGACGCACTGCTGGCGTCCGGCGTGGACGGTGTCGTCGTCTCGGCGGCGACGCCGGCGCATGCGGAGCTGACGCTTGCCGCGGTCGCCAAGGGGCTGCCCACGTTCTGCGAGAAGCCGATCGCCTCGACGGCGGTGGAGAGCGCGCGGGTGGCCGACGTCATCGCGCGGTCGGGCGTACCGGTTCAGGTGGGTTACCAGCGACGGTTCGACGCCGCGTTCGCCGCCGCCAAGCGTGCGGTCGACAACGGTTCACTGGGCGCCCTGCACACCGTGCGCAGCACGACGATGGACCCGGCTCCCCCGCCGATGGAGTACATCGCGGGTTCGGGCGGGATCTTCCGCGACTGTGCGGTACACGATTTCGACGTGCTCCGCTGGATCACCGGGCAACAGGCCGTCGAGGTGTACGCCACTGGAAGCGTTCAGGGGGACCCGAAGTTCGCCGAGTTGGGCGATGTCGATACCGCCGCCGTTGTCGTCACCTTCGAGGAAGGCACGCTCGGAGTGGTGTCGGCGGCGCGGTACAACGCACACGGCTACGACTGCCGTCTCGAGGTGCACGGGTTCCACGACACGGTTGTCGCAGGCTGGGATCAAGGCGTACCGGTGCGAAACGTCGACCCCGGCAACGACTTTCCGCACGGGCCCGCCCACCACTTCTTCATGGACCGCTTCACCGCGGCGTTCCGCGCAGAGCTCAGCGCGTTCGTCGACGTGGTCAAGGGCGAGGCCGCCCCGGCATGCACGGTGGCGGACGCGGTCGAGGTCGCCTGGCTGGCCGAAGCGGCCACCGAGTCACTGCAGCGCCGAGTTCCCGTGAGCATCAAGGAGGTCAGGTCACGGTGACCACACTGAAGATCGCAGGCGCACCGATTTCGTGGGGAGTATGTGAGGTATCCGGCTGGGGCCATCAGCTCGACGCCGATCGCGTGCTCACCGAAATGCGCGAGGTCGGGTTGTCCGCCACCGAGTTGGGACCTGAGGGCTTTCTGCCGTCCGAGCCGGGCGAGCTGACCGCGCTGCTCGCGTCACACGACCTGCGCTGCGTTGGCATGTTCGTCCCCGTGGTGCTTCACGACGCCGGCCATGACCCGGTGGCCGACATCGCGGGCCCGCTCGACGCGCTGATCGCCTGTGGCGCCGACGTGCTCGTGCTGGCGGCGGCGACGGGCGCAGAGGGGTACGACGCACGGCCGACGCTAGACGACAACCAATGGGCCACACTCTTGACCAATCTCGACCGCCTCGCCGATGCGGCCGCCGAGCGCGGCGTGCTCGCGGTGCTCCATCCTCATGTCGGCACCATGGTCGAGACGCGCGCCGAGGTGGACCGGGTGCTGGAGGGCACCAGTATCAAGCTGTGCCTCGACACCGGGCACCTGCTGATCGGCGGCACGGATCCGCTGGCGCTGACCCGTGAGGTGCCGAGTCGAATCGCACACGCGCATCTCAAGGATGTCGATGCGGCACTCGCCACCCGGGTACAGTCCGGCGAGCTCACGTACACCGAGGCGGTACGGCAGGGCATGTACACGCCGCTCGGGCAGGGCGACGTGGACATCGCGGGCATCGTTACCGCTCTGCGCAGCAACGGTTTCGACGGCTGGTTCGTCATGGAGCAGGACACCATCCTCGATGGCGAGCCCACCGACGAGGGTCCGGTGCGCGACGTGCGCACCAGTGTGGCGTTCCTGCATGACGTGTGCGGCCGCGTGCCGGCATGAGCTTGCGCATCGGCGTGCTCGGGGCCTCCCGTATCGCCGAGTTCGCGATCGTCTGCCCCGCACGCGAACTGGGTCACCGGCTGGTGGCCGTGGCGGCGCGCGATCAGCACCGCGCGCAGGCGTTCGCCGAACAACACGACGTGGAACGCGTGGTGGCCACGTATCAGGATGTGATCGACGATCCCGAGGTCGATGTCGTCTACAACCCGTTGGCCAACGCGCTGCACGCGCCGTGGAATCTCGCGGCGGTGGCAGCGGGTAAGCCGGTGCTCACCGAGAAACCGTTCGCCCGCAACCGTACTGAGGCGATACGCGTCGCCGAGGCAGCCGACGCGGCCGGCGTCCCCGTCATGGAAGCATTTCACTATCTGTTCCACCCGGTGACGCGCCGCGCCCTGGAACTGGCCGGTGACGGCACCCTTGGCGACATCACCCGCGCCGAGGTGCACATGGCCATGCCGGAACCGGGCGCCGACGACCCGCGGTGGTCGCTCGAGCTGGCGGGCGGTGCGCTGATGGACCTGGGCTGCTACGGATTACACATCATGCGGCGTTTGGGCCATCCGTCGATCGTGCGGGCACATGCGAAGGAGTACCGCCCCGGCATCGACGCGTGGTGCGATGTCGAGCTCGCCTTCCCCAACGGGGCGACGGGACTGAGCACCAACTCGATGGTCGCCGACGACTACGCGTTCACGATCGACATCGTCGGCACCAAGGGAGATGTGCACGTGCACAACTTCATCAAGCCCCACGAGGACGACCGCATCACCGTCCGCACGCCGGCCGGCACCACCGTCGACCATCTGGGCACGCGCCCGTCGTACACCTACCAGTTGGAGGCGTTCGCCGCGCACGTGCTTCACGGCGCGCCGCTGCCGCTCGACACCGCAGACGCGGTGGAGAACATGGCCTACGTCGACGCCGCGTATCGCGCAGCGGGTATGGATCCGCGCTAGCCGTTTGGTTGCGGGATGCTGGCCAATCGCACGTATGCAGAAGCGGCCTCGGCGCGGTTGGTCGCATGGAGCTTCCTCAGTACCCGCTTGACGTGAGACTTGACTGTGCCGGCAGAGATCACGAGCTCGTCGGCGATCTGCTGATTCGTGCGGCCAGCCGCCATCAGGCGAAGGACCTCGATCTCGCGACGAGTCAGCATCGCCATCACCCGCGTCTGGACCTCGGCCAGCGACTGCGCAGCCGGGCTGCGTTCGACCGGCTCGATCTTGGCGAGGTCCAGATCCGCATCCTGGAGCGCGCGTGCGGCCTCGTCGGCAGATGCCAACGCGCGCCGGACTTCTGCCCGCTGGCGACGCATGCGCTCGAGCAGAACGGTGCGCTCGTACGCGTACCCGAAGCCCTCCGCGAACGCCCACACGGTGTCGCGGTCGATCTCGTCGACGGTCCGACCGGAGTAGAGCCGGTCGGCGTGCAGGAATCCGATCACCTTGCCCGTCGGCATCACCGGCGCCGCCACATAGGAATGCGTCAGCGAGAAATCGACGATCGGCCGGTTGACGCGTGCATCGTTGCGGGCGTCGCGCACAATCGCGGGCGCGTGGCGACGGATCATCTGGGTCTCCAGGAGCATGTGGTTCAGCGGCGGCGCCACCGACTGCGCGAAGGCGACCATCTTCTTCGCGCCCTCGCAGTCGTCGCCGAAATACGCTGACTCCATGACCATCCGGCCTTCGTGAACGCGGAACAGCACGGCCCGGTCGAAGCCGCACGACTCCACCAACTCGCGCGGCGCACGGTCGACGATCGTGGCGACGTCGTCGATGACCCGCAGCTTGCTCAGCCCTTCTTGTACGGCCAACAGCGCGAAGGTGCGCCGTCGCGCACCGT
The DNA here is from genome assembly GCF_025822765.1 of Mycobacterium barrassiae. Taxonomy (GTDB): domain Bacteria; phylum Actinomycetota; class Actinomycetes; order Mycobacteriales; family Mycobacteriaceae; genus Mycobacterium; species Mycobacterium barrassiae. The sequence continues at coordinate 359,379 of NZ_JACKUK010000016.1, read as the reverse complement.
CCTCGATCAACTCGCGTTCCAGCGCAACCAGATCGAGCACCGCGTCGAGCGCGTTCAGTGCGTCCTCGTCGCCCACCCCTTCCAGCGAATTGCGCACCAGGGTCGCCTTGGCGTCGACCGCCTCGGCCACCACCGCCAACGGATCCTCGGCGGGGTCTATCTCGCAGCCCTCGAACGTCTCCCGATACCGGCGCGCCGCCTCGGACTCCTTCACCGGGCGCGACGCCCAACCCGGATGATCACCATCTGTCAGGGTGCCGAGCTCGGGCGTATCAGGCTCTTCGGTCACAGCACTCACGCCCTTGACTGTCCTCCCAACACTGTGTAAATGGGGTCGGATCCGCCAATTAACCTCGTAAGGGGGTACGAGTCCTCCCCATCGGGGGATCGATTTGCCCAGGTCGCTGACACAGGCTATTGCCATGTCATCAACGACCGTTTCGGCCCTCGAGCTGCTCACCACGCCTGCGGGCATTGCCAATCCGTATCCGCTGTACGACCAGCTGCGGGCGCTGTCGCCGGTCGCGGGTTACCGCGACTGGCCACCCGGCACGATCCCCGGTGCCGACGAACCGGTCACCGCGTGGGCGCTGTTCCGCTACGACCAGGTCTTCGAGGCCGCACGTGACAGCGCGACGTTCTCGTCGCGTGATCCGCTGCAGGAGGCGTCGTCGGCGCCGAGCCTCATGCTCGTCAACACCGATCCGCCCAAACACGAGGTCGAACGGAAACTGGTCAGCCAGGCCTTCTCGCCGCGCCGCGTCAAGCGCCTCGAGTCCTGGCTCGACGAATTGGTGCCGCAACTGCTCGATGACCTCGGCGAAGGCGATGTCGAGGTGATGGAGTTCGCCGCCGAAATCCCGACCCGCGCGATGGTGCGGCTGCTGGGCTTGCCCGACGGCGATCACGTCCGCTTCCGTCGGTGGGCCAACGCGTTCATGCTGTCGTCGTCCCTGACCCCTGAGGAACGCATCGCGAGCAACGAGGAGATGGTGACGACGTTCGCCACCCGGCTCGCCGAGCACACCGCCCGGTTGGCGGAGCGCACCCCCACCGACGATGTCGAGGACGCCGAGGACCTCATCTCCGCACTGCTGCGGGCCGCGGTCGACGGGCAGCGCCTCACGCCCGAGGAGATCGTGCGATTCTGCGTGACGCTGGTGGTGGCGGGCAGTGAGACCACCACGTTCCTGATCGGCAACCTGTTGCATGCGATGGCGCGCGACCCCGAAACCACCGCGCGGCTGCGTGACGACCGCACACTGGTGAACGTCTTCGTCGAGGAGGCGATGCGGGTCGACGGGCCGCCGCAGCGCCTGTTCCGCATCGCCACCCGGGACGTCGAGGTCGGCGGAAAGCAGATCCGCAAAGGTGACTGGGTCGCACTGTTTTTCGGCTCGGCCAATCGAGATCCCGACGTGTTCCCAGATCCCGGCAAGCTCGACATCGACCGGCCCAACATCCGCCAGCAGCTGTCGATGGGGCACGGCCTGCACTTCTGCCTCGGCGCATCACTAGCCCGCCTCGAGGTCGTGGCGGTGATCAACGCGGTGCTCGATCGGTATCAGACGATCTCGCTGACCGACGACCCCGGCACCAAGCAGACCGCGAGCCTGCTCACCCATGCCTATGTTCGCCTCCCCCTTCACCTTTCATGACTCCCGACGAGGCGACCAACATCGCGACGACCAAAGCCATCTACGCCGCGGTGCCCGCAGGCGATCTCCAAACCGCGTTGGATCTCCTCGATCCCGAGGTGCGCATCACCTACTACGGGACCGACGGGATTCCCTACGCGGGTGACTACCAGGGCTTCGATGAGGCGGTGAAGTTCTTCACCAGGGTCGGGGAATCGATCGCCATCACCGAGATGGAGGCCTGGAAGTTCATCGCCCAGGGCGACGAGCTGGCGACGTGGGGCCACCAACGATTCCGACGCCTCGACAACGGGTACGAATGGGAATCGGAGTTCGCGCACATCATCACGCTGCGTGCCGGCCGCTGGCTCTACTTCCGCGACTTCATGAACTCGGCGCTGACCCTGCAGGCGTTTTCTCGATGAGAATCGCGGGTGACCGTGAGATCTGCATGGGCACCGGCGTTTGCGTGATGACCGCGGGCGCGACTTTCGACCAGGACGCCGACGGCATCGTGGTGCTCACCTCCGATCAGGTGGCTGCCGGCGAGGAGAAGCTCGTCCGCAACGCGGTCAGGATGTGCCCGTCCGGCGCGCTTCGTATCGTGTCCGACTGATCAGCTCGGTGGCAGCAGCATCGTCTGCCACGTCTTGTCGCTCGACGCGCCGGCAGCGAGATCCGTTTGGGTGTACCGGCGACCGTCAGGCCCGATGAAACTACCTGTCGCAGGGTCGTATTCGGCGGCGGCGATCGGGGACGACGCGACGGGGACCGGCGTCGCGGGCGGCGCAGCCTTGGGCGGCGGGGGCGGCAACTGCGGGACCCCCTGCCCCGTCAACGTGGCGTTGGGATCCCCCTTCCAGTTGAACCCGTCGTTCAGCGGGACGTACGCCTCGTCGCTCTCGCACAACTTGACCGTGGGCGCACGTTTCCCCGGCACCGTTTCGCACGGGATGTTGCGGGCACCGCGCACGTTGAACTGCGATTCCTGCGGGATCCGGCAGTACAGGTCGCCGGGCGGCCGCTGCGGATAGTCCTCGAGCGATGCCACGCGCTGCTGCTGGGCAGGCAGAAACCCGGTGGTGCACGGTGGCGGCAGGTTGAGGTTCAGGTTGAAGCTCAGGTACTGGCCCTTGTAGTCCTGTTTGGTGTTGAGATTGCCGACGATGCCGGCCTGTCCCGCGGCGATGGCCTGGGGGAACACCACCAGCAGCTGTTCGATGTCGTTCTGGTAGGTGAGCGCGACCTGCCCGACGCTGACGAGGTTGGCCATCAGTATCGGCATGGTGGGCTGCACCCGCTCGATCAGCTGGCGCGCCTGAGCGGCCGCGGGGCCGCCCTCTTCGATGAGGCTGGCGACGGCCTCGTCGTGGGTCTCCAATTCGGCGGTCACCCTGGCCACCTGCGCAGCCCACGTCTGGATCGCATCCGAGGTGTTGGTCTGCGAATCCAACACCGGGTCGGCCTTGTCGATCAGCGTGGTCAGCGGATCGAGATTCTCGCGAGCGTCGATCGCCAGGGTGGATGCGCCCTGGACGACGCGTGACAACTCCGGGCCGAGCCCGCCGACAGCCGTGTAAGCCTCGTCGATCACGGTCTCGAGGTTGTCGCGGGGTACAGCCAGCAGGCCGGTGTTCGCGGCGGCGAGTAGAGCGTTGACGTCCGGCGGTACCGAGGTGTCGGCAAGCGGGATCACGTCACCGTTCTTCAACGCGGGCGAGGTGCCGTTGCGCGGCAACAGCAGGACATACGATTCACCGACCGCGGACTGGCTGTGCACCTCGGCTCTGAGGTCTGACGGGATTTCGATGCCGGACTGCAGCGACAGCACCGCCTCGACGCCCGTATCGCTCAGCCGCACCGCCTCGACCCGGCCGACTTTGGTACCTCGGTATGTGACGTTGCCCGATTCGTACAGCCCACCGGATCTCGGCAGTTCCATCGTCACCGTGTACCGGCCGACCCCGAACAGCATCGCGGGCAGGTTGATGAAGTGCAGCACAATCATCCCGACCGCGGTGAGCGCCACGACCGTGAAGATGGTCAGCTGGATCCAGACCCGTCTGCTCAAATGCATGTCAGGGCCCCTGATCCCACCGGTAAGGAATCGCAAGCGGATTCCCGGGGGTGTTCGGACCGCCTGACATGCAGGGGCTGGGGAACTGGCCGATCGTTCGGCCCCACTGCAGCTCGAGCCACGTCAGATCGCACTCCCATCGGGTACCCGTGAAGATTCCTTGATCGATGCGGCTGAGCGTCAGGTCGACGATGGCCGTCAGATTGGCATAGTCACCGCGTTGGAAGTTCTCGAAGGTCTCGTTCGGAAACGGAAAGGTGGCAAGCAGACTCAGCGACCGGGTCAGGCTTGGGCCCGCATTGGCCAGCGAGTCCAGCACCGGACCGACCTGCTGCAATTCCTTGACGAGGTTCTCCTTCGTCTGATTCACGGTGTCCACGGTCAGCGCGCTGAACTTGCTCAGCTGATCGGCGGCCTGCACCAGGTTGTCGCGTTCCGTGTTGAGCACTTCCAGCGCATCGGGGACGGTGGCGAGCGCGCGATCCAGAACGGGTTGCTGCGCACTGAATTTCCCGACGAGGCGGTTGAGACTCTCGGTGGCGGCGATGATGTCGCCGGTCTGGTCATCGAGGTGGGCGGTGAATTCGTTCAGCTGTGTGATCAGGCTCCGCACATCTTGTTCGCGGCCCCGGAACGCGGTGGAGAACGCCTCGGTGATGTCCTGTACCTGGCCCAGACCCCCGCCGTTGAGCACCATCGACAGCGCCGCCAGCGTCTGCTCCGTGCTCGGGTAGGCGCCGCCCTGCGACAGCGGGATAAGTGATCCGTTGTGCAGCTTGCCTTTCGGCGGTTCGGTCGTCGGTGGCGCCAGCTCGATGTGCAATGAACCCAGCAGGCTGGTGGTACCGATCTTGGCGGTGGCATTGGCGGGCAGGTCGACATCACCGTTGAGGCGGATGGTCAGCAACGCGTGCCACCCCTGGCGCTCGACCGTGGTGACGTGGCCGACGGTGACGTCACCTACCCGCACCCGCGAGTTCGGCTCGATGTTGTTGACGTCAGGCAATTGAGCCTGGATGACAAACGAACCGGGGCCGCTGCCCTGTGTGCCGGGCAGCGGCAGCGAGTTCAGCCCGCGCCAGTCGCATCCGGCCAGCGCAGCCACGATCAGGACCATCGTCAGGTTGGCAGCCCCGCGCTGCCAGCGTCGCCGGGTCACGGGGTACCTCCGGGCGGCACCATCATGCCTCGCAGACCGTCGGCCGGGTCGGTGGCAGATGATTCGGCGGCCAACGCGGCGCCCGGCGGCGGTGTGGTGGCAGGCGGTACGAAGTCGGGCCGCATCCAGGGCTCGCTGTAGGTGACCTCGTTGGGCCGGGTCTGCGTGCCGACGAAGAGGTTCTCCCCGAGCGGCGGGAAGTTGTACTGCCGGTTCTTCACGATGGGCGCCAGGTACTGCGCGCACAACTTCGACGACTGTTCGGCGTTCAGCCGCGATGCTGATTGAATTGCACCGCACAGGAACGAGATCGGGTTCGCGAAGTTGTTGATGGCTAGTGCGCCGGTCAGTGAACCGTTGGCGGGCTCGTAGATGTTGTTGTAGTTCTGCAGCACCGTCGGGGCGATGTGCAGTGTCTGCTTGACGTCGTCGAGGCTGTCGACCAATGCCTGGGTGACCGAGGCCATCTTGTCCGATGCCGTGCCGATCGCCTCGGTGTTGTCGGCAGCGAAGTCCTTCACGTGAGCCACGACCGCGTTCAGGTCCTCGACCGCACGTCCGACTTTGTCCGGATCGTCGGCGAGCAGCGTGCTCACTTCAGCCAGGTTGCGGTTGAGCGCTTCGAGCAGATCGGCGCTGTCACTCAGGGCCGATACCAGCGTCGAGAGGTTCTTGAACGTGGCGAAGATGTCATCGCTGTGATCGCCGAGGATCGAAACCGCCTGTGAGAGTTTGATGATCGTGTCGCGGATGGTGGGGCCCTGCCCGCGCAGGTTGTCCGCGGTGGTGTTGATCAGTGCACCCAGCGTGCTCACGCCACCGGGCTTGGTCGGCTTGAGCAGCTCGGTCAGCCGTTCGAGTTGAACGCGTAGGTCGTCCCATTCGACGGGCACCGCGGTGCGGTCCTTCGGGATCACTGCGCCGTCGGCCATCGTCGGCCCGCCCGTGTAGGGCGGGGTGAGCTGGATCGTCCGGCCGGTGACCAACTGCGGCGCCAGGATCACGGCCTTGGCGTCTGCCGGCACCTTGTACTTGCTGTCGAACCAGAAGGTGATCTTGGCGCGCTCGGGCTGGGGTTCGATCGCTTCGATCTTGCCGACGGGCACGCCTCGGATGAGGATGTGGTCGCCGGCGAACAACCCTGTGCTGTTTTCGAAATAGGCGACGACGGTCGTCCGCGCGATCTGCGCGGGCATGCGGGCCGCGGCGATCAGACCCGCGGCCAGCACCGGAACGAGCAGCGCCGCGAGGATGACACGGGCGGTGCGCCGCGACCTCATCTGGGCCCGAATCATGGGCGGGCCTCCGATTGCGCGACGGGGGGCGCCTCACCCGGCGCGGGCATGTAAACCGGTGAGGGAACGGGTTCGGGCACCGACGCCATCCCGGGCGGCGGCGGCGCGGGCGGTCCAGGAGGTGGGCCGCCAGGCGGTGGGGCTGGGGGCGGTTCGCGGTAGGGGTAGCGCGGATCCCCCGGTTTACCGGTGATCGCGTCGGGCAGATGCAGCCTCGGCTCCCCGCCCTGACCGGTTCGCGGATACGGCACCGGCATCGCCGGTGTCCCCGGTTGGCCGATCTGCGGATCGGTCAGCTCCGAGGGCAGCAGCGTGGCCGGATCCAGCCCGAGATCCGAGAACGCGGCGTCGACGAACGGTTGCACGAACTGACCCGGAAACAGGTTGACCACATAGGCTTTGAAGAACGGGCCGGACGACAGCGACTCGCCGAGCGACATGACATAGGTGTTGATCAGCTTGATGGACTGCTGCACCCGCTCCTTGCGGTCATCGATGATCACCAATACTCCGTTGAGCTTGTCCAGCGCCGGCTGCAACTCCTCGCGGTTCTCCGCGATGAACCCGTTCAGCTGTCGCGACACCGCCGAGATGTTCGCCCAAATCTGGTCCAGGGCAGCGCTTTGTGTCCGCAGCGCCGCAAGGAGCGCATTGGTGTCCTTCACCAGGCTCACGATGTGGTCGGTGCGTTTTGCCAGCACGTCCGTCGCCTGGGCCGCGTTGTCCAGCAGCTTGCGCAGCTGGGTGTCGCGCGTGTCGAGTACTTGCGCGAACCGCGCCACGCCCGCCACCGCGTCCTGCAGCGCGGGCGGGGTACCCGAGAAGGTGTTCGCCAAGGTGGCCAGAGAGTCCGACAGCTGGTCGGTGTTCAGGCCGCTGATCGTCGTCGCCAGGTCACCGAGCGCATCGGGCAGCTGGTACGGCGACACCGTGCGGTCGAGCGGAATAGGCCCGTCGAGTGCCCCGCTCCCCCGGGGTGTCACGTCGACGATCTTGGCGCCCAACAAGCTCTTCGTCTTGATCGCGGCCTCGGTGCGGTCACCGAGACGCACATCGGAGTCGATCGTGAACTTGACGAGCACCCCGGTCTCGTCGAGTTCGATCGACGACACGTTGCCCACCACGAAGCCCGAGACTTCAACGCCTGCACCGGAGTTCAACCCGCCGGCGTCGGCGAAATACGCCGAGTACTGCCTGCCCGAGTTGAGGAACGGCAGGTTCTGATACTGCAGCGCGCCCACCACCATCACGACGACGGTCACGATGCCCGCGGCACCGATGACCAGGGGACTGCGCTCGGAGAATGACTTCACTTGGGCGCGCACCGCCCCGTGCTCTGCCCGGCTACCTTGACGTACACCGGCTGACCGCCTTTTCCGTTGAGCTTGAGCACGACGTCACACAGGTAGAAGCTGAAGTAGTCGCCGTATATCCCCTGCCGCACCAGCGCCTGGTACCTGTCGGGCAGCGTGTTGAGCAGGTTGTCGAGATACTCGTGGTCATCCACCGCGATCTTTGCCACCCGATCGGTCTGTGCCACAACCTCTTTGAACGGTTCACGGGCCTGCGCCAACAGGTCGGCCAGCGATTCGGTGGCGGCGTTGGTGTATGCCACCGCGTTGACGATGTCCGTCCTGCGTGCGTTCAGCCCGCCGATCAACTCGGAAAGCGATGTCACGGCTTTGTCCAACCGGTCGCTCTGCCCGCCGAGCGTGCCCAGCACCACGTTGAGGTTGTCGATGACCTGTCCGATCAGCAGATCGCGGTCCGCCAACGTATTCGTCACCACCGCGGCCTGCTGCAGGAAGGTCCCGATCGCGGGGCCCTGCCCCTCGAACGCCTCTATCAACTGCTGGGTGAGGTCGTTGACCTGCTCCGGGTTCAACGCGCGAAACAGCGGCTTGAAACCGCCGATCACCGCGTCCAGATCCAGCGCGGGTTGGGTGTTGGTCAGGGGGATCGTCGCTCCGGGACTCAAGGTCTCGACTCCGCCGGTGCCTTCCTCCAGTGCCAGATAGCGGTCGCCGAACAAGTTGTCGTATCGGATCACCGCCCTGCTGCCTCGCGTCAGCACGACCGACTTGTCGGCGAAGAACTGCACGCGCACAGTCGCATCGGGGTTGATCGAGATGTTCTCCACCTTGCCGACCTCCACCCCAGCGATCCGCACGATCGTGCCTTTCCTCAGGTTGGAGACATTGGTGAACTCGGCGTAGTAGCTGTTGCCCCCGCCGAAGCGAAACTGCCCGAAGATCGCCAGCGTCAGGAACGCAACGAACGCACACACGGCCAGGAAGATGCCCAGCCGCCAAATGGTCCCCCTGAAGTCAGCCACGGCACCTCCCCTCCCCAGGTGGATCGTCGACGGTCGCGATGACTTCGGCGATCACGGTGGCCCTTGCCCGTTGTGCTCGAGTGGCGCCGGAGGCGGCGGCGGGGCCGGCGGCACTCCCGGCCACAACGGCACCCCACCCGGCCCGTACAACGGCGCGCCGTACGGCGGTGCGCCCGGATACGGGACCGGTCCGATCGCCGGGCCGGGAAGGCACTGACGAATGCTGGGCGGCTCGGGCACGGCGCGGGTCACCGGGAAGTAATTCGCCCAGCACGGGTGCCCGATACCGGGATTGGGCCGGATGTCCAGTCCGGTGCCCCAACCGGTGTTGGTGATCAACTGGCGCACCGGGAAGTTCTTGGTCGCGTCCGGAAGCGACCCGCAACCGGGTGCACCGCCGGGTCCGCCCTTGGCGGCGACGATCGGCAGATTGTTCGGATACGCGTAGGGATCGTTACCCAGCAGCAGGGCGACGTCGAGTTGAAGAGTGCGGCCATCGCCGCCCCACGCCGCATAGCCGCCGTTTTCCAGATACCACGTGGTGCCCTTCAGGAAGCACGTGTACACCGGATTGTGTTGCAGCAGCAGGTTCGTCGTCGGCTCGAGGGTGTTGACCGCCTTGACGAGATTGTCCTTGCTGGAGGCCAGCAGATTTGTACCGGCCGTCGAAAGACCGGTGACGTTGAGCAGTAACCCGTCCAGCGCGCTCGCGTGGTCGGTGATGGTTGTGCTCGTGGTGCTGACGGTGTCGAGGATCGACACGATGTCCTCGGCGGCGGCGTCAAAGGTATCGGCGAAATCCTTCAACGAGCGCCAGTTCTCTTTCATGGTGTCGGCACGCGCAGTCAGTGCCTTCAAGACCTCGTTGAGATCCGTTGCGGCTTGGCCCATCCTGGGACCCTGGCCACGCACCCCCTCGGCGACCGCGGTCAGCACCGCGTTGAGCTTCAGCGGATCAACCAGCTTGAGCAGTTCGACGACGTTCTCGAAGACTGTGTTGATCTCTGTGCTGACGTTTTTCGAATGCAACACCGCGCCGGCGGCCAGCCGCTTGGGGCTCGGGTCCGGCGGATACACCAGCTCGACGAACTTGGTGCCGAACGCGGTCGTCGCGCTGATCTGAGCTTCCACGTTGGCCGGGATGAAGCGGATCTGCTCCGGATCGATCTCCAGCTTCAGGCTGGCTTTGTCTTTCCCGCCGCCGATTTCACTGACCCGACCGACTTGGACACCACGCATCATGACATCGGCGTTGGTATCCATCACCAAGCCCGCCCGATCCGATTTCAGCGTCACGGGCACATACGAACGGAAGGTCTCGTCGAACGACGCCGCGGTCACCGCCAGGAACGCGACAATCGCCGCCAACAAGATCACCGTCCACCAACCGGTGGCGATGCGGTACGTCCCTGCCCTGCGCTTCATGCCACTAGCCGGCCAAGTGGAAGTTGCCGGACTGCCCGTAGATGGCCAGCGTCATGACCAGGATCAAGACCGACGCGATGACCATCGATGCGCGCACGGCCCGACCGACGGCTTCACCCACACCCGCCGGCCCACCGCGCGCGGTGTAGCCGTAGTAGGTGCACAGCAACATGATCATCAACGCGACTGCGGCCACTTCGCCCAGCGACCACAGGACGTCGGTTGGGCTCAGATACGTATAGAAGTAGTGGTCGTAGACACCGGAGCCCTGGCCATAGATGGCGGTGGTGCCGATACGGGCGGCCCAGTACGCCGTCATCAGCCCGATGCAGAACAACGGAATCGCCACGATCACCCCGGCCAGCACCCGGGTGGACGCCAGATAGCTCACACTGCGAATGCCGATGGCCTCCAGCGCATCGATCTCCTCGTTGATTCGCATCGCCCCCAGCTGGGCGGTGCTGCCTGCGCCGACGGTGGCCGCCAGCGCCACCATCACGGTTCCCGGCTGGATCTCGCGGGTATTGAAGAACGCCGACGCGAAGCCCGTCAGTGCCTCCACACCAACCGACGCCAATTGGTTGTAGCCCTGCACAGCGACAATCGCGCCGGTGGTCATCGTCAGGAAGGCCACGATCACAACGGTTCCGCCGATCACGGCGAGAGCCCCACTGCCCAAACCCATCTGGGCGACCACCCGTAACAACTCGCTGCGGTAGTTGACGACGGCATCGGGAATCCCGGCCAACGTGGTGGCATAGAACCGCGTCTGCGCACCCACCTGGTCCCACCCCGACACAACGGTGTGCCTCATGCGCTGCAACCGCGGATAGAGCCCGCTCGGAACACTCAACGTCACGACATCACCTCATTGCACCTCACGACACCATGAAGGGGACGCCGACCGCGGTGACGATGATGTTGATCAAGAACAGCACGAGGAAGGCGAACACCACCGTTTCGTTCACCGCACGGCCCACGCCGGCGGAGCCACCACCCACCGAAATGCCTTGGTAGCAGGCGATCAGCCCCGCCATCAATCCGAACAGGGTCGCCTTGATCATCGAGATGATCACGTCGGTCATGTGAGTCAGCGTTGTCAGTCCCGCCACCCACGCGCCCGCCGAGACGTGCATCAGATACACGGAGCAGATGAACGCTCCGACCAGACCCGTCATGATGACCACCGAGCTCAGCGCCAACGACACCGTGGTGGCCGCGAGTACGCGCGGAACCACCAGCGCCTGAATCGGGTTGATGCCCATCACCCGAAGCGCATCGAGTTCCTCGCGAATGGTCCGCGCGCCAAGGTCGGCGCACATGGCCGTCGCGCCCGCGCCGGCGACCACCAACACCGTGACGATCGGGCCGCTTTGGGACACCGTGAAGATCGCCGCTCCGGTTCCTGAGAAATCCGCGGCACCGATATCGGCCAACAGAACGTTGAAAAGAAACCCCGATATCACCGCCCACGGGATCGTCATCAGGACCGCAGGGAGAGTCGATACCCGCGCAACGAACCAGCATTGCGCCAAGTACTCACGCCAAGCGAACGGCGGCCTGAACATCAGCACGAAAGTGTCGAGGGCCATGGCGAAGAACCCGCCGACCGCCCGGACAGGTTTCGTCGCCGTCTGCGTAGAGATCACCATGTTCGCGTCCATCGCGTGGCCGTCCCGGGGCGAGGACGGCGCGAAGCACCCACCGAGCAACGGGTCGTCGGGACCTTGCATCTTTGCGGGAAGTCGTCAGCGCCGGACGGCATAGGCGGAACGCTATCGACCTTGGTGGGCCGGTTGCTGCTTCCAGAAAGAGGTATAAGTCTCTCCCGTACGAGGCATAGACCTATGCGCAGAGGCGTCTCTGCGGTTTGCTGCGGAGTGTGCGACGACGCTGCCACCACGAATGGCAGCGCCTGCGCGAACCACACGGGTGCGACGGCGCGACGACGAGTGGAGCAGCTCATAGTGGCCATCCGGACAGGTCGAAGTCGGTCGGTGACAACCGAGAGGGTACGCGGCTGTATCCGTTTATGTCCATAGTTAATACGCTTATTTATAGTTCATTGCTTGGCAAAGCACGATGAAAATCGCTACTTGTGCTCATAGATGTATCTTGATAGTACTGTTTGGTACGTCACACTTGAGGTGGTGAGCGTGAGGCCGCCTCGTATCGCCACCGAGGAGGCATCCAGATGACCCCCACCAAGCAGGCCAGCGAGAAACTTGTCCGCGACTTCCTCGGTTCATGGGAGGGCCGCGACCTCGACACCATTTGCGGTGCCTTCGCCGACGACGCCGTGTACCACAACGTGCCCGTCAAGCCGATCGAGGGCATCGCCGGCATCCGCGCGATCTTTCAGGCATTCCTCGACGCGTTCGCCGAAGCCAAGCTCGACATCATCACGCTCGCGGCCGAACCGGGTCTGGTGCTCGCCGAGCGCGTCGACTACTTCACGATGAAAGACGGCAGGAAGGTCGTGCTGCCGGTCACCGGGGTGTTCGTCGTCAAGAACGACAAAATCACCCGCTTCTCCGACTATTTCGACCTCGCGGACTTCGAACGCCAAAGCGGATTCAAGCTGTAGGCGCTGAGACGGCCCCGGTTCGACGTCCTCGCATTCGCCATGCCCCGCAATTCGTCCCCTGCGCCAGCGCAGGTCGCGTCCGCTCAAAAACGGAGGCGTCTGGCAGGATTTGGTGATCCGAGCAAGCGAGAAGGGGGGCAACGCGCGGTGGAGCCCGCGGTCTCAACCGTCAAGCGCAGGCCGAAGGACCGGAAGCAGCAGATCCTGGAGCAGGCGGTCCGGCTCTTCATCGATCGTGGCTTCCACTCGGTCAAGCTCGAGGACATCGCCGAGGCGGCCGGCGTCACCGCGCGCGCGTTGTATCGCCACTACGACAACAAGCAGGCGTTGCTTGCCGCGGCCATCCAGATGGGCCAGGAGCAGTACCAGAGCGCGCGGATGGACGCCCAGGGCGACGTACCGTCGACCCCCAAGCCGCTGAGCGCCGAGCTGGAAGACCTGATCGCTGCAGCCGTCGCGTCTCGATCACTGTCGGTGCTGTGGCAGCGCGAGGCCCGCTACCTCGACGACACCGAGCGGGCCGAGGTGCGCCGACGCATCAATGCGATCGTCGCCGGGATGCACGAAGGGGTCCGGCTCGAGACCGGCGACTTGAGCCCCGCACACACCGAACTTCGCGCGTGGGCGGTGGCCAGCACGCTGACCAGCCTCGGCCGGCACAACCTGACCCTGCCGAAAGACGAGCTGACAGACCTCCTGTCACGAGCGTGCATGGCTGCGGCACTGACCCCGCCAGTTCGTGAATTGGCGCCGCTGGATGCGGCGCCGGACGAGACACGTGCGCTGTTCTCCCGCCACGAGACCTTGCTGGCCACCGGCGCACGGCTGTTCCGCGCCCAGGGCTACCCCGCCGTCAGCACCAGCGAGATCGGAAAGGGCGCGGGGATTGCGGGGCCGGGCCTGTACCGCACCTTCTCGTCCAAACAGGCCATTCTGGACGCGCTGATCCGGCGTCTCGACGAGTGGTGGAACCTCGAGACCATCCGCGCATTGCGCAGGGATCAAGAACCGGCTGAGTGCCTGCGTAGCCTCATCGAGGGCCGCACCCGCATCAGCCTGGACGATCCCGACCTCGTGTCGGTGTCGATCACCGAGCTGTCGCACGCATCCACTGAAGTCAGCGACGGCTACACGCGAAATCAGGCCGACCGCGAGGCGGTTTGGATCGACCTCATCTGTCAGCAGGTACCGCAGACCACCGTCCCCCAGGCTCGGCTGCTCGTCGCGGCCGCGACCAACTTCATCGACGACGCCGTCCGGACCTGGCATCTTCGGCGTTACGTCGGCGTCGAGGATGAGATCACCGCCCTCGTGCTGGCCATCCTGATGAGCAGGAGCTCACCACAGCGCTGAAAGGGTTCCGCCATCTGCGATTTGAGCGGTTCCGTTCACCATCGAGGCGTCGTCCGACAGCAGGAACGCGACGACGCCTGCGATCTCTTCGGGTCCGGCCATCCGACCCTGGAGGCGTTCGATCATCGTGTCCGCCCCACCCTCGCCCAGCACCTGGTCGAACATCGTCATCGCGGTCTGCTGCATCGGTGTGTCGACGAATGCGGGCAGCACCGCGTTGGAACGCACGTTGCTCGAACGTAATTCGGCGGCGGTGATGCGGCTGAGATGGATGATCCCGGCCTTGGACATGCCGTAGGCGGCCGAGCCGGCGGCGGCGATCTGGCCCGCCAGCGATGACATGTTGACGATCGCCCCGCCGCCCCGCTCGACCATCCTGGGCGCCGCATGTTTCGTGCACAACCACGCACCACGGAGATTGATCGCGATCACCCGGTCGAAGTCCTCGACGGTCGTCTCGGTGAGCGGAGCGAAATGCACGATGCCCGCGTTTGCGACGAGCTTGTCGACGCCACCGAACTCGGCGACACAGGCTTCGACCATTCCGACCACCTGGCTCTCGTCGCTGACGTCGGCGCGGTGGCCGATCGCGCCGCCACCGATCTTCATCGCCGCGGCTTCGGCGGCGGAACCGTCAATGTCCGCGCACAGCACGCGACAGCCCTCGTCGGCGAGCCGCTGCGCGATCGCGAGACCGATCCCGGCGCCGGCACCCGTCACAATCGCGGCCTTGCCTGCCAGGTCTGGGTGCGTCATGAGTCCCCTCGTGAATGTGTCTGCGCTGTAGTCTTTCTCATCCTCATCCTGCTCACCCTGCCGACGCCAACGGCGTGACTGTGCCGCCAGCCTGTAGACCGTGTTCCCGGATCGACCCGAACATCACAAGGCCGAACCCCTGCGCGTCGTCGGATAGCCGGACACTGTGCACCCCGAGATCCCGCAGGATCCACGCCACGGTCTGCGAGACGGGTTCGCCTGCCAGCATTTCGTCGCGGCCGGGCAGTCCACAGGCGTGCAGCTGTCCGGATGGCCGTAGGTACACGATCATGCCGCTCCCCCGCGCCCTCATCGTCGTCAGCGCGCGGTCGAGTTCGGCGCCACATCGACACCCTGTGGATCCGAAGACGTCGCCGGTGAGGCACTCGACGTGGACGTGCAGCAGCATCGGCACGTCGGCGCAGGCCGTTCCGATGATCACGGCCAGGTGCTCGCCGCCGTTACGCACATCCCGGAAGCCGATCACGCGGGCGGCACCGGCCTTGGTGGGCACGACCGCCTCCGCGGACCGGATGGCCTGCGGCTCGGTGCGCAGTCGATACTGCGCCAGATCGTCGATCGACACGATGCTCAGACCGTGTGTGGCGGCGAACTCGATCAACTCCGTGCCGCGCGCCATCGCGTCGGGATGTTCGCGGGAGACGATTTCGCACAAGGCGCCTGCCGGGCGCAGGCCGGCCAGCCGGGCCAGATCGACCGCCGCCTCCGCCGGTCTCGGCCGTTCGAGAACGCCGCCGGCGCTGGCCGCCACCGGAATCACATGGCCCGGGCGCCGGAAGTCGGAGGCCTGCGCCCCCGGCGCCGCGAGCGCCGCGATGGTCCGCGCACGGTCTGTCGCTGAGATGCCGGTACCCGTTCCGTGCCAATCCACGGTCACGCGGTCAGCGGCGCCGAATCGGTCGCCGTCGCGTGCGCACATGGGCGGCAGGTTGAGCCGTTCGCACTCCTCGCCAGGCAGTGCGATGCGGACGTATCCCGAGGTGTGCCGAACGGTGAAGGCGAGCAGCTTCGGGGTGGCCTGCCCTGCCGCGAAAACAACATAGCCCTGCTCACCCTGCGCAGTTTTGTCGGTGACGACGACGGGACGACCCCCCGCAAACGCCTTGACCGCGCGCCTCACTCGGACATCGTTGGTTCTCATCTCTGCTCCTCTGATGCCCCCGCGACGGCGAGCCGGCGAAATCGACTGCCATGGAAGACAAGTGGTGGTGTGTCCGGGTCGGCGACGACAGCGCAGATCTCCAGCAGCACGATCGTGTGGTCACCCGCCGGAATCTCGGCGTGACGGCGGCACTCCAACCAGGCAGTGGCCCCGTGGATGAACAGGCCCCCGCTGGGCAGTTGCGTCCAGCGCACCCCGGCGAACCTGTCCCCCACCTTGCGCGACAGGCTCAGGCAGGCCCCGCCGTGGTTTTCGGCGAGCACACTTACACCCAGCCTGTCGCGGTCCCGCAGCCGCGGCCACGTCGCCGAGCTGTTCTGCACGCATATCGACACCAGTGGCGGGGTGACCGAGACCGAGGTGAACGAGCTCGCCGCCATCCCGACCGGCTCTCCGTCGACGACCGCGCCGACCGCGATCACCCCGGACGGGAAGCATCCGAATACCCGGCGCAACTCTGCGTCGTCAAGAGACTGTGCGGGTATCGGCTGCATGCGGATCGGGCATCCCTGCTAGCGCAGCCCGTGCAGGAAATCGAGCAGCAGCCGGTTGATCTCCTTGGGCTCCTCCTGCTGAATCCAGTGCCCGACATTGTCGACCATGTGGGTGCCGGTGTAGTTCGGCATCACTTCGTCGGCACGTGCGATGGCCTCGAGCCCCCACGTGGTGCCCACGTCGTACTGCCCGCCGATGAACACCGCCGGCGGGGTCAGCGGTTTGCCTTCCTGGTCGGCCAGGTCGTGCCAGTCGTTGTCGATGTTGTGATAGAAGCTCAGCGGTCCGCCGAACCCGGACCGCTCGAATTCGCCTGTGTAGAAATCGACGTCCTCTTCGGTGAACCAGTCGGGCAACTTCTCCGGATAGACGAATGCGTCCTTGAGCCGCGCACCCTCGTCCATGCACAGCGGCCCGGCCCGGATCACGTCCAACGGATCCATGGCCGCCAGGTCAACGCCCGCCGCCTCGGCCGCGCGCGTGGCAGCGATCATGCCGTCACCGGACACCGTGTAAGTGAGCCCGACCAGCCAGCCGCGCAGATCCTCCTCGATCTCGGCGATGATGCCGTCCTGCGCCGAGAAATAGTCCTGGTACCAGACTTTGCCCGGCCCGGCGATCTCGAGGTGGTAGTCATTGGGGCGTCGCTCCCCGAACGGGCTGCCTGGCAACGCAATCACGCCGCGCCCGGCGAACGGACAGCTGAGTCCCGCCACGCCCGCACATCGATCCGGATGAAGCCAGGCGAAGGTCCAGGCCACCGGCGCACCCCAGTCATGTCCGACCACGACGGCCTGCTTCTCACCGTAGGCGTCGATGACCCCGAGAATGTCGCCGGCGAGTTCCTTGATGCGGTACGCCTTCTGCACCCGGTACTTCGACGAACGCCCGTACCCACGCTGGTCGATGGCGACCGCGCGGTAGCCGGCCTCGGCAAGCGCTGGCAGCTGATGCCGCCACGAGTACCAGGACTCCGGGAACCCGTGGATCAACACCACGAGCGGACCCTCGCCCTCCTCGACAGCGTGGATCCGCGTGCCCCGGCAGTCGAGCATCCGGTGAATCTGGCCCATCGTGGTCGCCTCTCTTCTCGCGTTCAGTGTGTGGGAGTGCCGGCCAAACCGACTGCCATTTCGTCGGTTTGGGCCAGGTGATCGACAGCGGGCACCGTGCGGTCCTCGTAGTTGCGTGCAATCAGCGTCTTCTGCCCCGACAATCTCGTGCGCGCCCACTTACCGAGCACCCGCCCGGCGACCTTCGGTTTCATCAGGGCCGCAGGGGGCTTGACCAGGTGGACGACCGCGAGGAATTCGCGATACGTGTCGAGGTCGTCGTGCACCAACTCCAGAACGCGATCCATGTACCAGGTGAGGGCACCGAAGTAGAACGGGCGCTTGGCACGCACGTCCTTGATCCAGTCGAAGCGCAGGTTCTGCTCGCGGATCACGAACCAGGCCGTATCTGCCATCTTGCTGATCTTGCGGTAGTAGCGACGCGGCAGATCCGGATGCCCTGCGCCGCACTTCGCCAGCAGTAGCTGCATCTCGCGTACTTCCTTGAGCGCCAGGCTCATACCGAGACCCGACACCGGATCGGCGCTGGTGTAGGCGTCGCCCACCACCAGCAATGCGCGCGGGAGGTTCCGCTTCTTCTCGTACCGCAGCCGAAGCATGTTGGGGTAGCGGAAGTTGTAGATCGGTGAGGCCGGTTCCAGTCCGTCGATGTTCTCCCCCACGACAGGTGACGGCATCAGGTCGGCGAACTTACGGAACTCCTGCGCGGTACGCGGCGGCGAGTAGCAGTTGTATGCGACAAGCGATGTGGACAAAATGGTGCGCGAGCTGTCGGTGTAGTACTGCGCGGCGTAGGTGTCCTCATACGGGCGGTAGGCGTAACAGATCACCATCACCTTGTCCTGCCACTGCCGCTCCGGAGGCACATGGTGCTGCATGGTGGAGTAGAAGCAGTTGATGATGTCCTGCTCGACCTCGGGTGCACCGATCCCGATGCGGTCCAGGAACTCCGGGATGCGGGTGTTCTTGCCGGAGGCGTCGAGCACGAATTCTGCCGGCACCACCTCGAGTTCACCGTCGTGGTTCACGGCGACACCGATGACGGTGTTGCTGGCGCGGTCATAGACGAGGTCGCCGACCTCGGACTCGTAGCGGAATTCGATGCGGGGCTCGTCGTCCAACCGGCGTCGCACGCACCATTCGAGCAGCGGGCGTCCTGCACAGACGATCTGAATATCGCTGGTGCCGGGCTTCTTCCAGGTGCCGCCCAATCGGATGCGGTACTGATCGGCCATGTCGACCTTGAACGCGCCCTCACGCACCATGTCCTCGACGATGCCGGGGAAGATCCGCTCCAACTCGATCTGTCCGGCCGTGAGCAGGTGGTGTAGATGCCAGCCCTGCGCCGCACCGGGTCTACCCTCCCGGCGCGAGTGCCTGCCGTCCTTCTCCAGGACGATCACCCGCTCGAACGACTCGGTGAGCACCTTGGCCGCGGCAATCCCCGCGATACTGCCGCCGACGACAACCGCGGTCCCTCGGCCGCATCGGCGCACATCGGCCAGATCGAGTTGTGCGTAGTCCAGGTAAGGAGGTGTTCGCCGTCGCACGGCGCCGCTGGGTACGAACTTCTCGTAGTACAGCCCGATGCGGTGAATACCGTTGTTGTCCAGCCAGTTCCGGGTGGCTTCGACCATCGCCGCCGGACCGCACAGGTAGATATCGGCGTCGCCGTCATCCAGCATTCCCGCGTCAAGCAGGTCGGTGACCAGTCCGACGGGCCCGTCCCACTCCGGCGCGGGTTGCGACACGATGAGGTGCGACGTCAAGCCGGGGATGCGCTTGCTGAGCGCTTCGATCTCGTCGAGCTTGCACAGATCTTCGTAGCTGGTGACACCGTACAGCAGGTGGACCGGCTGCCCGACCTCGGAGTCGAGGCTCTGCGCCATCGCCAGGATCGCCGACAGGCCCGTACCACCCGCGACAAGGATCACCGGCCGCACGACGGGGCGCAGATAGAAGCCACCCTTGCTGCACCGCAACGCGATACGGTCCCCCGGCTTCACCCGGTCGCGCAAGTAGTCCGACATGACCCCGTGGGGCAGCAGCCGGATGATGAACTCCAGTTCGTCGCGGCCGTCGCTGGGATGCGCGTAGGAATAGTTACGCCACGCGTTGGTGCCGGGAACCTGCAACTGGGCGAACTGGCCGGCCTTGTAGACGATCGAGTCGGCCATGCCCGAGACGTCAACGCGCAGAATCGCCGTCGTGGCCGACACCTTGTTCACCGCGCTCACCACACCGTGCCCGGTGACCAGCCGTGCCGCGTTGTCGTCCACCGGGTACTCCAGGTCGATCTGGCAGTCCGACTCGGCAAAGGTCTGGCACGTCAGGATCTTTCGCGCTGCCCGCTCCACGTCGGACAGCCCTTCGGTGCGCCCCATCTCGTAGTCGCCGGAGACGCAGGTCGCGACGCATGTACCGCAGATGCCGCTCTGGCACTCGTTGACGATGGCGACGCCGTGCTCCTCGGCGGCCTCCAGGATCGACTGATCCGGCTGCACCGGCATCGTCTTCTGCGCGCCATCCGAGTATCGGACGGTGATCTGATGAGCCTCCATGCCAGCTGCCCTTTCCTGCTCTCAGACGACCGCGGCCGCCGGCTTCTTCGCAATGCGCGCGTTGAGCCGGGGCATGACCTCCTCTGCCAGCAACCGCATCGACTCCTTCCACGGACCCGGGTTGTCGATGTAGTCGAATCCGAGGATCAACAGATGGCCGAACCCGCCGACCTGGTCGTAGGTGGCCTCCAGCTTGTCCACCACCGTCTCGACCGATCCGACGACAAACGTGTTCTCGGCCAGGTACTCCGGCGTGACGTCGGCATCGGGTACGGAAGGGTCGTGCTTGTAGAACTTCGTCATACCCATCGTCTTGAAGGTCGGTAGGACGTACTCGCGCATGTTGCGTCCAAGCATGCCGTCGACGGCGTAGCGGAACGCCTTTTCGTCCGTTTCCGCCACGACGACTTCACGCACGAGCCGCCACTCGCGACGGTCGGGAGTGCGGCCGCTGCGTTCTGCCCCTTCGAGCACGGCATCCCAGTGCGTCGCCACGTAGTCGGTGTTGAGGTCGAGGCTCATCGGTATGTAGCCACGTTCGCCTGCGAGCTTCAGCGTTTCTGAGCCCGCGCTGAAGCCGGTGACCCCGATGGGCGGGTGGGGCGCCTGGAAGGGTTTGATGTGACGGCGCATCAAGCCGTCGTACATCGGCGCAATCCCGTTGGCGTTCCAGTACTTTCCGCGATGTTCCCAGGGCCCGTCGTCGGTCCACACGCGCAACATGATCTCCAGGGCTTCGCGCGTCATTTCGCGGTGTTCGCCGTTGTGTCCGTCCACGTCGAACAACGCCCAGTCACCCGGGATGCCGCTGGCGCCGACGCCGAGCATGAACCGGCCCTGGGCGAGATGGTCGAAGTACGCGACGCGGTGCGCCAGCTCCACCGGGTGGTGGTACGGCAACAGGTGAGCGCCGGGTGCCAACTTGATGTTCTTCGTGCGGAGCAGCGCCTGCGCCAGCAATAGGTCGGGTGCACAGATCGGCTCCCACGGCACGGTGAAGTGCTCTCCCACCCAGGCCTCGACGTAACCGAGTTGGTCGGCGAGCTCGATGACGTCCAGGTCCCATTGGGTGGCGTCGTACAGGCTCCGCTCCGGCGGGTGCGCCGGCATGAGGAAAATTCCGATCTCCATCTCAACCCTTCTCACGTCGTGGCAGCGCTCGATCACATCGGCGGGGACGAGCCCGTCCCTTGGCACTCCGCGATATCGCCGGCTGCGATGTACAACACAGTACTAGCAAGATACATCCTCCGGCGCAAGAACCAGTTTTCTTGGTGGTTTCTTCATTTGTAGATTCTTGCTTCGCGTATTGCTTATGGACATATTGGTCTCTGGCCGCGTAATCTCAGCCCCGTCATCCACCCGTGACCTCGCACACCGCGAACAAGCACCGTGCGGCTAGTTCACTCCTGGAAGGGAGCCATTCGTGCCGGATTTCGACTACATCGGCTACGAGGTCATCGACAAGGGCCAGATCGCCGTCATCACGCTCAATCGCCCGAAACAACGCAACGCGCAGAACCGCGGAATGCTCGTGGAGTTGGGCACGGCCTTCGAACTGGCCGAAATGGACGACGAAGTCCGGGTGGTGCTCCTCCGGGCGGTAGGCCCGTCCTTTTCCGCGGGACACGACCTCGGCTCCCCCACCGACGTCCGCGAACGGACGCCCGGGCCCGACCAACATCCCACCTACCAGTGCAACGGCGGGACTTACGGCGGCGTGGAGTCCCGCAACCGGCAGGAGTGGCACTACTTCTTCGAGAACACCAAGCGATGGCGCAATCTGCGCAAGATCACCGTCGCCGAGGTGCACGGAATGGTGCTTTCCGCGGGCCTGATGCTGGCCTGGTGCTGTGACCTCATCGTCGCGGGCGAGGACACCGTCTTCGCCGACGTCGTCGGCACCCGGCTCGGCATGTGCGGTGTGGAGTACTTCGGCCATCCCTGGGAGTTCGGGCCACGCAAGGCCAAGGAACTCCTGCTCACCGGCGACTCGCTGGGCGCCGACGAAGCACACGCCATCGGCATGGTGAGCAAGGTCTTTCCAAACGACGAATTGGCGGATTGCACGCTCGAGTTCGCCCGGCGCATCGCCAAACTACCGACGGTCGCGGCGCTGCTCATCAAGGAATCGGTGAACCAGACCGTCGATGCGATGGGTTTCTCGACGGCGCTCGAGGCCTGTTTCAAGATCCATCAGCTCAATCACGCGCACTGGGCCGAGGTGACCGGCGGAGCGCTGTCGTACGGAACGGTCGAGTACGGGCTCGACGACTGGCGCATCGCCCCGGAGATCCTGCCCGCAGCCAAGAAGCGGCCCTGACGCGATGGACGCCGACTACCCGCCCGAAGCGGAAGCGTTCCGCACCCGCATCCAGGCGCTCCTGGCAGAGCACCTCCCCGCCGGCTGGTCGGGAGGCGGGGCGCTGCCGCCCGACGAGCGTCGAACGTTCGCGCACCAGTGGCGCCGCACCCTTGCCAACCGCGGGCTGGTCGCGGTGTCGTGGCCGAAGGAGTACGGCGGCGCCGGCCTGTCCGTCATCGAACAGGTGGTACTGGCCGAGGAGTTCGCCCGCGCGGGCGCGCCCGAGCCTTTGGAGAACGACTTGCTGGGAATCCAACTGCTTGGCAACACGCTGATTGCGCTCGGCTCCGAGGAACAGAAAAAGCATTTCCTCCCGCGCATCCTGTCCGGCGAGGATCGCTGGTGCCAGGGCTTCTCCGAGCCCGAGGCCGGCTCGGACCTGGCCTCGGTACGGACCAGGGCCGTGCTCGACGGCGACGAGTGGGTGATCAACGGGCAGAAGATCTGGACGTCCGCGGGCCCCACAGCCAACTGGATATTCGTCCTCGCCAGGACGGACCCCAACGCGCCCAAACACAAGGGGCTCTCGCTGATCCTCACTCCGATGGACCAGCCCGGCGTTGAGGTCCGGCCGATCGTCAACGCCGCCGGGCACGCCTCGTTCAGCGAGGTGTTCCTCACCGATGCGCGGGCACCGGTCGACAACGTGCTCGGCGGTGTGGGCGGCGGGTGGTCGACGGCGATGACGCTGCTCGCCTTCGAACGGGGTTCGCAGGTCACCACGGCGGCCATCGATTTCGGCCGCGACCTGGAGCTGCTGCACGAACTCGCCAAGGACCGCGGTCTGCACACGGACCCGCACATCCGCGACGAGTTGGCGTGGTGCTACTCCCGGGTTCAGATCATGCGCTATCAGGGCTATCGCGGGTTGACGCTACTGGTGGACGGGCGGCCACCCGGCGCCGACGCGGCGATCAGCAAGGTCATGTGGAGCGAGTACTTCAGGCGGCACACCGAACTCGCTGCCGAGATCCTCGGACTAGAGACGCTCGGCCCTCAGGGTTTCGGCAACGGTGCAGCGCTGATAATCCCCGAACCCGGAACCCCGAACTCCGCGGCGCGCTGGATGGACGAATTGCTCTATGCCCGCGCCGCGACGATCTACGCGGGCAGTTCGCAAATCCAGCGCAACGTGATCGCCGAGCGGCTGTTGGGTCTGCCAAAGGAGCCGAGTCCGTATGCCGGGGTAGGCGGGGAGCGTTGACATGGATTTCCGTTACAGCACAGAACAAGACGACTTCCGCGCCTCATTGAGCGGCTTTCTGCAGGACGTCGCACCGCTCGCGCATGTGCGTGACGCCGCCGGCCACGACCCGACGGTGTGGCAGCGACTGTGCACCGAGATGGAACTGCCGGGCCTGCACGTGCCGGTCGAGTACGGCGGTGCAGGCGCCACATTGGTGGGAGCCGCGATCGCGTTCGGCGAACTGGGCCGGGCGTTGACACCGGTTCCGTTGGCGGCCACCACCTTCGCCATCGAGGCGGTGCTGCGCACCGGCGACGAGGAGCAGCGGACCAGACTGCTGAAGGGACTGCTGCGCGGTGAGCAGATCGGTGCGCTCGCCGTTGCCGGACCCCGCGACTGCGACCCGTCCGCGGCGCCGGTGCACGCCCACCGCGATGGTGGCCGCACCGTACTCACCGGAGTGTGTGGTCCCGTCCTGCACGGCCATATCGCCGACCTGTTCATCGTGCCTGCGGTCACCGACGGTGAGGTCATGCTCCACGTGGTGGCGGCCGACGATCCCGGGGTCACTGTCGTGAGCCTGCCGTCGTTCGACATCACCCGGCCCGTCGCCAGGGTGGAGCTGACGCAGGCTCCCGCCGAGGTGCTGACGGCGGGCTCGGCCGACGACATCGAACGGACGCTGGACATCGCGCGGGTGCTACTGGCCGCAGAGATGCTGGGCGGCGCCGAGGCGTGTCTCGCAATGACCGTCGAATATGCCTGCAACCGCATGCAATTCGGTCGCCCAATCGGCTCGTTCCAAGCAGTGAAGCACATCTGCGCAGACATGATGATCGAGATCGACGCCACCCGTGCGGCGGTGATGTACGCCGCGATGAGCGCATCGGACGACCATGAATTGCAGATCGTCGGCCCGCTGGCGAAAGCGCAGGCTGCAGACACCTTTGCCCTGTGCGCCGGTTCTGCCATCCAGGCCCACGGCGGCATCGCTTTCACGTGGGAGCACGACGTGCACTTGTTCTTTCGGCGTGCCACCACCACCAAGGCCCTCTTCGGCGGCAGCAGGCACCATCGCCGACTGCTCGCCGATCGCGCGGGCCTGTGATCCCTCATTGACAAGGAGCCGACGATGACCGCGTTTATCGACGGGGCCGGATCGTATGCGGTCGGCCCCACCGACACTCCCCTGCTCGACGAGACGATCGGCGCGAACTTCGAGCACACCGCGTCGACGTACCCCGACGCGGAGGCCCTCGTCGACGCATCAAGCGGCGGGCGCTGGACGTACACCGAGCTGAACGACGAGATCGACCGCGTGGCACGGGCTCTGATGGCCAGCGATATCCAACGCGGCGACCGCGTCGGCATCTGGGCACCCAATTGCCCCGAGTGGACGATTCTTCAGTACGCGACAGCCAAGATCGGCGCGATACTGGTTGCGGTCAACCCCGCCTACCGCACCCACGAGTTGGCCTACGTGCTACGTCAGTCGGGCACGCGGATGCTGGTGTCGGCGACGACGTTCAAGGCCTCCGACTACCGCAGCATGGTCGACGAGGTACGCCCCGAGATCCCCGACGTGACCGAGGTCGTGTTCCTGGACACCGCCGACTGGGACCGCTTGTGCGGTCGCGCCGACAAAGTGTCTGCGGCCGATCTGCGCTCGCGGATGGAGAGCCTGCAACCGAGCGACCCGATCAACATCCAATACACCTCGGGCACAACAGGTTCACCGAAAGGTGCGACGCTGTCCCACCGGAACATCCTCAACAACGGCTTCTTCGTCACCGAGCTCATCAAGCTCGGCCCCGGCGAGCGGCTGTGCATACCGGTGCCCTTCTACCACTGCTTCGGCATGGTGATGGGCAACCTGGGCTGTACCACCCACGGTGCCACGATGGTGATCCCCTCGGCAGGCTTCGACCCAGGCGCGACCCTGGAGGCGATCGAAAAGGAACGCTGCACAGCCGTTTACGGCGTGCCGACGATGTTCATCGCGATGCTCGGACACCCGGATCTGGCTGAGCGCGACCTGTCCTCGCTGCGCACCGGGATCATGGCAGGGGCCACCTGCCCGATGGAGCTGATGAAGCGGTGCGGCAGCGAGCTGAACATTCCCGAGTTGTCGATCGCCTACGGCATGACGGAGACCTCACCGGTGTCCTGCCAGACGCTGATCGACGACGACCTGGACCGCCGCACGGCCACGGTGGGACGGGTGCATCCGCACGTGGAGATCAGGGTTGTCGACCCCGACAGCGGCAAAACCGTGAAACGTGGTGAGCCGGGCGAGTTTTGCACCCGGGGGTATTCGGTGATGTTGGGCTACTGGAACGACGACGAGCGGACCCGCGAGGCCATCGACGACGAGGGCTGGATGCACACCGGCGATCTGGCGGTGATGCGGGATGACGGCTACTGCATGATCATCGGCCGCATCAAGGACATGGTGATCCGCGGCGGTGAGAACGTGTATCCGCGCGAGGTGGAGGAGTTTCTCTACACCCACCCCGACATCGACGACGCCCAGGTGATCGGCGTCCCCGACGAGAAGTACGGCGAAGAGATCTGCGCGTGGATCAAGATGCGACCGGGCCGCACCGCGCTGGATGCCGAGGCTGTGCGGGCATTCGCATCGGGAAAGCTCGCGCACTACAAGATCCCGCGGTATGTCCACGTCGTCGACGCGTTCCCGATGACGGTGACCGGGAAGGTGCGCAAGGTGGAGATGCGGACGGAGACGGTGCGACTACTGGGGTTGTGAACTACTGGGGGCGCTCGGGCGCTACGCGCCGCTCGTGCCACCGCAGACGGAGCAGCAGCAGCCCCCGGTGCGCACGCCACCCCGCAGACAGCGGGTCACGCCAGACGGGCGCGTGGCGCTTCGGTTCGGGTTCGGTATGCACCCAACCATTGTGCAGGCAAACTCAGAACCCGGCCATCGACCACGCGGCCGTGCGGGTGAACATCGGTGGAACAGTGCAGGCCCTCCGGGCGCCTGGTTATGCCCCTTTACCTCGCAGTTCGTGGGACAGGGCCTCGAGTTCGTCGCCCCCCGCCATCTCCTGCGTCAGGTGTTCGAGCGTGATGTCGTCATACGTGCAGTCCAGCTTCTGTCGACCGCGGTTGAGCAGCACAAAGTGGTCACCGACCATGTGCGCGTGGTGCGGGTTGTGTGTGATGAACACCACGCCGAAACCGGCCTCCTTGGCAGCGCTGATGTACTTCAGCACCACCCCCGACTGCTTGACGCCGAGCGCGGCGGTCGGCTCGTCGAGAATCAGCACCCGCGCCCCGAAGAACACCGCCCGCGCGATCGCCACACACTGGCGTTGACCGCCGGACAGCGAGCCGATCGGCACATCGACGTCGGGCAGATCGATGCCCATCTTCGACAGTTCGCTCAGCGTGGTGGCTCGCATCGCGTTCGAGTCCAGCGAGAACGGGAAGGACTTCTTCCGGATCTCCTGGCCGAGGAAGAAGTTGCGCCACACCGGCATCAGCGGCACGACGGCCAGGTTCTGATACACGGTGGCGATGCCCTTGGCCAACGCATCTTTGGGCGACGCGAAGCGGGCGGGCTCACCGTCGACGAGAAGCTCACCCTCGCTCGGCGGGTGATAGCCGGCGATGATCTTGATCAATGTCGACTTACCTGCGCCGTTGTCACCGAGAATGCCCGTCACTTCACCCGCATGGACACGCAGCGAGATGTCTTTCAGCGCAGTGATGTTGCCGTACATCTTGCCGACGTTCTTGAGCTCGACCAGCGGCACCTTGCCTCCGGACGGCGCTTCTTCGACGGCTTGATCAACAGTTGCGGTCATGGGTCACCTCTTCGCGGCGTAGTTGCGGAATGCGTTGTTGGCGATCACCGCGAACAGCAGCATCACGCCCATGAAGAACTTGAACCAGTCCGGTTCCCAGCCCGCATAGACGATGCCCTGCTGCACCATCCCGAAGATGAACGCACCGATCGCGGCGCC
Source organism: Mycobacterium barrassiae (assembly GCF_025822765.1). GTDB lineage: Bacteria > Actinomycetota > Actinomycetes > Mycobacteriales > Mycobacteriaceae > Mycobacterium > Mycobacterium barrassiae. The sequence continues at coordinate 331,903 of NZ_JACKUK010000016.1, read as the reverse complement.
GATGGCCGTGCCGTACCCGCCCGTGAGCAGACATCCGCCGATGACCGCGGCGATGATGTAGATGAACTCCTGGCCCACACCCTGCCCGGACTGAACGGTGTTGTAGGAGAACAGAAGATGCATGCCGGAGAACCACGCGGCGAACCCGACGAACATGAAGAGCCCGATCTTGACGGCCGTCACCGGCACACCGACCGCGCGCGCACTCTCCGCGTCTCCGCCGACGGCGAAGATCCAGTTGCCGATCCGCGTCTTGAACAACACATAGGTCGCGATCAGAGTGAACAACAGCCACCACAGGACCGTGATACGCACCGGCACACCGAAGATCGTCAGCGTCGACGCGAACACCGCACGCGCGGAGTCCCAGCCCTCCATATCGCTGACGCTCGGCGTGGCGACGGCCCCCGCGACCCACTTGGTCACCGCGATGTTCGCCCCGGTCAGCATCAGCAGGGTGCCGAGTGTGATGAGGAAGCTCGGGATCTTGGTCTTCATCACCATGTATCCGTTGAAGAATCCGACACCGAGCGACAGGATGAGCGCCAATCCTGCACCGGCCCAGAGGTTCAGGTGGAAATTCCAGGCCAGCATGGACGCCGCGAGTGAACCGGTGGTGACTGCGACACCCGCCGACAGGTCGAACTCTCCGCCGATCATCAGCAGGGCGACCGCGCACGCCATGATGCCGATGGTCGAGCTGCCGTACAGCACGGTCGCCAGCGACTCGGCCGACCGGAACGGCGGGGCCATGATGAAGAAGAAGATGAAGATGACGACCGCACCGATCAGTGCACCCATCTCAGGGCGAATCAGCAGTCGCTGTACGCGGTTTCGCTCTTTGACGCGTTCGTCGCGGATAACCTTGCGTTCGCCCAGGTCGACTTCTGTACCGGTACTCATCAGGCCACTTCCTTCTTCGCGCAAGCGTCCCCTGCCCTTCGGGCGTGGGCCCACATCAGCGCGTCCCGCCCTTCGCGTACTCGGCCACCGCGTCGATGTTCGACTGGTCGATGAACGCCGGCCCGGTCAGCGTCTCTTTACCGCCGCCGATCACATTGCCGTTGTTCAGGTACAGCCACAGCGAGTCGATCGACAGGTAGCCCTGCAGGAACGGCTGCTGATCGACCGCCCATTGCACATCGCCGGCCTTGATCGCGTCGACGAGCGCCGCGTTGGTGTCGAAGGTGCCGATCCTGGCGCTGCTGCCCGCGTTCTTCGCCGACTGCACCGCGGTCAACGCGAACGGTGCGCCCAGCGTCACCACGTAGTCAATGCTTCGGTCCTGCTGCAGTTTCGCGGTGATCGTCGATTCGACCGACGGCATGTCCTTGCCGTTGACGTTGAGGTTCTCGGTCGCGGGGAAGGTGCTCTTCACGCCGGCACAGCGGGATTCGAGTCCGACGTGTCCCTGTTCCTGGATGACGCACAGCACCTTCTTCGCGCCGTCCTGCTTCAACCGGTCGCCGGCGGCCTGGCCCGCGATGAACTCGTCCTGGCCGAAGAACTCCTTGACGCCCATCTGTTGCCAGGCGTCGCCGCCGGCGTTGAACGCGACGACGGGGATGCCCTTGGCCTCAGCGGCCGCGACGGCGGCGCGCATCGCGTCGGGCTTGGCCAGCGTGAGCGCGATGCCGTCGACGCCGCTGTCGATCGCGGTCTGCACGAGGTTGGCCTGGTTGGGCGCCTCGGGGTCGTTCGAATAGCGCAGCTCGATGTTGTCCTTCCGCGCCGCGGTCTCCGCACCCTTGCGAATCAGGTCCCAGAACGAGTCACCCGGCACTTCGTGGGTGATCATCGCGATCGTCGCGCGGGGCGTGTCGACGGTGCCACCGCCCATTCCCCCGCCGCTCTCCCGCGGCTTTCCGCCGGTCGATGAACACGACGCGATTCCCAGTACGAGCACCGTCACCCCGGTGACCGCCGCGAGCCGACTGAACCCCATCTCTCCTCCGCTCTTCGCGCGAGCACTCTCGGAGCTTCACGCTCGTCGTCCGCGTGCGACACAGCACGCCTCATGGTCGATGTAATACGGCTCACAGCGGAAAGTCAATACTTTGTCCTGACATTAGGACTGCATGTCAAATGTTAGGGTGCCGTCAGCGAAGGAGGCGATGCCGCGATGACGGACTTCGAGCTTGCGGTCTGCTCCGAGATGGTGTTCACCGAGCTACCGCTCATCGATCGTGTGCGTCGCATCCACGACATGGGCTTCGCCGTCGAGATCTGGAGCTGGCACGACAAGGACCTGAAAGCGCTCGCGGCCACCAGGGCGAAGTTCACCTCGATGACGGGATATCTGCACGGCGACCTGATCGATCTGGCGAGCGCCCACGAGGTGGTGCGCACCGCCGAGTTGTCAGTCAAAGCCGCGGAAACACTTGGTGTTTCGCGCTTGAACCTGCACACCGCCGAGCTGATCGACGGCAAGGCTGCGCGGCCTCGGTATCGCGCGACCGGCGAGATGTGGCCGACCGCGCTGCGCACCCTGGAGCGCATCGGTGAGCTCGGCGCCGTCGCGGGCGTGCAGTTCTGCGTCGAGAACCTCAACACCATCGTCGACCACCCCGGCGTCCCGCTCGCCCGCGCGAAGGACACGTTGGCACTGGTCGAGGGCGTCGCGCATCCGAACGTGAAGATGATGCTCGACCTCTACCACGCCCAGATCGGCGAGGGGAATCTCATCGAGCTCATCCGCCGTTGCGGTGACGCCATCGGCGAGATCCAGGTCGCCGACGTCCCGGGACGGTGCGAGCCGGGAACCGGCGAGATCAACTACCCCGCCATCGCGAAGGTACTGCGCGACATCGGCTTCACCGGCACCGTCGGGATGGAGGCGTGGGCCTCGGGCGACAGCGTTGCCGCACTGGAAGCGTTCCGATCCGCGTTCAGTTCCTAGGCCGAGCTGGGGGGTCAGCGGTCGACCAGTGTGGTGTCGAAGTAGTAGCGCGATGCGCGGTAGCAATGCGTGCCGTACTCGACGGCACTGCCGGAGTCGTCGAACGCGGTACGAGTCATGGTCAGCAGCGGCGCGCCGGCCTTCTCGTCGAGCAGTCGCGCCTCCGGCCGCGTCGCGCCACGCGCTCCGATTCGCTGGCGCGCCAGCCGGATGTGCACTCCGCGCGACCGCAAGGACTGATACAACCCCGCGCTTTCCAGCTCGCTGGCATCCGGCGCGATCTCGACGGGCAGGTGGTTGATCATCACCGCGAGCGGCTCGCCGTTCGCGCACCGCAGCCGGTGAATGGACACCACCTCGCGGTCCTCGGCGATGTTGAGTTCACGCGCGACTTCTTCGTCGGGCCGCCCGACCGTGTAGTCCAACAACTGGGTGGTCGGCTCCTGCCCGGCGCGCGCGAGGTCGTCGAAAAGGCTTGTCAGCTCGACGCGCCGGTGCACCGGACTCTGCACGACCTGCGTCCCGACCCCGCGCTTGCGGACGAGCAGACCCTTGTCGACGAGTTCCTGAATCGCACGCCTCGTCGTCGGCCGCGACAGGGTCAATCGCTTCGCCAAAGCCAGCTCGTTCTCGAAGCGGTCGCCGGGTGCGAGTTCGCCATCGCGTATCGCCGCCTCGATCGCCTGCGCGAGCTGATAGTAGAGAGGGACAGGGCTTGACCTGTCGAGCTCCACCGCCAGGGGCACGTCGTCTCCGATCTCGTGATGACCAGACAAACAGTAGCTGAATCCTAGCATTCTATGATCGAAAGATAGAATGTCAGGACAAACTATTGACATGGTCGAGTGGTGGCGGGCACAGTCATAGACAGCCGCACCTACCTCGTGGAGAGCCGACCTTGACGACTACACCGCCACATGACGTCCTCGCCATCGGGCGCTGCGGTGTCGACGTCTATCCCCTGCAGGTCGGCGTGGGTCTGGAGGACGTGGAGACCTTCGGCAAGTTCCTCGGCGGCAGCGCCGCGAACGTCGCCGTCGCCGCCGCGCGGCTGGGCAACCGGTCGGCTCTGATCTCCGGCGTGGGCGCCGACCCGTTCGGCAAGTTCGTCAGCGCCGAACTCGCGAGGCTGGGCGTCGACAACCGCTTCGTGGTCACCAACGACGAGTATCCGACCCCCGTCACGTTCTGCGAGATCTTCCCGCCCGACGACTTCCCGCTGTACTTCTATCGTCGCCCCACCGCACCCGACCTCCAGATCAGCGCCGACGACATCGACGTCGACGCCGTTCAGTCGGCACGGCTGTACTGGTCGACCGTCACGGGGCTCTCCGAAGAGCCAAGCCGCAGCGCACATTTCACTGCCTGGGAAGCCCGCAACCGGGCGCCGCTGACCGTCCTCGATCTCGACTACCGCCCGATGTTCTGGGACTCCCCCGCCGCGGCCACCGAACAGGTACGACGTGCGCTCGCGCATGTCACCGTCGCGGTGGGCAACCGCGAGGAATGTGAGATCGCCGTCGGCGAATCCGACCCGGGCAAGGCGGCCGACGCGCTGCTGGACCTCGGCGTCGAGCTGGCCATCGTCAAGCAGGGGCCCCGCGGTGTCCTCGGAAAGACCAGGCAGAGCTCGGTGACGGTTCCGCCCAACCAGGTCGACGTCGTCAACGGGCTCGGAGCCGGAGATGCGTTCGGCGGCAGCCTCTGCCACGGCCTGTTGCACGGCTGGACCCTGGAGAAGACACTGCGCTACGCCAACGCCGCGGGCGCAATCGTCGCGTCCCGGTTGGAGTGCTCGACCGCGATGCCGACCGCCGCCGAGGTGGCCGAACTCGCCGAGCGGACCGCAGCGGAGGCCGCCAATGCCTAGGTCAGCATCGCAGGCACTGTGCGCCGACTACGCGGCGATCACCGAACTCCGCGCAACCGATCCCGGCGCCATCTCCCGCGCCTGGCAGGACCGCGTGACACGCCAGACGATCAGGGGCAACGGTCGCCTGATGATCGTCGCCGCCGACCACCCCGCCCGCGGCGCACTCGCCGTCGGCAAGCGGCCGACCGCGATGAACAGCAGAACCGACCTGCTCGACCGGTTGCGTGCCGCCCTCGCCGATCCCGGGGTCGACGGCGTTCTCGCCACCGCCGACATTCTCGATGACCTGGTGCTGCTCGGCGCCCTCGACGACAAGGTCGTCTTCTCATCGCTCAATCGCGGAGGGCTGGCAGGCGCGTCGTTCGAACTCGACGATCGGATGACGGCCGCCACGGCGGCATCCACCGCGGCGGCGAAGATGAACGGCGGAAAGATGTTGTGCCGCATCGATCTCGACGATGCGGGGACCGTCGCGACCATGGCGGCATGTGCACGCGCGGTGGACGAACTGGCCGCCCGCGGTCTGATCGCGATGCTCGAGCCGTTCATGTCGTCACGCATCGACGGGAAGGTCCGCAACGACCTGTCACCTGACGCCGTCATCAAGTCGGTCCACATCAGCCAGGGCATCGGCTCGACATCCGCGTACACCTGGCTGAAGCTGCCGGTGGTCGACGAGATGGACCGCGTCATGGAGGCGACGACGTTGCCCACGCTGCTGCTGGGGGGCGATCCGACCGACCCCGACGAGGCGTTCGCGAGCTTTGAGAAGGCACTCGCGCTGCCGTCGGTGCGTGGGCTCATCGTCGGGCGCACGCTGCTTTATCCGCCGGACGACGACGTCAGCTCCGCCGTCGCCACCGCGGTATCGATGGTGCGGGCAGGCGCCAGCACTGGGGGCACCACCCGCGCGCAGCGCGGGGGGACGACGGGAGGAAGGTAGAAATGCACAGCAAGCTATACATCCCCGCGCGCAGCGCCACCCCGCCTTACACAGTCGACATCACGCCTGAATCAGCCGGGTGGACCGAAACCTCGCTGCAGGTAATAGAACTCGACGACAGCGTAGAACTCAGCACCACTGGCACCGAGGTGATGATTCTGCCGCTGGCCGGCGGCGGGACGGTCGAATGCGACGGCGAGACGTTCGAACTGGCGCCACGCGCATCGGTGTTCGACGGCCCGTCCGACATGGTCTACATCGGCCTCGACCGGACATACGTGATCAACGGCAAAGGGCGGTTCGCGATCTGCGGCGCCCGCGCGACGAACTCGTTCCCCAACCGCCGCGTCGCCGCCCCCGACGTTCCCGTCGAACTGCGCGGCACCGGCAACTGCAGCCGCCAGGTCCACAACTTCGGCACGGCAGGAGTTTTCGAGGCTGACTCGCTGATCGCGTGCGAAGTCATCACCCCCGGCGGCAACTGGTCGAGCTATCCCGCGCACAAGCACGACGAGACGACACCCACCGAAACGTCACTCGAAGAGATCTACTACTTCGAGATCGCGGGCGGCCCCGACGGATCACGCGGCTTCGGATACCACCGCGTCTACGGAACGCCCGACCGTCCGATCGAGGTACTCGAAGAGGTACGCACCGGCGACGTGGTGCTGGTGCCCCACGGATATCACGGTCCTTCGGTGGCAGCGCCGGGCTATCACATGTACTACCTCAACGTCATGGCCGGACCTGGCGCCGAACGCGCCTGGAAGATCGTCGACGATCCCGAACACGCCTGGCTCCGCGGCACCTGGCCCGACCAGCCCGTCGATCCCCGCCTCCCTCTGCACGAAACAGGAGCGTGACCCGTGGTTTCCACCGCACCCAAGCCCGCCGAGAAAACCCCGGACCCCGAGGGCACCGTCCGACTGACCGTGGCGCAGGCGACCATTCGGTTCCTCGCCAATCAGTACGTCGAGCGCGACGGTAAACGCACCAAATTCTTCGCGGGCGCCTTCGGCATCTTCGGACACGGCAACGTCGCGGGCCTCGGCCAGGCCCTCCTTCAGGACGAGGTCGAGGCCGTCGAAGCAGGCAGAGAGCCGGGACTGAAATACGTCCTTGGCCGCAACGAGCAGGCCATGGTGCACAGCGCGGTGGCCTACGCACGGCAGAAGGACCGGTTGCAGACATGGGCGGTCACCGCCAGCATCGGCCCCGGAGCGACGAACATGCTCACCGGCGCAGCACTCGCGACGATCAACCGCCTGCCGGTGCTGCTGCTCCCCGCCGATACGTTCGCCACCCGCGTCAGCGCACCGGTACTGCAGGAGTTGGAGTTGCCGTCCTCCGGCGATGTGACGGTCAACGACGCGTTCAAGCCTCTGTCCCGCTACTTCGACCGGGTGTGGCGGCCCGAGCAGTTGCCCGCCGCCCTACTCGGCGCAATGCGGGTGCTCACCGACCCCGCCGAGACCGGCGCCGCGACCATCGCTCTCCCCCAGGACGTACAGGCAGAAGCGCATGACTGGCCGGAATCGCTGTTCGCCGAACGCACGTGGCACATCGCGCGACCGCTACCCGAGAAGTCGGTCATCGCACGGGCGACCGAGATCATCCGCACGGCGCGCAAGCCGCTCATCGTCGCGGGTGGCGGCGTCGTCTACTCCGGTGCCACCGAGGCGCTGGCTGCGCTGTGCGAAAAGACCGGCATTCCCGTCGGTATGAGTCAGGCCGGCAAGGGTGCACTGCCGTACAACCACCCGCAGTGCGTCGGCGCCGTCGGGTCGACGGGCACCACCGCCGCCAACGCGCTGGCCACCGAAGCCGACGTCGTGATTGGAATCGGCACGCGGTACAGCGATTTCACGTCGGCATCGCGCACCGCGTTCAACAACCCGGACGTCAAGTTCGTCAACATCAACGTGGCGTCGTTGGACTCGGTGAAACAGGGCGGCGTCAGCGTGGTGGCCGATGCCCGAGAGGGGATCGAGGCGCTGGACGCAGCGCTCGGCGACTACCGGGTCTCTGACGATTACCGCAGCCGGACCGCGGCGCTCGCCGAGGAGTGGGACGACACCGTGTCGGCCGCCTACGCGGTCGAGGACGGTGCTCCGCTCAACCAGAGTCAGGTCATCGGCTTGGCGAACACGTTGAGCGATCCACGCGACGTCGTGGTCTGCGCAGCCGGCTCGATGCCCGGCGATCTGCACAAGCTCTGGCGGACAAGAGATCCCAAGGGATACCACGTCGAGTACGGCTACTCCTGCATGGGCTACGAGATCGCAGGCGGCCTCGGTGTGCGGATGGCCGATGAAAGCCGCGACGTGTTCGTCCTCGTCGGCGACGGCTCCTATCTGATGATGGCCACCGAACTGGTCACCGCGGTGCAGGAGGGCGTCAAGCTCATCGTCATCCTGGTGCAGAACCACGGCTTCGCATCGATCGGTTCGCTGTCGGAGGCGTTGGGATCGCAGCGTTTCGGGACCGCCTACCGCTACCGCAGCGGCAGCGGTCGTCTCGACGGCGACAAGCTGCCGGTCGACCTCGCGGCCAACGCCGCCAGCCTCGGCGTCGACGTCATCAAAGCCACCACCGCGTCGGATTTCGTCGACGCCGTAAAGGTCGCCAAGGCGAGTGACCGCACCACCGTGATCCATGTCGAAACGGATCCGCTCGTGAGCGCTCCGGACAGCGAATCCTGGTGGGATGTACCGGTGTCCGAGGTGTCGATGCTGGAATCCACGCAGGCCGCGTACCAGACCTATGCGGACTGGAAGAAGATTCAGCGTCCTCTGATCCGCCCCTCCGATTCCTGAAGGACCTCGTGAGCACAATTCTTGTCGGTTCCGCCCCTGACTCCTGGGGCGTCTGGTTCCCGGACGATCCCGGCCAGACCCCGTACACCCGCTTCCTCGACGAGGTCGCGGAATCCGGCTATCGCTGGATCGAACTCGGCCCCTACGGGTACCTGCCGACCGATCCCCAGCAGCTGTCCGACGAACTGAACGCGCGCAACCTGAAGTTGTCGGCGGGCACGGTGTTCGAGCACCTGCATCAGGACGATTCGTGGGACGCCGTATGGACGCAGGTCGAGGACGTCGCCAAACTGACCGCCGCCGTCGGCGGTAAGCACGTCGTCGTCATCCCCGAAATGTGGCGTGACCCCGCAACTGGAGCCGTGCTCGAGGACCGCCACCTCACGACCTCCCAGTGGCGCAAAAAGACCGAGGGCATGAACGAGCTCGGCAAGGCGATGTTCGAGAAGTATGGCGTCCGTGCGCAATACCACCCGCACGCCGACAGCCACGTCGATACCGAGGAGAACGTCTACCGGTTCCTCGACGGCACCGACGGTGCGTTCGTCAACCTGTGCCTGGACACCGGCCACATCAGCTACTGCGGCGGCGACAACATCGCGATCATCCGCCGTGCGCCGGACCGTATCGGGTATCTACACCTCAAGCAGGTCGATCCCGAGGTGCGCGCGAAGGTCGAGGCCGAGGATCTGCCGTTCGGTGAGGCCGTCAAGCTCGGCGCGATGACCGAACCGCCGCTTGGCATTCCGGAGATGCCGCCGCTGCTGACCGAGATCGAGCGACTCGGTATCGACGTGTTCGCGATCGTCGAGCAGGACATGTACCCCTGCGAGGTCGGCGCTCCCCTGCCGATCGCCAAGCGCACCCGGTCCTATCTCGGTTCATGCGGCGTACCGGCCGTCCGATTCAGCTAGGAGAACTCGTGACCGACTTACGTGTGGCCGTTCTCGGCGTGGGCGTGATGGGCGCCGACCACGTCGCTCGACTCAGCGCCAGAATCTCGGGAGCCAGGGTCGCCGTCGTCAACGACTACGTCACCGAGAAGGCCGAGCAGATCGCGGCGACGATCCCGGGCTGCCGCGCCATCGTCGACCCGCTCGATGCGATCGCCGACCCGGGCGTCGACGCCGTCGTCCTCGCCACTCCGGGCCCGACGCACGAGAAGCAGTTGCTTGCCTGCCTGGAACACGGCAAGCCGGTGTTGTGCGAGAAGCCGTTGACGACGGATATCGAGACGTCGCTGGCGGTGGTGAAGCGGGAGGCCGAACTCGGTAAGCGGTTGATCCAGGTTGGCTTCATGCGCCGGTTCGACCACGAATACGCCCAACTGAAGGCGCTTCTGGACGGCGGCGAACTCGGCCGCCCGTTGGTGTTGCACTGCACGCACCGCAATCCCGCGGTGCCGCCGACGTTCGACAGCGCGATGGTGGTGCGCGACTCGCTGGTGCACGAAGTCGACGTCATCCGCTTCCTGTTCGATGAGGAGGTCGCGTCGATCCAGATCATCAAACCGGCAGCGAACCCCGGTGCGCCGCAGGGCCTTGCCGACCCGCAGATCGCGATCATGCGCACCACGTCCAGCAAGCACGTCGACGTCGAACTGTTCGTCACGACGGGTGTGGCCTACGAGGTGCGGACCGAGGTGGTGGCCGAAAAGGGCAGCGCCATCATCGGTCTCGATGTCGGGCTCATTCGCAAGAGCGCCCCGGGTCACTGGGGCGGCCAGATCACGCCGGGCTTCCGGGAGCGCTTCGGCCAGGCCTATGACACGGAGTTCCAGCGCTGGGTCGACGCCGTGCACTCAGGGCTGAATGTCGACGGTCCGTGCGCGTGGGACGGTTATGCCGCCGCCGCGGTGTGCGAGGCCGGCGTCGAGTCGCTGAACAGCGGGCTGCCTGTCGAGGTCAAGATGGTCGACCGCGCATCGATCGGCGGGTCTCGCGTTACCAACTGAACACCATGACCGACTACGACGTACAGAAAGTAGACATGAGCAAGACAATCAGCCACTGGATAAACAACGCGGCTTTCGCCGGTGCCGGCCCCGCGACGGCCCCGGTGACCAACCCGGCCACCGGCGTCGTGACGGGCGAGGTCGCGCTGGCCTCCGTCGAGGACGCCCGCACGGTGATCGACGCCGCAGCCGCCGCGTTCCCTGCATGGCGTGACACGTCGTTGGCCAAGCGCACGCAGGTCCTGTTCAACTTCCGCGAACTACTCAACGCGCGCAAGCAGGAACTGGCCGAGATCATCACCAGCGAGCACGGAAAGGTCGTCTCCGATGCACTCGGTGAGGTCAGCCGCGGCCAGGAGGTCGTCGAATTCGCTTGTGGTATTCCGCATCTGCTCAAGGGTGGCTTCACCGAAAACGCGTCGACCAAGGTCGACGTGTATTCGGTCCGTCAGCCGCTGGGCGTGGTGGGTGTGATCAGCCCGTTCAACTTCCCCGCGATGGTGCCGATGTGGTTCTTCCCCATCGCGATCGCGACTGGCAACACCGTCGTGCTCAAACCGTCGGAGAAGGATCCGAGCGCATCGCTGTGGCTCGCCGAACTGTGGGCCGAAGCCGGGTTGCCGCCCGGTGTGTTCAACGTGCTGCAGGGCGACAAGACCGCCGTCGACGAACTCCTGACGAATCCGACGGTCAAGTCAGTGTCCTTCGTCGGCTCCACGCCGATCGCAAAGTATGTCTACGCCACCGGCACCGCCCGCGACAAGCGCGTGCAGGCCCTCGGCGGGGCGAAGAACCACGCAGTGATCCTCCCCGACGCCGACCTCGACCTCGCCGCCGATGCGATGGTCAACGCCGGATTCGGTTCTGCCGGTGAGCGGTGCATGGCGATCTCCGCCTGTGTGGCCGTCGGACCGATCGCCGGCGACCTCGTCGCCAAGATCGCCGAACGCGCCGCGGACATCAAGACCGGCGACGGTACAAAGGATTCCGACATGGGACCGTTGGTCACCAAGGCACACCGCGACAAGGTCGCGTCGTACATCGACGCGGGTGAGGCGGACGGTGCCAAGATCGTGGTCGACGGCCGCAGTGTGAAGGCCGACGGGGCGGAGGACGGATTCTGGCTCGGCCCCACGCTGATCGATAACGTCACGCCCGAGATGAGCATTTACACCGACGAGATCTTTGGCCCGGTGCTGTCGGTGATCCGGGTAGAAAGCTACGACGAGGCGCTGGACTTGGTGAACTCCAATCCATACGGCAATGGCACCGCGATCTTCACCAACGACGGCGGGGCCGCACGCCGCTTCCAGAACGAGGTTCAGGTCGGGATGGTGGGCATCAATGTGCCCATCCCAGTCCCGATGGCCTACTACAGCTTCGGCGGATGGAAGGCGTCGCTGTTCGGCGACAGCCACGCGCACGGGATGGACGGTGTGCAGTTCTTCACCCGCCAGAAGGCGATCACCAGCCGTTGGCTCGACCCCAGCCACGGAGGAATCGAGCTGGGCTTCCCGCAAAACCAGTAGGCCGACCACTTTCCCGCGAGTGCGTGTCGGCGCACGACACGCCGCTCGCGGGCCGCATTTTGCGCACGTTCGCGGCGGAAGATTTGCATCTCCTCGCAGATGGTCAACACCAACATGTCGACATCGTCCTGAGATCAGCCGGTCATCTGGAGCTTCTCGGCGTTCTCGTACTCGTCGTCGACGAGCACAACGGTCCGCCCCGGCCGGTCGATCAAGGAGGCCGCGATCGAGGACCGGTAGCCCGATGCGCAGTGCACCCAAACCTCGCCGTCGGGCACATCGGACATCCGCTCGATGAGCTTGTGCAGAGGGATGTTCACCGCGCCGGGGATGTGGCTGCTTTCGTACTCCTGTTGCTGACGGACGTCGAGGATGGTGAGGTCCTGCGATTCGAGGGCTTCGGCGAGGTCGGCAAAGGAGCCGACGCGGTAGGAGCGCAGCTTGGTGCCAGCACTGAGGCTGCCGACTTCCCCGACCGCTGCTCCGTCGAGCTTGTCGATACCGATGCGCACGAGTTCCCTTCTGGCCTCGGCGATCTGGTCGGTGTTCTCACCAATCAAGGTAAGCGGTTCGCCCCAGTCGTACAGCCAGCCCAGGTAGGTGACGAAGGATTCCGACAGTTCGAAGCCGCGGGTGCCCGCGAGGTGGCCGGCGGCGAACGCAGTACGGTTCCGAAGGTCGACAACCCACTCTCCAGCCTCGATGCGGGCGAGCAGTTCGTCGGGATTCACCGGTTGGGGAAGCGACAGGTCAACGGGCGGCGGCCCGGCCTTGTTGATGACTCCCATGTGCGCGTAGTAGGCGGGGTAGTCGGATAGTCCGGCGAGCAGTTCGGTGACGTAAGTCTGCTCGTCCTGGGTCAGCGCCGGATTGGTGACGAGCTCGTCCCCAATGGTGGAGTCATCGCCACTCGCCGGGGTGGCGGAACAGAAACTGCCGAAACCATGAGTCGGGAACACCCTCGTGTCGGCTGGCAGCTCATCTGCGAGGCGACGCACCGAGTGGTACTGCGCATGGGTCAGCGCTTCGGTATGTTCGGTGCCGAGCAGATCGGTCCGACCAGTGGTGCCATGCAGCATCGACCCGCCAGTGAACACACCGTGGACGGTCTCTCTCGCGTCTCGCAACACGTAGCTGACGTGGTGATGGGTGTGTCCGGGAGTGTGCAAGACCTGCAACTGAATTGGTCCGGCATCGATGACGTCTCCGTCGCGCGCCGGCCGACGGTCGTAGGCGACGTCGTCCCCGGCGGGAACGACGTACTCCGCCCCGACGGTCCGCGCCAACTCCAATCCGCCCGTGACGTAGTCATTGTGGATATGGGTCTCCACCACGTGAGTGATCGACACCCCGCGGTCCCGGGCCAGCGACAGGACTCGGTCGATGTCCCGCTGGGGGTCGATGACGACGGCCGTGTCACCATGGTCGACCAGATAGCTGCGGTCGCCCAGCCCAGAGGTTTCGATGATGGATATGTTCATGGGATCCTTTTCAGAGGTCTCAGCGAAGAACGATGGTGTCCAGCAGCACGTAGCCCGCCACGACGAAGACGAGGTAGGCGAACCAGCGCTGGAGTCTGGCCGTTTCGAGCGTGGTGCCGTAGTGACCGGCGACGAGTGAACCGACGATCGCGGTGCCGACGAACGCGGCGGTGATCGACCAGTCGATGCCGCCGCCGCCCAGATGGGAAATCACGCCGGCTGCGGAATTGGCGACGATGATGATCAGCGAGGTGCCGATGGCGATCGGCATCTCCACACCGAGCATCAGCACCAACGCCGGGATGATCAGAAAGCCGCCCCCGACACCGAACAGCCCTGTCAACAGACCCACGACGAATCCGGCGGGGATCGACCGCGGGGCGCAACGGCGCCAGTTGATTCCGGAGTCACCCACACTGCAGGCGGTTCCGGTGTCCCCCGTTTCCTGCAGCATCCGAATTCCGGCCACCACCATCACCGACGCAAAGCCGATCAGTAGGACCGACTGCGGCAGGTGCTTGCCGACCGCGGTGCCGATGAACGTGGCCGGGATACCGGCAGCCGCGAAGATTCCCGCCAGTCGCCACTGCACCTGCTGAGCGCGGACCTTGGGTAGCGCACCGACCGCGGAGGCGATGCCGATCACGATCAGGGACATCGGAATCGCATGTTCGACACCAAGACCCAATATGTAGACCAGTGCCGGTACCGCAAGGATGGATCCGCCACCGCCGAGCAAGCCCAGCAACACACCGATCACGGCGCCCAGCGCGAGGGCGATCCCGATGCTCACTTTTTATACCTTCGCCCGCACATCGCGGGGCTCCAGCTATTTCGCGGACGCCGTTTGGGACAGCGCGTCGATCGCGGCATGCAGCTTTGCGGCCGCGTCGTCGGCAACCTCACGCAGGCCCGGCTCGTCAGCCACCTGAACCATGATCTGGGGGTCCATCGCGTCGACGATCACGGTGCCGTCATGGGCAGGATCCGAGCGGACCACCACGTTGCACGGCAACAGCAACCCGATCTTTCGATCCACGTTGACCGCGCGGTGTGCCAATGGCGGGTTGCACGCCCCGAGGATCAGATAGTTCTCCATGTCTTCGCCCAGCTTTTGTTTCAACGTGGCCTTGACATCGATCTCGGTCAGAACTCCAAACCCTTGGTCAGACAGGGCTTTTCGGGTCATCTCTACCGCGTCGTCGAACGACGCCCGCAGTTTGGTCGATATGGCAAGTGCCATGTTCGCCTCCTTTCACCGACTCTGCCCACGTTACCCATGGGGGTATTCACTGTCCAGCGTGCCCTATTGGTCAGCGCGAATGGCGGCCTCGACTTCCTGCGCGGAGATCTCCTTGGTGCAGAAGAACCAGTCCTCGCACTCGACGCCGTCGACGTGGCCGTCCATCCGCTCCTTGGCAGTTCCACAAGAGCCGGCAGGCGGCACGATGACCCGGTCGCCGGGGCGCCAGTCGGCCGGTGTCGCGACCGAGAAGTGGTCGGCTGTCTGCAGGGCCTGGATGACGCGCAACAACTCGTCGAAGTTTCGGCCCAGGCTCAGCGGGTAGTAGATGACGGCGCGGATCGTGCCCTTGGGATCGATGACGAACACCGCGCGGACGGCCTTCGTCGAATCCTCGCCCGGCATGATCATCCCGTACTTGCGGGCAACCTCCATCGAGACGTCCTCGATCAGCGGGAAGGTGACCTCGACGTCCCTCATGTCGCGGTAGGAGATCTTCTCCTTGATGGTCCGCAACCAGGCGATGTGGCTGTAGAGACCGTCGACCGACAGGCCGACGAGTTCGGTGTGGTAGGCCGCGAACTGCTCCTGCATCGTGGCGAACGTCATGAACTCGCTGGTGCAGACCGGGGTGAAGTCGGCCGGGTGGGAGAAGAAGATGACCCACTTGCCGGCGTAGTCGGCAGGGAAGTTGATTTCGCCCTGGGTGGTCTGGGCGGTGAAGGCCGGTGCCGGATCACCGATGCGCGGCATGGGGGTCACGGGCGCGGGGGTTTCGATGGTGGTCATGGCGGTCCCTCTATCTTGGTCGGCGGTGAGATGGCGTGGTGATGGTGGCTGTCGGCTTGGGCGGCGAATCGTTGTCGCAGGTGCAGCGTTGAGCCGGGGGCACCGAGCTCATCACGTCGTCGACGTGTTGACCGCAGCCGGCCCAGCCGGTTTTGCCGCAGCGGGGGCACCGCTCGGGGTAGCACATTGGATCGTCCTTCCTGGTGAATGCGGTCAGGACTTCGCCGCGGCGATCTTGGCGTGGACCTCGGCCATGTCGAGCGCCTTGACCCGGGTGATCAGGTCCTCGAGCGCGGCCGCAGGCAGGGCACCAGGCTGGCGGTAGACGAGCACGCCGTCACGGAAGGCCATGATGGTCGGGATCGATTGGATCTCCAACGCCGCGGCCAATTGCTGCTGCGCTTCGGTGTCGACCTTGGCGTGCACCACGTCGGGGTGCGATTGCGCCGAGCGGTCGAAGACCGGGGCGAAGGATCGGCACGGTCCGCACCAGGAGGCCCAGAAGTCGATCAACACGATCGGGTTGTCGGTGATCGTGGACTCGAAGTCGGTGGCGGAGAGGTTCTTGATTGTCATTGCAGTGCCTTTCTTTGATTGGCGAAGTCGAATTGCTAGGCCAGCCCCTTGAGCATCAGATTCCAGTACATGAACGGGAGTCCGTACTTCTTCAGGTACCAGTAAGCCCGATGCGGTTTCGTGGGGTCGAGCAGCGGGAATGTCGGTTCCAGGTTCAGGTCGTAGTCGAACTCCGCCAGCAGCATCGCGTGTGACGACGTGATGATCGGGCACGACGAGTAGCCGTTGTAAGAAGCCCGCAACGGTTCGTTCTTCAGGAACGAGTCGATGTTTTCGACGACGACGGGGGCCTGCTTGCGAATCGCAGCCCCGGTCTTCGAGTTCGGCGACGATCCGGCGTCACCGAGGCTGAAGACGTTGGGATAGCGCACGTGTTGCATCGTGTGCTTGTCGATCTCAACATAACCCGCCGCATCGCCGGTCGACAGTGGACTGGACTTGATCCAGTCCGGCGCCGACTGGCGCGGTACGGCGTGCAACACGTCGTAACGAAGCATCGTGTCGGTGCCGCCCGGGCCGACGCTGGTGATGCCGGCCTTGTGCGACGCGGCGTCGACAGAGGTCAGCTCGGAACTGCTGTGCAGCGTGATTCCGTAGTCGGCGATGACTTTGTCGAGGCTGTCGGCGATCGCGGGAATACCGAAGGGGCGTGGTCCCGGCATGACGAGATGGACGTCGATGTCGTTGAGCACTCCCTTCTTTCGCCAATAGTCCGATGCCAGGTACGCGATCTTCTGCGGAGCCCCGGCGCACTTGATCGCGCCGGACGGAACGGTGAACACCGCGGTGCCGGATGTCAGGGTGCGAATGAAGTCCCAAGTGCGCGGCGCGAGGTCGAACCGGTAGTTCGACGACACACCGTCGCGGCCCAGGGCGTCCTCCAGCCCCTCGGTGCTCTTCCAGTCGAGTTGGATGCCGGGACACACGACGAGCACGTCATAGCCGTAGGTGGCTCCGTCCGCGCACATGACCGTGTTGTTCTCCGGATCAAAGGCGTTGGCCGCGTTCTTGATCCATGTCGCACCTTTCGGTATGACCGAGGACTCGGGACGCTCAGTGGACGAGGCCTTCGCCTGCCCACCGCCCACCAGCGTCCACAGCGGCTGGTAGTAGTGCGTGCTCGACGGTTCGATCACCGCGACATCGGTGTAGCCCTTGCGGAGCATCCGGGCCGCGACGGTGATGCCGGCCGTTCCGCCGCCGACGATGAGGATCTGGTGTTTGGCTGTGGTGGTCATGATCTTCTCCCTCGGACTACTCAGGCGCTCTGAATGGCTTCTTCCCAGGCGCCGTAGCCGCCGAGGATGTCGCTCACGTCGGTGAAACCTTTCTGCCTCAACAGGCTTGCCGCGACCGAGGACCGGTATCCGCCTGCGCAGTACACGACAGTCGGCTTGGTGGGATCGAGCTCGTCCACTCGGGTGGGCAACTGCCCCACTGGAATCGGGACCGCGTTCGGGATGGTTCCGGCCTCGACCTCGCCCGGGTTGCGGACGTCGACGATCTGCAGGTCGGTGAGCTCAGATGCCCGCTCGTCGAACGCCTTCGCGGTCAACCGAGAGGCCACCTGGACGTCTTCCTGATGGGCGAACATCGCCTGATACGGCTCGGCCAGGTAGCCGATCACCCGGTCGAATCCGATTCGGGCGAGCCGGTTCTTGCCTTCCAGCTCTTGGCCGGGCTCGGTGAACAGGACCACGTCGACGTCGGACGGCAAAACCGATCCGGCGAATTCGGCGTAGCGACCTTCGAGTCCGATGTTGATCGCGCCACGCAAGTGGCCCTGCGCGAATTCTTCGGGGGTGCGTCCGTCGACCAAGACCGCTCCGCCGTCGATCGCCTTGCGGACCTGTTCGTAGGTCATCGCCGTCGGTATCTTGGTCTCGTCGAGCAATTCGCGGTCCTTGCGGTTGAGGATTGCGTCGTAGACGAAGTACCCGGGCGCGGGCGGCTGGCCCTCGGTGACGAGGTTCATGAACGTCGCCTTGTCGGGTGCCCGCAGCGCGTAGTTCGTCGCCTTCTGGTCCCCCATCGTCGACCACAGATCGGTCGACAGGTTCTTGCCGCACGCCGATCCCGCGCCGTGCGCCGGGTACACCCGGGTGGCGTCGGGAAGCGTCATCAGCTTGTCGTGCAGCGAGTCGTACAGCTTGTCGGCCAGTTCCTCGCGGGTGAAGCCGATCGATGCCAGGAGGTCGGGGCGACCGACGTCGCCGATGAAGAGCGCGTCGCCGGTCAGGACGCCGTACGGGGTCTCGTCATCGGCATGTTCGTAGACCACGATGCTCAGCGATTCCGGGGTGTGTCCCGGGGTATGGCGAAACTCCAGCGTGACGTCGCCGAGCGAATACCGTTCGCCGTCGGCGACCCCCATCGACTCGAACTCGGTCTCCGCGACCGACGAGTAGACGATCTTGGCCCCGGTCGCCTTCGCCAGTTCCAGGTGGCCGGACAGGAAGTCGGCGTGGAAGTGGGTTTCGATGACCAGTTCGATCGTCAATCCGAGTTCCTTGGCGTCCGCCAGATACTCGGCGATATCGCGCTGCGGGTCGACAACGACTGCGCGCCCAGTGGTTTCGTCGGCCACCAGGTACGACGCGTGCGACAGGCAGTCCAAGTAGTACTGGATGAATTTCATGGCCTGGGTCCTTTCGTTCAGGTCGGGTCTTGCCATCCTGGCATATACCCCTACGGGTATGTCAAGTACCCTATGGGGTATGTTATTCCCGTCTTGACAATACCCATGGGGGTATGTTTCTCTAGTGTTCTCAACATACCCCCAGTGGTATCGAAGTCTCTAGAGGCTTTCGTCACCGCCGGCCCATCCGAAAGGACCCGATCACCATGACCGCTCCCACCATGATCGATTCGCAGGACCTCAGCGAACGCCTCAGTTCGGATGCGCCGCCGCGAGTTCTCGACGTCCGAACCCCTGGTGAATTTGAGACTGCGCACATCGCCGGCGCCTACAACGTTCCCCTGGACCTGTTGCGCGAACACCGGGACGAGATCACCAAACACCTCGACGAAGAGGTGGTACTGGTCTGTCGTTCCGGGCAGCGGGCAGCGCAGGCCGAAGAGACTCTGCGGGCAGCCGGGCTGGGAAATGTGCACATCCTCGACGGCGGGATCGTCGCCTGGGAAGCCAAGGGCTTCGCCGTCAACCGCGGCGCACCGCGGTGGGATCTCGAGCGCCAGGTCCGCCTCGTCGCTGGTTCAATCGTGCTGACCAGCATTCTTGCCAGCATCGGCGCGCCGAAACTCAAGTGGGTCGCCGCGGCGATCGGGGGCGGATTGACCTTCGCGTCGCTGACGAACACCTGCGCAATGGGAATGGCGCTGTCGAAGCTGCCGTACAACCGCGGCGCCAGATGCGACGCCTCGACGGTTGTGTCGCAGCTGGTCGGATCCGCAGGCGACCGGAAAGCGAAGTAGCGATCATGATCGCCCTGACCGTTGCACTCGCGGTGTTCGTCGGCATCGCGTTGGGCCTGCTCGGCGGCGGCGGATCGATCCTTACCGTCCCGCTGCTCGCTTACGTCGCAGGTATGGACGCCAAACAAGCCATCGCCACATCTCTATTGGTGGTCGGCGTCACCAGTGCGATCGGCGCTATCTCACACGCACGCGCCGGCCGGGTGCAGTGGCGCACCGGCCTGATCTTCGGAGCGGCAGGCATGGCCGGCGCCTACGTCGGCGGCGTGCTGGCCCGGTTCATACCCGGGACCGTCCTGCTCATCGGCTTCGCCGTCATGATGATCGCCACCGCGATCGCCATGCTGCGCGGGCGGAGAGACAACGCCGACTCCGTTGAGGCTCACCGCATTCCCATCGTCAAGGTCGTTGGCGAAGGTCTCGTGGTCGGGCTGGTGACCGGCCTTGTCGGAGCGGGCGGTGGCTTCTTGGTGGTGCCTGCGCTGGCGCTCCTCGGCGGATTGCCGATGCCCGTCGCCGTGGGCACCTCGTTGATCGTGATCGCGATGAAATCCTTTGCGGGCCTTGCTGGCTACCTGTCCAGCGTGCAGATCGACTGGACGTTGGCGCTCATGGTCGCCGCCGCGGCGGTCGCGGGAGCGCTGATAGGTGCCCGGCTGACGGCGATGGTCAATCCCGACACTCTTCGCAAGGCCTTCGGCTGGTTCGTACTGGCGATGTCCTCGGTGATCCTGGCTCAGGAGATCCACCTCGCGGTGGGGTTGGGCGCAGCAGCGATCACAGCGGTCGCCGCGGCGATGTATTTCGCCTGCAGCCACAGTGGGTTCTGTCCGCTGCGGCGGCTCACTCGCACGTCACCCATGAGGGCCGCAACGGCCTGACCTAACCTCCCCACATACCCCGGAGGGTACTATGAAGTTAACCGAGTCTCATCGAAAGAAGGACAGTGCAATGGTTGGTGACGAGGACAGCATCGCCGCGGTGCTGAACCGGCTGCGACGCGCACAAGGACAACTGGCTGGGGTCATCTCGATGATCGAGGACGGCCGGGAGTGCAAGGACGTCGTCACCCAGTTGGCTGCGGTGTCGAAGGCACTCGACCGCGCCGGATTCAAGATCGTCGCCACCGGTCTCAGGGAATGTGTGACCGGTTCTGCCGCCAACGGAGCCGCACCGATGAGCGAAGCGGAACTCGAAAAGCTGTTCCTAGCCCTAGCCTGAGCACCGAACGAGGGATCGCCGAGTGCGGGAATGCGAGTCACCAGATCCCATATAGGGATGGACCTCCCCCACACTCGGCGACGACTCACAAAATGTAGAGCATCGTTCAACTGGCCTTTTACGGTGATGTGACGTTGTTGGAAACCGTGGAGAAATAGCGCCTGGACAGGCAATATCACGAACAATCAAGACTGCCAAACGGCACCAACTGCGGCCCCACTGCGGCCCGAGATTGGTAGGAGAGTCAGTCGGTCCCCGCGTCGGGCAGGAAGACGCTCGGACGAGCAATCGGTACATCTACGTCCAAAAATTCGGTCGTCCGAGTGAACTCCAAAGGGTGAATGTCGGCTAGCCCGCACCCCCAGCCGAACAGAGTAAGACCGGTGATCGTTGGGTGAACGCGGAAAACCTCTGGGAAAGGCAGACCTTCTGGGAATGGCCTATCCATTTCCTTCGGGTTGCCGATCAGATATCCGTCACCAATCAAGTCAAACCGCAACAGTCCGGTGAGGACATCCGTAACTACCGCATCCTGGGAGAGGTCAGGAACGACTTCAGCGAGGATTGGGGTCAGCTCTTCGTCGTTCACGTACATGACCGCCTTGGTGATGCCGTCGTCCGTCCTTAGGTCGATATCGGTTTTCCCGTGCAACGCAAGCGCCCACTCTCGATAGAAAATAAAGTGCGCACGAAGCTGCAAGGCGCTCATCGAAGTAATCATCTTCGACCACGAGACTCCCCGGTCATCCCTGCCGCTTGGTGTGATCCCCGCAGCCAGTACGCCACCTAGGTAGTCCGTCATCAGTTCGTCGTCGCTGTAGGTTCCCTCTTCAAGCAATGTCCATGCGAGCCTCGGCGCAACCGTGCCATTCTTGCGAGCCTGTTTCTCAAGCTTGCGCTCCGCCTTTTCGGCGATCTTCTCTGCGTTGTTCAGCCGGTAATGGAGGTTGCGGCGAAGATACTCTCCGATTTCGTCCCCTGCCGGGCCAAACATGCGGGTCAGCACGTTCCCCGTCGCTTCGGAGACACCCTTACCCACCGACTCAATCGCTTTCGCTGCACCGATCGAAGGTTCCACCATGCGCTACACGCTACTTCGGCCCTGAGCGGACCGGGACGATGCGCGAGGGCGGGGGCGTTGCCATTGGGCGAATGAGGGAAACTGATCGCTATGTCCGTAGGCAGCAAGATCACTAAGTGGATTGCAGCTCGCCGCAAAGACTTCCTCCCTTTGAGTCTGACTACCGGCGGTGTTCTTACAGTGCCGCAGCGATCTGGCGTGGCTCGTCAGTCGACTTCCACAATTTTTGGCTCAACGTGTTGGCGACACTTGCACTGCTGGGGCCCGGTCTTGTGCTCAGCAACTTGCTGGTGTCCCGCTTCGAGACGATCCGTTCGCGGGAGGAGGCCGAAAGCCGCACAGAACCGTTGTTAATTTTTGTGCACGGGCTGTTTTCGGGTTTCATCGACATGGCGAACGATTTGCTTTCGATGGTGTCAGCCGAAGTTCGCAAGGCTGACCCCAAAGCTTTCGGTTACGACCACTTCCCGAAACCACACACGCTGCCAGCACTACGTGATGTCCTCGAAGAGGCCTTCCGCACTATCGAGGCCTTCGACGCCAACCCGCCACCCGCTGTAACGACTAGGCTGCCCTTGCCTGACCATGGACTCTCATTTCCACGGACAAAGTTGATCCTTACCGTGGTTGAAATGATGGATCGCGAAATCCCGATGCCGTTGACGGTGCTGGGGGCTCACGGGCTATGGGATTACTCCAACAACGTTGGCGTCGACTTCATCGATGCGTATCCCAACGAAAACCCTTTGAGGGCCCCTGGAGACGACTTCCGCAACGTAATCTCATCGCAGGTTGGATTCGCTGCGATAGCGAATTACTGTGAGGCGGGTGCGCGGGGACGAGCGAAGCGACACGTGGCCACGGTGAGTTATACCGAGTGCGTGATGAATTCGTTGCGACAAGCCGAAATGGTACTGACGCATATCATTTCAGATGTACCAGACGAGATTTTGCCGTCGGCGGAGCGGATAGCCGATCTCACAAAGGGCCGGACCAGCGAAGTGGCTGAGGGATGATCGCCAGACGATAGAGCAGACCCCCACTCGTCTGGTTGCGCAGTAACGAATGAGGGTCCGTGTTGGGGTGG
This sequence comes from Mycobacterium barrassiae, assembly GCF_025822765.1. Classification (GTDB taxonomy): domain Bacteria; phylum Actinomycetota; class Actinomycetes; order Mycobacteriales; family Mycobacteriaceae; genus Mycobacterium; species Mycobacterium barrassiae. The sequence goes on along the minus strand of NZ_JACKUK010000016.1, from coordinate 308,976 downwards.
TATTTCCTTCCGAGAAAACCACCCCTGCGCACACTGGTGGACTTCCCGAGCCCCAGCGGCGCATTGCTTACCTAGCGCGAACGCGGTATCTGTTGAGCACAAACAGTTCCGACAGAGACCAGCCATTCCAACTATCAAAGCTGGCTGATTGTGGACCTTTTGTCACCGAATGCCGGATCTGGGAGGGGTTGTGATGAAACCTAGCCGTCGCGGAGAGGATCACGGCCCGAAGATCAGCTTCGACCGTTCCGTCGTCGTAAAACCCGTTCCCGCGAGTGTAGCCCTTGGCCAGAGCGGCAATCAATTCCAATTCCGCTGCTGCCCTGACGGGTTCAATCTGAAGGCGCGGTGCCACCAAGGTTGTGAGGTCGGCAGCGGTGGGTAGTGCTGCCATGACTAAGCCGCGTCGTATAGACGAACCACGCCAGCAGGGTTGGCGAAACCGAACGAAACACGGGCAGTCGCACGAACCTGCACAGCGTCATAGTCGAACGCCGCGTCAGCGCTCTTGACGACCGTGGTACCGGTGCGCTGAACGATATAGACCAGACCGGCAATGTCATTCCGACTACTGCTCAGGTTGGCGATGCTCTGCACCATGCGCCAGAAGGTTTCACCGCGTTTGTGGCGCTGTGCGCGTTTGGTGGCCTGCGTCTGGGAGAAGCTGCGGGACTTAAGGTTTCGGACATTGACTTTATGCGCCGCGAGGTACATGTTCAGCGACAGGCCCAGTTGGTGAACGGTGGTGGCGTGGATATCCGGCCACCCAAGTACGGCAGTGAACGCACCGTCTACATTCCAGAAGAACTAGTAACAATTCTGTCTGAGCATGTGCGCCTTCACATACCCGGCGATGATCCCGACCGTTGGATGTTCCCCGGCGACGGCGAGAACCCGCTTCATCAGAACTCAGCGTGGTACCTGTGGAACAAAACACGCACCAAAGCCAAGGTGAGTTTCAAACTGCATGACCTGCGGCACTTCTACGCATCGGGTCTCATCGCTGCCGGGTGCGACGTGGTGACTGTGCAACGGGCAATGCGCCACGGGTCAGCGTCGTTGACGCTAAACACGTACTCGCGCATCTGTGGCCGAAGGCTGAGGACCGTACCCGCAGTGCTGCGGCCCAGATGTTGAGCGAGGCACTTACTGCGGCCCGAGTGCGGCCCGATGCGCAGTAAATGCCCGCTGAACTGCTAACTCAGAGGATGTAGAGCATTTCCTGATAGGTGGGTAGCGGCCAAAGATCGTCGGCCACAACGCCTTCCAGCGTGTCGGCGGCCTCCCGCACCGTGGCCATCGCCGACAGGATGGTGTCGCGGTAGTGCAGCGCCTCCTCGACTGCCCCGTCGACGTGTGTGCCCATCGCGGCCTTGAGATCGCTCAGCGCCTTGGTTAGATCGGCGATCGGCGCAGAGACTCTTTCCAGTAGCGTGGTGTCCGCCTCGACGCCGGCCGCCTTCAAGGCCGCGACGTTCTGGGCGAGTTCGGTCTGGTACCGGATCGCGGCCGGCAGGATCACGGTCGAACCGATCTCCAGGGCCAGCTTGGCCTCCACCGCGATGGTCAGCACGTACTGCTCGAGCCGCACCTCGTAGCGGCTGTAGAGCTCGCGCTCGTTGAAAACCCCGTACTTCTCGAAAAGCGCGATGGACTCCGGCTTGATCAGCTCGGGGATCGCATCCGGCGTGGTCTTCAGGTTGGGCAGACCACGCGCGGCCGCTTCGATCTGCCAGTTCTCCGAGTAGCCGTCGCCGTTGAACACCACCGCGCCGTGCTCGGTGATGATGTCGGTCAGCAGCTTCTGCACCGCCGAGTCGAAGTCCTCGCCGTCAGCGACGGCCTTCTCCAGCAGGGTCGCCATGTAGTCCAGCGAGTCGGCCATGATCGTGTTGATGATGATCATCGGCACCGCGACCGTCTGACCCGAGCCCGGCGCGCGGAACTCGAACCGGTTGCCAGTGAACGCAAACGGGCTGGTGCGGTTGCGGTCACCGGGGTCCGTGGGCAGCGCCGGCAGGGTGTCGACGCCGATGTGCATGACGCCCTTGCCCTTCGAGGAGGTCGCGGCCCCCTTGGCGATCTGCTCGAAGACGTCGGCGAGCTGCTCGCCGAGGAAGATCGAGATGATTGCCGGCGGAGCCTCATTGGCACCCAACCGGTGATCGTTGGTGGCCGAGGCCACCGAAACCCGTAGCAGGCCGCCGAACTTGTGCACCGCCCGGATCACCGCCGCGCAGAAGACCAGGAACTGCGCGTTCTCGTGCGGGGTGTCACCGGGCACCAGCAGGCTGCCGAACTGGGAGTTACCCACCGAGAAGTTGACGTGCTTACCCGAACCGTTGACTCCGGCGAACGGTTTCTCGTGGAACAGGCACTCCATGCCGTGCTTGTGAGCGATCGTCTTGAACACCGTCATCAGCAGCTGCTGGTGATCGGAGGCGATGTTGGCGCGCTCGAACATCGGCGCGACCTCGAACTGCGCGGGCGCGACCTCGTTGTGCCGAGTCTTGGCCGGGATGCCGAGTTTGAACAGCTCCCGCTCGGTATCCATCATGAAGCCCAGCACCCGCTCAGGCACTGCACCAAAGTAATGGTCGTCGAACTCCTGGCCCTTGGGCGGCTTGGCGCCGAACAAGGTGCGGCCGGCATTGATCAGGTCCGGGCGGGCGAGGAAGAAGTGCCGGTCGACCAGGAAGTACTCCTGCTCGGGGCCGCAGAATGAGACGACGTTTTCAAAGTCGGTGTGGCCGAATAGCTTCAGAATCCGCGCGGCGTGCGTGCCCATCGCCTGCTGGCTGCGCAGCAGCGGCGTCTTGAAGTCGAGAGCCTCACCGGTCATCGACACGAACACCGTGGGGATGCACAGCGTGTTGCCGTTCGGGTTCTCCAGGATGTAGGCGGGGCTGGTGACGTCCCACCCGGTGTAGCCGCGTGCCTCGAAGGTGCTGCGGAGGCCGCCGGACGGGAAGCTTGACGCGTCGGGCTCACCCTGAATCAGGGTCTTGCCTGCGAATTCGGCCAGTGTCTGCCCGTCAGAGATCGGTTCGAGGAAGCTGTCGTGCTTCTCGGCGGTCAACCCGGTCATGGGATAGAAGACGTGCGCGTAGTGCGTGGCGCCCTTCTCCAGCGCCCAGTCCTTCATGGCGACGGCGACCGTGTCGGCGACTGCGGGGTCCAGCTTGACGCCCTTCTCGATCGTGGCGATGACCGACTTGTAGACCGACTTGGGCAGCCGCGTCTGCATCTCGGCCTTGGTGAACACGTTCGATCCGAAGATCTCGCCCGGCTCCTCGCCGGGGTCGAAGCTCACCGCCGGCGGCTCGTAGGCCTCGACGTTGACGATCGCCTGCAGCCGCACTGCATTTCCGCTCAATGAAGTTCCTATCGCCGCGAGTCCGCACCCTTTGCGGACGATGACCGGCCAACAGTAGGAACCTCGCGTTCCAGGATTGTTACGCGCCCGTCAACGACAGAATGCGTTTGCTCGATCCACAGCGTCTCGGGACGCCAATGTGGTCCACGAGTCTCGACACCTCTCGGCGGTTCCACTCGGCCGCCGCGCAATATCAATGTGCCGATCCTGGTGTCTCGGGACATCGCTTACACATAGGTCCATGTCCTGAGACATATCTATGTGCCAACCTGAGCGACAAAGTCGCCCGGCGGGTGGCTACTCAGTTCACTTGAATCCGTTGTGTCACTTGGGTTCCAGTGGTCACATTCCCGGGCTGGCCTGTCGGTAGTCGAATGTATGTTCGAATTATGTTGGCGACGCCGGTGCAGGTAGCCCTGACCGCGCTGCGCACCGCCCACGACTCACTGGCCGCCTGCGACCTGGATTCCCTGACCCATCGCGAACTGCTCGCGGTGCTCGACGAGCTGGAAACCCTGAACTGCCAACTACCCACCCAATGGCATCGCGCCCTGGCCCGGCTACAAGCGGAAACCACCCCCAAAGAACTCGGCGCCAAGTCGTGGAAAGAGGTACTGGCGATCCGGTGGCGCATCACCACCACCGAGGCCGGGCGCCGCCTGAACGCCGCCGTTGAGCTCGGACCCAGACAAGCCTTGACCGGTCAACCGTTGGCGCCGGTGCTGCCGGCCACCGCCGCCGCCCAAGCCGCCGGGCGCATCAACGGCGAGCACGTGGACAAGATTCGCGACGCCATGCACCACCTACCCTCTTTCGTCGACACCACCACCCGCGAGCAGATCGAACACCAGCTCGTAGCCACCGCCACCGGCGTCGGGCCCACCGAACTGAAGAAGGTCGCCGACAAACTGCTGTTCCTGCTCGACCAGGACGGCCCCGAACCCGACGACACCGAACGCGCCCGCAAACGCGGCTTCACCATCGGCCCCCAACACCGCGACGGCACCATCTCCTTCCAAGGCACCTTCACCCCAGAGGGGTGGGCCATCTACGAACCCATCCTGGCCAAATGGTCGGCACCGGGCATGTGCAATCCCGACGATGAAAGCCCGTGTCTGACCGGCACCCCGACTCAAGAGCAGATCGACACCGATCACCGCACCTTGGCCCAACGCCGCCATGACGCCCTCGTCGCGCTGGGCCGCCACCTGATGGAATCCGGCGACCTCGGCCAACACAATGGGCTGCCGGCCACCATCATCATCCGCACCACCCTGCAAGACCTCGAGTCCCGCGCCGGGGTGGGCACCACCGGCGGCGGCACCACCCTGCCGATCACCGACCTGATTCGCCTCGCCGGGCGAGCCAACCACTGGCTCGCGATCTTCGACGGCGCCACCGGCCAAGCCCTCGACCTGTTTCGCGCCAAGCGCACGGCCACCGCCGCGCAGCGGATCATGCTCATCGGCCGCGACGGCGGCTGCACCAAACCCTGCTGCCCCGTGCCCGCCTACGGCACCCAGGTCCACCACGCCCGCGCCGACTGGGCCGACGGCGGCAACACCAACGTCAACGACCTCGCGCTGGCCTGCGGGCCCGACAACCGCCTCGTCGACAAAGACGGCGGCTGGACCAACACCATCAACGACCGCGGCGAGGTCGAATGGATCCCTCCACCCGACCTGGACACCGGCCAAACCCGCATCAACTACTACCACCGCCCCGAACTCCTCCTCCGCCCACCAGAAGAGCCAAATGAAAATCCCGAACGCGGACCATAGAGAGCGCTCCGCGTCGCGTGCTTGGATCTGGACCATGGCCCGCACATGGTGGTCGATCCGTGTTGATCTCGTCGGCGGACGCGGCGAGTACTTGTGGCCACGACCTGGACGAATGCTTGCAGTATCGAGCTCGCACACGTTCGCGCAGCTCGCTGACGCGATCAATACCACTTTCGCTCGGTGGGACCTGTCGCACCTCTATCAATTCACCACGGCCGACGGCCGGCTGATCGGCCTGCCCGAGTTGGACGATGCCGATGACATGCTCGACGCACACGCCACCAAGCTGAGCACTATCGCCGCAGGCGACCGTTTCGCTTTCGAGTTTGATTTCGGCGACGGCTGGACACATCTCTGCACGGTCGGCGACCAACCCATCGATCCGTCGACAGAGCTCGGCGGCACGCCGCGCCAACCATTGGTCTACTTCGGTTGGGGCACAATCCCCGACCAGTACGGCCGAGAGTCGGCCGACGAAGGTCACGAACCACCGCCCGATCCGAAGCTCCGCGACCTCCCTGCACTCATCGACTGGTAGCGAAGCCAACCGACACGGAAGTCGCATCGCATGCCCGCAGCACTGCTCGGGTAGACCTGTGGTGTCGGCGAAGCAACCGCCGACGTCTCGGTTCAACGACGACCTAGGCTGGGCATATGCAGTTAGGCAGACGACGCGACGTCACCCGCGATTTCGATGCAAGCTACGACGAGCATGCGGTCGTCACGACCGGCCCCGAGCGCGAGGCTGCCGGGGTCAAGGCCGTGCTGGTGTCGCTGCAACGCGGGCTCAAATCCATGGGAGCGTGGCGGACCGGCGCATCACTCTTGCGGCTCAATCAACGCCACGGGTTCGACTGCCCCGGCTGCGCATGGCCCGAGGAACACGGTGGCCGCAAGTTCGCCGAGTTCTGCGAGAACGGCGCCAAGGCAGTCGCCGAGGAAGCGACCAAGCGCGTCGTCACTCCCGATTTCTTCGCGCGGCATTCCATCGCCGACCTCGACGGCCGACCCGAGTACTGGCTGTCCCAGCAAGGACGGCTCACCCACCCGATGGTGCTCCGTCCCGGTGACGACCACTACCGGCCGATCGACTGGGACGACGCCTACCGTCTGATCGCCGACGAGCTACGAGCCCTCGACAACCCCAACGAGGCCATCTTCTACACCTCCGGACGCACCAGCAACGAGGCGGCGTTCCTCTACCAGCTGATGGTCCGCAGCTTCGGCACGAACAACCTGCCCGACTGTTCCAACATGTGCCACGAGTCCTCCGGCGCCGCGTTGATCGAAGCGATCGGCGTCGGCAAGGGTTCGGTCACCGTCGAGGACGTCTCCAACGCCGACCTCATCATCATCGCCGGTCAGAATCCCGGCACCAACCATCCCCGCATGCTTTCGGTGCTCGAGAAGGCAAAGGAGAACGGCGCCAAGATCATTGCCGTCAACCCGCTGCCCGAGGCGGGGCTGATCCGATTCAAGGACCCCCAGAAGGTGCACGGTGTCGTCGGCCACGGCATCCCGATCGCCGACGAGTTCGTCCAGATCCGCCTCGGCGGCGACATGGCGCTGTTCGCCGGACTCGGCCGGCTGTTGCTGGAGGCCCAGGACAAGGCCGGTCCGGGAGTCCAAATCGTCGACCGCGACTTCATCGCCAAGTACTGCGCGAACTTCGAAGAGTACGAAGCTCAAACACGCGCCGTCGACCTCGACACCGTGCTGGAAGCGACCGGCATCGAGCGCGCGCAACTGGAGAAGGTCGCGCAGATGCTGATCGACTCCGAGCGCACGATCGCATGCTGGGCCATGGGACTCACCCAGCACCGCCACGCCGTGCCGATGATCTCCGAGATCACCAACGTGCTGCTGATGCGCGGCATGATCGGTAAGCCCGGCGCCGGATTGTGCCCTGTGCGAGGACATTCCAACGTCCAAGGCGACCGCACGATGGGCATCTGGGAGAAGATGCCCGACGCCTTCCTCGCCGCGCTCGACAACCACTTCGGCATCGTCAGCCCTCGCAAACACGGAGTCGACACTGTCGACGCCATCCGCGCCATGCGCGACGGGCGGGCCAAGGTCTTCATGGGCATGGGCGGCAACTTCGCCACCGCGACACCCGACACCGCGGTCACCGAGGCCGCATTGCGCAACTGCTCCCTGACCGTGCAGGTGTCCACGAAGCTCAACCGCAGCCATGTCGTCCACGGCCGCACCGCGTTGATCCTGCCTTCCCTCGGGCGCACCGACCGCGACCTCCAGCGAGGCATCAAACAGCGAGTGTCCGTTGAGGATTCGATGTCGATGGTGCACCTGTCGCGCGGCAGCCTGCACCCGCCCAGCGACCAGGTGCGCAGCGAGGTCGCGATCATCTGCCAGCTGTCGCGCACTCTGCTCGGGCCCGACCACCCGGTGCCCTGGGAGGCGTTCAACGACGACTACGACAAGATCCGCGACGCCATCGCCGCCGTGGTCCCCGGCTGCGACGACTACAACGCCAAGGTGCGTGCGCCCGACGGCTTCCAGTTGCCGCACGGCCCGCGCGATTCCCGCATCTTCCCCACCAGCACAGGGAAAGCCAACTTCGCCGTGAACCCGCTGCAGTGGGTGCCGATCCCCGAAGGCAGGGTGATCCTGCAGACGCTGCGCAGCCACGACCAGTACAACACCACGATCTACGGCCTCGACGACCGCTACCGCGGCGTGAAGGGCGGCCGTCGCGTCGTGTTCGTGAACAAGGCGGACATCGACCGATTCGGGCTCCGCGAGGGCGACCGCGTCGACCTGGTATCGGAATTCCCAAGCGGCGACGGCGAAATCCAGGAGCGGCGGGCCAAGGACTTCATGGTGGTGCCCTACGAGACGCCCGTCGGCAACGCGGCGGCGTACTACCCGGAGACCAACGCGCTGGTTCCCCTCGATCATGTTGCGGAGCGGTCGAATACGCCGGTGTCGAAGGCTGTGGTCATCCGGCTGGAGCGTTCCTCGGGTGTGCGGGACGAAGATCGGGTGGTCACCTAGTGGGGCGTGTGACGGCGCGACGCCGGGTGCAACATGTCACGGCCGAACAGGCCGTCGCACGACCGGAGACCCTTGTCGTCGAGGAACCGCTGGAGATCCGGGTCAACGGCACTCCGCTCACCGTCACGATGCGCACCCCGGGTTCGGACGTCGAACTCGCCCAAGGCTTCCTGCTCACCGAGGGCGTCATCGCCCGCCGCGACGACGTACTCACCGTGCGCTACTGCAAGGGCGCCGGCCCGGACCAGGTCAACACCTACAACGTGCTTGACGTGACCCTGGCCCAAAGTGTCCCGATGCCTGATGTCGATGTCACACGCAACTTCTATACGACGTCGTCATGCGGGGTGTGCGGGAAGGCCTCGCTCGAGGCGGTGCGCACGATCAGCAAGCACGGTCCCGGCGACGATCCCTCGACCGTCGCCGCCGAAACACTGTCCGCGCTCCCCGACCGCCTGCGCGACGAACAGAAGGTGTTCGCCAGTACCGGCGGACTGCACGGCGCCGCGCTGTTCGACGTCGACGGCACCACACTGGTGGTGCGTGAGGACATCGGCCGGCACAACGCCGTCGACAAAGTCATCGGTTGGGCGCTGGAGAACGACCGGATACCCCTGACCGCGACCGTCCTTCTGGTCAGCGGGCGCGCGTCGTTCGAGCTCACTCAGAAGGCCGTGATGGCCGGCATTCCGGTGCTCGCCGCGGTGTCCGCGCCGTCGTCACTGGCCGTCGACCTCGCCAGCCAGTCGGGGCTGACCCTGGTGGCATTCCTGCGCGGCGATTCGATGAACGTCTACACCCGCCCGGACAGGGTCACCCACTAGCGTCTACCTGCGATCTCCACCCGATCTCCACGAAACCTCCAAGCTTGCGGGCCCGAGGATCAAGAGCATCGAGGTATGCCAGAAATCCTCATCGCCTCGCTGTCGCCCACCGGCCACATCGGGCCGCTGCTCAATGTCGCGCACGGTCTTGTCGACCGTGGTGACCGCGTCACAGTCCTGACCGCGGCCACGCACGCCCGCAAGATCCGGGCGATCGGAGCCACTCCTGTCGCGATCCCGCCCGAGGCCGACTTCGACATGACCCGCCTCGACATCGATCTGCCCGGCCGGACCGACACGTCGGGCATCAAGCGAGTCAACTTCGACATCGTGCGCATCTTCCTGCAGCCGATGCCGCTGCAGACACGCGCGCTGTCGGAGCTCATGGCCCAGACACGCTTCGACGCGATCCTTTTTGACGCAGGTTTCTTCGGAACCCTGCCGTTCCTGCTCGGCGACCCCGCGGCCCGACCGCCGATGCTCAGCTACAGCACGATGCCGCTGGTACTGAGCAGCCGCGACACCGCCCCCTTCGGTATGGGACTGGCGCCGTCGTCGACCATGCTGGGACGGCTGCGCAACCGGTCGCTGACAGCACTGTCGCACAAGGTGCTGTTGCGCGAGACACAGAATGTCGCCAACCATCTGCTCGACCGCTTGAACAGTCGGCAGCTGCCCACGTTCGTCCTGGACTCCGGCAAGCTCGCCGACCGCTACATCGCGCCGACGGTGCCCGAATTCGACTATCCGCGAAGCGATCTGCCTGCCAACGTGCGCTACGTCGGCGCGGTACACCCGGGCCCGTCGCGAGGATTCCGCCGTCCGCCGTGGTGGTCGCAACTCGACGGTGATCGACCGGTCGTGCATGTCACGCAGGGCACCATCGACAACGCGGACCTCGGCCGGCTGATCGAACCGACCATCGACGCGCTCGGCGGTGAGGACGTCATCGTGGTGGCCACCACCGGCGGCCGCGACGTGTCCCAGCTCAAGGTGCCACTGCCGGCCAATACCTATGTCGCGGAATACATCCCGCATGACCTCCTGCTGCCCAGGGTCGACGTCATGGTCACCAACGGAGGGTACGGCGCGGTGCAGCGGGCGTTGTCGATGGGTGTTCCGCTGGTCGTGGCGGGCAACACCGAGGACAAGCCGGAAGTCGCCGCGCGCGTCGCGTGGACCGGCGCGGGTGTCAACCTCAAGACAGGAACACCGGGCCCCGGCGCGATCCGCGCCGCGGTCCGCAAGGTGCTCGGCGACGGTCGTTATCTCCGTGCGGCGCGGAACCTCGAGACGGCCTTCGCCCGACGCGACGGCGTGGCCGAGATCGCGGCACTGGTCGACGAGGTCATCGCCCAGCGTGAGGAGGTGAAGCGATGAGCTCGTGTGCAGATCCGTTCGGCCGGCCGCCTATGCCAGCGCCCAATGCCGAACCGGTCGGGTGGCGTAGTCGGCTACGCGTGCCTCTGTCGAACTTCCGGACCACGGTGGAGCCATGGTTGACACGCTGCAATACGTCGCGATAGTCGGTTACCTGACCTGGTGCCTCATCAGCTCGCTGGCCAGTACGCTGCGGCCCTGAGGGCTATGCGCTCTTGTCGCGCCGCTCGGTGCGAGCCGGCTTGCGGGGGACGATCGTCGGGAGCACGTTGTCCTCGACGGTCTCCTTGGTGACGACCACCTTGGCGACGTCGTCGCGGCTGGGGATGTCGTACATCACCGGCAGCAGGACCTCTTCCATGATGGCGCGCAGGCCGCGGGCTCCGGTGCCGCGATGGATGGCCTGATCGGCGATCGCCTCCAGCGCCGCGCCCTCGAACTCCAGCTCGACGCCGTCCATCTCGAACAGCCGCGTGTACTGCTTGACGAGGGCGTTCTTCGGTTGGGACAGGATCGTGACGAGCGAGTCCTTGTCGAGGTTCGTCACCGAGGCGACGACCGGCAGACGACCGATGAACTCCGGGATCAGCCCGAACTTGATCAGGTCCTCCGGCATGACCTCGGCGAAGTGGTCCTGGGTGTCAATCTCGGCCTTGGAATGCACCTCGGCGCCGAAGCCAAGGCCGCGCTTGCCCACGCGGTCGGAGACGATCTTCTCCAGCCCGGCGAATGCGCCCGCGACGATGAACAGCACGTTGGTGGTGTCGATTTGGATGAACTCCTGGTGCGGATGCTTGCGCCCGCCCTGCGGAGGCACCGATGCCTGGGTGCCCTCCAGGATCTTGAGCAGCGCCTGCTGCACGCCCTCACCGGAGACGTCACGGGTGATCGACGGGTTCTCGCTCTTGCGGGCGATCTTGTCGACCTCGTCGATGTAGATGATGCCGGTCTCGGCGCGCTTGACGTCATAGTCGGCGGCCTGAATCAGCTTGAGCAGAATGTTCTCGACGTCCTCGCCGACGTAGCCGGCCTCCGTCAGCGCGGTGGCGTCCGCGATGGCGAACGGGACGTTCAGCATCTTCGCCAGCGTCTGCGCGAGGTAGGTCTTGCCGCAGCCGGTGGGGCCGAGCATCAGGATGTTGGACTTGGACAGTTCGACCGGCTCGGCGCGCGAATCGCGCATCTTCTCGCCGGCCTGAATGCGCTTGTAGTGGTTGTAGACGGCCACGGCCAGCGTGCGCTTGGCGGTGTCCTGGCCGATGACGTAGCCCTCGAGGAATTCGCGGATCTCCGCGGGCTTCGGCAGCTCGTCGAGTTTTACGTCGTCGGCATCGGCCAGTTCCTCTTCGATGATCTCGTTGCAGAGATCGATGCATTCATCGCAGATATAGACGCCCGGACCCGCAATGAGCTTCTTGACCTGCTTCTGGCTCTTTCCACAGAACGAGCACTTCAGCAGGTCACCGCCGTCTCCGATGCGCGCCATCTGGTGAGGTCCTACTTTCCTGTTAGCAAAAGGTCTTTAGTCGATTCACCCCGGGTGTTGGACCCGACGCTACCCGCTTGTTCCGGCGCGAGGCGACCGATAAAGCCGAATCGCGTAGTTGGTATTCATCTGTGTGCGCAGAACATATCGCCTAACAGCCCCCGTAACCGCTGGAACGCGCTGGCGCGGCCCTGGCGTGTCGCCGCCGTTACCGGTTCGGGAGCCATCCGCAACCAAAGTACCCGCCGCAAAGCGGTTACTCACAACCGAACAGCTACCGAACGCGTCCTATCGGCGGGGCGGCCCGACGGGTCCCGGACCCACCGGTCCCGGCCCAACCGGACCAGGCCCCACTGGCCCGACGACGCCGCCGACCCCAACGGGGCCTGCGGGCCCGACCACCGGGTTCGGCGGGTTCACGTAGACCGTCGCTTCGACCGGGACGCACTGGAGGGTGTAGACGTCCCAGTACATCGCGTACGGGCATGCCGGTGGTGGGGGCGGTGGAGGCGGTGGCGGTTGGGCGATGCTGACCGCCGACGATCCCAACTGCCCCAAGATGCCGCCGGCCAATGCCAGTGCCGCGACGCCGAGCCGAAGCCCCACCTTCATGACCCTCCCTTGTCCACGTGCCCGTCAGTTTCGACAGCTTGCCATGGACGACGGCCGCGGAGACGCGGTTTCAGAGGCATTGCCGCGAGGGCAACAGTCAGGTCAGGCGGTCTGCGCCGAGAGCTTGCGGTACTCGAGCACCGTGTCGATCACGCCGTACTCCTTGGCCTCCTCGGCCGTCAGGATCTTGTCGCGATCGGTGTCCTTGCGAATCTGCGCAGCGTCCTTGCCGGTGTGATGGGCCAGCGTCGTCTCCATCAACGTGCGCATCCGCTCGATCTCCTTGGCCTGAATCTCCAGGTCGGAGAACTGGCCCTGGATGACGCCGGACAGCGCGGGCTGGTGGATCAGAATGCGGGCGTTCGGCAGCGCGAGCCGCTTTCCGGGCGTGCCGGCAGCCAGCAGCACGGCAGCGGCCGACGCAGCCTGCCCGAGGCAGACGGTCTGAATGTCAGCGCGGACGTACTGCATGGTGTCGTAGATCGCCATCAGCGACGTGAACGAGCCACCCGGCGAGTTGATGTACATGGTGATGTCGCGGTCGGGATCGAGCGACTCGAGCACCAGGAGCTGGGCCATGATGTCGTTCGCCGAGGCGTCGTCGACCTGCACGCCGAGAAAGATGATGCGTTCCTCGAAGAGCTTGTTGTACGGGTTGGACTCTTTGACGCCGAAGCTCGAGTGCTCGATGAACGACGGCAGGATGTAACGGGCCTGGGGCGCCAAGCGCGGATCTGTATGGTCGGTCATTTGTCTAGTCCTGCTCCTGGTCCTGAGCCGTTGACGCTGGCGCTGGTGATGATGTGGTCGACGAAGCCGTACTCGAGGGCCTCCTGCGCGGTGAACCAACGGTCGCGGTCGGAGTCGGCCTCGATCCGCTCGATGGTCTGACCGGTGAACTCGGCGTTCAGCCGGAACATCTCCTTTTTGATGACCGCGAACTGCTCGGCCTGGATCGCGATATCGGCGGCGCTGCCGGTGACCCCGCCCAGCGGCTGGTGCATCAGGATCCGCGCGTGCGGCAGGGCGTAGCGCTTGCCCTTGGTGCCCGCGGCGAGGAGGAACTCACCCATCGACGCGGCCATGCCCATCGCGTACGTGGCGATGTCGCACGGCGCGAGCACCATCGTGTCGTAGATCGCCATGCCTGCGCTGATCGAGCCGCCCGGCGAGTTGATGTAGAGGTGGATGTCCTTGCTGGGGTCTTCGGCGGACAGCAGCAGAATCTGTGCGCACAGCCTGTTGGCGATGTCGTCGTCGACCTGTGATCCCAGGAAGATGATGCGCTCGGACAGCAACCGCTCGTAGACAGAGTCGACGAGGTTGAGACCGGGCGATGCACCACGCATGTCAGTCACGACTGGATACCTGCTTTCTTTCAAGGCCTAACACTCACCGACACTAACCAACCTGCAGCGGCGCGCACTCCCTGGACGGGGCGCTTTCGCTCACAGCGTCACTGGGCGTCGGCGGTTTCCTCATCGGAGGCTTCATCGTCGTCGGCGTCGGCTGCGTCATCGGCTGCAGCCTCGTCCGCTTCGGAAGTGGCCGCCGCCGGACCCGTCCGCGAGAAGAACTCCGAGGTGTCCACCACTTCGCCGTTCGAGTCGGTGACGGTGGCGTTCTCGACGATCTCAGCCACGGCCAGCCCACGGCGCACGTCCGCGAACAACGCCGCAAGCTGGTTGTTCTCCTGCAGCGCGGCGAGCAGCTGTTGCGGCTCCATGCCGTACTGCTGCGACATCAGGATCAGCCGCTGGGTGATGTCGTTCTGTCCGACCTGGATGTCGAGCTTGTCGGCGATCGCATCCACGAGCAGCTGGGTCTTGACGGCCTTCTCCGCGTTGGTGCGGTTCTCCTCGTCGAACTTCTCGCGGCTGCTGCCCTGCGCCTCGAGCGCCTCGGCGAACCGCTCCTCGTCGTGGTCCAGACCGTGGATGGCGTTGTGCAGCGCCTCGTCCACCTGCGCCTGCACGATGTTCTCGGGCAGCGGCACGTCGACTTGCTCGAGCAGCGTCTCCAGCACCTTGTCCCGGATCAGCTCGGCCTGCTGTACGCGCTTGAGCCGCTTCACCTGCTCGGTGAGGCTGTTCTTGAGCTCCTCGATGGTGTCGAATTCGCTTGCCAGTTGGGCGAATTCGTCATCAGGCTCGGGCAGCTCGCGCTCCTTGACCGACTTGACGGTGACGGTCACCTGGGCGTCCTCGCCGGCGTGCTCACCCGCGACGAGCTTGGTGGTGAAGACGCGCGTCTCCCCCTCCTTGAGGCCGACGATCGCCTCGTCGAGGCCCTCGATCAGCTGACCGGAGCCGACCTCGTGCGACAGGCCCTCGGTGTTGGCTTCGGGGATCTCTTTGCCGTCGACGGTGGCCGACAGGTCGATCGAGACGAAGTCGCCGTTCTGGGCGGCGCGGTCCACACCGGTCAGCGTGCCGAAGCGCGCCCGGAGGGACTCCAGCTCGGCGTCGACCTCTTCGTCGGTGACCTCGATGGCGTCGACTGTGATCTTCAGCGCATCGAGCTCCGGGAGCTCGAGGTCGGGCCGGACGTCGACCTCAGCGGTGAACTCCAGGTCCTCGCCGTACTCCTTCTTGGTGACCTCGATCTCGGGCTGACCGATCGGACGGAGGTCCGAGCTGGAGACCGCCTCGCTGTAGCGACCGGGCAGAGCGTCGCTGACGACCTGGTCCAGCATCGCCTCGCGGCCGAAGCGGGCCTCGAGCAGCTTGCGCGGCGCCTTGCCGGGCCGGAAGCCGGGCAGCCGCACCTGGCTGGCCAACTGCTTGAAGGCGCGATCGAACTCGGGCTCGAGTTCGGTGAAGGGCACCTCCACGTTGATGCGAACCCTGGTCGGGCTCAACTTCTCGACGGTGCTCTTCACGATCGTGCTCCTTGTTGCTCTGGTCTATGGACGGGTGCAGTCGGGGTGACAGGATTTGAACCTGCGGCCTTCCGCTCCCAAAGCGGATGCGCTACCAAGCTGCGCTACACCCCGCGCCGATGGCCGCCTCCAAAACGCAGAACGACCACGCGAGATACTACGGCCTGGACACGCGATGCCCTTAATTGGATTTGATTCCGTCGGCGCCGGTACAGTGCCTGGTGCAACATACGCGGGCGTAGCTCAATGGTAGAGCCCTAGTCTTCCAAACTAGCTACGCGGGTTCGATTCCCGTCGCCCGCTCCAACGACCGCCTCGCGCAAGCTTGGGCGACTGGCGGTCCTCACGGCGACGTGGGCTGCGATGCCGCCGACGCGGGGTGTTCACGATCGGCCGGGCGCCGGGCGTTGAGGAGTTCGGCGAGCACCAGGTTCAGCGACGTGCGCAGGTGTTCGACCTCGGGCAACGGCTGGGTCTGCTGGTAGCCCGTCAGCGTGAAAAGCGCCATCCGAGCCAGGGTTTCGGCCTCTCGGGGATCGTCGATCAGCCGGAGCACCGTGTCGTAGGTGACCTGGTAGCGCTGCTGGTCGACGACGGTCTGAATCTGGCGAACTTCCTGATCGCTGTGCGACCAGGCCCGGATGGCCGCCTCGGCGCGATGAGGGAATGCGCAGGCGAAATCGATCAGGGTGGTCAACGAACGCTGCGGGTCCTCTTGCCTACGGGCGATCTCCGCCAGGTTCAAGGTCCGGTCGTTGAGCCAGAACTCCAGAAACGCCGTCTTGAATCCAGCCCAGCTGCCGAAGTAGTTGTAAAACGACCCCGTCGTCACCTCGAGCCGGCGACACAGCGGCGCCATCTTCAACCCGCCGTGGTCGGCTTCGGCCAGGAGTTCGATGGCTGCCGAAAAGTAGTCCTTCCGCTCCACCAATTTGTGCATGAACTACCACTCCGTCCGGCGACTCGCGTCCCAGGATAGGCAAAAGGTGCGCGCAGTCGCCCTGGTAGCCGGAGGTGGCGCCGGGGTCGATATCGGTCCGCTTGGATATCAGTCCGCCAGGGCCAGCGCCCGCGCCGGGCAGTTGCCGATGGCTTCCTGCACGGCCGGCACATCGTCAGCGGATACCTCGTCGACCACGACGCGTCCCAGGCCGTCGTCACCGACCTCGAACACGCTGGGCGCGGTGGCTTCGCACAATCCGATACCTGCGCATTTAGTGGGATCCACGAGAGCCTTCATCAGCTGCTCACTGTGCGCGGGCCGGGCGTGAAGGCGACCGGCAACGACGACAGTCCGTAGGCCCAGTTCGACGGCACGAGTTCGGGGGTGCCGTCGAGCCGCAGATCCTTCATCCGGCCCAGGACCTCTTCGAAGATGACACGCAGTTCCAGCCGCGCCAGGCTCGCGCCCAGACAGAAGTGCCGGCCGCCGCCGAACGCCATGTGGTCGGGCTTGGGGCGGTGGATGTCGAAGGTGTCCGCGTTCTCGAACACGGCCTCGTCGCGCGATCCGCTGCCATACCACATGACGACCTTGTCACCGGCGTTGATCTGCTTGCCGCCGAGCTCGACGTCACGCGTGGCGGTGCGGGCGAACCACTGCACCACAGACGTCCAGCAGCAGTTCCTCGATGGCGTTGGGAATCAGGCTCGGGTCGTCGTAGAGCTCATTCAGCGCGTCGGGATGCTCGATGAGCGTGCGCAGCCCGGCGGCGGCGGTGTTGCGCGTGGTGTCGTTGCCCGCGAAGGTCAGCAGCCCGAAGAACATGACGATCTCCAGGTCGTTGAGCTTCTCCCCGTCGACCTCGGCGTTGCGCAGCCGCATCACCAGGGAGTCCTCGACGGCAGCTTCCATCTGCTGCATCACCTGCTGGGCCAGATAGCCGGCCATCTCACCGAAGACCACGGCCCCGGTGTTGGACTCCGTCGCCCGGATGCCCTGCTCGATGCGCTCGGTCCAGTCATAGAACTTGGGCAGATCCTCCTCGGGCGCGCCCATCAGCTCCATCAGAATGTGCAGCGGGATCGGCACCGCGATGTCCGCGGCGAAATCCGCCTTGCCGGCTTCGATGACGTTGTCGATGGTCTTGGCGACCCGCGCGCGGACGCCCTCTTCGAGCTTCGCCACCGAGGCAGGGGTGAACACCTTGGCCACGATCTTGCGGTAGCGGGTGTGCGTGGGCGGGTCCATATACAGCAGCATGTTGCTGATCACGTCCAGGTTCACCAGCTGATCAGGGTTGATGAACACGCCGCCCTTGGCGCTGGAGAAGGTCTCCGAGTCATGGCTGACGGTCGAGATGTCGGCGTGCCGGAACAGCGCCCAGCAGCCGGTGCCGTCGGGCAGCGGGTTCCAGTGCACGGGTGCTGCGTCGCGCATCCGCTTGAACAGCTCGTGCGGGGGACCGTCCACCCACCACTGCGGATCGAAGACATTCACGTCCGCGACGGCCACCTCGGCCTCGCTCAACAGACTCGTCGACATTGTTTTCTCCCACGTTCGGCCACAGATCCGACTGAAACATAAGTTATGTTACAGTTGCGTACGTCACAATGCCATGGCGGTATGGGCTGCGTCAAGATGCGATTCCCGTCGCCAACCAACGCCTCGGTGAACCTGTGTCCGATGATCGAGGCGTTCTGTCTCGGTGCCGTTGGGCCCGACCGGACCGCCGTCGATACTCTGGCTCTGATGCGTCGATGCTTCACCACGGCATTAGTGATCTTGCTGACGCTGACGGCCTGCGTTGGCCCCCCGTCGACCGCTCAGCCCACCGCATTTCCGTACCCCCCGCTGTGGCCGTTCGCCTCCCAGCAGGAAGCGGAGCGATGGCTCATCGACGGCGCGGCACGCGCTGAGAATCCCTGGCACGGCGAGGCTGCCGAGACCGCGGTCAGATTCACCCAGGACTTCCTCGGGTTCACCGAGATCAACAGGGCCTTACACGTCACCGATGAGGGCAACGAGGCGTGGGTCGACGTCGGCTACGAGATATCAGACGGGAAGGAGCGAACCGCGGCGGCGGTCCACCTCGCCCGCTTCGGCGACAGCCCCGATGCGCCCTGGGAAGTCGTCGGGACACGCGACGCCATGTTGACCCTCGACACACCCGCCTACGGCAGCATCGTCGCGGGCTCAGCCATTGATGCCGGCGGCATCATCACCGGCGTCGACGAATGCGTGCACCTGGCGGTGTTGCAGGGGCCCGCGCGCCGGGTGCTCGGCGAGTTCTCCTGTCTGATGACCGGCGGCGACAAGCGACCGTGGTCGGCTCGGCTACCGATGAACGGCGCAGCGCCTGGGGTCGTCACGCTGGCGGCGTGGACCGGTGGCCATCACGCCGAGGTCGAGCGCTTTGCGGTCACCGGCCTACGGGTGGAGTAAGCGGGACTCGGGCTTCTCCGATCTGCATACGGTCGATCGTCGCGGTGGTTAAGGTGCGGCGATGCTGCTCTGGATCGCGCCGCTCATCATTGCGGCGGCCATCGCAGCCGCAGTCGCCACACGCCTGTTCGTGCGAAGTCGCATGCCCGACAACGGCTGGTTCGTCGATTCGTCCCGCGCGGACACCTACATGTCCGTCCTCGGCACGATGTTCGCGGTCATGCTCGCCTTCGTCATCCTCTTCTCTCTGCAGACCTACCAACACGCCCGCGAGGGCGCGAGCCGCGAAGCCATCGCCGTCGCCGAACTCCACGTCATCGCCGAAGTGCTCGGTGGCGAGCCGGGCGAGCGTCTACACGGTGACCTGAATTGCTATGCGCGAGCGGTCATCTCAGATGAGTGGCCCGCGATGCGAAACGGCACCTCGTCGCAGGTGGTGCAGTCCTGGGTGAACACGATGGCACACGACTTCACCGCTGCGAATCCCGTCGGCGCCAAACAGGAGGTCGCCTACGCGCAATGGTTCGACGAGCAGGCCCAGCGTCGCGAAGGACGCCGCGAGCGGCTCGCGGAAGCCACCCCGTCAGTACCGCTGCCCCTTTGGATCGTGTTAGGCATCGGCGCGATAGCGATTCTCGCCTACATGTGCGTGCAGGCCGACCGGCGAGAGTCGGCTCTGATTCAAGCGATACCAATCGGCTTGGTGGCGGCGCTCGTCGCGGCGGGACTGATCGTTGTCTTCGCCCTCGACCATCCCTATGGGAACTGGAGCGGCAGCATCAAGCCGACCGAGATGGAGCGCTCGCTGGCGACCTTCGAACAAGATCACCTGGCGCCGTGCGACGAGCGGGGCCACCCCAATTCCTGACCACGCCTGGTTGAGATTTCCGGCGCGGGCGCGCGATGTGGTTGAGAATGCAGCGACGTCCGTCGCGACACGAGATTCCGAAAGGTGACATGGCAGCCGAGGAACAAGTGCGCACAGCGGTGGTGCTCGTCCACGGGATGGGTGAGAAACGTCCAATGGAAACGTTCGACGGGTTCGTCAGGACGGCACTGCACGAAAAGTGGGATTACCACCCGCAACCTGCGGAGATCACCGACACATACGAAGCGCGCCGCTTCACCGCTCCGAAACGCGGACCCGGACAAGGGGGCGTCGAATTCTTCGAGTACCACTGGCCGTACCTCATGACCGCGGGCAAGTACGCCGGCGTTGCCCCGACGGCGCTGCGGCTGTTGGTTCGTCGACCAAGCAACGTCCCCGATGCCCTGTTCGGGGCATGGCGACTGGTGTGGACAACTGTGTTGGCGATGCTCTCGGTGATCCCCGTGCTGTTCATCGCCGGCTACGCGCTGAATTCCGATGTTCCGGTGTGGATCATCGGTCTGGTCACCAGCGCCATCGTGCTGATCTTCTGGTTCGGTCTCTACCGAATGCTCGCGCGCGCGTTGGTCAACAAGAGGACGGCGCCACTGGTCGACAGTGCCCGCTACCTGGACCCGTCGCCGTCTTCATATGCGGCGCGACGGGCCATTCGCGGTGGCCTGGTGAACCTTCTACGCGACCTGCATGAGGAGGGATACACGCGAATCGTGGTCGTCGCCCACGGCGTCGGCACCTATATCGCCTATGACGCGCTGAAGCTGTGGCGGGCTCAGGCTCAGAAACTTTGGCACATAACTGATTTCGTCACCATCGGCGCACCCTTGGTCTACGCCGACCTGCTGTTGACGCGGATGCCGCTGCTGAGCGGCTTCAAAACCTCCGAAAGCGCCTACCGACGGGAGCTGTTCGACGGACTGCTACGCCGTGGGGTAGTCGTCGCGTGCGACAACGAGCTCTTTCAAACCACCCGCTGGACGAACCTGTGGTTTCCGGTCACTCGGGGCAGCCGAAGCGGCGACTGGTTCGGCGGCGAGTTGGGTCCCCTGTTCGGATCCGGCATTCGCGACATCCCGGTGACCGGCAACGAGCCCGAACGCTTCAAGCGTGGATCGGCTCACACCGAATACTTCAGCCATCCCGACAAGGGCGCCGACGGCGACTTCGCCTGGCATCTCCGCGAAATTCTCGCGCTGCAGCCTCCGCTCTCGGCGTAACCGCCTGTCTGTTCGTGTGCCGATCTTCGCGTTTCCTGTCGGTAGGCTGAGCGTCATGAACGGCGTTCTGCTCGTCCTCGTTGTCCTGGTGGTCGTGGCGCTCGGCGTGGTCGTGTACGGGGCGATGAAGGCCTCCGATCGACGCAACGCCGCCACACTCGACGATGCGAAGGCGGACGCTCGCCGCGTGATCGAACGTCTCGGCGGCCAGGTGATCAACCTGACCGGCACCGACGACGCATCCAAGCAGGCCCTCGCCGACGCGTCCGAGCGCTATACGGCCGCGGGTTCGCAGATCGAGCAGGCCACCACCGCCAAGCAGGCGTTGCTCGCCAAAGAGAGCGCGCTCGAAGGCCTTTACTACGTCCGCGCGGCCCGCGTCGCGATGGGCATGGACCCGGGGCCCGAGCTGGAGACGCTGACGGGCCAACGCGCCGCGGGCACGGTGACCGAGGATCGGCGGGTCAACTTCGAGGGCCGCGAAATCGAGGCGTCGCCGACCCCGTCGGAGCGCACCCCGAACTACTACCCCGGCGGTCGGGTGGCCGGTCGGCCAGTGCCCGCGGGCTGGTACTCCGAGCCGTGGTGGAAGCCGGCGCTCGTCGCGGGCGCGTGGGGAGTCGGGTCGGTGCTGCTGTTCGACGCACTGTTCTCCGGCATGCACGGCAGCGGATACGACCAGGGCTTCGCCCAGGGATACGACCAGGGCTTCGATCAGGGTCAAGACGGTGGCGGCGGCTGGGGAGGCGACGGCGGCGGCGACGGTGGCGGCTGGGGAGGCGACGGCGGCGGCGATTGGGGTGGCGGCGATTTCGGAGGCGACTTCGGCGGCTTCTGAGCCCGTCGCCCGTTGACTCTGCGCCCAGGCCCAAGTTTCGACTCAGAATGCGGCCTAGACGCAGAGTGAATCCTCAGCTCTGGCAGGTCGGACACCAGAACAAGTTGCGTCCCTCCAACACTGCGGTGCGGATCTCCGTACCGCACACCCGGCACGGGTCCCCGGCCCGCCGATACACGTAAGTCCGCGGCCGGCCGGGCGCATACGACGGCGGCCCGTGGTCGTCCTCCGGGCGGACGACGACGATCTTGCCCCGCCGCAAGCCGACCTTCATCAGTTCGACGAGATCGGTCCACATCGCTTTGAACTCGTCCTCATCGATGTGTGTGCCCGGCCGGTAAGGGTCGACGCCGTGTCGGTAGAGCAGTTCGCAGCGGTACACGTTCCCGACTCCGGCGATCACCGTCTGGTCCATCAACAGTGCACCGATCACCCTGCGAGACTTACGAATTCGGACCCAAGCCAGCGTGCCGTCCGCGTCGCGGCGCAGCGGGTCCGGACCCAGCCGGGAAACGATATCGCCGATCTCGGGCTCGGTGATCACCTCACACACCGTCGGCCCGCGCAGGTCGGTTCCGTACTCGGCGCCAACCATCCGCATGCGCACCTGTCCGACGGGCAGGGGCGGCGGGACAGGAAATTCGGTGAACGTGCCGTACAGCCCGAGATGCACGTGCACGACGCGGCCGCCGTCGTAGTGGTGGAACAGATGCTTACCCCACGCGCTGGTCTTCTTCAGGATGCGGCCGTTGACGGCGGCCGCCCCTTCAGCGAATCGCCCCTGGGGGCTGGACACCAGCACCGGTGCGCGCCCGAACCGACGCTGATGCAGCCGGGCCAGCCGGTGCAGGGTGTGCCCTTCGGGCATCCCTAGCTCGGTGCGCCCGGCACGGGCGGCGCGATGTGCGTGCGCTCGTACTCGGAGAGGATGTCGATACGCCGTTGGTGGCGTTCGGCTTTCGACCACGGCGTGGACAGGAACGCGTCGACGATCTCGAGCATCTGCTCTTCGGTGTGCATGCGTCCACCGATGCCGATCACCTGCGCGTTGTTGTGCTCACGCGCGAGTTTCGCCGTCTCGACACTCCAGGCCAGCGCGCACCGCACGCCGGGCACCTTGTTGGCCGCGATCTGCTCACCGTTACCCGAGCCGCCCAGCACGATACCGAGGCTGTCCGGGTCGGCGACGGTCTTCTCCGCGGCGGCGATGCAGAACGCCGGGTAGTCGTCGTCAGCGTCGTACGTGTACGCGCCGCAGTCGATGGGCTCGTACCCCTTCGACTTCAGGTGCTCGATGATCCGCTGCTTGAACTCGAAGCCCGCGTGGTCGGCTCCCAGGTAGACGCGCATGGCGGCCATTCTGGCAGAGCGTCACGACCGGTCAGTGCACGGTCGACGAAGTCAGTCGAAAGTCGGCGGCTCGGTGCGGCTGCGCTTGAGCTCCCAGAAGTGCGGATACGACGCGAACGTCACCGAGGCGTCCCACAGCTTGCCCGCCTCTTCGCCGCGCGGGATCTTCGACAGCACCGGGCCGAAGAAGGCGACGCCGTTGACGTGGATCGTCGGGGTGCCGACGTCGTCGCCGACGGCATCCATGCCCGCGTGGTGGCTCTTGCGCAGCGCCTCGTCGTACTTGTCGGTGTCGGCCGCCTCGGCCAGTTCGGCCGGAAGCCCGACCTCCTCCAACGACTCCTTGATGACGGCGTCGAAGTCCTTGTTGTCCTGGTTGTGGATGCGCGTGCCCATCGCGGTGTACAGCGGCGCGAGGATCTCGCTGCCCTTCGCCTGCTCGGCGGCGATGGCCACGCGAACCGGCTTCCATGCCTGCTTGAGGCCTTCGCGGTACTGCTCGGGCAGGTCTTCCCTGTTCTCGTTGAGCACGGCGAGGCTCATTACGTGGAAGTTCACCTCGATATCGCGCACCTTCTCGACCTCGAGGATCCAGCGCGAGGTGATCCAGCACCACGGGCACAGCGGGTCGAACCAGA
The DNA here is from genome assembly GCF_025822765.1 of Mycobacterium barrassiae. Taxonomy (GTDB): domain Bacteria; phylum Actinomycetota; class Actinomycetes; order Mycobacteriales; family Mycobacteriaceae; genus Mycobacterium; species Mycobacterium barrassiae. Next base: position 285,304 of record NZ_JACKUK010000016.1, on the reverse strand, counting down.
AATCGGCGACAGACTTCTCGGCCATGAAAAACCTCTCGGGTGGTAGTTCAGACGACTCTTCCCACAACCTTGCACCCTGCGCGGGTGTTCCCGCTGCCATGCTTTTCCAAGGAATGGCGCAGAGGACACGCATAGTGTGCAAACCGTTACACAACGGTGTTGTCGATGTGACGGTTGTCAATCAGTGTTGCACCTGTGATAAAAGCGAAACGCACGGCCACCATGACACTGGTCGGCGTCGCCACGGCATTGAGCCTCGCGGCACCGGCGTCCGCCGAACCCGTCGACACCAGCTTCCTCAACGCATTGAACGACGCCGGCATCAGCTACGGCGATCCGGTGAGCACCGAGAAGCTGGGTCAGTCGATCTGCCCGATGCTCGTCGAACCGGGGAAGAACCTGGCGTCGGTGTACTCCACCGTGTCCAACCACGGCATCAACCCTGACGTCGCTGCTTTCTTCACCGGCATCGCCATCTCGGCGTACTGCCCGTCGATGATGACGCAGATCGGCAACGGCACCATCCTCGAAGGACTCAATGGGCTCACCGGGCTCAGCGGGCTCAGCAGGCTGGGGATACCGGGGTTCTGACGCGCCTCCCAACGGGCCCGACCACTAGGTTGGACTCGTGGCACTTCCCAACCTCACTCGCGACCAGGCGGTCGAACGCGCCGCCCTCGTCACCGTCGACAACTACCGCATCGAACTCGATCTGACCGACGGCGCCGGCAAGCCCGGCGAGACCACCTTCCGATCGCTGACGACCGTCGAGTTCGACGCGCTGGACGGTGCCGACACCTACATCGACATCGCCGCCGACCGGATCCGCAGCGCGGTCCTCAACGGCCGCGACATCGACGTGTCGGGGTACGACGAGTCGACCGGCATTCCGCTGACGGGCCTGGCCGGTCACAACGTCCTCGCCGTCGACGCCGACTGCCGCTACTCGAACACCGGCGAGGGCCTGCACCGGTTCGTCGACCCGGTCGACGACGAGGTCTACCTGTATTCGCAGTTCGAGACCGCCGACGCGAAGCGGATGTTCGCGTGCTTCGACCAGCCCGACCTCAAGGCGACGTTCGAGGTGACGGTCACCGCGCCACCGCACTGGGAGGTCGTCTCCAACGGCGCCACCGCGGGCGTCGAGGATGCGGGTGACGCCAAGAAGCACAGTTTCGTCATCACGCCACGGATGAGCACCTATCTGGTGGCGCTGATCGCCGGCCCGTACACACGCTGGGACGACAACTACAGCGACGAGCACGGCGACATTCCGCTGGGCCTGTTCTGCCGCGCATCGCTGGCCGAGTTCATGGACGCCGAGCGACTGTTCACCGAGACGAAGCAGGGATTTGCCTTCTACCACAAGAACTTCGGAGTGCCGTACGCCTTCGGCAAGTACGACCAGCTCTTCGTGCCGGAGTTCAACGCGGGCGCGATGGAGAACGCCGGCGCGGTGACCTTCCTGGAGGACTACGTCTTTCGCAGCAAGGTGACCCGGGCGTCGTACGAGCGCCGCGCGGAGACGGTGCTGCACGAGATGGCCCACATGTGGTTCGGCGACCTGGTCACCATGCAGTGGTGGGATGACCTGTGGCTCAACGAGTCGTTCGCAACGTTCGCGTCGGTGCTGTGCCAGGACGAGGCGACGGAATACAAGCAGGCGTGGACCACGTTCGCGAACGTCGAGAAGTCGTGGGCGTACCGGCAGGACCAGCTGCCGTCGACGCATCCGGTGGCCGCTGACATCCCCGACCTGGCCGCCGTCGAGGTGAACTTCGACGGCATCACCTACGCCAAGGGTGCCAGTGTGCTCAAACAGCTCGTCGCGTACGTCGGGCTGGAGGAGTTCCTGTCGGGGCTGCGGGATTACTTCCGCGACCACGCTTTTGCGAATGCGACGTTCGGGGATCTGCTCGGCGCGCTGGAGAAGGCCTCCGGACGCGATCTGTCCGGCTGGGGCAGGCAGTGGCTGAAGACCACCGGGCTCAACACGCTTCGCCCAGAGTTCGACGTCGACGCCGAGGGTCGTTTCACGCGCTTCGCGATCTCGCAGAGCGGGGCGCAGCCGGGCGCCGGGGAGACGCGTGTGCACCGTCTCGCGGTCGGGATCTATGACGACGACGGCAACGGAAAGCTGGTGCGGACCCACCGCGAAGAGCTCGACGTCGACGGCGATACCACCGAAGTTCCTCCATTGCAGGGTGTTTCGCGCGGCCAGCTCATCCTCGTCAACGACGACGACCTGACCTACTGCTCGCTGCGGCTCGACCCGCAGTCGTTGCAGACGGTGCTGACCCGTATCGCGGACATCGCCGATCCGCTGCCCCGCACGCTCGCGTGGTCGGCGGCATGGGAGATGACGCGCGACGCCGAACTGAAGGCCCGCGATTTCGTCGCACTGGTCATCAGCGGTGTGCACGCCGAATCGGAAGTGGGTGTGGCGCAACGCCTGCTGCTGCAGGCGCAGACCGCGCTCGCCTCCTACGCCGACCCGACGTGGGCGGCCGAGAACGGCTGGCCGGCGTTCGGAGACGCGCTGCTGGATCTGGCGCGTGAATCTCAGCCGGGCTCAGACCACCAACTGGCGTTCGTGAACGCGCTGTGCGCATCGGTGCTGTCACCGAACCACGTCGCCGTGCTGTCGACACTGCTGGACAACGAGCCAGCGGCGGTGAACATGCCGGGTTTGGTGATCGACACCGATTTGCGGTGGCGCATCGTCACCGCGCTCGCGACTGCCGGGGTGATCGACGCCGACGGACCGGAGACGCCGTTCATCGACGCTGAGGCCGAACGCGATCCGACTGCCGCGGGTGGACGGCACGCCGCGCAGGCCGCCGCGGCGCGCCCGCAGTTGGCGGTGAAGGAGGCGGACTGGCAGGAGGTCATCGAGGACGACACGCTGGCCAACGCCACCGCGCGCTCGATCATCGCCGGCTTCGTCCGCCCGGGCCAAGAGGAACTGCTGAAGCCCTTCCGGGACAAGTACTTCGACGCCATCTCCGGCGTCTGGCAACGGCGGTCGAGCGAGGTCGCCCAGACCGTCGTCGTCGGGTTGTACCCGTCGTGGGACATCAGCCAGGACGGCCTGGACGCCGCCGACAGGTTCCTGTCCGATCCGGATGTGCCACCGCCGCTGCGCCGGCTGGTGCTCGAGGGTCGCGCCGGCGTGGAGCGGTCGCTGCGTGCAAGGAAATTCGACGTCACGTAATCCTCTGCGGGCGACACGCCGTCGTTCTGCGGGAGTTTGTGCAGGCTAGCGCTGCATGATTTTCCGTGTGGCGGTCAATCGCAGTCGACGAGCACGGGCGGCGCGCAAGCGCAAGCGGCGGATGGCCGCCGTCGAGCATGACCTGACCGCTGAGCAGTGGGCGGCGCTCAAAGAGGCGTGGAACGGGTGCGCCTACTGCGGTGCGAACGACGGCGCGCTGCAACGCGACTGCGTCATGGCGATCTCGCGCGGCGGCCGGTACACGGTCGACAATGTCGTGCCTGCGTGCGCGAAGTGCAACACCAGCAAGTGCAACGACGAGGTCACCGGCTGGATGCGGCGAAAACGCCTCGACGAACGCAGGTTCCTCGAGCGCTACATCGAGATCCGCGGGATGCTGACGGCCGACGTCGGCTAGTGCGACGCCCCAGGCCTGACGCCGGCGCTCATCACCTCGATGGCCTTGACCAGCCCGGGGATCACCTCGCCCTGCTTGAAGAGCTCAGCGGCGGCGGCCACCCCCTTGGGTGCGGACTCCTCGATGCCGCGGCCCTTGACGTCGCTGCCGTACACGACCTCGATCGCACGCTGATTCGGCGAAACCGCCAACAGCACGGCGTTGTCGGGTGTCGGCACCTTGGCCAGGATCTGGCGGGCCGTCGCGGCGGTGTCCTCGCCGAGGTCCCCCAGATAGACCGCGAAACGCGCCTTGGCGGCCCGTGAGCCGAACTTGAGCGCGTCGTCGAGGACCACCAGCTCCATCGTCGGGAAGGGGTACGTCACTGACAGCTCACCGGGCTCGGTGACGCCGGAGAGCCGTCCGCTGCTCGTCACGACCCAGCCGCGCGGCAGTTCCGCTACTTGCGTAGACGTCGTTGCGACTTCACCACTTGCCACTTGCGCCGCCTCCTACCGTGATGGGGTGCGAACCATGGCCGCCATGACCGTGGTCGGCGGGCTCGTCGGCCGACCACAGGATCGGTTCGTGCGTCCACGGCTCGGACAACTTGTACGTCGCCGGGTGCGGATTCTTGCGCTTCGGGCCGACCACGTAGATCAAGAAGATCAACACCAGCAGTACGGCCAGCGGAACCCCTCCGATGAGGGCATGGGTAAGTGCTGTGCTCACGCGCAAACCGTATTAGTCACGCGTCAGGCCGCACCCTCACCCAGATACCGCATCCAGGCCGGGTCGAGTTCCTTCACGCTCGACAGCAGCCGCCAATGCTGGCCCTTGGGGGGCACCGGGACGGCGCGCAGCGCCCAGCCCAGCTCGGTGAGCAAACGGTCCGCCTTGCGGTGATTGCACGTCGAGCAGGCCGCGACGCAGTTCTCCCAGGAGTGGTCGCCGCCCCGGCTGCGGGGCACCACGTGGTCGACGGTGTCGGCCTTGCCACCGCAGTAGGCGCAGCGGAAGCGGTCGCGGTGCATCAGGGCGGCCCTGGTCATCGGGATGCGCGCCCGATAGGGCACCCGCACGAAGGACCGCAGCCGGATCACCGTCGGCACGACGATCGAGCGGGTCGCGGAGTGGATGACGGGGCCGCCTGGGTCGTCGTGCACGACGTCGGCTTTGCCGCACATCAGCATGATGACCGCCCGCCGCATGGGCAGAGCGGTCAACGGTTCGTACGTGGAGTTCAGCAGGAGGACCCGCCGCCGGCCCCAGATCGAGCCTTCGCCGGTACTGGGCGGATGGGTGTCGACACTGTGCAGGACGCGCGACTGCGCATGCGATACCGCGGGCCCGGAAACACCCGCTGCGGCACCTTGCAGCCGCTGGCCGGTCCGTCTGGACGGGCCTTTCTTGCGATGCGCCATACGTCCTCCGCACGACAGTTCACCATGGATTCCTGTCAATCGCACGACAATTCTGCACGTGTTCCCTGGTCAGTCCAATGAACATCGGGTGACGTGCCCGGCCGATCGGCCGCGACCGGCGACAAGACACAATGGTGGCGTGACACAGCCGCAGCGGTCGTTCTACGACGAAGTCGGTGGCCATGAGACCTTCAACGCCATCGTGTCGCGCTTCTATCAGCTGGTGCGCGAGGACGAGATCCTGCTTCCCCTCTACCCCGAGGACGAGCTCGACGCCGCCGAGGAGCGGCTGCGGATGTTCCTCGAGCAGTACTGGGGCGGCCCGCGGACCTACTCCGATCAGCGTGGACATCCACGGCTGCGCATGCGGCACGCACCGTTCGTGATCGGCTACATCGAACGCGATGCGTGGCTGCGCTGTATGCGCACGGCCGTCGCCGAGATCGACTCGGAGACACTCGACGACGAGCATCGTGCCGAGCTGTTGGCGTACCTGGAGATGGCCGCGCACTCGATGGTGAACTCACCCTTCTAGCGCCACGGTGTTAGTTTCGGCCGTGTGGCCGCTCTTCTGAAAACGCCCTGCTGATGTCGGCCCCCTGGTGGTCGCGCGCGCTCTTCTATCAGGTCTATCCACGATCGTTTTTCGACAGCAACGGCGACGGACTGGGTGACCTCGACGGGGTGACCGCCAAGCTGGACTACCTCACGGCGCTCGGCGTCGACGCGATCTGGCTCAACCCGGTCATGGTGTCGCCGATGGCCGACCACGGCTATGACGTGGCGGACCCTCGCGATGTCGACCCGATGTTCGGCGGCATCGAGGCACTGGACCGGCTGACCGACGCCGCCCACGCAGCGGGCATCAAGGTGACGATGGACCTGGTGCCCAACCACACCAGTTCGGCGCACCCGTGGTTTCAGGCGGCCCTGGCCGCAGGCCCCGGCAGCGATCAGCGTGAGCGCTACATCTTCCGCGACGGCACCGGCCCAGGCGGCATCCACCCGCCGAACAACTGGGTGTCGATCTTCGGGGGTCCTGCGTGGACGCGCGTCATCGAGCCCGACGGCAACCCCGGCCAGTGGTACCTGCACCTGTTCGATGCCGAGCAACCCGACCTGAACTGGGACAACCCCGAGGTGTTCGACGATCTCGAGAAGACGCTGCGGTTCTGGCTGAAGCGCGGCATTGACGGCTTCCGCATCGACGTCGCGCACGGTATGGCCAAGCCACCGGGACTCCCCGACATGGAGGTCATCAGGGGCGAGGTGCTGCTGGCCGACATGGACGACGACCCGAGGTTCAACAACGACGGCGTCCACGACATCCACCGGCAGATCCGCAGGGTGTTCAACGACTATCCGGACGCCGTCGCGATCGGCGAGGTGTGGGTCTACGACAACGAACAGTTCGCGCGGTATGTCCGCCCCGACGAACTTCATCTCGGGTTCAATTTCCGGCTGCTGCGCGCGAAGTTCGACGCCGACGACATCCGCGGCGCCATCTCCAACTCGATGGAAGCAGCGGAACTGGTGGATGCGACGCCCACCTGGACGCTGGCCAACCACGACGTCGACCGCGAACCCACCCGCTACGGCGGCGGTGCGGTCGGCCTGGCCAGGGCTCGGGCGATGATGCTGGCGATGCTCGCGCTGCCCGGTGCGGTGTTCGTCTACAACGGTGAAGAACTCGGCTTGCCGAACGTCGATCTGCCCGACGAGGCGCTGCGCGACCCGGTGTGGGAACGCTCGGGCCGCACCCGACGCGGACGCGACGCGGCCCGGGTGCCCGTGCCGTGGCAGGGTGACGCGCCGCCGTTCGGCTTCTCGGACAATCCGGACACCTGGTTGCCGTTGCCTGCGGATTGGGCGGCGTTGACGGTCGAGAAGCAGATCAACGACCCGGCATCCACGCTGTCGTTCTACCGGACCGCGATCGAATTGCGTCGGGGCCAAAGCGAATTCGACGGCAAATCCATCGAATGGCTCGACTCCCCCTCAGACACTCTGGCGTTCCGGCGCAGCGGCGGACTGGTGTGCGTGCTCAACGCCGGCACACGCGCGATCCCGCTGCCCGAGGGCGAGGTGCTGCTGGCCAGCGCCGAACTGGTCGACGGCAAGCTACCGCCCGACGCCGCCGCCTGGCTGGTCTAGCGGAGGACCAGGGCGGGGTCGCCGCGCCGCCGGTACACCGAACCGAAGCGGGCGTCGACGCGCAACCACGCAGGCTGCACACGCACGCGAACGATCTCGTCGGCGGCCAACCCCTCCGCCGACTGCGGAAGGAAACCCATTGCGGTCAAGGCGAATACACAACGCATCGGAATCCCGACACTAGTGTCGCCCGCGCTGACCGCCACCACCTCTTGATCCAGCAGTGACGCGGGCGGACCGAACGAGCTGGAATGCTCCTTCGCGAGTGCGATACCGCGCTGCGCCAGATCAAGCATTACTCCCGCAGGAACATCGTCGAGATGCTCGAACCCCGAGTCGGGCGGTAATCCGCCGCGCCACGCCGAGTCCATGCCGAAACCAGGGTCGACGTAGCCCTCGGCGCTCATCGAGGAAAGGCCGGCGGCCAACGCATCGGCACCCGCCGACAGGTCGGCGGGTTTGACCCGACCGACCACTACGCGGCTGGCCAATACGTCGAACCCCGTTGACACCCAGGCCACGATCAGCCCGCCTTCGCGTTCCCGCAACCGGATCACCGCTGCGTCGTCCAGTCTTAGTGCCCGCTCGACGAACGTCGCGAGGTCTTTGCGGTCGGCGGGGCCGTCAACCCAGAGACCTCGCTCCGGCTGCGTCATCTGAGCCACTGCTGCAAGTAGGCGCGTTGGCTCTCCGAAAGCCGGTGCAGTCGTTGCTCCTTGATGTGCACGGCGGCCAGCTGGGTCTCAGCGATCACCGCCGGCTTCGAATCGGGTGGCGCACCGACCGACCGCACCTCGTATCCGATGGTGAAGTCGACGGACCGCACGCGCTTCGACCACATCGTCACCTGTAAGGGCGAATCGATGAGCCGCAGCTGCGCCTTGTAGGTGATGTGCACGTCGGCGATGAGCAGGCCGATGGTCTCGATCTCGGGGCCGAACGGCTCACGCAGGAACGGGATCCGGGCCTCTTCGAGGAGGGTGACCATCGTGGCGTGGTTGATGTGTTGGTACATGTCGATGTCCGACCAGCGGACATGCACCGGCGCCACAAAACCAACTGTCACCATCAGGTCCCCGTTCCACTCGTCCGTGTCATGCTGCGAATCTGGCGGGCTGCCACCGACAGCGTCGCCAGATCGAGGCTTCCGCCCTCGTAGATCTCGGCGAGTGTCCGTCGCGCACGCGTGACGCGGGAGCTGTTGGTCAGCTCCCATTCGGCGATCTTCTCCTCGCCGCTCTCGTCGGGCTCACCCACCGCAAGCACGTCGAAGCACAGCGCCCGGAGCGACCCGTAGATGTCGTCGCGAATCGCCAGGCGCGCCAACGAATGCCAGCGGTCCTCGCGTTCGAGTCGCGATACCGCGGTGAGCAGGCCGTCGGTGTTGAAGTGATCCATCAGCGCGAAGTAGGTGTCGGCGACCTCGGCCGGTTCACGGTCCACGATGTCGGCGATGTCGATGACGTCGAGCAGGCTGTACTGGTAGAGCCCGGTGGCGACCATATACGCCAGATCGCTCGAGGCACCGTGCGAGCTGAACTCGCCGGCCTCCTTGGCGACGATCGCCTTGTCGTCGCCGCGCAGCCACTCCGACATCCGCGGTGTCAAGGCCGCGACTTTGGCTGCGAACCGGTTGATCTCGGCGCCGACGGCGAGGGGCTGTGGCCGGTAGTTGAGTAGCCAGCGCCCGGCACGATCGATGAGCCGACGCAGATCCAACGTCATGCGATCCGACACCGCGACCGACACGTCAGCCGCACGGATCTGGCGCAGCACGTCGCTGATGCGGAAGATCGCGTCGGTGGCGGCATAGCTGCGCACCGCGTCCACCGGCCCCACCCCGACGTCCTCCGTCACGCGGTAGGCATAGGTGATGCCGCTGGTGTCGACGAGGTCGTTCACCAGCATCGTGGTCACGATCTCGCGACGCAGTTGGTGCGAGCGGATTTCGCTGCTGAACCTGTCACGGAGCTCGGCCGGGAAGTACGCAGGCAGTCGCGACGCGAACACCTCCTGGTCAGGCAGGTCACTGGCCAGCACGTCGTCCTTGAGGGCCAGCTTGACGTGAGCCATCAGCGTCGCGAGTTCCGGTGAGGTCAAACCGATCCCGCTCTCGGCGCGGCGCGCGATCTCCTTCTCCGAAGGCAGCGCCTCGAGTTCGCGGTTGAGGCCGCGGTCCGCGACGAAATCCTTGATCATGCGCGCATGGACGGGCAACAGGCTGGCCGCGTTCGCGCGACTGGTCCCCATCAGGTCGTTCTGATCCTTGTTGTCCTGCAGGACAAGACGCCCGACCTCGTCGGTCATCGACAGCAGCAGTTCGGTGCGGTCCTCGGGGCGGACCTTGCCCGCGGTGACGAGCGAGTCGATCAGGATCTTGATGTTGACCTCGTGGTCGGAGCAGTCGACTCCCGCGGAGTTGTCCAGCGCGTCGGTGTTGATCCGCCCGCCGGCAAGGTCGAACTCGATACGCCCCAGCGACGTGACGCCGAGGTTTCCGCCCTCGCCGATCACCTTGGCGCGCACCTGATTACCGTTGATTCGCACGGGATCGTTGGCGCGATCGCCGACGTCGGCGTCGGACTCGCTCTCAGCCTTGATGTAGGTGCCGATGCCGCCGTTGAAGAGCAGATCGGCCGGCGCCTTCAGGATCGCCTTCATCAGAGCGGGCGGTGTGAGTTCCTCGACGCCGTCCTCGATGCCCAATGCGGCTCGGGCCTGCGGGCTGATCGGGATGGCCTTCTGCTGTCTGCTGTAGACGCCGCCGCCCTCGCTGATCAGCGACGGGTCGTAGTCCTCCCAGCTGGAGCGCGGAAGCTCGAAGAGTCGCTTGCGTTCGTCCCATGACCTGGCCGCGTCGGGGTTGGGGTCGATGAAGATGTGGCGGTGGTCGAACGCGGCGAGCAGCCGAATGTGCTTGGACAGCAACATTCCGTTGCCGAACACGTCACCGCTCATGTCGCCGACACCGACGACGGTGAAGTCCTCGGTCTGGGTGTCGACGCCCATCTCCCGGAAGTGCCGCTTGACGGACTCCCACGCACCTTTGGCGGTGATCCCCATCGCCTTGTGGTCGTAACCCACCGATCCGCCGGATGCGAACGCGTCCCCGAGCCAGAACCCGTACGACTTCGCCACCTCGTTGGCGATGTCCGAGAATGTCGCGGTGCCCTTGTCGGCCGCAACCACCAGATAGGCGTCCTCGCCGTCGCGCCGCACCACGTCGGGCGGGGTCACCACGGCCCCGGTGGCCTTGTCGACGTTGTCGGTGATGTCCAGCAGGCCCGAAATGAACAGTTTGTAGCAGGCCACGCCCTCGTTGCGCTGTGCATCGCGGTCGGCGGCGGCGTCGCCGGTCGGCAACGGCGGATTCTTCACCACGAACCCGCCCTTGGCGCCCACCGGCACGATGACGGCGTTCTTCACCGCCTGCGCCTTGACGAGTCCCAGGATCTCGGTGCGGAAGTCTTCCCTACGGTCCGACCAGCGCAGGCCGCCGCGGGCCACATATCCGAATCGCAGATGTACGCCCTCGACCCGCGGCGAGTAGACGAAGATCTCGAATTTCGGCCGAGGCAACGGAAGTTCGTCGATCAGGCCGGGATTGAGCTTGAACGACAGCACGTTCTGCGCTCGCGCGGAGTCCTGCCGGGTGATGAAGTAGTTGGTGCGAAGAGTGGCTTGGATCATCGACGCGAACGCGCGAAGAACGCGGTCGGTGTCCAGGCTGACCAGTGCGTCGATGTCGGCGGCGACGGCCGCGGCGGCCGCTTGGGCGTCGCGGCGTCTCGGCTCATCCTCGGTCGGAGCGGACGGATAGAACAGTGCCTCGAACAATTCGATCAGCGACCGCGCGGTACCGGCGTTGTCGTTGATGACGGTTTCGATGTGGGCCTGGCTGTACGGGAATCCGGCCTGCCTCAGGTATTTCGCATAACTCCGCAGCACCGCCACCTGCTGCCAGGTGAGGCCGGCGCGCAGGACCAACTCGTTGAATCGATCGATCTCCGCGTGCCCGTTCCAGATCGCGGTCAGCGCATCGGCAAAACGCGCCTCGGTCGCTTCGCGTTCCGGACCGGCAGGCACCTCCGGAATGGACTTGTGAGGGGAGATCTTGAACTGATAGATCCACACCGGCAGCCCGTCGGGGCGGATGACGGTGAACGGCCGCTCTTCCAGCACCACGACACCCATCGACTGCAGCATCGGAAGCAGGTCGGAAAGCGACGCGGAGTGTCCACCCAGATAGAGGGTGAGTTGGGCGATGCCCTCCTCGGCGGTGTCGACAAGGACCGGCTTGACCGAATCATCCTGCAGCTCTTCGATGATGCCGATGTCGTGGATCGCATCCAACGGTGCGATAGCCTGCTTGTACGCCGGAGGAAACGCCCCCGCGTAGTGCTCGGCCTTGACCTGGTCGATGGAGCCGGACTTGACGGCCCCGATCAACCGATCGCCCCAGGTCCTCGCCGCCTCGGTGAGCAGGTTCTGGATCCGGCTCTCATTGGCGAGCGACGTGTCGATGTTCTCCGGGCGGGAATCGTCGGGCATACGCACCGTGAAATGCACGACAGCCCAGGGTGATTCACTGACACGAGCGGTGTATTCGATACTCACCCCGCCGAGTTCGCGAACCAGGATGTCCTGCATCTCGAGCCGGACGGCGGTGGTGTAGCGGTCACGTGGCAGATAGACGAGACACGAGACGAAGTGGGCGAGCGAATCGGCCCGCATGAACAGCAGTGTGCGGCGCCGCGACCCGAGATCGATCACCGCCTTGACCATGTCGAGCAGTTCCTGCGCGGACAGCGCGAACAACTCCGAACGCGGAATGGTCTGGATGACGTCCAGCAGCAACTGTCCGGGGTGGCTGGGGTCGCGATGGGCCAGCGCCAAGGCGTCGCGCACACGTCGTGAAATCAGCGGTATTTCAAGCACGTTCGCATTGGTGGCGGCGACGGTGAACAGGCCGACGAAGCGGTGTTCGATGGCCATGGTGCCCGGGTTCTCACGGACAACGACGATGTAGGGATACGCGCCGTAGCGAAGATAACTGGGGATGGTGGCCTGCGCGAGCACGAGTAGGTCGTTGTTGTGGGTCAGCTGCGGCAGCACGTCCTGGCGTAGCCGGAGGACGCCGAGCCGGCTCGACAGGTCGACGGACGAGCGTCCGTTGCTGACCGGGCACCGTTGATACCCGAGCAGGATGAAGTGCCCGTCAGCGAGCCAACGGAGCAGCGCCGCAACGTCTCTGCGGTCACGACTGGGGAATCGACCTTCGGGGTCGTGGTCGAGTTCGTGCGCCAGACCGCGCATGGTCGCCACCATCGCGTTGGAGTCGATGGCGACCTGTCGCGCGTCAGCCAACACGCCTGGCAGCAATTGCGCGACCTGAGTGAGCGCCTTGCTGTCGGCTGCCTGCGCGAGCTGGACGTGGATCCAGCTCTCGTCGACGCCCTCCTGGGATCCCCCGACGTCCGCGTGCGGCCGCATGTCGAGCAGCTCGCCGGTCGGGCCGCGCTGCACCCGGAAGACCGGGTTCATGATCGCGGTGTAAGACACGCCGAATCGGTGCAGCAGCACCGTCACCGAGTCCATCACCATCGGCGTGTAGTCGGTGACGATCTGCAATGCCGGACCGAATCCCGCCGGATCATCGGCGCCGTAGACCTCGACACGGGTGTCACCGATCGGCCGACGCCGGCCCAAGCGGTGATGCGAGGTGATCATGGCCGGCCCGATCATCTGGCGCGTGGACATGTCCACCGGCAGAGTCACCGACGAATCGGCGGCGGGCGCGTCGTGTGGCCCGCGGTATGTGTCCAAGTACGCATGGGCGAGCCGCGCGACCTGGTCCGGGCTCAGCTGAGGTGCCGCTGCTCCGGCGGCAGGGTCAGCTGGTCTCCCCACGGCTCCCGGATTAACCGACATGCCACGCTCCTCGCCCTACCTGCGGACCATCCGTCGTTGGCTGTCGGCGTCGCCCCGAAACCGGAGGTGACGTCGTGGTCCGCTGATCGACACTAGTCGCGTGTGAGCTTTCGGTGGGTCACCCTGTGCGGACGCGCCGCCTCGACTCCGAGGCGCTCCACCTTGTTCTCTTCGTAGCCGGCGAAGTTGCCCTCGAACCAGAACCATTTGGCCTCGTTGTCGTCGTCGCCCTCCCACGCCAGGATGTGGGTGCAAGTGCGGTCGAGGAACCAGCGGTCGTGGGAGATCACCACGGCGCAGCCGGGGAAGTTCTCCAGCGCGTTCTCCAACGAAGACAAGGTCTCCACGTCGAGGTCGTTGGTGGGCTCGTCGAGCAGGATGAGATTGCCGCCCTCCTTGAGGGTGAGCGCCAGGTTGAGCCGGTTGCGCTCACCGCCGGACAACACACCCGCAGGTTTCTGCTGGTCGGGACCCTTGAAGCCGAACGCCGAGACGTAGGCCCTCGACGGGATCTCGTTCTGGCCGACCTCGATGTAGTCCAGCCCGTCCGAGACGACCTCCCACACCGTCTTCTTGGGGTCGATGCCCGCGCGGCTCTGGTCGACGTAGCTCAGCTTGACCGTCTCGCCGATCTTCACGGTGCCGCTGTCGGGCTGCTCGAGGCCGACGATGGTCTTGAACAGCGTGGTCTTACCGACACCGTTGGGGCCGATGACGCCGACGATGCCGTTGCGCGGCAGCGTGAACGACAGGTCCTTGATGAGGGTGCGTCCCTCGAATCCCTTGTCGAGATGCTCGACCTCGACGACGACACTGCCCAGCCGCGGGCCCGTCGGGATCTGGATCTCCTCGAAGTCGAGCTTGCGCGTCTTCTCCGCTTCTGCGGCCATCTCCTCGTAGCGCTGCAAGCGGGCCTTGCTTTTCGCCTGGCGCGCCTTGGCGCCGGACCGGACCCAGGCCAGCTCCTCCTGCAGCCGCTTCTGCAGCTTGGCGTCCTTGCGGCCCTGCACGGCGACGCGCTCGGCCTTCTTCTCCAAGTAGGTGGAGTAGTTGCCCTCGTACGGGTAAGCGCGTCCGCGATCCAGCTCGAGGATCCACTCGGCGACGTTGTCCAGGAAGTAGCGGTCGTGGGTGACCGCCAGGATGGCGCCCTTGTACTCGGCGAGGTGCTGTTCCAGCCAGAGGACGCTCTCGGCGTCGAGGTGGTTGGTCGGCTCGTCCAGTAGCAGCAGGTCGGGCTTGGACAGCAGCAGCTTGCACAGCGCGACGCGGCGACGCTCACCACCCGAAAGGTGGGTGACGGGCTCGTCGGCAGGCGGGCAGCGCAGCGCGTCCATCGCCTGTTCCAGCTGGGAGTCGATGTCCCACGCGTCGGCGGCGTCGAGCTCCTCCTGGAGCTTGCCCATCTCCTCCATCAGCTCGTCGGAGTAGTCAGTGGCCATCAGCTCGGCGACCTCGTTGTAGCGGTTGAGCTTCGCCTTGATCGCGACGCCGTCCTCCACGTTCTGGCGGACCGTCTTGGTCTCATCCAGCGGCGGTTCCTGCTGCAGAATCCCGACGGTCGCGCCTGGCTGAAGCAGCGCATCACCGTTGTTGGGGGTGTCGAGTCCGGCCATGATCCGCAAGACGCTCGACTTGCCCGCCCCGTTCGGACCGACAACGCCGATCTTCGCGCCTGGAAGGAAGTTCAGACTGACGTCGTCAAGGATGACCTTGTCGCCGTGCGCCTTGCGGACCTTCCGCATCGAATAGATGAATTCGGCCATGCCGTGGTGTTGCCTTTCCAAGATGGTTCAGTCGTCTATCGGGTGTATCCGCGTGTATCCGCGTCTATCGCCGCCGACCATCCTAGGCGTGGCCCCCTCGGCCGAGCCGACTGTGTGTTCCAGCGGCTGATTCGACCGTGTACCTGCGCCTACGCCGTCAGTGGCAGCGCCTCGCCGGACTGGTCCGCTTCGTCGTCGTTGTCAGCAGCGCTGTCGGCGGCTTCGTCGTTGGCGATAGCCTCGTCGCCGAGGCTGGTGACCCGCGCTTCGGCCCGTTGCTTGCGGTCGATTCGTGCGTCGCAGCGGGCCAGGTCGGGGCCGACGGATGTCGCCCGTACCTCGACCGATGAGCGACGGTTGCCGTCCCGGTCCTCGTACTCACTGGTGTAGACGTGGCCGACCACGATCACCGGATCGCCCTTGACCAGGGCGGCGCTGGCACCGGCCACCGCGCGCCCCCAGCAGGTCACCGTGACAAACAACGAGTTACCGGGCTCCCATGTTCCTTCGGCGGTGCGACGGCGTGAATTGCTGGCGACGCGGAATCTGACCATCTCCTGCTCGCCGACCTGGCGGTGGATCGGATCGGTGACGACGTTGCCGACGATATGGAAGGGCGTCTCGAACATGATGCTTCCTTTCATTGGTGGCGACGAGCCGGGACGCGGCTCGTCGGTGACACCCCCATTGGCCGTCGGATCACTGACAGCCGATCCGGAGAACCCGCCCGGGCGCCGACGGCTGTGGATGAATCGGCGGTTGTGGACAGCCGCCGTCCCATGACCGCTCGCCGTAAGTTGAACGGCATGAGCGAGGATCTGGAGCTGGTGGTGTTCGGCGCGCACCTGCGCGGCGGGCCGCTGGCGCACCAACTCACGGACCTCGGTGCGCGGTGGGCCGGCGAGATCAGAACCGCACCGCGGTACCGGATGACCGTCCTGCCGACCGAGCCGGCCAAACCGGCGGTCACCCGTGTGCCCGATGGCACATCCGGCGCGTCGCTGATGGGTCATCGATGGCTGCTGTCCCCGAGCGCGCTCGGGCGGTTTCTCGACGCGTTGCCGCCGCCGATGCAGCTCGGCAAGGTCGAGTTCGACGACGGCACCTGGCGCACCGGTTTCGGTTGCGATGCCTCGGCCGCCACCGGGCCCGATATCAGCGATTACGGCAGCTGGCCGGCAGCGATCGAGGCGCGGGCGGTCTAGCGCTCGTCCCGGCGGGCGAGTTCGGCGAGCATCCTGTTGTACGCCGCGAGGTCGGCCTCGTCGTCACGGTCGGCAGCGCGGTC
This sequence comes from Mycobacterium barrassiae, assembly GCF_025822765.1. Lineage (GTDB taxonomy): Bacteria > Actinomycetota > Actinomycetes > Mycobacteriales > Mycobacteriaceae > Mycobacterium > Mycobacterium barrassiae. The sequence continues at coordinate 269,130 of NZ_JACKUK010000016.1, read as the reverse complement.
AAGCCGTTTGGCGGTGCGTTCGTCAGTGCGGCGCCACTGGATCAGCAGCGCGATCATCACGATGACGAGCGGTACCTCCCCTGCGGCCCAAGCCATTCCACCGCCCAACCGCTGATCACCCAGCAGGTCGGTGTGCCAGTACAGCTGCAAAGACTTGTAGAACGGTTCTCCCAGAACGGTGTTGGTGCTCATCAACACGACGCCGAAGAAGGCGTGGAAGGGCAACGACGCGAACACCATTCCGACCTTGCCCAGCGGAGGGATCGGGCGCGGTGTCGGATCCACCCCGATCACGACCCAATAGAACAGATAGCCGGACAGCAGGAAGTGCAGATTCATGGCGAGGTGCGCCGGATGACTGTCGACCGCTGCATCGAAGATCCCGCCGAAGTACAGGCCGTAGAACCCGACGACGAAGATGACCGTCGCGACCAACGGATTGGTCAGCACGCGCGACACCCGGGAATGCAGGGCGGCGAGCAGCCACTCCCTCGGACCGGGCGGATCGCCGCGACCTGCGGCGGGTAATGCCCTCAGCGCGAGCGTGACCGGAGCGCCGAGCACCAGCAGGATCGGTGCGAGCATCGACAGGAGCATGTGCGCTGCCATGTGCATGCTGAACATGGCAGGCATGTATCGACCGACCCCCGAAGATGTGGCCAGCAGCAGTACCAGACATCCCAGGAGCCACGCCACGGTCCGGCCGACGGGCCATGCGTCGCCGCGGCGTCGCAGCCGGATCACGCCGAGCACATACATGATCGCGAATACGATTGCGGCCGTGCCGAATATCAGGTCGAAGCGCCAGTCGAACAACAGGCGCGCGACCGTCGGGGGCCCGGCAAGGTCGTAGCCGATCTCGATCGCCGGGATCGAGGGATTGAAGACCGGCGGGGGTGGAGGTGGTGTCCTGCCCAACGCGACGGCGATACCGAACGTCAGCCCGAAGACGACAGCCTCGACGAGCGCCAGCCTGATCAGCGCGCCGCGCGCGCCGGGATCCGCTTTCAGGGCCGCGACACCGCGACGTCGTTGCAGCCAGCCGATCACCCCGAGCACGCACAACGCCGCCGCCTTGCCCAGGATCAACCATCCATAGGTGGTGTCCAGCAGGTCCGCCGGGCGCACCCGAACGAGCGCGTTGACGACACCGCTGAGCGCCATGGCAACAAAGCACCACAACGCGACCACCGAGAACCGGCGCGCGGCCAGGTAGCCATGTTCGCCGCCACGCAGCGCGTGCACCAGCAGCGCCAGCAGGCCACCCGCCCACAGCGCACCGGCCACGAGATGGATGAGCAGACTGTTGGTGGCCAGGTCGTGCGAACCACCCGAGGACGAATGTCCGGTGAGCGCAAGCGGCAGCAGGGTGATCAGGGAACCGGCGAACAGCAGCGGTGTGGGCGACCAGCGCAGCACCGGGATGCTGGCGATGGTCACGGCGGCGGCCAGAAACGCGGTCCATCGCCACGCGCCGGCGATGTCGACCAGGCTCGCCACCGACCAGATCGCCATCGGATCGAGGCGCGACGTCAGCGGCTGGCCGGTGATGTCGGACACGGTCAGCGGTACCAGGAGCGCGGCACAGACGGTCCACACTCCGGAGGCGACGGTGCCGAGTCGCAGCGCACGGTAGCCACCCGCATCGAGCACACCGTTGGTCTGCGGCGGCACCAGGAACGCGGCAAGCAGGAAGGATCCGACGGCGACGACGGCCGCGATCTCGCCCGCCGCGCGCACAAACGGCAGGCCATAGGTGGTGACCGGGCCGGGATCGGGCAGCCCGGTCGCCGTCAACGCATCTGTGATCGACAACGCAGCCAGCCCTGCCGCAACCGCGCCGGCCAACACCGCCACCCCGACGAGCACCGGCCACACCGCGCTGCTGCGCAGGCCAGAGGCAGTCGTCGTCATGGGTCCAGCGTATGGGGCAGCAGCTGACCGCCCGAAATCGGTGTGGTCGAGGCTAGGCCGATTCCCTGCGGGCTTTTCGGCGCAGCGCTTCGCGCTGGAAGAACTGGTCGCGGGAGATCTGATCGACCTTGTCCATATCGAGCAGGATGCCGCGTAGTTCGTCGCGGAACGCAGTGCGCCGTTCGGTCAGATCGGCCGCGGGCGTGAGCAGGTTCTGGTCGGCGACGACCTGACGGGCCGTCGCGAACAGCAACGCGGACACCGACTCGTTGTTGCGGACGCGGCCCTGCGCGACGTACTGGTTGCCGAGACCCAACGCCCGTTTGGTCAGGTCCTTCTCATCGATCTCGGCTGGTGCATCGCGCAGCACATCCGCCACGATCTCGTAGGCCTCGAAGAACGGGCGCAGCAACGCGCCCGCAATCATCGGCCGCTTCGCGCGGAGCAGTTGGTCGATCGTCGCGCTGCCTGCAGCGACGGCACCCTCCCAGTCGTCGAACCACGACAACTCCTCCATGAGGTGTTCGCGGAAGGCGGCGGAGTCGGCGAAGTAGAAGTCGAACTTGAGCAGATCGCGCAGCCGCAGCGCCTGATTCCAGAACGCCTCCAAGCGATCTCCTTCCGATCGCGCGGCGTACACGAGGGCCAGTTCCACGATCGAGGTTTCCAGAAACGCGTCGATGAGGGTGTTGCGGTAGAACGCCGCTTCGTGCTCGTCGCTCGGCTTGATCCGCCACACGGGTTCCCGGCCACTGTCGACGCATGTGACCGGATGGCCGTTGGACAACGCATCGAGCGCGGCGCGCACGCCGTCGGTCGTGCGCAGTCGCAGCGCGCTGTTGGTCATCGGAGTCTGCTTGCGCTCCAGGTAATCCAGTGAATCCTGCAGCGTGTGGTGCAGCTGATCGACCGTGAGTGCGACGCCGCGCGCGGTCAGCAAGAGCGCAGACACCAGCGCGGTCGCGTTGACCGGGGTCGCGCGCAGGATCCGCCACGACACCTCGAACGCCATCTTCTGCATCGCGAGCCGCTTGGCGGCCTCGTCCTCGACCATCGGGCCGTGGGGTTCGCCGAGGTACTCACGCATCGACACGGCCTCGGGGAACCGGACGTAGATCTTGCCGTAGTTGCGCTCCCCTTGCGCCCGAATGTAATTGACGAGCCACGACAGACCCTCGGGCGTCTTCTCACCACCCTGGGCATAGGCGGCGTACTCGGCGGTCTCGTGTAGCTGGTCAAAGCTGATCGATACCGGCTGCAACAGGATGTCGTCGCTGCGGCCGTCGAGATACGCATCGGCGACGTAGGCGAGTAGACCCAGCTTGGGTGGCAACATCTTGCCGGTTCGCGACCGCGTGCCTTCGATCGACCAGCTGAGGTTGAACCGCTTCTCGACGATGTAACCGACGAACTGCCGTAAGACATACTTATACAACGGGTCGTCGAGTTTGCGGCGCAGGAAGATGACGCCCGAATGGCGCATCAACGGACCCATGAACCCGAAGGACAGATTGATGCCCGCGAACGTATGAACCGGGGGTAACCGGTTCTCCTGCATCGCCACCGGCACGATCACACCGTCGAGATATGACCTGTGCGAGAACAGCAGCACCGCCGGATGGTTCTCCAGGTTGCGGCGCATCGCCTCGACCTCGTCACGGTCATAGTCGATGTTCGGATCGAACCCGCGACTGAATATGGCGCGGCCCAGGGACGGGATGAGATCTACCGAGAACCGACTCCATCCGGTGGAGAGTTCATCGAGCATCTCCCCCGCTTTGGCGACGGTTGCATCCGGAATCTGTTCCAGGCCTTCACGAAACCGCGACGATGCCAGTATCTCGGGCTTGATCAGTCGCGGAGATTTGTATTCCGGTCCGAGCAACCGGAGCTCGACCCGTTCGATCGCGAGGACGGCGCGGCGGATGACGAATCGCGCGAACTCGCGCGAGTTCTCGGCCACCGTCGTGTCGGCCCACTGCTGGCGAAGCTCTGACACCTTCGCGGGCTCACCGGCGACCACCCTTGCGCGGGCCGGGTCCCGGCGAAGAATCCGTCGCTGAATGATCTCCGGCGGCCGGTAGGTGTCGCGACCCGACAGCAGCGCAACGACTTTCGAGCGTGTCGGGAGGCCGCCCGGCACCCAGAACACCCGCACCGGTACGACCGACCGGTCCTCGTCGGCCTCCAGTTCCGCCACAAGCTGGGCCAGGACCGCGGGCGGAGGATCGTCGTGTGGCAGTCGCAGAACGTCGACCTTGGAGTCCGGATGCTCTCGGCGCTGCTGCTCCAACCAGTCGTTGAGCAGTTCCTCTTCGGCGGGCGACGACACCGACGCCAGCACGAGCGCGTCGTCAGTCGCGGTGAACGGCGCGTAGTAATCCGTGGAGATTTTCACGGCCGACCCTTCTGCACAGCCTTTTTCGCGGCTGCCTTCTCGGCAGGGGCCTTCGTCGCCGCCGCTTTCTTGGTCGTTGATTTGTTGGTGGACGCCTTGCTGGCGGTCGCCTTCTTTGACGTCTTCTTCGCTGCGGTGTTCTTCGCTGCCGCCTTCTTCTGTGACGCCTTCTTCTGTGACGCCTTCTTGGCCGCCTTCTTGGGGGCGTTGCGCTTGTACAGGTCCGGTGTCGGCAACTCGTCCTGCGGCCAGTCCTTCAACGTGTCGAGGTAGAGCTGGCGCACCTCGGCAATGCGTTCGGGCAGGTTCTCGTGCGTCCAGTCATCCACCGGGATCGGCGGATAGACCACCACGTCGACGATTCCCGGATTGAAGGTGCTCGAGTCGCGGGCAGCGATGACCTCGGCATTGCGAATCACGATGGGAACGATGGGAATTCCCACCGACATCGCGATCCGGAACGGGCCTTTCTTGAACGGGCCGACCTCGGTGGTATCCAGCCGGGTGCCCTCGGGCGCGATGAGGATCGACAAACCCTTGCGTGCCAGTTCCTCGACCTTCTTGAGGCCCTCGACGGCCTTCTCCGAATCGTCGCGGTCGATGAACGCGGCATCCAGGATCCTGCCCATGGTGCCGACGATCGGGTCCTTCTCCAATTCCTTCTTACCGACCGACGTGAAATTGGTTTCCACCAATCGGCCCGCGATGAGCGGGTCCGCTTGGTTTCGGTGATTGAAGATGAACACCGCAGGCCGCTGGGCGGTCAAGTTCTCCTTGCCGAGCACATTGAGCTCGACGCCGATGGCCCCGAGAAGCGTGCGGCCGAACGTCGACGTGAAGAAGTTGACACCGGTGCGCTTGCTGCGGGTCAGCAGCCCGATGCCGATCGCGCCGGCGGCGACCGGCATCATCGTCGCGATGCCCGCCGCGGTGCGCAGCTGGGACACCGGGCTGCTGCCGCTGCGGCTGCTGAATCGCAATATCGGCCAACCACGCTTGGCGGCGACGGCCGCGAGCTTGCCCGCCGGGTTGGTGGGCCGCGGATTTCCGACCAGATACATCAGGGCGACGTCCTCGTCGCCGTCGGCATAGAAGTAGCTCTTCGACAGGTCGACGCCGTTCTTGGCGGCGAACTCCTGCACCGCTCTGGCCTTTCCGGGGCCCCAGATGATCGGAGTGAGCACCTCGCCGGTGAGCAGGCCGTTCTCATCGGTCTCGAACTTGTTGCTCAGCACGTTCTCGATGCCGAGGAACCGCGCGACGGGTTCGACCTGCACCGTCAACGCCGACGAACTGAGCACCACGGTGTGGCCGCGCGCCATGTGGGCCCGGACGAGTTCACGCATCTCGGGGTAGATGCGCGAGACGATCTTCTGCACGAACAGTCGCTCGGCCAATTCGTCGATGTCCGCCAGGGAGTTTCCGCGCAGCATGCGGGCACCTTTGCCGATGAGATCCTCGAACTCGGAACGGCCGAGTTGATGGTTCAGGCCGGCCTGCACCATCCCGATGAACTCGCCCACCGACATCTGGCGCCGACGCAGTCGGTCCTGCGTCATGATCACACCGGTGAAGCCGGCGACCAGGGTGCCGTCGAGATCGAAGAACGCGCCGACCTCGGGCCCGGGCGGGCTCGCCTGGATCTCGGCGACCGAGCCCGGCAGCCGCATGGTCCTGCGGATGGCTTGCGAAGCCTGACCGTTTCCCGAAGTCATTGCAGCGCACTTCCGTTCGGTGATATGTGGACGGGTTCGGACGTCTCTACCGAGAACGACGCCGGTTCAGCGCGCCCGTCGCCGCCCAGAGCCAACACTTCGTTGAAACCCGCTAGCAGGCAGCGCGCCCATAGGTCTGGGTCATCGATGGCGGCGCGATCGTAGCGAGTGGTGATGGTGCAGTACCCGGACCGCGAGATCAGCACCACCATCATCGCAACTCCCGGCAGCGGACCAATTCCATACTGCCGCAGGATCTTAGCGCCGGCGATGAATGTGTCGCCGGCGTAGACGGGCACGTTACTGGCCTGCACATCCGAGTTGACGATCGATGCTGCCATCGACTCGAGCACCGAATCGGGCAGCAGGCTGACGACGGGGGCGATGGCGCCGACCATGTCGATCGCGCGTTCTTCACGCTTGCTCGTCATCTGCGATCGGATGTCTTTGATCCGCACCTCGGGATCCGCCAGCCCGATCGGCGCGGCGAGATTGACGCCGGCGAACCGGTTTCCACCGGCGGGATCCGCTTCCGACCGCAGGTTGACCGGAACCGCCATCGGCAACGCGTCGATGGGAACGCCCTTGGCGTCGTGGTAGAGACGCAGCGCGCCGCACAGGCCGGCCAGGTACGCGTCGTTGATGGAGCCGCCGGCGGCCTTCGCCGCGCGATGCAGGTGTCCGAACTCGATGTCGATGGCCTCGCTGCGCGAAGACAGGCTGCGTCGACGCAGCACGGGTGACGGCTCAGCGACCGGTCCCATCACCCGAGCCCCCGACATTGCATAGTCGATGATGCTGCCCATGCGCGAGATCGGGTCGCGGATCGCCTCCCCCACCACGTGTGCGGCGCCGGACACGACACCGCGCACCCGGCCGGCGATCGTGCCGGGCAGGCGGCTGATCCCTTGGCGCATCAGGTCATTGGGCGACAGATCCTGCGGGATCGGCAGCGGCGGAATGGGCTGCGGCGGAGGATCGCGTTCCAGGTCGTAGATGTTGGCGAACATCTCGACAGCTCCGACACCGTCGGTGACGGCGTGGCTGAGGTGCATCATGATCGCTGCGCGCCCGCCCTCCAGTCCTTCGATGAGCGTCGCGGTCCACAGCGGACGGGATATGTCGAGCGGGGATTGCGCCAAAACGTCCGCGAGATCCAATACCTGGCGCAGAGTTCCCGGTTCGGAGATCCGGATACGGCGGACGTGGAAGTCCAGGTTGAAATCGGGATCGATCACCCACCGGGGCGCGACGGTCGGCAGCGTCGGCGTGACGACCTTCTGCCGCAGCCGGAGCACCTTGCGCGAGGCGTAGTCGAACCGACGCCTGAACTTCTCCCAGTCCGGGTTGGTGTCGAGGACCTCCAGGGTCATGATCCCCGAGCGGGTGCGCGGGTTGGCCTCACCGCGATGCAGGATCTGATCGAATGCGCTGAGTTCCTCCGGGAGCCCGTCCGCATCGAGGTCCGGCACATCGCTCATAGGTCGTCGCTCTCCTTCCGGTCCCGCCACCTTCGTGCCCTCACCACGCTAGTCCGCTGCGCGGTGGTGCGAAGTGCCTTTAGTGGCTGTCGCGGACACCTGGTTTTGGCAGTTCGCGGAACGCTGTCGCATGCAGAACTCCTGCTTGCTGACCATTTCTGCTCGGCGAAATCCGAAGCGCGACCGACGCGCCATGTGCGTCCGGCCGAACGTAGTAGCACTCGTCGGTCTCGGGGCAGTAGATGCAAACCGTATCGATTGCCCCCTTATCCATCCGCGTCGTATGCGTCCCATTACGATCGGCCCACATAGACCGGAACATAACGCTGACGGCACCCGCGCGTGCGGACCGGTACTTCACCTGAAGGCGGTGGAACTCTCCTGCCGCATATGCAACAAGATCGAACGGCGCATGTTCCGTTGCGGGGAACAAGACCGTGAAACCTTTGCTCACCAAGTCGGCGTGGGCTTTGCCGATGCCTAGATCGCCTTTGTCCTTCGTGTGATGTCTCGCCATCGATCCCAGAATAAAAGCTGACCCATCCATCGGTTTGCGGGAATTTGGCGAGGGTGTAGTTTCTGGGTCGCGTGATGTGATCTTGCCCCCGTGGCGCAACGGATAGCGCAGCGGATTTCTACTCCGTAGGTTGCAGGTTCGAATCCTGTCGGGGGCGCTTTGTGATGTCGCAAGACATCGGAATAACCGTGGACCTACTTTAGGTCTGCGGTTTTTTCCGTTTGGGCCTTTGGTGCGCCGGTGGGTTGGTAGTCCCTTGTGGGGTCGAGGGTGGAGTGTCGCGAGCCTTCTCCTGGCGTCGTTGATGACGGAGATGTGGTCGTCTGAGACAAAGCCAACCTCGGCAACATGAATCGACACCCACTCCAAGTCGCGCCTCAAGCCGCGCACGCTCGTACATCGAGCACGGCAACCTGGTGCGTCGGCGCAAGGCGATGGAAAATTGCCGAAGCGAAACCAGAAGCAGGAAGCGTGGATTTGTCTGTTAAGTCGTAGGCGTTAAATGGGTATAACAGTGATCTTGGTGAGCGCGGTCCCGCCGGTGTAGAGCAGCACATGGGTGCCGTCGGGACTGAACATCGGAGCGCCCAGCGAACGCGCCCCGACATCGACGGTACTTCCGAGCTGGACGTCTTTCCCTTTTTTGATATTGACGCCTCCGACAGATCCGTACTACTCCGCGAGGGGTGGGGGAATCCGTTATTCGCAATGTTGGTCAGCCAAACGGCTTGCCAGACTGATCTACCGCCCCACCCGTCACACCAGGCACAGGACGCTCCCGTTGCGGTATGCCGAATGCCCGAGTGTTATTGGAAAGCAAGCGAGGAACGTTCAGCCGACCATGCTTTGCCGACTTCGACTCCTGCTAATGGCTCAGACACACGTTCTGATCCACGACTGCCGAAGCACGCTCACGATCGACCCGATTGGGCAAAGCTTTGCGCAACACGGCGGCCGCAGGGTTCGAGTTGGTCCGGGGCGCTTACGTCACCCTGCCATCTCGCGTAGCATGCCCGTCAAAGTTAGGGTTTGCTGGAAATCCTTTCGCGAGAGGCAAAGCATGGCCGGGCCACAGAGAAAGCCCGCGGTCAAGGTCGCGTTTGGGGCCGCCGCTATCGGGATGGCCACCAGCGTCGCATGCGTTGCGGCCACGCAGCCCGCCTCCATCTCCGCATCCCTCGTCGATCTGACCGCCCTCATCGTCGTGGGCAGTTCAACGCACCCGAGCGGAGCGGGTGTCGAGGACTTCTACGGACGAAAGTTCCGCGATGACCCGACCTACACCGGGCCCGATCTCGACGACATCGTCCACGTCAACTTCTGGGACGGCCCGACCGGCATCCAGGCGGCCCTCGACGCCAACGCCGGTGAGGACAACGCCGTCATCGCGTCGGGCTGGGGCGCCGCGAACACGAGTTTGCTGCTGCTGAGGAACGACACTGATCTGAGCAGGACCGTGTTCATCCTCGACAACGACGTCGCCCGGCCAGACGGCGGTTTCGGCACCCGTTATCCGTTGTTCGCCCTCATCGGGGTGAACCCGTACCCCACGCCGAGTCAGACGGGCGCATTGCGAGTCGTCAACACCGGCTACGAGTACGACTACAACTCGAACGCGCCCGGCTACGTGCTCAACCCGTTCTCCGCTCTCAACTCGCTGGCCTCATGGTTCACGACGCGCCTGAGCCAGGACGATGTCGATCTGCCCGTGAACGCAGATGGCACCCCGAATGTCACATGCTCTGCGAACACCTGCGCGCTCACCGACAACGGCGCCGTGCTCGCGTGTCCCGACGCCAGGTGCATTTCGCCGGTCGGCGACCGGATCAGCGCGTACGTCACGACGCGGGGTAACACGACGTATGTCACCTACACGGCCAGGGAGCTGCCGCTGACCACGCTGATCCGCGGCATCTTCGGTGACTACATCGCGAACATCACTGCGCCGCTGTTGAAATGGGCGGTCGACGCCGGCTACTACGGCGGCAATCCGATTCCCTCGGACCCGAGCGCGTACCGCCCCGGCCGGTTCATTCCGTCGATCGGCGACATGCTGACGGCGTTGGTCAAACTTCCCGGCGCGATCCTGGAAACCATCGCGGCGATCTTCTCGCCGTTCCTTCCGAAGGCGGCACAACCCGTTTCGGTGGCCAGACAGTCCGCGCCGCCCGACGAGATCGTCGGCACGACGACCGACTCGAATCTGGACGGCCTCAACGCGCGGCAGATGTCGATCACGGGTGACGGCCTTGACACGGTGCCCGACGGCGATGGTGGCGATGACGGCACTGGAGACGACGGCACCGTCGGCACCACCGACTCAGGACCGGAACCGCAGGGCGACGGTCAAGGCAGCGGCCAACAGACGGACCTTTCGCAGAACCAGCTGACGGGCGCGGGAACCCGCACCGAGACGGGCCCGACGAACAGCACTACGAACACCGACACCGACAACCCCAAGAACACCGACACCGACACAGACACCGACGTCGACACGAATACGAACGTCGACGCCGAGTCAGGCACGGGCACAGGAACCCGCACAGGCACCGGCACGGGGACCGACACCGATACCAAGACCGGGACGACGACCAGCACCAGCACGGGCACCACCACCGGGACGACGACCAGCACCGGCACGGGAAGCAGTACCGGAACGAACGCCGGGCCCAACGACAAAGACAAGAACGACGCCGATAAGAACGACAACAACAACAACAACAACAACAACAACGACAACAGCGGCGCTGCGGCGGCATAGCGGGTGCTCGCCTTCGCGATCCGCTTCCGGAGCGCGCGCTGCTCGATAGACTCCACGTCGTGAAAACGAAGGTCGCGGCGACAGCGGCCGCCGCATTAGTGGCGGTTACGCTTGCCGCCCCGGCGTACGCGAGCCCGCCGAGCTACGGCAGTAATGGCGTCTTCAACGTGGCCACCAACCCTCGAGACGGGTGGGCGACGGCATTCATCCAGCCCGGTCGCTATCGCGTGGATCAGGCGCCGAGCATGTTCCCGTATCAAAGTGCGCCCGGCTTCTGGTATCGGTGCAACAACTTCCCGTGCAGCCCCAGCTTTCCGGCCAACGTCATCGCATCCGGACCCGCCGTGCGCGACGCTCCCACCTTCGTCGACATCCTGCCCACCGATGTCGCGGTGTCGCTGAACAACGTCACCTTGACCATCGCCTGACCCCCGTCCGAGGGCGGTCACTAGGCTGAGCCGCGTGTCTGAACTCGTGTTGGTCCACGTCGACCACAACGTCGCCGTCATCACCATCAACGACCCCGACCGCCGGAACGCGGTCACCGCCGAGATTTCGGCGGCGTTGCGCGCCGCGGTCGACGCCGCCGAGGCCAACACCGACGTGCACGCGCTGATCGTCACCGGCGCGGGCAAGGCGTTCTGCGCCGGGGCGAACCTGACAGCGCTGGGCGAGGCGACCGAGGACGGCCTACGCGTGATCTACGACGGCTTCCTGGCCGTCGCCAACTGCGCGCTGCCGACGATCGCGGCCGTCAACGGCCCTGCGGTCGGCGCGGGACTGAACCTCGCGCTCGCCGCGGATGTGCGCATCGCCGGCCCGAAGGCGCTCTTCGATCCGCGCTTTCAGAAGCTCGGCATCCACCCCGGCGGCGGCGCCACGTGGATGCTGCAGCGCGCGGTCGGCCCCCAGCTCGCGCGTGCGTCGTTGCTGTTCGGCATGAGCTTCGACGCCGATGAGGCGGTACGGCACGGACTGGCGCTCAAGGTCGCCGAGGATCCGGTCGCCGCCGCTCGCGAGTTGGCCGCTGGTCCGGCCGGCGCGCCACGCGAGGTGGTCATCGCGACGAAGGCCTCGATGCGGGCGACCGCCAACCCCGGGTTCGTCGACAGCGACCAGCACCGCATCGCGGTCGACACCGAACTCGGTCCGCAGGCCAGGTCGATCGAATCGCCGGAATTCGCGCGTCGGCTCGAGGCCGCCAAGCGCAGGTGATCTAGAGGTCGAGGAGCGCCAGTTCCGGCGCCTCGACGAGGTCACGGAGTTCGGTCAAGAATTCCGCGGCCTGCGCACCGTCAACGATGCGATGGTCGAACGCACACGTGAGTGTCATCGTCGGCCGCGCGACAACCTCTCCGTCCACCACAACGGGTCGCGGTTTGAGTGCACCCATGCCCAGGATCGCCGCCTCGGGATAGTTGATGACGGGGACGCCCTCGTCGAGCCCCAGCGCGCCGAAGTTGGACACCGTGAACGTGGAGCCTTGCAGTTCGGTCGGTTTCAGCGTGCCGGCGCGGGCATCGCGGATCAGCCGGGCGACCACGTCGGCGAGCTCGCGGGTGGTTTTGTCCTGCGCATCCTTGACGACGGGCACCAGCAGGCCGCGCGGTGCGGCCACACCGAATCCCAGATGCACCGCCGAATGGAGATGTATCTGCGGGCCCGCGGTGGTGTCGACCCACGTCGCATTGAGTTTCTGATGGCGTGTCAGCGCAATCGTCAACAGCCGCAACGTGAGAACGAAGGGCGTGATTGTCGCGTCATCGCCGGCCTGGGCGCGGATTCGGTCACGCAGCCTCAAGAGACTCGTTGCATCGACCTGCACACTTGCATGGGCGTCCGGTATCTCCCTGCGCGACAATGACATTCGATGTGCCATCTCCGCCTGCACACCGCGCACCGCCACCATGTCCGGGCTGGGAGCTGACCGGCCCGCCGACGACAGGACGTCCTCACGGGTGATCACACCGTCGGGGCCGGAGCCCGCCAGCTCGTTGAGATCGACGTTCAGCTCTGCCGCCAGCTTTCGCACCGGCGGCTTCGCCCGCGGTCGGGTCGACGCGGGCCGAGCGGTCCGCCTGCTGTCGTCCATCTCGTCGTCGGTGCCGTACCCGACGAGCACCGGCTTGCGCTTCGTGGGCGCCGACTCGGAGGCGTCCGTCGCGATACGGACCAGCACCGCACCGACGTTCAGCGTCTCCCCTTCGGCACCGCCGAGCTCTGTGATGCGTCCGGCGTACGGGCTGGGGATCTCGACTTCGGCCTTGTTGGTCTCGACGGTGCACAGGGTCTGGTTCAGTTCGACGGTGTCGCCCACCGCGACGTTCCAGCTGGTGATCATCGCGTCCTCGAGCCCCTCACCGAGATCGGGCACCAAGAAGTCCCGCACTTGTTCACTCATGGCTGCTCCAGCGTCCGTTCCACACAGTCCAGCAGCCGGTCGACTCCGGGTAGCCACAGCTTCTCGAGTCGCGCCGGCGGGAACGGTGTGTCGAATCCGGTGGCGCGCAGGACTGGTGCCTCGAGGTCGTAGAACAGTTCCTCCTGGATACGCGCGGCGAGCTCCGCGCCGAAGCCCAATGTTTTTGGACCTTCGTGCATGACCACCACACGGCCGGTCCTGCAGACGGATTCGGCGACGGTGTCGAAGTCGAGCGGGTTCAGCGACCGCAGATCGATGACCTCGATGCTCCACCCGTACTGCTCGGCGGCCAGTTCTGCCGCGCTGATCGCCGTCGCGACCAGCGGGCCGTACGTCACCACCGTGACGTCATCGCCGCTACGGCGAATCGCCGCTCGCCCGATCGGCAGACCCGGCGTGACCGTGTCGACGGGTTCGCGGGTCCAGTACCGTCGCTTGGGCTCCAGGTAGATGATCGGGTCGCGGCAGGTGATCGACTGTCGCAGCAGCCAATACGCGTCTGAGGGAGTCGACGGCGACACCACCTTCAGCCCCGCGGTGTGCAGCCAGTAGCTCTCCGTCGACTCGGAGTGATGCTCGACCGCGCCGATACCGCCGAACGACGGAATCCGCACCGTCACCGGCATCTCGACATCACCGCGGGTCCGCATCCGGTACTTCGCCAGATGACTGACGATCTGGTCGAACGCCGGCGCGGCGAAGCCGTCGAACTGGATCTCCGGAACGGGCACGAGCCCCCGGATCGCCATGCCGATCGCAATGCCGATGATCGCTGACTCTGCCAGCGGTGTGTCGAAACACCTTTGCTCGCCGAATCTTTCGGTCAGCCCCTCGGTCACCCGGAAGACACCGCCGAGTGTGGCGACGTCCTCGCCGAAGACGAGCACACGTTCGTCGGCCGCCATCGCGTCGTGCAGCGCCCTGTTGATCGCCTGCGCCATGGTCAGCGTCGGTGCCTGCACAGCAGGCGGTGGGCTCGGCGGGATGGGGGTCAGCAGTGGGCCGCGCGGCGGTTCGTCGTCGTCGTGGAGTGTCGGCCGCTCGATGATCTGCGTCATGCTCAGGCCTCCTTCGCGATTTCTGCCAGCACCTGGTCGCGCTGCGCCAACAGATCTGGGGTGATGTCGTGGTAGACGGTGTCGAACACATCCGTGACGGCGAAGTCGTCGGCGCCGACGACCGACTCCCTCAGCTCGGTGCGTAATCGCTTCGCCCTGGCGGCGACACGTTCCTCGAGCCGCTCGCTCCATACGCCCACCGTCTGCAGGTAGGTGCGGTAGCGCTGAATGGGATCGCGTGCCGCCCAGAACTCGAGTTCGTCGTCGGAGCGGTACCGGGTGGGGTCGTCGGAGGTGGTGTGTGGTCCCATCCGGTAGGTGATGGCCTCGATCAGCGTCGGGCCGCCGCCCTCCCTGGCGCGCTTGGCGGCCTCGGCCGTCACCGCGTAGCAGGCCAGCACGTCGTTGCCGTCCACCCGGATGCCGGGCATGCCGTATCCGATGGCGCGGTGCGCGATGGACGGCGCGGCCAGCTGCTTGCTGACCGGAACCGAGATCGCCCAGTGGTTGTTCTGTACGACGAACACGCACGGCGCCCCGAACACCGCCGCGAAGTTCAGCGCCTCGTGCGCATCGCCTTCGCTGGTCGCGCCGTCGCCCATGAACGTCAGAGTCACCGAGTCCTCGCCAAGGCGTTGCGCCGCCATCGCTGCGCCGACCGCGTGGAGGCCCTGGGTGCCGATCGGGATCGAGATGGGTGCGACACGCTTTTCGGTATAACCCAGGCCGCCGTGCCATTTGCCCCGCCACACGGCGCCGATCTGCGCCGGAGTGAGTCCGCGCAGCAGAAACGCACCGATCTCGCGGTACTGCGGGAACAACCAGTCGGTTTTGGGTAGGCACGCCGCCGGGCCGATCTGCGCGGCTTCCTGACCTCGGCACGATGCGAACAGCGCCAGTTCACCCTGCCGTTGCAGGTTGACGAACTCGGTGTCGAGTTCGCGGGTGACGACCATCGACTCGTAGAGCCAGGCCAGCGTCTCGGGAGGGAGGTCTCTTCGGTACCGGGTTTCGGCGGTGGCCGTCCCATCCGGGGCCACCAGCTGTATCGGATCCAGCTCGACGCCAGATTGTGACTCTGACGTGCGCGGGGTCGCTTCGATCCCTGCCATACCGCCTCCTAGGGTCACTGGCGGCGGATCACGCCGTCAGGCGACTGAGGTGCTCAGCACGAAGGCGATCAGAGCAAGACCCCTGGTGGGAGGCTCGTTCGCTAGCGGCCGGGGTGTGGCGCTAACGCGACGATGCGCTCTGCTCGCCCCAGCACTGGGGCAACCACCATTATGCCTTCGGATTGGAGGACACCGGGCTGACTGCGAGCCGTGTCGAGACCCTTGCGATTTGTGTGCGATGTGTCGCGGTGAGCGCTCCTAAACGCACACAAGTCGCCCGAGTTAGGCGGGATTGTGCGGTGCGAGGGCCATGATGCGTTCGGCCCGCCGCAGCACCGGCATGTCGACCATCTGCCCCTCGAACTGGAACACGCCGCGCTGCGACCCCGCGGTTTCGAGCACCCGGCGCGCCCAGTCGACCTCTTTATCGGTCGGTGCGTATGCCGACCGGATCACCGCGACCTGCGTCGGATGGATGGCGACCTTGGCGTCGAACCCGACGGCGACGGCATCGTCGCTCTCGGCCCGCAACCCGTCGAGTTCCTTGATGTCGATATACACAGAATCGAGCGCCAACTTGCCGAACGCCTTCGCAGCCAGCAGGCTCTGCGACCGCACGTGCTTGGCCACATCGCGGTAGCTGCCGTCTGGCCAGCGGTTGGCGGTGCCGCCGGTGGCGGCGAAGAGATCCTCGGCCCCCCACATCACCGCGAACGCATTCTCCATCCGCGCCAACTCGTTGACTTCGATCGCGCCCAGCGGAGTCTCGATCAGGACGACCACTTCGCGCGGCGCGAGGTCGCGCACCTGCCTTGGCGATTCGGTCTTCGCCAGCATCACCACGCTGTAGTCAGTGCGAGACAGCGCGTCAAGATCGAGCTGATGGTCGGGCGTCGCGCTCGGGTTTATCCGTACCACGGTGCGGGCAGGGTCCAGCGACGTGTCGATCAGTGCCTGGCGCGCGGCGGGCCTGTCCTTGGCGGCAACCCCGTCCTCGAGGTCGAGAATGACGACATCGGCTGCGGCGGCAGCCTTTTCGAATCGCTCCGGCCGGTCCGCCGGGCAGAACAGCCAGGCCGGACCGTTGTTCCCCAACGACATGTCAGGCCGTCCCCTCAGGCCGCTTGCGCACCATGGTCTTGCGGGACGCCGTCGCGACGATGTCGCCGTGCTGGTTGCGGCCGATGTGCGAGAAGGTGACGATGCCCTCCCCCGGCCTGCTCTTCGATTCCCGCTTGTCGGTGACCTCCGTCTCGGCGTAGAGCGTGTCGCCGTGGAAAAGCGGCTTCGGGAAAGCGACTTCACCGAATCCGAGATTCCCGACGATCGTGCCCTGCGTCAGCTGCGCGACCGACAGACCCACCAGAGTCGACAACGTGAACATCGAATTCACCAGCCGCTGGTTGAACGGAGGTAGAGCATCGGAGAACGCCGCATCGAGGTGCAGCGCCTGGGTGTTCATGGTCAGGGTGGTGAACAGGACGTTGTCCGCCTCGGTGATGGTGCGGCCCGGACGGTGCTGGTACAGCACTCCGGTCTCGAACTCCTCGAACCAGAGGCCCCGCTGGACGACGACGCGTTTGTCGCTCACCGAAGCTGAATCGTTCGCTCCGCTCACAGCCCGGCCTCCCTGGCGATCAGCATCAGCTGCACTTCCGTTGTCCCCTCACCGATTTCGAGAATCTTGCTGTCGCGGTAATGACGGGCGACAGAGTACTCGTTCATGAAGCCGTAGCCGCCGAACACCTGCGTCGCATCGCGGGCGTTGTCCATCGCCGCCTCACTGGCCACCAATTTGGCGATGGCCGCGGCCTTCTTGAACGGCTTGCCCGCCAACATCAGCGCGGCCGCGTCGTAGTACGCGGTGCGCGCGGCGTGCGCGCGTGCCTCCATGCGAGCGATCTTGAACGAGACCGCCTGGTAGGCGCCGATCTTCTGGCCGAACGCTTCTCTCTCCTTGGAGTACTTCACGCATTCGTCGACGCAGCCCTGCGCCGCACCGACCGACAACGCGGCGATGGCGATCCGGCCCTCGTCGAGGATGCGCAGGAAGTTGGCGTAGCCGCGACCGCGCTCACCCAGCAGGTTTTCCTGCGGCACGCGAACGTCGTCGAAGCTCAGCGGGTGGGTGTCCGACGCATTCCATCCGACCTTGTTGTAGGCCGGCTCGGCGGTGAATCCCGGTGTGGGAACGGGAACCAGGATCGACGAGATCTCTTTCCTGCCGTCGGTTTCGCCCGTCACCGCGGTGACGGTCACCAGCTTGGTGATGTCGGTACCCGAGTTGGTGATGAACTGCTTTGAGCCGTTGATCACCCAGTGCCCGTCGTCGAGTTTCGCCGTCGTCTTGGTCGCGCCCGCGTCGGTGCCGCCCCCCGCCTCGGTCAGGCCGAACGCCCCGAGCGCCTTACCGCTCGCCAGCAGCGGCAGCCACTCCTGCTTCTGCTCCTCGTTGCCGAAGCGGTAAACGGGCATGGCGCCCAGCGAAACGCCGGCCTCCAGCGTGATCGCCACACTCTGATCGACCTTGCCGAGTTCTTCCAGCGCCAGGCACAGCGCGAAGTAGTCGCCGCCCATGCCGCCGTACTCCTCGGGGAAGGGCAGGCCGAACAACCCCATGTCGGCCATGCCCGCGACGACCTCGTACGGGAAGGAATGCTCCTCATCGTGTTTGGCCGCGACCGGGGCGACCACGGACTGGGCGAAGTCGCGAACAGTCTTGGCAAGCTGCTCATAGTGATCGGGCAACATGCCCGTCGCGAGAAAATCCGTCATGACTCTTCCTCCTGCGTTGGGGTGGCCGCCACGATGACCTTCGCCAACGGCTGACCCACCTTGACCTGGTCGCCCACGGCGACGAGTAGTTCCACCACGCCGTCGACGGGTGCGGTGAGGGCGTGTTCCATCTTCATCGCCTCCACGGTCACCACCACGGTTCCCGCGTCGACCTGCTGTCCATCGGAAACACCGACCGCGACAACCGAACCCGGCATGGGGCTGGTCAGTTCGGCATCGCCGCCCAGTTCGTCGTCGGGCCGCACCGGGGCCTCGCGGACTTCGTCGATCACGGTGGTGAGTCCGGCGCCGGACAACCAGATCTGTCCGTCGGAGGTCGCGACCCGGAACTCTGTCCGCAACCCATCCAGGGTGAGCGCGAGCACGTCACCGTCCAGAGCCGCTGCTACCGAATGGGTTTCGCCATGTTCGACCTCGGCGGTCGCGGCGGTCGGCGTGCCCGTGAGATACACGTGGTCGGTTCGGTCGCCGGAATGCAACCGGAACGTCGCCGGCGCAGGTTGCCCCATCCGCCATCCCGACGGCACCGCCCACAGATCGGTGACGGGGTCCGGCCACTTGCGCAGCCACTTGTACGCCGCCGCAGCGATCAGCTCGCGATCAGCCGGTTCGGCGGACGTGAAGTCGGGCAGGCGACGGTCGAGCAGTCCGGTGTCGAGGTCGCCGGCGATGACGTCGGGATCGGCCAGCAGAAACCGAAGGAACTCGATGTTCGTGGTGACACCCAGGACCGCGGTTTGCGCCAACGCCGTATCGAGGGCGCGGATGGCGCCGGCACGGTCGTCCGCGTGCGCGATGACCTTCGACAGCATCGGGTCGTAGTCGCTTCCGACGACCGTGCCCCGGGCGAGCCCGGAGTCCACGCGGACCTCGGATCCGGCGGGTTCGGAAAGATCGAGCACGGTGCCGCCCGTCGGCAGGAAGCCGCGGCCCGGATCCTCGGCATACACCCGCGCCTCGATCGCGTGCCCGTTCAGGCTGACGTCATCTTGCGTGATCGGCAGCTTGTGACCTGCGGCGATGAGCACCTGCTGCTCGACGAGGTCGATACCGGTGACCATCTCGGTCACCGGATGCTCCACCTGCAGCCGGGTGTTCATCTCCATGAAGAAGAATTCGTCGGGCCGGTCAGCGGACACGATGAATTCGACTGTGCCTGCGCCGGTGTAGTCCACGCTACGGGCCGTGTTGCAGGCCGCGGCACCGATCCGCTCCCTCGTCGCCGCGTCCAGCAGCGGCGAGGGCGCTTCTTCGATCACCTTCTGGTGCCTGCGCTGCAGGCTGCACTCGCGCTCGCCGAGATGTACGACGTTGCCGAAACCGTCGGCCAGCACCTGAACCTCGATGTGTCGCGGGTTCAGCACGAAGCGCTCGAGGAACAAGGTGTCGTCACCGAAAGCCGCACCGGCCTCGCGGCGCGCGCTGGCGAGGGCGGCCGCCAACTCCGAGGGCTCATGGACGACGCGCATCCCTTTGCCGCCGCCTCCGGCAGACGGTTTGACGAGAACCGGATACCCGACCTCTTCCGCGCCGGCGATCAGATCGGCGTCGGTCAGGCCCGGGCGGGACACACCGGGCACCACCGGGACTCCGAAGGCCGACACCGCGGCCTTCGCGGCGATCTTGTCGCCCATGGTCTCGATCGCGGCGGCCGGTGGACCGATGAACACGATGCCCGCCGCATCCAATGCAGCAGCGAATTGGGCGTTCTCCGAGAGGAATCCGTACCCCGGATGAACCGCCTGAGCACCGGTGCGCCGCGCCGCAGCTACGACGGCATCGATGTTGAGATAGCTCTCCCTCGCCGCGGCGGGTCCGATGTTGACGGCGACGTCGGCCTCCGCGACGTGGCGGGCACCGGCATCGGCGTCGCTGAAAACCGCGACCGAGCGGATGCCCATCGCGCGCAATGTGCGGATGACGCGCACCGCGATCTCGCCACGGTTGGCAATGAGGACAGTGTCGAATACGGTCACGTCATCACATCCGGAACACGCCGTAGGAGACCGGCTCGAGCGGAGCCTGGCCGACGACTGAAAGTGCCAGCCCGACAACGGTTCTGGTGTCGGCCGGATCGATGACGCCGTCGTCCCACAATCGTGCGGTCGAGTAGTACGGGTTGCCCTGGTCCTCGTACTGCGCTCGGATGGGCGCCTTGAACGTCTCCTCCTCTTCGGGAGTCATCTCGCCCCGGACCGTCGCGAGCACCGAGGCCGCCTGTTCACCACCCATCACCGAGATCCTGGCATTCGGCCACATCCACAGGAAGCGCGGGGAATACGCGCGCCCACACATCGAGTAGTTACCCGCACCGTACGAACCGCCGATCACCACGGTTAGCTTCGGCACCCTGGCGCACGCGACCGCGGTGACCATCTTCGCTCCGTGCTTGGCGATCCCGCCCGCCTCGTAGTCGCGGCCGACCATGAAACCGGAGATGTTCTGCAGGAACAGCAGCGGTGTATTGCGCTTGTCGCAGAGTTCGATGAAATGTGCACCCTTGACGGCGGACTCGCTGAACAGCACGCCGTTGTTGGCGATGATGCCGACCGGATGACCGTGGATATGCGCGAACCCGGTCACCAGCGTGTTGCCGTATTCGGCCTTGAACTCGGCGAATTCGCCGCCGTCGACGATGCGGGTGATCACCTCGTGGACGTCGTACGGTACGCGGGAATCGATGGGCACCACGTCATAGAGTTCGGTCTGATCGGCGACCGGGTCGACCGTCGCCCTGACATCCCATGGCAGCTTCTCGCGCGGACCCAGTGTGCCGATGATGCGCCGGACGATGCGCAAGGCGTCGCGGTCGTCGTGCGCCAAATGGTCTGTGACACCGCTGGTTCGGGAGTGCAGATCGCCGCCGCCGAGTTCTTCGGCGGTCACGACCTCACCGGTCGCGGCCTTCACCAGGGGTGGTCCGCCAAGGAAGATGGTGCCCTGGTTGCGGACGATCACCGCCTCGTCGCTCATGGCGGGCACATACGCCCCACCGGCGGTACACGAACCCAGCACCGCCGCGATCTGCGGGATACCCGCAGCCGACAGGTTGGCCTGGTTATAGAAGATCCGTCCGAAATGCTCGCGGTCGGGGAACACCTCGTCCTGGCGCGGCAGGAATGCGCCACCCGAATCGACCAGATAGATGCACGGCAGCCGGTTCTGCCCGGCGACCTCCTGGGCGCGGAGGTGCTTCTTGACAGTGATCGGGTAGTAGGTACCGCCCTTGACGGTCGCATCGTTCGCCACGATCACGCACTCGCGTCCCGAGACGCGCCCGATACCGGCGATCATCCCCGCGCCGGGGCATTCGTCGTCGTACATGCCGTTGGCTGCAAGCGGGCTCAGCTCGAGAAATGGGCTGCCCGGGTCGAGGAGGCCGTCGACACGATCGCGCGGAAGCAGCTTGCCCCGGCTGACATGACGTTCCCTGGCACGCTCCGGGCCCCCGAGCGCCGCAGCGGCAAGCTTGGCGCGCAGTTGAGTCACCAGCTCGAGGTGCTCCTCGCGATACGACGTCCGCGTTGTCATCGCAGAAAACCCGTTCGGTTGAGTTAATGACGACTAACTCGTGGTATGTTAGTCACGATTAACCGAAATGTCCACCAGTCCGTTTGGAGTGTGCATATGTCCTCCACTTCGGAGCCTGTCATCGCCGCAACGCGCCGCAGCCGGGCCAAATCCGACCGGCGGTCGCAACTGATCGCTGCGGCCGAACGCCTGGTCGCCGAACGCGGCTACCTGGCGGTACGACTGGAGGACATCGGGGCCGCGGCAGGCGTCAGCGGACCGGCGATCTACCGCCATTTCCCCAACAAGGAGGCGATGCTGGTCGAGCTGCTGGTCGGAATCAGCACTCGACTGTTGGCCGGCGCCACGGACGTCGTCGCACATGCAGACGATCCCCGTTCGGCCTTGGACGGACTGATCGACTTCCATCTGGACTTCGCACTCGGCGAATCGGATCTGATCCGTATCCAGGATCGCGACCTTCCCCATCTGCCTCCGACGGCCAAACGTCAGGTCCGCAAGGCGCAACGACAATACGTCGAGATCTGGGTCGATGTGTTGCGTCAGTTGCACCCGTCGCTAGCCGAAGACGATGCCCGCATGATGGCGCACGCGACGTTCGGACTACTGAATTCGACTCCACACTCGGTGAAGCCCAATGCCACCAAGAAGGCCGAGGTCAACGAGCGTGCCATCCTTCGCGCGATGACGGTTGCTGCGTTGACCTCGGCCACTGGGACCGTGAGCGGCTAGTACCAGGCTCGGCGGCCACCGACGGGACGTCCGACGGATCCGAGGATCCAGAAGACGGCACCGATGACGACCAGGATGACACCGATCGTCGTGAGAACGCTGATACCGAGGATCCAGCCGAGCACGGCGAGGATGACTCCAAGGATGATCATCGTGACTCCATTCTGTGAAATGCCAACTGCCAGTGGGCTATTGACTGGGTTGCGGAATGTTGCAGTCCGTTACCTTCGGATTGACGCCCGCATAGTTGAGCGGGCCGACGACCACGGTGAGAGCAATACTTCCCGTTGTCGCGCAGTTGGTTGCGCCAGTTTCAAAGTAACCGCGCTGATACGCCGCAAACGCGCCGATCAGCAACCAGATGAGCACTAAAACGCCGAGTAGCCCACCGCCTCGCATGCTGCGCCTCCATCTTCAATTGCGCCCCAAATCGGTGCGCACGCAGCGTGTTTACCCGGCAGACAATTCTTCAAACCTGACTTTGGGCAACGATCGGGCTACGACGGCTGACGTGCCGCGAAAGCCGTGAGTAGCCATTCGAGCATCGCCTTGACCAGCACGGCGCGGTTTTCCCGCTTGTCGATTTCGTGACCGTCGTCCTCAAAGACCAGGTGTTCGACGGTGCGCCCGAGTTCTCGCAGGGCGGTGAACATCTGCAATGACTCGTCCGGCGGGACGTTGGTGTCGTTGGCGCCGTGCACCAGAAGCAGCGGAGCCGTCAACGCCTCCACCCGTTGCAGCGGCGACAACTGCTCGAGCAGGTCGCGATCACTGACGGGATGGCCGTACTTCGGGTACGCGGCAGCGGCGATCCATGGTTCGGTGGTGCGATACCAGGTATTCAGGTCGCTCATGCCGCAGATGCTGATGCCTGCCGCGAACAGATCCGGATGGAAGGTGAGTGCCGCCTGGGTCAGGTAGCCGCCGTAGGACCAGCCACAGCACGCGATGCGCTCACGGTGCGCATGACCGTTGTCGGCGAGGAAGTTCACGGCATCGGCGACGTCGTCGATGGCGGCGAATCGTTTCTCCCGGTCGTCGGCGTGCATGAACGAGCGGCCGAACCCCCCGGAACCGCGCACGTTGGGTAGGAATACCGCGATGCCCGCTTCCAGCAGTGGCGGGAAGAACTCGTTGTACCCGGGCCTGCCCTGCCCTTCGGGCCCGCCGTGCAGAAACAGCATCGCGCCGATCTGCTCGACACCCTCGGGAGGCCGGAACAGCCACCCGGTGAACGTCAGTCCGTCACGTGCCGTGATGGTCTCCAGCGTCGGGTCGGCCGATACCGGACCCAGGCTCGGTTCGCGGTCGACGTGTTCCCATTCGCCCGTACGGGGATCGACGAGTTCGACCGTCGGCGGCATCGACGGGCTCTCCACCGTCAGCGCCAACATCGAACCGCCGGCGCTGATACTCAGCTGACTTGCCACCATTCCGGGCAGCGGGATCGGCGGATAGGCCGTGTAGTCGGCAAGCTCGATGATCTGTAATTCACTGGCGCCGTGGAGATTCCACAGGATCGCCACCGTCGAGAGGTCATCGCTTACGGTGAACTCGTCGAGTTCGTAGCCCGGCCGTTCGGCGATCACCTGGTAGGCCACCCCATCCGGGGTGGTGGTGACCTCGAGCAGCCGAGCATGCTCGGCACCGTTCTCACTGCGGATCAGTGCACGCACATATCCTTCGGTGCTGTTGACGCCATACTCGCTCGCGGGCTGATACAGCTCGTAGGACTCCCCCTCCAGACCGGCGCGCAGACGGCGGGGACTGTGGTCGTCGAGGATGATCCCGTTGTCCGTGGTCGAGCCGGGATCGTAGGGCAGCAAGGCGATTTCGGTCTGCCCGCGCAGCATGATGAGGTCTCGGTAGCCGCGTGGCCCCACCCGCACGAGGGCCACTCCCGCCCACGCGTCGACCAGCCTGCCGCCGGAACGCCGGTCGAGCACCACGGTTGTGCCGTCGGCGGGATCGATCAGGCACGAGCTTCCGACGCCGTCGTCACCCGTGAGGATCGCCGCGACCCGGGTACCGTCCCAACTGATCAATTCCGCTGTGCCCTCGGGTGTTCCGGGCGGCCACGTGTCGATACGGCGCGCGTCGCGGTCGTCGGGATCGGTTGTCACCACCCAGATCTGGCTTCGGCTGCCGCCTTCAGGCGCCACTTCACACGCGAGCCAATGACCGTCCGCGGAGTGGATGACGCGGTTGACCGGTCCCTCGATGGGCAGTTCGACGTCCCGGGAGCTACTGGCTCGCCACCCGCGCAGGAACCGCTGCACCGCGCGGGGGTATCCGCCGTCGTCGACGAGATGCGCGAACGCGGTGGCGTCCGGCGACATCGATGCGCCGTAGACGCGGCGAACCTGCTCAGCCATCGGACCAAGGGTAAACCGAGGTCGTAGGCGGTAAACGTGGCGACGGTGACACGTGACCGGCGCAATACCGGTCGCCGGGGTCGGCTGAGCGCCTGCACAGGTACCCTCGCAGCCATGAGGTGGGCATGACCGATTCACCGCACCGCGGGCGTGACGACCAATCGGGCTACCGCGACGGGCCGGCTCCGTCGCAACCGCCGGGTAATGCCTACCCGGGCTACAACGACCCGGCCTACGCCAGCCAGGCCCCCTACGGCACCACCTACCAGGCCCCCGCCGCGCCGCCGCCGACCGAGCAGCTGCCTGCCTATTCGCCGTACGGTTATGACCCGTACGCGACCGGCGAGTACGGCCGCGGACAGTACCCGCCCGAGGGCCAGGGCGAGCCGCCGCCCGACGAGTCGAAGCCGCCCCGCTGGTTGTGGATACTGGCGACGGCCGCGGTGCTTGCTGTCATCGGCCTGGTGATCGCATTGGTCATCGTCTACGACAACAGCGCCCGTCAGGAGACCGTCGTCGCGCCGCCACCGTCGCTACCCGAGGCCTCCCCCACCCGGCCGCCCACGACGACGTCGCGCACCCCCTCGACCCCGGTGCTTCCGATTCCGACACGGCCGACGACGCCGCCGACCACCAGCCCGACCGAGCCCCGCGCGACGGAGACGGTGGTCTATACCGTCGACGGGTCGGGGCGGGCCATCAACATCACCTATGTCGACAACGGCGGACTGCTACAGACGGAGTTCAACGTCCTGCTTCCGTGGAGCAAGGAAGTCGAATTGCCCGAGCCTGCAAACGCTTCCGCGAGCATCAGCATCATCAACGTGGGCCGCGAGGTGAACTGTTCGATCTCCGTCAACGGTGTCACGGTGGAGCAGCGCACCGGCGCAGGGCTGACGATCTGCACCGCGGTGGGTTAGGCGGCGGCCACCCGGCCCGGCGTCTTCACCGCCAGCATGCCCAGTAGTCCGGCCAGCAGTACGACGATGATCCCGCCGATGCCGGCGCGATCGGTGCCGAAGATCGCGATGAACGTCGAGAACATGACGGGAGCGAGATACGACACCGCCCGTCCGGTGGTGGTGTAGAGCCCGAAGGCGACACCCTCCTTTCCATCTGCCGACATTCGCAGCATGAGAGTGCGCGCGGCGGACAGCGTGGGGCCGAGGAACAGGCAGAGCAGGAGCCCGCAGATCCAGAACGCCAGAACGCCGGACAAGGCCATGAGAACCAGGCCGACCACGATCATCAACGTCAGCGCGCCGACGATCACCGGCTTGGCGCCGAACCGATCGTCCAGCAGACCCCCCATGATCGCCCCGATGGCGGCGACGACGCTGGCGCTCACCCCGAACAGCAGAACATCCCCCGACGAGACGCCGTAGACCTTGACCCCAAGCACCGCGCCGAAGGCGAACACACCCGTGAGCCCGTCGCGGAAAACCGCACTTGCGATCAGGTAGTAGACGACGTTGTGATCGCGGCGCCATTCGCTGCGGATCTCGTGCCACAACTTGCGATATCCGCCGAAGAACCCGACCGCCGCAGGCGCCGCGGATTCCGGCTTCGCGACGGGCACGGCGAAGAGCAGCGGGCATGCGAACAGTGCGAACCAGACCGCCGTGAAGACCATGGCGGTACGGACGTTCTGACCGTCGGCAGCAGGAAGATTCAACAGACCGGTGTGGTCGCCATCGCCGGACACGAATCCGAAATAGACGACGAGCAACAAGACGACGCTGCCGAAATAGCCTGCCCCGAAGCCGATTCCAGAGATCTGGCCCGACGTCTGCGGCGTGGACAGCTGGCGCAGCATCGCGTTGTACGGCACAGCGGCCAGGTCGTTGCATGCCGAGACGGCAGCCACCAGCAGCAGACCGAGCGCCAGGTAGCGGTAGTCCTCGCGGACCACGCTCATCGCCACCGTCAAGGCGACCGACGTCGCGCTCAGCGCGGCAAGCGTGTTGCGGCGCCGCCACGGGGCGTCGACCCACACCCCCGTCGCCGGCGCCAGCAGGGCGACCACCAGGCCGGCGGCGCCCAGCGCCCACCCGAGCCAGCTCGTCGGAGTGGTCTCACCGGGCAGCCCGTCGCCCACGGCGTTGGTCAGATAGATCGAGAAAACGAAGGTCACCACGACCGCGTTCAGCCCCGTCGAGCCGAAGTCCCACAGCGCCCACGACACGATCTGCGACCGCCTCGCGGCTGGTGCGGACGACCGCAGTTCGCTCATGCTGGCCCACGATATAGTCCGGCCCATGCCAGTACCCGCTCCCAGCGCGGATGCCCGTGCGGTCGTCACCGGCGCGTCGCAGAACATCGGCGAGGCGCTCGCCCTCGAGCTCGCTGCCCGCGGGCACCACCTGATCATCACCGCACGTCGCGAAGAGGTGTTGCGGTCGCTGGCGGACCGGATCACCGGGCAGTACGGCGTGACCGTCGAGGTGCGTCCGGTCGACCTCGCCGACCCGGCCGAACGCGGGAAACTGTGTGAGGAGCTGGCGGACCGCAACATCTCGATCCTGTGCGCGAATGCGGGCACCGCGACGTTCGGTCCGGTGGCGTCGCTCGATCCCGCCGGGGAGCAGGCTCAGGTACAGCTCAATGTGCTCGGCGTGCACGACCTCGTACTCGCCGTGCTTCCTGGCATGGTGTCGCGCAAGGCCGGCGGCATTCTGATTTCGGGTTCCGCCGCGGGCAATTCGCCGATCCCGAACAACGCCACCTATGCGGCCAGCAAGGCGTTCGTCAACACATTCAGCGAGTCGCTGCGCAGTGAGCTCAAACGGGTCGGGGTGCACGTGACGCTGCTCGCGCCGGGGCCGGTGCGCGAGACGCTGCCCGCCGAGCACGAACAGTCGCTGGTCGAGAAGCTGATTCCCGACTTCTTGTGGATCTCCACCGAGTACACCGCCAAGCTGTCGCTGGACGGGCTCGAGCGCAACAAGATGCGGATCGTCCCCGGCGTCACCAGCAAGGCGATGTCGGTGGCCGCCGGCTACACCCCGCGGGCGGTCGTGACGCCGATCGTCGGCGCCGTCTACAAGAAGCTCGGCGGCGGCTAGCGCCTTCTGCTGCGCCGAAATAGCATTCCGGGTCGTGATCCACGAGAAATCACGACCCGGAATGCTATTTCGCAGCGGGTGGGTTTAGCGCCTGCGGCGACGGCGGCCCGTGCCGAAGATGCTGCGGGTGATCTCGCGGCCGATGACGGTGCCCGCCGAGCGCATCGCACTCTTGAACGCCGGACTGTCCATCACCTTCTCGAGCATCCCGGGCTCGGCGGCGCCGCGGCTCTTCACCCCACCCGCGGCTGTGGCTCCCCCGACATCGACCGGCACCGGTGGCGGCAGCTGCGGGTCCGCGGCGGGCGGCGGTGCGGGCGGCGGCGGCTCCAGCCGTGCGGACAGCCGCTCGTAGGCGGACTCGCGGTCGACGGTCTGGCCGTACTCGGCCTGCAGTGGGCTGGCCTTCGCAGCCGCGCCGATCGCCTCGGGCCCGATGGTGTCCATCAGCGACCGTGGCGCCCGCATCCGCGTCCACGCCACGGGTGTGGGCGCGCCCTTTTCCGAAAGCACGGTGACGATCGCCTCGCCGATGCCCAGCGACGTCAACGCCTCCTCCAGGTCGTAGACGTCGGTCTTCGGGTAGGTGCGCACCGTCTTCGAGAGCGCCTTCTGGTCGTCGGGCGTGAAGGCGCGCAGTGCGTGCTGAATGCGCGCGCCCAGCTGGGACAGCACGGCGTTGGGCACGTCGGTGGGCAACTGGGTGCAGAAGAACACCCCGACGCCCTTGGACCGGATCAGTTTGACGGTCTGCTCGACCTGCTCCAGGAACGCCTTCGACGCGTCGGAGAACAGCAGGTGGGCCTCGTCGAAGAAGAAGACCAGCTTGGGCTTGTCGAGATCGCCCACCTCCGGCAGCGACGTGAAGAGATCCGCGAGCACCCACATCAGGAACGTCGAGAACATCACCGGCCGCGCGGCCTGCTCACCGACCTCGAGCAGGGTGATGATGCCGCGGCCCTGCGCATCGACACGCATCAGATCCTCGGGCTCCAGCTCGGGCTCACCGAAGAACGTGTCGCCGCCGTCGGCCTCGAGATTG
Source organism: Mycobacterium barrassiae (assembly GCF_025822765.1). Classification (GTDB taxonomy): domain Bacteria; phylum Actinomycetota; class Actinomycetes; order Mycobacteriales; family Mycobacteriaceae; genus Mycobacterium; species Mycobacterium barrassiae. The sequence goes on along the minus strand of NZ_JACKUK010000016.1, from coordinate 240,211 downwards.
ACCAGCGCCCGCAGGATGACGCCGGCGGTGGTCTTGGACACCGCGCCGAGCGCCTTCAGCTCCGGCTTGCCCTCGTCGCTGGTCAGGTACTGGATCACCGCCCGCAGATCCTTGAGATCCAGCAGCGGCAGGCCCTTCTGATCCGCCCAGTGGAAGATCAGTCCCAGCGTGGACTCCTGAGTCTGATTGAGCCCCAATACCTTTGACAGCAGGATCGGGCCGAAGCTGGAGACGGTGGCCCGCACGGGAACGCCGATGCCGTCGGTGCCGAGCGACAGGAACTCCACCGGGTAGGCCGTCGGTGCCCAGTCGTCACCGGTGTCGACGGCCCGCTGCTGGGTCTTGTCGCCGGGCTCGCCCGGCCGCGACAGCCCGGACAGGTCCCCCTTTACGTCGGCCATCAGACACGGCACCCCGGCGGCGGAGAGCTGCTCGGCGATCACCTGCAGCGATTTCGTCTTACCGGTACCGGTGGCGCCCGCCACCAGGCCGTGCCGGTTGACGGTGGCCAGGGGAATGCGGACCTGCGCGGCCGGATCGCAGACGCCATCGACGACAACGGACCCCAGGTCCAGTGCCTGACCCTCGACGGCATAACCGGCGGCGATCTGCTGGGCGCTCGAGTCGGTGGTCATGGTCGAAAACAGTACTGTGAGCGCTGTGCGTGACGAACTCGTGTGGATCGACTGTGAGATGACCGGCCTCGACCTGTCGAAAGACCGGTTGATCGAGATCGCGGTGCTCGTCACCGACGCCGACCTCAACATCCTGGGTGACGGCATCGACGTGGTGATCCACGCCGACGACGAGGCGTTGTCGTCGATGATCGACGTGGTCAAGGACATGCACAATCGGTCGGGCCTGACCGAGGAGGTGCGCGCGTCGACGGTCGACCTGGCGGCCGCCGAGGAACTCGTCCTCGATTACATCCGCACGCACGTGAAGCAGGCCAAGACCGCTCCCCTGGCCGGCAACTCGATCGCCACGGACCGGGGGTTCATCGCGCGGGACATGCCCAAGCTCGACGAGTTCCTGCACTACCGGATGATCGACGTCAGCTCCATCAAGGAACTGTGCCGCCGCTGGTATCCGCGGATCTACTTCGGCCAACCCGAGAAGGGGTTGGCGCACCGTGCGCTGGCCGACATCCACGAGTCGATCCGCGAGCTGAAGTACTACCGCCAGACCGCCTTCGTCCCGCCGCCTGGGCCGTCGACCAGTGATATCGCCGCGGTCGCCGAGCAATTGGGGGCGGCCAACGGCGAGTCTGCGGGTATCGATTCGGCCGCAGAGCGTCCGAGCGGCTAATATCGACAGGCCGCGCGAGCGGCGATGGTGGCTGTAGTTCAGTTGGTAGAGCACCAGGTTGTGATCCTGGCTGTCGCGGGTTCGAGTCCCGTCAGCCACCCCGACTGAAACCATCGCCCCACCTGCGAATTCGCAGGTGGGGCGGTGTTCGTTTCCGGGTCGATGCGACGGACCGTGCAATAGCGAATGCCGATCCCGTCGTTTCACCACCTCAGCTCCTCGAACGCCGGCACACACGCGGCGTCGGACAGCTCAACGCCGGCCACTCCTTGTGCGTCCACCACAACGGGGCCTCATCGTCTCGTCTACACGAGACAAGCCAACACCGACCCACGCACCCGCATACGACCTGGCCGGCCGGGGGGTTGCGGTGACCCACCACCGTCTGCCCTCGATCGACCATGGGTTCACCCGATCTCAGGCCGCCTCGGCGCACGCGGCAATGCGCATGATCGGCGCTCACCTCTTTCAGTTCCTGAAATGAGCGGCGCACCATGCGCTTCTGTCGCGAATGCACAACAGGCGTGGACGGTGTTGGCGCTTTCACACGAGCGGCACCACATCGTCCAGCCGTACGTTTTCCGCATGCCCAAAAATTCACCTCGGTTACGAACCGCGAATCTCACCGACCGAGTCGCGGTGATCACCGGCGCAGGCAGCGGCATCGGCCGCGAGCTGGCGCTTCTATGTGCAAGACGCGGCGCCGACCTGGCCCTATGCGATATCAACGACAACGGTCTGGCCGACACCGCCGCGACGGTGCGAAGCTTCGGTGGCCGGGTGTTGACCGGGCGCGTCGATGTCTCTGACTCCGAGGCGATGTCGAGCTTCGCGCAGGACACGCTCGACCATTACGGTGCGGTGGACCTGTTAATCAACAACGCCGGTGTAGGTCTGGTCGGTGAATTCCTTGATACCAGCGTCAAGGATTGGGACTGGTTGGTTGGCATCAACCTGATGGGCGTGGTGCACGGCTGCAACGCCTTCTTGCCGACGATGATCGACGCCGGCCGCGGAGGTCACGTCGTCAATCTGTCGTCGGCAGCGGGTCTGCTGGCCAATCCGCAGTTGACTGCTTACAGCGCAACGAAATTCGCAGTGCTGGGGTTGTCTGAGGCGTTGCGCATGGAGTTGGCACCGCACCGCATCGGTGTCACTGCCGTATGCCCCGGCGTCATCAACACCGCTATCACACAGAACAGTCCTATCCGCGGCGACGGCGACGCTGAGCAACGGCGCAACCGTCTGACGTCGACATATCAGAAGCGCGGCTACTCGCCAGAGCGTGTCGCACGCAACATTCTTCGTGCGGTTGACAGGGACCGGTCAGTCGCGCCCATCGCGGCCGAGGCCCATCTGATGTATCTGCTCTCGCGCGCCGCCCCGCCGGTGGCCCGCTGGGCGGCCACCCGGCTCGCGGAACTTTCGAAGTGACTTCCAAGTGATGAGGTATCAACAATGAAGCTCTACGGACGTAGTGTCTTGGTCACAGGCGCGACCGGCGGCATCGGCCACGCCATTGCCCACGAATTGGCTTCGCGGGGTTGCCGTCTCACGGTCACGGGTAGGCGGGAACCGGAATTGCGCCTGCTGGCCGAATCGCTCGGTCCGTCCGTACGTGCGCTGACCGCCGATCTCACCGACCTCGGCGAAGTACGTGATCTGGTAAGCCGAGCTGGTCCGGTGGACGTGCTCGTGGCCAACGCCGGCGTGGGCATTCCGGAGGATCTTGGCATGTTGAGTGACGCACAGATAGAACACGCGGTCCGCGTCAATCTGTTGGCCCCCGCCGCCCTCGCTCGCGCGGCGATGGAGCCGATGCGCGAGCGCGGCCGCGGCCACATCGTGTTCATCTCCTCGGGCGCCGGACTCATTGCGACACCGGGGAACGGCACTATGTACACGGCCACCAAGTGGGGCCTGCGTGGACTCGGGCTGGCTCTCAGGCACGAACTTCGTGGCTCGGGTGTCGGTGTCTCGACAGTCTTCCCCGGACCGGTGCGCGACGCGGGCATGCTGGCCGACACTGGAGTATCCCTTCCGCGATATTTCGGCACCAGCTCACCGGAGGATGTCGCCCGCGCGGTAGCCGATGCGGTCGAGCGCGGCAAGACGGAGACGACCGTCGCATCGGCCGGCCTGCGGATGCTGGTGGGCATCGGCGCGGTGGCACCCCTGTTCATCGGCGACCTCGCGCGGTGGGCCGGGGCGGGCCGGGTCCGCGATGCGATGCTGAATCGGGAGTCGGTTGACTAGGACGTCGGCATAGCCGAACCGAGTCGGGTTGCGCGCGAGCCGTTTTCGGCTACCGATAATCGCTTGGCCGTCGTCTGGTCCTGGATCAGGTCGGCGAGCGCCAGCGCGACGCGGAGTTCGAGCGTGCGCTTGTCGACGGACCGGCCCAGCAGCTCCTCTGCCTGTCGGATCCGGTAGGCGACGGTGTTCTCGTGGACGTGCAGCCGTTTTGCGGTCCGGCCCCGGCTGCAGTTCTCGTCGAGAAACGCGCGCACGGTGGCGGCCAGCCGGCGGGTGGTTTCGTCCGCCTCGCCGAGCCGACCGAGTTCGCGTCTCACGAACGTTCGCGACTGCTCGATGTCGACCGTGGCGATAGCGCGCAATGCGACGGCCTGATACCGCGTCACCGTACCCACCGGCCGCCGCGCGAGCCGGGCGATCCGTTGCGCTTCGAGCGCTTCGACGTGACTGGACCGCAGACCCGCCACCCCGCTGCCGGGCTCCCCTATCGCAACTCGGACGCCCGGCGCGGCAGTGGTGCGAATGCGCAACTCGTCCAACACCTTTGACGGAATCTCGCTGTGCGAGCTGACCCACGCCGCGACCGACAGGATGCCCAGGGGATACAGCAACGGGTTCTGGTTGCCGACCGCGGAGGCGATGTCGCGAATGGCCGCTTCGAGCATCGCCTGCGTATTGCTTCCCTCCTCGTGGGTATCGAGCCAGGCGATAGCGGCGACGTGCCAGCGGCGGACTTCGTGGCGCAGCCGGCGCGTAGCCACGTCGGTGTCGATGGGTTGGCCGGCGAGGATCGTGGTGATCGTATCGACTTGGCTGGCCGCCGCGCTGCGTACCCAACGGTCCCGTTCGGCGGTGTAGACCTGCTCGGCCTGGCATAAGGCGGCGTCGACGTAGGCGAACATCCACGCCGAGCCCAACTCCGCGGCCAGTCTTCGATCGTCGGCGTTGTCCGCGTGCGCATCGAGGATCTCATTGAAGCAGCGCGCGGTGACGGCGTGGGCGAGCCGATAGCTGCGCATCAAGGTGGTCAGTTCGACGCCATGTTGTGCGCCGTCGCGGGCGTAGGCGAGAGTCGGCGCGGGCAGGTCGGCGGCATTGGCCGGATCGGCTCCGTCGATGAGCACCGCGGCGAAGTCGCGGATGCTGGCCTCGGTGCTCGCGCGGTTGACTTCGAGCGCCTCTGGACTCGCGAGCAGCTCGGGCAGCCGTGCACTGGTGTGCTCGTTCGCCACGGCGGCGATCTCCCCGGCGCGCTCAGCGAGTTCGGCGGCCGCCGGCCGCAGCACCGTCACCCACAAGCGACGCTCGTCTTCACCTCGGACACCGTCCCAGCTCGGCTCCATGATCTGCACGGTAGCGCCGCGGCTTCGGAAGCAGTGCGGATATTCGACAACAGCCGGCCACAGCGTTGGCGATCACAGACAAGAAAAGGGGGCGTCTTCTCGCAGACCATTAATGCATGCGACAACTGACCAGCCTCGACACTCAGTTCCTGGCCATGGAGAACGATCGGGTCCAAGGGCACGTCAGCGTTCTCGGAATCTACGACGCCCAGACAGTTTCTGGCCGCCCGCTCGACGCGGCGCTCGTCCGTGAGCTGATCAGCCGGCGCCTGCACCTGTTGCCCACGTTCCGCTGGCGGCTGGCGCAGGTACCGCTGTCCCTCGACTACCCGTACTGGGTCGACGATGGGACCTTCGACATCGAGTATCACGTCCGGGAACTCGCGCTGCCGGCGCCCGGAAACGACCGACAGCTTGCCGAACAGGTGGCCCGGATCATCGGCCGTCAGCTCGACCGGGCGCGGCCACTGTGGGAGGTCTACGTCATCGGGGGACTCGACGATGGCCGGGTGGCCGTGCTGACCAAGATGCATCACGCCGCTGTCGACGGGGTGTCGGGCGCCGAGGTCATGAGCATCCTGCTCGACGACAGCACCGACAGCGAACGCGATCCGGTACCTCCCGTGGTCGCCGAGCCGTTCCCCTCCGATCTTCACATGCTCGGCCGCGGGCTGGTCGGTCTCATGTGCCAGCCGCTGCGGGTGATGCGCGCAGGTCCAACCGCGCTGCCGCACCTCGACGACGTCCCGACCATCCGGCACCTGCCTGGCGTGAAGCTCGTCGCGCGCACCAGCAGGGCGATCAAACGCGCATTGCCGGCCTCGTCCAACGCGCTGCCGGTACCCGGTAGCGACATCGCGCCGCCCCGCACCCGATTCCAGGCGCGTGTTTCCCCGCACCGCCGCGTTGCGTTCGGGTCGATGTCGCTGCACGAGGTCAAGGCGATCAAGAACACATTCGGCTGCACGGTCAACGACGTCGTCATCGCGATCTGCACCTCGGGACTGCGCTCCTGGCTGAACGAGCACGATGAACTGCCCGCCGAGCCACTCGCCGGGTTCGTGCCGATGTCGGTGCGGACCCCGGAGCAGAAGGGCACCTTCGGCAATCGAGTGTCAGTGCTGCTGACCGAGCTACCGACGGATGAGGCCGACCCACTGCAGCGGTTGACCCGCATCAGCAACGCGATGCGGGCGGCGAAGGAGCGTCACCGCGCGTTGCCGGCGTCGTTGTTGCAGGACGCAAACCACTTCATCCCGCCCGCACTGCTCGCACAAGCCGCCCGCGCAACCTCGCGGTTGGCGGGTGTGCGCGGGCTGAATCAGCCTGCGAACGTGATGATTTCGAACGTTCCCGGTTCGTCGACTCCGCTGTATCTGGGTGGCGCCCGCCAGAACGCCCAATTCCCGGTGTCCGGTGTGCTCGACGGAATCGGCATCAACATCACCGTGATGAGCTACCAGGACTCGCTTGAGTTCGGCATCGTCGTCGACCGCGAACTGGTCGACGACGCCTGGCCGATCCTCGACGCGCTTCGCGCCGGACTGGCCGAACTCGCCGAACTCGCATCCGCGCACACCGCACCGCCGGAAGTCACCGCCTCGCACACCACAGCGTCGACCCGCAGAAAGGCCAGCTCATGACCTCCCACATCGCCAGCGGAAGCATGGACGACCACCAGCTCACACTGACCGGCATCGTTGAACGGGCCGAGCGGTTCCACGCCGATCGAGCGGTGATCTCGCGCCGGCCATCCGGTGCGGTGAGTCGGACCACCATCGGTGATTGCGCTTCACGCGCTCGCCGACTCGCAGGCGCGCTGCGCTCGCTGGGCGTCGGCGACGGCGACCGGGTTGCCACCCTGATGTGGAACCAAAGCGAGCACTTGGAACTGTATTTCGCAGTGCCCGCAATGGGCGCTGTCATCCACACCCTCAACCCGCGGCTCTTCCCCGACGAGCTCGGCTTCATCGTCAACGACGCCGCAGACAAAGTACTCGTCATCGATGAATCGCTACTGGAAATATTCGACAGCTTCTGCGCTACAACAGATTTAGCCCATATCGTCGTCGTCACACACACCGGCGAGGCACCTGCCGGAACGCTGGACTACGAGTCGCTGCTGGCGAACGCGGAGCCGGTCGAATGGCCTGCCCTCGACGAGCGTCAACCGGCGGCAATGTGCTACACCTCCGGCACCACAGGTCGCCCCAAGGGTGTCGTGTACTCCCACCGCGCCCTGGTGTTGCATTCCCTTGTCGCCGCGCTGCCCGACCAGCTGGCGGTGTCGGCCAGGGACACCGTCCTCCCGGTTGTACCGATGTTCCACGCCAACGCCTGGGGCCTGCCGTACGCCGCGGCACTCGCCGGAGCTCGGCTGGTATTACCAGGCCCGCGGCTCGATCCCGAGAGCGTGCTCGATTTGTGTGCAACCGAGCACGTGACGATGACAGCTGGCGTTCCTACCGTCTGGATGGGCATGCTCGCCGCGCTCGACGCCGAGCCTGACCGGTGGAAACTGCCAGAATTGGACCGGCTGATCGTCGGGGGTGCGGCGGTTCCGCAGTCGATGTTGGAGGGATTCGACCGCCACGGGCTGACCGTCGTGCAGGCATGGGGAATGACCGAAACCGCACCCCTGGGAGCGGTCTGTCGGCAACCCGAGCACCGGGACACGTGTGACCAGGAGGAGCGGTACGGCTACCGCATGCGCCAGGGCGTCGCCAGCCCATTCTTCGAGATCCGCGCCCGCGATGACGACGGCGACACGATCGCCTGGGACGACGCGGCGATGGGTGAACTGGAAGTGCGCGGACCTTGGGTTGCGGCCCGCTACCACGGCGGTCGTGGTGCCGAGAACTTCACCGACGATGGCTGGTTCCGCACCGGCGACGTGGTGCGCATCGATAGGCACGGTTGTATCCGCATCTGCGATCGCTCAAAAGATCTCGTCAAATCCGGCGGTGAGTGGATTTCATCAGTGGATCTGGAGAACCAGCTCATGTCACACCCCTCGGTCGCTCAGGCCGCCGTGATCGCGGTGCCCGACGACCGGTGGGGCGAGCGTCCGCTCGCGGTCGTGGTGCTACGGGACAACGCGAAGGCGTCGTCTGAAGAACTGCGCGAACACCTCGCCAAGGAGTTCGCCAAGTGGCAACTGCCCGATCGCTTCGAGTTCATGGAAGCGCTTCCCTGCTCTGCCACAGGCAAATTCAAGAAATCCGAACTGCGAACGATGTTCGCGACAGCATGAAAGGAACCGAAATGAACACATTTGACATCACCAAGACGAACCGCGCGGTGGAGCACCTGATCGAGACGATCGAGAACCCCCGCCACCTCTATCTGTTGCACGCCTACAACCGGCACCGCTACCTGGAGATGGCCGGCCGCTATCAAGAGATCTTCGCGCCCGACATGACCGTCGAACAGCCCGTCTATCACTTCAACATGCTGGGCAAGACCCTCACTCTCAGCGGCGCCGAGGCCGTCAAGGCCGTGTATCACGAATGGTCCGAATCCGCACAGTGCATCTTCTACGCCGAGGACGAAAAGCTGGCCGTGAGCGACCACATGATCGTGTCCACTTCGCTGATCTACCAGCAGACGCCTGGCCACGTGTTGGCAGCTGAGGGCGTGCCTGTCGACCCCAATGGGTATTACCTGGTCAAGACCGCCGAGCACATGATCTGGCCGTACGACGACCGGGGTCGGCTGATCGGCGAGGACGTCTGGGAGTACGACGAGACGGTGCGCGAGATCATCCCATTGCAGCCCGGCGACGTCCTCAACGCCGAGCAGTCGGCAAAACTGCTCGATCCACTGATCAAGCCGCTTCCGTCACACAATCCCTTCCTCGACTGACACCACGACGCCATGTCACTTCCCTACAGTGACAACGCACCCGAACACCGCGAAGGGACGACGATGACCAACGATGTGGTAGCTCCGAAACTGCCGGGCGGTGAGACCCTGCCGTTCGCGCCCGTGCCCTCGGCTAGTGTTGCCGGACGCACACTGCAGGAATCCACCTACGCCCAGCGCGTCGTCCCGCGGCGACTTGGCGACGGAGCGCCGAACGTGGTGATCGTGCTGATTGACGACGCAGGTCCGGGCCTGCCCACCACGTTCGGCGGCGAGGTCCGCACCGAAACCATGGACAGAATCTGCTCGGAGGGTGTGTCCTACAATCGGTTTCACACCACCGCGATGTGCTCGCCCACCCGGGCGTCGCTGTTGACCGGGCGCAACCACCACGAGATCGGCAACGGTCAGATCGCCGAGCTGGCCAATGACTGGGACGGCTACGCCGGCAAGATCCCGCGCAGCAGCGCGACGATGGCCGAGGTGCTCAAGCAGTACGGCTACGCCACGTCGGCATTCGGCAAGTGGCACAACACCCCGGCCGAAGAGACGACGGCGGCCGGTCCGTTCGAAAACTGGCCCACCGGACTGGGATTCGAGTACTTCTACGGCTTCCTCGCCGGTGAGGCGTCGCAGTACGAGCCGCATCTGGTGCGCAACACCACCGTGGTCGCTCCCCCGAAGACACCGGAAGAGGGCTACCACCTGTCCGAGGATTTGGCCGACGACGCCATAAGCTGGCTGAGGCGGCACAAGGCCTTCCACGCCGACAAGCCGTTCTTCATGTACTGGGCCAGCGGCTGTCTGCACGGACCGCACCACATTATGAAGGAGTGGGCCGACCGCTACGCCGGCAAGTTCGACGACGGCTGGGACGCGTACCGAGAGCGGGTTTTTGCCCGATCCAAGGCGAAGGGCTGGATCCCGCAGGACTGCCAACTCACCGAGCGCGACGCCACGCTGGCCTCGTGGGACAGCATCCCCGACGACGAGAAGCCCTTTCAACGTCGGCTCATGGAGGTGGCGGCGGGCTACGCCGAGCACGTCGACGTACAGGTCGGACGCATCGCCGACGAGCTCGACCGGCTCGGCTACGGCGACAACACGCTCTTCTTCTACATCTGGGGTGACAACGGCTCGTCCGGCGAGGGACAGAACGGCACCATCGCAGAGTTGCTGGCGCAGAACGGCATTCCGACCACCGTTCGCCAGCACATCGACGCCCTCGAGCAACTGGGCGGCCTGGACGTGCTGGGGTCGCCGCTGGTTGACAACCAGTACCACGCGGCATGGGCGTGGGCGGGCAGCACGCCGTACAAGGGTATGAAGCTGTTGGCATCGCACCTCGGCGGCACCCGCAATCCGATGGCGGTCAAGTGGCCGGCCAAAGTCGACCCCGACCCGACGCCTCGTGACGTGTTCCTGCACTGCAACGACGTCGTGCCGACCGTCTACGACGTCATCGGCATCGTTCCGCCGCGCACCGTCAACGGAGAACCGCAGATTCCGATAGCCGGGGCAAGCTTCGCCAGCACGCTGGTCGACCGTGCCGCCTTCGGCGGGAAGCCGACCCAGTACTTCGAGATCATGGGCAGCCGGGCGATCTACCACGACGGCTGGCTCGCGTCCGCGCGCGGTCCTCGGCTGCCGTGGGTGCCCGGTACGCCCGAGGGCATCGAGACGTGGACCCCGGACAACGACACGTGGGAGCTCTACCATCTGGACGAAGACTGGTCACAAGCGGCGGACCTCGCCGAGCAACACCCCGACAAACTGCTCCAGATGCGGGAGATGTTCGCGATCGAGGCCGCCCGGAACTCGGTGCTGCCCATCGGCGGCGGGCTGTGGGTCCCCGTCTACCACCCCGAGTTACGCATCGCGCCGCCCTACCGGGAATGGGAGTTCTCCGGCGACACCGTCCGAATGCCCGAATTCTGCGCGCCCGCATTGGGAAACAAGAACAACACCGTTACCATCGGGGCCGATCTGCCCGACAGCGCGAACGGTGTGCTGTACGCACTCGGGGCGGCCTCCGGCGGGCTGACGTGTTATCTGGACGATGGCTACCTCTGCTACGAATACAACCTGTTCATCCTGCAGCGCACAAAGATCCGCTCGGCGACGAAGCTGCCCGCGGGAACCGCGACGATCGTCGTAGAAACCCGCTACGCCGAGCAGCGGCCCGCGGGCCCGCTCGACGTCGCGCTGCGCGTCAACGGCGAGATGGTAGGACAGGGACAGGTGCCCATCAGCGCTCCGCTGCTGTTCACCGCCAACGACTGCTTCGACATCGGGATATGTCTGGGATCGCCGGTCTCGCTGGACTACCGAGAACGGGCCCCCTTCCCTTTCGAGGGGCACATCCACGGCGTCCACGTCGCCTACACCTGAGCCGCGATTTCTGCAACAGGGCTTCTTCGCTATTACTCATCCCACAATGCTGGTCAGCACTAGCTGCGCCGCTGGTCAAAGCGCTTTGACGGGCGTTTCACGCACTGCGATCAGTCTCCTGCGCGGGTTCGAGTCCCGTCAGCCACTCCGACGAGACACCGCCCGGCCTGAACCTCAGGACGGGCGGTGCTTTATCTGTCGGGATGACGCCCCTGACGGGCTCGCGAGGCGGGTCAGACGTTGGCGTTGCCGGCCTTCCACTGTGACCACGGGATGTTCCAGTCGCCCAGGCCGTCGGTGCCGGGCAATGTCGAACCCACAGTGTTGACCACCTCGACGATGTCTCCCCGCTTGGAGTTCTCGTAGAACCACTGCCCGTTACTAGTGCTCACGTTGACACACCCGTGGCTGACGTTGCTGTAGCCCTGGCTGCCCACCGACCACGGCGCCGCGTGCACGTAGATCCCGCTGTAGGAGATCTGGGTGGCCCAATCCACCTCGGTGCGGTACCCGTTCGGCGAGTTGGTCGGCACGCCGTATGTGGACGAGTCCATCACCATGTGCGATCGACGGTCACCGACGATGTACGTGCCGTTGTTGGTCGGTGTGCTGTTCTTGCCCATCGACACCGGCATGGTCTTGATCACTTCGCCGTTGCGCGTCACCGTCATGGTCTTGGTGTTGTCGTCGATGCGGCTGATCACCTCGTCGCCGATGGTGAAGTGCGTGGTGATGTCCTCCTGGCCGAACAAGCCGTCACCCAGGTCGACACCATAGGTCTTGACGTTCACCTCGACCGTCGTGCCCGGCCTCCAGTAATGCGCTGGGCGCCAACGCACTTCGCGATTGTTGAGCCAGTAGAACGCGCCCTCCACGGGAGGGTTGGTCGTGATCTTGATGGCCTGCTGGGCCGCCACCCGGTTCGGAATGTTCTCGTCGAACTGGACGGCGACCGGCTGGCCGACACCGACCACCTCGCCATCGCTGGGCACCACGTACGCCATCGTGAGGTTCTCCGGCGAGTGCGTCTCGAACGTCATCTGCCGCGAGGTGGCACCGCCGAGGCCCAAAGCTTCGGCGGTCAGCGTGTAGCGCTTGTTGTACCCGAGAGGTTCGGCGGTGGCCCACTGCAGCCCGTCGCGGCTGAGCTTGCCTTCAACGGGGTCGCCGTTTTCGTTGACCATGGTGACCGTGCCCAGAACGCCGTCCTCGGCGGTCACCGTCACGGGCACCGCGGTGCTCACGCCGACGTCCCCGTCCTTCACCGTCGACGCCAGCTTGGGTAGCAACAGGTCGCCGAAGGGGGTGCCCTTGTCAGCGATGACCTGCGGCGCCTGCGGCGCGGACTTGGTGCTGCACGCCGACAGCCCCACCACGATCGCAGGAACAAGCAGGACGGCTGCCAGCCATCTACGACTGCGCCGCGGACCGGCCTGGGACCTGACCTGCCACATTGTTTGCTCCACCTGACGAAGGGACGATTCTTGGCAATAGTCTAAGGGCAGCCGCGAGTGGCGGCACCTAAGACGACTTTGTCCTCCAGCGGTGACGGGTGCATTTCACCCTGTGCCGCGGGGCCTGTTATTGTCGCACACGCAGCGCCGTTAGCTCAGTTGGTAGAGCAGCTGACTCTTAATCAGCGGGTCCGGGGTTCGAAACCCTGACGGCGCACTCACGTCCTCCGCGCTCCGCCGGAGGCTACCTTCTCCGCACTATCTTTCCGCCCGTCTCGGGCGGTTGCGGCTTACGTTTGCGTCAGTACTTCGCCGGGCTCACCCGTTGACCTGCTGCGTGTGTGCTGGAACATAACTGAGCCTATCTACGCGACGGATTACGCTGGGCGAATGATCGTTGCGGAGGCAACTCTCTGCGCAGATTCTCTGGTTTCAAGCTGCACAAAGACCGCCTGTGATGTTAGAGTCCGGGTTAGCTGACAAACCCGGCCCCAGCCGGGTGGTGACAGTGTGAACTACGAGACAAGGACTTAGCTGGATGTCGCAGATTGGCGCATCGTTCGGAGTCGGCGTCGGTGACGCGCTGGCCGACGATGAGGTAACTGCGCACGGCCCGATCGCGGTGCACAACTGCAGCCGCATCGGCCGAGTGGCCAATCCGCCGAGCTCCTGGTTCTCCGAACTGTTTCGCGTGGCCCGTCGGCGCTGAGCCGACCCGCCTCAGCGCCGCCTGATTCGGCGTATTACGAGCACGATCACGACGGTGCCGACACCTGCCAGCGACACGGCCACCGCCGGCTTCTTGACGAAATTCACCAATCCGGCCTTGGCGTCATCGGCGAGCCGACGCGGGTTTGCGCGCTCAGCCAGGGAGTCGACGGTCAACGCCAGCTGGTCACGAGCCTGGTCGATCTCTTTCTTGATCGTGTCGGGGTCGCGGTCCGCCACGTCCACCTCCCATAAGCTCCAAGCCCTGCGCCAAGTCCGGTGCCTTGCGGAACTACCCTAGATCAGCTCGCAGTAATCGAAGTGAACCGGTCCACGAGAAGGGATGCGCGCGCGTGCCACAGACTCCGCGACTCGAGGTGGGCGACAAAGCCCCGTCGTTCAGCCTGCCCGACGCCGACGGCAAGATTGTCAAGCTCTCCGACTACAAGGGCCGCAAGGTCATCGTGTACTTCTACCCCGCCGCATCCACGCCCGGCTGCACCAAAGAGGCGTGCGACTTCCGCGACAATCTGCGCGAACTCAACGACGCCGGACTCGATGTCGTCGGAATCTCCCCCGACAAGCCCGAGAAGCTGGCCAAGTTCCGCGACAAGGAAAAGCTGACCTTCCCCCTGCTGTCCGACCCGGACCGCAAGGTGCTGACCGCGTGGGGCGCCTTCGGCGAGAAGATGATGTACGGCAAGAAGGTCGAGGGCGTCATCCGCTCGACGTTCGTGGTCGACGAGAAGGGCAAGATCGAGGTGGCGCAGTACAACATCCGCGCCACCGGCCACGTCGCCAAGCTACGGCGCGACCTGTCCGTCTGACCCCAAATTCGCCAGCAGCAGCGCTTCTGCGGTCGCTGCGCGTTCCAGCACACCCAGGTGCAGGCTCTCGTTGACGCTATGCGCTTGTGTCGCAGGGTCTTCCACACCGGTCACCAAGATCTTGGCCGACGGAAACGCCTTCGCGAACTCGGCGATGAACGGGATCGAACCACCCACACCGGTATCGACGGCGTCGGTACCCCATGCTTGCCGGAACGCCGAACGGGCCGCGTCATAGACCGGTCCGGTGGCGTCGATCGCGTACGGTTGGCCGACGTCGCCCGGTGTGACGGTCACCTGCGCTCCCCACGGCGCATTCCGCTCGAGGTGGCGCGTCAGAGCGGCCAGGTGTTCTTCCGCGTCGCCACCCGGCGCGACACGCATGCTCACCTTCGCCCGCGCCCGCGGAATCAAGGTATTCGACGCCTTGTCGATGGGCGTGGTATCGATTCCGATCACGGTGATCGCGGGTTTGGCCCAAAGTCGTTGCGGCACGGAGCCGGATCCGGTCTCGCGGACACCGTCCAGCACGCCGGTCTCCGCACGAAGCCGCTCCGGCGGGTAGTCGACGTCGGCCGCCTCGGCTTCGTGCAATCCTTCCACCGCCACGTTGCCCTCATCGTCGTGCAGAGTGGCCAACAGACGCACCAGCGCCGTCAATGCATCGGGAACAGCGCCGCCCCACAATCCGGAGTGCAGGCCGTTCTCCAGCGTCGCCACCTCGACGACGCAGTCGGCGAGTCCGCGCAGAGCTACCGTCAACGACGGCACCTCCGTGCTCCAGTTGTCGGAGTCGGCGATCACGATCACGTCGGATGCCAGCGCGTCGCGGTGCGCCTCCAGTAATCGGGACAGCGACGGCGATCCCGACTCCTCCTCGCCCTCGACGAACACCGTCACCCCTACCGGTGGGTTGCCGCCGTGCGCGCGAAAGGCCGCCAAATGTGTTGCGATTCCAGCCTTGTCATCGGCAGTGCCTCGCCCATAGAGGCGGCCGTCACGCTCGGTGGGCTCGAACGGCGGAGAATGCCACTGCGAGTGGTCGCCCTCCGGCTGTACGTCGTGATGGGCGTACAGCAACACGGTGGGCGCACCCGGTGGTGCCGGATGCCGGGCGATGACGGCAGGCGCGCCGCCCTCGCTGACGATCTGGACGTCCGTAAAGCCCGCCTCGGTCAACAGCTTTGCCACGGCGTCGGCGCTGCGAAACACCTCATCTCGGCGTGCCGGATCGGCCCACACCGACTCGATGCGCACCAGGTCCTCGAGATCCCGTCGCACCGCGGGCAGGACGTCGCGCACCCGCTGCACCAAATCGCTCATGGTTCGACGCTAACCGCGAAATTGCATTTCAGCAGGCCTCTACTCGCGATTTCCCTGCTGGAATGCAATTTCGGCGCAAGAAGCGCCTAACGCTCTTCCAGGATCACCACGGCGGCTGCCGTGTCGGCCTCGTGCGTCATCGACAGGTGAATCGTCACGTCCTTCAGGTGCTCACCGATCGCGCCGGTGAGCCGCACCTTCGGCCTGCCCCACATGTCGGTGACGACCTCGATGTCGCGGTGAATGCCCTCCGGCAGCATCGGCCGCTTGGCGAACCTCGACCCCGACCACGCCTTGATCACAGCCTCCTTGGCCGCCCACCGCGCCGCCAGATGCCGCGCCGCCGAAGAACTCTTGTCGGCGGCGTCGCGACGCTCACCGGGCGTGAACGTCTCCGCGAACACCGTCCCCGGCTGGTCGACCTGTGCGGCGAAGTCGGGGATGGAAACCAGATCGATCCCTACACCGACTACCGCCATGGGCAGCACGCTATATCACTGCCGTCAGGCCGTGTATACATCGTCCTCGCTCAGCCGCGCCGCGTCGTCGAGGAGCATTGTGGCTTCCTGTGCCTTCTCGGAGGTGTCGCCGGCGAACCGGCGGTCGGACGGTTTCTCGTAGAGCGGCCGCCCACCAGCGATCGCCGACGCCAGGCGCAGCTGACCGGCGAGCACCCGCGCATCTGCCCGACGCCGGTAGTCCTCACGCTGATCGGGGGCCAGCGCCGCGATGAACGCCTGCGGATGCACCAACGCCACCAGTCCGGACACGTGCCCGAACCCGAGGCTGGTGATCAGACCGGCCTTCAGCGGGAACTTGTCCCCCAGCTTCAGACTGTCGCGCAGCCAGACCATGTGGGCGGCGTTGGCGAGTTCGTCGTCGACGCAATCCAGGCTGCGGTTCGGCGGAATGACACCGTCGCGCAGGATCTGGCACAGCCCCATCATCTGGAACGCCGCGGCGCCGCCCTTCGAGTGACCCGTCAGGCTCTTCTGCGACACGACGAACAGCGGCGCACCCGGCGAGCGGCCCATCGCGTCGGCCAGCCGCTCGTGCAGCTCGGTCTCGTTCGGATCGTTGGCCAACGTGGAGGTGTCGTGCTTGGACACCACCGCGATGTCGTCGGCGCCGACGCCCAGCTTCGCGAGTGCCCGCGAAAGCTGCGAATCCTTGCCGCCGCGACCGGCAGCCAGCGCACCGAGCCCCGGCGCGGGGATCGACGTGTGGATCCCGTCACCGAATGATGACACGTATCCGACGACCGCCAGCACCGGCAGTCCCATCTTGCACGCGAGGGCGCCGCGCGCGAGCAGGATGGTTCCGCCGCCCTGCCCTTCGACGAACCCGAGCCGACGACGGTCGTTGGCGCGGGAGAACTTCGAGTCGCTGATGCCCTTGGCGCGCATCGTCGCGGTGTCCGCCGTCGCCGCCATGTCACCGAAGCCGATGATGGCCTCCAGCGTCAGGTCGTCATAACCGCCGGCGATGACGAAGTCGGCCTTGCCGAGGCGGATCTTGTCCACCCCTTCCTCGACCGAGATCGCCGCGGTGGCGCAGGCGCCGACCGGGTGGATCATCGCCCCGTAGCTGCCGATGTAGGACTGAACCACGTGTCCGGCAATGACATTCGGCAGGACCTCCTGCAGGATGTCGTTCGGCTTGTTCCGACCGAGCAGGTTGCCGTGGTACATCGTCTGCATCGACGTCATGCCGCCCATGCCGGTGCCCTGCGTGCTGGCCACCTGGCTCGGGTGCACCCAGCGCATCAGCTCGGTGGGGGTGAACCCGGCCGACAGGAATGCGTCGACGGTCGTGACGAGGTTCCACAGCGCCAACCGGTCGATCGACGACATCATGTCCGCGGGAACGCCGTAGACACTCGGGTCGAAGCCCGTGGGGATCTGTGCGCCAACGGTGCGGGTCAGCTTCGTCTTGCGGGGCACTCGAATCTCGGTGCCCGCCTTGCGCGTGACCTGCCAGTCGTTGCTGTCCGGTACCGGCGCGATGACGGTGTGCTCCGGATCGAACTCCACGAACGGCCGCGCCTCGGCCTCCGACGACACGACGAACGTGAAGTCCTTGTCGAGGAACACCGAAACCATGATCGGTGACGCGTGATCCGGATCGATCGCGCCGTCGTCGACGAACTCGCGGATGCCGACGCGCTCGATGACCGCGTCGTGGTAGCGCTCCACGAGCTCGCCTTCGTCGACGAGCTCGCCGGTATTGGTGTCGTACCAGCCCGGGGTGGGATCGTCCTCCCACTTGACCAGCCCTGTGGTCCAGGCCAATTCGAGCACGCCGGCGGCCGACAGCTCGTTGTCGACCTCCATCTCGAAGCGGGTCCGCGACGAGCCGTACGGCCCGAGTTCGGCACCGCCCACGATCACCACCAGATCGGCCGGGTCGACGTCGAGGTCGTCCCACTCCGGAGGCGGCGCGGCCTTGTATCCGCGTGGCGGCGACGGCAGCGCACGAATCGTGCCCGCCTCGTCGGCGTCCTGCTCCTCGTCAGCCTCGCCGAGCATCTCCTCGCGGGCCTTGGCCGCCAGCTCGGCCATGTCGAGATCGACATCGGCCAGGCCACCGGTCAGGTCGGCCTGCAGCGGCTCCCTGGCCGCGGCCACCTTGGACTCGATGTCGCACAGGTCGAGCAACATCGTCGCCATCTCGTCGGTGGTGTAGGTCGTCACACCGGCTTCCTCCACGGCGCCCACGATGGCGTCGTTGTGACCCATCAGGCCGGTGCCCTTCGTCCAGCCGATCAGCGCGTGCGCCAACGAAACCCGCTGCGCCCACGACGACTCGGCCTTCCACCGGGTCACCAAGGCGTCGAGCGCGGACTTGGACTCGCCGTAGGCCCCGTCACCGCCGAACATGCCGCGGTTCGGCGATCCCGGCAGGACCACGTGCAGTCGCGCCGCGATGTCGCGTTCGGCGCCGACATGCGAAAGTCCGCCGATGAGCCGCTGAACGGCCCACAGCAGGACCTTCATCTCGATCTCGGCACGCGAGCCGGCATCGGACAGGTCGCCGGCCACCCGCGGCGCTGCGAACGGGAACAGCAGCGTCGGCGTCAGCGCATCCTTGATGTGAATGGATTGCGGTCCAAGGCTTTCCGTCTGCTCCGTACCGACCCACTCCACAAGCGCGTCGATGTCGCTGTAGGACGCCATGTTCGCAGGCACGACCCACAACTTCGCTTCGTATCGGGCGTTGTTGCGGTACAGGGTGCGGTAGAACGCGAGGCGCTCGTCGTCCAGCCTCGAGGTGGTCGCGATGACCGTCGCCCCGCCGTCGAGCAGCTGAGCCACCACAGACGCCGCGATCGACCCCTTCGATGCACCGGTGACGACCGCGACCTCATCGCTGTAGCGGCCCTTGCCCGGGTTCTCCGCACCGGCCGCCGCGCGGCCGTACAGCGAGGCGTGGATGTTGCGACCCGTCGCCAGCGCCTTGCCCTGCCACCAGGTGGCCTGGGTGCCGACAATGTGTCCGGCACCTTCGAACCGCTGAGACAGGTGCTGCCAGTCGCGGTCGATCTCACCTTCGTCGAGCAGCCAGATTCTGGCCAGGTCCTCACGCGCGCTGGCCCAGCGGTCGTCGAACAGCACCGCCTTGCGGCCGTCGAACGTCGGCGCCACCAAACGCGGCCAGTCCGAACCCAATTCGGCGGTCACCAGATCGATGAGCTCGGCGTCCGTCGCCTCGGGCGCACTGACCGGAGTGTCCAGGCCCAGCTGACCCAGGATCAGGCGCGCCGCCGAGGCCAGCACACCGTTGGGCCCCGTCACCTGTTCGGCGAACTCACCCAGCGCGGCGGAATCGACCACGCCGCCACCGGCACCGGCCGCCGCGGGCATCGTGACCGCCACACCCTTACGTGCGCCAACCGCTGCCACTGCGGCGTCGATCACCTTGTCGACACTCGCCGCGTCCGCGACGGCGCCGTCGTGCAGGCCGCCCAACTGGCCGCCGCGCACGCTCGACCCCTCACGGGTGCCCAGCGCCACCTCGACGGTGACGTGCTTGACCCAGCCGTCGCCCAACTCCCAGGTCTTCTTGACCCGTTCGGCGATGTACGCAGGCCGCTTGCCCGACGGTCCGAGGACCGTGCGGAGCTGGTCGTTGATCGCGTCGGAAAGCACTGGGCCGTAAGGCTTGTAGGTGCGGGCCAGCTTGGTGACCTGTCCCTTCAGCCCGGCCAGATCGGCCTCCGCGGCGCCGTCGATGGCACCGAGGTTCAGCTCCGAACCGAGGTCGACCAGCAGCTGGTTGCGTCGTGACGACGCGCCATCCGTGATGGACTCGATGGAGTCCAGCGCTTCGATCTGATCGATGCGCATCTTCGCCGACAGCGCGATCAATGCCATCGTGGCATCCGCCGCGTCGAAGACGAGGTCATCCGGACGCGGAGCGCCGGCGGGCGCGACATTGGATGCCGGCCCGCCCGACATTGTGGCAGGGACGGGTGCGGCCTCGACGGGGGCGGCCGCTTCCACCGGTGCGGGTGCCGCGTCGACCTCGACGTCATCGTCGAGTTCGGGCTCGGGATCGGTGTCCGTCGCGAACAGCACCGCGGCGTCGCGCTCCGAGTTCAACACTTCGGTTGTGCTGTGCGAATACTCGGGCAGCTTCAGGGTGTTGGCGGCGAGGCCGGCGACCGTCGGAGCCGACTTGACGCCGATCTCGACGAACCGCTCGATGCCGAGACCACCCGCAGCCTCCTCGATGAAGAGCAGATCCTGCGTCTCGATCCAGCGCACCGGGCTGGCGAACTGCCATGCGAGCAGCTCGATGACGACCTTGCGCATCAACTCGCGAGGCTTCTCGTTCCGCCACGTGTCGTAGTCGGCGAGGATCTCGTCGAGCGGTTCGGCGGGCACCAGATCGCGGATCTCCTGGATGAAGTCGCGGTCCAACGTGAACGGCCGTGGCACCAGGTTGGGGATGTATCTGCCGACGATCAGGCTCGGGTCCTGATCGCGCGGCATGACGCGCTCGAGCGAGCGGCGGAAGTCGGCGACACCGACGCGCAGCACAGACGAGTGGAAGGGCACGTCGATACCCGGTACCAGGATGAACGAGCGCTTGCCACCGGTGATCTCGCGACGCTTCTCGACCTCTTCCTCGAGCACCTCGAGACCGCGCACCGTGCCCGCGATGGCGTACTGCGAGCCGCGCAGGTTGAAGTTCACGATCTCCAGGAATTCACCTGTGCGCTCGGAGATTTCGGCGACGAAGTCGACGACCTCGGCGTCGTCGAGATCGATCTGCGACGGCCGGATCGCGGCCAGCCGGTAGTTAGACCGGCCGAGGTGGTCGCGCGGGACGATGTCGTGCATCTTGCTGCCGCGGTGGAACACCACCTCGAGCAGCGCCTCGAGCTCGTAGACGCCACTGACACAGGCCAGTGCGGTGTACTCGCCGACCGAGTGGCCGCAGGCGATCGCATCCTCGACGAACGCGCCCTGCTCACGCATCTCGGCCACCTGGGCGGCCGCGACGGTCGCCATGGCCACCTGAGTGAACTGTGTCAGGAACAGCACACCGTCGGGATGGTGGTAGTGCACGCCGCTGGCGATCAGGCTGGTCGGGTTGTCCCGCACCACATGGAGCACGGAGAAGCCCAAGGTGTCGCGGGTGAACTTGTCCGCCTTGTCCCACACCTTGCGCGCGGCCTTGGACCTGGCGCGCACCTCCATACCCATGCCCTTGTGCTGAATGCCCTGGCCGGGGAACGCATAGACGGTTTTCGGGGCCGCCAGCTGTGCGGTCGCCGACATCACGAGCTCGTTGTCGACCCGCGCGGCGACCTCGACGATCTCTGCGCCACGGTCGATTCCGACCCGGTCGACCCGGAACTCGATGTCATCACCCGGCAGGACCATGCCGAGGAATCGCGACGTCCAGCCGACAACGCGGGCCGGCGGAGCGGGCTTGCCGTCGGTGGCGGCGACGACGTGTTGCGCGGCCGCCGAGAGCCACATGCCGTGCACGATGGGCGATTTGAGCCCGGCCAGCAGCGCGGCGGCACGGTCGGTGTGGATGGGGTTGTGGTCGCCGGAGACCACCGCGAACGCCCGCATGTCGGTCGGTGCCGTGACGGTGACGTCGCGGCGACGACGGCGTGGCGTCTCGGTCGCGTTGTCGGTGATCGCACCACCGGCACGCGGCGGATCGTCCAGTTCGACGCCACCGGTGCGGCCCCGGATGGCGAACCGCTCCTGCAGTTCCGCCAGGACGTTGCCGTGGGCATCGGACACCTTCACGGCGACCGGCACGACGCGGCCGTACTCGGTGTCGAAGGCTGCCGAACTCGTTGCGGTGACCGTCAACTCGGCGGTCGTCTTCGGCATCGGCGCGATCAGATGCGCGGCGTGGTCCAGGTGGACCAGGCTCAGCAGACCCTCGACAACGGGGACACCGTCGTCGGTGACCGCGGCACCGATGGCCGCGAAGACCGCAGGCCAGCAGTGGCCGACGAGCGCATCGGGCACCAGGGTGAGACCCGGCGCGAGCGGTGCGCCGAACGTCGCGGTGACACCGGTGTGGTCGGCGACCTGCTCGGGATCCCATTCGACGGTGACCGTCGAGGTGTTGTCGTGCACCGGAGGCAATGCGTCCGGGCCGTCGACTCCCGCGGCGATCGCGAGGACCGAGCGCATGGCCTTCGACGCGTCCTCGACGGTGACGACAGGCATGCCGCCGTTGACGGTGCAGGGCGGGAGCGTGAATCGGATGTCGATCCAGATATCGCTCAGCGGCACACTCAGCGTGACCGTGCCCTCGGCCGTGAGCTCGAGCCGTGCACCCGTGGATGGGTGTGTGGCACTGCGGTTTTCGTTGGCCTGCCATTCGTGCGGCGCGCCGATGCGGTGCACGGGGTTGATGGCGGTCCGGCCGGCCCACAGCACGTCGGGCGAATCGAGCACGACCGCGAGCGCACCGGTGACGTCGTTGCGGGCCTGGCGGCGGGACACCACAGGAACCGGCTCGGCACCCGATGCGACCAGCTCGTCGATCGAGGCCTGCTCGAAGCGGTCCAGCAGTTCGCCGACCGGCTCGTCGACCCGCGTGATCCCGGCGACCGACTGGGTGCCGGGGATGATGCACACCTGGTCGGCGGTGTAGCGCGCGTCGTGGGCCTGCCACAGCGAGTCGCTGCGCCACCACCGACGCACATCCTTGTCGATGACGGGCACGAAGTTGACGGGCTTGCCCATCGTCTTGCAGAGCGTGATGAAGAACGGCACGTCGGCCGGGTGCAGCTTGAGCGTCTGGGCGTCCGGGTAGCGCTCCAGCAGCTGATCGATCGCGGCCTGCGGATCGTCAAGCAGCGCTTGGCCTTCGGGCGTGTCTCCGTACAGCGTCTCGATCCGGCCGGAGTCCTGCGGATGCAGGCGCGCCTCGGCGCGCTTGAGCATCTCGGCGAACCGGTCGCGCCAGGTGTCCGCGATCCACGGGCTGTCGGGCGATGCCGTGTCGGCCGTGCTGTCGCCGTCACCGATCGTCAGCTCGACATAACGGTTGAGCCACTGCAGGTAGGTCATCTCGCTGACATCGCCGAAGTACGGCTTGGCCGTGTTGGCCATCGCGGCGATCAGCTCGTCACGACGCGCCGCGACGGCATCGGCGTCACCGGCGACCTCGTCGAGCAGGCGACCGCACCGCGACGCCGTGTTGTCGATCTCGTGGATGTCGGCGCCCAGCTGGCTACGGCTGGAAGCCATTCCGCCGCTGGCTTTTCCGGCGCTGATCCAGTCGTCGGTACCGGTGGTGTCAACCAGCATCTGCTTGACGGCCGGCGAGGTGGTGGCCTCCAGGGTCGCCATCGCCGCGGTTCCGACGAGGATCCCGTCGACCGGCATCTCGGGGAATCCGTAGGCCGTGGCCCAGGCGCCCGACAGGTACTCCGCGGCACGCTCCGGCGTGCCGATGCCACCGCCGACGCAGACGGTGATGTTGGTCAGCTTCCGGAGATCGGCGTACGTCACCAACAGAAGGTCGTCCAGGTCCTCCCACGAGTGGTGACCGCCCGCGCGCCCACCCTCGATGTGCACGATCACGTCCTTGTCGGGCACCTCATTCGCGATCTTGATGACCGCCTTGATCTGGTCGACCGTGCCCGGCTTGAACACCACATTGCTGATGCCGACCGAGTGCAGCTCGTCGATCAGCTCGACGGCCTCCTCGAGGTCGGGGACGCCTGCGCTGACGACCACGCCGTCGATCGGCGCGCCGGACTGACGTGCCCTCTGCACCAACCGCTTTCCGCCGACCTGCAGTTTCCACAGGTAGGGATCCAGGAAGAGCGCGTTGAACTGCACCGCGCGACCCGGCTCGAGCAGGTTTGTGAGCTCGGCGATGCGGTCGGAGAAGACCTCCTCGGTGACCTGACCGCCGCCGGCGAGTTCGGCCCAGTGGCCGGCGTTGGCGGCCGCGGCGACGATCTTGGCGTCGACGGTCGTGGGGGTCATGCCGGCGAGCAGGATCGGCGACCGCCCGGTCAGCCTGGTGAACTTGGTGGACAGCTTGACCGAACCGTCGGGCAGCTTCACGGTGGTCGGCTTGAAGCTCGACCACGGCGGCAGCACCTCGGGCTCGGCGCCGACGGTGAACAGGTTGCGCTGCCCGGCGCGGGTGGCCGCGGGAACGATGCCGATGCCGAGTCCGCGGATCACCGGTGCTGTCAGGCGCGTCACGGTGTCGCTCGGTCCGAGGTCGACGATCCACTTGGCGCCCGACTCGTGGAGCCGCTCGATCTCGGCCACCCAGTCGATCGGGCGAACGAAGATCGATTCGGTCATCTCGTGGGCCATCTCAGCGTCGATGCCGCACTTCTCGGCCCAGCGGTCGACCACCTCGACGCCGTCGGCCAGACGTGGGGTGTGGAAGCCGACCTCGACCTGCACCCCGTGGAACTCGGGTGCGAACACGGCACCGCCGCGGATCTTGTTCTTCCGTTCGGCCTCTTCGCGTTCGGTGATCTTGCTGCAGTAGAGCTGGAACCGGCCGAGTTGCTCCGGCGTACCGGTGATGACGACGGAACGCCTGCCGTTGCGGATCGACAGCACCGGCGGGAGCACCGTGCGGACGTCCTTGCTGAACTCCTCGAGCAGTTCGCCGATGCGTTCCGGGTCGACGTTGGTCACCGACATCATCGGCGTCTTGTCGCCGCGGCCGACCATGCCGCGGCG
The DNA here is from genome assembly GCF_025822765.1 of Mycobacterium barrassiae. Taxonomy (GTDB): domain Bacteria; phylum Actinomycetota; class Actinomycetes; order Mycobacteriales; family Mycobacteriaceae; genus Mycobacterium; species Mycobacterium barrassiae. Next base: position 215,537 of record NZ_JACKUK010000016.1, on the reverse strand, counting down.
GCGCGACACCAGCGAGCCAGCCGCGCCGATCAGCTGCAGTAGCGCCAGCAGCTCAGCATCCTTCGCGCCCCTGGCCCGCAGCGCCTCGCAGGCGATGACGCCCTGCGAGTGGCCCGCCATCGCCACCGGCGGCGTGTTGTACAGATCCAGGCCCTGCCTCGTGAGCGCGCGGACGGCGGCCATCTGGGCCAGCAGGATGCCTGGGCCAGAGATCGCGGCCGTGACGAGTTGTTTGGTGGCCGGTAGCGGCTCCTCAGCGGCGAGGGCACGAACCCACTGCAGGGGCTCGAAGCCGATCGGCCGCACGACGACCAGCTCGCGGGCGACGGGCTGCAGCAGCAGCTCGGCCTCGCCGACTACCTCACTGAGCTCGGACTCGATACCGGCGGAGCTCACCAGCTCCTCGAGGTTCTCCAGCCAGGACGCACCCTGGCCGCCGAACGCGACGGCGTACGGCTCACCGGCGTTCAACCGATCGACGAGCGCGTGCGCGGTGGGACGGGCTCCCGAACGCTCGGTGGTTGAGTCGGCGGTCACCCGGTGCTGCTCGTTGATCGTCACGTGTCGTGTTCTCCTCGGTACTGTCTGCGCGTATCGCTCGTCGTCTATGGCGGCTGTGTCGTCTCTAGAAGCTCAGCCGGCCCACGCTCCCGTGCGGGGCCTTGCGATTCAGCGTCGAATCCGACTCGTTCATCCGGTCCAGCGGACATTCCAGCCGTACTAAGAGTGTCATAAGAGACGACCCCATTTTCGCCCCCAAAATGGTTACTAGCGAGTTCTACGCATGGGTAACAGCCCCTTGGATAACGCGGGCCCTCGAGCGGGCGGAACCCTTCCGGGACAAACGTCCTGCATGCGGGTGGTTACGGTCGAGTAAGTGCAACTGCGCAGATCAAAGCAGTACTGTTATGGAATCGTTACATAAAATTTCCGGCGCTTTCGGCGGGCGCCGCCGCGGCGCGCTGAGACGACAATCGGACGAGATTTGTCTCATCGGCGGCGCCGGCGACGTCAAAAAGTTTGCTGGCGATACTTACTCGTCGGTAATGTTTTCAGTCCCACTGCCCGAATTGGGGCTTCAAAATGTGGTTGATGTCGACACCGACTCCCCCGACCGATCGCTTGTCGATTTCGACCTGATGTAGATGCGCGGCCGGATGGGCGATCTTGCCCGGGGAGCCCCAGTTGTGCTGCCAGAAGTAGGCGCCCAGCCCGTCCTGCAGCGCCCACTCGATGGTCTTGGAGTTGGCGTACACGCCGGTGCGCTGATGGCCCAGCACTGCTTCCCAACCGCGTAGGTAGGGCGCGACCTGCTGCTTGTACTGCTCGTATGTGGGATCGTCATCGATCGACGCATAGATCGGCGCGCCGTAGGAGCCGCCCGCGGCGACGTGTAACTCCCAGCCCCGCTTGGCATGTGCCACGCCGGCGTTCTGCCCGCCGAGCCAGTCCGCAGTGTCCTGCTTGCCGAACTGGTAGCAGGACACGATCTTGAGCCCGTTTTGGTAGAGGTCACGTGCCTCGGGCAACTGGATCGGCTTGCCGAGCATCCATTGGCCGCCCGGTCGACGGTCCGAGACGTACCGAATCGCACCCACCGCGCCTGAGGCGCGGATGTCGCTGGCACGGATGACCCCGGCGGCGTAGTCGAGAAGGATGCCCAGCGGCGCCGCGGACGCCGTTGCTGACGTCAGCCCCTGCAGGCCGGCGCCGACCGCGAGGGCGGCAGGCACTGCCGCCGCACCTTTCAGCACGTCGCGCCGGGAAATTGACACGTGCCACAGAGTACGACAAATGCATCACAATTCACCCCAGCGCCACTGGTCACAGCTGCATCAAGATTTACGCCGCCGCCTGTGGGGATCGCACGGACCCGGCGTAGTAGCCGAGCGAATTCGGAGTGCGGAATTTCGCCGTTATTCGACGTTGTTCGACGTTGAAGTGGCGGTCCGAGCATGCGGATCCATACGATTGGCCATGCCTTCGGACACAATCGGCGCAGATTCCGCTGTGAATGCGGCGTCTGACGTTCGGAATCCGCAGGTCGAGCTGATCGGTGTCCGCAAGGAGTTCGGTACAGGGGTCGTGGCTGTCGACGGCGCCGACCTCACTGTCGGCGACGGCGAGCTGTTCGCGATCCTGGGCCCGTCCGGATCGGGCAAGACCACCGTCCTGCGCATGATCGCGGGATTCGAGCAGCCCACCTCGGGCGTGATCAAACTCGGCGGCGTCGACGTCACGGGCCTGCCCGCGCGGCATCGCGACGTCAACACCGTGTTCCAGGAGTACGCGCTGTTCCCGCACATGACTGTCGCGCAGAACGTGGAATACGGCTTGAAGGTGCGTGGCGTACCGAAGGCCGAGCGCAGGCGGCGCACCGCCGATGCGCTCGACATGGTCCGGCTGACCGAGCACGCGCGACGGCGCCCGGCACAGTTATCGGGTGGGCAGCAACAGCGCGTCGCGCTGGCGCGGGCACTTGTCGGGCGGCCGCGGGTGTTGCTACTCGACGAGCCCCTCGGCGCGTTGGACCTCAAGCTCCGCGAACAGATGCAGATCGAACTCAAGGCGATCCAGCGCGAAGTCGGCATCACGTTCGTGATCGTCACCCACGACCAGGACGAGGCACTGAGCGTCTGCGACCGGTTGGCCGTGTTCAACCACGGACGCATCGAGCAGATCGGCGCGGCACGCGACGTCTACGAAAACCCGGTGAACAGATTCGTGGCCGGTTTCGTCGGAACCTCGAATGTGCTCGACGGCGCCGCGGCCGAAGCGCTCGTGGGACGCCCGGGGATGTTCGTGGTCCGACCCGAGCGCATCGGGGTGTTCGCGGCCGGCACCGACTCGGTACCCGGCGTGCGGACGGTCGCCGCGACGGTCTCGGAGCTCATCTACGCCGGCCCCACTACGCGGATCACCGCGCACACGCAGGTCGGCGTCACCTTGACCGCAACGGTTCTCACCGCCAGTACTTGGCTACCTCCAGACCTGCAGCACGGAAGCGCAATAACGTTGGCATGGCCGGACAAAGCCGTGCACACCTTGACGAAAGAGGAGTGACGTATGCCGTCGAAGTCACGAGCCGCCCTGGTGCTCACCGCATGCGCCTTACTCGTGCTGGCCGGCACCACCGCCTGCGGTTCCGAGCAATCCAGCACCGGCGAGAAACCGCCGAAGATGGATCCACTGTCCGCCGTCGGCGACGGTGAGGGCGAGCTGAACCTCATCGCGTGGGCGGGCTACGCCGAGGATGGCTCGAACGACAGCACGGCCGACTGGATTACGCCGTTCGAGCAGCAGACCGGATGCCAGACCAACGTGAAGATCGGCAACACCTCCGACGAGATGGTCGCGCTGATGCGCAGCGGTCAGTACGACGGCGTGTCGGCGTCCGGCGACGCGACGCTTCGACTCATCTATGCCGGCGACGTGGCGCCGGTCAACACCGATCTCATCCCGAACTACGCCTCGATTTCGTCGTTCCTCAAAGACAAGCCGTGGAATTCGGTGGACGGGCAGATGTATGGGGTCCCCCACGGTTGGGGCGCCAATCTGCTGATGTACAACATCGAGGTCGTTCGCGATGCGCCCAACTCGTGGTCGGCGGTGTTCGACGACGCGAGCAAGTATCGGGGCAAGGTCACCGCCTACGACTCCCCCATCTACATCGCCGACGCGGCCTTGTACCTGTCCAAGACCAAGCCCGATCTCGACATCAAGGACCCGTATTCGCTGACGCCTGAACAACTCGACGCCGCCACCGAACTGCTCATGAAGCAGCGCGAGAACATCGGCGAGTACTGGTCGGACTACACCAAAGAAGTGCAGGCGTTCGAGTCCGGCACCTCGGTCATCGGGACGACGTGGCAGGTCATCGCGAACACCATCGGCGCGGGAAACCGGGTGCAGGTCAACACAGTTCTGCCCAAAGAGGGTTCGACCGGGTGGTCGGACACCTGGATGATCTCCTCGAAGGCCGCGCATCCCAACTGCATGTACAAATGGATGAACTGGATCACCTCGCCGGAGGTCAACGCGGAGGTCGCCGAGTTCTTCGGCGAGGCGCCCGCCAACGCCGAGGCCTGTGAGCACACGGCCCAGGCGGACTTCTGCGACATCTACCACGCCACCGACGAAAGCTTCGCGTCCAAGATCCACTACTGGACCACACCGCAGAAGAACTGTGTCGATGGCAGCGGTGACAACTGCACGGCCTACAACGAGTGGGTCGACAAGTGGCAGCAAATCAAGGGCTGATGCCGCGCGGGGTCGCCCAGTCGGTAACGGTACGGCGGCGCATCAGCCTCGCGCTGCTGCTTGCACCGCCGTTGACCTGGCTGGTCGTCGCCTACCTCGGCTCCCTTGCAGTGCTTTTGGTTTCGGCCTTCTGGAGCACCAACTCCTTCACCGGCGCGGTGGTGCACTCGTTCACCCTGGACAACGTCACACGGGTGCTGACCGATGACGTCTTCCGGACGGCGACGGTGCGGACCGTGTCGGTGGCGTTGACGGTCACCGTGCTGTGCGCGGTGCTTGCGGTGCCGCTGGCGTTCTACATGGCCAAAATCGCCACGCCGCGAGTGCGATTGGCGCTCGTGGTGGCGGTGACGACACCGCTGTGGGCCAGTTATCTGGTGAAGGCGTACGCGTGGCGGATGCTGCTGTCTCCGGAGGGGCCGCTGTCGTGGGCGACGGACTACACCCCCGGATACGGACTGGTCGCCACCATCATCACCCTCACCTATCTGTGGCTGCCGTACATGGTCATCCCGGTGTTCGCGGCGTTCTCCCGTGTGCCGGACTCGCTGATCGACGCGAGCTCCGATCTCGGGGCCTCCGACGCAGCCACACTCCGAATGGTGGTGGCGCCGTTGGTGTTCCCAGGTATCGCGGCCGGATCGATCTTCACCTTTTCCCTGTCATTCGGCGACTACATCGCGGTGACCATCGTCGGCGGCAAGACCCAACTGCTCGGCAACATCATCTACGGCCAGCTGGTCACGGCCAACAACCAACCGCTGGCCGCGGCGCTGTCGATCATCCCACTGCTGGCAATCGTGGCCTACTTGCTCGCGATGCGCCGCACCGGCGCATTGGAGAACGTCTGATGCTGTCGCCCACTGCACGCCGCCTGGTCGTGGGATGGACACTGCTGGTACTGCTGTTCCTCTACGTGCCGCTGCTGCTCGTCGTGGTCAACGCCTTCAACAGTTCGCGCACGTTCGCCTTTCCCCCAACCGGTTTCACCATGCACTGGTGGTCGGACGCCTGGAACAGCGATGGCATGTGGCAGTCGCTGGGGAATTCAGCGGTGGTCGGCCTTGGCGCGACGGCCATCGCGCTGGTCCTGGGCACCATGGCCGCCGTCGCTGTGCAGCGCTATGACTTCTTCGGCAAGCATGTGGTGAGTTTTCTTGTGGTACTGCCGATTACGCTGCCCGGGATCGTCACCGGCATCGCCTTGAACGCGACGTTCACCTCCGCGCTGGGCGTGGGCCTTGGCCTGGCCACTGTCATCATCGGACACGCGACGTTCTGCATCGTCATCGTCTTCAACAACAGCCAGGCGCGACTGCGTCGGATGGGCGGCCATCTCGAAGACGCATCGGCCGACCTGGGTGCGTCGCCGTGGCAGACGTTTCGCTACGTGACGTTCCCGATGCTACGAGGTTCGCTGGTGGCGGGCGCGGTGTTGGCCTTCGCGTTGTCCTTCGACGAGATCGTCGTCACCACCTTCACCGCGGGACCGACGGTGCAGACGCTACCCATATGGATTTTCGGAAACCTGTTCCGCCCCAACCAGGCCCCCGTGATCAACGTGGTCGCCGCCGCGCTGACCATCGTCGCGATCATTCCGGTGTGGCTGGCTCAACGCTTCGGCGGTGACCCCGCGAGCACCAGACTCTAGCCGGGTTTACTGTCGCCCGGCTTCGCTCAGGACCCCGGTGGTGTAGCGCGATATCGCAGCCGACTGCTGGCGCCGCAGTGATTCGCTCAACCGGTCCGACACGACCCGGTCCCATAGATCGCGGTAATCCTGGGTGATTCGCTCGAGTTCGTCGATCTCGCTTCCCCGCAGCACATGCTCATCACCGAGCTTCGCCTCGACACACTGTTCCAGTGCCTGGAGGAACGCGAGGGCCAGACCATCGATGGCGTTACGGGTCGAGTCGCAGATCTGCAGCAGGGCGCGAACGTACAGCAGGTGGTCCTTGGTGCGCCCCAGAATCTCGGCGATCCTCGGATCCAGACAGACAACGCGGCCGTTGCGCATCTCGGCAAGGCCGGACTCGATCAGCTTGCGCGCCTCGCTGCCGGCCGGATCGATGTCGATGACGTGTTGCCCGACCGACGCAGGCCCGCCGTCCTGTGGAGTCGCCTGGTCCGACACGCCCTCGGGGTATCCGTCCGCGCGCGGTCCCAGGAGGGCGCGCTGGATGCCAAGGATGTCAGCGAGGTCGGCACCCTGGCGCATGCTGGCGAAAAACTCGGCGATGTGAGCCGAGTTGAAGCCCCGGTTCAGCAGCTGCGTGATGGTGCGTAACTGTGAAAAGTGGTAGTCGTCGTAAAGCGCCGCACGACCGACCCGGCGCGGCGGATCCAGCAACCCTCGTTCTCGATAGGCACGGATGTTGCGTGCACTGACTCCGGAGATTTTCGCGAGTTCGTCAAGCCGGTACTCAGCCAATGCAGCGCACCCCGATCTGGACCGGGGCGCGGACGAGCTGATGACCGCGACGGCTCATGCCCCTACTCTAGCGTGACGTTCACCACCCGAGCGAACACCCCACCATCGGGCCCAAATGTCGCCAGCTAATCGTTTCACGTATCGCGATCAGCAAATTTTGACGCGGTGGTGACTTCGATACCGACGGTCTCGTCAAGTTACAGCCAACTCGGTAGCCAACGGCGAACCACCTCACTATCAAACGATTGGCATTCGAGACCGCGATTGCGGGACGATGAAAATTGGCGGTATCAGCCAGATCGTGACAAATCGAGACAAATCGGGAAAGTCAGAGGTTCGTAGTGCGTCCGTGGATCGTGTGGACCACCGGACTCCTGGCCTACATCGTCGCGGTCCTCGACCGCACCACCCTGGGCGTTTCCGGTCTCGACGCGGCCGCCCGCTTCAGCGCAGGCCCCACCGTGTTGTCGGCGTTCGTCGTACTGCAGGTCATCGTGTACGCCGGCGCTCAAGTCCCGGCAGGCCTACTGCTCGATCGGTTCGGCTCCAAAGCACTGATCGTGGCAGGTGCCACGTTGATGGCCTCGGGTCAGCTCGTGCTGGCGTTCACCGAATCCCTGCCGACGGCCATCGGCGCACGGGCCGTGGTCGGCCTTGGCGACGCGTTCACCTTCATCTCCGTCCTGCGCCTGGTGCCGCACTGGTTCAAACCTCGACAGGTGCCGCTGGTCACGCAGCTCACCGGCATCTGCGGCCAACTCGGCCAGGTGTTGTCGGCCATCCCGTTCTTCGCCCTGCTCGCCGGGGCGGGCTGGACGACCGCGTACGTGTCGGTGGCCGCAGTGGGACTGCTGTCCATGGTCCTCACGCTGCTTCTGGTCCGCGACACTCCGGAGGGCCGCATCGTCGAGCATGAGAGCACGTCGGTGCGTGAGGTTCTGACCAGCGTGAAGACCGTCTGGTTGCGGCCAGGGACCCGGCTCGGGTTCTTCACCCACATGGGCACCCAGTTCTCGGTGACGGTGTTCGCACTGATGTGGGGTGTTCCGTATCTGACGGTGGCCCAGGGTCTTTCGGCGACCGTTGCGGGAACTCTGCTGACGCTCTCGGTCGTCGCCGCCATCACCGCGGGAATCATGATCGGCATCTTCACTGGACGCGTTCCGCACCGCAGGTCGCGGTTGGTGCTGTGCATAATCGCCAGCAACGCCATCATCTGGTCCGTGGTCCTGGCGCTCCCCGGACCCGCGCCGCTGTGGCTGCTGGTCGTGCTCATCGTCGTGATCTCGGTTGGCGGTCCTGGCTCGATGGTCGGTTTCGACTTCGCGCGCACGTTCAACCCACGCGCGACGCTGGGCACCGCCTCGGGCATGGTCAACATGGGCGGCTTCATCGCCTCCCTGCTGGTCATGCAGTTCATGGGCATCATCCTCGACGCGGTGGGCGGAATCTCGTTCGAATCGTTCCGGGTGGCGTGGACGGTTCAGTACGCCGTGTGGACGCTGGCCGTGGTCGGCATCCTCATCACTCGCCGCAAGGCGCGCGCGGTGATGAAGGCAGAGAACGAAAGGATGCTGATCGAGAGCTTCGACCCGAGCCCGGCGCAAACGCGCTAGCGACGGCCCGCCAGCGCGTCGAGGATGTCCGGGGCTGCGTGCCGATGGCCGGCCACCTCATAGCCCACGACGGTCACCAAGGGCGCGAGGGTCACGACGAGTAGACAGTTGGCCATCGAGAAGCCCGCGCCGGCCAACCAGACGGCGACGGCCAGCACCACCGCGCTGAGGACGAGAAGCACGACGTGGAACAGTGCGACCTTTCGCACGATCACGAAGTACAGCGCGTAGATCGAAACGATGTACAACCCGACCGGGAGCGCGACGGCCAGCACGGTCTGTACGGAACTCAGCTTGGAGTGATGCTCGATGTACGTGCCGGCGACGTGCAGGCCGGCGCCGGTCGCGACGATCGCGCCGTACATCACGATCGGCAGATAGCCGAACCAGAACGACCGCTCGCGGTGAGCACGCAGCAATTCCGCCTGCGGCACCACAAAATATGACCACCACATGCCGAACGTCAGCCCGATCCCGGCCACCACCACGAACGCGCAGTCGAACGACCAGCCCTGTTCGCCCACGACGGCCGACAGGGATGCCACGGTGCCGACCACCCCTTCGCCGAGCGCGATGATCGCCAGTAAGCCATACCTTTCGGCGATATGGTGTGCGTGCCAGGGAGTGCCGCCCGCGCGGTACTCGGCGATGATCGGCCCAAGTGTCTCGATTCCGATCAGTACGGCGACCATGGCAAACGTCACCGGAATCGACTTGTGCACCATGGCCCCTGCGATCCAGCCCACCTGTGCGACGGTGATCCAGAGCGCATAGGTCAAACAGGCCGAACGGCGCACGGGGTCTTGTGCGGCCGCCCGTAACCACTGCCCCACCAACGCGATTCGCATGATGACGTATCCGGCCACCATCACCCGGCTGTCTACGTGACCGCCGTGTTCGACCGAGGCGAACATCGGTGGGAAGCCCAACGCCATGATGATGACGCCGACCATCTGCAGCATCGTCATCAGTCGATAGACCCAGTCGTCGGTGTCGTACGCCGACGCGAACCAGCTGAAGTTGATCCAGGCCCAGCACACCGAGAACGCCGCTAGTGTGAAGGCGAGCAGACCGGCGCCGACGTGGTTATCGGCCAGTTGGTGGGCGAACTCGTTGGCGGCGATGCCGAACGCGACGACGAACGTCAGGTCGAACAGCAGCTCCAGCGGCGTGGCGACCCGATGCACTTCGTCGGGGTCACGGCCCGTCATCCGGCGAACCGGGTGCCGGATGGTGATGGGTGGCTCGTGCGCGTCACTCATCGCTACATTTCACCGCACTACCCGACTGGGGTAGGGCACTACGCAGGTGTTCACGCCGGCCGCGGGCCACGATCGAGGACATGGACCGCTTCGCATCGGCGCACCATGCACACGCTGATGGTGGTCGGCCTCTCGATATGTGCGCCATTGACCGCGATAGGCCTGTACAGCCTGCAGAGGAGGCTCGAGAGATGGGACTACGAGCGTCACGCAGATGACTGACGGTCGACGGCGTCCTACGTTGGAGCCGTGACCGAACTTTCAGACGATGTCATCGCCTTTTTGTCCGAAGGGACCCGCACCGGAATGCTGGGCTATCTGGCGTCCGACGGCCGTCCCTTGGTGGCTCCCGTGTGGTTCGTCGTGGACAACGGCCAGCTGGCGTTCAACACGGGTAAGGACACCGCCAAAGGCAGGGCGCTCGTCCGGGATCCACGTGTCGTGCTGTGCGTCGACGATCCACATCCGCCCTACTCGTTCGTCCAGATCCAGGGCGTCGCTTCGATCAGCGAAGATCCGCAGGAGTTGCTCGACATCGCCACGCGCGCCGGCGGCCGGTACATGGGCGCGGACCGGGCCCAGGAATACGGCCGCAGGAACGGAGTGCCCGGCGAACTCGTCGTGCGGATCACGCCGACCAAGGTGCGCAGCGCCTTCGACCTGGCGAATTGACCGGACGCACCGCGCCCCAGTGACAACGCCCAGTGACAAGATATTAGCGATGAGCGCGCCGCACGAGTCCAACGCTGTGGCTGTTGTGCTTGCCGCCGGTCTGGGCACTCGGGTCGGCGCCGACGGCAACAAGGCCTATCTTCCGATCGGCGGTCGCTCGATGGTGACCTGGTCGATCGACACGCTGACTCGAGTTCCCGAGATCGCCCGCATCGTGTTGGTGTACAGGCGCGGCGAACGTGAGTTGGCGCAGGACACGCTACGGCGGGAATTGCCCTCGGCAACAGTGGAGTTCGTCGAGGGCGGGGACAGTAGGCACGGGTCGGAATTCAACGTGTTGCAGTATCTGGCCGCCGACATCGAAGCCGGGGCCGTCGATGTCGTCGCCATTCACGATGCTGCACGGCCGGTCGCCGGGGCGGACATGTTCGTCACCGCGCTGAGCCTCGCCCGCGACGCCGGCGGTGCGATCCCGGCAATTTCCCTCGACGATGTACTCCGTACCCGCGCCGAAGATGATCTCCAACCGGTGACCGAACCCGGCGCTCTGGTCCGTGTCCAAACCCCGCAGGCGTTTCGCGCCGCGGCGCTGCTGGAGGCGTATCGGGCGGCGGCACGCGAGGGGTTCGAGGGCACCGACACGTCGTCATGTGTCGAGGCCTTCACCGACGTAAAGGTGCGCACATTCCGTGGCGAACTGCGCAACCTGAAGGTGACCTACGCTGCCGACGTCGCTGTCGCGGAGCGGCTTCTCATGCGCCGTGAGGGTCAGGCGCCCTGCTCGCGATGATCGCCTCGACGAACTCGGCGTCGCGGGGCAGTTCGGCGCGAAATGCGTCGCGGTCGCCGTCGACGACGGTGGTGGTTCCGACGACACCGATGGCGGCCGCGACCTCGTCGAAATCGGCCGAAGACTGCTGCGCGAGCATCTCGCTCAACGCGTCGAGGCTGTAACCGCGCGGGAACTGCACAGCGCGCAACGGCGATCGATCAACGGTGGCGGTAACCGCCCCGAGTTCATCGACGGCCTTGACGCTGTCCGTGACCGCGAGCATCGGCATCACCACCGTGCCGCCCTCTCGCATGGTTGCGGCGACGCGTGTAACGAGTTCGACGGAAGCGAGGGGATGCGAGACATCGTGGACGAGAACGTGACTCGTCGAAAACGCTGCCTGCCGAAGGTATTCCACACCCGCGCGTAGGCAGTCCGCTCGAGTCGGCGCACCGCCAACCGGGAAGACACTCACCGCCGCCAGACCGTCGGAGGCGAGGATGTCACGTACATCGCCGACGAGCGACTCAGCGGCGCCAACGACGATGCGCTCCGGTTCGTTGATTGCTGCGAGCAGCGCTGCAACGACACGGACCAACGGCGGTTCAGTATGTAGCGGTACGAACGCCGCCCCGCTGTCCGCGGCCGAAATCGGCAGCGGCACAACGCCGGAGAGGTTCACTGATCCGCGCGTCGCTATACGGGGTCGAAGGCGGAGATCAGCCAGCGGCCGTCGACCTTCTTCAAGCCGACCTTGACGCTGCTCGCGGCGAACGCCCCATCCGGGTTCTCCTTGCTGGTGGTCGTCTGGTTGATGAACACCAGCACCACTGCGGAGTCCTGGTGTATCTCGATCACTCCCGCCCGGACGACGACGGCGACGGTCTTGACCTGCTTCTCCTTGGCCGCCGGGGTGACGATCTGCTCGGTGAATTGCGTGTAATACGAAAGGAAGTCACCGGTCAGTTTCGACTTGGCGTTGGCGAAGTCCTGGTCGAGCGTGTCCGGCGAGTACGACAGCAGCGCGACGGTCCCGTTCTTCGCTGCCTCCAGTGCGACGTTGCCCGCAGCGGCATTGGTCTCCTGGTCGGGCTTGTACTGCAAGAAGTACAGACCCGTCGCGAGTCCCGCCGAGATGACGAGTGCCGCCGCCACGATGATGACGCCGAGGTTGCGACGCGCCGCGCGGAGCAGGCGCCGGTCTCCGATCTTGCGGCTGGCGGGCTTGTCCTTCTTGTCGGTCTTCTCGGAGTCGTCCGCCTTTGAGTCCTCGGTGATTTCGCCGGACTCAGTGATCTCGACGGCTTCGCTGCTGTCGTCGAGCGTGGACTCGTCTTCCGGCGCGGCTGTCTTCGCCGTCTTCTCGTCGGTGCTCACGGTACGAACTCAACTTTCGACATCTTCACCTGGCCGTCGTCGACCCGCTCGAGGTTGACCGACAGCCGCCAGGCGCGCGGTTCCTGTTTGGCGCCTGCGGCATTGGTGACGCGCGAGGTTGCGGCCACCAGCACGACGGCGGAGTCCGGGGTCATCGACTCGACGGCCGCCGCCGTGACGGTGACGTCGGTGACGACCTTCGACTCCTGGGCGACCTTGACGAAATCCTCGGCCTGATTCTCGAAGTCGGTTTTGAACTGTCCGGTGGAGTTCGCGATGATGCGATCCACGTCTTCCTGGGCCTTGTTGAAGTCCAGCGACATCAGCGTCACAACACTTTGCCGGCCCGCGGCGAGGTACTCCGCGTTGAGCCTCTGCTGGTCGGTTTCTTTGCGGTGCTGGACGATCATGTATCCGCTGGCGGCCAGGAGTGCGACGGTGCCGAGAATCGCCAGCGTCATCGCCACGATCTTGACGACGAGACTCCACCGACGTCGCTTCGGCGCGGCGACTTCCGTGTCTTCCTCTGTCTCTTCGACGTCGTTCTCTTCGACGTCGTCCTTTTTCTTGTCTTCGACTTCAGTCGTATCGGTGCCGGCTTCGGTCGCATCGTCCGGGTCTGCGACGACGGTGTCGGCCTCGGCCTTCGAGTCAGCCTCCGCCTCGGCCTCCTCCTTGGCCTTCTTGGCCTCCTCCGCTTCCCGACGTAGCCGGATCGCCCGCGCCCTCGCGCGCGCTGCGGCGGCGAGCGCTTCGGCCTCGGCCGCCTCGGCCTCGGCCTGCTCAGCCAACGTCAGCGCGTCGACTTCGTCATCGGCGACGCGTTCGTCCACGGCGCCGTCCAGCGTGCCGGCCGGTTCTTCGACGTGATCAGTGTCGGTCGCTGACGCGCGGCGCCTGAATGACGGCACGGCGACCTCCTTGTCCGTTATGCCCACTACTCATGAGAATGCCATTTTCCATTTTTGCGTATCGCCGCGACGATACCCTCCCGCCGCAGGCCCGGATCAAGCCGCCCTTCCTGCGGAAATGCTATTTACGCGCTGTGAGCACGCTCAGCCCTGTCGTTTGAGCAAGTCGTCCTTCATCACCTTGCCGGTGGCGTTCAACGGCAGCTTGTCGAGGAACTCTACATACCGCGGCGCCTTGAATCCCGCCATTCGCCCTCGGCTCCACTCGATGAGGTCGGCCGCGCTGATCGCCGGCCCATCCTCCTTCGTCACGATGAACGCTTTGCCCACCTGCCCCATCCGCTCGTCGGGCACCCCGATGACCGCGGCCTGCGCGACAGCCGGATGCTCCAGGAGGAAGCCTTCGATCTCGGCGGGGTAGGCGTTGAAGCCGCCGACGATGAACATGTCCTTCTTGCGCCCGACGATCCGCAGTCGTCCCGCGTCGTCGAGCGTGCCCAGATCGCCGGTGTGCAGCCAGCCGTCCGGATCGATGGACTCGGCGGTCGCGACGGGGTCGTCGAGGTATCCCTGCATGACGTTGTAGCCGCGCACCAACACCTCGCCGTCATCTGCGATGCGGACCTCGACGCCTTCGCACGGCAGGCCCGCCGTGCATGCGACGTCCTCGGCTGAGTCACCGGGCCGAGACAGCGTGACGTTGCCCGCCTCGGTGAGACCGTAGCCCGTCATCAGCGACTGGAACGGAAGGTCGTGACGAATTCGCCGGATCAGTTCGACGGGGATGTCCGCCGCACCGGTCACCGCGGCGCGCAGGGAGGCCAGCTTGGATTTGTCGCTGATCGTCAACAGCGAGTGATACAGCGTCGGCGGCCCGGGCAACATCGTGATGCGTTCGGCCTCAACGAGTTCCACCACTCGATCGACGTCGAACACCGCCAGCGGCACCATCGTGGCACCACGCAGGAACGACGCGACCAGGCCCGCCTTCAACCCGAACGTGTGGAAGTACGGGTTGATCATCAGATAGCGGTCACCCTCACGGAGATCCGCGAGGGTGGCCCATTCCTCGTAGGCGCGCAGCGTCTGGAGGTGATTCATCTTGGCGCCCTTGGGCCGACCCGTTGTGCCCGAGGTGAAGATGATGTCGGAGATGTCCGTGCCCCGCAGACCGCCGGCCTCGAACGGCGAACCGCCGGACAGGAAGTCGGACTTCAGATCGATCACAGGTACGCCTTCAGGCGCGACATAGTCCTGATCCAGGAAACCCTTTTGGATCATCACGGCCTTGGCTCCGCTGCGGACGATGATGTCGCCGGCTTCGTCCGCCTTGAACCGCGTGTTCACCGGAACCAGCACCGCACCGGCCGTCATGATGCCGAAGGCAGCGATGATCCATTCCGCGGAATTCGGCGCCCAGACGGCTACCCGATCGCCCTTGGCGATACCGAATTGGGCGAAAGCGCCTGCCGCACAGCGAATCCGATCGACAACCTCGGCGAAGGTGAGGCGCAGCGGACCGTCGACGACCGCTTCCGCATCGCCGAAGCGGTCCGCCGCGCTCAAGACCATCTCGGGGATGGTCTCCCAAGATTGGCTACCTGTCACACGGTGACGAGGCGACCGAGGTTGCCGCCCATGATCTTCGCCTGGTCCTCCATCGAGAGGTGCTCGAGCGCGGTCACGTAGTGCGTCGGCTCGGCCAGCCCCTCAGGGTGCGGCCAATCGGAGCCGTACAGCACCTGGTCCACACCGATCAGGTTGATCAGGTCGTCGATGCCCTCCTCGTAGAACGGGCTGACATAGATGCGGTTCTTGATCTCCTCGATCGGGTTGCCCAGGAAGGCCTCGGGCGCCTTCTTGTAGACCTCGGCCATCGAGTCCAGCAGCGGGAACATCCACTTCGACCCGGCCTCGACGATGCCGACCTTCAGCTTCGGGTGCCGGAACAGCGCACCGTGAATCACCCACGATGCCACCGCATCCTGGATCGGGCGCCACTCGTTGAGGATCGACATGGCATTGGTCTGGAACGGCAGCATCTCCTGCGCCTGGCCGTCCCACTCGGAGGTGTAGCGCGAGTAACCACTGTCGGAGGAGTGCATGCCGACGAACACGTCGTGGTGCACGACGCGCTCCCAGAAGGGGTCGAACTCGGGCAGCGCGAACGACCGTGGTCCGCGGAACCCGGGCACCGGAGCCGGCCGGATGAGGATGGCGCGCGCACCACGCTTGACCGCCCACTCCAGTTCCTCGATGGCCTTCTCGACGATGGGCAGCGTGATCACGGGGGTGGTGAAGATGCGGTTCTGGTAGTTGAAGCCCCAAACCTCGTCCAGCCACTGGTTCAGCGAGTGGATGAGCACGTGGATGGCGACCGGGTCGTCGGACAGCCGCTCCTCGATCAGGCTGGCGAGCGTCGGGAACATCAGCGAGCGGTCGATACCCAGCTCGTTCATCTTCTCGATGCGCGGCTCGGGCTCGAAGAAGGCCGGAATGGCGCGCATCGGCTCACCGAACAGCTCGCGCTTGCTCTTGCCCTCCGGGTTGCCGAACTTGAAGTACTCCTCCCAGGCGCCAGGCTTGGCGACCACCGAGAAGGTGGGATTCGGAATGTAGTTGCTGATCTGGCCCTTCAGCGCGATCTTGGTGCGCCCGTTGACCTCGACGTACTGGACGACGTCCTTGTACTCCTTGGGCAGGTACTTCGTCATCGCCTCTGGCGGCTCATACAGGTGGTTGTCGGCGTCGAACAGCGGAAACGGAATGTCGACCCGGTGCGAAAGCTGACCCATGAAAGACTCCTTATCCTCTTACGAGAATCCTATTCTCCTGATGCCACCGTAACAAGGTTTTGGGCCGGAGTGGTAATGACGTTCTCACACTCTGGCCAGCCATTCATCCCCGCAGGTTTTGGCGGACCCGAAACTTCTGCACCTTGCCGCTCGCGGTGCGCGGAAAGTCCTCGACCCGATGCAGCTCTTCCGGCCACTTCTGGACCGCGACACCTGAGGCCTTGAAGTGGTCACGCACCTCGTCCAGTGTCGGCATCTGGCTGCCGTCGCGCAGCCGCAGCACCGCTGCCGCACGCTCACCCAAGCGGTTGTCGGGTACCGCGACCACCACGGCTTCCACGACGGCGGGCATCCCGAGCAGCACCTCCTCGACCTCGAGGGCGCTGATGTTCTCGCCGCCGCGGATGATCACGTCGGCCTTGCGGTCGGTGATGGTGAGATAGCCGTCGTCGTCCAACACCCCAACGTCACCCGTGCGGTACCAACCGTCGTCGTCGAACGCCTGCTCGGTCAGCGCGTCGTCGGTGTACCCGAGGCACAGATCGGGTCCACGGCTGAAGATCTCGCCGTCGGGCCCCAGCCGGATCTCGACCCCGGGCCGGACGTCGCCGTCGGTGAACAACCGCTTGTCCTCAGGTGCGGTGCGACGCGATCCGGTGATCGACGGATGCTCGGTGCTGCCGTAGGAGCGGAACACGAACATTCCGAGATCGGCCAGCCGACGGGTCACCGCGGCCGGCACGGTCGAGCCGCCCAGTCCCACGGTGGTGAAGTGTCGGATGTGTTCCGGCGTGCAGTCCGGGTGGTCCAGCACGCTGGTCACGAAGTACGGCGGGCCGCCGCCGATGGACAATCCGTCGCGTTCGATCAGCTGAAGGACCCGGCCCGGGTCCCACACGTCGCACAGATCGATGGGTGCGCCTTCGAGCACCGGGATGAGGAAGGCGCCGAGCATTCCGATGAAATGTCCCACCGGAGTGGCGGTCAACTGCCTGCCCCGGTCCGGCGGATAGTTCTCGAGCAGCTGCCGCGTCTCGAAGGCCAGCGTCTGATGGCTGTGGATGACTCCTTTGGGATTGCTCGTGGTGCCCGAGGTGAAGGCGATGAGCGCGGGGCTCGCAGGGTCGGCGGCGACGGTTCCGGCCATCGGCTCTTCGGCGAGGAGGTCGTCATAGGTCTCGCCGACCAGGGCGACGATCGGCACGTCGGCACACAGGTCGGCCTGGAATGTCATCCGGCCGAACTCCGCGGTGGTGATGAAGACCTTGGGTCGGGCCGTCGCCATGATGTGGGCGAGTTCCTTGCGGCCATAGAAGTGCACGATCGGTACGACGACCGCGCCCAGGAATGTGGAGGCCCAGAACGCCGCGGCGGCCTCCATCCAGTTGGGCAGTTGGATGGCGACGACGTCACCCGCGCCGACGCCGCGCGAGCACAGCCCCGCCGCCAGCCTTCGTGCCTCGATTTCGACGTCACCGAAGGTGCCGGAGTAGGGCCGCACCGCGGAGTGCACGTAGAAGCCCGTCGTCGGATTTGCTGCCAGCCCGTCGGCCACCAGATCGCCGAGCGTCTCCTCTGTCCACCACCCTTCCGCCAGATACCTTTTGGTCAGCTCATCAGGGATGTTTCGCATGAACTTGGCTACACCTCCGCGTCGCGCCCGATGCTATTCTCCGCTAGGGAGAATGCCAATACCGGAGACGGAGAACGAGTGATGGTTGATCTGGAGGTGAACGACGGACTGGCGGTCATCACCGTCGATCGACCGCATGCGCGTAACGCCATCTCCCTGGAGGCCATGGACCAGCTGGAGAAGGCGCTCGACGGCGCCGATGGTGCGCGCGCGCTCGTCATCACGGGGGCCGGCGACCGCGCCTTCGTGTCGGGTGGCGATCTCAAGGAACTCAGCGCACTGCGCACCGAACTCGAGGCGTCGGGGATGGCGTTCCGGATGCGGACCATCTGCGATCGGATTGCAGGCTTTCCCGGGCCGACGATCGCCGCGCTCAATGGGCACGCGCTGGGCGGCGGCGCGGAGTTCGCGGTGTCGGCCGACGTCCGGGTGGCCGCCGACGACATCAAGATCGGCTTCAACCAGGTGGCGCTGGAGATAATGCCGGCGTGGGGCGGAGCCGAAAGGTTGGTTGCCCTGGTCGGCTACAGCAAGGCCCTGCTGCTCGCAGGCACGGGCACGATCATCGACGCCGCGGAGGCCGAACGCATCGGCCTGGTGCAACGGGTCCTACCGCGCGCGTCCTTCGACGACGGCTGGCGCGACCTCGCCCGCGCTTTGGCCAGCCGCCCTGCAGGCGAGATCAAGCGGGTCATGAAGGGTGCGACGACCACCGAGGCCGTCGCGGCGTTTGCCCGCCTGTGGGTATCCGACGAACACTGGGCCGCCGCCGACAAGGTGATGAAACGCGGCAAGTAGGCCGCTCAGCCGCCAAGGACGCGAATGGGATCGCTGCCATCCCAGTCGGCAGCGGCATCGCGGACGAATTTGCCCATGCCCGCGGTGATTTCGTTGTTTTCCATGATCTCGATGACCCGAGCCGGGCTGTTAGGCGGCTCGACGTAGGCGAACCGAGTTCCGACGTCCTCGTCACCGAGCCACACGATCGGCCAGCCGGCATCCCGCACCGATGCCATGGTGGCCTCGAAATCCTCGGTCCAGTAAGCCAATTGGTGGCACCCGGGACCGTGATCCTGAAGAAACTCGGTGTAGATGCTCGGAGTGTCGTCCTCCTGCTGGATCAGCTCGAGCTGCATCTCTCCGCTATTGGCCAGCGCCATCGAGATCGTGGTCGCACAACGCTGCCCGCGGTAGGTCGCACGGATCGGAATGCCGCGCATGACGAACCACGGACCGACGCCCAAGTCCACCCACGCAGCGAGCGCGGCGTCGATGTCGTCGACGATGTATCCGATCTGGCGGATCGCGCCCGGCAGCGTCCTCGCGAGGCGGTCGGGTGCGAGGTCCTCCGTCATCGCTGCGGCGCCGGCGTGACCCCGGACTGCACCCGCGCGATATGGGTGGTGCGCTTGCCGATGCGCCATCCGTCGGATGTGCGGACGAGTTCGTCGTCGTAATGGCCAAGGGCCTCAACCCAACTGGCCGGATCGTCGCGCACCGCCTGCAGATGGGCGTAGACGTAGGACTTGGCCGTTGCGCGATCGCCGTCGACGGTGATCGTGAAGTTGGACAGCCGGTGATAGGTGGGCCCCATCGACGCGTGAAGCTGTTCCATCAACCCGGAGATGGCGTCGATGCCCGAATACCGTCCTACCTCGCCGTAATCACAGTCGACGTCGTCGGTCCAGCAGGTGCGCAGGAGCGCCCAGTCCTTGAAGTCGATTCCGGTGGCGTACCGGATCAAAACCTCCGAGATCTGCGCTTTATCGGCGTCCACACCGGCAGGCTAAACCATTGGCCACTCCAGTCAACTATGAAACCGGTCCTAGGCCGAGGCCGTGGGCCGCATCATCGCCTCGTGATCGGTTATCGCGCCTAATGTGATGACGTGCGACGCTGGCGCGGTGACCCGATCGACCGGGTACTGGACGCGGTGTCGGAACTCGAGCTTCCGGCGGCCGTGTTCAAGACGTGTCCGTGGGAACCTCGCGAACTGATCGACACCGGTCTGCGGCAGTGGCTGAGGTGTTGTGGGGCTGCGCTGCGCGACAACCAGTTGATCGGCATGCCGTCGCACGCCGTGGACGAGGCATGGCACGGACTGATCCTGTGCACCGCGCGCTACGCCGCGTTCTGCGAAAAGGCATACGGCCGCTTCCTCCACCACCACCCCGAGGGCGGCGCACCCGCGGGCGTGGTCACGGATTCGATGGACGAGCAGCTGCGCAGGACGGTGGTCGCGTGGTCGGTGGTCGCGCAGCCGGGCGAGCAGTGTGTGCTGTGGGATCTCGATCGACGTGTCGGCGTCGATCAGCCGTGGGGTCTGGACCTCGACCGGGTGGCGGCCATCGAGGCCGATATCGCGCGGGTCATCGTGGGTGAGCGGGAGCGCTGACGCCAGGCTGTTCTCTCTAGACGAGAACGCCATTTCCGATTATGGTCAACCCGTGTCCACCCAGAAAGCGCTCGCACCAGAGATTTCCACCTGGCCGGATGAGAATCCGCAGCTGATCGGCAGCACCTGCGGCACCTGCGGCGCCACGGTGTTCCCCGTGCAGGACCACTGCCCCAAGTGCAGCGGGGCGGAGATGTCCGAAGTTCTGCTGCCCCGCCGCGGCACCATCGTGGCCTGGACGACCCAGGGCTTCCCGCCCGGCGCGCCGTACGCGGGTCCGACCGGCAAGGACTTCGTCCCGTTCGGCGTCGGGCTGGTGCAACTCGGAGACGTGATCCGGGTGGAGGGCCGGCTCACGGAGAACGATCCCGCCAAACTGCAGTTCGGCCAGGAGGTTGAGCTGACCATGATTCCGTTCACCACCGATGCCGACGGCAACGAGGTGGTCACCTTCGCGTTCCAGCCGGTGTAAGGAGCTCATGCCATGACGAACGACGTTGCCATCATCGGTGTGGGCCTGCACCCGTTCGGCCGCTTCGACAAGCCCGCGGTGCAGATGGGGGCCGAGGCCATCCGGCTGGCGCTGGCCGACGCCGGCGTCGAATGGAAGGACATCCAGTTCGGG
Organism: Mycobacterium barrassiae; assembly: GCF_025822765.1. GTDB lineage: Bacteria > Actinomycetota > Actinomycetes > Mycobacteriales > Mycobacteriaceae > Mycobacterium > Mycobacterium barrassiae. The sequence goes on along the minus strand of NZ_JACKUK010000016.1, from coordinate 194,788 downwards.
TTCGGCGGCAGCTACGAGGTGTCCAATCCCGACTCCGTCACCCGGCTCGTCGGGCTGACGGGAATCACCTTCACCAACGTGTTCAATGCCTGTGCCACCTCGGCAAGCGCCATCCAGCAGACCGCCGACACCATCCGGCTGGGCAAGTACGACATCGGTGTCGCGGTGGGCCTGGACAAGCACCCGCGCGGCGCCTTCACCGACGACCCGGCCAAGCTCGCGCTGCCACAGTGGTACGCGCAAAACGGGCAGTTCGTCACCACCAAGTTCTTCGGCATGAAGGCCAATCACTACATCCACAAGCACGGCATCTCGCAGGAGACGCTCGCGAAGGTGGCCAACAAGAACTTCCGCAACGGTGCGCTCAACCCGAATGCGTTCCGCCGCAAGGAGATCTCGGTCGAGGAGATCCTCAACAGCACCGTGTTGAACTACCCGCTCACGCAGTACATGTTCTGCGCGCCCGATGAGGGCGCAGCCGCGGTCATCATGTGCCGCGGCGACCTCGCGCACAAGTTCACCGACAAGCCGGTGTTCGTGCGCGCCAGCGAGATTCGTACCCGCACCTTTGGCGCGTATGAGGTGCATGCGACCTCCGCGCCGCTCGACGAGGACGCCTCGCCGACTGTGTACGCGGCCAAGGCCGCCTACGAGATCGCCGGAATCGGTCCCGATGATGTGGACGTCGCGCAGCTGCAGGACACCGATGCCGGCGCCGAGGTGATCCACATGGCCGAAACCGGGCTGTGCGCCGACGGTGAGCAGGAGAAGCTGCTGGCCGACGGTGCCACCGAGATCCACGGCAGCATTCCGATCAACACCGACGGCGGACTGATCGCCAACGGCGAGCCGATCGGCGCGTCGGGGCTGCGCCAGGTGCACGAGCTGGTACGCCAACTGCGAGGCGAGGCGGGCGAGCGTCAGGTGCCGGGCGAGCCGAAAGTCGGCCTGGCGCAGGTGTACGGTGCACCAGGAACGGCATCGGCAACGATCCTGTCGGTGTGATGCGGACGGCCAATCGGCTCCGAGTCAGGAAACATCGTTCTAAAATTCGCAAATGATGTTTTCGCAGGTTCGGCACCACACTCGTCGCGCAGCGCTGCTCCGGCTTGCGTCGGTGACCACCTTGGCGGTCGCCGGCATCGCGATTCCGGGTGCGACGGCTGCCGCACAGGGGCCTCCCCTGCCGCCGCCTCCCGCACTGCACAGCGTCAAGTACACGATCTTCGCCGAGCAGCCGACGTCCGTGCAGATCTACTACCGCGACGTCGATCCGCCGAACTGGGCCGACTACAGCCACAATCCGTACGTGTTCAGCCCCAAGGCGGAGGCAAGTGTCGGTCCGGACAGTCAGTGGACCCTCGACGTCGCGCTGGCCAACCCCGACGAGTGGGCGATGGTCACCGCGACCAGCGGGCAGGGGGCCAAAACCCCCAACGTCCATTGCGTGATGGCAGTGGACGGCGTCGTCGTGTCCACCGACCAGGGGCCAAAGGGCGCCCTCTGCTCAATTCGCAACTGGTAGGCGCTGATTCACGAAGTTTGCTCGACGGGAATCGGATCACCTTCAAGTCGGCGAATCCATTGCTCGCAATACGTGAACGTCTCGGCGTGGCCGGTGGTCATGCCAAGCGCCCGCTCCATCACCAGGCCCTGGGACACGCTCGTAGCGAACACCGTCCACACCACGGGCGGCACCTCGTCGGACGCAACGCCGTATCGTTCGAGCGCAGCCGCGATCGCCGCATTCTGCTCGGCCCGGAAACGTTCGGCGTAGTAGACGATTTCGGCCCGCAGCGCCTTGCGGTGATTCGCGAGGCCCATGAACTCCATCGTCAGCCTCGTGGCCTCGGGCTGCGTGCTGAACCTCCACAACGCCCACAGCGGCTGCGGCGACGACAACGCCATCGAAAGCACGCTCAGCCCGGCTTCGGCCATGCGGCGGAACACCGCCATCAAGAGATCTTCCATGGTGCGGAAGTAGTAGTGGACGAGCTGGGGTTTGAGACCCGCTTTCTCGGCGACCCGGCGCGACGTGACCGCGGCGTAGCCCTCCTCGAGCAGCAACTTCTCGGCGGCGTCGAGCAGCACACCCCGGTTCTTCGCCTCCGGCGCCCCGATCCTTCGCGGCGCCCCAGACACCCCGGTCATGCCATCCATCCTTTTCCCGACGTTCCTCGTTACGACACGCCGATCGTAGTGGCGACCTGCCCGCCTGTTCTTGACCCTGACCTTAACGCCATGCTAAGCAAGTGCTCAGCATATTCGGCCAGCCGGCCCGCTCAGTGGCCGAATCAGTCCCAGTCACGACGCGGGTATGTGCCGACCTTGGAGGGCTCAAAGACGATGACCACTGATTCCGAGACCACTGATTCCGAGACCACTGATTCCGAGACCACTGATTCACAGGCCTCTGATTTCGATTCGGTCGACTACTTCACCGATCCCTCGCTGGTACCTGACCCCCACCCGTATTACGACCACATCCGCGCGAAGGATCCCGTGTGCTGTCCGATCAACAACGGCGTGCTTGCGGTGACCGGCTGGGACGCCGCCAACACCGTCTACAAGGACAGCGAGAACTACTCGTCATGCGTCGCAGTGATGGGTCCGTTCACACCGATCCCGTTCACGCCCGAGGGCGACGACATCTGCGCGCAGCTCGAAGAGCACCGCACGGAGATCCCCATGTTCGAGCACATGGTCACGATGGATCCCCCGCAGCACACCGATGCACGCTCCATCCTCTCCCGACTGTTGACCCCCAAGCGGCTGAAGGAGAACGAGGACTTCATGTGGCGGCTGGCCGATCGCCACATCGACGAGTTCATCGAGGACGGCAAGTGCGAGTTCCTCGCGGCCTACGCAAAGCCGTTCTCGCTCTTGGTCGTTGCCGACCTGCTCGGGGTCCCCGAAGCCGATCACGACGAGTTCCGTGAGTCCTTCGGCGCAGGCCAGCCGGGCACCAACATCGGCGGGCTCGACCATGAGGTGATCGCCGTCAACCCACTGGCATGGGCGGACGAGAAATTCTCGCAGTACATCGAGGAGCGCCGCGAGAACCCCCGCGACGATGTCCTCACCTCCATCGCCACCGCGAAATACCCGGACGGTTCCACCCCCGAGGTGGTCGACGTGGTGCGCACGGCGACGTTCCTGTTCGCGGCCGGTCAGGAGACCACCGCCAAGCTGCTCGGCGCGGCCATGCGGGTGCTCAGCGACCGACCCGACATCCAGCAGCAGCTGAGGGACGACCGAAGCCTCATCCCGGTCTTCATCGAGGAGTGTCTGCGCATGGACAGCCCGGTGAAGAGCGTATTCCGGATGGCCCGCAAGACAACGACTCTCGGCGACAAGCCGGTGCCGGCGGGTACCACGGTGATGGTCAGCCCCGGAGCCGCCAACCGCGACCCCAAGCGCTTCGAGAACCCGCACGAGTTCTCACTCGAGCGCAAGAACGTGCGCGAGCACATCGCGTTCAGCCGCGGCATTCACTCCTGCCCCGGCGCCCCGCTCGCGAGGGTCGAGGGCCGAGTCTCGATCGAGCGGATCCTCGACCGGATGGCCGACATCACGGTAAGCGAAGAGAAGCACGGGCCGATCGACGCGCGCCGCTACGAGTACGAGCCGACGTTCATCCTGCGTGGGCTCACCGAGATCAACATCGAGTTCACGCCGATCGGATAACGGCTACGCGGGAGCCAGACCGCCGGCTGAACCGCATGTTCGTTGACTCTGCGTCCAGGCCGCGAATCGCTCGACTTTTTCGGCCTCATGGCAGAGTCAATGGCCGATTGCGCATCGATGACCGAAAGCCCGACCGGGGCGACTTACAGGTTGCCCTGTTCCCAGTACGCCCTGCCGTCCTTGGCCACACACGTCAGGAACAGTCCGTCGGGCGCTTGTGCGACCTCACCCTCCATCGAGGGGCACAGATCGTTCTCGAGCTTGATGCCGTGCATCTCGGGTGACCGGAACCACCGGGGTTCATAACGCCGTGGCGACCCACAGAACACCAACCGGCCCCAATCCGTGACGCCGAACGCGTAGTACGTCGTATTGCTGCAGTACGAGCCAAGCACGATGTGGGGCGCGATGCCCGGCACGCACTCGGGAGAGTTGCACTCCTCGGGGGACGGCGGAGGCGGTGGCTGTGCGGCCGCTGGAACCGCCGTCACTGTGCCTACAGTTAGCAACGCAGCAAGCATGCCGATGACGTACCGCACCTGGCCATTTTCACATGAACGGGAACGAAATTCTCGCTTTTGGAGAGCATTACTCTGAGCACGATTAAGCTGACCCTATGCGCTCACTAGGAGTCGTTTCCGGCCTGGCGGCAACCGTGATCACCGTGCTGGGCAGTCTAAGCGGTGCGGCCACGGCGCACGCCTCGAACTACGGCATCGAGCTGAACGGGACGTGGCGGGTGATGTCGAACGGCGAATGGGCGAGGACCAACGAAGTCAAGATCAAACAGCAGACGGTGATCCAGACCTGGACCATCACGTCGAGCTGTGTGAGCCCCATCGAATGCACCGGCGAGGTGCACAGCGATCAGGGCTGGAGCGCCACCCTGCGGTTCTCGGATTGGTGGATCGTCGACCGCGTTGTGCCCAACTGGATTCCCTGTTCCAACGGCACGTTCGTCAACGGCTTCCAGAAGTTCATGTTCTGGGGAATCAATCCCATTGCCAACGAAAGGGACCTGAAGATCACCGACCTGATGGTAGGCCGCGACCGGACCGCCGGCCCGAGCGGTGCGTGCGGCGTCAACAAGCCCGTCGTCATCGAAATGCCGTTGCGGATGGAGAGAATCTCCTAGCGCAATTACTAGCCGTGCCAAGCCGGCACGGCTCCACATGCGCGGATGAGAATCGTTCGCATGCCGCGGGGCGACTGTGCGGATTACTGCGTCAAACTCGGTGCGCCGCAAAGGAAAACGCACACTCGGCACGGAGGCGACGCGCCTTCAGCTGGGTCGCAAAATTCGACGTCCCGTCACGTCGGCATCAAATCCTGCCACGACTTGGGAGCCGATCCGATGGCCATGTTGGTCTGCTGCTGCAACTGACCGTCGCCGGTCAGGTACTGCCCCGTCCGCGGATCGTAGGGGGTGTAGGCGACGGTCGGCCCGGCGGGATGCCCAGAACCGTTGCCCCCGAACGAACTTGGTTGTGCCGGTACGGCGCCAGGGGCCGGATCCGCAGGCGGCGGCGCGGGAATCGGTGTCCCATTGAGCGAGTTACCCGGCGGCGGTGGCGGCGCAACGGAAGCGCTGGCCGTTACCGGTGCACCTGACACGGCAAACGGGGCCTGGTCCGACGGCGGTGGCATGCCGGGCGGCATGAATGGGGCAGGCTGGAGGGGCTGGCCCGGCGGTAGGCCCGGCGGCGTCCCGGACGGCACCGCGCCCGGCGGCAGCGGAGTGCCCTGCACCGGTGCATAGATCCGCTCTTGGTAGTCCACGCGGTCATCCAGTGGGACGCCCTGCCTGATCAGGTTGGGATCGATCGGGTAAGGCCCGACATAGTGCTGGCGCATGGCCAGCGGCTGGTAGCCCTTGGGATCGTTGCAGAGTTCGACTGTGGGGGCACGTTTTCCGGGGTGCCCCATGCACGGGTAGTTGCGGGCGCCGCGCACCGAGATCGGAGCGTCCTGCGGCAGTTTGCAATACAGCCCGTCGGGTGTGTCGACAACGGTCTCGTCGTCTGGGCTGCGCCACTGTGACGGCGGCAGGAAGCCGACGGTGCATGGCGGCGGATCCGTGATGGTCAGCGCGAAGTCGCCGGACGGCAGACCCGTCGGGTTGTTCTTCGGCAGGCCGAACGCCTGCTGAGCCGCGATGATCGCCGGGAACATCACCAACAGTTGTTCCAGCGACGGGTTGTACGTGACGAGGATCTGGCCGACGGTGGTGAGGTTCGCCAGCAGGATTGGCAACGTCGGCTTCACCTGGTTCAGCAAGTCCGACACCTCTGCCGAGAAGCCGGGCCCGCGTTGCAGCAGCGCACGGATCTCAGGGTCGTTCTGCGCGATCTGCCCCGTGACGCCGGCGAGGCTGCGCGCCCAGGTCCGGATCTGATCGGTGGTCTCAGCCTGCGAATCCAGCAGCGGCCCACTGTCATCGATCAATCTCTGCGTCTCATCGGAGACACCGTTGACGTCATTGGTCAGAGTGGACGCGGAGTCGAGCAGTGACTGGAAGTCCGGGCCGGCTCCGTTGAACGCCTTGAACGACTCCTCGAGCAGGTCACTGATCCTGTCCCCCGGAATGGTGTCGACCAGCTTGCTCAGCTGATCGAGCATCGGGCCCACCTCCTGCGGAATGGTGGTGTTGGCCACGGGGATTCGCGAACCGTTCTGCAGGTAGGGCCCGGAGTCGGTGCGAGGGCGCAGATCGACGTACTGCTCGCCGATCGCCGACACGCTGAGCACCTCAGCCTGTAGGTCGGCGGGAATCTTCGGCGAGGTGTTCAGCGACAACTTGGCTTCGGCGCCGTTCTCCGTGAGCTTGACCGACGTCACCTTGCCGATCTGCACACCGCGGTAGGTCACATTGCCAAAGCGGTAAAGACCACCGGCCGCAGGCAACTCCAGTGTCACCGTCAGGCGTCCCAGCCCAAGCAGCGTGGGCACCTGCATGTAGGCGAACAGCATCACCACCACGCCGACGATCGATGCGATCGTGAAGATGATCAACTGGTTTCGTACGAAGCGGGTCAGCATCAGCCACCGCCTCCCGGTGTCGGTGGGGCGGGTGGCGGAACGGGGCCGGGCGGTGCGGGCGCTTCGGCGCCGTATGGCCCCGCGAAGATCTGCGACGACGTCATCATCGGCGCCGCAGGCAACCAGGGTGCGGCCGCGGGCGGCGGCACGACGGGCAGCAGCGGGGCGGCTGCGGTCGAAACCTGCGCTGCTCCCGGCTCCGCGGGAGGCGGCGCCACAGGCTGATCCGGCGGCGGGGTGACACCGACCATCATCGGGCTGTAGGAGTAGTTCAGGTAATACGGATCGCCCGGTGCGGGAATGAGTTTGGCGTTCTCATCGCCCCACCGCGTGCCGAGCAGCAACGTCTTCTTCAGACGCGGATACGTGAGGTCGAAGACGGCGATCAGGTTGATGTAGTCGCCGCGGGTGATCTTGTCGGCGAAGGCGGGACCGTACGGGAAGGCCGTCGCCCAAATCAACGCCGAGCTCAGATCGGGACCGATATCGGCGAGCGCCTTCAGCGCCGGTTCCAGGTTCTTCAGGTCGGCCACGAGGTCATCACCGGCGTCGTTGACCAGACCGGCGGCGGTGTCGCCGAACTGCCCGAGCTTCTCGAGTGCCGTGGTCAGGTTCGGGCGCTCCTTGATCAGCACGTCCAGCGCGGGCGGAATCTCCTTCAGCGCACGGTCGATGACGTCACGCTGGCCGGCGAACTTACCTGCGACCCGGTTCAACTGCTGGATCGACGCCACGATGTTGTCCCGCTGCTCATCCAGGACCCCGACGAAATTGTCGAGGCGAGTAAGCAGCTCGCGGATCTCGGGCTCCCGGCCGGACAACGCGGTACTGAAGTTATGGATGATGTCGCCGATCTGTCCCAACCCACCCCCGTTGACAATGGTGGCCAGCGAGGACAGCGTCCGTTCGGTCGATGGGTAGGTCGAGGAATCGCTCAGCCCGATCGTGCCGCCGGGTTGCAGTCGGCCTTCGGGCTTTTCGCCGAGCGGTGGATTGAGCGCGAGGTGCATGGAGCCCAGCAAGCTGGTCTGCCCGATCGTCGCAACGGCGTTGGCCGGCACCACCACGTCGGGTTTGACCGAGATCTCCACGTCGGCATGCCAGTTGTCGACTGTCATCTTGCCGACGCTGCCGACGACGACATCCGATATCATGACGGGCGAATTCGACTCCAGCGTCGCCACATTGGCAACCTCCACGTGGTAGGTCACCGCCTCCGGGCCCCGTCCCTCCACGCCGGGCAGGGGCAGCGAGTTGATGCCCTGAAACGAGCAGCTCGTCAACGCCAGCGCCGCACAGGATCCGGCGATGATCGATCGCTTCATAACGGTCGGTCGAATCATGAGGGGGGCATCCCTTCCGCCGGAAGCAAGGGTGCGTTCGGTGTTACAGGTGCCGGCGTTTGCGGGAGCAGCATGCCCTCGACCGTCGCCGGTCCCGCCGGGGTGTTCGAGATGATGTTGGGCGGGCTGGGAATTGGCGCGCCCGGGTACAACGCAGGCGACGGTATCGCAGGCCCGTCGTTGTCCGGCACGTACAGCCCTCCGGGCCCGGGCGGTGGCCCGTTCCAGCCGGGAGGCGGCGGGACATCGCCCTGACCGGTGTACGCGGACACCGTCGGCGGCGGCTCGGGCGGATCACCCGGTCCCGCGCCTCCTGGTGCCAGTTTCGGATCGGTGTAGATGATCCGGTCCGGGTTGATGGCAGGCCTCAGGTACGCGTTGATCGGCAACGGGATGCCGTTGAAATTCAGCTGCCGCAACGCGGGTCCCAGGTATTGCTCGCAGAGCTTGGCCGTCGTCGGCGCAGTGGTGTTCGCGACGGCGCCGATCATGCCGCAGATCGCCCAGATCGGATTCGAGAAGTTGACGAGCGAGAATGCTCCGGTCACCGAACCGCCGTTGGGGTAGTAGATGTTGTTGAAGTTGGCGATGGCGTTGGGCGTGATGTGCAGCACGTTCTCGAAGGCCAGTTTGTGGTCGACCAGAATCTGGGTGAGGCTGCCCAGCCGCTGAATCTGCTCGGCGGTCTGATTTCTGGTACCCGCCACGAAACGCTGCACCTCTGAAATGGCGACCGACAGGTTCGACACCGCTGCGTCCAGATCGGACCGGCTGTCGTTGATGACGCTGCTGAGGCTGGCCAGGCGGTTCTGGAACAGCACGATCTGCTGCTTGCTGTCCCGCAGTGCCGTGACGAAGACCTGCAGGTTTTTGATGATGTCGACGATGTTCCCGCTGCCCTCGGCGAAAACCCGTGCCACGCTGGAAAGTTGGGAGAGTGTCTGCCGCAACTTCTCGCCGTTGCCCTCCAATGCGTTCGCCGCGCTGTCGATGAATCGCCCAACGGAGGTATTCGCGACGCCGGGCTGGGTACCAGGCTGCGGACCCAATTCAGTTGCCAGGCGCATCAATTGGGTCTTGACCTCGTCCCACTCGACGGGCACCGCGGTTCGGTCGCTGCCGATGACCGCGCCGTCACGCATGGTGGGACCGCCACCGGTCCGGTAGGCAGGGGTGAGTTGGACGTAGCGAGCCGCAACCAGGTTCTGCGCGACGATCACCGCTTTGGCGTCGGCCGGAATGGGCACATCGCGGTCAACCTTGAGGACCATCTTCGTCTCGGTGCCCTCGGGCGTGATCGACTCGATCCTGCCCACCTTCACACCCGAGACCCGCACCTCGTCGCCGGGGTAGATCGCCGTCGCGGTCGGGAAATAGGCGGTGATCGTGGTCGGCCCGAAGAACACGTTGCGGACGAGCAACGCGGCTCCGGCGAGGAGAACGATGGCGAGCACGATGGCGGTGCCGGCCACCAGGCGCTTACGGGTTGCCATCATTGGGCAGGTCTCCTGGCTGGGGAAGGCTGTTGACGGGGAACGGCAGTTCGGCCCGCGGCCCGGCGGTGTCCGGCGGCTGGCCGGCGTCGATGCCGCGCCGGAAGCCGAAGGCATAGTCCAGGAACGGCTGCAACAGCTGGCCGAATACGAGGTTGGGCACCAGCGCGTTGTAGTACGCGCCGTTGGAGACGATTTCGCCTTGTGTCAGATAGTATTTCGCGGCGCCGGGCAGCATCTTGGCGAGATTGTCGCGGTTCTTCTCGAGCATCGCGGTGACGGCGTTCAGCCGTTCCAGGGTTGGCGCGAGTTCCTGCTCGTTGTCGGCGACGAGAGCGGTCAACTCCTGTGACACCGCCGAGGTCGCGGACAGCAGGCTGGTGATCGCGTACCGACGCTCGTTGAGCACGGCGAGCAGATCGTTGGAGTTGAGGATCAGCGCGTTGACCTGCTGACTGCGCTCGGAGAAGATCGCCGTGACGTCCCCGGCTGTCCTCAGCAGCTCGGCGAGGCTCTCATTGCGATTGTTGAGCGACCGCGAAAGCCGGGACACCCCGTCGAACGTGGGGCCCAGCTGGGGCGCGATCTGGTCGAGCGTCTGCGCCAGCGTGTCCAGCGACTGGTTGAGCGCATCGGTGTCGGTACCCGCGGTGTTCGCGGTCAGTTCGCTGACGGCGTCGGTCAGCGAGTAGGGCGACGAGGTCCGTGTGGTGGGAATGACCTGGCGGCGATCCAGCGTGCCGGTGCCCTTGGACTCCAGTGTCAAAACACGTTCGCCGAGAAGGGTTCCGGTGCGGATATGCGCGGTGGTATCGGATCCCAGAGCGTACTTTCCCTCGACGGTGAAACCGACAAGGGCGTCACCGTTGACGAGTTCGATCGATGACACGGAGCCGACCTTGATTCCCGACATCGTCACGTCGTTGCCGACGTTAAGACCGCCGGCCTCGGTGAACATCGCCTCATAGCGCAGCGCCGTGGCCCAGGAGTACAACCGCTCCGGCTGCAGCCCGATCGCGATGACCAGGATGATCAGGACCATGCCCATGAAGCCGGCCCGCATGAGTTGGGATCCGCGGTACTTAAGCATTTAGCCCTCCCTGCACCTTCCCTCTTCCTGCTTGACCCAGGGGAAGATGACGGTTCGGCCCTCGAGGTCGCTGGCACGGAAGGTGACCGCGCAGATGTAGTAGGGGAAGAACGCGCCGTATGAGCCCACCCGTGCGAGCTTCCGGTAGATCTCGGGCAGACGCTGAATCGTCGCGTCCAAGCGGTCCTTGTCGTTGTCGAGAATCGGAGCCAGCTGGTTCAGCTGGTCGATGGTGCCCGCCAGCGGGGGCCGCGCCCGGCCCAGAAGGTCTGCCAGCGAGGAGGTTCCATTGTCCAGGGATTCGATCGCCGTGCCGATCGGGTCGCGGTCCGAAGACAGTCCCCTGATCAGCTGCTCGAGTCGGTCGATGGCCCCGGAGAACTCGTCACCGTCTTTGGACAGCGTGTCCAGCACCGTCCGCAGTTCGTCGATCAGCTGCTCGATCACCTGGTTGTTGTCGGCGAGCGAGTTCGAGAACGACGACGTCTTGGAGAACAGCGATTCGATCGTGCCGCCCTGCCCCTGCAGAATCTGGACCAGAGATGTCGTGAGCGCGTTGACATCCTGCGGATTCAGGCCCTGAATAACGGGTTTGAGCCCGCCCAGCAACAGATCGAGGTCCAGTGCAGGCGCCGTGCGATCGGCTGGTATCTGCGCGCCGACCGGCAGGATTCTGGCCGACCCCGGGGTGTCGACGAGTTCCAGATACCTGTCCCCCACCAGGTTCAGGTAGCGGATCGCGGCCTTGGTGCCGTCGGTCAGCTTGGTGCTGCGGTCGGCATCGAACTCGACCAGCACCTTGCGGTCGGCCTGGAGCGAGACCTTCTTCACCGTACCGACGCGAATGCCCGCGATCCGCACCGAGTCCCCGGCTTCGAGCCGAGACGCATCGGTGAAAACTGCCGAATACTCATCGGTCGCACCGGTTCTGGACTCGCCGAAGACGACGAACAGAAATGCGGTGAGCACCATCATCACCACGCCGAAGATCGCGAACTTGACGATTGTGCCGACTGAGCGCGTCATCCCGGCATTCCGATCTGTGCGGTGTTGCGCGGCGGGCCGTCCAGCGGGCCGAACAACCAGTTCTTCAACGCTTCGGAGTTGAGGAGGATGCCTTGATTTCCATACTGCGCGGGGTTCGAGCCGACGTCGCCCGCGATGAACGGCGGTGTGAAGTTGGCTGGCAGATCTGGCAGACCAAGTGCATCACAGTAATTGGCGCCACCGCTCTTGGCGGCAACCTTCGGCAGGTCTCTCGGATACCGATACCGCTCGACGCCAAGTGTCAGACCGGCCGACACGATGATGGCCGAATACTGCGGCGGCGACTTCGCGAACGGGACGAGGCCGCCGACACCGCACCGCAGCGAGTCGTGGTACAGCGCCAGGATGCCGGTGGTCGGAACCAGTAGTCGGGACACCTCGGTCAGACCCTGCCGGTTGCCGCCGATCACGTCGTTGCCGATGTCGGCGAGACCTATTGTGCTGACCAGGAATTCGTCGAGGTTCCGCTGCTCGTCGACGATGGAGTTGCTCAGTTGGGTCGTGCTCTCGATCGTCGAGACCAGATCCGGCGCAGTATCTCCGTAGGCTGTCAGGGTCGGCACCGATGCCTCGATGTCATGGGCCAGATTCGGCAGGCTCGGTTCGATCTTCGCCAGCAGTGCGTTGAAATCGACCAAGGTCTGGCCGAACTTCTCGCCGCGGCCGTCGAACGCCGTCGCGATGGCACCGAGGGTCTCGTTGAGCTTCGCCGGGTCGATCTTGTCGAGGACCGTGACCAGCTGCTGGAACACGGTGTTCACTTCAACGGTGACGTGCTTGTTCTGAATCACCTGACCGGCGCGCAGCTTCTCCGGAGACGGGTCGGTGGGTGGAACCATCTGCACGAACTTCGCACCGAACACTGTCGAGGAGGTGATGTCCACCGCGACATTGCTCGGAATGAGGTGCATCGCTGAACGATCCATCGCCAGATGGAGGGCAGCCGTGCCGTCGGACCGCGGTTCGATCGATGACACCTGCCCCACCTGGACGCCGCGCATCTTGACCTTCGCGTCGGGGTTCATCACGAGCCCGGCGCGGTCGGCGATGACGGTGACGGGGACGGTGTCGGCCCAGCTGCCGCGGAAAAGGCTGATCGCCAGGGCGATGATCGCGCAGATGACGACGATCAACGCCAAACCGGTCAGCGGACGTACCGCACTGCTCTTCATCAGCGAGTCCCTACCCCGACAGGTTGAAGTTGCCGTTGGAACCGTAGATCGACAGTGAGACCAGCAGCGTGACCGAGACCACGACGATCAGGCTGGTACGCACCGCGTTGCCCACCGCGACACCCACGCCCGAAGGACCGCCGGAGGCGAAGTACCCGAAGTAGGTGTGAATCAACAGGATGGTGATCGCCATCAACACCGCCTGCAAGAACGACCACAACAAGTCGATCGGATTGAGAAACGTGTCGAAGTAGTGGTCATACAGACCGCCGGACTGGCCGAACAACACCACCGTGGTGAATTGCGACGCAACGAAACTCAAGATGACCGCGATCGAATACAACGGGGTGATCGCGATCATCCCCGCGATGATGCGCGTCGACACCAGATACTCCACCGGGCGGATCGCCATCGACTCCAGCGCGTCGATCTCCTCATTGATGCGCATCGCGCCCAGCTGCGCGGTCACGCCGGCGCCGAAGGTGGCCGCCAAGCCGATACCGGCGACCACCGGCGCGGCGATGCGCACATTGATGAACGCCGCCAAGAACCCGGTCAACGCCTCGATGCCGATATTGCCCAGCGACGAATAGCCCTGTACCGCCAGCGTTCCGCCGGCGGCCAGAGTCAAGAACCCGACGATGACCACCGTGCCGCCGATCATCGCCAACGTGCCCGCACCCATGGAGATCTCGGCGATCAGCCGCACGATCTCCTTGCGGTAATGCACCGAGGCATGCGGAATTCCACCCAATGCCTTCAGGTAGAACAGCATGTGGTCGCCGACACGGCTCAACCACTCCACCGGGCGTCTGGCCCCCCTTGTAAACCGCGGATACGTCGTCTTCAGGATCGTCGCTGTGCCCATGAGAACCCCGCGCTACCCCGTCGTCATCCGGATACCGATCGCCGTGACGAGCACATTGATCACGAACAACGCCATAAATGCATACACCACGGTCTCGTTGACCGCGTTACCGACCGCCTTGGCCCCACCCCCGCTGATGACTACCGATCGCCGTGACGAGCACATTGATCACGAACAACGCCATAAATGCATACACCACGGTCTCGTTGACCGCGTTACCGACCGCCTTGGCCCCACCCCCGCTGATGACCAACCCGCGATAACAGGCCACCAACCCCGCGATCAAGCCGAACAACGCCGCCTTCACACACGAGATGATCACCTCGGGCACCCCGGTCAACAGCGTGATCCCTGCCGCGAACGCCCCCGGATTCACGTCCTGGATGAACACCGAAAACGAATAACCACCCAGGATGCCGATGACCACCACGAAGCTGTTGAGAAGCAGCGCCACCAGTCCCGAGGCCAGCATTCGCGGCGTCACCAGCCGCTGCACCGGGTTGATCCCCAGCACCTCCATCGCGTCGATCTCCTCGCGGATGGTCCGCGACCCCAGATCCGCACAGATCGCCGTCGAGCCCGCGCCAGCCACGATCAGCACCGTCACGATCGGGCCGATCTGGGTCACCGCACCGAACGCCGCCCCCGCCCCTGACAGGTCGGCCGCGCCCAACTCGCGAAGAAGAATATTGAGCGTGAAGCTCACCAGCACCGTGAACGGAATCGCCACCAACAACGTCGGCGCCAACGCCACGCGCGCGATGAACCAGCACTGCTCGACGAACTCACGCCACTGAAACGGCCGCCGGAACACAAACCGCACCGCATCGGCCGACATCGCAAAAAACCCACCGACAGCCTGCATCGGTCCCGCGAAGCTGCTCAACTGCGGCAACCCCGGTGACCAGCGCTCCGGCCCGCTACCCCGCGCCATGAGTAGCTCCTTCCAGGATCGTCACTGCCGGCACCGCCGCCGAGCCAACAGTATTGTGCGGCAACCCGTTCCGCGCACCGTCCAAACCCCCCAATCGATCGTGATGAACGTCGCGTCGACGAGCCCACAACCCCCGCGGCCCTTCGCCTAAGCCGAGGTGTTCATACTTGACCAACTCGTTGCCCGTGTCCAAAACGTGAACTTCGGCCACAAGGCGTGCGCCGGTGCGGCGCGGCACGTGGGTGCCGGTCGAAGCGACGTCGGGCATGGGCTGTGTCCCTCTGCTCCTCAAGTGACGGCGCCGGCCGTCTTCAGCTCGATGATGCGATCCCAATCCAGTCCGAGTTCCAGCAAGATTTCGTCAGTTTGCTCCGCGAATCCCGGGGCGGGGCCTGTTTCCGGAGGACTCACATCGAACTGCACCGGATTCGCGACCAGTTCGAGTTCTCCCGCCTGCACCAGATATTCGTTGGCCCGGATCTGCGCATCCTCCGCGGCCTGCAGGGTGTCCTGCACCGGAGCCCACGGACCGAGCAGTGTCGCGAAGCGTTCACTCCACTCCGCGAGCGGACGCTTGCTCATCGCTTCCTTGAGGAGTTCCGCCGCGGTTTCGGTGTTCTCGGCGATCGACTCGACGGTGGCGAATCGCGGGTCGTCGGCCAGCTCGTCGAGGTCCATGTGCTTACAGACATCCGCCCAGAACTTGGTGGGCTGCATCATCACGAAGGAGATGTAGCGATCGTCGGCCGTCGGGTACAGGCCGACCAGCGGATTGATCGGTGATCCGTGCACGCCGGGAGGGAACGCCTCCATCCGCTGACCGAGGTGCTTCGTCAGCGCCACGGTGTGGCCGAGCGACCACAGACCGCTGCCAAGCAGCGAGACGTCGACCACCGACGGCTCGCCGGTGCGCTCGCGCTTCAGCAGTGCCGCGGCGATCCCGCCCGCGAGGTTGGTGCCGGAGATGGTGTCGCCGTAAGCGGGGCCCGGCGGGCCGACCATGCCCGGTGTGCCCGGCGGAGTGATCGTGGCCGCCGTGCCCGCACGGCACCAGAATGCGGTCATGTCGTAGCCACCCTTGAGCGACTCTTCGCCGCGGGGCCCCAGCGCGCTGCCCCTGGCGTAGATGATCTGCGGGTTGACGGCACGGATGTCGTCGACGTCGATGCCGAACTTCTGCCGATGCCCGGGCAGAAAGCTGGTCAGGAAGACATCGGCGCGCTTGGCCAGTTCGAGCAATATCTCTTTGCCCTCGGGCACCGACATGTCGAGGCCGAGGCTGCGCTTGCCGCGGTTGGCGTGCTCGATGTTGGGGTTGGGATCACCCTCGACCCGCAGCAGGCCGGTCTGGCGTAGCCCGCGCTGCGGATCACCGGTCACCGCATGCTCGACCTTGATGACGTCGGCACCCCACTCGCGAAGTACGGCGCCTGCCGACGGAACGAACCCATACATCGCGACCTCGAGGACGCGGATGCCGTCAAGTGGCCCGCTCATCAACTCACCACCGTCGCGAACGTCTTGGACTCGAGGAACTCCTCCAGCCCTGCGGTGCCCATCTCGCGTCCGATGCCGGACTGCTTGTACCCGCCGAACGGGCTGTCGGGGCTGAAGTAGTTACCCCCGTTGATCGAGAAGGTGCCGGTCCGGATGCGACGGGTCACCGCCAGGGCGCGGTCCTGGCTGCCGAACACCGCACCCGACAGGCCGTAGATGGAGTTGTTGGCGATCCGCACCGCGTCGTCATCGTCGTCGTAGGCGATCACGGCAAGGACCGGACCGAAGACCTCCTCCTGAGCGATCTCACTGTCGGGGTCCACGTCGGTCAGCAGAGTCGGGGTATAGAAGTAGCCCGGATCGACCTTCTCGCCGCCGGTCACCAGGGTCGCGCCCGCCTCGACGGCGCGCTTCACCATGCCGTCGACCTTGTCGCGCTGCTTCTCGCTGATGAGAGGTCCCATGTAGGTCGATGGGTCGGCCGGGTCGCCATAGCGCACGAGCCCGAAGTTGTTCTTGATCAGCTCGACGATCTCGTCGTGGTGCTTCCTGGGCACCAACAGCCGCGACGTCAGGGCGCAACCCTGGCCCGCGTGAGTGACCATGCTGAAGGCCGAGAACAGCGCCGCGGTGTTGAAGTCGGCGTCGTCCAGGACGATCGCGGCTGACTTGCCACCGAGTTCCAGGAACACCTTTTTCAACGTGTCGCTGGCGGCCGACATGATCCGGCGGCCGGTTGGGGTGGAGCCGGTGAAGGTGACCATGTCGACGTCGGGACTGGTGGTCAGCGCCGCGCCGACCTCGGGGTCGGCACCACTGAGCACGTTCACCACGCCCGCGGGGATGTCGGTGTGCTTGGCGATCAACTCCCCCAGGGCCAGCGTGATCAACGGGGTGTCGGGAGCGGACTTCAGGACCACCGTGCAGCCGGCGGCAAGTGCGGGAGCGAGCTTGGCCAACGCCAGTTGGTTGGGATAGTTGTAGGCGATGATCGCGGCAACGACGCCGCCCGCTTCCTTTTCCACCCAGCGGTGGTGTTGCATTCCGCGGCTCTCGATGTTTCCGAGGTCCTCGGTCATCGGATAGGTCTTCAGCAGGTCGGCGTAGTAGCGGACGATCGCGATCGGCTGATCCAATTGCGCGCCCTGGCACAGGGCCTCCGTCGCGCCGACCTCGGCGATGGTCAACGCCGCGAGCTCGTCGCGATGGTCGAGCAGAGCCTGGTGGAACTGCTCGAGGCAGCGGATCCGCAACTCGGTGTTCGTCGACCAGTCGGTCTTGTCGAAGGCGCGCCGCGCCGCTGCGACGGCGGCTCGGGCGTCGGCGACGGTGGCATCCGGCGCGTAGCCGATCACCTCACCGGTGGCGGGGTTGAGGCTTGGAAACGCCCGCGATGTGTCGAGGAGCTTGCCGTCGATCAGCAGCCGCCTGTCGACACCCTGCTCGGTGTCGGTGGTCGACTCGTCACTCGAGATCGTCGTCGTTTCCCGCATCATCCTCCTCAGCACACGCCCCACCAGACCGAGTGTGATGGAAACTTCATTCTCATCACCGGCGAATCATACATTCGCGACAAGAGAACTCAAGGAAATGCCCAGAACTCCACCTGCCTGCGGTTAACGGTGCGACAATCACCGAGCAAACGTCTCACCAGTGCGAATCGGGCCGTCAAGCTGTCTTGCGGTTTTGCGGGCGACGAGAGTACGGTTCTCATAATCGGAAGGACGATTCTTGATGCATGACCGGCAGGTGCGGGTTTGAAGAACGCTGTCGTGACCGGAGGGGGCTCCGGCATCGGGCAGGCCGTCGCGCAGCGATTGCGCGCCGACGGCATGAATGTCGCGATTCTCGATCTCACTCCGTCGGACGGTGACCACTCATACGTCGCCGACGTCACCGACCGCGCGCAGGTCGACGCAGCTCTCGATGCCGTCCGCGCCAAGCTCGGCCCGGTGACGGTTCTGGTGAACGCGGCGGGGTTGGAGAAGTTCAAACGCTTCACGGACATCTCGTTCGAGGACTGGCAGCGCGTCGTCGACGTCAACCTCAACGGCGTGTTCCACTGCATCCAGGCCGTGCTGCCCGACATGATCGAGGCCGGCTGGGGCCGCATCGTCAACATCTCGTCGTCGAGCACCCATTCCGGTCAGCCGTACATGTCCCCATACGTCGCCGCCAAGTCGGCGGTCAACGGACTCACGAAGTCACTCGCGCTGGAGTACGGCCCCGCCGGCATCACCGTCAACGCGGTGCCGCCCGGCTTCATCGACACTCCGATGCTGCGCAAGTCCGAAGAACGCGGCTATCTGACCGTGCAACAAAGCATCGAGTCGACGCCGGTGCGCCGTATCGGCAAGCCCGAGGACATCGCGGCGGCATGCGCATTCCTCATCTCCGAGGAGGCGGGCTACATCACCGGACAGATCTTGGGCGTCAACGGCGGCCGGAATACGTAACCAACAGCACGGTCGAGAGACCGAATCTGCACAGTCGAAAGGACATCTCAATGGGACGAGTACAGGGGAAGGTCGCCTTCGTCACCGGCGCTGCGCGCGGACAGGGCCGCAGCCACGCGGTCCGGCTCGCCGAGGAAGGCGCCGACATCATCGCCGTCGACCTCTGCCAGGACATTCCGACGATCGGTTACCCGATGGCGACGCCGGAGGATCTCGAGGAGACCGCCAAGCTCGTCGAGAAGACGGGCCGCAGCGTGTTCACCGCGCAGGCCGACGTGCGTGAGGCGTCGCAGCTGCGTACCGCGCTCGAAGAAGGTCTTTCCCAGTTCGGCCATCTCGACATCGTGGTGGCCCAGGCAGGCATCGCGGGGATGAAGGGCGATCCGCCGCTGCAGGCCTGGGTCGACGTCATCAACACCAACCTCGTCGGCACGCTCAACGCGATCAATGTCGCGCTGCCGCATCTGACCGAAGGCGGAGCGATCGTGGCGACCGGGTCGACCGCAGCATTGATGGACACTCACAACAAGCCCAACCCCGGCGGCGACCCCGGCGGTATGGCCTATGTCCACAGCAAGCGGGCGCTGTCGGCCTACGTCCACGACCTGGCGACCGAGCTCGCACCACGGGGAATCCGCGCGAACGTTGTGCACCCGACCAACTGCAACACCGACATGTTGCAGAGCGAGCCGATGTACCGGTCGTTCCGCCCCGATCTGGACAAGCCGACGCTCGCCGACGCCGAACCCGTTTTCTACGTCCAACAGGCCATGAAGGTGCCGTGGATCGAGCCGGTGGACATCAGCAACGCGGTGCTGTGGCTGGCGTCGGATGAGGCGCGTTATGTCACCGGCATGCAGGTTCGGGTCGACGCCGGTGGCTACCTCAAGTGGTACGACTACCACAACTGACCCGGAAGGCAGGAGAACGCCGTGAAGGTTTTCGTTGATTCACAACGCTGCCAGGGCCACACGCTGTGCTCGATGATCGCGCCGGATTCGTTCGAGCTCAGCGACATTGACGGAACCGCCTCGCCTGTGAACGAAGTGGTGCCACCCGACCAGGAGGACGCGGTGCGCGAAGCGGTGCAGTCGTGTCCCGAGCAGGCCATCTCGATCGAAGAGTGACGAGCCGGCAGTCACTGACCGAAAGCACAGGGAGACAAGCGTTGAGTAACGTCGACGACATTGCGGATCGCGCTGCCGCCGACAGCGAGCGCAAGAAGAATCGGTATCACTTCGATCGGCACACCCCGGAGTATCGGGAACAGTTCGAGAAGATCACCGAGGAGATGCACGCCAAGTGCCCGATGGCGTGGACGGACGTCTACGACGGGCATTGGGTCGCTGCCGACAGCAAGCACGTGTTCGAGCTCGCGCGCTGCCCCGTGGTGTCCAACGACCACGACATCAACGGCGAGCGCAGGGGCTACCAGGGCATCACGATTCCGAAAGCGCAGCGGGCCACCGTGGTTCGCGGCGGCATCCTGGAGATGGACGAGCCCGAGCACAGTATCTACCGCGGAGCGTTGAATCCGTACCTCTCCCCCGCTGCGGTCAAGCGCTGGAAGCCCTTCGTCGACGAGATCACCCGGGCGGCGCTGGACGAGAAGATCGAGTCGGGCCGCATCGACTTCGTCGACGACCTCGCCAACATCGTGCCCGCGGTGCTCACTCTCGCGATGATGGGCATCGAGCTGAAGAAGTGGCCGGTCTACAGCGAGCCCGCGCACCTGTCGGTGTCCACTCCCGAACACTCGCCGGACGCGCCGCGGGTCGCCGAGATGAATCGGCAGATGGGCATCGACATGATCAACACGATGATGGAGGTTCGGGAGAACCCCAGGCCCGGCCTGATCAACGCCCTGCTGCAGTTGCGCATTGACGGTGAACCCGCCCCCGACCTCGAGATCCTCGGCAATCTCGGGTTGATCATCGGCGGCGGCTTCGACACCACGACCGCATTGACCGCCCATGCGCTGGAGTGGCTGTCCGAGCATCCGGACCAGCGCGGGCTGCTCAGCCGCGAACGTGACACCCTGCTGGATCCGGCCACCGAGGAGTTCCTGCGCTACTACACGCCTGCCCCGGGTGACGGTCGCACCTTTGCCGACGATGTCGAGATCGAGGGCACGAAGTTCAAGGAAGGCGAACGCCTTTGGATTTCGTGGGCCATGGCGAACCGTGATGCGGCGGTGTTCGAGAACCCCAACGAAGTGATCCTGGACCGGAAGGGCAACCGGCACTTCAGCTTCGGTATCGGTGTGCACCGCTGTGTGGGCTCCAACGTGGCCCGTACGGTGTTCAAGTCGATGGTGACGGCGGTGCTCGACCGCATGCCGGACTACGTCTGCGATCCCGAGGGCACCGAGCACTACGAGACGATCGGTGTCATTCAGGGTATGAAGCACCTGCCTGCGACGTTCACGCCGAGCAAGCCTCTGGGCCCCGGTCTGGACGAGACCCTGGAGAAACTGCAGCGCATCTGCGACGAGCAGCAGCCGGCCAGACCTATCACCGAGCACAAGGCTGCCGTCGTGATTGACTGAATCACCAACCCAGTTCCTGACCGAGTGGTTTGATGCAGCCAGCAATCGAGATTGGAGGACGCTCGTGAGGTCGTTGAAGGCTGTCGCCGCGGCGGTCCTGCTGACAGCGGCCGCCATGGTGGTCCCCCCGCCAGCCAAGGCGGCGATGTTGCTGGGTAACTACGACCTGCTCACCAACAGGTACACACAGGCGTCATGGGTGTGGTTCGTCGCGCAGTGCATCCCCGAGAAATCGGCGGAGTGCATCGACGTCAGCGGGATCCCGCGACTCAAGTTCTACGCCGACTACCGCTCCAAGGCTTATCTGGTGGACGGTCGTTATACGTTCACCGTCGACGTCAACGACGGCCTGCGGTGCCTCCCGGGTTACAGCATGCCGACCCGTGACACCTATTCGTGGGATGCGGTGTCACTTGTCGGAACCATCGACTCGGTTTATGACGTGGGATGTTTCAACGGCCCACCAGGAAAGCAGTTCTGGACGTTCAAGCTGCAGCGGCTCTGATTCACAGATCGTAGCGCTGCCGAATCCCGTTGAACCGGGCCCACATCTGCGCGACGCGTTCCGAGGCGGTGACGGTCGCGCTGTCGGGCGGCAGTGCGTCGGCCAGGCCGGCCCGCTTGATCACCCGCGTGTGCAGCTCGGCCGGCTCGCCTTCGAGCATGTGCCGGTAGGTGATGTTGCCGCGCTCGAAGCCCTGGGTGTCGATCCAGTTGTGGTATCCCGGATCATCGTGAGCCAGCACCAGTCGCACCCTGCCGTCGGCGTCCACCGCGGTCCGGCTCGGCGTGTAGCTGACCGGCCGGTAGAGGTAGTCCATGCTGGTGAAGAAGACGCCCATGTTCGTGAACATCCACAGCCCCTCATGCGCGTCGAATTCGATGACCAGCGCCTCATCGGCGGCCAGCACCCAGTGCATGTTCGTCGCTGCGCGACCGCGTTTCGCGTCTGAGTCGGTGGTGAGCGGCTGCGGGAACCGGTTGGGGTTGTCGGCGTCCACCCCGCCGAAGCTGAACGAAAACTCCGGCCAGTCGTCCATCAGACCCGTGACAAACCCACCCGCCCAATCCATCGCAGCGATCATCACCGCGGGGGTGGGCGGCGGTTTGGGAGTGTCCATACCGACCCGCTCGATCCGCATGCGGGCCGGACGTTCATCCCACGAATCAAAGCCCTGCCGGATGAACAGCTTTCGCGAGCCGGTCGTGGTGGGTAGCCAGTTCGGGCCTCGTTGCCGACCACCGATGTAGATCTCGAAAGTGCCGTCGGGCTCGGTGTATAGCGCCTGACCGCTCAGGTTCGCCTCCGGCACATCACCGAACGGTTCGTGCAGGACACCTGGGCCGTCTATGCGCGGGCCCTGCACGGTGATGTTGAGGAACCGGGCGGTCCCCCGCTCGCCGGTGATGCGGTACGTCGACTCGCCGTCGATCCATGCCTGCTGGTAAACGAAGTCCGCGCAGTCGCCGCCGAGCTTGCGCGTCGGATTGCAGAAGGTGTGGATCGCCGGGTAGCGGGTGTCCTTGGTCTCCAGTGCCAGGTCGAACGCCTGCCCGAGGTTCTGGGTGAGGAACCGGAAGCCGTCGGCGCGCTGCAGACCGGAGGCGGCGTTGTAGTCCTTGAAGACCCGTTCGCCCGCGGCCTTCAACCGGTCGCAGAATTGTGCCCACGCGGCATACAACGCCGCATCGTCAGGGCCGTCGCCGTAAGCCATCGGTATCCCCTATGCACCAAGTCTTTTCAGCATCGTCGATACTCGTTCGCAACTGCGGCGGGCCGCCTCTATTCGGCCCTCGGCCTCAATTCGCGGTCCGATCAGCTCCAGGTCGAAGCCGTGGGCGTACCCGCCATCGAGAGCCTGCCGGATGAACGGCTCGATCGGGATCACCCCGTCACCGGGGACGGCGCGGGCAGGCAGTGCGCGATCACCGAGCACGTAGTCGCTGAGCTGAATCTGGACGGTCCGCGGCAACGCACGGCCGACCAGACCGGCGAGGTCGGCCTCGGCCCAGCAGTGAAACAGGTCGATACAGATTCCCACTCCGGCCATCTCCGCGAGCGTCGTCGTATCGCGCAGCGTATGGGCGAAGTGGATGTCGGCGTAGAGTACGGAGGCATTCTCGATCGCCAACGCAACGCCTGCCTGCCGCGCCTCGTCCACGCAGGGCGCGATCGCTCCGCAGAATCGTTCGGCCGCCTGTTCCCAAGCCAATTCGCCCCGGCCACCGGTCAGCATGTAGACGACACGCGCACCGACCGCGGCAGCGCTTTCGATGACTCGGGACAGGCCCGCCCCCGAGTCGAACAGGTGGTAGACGGTGTCGACCGAATATCGGTGCTGCTCGATGAGCTGCCGCAGCCCGGATTCGTCGAGTTGGGAGTCGATGAGGCTGAGCCGGGTGAGTCCGAGCGCGCGCCATATCGCGTGCTGCTCGGCGACGGGCGTGCCGAGAAACGTCACACTGTGCACCGACAGCCTGCCGTGCATGGTGCTCAGTTCCTCTTCTCGACCGCGACGCCGAATCGCTCACGGAACGGCCGGAATTCCTCGTGCAGCGCGTCGAGGTTCTCGCCGATGTCGGTGAGCAGCCTGGTCGAGTACTGAAATTTCCCGTGCCGGTCACCTGGGTTGTTCTTCAGGTAGGCGCGCATCGCGGTCTCCGCATCGACGCCGAGTGTCCGCCCACAGAATTCGTAGTAGCGGCCGACGGTTCCCACCGGGTCGGCGACGAAGTCGGTGTAGCGCACATGAAGGATCCGCGCATCGTCGGTGAGCGGGTTGGTCATCGTGTTGGCGATGGAGGCCCGCGTCAGTTCGAGGTGCATCTTCGCCGCAGCCTTCAGGTCGACGGGGCCGACGATGCCCTCGGCGATGTCGGCCATCATCATCGTCCGCGACGCCGCGACCTGGACGGGGTCGCGGTGCAGCCACAGCAGGGTCGCGTCCGGATAGCAGTGGAAGAACTCCTTCAGGCGGAAGCCGTGAAAACCCTTCAGAACCCATTGTTTCGGCGGCCGTCCGTACTGGAACTGTTGCAGCATCCCCTTGTGGATGCGGTACTGCGCGGCATCGTCGGTGGGCAGCCCACCGACCACTGTCGGCATCGGCACCCGCCACCACGCGGTCGGCGTCATGACGCGAAAGTCGAAGGCCCAGGTGCGCTCGTCCTCCGGTAACCCGTTGCCGAGCATGTCGTTGTACGGGTGGCTGTGCAGCCATTTCGGCATCTTGGCGTTGATCTCACGCCAATCGGCATCGGCGCGGGCGCGGCGGGGATCGTCGTCGTCGGAGCCGCCAGGCGGTGGGGACGGGTACATCACCTCCCAGAACCGAAGGGCGCGCGCATCGGGATCGACCGACATGAGCGCGTGCATCAGAGTGGTCCCCGAGCGCGGTTCACCCGTCACGAACATGGGCCGCTCGATGACCTCGTCGGCGACCGGGTATCGGTTGCGGTCTTCGAAGAACTCCAGGCGGGAGGTGAGCAGCCAATGGCAGACGTCCTCGGCCTGTCTGCGGCCGTCGGCGTCCATGCCCATGCCGTTGAGAAGGTCGACAGCCGTTGCGAACCGCTCCGGCAGTGTCGGGTCACCATAGTCGGTCAGACCCGTCGCGTCCTGCGCGCGCTGCAGCGTGTCGGCGGCGTTCAGCATCGCGCTCACCGGATGTCCCCGCACAGGCTCAGCAGTTCGTCCTCGACGGCGCGCACGTTGTCGGCCGATGCGGCGGAGTACGAGAGCCCGGCCATCCCGCCATAATCCAGGATCTTCGGCACGCGCAGGCCCGCATCGACGTAGTCCTTGATCATGTGTGCGACCTGTTTGGGAGTGCCGTGCGGGACGACGGCGAGTATCGATTCGGGGTCGACGCGGTCGAGGAACTCGACGATGCGCTCGCGGGTCAAGGTCGCGGGGTCGATGTCCTGGTAGCCGCGCCAGTTCTCGCCCATCGGGTGTTCGTAGCCGAGGCTCGCGAGCAACTCGGCCGACACCTGCAGCAGGAACGCCTTGACCAGTGGAGCGTCCAGGATCTCGGCCAGGGCGGCGTCGTCGCGGCCGATCAGGCATACCTGGATGTAGCACGGTGTGATGGCCATGGGATCGCGTCCGGCCCGTTCCGCGGAAGCCCTTACGGCGGCCAGCTTTTGGGCATAGTCCTCGGGATTCCACGCCCCGGTGGGCCACCATCCGTCGGCGTAGCGCCCGACGATTTCTAATGTCCGCGGACCGCTCGCTCCTATCCAGATTCGCGGAGGGGTGCCGTCATACGGTTCGGTGTCGAGGCGGGCGTGGTGGAGGTGATAGAACTCGCCGTCGAAATCGACTGGCCCGTCGCTGTCCCAGAACAGGCGGATGACGTTCAGCGCCTCCTCGAACCGGCTCACCGGTTTGGCGAAGTCGAATCCGTAGGGCACCGTGTTCTCGGTCTCGCCGCTGCCGAGGCCGAGGATGAAGCGGCCCTTGGCGAGATGATCGATGGTCAGCGCGCTCTGCGCGAGCATCGCCGGATGACGGCGCACGGTGTCGACCACGCTGGTGACCAGCGGCACGTTCTGCGTCAGAACCGCCGCCGCCGCGGCGACCGCCATCGCGTCGAGGTGGCGGTGCGGCGACGCGGAAACCGTGGCCAGATCGGTAAATTCGGGTGTCCAGATCGAGTCGGGCCAGAAGCTGACCATGTGGTCGGGCAGCCAGATCGAGTGGTAGCGGCCACTGTCCAGCTGTTCCAATTGGGAGAGATCCAAGGGAAGCGTGGTCCGCAGATAGGCGGCCGGCTGAAGCCTCACCGGCGCACTCCCCGACTGTACGGTTGTTCACGCGACACGCCGTCAGACGCGAAAACAGGTGTGCACTCGCGGACGCCCCGACCGTTCACAGCCGACCGATCTCGCGAAGGAACGTCTGGGTGTGTGCGATGCGACCCGTCAGCGTCTTCGGATCCCCTGTGCACAACGCGAACGCTGTCTCGGTGATCAGCGCGATGTCCTCCGTGTCGGTCTTGGCCAGGTCGAGTGCACCCGCGCCTTCGGTGGCGACGGGGTTGGTCGGCGCGGCCGCGTTGACGGCGATGCCGTCGTCGTAGAGTTCGGCGGCAAGGCTTTTCGTCAAACGATTGAGCGCGGCCTTGACGGTGCCGTAGATGCCGAAGCCGGCCTGACGATCGAAATCGGAGAAGGGCGGACCGTCGGGCAGGTCGCCGGCGACCGATGTCACATTCAACACCCAGCCCCGATGGCGCTCGCGCATGCCGGGGATCGCCAGCTGGGTCAGGTGCAACGGCGCCATCACGTGCATCTCCGTCATGAGCCGCACCCGCCGATCCGGGAATTCGTCGAGCGGCCGGAGAAAGGTGACCGCGGCGTTGTTGACGAGAATGTCCGGCGCACCGACTTTCAAGACCACCTCGGTGAAGAGTCGTTCGCGCTCTTCGGGTTTCGAGAGGTCGGCGGGGACGATGATCGCCGATCCGCCGGCGTGCTCGATCTCCTCGAGCGTCTGCGTCAAGGAGCCCTGGTATTTCGGATCGGGCTCGGCGGTGCGAGCGGTGAGGGCGACGGTGGCACCCTCGGCGGCCAGTCGTTTCGCGATCGCCTTGCCCAGCCCCCGACTGGTGCCGGTCACAAGGGCGACCTTGCCCTCACACGAAGCCGTCACGGCCAGACCTCCTAGGTGCGCGGGATTCCCGCCAGCTTGTCGGCGAACTTCGCCTCGGCCGCCTGGCGCAACCGAAGCAGGTGTTCGGATGGGAACATGTCGGGTGCCGGGGTGCGGTCCTTGAGCAGCAGCCGCGCCAGGGTGACCTTGTGTACCTCCGTGGGCCCGTCGGCGAGCCCGAGCACGAAGGACTCGACGAGGTACTGCACGAAGGGCATCTCGTGGGTGGTGCCGAGTGAGCCGTGGAGCTGCAAGGCGCGCGCGGACACGTCGTGGAGCACCTTCTGCATCATCGCCTTGACCGCCGAGATATCCGCCCGCACCGCCTTGTAGTCGTTGTGTTGATCGATCTTCCACGCGGTCTGCATCGTCAGCAGCCGGAATGCCTCGATCTCCATCCACGAGTCGGCGATCATCTCCTGAACCAGCTGCTTGTTGGACAGCATGTCGCCCTGTGTGTACCGCGACACCGCACGCTCGCAGAGCATGTCGAAGATGCGCCGCACAAGGCCGACGGTGCGCATGGCGTGATGGATCCGGCCGCCGCCCAACCGCGTCTGCGCGACGACGAATGCCCCGCCACGGGGACCGAGCATGTGGTCGGCGGGCACCCGGACGTTCTCGTACCGCACATATCCCTCACGTCCGCCACCGAGCGGCTGATAACCCAACCCGACGTCGCGCACGACGTTGATCCCGGGCGTATCGCCGGGCACCACGAACATCGAATAGCGCTCATACGGCGGCGCGTCCGGATCGGTCATGGCCATCACGATGATGAACGACGCCATCGACGCGAAGGACGAGAACCACTTCTCGCCGTTGATGACCCAGTGATCGCCGTCCTGCACCGCCGTGGTCGTGAACACCTTCGGATCGGCGCCGCCCTGTGGTTCGGTCATCGAGAAGCACGACACGATCCTGTTGTCCAGCAGCGGTTCGAGGTACCGCTCCTTGAGCTCGTCGGTCCCGTAATGGGCGAGGATCTCGCTGTTGCCGGAATCGGGTGCGTGGGAGCCGAAGACGATCGGTGCGCATTCCGACCGGCCGAGAATCTCGTTGAGCAGGGCCAGCTTCACCTGGCCATACCCCGGCCCACCCAGATGGGGACCGAGATGGGTGGCCCATAAGCCGCGTTCCTTGACGATCTTCTGAAGCGGCGGAATCAGGGCCTGCCGCACCGGGTCCCGCAGATCGTGGGACTCCTTGACCACGTAGTCGATGGGCTCGCATTCCTCGCGGACGAACTGCTCGACCCATTCCAGCTGCGCTGCCCACTCGGGGTCGGTCGAGAAGTCCCACGCCATTGCCGATCACAACCCTTTCATCGTCGAACTACCGCGGCCGCCGTCGCGCCTCGGCTTCGTCCGTGGCGTGGCTGAGTACCTGGTTGCGGTTCTCGAGTTCGAGCGCCGCGCTCAGCCCCGCCGCGTCGGTGTTCACCTGCAGCGCGCGCTTCGTCAACTGCGTGCCGAACGGCGGCAGCTCGGCGATCGCGCGGGCGAGTTCGACTGCACGCGGAATCAACTGGTCGGGCTCGGTCAATTCGCTGACCAGGCCACGACGGTCGGCCTCAATCGCCGACACCGTCCGCCCCGTGATCATCCAGTCGGCGGCGACACTCGTTCCGACGATGCGGGGCAGATGATAGCTCATGCCCATCTCGGCGCCGGACAGCCCCAACAGGATCGCCCCGTTGCCGAAGCTCGCCGCCGTCGAGCAGATCCGGATGTCGGAGGAAAGGCAGAGGGCGAAACCCGCACCGACGCAGGGTCCGTTCACCGCGGCGATGACGGGCTGAGGCAGATTCCAGATCGCCTGTGGCAGTGCTGCCATCGCTTCCTGGAACCGCAGCCGGTCGATCGCGGGGTCTGACGCCTCGAGCGCCCGCGGTGCGAAGTTGCGCACGTCGATACCCGAACAGAAGCCGCGACCCGCTCCGGTGATCACCACGGCGTGCACGGACGCGTCCGCACCGATGTCGGAGAGCGTCGCGATCAACTCGTCACGCATCACCTCGCTGATCGCGTTGAGCTGTTTGGGCCGGTTCAGTTGCAGCGCCACCACGCCGGCGTGCGGCCGGTCGACGATCAGCGTGTCGGTCACCGTCAGCGCCGCGGCAGACCGAGCACCTGTTGCGCAATGATGTTGCGCTGGATCTCTGATGTCCCGCCCGCGATGGTGCCGCCGAAGCTGCGGGCATAGCGTTCGAACCAACTGACGAAATAGTGGTCGAGGTTCATGTGCTCGTACGGACCGGTGGTCGACGGATGTGTGAGCCCGTCGGCCCCGGCCGCGGTGAGGGCATTCTCGAACGCCTGCCGCTCCGCCTCGGAGCCGAACAGCTTGAGCACCGACACCGACGCGGTGTCCATCTCGCCGCGTGCCGCGCGGGCAAGGGCGGCCGAGCCCATGGCCCGCAACGCCTGGTAGTCCATGATCGTCGTCGCGTACTGGTCGCGTTCCAGCTCGGTGCGCGGCTGAAAATCGGCGATCATGTTGTCGATGCGGTCGGCGAAGCCGAGCCACATCATGGTGCGCTCGTGACCGAGGGAACCGTTGGCCACCGCCCAGCCACCGTTCAACGGTCCGACGAGGTTCTCGGCGGGCACCCGGGCGTCGGTGAAGAAGACCTCGTTGAAATCTTTGTTCTCCTCGCCGCACATGTCGGCGAACGGCCGGCACACCACCCCGGGAGTGTCGGTGGGGATGATCAGCACGCTGATGCCCTTGTGTTTGGGCGCATCGGGATCCGTACGCACAAACGTCAACAGGAAATCGGCGTCATGGGCGCCCGACGTCCACACCTTCTGACCGTTGACGACGAAATGATCACCGTCTTGAACCGCCCGAGTCCGCAGCGATGCGAGATCGGAGCCCGCGCTCGGCTCGCTCATCCCCAGCGACGCGGTGAGTTCGGCGCGTAGAACAGGCACCGCCCACCGGTGTTTCTGTTCGTCGGAACCGAACGAAAGCAGTGACGCCGCAATGATGTTCACACCCTGCGGGTTGAAGCTGTGATAGATGCGCCGTCGGCACAACTCGTCGAGGTGCACGAACTGCTGCAGGACGTTGGCGTTGCGTCCACCGAATTCCGGTGGCTGCGCAGGCAACAGCCAGCCGTTGTCGAACAGAAGGCGCTGCCAGTCGCGCGCCCACTGCGGCATGTGCGACACCGAACGTGGCCGCTCCTGGGTCGCCGTCTCCGGCGGCAGATGCTCATCGAGGAACGCGGCGAACTCGGCGCGGAACTCCTCGACATCGGAGTCAAAGGTCAGTTGCATCTAGAAACCCCTGTATTCCGCAGCGATCACGGCACGATGCTCAGCCGCACCGCCCAGCAGCAGTTCTCCGGCCTTCGCCCGTTTCAGGGCGAACTGCAGATCGTTCTCCCACGTGAATCCCATGGCGCCGAACAGCTGTAGACCGTGCCGGAACACCAGCGCCTGCGCCTCCCCCGCCGATGCCTTCGCCATCGCCGCGGCCAGCCGCCGCCGGGGATCGTCTTCGGCGATCGTCAGCGCGGCGAAGTAGGACAGGGCACGGGCACGCTCGATCGCCACATGCATGCCAACGGCCTTGTGCTGCACAGCCTGGAACGTTCCGATCGCCACGCCGAACTGCTGACGCTGCTTCACGTGCTCGAGCACCAGATCGAGGATGCGTTGGCACGCACCCACAGTGGTGACGGCCATCCCGGTGAGCGCCACGTGGCGGGCCCGTTCGGTGTCGACATGGACGCGGTCGGTGTCAGGGACGTGCGCGCCGGCGAAAGTGACCTCGCCGACGTGCAGCACGGGATCGAAGACATTGCTACGCCGAGTGAGGGCGATGCCTGCGTCGACGACGAACACCCCCGCGGCGGTGACCACCGCAAGCTTCTCGGCGCGGTCGCCGTCGAGGACGTGGCGCGCCGTACCGTTCAGCACCCATCCGTCGGCGTCGCGGTAGGCGCTCACCCCGCTGTACACGGCGGTGCCGGAGACCTGCGGATCGAACCGGTCACCGGCCAAGGGTGCGAACTGTGTCAGGGTCGCGAGAAACGGGGTGGGATCAGTGGCTCGGCCCAGCTCTTCGGCCACGATCGCCAGTTCGACCGCGTTCTCCGGGTCGGCCAGCTCTGTCCAACCCGCGTCGACGTAGGTCTTCCACAACGGGGTCGGGTCCACTCCGTTCTCGGCGATGCCACGCACCAGCGACGCCGGGCAAGCCTTGGTCACCGCGTCCCGCACGGTTTCTTGCCACAGCCGCTGATCGGCGTCGAACTCCAGTAACACGTGTGGCCTCCTGATGGACCTCGTCACTACCCCGTCGGTAGGCACGAGAATAACATTCTCCTTAGATGCTGTAACCGTTCTCTGGTTCCGGCTACCTCGTTTCACGAACCGAGCGCCAAGCGACTGACCAGCGCACACTCTGACCTGCGAAGAAGTAAGCGATCCGCTGGAGAACACAATTCTTGCCTTTGAAGAACAAGGCTTTACTATGGCTTTATGTCCGGTGTCGGCACATGTTGCAGCCCCACGCGCATTCCGGCCGTCCGGACGGACTTCGGAGGCCTTGCGTGATCACACATCCCGACGGAACGACCACCCCGGTCATCGACGCCAGCGTGCACATCTTCAGCAAATCCAACAAGGATTTGCGCAGCTTCATGCGCGAACCCTTCAAGAGCCGCGGCTTCCCCGACTACGAGATGGACTGGTACGGCGCGCCCGGCGGTGAGTACTTGCCCAAGGCCGAAGGACCGGACCGGCAATATCCGGGCTCCGACCCTGAGATCGTCGGCAGGCACATATTCGACGAGGGCGTTGCCGATATCGCGATCCTGCACCCGATGACCCGCGGCACCATGCCCGACCGCCATCTCGGCACCGCGATCGCGGCGGCGCACAACGAATTGATGGTCACGCGCTGGCTCGAGGACAACCCGTACGCGGACCGCTTCCGGGGCACCATCCGGGTCAACCCCGACGACATCACCGGCGCCCTGCGGGAGATCGCCAAATACAAGGATCACCCGCGCGTCGTACAGGTCGCCGTGCCGCTGCAGTCGCGCGAGCTATACGGAAAGCCGCAGTTCTGGCCGCTGTGGGAGGCCGCGGTGGAGGCCGACCTGCCGGTCGGGGTGCACATCGAGGTCGGTGCGGGCATCTCGTTCGCCCCGACGCCGTCGGGGGTGCCCCGCACGTACGAGAACTACGTGAGCTTCATGGCGCTCAACTTCCTGTACCACCTGATGAATCTCATCGCCGAAGGGGTATTCGAGAGGATGCCCGACTTGAAGTTCGTCTGGGCGGACGGGGCAGCCGACATGTTGACACCCTTCATCTGGCGGATGGACTGCTTCGGCCGTCCCCACCTGGAGCAGACACCGTGGGCGCCGAAGATGCCGAGCGACTACCTGCCCGGACACACCTACTTCGTGCAGGGTGCGATGGACGGACCCGGTGACACCGACTTCGCCGGTGAGTGGTTCGGCTTCACCGGTAAGGACGACATGGTGATGTACGGATCGAGCTATCCGCATTGGCAGTACAACGAGCTGAAGGTGCCCGCCTCGTACTCCGACGAACAGCGCGACAAGCTGTGCTGGCGAAACGCCGCCCAGTTGTACGGCATAGACGTCGGGGCAGGCGTCGGCGCACAGTAGAGAAGACTTCGGATAAGGAGGCCACACCATGACGGTCACAGCGACAGAGCGAAAGCCCGCGACGGAACGCGTCGCCGTCCGCTGCGTCGACTCCGACGTCCATCCGACGCCGAGGGCAGGCGAATTGACGCCGTACATCCCCGAGCCGTGGCGCAGCAAGTACTTCTTGACCCGCCGGATCGGTGACCAGATCTATTACGACGCACCGGACTACGCACACGCGTATGCGATGCGGGTGGACACCTTCCCGTCAGACGGCAACTTCGCCGGCAGTGACCCCGACCTCGCCTTCCGGCAGCTGATCATGGAGGCCGGCGCCGACATCGCAGTTCTCGAGCCCGCCGCCTACCCGGCGCGCTTTCCCGAGGTCAACCACGCGATGAGCATGGCGCTCAACGATTGGCAGGCCAACCACTGGCTGGACAGCCACAACAACTGGCACGAGCGATGGCGCGGATCGATCTGTGCGGCCATCGAGGCCCCCGAGGATGCGGCCCGCGAGATCGAGCGCTGGGCCGGTCATCCCTACATGGCGCAGATCCTCATCAAGGCCGAAAACCGCCCGGCGTGGGGCGATCCCAAGTACAACCCGGTATGGGAGGCGGCCACCAAGCACGACATCACGGTGAGCTGCCACCTGTCGCGCAGCCACCACGAGGAGCTGCCGATCCCGCCGGTCGGCTTCCCGAGTTACAACCACGACTTCATGGTCACCTACTCGCTGCTCGCGGCGAACCAGGTGATGAGCCTGATCTTCGATGGGGTGTTCGACCGGTACCCGACGCTGCGAATCGTGTTGGTGGAGCACGCATTCACGTGGATCCTGCCGCTGATGTGGCGGATGGACGCCATCTACGAGGCCCGCAAGTCCTGGGTGGACATCAAGCGCAAGCCGTCGGAGTACGTCAAGGACCACATCAAGTTCACCACCCAGCCGCTGGACTACCCCGAGGACAAGACGGAGTTGACTCGCGCATTCGAGTGGATGGAGTGCGAAAAGATCCTGCTCTTCAGCAGCGACTACCCGCACTGGACGTTCGACGATCCGCGCTGGCTGGTCAAACATCTGCCCGAACATGCACGCGAGGCCGTGATGTTCCGCAACGGCATCGCGACCTATCACCTGCCGGATACGGTGCCGGCACTCGAGGGTCAGGTGCGGGTGTTCTGAATTGAGCGAAGAGAAGAAACCGCCCCGGCTCGCTCAGGGGCGTGAGCACGTTGTCGCCACGGTCGACGAGATCCCTCCCGGCACACACAAACTGGTGCCCATCGGGCGGCACGGCGTCGGGGTCTACAACGTCAACGGCACCTTCTACGCCATCGCGAACTACTGTCCACACGAAGGCGGTCCGCTGTGTTCGGGGCGCCCGCGCGGTCGCACCGTCGTCAACGACGATGTTCCCGGTGACGCGGTGATGGTGCGCGACCTCGAGTACATCTACTGCCCGTGGCACCAGTGGGGTTTCGAGCTGGCGACGGGCACGACGGCGGTCAAACCCGAGTGGAGTATCCGGACCTACCCGGTGCGGGTGGTTGGCAACGATGTGATGGTGCAGGCATGACCTCTACACAGTCCTCGGGCCTCACGCTGAAGCGGGGCGAGAAGACATTCGAGTACAACGGCGGTCGCGTCGTCTACGAAATCCTGGGTAAGGAAGGCGAATTCATCGCGCTGACGCCCGGTGGGCGCTTCAGCAAGGACATCCCGGGGCTGAGGCCACTGGCGCAGGCGTTGGTCAAGGGCGGCTATCGCGTCCTGCTGTGGGACCGGCCGAACTGCGGCAAGTCAGATGTGCAGTTCTACGGCAAGAGCGAATCGCATATGCGCGCCGAAACTCTGCACGCCCTGATCACCGGGCTCGACATCGGTCCGTGTGTCATCGCGGGCGGTTCCGGCGGAGCACGCGACTCCCTGCTGACCACGATGCTCTATCCAGAGATCGTGCGAAAACTGGTGGTGTGGAACATCGTCGGCGGCGTCTACGGATCATTCGTGCTCGGCGGACACTACGTGGTCCCGAGTATCCTTGCGGCGCGGGGCTTGGGAATCGAAGGTCTGCTGCATGTCGCCGAGTGGAAGGAACGCATCGCTGAGAACCCGGACAACGAGGCGCGTTTCCACGCTCTCGACGTCGACGAGTTCCTCAAGGTGATGTTGCGCTGGCTCAACGCGTTCGTGCCGAAACCGGGGCAGACCATCCCCGGTGTCGAGGACGAGATGTTCGACAACATCCAGGTTCCCACGTTGATCATCCGCGGCGGCGAGAACGACTGGGATCACCCGAAGCGCACCTCGCTGGAGGTCAGCTGCCTCGTCAAGGGCTCCACGCTGATCGATCCGCCGTGGCCGGAGGACGCGTGGGAGCGCGCGGGCGAGAAGTTCGCCGCGAGCGGGGGGAAGAAGTTCTGCCTGTTCGACACGTGGGTGCAGGCCGCGCCCGCGATCCTGAAGTTCCTGGACGCCTGATGCGCAACACGGAGTCGATTCACACGATATCGATTCACACCATGTCGATTCACACCATATCGATTCACACCATGTGGATGTGCACTTCGCAGTTCAGCGACGCCTCCAGCGCGGTGTGTATGCGGCTCTCCGGGACACGTGCGAGGTCGGACTTGCGCAACGTCACGTGCACGACGTCCCACCCCTCGTCATCGGCGACACGTTCGATTTCACCGGTGAGCCCGAATCCCGCCAGCACACCATGGGCGTCGTCGTCTGTTCCCCGACTGATGAAGGTCAGCACACCGGGCACGGGCGTCGTGCCGAACGCCTTGGCGCACAGGGCGATCGCGATCCGCTCGAGTTCAGCGGCGTCGTCCCCCGCGATCAACAACTCGACCTCACGTCGGTGCGCCGGCAGGCCCACGAGGTTGTTCTCGACCACCTCGATGCCCGCCGCGACAGCCGATTCCCGCAGACGCACCATGCCCTCGGTCAGCTGCGCGGGCGCGAGCTCGCCGGCCGGGTCGACCCCGACGCGCACCACAGCGGTCCTCATGCCCGTCAGCCTATCCAGCGGCCCCAGCGCGGCCGCATACCCGGTGGAGGCGCCATGACCACTGCCGCAACCGCTCTCAACGTGGCCGCATGGCCAGACTGTGCGCCGCGACTGCTGCGCCCCAGGCAGGCCGGTGCCGAGGAACTGGCCGACTATGTGCAGTCCGGTGGCTACCGGCCGTTGGACGACCCCGACGCGCTCCTCGAACAGGTCGACCTGTCCGGGCTGCTCGGACGCGGCGGTGCCGCCTTCCCACTCGGGACCAAACTTCGCACCGTGCGCGACGCCGGACGGCGCGGCACCCAGACGGTCATCGTCGCCAACGGCGAGGAGGGCGAACCGGCGTCAGTGAAGGACCGGTGGCTGCTGCGCAACCGACCGCACCTGGTGCTGGACGGCCTGCGCCTGGCCGCCGCGATCCTCAACGCCAGCCGCGCGTACGTCTACGTCTCCGATGAGCAGTCGGCCGCCGCGGTGAACCGGGCACTGTCCCAACTGGACTCGCAGGCCTTCGGCCCAACCGACGTGATACTGGTGACCGTCGAACCCGGATACGTCGCGGGTGAGGAAACCGCCGCAGTGCGGCACATCAACGGCGGCCCCGCCAAACCGACGGACAAACCACCCCGGCCGTTCGAGGAGGGCGTTGCGGGGCTGCCCACGACGGTCAGCAACGTCGAGACGCTGGCCAACCTGCCGTACATCCACGAGCACGGCTCGCAGAGCTTCCGCGCCGTAGGCACACCGATGTCACCGGGAACATTCCTGGCGACCATCACGGGCGGGGGTAAGCCTGCCGCCCTGTACGAGATTCCGCACGGTGCACCGCTTTCCGATTTGCTGAAGGTGCACGGCGTGCCCGCGGATTCGGTACGCGGGGTTCTGATGGGCGGATACTTCGCCGGGCTGATCAACACCGACATCCTCGACGCGACACTCGACCACGAGACGATCCGCCGGCTCGGCAGCGGCCTCGGATGCGGGGCGATCTCGATCCTCACCGACGACTGCCCCGTCGCCGTCGCCGCGGCGGTGATGTCCTACTTCGACCGCGAGAACGCCGGGCAGTGCGGCTCATGCTTCAACGGCACGGCCGCCATGGCCGCCGTCACCTCTGCGCTGCGCGACGGCGCGGCGACCCAGGAGGACATCACTCGGCTGGAGCGGTGGTCGGTGGTGCTGCGCGGTCGCGGCGCGTGCGGCACCCTCGACGGCGCCACGAACGTCGCCGCAAGCCTGCTGCGCCAGTTCCCGCAGCTCATCAGCAGCCACCTCGCCAACGACTGCCCGTCCTGCCGAAGCGGTGCATTCCGCCCGGTGCGGCCCTACGAAGTGGAGGCGGTGGCTCGATCATGACTGACGGCTTGAGGATTCGCCTGGATCGGACGCTGTGCGACGGGTTCGGCATCTGCGCCAAGCACGCACCGGAGTACTTCTCGCTCGACGACTGGGGCTATGCCTCCCTCATCGGGGACGGAACCGTGCCTGAGAAAGACCGCGACGCGGTGATGCGGGCCCTGCTGGACTGCCCCGTCCACGCGATCATCTACATGGGTGAGCACCGGCCGTCCAACGACGGAGCCGCGCATCAGGACGCCAAAGAGGCGCCCGAGCCCGATCCGAAAACCGATGACAACGAGGCGATCTCGGAGTTCGTCCGGTGACCCGACCGCTTCCCGAACTCACCGCCCAGAACGAATTCTTCTGGACCGCCGGAGGCGACGGCGTCCTGCGCATCCAGGAGTGTCGCGACTGCGAGGCATTGATCCACCCGCCACAACCGGTCTGCCGGTACTGCCGCGGCCGCAACATGGGCGTGCGGGACGTCTCCGGCAAGGCGACGCTGTCGGCATTTACCGTCAACCACCGCTTCGGCTTTCCCGACCTCCCACCGCCCTATGTGGTGGCCCAGGTCGCCGTCGTCGAAGACCCACGAGTTCGCTTGACCACCAACATCGTCGAGTGCGAACCCGACGAGCTCGAGCTGGGACAGACGGTCGAGGTGACGTTCGAGAAGATCGAGGACGTCTGGCTACCGCTGTTCCGTCCGACACCGGTCAAGGAGAGCGGCCCGCTCCCCGAAGACGAGATTGAGCCAACTGATTTCGCCCGCCACGTGAGCGCACCCCTGACCACGACGAAGTTCGAGGAGCAGTCCGCGATCACCGGCATCGGCGCGTCACGGCTCGGCCGCCGGCTGATGGTGCCCCCGCTGTCGCTGACCATCGACGCGTGTGAAGCCGCGATCGCCGACGCCGGCCTGACCATCGACGACATCGACGGACTGTCCACCTATCCGGGACTCGACATCGCCGGCATGGGTGAGGGCGGCGTGACCGCGCTCGAGGGCGCGCTCGGCATCCGCCCGACGTGGATCAACGGCGGCATGGACACCTTCGGTCCCGGCGGCTCCGTCATCGCCGCGATGATGGCGATCGCCACCGGTATGGCGCGACATGTGCTGTGCTTCCGCACGCTGTGGGAGGCGACGTTCCAGCAGCTGATGAAGGAGGGCAGGACCAGCCCGCCCGGCGGGCCGCGCACCTCCAGCTGGCAGATGCCGTTCGGCGCCACCTCGGCGGCCCACGTGCTGGCGCTCAACGCCCAGCGGCACTTTCAGCGGTACGGAACGACGCGGGAAACGCTGGGCTGGATCGCCCTGAACCAGCGCGCCAACGCCGCGATGAACCCGACCGCGATCTACCGCGACCCGATGACCATGGACGACTACCTCAACGCAAGGCCGATCACGACCCCGTTCGGGCTCTACGACTGCGACGTCCCGTGCGACGGCGCCGTCGCGGTCGTCGTGTCGGCGGTCGACGCCGCCAAGGACATGCCGCGCAAGCCGGTGTATTTCGAGGCCGTCGGCACCCAGATCATCGAACGTACCGACTGGGACCAGACCACGATGACCCACGAACCACAGGTCCTCGGCCAGTCCGCGCACCTGTGGACCCGAACGTCCTTGCGGCCCAAGGATGTCGATGTCGCCGAGCTCTACGACGGCTTCACGTTCAACTGCCTGTCGTGGCTGGAGGGTCTGGGCTTCTGCGGTATCGGCGAGGCGAAGGACTTCCTCGACGGCGGCACGGCCATCGCACGCGACGGCGTGATCCCGCTCAACACCCACGGCGGCCAGCTCTCCCACGGACGCACGCACGGCATGGGTCTCATTCACGAAGCGGTCACCCAGTTGCGCGGCGATGCCGGTGAGCGGCAGGTCAAAGATGCCCGCATCGCGGTGGTCAGCAGCGGCGGCCTCACCCCAAGCGGTGTGATCCTGATGCGGACCGACGGGTGAGCGACCCGAGTGTGCGGCCACGCGTCGTCTTCGTCGA
Organism: Mycobacterium barrassiae; assembly: GCF_025822765.1. Classification (GTDB taxonomy): domain Bacteria; phylum Actinomycetota; class Actinomycetes; order Mycobacteriales; family Mycobacteriaceae; genus Mycobacterium; species Mycobacterium barrassiae. Next base: position 155,956 of record NZ_JACKUK010000016.1, on the reverse strand, counting down.
CGGCGTCCCCATGTCCGGCCTCATCGCGGCGGTTGAGGATCCCAAGGCCGTCGTCGTCGCATTTCACGGGGGTTCAAGCACCGCAGCGTATTTCGACTGCCCCGGACATCCGTCGCTGTCGCTGCTGCGGCTGGGCGCCGACAACGGCTACACGATGGTGGCGCTGGACCGACCCGGGTACGGGAGTTCGGCGCCCTATCCGGAGGCCATGGAGCGGCCCGAGCAGCGCGTGGCGCTCGCCTACGGCGCGATCGACAAGATCCTCGGCGCGAACTCCCGCGGTGCCGGCCTGTTTCTCGTCGGCCATTCAGCCGGTTGCGAATTGGTGGTGCGGCTGGCCGCGGATGAGCGCGCGGAGGAGTCCGCCATCATCGGACTGGAGCTGGCGGGCACCGGTCTGCAGTATCACGCGGAGATGGCTGACATCATGAAGGCCGCGACGACCACGGGCCGGCCTACCGGGCTGCGCGAGGTGCTCTGGCAGCCGGCGGAGCTCTATCCCCCCGACGTGTTGTCCGGGATGACGAACTCCTCGACCGGCGCGCTCTACGAGACGAACATGACGAAAAACTGGGCTCGGCAAGACTTTCCGGCGCTGGCACCGCAGGTGCGGGTGCCGGTGCAGTTCAGTGTCGCCGAGCACGAACGGGTGTGGCGTTCGGACGCGGACGCGATGTCGCAGATCGCCGCCCTGTTCAGCTCGTCACCCCGGTTCGTGACCAATGAGCAGCCGGGCACCGGCCACAACATGTCCTTGTCTCTCAACGCGGCGGAGTACCACGGCTCGGTATTGTCGTTCGTCGAGGAATGCGTTGCCGCGAAGACGAATACATCGCAAGCAATGGAGGCGGGTTGATGCGCGTCGGATTCATCGGATTGGGCAGTCAGGGCGGCCCGATGGCACGCCGGATCGTGGAAGGCGGATTCGAGACGACGCTGTGGGCCCGCCGGGCGGCCAGCCTCGAACCGTATGCCGACACCGCGGCGAAGACCGCGGGTTCCCCCGCCGAATTGGGCGCTGCCAGCGACCTGGTCTGCCTGTGCGTGGTCGGCGACGACGACGTGCGCGAGGTGCTCTACGGTGAAACCGGTGTGCTCGCCGGACTGGCGCCCGGCGGCATCGTCGCCATTCACAGCACGGTGCATCCCGACACGTGTCGGGAGATCGCCGAGAAGGCTGCCGCGCAGGGTGTTTCGGTGATCGACGCTCCGGTGAGCGGCGGTGGCCCCGCGGTGGAAGAGGGCAAGCTGCTGGTGATGGTCGGCGGCGACGAGGAGGTCGCCGAACGGTGCCGCCCGGTGTTCGCCACCTATGCCGATCCGATCGTCCACCTGGGTCCGCTCGGCAGCGGGCAGGTCACCAAGATCCTGAACAATCTGCTCTTCACCGCCAACCTGGGCAGCGCCCTGAGCACGCTCGATCTCGGTGAAGCCCTTGGCATCCCGAGAGTGCGCCTGGCAGAGGTCCTCAACGGCGGTTCGGCCACCAGCAAGGCCCTCGGCAGCATCGCGATATTCGGCGGCACCGTCGAGGGTCTCGCACCCATCGCGGGTGCGCTGCTGCAGAAGGATGTTCGCCACGCGGCGACCATCGCCGCCAGCGCATCGGCACCTGAAGGCTCCGTGTTCACCGCGGCCGACACCGCGCTGGAATCCATGGAACACCCGCGATGACCCGAGTCGGATTCGTCGGCGCAGGCCGGATGGGCGGGCCGATGGTCTCGCGTCTCGTCGAATCCGGCCACGAGGTCCGCGCGCTGGGCAGGACGGACGAAAAGCGCCTAGCCGTCGCTGCGCTCGGCGCACAGCCGGTCGCGGGGCTTCACGACATCGCGAGGGACGCGGACGTCCTCATCGTCTGCGTCTTCACCGACGAGCAGGTGGCGCAGGTGTGCGCCCCCGGCGTGCTTGCCGCGATGTCCCCCGGCTCCGCACTCGTCGTTCACACGACCGGAAGCCCGCGCACCGTCCAAGCGATCGCCGCGCATTCCCCCAACATCGACGTCCTCGACGCACCGGTCAGCGGTGGACCGCACAACACTGCCGCCGGTGCGCTCACGTTGTTCGTCGGCGGTCCCGATGACGCGGTCGCACGTGTGCGGCCGGTGCTCGCCTCCTACGGCGACCCGATCCTGCACGTCGGCCCGCTCGGCGCGGGACAGGCCGTGAAGTTGACCAACAACGCGCTCTTCGCCGCGCAGATCGGACTGCTGCGGGAGGCCGTCGCGCTGGGCGATCGCCTCGGGGTGAGCGAGGCGAAGCTACTCGAGGCCATCACCCACGGCAGCGGGGCGAGCACGGTTGCGGGGTTCGTCGCCGCAGGTGGTTCGGTCGACACGTTCGTCGAGCGGACAAGTGAGTTCATCGGTAAGGACGTCGCAGTCGTCCGCAAGATCGCCGCGGAACTGGGCGAGGCGCTCGGCCTGCTCGACGACGTCATCGACGCAGGAACTCAGTCATGAAACGGCGCCGATCCGTTTACCTAAGGCCTTGCCGTGAGGCATACTATACGTTACACAAATGCAGCCTCGCGTAAAGGAAGTCGACGCCAGCCCGCGGCGAAAGAGGAGATCATGACCAAGCCCAAATTGGTGTTCAACCCGGTTTCGCAGGAGTACTTCGACAATCCGTACGAGATCTACAAGCGGATGCGCGAGGAAGCGCCGATCTACTACGACGAGGAAAACGACTTCTACGCGCTGACCCGGCACGCCGACGTCGCCGCCGCGCTCAAGGACACCGACGCGTTCTCGTCATCACGCGGCTGCGATCTCGCCATGGTGCGCTCCGGCGAGCCCCCGCAGAAGTCGATCATCTTCATGGATCCACCGGAGCACCGGCATATGCGCAGCCTGCTCAACAAGGCGTTCACGCCTCGGGCCATCCAGTCGCAGCGCGAGACCGTCATCAACGTCGTCGAGCATTACCTGTCGAAGGTCGATCCGGACAACTTCGACGTGGTGCAGGACTTCTCCGGTCCGTTCCCCGTCGAGGTGATCACCCGGATGGCGGGCGTGCCGGAGGAGTTCCGGCAGCAGGTGCGGCACTGGATCGACATCAGCCTTCAACGCGAGCCTGGCCAGATCGAGCTGTCCGAGAAGAACATGCAGGCCAACATCGACTCGGGGATGTACTACTACGGCCTGGTCCAGGAGCGGCGGCAGAACCCGCAAGACGACATGATCAGCCGGTTGATCGCCGCCGAGGTCCCCACCGAAAACGGCGAGACACGCAAGCTCGACGACATCGAGATCACCGGCTTCTGCGCACTGCTCGGCGGTGCAGGTGCCGAGACGGTCACCAAGCTGATCGGCAGCGCGGTGGTCGAGTTCGCCAAACATCCTGACCAGTGGCAGATGCTGCTCGACGACCGCAGCAAGGTGCCCGACGCGGTCGAGGAGTTGCTGCGCTACGTCGGTCCGGTGCAGTACAACGTGCGGTACACGCTGAAGGAGGCCGTGCTTCCCAGCGGAACGGTGCCTGCCGGCAAGCCGGTCTTCATCATGAAGGCCGCGGCGAACCGCGACCCGCGCGCATACGACCGTGCCGAAGAGTTCGACATCACCCGGGACCGGACCCAGTCGCCGCACATGGGCCTCGGCTACGGCATCCACAGTTGCCTCGGCGCTGCGCTGGCCCGCCTGGAAAGTGTTATCGCACTCGAGCATCTGCTGGACTTCATGCCGCGCTACGAGGTCGACTTCGATGGACTGCACCGCGTCACGATGCAGAACGTGGCGGGCTACCACAATGTGCCGGTGCGGGTGCTGAAGTGAGGGGGATCGCGCATGACTCAGAAAATCGAAGTTGATTTCGGTCTGTGTGAGAGCAACGGGGTGTGCATGGGGATCATCCCGGAGGTCTTCGATCTGGATGAAGAGGACTATTTGCACGTCCTGCAGGACGAGGTGACACCCGAGAACGAGCAGCAGGTGAAGGAAGCCGTACGGCAATGCCCCCGGCAGGCGATCTTCATCAAAGACGAATGACCGCAGCCAAAGTCGTCTTCGATCCGTTCTCCGAAGAGTTCTTCAACGGACCGTGGGAGATATACCGGCGCCTTCGCGAGGAGGCGCCGGTCTACTACAACGAAGAATACGATTTCTACGCACTGTCCCGGCATGAGGACGTCGCCGCGGCGTACAAGGACTACGAAACCTATTCGTCGGCTTACGGTTTGGACCTTTCGACGGTGCGCTCCGATGAGCCGATGATGGCGAAGATGATCATCGTCATGGACCCGCCGGAACATCGGCAGATGCGCAGCCTGGTCAACAAGGTCTTCACCCCGCGCGCCATCCAAGCGTTGCGTCCCATGGTCACCGAAACGATCGACCGCTACTTCTCGCGCGTCAACCCGCAGCGCTTCGACGTCGTACAGGACTTCTCTGCGCTCTTTCCGGTTCAGGTCATCACGCAGATGCTCGGCGTCCCTGAGGAGTACCGCCAGCAGGTCGGCGAATGGGTGGACACCACTCTGCGTCGCGAAACCGGCCAGATCGACATGTCCGAGGAAGGCATGCAGGCGGTCGGTGAATTGATGGGGCTCTACTACAACGTCATTCAGCAGCGCCGAGCCGAACCGCGTGACGACATGTTCAGCAGGTTGATAGCTGCCGAGATCGAGCGGGAAGACGGCCAGACACAGTCGCTCGACGACTTCGAAATCGCGGGATTCGCAACGCTGCTGGGCGGTGCAGGTGCGGAGACCGTCACCAAGCTGGTCGGCAACGCTGCGGTCACGTTCGCACGCTTCCCCCACCAGTGGCAGAAGCTGCTCGACGACCGCAGAAAGATCCCCGCCGCGGTCGAGGAGTTGCTTCGGTACGAGGCTCCTAATCAGTACAACGTGCGCCGTTCGATGAAAGACATTGAGCTGCACGGTGTCACGATCCCCGAGGGCAAGCCCGTGTTCCTGCTTACCGGGTCGGCCAACCGGGACCCGGAGGCGTTCACCGACGCCGACACCTTCGACATCGACCGCGACCGCACAGAGGCGCAGAACCTCGGGTTCGGGTACGGCGTGCACAGTTGCCTGGGTGCTGCCCTGGCCCGCATGGAGAGCGCGATCGCGCTCGAGCGACTCCTCGACTTCATGCCGCGCTACGAGGTCATCTTCGACGAGTGCAAGCGGGTGGCGGCGCAGAACGTTGCGGGCTGGTCGCACGTGCCCGTTCGGGTGCTGGACTAGCCCCTGATGCGATTCGTCTTCGTGCACGGCGGATTTCACGCCGCGTGGTGTTGGGAACAGACGATCGAAGAGCTGGAGGCACTCGGCCACGACGGCGTCGCGGTCGACCTGCCCGGCCACGGCTCGCGTATCGACGAGGAGTCGACACTGGCGAATCGCCGCGACGCCATCGTGGCGGAACTGACATCGGGCGATGTGCTCGTCGGGCACTCCGGTGGCGGGTTCGACGCCACCCTGGCCGCCGATGCCGCACCGGAGCGTGTCAGCCACATCATCTACCTGGCCGCGGCCCTACCGCGCGAGGGTCGTACCTATCCCGAAGCCATGGCGATGCGCGACGCCGAGGACGGGGACTTCGAAGCCGACGTCGGAGAGATGTTGGGGTACTTGAAATTCGACGACGACGGCGCGATGTGGTTCGCCGACTTCGAGGGTGCGTGGAAGTACTTCTACCACGACTGCGACGAGGCCACCGCCCGCTGGGCGTTCGAACGCCTAGGCCCCGAACGCTTCGGCGATACCACTGTCACCCCGGTGTCGGTGCCGAACTTCTGGGCGGCCGACCTCCCCCGCAGCTTCATCCGCTGCCTTCAGGATCAGTCGATGCCGCAATGGCTGGCCGACACCGTCACGCGGCGACTTGGCGTCGAGCAGTTGACGATCGACACGTCGCACTCGCCGTTCCTCAGCAGGCCCAAGGAGCTCGCGGAGTTATTGGTGCACGCCACCGCGACGAGGCCGACCGGCCCGCTGGTGCCCAACTGAGGTGCTCCCGCGAAATAGCATTCCAGGTCGCGATTCTGCGCAAGGCACGACCCGGAATGCTATTTCGCGGCGGAAGAACTAGCCCAGGCCGTGCAGGATGACGCCGTTGCAGTCGGCGGCGGCCTGACGCAGCTTGAGTGCCTCCTGGTAGGCGTCGGAGTAGTACCACTCCTTGGCCGCCTCCTCCGACTCGAACTCCAGGAGAACCGTCTGGGTGCCGTGCCACTGCCCTTCGATCACCTCGGCCTTCGTGTCGAACGACAGCAGCGTGGCGCTGCCCATTGTCTGGCTCGCCAGCTTGCCGTATTCCGCCATCCCGGCCGGATCTTTGACGTCCTCGGTGATGAGGATGTACGCCTTGGGCATTCGCTCTCCTTGGTTATCCGTCGATTTCAGAGATGGCTTGTTCCGGACAGTTGGCGATGGCGTCCTTGGCCGCGCTTTCGAGACCCGCGGGCACCTCGGACGGGTCCGCGACCGCCCAACCGTCGTCGGTCATCTGGAAGACCTCCGGGCACAGCGTCAGGCACATGCCGTGGCCGGCGCAGCGGTCCTCGTCGACGGTGACCCTCACGGCTTGTCCTCGGCGAGATCGAATTCCAGATGCAGTTCCGTGAGCCCGCGCAGGATGTAGGTCGGAATGTATTGGTAATTGCGGTTGCTCGCAGGGCCGTGGTGCGCCTCGCTGATGCGGATGTCGGTCGTGCGATCGAGGAGACGCTCGAGTCCGACCCTGGTCTCCGCGCGGGCCAACGGCGCGCCGGGGCAGCTGTGGATTCCCCTGCCGAAGGCCAGATGCTGGCGCGCGTTCTTGCGTTCGGGGTCGAACGTGTCGGGATCCTCGAACCGGCGGGGGTCGCGGTTGGCGGCGCCGTTGATCACCATCAACGTGCACCCGGCGCCGATCTCCTGATCGCCGACAGTCGTCGGCACCCGCGACAAGCGGAAGTCGCCCTTGACCGGACTCTCGATGCGCAGGCACTCCTCGATGAAGTTCGGTAACAGACTGCGGTCGTCGCGCAGCCTGCGTTGAATATCGGGCTGATCGCCGATCACCTTCAACGCGGTGGACAGCAGGCGAACCGTGGTCTCCTGCCCCGCGGAGAAGACGTTGGTGGCCACCCGCACGACGTCACCGACCTCCGGCATCGTGCCATCGGGGAAGGTGGCCGTTGCGAGCCCCGTCAGCACGTCGTCGCGTGGCGCCGCCCGCCGATCCTCGACATAGTCCGCGAACACCTCGTACAGGTACTCCAGCGGCGTCTTGGTCAGTGTCTTGTCGGCATTGCCCAGACCTCCGCCATGCGTGCCGCGGGCGAGCCGCTCGAGCAGCTCGGGGCGGTCCTCGTCGGGCACACCGAGCAGGTCGGCGATGACGCGCAGCGTGAAGGGACCGGCGAAGCCCTTGATGAACTCGCCCTCGCCGGGGGCCAGGAAGTCGTCGAGGATGTCGTCGGCGAGCTGCCACATCGCGTCCTCGTTCTCCTTGAGGCGCTTGGGCGTGATCAGCCGCATCAGCAACGCGCGGTGGTTGGTATGCGTCGGCGGGTCGAGCGTCGGCAGCTGGTCGCTGAACGGAATCTCGTCGCGGTGGGCCTCGATCAGCTCGGTGACGTCGTCACCCTCGAGCGGCACGGGGAAGCCGGGGAACGGACCGGTCACCGAGATGCAGGACGAGAAGGTCTCGGCGTCGTTGTAGACGTCGACGGCCTCCTGCCAGCCGGTCACCATCGTCACGCCGTAATGATCCTCGCGGGTGACCGGGCACTTGTTGCGAAGCGCCTCGTAGAACGGGAACGGGTCATCCGTCAGGCGACTGTCCCGGAAGAAATCGACCGAGGTGAGGTCCTCCGTCATGCGTCACTCCGTAATCTCTGTTGAGTACGAGAACGTGATTCTCATATGCGGGTATTAGATTTCCATAGTGGCACGTCGGCGTCAACGAGACGCTGTGCACTCGCTCAGCGCTATTGGATGGGCTCGTCGCCAAGAACCGTGGTACGCAGCATTTCCCTAGGTGAATCGGGGTCATATGGCACCGCGCGGTGGAGTACGCCGTTGTTGTCCCAGATCACGGTGTCGCCGACGGACCAGCTGTGGCGGTACACCAGCTCGGGCCGGGTGGCGCGGTCGAGTAATTCGGCCAGCAGCACGCGTCCCTCGTCGCGATCCATCCCGACGATGTAGTCGGCCGACGCGCCCAGCACCAGCGATTTGCGCCCACTCCGATGCGTCCACACCAAGGGGTGCTCGTGAGTGGGCCGCGCCCGCCATCTAGCCACCAGTTCTGGCGACGGGTCCGGGTTGACCCGGCGCTGGGACGCCTCAAGCGAATGCACGACCCGTAGCGATCCGAAACGCTCTTTCTCCGCATCGGTGAACGCTTCGTAGGCAGCGTAGGAGTTCGCGAACTCCGTCTCCCCGCCGCGTTCGGCGACCTGTTTGGCCGAAAGAACGGTCGCCTTCTGCGGAGGTTCGTCGTACGTGGGCGTGCAACCGTCGATGTGCCAATCGAACGTTGCGCGTAGATACGACGCCGACGCGTTCTTCGATTTGTCCAATGTCACCGGGTAAATGCCCGGCACGGGATGATGGCCGTCAGAGGAATGGTCGATCTTGCCGAGTCGGCGACAGAACTCCACCTGGGCCTCAGGCTGCAGGTCGAGCTTCGGAAACACCAGCACACCATTGTCTTCCAGCGCGTCGAGCACTGCGGCAACCAGTGAATCGTCGGTGCCCAGCGCGTCGGGGTCCAACCCCGTCACCTCGGCGCCCACGGATGCGGTGAGCTTGTTGATGGTCAAGACGGTCATGGTGATGCTGTCCTAGTCGTCGTGGAGTGGTTACGGCACTGGCGCACTGACGCGGTGCATTACGGCGTCAGCGGAGTCAACGGGCTTCTGGGTGCCGAAGACCTCGACGGCCATCGAAACCATGATCATCGAATAGATGAGGTGCAGCAGGTTCAGTGCATCCTCGGGGATGTCGTCCAACGGGAACTTGTCGCAATAGTCGATGGCCTCCTCGAAACGAGGGGTGAACGCATCGTAGAACTCACGGATCTCGGCCATCGGCGTGTTCAGCCGCATTTCCCAGCGTTCGGCTTCGGTTGCCAGACACCATTTTTCGGCGAACTGCTCGAACTCGGCGAATGCGCTCGGCAGGCGGGCCTGCGACATCGTCACACCCCCACCGGATGACGCTCGGCCTTGCGTTCCTCGACGTATTCCTCGACCCACTTGACAGCCTCGTGGTGCAGATGTCGGACCAGGATCTCCTGGTCCGACAGCGGGTAGTCGTCGACTATCGGCTCGTCCATGCCGTACTCCAACGCCGCCTGCGTACCGCCCAGCATGCCCGCGTCTTGGAGCGCGAACTCCTTGAGCACGACGGAGGCCACCTCGTGCTCGATGCGTTCACGAACCGTCCGTGCGGGATGAAATGCGTTGTACGCCTCGAACTTATGGGTGTTGTGCGATGTCGGCCAGTACCGGTACAGCAGATACCAGCCGTGGTAGATGAGGATCTCCAAATTCGGGAAGATCTGGAAGTTCGTGATCCCCCATGGCTCGATGCCGCCCGGGTTGAGGCCCGCGGACTGATGTGTCTCGGGGGTCCGCCACGGCCCCACCAGTCCGCTACGGGTCACTCGTTCGACGGGATACATGTACTCGGGGTCCATCAACCACCGCCGGGTCCCCGCCGTGGACACCAGCCGATGCGGCCCGTCGATCTGGAAGTGTCCACATTCGAACGTCGCAGTGGGTTGGCGCACAGCGCTCGGCACCTGCTGCGAATGTAGGGACGGCACGTGGTAGTACTCCTGGAAGGCATCGGCGAAGATCTTCCAGTTGCTGTTGTTGACGGCCTCGAACTCGTAGCGCTCGGTCATCATCTCGAACGGATAGTCGTCGAGAGCGGTGATCATCGGCCCGAGGAACTCACGCAGCGTCCACCGGGGTTCCGGATCGAAGTTGATGAAGATGAAGCCGTTCCAGATGTCGCAGTTCACCGGCTTCAGGCCCATCCGCGCAGTGTCCAGGCCGAAGAACTCGCCCTCCTGCTGGACGAACGTCAGATCACCCTTGAGGTCGTAGCGCCACCCGTGATACTTACAGGTGAACTGCCGGCAGGTGCCTTTGGTCTCCTCATGCGGAAAGTCGTTCCACACCAGCTTGTTTCCGCGGTGACGGCAGATGTTGTGGAAGGCGCGGATCTGCTGGTCCTTACCCTTCACCACGATGACCGAGGTGCGTGCGACGTCGATCTCCTTAGTGAAGTAGCTCCCGACGCGCGGCACGTCCTCGATGCGGCCGACGTTCAACCAGGCGCGCTTGAACACCGCTTCGCGTTCGAGCTCATAGAACTCCGGCGAGATCGAGTCGCGGAACGACACCGGTCCGGTACCGAGCTGTGGGTAGTGCTCAGTCCAGCTGCCCTCCGCCGGCTTAGGCCACTTCGCCATGCGAACCTCCCTGTCGTTGAAACCCGTTGCCCGTCACTACATCACCGATCCACCATTGACACCCAGCGTCTGGCCCGTGATGAAACCGGCTTCCTCGGAGCAGAGGAAACCGACCGCGGCGGCGATGTCGTCGCCGGTGCCGAGATGGCCAAGGGGAACGCTGGCGGCCATCTGCTCGTTCGACGGCAGATGCCCAGCGGCCTGCCCGGCGTGTTGCATCGGAGTCTCGATCGCCGACGGCGGAATGTTGTTGACGGTGATGCCCGACGGCCCGAATTCACGGGCGAGCGATCTGGTGAGCGACAGCAGTGCCCCCTTGGATGCGGCGTAGTGCGCCATCCCCGGCGAACCGCGCTGGGCGCTCGACGACGAGATCATCACGATGCGTCCCCAACCGGCCGCCAGCATGTCGGGGATCGCCACCTGACAACAGTGGAACGTCCCGGTGAGGTTCACATCGATCAGTCGCTGCCACTCCGCCGGCGAGAGTTCGGTGAACGCCGACCATCCCACCGCTCCGGCACTGGTGACCAGGATCTGTACCGGGCCCAACTCGGTGCGTACCTTGGCGAAGGCTTCCTCCACGGCTGCCCGGTCGCTGACGTCGGCGGCCGCGGCGAGCGCGGTCACGCCTTCGGCGCGCAGTTCCTCGGCGACCCGTTGCGCGGCATCGCCGTTGAGGTCGAGCACCGCGACCTTGTGCCCGCGCCTGCCGAGCTCATGGCAGGTGGCCTCCCCCATCCCAGATGCGCCCCCGGTCACCACGGCAACGCGGCTCATCGGCCTGCTCCTCTACTCATAGACCACGTGCACCGATCGGCTCGTCGGCAACGATTGGCACGTCAGCACCCATCCCTCGGCCACCTCGTCGTCGTCGAGGGCGTCGTTGTTGAGCATGCGTGCGCTACCCGCCACGACGCGGGCCATACACGTTCCGCACGAACCGGTTTCACACGACGACGGCGCCTTCAGGCCTGCCATGCGCGCGGTTTGCAGCAGGGTGTTACCGGTTCGATAGGACGCGGTGACGGTCGCGCGGTCCAACTCGATGACCACCTCTTCGGTCTGCTGCGTGGCATCGAGGGCAGACGTGGGCGCCGGTGCGACGGAGAACCGTTCAAGATGTAGTCGCTCGCGGGGTATTCCGTTGTCGAGCAACGTGGTCTCGACGACGTCCATGAAGGGGCCCGGACCGCAGATGTAGTAGTCGGCGTCACCGCCGTCCGGGATCAGCGCCTCCACCGCGGCAGGCTGTACGACGCCGGCCTCGTCGTCGTAATGGTGTGTGAGCTCTAAACGTTGGTGGTTTGCGGCCGCGAGTGCGGTCAGCGACTCATCGAAGATCACCGATTGCCGATTGCGGTTCGCATACAACAACGCGATACGCCGGTCGGTGTTGATCAACGCCGACCCGATCAGCGAGAAAATCGGCGTGATACCGCTACCGCCCGCGAAGGCGACGATGTCGCGGTCTGCCTCGCCCAGGACGAACCGGCCGTCCGGCGGGGCGGCGCGCACCTCGTCGCCGACCTCGGCGGTGTCGTTGAGCCAGTTGGACACCAGCCCGCCCGGGTCGCGCTTGACGGTGATCTGCAGATCGTTGCCGTTGTACGGGAACGACGACATCGAGTAGCACCGCCGATGTTCGTCACCCGCAACCTCTACCTGCAGGGTCAGGTACTGGCCCGCTTGGTAACGGAAGCGTTGTGCGCAGTCGGCGGGCACGTCGAGGACCAACGACACGGCGTCGCTGGTCTCACGCACCACGCGTTTGATCCGCAGTGGCGCGAACTCCTCGGCGATCATCTTCGTCAGAGTATCAAGTACTTGCGATTAATCTCAAGAGTCCCGAATGTGGTCATCGGCCAGCGTGTGACCGGTGCCCTTCTCGACCACACGGGCGAGCAGGTCGCGCAGCGTCCGCTGCTCGTCGGGGGTGAGTACCCCGAACACCGCTTCGTGCGCCGCGATCGCATCGCTGACCACCGCGGCGGCCACCTTGCGGCCGTCGGCGGTGAGATAGGCCTTCAAAATTCGCGCGTGCTGCGGATCGGGTTTGCGCTCGACGAGTCCTCGTTGCTCGAGCGCCTTGAGTGCGAGTTGAACACCCTGCGGCGTGATCAGCATCCGGCGTGCGAGGTCCGCTCCCGATAGCCCGGGCTCGTTGCTCAGCTGGCGCAGCACGCCGATCTGGGCGGTACTCACCCCGTGCTTGCTGACCGCGTCGTTCACTGCGGTGAGCGAGAAGTACCACGCCTGCTTGAGATGCCACAGGATGTTGTCGTCGAGGTCCATGATGGGTTCCTCGGGCACGGTCATGGCGCTATCTCCCGTCGTGCTTGTAGACGAGACCGTCCTTCATCACGAACCGCACGTCGAGGGTGGTGGTGATGTCGCGTGACGGGTCACCCGGAACGGCGATGATGTCGGCAAGGTAACCCGGCGCGAGACGACCCAAGTCGGCTTCGGCCTCGATCAGCTCGGAGCTGACGACGGTGGCCGCGCGGAGCGCCTGCATCGGCGTCATACCGCGGTCGACCAAGGCGATGAGCTCCTTTGCGTTCTGCCCGTGAGGAATTGCGGGCGCGTCGGTGCCACATGCGATGCGCACCCCAGCCGCGATGGCCTTGGGCAGCATGGCCTGCGCCCGCGGGAAAACCTCTTCGGCCTTCTTGCGCAATTCCGGCGCGATGCGGTCGACGGCCATCGCCTCGGTCAGGTAGGTCGTCGAAACCAGGAAGGTCCCTGTGTCGGCCATCATCTGAATCGTGTCGTCGCTGGCGAGGAAGCCATGCTCGATGCAGTCGATACCGGCCCGGATACATGCACGAATCGCGCTGTCGCCCACCGCATGTGCGGCCACCCGCACTCCGGCGCGGTGTGCCTCGTCAGCGATCGCGGCGAATTCGTCGTCGGAGTACTGCTGCGCCCCGGGAGCCGTACTGTGCGACATGACGCCGCCGGACGCAGACACCTTGATCAGCTTGGCGCCGTGGCGCACCTGATAGCGCACGCATGCACGCACGTCGTCGACGCCGTTGGCGATGCCCTCGGCGACCGACAGCGGCATGATGCCGGGCGCGAGGCGTTGGAACACAGTGGGATCCAGGTGCCCGCCGTACGGCGTGACGGCATGGCCGGCGGGGTAGATCCGCGGACCGACGTGCCACCCCTGGTCGATGGCGCGCTGCAGGGCGACGTCGAGAAGATAGCCCCCGGTCTTCACCATCAGACCGAGGTTGCGCACAGTGGTGAAGCCGGCCTCCAACGTGGTGCGGGCGTTCACCGCGCCGCGCAGAGTGCGATAGACCGGATCGTCCTGCACGCCGTGCATCGGGCTGGGCAGCCCTTCGGGCCCGCCGGGACCACCGATGAGCAGGTTGAGCTCCATGTCCATCAGGCCAGGCAGCAGCGTGACATCGCCGAGGTCGATCTCGGTGGCCGAATCCGGCAGCGGCTCGGTCGGATTGACCGCCGTGATGCGACTGCCCTCCACCACGACGACAGCCGGTGAGCGCACCTCGGCCGCGTCGACATCGGCCCAGCGCGCTGCGCGCAGGACGGTGCGGGTCGTCACGGAACCGGTTCAGACACGCAGTCGAGTGTGGTGGCACCCGAGTCGGGAACCTTCGGTTGTTTCCAGCACTCGACCGGGAAGGACACCTGAATCATCGAATACAACAGATGCATCAGGTTGAGCACATCCTCGGGCAGATCGTCCAGCGAGAACTTGTCGCAGTAGGCGATGGCCTCTTCGGCACGCGCGGTGATCGCGTCGTAGAAGGCCTGCATCTCGGTCATCGTCGAGGCGAGCCTCTTCGCGTAGCGCTCAGCCTCCGAACCGAGGCACCAGTCGGCGAACTCCTCGAGATCGGCGAATTCGGGTGGCAGCTTGTGCGTTTCAGTGCTCGTCATCTCACACCCCCACCGTCTTGCGCTCGTAGTCCTCCACCCATGCCGCGGTTTCTTTGTGCAGGTGGCGGATCAGCACCTCCTGGTCGCACAGCACGAAGTCATCGAGGACGCGCGACTCGACCATGGACTGGGTGGCCTCCAGCGTGTTGGCGTCCTGCAGGCCGTACTCCTTGAACGACACCGCGGCCAGTTCCTGCGCGATGCGTTCGCGCGGCGTGCGCGCCTGCGGGAAGTACACCGTGCCCTCGAAGATGTGTGTGTTGTACGACGTCGGCCAGTAGTGGTACGTCAGATACCACCCCTGGCCCCAGAACAGGATGACGAAGTTGGGGAACAGCTGGAACGAATCCAGGCCCCACGGATCACATTTCGCAGGGTTCAGGCCGGCGGGCATCTCGCCGAGGTCCGGTTTGTCCCAAGGCCCGAAGAGCCCACTGCGGCAGATGTCCTCGATCGGCTTGCGCATCTCGTCGGCCATCTCCCAGGCGCGAATGCCCGAGGTGCTCACCAGTCGGTGCGGCCCCTCGATGCGGTAGTGCGGGGCTTCGAAACCGGCTTCGGCGGCGGCCTTGGAGTAGGCGGTCGGCGACTGGTTCGCATGCAGCACGGGCGCGTGATAGAACTCCTGGAACGCATCCATGTACAGCTTCCAGTTCGCCTTCACCTCAGAGCGGTAATAGAACCGCGAGGTCATCTTGTCGAACGGGTAACCCTCCAAACCGGTGATCATCGGCCCGAGAAACTCACGCAGGCTCTGCTCGGGTTCGGGCGCGAAGTTGACGAAGATGAAGCCTTCCCACACTTCACAGTGCACGGGCACCAGACCGTATCGGCTCTTGTCGAGGTCGAAGAACTCGCCCTCCTGCTGCACGAAGGTCAGATTGCCGTCGAGGTCATAACGCCAGGCGTGGTACTTGCAGGTGAACTGCCTGCACACGCCGCTGGTCTCCTCGAGAGGCATGTCGTTCCACACCAGCTTGTTGCCCCGGTGGCGGCAGATGTTGTGAAAAGCGTTGACCTCACCGGAACCGTTGCGCACCACGATGATCGAGGTGTTGGCGACCTTCAACTCCTTGGTGAAGTAACTGCCTTTGCGCGGAATCTGTTCCACGCGACCAACGTTCAACCAGGCACGCTTGAAGATTGCCCGACGTTCCTTCTCATAGAACTCGGGGCTGATCGAATCCTCGTAGGACACCGGATCGGTACCCAGTTCGGGGTAATGCTGGGTCCAGCTACCCTCCGGCGGCTTGGGGAATCGGGCCATGGGCTCCTCCTGTCGACCGCCCGGCGTTACCAGCCGGGAGCTGCAGCGCCGACGCTATATGCTCCATGTCACAATCGCAAGTAGTTGATACTCCTGCGGAGCGACGCGCCCCCGCACGTCACGGAAGCTTGATCGCCGACACATACATCTCGACTATCGGCCGGTAGAGGTCGACGTCGTCGAGTTGGCTGCTGAGCACCACCGCATCGCTGGTGGCGATCAACACCTGCGCGAAAGTGAGCGGTGGAATGAGCAGCGTCCCACCGAACTTACCGATGCCCTTCACGATGAAGGTGGCGAGCTGCTCGACAACCTCCGACCTCTTGGCCGCCACACGTTCTCGCGCGTCCGGGTTCCGGAACAGATAGAGGGTGAACTCGTGACCGAGGGCCGCATGCTCGGCTCCGCGGTCGATGCTGAGCCGCCGCCACCGCTTGGCGATCTCATCGAGTTCGGGCGCTCCGATCTGCCGAGCCGCCGCCATCACCTCGGCGAAGTTGTCGAAGTACCGTCGCCAGTAACGGTCGCTCACAGCCAGGAAGAGGTCCTCCTTGGTCGCGAAGTGTTTGTAGATCGCGCCCTTGGTGTAACCCGCCGCACGCGCGATGTCATCGAGACTCGCTGGGGTGAAACCCTTTTCGGCGAACACCTCCTCGGCGGCGTCGAGCAGCAGTGACCGGGTGCGCTCTAAGCGCCGCTCCCGCGTCCACTGCTCGACCACGCGCGCAATTATCGCACAGTATCTCAGAAACCAATTGGTTCTTCAGATACTCGGTGGTATCTTTCTCGGCACGCGACCACAGGAGGCGTTGTGAGCGACCTGTCGAACAAGAAGTCCGAGGCCACCGAATCGCTGAGGAGCGTGGGACGGCTGGACTCATCGACGCCAACGTCGTCGCGACGGGTGTACTACTGGGCGACCGCGGGCGGACTGATCCTGGCGCTGCAGGTGTACGTGTGGATCCGCTGGATCACCGGGCCCTACTTCACCCCGGTGGAACCGGGGCCGACCGACCCGCCGACCTTCATGAAGATCGCGCTGATGCTCTGGCAGATCGGCTCGCCGGTGCTGTTCCCGGTTGCGATCTGGTGGTTCATCATCCGGCCGTGGCGTCGCGAACGACGCATCACGTTGGACGGCATGATCATGGTCTCCACGGGGCTGTTCTTCTTCCAGGACCCGCTGCTGAACTACATCAACACCTGGTGCACGTACAACGCGTGGGCGTTCAACATGGGCTCGTGGGCGCCTCACGTTCCGGGCTGGCTATCCCCCGAGCGGCCGGGCGCCCAAGTTGCAGAACCGTTGGGAATCAACGTCTCCGGCTACGCCTACGGCGTGCTGATGTGCACGATTCTCGGCTGCTGGGTGATGCGCAAGGCACAGCAGCGGTGGCCGAATCTCGGCACCAAGGGTCTGATCGGTGTGGCGTTTGCCTGGGGCTTCGTCTTCGACTTCATCATGGAGGGCCTCGTCCTCATGCCGCTTGGGATGTACACGTTCCCCGGCGCCATCCAGTCACTGTCGATCAACGCCGGCACGTACTACCAGTGGCCGATCTACGAGGGCCTGATGTGGGGTGGCGTCCAGGCCGCGCTGTGCTGCCTGCGCTTCTTCACCGACGACCGCGGGCGGACCGTCGTCGAGCGCGGATTGGACAATGTCCGAGGCGGTTTCGCCAAACAGCAGTTCGTACGGTTCCTGGCGATCTTCGCCGCGATCAGCGCATCGTTCTTCGTCTTCTACATCATCCCCGCGCAGTTCATGGCAACGCACGCCGATCCGTGGCCCGAGGACGTGCAGAAGCGCTCGTACTTCACATCGGGCATTTGCGGCGACGGTACCGACCGGCCGTGCGCCGATCCATCGCTGCCGATCCCCACCAGACACTCGGGATACATCAACACCGACGGTCAGCTCGTGCTGCCCGAGGGTGTTGAGATGCCGACGATCGTGCCCCACGAGCAAGGACAATGACATCTTGACCAACAGTCAGCCGGGTTCGGTCGAAACCCGCTCTGCGGCACCGTTCTACCATCCGATCGGCGATGAGGTGGAGGTCTTCCGTGCCGCTGCCCGTCGGGGACTGCCGGTGCTGCTCAAGGGTCCCACCGGCTGCGGTAAGACGCGGTTCGTCGAGGCGATGGCGCACGAACTCGGTCGCGATCTGATCACCGTGGCCGGGCACGAAGACATGACGTCGGCCGATCTGGTCGGCCGGTTCCTGCTCAAGGGCGGCGAAACCCTCTGGGTGGACGGGCCGTTGACGCGGGCCGTACGTACGGGGGCGATCTGCTATCTGGACGAGATCGTCGAGGCGCGCCAGGACACCACCGTGGTGATCCATCCGCTCGCCGACCACCGCCGTGAACTTCCGGTCGACCGACTCGGCACCACGCTGTCCGCCGCACCCGGATTCCAGCTGGTCATCTCGTACAACCCCGGCTACCAGAGCGTGCTGAAGAACATCAAGGAGTCAACGCGACATCGATTTGTCGCCATCGAATTGGACTTCCCCCCAGCAGACGCCGAGACCGAGATCGTCGCGCGCGAAGCCGGGATCGACACCGAGGCCGCCCGCGCACTGGTGGCGGTGGGCAACGCGATCCGCAGCCTGGACGGCTCCCCGCTCAGAGAGGCGTCGTCCACCCGCATGCTGATCCTCGCCGGCGGTCTCGCCGCCGAAGGACTGAGCCTGCGCCGGTCCGTCCAGTCCGCGATCGTCGAAGCGTTGTCCGACGATCGCGATGTGGTGCGCGCGCTCGGCGAACTCGTCGACGCCGTACTCCCCCGGACGTGAGCGCTGCCGGTTCCCCACAGCTCGAGCGCTTTTCGCTGCTTGCAAGCTTCATCGCTGGCCGGGCGGTTGACGTAGCCGAGGCGCCGACCGGTCAGCCGGCGCACACCGACGGTCATGTCGTCTTCGTCTCCGCCGGGGTTTCGGAGGACCGGCAGCGTCGAGAGGTGGTGCTGCAGAGCGCATTGCTCGGAGCGGGCAGTCTGGTTGCAGAGCTGGTCAAACCGTTGCGCGCTCGACCGTCGCTCGCTCGCCGGTATCTGGCGCTCGAGGGCCGCCGCGTGCTGGCCGAGCTGGCCACCCAGCTGCCGCTTGCCGCCGCCATAACCCTCGGAGAGCCACCGACCACCACCTCGGCGGGCGAGTCGCTCGGAAAGGCCCGCGGGCGTGGCAGAGTCGCTGATCCGCCAGGCTGGTTCGGTGTCATCAAACCCTCGCGGCTGTTGACCGCCGCAACAGACAACTCGCGGCGAGCCACCGACACCGACCTGCGACTGCAGTTCGATCCGGTTCATGCGCAATCAGAGGAGGAAGGCTCAGACGACGGACCCGCAGAGGAGAGCAAGATTCTGCGACTCTTCGACAACCCGTTGTTCAACTCCGAGACGGTCGGAAACTTTCTTCGCAAGCTGCTCGGCACCTCTCCATCGTCGGGAGACAGCAGCGGCGGCGTGGAAATGCGCGTCGGCGCCATGAGAGCCGGGCGCACGGCGGGGCCGGAAGCCCGACCGCTGCCCACTCGGATCCGATTCATCGATCACGAGAACCCAGGAGCTACAGTCGGTGTCGGCGGTGTGCTGTACCCGGAATGGGACGTCTTCAGAAACCGATATCGTCCCGACTGGTGCCGCGTCATCGACTATCCGCTGACGACACACGCACATGTCTCCGCGGCCGGCATCCGACGCGACGAGGTCCTTCGCCGACGCCTGTCACGCATCGGTCTCGGACCAAAGGTGTTGCGGCGCAGGCCGGATGGCGACGAACTCGATACCGAGGCGCTCGTCGACCTCGCCGTGGATCTGCGGTCCGGCTACTCACCGCCCGAGCAGATCTACATCGAGCACCGCAAGGTCGCTCGCAACCTGGGTGTGCTGATCCTCCTCGACGCGTCCGGCTCGGTGACCGACGCGGACCACGAGGGTCTCGCCGTACACGACCACCAGCGGCGGGCGGCAGCCACCCTGGCCGCCACGCTCGAAGATCTGGGTGACCGTGTTGCGGTGTACGGCTTTCGATCCCAGGGACGCCATGCCGTGCACCTGCCGGTGATCAAGAGTTTCGACCAACGCTTCGGCGTCACCGGCCGGTCGCAGCTGAATCAACTGCAGCCGTCGGGTTACACCCGGCTCGGCGCCGCGATTCGCGGTGCGGGCGAGATCCTCAAACGCGACGCCGGAACGCCCAATCGCTTGCTGCTAGTGCTGTCCGATGGATTCCCGTACGACGACGGCTACGAAGGGCGCTACGCGGAAGCCGACGCTCACCGGGCGCTGGAGGAGCTGCGGATCGACGGCGTTGGGTGCCTGTGCCTTTCACTGGGAGCCACCACCGACACCGAGGCGTTGGTGCGGGTTTTCGGTTCCGCCAGCCATGCCAGCGCCGCGACGTTGGCCGAGTTGAGCCCGCGGATGGACGAGCTGTTCCTGTCGTCGTTGCGCGAACTGGCGGCGCCTAACGCGCGGGCAGCCCCAGCACGCGTTGCGCGATGATGTTGCGCTGGATCTCTGACGTACCACCCGAGATCGTGCCGGCATAGCTGCTGATGTAGCGAGTGAACCAGCTGGCGGTGAAAAGGTCTGGGCTGTAAGGGTTGTACGGGCCCGTCAACGCCGGGCTGAGCAGACCGTCCGCACCGGCACCATCCAGCGCGTGGCGCAGCGCATTCTGCTCGGCCTCCGATCCGAGCAGCTTCAGCACCGAGATTCCCGGGATGTCGCGCTCGCCGCGCGCCGCCTGCCCGAGAGCGACCGAGCCCAGCAGACGCAACGCCTGATAGTCCATCGCCATCGTGGCGTACCGATCGCGATTCACCTCGCCGACAGGATGGTAATCCTCCAGCAGCTGTTCGAGCCGGTTGGCGAACGCCATCCACATCATGGTGCGCTCGTGTCCCAGTGACCCGTTGGCCACTTTCCACCCGCCGCCCAGCGGACCGACGAGATTCTCGGCCGGCACCTGGACGTCGGTGAAGAAGACCTCGTTGAAGTCGACGTTGTCACGTTCGTACACCGACGCGAACGGGCGGCGCTCCACTCCCGGTGTGTCCGTCGGGATGATGAGCGCGCTGATGCCCTTGTGCTTCGGTGCGTCGGGGTCGGTGCGCACGAAGGTCAGGATGATGTCGGCGTCGTGGGCGCCCGACGTCCACACCTTCTGCCCGTTCACCACGAAGTGGTCATCCACCAGCTCGGCGCGGGTACGCAAGCCCGCGAGATCCGATCCCGCGCCGGGTTCACTCATGCCGAGTGAGGCCGTCATGTCGGCGCGCAGGATGGGCACCGCCCACCGCCGCTTCTGCTCGTCGGTCCCGAACGACAGCAGCGATGCGGCGATGATGCCGACACCCTGCGGGTTGAACGCGTGATAGATCCTCCGCCGCGAGAGTTCCTCGCGATGGACGAACTGCTCGAGGATGCCCGCGTTGCGGCCGCCGTATTCGGGCGGGTTACCGGGCAACAGCCAGCCGTGGTCGAACTGCACCCGCTGCCACCGCCGCGACCACTCCGGCACATGCGCGGTCGACGTCGACGGCTCGGCTGCCTCGGCCTCACTGGGCAGATGCTCGTCGAGGAACCTGACGAACTCCGCACGAAAGGCCTCGACCTCGGGGTCGAAGGTGAGCTGCACAGTCCGACAATATCAAGTACTTAACATTTGCGGCGCGGTGCGCTATGACTGATGGGATGCTCGAATCCGAGAAGATCCTGATCACCGGCGCGACGGGCAAGATCGCATTCCCCATCGCCGGGGCATTGGCGCAGCACAACGACGTGTGGGGCGCCGCGCGACTCAGGAGCACGGCCGATCGCGACAAGCTCACGGCCGCGGGCATCACCCCGGTCGCACTCGACATGAGCGTCGGAGACTTCTCGGTTCTGCCCGACGATTTCACCTATGTCTTCCATGCCGCCGTCGACCCCGGCGCCGGCGAATGGGCACAGTGCGTCGACACGAACGCGCAGAAGTCCGGCGATCTGCTGTACCACTGCCGCGCCGCCAAAGGTTTCGTGTTCTGCTCCACCGGCTCGGTGTACGCGTATCAGGGTCGGCGGCCGCTGCGGGAATCCGATCCGCCCGGCGTCCCGCTGCGCCCGAACTACAGCATCTCCAAGATCGCCGCCGAATCCGTATGCACCTGGATTGCAAGGCAATACGACATACCGCTGACGATCATCCGCATCTGCTCCACCTACGGACCCGAAGGTGGAGCACCCGCCGACCGGCTCGACTTGATGTTGGCGCGCCAGCCGATTCGGCTGCATCCCGATAAGCCGAACAACTACAACCCGATCTACGAGGACGACTACGTCGAGCTGGGTATCCGCGCATTGGAGGTCGCGGCGACACCCCCGATCGTGGTGAACTGGGCCGGCAGCGAGACGGTCAGCGTGGAGGACTATTGCGCCTACATGGGTGAGCTCGTCGGTGTCGAACCGACCTTTACATATAGCGCGGACGCGCATACTCCGTTGTGGCCTGACGTCACGTACATGCACGAGATCCTCGGCCCGACGAAGGTGCATTGGCGCGACGGGTTCCGACGCATGATCGCCGCACGACACCCCGAGATCGTCCTGCCCGAAACCTCGACGCCCTGAAGGACATTCGATGCAGCTACCTGGCACCCCCTCCGATGAGATCGACGACGTCCTTGCTACCGGTCGCGGCGACATCACCACCCTGTTCGTCTCCATGGCCACTCGACATCCCGACGGTGCCGACGCCGAGTACCTGCGCTGGCACACCCTCGATCACCGCCCCGAACAGCACCGGCTGTCGGCGGTGCGAGCGTCTCTGCGGCTGGTGTCGACGCCCGCATGCCGCGCGGCGCGCGCCGTGGCGCACGAGCCGCACAACTCGATCGACCATGTGATGACGTACTTCTTCACCGACATCGCGGGCATGGACGGCTTTCTCGCGCTGGCGAAGGCGCTCATCGGCGGCAAGCGGAAACTTCCGCTGTTGCCGCCGGTCGAACGCGGTATCTACGACGTGAAGGTCAAGTCGGCGGCGCCGCGCGTCAAGGTGGGCTCCGACGTGCTGCCGTGGTGGCCGGTGAAAGGCGTGTACCTGCTGCTGGAAAGCGGTGATGCGCCGACGGATTCGCTGCTTTCCGTCGACGGGGTGGCCGGTGTCTGGTCGGCGACCTCGCTAAACGTCGACGCCCGGCTGGCGAGCGCACCGGGCGGTCAGTCGATCACATACTGCTTCCTCGACGACGACCCGGTGATCACGGCGAAGCGGCTGGACCCGGTGCTGACCACACGATGGCAGGAGAGCGGTGTCGAACCGATGCTGGCCGCGCCCTTCTATCCCGTCGTCCCGCACGAGTGGGACCGCTATGTGCCGTAGGAGGATTTGATGCGCATCGGCTTGATGGTCGGCTCCGACAAGGAGCGCTCGCGTGCCGATCGGTTGACCGGACTTCTGGACGACGGAAAGACTGCCGAGAGAGACGGTTTCGCGTCGTTCTGGATGCCGCAGGTCCCGGGTTATCTCGACGCGATGACGGCCGTCGCGCTCCTCGGGCAGGTCACCAACCGTATCGAGATCGGCACCGCCGTCGTGCCGATCCAGACCCGCCATCCGCTGATCATGGCGCAACAGGCGTTGACGACCCAGGTGGCGTGCGCGGGCCGCTTTACGCTCGGTGTCGGGCCGTCGCACCACTGGATCATCACCGACCAACTCGGGCTGCCGTACGACAAACCGGCGCTGCTGGTGCGTGACTACCTCGACGTGCTCGATGCGGCGTTAGCCGGTCCCGGCCCGATCGCTGTGGACAACAACAGCTTTCACGTGCACGGCCCGGTGGACGTCACCGAGGACTTCGGCGTGCAGGTGCTCGTCGCCGCCCTCGGGCCTGCGATGCTGCGGCTCGCAGGCGAACGCACGGGCGGAACGATTCTCTGGATGGCCGACGAACGGGCGATCGGCGACTACGTCGTTCCCCGTATCGTCGCCGCGGCGGAGGCGGTGGGCCGGACCGGGACGCGCATCATCGCAGGTGTTCCCGTCGCCCTGTGCTCCAACAGCGAGGTGGATGCCGCCCGGTCCTATGCCAGCGAGGTGCTCGGCCATGCCGACTTCTCCCCCAACTACGTCCGGCTACTGGAGCACGGGGACGCCGAAGACGTCGGAGACACGATGGCGGCGGGCGACGAAGCGAGCATCCTGGCCCGGTTGCGTCGTTATCGCGACGCCGGTGTCACCGACCTCGCCGTGCGGGTGGTGCCGCTGGGCGACGACGCCGACAGTCGAAGCGAATCACGTGCCCGGACACAGGAGTTCCTGTCCTCCGCCATCACGTCACTGAGCTCGTGACGCTCCAGTGACGGCCCGCACCGTCATCGCGGCCGCGAGAAGACCGAGGACCATCACCAGCACCACCACCCCGACCCATCCACCTGCCAGCCAGGCCACCCCGCCGACCCACCCGAAAATGCTCGATCCGGCGTAATAGCTGATCGTGTACAACGAGCTTGCCTGTGCCCGCCCGCCAGAAGCCTGCGCCCCCACCAGGTTCGTGGCGACCGCATGTCCGATGAACAGGCCGGTCGTCAGAACCACGACGCCGACGACGATCAGGGTCAGCGGCCCCGCCAACGTGATCGCCGCACCGACGGCGAGTAGGCAGCAGCCGGTCGCGAGCACCACCGACGGACCGACGCGACCGGTCAGCCGGCCGGCGACATGGGAACCGATGGTGCCGCCGAGGTACGCGAGGAAGATCAGTGATACGACCGTGGGGTTCAGCGAGTACGGCGGGGCCTCGAGCCGGAACGGCAGATAGTTGAACACCGCGATCATCCCGCCGACGAGCGTCCCGCCGATCCCGAAGAGCGCCAGCATGCGTGGATCGCGAAGGTGGTCGAGCACTGTGTTTCGTGCAGGCGTGGACGTAGTCGGCGAATCCCCTGATGGCAGAAGCGCGATCAACGCCGCCATCAGCAGCATCACCACAGCGCCAAGGATTGTCAGCGACATCCGCCAACCGAGATGCTCGGCGACCGGAGCGACGATGATGCGGCCACTCAAGCCACCCAACGACGTGGCGGCCACGTAGCTGCCCGCCATCCCCGCGACCCTCGATGGTTGTGCCGTCTCGTGTAGCAACGCGACGGCGAGCGCGGGGATACCGCCCAGCGCGACACCTTGCACCAGTCGACCGACCAGCAGGGCATCGAACGACGTCAGCCAGGGAACGCTCAGCGCTGTCAGCGCGGCACCGACGGCGGCCATGCGCATCGCGGCCCGCCGACCGATTCGGTCCGACAGCCATGCCCAGGGCAGCACGGACAACGCGAGGCCGAACGTGGTCGCCGACACCAGCAACGAAACGCGCGACGCGCTCACCGAGGTCTCGTGCGCGATATGGGTCAACAACCCCTGCGGGGCGTACATCAGCGAGAACGCTGCCAAACCTGCGCACCACAATGCCGCCGACAACTGCCGCTCGGATCTGGGCGCGCTCGTGACCAGCACGTGATCGAACGTAGGAGTTACAAACTCATATGTCTAATGCATATTTAGGCGCACTCACATACATTTACGTCATGAATGACGAGGCCGTGACCGAAGTGCTGCCCTACCTGCCCGTCTTGGTGGCACTCGGCGACGTAGAGCACGTCACCACGGCAGCGTCGATGCTGCGGATGCCACAACCCACGGTCAGCCGAATCGTCCGCCGCCTCGAGGAGCGGCTGGGCGTGAAGCTCATCGAGCCGGTTGGCCGCGGTGTCCGGCTGACCGATTCCGCGCGCGCCTTCATCCCGTACGCCGAACGGGCGCTCGAGTCGGTGTCGGACGGACTGGAAAGCCTGCGATCCCGCGAGGAATCGTGGCGCGCCACCGTGCGCATCGCCTTCCAGACATCGCTCGGCGAACGATTCGTCCCCGAGTTGATCAAAGCGGCGCGCCAGTCACATCCCGGCATGAAGTTCGTGTTGAGTCAGGGTGCTCGGCGCACGTGCCTGGACACGTTGATGGACGGCGGTACGGACATCGCACTGGTTTCGCGCCTGAAGCCGCCACCCGAAGGCCTGAACACCATCCACCTGTTCGACCAGCCGCTCTGTGTTCTGGTGTCGGTGGATCACCGGTGGGCGCACAAGACGGCGCTGAGGATACGCAATCTCGCATCTGAGCCGATCATCACGCTCAAACCCGATTTCGGTCTGCGGGGTTCGGTCGAGGAGTTGTTCTCCGCCGCGAACGTGTTGCCCACCATCGCGTTCGAAGGCGACGACCTTCACACGATGCGTGGCCTGGTGGCTTCCGGACTGGGTATCGCCATCGCGCCACGCGAGTCGGTGGTGCCGCGAGGTTGCGTACAGATCCCGATCACCGACCGGGCGGCGCGTCGCGACATCGGCGCCGCGGTGGTACGCAACAGGGCCACCTCGCCCGCTGTGCGTGTGGTACTGGATCTGCTCGCCAAGCACCACTTCTCATGAGTGCGCCGCGGTGTTATCCGAATCCGTTTCGGGGGCATAGGAACCCATGAACTCGACGGGTACGCCGCCCACCGTGCAGAAGAACAGGTCGACGCCCGGGACGCCGGTGTCGAGCGCGGTGACGTCGCTCGCGTGGGCCTCGGCCCGCTCGCGCGTGCCCGCGAAGTCATCGGTGAGAAACGACAGTGCCGCAAGGCCCTCCGGGGCGACGTCACGCAGGTGCTCGGGAACGTCGAGCACTTCGATCAGTCCGGCGTCGCCGGTGCCGAGCATCGTGACATCCGCTCCGTCGGACGGCGGCCAGCCCAGGGTTTTCTCCAGAATCTCCCCCGGCACGCGCATCTGGAATTGGATCTCCATGCCGACGACGTCGGTCAGGAAGGCAACAAACGTCTGCGCCGAATGGCTGCGCATCACCACGTGGTGCAGTCGGGGTGCCATGTCTATGCGCCCAGCATGACGAGGCCGCCGTCGATGGCGACGAGCTGCCCGGTCATGAAATGTGAAGCGTCACTGCAGAAGAAGATCAGCGCGGGGCCGAGGTCCTCGACGGGATCGCCCAGCGCACCGCCCAACGGGATGGTCTTCTTGATCTCGGCGTCGATGAACTCGGCGGCCGCAGGGCCCAGGAACTCACGCAGCCTGTCGGCGCCCGGAGTCTGCACAGCAGGAGCCAACGCGATCGCCGATACCTTCTCGGCGGCCCACGCCTTGGCGATCGATCGGGTCCACGCCGACACGGCACCCTTGGTCGCGGCGTAGACGGCCGAGATGGGGCTGCCCATCACCGCCTCCCCCGACCCGAAGTTGATGATGCGCCCACCCCCGCTCTTGCGCATCACCGCGTAGGCGGCCTGGTTGGTGAAGATGGTGGCCTTCAGGTTGGTCGCGACAAGGAAGTCGATGTCCTCGCCGGTGATCTGACCGGGGATACCCGCCTGCCACATGCCGGCGGCGTGCAGCAGCACGTCAAGGCCGCCCAGCTGCTCGGCGGCGGTGGCCACCATGTCGTCGACCGCGGCGGCGTCGCGCACGTCGCACTGCAGCCACGAGACGCCGTCGACGTCGGGCGGGGGTGTCGTGTGATAGGTCGCGACGACGCCGGCGCCCGCCCCGGTCAGGACCTCGACGGCTGCCGCGCCGATACCCGTCGCGCCGCCGGTCACCAGTATTCGTCTGCCATCCAGGGAACCTGCCATCACTAGATAGTTAGACAAACGTCAACTATATGCAAGCCCCAATCCAGCTGTTACAGTGCGGCTGTGCCCAAGCCTGCGACAGCGAATGGTGTTGACGGTAGTCAGCGCCGTGCGTCGTTTCAGCGGGCTCGCTCGCACGAGACCAAGCGCGGTCTGGTGCAGGCGGCCATGGCGCTGTGGCGCACCAACGGCTACTCCCAGACCACTGTCGCTGACATCTGCCGGGCTGCGGGCGTGTCCCGCGCACTGTTCTACTTCTATTTCCCGGCCAAAGAGGACGTGTTGTTCGAAGTCGGCCTGCTGTCGACGCGGGCGGCGCAGAAAACCGTGCGCGCGATGCTCGACACCGACTATGACATCGAGAACGTGATCGCGGAGGCGCTGCGCAGCCTCGAACGTTCGATGGCGCGCAACCCGCGCGATCTCATCGTCGAGACGATCCTCGAGGGGTACCGGCACGAGCACCGGATCTTGTCCGGACGCGAGCAGAGCGACATCGATGCCGACATGTTCGGCGACCTGTTCGCCAAGGCTCAGAACGACGGCAAGCTCGCGGCAGGTGTCGACGTGAAGCACCTGTCGCATCTCGCCGGGATGCATGTCAGCGAGGGCGTGCGGCATTGGGCATCAGGCGGTTTCGGCGACCGGTCATTCGCCGAGCTGGTGACTGACGATATCGCGGCCCTGATCGCAGGGTTCAATCTGAAGGCGGCGAGATGAAAGCGACGATGGTGACCGCGCCCGGTGAAACTCAGGTGCTCGACGTACCGACACCCACGGTCGGGCCGAACGACGTCCTGGTCAAAATGCGGGCGTGCGGAATCTGCGGTTCCGATTCGCTGTACATCGCCATGGGCGGGATACCACCTCGACAGGGGTGCCAACCGCTGGGACATGAACCGGCGGGCGAGATCGTCGAGATCGGCAGTGCCGTCACCGGAATCGCCGTCGGCGACCACGTCGTCATCAACCCACTGGCCGCGCCTTCCGGATTCATCGGCAACGGCGGCCCGGGCGGCGCCCTGGCCGAGTACCTCCTCATCGAAGAAGCCGTACGCGGCAAGAGCCTGGAAGTGGTACCCGATCACGTCCCGTTCGAGGTGGCAGCGCTCAACGAGCCGATGGCAGTGGCCCGGCACGCGGTCAACCAGTGCCGGCCGGCACCGGGCGACAAAGTAGTGGTGTTCGGCGCAGGCCCGATCGGGCTGGGCGCGACGATGGCCTTCAGATCCCTTGGCGTGGCCCACATCGTCGTGGTCGACCTGATTCCGAGCCGGCTCGACAAGGCGCTGAAAGTGGGCGCAGATGCGGTGATCAACACCGAGAACGAAGACCTCGCCGCACGTCTCGTCGATCTGCACGGTCCCGGTGAGTCGATGTTCCCCGGCAAGGCGGACACCGATATCTATCTCGACGCCGCCGGTGTCCCCGTGGTGATCTCGTCGGCGATCGGTGCCGCGAAGACGGGTGCACGCCTCGGCATCGTCGCGGTCCACAAGGAACCCGTGTCCGTCGACTTCCTCAGCGTCATGAGCAACGAGATCACGATCGTCGGATCGATGGGCTATCCCGACGAGATTTTCGAGGTCACCGCGGACCTCGTCGCGAACTGGGAGAAGTACGCCGAGATCGTCAGCCACACAATCCCATTCGACGACGTCGATGAGGCGTTGCGAATGGCCACCACCCCGGGCGCCGCCGACAAGGTCGTCGTCACGTTCACCTGAATCGAAGGGAGACCACGATGGCGTGGGATTTCGAGACCGACCCCGAGTATCAGAAGGTGCTGGACTGGGCCGACGAGTTCGTCCGCGAGGAGGTCGAGCCGCTGGACCTGGCGTTCCCACACCAGCAGTTCGTGCCGCTGGAGGGCAAACGGCGCGACGCGGTCGACCCACTCAAGGAAGAGGTGCGCAAGCGCGGTCTGTGGGCGACGCATCTCGGACCCGAGCTCGGAGGGCAGGGCTACGGCCAGCTGAAGCTCGCGTTGCTCAACGAGATCCTCGGCCGTTCACAGTGGGCGCCGATCGTGTTCGGCTGCCAAGCCCCCGACACCGGTAACGCCGAGATCATCGCGCACTACGGCACCGAGGATCAGAAGCAGAAGTACCTCATGCCGCTGCTGAACGGTGAGTTGTTCTCCTGCTATTCGATGACCGAACCGCATGCGGGCGCAGATCCCACCCTCTTCAAGACCAGGGCGGTCCGCGACGGTGACGACTGGGTGATCAACGGTTGGAAGTTCTTTTCGTCCAATGCCCGAACGGCCTCGTTCCTCATCGTGATGGCAGTGACGAATCCGGACGTGAGCGCCTATCAAGGCATGTCGATGTTCCTCGTCCCCACCGACACACCAGGCGTGAACATCGTGCGCGACATCGGCCTTTACGGCGAACCCGAGGGCCAGGGCGGACACGCGCTGATCCACTACGACAACGTGCGCGTACCGGCCGAGGCGTTGCTCGGAGGCGAGGGCCAGGCGTTCGTCATCGCCCAGACCCGGCTCGGCGGTGGCCGCATCCATCACGCGATGCGCACCATCGGACTGTCCCAGCGAGCACTCGACATGATGTGTGAGCGGGCGCTGAGCCGAGAGACCCAGGGCAGCCGGCTTTCGGACAAGCAGTTCGTGCAGGGCTACATCGCCGATTCGTATGCGCAGCTGTTGCAGTTCCGACTGATGGTTCTCTACACCGCGTGGGAGATCGACAAATACAACGACTACAAGAAGGTGCGTAAGGACATCTCCGCGGTGAAGGTCGCCATGCCGACGGTGCTGCACGACATCGCTTGGCGGGCAATGCAAGTGCACGGGGCGCTCGGCGTCACCAACGAGATGCCGTTCATGGGTATGGTGACGGGTGCCGCGGTGATGGGATTGGCTGACGGTCCGACCGAGGTGCACAAGACCACCGTTGCCAAGCAGGTGCTGCGGGACTACCAGGCCACCGAGGACACCTGGCCGACCGAGTGGACGCCGCGCAAGCGGGAGGCGGCCCAGGCGAAGTACGCCGAATTCCTCGAGCACGAGGTCGGCAACCTGTGAGCGAGAACGACATCGACGTTTCACGACTGTCGGCATGGATGGACGAGGCGGCACTGCCCGGTAAGGGCGAGCCACTGGAAACCAGGTTCCTGTCCGGCGGCACTCAGAACGTCATCTACGAACTGCGCCGCGGTGAGCACAGTTGCGTGCTCCGGATGCCGCCACCGGGGGCCCCGCCCGACCGCGACAAGGGCATCCTGCGCGAGTGGCGGATCATCGAGGCCCTAGACGGCACCGATGTGCCGCACACCGCGGCCGTCGGCGTCTGCCCGGCTCCCGAAGTGCTCGGCAGGCCCTTCTATCTGATGGGTTTCGTCGACGGCTGGTCCCCCATGGACCAGCACGGCAAGTGGCCGGAGCCGTTCAACAGCGATCTCACGACTCGGCCGGGACTGTCCTTTCAACTGGCCGAGGGCATCGCACTGTTGTCGAAAGTCGACTGGAAGGCCAAGGGGCTGCAGGATCTTGGACGTCCGGATGGCTTCCACGAGCGACAGGTCGACCGCTGGATCGGGTTCTTCGAACGCATCAAGGGCCGCGATATCGACGGCCTCGACGTCGCGACCGAATGGCTGCGCAACCACCGTCCGCTCGACTTCATCCCCGGTCTGATGCACGGCGACTATCAGTTCGCGAACGTGATGTACCGGCATGGTGCGCCCGCGCAGTTGGCGGCGATCGTCGACTGGGAGATGGGCACGGTGGGCGACCCCAAGCTGGATCTCGGGTGGATGGTGCAGAGTTGGCCGGAAGACACCGACGCGCCGTCGGCGATGAGCTACGTCGACATGCGCGGAATGCCCTCGCGCACGGCGGTGATCGACCACTATGCGAAGGTGTCCGGCCGCCAGGTCGACGATCTCGACTACTACTTGGTGCTGGCCAAGTGGAAGCTCGCCATTGTGCTGGAGCAGGGTTTCCAGCGGGCGGGCGACAACGAGAAACTGCTCGCCTACGGGCCCGTCATCGTGGACTTGATGCGGTCGGCGGCCGATCTCGCCGAGTCCAGCGACTACCGGTGAGAGCGGCGGTCTGCCCGGCGTACGGACCGCCGGACGTGGTCCGCATCGAGGAACGACCGTCCCCGGCGGTCGAGGCGGGACAGGTTCGGGTGCGCGTCGCCGCCGCGGCGGTGAACTTCCCCGATGTGCTGCTGATCGCCGACAAGTACCAGATCAGCGTTCCGGCGCCGTTCGTTCCGGGTAGCGAGTTCGCCGGAGTCATTGTCGAAACCGGCTCGGACACCGAGGGTTTCGCGGTCGGCGACCGGGTCACGGGTACCGGCATGTACGGGGCGTTCGCCGAGGAGGTCGCGGTCGCGGCGGCCGGACTCACCCGAATCCCCGACGGCGTCGACGACCGCACCGCCGCGGCCTTCGGCGTCGCCTACCGCACGGCGTACCACACGCTGCGGTCGGTGGCGCGGCTGCAGTCGGGCGATGAGGTGGTCGTGCTCGGCGCGGGCGGCGGTGTGGGGCTGGCGGCGGTGCAACTGGCGGTGCAACTCGGGGCGTCGGTCACGGCGGTCGCTTCGTCGGACGAAAAGCTCGACGTCGCAGCGTCATACGGCGCACGGCACCTGGTCAACTACAAGAAGGACGACCTGCGCGGCGCGCTCAAGGCCGCACTGCCGGGCGGCGCCGCGGCGGTCATCGACCCGGTAGGCGGCGAGCTGTCCGAGCCCGCGCTGCGTTCACTGGGGCGGGGTGGACGGTTCGTCACCGTGGGTTTCGCCTCGGGCGACATCCCGCGCATCCCGCTGAACCTGGTGTTGGTGAAGGGAATCGCGGTGTTGGGCTTCCAGTTCCAGGATGTCCCGCCGGACGAGTTCAGCCGCAACGAGGACGAACTGCGCGAGCATCTGGTCAGCGGCCGGGTGCGACCGCACGTGGGAGCGGTCTATCCGCTCACCGAGACGGTTCAGGCGCTGAAGCATGTCGCCCACGGGCGTGCCATCGGCAAGATCCTGATCGACCTCACCTGATTGCGATTTGTGTGCGTTCAGGAGCGGTCGGCGCGCCTAAACGCACACAAATCGCTCTAGCTGGCGGGCACCAGATCGGCGGCGACGGAGGCCATCAACCCGCAGCGGAAGGTCTCGCTGGCCGTGACGGCGCCTGCCTCCGGATCATTGGCCGCCGCGAGCGCGCGGGACTTGAAAGCCCGTGCGGCAGCGCTCAAGTGGTGTGAGGCAGAGTCGACGCTGTCGTTCAGATCGGCGGGCAGGCTCTCACCCCACAGGGTCACCTCGGTGGCGCCTTGGTCGAGCGCATTACGCACGTGCGCGAGCACGCGCGGATCGCGGTCGAAGAGATCGGCCGCGACGGCGACGGTTTGCGGATGGGGCCGGTCCTCCCAGTCCTCCAGCACCGACTCGAGGTCCATCGTCTGCGCACCGAGGATGTGCAGCGGCGTCAGATCGTCCGGGTTGGCGACGAGAACGGTGACGTCCCATCCGGCCATCACCCGGTCATAGATCCAGCCGCCCGCGTAGCGCACCGCGTCGACCACGGTCGGAGCGACGACGTCCAGCCGGTACCTCACATCGGGCTCCGCGGCGAC
The DNA here is from genome assembly GCF_025822765.1 of Mycobacterium barrassiae. Taxonomy (GTDB): domain Bacteria; phylum Actinomycetota; class Actinomycetes; order Mycobacteriales; family Mycobacteriaceae; genus Mycobacterium; species Mycobacterium barrassiae. Next base: position 123,069 of record NZ_JACKUK010000016.1, on the reverse strand, counting down.
AAGTCGCGTCCCAGAGACTCCGCGTACCCCTTGAACACCTCGGTCAGCGGGATTGAGGGATCGAGTAGCCATAGGGTCTCCATTCCGTTGATAAAGGCGAGAATCTCGACGGCCTTACTGGCCGCATCGACGTCTGGGCGATACCGGCCGTCACTCTGGCCGCGTTTGATGAGCTCGATGATGATGTTCGCGGCCTCGCGGTAGCGGTGGTGCAACCGGTCGTGCAACGGCGCATCGGGGGCGATGTTCTCGACCAACAGGACCGTGAACGTGCCGACCAGCTCGGGTGCGCGGTCGAAGCGCTCGGGCACGCGGGTGAGTTCGCTGACCAGATCTCCCGAGCGGTAGTCCGCGTGGATCTCGTCGTCGGCATCGCGGGCGTCGAGAACCGCGTTGAGCAACTGCTCCTTGGATTCGAAGTGGTGCAACAACCCCGCCGGCGTCACTCCGGCTTCCTTGGCTATCTGTGCCAGCGACGTATTGCGCCAGCCGTTGCGGGCCAGCAGCCGCTCCGCCACAGCGAGTATCCGCTGCCTGCGATCCTCGCCTTTGGCGAGGAGGCTCGCATAGGGCCGTGGGGCTGACACGGGGCTCCTTCGTTGAACCAACCTAGTGAACACACAGTAGGTAGGTTTGTCGGCTGTGACAAGGGTCTCATCGAAATCGCTTCTGTGATTTGGGCGTGGCTGGTCTCGCTGAGCGAGACCTAGCACGCCCAAATCGCCAGGTCAGCTAGGTGGCAGGGGTGAATTCGATGTGCAGTTGGGTGAGGCCGCGCAGCAAAAATGTGGGTTCGTAGGCGTACCGACGATCGCCTGCGGGCCCGTGTGCCGCCTCGTTGATGGAGATTTCGCGGGTGCGGTCCAGCAGCCGTTGCACGGTGATCCGCCCCTCGACGCGCGCCAATGGCGCCCCGGCGCAGGTGTGGATGCCGCGGCCGAACGCGATGTGTTCGCGCACGTTCTTGCGGCCGGGGCGGAACTCGTGGGGATCCTCGAACTTCTCCGGGTCGCGGTTGGCGGCGCCGAGGCAGAGCATCACCACAGTGCCGGCCTGCAGATGCACACCTCCGAGCGTGGTGGTCTTCCGGACCAGCCGGAAGTCGACCTTCGTCGGCGAGTGCATGCGCAGGGACTCCTCGATGAACGCCGGAATCCGGTCCGGTTGCTCGCGGAGGAGCTGTTGGTAATCCGGCCGGTCGCCGAGCACCTGCACCGCCGCGCTGAGCAGCTTGGTGACGGTCTCCTGTCCGGCGGCGAACAGGAACGTCGCCGGCTTGACCACCTCCATCAGCTCAGGCGTCGAGCCGTCGGGATAGACGGCGGTGGCCATCCCCGACAGCACGTCGTTACGCGGTTGGCGGCGACGGTCGGCGAGATAACCGGCAAACTTGTCATCGAGATACTGCAGCGGGTCGGAACCAACCGGCTCGCCATCGAGTGCTCCCACCCGGGACCCGTCGGGGCGCTCGGCGCCCAGTGCTGCGAGGAACTCCGGCCGGTCCTCCTCCGGCACACCGAGCAGGTCGATGATCGCCGATGTGGCAAAGGGTTTCGCATACTCCGAGAGGAACTCGCAACGACCGGCCGAGATGACGTGGTCGAGCTGGCTGTCGGCCAGCTGCCACATGTAGTCCTCGTTCTCCTTCAGTCGCCGCGGCGTGAGCAGCTTGCTCAGCAGTGACCGGGCCCGCTCGTGGGCCGGCGGATCCATCACGACCATGTGCTCATAGATCGGAAACAGGTGACGGTGCGCCTCGATCTGCTCGGAGATGTCGTCGCCCTCGGGCACGAACGGCAACGGCGGGAGCGGTCCGCCGATGGCGTTCACGGCGGAGAACGATTCGTGATCCTTGAACGCCGCCATCACTTCCCGATAACCCGTCACGGCGACGACGCCGTGGTGCGGCTCGCGGACCACCGGGCCTTTCGCGCGCAGGGCATCCCAATAGTCGTACGGATCCTGACTGATCGCCTGGTCCGAGAAGAAGTCGGCCAATGCGAGGTCGGTCATCGAAGCCGTCCTTTCGATGCTGGGTCGCCGCGTGCAAAATTGATCGATCGATCAACTGTTAGGATGCCCCATGCCTACCACGCGGGCCGGCGGACGGTCAACCAATCGAGCGGGTACCGGACCGGCCGCCTCGGACAGGGGCAAGTCCGCCGAATCCGGTGCGCGCGAGCGCCTGATCGAGGCAACCGCAAAGATCATGCGCGACGAGGGCTATGCGGCCGCGACATCACGGCGGGTGGCAGCGGAAGCCGGTGTCAAGCAAGCGCTGGTGTACTACTACTTCCCTACCATGGACGACTTGTTCGTCGAGGTCCTGCGCGCGGGTGCAGAGGTCTCCTTGGAGAACATGCGCGCCGCGCTCACGCATGACGACCCGCTGCGAATGCTGTGGCAGATCAACAGTGATGTACGGACGACGGGTCTAAACCTCGAGTTCATGGCATTGGCCAACCATCGCAAGGCAATTCGCGCCGAGTTGAAAGCGTACGCAGAGCGGGTGCGCGACATCGAGACAGCTGCCGTCGCCGTCGCCTTGCGGGCCAGAGGTATCGACCTCGACGAGTACCCGCCGGTGGTGATCTCCATGCTCATTGCCCAGATCGCCCGCAGCCTGTCCAACGAGGACGCCGTCGACGTGACACTCGGCCACGACGATATGCGCGCCTTCATGGAACGACAGTTCGACTTGCTGACGGGCCAGCGGCGACGGTCGTAAAGCCGCCGGGACCGACACAGCCGCGCCGCTTGGGACCCGCACGGTCGGATCGGCATCACTGGTTGACAGCCAAGGCGATCGATGCCACGATCCTGGTCGATCGATCAATTTTGATCGACCGACCAACACATGAACCGAGGGTGATGACATGGCTGGGCGAGTAGAAGGCAAGGTTGCGTTCATCAGCGGCGCGGCACGCGGTCAGGGCCGCAGTCACGCGGTACGACTCGCCGAGGAAGGCGCCGACATCATCGCTGTCGACGTCTGCAAGCGGATTTCCAGCAATGACGATATCCCCGCCGCGACTCCCGACGATCTGGCCGAGACCGCCGACCTGGTCAAAGGCCTGAACCGCCGCATCGTCACCGCCGAAGTCGACGTCCGTGACTACGACGCGGTCAAGTCCGTCGTCGACAGCGGCGTCGAACAGCTCGGGCGATTGGACATCGTCGTCGCCAACGCAGGCATCGGCAACGGTGGAGAGACGTTGGACAAGACCAGCGAAGACGACTGGACCGACATGATCGACGTCAACCTGTCGGGCGTCTGGAAGACGGTGAAAGCCGCTGTCCCCCATCTGCTGTCGGGTGGTCGCGGCGGTTCGATCATCCTCACCAGCTCGGTCGGCGGCTTGAAGCCATACCCGCACACCGGCCACTACATCGCCGCCAAGCACGGCGTGATCGGACTGATGCGCACATTCGCCGTCGAACTCGGACAACACTCGATCCGCGTCAACGCCGTCTGCCCCACCAACGTGAACACGCCGCTGTTCATGAATGAGGGCACGATGAAGCTCTTCCGCCCGGATCTGGAGAACCCGGGTCCCGACGACCTCGCGGTCGCCGCACAGTTCATGCACGTGCTTCCCGTCGGCTGGGTCGAGCCCGTCGATGTCAGCAATGCGGTGCTGTTCCTGGCCTCCGACGAATCCCGTTACATCACCGGCCTTCCCGTCACTGTCGACGCCGGCAGCATGCTCAAGTAGCACGTGTGAAGCTCGTCTTCAATCTCCCTCACATGCTGCGTCTCAAAGCGATGTCGCAGCCATGGGAGGCGACCGTCACCGGCGCCGACCAGACTCGGATGGCCAAGTGCGCCGACGAGTGGGGATACGACATGATCGCCGTACCAGAGCATTTTGTGATCCCGGAAGACCACGTCGAATTGTCGGGGCCGCATTACCTGCAATCGACTGTGGCACAGGCATACCTCGCCGGTGCGACCGAGCGGATACTGCTCAATTCCTGTATCACGGTGCTGCCGCTGCAACATCCGATCGTCCTTGCCAAGGCACTTGCCACGGCCGACTGGATGAGCAGCGGCAGGATGATGGTCACGTTCGGCGTGGGCTGGCTCGAGGGGGAGTTCGAACTGCTCGGCGTCCCATTCCGTGAGCGTGGCCGCATCGCAGACGAATACCTGGCGGCGATCATCGAGTTGTGGACAAGCGATTCCCCCAGTTTCGAGGGCAAGTACGTCTCGTTCGCCAACATCGCCTTCGAGCCCAAGCCAATTCAGAAGCCACACCTACCCATTTGGATAGGCGGCGATGCCGATGCCGCGCTACGCAGGGCGGCGAAGTACGCGACGGGATGGTGGTCATTCCTGACGCCACCCGAACAGATCGCCCAGCGCGTGGACTTCATCAAGTCCCAGCCGACCTACGATGGTAGGCACTTCGATGTGGTGCACGGTCTAGGTACGAATCGGGTAGGCGAGGGTCACGTAGCACGCCATGACCCCCACGGCCGCCCGGGAATGAGCGCGGGCGAGATCGTGCACCAGCTGAGTTGGCTCAGCGAACAGGGTGTGACCGTCAGCGCGGTACCGCTCCCGCCCGTCTCATGTGTCGACGAGTACCTCGACTACGCGCAATGGGTGATCGAGGACGTGAAACCCCAGCTTCCCCAGTGATTTCGGCGTGGCTGGTCTCGCTCAGCGAGACTCAGCACGCCGAAATCGCAAAATCAGAGGCCGAGCGACTTGGCGATGATCACCTTCATCACCTCGCTGGTCCCGGCATAGATCCGGGCCACGCGCGCATCGGTGTAGAGCCGGGCGATCGGATACTCCATCGTGTAGCCGTATCCGCCGAACAGCTGCAGGCAGCGGTCCACCACCCGCTGTTGCATCTCGGTGCAGAACAGCTTGACCCGGGCGGCATCGGCGGCCGACAGCTCACCCTCGACATGCAGCGACACCGCCCGGTCGAGCATCGCCTGGGCTGCCTCCACCTCGGTTGAGCAGGCGGCCAGTTCGAATTTTGTGTTCTGGAACGACGCGACGGGTGTGCCGAATGCCTTGCGGTTCTTGGTGTAGTCGATCGCCGCGGCGATCGCCGAGCGCGCCTGCGCCACCGAACCGACGGCCACGGTCAGCCGTTCCTGCGGCAGGTTGTGGCCCAGGTAGCCGAACGCCTCCCCCTCTTCACCGAGCACGTTGGCGTTCGGCACGCGGACGTCGACGAACGACAACTCGGCGGTGTCCTGGACCTTGCAGCCCATCTTCTCCAGTTCGCGGCCGCGGGTGAACCCGGGCATGCCGTCCTCAACAACGAACAGTGTCAACCCTTTTCGCCGGTTGTCGGGATCGGTCGACGTGCGTGCCACGACGATCACCAGGTCGGCCTGCATGCCGCCGGTGATGAAGGTCTTGGCGCCGTTGAGGATCCAGTCGTCACCGTCGCGCACCGCGCTGGTACGCATGCCGGCCAGGTCGGACCCGGTACCGGGTTCCGTCATCGCGACGGCGGTCAACAGTGTGCCCACCGCGAGTCCCGGGAACCAGCGCTTGCGCTGCTCCTCGTTCGCGTAGTGCAGGAAGTACGGCAGGATCACCTCGAGCTGCGTGCGCACCGTCGACAGCGTGACCAGCGCCCGCGCTGCCTCTTCCTGCAACACCACGTTGTAGCGGTAATCCGGTGCACCGCCGCCGCCGTACTCCTCGGGAATGGCCATGCCGAGCATGCCGAGCGCGCCCATGTGCTTGAACACGTCGCGAGGCATGCGTCCGCCCTTCTCCCACTCGGGGTAGTGCGGAACCACCTCCTTCTCGACGAAATCGCGGGCCAGCTCGCGAAAGGCTTCGTGGTCTTCGGTGAACAGGTCTCTGCGCACGCGTTATATCCGTCCTATGCGATGAGTTCTACCAAGGTGGCGTTGGCGGTGCCGCCGCCCTCGCACATGGTCTGTAGCCCGTAGCGAATTCCGTTGTCGCGCATGTGGTTGAGCATCCGCGTCATCAGCACCGCCCCTGAGGCGCCGAGCGGATGGCCGAGCGCGATGGCCCCACCCAGCGGGTTGAGTTTCGCCTCGTCGGCACCCGTTTCGGCCAGCCAGGCCAACGGCACCGGCGCGAACGCTTCGTTGACCTCGAAGACACCGACCTCGTCGATGGTGACGCCCGCCTTGTGTAGCACCTTCTCGGTCGCGGGAATCGGACCCGTCAGCATCAGCACCGGATCGGCCCCGGTGACCGCACCGGCGCGGTAGCTCGCGATCGGCCGAAGTCCCATCGCCATGGCGTTCTCGGCGGCCATCACCAAAAGCGCTGCGGCGCCGTCGGAGATCTGCGACGAGTTGCCCGCATGGATGACACCGTCCTCCTTGAACGCCGGCTTGAGGCCGGCCAGCTTCTCCACGGTGGTCCCCCGCCGCACCCCTTCATCGGCGACGACGGGCTCGCCGTCGGTGAAGACGGGCATGATCTGGGTCTCGAACGCCCCGCTGTCCTGTGCGGCCGCCGCCAGTTCGTGGGACCGCACCGAATACTCGTCGAGCTGGGTCCGCGAAAAGCCCCACTTCTGTGAGATCATCTCTGCGGAGATGCCCTGGTTGAACGAGAAGTCGCCATACCGCTCAAGGACTTTGGGGCCGTACGGCATGCCGGTGGCCCTGGCCGCCCCGAGCGGTACCCGGCTCATCACCTCGACGCCGCCTGCGACGACGACGTCCTGTTGGCCTGACATGACCGCCTGCACCGCGAAGTCGAGCGCCTGCTGGCTCGAACCACAGGCGCGGTTGACCGTCGTACCGGGGATGTGCTCGGGCCAGCCCGCGGCCAGCACCGAGTAACGGCCGATGTTGCTGGACTGGTCGCCCACCTGTGAGACGCAACCCCACACCACGTCATCGACGATCTCGGGGTCCACCCCCGCCCGCTCCATCAGCGCATTGAGGACGATCGCGGACAGGTCAGCGGCGTGCATCTCCGACAGTCCGCCGTTGCGCTTCCCGACGGGGGTGCGCACCGCCTCGACGATGACTGTTTCGCGCATCTTCACTTCTCCAATCTTGGTACTGCCCATTGGCCGGTGAACGTCGCATCGCGTTTCTGTGCGAATGCGGCATACGCCTCCGTTGAGTCTGCAGTGGCGAAATTTCCCGGTTGCGCTCGGGCCTCATTGGCCAGCGCTTCGCGCAATGTGGCGTTGGCGCCATCGTTGAGCAGGGCCTTGCTCTGGGCCAGCGCGACGGGCGGGCCTGCGGCTAGACGTCCCGCGAGCTCGGCGACGAACGCGTCGATCTCGTCGGCCCCCTTGATCCAGGTCACCAGGCCCAGCGACCGCGCCTCCTCGGCGTCGATCATGTCGGCCAGCAGCACCAGCCGTTTGGCCTGCTGCAGACCGACGAGCTTGGGCAGCAGCCACGACCCGCCGAGATCGACCGACAAGCCACGCTTGGAGAAGATTTGACAGAACCGCGACTCCGGCGTCGCGACGACGAGATCGCAGCCGAGGGCCAGGTTCCAGCCCGCGCCGACGGCCACGCCGTTCACCTTCGCGATGGTGGGGACGGTCAGCTCGTGCAGCGCGAGTGCGACCTCAGTGAGCCGCCGCAGCTTGTGCCGGGGATGGATGTCCTCGCCCGTGGCGATATCCGCGCCGGAACAGAACGCCCCGCCCGCACCCGTGACCACCAGTGCGCGTAATTCGGTGTCTCGCGCGGCGGCGCGCAGTGCGTCGGCCAGTTCCTCCCACAACTGCGCGTTGATCGCGTTCTTGCGGTCGGGCCGGTTGAGAGTCAGCGTGCAGACCCCGTCGCGGTCCTCGCACAGCAGCACCTGGTCCTCGCTCACGGGTGTGCCGGCCCGATCACGCCGTCGGCCCGAAGCCGGCTGAGTTCGTCTGCGGTCAAACCCAATTCGCTCAGGACGGCGTCGGTGTGCTCGCCGAGCCCCGGTATCGCGCCCATCGGCTGTTCGAATCCGGTGATCACCGGCGGCGGACGCAACGCCTGGATCTCGCCCACCGGCGTGGCGACCGTGCGCCACCGATCGCGCGCGGTCAGGTGCGGGTGCACGACGACCTCGCTGGGCAGGTTGTAACGCGAATTGCCGATGCCCGCGGCGTCGGCGATCTTCTGAATCTCGGCCAGATCATGCTGGGCACACCAGGATCGGATGGCCTCGTCGAGGATCTCCCGGTGCACGCAACGCTCCGGATTGGTGGCGAAGCGCGGGTCGTCGGCGAGGTCGGGCCGGTCGATGATCTCGCGGGCGACGCGCTGCCACTCACGATCGTTCGTCGTGCCCAGCACCACCGTCTGGCCGTCGCGGGTCGGATACGCCCCATAAGGCGCGACCGCGGGTGACCCCACACCGAGGGGCTCCTGGTCAATGCCCGAATGCTGGGTGTAGGTCAGCGCGTAACCCATGACATCGGTCATCACGTCGAACAGGCTCAGTTCGACGGCGGGCGCCGCGGCGCCGTCTTCACGTCTCCCCCGCGCGAACAACAGCGCGAGAATGGAGATCGCGGCGTACAGACCCGTCGTGAAGTCGGCCACCGCGGGCCCGGGCTTGGCAGGCATCCCCGGGTAGCCGGTGACGGCACACGAACCCGATTCCGCCTGCACCAGAAGGTCATACGCGCGCTTGTGCGAGATGGGCCCGCCGGGGCCATAGCCGTCAATCTCGACGGGTATGACGTTGGGGTGGCGCACCGCCAGGTCGGCGGCCGAGATCCCCATCCTGGCCGTCGATCCCGGCGCGAGGTTGGATACGAAGGCGTCGGCACGGTCGAGAAGCCGGTGCAACAGATCCAGTCCCTCAGGCGATTTCGTGTTGAGAGTGACCGATTCCTTGCCGCGGTTGCACCAGACGAAGTGCGCAGCCATTCCGCCGGGTCCGTTGACGACGTCGTCGTAGGCGCGGGCGAAGTCGCCGCCGTTGGGGTTCTCCACTTTGATCACGCGCGCCCCGAAATCGGCGAGCACGCGGGTGCACATCGGAGCGGCTACGGCCTGCTCCATCGCTACGACGGTCACGCCCGTCAACGGCGCATTCATGTAACTACATCACCATGCCGCCGGCTATCTCGCTCGCGGTGAGATCGAAATAGCCCATCAGTAGCTCCTCGGCATTCCGAGCACGTGCTCGCCGAGGAAGTTCAGGATCATCTCCTGGCTGACGGGCGCGATCTTCATCAGCCGCGACTCGCGGAAATAACGTGACACGTGGTACTCCTCGGAGTAGCCCATGCCGCCGTGCAGCTGCAGTGCGCGGTCGGCGGCGCCGAAACCGGCGTCGGCACAGAGGTATTTTGCGGTGTTGGCCTCGCGTCCACACGGCTTCCCGTTGTCGTAAAGCCAGGTGGCCTTGCGCAGCACGAGCTCAGCCGCATCAAGGCGGGCAAGGGAATCCGCGAGCGGGAACTGCAGGCCCTGGTTCATGCCGATGGGCCGGTTGAACACCACGCGCTCGTTGCCGTACTTGACGGCCTTCTCGAGGGCGACGCGCCCGATGCCCAGCGCCTCGGCGGCGATCAGCATCCGCTCCGGGTTCAACCCGTCGAGGATGTACTTGAAGCCCTTGCCTTCCTCGCCGACGCGATCCCCGACAGGGACCACGAGATCGTCGATGAACACCTCGTTGCTGCTGACGGCGTTGCGGCCCATCTTCTTGATCGGCCGGATGTCGACGTGGTCGCGGTTGAGATCCGTCAGGAACAGCGTCATGCCGTCGGTCTTCTTGGTGACCTGGTCGTACGGCGTGGTCCGGGTGAGCAACAGGATCTTCTCGGACTCTTGCGCTTTCGAGATCCACACCTTGCGGCCGTTGATCCGGTACTTGTCACCCTCGCGCTTCGCGAACGTCGTGATCCGCGAGGTGTCCAGCCCGGCAGTGGGTTCGGTGACGCCGAAGCAGACGTGCAGATCGCCGTTGACGATGCGCGGCAGAGTCGCGGCCTTCAGTTCGTCGGACCCGTGCTTGACGACCGGTTGCATGCCAAAAATCGTCAGGTGAATGGCGCTGGCACCGTTCATCGCCGCCCCGGACCGCGCGACCTCTTCGAGGAGCAGCGTGGCCTCGGTGATGCCCAGCCCGTGTCCGCCGTACTCCTCCGGGATGGTCATGCCCAGCCAGCCGCCGGAGGCGATCGCGTCGTAGAACTCCTGCGGGAATTCGTGCGCAAGGTCTTTCCGCATCCAGTACTCGTCGTCGAACTTGCTGCACAACTCGGCGACGGCCTGACGAATGGTCTGCTGATCCTCGCTCAGCTCGAAACTCATACCGCCGGACACGCGTTCTCCTCCATTGCATGGCGATTTCGGCGTGCTGGGTCTCGCTGAGCGTTACCGAGCACGCCGAAATCGCTGTGGTACTCAGTCTTTGTTGCCGGTCAGTTCCTTGGCCCTGGCCGCGAAGTCTTCGAAGGTGGCGCCGGTCTTCTCCTTCTTCGACAGCGCCTGGATGCTGACGTCGTGGCCTTCGGCCGCCTTGCGCAGCGCGCCGACGGTCGCCTGCTCCTTGGAGATGTGGGTGAACGGATCCCAGTGGTACCACCGCATCGCGTTCTCGTAGGTCATCTTGTTGACCTCGTCGTCGGGCACGTTGTTGGCCTTGAGCACCTCGTCGAGTTGTTCGGGCGCGCCGGGCCACATCGAGTCGCTGTGCGGATAGTCGGCTTCCCAGCAGATGTTGTCGACGCCGATTTGGTGACGCGTCGTCACGCCCACCGGGTCGGCGATGAAGCAGGTCAGGAAGTGGTCCCGGAACACCTCGCTCGGCAGCTTGCCCTTGAAGTCCTGGCCCGTCCACGTCGAGTGCATCTCATAGGTGCGGTCCACCCGCTCCAGGAAATACGGGATCCAGCCGGTGCCGCCCTCGGACAGCGCGATCTTCAGGTCGGGGTACTCCTTGATCGGCCGCGACCACAGCAGGTCCGCGGCGGCCTGCACGATGTTCATCGGCTGCAGGGTGATCATCACGTCCATCGGCGCATCCGGGGCGGTGATGGCCAGTCGGCCCGACGACCCGATGTGCACGTTCAGCACGGTGTCGGTGTCGACCAGCGCGTCCCACATCGGCTTCCAGTGGTCGAAGTCGTGGAAGCTGGGATAGCCCATCGCCGAGGGGTTCTCCGTGAACGTCAGCGAGTGCACACCGCGTGCGGCATTGCGGCGGATCTCCTTGGCGCAGGCCTCCGGATCCCAGATCACCGGCAGAGTCATCGGAATGAACCGCGCCGGGTAGGCCCCGCACCACTCCTCGACATGCCAGTCGTTGTAGGCCTGCACGAGCGCGAGCGAGAACTCGTGATCCTCGGTGGCGAACAGTCGCCCGGCGAACCCCGGGAACGACGGGAAGCACATCGAGCCGAGGATGCCGCCGGCGTTCATGTCCTTGACTCGCTCGTCGACCTGGTAACAGCCGGGGCGGATCTCGTCGAGTCCCTGGGGTTCCAGGCCGTACTCCTCCTTCGGCCGGCCCGCCACTGCATTGAGGGCGACGTTGGGGATCACGATGTCGCGGAACTGCCAGGTGTCCGATCCGTCGGGGTTGTGCACCAACCGCGGAGCCTCATCCAGGTACTTCTTCGGCAGATGGTTCTTGAACATGTCCGGCGGCTCGACGATGTGATCATCAACGCTGATCAGGATCATGTCTTCTTTGTTCATGCCTGTTCCCTCCGTCGCAACCTGTGATGGCCCCAACACTAGTTACCCAGTGGTGTTCTCTATCTGAGGAAACTAGCTTCTCTTGCGGCGAGAATCAATGTCCGAAACCGCCCGCATGGCCTTCTTGCTGCGCCGTTGGCGCTAAGTGACAGGCCACTGACCGGCACATCTGACGTTCGGGATTGACCATCTGGGGGAAAGGTGGAAATCTATTGGCGAAATATGAGAATCTAATTCTCGTGAACGAGAGGAAGTCGTCGGTGCGTGTCTCACCGCTCCCCGCTGACCAGTGGGACGACGCTGTCGATCGGGCGCTGGAGAACATGCCGGTCGAGCGACGTAACCCCGAAGCCGCGGGCAACCTCGTCGCCACACTCGTCCGCCACCCCAAGCTGACCCGCGCCTTCCTGCGTTTCAACTTTCACCTGCTCTACGGGTCGACGCTGTCGGACCGGCTGCGCGAGCTGGCGGTGCTGCGAGTCGCCCACCGGCGCCACTGCGAGTACGAATGGCGCCACCACGTCCGCATGGGTGGCGAGACCGGCCTGACCCCTGAGGTCATCGAAGGCATCCAGCGCGGCGAGGCCACCGACGATCTCGATCGCGCGGTCATCGCGGCCGTCGATGAACTCGAGGACGACTCGGTGATCTCCGATGCGACATGGGCGGCGCTCTCGGAGCACCTCGACGAGCGCCAACGGATGGATCTCGTCTTCACTATCGGCTGCTATGGCGCACTCGCCATGGCTATCAACACGTTCGGTGTCGAACCCGACTCAGAAGAACACGTAGAGAGGTAGACAAACCGTGGCATTTTTCCCCAAGCCGGCGGCAGGCAGTTGGACTGAGAACTGGCCCGAACTAGGAACTGCGCCGGTCGATTACACCGATTCGATCGACCCCGAGCAGTGGAAGCTCGAACAGCAGGCCATCTTCCGCAAGTGCTGGCTGAACGTCGGCCGCGTGGAGCGGCTGCCCAAGAAGGGCAGCTACTTCACCAAGGAGATGCCGTCCGCAGGTAAGGGCACGTCGGTCATCATCGTCAAGGACAAGCAGGAGAAGGTTCGCGCCTTCTACAACCTGTGCCGCCACCGTGGAAACAAGTTGGTGTGGAACGACTATCCGGGCGAGGAGGTCTCGGGCACGTGCCGCCAGTTCACCTGCAAGTACCACGCCTGGCGCTACAGCCTCGAGGGTGACCTGACCTTCGTCCAGCAGGAGGACGAGTTCTTCGACCTCGACAAGGGCGACTACGGGCTGGTGCCCGTGCGCTGCGAGGTGTGGGAAGGGTTCATCTTCATCAACTTCGACAACGACGCCGAGCCATTGACCGAGTACCTCGGCGAGTTCGGGAAGGGTCTGGAGGGTTATCCCTTCCACGAGATGACCGAAACCTACAGCTACCGAGCTGAAGTCAATGCGAACTGGAAGCTGTTCATCGACGCGTTCGTCGAGTTCTACCACGCGCCGATCCTGCACATGAAGCAGGCGGTCAAGGAGGAAGCCGAGAAGCTGGCGAGCTACGGTTTCGAGGCTCTGCACTACGACATCAAGGGTCAGCACTCGATGATCTCGTCCTGGGGGGGCATGAGCCCGCCGAAGGACGAGAACATGGTCAAGCCGATCGAGCGCGTGCTGCACAGCGGTCTGTTCGGGCCATGGGACCGGCCCAAGATCAAGGGCATCCTGCCCGACGAGTTGCCGCCGGCGGTCAACCCGTCGCGCCACCACTCGTGGGGTCAGGACTCGTTCGAGTTCTTCCCGAACTTCACCCTGCTGCTGTGGGCTCCGGGTTGGTACCTCACCTACCACTACTGGCCCACCGATGTGGACAAGCACATCTTCGAGTGCACGCTGTACTTCGTGCCGGCCACCAACACCCGTGAGCGGCTCGCCCACGAGCTCGCGGCCGTGACGTTCAAGGAGTATGCGTTCCAGGACGCCAACACGCTGGAGGCCACCCAGACGCAGATCGGTACCCGGGTCGTCACCGACTTCCCGTTGTGCGATCAGGAGATTCTGCTGCGTCACCTGCACAAGACGGCATGGGACTACGTCAACGCGTACAAGAAGGAAAAGGGCCTGACCAACGGCGATACCAACGGTCACGCCACGTCGAACCCCAGCAAGAAGGACGCCATCAATGCCTAAGTTGCCACCCGAGTTCGCCGACCTCGAACGGTTCTCCGATTGGTGCCTGCCCAACGAGGAGGATCGCTACCAGAAGCGGCTGGCCTCCACGATGGAAGAGATGCAGGAGTTCTACGACACCGCATTCCCACGCCTCGAGGCTGTGATGGAATACTGCGATTCCAGGTTCCCGCTGGACGGAATGCCCGACGACGCAAAGGCTCTCATCCACATGATGCAGTCGCTGGTGAATGTGTCGTTCCCCATCGAGGTGTGGAAGCAACCGCGGGTTCTCGACAGCGGCGCCACCTACGTCACCTGTATCAAGGAGCCGGTGGTCTAACAGTGGTGACCCTCAAGGCCGCGGGTCTACTCGACGTCGACGCCGGCGAGATCGTCCGGCCGGGAATCGTTCGCATCGAAGACGATCGGATCGTCGGCGTCGGCGGAACGGCAGGCCCCGACGATCAGATCATCGATCTGGGCGATGCCATCCTGCTGCCCGGCCTGATGGACATGGAGGTCAACCTCCTGATGGGCGGGCGGGGCGAGACCCCCGGCCTGTCCCAGGTGCAGGACGATCCCGCGACCCGGGTGCTGCGCGCCATCGGTAACGCCAGGCGCACCCTGCATGCGGGGTTCACCACGGTGCGCAACCTCGGATTGTTCGTCAAGACGGGCGGTTACCTGCTCGACGTGTCGCTCGGCAAGGCCATCGACGCGGGATGGATCGACGGTCCGCGCATTGTGCCGGCGGGTCACGCCATCACTCCGACCGGTGGGCATCTCGATCCGACGATGTTCGCCGCGTTCATGCCCGGTGCGCTCGAGTTGACGGTCGAGGAGGGCATCGCCAACGGCGTCGACGAGGTCCGAAAAGCCGTCCGTTACCAGATCAAACACGGCGCCCTGGTGATCAAGGTGTGTGTGTCCGGCGGAGTGATGTCGCTGACCGGCGAGGCTGGCGCACAACATTATTCGGATGAGGAACTGCGGGCGATCGTCGACGAGGCGCATCGCCGCGGCCTGAAAGTCGCCGCGCACACCCACGGGGCCGAGGCCGTCAAGCACGCCGTGGCGTGCGGTATCGACTGCATCGAGCATGGCTTCCTGATGGACGACGAGGCCATCAAGATGCTGGTGGACAACGACCGGTTCCTGGTGACCACCCGTCGACTGGCCGAGGCGATGGATGTGTCGAGGGCTCCAAAGGAGTTGCAGGACAAGGCCGCCGAGATGTTCCCGAAGGCGCGTACCTCGATACAGGCGGCATATGAGGCCGGAGTGAAGATCGCCGTCGGCTCCGACGCGCCCGCGATTCCGCACGGAAAAAACGCCGATGAACTTGTCACGTTGTTCGACTGGGGCATGCCTGCCGACGCCGTGCTGCGGGCGGCGACGGTCGTCGCCGCGGATCTGATCGACAAGCCGGACCTCGGCCGCATCGCCGAGGGATACCTCGCCGACATCATCGCCGTGCCCGGGGATCCGCTGGCGGATATCACCGTTACACGGGATGTAAGTTTTGTAATGAAGGGCGGTAAGGTCTTCAAGAATGACGCCATCTAGAACTGACGACCTCGTCGAGATCCAGCAGCTGCTCGCCAAGTACGCGGTCACCATCACGCAGGGCGACATCGACGGCCTGATCTCGGTGTTCACGCCGGACGGCACGTACAGCGCGTTCGGTTCCACGTATACGTTGGCGCGCTTCCCCGAACTCGTCGAGGCCGCCCCCAAGGGCCTGTTCATGACGGGCACGTCGCTGGTGACCCTTGACGCCGGCGATCCCGACAAGGCCACCGGCACACAGCCGTTGTGTTTCATCGAGCACTCCAAACACGACATGCGCATCGGCTACTACAACGACACCTACGTCCGCACCGACGACGGCTGGCGGCTGAAAACCAGGGCCATGACGTTCATTCGCCGCAGCGGCGAGCACGACTCGGGTCGACCGCACGCGATCGGTCGGCCGGAGGCCGGATGACCAGCGAACTGACGGCTGGTACCGAGTTCGCGACAGTCGCCGAGTTTCGCTCGCAGTTGGTCGCGTGGCTGGACAGCCACGACCTGACCCCGCCCCCCGGCGACCACTCGCTAAACGCCAAGCACACGCAGCACGCCCGCGTGCTGAAGGAGCTTTACGACGCGGGCTGGATGCGATGGGGCTGGCCGGAATCCGCTGGCGGCCTCGGCGGGCCGATGATCTTGCGCGCCATCGTCGGCGAGGAGGTCGTCGGCCGACGGCTCGACGACCCGGGTCCGTACTCGATGCTTGAAGTGCTGACCCCCACGATGATCGACTACGCGCGACCCGAACTCGCCGCCGAGATGGTGCCGCGCCTGCTGTCGGGCGAGGAGACGTGGTGCCAGGGCTTCTCCGAGCCGGGCTCGGGCAGCGACCTCGCGTCATTGAGCACCCGCGCCCAACAGCGCAGCGACGAGTGGGTGATCAACGGCCAGAAGGTGTGGACCAGCTTCGCCCAGTACGCGAAGCGTTGCGTGCTGCTCACCCGAACTGGGCCGGGACATTCGGGCATCACCGCCTTCTTCGTCGACATGGACAGTCCGGGCGTCGACGTCCGCCCCCTGCGCACAATGCACGGCGTCGACGAGTTCTGCGAGGTCTACTTCGACGACGTCGTCGTGCCCGCCGACCGGATGCTCGGAAACCCCGGCGACGGTTGGCAGGTCGCGATGGACCTGCTGCCCTATGAGCGCTCAACGTGCTTCTGGCAGCGCATCGCCTACCTGTACTCACGGTTGGACGCACTGGTCGGCGAGGTGAAAAGCCTTGGCCAGAGCGCGGATTCGGAGTTGGGCGAGACCTACCTGGCACTGCATACGCTGCGCTGCCGGTCACGGGCCACCCAGCTTCGGCTCGCCGACGGCAACAAGCTGGGAGCGGACACCTCGATCGACAAGGTGTTGCTGGCCGGCGCCGAACAAAAGCTGTACGACACCGTCCGCGATCTGCTACCCGGTGTCATCGAGCTCGACGACACCGAATGGCGCACCGAGTACCTGTACTCCCGGGCGGCCACCATCTACGGCGGCACGGCCGAGGTGCAACGCAACATCATCGCCCGCCGCCTGCTGGACCTCGGGAAGGAGTGATCGTGGACAACGAATCGCTCGAACTGCTCGAAGACGGCCTGCGCAAGACGATGCTGTCGACGTCCGGCGCCGAACTCGACGCCGCACTCGCCGAGCTCGGCTGGGCCGAGATGCTGTCCGACATGTCCGAGGTGGCGATCCCTCTGGTATTCCGCCTGCTTGGCGAAACAGGTTCGCACGCCTCCGTTCTCAACGATGTGGTGCTGCTGGCCTCCAGCCCCGACGAGGGCGCGACCCCCGCGCTCCCCTACGCGGGCGGAGGTTGGGTGGTATGGGACTACGTCACGGCCGACGAGAGCTCGACGCTCGGCGGGCTGCCGTTGCGGCGGGTCGAGGAGGGCGGGCATCCACGGCTGCCCGATGCCCGTCGCGCCGTCGGCTGGTGGCTGGTGGGCTCGGCACGGGCGATGCTGTCGCTGGCGCGCCAACACGCGCTGGACCGCGTCCAGTTCGGTAAGCCGATCGCGTCCTTCCAGGCGGTCCGGCACCGACTGGCCGAGACCCTGGTGGCGATCGAAGGCGCAGAGGCGACGCTGGCACTGCCCGGCGACGACAACCCCGACCTGACCGCGCTGCTGGGCAAGGCCGCCGCAGGCAAAGCCGCGCTGACCGCGGCCAAACACTGCCAGCAGGTGCTGGCCGGCATCGGCTTCACCGCCGAGCACGAGCTGCACCACCACATCGAGCGCGCACTGGTTCTCGACGGATTGCTCGGTAGCTCAAAGGAACTCACGCGCAGGGCCGGGGCGGGGCTGCGGGCCCGCGGCTCGGTTCCCCGCCTCGCCCACCTTTAGCTGCCCTGCAGCTGCTACTGGATGTTCGCCTTCATGTCATCGAGGTTCACCAGCACCGGCCAGCCGCTCACGCTCAGCGCGTTGCCGTGGCCGGTCTGGTGGATGTCGAACACCGATTGGATGGCCGCGTAGAAGCCCTGCACGTCGAGGGTCTGGTTGACGGCCCGCTTGGCTTGGCGCAGCGCGAAACTCGGCATCTTGGCGATCTGCTCGGCCAGCGCCCTGGTCTCGGAATCGAGTTGGTCGCGCGGCACCACCCGGTTGACCATTCCGGTGCTCGCGACCTCGTCGGCCGTCATCGCCCGACCCGTGAAGAGGATCTCCTTGGCCTTGCGCGGGCCCAGTTCCCAGGTGTGGCCGTGGTATTCGACTCCCCCGATGCCCATCAGCACCACCGGATCGGAGAACAGCGCATCGTCGGCGGCGATGATCAGGTCGCACGGCCAGCACAGCAGCAGGCCGCCGGAGATGCAGCGGCCCTGCACGGCCGCGATCGACGGCTTGGGCACGTTGCGCCATTTCAGCGTGTACTCGAGATAGCGGCGGTGCTCGTGCTGGATGATGAACTCGAGCGTAATCTTGTCCGGGACGGGTCCGCCGCCGCGCAGGTCGTGTCCGGCCGAGAAGTGTTTTCCGTTGGCGCGCAGGATGATCACCGCGACGTCATTGTCCTCGGCCGCCCGGGTCCACGCGGCGTCCAGTTCGTCGAGGAACTCGATGTTCTGCGCGTTGGCGGCCTCAGGCCGGTTCAAGGTGATGGTGGCGATCTTGTCGGCGACTTCGTATTCGATGTACACGGTTGTTCCTAATTGCGGGGTAGGCCCAGCAGTCGCTGGGCGATGATGTTGCGTTGAATCTCGGAGGTACCGCCGGCGATGGTGCCGCCGAACGTCCGCACGTATCGCTCGAACCAGGCGCTCCGGTAGAGGTCGAGGTGTTGCGCGCTGTAGGTACCGGAGAAACCGGGCCAGTCCAGGCCGTCGGCGCCCGCCGCGGCGAGCGCGTACTCGGCTGCCGACTGCGACGCTTCGGAGCCGAAGAGCTTGAGGACGGAAAGCGCCGCGGCGTCCTCGTCGCCGCGCGCGGCGCGTGCCAGTGCCACCGAGCCGAGCAGGCGGAGCGCCTGATTGTCCATGGCCAGCCTGGCGTAGCGGTCACGGTCGAGCGCCGTGGCGGGGCGAAAGTCCTCGATGAGTTCTTCCAACCGGTCGGCGTAGCTGAGCCACAACATGTTCCGCTCGTG
Source organism: Mycobacterium barrassiae (assembly GCF_025822765.1). GTDB lineage: Bacteria > Actinomycetota > Actinomycetes > Mycobacteriales > Mycobacteriaceae > Mycobacterium > Mycobacterium barrassiae. The sequence goes on along the minus strand of NZ_JACKUK010000016.1, from coordinate 104,151 downwards.
GCCCAGCGAGCCGTTGGCCACCTGCCAGCCACCGTTCAGCGGCCCGACGAGGTTCTCGGCCGGGACCCGGACGTCGTTGAAGAACACCTCGTTGAAATCGAGGTCGCCCACATCGCACACCGAGGCGAACGGACGCCGCACCACACCGGGCAGGTCGGTCGGAATCAGCAGCACGCTGATGCCCTTGTGTTTGGGGGCATTCGGATCAGTGCGAACGAATGTCAGAAGCACGTCGGCGTCATGGGCGCCGGAGGTCCACACCTTCTGCCCGTTGACCACGAACTCGTCGCCGTCGAGTTCGGCGCGGGTGCGCAGGGAGGCGAGATCGGATCCCGCACCCGGCTCACTCATCCCCAGCGACGCCGTCATCTCGGCGCGCAATATCGGGACGGCCCAGCGCCGCTGCTGCTCGGGGGTGCCGAACGAGATGAGCGACGCGGAGATAATGCCGACGCCCTGCGGGTTGAATGTGAGATAGCACCTGCGACGTGCCAACTCCTCCTGGTGGACGTACTGCTGGAGGATGGTGGCATTGCGGCCGCCGAACTCGGGCGGATAGCCCGGCATCAGCCAGCCGTTGTCGAACATCAGCCGCTGCCAGCGCCTGGCCCAGTCCGGAACATCGCTGCTGGAGCGCGAACGGTCCAGCGCCTCGAGGTCCGCGGGCAGATGCTCGTCCAGGAAGGCGATGAACTCCGCACGGAAGGCCTCGACGTCAGCGTCGAACGTCAGCTGCAAACGACGCTCCCTCAAACGAGCACGGATCAAATTTTTGGTAAGACTACTGTTACCAGTAAAAGGAGAATACTATTCTCCAGGTGAGAAAGTTACAATCTCTGACACGTTGGCCGCGAGGGGGTCGAGGACCGCAATGGCAAGGCGTTCTCCGGTACAGTCAGTCCATGTTCTCCCAAATCGGGCAGCATCCGAGCCGCCCGTGACCATTCCCAGCGAAGAACCCGCCTGGAAGCAGCGCGCGGTCGAGCGATCGATCAAAACCGCCAAGCTCCGGGCCGCGCAACGCGTTCAGAGATTCCTCGATGCCGCCCAGGCGATCATCATCGAAAAGGGCAGCACCGACTTCACCGTCCAAGAGGTCGTCGACCGCTCGCGTCAGTCGCTGCGAAGCTTCTACCTGCAGTTCGACGGTAAGCACGAGTTGCTGCTGGCGCTGTTCGAAGACGCCCTTGCCCGCTCCGCGGACCAGATCCGGGCGGCCACCAGCGGCCCGGATGAGCCGATCGAGCGCCTGAAAGTCGCCATTCAGCTGCTGTTCGAGTCGTCGCGCCCGGATCCCACCGCCAAGCGGCCCCTGTTCACCGACTTCGCTCCACGACTTCTGGTCTCTCATCCGTCCGAGGTGAAGATCGCCCACGCACCGCTTTTGGCACTGCTGACCGAGCTCATGGAGGAGGCCAGCGCCGCAGGTCAGCTGCGGGAAGGCATCAATCCGAAGCGGATGGCGGCCATGACGATGCAGACGGTGATGTTCAACGCGGCGCAATCCACCGGCGAGGACTCCACCGACGCTGCGTCGCACCCCATCACCGCGGAAGAACTCTGGGACTTCTGCGCTCACGGATTCGCCGCCAGCTAGCTCGAATCAAACCGAGAACTACGTTCTCGTCGAAGAGAATCTGACTTACACTGGGCGAGTGCCCGATCTCTGGACCGATCTACTCGGCTGCCTGGACATCACCCGACCGTCGACGCAAAACGGCGAAACGGCAGAGTTCGAGGGCCGCAATCAGCAACTGGAGTACTACCGGGTGTTCGGCGGCCAACTCCTGGGCCAGTTCCTCCAGATCGCGAGGCTGACCTGCCCGGATAAGGCGGTCAAATCGCAGCACACGGTGTTCACCCGGGAAGGCACGGCCGACGAGCCGGTTCGCTATCAGGCCGTTCGCGCCCATGAGGGGCGGTCGTTCGGCACGGTCACGATCACCGCATCGCAGAGTCGGGGCGTCATCGCCACCGCCTCGATCAGCATGCATGTCCTCGAAGACGGACCCGAACACCAGGAGATCGCAGACGTCGGACCGGTGCTCGGCCCGGAGCACGAGATCCCACTCGACCTGATCCCGTGGGAGACGCGAGCGGCCGTCGACCTCAACGCGCCGACCGTCGGCCCGCCGGAATTCGAGGTCTGGATGCGCACCCCGGACGTGGACCCCGCACTGGCGCCGGCGCTGGCCGCCTATGCCACCGACCTGACCTTGATCGGTACCGCCCTGCGTCCGATCGAGGGAGCCGACCAGCGCGGTAACGGCACGACGTTCGCCTCCGCGGTCACCTCGCACACCGTGTGGTTCCATCGGCCGTTCCGCACCGACGACTGGCTGCTGTTGCGCCAGCACAGTCCCCTGCTGGCACACGGCCGCAGCTTCGGTCGGGGCGACGTGCTCACCCGCGACGGCTCACTGGTCGCCTCGTATGGCCAGGAGGCTCTCGTCCGCTTCGCGCAACGAGATTGAGAAGCACGTTCTGTTAAGCGGAGAGTATAAATTGCCCGAAACGAGTCTGTGGTTGACACCATTGAGTCGCCGATGCCAGAGTTGTGAGACAAAGGACAGTCATTTGTCTTACACATCCCTGGTCCAGCGAGAGGCGACCCCGTGACGATCAGTGCTGAGAACTCCGACGTGCAGACTGCAGACGAGTTGTATTACGACCCATACAGCGTCGAACTCAATATGAACCCGCACCGGGTGTTCGCACGCATTCGCGAAGAAGCACCCTTGTACTACAACGACAAGCATGACTTCTATGCGTTGAGTCGCTACGAGGACGTCAACAAGGCGCTGATCGATCACGAGACGTTCATATCCGGCAAGGGCGCACTGCTCGAGATCATCAAGTCGGGGATGGAGATCCCGCCCGGCACACTGATTTTCGAGGATCCGCCGCTGCACAACATCCAGCGCAACCTGTTGTCGCGGATGTTCACGCCGCGCAAGGTGGCCGCACTTGAGCCACAGATCCGCGAGTTCACCGCCCGGTGCCTCGACCCGTTGGTGGGCACAGGCAAGTTCGACTTCGTCAACGATCTCGGCGAGCAGATGCCGATGCGCGTGATCGGCATGCTGCTCGGCATCCCGGAAGAACATCAGCGCAGGGTGGCCGACCACGGCGAGGCCACGCTCCAGGGAGAGCGGACGCTGATGGCGTCCGGCGAGGTGTTCGCCGAGTTCATCGACTACCGAACCGAGCATCCCTCCGACGACATCATGACCGATCTGCTCAATGTCGAGTTCACCGACGAGACTGGCACCGTGCGACGGCTGCGCCGCGATGAACTGCTCATGTACCTCACCGTGGTCGCCACCGCTGGCGCCGAGACCACGACGCGGTTGATCGGGTGGGCGGGTAAGACCCTGGCCGACTATCCCGACCAGCGCCGCGAACTCGTGGAGAACCCGACTCTGATTCCTCAGGCGATCGAAGAGATCCTGCGTTGGGAGCCACCGGCGCTGCAGATGGCGCGATACGTAGCACGCGACACCGAGCACTACGGCCAAACCGTGCCGGAGGGAAGCGCGATGCTGCTTCTCGTCGGTGCCGCCAACCGGGACCGCCACCGTTTTCCGCCGGATGGCGACGTCTTCGACATCCACCGAGAGCAACACTCGCACTTGACATTCGGCGCAGGCACGCACTTCTGTATGGGTAATGCGTTGGCGCGCTTGGAAGGCCGTATCGCGCTCGAGGAGATCCTCAAACGGTTCCCGACGTGGGAGGTCGACTGGGCGAACGCGCGTCCGTCTCCGACCACGGCGGTCCGCGGCTGGGAATCCATGCCCACTTTTGTTTCGTGAATTCGATAACCCAACAACACCAAAAGGACTGAAAGACATGGCAGGTCGCGTAGAAGGCAAGGTAGCGTTCATCACCGGCGCGGCACGCGGACAGGGCCGCGCGCATGCGGTGCGGTTGGCGCAGGAGGGCGCCGACATCATCGCCGTCGACATCTGCAAGAAGGTCGATACCGTCGAGCTGATCGAGCCGTCGACGCCCGAGGATCTGGCCGAGACCGCAGATCTGGTGAAGGGCCACAACCGCCGCATCTACACCGCCGAGGTCGACGTCCGCGACTACGACGCCTTGAAGGCGGCGGTCGACACCGGTGTCGAGCAGTTGGGCCGGCTAGACGTCATCGTCGCCAACGCAGGCATCGGTAACGGCGGTCAGACGCTGGACAAGACCAGCGAAACAGACTGGACCGCCATGATCGACGTCAACCTCGGCGGCGTATGGAAGACCGTGAAAGCCGGTGTGCCACATATCCTTGCGGGTGGCCGCGGCGGCTCGATCATCTTGACCAGTTCGGTCGGCGGCCTGAAGGCCTACCCGCACACCGGCCACTACGTCGCCGCCAAGCACGGTGTGGTGGGCCTGATGCGGACCTTCGCCGTCGAACTCGGCGCACAGAACATCCGCGTCAACTCGGTGCATCCGACGAACGTGAACACCCCGCTGTTCATGAATGAGCCGACGATGAAGCTCTTCCGCCCCGACCTGGAGAACCCGGGCCCGGACGACATGAAGGTCGTCGGCCAGCTGATGCACACGCTGCCGATCGGTTGGGTCGAGCCGGAGGACATCGCCAACGCGGTGCTGTTCCTCGCATCCGACGAGGCGCGTTACATCACCGGCGTGACGCTGCCGGTCGACGGCGGCAGCTGCCTGAAGTAGGGCACCTCACTGTGACTGTCGCGGAGCTGTCGCTGCCGCGCGGCTGGGATGACATCACCCCGGACTGGATGACGGTGGCGCTGTCGCGTCATCATCCGGGTGCCGTCGTGGACGATGTGCGCGTCGCACTGCGCGACGACGGCACCAACCGGCGTGCACGCCTGGCGCTGATGTACGCGGAGGGCTCTGGACCGGCGACGGTGTTCGCCAAGGCGGTCGACCCCGACCATGCCGAGCTCGTCGCATTGACCAGCGGGCTCTATCACGAGCCGCGGCTGTTCACCTGCGGGGTCGAGTTGCCGCTCGACCATCCGACCGTGTACACCGCGCTCATCGACGAGGACCGCTCGGACTTCGTGATGATCATGGAGGACGTCGTCGCGCGCGGTGCCGATCCACGCGACTCGACCCGGCCGATGACCGTCGACCAGGTGGCCAACGGGGTTCGCGGCCTGGCCAGGATGCACAGTCGGTTCTGGGGCGAACGGGTGGCCGCCGAGCCCGCGCTGGGCTGGCTCGAACCGTTCGTCGCATTCGAGGGCATGCAATATGCGCCGTTACACATCGCCCATGAACGGCTGGGCGACACCGTGGCGCCGGAGATTCTCGCGCTCAACGGAACCGAGCTCTTCATCGACATCTGGGCGCGCTACATCGGCACCCTCACCACCTCTGTGCAGACGTTGCTGCACGGCGATCCCCACATCGGCAACACCTACGTGCTGCCCGACGACTCCCCCGGCGACAAAGTCGGGTTCCTCGACTGGCAGATGGCCCGCCGGGGCAACTGGTCGCTGGACCTCGGTTACTTTCTGCAGGGCGCGCTGACCATCGAGGACCGCCGCACGGCCGAGCGCGACCTGCTCGAGGAGTACCGCAACGCGCTCGCGCTGCCCGCCGACGAGATGCCGAGCGCCGACGAGGTGTGGCTGCGCTACCGCGCGTCGGTAGCCCACGGGCTGGCGATCTGGATGGCGACGTCGTCGGGCGGTGATGCCTGGCAGACCGCGGCCATCTCGGTCACGCTGGCGCAGCGGTATTCGGCGGCGTTCATCGATCTGGAGACGCGCGCGGCGCTGGACGCGATCAGCACATAGGTCATTCGCAGAAAGCCCCCGATCATGGCCGGACGGTGGTTGCATAGACCCGTCCGAACGGGGGTGGGATCTGAAGCGACTCAATGGTATGGACGCGATGCTGTTGTACAGCGAGACGCCGAATCTCCATACCCACACGCTGAAGGTGGCGATCGTCCACGCGGCTGACTACGAGGGTGAGTTCACCTTCGACGTGTTCCGCAGGACCATCGCCCGCCGCCTGCACCTGCTCGACCCGCTGCGGTACCGGCTCATCGACATCCCACTGAAACTGCACCACCCGATGTGGTTGGAGGACTGCCCGGTCGACCTCGACTATCACCTGCGCCGCGTGCAAGTGCCGGCGCCGGGCGGCAGGCGTGAACTCGACGAGGTGATCGGCCGGATTGCGAGCACACCGCTGGACCGCACACGGCCCCTGTGGGAGTTCCACTTCGCCGAGGGCATGGCCGACGACCGTTTCGCGCTCATCGGCAAGGTGCACCACACCCTGGCCGACGGGGTGGCGTCGGCCAATCTGCTCGCCCGGTTGATGGACCTCACGGGGTCGGCGCAAGACGAATGCGACGAGTACGCGACGTGCGAGCCGCCGTCGTCGAACGAGTTGGTCAAGGAAGCGATGCGCGACCACGTCGCACACGTCGCTGCGCTACCCCGACTGGCGCGCGATGCAGCCAAAGGAGCCGCCCGGCTGCGGCGACGCGCCAAAGAGCGCAGCGACCATCCCGATCTGGCGAAGATGTTCCAGACCCCACCGACGTTCCTCAACCACGTCATCTCCCCCGGGCGGACCTTCGCCACCGCGTCGCTGTCGCTGGCCGACGTCAAGGAGACGGCCAAGCGGCTGGACGTCACGTTCAATGACATCGTGCTGGCCACCGCCGCCGGCGGCCTCCGCGAACTGCTCCTGCGGTACGACGGGCGCGCCGACCGACCGCTGATGGCGTCGGTGCCCGTCAGCACCGACCTGTCACCGGATCGCGTGACAGGCAACGAGATCGGCGGACTCTCGGTGTCGTTGCCGGTCCACATCGACGATCCGCTCGAGCGGGTGCGGTTGACCTCGCTGTCGACCGCCCGGGCGAAGGAGAACTACGAACTGCTCGGACCGAAGTTGCAGGGTCAGCTGATGGAATACCTGCCGCCGCCGCTGACCCCGGCGGTGCTGCGGTGGCAGGCCAAGCGCGCCGCACACAACAGGCTCATGAACGTCGCGGTGTCCAGCGTGCCCGGTCCACGCGAGCGTGGCCACATCGGCGGCGCGCCGGTCAGCGAGATCTACTCGATCGGTGTGCTCTCGGCGGGCAGTGCGTTCAACATGACGGTGTGGAGCTACGTCGACCAGGTGGACATCTCGATCCTGTCCGACGATCAGACGTTCAACGACATCCATGAGGCCACCGACGCGATGATCCACGGTCTGACAGAAATCCGGTCGGCTGCCGGGCTGCCACCGCTGCGCGCCGTCGACACCGCGATGGCGCCCGCGCCCGCGGCAACCTAAGTCACGGGCGCAGTTCGTTGCGCAGAATCTTTCCGGTGCTGCCCCGCGGCAACTCGTCGAGCACCGTGATCTCGCGCGGCACTTTGTAATTCGCGAGATTCTCCCGCACGTGTTGCTTGAGCTCCTCCGGTGTCGTCGACGCACCAGCCTCGAGCACCACGAACGCGACGAGCCGTTGCCCGTACTGCTCGTCGTCCACTCCGAGAACCGCTGCCTCGGCCACGTCGTCGTGCGCCGCCAGCGTCTTCTCGACCTCGATCGGGTACACGTTCTCGCCACCGGAGACGATCATCTCGTCGTCGCGGCCAACCACGAACAGTCGGCCCGCCGCATCGAGGTAGCCCACGTCCCCCGATGACATGAAGCCGTCATGGAAGTCCTTGGTGTTCCCCGACGTATAGCCGTCGAAGAGGGTGCCGCTGCGGACGAAGATCCGCCCCGTCTCCCCCGCGGGCACCTCGTTGAAGGTGTCGTCGTAGATACGAATTTCAGTGCCGTCAGCCGGCTTTCCCGCGGTGTCGGGCGCCGCTCGTAGATCCTGCGGTGTCGCGGTCGCGATCATTCCCGCCTCGGTGGCGTTGTAGTTGTTGTAAATCACGTCACCGAACTGATCCATGAACTTGATCACCACATCGGGGCGCATCCGCGATCCCGACGCGGTGGCGAAGCGTAACGACTTGGCGCTGTAGCGGTTGCGCACCTCGTCGGGCAGATCCATGATCCGGTCGAACATGACCGGGACCACCGCGAGGCCCGTCGCCTGGTAGCGGTCGATGAGGTCCAGCGTCGCTTCGGGATCGAACTTGCGCCGCGTGACGATCGGACACGCCAGCAGTGCCGCGAACAACAACTGCGAGAAGCCCCACGCGTGGAACATCGGCGCGACAATGACGATCGGCTCCTCGGCACGCCACGGCGTGCGGTCGAGCACCGCCTTCAGGTCACCCGTACCACCGCTGCCTGCAGAACGCTTGGCGCCCTTGGGTGTTCCCGTCGTCCCCGAGGTGAGCAGAATGATGTCGCTCTTGCGCTCGCTGGGCTTGGGCCGCTGGCCGTGGTGGCCTTCGATCAAGTTGTCCACCGTCAGCGGCAAATCGCTGCGATCGGTCCAGCCCAGGATGCGCGTGGTGTCGGGCCTACCCTCGAGCGCCCGGTCGACGATCGCGGTGAACTCCTCGTCGTAGATCACGACGTCGGCGCCCTCGCGTTCGACGACCTCCGCCAGCGCAGGGCCCGCGAACGAGGTGTTGAGCAGCAGCACGTCGGAGCCGACTCGGTTCGAACCGACGAGCGCCTCGATGAAGCCCCGATGGTTACGGCACATCACCGCAATGGTTTTCGGGGGTCCCATCTCCTGGAGCGCGGCCGCCAACGCGTCGCAACGGTCGTCGAGCTCGCGCCACGTCAACGTACCGCGCTCGTCGATCAGCCCGGGCCGATCGGGGCAGCGCTGCGCGGCAATGGCGAATCCCACGGTGGCGGTCATCCCGGCCCTGCGCACCGCAGCGCCCATCCGCAGATAGCGGTCCGGACGCATCGGGGCGACCAGTCGTGCGCGCCAGAGAGTCTGCAGAAGTCCTAGAGTGTCGGCCACGATCCGTCAGCCAAGCACAGGAAAGCGGCGTTCGCGGGCGAGTTCGTCGAGCGCCTTCTGCATCACGGCCCGAACGTGGAGATCGACCATGTCGAGATCGGGGTCGTCGCCGAACTCGGCCGCGATATCGATGGGATCGAGCACCCGGGTTACGATCTTGGACGGCAACGGCACGTTCGGCGGGAAGAAGATCGAGACGCCGAACGGAAAGCCGACGCTGATCGGCAGAATGTCGGCCCGCAGCCGATTGAGCCCAAGCCGCCGGGCGAGCGAGTCACCGCGGGCGAGGAACAGTTGGGTTTCCTGCGCACCGATCGAGACCATCGGCACGATCGGCACCCCGGCCTCGATGGCCGTCCTCACGTAACCCTTGCGGCCGTTGAAGTCGACGACGTTCTCGGTGAAGGTCGGACGGTACGCGTCGTAGTCGCCGCCCGGGAACACCAACACGACGGCACCGTCCCGAAGTGCCTGGGCGGCGTTGTCCGGGTTCGCCTCGATGACGCCTGCGCGATGCAGCAAGTCCCCGACCGGACCGACGAAGATCGCGTCGTGGCCGAGTGTGTAGACCGGACGGTCGAAGCCGAACCGCTTGTAGAACTCCGGCGCGAAGACCAGCACGTCGGGGGTGAACATGCCACCGGAGTGGTTGGACACGACAAGGGCGCCGCCGGCCCCGGGCATCCGATCCAGATCGCGGACCTCGGCGCGGAAGTACCGCTTGATGAGTGGGCCGACCCGGTTGACGATCTGCCGGGTGAACCCGGGATCCCATTTGGCGACCTCTGGCTTGTCCACCCCGTTGCTCATGGCGTCCGTGTTCCCACTTCTGGCGGCCAGCTACCAGGCCGGTGATCCGAGTATGATACTTTCGTAAAAAGAGAATGTCATATCCGCAGGTAGGGAGCCGAATGACCGACGTTGTGCTCGTCACCGGCGGCTTCGGCCTGGTCGGCTCCGCAACCGTGCGACGCCTCGCGGCCGACGGCCGTCGGGTGGTCGTCGCCGATCTCGATACGCTGGCCAACCGCAAGGCCGCGGCGAAGCTTCCCGCCGGCGCCGAGTTCCGATGGGCCGACCTCACCGACGCGGATCAGGTCCAGCGCCTGGTGTCCGAGGTAGCTCCGACCGCGATCATCCACCTGGCGGCGATCATCGCCCCCGCAATCTATCGGATCCCCAAGGTGGCGCGGCGAGTCAACGTCGACGCGACCGCGACGCTTGTCCGCATCGCCGAGGCGCAGCAGAATCCGCCCCGGTTCGTGCACGCGTCCAGCAATGCGGTGTTCGGCCCTCGCAATCCGCACCTGACTCCGTCACCGCTGACCGCGAACGACCCGATGCGGCCCTGCGATATTTACAGCGGCACCAAGGCGGAAGCCGAGGAGATCGTGCAATCGTCGGGCCTGGAGTGGGTGGTCCTGCGGTTCGGTGGTGTGCTCACAAGCGATCTGTCGGCGCTGCCGCTCAGCACCGACGCCATGCTGTTCCAAAGCGCGCTGCCGAGCGACAACCGGGTGCAGACCGTCGACGTCCGGGATGTCGCGTGGGCCTGCGCGGCCGCGACCACTGCGGACGTGGCGCGCGAGATCCTTTTGATCGCCGGCGACGATTCGCACCGCACCTGTTACGGCGACCTCTCGTCGAACCTCGTCGCGGCGTTGGGAATGCCCGGCGCGTTCGCACCCGGGCGATTCGGTGACCCCGAAAGCGCCACCGACTGGTTCGTGACCGACTGGATGGATACCACCCGCGCGCAGGAAGCACTGCAGTTCCAGCACTACTCGTGGTCGGACATGATGGCCGAACTCGCCGACAAATTCGGATGGAAGCGTCATCCGGCGCGCCTCATCACGCCGATCGTGCGGGAGGTCATGAAACGCCGCGGGGTGTACTGGAAGGCGCCCGGGCAGTACGCCGATCCGTGGGGCGCGATTCGCACCCATTTGGGCGACCCCACGTGGATTCGGCCGACCGACTCCGCCTGACCGCATAGTGTTCGCGCCGTGGACAACTACCTTGGGCGCTCAGCAGTCATCACCGGAGGGGCCAGCGGAATCGGCCTGGCGACCGCAAAGGAGTTCGCCCGACGCGGCGCGCGCCTGATGCTGGCCGACATCAACGAGGCGGGGCTGACCGAGGCGATTTCGGCGCTGCGCAACGACGGGGTCGAAGTGCACGGCGTGGTCTGTGACACCCGCAAGCTCGACGATGTCGTTCATCTCGCCGACGAGGCGTTCAACGTGTTCGGCACCGTGCATGTGGTGTTCAACAACGCCGGCATCGCGTACGCCGGTTCGATCGTGGACACCAGCCACGACGACTGGCGCTTCGTGATCGACGTCGATCTGTGGGGGCCCATCCATGGCGTCGAGGCGTTTCTGCCGCGACTGATCGCGCAGGAGGACGACAGTCATATCGTGTTCACATCGTCGTTCGCCGGGCTGATCCCCAACGTAGGTCTCGGTCCGTATTGCGTGGCCAAGTACGGTGTCGTCGCGCTGGCTGAGACGCTGCAACGCGAGGTGCGGGCCAACGGCATCGGTGTTTCGGTGCTGTGCCCGATGATCGTCGCGACCGACCTGATGGCCAACAGCGAGCGCGTCCGGAGCGCAGACTATGGGCCGCCGTCGTCGTCCGCGCCCCCACAGGAGTTGCCGTCGGCGTCAACCGATCCGGAAGTGCGGGCGGAAGACGTCGCGCGCCTGACGGCCGACGCGATCCTGGCCAACCGGCTCTACATCGTCCCGCATCAGGCCGCACGAGCGTCGATCCAGCGCAGGTTCGAGCGCATCGACCGAGCCTTCGAAGACCAGATCGCCGAGGGCTGGACGCACTAACGGGTTGATTGCACGCATGTGGTGCGGGTAATCAACCCGTTAGCGGCAACCCGCCACTAGCCGAGCTGATACTCGCCGGTCTCCGGATGGTGGTACCAGCCGCTCGACGCTTGCGTGCCGCCGTCGACGTGGATGGTCTGCCCGGTGATGTAGCCCGACATGTCCGAAGCGAGAAAGACTGCGACGCTGGCTAGTTCGTCGACATGGCTGGCGCGGCCCATCGGAATCATCCGCTGGTTGGCCGGGTCGAGCCCCGGTGACAGCTGCATGAGACCCTCGGTGACGGTCAGGTCGGGGGCCAGGGCGTTGACCCGGATGTCGTGCGGCGCGAGCTCCAGGGCGGCGGTCTTGGTGAAGTTGACGACGCCGGCCTTCGCCGCCGCGTATGCCGCATAGCCCGGCGCCGCCCGCACGCCCTCGATCGACGTCACGTTGATGACGCTGCCCCCGGTGTCTGCCGCGACCAGCCGCCTCGCGATCCGCTGGGTGCATAGCAGCACGTGGCGAAGGTTGCTCCGGTACAGCGCATCCCACCCGTTCTCACTGGTCTCCAATAGCGGCGCCTTGAAGGTGCCGCCCGCATTGTTGACCAGGATCGACACCTCGCCGAGTTCGTCGACAGTGCGCTGCAGCGCCGCGTCGACCTGCTCGCTGTCGCGGACATCGACGACGATCCCCAGTGCGCCAATGCTTTCGGCGGCCGAGGCGCAGGTATCCGGGTCGCGTTCCCATATCGCGACCGAGGCCCCGAAGGCCGCCAGACCCGCTGCGACACCACGTCCGATCCCTGCTCCCCCGCCGGTCACCACCGCGACACGACCGGTTAGCAGGATGTTGGACGGATCGATGGCCACCGGTCGAGGCTAGCCCGTCTTCGCCTTGCTTGGCCCCATCGCCGGGGCATTGCCGATCACACCACTGGCCTCGAGGTCGGCGATCTCGTCTGCGGTCAGCCCGAGCTCGGTCAGCAGTTCGTGGTTGTGCTGGCCGAGCAGCGGGGCGGGCTCGACGTGGACGCGCTCCGGACCACGCGACATCCGGAACGGCAGCGTGCTGTGCGGCGTACGGGTGTTGACCGGATGCCCGACGTCCTCGAAGAAGCCGCGGGCGGCCAGTTGCGGAATCTCGGTCTGGCGGTGCGGCTGCAAGACCTTGGCCACCGGCACACCGTGCTCCCACAGCGCGACGACGATCTCGTCGCCGGTGCGGTCCGCACACCATGCGGCGAGGTACCCGTCGATGGCGTCATGACGGGCGCGCCTGCCCGCCGCGGTGCTCAACTCGGGATCGGCAGCCCAGTCGCCGTTGTGGACGGCCTCACACAGGCCCGCCCAGTGCTCGTCGGTCGCCACGGCGACGGCGACCCAGCAGTCGGCGCGGCCGAACTCGTCGATCTCGTTGGTGCGGTAGAGGTTCTGCGGCGCCGCGGTCGGCCCACGGTTGCCGTCGCGCTCGAGCAGCGCACCGTAGGCCGAGTACTCGATGACCTGTTCGGCGGCGACGTTGATCGCGGCGTCGACCATCGCGGCCTCGACCAGGACACCCTGCCCGGTGCGACGCCGATGCTCCAGGGCGATCAGCAGCGCATTGAGGGCATGGATGCCGGCGTTCGGATCGCCGACCGAATAGGGCTCGTACGGGTTGCGGTCGGGATAGCCGGTCAGCCAACTGATTCCGGACGCCGCCTCGATCACGTAGGCGAACGCCGGATTGTCCCGCCATGGACCGTCCAGCCCGAAGCCGGGCATCCGCAGCATCACCACGTCGGCCCGGCTAGCCTGCACGGCAGCGAAATCCAGCCCGATCTGGTCCACCACCCGCGGGGTGAAGTTCTCGACGATCACGTCGCAGGTGGCGATGAGCCGATTCAGCAGATCGCGGCCGGCGGCGCTCTGCAGGTCGAGCGTCAACCCCTTCTTGTTGGTGTTCAGTCCCGAGAAGATGGGCGACTTCTCCCACCACAGCTCCTCGGTGACCGGTATGCCGGCGATCAGCCGGGTGCCGTCGGGCCGCCGAGTCGACTCGACGTGGATGACCTCGGCGCCCAGCATCGCGAGGATGTGTGTGCACGACGGCCCCGCCCAGAAGGTCGTCATGTCGAGGATGCGTAACCCCTCGAACGGCAACCCCGTCCTCGCCGAAATAGCATTCCGGGTCGCTGGATGTTCGCTTTCGCCGCCCGGAACGCTATTTCGGCGATACAAGTCGGTGTGTTCGCCCAGCCGCGGCGCAGGCGCGGGCGCGTCCAGGAGAGCCGGTGTCGTCCGGTAGGGCGGGCCGGGCTGGTCGAATCCGTCGCGGGGGTTCGAGACGAAGGACCCGCGTTCCACGAAGTGGTCGAGGCCGACGATGTTGGCGCCGTTGGCGACCGGGGCATTCGGGATGCGGAACGCTGTCGCCAGGTCCCTGATCTCGTCGACGGTGTGACTCTGCACCCACGCGTAGAGCTCGTCGGCCTTCTCGTTGGCCTGCTCCGTGATGGACAGCGGCGAGTCCTCGTCGATCCAGTCCTGGTGGCCGGTCATCGCGCACAGGTCGAACCACTGCTGCGCGGTGCCACATCCGATATCGATCAGGCCGTCCTTGGCGCGGGCGATCCCCGGCACGGTCAACCGCCGGGCATCCCGCCACGGCCTGCCGAGCATCTCGTAATAGGCCACCGGGTAGTAGGTGAGGCCGAGGATCTGGGTCTCCAACATCGACACGTCGACCAGTTCCGCGCCACCCCGCAACCGCGAGGCCAGCGTCGCGGCGCTGGCGTACGCACCCGCGAGGTATTCACCGACCTGCCCGCCGACATATACCGGCGCCCGGTCGGCCGAACCGCGGCCGAGGCCGACGATCCCCCCGGACCACGCCTGCAGCGTGAATTCCGTTGCGGGGTGGTCTGACCAGGGGCCGTCCAACCCGAACGGAGTGATCGACGTAACGGTCAGGTGGGGGTGCGCTGACAGGATCGCGGCAGGTGTGAACACGACGTGTTCGGCGACGCTGGAACCGCGCGACCACACGACCGCGTCGGCGCCGTCGAGCAACCCGTTGACGTAGTCGATGTCGGCTTCCGGGTCGGCGACCACGCTGTGTTTGGAACAGGCCAGATAGCTGAACAACGCGCCGTCGTCACCCGGGGCGATCTCGGCACCCGACGCCGACCACCGGCGCAGTGGATCACCTTCGGGCGGCTCGACTTTGATCACCGTGGCGCCGGCGTCGGCCAGCAGCTTGGTGCAGTAGGCACCCACGATGCCGACGGACAGGTCGACGACGGTGTAGCCGGTCAGCGGCGCGTTAACCATTGTGCTCCTCGCGTGCGCGCCGTCTGTTACTTGTCCTTCTTGCGATTCGACTTGCTCAGCCGGAAGTCGGGCGGGAACTTGCTGTCGTTGTCGTTGACGGCACCCGCCAATCCGCTGTCGATGGCCTCCATCATGTCGAGGTCATCCGTATCGTCGTTGGCCACACCGCTTCCCATGGATTCGAAGAACGCGGACAGCAGGCTGCCCATGTACTCGCCCTGGTGCTGCTTGTAGACCTCGAAGAAGATCTTCTGCTGGAAGACGGTGTCGACGGGCCGGTTACGCGCACACGCCCGGGCGTACTTCTCGACTTCGGCCTCGAGCTGATCGCGCGGCACCACCTTGTTGAGGAAGTTGCAGTCGTACATCTCGGCGGCGGTGAACGGCCGTCCGGTGAAGACCATCTCCTGGAACTTGCGCAGCCCCATCATCTGGATCCAGGTCCACATCCGCGGTCCCCACCCGTAGTAGCGGAACGACGGATGATCGAACAGGGCGTCGTCGGACGAGATCACCAGATCGGCGTCGGCACACTGATAGAAGTGCCAGCCGTAGCAGTAGCCCTTGGCCTCGACGATGCTGATCTTCTTCAGTTCCTGCAGCGGGCGGTTGCCCGCCTGCACGTTCGCGTACCAGGCACTGATCGTCGCACCGCTGCGGAAGGTGCCCGCCGGCGGATACTTCACCTCGCCGACGCCTTCGTCCTCGAGACGCAACTCGGCGAGCCGCAGGTCGGTGTTGTCGTAGCCCTCCATGAACTCCGGAAGGTCGGCCCCGCTGCCGAGGTTGTCGCCGACGCCACGGATCACGACGACCTTGACGTCGTTGTCGACGGTGGCCGCCCGCAGCAGATCGGCGTAGCGCAGCCGCGCCAACGACGTCGGCGCGTTCAGGTACTCGGGACGGTTGAAGGTGATCGTCGCGATCTTGGTCTTCGGGTCCTTCTCGTAGAGGATCAGCTCTTCGGGCGACGGCCGACTTCCGTTGTCAGACATTGATTCTCCTCAGCTGATTCCGGCGGCGGCCTGCGCCGGTGATGGGCTTGCCGTGAGCACTTCGGGTCCGGAGTCGGTGACGAGCACGGCGTCGCGGCGGAACACCGCACCGACGCCGGGCTCCCACACGTACGCCGTGACGGCCAGCACCGAACCCGGGTCCAGGCGCTCGTCGGCCGAGGTCTTCACCAGGTCGGGAGAGATCACCGGCGGATCGAATCCAAGGCCGAGGCCGTGTGCGACCGGCATCGGGGGCAGCGACTCACCCGCGGCGTCGTACGCGGCGAACAGGTCGCTGGCGGGCGCTCCGGGCTGACATGCGGCAACCAGCCTGTCCCACAGTCGGTTCGAGCGCCCGAACAAGGCGTCGGCACCCTTCACGTTGCCCACCGGCCAGGTACCTCCCACCTCGCCAACGTAGCCGTTGGCGAGCGCACCGGCCGCGAACGCCACCAGGTCACCGTCGGCAACCTTGCGATCACGCTTGCCCACTCGCCAGGACTGCTCGCGCGGCGTTATCCACGCGCCGTCCTGCGTGGCCGATGTGCTGACGCCGCCGGCGGCCATCGCCTCCAGCATCACACCGGTGAGCGCCTGTTCGCTGACCCCCGGTGCGAGCTCGGCGACCGCGGCCGCAAGGGCGTCCTCCGCGACCTTGAGGGCCCCGCGCAGCGTACGGATCTCCTCGGCGGTCTTGATCCGGCGGGCCGCGCGCATCGCCACCTCGCCGTCGACGAGTTCGGCGTTGGGAAAGGCCATCGGCAGGAGTTGGCCGAAAGTCGGTGAGAGCGCGTCGGTTCCGACACGTTTTGCCTCGGCGGCACCCTTGATGTTCTTCAGGACCTCGATGATCGTCATCGGGTTCCACGCCAGGCCGTAGAGGTGGTCGTGTCCGATCTCCTCCGGCATCCCCTCATCCCAGCTGCTGTTGAGGTGGATCTCGCCGGTCTCCCGGACCACGACGCAGATCGGCGCGAACGGACGGGTGCCCGCCACCCACAGTTGCGGAGCCCCGGTCAGGTAGCGGACGTTGGCTTGGCGTCCGAGCACGAGGACGTCGAGGTCATTGGCTTCCATCTGGGCCAGTGCACGATCGCGGCGGCTCGTGCGCAGGGCCGGGTCGTCGGGCAGTATCTCGTCGCTCACGAGGCCACCCCGTACGGCGTGTAGGGATAGTCGGTGATGGACTGGTACCCGTCTTCGGTGATGATCACGATCTCCTCGCTGCGGTAACCGCCGGTGCCGTCCTCCCAGACGACGGGCTCGAGTACGAGCGCCATGCCTGCCGGGAAGACGAAGTTGTCATCGAACTCCTGGCCCAGATCCGTTCCGATCATCGGCATCTCGGCGGCGTTAGTGCCGATGCCGTGACCCAGGTAGAAGTGCGGCAGCCACGGCTTCGCACCGCCGTTGGCGGCGATGGCTGCACGCGCCAGATCACCGGACGTCGCCCCCGCCTTGGTGACTGCGAGGACCGCATCGAGGATCTCGCGCCACTTGTCGAATTGCGCCTGTTGCCGGGGGGACGGTTCCTCGCCCACCAGCCAGGTGCGGCCGAAGTCGGAGCAGTACCCCTCGTAGGTGATGCTGACGTCGGTCCAGAGCACATCGCCCTTCGCCAGTTCCTTCTCGGTCGTCAGCAGCGGCAGCGCAAGATCACCGGTGGTGGTCCAAACCGAGCCGCTGTTCTTGGTTGTCGGCATCACCTGCCAGATGGCCTCGAGCATGTTGGCCGTCGCGCCCAGTTCGAACGCGCGCCTGACGAATGCGGCCGACAGGTCGATCTGCCGCACGCCGGGGGCGAGAGAACGCTGCACGTCGACGACGGCCTCTTCGGTGATGCGACACGCCTTGCGGATCGCCGATATCTGGTCGACGGTCTTGACCAGTTTCGCGGGTCCGACCACCTGCGCGGCGTCCGATGGTGGGCCGCCGGGGAACAGCCGGTCCGTCGCCCTGCGCATCGCGCCGGTCAGTTCGTCGACCGCGACCGAGGCGCCGGCAGGCACCAGGCCGGCCAGCACCTTCGCGAAATGCTCGACACCCTCGTCGAATTCGAGGTAGAGCGGACCGTGGACATGATCGGCGGGCAGTTCGGACTCGAAGGAGCTGCCCTCGCGGAACGGCATGTAGAGGTGCGGATGCTCGTCGTCGGCGAGGACGACCGCAATCGGTCGCTCGACGTGCGACAGGCCGGCGTCCAGCAGTGGCCAGCTCGCGCCCGTCGCGTACACCACGTTGCCGTTACCGAGCAACACGAGCGCGTCGACGCCCTTGTCCTTCATGGCGTCTCGCAGCCGGGCACCGCATTCGCGGTACATCCTGGCGCGATCCGGTAGGTCAGGGATGTCGAGCAGTGCGGAACGGGAGGCGAATGTCGTCACGCGACACCCAGGAAGTTCTTGATGTTCGTGCTGACGATCTTCACCGCGTTCTCCGGACCCACCGTCTCCACGACCGATGCCAGCGACTTTTCGGAATACCCGAATGTGCTCTCGTTGTGCGGGTAATCCGATGACCACATCACGTTGTCGACGCCGATGCGGTCGACCAGCTGCAGGCCGAGCGGATCGACCATGAACGACGCGCTCATGTGGTTGGCCCAGTAGTGATTGACCGGGTGCTCCAGCTGATGGTTGAACATGTGCCGGTAGGAAGCCAGCATGTGCTCGGCATCCTGCAGAGCCGTTGGCACCCAGGCGATCCCGCCCTCGAACCAGCCGATGCGCAGCTTCGGATGCCGATCCAGAATCCCGGAGAACACGTACTTGGCGAACTGCTCGCGGAACGAGTCGACATTCACCATCATGCCGACCACGACGCTGTTGTTCTGGCACGGAGTCTTCGGCGGCGTCTCACCGATGTGGTGACTGACCGGCAGCCCGGCCTCCTCGATCTCGTCCCAGACGGCGTCCATATCGGTGCTGCCGTAGTCGTAGATGTTGCCCTCGTCGTCCTTGCCCGGGTTCAGCGGCAGCAGGAACGTCTTGAGCCCCAGCGACTTCAGCTCCTCCAGGGTGCTCCTGGTGCCCTTCGGATCCCACCAGTTGATCAACCCGACGCCGTAGAAGTGGCCCTTGGAGCGCTCCTGGAGGTCGGCGATGTGCTCGTTGTAGATCCGGAACACCCGCTCGCGCAGCGCCTTGTCCGGGTAGTGGAACAGAGCCAGCACCGCGTTGGGGAACGCCAGTTCCTTGTCGATGCCGTCCTCTTTGAGCTCGCGGATCCGTGCCTCGATGTTGTTCGAGGCGGCGCCGGCGAGATCGTCGTACTGCATCAGCACGCGGCCGAAGTCCCCACCGGTCCACGCCTTGCCCTTCATGCCGACCATGTACGCGCCGTCCTCATACCAGATGCGCGGCGCCGCACCCTTGAGTTCTTCGGGAAAGCGGTCGTAGAAGATGTCGTCGGCGACCGAGATGTGGTTGTCGGCGGAGAAGATCTCGGTGCCCTCGGGCAACCCGACCACGGTGCCGGTCGAGTGTCCCTGACGGTGCTTGGGTGCGCCGAAGCCCTCGGGCGGGTAGAGAGTGCTCTGCACTGTTGGGGTGGACATCGTTGGTACTCCAATCGGGCTGTGGGCCAAAGTCTGTCGGTGCTACCAGGTCACCGGAAGTTCATAGACGCCATAGGCGAGGCGGTCGTGCTTGAAGGGCACATCGTCGAACGGGATCGCCAGCGCGAGCGTCGGGATTCGTCGCAGCAGGGTGTGGAACACGATCTGCAGTTCGGCGCGCGCGAGCTGCTGCCCGACGCACTGATGCCTGCCGTAACCGAATCCGAGCTGCTGGCCGGCATCACGGGTGAAGTCGAGCCGGTCGGGCTCGGGATAGGCCGCCGCATCCCAGTTCGCAGGCGCGAGATCGATGATGATGCCCTCACCCGCGCGAATGGTCTCGCCGGCGATCTCGATGTCCTCGATGGCCACGCGGCGCTGGCCATTCTGGATGATCGACAGGTAGCGCATCAGTTCTTCGGCGGCGTTGGCGATGAACTTCGGATCGTTCGAATCACGAAGGAGCGCCGCTTGTTCGGGGTTCTCGAGCAAGGCGAGCACGCCGATGCCGATCATGTTCGCGGTCGTTTCGTGGCCGGCGATCAACAGGCCGGTGCCCAGCTGGGCGGCCTCCTTGACGCTGATCTCTCCTGCGGTCACCCGCTCGGCCAGATCGGAGACGGCATCCTCGGAAGGCTCTTCCATCTTCTTCTCGACCAGGTTGATCAGGTACTTGTGGAGGCTCATCGCCCCCTTCTGGCCTTCTTCGGCGGTGGCGTAGCGCGCCAGCCCGACGTTGGCGTGGTGTTGGAAGAACTCATGGTCCTCGTAGGGGACGCCGAGCATCTCGCTGATCACCTTGGTGGGCACGGGAAGTGCGAGCTTCGCGACGATGTCGGCGGGTTGCGGGCCCGCGAGGATCTCATCGATGCACTGATCGGTGACCTCCTGGATGGCGGTGCGCAGGCCCTCGACACGTTTGTATGTGAACGGCTTGGACAGCATCCGGCGAAACCTGGTGTGCTCCTCGGCGTCGGAGGTGAAGACGGACCGCGGCCGCTTGTACACGGTGGAGAGCATGTGCTCGTTCCAATGCGGGAAGCCTTCGCGACGGTCGTCGACGCTGACACGCGAGTCGGAGAACAACGCCCGCGCCACCTCGTGCCCGGTGATGAGCCACGGTGTGGTGCCGTTCCAGATCCGCACTCGCGACAGCGGCTTGGACTCGCCCATCTCGAGAATCGGCAACGGAGGTGCGAACGGGCACCGCGCGTCACGCTCCATCGGATACTCCGGAACGTCGGCCGAAACCTGTTCTGCGGCAAGGGTGTCTGACATCAAATCTCCGTCATTCCTCGATGTGGATGGCCAGGGCTGGACACGCCGCGGCCGCCTTTCGGGTTTCCTCGGCCAGGTCGGGACCCGGCTCTTCGATCAACAGCACCACGACACCGTCGTCGTCGCGCTGGTCGAACACCTCGCCGGCATTCATGACGCACATGCCGGAGGACACGCACTTGTCCTGATCGACGCTCACCTTCACGGTCGCTCCGTGATGGGCGCCCGCCACAGCCCGACGATGGCGTCGATGAGACCTGAGGCCACCGAGCTCCACGTGGTGCGGGGCGTGGCCGTCCCTTCGGCGAATGCGCGCTCGAAATCGGCACAGGTGTGCATCATCAGGTTGCGCACCATGATGTTGCGTTCGGTGACAACGGTCATCGGCAGGTCGGGCAGGCAGCGCGTGATGCGTTCGACGACGCTCACCAGCGACGGCGACGCGAGCGCGTCCTTCACGACGATCTTCTGGTAGGCGGGGTCGGCGAGCGCCTGGGCGGCAAAGCGCGCGTACCACGTCGGGTTGCCGAGCTGATCGAGATGTTCGGTGAGCGAGCACACCATGCACGCGATCCAGTCGCGCAGTTCCGTGGACTCGCCGGTGTCGGCCACCATCCGGGCCAACAGCCGCTCGATCGACACCCGGTGCTTCTGTTCGATGGCCCGGACGAGGTCGGCCTTGGTGCCGAAGTGATACCCGACGGCGGCGTTGTTTCCCTGCCCGGCCGCCTCGCTGACCTGGCGGTTGGAAACGGCGTAGACCCCGTGTTCGGCGAACAGCCGCTCGGCCGCGGCCAGGATCGCTTCGCGGGTGATGGAGGCCCGTTCGGTGCGAACAGGCCTGCTGGCTGTGGTCACCCGCCCAGTGAACCCCGTCACAGCAGTTAAGTCAAGCGACTGATTTAAATTCTTGGCGGATAGGCGTCCCGGACCCGTCGGCGGACGCATAGAGTGCCCCTGACCATGGCTGATTCGCGGTTCATCGATAACGGCGATGCACGCATCCACTACCTCGACTCCGGCGGTGATGATCGCGGCGCGCCGGTGGTGTTCGTGCCGGGCATGACGTGCGTCGCCGAGGACTACGCCGAAATCCTGTCGCTGTTCGGCCGCAGGACTGTCGTCGTCGATCTCAGGGGACATGGCCGAAGTAGCTCCCCGGCGAACGGCTACGACGCCGCGACGTTGAGCACCGACATCGGGGCGGTGGTGGACGCCGTCACCGACGGCCCGGTGCACGTGGCGACGTTCTCCAGAGGTACCGCCTATGCGCTGACATGGGTGATCGACAACGTCGAGCGGGTCAGGTCGATCGCGATCGGCGACTACGTGCCAGAGGAGAAGGTGCTGACGCCCGAGATCTCGCGTCGGCTGCTCGGCGGCCGCTGGCGCGGCACTCCGGTGAGTGAGCGGCTCGACGAGGACGCCGCGAACAAGACGTTCGGCGCCGCGCAGCCGCGGTCGTTGTGGGAACCCCTTGCCCGACAGCAACTTCCACTGCTCGCGGTGCGCAGTAGCGAACGCTTCCTCGTCGGCGACGAGCAATGGTCGCGTTACCGCGCGCTGTTTCCGGACGCACATCTCGTCGAGTTCAACGACTCACCCCACGACATCTTCCGTCCCGACCGCGGCCGATACCCCCGGCTGGTCTGCGAGCATGTCGACCGCGTGGACGGCCGCTAGTCACTCTTCGGCTTACGCACGATCACCTTGCCCGCCACCGTGCCACCGTCGACGGGGAGCACGGTGCCTGTGACGTACCGCGAACGATCCGTGGCGAAGTAGAGCGCCGCTTCGGCGACATCCTCCATGGTGCCTTCACGCTTGAGTGGGCGGTCGTTGCGCATCTGCTCACGGATCTTGGCCTCGAACTGTTCGAGCTTCTCGAGATCCTCCCCCGCCGCCGACTTGCGCACGATCGCCGTGCGGATGTTGCCGGGCGCGATGGCATTCACCCGAATCTCATAGTGCGCCAACTCGATCGCCGCGGACTTGGTGAACTGGATGACAGCGGCCTTGGACGCCCGATAGGTCATCACACCGCCGCCGGCCTGGATTCCGCCGATCGACGTGAGGTTGATGATCGAGCCGCCGCCGTGTTTGGACATGTGCCGGGCGGCATCACGCGTGCCGGCCATCACCGCGAGCACGTTGATGGCCATCACTTTGTGGAAGTCCGCGAGGTCGTCGTCGAGGAAGCGGCGGTGCATCGTGCCCGACACCCCCGCGTTGTTGACCATGACGTGCAGGCCCCCGAAGCGGTCGACGGCTGTCGATACGAGCCCGCTCACCTGCTCGATGTCGGACACGTCGGCCTCGACGAACAGCGCGTTGGCGCCGATGTCCGCCGCGAGCGCCGCACCGCTGTCTGTGTCCACATCGGCGATCAGCACCTTGGCGCCCTCAGCCGCGAATCGGCGTGCCAGCCCCTCGCCGAGACCGGACGCGCCGCCCGTGACGATCGCGACCTTGCCCGCCAGTTCGTCTGTCATGTCGCCGCTCCTTCGCGCTGCTCGGCCAGGAAAGCCAGCAGCAGGTCGTTGACCGCCGCCGGCTGTTCGATCTGCGGGCAGTGTCCCGCATCGAGGATCACCGCCGAACGGCCGGAGGGGATTTGGCCGGCGATCTCAGCCGCCCAGCCGCGCGGCAGCAGTTTGTCGCCGCCACCTTCGATCACCAGCGTCGGCACCGTGATGCGGTCGTAGGCCCGCTTGCTCGACGGTAGCGGCGGCGGTTCGAGTCCCGGTCGGCGAAATCTCGCTGCCGCCAGCGCTTCCCAGGCACCGGGGGCGATGCTCGACTGGTATCGCCGCTGCACGTACTCGTCGTCGGCGGGATAGGACGGATCGTAGAAGAGGGCTTCGACGATCCTGCGCATCCCCTCGACGGTGGCGTCGTAGTCGTAGAGGGCGGCCGAGTGCTCGTTGCGTTGGATCTCGCCGCCACCACAGATCATCACCATGCTGCGCACCGGCAGCACCGGCGAGTCCGACGTCGAGTCGACGAAAAGGTTGACCGCACCCATCGAATTCCCGACGAAGTGGGCCGATTCGACGCCGACCGCTTCGCAGAACCGCGCGATGTGACGGATCCGCATGCCGCGGCCGTCGTTGAAGTCGATGACCTTCGCGGACTCGCCAAACCCCAGCATCTCCAGGGCGAGCACGCGATGCCGTTGCGCGAGTGCGGCGATGTTGTTCTCCCAGGCGATCTCGGCGTTGACGCCGAACTCACCACCGTGCAGCAGAACAACCGGATCGCCCTGTCCCGCTTCGAGATACCCCGTCGCCATACCGTCGACCAGAATGGACTTTCTCTCTGCGCGAGCAGACGCAAATTGTCCCGACACGCCGGCACCTCCGTGCTCTTTGTGTCTGTTCGCGCTGGAGGCGTTCACGTGGTTTCCCAGGCGGTGCGGGCAAAGGTGAGCACCTGCGAGGCCAGCATGTCGAGTTGGTCGCGCACCGCGGTGTCGGCCAAGTCGCCTGCCTCATCCCAGATCTTGTCGGCCGAATTGATGGCCACCCCGAGCGGCGTCGGCCACGCCCGCAGCGCGTGCCCGATGGAACGCAGCTGCCCGAGCGTGTTCACCGCCGCCTGCCAGCCGTACGCGCAGCTGATGCAGCCCCACGGGGTGTTGTCCAGGTACACGCGTGGATCTTCTCGAAGATCCTCGATGTAATCGAGAGCGTTCTTCACCAGACCGGAGATCGCCCCGTGGTAGCCGGGTGATCCGACGACGACGGCGTCGGCGTCGCGCAGCGCCTTGACCAGTTCCAGCGCCTGCGGGGTGCGTTCGAGTTCATGCGGCGCGTACATCGGCAGGTCGAGATCCGGTCCGCTGAAGAATCGGGTGCGACCGCCCTGACGTTCGACCGAGTCCAGGCAGTAGCGAAGTGCACGTTCCGTCGACGAGTTGGCGCGCAACGTTCCGCCGAGTCCGACGACCAGCGGAGCGCCGCCGGTGGTGGTGCGTGTCGACATGACCCCCCTACTTGATGGCGATCGGATTGATCGGTGAACCGACGGCGCCGGTCACCCGCAACGGCGGTGCGATGAGCTGGAATTCGTAGACACCGTCGGCCGCGCAGTCGGCGGCGAGCGCGGTCAGATCCCAGTATTCCCCGAGCATCAGCCCCATATCGCGCAGACACAGCATGTGCATGGGCAGGAAGGCACCGTCGACGCCCGACACCGGGTTCTCCACCATCAGGTTGTCGGCCGCGATCGCGGCGATCTCGTGATCGTGCATCCACGACGCGCACGTCCAGTCCAGACCCGCGCCCGGTTCGCCACCGTCGCCGGTCTGCAGAAACCTTGTCCACCAACCGGTTCGGACCAGGACGATATCGCCACGTTCGACGGTGACGCCTTGGTTGCGAGCGGCCTCGTCGAGTTCCGCAGGCGTGATGGGATCGCCGAGATCACAGAAGGTCTCGACGCCGCGCAGACGCACGATGTCGAGAAGGACGCCGCGGGACGTGATGCCCTTGCTGTCGACCTTGTCGATGCCGCAGTGATAGGCGCCCAGGCTGGTCACCGAGCTCGCCGGGAAGCCGTTGTACAGCTGGTCCTCGTAGTACACGTGCGACAGGGCATCCCACTGGGTCGCGGCCTGCAACGGCATGATGATGACGTCGTCGTTGAACCGCATCGGGCCGCTGACCGCGAACTCGCTGAGCTGGGTCGCCGCCGGATTCTTCAGCCATGACGGACCGTACTGGGCCAGGGTGCTCGCATCGCCGCCGTCGATGGTCATCACGTGCAGCGGGTTCTGCCTGAAGTGGAACGCGCCCTGTGGCCCGGAGGAGCCGAAGTCCACCCCGAGCGGAAAGACCTTGCCGTGCTTGACCAGACCGGCCGCCTGCTGGACCTTCTCGCTGGTGATGAAGTTGAGCGTGCCCAGCTCGTCGGCGTCACCCCAACGACCCCAGTTGCGCACGTCGTCGGCGACCCGGCGGAAGTCCTTCATGCTGGCCATAGTTCGCCTCTCATCGTCGCGACACCGAGTCGGCGAGATCCGTCTCGCCGATGGTGCCGCCGTCCACCCAGATCACCTGTCCGGTGATGTAACTGGCTGCCTTGCTGTTCAAGAAGACTAGGACGCTGGCCTGTTCGTCAGGTGTTGCGGCGCGGCCGAGAGGAGTGTGGAAGGAATCCAGGAACTCCTGGCCGTACGCCGACCGCAACTGGTCGAGGATCGGGGTGTCGGTGACGCCGGGTGCGGTGCAGTTGATACGAATGCCCTTGGCGCCCAGAGCGACCACGTTGGCCATCCCGTACAGGATGATCGCCTCCTTGGACAGCCGGTAACCACCGCCTTCGGCGACCGCATCGGGATGGCGTTCACACCATTCGATCCCCTCGGCCATCGTCTTGGTGCCCACCAGACCGGCGGTGACCGCGGCGTTCTGCCGATAGGCGGATGCGGCCAGTGAGGACACGCAGGCGATGGCCGACCCCGCCGGCATCGACGGCACCACCGCCTCGGTGAACCGTCGAGTGCCGAGGAAGTTGATGGTGACCACCCGTAGCGGGTCCCGGATGCCTGACGACACCCCGGCGACGTTGAACAAGGCGTCGACGCGGCCGCCGATCGACGCCGCCGCGGCGTCGATCGACTCCGGATCGTGGAGGTCCAGGGCGATGAACTCCCCGATGTCGAAGTCGGGTTCTCGGATATCGAGACCGACCACCTCGGCACCGAGATCGGACAGCTGCCGAGCCACTTCGGCGCCGATGCCCGAGGCGCATCCGGTCACAACGGCCCGACGGCCGTCGTAGCGCCACAGCTCGTCAGTCTGGACCATGGGTCATTCAGTGCTGCTCTTCGCGTCCGCCTCCGTCATTCGCTCCTCGCGTCCGCGGAAGGATTCCTGCTCGTCCACCCCTCCCCCGACTTGAGCTGCGCCGCGGCCGCCTCGATACCCGCGGTCATCTCATCCATCGCCAGGGACACCTCGTTCGCAGTGTAGTTTTCGCGGCCCGTGGGCAGACCGCCGAACGCATATGTCTCGTCGAACAGCGGCGCCTTCGACTTCGGCCGGCGTGCCTCGGCGCGCTCGAGGACGGGCTCGAGGCGCTTGGCCTTTTCCGCCCTGGCCTTTTCGTCGCGCTCGATGAACTCGGGCAGTACCTCCTTGCCCATGAGCTCGATGGATTCCATCGTCTCGTCGTGGCGGCGCGGCGTGAGGAGCAGGATCAGTTCGTCGACGCCGCTTTCCTCGTAGCCGCGCAGGAACTCCCGCACGGTCGCGGGGCTGCCGATCGGCCCACGGCCGGGGCCGTACACGATGCTCGGATCCTTCTCGATCTCTTCGAGGTGGCGCTTCCACACCCCGGTCCGGCCGGGCGTGTGCATGCCGGTCATGTAGTAGTGCATGATCCCGAACGCGAAGAAACCGCCACCCATTCCGAGGCGCTCGATGGCCTGCTCGTCGGTCTTGGCCACCATCATCGACAGATCGCCGCCGATGGCGAGAATGTTGGGGTTCATCTGCGGTGTGACGGGCACGGCACTCTCTTCGAACTCCTTGTAGTAGCCGTTAACACGCTCGGCCAGCGGGCCGGGGCCGGTGTAGGCGAAACTCAGTGCACCGAGGCCCTTTTGCGCGGCCATCGACACCGAAGCGGGCCGGGTGCACGCGACCCATACCGGCGGATGCGGCTTCTGTAGCGGCTTGGGGACGACGTTGCGCGGAGGCATCTCGATGTGCTGGCCCTTGAAACCGGTGAACGGCTCCTCGGTCATACAGCGGATCGAGACCTCCAGTGCCTCTTCCCACATCGCGCGCTTGTCGGCGGGATCGATGCCGAACCCACCGAGCTCGCCCACCGAGGACGACTCACCGGTGCCGAATTCCACCCGGCCGTTGGAGATCAGGTCGAGGGTGGCGACTCGCTCGGCCACGCGGGCGGGGTGGTTGACCGCGGGCGGCAGGTGCATGATGCCGAAGCCGAGCCGGATGTCCTTGGTGCGCTGGCTCGCTGCGGACAGGAAGATCTCGGGTGCTGTCGAGTGGCAGTACTCCTCGAGGAAGTGGTGCTCGGTGAGCCACACCGTCGAGAAGCCGGCCTTGTCTGCGGCCTCCACCTCATCGAGGCCGTCCTGGAAGAGCTTGTGCTCGTCGTCCTCACTCCACGGCCGCGGCAGCGGGAATTCGTAGAACAGCGAGATCTTCATTTCGTTACCTTTCGATCGGAATCGAGTGTCGAATCGGTCTGGGTACCCGACTGAACGGTTGTGTCGGGCAACTGGTCTGCGATGTGCTTGGCCGCGACGTACCCGAAGGTCATCGCGGGCCCGATGGTCGCGCCTGCGCCTGCGTAGCTGCGTCCCATCACCGCGGCGGAGGTGTTGCCGACGGCGTACAGCCCCTCGACGACACTGTCATCGGAGCGCAGCACCCGGGCGTGCTCGTCGGTGCGCAGCCCACCCGAGGTGCCGAGGTCGCCGAGGATGATCTGGAACGCGTAGTACGGCGGTTTCTGCAGCGGGTACAGGTTGGGGTTGGGCAGGGTCGGGTCGCCGTAGTAGTTGTCGTAGGCGGAGTCACCGCGGTTGAAGTCATCGTCGTGGCCTCTGCGCGCAAGGTCGTTGAAGCGGTCGGCGGTCGCGCGAAGCTGCGCGGGCGGAACGCCGATCTTCGTCGCCAGCTCTTCGAAGCTGTTGCCCTCCACCACGACTCCGGACTCCAGCCACGCCTTCGGCACCTTCCATCCGGTCGGCACCGGCGCGAAGGGCACCTTGGGAATCGGCAGATGCCCACCGACGATGTAACGGTGGAACGAGCGGATGTCGGTGATCAGCCAGCACGGGATATGGGAGACACCGGAGTTCTGGCCCTCGATCATCGCGTGTGCGAAGTCCATGTATGGCGCGGCTTCGTTGATGAACCGCTTGCCCTCGCCGTTGACCACGAACTGCGACGGCATCATGCGTTCGTTGAGCATGAACTGCAGCCTGCCGTCGGGCCAGCACATGGCGGGAAACCACCACGCCTCGTCGAGCAGATCGGTCGAACCGCCGACCTTCTCCCCTGCCCGGATCCCGTCACCCATCGACGCGGGATTGCCGAAGCTCCAGTCCTTCTCGAGCACCGGCAGATGCTGCCTGCGCCACTCCATGTCGTGATCGAAGCCGCCGGCCGCAAGAATGACGCCGTGCCGCGCACCGATGCGCAGCTGACGGCCCTCACGCTCGACCACCGCGCCGGTCACTGTCCCATCGACGTCGGTGATGAGTTCGGTCATCGGCGAACTGAGCCACAGCGGGATGTTCTGCTCCTTGAGCGCAAGTCGCATCCTGGCCGCCAGTGATTGGCCGATCGCGGCCATCCGGTCACCGAACACCCGCGCCCGGAACATCCGCCAGATCAGCTTCACCAGAACGGCCTTGCCCCGCCAGTTCTGGCGCACCTGATAGAACAGCCGAAGGTCCTTGGGGGCGAACCAGATTCCCCTGGGCGCCAGGGCCAATGGCTGCAGCAGGTTCTGCTCCTCATCGCCCAGCTTGCGCAGGTCGATCGCGGGCACATTGATCGTGCTGCCGAGTTCCGAGCCGCCCGGCAGCTCCGGGTAGTAGTCGGCATAGCCGGGCTTCCAGACGAATTCGAACCACCGGCTGCGCTTCTCGAGAAACTCCATCATCTCCGGTGCGCTGTCGACGTATTTGCGTAGCCGCGCATCGCTGACCAACCCGCCAGTGATGCGCCGCAGGTACTCGAACACGCCGTCCGGATCGGGCGCGTAGCCCGCAGCGCGCTGCGACGGCGCGCCCGGCACCCAGATGCCCCCGCCCGACAGCGCGGTGGAGCCGCCGAACTGCGGTGACTTCTCGACTACCAGGGTGTCGAGACCGAACGCATCGGCAGCCAGCGCCGCGGTCATCCCGCCACCGCCGGAGCCGATGACGAGCACATCGACGGTGTGGTCGAACGTTTCGGTGGTCATGGGTTGCACACCGCCGTCCTGACGGCGAAGCCGGCGATCAACTCGGGCGCCGCGCGGTAGAACCGATGTCCCGTCTCGTAGCGACCGTGGGCGGCCAGCGCCGCGAATGCCGCCACCCACGTGCGGATTTCGTGTGCGGAGTGACCGGCCTGCTGCTCGATCCAGCTGTTCGACCAGCCGTCCACGTCACTGAGTCGATTCGAATCGACCAACTCCAGGAACGCCTGGTCCCAGTCGGGGTTCAGCGGTTGCAGTGGACTGTCGCCGTGCGCAAAGGCCTGCGCCGCATCCATCACCGCCACCTGCCTCGCCTGCCGCTGCTCCGGTGTCATCGGTTCGCCGTGCACGATGCGCCCCAACGCCGCAGGCGGTGCGGTGGCCAGCGTCGGCACCGGCGGATCGTGCGACAGACCGCCGGATCCCACGACGAGGACGCGCTTGCCCAGGGTCGCCAGGTAGGTACCCACAGCGGCGCCGAGCGCACGGACACGCCGCAACGGTCCGAGCGGGGTGGCGACGGAGTTGATGAAGATCGGGATAACCGGCTTGGACGTCGCGTCGCCGAACAGGTTCTGCAGCGGCTGAACCGTGCCGTGGTCGACGTCCATGCTGGCCGAAAGCGCCACGTCCACACCCGATTCGAGCACTGCGCGTGCGCAGTCGGCGGCGATGTCCTCGGGCACGGCCAACGGGCCCGCGTAGGTGCCGTAGTCGCCGACCCCCTGCGCGGCGGTGCCGATGCAGAACGGCGGCATGGTCCGGTAGAAGAACCCGTTGTAGTGGTCGGGTGAGAACACCACGACCAGTTCGGGATCGAAGTCGGTGACGAAGTCGCGCGCCGCCGCCAGGGCCAACTCGATGTCGTCAAGAAGATCCTGTGACGGTCCCGGAAGGTTCAGTAGCGGACTGTGCGACATGCAGCACAGGGCCAGTGTCGCCATTTGAACTCGAGCCTCCTTCCTGGGTGAGACAGAGGACGCCGAAAAGCGATTCGCTCATTTCGGGCGCGCGCTGCGCGATGCAGGCACCTGCGATGCAGCGGTCGGGCCGCACGAACAACACGGAGTCGGTGTAGACGTCGAACCAGGACTTCAGCGCGCCCGTCCGGTCGCCGACGACGACCACATCGGGGTCATCGTGGCCGGGCCACTGCAGCTGGGTCATGGGCCGCGCCTCGACGAATCTGGCCCCCAACGCTTTCCAACGGTTGAACGCTTCGTCGCCGAGAACGGCGCGCAGGTTGTTGCTCCAGCACAGCACGGCGAAGCCGGGACCGAAGACATCGTCGAGCAGCACGTTCTGTTCTGTTCGGGTGTCGACGCGGGGCTGGATGAACAGCGTGCCGGTCGGCGAGTTGGGCGCGCTGTAGTCGGCATGGCACACCGCCCCCTGCTGATAACGCGGCATAGGCTTGAACCGCATCTCCAGCACATAACGCTTCAAGGTTGGCACCAGCGACGCGCCGTGAATCACCCGGTCGCGCAGGGCTGCCACCCGTCGGTTGGTCGGCGAGATGACCCGTCCCACCATCGTGGACAGGTCGATCATCGCGCGCGCGTGTTTGCGACGCTCGACGTCGTAGGTGTCCAGCAGGGCGTCGCCGGCTTGGCCGTTGACCACCGCGGCGAGCTTCCACCCGAGGTTGGCGGCGTCGCGGATGCCGCTGTTGTAGCCCTGGCCCTGCCATACCGGCATCAGGTGTGCGGCGTCGCCGGCCAGCAAGAGGCGGCCCTCGCGGAACGAGCCCGCGATGCGCGAGTGGTGGGTGTACACGCGATGGCGGATCATGTCGACCCGATCTGGATGCGGAACACGTTGTGCGAGCATGCGTCTGACGAACGCCGGATCGTCGGCGAGTTCGTCGGACTCGTCGTCGTGGATGAGGAACTCGAAGCGGCGGATGCCGTGCGCGATCGAGATCGACACGTATGGGCGGGCGGGATCGGCTCCCACCTCGCTGTTCGGATGACCGAGCGGATCGTTCGCGACGTCGACCACCAGCCAGCGGGTCGACGACGTCGTTCCATCGAACGACACCCCCATCAAGCGGCGGGTGGCGCTACGGCCGCCATCACATCCGACGACGTAGCGGGCGTGCACCGGATCCCTGCCATCGGCGAATCCGACGGTGACGCCGTCGTCGGTTTCAACGCAGCTCTCCATCCGGTGCCCCCACCGAACCTCGACATGGTCGAATCGCTCCAACCCGCCGCACAGTTCCGAGTCGACCATCGGCTGGACGAAGCCGTTGCGTTTGGGCCAGCCGAAACGCGCGTCAGGCGGCGCCATTTCGGCGAGCAACCGGCGTTTGGCGTCGAAGAAGCGCAGGATCTGGTTCGGCACGGTGTGCGGCAGGACGCGGTCGACCAGACCGATGGACTGGAAGGTGCGCAGCGCCTCGTCGTCGAGACCGACCCCACGCGGGTAGTCGATGAGCGTGTCGCGCTCCTCGACGATGAGCGTCCGGACGCCCTGCAGCCCAAGGATGTTCGCCAGCGTCAGCCCCGAAGGTCCGGCACCGACGATGACGACGTCCACCCGCTCGGTGCTCATAGGCGTCCCAGCAGGAAGTCGAGGTGGAGCCGGTTGAACGTCTTGGGGTCCTCGTACTGTGGCCAGTGCCCGCACCCGGGCATCAGCTCGAACCGGGCACCGGGGATCATCGACGCGATTCGGCGTCCCTCGTCGACGTCGGCCGTCGGGTCATCGCTGGTCCACACCACCATCGTGGGCGCGGTGATCGACCCGTATTCCTTCGGGCCGAGCAAGTTTCGCGCGCGGATCTCCGGATCCTGCAGCGCCATGATGTCTTTCATCGCGGAGGCGA
This sequence comes from Mycobacterium barrassiae, assembly GCF_025822765.1. Classification (GTDB taxonomy): domain Bacteria; phylum Actinomycetota; class Actinomycetes; order Mycobacteriales; family Mycobacteriaceae; genus Mycobacterium; species Mycobacterium barrassiae. Next base: position 71,520 of record NZ_JACKUK010000016.1, on the reverse strand, counting down.
ATTCCGGCTGGCGGTAGATCCGTTGGCGGCTGGCGACGATGTCGTCGTAATCCTTGGACTTGTCGGCCATCAACCACTTGATGCGCGCCTGGACCGTTTCCCACGTCGGGTTCTCCACGGCCGCCATCGACAGCGTGACGATGCGCTTCATCACCTCGGGGTCGGCCTGCGATCCGCCCGCGGTGTTGAGCACCAGTCGATCGACCCGGTCGGGCTGGTCGACGGCGGCGCGCGCGGCCACCCAGCCGCCGAGCGACTCACCGCTGATGTGGGCGCGCTGTGCACCGATCGCGTCGAGGAATGCCATCAGATGGGAGAGATAGTGCTCTACCTCCAACGGATGTCCGGGCTTGTCCGTATATCCGTGCCCGAGCATGTCGATCGACCATGTCGAGAAATGCTCGGCATGCGCCTCCAGATTTCGGACGTAGGCCTCGGCGTGCCCGCCCGAACCGTGCAGAAAGACGAGCACCGGTTTGTCCGGATCACCGGCGTGGACATAACGCGTGCGCACTCCGCCCGCGTCGAGGTACCCCTGCGAGAACGCGACGCCTTGGAGGTCGCTCCAGACACTCTCGAAATCCGCGTCTGCCAGTCGTCGGGACGATTCCGGCACTCGTCACCTCTCTTGACGACGAGAATTGAATTCTCGTATTTTGTAAGCACTGTGCTCATTTATCGCACGTATACGTGCACTATAGTCAGAGCATCACTCTCCTGAGTGGTAGATGTCAAGGAAGTCAGGAAGTCGGATGTCTGGTTCGGTTGGGTCTGATTCGGTCGGCGGGGCCAGCGCCAATGCCGCGCCGACAGGTGCGCCCGGCTCACAGACATTGGCGCGCGGTCTGGCCGCGTTGCAGCTGGTCGCCACGTCCCGGTCGGGGCTGACGGCACAACAGGTCGCCGACGATATCGGCGTGCACCGGACGATCGCGTACCGCTTGCTTTCCACGCTGTCGGCGTACCGCCTCGTGGCCAAGGGAGAGGACGGCCGCTACCGGGCGGCCGCTGCGCTGGCGGTGCTCGGTGCATCGTTCGACAATCATGTGCGCCAGTTGAGTCTGCCTACGCTGCGCGCGCTGGCCGACGAACTCGGCAGCACGGTGTCGCTGCTCGTGGCCGAGGGCGACCAGCAGGTGGCCATCGCGGTGATCGTGCCGACAAACGTGTACTACCAACTCGCTTTTCACGAGGGCAGCCGCTACCCGCTGGACCGCGGTGCGGCCGGCATCGCGCTGCTGGCGAGCATGCCGCCGCGGCCCGGCGAACGCGATCTCGTCCCGCAGACCCGCGAGCAGGGCTGGGTCATCACCCACGGTGAGATCGAGCCGAACACTTACGGGTTGGCCGTTCCCGTGCGCAGACAGCCGCCGTCACCGCCGACATGCATCAATCTCATTTCCCATCGCGAGGATGTGGTGATGCGCGGTAAAGACGCGGTGATCAAGGCGGCCAACGAACTGTCCGCGGTCCTGTCCTGAGGATCGCCTCAGCCGAAAGGATTGAGCACGTGACCAATTGGGATCACGAGGTCGACGTGGTCGTGCTCGGCAGTGGCGGCGCCGGGCTGACGTCAGCGCTCACTGCCGCCGTCAACGGGGCCACCGTCGAGGTGTATGAGAAGGCCGCGACCGTCGGCGGCACCACAGCGGTTTCCGGGGGCATCATCTGGATCCCGGCGCACAACCGCGCCTCCGAAGGTGAGCTCACGGTCGAGGACGCAATGAGCTATCTGCGCGCGCAGTCGCTCGGGTATATGGACGACGACCTGGTGGAGACGTTCGTTCGCACCGGGCCGGAGATGCTCGATTTCGTCGAGGCCCACAGCGAATTGCAGTTCGAGGTGGCCGAGGGCTTTCCGGACTACAAGCCTGAACTCCCCGGCGGCCGCCCGGGAGGCGGCCGGTCGCTGAACGCCAAACCGTTCGATCGGTCCAGGCTCGACGAGTGGAGTGAGCGCATCACGTCGTTTCCCGCCGACTTCAGCAACGTCGGCATCGACGCGGAGACACGGGCGCGCATCCACGCATCGGTCGACGACGAATCGGGCGACTACTGCGTGGCGGGCACCGCCCTGATCGCCGGACTGTTGAAAGGATTGCTCGACCGGGGGGTGGTCCCGCAGACCAATGCCCGCGCCGTCGAGCTTTTCGCCGACGCGTTGGGAATCACCGGCGTCCGGATCATTCAGGGCGACAAGGAGTTCAACGTCCGGTCGCATCGCGGTGTAGTGCTGGGCACGGGCGGGTTCGAGTGGGACCCGAAGCTGGTCGAGGCGTATCTGCGGGGCCCGATGCGGGGCGCGGTGTCACCGCCGAACAACACCGGCGACGGCTTGCGGATGGCCATGGCGCACGGCGCAGACCTGGCCAATATGGGCGAGGCGTGGTGGGTGCCGATCGTCCAGCTGCCCGGCGACACGTTCGAAGGTCAGCCACGCAGCCGCAGCGTCCGACTCGAACGCACCAGGCCCAGAAGCATCATCGTCAACCGCGCGGGCCGGCGATTCCTCAACGAGGCCGGTGAATACAACTCGATGGCGGGCCCGTTCCACTACCTCGACCCCAAGCAGGGTTACGCCAACGATCCCGCGTGGATCGTCTTCGACTCACAGCACCTCAAGCGGTACGGGTTCCTCGGCATCCTGCCCGGCGACGAGGCGCCGGACTGGTTCACCCCGTCGGCCGACTTGACGGAGCTGGGCGAGAAGACGGGTATCGACGCAGCCGGACTTGCGGCGACGCTCGAGGCGTGGAACGAGAACGTCGCGCATGAGCAGGACCCCGATTTCGGCCGCGGCGCAAGCGCTTACGACGGGTACTGGGGTGACGACAAGGCCACCACGCCCGCGGGAAAGACCCTCGGGCCCATCGACACGCCGCCGTACTACGCCGTACCGGTATCCATCGGGGCGATGGGTACCAAGGGTGGGCCGCGCACCGATCGCGACGGCCGGGTGTTGCACGTCAACGGCGGGGCCATTCCGGGGCTGTTCGCTGCGGGCAACGCGATGGCAGGCGCGACGGGTAAGGCCTATGGCGGCGCGGGTGGGACGCTCGGCCCCGCAATGGTTTTCGGGTACCGCGCAGGGATGGCGGTGTCCGCGCGGGTCACCTCTTAGCGCGAGCAGTCGCAAAAACCCCCGACACGCCGGCGAAAAAGGGGGGTTCACGTCTGCTCGCGGGAAGAAGTCAGCCGGCGACAGCTGAGCCGATGAAGTAGCTACCCAGCAGGCAAGAGGCGACGAGCACCACCCAACCGTCGGTGAGGCGGCACAGCCACACCGGAGAGTGGCGTACCTCCATGAACTCGCGGAAGATGATGCGCACCTTGATCAGTGCGATCGCGATTGCACTGACGGTGACGACGGTGCTGGCGTGCAATGTGCCCTTCTCGTCAGCAGAGTTGTCCAGCCAGACGTAAACCAGCGTCAACATCGTCAGGATCGACCAGACGATCAGCAGCCTCTTGTTGAACGTGTTGCTCACCGATCACCTCACGACGTAGAGCATTGCGAAGATGAGAACCCACAGGAAATCCACTGTGTGCCAATATGTTGCACCCGTCTCGACCAGCTCCTGGGAACGTCGCGCCGGACTCCGCAACTGATACACGACCACACCCAGCACGATGAAGCCGATCAATACATGAATGCAGTGCAGTGACGTGAGGAAGAAGTAGTGCTGGAAGAACTCATCGCTGGTGAACGTGTTCCCCATCCGGATTTCCAGGATCCATTCGACGACCTTCGAGATCACGAAGGTGACGCCGAGACCGACGGTGACGTATGCGTAGGTCATCGCCGTGTGGTGCAGACCGTCGCGCGCGGCGCGGACGCATCGGGCGATCGCCCACGAACTCGTCAGCAGGACGATGGTGTTGAAGACTCCGATGCGTAGGTCCAGATCCGCCTGGGATTGCAGGAAGAGGTCCTCGTTCTGAGTGCGCAGGGCCAGGTAGACGGAAAAGTAGCCGGTGAACAGCAGAGCTTCGAAAAGCACGAACAACCACATGTCCGGCTGACCGGGCACTCGCCGTTGCGGCTTGTTTTCGAGCCGTTTCGACTCGGCGTCAGCGAGGTCGGTCATCGACTCGTCTCCACGGATTCGGCAGGTTCGGCCACACCTTTGGGTGGCAGGTCAGGCAGCGGTCCGGTGCAGAAATCCTCGCGCTCGATCATCTTTCGCAATAGCACGATGAACGCCGCGGTGTAGGTGATGAATACGACCATGTTGATCCACCACGCGATCGCACCGTTCCACGCGAATGCGCCGCGCTGGAAAATCCAGGCCGGTGCGACGACGACTTCGGTCAGCGCATTGCACAGCCCCAGATAGGCGAACCACTTCGGAAACACGTTGTTCTTGTCGAGCAGGATCGCCACCAGCCAGACCACTGAACCGACCAGGAAGACCCCCATCGTTCCGCTGAACGACAGGAACGCGAAGTCATACATCCACACGATCAGTTCGGGGTCCCGGTCCGGTCGCAGTGCGCCGACGGTCATCGCGATCGCCATCACAAGCATGCCGGGCAGGGCGGCGAGCGAATACATGATCAGGTACGAGTACGCGAAGACGCGACTGACCGACATCCGCCACATCGAATATGCGAGTAGGGCATTCATCGGCGCACACATCCCCGAGATCAGGAACACGACGCCGAACCCGGTGAGCAGGCCGAGGTGGCGATCGGCGAACCACTGCACCACCAATGGCGTGTCCCAGTCAGGGCTCGGCGGTGGCTGCACCCGCGTCACGAGGAAGAACAGCACACCGTACAACTGGTAGAAGACGACCATCACCCACCACGCGAACCACAACTCGCGCTTGGGGTGATAGCGGAAGTTCCAGACCACACGGCCCAGCCGTGAATCGCTTGGCGGCGCCGCTTCGGTCGTCGGGGCGCTCATGCGGCCACACGAACTTCCGCCCGGCGAATGTTCTGAGCGAGAACAACCCCCATCACCACGATCCAGACGGCGATCGCGATGTTCTTGACCCAGAACGTCAACACGCCATCCCATGCAAACGGGCCCTCGAACGTCACCGCACCGAACGCCGCCGGCACCAGCGCGGCCGCGACGAGCAGGTTGAAGTGTGCCACCCACGGCCGGAACACCGGTTGGTCTTGGCGATCCCAGTAGATCGCCAGCGCCAACACCAGGCACTGGGCGATGAGGTAGGGCACCAGGACGGTGAACGTGACCCACGCGAGGTCGTTGAGCAACTGGGTGAGTTCGGGGGAACGCTCGGGCCGGAAAGATCCCAGCAGCCAGAACATGTTCGCGATGAGAAACAATGTCGGCGGCCCGCCCGCGCAAGCGATGAGGCAGAAGGACAGGATCGGCGTCCGGTGCGCCATCTTGCGTACCTGCATCGCCAACAGGATGACGGTGGGGATCAGACCGACGCCGAACCAGTTGAACAGGATCATGCTGTAACGGATCCGCGCGGTGTCATCGCGGTAGAAGCCGGCGACCTCCTCGGCCGACATGGTCGGCGACATCGGGTGAAGGAACCCGGGGAACAGCAGGAACGCCGACACCCAGATGATCACCATCGCGGGCAACGCCCAGAGCATGATCAACTCGCCGTCACGTCGTTTCATCGTCGGACCTAATCCCATGCGTAGCGTCAGTTGCCGATCGGCAACTCGCACGGTAGCCGATCGGCAACTAGGCGGTCAATGCTGGGCGGTCCCGGCTCCTGCGGCAGCGGGTCGGCCGGTGAGCCGGTCGACAATGTCGGCCAGGCCGGCGAACCCGGGGGCCGAGGCCATGTCCACCGCGATGCGCCCGCTGGCTTGGCGGTAGCGCGGATCGTTCAAGACCGCGAGGATGTTGTGGCGCATCGCCTTCGGCGTCGGATGTTCGGTTTTGAGACGTCGCCCGACACCGGACCATGCGACGCGCGCGCCGACCTCGGGCTTGTCCTCTTTACCGCCGGTCGCAACGATCGGCACACCGTATCGCAGGGCGTACTGAACGCCGCCGTATCCGCCGTTGGTCACCAAAACCGAAGTGCGCGGCAGCAATTCGTCGTAGGGCAGGAAGGTCGCCGCGCGCGCGTTGGCAGGCAACGGCGGCAGGGTGTCGACGGGTCGACCGCCCGTGCTGACCACGACCAGAACGTCGTCGTCGGCCAGGGCGCGCAGCGTCGGCGCGATGGCTTGGCTGTAGTCGGTGTTGGCAATCGTCCCCTGCGTGACATGGATGATGGGTCGGCTTCCGTCCAGATCGGACCACCAGTCCGGCACCGGCGTCTGCGAACACGTGGGAGACAGCGGCCCGATGAAGTGGAGGTTGGGCGGAGCGTCGGACATCGGGTAGTCGAACGACCGAACACAGAACTGCGCGATGGCCTCAGCGTGCCGGCCCCAATCCATGAACGTGAAGGGCATGTCGATGCCATGCACCTGTCGGTGGGCCGCGTCGATGGCTGCAAACCCCTCGCGCAGGACGCGACGAGAAACGGCTGTCAGCAATGCATTTCGCGCTCGGTTCCCAATTACGGCCGGCATCAGTCCCATGCCGTACGGGGCGGTGTCGCGACTCTGGAGGGTAACCGGGATGACCCCGCACATGATCACCGGTGGCCGGTCCGGACGCGGGTGACCGAGGAGGAACGCCGCGCCGAGCGAAGCGATGTCGGCGATGACCACGTCGGCAGGGCGTACTGCGAGCGCGGCCATGATCGTTTCGTATTGGGGCCTGGCAGGCTTGGCGAAGACCTGCTCGATATCGAAGGCAATGGCCTTCCGCCCTGTAAGCGCGGCGCGTTCGGGAAATCGCTCGTTCAGCGGTTGCTCGTCGAAGTCGGCGTCCGGATGCACAGGTATATACGTCGCACCAGAGGCGGCAACCTTGTCGGCGAACAGCGCACCGGTGATGAAGCGAACGTCGTCGCCGCGCTTCACGAAGTTTTCAGCGGCGGCCAGCAGGGGGGCTACGTGACCGTGTGCGGAAAATCCGACGATCAATATCGATGACATCGCGTCCCACCGCCTCCCCGGCGAATGCCTACTGTGGTGTAGTATTCATTACTGTGTCACCCAAGTCAATAGCTGACCGTCCCCGTCGCTATCGATCGGAGCTGCGCCAACAACAGGCCGAGGCGACGCGGTCGCGGATCCTCGCTGCGGCGGCGGACCTGTTCGCCACCGACGGTTATGCGCGGACGACCCTGGCGAAGATTGCCGCATCGGCTGGGGTGTCAGCCGAGACCGTTCAGGGTCAGGGTCCCAAGGCGGCGCTGCTGATCGCCGCGATCCAGTACGCCGGTTTCGGTGTGGCCGGCGAAGAGAACGTGCTCAACCTCGACGTGGGGCGCCACCTGTTGACGATCGACGATTTCGACGAGGCACTGGATTTGGTGGTCGACACCGTCACCGATGTCCACATCCGCACCGCGCCCCTCGCGCCCGCACTGTACGGCGGAGCCAACGGCGATCCCGAACTCGAGCGGTACCTGAACGACTTACTCGTCAGCATCAACCTGCAGTCTCAGCGGGTCCTCGAGGTGTTTCGCACCCGCGGATGGATCCGCACCGATATCCCATTCGATGAACTCGTCGCCACGACAACGGTGTTCTGCAGCATCGAGACATACCTGCGGCTCACCAGCCGCCACGGCTGGAGCGTCGATGACTACCGACGGTGGTGTCGTCGGATGCTCGCCGAGTCAGTCCTCGTCGCACCCTGAGCGATTTGTGTGCGTTCGCGAGCGGTGAGCGCTCCGAAACGCACACAAATCGCAGGAGAACGGTGAGTAGCCGATCGGCAACTTGCTCGGCTACTCTCGACCCGTGACATCCACACAGGATGACCTCAAGTTCAGTGAGATCACCCGTACCGCCGCGCAGACCCGCGTCCTGGATGCGGCGTTGAAGCTGATCGCCGAGCACGGTGTCAGCGGGACGTCGCTGCAGATGATCGCCGACGCGATGGGCGTGACGAAGGCGGCGGTGTACCGCCAGTTCAAGACCAAGGAAGAGATCGTCATCGCCATCACCGAGCGCGAGATGAGCAAGCTCGAAGATGTGCTGGAAGCGGCCGAGGCCGAAGGACATCCGGTGAGAGCACGCGCCGTGCTGCTCGATCGGATGGTCGAGCAGGCCATCGACCGGCGCGACGCGTTCCGCGTGCCGATGTTCGATCCGGTGATCATCCGGCTGCAGGCCGAGTATCAACCGTTCCAGCGGTTCATCGAGCGACTGTACGCCGCGCTGCTCGGGACGGAGGCCGGCGTCGAGGCGCGTCTGCATGCGGCGATGCTCTCGAGTGCGATCAGCGTCGCCGTCATGCACCCACTGCTCGCCGACGTCGACGGTGAGACCCTGCGCACTCAGTTGAAGCAGATGACCAGTCGCATGCTGGGTCTACCCGAATGATGTTGCCGCACAATACGGATGATCAAGCGATTCGCAACCTGGTGAACCGGTACGCCGATGCCGCCTCGCGTCGTGACCCGGCCGGCGTCGCGGGCACGTTCACAGCCGAGGGCACGTGGTACGCACCGGAGCTGGGTCGTTTCGAAGGACGCGATGCGATGGTCGCGTTCTTCACCTCGATGCTCGACGGCTGGAACGTCTTTCTGCAGGCGATGCTGTCCGGGGTGGTCGTCGTCGACAATTTCAATTCCAAACGCGCCGTAGGCCGTTGGTTCGTTCAGGAGACCGGCCAACGCGCCGAGGGCGTCAACTTGATCATCTCGGGCGTGTATCACGACGAGTATGTCCGCGACGGCGACACGTGGTTGATCCTGCACCGTCGTTACGACGCGCTGATGCGGAACACCGACGGGACTGTGACGACGCAGCCGTTCCCGACCGACGTCCCCGCAATCGGCTAAGGGTCGACGGTGAACAACTGCTCGGTCGCGGCATAGGGATCCGACCCACCTTCGGCAACCTGTCCTGCGAGGCGATCCAGCTCGGGATGACTCCGCAATCGCGTCTGCGCCAGCGACAGGATCTGCGCGCGTGCGCGCGCAATTCGGCGTTCCGGGCTGTCGGTGCGATGGTGGACCTCGATGGCGTCGACCAACTCGGGTATGCCTTGCCCTTCTGCGGCAACGAGTTTCAGGATCGGCGCCTTGGTCTCCGCCTTCAGGTCGCGCACCGTCTGGTCGGCCCCCTCGCGATCGGCCTTGTTGACGACCACGATGTCGGCGACCTCGAGCAGGCCGGCTTTGGCCGCCTGAACCGCGTCGCCCGCACCGGGATTGAGGATGACGATCGTCGGGTCCGCGATGGCGGCGATCTCGATCTCCGACTGGCCGACACCGACCGTCTCCAACACCACCAGGTCGTAGGACAACGCGGCGAGCAGCCGGATGGCGGCCGGCACCGCGGCGGCCAACCCACCGAGGTGGCCGCGCGCCGCCACCGATCGAATGAGCACGTCGGAGTCGTTGATGTGCGCGGCCATTCGGATCCGGTCGCCCAGCAGCGCTCCCCCGCTGTAGGGCGACGACGGATCAACCGCGAGTACCGCCACGCGCATCTGGCGTTCGCGGTACGCGCTGACCAGTGCCCCGACCGTCGTCGACTTCCCCGCTCCGGGCGGGCCGGTCACCCCGATCACGCGTGGGGCCTGGACCGGGCCGAGCGAATCGAGCACCTCGCCGCGCCTCGGACTTTCGACCAGGCTCAGCAGTCGGCCGGCCGCGCGGGTGGACCCACTGCGCGCCGCCTCGATGAGCTCGTCGATGGTCATTCCGTACAGCTTACGGAGCAGGCATCTCTGTCTCGGAACACATGAGAATGATATTCTCACAGTCCGAGAGTGCCAGTTGCAAGAAGGGGAATCACATGCAAATCGCAGGTAGCTCGGCGATTGTTGTCGGAGGCGCAGGTGGCCTTGGCGAGGCGACGGTCCGGCGCCTGCACGGTGCTGGCGCCAAGGTCGTGGTCGCCGACCTGGCCGACGACAAGGGCAAGGAGTTGGAGGGTGAACTCGGTGTGCGCTATGTCCGCACCGACGCCACGTCCGAGGAGTCGGTCAATGCGGCCATCGCCGAAGCCGCCTCCCTCGCCCCGCTGCGCATCTCGGTCGACACCCACGGCGGCCCCGCCAGTGGCGGCAGGCTCATCGGTAAGGACGGGTCGCCGCTCGATCTCGATGGCTTCAAGAAGACGATCGAGTTCTATCTGACCGCAGTCTTCAACGTGATGCGCCTGTCGGCGGCCGAGATCGCCAAGTCGGAGCCGCTCGACGAGGGCGGCAGGGGCGTCATCATCAACACCGCCTCGATCGCCGGCTTTGAGGGGCAGATCGGCCAACTCCCCTACTCGGCAGCCAAGGGTGGCGTGCTCGGCATGACACTCGTTGCGGCACGCGACCTCTCGCCGTTGGGTATCCGCGTCGTCACCATTGCGCCAGGCACCATCAACACACCTGCGTACGGCAAGGCGGCCGACCAACTCGAGCAGTACTGGGGTCCGCAGGTGCCATTCCCCAAGCGCATGGGCCGGTCGACGGAATACGCCCAACTGGCCCAGAGCATCGTCGAGAACGACTACCTCAACGGCGAGATCATTCGCCTCGACGGAGCATTACGGTTCCCGCCGAAGTGACCGGATCGCTGGCAGGCAAGGTGGCCTTCGTCGCCGGAGCCAGCCGCGGTATCGGAGCGACGATCGCCACGGCGCTGGCCCGCGAGGGTGCGGCGGTGGCCGTCGCGGCGCGTTCGGAGCAGGAGGGCAAGGTACCCGGCACGATTCATGGCGTCGCCGAGCGCATCGCCTCAGCCGGCGGCCGAGCCCTGCCGGTGCACTGCGACGTCTCCAGCGAGGAGTCTGTAGAGAATGCCGTCGCTACAACGGTTTCGGAGTTCGGCGGCATCGACATCCTGATCGCCAACGCCGGGGTGCTGGGGCTCGGCCCGATCGAGTCGACGCCGCTGAAGCGGTGGCAGTTGTGCCTCAACGTCAACCTCACCGGGGTGTTCCTGGTGACGAAGGCCGTCATACCGCATGTGAAAGCGCGCGGCGGCGGCTCGCTGGTGGCGATCACCACGACCGGCGTCGGGATGATCGAGCACGGCGCCAACGCCTACTGGGTGTCCAAGGCCGGGGTCGAGCGCCTGTACCTCGGCTTGGCCGCCGACCTCAAGGCCGACAACATCGCCGTGAACTGCCTGAGCCCGTCGCGGGTCGTCCTCACCGAGGGATGGCAGGCCGGAGGCGGCGGCATGGAGATCCCGCCCGAGATGGTCGAGCCACCGGAGGCGATGGCCGACGCCGCGGTGCGGCTGGCCCAGCAGGACGCAGGCGGTGTCACCGGCACCATCCAGCGTTCCGAAGAGCTCACCTTTTAACGGCGAGCAGACGCGAAATCCCCCTAAAATGCCCCCAAATTGGGTGTGTTCGCGTCTTCTCGCGGGATCCGCTACTTGTCCTTCGCGATCAGCCCGTCGACGATCTTGTTGAAGTCGGCAGTCCCGAACGACACGTATTCGGAGAGGTTCGCGTAGTCCAGTGACGCCATCACCGACTTCTCGAGTTGCAGGTTCATCAGCCGCTTGGTGCTCTCGAGCGCCTGCTGCGGCAACTCCATGATCTTCGTCGCGCACGCGATCGCCTCGGCCAGCGGATCGGCAACGACGTGGTTGGCCATTCCCAGTTCGAGCGCTCGCGCGGCCTTGATCCGGATGCCGGTGAACGCGAATTCCTTGGCGTGCAACAGACTTATCTGCGACGGCCACACCAAGGGCCCACCGTCGGCGGCCACCAACCCGATCGACACATGCGGATCGGCGAAGAATGCGTTCTCGGCCATGTACACGATGTCCGAAAGGGCCGCCAGGCTGCAGCCCAGCCCGACGGCTGGACCGTTGACGGCGGCGATCACCGGGATCCGGCATCGCACCATACCGATGACGAGGTCGCGCCCATGCTTGATCGTCTTCTGACGCAGCGCTTCGTCGTTGCGCAACTCGTCGAGGTAGTTGAAGTCGCCGCCGGCCGAAAAGGCCCGTCCCGCACCGGTGATCACCGCGGCCCGGGCGGAGGTGTCCTCATTGAGCTCTTCCCAGATCTTGGCCAATCCCACGTGCAACGGATCGTTGACCGCATTGAGCTCATCCGGGCGGTTGAGCGTGATGATCCGCAGGCCGCCGTCGGCCTTGACGTCGATCTCGTCCGGCATTCCGTACATCTAGACTCCTAATCCGAGAATCCGCGAAGCGATGATGTTCTTCTGAATCTGTGACGTTCCGCCCATCACGCTCTGCGCACGGCTGTACATGTAGGCGCCGAACAGTTCGGGATCACTGGTGCCCACAGTAGCGAGCGCCGCATGGCCGACGGACTGCTCGACCCAGGTCATCAACAGCTTGTCCAGCGAGCCCTGCGGCCCGTGCGTCATGCCGTCGAGTTGTTCGGAGAGCCGTCGGCGCACGTGCAACCTGAGCATTTCGGTCTGCACCCACGCCCATGCCAACTCTTCGGGCGGCGTGCCGTCCACCCGGGATGCCAACTGGCGCACCAGTTTCCCATAGCGCGCGGAGAAGCCAAGCGTCGACGGTTCGCGCTCATGGCTGACGACCGTCATCGCGAGCTTCCAGCCCTCCCCGAGGCTGCCGACCAGATTCTCGGCCGGGACACGCGCGCCGTCGAAGGTCACCTGGCCGAATTCCTTGGTGACGCCGCTGATCATCTTCAGAGGCCGCTGCTCAACACCGGGCTGATGCATCGAAACGACGAACGCCGAGATCCCGCGATGCTTCGGCACATCCTTGTCAGTCCTCGCCAGCAACAGACACCAGTCGGCGACATCGGAGTAGCTCGTCCAGATCTTGTGACCGTGGATCACGTACTCCCCGGAATCCCCGCCGTCGCGGGTGGCCGTCGTGGTCAGCGAGGCGAGATCCGAACCGGCGCCGGGCTCCGAGAAGCCCTGGCACCACCGCTCGGTGCCGTTGATCATGCCGGGCAGGAATCGCTGCTGCAGTTCCTTGCTTCCATGATGGCCAAACGCCACGACCAGATACCCCAGGCTCGGGCGCGCGGGGGCCCCCGCCTTGGCGATCTCCTCGTCGACGATGACGTCGTACACCGGAGGCAGATCCTGGCCACCGTATTCCTTCGGCCACGACGTACCGAAAAAGCCGGCCTGATACAGCGCCTGGTGCCACTCGCCTTGGGCGGCCCAGTATTCGTCGCCCGACGTCGGGAACTTGCCCTTCTGTTCGATCAGCCAGGCGCGCAGCCGTTCCCGGAACGCGGCTTCCTCCGGCGAATCACGGAAATCCAATGGTCAGCTCCTCCAGCTTGACGGGCCACGTCTCGGTGGCGGACAGCACCCGCCGTAGGTAGACGTGGGCAAGGCACTCCCAGGTGTTGCCGATACCGCCGTGCACCTGGATCGAAGTTTCGCACACGGTCAGCGCCGCACGCGCACAGTAGATCTTGGCCACCCGCGCCACCTCGATGGCCTCCGCGCTCGGCAGTTCATCGACCGCCCACGCGGCGTGGCGCAGCACACTGATCGATCCCTCGATGAGAGCAAGGCTCTCGGCCAGCAGGTGGCCGATCGCCTGATAGGAGCCGATGGTCGCGCCGTACTGTTCGCGGACCTTGGCGTACTCGCACGCCAGCGTATGCGCGCCGCGCGCGGCGCCCACCAGGTCGGCACAGGTCACGGTGAGTGCGAGTGCACGCCACCGGCCGGCGTCCTCCTCCGTCAACTCGCCGAGTTCGAGGGGCGATTCGATCACTCCGGCAAGGCTTTTCGTCAGGTCGACGGCTTCATCATCCGCCGGGGCGGCCGACGGCTCGTGCCCCAGTGCACGCCGCAGGTCGTCGGCAAGCACCGGTCCGATGAACGGCACGTCGACCAGGCCGCGTGCGAACTCCTCGGCGACGATGGCCACCTCGACACCGGATGCGCCATCGGAGCGCAGCGTGCGAAAACCCGTGTCCTCGACGGCCTTCTCCAGCCGAACGCGCCGACTCTCGTCGTCGAGGTCGGCGACCGAGCCAGGGCCGAGATCGTCGGCGAGCTTGGCCGCGGCGTCGCGCAACTGTTGTTGTTCACTTGTCAGACGGACGTCCACAGACGCTCCTTCAACACTCGACGCAATACCTTTCCTGATGGCAGACGAGGTATTTCGTCCACGAACGTGATTTGGCTGGGTCGTTTGTACGAGGCGAGCCGATCGCCGATGAGGGCAGCAAGCTCCTGGGCGTCGACGGAGGCGGACGTCTTGACCGCAGCGACGATCGCCTCGCCGTTCGCCGGATCGGGTACGCCGAACACAGCGCAATCCTCGACCGCCGGATGGCTGTGCAGCACGGCTTCGATCTCGGCAGGTGCGACCTGAAAGCCGCGCACCTTGATCATTTCCTTTGAGCGGTCGGTGATCCGCAACCAGCCCTCGGCGTCTAGGTAGCCGACGTCGCCTGTCCTATACCAGCCGTCCGAAAAGGCTTCGGGGGTGGCCGAATCCGGCAGATACCCGGCCATCACGGTGTCGGACCGCACCTGGATCTCCCCGGGTTCGCCCGGCGCCACCACCTGGCCGGTCTCCAGCGACACCACTCGCAGGTCGACACCCGGGACGGCACGCCCCACGGTGTCGAGGCGGGCGCCGGTCAACTCATTGCACGAGATCACCGGCAGCTCACTGGCGCCGTATGCGGTCACCCAGTTCACCCCCGTCCGGCGCGTGACGACGTCGGCGACGCTCTCGGTGACCGGGGTGGCACACCACATCACATACCGCAGTGAGGACAGGTCGTACTTCTCGAGGTTGGGATGTGCTGCCAGCGCCAAGGCGATCGGTGCCACGGCCATCTCGATGGTGATCCGGTCGGACTCGATGTGCCGCAGCATCTGGTCGATGTCGAAGCGGCTGTGCAACCGGATCCAGGTGCCCGTGTCGAGCGCCATCGCGATGTTGAGCAGCCCGAGGATGTGCGAGGGCGGCGTCATGATCTGCATACGATCCGCCGCGGACAGGCCCAGCGCATCGCGCCAGTGCCGCACCGCCACCGCGAACGAGCCGTGCGTATGGCGCACCGCCTTGGGCATACCGGTGGTGCCCGAACTGAAGACGAAGAGCGCATCGGACTCGGGCGCCTGCGGTTCGACGGCCCGATGGCCGGGCGTGATCGGCTGATCCAACGACAGCATCGACATCAACTCGGCGAGCACCGGATGGTCACCGACCGCATATGTCGGCCTGGTCAGGATGAGGGCATGCTCGACCTCGGTGCGCTTCCACGCCGGGCTGAGCAGGACCGCCGATGCGCCCAGCTGCCAGACGGCCCGCAGCGCGATGACGAATTCGGGCCGATTCGACGACATCAGCGCGACCCGGTCGCCTTGCCCGACGCCGTGTTGCTCGAGGGTGCCGGCCATGCCGCCGGCCAGCGCGTCGAGTTCGGACAGCGTGTACTCACGCTCCTCGAAAGCGAGCGCGATCGCCTCACCCACAGCCTGTCCTCACTCGCCGCTGCCGTCCGTCATGACGCGAATTTGAGAATAGCGTATCATTTAACGAGAATGGTATTCTCTAATTGACAGAACCAATGTGCCAGGAGAGAGGCTTGTGACGGCAGAACCGGCGCCGAGCTCACCCGCCGACGACGGGCAAGTGACCATCGTGCTCGACCGAAAGACGGTATCGGTGCGGCGGGTCCCCAACGAGACTCTCCTGGAAAGCGCACGGCGCGCTGGCCTCGCTCCCCCGTTCTCGTGCGAAGCCGGCAACTGCGGCACCTGCATGGGCAAGCTCGTCGAAGGCAAAGCAACCATGCGTGTCAACGACGCGCTGGACGAGGACGAGGTCGAAGAGGGATACATCCTGACCTGCCAAGCGGTTCCGGACACGGATTCGATCAGCTTCACCTACGACGACTGAGGTGACGTCGGCTCGGCATGTTCGTCGATGCGCGGCGCCGGACGGTATTCGGGGTCATACCCGTCGATGTGGATCGGACTGCCGACCAACCGGAAATCCCCTGCGGTGACGATGACTTCAGGCGTCGCCTCCAGCGCTTCAGGCAGCGTTCGCACGGCGGCGGCCGGAATCCCCAGCGGCCGTAACCTGGCCTCCCAGTGCTTCGCGGTGTCCGCGGCAAGGGCGGCGGCGACGACGGCGAGCACCTCCTCACGGCGGGCCGCTCGTTCGGCCATCGTCGTGAACCCCTCGATCCGCGCCTCCGCGGCGAACGACTTCCAGAATGCGTCGTGCGTGATGAACAACGCGAGGAAACCGTCGGCGGTCGAGAAGAGCTGCGCCGGAACGTAATACGAGTGGGCGCCGTAGGGGTACCGCTGCGGCGCCACGCCGTCGTTCAGATAGGCCGAGGCGCGGTAGTTCAGTTGAGACAGCATCACGTCCCGCAGTGAGACATCGACCTGTCCCCCACGTCCCGAGACGATCTGCGCGAGCAGGCCGAGCGCCGCCGTGAGCCCGGTCGAGTTGTCGGCCGATGAATAGCCCGGCAGGGTCGGCGGATCGTCGGGATTGCCCGTCATCGCCGCCACGCCCGTCGCCGCCTGGATGACGTAGTCGAACGCGGGATTGTCACCGCCGTTCAACCCGAACCCGGTCAGCGCGACGCACACGATCCGGTCGTTGAACTGTCGCAGTGCCTCGTAAGTGAGTCCCAGCCGCTTGATCGCTGAGGGCTTCATATTCACCAGCAGCGCATGCGAATTCGCGACGAGTTCACCGAGGCGCTGACGCCCTTCATCTGAGCGCAGATCCAGGACGATGCTCTGCTTGTTGCGGTTGAGGCTCGCGAAGTAGCTGTCACTGACCTGGCGCGAGATCTCGCCACCAGGCGGTTCGATCTTGATGACCTCGGCACCGAGATCGGCCAGCAGCATGGTCGCGTACGGGCCCGCGAGCATCACTCCGACCTCGAGGATCCGGATGCCCGCCAGTGGTCCGGCTTGGCTCACCGCACGGCCTTGGCGAGTTCGGCGATCACCTCGCGGGTGCGGTATTTCGAGGCGATCAGTTCGTCGCGGTTCTCGCCGATCGGCAGCAGGCGGACCGACAGGTCGGTCACCCCGGCGTCCGCGAACTGGCGGAAGCGCGCGAGGATTGCCTCCTCGTCACCCGCCGCGGTCAGGTCGCCGACGTCGCGCGCGTCGCCGCGATCCAGCAACCGCTGATAGTTCGGCGACGTCTCCGCCTCGGCCAGGATGCGGTTGGCACGCTCCTTGGCGGCCTCGATCTCTGAGTTGGCGCACAAGCACACCGGGATGCCCGCGACGATCCGTGGGGCCGGGCGCCCCGCATTGTCTGCGGCTTTGGTGATGCGCGGCGCGATGTGCTCACCGATTGCGCGCTCGTCGGCCATCCACAGCACCGTGCCGTCGGCGAGTTCCCCTGCGATCTGCAGCATCACGGGTCCGAGCGCGGACACCAGCACCGGCATCGGCGGGTCGGCGGCGAGGACGGTCGGGTTGTGCACGGTGAACGTGTCGTTCTCCACGTCGACGTCGCCGGGGCCGGCGATCGCGGCGTTGAGCACCTCGAGATAGTCGCGGGTGTAGGCCGCCGGCTTCTCGTAGGGGATGCCGAGCATGTCGCGCACGATCCAATGGTGCGACGGACCGACGCCGAGCGCCAGCCGTCCTCCCGTGCCCGCATGAACGGACAACGCCTGGCGCGCCAACGCGATCGGATGCTGCGCCTGCAGCGGCACGACGGCGGTGCCCAGCTCGATTCGCGACGTGCGCGAACCCATCAGGGAGACCATGGTCAGGCAGTCGAAATCGTTGGGCACCTGCGGCATCCACGCGGTGTCCATACCCGCCGCTTCCGCCCACTCGATGTCCTCGAGCAGCTTCTTGACCTTGCGCGCCATATCCCCGCGCTCGGCCCCGATCATCACGCCCAGTCTCATGACGGATCCGCCTTCTGTAACGTCAGCGCCGAATGTGCGCTCACGGCGAAATATGCCCGGGAATTTCGCAGCCAGCGCACGTTCGGCGAATGGGTCACTTCTCCGCCTTCTCGGTCAGCTTGCGGACCTCGCCGACGAGCGTGTCCAGCGGTGTTCCGGTCGGAAAGACCGCGGCCGCACCGGATTCCAGGAGTTTGGGTACGTCGGCCTCCGGGATCGTCCCGCCGACCACGACGGCGATGTCGCCTGCGTCGGCGGCACGCAACGCGTCGACCGTTCGCTTCGTCAGCGCTATGTGCGCACCAGACAGGATCGAAAGCCCCACCAGCGCAACGTCTTCCTGTAGCGCGATGGACACGATGTCCTCGATGCGCTGACGGATGCCGGTGTAGATGACCTCGAAGCCGGCATCGCGCAGCGTGCGTGCCACGATCTTGGCTCCGCGGTCGTGACCGTCCAGACCCGGCTTGGCGACCAGGACACGCGCCGGACTCCCTTGGGCGGTAACGGAATCAGACACTAGAACACCACCGGCTGCTGAAACTCGCCCCACACCGACTTCAGCGTCGACACCATCTCGCCGACGGTGCAGTAGGCGTTGGCACAGTCGATCAGCTTGTGCATGAGGTTGTCATCCCCCTCCGCGGCACGTGACAGCGCCGCCAGCGTTTCCTTGACGGCGACTCCGTCCCGCTCGGCCTTGACCTTAGCCAGCCGCTTCAGCTGCAGATCGCGCCCCTCGGCGTCGAGTTCGTAGGTGGCGATCTCCGGCGGCGGCTCGTCGACGACGAACTTGTTGACCCCGACCACCGGCCGTTCGCCGGACTCGACTTCCTGATGAATCTTGAACGCCTCGTCGGCGATCAGGCCCTGCAGATAACCGTCCTCGATGCAGCGCACCATGCCGCCGTGCTGCTCGAGATCGTGCATGATCTCGATGATCTTCTCCTCGGTGGCGTCCGTGAGTGCCTCGACGAAATACGACCCACCCAGCGGATCGGCCACTTTCGCGACTCCGGTCTCGTACGCCAGGATCTGCTGGGTGCGCAGCGCCAGCGTCGCCGACTCCTCACTGGGCAACGCGAACGGCTCGTCCCACGCGGCGGTGAACATCGACTGCACGCCGCCGAGCACCGAGGCCAGCGCCTCGTAGGCGACGCGGACTAGGTTGTTCTGCGCCTGCGGCGCGTACAGGGACGCCCCGCCGGAGACGCAGCCGAACCGGAACATCGACGCCTTCTCGCTGCTCGCGCCATAGCGTTCGCGCACGATGGTGGCCCAGCGGCGACGACCCGCCCGGTACTTGGCGATCTCCTCGAAGAAGTCGCCATGGGTATAGAAGAAGAACGAGATCTGCGGGGCGAACTTGTCGATGGTCATCCGGCCGCGCTCAACGACGGTGTCGCAGTAGGTGACTCCGTCGGCGAGGGTGAACGCCATCTCCTGAACGGCGTTGGCGCCGGCGTCGCGGAAGTGCGCGCCGGCGACCGAGATCGCGTTGAATCGCGGGACCTCTGCGGCGCAGAACTCGATGGTGTCGGCGATGAGTCGCAGCGACGGCTCCGGCGGCCAGATCCAGGTACCCCGCGACGCGTACTCCTTGAGGATGTCGTTCTGGATGGTGCCGGTCAGTTTCTCCCGGGGCACACCCTTCTTCTCCGCGGCCGCGACATAGAAGGCCAACAGGATCGCGGCGGTGCCGTTGATGGTGAAGCTGGTGCTGATCTTGTCCAGCGGAATCCCGTCGAACAGAATCTCGGCATCGGCCAGCGTGTCGACTGCGACCCCCACGCGGCCGACCTCCTCGCCGTACTCGGCGTCGTCGGAGTCATAGCCGCATTGCGTGGGCAGATCGAGCGCCACCGACAACCCCGTACCGCCCTGGTCCAGCAGGTAACGGTAGCGACGGTTGGACTCCTCGGCGGTGCCGAATCCCGAATATTGGCGGAACGTCCACAGCTTCCCGCGATAACCGCTCGCGAAGTTGCCCCGCGTGAAGGGGTAGGTACCAGGTGCCGGCGGCTCACCGCGTAGGTCGTCCGGTCCATACACGGGCTGGAGCGGGATGCCGGAGGGGGTCTGTACAGGCTCGCTCATCACTCGATAACGTACTTGCAAAAAATGAGAATGCCAATACCGCACGCCGCAAATGTGCAGTCAGCAGGACCCGCGGCAGCATCCAGAACGCGATCGAAGGCCCAGTAAACAGCGATTATGGCACTTGCCTAGAATGAGAACGCCACTACCGGTCCTTTAGAGTCCAAGTAGAATCCAAGCACCGCGCATCCCGAGGAGGCCCATGACGAGCCCAGCACCGTTCACCGATCGCACGCTCGTGGTCTCTGGCGGCAGCCGCGGCATCGGACTGGCGATCGCTCTGGGCGCGGCAAAGCAGGGTGCGAACGTCGTTCTTCTGGCGAAAACGTCCGAACCCCACCCCAAGCTGCCCGGCACCGTGCACACCGCCGTGGCCGACGTGGAGGCCGCGGGCGGAAAGGGCGTCGCGGTCGTCGGCGACGTGCGCAAGGAAGAGGATGTACAGCGCGCGGTGGAGGCGGCCGTCGAGCACTTCGGCGGCATAGACATCGTCATCAACAACGCCAGCGCCATCGCCACCGAACCGACCGAGGAACTGGCCGCCAAGAAGTTCGATCTGATGATGGACATCAACGTGCGCGGGACGTTCCTCCTGACCAAGGCGGCGCTCCCCCACCTGCGGAAGTCCCCGAACGCACACGTCATCACGCTGGCGCCCCCGCTGAACATGAACCCGCACTGGCTGGGTGCACATCCGTCCTACACCTTGTCCAAGTACGGGATGACGTTGCTGTCGCTGGGCTGGGCGGCGGAGTATGCCGATTCCGACATCGGATTCAGCTGCCTCTGGCCCGAGACGTACATCGCTACGGCCGCGGTCGCCAACGCGCCCGGCTTCAAGGAGATGCTGGCCCGGTCACGCGATCCCCAGATCATGGGCGACGCGGCGGTGGCGATCCTGACCCGCCCTGCTGCGGAGGTCAACGGAAAATGCTTCATCGATGTCGAGGCCCTCGCATCGGCGGGTATCACTGATTTGTCCAGCTACGGCGGTGGCGATGACCCCATCCTTGATATCTTCGTCGACAAACCATGAGCATCTCATTGCTGCTGGAGATGGCAGCCTCCACAAACCCGGACCGGACGGCACTGGTGTCCGGCGAGATGCGGCTCACCACAGCCGAACTGAGCCAGCTCGCCGACGGCGGCGCGGGTGTCATCACGGCTGCCGGCACCTCTCACGTGGCCTACGTCGGACTCGGCGGCGCGATGTTGCCTCTGCTGCTGTTCTCCTCGGCGCGCGCGGGCGCAGCCGTCACACCGCTCAACTACCGGCTGAGCGCCGACGGCCTGCGCGAACTGATCGACCGCCTCCCGCAACCGCTGGTGGTCGCGGACGCGGAGTATCTCGACGTCGTCGCGGGAGCAGGCAAGCAGGTGATCAGCTCTGACGAGTTCATCGCGGCGGCCCGCACCGCCGAACCGGCCGCCGAGTTCGCCGACCCCGACGACGTCGGGGTGGTGCTGTTCACGTCGGGCACCACATCGCGCCCCAAAGCCGTTGAGCTCACTCACAACAACCTGACCAGCTATATCACCGGGACGGTCGAGTTCGACGGCGCCGAGCCCGCCGATGCGGCGTTGATCTGTGTGCCGCCGTACCACATCGCAGGGGTCAGCGCCGCGCTGTCGAATCTGTATGCCGGCCGAAAGATGGTGTACCTGCCGCAGTTCGACGCGGCGGAATGGGTGCGTCTGGTCCGCGACGAAGGCGTCACCTCAGCGACCGTCGTACCGACGATGCTGGATCGCATCGTATCGGCGCTGGAAGCAGATCCGGTCGAGTTGCCCACTCTGCGCAACCTGGCATACGGCGGGTCGAAGGTCGCACTTCCGTTGGTGCGCAAAGCACTTGGGCTGTTGCCCGATGTCGGCTTCGCCAATGCCTACGGCCTTACCGAGACGAGTTCGACGATCGCCGTACTCGGCCCCGACGATCACCGCGCAGCCTTGGCCTCCTCCGACGATTCGGTCATCCGGCGACTGGGCTCCGTCGGCCAACCGGTCCCCGGGGTCGAGGTGCAGATCCGCAGTGAGGCCGGCGAAGTCCTCGGCCCCGGCGAAACGGGTGAGCTTTTCGTGCGCGGCGAACAGGTGTCGGGCCGCTACGCCGAGATCGGGTCCGTACTCGACGCCGAGGGGTGGTTCCCCACCAAGGACATCGCCATGCTCGACGAGGAGGGGTACCTGTTCATCGGTGGCCGCTCCGACGACACGATCATCCGCGGCGGCGAGAACATCGCGCCGGCCGAGATCGAGGACGTCCTCGTCGAACATCCGCTGGTGCGCGACTGCGCGGTCGTCGGACCCGAGGATCCCCAGTGGGGCCAGATCATCGTCGCGGTGGTGGTGCCCGACGGCGACTCCACACCTGACCCCGATGAACTCCGCGAGCACGTGCGCGCTCACCTGCGGGGTTCGCGTACTCCCGACCGCGTGGTATTCCGGAACGAACTACCGACCAACGCGACCGGCAAGGTGCTGCGTCGCGAACTGGTTCAGGAACTGACAGCCTCGAATTAACAAGGAGCCGAACATGATCAAGAACGGCACGCGACTGCAGAGCCAGGTCTGCGACACCCAGGTGATCGTCGTGCGCAGCAGCGACAGCCTCGACGACCTGCGCGCGGGCGGGGTTCCGATGGTGCCGCTCGACAGTCAGAAAGATCCGGAGAAGTCTGCCGACGCCACGATCGATCCGGCGTTCTCCGACGGCAATGCGATGGGCAAGCGCTACGTCGACGAGTCCGGCGCCGAGGTGCTGGTGACCAAGGCCGGCGCGGGCACGCTGTCCGTCGGCACGACTCCACTGTCACTCAAGGAAGCCAAGCCGCTGCCCGCGAGCGACTGATACCTTCGGCCATGTGAAGCCCCGCAGGCTGCTCATTCGGTATGCCGCCGGGCTCACGTTCGCGTATCTACTGACGACGGCAGAAGTCGCCGCGCTGGTCATCTCGCTCACCGGTCGCGGCAGGGCCACGCCGACGATCGCCTTCGCCGCCGTGGCGGTGATCATCGTCGGAACCGTGATCGTCGCGGTGGGGGCCGTCCTCATCATCGCGCCGACGCTGCGGTGGCTCGGGGTGCGAGATCCCACGGATGCCGAGCGAAGGTCCGCGCTGAAAATCATGCGCTGGCAATCGGCGATCACGGTCGCGCCGTGGATCGTCGGTGCCGCGGTCATGGTGCCGTTGAACCTCCGTGCGCCAGCCGAGCTACAAGTCGTGATCGCCTCGGCCATCCTGTTCGGCGCCATCGCCACAGTCTGCACCGGCTTCCTGTTCACCCTGCGCACCCTGCGCCCGCTACTCGCAGGTCTGACACGGGATTTCAGCGACATCACTCCGAGCACGGCCCCTGGCGTACGGGCCAGGATGCTGATCATGTGGGCCGTGTGCACGGCTCTGCCCGGCGTGGCCATCGCCTCGCTGCTGACGATGCGGGCAAACGGATGGATCATCCAGAAGACCACGCAGATAGAGCTCGCACTGCTGGTGCTGGCCCTCGTCGCCGTGGTGCTCGGACTTCGGGCGATGATTCTGGTGTCCATCTCGATCTCGGATCCGCTGCGTGAGGTCGTTGACGCCATGGCCGAGGTGGAGCGCGGCGAGATCGACCGGACGTTGGATGTCTACGAATGGTCCGAAATCGGGCGGCTGCAAACCGGATTCAACCGAATGGTCGCCGGATTGCGGGAACGCGAACGGCTACGGGATCTGTTCGGCCGCCATGTCGGCGAAGAGGTGGTGCGCCGCGCCATCGACGAGAACGAATCGGTGTCCGGCGACGAGCGAAACGTCGCGATTCTGTTCATCGATCTGGTCGGCTCGACACAACTCGCGGCGTCGCGTGAACCACACGAGGTCGCGGCCGTGCTCAACGAATTCTTTCGGATGGTCGTCGACCAGGTCGATGCAAACAACGGACTGGTCAACAAGTTCCAGGGTGACGCGGTGCTCGCCGTTTTCGGCGCGCCGCTGCGGACGGACGATCCAGCGTCGGCGGCACTGGCAACCGCCCGCAACCTCGCTGTCGAACTCCGCAGACTCCCTGTTGATTTCGGCATCGGTGTCTCAGCAGGCCCGGTGTTCGCCGGCAATATCGGCGCGGAGAACCGCTACGAATACACCGTCGTCGGCGACGCCGTCAACGAGGCCGCGCGGCTTGCCGACCTCGCCAAGGACCATGTCGGCAGGGTGCTGTGTTCCGGCGCCGCGATCGAGCAGGCAGCCGAAGCGGAACGCGCGCACTGGGCGCCGCACGGTTCTGAGATCCTGCGCGGGCGTTCGGTCCCGACGGAGATCTCCGCACCTGCAGGTTAGGTCTCCCGCGCGAAGGGGAATGCACGTGTATGACCTTGCGGGCTGCGCAGACCCCTGCCGCTGATCGCCTCCGCATTCGGGCCGGCGAGCACACCGGCCCCACGAGTGGGCTCGCGCCGGGTTTCGCGCAGGCCAACCTCGTGATCCTGCCTGCTGACGAAGCACTCGACTTCCTCCGGTTCTGTGTTCGCAACCCGAAACCGTGTCCGCTGCTCGAGGTGCCCGACACCGGGTCACCGCACCCGAGGGCTCTCGCCCCCGACGCCGATCTGCGGACCGACCTGCCCCGCTACCGGGTATTCCGGAATGGTCAGCTGATCTGCGAGCCGACCGACATCACCGAGCACTGGCGGACGGATCTGGTGGCGTTCCTGCTCGGGTGCTCGTTCACGTTCGAATGGGCGCTGGCCGCCGCCGGTCTGCCGATCGCACACCAGGTACAGGGTGTGAACGTACCGATGTACGTCACCGACCGGCGCTGCAGTCCCGCGGGTGCGTTCGACGGTCCGCTGGTGGTGTCGATGCGACCGTTCCCGCCCGACGCCATCCCCCGCGTCGTCGAGATCTCCGCCCGGTTTCCCGCCATGCACGGCGCCCCGGTACATATCGGCGACCCGACCGAAATCGGCATCGACGACCTGGCGAAACCGGACTTCGGCGACGCGGTACGAGTCGGTGCTGATGAAGTGCCTGTCTTCTGGGCTTGCGGCGTAACCCCGCAGGCCGTCGCCATCGAGGCACGGCCGCCACTGGCGATCTTTCACGCACCCGGCCACATGTTCGTCACTGATCGACGCCACCTCGACTTCGACATCAAGGAGGGTCATGACCATCCATGAGGCGCCCCACCGCCGACGCGACAGCGACCCCAAGATGGTCCGAAAAGCGGTGCGCGGTGCCGCAATCGGCAACACGGTCGAGTGGTACGACTTCGCGATCTACAGCACTCTCGCGACATACATCGCCGACAAGTTCTTCCCCTCCGGCGACGAGACAGCGGCACTCCTCAGCACCTTCGCCGTCTTCGCCGCCGCCTTCTTCATGCGACCGCTCGGCGGATTCTTCTTCGGCCCACTCGGCGACCGGATCGGCCGGCAACGGGTGCTGGCACTTGTCATCATCCTGATGTCGGGGTCGACATTCATCATCGGCCTGGTGCCGAGCTACGAGTCCATCGGCGTCGCCGCGCCCCTGCTGCTGTTGTTACTCCGCTGCGTGCAGGGCTTTTCGGCGGGCGGCGAATACGGCAGCGGCGCGTGCTATCTTGCGGAGTTCGCACCCGATAGGCACCGAGGGTTCGTGGTGTCCTTCCTGGTTTGGTCGGTCGTCGTCGGCTTCCTGCTGGGCTCGCTGACCGTCACCGGGCTGGAAACACTACTGCCCGCAACGGCAATGGAGTCCTACGGTTGGCGGATCCCCTTCCTCATCGCCGGCGTGTTGGGCGTGGTCGGCCTCTACATCCGGCTGCGACTCGGGGACACCCCCGAGTTCGAGACCCTGCGCGACGAAGGCGAGGTCGCGTCCTCGCCGCTGCGCGAGGCGCTCACGACGTCGTGGCGACCGATCCTGCAGATCGCCGGTCTGGTGGTTATTCACAACGTCGGGTTCTATGTCGTCTTCACCTACCTGCCAACGTATTTCACCAAGACGCTTGAGTTCACCAAGACCAATGCCTTCGTCTCGATCACCATCGCCAGCATCGTCGCGATCATCCTCATCCCGCCGCTGGGTGCGCTGTCGGACCGCGTCGGCCGCAAACCTCTGCTGATCGCGGGCGCGGTCGGATTCGCGGTATTCGCCTATCCGCTGTTCATGTTGCTCAACACCGGGTCACTGGCCGCGGCGATCGCGGCGCACGCATGCCTGGCCGCCATCGAGGCGGTCTTCGTATCCGCGTCGTTGGCGGCAGGAGCGGAACTGTTCGCGACCCGGGTGCGCTCCAGCGGCTATTCGATCGGTTACAACGTGTCCGTCGCCGTGTTCGGCGGCACCGCACCGTACGTGGCGACCTGGCTGGTGGACCGGACCGGCAACGTGACCGCACCCGCCTACTACGTCATCGCCGCGGCGATCATCACCCTCGCCACCGTGATGACCATGCGGGAGACGGCCGCTCAGCCGCTGCGGCATACGGTGCGCACATAGCGCACGCGAGATAGCTCGGTAGTCCGTCGCAGGATTGCCGTTCTGCCTATGCTTGCCCGCGATGAGGGACGCGCGCGCAGCGGCCAAGGATCGCGACTGATCTAAGGGACCGGACATGTCGACACCGAAACGGGCCACCTCTCCGCTGCGGGTGGCACTGGCGAGCTTCATCGGCACCACGGTCGAGTTCTACGACTTCCTCATCTACGGCACCGCCGCGGCACTGGTCTTCCCGAAACTGTTCTTCCCCAACGTCTCACCGGCATCGGGGCTGTTGCTGTCGTTCGCGACGTTCGGGGTCGGCTTTGTCGCCAGGCCGCTGGGCGGAATCGTTTTCGGCCACTTCGGTGATCGCGTGGGGCGCAAGCGCATGCTCGTCTATTCGCTGCTCATCATGGGCACCGCCACGGTGCTGATGGGGCTACTGCCCACCTTCTCCCACATCGGCCTCGCCGCCCCGATCCTGTTGACGCTGTTGCGTCTTGCGCAGGGGTTCGCGGTCGGTGGCGAATGGGGTGGGGCGACGCTCATGGCCGTCGAACACGCGTCGGCAGAACGCAAGGGCCTGTACGGGGCGTTTCCGCAGATGGGCGCTCCCGCCGGTACTGCGACCGCGACACTGGCCTTCTACACCATCTCCCTGCTTCCCGACGAGCAGTTCATGGCGTGGGGATGGCGGATACCGTTCCTCGCGAGCGCCGTTCTGATCGCCATCGGCCTGGTGATCCGCCTTTCGCTGTCCGAGAGTCCGGACTTCGATGCGCTGACGAAACGATCGGCCGTCGCTCGAGTGCCGATCGCCGATGCGTTCCGCAAGCATTGGAAGCAGATTCTGCTCGTCGCCGGCGCATACCTGTCACAGGGCGTGTTCGCGTACATCTGTGTGGCGTATCTCGTGTCGTACGGCACGACCGTCGCCGGAATCGACCGGACACAGGCACTCTTTGGCGTGTTTGTCGCCGCCGTGGTGGCGGTGGTGACCTACCCGATCTTCGGCGCACTGTCGGACACCTACGGCCGCAAGCCGGTCTTTCTGTCGGGCGTCGTGCTGATGGGCCTTTCGATCGCACCGGCATTTGCGTTGATCAATACCGGTAAGCCGCTGCTGTTCCTGGCGGCTCTGCTGCTGGTGTTCGGGTTTGCGATGGCACCCGCCGCGGGGGTGACGGGTTCGCTGTTCAGCCTCGCGTTCGACCCCGACGTTCGGTACAGCGGCGTATCGATCGGCTACACGCTGTCGCAGGTGCTCGGTTCCGCTTTCGCGCCGACGATCGCGGCAGCGCTGTACGCCGCGACGAAGACGAGCAACTCGATCGTCGCCTATCTCGTTGTGGTGTCGGTCATCTCCGCGGTGTCGGCGTGGTTCCTTCCCGAGGGCAACACACGTGCGGTGTCCTCGTGAAGACATGGCAACTGGTGGCGCGCACCACCACCGCCGGCGCCATTTCGGCGGTACGGCCGGGCGGGCGTGTCATCCAGGTGGGGCTCGGGCGCAACGAGGCGACGATCTCCACCGCGGAGTTGGTGCTCAAGGCCGTCACGCTCCGCGGCGCCCGCGGCGGACGCGTACAGGATCTGGAAACGGTGCTTGACCTCATCGCCAAAGGCGACTTGGCAATCCACACATCCGAGATCGGCTTCGACGACATACCCGACGCCATCGAACGACTCACGACCGGCGATGTCGTCGGCCGCCTCGTCGCAGTGCTCGACTGACGCTTACGCCTTCGCGAGCTGCTTCTCGTGGTAGAGCCGTGCCCACTCGGCGCGCGGCCGGATCGACACATCGACGTCGGCTGCCTTGGCGCGCAGAGCTTTTACCGTCGCCTGCTCGCGCGGCGTCAGCTTGAACGGATCCCACGTGAAGAAGTTGCACGCGTTCTGCCACGTGATCTTGTTGATGTCGCTGTCGTCGGCGCCCGCGGCGGTCAGCTCGGCCAGCACCTGCTCGGGCGCATCGGGCCAGAAGCAGTCCGAGTGCGGGTAGTCGCACTCCCAGGCGATGATGTCGATACCGATCTCGTGGCGCAGTTTCAGCGACGTCTTGTCGGTGACGTAGCAGGCCAGGGAATGCTCGCGGAACACGTCGGACGGCAGCTTGTCACCGAAGTCGCGGCGCAGCCACTTCTGGTTCGTGTAGTGCCGGTCGCTGCGATCCAAATAGAAAGGAATCCAACCGATTCCGCCCTCGGAGAAGGCGAACTTCAGATCCGGGTAATTGCGCATCGCAGGACCCCACAGCAGATCTTGCGCACACATCGCCGACACCTGGGTGGCCAGAATGATGAGATTGTCGATCGGTGCGTTCGGCGCCATGCTGATCGCGCCGAACCCGGTGCCGATGTGCAGGCACATCACCACGTTCTCCTCTGAGAGGGTGGTGAACACCGGGCCCCAGTAGTCCTCGTCGTGATAACTCGGAAGGCCTTCCAGATGTGGCAATTCCGGCATCGTGACCGCCCGGCAGCCCTTCGCGGCGACGCGGCGGATCTCGGCGCACATCGCCTCCGGATTCCACGTCGGCAGGATCGCGATCGGAATGAAGCGATCCGGGTAGGACCCGGCCCATTCGTCGATATGCCAGTCGTTGTAGGCCGACACCATCACCAAGGTGACGTTCTCGCGCGTCATGTTGAGGTGCCTTGCGGAGAAGCCCGTGAATGTCGGGAAGCACATCGACGCCAGGATGCCGTTGCGGTTCATGTCCCGGACCCGCTCGTGCACGTCGTACACGCCGGGCCGCATCTCGGCGAAACCGGCGGGGTCGCGGCCCCACTCCTCGGCCGGCCAGGACACCACCGCGTTCAGCCCGCTGACGCCCTGCGGCCGACCCTGATACATCCACTGATCGACTCCCTTGTCGTCGGTGACGACGATCGGGGCCTCCTCCTTGTACTTCTCCGGCACGTGGTTGAGGAACATGTCGGGCGGCTCGACGACGTGGTCGTCGATGCTCACCAGGATCAGGTCGTCTGGGCTCATGACTTAAATAGTACCGTCTAGCTTCATGACCGTCTCTGCGCTATCGGACAGGGATTTGGCCGAAACGGCCAGAGTTCCCCGGCGCGTGATCGAACTGCGTCGCGGTGGGCGCGCGCTCGGGGGCAGCTACCTGTACGAGGGCGACGGCCTGATCACCGGCTGGCATTCCCACGAGGTGCACCAGATCGAGTACGCCCTGCACGGCGTGGTCGAAGTCGAGACCGACTCCGCGCACTATCTGCTGCCACCCCAGCAGGCGGCCTGGATACCGGCCGGCCTCGAGCATCAGGCGGTGATGAATCCGGATGTGAAGACGGTCGCGGTGATGTTCGATCCGGCGCTCGTGGCGGCGCCGGGTGATCGCGCCCGCATCCTCGCGGTGTCGCCGTTGATCCGGGAGATGATGGTCTACGCACTGCGATGGCAGATAGACCGCCCCAACGGCGATGCCGAGTCCGACAGCTTCTTCCGCACATTGGCCAATCTGGTCACCGAGGCCTTGGACCATGAGGCTCCGCTGTCCTTGCCGACGTGTGACCATCCGATCGTGGCAGCGGCAATGGCCTTCACGAAGGAGCATCTGGACTCGGTCAGCGCCGAGGAGGTGGCCCGGGCGGTATCGGTGTCAGAACGAACACTGCGCCGTCTGTTTCAGGAGACACTCGGATTATCTTGGCGGACATATCTTTTGCATGCGCGCATGTTGCGGGCGATGGCGCTGCTGGCCGGGCCGGGACAGTCGGTGCAAGGTGCGGCGTCGGCGGTCGGCTTCGAGAGCCTCAGCTCGTTCACTAGGGCATTCACACAGTTTTGCGGCGAGACTCCGAGCTCCTATCGCAAAAGGGTTGCGGGCGAAGCGGTTTGACTTAGATGTCGCTCGGTCGCGGATAAAGTCCCTCTCGCAGCAGCGTATTGACGGAGTTCTGCCACCGGTCCAGTTGTTCAGGCGTCGTAAAGGCGTCCGGCATCTGCCGCTCGATATGGCCGCGCACGATGAGAGTGCCAACCGCCAGCACCAGCGAGTTCACCGACGCCCACGTCACGTCGATGTCGTCGCGAGCTTCGCCGCGCTCTTTCCGCGCCGCCCACCGGGCCGTCCCGAACGCATAGAGGGTGTCCCAAATCGTGTTGCCCAACTGGCTGCCGTCGATGAGCGCGCGACCGAAGTAGTCCACGACGTGGGGATGCTCGAGGAGCAGCGTGGTGACGCGGCTGCCCATGTCGGCGATGGAATCCCGCGGCTGCACCGAGGCCGGCTGCTGCGCCACAACGTCGATCACCACTCCCAGGACGTAGTCGTCGACGGCTTTGATCAGACCCGCCTTCGTCTGGAAATGATGCTGGACGAGGCCGAGCGAAACACCGGCGTCGGCCGCGACAGAACGCAGCGACGTTGCCGCCGCACCCTTGGTCGCGAAGCTCTTCAACGCCGCCCGACGGATCCGCTCGAGCTTCTTTAGTTCGTCGCCGCCGACGTGCTCGCGGTTCGTCACTGCCGTCATCGGGCAGCTACTTCGGTGATCACAGGCTTAGATTAGACAATACAGACGTATTGTGTCTACCATACAAACGTATTGCTGGGGGGGCTGGCATTCGGGGAGGACAGAGCAATGCGAAACCAGGCACGACCAAGGGC
The DNA here is from genome assembly GCF_025822765.1 of Mycobacterium barrassiae. Classification (GTDB taxonomy): domain Bacteria; phylum Actinomycetota; class Actinomycetes; order Mycobacteriales; family Mycobacteriaceae; genus Mycobacterium; species Mycobacterium barrassiae. The sequence goes on along the minus strand of NZ_JACKUK010000016.1, from coordinate 40,467 downwards.
AGGCGCACATCTGCGCGCAGTGGATGTGTCCGAGGCCCCTGCTGTCATCGAGGGGTCACCGATCGGGGTCTGCACGCAGGACCCCGATCGGTGGACGACGACGGTCGACGAAGGCGCGAAGGCCCTGTGCCGAACCTGCCCGCTTCGGTGGCGCTGCGCTCAGGAAGCGTGCTTGACGCCGGGGGCCGAAGGGGTGTGGGCCGGCATCCTGATACCTGAAGGAGGACGTGCACGACGATTCGCACTGAAGCAGCTGCGGTCGTTGGCCGAGCAGAACGGATATCCAGTACGAAAGACGGGCTAGCGCGGCGAATGCAAGGATGGTCAGCCATGACACGTTCGTATGCGCTCGAACCCGCTGACAGTGATTTCCTGGCCACGGCACCGCACATCTTCCGCTATCACAAGCGATATGCCGCGCCGCCCGAAAAGGTATGGGAATCACTCGTTTCCGACGAGTCGCTCGCTGCCTGGGGGCCGATGATCAAGGACGTCACATGGACCTCGCCCCGTCCGTTCGGAGTGGGCACCACGCGTGACGTCACGGCTCCCGGCGGATCCGTGATGCGGGAGCGCTTTTTCCAGTGGGAGGACGGACACAGCAAGTCGTTCTACGTCTACGAGTCCGCGCTGCCGGTGTTCAAGCGCTTCGCCGAGCACTACCTCGTCGAACCGGCCGGAACCGAGACGCTGTTCACCTGGACGCTGGCGGTGGAACCGAAGCCGGCGTTCGCCCTGCCGGTCAAGCTGCTGGCGCCGCTGCTGAAGGCCGGCTTCGGGCGGATACCGGCAGGCGGTCAGAAGTACTTCGCGGAGCGGAGCTAGGTCGCCGCATCGTGAGTTCACTTGCGGACCAAACCCGTTGGATGACGGCGACGGATCAAGCGGCGCTCGTCGCATCGGGCGACGTGTCGCCGGTGGAGCTACTGGACGCGGCGATCGAGCGCATCGACCGCATCGACCCTGCGCTCAACGCCGTGGTGATCCGCTGGTTCGATCACGCCCGGGAGGTCGCGGCAAGTCCCGGTCTTCCCAGCGGCCCGTTCCGCGGAGTGCCGTTCCTCATCAAGGATCTGTTCGCCGACTACGCCGGACAGCGCATCAGCAACGGCAACGTGGCATTGAAAGAGGCGAACTTCATCGCCCCAGCCGATACGACGCTCGTCAGTCGCTACCGCGCGGCGGGGCTGGTGATCGCCGGTCGCACGAACAGCCCCGAGCTGGGCAGCGTGCCGACCACCGAGCCTGTCGCGTGGGGCGCGACGCACAACCCGTGGGACACGACCCGCACGCCCGGCGGGTCCAGCGGTGGTGCGGCCGCTGCGGTGGCGTCGGGGATGGTGCCGTTCGCCCATGCCAGCGACGGCGGCGGATCGATTCGTATCCCCGCCTCGTGTTGTGGGCTGGTCGGTCTCAAGCCGAGCCAGGGTCGGATCACGCTCGGCCCGGTGCGCGACGAAAGCGGTCTTGCGGTCGAACACTGCGTCAGTCGCACCGTCCGCGATTCGGCGGCGCTGCTCGATGCGACCCGCGGCCCGGCGATCGGTGACACCGTGATCGCACCACCGCCCGCACGTCCCTACGTCGAAGAGCTGGGCGCAGACCCGGGGCGACTGCGCATCGGCATCCTCGACCACCACGCGCAGGGCGGGCGAGTCGATCCTGAAGTCACTGAGGCGACCCAGTCCGTTGGTCGGCTGCTCGAGTCGTTAGGCCACCACGTCGAGGAAGCATGGCCGAAGGCGTTGGAGGACGAGACGCTCGGCTCCAAGTTCGGTGCGATGTGGAGCGCAAACGTGGGGCTCGCGCAGCGTCGTTTCGAGGAAGCGCTCGGCCGGCCGCTCGAGAGTCACGAGCTCGAACCTATGAACCGCGCCCAGGCCGACTTCGCCAAGCACTTCACGGCAATCGATTTCGCAGTCGCGCTCTCCGGTGTCGCGCAGTTCCGTCGGGCGATGCACTCGTGGTGGTACCAGGGTTGGGATCTGCTGCTCACGCCGACACTCGCGGAACTGCCGCTGAAACTCGGCACGATCGTCAACGACCCCGACAACCCGATGGCACCGATTCGTCGCTCCGGGGACTTCGTCCCCTTCACTCCCCCGATCAATACGAGCGGGCAACCGGCGATCAGCCTTCCGTTGGAGTGGACGCCGGAGGGCCTGCCGGTCGGCGTGCAGCTGGTCGCGGCGTATGGACGCGAGGACGTCTTGATTCGCATTGCGAGTCAGCTCGAGCAGGCGAAGCCCTGGAGTGATCGCAGACCAAAGATCTGATACTTGGGCGCGGCTCACCCCGGTGGATATTTCGACAAAGCGCCGTCATCAGTTGATGACGGCGCCTGGCACACGAGTGTGTTTGATGTGCGGGCGGTGGGACTCGAACCCACACGTTCTTTCGAACACCGGCACCTAAAGCCGGCGCGTCAGCCAGTTGCGCCACGCCCGCGGCGTGGTTGATCGTACCCAACCGTCTCCACGAACTTGTCGGACGACAGGTTTAACTTGATAGCAAGCCTGACTAAAGGGGCAGGTCATGCGATCTGCCGAGGAGTTCAACGCTGCGCAGCGCCTCATTGATACGGCTCGTCTGGACGAATTCGTCGGGCCGAAGACCCGCGCGGTACCGTTGGAAGGTGTCCACTACGCGTCGTAGGAGACCGGCGCTCATCCTTTTGGCGATCATCGGAGCCGCCGGCTGCCTCGCCCTCGCCTGGTGGCAGTGGACCCGCTTCGAGTCCGCATCGGGCACGTTCCAGAACCTCGGCTACGCACTGCAGTGGCCACTGTTCGCCGGTTTCGTCGTCTACGCCTACTACAAGTTCGTGCGCTACGAGGACGCGCCACCGGAGCCCAGGCGGCAGGATGAGGTCACCGAGATACCTGCGGGCCTGCTTCCGGAACGACCGACAGCCGCGACACAACCCATCGATGACGACCCCGCGTTGAGCGAGTACAACGCCTACCTCGCCGACCTCGCCAAGGAAGACAAGGAACGACCCACGACATGACGGAGACAACCGGAACCCCCGTTGAAGCCATCCGCAAGGCGCTGCTCGGCTACCGCGTCACCGCCTGGATCACCGGCATCTGGCTCATCGCGCTCTGCTACGAGATGGTGATGAAGTACGGCTTCGGAGTGGAAGGCCTGAACTGGATCGCCGTCGTCCACGGCTGGGTCTACTTCGTGTACCTGCTCTTCACCGCCAACCTCGCGGTCAAGGTGCGCTGGCCCATCGCCAAGACCATCGGAATCCTGTTGGCCGGCACCATCCCGCTGGTCGGCATCATCGCCGAGCAGATCCAGACCAGGGACATCAAGCAGAAGTACGAGCTCTAGTCGTCACGTCAGGTGCTTGAGGATTTCCTCGGCCAGCCGCTCACCGCGGTCCTCCTGCAGGAAATGCGCCGCTCCCTCGATCCTGACCTGTTCGGTCGCGGCGGGAATCAGATCGCAGAAGGCTTGCCCAGCTTTGGGATACGGAAAGATCGGATCCTGATCGGAGAACGCGATCAATGCCGGCTTCTGCCACCGCGACAACTCGTCGGCCACCGCACTCATCTCACGCGCGCCGGGTGCGTCCTCGGCGATCGGTACGAGCAGCGGGAACTGCGCCGCACCGGCCTTCGACCCGACAGTGGGGAACGGCGCGTCGTAGGCGGCCATCACGTCGTCGGCCAGTTCGGTCGTCGTCGCACTCTGGATGACAAAGCCCACCGGCAAGTCGGGGTTCCGCTCGGCGAAGTCGCGCCAGGCCATGAAGCCCTTCGAAACGCGTCCGGTGAACAGTCCGGTGTTGAGAATCGCCAGCGCTCCGACACGGTCGGCGTTCTCGACGGCCCACCGCAGTCCGATCGCACCACCCCAGTCCTGCACCACCACGATGGCGTCGCGCAGATCGAGCCCCGCGAGCACACGAGACGTCAGCTCGGCGTGGCGGTCATAGCTGTACCACCCGCGGTCGGTCGGCTTGTCCGACCGCCCGAACCCCGCATAGTCCGGGACCACCACGCGATTGCCCGCCTCCACGAGCGGGCCGACCATCTTGCGGTAGAGGTACGCCCAAGTCGGCTCGCCGTGAAAGCACACGATCGGCCTGCCGCCGCGCGGCCCCTCGTCGACGTAGTGCATTCGCAGGCCGTCGACATCGACATAGTTGGGCGCGAAGTCGTAGCCCGGCAGGTTCTCGAAGCGTTCATCCGGTGTCCGGAAGACCTCATCAGTCATAAAGACAACCTAGCCATAATTTGACCGACCGGTCAACTATCGTAGGATCGACACATGCCACGCACGTCGGACGCCCGCGAGCGGATCGTCACGATGGCTGCACGCCTATTTCTCGAACGCAGCTATCAGGACGTCGGCGTCGACGAACTGTGCCGCGCCGCCGACGTCCGGAAGGGCAGCTTCTACCACTACTTCCCCTCTAAGTCGGAACTCGCCAAGGCCGTGATCGACCTGCACGCCGAGGTCTTCGCGCGACGGCTGTCCGGATCCTCCGCAGCGACGCCGGCGCAACGACTGCACGCGATCCCCGATGCGATCGGAGCCATCCAGACCGCACTCGAGGCACAGTTCGGGCGCGCCGTCGGATGCCCGTTCGGAAATTTCGCCGCCGAACTGTCGACCACCGACGACGACGTGCGCACCCACCTGGCCGTCGTGCTCGCGGCCATGGAACGCCACCTCGCTGCGGTATGTCACGACGCGGCGGCGGCCGGGGTATTACGCGCGGGCACCGACCCGGACCGGCTCGCTCACGCACTGCTGGCGCAATATCAGGGCATCATCCTGCTGGCCAAGCTCAACGACTCCGGTGTGGATGCGCTCGCGCCCGCGCTGCATGACTTCATCGACGGCTATCTCGTCGACGCGCGCACCTAATCCGCCAACTCGCGCAGCGCGGGCACCAACAGCGTCAGCGCTCGGCCGCGATGCGATACCGCATCCTTCTCGGCGGGGCTGAGCTCAGCGGCCGTACGGTCCGATCCCGTCGGCAGGAAGACCGGATCGTAGCCAAATCCACCGTCCCCGCGCGGTTCTCGCACGATGGCGCCCGGCCACTCCCCGCGCACCACCACCTCGCCCGCCGCCGACACCAACGCGCACGCCGATACGAATGCGGCATTTCGCCGCGAATCCGGCACATCTTCGAGTTGCGCCAACAAAAGCGCGGTGTTCGCTCTGTCGTTGTCCGCGGCGTCGCCGGTCACGCCTGACCACCGCGCTGACAGCACGCCGGGCATCCCGTTCAACGCCGCCACCTCGAGGCCGGAGTCGTCGGCCACCGAGGGCAGCCCCGTCGCGCGGTACGCGTCCCGCGCCTTGGCCAACGCGTTCTCCTCGAACGTCGCGCCGGTCTCCGGCGCTTCGTCGAACGCCGCGACGTCATCAAGCGACAACAGCGTCAGACCCGAGATGCCCGCCGCGTCGAGCACACGATGCAACTCGGCCAACTTCTTGCGGTTGCGGCTGGCGACGAGCAGATCGGTCAGCTTCCGAACGCTTTCTTCGGTGGTTCCGTCGATTCCGGCAGTTCGCCGGGATAGGGCAACTCCAACGCCTCGCGCTGGATCACGAAGAGCTGATCGCATGCCGCCATCGCGGCGTCGAGCATCTTGTCCAATGTCGACCGCGGGAACGTGGCGCCTTCCCCGGTGCCCTGGATCTCGACCAGCGTGCCGGTATCGGTGGCGACGACGTTCATGTCGACCTCGGCCCGCGAGTCCTCGCTGTAGGGCAGGTCGACGCGGACCCGGCCGTCGACCACACCGACGCTGACCGCGGCGATCGCGCACGACAACGGGCGCGGATCCGACAGCTTGCCGGCGGCGCCCAGATACGTGACCGCGTCGGCCAGCGCCACATACGCACCTGTGATCGCGGCGGTTCGCGTACCGCCGTCGGCCTGCAGCACGTCGCAGTCGACCGCGATGGTGTTCTCCCCCAGCGCCCCCAGATCGATGCACGCACGCAGCGACCGGCCGACCAGCCGGCTGATCTCCTGCGTGCGGCCGCCGATGCGGCCCTTCACCGACTCGCGGTCGGAGCGATCGTGGGTGGCGGCGGGCAGCATCGCGTACTCGGCGGTCAACCAGCCCTGCCCGGACCCCTTACGCCAGCGCGGCACGCCTTCGGTGACGCTGGCCGTGCACATGACCCGCGTCTGGCCGAACTCCACAAGCACCGACCCGGCGGGATGAGTGGTGAAGCCGCGGGTGATGCGAACCGGTCGCAGCTCGTCGTCGAGCCGGCCATCTTCTCGTGTGGACACGAGCCAACCCTATCGGGTGGGCCCGACGGGTCGGCCGAGCCGCCGATCGGGCCCGAAGCTCAGGACCGTTCGACCTCGAACGACTCGCCGCAGACCACGGCGTGCACGGGACCGTCGAACTCGGCCTTCGCCTCACTGATGACGTCTTCGCGCGACGTCCACGGCGGGATGTGCGTCAGCAGCAGTTCACCGACACCCGCATTGGCCGCGGCCCGGCCCGCCTCCGTGCCCGACAGGTGCAGTCTCGGCGGGCGCTCGGGTGAATGCGTCCACGACGACTCGCAGAGGAAGACGTCGGCTCCGCGAGCGAGGTCGATGAGCGCGTCGCAGTAGCCGGTGTCACCGCTGTACACCAGTGTGGCGCCGTCCGGATCCGTGATCCGCATGCCGTAGGACTCGGTGGGGTGGCAGACGAGGCGCGGCACCACACTCAGTGTCCCGATCTCCACCGCGTGGTTGTCGACCCAGTGCCGGATCTCGAAGATGTCGGAGAAGTCGTCGATCTCCCCACCCTCGGGTGATGACGCGGCACCCAGCCGGGCCCAGGTGTTGGCCGGGCCGTACATCACGCCGCGAGCCTGAGCGGGCGAGGGGTGATATCGCCGCCACACGAACAGGCCCGGCAGATCGAGACAGTGGTCGGCATGCAGATGCGAGAGCAGTACGTACACCGAGTTCGGGTCGGCGTAACGCTGAAGAGCGCCCAAAACGCCGCCGCCGAAATCCAGGACTAGCGGTGGGGTCTCGGGAGCCGTTACGAGATAACCGGAAGCTGGCGAATCAGGCCCGACAACACTGCCGGAGCAACCGAGAACGGTGATTCGCACACTCACTAGCTTGCCATGCCCACCTGCGACTTGACGAAAACATCGCCGGTTTGCGCATGCGAATTCACTTTTGCCCGTCGACGTGGCGCTGAACAGGGCGAACCCCATCCAGTGTCGGACCGAGGAACCGGCCCGCCAATGTGGTGAAAGCCTCAGGGTCACCGGTGGCCTCGAATCGGCGGCGAACTGCGGACCCCGGATCCTCGGGATGAGGATGCAGCAAATCCAGTTCGGTGAGCACGCGGAGTAAGTCTTTGGCGGTTTCCTCCGCGCTCGACACCAACGTGACGTGATCGCCCATGGCGAGTTGGATCAGGCCCGACAGCATCGGGTAATGCGTGCACCCGAGAACCAACGTGTCGACCTCGGCGCGCTGAAGCGGCTCGAGATATCCCTCCGCAAGACCGAGCACCTGCCGACCGCTGGTCACTCCCCGCTCCACGAAGTCGACGAAGCGAGGGCACGCCACCCCGATCACCTCGGTATCGCGCGCCGCCGCGAATGCGTCGTGATACGCCCCCGAGGCGATGGTCGCCTCGGTGCCGATGACCCCGATGCGGCCGTTGCGGGTGGCGGCCACCGCGCGACGGACCGCGGGCAGGATCACCTCGACCACGGGGACGGGTGCGTAGCGCTCGCGAGCATCGCGCAGGCAGGCCGATGACGCTGTGTTGCATGCGATCACGAGTGCTTTGACACCGCGCGAGACGAGATCGTCACCGATCGCCAGCGCGTGCGCGCGGATCTCCGGAATGGTCAGTGGACCGTATGGGCCGTTGGCCGTGTCGCCGACGTAGATGATGTCCTCGTCGGGTAGCTGGTCGATGATCGCGCGGGCGACCGTCAGCCCGCCGACCCCGGAGTCAAAGATCCCGACGGGCGCGGTTGGAGAACTCACGACGTCAGATACGGGTTCTTCGGCGCGACCTTGCGGCGCTCACGCGCCTTGCGTTCGGGCCCGGAGAGCACATAGGCCGCGATGACGCCGGCGATCGCGCCGCACAGATGGCCCTGCCACGAGACCCCGGGCGTACCGGGCAGCACGCCGAACAAGACGCTGCCGTAGACGAGCATGACGACGACGCCGATGACGATCTCCCACACCTTGCGGGTGAAGAATCCGAACACGATCAGGAAAGCGAGCCAACCGAAGATCAGGCCGGAGGCGCCGATGTGGTTGGTCTCGCAGCGCACGCCGACGTACGGGCACTGCGCGCCGACGTTGCCTAGCAGCCAGGTGCCGAAACCGCCCAGGATCCAGACGATGGCGGTGGCGAAGATGAACCGCGACATACCCGCGAGCGTCATCAGGAATCCGAGGATGAGCGCCGGAACGGTGTTGGCGATCAAGTGGTTCCAGTCCGAGTGCAGCAGCGGCGCCCAGATGATGCCCCAGAGCCCGTCGGTCTCCAGTGGCCGGATGCCGTTGTTGTCCAGGCGATGGCGGGTCAGCGAGTCCCACAGTTCGATCACCCACAGCAGCACGACGAAGCTGATGATCGTCACACCGCCGACCACCCACGCGGGCCGCTTCTTCGGCGTCGCCGGTGTCCCCGGCATGCCCGGATATCCCGGGCCTGTCATGCCCATAGCTGCCCTTCCAACGCGTCCTCCGCGTCATCCAGGCTACCGGCGTACGCACCGGTCGACAGATACTTCCAACCTGCGTCGGCCACGACGAAAGCGATGTCGGCCCGCTCCCCTGCCTTGAGCGCTTTGGCCGCCATACCGAGTGCCGCGTGCAGCACCGCGCCGGTGGAGATACCGGCGAAGATGCCTTCCACCTGGACGAGTTCGCGGGTGCGCTTGACCGCGTCGTAGGAGCCGACCGAGAAGCGGGTGGTCAGCACGTCGGGGTCATACAGCTCGGGGATGAACCCCTCGTCGATGTTGCGCAGGGCATAGACGCCTTCGCCGTAACGGGGCTCGGCCGCCACGATCTGAACGTCGGGCTTGTGCTCGCGCAGGTAACGTCCGGTGCCCATCAACGTGCCGGTGGTGCCGAGGCCCGCGACGAAGTGCGTGATCTCCGGCAGGTCGGCCAACAGCTCCGGGCCGGTGCCCTCGTAATGCGCAAGGGAGTTCGCCTCGTTGCCGTACTGGTAGAGCATGACCCACGAAGGGTTCTGCAGCGCAAGCTCTTTCGCGTGGGCCACCGCGGTGTTAGAGCCGCCTTCGGCCGGCGAATAGATGATGCGCGCCCCGTAGAGCTCCAACAGCTGCCGTCGCTCGATGGAGGTGTTCTCGGGCATCACGCAGATCATCTGATAGCCCTTGAGCAATGCCGCCATGGCCAGCGAGATGCCGGTGTTGCCGCTCGTCGGCTCGAGAATCGTTGCGCCGGGCTGCAATACACCGCGCCGCTCGGCGTCCTCGATCATCCGCAGCGCCGGCCGGTCCTTGATCGAGCCGGTCGGGTTCCGGTCCTCCAACTTGGCCCACAACCGAACGTGCGGCTCGTCGTCCCACTTCGGGGACAACCGCTGCAGGCCCACCAGCGGCGTATCGCCGAGTGCCTGGAGGAGGGAGTCGTATCGGGTCACTATCGGGTCACTCAGCCACCAGCGACGGCGGGCAGGATGGTCACCGAATCCCCGTCCGAGACCGCGGTGTCCAGCCCTCCGGAGAACCGCACATCCTCGTCGTTGACGTAGATGTTGACGAAGCGGTTCAGCTTGCCGTTATCCATCAAGCGCTCGGAGATCCCGGAGTAGTTCGCTTCGAGATCGCTGATCACCGCACCAAGGGTGTCGCCCGCCGCGGCGACGCGCTTCTCGCCGCCGGTGTGGACGCGCAGGATGGTCGGGATCGACACGGTGACAGACATGGTCGGCCACTCCTTTCCAAAGTTCTAATACTGCTCGACGATTTTGACGGGCTCTTCGGTGACGACGCCGTCGACGATGCGGTAGCTGCGTAGCTCGTGCTCGTCGGGGTCACGCGTCGACACCAATACGTAGTGGGCATCCGGCTCGGACGCGTACGAGATGTCGGTGCGGCTGGGGTACGCCTCGGTGGCGGTATGCGAGTGATAGATCACGACGGGCACCTCGTCCGCCTCGTCCATCGCGCGCCACACCTTGAGTTGCTCACCGGAGTCGAACCGATAGAAGGTCGGCGAACGCTCGGCGTTCGTCATCGCGATGAACCGCTCCGGGCGATCGGCGCCCTCTGGTCCCGCGATCACGCCGCACGCCTCATCGGGGTGGTCGGCGCGGGCATGGGCGACCATCGCGTCGACCAGGTCCGCTCGGATCACCAGCACTGCCTGTTCCTCCTACTCAACCGCGACCGCGAGCGATCACTCGAACGCACCCGGCAACATGCCACGGTACGTCGGTATTCCTGCTACCGGCTCCGCGGCCAGCACCCCCACCAGCACCGCACGTGCCAGACAGTCCGCCGCGGCGGCTCCCAGCGCGGTGATCAGAGGCACCTCCGGGGACATCGACGCCGGGGTCGTCGGGTCCGGCGGCACCTCGACTGCTCCGGTGGCCAGCGCGAACACCGTATCGCCATCGAGCGGGGTGTGACACGGCCGGATGGTGCGGGCCAGTCCGTCCTGCGCCGCGACTGCCATCCGTCGGCATGCGGCCTTGCTCAGCACCGCGTCGGTGGCGACGACGGCGATGGTGGTGTTCAGGGGACTGAGCTCGGTGTGGCGGTCGGCATACGCGGCGATCTGATCAGCGGGTGGCGGCACCAGACCGAACTCCTCGATCTGGTCGGCGAGCCAGGGCAACCCCGTCGCAGGATCCACGGCGTCACCTGCGGCGTTGACGACCACGAGCGCCCCCACCGTCACGCCGGAGGGCAGCGTCACCGATGCGGTGCCGACGCCACCCTTCAGTACCCCGACGCGCGCCCCGACCCCTGCACCCACGGTGCCGATCGCCACATCGGTACCCGCGCTCTCGGCGGCGGCCCGGCCGAACGTCGCATCCGGCCGGCACTGCCACCCACCGACCGGGAGGTCGAAAATCACGGCGGACGGAACGATCGGCACCACACCCTTTTGGATGCCGTCGTCGAGCGCGACGCCGCGGCCCTGTTCTTCTAGCCACTCCATCACGCCGTGTGCGGCGGCCAGTCCGAACGCGCTGCCCCCGCTCAGCACAACGGCGTCGACATGACGCACGGAGTTGATCGGGTCCAGGAGGTCTGTCTCCCGGGTGCCAGGTGCGCCACCGCGGCAGTCGACGCCGCCGGTCGTACCGGGCGGGGTCAACACCACCGTCGTACCGGCGGCCCACCCCGAACCAAGCTCAGCGTCGGGGTCGATTCGATGGTGGTGGCCGACGCGGATTCCGCCGACGTCGGTGATCGCGCCCATGCTTACGACTTCCCCATCATTCCGAGCACCAGATACTCCTGCATCACGGTCAGCCACTGATATACGTCCAGATGGCCCGCCATCGGATGGTCGGGCGGCAATTCGTGAGGGCCGTCGGCGGTGACTCCGAGCATGGTGCCCAACGCCAGCCGCATATCGTTGACCGCCGCCGCCCATGCATGAGCGTCGTCCTCGGTGAGCTCGAACTTGCCGCCGTTCGGCGGCACTGTGTCCAACAACCGTTGGGCTGCTTCACGTTTGGCGTCGATGATTTCCGGCTCATGCAGACTTCGAAGCGCGCTGTTGAGGCTTTCGGCAGTACCCGAGCCGGCGGGGTGATCGTTTTGCGGGCGGAAGAAGTCCGGCAGCAGACGTTTCATCGTCTCGTCCTCCGGCGGTGACGAGTGACCGGTGCGCATACCGGTGATGTCCTTCAGTTCGTCAGCGGGAGACGATGATTGGCGGTCGTCGAGCATTCCGACCAATGACGTCGCAAGGTTCTGCAGCAGCGACACCTCGTGTGCGGCCAGCGCTGAGCGGAAGCGCGGGCCGTCAGCGGTATCGACCCGTTTCCATTTGCGCACAGCCGGATCAGCGGTCCTGCTGCAGGGTTGCCCACAAGCCCGCGGCGTGGAGCTTGGAGACGTCGATCTCCATCGACTCCCGGCTGCCCGCCGACACCACGGCCTTGCCCTCGTTGTGCACCTGCAGCATGAGTTTGGTCGCGTGCGGCTCGCTGTAGCCGAAGAGTTTCTGGAAGACGTACGTCACGTAGGTCATCAGGTTGACCGGATCGTCCCAGACCAGGGTCACCCAGGGGCTATCGGTCGCATCGATGGTTGCGACATCCCGTTCCTCGCGAGTTCCCGGTCGGGTCTTCGCAGGCGTAACCATGTGGACAAGGATAGCGAGGCCGCGAAGTAGCGCGTGCAGCGGATGCTTCGCCTCATGCCCACCGCGAAGCGCATTCCAGCGCATCCAAAGCCGACCCCCCATACGATTCGTGCGATGACATTCCCCAGGCTCGCGGTACATATCGCGAGGTGCGCAGCAGCAACCTGTCTGGTACTCGTCTGGGCGGGCCTCGGGTCCTCCACCGCACTGGGCCAACCGGATGCCTTCGTTCCCGGTATGGGCGACAGCGCCGGGCTTGTCGACATCGGCGACGGTCGCGTGATCTACCTCGAATGCCGCGGGATGGGTTCCCCCACCGTGCTACTCATCTCGGGCGCCGGGGTGGCCGCAGACAACTGGAGCTACACCGGCGACCCGAACGATTCCGTGAACGTCGCGAAACGCACCGAAAACGCGGTCTATCCGTCGGTTGCAACGTTCACCAGGGTGTGCGCCTACGACCGGCCCGGCACCGAACAGATGAACGGTGCGCCGAGCAGGTCGACACCCGTGGCCCAACCGACAACGGCACAGAGCGCGGCCGCCGACCTGCACGCGCTGGTGTCGGCTGCGCAGCTTGCCGGCCCGTACGTTCTGGTCGGCCACTCCTGGGGAGGGCTCATCGCCCAGACCTACGCACGAACCTTCCCGTCCGAAATGTCCGGACTCGTGCTTGTCGACCCCAGTTCGCAGTTCTTACCAACGGTATTGCCGACCAACGTATGGGCGAATTGGATCGAAAGCCTCGTCGAGCACGGCCGCCAAAATCCCGGCATCGAGTCGACCAACTATCCCTCGAGCGTCGGCCAACTCGCGGCGACACCACCCGTCCCTGCGATCCCCGTCTCGGTGCTCAGTGCCGACAAACCCTTTGATTATCTCGGCATCGGCAACGCCGACACGTATTGGCCACAGTGGCTCGACGCCGCCGCCAGGCTCTCCACCTACCTGAGCGCCAACCACATCACTGCGACTAACAGCGATCACTTCATCGAGAACGAGAGTCCCGCGCTGGTGATCGGCCAGATCTGCGCCGTGGCCAGGGCACAACACGCATGCCCCGCTGTTTGAGTCGATGCTTGTCGACCATCAGCCGATACGGTTGCTAGGTGGTCCCGCAGTCCAAGGGGATGTCCCCAGCGTTCCTCACCGACAAATACGAGCTGACGATGCTCTCGGCCGCACTCGGCGACGGCACAGCGCACCGACGGACCACGTTCGAGGTGTTCGCCCGCCGACTGCCGGACGGTCGTCGCTACGGTGTGGTGGCCGGGACGGCGCGATTCGTGGAAGCGTTGGCACAGTTCACGTTCGACGACGAGGCACTCGTGTCGTTGTCGGACTTCTGTGACCGCGAGACGCTGGCATATCTCGCCGACTATCGGTTCCGCGGTGATGTCGACGGGTACGCCGAAGGCGAGCTCTACTTCCCCGGCCCCCCCGTGCTGGCCGTCCACGGCACGTTCGCGGAGTGCGTCGTCCTGGAAACGCTGGCGCTGTCGATCTTCAACCACGACACCGCGATCGCATCGGCAGCGGCCCGGATGGTCGTCGCCGCACAAGGCCGGGCGCTGATCGAGATGGGCTCGCGTCGCACACATGAGCAGGCCGCCGTCGCGGCCGCGCGCGCCGCCTACATCGCGGGTTTCGCGGGCTCGTCGAACCTCGAGGCTCAACGCACCTACGGGGTGCCCGCGCTCGGCACGAGTGCGCATGCGTTCACGCTGTTGCACACCACGCGCGACGGATCCGACGAGAAGGCGGCGTTCAAGGCGCAGGTCGACGCGTTGGGCGTCGGCACCACGCTGCTCGTGGACACCTACGACATCACCGCGGGTGTGGCCAATGCCGTCGAGGTGGCGGGCCCGGAGCTCGGCGCGGTCCGCATCGACTCCGGTGATCTGGGCGTGCTCGCGCGCCAGGTGCGCGACCAACTCGACGGCCTCGGTGCCCGCAACACCCGCATCGTGGTGTCCGGCGACCTCGACGAGTTCTCGATCGCCGCGTTGCGTGCCGAGCCCGTCGACATCTACGGTGTGGGCACCTCGGTCGTCACAGGCTCGGGCGCACCGACGGCGTCCATGGTCTACAAGCTGGTCGAGGTCGACGGCATACCCGTGGAGAAACGCAGCCTCCACAAGACGTCCCACGGCGGCCGTAAGCAGGGAGTGCGTCTGGCCAAGCGCACCGGCACCGTGGTCGAAGAGATCGTGCATCCCATCGGTGCCAAACCGGATGCGCCTCCCGCCCTGGTCGAGCGTCCGCTGACCGTGCCGCTGGTTCAGCAGGGTGAGCCCGTGGAAGCCAGCCTCGGCCTCGAAGCCGCGCGCGAGCGCGTCAAGGAGGGGCTGCACAGCCTGCCGTGGGACGGCCTCAAACTGTCCCGGGGCGAACCGGCGATACCCACCCGCATGATCGCCCCCGCGAGTCACTAGGAGCAGCCACGGGCGAAACCGGAAACGTCACCGAACTGCTGGCCACGGCGGTCACGGCACTCGGCGGTGCAGAACGCCCCGGCCAGATCGAGATGGCCGAGGCGGTGGCGCATGCGTTCGACACCGGCGAACACCTGGCCGTGCAGGCGGGTACCGGGACGGGCAAATCGCTGGCGTACCTCGTGCCCGCCATCGCGCGGGCCGTCGACACCGAGGAACCCGTCGTCATATCGACGGCGACCATCGCGCTGCAGCGCCAGCTGGTAGACCGCGACCTCCCCCGGCTGGCGGAATCGCTGACCGACGCCCTGCCGCGCAGCCCGAAATTCGCGCTGCTGAAGGGTAGAGGAAACTACCTGTGTCTCAACAAGATTCACAATGGAGCGGCGACAGAGCCCGATGAGCAGTCGCAGGAGGAGCTGTTCGAGCCGGTCGCGACGTCGGCACTGGGACGCGACGTGCAGCGGCTCATCGCGTGGTCGTCGGAGACCGAGACAGGCGATCGAGACGACCTGACCCCGGGTGTGCCTGACCGGTCGTGGTCGCAGGTCAGCGTCTCGGCCCGGGAGTGCATCGGGATGGCACGCTGCCCGTTCGGCACCGACTGTTTCGCGGAGAAGGCGCGCGACAAGGCCGGCCAGGCCGATGTGGTCGTCACCAACCACGCGCTGCTGGCCATCGACGCCGTGTCCGACGCCGCCGTGCTCCCGGAACACCGCCTGCTGGTGGTCGACGAAGCCCACGAACTCGTGGACCGGGTCACCGGTGTGGCCACCGCCGAACTGTCGGCGACGTCCATGGGTGTTGCCCATCGCCGCTCCGCGCGCCTGGTCGACCAGGAACTCGCGCAACGTCTCGAGGCGGCCACCGCGACTCTGTCGTCGGTCATCCACGACGCGACGCCCGGGCGCATCGACACCCTCGACGACGAGATGGCGACCTACCTGACCGCTCTTCGGGACGCCGCGCACCGCGTGCGGTCGGCGATCGACACCAGCCCCAGCGATCCGAAGGCGGCTGCCGCGCGTGCCGAGGCCGTGACCGCGCTGACCGACGTCGGCGATACGGCGTCGCGCATCCTGGACTCCTTCGTCCCCGCCATCACCGACCGGTCCGATGTGGTGTGGCTGGACCACGAGGACAACAGGGGCAACGTCCGGGCGGTGTTGCGGGTGGCGCCGCTGTCGGTGTCGGGTCTGTTGCGCACCAGGCTGTTCGAGAGTGCGACGGCGGTACTCACCTCGGCCACGCTGACAATCGGCGGCACGTTCGACGCCATGGCGTCCGCGTGGGGGCTGGCCGGTGACGACAAGGTGCGGTGGCGCGGCATCGACGTCGGATCGCCGTTCGAGCACGCGAAGTCGGGCATCCTCTATGTGGCCGCCCACCTCCCGCCGCCCGGCCGCGACGGCACCGGCTCCGCCGAGCAGCTCGACGAGATCGCTTCGCTCATCGCCGCCGCCGGCGGCCGCACCCTCGGCCTGTTCTCCTCGATGCGCGCGGCGAAGTCCGCCGCCGAGATCATGCGGGAGCGCCTCGACACCCCGGTCCTGTGTCAGGGCGAGGACACCACGTCGGCGTTGGTGAAGCGATTCGCCGACGATGCCGAGACGTCGCTGTTCGGGACCCTCTCACTGTGGCAGGGCGTCGACGTCCCCGGCCCGTCACTGTCACTGGTACTCATCGACCGCATCCCCTTCCCACGGCCCGACGACCCGCTGCTGACGGCCCGCCAGCGTGCGGTGGCGGCTCGCGGTGGCAACGGTTTCATGGCCGTCGCGGCCAGCCACGCGGCGCTGCTGCTGGCACAGGGCGCCGGCCGGCTCCTGCGCCGCATCGACGACCGCGGCGTCGTCGCGGTGCTGGACTCGCGGATGGCCACCGCCCGGTACAGCGGGTTTCTGCGGGCCTCGCTGCCACCGTTTTGGGCGACCACCGACCCGGTCCGGGTCCGACAGGCGCTCGAACGTTTACGCGGCAGCTGATTAATTTCACTATCCTGTCGGCTACTTCCACGTGCGGGTCGCCCTGGCCGCCTGCAGACGCGAAAGGCGGCGTCAATGCCCCGACGACACCTGTTGGGCGCGGTGATCACGGTCTCTGCCGCACTCGTCCTCTCGTCGTGCAGCACGACGCTGCAAGGGCACGCCGTATCGGTGTTCGACGACCCGTTCAGCGTCGCGGGGATGCCCGCCACCGATGGGCCGACCGGTATGCGATCCGATCCTGCGGGGCCGACGCGGGTCGTGCTCGGCACCGACGACGGCGATATGGACGAACTCGGCCGCCAGGCGATCAGCGACATCGAGGAGTTCTGGGAACTCAACTACGGCGAGTACTTCGACGGCGGCTTCACCCCGGTGGAGGAGCTGATCTCCTGGGACGCCAACGGTTTCGAGGACATCGAGTTCTGCGGCGACAGCACGTACGGGATCGTGAACGCCGGCTACTGCCTCGACGACCACACCATCGGATGGGACCGCGGTGAACTGCTGCCCGCGCTGCAGCAGGCGCACGGCGACATGGGCGTGACGATGGTGCTCGCGCACGAATACGGGCACGCCATCCAGTACCAGTCCGGGATGTCCGACGAAGACACCGAGACACTGGTGTCCGAGCAGCAGGCCGACTGCCTGGCCGGTGCCTACATGCGCTGGGTCGCCGAAGACAACTCACCGCGCTTCACCCTCTCGACGGGAGAGGGCCTGAACAACGTGCTGGCGGCCGTCATCGGATTCCGCGATCCGCTGCTCAACGAGGACGACCCGGAAGTCGGCGTGGACGAACACGGTTCGGCGTTCGAACGGGTGTCGGCGTTCCAGTTCGGATTCACCGACGGGGTGCAGGCCTGTGCGTCGATAGACATGCGTGAGATCGGCCAGCGCCGCGGCGACCTGCCCGTGCTGCTCCCCGAGGACCACACCGGCGAACTGGCGATCACCGAGAAGTCCGTGCAGGACATCATGGCGGCGATGGACACCCTGTTCAGCCCGAAGAACCCGCCGGAACTGACCTTCGAGGCCGTCGACTGCCCCGATGCGCGGCCCAGTCCGCCGGTGTCCTTCTGTCCGGCGACCAACACGATCTCCGTCGACCTACCCGAGCTCGAAGCGCTTGGCGCACAGGATGATTCCGAGGAAGAGGTCAGTCTGGCGACCGGGGACAACACCGCGTACTCCGTACTGGTCTCGCGATACATGCAGGCCATTCAGCATGAGCACGGCGGCGTAACCCTCGACAACGCCGAGGCCGCGCTGCGCACCGCATGCCTGACCGGAGTGGCCACCGCGAAGTTGTCGAAGGAAGCCACCACTCCCGACGGGAACACCATTCAACTGACCGCGGGCGACGTCGACGAGGCGGTGTCCGGGATCCTCACCAACGGACTGGTCGCCAGCGACGTCAACGGCGAGTCGGTGCCGTCGGGCTTCTCCCGGATCGACGCGTTCCGCGTCGGCGTGCTCGGCGATCAGGAGCGCTGCTTCAAGCGCTTCGACTAGATCTGTTTGGTCACGCCGTACCAGGCGAGCACGGCCTCGGACTGGGCAGTCGACCTCGTCAGGAATGCGTACGAGCGGATGAACGACTCGCCCACGCAGCCGTCGATCTTGACGCGGAACTTGCTGACCATGACCCACGGGTCGGCCCCGGTGTACTCCTTCTTCGTCACCGGGACCACGTTGACCAGCCCGGGCTTGAGGCCGACTGTGATGCCGCCGCCGAGGTTTCCGCCGAGAGAGGGCAGGACGCCGTCGATCCCCGGCGAGATGACGTCGATGCCGAGCAACCCGATCGACGGGCTGATGCCCATCGTTCCGGTCAGCGAGACACCGTTGGAGGTGCTCATGTCGATACCGCAGCCGATCTCGTAGCCGACCTCGAGGGTGCCGCCCGGCTCTTCACCGTCGTCCGGTCCCCTCAGTGTGCCGCTGTAGGTTCCGCCGACGACGTATTCGCGCGACGACAACGCCGTCGTGAGCGGCGGTATGGGCGCCTGTGTCTCGTCCTTCGCCGACAGGGTGAGCTGCCAGCCGTCGGGCGTCTCCGTGACGGCAGGCGGTGTCGATTCGACGCGTCCTTCGTCGACGGGCGGAGGTGGCGCCACACCTTCGGGCGCCGGCGCGGCCGAGGCCACGGGCGCAATGACCGGGGTGGGCTCAGGCGCCGGCTGGGCGGACGCGGCTCCGATTGATGGGCAAGCGAGCAATCCACCCACGGCAAACACCGTGATGCCGCATCGCAGCACATCCCCAACCGTCACAGCCGAGTCCCCTCCTACGAGTCGCAGTAATTGACGCAACCTACCCCGACTGCGATGCGCGCCGGGCAGGTGTCGGCGAGATAGTTTGATCGGCTTCCGAACGGCCCCGGTCAGGACGGCATGCGCAGCACGAAACCGGCTTCCAAAGCGACCCACAGCGCGCCGTCGGGACCGATCGCCAGACCGTGCGGCTCACTGCCCGGCGGGAGGTCGATGGTGACGATCTCACCGTCGCCGCTGACGCGGGCCAACTGATTCGAACCCCACAGGCTCACCCAAACGCCGTCGTCGGGATCGGCGACGACGGCGTGGGGCTTTCCTGGCAGATCCATCTCCTGGATGGCGTCGTCCATGGGGATCCGACCGAGCCGCTCGGCAAGGAACTCGGTGAACCAGATCGCGTCGTCGTGGGTGGCCGCTACGCCCACCGGACCGGCTGCGGCAGTGGGTAATTCGCGCACAGTGAGTTCTCCGGACAACGACAGTCGGCCGATCGCGCTGCGTTGGTTGAGGGTGAACCACAGCGCGTTGTCGGGTCCGCTGACGATCATCGCCGGCGCACCTCCGACCGCATATCGATCGGTGAGCTCGCCGTCGACGGACACCCGGCCGACCTCGCCCGTCGTCATCGCCGTGAACCACAGCGCACCGTCGGCTCCGACGGCGATCCCGTACGGCGCGGTCCCCTCCCCCACGTCGACGTCGCTCAGCTCCCCTGTGGTGGTGATCCGCCCGATGCGGTCGTCGCCGTTTCGGGTGAACCACAGTGCACCGTCTGGGGCCGCGGTGATGATCGACGGCCTGCACGCAGCGGCGACGGGATAGATCGCGACGTCGCCGCCCGTCGTCACCCGCGCGATCGCACCCCGGTGCACCAGCGTCACCCACAGCGCGCCGTCCGGGCCTGCCGCAAGCGCGTACGGTCCGCCGTCGACCGCGACCTTGAGGGCGGCCGTCACGCGAGCGTGACGAGGCCGAGTTCGTTGTCGCCGGCCAGCAGTGGGTGGTGCGGCAACACTCGCACCGTGTAGCCGACCGGCCCCGCGACCGGCAGCGGTGTGGTGGTCGTGAAGACCTCGTTTCCACCGTCGGCGGTGCCGGTGTGCTGCATCGGCACCGCGACCGGGTTCACCAGCGCGTCGCTCGCATCGACGCGCCCCAGCACCGCCTGTACCGACACCTCCTCGGCCGTCAGTCCGGCCAGGTGGACCGTCGCGGTCAGGGTCAGTTCGGAGCCGAGCAGCGGGGTGTCGGGAAGGCCGTAGCTGTCGACGTCGGTGATCTGGATCTTGGGCCACGCCTCGGTGGCGCGCTCGCGGTAGGCGGCCAATTCGCGGGCCGCACCGAACGGCTGCCCGTCAGCGCCGGGCTCGACGGTCCTACGCAGCGATTGCGCGGCGGGCGCGTAGTACTTCTCGGTGTAGTCACGCACCATCCGCGACGCCAGCACCTTCGGCCCGAGCGCGATCAGCGTGTGCCGCACCATCTCCACCCACCGCATCGGGACGCCGTGCTCGTTGCGGTCGTAGAACTTCGGCGCCACCGACCGCTCGATCAGGTCGTACAACGCGGCGGCCTCGATGTCGTCGCGCCGCCCCTCGTCCGCAAGGCCGTCGGCGGTGGGTATCTCCCAGCCGTTCTCGCCGTCGTACCACTCGTCCCACCAACCGTCGCGGATCGACAGGTTCAGCCCGCCGTTGAGCGCACTCTTCATGCCCGACGTGCCGCACGCCTCCAGCGGTCGCAACGGATTGTTCAGCCAGACGTCGCACCCCCAGTACAACTGGCGAGCCATCGACATGTCGTAGTCGGGCAGAAACGCGATGCGGTGGCGAACCTCGGGACGGTCGGCGAACTTGACCACCTGCTGGATCAACGCCTTACCGCCGTCGTCGGCCGGGTGCGACTTGCCCGCCACGATCAGCTGGACCGGCCGCTCCTCGTCGAGCAGCAACTTCTCCAGCCGCTCCGGATCACGCAGCATCAGGGTCAGCCGCTTGTACGTCGGGACACGCCGCGCGAAGCCGATGGTCAGCACGTCAGGATCGAATGCCGTTGCGATCCAGCCCAATTCGGCCTCGGATGCGCCGCGCTCGTGCCAGGACCGACGCAGCCGGGCCCGGACGTCGTGGACCAACTTCTCGCGCAGCTGCGAGCGGATCCACCACATGTGTCCGGGATCGACCTCGTGCAGCCGCTCCCACACCTCGGGCTCCCTCAGCTCGCCGAGGTCCGCGCTGCCGATCAGTTCGCGGCCCAACTCCACCCATTCCGGGGCCGCCCAGGTGGGCGCGTGCACACCGTTGGTGATCGAGCCGATCGGCACCTCGCCGGGGTCGAAGCCCGGCCACAGCTCGTTGAACATGCCGCGGCTGACCTTGCCGTGCAGCAGCGAGACACCGTTCGCCCGCTGAGCGAGCCGCAGCCCCATATGCGCCATGTTGAACTTCGACGGGTCGTCCTCGGCGCCGAACCAGATGACGCGATCCAGCGAGACACCGGGCAGCAGGCGCGAATCAGCGCCGGACGGATCGCCTTCCGGGCCGCCGAAATACCGCTTGACCATGTCCACCGGGAACCGGTCGATACCGGCTGGAACAGGGGTGTGGGTGGTGAACACCGTCGACGAACGCACGACGGTCAGGGCGGTGTCGAAGTCCAACCCGGCGTCGATCAGTTCGCGGATCCGCTCGACACCGAGGAAGCCGGCATGCCCCTCGTTCATGTGGAACACCTCGGGTGACGCCAGACCCTCGACCTCGATGAAGGCGCGGATCGCGCGCACGCCGCCGATACCGGCGAGGATCTCCTGCTTGATCCGGTGTTCCTGGTCGCCGCCGTACAGCCGATCGGTCACGCCACGAAGGTCGTGATCGTTCTCCGGGATGTCGGAGTCCAGTAGCAGCAACGGAATTCGGCCGACCTGAGCGATCCAGACGCGGGCACGCAACTCGGTGTCCTCGGGCATCGCGACGCTCACCAGCACAGGGTTGTCGCCGGCGTCGGTGAGCAACCGCAGCGGCAGGCCCTGCGGATCGATGGACGGGTAGCTCTCGTGTTGCCAGCCGTCGGCGGTCAGCGACTGCCGGAAGTACCCGGAGCGGTAGAGAAGGCCGACGGCGATCAGCGGCAGACCCAGATCCGAGGCGGACTTCAAGTGGTCACCGGCGAGAATGCCCAGCCCGCCGGAGTAGTTGGGCAGCACCTCGGCGACGCCGAACTCCATCGAGAAGTAGGCGATGCCGTTGGGCAGTTCGGCACCCTGTTCGAGCTGCTGCTGGTACCACAGCGGCCGACTCAGGTAGTCGTCCAGCTCGGCGGCCAGTTCGTCGAGCCGGCGGACAAAGGATTCATCGACAGCCAATTCGTCCAGCCGCGTCGGGCTGACCAGCCCCAGCAACGCGACCGGGTCACATCCGACCTGACTCCAGAGCTCCGGATCGATCGTCGCGAACAGGTCCTGGGTGGGCTTGTCCCATGACCACCGCAGGTTGATCGACAGCCGCTCGAGTGCGACCAACCGGTCGGGAAGATGGGCGCGGACGGTGAACCTGCGAAGAGCTTTCACGCGAGCCAACCTTACTGACATTTCGCGGGGCTGCAGGCTTGGCGCCGATACCGCTTCACCTCCGCTTGATTGGGCAGCGCATTACGGTGGGTATAGGGCCAAGTGGGTTCACGAGGGTGCGCAATCACAGTCAATGACCTCAGACGACGCAGCTGAAGGAGTGGTGGGAAGTGGTCGGTCGGATCGGGATCGATGACGTCGCGCCCGTCGTATCCGGCGGAAAGTTCCCGGCCAAGGCGGTCGTGGGCGAAGTCGTGCCGGTCCGGGCGACGGTGTGGCGCGAGGGCCACGACGCCGTCGCGGCCACCCTCGTCGTCCGCTACCACGGTTCGGCCTACCCACAGCTGGTCAACGGGCCGGCGGGGGTGACCGCTCCCGCTGCGGAGCCGGTGCCCATCGAAGAGGTCGTCAAACCACGGGAACGCATCAAGCGACAACACCTGCCGATGGCCCCGGGTACGACGCCCGACGTGTTTCACGGGCAGTTCACGCCCGATTCCGTCGGGCTGTGGACGTTCCGCGTGGACGGGTGGGGTGATCCGATCACGACGTGGCGCAAGGCCGTCACCGCCAAGCTGGATGCCGGCCAGGGCGAAGTCGAACTGTCCAACGATCTGCTCGTCGGAGCGCGGTTGCTCGAACGCGCCTCGACCGGTGTGCCTCGTAAGCTGCGGGACCCGATCATCGCGGCGGCCGAAGCGCTGCGCCAACCCGGCGACCCGTTCGCCAGGGCCGGTGCGGCGCTGTCAGACGAAGTGGCGGCGCTGCTCGCCGAGTATCCGCTACGCGAATTGGTCACGCGCGGAGAGCAATACGGTATTTGGGTGGATCGCCCCCTGGCGCGGTTCGGCAGCTGGTATGAGATGTTCCCGAGGTCGACCGGCGGCTGGGACAAGAAGGGTAAGCCCGTCCACGGAACGTTCGCGACCGCCACCAAAGCGCTGCCCCGCATCGCAGCCATGGGCTTCGACGTCGTCTATCTGCCACCTATCCATCCGATCGGCAAGGTCCATCGCAAAGGCCCCAACAACTCGGTCACCGCCGCACCCGGCGACGTGGGCTCGCCGTGGGCGATCGGCAGCGACGAGGGCGGCCATGACGCGGTCCATCCTCAGCTGGGCACCATCGATGATTTCGACGACTTCGTCGCCGCCACTCGCGATCTCGGGATGGAAGTGGCGCTGGACCTCGCACTGCAGTGCGCACCGGACCATCCGTGGGCCAAGGAGCATCCGGAGTGGTTCACGGTGCTGCCGGACGGCACCATCGCCTATGCCGAGAACCCGCCGAAGAAGTATCAGGACATCTATCCGATCAACTTCGACAACGACCCCGCCGGGCTATACGCAGAAGTCCTTCGGGTGGTGCGGTTCTGGGTCTCGCACGGGGTCAAGGTGTTTCGGGTTGACAATCCGCACACCAAACCGCCGAACTTCTGGGCGTGGCTGATCGGCAAGGTGAAGAACGACGATCCCGACGTCCTGTTCCTCTCGGAGGCGTTCACCCGGCCGGCGCGGCTATACGGTCTGGCCAAACTCGGATTCACGCAGTCCTACACGTACTTCACGTGGCGGACGGCGAAGTGGGAGATCACCGAGTTCGGTCAAGAGATCGCGCAGCACGCCGACTACGCGCGTCCCAACCTGTTCGTCAACACCCCGGACATCCTCCACGAGAGCCTGCAGCACGGCGGTCCCGGCATGTTCGCGATCCGGGCGGTGCTGGCCTCGACGATGAGTTCGGCATGGGGTGTGTATTCGGGATACGAGCTCTTCGAGCACCGCGCCGTACGCGAGGGCAGCGAGGAGTACCTCAATTCCGAGAAGTACGAACTGCGGCCGCGCGATTTCGAGGCCGCGCTGGCCGACGGCGAATCGCTGGAGCCGTTCCTGACCCGGCTCAACGAGATCCGCCGCGTGCACCCCGCGCTGCATCAGCTGCGCACCATCAAGTTCCACCATGTCGACAACGACGGCTTGTTGGCCTACAGCAAGTTCGACCCGGTGACGGGCGATCAGGTGCTGGTGGTGGTGACGCTCAACCCGTTCGGCCCCGAAGAGGCCACACTCTGGCTCGACATGGGCGCGTTGGGGATGGAACCGTACGACCGCTTCTGGGTGCGCGACGAAATCACCGGCGACGAATATCAGTGGGGACAAGCAAATTACGTCCGCCTCGACCCGGCAAGGGCGGTGGCGCACGTGCTGAACATGCCCCAGGTGCCGGCCGACCAACGACTCAACCTACTGCGTAGGGAGTGACGAGATGACGCAGACCAACCAACGCACGAGCCCGAACCTCCGCCCGCACACAGCCGATCTGAACCGTCTGCTTGCCGGCGAACACCACGACCCGCACTCGATCCTGGGTGCGCATGAATACGGCGACCACACGGTCATCCGCGCCTACCGACCCCACGCGGTGGAGGTGGCGGCCCTCGTGGGCGGCGAGCGATATCCGTTCCAGCACATCGAGGGCGGGCTTTTCGCCGTCGCGCTGCCGATGACGAACCTGATGGACTACCGGCTCGAGATCGCCTATCCCGGCGGCGACGGTCAGGTCGTACACACCGTCGCCGATGCGTACCGGTTCCTGCCCACCCTCGGGGAGATCGATCTGCACCTGTTCGCGGAGGGTCGCCACGAGCGCCTCTGGGAGATTCTCGGCGCGCATCCCCGCAGTTTCACCACACCCGACGGCGTGGTCCACGGCGTATCCTTCGCGGTGTGGGCGCCAAATGCCAAGGGCGTCAGCCTGATCGGCGAGTTCAACCACTGGGACGGCAACGAGGCGCAGCTGCGCGTGCTCGGTTCGACCGGGGTCTGGGAGCTGTTCTGGCCCGGTTTCGAAATCGGCGGACTGTACAAGTTCCGGGTGCACGGCGCCGACGGTTCGGTCAGCGACCGCGCCGACCCGATGGCGTTCGCCACCGAGGTGCCGCCGCAGACGGCGTCGAAGGTCACGCAGAGCGAATACACCTGGCAGGACGACAAGTGGATGGAGCGTCGCGCCCGCGAGAATCCGGTTTTCGAACCGATGAGCACCTACGAGGTGCACCTGATGTCGTGGCGCCCGGGCCTGAGCTACCGCGAATTGGCCACTGAACTCACCGAATACGTGGTGTCCAACGGGTTCACCCACGTCGAGTTGATGCCCGTCGCCGAGCATCCGTTCGGCGGTTCGTGGGGTTATCAGGTGACGTCCTACTACGCGCCGACGGCGCGATTGGGCACCCCCGACGAGTTCCGCCACGTGGTGGACACCCTGCACCAGGCCGGCATCGGCGTGATCATGGACTGGGTGCCCGCCCACTTCCCCAAGGATGCCTGGGCGCTGGGCCGCTTCGACGGCACCGCGCTCTACGAACACTCCGACCCCCGCCGCGGCGAGCAACTCGACTGGGGCACTTACGTATTCGACTTCGGTCGCGCCGAGGTCCGCAACTTCCTGGTGGCCAACGCGCTGTACTGGCTGCAGGAGTATCACATCGACGGGTTACGCGTCGATGCCGTCGCGTCGATGCTCTACCTGGATTATTCGCGACCCGAAGGTGGTTGGACGCCGAACGTGTACGGCGGCCGGGAGAACCTCGAGGCCGTGCAGTTCCTCCAGGAGATGAACGCCACGGTGCATAAGCTCGCACCGGGCATCGTCACAGTCGCCGAGGAGTCGACGTCATGGCCGGGTGTGACGCGGGCGACGAACCTTGGTGGCCTTGGCTTCTCGATGAAGTGGAACATGGGCTGGATGAACGACACGCTGGAGTTCATCAAGCGGGATCCCATTCACCGCAGCTACCACCATCACGAGATCACGTTCTCGATGCTCTACGCGTTCAGCGAGAACTTCGTGCTGCCCATCAGTCACGACGAGGTGGTGCACGGCAAGGGCACGCTGTGGGGTCGCATGCCGGGCAACGACCACACCAAAGCCGCGGGACTGCGCGGCCTGCTCGCCTACCAGTGGGCCCACCCCGGCAAGCAGTTGCTGTTCATGGGGCAGGAGTTCGGCCAGCGTGCCGAGTGGTCGGAGGAGCGCGGCGTCGACTGGTATCAGCTGGACGAGAACAGTTTCTCCACGGGCGTGCAGCGGTTCGTGCAGGACATGAACGAGATCTACCGCACCAGGCGAGCACTGTGGTCTCAGGACACGAAGCCGGAGGGTTATTCGTGGATCGACGCCAACGACTCGGCCAACAACGTGCTGAGCTTCCTGCGGTTCGGCGATGACGGCTCCAAACTGGCGTGTGTGTTCAACTTCTCGGGCTCAGAACACAGCCGCTATCGCCTCGGCCTGCCACATGCGGGCACCTGGCGGGAGGTTCTCAACTCCGACGCCGACATCTACAACGGGTCGGGCATCGGCAACTACGGCGCGGTCGAGGCGACCGACGAGCCGTGGCACGGTCGGCCGGCCTCTGCGGTCATGGTGTTGCCTCCGCTGGCGGCGCTGTGGTTCGAACCCGTCGACTAGCGCGCGTCACTTTCCTCTCACGGCTAGACGCGAAACCCCCCATTTCGCAGCGAAATAGGGGTTTTCGCGTCTGCTCGGCGGGGTGCTCCGCGGGCTCAGTACAGCGCGTTGGCCAACTTGCGCCGGCCCGCGATGACCTCGGGGTCGGCAGGATCGAAGAGATCGAACAGCTCGATCAGCCGGGTGCGGACCCGCGTGCGGTCGTCGTCCTTGGTGCGCTTGAACAATGCGATCAGGCGATCGAACGCAGCCTCGATGTTCTGCTGCAGGATTTCCACGTCGGCCGCGGCGAACGCCGCCTCGATGTCGTCGGGGGCGGCATCGGCCGTAGCCACCGCATCGGGGCTGTGCGCGGATGCCCGCTGCAGGAACGCGATCTGACGCACCGCACCCTTGGCCTCCGCATCGTTGGGCCTGGCATCCAGGATCGCCTGATACGCCTCTCGCGCGGCGTCGAAGTCACCGGCCTCCAGATGCGCCCGCGCCTGGGCCAGCTGGGGGTCGACCTGTTCGGAATCCTCGCCTCCGCCGCTGAGCTTCCCCGCGGTCGCCTTCAGAAGAGAGTCGATCCAGCCGCGCAGCTGCTCCGGCGGCTGCATTCCCTGAAAACTCGACAGCGGTTGGCCGGCACCCAGAGCGATGACGGTCGGGATGGCCTGCACGCCGAACATCTGCGCCACCTTCGGGGTGGTGTCGACGTTGACCGTCGCGAGCGCCCACTTACCGCCGTCGGCCGCGGCGAGGCTCCCCAGCACTTCACCCAACTGCACACTGGCGTCGCTGCGCGGTGACCACAGCAGTACGACGACGGGAACCTGGGTGGAGCGGACGAGAACCTCGGCCTCCAGATTGGCCTCGGTGACCTCGACCCCACCGGATGGGCCGGCCGCGCCGGCGCCCCCGGCAGACGCCGGTTGTTTGAGCGCCGAAAGGTCGATCGCACCAGCCATGGACGCAGCAACAGGACGTGGACGAGTCACGCCCACAAGTTTGTCACGTCGTTTCGACGGCCGGCTGCCCCGGTTCAGCCATGGCCCCGGCGCCGAACTTCGCGGTCCGGTCGGCCCATATGAGGAAGATCACACTGCCGAGTGGCACGATGCTTGCAAGAACCGCCAGCAACCACGTTCCGACCGCCCATCTGAAGGCGATTCCGGCCAGTAAACCCGCCACCACGAAGGCTACGAAGACCACTCCGTGCGCCATGCCGAAGATCTTGACGCCGATCTCGGTCCTGGGGCTACCGAGGTACTTGAAATACATGCCTAGCAGCAGTCCGACCCAGCTGACGGCCTCGAGCAGCGCCACCAGACGGAACCACCCAGCAACGGACCGCAGATCAAAGGCGCCAGTCATGGCCGCCATTGTGCCGGAATACCCCGTGGATTACTACACGGTGTCGTAGGTCTCTAGCCCGCCCGTAGCACCAGGGCGTCGCCCTGGCCGCCGGCGCCGCACAGCGCCGCGACGGCATAGCCGGAACCGCGTCGTGCCAGCTCAAGGGCGGCGTGCAGGGTGATCCGGGCACCCGACATGCCGATCGGATGTCCGATGGCGATCGCACCGCCGTTGACGTTGACCTTCTCCGGATCGACGCCGAGCTCCTTCATCGAGGCCAACGCCACTGCCGAGAACGCCTCGTTGATTTCGATGACGTCCAACTGATCAACCGAAATGCCTTCGCGGGCAATGGCTTTCTTGATCGCATTCGCCGGCTGCGACTGCAGCGTGGAATCCGGACCGGCCACCACGCCATGCGCACCGATCTCGCACAGCCAGGTCAGCCCCAGTTCCTGAGCCTTTTCCTTGCGCATCACCACCACTGCGGCGGCCCCGTCGGAGATCTGCGATGCCGATCCCGCGGTGATGGTGCCGTCCTTGCGGAACGCCGGCTTGAGCCCGGCCAGCGACTCGGCGGTGGTGTTGGCGCGGATGCCCTCGTCTTCCGCGAACTCGATCGGGTCTCCCTTGCGCTGCGGGATCTTCACCGGTACGACCTCGTCAGCGAAGACGCCGTCTTTCCATGCGGCAGCGGCCTTTTGGTGCGAGCGCGCCGCAAACTCGTCCTGCTCGGCCCGGGTGAACTGGTCAACCTCGTTGCGCTGCTCGGTCAGAGCCCCCATCGGCTGATCGGTGAACACGTCGTGCAGGCCGTCGTAGGCCAGGTGGTCGAGAACGGTGACGTCGCCGTACTTGTAACCGGCGCGGCTGTCCATCAGCAGGTGCGGCGCCTTGGTCATCGATTCCTGGCCGCCCGCGACCACGACGTCGAACTCGCCGGCCCGGATCAGCTGGTCGGCCAGTGCGATGGCGTCGATACCCGACAGGCACATCTTGTTGATGGTCAGCGACGGCACGTCCCAGCCGATGCCTCCGCCGACCGCCGCCTGCCTGGCTGGCATTTGCCCGGCTCCGGCGGTGAGGACCTGGCCCATGATGACGTATTCGACGGCCGAGGCCGGGACCTTGGCTTTTTCCAGCGCACCGGCGATCGCGATGGCCCCCAGATCGCTACCCGAGAAGTCTTTGAGCGACCCCATGAGTTTGCCGACCGGCGTACGAGCTCCAGCAACAATTACCGACGTCGTCATTCTTTTCCTCCGGGGGTCCTGCCGACCGATGTGACCGATTACGCATATGCAACCGATCTATTAAACGTTACCGTTGGCTCATGACTGCCGAGCAGGTTGATGCCCGTCCGATCCTCGCAAGTGCGTTGGTGACCGCGCTCGACCATGTCGGCATCGCAGTCCCCGATCTCGACGTCGCCATCAAGTGGTACCACGACAACCTCGGCATGATCGTCCTGCATGAGGAAGTCAACGAGGAGCAGGGTGTCCGCGAGGCCATGCTGTCGGTGCGTGGCGCGCCCGTCGGCAGCGCCCAGATCCAGTTGATGTCCCCGCTCGACGAGACCTCGACCATTGCGAAGTTCATCGACAAGCGCGGCCCCGGGCTCCAGCAGCTTGCGTACCGGGTCAGCGACATCGACGCCCTGTCGGAGCGCCTGCGCGCAGACGGCGTTCGCCTTCTCTATGACGCCCCGCGCCGCGGCACCTCGAACTCGCGGATCAACTTCATCCATCCCAAGGATGCGGGCGGTGTGCTGATCGAACTCGTCGAGCCCGCCGCCGATCACTGACGCTTACATCAAGACCATTTCCTGGTTGGACCCCGGGTAGCCCGATGCGCCCAGCACGGGGTGTGCCAGTGTCGCCTGTCCTCTGACGCCTGCTCGCCGCGATCGGCTGGCCACACGACCAAATGCGCGGTCCCAGGACGTATTTCGTGATCGCACCCCGGGCAGCGGTAGGTCTTGGTCGCACGCGCGGCCGCGACCGGGTGCACTTCATAGTCGTAGCCGTCCGGGCCGGATTCGATCC
Organism: Mycobacterium barrassiae; assembly: GCF_025822765.1. GTDB lineage: Bacteria > Actinomycetota > Actinomycetes > Mycobacteriales > Mycobacteriaceae > Mycobacterium > Mycobacterium barrassiae. Next base: position 10,019 of record NZ_JACKUK010000016.1, on the reverse strand, counting down.
GCCTGCTCGCGGGCAGTGGTGGCACGGCTCGTCGCTTGCGCGGCGGTGTCCGGCGCCGAGGCATGCTCAGAAGAGCCGGAACTCGTCGTTGTCCATGCCACGCATCTTGTCGTAATCCAAAGTCACGCAACGAATCCCACGATCAGTAGCCAAGGTCCGCGCCTGTGGCTTGATCTGTTGGGCGGCGAACACGCCGGCGACAGGAGCCAGCAGCGTGTCGCGGTTGAGGAGTTCGAGATACCGCGTGAGTTGTTCGACGCCGTCGATCTCGCCGCGCCGTTTGATCTCGACGGCGACCGAGCGCCCGTTCTCGTCACGACACAGCAGATCCACGGGACCGATCGCGGTCATGTACTCGCGACGCACCAGTGAGTAGCCCGTGCCGAGCAGCTCGACGTGCTCGGCCAGCAGCTCCTGCAGATGCGCTTCGACGCCGTCTTTGACCAACCCCGGGTCGACACCGAGCTCGTGGCTGGAGTCGTGCTCGATGGACTCGACGGTGATGCGCAATTGCTCCCCCGCCTTGTTCTCGACCACCCATACCGGGACGGGTCCTTCGGACTCTTCGGTGAGCCAGCAGGGCGGAGACATCCAGTTCAGCGGCTTGTAGGCGCGGTCGTCGGCGTGGACGCTGACCGATCCGTCGGCCTTGATGAGCAGCAGGCGCCGGGCGGACGGCAGGTGAGCCGTCAAGCGTCCGACGTAGTCGACAGTGCACTGGGCGATCACGAGACGCACCCGAACCACCTTAGGCGGCGGCGCGGCAACTTACGCTGAGGGCACGATGACGGTGAACAAGTCGGTGCCGCAGCGGCTCGGTCGCCTGCTGGAACGGGTGACACGGCAGGGCGGCCGTCTTTCCTCGACACCCGAATACGGCTCGTGGGTGCTGGGCCGGGTCTCCGAGAGTCAACGCAGACGACGAGTCCGCATCCAGATCATCTTGACGGTCTTCATCGTCACGGCGAATCTGATCGGAATCGCAGTAGCGGCGCTGGTCGTCATCGTCGCTTTTCCGACGCCCAGCGTGTTCGAGCCGGAGGTCCGCTGGATCACGTTCATCGCGGTACCGATCTACGTTTTGACCGCGCTGATCGTCGGGGTGGTCTGGGCGACTACTCGCGTCATGAACAATGTGCGCTGGGCGATCGAGGAGCGACAACCGACGCGCGAGGACGAGCGCAACACCTTCCTCGCCCCTTGGCGGCTGACCCGCGTGTTGCTGTTCCTGTGGGGCGTCGGCACCATCGTGCTCACCGCGTTGTACGCGCAGGTGGATACCGACTACATCCCGAAATGGCTGTTGGGCGTCAGCTTCCCCGGCATCGTCGTCTCAGCCAGTTGCTTCCTGTTCACCGAGTTCGCCCTGCGGCCGGTCGCCGCTCAGGCGCTCGAGGCGGGTGAGCCGCCGCGTCGTCTCACCGAAGGGCTGATGGGCCGCACGATGCTGGTCTGGGCTCTTGGCTCTGGCGTACCGGTACTCGGCATCTTCCTCGCTGCCGGGATCACGTTGTTCCAGCAGAACGTCACACCGAAGCAGTTCACCGTCGCCGTCATGATTCTCGCGCTGTTCGCGTTGCTCTTCGGAGCGATTCTGATGTGGATCCTGTCCTGGCTCACCGTCACTCCGGTGCGCGTGGTCCGCGACGCCCTCACCCGCGTCGAGGAAGGCGACCTCCGCACCAACGTGGTCGTGTTCGACGGCACCGAACTCGGCCAGCTGCAGCGAGGGTTCAACTCGATGGTCGCGGGATTGCGTGAGCGCGAGCGTGTTCGGGATCTGTTCGGTCGTCATGTCGGCCGTGAGGTGGCCGCGGCGGCGGAACAGCAGCGCCCGAAGTTGGGCGGCGAGGAGCGCCACGTCGCGGTGATCTTCGTCGACATCATCGGGTCCACCCAGCTGGTGACCGGTCGACCCGCGACCGAGGTGGTGGACCTGTTGAACCGGTTCTTCGCGGTCATCGTCGACGAAGTCGATCGCCACCACGGGTTCGTCAACAAGTTCGAGGGTGATGCCGCGCTGGCCGTGTTCGGTGCGCCCAATCATCTCGACAATCCGGAAGGCGAGGCACTGGCCGCGGGGCGGGCGATCGCCAGGCGGATCCGCGACGAGGCACCCGAATGCGAAGCCGGCATCGGCATCGCGGCCGGCGAGGCGGTCGCCGGCAACGTGGGCGCGCACGAACGCTTCGAATACACCGTGATCGGCGACCCGGTCAACGAGGCCGCGCGACTCTGCGAACTCGCCAAAGAGGTACCCGGACACCTGCTGGCGTCGTCCGAGGCGGTCTCGAATGCAGACGAAGAAGAGCGTGCGCACTGGACCCTCGGCGATTCGGTGACGTTGCGCGGATACGACGAACCGACTCGGCTCGCGCTGCCCGTCTGACCGTGCGCGCTTGGTCACATCGACCTGTCAGGTAAGTGATACTTGCCGTCACGCTAACTAAGATTGGGGCGTGCGCGGTTCGATGGCCGGCGAGGGCCTGCTGCAGATCGAGGACTGTCTCGATGCCGACGGTGGCATCGTGCTGCCGCCCGGAGTGACGCTGATATCGCTCATCGACCGCAACATCGCCAACGTCGGCGACGCGGTCGCCTATCGGTACCTGGATTTCGCGGTGTCGGACAGTGGAGCGCCCGACGAGTTGACCTGGAACCAGTTGGGCCGCCGGATGCGTGCCGTCGGCGCCCGGGTGCAACAGGTGACATCCAGGGGAGATCGGGTGGCCATCCTGGCGCCGCAGGGCCTCGCGTACGTCGCGGCCTTTTTCGCGGCCGTGAAGGCGGGCACGATCGCGGTGCCGTTGTTCGCCCCGGAACTTCACGGCCACGCCGAACGCCTCGAAACGGCGCTGCGCGATGCGCGGCCCACGGCCATTCTGACGGCGAGCGCGTCGGTCGAAAAGGTACGAGACTTCCTCGCCCACTTCGCATTCACGCGTTCACTGCCCGTCATCGCGGTGGACGACGTTCCAGACGACGCCGCCGACGCGTTCGTCGCCGTCGACCTCGAGGTGGACGATGTCTCGCATCTGCAGTACACCTCCGGGTCGACGCGTCCGCCGGTCGGTGTGGAGATCACCCACCGCGCGGTCGGGACCAACTTGTTGCAGATGATCCTTTCGATCGACCTGCTTGACCGAAATACCCACGGCGTCAGCTGGTTACCGCTGTACCACGACATGGGGTTGTCGATGATCGGCTTCCCGGCGGTGTACGGCGGTCATTCGACGCTGATGTCGCCGACGGCCTTCATTCGCCGGCCGCAGCGTTGGATTCGTGCGCTTGCCGACGGGTCGCGGCATGGGCGGGTTGTCACCGCGGCACCGAACTTCGCCTACGAGTACACCGCCCAGCGCGGGTTACCCGGGCCCGGCGAGGATCTCGACCTCGGCAATGTGGTGATGATCGTCGGCTCCGAACCCGTCAGCATCGATGCCATCACCGCGTTCAGTGACGCGTTTGCTCCGTACGGCTTGCCGCCCACAGCGATCAAACCGTCGTACGGGATCGCCGAGGCAACCCTGTTCGTGTCGACCATCGCTCCGTCGGCCCGCCCGACGGTCGCTTACCTCGATCGACGGCAGCTGGCTGAAGGCCGAGCGGTCCGTGTTCCCGCAGATGCAGTCGGGGCCGTCCCACACGTGTCCTGCGGGCAGGTCGCTCGAAGCCAGTGGGCCGCCATCGTGGATCCCGACGCCCACGCCGAACTCCCCGATGGGAGGGTTGGCGAGGTCTGGCTGCACGGCGACAACACCGCGCGGCGGTACTGGGGGCGGCCCGAGGAGTCACGACAGACGTTCGACGCGAATCTTCGTACGCGGTTGGAGTCGGGAAGTCACACCGAGGGCGTGTCGACGGATGGAACATGGCTGCGCACCGGCGATCTCGGGGTATATGTCGACGGCGAGCTGTATATCACCGGCCGCCGCGCGGACGTGATCCTGGTCGACGGCCTGCAGCACTATCCGCACGACATCGAGTGCACCGCCGAGGCCGCCTCACCGATCGTGCGACGGGGCTACGTCGCGGCGTTCGCCACCGACGCAGGCGTCGTCATCGTCGCTGAGCGTGCGTCGGGCAGCCGCCGCACTGACGCGGACGCCGCCGCCGTCGCGATCCGAGCGGCCGTCGCCGAGGTCCACGGCCTCGCTGTCGCCGATGTCCGGTTCGTCCCCGCGGGCGCCATCCCGCGCACGACCAGCGGCAAGCTCGCCCGTCGCGCATGCCGCGCCGAGTATCTCCGGGGAGAACTGCGCGGGTAGTCAGATCAGCTGGCTTCGCCGCCGACTTCGGCGGGCAGAGGCGGCGGCAATGGCGTTGTGGGCGTTGATGTCTGGGCCTCTGGCGGTGATGCACCCACCTCGGTCATCTGCGCGGTGTGGAAGTCGATCATCGTTTCCTCACGGATCACCCGCGAGCCCGTGCTGACGACCAACGAATCCTCGGTGACGGTGTACGTGATGCCGTTGTTCTCGGCGGTGTAGCCATCGCCCGACTTGGTGGCGGGGATAACCAACTTTGCGCCGTCACGGAGTCGGACGCCGCGGTAGACGTACTCGCCGTCGACCTCGCATATCGCCACCCGCGATGATTCCGTGCTGCCGAAGACGACGGTCTCGCTGGGTGAGGCGCATCGCGCGGTGGAGTTGACGTATCCCTGATTGTCGGCGGTGGGCGCCGCATTGGCCGCGCCCCATTCGACACCGGCCAGCACTGCGAATGCCGCGGCGGCGGCGGACAAACGAAGGATGGACAGCACACGAGTGGACATCGCCATACACCAGAACACAGCGGGTCCTATTGTGCGAGTGACGATGCCGACAATTGACGAGATCGTTAGGGCCTTGAGACCGGTGGCCCGCCGTTTCAGGCGTCTGGGCTGTTTCCGGACAGGTAGCGTGCCAGTCCAAAGGGGCCCAGCGTAGCCCACGTTCGACGCTGACCCGTCGTCAAGCATTGAGATCCCGACCAGGCTGATTCGCACCGGACGCACCCAACGACGACCATGTCGGTTTTCCGCCAGTGTTGTCGGTGCGCGCGTGTAATTGTGGGAGCCATGCACGAGGATTTCGACCGCTATTACCGGGCCGTCCAGTCGAAGGACGCCCGGTTCGACGGCTGGTTTGTCACCGCCGTGCTCACCACGAAGATCTACTGCAGGCCCAGCTGCCCGGTCCGCCCGCCCTACGCACGCAACATGCGGTTTTACCCCACCGCCGCCGCCGCACAGAAGGCCGGTTTCCGCGCCTGCAAGCGGTGCCGACCGGACGCCTCCCCCGGATCACCGGAGTGGAACATGCGCGGCGACGTGGTCGCCAGGGCGATGCGACTCATCACCGACGGCACCGTCGACCGTGAAGGTGTCACCGGCCTCGCTGCGCGCGTCGGATACACCACACGCCAACTCGAGCGTCTGCTGCAGGCTGAGGTCGGGGCGAATCCGCTCACGCTGGCGCGAGCGCAGCGCACGCAGACCGCCCGCGTGCTCATCGAAACGACCGAGTTGCCGTTCAGCGACGTTGCGTTCGCTGCCGGGTTCTCCAGCATCCGGCAGTTCAACGACACGGTCCGAGCGGTATGTGATCTGACTCCGACCGCGTTGCGCCAACGTGCGCGCGCGAAGTTCAGCCGCAGTGACGGTGCGCCGGGAACGCTGTCCCTACGACTGCCGGTGCGCACGCCGTTCGCCTACGAGGGCTTGTTCGGCCATCTGGCGGCCAGCGCGGTACCCGGTGTCGAAGAGGTACGCGACGGCAGCTATCGACGGACCGTGAGGCTGGCCAATGGCAACGGAATCGTTAGTCTCACACCACAACCCGACCACGTGCGATGCGAGATCGTGCTGGACGACTTCCGCGATCTGGCCGCGGCGATCGCACGCTGCCGGCGCCTGCTCGACCTCGACGCCGATCCCGAGGCGGTCGTTGACGCGCTCAGTGCCGACACCGACCTCAGCGTGTTGGTGGCCAAGGCACCGGGGCAGCGGATACCGCGGACCGTCGACGAACAGGAACTGGCACTGCGGGTTGTGCTCGGGCAGCAGGTGTCGATGAAGGCAGCCCGTACCCACGCCCACCGCATCGTCACTGCCTACGGTCAGCCGGTCTCCGATGTCGATGGTGGTCTCACACACGTGTTCCCCGCGGTGGAAGACCTTGCTGAGATCGATCCCGTGCATCTTGCTTTTCCGAAGTCCCGCCAGCGGTCGCTGATCGCCATGATCAGGGCGCTGGCCAACGGTGATGTGGTGCTGGACGCCGGATGCGACTGGGACCGCGCCCGCACGCAGCTGATGGAGCTGCCCGGGGTCGGACCGTGGACGGCCGAGGTGATCGCGATGCGCGGGCTCGGTGATCCAGATGCGTTCCCCGCCAGCGATCTTGGAGTGCGCGTGGCGGCGCAGCAGCGTGGCTTGCCGGCCGAGCCGCGGCCACTCACTGAGCACAGCATGCGGTGGCGGCCATGGCGGTCATATGCGACCCAACATCTGTGGACAGCTTTGGATCACGCGGTCAACGAGTGGCCGCCAAAGGAGAAATGATGGAAACTCTGCAATTTCGCGCTGTCGACAGCCCGGTCGGTCTGCTCACCTTGGCCGGCAAGAACGGGCGGTTGCGGCACTTGCGGATGGTCGACCAGACCTACGAGCCGAGCCGCGACGGTTGGAAGGTCGATGACGATGCGTTTCCCGATGCCGTCGAACAGCTCGAGGCCTATTTCGCTGGGGCGCGAACCGATTTCGACCTCGCTCTCGATCTGGTCGGTACCGACTTTCAGCGTCGGGTATGGGCCGCCCTGCTGACGATCCCCTACGGGGAGACGCGCTCATATGGTGAGATCGCCAGGCAGATCGGATCGCCTGGTGCGTTTCGCGCGGTCGGACTGGCCAACGGTCACAACCCGATCGGCATCATCGTGCCGTGCCATCGGGTGATCGGTTCCAACGGAAGCCTCACCGGATACGGCGGTGGACTCGATCGTAAACGGGCGCTTCTCGACATGGAGAAGAAGCGAGTCGGCGCTGCTCCGACCTTGTTCTAGGACGGAACAGCCCCACGAATGCCTGTGCCCCCCAACAAATTTGTGTTCGGCGGTGTCCTACTTTTCCACCCGTGTTGGGTAGTATCATCGGCGCTGGCAGGCTTAGCTTCCGGGTTCGGGATGGGTCCGGGCGTTTCCCTGCCGCTATGGACCGCCGTAACGTTATTCACTTGTCAAAGTGACCCACGCTGGGTGGGAATCCTTTTGAGCATTGCCCCGTGGGTGTTTTTGGTGGTGGGGTGGGTGTCGTGATGTTTGTGGATGTGTGTGTGGTTGCGAGGTGGGTTGTGTGTAAGTTTTCGGCCGGTTAGTGCCAGTTCCCTGAACACCTTGCGGTGCGTGTAGGTCTGGTCTATCGATCCCGTGGTCTGCGGGGGGCCTTATCCCACTTAATGGGTGAGAAGCCTGGTCTTGGAGGGGGTTTCCCGCTTAGATGCTTTCAGCGGTTATCCTGTCCGAACGTGGCTATCCAGCGGTGCCCCTGGTGGGACAACTGGTGGACCAGAGGTTCGTCCNAATGGGTGAGAAGCCTGGTCTTGGAGGGGGTTTCCCGCTTAGATGCTTTCAGCGGTTATCCTGTCCGAACGTGGCTATCCAGCGGTGCCCCTGGTGGGACAACTGGTGGACCAGAGGTTCGTCCGTCCCGGTCCTCTCGTACTAGGGACAGGTTTCCTCAAGCTTCTGACGCGCGCGGCGGATAGAGACCGAACTGTCTCACGACGTTCTAAACCCAGCTCGCGTGCCGCTTTAATGGGCGAACAGCCCAACCCTTGGGACCTGCTCCAGCCCCAGGATGCGACGAGCCGACATCGAGGTGCCAAACCATCCCGTCGATATGGACTCTTGGGGAAGATCAGCCTGTTATCCCCGGGGTACCTTTTATCCGTTGAGCGACACCCCTTCCACTCGGGGGTGCCGGATCACTAGTCCCGACTTTCGTCCCTGCTTGACATGTCCGTCTCGCAGTCAAGCTCCCTTGTGCACTTACACTCAACACCTGATTGCCGTCCAGGTTGAGGGAACCTTTGGGCGCCTCCGTTACTTTTTAGGAGGCAACCGCCCCAGTTAAACTACCCGCCAGGCACTGTCCCTGAACCGGATAAACGGTTCGAGGTTAGAGGCCCAATACGATCAGAGTGGTATTTCAACAACGACTCCACAACCGTATCGAGCACCAATACCAAGTTGTAGTGAAGGTCCCGGGGTCTTTTCGTCCTGCCGCGCGTAACGAGCATCTTTACTCGTAATGCAATTTCGCCGAGTCTATGGTTGAGACAGCTGAGAAGTCGTTACGCCATTCGTGCAGGTCGGAACTTACCCGACAAGGAATTTCGCTACCTTAGGATGGTTATAGTTACCACCGCCGTTTACTGGGGCTTAAATTCTCCGCTTCACCCCGAAGGGTTAACGGGTCCTCTTAACCTTCCAGCACCGGGCAGGCGTCAGTCCGTATACATCGTCTTGCGACTTCGCACGGACCTGTGTTTTTAGTAAACAGTCGCTTCTCACTGGTTTGTGCCACCCCCTCCCGCTNGGGTCCTCTTAACCTTCCAGCACCGGGCAGGCGTCAGTCCGTATACATCGTCTTGCGACTTCGCACGGACCTGTGTTTTTAGTAAACAGTCGCTTCTCACTGGTTTGTGCCACCCCCTCCCGCTACCCACCGCAAGGGTGTTGACGGTATGGGGGTCCCCCTTCTCCCGAAGTTACGGGGGCATTTTGCCGAGTTCCTTAACCATAGTTCACTCGTACGCCTCGGTATTCTCTACCTGACCACCTGTGTTGGTTTGGGGTACGGGCCGTGTATGCGCTCGCTAGAGGCTTTTCTCGACAGCATAGGATCACCGAATTCGCCTCACTCGGCTATGCATCACCTCTCAGACATATGAGACACGGATTTGCCTATGTCTCGTCCTACAGGTTTGCCCCAGTATTACCACTGACTGGTACGGCTGCCTTCCTGCGTCACCCCATCGCTTGACTACTACCAGTGAAGGTCCCACGCAGCCCCAGTCCGCATCACCCCGAAGGGATCCGTCGAACCGGTTTTGGGTGGTTAGTACCACTGATTCATCAGGGACGCTCATACACGGGTACGGGAATATCAACCCGTTGTCCATCGACTACGCCTGTCGGCCTCGCCTTAGGTCCCGACTCACCCTGGGCGGACTGGCCTGGCCCAGGAACCCTTGGTCTTCCGGCGGGCAAGGTTCTCACTTGCCTTATCGCTACTCATGCCTGCATTCTCACTCCCACACCCTCCACCACGAGATCACTCTGTGGCTTCACCGGATGCAGGACGCTCCCCTACCCAGCCAAATTGGCTGCCGCGGCTTCGGCGGTGTGCTTGAGCCCCGCTACATTATCGGCGCACAATCACTTGACCAGTGAGCTATTACGCACTCTTTCAAGGGTGGCTGCTTCTAAGCCAACCTCCTGGTTGTCTNGGCTGCCGCGGCTTCGGCGGTGTGCTTGAGCCCCGCTACATTATCGGCGCACAATCACTTGACCAGTGAGCTATTACGCACTCTTTCAAGGGTGGCTGCTTCTAAGCCAACCTCCTGGTTGTCTTCGCGACTGCACATCCTTTTCCACTTAGCACACGCTTAGGGGCCTTAGCCGGCGATCTGGGCTGTTTCCCTCTCGACGCACGGAGCTTATCCCCCGCCGTCTCACTGCCNCACTGTCTGTCTTNTCGGCATTCGGAGTTTGGCTGACGTCAGTAACCTAGTAGGGCCCATCGGCCATCCAGTAGCTCTACCTCCAACAAGAAAAATGCGACGCTGCACCTAAATGCATTTCGGGGAGAACCAGCTATCACGGAGTTTGATTGGCCTTTCACCCCTACCCACAACTCATCCCCTCAGTCTTCAACCTAAGTGGGTTCGGGCCTCCACGCGGTCTTACCCGCGCTTCACCCTGGCCATGGGTAGATCACTCCGCTTCGGGTCCAGAACACACCACTACACCAA
>NZ_JACKUK010000015.1 GCF_025822765.1 Mycobacterium barrassiae | reverse complement strand
GAAGCCCGCGCAGCGACCTACCAGAGCTGGCTGCATTACTACAATCACCACAGACCCCACACCGGCATCAAGAGCAAGACACCGATCGACCGCCTACGCGTTCACAACCTGCCCGTGAAGAACAGCTAGCCACCACGATGTCGTGGACGAATTGGGCCAACCCGGCCTCGGCGTCGTCGTAATAGCGCTTGAACCGGTCGTCGGCCAGATACATCTCCGCGAGGCAACGGTGCATCTCGTCGTCGCAGTCGTAGTACCGCTCGATCGACGCCCGATGCCGCGCAGCCAGCGCCTCGGCTTCCGCGGACCCTGGCGTCACGCCGTTGCGCTTGGCCGCAGCCAACGCCTCGAGCAGGGCCTCGTTCTCGGCCTGGATCGCGACCCAGTCGTCCTTGGTGAACGTCGCTGCCCGCTGTTGTGACTGCTTCCACGCGTCGGTGTCACCCCAGCGTTCCTCGGCTTCGGCAGAGTATTCCTCGCTGAACGCCGTGGTGCCGAAGAGCTCGATCTGTTCCTCCGCGGTCAACTGAATGCCGCTGCGGTGTGCGTTCATTAGTTCCTCCACTGCTTTGATCGTGTGCTGCAGTCGGTCGGCCTGTTCGAGCAGCAGTTGATGCTGCCGCCGAAGGTGGTCCAGCACATCCGCATCGGCGTCGTCGAGCAGAGTGCGGATCTCCTCGAGTGGCATCCCGACCGACCGGTACACGAGCACGAGATGCAAACGTTCGATATCGGCGTCGGTGTAGCCGCGATAGCCCACCGGGGTGCGGACGCTGGGCACCACGAGACCGATGTGGTCGTAGTGGTGCAGGGTGCGCACGGAGACACCCGTGAGTTCGGCTACCGCGCCGACCGTCTTGGCGTCCATAACGCCACTATCGACCCTGACGTCGCGTCAGCGTCAAGTCCGTTTCGCGTCCTAGCTGTCGTTGGAACTGCGTCGCACGAGCAGCACGACGATGATCGCCAGCACACCGACTGCGATGGCCGCGGCGATCGGCGGCCGCGACGTTTCGGGTCCGATCAACGGCATCGGCTCGGGACCTGCAACCGGATTGCTCGCGGTGGCGACCGTCGCCTTCGCCTTGGCTGCGGCTTCCTTGGCCGCGGCGGTGAGGTCGCCGTTGGTGTCGGCCAGCTTCTTTTCCGGTGCGGCCTTCTTGGCAGGAGCCTTCTTGGCCGGGGCCTTCTTCGCCGCCTTTTTCGCGGGGGCCTTCTTCGCAGCCTTGGCCGGCGTCTTCTTGGCCGGGGTCTTCTTCGCGGCCTTGGCGGGCTGCTTCTTCGCAGGCGGTGGGGCGGCCGGCGGCTCAGCGGCGGCAGGCGGTGGGGCGGCTGGCGGCTCAGCAGGGGGTGCCGCGGGCGGCGGGGGTACAGGCGGCGGCGTGGACTGCGGCCCTTTGTCTGGGCGGTCCTGCGGGTCTGCCATCGGCTGCTCCTTTGCAGTTCTCGCGTGTCCGGCGTGAGCGTCGGTAACCGGCAGCGGCCCCCATCATGCCAGGTCGGATATGGCGCTAACCGCTGGCAGCCAGTCCGGCCGCCAGCGCCAGCGCAACGGCCATCACCGCCAATTCCACGAGCGACCGCGATCGCGATACGACGGCAGTGCTGCGGTGCGCCCGCGCTGCCGGCACCCAGATCGAGCGGTTTCGCCAGCCCAACAGGACCAGGACCGCTGCGACGACGATCTTCGCCGACAGCAGCCTGCCGTAGCCAGTCGCGTACAACTCGGCAGGGGACCCGAGGCGCTCTCCGGCCCCCACCACGCCGCCGAGCAGAAGCGCCAGCACACACCACAGCGACAACTGGGAGAACCGGGGCAGCACCCGGGCCCACTGACCCCGATGCCGCACGGTAAGCACCAAACCCGCCAGCGCCCCGCACCACAGGGCCGCCGCGAGGATGTGGACAGCCACCGCAAGCCCACCGAGCGCACTCTCGAAGAAGTGACCGGTGACCAGCCGGGCCGTCACGCCGACCGCGGCGAGCCCGGCGACCACGAGATTGAGCGGCGGCGTCCTCGGCGCCGCGAGCGCGACGACACAGACTGCGGCCGCCACCACGACGCCGATCATGCCCGCGCGGCCCGCCGCCGTCTCCCTCGCGAAGTCGACCGCCGTCGGTAGACCCAGTCGCCAGACCGGGACGGCCGCGGTCTGCGCGGCCGTCCCGATCAACCGGCCCAGTTCCGCCACCAGCCACAGGGCACCGGAGGCCGTCAACGGCGCGGTGGCGCGGCCGATGAGCTCGCAGCGGTACCGCTCGTCGTCGAGCATCGGCACCACCGCGAGCCCCAGACACACCACCGCGGCGCAGTCGGAGACCGCACGCACCAGCGTCACAGGCAGCGAGCTCTGCGGATACGCCAGTGCCCACGCCACGCCAGACGCCGCGGCCACCACGGCACCCAGCAGTGCCGCGGTGACCAGCGTCCTGCGACTCACGTCCGGCGTCGCACCGCCCACAACGCACCGACCGCGATGATCAGCGTGGCGCCGACGTAGAAGGGCCATACCGGAATGCCGTTGTCCTCCTCGGCATTTCCCGATGCGTACGCTGGCGCAGCCGTCGGCGCATCCGCGGCCGGTGGTCCGGACGCCCCGGGGCCGGGCACCGTCAACTCGAACGACCACGAACCCGATACGACGTGGCCGTCGGCCGACGTGGCCCGATAGTTCACCGTGTAGGTGCCCGCCGGGCCCAGGGGGCGCAGCCCGACGCTGACGACGGCACCGTCGACCTTCGGCTCGCCGGTGGACCACAGATTGCCGTCGGGACCGACGACCGTCATCGCGGCGAACTGCGGGTTCATCGCCTCGTTGAACATCGCCCCGACCTTCGGCGGGGCCTCGGTCAGGGAGGCATTCTCCACCGGGTCGGTGGCGACGCGGGCAGCGTGCGCCGCCGCGACACCCGCGTTACCGAGCGTTCCGGACATGAACGCCAACGCCAAGACCATCACGGCGACAAGGAGTTTCATGACCGTCGCCGAACAAGCAGTGTCGTGGCGACCGCGATCGCTGCGACCGCCAAGGCGCCGCCGGCGAGCCAACGAGCCGAGTTGTCGGTCGCCGCCGACTGCGCGATCGCGACGGGGTGATCGTCGGCCGCTGCGGTCTCGGCATCCCCCAGCGCCAGCGTCGGCGCGGGGTATTCCGGCTCGCTGCCGTCGGGCAGCGACGGCTGATCCCAGCGCACCACGGTGCCGTCGGAATAGGTCTGCGTGGTGGGGAAGCTGACGGCGTCACCCTCGGGCAGTTTGACCGATATCCGGAACAGCGCGAACTGATCTGGCGAGATACCTGTGCCCGGTGCCGCGGTCCAGGTGACGGCCGAGACGGTGCCCGCCTCGGGGGCGCGGTCCAACTGGGCGGTCCAGCCCTGCATGACCTCGGTCCGCGCGGACGCGACATCAGGCAGCTCGACCTTCAGTTGCGTTGTCAGCGCACCGGTTTCAGATTCCCCCGGCACCCGGAAGGTGACGACGGCCGTCTTGCCCGGCATTGCGTTGTCGGACTCGGCCCGAACATGGGCGGATGCGGACGCGGTACCGGTCAGCAGTCCGACGGAGACCATCGCAGAAGTCACGGCGACGGCGATCAGGGCGCGTGAGGCCGCCCCAGCAGTGGGTTTCATTCGTTTGTGCTTTCTTGTGTCGTTGGGATCGTTCGGTCAGCGGGCGAGGCTGACCGGTGGACCCCGATGCGACACCGAAGCGGCGAGCAGGAGTGCGGCGCGCAGAGGCTGATCCGCGCGGCGCGTCACCGTCAAGGGTCGTACGGCCACTGCGCAGACGACGCGCACGACCGCGCGAACTGCCCGGGAGAGGGTGCGCCACAGGTGTTCGCCGGCGCCGATGAGGATGGCGCCGACGACGATGGCCACCACGTGGGCGGCGAGCATCACCGCTGCGGGCGGAGCGGTCGAACCGGTGTGGTGGTGGCCGACGACGCTGAGCAGCAGGTGGCTCAGCACCTGGCCGACGGCGAGCAGCAACAGTAGGACCCGTGCGGAGCCCGCACGGGGGATGGAGGCGGACAGGGCGCCTGCGGTCGCGGCGAGGATGGCGAGCAGCGCCGTCGCCGCACCGGTCGGTAGTGCACCGCCACCCGCCCCGTGGGCGGCCAGGGCCAGCGCCGCGGTCAGCAGCCCCGTCGCCACACCGCGAACGCGGTCGACGGAACCAGCCGCGACGGAGGTCATCTCAAGACAGGCCGAGCCGGGCCATCAGGTCGGCGTCGATGCCGTCCAACTGGTTGGCGATCGCGGCGTGGGCCGCACGACGCTGCGCCACCGGCATGTTCTCAGCCGCGGCAACGGCGGCCGACAGATCGCTGAGGCGTTCGGTGATGGCCGCGACAAACTGCTTCGTCTCGGCGTCCTTGGGCTTCTTCTCGGCGACGCGACGCAACGACTGCTCAGCACCGGCGATGCGGGCCGACAGCTGCGCACCGTGGCCGGAGAACTGACCGAGCTGGGTCAGCGGCACACCCAACCGGTCGGCACGTCGCTCGTCGACGTAACCGCGCGCGGCGATCGATGCGCGATACACCAGTGGGACGACGACGGGCGCCAGCAACCGCGTCACCGTCAAGAGCCGACGAATCCTGGTGGGGGAGAACAGCTTGCCTTCGCGTGCCGCCTTCAACTGAAGATCGGCGACCTTGAGCGCGGCCCGATCGCTTTCGCGCTGCGCCCTCAGTTGCGCCTTGAGCGCTCTCGTTTCGGCTCGGTGTTCGGCCTTGATCCGACGAGCCTCGTTCTTCGCCGCCAGTTTGGCCTCGAGCTTCGCCTTCGCCTTGATGGCGCGGGCCTCGGCCTTGCGGGTAGCGCGGGTTTTGCGCTTGAACAGGCTCATCCCAGCTTCTCCCGGTCACGTTGTCGATGCAGCACAACACTATCGTCCGGTGCTTTTACCCCGCGCGGGCCTGTCCCGACCAGCTCAGGGGCCTTGGCACCCACCTGCGTGTGCGGGCATGCTGATACCCACAATGTGGGGAAACTGACGAGGAACTGCTGCCGCGGAGGCGCAGACAGCGCATAGTGGACTCGTCGAAAAAAGGGGGAATCATGCCTGCCAGCCGCAGCGTCACCCGCGCCGTAGGGGCGGTATTGGACCTCGCACCCCGGCAAGGAGAGGTCTCGCTCACCAGACTCGTCGATGCCGTCAGCAAGGACAGGGGACGGCCGATTGAGCTGAAGACCGCCGATCTGCCGCCCGGAGTGTGCGGCCAGTGGCGTCAGTACGTCGATCGCGATGTGTTCCTGATTCAGAAGGGGCTGCCGGCCTGGGACCGCACCCTTGCCCACGAACTCGGACACCTGGTCCTCGGCCATGACGGGATGCCCGTGGTGGAGGCCGCCCTCGAGAACACCGAGTTCGCCAGCTCCGAGCTGATCGGATACATGCTGAACCAGCGCACCGGTTGTATGGGACCCAACGGTGAGGACGCCGAGCAGGAGGCCGAGGACTTCGCGGCGTTGCTGCTGTATCGGTTGGGTCGGCTGCCTTCCGATCGCGCCTCGATCGTCCAGGTCCGGCTCGGAGAGGCGTTTGGTTGATCGTCTGGGTGATCGCCGGCCTGCTCGGGCTGGCCACCGGACTCCGTATCGGATGGGCGCTGGTCAACAAGCAATCGCTGGTGAGTACCGCGATGATCCTCGCGCTGGGCAGCCTCGGGTTGGTCGCCGCGCTCAACTGGCAGCCGCTGACGCTGCTGATCGACAACCTGCTGCGGTGGCCCAACGTCTCGATGGGTTTGTCTCAGGTGGCCCTGGTGATGTGCGCGGCGGGCAGCTGCGTCATGATCACCACCGTCGCGTCAGGGCGTAAGCCCGCCGTCATCCGCAGGATCGCAATCGTCCAGTACTGCGTTGCGGCCGTCATCGCGGTGGTCAGCTTGGTGGCCTTCTTCTCCGCGGGTCAGCAACCGGAGATGTCGCCCGAGGAGTATCTGCGGCACAACCTGACCACGGGCGGTAACTCGCTGCCGTGGCTGTTGCCACTGCTGTACGTGCTGATGGCGCTGTCGTTGGTGGCGTGGGCCGGGATGCGGTACTCGAACCGCAGCCGTCGTGGTCGCGCGCTGTTCGTGTTCACGGTCGGTATCGCCCTGATCGTGGGTGTAGCGGCGTTCTTCTTCCTTCGGGCGGTCGGCACCACCGGCCCGGTCGGGGTCGGTGCCGCGGTCACGCTGCTGGGGTGCGCGATGTTGGTCGTCGCCGCGGGCGCACTGCTGCCCAGCGTGGAGGACTACTTCGGGGCCCGTCGTGAGCTGAGGATCATTCGGCCGCTGCTGGACGAACTCGGCCGGCGCCAGCCCGATGTCGGCATCGGCGAGCGCCCCCGCGGACCGCTGGCGTTCCGGGTGGCCGAACGGATGTCGTTGATCTCCGACGCGCTGTTCCTGGAGGCGAGTGCCGCAGACGCCAGGAGGAAGCGGGTCGACACCGGGCGAGCACTGCCCGATCGCGAAGACGACGACGATACGGACGACGACGCCGAGATTGAATCCCCCGGCGTGCCGCCGGAGGAGCAGGCCCGCGCGATCGCGGAGTGGATCTACACCGGCCGCGAGGAGGCACCTGAGGACGCGCGTGTGGAATTTCCGGGCCTCGGATGGTTGCGCCAGCCCAGTGTGTGCTCGGACCGCGAGTGGATTCTGGAGATTGCGCTGCAGTACCGCGCGCTCATTCGTTCAGAGGGCGCAGAGGCCTAATCCAGGGTGCCTGGAGTAAGACAGGGCATCGTGGCGACTTCGCCGACATCCGTAATACGGCTTACGGCAGGCTAATCGTCCAGCTGCTCCCGGCGACGCAGCTCATCGACCTTCTGGACGATGTCCTGCTGGGCCTCGGGGGACAACCCGACGGTGCGCGCCGCAATGCGACGAACGCCCTCGTCGCGCATGTTCGCGAGCCACGTCAGTTCCTTGTCGAGCTTCTCGTAGTACTCGTCGTCGGTGAAGTACGCCGGCTTGATACGGAAGAAGTTGGCAAGTGCGGCCATGGTGGCTGCGGACGGGTTGGTGCGGTTGCCGGAGCGCAGCTGCGACAGGTACGGAGCGGACATCGTCACGCCCTCGGACTTGAGTGCAGCGATCACTTCGGCGGACGTGTGCGGGCCGCGACCGGGCGGGTAGACCGTGTCGAACAGTCTGTTTAGTCGGGCGGCGAACGTCTTGCTCATCGGGTTGACCTCCACATGCTTAGACGAGCGGACTCTTGGCGGCGGTGTTTGCTGATCATCGTAGCGAGTCTTGTGCCCAAACCCAAGTGCAAACTCGGGAAAACTTGATCGCTGACGCAATCCACGGGCCTCCCCCTACACGTAGTGACCCCGACAGGGTACTCAAACGGCGCGCTCGCAGGGTGCGGTCGGGCAAATAAGATCAATACATTCGTCAAGGTTTTGCCCGGGAGCGGGACCCGGTTGTCACAGGAATCGCGGTTCTCCCCACCGGCAACGTTCTTCACGGCCGATTGGGACCGGGCGTTAGTTTGCTGTTTTCGAACGCAAATAAAGTGTCTGTACGCGGACGTGGTCCGACAGCTCGACCCGGCTCGGGTTAGCGGAGTGCCCCCTGCAAAGCGAGGCGCGGGGCCGGCGATTCGATAGCCAGCGGATTGGGCCGACAACGACCGCTATGGCGATTCCGGCGATGGCGAATCAAGCGCAGCTGCGGCCTGCGCCAACTGGCGCCGCCTGCTGAAGCCGACCAGCGCGACGGTGCCCGCCGCGACGACAACCGCTCCCGTGACGGCCACCGCCACCCAGGGCAGCCCCAACGCGCTGTCGAAGAGCAGCCAGAGGCCGAACACCAGGAACAGCACGCTGGCCAGGCTGTGCAGGAACTGTGCAGGCAGCCGCTTGTGCAGCAGGGCGCCCGCGGCGATGGCGACGCCGTCGGCCAACACCATGCCCGCCGTAGCGCCGATCCAGACACCCGCCCAGTTGTGGTCGCTGGCGAGGGTGACGGTGGCCAGCATCGTCTTGTCGCCGAGTTCGGCGAGAACGAAGGAGGAGATGATCGCGAAGAGCACGAAGCGCGGCTCGGCGACGCGGACATCGTCGTCGTCACCGCCGCTGCGGCCCTCCCGCCACGTCCACGCCGCGAACAACAGGAATGCGATGGCGCCGGCGAAGGCGATCGGTCGTTCGGGAAGGGCCAGACCGAGGAAGTGGCCGATGGCCACCGAGAGCCCGTGCACGAGCATCGCGGCGATCGCGACGCCCGACAGCACCACCCACCAACGATGGCGCAGCGCGTACGTCATGGTGATCAGCTGCGACTTGTCGCCCAACTCGGCAACGAAGACAACCGCGACGCTGATCAGGATGGCGGTGAGCATTCGGGTACGACCTTTCGACGCGTCGTCGGCAGGCCTGATGCTCGCGGCCCACTCGACTTCGGTCGAAGGTCTCGCCCACCGCCTCGAAGATCCGGGTGCGGTTCGTCGGCCGGGCTTGCGCCAGTATGTCGACACGACGATTGGGGGCTACTCCCCTTCGCTGACTCCTCCGAGAGTAGCGGCGTGTGACAGCGCACGCCAGTCGGCGCAACGATTTCGGGTACCCGAATCCGCTGTTCAGGGCGCTAGTTCGACGCTGCTTCGAAAACCCTTACGCGGCAAGGAGCATGGCCAGTATCGCGGTGTCAGGGTGGCTGATCGGATCGACGCCGACCCGGCTCACCATCGACGTCACGGTGCCGTCGGCTTCGGCTTCCACCCACGCGGCGCGGTGCTCCAGTCCGAGGTGGGGGAGGCCGGGCAGCAGCACGCATCCCGAAGCGGCGCCCGAGCATTCCGGCAGTGACGGCATGGTCTCCGACGGCGGGTGCAGCATCAGCAGTGCGGGGGGCTGATGCTCGGCGAAATACCCTGGCGGCACCGCTGATTCGCCGACGACCGTGCCTTCGGCGACGACGAGGCCGACGGTGTTGGGCTCGGGCTCGTCGGGCAGCTCTTCGCGCGCACCGAAAATCGTTGTGGTGGAGAGCAATCCCGGCAGCGAAGCCACTCGGACCGCCACCATCAACAGCTGGGCCCACTCCTTGGTGGAGTCCGGCCAGCGGCCGGATATCACGAAGCCCTTGAGCGATCCATGCGAATGAAACGGGGCGATCTCGATCGCCCGACCAGACCCCATATCCATCCGCCTCCCGCACCATCGTTGCTCGGCAAACTTCGCCCGACACGACTGTGGGTCGATGAATTCAGAATGCGGCAGGATTGGACCAGCGCGCAAGTGGACACACAGGTCAGCGGCTGCGAGGGGTGCGGATCGTTTTCACGACGCGGTAGGACCCCGCCGCGGAAACCCAGCCGAATTCATGGGAGTCGGCGGCGCCGGGCGCGCCTGGATTGTCGGACCGGGCCTCGAAGATCGCTTTCCGGCCTTCTCCGTATACGTCGCCGACGCGTTTCACGAGCCATCGCGTGGACCGGCGGGGGTCGCGGAACACCCGCAGCTGGCCGACCACGGGCGTACCACCCCGCAAGCCGAGCAGTCCGTCGCCCGGATTCAGCGTCGGACGCATCGAGTCCTCGACCACTCTGAACAAACGCAATGGCCAACAGGGTGGAGGATGGTTGTGCGCCACTCCCGAAGGGTAGGTTAAGGCCATGCTGCATCGACTCATGAACAACGCGACCCCTGCCCATGCCCACTGCGACCTGTTCTGCGGCGTCTATGACCCCGCGCAGGCCAAGATCGAGGCGCTGTCCTGCCTGAAGACGATCCAGAAGTACCACGACTCCGACGACGAGCACTTCAAGACCCGCGCCATCATCATCAAGGAGCGGCAGGCCGAAGAGGTCAAGCATCACCTGATGGTGCTGTGGGCCGACTTCTTCACCAAGGACCACTTCGATCAGTTCCCGAACCTGCACCAGCTGTTCTGGGAAGGCGTCAAGGGCGCAGGCGACGTGAAGAAGTCGCTTGACGCTGCGGTCGCCGAGAAGTTGCTCAAGACGATCGACGAGATCGCCGACATCTTCTGGCAGACCGACAAGGGCAAGCAGATGGGTGTCTACCCGCCCAAGTAGTCAACCCCGAAAACAAGGACGGGCCTGCTCATCGCGAGCAGGCCCGTTTTTTGTCGGTATCAGTACAGGACGATCCAGGCGAGCACGCCCAACAACACCAGGGCGATCACGCCGGCGCGTAGACAGGCCATCAGTTGGGCGCGGGTGTAGATGCTGGTCGAGGACGGCCATTCAGACGGCGGTACTGCGGACCCCTGCCCCATCGGATGCGACGCCATCAACAGCTCCTGACCTGCACGATCGATATCCTCCCCCAGGTGAGATCGGTCACAACGCCCAGTTGTGACGCCGATCATAACCCCTCGCCTCATATGGAAGAAATCGGGACATGGCGGGGTTGAGAAGTATGTCGCGTGGGTAGAGAACCCGCAGATGGCCGCACGAATTCGATGATTAGCCCAGCGAGGTATTTCGCTCGGGCTCACTGCGGCTGTTAATCGGCACGTGATCCAGGTCTCAGGTTATCCACAGTGATCTTGAGCGGATGCACAGATTCAGCGGCTCAGGCTCGGTATGGCCCGGACAGCGGCCTGTGGATGAACCTGTGGAAACTGTGGATAGCTCGGAATTGCGGGCCCCGGTGCCGTAACTCCGGGTATGTCAGCATGTACGGATGGAGTCCGACACTGTCCCTCAGGCCGACATCGCCGACGTCCCCACGACACTGGACAACTCGGTGATATTGCTCGACGTCCGCGAGAACGACGAATGGCAACGCGGCCACGCGCCGGGCGCCCTCCACATCCCGATGGGCCAGATCCCCGACCGCATCAACGAGATCGATTCCTCGGCCACGCTGTACGTCACGTGCATGGGCGGCGGCCGCTCGCAGCGCGTGGCGCAGTATCTGGCGCAGAACGGCTATTCACCGATCAATGTCAGCGGCGGAATGCTGGCGTGGGCCGGCGCGGGCCGACCCGTGGTCACGGACGACGGCGGAGCCGGCGTCATCTGAGCGACCTTCGACGAACCCTGGCTAGGCTGGTCGAATGATCCAGGTGTGTTCCACGTGCGGAACGCGGTGGAACGTCCGCGACCGCAGGAGGGACTGGTGCCCGCGCTGCAACGGCGCGCTGCTGGCGCCGTCGGGTCCCGACCCGACCCAGCAGTGGCGGCCAGCCGGACTGGGAACCCCACCGTCGGGCCGGGCAGCCCGCACGCCGCCGCGGCTGCCCCCCGGCTATCGCTGGATTGCCGTGCGGCCGGGCGCGCCGCCACCTCCGCGCCGTCGCCGCCAACCTCTCGGCCCGACTCCGCGGTATGCGTTCATTCCGCGCTGGGGTCTCGTCGACCACTTTGACCAGACCGACCAGCAGCAGGTCGAGGTCCGCTCCGGTCCCTCTGCGAACGCGGTGCGGGTCACGCTGATCGCGACCATGGCGGTGCTCGCCGTCGCGGCGTTGCTGCACGTGGTGCGCTACGCGCTTCTCATCGTCAACCGCAGCAGGCTGCTGAACCCCTGGCTGGCCGGCGGTGTCACGTGGCTGGGCGTCGCCGCGAGTGTCATCGCGATCTTCATGGTCGTCGCCAGCGCGGTGGTGCTGACGAACTGGCTCATCGGGCGCAGAGCGGCCGCATATGGCTACCGAGGGCACCCGGATCCGCGATCCGTGGGGGAGCTGCGGGCGGGCTGCCTGGTGCCGGTGGCCAATCTGGCGTGGGCGCCGGTGTTCGTCATCGAGCTCGCGGAAGTCGAGGAGCGGTTCAACTGGCTGCGTCGGCCGATTGTGGCGTGGTGGCTGGTGTGGGTCGCCAGCACTGTCTTGTCGGCGTTCTCGATCGCCACGAGCTTTGCGACCGAAGCCCAGGCGATCGCGAACAACACGGTGACGACGATCGTCGCGTATCTGTTGGGACTCGCTGCAGTGCTGCTGTCGATGAAGGTTTTCGACGGGTTCGAACGTCAGCCGGTCGAGAAGCCGTCGAAGCGCTGGGTGATCGTGCCCGACGACCGGTTGACGCGGTCCGACACCGAACCGGAGAAGGCTGCTGCAGTTGAGTCCGAAGGCCAGAACCCGGCAGCATAGGGAGCTATGAACTCGGGCGACGGCGCGCTCGGCGGCCATCCCTTTGTCGTGGCGCACAGGGGCGCTTCCGGCGCGCTACCCGAGCACACCCTGGCGGCCTACGAGTTGGCCCTTCAGGAGGGCGCCGACGGAGTCGAGTGCGATGTGCGGCTGACCCGCGACGGCCATCTGGTCTGCGTGCACGACCGCAGGGTGGACCGAACGTCGAACGGCAGTGGGCTGGTCAGCGAGATGACCTTGGCGCAGCTGCGCGAATTGGATTACGGCACTTGGCATCCGAACTCGCCGGGGAGTTCCGACGGCACCGGTCTGCTGACCCTCGACGACCTCGTCAAGCTGGTCCTCGACTGGAGTCGCCCGGTGAAGATCTTCATCGAGACCAAGCATCCGGTCCGCTACGGCGCACTGGTCGAGAGCAAAGTACTTGCCCTACTGCACCGGTACGGTGTGGCGTCGCCCGCCTCGGCGGACCTGTCCCGCGCGGTGGTGATGTCGTTCTCAGCCGCGGCGGTATGGCGGATCAGGCGCGCGGCGCCGATGCTGCCGACGGTGCTGCTCGGCGAGACGTCGCGGTTCCTGGGCGGCAGTGCCGCGACGACCGTCGGAGCCACCGCGGTCGGCCCGTCGATCACGACCTTGCGCGAGCATCCCGAACTCGTGGACCGCGCCGCAGCGCAGGGACGCGCCATGTACTGCTGGACCGTCGATCACTACGAGGACGTCCGGTTCTGCCGCGATCTCGGCGTCGCCTGGGTGGCGACCAACCACCCCGGCCGCACCAAGGATTGGTTGCAGAACGGGCTGACCGGGGTGCCCCAGGACTAGAGGCTGCCGCCTGCGGCCTTGGGTGCAGCGGGATCGGTTGATGCGGTCGCCATCTCACGCGCGACGAAGTCCTCGAGATGGAAGAGGTTCGCACCCGCCCGGTCGGCGATACGCACCAGCGTCGTCATCCGCGCGACCTCCTCGACCTGCTCGGCCAGGAACCACTGCATGAACTGCTCACCGAGGTAGTCACCCTCGTCGCGGGCGACGCCGGCCAAGCGGGTCACCTGTTCGGTCACCGAGCGCTCCAGGTCGAGTGCCATAGCCAGCGCATCGCGCGGCGTATCGAACTTGTTGCACACCTCGTCAACGCCGGGGATCTCCACATGGACTCCGCGGTCGAGCAGGTACTGCACGAGCATCATCGCGTGATTGCGTTCCTCGACCGCCTGGGCATAAAAGTGTTTGGCCAATTGCGGCAAATCGTCGGCATCGAAATACACGGCCATTGCGATGTATTGCTGAGCGGCTCCGAATTCGCTGCGGATCTGTTCCCGCAAAAGAGCATTGAATTTGGTGTCAAGTGCGTCGGCCGTTGTCATGTGCGCCAGGATATAGCAGGTCAGACGCCATTGTCAGCCAAGGTGGACCTAAGCAAGGCCAGCGTGACCTAAGTAAGGTAATACGTTGTGACGGCCATTACATAAAGGAAAGTTAGTTTGCTGAGCGTGTCAGGGTTGCGCGTCGAGAACATCCTGTGGCACGGGAGCGTCGGACTTCAGCGCGGCGAACAACTGATCCGCGAGCTCGCTGTCCCACACGACCGCGGACCCCGAGTCACCGCCGGCGAACTCACCGATGGGCACGGTCGTGTTTATGACATCGCCGCGCATCGCCCACGCGAGCCGCGCCAGATCCCAGATGTGGTCGTCCTCGCCGACGGTGACCGCATCCGACGCCGCGTGCGTCATCGGATACCACCGCAGCGGGTTCAGCCAGACGGCCGGACTGGCGGCGCGGTGCAGCAGGGCTGACATGAACTCGCGCTGGTTGATCATGCGGTCCAGGTCGGCCCTCGGGGTCGCACGGGTGCGGACGTATCCGAGCGCGGTGCGGCCGTCGAGCTTCTGGCAGCCCGCTGGCAGATTGATGCCTGCCAGTGGGTCGTCGATCGGTTGGGCGGGGCACATGGTCACGCCGCCCACCGCGTCGACCATCACCGCGAATCCGTCGAACCCGATCTCCGCGTAGTGGTCCATGCGCAGGCCGGTCGCCTGTTCGACGGTTTGCGCCAGCAGTGGTGCGCCACCCTCGACGAATGCCGCGTTGATCTTGTCGCTGCCGTAACCGGGAATCTCGACGTAGGAGTCCCGGGGGATCGACACCATCGTTGTCGGGGTGCTCGAGCCTAAGCCGGGAATGTGGACCACCAGAATCGTGTCGGTGCGGCCGTTTCCGAGATCGCCGCCGGTGTTCAGTTCGGCTTGCTGTTCGGGCGTCAGCTGCTGTCGGCTGTCAGACCCGACGAGCAACCACGTCGTACCGGCGCCCGCGGCCGGGCGGTCCGGGTAATCGGCCAACGCCGGGATGCGGTGCAGCTTCGAGTCCATCCATAGCCCGCCCGCCACGACGGCAACGACGATGACGAACACCAGCGCGAGCAGCACCCGGCCCCAACGACGTTTGCGCCGAGGCTTTTTCGGGGGCTTCGGCGGCGCGGGTGGACGGGCCTGCGGCGGCGGGGGCGGGACGGGACGACGCGGTGGTGCGGGCCGACGGGCCTGAGGCGGCGGCGGGGGCGGCCTGCGTGGCGGAGCATTGGGTGGCGGTGTCGGCGGGTTCGGTGGCCACGGGTTCGGTGGGCCTGGCGGCCGGTAGTTGGGGTCACGCCGTATCACCTGTGGCGGCTCCCGGCGGTGGCGCGGGTCGAAACCGGGGGGCTGCTGCCGGTTGTCGTCCACAGCAAGAAATGTACGTCGGTCGCGGCCTATTGCAGCCAACTCAGGTGACCCGCCGCCACCGCATAGCCGACGAACGCGACCGCGTCGATCACGGCATGCGCGACGATCAGTGGCCACAGCCTGCCGGTGCGGACGTACACATAGCCGAACACCAGGCCCATCGCCAGGTTGCCCAGCCCGGCGCCGAAGCCCTGATAAAGGTGGTAGAGGCCGCGCAGCACGCTCGTCAGAACGACCGCAACGACAGGGCTCACGCTCAGCTGGCGCAGCCGGGTGAACAGAAACCCGACGACGATCACTTCCTCGGCCCACCCGTTACCGAACGCGACGAGAAGCAGCACGGGGATGCGCCACCAGGTGTCGTAGAGCTCGGCGGGTTCCACGGATGCGTTCATGCCGAGCACTCGGGACAGCAGATAGAACGCCAGGCCGGGCAGTCCGATCAATGCGGCCAGGCCCAGCCCACCGAGAAGGTCGGGACGCCACTGCAGTCGGCCCAATCCGATTTGGCTGGGCCCAATACCGCTGCGCCACAACAGATATACGCCGAGCGCACCCCATGCCAGCAACTGGAAGACCCAGGCGAGGTTGAGCCCGAGGTCGATGAGGTCGAACGGCGAACGACGGGGATTGAGCGCCACGACCTGTCCGGAGAGGCCGAGCAGGACGGCCTCGATCAGGTTGAGGAGTGCGGAGTACGCCGACAGCCCGAAGGTGACTGCAAGTACCACCGCGATCTCGATGCGCAGCGCACGACGGTCCGCGGGGTCCGTCAGGTGGTCGGGGGCGCTGGTCACCGGAGTCAGGCTAGCGGCCCCGGTCGCGCCTCAGAGTCGACGCGCGCGCAAGCCGTTGAGGAATGGGCAACCCATCAGCACACGGATCGCCTGGGACAGGCCGCTGATGTCGTCGACGGGCTTCGCGAACGGCAGTCGGACGTCGTGGTCGCCATCATCGCCCTCGACACGAAGTTGCACGCCATAGCGGTCGAGGCCGAGTGGACGCACGCGTCCGCGCCGTAGCGATGCCGGCAGGCGGCTGGCCAAGCGCTCGACCACCTCGCGGTGAGCGGACTCCATGTGTTGCAGCCAGCATGACTCCATCGCGCAGAACGGGTCAGGGCGGGCACTCAGCAGCGTGCTCAGCCCCACCGATTCGGCGCCGGTGGAGTCGGCGGCCACCACCGATTCGATCTCCAGGCGCATCAGGGTGTAGCGCGTGTCGGTGTCGGCACTGCCGGAGTTCACCTGGAGCAGTGCCGGATTCGGGTCCTCGCTGGCGATCAGGTCGAGCAGCGACGCGACCTCGCACGGGGGGACGTCGTGCAGCCGGCCGCGGACCCACACCAGCGACCGCACCGGTTCACGCAGCGGCAGCGGGGCGTAGTCGGTCATCTCGAGTACCGCTTGGACACCCGCTTGGCCCGCTGAAACGACCATCTGTGCGACGGCCCCGTCGACCGGGACGGTGACCGCGAACGAGCCGTCGTCGAGCAGATGGTGGATCGGAGATTCGGCGGGTTCCAGCCCTTCGACCGCGAGCATCGCGCCACCCGCGCGCGCGAAGGCGCTGCGGATGCGCTCGGCTGTCGTCGGCGTGGCCTTGGTCACCGGCTCTGTCATAGCCTGCCTCCCGTAGATAAGGTGAGCCTAACTTAACTATGCCTCCCGAGATCGCGCAAGGCTTACGTGCAGCGGAACGGGATTACCGTGTTGAGCCGATAGTGTTGGGCTGTGACCCGTATCGCGTATCTCGGCCCGGAAGGGACTTTCACCGAGGCGGCCTTGCGCGGCATGGTCGAGGCGCAGCTGGTTCCGCTCAGCGATTTCCAGTGGGTTCCCACGGCCAGCGCGGCGGCGGCCCTCGAAATGGTGCGATCGGGTGACGCCGGGTACGCCTGCGTGCCGATCGAGAACTCGATCGACGGTTCGATACTGCCGACCCTGGACAGCCTGGCGACCGGGTCGCCGCTGCAGATCTTCGCCGAGTACACCCTCGACATCGCCTTCACGATCGCCGTCCGGAAGGGTGCCGCCGACCCCACGACGATCGCCGCGTTTCCCGTGGCGCGCGCCCAGGTGGCGAAGTGGGCCGCGAAGAACCTTCCGAAGGCCGAGTTCGTGGCGGCGGACTCGAACGCGGCAGCCGCCGTCGACGTCGCCAGCGGGCGCGCCGACGCCGCCGTGACCACCCCGTTGGCCGCCGAACGCCACGGCCTCGACGTGCTGGCCAGCGGCGTCGTCGACGAGCGCAACGCCCGAACCCGTTTCGTGCTGGTCGGACCGGTCGGCCCGCCGCCTGCACGCACTGACTCCGACCGCACGTCGGTGGTACTGCGCCTGGACAACGTGCCAGGGGCGCTGGCGGCGGCGCTGTCCGAGTTCGCGATCCGCGATATCGGCCTGACCAGGATCGAATCCCGGCCTACCCGAACCGAACTCGGCACCTACATCTTCTTTCTGGACTGTGCAGGCCACGTCGACGATCCACCCGTTGCCGAGGCACTCAAGGCGTTGGTCGAACGTTCTGCAGATGTGCGCTTTCTCGGTTCGTGGCCGAGGGGGTCGGTCGAGCCAGGACAGGCAGGGCCATCGCAAGCAGGGGAGGAAGACGCGTGAGTGGACGGCTGGTGCTGGTCCGGCACGGACAGTCGTACGGCAATGTCGAGCGGCGGCTCGACACCAGACCGCCGGGTGCGGAGTTGACCGATCTCGGCCGGGACCAGGCCCGCACTTTCGCCCGCGGACTCACCTACCGGCCGGCTCTCATCGCGCATTCGGTGGCCGTGCGCGCGACGCAGACCGCGTACGAGATCGCCGACGTACTCCGCGTGGACACCCACGAAGTCGAGGGCATCCACGAGGTTCAGGTGGGTCAACTCGAGGGCCGTGGTGATGACGCGGCGATCGAGGAGTTCAACACCATCTACCAGCGGTGGCACGAGGGCGATGTCGACGTGGCGCTGCCGGACGGCGAGACGGCCCGCCAGGTGCTGGACCGCTATCTACCGGTGGTCACCGATTTGCGGCTGCGTTACCTCGACGACGATTCGTTCGACGGTGACATCGTCATGGTCAGCCACGGCGCGGCGATCCGGCTGGCCTCTGCCGTGCTGGCGGGCGTCGACGGCAGCTTCGCCCTCGACCACCACCTCGGCAACACCGAAGCCGTTGTGCTCTCGCCCATCACCGACGGCCGCTGGAGCTGCGTGCAGTGGGGGACGCTGCAGCCGCCGTTCTATCCGGAGCCCGATGTCCACCCGGTCGAGGATGCGCTGCAGTCGGCTGACCCGATGGGCTGATCGCGTCAGACCGCCTTCGCGATCCTGATGTCGCAGGTGCAACCGATGGCCTCGCAGTCGATCGCGAAAGCATGCACCACCTCGGGTGTCACACAGTCGGGTTCGGTGCATTCGATGCGCATCGTGGCGTGGTGGATGACGGTGCCGTGGCAATGCTCGACATCCGCCACGCAGTCACGGCACTCGCTGCTCATGGCCCCAGTTTCCCGCGCGAGCAGACACAAAGCTCCCCAACGTCGCGGCGTGTCGGGCACCTTTGCGTCTGCTCGCGGAAAAGGGCCGGAAAGGGGCTACCCCCAGCCGAGTTCGTGCAGGCGATCGTCGTCGATGCCGAAGTGGTGGGCGATCTCGTGGATCACCGTGATGGCGACCTCGTCGACCACCTGCTCCTTGGTATCGCAGATGTCCAGCAGCGCCTCGCGGTAGATCGTGATGGTGTCCGGTAGCGACCCCGCGGCGTACCAGCTGTCGCGCTCGGTCAGCGCGATCCCCTCGTAGAGCCCCAAAAGGTCCGGCTCGTCGGCGTTGCGGTCCGCGACCAGGACGACGACGTTGTCGATCGCCTTGGTTAGCTCCGGCGGGATCAGGTCCAGTGCGTCGGAGACCAGCTCGTCAAACCGTTGCGGGCTCATCCGCACGGCCACGTGGTTACGGCCCCGGTGGTGCAGGCGGCGGCAGTCCCGGCGCAGGAGCCGGTGCGGGCACAGGTTCGGGCGCGGGAGGAGGCGGCGGCAGCGCCGGCGCGGGTGGCGGCGGCAGTCCCGGCGGTGGCGGTGGGGGAGGCAGACCAGGCGGCGGCGGTGGCGCACCCGGCGGGGGTGGCGGCGCGTTGAGGAAAGTGTTGCCGGGCGCCGCCGGATCGGCGGTCGGCTCTGCGGTCTCGGTGGGCTGCGCGGAGCCCGGCATGTGCTGGGTCTGATTGCCGTAGTCGCTTTCGTCGTCGGATGACGAGGACGACGATGACGAAGATGACGAAGAGGACGAAGACGACTCCGCAGGCGCGGCGGGCATCGGGATCGGCGGGAAGTTCAACCGCTCCTCGGGGATGTCGGGTGGCGGAACCGGAGGCTGCCCGTTGATCATCAGCGGGCCCTTGGCGCTGTTGAGCAGAGTCGACCAGCCGCCGTTGCCGAGGGTCGCGCCGATGCTGCAGGACACCTGCTTGCTGCCCGCCGCCCAGCTCGGCAGCGAGATCGTGCTGTAGATCAATGTCAGTGTGGTGCTGCGCAATTGAATGGGCGCCAGGTAGGCATCAGTCAGCCGGGTGCAGGTGTCCTTGATGAAGGTGTCCTGCTCAGGTTCCGGCGGCAGACCGGCCGGGAACTTCTCGCCGAGGTTCACCGCACCGGTGACCTCCATAGCGTGCGGCGCGGCGCAGTCGGTCGGGATGTCGGTCGGCTGGTTGGTGGACGGGTCGATGCCGAGGCAGGTGCCCGCGGGCCACACCTTCGACTGGTCGTTGTCGGCGACCTTGCCCTTGAACGCCACCTGCTGGTTGTTGGGGCCGGGCAGCTGCAGGCCGCACAGCATCCGGCGCTCACCGGATTGGCGCCAGGCCTTGTCGCCGGACCACAGCATGCTGACGGTGAAACGGCTGTTCGGGTCGAAGTGCGGACCCAGGTAGTGCTTGACCGCCGCGGAGCACTGCTCCTGGCTGATCTGCTGAATCCGTGCGGGCGACGGCGGTGCGGCGTCGGGGCCGTACTCGCTGCCCGGGAAGGTCCGCATGTCGACGGATGAGGCGACCTCGAACCGGTGCTCGTCCTTGCAGTCGACGATCTGGGCGGCATCCGGCGTGCGGTCCGGCCAGTTCAGGCAGTCCCCGGCCTTCGCGTGCTTGAAGGTCTCGTTGCCGCGCGGACCCAGCGAGATGGTGCTGGCCGTCAGCCCGCTCGGCCCTTCCTTCTGCGGAATGGCGGTGATCAGCCCGGCGATCAACAAGCCGCCGAGGGCGGTCAGCAGCAGCGCCCGTCGAGTCGAAGCAGCGTGCAGGCTGCGCCAGAACGACGCCCGCGACGGCGAGTCAGGGGACTCGTCATCGAGCGGATATTCGAGGGTTGGCGCTTCAGACATCTGCTCCATTGTGACAGGCGTGTCAGGCGCTGTGACAAGTGATGCAGTTGTAACGTTATGGGGTTGTGGCTGGGCCGCCCGACCTCGCCATGTTCCCGATCCGCAACCAAAAGTAGTGTTGCGCCCGTGATCGACCTCAGACTGCTGCGCGAGAACCCGGATGTGGTGCGCGCATCGCAACGTGCCCGCGGGGAAGACCCCGGCCTCGTCGATGCGCTGCTGGACGCAGATGCCGCCCGGCGGGCCGCGGTGACGTCCGCCGACAATCTGCGCGCGGAGCAGAAGGCCGCCAGCAAGAAGGTGGGCAAGGCATCACCGGACGAACGGCCCGCCCTGCTGGCGGCCGCCAAGGAACTCGCGGACAAGGTCAAGGCCGCCGAGGCCGAGCAGAGCCAGGCCGATGCGGCGTTCACCGCCGCGCACATGGCTTTGGCGAACGTGATCATCGACGGTGTTCCCGCGGGCGGCGAAGACGACTTCGTGGTGCTCGACACCGTCGGCGAACCTCCGGTCATCGAGAATCCGAAGGACCATGTCGAGCTCGGCGAGGCACTGGGACTGATCGATCTGGAGCGCGGCGCGAAGGTGTCCGGCGCGCGGTTCTACTTCCTCACCGGCGCCGGCGCGCTGCTGCAACTCGGGCTGCTGCAACTGGCGGCGCGGCTGGCGCAGGAGAGCGGTTTCACCCTGGTGATCCCGCCGGTGCTGGTGCGCCCGGAGATCATGGCGGGCACCGGATTTCTCGGTGCGCACGCCGAGGAGGTCTACCACCTGGAAGCCGACGATCTGTATCTGGTCGGCACGTCGGAGGTGGCTTTGGCCGGCTATCACGCCGACGAGATCCTGGACCTCTCCAACGGACCGCTGCGGTACGCCGGCTGGTCGTCGTGCTTCCGCCGGGAGGCCGGCAGCCACGGCAAGGACACCCGCGGCATCATCCGCGTGCACCAGTTCGACAAGGTCGAGGGCTTCGTCTACTGCAAGCCCGAGGACGCCGAGGCCGAACATCAGCGGCTGCTCGGGTGGGAGCGCGAGATGCTCGCCAAGATCGAGGTGCCCTACCGCGTGATCGACATCGCCGCAGGGGATTTGGGCTCGTCGGCTGCGCGCAAGTTCGACTGCGAGGCATGGATCCCGACGCAGCAGACGTACCGGGAGCTGACCTCGACGTCGAACTGCACGACGTTTCAGGCGCGGCGGCTTTCGGTGCGCTACCGCGACGAGAACGGCAAGCCGCAGATCGCGGCCACGCTCAACGGCACGTTGGCGACGACGCGGTGGCTGGTGGCCATCCTCGAGAACCACCAGCAGGCCGACGGCAGCGTCCGGGTGCCAGAAGCCTTGGTGCCCTTCGTCGGAACCGAAGTGCTCGAGCCGAAGAGCTAACGCCGTTCGGCACTGTGCGTCAGCACGTAGGCGGTGAGGACGTCGACCAGTGCGCGCCGCTCCCTGGACGTGTCCAACGGCTGTGACGAAATCATCTGTGCCACAACGATTCCGCGCAAGCATGCCCAGATGTGATTGCCGATCTCCTTGGCGTGCTTGGGATCCAGGCCCTCCCCGAGGTGCCTGCCGAGCTCGGTCAGCTGACGCATGGTGTCCGCCAGCCGCTTGTTGACCGCAGCGTCTCGCCCCGAACGCGTAGCGATCAGGATCTCGATGGCCGCCATCGACGTCGGGCTCGAGAACGCCGACCACGCCGCGTCCACGACTACCTGGGTGCGTTGCGCGATGGGCAGGTCCGCGGTGGTGGCGGGTACCGCCGCGAGAATCTCGGTGAGCTGACGGAACCCCTCATCGACGACCGCGATGAGAAGACCGTTCAGATCGCCGAAGTGGTACTGCACCACTCCCCAGGTGACCCCGGCCCGTTCGGTGATGCGACGGACGCTCGGTGCGGCGAAGCCCTCGTCGAGGATGTAGCGGACGGTCTCGTCGATCACCATCTGCCGGGTCCGCTCGGCACGCAGCTGGTTACCCCCTGGGGGACGCCGCGGTCGCACTGCATCTGCCATGGTGCACTTCACCACATCGCACCGCGGGTGTGATCCAGCGGCCGCAGGTCGTGTGCGGCGAGGATGCCGGCCGGTGCCAGGCACACCGCCTCGATGGCGTTGATCGGTCGCGCCGCGGTGGCGATGACGCCGCCCTGGTTGTGGTCCGTCCCGCCGAGGCCGACGTGGGTATTGATCTCGATGCCGGGGTCCCCTTCGACGACGACGCGATGCACGCCTGGGCGGCCATCCGGCGGGACGGCCCAGTGCGGAGCGGCGGCCTCGGTCAGCCGATTCACGTGTTCCATGGTGATGACGACCTTGCCGTCCCTGATGCCCTCGACACCGAAACGCACCGCGGCGACCTTGCCGACCCCGACGTCCATCATCGTGCACGAGATCGGTTTGGGCGTAACCCATTTCTCGTGCCGCTCGCGCACCTCGTCGAGCTCGACACCAAGATCCGCGGCGAGGCTGCGAACCTGGATCCCCCACATCGAGGCGAGCACTCCCGGCATGAAGAGGATCGGTTGGTGCTCTGGGTCGGTGCCGAAACCGAAGGTGACGCCGGTGAACTCGGCGTCGTCGTAGGTGGCATAGTCACAGATTTCCTGCACCGTGATGGATTCGGCGCGACCGGCGAGGCTCAGCGCCGTGTAAACGAGCGTGTCGCCGGAGAATCCGGGATCGATCCCGTTGATGTACAACGTCGAATTGCCCTCTCGGCAGGCCTGTTCGAGCGGTACCCGCAGCCAGTCGTCGGTGAACTCCGGGGCGACCAGCCAGACGAAGGATGACCCGACGACGTTGGTTCCGGCGCGCAGGAAGCGGGCAATGTCGTCCATCGCCTCGGCTGCGCGGGTCTCGGCCTGTGAGGTGTAGACGACGCAATCGGCTCCGAGGGCCAGCAGTGCGTCGACGTCGTCGGTAGCGATCACCCCGGTCGGATCGGCGAGCCCGCACAGCTCCGCGGCGTCCCGGCCGATCTTGTCGGGACTGGCCGCGTGGAGGCCGACCAGCTCGAGGTCCGGACGCTCGATGATCGTCCGCAGGGCATGGACGCCGACGTTGCCGGTGGAGAACTGGATGATGCTCCGTGTCATTCTCGGTGTCCTCACAGCAGGTCGGTGATGGTCTTGAGGCCGGCGTCGTACAGCACGCCGGGCAGCATGCCGCCGTCGATCTCGATCGTGGTCCCGTTGATGAAATCGGCTGTGCCGGAAGCGAGGAAGACGCAGGTGCGGCCCACCTCGTCCGGTTCACCGCCGCGCCTCAGCGGAATCTTGGCGAAGTACTCGGCGCCGGTGGGATCGTCCTTGGGCAGGACGAACGACCGGAAGTTCTCGGTGATTGTCGGTCCAAGCGCAACGCAGTTGACCCGGACCGCGGGGCCCCACTCCTGGGCGAGCGAGCGCGTCATCTGGTTCAGCCCCGCCTTAGCGGCGCCGTAGGACACCAGCGTCGGTGAACCCGCGGGATGACCCGCGCCGCTGGAGACGTTGATGATGCAGCCGACACCGGTCTGCGTCTTCATCTGTCGATACGCGCGAATCGCGAACCAGAGCGGACTGATCAGGTTCATCTGCACAGCGAAGGCGTGAAAGAGCGCGCTGCGTTCGTAGTCGTCGTCACTGACCGGCGCGCCCTGGATACGGGACACCAATGCCGGCACCTCGTCGACCGATGGCGAAGGGACGGTGCCACCGGCGTTGTTGACCAGGATGTCCAGCCGGCCGTGGCGATCGACGACCTTCTGCACGAACGCGTCGATGGCGGTGTAATCGGCTTGGTCACAGACCATTTGGTCCGATCGCCGAGCCCAGTCGGGGTTGTTCTCGGTGCCGGGCATCGCGTCCAGCGCCGACCGTGAACAACCGATCACCGTGGCCCCGGCGCGTAATAGCTCGTGCGCGATGCCTACCCCGACGCCACGGCTGGTTCCGGTGACTATGGCGACCTTGCCATCGAGGCTGCCATCGAGTTCGCTCACCTTGCGTCTCCATTCCTTGCGGAGTTCACCCCAAAAAGACATTACAGATGTAATGTTTTTGCGCAAGGGCGAGCGAGAGGCAGAAACCCATGGCGCAGCCATCGGACAAGACGTATCGCGTCGCGGTATGGGCCACCGGCGGAGTCGGGCGCTACGCGATCCGGACGATCATGGACCGGCCCAACCTCGAGCTCGCCGGCGCCTGGGTGCACTCGCAGGCCAAGGACGGCCAGGACGTCGGTGTGCTGGCGGGCATCGATCCGGTCGGCGTCATGGCCACTCGTGATGCGGACGCACTTTTGGCGTCGGATGTGGATTGCGTGATGTACGCGGCGCCCGCCGGCCCACGGCCGAAAGAGGCGCTCGCCGACTTCTGTCGCATCCTGGCATCGGGCGCCAACATCGTGACCACGTCGCTACCAGGCCTCGTGTACGAAAAGGGCTCCCTGTCACAGCGATTCCTGGATCCGATCCGCGAAGCGACGGCCGCGGGCCGCAGCTCGATCTTCTCGTCGGGCATCGAACCGGGATTCGGCTGCGACCTCTTTCCGATCGCGCTGATGACGATGTCGCACAAGGTGTACTCGGTGCGCGGCATCGAGATCACCAACTACTCGGAGTATCCCGTCGAATGGGACGTCCGGGAACTGTTCGGGTTCGGCCAACCGCTCGACTACCAGGGCGGTTTGAAGCAGCCCGGCGTGCTCAGGTGGGGGTGGGGAGCGGCGATCACGATGGTCGCAGACGCGCTCGGTGTCGCGTTCGACGAGATCCGCGAAACCTGTGAGTTCCTGCCGACGCCGCGTGATCTGCACACCGCCTGCGGCCTCATCCCGGCAGGTACGGTCGGTGCTACCTACGCCAAGTGCATCGGTGTGGTCGACGGGAAAGAGGTCGTCAGCCTGGAGCATGTCGACCGGATGGCCGACGATCTGGCACCCGAGTGGCCGACTGGCCGGACCGGAGCCACCGACGGAATCTGGCGGGTGCTCATCGACGGTGAACCGTCGTTCGACGGGGAGTTCGAGGTGGGGCACCGCGAGGGCGAAAGCGCAAGTGAGCACGGACTACTCGCCACCGGCATGCGGGCGGTCAATGCGATTCCCTGGGTGTGCGAAGCCGCGCCGGGCATCGTGGATGCCCTGCACCTGCCCCTCACCTCAGCGATCGGTGCCCTGCATCCACACCGTGACGGTGTACCCGCGTTCTAGCGCTCCAGCAGTTCGTCGAGCCTGGCGAGGAACTCCTTCGGCCGCTGCGGCGTGAAGGCCGGGTTGGTGCGTGCGCCGGCCACGTCGAGGGTGACGAGCGTCGATTTGATCGGACGCCACAGGTCCAGCGGAAGCCAGCGACGAGGGTTGGAGCTGCCCCACAACCGCAACCGCTCGTTGAGGATGCTCAACGATTCGGCCTTGTATCCGCGGATATCGCGCAGCGGGACGATTTTCGAGGTTCCCGACGGGAAGTGGTAGCGGCGCAACGTGATCGCCTCACGGTCTAGCTGGATGAGGCCATCGTCGTAGTACTGACGCGGCCCGGTCACGACCGGCAGCTCCTCAGCTCATGTCCCTTGCTCGTCAGGCATCGACCGGTCTCCAGGTTCCACTGCCAGCCGTGCAGATTGCACGTCAGAGTGGAACCCTCCACCACGCCGAACTTCGACAGATCGGCCTTCAGGTGCGGGCAGCGCCGCTGAATCTCCCAGCCGTCCAACGTGATCGAGGCGGTGTCGTCGTGCGCCTCGGCGAACCAGCCGTCGGCATAGGCGATGCGCTCGTCGGTCAGACACTTGAAGAACGTGTAGAGATATTCGTTGTAACCGCCGACGCGCCACGCCGTGAACCGGGTGGACAGGAAGATTGTGTTGACCCAGTCCGGCTCGTTGTCCCGCAGCACCGTCCGCACGAGCTCCGGCGCGATCATGAAGCCGTACCGGAACTTCTCATCCGGAACAGGCTCGCGCACTGCGCGTTTCGGAAAGTCCAGCACCACTGTCTCGTGGTAGCCGCCACCTTCCAGCCGCAGTTCCACCGGATAGCCGATGCCGTCACAGATCTGGTTGCTGCCGAGCATGATCGGTTCGAACAGCGCACGCAGCGGCTCCAGCAGCGGCTCACCCGCCGCGGGCGCCCAGTTCGCCTTCTCCGCGGCCAGCACCGGTGCCATCCGCTCGGCATAGTCGGCGATGTAGGCCGCCTTACCGGTGGTGAAGATGGCCTCCACCTCGTCGTCGGGCAGCGGGTGGTTCAGCGAGCTCAACTGTGAGCCAGTGAAATCCGCTGTCGAGCCGGGAATCATCAGCAGGCCGCCGTCGTGACCGTGGGCGCGCATCTGGTCCAGGAAGACCATCTGGTCGGGGAAGATGTTGGCCGGGTCGCCGTGATCGTCGTTCAGGTCGCGCAGCGCCGGATCCAGGAAGCACGGCGGGCCGGCAGACGGAATCACCCACGTCGCCCCTACCTGCGCGATGTACTGCCGGCACCGGTCCATCTGCCGCTGCCGCTTCTGCGTGCCGAACGCCTTCTTGGCGCGGGAAGGCATGTCGTAGACCATCGGGTACCAGATGGCCCCCGAGTACTGCAGCATGTGGACGTCGACCGCCCCGAAGTCGGCATACACCATGTCGAGGTCGACCGGGCGGGCGTCGTTCATGTTGAAGCAGACGGTCTCGCCGTCGTCGACCACCAGGCCGGAGTCGCCGATCGGACCGTCCGCGGGAGCGCGCAGCGCGATGATCATCACATCGAGATCGCCCTTGGGGCCACTGATGCGGTGTTTGACCGAGTCGGTGGTCTCGAAGAACCGGTGGAATCCGAGCTTCTCCAGTTCCCGTTTCAGGTCTGGCACCGGGAAGTCCGGCAACAAGACCACGGCGTCCTTGTTGACGTGTTCGCGCAGGTTCTTGGCGTCGAAGTGGTCGGCGTGCAGGTGCGAAACGTACAGGTAGTCACAGTCGCCGAGGGCGGTCCAGTCCAGCGTGGTGTTGTCGGGAAACGGGAACCACGACGCGAAGTAAGCCGGGTTGACCCATGGGTCGCACAAGATGCTTCCGGCGCGGGTTTCTATCCGGAAGCCGGCGTGGCCGACGCTGGTGACCTGCACTAATGCCCTTTCGGTGATATCAGGTGTGTCAGTCCCAGCCTAATGGGAGTCGATCAGCGTGTCCTTGACGGGGATCTTGGTTCTTCAGCGGGAGGCTGATCACCGGACCGCCGGCTGGTGAGCACTGTTACAGCCTGGAGTGCTGGTCGACTCCTACGG
>NZ_JACKUK010000014.1 GCF_025822765.1 Mycobacterium barrassiae | reverse complement strand
CACCTGATATGTAGAGAAGTTTGTCAAGAGGGCAAGGTGAGGCGCCGCCGGGGAGCTACCCCGACGGCGCCTCTTTTGCTTCCTCCGATAGTCAGTGTGGTGAGCGTGTCGTTGGCGACGCGCGGTCAGACTGATATACGCGGATTGGCTACCGCAGGACGGGGTTTCGGCTGGATCGCATCCGCGTGTCTAGCGTCGAGCGTCGACCCGGGGGTCTGCTCATAGGTGTGTCGCGGGTCGATCCACGCGCTGCCACCACCGGGCTTGAGGCAGGAAGCAGATTAGGTGGCGGTCAGTCCTGCATCACCGCCAGCGACCAGCACCAGCCGGCAAGCTCCCGTGCGATCGCCACATTGGCCACCGTCGGCCGCTTTCGCCGTTCCAAGAATCCAACCCACCTGCGGTGCAGGCGTCGGTTGCCCTCATCGCCGCGGGCGCGAGCAGCCGGCGAGGCGAGGTCCCACCGCGACCGCATCACCGCCCCCACCCGATACCGGGCCCGGTGATGCCAGGCCGCCTCCACCAACAACCGCCGCACGTGAGTGTTACCGGTCTTGGTGATCGCACCCAGCACCCGCGAGGACCCCGACGAATACTCCGACGGCGTCAACCCGACGAAGGACCCAATCGTGTTGCCGGTAAACCGATCCCAATCGCCGATCTCCACCGCCAACGCGAACCCGGTCAACGTACTCACACCCCGCAGGCACGACACCCGCCGCACGATCGGCGTGAACTCACAGTCCTTTGCGATCTCCTCGATCGCCGCGTCCAGGCGCCTACGCCGGGCCTGCATCGTCAACACATGGTCGTAATCGGCGTCGAACGCCATTCGCGTCGCCGCCGATCTCAACTGGGGCGCCGCCACGGTGCGCAACCACTGGTCATGCGCACCAGTCCACCCCTGGCCTCCGTAATAGACGATGCCGTGTCGCAACAGCAGCTTCGACAGACGATGACGTGCCCGCATCAAGTCGCCACGGCAGTCCTCACGCGCCCGTACCAGATCCCGGGCCGCTTCCTGGGACACGCTGGGGACCGACACCGAGGTCACCTCGTCGAGGCGCAGTAGTCGAGACAGGTGCAGCGCGTCGCGGGCATCGGTCTTGACGCGGTCACCGGAAGGCTTCTGCAGCTTCGACGGCGCAACGACCTCACATCGGATACCCACCTCGTTCAGCGCCCGCTGCAACCCGAAACCCGTCGGACCAGCCTCATAAGCCACCGCCACCGGGCCAGGCAACTCCGATATCCACGACCGAATGTGCTCATGGGACGGGGTCAACCGGGTCTGCACTATCTCACCGGTGACACCATCAATTGCTGCTGCCGCCACCGAACGTGCGTGCACGTCCAGTCCAACACTCGTACGCTCGATAAACACCGGGGCCTCCCACCACTGTCGGATAGACCGGGCAGGCGACTTCCTACTCGGTAACCCACGAACATGGGTGAGTGGGGCCCCGGCCCGCAACCCCCGACTCAACGCCGACGGTCACCCATACCGTCTAGCNCCTCCCACCACTGTCGGATAGACCGGGCAGGCGACTTCCTACTCGGTAACCCACGAACATGGGTGAGTGGGGCCCCGGCCCGCAACCCCCGACTCAACGCCGACGGTCACCCATACCGTCTAGCAACGCGCCGAGACGGCGTACAGATCGCGATTCGACGCGATTTCGCGATCTGCCCGCAGTCTCGATGGAGCTGGGGTGGATTGGTAATGTCCGCCGCGTGACTGTGACTGCGGCCATTCCACGTGGACCCGAAGATGTAACGCCGGCCTGGTTGGCATCAGTGCTCAACGTCGACGTGGGTGCGGTCGACGTCACCGCGATCGGCACCGGTCAGACCGGCGCGACGTATCGGGTGGCCGCGACGTATTCGTCGCCTCAGCCGGACCTGCCGAACTCGTTCGCGGTGAAGCTGTCCGCGCAGGATGACGCGGTCCGCGAACGCGTCGCACTGGGCTACCGGTCAGAGGTCGAGTTCTACTCCCGCATCGCCGAGCGGATGCGAATCCCGGTCCCCCGCAACTTCTACTGCGACATCTCCGCCGACGGTGCCGACGTCGTACTGCTGCTCGGCGACATGGCGCCCGCGGTCCAGGGCGACCAGATCGCCGGCTGCAGTGAACAGGAGGCCCGGCTCGCGGTCGAGGCCCTCGCGGGTCTGCACGGCCCCAGCTGGTGCGATCCCCAGTGGTTCGATCTCGCTGCGATCGCGATGCCGAAACCCGGTGATGACGACGCCGCCAAAGGCCTTGGCGACATCTCGAAGATGGCGGCCGA
This sequence comes from Mycobacterium barrassiae, assembly GCF_025822765.1. Classification (GTDB taxonomy): domain Bacteria; phylum Actinomycetota; class Actinomycetes; order Mycobacteriales; family Mycobacteriaceae; genus Mycobacterium; species Mycobacterium barrassiae. Next base: position 280,712 of record NZ_JACKUK010000014.1, on the reverse strand, counting down.
CATCGTGATCGACAGGCTCGGTGCGCATATCAGCACCGAGGATCAGGAAACTCTGGTTGCCTCAATGTCTTTGGTGACGCCTTGGCTGCGCGCGGAGCCGAATCGGTACGCGCTGATGCACGGCGACTACCGGCTCGACAACATGCTGTTCGACCCGGATCGCACCCGCGTCACCGTCGTCGACTGGCAGACCGTGGGAATCGGGCTGCCTGGCCGCGACCTCGCCTACTTCACCGGCACCAGCCTCGAACCGGGCTTGCGGTCGGCCGTCGAGCGCGACCTGGTCACGGCTTATCACCAGGCACTGCTCGGTTACGGCATCGCCGACTACGACGCCGACACCTGCTGGCGCGACTACCGACTCGGCGCGGTGCAGGTGCCGCTGCTCGTCGCGCTCGGCACCGCTTTCGCATCGACGACCGAGCGCGGCGACGAGATGATGCTCGCCATGCTCAGCCGCGGCTGCCAGGCGATCCGCGAGTTGGACACGCTCGAACTGATCAACGAGTACGCATCGCGCTGACCCACGCGGCGGCCTCGTCGGTCGTCGCAACGGTGCGCACGCCCGCTGGCAAGGGCGGACGGTCGACCATGACCACCGCCACCCCGAGTGCCGCCGCGGCGTCGAGCTTCGGCCGGGTCATCTCGCCACCGCTGTTCTTGGTGACCAGCGCATCGATGCGGTGTTCGCGCAGCAGCGCGAGTTCACCGTCGTAGTGGTACGGCCCCCGCGACAGCAGTACATGATGGTGTCGCGGAAGGTCCTGCGGATCGGGTGCCGTCACCGCGCGGATCAGAAACCATGCGTCGGCGTCTTTGAATGCCGCGGTTCCGGTGCGGCCTGTGGTGAGGAAGACCCGTGAGAACTGTTTGTCCGCAACGGTTTCCGCGGCCTGAGTGTCGGACCCGACGACGATGGCGTCGCCGGGCGTCCATGCGGGCCGTACCAGCACCAGATGCGGCACCTCGAGCTCGCGGCACACCGCGGCGGCAGTGGCGGTGATCGTCGCCGCGAACGGGTGGGTGGCGTCGACGACGGCGTCGACACCGGTTTCGCGCAACCAGTTCCGCAGCCCGTCGGCGCCGCCGAATCCGCCGATGCGCACCTGGCCCACCGGCAATGCGGGATCCGGTACCCGGCCCGCCAGGGAGCTGATGACCTCGACGTCGGGATGCAGCTGCGCGGCCAGCGCGCGTGCCTCAGACGTTCCGCCGAGCAACAGGATTCGCATCAGTGCCGGTCCCCGCGGGTCCGGTGCGCGGAGTAGAGGTAACTGTCGCTGAATCCCTCAGCGGCCAACACGTCACCGACGAAGATGACCGCGGTGCGGGTGATGTCGGCGGCGTGCATCTGCTCGGCCAGGTCGACGAGTCGGCACCGCAGCACCTGCTGCTGCGGCCAGGTCGCGAACGCGACCACCGCACAGGGTGCTTCGGGGTCGCGTCCACCCTCCAGCAATTGCGGGACGATCGTGTCGATCTGCGCGGCGGCGAGATGCAGCACCAACGTGCCACCCGACGCCGACAGCGTCGGCAGGTCCTCACCCGCAGGCATCGCCGTCGACAGCGTTGCCACCCGAGTCAATGTGACGGTCTGCCCTACCCCGGGGACGGTGAGCTCGCGTCCCAGCACCGCGGCTGCAGCCGCGAAAGCCGGTACACCGGGTACGATTTCGTAGTCGATGCCGAGTGCGTCCAAGCGGCGGCACTGTTCGGCCAATGCGCTGTAGATCGAGGGATCCCCGGAGTGCAACCGTGCGACCTCGTGACCCGAGGCGTGCGCGTCGGCCATCTCGGCGATGATGGCGTCCAGCGTCAGTGGGCCGGTGTCGATCACGCGGGCGTCGGGCGGGCATTCCGCCAGCAGATCCTGCGGCATGATCGAGCCCGCATAGAGGCACACCGGGCACCGGGCGAGCAATCGCTGGCCGCGCACCGTGATCAGATCGGCGGCGCCGGGGCCGGCGCCGATGAAATAGACCGTCACTGCTTGGTCACCGACCATTGCGTCACCGGCATCGCGGGCCGCCAGCCGGTGAACCCGCCAAGCGGTTCGCCGCGGTAGTGCTGGAAGCGGTGGAGATCCCCGCCCACCCGCGAATACCACTGGGCCAGAACTGCTTCGGATTCAGCGGTCACGGCGTTGGCGACGAGCCGGCCGTCGACCGGCAGCCGGTCCCAGCAGGCGTCCATCAGACCCGGCTGGGTGAGCCCACCGCCGACGAAGATGGCCTGTGGCGCCGGCTCGAACGCGAAACTGTCCGGCGCGTCGAACGTCACGGTGACACGAGCACCGAAGTTGGCGACGTTCTCTTCGATCCGCTTGCGCCGCCGCTCGTTTCGCTCGAACGCGATGGCACGGCACCCGGGTCCGCTGCGGCACCACTCGATCGCGATGCTGCCCGATCCCGCCCCGACATCCCACAGCAGTTCGCCCGGCCGCGGGGCCAGCGCCGCGAGCGTGACGGCGCGCATCGACTGTTTGGTGATCTGACCGTCGTGGGAGAACGCCTCGTCGGGTAGCACGGCGTTCCTGCGCTCGTCGGGCAGGTAGCGCACGGCGATCACGTTGAGGTCGTCGACGTCACCGGGTGGGCGCGCCGACCATTCGCGTGCAGTCGCCGAGCGGCGCCGCTCCGCGGGTCCGCCGAGTTGCTCGAGCACAGTGATCTCCGAGTCACCTCGGCCGGTGTCGGTGAGCACACGCGCCAGCGCCACAGGGCTTGTCGCGTCCCTGGACATCACCACGGCCTGGCCGCCGCGCCGCACTGCGGTGTGCGGTTCATTCGTCACCAGGCTGATGATCTCGGTGTCCTGCACGGCCCAGCCGACCCGCGAGCAGGCCAGCGTCACCGACGACACATGTGGCAGCACGACGACCTGGTCGGCGCCGTACAACCGGATCAGTGAGCTGCCGACGCCGTGCAGCAGTGGATCGCCGCTGGCCACCACATGCACATCACCGTCGGCGCCGTCGAGGATGGTGTGAAGGGCGGGCAGCATCGGCGACGGCCATGCGCGCCGCACAGCAGTGACCGTATCGTCGAGCAGATCCAATTGCCGCTGCGATCCGTAAATCACTGTGGCCTTGGCCAATTCGGCACGAGAAGCCTGCGGCAATCCGGGCATTCCGTCGGCGCCGATCCCGACGACGACGATCATGGCTGTCCGTTCCTACTCACCGTGGCATCCTGCGCCACACAAACTGGGGCAGCAACCGCATCCCCCAGAACAGTGGTCGCAGCACCGACGGAACCCACACCGTGCGGCGGCCTCGCGACAGCGCCCGCACGGTCGCCGCCGCCACCACGTCGGGCGTTGTGGAGAACGGCGCGGGCGTCATCCCTTCAGTCATCCGCCCGATGACGAAGCCGGGGCGCACCAGCATCAGGTGCACCCCCGAACCGTGCAGCGCGTCGGCCAGGCCGCTGCAGAAACCGTCGAGCCCCGCCTTGGCCGAACCGTAGACGTAGTTGGCCCGCCGCACCCGCACGCCGGCGACCGACGAGAACACCACGATGCGACCCGAACCGGCGGCCCGCATCGTGGTGGTCAGCACCGTCAGCAGGCTGGCCTGCGCGACGAAGTCGGTGTGCAGGATCGCCGCGGCGTGCGCCGGGTCCTTCTCGGCGCGGGCCTGGTCGCCGAGAATCCCGAACGCCAGCACCGCGGTGCCGATCGGGCCGTGCTCGGACACGATGGCCTCGACGACCGCCTGGTGCGTATCGAGGGCGTCGGCGTCGAACTCGCACACCACGACCTTGCCCGCCCCGGCGGCGCTCACCGCGGCCACCTGCTCGGCGAGGTCATCGGCACGGCGCGCCGCCAGCACGACGGTCGCGCCGGGCGCCACCCGCGTCGCCACCTCGAGCCCGATCTCACTGCGCCCGCCGAAGATGACCACAACCCCGGCCGCGGGCTCCGTGTCCTTCACGGCTGCGATTATCGCCTGCGCTAAGTTGGGCGCTGATGGCCCAGTCAAGTCGTCGGGCAACAACCCGACTCACCAACGATGCACTTGCGTTTCTCACCGAGCGGCATCTGGCCATGCTTACCACGCTGCGCTCGGACAATTCGCCGCATGTGGTGGCCGTGGGGTTCACCTTCGATCCGAAGACGCACATCGCCAGGGTGATCACCTCGGGCGGCTCCCAGAAGGCGCTGAACGCCGAGAACCAGGGCGTCGCGGTGCTGAGCCAGGTCGACGGTGCGCGGTGGCTGTCGCTGGAAGGCAAGGCACAGGTCAACGGCGACCCCGACGCGGTGCGCGACGCCGAATTGCGCTACGCACAGCGGTACCGGACCCCGCGGCCCAACCCCAAGCGCGTGGTGATCGAGGTCCGCGTCGAGCGGGTGCTCGGATCGTCCGACCTGCTGGACCGCGCGGCCGACTAACCCGCCGCGGCCGGGCCTGCGGGCACCACCACCAAGTCGTGTGGGCGGTTGTTGACCGACTCTGCGCCGTCGGCGGTGACGATCACGATGTCCTCGATGCGGGCGCCCCATTGGCCGGGGAAGTAGACGCCGGGTTCGACGGAGAACGCCATTCCCACCTCGAGCGGCAGGTCGTTGCCCGCGACGATGTAGGGCTCCTCATGCACCGAAAGGCCGATGCCGTGGCCGGTGCGGTGCACGAACGCCTCGGCCAGCCCCTCGGCGGCCAGCACGTCGCGCGCGGCGGCGTCGACCTGTTCGGCGGTGACACCAGGCCGCACCGCGTCGACTGCGGCCTTCTGTGCGCGTTGCAGAACGGCGTAGCGTCGCGCCACTTCGGGGTCCGGTTCGCCGATGCTGTAGGTGCGGGTCGAGTCGGAGTTGTATCCGGGCTCGTAGGGCCCGCCGATGTCGACGACGACGATGTCGCCGGCCCGCAATTCGCGATCGGAGCACTCGTGGTGCGGATCGGCGCCGTGCGGACCGGACCCGACGATGATGAAGGCGGCCTCCGAATGCCCTTCGGCGACAATCGCTTTCGCGATGTCGGCGGCGACGTCGGCCTCGGTGCGGCCTGGCACCAGAAACTCGGGCACACGCGCGTGCACCCGGTCGATCGCGGCCCCGGCTTTGCGCAGCGCATCGATTTCGGCGGCGTCCTTGATCATTCGCAGCCGGCGCAGCACGTCGGTCGCGAGCACGGGCACGACGCCGAGCACGTCGGCCAGCGGCAGGAGGTGCAGTGCGGGCATGGAGTCGGTCACAGCCGTCGCCACCGGTGCGCCGCCAAGTGCGTCGGCCACCAGCCGGTACGGATCGTCGCCGTCGACCCAATCCCGCACCGCGAGGCCGAGTTCGGTCACCGCCGACTCCTTCAGCGATGCGAGTTCCAGCCGCGGAATGACGACCGTCGGAGCACCCGACGCCGGCAGCACCAGTGCCGTCAACCGCTCGAAGGTTTGGGCCCGCGAGCCAACCAGGTATCGCAGGTCGTAACCGGGCGTGATGACCAGGCCGGCCAACCCGGCGTCGGCCGCCGCAGCAGCGGCCGCGCTCAGGCGTTGTGCGTAGACATCTGTGTCGAATCGGCCGGCTGTCATGGTTTTCAGGCTAATCGGGCTGCAGATAGCTGGCGACCTCGATCAGGTTGCCGTCCGGATCCCGGCAGTAGTGGGACGTCATCGGGCCGAGCGCACCGGTCTTCGCGACCGGCCCCTCGGTGATCTGCACACCGCAGGCCCGCAGGTGAGCGCCGACGTCCTCGGCGCTGGTGTCGGCAATGAAGCACAGGTCCAGCGACCCGGGCGCGTCCACGGCACCGGTCGGCCAGTTCGGCGCGCCGCTGGGACGCACGTTGATCTTCTGGTTGCCGAACGCCAACGCAATGCGGCCCTCGCCGAACACCTCCCGCCGCATGCCGAGCACCCGCACATACCAGTCCACGGTCCGGTCGACGTCGCGGCAGTTGAGCACCACGTGGTCGATTCGGTCGACGGTGAAGGTCATACCTCACGCTACTGTCAGAGATCGTGTCCGCTCCCCTGTTACTGCTCGACGGCGCCAGCATGTGGTTCCGCTCGTACTTCGGTGTGCCGTCGTCGATCACGGCGCCCGACGGGCGGCCGGTCAACGCCCTGCGCGGCTTCCTCGACGCCGTCGCGACCGTCATCACCCGAGAACGCCCCGGGCGTCTCGTGGTGTGCCGCGACGACGACTGGCGGCCACAGTGGCGCGTGGACCTGATTCCGTCGTACAAGGCGCACCGGGTCGAGGAGGTCTTGGCCGACGAACCCGACATCGAGGAAGTGCCCGACGATCTGACGCCGCAGGTCGACATGATCTTCGAGATCCTGGACGCGTTCGGTATCGCGACCGCGGGCGCACCGCACTGCGAAGCCGACGACATCCTCGGCACACTCGCGAACCGCGAGACACGCGACCCCGTGGTCGTGGTCAGCGGTGACCGCGACCTGTTGCAGCTGGTGCGCCACGAGCCGGTGCCCGTCCGGGTTCTCTATCTGGGCCGAGGCCTCGCGAAGGCCACCAAATGGGGCCCCGAGGAAGTGGCCGACACCTATGGAGTGCCGGTCGACCGCGCAGGTCCCGCGTACGCCGAACTCGCGCTGCTGCGCGGTGATCCGTCCGACGGGCTACCCGGCGTGCCGGGCGTCGGCGAGAAGACCGCGGCCACGCTGTTGGCACAGCACGGCTCGCTGGAGAACATCCTCGCCGCGGCGCACGATCCGAAATCCAAGATGTCCAAGGCGTATCGGACCAAACTGCTGGCGGCCACCGACTACATCGAGAAGGCGGGCCCCGTGGTGCGGGTCGCCAGCAATTTGACACCGAACGCGGACATCGACTGGTCGACGGCGTCGGACGAGCTCCCGCTGGCCGCCGCGCACCCGCGCAGGGTGGTCAAGCTCGCCGAACAGTACGGCGTGACGTCGTCGATCGGCCGCCTGCAGAAAGCCCTGGACGACCTGCCGAACCGCTAGCCCGCTACTTGGGCCGGCCGACCTCGTAGGTGCCGTCGTCGTCCTGGAACGTGACTGTCACCTGACGCTTGGTGCCGTCGATGCTGACCTCACAGTTGAAGGTTCCGCCCTTCTTGACCGTGGGGTTCTGACCGTCGTTGCACTTCACGTTCGTCACGTTCTTGGCGCCGTAGCCGTTGGCCTCGTCCGTGAGGACGCGCTGCACACCGGTCTGCGCGGCGTCGATGTCGAGCTTGGTGGTGACGAAGAATCCGGGCTTCCAGAAGCCGAGCACCAGCACGACGGCGACGATGAGCGCCGCCAGCAGGCCGATGACACCGCCGATCACCGCCAGCGAGCGCTTGGACCCCGCGTCGGCGGTCGTCGGGGCACCGAACTGGCCCGGCTGACCGTACTGCCCGGGCTGCTGGCCGTACTGAGTCGGCTGACCGTACTGGCCGGGCTGCTGGCTGTACTGCCCGGGCTGACCGTATGGCGCCGTGTACTGACCGGACTGGTCGTAGCCGGGCTGGCCGTATTGACCCTGCTGCGGGTACGCCTGCGGGCTGTACTCCGTGGGCGGCTGGTACTCCTGCGGCGGCTGGTAGGCGGGCTGCTGCGGGTACTGGCCGTACTGCTGCTGTTGGGGGTCGTAGGCCCGCGGCTGCCACTGCGGCGCGGCTGTGGTCGGCTCGCTGCCCGACGGCTGCTGCTGCCACGGTTGATTGGCCGACGGATCGCTCGACGGCTGCTCCGCCGGCTGGTCCGGCTGCTGGCCGGGCCATTGCTGCGTCGGGTCAGATCCCTGCGGTCCGCTCATCTCACTCCTTGCTCACGCGGCAGAGCCACGCACACGGCGAATATTCGGTAGTCGTGCTTGCGCACACATTACCCCGCATCAACAGCTACGACGCCGCGCCGAACATCGTTGATCGCGCGTTTCGCGGTTGCGCGCAACGCGGGGCTGGGTGCGGCGTTTCGCACCTGGTCGAGCAGATCCAACACCTGGCGGCACCAGCGCACGAAATCACCCGCCGACAGCGGGGACCCCGAGCCCCCGGCATCCGATGCCGCCAGTGCGCTGGTGAGGTCACCGGTCGAAGCCCAGCGGTAGATGGCAGACACGAACCCCTCGTCGGGTTCGCGGCTCTGGCTGATCCGATGCCGCTGTTCGTCGGTGCGCAGCTCGGTCCACAGCCTGCGGGTCTGGTTCAGGGCACGTCGCAACGCCCCGGTGGGAACCTCGACACCGCCGGACGGGGTCGGCGTGTCGCCGCGCGACTCGTACAGCACTGCCGACAGCACTCCGGCCAGCTCCGCGGCGTTCAAACCGTCCCAGATACCGCTGCGCAACGACTCGGCGACCAGCAGGTCGCTCTCGCTGTAGATCCGCGCGAGCAGGCGGCCATCGTCGGTGACCTTCGGGTCGCCACCATCGGATCCCGCATCGATGAAACCGCGTTCGGTGAGCAGCACGACGATCCGGTCGAACGTGCGCGCCAGCGAGTTGGTCGCCGCCGCGACCTTCTGCCTGGTCTGCTCGTTGTCGCGCTCGATACGCAGATAGCGCTCGGCGAGCCGCGCTTTCTCCTCGCGGTCGGGCAGCTGATGTGCGGGATGGCGCCGGACCTGCTCACGCAGGGACGCCAACTCGGGGTCGACGTCACGTTCGACGGCGTCGCCGCGGCGCTTGCCCTTCGCCGACGGGACGTCGAGTCCGGCGGCCGCCGATCGCAGCGCCGACGCGAGGTCGCGCCGCGCACGCGGGTTTCGATGCTCGACCCGCTTGGGCAGTGACATCGAGCCCAACGCCGCGGACGCACCCGAATAATCGGCGGACGAGATCCGGCCCGCCCAGCGGTGTTCGGTCAGCACCAGCGGACGCGGATCGTCGCTGTCGCGGTCGGGTTCCAGAACCACGGCCAAACCGCCACGCCTGCCGTGAGTGATGGTGATGATGTCGCCGCGGCGCAGCGCCGCGAGCGCGTCGTTGGCCGCCCTGCGGCGTTGCAGCCGCGACGCTCTCGACTGTGCGCGTTCGCGTTCGGAGATCTGCTGCCGCAACCGCACGTACTCGAGAATCGGTGGTTCCTTGCCGTTCTTGCCGGGCGGCTTTCCGCCGCTGAGCTCGACGGCGATCTCCTCCAGCATCCGCTCGCCGCGTTCGATGCCGCGCACCAACCCGACGACCGACCGGTCCGCTTGATACTGCGCGAACGAGCTCTCCAGCAGCCGGTGCGCCTGCTCCGGGCCCATCTGGTGCACGAGGTTGATCGTCATGTTGTACGACGGCGCAAAGGAACTGCGCAGCGGGAAGGTACGTGTGGAGGCCAGCCCGGCGACCTCGGCCGGGTCGATATCGGGAGTCCACAGCACCACGGCGTGGCCTTCCACGTCGATGCCCCGGCGGCCGGCACGCCCGGTCAGCTGGGTGTACTCCCCCGGCGTCAACGGCATGTGCTGTTCGCCGTTGAACTTCACCAGGCGCTCCAGCACCACCGTGCGTGCGGGCATGTTGATGCCCAGAGCCAGTGTCTCCGTGGCGAAGACGGCCTTCACCAGTCCCGCGACGAACAGCTCCTCGACGGTGTGGCGGAACACCGGCAGCATGCCGGCGTGGTGGGCCGCCAATCCGCGCAGCAGGCCCTCGCGCCATTCGTGGTAGTCGAGGACGATCAGGTCGGCCTCGGGCAGGTCGGCGCAGCGGCGATCGATGACCTCGGCGATCCGTTTGCGCTCTTCATTGCTGGTGAGCCGCAGCGACGAACGCAGGCACTGCTTGACCGCGGCGTCGCATCCGACGCGCGAGAAGATGAACGTGATCGCGGGCAGCAGCCCTTCCCGATCCAGCGTCGCGATCACGTCGGGCCTCGTCGGGGTGCGGTAGATGCTCGGACGGCTGCGGTTGCGGCCGCGGCCGCGCGGTTGCCAGTCGGCGAGCCGGTCGGCTTCCAGCCGGTGTGCGATGTGGCGCAACAACTCCGGATCGACCAACAATTCACGACCCGGGGTTTTCGACGCCTTGGCCGCACCCTTCGCCCGGTAGTCGAACAGGTCGAACAGCCGCTTGCCCACCATGACGTGCTGCCACAGTGGGACGGGGCGGTGTTCGTCGACCACCACCGTGGTGTCGCCGCGCACCGTCTGGATCCAGCCGCCGAACTCCTCGGCGTTGCTCACCGTCGCCGACAGGCTGACCAGCAGGACGTCGTCGGGCAGGTGCAGGAGCACCTCTTCCCACACCGCCCCGCGCATCCGGTCGGCCAGGAAATGCACCTCGTCCATCACCACATACGAAAGCCCGTCCAGCGCACGAGAATTCGCATACAGCATGTTGCGCAGCACTTCGGTGGTCATCACCACGATGTCCGCGTCGCCGTTGATCGACTGGTCACCGGTGAGCAGGCCGATCTTCTCGGGACCGTATCGCGCCACCAGGTCGTTGTGCTTCTGGTTGCTCAGCGCCTTGATGGGCGTCGTGTAGAAGCACTTCCGGCCCGCGGCGAGCGCCAGATGCACGGCGAACTCACCGACCACCGTCTTACCTGCACCGGTCGGCGCGCAGACCAGCACACCGTGCCCGCTCTCCAGCGCCTCGCACGCGGTCTTTTGGAATGCATCGAGACGGAACGGCAGCTGTTCGGTGAAGCTGCCGAGAAGGGGGCCGCTAGGTGGCGTCGTCATCGACCACGAGTCGCGACGCCGACGGCACCGCGGTGGGCGCGTCGATCTGCTCGACACCCCCGATCGGCGCCGCCTGTTCGTCGGGAACCTCGTCGAGAGCCTCGCGACGCGCCTTGCGCTTGTCGTGAATACGGGCGATCTGGATCGAGAACTCGAGCAGCACCGTCAGCGCCAGTGCCAGTGCCAGCATCGAGAACGGGTCCGAACCGGGTGTGAAGAACGCGGCGAAGACGAACAGTCCAAAGATCAGGCCGCGCCGCCACGACTTGAGCCGCGCATACGTCAGGACGCCGACGAAGTTCAGCATCACGATCAGCAGCGGGAACTCGAAGCTGAACCCGAATACCAACAACAGATTGATCAGGAATCCGAAGTACTGATCGCCGGACAAGGCCGTCACCTGCACATCGCTGCCGACGGTCAGCAGGAAGCCGAGGGCGGTCGACAGCACCAGGTAGGCCAGCACGGCGCCCGCGATGAAGAGCACGGCGCCGATGGTGACGAACGCGACGGCGAACCGCCGTTCCTTCTTGTACAGGCCCGGGGTGATGAACGCCCACAGGTGATACAGCCAGATGGGGCAGGACAACACGATTCCCGCGGTCAGCGCGACCTTCAGGCGCAGCATGAACTGGTCGAACGGCGCGGTGGCCAGAAGTCGGCAGGCGCCGTCAGGCGCGATGGTGGCGCGTGCCGACGGCGGCAGCGAACAGTATGGGCCGCGTAGCCAGTCCCCCAGGCTGGGCAGCCCGAAGACACCATGGGTGTACCAGAGGAAGCCGAGGATTGTCATCAGCACGACGGCGGCCACGGACAGCAGCAGCCGTGTGCGCAGTTCGTGCAGATGCTCGATGAGCGACATGGTGCCGTCGGGGTTGACCCGCGAACGACGCCGTCGAGGATCGAGCTTCTTGAAGATTCCGGGGGTCTGCACGGCGATGTCTATGGCGCGGCGTTACGCCGCGGTCGGTTGGTCTGCGTCGGTCAGGCCGGTCGCTGGTCCGGCGGCGGTGCAGCCTCCGGAGCCGGCGTTGCCGGGGTGTCGGCGCGTTCCGAGGCGATGGGCGTGGCGGGCGGCGCGTCCTGCTTGGAGTCGGACTGCATCTCTTTGATCTCGGACTTGAAGATCCGCATCGACTTGCCAAGCGAGCGAGCCGCGTCCGGGAGCTTCTTAGCACCGAAGAGCAGCACGAACACCGCAATGACGATTACCCAATGCCAGGGTTGTAGACCGCCCAATTTGGTCACCTCCAGACGACGGGGCCAGTCTACCCGGCGACCCCGTACGCGCTCAGCGCCGCCGCAGCCGAGTCCCTGACACGCTGGGCCAGCGACTCGGGGGTGAGCACCCGCACCGCCGACCCGAACCCGAGCACAAACCGGGTCATCCAGTCCTCGGAGGCGTACGTCATCGCCGCCTCACAGGCGCCGTCGGGCAGCTCGCGGATCTCCCGCAGCGGGTAGTAGTCGAACATCCAGGACGCCGATCGGTCGATGAGCAGCGTGGCCGACGGCAGCGAGGGGTCGGCGTCGAAGAGCGACGTGTCCGGCCCGGCCGCAACCGCAGGTGGCGGCGGCGCCGACGGTTCGTCGAGGACGTGGGCGTCGACGATGCGGTCGAACCGGAACAGCCGAACTCCCTCGGCCGACCGGCACCACGCCTCCAGGTAGCTGTGGTCAGCGACCAGGAGCACCCTGATCGGATCGACGATGCGGCTCGACAGCATGTCGTGGGAGGCCGAGTAGTACTCCAGTGACAGCGCGCGTCCCTCCCGTGCCGCAGCCCGCACCGCGGCGGCGGCCTCGCTTTCGATGGGGGCGGGCTCGTCGACCGCGGTCGGTGTGCCGTCGCCCTGTCCGACCACGCCGGCCGCCGATTCGATCTTGGCGATCGCGCTGCGCGCGGCCTGGGGGTCGACCATCCCGGGCACGTCGGCCAGTGCACGCAACGCCACCAGCACCCCGGTCGCCTCGGGCGAGGTCAGCCGCAGCGGGTGGTCGATGCCTGCGCTGAAGGTGACTTCGATTGTGTCGCCGGAGAATTCGAAGTCGATCAGGTCGCCGGGTCCGTAACCTGGCAAGCCGCACATCCAGAGTTGATTGAGATCGTCGCGCAACTGCTTGACGGTGACGCCGAGATCCGACGCTGCTTCGGCGTAGGTGATCTTCGGGTTGGCCTGAAAATAGGGAACCATGTTCAGCAGCCGCACCAGCCGGGTCGATATCGCGGTCATGCGCGCACCTCGTCCGTCTGCCCGGCCTGCGCTCGTAACCGCTCAACCACGTCGGCACGCAGCACGTCGGGCTCTAGGGCTACGGCGTCGGGGCCGTAGCTCGCGATCTCGCGCGCCAGCCTGTCGAGCGTCCCGATGTCGAGCTGGATCTCCTCGCCGGCGCGGCCGCCCAAGATGCGCGGGCCGATGACCGTCGCGCGCCGTCGCAGGGCGGTGGCACGGCCGTCGGCGACCCAAACCTTCGCCTGACCACCGGTCGGGGATTCCTCGACCGCGCGCTCGACGATCTCACGCAGATTCACCCCGTGGGGCCGCTGCACCGCCCCGGCCGGTCCGATCGTCTTGACCTCGGCCCCGATCCGGGACAGCCGGAAGGTGCGGACGGCGTCGCGGTCGCGATCGTGGCCGACCAGATACCAACGGCCCTTCGTGGTGACGACACCCCACGGTTCGACGGTTCGGATGACGTACGGATCGCTGCGCGACGAGCGATGCGGGAACTGCACCGCATGCCGGGAATCGATGGCGGACAGCAGGATTCCCAATACCTCCTCCGATCCGCGCATGCTCGGCAGCGCGGCGGCCGAGGTGATCGCGAATGCGGCGTCGTCGGATTCGATGTCGATGCCCGCAGCCTTCAGTTTGAGCAGCGCGCTTTGGGTGGCGGTGATGAGTTCCGGAGACTCCCATAGCTGCGTCGCGACGGCGACGGCCGCGGCCTCGTCAGCGGTCAGTTCGACGGGCGGTAGCGCATAGGCGTCACGGTTGATCCGGTAACCCTCGGTCGGGTCGAACTGCGATACGCGGCCGGTTTCCAGCGGGATGCCCAGATCGCGCAGCTCATTCTTGTCGCGTTCGAACATGCGGGAAAACGCCTCGTCGCTGGCGCTGTCGGAGTAGCCGGACACGGTGTCGCGAATGCGTTCGGCGGTGATGAAGGTGCGAGTCGACAGCAAGGCGATGACAAGATTCATCAAGCGTTCGACTTTGGAAATCGCCACTCGTAACAGCTTAGGGTGAGCCGTGGGCAGTCGCTGGCAGGACACCGGGGCGCCTCGCGGCGACGAATACGACAAGCGCTGGCAACGGCTGGCCGATGCAGGTCACAGCATTCATGGCGAGGCCGATCTGATCGAATCCCTGCTGCGCGACACCGGCGGGAGTCGTGTCCTGGACGCGGGATGTGGAACCGGAAGGGTGGCGATCGAACTCGCGGCGCGTGGCTTCTCGGTGGTCGGCATGGATCTCGACGCGAACATGCTCGCGGCGGCACGCGCCAAGGCACCTGAACTTCAGTGGATCCACGCCGATCTCGCGGCGGCGACCGAGCACCTGGCCGGGCAGTTCGACATCGTCGCGCTGGCCGGGAACGTGATGATCTTCGTCGCCGAGGGCACCGAGGGCCGTGTCCTGGAGCAGCTGAGTTCGTTTCTGGGGCCCGATGCGCTGCTGGTAGCAGGATTCGCGCTACGACCCGACGGGCTGATGCTGACGGAGTACGACCGGCTGGCAGAGTCGGCGGGCTTGCAACTGGTGCATCGCTGGTCTACTTGGGACCGGCAGCCGTATGAGAGCGGCGATTACGCGGTGTCGGTGCACCGGGCAGTTACATCGAAGCTATGAGCCGCTTCACCCTTTCGTCGACCGACCGGAACGGGTCCTTGCACAGCACGGTGCGCTGGGCCTGGTCGTTCAGCTTGAGATGGACCCAGTCGACGGTGAAGTCGCGGCCGGCTTCCTGTGCGGCGTAGATGAATTCGCCGCGCAGCTTGGCCCTGGTGGTCTGCGGCGGGGTGTTCACCGCGGCCTCGATGTCTTCGTCGGTGGTGACGCGCGCGGCCAGACCCTTGCGCTGCAGCAGGTCGAACACGCCGCGGCCGCGCTTGATGTCGTGGTAGGCCAGATCGAGCTGGCTGATCTTCGGGTCGGACAGCTCCATGTTGTAGCGGTCCTGGTAGCGCTGGAACAGCTTGCGCTTGATGACCCAGTCGATCTCGGTGTCGACCTTGGCGAAGTCCTGGCTCTCGACCGCGTCCAGCTGCCTGCCCCACAGGTCGACAACCTGTTGGATCTGCGTGTTGGGTTCCCGGCTCTGCAGGTACTCGACCGCGCGGGCGAAGTACTCCCGTTGAATGTCGAGGGCGCTGGCCTGCCTGCCGCCGGCGAGTCGCACCGGCCGGCGTCCGGTCAGGTCGTGGCTGACCTCGCGGATCGCCCGGATCGGATTGTCGAGTGAGAAGTCGCGGAACGCGACGCCCGCCTCGATCATTTCGAGCACCAGCGACGCCGTACCCACCTTGAGCATCGTCGTCGCCTCGCACATGTTGGAGTCGCCGACGATGACGTGCAGCCGGCGGTACTTCTCGGCGTCGGCGTGCGGCTCGTCGCGGGTGTTGATGATCGGCCGGGACCGCGTCGTCGCCGACGAGACGCCCTCCCAGATGTGCTCGGCACGCTGGGAAAGGCAGAACGTCGCGGCCTTCGGCGTCTGCAGGACCTTGCCCGCGCCACAGATCAGCTGACGGGTCACCAGGAACGGCAGCAGCACGTCGGAGATCCGCGAGAACTCGCCTGCGCGCACGATCAGGTAGTTCTCGTGGCAGCCGTAGGAGTTGCCCGCCGAGTCCGTGTTGTTCTTGAAGAGGTAGATGTCCCCGCCGATACCCTCGTCGGCCAGCCGCTGCTCGGCGTCGATCAGCAGGTCTTCGAGCACGCGCTCACCGGCGCGGTCATGAGTGACCAGCTGGACGAGGCTGTCGCATTCGGCGGTGGCGTACTCGGGGTGGCTGCCCACGTCGAGATACAGCCGCGCGCCGTTGCGGAGGAACACGTTGGAGCTGCGGCCCCACGACACGACGCGCCGGAACAGGTACCGGGCGACCTCGTCGGGACTGAGCCGACGATGACCGTGGAACGTGCAGGTGACACCGAACTCGGTCTCGATGCCCATTATTCGACGCTGCACGAGATCGAGACTACTTGTTGGAAACCGAACGTGGCGGGCTGCCGCGCCGATCCGCTTGGTTGACAGTCCAGGCGGTCGACGTCACGCGTAGCCCTGTGGATAACTCGAGCGCGTTTGTGGCGTGATCTGTCAGCATGAGGCATGGGGGGCGGGACGCGTCCGACAGTGTCCGAAGCGCAAGCGTGGCAACCTGATTCGCTGCGCGACGCGGCGCTGAGCTGGCAGGCCGCAGCCACGGACATGCATGCCCACATCGCGATGACGGTGCAGGGCGTGACCGTTGCGCGCAAGGTCTGGAACGGCTCCGCGGCCGAGGCGGCACGCGCCGAAGTCCTGGCTGTCGGACGCACGTCGGACGCGTTGGCGCGCGCCATGGTGTACGCCGCGGTCGCCGCCCGCGACGGCGCCGAGCAGATCGGCATCGCCCGCAACGCGGTGCTGGAGTTGGTGTCGGCAGCGCAAGCGGAGGGGTTCGCGGTCGCCGATGACGGCAGCGTGGCGGTGCACGACGCCCCGACGACTTTGCTGATTGCTGTTTCCGGGGGTGACGTCAGGGTGGCCCGCGAGCTGCTGATCTTGCGCGCCATGGAACTGACCGCGCAGATCGCCGGCGCGCTCGACCGGCTGGGCGCCGCGGACGCCGATGCCGCGGCCGACATCGAGGAGGCGTTCGCTACGCCGGCGGAGCGGCCGCCCGCGACGGTCGCCGCGGGCGCCTCACCGATCCCGCTAGGTGAGCTGGTGGCCGGGTGGCCGGTGACGGGCCAGGACCAAATCGCCGACCAGATCGCGGCGCTCAACCCCGAACAACGCCAGCGACTCGTCGCCGAGTTTCCCCATCAGGTCGGCAACACCGACGGCGTGCCGTGGGACATGCGGATCGCCGCGAACCGGACCAATATCGCGCAGGCGGCCCTGGTCGAGCCTAACCCGGTTCGGGCGGCCTTCTACCGCACACTGCTCGGCGAGGTCGACGATCCGGCAGGCAGCGGTCGCCGCATCGACCGCCAGATCGTGGCCTTCGACCCGGCGCGCGCCTCCCTCGTCGAACTCAACGGGGACCTGCGGGCGGCGACGAGCGTCGCGATACTTGTCCCCGGGATGAACACCACGATCGAGGGGTCGGGCGCCAATACCGCGACCGCCCGCCGCTTCGTCGCAGCCACCCGCGGCGACGTCGCGGTCCTCACCTATCTGGGCGGGCCGTTTCCCCGCGGCAATCTCGTCGCGGGCGTGGCCGACGCGGCCAGCCCGCGCTACGCACTGGATATGGCGCCGCGACTGGTCGCGTTCAGCGAGGACGTCGACCGCACAGTGGACGCGAAAGCCGCAGGCGGACCGTCCGTGCCGGTCACCTACATCGGGCACTCCTACGGCGGCTCGATCCTCGGCACCGCCGAAGCCATGGGACTGACCGCCGACCAGACGATGTACGTCGCCGCCGCGGGCGCGGGCGTCGGCGTCGACGATCCCGGCGACTGGCACAACCGCAATCCCGACGTGGTGCGGTACTCGATGACCGCGCCCGGCGACCTCATTCAGGCGGTGCAGGGCATCCCCGGCGGTCCGCACGGCGCGGATCCGGATGAAATGCCTGGCGTAATCCCCTTGGCGACAGGACATTACGACGACGGCCGGCTGATGGCGGGCCGGCAGGCGCACAGCGATGTGCTGAATTCGCCGTCGGACTCCTGGCGCAACATCCTCGCGGTGATCACCGGCGACCGCGAGCGAATCCGCCGCGCCGGGTGAAGGCCGCTAAGCAAAACCAGCCATTGCGTGCGATCGGCGGCCAGAATGGGCCGATGTGGTCGCGCAGCGCGCCCGTGGACGGGTTCCGGTTGGCCTATGACCGTTTCGGCACCAAGGGCGCGCCTCCGGTGGTACTGCTGCACGGCTGGCCGGGCAACCGTCACGACTACCGGCACGTCGTCCCCCTGCTCAGCGACGCCGCTGACGTCATCGTCCCCGACCTGCGGGGCTTCGGCGGATCAGACAAGCACGCCGTCGCCGTCCGCCATTTCTACAGCGCCACGGCGCAAGCCAGCAGCATCATCGGCCTGATCAAGGAGCTCGGGCTGTCCCGTGTGGTGCTCGGGGGCTACGACGTCGGCAGCAGGGTGGCGCAGAGCATCGCCAGGATGGAACCCGACCTGGTGTCGGCATTGGTGCTCTCTCCCCCGCTGCCCGGGGCCGGCGATAGGGTCCTCACGGCGCGGGCGCAGAGCGAGTTCTGGTACCAGGCCTTCCACCAGTTGCCGGTGGCCGCGCAGTTGCTCGACGGCAATCCCGACGCCGTCCGCGAATATCTGCGGCACTTCTGGATGCACTGGTCCGCACCCGATTTCACGATTTCCGAGGATGACCTTGACCGGCTGGTCGGCGACTACGGAGCTCCCGGAGCCTTCACCGCGTCGATCGCCTGGTACCGCGCCGGGGCGGGAACCATCGCCCAGTCACTCACTGAACTGCCCCCGGACCGCGCCATCAAGATCCACGTGCCCACCGATGTGCTGTGGCCGCACCACGATCCGGTGTTCCCACCCGAGTGGTCCGACCGGCTCGACTCCTACTTCACCGACGTCGCGCTGCACTTCGCCTTCGACGCCGGCCATTTCACGCCGGTGGAATGCCCCGAACAGTTCGCTGAGCTCATCCTCATCCGGGCTCGCCCGAGCGACGCCGCCTGAGATCTACTCCGGCTTGCTTTCATCCGTCGTATCGACGGGCAGCAGCGCTTCCAGCGCTGAGCCGGTGATCCGCCGGAAGGCACGGCGTGGCCGGTTCGCATCCAGGATCGCCACCTCCAGCGTCGACGGCCCGATCGGACGGGACTCGCCATTGCTGCCCGCCTTCAACGCGTCGATCGCCACCCTGGCGGCCTCCGCAAGTCCGGCGTTCTCGGTGTAGTTCTCGTTGAGCTTCTCGGTGATCGGTTCGGTGGCCCCACCCATCACGACGAAGTGGGGTTCGTCGTTGATCGACCCGTCGTAGGTGATCCGGTAGAGCTCAGGGGCTTTCGACTCACCATGGTGGGCGACCTCGGCCACACACAGCTCGACCTCGTACGGCTTCGCCTGTTCGGTGAAGATGGTGCCGAGCGCCTCGGCGTACACGTTGGCCAGCTGACGCCCGGTGACGTCGCGCCTGGCGTACGCGTAGCCCCGGGTGTCGGCGAACTGGATGCCGCCGCGGCGCAGCCTGTCGAACTCGTTGAACCGCCCGACGGCGGCGAAGCCGACCCGGTCGTAGAGCTCGCTGACCTTCTGCAGCGAGCGCGACGGGTTCTCGGCGACGAACAGCACGCCGTCGGCGTACGCGAGCGCGATGACGCTTCGGCCGCGGGCGATGCCCTTGCGCGCGAGCTCCGAACGCTCACGCATCGCCTGCTCAGGCGAGATGAAGTACGGAAAGCTCACTGGTCACCCCGTGCGTCGGTGGACCGGTGAGTGGCGTCCGGACCGAATGTGTCTGTCCGCGAACGGCTTTCGATGATCTGCCGGGCGAAGTCGGCGATGCGCTGCTCGGGCACTTCCTCCGCCCCTTCGGCACCGATTATCACGGCGGTCGGATAGATACCGCGCACCAGGTCTGGTCCACCCGTCGCGGAGTCGTCGTCGGCGGCGTCGTAGAGCGCCTCGATCGCGACCCGCAGCGCGGAGTCCGCATCATTCACCTGCGAGTACAGCTTCTTCATCGACGATTTGGCGAAGATCGAGCCCGACCCCACCGACTGGTAGCCCTCGTCCTCGTAGTTCCAGCCGCCCGCCGCGTCGAAGGACACGATGCGTCCTGCCGCTTCGGGGTTGGGGTCGTCGAGGTCGTAGCCGGCGAGCAGAGGCAGGGCGACAAAGCCCTGCAGCGCCGCGCCGAGGTTGCCGCGGACCATCGTCGCCAGGCGGTTGACCTTGCCGCCGAACGTCAGCGCGACGCCCTCGAGCTTCTCGTAGTGCTCGAGTTCGACGGCGTACAACCGGGCGAACTCGACGGCGATGGCCGCGGTGCCCGCGATCCCGGTCACCGTGTAGTCGTCGGTGATGTAAACCTTCTGCACGTCGCGGCCGGCGATCATGTTGCCCTGCGTGGACCTGCGGTCGCCCGCCATGACGACGCCGCCGGGGTATTTCAGGGCCACGATCGTGGTCCCGTGCGGCAGCGCGTCGGACGGGACGTCGGACGGCACGGCGTACCGGTTCACGGGCAACAGTTCGGGCGCCTGCCGGCGCAGCAGCTCAGAAAAGGACGACAAGTCCACGGGAAGCGGCGGTGCTCCTGGTAGCGGGGATGAGATGGACGGCTGTTCGCGGTGGGGCCAGGTCACTGGCCGCCCTTCTGGACATACGCGCGCACGAAGTCCTCGGCGTTCTCTTCCAGCACGTCATCGATCTCATCAAGCAGGTCGTCGGTTTCCTCGGCGAGCTTCTCGCGACGCTCCTGGCCCGCGCCTGCGTTGCCGGAGAGGTCGTCGTCTTCCCCGCCGCCACCACCACGCTTGGTCTGCTCCTGCGCCATCGAGGCCTCCTGCGTATGTCTGTGCCGTTGACGGTTGGGCATACTGCCCGCCCCGCCGTTACTCCACCCTACCGGTCAAAGGGCATATTGCTGTGGATAGCGCACTTAGTTGGTGAGCTGTTCTACCAATTCGACGGCGCTGTCCACGGAGTCCAGCAGGGCACCGACGTGGGCTTTACTCCCACGCAGCGGCTCCAGCGTTGGAATCCGGACGAGCGAATCGCCCCCGAGATCGAAGATCACCGAGTCCCAGCTGGCCGCGGCGATGTCGGCGCCGAACCTCCGCAGGCATTCGCCGCGGAAGTACGCCCTGGTGTCGGTGGGCGGGTTGTCGACGGCGTCGAGCACCTGTTGTTCGGTGACCAGCCGCTTCATCGACCCGCGCGCCACCAGCCGGTTGTACAGGCCCTTGTCGAGGCGGACATCCGAGTACTGCAGGTCGACCAGGTGTAGGCGAGGCGCCGACCAGTTGAGGTTCTCCCGCTGCCGGAAGCCCTCCAGCAGCCGCAGCTTGGCGGGCCAGTCGAGGATCTCCGCGCACTGCATCGGATCGCGCTCGAGCAGGTCGAGGATGTTGGCCCAGGTCTCCACGATGTCGGCTGCCCGCGGATCGCGGTCCCGGCTGTCGACCAGCTTGGCCACCCGGTCCAGGTAAAGCCGTTGCAGCGCAAGCGCCGTCAGCTCCCGGCCGTCGGCCAGTGCGACAGTCGCGCGCAGCGTGGGGTCGCGGCTGATGACATGGACGGCGTGCACCGGCCGGGCGAGTGCCAGATCGGAGAGGTCCATGCCCTCTTCGATCAGGTCGAGCACCAGCGCGGTGGTGCCGAGCTTGAGGTAGGTCGAGGTCTCCGACAGGTTCGCGTCGCCGATGATGACGTGCAGTCGCCGGTACTTGTCGGCGTCGGCGTGGGGCTCGTCGCGCGTGTTGATGATGCCGCGCTTGAGGGTCGTCTCCAGGCCGACCTCGACCTCGATGTAGTCGGACCGCTGGGACAGCTGGAACCCAGGCTCGTCGCCCGACGGGCCGATGCCGACGCGCCCGGATCCCGTGACCACCTGCCGGGACACCAGGAACGGCGTCAACCCCGCGATGACCGCCGAGAACGGCGTCTGACGCGACATCAGATAGTTCTCGTGGGAACCGTAGGAGGCGCCCTTGTTGTCGATGTTGTTCTTGTAAAGCTGCAGCTTGGCGGCCCCAGGGACGCTGGCCACGTGCCGCGCGGCCGCCTCCATCACCCGCTCGCCGGCCTTGTCCCAGATCACCGCGTCCAACGGGTCCGTGCACTCGGGTGCGGAGTACTCGGGGTGCGCGTGGTCGACGTACAACCGGGCACCGTTGGTCAGGATCATGTTGGCCGCACCGACCTCGTCGGCATCCACCACCGGCGGCGGTCCCGCCGAGCGGCTCAGGTCGAATCCGCGGGCATCCCGAAGTGGTGATTCCACCTCGTAGTCCCACCGCGTGCGCTTGGCACGCTGGATCCCCGCGGCGGCCGCGTAAGCGAGCACCGCCTGCGTCGAGGTCAGTATCGGATTCGCGGTTGGATCGGACGGCGAGGAGATGCCGTACTCGACCTCGGTTCCGATAATCCGCTGCATGTGGCCAGCCTAGGTGACGCACCGCAGTAGCCTGCGACCGTGCCGCCTGAGAAGGACGACCTAGCCGCGGACCGAAAGGCGGCCGCAAGCCGGTTCGTGGCCGAACTCGGCGCCACGATGTCCGCGGCCAACTACCCGGTGACCATGGTGCGCGCCGTGATGGAGGGAACGTCGAAGGCGTACGGCCTCGACAACCACTTCCTCGCTCTCCCGAATTACGTCCAGGTCGGCAGCCCGGTGGGTGACAGCCTTTACATCGCCAACACCGACTTCGTCCTGCGCTACGACCAGTCGTTCCCTCTGGCAAAACTCGTCGCGCGGGCACCGTCCGGAACGGTCGACCCCAAGGAGGGTATGGCCGAACTGAGTCGAATCCGCAACCTGGACAAGCGATTTCCGGTCTGGCTGACCATCGTCGGATACGCGGTGCAGAGCATGGGGCTGGCGCTGATCCTGCAGCCGACACCATGGAGCCTGGTCGGCGCGTCGATCCTGGGGCTGCTGGTCGGCACCCTCTCCGTGGTGGGCAGGCGCGTCGATTCGATCGGCTACATGCTGCCGACGATCTGCGCGTTCCTGGTGGCGCTCATCGTCTTCACTTTCAATCGGCACTGGCATGTCGGTATCGACAGCCTGCGTGCCCTTGCGGCTCCACTGGCCGTCTTTCTGCCAGGCGCCGCTATCACCCTGGCGGTCATCGAATTGTCCACTCGCCATGTGGTGTCGGGGTCGAGCCGGCTCGTCGCGGGTTTCATGCAGATCGTGCAGTTGGCATTCGGCATTCTGATCGCCGCACAGGTCGCCGGCATCGCCGACTCCAATCTGGTCACCACCGAACTGAACCGGCTCGGTCCGTGGGCGCCGTTTCTCGGGGTGGCTGTATACGGCCTCGGAGCCATGCTGAACTTCGGACCGCCGACGAAGTTCCTGCCGTGGATGCTGCTCATGCTCTACACCGCCTACGCGGGCCAGTGGCTCGGCAACGCCCTGCTAGGCAGCTACGCCAGCGGATTCGGCGGCGGGTTGACCCTGATCCTGTTCGCGCTGGCGATTTCGCACCGCCCGAACACCCCGCCGACGGTGTCGCTGGTACTCCCGGGCTTCTGGTTGCTCGTGCCCGGCTCGCTTGGCTTCATGGGCATGACACAGCTTCTCGGCACACACAGCACCGCCATGTTCACCGCTACCTTGATCTCGATGATGTCCATCGCGGTTGGTGTGCAAAGCGGACTGGTGTTGTGGCGGGCGGCGATCCAGCTCACCGGTAACCCACGACGGCGGGCGCTGCATGATTGAAGTCGAACAGCGACGGGCCGCCGATGCCTGGTTCCTGGCACACGGTCTGCCTGCCGTGTTGCGCCCCGGCCGGCTGGTCCGTCGACTCTGGCCCCGTTCCGCGCCTGCCCTGGCGGCTTTCGCGGTGTTCATGGTCAATTCCGCGGTCGTCGTCCAGGTCACCGGCAAGCACACGATCAACATCGAGGGCGAACCGACGCGCACGGAGTGGTTTGTGTTGGGGCTGCTCATCCTCGTCCTGCCGCTGGCGTCGCTGGTCGGCTGGCTGGTGTCGAGAATCTCGACCGTGCGCGGCCGCACGGTGGCGGCGGCCGTTGCGCTGGTCGTCGGGGTCGCAGGCGGCATCATCGGCGGGCCCAGCCATCGGCTGCTGGCCGATCTGATCTTCGAGGCGGTGGTGATCGCGGCCATCTTGGCGCTCACCGCATCCGGGTTGGGTTCCATCCTGTCGTGGACTGTGCGGATGACCCTCTCGCATCTCGCGGCCGTGGGATCTCTGATGATCCGCGCGCTACCGGTGATGCTGCTGACCTTTCTCGTGTTCTTCAATTCGCCGGTATGGCTGATGGCGGCCAACGTCTCGCGCGCCCGGATGTGGGGCGCGATCGTGTTCCTCAGCGTGATCGCGGCCGCGTTCGTGGTCGCCGTCACCGTCGACCGGTTCGAGCCGGTCATCGAGGCGCCCGACGCCGACGTTCGTGATTCGCGACTGGCCGGTACCCCGTTTTCGGCGATGCCCGACCCGTCGGAGATTCAGGCCCTCAACCGTGCCGAGCGGCTCAATGTCATGTTCGTGCTGGCCGTTTCGCAACTCGCGCAGATCTTCGCGGTCGCCATCGTCATCGCGCTGATCTTCTTGGTCCTCGGCCTGATACTCATCTCACCGGATCTGCTGGGAGCCCTGACACAAGGCAAGGGGCCCAGCGACGGAACCGTTCTCGGCATGACGATCCCGGTGCCGCAACCGTTGATTCACGTGACGATGTTCCTCGCCGCGCTGACGTTCATGTACGTCAGCGCGAGGTCCGCCGGCGACGGCGAATACCGCAAGCAGTTTCTCGATCCGCTGAGCGAGGACCTACGGATGACGCTGGTCGCCCGGAATCGCTACCGCGCGACCGTTCCGGCGCGCTGACGCGTTCTCCGGCCGTATTTCGCGCACAATATGCGCGTGTCCGACATGCGGAGCGTCCACGAGTGGTTTCTCCGTCGCGGACTGCCGCTGGTCCTGACGCGGCGGGTGCGCTCCCACGCGCTGATCGAGCGGTCCGCACCGATGGTCAGCGGCATCGGAGCGCTGATCGCGCTGACGATGACACTTGCGGAGCTGACGGACGCCGAACCGGACTACGGCTATGCGATCCGGCTCGGCGTGCTCACCCTGCTTCTCGTCGCCGCACCGTTCGCGCTCTACCTGCTGCACCGTTCCGGCACGACACGCGGTGAGGCGGGGCGGATGTCGGGCGCCCTGCTCGTGATGGCGCTGTTCGTGTTCGGGCTGCCGTTCGCCGACAGCGGGTTCTCCGGGCTCGCTGCGGCGGAGATCGTCGGCTTCGCGGTGGTCGCCGTACTGGCGGTCTGGCTGACGTACCTCGGCATCGGCTCAATTGTGCTGTGGGCGTTCAGGTTCGCATGGCTTCAGTTCGGCGCGCTCGGCACATTGATGAGCCGGGCTCTGCCGCTGTTGATGTTGACCGTCGTGGTGTACTTCACCGGCGAGCTGTGGCAGCTGGCGTCGCGCATGACGCGGCAACGGCTCTGGCAGACCATCGGATTCCTCGCCTTGGTCGCGATCATCTTCATGGTCACCACGATTCGCGATGAAGTGATGGCGTTGCGCAACGACCGCGCCGAACAGACGAACCCGGCCAAACTCCTCGAGGGCACACCGCTGGCCATCGCCGACGGCCACACCCCCGCCCGCACCCCGCTGTCCCTCGCCGAACAGGTCAACGTCGTCGCGGTGATGGTGGTCGCGCAGGCCATCCAGGTGGTGCTCTTCACCGGAGGCCTTTTCGCCTTTTTCGTGGCGCTCGGAATCGTCGCGGTGCCCGACGACGTGGCGGTGCTGTGGTCGTCGGAGGAGTCGTGTCCGGTCGGTGAACCGCCCTGCGCGGGAACCTGGTTCGGCGTCCACGTTCCGGTGGCGCAGACGGTCGTGCACGTGTCGCTGTTCGTCGCCGTGCTTTCGGGTCTGTACTTCACCGTCAGCACCAGCGTCGACCCGATCTATCGGGAGCGTTTCTTCGACCCGTTGGTCTCCGATGTGGCGGTGAGCCTGGCCGGGCGCGATGCCTATCTCGAGATGGATGGCAAGATAAAGCCCTCCGATTAGCTTCCGCGCCTGCGCTACTGGGACGACTGCAGGGAATAGCTGTTCTTCAGATCGTCCTGGGTGACGCTCGCGTCCTGGCCGGTCGTGTCGACGCGCAGCGTCGAGGTAGGCGTGCGCGCTTCGTACCGCCAGCCCGGTGGCAGCGAGAGGCGGCTGGCGAGACCGGGAAGGTCGGCCAGCGACAATGTCGGATCGACGATCTGACTGAACGTCTGCATGACCCAGCGTCGGCCGTCCGGGTCGATGAGTTCATAGATTTCGCGGCCTGCGTCGAAGACGAAGAGCGCCTTACGGTCCACCCGGTTGGGCTGATACGGCGCCGGATTCATCGACGATAGCTGCACCGTAGCCTGCCGGATCATCTCCAGCCCTCCGAATGTCTTGTGCTCCAAGTCCTCTCGGTCACGCTTGCCGATCGCGCTCATCAACCAGTATCGCGGGCCGTTGAGCAGGGCAGCCACCGCGTTGTTCTCTGCGGCGATGGCTTGTGCGTCGAGCTTGTCCCACAGTTCGGCCGGACAATCGTTGAGGGGGAACGTGTTGTAGACGGTCGCCTCGGGACCCGATTCCCCGGCGCGGACCAGAAGTACCTCGCCGTAGCGCTTTCCGAATACGTCACCGATCAGGGTGACATCGCTTTGAGGGTCTTCAGGCATATCGCGAAATTATGGCGTTGCGCCCCGCGCACGTGCGCGAATTGCGGGTATTTGGTCGCGTGTCGGTCCGTTCGCGGAGTTTGCTGGCGTTGTTTGCCCAGCTCAACGTCCCTGTGCCGGGATATTGACGACAACGACGATTCAAGGTGCGAATGCAAAATCCCTGTTCTACACTGCGCCAAGCAACGTCCCGAGTGGTCCCGTGACCACGCCCAGGCCTCGGCAAACGGTGCGCAACCAAAGGGTGAAGGGATCTACAACCATGAAGAAGCTCATCGTGGCCTCGTTCGCGGCGTTGGCACTCGGCCTCGCTGTCGCGGCACCGGCCTACGCGGACCAGGACAGCTTTATCGTCGACCTTGCCAACAACGGCTGGGACGGACCCGTCGATGCCGCGGTGGCACTGGGGAACCAGATCTGCAGCGACATCGCCAACGGTGTGCCCGAGTCCGAGACGTTGCAGACGATCTCGGACAACACCACCGATGGTGTGGAACCGAAGGACGCGAAGACGTTCTACGAAGCAGCGGCCAACAACCTCTGCTGACGCCGGCTCGATCTGGGCCGGTACCCCTACAGGTACTGGCCCAGATTCGACTCGGTGTCGATCGCGCGTGAGGCGCTCGAGGACTTACCGGTGACCAGCGTGCGGATGTAGACGATCCGCTCGCCTTTCTTGCCCGAAATCCGTGCCCAGTCATCGGGATTCGTGGTGTTGGGCAGGTCTTCGTTTTCGGCGAACTCGTCGACGATCGAGTCGAGCAGATGCTGGATGCGAAGACCAGGCTGCCCCGTTTCCAGCACCGACTTGATCGCGTTCTTCTTCGCGCGGTCAACGACATTCTGGATCATGGCCCCGGAGTTGAAGTCCTTGAAGTACATGACTTCCTTGTCACCGTTGGCGTAGGTGACCTCCAGGAACCGGTTGTCATCGATCTCGGCGTACATCCGGTCGACGACCTTCTCGATCATCGCCTTCAGGCACGCCGCCCGGTCGCCGCCGAACTCGGCGAGATCGTCGGCGTGCACCGGCAGATCCTCGACGAGGTACTTGCTGAAGATGTCCTGGGCCGCCTCGGCATCCGGACGTTCGATCTTGATCTTGACGTCCAGTCGGCCGGGCCGCAGGATCGCCGGGTCGATCATGTCCTCACGGTTGGAGGCGCCGATCACGATGACGTTCTCCAGCCCCTCCACGCCGTCGATCTCCGACAGCAGCTGCGGGACCACCGTCGTCTCCACATCGGAGCTGACACCCGTGCCGCGGGTGCGGAAGATCGAGTCCATCTCGTCGAAGAACACGATCACGGGGGTGCCTTCGGACGCCTTCTCGCGCGCCCGCTGGAAGATCAACCGGATGTGACGTTCGGTCTCACCGACGAACTTGTTGAGCAGCTCGGGACCCTTGATGTTGAGGAAGTAGCTCTTGGCCTCGCGGGCGTCGTCGCCGCGGACCTCGGCCATCTTCTTGGCCAGGGAGTTGGCCACCGCCTTGGCGATCAGCGTCTTGCCGCAGCCGGGCGGGCCGTACAGCAGCACGCCCTTGGGCGGGCGCAGTGAGTACTCCCGGTAGAGCTCCTTGTGTAGGAACGGCAGCTCGACGGCGTCGCGGATCTGCTCGATCTGCCGGCCAAGGCCGCCGATGTCGTTGTAGCTGACGTCGGGGACCTCTTCGAGGACCAGATCCTCGACCTCGGCCTTCGGGATGCGCTCGAACGCATACCCGGCCTTGGTGTCGACCAGCAGGGAGTCGCCCGGACGCAGCTTGCGCGGACGGTCGTCGTTCCCGTCGCCGGTCTCGTCGTCGGACAGCCCCTCGGCCGCCACCAGGGGTTCGGCCAACCAGACGATGCGCTCCTCGTCGGCATGGCCGACCACGAGCGCGCGGTGCCCGTCGGAGAGGATCTCGCGCAGTGTGCTGATCTCACCGACGGCTTCGAAGTGGCCCGCCTCGACCACGGTCAGTGCCTCGTTGAGCCGGACCGTCTGGCCCTGCTTGAGAGTCTTGGTGTCGATGTTCGGCGAGCATGACAGCCGCATCTTGCGCCCGGAGGTGAACACGTCGACGGTCTCGTCGTCCTGAACTGACAGCAGCACGCCGTATCCGCTCGGCGGCTGACCAAGGCGGTCGACCTCCTCACGCAGCGCCAGCAATTGCTGCCGCGCTTCCTTGAGGGTCTCCATCAGTTTGGCGTTTCGGGCCGCGAGCGAATCAATCCTGGCCTCGAGCTGGTGGACATCTCGCGCGCTGCGCAGACCGCTCTGCGGTCCTACGGCACTCTCCAGCTGCTCACGCAACATGGCCGCCTCACGGCGCAGCTCTTCGAGTTCTGCGGCATCGTCGCTGGACATGCCGGACTCGCGGGGTGTACCAAACCCTTCAGAACGCTCGGACTCGCTCATTGTGCGCTCCTCCCCGCACCGGATGTTGGTGCAGTAACAACTTCAACGCTACCGGCGATTCAGCCATTGTGTGCGCTCTAGGAATTCGACACACCAGCAGCACTTGTTAGCCTCATTCCTGAGTTGGGCCTATCGAAAGGACAATCGTGACCCTGAAAGCCCTCGTTAGCGGCACGGCAGCCGCCGCGGTGATCGCCGGAGCCGCGGTGGGTGTGACGTCCATTGCATCCTCAGATGTGATGAACTCGCCGCGCGTTGCGCCGGTCTCCTGGGACATTCCGATGCCCGAGACGCCCGCACCCGATCTGGAGGGCGCACTGCTCGCGACGCTTCAGGCGCTCGGCGGACCGGGTCTGTCCGCAGGCAAGGCGCCGTACATCCAGGGCGGCATCGGCCGCATCGAGGGCCGCGTCGCCGACACGAAGCTGCGTGAGGCACAGGCCGAGGGCAAGTTCCCGCTGTCGTTCACGCTCGCCAACATCGACCAGAACGGCCCCGTGGTGACCGCCGACGTCACCGCGACCGCAGCCAACGGCGGGGTCGCGAGCCAGAGCATCGCGTTCGTGCCCGGCCCCAGCCCCACTGGCTGGCAGATGTCCAAGCAGTCGCTCATGGCCTTGATGTCTGCTGTCGGCTAAGCAGCCTTTGCACCGAAGTGTCGTAATCCTGAGCGCCGTCGCAGTCGCGGCGGCGTTCGGGCTTGGCGCATGTGGCGCCGAGCGCGAGGAGAAGCCCGCCGCACCGTCTGAATCGCCGTCTGAATCGGTGGCCGACGCTCCTCCGCCCATCGTGCCCGCGCCTGCGCCGGTGGCGCCTGCGGAGCCGCTGCCCCCACCGACGGCGTTGTCCGACGTGATGAACAGGATCGCCGACTCCGCCGTCCCCGGCGCGGAGAAGACTGCACTGATCGAATCCGCCGCGCCGGCCGACGCCGCCGCGATGGACAAGTTCGGGGTGGCGCTGCGCCAGGCCGGCTACGACCCCGTCAGCTTCGAGGCCAGGGATCTGCGCTGGGTCCAAGGCTCGACGGAAAGGGTGTCGGCGCTGGTGACCCTCAAGACCGAGAACCCCCAGGCCGGCGATTTCACGTATCCGATGGAGTTCACCTTGACCGGCGGCGCCTGGCAGCTCGCCCGTCGCACTGCCGATGAGCTGCTGGGCGAGGACTCGCCTGCGCCAAGCCCGAGTTCGGCCGCCCCTGCACCGCCCGCTCCCCCAGAGCCTCCGCGCTGACCGCGAACTCGGATGTGGATCGGCTGGCTCGAATTCGACTTGCTGCTTGGGGACGTGCGCTCGCTCAAGCAGAAGCGCTCGATCGTCCGCCCGGTGATCGCTGAACTCCAGCGCCGCTTCGCGGTGTCGGCCGCCGAGACC
This sequence comes from Mycobacterium barrassiae, assembly GCF_025822765.1. Taxonomy (GTDB): domain Bacteria; phylum Actinomycetota; class Actinomycetes; order Mycobacteriales; family Mycobacteriaceae; genus Mycobacterium; species Mycobacterium barrassiae. The sequence goes on along the minus strand of NZ_JACKUK010000014.1, from coordinate 250,740 downwards.
GGTTCCCAGGACCTGTATCGGCGTGCGGGCATCGGCATGGCGGTGGTGTCGGCCGACCACGGCCATCTAATCGAGGTGCTGGACGCTGCGGAACGGCTGGTGGCGTCACGACCCGAGGTGGAGCTGTTGTCCGTTCGGCGCGGTGTGCGGCGAAGCACCGACGACTAGATGCTCCCGCCGAGCTGACGCTTGCGCCGCAACGGCATTGGCGCAATCGCACCCGGCGCCAATTTGCGCACGTTGATCAGAAATGCCGTGTGCCCGCGCATCGTGTGTTGCGGACGCACCGCCAACCCGACGACGTGCCACCCGCGCTGCATGCTCTCCCAGGCCCGCGGCTCGGTCCAGCATTTCTGTTCGCGCAGCGCCTCGACCGTCCGCGAGAGTTGCGTGACGGTCGCGACGTAGATCATCAGCACACCGCCCGGCACGAGCGCGTTGGCCACCGACTCCAGTACCTCCCACGGCGCCAGCATGTCGAGCACCACCCGGTCCACTTCCGGGCCCGCGTAGTCGCTGAGGTCTGCGATCACCAGCTCCCAGTTGGCCGGACGCTCGCCGAAGAAGGTCGTGACGTTGCGCACCGCGTGCTCACCGTGGTCCTCGCGCACCTCGTAGGACCTGACGCGTCCCTCGGGTCCCACGGCTCGCAACAGCGAGCAGGTGAGCGCCCCCGAGCCCGCGCCAGCCTCCAGAACACGGGCGCCGGGAAAGATGTCGCCCTCGTGGACGATCTGGGCGGCGTCCTTCGGGTAGACGACCTGCGCGCCGCGAGGCATGGACATCACGTAGTCGACCAGCAGCGGCCGCAGCACCAGGAACTGATCGCCGTTGGTGGACTTCACCACACTGCCCTCGGGCAGCCCGATCACCGAATCGAGGTCGATGATTCCGCGATGCGTGTGGAACTCCCCGCCGGGGGTCAGGACCATCGTGTAGTGCCTGCCCTTCGCGTCGGTGAGCTGCACTCGATCACCGACGGCGAAGGGTCCGGTCCTGTTCACAGCAGTTCAGCCTGCCAGTCAACGCGCCGCGACGGGTGCGCGGGGTTGCCAAATTTTGTCGGAGTGTCGCCATACGCTGAGACCGTGACAGATACGCCGGAATCCGCCGCCGTCCGGCGTCCCGCGCTGTCGCCGTCCCGGGCCGCCGACTTCAAGCAGTGTCCGTTGCTGTACCGGTTCCGCGCCATCGACCGGCTGCCCGAACCGTCCTCCACGGCTCAGGTCCGCGGCTCGGTCGTCCATGCCGCCTTGGAGCAGCTGTACGCGCTCCCTGCGGACCAGCGCGGGCCCACCACCGCGATGTCGCTCGTCGACCCGGCGTGGCAGCGCCTGGTGGCGGCACAACCCGACCTCGCCGACGCCTTCGAACCGGACCTGCGGGCTGTCCTGCTCGATGAGGCACGCGCACTGCTGTCGGGTTACTACCGCCTGGAGGATCCGACCCGGTTCGAGCCGCAGAGCTGCGAGCAGCGCGTCGAGGTCGAACTGGAGGACGGCACCCTGCTGCGCGGCTTCGTCGACCGTATCGACGTCGCGCCCACCGGTGAGCTTCGGATCGTCGACTACAAGACCGGTAAGGCGCCGCCAGAGGCGCGGGCGCTGGCCGAGTTCAAGGCCATGTTCCAGATGAAGTTCTACGCCGTCGCACTGCTGCGGTCCCGCGGTGTGCTGCCCGCGCGGCTGCGTCTGCTGTACCTGTCCGACGGCACCGTGCTGGACTACTCCCCCGATCTCGACGAGCTGCTGCGCTTCGAGAAGACGCTGATGGCGATCTGGACAGCCATCCAATCTGCCGGTGCCACAGGCGATTTCCGACCAAGCCCGTCACGCATGTGCGACTGGTGTGCACACCACGCCCGCTGTCCGGTGTTCGGCGGCACGCCACCGCCCTACCCCGGTTGGCCGACGGTTCCCGACGAGGGCTCCGGCGCTGAGGACGAGGTCGTCCTGCGCGCCTCGGGGACGGCTGCGTGATCGACTGCTACTACCGGCGAGCCGGAACCGACGGCGATTCGCAGATCTTCGAATCCACCGACGGCACGCGCAGCAACTGGGACCCCGAAATTCAGCACGGGTCACCGCCTCTCGCGCTGATGACCAAGCTGATCGAGGAAGCGACCGCCGACTCCGGGCTGCGAATCGCCCGGACGACGCTGGACATCCTCGGCGCCATCCCGGTCACCCGCGTGCGGGTGCGCAGCTGGGTGCAACGGCCGGGTGCGCGAATCTGCCTGTGGGCAGCCGAGATGTCGGCGCACCGCGAGGACGGCACCGAGCGGGTGGTCGCGCGAGTCGCGGCGTGGCTGCTGGCCACCAGTGACACCTCCGATGCGGCCACCGACCGGTATCCCGCGCTGGTCGAGGGTGAGGCGGTCGAGGTGCCGCACAGCTGGGCGGGCGCGAAGGGCTATCTGGAGACGGTGAGCTGGCGTCGCCAGCACGACACCGGTGAGTCCGGAAACGTGGTCTGGCTCGGTCCCCTTGTGCCGCTGGTGGATTCGGAGCCGACGACCGCACTGCAGCGCCTCGCGATGGTGGTGGATTCCGCGAACGGCGCCGGCGCGGCGTTGGATCCCGAGCAATTCATCTTCATGAACACCGACACCGCGGTGCACTTGCATCGGCTGCCGGAGGGCGCCGACTTCGCGCTTCGCTCGCGCGCCTCGATCGGACCCGATGGCATGGGTGTGACGACCGCAGAGCTTTTCGATCGTCGTGGGTTCATCGGGACGTCGGCGCAGACGTTGCTCGTGATGCGCCGCTAGCCGCCAGTCGATCGAGACTGTGCATAGATCGCGTTTTCAGGCTCAGGGGCGATCTGTGAGCAGTCTCGAACCGGGCTCTATATGTGCTTGCGTCTATATAGATAAATTGCAATACTTGCAGGCATGGACGTCTTCGAAGCCGTCGCCGAACCGAGCAGGCGCGCGCTGCTGGACGCGCTCGCCGACGGTGAGCGGACGGCGGGCGAGCTTGTCGCCACCCTGCCGGCATTGACCCAGCCGACGGTGTCACGCCATCTGCGCGTGCTGCGCGAGGTCGGCCTCGTCGAGGTCCGCCCCGACGCGCAGCGCCGCATCTACGCACTGCGGGCCGACGGACTCGTCGCGATCGACGAATGGATCGACCGCTATCGCCGGTACTGGGCCGGCCACCTCGACGCCCTGGAACGGCATCTGGAAACCAAGCACGGAGAGCCAACATGACCGGTCGCGAAGGACGACTCACGGTCGACGGCGACCGGGCGGTGCTCACCTTCGAACGCCGACTGCCCTTCCCCGTCGAGGCGGTGTGGTCGGCGATCACCGATCCCGCCGAACGCGAGCAGTGGTTCGGCGTCACGACGATCGACGGTCGCGAAGGCGGAAGCATCGACATGGTGGCGACAGCCCCGCCGCTGCCGCCCGAGCGCAAACGAATGACGGGCCGCATCCTGGTGTGGGATCCGCCCCACGTGCTCGAACACGAATGGAAGCAACCCATCGTCGAGGACGGTGTCGTGCGCTACGAGCTCACCGCCGACGGCGACGGCACCCTGCTGCGCTTTACACATCGCGGGCTCGGTGTGCGCAATGCCGGCGGATTCCGCGGCGGCACACACGCTTTCCTCGATCGCCTGGAAGCCTACCTCGCCGGCGACGAGCTGCCCGACTGGACGCAACGCCGCCTCGAGGTCATCTCATCACTGAACACCGGAGGCGAACACACATGACACACAACGGGTTCGATATCGCCGCACCCAGCTTGGCGATCGCATACCACTCAGGGTTCGGACACACCGCGACGCTCGCCGCAGCCGTCCCTGCCGGCGCATCGGAGGCCGGCGCTGACGTGACGATGATCGCCGTCGACCGGATGGGCGAAACGGATTGGGACGTACTCGACTCGGCGGACGGCATCGTGTTCGGCTCCGCAACCTACATGGGCAACGTGTCGGCGGCGTTTCAATCGTTCGCCGAGCAGACCGGTCGTCGCTGCATCGAGGGCACCTGGCGCGACAAGGTTGCGGCGGGGTTCACCAACTCCGGGGGCAAGAGCGGCGACAAGCTGAATACCCTGCTGTCCCTGGCGGTTTTCGCGGCCCAGCACCACATGCACTGGGTCAATCTCGGCCTTCCTCCCGGCTGGAACAGCTCGACCAGCAGCGAGGACGACCTCAATCGCCTGGGTTTCTTCATCGGTGCGGGCGCACAGACCAACATCGACGCGAACTCGGATGCGGTCCATCCCTCCGATGTTCGGACGTGTCGCCATCTCGGATGGCGCGTCGCGCACGTCACGCGGCAGCTCAACGTCGGACGTGCCGCTAGTCCAGCGGCTTCAGTTCCTGGAGCATCGTCGGCACCAGCTCACTGACGGTCGGATGGATGTGCATGGTCCGGGATATCGCGGTGTAGGGCTTTTTGGCGGTCATGATGTCGAGGATTGAGTGGATGACCTCATCACCGCCGACGCCGAGGATCGCTGCGCCGAGGATCTGCTCGGACTCCGCGTCGACGACGATCTTCATGAACCCCTGCGTCTCCCCCTTCTCGACAGCGCGGCCGACGCGCGTCATCGGCCGTTTGCCCACCAACGCCTTTCGTCCCGATTTGCGAACCTCGTCGACCGTCATACCGGCGCGCCCCAGAGGCGGGTCGATGTAAAGCGCGTACGTGGTGACTCGATCGCTCACCCGCCGCGGATCATCATCGAGCAGATTCGCCGCGACGATCTCGAAGTCGTTGTAGGAGGTGTGGGTGAACGCTCCGCGACCGTTGCAGTCCCCCATCGCCCAGATGTGTTCGACGTTCGTGCGCAGCTGGTCGTCGACGACGATGTAACCGCGGTGGTCAGTCTCCACACCCGCCGCGTCGAGGCCCAGGTCGTCGGTGTTGGGTTGACGTCCGACGGCCATCAGCAGATGGGTGCCGGCGATCGGCTGTGCACCATCGCGCGGAGTGACCTCGAAGCCGTTGCCGCGCTTGGCGAATCGGATATCAGTGGCGTCGACGACCACGTCGATGCCCTCGGCCTCCAGGATCTCCTTGATGGTCGCGGAAACGTCCTCGTCCTCCCGGGAGGTCAGTCGCGGACCCTTCTCGATCACCGTCACCCGGGCACCGAAGCGGCGGTACATCTGGGCGAACTCCAAGGCGATGTAGCTCCCGCCGACGATGGCCAGATGTTCTGGCACGGTGTCGAGTTCGAGGATGCCGATATTCGTCATGTAGTCGATCTCGGAGAGCCCCGGCATGGACGGGGCCACCGCCCGGCCGCCGACATTGAGGAATATCTTGTCGGCCTCGAGCAACCGGTCGTCCACCCTCACCGTGTGCGGGCTTTCGAAGCGGGCGTGACCGCGGATGAACGTCGCGCCCTTCATGCCCTCCAGCCAGGACTCGACGCCCTCGCGGTCACCGCGCACGATCTTGTCCTTGCGTGCCTTGACTGCGGCTATATCGATGCTGATATCGCCTGTGCCGATGCCGAATTCGGCTCCTCGGCGTGCGACGTGGGCGGCGTGCGCACTGGCTACCAGTGTCTTGGTGGGAATGCAGCCGTAGTTGACGCAGGTCCCGCCGACGAGCTTGCGTTCGATCACGGCGACGGTGTGACCGGCTTCGGTCAACCGGCCTGCCAGCGGCGGCCCGGCCTGGCCGGCGCCGATGATGATTGCGTCGAATGTTTCGGTCATAGAACGCGGTTCAGACGAAGCTGACCAGGAAGGCGATCAGGAAGCCGCCGCCCACCGCCACCACGTCCTCGAGGAAGGCGCCCGGCCGGTCCTTGCCGTTGTTGGCTTCATAGAGCTTCGTTCTGACCGCCGCTCCGCCCAGTGTGCCCAACACCGCGCCGACGATGCCGGCGCCGAGTGCACTGAAAGTGTGGAAGAACGCGCTGCCGATCACCGCACCTGCGAACCCACCCATGATGAGCCTGGTGATGAACTGCGGTGCCGTCTTACGACTGGGCGTCTTCGGAAGCTGGTCGGTGACCAGTTCGACGAGCAGGAAGATTGTGAGGACGGTGACGGTGATCGGGTGCGCCACCCATTCCGACCACTTGCCGTCGAGGTTGATCCACCCGAGCAGAGCCCCCCAGGCGATTACCGCCGGGGCGGTCATCGCCCGCAACCCGGCGATCACGCCGATCAGCAGAGCGAGCACGAGAACGAGGAAATGCGTCATGCCAACCTCCGTACCGGGAGAAGACGATCCCCGGACGCTAACACGGTTAGCTGGGCATGACCTGCCGAATCAGAAGCGGCAGAACCGGATGTCCGACGCCAGTATCGCCTTGGCGCCGATCGCCGCGAGTTTGTCCATGATGTCGTTGACGTCGCGTCGAGGCACCAGCGCCCGCACCGCCACCCACGCCGGATCGGCGAGCGGCGCGATGGTGGGCGACTCCAGACCCGGGGTGACCGCGCTGGCTTCTTCGAGCACGGTGCGCGGACAGTCGTAGTCGAGCATCAGATATTGCTGTCCGAACACGACGCCCTGGACACGCGCTGCCAGTTGGTCGCGGGCAAGCGTGATTTCGGCCGGCTCGTCGTCGACGTCGGTGCGCTCGATGAGCACCGCCTCCGAATCACACAGGGGTTCCCCGAAGGCCGCGAGGTTGTGCAGCCGCAGAGTGCGACCCGAGCCGACCACGTCTGCGATCGCATCGGCAACGCCGAGCTGCACAGAGATCTCCACCGCACCGTCGAGTCGAATGACCGTCGCCTCAATCCCCCTTGCGGCGAGGTCTTTTCGCACCAGGTTGGGAAACGCCGTCGCGATTCGCTTACCCGCAAGATCCTCGACACTCCACTGCGCATCGGCAGGTCCCGCGTAACGGAACGTCGACGACCCGAAGCCAAGGGCGAGTCGCTCCCGCACCGGAGCGTCGGATTCCCACGCCAGATCGCGGCCCGTGATACCGAAATCCAGCTGTCCGGAACCGACGTAGATCGCAATGTCCTTCGGCCGCAGGAAGAAGAATTCGACGTTGTTCGCCGGATCGATGACCGTCAGATCCTTGGGGTCGGTGCGGCGCCGGTAGCCGGCCTCCGACAGGATCTCGGCGGCCGATTCGGAAAGCGTCCCCTTGTTGGGCACGGCGACGCGCAGCGTGGCGCTCACAGTTTCGAGTACACGTCATCGAGGGTGAGGCCGCGGGAGATCATCAGCACCTGCGTCCAGTACAGCAACTGGCTGATCTCTTCGGCCAGCTGTTCGTCGCCCTCGTGTTCGGCCGCCAGCCATACCTCGCCGGCCTCTTCCAGAACCTTCTTGCCGAGCCCGTGTACACCGCCGTCCAGCGCGGCCACGGTGCCGCTGCCGGGCGGCCGGGTGCGGGCACGCTCGCTCAATTCAGCGAACAGGGCGTCGAAGGTCTTCACGGCAGGCGATTGTTTCACGTCGCGCGTGGTGCGGTCACGCCGGTTTACCCGCTGCGGTCAGTGTCCGGCCGGACCCGCCTGGTGGTGCACGACATCGGTGCCCATGTCCTCGAGGTGTTTGCCCTTGGTTTCAGCCACCCAGCGCCACACGAAGAGGAACGACAGCACCGCGCAGATCGCATAGAAGCCGTACGCGATACCGAGCGAGAAGTCGCCGAGCGCGGGGAACGACGCCGTGATCGCGCAGTTGGCGATCCACTGGGCTGCGGCGGCCAGTCCGAGCGCGGCGCCGCGGATGCGGTTGGGGAACATCTCGCCGAGCAGCACCCACACCACCGGGCCCCAGGACATGCCGAACGAGACGACGAACAGGTTGGCCGCAATCAATGCGATCACCCCCGCCGTCGCCGACGGATCCGGTTGGCCGTCGACCACCGGAGCGGTGCCGAAGATCACCGCCATGGTTCCGAGCGTGATGGCCATGCCCGCCGATCCGACCAGCAACAGCGGCTTGCGGCCGATCTTGTCGATCAACGCGATCGCGATGAGGGTCGTGACGATGTTGGTCACCGACGTGACGACGGTGATGGTGAACGCCTGGCTTTCCTCCCAGCCGACGGACTCCCACAGCACGTTCGAGTAGTAGAAGATCACGTTGATGCCGACGAATTGCTGGAAAACGGACAGGAATACGCCCACCCAGACGATTCCGTAGATGCCTCCGGTCGGCTTACGCAGATCCGACCATGACGGCGGCTTCTCGGATTTCAGCGACTCCTGGATGCGCGTGATCGTCAGCTCCAGGTTCTTCTCCCCCAGCAACTTCGTCAGCACCCTGCGGGCCTCCGGAATGCGGAAGGTGGCAACGAGATAACGCGGCGACTCGGGAATCGTGAAGGCGAGGCTGCCGTACAGGACCGCAGGCACCGCCATCACGATGAACATCCAGCGCCATGCCTCCAAACCCAGCCACAGCTCTTCGCGCGCCCCACCCGCGAGGCGCGCCAACAGCGCATCGACAGCCAGCGACACGAAGATGCCGGTCACGATCGCGAGCTGCTGTAGCGACCCGAGCCGGCCCCGGATCCGCGGCGGCGAGGTCTCGGCGATGTATGCGGGCGCGATGACGGATGCCACGCCGACACCCAGCCCGCCGATCACCCGGAACAGGCCGAACATCCAGACCCCGGTCGCCAGACCGGTGCCGAAGGCGCTGATGAGGAACAGCACCGCGGCGAGTTTCATGACCGCCAGGCGTCCAATCTTGTCCGCCAGCCGGCCCGCGACCACGGCGCCTGCCGCCGCTCCGATGAGCGCTGCTGCGACCGCGATACCCAACGCGAGCTTGCTCATGCCGAAGTGGTGTTCCACGGCCGACACCGCGCCGTTGATGACCGCACTGTCGTAGCCGAACAGCAGGCCGCCGAGAGCGGCGACCGCGGCGATGCGGACCACGCGACCGCTGTGCTCGGATTCCTCGTAATCCAGTCCTGCCGATGAATCCCCGACGGGCCCGTGAGTCATATGACCGCCTTCCGCAGCTGTGCGTGACCGGCTTCACATTCAATCACTTATGCCGTTGTCAGGCGGTGCGTTCCCCCAACTGTGAACTCAGTTCGGTATGTGCAATCCGTAGGTCAGAGACCGACACGTGGGCCAGCGACGGGATTTGCCGGCGCCGCGGACCGGACGGCACAGCAACGTCGTTGGGCACCACCAGCACCGGGCATCCCGCGGCCTCCGCCGCAGCCGTGCCGGTCACCGAATCCTCGATCGCCAGACATTGCGCCGGAGCGAAGCCCAACAGCTCCGCGGCACGGGCGTAGATGTCGGGTTCGGGTTTGGCGCGGCGCACCTCGTCACCGCACACCGATGCGGAGAAGTAATGCCGACCAATACTTTTCAGCGCCTGCTCGGTGAGAACGCGGCGGGTGTTGGTCACCAACGCCATCGGGACGCCGTCGGCGAGAAGCGCGTCGAGCAGCTCACGTGCGCCCGGCAGCCAAGGCAGACCGGCTTCGAACAGTTCACCAGTTCTGTCGTGCAACCAGTCCGCGGACTCAGCCATGGCCGCGGGGTCGGGGTCCAGACCGAGATCGTTGTAGACGGTCGTCATGACACTCTCCGCTGAACCGCCGACCGTCGACTCACGCACCTCAGGGGTCAGGACACCGCCGAGGCGCGCGTAGAGCTCGTGCATCGAGATGTCCCAGAGCTTTTCGGAGTCGACGAGGGTGCCGTCCATGTCGAACAGCACCGCACGCATAACCGAATTGTCTCACTCATCGACTGCGAGCACGAAATCCGTGTGGCCGGGACCACAGTCCACGATCGCGGCGCCACACGAAAAGCCTTGTGGCCGTTGACTCCTAGTCTTCCGGGTTGTAGCCCAGGTTGGGCGCGAGCCAGCGCTCGGCCTCCTGCAGCGTCCAGCCCTTGCGGCGCGCGTAGTCGGCGACCTGGTCCTGGGCCAGTCGGCCCACGACGAAGTACTGCGACTGCGGATGCGAGAAGTACCAACCGCTCACGGCGGCGCCGGGCCACATCGCCATCGACTCGGTCAGCTCGATACCGGTGCGAGCAGAAGCATCCAACAGCTTGAAGAGCGTCACCTTCTCGGTGTGCTCCGGGCACGCCGGATAGCCAGGGGCAGGGCGGATTCCGACGTACTTCTCGCCGATCAGCGCGTCGTTGTCCAGCTGCTCGTCGGGCTGGTATCCCCAGAACTCCTTGCGGACGCGCTGATGCATCCGTTCGGCGAACGCCTCCGCCAGCCGGTCGGCCAGCGATTCCAGCAGGATCGCGCTGTAGTCGTCGTTGGCGGCCTTGAACTCCGCGATCTTCTCACCGCTGCCGAGCCCCGCGGTCACCGCGAACGCACCGACGTAGTCCTGCAGGCCCGTGTCTTTGGGGGCGACGAAGTCACCTAGCGAACGGTTCGGGATGCCGTCGCGGTGCTCACCCTGCTGGCGCAGGTTGTGCAGCGTCGTCAGCACCTCGGTGCGGGTCTCGTCGGTGTAGACCTCGATGTCGTCGCCGACCGCGTTGGCCGCGAAGAACCCGATCACCCCGTTGGCCGTCAGCCACTTCTCCTTGATCAGGGTGTCGAGCATCTCCTGGGCGTCGTCGTACAGCTTGCGGGCCGCCTCGCCCGACGCCGGATTGTTGAGGATGTCCGGGAAGCGGCCCTTCATCTCCCAGGCGTTGAAGAACGGCTGCCAGTCGATGAACTCTCGCAGCTCGGCGAGGTCGTAGTCGGAGAAGTCGCGAACGCCCAGACCTTGGGCGGGTACCGGCGGCGTGTAGCCGTCCCAGTCGATCGGCGTCCGGTTGGCGCGCGCCTTCTCCAAGGTCACCATCGGCCGCTCGTTCTTCTGGGCGTGCCGTTCGCGCAGCGATGCGTAATCCTTCTCGGTGGCCTCGAGCAGCGCGGGGCGCTGCTTGTCATCGAGCAACGCGGCCGCGACGGGCACCGAACGCGACGCGTCCTTGACCCACACCACCGGGCCCGAGCGGCGCGGGGAAATCTTGACCGCCGTGTGCGCACGCGAGGTCGTCGCGCCGCCGATCAGCAGCGGAATCTCCAACCCCGCGCGCTCCATCTCGACCGCGAAGTTCGCCATCTCGTCGAGCGACGGCGTGATCAGCCCGGACAGCCCGATGATGTCGGCGCCATGCTCCTTGGCGGCGTCCAGGATCTTTTGCGCGGGCACCATCACACCGAGGTCGATCACCTCGAAGTTGTTGCACTGCAACACGACTCCGACGATGTTCTTGCCGATGTCGTGGACGTCGCCCTTGACGGTGGCCATGACGATCGTGCCGTTGGTGTCCTTGGACCCGGCCGTACCGTTCTCTTCCTTCTCGGCCTCGATGAACGGCAGCAGGTACGCGACGGCCTTCTTCATCACGCGGGCGGACTTCACGACCTGAGGCAGAAACATCTTGCCCGAGCCGAAGAGGTCCCCGACGACGTTCATGCCGTCCATCAGCGGGCCCTCGATCACCTCGATCGGGCGCCCGCCCGCCGCGGCGATCTCGGCCCGCAGTTCCTCGGTGTCCTCGTCGACATGCGCGTCGATGCCCTTGACCAACGCGTGCGTGATCCGCTCGCGGACCGGCAAGGATCGCCACTCCGCCGCTTCCGCTTCGTCGGTCTTCTCGGATTTGTTGAAGCGTTCCGCGATCTCCAGCAGTCGTTCGGCGGCATCCTCGCGGCGGTTCAGCACGACGTCCTCGATCCGGTCCCGCAGCTCGGGGTCGATCGAGTCATAGGGCACCAGCGCGCCAGCGTTGACGATGCCCATGTCCAGGCCGGCCTTGATGGCGTGGAACAGGAACACCGCGTGGATCGCCTCGCGGACCGGGTTATTGCCACGGAACGAGAACGACACGTTGGAGATGCCGCCGGAGATGTGCACTCCGGGCAGGTTCTCCTTGATCCAGCGGCACGCCTCGATGAAGTCGATGCCGTACGTCGCGTGCTCCTCGATACCCGTCGCCAGCGCGAAGCAGTTCGGGTCGAAGATGATGTCCTCGGGCGGGAAGCCGACCTCCTCGGTCAGGATCCGGTAGGCGCGGCCGCAGATCTGCTTGCGACGCTCCAGGTTGTCGGCCTGGCCCTGTTCGTCGAAGGCCATCACGACGACGGCGGCGCCGTACTTGCGGCACTGCCGGGCCTCCCGGATGAACTTCTCCTCGCCCTCCTTCATCGAGATCGAGTTGACGATCGGCTTGCCCTGCACGTTCTTCAGGCCGGCCTCGATGACCTCCCACTTCGAGGAGTCGATCATCACCGGGACGCGGCTGATGTCCGGCTCGGACGCGATCAGCTTGGTGAACCGATCCATCGCGGCGACGCCGTCGATCATGCCCTCGTCCATGTTGATGTCGATGATCTGGGCACCGACCTCGACCTGTTGCAGGGCGACCGACAGCGCGGTGTCGTAGTCCTCGGCCTTGATCAGATTGCGGAAGCGGGCCGATCCGGTGATGTTGGTGCGCTCACCGATGTTCACGAACAGCGAGTTGTCGTCGATGTTGAGCGGCTCCAGGCCAGAAAGCCGCGTCGCCACCGGGACCTCCGGCACCTGCCGCGGCGCCTTGCCCTCGACGGCCTTGGCGATCTCGGCGATGTGCGCGGGCGTAGTACCGCAGCACCCACCGACGAGGTTGACGAAGCCCGCGTCGGCGAACTCGGCGACGTAGCCGGCCTGGCGGGTCGGGAACTCGTCGTACTCGCCGAAGGCATTGGGCAGGCCTGCGTTCGGATAGCAGGACACGAAGGTGTCCGCGATCCGCGACATCTCGGCGATGTAGGGCCTCATCTCAGGGGCGCCCAGCGCGCAGTTGAGTCCGACCGCGAGCGGCTTGGCGTGCCGGATCGAGTTCCAGAACGCCTCGGTGACCTGGCCGGACAGCGTCCGCCCAGACGCGTCGGTGATGGTGCCGGAGATGATGACGGGCCAGCGGCGTCCACGCTCCTCGAACAGCGTCTCGATGGCGAAGATCGCGGCCTTGGCGTTGAGCGTGTCGAAGATCGTCTCGACGATCAGCAGGTCTGCGCCGCCGTCGAGCAGTCCCCTCGCGGCGTCGTAGTAGGCGGCGACCAACTGGTCGTAGGAGACGTTGCGGGCGCCGGGATCGTTGACGTCCGGCGAGATCGACGCAGTCCGCGTCGTCGGCCCAAGCGCCCCGGCGACGTAGCGGGGTTTGTCCTGGGTGCTGAACTCGTCGCACGCCTTACGGGCCAGCGCGGCGCCTTCGTAGTTCAGCTCGTAGGCCAGCTCTTCCATGCCGTAGTCGGAGAGCGAGACCGCGTTGGCGTTGAACGTGTTGGTCTCGAGGATGTCGGCACCCGCCTCGAGGTACTCGCGGTGGATTCCCTCGATGATCTGCGGCTGGGTGAGGGTGAGCAGGTCGTTGTTGCCCACGACATCGCTGGGCCAGTCCTTGAACCGCTCCCCCCGATAGCCCGCCTCGTCCGGCCGATCGCGCTGGATCGCCGTGCCCATCGCGCCGTCGATCACCAGGATCCGCTGACGCAGCGCAGACGTCAGTTCGTCGGTGCAGTCGGGTCGGATGTTGGGTTGCAGAGCGTTCTCCGGGGAGCTCACGTACGTTCCTTCCTTAACGGAAGGCGTCCTTGTCTCTGCCGAGCGTGGCGGTCACCGGTTGTCACCGGGAACCGTTGCAACGCCTCTCGACCAGAAAAGTCTACGTCGTCTTCGGATCGACGTGTGGACGCCCATGTCATCGCCGCGACCGGCAGCGACCCCGCTGCAGAGCAGAGTCCCGTCGGATCAGTCGTCGTCACCAGGCCTAACCAGATTGCAGCCGAACGTATTTCGTTTCGACCACGCCGGCATACGTGGCGCTGAGGAGCTGGTTGTAACCGCCCACCGGGACCCGCGTCGAGGCGGCGCCGACCAAATCGGCGTCGTCGGTGCGATCGTTCACAACAGTCACAAAGCCAGGGTAGTCGTTTTGGCGAATCAACCCGTGTGGCGATGCCGCTCCTAGCCGCCATACAGGGCTTACGCTGGCCTTGTGACCCCGTCGGATGCGAGCGGCTACCCCAAACCGCCCGACCTGCCCAAACTGAGCGAGACGATCGTCGTCGCGGCCTTCGAGGGCTGGAATGACGCAGGTGACGCGGCCAGTGACGCGCTGGAGCACCTGGACGCGATCTGGGAAGCCGAGCCGATCATCGAGATCGACGACGAGGCGTACTACGACTATCAGGTGAACCGGCCGGTGATTCGGCAGGTCGACGGCGTGACCCGGGAGTTGGTGTGGCCGTCGATGCGGATTTCGCACTGCAGGCCGCCGGGATCGAACCGCGACATCGTGCTGATGCACGGCGTGGAGCCCAACATGCGCTGGCGCACCTTCTGCGCGGAGTTGCTCGCGATCGCCGACAAGCTCAACGTGCAGACGGTCGTCATCCTGGGTGCGCTGCTGGCCGACACGCCGCACACCCGTCCGGTGCCGGTGTCCGGCGCGGCGTACTCCCCCGAATCCGCGAGGGTCTTCGGGTTGGAGGAGACGCGGTACGAAGGACCGACGGGCATCGCCGGGGTGTTCCAGGATGCGTGTGTGCAAGCCGGTATCCCGGCGGTGACGTTCTGGGCGGCGGTGCCCCATTACGTCTCGCAGCCGCCGAACCCCAAGGCCACCGTGGCGCTGCTGCGCCGGGTCGAAGACGTACTCGACATCGAGGTGCCGCTCGCCGACCTGCCGACGCAGGCCGAAGAGTGGGAGATGGCCGTCACCGAGATGACCACCGAGGATGACGACATCGCCGAATACGTGCAGTCACTGGAGGAACGTGGCGACGCCGAGGTGGACATGCATGAGGCGATCGGCAAGATCGACGGCGACGCGCTGGCCGCCGAGTTCGAGCGGTATCTGCGTCGACGCGGGCCAGGCTTCGGGCGGTAGCCCGATGGACCAGCACTGTGGGCGGTAGCCCCCGTTGAACCAGCGGTGGCCTGACCCACGAGGGTCAGGCCATCACTCCTTGGGACACAGTGGGTTTCGTCGCTCAGTGCTTCTCGAGCGCTTCGGTGCGGGCGCTCATCGACCGGCCGTGCGCGGCTACCTCCGCATCCATCTTCGGGAGCATCTCCGGAACGTCCTTCAGCGTCAGCGACTCACCGATCCGGGACGACAGCAGTGGTTTCAGCCAACGCAGGACTCCGACGAAGCCCGGGCAGTTGATCTGGCGCTTACGCTCTTCGATGCCCTTGACGAACACCTCACCGCACTTCTCGACGGAGGTGGTCTTGCCGAGGGGACCCGGCAGCTTGCGCAGCATCTCCTGGAAGGTCGCCGACTCGTCCTTGGCATCGCGGACCATCGGCGTGTCGATCCACAGCATGTGCGCGGACCCGACGTCGACGCCCCGGTATGCGAGCTCGAGGCGAAGGGCGTTGGCGAACTGCTCCACGGCGGCCTTGGACGTGTCATAGGGCACCATGCCCGCCGCGGGCGCGTAGGCGGCCGCCGAGGACACGACCAACACGTATCCGCGCCGCTCGATGATCGAGGGCAGCGCGGCCCGCACTGTGTGGAACACGCCAAGCACGTTCACGTCGATCAGGGTCTTGAAGGCCTCGGGGTCGACGGCCAACAGCGATCCGTGGGTCGCGATGCCGGCATTGGCCATCACGACGTCGATGCCGCCGAACCGGTCGACACCGGCATCGGTGGCGGTTTGCATGGCCGCCAGGTCGCGGACGTCCGCCACGACGGTGCACACGCGGTCCTCACCGAGCCTGGTGGCCAGGTTTTTCAGCGCGGCCTCGTCCAGATCCGTGAGCACCAGCTTGGCGCCCTTGTCGTGCAGACGGCGGGCCACCTCAGCCCCGATGCCGTTCCCCGCGCCGGTGATCAGGACGACTTTTCCGTTTACAGATCCCATGGGCGAAACGTACTCCACCCGATTGCGACGCCGGGTGGGTCTACAGCTTGATGCCGAGCAGTGCGTCGACCGCGGTCGCCACCGTCTGCGGCGCCTGCGCGTCGTGGCCGCCGTAGGTCAGCGCATCCGTCGTCCAGCCATCAAGTGCGGCAAGCGCTTTCGGGGTGTCCAGATCGTCCGCCAGATAGCGGCGGACGCGGGCCACCACGTCGCCCGCATCAGGTCCGGCCGGCAAGGCCACCGCGCTGCGCCACCGCTGCAACCGCTCGTTGGCCTCGTCGAGAACCGCGGCGCTCCATGACCGGTCGGCGCGGTAGTGGCCCGCGAACAGACCCAGCCGGATGGCCGCCGGATCGACGCCCTCGGTGCGCAGGGTGGAAACCAGCACGAGGTTGCCGCGACTCTTGCTCATTTTGTGGCCGTCCCAGCCGATCATGCCTGCGTGCACGTAGTGGCGCGCGAATCGGCGCTCCCCCGTCACCGATTCGGCGTGGGCGGCCGAGAACTCGTGGTGGGGGAAGATCAGGTCCGAGCCGCCGCCCTGGATGTCCAGACCGGTGCCGATGCGGCTCAAGGCGATCGCGGCGCATTCGACGTGCCAGCCGGGCCGGCCGGCCCCGAATGGCGACGGCCAGCTCGGCTCTCCAGGGCGCTGCGCCCGCCACAGCAGGGCGTCCAGCGCGTCGCCCTTACCCGGGCGGTCGGGGTCGCCGCCACGCTCGGCGAACAGCCGCATCATGGTGTCGCGGTCGTATCCCGATTCGTAGCCGAACTGGGGCGTGGCGTCGGCGCGGAAGTACACGTCCGGGTACTCGGCATCATCGGCGATGTAGGCCGAGCCCGCGGCCAGCAGCTTCTCGACGACCTCGATGACCTCGGCGATCGCCTCGGTGGCCGCCACGTAGTCATGGGGCGGCAGCACCCGCAGGGCGGCCATATCCTCGCGGAACAGGTCTGTCTCCCGGTCGGCCAGCTGGCGCCAGTCGATGCCGTCGCGGTCGGCGCGTTCGAAAAGCGGATCGTCGACGTCGGTGATGTTCTGCACGTAGTGCACCTGATGTCCCGAATCCAGCCACACGCGGTGGACCAGATCGAAGGTCAGGTAGGTGGCGGCGTGGCCGAGGTGGGTGGCGTCGTACGGGGTGATGCCGCAGACGTACATGGTGGCCGTTTCGCCGGCTGTCACCGGACGGACCTGCCGGTCGGCACTGTCGTAGAGCCGCAGTTGCGGGCCGCGGCCGTCAAGTGCCGGAACGGGGGGCGCCGGCCACGATTTCATAGCGTCGACTTTAAGCATCAGGGGATGCGACACCGCGAGGGGCTGTTTCATTCCCGTCAATCTCGGGTCAGCGGTTCCGGTACGCCGACAGGATGCCCTCGAGCAGCACGTCCGCGAGCTCCGCCCGGCACATCAGAAGGTCGGGCAGATACGGATCGGGCCGGTTGTAAATCAGCGGCGAGCCGTCCAGCCGCGACGCATGCAAGCCCGCCGCGGCCACCACACCGGCGGGCGCAGCCGAATCCCACTCCCACTGCCCGCCGGCGTGGACGTAGGCGTCGACGTCGCCGCGGACCACGGCCATCGCCTTGGCACCCGCCGAGCCGATCCGCACGAGCTGGATGTCGAGCCGCTCGCGTAACCACCACAGCACCGGCGGCGGCCGGTTGGCGCTCGCCGTGATGAGGATCGGCCCCTCCTTGCGGCGCGGCGGCGGGGTCACGGTGTCGGAGCGGTACACCTCACCCCTGGCGGGCAGCGCGACGGCCGCGTCGGTGATGCCGCCGTTCGGTCCACGGGTGTGAAAGGCCGTCGCTCCCGGAGCACCAAAGCGCTGCCACAGCGCGATGTGCACGGCCCAGTCCGCCCGGCCGGGCATCGAGTACTCGTGGGTGCCGTCGACGGGGTCGACGATCCAGACCCGGTCGGCCTGCACGCGGGCGATGTCGTCGACCGCCTCCTCCGACAACACGGCGTCGTTCGGGCGCTCGGCACGCAGCCGGTTGAGGATCAGGGTGTTGGCACGGCGGTCTCCCGCGTCCCCGAGGTCGTACGGATCGTAGAAGCCGATCTCCTCCCGCATGGCCACCAACATCTCGCCGGCTTCTCGGGCCACCTCGGCGGCCAGCGCCGCATCGGTCAGGCTCACCGGCTCAGTAGATCATGAAGGTTTAGTTCGGCCCGGCCGTGGAATCCTGTGCGTCGTCGATTGCGCGGAAGGTAGACCGCAGGGTGAAACAGCCGATCAAGTTCGCGCCGCCCCAGCGCGCCGCCGCGGTGCTGGCCCGGGTGGGGTTCCTCGCCGGGCTCGACGCCAGTGTCACCTTCGCCCTTGCCCAACAGCTGCGGCAGGTGCAGATGTCGCGTGGCGACACCGTCTACCGCCAGGGTGAGCCCGCCGACGGGCTACACATCGTGCTGGAAGGCAAGGTCAAGATCTGCTGTCACTCCGCCGACGGCCGGGAGCAGCTGCTGGCGATCCGCGGACCCAGTGACATCTTCGGCGCGGTCTCGGTGCTCGACTCGGGTCCGCGCACCGCGACGGCGACCGCGGTCACGGACGTCTGTACGGCCGTCGTGGACAGCGAAACCCTGCAGGGGTGGATGACCGAGCATCCGCAGATCGCACAACAGCTGCTGCGCTTCATGGCCGCACAGCTGCGAATGGCCCGCAATCACCGGCTCGACGTCATCTTCGACGATGTGCCCAGTCGGGTCGCCAAGGAACTGCTGAGCCTGGCACAGCGCTTCGGAGTTCAGCAGGGGGAATCCTGGCGGGTGACGCACGATCTGACTCAGACCGAGATCGCTCAGTTGGTCGGCGCCACTCGGGAGAGCGTCAACAAGGCGCTGTGCGATTTCGTGCAGCGCGGATGGATCACGACCGATGCCAAGACGACGGTCATTCACCGACCGCAGCAGCTGGCCAAACGCGCCTGGGGCGCTAGAACGCCGGCCACGGGATCGGGCGTCGCCGATCCGGTGTCGGCATAACCGGATCATCAAGCAGTGCAATAATTCTCGCCAGCAATGCGGCGACTTCCCGCTCGGTGATGTGTTCGCCCAGCGCCTCCCCCAGGCCGTTGCGCAGCTGATCACGCAGGCCGGCAACGGCTTCCATGGTCTGATCGTCGACCGGCTTGCCCGCCCAGCCCCACAGCACGGTTCTGAGCTTGTCCTCGACGTGCAGGCTCACCCCGTGATCCACGCCGTATACCCGGCCGTCGACGCCGCACAGGATGTGCCCGCCCTTGCGGTCGGCGTTGTTGATCAACACGTCGAAGACCGCCATCCGGCGTAACCGGACGTCGTCGGCGTGCACGAGAGTCACTTCGTTGCCCGCGTAGTCGTACGCCTGCAGGATCGGTAGGAAGCCGGGTGGGACCTCGCCGGCGGGCAGCAGATCGACGAGATCCGGTCCTTCCGCAGGTTCGTCGCCTACCTCGGTCAGGCTCTCGCCGGGCTGATCGACCCACCGCTGCAGCATGCCCCGCCCGGCCGGCCCATCACGAATGATCGTGTAGGGCACGACGTTCCAGCCCAGCGCCTCCGACACCAGGTATGCGCCGCGTTCACGACCCGCAAGGGTGCCGTCGGGAAAGTCCCACAGCGGTGCCTCCCCCGCGATCGGCTTGTACACGCAATGTGCTTGCCGCTCACCGAGATGCGCTTCGCACAGGAAGGTGGCATTGCTCGCCGAGCGGATACGTCCGATGACAGTCAGTTCGCCGCGCCGCAGCACCTCATCGGAGTCACGAGCGGAATCTGATCCGCTATCCGTCGGCGTCATCGTCGGAACCGGCGATGGCGCCGCGCAGGTAGCCGTTCGTCCGCACGCAGATGTGGCCCTCGGGGTCGAGCGGTTCGTCGCACAGCGGGCAGGGCGGTCGGCCCGCCGAGATCACCCGGTTGGATCGCGTCGCGAATTCGCGCGCCGATTCGGGCGTCAGGAAGACGCGGACCGCGTCAGGTCCCTCTTCCGCGTCATCGAGCACCACGGAGGCGTCGAATTCGCTATCGGAGACCGCGAGCAGTTCGACGACGACGGTCTGCGCCTCCGAGTCCCAGCCCAGGCCCATGGTCCCGACCCGGAACTCGGCGTCGACCGGGGTGATCAGCGGGCTCAGATCCTCGACTTCACCGGTCTCCGGCGGTATCGGAGTGCCGAAACGGCGGTTGATCTCGAGCAGTAGCGCGGCGATCCGCTCGGCGAGCACGGCAACCTGCTGCTTCTCCAAGATCACTGACACCACGCGTTTGTCGTGGACGGCCTGTAGGTAGAACGTCCGGTTGCCGGGTTGCCCAACGGTCCCGGCCACGAAGCGGTCGGGTGTGCGGAAGACGTGAATTGCGCGGGCCATGGCACTTTCCAAAATACCGGTTATGGCGGCGTCAGCCGCAATCCCGGGGGCGCGTCCGCTAACCGGTCGAGCCGCCGACCACCGCATCGTCGGGCGGCACTTCACCGTCTTCCGATGCGTCCTTCGGCGGTTTTGCGAGCAGTCCGGCTGTCAACTGGTCGCCGGTGTGGTTGACGTGGATGACGAACGGGCGCACCGCGGTGTAACGGATCACACTCATCGATGCCGGGTCCGCCGTGATGCGTTGAAAGCTGTCGAGATGCGTGCCCAGCGCGTCGGCCACGATCGCCTTGATGACATCGCCGTGGGTGCATGCGAGCCACAGCACGTCGCCGTTGTGCTCTTCGGCGAGCCTGCGGTCGTGCTCGCGCACGGCGGCCACAGCCCGCGACTGGACCGCGGCGAGTCCCTCCCCTTCGGGGAACACCGCCGCGCTGGGCTGCTGCTGCACCACCGACCACAGCGGTTCCTTGACCAGTTCGCCGATCTTGCGGCCCGTCCAGGAGCCGTAGTCGACCTCGGAGATGCGCTCGTCGACGACCGGCTCCAGACCTAATGCCGCGGCCAGCGGTTGCACGGTGCGTTCGCAACGCAGCAGGGGTGAGCGCACGATCGCCTTGATCGGCAGCATTCCGATCCGCCGGACCAGCCCCTCGGCCTGTTGCTGTCCCTTGTCGTCGAGGTCGACGCCTTCGCTGCGGCCGGCGAGGGTGTGGGCGGTGTTCGATGTCGACCGGCCGTGGCGCAACAAGATGACTGTCATACCGCCGCCACCACCCCGGTGCCGAGCAGGATCAGCACGACGGTGCCGAGCAGCACGCGGTAGCCGACGAACCAGTACATGCTGTGGCGCACCAGGAATCGCAGGAACCAGGCGACGGCGGCGAATCCGACCACGAACGCGATGACCGTCGCGACGAACAACTGCGGACCGCTGGCGCTCATCCCCTCGCCGTTGGGATTAAAGGCGTGGGGCAGTGAGTACAGCCCCGATGCGAACACCGCCGGAATGGCGAGCAGGAAGCCGAACCGCGCGGCGAGCTCACGCTCCATACCGAGAAAAAGCCCGGCGCTGATGGTCGCGCCCGATCGCGACACACCGGGAATCAGCGCCAGACACTGTGCGAGACCGACGATGATGCTGTCCTTCCACGTGAGCTGTTCGACGCGGCGCGTCTGCCGGCCGTAGTACTCCGCCGCGGCGATGACCGCCGAAAATACAATCAGCGCGATCGCAATCAACCACAGATTGCGTGCGCCCGTTCGGATTTGGTCCTTGAACAACAGGCCGAACACACCGATCGGGATCGTGCCGATGATCACCCACCAGCCCAGCCAGTAGTCGGAGGTGCGGTGCGCGGTCACGAAGAGGCCGTTGAACCACGCCTTGATGATGCGGGCGATGTCGCGGGCGAAGTAGACCAGCACCGCCACCTCGGTGCCGAGCTGGGTGACCGCGGTGAACGATGCTCCTGCGTCGTCGGCGAAGAACACCCGCGACGCGATTGCCAGGTGTCCCGACGACGACACGGGCAGAAATTCCGTCAGCCCCTGCAGAATCGCGAGAACGATCACCTGGACCCACGACATCGCCGCCATGTCCGTCACGACGACGACCGTACCTGGGCCGGGTCAGCGGTTGCTGCGCGAAACCGGTTGGGCGGCCGCCACTGCGTCACGCACCGCAGCCGCAACGCTGCGCTCGTCGTTGAGGTCGATGCCGGTGAGCTTGCGGGTGGTACCCGCGACGACGTCTTCTGCCTGCGGGACGGGCCCGTTCAGGCGGGGGCGATACACCTCGACGATCAGCATCTGCCGCTCGACGTGGAAGGAGAAGCTCCGGCCGTCGCCGACTTGGCCAAACCCGCTAGCGTGAAGACCAGTGGAAATGTCTTCGATAGCAAACTCTTGCCCGCCCAATTCCCGGTCTGCGGCGATGGTCATGAGATGACCATAACTCGACTCATGCCGCCGATGGTGGGGGCACGGCGAGCGGTCTGCATTTCACGATGAGCGGTCTGCCTAGACTTGCTGGTCGACCGATTTCCAATTCGCACATCCTGAGAGCTACCCCTTGCCGATCCGCGTAAACACCATTCAGGTGGCGCTGGCCGCGCTGGCGATCGGATTGTCGGGATGTTCGTCGAACCCCGTCGATGCCCCGCCGCCGACCATCACACCTGCTCAGGCGGCTGTTTCGCCCCCTGTGGCAGGCGAACCTGCCGGTACCGTGCGCCCGCTGACAACCCATGCCCAAGGCGCGGTATTCGACGCGAAAACCAGGTCATTGGCGGTGCTGAGCGAGTCGGAGATCACCACCCTCGGCGAGCCGGGCAGGACCAGGTCGGTCACGTTGCCGGCGGCCGCGACGGCGATCACCGGAGACGGCGAAGGCCGGGCGTATGCGTCGACCCGCGGCGGCTATTTCCGGATCGACCTCGCCGAGGGCACCGCAACGCCGATCCGCGTTGAAGGGCAGGAGGAGACGGAGTTCACCGCGATCACGCGTCGCGCAGACGGCAGGCTGGCGCTGGGCAGCGCCGACGGCACGGTATTCACCCTGAGTTCCGAAACCGCCGTCGGTGCGCATCTGAAGATCTTTGCTCGAGTGGATGACCTTGTGGCGCAAGGAAATACCGTCGTCGTGCTAGACCGGGGCCAGACGTCGGTGACCGCACTTTCCGAGGATGGCGAGAAGGCCGAACAAGCGTTGCGCGCAGGCGAAGGGGCGACGACCATGGCCGCCGATAGCATGGGCCGGGTGCTCGTTGCCGACACTCGCGGCGGCCAGCTGCTGGTCTTCGGCACCGACCCGCTGATCCTGCGCCAGAAGTATCCGGTGCGAGATGCGCCCTACGGGCTGGCCGGATCGCCGACGCTGGCATGGGTGTCGCAGACGGCGTCGAACTCGGTGGTTGGCTACGATCTGTCAACCGGCATTCCCGTCGAGAAGGTGCGCTATCGAACCGTGCAGCAGCCGAACTCCCTGATCTACGACGAGTCATCCGGCACCCTCTATGTGGTGTCGGGCTCAGGTGCGGGTGTCCAGGTGATCCCGGATGCGGCGGTGGGTTCGTGACGACGATGCACCGTGGCCGGATGCCTGAGGGCTGGGATAAGGACCTGTCCGACGACTACGAGTGGATTCCGCTGCGGCTACCGCCCGATCTGACCAGGATCAACGCGTCGACGCGGCTGTCCATCGAGGCCGAATATCGCGGCTGGGAGCTCACCCGCGTGCGCCTGTACACCGACGGATCGCGGCGCGTGTTGCTGCGCCGCAAGAAATCGGCCCTCCACGAGGCGGCGATCCCCGAGCAGCCCGCGCTGTGAGCTCATGATGTACCGCGCGCTGCAGCGGGTGCTCTTCCTCTTCGCGCCCGAACGCATTCACACCTGGGTTTTCGCGCTGCTGCGGGCCGTCACCGCGCTCACCGTCACGCGCCGCACGTTGGCGCGGTGGCTGGCGCCGCGTGATCCGATCCTGTCCAGCACGCTCTTCGGGGTGACCTTCCCGGGTCCACTCGGCCTCGCGGCGGGCTTCGACAAGGACGGCCTGGGGCTGCAGACATGGGGCGCACTCGGGTTCGGCTATGCCGAGGTCGGCACCGTCACCGCGAAGGCGCAACCGGGCAATCCGCCGCCGCGGATGTTCCGGCTGCGCGACGATCGCGCACTGCTCAACCGGATGGGGTTCAACAACCACGGCGCCGGCGAGTTGGCGCTGCAGCTGGCCAGGCATACGCCCGATGTACCGATCGGGGTCAACATCGGCAAAACCAAGACCGTCGCGCCCGAGGCCGCCGTCCACGATTACGCCGAAAGTGCTCGGCTGGTGGGGCCGCTCGCCTCGTATCTGGTGGTCAACGTCAGCTCCCCGAACACACCGGGGTTGCGGGACCTGCAAGCAGTGGAGTCTTTGCGGCCTATCCTTCGCGCCGTCCGCGCGCAGACGACGACGCCCGTACTGGTCAAGATCGCACCAGACTTGTCGGATCAGGATGTCGACGAGATCGCTGACCTGGCAATCGAATTGGGTTTGGAGGGTATCGTCGCGACCAACACCACCGTGTCGCGCGACGGCCTGGCCACCCCCGGTGTCGACGAGCTCGGCCCGGGCGGCATCTCCGGGCCGCCGGTCGCACAACGCTCGCTGGAGGTGTTGCGCCGGTTGTACCGCCGCGTCGGTGACCGCCTCGTGCTGATCAGCGTCGGGGGCATTGAAACGGCCGACGACGCGTGGGAGCGCATCGTTTCCGGCGCCTCACTGCTGCAGGGCTACACCGGATTCATCTACGGCGGCGGGTTGTGGGCCAAGCGCATCCACGACGGCCTGGCCCGGCGTCTACGCGCCGAGGGATTCACCTCGCTGGCAGACGCCGTCGGCTCGGCCGTGCGTGACTAGTTCTGCTCCTGGCTTCTGTGCGCTTAAGGGGTTGATCGCATGCACCTGATGCGTGCAATCAACCCGTTAGCGCCTATCCGCGACTAGTTCTGCTCATAGGTGCCGTGGATCAGCGCGCGCGCGATCGCGTTTTGGAACAGGTTGAATCCCAGGTAGGCCGGAGTGGCATCGCCGGGCAGCTCGAGCTTCTCCACACCGACGGCATGTACCGCGATGAAGTACCGGTGTGCGCCGTGGCCTGGGGGCGGCGCAGCGCCGACGTAGCGCTTCAACCCGGCGTCGTTGGCCAAAGTGAGTGCGTCACCGGGCAATACGCTGCCATCGCCGGCGCCGGCCGGTAGATCCGTCACGGTCGCGGGCAGATTCGCGACGGCCCAGTGCCAGAAGCCGGACGCAGTCGGCGCGTCGGGGTCGTAGATAGTCACCGCGAAGCTGCGCGTCTCCTCGGGGAAACCCGACCACGACAGCTGCGGCGAGATGTCGGACCCGCCGGCACCCATGATTCCGCTGACCTGGTCATTGCCCAGCGGTTGTCCGTCGGTCACCGATTGCGACGTCAGCTCGAACGTCGGCAGCTTCGGCAGAAAATCGTAGGGGTTGTAGGGAAAAGGCATCGCGATCCTTTCGTCGTCAGCAGTGCAACAGGAAATGCTCGAGAACTCTGGTGCCGAACGTCAGTGCGTCAACGGGTACCCGTTCGTCCACGCCATGGAACAGTGCAGCGAAGTCGAGGTCCGGCGGCAGCTTAAGCGGTGCGAATCCGAAGCAGCGAATCCCGAGGCGCGCGAAGTGTTTTGCGTCGGTCCCGCCCGAGAGCATGTACGGGACGGTGCGGGCCTCCGGATCGGCGGACAGGATCGCGGCGTTCATCGCCTCGAGCAGATCACCGTCGAAGCCGGTCTCATACGGCGGCAGCTCGGTGATCCACTCGCGGGTGACGTCGGGGCCGATGATCTCGTCGACCTCGCGCTCGAAGGCGGCGAGCCGGCCCGGCAGCACGCGGCAATCGACGACGGCCTCAGCCGTCGCGGGGATGACGTTGGCCTTGTAGCCGGCCTTGAGCATCGTCGGATTGGCGGTATCGCGCAGCGTGGCGCCCACGATCCGCGCGATCGGCCCCAGCTTGGCGATCGCCCCCTCCAGATCCGGGGAGTCGACGTCAAAGGTGTAGCCGGTCTCCTCGGCGACGGCGGTCAGGAACTGCTCGACCGAATCGGTCATGACCACCGGGAATTGGTGTCGGCCCAGCTTGGCCACCGCGTCGGCGACCGCGGTGACCGCGTTGTTGTCGTGGATCATCGACCCGTGGCCCGCGCGGCCGCGCGCCGTGAGCCGCATCCACATCATCGCCTTCTCGGCCGTCTCGATGAGATACAGCGTCCGCTCACCGCCCTCGCGGCGCGGAATCGTCAGCGAGAACCCGCCGACCTCCCCGATCGCCTCGGTGACGCCCTCGAACAGGTCCGGACGGTTGTCGACCAGCCACTTGCAGCCGTACTTTCCACCGGCTTCCTCGTCGGACACGAAGGCGAAGACGAGGTCGCGCGGCGGCACGATTCCCGAGCGTTTGAAGTGCCTGGCGACCGCGATGATCATGCCGACCATG
The DNA here is from genome assembly GCF_025822765.1 of Mycobacterium barrassiae. Lineage (GTDB taxonomy): Bacteria > Actinomycetota > Actinomycetes > Mycobacteriales > Mycobacteriaceae > Mycobacterium > Mycobacterium barrassiae. Next base: position 224,571 of record NZ_JACKUK010000014.1, on the reverse strand, counting down.
TCCTTCATGTCGACCGCACCGCGGCCCCAGACATAGCCGTCCTCGACGGCGCCGGAGAACGGATGCACGCTCCAGTCGGCGGCCTCGGCGGGCACCACGTCGAGGTGGCCGTGCAGCATCAGGGCGCCGCGTTCGGGGTCGGCGCCTTTGAGCCGCGCGAACACGTTGGCCCTGCCGGGGGCGCCCGCCTCGACGTATTGGGTGGTGTAGCCGACCTCCTGCAGCTGTTCGGCCACCCAGCGGGCACATTCGGCCTCGCCCTTGGTGGTCTCGGGCTCACCGGTGTTCGACGTATCGAAGCGGATGAGGGCGCTGACGAGATCAACCACCTCGGCTTCGGCTGCTGAGGATGCGGTCACAGTCACATTCGTACCATTGCCGACTCCCCTGGGTTTGGGTCCGGCCTCGCTGATCCGATAGCCTTAGCTGCCCACAACGGGTCCGAGTGGCGGAATGGCAGACGCGCTAGCTTGAGGTGCTAGTGCCCTATTAACGGGCGTGGGGGTTCAAGTCCCCCCTCGGACACAGCATGTACACCCCGTCTTTCAACCGGATCGACGACGAGGACGAAATTCGGCGCTTCGTCGCCGAGGCGCGATCGGCGCAGTTCATCTCGGTCGAACCGGATGGGACTCCCGTCGCCACCCTGCTGCCGGTGATCTGGGACGGAAACGTCGTCGTGGCCCACATGGCGCGGGCAAACCCACAGTGGAAGGCCATCGCACCCGACAGCCCGGCACTGCTGATCTGTTCAGGCCCGCAGGCCTACATCAGCCCGTCTTGGTACGCGGCGAAGGCCGAACACGGCCGGGTCGTACCCACGTGGAACTACAGCGCCGTGCACCTGTCCGGCACGGTGCGGGTGCACGAGGACCGGGAATGGTTGCGCGACGTGGTCACCCGGCTGACCGCGATGCACGAGGACGGGCGCAGTGAGCCGTGGCAACCGAGTGACGCACCCGAGCGCTACATCGAGGGTCAACTCGCGGGCATCGTCGGGCTCGAGATCACCGTCAGCCGCGTCGAGGGCAAGGCCAAACTGAGCCAGAACCGCTCAGCGGCCGATCGCCGCGGCGTCGTCGACGGCCTACGGACGGAACCGCACTACGAGGCCGCCGAAGTGGCCGCTGCGATGGAACCCGGTCTCTAGTACACGTCGCGCACGTATCGCTTCGCGGCGACGAGTTCGCGTTTGAAATCGCGCGCCCGTTCGCGAGACATCTTCCCGTGGGTCTCGATGATCGTCGTCAACGCGTGATCGACGTCGCGGGCCATCCGGTTTGCGTCACCGCAGACGTAGAAGTGGCCGCCGTCGTCGAGCCAGCGCCATACGTCGGCGCCGCGATCGAGCATTTTGTGCTGCACGTAGACGCGGTCCTTCTGGTCGCGGCTGAACGCGAGGTCGAGTCTGTTGAGGAAGCCGTCGCGGGCCATATCCTCCAAATCGTCTCGGTAATAGAAGTTTTCGTTGCGGTGCTGGTCGCCGAAGAACAACCAGTTGCGGCCGGCGTGCCCGAGAGCGCGACGTTCCTGAAGGAAGCCCCGAAACGGCGCGATGCCCGTGCCGGGACCCACCATGATCATCGACGCATCGCCGTCCTCGGGCGGCCGGAAGTGCGGCGAGCGCTGCAGGAACACCGGGGCCGACGTCGCGCGATCGGCCAGGAACGTCGAGCACACCCCGCCACGCTGGTGTCCGTAGCGCACCACCGACACCGTCAGCTGGATCTCGTGCGGACTGACGAGCGGGCTGGATGAGATCGAGTAACTGCGCGGTGTCAGCCGCACCAGGACATCCAGCCACTGATCGGGGTCGGCGTGAACGACGAACTCCTGCACGAGATCGAGCCCGTTGCGCCCGTGGAGCCACTTGTCGAGCTTGTCCTTGCGGGCGCGCAGTACCTTCGCATCGCGGCTGTTCTCGGCGATGAACCGGAGCAGGTCGGGGGTGACGCGGCAGAAGTCGTAGCGCGATGTCAGGGCTTCCCGCAGGGTCTGCTCGGTGCCGTCGACCACGACGATGTGCTCACCACGCATCCCGGTGGCGGTCAGCCAGGCATCGACGGCGGCCGCGTCATTCGTCGGGAACACCCCGAGCGAGTCGCCCGCGGAGTAGCTGACGTCGAATTCGGAGATGTCAAACCCGAACTGCCGCACCTCCTTTCGTGCCGACGGCGCACTGATGAGGAGATTTCGACTCAGCGGCGCGACGATCGGATTCGCGCGGGTGAACGGCTCGGCGGCAGTCGCGGGCGACGCGGACACCGAGCGACCCAGCAGCGCGGCGACCTGGTCGACCCATCGGCCCATCGGCTCGTCGTCGTAGGCCTCGCATTCGACACGGTCGAGCAGCCGGGCCGCGCCCAGCGCGGACAACCGGGAGTCGATCGATCTGGCATGGCCGCAGAAGTTGTCGTAGGTGCGGTCGCCGATACCGAGAACCGCGTACCGCACACCGGTCAACGTCGGGGCGTCGGGGGCGCTGAGACGGTTCCAGAACTCCGCGCCGTTGTCGGGCGGTCCGCCGTCGCCGAACGTGCTGGTGACAACCAACACGTCGCGGGCGACGAGGTCGGCGAGGTCGATATCGTTCATGTTCACCAGGTTCGGCACACCGATGCCGGCGGCGAGCTTGCCCGCGAACTCCTCGGCGGTGCCGGTCTGTGACGCCCACAGGACCAGCGGCCCTTCGGTGAGGTTCGGGCGCGACAGCACTGCAGTCTCGCGCACCGGCATGGCCAGTGGGCGCAGGCTCACCGCGCACGCCTTGAATTCCGGTTGCAGCGAGTCGGGGTCGACGGCGTCGTTGGTGAGCGCGTTGACGGCCAGGTACTCGCCGTGGTCGTCGTTCCAGTGGAAGGGCACAAAGCAGGTGCCCTGGCGGACCCGGTCGGACACCACCGCGGGAAGTACCGCACGGCCGCGCCGGGTGGTGAGCTCGACGTCCTGGCCGTTGGAGATGTCCAGTGCCGCAGCATCGGCCGGGTGGACCTCCACGAACGGTCCGCGGTTCAGCCGGTTGAGCGCGTCGACGAGGCCGGTCTTCGTCATGGTGTGCCACTGGTGTTGCAGCCGACCGGTATTGAGCACGAGCGGATAGTCGTCGTCGGGCAGCTCGCGAGCGTCCAAGTGCGGCCGGGCGAAGAAGTTGGCGCGCCGCGTCGGGGTCCCGAAGGCCAGCCGGGGCGCATGACCATCCTCGTCGACGAAGTAGTCCTGGCTGACGCCGTCGTTGAGGTAGCGGATCGGGTGGCGGTCGTTGTCGTCGTCGGGCGGGCAGGGCCACTGCAGCGAGGTTTCACGAAGCCGCGCATAGGTCGCGCCGCGAATGTCATAGCCGGTCTTGGGATTCCAGAAGCGACGGATTTCGTCGAAGATCTGCTCGCTGGACTCGTACGCGAAGTGCTCGCCATAACCCAGATGCGCGGCGACCTGGCAGATCAACTGCCAGTCGGGGCGGGCTGCGCCGAGCGGCGGCACCGACTGCTGGAGCAGCGTGAGGTTGCGCTCGGAGTTCACCATCACGGCATCGGCCTCGGCCCACAGCGTCGCGGGCAACACGATGTCGGCGTACGAGTTGGTTGCGGTGTTGCGGTAGGTGTCCTGGGTGATGACGAGCTCGGCGGCTTCCAGCCCGGCGATCACCGTGCTCCGATTCGCCACGGTGGCAACGGGATTGGTGCAGATAACCCAACACGCCTTGATGCGTCCGTCGGCGAGTTGGCCGAACATGTCGATGGTGCCCGGTCCGACGTCGGGGCGGATGGTGCCGGGTTCCAGGTCCCACTGCTGTTCGACGAAGGTGCGGTCGTCTGCGGAGAGCACCGAGCGCTGGCCGGGCAGTCCCGGCCCCATGTAACCCATTTCGCGGCCGCCCATCGCATTGGGCTGTCCGGTCAGTGACATCGGGCCGCTGCCGGGTCGGCAGATCGCGCCGGTGGCCAGGTGCAGGTTGCAGATGGCGTTGGTGTTCCAGGTGCCGTGGGTGCTCTGGTTGAGGCCCATCGTCCAGCAGCTCATCCACTCGCCGGCCTCGGCGATCATGCGGGCGCCGGTGCGGATGTCCGATTCGGAAAGGCCGGTGATCTGTGCGACGACCTCGGGCGTGTAGTCGGCGAGGAACGCGGGCATGGTGTCCCAGCCGTTGGTGTGCTCGGCGATGAAAGCTTTGTCGATGTCACCGTTTTCGACGAGCAGGTGCAGCAGTCCGTTGAGCAGAGCGAGGTCGGTGCCGGGCTTGATCTGGAGGAAGAGGTCGGCGCGTTCGGCGGTGTCCGTCCGGCGGGGGTCGACGACGATCAGCTTCGCTCCGGCCTTCAGCCGGTCCGCCATGCGCAGGTACAGGATCGGATGGCAGTCGGCCATGTTCGAACCGATGACGAAAAACAGGTCGGTGCAGTCGAAGTCGGCGTACGAGCCCGGTGGGCCGTCGGCGCCGAGCGATTGCTTGAAACCGGTTCCGGCGCTTGCCATGCACAGCCGTGAGTTGGACTCGATGTGCACGGTCCGCAGGAAGCCCTTGGCCAGCTTGGTGGCCAGGTACTGCGCCTCGATGGACATCTGGCCCGATACGTACAGCGCGACGGCGTCCGGTCCATGCTCGTCGACGATGGCACGCAGCCGTCGACCCGCCTCGACGACCGCGTCATCGACGGGTACGGGCACCAGTTCGTCGCCGCGGGCGGGTCGCCTCAGTGCGGAGGTCAGCCGTCCGTCGTCGGCGGCCATCATCTCGGCGTGCGTCGCACCCTTGGTGCACAGCCTGCCGAAGTTGGCGGGGTGCAGCTTGTCTCCGGTGACCTTGGCGATGACGGGTCGGCCGGTATCGGAGCTCACGACGCTGTGAACTTCGATACCGCAGCCGACACCGCAGTATGAGCACGCCGTACGGGTCACCATCGGCGTCAGGCGGGCACCGGCGCCGGTGTGCGGCCGATCTGCTCGCCCGCGCCGGCCCGCGCAGTGTGGACTCGCAGGAAGACCACCCAGGTGACGATGGCGCAGATCACGTAGAAGCCGAGGAACACCCAGAACGCGTTGGTCGCGGACTTGGCATCGCTGACGTAGGACGCGCGCAACACGACGTTGATGAACACGCCGCCCAGTGCACCGATCGCGCCGGCGAAGCCGATGAGTGCGCCGGACATGCTGCGTGACCACGCCGCCTTCTCCTCGCGGCTCCATTCGTCGCGGCCCTGGGCCTTGGCCTCGAAGATCGACGGGATCATCTTGTACGTCGACCCGTTGCCGATACCCGACAGGATGAACAGCAGGATGAAGCCGGTGACGTAGGCGATCATCTGGCCGCTCGTCGCGGCGCCGGCCATACCGTCGTCGATCACACCTGCTGCCACCAGGATTCCCGCGGCGAAGATCATCGCGACGAACGTGTACAACGTGACCTTGCCGCCACCGATCCGATCGGAGATCTTGCCGCCGAACGGACGGGAGATCGAGCCGAGAAGCGGTCCGATGAAGGCGATCTGGGCGGCGTGCAGCGACGCCTGCGCAGGCGTGTCTCCCCCGGCGAGGAAGTTGATCTGCAGCACCTGACCGAAGGCGAACGAAAAGCCGATGAACGAGCCGAAGGTGCCGATGTAGAGAAAGCTCATCACCCAGGAGTGCTTGAACCGCAACGCTTCTGCCATCGCGCCGAGGTTCGAGCGCTGGTTGCCGAGGTTATCCATGAACAGTGCGGCACCGATCGCAGCGAGGGCGATGAGCACAAGATAGATGGCGCAGACGATTTCGGGCGCGGTGTTGCTGACCGCGGCGATCACGAGCAGGCCGATCAGCTGGATCACCGGAACGCCGATGTTGCCGCCACCGGCGTTCAGACCCAACGCCCAGCCCTTGAGGCGCTGCGGGTAGAACGCGTTGATGTTGGTCATCGAGGAGGCGAAGTTTCCGCCGCCGAAGCCCGCGAATGCCGCGACGACCATGAACGTCGTGTAGGACGTGTCGGGCCTCTTCATCACCCAGAGGGTGAGGACCGTCGGGATGAGCAGCAGCAGGGCGCTGACGATCGTCCAGTTACGGCCACCGAACTTGGCAGGCGCGATGGTGTACGGGATGCGCATGACGGCGCCGACCAGGGTGGGCACCGCGACCAGGTAGAACTTTCCTGCGGCATCGATGTGGTAAACGCTCTGCGGCATGAACAGGACCATCACCGACCAGATCGACCACACCGAGAAACCGACGTGCTCGGCGAAAATGGACCAGATCAGGTTGCGCTTGGCGATCCGTTTCCCGCCGGCTTCCCATGCCTCGACGTCTTCGGCGTCCCAGTGCTCGATCGTGCGGCTTCGGCTCAAGGTTTTCACGAGCACTAGGTTCGCGTGCGGCCATTCCCTACCGATTGCACCGTCATGTCCGAAACGTCAACACCCGCTCACTTCACTGTGATGGCTGCGTGCGCGGTCGACGAAACGCAACCGAAACATACGTGACCTGCGCCACGTCAACTTTCGTCGGGTTTGACCGCCAGGACCGGCTTGGGACATTCGAGCAGCACCTGCTGCGACACACTGCCGAGCAGCAGCTTGCCGACCGGATTGCGGTGCCGGATCCCGATCACCAGCAGTTCCGCGTCGTCGCGATCCATGGCCTTGAGCAGCTCTTCAGCGGTGTCCACCCCGACGGGTTGGGTGAGCTCGAACTCGACGCCGCATTCGGCCAGATGCCGTTCAACGTCGTGCACCTCGCCGGATTGAGCGAACCGGGGGTCGGAGTACGCCTCTCCTGAGGTGGAGTTGATGACCAAGAGCGTGGTGTTACGCCGTCTCGCCTCGGCGATGCCGTGCTCGAGGGCGGCCCGGCCGAACGGGTCTGCGCTGTATCCGACGACGATCATGCCTGGGCCGCCTTTTCCCGCTGGTCCGTGTCGTCCTCGACGATCAGGAGCGTCTCCTCGCTGCGGTGCATGAGCCGCAGCACCAGGGGCATCAGCAGCAGCACGATCATCAGCACGTACACGATGATCGCGACGGGTTCGGTGAACAGGCTGGTCCAGTCGCCGCCGCCCAGTTGCAGGCTCTGCCGAAGCTGGCGTTCGATGCGCGGCCCGAGGATGACGCCGATGATGAGTGGCAGGACCGGCAGCCCGAACCTGCGCATCATCAGGCCGAGGAGTCCGAAGACCAGCAGCAGGGCAAGGTCGAGTGGCTGCACGTTCACAGCGAGCGCGCCGAGGCAGGCGAAGAACAGGATGCCCGCGTACAGGTAGGGACGCGGTGTGCGTAACAGCTTGGCCCACAACGGCGCCAGCGGCAGGTTCAGCACCAGCAGCAGCAGGTTGCCGATGAAGAGGCTGGCGATCAGCGTCCAGATGAGCAACGGCTCCTTCTCGAACAACGTTGGGCCGGGCTGAATTCCGTACGACACGAACGCGGTCAGCATGACTGCGGCGGTGGCGTTGGTGGGCAATCCGAGGGACAGCATGGGCACGAGAGTGCCTGCGGCGGAGGCGTTGTTGGCCGCCTCGGGGCCCGCGACGCCCTCGATCGCGCCCTTACCGAACTCTGCATCATGCCCGCTGCGCTTGGCAAAGCGCTTCTCGGTGATGTACGACAGGAACGTCGGCAACTCGGCGCCACCGGCGGGCAGCGCACCGAACGGGAAGCCGAATGCGGTGCCGCGCAACCACGGCTTCCACGAGCGCTGCCAGTCGCTCTTGCCCATCCAGGGCCTGCCCACCGGGATGACCTCGGCGGGGCGACGGCGCAGATGCGCTGCGACCCATAGGGCTTCGCCCACCGCGAAGATGGCGACCGCGATGATCACGATGTCGATGCCGTCGGACAGCAGCGGAATTCCGAACGTGGCACGGGGTTGACCGGTGAGGAAGTCGATGCCGACCACGCCGATCGCCAGGCCCAGGAACAGCGAGATGGCGCCGCGCAGCTTCGAGGAACCGAGCACCGCGGTCACAGCGACGAGGGCGAACAGCATGATCGCGAGGTACGACGGTGCGCCGAGGGTGACTGCGAACCGCGAGATCGGCGGGGCGAAGGCGGCGAGCAACGCGGTGCCGATGGTGCCCGCGACGAACGATCCGATGGCGGCGGTCGCAAGTGCCTGCGCGGCGCGTCCGGCCTTGGCCATCTTGTTGCCCTCGATGGCGGTGATGACCGACGACGACTCCCCCGGTGTGTTGAGGAGGATCGAGGTGGTGGAACCGCCGTACATGCCGCCGTAGAAGATGCCGGCGAACATGATGAAAGCGGCGCTTGGGCTTACGTTATAGGTCACGGGCAGCAGCAGTGCCACGGTCATCGCCGGACCGATACCCGGCAGCACACCGACGGCGGTGCCCAGCAGCACGCCGATGACGGCGTACAGAAGGTTCATCGGGGTGGCGGCCTGCTCGAACCCCTGGATCAGCCAGTCGAGATTTTCCATGTCAGAGGATTCCGTCCAGAATGCCTGCGGGCAAAGGGATTCCAAGCCCGGAGTAGAACGCGTAGAAGCTGCCGACCGAGAGCACCGCGCCGATGACGATGTTTCGGACGTAGTGCCTGCTGCCCAGAACGGTTGCGGTACCGGCGAAGAGCAGCGCGCCGGTGATGGCCCAGCCAAGCGGCATCACGAGCAGGATCGTGGCGACGAACAGACCGACCAACAGTCCGACAGTGCGCCAGTCGGCCGGCGCGTTCGGGTCGACGTCCTCGCCCGCGTCTGCCTCCCCCACCGACCCGCGTGGGATCGCGATGGCCAACACGATCGCGAGCGCGATCAAGATGATGCCGATCGCGACGGGGAACATCTTCGGCCCGACGGGATCGACCTTGGCGAAACCCTCCTCGAGGGTGAGCCCGTCGTAGATCACGAATGCGCCGACCGCGACGAGCACGGTGCAGACGACGTACTGCGCCTTGTCGATGCGTTTGCCGTTCGTCGTCGCGGCGGTGTCTGTCGTCGTCATAGCAGCCCCAGCTCGGTCAGGGTCGTGGAGACCCGGTTGTCCTGCTCTACGAGAAACTGTTCGAACGCTTCGCCGGTCACGAACGCATCGGTCCAGCCGTTCTTGACCAAGGCGTCTTTCCAGCCCTGGGTCGCGTGAAGGTCCTCGAGCACCTTGATCAGCGACTTCTTGGCGCCGTCCGAAATGCCCGGTGGCGCAAGCACACCGCGCCAGTTGGCGAAGGTCATGTCGATTCCGGACTCCTTGAGTGTCGGGGCATCGATACCTTCGACGCGCTGCTCGCTGGAGACTGCGAGCACCCGAAGTTGGCCGGCCTCGATCTGGTCGATGAGCTCGCCGGGACTCGAGGTGCCGACCGTGATCTTCTTGCCGAGCAGCGCGGTCAACAGGTCACCGCCGCCGTCATAGGTGACGAAGTTGACGGACTTCGGGTCGACGCCGACGGTCCGCGCGACCTCCATCGGGAAGAGATGGTCGGGACCGCCGGGCGAAGAGCCGCCGCCGATGGTCACCTTGGAGGGATCGGCCTTCCACGCGGCGACGAAGTCCTGCACCGTCTTGAAGGGCGAATCGGCGGGAACGAAGATCGCGCCCGGGTCCTCGATCAGCTTCGCGAGCGCGGTCGCGTCGGAGGCCTTGATCTTCGATCCGTTGGTGTATGTGGCGCCGACGACGCCGAGTCCCATCGTCATCATGAGGTCGTCGTTGCCGCGTTCGTTCATCAGCCGGGCCATCGCGACGGTGCCGCCCGCGCCGATCACGTTGAAGACCTCGATGCGACCGGTGATGTCCTCGTCCTCGAGGATCTTCACCGCGGTGCGGGCGGTCAGGTCATAACCGCCGCCCGGACTGTTCGGCACCATCATGCGCAGCCGGTGCAGTCCCAGCTCGCCGCCGTCGCGCGTGACGCCACAGGCGCTCAGCAGCAGTGCGGCGATCACGGCGATGATGAGCACCGGGCGTATGTGTGTGCTCTTCACGTCGTCCCCAATCACGTTGGTTGTGATGCTCAGCAATACTGGACCCCGCAGTGACATGGGTCACGCATGAGTACGCAAAGGACGTTTTGGTCGTTGTGAAACTGATCAGGTCACCGGCGCGGGGGTTTCGCAGCCTGGCGGGCCAGTTCCTGGTCTTCCAGCTGCTGGTCGTCGCGGTCGTTCTGATTGCGGTAGCGGCGGTGTCGGTGGCGCAGTCGACTCGGGAGTTCCGTGAGGTGCGCGGAGCCCGGATGATCGCGGTCGCCGAGAACATGGCGTCGACGCCGGTAGTGCGGGACCGGTACGCCGACCCGGGCGCTTCCAAGGTGCTGGCGCCGGAGGTCGATCGTGCGGTGGCACTGTCGGGTGCGGGACTTGCGGAGATCATCGATCCGGGCGGGACGGTGCGCGTGTCGTCTGATCCGGAGCGCGTCGGCCGGCAGGTCGACATGGGGCCGACGCGCGCCGACGAGGGTCGGGCCTGGTTCGGCGATCTGACGATCGACGGGGTGCACAGCCTTGTCGGCGAAGTGCCGATCCTGGCCGACTCGGGGAAAGTCGTGTCGATCGCTTCGGTCAGTGAGCGGTATCCGTCGATATGGGAGTTGATGGGTGCTTCTGGCGAGCGGCTGCTGTTCTACCTCGGGCTGGGTGCAGCGTTGGGGCTGCTGGCGTCGTGGCTGCTGTCGCGGCGGATCAAACGGCACACCCGCGGCTTGGAGATCGCCGAGATCTCCAGCCTGGCCGATCATCGGGAAGCGTTGTTGCACAGCATCCGCGAGGGCGTCGTCGCGGTGAACAACGAGGGCGATATCAGCGTGCTGAACGACAGCGCACAGGAACTGCTGGGCGTGGCCGCCGATGCTGTGGGCCGGCCGGTGGACAGTGTCGGGCTCGATCCCGCGGTGGTCGACTTCCTGCTTTCCGGTGAGGACGGCCGTGACGTCGTGATCGTCACTCGCACAAGGGTGTTGGCGCTGAATCGGCGGGCGGCGACGAGCCAGGGCCAGCAGATCGGTACGGTCACGACGATGCGTGACAGCACCGAGCTGGCGGCGCTGCAGGGCCAGCTGTCGTCACACAAGAGCGTGACCGATACGTTGCGGGCGCAGACCCACGAGTTCGCCAATCAGCTGCACACGATCTCAGGGCTTGTTCAATTGGGCGAATACGATTCGGTGCGCGATCTGGTAGGGACTTTGACCAGGCGCCGCGCTGAGATCAGTGATGCAGTGACACAACGTATTTCTGATCCGGCGGTCGCAGCGTTGTTGATCGCCAAGACGACTCTGGCGGCCGAGAGCAGCGTGTCGCTCGAACTGGCCCCGGATTCGCATCTCGCTGCGTTGCCGCCCGCGCTGGCGACCGACGTGATCACCCTGCTGGGCAATCTCATCGACAACGCGGTCGACGTGTCGGTGGGGTCGTCAGCAGCCAGGGTTACGGTCAGTATCGATGACCGCGCAGGCCTGGCGATCTCGGTGGCGGACTCCGGACCGGGTGTGCCCGACAACCTTCGGGAGTCGATCTTCGCCCGTGGGGTGACGTCCAAACCCGACGTGCCCGGCGGTCGGGGCATCGGTCTGGCGTTGGTGCGGTTGGTTACGGCACAGCATGGCGGCACGGCGGAGGTGACCGACGGTCCCTACGGCGGTGCGCTTTTCGTGGTCCGGCTACCCGCGAGCGTCGTGGCCGAGAAGGCCGCCCATGCGTGACGTGCTGATCGTCGACGACGATTTCATGGTGGCCGAGATCCATCGGCGATTCGTGGAGCAGGTCGATGGGTTCCGTCCGAGCGGGGTCGCCCGCACGGGGGCGGAGGCACTTGCGGCAGTGCAGGAGTTGCAGCCGGATTTGGTGCTGCTGGATGTCTACCTGCCGGACATGACGGGCTTGGAGGTGCTGCAGCGGCTGCGGTCGGGCGGCGACCTCGTGGGCGTCATCATGATCACCGCGGCCCGCGAATTGGACACGGTGAAAGGCGCTTTGGACGGTGGTGCGGCCGACTATTTGATCAAGCCCTTCGAGTTCGATCAGTTCAGGGCGAAGCTCGAGGCATTCGCGGCACGGGCAGACGCCCTGGAGTCGGCCGGTGGAATCGACCAGTCGCTGGTGGACTCGCTGTTCGGGCGGCCGGGCGGTACCACGCAGGTTCTGCCCAAGGGTCTCGGCGCAGAGACAGGCCGGTTGGTCTTGGACGCAGTGCGCGACGCCGGCGAAGTGTCTGCTGCAGAATGTGCGGATCTGGTTGGGATTTCGCGAGTCAGCGCACGCCGCTATCTCGAGCACTACCTCAGCACCGAGGTGTTGGAGTTGCGACTGCAGTACGGCGCCGGCAGACCTGAGCGGCGCTACCACCTACGCGGCGTGTAGATCTGCCAGCTCAATGCCGATTCTGACCTCGACTTCGCTGACCGTGATCAGCGGCTGCCCGAGTAAGGGCGGTGCGGTCGAGCGGTAATGATGACCAGTCGGTGTCACGAATTCTGCTATGTGGACACCGTTCTCCTCGCTTGGAGACACCTGCCAGTTCGGCGACTCCTTCACGAAGTTGCAGTGAGCGCACATGCCGACACCGTTGAGTAAATTCGTCGGTCCGCCGCGGCTACTCGGCACTGCGTGATCACGGTGCCGGATGGGCGCGTCGCAATACGGTGTTCGACAGCCTTGATCGCGAAAGCCAATAAACATCGCGAGTCCTTTGGGGAAGCACCGTGACCGGGACTCCATGGCCACGAGCGATCCACTCTTCGGGTTTCGGTACAGCCGGCGCAACGTTGCCTTTGAGCGCGGGTCGCTGACCGCGGATTCCACCAGCCGGCATGCCACCGAGGGAGGAATCGGCCCATAGCCGTCGATCGTCGCCGGGACATTCTCTCCCCCGAGCAGCGCCTCATCCGAGATCACGAGGTTGACCGCAATTGGCTCCGGAACGTCAGCAGGCCGGCCCGTCACCCGCTCGACCAGCGTGTCGGCCATGACCTGGCCGCGGGACCGACCGTCGAACGTGGTGTCGGCAGACCGCTTCAGCGCGGCGTAGACCCCGACACCCACCGCGACCGGTAGCAACACGGTGACGTATGTCATGGCGTCGGGCGCCGGACGAATAGTCACCGTGCGGTCGGCCTCGGCCTTGGCGGCTCGGTCGACGATCGCCTGCGGATCGAGCCGGTAGGCAATGTTCTTGGCCTCAGTGGTCAACCTCTTGTCGCCGAGCCCATCGAGCTTGCTTACGTCAGCGCACAATTCGGCATCCAGCGTGCGTCGGAGCTCGACGTCCAAACAAGCGGACTCGCGCACGATCAGGGTGGCACGCCATTCCGACAGCACACCCGACGCCAATGCCGCAAGGGTATGCGGCATCTCATGGACCAGCGCCTTGGCGAATCCGAGATGTTGGTTTCCTCGGTTCGGAGAATCGCGTCGCGCCAATGCCACCTCGCTGGCCAGGCCCTTGCCCCGCTTGCGCAACGGCACACCCTCTGCCGCTTCTGCTGCGCGTCGGCGCTCATCCAACGCGGCGGCAGCACGCGCCTGCCCTGCTGCGGCAGCCGACTTGAGTTGTTCCAGCTCGGCGATCCGCGCTATCAGCTCGGCCTCTCCGGCGAGTGGATCAACCGCGGTTACGGTCGCGAGATCGAACATACATTCGATGGTACTTCAGCCCACCGACAATTCTGGTCCGTGGCGAACGGCTCGCGGAAATCAGCCGCGACGCCGGAACAGCCGACGAAGGCGTCCGCCGCGCTCTGCAGGCGGTTGCGGCGTCGCTGTCGCGGCGGCTTCTTTAGTGGCTGGTTCATCGGCGGATGCCTCGTCCGCTGGAGTGTCGTCGGATTCGGCGTCTGAGCCTTCTGCCTCGGCGGCTTCTTCCGCTACGTCGGCGCCCTCATCCTGGACGGCATCGTCGGATTGTTCGGTTTCCGATTCCTCGTCGGAGGCGAGATCCTCAGCTGCTTCAGCAATTTCGGCCCCGACGTCCTCGTCCTCCGCGTCTGCGACGTCGTCATCTGCAGCGTCCTCGTCGTCATCTGCAGCGTCCTCGTCGCCAGCCTCGCTGGGTTCCGACTTCTCCTCGCCCGACTCTGCGCCTTCAGCTTCGTCCGCTTCGTCGGCATCGTCGGCATCGTCGACTGGAGCTTCATCCTCGACAGGCTCGACCTCAGCAGACTCGTCTGATTCCTCGTCCGTGGCCTCAGATTCGTCGTCGCCGAGTTCATCGGGTTCGGATTCCTCAGCGGCAAGTTCGTCAGCCTCAGCGTCGTCAGCAGCCTCCGCTACTTCGTCACCTTCGTCGGCATCGTCGGCATCGTCGGCGTCAACCTCAGACGGCTCGGCCTCAACGTCCGCCGAGGCTTCCTCAACATCACCTTCGTCGGACGCCGGTTCCGATTCCTCAGCCTCAGCGTCGTCAGCAGCCCCCGCTGCTTCTTCGCCTTCATCGACGCTGTCGGCTTCAACCTCAGACGGCTCGGCCTCAACGTCCGAGGAGGCTTCCTCAACGTCACCTTCGGCCTCACCTTCGTCGGACGCCGGTTCCTTAGCTTCTTCCGCGACGTCCGCTGCTAGTTCTTCGGCCTCAGCAGCATCCTCGACGGCGGCCTCATGAACCTCAGGCGCAGCCTCCTGCGCCTCAACGGCATCCTCACCCTCAACGGCACCCACACCACCGACAGGCTCAAGCTCTTCGTCGTCCCCGTCGAAATCCTCATCCTCAGCCGCTGCAGCCGCCGTGAGCAGTTCGACGACCGCGGTATGAGCCTCGGTCGCCGAATCATCGTCGGGCTCCGGCTCTTCCGCGTCAGCACGCTCATTCACGTCGGTAGCGGCATCTTCGTCCTCATCGGCACCGGCCGCCTTGGCCGCCGCCACCACACCCGTCGTTGCCGCGACCGCGACGAGTTCGTCGGCGACCTCGTCGATAACCGACCCGTCATGTGGCTTGCCCTTGAGCGTGGCCGGATCCTCTCGACCCTTCGGTGCCACCATGATGTACACCACGGCACCGATGAACACGAAAGTCGACGTGAACGAGTTGACCCTGATATCCGCGATCAAGCTGGCGGGGTCGCTACGCAGCAGTTCGATCCAGAACCGGCCTACGCAATAACCAGCGACATACAACGCGAACAAGCGACCGTGACCGATCGTGAACCGCCGGTCGACCCAGATCAGAACCGCGAAAACCAGAACGTTCCAGAGCAATTCGTACAGGAACGTCGGGTGCACGATGGCGTACAGCTGGCCCGTCGAGACCCCGTTCGCTAGATCCGGGCTGACGACACCGTTGGCGCCAACCCGTTCGTAGATCTCGAGGCCCCACGGCAGATCTGTCGGGCGGCCGTACAACTCCTGGTTGAAGTAGTTGCCCAACCGCCCGATCGCCTGCGCCAGCACGATTCCCGGCGCAACCGCATCGGCGAACGCCGGCAGCGGAATACCGCGCAGCCGACACGCGATCCATGCCCCGACGCCGCCGAGCGCAACAGCGCCCCAAATTCCGAGACCACCGTCCCAGATCCGGACGACGCCCAGAAAGCCTGCGCCGCCTTCCCCGAAGTACTTCGGCCAGTCGGTGATGACGTGGTACAGCCGGCCGCCGAGCAGCCCGAACGGCACCGCCCACAGCGCGATGTCGTAAATGACGCCCTGCTCGCCACCCCTCGCCGTCCAGCGGCGGTCACCGATGACCAATGCCACGACGATCCCGACGATGATGAACAACGCGTAGGCGCGGATCGGGACCGGACCGAGGTACCACACACCCTGCGCGGGACTGGGTATCGATGCCAGGACAGTTGTCGTCACGCGGTGATCCTCTGCCGCACACCGTCGGCGAGCTCAGTGGTCCGTGTTCGCACCGCCGGCACCCCGTCCTGTAGTGCCGACACCAGTGCCGACCCGACGATCACGCCGTCCGCGTAGGCGCCGATCTCCGCCGCCTGCTCGCGGGACCGCACACCGAGGCCGACGCCGACCGGAATGTCAGATACTGCCTTCACCCGCCTGACCAATTCGGGTGCGGCCGTCGACACCGCGTCGCGTGCGCCGGTGACGCCCATCGTGGACGCCGCGTAGACGAATCCGCGTGACGCCTTCACCGTCGCGGTCAGCCGCTCAGGAGTCGACGACGGCGCCACCAAGAAGATGCGGTCCAGATCGTGGGCCTCCGACACCTCGATCCACTCCGCCGCCTCGTCCGGAATCAGGTCGGGCGTGATCATCCCCAGCCCGCCGGCCGCAGCCAGGTCACGCGCGAAAGCGTCGACACCCCAGTGCAACACCAGATTCCAGTACGTCATCACCACGGCGCGACCGCCCGCATTGCTGATCGCCTCAACCGCCGTCAGCGTGTCGCGCACGCGTACACCGCCGCGCAGCGCAGCTTCGGTGGCCGCCGCGATAGTCGGCCCGTCCATACCCGGGTCCGAATACGGAATGCCGACTTCGACGAGGTCGCAGCCCGATTCGACCAGCGCCTTCATCGCCGAAATCGATGTCGGCACATCGGGAAAGCCCGTAGGCAGGTAGCCGATAAGTGCCGAGCGGTTCTCCGCCCGGCACGCGTCGAACATTCCTGCCAGCCGACTCACGATTCACCGTCCATCAGACCGAACCACTTCGCCGCAGTCTCGACGTCCTTGTCGCCCCGTCCCGACAGGTTCACCAAGATGATCGCGTCGCGGCCGAGTTCCTGCCCCAGTTTCAACGCTCCCGCCACGGCGTGCGCGGATTCGATGGCCGGAATGATTCCCTCGGTGCGGCACAACAGGGCGAAGGCATCCATCGCCTCCGTGTCGGTGATCGGCCGGTACTCGGCACGCCCGATGTCCTTCAAGAACGCGTGCTCCGGGCCCACCCCCGGATAGTCCAAACCTGCTGAGATCGAATGTGATTCGATGGTCTGCCCGTCCTCGTCCTGAAGCAGATACGAGAACGAACCCTGGAAGGCGCCGGGCGAACCACCAGTGAAAGTCGCTGCGTGACGGCCGGTTTCGACGCCATCGCCCGCCGCCTCGAAGCCAACGAGGCGCGTCCCCGGGTCATCGATGAACGCGTGGAAGATTCCGATGGCATTCGACCCGCCTCCGACGCAAGCCGTCACGGCATCGGGCAGCCTGCCGGCCTGCGCCCGGATCTGCGCCCGCGCCTCGAGACCGATCACCCGCTGGAAATCCCGCACCATTGTGGGAAACGGATGCGGTCCCGCCGCCGTGCCGAAGCAGTAATAGGTGTTGTCCGCGTTGGTTACCCAGTCGCGGAACGCTTCGTTGATCGCGTCCTTCAGCGTCTTGGAACCGGCCTCGACCGACACCACTTCGGCCCCAAGTAGACGCATCCGCGCCACGTTGAGGGCTTGCCGCGCGGTGTCGACCGCGCCCATGTAGATGATGCACTCGAGACCGAGCAGCGCGCATGCCGTCGCGGTCGCGACGCCGTGCTGTCCCGCGCCCGTCTCGGCGATCACGCGTGTCTTGCCCATCTGCCGCGCCAACAGCGCCTGCCCCAGCACATTGTTGATCTTGTGAGATCCGGTGTGGTTGAGGTCTTCTCGCTTCAGGAAGAGCCGCGCGCCGCCGGCATGCTCAGACAGCCTCGAGGCTTCGTACAACGGCGACGGCCGACCGCTGTAATGCCGCTGCAGCCGATCCAACTCGTCGAGGAATTCCTGATCGCCGCGAGCCTTCTCGTACGCCGCAG
This sequence comes from Mycobacterium barrassiae, assembly GCF_025822765.1. GTDB lineage: Bacteria > Actinomycetota > Actinomycetes > Mycobacteriales > Mycobacteriaceae > Mycobacterium > Mycobacterium barrassiae. The sequence continues at coordinate 206,964 of NZ_JACKUK010000014.1, read as the reverse complement.
TGACCTCTTCGATCACCGCCATCAACGCTTCGGGGACGTATCGCCCGCCGTAGACGCCGAAATGGCCGCGTTCGTCGGGGTCATGAACTGTGGGTTCGGCGACGGCCGCGCTCGAACGCGGTAACTCCGGACCGGCGAGGTCGGCCACTTGTCAGCGTGAGGGTTTCGGGCAGGACGGGTGCGTACCTGCGGTGACCAAATCGGCTACGGCGCTGCGCGGGTCACCACTGGTGACCAGTCCCTCACCGACGAGCACCGCATCGGCGCCGGCACCGGCGTAGGCAAGGAGATCGGCTGTGCCGCGCACACCTGACTCGGCGATGCGGATGACGCCGCTCGGTAGGCCGGGAGCGATGCGCGCGAAGCAGTCCCGGTCCACCTCCAGCGTCTTGAGGTCACGGGCGTTGACCCCGATCACCTTGGCGCCGGCCTGCAGAGCGCGATCCGCCTCCTCCTCGGTGTGCACCTCGACGAGCGCGGTCATGCCGAGCGATTCGGTGCGATCGAGCATCGACTCCAGCGCCTGCTGCGTGAGGGCGGCGACGATCAGCAACAGCATGTCGGCACCGTGGGCGCGGGCCTCGTGGATCTGATACGGCCCGATGATGAAGTCTTTGCGCAACACCGGGATTGACACTGCCGCGCGGACGGCGTCGAGATCCGCCAGCGAGCCGTTGAATCGCCGTTCCTCGGTGAGCACGCTGATGACGCGCGCGCCACCGTCTTCGTATGCGCGGGCCAGCTCCGCGGGATCTGAGATGGCGGCCAGTTCTCCGCGCGACGGGCTGGCGCGCTTCACTTCTGCGACGACACCGATACCCGGCTCCCGCAACGCCGCCAACACGTCGAGTGGCGGTCGCGCGGCCTTCGCCTTCTCCTTGATGTCGGCGAGCGGAAGAGCCGCTTCGCGAGCCGCGACATCAGCGCGGACACCCTCAATGATGGTGTCGAGCACAGTCGCCGAACTCATGTGTGCCGAATCCTCCCGGATGGTGCCAACCGATCTTCAACGAAGGGTAACCGCCGCCACACCATTGGGTGTCACCGGCCCTTGTTGTCTGGGGTCCGGTCTTGGGTCGGATCCACGCCCTCGTCGAGGGCATCCCACAGCTCTCGCTCCGTCATCACGTCCTCCCGTTTGTCCCCAGGAGCAGCCGTGCGGCGGGCGTAGCGCGTCGCAGCGGAACGGTCCTTCGACGCCGATCGCAACAGCAGCGTGGCGCACACCAGGGTGACGGCCGCCGCCACCACCGTGATCACCGCGCCCCCGTAGTGGCGCTGAGTGCCCACGAGATCGGCCACCGGCGCCTCGGCAAGGTGTGACGCCCGAACACCGACGTCGGGCATCACCCACAGCGTGATGGCCAGGTAGGCCATGCCAGCGCTGGTGATCGCCGCGAGAAGCGCGAGCACCCGCAACGGCCAGCTGCGCACCGCCAGCGCAGCGACGGCGGTGGCCAGCAGCAATATGGCCAGCGGGACCAGCGCCGTCGACCATGAACCGCCGGACAGCGCCGTCGTTCGGGGCTGACCCAGCCCGTCGAACGACGTCACGTCGACCCATGTCATCCGCGACGCGATCCACAACGCCGCCGCCGCCAAGACGAGCCCGAGCTGCGCGATCCGAATCATGGTTCGGTCAGGGTTTCCGCCGCAGCGATCGCCTTGAGCACCGCAAGGGCCTTGTTCGACGCCTCGGTGTACTCATAGGGCCCGTTGGAATCGGCCACGACTCCCCCGCCGGCCTGCACGTACGCCGTGCCGCCTCGCATCAGCGCCGTTCGAATCGCGATCGCGAAGTCGGCGTTGCCCGCGAAGTCCAGGTAGCCCAGCACGCCGCCGTACAGCCCGCGGCGGGTCTTCTCGACCTCTTCGATGAGCTCCATGGCGCGCACCTTCGGCGCACCCGACAGCGTGCCCGCCGGAAAGCACGCCAACACGGCATCCAACGCGGTCTTGTCGTCGGCGAGCTCGCCGTGCACCGTCGACACGATGTGCATGACGTGGCTGTACCGCTCGATGTGGCTGTAGTCCTCCACGCGGACGGTGCCGGGCCGGCAGACACGGCCGAGGTCGTTGCGACCAAGATCGACCAGCATCAGGTGCTCGGCACGCTCCTTCTCGTCGTGCAGCAGCTCCTTCTCGAGCAGCAGGTCCTCCTCCTCGGTCTCCCCGCGCCACCTCGTGCCAGCGATGGGGTGCGTCGACGCCCGCCCGTCCTTCACGGTCACCAACGCTTCGGGACTGGATCCGACGATCGAAAAGTCCAGGCCGCCAGCATCATTCGGGACGTTAAGCAGATACATGTAAGGGCTGGGATTGCTCACCCGCAGCATCCGGTAGACGTCGAGCGGGTCGGCGTCGGTGTCGATCTCAAAGCGCTGTGAGGGCACCACCTGGAAGGCCTCGCCGGCCTCGATGTCGCCGACGAGCTTCTCGACGATAGCGGTGTACTCCTCGACGGTGCGTTGCGACCGGTGCAGCGGCTCGGGTCGGCTGAACGTCGCGACCGTCGACGGCAACGGCTCACCGAGTGCCGCGCTCATCACATCGAGCCGGGCTACCGCGTCGTCGTAGGCCCAGTCGACGCGCTCGTCGGTGCCGTTCCAGTTCACGGCGTTGGCGATCAGCGTGATCGTGCCCTCGTGGTGGTCGACGGCGGCGATGTCGGTGGCCAGCAGCAGCAGCATGTCGGGCAGGCCCAGATCGTCGACGGCCAGCGACGGCAACCGCTCCAGACGCCGCACCATGTCATACGCGAAGAAGCCGACGAGGCCCGACGACAGCGGCGGCAGACCCGGCACCGGCTCGGTCTTCAGCAGCTCGAGCGTCGCGCGCAGCGCCTGGATGGGATCGCCCTCCTTGGGCGCGTCCTTCGGAGTGGTGCCCAGCCACACCGCCTCGCCGTCGCGAATCGTCAGCGCCGATGGCGCACCCGCCCCGATGAACGACCAGCGGGACCACGAGCGGCCGTTTTCGGCCGATTCCAGCAAGAACGTCCCGGGACGGTTGGCGGCCAGCTTGCGGTACGCCGACAGCGGCGTCTCACTGTCCGCGAGCACCTTGCGGGTCACCGGCACCACGCGGTGCTCGGCGGCCAGCGCCCGGAAGTCCTCGCGTGACGTGGTGAGTGCGAGGTTGGCGGTCGATTGCACCCATCAATCCTCCCAGACGCGCGCCAAGGGTGACGACGACGTGGGTGTCAGTGGACCGGTCAGCACGACGGGTGCCTGCGCCATGAACCGCGGCGTGTTGCCGCGGTGTTCGTCGGCTGCGTGCGCTGTGAACGGGTGCAGCAGGTACATGTCGCCGGGTTCGCCGGTCGCGTGTGCCACCGGCCTGTGGGCGCTGGCGGCGTCGACGAGGCGACCCATCTCGGCCAATTCGACCGGGTCCGGCCCCAGCACGCGGGCCACGTCGCGGTGTGAGCCCACCCGGATCCGCGTCGGAGCGTCGTCCGGGCCGACCTCCGACAACAAGGTCAGCACCAACACGGTGTGCGGGCGGCCCGTCACCGCCCACGTCCCGTCGGGCTGCGGGGTGTTGGCGTCGATGTGCCACCCGCGGTCGTCGTTGGGCGGCGACACCGGGAAACGGACGGGCACGTTGCCCAGCGAGCCTCGCGGCACCCAGCCGCCGCGGCCGCACACCGCATCGAGCGCCGCCGCCAGCACCGGACTTCGGACGAGTTCGCCGAAAGGCCCGTGGCCCATCAGATCTGACGCCCACCGTACGGGTTCTGACCACTGGTCACGATCGTCGTGCGAAAGACCCAGCTGCTGCCACAGCGCAGCGCGCGCCGCATCGGCGACGCTGCGTGGAACGACGTGCTCGAGCTTGACGTAGCCGTCGGAGATGAAGGTGTCGAGCATTCGGCACGTTCTCACAGATACGACAACCAGCGCCAACGATTTTCGAGTGGGCGTAGCGTGAAGAGCTATGAAACGTGGTGACCAGGTCGCAGAGTTCGAGTTGCCGGATCAGACGGGCACCGTGCGAAGCCTTTCGGAGTTGCTTGCAGGTGGCCCCATCGTGTTGTTCTTCTACCCCGCCGCGATGACACCGGGATGTACCAAGGAGGCGTGCCACTTCCGCGATCTGGCATCGGAGTTCGCCGCGGTCGGCGCGAGCCGGGTGGGCATCAGCACCGATCCCGTCGAGAAGCAGGCGCAGTTCGCCGACAAGCAGAAGTTCGATTATCCGCTGCTGTCGGACGCCGACGGGACCGTCGCCACGCAGTTCGGGGTCAAGCGCGGCCTGCTCGGCAAGTTCATGCCGGTCAAGCGGACGACGTTCGTGATCGACACCAACCGCACGGTGCTCGAGGTGATCGCGAGCGAGGTCAGCATGGACACCCACGCCGACAAGGCGCTGGAGGTGCTGCGCCAACGGCAGTCCGCGTGACGCCGGTTCTTGAACTCGCCGACGTGACGTTTCGTCGCGACGGCAAGCAGATCATCGATGGCATCTCGCTCACGGTCAACGCCGGTGAGCATTGGGCGCTGCTCGGTCCGAACGGTGCGGGTAAGAGCACGCTGTTGGGGTTCTGCGCGGCAGTCATGTTCCCCACGTCGGGCACCGTGCACATCCTCGGCGAGCAGATGGGCCGCGTGGAGCTCGCGCGGCTGCGTCGCTTCATCGGACACGTGAATCCCCGTCACCGGCTGCAGTATTCGTTGACCGTGCGCGAAGTGGTGCTGACGGGTATCACGGCAACCATCGACACCCCGATGCGCTGGACGCCGAGTACTGAGGAGCTTGACCGGACGGACGCGATGATCGACGCGGTTGGGTTGTCGCACAAGGCTGCTGACGTGTGGCCGACGCTGTCGCAGGGTGAGCGCGGTCGAACACTGATCGCCCGCGCGCTGGTGTCCGAGCCGCGGCTACTGCTCCTCGATGAGCCGACGACAGGCCTCGACGTGGCGGCGCGCGAACAACTTTTGGAAACCATCGATTCGCTCGACGAGACCCATCCCGACGTGGCGTCGATCCTCGTCACCCACCACCTCGAAGAGCTGCCGACCACCACCACCCACGCCCTACTCATCGCAGACGGGCGAACGGTCGCCGTCGGGACGGCGCGGGAGACCGTGACCACCGACAACGTCAGTGCCGCATTCGCTCACCCGGTGGTCGTCGGCTACGACGAAGGTCGGTGGACCGCCCGCGCCAAGGCGACGCGCATCATAGGTAGCGCTTGAGAAAATCGACCATTCCGGCGCGAAAGTCCTTTATGGACTGCGCATTCGGCCGCACGAAGTCCGCGCCGTGATACATGCCGGGCACGGTGACGAGCTCGCACGGCACACCGCAGGACTTCAGCTGCTCGGCGTAGGCGACGTCCTCATCGTGAAAGACGTCGAGCTCGCCGACACCGACCCACGCCGGCGGTAGGCCGGACAGGTCGGATCGCCTACCCGGAGAGGCGTATTCGGGTGCATCGGACATCCGCGGAGGACGGCCCAGATACGCCGTCCATCCGTACACGTTCGATTCGGGTGTCCACGCGAACCGGCCACGACCGGCATGGTCCTTGACCAGGCTGCTGCGGTCGTCGAGCATCGGGTACACCAGGATCTGCGCCCGTAGGGCGATTCCTTCGTCGTGGCTACGTTGGGCGACCGCGGCCGCCATTCCCCCGCCGGCGCTGGCCCCCATCACCGCAATGCGAGCCGCGTCGATTCCCAACTCGTCGGCGTTCTCACGCATCCAGTTGAGCACCGCCATGCAGTCGTCGAGACCCGCGGGAAACGGGTGCTCTGGAGCCAGCCGGTAGTCGGGTGACACCACCACGGCGCCGAGGTCGCGAGCGAGACGCGTCGAACCCGCCGCCTCGAACTCCGGGGTCCCGACGACGTATCCGCCGCCGTGGAGCCACAGCACCGCAGGCGCGGGCGTGGCACGGTGATCGGGCGTGAAGACGAGGACCGGGACCGACGGATCGCCGACGCGGCGGTTGGCCATCGTGACGCCAGCGCAGGGCTTCGTGGGAATGCTCATCAGTCGCCTGCTGAACCACAGTTTGCGCTGGGTGAACGTCACCGCGACGAGCGACAAGACGGGGCTGCGCAACTCGGGTGCGACTTCCGACAAGGCATCGCGGACTTTGAGGTGGCTGCGCACCGTCGTAGCAACAAGTCCAAAAACAAGGATCGCTGCGATCCGCTTTACCATCAGTGAACCTCCAGGTGCGTTCGTAGATGCTCGTGCATGCTGGCGCGAAACCTGCGCATCGATGGTGCTTTTCGTGCGATGCCGTCCGCGAAGTGGTACATCCCGGGGACGGTGACGAGCTCGCACTCCACGCCGGACTCACGCAGTCGCTCGGCATAGGTCACGCTCTCGTCGTACAGCAGATCGAGATCGCCTACCCCGACCCACGCCGGCGCAAGACCGCTGAGGTCTGATCGGCGTGCGGGTGCCGCGTATTCGGGCACGTCCGACGCACCCGGCTCGCGACCCAGATACGACGTCCAGCCGAATCGGTCCGATGCGGGAGTCCACAGGAAATGTCCGCGCCCGCCATAGTCGTCCCGTAGCGCAGTGCGGTCGTCAAGCATCGGATACACGAGTACCTGACCTGCCAGCGGAATCCCAACATCGTGGCAGCGTTGCGCCACCGCGGCCGCCAGCCCGCCGCCCGCACTGGCGCCCCCGACGGCGATCCGCTGTGAGTCGATGCCGAGCGCGTCAGCGTTCGCGTGCATCCACATCAGGGTGGACATGCAGTCGTCGAACGCCGCGGGAAATGGATGTTCAGGCGCGAGCCGATAGTCCGGAGATGCCACCACCGCGCCAACCTCACGCGCGATCTGCCCGGTCAGGAATGATTCGAACTGCGGCGATCCCACCACGAAACCCCCACTGTGGATCCACAACACCGCAGGGCGAGGCCTGCGGCCTTGTGACGGTGTGGTGACGACGATGCGGAGAGCGGCATCACCGGATCGATGCTCGACCACCGACACGCCGCCGCCCGAAGGGGTGCGTAGTCGAGCACTGAGGCGCGTGATCGGCAGGAGGCGCCTGCCGGATGCCGGCGAAAGCACCAACAGCAACGGACTCCGGAGTTCAGCCGCCACCTCGGCCAGCGCCCCGCGGTTTGCGAGATACCGCCGCACAGTTGGTGCAGTCGCCAGCAGCACCGCGGCGGCCGCCAGGGCTCGCTTCACGCCCGCAGCTTAGGCCTCCGGGGCCAGCAATACGTCGGCATCGAAGCAACTGTGATCACCGGTATGGCACGCGGCACCGACCTGATCGACCTCGAGCAGCACGGTGTCCCCGTCGCAGTCCAACCGCACCGAATGGACGTGTTGAGTGTGGCCCGACGTCGCGCCCTTGACCCACTGCTCGCCGCGTGAACGTGAATAATACGTCGCTTCACGGGTTTCCAGCGTCCGCGCCAACGCGTCGTCGTCCATCCACGCGACCATCAGCACCTGGCCGGTACCGCGTTCCTGCACCACCGCGGTGAACAGCCCGTTGGTGTCGCGCTTGAGCCTCGAGGCGATGCTCTCGTCCAACGCGCTCATCTGACGACGATCCCTTCTGCCGCCATGGCGGCCTTCACCTGACCGATCGTGAGCTCACGGAAATGGAAGACGCTGGCGGCCAGCACCGCATCGGCCCCGGCGAACACGGCGGGCGCGAAATGCTCGACCGCTCCCGCCCCGCCGCTGGCGATCACGGGGATGTTGACCGCGCCGCGGACCGCCTCGATCATCGGCAGGTCGAATCCGGCCTTGGTGCCGTCGAAGTCCATCGAGTTCAGCAGAATCTCGCCGACGCCGAGTTCAGCGCCCCGAGTGGCCCATTCGATGGCGTCGATCCCGGTGCCCCGCCGTCCGCCGTGCGTCGTCACTTCCCACCCCGAAGCGGTCGGTTGCTCGCCCTGCGGAACGGTGCGCGCATCGACCGACAGCACGATGCACTGCGAACCGAACTGACGGGACAACTCGGCGAGCAGTTCGGGCCTGGCGATGGCGGCGGTATTCACAGCGACCTTGTCGGCCCCCGCACGCAACAGCACGTCCACGTCGGCGACCGAGCGCACGCCCCCGCCGACGGTCAACGGGATGAACACCTGCTCGGCGGTGCGTTTGACGACCTCGAGCATGGTGGCCCGGCCCGCCGACGATGCGGTGACGTCCAGGAAGGTGAGCTCGTCGGCACCCTCGGCGTCGTAGGCGGCGGCCAGTTCGACGGGATCACCGGCGTCGCGCAGATTCTCGAAGTTCACACCCTTGACCACCCGGCCGTCGTCGACGTCCAGGCATGGGATGATCCGGACCGCGAGATCCATCTAGAAGTCCTCCGGAGCGCCGACGGACTGCAGCAACTCGAGCAGCTCGGCATGCACGCCCGGCGCACCGGCCAGGGCCGAGCGCGACTCGGTGGTCCAGTCGCTGCCGTCCAGGTTGGTGACTATGCCCCCGGCCGAGCGCACCAGTGCGACGCCCGCGGCGTGATCCCACACATGCGCACCGAAACTGATCGTCCCGCCGAGGATTCCAGCTGCCGTGTAGGCGAAGTCAATTCCGGTGGCGCCGTGCATGCGCATCCTCGAGCACTTGCGGCTCAGGTTCTCGATCACCGCAAGCCGGTACCGTCCCGGCACTTTGCCCCGCGAATCGACATTGAAGGTGCTGACTCCCACGACGGAGTCGGCCAGCTGCGCGGGCTGCAGCGGTGCGCGCTCGATACCGTTGTAGCGCAGAGGCTTACCGACGACCGCGGTGAACCGCTCGCCGGTGAACGGAATCCACGTCAGGCCCGCCACCGGCTCGCCATCTCGCAAGAGGCCCAGCAGGATCGCCGCCATCGGCGAGCCGGCCGCATAGTTGAACGTGCCGTCGATCGGGTCGAGGACCCACACGAGCGGCGACTCGACGTCGGCGCCGCCGAATTCCTCGCCGTGCACTTCGATGCCGGTCTCACGCGTCAGAGCCTCGACCACCTGGCGTTCGATCGCGAGGTCGACCTCGGTGGCGAAGTCGTTGCCCTTCTTCTGAACCGCCGAATCGGCACGGTGACCCTCGATGAACGGTTTGGCCGCCTGGTCGAGGATTTCGGCGGCGACGGCGACCAGAGCGTCCAGGTCGGCCGTGTCGAGCGCCATCTACTGCGCCACCGCGGCCAGCGCCTCCGGAAGCGTGAACCGCCCCGCGTACAGCGCCTTTCCGACGATCGCACCTTCCACGCCGCGGTCGGTGAGGGTCGCGATCGCCTGGAGGTCGTCAAGACTCGACACCCCGCCCGAGGCGATCACCGGTGCCGCGGTGCGGTCGGTGACCTTCTTCAGCAGATCGAGGTTCGGGCCGTTGAGCGTGCCGTCCTTGGTGACGTCGGTGACGACGAAGCGTGAACAGCCTTCGCGGTCAAGGCGTTCCAGGACCTCCCAGAGGTCACCGCCATCGGTTTCCCACCCGCGGCCGCGCAACCGGTAATCGTCGCCGGAGATCTTCACGTCCAGCCCGACGGCGACCTTCTCGCCGTGCTCGGCAACAACCTTCGCGCACCACTGCGGATTCTCCAGTGCCGCGGTGCCGAGGTTCACGCGCGCACATCCGGTATCCAGCGCTGCATTCAGCGAGTCGTCATCGCGGATCCCGCCGGACAGCTCCACCGCGACGTCGAGCCTGCCGACAACCTCCGCGAGCAGTTCTCGGTTGTTGCCCCGGCCGAACGCGGCGTCGAGGTCCACCAGGTGGATCCATTCCGCGCCGTCGCGCTGCCAGGTCATGGCGGCGTCGAGCGCCGAACCGTACTCGGTCTCGCTGCCCGCCTTGCCTTGCATGAGCCGGACAGCGCGACCCTCCACCACGTCGACGGCGGGAAGGAGTATCAATTTCACAGCCGTCAACCTAGAGCCCCTCAACCCAATTGCCCAAAAGCGACGCCCCGGCGTCACCGCTCTTCTCCGGGTGGAATTGAGTGGCCGAAAGCGGACCGTCTTCGACTGCGGCCAGGAACGGCACGGTGTGCGTGGACCACGTCAGCAGTGCGTCCGGATTGCCCTCCCACTGCTGGGCGGCGTACGAGTGGACGAAGTAAAAGCGAGTGCCGGGATCCAGCCCCTTGAACAGGCGCGTATTAGCGGGTGCGTCCACGACGTTCCAGCCCATGTGCGGAATCACCGGCGCGTCCAGCCGGATTACCGAACCCGGCCACAGACCGCAGCCGGCGCTCTCCACGCCGAACTCGACACCGCGCGCGAACAGGATCTGCATCCCGACGCACACGCCCAGCACCGGACGGCCTGCAGCGACCCGGTCGGCGATGATCTTCTCGCCGCCGATCTTCCGCAGGCCCACCATGCACGCCTCGAACGCGCCGACGCCCGGAACCACCAGACCGTCCGCATTCATCGCCGCGTCGGCGTCGGCGGTCACCTCGACATCCGCGCCGACACGTTCCAGCGCGCGCTGAGCCGACCGAAGGTTTCCCGAGCCGTAATCGAGGATGACGACTCTCGCTGTCACAGCGTGCCTTTCGTCGACGGCACGCCGGTGACACGGTCATCGAACTCGACGGCCTGGCGCAGCGCACGGGCGACGGCCTTGTACTCGGCCTCCGTGATGTGGTGGGGATCGCGGCCATACAGCACCCGCACGTGCAGGGCGATGCGCGCATTCATCGCGATGGTTTCGAACACGTGCCGGTTCACCACCGTGTGATACGGCGCCTCGGATCCCGCGATTGTGAAGTGCAGCATGTGGTCCGGCTCGCCGGTGTGCACGCAGTACGGCCTGCCCGAGACATCGACCGCTGCGTGAGCCAGCGACTCGTCCATCGGGATCCACGCGTCGCCGAACCGCCGGATACCCGATTTGTCGCCGAGCGCCTGGCCCAACGCCTGGCCGAACACGATCGCGGTGTCCTCGATGGTGTGGTGGCCTTCGATCTCGACGTCACCCTTGGCGCGGACCAGCAGATTGAAACTCGCGTGGCTGCCGAGGGCGGTGAGCATGTGGTCGAAGAACGGCACACCCGTCTCGACGCTGACGACCCCCGTTCCGTCGAGGTCCAGCTCAACGACGATGTCGGACTCTTTGGTCTTGCGTTCGATCTTTGCGATTCGAGACGTGGTCACGATGCTCCTATGGATACGAGTTCGGTACTAGCGAGGCGAGCGCTCGCATCGAGCAGCGCATCGTTCTCTTCGGGGAGGCCGATGGTGGCCCTCAGGAATCCGGGTATGCCGACGTCACGGATGAGCACACCGGCGTCCAGGTACCGCTGCCATGTGGCAGGTGCGTCGGCGAATTCGCCGTACAGCACGAAGTTCGCGTCGCTCTCGATGACTCGAAAGCCCATGCCGGTCAAAGATTCTGACACCCGCTCACGTTCGGCGATGAGCTTCGAGACGCTACCCAGCGTGTCGTCGGCATGGCGCAGCGCTGCCCTGGCGGCAGCCTGCGTCAGCGACGACAGGTGATACGGCAACCGGACGAGCAACATCGCGTCGATCACCGCGGGGGCGGCGATGAGGTAGCCCAGCCGTCCGCCGGCGAACGCGAACGCCTTGCTCATCGTTCGGGACACGACCAGCCTGGTCGGGTATTCGTCGATCAGGTTGACCGCGCTGGGCTGGCTGGAGAACTCGCCGTACGCCTCGTCGACGATCAGCAGGCCGGTGCTCATCGCTTCCAGCAGGCGGCGCAGGTCGTCGAGGGAAACGCTCTGCCCGGACGGGTTGTTGGGGCTTGCGACGAATACGACGTCGGGGGTGCGTTCCTTGATCGCCTGCACCGCGACGTCGGCGTCGAGACTGAAGTCGTCGGCGCGGTTGGCCACCAACCATTCCGTCTGGGTGCCGCCGGAGATGATCGGATGCATCGAGTACGACGGGACGAATCCGATGGCACTGCGCCCCGGCCCGCCGAATGCCTGAAGGAGCTGTTGCAGGATTTCGTTGGAACCGTTTGCCGCCCAGAGATTCTCGACGCCAACGTCGACACCAGTCTGCGTGGTGATGTAGGCGGCGAGGTCGGTACGCAGCGCCACCGCGTCACGGTCCGGGTAGCGGTGCAGCTCCCCCGCGACCGCTTGCACCGACGCCGTCACGTCATCGATGAGGGCCTTGGTCGGGGGGTGAGGGTTCTCGTTCGTGTTGAGCCGCACCGGAACCTGCAGCTGCGGCGCACCGTAGGGCGACTTGCCGCGCAGGTCTTCGCGTAGCGGCAGATCGGCCAGAGTTACCTTCTTGCCAGGCGTCACCGTTCGAACCTCCGCCGAACCGCTTCGCCGTGCGAAGGCAGGTTCTCGGCCTCGGCGAGGGTGATCACGTACCCGGACACGTCCTTCAGAGCTGCCTCGTCGTAGTCGACGACGTGGATGCCGCGCAGGAACGTCTGTACCGACAGTCCGCTGGAGTGGCGGGCACACCCGGCGGTGGGCAGCACATGGTTGGACCCCGCGCAGTAATCGCCAAGACTTACAGGCGAATAGGCGCCAACGAATATCGCACCCGCGGAGCGGATTCGGCCCACCACGTCCCGAGCATTGGCGGTCTGGATCTCGAGGTGCTCGGCGGCGTAGGCGTTCACGGTGCGAATGCCGGCATCGAGATCGTCGACGAGCACGGTCGCGGACTGCTTGCCACCCAGTGCCGCCTTTACCCGCTCCTTGTGGAAGGTGGTCTCCAGCTGGATCGCGAGTTCCCTGTCGGTGGCATCCGCCAGGTCGGCGCTGGTCGTGACGAGCACACTGGCGGCCATCTCGTCGTGTTCGGCCTGGCTGATCAGATCGGCGGCGACGTGCACCGGGTCCGCGGTGTGGTCGGCGAGGATCGCGATCTCCGTCGGGCCTGCCTCCGCGTCGATGCCCACCTGCGAACGGCAGATCCGTTTGGCCGCAGTGAAGTAGATGTTCCCCGGCCCGGTGATCATGTCCACCGGCGCCAGCTCGGCGCCGTCGGTGTCGGTGCCGCCGTAGGCCAGCAGCGCCACCGATTGCGCGCCGCCGACCGCCCACACCTCCTCGACACCCAACAACTGCGCCGCGGCAAGGATCGTCGGGTGCGGCAGACCGCCGAAGTCGCGTTGCGGCGGGCTGGCGATCACCAACGAGTCGACGCCGGCGGTCTGCGCAGGCACGACGTTCATCACCACGCTGGACGGATACACGGCGTTGCCGCCGGGGACGTAGAGCCCGACACGCTCGACGGGCACCCAGCGCTCAGTCACCGTGGCACCGGGGGCCAGCGTCGTCGTCGTGTCGGTGCGCCGCTGGTCTGCGTGCACCGCACGGGCGCGTTCGATCGCCACCTCGAGCGCAGTCCGGACGTCGTCACGCAGCCGATCGAGTGCCTGCTGCAGACGCTCCTTGGGCACCCGGACCTGTTCGGGCCGGACACCGTCGAACGTTTCCCCGAATTTCAGGGCGGCCTGCGCCCCGCCTCCGGCCACCGCGTCGACGATGGGTCGGACCTTCGGAAGGACCGCGTCGACGTCCACACCGCCACGCGGCAGAGCCGACCGCAGCTGGGCAGCCGAAAGCTCGGTGCCCCGCAGGTCGATGCGGGCGATCAGGGATGACGGTGCACTCACGCACCCATTGTCCCAGAACAGGCCAAATCGATATCGCCGCGGCGTCTCAGGCCAGGTTCACTTGCACAGATTGGTGATCGTCGCGTTGGACTTGTCCGCTTCCTGCAGGCGCGCCGCCTGGTCGGGATCGGAGTTCGGAATGCCCGCGATCGAGCGCGCGCCGATGTCCGACAGCTGGTTGGCGAACTTGCGGACGGCGTCGGCGAGTTCCTGCGGCGTGTCGGGCTGGAGTCGGGCCATCAGGTACGCCCCGCCCTCCGACAGTGACAACCGCGCATTGGCCGCGACCGCCATTGCGCCGGTGACGTCCTCTGGCCCGCCAGGGGCCTGCATGTTGGTGTTGAGTTGGACGCCGTTGCGAACGAGGTTGAAGGCTTCGCAGACGCTGCCCTTGGGGTCGTCGGTCGCGGTACCGGTGAAAACCGAAGCCGGCCCGGCGGATTCGGTCGGCGACGTGGGCTGTTTGACCAGCGCCCAGACGGCCACCCCTACCGCTACGAGCGCCACAACGAGCGCTACAACCGACACAATGGACCCCCGTGATGACTGCGTTGTCTCAGACATGCGGCAGATAGTAGCGGGTTGCTCGCGCCTGATGCAGCTAACTCTGCTTTATCTGTCTAATCGGTTGGTCGAATACAAGATCAATTTGTCTAGCTTCGCCTCATCAATGATTGCCAACTCAACTATATGATCTTGTGATGTTAGCTGTAGCCGCATATTTGACGATCTTGTAAATCTCAGTAGAACAATTGTCTGTAATGTCAATATCCAGCATACGAAGTGCTGTTTTTTAGTGCGAGACCATCGACTCGAGGGGTTGCGCCAGATTAGCTTTGCTGGGTTCGTTTTTGCAGGTGACCTTAGACTTAAGAGCATCTGACCACTACTGATCAGGTGTGGGCGAGAATCAATATCAGGGTTGCCGAAGGTGCAACGACCGCCGTAATTGTTTCTTGCATTCGCAAGCGTCCAAGCCGCAGAAATTTACGCCACAGTCACAATTGACGCCAGTGTAAATAGAAAACTTTTCGACTAATTTGAGAAGTTGCTAGGAATTCTCTGCACCAGGTGCCAATATGTCTGTGATCGGCATTCGCTGATTAGCTGACTACGAGAGCGAGCACATGGTCCAGCCACTCGGCCACCGCCTTCGCGAACGGACGTCGCAGTCGTCGGGGTAACTGGATCGCCAGATCCGGGTCGACAGAAGGGGAGAAAAATGTCCAGGACAACAGTCGCCGGTAAGCACCGCGCAGCCTCGCCACGAGGTACCGTCGCGCGGCGCGCAGTCGGCGGGGCCATGCTCGGGGGGGCGATGACCGTGGCCTTCATCGGGCTCGGCACGGCCGAAGGCGCCGGCACAGCTCAAGCACAAACCGATTGCCAAGGAGTGCTCTGCCCGATCGAGGGCTTGACCGGGCTCATCGGCGGGGGCGCCGACTTTGGTTCGAGTAATCGTGCCTTCGATCCAGGCCCCTTCCTCGCGCTGGCAGATCCGTTCCTCGACAACCCGCTCACGATGGCGTTCACCTTCGGGATGATCGGCAATGGTGCCGACGGCAACGCTCTGCATCCCGACGGCTTCAACGGCGGGTTCTTGTTCGGTAGCGGCGGCGACGGTTATAGCCCAAGTTCAGAAGAAGCCGCGCTCGGCATCCGCCCCGGAAATGGCGGCAATGCCGGCTTCTGGGGCGGAAACGGTGGTCGCGGCGGCGACGGTGCCGATGCGACTTACCTCGCAGGGGAACGGTTGAACGAGGCGCAGGACGGCGGTCGCGGAGGCAATGCCGGCAACTTCGGTAACGGCGGCGCGGGCGGCGACGGCGGCGACGACCACAATCCTGGCGGCGGACTCTTGACCGGTCCCGAAGCGGACGCTGGCGAGGGCGGCGAAGGCGGTTCCGGCGGCTTCGTCGGGATCGGCGGCGACGGCGGCGACGGCGGCGATGCGTCGGCCACCGGAACGGCCCCTGCTGAGGCCGGCGACGGCGGTGACGGCGGTGCTGGCGGCACCGGCGGCGGTGCGGGCGGCAGCGGCGGCACGGCCGAGACAGACGACGGGCTTGCCACTGGCGGAAACGGCGGAAATGGCTCCAACGCCCAATTCGTTGGCGACGGCGGCAACGGCGGCAACGGCGGCAGGGCTGACACAGATACCGGTTCGGCTACCGGCGGCAACGGCGGCAACGGCGGCAACGGCGGAGTCGTCTTCGGTAACGGCCGCAATGGCGGTGTTGGCGGCGACGCCAACGCCACCGGTGACGACGGGACCACCACCACCAGCGGCGGCAACGGCGGCAACGGCGGCAACGGCGGCACCTTTGCCTCCAATGGTGGCAATGGCGGCAATGGCGGCGACGCCACAGGTGGCGCGGCCGACGACGACAACGGCGGCACCGGCGGCACCGGCGGCTCCGGCGGTAGCGTCGGCGGCAACAGTGGTAGCAACGGCAGCGACGGCGACAACAGTGGCCCGTAGTCGTCGAAACGGCTGACACCGCAACAGAAATGGCGATGCCCGTCCCCTTGTGGGGCGGGCATCGTCACGTAGTGTTGAGATTCATGTCCGCCAAGGATCACCCCAACAACGCCCCGGGCGTCCCGATGATCTACCCGCCCGCGTTCGAGCGCCTGCAGATCAAGTACATGAACCCCGTCGTCAAGCGGGTCGCCCGGCTCATGCCCGGCCTCGCCAAGATCCAGCACCGCGGCCGCAAATCCGGGAAGACGTACGAAACGGTGGTGACCCCTTTCCGCAAGGGCAATACCCTCGCGATCGCGCTCGGCCACGGCAAAACCGACTGGGTGAAGAACGTGCTCGCCGCCAACGAGGCCGACATACTCTTCGGCTCGCGCGCGGTTCACCTTGTCAATCCACGGATCATTCCCGCAGGCGGCGATGCGGAGGGCCTGCCTCTCATGGCTCGTGTTCAGGCGAAGAAGATGGCGATCTTCGTCGCCGACATCGCCTGACGCGCTACCGGGTGAATACGGTCTTGCCCCTCATCGTCGGCCAGACCTCAGTGGCGTCGTCCCACGGCACCACGCGGTCGACCGCCGGTGTCAGGTCGCAGCCGGCCTCGAGCAATTCGACGACCTCCGGAATGACCGCGCGTGCGTTCACCCGACCCGTCACGAACCTCACCCCGCGGGTGTACATCGGCAGGAGCGGCATCTCCACCGCGCCCTGGTAGTAGATCCCGGTATCGGTGCACACTCCGTCAGGCCACGTCACCCGTAAGGTCGCCGCAAGCGTGGCGGGCTCCGCTGAGGTGTGCACGGTGACCGGATATGGGCCCATCGATTTGTCCGGTTTGGGTCTGTCATGCACTGTGGCGCCGAGCTTTTCGGCCGCGGCCAAGCGCTGCGGGTCGGTATCGACGTAGTCGACTCCATAGCCGAGCGCGGCGGCCAGCCCCGCCGCGTACAGGCCGATCGACTGCCGTCCGGCGACGAGCACCCGTCGGTCGGATTCGTCGAGTGCGGCGAGTTCGGTTCGATACGGCCCGACGGCCCGCCAGCCGTCGACGATGTTGTCCGACAGCGAGGCGATGCCGACGAGGTCCACTCCGCGCGGAATCGGCACCAACATCGCATCCGCATACGGCACCAGAACCAGGTCGGCCATGAACCCGCCGCCGTCCAGCCCGGCCAGCGGAGCCATGCCGTACATCGCCATCAGCGGCAGCGCCGCGCACGACCCTGTCACCCCGCGCCGACATTCACGGCATTGCCCGCAGCTGATCTGGAACGGCACCACGACCCGGTCGCCGGGCCGCACGCCCTGCACAGTGTCACCCACGGCGACGACCTCACCGATGCCCTCGTGACCGACGGCGTGGCCAGGCGGCAGCGGGAGCCTGCCCTCGGCCACCGCCACATCCAGGTCGCAACAAGCCACCAGCAGCGGCCGGACAATGGCCTGCTCAGGAGCCTGGATCTCAGGATCTGCCACCTCGTGCCAGCCATAGGAGTTGGTCTCCTCGAACACCAGCTGCCGCATTGTCGGCTCCGTTCTTTAGTGAGTGTTCAACTATTCTTGAGTGACCTTTCAAGTAAAGTCAAGGGATGCCTCGTCCGGATCGCAGCCGCACCGCGCTCGTCGACGCCGCCGCCCTGCTCTTTCGCAGGCAGGGCTACGCGGCGACCGGCGTAAACCAGATCCTGGAGACCGCAGACGTCAAGGCCGGGTCGCTGTACCACCACTTCCCCGACGGCAAGCAGCAGTTGGCCGCGGCCGTGGTGGAAGGTGCCGGCGCCGACATCGAAGCCCGGCTTCGGCAATTCCTCGACAGCGAGTTGGCGGTCGCCGACATCGTGGACGGCTGGATCGACCTGATGTCCGCCGGGCTGGCGTCGGACCGGCGAGACGGCTGCCCTATTGAGCCGATCGCGACCGAATCCGTGAACGCAAGCCCCGTCGTCCGCGAGGCGTCGGCACGGGCATTTCGCGGCTGGCGCACGGCGATCGAGGACCGACTGCGCCGCGACGGCTGGGCCGACGCCGACGCCGAACAGACGGCGCTCGCCGTCATCGCGCTCCTCGAAGGGGCGTTGATCCTGTCGCGCATCGCCGGCGACGACGCAGCGCTCAAGGCCGCCAAGGCCGGTGCGCGGCGGCTGGTTGAGCGGCCCTAGAGATCCAGTCCGATGTCGAGCACGGTCACCGAATGGGTGAGCGCTCCGACCGCCAGGTAGTCCACGCCCGTTCCCGCGTACTCGGCGGCAGTGTCAAGCGACAGTCCACCGGACGACTCCAATTTGGTTGCCGGCGAACGCGAATCGCGGCGCTGCACCGCGATCTGCGTCTGCCAGACCGGGAAGTTGTCGAGCAGGATGAGCGCCTGATCCCCCAGGTTCTCGCCGAGCACCTCGTCTAGTTGCTCCAGCGAATCGACCTCGACTTCGCACGGCAGTTCGGGGGCTGCAGCCCGCACGGCGTGCAGTGCGGCGACCACCGAACCCGCGGCGGCGACATGGTTGTCTTTGATCAATACCGCGTCGCCCAGCCCCATTCGGTGGTTCACGCCGCCGCCGGCGCGTACCGCGTACTTCTGCAGCGCCCGCAGGCCGGGCAGCGTCTTGCGGGTATCGCGGATCTTGGCCTTGGTGCCCTCGACGGCGGCCACCCAGGCCGCGGTCGTGGTTGCGATCCCCGACAGGTGGCACACGAGGTTCAGCATGGTCCGCTCGGCGGTCAGCAATCCTTGCGTCGGCGCCTCGACCGCGAGCACCAGCCCTCCGGCATCAAGTTGTTCGCCGTCGTCGATGCGGTGTTTGACGACGTAAGCGCCTGAGCCCAAGACCTCGTCGAGCACCAACAGGGCGATGTCGACACCCGCGATGACGCCCGGCTCCCGGGCGACCATCGACGCCGTCGTCGTCGCATCCGCGCCCACCGTGGCCAGCGTCGTGACGTCGGGGCCGTAGCGCAGATCCTCCTCGAGCGCGCGAGCGATCACGCGCCGCGCCTCGGTCAGTTCGTCGGCAGTCAGTTCCATCAGACGCACGCCACCGCCGGTTCCAAGGTGCGGACCATCGCCGGATCGGTGTCCGGGTAGTCGGCGCGATGATGGCACCCGCGCGTTTCGGTCCGCGCCAACGCGGCAGCCATCACACCGCCCGCCACCGTCGTCAGTGCGACGTCTTCGAAATCCGTGCGCGAGCCGAACTTCCGCGGAGTAGCTGCCTCCAGCGCCTGCGAGAGCGCGCACAGGCCGGTGTCATCGCGCACCACCGATGCGTAGCGGCTCATCGCCTGCTGCAATACCGGTCGGGGCAGCGCGCGTCGCACGCTGGGCTCCGGCAGCCGAGCCGTCGACGGTCCGGCGTCCGCGGCATGTGCGGCGGCAGCCCTTCCGGCGCGGCCACCCACCACGAGGCCCTCGAGCAGACTGTTGGAGGCCAACCGGTTAGCGCCGTGCAGCCCGGTGCGTGCCACCTCGCCCGCGGCGAAAAGCCCTGCCATTTCGGTGCGGCCGTTCGTATCGGTGACCACGCCGCCGCAGCTGTAGTGCGCACCGGGAACGACGGGGATTGGCTGCCGCGTCGGATCGATGCCCGCGGCGCGACACGCAGCGGTGACGGTGGGAAAGCGTTTCTTGAAGCCCTTGATGCTCCGCGCGTCGAGGAAGACGCAGGGGTCACCCGTTGCGGTCATCCGTGCGTCGATGGCTGCGGCAACGACGTCGCGCGGCGCCAGGTCCCCCATCGGGTGCACACCGGCGGTGACCGAACGGCCTTGAGAGTCAACGAGAACCGCGCCCTCACCCCGTACGGCCTCGGTGATCAGCGGTCGCCGACCGCCTGTCTCACCGTCGAACAGCATGGTGGGGTGGAACTGGATGAACTCCAGATCGGCCACCGGCAGCCCGGCCCACATCGCCAGTGCCACACCGTCGCCCGTCGACCCTTCGGGGTTGGTGGTCGCCGAGTACAGATGGCCCAATCCGCCGGTCGCCAGGATCACCGATCGCGCGTGGACGATTCCCAGGCCATCGTCGTTGAGCGTGAGGACACCGGTCACGGCACCGTCGTCGTGCAGGATCTCGAGCGCGACGTGGTTGCGCCGAATGTCGAGCCGGGCCGCGGCCACGTCGAGCGCGCGCTGCACCTCGGCGCCGGTGGCGTCGCCTCCGGCATGGATGATCCGACGCCGCGAATGACCACCCTCGCGAGTCAGCGACCACCGTCCCGGGGCGGCTTCATCAAAGCGGGCGCCGTCGTCGACGAGATCACGCACCGCGCGGTAGCCGTCGGCGACGATGGAACGCACCGCCTCCGGATCGCACAGTCCGGCACCGGCCGCCAACGTATCGGCGACATGCGCGTCCACCGAATCTCCCTCTTCGCGTAGGGCATCGGGCAGCACAACCGCGATTCCGCCCTGCGCATAGAAGGTGGCTGTATCGCCGGCCTTGCTGAGAACCATCACCTTCTGGCCGCGGCGGTGTGCCGCGAGGGCCGCCACCAGACCCGCGACACCGGTGCCGATCACGACGACATCGGCGCGCTGCTGCCAGTAGCCGCGGCCGCCGCAGGCCATCTGGCCGGTCATTCGCCGCCGCCGGGCTGACCGATCTCGATCATCCGCTGCACACTGGCGCGTGCCAGCCGGGCGGTCTCGAGATCGACGTGGACCTCGTCCTTACCTTCCACGAGGCAGCGCAGCAGCGCGGCGGGGGTGATCATCTTCATGAACTTGCACGAGGCGCGGTCGTTGACGGCGCGGAAGTCGACTTCCGGTGCGGCACGGCGCAACTGGTGCAACATTCCGACCTCGGTGGCCACCAGTACCTGGCGCGCGCGGGTATCCCGGGCGGCGTCGAGCATGCCGCCGGTCGACAGGATCTTGACCCGGTCCTCGGGAAAAGCCCCTTCCCCCGCCAGGTACAGAGCCGAAGTGGCGCAACCGCATTCGGGATGCACGTACAGTTCCGCGTCCGGGTGGGTGCGGGCCTGGTCGGCCAGCTCGTCGCCGTTGATACCGGCGTGCACATGGCACTCTCCCGCCCACACGTGAAGGTTCTCGCGACCGGTGACCCGCCGCACGTGAGCGCCGAGGAACTGATCCGGGCAGAACAACACCTCGCGGTCGGCCGGGATGGACGCCACCACCTCGACCGCGTTCGACGACGTGCAGCAGATGTCGGTCTCGGCTTTCACCGCTGCGGTGGTGTTGACGTAGGACACGACGACCGCTCCGGGATGCTCGGCCTTCCAGGCGCGGAGTTCGTCGGCGGTAATCGAGTCGGCCAGCGAGCAGCCCGCACGCTGGTCGGGAATCAACACCGTTTTCTCCGGGGACAGGATCTTCGCGGTCTCGGCCATGAAGTGCACGCCGCAGAACACGATCGTGTCCTCGGGCACCTCAGCAGCGATACGCGACAGCGCGAGCGAATCGCCGACGTGGTCGGCGACGTCCTGAATCGCCGGCAGCTGGTAGTTGTGCGCCAGCAGCGTCGCGCCGCGCAGATCGGCCAGCCGACGCACCTCGTCGGCCCACCGCTGGTCGCCGTCGACGCCGGAAAACCCCGTGGGACCGGATGTGATGCGGTCCGCGAGATCGTTAGCGGGCATGCGATCCAAAACTGTCACAGCCGGCTCCTTCATTCCGTCGAGGTTTTCGACTTATAATCGAAAACATGGCTCATACTAGCACCGAGCACGAGGTCCTCGCCGCTGTGTTCCAAGTACGGGCTGTCGACTCGCCGAAACCTGCACTTCACGTGCTGTTGTGGCAGCGCGCCCTGGAACCCGAGGCCGGAAGGTGGGCGCTCCCGGGTGGCCGGCTACGCGACGACGAGGATCTGACCAGCTCCGTTCGACGGCAACTCGCGGAAAAAGTCGACCTACGTGAGGTTGCTCACCTCGAACAGCTGGCGGTGTTCTCGGACCCGAAACGGGTGCCGGGCGCCCGCACCATCGCGTCGACGTTCCTCGGGCTGGTGCCCTCCCCCGCGACCCCCGAGCTGCCTTCGGACACGCGGTGGCATCCAGTCAGCGATCTGCCGCCGATGGCATTCGACCACGGTCCGATGGTCGAACACGCGCATGCTCGACTCGTCGCCAAACTGTCCTACACGAACATCGGGTTCGCCTTGGCCCCAACCGAATTCGCGGTGTCCTCGCTGCGGGACATCTACAGCGCCGCACTCGGACACCCGGTGGACGCGACCAATCTGCAACGCGTGCTCGAGCGGCGAAACGTCATCACCCGCACCGGCACCACCGCACGATCAGGCCGCAGCGGCGGCCGCCCGGCCGCGCTGTACCGGTTCACCGACGCCCACTATCGGGTCACCGACGAATTCGCGGCATTACGCCCGCCCGGGTGAGTCGGGCTGGCTTCTTAACGCTTTCTTAAGTAAGAATGGCCGGATGGATCTGGGCAGCGTCGCACCAGCAGCGGGTGCAGAGTGGATCGGGCAAGTCCCGCACGAGGACCTGGTCCGCGGTACCCGCCCCCAGCTGCCGTGTGACGACCCGTTCTACGACCCTCCGGACGGCTTCCAGCACGCCACCCCGGGAACGGTCCTGCGTAGCCGTGACGTCGAGCTGGCGTTCATGGGCCTGATTCCGCAGCGTGTTCGCGCCACCCAGCTGCTGTATCGCAGCACCGACATGCACGGCGCACCCGATGCCGCCGCAACCACCGTGATCGTGCCCGCTGAGCGCGCTCCGGGGGCGGTGACGCCGGTGATCTCCTACCAGTGCGCCATTGATGCGGTCACGTCGCGCTGCTTCCCGTCCTATGCCCTGCGGCGTCATGCGCACGCGACGGGTTCGATCGCTCAGTTCGAGTTCCTGCTGGTTGCCGCATGCCTCGCCGAGGGCTGGGCGGTGTCGGTACCCGACCATGAGGGCCGTCTCGGGATGTGGGGCGCTCCGTACGAGCCCGGCTACCACGTTCTCGACGGCGTACGTGCCGCGCTCACGTCGAAGCGGCTGGGGTTGTCGCTCGATGCGCCGATCGGCCTCTGGGGCTACTCCGGCGGTGGACTCGCGACCGCCTGGGCCGCCGAGGTGAGCGGTACCTACGCGCCGGAACTCAACGTCGTCGGCGCCGTGCTCGGATCCCCGGTAGGCGACCTCGGACACACATTCCGCCGACTCAACGGAAGCCACATGGCGGGCCTGCCCGCCCTCGTCGTCGCGGCGCTGGCCGACATCTACCCCGACCTGAACGAGGTCATCGAGGAGCACGTCACCGAGGAGGGCAGGACGCTCCTGGATCGGCTGCACAACATGACGACCGTGGAGGCCGTCGTCCGGCTCTTCCGGCGGGACATGGGCGACATGCTCGACGCGCCCCTGGAGCAGATTCTCAGTACGCCTGCGGTGCAACGGGTCTTCGACGAGATCAAGCTCGGCGCGACCGTACCGACCCCGCCGGTGCTCATCGTGCAGGCGGTCCACGACCTGCTGATCGACGTCCACGACATCGATGAACTCGCCGACACCTATAAATCCGGCGGCGCCTCGGTGACCTACCACCGGGACATGTTCAGTGAGCACATGCTGCTGCACCCGCTGTCCGCGCCGATGACGCTGCGCTGGTTGATCGATCGGTTCAACGGAAAGCCCTTGTCGGAGCACATGGTTCGGACCAAGTGGCCGACGCTGCTGAATCCGATGACGTATGTCGGGATGGCACGGCTTGCGAAGATCGTCGCCAAGGTGGTCACTGGCCGGACGGTGGAGCGTTCACCGCTGTAAAGGAATCGAGGTCGTCACGTTCGGCGGGCGGCCACCCACCCAGGTCGTCACGTGCGATCGACACCGCGATGAGCGAATAGACCAGGGCCGCGATCGCTGCGGGAAACAGGATGGTCAGCGCGATCAGTAGCGGCGAGTGCCCGAAGAACACCGCAGGCGCCTCGATCACGTAGTGCACTCGATGCTCGGGTGAAATCGGTGCGCTGGCGACATCGATCGTGCCGTACCGCCAACGCACCAGTACCGCACCGACTCCCGCTGCCGCACCGGCCGCCGCGGCGGCTCCGATGCTCAGCGCCGCGACCATCACCGGGCCACGGTGCGCACGCCACTGCCACACCAGCACCGACGCGACAAAGGCCACCACACACACCATGCCGACCACCAGGAAGGCCGCGACGAAGAAGTGATCGGCCTCGTTGCCCAGGTACGCCCGGACCCGCTCACCGCCCTTGGTCAATGCCACCACGCCATGAACCGGTGGCGCCAGCCACGCCCACAGTGCGCCGACGATTGCGCCGGCGAGCGTGAGTGCGGCGATCACGATCACCGCCGCGCGTCCGCGCGAAATACGTGATGGCGCTGGATTATTCGCCGTTAGGTCAGTCATCGTTGCTCAAGATCTTTCGAGTCGGTGATCCCGTGCCGTGAGCACTTGGCCGACCAGCCGTCGGGACGTACCTGCACGATCATCCTCCGACCGCATTCCGCGCAGAACCGCGGCGGCTCGAGGCCGAGGCGGGCCGCCGTCGGCATCGCCGTGCCGTCGGGTTCGCCTGTGTAGACGTTGAACGCCATCTCTTGATGGTGCTACAGGGTGGCGTTGAGTGCCTTGATGGGCATCTGCAGATCGTCGAGCAGCTCGAGGTCGGCTTCGGCGGGCCGTCCCAACGTGGTCAGGTAGTTTCCGACGATCACGGCGTTGATGCCGCCGAGGATGCCCTTCTTGGCGCCCAGGTCGCCGAGCGTGATCTCCCGGCCACCGGCGAACCGCAGCATCGTGCGCGGCAGCGCGAGCCGGAACGCCGCGACGGCCTTCAACGCCTCCGAAGCCGGCAGTACCTCCAGGTCGCCGAACGGCGTGCCCGGCCGTGGGTTGAGGAAGTTCAGCGGGACCTCGTGCGGATCGAGCTCGGCGAGGTTCGCGGCGAACTCCGCGCGCTGCTCGAGCGTCTCACCCATGCCGAGGATGCCGCCGCAGCAGACCTCCATGCCGGCGTCGCGGACCATCTGCAGGGTGTCCCAGCGCTCTTCCCAGGTATGCGTGGTGACGACGTTGGTGAAGAACGACCGCGCGGTCTCGAGATTGTGGTTGTAGCGATGTACGCCCATCTGGGCGAGTCGCTCGACCTGTTCTGCGGTCAGCATGCCCAGCGAGCAGGCGATCTGGATGTCGACCTCGTTGCGGATCGCCTCGATGCCCGCGGCGACCTGTGCCAGCAGCCGCTCGTCGGGGCCGCGGACGGCGGCGACGATGCAGAATTCGGTGGCGCCTGTCTTCGCGGTCTGCTTGGCGGCCTCCACCAGACTCGGGATGTCCAGCCAGGCACTGCGGACGGGCGACGCGAAAAGCCCCGACTGCGAACAGAAGTGGCAGTCCTCGGGGCAGCCGCCGGTCTTGAGGCTGATGATGCCCTCGACCTCGACGTCGGGGCCGCACCACTTCATCCGGACGTCGTGGGCGAGTTCCAGGAGTTCGTCGAGCTTGTCGTCAGGAAGCTGCAGCACCTGCAGCGTCTGCTCCTGGTCGAGGCCTTCGCCGCGCTCCAATACCTGTTCGCGAGCCTCCGCCAGAATGTCGCTCACCCGTAACCACTCTCCTTGAGAACTTGAACGGTGTTCAGGCTAGGGTATGGGCGTGCAGCTGACCAAACGGGACGTGGTCGCGGCGGCGACGGCGCTGCTGGACGAGTACGGCATCGCCGACCTGACGATGCGACGGCTCGCGCGTGAACTCAACGTGTCCGCCGGGGCGTTGTACTGGCATTTCGCCAACAAGCAGGAGTTGTTGGGCGCGATCAGCGACCGCATTCTCGACGGGGTCCCCACGGCACGTGGCGTCGTGGAGGTGTGCAATCGGTTGCGCGATGCGCTGCTGTCGCATACCGACGGCGCCGAGTTGGTGTCGGCCAGCTTTGCGGCCGGGCAGTCGTCGGCGATGAAGCAGATTCTGGCGCTGTTGACCGAGGCGGTCTCCGAGGTCGGCGTCGACTTCGCGCATGCCGAGTTGGCCGCTCGCACGGTCGTCTACTACGTGCTGGGCTTCACGGTCGACGAACAGTCCCGTCTGCAGTGGGACGCCGCAGGCGCCGAGCTCCCCGAGTGGCAGTCGGTGCTCACCGACGACGCCAATGCCCGGTTCGGCTTCGGTCTCCAACTGCTCGTCGACGGCATTCACGCGCAGACGCACGCGATGGCGGAAACGATCGAGTAGAGCCCCGTCGAATTGTCGGTGGTGCGGACTACCGTTCGGATCGTGATCACCGTCGACGACGTGCGGCGCATCGCTGCGACCCTGCCGCGGTCCTCTGAGGGGGTGGTGCGCGACGAGATCAGGTTTCGGGCCGGCCGGCTGGTCTATGCCGCGTTCTCGCGCGACGAGACGGTGATGGGCGTCGGCTTTCCCAAGGAAGAGCGCGCCGCCATGGTCGCCGCCCATCCCGAGAAGTTCATGCTGCCGCGCACGTCGGAGATGCGATACAACTGGATCCTCGTGAAGCTGGATGCCATCGAGCTCGATGAGCTTCGCGAGTTGGTGATCGACGGCTGGCGGATGTGCGTGCCGAAAAGCGTTGCGGCGACGGTCCCGTAGCGGCTAGATCAGGAACTCGCGCTTGGAATTGCCGTCCCACCGCCGCAGGCCCGTAACAGCCCCACCGATCTCCGGCGGTTTCGCGGCGATCCGCACGGCACGGCCCATCTGAGCCGGCACGACGCGGCGCGCCATGGTCACGTGCGGGGTCCAGCCGTCCGGCTGCGCGTTGGCCATCGGACCCGGATGCAGGAACGCCTGGGACAGTTCGTGCACCTGCGCGTGCAAGTCGAGCAGGGCCGCGGTCGGCACCACGAGCCGGGCCAACACGGCCTTGGTCCGGCCGAAAAACAGCGGCGCCCCGATCCGGCCCGGCAGCGGAAAGCGATCCGTCAGCGATGCCAGCACCGCGTCGACCTCGGCGTCGATCCGTTCAGCGACCGTCAACGTGGTATGCGGGCGACTGGCCGGCGCCTGGCTCGGGATTCCGGCCTCGCGCAACGCATCCCAGATCTGGCGCACCGCCGCCTCGGTGTTGTCGTCGAAGACGAGTTCCACGGAATGGACCATCGCTACCCCAGACTGGCGACCCACACCGGATCGAACCCCGACTTGCTCACGGCCTCGAACTCGGCCGCGCTTACCGCCCCCAGACCGGCAGACAGCACCGCGCGCAGCGGCGCCAGCCTGCTCAGCGCCTCACGGTTGCCCTCCTCGGCCGGACCGGGTTCCGACGGCCACGCACCGATGACCAGACCCGCGCATGGAATACCCTGTGCAGCAAGTGATTCCAGCGTCAGCGCGGTGTGGTTCAACGTGCCGAGGCCCGCGGCGACCACGACCAGTACCGGCGCGCCCAGGTCCTTCGCGACGTCGCGCAGCGTCACGCCTCCGACACCCAGCTCGACGAGCAGGCCGCCGGCACCTTCCACCAAGACCAGCTTCGCCGGTCCCTCGCCGGCGGCACGCACCGATTCGACGAGTTCAGTGCGCGTCGGCAACGCCAAGCCCGCCCGTTGCGCGGCGGCGACCGGCGCCAGCGGTTCCGGGTAACGCCACAAACCACGCAGGTCGGTCACGCCGGATAGCCGCCCGATGTCGGCCAGGTCGTCGTCCTGCGGACTGCCGGTCTGCACGGGTTTGCACACCGCCACGTCGATGCCCGCGAGCCGGGCATGACAGGCCAGCGCCGCAGTCGCCACCGTCTTGCCGACGCCGGTGTTCGTCCCGGTGATGACGACCGTGCTCACGTGCCGGGAAAGAGCACGTCGGTGAGAACCTCACGCGCCAGGGCCATCTCATCCTCCGACAAAGACGCGCGAGCCGTGAGCCGCAGCCGGGAAGTGCCCGGCGCGACCGTCGGAGGCCTGAAGCAGCCGACCCGTACGCCGCGGTCCAGGCACGCCACCGCAGCGGCCAGCGCCACATCCGGCTCACCGAGGATCACCGACACCACCGCGGAGTCGGGGCGCTCGGCGACGTCGCACACCGTGGCGAGTTCCGCCGCGTTGTCCAGCACCGCCTGCGCACGCCACGGCTCGGCGATCAAGACGTTCAGCGCCGCCCACGCCGCACCCACCGCGGCGGGCGCCAACCCGGTGTCGAAAATGAACGGCCGTGCGGCGTCGATCAGATGGTCACGCACTGCCGCCGGCCCCAGCACGACACCGCCCTGGCTGCCCAGCGCCTTGGACATCGTCGTCGTGACCACCACGTCCGGAGCACCCGAAAGTCCGACCTCGTGTACCAGGCCACGGCCGCCTGTCCCCCGCACGCCGAGCCCGTGCGCCTCATCGACGACCAGCAGCGCGCCGTGGCGGCGACACACATCGTGCAGTGCCCGCAGCGGGGCGAGCACACCGTCGGCGGAGAACACCGCATCGGTCACGACGACCGCGCGCTCCTCATCGCGGGCGGCCAGCGCCGCCTCGACGGCCTCGACGTCGCGGTGCGGTGTCACCACCACCCGGGCCCGCGAAAGCCGGCAGGCGTCGACCAGGGAGGCGTGCGTCAGCGCATCAGACACCAGCAGCGAGCCGGCGCCCGAGAGCGAGACGACAGCACCGAGGTTCGCGGTGTAGCCGGACGAGAACACCAGCGCGGACTCGGCGCCGACGAAGTCGGCGAGCGCCCGTTCGAAACCCTCGTGGATCTCGGTGTTGCCGGTCACCAGCCGCGAACCCGTCGCGCCTGCGCCCCAGGTCCGCAGCGCGGACACTCCACCCTCGATGACGTCGGGATGCTGAGACAGGCCGAGGTAGTCGTTGGAGGCCAGGTCGAGTTCGGCGCCGACGGGCGGGCGCGTGTGGAGGGAGCGCCGCAGGCCAGCGGCGCGGCGCTGCTGCTCGACGTCGTCGAGCCACGCCAGCGGCGAAAGACCTGTGCGTGGTGTCACGTGTGCCTCCGGCGAGCCGACTTGAACGGTGTTCAGGCTAACGCAGAGCGCGGTCAGACCGTTAACGGGTTGATTGCCGTCACCAGATGCGGGCGATCAACCCGTTAGCGCACGCGCGACGGCGACCATCGCCGACGAGATCTGGGCGACCTCCTCCGGCGTGCAGATGTACGGCGGCATCACGTAGACGAGGTTGCGAAACGGCCGCAGCCAGACCCCGTGGTCCAGCGCAACGGGCGTCGCGATGCCCAGGTCGACGGGTCGGTCCATCTCGATCACACCGATCGCGCCGAGTACCCGGACGTCGGCCACCCCTGCGAGATCGGCGGCGGGCGCAAGACCGTCGCGCAGGCCCGCCTCGATTGCCCGCACCGACGACCGCCAGTCCCCGGCGAGCAACAGTTCGACAGATGCCACCGAGACCGCGCACGCCAGCGCGTTGGCCATGAACGTCGGCCCGTGCATCAGCGCGCCGGGCTCGTGCGTGCTGATCGTCTCCGCGATCTCGCGGGTGCACAGCGTCGCGGCCAGGGTGAGGTAGCCGCCGGTCAGCGCCTTTCCCACGCACATGATGTCGGGCGTCACGCCCGCATGGTCGGCGGCGAAAAGCTCCCCCGTCCGGCCGAACCCGGTGGCGATCTCGTCGAAGATCAGCAGCACACCGTGGCGGGTGCACATCTCCCGCAGGTCGAGCAGATAGCGCGGATCATGAAACCGCATGCCGCCCGCCCCCTGCACGACTGGCTCGACGATGACGGCGGCCAGCTCGTCGACGTGCTCGACGAGCTGCTTCTCGAATGCCTTCACATAGTCGGCGTCGTACTCGCGGGGCACCGCAGGTGCGAACACCTGCTGGGCCAAAATGTCGGTCCAGAGGGAGTGCATCCCGCCCTCCGGGTCACACACACTCATCGGCGTGAACGTGTCGCCGTGGTAGCCGCCACGCCAGGTCATGAGCCGGTACTTCGCCCCGCGGCCGATGCTGCGCCAATACTGCAGCGCCATCTTGACCGCGACCTCCACCGAGACGGAACCCGAATCGCTGAAGAAGACGGTGTCGAGACCGTCGGGCGTGAGCTGGACCAGCAGTTGCGCCAGCCGTGCCGCGGGTTCATGCGTCAACCCGCCGAACATCACGTGGTTCATGGTGGCCAGCTGGTCGGTGATCGCCGCATCCAGGACCGGATGACCGTGGCCGTGGATCGCGGTCCACCACGACGCCATCGCATCGAGAACCTGCACGTCGCGCCCAACCCGGTGCAGCGTCAACCATGCGCCGCGCGCGCCCGTGGCAACCAGCGGCGGGAACGCTTCCGCGCCGATCGTGCTGTAGGGATGCCAGACGTGGGCGGCGTCGATGGCGCTGATCTCGGCAGGCGTCATGGAAGCCACCTTGGGTAGATTATCCGTCGACCATGATGACCCTCGCCCCTGCCCGTCCGGCACCAACAACCGACCCGGGACCTCCGTCGCGCGCGGCCAAGGCTGCTACGCCTGCACGTGCATCGGGCTATTACCGACACGATCTCGACGGCCTGCGCGGCATCGCGATCCTCCTCGTCGCGGTGTTCCATGTGTGGTTCGGCCGCGTCTCCGGTGGGGTCGACGTCTTCCTGGCGCTGTCGGGCTTCTTCTTCGGCGGACGCATTCTGCGCACCGCGATGACGCCCGGCGCATCGCTGTGGCCGGTGCCCGAGGTCACCCGGCTCGTTCGACGTCTGCTGCCCGCATTGGTCGTCGTCCTTGCGGCGGCGGCCGTGTTGACGATCCTCATCCAGCCCGAAACCCGTTGGGAGACATTCGCAGACCAGAGTCTGGCGAGTCTGGGTTACTACCAGAACTGGGAATTGGCCCACACCGCCTCGGACTACCTTCGCGCCGGCGAGGCCGTCAGCCCGCTGCAGCACATCTGGTCGATGTCGGTGCAGGGCCAGTTCTACATCGCCTTCCTGGCGCTGATTTTCGGGTTCACCCTCCTGTTCCGCCGCGTCTTCCGCCGCCACATGCGGATCGCGTTCGTCGTGCTGCTGAGCGCGTTGACCATCGCCTCCTTCGTCTACGCGATCCACGCCCACAACACCGATCAGGCCACCGCCTACTACAACAGCTTCGCGCGGGCCTGGGAGCTGCTGCTGGGCGCGTTGGTCGGCGCGCTGGTCACGAACCTGCGCTGGCCGATGTGGTTGCGTACGACGGCGGCGGTGATCGGGCTGGCCGCGATCCTCGCCTGTGGCGCCCTGATCGACGGCGTGCACGAGTTCCCCGGCCCGTGGGCGCTGGTTCCGGTCGGCGCCACGATGCTGTTCATCCTGTCCGCCGCGAACCGGGTGGCCGATCCGCACACCGCGGGTCACATGCCCGCCCCCAACCGGCTGCTGGCGACGGCGCCGTTCGTCGCGCTGGGCGCCATGGCGTACTCGCTGTACCTGTGGCACTGGCCGCTGCTGATCTTCTATCTCTCTTACACCGGGCATCGACGCGTCAACTTCATCGAGGGTGCCGTCATCTTGGTGGTGTCCGGGATGCTGGCCTGGCTGACAACGAAGTTCGTCGAGAACCCGCTGCGCTATCGCCCCGCCTCGTCCACCGCCGTCCCGCTGCGGGCCAGATTGCGCAGGCCGACGATGGCGCTCGGCTCGGTGGTTGTGCTGCTGGCGGTGGCGTTGACGGCGACCTCGTTCACCTGGCGCGAGCACGTGATCATCGAACGCTCGACCGGAAAAGAGCTGAGCGGTCTTTCCTCGCGTGACTATCCGGGCGCCCGCGCACTCATCGACAAGGTGAAGGTGCCGAAGCTGCCGATGCGCCCGACGGTGCTCGAGGCCAGGAAGGACCTGCCCCGCACCACCGAGGACGGCTGCATCAGCGACTTCGACAACGTCGGCGTCATCACCTGTAACTACGGTGACGAAACCGCCTCCCGCACCATCGCTTTGGCGGGTGGTTCGCACGCCGAGCATTGGATCACCGCGCTGGACCTTCTTGGCCGGATGCACCACTTCAAAGTGGTCACCTATCTGAAGATGGGCTGCCCGCTGACCACCGAGGAAGTCCCGTTGGTCATGGGCGACAACCGTCCCTACCCGAAGTGCCACGAGTGGAACGAGCGGGTGATGGACAAGATCATCGCCGACCGTCCCGACTACGTGTTCACCACCGCGACACGGCCATGGAACATCAAGCCGGGCGACGTCATGCCCGCCTCCTACGTCGGTATCTGGCAGACGTTGTCCGACAACAACATTCCGATCCTCGCGATGCGCGATACCCCATGGCTGGTGCGCGACGGACAGCCGTACTTCCCCGCCGACTGCCTGGCCGAGGGCGGCAACGCCATCTCCTGCGGAGTCAAGCGATCCGACGTACTGTCTCCCTATAACCCCGCACTCGATTTCGTCAAGCGGTTCCCGTTGCTCAAGCCCCTGGACATGAGCGATGCGATGTGCCGCAAGGACATCTGCCGCGCGGTGGAGGGAAATGTCTTGCTGTATCACGATGCCCACCACATCTCGACTACCTACATGCGCACGATGACGCCCGAACTCGGGCGACAGATCGCGGCCATCACTGGTTGGTGGGTCGACTGATGGCGTCCGACGCGCCGGCGTCGGTACCCACCGTCTGGCCGGGCACCCCCTACCCTCTCGGCGCCACCTACGACGGAGCGGGCACCAACTTCTCGCTCTTTTCCGAGATCGCTGAGCGGGTGGAGCTGTGCCTCATCGGCAAGGACGGCAGCGAGGAGCGGATCAACCTCGACGAGGTCGACGGTTACGTCTGGCACTGCTATCTGCCCACCGTCACCCCCGGGCAGCGCTACGGGTTCCGGGTATACGGACCGTGGGAGCCGGCCGCGGGCCATCGCTGCGACCCGAGCAAGCTGTTGCTCGACCCGTACGGGAAGTCCTTCCACGGCGACTTCGACTTCAGCCAGGCGCTGTTCTCCTACGACCTGAACGCCGAGGACCTCGCGACCGGTGGCACCCCGCCGATGATCGACTCGCTCGGCCACACCATGACCAGCGTCGTGATCAACCCGTTCTTCCAGTGGGTGTCTGACCGCGCGCCGCGTACGCCGTACCACGAGACCGTGATCTACGAGGCGCACGTCAAGGGCATGACGCAGACGCATCCCGGTATTCCCGAGGAGCTGCGCGGAACCTATGCGGGCCTCGCGCACCCGGTGATCATCGACCACCTCAAGTCGCTCAACGTCACTGCGATCGAGCTGATGCCGGTGCACCAGTTCCTGCACGACCATCGGCTGCTCGAACTCGGGCTGCGAAACTACTGGGGTTACAACACCTTTGGCTTCTTCGCACCGCATTACCAATACGCCGCAAACAAGCATGCCGGCGGCGCGGTCGCGGAGTTCAAGACGATGGTGCGCACGTTCCATGAGGCCGGCATCGAGGTCATCCTCGACGTGGTCTACAACCACACTGCCGAGGGCAATCATCTCGGCCCGACGATCAATTTCCGCGGTATCGACAACGCCGCCTACTACCGGCTGCTCGACGAGGACAAGCGCTACTACAAGGACTTCACCGGCACCGGCAACAGTCTGAACGCCCGGCACCCGCACACGCTGCAGCTGATCATGGATTCGCTGCGGTACTGGGTGCTGGAAATGCACGTCGACGGATTCCGCTTCGACCTGGCCGCGACGCTCGCGCGCGAGTTCTATGACGTGGACCGGCTGTCGGCGTTCTTCGACCTGGTGCAGCAGGATCCGGTGGTCAGCCAGGTGAAGCTGATCGCCGAGCCGTGGGACATCGGCGAGGGCGGATATCAGGTCGGCAACTTCCCGGGTTTGTGGACCGAGTGGAATGGGAAGTATCGCGACACTGTGCGTGATTACTGGCGGGGAGAGCCCGCAACACTCGGCGAGTTCGCCTCGCGGCTGACCGGTTCCTCGGATCTCTACGAGGCCACCGGGCGGCGCCCGAGCGCGTCCATCAACTTCGTCACCTGCCACGACGGGTTCACGTTGAACGACCTGGTGTCGTACAACGAGAAGCACAACGAGGCCAACGGCGAGGACAACCGCGACGGCGAGAGCCACAACCGGTCGTGGAACTGCGGCGTCGAAGGGCCAACCGATGACCCCGAGATCCTCGCGCTGCGCGGTAAGCAGATGCGCAACATCATGGCGACGCTGATGCTGTCGCAGGGCACGCCGATGATCGCCCACGGCGACGAGATCGGCCGCACCCAGTCGGGCAACAACAACGTGTACTGCCAGGACTCTGAGATCTCCTGGATGGATTGGTCGCTGTGCGAGAAGAATGCCGACCATCTGGAGTTCACCCGCAAGGTCATCGAGTTCCGCAAACGGCACCCTGCGTTTCGGCGGCGTCGGTTCTTCGAGGGTGCGCCCATCCGCACCGGCGATCAGGTACGCGATATCGCGTGGCTGACGCCTGCCGGCAGCGAGATGACCCCTGAGGACTGGGATTCGGGCTTCGACAAATGCGTCGCGGTATTCCTCAACGGCGACGCGATCCCGGCGCCGAACGAACGCGGCGAGCGCGTCGTCGACGACTCATTCCTGCTGTGCTTCAACTCGCACAGCAAGGCTGTGGACTTCGTCGCTCCCGACATCGGTTATGCCGCCCAGTGGACCGCGGCGTTCGACACCGCCGACGCGACCGGCGAGACCGATCTGGTGGTCGCCGCGGGCGAGAAGCTCACGCTCGCGGCGCGGTCCCTGCTGGTACTGCGTAAGACCGCGTAGCGCATGTCGATTCAACCGCTTTCAACGTATCGGCTGCAGATGCGCGGAGACTCCTTCACCTTTGCCGACGCCGAAAACCTCCTCGACTACCTCGACGCACTCGGGGTGTCGCACTTGTATCTGTCCCCGATCCTGACCGCAGCACAGGGGTCGACACACGGATACGACGTCACCGACGCCACCACCGTGTCGGCCGAACTGGGCGGCGCCGAAGGTTTGGCCCGGCTGTCGTCCGCGGCCCGCTCGCGAGGTATCGGCCTCGTTGTTGATATCGTGCCCAACCACGTCGGGGTCGACGATCCGCAGCAGAACCAATGGTGGCTGGATGTCTTGACGCACGGCCGGAACTCGCCCTATGCGTCCTATTTCGACATCGACTGGGACCTGGACCCGGACGGACGGATCGTGTTGCCGGTCCTCGGTGCCGACGGCGACGATCCGCCGCCCGGCTACCCGGCCGACAGCCCTCACTATCGGGCCATCGGCTGGCGCAATGGGATCTGCGGGTACCGGCGGTTCTTCTCGATCACCTCGCTGGCCGGGCTGCGTCAAGAGGATCGCGCCGTATTCGACGCGACGCATGTGGAGGTCGAGCGCTGGTTCCGCGAAGGACTGGTGGACGGTGTGCGGATCGACCATCCGGACGGATTATCGGACCCGGCAGGTTATCTCGGCTGGCTGCGTGAACTGACCGGACCGGAGGCATGGATCGTCATCGAGAAGATCCTCGCCGTCGACGAGGCGCTGGAACCCACGCTGCCGGTGGCCGGCACCACCGGCTACGACGCGCTGCGCGAAATCGGCGGGGTGTTCATCGATCCTGCCGGCGAGAAGGCTCTCACCGATCTCTACGACTCGGCGGGCTCGGACTACAGCTCGATGCCGGAGATCGCACGCCGGCTCAAGGCCGAGGCCGTCACCGAAACTCTCAAGAGCGAACTGGCGCGGCTGTGTCGCGTGGTCATCGCGGCCGCAGGTACCGACCACACCGACCTCCCCGCGGCCGTGGCGACATTGATCAGCCATATCGAGGTCTATCGCTCTGATTACCAGGCACTTTCGGCGGTGCTGCCGACCGCGATCGCCGCCGCGGTCAGCGAGCGGCCGGAGCTGGCCGCGCCGCTGGCGATCGTTGCGTCGGCGCTGGCCGTCAGCAAGGAAGCCAACGTGCGGTTGCAGCAGTTGTGCGGAGCTGCGACCGCGAAATCGATGGAGGACTGCCTGTTCTACCGCGATGCGCGGCTGGTCTCGCTCAACGAGGTCGGCGGCGAGCCGCGTCGGTTCGGGGTGAGCGTCGCCGAGTTCCACCACCGCGCGTCGGTACGGGCCACGATGTGGCCCCACGCCATGGTCACCCTGTCCACCCATGACACGAAGCGCGGCGAGGATGTGCGCGCCCGAATCGGGGTGCTGTCGCAGGTGCCGTCGCTGTGGGCCGAGCTCGTCGGCAAATGGATGCTGGCCGCCCCGCCCCCTGATCCGGCCACCGGACTGTTCTTGTTGCAGAACATGTTCGGGGTGTGGCCGGTAGACGGCGAGATCCCACCGGCGCTGCGGGACCGACTGCACGCGTACACCGAGAAGGCGATCCGGGAGTCGGCGCTGCACACCAGCTGGAACGATCCGAACGAGGAGTTCGAGTCGGCGGTACACCGGTGGATCGACACCGTGCTCGACGGGCCGATCGGCGCAGAGATAGCGGCAGTCGTGGCTCGGCTCGACCTCCATGCGCGTAGCGATGCCCTCGGTCAGAAGCTGATCTCGCTCACCGCGCCAGGTGTGCCGGACGTATACCAGGGCACCGAACTGTGGGAGGACAGCCTCGTCGACCCGGACAACCGGCGTCCTGTCGACTATGCGGCCCGCGTGGAGGCGCTCAAGACGTTGCGCCATCCGAAGATCCGTGTGGTGGCCGCGGCGCTGCGGTTGCGCCGCGAGCGCGCGGCCAGCTTCACCGAGGGCGGTTACACACCGATGCGCGCCGACGGCCCGGCAGCCGATCATCTGGTGGGGTTCCTTCGCGGCGACGACGTGATGACCGTGGTGAGCCGGCACACGGTGCTGCTGTCGGAAACCGGTTGGGGGGACACGACAATGGCGCTACCGGACGGACGGTGGACCGACCGCATCTCGGGCCGAGAGTTCAGCGGCAGGACCCTGGCGGCCGAGTTGTTCGCCGACCTGCCGGTCGCCCTCTTGGAGCGCACCGATGGCTGAGTTCTCGGTGTGGGCGCCCCTTCCCGACCGGGTTCGGGTCGACGTGGACGGCACGCTGCACGAGATGACCAGGTCCGACGACGGCTGGTGGCGCACCGACGTCGACGCGCCCGCTGGAGCGCGCTACGGGTTCGTTCTCGACGACGACCCGACCGTGCTGCCGGACCCGCGATCGCCGCGCCAACCCGACGGGGTTCACAAGCGGTCCGCGCTGTGGCAGCCGGATCCCGACGCCTGGACCGACGGCGACTGGGCCGGCGCCTCGATCGAGGGCAGGGCCATCTACGAACTGCACATCGGAACGTTCACCCCGGGCGCGACGCTCGACTCGGCGATCGAAAAGCTGGACTATCTGGTCGATCTCGGCGTCGACTTCGTCGAACTGATGCCCGTCAACGCGTTCGGCGGTACGCACGGCTGGGGT
Source organism: Mycobacterium barrassiae (assembly GCF_025822765.1). GTDB lineage: Bacteria > Actinomycetota > Actinomycetes > Mycobacteriales > Mycobacteriaceae > Mycobacterium > Mycobacterium barrassiae. The sequence continues at coordinate 169,665 of NZ_JACKUK010000014.1, read as the reverse complement.
TACGACGGGGTGCTGTGGTACGCCGTGCACGAACCGTACGGCGGGCCTGACGCGTTGGTGCGATTCGTCGACGCGTGCCATCGGCGCGGCCTCGGCGTGCTGATCGACGCGGTGTTCAACCACCTCGGCCCGTCGGGGAACTACCTGCCGCGGTTCGGTCCCTACCTGTCGTCGGGCAGCAATCCGTGGGGCGAGTCGATCAACATCTCGGGTCCCGACGCCGACGAGGTGCGGCGCTACATCCTCGACTGCGCACTGCGGTGGATGCGCGACTTCCACGCCGACGGCCTGCGCCTGGACGCGGTACACGCCCTCGTCGACACCACGGCGATCCACATTCTCGAGGAATTGGCGGCCGAAACCGACGCGCTGGCCGAGGAATTGGGCAGACCCCTTTCACTGATCGCCGAAAGCGACCTCAACGATCCGCGGCTCATCACGCCGCGCGACCGCGGCGGCCTCGGGATGACCGCACAATGGGACGACGACATTCACCACGCCATCCACGCCGCGGTATCGGGTGAACGCCAGGGCTACTACTCGGATTTCGGTTCGCTGGAGGCGCTGGCGTCGACGTTGAAGCACGGGTACTTCCACGCGGGTACGTACTCGTCGTTCCGGCACCGCAGACACGGGCGGCCACTGGACACGGCGACCATTCCCGCCACCCGACTGCTGGCCTACACACTCACCCACGACCAGGTGGGCAATCGAGCCTGCGGTGATCGACCGTCGCAGAACCTGACGTTCGGCCAGTTGGCGGTCAAAGCGGCGCTAGCGATCGGATCACCCTATACCGCAATGCTTTTCATGGGCGAGGAATGGGGATCGTCGTCCCCGTTCCAGTTCTTCACCTCACATCCCGAGCCCGAACTGGCCAGAGCCACCGCCGAGGGCCGCAAACGCGAGTTCGCCGAACACGGCTGGGACGCCGACGAGATCCCCGACCCGCAGGACCCGCAGACCTACGAACGATCCAAGCTGAAGTGGGACGAGCGCGGCGACGATGAACACGCCCGGTTGCTGCACTTCTACCGCGGACTTCTCGCGCTGCGGTGCACCGAACCCGATCTGGCCGACCCGTGGCTGGACGATCTGCGGATCGACTACGACGAAGACGCCCGATGGTTCGTCATGCACCGCGGCGCGTTGGCGATCGCGTGCAATCTCGGTGCGGAACCCGTCGATCTACCGGTCAGCGGCGACGTGGTGCTGACCTGGGACGAACCGACGGCCGGCACCTCAACCACCCGGATACCGGGTCACTCGGTCGCCGTTCTCCGCCGAAACTGAAGCTTTACAGCGGATCTCAGAGCAGGTAGCGGTACGCGGGCGAGCCCGGTTCCAGCGCCTCGACGTGAATGTGGGACGCCTGCATCCTCGCCATCAGGCCGTCGAAGTCGCTGGCCGAGCCGAGTTCGATGCCGACCAGAGCCTCACCGGTTTCGCGGTTGTTGCGCTTGACGTACTCGAACAGCGTGATGTCGTCGTTGGGGCCGAGCACCTCGTCGAGGAACCGCCGCAGCGCACCGGGCTCCTGCGGGAAATCCACTAGGAAGTACTTCTTAAGCCCGAGGTGCACCAGCGAGCGCTCGAGCACCTCGCCGTAGCGGGAGACATCGTTGTTGCCGCCCGAGATCACGCACACCACGGTCGATCCCGGTTCGAGCTGCGCCTCCATCAGCGCCGCTACCGACAGCGCGCCCGCGGGTTCGGCGATGATGCCCTCGTTCTGGTAGAGGTCGAGCATCGCGGTGCACACCGCGCCCTCGGCCACCGTGGTGATCGACACCATGTCGCCCGCCGCTGCGAGTGCGGCGAAGGTCAGATCGCCCGCGCGGTTCACCGCGGCACCGTCCACGAACTGGTCGACGTCGTCCAGGGTCACCGGCTCCCCCGCGGCCAACGCCGCGATCATCGCCGCCGCCCCCGCGGGCTCGACCCCGAGCACCGACGTGTTGTTGGTGCGTTCGGCGAGATAGGTCGTGATTCCTGCGATGCATCCGCCGCCGCCGACGGGGACGATCACCAGGTCCGGTTCAGCGTCGAGTTGGTCGAGGATCTCTGCGGCGATCGTGCCCTGCCCCGCGATCGTGCGCAGATCGTCGTAGGGCGGAACCAGGGTGGCACCCGTGCGGGCGACATCCTCGAGCGCGGCCGCCGCGGCCTCGTCATACGTGTGGCCGACCATGATCAGCTCGATGAACTCACGGCCGTGGTACCGGATGCGGTCGCGCTTCTGCTTCGGGGTCTTGCCCGGCACGTAGACCCGGCCGTGGATACCCATCGACCGGCAGGCCATCGCGAACCCCTGCGCGTGGTTACCCGCCGACGAGCACACCACGCCGGCGGCGATCTCCTCGGCGGACAGCTGCATCAGCAGGTTGTGGGCGCCGCGCAGCTTGTAGGACCGCACGGCCTGCTGGTCTTCACGCTTGAGGTAGACGTTCGCGCCGGTGACCTCCGACAGCCGCTCGCTGTACTGCAGCGGGCTGCGCATCACCACGCCGGAAATTCGCTGAGCAGCCTCGTCGATGTCGGCCGCGGACAGCGGCGACGTTCTCGGGCTCTGGCTCAGTTCAGCGGTCACCGATCAATGGTGCCACCAACCCGGCCTTTTTCTTAAATGGGGCCGTCAGGCGCCGACCCGCCCACGGGCCCGATTCATAGCCTGACTAGGGAAATTGATCGCCCTCATCCGGTGTTTCGGTTGCCCGAAAACTTGCTTACGAGCTATCGTCAAACCATGACCGTACGCGACCAAGTCAGCATCGCCGGGGTGCCCTGGCCGGTGTACAAGGTGCTTGCGCTCGCGGTGGCGGCCATCGTCGCAGTCATCGTGGCCGTCGCGACAACGAGTGCAGCGCCGGCCGTGCTCGCAGCCGCTGCTGCAGGCACGGTCGTGTGGCTGGGCCTTGGCGCCTTTCAATCGACTGAGTGACAAGTAACGACAAGCAGGCCCTCCCGTCGGGAGGGCCTGTCGCGTTCTATGCCTCCACCAGACGCTTCAACGTCGTCAGGTCCGCGGCGACCGCCTGAGCATCGGCATCGAACTGCTCGTCGGTCATCCCCTCGCGCTGCCGCACGGCGAACGTCACCTCACACCGCTCCTCATTCACCCCACCGGGGACGACGCGCATCGGGTTGTACACCTTGTCCCCCGTCGGCAACCCGACCACGTGGTCCAGCACACCGAACGTGTTCGGTGGTGAGAACTCCACCGTCACGGTGCCCATCGGCGAATCCGCGACCCAACCATCGGCTTCCTGGCGTAAACCGCCCTCGGCCAGCCCGGCAGCCCATTGCGGCCAGGTCTGCGGATCCGCGGCGAACTCGTAGACCACCTCTGGTGCAACGTCGATCCAAATACTGACGTGTCGCGACTGCATACCTTCATGGTGGCGCACACACTTTCCTGGTGGACACGACCCCCGAACCTTCGAATCCAGTCGAGGAATTCGTCCGTCGCGCCGAGCGCCTGGCCTCCGGGGCCGACGAACGCGTTCCCTCGTGGTTGCGTTCCGGTGACCCCGAGAACCGAATACCGGTGTTGATCGCCCTGCTCGTGGCCATCGGCCTGCAGCTCGCCATTCCGAGGAGTTACACGGTGGTGCCGCGGTGGCCGCTCATCGTCCTCGAGATACTGCTGGTCGTCGTGCTTGTCGGGCTGAACCCGCTTCGGTTGTCGAGGCGCACCAGGTCCGGCCAGTGGGCCAGCTATCTGCTGTTGGCGGCCATCACGCTGGACAACTCGCTGTCCGCGCTGTTCCTGAACATCCGCATCCTCACCGGCGACGTGAGCAATAACGCCGCGGTACTGCTCGGAAGCGGCGGCGCGATATACGTCACCACAGTCATCGCGTTCGGGATCTGGTACTGGGAGCTGGACCGCGGCGGGCCGTTCGCACGACGCGAGGGGCGCAAGCCCTATCCCGACTTCATGTTCCCGCAGATGACGGAACCTGAACTGGCGCCGCCGAACTGGCGACCGGAGTTCTTCGACTACCTGTACGTCAGCATCACCAACGTGGTGGCGTTCTCACCGACCGACACCATGCCGATGACCCGGCGGGCAAAGATGTTGATGACGGGGCAGGCGGTCATCTCGTTCACCACGTTGGGGCTCGTAATCGCAAGAGCGGTGAACGTTTTGGGCTGAACGTTCAGCGTCGAAACCGGAGTACGGTCGCAGTCATGGGCCTCGCCACCGCGGAACTGTCGCCGATTGAGCAGACCGCCTTTCTCACCGAGTACGCCCGCGCGCTGGACAGCCAATGGCCGCGCCCCATCCTGGGCGATCGGCTGGCATACGACGTCGTCGGCAAGATCGACTACGACTTCGCCGGGCTGGGCGTGCAGACCAGCGTCGTGTGCCAGACAGCGCTGCGCGCCAAGATGCTCGACGACCGGGTGCGGATGTTCGTCGCCGATCATACCGACGCGGTCGTCGTCGATCTCGGCGCCGGGCTCGACAGCGGGTTCTATGGCGTCAGCCCGCCGCCGTCGGTCGACTGGTACAGCGTCGACCTCCCCGGAACCATGGCGCTACGCGACCACGTCCTCCCCGCCGATGCGCACTCGCACTCCGTGCCCGTATCGCTTGCCGACGCGCACTGGCCCGACGCCATCCCGGCCGACCGGCCGACCATACTGATCGCCGACGGACTGTTCGCCTTCCTGTCCGAGTCGCAGATCGCCGGGATCTTCCGCCGCATCACCGACCACTTCGCCTCCGGTGAACTGGCATTCAACGACTACGGCCGCATCGGCCTGGTCAGCCGCATCGCGGTGAAGCTGACCCCGCAGAAGATGTTCAAGGACGTCGAAAGCCAGTGGGGCTACGCCGGTTTCAAGGATGCGCACTATCCGCAGACGTGGAACCCACGAATGACGCTGGTGGAGGAGGCCAGCCTGACGGGCGAGCCGGAGGTCGAGCTGTTTCCACCCTGGATTCGGATCCCGACGAAGTTGATGGGCAGGACGAAAGCCGGCGCCCGCAAGGCGCGCATCCTGCGCTACACGTTCTAGCGCAAGCGGTACGCCTCGAACAGGCTGTTCAGTTCGCCGAAGTCGGCGGCATCGGCCAGCCCCGCTAAGGAGCCGTCGTGCACGATCTTGCGGGCGGCCGACAGGAACGCACCCCACGCGACGCGCGTCAACGCGGACCCGACGCTGATCCGGCGCACACCGAGTTGCGCCAGGTCGTTCACCGTCAGCCCGGTGTCCGACGACATCAACACGTTGACCGGCGACGGTCGCAGCGCGTCGACGATCGCGGCGATGTCCTCCCTGGTCCGCACACCCGGCGCGTACAACACCTCCGCACCCGCCTCGGCGTACGCCTGCAGCCGGGCGATCGCCTCCCGCAGCGGATCCGGGTGACCGTACAGGAAGCATTCGGCACGAGCAGTCAGCAGCACGTCGGCCCCGTCGATCGCCGCGTGCGCGACGCGGATCCGTTCCACCGCCTCGGGCAACGGGTACAGGGGATCCTGGGCACCGCCCCTCGCGTCCTCGATGGACAGGCCGGCGACCCCGGTTGCCACGCATCGCCTGACGTTGGCGGCGAGACCATCCAGATCGTCGGCGTAGCCCGCCTGGAAGTCGGCGTTGACCGGCAGGTCGACCGCACGCACGATCTCTTCGATGTTGTGCAGTGCCGCGTCGACGCCGAGCGCGCTCGGCGTGTCCGGCAGTCCCTGCGCGAAGCACGCGCCCGCACTGGTGGTGGCCAGCGCCGGAAACCCCATGGCCGCCAACGCGATCGCCGTGCCCCGATCCCACGGATTCGGAATGACGAAACAGCCCTGCTCGTGCAGTTCGCGAAAAGACATCAGCCCAGGCAGCCGGGGCCCAGCAGCGCTTTCAGATCGCCCATCAACGCCGACGACGCCGTCACCCTCAGGGATGCATCCAGTTCCAGCGTGGTGATGCGCTCGCCGCTGATCAACCGCAGGTGCACCTGCGACGTGCCGGGATGACGCGCGAGAACCTGCTTCAGCGCGGTGACCTTGTCGACCGTGCATTGCCGCGTCGGCAGCGTGACCGCCAGCGGGCGATCGATCTGCGCGCTCGAAAAGTCCGGTACCACAAGGTCGTTGGCGATCACCGAGATCCGGTCGTCACGGATCGCGACCTTGGCGCCGATCAGGACCACCGCGTCGTCGGCGATCTCGGCGCCGAACGTGGAATACGTCTGCGGGAAGAACAACACCTCGATGCCACCCGTGAGGTCTTCCAACTGCGCTGACGCCCAAGGTAACCCGTTCTTGTTGACCCGCCTGTTCACCGAGGCCAGGATGCCGCCGATCCGCACCTGCGTGTCGTTGGCGATGTCGCCGTCGAGGATCGCCGGGATGGCCGTGTCGACCTGCGCCGACAACAGATGGGCGATGCCGTTGAGCGGATGCCCGGACACGTAGAGGCCGAGCATCTCGCGCTCCAGCGCGAGTTTGTGCTTGTCCTCCCACTCCTCCTCGGGCACCTTGATGCTGAACACCGCGTCGGTGGCCGTATCCGCGCCACCGAACAGGTCGAACTGTCCCATCGCCTCGGCCTTCTTCGTGCCGAGCACCGAATCGACCGCATCGGTGTGAATGAGGAACAGTCCCTTACGCGGATGTCCCAGCGAGTCGAACGCACCCGCCTTGATCAGCGATTCCGTGACCTTCTTGTTGCAGGCCGCGATGTCGATCTTGTTGAGGTAGTCGGAGAAGTCGATGAACTTGCCCTTGTCGGTGCGCGAATTGATCAGTGAGGCCACCACATTGGCGCCCACGTTGCGCACCGCACCCAGGCCGTAGCGGATGTCCTCGCCGACCGAGGCGAAGTTCAGGCTCGACTCGTTGACATCGGGCGGCAGCACGGTGATGCCGAGCCTGCGGCAGTCGGCGAGGTAGACGGCGGCCTTGTCCTTGTCGTCGCCCACCGACGTCAGCAGGCCTGCCATGTACTCGGCCGGGTAGTTGGCCTTCAGATACGCCGTCCAGTACGACACCAGCCCATAACCCGCGGCGTGCGACTTGTTGAACGCGTAGTCGGCAAACGGCAACACCGTGTCCCACAGCGCCTTGATGGCCGCCGCCGAAAAGCCGTTGGCTTTCATGCCTTCCGAGAAGCCTTCGAACTCCTTCTCCAGGACCTCGCGCTTCTTCTTGCCCATCGCCTTGCGCAGAATGTCTGCTCGGGCCAGCGAGTAGCTGGCCACTTTCTGCGCGATGCGCATGATCTGCTCTTGGTAGACGATCAGGCCGTAGGTCTCGGCGAGGATCTCGCGCAGCGGCTCTTCCAGCTCGGGGTGGATCGGCTTGATGGGCTGACGGCCGTTCTTGCGGTCGGCGTAGTCGTTGTGGGCGTTCATGCCCATGGGTCCGGGCCGGTACAGCGCGATGACGGCGACGACGTCCTCGAACTCCGTCGGCTGCATGCGGCGCAGCAGGTCGCGCATCGGGCCGCCGTCGAGCTGGAACACCCCGAGCGTGTCACCGCGGCCCAGCAGTTCATACGTGGGCCCGTCATCGAGCGGCACCGACTCGAGGTCGAGGTCGATGCCCCGGTTGATCCGGATGTTCTCGATGGCATCGCCGATGATGGTGAGGTTGCGCAGGCCGAGGAAGTCCATCTTCAGCAGGCCGATGGCCTCGCACGCCGGATAGTCCCAGCCGGTGATGATGGCGCCGTCCTGCGGCCGCTTCCACAGCGGAATCGCGTCGACCAACGGCTCGCTGCTCATGATCACCGCGCAGGCGTGCACACCCGCGTTGCGCACCAGCCCCTCGAGGCCGCGGGCGGTCTCGTAGATGGTGCGCACGTCGGGGTCGGTGTCGATCAGGCCGCGAACCTCGGCGGCCTCCTTGTACCGCTCATGGGAGGGGTCGGTGATACCCGAGAGCGGAATATCCTTGGCCATGATCGGCGGAGGTAGCGCCTTGGTGATCCGGTCCGCGATGGCGAAGCCGGGCTGGCCGTAGTTGACGCGGGCCGAATCCTTGAGCGCTGCTTTGGTTTTGATGGTGCCGAAGGTGATGACCTGGGCGACCCGGTCGCTGCCCCATTTGTTGGCGGCATAGCGCAGCATCTCGCCGCGGCGGCGGTCGTCGAAGTCGATGTCGATATCGGGCATCGACACGCGTTCGGGGTTGAGGAACCGCTCGAACAGCAGCCCGTACGGGATCGGGTCGATATTGGTGATGCCGAGCGCGTAGGCGACCAGCGACCCCGCCGCCGAACCGCGGCCGGGACCCACCCGGATGTCCACCGAGCGCGCGTAGTTGATCAGGTCCGCGACGATCAGGAAGTAGGACGGGTAACCCTTCTCGCAGATGACCTTGATCTCGTAGTCGGCCCGGTCGCGGTACTCGGCGGGCACCTCCGAATCGGGGAAGCGCCGCCGCAGGCCGGCGTCGACCTCGTGTCGCAGCCACGAATCGGGGTCATGACCCTCGGGCACCGGAAAGATCGGCATCCGGTCCTTCGGGGTCCAGACCTCCGCGTAGCTCTGGACCCGCTCGGCGATCAGCAGGGTGGAGTCGCAGGCGCCCGGGATCTCCCCGTCCCACAGCGCACGCATCTCGGCGGCCGACTTCAGGTAGTAGCCGTCGCCGTCGAACTTGAACCGGTTCGGGTCCGACAGGGTCTTACCGGTCTGCACACACAGCAGCGCCTCGTGGTTACGGGCGGCGTCGCGCGTGACGTAGTGACAGTCGTTGGTGGCGAGCGGCGGAATACCCAGCTTCTGGCCGATCTCGAGCAGCCCCTCGCGGACGCGGCGCTCGATGTCGAGTCCGTGGTCCATCAGCTCGAGGAAGAAGTTCTCCGGCCCGAAGATCTCGCGCCACTTCGCGGCCGCCTCGAGCGCCTCGCGGTCGTGCCCCAGGCGCAGGCGGGTCTGCACCTCACCCGACGGACACCCGGTCGTGGCGATGATGCCCGCCGAATGCTCGGCGATCAGTTCGGCGTCCATGCGGGACCATTTGCCGAGCTGACCTTCGAACGACGCCAACGACGACAGCTTGAACAGGTTGCGCAGCCCCGTCGCGTTCTCGGCGACCATCGTCATGTGCGTGTAGGACCCGCTGCCCGAGACGTCGTCGGACTTCTGGGACGGGTCACCCCACAGGATGCGCTTGGTTTCGAACCTCGAGCCCGGTGCGATGTACGCCTCGACACCGATGATCGGCTTGATGCCCGCCTCTGTCGCCGCGTTGTAGAACTCGCTGGCGCCGAACATGTTTCCGTGGTCGGTCATACCGATCGCGGTCATCTCGAGCCGCTGCGCCTCCGCCAGCATCGGCTTGACCTTCGCGGCACCGTCCAGCATCGAATATTCGGTGTGGTTGTGCAGGTGCACGAAGGACTGGGAGTTCATAGGGTCGTCAGTCTATTGCCGTGCCCCGACAGATCTCGGCGTGTCGCGGTGCGTGTCCTTACCGGGATGTCGGTTACCGCGGCTCGGCGGACGCAGCAGCCGTGGACGCCGCGGCCCGCAGCTGACCCGACCGCGGCCGGTGCAGCCGGAAGACCCGCTTGACCTCTGCTTTTTCGGGCAGCTGCCAGCCCAGCTGGGCGACGACGCCAGCCCCCACGAGGACCGCGACCATCGCCGCGAACCAGACCCCGTTCATACCTCCACGCTAGGGCGCACGAGACGATGAGGAATCGGGTGTTTCCCTATATCGCGTCGGGTGCCGCGCGGCCGACCCGCGCCCGCCACAGGGCGTCGGCGCTGAACACCACGAGCGCCAGCCAGATGAGCCCGAAACCGAACCAGCGCGCGGGCGGCATCGGTTCATGGCCGACGAGCACTCCCCAGGTCAGCTGCATCGCAGGAGTCAGGTAGAACATCAGCCCCATCGTCACCAGCGGCAGCCGCTGGGCCGCGGCGGCGAACAGCAGCAACGGCAGCGCCGTCACGACACCCGACAGAATGAGCAACGCGATGTGGCCGGCACCGAAATCGGTGAACGTTCCCGGCCCGCCGCCCTCCAGCACCGCGATGTAGGCCAACGCGAACGGCGCAGCGACTGCGGCTTCCACCCCGACACTGACCCGCGGATCGGTGGGCACCACCTTCTTCACCGCACCGTAGAGGCCGAACGACAACGCGAGCCCGAGCCCGATCACGGGCGGTGTGCCGACCTCGACGGTGAACACCACGACGGCGACCAGCGCGATGGCCAGCGCGGCGAACTGAGCACTGTTGAGACGTTCGCGAAAGATCAAGAGCCCCAACGCCACAGTGACCAGTGGGTTGATGAAGTAGCCCAGCGCGGCGTCGACGACGTGGCCGTTGTTGACGGCGTAGATGTAGATACCCCAGTTGATGGAGATCAGCGCCGACGCGGCGATCAGCAGCAGCCACACCCGGCCGGAGATCGCACGGAGATCGCGCATCCGCCTGGCCGCCGCGATGACGACGACCATCAGCAGGCACGTCCACACGATGCGGTGGGCGAGGATCTCGAGCGCGTTCGCCGGTTCCAACAGCGGGAAGAATGCGGGGAACACACCCCACATCGCGTAGGCGCCGATGCCGAAGAGGAGTCCGGACGTCCTCACAGTTCGTGATTCCGCAGCACATCGAGCGCGTGCTGCAGGTCCGCCGGATAGGGACTGGTGATCTCGACGCGCCGACCGTCGGCGGGATGCGCGAAGGCCAGCGATCGCGCGTGGAGCCATTGGCGCTCGAGCCCGAGCTTGCGCGCCAGCGTGGGGTCGGCACCGTAGGTCAGGTCACCGGCGCAGGGGTGGTGCAGCGCGGCGAAGTGCACCCGGATCTGATGCGTGCGGCCCGTTTCCAGCTCGACGTCGAGCAGACTTGCGGCCCGGTGGGCCTCGAGCGTGTCGTAGTGAGTGATGCTGTGCCTGCCGCCCTCGGTGACGGCGAACTTCCAGTCGTGGCCGCGGTGCCGCCCGATCGGCGCGTCGATGGTTCCGCTGGACGGATCGGGATGGCCCTGAACCAGTGCGTGGTAACGCTTCTCGACGGTGCGCTGCTTGAACGCACGCTTGAGCACCGTGTACGCGCGCTCCGACAGTGCCACCACCATGACACCCGACGTACCCACGTCGAGGCGATGCACAATCCCCTGGCGCTCATGGATTCCCGACGTGCTGATGCGAAACCCGGCCGCCGCCAGCCCACCGAGCACGGTCGGCCCGCTCCACCCGACGGTGGCATGCGCCGCGACACCGGGCGGTTTGTCGACCGCGACGATGTCGGCATCCGAGTACAGGATCGACATGCCTTCGATTTCGACGGGCGTGTTCTCCACCGGCGCAGGCGGTTCCGGCAGCCGGACCTCCAGCCAGGCGCCCGCGGTCAGCTTGTCGGACTTGCCCGCCGGGGCGCCGTCGACCTCGACACCGCCGTCTTCGGCAATGGCTGCGGCGGCGGTGCGTGACAGCCCGAGCAGCCGCGCCAGACCTGCGTCGACGCGCATACCCGCCAGCCCCTCGGGGACCGGCATCGAGCGGGTGGTCATCAGCCCCCGCCACCGTCCCCAGCGCCGTCGGCGTCGGCCGTCTCAGGCTTGTTCGTACGCCTTCCGACCGTGTCGAAGTCGAACCCGAACACCGAAAGCGCGACGAGCAGGATCGCCCCACCGACCACTGACGGGTCGGCGACGTTGAACACCGGCCACCATCCGACCGAGAAGAAGTCGACGACGTGGCCGCGCAACGGGCCGGGCGACCGGAAGAACCGATCGACCAGGTTGCCCATCGCCCCGCCGAGAATCATGCCCAATCCCAGCGCCCACCACGGCGACACCAGCCTTCGGCCCATCCAGATGATGCCGATGACGACCGCGGTCGCGATCAGCGTCAGCACCCAGGTGTAGCCGGTGGCCATCGAGAACGCGGCACCCGAATTGCGGACCAGCGTCCAGGTCACGGTGTCGCCGATGATCGACACCGGTTGTCCGGGGGTCAGCAGTTTGACGGCGAGCACCTTGGTGACGATGTCGGCCACCAGCACCAACCCGGCCACGGTCAGCAGCATGCGCAGTCGACGCCTCGGCGCAGGCGCTTCCACGGCGGCCGGTGCCCCGGCGCCCGTCAGCGGCTCGTCCGGCGCCGGGGATTCATCAGTCACTCCCCCATCATTCCAAAGCCACAATGAACGACAATTCCACCCATGACTCGACTCGTCGTCGTCACCACCGGCGGCACCATCGCCACCAGCGCCGACGACGACGGGGTGAAACGTCCGTCACGCACGGGAGCCGATCTCACTGCGGGGCTCGACGTGCAGGTCGTCGACCTGATGGCGGTGGACAGCTCGATGCTGACACCCGCCGACTGGGATCGGATCGGTGCGGCGGTTGGCGAATTGCGCGACGCCGACGGCGTGGTGATCACCCACGGCACCGACACCATGGAGGAAACCGCGCTGTGGCTGGAGCTGACGTACGGCGGTCAGATGCCCGTGGTGCTCACCGGTGCGCAGCGCAGCGCCGACGCACCCGATGCCGACGGGCCCCGCAACCTTCGCGACGCGTTGACGGTCGCGGCGAGCCCGCAGGCCCGGGGGCTCGGAGTGCTCGTCAGTTTCGCGGGCACGGTATGGCAGCCGCTTGGTCTGAACAAGGTGGCGACGGACGATCTACAGAGCTTCCGCGGCACCGCGGTCGGCTCGGTGTCGGAGACGTTCACCGCAGACGCGCCGAAGAATCGTCCGTCACTGGCGGCGGGCCGGGCGGCCGATGCGCCGCGGGTCGACACCGTCGCGGTGTATCCGGGCGGTGACACCGCGGCGATGGACGCATGTGTCGATGCCGGTGCGCGGGGTCTGGTGTTGGAGGCGCTGGGATCGGGCAATGCGGGCGCGGCGGTGATCGACGGCGTGCGGCGGCACTGCCGCAACGGTGTGACGGTCGCGGTGTCGACGCGGGTGCCCGGGGGGCGGGTCAGTCCCGGATATGGGCCAGGTCGCGAACTCGCCGATGCCGGAGCGGTTTTCGTGCCGCGGCTACGTCCCCCGCAGGCCCGCGTCCTGCTGATGGCCGCCCTGGCGGCCGGATCGCCGCTCGGCGATGTGCTCGCCCGCTGGGGCTGATATGCAGGAGGGGTGAACGCTGCGTACGTCGCCGCCGCCGGGATCGTCGGCCTCGCCCTGACGGCCGCGCCGAGCGCGGGTGCCCAGCCGGCCCCCGACGACGACATCCGCGACTACCCCGTGGCCCAGGGTCGATACACCACCGCCCAGGACTTCTACTACGTGTACTTCAAGACCCCCGACGGCCGGTCGTGCGGCATCGGCCCCAACGGCGGTCCGGTCGGCTGCGACGCCGTCCCCGCCGATGCGCCTGCAGGCACCAACCAGACGGTCGTCAACAGTTGGGGCCCGGCAGAGTACCTCCACTCCGACACCGCCACCTTCACCCGCGACGTCGACGTCCTACCCGCCGGGCACCGGCTGGAGAACTGGGGCGCCAGCTGCGCGGTCGACGACGACGACGTCGTGCGCTGCGAGACCTACGACAACCACGGGTTCCTCCTGGCCACCGGCTACGGCGAGCTCTGGTAGCGGCTGAGCTCGTCGACGTAGGCCGGCCAGTCCAGGCTGTCGACGGGATTGGCCCGGACGACGTCGGGATCGTCGTGCGGAAGTGTGCGCACCGGTCCTGGCCCGGTGCTGCGGGTCTCGAAACGCACGGTCATCACGCCGTGGCCGGCGCCCTGCACCCAGCCGTGCCCGTGAGTGCTGTGGGCGACGTCGTCGCCGACTCGCCACGCCGGGGGTGTCGCGGCGGCTTCGGTCAGCGTCGGCGGCAGGCCGGTGCTGGAGACCTCCTCTGCCACCAACTCCAGATCCGGGAACAGCGATTCCTGCTGCACCTCTGACAGGCCCGAAAAGCCAACGCCGACAAGGCGAATAGGGCCGACCTCGATGGGGTCCAGCAGCAGTCGGCGCGCGGTGGCGATCAGGGTGGGGGCATCGGTGGTCGCGTACGGCAGGGTGGCCGACCGGGTGAGGATGCTCATGTCGGATTTCTTGAGTTTGACGGTGATGGTGCGGGCGCCGCGACCGTCCTTCTGCAGCCGGGTGTGCGCGTGTTCGCCGATGCGCGCCACCGCTTCACGGAGCTGATCGAGCGTGGTGAGGTCCTCGGGGAACGTCGATTCCGCGCTGATCTGCTTGGCGGGCGAGTTCTCGGCGACGGGCCGGTCGTCGATTCCCTGCGCCAGCCGGTGCAGCGCCGCGCCGACGGCGCCGCCGAGGATGTCGGCGGCCTCGGCATCGCTCAGCGCCGCGAAGGCGCCGATGGTGTCGATGCCGAGCCGGTGCAATTTCTCCTCGGCGACCGGTCCGATGCCCCACAGCCTGCGCACGGGCAACCCGTTGAGCAGCGTGCGCTCCTCGCTGCGGGCCACCACCCGCACGCCGTCGGGTTTGGCGAGGTCCGAGGCGATCTTGGCGACCTGCTTACCCGATCCGGCGCCCACGGACGCGATCAATCCGGTCTCGTCGAGCACCCGCGACTTCACGATCCGGCAGAACGCTTCGACGTCATCCTCCGATGCACCGGCGAGTTCGGCGGGCTCTGCGAACGCCTCGTCGAACGAGAGCTGTTCCAGCACCGGCACGAAGCTGCGCACGGTGTCGAACACCCGGCGACTGGCGACGCCGTAGACGACACCGCGTGGGGGCAGCACGACGGCGGCGGCGCCCACCATCCGGCGGGCCTGGTGCATGGGCATCGCGGACCGGGCGCCGAACACCCTGGACTCGTAGCTGGCGCCCGCGACCACACCGCGGCCGCCCAGCCCGCCGACCAGGACCGGCCGGCCACGAAGGGTGGGACGGGTCAGCTGCTCGACGGACGCGAAGAACGCGTCCATGTCGAGATGCAGTACCCATCGACCGTCCACATCCGCCGATGCTATTTCGCTAGCCTGGCGTCCATGACGCAACCTGTCGGTCGGCTCAGCACCTTCGGCCGATGGGTCGACCACTTCGAGGCGAATGAAGCCGTGCACGCCGAGGTGGACGCTGCCATCGACTTCGACGCCGACTGCGACGTCCCCGAGCCCGTACGGCGTCCGCTGATCGAATCGGTGCGGCGGTTCCAGCTCGGTGAAAGCGGCGACGGGCGCCAGTTGCTGCGTAACGCGCAGCGGGCCGGCGACCCCGAATATGTGCGCGCCATCGGCCTTTTCGTCGCCGAGGAACAGCAGCACGCCGCGCTCCTGTTGCGACTGCTCGGCTACCTCGGCGGCACCCCCATGAGCAGGCACTGGTCGGACGCGGTGTTCGTGCGCCTGCGCCGGCTGATGGGGTTGCGTACCGAGTTGATGGTGTTGACCGTCGCCGAGGTCGTCGCGCTGTCGTACTACGGCGGCCTCGCGTCGGCAGGCCCCGACCCGGTCACCCGTGCCGTGGCGGCGCGCATCGTCGACGACGAACACGCCCACGTGCGGTTTCAGCGAGACCGCCTGCGCGACGGTTTCGCCGATTCGCCTGCGCCGCTGCGCGCCCTGGCTCTCGGCCTGTGGTGGCTGGTCGCCGTGGGCGCGACCGTGGTGGTCGCGTTCGATCACCGGGGCGCGCTCGACGCGATCGGTTATCGCCGCACCGGGTTCGTCCGCGACGTGCTCGGCGATTTCGCCCGTTTGACCGCGGCCGTGATGTCCCGCCGGAGGTGGGCGTCGTGGACGTAGTCACGTCACTTCCGGCCAGCATGCACCTGAGCGAGGTGGCCGACGAGGTGCAGCGCATCGAGGACATGGGCTTCGACGGTGTTCACATCTCCGAGACGGTGCGCGATCCGTTCGCCGTGTGCACGCTCGCCCTGGAGCACAGCACGACGCTGGTGGTGCGAACCAGCATGATCGTCGCCTTCGCGCGCAGCCCGATGGTCACCGCCTGCGCTGCGTGGGAGCTGGCCCGCTACTCGGGGGGCCGCTTTCAGCTCGGAATCGCCACGCAGGTGCGGGGCAACATCGTCGGACGTTTCTCGATGCCCTGGAGTGACCCCGCCGCGCAGCTGCGCGACTATGTCGCGTCGCTGCGCGCGATCTTCACCGCCTTCGCCGAGGGCGGGAATCTGGACTACCACGGCAGCCACTACACGTTCACCCGCCTGCAGCCGTACTTCAACCCCGGGCCGATCGGCACGGTTCCCCCGCCGATCTGGACCGGCGGCGTCAACCGCAGGATGTGCACGCTTGCCGGCGCCGTGGCCGACGGTTTCGTCGCCCACACCACCAGTTCGCACCCGGCGGTGCTGCGCGAATACGTGCTGCCCGCACTGGCCGCCGGTGCGGCCAAGGAGGGCCGCACCGACGGCGGACCGCAGCTGGTGGTGGTGCCGCGGGTGATCGCCGGACGTGACCGGGCGGCCGTCGCCGCCGCACGCGACGATCTGCGCGCGGAACTGGCGTTCCTCTACTCCACGCCGGCCTATCAACGCACGCTCGAGCTGTTCGGGTTGCACGACGTCGCCGCCCGCCTCAGCGAGCACACCCGGCGCAAGGAATGGTCGACGCTGGCCGGTGTCCTCTCCGACGACGTGATGGACCGACTCGTCCCGCAGGGCACTTACGCCGAGCTACCCGACGTGCTGGCGTCCTGGTACGACGGCGTCTGCGACGGGATCGCACTCGACACGCCGCCCAACCCGGACGATGACGACGAATTCGCCGCGATGGTCAGGCGCATCAAGGCGATCCCGGGCAGGGTCACCGGACGGTCGGCGACGTGACCGGCGTGAACGATGTGCCGATCCGCGACGAGACGATCCGCTTGGGCCAGTTCTTGAAACTGGCGGGGCTGATCGACAGCGGAGCCGACGCCAAGGCGGCAATCGCGGACGGGCTGGTTATCGTCAACGAACTAGTCGAGCGCCGCAGAGGTCGACAGCTGCGATCGGGCGACATCGTGGAGTTCGAAGGCCGTCGCGCTCGGGTCAGTTGACCTTCGCGATGGCCACCGAGACGCCGTCGCCGATCTCGCTGCCGTCCTCCGGATCACCGAATTCGAAGCTGGTGGCGAGGATTTCGCGCGCGATGAGCTCGCTGTGGGTGCGCGCCCAGTCCTGATGGGCGGGCGGCACCGACATCACCACGGAGATGCGATCCGAGACGTCCAGCCCCGTCGACTTCCGCAGCTCCTGCAGTTCCCGGATGCGGTCCTTGGCCCAGCCCTCGGCCTCGAGCTCCTCGGTGACCGTGCCGTCGAGCACCACCAGTCCGGCGCCGTCAGGCAGCGCCGCGGTGTACTCGGGGTCGGCGGCCACCAGCCGGGAGCTGTACTCGTCGGGCTGCAGCACCGCCGGTCCCGCGGTCAGCGTTCCGTCGTCGTTGGCGACGGCCTCGCCGGCCTTCACGGCCTTGATGGCGGCCTGCACGTCGCGGCCCAACCGAGGGCCGGCCACCTTGGCGTTGACGGTCAACTCGAAACGGCCGTAGGTGGCGATGTCGTCGGTGAGCTCGACCGTCTTGACGTTGAGCTCGTCGGCGATGATGTCGCGGTACGGCTCGAGCCGTCGCGGATCATCAACGGCCACCGTGAGTTTCGGCAAGGGCAACCGCACCCGCAGCTTCTTGGCCTTGCGCAGCGACGAACCCGCCGAGGCGACCACCCGGACCAGGTCCATATCGGCCACCAACTGCGGGTCCTTCGGCAGGAGGTCTGCTTCCGGCCAGTCGGTCAGATGCACCGAGCGTTCACCGGTCACCCCGCGCCAGATGATCTCGGTGACGAGCGGAAGCAGCGGCGCGGCAAGCCTGCACGTCACCTCGAGCACGGTGTGCAGTGTGTCGATGGCGTCGGGATCCTCTTCCCAGAACCGCGAACGTGACCGTCGCACATACCAATTCGTCAACGCATCGGTGAACTGGCGCAACTGGTCACAGGCGCCCGAGATATCGCAGACGTCCAGCGACTCGGTGAGGCTGTCACGCAGCTCGGCGAGCTTGGCCAGGATGTAGCGATCCAACACGTGGGTGGAGTCGGTGCGCCACGTCCCCTTCTTCGGGGCGTAGAGCGCCAGGAACGTGTAGGCGTTCCACAGCGGCAGCTGTACCTGGCGGACGCCTTCGCGGATGCCCTGTTCGGTGACGATCAGGTTGCCGCCACGAAGGATCGGCGATGCCATCAAGAACCAGCGCATCGCGTCGGAGCCGTCGCGGTCGAACACCTCGGTGACGTCGGGGTAGTTGCGCAGCGACTTGCTCATCTTCTGCCCGTCGTTACCGAGCACGATGCCGTGTGCGACACAGGTTTTGAACGCGGGACGGTCGAACAGCGCGGTCGCCAGGATGTGCATCGTGTAGAACCAGCCGCGGGTCTGGCCGATGTACTCGACGATGAAGTCGCCCGGGAAGTGGGTGTCGAACCAATCCGCATTCTCGAACGGATAGTGCACCTGGGCGTAGGGCATCGAACCGGAGTCGAACCACACGTCGAACACGTCCTCGATGCGCCGCATCGTCGACCGGCCGGTCGGGTCGTCGGGGTTGGGCCGGGTCAGTTCGTCGATGAAGGGCCGGTGCAGATCCGTCGGGCGCACGCCGAAGTCGCGCTCGAGCTCGTCGAGACTGCCGTACACGTCGATGCGTGGATACGCCGGGTCGTCGGACTTCCAGACCGGAATGGGGCTGCCCCAGTAGCGGTTTCGAGAGATCGACCAGTCGCGGGCGCCCTGCAGCCACTTGCCGAACTGACCGTCCTTGACGTGCTCGGGATACCAGGTGATTTCCTGATTGAGCTCGACCATCCGATCACGGAATTCGGTGACCTTGATGAACCACGACGATACGGCCCGGTAGATCAACGGGTTCCGGCACCGCCAGCAGTGCGGGTACGAGTGTTCGTAGGTCTCGTGCCGCAGTAGCACCGCCCCGTTCGCGGCAGCGGCGCGGCTCTGGTTCTTCAGGTCGCGGATGATCTGCGGGTTGGCGTCGAAGACGTGCTGGCCCGCGTACTCGGGCACGGTCGCGTCGAACCGGCCCTTGGAGTCGACCGGGGTGACGGCGACGATGTCGGCCGCCGATGCGGTGGCCATGTCGTCCTCGCCGTACGCGGGCGACATGTGCACGATGCCGGTGCCGTCCTCGGTGCTGACGAAGTCGGCGGGCAACACCCGAAATGAGTTCGGCGCGTCCATGAAGTACGGGAACGGCGGCAGATACTGCACACCGAGCAGATCGCTGCCGCTGTAGGTGCCGAGGATCTCCGGCTCGTCGCCGAGTTCGCGCGCATAGGCCGCCAGCCGGGCCTCGGCCAGCACGTAGCGGTTCCCGTCGGGGCCCGCCACGACGACGTAGGTCACGTCGGGGTGCACCGCGACGGCCTGGTTGGACGGCAGCGTCCACGGCGTCGTCGTCCAGATCAGCAGGTAAGCGCCAGCCAAATCGCCTGTGCTGACCTGGAAACCGACGGTGATCGCCGGATCCTGGCGGCTCTGGTAGACGTCGTCGTCCATGCGCAGCTCATGGCTGGACAGCGGCGTCTCGTCGTTCCAGCAGTACGGGAGGACCCGGTTGCCCTCATACGCCAGGCCCTTGTCCCACAGTTGTTTGAATGCCCAGATCACCGACTCCATGAAGCCGGGATCCAGTGTCTTGTAATCGTTTTCGAAGTCCACCCAGCGGGCCTGCCGCGTGACGTAGGCCTGCCATTCGTTGGTGTACTTGAGCACCGACGCGCGGCAGGCCGCGTTGAACTTCTCGATGCCCATCTCCTCGATCTGCGCCTTGTCGGTGATCGCGAGTTGGCGCTGGACCTCAAGTTCGGCGGGCAGGCCGTGGGTGTCCCAGCCGAAGCGGCGGTCCACCTTGTAGCCGCGCATGGTGCGGTAGCGCGGCACGATGTCCTTCACATAGCCGGTCAGCAGGTGGCCGTAGTGCGGGAGGCCGTTGGCGAAGGGCGGACCGTCGTAGAACACGTACTCCGGCGATCCCTCGCGGCGCGCGATGCTGGCGCGGAACGTGTCGTCGGACTCCCAGTAGTTCAGGACGTCGGCCTCCAGCGCCGGGAAGTGGGGTGCCCCGGCGGCCGGCTTCGGGTAGGCGGTCACGTGTCTCCTGTGCCCAATCTGCGGCCTCCGCCTTCGGAGGCCCCATCACATCTAAGGCACGGGGACGACCTCGCGCGGTGCGCGAGCGCCGCGGTACCACCCCGCTTGCGCACATCGACGACGTGCGCCGCTCACTTCGGGCGATGACGGGCCCACCCGTTCGGTTCTACTGAGCCAAAACAGCCGTTCTTCCGAAGGCTCCCCGGTGATAGCCGGATCAACGCCGTGTGGTCGATTCTAATGACGAGCGCAAATCCTACGAAATGCGCGGTCGCCAGCGCTTATCCGGCAGGCAGCGCGTCCGTGGTCATTTCGTAGAACGCGCGCGGGAACTGCTCGGCCAGCTCTTCGATGGTGTAGGGCTCGAACTGGCTCGTGTCGTACCACCAGTCGACGTGCACCAGGCCGCCGGTGCGGTAGACCCGCATCTCCAGCGCGTGGCCCAGCCCGGGCGGCGTCTCCTGCACCGGCACCGGCACCGCATCTTCGGGGACCTCACCCAGGTAGTTGAAGTACATCTCCGACATCCCGTCGGCAGCGCTCTCCGTGGCCGAGGCGAGGATGGCCGACACGCTGCGCAGCATTTCGGTGGCGTCGACCTGCCGGGCGGTGGCACAGGTCAGCGGCACCGCGTCGAGCATGCTGCCGCGCTGACTGGCGATATCGACGGCGACGGTGCCCTCGCCTAGCGTCCTGGCGATCGTGCGGGCCAGGGCCGCGAGAAGAATCTCGTCGGAAGCGACGCCCAGCCACTCGATGGCCCCGTCCAGTTCTGCGGTGAGTTCTTCGGTATCCGTCGTCGACACCCGCGCCATGCCCGCGGGACGTGAACCATCCGGAGTGTCGTAATCCACGATGTGGATCGCTGGAATTGCACGTTCGGAAACGGCGTCGGAAACAGCCTCGAAAACCTCGTTGGCCGTTGTCGGCAACTGGGGAGCAACCATAATGCCAACGATAGCTCAGGTGTCCCATATTTGGGATAGTGCTCCCGAAACTGTGACGCCAGTGTCAATTAAGGCAAAGCCTTCCAGTTTGCGGCTGCCCCTGCCCATTCGTCGGAAATTGCTTTATCGTGGGTAAGGTGCCCCGAACAGACGAGAACGGCCGACAGCTAAAAGCCCTGCTCGACTATCTCCTGGACGGCGATATTGACGCCAAGGATATTTACGACGCGCTCGGCACATCGAGCAGTACGTACTACCGGCGTATCAAAGAAAGCGACTATCCCGACGCCGAGGAATTGCGCCGCGTAGCCGATAGATTCGGCCTCAGCTACCCCGACCTGCAGATTCGGTTCGGCCTGATGAGCGAGCAGGAGGTGTGGAGCTACCTCGAGTCCTCACCCTTCGCGCCCACCGCACTGCGCGAGGCCACCGCCACCCGCACCACCCAACGGACTCGCGCCCCGAAGCTGTCCGAGCTCAAGCCGCGCAGTGACGCACCGCCCCTGTAGCCCTATACTTTGCTGAGTACATTGCGGCTCGAAAGCGACACTTATGGCTCTCACTTCTCTGATCGCGATAACGCTTTGCTGTATCGCATGGAGCCTGTGGATTAGGCGCGTCACGTGGTCCTCCCGTTGGGAGTTCGCGGCAACGTTGAACATCGCCTTGCAGGGCGGCGCCGTACTTCTCATGTCGCCGTGGGCCTCGGAAACGCTCGGCGTATTCCTGCACTCCCTCACCGGTAAATGGAACCTCGAGGACTATATCGGCCACGACCTCTACATCGTCGCGGCGTCCGCGGTGGTCTACAACGCGCTCGGCCGGTTACAGCAGGACCACGATCTCCGGCTGTCGTTCAAGCAGTACGTCGAGTACCCCGCGACGTTGTGTATACCGCTGCTCCTTGTCGCGTTCACCCTGGGCAACGGCGCCAAGATCTACAAGGCCGACTTCTTCCAGGTGCCGACAGACTTCTGGCTGAACATCTATTGGCTGCTGTTGTGCGGAACCCTCATCTATCTGCTCGGCTACGGCTCGCGAGCGCTGCTGGTGCTGCGCCAGGATCCGCGCTCTCGCACCGTCGCCAACATCTACCTGGTCTCGTCGGCCGCGGGCATCGCTGCCTGCCTGACCCGGCTGGCCACCGCCTTCATTCCGCAGCTCCAGGCTTTGGACGCCGGCTCCACGCTGGTGTGGATCTTCGCGTGCATGTGCGGGGCCGGGTTCGCCATCACGTCGGCGGAATCGTGGCGCAAGAAGACCAAATGGTTCTCAACGGCCGACCGCTGACTAACCTGCTGATCTAACCTGCGACGGGCCGGGTGACCTTCTTGTAGGGCGCTCCCAGTGCGGGCACCGTGTCGTATCCCCGCCTGCGCGCGCGGGCGGCGTCGCGGCGAATCAAGGTCTGCAGGCCGGCGAACGTCGCCTGATCGAGCACCATGCGCGTCAGCAACCGGTTGTGCACGAAGCCGAAGGCCATCCCCGATTCCGGGTCGGCCCATCCCACCGAGCCGGCCAGCCCCGCGTGCCCGAAACCTGGCATCACACCGGGGATCGGCACGGAGTGGTATCCGAGGTGGAAGGACAGCGGCACGAAGAGGTTGCGGTCTGGCGCGAAGCTCCGCTCGCCGGTCAGGCCCTCGACCCGCTCCGGGGACAGCAACTGTGTGCCGTTGACCCGTCCGCCGTTGGCGATCGCCCCGTACATCTTTGCCAGCGCCCGCGCGGTGGTCACTCCGTTGGCCGCCGGAATCTCGGCGTCCAGAAACGGCGTATCCCCCTGCACAACGGACTTCATCCCGGGGAAGTACATCGAACCGAAGACCCCGGACACGCCGAGCGCGGCCACCCGGGGCGCCACGAAGTTGAATATCGGATTGGCCAATGTGCCCTGCGGAGCGAGGATTTGGGCGGGACGAGTCGGCGACGAGGCGGGCGGACGACCCAGGTGCAGTCCATCGGTGTCCAACGGTTCGGCCAGCTCCTCGCGGATCAGGTCGCGCATACCCTTGCCGGTGATGGCTCGACCCAGCCCCGACATCAGCCAGCCATACGTCAAAGCGTGATAGGCCTGGTGGCCGTACAGCAGGCGGTTGACCGGCGCGGCGGCGATCCGCTGCTCCATCGCGAGGTGGTCCAGCAGCTCGGACTTGCTGACACCGTTGAGCTGGGACAGCCCGGCGCGATGCCGCATGACGTCGCGGACCGTGATGTGGGACTTGCCGTTGGCCCCGAACTCGGGCCAGTACTCGCTGACCGGAGTGTCGTAGTCGAGCAGGCCGCGGTCGGCGAGCCGATGGATCACCGTCGACGCGAGACCCTTGGTGACCGAGAAGACCATGGCGCCGGTGTCGGCCGTCCAGAATTCGGTGCCGCGGCGGTCGGCGTAGCCGGTCCACACATCGACGACGGGTTCACCGTGGAGATAGACGCACAGGGCGCCACCGCCGAACCGGCGGCCGGGGAACAGGTTCGAGAACGCGCACAGGGTGCAGGCAAAGTTCGAGTCCGCTGCGCCCTGAATCCCTCGTGGGAGCGCCGCGCTGCGCTCCACGGATTTGACACCCGTCACAATGAATTAAATTTACCCGGCCCCCCGGCAAATAAACGAAGCGTTACCGAAAAGTTAAGTTACTGCAGGTCGGATGCTTCCAGGATGCGTTGTGCAGCAAGCGCGGGCGTCAATTTTCCGTCCCGCACCTGGCGCTCGACGTCGGCCCGGATCTTCTTAACCGAAGGATGCGACAGCACACGATCCAGCACCGCGTCGCGGACCATCGACCAGGTCCACTCGACCTGCTGCGTGCGCCGCCGCGCCTCGAACTCGCCGGCCTCGGTGAGCACCTCGCGATGTTTGAGCACCGTCTCCCACAGCTCCACCAGACCGTCGCCGGTCAGCGCACTCATCGTGAGAACCGGTGGGCGCCAAAGTGTTTCGCGGGGATAGATCAGTCGGATCGCGCCGGTCAGTTCACGGGCCGCCGCCTTGGCCTCCACCGCATGCTCACCGTCGGCCTTGTTCACCACGACGATGTCGGCCAGTTCCAGCACACCCTTCTTGATGCCCTGCAGCTGATCGCCGGTGCGCGCCAGCGTCAGGAACACGAAGGTGTCGACCATGTTGGAAACGGTCACCTCGGACTGCCCGACGCCAACCGTCTCGACCAGGATGACGTCGTACCCGGCCGCTTCCAGAAGCACGATCGTTTCGCGGGTGGCCCGCGCGACGCCGCCAAGGGTGCCCGAGGTCGGCGACGGCCGGATGTAGGCGTCGGGGTGCACCGCCAGTTTCGCCATCCGCGTCTTGTCCCCGAGGATCGATCCCCCGGTGCGCGTCGAGGACGGGTCGACCGCCAGTACCGCGACGCGGTGCCCCTGCTCGATCAGGTACATGCCGAGCGCTTCGATGGTCGTGGACTTGCCGACGCCGGGCACCCCGGTGATCCCCACGCGCATGGCGCTGCCCGCGTCGGGCATCAGGTCCAGCAGCAGTTGCTGCGCCTGTTCGCGATGGTCGGCCCGGGTGGACTCGACGAGCGTGATGGCCTTGGGCAGCGCCGCACGGTCGCCGTTGCGCACCGCGGCGGCCAAGTCCTCGATGGCGTTCATCTACCCCCGGGCTATGCCAGCTTGTAGCCCAGCCGGTCGGCGAGCTTGTGCAGCAGGCCGATGGCGGCGTCGGCGATGACGGTGCCGGGCGGGAAGATCGCGGTCGCGCCCGCCGCGTACAACTCGTCGAAGTCGCCCGGCGGGATCACGCCGCCGACCACGATCATGATGTCGGGCCTGCCCGCCTCGGCGAGCGCCTCGCGCAGCGCGGGCACCAGCGTCAGGTGGCCAGCGGCCAACGACGACACCCCGACCACGTGCACGTCGTTGTCGACGGCCTGGCGCGCGACCTCCTCGGGCGTGGAGAACAACGAGCCGACGTCCACGTCGAAGCCGATGTCGGCGAATGCGGTCGCGATCACCTTCTGTCCGCGGTCGTGGCCGTCCTGCCCCATCTTGGCGACCAGGATGCGCGGCCGACGACCGTCCGCCTCCGCGAACTTGTTCACGAGTTCCGTTGCGGTAGAGATATTGCTGACCGTCCCCACCTCATCTCGGTAGACGCCTGCGATCGTACGGATCTCGGCCTGATGCCGTCCGAACACCTTCTCCAGCGCGTCGGAGATCTCGCCCACCGTCGCGTGTGCGCGGGCCGCGTTGATGGCCAACGCCATCAGATTGTTCCCGAGGCCGTCCTCGCCTGCTGCCTCGGATTCACCTGCGGCCCTGGTCAATTCGGCCAGCGCAGCCTGGGTGGCCGCTTCGTCGCGCTCGGCGCGTAACTTCTGGAGCTTGGCGATCTGCTCGGCGCGCACCCGGCTGTTCTCGACCTTGAGGACCTCGATCTCATGGTCCTCGTCGACCTGGTACTTGTTCACCCCGATGACGGGTTGGGCGCCGGAGTCGATGCGTGCCTGGGTGCGCGCGGCGGCCTCTTCGATGCGCATCTTCGGGATGCCGTCGCTGATCGCCTGCGCCATACCGCCGTGCTCGTTCACCTCGCGGATGTGCGCGCGGGCCTTCTCGGCCAGCTGATGGGTGAGCCATTCGACGTAGTACGAACCGCCCCACGGGTCGATCGGACGCGTGGTCCCCGACTCCTGCTGCAGCAGCAGCTGGGTGTTGCGGGCGATGCGCGCCGAGAAGTCGGTCGGCAGCGCGAGCGCCTCGTCGAGGGCGTTGGTGTGCAGCGACTGGGTGTGCCCCTGAGTCGCGGCCATCGCCTCGATGCAGGTCCGCGCCACGTTGTTGAACGGATCCTGAGCGGTCAACGACCATCCCGACGTCTGCGAGTGGGTGCGCAACGACAGCGATTTGTCGTTCTTCGGGCCGAACTCCGCGACCAGCTCACTCCACAGCAGCCGGCCCGCACGCAGCTTGGCGACCTCCATGAAGAAGTTCATGCCGATGCCCCAGAAGAAGGACAGCCGCGGCGCGAACTTGTCGATGTCCAGCCCCGCGTCCAGGCCCGCCTTGATGTACTCGACACCGTCCGCCAGCGTGTAGGCGAGCTCGAGATCGGCTGTGGCACCGGCCTCTTGGATGTGGTACCCGGAGATTGAGATCGAGTTGAACTTCGGCATCTTCGCGCTGGTGTAGCCGAAGATGTCGGAGATCACCCGCATCGACGGCTTCGGCGGATAGATGTAGGTGTTGCGGACCATGAACTCTTTGAGGATGTCGTTCTGGATGGTCCCTGCCAGCTTCTCCGGCGGCACCCCCTGCTCCTCGGCCGCGACCACGTAGAGCGCGAGGATCGGCAGCACCGCACCGTTCATCGTCATCGACACCGAGACGGTGGACAGGTCGATACCGTCGAACAGCTGCCGCATGTCAAGGATGGAATCGATTGCCACACCGGCCATTCCGACGTCGCCCTGAACGCGCGGATGGTCGGAGTCGTAGCCGCGGTGGGTGGCGAGGTCGAACGCCACCGACAGACCCTTCTGGCCCGCGGCCAGGTTGCGACGATAGAACGCGTTGGACTCCGCCGCCGTCGAGAAGCCGGCGTACTGGCGGATGGTCCACGGCTGATTGACGTACATGGTCGGGTACGGCCCCCGGACGAACGGCGGTGCGCCAGGGAAGGTGTCCAACGGGTAGCCGGCGTCGACGGCCGCATCGCGGTCGGCCGCGATGTACACCGGTTTGACGTCGATGCCCTCCGGGGTGGTCCAGTCCAGTTGATCGGCGGTGTAACCGTGCGCCGCAGCGGCCGCGGCGATGTGCTCGGTCACCGCCGCTTCGGTGGCGGGCTCACCGGTCTTCTCGCCGTAGAGCGGCACCTCGGCGAAGTTGGTGATGGCCCCCGGCTTCACGTCCGAAGCCGGCTGACCGGCGACATTGGATACGGTCATGTCACGCCCCCAATCGGGTGAGCAGCGCCGACAGGGCGGCGATCGCGTCAATTTTGGCGGTCAGATACTCGTCCGGCTTGCTGGCCGCCTCGGCGACCGCTTTCTCCGGCCCGGCGAGATACACGTGCGAAACCCCTGCCGTCCGCGCCGCCTCGACGACGTCGGAGACCTCGTCCGCGTACCGGGCGTCGGTACCGCAGATCACGGCAGCGACGGCGCCGCCCGCGTCCGACACCGCCTTCGCAACCCCGGCGGCGTCGAGCGGACCCGGGTTGACGGCCTCGATCCCGCCGGATGCCAGCAGGTTCGCCGCGAACGTCGTGCGGATGTTGTGTTCGGCCAGCGGACCGAGCGGAAGGAGCAGCGCCTGCGGCCTGGCGCCGTGCTCGGCCAAGTATGCATCCGATCGGTCGCGCAGCGCCTCGAAACCGGCCGCGTAACGCTGCACGGCGGGATCCGGATCAGCATGGGGCAGCGGTATTTCCGCCAGATTCGGATACTCGTTGATACCGGTGAGCGCCGTCCGCCTGTGGGCGATGTCGTCTTGGCGCGTGTCGCTCACCTGCGCGATCCGCTCGGACAGATAATCGCCTGCTGCCGCGAAGCCGCCGCGGGATTCGATGTCCTGGAAGTGTTTCCACGCGTGTTCGGCGAGCTCCCGGGTGAGGTCTTCGATGTACCACGAACCGCCGCCGGGGTCGAGCACTCGGCCGAGGTGCGACTCCTCCAACAGCAGCAGCTGGGTGTTTCGGGCAATCCGGCGCGCGAAACTGGCTGCGGTGCCGGGCCATCCGCCGGGGATGGCGCTGTCGAACGGGTGGACCGCGACCGTGTCTGCTCCCCCGACACCCGCGGCGAAGGCGGCGACGGTGGTGCGGAGCATGTTCACCCACGGATCACGCTGCGCCATCATGGGTTTGGACGTCACCGCGTGCACGGTCACTGCGCCGGCGTCGGGCGCACCGGCCACCTCGGCCACCCGCGCCCAAAGCTGCCGCGCGGCACGCAGTTTGGCGATGGTCATGAACTGGTCGTCGTCGGCGGCGAGCCGGAAGCTGATCTGCCGCAACGCGTCCGGCACCGAGATGCCGTGCTCGGAAAGAAGCCGCAGATAGCTGACCCCCGCAGCAATCGCGCCCGCCAGCTCCAACGACGCGTTGGCGCCACGGTCATGGAACGCCGGCCCGTCGACGGTGATGGCACGGACGCCACCGCCGTAGCCGATCGTCTTGGCGGCGGTGGCCGCCACTTGGTCGGTCGTCGGCGCGCCGCGGCCGCTGAGAGCGGCGGTCAACGGGTCGGCGCCGAGATCGATCGAAAGGCGCTCGCGCCGTTCGTCATCCAGGTCGGCCACCAGAGCCAGCACCGCGTCGGCGGCGGCGGTGAAGTCCTGGCCCGCGTCCAGAACCACGGGCACGAGTTCGAGGAACACACCTTCGAGAAGCCGGTCGAGCTCGTCGGCGCCGACCCCGTTGGGGCCGATGTCGAGGATCAGCGCACTGGCCCCCTCGGTGAGCGCGGCGAGCACGGCGCCGTTTCCGTCCGCTACCGAAACCTGGCCGGGCGCGGGAAAAGTCTCGGCGACCTTCCAGCCGGATTTGACGTCGCGCAGCCCATCGGAACCGCGGGTGTACGGCCAGCGTCCCGGCAGCGGCGGCTCGGGCTGGGAATCGAGGATGGTGTACAGCGGGCGGATCGGGAAGCCCTCATACGTGGGCGAGTCGAGCAGGTGCTCAGGCGCTTCGCCGAGCTCCGCTGGATCCTTGCGGCTGCTCTTGGCGAGCACCGCGGCGACGGCCGCGCGCCATTGCTCGCGATCCGATTCCGATCCCACGGGCGTACCTACCGACACCGGCATCTCCTGTTGTCGAAACGTGTGACCTCTGTGTCTAACACGACCGTTCACCAGGCTAAATGATCGCTGTCACGGTGTTGACGGCCGGTCGGCGGACTCACGCTCGCGCCGTCCGGTCTTACCGGCCGACGCCACGTAGGGTTGGTAGGCGTGAATACCGTCGTCAGCACGCTGCGCGCCATTCGTGCGTCGGTGATTGCGACGGCGTCGGCACTGCCCCGCAGGCGCGTGTTCACCATCCTTTCCGCGATTGTGATTCTCGTCGCAATCGCGCTGCTGGTGCCTCTGCCGACCGCGGTGCAGCTGCGCGACTGGGCCACGTCCGTCGGCCCGTGGTTCCCGTTGGCATTCCTCGGCGCCCACATCGTGGTGACGGTGTTTCCGTTCCCGCGTACCGCGTTCACCCTGGCCGCAGGGCTGCTGTTCGGGCCGGTCCTCGGTGTGCCGCTGGCGGTTGGGGCGGCCACCATCAGCGCCGTCATCGCCCTGCTGCTGGTGCGCGCGGCCGGATGGCAGCTCAACAAGCTGGTGCGACACCCCCGCATCGACTCCCTGGACGCCCGGCTGCGTGAACGGGGGTGGCCAGCCATCGTGTCGATGCGACTGATCCCCGCGGTGCCGTTCTCGGTGCTGAACTACGCGGCCGGGGCGTCAGCGGTGCGGGTGCTTCCCTATACGTTCGCCACGCTGGTCGGGCTGGTGCCCGGCACCGCGGCGGTGGTGATCCTCGGTGACGCGCTGACCGGGAACGTCAGCCCGCTGCTGTTCTTGATCTCGTTCTGCACCGCGTGCGTCGGCGCGACCGGGCTCGTCTACGAGATCCGCGCCCACCGGCGCCATCACCGCGAGCGCCTGGCCGACGCGGAGGAAAGTTCCGAGCCGGCGGTCAGGTAATCAGCCTCAGAGGGAGTGCGCTCCCCCGTCGCCGCGCGGTCCCGGCGCAGGCGGCGGAGTGTAGGCCGAGGGCGGCTGCTGTTGTTGGGACAGCGGCGGGTACTGCTTCGGCGGTTCGATCGACCCCGGACTGTCGACCGGAGTGCGCGCCTCCGCCACCGCCTGCGCGACGGCCTGCGCAATCTCGGGGTCGGTCTGCGTGTTGAACCATTCGGCCACCTCGTCCGAATCGTCCTCGGGCTTGGGCAGATCCTCCTCGACCGGGGACGGCTGATAACGGAACACGCCGTCTTCGCCAGGCGCCCCGAGTAGCTTCGTGAACCCCTGCAGCGCGGAGCCGAAGTCGCTGGGCACGAGCCACACCTTGTTGGCTTCGCCCTTGGCCATCTGCGGCAGGGTCTGCAGATATTGGTAGGCCAGCATCTCGGGCGTCGGACGGCCGGCCTTGATCGCGGCGAATGTCTTCTCGATGGCCTTGGCCTGGCCTTGGGCCTGCAGATAGGACGCGGCTCGTTCACCCTGTGCGCGCAGGATGCGGGACTGCCGGTCCGCCTCGGCTGCCAGGATGGCGGCCTGTTTGGCGCCCTCGGCCGCGAGGATCTGCGCTTGCTTCTGCCCCTCGGCCTGTTTGATCGACGCCTCGCGGTTGCCTTCCGCCGTCAGGATCATGGCGCGCTTCTCACGGTCGGCGCGCATCTGCTTCTCCATTGAATCCTGGATCGACGGCGGCGGGTCGATGCTGCGCAGTTCGACGCGCGCGACGCGCAGACCCCAGCGGCCGGTGGCCTCGTCGAGCACCCCTCGCAGCTGGCCGTTGATCGAGTCACGTGAGGTGAGCGTCTGTTCCAGCGTCATACCGCCGACCACGTTGCGCAGCGTGGTGGTGGTCAGCTGCTCGACGCCGACGATGTAGTTGCTGATCTGGTAGACGGCGGCCTGCGGATTGGTGACCTGGAAGTAGACGACGGTGTCGATGTTGACGGTCAGGTTGTCCTCGGTGATGACCGGCTGGGGCGGGAAGGACACGACGCGCTCGCGGAGGTCGACGCGGGCCCGGATCTTGTCGATGAACGGCAACAGCAGAGTCAGCTGTCCCGAGACCGTCTTGCTGTAGCGGCCGAGGCGTTCGATCACCGCGGCTTCGGCCTGTGGGATCAATGCGACGGACTTGGCCACGATGATGGCGGCGAACACCACCAACACGACCAGGAGCACCAGGCCGGCTACCGCACCATCCATGAACGTTCCTTCCTCGGTGTTCTCTGGTCCAGTTCTCTAGACGACTTTCTGGACGACCGCCGTCGCGCCGTCGATCTGCACGACGGTCACATGGTCACCCGGCTCGTACACGTCGTTTTCGTTCAGAGGGCGCGCGGTCCACACCTCTCCCTCGAGTTTCACCTGGCCTTCGTGGCGCCCGACCCGGTCCAGCACCAGCGCGCTCTTGCCCTCCAGCGCCTTGGCGGGCTCGGGCAGCCCTTTACCCGACTGGAAATGCTTGCGCAGAGCGGGCCGCACCAGCACCAGCAGGAGCACCGACACGACGGCGAACACCGCTCCGTGCACCCACACGTCATCGAAGATGAGGCTTGACCCCGCGGCCGCAAGAGCCCCGCCGCCGAGCATCAGCAGGAACAGATCGCCCGTCAGCGCCTCGGCCCCGGCCAGGGCCAGTGCGGCGACTAGCCAGATCAACGCAGCAGGCATGCCGCCAGCCTAGCGCGTAGCCGACCCATTGAGCCGCTAACAACTACACTGCGAAAACTATGTGGTGTCCGAGTGTGTCGCTGTCGGTGTGGGCCAATGCCTGGCTGGCCGGCGCCGCCGCGCCTGACGATGTGCTGGATGCCTTATCGCTGTGGGCGCCAAGACATTCCGTCACCGCATACGACTCGGTGGCAGCCGGGCGTACCGGGCTGCCCTGGCCGGATCTGACCGACTCTGGCGCCGTTTCGTTGCTGCAGACGCTGCGCACCGGTGCCGGCCGCGGGGGTTCGTCTCCCGCGATGGGCGTCGTCCTGCCGGTGCCCGGGGACGTCCGCGGGCTGCCTGCGGGGACCCAGTTCCAGCGCGACGCGGTGACCGCGGGCGAGGCACTCATCGTCGCGAGTGACCCCGCCGAGGCCATCGGCTTGGTGCCCGACTACGACTACCCCGACCTCGACGACAGCGATGACCCCGACGCCGCACCCGATCCGTGCGGCATGTCGTGGACGGTGTACTCGGTGCCCGGAGCGAAGCCGATGGAGGGTCTGGACCTCGGCGAAGCGGAGTACGCCATGCGGTCGGCCGTCCGCTCCGCCGCCGACGCGCTCGGCGCCCTGCACGCCGAGGCGGCGGGCAGCGACATCGAGGACCCCCGCAGCCTCGTCGAGCAAGTGGTGGAATCCGAACGGCAACACAGCATTCCGGATCACGCCCCAACCCGCGCCCTGCGGGTACTGGACAACGCGGCGTACATCGACGCGATCATCACCGTGAGCTCGGGGCTGATCCCGATCGGGCTGAACAGCTCCGCGGACGTGCAGACCGCCAGCGAAGCACTACGTCCGCTCAACGGCGTCGTGCGGTCGGCGCGGCTGGCCGCGGTCAGCGCGATCCTGCATTCCGCCTGGAAGCACTGACTTTCACCTCACCAACGCCAAGGCCACCAGTGCCGGTAGTAGCCGAACCCATAGTCCGGACCGACAAAGCCCGGACCGCCATAGCCATGGAATCCGTAGTGGCCGATGTGGCCGTATCCGTGACCGCCGTAGCCGTGGCCGGCCGGAATGACGGTCAGGTCCGCCCCAGGATGTGCGGTCGACACCACAGCTGGTGAGGTCGGTACGGTGTCCGCCGCCGCGACCGGAGCCGCCGCAATGGTCACCACTGCCGCGCCTGTCATCATCGCCGCCAAAATCTGCTTCAACCCTGGTCGCATCGCGAAACTCCTTCGAATATCTATGTTTCTGCTGCACTTCCAGAGTTGCGCGCACACCCTGCCGTGTCGTTGCGGGAGCCACCCAAGACGTTCCCCCGGCTACCTGGTATCGCACGCAGGTGTGCAGTACACCCCGTCGATCGAGAAGCCCTGTAGCGGTGGAGGTTCCGCACCGGCGACGCGAACCGGGTCGCGGCCGTGGCGTAGTTCGTCGAGCAGGTCGGCGACCACGCGCGCGAGGTCGGCGTTGGGCGTCGCGGCCCGCGCGAACGCCATGCCGTACCGCTCTGCCTCACCCTTGAGCTCGTTGTCGAGGTCCCACACCACCTCGATGTGGTCGGCCACGAAACCGATCGGGCAGACGACCACCGCGCGGGTGCCCGCCGCCGCGAGAGCTCCGAGGTGATCGGCGACGTCGGGCTCCAGCCACGGCACCTGCGGGGGCCCGGAGCGCGACTGCCAGACCTGGTCGTAATCGTCGTACCCTGCCGCGGCGGCGGCGAGTTTGGCGGCGTAGGCCACCTGGCGCTCGTACAGGTCTGTGCCACAACGGGATCGGGCCGACAGCGGAATGGAGTGTGCCGTGAACACCAACCGTGCATCGTCGGGCACGGTCTGCGCGGCCGCGGTGATCGCATCGCTGAACATCTGCACGAACAGCGGATGGTCGTAGAACTGCCGAAGTTTCACCAGCTGCGGCGCGGCGTCGCCGACGGCGCGCCTGGCCCTGGCGATGTCCTCGACGTACTGCGCGCAGCCCGAGTAACCGCCCCACGCCGACGTGCTGAAAACCGCGGCGCGGCGAATCCCGTCGCGGGCCATGTCGCCGACCGCATCCTCGACGTACGGCTCCCAGTTGCGGTTGCCGAAGTACACCGGGATGTCGATGAGGCCACGCAACTGGTCGATGAGCGCGCGATTGATGCCGTTGATCGGGGACACGCCGCCGAAGTGCAGGTAGTGCTCGGCGACGGACGCGAGCCGCTCGCGCGGAATCCCCCGTCCTCTGGTGACGTTCTCGAGGAACGGCATCACCTGGTCCGGCCCCTCCGGGCCGCCGAACGACAGCAGCAGGACGGCGTCGATGTCAGTGCTCTCCGCGCGACCGCTCATCGTGTCGCGCTACAGCAGCTGTGTGCTGGCGCCGCCGTCGGCGTAGATGACGGTCCCGGTCGTGGCGGGCAGCCAATCCGACAGCAGAGCGCACACGGTCTTGGCGACCGGCGTCGGGTCCTTCATGTTCCAGCCGATCGGCGCCCGCTGGTCCCAGCCCTCTTCGAGCAGCTTCATCTGGGCACCGGCCTCCTCGCCGAGCGCACCGCCGACGATGGCGCTCATCGCCAGCGTGCGAATCGGCCCCGCGGCAACGAGATTCGATCGCACACCGTGCGGACCCGCCTCGCGAGCCACGAAGCGGTTCACCGATTCCAGCGCACTCTTGGCGACCGTCATCCAGTTGTAGGCGGGCATCGCGCGGGTCGGGTCGAAGTCCATGCCGACGATCGAGCCGCCCGGATTCATGACGGGCAGCACCGCTTTGGCTAGCGAGGCATACGAGTACGCGGAGATGTGGATGCCCTTCGAGACGTCCTCGTACGGGGCGTCGAAGAACGGGTTGATGCCCATTCCGGTCTGCGGCATGAAGCCGATCGAGTGCACCGCGCCGTCGAGCTTGTTGCCTTCACCGATCACCTCGGTGATGCGTTCGGCGAGCGTGTCGAGGTGCTTCTCGTTCTGCACATCCAATTCGAGCAGCGGCGCCTTTTCCGGAAGCCGGTCGGCGATGCGCTGGATCAGCTTCAGCCGGTCGAACCCGGTCAACACCAGCTGGGCGCCCGCCTCCTGCGCCACCTTGGCGATGTGAAACGCGATCGACGAGTCGGTGATGATCCCCGTGACGAGGATCCGCTTGCCTTCCAGAAGTCCTGCCATGTCGTGGTTTTCCTTTCTAGTGGCCCATGCCCATGCCGCCGTCGACCGGGATCACCGCGCCGGCGATGTAGCTCGCGTCCCCGGATGCCAGGAAGCTGACCGCGCCGGCCACCTCCTCGGCGGTGCCGACCCGCTTCGCCGGGATGAAGTCCAGCGCACCCTCCTGGATGCGCTCGTCCAGCGCGCGGGTCATCTCGGTGTCGATGTAGCCCGGCGCCACCACATTCGCGGTGACGCCGGCCTTGGCGAGCTCCCGGGAGATCGACCGGGCCATGCCGATCAGACCCGCCTTGGCCGCCGCGTAGTTGGACTGATTGCCGATCCCCCACATGCCGGAGACCGACCCGATGAAGATGATCCGGCCGAACCGCTTGCGCTGCATGCTGCGCGATGCCCGCTGAGCCACCCGGAACGCACCGGTGAGGTTGGTGTTGATGACCTCTTCGAAGCGCTCCTCGGTCATCCGGATCATGAATGCGTCCTTGGAGATGCCTGCGTTGGACACCAGCACCTCGACGGGGCCCTGGTGCTCCTCGACGTCTTTGAAGGCGCGGTCGACGGAGGCGTTGTCCGTGACGTCGCACACCACACCGAACAACCCGTCCGGGGCGCCGGACCCGCGGTGCGTGACGGCGACCTTGTGGCCGTCGGCCGCGAGCCGCTGAGCTATGGCAAGTCCGATGCCGCGATTGCCACCGGTGACGAGTACAGAGCGCGATACGAATTCCGGCATGCCCGCCAACCTATCGCCTCGACAGCATTCTTAAGAAATCGCCTCAGAATGGCAGGCGACGGTTGATCAGCAGGGCCGCCACCGCCGCCACGGCGGCCATCAGGGCCCCGAGGCGTAGCCAGCCGGTGGTCGCCTCACCGCGCACGGTCTCGTAGCCGATCTGATCCTGCAGCGTGGAGTAGACCTTGTTGAGCTCCTCGAGATTCGACGCGGTGTAGGACTCACCGCCGGAGAGCTGGGCGATCTTCTTCATCATCGCGTCGTCGACGGGCACCGGCACCTTCTCGCCGTTGACCTCGACCTCGCCGTGCTTGGTGCCGAAGGAGATGGTCGAAATCGGCACGCCCTGGTCCTTGGCGGTGCGCGCGGCGGTGAACGCGCCCTTCGGATTGTCGGGGTTGTTCGGGACTGTCTCCTTGCCGTCGGAGAACAGCACTATGTGCGCGGGCGGGGGCGTGTCCCCGCCGCCGATGACGGCCCCGACTGTGGAGATCGACGACAGTGCGGTGAAGATCGCTTCACCGGTGGCGGTGCGGTCGGCCACCTGCAGGTTGTCGATGGCGCGCCTGCTGGCGTCCCGGTTCGTGGTCGGCGAGACCAGCACCGTGGCGGTGCCCGCATAGGCGATCACGCCGAGGTTGATGCCGGGGGTGAGCTCGTCGACGAACCGCTTGGACGCTTCCTTGGCGGCGGTGAGTCGGTCGGGTTCCACGTCGGTGGCCCGCATCGACTGTGACACGTCGATCGCCATCATCACCACGGCACGGTTGCGTGGCAGCCGCTGATCGTAGGTGGGGCCGGCGAGCGCAATTGTGCACAGCAACAACGAGATCCCCAGCAGTGCCGCCGGTACGTGCCGCCACGGACTCGGGCGTTTGGGTGCCACGCTGTCGAGTAGTTCGGTGTTCGCGAACTGCTGCAGTCGCCTGCGCCTGGCGATCTGTGCGGCCACATAAAGCCCCACCAGAACCGCCAAGATGACAAGGAAGAACAACAGCCACCAGACGTGAGTGAATCCGGTGAGTGAGACCGGGCCCAGGAGCGGAAGCGTCATATCAGATCGTCATCCCTAGTTCGGCAGACGACGGTTGATGAACAAAGCCGACAGCGCCGCGAGCGCCAGCGCCAGCGCACCCAGGCGCAGCCAGCCGATACTCGCGTCGCCCCTGATCGTCTCGTAGCCGATCTGCTGCTGGAGGTTGGCGTACACCTGACGCAGCTGTTCGAGGCTGGAGGCGGTGAACGCCTCGCCGCCGGACAGATCGGCGATCTCCTTGAGCATTTCGTCGTCGACGGGCACCGGCTGACGTTGGTCATTGATCTCGACGTAGCCGTACGGGGTGCCGAACGAGATGGTCGAGATGGGCACTCCCTGGTCCTTGGCGGTGCGCGCCGCGGTGAACGCGCCCTTGGGGTTGTCGGGGTTCGACGGCACCGTCTCCTTACCGTCGGAGAACAGCACGATGCGTGCCGGCGGTGGCTCGTCACCGCCACCGATCACCGCGCCGACGGTGGCGATCGCCTGCAACGCGGTGAAGATGCCCTCACCGGTGGCGGTGCGGTCGGCGAACTGCAGTTTGTCGATCGCGGCCTTGGTCGCCTCGCGGCCGGTGGTCGGTGAGACGAGCACCGTCGCCGTGCCCGCATACGCGATCAGCCCGAGGTTGATGCCCGGAGTGAGCTCGTCGGCGAACTGCTTGGACGCCTCCTGCGCGGCGGCCATGCGATTGGGTGAGACGTCGGTGGCCCGCATCGACTGCGACACGTCCATGACGAGCATGACCACAGCGCGGTTACGTGGAATACGGACGTCGTGCGTCGGGCCCGCCATGGCCACCGTGAGGAAGACCAACGCGATGACGAGCAGGATCGCGGGCAGGTGGCGCCGTCGCGTCGGCCGTTTGGGCGCAACGCTTTCCAGCAACTCCATGTTGGCGAACCGCAGCATCTGCCGGTGCCTGGCCAGCTGCACCACGATGTAGAGCGCGATGACACCGAGCACGACCAACAGGAACAGGAAGAACCACGCGTGCTCGAAACCCGAAAGTGTTATCGGTCCAAGGATCGGTAATGTCATGTACGCCTTAGCATTCCACGTCGTGCCCTCAGGCGCGGCCAGCCAGGGCCAGGCGCCGGGTGGCGACGAACCGGACCACGTCGGCGATCCAGTCCCTGTCGGTGCGCAGCGACAGCAGCGGTGCATCGCAGCGTCGCAGTGTCCGCGCCACCTCGGCCCGGTGCGCCGCCGCCGCCTTCGCGAAGTCGTCGCGCAGCTGCGGATCGATGGTGAACTCACGGGTCCGGCCGGTCTCGGTGTCCTGCAGGATGACGTCACCGACGGGCGGCAGTTCGACGTCGCGCGGATCGAGCACCTCGATACCCAGCACCTCGTGCCTACCGGCGATGGCGCGCAGCGGGCGCATCCAGTTGATCGGGCCGAGGAAGTCGCTGATGATGACCGCCATCCCGCGGCGGCGCTCCGGCCTGCGCAGGGCGTCGATGGCCGCGGCCAGATCGCCGCGCACACCGGGAGGCGCCTTCGGCATCGTCGCGATGGCCCGCAGCACCTCCTGCTCGTGCATCCGGCCCGACAGCGCGGGCACCCGGCGCATCGTGTCGCCGTTGGCGATGATGGCGCCGATCCGGTTGCCGCCGCCGCTGTTGAGGAAGGTGATCGCGGCCGCCGCGGCGACGGCCAGGTCGCGCTTCTCGCAGCCCACGGTGCCGAAGTCCAGGCTCGCCGAAACGTCGACGACAAGCCAGGTTTCGAGTTCACGGTCGGCGATCATCTGGCGCACATGCGGATGGGTGGTGCGCGCCGTCACCGACCAGTCCATCCGGCGCACGTCGTCGCCGGGTTGGTACAGCCGCGATTCGCCGGGTTCCGACCCCGGTCCCGGCAGCAGGCCGAGGTGGTCGCCGTGCAGCACGCCGTCGAGCTTGCGGCGCACGGTCAACTCGAGCTTGCGCAGCGCCGCCGTCAGCGCGGGATCACGGATCTCCCCGCGCTTGAGCGACGGCAGATCGACCGTACGTCGGGAGCTGGTCACCGACCGCTGGCCGCAGCCGCCGCGGCAGGCATCACGGGCGGCACCGAATGTCCTTGCTGCGGAATGGCATTGACCTGCGGCAGGCCAACGGTCTGCAGGATCCGGGTGATCACCGTCTCCGACGAGATCTCGTCGGCCAACGCGTCGTACGTCAGCACGAGGCGGTGCCGCAGCACATCCGGGATGACCTCGACGACGTCCTGCGGGATGACGTAGTCACGCCCACGCACCAGCGCCAGCGCGCGGGAGGCGGCGATGATGCCCAGCGAGGCACGCGGTGAGGCGCCGTAGGCGATCCACGCCTTGGCATCGGGCATGCCGAACTTCTCGGGCTCGCGCGTCGCGGTGACGACCCGCACCACGTAGTCCACCAGCGCGTGATGCACGAAGTTGTTGGCGGCGACGTCCTGCAGGCGGAGCAGGTCGTTGGGGCCGAGCACCTGCTTGGGCTCGGGCGGCTTGACCCCCATCCGGTAGATGATCTCGCGCTCTTCCTCGGGCGTCGGGTAGTCGATGTTGAGCTTGAACAGGAAGCGGTCGCGCTGCGCTTCGGGGAGCGCGTACACGCCCTCCTGCTCGATCGGGTTCTGCGTGGCCATCACCAGGAACGGTGCAGGCAGCGGGAACGTCTTGCCGCCGATGGAGATCTTGCGCTCGGCCATGACCTCGAGCAGCGCCGACTGCACCTTTGCCGGGGCGCGGTTGATCTCGTCGGCGAGCAGGAAGTTCACCACGACGGGGCCGAGTTCGATGTCGAACTCCTCCTTGCCCTGGCGGTAGATCCGGGTGCCGACGATGTCGGTGGGCACCAGGTCGGGGGTGAACTGGATGCGCGCGAAGGTGCCACCCACGACCTTGGCGAATGTCTCGACGGCCAGCGTCTTGGCCACGCCGGGGACACCTTCGAGGAGCACGTGCCCCTTGGCGAGCAGGCCGACCAGCATCCGCTCGACCAGCTGGTCCTGGCCGACGATGATCCGCTTGACCTCGAAGATCGCGCGCTCGAGGGTGTGGACCTCCTGCTGGAGGCCCCCGTTGTTGACCGGTGCGGCGTGCGATCCGCCCGGGCCGGGGGGGTAACCCTGCGCGGGGCCCTGTCCGGAATACCCTCCGGCGCCCTGCGGCGGCCCACTCGGTGACGTCATCAACGGTCCTCCCACATCGGTATATGGCCGGTCTCCGGCCTCGGCGGCACCTGGTCCGCCGCATGCTCGTCGTCAACTATTCCAGGCAGGTCGGCATCCGTCGACGTTGCCCGGCCGCGTGGCGCCCACATGAGCAGCATTGCTAGCGGCAGCTCAGTATTTGCTCAGCTGTCGCTCAGGTTTCGATAATTCGCGCCGCATAGGGCTGCAGACCGGCCCGGCGCACCTGACTCACCCCGACGCCGCCCGCGGTGCCCCCGGACTCCAGCATCTTGTCGCCGCCGAGGTAGATCGCGACGTGCTGGCTCCCACCGGGGCCCCAGAACAGCAGATCGCCGCGCTTGGCCTGGTTGAGTGGAACCTTGCGGCCGGTGTTGTACTGATCGCCCGAGTACTTCGGGATCAGCACACCCACGCCGGCGAACGAGAATTGGGTGAACCCCGAGCAGTCGTAGCCGACGGTGTTGGCCCCGGACTCGACCCCGGTGCTCGGCCCGGTGGGCTTGCCTCCGCCCCAGGAGTAGGGGGTGCCGATCTGGGAGGCGCCGCGCCGGATGACGTACTCGACGGCCTGCGGCCCCCGCACCCGGCCGGGTGCGACGCTGGCCGAGGCCGGCGGTCCGAAGCCGAGTGTGGCGAGGAACTTACGGCCGAGATCCATCGTAGCCTCGGTGGCCTGTGCCGTCGCCGCCAGTGACGCGTTGGCGATGGACAGCGGGTCCCCTGGCGCGCCGGCGCTCAGAATTTTCGGCAGCGTGGGATCCCACTGG
The DNA here is from genome assembly GCF_025822765.1 of Mycobacterium barrassiae. GTDB lineage: Bacteria > Actinomycetota > Actinomycetes > Mycobacteriales > Mycobacteriaceae > Mycobacterium > Mycobacterium barrassiae. The sequence goes on along the minus strand of NZ_JACKUK010000014.1, from coordinate 129,483 downwards.
CCGTCATCGGGAGCCGCTGCGGCGGGCAGCGCTGCGCCGATGGCGACAGCGGCCGCTGCGACCACCATCAGAACGCCGGACAGGAACCGAAAACGGCTGAAATGCAAAACGATCCTTCTCGTCACCATTCGATGAGACGTGTCGCGTACGGGGTCATACCGCTGGTGCGCACTGGCGAGATCTTCACCACCGAGCCGGTGTACGGGGCCTCGATCATCTTTCCGTCGCCGAGGTACAGGGCGACGTGCTGACTGGCGTTGGGCCCCCAGAAGAGCATGTCGCCGCGGCGCGCCTCCGCGGACGGCACCTTGCGGCCCGCGTTGTACTGCGAGCCCGAGTAGTGGTCCAGCTTGATGCCGACACCCGCGAAGGCGTAGAGCATCAGCCCCGAGCAGTCGAAACCGACTGTGTTGGCACCGGAATCGATGCCCCGGCTCTTACCCGCAGCGTTGCCGCCACCCCATGAATACGGCACGCCGAGCTGCGACATGGCGCGGTTGATCACGTATTCGGTGGCCTGCCTGCCGTAGACATGCGGAATCGCACCGTTGTTGGTGTAGCCGGTGGGCGTGGGCAACAGGCCCAGCTTCTGCAGGAAGCTGCGCCCGAGGTCCTGCGTCACCTGTGCCGAGGTGGCCGCATAGCCGAGGATCTGGTTGATGATCGCGATCGGGTCGCCGCTGACGAAGGCGCTGGGGATCGCGGGCAGGAACGGATCCCACGGCGTATCCCAGTTGCCCGTGGCCGGGTCGACCTTCTGCGGGGCGCGGTCCCAGTCCGCGCCGGGGTTCGACGGCCCCGTCGCGGCAGAGGCCGGCTGGGCGGGAGCGTTCGCTGCCGGTGCCGCCCACTTGCGGGCCTCGTCGAGCTTGGCCTGGGCGGCGGCGCGTTCAGCCTTCAGCCGATCCAATTCGACCTGCTGAGCGCGGAAGGTCTCCTGCGCCTCCGTCAGCGCGTCCACTGCGGTCTGCTGACTGGCCTCCGCGTCGATGACCGCCTGGTCGGCGTTCTGCTTGGCCAGTCGCGCGGCCGACTCCTTGTTCACCTGCTCGGTGCGCGCGCGCTGGAGGTCGGCGATCACCCGCTGGGTGCTGACCGCCAGGGTCTGTCCGGTCGCCGCGGTCTTGAGGATGTCGCTCGGGTCGGACGCGGTCAGATACGAACTCGACGGCCCGTTGATGTAGGTCGCGGCTGCGAACGTGTCGAACCGCTGCTGCGCGGACTCGATCGCGATGTCGGCGTCCTTCACGCGCTGCGCGGCGGCATCGAGCTCGCGCTGCGCGGCGGCGGCGTTCTCACGTGCGGTCTGCACGTCGACGATCGCCTTGTTGACGCTTTCCTGCTTCTGCAGGATCGCGGCGCCGAGGTCCTCCAGCTTCTGGTTGACGTTGGCGACCTCGGCGACAAGCGATCCGATGGTGTCCGCCGCGGCGGGTGGCGGCACGGCCAATCCCGGTGTGACAAACAGCATGCCGGCAGTGAGGGGAATCGCGCAGACCCGCCCGCATAGCTGCGCAGCAGAGGCGCTAGAGGTGCGTCTCATTGGACAAGGTCTCCTATGGCTCAACGCGAAGTCACAGAAGTCACATCTGCAACATCAGCTATAGAATGCACCGTACGTCACAACTGACGCCAAGGAAACTTTAGTCACAAACTACAAGTTTGTAATTGCGAATAGCGTTATCGGGCCGTGATATTCGGTTCCCTGGAGTCGCGCAAAAGCCCAGCGCCACGGGGCTTTTCGGCTATCGCTATGCCTTCTGTCGTTTGGCGCGGTTTTGCAACATTCGCGTTGCCACCACCGCGCCAATCACTGCCAAAACGACCACAATCGTGAATGTCGTCCACGGGAAATGTTGCGTCGTCAACTCGCTGACGAAATTCTTCGATCCCTGTACCGCACCGCGGCCCTCCGCGACGTCCTGGCCGGCTTCCAACGTCACCCGGTCATAGGTGGTGCTGAAGGTGCCGGACTCCGTCGGGCTGAGCACCAACACCGTCGACCCCGGGTACGCCTCCCCCACCTCGGTGGCGACATCACGCAGTGGGGTGTCGATGGGCGGGTTCTGATCGACCACGACGATCTTGAGGTCGATGCCCTTCTGCTTGGCCTCGGCGACGACGTCGGCCAGGCCGGCGTTCTCCGGAGTCGGCGAGGCGCTCACGCCGTCGTCCCTGATGTCGGCGATAACGAGGTTCATGCACTCGTCGACCGGAGTCGTCGCGGGATCCTTGCCGACCGGTCCGCACACATCGGTGGGGATGTACGTCGGCGGGAACGGAATAACATGCGGTCCGATCACACGAGAACCGTACGTGATGGGTATACGCGTGGGTGGCAGCACGCGCGCACGAGGAGAAGACTAGGAGCGCCCTGGGGTTATTTACAGGACAAGCGTACTGTTAGAGTCGAGAGCGCCGCCGACACAGCCCGTCGCGGCGATATCTAGCCGGGAGTTGATGTGAGCAGCAAAGATTCGGTTAATTCGTTCGGAGCCCGCGACACGCTGAAGGTTGGGGACAATAGCTACGAGATCTATCGCCTGGACGCCGTGCCCGGCACCGAGAAACTTCCCTACAGCCTCAAGGTGCTCGCCGAGAACCTGCTGCGCACCGAGGACGGCGCCAACATCACCAAGGACCACATCGAGGCGATCGCGAACTGGGACCCGTCCGCCGATCCCAGCGTGGAGATCCAGTTCACCCCCGCCCGGGTGATCATGCAGGACTTCACCGGTGTGCCCTGCATCGTCGACCTCGCCACCATGCGTGAGGCCGTTGCCGAGCTCGGCGGTGACCCGGACAAGGTCAACCCGCTGGCGCCCGCCGACCTGGTGATCGACCACTCGGTGATCGCCGATCTGTTCGGTACCGCCAACGCCTTTGAGCGCAACGTCGAGATCGAGTACGAGCGCAACGGTGAGCGCTACCAGTTCCTGCGTTGGGGCCAAGGCGCTTTCAACGACTTCAAGGTCGTGCCGCCGGGCACCGGCATCGTGCACCAGGTCAACATCGAGTACCTGGCCAGCGTTGTGATGTCGCGCGACGGTGTCGCCTATCCCGACACCTGCGTCGGCACCGACAGCCACACCACGATGGAGAACGGGCTGGGCGTCCTGGGCTGGGGCGTCGGCGGTATCGAGGCCGAGGCCGCCATGCTCGGCCAGCCGGTGTCGATGCTGATCCCGCGCGTCGTGGGCTTCAAGCTGTCCGGTGAGCGCCGCCCCGGCGTGACCGCCACCGACGTCGTGCTGACCGTCACCGACATGCTGCGCAAGCACGGGGTGGTCGGCAAGTTCGTCGAGTTCTACGGCGAAGGCGTTGCCGAGGTGCCGCTGGCCAACCGCGCGACGCTGGGCAACATGAGCCCCGAATTCGGTTCCACCGCAGCGATCTTCCCGATCGACGAGGTCACGATCGACTACCTGAAGTTGACCGGCCGCAGTGAGGAGCAGCTCGCGCTCGTCGAGGCGTACGCCAAGGAGCAGGGCTTGTGGCACGACCCGTCGCGCGAGCCGAAGTTCTCCGAGTACATCGAGCTGGATCTGTCCGACGTGGTGCCGTCGATCGCCGGCCCCAAGCGTCCGCAGGACCGTATCGAGCTGACCGATGCGAAGAACGCATTCCGCAAGGACATCCACAACTACGTGGAGGAAAACCTGCCCGTCGAGCACACCAAGGTCGATGAGGCCGTTGAGGAATCGTTCCCGGCCAGCGACCCGGTGTCGCTGTCCTTCGCCGACGAGGATGCCGTCGTTCCGTCGGCGGCGGTCGGCTCCAACGGCAGGCCGAGCAACCCGGTGGAGATCAAGAACTCCGAGCGCGGCGACTGCATCATCGACCACGGCGCCGTGGTGATCGCGGCGATCACGTCGTGCACCAACACCTCCAACCCCGAGGTGATGCTCGGCGCCGCCCTGCTCGCGAAGAACGCGGTCGAGAAGGGCCTGGCCACCAAGCCCTGGGTCAAGACCACGATGGCGCCGGGCTCCCAGGTCGTAACCGACTACTACGACAAGGCCGGCCTTTGGCCGTATCTGGAGAAGCTCGGCTTCTACCTCGTCGGCTACGGATGCACGACGTGCATCGGTAACTCGGGTCCGCTGCCCGAGGACATCAGCAAGGCGATCAACGACGCCGACCTGTCGGTCACCGCCGTGCTGTCGGGTAACCGCAATTTCGAGGGACGTATCAATCCCGATGTGAAGATGAACTACCTGGCATCCCCGCCTCTGGTCATCGCCTACGCGCTCGCGGGAACCATGGACTTCGATTTCGAGTCCGAGCCGCTGGGCAAGGACAACGACGGCAACGATGTGTTCCTCAAGGACATCTGGCCGTCGCAGAAGGACATCGACGACACCATCGCCTCCGCGATCAACACCGAGATGTTCCGGAAGAACTACGCCGACGTGTTCAAGGGTGACGAGCGCTGGCGCAACCTCCCGACGCCCAGCGGCAACACCTTCGAGTGGGACGGCAAGTCGACGTACGTGCGCAAGCCACCGTACTTCGACGGGATGCCCGCCGAGCCCGAGCCCGTGACCGACATCAAGGGCGCCAGAGTGCTGGCCCTGCTTGGTGATTCGGTGACCACCGACCACATCTCCCCCGCGGGCAGCATCAAGCCGGGCACCCCGGCCGCGCAGTATCTCGATTCCCACGGTGTCGACAAGAAGGACTACAACTCCTACGGTTCGCGCCGCGGCAACCACGAGGTGATGATCCGCGGCACGTTCGCCAACATCCGGTTGCGCAACCAGTTGCTCGACGACGTGTCCGGCGGATACACCCGCGACTTCACCAAGGGCGGCGAGCAGGCGTTCATCTACGACGCCGCACAGAACTACGCGGAGAAGAACATCCCGCTGGTCGTGCTCGGCGGCAAGGAGTACGGATCGGGCAGCTCGCGTGACTGGGCGGCCAAGGGCACCAGCCTGTTGGGTGTGCGCGCGGTGATCACCGAATCGTTCGAGCGCATCCACCGCAGCAACCTCATCGGGATGGGTGTCATCCCGTTGCAGTTCCCGGAGGGCGAGTCGGCGGCGTCGCTGAAGCTCGACGGCACCGAGACGTTCGACATCACGGGCATCGAGGCGCTCAACGACGGCAAGACACCCAAGACCGTGAAGGTGACGGCGACGAAAGAGGATGGCGGCAAGGTCGAGTTCGACGCCGTGGTGCGTATCGACACACCCGGCGAGGCCGACTACTACCGCAACGGCGGCATTCTGCAGTACGTCCTGCGCAACATGCTGCGGTCGTAGGCATGCCCCGGGTCACCGACGACCATTTGGCGGCGCGGCGCCGGCAGATTCTTGACGGTGCCCGGCGGTGTTTCGCGGAGTACGGCTACGACAAGGCGACCGTGCGACGGCTCGAGCAGACTATCGGGCTGTCGCGCGGCGCCATCTTTCATCACTTTCGCGATAAGGACACGCTGTTCTTCGAGTTGGCACGCGAGGACGCCGAACGGATGGCGGACGTGGCGTCCCGAGAAGGCCTCGTGCAGGTGATGAGGGACATGCTGGCCGCACCCGAACAGTTCGACTGGCTCGCTACCCGGTTGGAGATCGCACGCAAGCTGCGCAACGACCCCGAGTTCCATCGGGGCTGGATGGAGCGCTCCGCTGAGTTGTCGGCCGCCACCACAGCACGGCTGCGCCGCCAGAAGCAGGCGGGTCGGCTACGCGACGACGTGCCGAGCGCAGTGATGCAGACGTATCTTGATCTCGTCCTCGACGGCCTGGTCGCTCGCCTGGCTTCCGGTGACGATCCCGAAAAGCTCAGCGGCGTACTGGACCTCGTCGAGGCGTCGTTGCGGCAGGCTTCGATGCAGCCCGAGCCTGATGGTCAGCTGTAGTGCTTGCGGCTGCGGTGATTGGGCCCCCCGCGGCTGCGCATGGTAGTCCCCGACTCGCGCAGCATGCTGTGAATCGAACCGTATGAACGACCGGTCGACGCCACCAGCGTGCGAATGCTCGCACCCCCTTCGTATGCACTCCTCAACTCGGTGAGAAGTTCATCCCTGTCCTTGGTCAGTTTCTTCATCGACACCTCCCCGTGCGATTGATTCCCGACGCATACCCAGCGTAGGAACCAGTTACACCGCGGTGGCGAAAATCGGTGAAACCGTTCTGCTTCTCCGGCTCAGGCCAGCTCGATGAGATCCCGATAGTCATCGGACCAGAAGTCCTCGGTGCCGTCGGGCAGCAGCACCACCCGTTGCGGGTTCAGCGCTTCGGCCGCACCCGGATCGTGGGTCACCAGCACCACCGCACCGACATAGCTCCGCAGCGCATCGAGAACCTGCTCACGCGAGGCCGGATCGAGGTTGTTGGTCGGCTCGTCGAGCAGCAGCACGTTGGCCGTGGACGCGACGAGGCCGGCCAGAGCCAACCTGGTCTTCTCGCCGCCCGACAGCGTGCCCGCGGGCTGCTCGAGCTGCGGACCGCTGAACATGAACGCGCCCAACAGACCCCGCAGATCCTGCTCGCCGGTATCGGGTGCCGCATGGCGGATGTTCTCCCACACCGTCGCCCGGTCATCGAGCGTGTCATGTTCCTGCGCGAAGTAGCCGAGCTTCAGCCCGTGACCGGGCTCCAGCGTGCCCGCGTCCGGGGTCTCGGCGCCCGCCAGCAGGCGCAGCAGCGTGGTCTTGCCTGCGCCGTTGAGGCCCAGCACCACGACGCGCGACCCCCGGTCGATGGCCAGGTCGACGCCGGTGAACACCTCGAGCGAGCCGTAGTTCTTGGTCAGGCCCTTGGCGACCAGCGGGACGCGACCGCAGGGCGCCGGGGTCGGAAACTTGATCCGGGCCACCTTGTCGGCCACCCGTTCCTCGTCCAGCGCTGCCATCATCCGGTCGGCACGGCGCAGCATGTTCTGCGCGGCAACGGCTTTGGTGGCCTTGGCGCCCATCTTGGCGGCCTGGTTGCGCAGCGCGGTGGCCTTGCGTTCGGCGTTGGCCCGTTCGCGGCGGCGACGCTGTTCGTCGGTGGCACGGGCGTCGAGATACTTCTGCCAGCCCATGTTGTAGACGTCGACCTCACCGCGCACCGCGTCGAGGAACCAGACCCGGTTGACGACCTCGGCGAGCAGGTCGACGTTGTGGCTGATGATGATGAGCCCGCCCTTGTGCTGGTGCAGGAACTCGCGCAGCCAGCCGATCGAGTCGGCGTCGAGGTGGTTGGTGGGTTCGTCGAGGAGCAGCGTCGTTGACGACCCGGCCCCGGTGTCGGACGCGGCGAACAGGATGCGCGCGAGCTCCACCCGTCGGCGCTGCCCGCCGGAGAGTGTGCGCAGGGGCTGCGTCAGAACCCGTTCGGGGAGACCGAGACTCGCGCAGATGCGGCCGGCCTCGCTTTCGGCGGCGTATCCGCCGAGGGCGGCGAACCGTTCTTCGAGCTGGCCGTAGCGCCGGACCGCCTTGTCGCGTGCGGCATCGTCGGCGACCTCGGCCATCAGGGCCTGTTGCTTCTCCAGATCGGCCAGCAGCGTGTCCAGCCCACGGGCGGACAGCACCCGGTCGCGAGCCAGGACGTCGAGGTCACCCTCCTTGGGATCCTGTGGCAGATAACCGATTTCACCGGTGCGGGAGATCGAACCCGCGTATGGCTCTCCTTCACCGGCCAGGATTCGCATCGTGGTCGTCTTGCCCGCGCCGTTGCGGCCGACGAGGCCGATCCGGTCGCCGGGTTGCACCCGCAGTGCGGCGCCCTCGGTCGAAAGCAGCGTGCGCGCGCCTGCGCGGACCTCGAGGTCCGTTGCGGTGATCACGCTGCTCTCCTGTTACTTGTCGTCGGTTACTTGTCGTCGGTGAAGACCGGGGACCGCCGTTCTGCGCGCGCGGCTACCGCTTCTTCGAAGTTGGCGGTGAGCAGTCGGACGAAGAGTTGTCCCAGGCCTTCGGCCTGCATATGCGCCTCAAGGCTACCGGCGTCCAGTCCACTCCATAGCGTGCGCTTGGTCAACTCGATTCCTGGCCGGGAGAACGACGCGATCCGTTCGCCGAGCTCGTAGCAGACCTCGAGCAGCTCGGCGTCGGGTACGGCCCGCGACACCAGGCCGATGCGTGCGGCCTCCTCGGCGTCCACGTCGCGTCCGGTGAGCATCAGTTCGAACGCCCGTGACGTCCCGATCGCGCGCGGCAGGAGGTAGGACAGCCCGAGCTCGCTGGCGGTCAGGCCGTTGTTGATGCCCGCGGCGCGGAAATACGCCCCAGCTGCGGCGACGCGGATATCGCAGGCCAGCGCGAGGCACAGTCCCCCGCCGATTGCCGCACCGTTGACCGCCGCGATGACCGGCTGATGCATCTTGCGCAGCGCGAGGATGACGTCGTCGAGCACCTGCATCGACCGCAGGGCGAAGGTGGGCCGCGTCAGCCCGTCGATGTGGGGCACCGAACCGGCCGACTTGTGGTCGGCGCCCGACGAGAACCCACGACCCGCCCCTGTGAGCACAATCACCCGCACGGAGTTGTCGTGGTTCAGTTCGTCGAGAACCTTCTTGAGCGGAACCATGACGTCGAACGCCATCGAGTTCATCCGCTCGGGGCGGTTCAGGGTCACCAATGCGACATTGGGTCGCGGCCGGTCGACGAGGACGAATTGGTCTTCTACAGGGCCTGAATGGAGGCCTGAGTGCTCGCTCACGGACTGCACGCTATCGCGTGCAACCGGTTAGTTCGGCTGACCGCTCTCCTGCGCGGCGATGGCCGCGTCCACGTCGAACGCCTTGACCTGCTGGACGAGGTCCTCCAGCGCGGCGGGCGGAAGGGCGCCGGCCTGGTTGAACACCAGCTTTCCCTTCTTGAACGCCATCAGCGTCGGGATGGAGCGGATCTCGGCTGCGGCCGCCAGCTGCTGCTCGGCCTCGGTGTCGACCTTGGCGTAGACCACATCAGGGTGCTGCTCAGAGGAGGCAGCGAACGTCGGGGCGAAAGCCTTACACGGGCCGCACCAGGACGCCCAGAAATCCACCAGCACGATGTCGTTGCCCGTGATGGTGTCGTTGAATTCTTCAGCGGTGATGTCTCTGGTAGCCACGCTTCTCCTAACGTCGGGCTCGAGCAGTCTGTTCCCAGTATGTGGTCAAGCCAAAACGGCCATGGGCGTTCGGCCGCTTCAGTGGAAATCCTTGAAGGCGTCGAGCAGGCGTTTCCGAAAGGCCGGATCGAGCTCGTCGTCGCGGATCCGGCCGACAGTCGCGACGGTGTTGCGGAACTGCTGAAGGTAGTTCTCGCAGCCCTCGCATTCGAGCAGGTGCGCGTCGAAACGGGCCCGGGTGTCGGGATCGAGCGCCCCGTCGAGGTAGGCCGTCACCAGCTCGACGAGTTCGTTGCAGTCCATCGCGTAGTCGGTCACGATGCGGCCTCCGTCAGATAGTTTTCGAGCGCCTGCCGCACGACTGCCCTGCCGCGGTGCAACAGCACGCGTTGGTTGGCCACGCTGATGTCGAGCAGTTCGCACACCTCTTTGGAGTCGAACCCGAGCATGTCGCGCAGCGCGACGACGGTCCGCTGCCGGTTGGGCAGCTTGTCGATTTCGCGGCGGGCCACCTCGACGAGCTCACCACCCAACACCGAGCCCTCGGGGGTGTCGGGGAACGCTTCGGGCACCTCATCGGGTTTCCAGTGACCGGGATAGGGGTCGTCGGTGCCGCGGAACCGAGCCGGGTCCACCGTGCCGTCGGTGTACGCCGCGATCGCCGCGTCGGCATCGCGACGCTCACGCAAGCCGCGCGCCTTGGCGATGTTGATCATCACGCTGAAAAGCCAAGTGCGCAACGAGGATCGGCCTTCGAATCCGGCAATTCCCTTGATCAGAGCGATCCATGTCTCCTGGACCACCTCTTCGGCGATCTCGTGGCTGGGCACGTAGCCACGGGCCACCCGCAGCAGCGCCGGTGTGTGCTGGTCGACCAGTTGCGCGAAGACGGTTTCATCACCGTCGCGCAGCGCGGCAACGAGTGCGGATTCGTCGACGGTGGTGATCACGACGGGCCCGCGACGGGGTTCGACAACTCGCGACGGCCGCGCTCGAAGAAGTCGACGATGCGGCTGGTGAGACCGTCGACATCGGTGGCGCGATCCAGTGGGTAGAGCGCGCCGAACGGCGCATTCCAGAACGGGCCCGTCGGCACCGTCCACGGACCGACGTACGCATAGGGCATCGGGTGGTGGTCGTCCCCCGCGGAGACGCCGTAGTTCACCTCACTGTCGGTCACCGAAACGTCGAAGTGTTCGGGCCAGAGCACCGGATGGCATTCGGGCAGAAAGGTCTTCAGTGCGTAGCCGCCGGCGTAGTGGCTTCGGTTGACCCATTCGGCGGCCTCCGCGTCGAGCCGCAGATCGATGTCGGGCGGCAGTGGGTCGACGATCGGGTAGACGTCTTCGGGTGGGCCCGCGACGATGCCTGCGGCGTCGGCGATCGAACTCATCGGGCCCTCCAGCCGCACCGCATCGTTGGGCAGGACCAGATCGATGCCGTGCACCGCGACCGGGATGGTCACCGCGGCGAAACCGTCCGGGCGTACAGCGAGGCGGATCGTTCCCGACGATCGGTACTGCGGGCCGGCGATCAGACTCTCGGCCACTCCACGCAGCTGGCGGCGCGTGCCGACATAGGTCGCCTCGAAGCTCACACTCACTGAGTTACCAGATGGCGCGTGGCGTTACAGAGACTTTCCGGCCAATGCCGCGGCCCGGTCTGCGTTGGCCAACAACTGCGCCTGCCATTTCGGCATCCAGAACGATTCGACCAGCAGTGCCGCGAGATAGACGACCGATGCCACGGTGTTGCCCCACGTGCCGGTCACCGAATCCCAGATCGCCGTACCCACCGCCACGACGAGGACGAGGATGAGCAGCCAGCGCCACATGCGGTTCGCCGCGGCGTCGTGGAGCCCGCGGCTGTAGTCGATGACGGGTTGTGCCAGTCGGGCGTCATCGATCGGCTCACCACGCCGCACCGCCCGCGCCACTTTCACGCGCTCCTCGCCGGTCAACTCCTTCGCACCTGGCCAGTACCTCGCCATGCGGCGGGCCATCCAGATTCCGTAGAACGTGCCGACGACAACGAAGACGATCGCTGCGGCCAGCCAGAAGCCCGAATCGAGCCAGGCCAACGTTCCCAGGCAGAGTCCGACGACGACGCCGGTGGTCAGCGCCCGAGAGACGAACCCACCGCGCCACACTGCAGCGGGAATCGTGACCACGGGACAAGTGTGACGGATATCGGCGGTTTCACAGGTCCAACACGACTCCCACCCGCGGTTGGGCCGAACAGATCAGTACGGTCCCGTCGGACGGGGTCTCGAGCGGCTGTTGCGTGTAGGTGATGGCGCCGTCCACCAGCGCGGTGGCGCAGACATGACAGACGCCGCTGCGACAGGAGAACCGCGTCGGGACGTCACAGGCCTCGGCGAGTTCGAGGATGCTGTCGTAGGCCTCCGACCAGTTCACGGTGAGCCCGCTGCGCGCGAACGAAACCGACGGTCCCGCGCCAGGCGGCGCGTCGGGCACATGCGGTGCCCGGTGCGCGGTATCGGTGATGCCCGGATTGATCGGCGGTAGGGCGCCGAACAATTCGGTGCGGATCCGACTCTGGGCGATTCCCGCCGCTGTCAGCGCGCTGCGCATGTCCGTCATGAAGAGTTCGGGCCCGCACAGGTAGGCGACGGCGTCGGCGGGCAGGCCGAGCGCGGAGATCGCCGCGGCGTCGGGTCGACCGGACTCCGCCGTGTAGAACACGTGCTGATGCGCGTTGGTCAGCGATTCGATGAGCTCGCCGACTTCCTCACCGAACGCGAGGCTGTGGCGGTCGCGCACGATGTGCAGCCACCAGATCTCCCGGGCACTGCGCTGCGCCGCCAGAGCATGCAGCATCGCGAGCACGGGCGTGATGCCGATGCCTGCCGAAACGAGCACGACCGGTTCCGCCCCGTCGGCCAGATAGAAGTCACCGCGCGGGGCGGCGGCCTGCACGAGGGTGTCTGCACGGACGTTGGCGTGAATCCACCCGCTGACGTGACCGTGCTCCTCACGTTTCACACTGATCCGGTAGCGCGTTTGTGCGCCGCCGCTCGACAACGAGTAGCTGCGTAGCGGCGCAGGATCGCCGGCAGGAAACCGCAGCGTCAGGAACTGGCCCGGCCGCGCGATGGGCAGTGTGGCGCCGTCGGCGGCCTCCAACTCCATCGACAGCACGGCCGGGCTCTCACGGCGGGTTTGCGCGACCCGCAGGGTGCGGAACCCGGTCCACCCCGGCTCGACGCCGATCGGCGGTGGTGTGGTGCCCGACGGCTTGTCGTGGGCGGCAAGGAGTTCCGCGAACGACTGCTGCCAGCCCGGACTCAGCGCAGGCACATCGACCGCCTGACGGAGCATGCCCACGTCACGGTCGGGTAGGTACAACAACGCATCGACATCGGCGACGCTCAGTTCGTGACGGCCGCGCCGCGTCCGCACGATCTCGTCACCCTCCGCCACCAGACCTTCTTCGATGACGCGAAAGTAGAAGCCCGGGCGATGGTGAGCGACAAGGAGATTGGGCATCTCGGGCTCGCCGAGGCGCATGCCGACCCGAAAGCACGTCACACGCGGCTGAGTGACCTCGAACTCCGCGTGCCCGATGCGGTACCGGTCGCCGATGCACACCTCGTCATCGCTCAGGCCGGTGATCGTGAAGTTCTCGCCGAACATCCCGGGCCGCAGGTCGTCGCGCCCGAAATGGCGTCGCCAATGGTCGTAGGACTCTGTCTGGTACACCATCACCGCGCGTTGTTCACCGCCGTGGCCCGCGAGGTCACCCTGGCCGTCCCCGTCGATGTTGAGCCTGCGCACCATGACGGGGCCCTGCACCGGGTGCTTGTAGATGCCGGTGTGGACGGTCTTGCCCCGCCACGACACATCGGCGGGCATGCCGACGTTGACGGACACGACCGTCGGCATCTCCGGTGTGGTCACGCGTCGGCCGAGCGCGCGCGACGGTAGTGCCTGCGGGCCTTCATCCGGTTTCCGCAGATGGCCATCGAACACCAGCGGGCCGTATTGGGCTTGCTGCGGTCGATGAGGAACAGTCGGCATTCGGAGTTCGCACATGGCCGCAGCCGGCCGGGACTGGAGATCCGCAGCGCGTCCCAGGCCAGCACCGCGCGCGCCGCACCGGTGGCGCCGGCCTCGACGTCGAGCCGCCAGTCCAATCCGTCGCCGTCGACGACGGGCCGCAAGCGGACGTCCGCCACGAACCTCTTCAGCGTTTTGGTGCCGATCTCGCCACGCACCACCTTCTGCAGTGTCGATCGCGCCTCGACCAGCGCGGCTTCCTCCTCTTTCGTAGCAGCGATGCCGTGTGCGCGCATCCAGGCTTTCGCTGCAGTCGAATCGGCGAGGCCGTCGTGCACGATGCCGTCGATCACGGGCGTTGTGTTGAGTAGATCGAGCAACAACGCCTCATCGGACGGGCTTATTGCCACCAGATCCATAACTAACCTCCAAATTGCTATTGACAGGTTACATCACGAAGAGTTCACTGTCACTAACCGATAAAACTAGTTAAAGGAGTTAGTCATGGGAGCGCAGGTCCACTATCGATATGCCACCGTCAGCGGCCATCGGCTGTTCTACCGGGAGGCGGGTCCACAGGACGCGCCGACGCTGGTCCTGCTGCACGGGTTTCCGACCAGTTCGTTCATGTTCCGCGACCTGATCCCCCGGCTGGCCGACCGTTATCACGTGATCGCTCCGGACCACCTCGGCTTCGGACTGTCCGACGCACCCACCGTCGACGAATTCGACTACACCTTCGACGCCTTGACCGACCTCACCGAGGGACTGCTCGATCAGCTGGGCCAGACCCGGTACGCGATCTACGTCCAGGACTACGGCGCCCCGATCGGATGGCGGCTGGCCCTGCGGCACCCGCAGGCGATCACCGCGATCGTCACGCAGAACGGCAACGGCTATGACGAAGGTTTTGTCGAGACCTTCTGGACCTCGGTCTGGGACTACCAGCGCGATCAGAACCCTGCCAACGAGGCCGGTGTGCGCACGGCGCTCAGCGTTGAGGGAATCCGGTGGCAGTACGTGGCCGGCGTCAGCGACGAATCGCTCGTCAGCCCCGACACGTGGATGCACGACGCCGCGCTGGTGAGCCGACCCGGCAACGACGAGGTGCAGCTCAAGCTCTTCCGGGATTATGCGACGAACGCGCCCATGTACCCCGCGCTGCACGAGTACCTCCGCTCCAGCGGGGTGCCGGTACTCGCGGTATGGGGTGAAGGCGACCCGATTTTCGGACCGGACGGCGCCCGTGCCTTCGGCAAGGACGCGCCGGGCGCCGAGATTCATCTGCTCGACGGCGGCCACTTCCTGTTGGAGACGGCAGCCGAGAAAGTCGCCGACCTGATCCGCGACTTCCTCCAGCGAACCACTGCATAACCATCGAACGAAGGGGCACCACAATGGGATTGGCATGGCAACAAAGTCCGCTGGCCGCGGGTTCGATCGGGCGATTCCTGACCGCGCAACCGATGCCCGAACACCTGCTGTTCGCCGAGCCGCTGCGCCGGCGGATGCGGGTGCGCGTCGGTGACCACTGGGTCGCCGACAGCGAGAACGTGTTGGCGCTGCACGAACCGGGGCGCTACCCCGTCGCCTACTTTCCTGTGGAGGACATCGTCGACGGCATCTTGGTCGCCGAGGACCGCGTCACCCAACACGGCGACTTGGGCGAGATGCAGTGGTACACCGTGGTAGTCGGTGATCGACGCCTCCCCCACGCGGCGTGGGAGCACACCGCGCCGCCCGAATACGCAGACGAACTGACGAACCGCGTCGCATTCGCGTGGCGGGCGATGGACGGTTTCTACGAAGAGGACGACCGCATCGTCGGGCATGCGGCAGACCCGTACCACCGCATCGACATCAGGAATTCGTCACGCCATCTCGTCGTTCGCGACGGCGAACGGGTGATCGCCGACACCCATCGCCCGGTGGTCCTGTACGAGTCGGGTTTCGCGCCGCGGTGGTACGTGCCGCGCGAGGACGTCGACGAGACACAGCTCGAACACGTTGACGGCCAGACGTTCTGCCCATACAAAGGGTTGGCCGACTACTACACCGTCGGCGAACACCAGAAGGCTGCCTGGTCCTATCTCGACGCGTGGCCGGAGTCCGGCAGGGTGAGCGGTCTGGTTTCCTTCGAACCCGACAAGATCGAGGTGTGGCTCGACGACCGGCGCCTGCAGCTCGAACCGGGTCAAACCGTCGTCGCCCACGGCATCGACCGCGGACTGGACGCCGACGAGGTGCTGCAGAACGCCGCACGGAGCACATCGTGAAGGCGACGCTGGAGGTTGTGATCGTGCCGGTGTCGGATATCGACAAGTCGCTGGATTTCTACCAGGACAGACTCGGGTTCACGCTGGACGTCGACTATGCACCCGCGCCGGATTTCCGGGTCGTGCAGCTGACACCGCCTGGGTCAAGCACCTCGATCCAATTCGGCGTCGGGCTCACCTACGCGCATCCCGGCTCGGTGCGTGGCCTGTACCTCGTGGTCGACGACATCACTGCCGTGCGGGACGAACTCGTCGACCGCGGTGTCGGCGTGACATCCATCCGCCACAAGGACATCGACCACGGCGAGTGGCGAGGTCGCTACCGACTGGGCGCCGATCCGCACAGATCCGACTACGCCAGCTTCGCCGACTTCAGCGATCCCGACGGAAATCACTGGGTCCTCCAGGAACGGGACCATCGGAATGGATGACCGCCCTTCGGTTCTGGTGTTCGACGTGAACGAGACCCTGCTCGACATCGAAGCCCTCGAACCGCATTTCGACCGGGTTTTCGGCGACTGCGGCGTGGTTCGCGAGTGGTACAACCAGCTCGTCATGTACTCGATGGCGGTCACCCTGTCGGAGACGTACGTCGACTTCTTCACGCTCGGACAGGCGGTGCTGCGGATGCTCGGCGACATTCGTGGGACACCGGTGACCGAGGGCGATCTCGACGACTCGCGCATGGAATGCGCACCATGCCCGCCCATACCGATGTGGCGGAGGGTTTGGCGGCGCTGCGCGCGCAGGGTTATCGCCTGGTCACCCTGACGAATTCCCCCACCGGTTCCGGTGCGACGCCCCTGGACAACGCGGGCGTCGCGGAGTTCTTCGAGAAACAGTTCAGCGTCGACACCTGGCGGCTGTTCAAGCCGGCCCGTCAGCTCTACACCGGAACCGCCGAAGCGCTGGGGGTGGCGCCGTCGCAATGCATGATGGTCGCCGCCCACCCGTGGGACACGATGGGTGCGCAATCCGCGGGTTTCGGCGCCGCGCTGATCACCCGTCCTGGCAACGCGCCACTGCCGACTCGTGAGGTCCCTGCGCCTGATGTGGTGGCCGCCGACCTGCGGGAACTCGCCGACCGACTTAGCTAGAGACGGCTGCGTCAAGGATCTTCCAAGGCCCACGCGGTGTACTTCGGCTGAACGACGTCGCTAAGGGAGCGGCGCCCGAACAAAAGGAAGTACATGTCTACCAAACGGATACTCGTCGGCGCGCTGGCGTCGGTCAGTCTCGCGGCGGCAGGCCTGGGCATCGGCACGGGCACTGCGGTGGCCGCGCCATCGGTGCCCCATCAATGGTGCCCAGGGCAATCAATGCTCCCGCCGTCCGGGCCCGGAGGCGTCTATGTCTGGGACATGAACGTCTGCCACACCTGGCAGTACGTGAGCATGGGCACCGGCAATGTGGCCACCAAGAATCTGGACGGCTCCATCGACTACAGCCCCAGCAATGTCTGGGATGGCCCGATGCCTCCGGCTTCGCCCTTCGAATGCGGCACCGGCCTGTTCGGCGGACAGATCGTCTGTTGAGCGATGTTGGCTGTGCAGCGATGACCGGGACGGCCGCGAACTCAGACTGTGAAGCCCAGCGCCCGCAGCTGTTCGCGGCCATCCTCGGTGATCTTGTCCGGACCCCACGGCGGGTTCCACACCCAGTTGATCTTGATCTCCTTGACCAGTCCACTGCCCACCAGCGCGGTGCGCGACTGGTCCTCGATCACATCGGTCAGGGGGCAGGCCGCCGACGTCAGCGTCATGTCGATCAACGCGACGTTCCCCTCGTCCCCCTGCTCGACGTTCAGGCCGTACACCAGACCGAGGTCGACGACGTTGATGCCGAGTTCGGGATCGACGACGTCGCGCATCGCCTCTTCGAGATCGGCGAGCAGTTCGTCGCTAGGCACTGCGGTGTCGCTCATCTGAAATCTCCTCACTGGCCTGCGCTAGTGCATCTTTGAAGGCCATCCAACCCAGCAGCGCGCATTTCACCCGCGCCGGGTACTTCGAGACGCCCGCGAACGCGATGCCGTCTCCGATCACATCCTCGTCGCCCTCGACGGCCCCGCGCGACGAAATCATCTCGGTGAACGCCGCGACGGTCTTCAGCGCCGCGCCGACGTCCTGGCCGATCACCTGGTCGGTGAGCACCGAGGTCGACGCCTGACTGATCGAACAGCCCTGCCCGTCGTAGCTGATGTCGGCGATGTGCTCGCCGTCGTCGGACAACGTGACGCGCAGCGTGACCTCGTCGCCGCACGTCGGGTTCACCTGATACGACTGCGCGTGATAGGGCTCGCGCAGCCCACGGTGATGCGGATGCTTGTAGTGATCCAGGATCACTTCCTGATACATCTGCTCGAGTCTCACGCGAAGAACTCCACGGCCCGCTTGACGCCGGCGACGAGGCGGTCGATCTCGTCGCGGGTGTTGTAGAGGGCGAACGACGCCCGCGCGGTCGCTGCGATGCCGAACCGCCGATGCAACGGCCACGCGCAGTGGTGACCCACCCGCACCGCGACACCCTCGTCGTCGAGCACCTGGCCCACGTCGTGGGCGTGTACCCCGTCGAGCACGAATGACACTGGTGAACCGCGGTTTTCGAGCGACGCCGGGCCGATGATGCGCACGCCGTCGACGCCCGACAACCCTTCGAGCGCTGCAGCCACCAGTTCGGCCTCGTGCGCCTCGACGGCCTCCATGCCCACCTCGGTCAGATACCGTGCGGCCGCCGCAAGGCCGACGACCTGAGAGGTCATCGGCGTGCCCGCCTCGAACCGCTGCGGAGCCGGGGCGTACGTCGTCTGCTCCATGGTCACCGTCTCGATCATCGATCCGCCGGTGATGAACGGGGGCAGCTGATCGAGCAGCTCGCGTCGGCCGTAGAGCACACCGATCCCGTTGGGCCCCAACATCTTGTGTCCGGAGAACGCCGCGAAATCAACGTCGAGGGCGTGGAAGTCGACGGGCTGGTGCGGCACCGACTGGCAGGCGTCGAGCACGGTCAGCGCACCGACCGCCTTCGCCCGCGCGACCAGTTCGGCCACCGGGGCGATCGCACCCGTGACGTTGGAATGATGGCTGAAGGCAACGATTTTCACGCGTTCGTCGAGCTCGAGTGAATCGAGATCGATCCGTCCCGCTTCAGGCCCTTCGGAAGTGACGCCGTACCACTTCAACGTCGCACCCGTGCGGCGCGCCAGCTCCTGCCACGGGATCAGGTTCGCGTGGTGCTCGAGTTCGGTGGTGACGATGACGTCGCCGGGTCCGACGGCTGCGGGAAAGCGGTCGTCGCCGACCGCGTACGACACCAGGTTGATGGCCTCGGTGGCGTTCTTGGTGAACACCAGCTCGTCGGTGTCCGCGCCCACGAAGGCCGCGATATCGGCGCGGCCCTGCTCGTAGGCGTCGGTGGACTCCTCCATCAGCTGGTGCGCACCGCGGTGCACTGCCCCGTTGGAGGTGATCAGAAACTCACGCTCAGCGTCGAGGGCCTGCAGCGGCCGCTGTGAGGTCGCCCCGGAGTCCAGGTATGCCAGCTGTTTTCCGCCGCGCATCACCCGGCTCAGGATCGGAAAGTCCGCCCTTATCGCCGTCAGGTCGAGCGTCTTCGCAGCCGTCACGGTCAGGCCTCCGCGGGGGCTGCCTGGGTGAAGCGCTCGTAGCCGTTCTCTTCGAGTTCGTCGGCCAGCTCCGGACCACCGGAATCGATGATGCGACCGCCGACGAAAACATGAACGAACTGCGGCTTGATGTAGCGCAGGATCCGCGTGTAGTGCGTGATCAGTAGGACGCCGCCGTTCTCGGTCTCCCGGTAGCGGTTGACCCCTTCACTGACGACGCGCAGCGCGTCGACGTCGAGGCCGGAGTCGGTCTCGTCGAGGATCGCGATCTTGGGCTTGAGCAGACCGAGCTGCAGGATCTCGTGGCGCTTCTTCTCACCGCCCGAGAAGCCTTCGTTGACACTGCGTTCGGAGAACGACGGGTCGATGTCGAGGTCGGACATGGCCGTCTTGACCTCTTTGACCCAGTGCCGCAGCTTGGGCGCCTCACCGCGCACGGCGGTGGCGGCGGTGCGCAGGAAGTTCGACATCGATACGCCGGGCACCTCGATCGGATACTGCATGGCGAGGAACAGGCCGGCGCGGGCGCGCTCGTCGATGCTCATCTCGAGCACGTCCTGACCGTCCAGCGTGATCGACCCGGAGGTCACGGTGTACTTGGGATGACCGGCAATCGCGTAGGACAGCGTGGACTTGCCGGATCCGTTGGGCCCCATGACCGCATGGGTCTCCCCCGACTTCACCGTCAGGTTGACGCCCTTGAGGATCGGAACCTCTTCGCCTTCCGGCGTGAAGACCGATGCGTGCAGGTCTTTGATTTCCAGTGTGGTCATTACGACGTACTCGATTCCGTGATTGCTAATTCTCGTTCGATGGCTTCGGTCAGGCGGTCGCGCACTGCGGGCACGGCGATCTTCGCGATGATCTCGTTGAAGAAGCCGCGCACCACCAGACGGCGGGCCTGATCCTCGGGAATGCCGCGGGCGCGCAGATAGAACAACTGCTCGTCGTCGAAACGGCCGGTGGCGCTGGCGTGGCCGGCGCCGATGATCTCGCCGGTCTCGATCTCCAGGTTGGGTACCGAATCGGCGCGGGCGCCGTCGGTGAGCACCAGGTTGCGGTTCACCTCGAAGGTGTCGGTGCCGGTGGCCTCAGCGCGGATCAGCACGTCGCCGACCCACACGGTGTGCGCGTCAGGCTTGCGCGACTCCGGATCGCCTTGCAGCGCACCCTTGTACAGCACATCCGACTTGCAGTTGGGCTGCGAGTGATCCACGAGCAGGCGCGATTCGAAGTGCTGGCCGTCGTCGGCGAAGTAGGTGCCGAGCATCTTGGCCTCGCCGCCGGGTGCGGTGAAGCGCACCGTGGCGGTGGTCCGCACGACGTCGCCGCCGAGGGTGACGTTGACATGCCCGAGCGTCGCATCCTTGCCCAGCAGGGCGTGGTGCGAGCTGACGTGCACGGTGTCGTCGGCCCAGTCGGCGATCCAGATGACGCCAAGCCCTGCCGAGTCGCCGACGATGATCTCGACGTTGTCTGCGTAGACCCCGCTGCCACGCAGGTCGACGACGACGATGGCCCGCGACAGTTCTTCGACGCGGATCTGCAGGTGGCCGTAGGCGACTTGGTCCTCGCCGGGTCCGTCGATGACGATCTCGATCGGCTCGGCGATCTCGGTATCCCGCGCGACGGTCACGATGGTCGCCGACTCGAATGACGAGAAGGCCTGCGCGGCAACGCGATCGGAAGGCTTGCCGGCCTGGCCGAGCCGCTGGTCCCCACGTTGTACGGATTCAACGGTGACGCCGGGACGTTCGGTCACGGTGATGCGCGCGGTGCCGCTCGGGTCCCCATTCGACCCGTCGTGCAGGCCGCGCAGCCGCTTCAGCGGCGTGAACCGCCAGATCTCGTCACGGCCGCCGGGCACCTCGAACGCGTTGACGTCGAACGACGAGAACAGTTCACCCTTGTTGACGGCAGTGAGGGCCGAACCCTCAACTGCCTCGGTCAAGTTGCTCACTAGCCGACCGCACCTTCCATCTGCAGCTCGATCAGCCGGTTGAGCTCCAGCGCGTACTCCATCGGGAGTTCCTTGGCGATGGGCTCGACGAAGCCGCGGACGACCATCGCCATCGCCTCGTCCTCGGTGAGGCCGCGGCTCATCAGATAGAACAGCTGGTCCTCGCTGACCTTCGACACCGTGGCCTCGTGGCCCATCGTGACGTCGTCCTCGCGGATGTCGACGTACGGGTAGGTGTCACTGCGGCTGACCGTATCGACAAGCAGCGCATCGCATTTCACGCTGGACCGCGAGCCGTGCGCGCCCTTGTTGACCTGAACCAGGCCACGGTAGGAGGCGCGGCCGCCGCCACGCGCGACTGACTTCGAGACGATGTTGCTCGACGTGTTCGGCGCCAGGTGCAGCATCTTGGCGCCGGTGTCCTGATGCTGACCCTCGCCCGCGAACGCCACCGAGAGCACCTCACCCTTGGCGTGCTCGCCGGTCATCCACACGGCGGGGTACTTCATCGTCACCTTCGAGCCGATGTTGCCGTCCACCCATTCCATCGTGGCGCCGGCCTCGGCCCGCGCCCGCTTGGTGACCAGGTTGTAGACGTTGTTCGACCAGTTCTGGATGGTGGTGTACCGACACCGGCCGCCCGGCTTGACGATGATCTCCACCACCGCCGAGTGCAGCGAGTCGCTCTTGTAGATCGGCGCGGTGCAGCCCTCGACGTAGTGCACATAGGCGTCCTCGTCGACAATGATCAGCGTGCGCTCGAACTGGCCCATGTTCTCGGTGTTGATCCGGAAGTAAGCCTGCAGCGGGATGTCGACGTGGACACCCTTGGGCACGTAGATGAACGAACCACCCGACCACACAGCGGTGTTCAGCGCGGAGAACTTGTTGTCACCGGCGGGGATCACGGTGCCGAAGTACTGCTTGAAGATGTCCTCGTGTTCTTTGAGCGCGGTGTCGGTGTCGAGGAAGATCACGCCCTGGGCCTCGAGGTCCTCGCGGATCGAGTGGTACACGACCTCGGACTCGTACTGCGCCGCCACACCCGAGACCAGCCGCTGCTTCTCCGCCTCCGGGATGCCCAACTTGTCGTAGGTGTTCTTGATGTCGGCCGGCAGGTCGTCCCATGTGGCGGCCTGCTTCTCGCTGGACCGCACGAAGTACTTGATGTTGTCGAAGTCGATGCCCTCGAGGTTGGAACCCCAGTTCGGCATCGGCTTCTTTTCGAAAGTGCGCAGCGCCTTGAGCCGGGTCTGCAGCATCCACTCGGGCTCGCTCTTCTTGGCGGAGATGTCGCGCACCACTGCCTCGGACAGGCCGCGCTGGGCGCTGGCCCCCGCGACGTCGGAGTCCGCCCAGCCATAGCCGTAGCGACCCAGTGACTCAATGGTCTGCTCCTGGGTCAGGGCTTCTGGGGTGGTCGTCATGTCGACGCTCCTAGCTTGCTCGTGGTTTCTTCGGCGTGGGCTGTGTGCCGAAGGGTCTTGTGGGTCTCGGTAAGCGGCACGTGCGTGGTGCACGCGCAGTCACCGTTGACGATCGTGGCGAGCCTCTGTACGTGCGTACCCAGGATCTCGGCGAACGCCTCCCGCTCGGTTTCGCACAGCTCCGGGAACTCCTCGGCGACGTGCGACACCGGGCAGTGATGCTGACACAGCTCTATTCCGTGGAGGGGTCCGCTCACCTTGGTGGCGGTCGCAGCGTACCCGGCCTTGGTCAGTGCATCTGCCACGCGATCGACGACAGTTTCAACGTCATCGGCTCCCTCGGTTACTCCCGAGAGGATGCTGTCGATGCGCCTCCGCGCGAACGTGCGCACCGCATCGTCCCCACCGATTTCGCGCAGCTGGCGCATGGCCGCGGCCGCCAGATCGTCATAGGCGTGGCCCATTTTCGCGCGACCGGCCGGGGTGAGCCGGTACCTCTTGGCGGGCCTGCCGCGGCCGCTGTGTTGCCACGCCGCCGCCGCGCTGGACTGCGCGTCACCGGCCTCCATAAGCGCGTCGAGATGCCTGCGAACGCCCGCGGCCGAGATACCCAGCTGATCGCCGATCTCGCCTGCGGTGATGGGCCCGGACTCCAGCAGGAGCTGGACGATCGCGCCACGCGTATGGCGGTCGGCACTGTCCGGGCTGAATTTCACAACACTATTGTGACGGAATTCCGAAACCGGGTCTAGCAAGGGCAGCCTTACGTGAGCACCGTCATAGGATCGGCCAATGAGCGAAGCCAACCGGCGCCTGATCCTGGCCAGGCGGCCCTCCGGGCTCGTCGACGACGAGACGGTACGCCTGGAGCCCGAACCGGCCCCTGAGCCCGGCGACGGCGAGGCCCTGGTGAAGGTCCGATACCTGTCGATCGACCCGACGATCCGCACGTGGATGGACGACGTGCCCAGCTACCTGCCCCCGATCCAGATCGGCGAGGTCGTTCGCAGCGGCGGCGTCGGCGAGGTCGTCGAGAGCCGGACCGACGCCTATCAGCCCGGGCAGCTGGTGTTCGGCATGACGGGGTGGCAGGACTACGTGATCGTCGACGCCGGCGAGCGCGCGATGCAGGTGCTGCCCGAGGGCGTTTCGCCGGGCATGGCGATCGGGATCCTCGGCGTCACCGGCATGACCGCCTATTTCGGCATCACCGACGTGGGCCGGGTCGCCGAGGGCGACGTCGTGGTGGTCTCGGGAGCGGCGGGTGCCACCGGCTCGGCGGCGGGGCAGATCGCGAAGATCAAGGGCGCCAAGAAGGTGGTGGGCATCGCCGGCGGGCCGCAGAAGTGCGCCCACATCGTCGACGAGCTCGGTTTCGACGAGGCGATCGACTATAAGAACGAGGACGTCGCGGCGCGACTCCGCGAAGCCTGCCCGGACGGTATCGACCTGTACTTCGACAACGTCGGCGGCTCGATCCTCAACGACTGCCTGGCCAACATCGCGCACCGCGGCCGCGTGGTGCTGTGCGGGGCCATCTCCACCTACAACGAAGACGGTCCGCCGCCCGGCCCGAGCAACTATCTGAACCTGCTGGTGCGCCGTGGGCGCATGGAGGGGTTCATCATTCTCGACTACCTGGACCGCTTCCCTGCCGCGCAGATCGAGATGGCCGGCTGGATCGCTGAAGGCAAAATCAAGTCGTCGGAGCACATCGTCGAGGGCCTCGAGAAGGCGCCCGATGCGTTGAATCTGTTGTTCAGCGGCGGAAACACCGGAAAGGTGATCGTCGCGCTTTGACGGTTACGCTGCATTGATGGCCGCCCGCGCCCGGTCCCTGAGCTCGTCGATTGCCCGTTGGCATGCCGACGAACGTGCGGTGGGCTCGCCGCTCAACGACGCCGAAGTCGTCGCGATGCGGCGCACCCGCCTGTTCGGCGCGACCGGCACGGTGCTGATGGCGATCGGCGCGCTGGGTGTCGGCGCCCGCCCCGTGGTGCAGGATCCGACGTTCGGCGTTCGTCTGCTCAACCTGCCGTCGCGGATCCAGACGGTGTCGCTGACGATGACCACCACCGGCGCGGTGATGATGGCGCTCGCATGGCTGATGCTCGGGCGGTTTGCGCTCGGGCAACGGCGGATGTCGCGCAGCCAGCTGGATCGCACCCTGCTGCTGTGGGTACTGCCGCTGCTCATCGCGCCCCCGATGTACAGCCGCGACGTCTACTCCTATCTGGCGCAGAGCGAGATCGCCATGAAAGGTCTGGATCCCTACCGTGTCGGACCCGCGCCCGGCCTCGGCCTCGACCACGTCTTCACGCTGTCGGTGCCGAACATGTGGCGCGAAACGCCCGCACCGTACGGCCCGTTGTTCCTGTGGATCGGGCAGGGCATTTCGGCGATCACCGGTGAGAACATCGTCGCCGCGGTGCTGTGCCACCGACTGGTGGTGCTGCTTGGCGTCGGCCTGATCGTCTGGGCCACACCGCGTTTGGCCCGGCGGTGTGGGGTGGCCGAGGTGAGTGCGCTGTGGCTGGGCGCGGCCAACCCGCTGCTGATCATGCATCTGGTCGCGGGCATCCACAACGAGGCGTTGATGCTGGGCTTGATGCTCGCGGGCACCGAGTTCGCGCTGCGGGGCATCGACGCCGCGCGCCCGCTGATTCCAAGGCCGCTGGCCTGGCCGCAGGGGCCCGAAGCGTGGGCGCGCTGGCGGCCGTCGCTGATGCTCCTGGTGGGCGTCGTGCTGATCACGATGTCCTCACAGGTCAAACTGCCGTCGCTGCTTGCCCTCGGCTTCGTGGCGATGGCGCTGGCCTGCCGATGGGGCGGCACGTTCAAGGCGTTCATCCTGGCGGGCGGTTCGCTGACCGCGGTGTCGGTGGCGGTGATGGCACTGATCGGCTGGGCCAGCGGCCTCGGGTTCGGTTGGCTTTTCACGCTGGGCACCGCGAACGTCGTGCGCAGCTGGATGTCGCTGCCGACGCTGGCCGCGCTGGGCACCGGGCAGGTCGGCATTCTGCTCGGGCTGGGCGACCACACCACCGCGATACTCGGCCTGACCCGTGCGATCGGTGTCGTCGTCATCGCGATTCTGGTGACCTGGCTGCTGCTGGCCGTCCTGCGCGGACGCCTGCATCCGGTCGGTGGGCTCGGTGTCGCCCTCGGGTTGACCGTCCTGCTGTTTCCGGTGGTGCAGCCCTGGTACGTGCTGTGGGCGGTCATCCCGCTGGCCGCGTGGGCCACCCGCCCGGCCTTCCGCACGACGACGATCGTCGTGACCCTCGTCGTCGGCATCTTCGGCCCGACCGCCAACGGCGACCGGTTCACGTTGTTCCAGATCCTGCTGGCCGTCGTGGCGAGCACGGTGATCGTGTTGTTGCTCATCGCGCTGACCTACCGTCATCTGCCGTGGCGCAACGTGCCCGTCGAGACGGACGGTGCCGACATGGCGGCGAAGCCGTCACCGCCACCGCCGCCACAACAGGTGCAGCCCGACGCCTACGCTGAATCCCCGTGACCGACCCATCGGGGACCTCCCCCGTCCCCGTCCGCCTACGCGGGGTCAGCAAGCGGTACGGGTCGACGACGGCGGTGGCAGGGCTCGACCTCGAGGTGGCGCGCGCCGAGGTGCTCGCCCTGCTCGGGCCCAACGGTGCCGGTAAGACCACGACCGTCGAGATGTGCGAGGGCTTCATCAAGCCCGACTCGGGCACGATCGAGATCCTCGGACTCGATCCGGTCGCCGACAATGCCGCGGTGCGCGAACGCATCGGCGTGATGCTGCAGGGCGGCGGCGCCTACCCCGCCGCACGGGCCGGCGAAATGCTCGATCTCGTCGCCTCCTATGCCGCCAACCCGCTCGATCCGCAGTGGCTGATGGACACGCTGGGCCTGACGGACTCGGCCAAGACCACGTACCGCAGGCTCTCCGGCGGCCAGCAGCAGCGACTGGCACTCGCGTGCGCCGTGGTGGGCCGCCCGGAGCTGGTATTCCTCGACGAGCCGACCGCAGGCATGGACGCACACGCCCGAATCGTGGTGTGGGAGTTGATCGACGGGCTGCGCCGCGACGGTGTGACGGTGGTGCTGACCACCCATCAGCTCGCCGAAGCCGAGGAACTCGCCGATCGGATCGTCATCATCGACCACGGTGTCGCGGTGGCGACCGGAACACCCCAGGAACTGATGCGCAGCGGCGCCGAGAACCAACTGCGATTCCGCGCCCCGCGAATGCTCGACCTGTCGCTTCTGGTGTCCGCCCTGCCCGAGACGTACACGGCCAAAGAGACCGCGCCGGGCGAATATCTGGTCGAAGGCGATATCGACCCGCAGGTGCTGGCGACCGTGACCGCGTGGTGCGCGCGGGTCAACGTGCTGGCCACCGACATGCGGGTGGAACAACGCAGCCTCGAAGACGTGTTTCTGGACCTCACCGGGCGGGAGTTGCGGCCGTGACGAATCGCTTTGCGCCAGGGACGTTTACGCCCGACCCGCGTCCGGCGACGGTCCGGAAGATGCTGACCGCACAGTTCGGTCTCGAGCTGAAGTTGCTGTTGCGCAACGGCGAACAGCTGCTGCTCACGATGTTCATCCCGATCACCCTGCTGGTGGGGCTGACGCTGCTGCCGTTGGGATCGTTCGGCGACAACCGGGCGGCGACCTTCGTCCCCGCGATCATGGCGCTGGCGGTGATCTCTACCGCATTCACGGGACAGGCGATCGCCGTGGCGTTCGATCGCCGGTACGGGGCGCTCAAACGGCTTGGCGCGACCGCGCTGCCGGTATGGGGCATCATCGCGGGCAAGTCGCTGGCCGTCGTCGCGGTCGTGTTCCTCCAGGCAATCATCTTGGGCGTCATAGGGTTTGCGCTCGGCTGGCGTCCGAGCCTCGTCGGCCTCGCCCTTGGCGCGGTGATCATCGCGTTGGGCACCGCCGGTTTCGCCGCGCTCGGCCTCCTGCTGGGCGGCACCCTGCGCGCCGAGATCGTGCTGGCGGTGGCCAACCTGTTGTGGTTCGTCTTCGCCGGACTCGGCGCGCTGACAGTGGAGACCGGCATGGTGCCCACCGCGCTGGCCTGGGTGGCGCGACTGACCCCGTCGGGCGCGCTCACCGAGGCGCTGTCGCAGGCGATGACGCCGTCAGTTGACTGGTTCGGCCTGGCGGTACTCGCGGTGTGGGGCGGCGTCGCGGCGCTGGCCGCCCTGCGCTGGTTCCGTTTCACCTGACGATTTCAGTTGCGGCAGCAGATATTCCAGCTGACCGACTTCTTCGATGTTGTGCTTGACCCAGGCCCGCATCTTGTCCTCGGGAAACAGGCGGCACACGATGCGGTTGATCGGGGCCAGCAGCGCCGACCGGACGCCGAGGTCCATCACCGAGACATAGTGCGCGCCGTCGCTGCCCGCCGACCAGGTGTGCTCGAGTTGGAACACGGGAACACCGGCCACCCTCCTGACCAGCCGGATGCCGGTCTCGTCGAGTTTCTCGACGCGGGCGATCTCATCGATCGTGTACTCAGGCCTGGCGCCGAACGCCTCGACCATGTGGAACCGCGCCCCCTCGGCCGCACCACCGCCCGGCGCCTCCCGGGCGAGTTCCCACTTGATGTGGTCGATGGGATGCCAGGCGAGGTAGCGATCGATGACCTCGCCGCCGTAGGACATCGTGCCGCCGAGGTGGGTGAACCAGTCGAGCATCATCGCCGGGGTGACGCCTGGTAGCGGCCGGTGATCGATCGTGATGCGGCGCCGGCCGTGCGGATGCTCGCTGAAATGGACTGTCGCTGAGCTGACGGGGCGCAGCGGATAGAGCACAAGACGACTCATTGTGAACCTCCAAGATACGGTAGCGTTTCTTATGAGGTCAGGTTAGACTTCGGTCGTAAGATACGCAAGCGTTTCTTTTGAGGAGGTCCGATGCGGCGACGTCACGGTGACGAACTGGATGCGGCGATACGCACCGCCGTCCTCGATCTCCTGGCCGAGCACGGCCCGGCCGGGGTCACCATGGAGGCCGTCGCCGCAGCGGCGCAGACGAGCAAGCCTGTGCTGTATCGGCGCTGGCCCGACCGCGCCGCACTGCTGCGGGACACGTTGTTACGCATCGCCACCACCGCGATCCCCCACGAGGACACCGGCAGCTACCGCACCGACATGCTCGCGATCCTGCGCGGATGGGCGGCGCTGTTCACCGGGCCGCAGGCCGACGTGCTGCGCGCCGCCGTCGCGGCCGCGGCCCACGACCCCGAGTTGATGGCGACCTTTCAGCAGGACGTCATCGGCTGGCGCAAGCGGGAGATGGCCGCGCTGCTGGCCCGCGGAATCGAGCGCGGCGATGTCCGGTCCGACGTACCCGTCGAGATCGCGCGTGAACTGGGACAGAGCGTGTTGTGGCACCGCCTGCTGATCACGGGCGACCCGATCACCGACGAGCTGGTGGTCCAGCTGGTCGACGAGGTCCTGGTGCCGTTCGTGTCGCCACGTCGTCCCGCCTGAGCTCGCATCGCTATCCACGTTTTGCAGGTCCGCACTCGAACTTCCTCTGCACTTCGTGGATAGCGATTGGGCCAGCCCTACTACGGGCTGTAGTTACAGCTGCTCTACGATCTAAGCCGTGCCCGTCGGACGAATCTTCCTGCGGCTCGTCGACCTTCTGCCCTTGCCGAGCCTGCGAGTCCAGCGCGCCATCGCCGCCGCCGTCATCGTGACCCAGGGCGGTATCGCGGTGACCGGAGCGATCGTCCGCGTCACCGCCTCGGGCCTCGGCTGCCCGACGTGGCCCCAGTGCTTCCCCGGCAGCTTCACGCCCATCCCCCACCCCGAGGTCGCCGGTATCCATCAGGCCGTCGAGTTCGGCAACCGAATGCTCACGTTCCTGGTGGTGCTGACCGCAGCGCTGGCCGTGCTCGCCGTGACCCGGGCACGCAGGCGCCGCGAGGTGCTGATCTACGCGTGGCTGATGCCCGCATCGACGGTGGTCCAGGCTGTCATCGGTGGCATCACGGTGCTCACCGGGCTGCTGTGGTGGACGGTGGCCATCCATCTGCTGGCATCGATGACCATGGTCTGGGTCGCGGTGCTGCTCTACGTCAAGATCGGCGAACCCGACGACGGCGTCGTCCGCCACCGTGTTCCGAAACCGTTGCGCCAGTTGACCGTTCTCAGCGCGATCACGCTCGCCGCGGTGCTGGTGACCGGGACGTTCGTCACCGGCGCGGGCCCGCACGCGGGCGACAAGAGCATCACCCAGCAGGTGCCCCGGCTCCAGGTCGAGATCACCACGCTCGTGCACATGCACTCGACGCTTCTCGTGGCCTACCTGTCGTTGCTCGTGGCGCTGGGCTTCGGGCTGCTCGCCGTCCGCGCAGCGAGGCCGGTCCTGCTGCGGCTCGGGGTGCTCGTTGTGCTCGTGTGCGCCCAGGGAGCCGTCGGCGCCGTCCAGTTCTACAACAACGTCCCCGCGGCGCTGGTCGCCCTCCACGTCGCAGGCGCGGCCGCATGTACGGCCGCGACCGCCGCGCTATGGGCGTCGATGCGAGAGCGGACCGAGACCGCGCCGCTCGAGGGTGTCCTCGACCCCGACGACGAAGTCGCGCTGCCTGCGCGCCCTGGTCGCGGCGTCTAGCTGACGCCAACCCAGCGACGGCTCGACGAGTTCGAGTTCGAGCAGTTGCGGATCGGAGGGTCCGCCGATCACGTCGACGCGGGCGTACAGCAGCTCAGCAACCTCGATATCGAGGTGAGCGGCCGCGGCGGCCAACGCCGCATGGCCGACGTCCCACAGCTCGAAGTCCGGCTCGGCCGGTGTCAGCGACTCCTCGGCGTACGTGCCCGAATCGTCGAACGCCGGACGTTCACCCGGCGCCGGCAGAATCGGCCCCTTGGTGAATGCGTGCGACTCCCGACCGCCGAGAAAGACCATCGCAGTCTCACCGTTCTCGACCCGTCGGTCATAGGGCTGCACCAGCACCGTCCGACCGTCGGCGTGCAACGCATCGACGTGGCGACGCGCGTCGTCGCGATCGGTGAATCTTTGTGCACCAACAGATCCAGCACCGACAGCGGGTTTCACCACGACCTCACCGGCGGGCAGGCGCACTCGCTCCCCCGGCGCGGCGAAATGGCTGGGGATGATCGGCACCCCGGCTTCGGCGAGGTCGAGCAGATACCGCTTGTCGGTGTTCCACGCCACCACGCGCGGGGCGTTGACGAGGTTCTTGACCTTCGTCGTCCAGTCCAGGAACTCGTCGAGGCGCTCGATGTAGTCCCACGTCGCCCGCAGGATCACCAGATCGGCGTCCAGTGTGGCCGGGTCGTCCCAGGGCAGCCAGCGAGCGTGCAGGCCGTGTTTGCGCAGCACATCGACCAGTCCGGCGTCGTCCCCGTCTCCCTCAGGTAACGCCTGACAGCCGGCGAGTACGAGGCGGGGATGGAAGACGTCGGGTCGGGCAAGTTTCACCAAGGCAGGATAGAAGGATGTACGCCATCGAAATCGCCGAGACCGGCGGACCAGAAGTCCTGACCTACGTCGAGAAGCCGCAGCCGACCCCTGGGCCCGGCGAGGTGCTGATCAAGGCCGAGGCGATCGGGGTGAACTTCCTCGACACGTACTTCCGCTCGGGGCAGTACCCGCGGGAGCTGCCCTTCATCCTCGGCAACGAGGTGTGCGGGACCGTCGAGGCTGTCGGCGACGGGGTGGCCGCGCTGTCGGTCGGCGACCGGGTGGTGACCGCCCAGGCGAACGGCGCGTATGCCGAATACGCCTTGGCCGCAGCGGATTTCTGCGCCTACGTCCCCGATGGTGTCAGCGCCGACGTGGCAGCCGCGGCCCTGCTCAAGGGGATGACGGCGCACTACCTCATCTTCTCGACGTACCCGGTGCAGCAGGGTGACGCGGTCCTGGTGCATGCGGGCGCAGGCGGTGTGGGGCTGATCTTGACGCAGTGGGCGACCAGCCTGGCGGCGCGGGTGATCACCACGGTGTCCACCCCCGAGAAGGCCGAGCTCTCGCGTAAGGCGGGCGCCGTCGAGGTGCTCGACTACCCCGACGATCCCGCGGAGTTCGGCGCCAAGATCAAGCAGCTCACCGACGGCGGCGTCGCCGTGGTCTATGACGGCGTGGGGGCCGCCACGTTCGACGCCAGTCTCGCCAGCCTCGCCGTCCGCGGCACGCTGGCACTGTTCGGCGCGTCCAGCGGACCAGTGCCGCCGTTCGACCCGCAGCGCCTCAATGCCGCGGGTTCACTGTTCTTGACGCGGCCGACGCTGGTGCATTACACCCGCACCCCCGACGAGTTCGCCTGGCGGGCAGGTGAACTGCTCGATGCGATCTCCAACGGCACCCTCACCGTCACCGTCAGCGAGCGATACCGCCTCGAAGACGCCCCCCACGCCCACCGCGATCTGCACGGCCGCAAAACCGTCGGCTCGGTGGTGCTGGTCCCCTAGACGGGCTGCGCCTGCGGGAAGGTCCACGTGCCGTCGAGAACCTCGCTGCGCGGACGGTACAGCCGGACGGTGTAGTTCCAGCCCGGTGTGATCGGCAGGCAGTTGGGCGTCGCACCGTCGCACCCGCCGAACTGGATGGTGATGGTTCCGTCCTCGTCCCGCTGCGCGGTCACGTTGTTGTACGAGTACGCGTTCTGCGCGTTCGGCGAGAAGTAGCCGTCCGCGTTGTAGACGGTCACCGACCAGAACCCGTCCACGGGGACCTCACCAACGACCAGCCGGTGCACCGTCGCGCCGTCGTTCTCGGCTGGGACGACGGTGAGGTACAGCGCGTCCTTCTCCGGATTGCCGCCCCAGGCGTTGGCAGCCCCGATCAGGTGGCGCACCGGGTCGGTGTCCGCCCTGGTGCCGAATGCGGCCCTGGTGTCGGTCAGCGTGGTCGCCAGCGTGATCAGGGCGTCGCGAACCGTCCTCTGGCTCACCGGATCCCAGTGCGGTACGTCAAAGGATCCGGAGTCGTCCTGGCTGACAGCGATGGCGTCCTGCAGGGCGTGCACCGCCGAGAGGTCGTCGGGGTCGTCGGGGTCGACCAGGATGCGCACCGCGGTCGCGACGTAGCGGGTGCCGATCTGCTCGCGGGTCAAGGTGTGTTCGCCGGCGTCGTAGAGGACCTCGGGGGTGTAGTGGTCCTCGTCGATCACCTGCATCGACAGGAACCGCCCACCGGCGTCGGGCAGCGTGATGGTTACCGCGCCGGCGTCCAGGTCGAAGACCGCCGCCGAGTAGAGCGTGTCACGGTTGGCCCGGATGACGAGCTGGTGGTCGATCGGGGTCAGCTCACGAATGTGGAAGAACCTGCCGAAACCACCGTCCTTGACGATGTTTCCGAAGTAGAGGTCGCTCTCGGCGCGAGCGAAGTTGTCTGGGGTGACGCGGACACCGGACATCGGCCGACGGCTACAGGTGCAGCAGCGTGGGAAGGTCGAGCGCCGAGTCGATGGCCAGCGCGAGGAACACCACCGCGAGGTAATTGTTCGACTGCAGGAAGAGCCGCAGCGGCTTGACCGGCTGGCCGCGTCGCACACCGCCGTACAGCTGATGCGCCATCACCAGGAACCACGCGCCGGCCAGGATGGCCACTGCGGCGTACAGCCAGCCGGTGGCGAGCGTCAGCGCCAGAGTGGCCACCACGGTCAGCCACGTGTAGATCAGGATCTGCTTGGTCACCTGCGTCTCGGTGGCCACCACGGGCAGCATCGGCACCCCGGCTGCGGCGTAGTCCTCCTTGTAGCGCATCGCCAGCGCCCAGGTGTGCGGCGGCGTCCAGAAGAAGATGATGGCGAACATGACGAGCGCGGGCCATTGGATGGTGCCGGTGACCGCCGACCAGCCGATCATCACCGGCATGCAGCCCGCCGCGCCGCCCCACACCACGTTCTGCGTCGTGCGGCGCTTGAGCAGCAGCGTGTAGACGAGCACGTAGAACGCGATCGTCGCGCCGGCCAGGTGGGCCGACAGCATGTTCGTCGTCCACCACAGCCAGAAGAACGAGCCGACGGAGAGCATCAGCCCGAAGATCAGCGCATGACTGCGCGGGACGATGTCCCTGGCCAGCGGCCTGCGCTCGGTGCGCTTCATCTTCTTGTCGATGTCGGCGTCGGCCACACAGTTGAGCGTGTTCGCGCCCGCAGCCGCCAGCAGACCGCCGAACAGCGTGTTCAGGATCAGCAGCGGATCGACGGTGCCGCGGTGCGCAAGCAGCATGGCCGGGATGGTGGTGACCAGAAGCAGCTCGATGACCCGCGGCTTCGTCAGCGAGAGGTAGCCCAACAGCGTGGTGCGCACCCGGCCGTGCGTCCCAACGGGGAGCGGGCTCTCGCGAATATCCACGCAGTGACTCCTTGAAATGGCTGCAGCGCACACGGCGTCTACTACAGAGGATGGTAGACCGCTCCCGAACGGCGGCCTAATCGTCCCCCTAGCAGACTGCAGCCGAAGACGCTCCCGCACTAGGGTGGTCGAAGAGGCAGCTTGCCGAGCTCAACATTCGACCTGGAGAGGGCGCCTGTGACCACGCTCGAAGAGATTTCCACCCTGACCCGTCCGCATCACCCCGATGACTGGACCGATGTCGACTCCCTGGCTGTCGACACTGCGCGGGTGTTGGCCGCCGACGCGGTGCAGAAGGTCGGTAACGGGCACCCCGGCACGGCGATGAGCCTGGCGCCGCTCGCGTACACGTTGTTCCAGCGCCAGATGCGCCACGACCCCAGTGATGTGCACTGGCTGGGCCGCGACCGCTTCGTGTTGTCCTGCGGACATTCCAGCCTCACGCTGTACATCCAGCTCTACCTCGGCGGCTTCGGGTTGGAGCTCTCCGACATCGAGTCGCTGCGGACGTGGAAGTCCAAGACCCCCGGCCATCCGGAGTTCCGCCACACCAAGGGCGTGGAGATCACCACGGGACCCCTGGGGCAGGGCCTGGCCTCGGCCGTCGGGATGGCGATGGCGTCGCGGTATGAGCGCGGCCTGTTCGACCCGGACACGCCGTGCGGTGAGAGCCCGTTCGACCACTACATCTATGTGATCGCCTCCGACGGTGACATCGAGGAGGGCGTCACCAGCGAGGCGTCGTCACTGGCCGGCACCCAGCAGCTCGGCAACCTGATCGTGTTCTACGACAAGAACCAGATCTCGATCGAGCACGACACCAACATCGCGCTGTCCGAGGACGTCGCTGCCCGCTACCGCGCCTACGGCTGGCATGTCCAGGAGGTCGAGGGCGGCGAGAACGTCGTCGGTATAGAACAAGCCATCGCCGAAGCCAAGAAGGTCACCGACAAGCCGTCGTTCATCGCGTTGCGCACGATCATCGGCTACCCGGCGCCCACCAAGATGAACACCGGCGGCGTGCACGGATCGGCGCTGGGCGACGAAGAGGTCGCGGCCACCAAGAAAGTGCTCGGATTCGATCCGGACAAGACGTTCGAGGTGCGCCCTGAGGTCATCGAGCACACCCGCAAGCTGGTGGCCCGCGGCCGGGAAGCCCACGAGAAGTGGCAGCCGCAATTCGACGCCTGGGCCGAACGCGAACCCGAACGCAAGGCCCTGCTGGACCGGCTGCTCGCCCAGGAGATGCCGGAGGGCTGGGACGCCGACCTGACGTACTGGGAGCCCGGCAGCAAGCCGATCGCGACTCGGGCTGCGTTCGGTCAGGTGCTCAACGATGTGGCGCCGAAACTGCCGGAGCTGTGGGGCGGTTCGGCCGACCTCGCCGGCAGCAACAACACCACCATCAAGGGGGTGAAGTCGTTCGGTCCGCCGTCCATTTCTACCGAGGACTTCACCGCGGACTGGTACGGCCGGGTGCTGCATTTCGGCATCCGCGAGCACGCCATGGGCTCGATCCTGTCCGGCATCGTGCTGCACGGCCCGACGCGCGCCTTCGGTGGAACGTTCCTTCAGTTCTCCGATTACATGCGCCCCGCGGTCCGGCTGGCATCGCTGATGGACATCGACACCATCTACATCTGGACCCACGACTCCATCGGGCTTGGTGAGGACGGGCCGACACATCAGCCGATCGAGCACCTCGCGGCGCTGCGGGCGATCCCCAACCTCTCGGTGGTACGGCCCGGGGATCCCAACGAGACGGCCTACGCCTGGCGCAGCATCCTCGCCCGCGGAAACGGCAGCGGGCCTGTGGGTTTCATTCTCACGCGCCAGGGCATTCCAGTGCTGGAGGGCACCGACGCCGAGGGTGTCGCAAAGGGCGGCTATGTGCTCGGCGGCGGTAATCCCGCCGATGACGCCGACGTGATCATCATCGCCACCGGTTCGGAACTGCAGCTTGCGGTGGAAGCCAAGAAGCTGTTGGCCGAGAAGGACATCACGGCGTATGTGGTGTCCATGCCGTGCGTCGAGTGGTTCGAATCGCAGCCCAAGGAATACCGCGATTCGGTTCTGCCCCCAACGGTTTCGGCGCGGGTGGCGGTCGAGGCGGCCGTCGCACAGAGCTGGTACAAGCTGGTCGGGGACACCGGCGAGATCGTGTCGATCGAGCACTACGGCGAATCGGCCGACGACAAGACGTTGTTCCGCGAGTTCGGCTTCACCCCCGAGGCCGTCGCCGCCGCGGCAGAGCGATCCATCGAGAACTAGACCGAAGAAGGGCGAACATCATGACGCAGAACCCGAATCTGGCCGCCTTGAGCGCCGCAGGCGTCTCCGTGTGGCTCGACGACCTGTCACGAGACCGGCTGCAAACCGGCAACCTGCAGGAGCTCATCGACACCCGCAGCGTCGTCGGAGTGACCACCAACCCGTCGATCTTCCAGGCGGCGCTGTCCAAGGGCAACGCCTACGACGATCAGGTCAAGGAGCTGGCTGAGCGCGGCGCCGACGTCGACGCGACCATCCGCACCGTCACCACCGACGACGTGCGCAACGCCTGCGACGTGCTGGCCAAGCAGTACGAGTTGTCCGACGGTGTCGACGGCCGGGTGTCGATCGAGGTCGACCCGCGGCTGGCGCACGACACCGACAAGACGATCCTGCAGGCCATCGAGCTGTGGAAGATCGTCGACCGGCCCAACCTGCTGATCAAGATCCCCGCCACCGAAGCCGGCATTCCAGCCATTGCCTCTGTTCTCGCCGAAGGCATTTCGGTAAACGTCACGCTGATCTTCTCCGTCGAGCGCCACCGCCTGGTGATGGACGCGTATCTCCAGGGCTTGGAGAAGGCCAAGGAGGCCGGCCACGACATCTCCAAGATCCATTCGGTCGCATCGTTCTTCGTGTCGCGGGTGGACACCGAGATCGACAATCGGCTGGAGAAGATCGGATCCGATGAAGCGCTCGCACTGCGCGGTAAGGCGGGGGTGGCCAACGCCCGACTCGCCTACGCCGCATACGAAGAGGTGTTCCTCGGCGGTTCGCGTTACGCGGCTCTCAAGGCCGACGGCGCGCGGGTCCAGCGGCCGCTGTGGGCGTCGACCGGTGTGAAGAACCCGGACTACTCCGACACCCTGTATGTCACCGAGCTCGTCGCGCCCAACACCGTGAACACCATGCCGGAGAAGACGATCGAGGCCGTGGCCGACCACGGCGTCATCACCGGAGACACCGTCACCGGAACGGCCGGCGAGGCACAGGCGGTGTTCGACAAGCTCGACGCTGTCGGCATCGATCTGCCGGATGTCTTCAGGGTCCTCGAAGACGAGGGTGTGGAGAAGTTCGAGAAGTCATGGCTAGAACTTCTCGAAGCGACGCAGGGTCAGCTCGACGTCGCCAAGAAATGAGCGAGTGGCGCAATCCGCTGCGCGACAAGCGCGACAAGCGGATGCCCCACATCGCAGGCCCCTGCGCGGTGGTCATCTTCGGTGTGACGGGTGACCTGGCGCGCAAGAAGTTGATGCCGGCGATCTACGACCTCGCCAACCGGGGGCTGCTGCCGGCCAACTTCGCCCTCGTCGGGTTCGCCCGGCGCGACTGGGCGGACGAGGATTTCGCCAAGCTGGTCTATGAGGCCGTCCAGGCGCACGCCCGTACGCCGTTCCGTCAGGAAGTCTGGGACCGCTTGGCGGAGGGAATTCGATTCGCCCAGGGCACCTTTGACGACCCAAAGGGCTACGAGCGGCTCGCCGAGACGCTGCAGAAGCTGGACGCTGAACGCGGCACCGGCGGCAACCACGCCTTCTACCTGTCGATCCCACCGAACGCGTTCCCCGTGGTGTGCGAACAGCTCAAGCAGTCGGGGCTGGCCAATCAACGCGAGGGCTCGTGGAGCAGGGTGGTCATCGAGAAGCCGTTCGGGCACGACCTGGCCAGCGCACGAGATCTCAACGCAGTGGTCAACAGTGTGTTTCCCGAGGAGTCGGTGTTCCGCATCGACCACTACCTCGGCAAGGAGACGGTCCAGAACATCCTGGCGCTGCGTTTCGCGAACGAGTTGTATGAACCGATCTGGAACAACAACTACGTCGACAGCGTCCAGATCACCATGGCCGAGGACATCGGCCTCGGTGGCCGCGGCGGCTATTACGACGGTGTCGGCGCGGCCCGTGACGTCATCCAGAATCACCTGCTGCAGCTGATGGCGCTGACCGCGATGGAGGAGCCCGTCAACTTCGGACCCGGCGAGTTGCAGGCCGAGAAGATCAAGGTGCTCTCCGCCACCCAGGTGATGCAGCCGCTGGACCAGACCACGGCGCGCGGTCAGTACGCCGCGGGATGGCAGGGCAGCGAGAAGGTGGTCGGCCTGCTCGAGGAGGAGGGCTTCTCCAAGGATTCGACCACCGAGACGTACGCGGCGATCGCCCTCGAGATCGACACCCGCCGATGGGCCGGGGTGCCGTTCTTCCTTCGCACCGGAAAACGCTTGGGCCGCAGGGTCACCGAGATCGCGCTGATCTTCAAGCGGGCCCCGCACCTGCCCTTCGACAAGACGATGACCGAGGAACTCGGGCAGAACGCGTTGGTGATCCGGGTTCAGCCCGACGAAGGCATCACCACGAGATTCGGCTCCAAGGTCCCGGGCAGTGCCATGGAAGTCCGCGACGTGAACATGGACTTCTCGTACGGCTCGGCGTTCGCCGAGGACTCCCCCGAGGCCTATGAACGCCTGATCCTCGACGTACTGCTTGGCGAGCCGTCGTTGTTCCCGGTGAACCGCGAGGTCGAATTCTCCTGGGAAATACTGGATCCGGTGCTGGACTACTGGGCGTCGCACGGCAAACCCGAAGCATACGAGTCCGGTACCTGGGGACCTGCGTCCGCCGACGAGATGTTGCACCGCATGGGCAGGGAATGGAGGCGGCCGTGACGCGAAGGCGACGACGAGCGAGCATCGCAGTGAGTACCGCAGCGCCCTCGGCGCGAGGAACGCAGCGAGGAGCGGAGCGAGGAGGCGTCGAGCCGAAATGATCGTCGACCTGCCCGATACGAACACCAACGACATCAACAAGAAGATCACCGGACTCCGCGAAGAGGGCGGCGCGATCACGCTGAGCCGCGTGCTCACCCTTGTCATCTCGCTGCACACGGACGAGCTGCTCGAGGACGCCATCGAGGCGGCCAACTTCGCCAGCCGTGAGCACCCGTGCCGGGTGATCGTCGTGGTCGCCGGCGATCGGAATGCGGAGCGACCTCGGCTGGATGCGCAGCTGCGTGTCGGCGCCGACGCAGGGGCGGGTGAGGTTGTCGCCCTTCATCTGCACGGCGAGATGGCTGACCACGCCAACAGCGTCGTGCTGCCGTTCCTGTTGCCCGATACCCCGGTGGTGGCCTGGTGGCCGGCGGGCGGTCCCGATGTTCCGGCGCGGGACCCGCTGGGGCACTTGGCGGTTCGGCGGATCACCAATGCCACGGACTGCGCCGACCCGATGCGCGCGATCAAGAGTCGCCTGGCCGGGTACACGTCCGGAGACACCGATCTGGCGTGGGCTCGCATCACCTACTGGCGCGCACTCCTGACGGCGGCACTCGATCAGCCTCCTTTTGAGCCCGTCACGTCAGCGGTGGTGTCGGGCCTGCGCGACGAACCGTCGTTGGATGTTCTCGCCGGTTGGCTGGCGACGCGGATCGACGGTCCCGTGCAGAGGGTGGTCGGCGAACTGAAGGTGGAGCTGATCCGCAACACCGAGACCATCACGCTGCGCCGGCCGCAGAACGGGGTGACGGCGACGATCAGCAGGACCGCGAAGCCGGACTCGCTGATCCCGTTGGCTCGCAGGGAGGCCAAGGAATGCCTCGCCGAGGACCTGCGCAGGCTCGACGCCGACGAGATCTACCACGAGGCCCTGCAGGGAATCGAGAAGGTGCAGTACGTATGAGCACAGTCGTCGAAAAGTACCCGGACACAGCTGCTTTGGTCGCCGCCGCCGGCGACCGGTTGGTGGCCGCGATCACCGATGCGATCAGCCAACGGGGACGCGCGCTCATCGTGCTGACCGGCGGCGGCACCGGGACCGGACTGCTGAAGCGGGTCCGTGAGCAGGGTGCCGGAATCGATTGGTCCAAGGTCCAGCTGTTCTGGGGCGACGACCGCTTCGTGCCCGCGGACGACGATGAGCGCAACGAGAAGCAGGCCCGCGAGGCGCTGATCGACCACGTCGGCATCCCCGCAGCCAACGTGCACGCGATGGCACCGAGCGGCGGCGCGTTCGGCGACGACCTCGATGCGGCCGCGGCGGCGTATGCGCAGGTGGTGGCCGAGTACGCCGACGACGACCAGCCGACACCTGATTTCGATGTCCATCTGCTCGGCATGGGCGGCGAGGGACACATCAACTCGCTGTTCCCCGACACCCCGGCGGTTCGCGAAACCACCCGGATGGTGGTCGGCGTGACCGACTCCCCCAAGCCGCCGCCGCGGCGGATCACGTTGACACTGCCCGCTGTGCAGCGGTCCCGCGAGGTGTGGTTGGTGGTGTCGGGCGAGGCGAAGGCCGACGCCGTTGCGGCGGCCATCGGGGGCGCTGAGCCCGTCGACTTGCCCGCCGCAGGGGCGGTCGGTCGTGAGGCGACCGTGTGGCTGCTCGACGAGGCAGCCGCGTCCAAGCTGTAGCGGCCCTAACCCCGCTTGTCGGCCCGGCGATCCCGCTCGCCATCCCGGAAGCCTGCGTCGTAGTCGGGGCGCCGGCTGGTCGCGTCAGGCGCGTCGGTCCTGCGCCACGAATCACTCGGACATTGGCGCGATGTCGTGTTCCCTCTGCGCGTCGTCACATCAGAGTCAGACGACCAGTCCGCCTCGGCGGTTCCCGCGCGTGTGGTCCAATGACCGTCATGGCAGACAAGGGTGTTGGTAAGCCCGCCCCGCGAAGTGGCCGGGAACGGATCCAGAAACTGGCACAGGCTGCACTGAACGCCGACGTCACGGTCGAGCAGGTCGACACCATCCTCGAGGGACTGAGCGAGACGCTCGTCGACCTCGACAAGTCGACCGAGAAGCTCGACACGACGCTGGAGAGGTTCAACGACACGATCAGCCGCATCAACGAACTCGCGCCGCGTCTCATCGCGATGGTCGATCGCCTCGAGGGCATCGTCGATCGCGTCGAACGCATCGTGGGTCTCGGCGAATCCGTGATCTCCCCCTTGGCCGCGACCGAACAGGTGGTCCGCGGCGCGGTCAACAAGGTGCGCAAGACCACCGGTCTCTAGTGCCCGAGAGCCACCCGGTTCCCAAGCCCCCGGTCGCCGAGGGCGTCGGCCTTCCGTGGGACGTGTCCGTCGACGACGCGGTCGCCACCATCGCCGCAGCGCGCGCCCGATACGGCGACACCTTCGCCGTCCACAGTGGCGACGACCATTACCTGTTCACGTTCTCCCCGGCCGGCGTCGAAGCGTTCTACCGGCTTCCCGAGGAGACGTCGAGCAAGGGCGTCGCCGACTACCTGATGCTGCGACGAAAACTCCCCGACGACATCTTCGATGGCAGGCGCATTCTCCCGACGTCGTTGTTCCGCCGCGACGACGTGGCCTCCTATCTCGCGAACCTCGACCATGCATTGATCCAGACGGTGGCCGAGCTGGGCGACGAGGGGACCGTGGATCTGTTCGCCCTCACCCGCCGTCTCGGGCACCGCATGGGCCTGGCCTCCTGGGCGGGACCCGGTTGTAGCGAGGGAACCGCGTTCGAACGTCTGGTCGAGGCCTTCGAGACCCTCGACGGTTCGGATGCGTTCGTGCATCCCGACGCCATGGCGGCCGTCGCGGCCGCGGACAAGCAGGCTGAGCGGGCCGCCCTCGCGGACATCGTCGCGGTCATCGAAACCTCCATGCGGGCATCGGATTCCAATGAAAGCGATCTGTTCGGCCGCATCGTCAATGCGTGGTCCTCGGAACCGGATGCTGTGCGGCTGCGCGGTATCGCACTCGACGTCGCGCTCATCCATATCGCGTCGATGTCCAACCTGATGGCCGCGCTCGGCTGGGCGCTGGTCGACCTGCTCGAGCACCCCGAACAACGACAGCGCGTGGCCGCAGGCGACAGCGAGTTCGCCCAGCGATGTGCGCTGGAGAGCACCCGGCTGGCACAGCGATCCATCATGTCGCGGGCGGTACTGGCACCCGTCGACCTCGACACCGGCGACGTGGTCTACCACGTCCCCGCCGGCTGGACCATCGCCACGCTACTGCCGCTACTGAACACCTCGGCGGCACCGGGCCTGGAAGTCTGGGACCCTGATCGCTGGCAGCGCCACCGCCTCGTCGATGCGGCAGCCCTGCCCTCCCCCGTACTTGTGACGGCATTCGGACACGGCAAGCACTCATGCCCCGCGCAACCGTTCTCGCTGGCGGCCATGAGTGCGGCAATGACGTGTCTGCTCAACACATTCGAGATGTCACCGGGATGGACTGGCTACCCGCGGCCGGTGCCCGCACAGATCGGCGGCGTCGCGCGCGCTGCCGATGAATGCCCCATCGCGTACGCCCGAACGTAATCTTCCACGAGGGCGTTCACCCAGCTTCACCCCGCCTAGGCCGATAGGATCGCCGGATGTTTCGGATCGACGGGATCAACGGCGAGAGCATCGTGGTCGAC
This sequence comes from Mycobacterium barrassiae, assembly GCF_025822765.1. GTDB lineage: Bacteria > Actinomycetota > Actinomycetes > Mycobacteriales > Mycobacteriaceae > Mycobacterium > Mycobacterium barrassiae. The sequence continues at coordinate 87,134 of NZ_JACKUK010000014.1, read as the reverse complement.
GGCAACTGGGTCGAGAAGCTGCGGGCCAACACCTCGCGGGGCCGCAACCCCGCAGACAAATATGCGGGCACCGACATCAAGGAGATCAGCCGTCGGAAGAAGCTCTTCGGTGGTGAGCGGGAAGAACTGCTTCAGCTAACCGTCAACGTGGGGACGTTCTACTCCCTGATCGTGCCCGCGGAGAAGCGCGCCGAAGTCGACGCGCTGATCGCCGCGCTCGAGAAGGCCCGCGACAGCGCGGCGTACTAGCCGGGTGTCCTAGCCGCTGTTGCGCAGTGCGGTCGCCAGCCCGCTCATCGTGAGCAGGATGCCGCGCTGCACCAGTTCGTCGTCATCGCCAGATCGGTAGCGGCGCAACAACTCCACCTGCAGATGGTTGAGGGGCTCGAGGTAAGGGAACCGGTTGAAGACCGACCGCGCCAGCGCCGGGTTGTCGGCGAGCAGATCCTCCTGACCGGTGATGAGCTTGTGCATCCGCAGCGTGCGCGTGTACTCGTCGGCGATCTTGTCGAACACCCGCCGCCGCAACTGCCCATCGGAGACCAGCTCGGAGTAGCGCGCCGCCAGACCCAAATCGGCCTTCGCCAGCACCTGCGCCATGTTCGACAACACGGTGCGGAAGAACGGCCACCGTCGATACAGATCCTGCAGTACCTCCAGCCGCCCGTCGCCCTCGTTGATCCAGCCCTCGAACGCGGTGCCGGTGCCGTACCACCCGGGCAGCATCACCCGCGACTGGCTCCAGGCCAGCACCCACGGGATGGCGCGTAGGTCGGAGATGGAGGTGGTGGGCTTACGCGAGGTCGGTCGGCTTCCGATGTTCAGCGCCCCGATCTCGCTGACCGGTGTCGACGCCTTGAAGTATTCGACGAATCCCGGTGTCTCGTGCACCAATTCGGAGTACGCCCGCTGTGCGCGTGCCGCCAGGTCGTCGAGCACCTCGTAGGCGGGACCGGCGGCGTCGCCGAGGCCCTCGATGTCCAAAAGCGTGGCTTCCAGCGTCGCGGCCAACAGAGTTTCGAGATTTCGGTGGGCGGTCTGCGGCTCGGCGTACTTGGCCGCGATGACCTCACCCTGCTCGGTGATCCGGAGTGACCCGTTCACCGCGCCGGGAGGCTGTGCGCGGATCGCATCGTAGCTGGGTCCGCCGCCACGACCGACGGTCCCGCCGCGACCGTGAAAGAGTCGCAACCGTATTCCCGTCTTGCGTGCCGACTCGACAAGGTCGAGTTCAGCGCGATACAGCGCCCAGTTCGCCGCGAGGTAGCCGCCGTCCTTGTTGGAGTCGGAGTAGCCGAGCATCACTTCCTGGCTGTCCCCGCGCGCCGCCACGATGGCCCGATACACCGGAAGGTCAAGGGCCTGTTCGAGAATCGACGAACCGCGCTGCAGGTCGTCGATGGTCTCGAAGAGCGGCACGATGCCGACGGGTGTGTAGGTGTGCGGTCCGGAGACGTCCAGCAGGCCGACCTCCTTGAGCAGGACAGCGGCCTCGAGCATGTCCGACACCGACTGACACATCGAGATGATGTAGTTCGGCACGGCCTGCGAGCCGAACACCTTCACGGCGCGGGCGGCCGCGGCGACGATGTCGAGTTCCTTGCGGGCTAACTCGGAGAGTTCGGCGCCCTCCCCGATGAGCGGCCGCCGCGTGGCCACTTCGGCGGCAAGCAACTCGACGCGGTCGGGTTCCGGCAGCGACCGGTAGTCGGGGTGCACGCCGGCCCACGCCAGCAGCTCGGCGACAACCTCCTCGTGTACTTCGGAGTTCTGCCGCATGTCGAGGCCGGACAGGTGAAACCCGAAGACGTGGACGGCTTCCCGCAGCCGCGACAGCCGGTCGTCGGCCAGCACCGCGCTGCCGTTCACGCGCAGCGAGTTGTCGACGACGTCCAGGTCGGCCAACAGTTCGGCCGGCGTCTCGTAACTCTCGAGTCCGAGGTCGAGCACGTGTTCAGGTTGACGGTCGAGGATCTCGCTCGCGGTGGCGGTCAGCCGCGCGTGGATGACACGCAGTGCCCGCCGGTACGGTTCGTCGGCGCGGGCGGGCTCATGACATTGATCCGCGAGCGCAGCGAGCTCGTCGCTGATCTTCACCAGCCGCGCCGACATCGACAGTTCCTCTTCGAGCGCCGTGATCTCGTTGAAGTAGTGCTCCAGCGCGGTATAGGCGGCACCGCCCGTCGCCAGCCGCACCACGTCGGCGGTGACGTTCGGGTTGCCGTCGCGGTCACCGCCGATCCACGAGCCCGGTCGCAGGATCGGCTTGTTCAGCAGTTCGGCATCGGGCCACCGTGATCGCAGCGCGTTGCGCACCTGGGCGTTGACCTGCGGCACGACCTCGAAGAACGCCGCAGGGTAATAGCGCAGGCCGGTCTCGATCTCGTCCTGAATCTTCAACCGGGACAACCGGATCAGTGCCGTCTGCCACAGCGTGAGAATGTTGCGACGCAGCTCACGCTCGATCTCGCGGCCGTCGTCGGTGTGATGGTGGCCCCTCATGCGCAGCCGCATCAGTTGGGTGATGCGGTGCTGGGTGTCAAAGACCGTGCGCCGCCGCGTCTCGGTGGGATGCGCCGTGATCACCGGTGAAACCAGTGCATCTGCGAGCGCGTCGGCCACCGTCGCCGAATCGAGTTCGGCCGATTCGAGTTTGGCGTACGTCGCGGCCAGGCTGCTGTCCTGTGGAGGCTCGCCCGCGGCGACGTGGATCTGCCGCCTGCGCTCACGGTGAATGTCCTCGGCGACGTTGGCCAGCAATGCGAAGTGGGTGAACGCCCGGATGACAGGGATGGCCTGGTGGATGTCGATGCCGTCGAACATGGACGCGAGCTCGGCGCGGTCGATCTCGGAGCGCCGCACCCGGAACGATTCCACCCGAGCGCGTTCGACGAGGTCGAACACGTCCTCGCCGTTCTGCTCACGGACGGTTTCACCGAGGATCGTGCCCAGCAGCCTGATGTCCTCGCGCATTGGCTCGGTGGCTTCGCGACCCACCTTCGTGCGCTGTACCGCACCGATGGGTTCCAGTCCGCCGACCTCTGCCATGACCATGACCCCAGTATCGGCGCGGCCGCCGTCGGCTGCAGGCCGAGGGCGCGCTGAGGGGCTAGACGCCGTACTTGATCTGCAGCGCGACGCCGATGATCGAGACCACCCAGATGCCGGTGACGAAGTACGTCAACCGGTCAAGGTTCTTCTCCACGACGGTCGAGCCGGACAGGCTGGACTGGACGCCGCCGCCGAACAGGGTCGACAGACCGCCACCCTTGGCGCGGTGCAGCAACACGAGCAACACCACGAGCAAGCTGGTGACGATGAGCGTGATCTGCAGGGCAAGGAGCATGGGCGACAGCCTACAGGCCGAAAAGTACCGCTACGGCAACGGCCCACCAGCGGCGATGGCCGACAGGGTGGCGAACTGCTCACCATCCAGCGACGCGCCGCCGACCAGTGCACCGTCGACGTCCTCCTGCGCGACGATCTCGCCGACGTTCTTGGCGTTCACCGAGCCGCCGTACAGGATCCGGACCGCGGCCGCGAGCTGCGGGGACGCCAGTTTGCCCAGCTCGTCGCGGATGGCCTTGCAGACCTCCTGCGCGTCTGTGGCGCTTGCCACTCGGCCGGTGCCGATTGCCCAGACCGGCTCGTAGGCGATGACGGACTGGCCGATCTGCTCAGCGCTCAGCCCGGCCAGCGAGCCACGAAGCGACTCCACGTTGTATTCGACGTGGTTGCCCGCCTCGCGGACCTCGAGCTGCTCGCCGATGCAGATGATCGGGGTGATGCCGTGCTTGAACGCGGCGGCCGCCTTCGCGGCCACCAGGGCGTCGTCCTCGTGGTGGTAGGTGCGGCGCTCCGAGTGCCCGACGACGACATAGGTGCAGCCCAGCTTGGCGAGGAAGGCGCCGCTGATCTCACCGGTGTAGGCGCCCGAATCGTGCTGGGACAGGTCCTGCGCCCCGTACGTCAGGCGCAGCTTGTCGCCGTCGACCAGGGTCTGCACACTGCGCAGATCGGTGAACGGCGGCAGCACCGCGACATCGACCTTGTCGAAGTACTTGTCCGGCAGCGAGAACGCGATCTTCTGGACCAGCGCGATCGCCTCGAAGTGGTTGAGGTTCATCTTCCAGTTGCCGGCGATCAGCGGCGTACGGCTCATGGTCTAGCGCCTTTCAGTCGTCGAGCACTTCGATACCCGGGAGCGTCTTGCCCTCAAGGTATTCCAGGGAGGCGCCGCCGCCGGTAGAAATGTGAGAGAAGCCGTCCTCGGGCAGTCCGAGCTGGCGTACCGCAGCGGCCGAGTCGCCACCGCCGACGACGCTGAACGCGCCCTTACCCGTCGCCGCGATGATGGCCTCCGCCAGACCCTTGGTGCCCGCCGCGAATGCGGGGAATTCGAACACACCCATCGGGCCGTTCCAGAAGATGGTCTTGGCGTTGGACAGCAGCGTGGTGAACCGCTCGACCGACCCGGGCCCGATGTCCAGGCCCATCTTGTTGTCCGGAATGCGGTCGGCCGCAACGGTCTCCGCAGGCGAGTCGGCTTTGAACTCGTCGGCCACAACGATGTCCACCGGCAGGTGGATGACGTCGCCGTAGTCCTCGAGCAGCTTGCGGCAGGTGTCGATCATACCCTCTTCAAGCAGCGAGCTGCCCACCGAAACACCTTGAGAGGCAAGGAAGGTGAAGCACATGCCGCCGCCGATGACGATGCTGTCGGCCTTGGTCGCGAGGTTCTCGATGACGGCCAGTTTGTCCGACACCTTCGAGCCGCCGAGGACCACGGCGTAGGGCCGCTCGGTGGAGCTGGTCAGCTGTTCGAGCACCTTGATCTCGGCGGCCACCAAAGTGCCGGCATAGTGCGGCAGCAGGGTCGCCACGTCGTACACCGACGCCTGCTTGCGGTGCACCACGCCGAAGCCGTCGGACACGAAAGCGCCGTCATCCCCGACGAGTTCGACGAGCTGGCGGGCCAGGGCCAGGCGCTCGCCGTCGTCCTTGCTGGTCTCGCGGGCGTCGAACCGGATGTTCTCCAGCAGCAGGATGTCGCCGTCGGTCAGCCCTTCGGCCCGTGCGAGCGCGTCAGTTCCGACGACGTCGCCGGCCAGCTGGACATGCCTGCCGAGCTGCTCCCCCAGCGCCTTGGCGACCGGGGCGAGCGAGAACTCCGGCGACGGGCCACCTTTCGGCCTGCCGAGGTGCGCCGTGACGACCACCTTCGCACCGGCGTCCGAGAGTGCCTTCAGCGTCGGGACAGACGCGATGATGCGTCCCGGATCGGTGATGTTGCGGTCGTCGTCGAGTGGGACGTTCAGGTCGGAGCGCACCAACACGCCCCGACCCTCGACGCCCTCGGTGAGCAGATCGTCGAGGGTCTTGACGGCCATGACGACTAGAGCGACTTGCCGACGAGCGCGACCAGATCGACGAGGCGGTTCGAGTAGCCCCACTCGTTGTCGTACCAGGACACGGTCTTGGCCTGGTTGTCGATCACCTTGGTCAGCCCGGCGTCGAAGATCGAGCTGTGCGGATCGGTGACGATGTCGCTGGACACGATCGGCGCGTCGTAGTACTTGAGGATGCCCTTGAGCGGACCGTCGGCGGCGGCCTTGAACGCCGCGTTGATCTCCTCGGCGGTAGGCGACTTCTTCAGTTCGGCGGTCAGGTCGGTGCACGAACCCGTGGGGATCGGCACGCGCAGCGCGTAACCGTCGAGCTTGCCCTTCAGTTCCGGGAGCACCAGGCCGATTGCCTTGGCGGCGCCGGTGGAGGTCGGCACGATGTTCAGCGCGGCGGCACGGGCGCGGCGCAGATCCTTGTGCGGGCCGTCCTGCAGGTTCTGGTCCTGCGTGTACGCGTGGACGGTGGTCATCAGGCCCTTGACGATGCCGAACTCGTCGTTGAGCACCTTGGCCAGCGGGCCGAGGCAGTTCGTGGTGCAGGACGCGTTGGAGATGATGTTCTGGCTGCCGTCGTACTTGTCGTCGTTGACGCCGAGCACGATGGTGATGTCCTCGTCGCTGGCCGGCGCGGAGATGATGACCTTCTTGGCGCCCGCATCCAGGTGGCCCTGCGCCTTGGCGCGGGCGGTGAAGATGCCGGTGGACTCGACGACGACGTCCACGCCGAGGTCACCCCACGGCAGGGCGGCCGGACCTTCCTTGACCTCGAGCGCCTTGATCTTGGTGCTGCCGACGACGATGGTGTCGTCGCCCTCGAGGGTGATGTCCTCGGGGAAGCGGCCCAGGATCGAGTCGAACTTCAAGAGGTGCGCCAGGCTGGCGTTGTCAGTGAGGTCGTTGACCGCAATGATCTCGATGTCGGTGCTCTTGCCCTCGGCCTTCTGCGCCGCGAGGGCCCGGTAGAAGTTGCGTCCGATGCGGCCGAAGCCGTTAACGCCAACCCGGATGGTCACGTGTTTCTCCCTTTTTTGCCTTGATGCTCACCGGCCAGCCTAATGCTGTGACAGTCGACACGTGCGGGCTGGTCAGTGCACGGCCAGACTCTGATCCGTATACGGGTTGCCCAGCCACTTTCGCCGGATCCGCTGCAGTGTGCCGTCGTCTTCCAATTCGGCCTGGGCGACGGTGATGCGGCTCAGTAGCGCCTGGTCATGCAGGGGAACCGCGATGGCGATGTGCTCGACCGAGATGCCGCGCTGCACCACCTCGACACCCGGGATCGGCTTGACGAGCTCGGTCAGCACGGGTGCGAGTTTCATGAACGCATCGCATGCGCCGGTGGTCAGGTCGGTGAGCGCGGTGCGAATGGTCCCGTAGTCGTAGACCCGGACGGCCTTGGCCCTGCCGTCGGCGACGAGCTTGTCGGCGATGGGCTGGCTGGTGTTGCCCTGTTGCACGCCGATGGTCAGGCCTTCGAGGTCGTCGATGGAGGTGACGTTGGGCAGTCGCCTGGTGTCGACGGCGAGTGACTGTCCGGAGATGAGGTAGGGCGGAACGAACCGTGCCTTCTTCTCACGTTCGGGTGTCACGGTGGTGCCGGCGGTGACGCAGTCGTAGGCCGATCCGAGCCCGTCGAAGATACCGTTGAAGTCAGGCCCGTCATAGGAAATGAATTCGACTGTCGCACCGAGTTTCTCGGCGATTGCCGCCATCAGGTCGATGTCGAGACCGCCATCGTCCGGCATGCCGTTGAACGGTGGATCGGGAAAGGCCGCACCGACTCTCAACGTCTCCATGGGTTCACCGTAGTTGTTCGAGTTGAGCCCGTGTCTGATCGATTTGCTCGTACGCATATGCCGCCATCGCAGCTGTCGTCATCGACCTTCCCTTGCTAGCAAACGATTCGTAAGCCGGCTCGCCCAAAACGCCGCGCAGGTGTGCGACCGCAACCTCGAGATTTGGGAAAGACGCCCTCATCAGCGGACTGAATGCAAAGCCCGCGACGGTAGCCGCTGCCTCGTACTGTCCGATCCCGTCGAGGAAGATCGCGAGGTTGGCTAGCGGCGAGCGAACGGTGACGATGTTGCCGGAATCGTGCATATGACGAATCGCGAGGCCGATGTGGTCCAGCGCCGACAACGGATCACCACGCTCGGCGTCGAGCTGGGCCAGATTGGCGGTCAGGTGGGACTCGTTGAAACGGTTGCCGCTGTCGCGGGCAATCGCGAGGCCCCTGCGCGTCGCCGCCAGCGCGCGGTCAGGGTCCGCGTTGCGCCAGGCGAAACCTAAAGCCATGAGCGCCAACGACACTGCAAAAGGGTTGCTGGTGTCCTCGGCGCTGGCGAGCAGGCCGTCGGTAGCAGCCATCGCCTCTTCATCGCGGCCTGCGATCGTCAAGAACATGACTAAGTCCGCCACGATGACCGGGTGCTTGTTACCGCGCTCTGCGAGGCGGGTACGGCACTGCTCGACTGCCTGGTCGGGCTGACCGATGGCTAGATAGGGACTGCCCAAAATGCCCGCGAACCCGAATGGAATTTCATCCGCACTGGTGCGTAACGCCGCGTGTCCGGAGTCGCTGTATCGGACGGCCTCCTCGAGACGCCCTACGAACCAGCAACCACTCGCCATCGTGCATAGATACGCAAGTCGGCGGTGATTGACAGCGCGGGCAGTCTCGATCAGTTCTTCAGCCCAAGTGACAGGCTCGTAGTTCTCGATGCAGAAGCCGAGCAATGCGGCGTACGTGGCGATCGTTGCGGCCGGATCAATCTGCTCCCGATCCGCGGTCCACCGGAATGCAGAGCGCAGGTTGGACAGCTCGGTGCCAAACCAACGGTAAGTCTCGCGCTGACGTGGGCTGTCCCACACCGCCATGATCTCGGCTTCGCGCCCCGCGTAGTACCCGGCGTGTGCGTCACGCGCTTCGACACCGCCGCCGTGGTCCACAAGCTTTTCGTCGGCGAACTCACGGATCGTCTCGAGCATCGAGAACCGCGTCCGCCCAGACGTCCGCTCGGCGATGACAAGCGATTTGCGCACCAGAGCGTCGAGCAGGTCCAGAACGTGGTAGCTGTCGGACTCGAATCCAGCTACTGCACATGCGCCTTCGATGTCGAATCCACCCGCGAACACCGAACACCGTTCCAACAGTTGCTTTTCCGCATCGCTTAGCAGGTCGTAGGACCACGCAACAGCTTGACGTAACGTCTGGTGACGTCCTAGGGCGCGCCGCGAACCGACAAGCAGTTTGAATCGATGATCGAGATGATCACGGATCTCCTCCACGGCCATCGACGACATACGCGACGCCGCGAGTTCGATGGCCAACGGTATTCCATCGAGCCGTCGACACACGTCAGCGACCACGTTCGCATTGTCGATCTGCAGAGTCGGGGCGACCTGACGGGCTCGTTCGATGAACAGTTCCGTCGCTGCATCGACGTTCAAAGAACGTACCGGCCAGACCTGTTCGTCAGCTAACGCCAGACCCTCACGACCCGTCGCCAGGATCGTTGAGGTTGCCGAAGCGGCAAGAATGGCCTCGGCCAAATCCCCGACCGCGTCAAGCAAATGCTCGCAGTTGTCGAAGACCAACAAGCGGCGTCGACCCTCAAGTGCGGCTGCGACTGACTCAGTCATCGTATGACCAGGCTGCTGGGTGATACCCATGACCGCCGCGACCGCTTCCGGGACTACGACGGGGTCGCTGACGGCGGCAAGCTCGAAAACCCATATACCGTCTGGAAACTCGCCCGATAGCTGCGCGGCAACTTCGACGGCGAGCCGGGTCTTGCCGACTCCCCCGACACCGGTCAGCGTGACCATTCGTCGTGAGCGAAGCAGAGTTGCGATCTCGGCAACTTCGGCCTCTCGCCCAATGAAGGCCGACGTCGCACGCCGCAGATTGCCAAGAGTTGGGTCGAGTGTCCGTAATGGCGGGAAGTCGGAACGCAATCCCTGCACCTGCAATTGGTACACCCTGACCGGATTCGGCAGATCTCGCAGACGTCGCGACCCCAGATCAATCAGATCTACTCCGCTGAGCAGTCCGGCCGTCGATTCGGCCACCAGGATCTGCCCGCCATGGCCGGCAGCCATCACCCGCGCCGCCCGGTTGAGCACTGTGCCGAAATAGTCGTTGTCGCGTAACTCGGCCTCGCCAGTGGCGATACCCATCCGGACCGGTAGCTGCAACTCCCGTTGAGCATCAATCGCCGCATCGATGGCGGCCATCGGCGACGAGAACGCTGCAGCCATCCCGTCGCCGCTGTGACTGAACACGAAGCCCTCATGAGCTTCGATTGCAGAACGCAACACCTTGTCATGTGCGGCCAACGCCGACCGCATTTCGTCCGCGTCGGACTCCCACCGACGGGTCGAACCCTCGATATCGGTGAACAGGAACGTGACCACACCCGTGGGCGGGTCCCCCGCGGACACCTGCACAGAATCGCACAGAACGCGGTCGACCCTGTGGATAGCTGCAGGAGGAGTTGGCCTTATGCGGTTACGATCAGGCGTGTGGCCAGGATGGACGAGTTGGAAGCGCGGGTAGCTGCACTGGAGGCCTCGCACGCCGACTATCGCGCCGTCCTATCCGCTGTCAACGCTCTCGGTGCGAACCAACGGGACCATTCGGTTGGTCTGGCGCGCGCCAACTCCGAACTTGCGGCCGTCAAAACCGATGTCGCGGCCGTCAAGACCGATGTCGCGGCCGTCAAGACGGACCTGGCGGCACTCAAGATCGAGTTCATCGACTTCCGCCAGGAGACGCGAGCGAACTTCCGCTCGGTCGACGAGCAGTTCGCCGAAGTCAAGGATCTGATCATCAGCCTTCGCGACGGTTGAGTACCGCCGATATCGGGCAGACCCCAAGCATGGACGAACCATCGACCTGCGGCCGGGGCTTGGCCAGCCGATCCAGTCTGCCCGCCAAGCTCGGCGAGTTGTTTGCAGCGCAAGCAACGATTCTCGAAGTCCACGCCAGAGCGCTCGACCCCGATGACCTTCAGGCCAGGCACGAACTCGACGCCTATGCGGCACTCGTGGTTGCGCACCGTGACGTCGCGGATCGATTGACGGCAATCGCCCGACAGATGGCCGGCTACCGGGATCTACCGATGGCGCCGCACGACGAAGCCGCCATGTCAGATGCATTGGCTCTCAATGCGTTTGAGAGCTTCACCCGCACAGAGCGCGAACTCGCCACGCTCTTGCAGCAGCTGTCGCAGGGTGACGAGGACATGCTGCAGCAGATGTCGGATTGACCTCCTCGAGTGCACGCTTGTTTTCGCGGCTACTCGACGAATGAGTACAACAAGCGTGCAGTCGGGGCAGAGAATTAGGCGTCTTCGAGCAGATCCGGCGTGACAGCCGACTCTGTATCGGGAATGCCGTCCTGTTTCGCCTTACGATCGGCCATGGACAGCAACCGTCGAATACGGCCTGCCACAGCATCTTTGGTCATCGGCGGGTCGGCGAGGCGGCCCAGCTCCTCCAGCGACGCCTGTCGGTGCTCGACGCGCAGCTTGCCCGCCGCGGCCAGATGGTCGGGCACCGTATCGCCGAGAATCTCGAGCGCGCGCTCCACTCGCGCTGCGGCGGCCACCGCCGCTCGCGCCGACCGCCGCAGGTTGGCGTCGTCGAAATTGGCCAGTCGATTCGCGGTCGCGCGCACCTCGCGGCGCATCCGCCGCTCCTCCCACGTCAACCTGGTGTCCTGGGCGCCCATGCGGGTCAGCAGCGCACCGATGGCCTCACCATCGCGCACCACCACCCGGTCCGCGCCACGGACTTCGCGGGCCTTGGCGCTGACCCCCAGTCGTCGGGCCGCGCCGACGAGCGCCAACGCCGCCTCCGGCCCGGGACAACTGACCTCCAGCGCCGACGACCGGCCCGGCTCGGTCAACGAACCATGCGCCAAAAATGCACCGCGCCAGGCGGCTTCGGCGTCGGCCACGCTGCCGCCGACCACTTGCGCGGGCAGACCCCGCACCGGCCGGCCACGCAGATCGAGCAGGCCGGTCTGCCGCGCCAACGCTTCGCCGTCCTTGGCGACCCGCAGCACATAACGGGTGTTCTTACGGATCCCGCTGGCCGACAACACGTGCACCACCGCGTTGTAGCCGTAGAGGTCGTAGATGTCCTTGCGCAGACGCCTCGCGATGATGCCCAGATCGACCTCGGCCTCGACGACCACCCGTCCCGACACGATGTGCAGGCCCCCGGCAAACCGCAGCAGTGAGGCCACCTCGGCACGACGAGCACTCACCGAATTGACCACCAGGCGGCTGAGCTCGTCTTTGACCTCGGCTGTCATCGCCACTGGTCGTCACCTCTCGGTCCGTTCGCTGTCGGTGTGGGCACAGTCGGCGCTGCGGGCGTCGGCGGCGCCGTCCCGCGCAACCTCACACCTTCCAGGGCCGCGGCCAACTTCGCCGGGTCATGTAAAGGTGTACCAGGTCTGGACACATCGGCAAACTCAACTTGGGCATCCAAAATTCTGGCGGTGCGGCGCAACTGCTCACGTTCGCGCTCGCTGGGCACACGGCTCGCATCGACGATCACATCGTGCATTGTGAAACCCGGCGCGTGCTGCGACAGCACGTGGATATGCCGCTCCGCGGAGAACTCCGCCGTCTCCCCCGGTTCGGCGACCAGGTTCACGACCAGGGCCCGCCGCGCCGTCGTCGCCTGCAGGGCGGCCGCAAGCTGCGGAACCAGCACGTGCGGGATGACGCTGGTGAACCACGATCCGGGTCCCAGCACCACAAGATCGGCGGCCATGATCGCGTCGACGGCCTGACGGGTGGCCGGCGGATCGCCCGGTATCAGCCGCACCCGGCGCACCTTGCCGACGGTGGTCGCGATCGCCACCTGACCCCGGATCACCCGGCTCATCCGGGGGTCGGATTCCAGACCCGCGACGTCGGCCTCGATCTCGAGCCCCATCGGGCACATCGGTAACACCCGGCCGTGGATGCCGAGCAGGCGGCCGAGCTCGTCGAGCGCCGCGACGGGGTCGGCCAGCACCTCATTGAGACCCGCGAGCATGAGGTTGCCGATCGGATGACCTGCAAGCGCACCGTTGCCCCCGAAGCGGTGCTGGAGGATGGTCGCCCACAGCCGGCCCTGCGGGCTGTCAGATGCCAACGCGGCCAGCGCCATTCGCAGATCGCCGGGGGGCAGCACATCGAGTTCGCTGCGCAACCGGCCCGAGGAACCGCCGTCGTCGGCGACCGTGACGATGGCGGTGACGTGCGGGGTCAGTCTGCGGGCCGCGGACAGCGTGGCGTAGAGGCCGTGCCCACCCCCCAGAGCGACGATCCGTGGAGTCATTCGCGGCCCAGATCCCGGTGCAGTACCCGCACCGTCAGGCCGTCTCCGCCCTGCAGTCGCGCCGCCAGCGCCTCGGCGATGGCGACGCTGCGATGCTTGCCGCCCGTGCAGCCGATGGCAACAGTCATATAGCGCTTTCCCTCGCGACGGTATCCGTCGATGACGAAGTCCAGCAGTCGATGATAGGTCTCGAGGAACTCCGTCGCGCCCGGCTGACCGAGCACGTAATCGCGTACCGCGGGGTCCTGCCCGGTATGTGGCCGTAGTGCGTCCACCCAATGCGGGTTGGGCAGAAAACGCACGTCCATCACCGTATCCGCGTCCATGGGCAGCCCGTACTTGTATCCGAACGACTCGACGGTCACATTCGTGTACGCGACGGTCTCCCCGCCGAAGGCCCGCTCGATGCTCTCCCGCAGAGCGGGCACCGGCAGCGTTGACGTGTCGATCACCAGATCGGCCGCGGCCCGTACCGGCGCGAGCATCGCCCGCTCGGCCGCGATGCCTTCCGCAAGTGTCTGATTCCCCTGCAGCGGATGGCTGCGCCGGTTCTGCTCATATCGGCGAACCAGGATGTCGTCTGACGCCTCCAGGAACAGCACCCGCGGGGTGATGTTGCGGGTGGCCAGCTCGTTGCGCACCCAGTCCAGGTCGCCGGTGAACCCGCGTGACCGCACGTCCATCACCACCGCGAGCTGGGTGATGCGCGACCCCGCCGCGAGCCCCAGCTCGACCATCCGCGCGATCAGCTCGGGCGGCAGGTTGTCCGCCACGTACCAGCCGAGATCCTCCAGCACCTTGGCCGCCGTACCCCGGCCCGCGCCGGACAGCCCGGTGACCAGTACGACGTCAATGCCGGATTCAGCGCCGTCGCCGGTTGGTGCGCCTTCGTGGAGTTCTTCGTGCATGCCTTGGTCTGTCATCCGGATGCTCTGCTCTGATCATCGCCGATACCCGTTGCGGACGGAGACGAATCGGGCGGGACTCCCAATGCCTCCAGGACGGCCTTGGCGGTCGCGACCCCGATGCCGGGTACCGCGGTGATCTCCTCGACGCTGGCCTCTTTCAGGCGCGCCACCGATCCGAAGTGTGTCACCAGCGCCTTGCGGCGATGCTCGCCAAGCCCACGGATCGAATCCAGCGCCGACGCCGTCATCCGCTTGGACCGCTTGCTGCGGTGGTAGGTGATCGCGAACCGGTGGGCTTCGTCGCGCACCCGTTGCAGCAGATACAGGCCCTCGCTGTTGCGCGGCATGATCAGCGGGTCGGGCTCGGCGGGCACCCACACCTCTTCCAGCCGTTTGGCCAGCCCGATGACGGCGACATCGTCGATGCCCAGGTCGTCGAGCACCGCCTGCGCGGCATTGACCTGCGGGGCGCCGCCGTCGACCACGTACAGGTTGGGCGGATAGGCGAATTTGCGCGATTTACCCTCCGGCGCAAGCTCGGTCGGGTGTTGCATGTCGTGCAGGTGCCGGTAGAAGCGCCGTCGGGTGACCTCGGCGATGGACGCCACGTCGTCGGAACGACCCTCGCCCGCGGCGCTCCTGATCGCATAGTGACGGTAGTCCGACTTTCGCGGCAGGCCGTCCTCGAAGACCACCAGCGACGCCACCACATCGGTGCCCTGCACATGGCTGATGTCGACACATTCGATGCGCAACGGTGCTTCGGCGAGCCCCAGCGACTCCTGAATGTTCTGCAGTGCAGCGCTTCTCGCGGTGAAGTCGCCCGCGCGCTTGAGTTTGTGTTGGGCCAGCGCATCCTGCGCATTGCGCCGCACGGTCTCGGCGAGCGCGCGCTTGTCGCCGCGCTGCGGCACCCGCACCGACACCCGTGACCCGCGCAGTTGGGACAACCACGTCTCCAACTCCTCGGCGTTGTCGGGCAGGCACGGCACCAGCACCTGTCGCGGCACCGGAGTCAACGACACGTCGGCCGCGCCGTCGAGTTCGGCCTGATCGCCGTAGAACTGCGTCAGGAACTGCTCGACGAGGCGCTCCTGGCCCGAGTCGCCTGGCTCCCCTGACTTTTCGACGATCCACCCCCGCTGGCCACGCACCCGGCCACCACGCACGTGGAACACCTGCACGGCCGCCTCCAGCGCGTCGTCGGCGAAGGCGACCACGTCAGCGTCGGTGCCGTCACCGAACACCACGGCCTGCTTCTCCATGGCCCGTTTCATCGCAGAGATGTTGTCCCGCAACCGGGCTGCCCGCTCGAAGTCGAGCAGCTCTGCCGCCTGGTTCATCTGGTGCTCCATGTCACGGACCAGGCGGTCGGTCTTGCCGGCCAGGAAGTCGCAGAAGTCTTCGACGATCCGCCGATGCTCCTCGGCGGTCACCCGCCCGACGCACGGTGCCGAACACTTGTCGATGTACCCCAGCAGGCACGGCCGGTCGATTTGACTGTGCCGCTTGAAGACTCCCGCAGAGCAGGTACGCGCCGGGAACACCCGGGTGAGGAGGTCCAGCGTCTCGCGGATGGCCCACGCGTGGGAGTACGGCCCGAAGTACCGGACTCCCTTACGACGCGCACCCCGGTAGACCATCAGCCGCGGGTACTCCTCGTTCAACGTCACCGCCAGCACCGGATACGACTTGTCGTCGCGGTACCGCACGTTGAATCGCGGATCGAATTCCTTGATCCAGTTGTACTCGAGCTGAAGCGCCTCGACTTCGGTGTTGACCACCGTCCACTCGACGCCTGCCGCCGTCGTCACCATCTGACGGGTGCGCGGCGCCAGCCCGGAGAGGTCGGCGAAGTAGGAGTTCAGTCGGCTGCGCAGGCTCTTGGCCTTGCCGACGTAGATCACCCGGCCGTGCGGATCCCGGAATCGGTAGACACCCGGTTCCACGGGAATCGACCCTGGGGCAGGTCGGTACGTCGCTGGATCGGGCACGGATTCCAGGTTACTGCCGACCTCAGACGGGTCAGATCAACTACCGTCGGGTGATGCGGATCTCATCGCTCAGTAAAGTGATGGCGCCGCTGACAGGGGTTGCGCTGGTGCTGGCCGGATGCGCCGCCGAAGACGGCTCCCAGCCGAGCGCTGCCACACCGTGTGCGATCGTGGCCAACGGAACCCCGGTCCTCAAGACGTCGACGGCCCCCACCACGGGCTCCCAGGACATCTCCACCAACCCCGAGATCGCAGTCGGCTATCGCACGGACATGACCACCGTGCGCACCAGCAGCTATTCGGTCGCCACCGCCAACCCGCTGGCCACCCAGGCCGCATGCGAGGCGCTTCGCGAGGGCGGCACCGCCGCCGACGCGCTGGTGACCGCGCAGTTGGTGCTCGGCCTCGTCGAGCCCCAGTCCTCCGGCATCGGCGGCGGCGGGTTCCTGCTGTACTACGACGCGGCGGCGGGTTCCGTAGAGGCGTACGACGGGCGCGAGGTCGCACCCGCCGCGGCGACCGAGAACTACCTGCGCTGGGTCTCCGACACCGATCGCGCCGAGCCCAAGCCCGACGCCCGCGCATCGGGACGTTCCATCGGCGTGCCCGGCATCGTCCGCCTCATGGCCGATGTCCACGCCGAGCAGGGCAAGACCGGCTGGCGCGACCTGTTCACCCCGGCCGTCACCCTCGCCGACGACGGCTTCGACATCAGCCCGCGGCTGGCGGCAGCCATCGCCGATGCCGCACCGGAGCTGAAGGCAGATCCCCAGGCAGGCGAATACTTCCTCGATCCCGACGGCAACCCCAAAACCGAAGGGACTCGGCTGACCAACCCCGCCTACGCAAAGACGTTGGGCGCCATCGCATCTGATCCACAGTCGTTCTACACCGGCGCGATCGCCGAGGCCGTCGTCGACGCGGCGGCCGACACGTCCGGCGGCCGGACGCCCAGCCTGATGACCACGGAGGACCTGGCCGGCTACGCCGTCAAGAAACGCGACCCGCTCTGTTCCCCGTACCGCGGTAGACAGGTCTGCGGCATGCCACCGCCGTCGTCGGGCGGTATCGCCGTCGCCGCGACGCTGGGCATATTGGAGCAGTTCGCCATGGCCGAGCACGGCCCCGGTGACGTCGACCTCAACGGCGGCAGACCGTCGGTGATGGGTGTCCACCTGATTTCCGAGGCCGAGCGGCTGGCCTATGCCGACCGCGACAAGTACGTGGCCGACACCGATTTCGTGCCGCTACCCGGTGGCTCGCCGAATTCGTTGATCAACAGCGACTATCTCGCGGGGCGCGCGCGGCTGATCTCCGAAACACGCTCGATGGGGACGGCGAAGCCGGGTGAATTCGGCCCACCGACCAGCCCGGCGCCACCGACCCCCGAGCACGGTACGAGTCAAGTGAGCATCATCGACTCGTACGGCAACGCAGCGTCGCTGACCACCACGGTCGAGTCGGCATTCGGCTCGTTTCACATGGTCGACGGGTTCATCCTGAACAATCAGCTCACCGACTTCTCAGTCGAACCGGTAGGGCCCGACGGTGCTCCGATTGCCAACCGGATCCAGCCCGGCAAGCGGCCGCGCAGCTCGATGGCACCGACGCTGATCTTCGACGGCCCCGTCGGGAGCGGCGGCAGGCTCTATTCGGTGCTCGGTTCGCCGGGCGGATCGGTCATCATCCAGTTCGTCGTCAAAACGATTGTCTCCATGCTGGATTGGGGGCTCGATCCCCAACAGGCCGTGTCCTCGGTCGACTTCGGGGCGGCGAACACACCCAAGACCAACATCGGCGGTGAGCATCCCATCATCGACACCTCCGACAACGGAGACCACGACCCACTCGTCACCGGTCTGCGGGAGCTGGGACATCAAGTCGATCTGGCGGACCAGTCGAGCGGCCTGTCCGCGATCATCCGCACCGATACGGGCCTGATCGGTGGCGCCGACCCTCGCCGCGAGGGGCTGGTGATGGGCGACACCAGGTGACCGTACGCATCACCCGCCTGACCGAATCGGATTGGCGGGCCTTCGCTGTGATTCGGTTGCGCGCCCTGGTTGACTCGCTGGGCGAGAAGGATCCCCAGTACCGGAAGGAGGTCACGTTCACTGCTGCGCAGTGGCGACGCCGGCTCCGGGACCACGCGCAGTTCGCGGCACTGGTCGGCGACCGTCCTGTCGGACTGATCGCCGCGCAGCAAGAGAACCCGGACTCGGTCTACCTCTACTCGCTGTGGCTGGACCCCGCCGCACGCGGACGCGGCCTGGCGCGCCAATTGGTTGCCGCCGCGGTGGACTGGGCACGCGAACAGCGGGCGCGCACCATCACGCTCCGGGTGGCCTCCGACAATGCCGCGGCACGTGCCGTGTACCGCAGTCTGGGGTTCGCCGCGTCGCCGACGGTCGAAACCCTTGGCCCCGAAAACGAAGTCGCGATGACGCTCAGCGTGAGTTGATGGCCTTGTAGCGCCCGATGAGCGTGCGCACGGTGTCCATCGCCTCGACCGCGCGGTCCTTGTCGACCGCCTGTATCGCCAGCGCCGGCACATATTCGTCGTCGGGCAGGTCGATGCGCGCCCAGCGCGCACCGGGGTGGAATGACACATCGACGACGTCCGACCATGGAATCAGCCGGTAGGTCAACAAGTTCCGCACCGCGATGCCGTCGGCGCCGACACGCAGGCGGGGGCGAGTGAACAACAGGACCACGCCGGCGATGACGACACCGAGCATGGCGATCGCCACCTGGTCGGCGGTCTGGAAGATGACGCCCGTCGACGCGATCTTCAGTAGCGCACCGACGGTGATGTGCGCCGCCAGGATGAGCGCCGCCGCGCCGTAGGCGAAATACGTTGTGAGATGGGGCCGTATCTCCACATCCCAGTCGCTCATGATTGTTGGCGGAGGTCGCGCAGCGTCAGCGCGGTGGAGATCGCCGCAGCCGCCGCTTGTGCGCCCTTGTCCTCGGTCGAATCGGGCAGCCCGGCGCGATCGAGGGCCTGCTCTTCGGTGTTCACGGTGAGCACACCGTTGGCGACCGGGGTCGACGAGTCGAGCGATACCCGCGTGAGGCCCTGTGTGACGGCGTCGCAGACGTAGTCGAAGTGCGGCGTCTGACCGCGGATCACCACACCCAGCGCCACCACCGCGTCGTGATTGGCGGCCAATGCCTGTGCGACGACGGGGATTTCGATCGCGCCAAGGACCCGGACGACTGTCGGGTTCTCGACACCGGCGTCGGCGGCGACCTTGCGTGCACCGTCGAGCAGCGCGTCACAGATGGTTTCGTGCCACGTGCTGGCGACAATGGCCAGCCTCAATCCAGCGGCGTCGAGCTGGGGCAGATCGGGAACGCCTGCAGCAGGGCTCACAGGGCTCCGCCGAGATCGCGCTCCGGAGGCGTGCGATCGCCGAGCAGATACACGCCCTCTTCGTAGGAGTCCATGGTGACGGCTTCGTGGTACTCGTCGAGGCCGATCAGGTCGTGGCCCATCCGGTCGCGCTTGGTCATCAGGTACCGGATGTTCTCCGCATTGGCGCGCACCGGCAGCGGCACACGCTCGATGATGTGCAGCCCGTAACCGTCGAGACCAACGCGTTTGGCGGGGTTGTTGGTGAGCAGCCGCATCGACCGCACACCCAGGTCGACGAGGATCTGCGCGCCGATACCGTAGTCGCGCGCGTCGGCGGGCAGACCCAGCTTCAGGTTGGCGTCGACCGTGTCCTCGCCGGCGTCCTGCAGCTGATACGCCTGTAGCTTGTGCATCAGGCCGATGCCGCGGCCTTCGTGTCCGCGCATGTACAGCACGACACCGCGCCCCTCGCGGGCGACCATCGCCAGCGCGGCGTCCAACTGCGGGCCGCAGTCGCAGCGCCGGGAACCGAAAACGTCGCCGGTGAGGCATTCGGAGTGCACGCGGACCAGGACGTCATGGCCGTCGCCGTGCGGTCCGGCGATATCGCCTTTCACCAGCGCGACGTGCTCGACGTCTTCGTAGATGCTGGTGTAGCCGACGGCACGGAACTCGCCGTGGCGGGTCGGAATGCGGGCCTCGGCGATGCGCTCGATGTGCTTCTCGTGCTTACGCCGCCACTCGATGAGGTCGGCGATCGAGATCAGGGCCAGATCGTGCTCGTCGGCGAAGACCCTCAGCTCATCGGTCTGCGCCATCGCGCCTTCGTCCTTCTGGCTGACGATCTCGCAGATGGCACCTGCGGGCTGCAGACCGGCGAGGCGGGCCAGGTCGACGGCTGCCTCGGTGTGCCCGGGGCGGCGCAACACGCCACCGTCCTTGGCGCGGAGGGGGACGACATGGCCCGGTCGGGTGAAGTCGTCGGCGACACTGGTCGGATCGGCGAGCAATCGCATTGTGGTCGCGCGATCGGAGGCCGAAATGCCCGTTCCCACACCCTTTTTCGCGTCAACGGTGACGGTGTAGGCAGTGCCGTGCTTGTCCTGGTTCACCGCGTACATGGGCAGCAGGCCGAGTTTGTCGCAGATCGCACCGTCCAGCGGGACGCACAGATAGCCGGACGTGTACCGCACCATGAACGCGACGAGTTCCGGAGTCGCCTTCTCGGCGGCGAAAATCAGGTCGCCTTCGTTCTCGCGATCCTCATCGTCGATGACCACCACGGCCTTCCCCGCGGCGATATCGGCAACCGCCCGCTCCACGGTGTCCAGCCTCGTCACCACATCAGTATGAACCACCAGAGCCCAAGTCTTATTGCCGCTCCCCTGACCTGGGACTTCGGCCGTCAATCACCCATGGCGTCGATGGTGCCGTCCTTGGCATCCAGCAGCCGTTCGACATACTTCGCGATGATGTCGACCTCGAGGTTGACGGGGCTGCCGACCTCGGCCTGACCAAGCGTCGTCAACTGGAGCGTCGTCGGAATCAGGGAGATCTCGAACCAGTCGTGCCCCACCGCGGAGACCGTCAGCGACACCCCGTCGACCGTGATCGAGCCCTTCTCGACCACATACCGGCTAAGCGCCATCGGTAGCGCGATCCGCACCACCTCCCAGTGCTCGGCCGGGGTACGCGCGATCACGTGGCCGGTGCCGTCGACATGGCCCTGCACGATGTGACCACCCAGCCGGCTGTTCACGGCAGCGGCGCGCTCCAGATTGACGCGGCTGCCCACCCCGACACGGCGCAGGCTGGTTCGGTTCAGCGTTTCGCCCATGACGTCGGCGGTGAAGGCACCGTCGGGGCGCACTTCGACCACGGTGAGGCAAACGCCGTTCACTGCGATCGAGTCGCCGTGACCGGCGTCCGAGGTGACGACGGGTCCCCGGATGGCAAACCGGGCGAAATCGCCGAGGTCTTCCTTGCCGACGACTTCGCCCATTTCTTCGACGATTCCGGTGAACACGCCGCCAGACTAATCCCCGGACAGTCGCTTCTCGCCGAAGAACGTCGCCACCGGATTGCCGTTGAAGTTGCCGATCTCCCGATAGCCGTGGGCCAGATAGAGGTCCCGGGCGTGTGGCTGCCGCGGTCCGGTGTCGAGCCGGACGACGGCATAGCCGATGTGCTGCGCCGCGTCCTCGAGCGCGTGCAGCAGCGCCTTCGCGAGGCCTTGGCCGCGCGCGGCGGGGACGACGTACATCCGCTTGATCTCGCATGCGTCGTCGGAAAGCCGTTTGATGCCGCCGCCGCAGACCGGTCGACCGTCGCGGTACCCGACCAGATACGCGCCACCCGGCGGGCTGAGCTCCGCGGGACCCGCCGCGGGCATGTCCGGCGACGTGAGATCCAGGCCGTCGCCGATGTCCCAGTAAAGCTCGCGCATCTCCTCGACCATCGCGGCCAGTAGCGCAGCGCCGTCACCGTCCTCCGCGGAGACATGACGAAAGTCCAGCTCAGCAGCCATATTTCCACTTCTACCCGCGCCCGGCGACCCCGTCCAGGTGAGCCGACCCTCTACGATGCAGTCATGCAGACCCGCCTCCTGGCGATCTTCGCCGCCCTCGTCACCGCCGCCGCTCTCCTCGCAGGGTGCTCCGGCTCCGAGGACAACAAGAACCTGCCCGACGCCGCGACACTGCTCAAGCAGTCCGCCGAGACCACCAGAGCCCAATCGAGCGTGCATCTCCTGCTGACGGTGCAGGGCCAGATCGCCTCGTTCCCGATCGAAACCCTCGAGGGCGATCTGACGACCACGCCCGCGGTCGCCGCGCAGGGCAAGGCCGACATCCTGTTCCTCGGCCAGAAGTTGCAGGGCGTGAACTTCGTCGTCGTCGACGGCATCCTGTACGGCGCGATCACCGCGGGCACCTTCCAGGATTTCGGCCCGGCCGCCGACATCTACGACGCCTCGGTGCTCCTGTCGCCCGACAAGGGTCTGGCCAACGTGCTGTCCAACTTCTCCGATGCCAAGGCCGAGGGCCGCGAGACCATCAACGGCGTCAAGACCGTCCGCGTGACGGGAACCGTCAGCAAGGACGCCGTCGACAAGATCGTGCCGCAGGTCGGGGCCACCGGCCCGGTGCCGGGCACCGCGTGGATCGCCGAGGAAGGCAACCACGAACTGGTGCAGGCCAAGTTGGATCCGAGCAAGGACACCAGCCTCACGATGACGTTGTCGGACTGGGGTAAGCCTGTGACGGTCACCAAGCCGGCCGTCTGATGGCCGCCTCGCCCGAAGCCTCGCTCGAAGGCACGGCGTCGGCGACGGCCGGCAGGCGCATCGCGATAAGCGCGGGCAGCCTCGCGGTGTTGCTCGGTGCCCTCGACACCTACGTCGTGGTCACGATCATCCGCGACATCATGGTCGACGTCGGCATCGGCATCAATCAGATCCAGCGGGTCACACCGATCGTCACCGTGTATCTGCTCGGCTACATCGCGGCGATGCCGCTGCTCGGCCGGGCATCGGACCGGTTCGGCCGAAAGCTGTTGCTACAGGCCAGCCTCGCCGGTTTCGCCGTCGGTTCCGTGGTCACGGCCATGTCGACGGATCTGGACATCCTCGTAATCGGCCGGTTGATTCAGGGCATCGCCAGCGGCGCGCTGCTACCGGTCACGCTGGCCCTCGCCGCCGACCTGTGGACCGCCCGCAACCGTGCGGCCGTGCTCGGCGGTGTGGGTGCGGCCCAGGAACTGGGCAGCGTGCTCGGTCCCATCTACGGCATCAGCCTGGTCTGGCTTTTCCACCACTGGCAGTCGGTGTTCTGGGTCAATGTGCCGCTCGCCCTGATCGCGATGGTGATGATCCACTTCAGCCTGCCGTCGCGCCAGAAGACCGACCATCCGGAGAAGGTCGATGTCATCGGCGGGCTGCTGCTCGCGGTCACCCTCGGCCTGGCGACCTGGGGTCTCTACAACCCGGCGCCCGACGGCAAACAGGTGCTGCCCAGCTACGGTCCGCCGTTGATCATCGGCGCGGTGGTCGCGGCTGTGGCGTTCTTCGTGTGGGAGCGGTTCGCCCGGACCCGGCTGATCGAACCCGCAGGCGTGCACTTCCGGCCGTTCCTCGCCGCCCTGGGTGCCTCCCTGGTCGCGGGCGCGGCGCTGATGGTGACCCTGGTGAACGTCGAGCTGTTCGGCCAGGGCGTACTCAACCAGGACCAGAACCAGGCCGCCTTCCTCCTCCTGCGCTTCCTGGTCGCGCTCCCGATCGGTGCCCTGCTTGGCGGTTGGATCGCCACCAAGGTCGGCGACCGGATCGTCGCGTGTGCGGGACTGCTGATCGCTGCCGGCGGCTACTACCTGGTCGCGGGGTGGCGTGCCGATGTGCTGTCCTCCCATCACGACCTCGGATTCATCACGTTGCCCATGCTGGATACCGACCTTGTGATCGCCGGCCTGGGTCTTGGCCTGGTCATCGGCCCATTGACGTCGGCGACCCTGCGGGTGGTGCCTGCCGCTCAGCACGGCATCGCGTCCGCTGCGGTCGTGGTCGCGCGCATGATCGGCATGCTGATCGGTCTCGCGGCACTCTCGGCGTGGGGACTCTACAAGTTCAACCAGTACCTGCAGGAACGCCTGGCGGCGCTGCCGCCCGCCAACGCCGACACCCCCGCTGGCCGATTTGCTGCCGAGACCACGCGGCTCGCGCAGGCCTCCGTCGAGGCCTACGTGATGCAGTACGGAGAAATCTTCAAGATCACGGCGGTTGTGTGCGTGATCGGTGCGCTGCTCGCGCTGCTGATCAGCGGCCGCCATGAGCACGCCGATGAGCCGATGACCGAAGCGGTGGACGCCACCCCGCACCGGGCAGCCGTCGGCTCACCCGCCGACGACAACCCGACACGGGCCTTCGAGGCGCCTACCCAGGCGATATCGGGTCAGGCCGCCGACGAGACGGCCCGGCTGGAGCAGCCGCGCGGCCACCACCGCCCAGACTGACACCGGAGCTCAGCAGCGCTCTCGGCCCCGCCCCATCAGGGTGGGTTCGGTACGGATTTCAGGCTCGTCGCTGGGACCGCCCCGCAAGGCGTCGCGAATCAACGCCTTGAGATTTCGCGGATTCAGCGGATTCACGGGGCGCTCGCTGAGCCAGTCCTGCAATGCAGTCATGCTCGTCGTCCTTCGTTTCGTGCTCACACGCGCAGCTCGTCGGTGAAAGCGCGATACGGCGATAACAAACGTCAGGCCACGGTGGCTGACTCTGGTACGAGTGTACCGACGTAGGGTCCCCGGTTTGCTGCTCACTACGCCGGGTATGCGCGTGAGGAAGGCAACAATTTCGGAGGACGATAATCAATGGCAAGTTCACTGAGTGGCAAGAAAATAGCGTTTTTGGTGGCCACCGAGGGCGTCGAACAGGTCGAGCTGACCGAACCGTGGAAGGCCGTACAGGACGCGGGCGGCACACCCGAACTCGTGTCGACGGAAGTCGGCAAGGTTCAGGCGTTCAACCACCTCACTCCCGCCGACACGTTTGAGGCCGACAAGGCCGCCAACGCCGTTTCCGCATCGGATTACGCGGCGTTGGTGCTCCCGGGCGGCGTTGCCAATCCGGACTTTCTGCGCACGAACGCCGACGCTGTCGCCTTCGCCAAGAGCTTCTTCGACACGGGCAAACCCGTCGCGGTCATCTGCCACGGGCCTTGGACGCTGGTGGAGGCCGACGTGGTGCGCGGGCGGACGATGACCTCGTGGCCCAGCGTCAAGACCGACCTCGTCAATGCCGGTGCGAATTGGGTCGACAACGAAGTCGTCGAATGCTCGCGCGGCCCAAACACATTGGTTTCCAGCCGTAAGCCCGATGATCTGCCCGCATTCTGTAATGCGTTGGTCGAGGTCGTCGGCAGGGTCACAGCGTAGAAGTCACGGCGTAGAAGGTCACATCCAAGCCAAACCTGTCCCGCGAACGTGTCGGCGTCGGTAACGTCGCCGCCATGCTGATGGCCGCGCTGCGCGACATGCAGTGGCGACGACGGCGATTCGTCATCGCGATCCTGTCCACCGCCATCATCTTCGCGATGACCCTCGTTCTGACCGGTCTGGCCAACGGGTTCCGGGTCGAAGCGGACAAGACCGTCGACTCCCTCGGTGTCGACCTGTTTCTCGTCAAGGCTGGTGCGTCGGGTCCGTTTGTCGGGGCGACGCCGTTCGCCCCGGTGGAGTTGCGCAGAGTCGCGCAGGCTCCCGGGGTGGACGCGGCCGCTCCCCTGGCCTACGCGGGCGGTACCGCCACACTGGACGGCTCGACGCGCAACGTGGACATCTTCGGCGCTCCCGAGAACGGGCCCGGCATGCCCGAGGTGACCGAGGGGCGCCCACCGTCGACGCGTGACGAGGTGGCGGTGTCGAGCACCCTCGGCCGAGGGATCGGCGAGGAGGTCGAGATCGCCTCGCGCACGCTGCGTATCGTCGGCATCGTGGAGAACTCCACTGCGCTGGCCAACCTGCCCAACGTGTTCCTCACCACCGAGGGCGCACAGCAGCTTGTCTACGGTGGCGAGCCGCTGGTGGCATCCATCGGGCTGCGCGGCACGCTCGAGCAGCCGCCCGCCGGCTACCGCGTGATCGACCGTGCGGGCGCGGTCGAAGATCTGTTGCGCCCGTTGAAAGTTGCCGTGAACTCGATCACGATCGTGGCCATTCTGCTGTGGGTGGTCGCTGCTCTGGTTGTGGGATCGGTGATCTATCTGTCGGCGCTCGAGCGGCTGCGAGATTTCGCGGTGTTCAAGGCGATTGGAGTCTCCACCAAGAGCATCGCCGCCGGGCTCGCGCTGCAGGCGGTCATCGTTGCGCTGCTGGCGGCGCTTGTGGGGGCCGGACTTTCGCTGTTGCTCGGGCCGCTGTTCCCGATGCAGGTCATCATTCCCGTCCAGGCGTTCATCGCGCTTCCCGTGCTCGCCATCGTGATCGGCCTCATTGCCAGCGCGACAGGGCTGCACCGGGCGGTCTCGGTCGACCCGGCCATCGCGTTCGGAGGTCCCTGAGCCGTGGGCGATCTCAGCATTCAGAACCTGGTGGTTGAGTACAAGGGTCGCGCCGACACCGTCCGCCCCATCAACGGTTTCAACCTCGATGTGTCCGCCGGCTCGCTCGTGATTCTGATGGGGCCCAGCGGGTGCGGAAAGACGACGCTGTTGTCGTGTCTCGGCGGCATCTTGAAGCCCACCTCGGGCGCAATCAAATTCGGCGATGTCGATGTGACGTCGCTGACGGGACACGAGCTGTCGAAATACCGCCGCGAGACCGTCGGCATCGTCTTTCAGGCGTTCAATCTCGTGCCGAGCCTGACCGCACTGGAGAACGTCATGGTGCCGCTGCTGGCGGCGGGCCAACCCCGGCGCGCGGCACGCAAACGCGCGGGACAGCTGCTTTCGCGCGTCGGGCTGGAGGACCGGGTATCTCATCGGCCGGGCGATCTCAGCGGCGGCCAACAGCAACGGGTCGCGGTCGCGCGTGCGATTGCGCTCGATCCCCCGCTGATCTTGGCCGATGAGCCCACCGCGCACCTCGATTTCATCCAGGTCGAGGAGGTGCTGCGCCTCATCCGGGAACTCGCCAGCGGCGATCGGATGGTGGTGGTGGCGACCCACGACAGCAGGATTCTGCCGTTGGCCGACCGTGTCGTCGAGCTCGTTCCCGAGTTCGCCTCGACGGAGCGGCCCCCCGACACCGTCGAATTGGAAGCCGGCGAGGTGTTGTTCGAACAGGGCACGATGGGTGACCTGATCTACGTCGTCGCCGATGGCGAGCTAGAGATCATCCGCGAATTACCCACCGGCGGTGAGGAACTCCAGAAGGTCGCCAAGGCCGGCGACTACCTCGGCGAGATCGGCCCGGTGTTCCACCTGCCGCGCTCGGCGACGGTGCGGGCACGCACCGACGCGACGGTCATCGGCTACACCGTGCGCGCCTTCCGGGAACGCCTCGGCGCCAACGGCATTCGCGACCTGATCGAACACCGGCCGCTGAAACCGACTAGTTCGGTACCAGACTGAGCAGCACGTCCGGACCGATCGACTCGACGCCGTCGAAACGCCAGCGCTGCGCGTGCGCGATCGACAGCACGCCGACGTCGTCGACCGCGGTGATCGGGCCGCCCAGCAGAATCGGCCCGATGTAGGCCAGGATCCTGTCGATCACCCCGGCGCGCAGAAACGCACCCGCGAGCGTCGGCCCGCCCTCGAGCAGCAGATCGGTGCGGTCCGACAGCGCCTTGATCACCTCGTGCGGATCCCGGGTCCGAATCACCATCGTTCGGGAGTCGTCGTTCAAAATCTTGGCCTCGGGCGGTATCTCGCGCTCGCCCACCACGACGCGCAACGGCTGGCGTTCCGCGAGGGATCCGTCGGGTAGCCGCGCGGTGAGCAAGGGGTCATCGGTGAACACCGTGCCCGTCCCGACCAGCACCGCGTCCGCCACGGCACGCCTGCGGTGGACGTCGGCGCGCGCAGCCTCGCTGGTGATCCACTGACTGGAACCGTCTGCTGCGGCGCTGCGGCCGTCGACGCTGGTGGCGAATTTCCAAGTCACGTGCGGCATCCCGGTGCGCTGCTTGTGCAGCCATTCGCGCAACGGCCCGCGCGAAACCTCGTCGGCCAGCACACCGGCCACCACCTCGAGTCCGAGCTCGCCCAGCCGCGCCGCACCGCCTGCGGCCACCGGGTTCGGATCGGTGACCGCGTACGCCACCGCCGAAATGCCCGCCGCGACAAGCGCGTCCACGCACGGCGGGGTGCGGCCGTGGTGATTGCACGGCTCCAGGGTCACCACCGCCGTGCCGCCGACGGCACGCTGCCCCGCTCGGCGCAGGGCGAGCACCTCGGCGTGCGGTCCCCCGGGCGGTTCGGTCGCCCCGACGCCGGCGACCTCGTTGTCGCTGTCCAGGATCACCGCGCCGACCGGCGGGTTGGGATAGGTAGCGCCTTTGACCCGTTCGGACTGTTCGATCGCCAGCCGCATCGCGGTCTCGAGGTTCATAGGCACAGATGCTTGGACGCCGCACCCGCCTGGCGCCGCAGCGACTCGACGGCGGCGGCGGGGTCCTCGGCGCTGTAGACCGCCGAACCGGCCACGAAGCAGTCCACGCCGGCCAGAGCCGCCTGCTCGATGGTGTCCGCGTTGATGCCGCCATCGATCTCCACCACGATCGTCAGCTCACCCGAGTCGACCAGGCGGCGCACAATGCCGACCTTCGGCAACACCTCGGGGATGAACTTCTGGCCGCCGAATCCCGGTTCCACGGACATGATCAGGACCGTGTCGAACTCCGGCAGGATCTCCAGATAGGGCTCGATGGGCGTACCGGGCTTCACGGACAGGCCCGCCTTCGCACCCGCGGCGCGGATGTCGCGTGCCACCCCGACCGGATTGTCGGTCGCCTCGGCGTGGAAGGTGACGTTGTAGGCGCCCGCCTCGGCGTACGGCGGCGCCCACCGGTCGGGGTTGTCGATCATCAGATGGCAGTCCATCGGGATGTCGGTCCGTTTGAGCAGAGCCTCGACGACCGGCAACCCGATCGTCAGATTGGGCACGAAGTGGTTGTCCATGACATCGACGTGCAGCCAGTCCGCGCCGGACACCGCGGCGGCCTCGTCGGCCAGCTCGGCGAAGTCGGCGGCCAGAATCGACGGCGCAATCAACGGCTTCGACATGCGCCTCACCCTATCTGTTGGCTCTTCGCGCGAGCGCTCATCACACTTCGAGCACTTTGAGGGCGGCCGCGAACATCGCATCGGTGCCATGCCGGTGCGGCCACAGCTGCACGTACGGTCCGTCACCGAGCCCGTCCACCGGGGCGAAGAGTTCCCGGGTGTCCATCGCAGCCACCGGATGCCTGCGCAGCGCATCGGCGACGATGCCCACGGTCTCGGCAAGATGCGGCGAGCAGGTCGCGTAGAGCACCACACCGCCGGGTCGCGTCAGTCGGATCGCCGAGGCCAACAGCTCACGCTGCAGCTTGGCCAGCTGAGGGACATCGGCGGGCACCCGACGCCAGCGCGCTTCAGGCCTGCGCCGCAATGCCCCCAGTCCGGTGCACGGTGCGTCGACCAGGACACGGTCGAAGCCGGAATCCAACCCGGGGTCCCGGCCATCGACGCGGAGCACGTCGACCGGTAGGCCGGCGGTGTTCTGCTCGACGTAGTCGGCGCGTCGCGCGGCGGGTTCGACCGCCGTGACCCGCCCCTCCCCGACGAGTGCCGCCAACAGCGCGGTCTTGCCGCCCGGCCCGGCGCAGAGGTCGAGCCAGCGTCCCGAATCCGGGCCGTCCAGTTCGGCCAACGTCAGCGCTCGGGCCACCAACTGGCTGCCCTCGTCCTGCACGAGCGCGGCACCGTCACGGATCGGGGCGAGCTGACCGGGGTCACCGCCGGAGAGATACACCGCGTACGGCGAGTACCGGCCCACGGTGCCGTCGACCTGCTCGGCCAACTGCTCCGCGGTGAGCACACCGGGCCGCGCGGCCAGATGCACGGACGGCCGCTCGTCGTCGCTGGCGAGCAGCGCGTCCAGCTGCCCGGCGTCGGCGCCGAGGGCATCGGCGAACGCCTGCGCGATCCAGCGCGGATGAGCGTGGACGAACGCCGCGTGACCGACGGGATCGGTCACGGCATCCGGCGCCAGTTCGTCGACCCAGGACTGCTCATCGCGGCCGGCGATGGTGCGCAACACACCGTTGACGAAACCCGCTCGCGCCGAGTCGAATTCGATACCGGCCTGCTCGACGGTGGTGGACACGGCGGCATGTTGTTCGACCCGGGTCCGCAGCAGCTGATAGGTGCCGAGGCGCAGCAGATCGAGCAGCACGGGATCGATCTTGTCCGTCGAACGTCCCGCTGCCGCACCGATGATCGCGTCCAACAGACCGCGGGTGCGACAGGTGCCGTAGGTGAGCTCGGTCGCGAAAGCGGCGTCGCGGCCGCTGATTCCGCGATCGCGCAGCACCGCGGGCAGTGCAAGGTTGGCGTACGCGTCCTTCTCCGAGACCGCGCGCAGGACGTCGAACGCGGCGCGCCGGGCCGGGTCGAGTTGCTTGCGCCGCGGCGGTCGCCGATTCTTCTGTGGCTTGTTGGTCTTCGGGGTCATTCGGCTCGCTCAGATCCGTCGAGCCGAGCGCCGCGGGCCCAGTCGGCGGCGTTCATCGGCTTCTTTCCCGGGGCCTGGACGACGCCGAGCACCACCGGGTGCGATCCGGTGCCGACGCGCACGTCTTTTCGCCCCACCTGGACCGCGCCGGGCGGCAGCGGGTCCGCAGACTCATCGAGGGTCACAGGCCCGAGCTTGACGCGCAGATCGCCGATCATGGTCCACGCGCCGGGATTGGGCGTGACCGCGCGGATCCGGCGCTCGACGACGTGGGCGGGCAGATCCCACCGCACCCGGGCCTCCTCGACGGTGATCTTCGGTGCGATGGTCACCCCGTCGGGAGGCTGCGGCACGGGTGTCAGCGTCCCGTCGGCGATGCCGTCGAGGGTCGTCGCCAAGAGCTGTGCACCCGAAATGGACAGCCGCTCAAGGAGTTCACCTGCGGTGTCGGTAGGCCGGACGGTCTCGGTCACCACGCCGTACACCGGCCCGGAATCGAGTGCCGGCTCGATCTGGAACGTCGTGGCACCGGTCACCGTGTCACCTGCGGCGATGGCCGCCTGCACCGGCGCCGCACCGCGCCAGGCGGGCAGGAGTGAGAAATGCAGATTGATCCAACCGCGTTCCGGCACGGCGAGCAGTGGCTCTTTCAGCAGCGCGCCGTAGGCGACGACGGCACAGCACTCGGGCGCCAGCGCGGCCAGCTCGGCGACGAACTCCTCGGAGTTGGGCCTGCTCGGGCGCAGCAGCGGGATGTCGTGCTCGAGCGCGAACCGGGCCACGGGTGACGGCGACGGCTTGCCTCGGCGGCCCGAGGCGGCATCAGGGCGGGTCAGCACGGCGACGACGTCGTGACGTGGCGACTCGACGAGCCGCGCCAGCGAGGGCACGGCGGGTTCGGGGGTACCGGCGAAGACGAGGCGCACCGCGCCAGTCTAGAAGCGCTTATTTCGGGGTCTGGTAGTACTCGTGCTCGTGCACGCCGGTCATCGGTGCGACGAACATCCACGGGATGGAGCTGATCAGCCGGTTCAGGGTCGCCACGGAATCGTTGTAGTACTGCCGGGCGAACGCCAGCTTGTTCTCGGTATCGGCCAAATTGTCCTGCAGATTGAGGAAATTGTTCGATGAGTTGAGCTGCGGATAGTTCTGGCCGAGCGCCAGCAGCGGCACCAAGGCGCTGTCCAGCTCCTTCTCGGCGGCGCTGCGCTGCGCCACCGACTTGCCACTGGTGGCCGACGTCAGCGCGGCGCGGGCATTGGTGACGTGATCGAGGATGCCCTTCTCGTGCGAGGCGAACGTCTGCACCGTGTGCACCAGGCTGGGGATCAGCGAGGCCCGCCGCGTCAGCTCGACGTCGATGCCCGACAGCGCCTCGGCGACCCGCACCTCGGCTGACCGAATCTTGTTGTAGCCCAGCACGAACACGATCAGCGCCGCCAGCGCGAGCACCAGCACGATAACGAGCAGCAATCTCACCATGATCCGCCTCCTCCTCCGCCACCGCCGCCCCCACCACCGCCGCTGCTGAAGCTGCTGCCACTGCTGCCGCCGCTGGAGGACGACGCCTGCGATGCGGTGTACGCGCCGATCGACGATGTCAATGCCGACTCGAAGCTGTCGAAGTCCGGCCCGCCGGAACTGCCGACGAAGGCCGCTCCCGTGTGGGAGGTCGTCGAGTGATACCAATCCGGATGCGGCGGCGGGGTGCCCGTTGCGGCCTCGTACTTCTTCGCCCACAGCGCGGCCGCCCCCGCCGCCACTGCGAACGGGACGTAGGCCGAGTAAAGGTCCTTGCGGGCACCGAAATCAAAGCGGGCCTCGGCCGAGTCGGTGGTCAGCATCCGGTGGAATCCGCCCGCGCGCGACCACAATTCGCGGCCGGTCTCGGTTCGCCGGGTGCCCACACCGTCCCGCCATGACGCCGCCGAGAACAGGAAGAACGCCGCGAAGGGCAGCGCCCACATCGTGGTGGGAAAACCCCAGCGGAAGAAGCCGAACAGCATGAGGATGAAGGCGATCGCATTCGCGGTGCGCACCCAGAGTTCCTTCTTGCGCTTGACCATCAGCCCGTCGCCGAAGGCCCACTTGGTCACCGCCGCGGCCATATCCGTCTTCGCTCGATTGAGCTTCTTGCCGGCCTTGGCGGTCGGCTTGGCATCGAAGTCTCTGCCCGGGCCTTGCACGTTGAGCGCCGACGCGACGGCATTGCTGACTGGGTCGACATCGGCCCATGGCCCCCACTCCGTGACGTTGCTGCGGATCTTCCAGCGCTTCTCGCTGACCTGCCGCATGTCGATCAGTCCGCGTTCGGCGAGGTAGAACAGCGTGGCGGTCAGACCCTTCTTCGGAACGCTCTCAGTGCGGATGTACTCGGTCTGCACGGGCCCCAGACCCGGCGGCGGCGCGTACTGCAAGGGGAATCCCGGTGACGGTTCAACGGTGGTGCGGTAGTACAGGATTCCGCCGATCGCACCCGCGACGGTGAGCGCGAGCACCCACAGCACGCCTGACACCGACTGTCCGAGAACCCGGTCCCACACGTAGGACCACGGCACCGTGTCCCTCGGCGGGGTCGGCACATCGACGCCGGCGCGCACCGTCACCGGTGTTCGCGGCGGCAGATTCGTCGCCGACAGCGTAACCCTGTTTCCATTGATGCTCAGGTCCTCGCAGGCCCTGCCGACGCCGAAGCCCACCGAGCACTCGGCGCGGTCGACCGTGCCGGGCAGGGTGACCGTGACGTCGGCGCGCTCGATCTCGTTGTTCCACGCCTGCGCGATGACGTTCCAGAAGAAGACCGACGGAGAATCGGTGGCCTGCCCGGTCGACGCGGCGAACGTCTTTCCGGCGCCGGTGCTTCCGGGGTCGAGCACCCCGTCGATGTTGTAGCGGATCTCGAAGACGTGCGTGCCGTAGCTCAGGTACTCGTCCGGATCGCCGATCTTTGCCACCCGGAATCGTTCGCCGCCCTCCCAAAGCATCTGGTAGGGCGCCGGTTTCCCGTCGAGCAGGATCGAGGTCACCTCCGGTATCTGTCGCACGCCGGGATCGTTCGGATTGTCGACCGCCCAGTACTTGAAGAGCCCGTGCCGTCCGCTCGGAAATTCGGCCGTGATCGTCTCCACCGCATCGAGGCGACCGCCCGCGCTGACGATCAAGTCGACCTCGTAATGACTGAAAACCACTGGGTCAGAAACCTCTGACGCATCCGAACCGGGCCGGAACACCACCGGCCACAGCACGCCAATGGCGATGAGCGCCAACGGAAACAGCATCGAGAAGAACCGCCGCACGCCGACCTCCTGTCCGATGCGCCGATAGGTGCCCGGATTACCCTATGTGCAACGGGTCGATTTGCACACGAACTGGCTCGTTATCGCGTCGCGCGCTCAGGACGCCCGCCGCGCGTCGCAGCGCCGCCGCGAGGGGTAGTCCGGCGTCGCGCGGCACCCGCACCAGCATCCGCACGACCGGTTTTTCCGGCGCCGTACCCGGCGGTCGACGCACACCGGGCGGCAAGTCGACGGGCCCTAGGGGCTCTGCACCGACAGGGAGGTCCGCGGTTTCGACCATGGCGTGCACGGCGTCGGGCGAGCCGTCGATGGCCGCCATGTGCACCGCAGGAGGCAACCCGACCTCGGCGCGCGAATCGAGTTCGGCATCGGCATGGCCCGCGGGGTCCCAGCGGATCAGCGACTGCACGGTGGGGATCGCCGAATCGGCGACGACGGCCACCACCCCGCCGTCGGTGCGGCTGCAGACCAGCGCGGCGGCGGCCATCCAGCGGCGCAGTGCATCCTCGGAGGCCCGCAGATCCTGGCGTCCGAGCAGCGCCCAGGTGTCCAGCAACAGCGCGGCGCCGTATCCGCCCGCGGCGGCCGGTTCGGCGCCCGGTGTCGACACCACGACGGCGGCTTCTGCCGGCACCGCGGCGACCATCGCGTCGCCGCCCGATGTCACCACAGGCACGCCGGGGAACGCGCGGCCCAGTTCCTCAGCGGTTCGCCTGGCCCCGATGACGACGGCGCGGACGGCGTCGGAGCCACAGCGGGTGCACCGCAGCGCGGGCTCTTCGCGGCCACACCAGCGGCACACCGCCCCCGCGGTGTCCCGTGCGGGCAGCGACAGCGGACCGGTGCAATGGCGGCAGCGCGCGATGTTGCGGCAGCGGCCGCACGCCAGCGCGGGAACGTAGCCGCGGCGGGGCACCTGGACGAGCACGGGCCGACCGGACCCCAGCGCCGTGCGGGCGGCCTGCAGCGCCATCGACGGCAGCCGCGCGGAGCGCGCCGCTGGGTCGCGTTCCTGCTCGAATCCGCTGTCGTCGAGCGCGACGATGCGGGGCGACCGCGCGCGCACCTCCTGCCGGGTGGCAACCAGGTCGTGCGCCCAGCCGGAACGGACCAGCGCCTGCGCCTCAGCGGTGCGGGCGAAGCCACCGACGAGGGCGGCACAGCGCACCTGGTGGGCGCGCAGCATCGCCACCTCCCTGGCGTGCGGGTAGGGCGCGCGTGGCTCGGCGAGCGTGTCGTCGCCGTCGTCCCACACCATCACCAGGCCGAGATTGGCCACCGGGGCGAACGCCGCGCTGCGGGTGCCGATCACGATGCGGGCGGCGCCTCGCAGCACCGCCAGCCATCGCCGGTAGCGCTGCGCGGGACCGAGACCGGCGGACAACGCCACCACATGAGACTCGTCGTATCGCTCGATGGCGGCGGCGCGCACGGCGTCGACATCGCGTTGATCCGGCACTATCACCAACGCGGACCGGCCGGAGTCGGCCGTCACGGCGGCCAGCTCAGCGAGGCGGTGCGCCCATCGCTCCCCCGGCAACGCCTGCCACACCGCTCGCGCGGCGCGCCCGTCGCACAGGGCGGCGACGTACTGCTCCCCGCCCCGGTAGGCCAGCCACGCCGAAGTGTCGACGGGAGCTGCCGCCGGCGG
Source organism: Mycobacterium barrassiae (assembly GCF_025822765.1). GTDB lineage: Bacteria > Actinomycetota > Actinomycetes > Mycobacteriales > Mycobacteriaceae > Mycobacterium > Mycobacterium barrassiae. The sequence continues at coordinate 52,033 of NZ_JACKUK010000014.1, read as the reverse complement.
CGTCTGCTCGGGCGGCGGCTGCTTCTCGACGTTGGCATGCCGTGGCGGGATGGCCAGCCGCAGGACGTCGGCGCGGGTGCCCGCGTAGCGCGCAGCGACGGCGTCGGCCAGCCTGCGCACGTCGGGCGTGAGCACCGGCTCCGCCGACACGACGCGGTCCAGCCACCCGAGCTTTCCGACATGGTCTGTGTCCGAGCGTCTTTCGAGTACGAAGGCATCCACCAACCGACCGTGGAACCGCACCCGCACCCGCACGCCGGGCTGCGCGTCGTCGGACTGATCCGCGGACACGAGATAGTCGAACTCGCGGTCGAGGTGCGGCACTGTCAGCATCGGGAGCACGCGCGCAATCGGCTCGTGCTCGGCCTGCTGCCGGTCGGTGACCACCTACGAAGTGGTAGCAGACTGCACTGACGGCGATGCAGCGCGGCCGAAGAAGAAGCCGGCGGTGATGAGCACCAGTGACGTCGCATAGGCCCACCAGATCGGCACCGCGAGCACCTCGTTACCCAACACGAACTTCGAGATGCCGATCATGGAGTCGGACACCGCGAAACACACGGCACCGAGTGCGGTCCACGGGGTGGGCAGCCGGGCCATCAGCGCCGCGCACACCATCGCGCCGAGGACCGCGATGTAGAGCGTGACCGGTATCGCCATCCCGTCGGCGATCAGCCGCGGCCAGAACCACACGAGCAGAGCGATGCAGGCGGCGACGATGACCGCTGCGGCCGCCAGCCGGGGCGTCGACCGTTGCACCAACGGAATGAGCGCGGCCAAAAAGCACAGATGCGCCACCAGGAATGCACCGAGACCCAGCACGAACGACGGCTCCCACCACGGCATCGCCAGCAGGTAGTCGCCCGCGGCCGAGAAGATGAGCGCCGCAACGAGCCAGCGCCGCTCGCGGGCGATCGGATGCGTCAACGCGGCGACGGCGAGCAGCACCGCCGCCGCGGCCTTGACCGCTGGCTGCAGCGCGAACTGGCCGGTCAGCTCGGCGCCGGACGGCAGACGGAGTGCCGTGACGATCAGGAATATGCCGTAACAGGCGCCGACGACCGCGGCCGCGACCCACAGAAGCCTGGTTCGCGGGTGTGCGTACCGTGTCCCCATGTCCATCGCTGAGGAAAAGCCGGCCGTCGACGCCATTCTGCTGAAGGTAATAGAAGCCGTCCCGTTTCAGTTGACAACCGACGGAGGCGTCGAGGAGGCGCGCAGGCGGTTCCGCGACATTCCTCGTCCCGAGGTGCATACCGAGGTGCGCAGCGAGGACATCGCCATCGACGGACCCGGCGGTCCGATTCCGGCCCGGGTGTACCGTCCCGCCGCCGACAGCGACACCCCATTGCCTGTCGTGCTGTTCATCCACGGTGGCGGATGGTCTGTCGGCGACCTGGACACCTACGACGGCATCGCGCGGCGACACGTGGTCGGCGCGGACGCGATCGTCGCGTCGATCGACTACCGGCTGGCCCCCGAGCACCCCTACCCCGCTGCCGTCGACGACGCCTGGGCGGCAACGCAATGGGTGGCCGAGCACGCCGCGGAGCTGGGTGGGGACCCCGATCGGTTGGCGGTCGCAGGCGACTCCGCGGGCGGCAACCTGGCCGCGGTGGTGTCTCAGCTGGCACGCGATGCCGGCGGCCCGCGAATTGTGTTCCAGCTGTTGTGGTATCCCGCGACGACCTTTGATACGTCGCTGCCCTCGTTCACGGAGAATGCCAACGCGCCGGTCCTCGACGTCGAGGGCTGCAAGGGCTGCACCCGTTGGTACATCGGCGATCTCGATATGACCGAGATTCCCGCGACGCTGGCACCCGCGCGTGCCGACGACCTGACCGGCTTACCGCCCGCCTATATCGCGGTCGCGGGCCACGATCCGCTGCGCGACGACGGTGTGCGATACGCCGAATTGCTCTCCGCCGCTGGTGTGCCCGTCGAGCTGCACAATGCCGAGACGCTCATTCACGGCTACGCCGGCTATGACGGCGTGGTGCCAGCGGCCACCGAGGCCGTCGAGCGGGGCATGAACGCCCTGCGCGCGGCGTTGCACTCCACATGAGCGATTCCGTCGACGTCGTGCACCGCTTCTGGGACGAGGTGTGGAACGCCCACGACCCGTCGGCGGCGGACCGGTTCGTGGTCGACGATTTCGTGATCGTCACCGGCGGCCAGACGGTCACCGGTCGCGAGAACTTCAAGGAGTGGATCGACGGATTCCTCGCGACGATCGACGATCTCCATCTGGAGGTCATCGAATCGTTTCAGAACGCCGACGGCAGCAGGGTCGCCTCGAGGTGGCTGCTCACCGGCCGCAACAACGGCTTCGCGGGCACCGCGCCCGACCAGCAGCCGATCGAGTTGACGGGCACGGCGGTATGGGCGGTACGCGAGGACGGAAAGCTGCTGAGCAACCACGTCGAGCGGGCCGCGTTGGAGCAATTCCAGCGCCTGAGTGTCTGATAGGCGGGGCACGGCTCGGGACTACCGGACCACGAGCCGGCCGTTTAGCGTGGGGTCATAGCCGCGCCGGCCGCACGGTACTGACCGCGCGCGTGCACGTCATCGCCCAACGACGGGAGGAGTGCCCGCCATGACAGCACCCGACTACGACACCGTCATCGTCGGCGCCGGATTCTCCGGAATCGGCACCGCGATCAAGTTGGACAAGTCCGGGATGGGTGACTACCTCGTCGTCGAGGCGGGCGCCGGCCCCGGCGGCACCTGGTACTGGAACACCTATCCCGGTATCGCCGTGGACATTCCGTCGTTCTCCTACCAGTTCTCGTTTGAGAAAAGCCCGAATTGGACGCGCACCTACGCACCTGGGCAGGAGCTGAAGGCCTATGCCGAGCACTGCGTCGACAAGTACGGCCTGCGCCCGAAGATCCGCTTCAACACCAAGGTGCTTGGCGCGAACTTCGACGATGACGACAGCCTGTGGCGCGTCGAGCTCGACACCGGCGAGTCGGTCACCGCGCGATTCCTCGTCAACGCCAGCGGTGTGCTGATCACGCCGAACTATCCCGACATCGACGGCGTCGACTCGTTCGCGGGCATCACAATGCACACCGCGCGGTGGGACCACGAGCAGGACCTGACCGGTAAGCGGGTGGCCATCATCGGCACGGGCGCGTCCGCGGTGCAGGTCATACCCGAGATCGCGCCAATTGTGGAGCGGCTCAGTGTTTTTCAGCGCACCCCGATCTGGTGTCTGCCCAAACCCGATATGCCGTTGTCGCCGATGGCGCGGCGCCTGATGCGATTGCCCGGTGGCCACGCGGTGCAGCGCGTGCTCAGTCAGATCTACGTCGAGCTCACGTTCACCCTGCCCGCGCAGTACTTCACCCTGAATCCGATGGCCAAGAACATGGCGAAGTTCGGTGAGTCGTACCTGCGCAAGGAGGTCCACGATCCGGAGGTGCGCGACAAGCTGACCCCGCGCTACGCGGTCGGCTGTAAGCGCCCCGGCTTCCACAACACGTATCTGTCGACGTTCAACCGCGACAACGTCGAATTGGTGACCGAGCCGATCGACAAGATCACCGGTTCGGGGGTGGCGACCACCGACGGCGAGACCCGCGACGTCGACGTGCTCATCCTCGCAACGGGTTTCAAGGTGATGGACGTCGAGGACAATCCGACCTATCCGGTGACCGGGTCGGGCGGCCGGTCGTGGAGCGAGTACTTCAGTGAGCGGCGGCTGCAGTCCTACGAAGGTGTCTCCGTGCCTGGCTTCCCCAACTTCTTCACGGTGTTCGGCCCCTACGGCTACGTCGGCAACTCCTACTTCGCGTTGATCGAGGCGCAGACGCACCACATCGTGCGCTGCCTCAGACACGCGCGCCGCAGGGGTGCACGCCGCGTCGAGGTCAAGCAGGAGGCCAACGACCGCTACTTCGCCGAGATGATGCGCAAGCGGCACCGGCAGATCTTCTGGCAGGACACCTGCAAGGACGCCAGGAGCTACTACTTCGACAAAAACGGCGATGTGCCGCTACGGCCGGCCACCACGCTGCACACATACTGGCGAGCCCGCCGATTCCCGATCGACGATTACGCGTTCACGCCATAGCGATTTGTGTGCGTTTCGGCGCGCTCACCGCTCCTGAACGCACACAAATCGCAAGGGAAACTAGACGGCGGCCTTCAACTCGTCGACCTTGTTCAGCTGCTCCCACGGCAGTTCGACGTCCGTGCGGCCGAAGTGGCCGTAGGCCGCGGTCTGCGCGTAGATGGGCCGCAGCAGGTCGAGGTCGCGGACGATCGCGCCGGGCCGCAGGTCGAACACCGAGGTGATCGCCTTCTCGATGCGCGCCGGGTCGACGGTCTCGCTGCCGAAGGTCTCGACGAACAGCCCGACCGGGGCCGCCTTGCCGATCGCGTACGCGACCTGCACCTCGACGCGCTCCGCCAGGCCGGCGGCGACCACGTTCTTTGCCACCCAGCGCATCGCATACGCCGCGGAACGGTCGACCTTGGACGGATCCTTGCCAGAGAACGCGCCGCCGCCGTGACGGGCCCATCCGCCGTAGGTGTCGACGATGATCTTGCGGCCGGTCAGGCCGGCGTCGCCCATCGGCCCGCCGAGCACGAACTTGCCGGTCGGGTTGACCAGCAGGCGGAAGTCCGACGTATCGAGCGTGTCGTGGTTCAGGTCGGCCAGCACGGTGTTGACGACCTTTTCCCGGATGTCGGGTGTCAGGGTCGCCTCCAGGTCGATTCCTGCGGCGTGCTGGGTCGAGAGCACCACGGTGTCGAGCCGCACCGGGGTGGTGCCGTCGTACTGCACGGTGACCTGGGTCTTCCCGTCGGGGCGCAGGTAGCCCAGCACCCCGTTCTTGCGGACCTCGGTGAGCCGGCGGGACAGCCGGTGCGCCAACGCGATCGGCAACGGCATCAGTTCGGGCGTGTCCTTGATGGCGTAGCCGAACATCAGGCCCTGGTCGCCGGCGCCCTGCGCGTCGAGCGGGTCGCCTGCACCCTCGACCCGCGTTTCGTGGGCGGTGTCGACACCCTGCGCGATATCGGGCGACTGCTTGCCGATGCCGATGTTCACGCCGCAGGTCTCGCCGTCGAAGCCCTTCTCCGAGGAGTCGTAGCCGATCTCGAGGATGCGATCGCGCACGGTGTTGGTGATGTCGGCGAACGCCTCCTTGGCCTGCGTGGTCACCTCGCCGACCACGTGCACCTGTCCGGTGGTGACCAGCGTTTCCACCGCGACGCGGGATTTGGGATCGTCCGCGAGCAACGCGTCGAGCACCGAGTCGCTGATGGCGTCGCAGATCTTGTCGGGATGGCCCTCGGTCACCGACTCACTGGTAAACAGCCGAGCTTCACTCACGGTGTTGATCCTCTCAAAACTTAGGTAGTCAAATTATATGCGTGCCCAGGTGCACCCAAGCGTGTGCGTCCGATTCGCACAACCCTTTCACGCGGCCGGGCATGTAATTCGCGTTACACTCCGCCGCTCTGCAGGATCGCCGCGATCGCGTCAACGATACGGCTGGCCATCAGAGTTTTCGAACCGTGCTCAAGGGCAGACTCGGCGCCGTCGGCCGCAAGCAGCCATCCGTCGTTGTTGTCCACTTCGAACGCCCGATTCTCGCCGACGGCGTTGACCACGAGCAAATCGCAGCCCTTGCGCTGCAATTTGGCCCGGGCGTGGAAGAGGACGTCTCCGTTCGCATCGCCTGTCTCGGCGGCGAACCCGACGATGGCGCGCATATTGGGCAGCTGGCCGTCCCGGCGTGCCCGCACGGTACCCGCCAGCACGTCATCGGTGCGGCTGAGTTCGATGATCGGTGTCGCGGCGTTGGGATCGGCGGACTTCTTGATCTTGCTGCTCTGGAACTGGGTGGGCCGGAAATCGGCGACCGCGGCGGCCATGACCAGCACATGCGCGTCGGGCGCGTGCTTCGAGACGGCGTCCTTGAGTTGAGCGGCCGAGCCGATGTGGACCACGTCGACCCCTGCCGGATCGACGAGTCCTGCGGTGTTTCCCGCGATCAGCGTGACGTCCGCCCCACGCTGGGCCATCACCCTGGCCATCGCGTAGCCCTGTTTACCCGAACTCCGGTTGCCGATGAACCGCACCGGGTCGATCGGCTCGCGGGTGCCACCCGCGGTGACCAGGGCCCGAACTCCGGCCAGGTCATATGGCAGTGCGTCGCCGCGTTCCAGCAGCAGGTGGGCGAGCGTGGAGATCTCTTCGGCCTCGGGTAGCCGGCCCGCGCCGCTGTCTGCCCCGGTGAGCCGCCCCGAGGCCGGCTCCAGTACCACCACGCCCCGGCGGCGCAGCGTGGCCACGTTCTCGACGGTGGCTGGGTGAAACCACATCTCGGTGTGCATCGCGGGCGCGAAGAGCACCGGACATCGGGCGGTGAGCAGGGTGGCGGTCAGCAGGTCATCGGCCCGGCCAGCGACGGCCCGTGCCAACAGGTCAGCGGTCGCGGGGGCCACCACGACGAGGTCGGCCTCCTGCCCGATCCGGACATGGGGCACCTCGTGGACGTCATCCCAGACGCCGGTGTGGACCGGGTTGCCGGAGAGCGCTTCGAATGTGGCGGCGCCGACGAATCGCAGAGCCGATTCGGTGGGGACGACCCGAACGGAATGGCCGGCCTCGGTCAGCTGACGGACGACGGTGGCCGCCTTGTACGCGGCGATGCCGCCGGCGACGCCGACGACGATCCGCTTGCGTTCGGTCACTTCAGCTTTCGCCCTCGAGGCTCATCGCGACCGGGTCTCCTCCGCTACTCGCCTTCGGTGTGTTCGAGAAGGTCTGCGTGGATCTCGCGCAGCGCGATGGACAGCGGCTTCTCCTGCAGGCCGGGCTCCACCAGCGGGCCGACGTACTCGAGGATGCCGTCGCCGAGTTGGTTGTAGTAGTCGTTGATCTGCCGCGCGCGCTTGGCCGCGTAGATCACCAGCGCGTACTTGCTGGACGCCCGGTCGAGCAGCTCGTCGATGGGCGGATTGGTGATACCCAGCGGCGTGTCGTAGGCGCCGGCGCCGGACTCGAGGTCGTCGACAGCGCTCAGCTGGGTGTCGGCATGAGGGGTGCTCACGTAGAAGATCTCCTGCGGTTTGCGTGAAATGTGGTGGCTCTGAGATAGATCTTGGCCTGATCGCACCGTCCCCGGCGCTGGGTTTATCCGTGGGCCACCAGCAAGGATACCAATTCGGAGCACGCAGACTCCAATTCGCTGTTCACGACGACGACGTCGAAGTCGCCCTGAGCTGCCAGTTCGTCGCGCGCTGTGGCAAGCCGACGGGCCATCGCCTCTGGGCTTTCGGTGCCGCGCCCGATCAGCCGGCTCTCCAACGCCTCCCAGCTGGGCGGCGCGAGGAACACCGTGAGGGCTTCCGGCATGGACTTCTTGACGGCGCGGGCCCCGGCCAGATCCACCTCGATGAGTACGGGCCGACCGGCCTGGGTGGCCTCGCGGATGGGGTCAGCGGGAGTGCCGGAGCGGTGCAGGCCGCCATGGATCTCGGCCCACTCCAGGAGGGCGCCGCGATCGATCAGCTCTTGGAACCGCTCGGGGTTGACAAACGAATAGTCGACGCCGTCGACCTCGCCCGGACGCGGGGCCCGGGTGGTGACGGACACGCTGAAGTGCAGGTCGGGAATGCGTTCACGCAGGCAGCGGACCACGCTCGATTTCCCGACGGCTGAGGGGCCGGACAGCACCAATACCCGGCCGGCCCCCCGGCCGGCGCTCAACTTACGCGCCCGGGATTACTGGTCGAACTTTTCCAGCAGCGCTTTGCGCTGGCGATCGCCCAGACCGCGCAGGCGGCGGGTGGGGGCGATCTCGAGTTCGGTCATGATCTCCTGCGCCTTGACCTTGCCGACCTTGGGCAGGGCTTCCAGCAGGGCAGAAACCTTCATCTTGCCCAGGACCTCGTCGGACTCGGCGTCCTTGAGGACCTGCTTGAGGTTGGTGCCGCCACGCTTGAGCCGATCCTTGAGCTCAGCTCGCGCTCGACGAGCGGCAGCAGCCTTCTCCAACGCTGCCGCGCGCTGTTCGTCGGTCAACTGGGGAAGGGCCACGGGTTCCTCCGTCTCTCACCATTCAATATTTTGTCTGGGCTGATGCAGAACAGCCAGCGACGACGACCGTACCCACGCAACCTGATGAAAGCGAACCCCACCCCCTGGTTCCGGGGTCAAAAGCCCAGCGTGTAAGGCGGAGGCGCGCTCCGCGCCGACGCTTCACAGCAGGCTCGTCGGCCGCGCTTTCGGCTCGGCCGCCGCCGGATTTACCTGCATATCAAGGCATTTCGAGCCCCGGCGCACGGCTCATGAAGCGGCTTTCCATGTGGCCTGGACCACACCTGGAGGGCGTCGAAAGCTCAAAAACTAAGATTTTTCCTGGTCACCGCGTGTCGGGCGTGTCGCAGCCGCCGAGCACGCCAGTAGACGAGACACTGCGCGCCTCGATGTCCCGTTGAATTCAAAAAACGCCCAGGTCGCGGCCTGTTTTCGCCGTGCCAGACGGGGCTGGTGTGACAAAAGTTATTGGCGAGACGCATGTGTTCAATTGCCGCGGTTTCATCGGCGGTCAAAGCATCTGATCGCAGCCAGCGCGAACCTAGGATTTCCCGCGAGGAGGTGCTCGTGGTCGCTCGCGCCTGTCAGTCGATCGCCCTGGTGCTCGCCGTGTTGACCGGGGCGGTGCTGTTCAGCATCGCGAGCCCGGCTTGGGCCTGCGGCTGCGGCGCCTACGTCCCCGACAATCCCGGCTCGACGATCGCCGACGAGCGCGCACTGATCGCCTGGGATGGCACCACCGAGGACATCCTGATGTCGCTGTCGGTGATGGGCAGTTCGGACCGGGCCGCGTGGGTGATGCCGGTGCCGTCGGCCGCCGATGTCACCCTCGGCGACACCGCGGTGTTCGAGGAGCTCGGCAAGCTGACCGCGCCGCGCATCGAATACCGCGACTCGTGGTGGCCGACTCTGCCGTGGCTGGTCTGGGCCGGGGCGGAACCGGAGACCGCAGGTGCCCCCGGCGGTGCGGTCAACGTGCTCGGCCGTCAACGCCTGGGGCCGTTCGACGTCACTCGACTGGCGGCCAATGACCCCACCGCGCTGGCGAATTGGTTGCGGGACAACGGGTTTCCCCATCCCGACGGGCTCGACGAGAACCTGGCGCCGTACGTCGAGGATGGCTGGGAAATCATTGCGGTGCAACTGATTCCGGCAGAAGCGGACGGCTCGCTGTCAGGACCTCTTCAACCGCTGCGCATGTCGTTCGCCTCCGACACCGTCGTCTACCCGATGCGACTGTCGCGATCGGCGACGGTGTCGCAGTACATCGACCTGTACGTGCTTGCCGACCATCGGATGGACCCGACCGCGGTTCCCGTCGCCGCCGACAAGCCGACGCTGGAGTTCGCCGGACGCCTCGAACCGGGCGACTCCCCCGCGCTGGCCGACTATGTCGGCGATGGCGCATTCCTCACGCGCTGGAAGAACACGATCCTCGACCCGTCGGCAATCGAGGGTGACTACGTATTCGAGCAGGCGGCCTCGGATACGCCCTTCCAGCAGGTCATCTACCGCACGCGCGACCGGGGCGAAGTGACAGCGCGGATCCTGCTTGCCGCGTTGGCCTCGGCCGGCATCGTGGCGATCGTGGTGCTGCTGCGGCTTCTTCCCAAGAAACCGTCGCGTCGGTAGCGGCTACACCAGATAGGCGACCGCGTCGCGGAACTTCTCCGCCGCTGCGCGCACCGCATCGACGCCTGGTCCGGCGCGCAACACCTCACGCGACACCGCGGGCAAGATCTGCCCGCGGTGGGCGCCACCGAGGCCTCCGAGCGCCTCTGGACGACCGCCCTGCGCCCCGACACCGGGAACCAGAACCGGTCCGCCGAGGCCGCTGACATCCGGCGGCTCCGCGAGCGTCGCGCCGACGACGACGCCGACCGCGCCGGGCGGGTGGTCACGGTTGACCGCGGCGGCCGCGTCGACGATCGCCTGCGCGACGGTCCGCCCCCCGGTCGCGGCGCGCTGGACGGTGCCGCCCTCCGGGTTGGACGTGGCGGCGAGAACGAAGACACCGCGGTTGTTGGCGTGCGCGGTGTCGAGCAGCGGTTGCAGCGACCCGAACCCCAGATACGGCGATGCGGTGACGGCGTCGGCGGCCAACGGAGAATCACCCGCCCACGCCTGGGCGTAGGCGGCCATCGTCGAGCCGATGTCACCGCGCTTGGCGTCGGCCAGCACCAACACCCCGGCGTCCCGCAGCGCCCGAATCGTGTGTTCCAGCACCGTGTATCCCGCTGCGCCGTAGGCCTCAAAGAACGCCACCTGCGGTTTGACGATGGCGAAGCCGGAGAACGCCTCGACGCAGGTTTCGCAGAACCGGGCCAACCCATCGGCGTCGACGGTCAACCCCCAGGCGCTCAGCAGCTCGGGATGGGGATCGATACCGGGGCACAGCGGGCCACGGGATTCGACCGCCTCGGCCAGGCGTGTACCGAAACCGGTCACGGCCCCAGCACGCTGTGCAGCTCTTGCAGCGACATCACGCCGATGTCCCCTCGGATTCCCGCCTCGATGCCCTGCACTGCGGCCGAGGCGCCCTGCACCGTCGTGACGCACGGGATGTTCATCGACACTGCGGCCGAACGGATCTCGTAGCCGTCGATGCGCGGACCCGAGTTGCCGTACGGGGTGTTTATGACCATGTCGACTTCGCCGGAATGGATCAGGTCCACTGCGGAGGAGGCAGGCCGGCCGTCTCCTGGTTCCTCGAAGTGCTTGCGAACCTCGTCGCATGGAATACCGTTGCGCCGCAACATCTCCGCCGTGCCCGCCGTGGCCAGCACCCGGAATCCCAGATCGGCGAGCCGTTTCACCGGGAACACCAGCGAGCGCTTGTCCCGGTTGGCCACCGAGACGAAGACGGTGCCCTCGGCGGGCAGTGATCCGTAGGCCGCGGTCTGGCTCTTGGCGAAGGCGCTGCCGAAGTCGTGGTCGATACCCATGACCTCGCCCGTCGATTTCATTTCGGGGCCGAGCAGCGAATCGATCTGCGCCCCGTCGGACTTGCGGAAGCGATGGAACGGCAGCACCGCTTCCTTGACGGCCACCGGGGCGTTGCGCGCGGTCGCCGCGCCATCGCCGGTCTGCGCCAGGATGCCCTCTTCGCGCAGCTGGGCGATGCTGGCGCCCAACATGACTCGCGCGCAGGCCTTTGCGAGCGGCACAGCCGTCGCCTTCGAGACGAACGGCACGGTGCGACTGGCGCGCGGGTTGGCCTCCAGCACGTAGAGCACGTCGTCCTTCAACGCGTACTGCACGTTGAGTAGACCCACCACCCCGATACCGTGCGCGATCGCCTCGGTCGCACGCCGGACGGACTCGATATCGCTGCGGCCCAGGGTCACCGGCGGCAATGCGCATGCCGAGTCGCCGGAGTGGATGCCGGCCTCCTCGATGTGCTCCATGATGCCGCCGATGTACACCTCGGTGCCGTCGCACAGCGCGTCGACGTCGATCTCGATGGCGTCCTCGAGGAATCGGTCCACGAGCACCGGATGTTCGGGGGTCAGTTCGGTGGCCCTGGTGATGTAGCCCTGCAGCGTCTCCTCGTCGTAGACGATTTCCATCCCCCGGCCACCCAGCACATAGGACGGGCGGACCAGCACCGGATACCCGATGTCGGCGGCGATCCGGCGGGCCTGCTCGAAGCTCGTCGCGGTGCCGAACCGCGGCGCGGGCAGGCCGGCGTTGTTGAGGACCTCGCCGAACGCCCCGCGGTCCTCGGCCAGGTCGATCGCCTTGGGGCTGGTGCCGACGATCGGCACACCCGCCTGCTCCAACCGCTCGGCGAGTCCCAGCGGGGTCTGGCCGCCGAGTTGGACGATGACCCCGACGACGCCCGGACCGCCTGCACCGGAAGCGGATTCGGCGTAGTACACCTCGAGCACATCCTCGAACGTCAGCGGTTCGAAGTACAGCCGGTCAGCGGTGTCGTAGTCGGTGGAGACGGTCTCCGGGTTGCAGTTGACCATGACCGTCTCGAAACCGGCGTCGCTCAACGTGGTGGCGGCGTGCACGCAGCTGTAGTCGAACTCGATGCCCTGGCCGATGCGGTTGGGCCCCGAACCCAGGATCAGCACCTTGGGCTTCTCGGTCTGCGGCGCGACCTCGGTCTCCGCCGCGGGGTCGAGTTCGTAGCTGCTGTAGTGGTAGGGCGTCTTGGCCTCGAACTCGGCCGCACAGGTGTCGACGGTCTTGTACACCGGGTGGATACCCAGTCGGGTGCGCAGCGCGCGGACCCCGATCTCGCCGGCCAGTTCCGGGCGCAGGGCGGCGATTTGGCGGTCGGACAGGCCGTGGTACTTGCTGCGCCGCAGCAGCGCTTCGTCGAGCACCGGGGCGTCCAGCAGCTCGGCGCGCAGCGTGACCAGCCCGGCGATCTGTTCGACGAACCACGGATCGACACCGGAGGCCTCGGAGACCCGCTCGACGCTCGCACCCTTGCGCAGCGCCAGTTCGATGTCGTACAGCCGCCCGTCGGTGGGCGTCTCGAGCCGCTCGAGCAGCTCGTCCACGGTGACGTCCGGATCGGGTTTGGTCCAGAACCCGGCGCGACTGGTTTCCAGCGAGCGCATCACCTTGCCGAGCGCCTCGATGAAGTTGCGGCCCAACGACATCGCCTCGCCGACGGACTTCATCGTCGTCGTCAGGGTGGGATCGGCGCCGGGGAACTTCTCGAAGGCGAACCGCGGCGCTTTCACCACGACATAGTCCAGCGTCGGCTCGAAGCAGGCCGGCGTCTCCTTGGTGATGTCGTTGACGATCTCGTCGAGCGTGTAGCCGATGGCCAGCTTGGCGGCGATCTTGGCGATCGGGAAACCGGTGGCCTTGGAGGCCAACGCGCTCGAGCGCGACACCCGCGGGTTCATCTCGATGACGATGAGCCGGCCGTCGACCGGGTTGACGGCGAACTGGATGTTGCAGCCGCCGGTGTCGACGCCGACCTCCCGCAGGATGTCGATACCCAGGCTGCGCATCTTCTGGTACTCACGGTCGGTCAGCGTCATCGCCGGGGCGACGGTGACCGAATCACCGGTGTGCACACCCATCGGGTCGACGTTCTCGATCGAGCACACCACCACCACGTTGTCGTGGCCGTCGCGCATCAGCTCGAGCTCGAATTCCTTCCAGCCGAAGATCGATTCCTCGATCAGCACATTCGCGGACGGGGAAGCCGCGAGTCCATCCCCGGCCATCCGCTCCACGTCCTCGGCCGAGTAGGCCATACCGGAGCCGAGGCCGCCCATTGTGAACGACGGCCGCACGACCACCGGCAGGCCCAGATCGGCGACGGTCGCGCGCACCTCGTCCATCGTGAAACACACGCGAGACCGCGCGGATTCGCCGCCGACCTTGCTGACGATGTCCTTGAACTTCTGCCGGTCCTCACCCCGCTGAATCGCCTCGAAGTCCGCACCGATGAGCTCGACGCCGTAGCGCTCGAGTGCCCCGTTCTCGTACAGCGCGACGGCGGTGTTCAGCGCGGTCTGGCCGCCGAGTGTGGCCAGCAGCGCGTCGATCTTGTTGCCGCGCTCGGCCTGTTGTGCGATGACGCGTTCGACGAACTCCGGCGTGATCGGTTCGATGTAGGTGTGGTCGGCGAACTCCGGGTCGGTCATGATCGTCGCCGGGTTCGAGTTCACGAGGCTCACCTCGAGGCCCTCGGCGCGCAGCACGCGGCAGGCCTGCGTCCCCGAATAGTCGAACTCGCATGCCTGGCCGATGATGATCGGACCGGACCCGATCACCAGCACGTGGTTGAGATCAGTGCGGCGTGGCATCAGCGACCCCCGTCCATCAGGTCGATGAACTGGTCGAACAGGTAGTTCGCATCGTGCGGGCCCGCGGCGGCCTCGGGGTGGTACTGCACCGAAAAGGCTCTCCCATCAACCAGTTTGATGCCCTCGACGACGCCGTCGTTGGCGCAGGTGTGACTGACGATCGCGGTTCCGAACGGGGTGTCGAACCGCTCACCGGCTTCGCCCTCGAGTGCGAAGCCGTGATTCTGCGCGGTCACCGCGACGCGTCCGGTGGCGTGGTCGATGACGGGCACGTTGATCCCGCGGTGGCCGAACACCATCTTGTAGGTCGACCGGCCCAGCGCGCGGCCGAGGATCTGGTTGCCGAAGCAGATCCCGAACAGCGGAATCCCCGCGCCGAGGACTTCGCGCGTCACCCCGACGATGTGGTCCGCGGTGGCGGGATCGCCTGGACCGTTCGACAGGAACACCCCGTCGGGCTTGATGTCGGCGATCTGATCGAAGGTGACCGACGACGGCAGGACGTGGCTGCGGATACCGCGGCGGGCGAAGTTGCGTGGCGTGTTGGTCTTGATGCCGAGGTCGATGGCCGCGACCGTGAAGCGTTGCGGCCCATCGGGTTCGACGATGTAGCCGGAGTCGGTGCTTACCTCGCCCGCCAGGTTGGCACCCAGCATCGACGACTGGGCCCGAACCCGTGCCAGCAGTTCGTCGGCATGCGCCAGGGCGGGTCCGGAGAAGACGCCGGCCTTCATCGAGCCGACGTTGCGCAGGTGGCGCACCACGGCGCGGGTGTCGATCCCGGCGATCCCCACGATGCCCTGCCGCACGAGCTCGTCCTCGAGAGTCCCCGTCGCGCGCCAGTTCGACGCCCGTGGCGACGGGTCGCGCACCGCGTAGCCCGCCACCCAGATTTTGTCGCCGCGACTCTCGGCGTCCTCTTGATTCCAGCCGGTGTTGCCGATCTGCGGCGCGGTGGCCACCACGATCTGGCCGTGATAGCTCGGATCGGTCAGCGTCTCCTGGTAACCGGACATGCCGGTGGAGAAGACCGCCTCGCCGAGCGTCTGGCCGACGGCCCCGAACTCGGTCCCGGTGAAGATGCGGCCGTCTTCGAGGACCAGCACTGCCTTGCTCACGCCACCTCCAGCCAGGGCTCGTATGCGGCGCGATTGTCGGCGCGGAAGCCCGTGTCGATCTCGGTGCCCGAGGGTAGGCGCCACCTGATCGCCAGGATGCCCTCGTGCGTCAGCGCCTTGCCGGCGATGCCGCGTTCCGTTCGGATGCTGGTGATCGATTCGTCGGGTATCCAGATCGGCCCTGCGCCATTGCGCTGCAACATGATTCCTTCGGGGTAACGGGTCAGGACTGCCTTGTGGCGGAACCCGAGATCGCCGACCGCGACGCGATCGTTCCAATTGGGCACGAGCGTGCTGCCGACGTAGAGGCCTTTGGTGGCGTGGATGATCGCCGGTCCCACGGTGTCGGGCAGGGGCGGCAGGGCGCCGATCAGTTCGGCCTGACGCTCCGCGCGGCGACGCCAGCCGCGCAGCATCGCCTGGATGATGACAGCGATGAGCACGACCACCACCACCGCCATGATCAGCGACCCGACCAGGGTTCCGGTGTTCATGCCGGGCTCTTACCGTCGCGGGCGGTGACCTTGCCGCGCAACAACGTCAGCGTCACCGTCGCGGGCAACGTCATCGACTCGTAGGGGGTGTTGTCGGATCGGCTCGCCAGCGCCGAACCCTCGACCGTCCAGGTGGCGTCGGGATCCACGACGGTGAGGTTGGCCGGCTCACCGATCTCCAGTGGACGGCCCTGATCCGGCAGTCCCACGATCTCTGCGGGCTTCTCGCTCATCACCCGTGCCACGTCGCGCCAGGTCAGCAGGCCGGGCCGCACCATCGTCTCCACGACGACGGACAGTGCGGTCTGCAAGCCCAGCATGCCCGGCCTGGCAAGGGAGAACTCGCAGAACTTCTCGTGCTCGGCGTGCGGAGCATGGTCGGTGGCCACACAGTCGACGACGCCGTCGGCGAGTGCCTGGCGCAGCGCCTCGGCGTCGGACGCCTCACGAAGCGGCGGGTTCACCCGGTTGCGGCCGTCGTAGGTGGCCAGCCGTCCGTCGTCGAGCAGGAGATGGTGCGGCGTCACCTCGGCGGTGATCGAAATGCCTTGCTCCTTGGCCCATCTGACGATCTCGACGGTGCCCGCAGTGGACGCGTGGCAGATGTGCACGCGGGCTCCGGCGTCGCGGGCCAGGAGCGCGTCCCTGGCGACGATGGATTCCTCGGCGGCGCGGGGCCAGCCCGCCAGTCCCAGCCGCGCGGCGTTGGGTCCCTCATGGGCGACGGCGCCGACGGTCAACCGTGGCTCCTCGGCGTGCTGGGCGATGAGCACCCCGAGGCCGGTGGCGTATTCGAGCGCGCGGCGCATGATCAGCGGATCGTGCACGCAGATGCCGTCGTCGGAGAACATCCGGACCTGGCCGGCGCCCGCGGCCATCATGCCCATCTCGGTGAGCTGAGTACCGGCCAGCCCCATCGTCACGGCGCCGACCGGATGGACGTCGACGAGGCCGACCTGCTGGCCGCGGTGCCAGACGTGGTCGGTGACAACCGGGCTGTCGGCGACCGGATTGGTGTTGGCCATCGCGAACACCGCGGTGTATCCGCCCAAAGCCGCTGCAGCCGAGCCGGTTTCGATGTCCTCGGCGTATTCGCGGCCGGGTTCGCGCAGGTGGGTGTGCAGGTCGACGAAACCGGGCAGCAGGATTTGACCGGTGGCGTCGACCACATCGGCGTCCTCCGGCACGGCGAGGCCTGCTCCGATGTCGGCGATCTGCCCGTCCGACACCAGGACGTCGACGCGGTCCCCCTCGCCGTAGAGCCGCACCCCGCGGATCAAGACGGTCATGCGCTGATCGCTTCCTGCTCAGTGCCCACCAGCAGGTGGAACAGAACCGCCATTCGGACATGCACACCGTTGGAAACCTGTTGCAGCACAGCTGATTGGGAGGAATCGGCGACCGAGAACGCGATCTCCATCCCGCGCACCATCGGGCCGGGGTGCAGCACCACCGCATTGCCGGGAAGCATGGCCTGCCGTTTCTCCGAGAGTCCGTAGAGCACCGAGTACTCGCGCGGGGACGGGAAGAACCCGCCGTTCATCCGCTCGGCCTGCACGCGCAGCATCAGCACCGCGTCGGCGATGGGCAGTTCCGCGTCGAGGTCGTGCGAGACGGTGACCGGCCAGTCGGCCACCCCAACCGGAAGCAGGGTGGGCGGAGCGACGAGCACCACCTCGGCACCGAGCGTGTGGAGCAACAGCACGTTGGAGCGCGCGACACGGCTGTGCAGGACGTCGCCGACGATGACCACGCGCTTGCCCTCGATGTCGCCGAGCCGCTGGCGGATGGTGAGCGCATCGAGCAGCGCCTGCGTCGGGTGCTCGTGGGTGCCGTCGCCGGCGTTGATGACCGCGGGGCCGCCGTGTTCGGTGACCGTCCATTCCGCAAGCTGCTGAGCCGCCCCCGACGCGGGGTGACGGATGATCAGCGCGTCGGCGCCCGCGGCGCGCAGGGTGAGCGCGGTGTCGCGAAGCGACTCACCCTTGGAGACAGAGGATCCCGAGGCGCTGACGTTGATGACGTCCGCGCTCATCCACTTGCCCGCCACCTCGAACGACACCCGGGTACGGGTGGAGTTCTCGTAGAACATCGTGATGATGGTGCGGCCGCGCAGCGTCGGGAGCTTCTTGACCTCACGGCCCAGCAGCGCCTGGCTGAACCGGTCGGCGTTGTCGAGGATCGCCACCGCGTCTTCGCGCGACAGATCGGCTGCCGAGAGCAGGTGCTTCATCGTGGCGGGCCTCCCTGCGGTGCGATCCAGATCCCCTCGATTTCGTCGTCCTCGGTGAGCCGCACCTTGACGTTCTCACTGCGCGACGTCGGCACGTTCTTGCCGACGTAATCCGCCCGCAGCGGCAACTCGCGGTGGCCGCGGTCGACCAGGACGGCGAGTTGGACGGCGCGCGGCCTGCCGATGTCCCGCAACGCGTCGAGCGCCGAGCGGACGGAGCGACCGGTGTAGAGCACGTCGTCGACCAGGATCACGAGGGCGCCGTCGATGCCGCCCTCAGGGATCGAGGTGTCCTCCAGCGGCCGCGGTGGCTTGCTGTCGAGATCGTCGCGGTACAGCGTGATGTCCAGTGCGCCCCGCGCAACCGTGACGCCGGAGAACTCCTTGATCTTCTCCGCGAGCCGGGCGGCCAGCGTGACGCCGCGGGTGGGGATGCCGAGCAGGATCACGCGCGGGGCATCAGGACCGTCGAGGGCGGTCTTCTCGATGATCTGATGGGCAATGCGGGAGATGGTCCGGCTGACGTCCGCTGCGGACATCAGTTCCCGGTCGGTGCCAGGCGCGCCCAAGTGACCCTGACCTCCTTCTCCGCCTCTCTGGACGGCTCTTTAAAGGACGTCGAAACTGCGGCGAGCTTAGCACCAGGCGCGGGACCCGCTACACGCGACACCGATCGACCTCGCGCTTCAGTACGCTGACGCCGATGAAGCTCGACGGAAACCACGCGTCCATCCAAGAGGCCATCGACCACGGACTGCTCGCAGGCGCCGTCACCCTGGTGTACCGGGGCGGCGAGGTCCTGCAGGTCAACGAACTCGGATACCGGGACGTCGACGCGGGCGTGCCGATGGACCGCGAAACCATCTTCCGCATCGCCTCCATGACCAAACCCGTCACCATCGCCGCCGCGATGAGCATGGTGGAGGAAGGCAAGCTCGCCTTGACCGACCCCGTGGCGGCGTGGCTGCCCGAGCTGTCGGACATGCGGGTCCTCGTCGATCCGCTCGGCCCGCTCGACAAGACGACGCCGGCCCAGCGCCAGATCACGATCGAGGATCTGATGACCCACCGCGCCGGTCTGGCCTACCCCTTCTTCATCGCCGGTCCGCTGAGTAAGGCGTACGGCCGGATGTCCGTGCGACAGGACCAGGACCGCTGGCTCGCGGAACTGGCGACACTGCCGCTGGTGCACCAGCCCGGTGACCGCCTCACCTACAGCCACTCCACCGATGTGCTCGGCATCGCGCTGTCCCGGATCGAGGGCAAGTCGTTGGCCGACGTGCTGTCCGAGCGGATCTTCGATCCGCTGGGAATGACCGACACCGGCTTCTCGGTCGGCGTCGCAGGGCGGCGTCGCGCCGCGACGATGTACAAACTCGACGCGGACATGACGCTCCAGCACGACGTGATGGGCCCCGCCCCGATCACCGATCCCCCGTTCTGCATGGGCGGCGGCGGGCTGTGGTCGACCGTCGACGACTACCTCAAATTCGCCCGGATGCTGCTGGCGGGCGGCACTCTCGACGGTGTGCGCGTGCTGTCGGAACAGTCCGTGCGACAGATGCGCACCGATCGATTGACCGACGAACAGAAGCGGCACCAGTTTCTCGGGGCACCGTTCTGGGTCGGCAGGGGTTTCGGACTCAACCTCTCGGTCGTCACCGACCCGGCCAAATCGCGGCAACTGTTCGGTCCCGGCGGTGTCGGCACCTTCGGCTGGCCGGGCGCGTACGGCACCTGGTGGCAGGCGGATCCGAGCGCCGATCTCATTCTCATCTACCTGATCCAGAACCTCCCCGACCTGAGCGTCGACGCGGCAGCGGCCATCGCGGGCAACACCTCGCTGGCGAAACTGCAAAGCGCCCAGCCCAAATTCGTCCGGCGAACCTACCAGGCTCTCGACATCTAGCCGCTACGGTGACGCCATGACACAACGGACGGTGGTGATCAGCGGCGCCGGAATTGCCGGGCCCACGTTGGCGTTCTGGCTGTCGCGCAACGGATACCGGGTCATCGTGGTGGAGATCGGACCCGGCATCCGGCCCGGCGGACAGACGGTCGACCTGCGCGGCGCCGGCGGCGACGTCGTCGAGCGCATGGGCCTGATCGACCAGATGCGCGACCGGGCCCTGGAACAACGCGGCGCGGCATGGGTCCGCTCCGACGGCAGCAGGCGCGCCGAGATGCCGGTGACAGCGTTCGACGGCAACGGTCTGGTGTCCAAACTGGAGATTCTGCGCGGCGATCTCGTCGACGTGCTGTACCAAACCACCAAGGACACCACCGAATACCGCTTCGGAACCAGCGTTTCGAATGTGACGCAGAACGGAGACGGCGCCGAGGTCACGCTCGCCGACGGCACCGTGCTGCAGGCCGACCTCGTCGTCGGCGCCGACGGCCCGCACTCGGGCGTGCGGCGGTTGGTCTTCGGACCCGAGGAGCAGTTCGTCAAGCCCATCGGCGGTTACAACGCCTGGTTCTCGGCTCCTGACACCGTCGGCCTGGACGGCTGGTATCTGCTCTATCAGGCGCCCGGCGGCCTGAATGCCTCGATGCGGCCGTCGCATGATCCTTCGATCGCCAAGGCGGGCTTGGCGTTTCAATCCGAACCCATCGTCTACGACCGGCACAACCTCGACGAACAGCGCCAAATCCTCGCCGAACGTTTCGCGGGCGCGGGGTGGGAATGCGACGCCCTGCTGGCCGCGGCGAAGGAGGCCGACGACTTCTACTTCGACTCCTTCGCCCAGGTGCACATGCCGACCTGGTCGTCGGGATGCGTCACGCTGGTGGGTGACGCGGGTTACTGCGCGTCGCCGCTGTCCGGGATGGGAACCAGCCTGGCGCTAGTCGGCGCCTACATTCTCGCCGGTGAGCTCGGACCCGCGGATTCGTTTGAAGCCGAACAGCTTTCGAAGAAGCTGGCGCGGTACGAGACGGTCATGCGGCCGTATGTCGACAAATGCCAGGATCTGCCCAACTCCATCGACCGGTACGCCCCCAAGACGGCGTCCGATATCGCGGCCAACGCGTTCGTGATGAAGTGGATGCAGCGCTGGCCGTTCCGGCCGGTGGCCGCCAGGCTCTGGTTCAAGACTGCAGACTCGATCGACTTGCCGGACTACGCGTCAGCCGACCGGTGAGTCACTGCATACTGCGCGAGAGCACGCGACCGAACTGCAGCAGCCGCTGCATTTGCGCCAGACCGCCGTTGTCGACGGACTTGTAGTAGCGAAACGACTCGCAGAAGATGTCGGTCTCGGTGACCGACTTCTGGCGAGACCGCGTGATGAGTTGGGTGTACATCCGCAGCCGGACCTCGGAGAGCCGGCGGGTGCCGTCGTCGAATACCTCGTATTCGGTGGTGAGCACGTGGTCGGTGATCGTCGACAACAGGATGGTGCGGACCGCGGCGTTCAGTACCCGGCGCTCACGGTCGTCGACGGTCGAGGTCTCGTCGTCAGCGCGCCAGATGATCAGCCGGTGGCCGTCGGTGAGCACGATCTCCTGCCACAGCGGATTCTCGTCGGAGTCGCCCCAGGAGCCCTCGCTGGTGCCCCGCGACATGACGAACGACTTGATTTCGGGAAAGCCGATCACTGAACGCAATTGGTCCAGCGCCAGCTCGGGATCGCGCAAGTAGACCTTGGCCGCCTCGTCGAGGTTCGAGTACGGGGCCCAATCCTGCGGCACTCCCATCAGGTGTCCGCGCCTGAATCACCGGCCCCCCGCACCGCTTGGGCGGCAGCCCGAATCTGCGGGGTCACCAACATCACCTGGCCCAGCACGCCGTTGACGAAACCAGGTGAGTCGTCGGTGGACAACTGTTTGGCCAATTCGACGGCTTCGTCGACAGCGACGGGTTCGGGAACGTCGTCAGCGTGCAACAGTTCCCACACCGCCACCCGCAGGACCGCCCGGTCGACGGCAGGCAGCCGGTCCAGTGTCCAGCCCTGAAGGTGAGCCGAAATCAGATCATCGATGTGCGCGATGTGATCGGTCACCCCCTGCGCGACCGTCACCGTGTACGGATTCAGCGGCGATACGTCGGACTGCTTCTGCGCCAGCTCATTTCGTGCGTGCGCTACCTCGGCGGCGGTGAGCCCGCGTGCCTCGGCCTCGAAGAGCAGGTCGACGGCCCGCTTGCGGGCCTGGTGACGGCCCTTGTCGGGCCGACGGTTCTTCCCGTCGCCCCGGGGATTAGGCATTCACCCTTCCCAGGTAGCTGCCATCGCGCGAATCGACCTTCAGCTTGTCGCCGGTGTTGATGAACAACGGCACCTGAATCTCGGCGCCGGTCTCCACGGTGGCCGGCTTGGTGCCTGCGTTGGAACGGTCGCCCTGCAGGCCGGGCTCGGTGTGAGTGACCTCGAGCTCGACGGTGACCGGCAACTCCAGGTACAGCGGCGTGCCGTTGTGGAACGCGATCTGCACCGGCAGGCTCTCGAGCAGGAACTTGGCGGCGTCGCCCACCAACGACTCCGGCAGCGCATGCTGCTCGTAATCCTCGGAGTCCATGAACACGAAGTCGGAGCCGTCGCGGTACAGATAGGTGGCATCGCGGCGGTCGACGGTCGCGGTCTCGACCTTGACGCCCGCGTTGTAGGTCTTGTCGACGACCTTGCCCGAGATCACGTTCTTGAGCTTGGTCCGAACGAAGGCCGGGCCTTTACCGGGCTTGACGTGCTGGAATTCCACGATCTGCCACAGTTGGCCGTCAATCTGAAGGACGAGCCCGTTCTTGAAGTCGGCGGTCGATGCCACGGTCGGTTGTTCTCCTGTTCAGAGGATCGCCAGTTCCTTGGGGAACCGGGTGAGTAAGTCAGGGTTCGGGTGCGAGTCACTACCGACGACCAGCGTGTCCTCGATTCGGACACCGCCGCGGTCTGGCAGATAGACACCGGGTTCCACGGTCACCGCAGAGCCAGCAAGCAGTGTACCGGCGGATGACGCGCTGATTCCCGGCGCTTCATGAATCTGCAAACCGACACCGTGCCCCAGGCCGTGACTGAAGTTCTCGGCATATCCCGCGTCGGCGATGATCTGTCGCGACGCCGCGTCGACGTCCTTGAGCGAGGCCCCGGGCGCCAACGCCTCCCTGCCCGCGCGCTGAGCGGTCGCCACCAGGTCATAGATGTCGATCTGCCACTGCGCGGCAGGCGAGAGCACGAATGTGCGCGTCATATCGGAGTGGTAGCCGCACACCAGCGCGCCGAAGTCGATCTTGACGAAGTCCCCGGCGGCCAACACCGCATCGGTGGGTCGATGGTGGGGAATCGCCGAGTTGGGCCCGGCCGCCACGATCGTCTCGAACGAGACGCCGTCGGCACCGTGATCGAGCATCAGCGCCTCGAGTTCGCGGCCCACCTCTTTTTCGGTACGTCCCGGCCGCAGCCCGCCTCGCTCCACCAGGTCGTGCAGGGCCGCGTCGGCGGCCTCGCAGGCCAACCGCAGCAGCGCGATCTCGCCGGCGTCCTTGACCTCACGCAACGCCTCCACCGTGCCGGAGGCGCGGACCAGTTCGGTCCGATCACCGGCGGCCTTGGTCAGCGCGCTGAAGGCGTCGACGGTCACCACGTTGCTCTCGAAGCCCAACCGCAGAACGCCGTCTGCCGCCGCGCGGGCGACCAGATGCGGTCCGCAGGCCCGCTCGATGACGAGCTCGGCGTCGGGTGCCTGCTGCGCGGCCTGGGTGCGGTACCGCCCGTCGGTGGCGAGCACGGGTGTCGGGTCCTCCGCGCGGATCAGCAGCGCAGCGTTCGACCCCGTGAACCCCGAGAGATATCGGACGTTGACCAGGTCCGACACCAACATCGCATCGAGATCGGCGTCGACAAGCCGCTGACGGAGCCGCTCCCGACGCTGTGAAATAGTCACGGTTGATGAACCTACTCGCTAAGGTGAGGCCCCATGAGTAAGTGGTTGCTGCGCGGACTGGTGTTCGCGGCCCTGATGGTCATCGTGCGACTGCTGCAGGGGGCGTTGATCAACACCTGGGAGACCAGGGCCGGGCTGATCAGCATCATTCTCGTGGCGCTCTACGCCATCGCGGTCTTTTTGTGGGGACTGGCCGACGGCCGCGCCGACGCTCGCGCCAACCCGGATCCCGACCGCCGCGGCGACCTGGCGATGACATGGCTGCTGGCCGGTCTGTTCGCCGGCATCGTCAGCGGCGCCGTCGCCTGGTTCATCCACCTCTTCTACAAGAGCCTCTACGTCGAGGGCCTGATCAACGAGCTGACGACGTTCGCCGCGTTCACCGCGCTGCTGACGTTCCTGATGGCTCTCGCGGGCGTCGCGCTCGGCCGCTATCTGGTCGACCGTAAGGCGCCCGAGGTCCCCCACCACGGCCATGCGTATGACGACGAGCGAGCCGACACGGATGTGTTCGCCGCCGTCCGGCAGTCAGACGGCGACCAGACGGTCGAGTACGAGACGACCGAAGGCAACCGCGAAAACTAGATCCGCCGCCTCCTGACGTCGCGCACCTGAGCATCGGGCCTCATGAATCCCGACATGAACCCCGACGAATTCTGTACGTCCGACCAGTGGAGCGCGCTGACATCAGCGGCGTCACATTCCCAGTTCGCCGGTGTCCTCGGCGGGTTTCTGATCACTGCGATCGCCCTACTGATGGACAGGAACAGCCGCGAAAGCGTGCACACGCTTGCGCTGTTCTCCTCCGCGGTGCTGATCCTCATGCTGGACAGCTTCCTGTTCAGCTTGATCACCGGCACCCAGGTGCCCTCCGACGGCGACCGGCGAGGGATCTGCGCGATCGCGTGGACTCAGGGCGCCGTGTCGACGGGGATGCTCGCCGCGGGCGCGGTCGCGTTGTTCGGGGGCCTGGGCTGGATGCTCGCCAGTCACGCCGTCAGGAAGATTTCGGAAGAGGAGGCCGAGGACGCCGGCGCCTACAGCTTCCTCGCCGACCTCGGGGGCTGGCTGACGTTCGCCGCGACGATGGCGGCCACGCTGATTCTGTCCGAAACATCGGTCGACTACTTGCATTTCATGTACGGCCGTCGCCCCGAGATATGGGTCACCGGCCTGATCGTCACGAGCGCCGCGGTGATCATCTTCGTGAATTTCGTCCTGGTGTACGTGCGAACGAGGACCCTGCGCAAGTCACTGGCCGACCCGGACGAGCCGACGCGGCTGGCGCTACGGTCCATCAAGGTCGCCACCGTGAGCACCCTCGGCCTCGCGATCGTCGCGTCCTGGCTGGCGATGAGTCTGGCCCGATTCCCCAAGCCGTGGCTGATCGATCCGAACCTCGGGCTCGTCGTGTTCGTCCTGATCCTCACCTTTGTGCTGCCGACGGTCGTGTCGACCGCGATCTGCTACTCGGTGGCGAGCACCGACGAGCGCATCTCTATCCGAGGCTGGCGAGGTAGCGCAGGGCCAGGACGTAGCCCTGCACGCCGAGGCCGACGATGACTCCGGACGCCACCGCGCTGATGTAGGAGTGGTGCCGAAACTCCTCGCGCTTGTGCACATTCGAGATGTGCACCTCGATCAGCGGGCCGGTCAGTTCGGCGCATGCGTCGCGCAGTGCGATCGAGGTGTGGGTCAGCGCACCGGCGTTGAGGATGACGGGATCGCCTGCGTCGGCGGCGGCGTGGATGAAGTTCAGCAGTTCCGCTTCGCTGTCGCTCTGCCGCACCACCGCGGTGAGACCGAGGTCCTCGGCTTCGCTTTCGATCAGCGCCACCAGATCCTCGTAGGTCGTGCTGCCGTAGACCTCCGGCTCACGCTTGCCGAGCCGGCCGAGGTTGGGCCCGTTGAGAACCAGCACGGTCGTCATCGCTAGGTCACCTTTCCGATCACCGAGTACGCCGCCGCCAGCAGCGACGGATCCGGTCCCTCGAGGCGTCCGGGCTTGCCCAGGCCGTCGAGCACCACGAAACGCAGCACCCCGGCGCGGGTCTTCTTGTCGCCCGCCATGTACTCCAGCAACTGCGGCAGCGCGTCGGCGTCATATTCGACCGGAAGCCCAAGTGCCGTAAGAACACTGCGATGACGGTCCGCGGTGTCATCATCCAGCCGGCCCGCCAGTCGGCCGAGCTCGGCGGCGAACACCAACCCGACGGACACCGCTGCGCCATGGCGCCATTCGTAGCGCTCCCTGCGCTCGATCGCGTGGGCGAGGGTGTGGCCGTAGTTGAGGATCTCGCGCAGCTG
The DNA here is from genome assembly GCF_025822765.1 of Mycobacterium barrassiae. Taxonomy (GTDB): domain Bacteria; phylum Actinomycetota; class Actinomycetes; order Mycobacteriales; family Mycobacteriaceae; genus Mycobacterium; species Mycobacterium barrassiae. Next base: position 26,159 of record NZ_JACKUK010000014.1, on the reverse strand, counting down.
CGACTCTTTCTCGTCGGCCGCGACGACCTCTGCCTTGACGGCGATCGAGCGCCGGATCAGCTCGGGCAGCACGGTGTCCTTCGGGTCCACCGCGGCCTCGGGATCGGCTTCGATCAGGTCGAGGATGACTGGGTCGGCGATGAAACCCGCCTTCACGATCTCGGCCATTCCTGCGACAAGTTCGTTGCGCGGCAACGTCTCCAGCGTCGCGATGTCGACGAGCACGGCGGCCGGCTGATGGAACGCACCGACGAGGTTCTTGCCCGCGTCGGTGTTGATCCCGGTCTTTCCGCCGACCGCGGCGTCGACCATGCCCAGCAGGGTGGTGGGCACGTGCACGATGTCGATGCCGCGCAGCCACGTCGCGGCGGCGAAACCGGCGACGTCGGTGGCGGCCCCGCCGCCGAGGCTGACGATCGCATCCTTGCGGCCAACACCGATGCGGCCCAAGACTTCCCAGATGAAGCCGACGACCGGAAGATCCTTGCCCTTCTCGGCGTCCGGAATCTCGATGCGATGTGCGTCGATACCCTTGTCCGCCAGGGTGTTCCGAATGGCCTCGGCGGTCTGCGCGAGCGCCGGCTGATGCAGGATGGCGACTTTGTGCCTGCCGGCGAGGCTGCGTTCCAGCTCGGAGAGCAATCCGGTGCCGATGATCACCGGATACGGCGGATCCACAAGGACCTCAACGGTTACCGGTTCAGCCATGGGGACCCGCTTTCTTGGCCGCCAGTTCCGCGGGCGACGGGGGCGCGTCGGTGTTCGGTGCCGCGGTCAGCGTCGTGGGGGTCCGGCGCCACGGGGGTCGACGCCTGCGCCGTTGCGAGCGCGGCGTTTCGGGGTTCTCCAGCCGGTCGACGATGTAGCGCACGACCGCGCCGGGATTGCGCCGGTTGGTGTTGACCCGCATGGTGGCGACCCGCCGGTACAGCGGGACGCGTTGGGTCATCAGAGCTTTGAACTTCTCGCTGCGGTCTCCGCCCACCAGCAGCGGGCGCACGGTGGGGCCGCTGGTGCGGCGCACGCCCTCCGCGGCGTTGATCTCCAGATAGATGACCGTGTGCCCGGTGAGAGCCTCACGGACTCCCGGCGTGGTGACCGCTCCCCCGCCCAGCGACAGCACCCCGTCATGGGTTTCCAGCGCCGACCGGATGACCTCTTCCTCGATGCGGCGGAACTCCGCTTCGCCATCGGTGGCGAAGATGTCCGCGATGGTGCGGCCCGTCGTCTCCTCGATCGCGGCGTCGGTGTCCAGCAGCGTGAGGTCCAGCGCCTTGGCCAGCCGACGGCCGATGGTCGACTTGCCCGACCCGGGCAAGCCGATCAGCACGGCCTTGGGTGCCATCAGCGCGACGCCTGAACGGGCTGCGACGACGGTTCGCGCTCTGCGACCGCCCGCAGGTAGTTGTCGACGTTGGCGCGGGTCTCCGACAGCGAGTCGCCGCCGAACTTCTCCAGGGTCGCGCGCGCCAGGACCAGCGCGACCATGGTCTCGACGACCACGCCGGCGGCGGGCACCGCGCAGACGTCGGAACGCTGATGGATCGCGACGGCCTCCTCGCCGGTGGCCATGTCGACCGTGGCCAACGCCCGCGGCACCGTCGAGATCGGCTTCATCGCCGCCCGCACGCGCAGCGGCTGACCGTTGGTCATCCCACCTTCGAGACCGCCGGCCCGGTTCGTCGAGCGCATCACGCCGTCGGCGCCGGGATACATCTCGTCATGGGCGACGCTGCCGCGGCGGCGAGCCGTCTCGAACCCGTCGCCGATCTCGACACCCTTGATCGCCTGGATGCCCATCACCGCGCCCGCCAGTTGGCTGTCGAGGCGGTTGTCGCCACTCGTGAACGAGCCGAGCCCGACGGGCAATCCGTGGACCACCACCTCGACGATCCCGCCGAGGGTGTCGCCGTCCTTCTTGGCAGCCTCGATCTCGGCGATCATCGACTGCGCGGCGGCCTCGTCGAACGCGCGCACGGGACTCTCGTCGATGGCCGCCAGATCGGAGAACTGCGGCGGCGGCCCATCGTAGGGCTTGGAGGCGCCGATGGAGATGACATGCGACAGCACCTCGACGCCGAGCGCCTCGCGCAGCAGCGCCCTGGCGAAGGTGCCCGCGGCGACGCGGGCCGCGGTCTCGCGGGCGCTGGCCCGCTCGAGCACCGGTCGTGCGTCGTCGAAGCCGTACTTGAGCATGCCCGCATAGTCGGCGTGGCCGGGCCGCGGCCTCGTCAGCGGCGCATTGCGGGCGCTCTCGGCGAGCACGGCCGGGTCGACGGGATCCGGCGCCATCACCGTCTCCCACTTCGGCCATTCGGTGTTGCCGACCTCGATCGCGATCGGCCCGCCGAGCGTGACGCCGTGGCGGACCCCGGCCAGCATCGTGACCTGGTCCTGCTCGAACTTCATCCGGGCGCCGCGGCCATAGCCCAGGCGGCGTCGGGCCAGCTGGCCGGCGATGTCCTCGGAGGTGACGTGGACGCCGGCGATCATGCCTTCGACCACCGCCACCAGGGCGCGGCCGTGGGATTCACCAGCTGTAGTCCATCGCAACACGCGTCCCATCTTCCCATGTCGCGCTCACAGGACCGATTTGTGTGCGTCTAGGAGCGCTGAGCGCTCGGTTTTGCACACAAATCGCTGGTGAGGCTGTCCAGAACCCGCACGATCTCGGCGACCGCCTGCCGTTGCGCCGCCTTCTGGTCGTCGGCGCGAGCGACGACCATCGCCACCTCGCAGGTCGCGCCGAACAGGAAGTGCGCGAGCGGGCCAGGCGGTCTCCGAGCGATGCGTCCGGCTTCGACCGCGCGTGAGATCGCCAGCTCCATCATCTCCAGCAGCGGCGCCTCGAGCCGGCGCACGCCCTCCCAGCCGATCGCGGCGTTCGCATCGAGCAGGACGATCCGCTGCACTCCCGGGTCCAGGCACTCCTCGAGGAACGCGCGCGTGGCCGCCTTGAACGCGTCCCACGGGTCCTTCTTACGGGTGTAGGCCGCCGCGAGAGGCGTGATCATGCGCTCGATCTCACGGCTGAAGACGGCCTCGAACAGTTGCCGCTTACCGTCGAAGTGGTGGTAGACGGCGCCCTTCGTCACGCCTGCGCGCGCCGCCACCGCGTCGAGAGAGGTCGCGTCGTAGCCGTCGCGGGCGAACAGTTCGCGTGCGGCGTCGACGAGTGCGGTCGTCGTCGCCTCGGTGCGCTCCGCCTGGGATCGTCTGGCCACCCGTGTCGCCACGGGCCGACCATAGCCGAACATCAAGGCGAGTTCACAGCAGCCGATAGATGCGGTAGTCGATGTGGTTGGGCGACAGGATGTTATAGCCGACCGCCACGAGATCGGACAGCCACGCGTAGCGCTCGTCGGAGGTCTCGAAGGTCGGAGTGGTCCGCACGTACGTCTCCTCGAACGGCAGCACCTCGCCCGCGGCGAGCCGCGCGATGCCGTCGGCAGGAATCTTGATGATGCCGCGTGCCTCGTAGTGGATGAGCACACCGTCGTGGGTCTGCAGGGTCGCGCGCACATCCACGCGGCCCGCGCCGTCTTCTCCGACGAGCAGCCAGTCTCCCCCGCCGGGCAGGATCTCGCCGGTCAGCTTCGGCCCGTCGATGACGCCGCCGGTCGTGACGAACGTCATCCTCGTGCCGACCGGAGTCGTGATCGGTTGTGCGGAAGCAAGATCGACGTGCATATCGAAGAGGTGCTCAACCGGCAACGCATCGACGAGCGGAAGCTGATCCACCGGAGTCGCGGTGGTCACGCGACCACCCCCAACGCCGCCTGCAGTTGCGTCGCGTCGATGAAGGTGTCCTTACGTGCGACAGCCCGTCCGGCGAGATGCTCACGACGTCGAGACAGTCGAACCGGATATCGCCGGAGATGAGCGCCCAGTCGAGAATCCAGTGATTCTCGCCGTAGAGCACGCGGTAGGTCTCCCAGGTGAAATCGGGGAACTGCGTAAAGATTTCAGCGAAGGCAGCGCGCACGGCATCACGTCCGACGACGGGCTCACCGCCCATGTGTGTCCAAAATCGAGTGTCCGGCGTATGCAGCGCCACGATCGCGTCCGGATCGTGCGCAGCCCACGCCGCGAAATAACGCTCGGAAAGTGATTTGAGGTCCTGCTCGGTCATTTGCATACCCCGAGTATGCATTAACCTACTGTCGGTATGCAATAGCCGAATCAGAGGATCGCCAGCGCGGACGCCGCCGCCGCTGTCACGCACATCGAAGGGCCGTGCGGCACGGTGCGTGCTGCGCTGCCGAGCCCGGCGATCACCGCTACCACCGCGGTCAGCAGCGGCGCACCCAACGCGGCCAGTGACCAGACGTCGACGCCGAACGCCCCGGTCAGCGCGCCGATCCCGATCGCGAGCTTGACGTCGCCGCCACCCATGGCCGCGGGAGCCATCAGGGACAGCGCGAGATAGATCGCGAACAGCGTTACGGCGCCGACCGCGGCGGACACGCCGTGGCCGGAAACTGCCGCACCCACCAGGATCGCGGCCGCGCCGGGGATCGTCAGCCAGTTGGGCAGCCGGCGCTCCCGCACGTCGTACCAACTCAACCCGACGAACCAGGCCAGCACGCAGACACCGGCCGCCCCCGCCCCCACACGTCGAGATTAAGTCCGCTGATCGGTGGCCGTCGGCACCACTTTCGCAGTGCGGCATAGTCGAGAACGTGCTCGCCGCCGCCCGATCGCCTGTCGGACCCGCGCTGCTGGTGGCGGCTGCCGCGGTGAGCCAGGAAGTGGGCGCCGCGTTCGCGGTCGGCCTGTTCGCGGCCTTGGGGGCAGTCGGCGCGGTGTTCGCACGATTTCTGCTCGCCGGAGTGCTCCTCGGCGCTTTCGTCCGGCCTCGCGTTCGGGGCCTGACGTCGAGCGCGTGGTTGTCCGTATCGGCTCTCGCGTTCACCCTGACCGCGATGAACGTGTGCTTCTACTTCGCGCTGACGCGGATTCCGCTCGGGGTCGCTGTCACGGTGGAAGTGCTTGGCCCGCTGACACTTTCGGTGGTGGTAAGCAAGCGCGCCAGCGCATGGTTGTGGGCCGGACTCGCATTGGCCGGCGTTGCCCTGCTCAGCCTCACCGGAGTGAGGTTCGGCCGCCCGGACCTGATCGGTCTGCTGTTCGCCGCGGGCGCCGCGCTCGGATGGGCGGGTTACATCATCGCCTCGTCGCGCGCGGCGGCCAGTTTTCCGAGCCTCGATGCGCTGGCCATCGCCACGATGTTGGGTGCCCTCGCCACCGCACCGTTTGCGGTGATGTCCGTCGATCCGCACGCCGCGTTGCGGTGGGAGGTGTTGGGGCTCGGGGTCACGGTGGGCATGATGTCCTCGGTGATCCCGTACTCACTCGAGCTGATCTCACTGCGACATCTGCCGCCGGAAACCTTCGCGGTGGTGACGTGTCTGTCGCCGGTGATCGCCGCGCTCGCCGGCTGGGTGGTCCTCGGTCAGCACCTCGCGGTCACCGGGTACGTCGCAATCGTGTTGGTGACGGTGGCGAGCATCGGCGCGGTGCGCTCGACTAGCGGTCGGCGATCGCCGCCCTCATCGCTTCCTTGGGTGCAGGCAGCCCCGTGAACTGCTCGACCTGGGCGAAGGCCTGGTTCAACAGCATCTCCAGACCGCTGATCACCCGGCCGCCCGCGGATTCGACGGTCGCCGCCAGCGGCGTGGGCCACGGGTCATAAATCGCGTCGAGTAGGACAGGTGTCGCGGCCAGCGTGGCGACATGGGCGGCCGCGACGTCGGCGGGGATGGTGCTCACGACCACGTCGATGTCGGCCAGCGGTGAGCCCAGCTCGATCCAGCGGGCCTGCGCACCGACTCGCGCCGCGAGCGCCACCAGCGGCTCGGCCTTGTCCCTGTTGCGCGCGACGATCGAAATGTCCTGCACGCCAAGCTCTGCCAGCCCGACGACGGCGGCGGGAGCGGTACCGCCCGACCCCAGCACCGCGGCCCTGCCCGACACCCGGCCCAACGCCCCGATGACGCCGTCGACGTCGGTGTTGTCGGCGCGCCACCCCGTGGCGGTCCGCACCAACGTGTTGGCCGAGCCCACCAGCTCGGCGCGGGCGGTGCGTTCGTCGGCGAATTGCAGGGCCGCGAACTTGCCCGGCATCGTCACCGATACGCCGACCCATTCGGGCCCGAATCGGCCCACCACGACGGGTAACTGCTCGGCTGTGCACTCGATCCGTTCGTAGGTCCAGTCGTCCAGACCCAGCGCGCGATACGCGGCGAGGTGCAGCTGCGGGGAACGCGAATGGGCGATGGGAGAGCCGAGAACCGCGGCCTTACGCGGACCCGCAGCCATCGCTACCGTCCGGAATCGAGGACACCGTTGTGCATCGCGAGCTCGATGTTCGCCAGATGCTGCTCGTAGTCCCGCGTGAACAGGGTGGTGCCCTGCTTGTCGATCGTCACGAAGTACAGCCAGTCCCCCGGCTCCGGCTGTTCCGCCGCCGCAAGCGCCGGCTGTCCGGGCGAGCAGATCGGCGTGGCCGGGAGTCCCGGCCGCACATAGGTGTTCCACGGCGTGCGCTGCGCGCGGTCGGCGTCGGTGGTCGCCACTTCGATGCGGTCGAGCGGATAGTTCACCGTCGAGTCGAACTCGAGCGTGCGCTTCTCACCGAGACGGTTGTAGATCACCCGCGCCACCTTGGCGAAGTCCTCGGGTGTGGCCTCGCGCTGCACGAGCGACCCGACGGTCAGGATCTGATAGGGCGACATGTTCATCGCCTGCGCGGTGTCGAGCAACCCGCCCTGCGCGTATTGGGTTGCGCTGGCGCCGATCAGCGTCGACAAGATTTCCTGCGGCGTGGCCGACGGGTCGATGTTCCACGACCCCGGGGCGATGAGTCCCTCCAGCCTGCGGTGGTCGGTGCCCATCGCCTTGACCGGTCCGAGCGCCCATTCCGGAACCGAAAGAGCCGACGGGTCAGCCGTGCCCGCCGCCTCCTTGAGCGCATCCGCGGCGACGCACTTGCGCTCACCGTCGAGGTCCACACACGTCGCCTTGGAGATCAGGGTGAGGATGCCGTCGGTGACGGCGTCGGTGTTGACGTCCTGGACGTCGTCGAGCTGGCGACCTTCGGGGATCACCAGCTTGCCGACGCGGTTCTGCGGATCGGCAAGCCGCTCAACGGCGTTGGCGGCCGGGATCTCGGTGCGCACCTTGTAGAAGCCGGGCTGGATCGACGAGATCGCGGCGTTGCCCTGCGCGGCGTCGACGAAGGCGCCCGAGGTGGCGACCACGTTCTGTTCCTGAAGGGTCTGTCCGATCGCGGTCGTGGAATCGCCGTCATGGATCTGGATCACCACATCGGCGACGCCGTCACCGGTGAAGTCGTTACCCGCGCCGAACATGCTGTGCCACAGTTTCGATCCGAGGAAGACCGCCCCGATCACGACCACGACCAGGATGCCGAGCGCCAAACCGCCGGCCAAGCGGCGCCGACGACGGTTGCGCGCCTCCCGTATCCGGTCCGCTCGACTCCTTCGATGCCGGGGTGGGCCGACGGCCATGGGCTCCACCCGTTCGCGGCGCCAGTCGGACTCCACGCGCTCTCGGCCCCAGTCGTCAGACATCGGAGACCACGCCCTCGGCGTCGCCGTGCGCGGCCACCGCACGGCGTTGGTCCAGCCAGTTCTGCAGGATGCCGACCGCGGCCGCCTGGTCGATCATCGATCGCTGCCCCTTTGCGCGTATTCCGGCCTCTCGCAGCGACCGCTGGGCCGCGACGGTGGTCAGCCGCTCATCGGCCAGTCGCACCGGTACCGGCGCGATGCGCGCCGCCAATTCATCGGCGAGCGCGATCGCGTCCTGCGCGGCTGAGCCCGACCGGTCGGCCAAGGTCCGCGGCAGGCCGACGACGGCTTCCACGATCCCGTATTCGTCGACCAACGCCGCCAAACGACGCAGGTGTTTGTCCGAACCTTTCCTGCGGTCGCGGGCGACCGTTTCCACCGGCGTCGCCAGTATTCCGTCCGGGTCGCTGACCGCCACCCCGATGCGGACGCTGCCCGCGTCGATGCCCAACCGTCGGCCGCGGCCGGGATCGGGCGGAGCCAGCGTTGGACCCGGCCGATCCGGCAGACGGTCGTCGGTTTTGGTCACGCGGTCAGCTCCGGTCCAGTTCGGCGCGCAGCGCGGCCAACGCCGCGTCGATCCCCGCCGCCCCTTTTCCGGAGCCCTGTGCCAGGTCAGCCTTGCCGCCCCCGCGGCCGTTCACCGGCGCTCCCAATTTCTTCACCAGCTCGTTGGCGCTCAGGCCGAGGTCCTGCGCCGCCGCATTGACGGCGACGACGTACGGAACCGCGTCACCCTCGCCTTCGGCGATCAACGCGACGACGGCGGGTTCACTGCCCAGCCTGCCCTTGATATCGCCGACGAGCGTGCGCAGATCCGCCGCCGACATCCCGCCGGCCATCCGCTGCGCCACGAGGTGGACCTTACCGACCCGTTCGGCGCCTGCGGCGGCATTAGCGGCCGCGGCGCGCGCATTCGCCAACCGCATCCGGTCGAGTTCCTTCTCGGCGGCGCGCAACCGTTCGACGAGGTTGGCGACGCGAGCGGGCACCTCCTCGGACGGCACCTTCAGCGTCGACGCCAGCCCGGCCATCAGAGCGCGTTCCTTGGCCAGGTGACGGAACGAGTCCAGGCCGACGTAGGCCTCCACCCGTCGCACGCCGGAGCCGATCGACGATTCGCCGAGAATCGTGACGGGTCCGATCTGCGCCGAACTGCGCACGTGGGTGCCACCACAGAGTTCCAGGGAGAACGGGCCGCCGATCTCGACCACCCGCACCTCGTCGGGATAGGCCTCGCCGAAGAGCGCCATCGCACCCATCGCCTTGGCCTTCTCCAGCTCGGTGGTGAAGCTGTGCACCTCGAAGTCGGCCTCGACCGCCTCGTTGGTGACCTCTTCGATCTGGGTGCGCTGGTCCTCCGTGAGGGAGCCCTGCCAGTTGAAGTCGAACCGCAGGTATCCGGGACGGTTCAGCGAACCCGCCTGAACGGCGTTGGGGCCCAACACCTGCCGCAGCGCGGCGTGCACCATGTGGGTACCCGAATGTCCCTGGGTCGCGCCGTGGCGCCACTTCGGATCCACCGCGGCCACCACGGTGTCGCCCTCGACGAACTCGCCGGACTCGACGTTGACACGGTGTGCCCACAGGGTTTTCGCGATCTTCTGCACATCGGTCACCGCCGCCTTGGCCGCCGCGGATGCGCCGGTGCCGGAGATCGAGCCCTCGTCGGCGATCTGTCCGCCGGACTCGGCATAGAACGGACTGCGGTCGAGGACGATCTCGATGCGGTCGGCGTCCTGGGCTCCGTGGCCGATGACCGGTACCCGCTTGCCGTCGACGAAGATGCCGAGAATCCGCGCCTCGGAGGTCAATTCGTCGAAACCCGTGAACTCGGTGGGTGCGGTGTCGACGAGTTCGCGGTAGGCCGACAGATCGGAGTGCGCCTGCTTACGGGCGGCCGCATCGGCCTTGGCGCGCTGCCGTTGCTCGGCCATCAAACTGCGGAAGCCCTCTTCGTCGACGGACAGGCCTGCCTCGGCCGCCATCTCCAGCGTCAGCTCCAGCGGGAAGCCGTACGTGTCGTGCAGGGTGAACGCGTCGCTCCCGGACAGCACCTTGGCGCCCGCCGCTTTGGTCGCGCCCGCGGCCTCCTCGAACAGCCGCGAACCCGAGGCGAGGGTGCGGTTGAACGCGGTCTCCTCGGCGACCGCGATGCGTTCGATGCGCTCGAAGTCGTCGACCAGTTCCGGGTACGACGGCCCCATGGTGTCGCGCACCGTCGCCATCAGCCGGCTCATGATCGGTTCCTCGACGCCCAGCAGCTTGGCCGAGCGGATGATCCGGCGCAGCAACCGGCGCAGGACATAGCCGCGGCCCTCGTTACCGGGACTGACGCCGTCGCCGATGATGATCGCCGAAGACCGGCTGTGATCAGCGATGATGCGGTAACGGACGTCGTCCTCGTGGTTGCCCTGGGCGTATCCGCGCGGCGCGACGGACGCCACCAGGTCGATGACCGGCCGCAGCAGATCGGTCTCGTAGACGTTGTCGACGCCCTGCAGGATGCAGGCCACCCGCTCGATGCCCATGCCGGTGTCGATGTTCTTGCGGGGCAGCGGGCCGAGGATCTCGAAGTTCTCCTTCGAGGTGCCTTCGCCGCGCTCGTTCTGCATGAACACGAGGTTCCAGATCTCGATGTAGCGGTCCTCGTTGGCGACCGGCCCGCCGTCGACGCCGTACTCGGGCCCGCGGTCGTAGTAGATCTCCGAGGACGGCCCGCACGGCCCGGGGATGCCCATCGACCAGTAGTTGTCGGCCATGCCTCGGCGCTGTATGCGTTCCATCGGCATCCCGGCGACTTCCTGCCACAGGCCGATCGCTTCGTCGTCGTCGAGATAGACCGTCGCCCATAGCCTTTCGGGGTCCAGACCGTAGCCGCCCTCCTCGATGGAGTTGGTCAGCAGGCTCCAGGCGTATTCGATGGCGCCCTTCTTGAAGTAGTCGCCGAAGCTGAAGTTGCCCGCCATCTGGAAGAAGGTGTTGTGGCGGGTAGTGATGCCGACCTCGTCGATGTCCGGAGTGCGGATGCACTTCTGGACACTGACGGCGCGCTTCCATGGCGGTGTGCGCTGCCCGAGGAAGTAGGGCACGAACTGCACCATGCCGGCGTTGACGAACAGCAGATTGGGGTCGTCCAGGATCACCGAGGCGCTGGGCACCTCGGTGTGACCCGCCTTCACGTAGTGATCAAGGAAACGCTTCCTGATCTCATGTGTCTGCACGATCTACTGTTCCTTGCACTGGGAGTGGTCTGCAATTACCTGCGACTATTCGACCGCACTACAGTACCGGTCGCGGTTGTCGCACCTGAAAGCCCAACGAACCGGCGGGCCGTCCGGTGCCGGTTACCCGGAAATGAAGCTCAGCCGCACCTTGCGCTGCGGGTTATCGCGGTTGAGATCGACCAGCACCACGCTCTGCCAGGTCCCAAGCAGCGGTTTCCCGCCTTGAACGGGCACCGTCACCGACGGGGCGATCAGCGCGGGCATCACATGATCGGCACCGTGGCCCGGCGATCCGTGGGAGTGCCGGTAGCGGTCGTCGCGGGGCAGCAGGCGTTCGAGCGTGTCGAGCAGGTCGTCGTCGGATCCGGCGCCGGTCTCGATGATCGCCACACCGGCGGTGGCGTGCGGGACGAACACATTGCACAGGCCGTCGTCGTGGCCACTGCAGAAGGAGCGCACTGCGTCGGTGAGGTCGACGATGCGGCGGCGGGCGGTGTCGATATCGAGCACGTCGGTGTCCACCTCACCGAGCCTACGAGCGTCCGCATTGATTGACGCGTGCGTTTATTGCGTCCGGGCCGAGGGTATGTCCTGCATCACAAGGGTGATCCACCCCAAGACCTTGGAGGCATCGTGACCATCACCAGCGTTATCACCGCAATTCTCATCGGCATCGTGGTCGGCGTCCTCGGCCGCCTGGTGGTGCCGGGCAAGCAACCCATCGGCATGGTGCTGACGGTCCTCGTCGGCATCGTGGCCGCGTTCATCGGTACCGCGCTCGCCAGGGCGATCGGAATCCCCACCGCGACAAATGGCGTGGACTGGATGGAGTTACTGGTTCAGGTCGTCGTCGCCGCGTTGGGCGTCGCCCTGGTGGCGGCCCTGATGGGACGCAGGCGCACCGGACTCATGGGCCGCAGGCGCTCAGGGCTGTTGCGCTGACCTCATACCCCCGATGGCGATCCCGGCTGAGACCCCTGCGGCCGGGATCGCCCCTGTCTAGAGGCTTTTGAGGAGCACGTCGAGCTTCTCGTAGCCCTCGGTCATGCCGCCTTCCATGCCCGAAGAGAGCAGGGCGTCGCGGGCATCGGTGTTGGGGCAGATCGAACGGCCCCGCAGCCGGGAACGGCCGTTGCCGAGGTCCTCGAACCACAAGTACTCGATGTTCACCATGTCCGGTGCGCCCTCGAATTCGAAGGTCTGGAGGATGAACTCGTTGTCGCGCACGGTGTGGAAGGTGCCGTTGAAACCGAACGTCCCCTCCTCGTTGGAGTGGGTATAGCGGTATCCGCCATGGCTTTTGAAGTTCCACTCGCTGATGTTCATCTCGAGGCCGTGCGGACCCAGCCACTGCTTCACCAGCTCGGGCTCGGCGTGCGCGCGGAACAGCGCCTCGACGGGTGCGTCGAATTCCCGGGTGAATTCCATGGCCAGGGTGTCCACCGGGGCCTTGAGGTCCAATGCGTTCGTCATTTCTGTTGCCCCTTCTCCGATGTGTCGGTCAGGTCGGCCAGTAGGACATCCAGCCGGCGGTAACTGCGTTCGGCGTCAAGCCGATACCGGTCGATCCATGCGGTCAGCCTTTCCAGCGCGGCGGCGTCGAGATGGACGGGCCGTCGCTGTGCGTCGCGGGTTCGCGTGACCAGACCCGCGTGCTCGAGCACCTGAATGTGCTTGGACACCGCCTGTTTGGTGATGTCGAACGGTGCGGCGAGCTCGTTGACAGTGGCCGGACCCCTGGAAAGCCGCGCCACGATGGCGCGTCGAACCGGGTCCGCGAGCGCCAGGAAGGCGCGGTCGAGTCGCGCATCCTCATCGTCACCACTCCCCATTATCAACCTTTTATTTGATCAATACTCTGGTTGATTACAACCGTAGGAGGGTTGGCCAGGGGTGTCAAGGGGTGGATCACATCGCTTTCGACGAATTGCAGCGAAAGTGGGAGTAGCGGCCTGCAGATCGTGGATAGCGTCGTCAGCGTTTCCGGCGAATGATCGCGCGCAGCTTGTCCAATCGGGTCGCGATCTCACGTTCCGCGCCGTGCGTGGTCGGGTGATAGTAGTCGACGCCGACGAGCTCGTCGGGCGGATACTGCTGGGGCACAACACCATCGGGGTGATCGTGCGCGTACTTGTAGCCGATCGCATTGCCCAGCTTCTCGGCGCCCGAGTAGTGGCCGTCGCGCAGATGGGCGGGCACCAACCCCGCCTTGCCTGCCCTGATATCGGCCATCGCGGACCCCAGCGCCGTGGTGACCGCATTCGACTTCGGTGCCGTCGCCAAATGCACCGTGGCATGGGCGAGCGTGAGCTGCGCTTCGGGCATACCGATCAGTTGCACGGTCTGCGCCGCGGCGACGGCCGTCTGCAGCGCCGACGGATCCGCCATGCCGATGTCCTCGCTGGCCAGGATCATCAGCCGCCTGGCGACGAAACGCGGGTCCTCCCCCGCGACCAGCATCCGGGACAGGTAGTGCAGTGCGGCGTCGACGTCGGAGCCGCGGACCGACTTGATGAACGCACTGATCACGTCGTAGTGCTGATCGCCGTCGCGGTCGTAGCGCACGGCGGCCTTGTCCAGCGACTGCTCGATGACCTCGACGGTCACGTCCTCCCCCGCCTCGGCCGCGACCTCGAGTGCCGTCAACGCCCGCCGGGCGTCGCCTGCTGACAGCTGCACAAGCAGCTCGATCGCGTCCTCGGTGACCTTGACCTTGCCGCCGAGCCCGCGCTCGTCGTCGATCGCCCTACGCACCACAGTGCGCACGGCGTCGGCGTCCAGCGGCTGCAACTGCAGGATCAGCGATCGCGACAGCAGGGGTGCGACGACCGAGAACGACGGGTTCTCGGTAGTGGCCGCCACCAGGAGCACCACGCGGTTCTCGACGGCGGACAGCAGGGCGTCCTGTTGCGTCTTGGAGAACCGGTGCACCTCGTCGATGAACAACACGGTCTGCTCGCCGTGGGCGGCCGCGCGCCTGGCTACGTCGATGACGGCGCGGACCTCTTTCACGCCGGCCGACAGCGCCGACAGCGCCTCGAACCGGCGGCCCGTCGCCTGCGAGATCAGCGACGCCAGCGTCGTCTTGCCGGTCCCGGGCGGGCCGTACAGGATGACCGACGCCGCGCCGGAACCCTCGACCATGCGGCGCATCGGCGAACCAGGCTGCAGCAAGTGGTCCTGTCCGACGACCTCGTCGAGGGTGGCGGGCCGCATCCGTACGGCCAGCGGGGTCGACGCGCCGACGGGTGCCACCCCCGACGACAGTTCGTCGCCGGGGACGTCAAACAGACCGTCGGCCACGCACCCTCTTTACCACGGCGCTATGACGCCGGCGCCGTCACGAAGTCGATCAGTTCCTCGACCCGCCCGATCAGCGCCGGCTCGAGGTCGTTCCAGTCGCGCACCCGGCTCCTGATCCGCTGCCACGCTCTGGCGATGTCGGCCTGCTCGGTGTGCGGCCACCCCAGCTTGCGGCACACGCCCTTCTTCCAGTCCATGCCCTTGGGGATGACGGGCCAGGCCTGCAGCCCGATCCGGCCGGGTTTGACCGCCTGCCAGATGTCGATGAACGGATGACCGACCACCAGCGTGTGCTCGCCGCCGGGCCCCCGGCGCACCGCTTCGGCGATGCGCGCCTCCTTCGAACCGGCGACCAGATGGTCGACGAGCACGCCCAGCCGCCGACCGGGCTCCGGGCCGAACTCCTCGACGATCGCGGTGAGATCGTCGACGCCGCCGAGGTATTCGACGACGACGCCCTCGATGCGCAGGTCGTCGCCCCAGACCTGTTCGACGAGTTCGGCGTCGTGACGGCCCTCGACGTAGATGCGGCTCGGTAACGCGACCTTCGCGCGGGCGCCGGGCACCGCCACCGAACCGGACGCGGTGCGCGACGCTATCGGCGCGGCCCGTTTCGGCGGGGTCAGGTTGACCGGCCGGCCGTCGATGAGGTAGCCGGGGCCGACGGGGAACGGCTTCCTGCGGCCGTGGCGGTCCTCGAGTTCCATCCGGCCGTATTCGATGCGCACGACGGCGCCGACGAAGCCTGTTTGGGCGTCCTCGATGACCATCCCGATCTCTGCAGGCACTTCGACGGAACGCGGAGCCTTGCGATGCGGATTGGATGCGAGAACATCGGAGCCATAGCGGTCAGCCACCGGGTGATCGTAGGGTCAGCACCGTGCTGCTGAACCGCGACACGGCCGAGGGAATCGCTAACGGCAGCATCACACTCGTGCTTCGCCGGTGGGACGCGCCGAGGGCCAAGGCGGGCGGCACGCAACGCACCTCGGCGGGCACCATCCGCATCGACGACGTCACCGAGTACCCCGGCGATCACCGAGTCACCGCCGCGCAGGCAAGCGCCGCCGGCTATCCGGACGCCGCAACCGCGCAGAAGGATCTCGACCGCAGACCGGCGCGGCACACGTATGCGATCGCGGTGTCCTACCTGGGCCCCGACGAACGTCCCGAACTCGCCGCCGATGACCGCCTGTCGGCCGCCGACGTGGACGCGATCGCCGCGCGACTGAACCGGTGGGATGACGCCACCGAACCGTGGACGAGGCAGTACCTGACGATGATCGGTGCCAACGAGGCGGTGCGCGCACCGGATCTGGCGGAGCGCATCGGACTGGATGTGCCGCGGTTCAAGAGGCGAGTTCGACAGCTCAAGTCCCTCGGGCTGACGATCAGCCTTGACGTCGGCTACCGCCTGTCCCCACGCGGGCGGGCGTTCCTACGAAAGTCTGAGCGAGGATGAAACGGTGACGGATCTATCCAAATACGGGCCGTGGGCAGTGGTGGCCGGCGGGTCGGAGGGTGTCGGCGCGGAGTTCGCGCGGCAGTTGGCCACCGCCCGGATCAACCTCGTGCTGATCGCCCGCAAGCCGGGACCGCTGACCGATACCGCGGACTCGTGCCGCGCGCTCGGTGTCGAAGTCCGTACTCTCGCACTGGATCTGGTGTCTGGCGATGCCGTGGATCAGATTGCCGACGCCACAGCAGACCTCGAGGTCGGCCTGTTGATCTACAACGCAGGCGCCAACACCTGCAGCGAGCACTTCCTCGACGGTGAGTTGAGCGAGTTCGGCAGGGTGATCGACCTGAACATCAACACGATGCTGGCGCTCGTACAGCACTTCGGCAGGCCGATGCGCGAGCGCCGACGCGGCGGCATCCTGATGGTCGGCTCGATGGCGGGCTACCTCGGCTCGATGCGGCACACGGTGTACGGCGGCGTCAAGGCATTCGGCCGCATCTTCGCCGAAAGCCTGTGGCTCGAACTGCGTGACTACGACGTCGACGTGCTCGAGCTCGTGCTGGGCGTGACCCGCACCCCCGCGATGGAGCGCGTCGGCCTGAACTTCGACGTGCCGGGTATGCGGGTCGCCCAGCCTGAGGACGTCGCGCGCGAGGGTCTCGAACGGCTCCCCCACGGCCCCGTCCACATCGCGGGCGGCAACGGCGACGACGTCGCGCGGCGCAACGATCCCGACCGCGCCAAGGTGGTGCTCGGCACGCACAAGTTCATGGAGAAGTTGATGGGATCCCGCTAGCCAAAAGGACTTCCGATGACCGACGAGCGACTAACCGAGCTGGAGCGCCGCCTGGAGCGCATAGAGGCTGAGCGCGCGATCGAGCGGATCATCGCGTCCTACGGCCCTCTTGTCGACGCGGGCGAGGCGGACGCCGCCGCGCAACTGTGGGCGACCGACGGCAGCTACGACGTCGAGGGCTGGCCCATGCGCAGCCGCGACGACGTGGCCGCGATGGTGCGTTCCGACGCCCACCAGGGTCTGATCGGCCGGGGCGCCAGCCACTTTCTCGGCCCGGCCGTGGTGACCGTGAACGGGTCGGACGCCGTGGCGGTGTGCGAATCGATCCTGTTGGTGCACCGCGGCGACGGGTTCGTCGTCGCGCGTGCAGGCGCCAACCACTTTCGGCTGAAGTACATCGACGACCGCTGGCAGATCGTCGAGCGCACCACGCGCACTCTGGATGGCAAGCCCGAGGCGCGCGCGCTGTTGGCGTCAGGGGTGGCCGGCGCATGAGCGGCCAACTGGACGGCAAGGTGGCGTTGGTGACCGGGGCGGGGGCCGGCATCGGCGAGGGCATCGCGCGGCGCTTCGCCGACGAGGGCGCACAGGTGGTGATCGCGGAGATCGACACGGCGGCAGGCCAATCCGTCGCCGATGCGGTCGGCGGCACGTTTGTCCGCGTGGACGTCTCCGATCGCGCACAGGTCGAGTCGGCGGTGCAGACGGCGGTGTCGACGTATGGGTCGATCGACATCGTGGTCAACAACGCATGGGGCGGCGGGGCGATCGGCAGGGTCGAGTCGAAGACCGATGAACAACTGGCGCAGGGCATCGCCGTCGGCTACTACGGTCCGTACTGGGCGATGCGGGCCGCCTTCCCGCACATGAAGGACAAGGGCTGGGGTCGCGTCATCAACATGTGCAGCCTCAACGGCGTCAACGCCCACATGGGCACGCTGGAGTACAACGCGGCCAAGGAAGCGTTGCGCGCGCTCACCCGTACCGCGGCACGCGAGTGGGCGCCATCAGGAGTCACCGTCAACGCGATCTGCCCGGCGGCCAAGAGCCAGGCGTTCTTCCGCGCCATCGGCGACTACCCCGAGCTGGAAGCGATGGCTGATGCGGCCAATCCGATGGGCCGCATGGGCGATCCCTACGAAGACATCGCGCCGGTGGCGGTGTTCCTGGCGGGCGACGGGTCGCGGTACCTGACCGGCAACACGCTGTTCGTCGACGGTGGAGGGCACATCAACGGCACGCCGTGGGCGCCCGACCTCGACGCCGACTAGCCTGCGCTGCTCACCTGGCTTTCGCGGGGTCCGAGACGATCTCGTCGATGATCGTGTGCACCAGGCGCATCTTGTCCAGCACCTTCGCCGGCAGCACGAACGGGTAGAGATCGTCCTTGCCCATCGACCGGTTGATCATGTTCAGCGCCCAGGTCAGCGGAAGCCAGATATCGATGGTCGTGTCGAATCCGCTGGGGCCCAACACCCGCCGCTCGAACGTGGCGCTGGCCGGAGCCAGACCGAACGCCGCGGCGGTGTCCAAGGTGTCGCGGATGTGAAGGTAATGCGCGAACGTCTCGGCCCAGTCCTCGGCGGGGTGCATCGTGGCGTAGGAGGAGACGTAGTCCTTCTGCCATTCGGTCGGAGGCCCCTCGCTGTAGTGCCGGTCCAGCGCGGCCTGGTAGTCGGCGTCGGCGTCGCCGTACAGCTCGTGGAACCGGGCCTTGTAGTCCGGTGACGGGTCGACCAGCCGGTAGTAGTAGTAATGCCCGATCTCGTGCCGGAAATGACCGAGCAGCGTGCGATAAGGCTCCTCCATCGACACCCGCAGCTGCTCGCGGTGCACGTCGTCGCCCTCGGCGAGATCGAGTGTGATCACGCCGTTCTCGTGGCCGGTGAACACCTTCTCGTTCTCGCTGGACAGCAGGTCGAATGCGAGACCGAACTGAGGGTCCTCGTCACGACCGATGATGGGCAGCTTCATTTCGTGCAGCTGGGCGATGAGTCGGCGCTTGGCCTTCTCGGCTTCGGCGAACGCCGCCATGGCCTTGGTGTCGGCGTCGTTGGGCCGCGTCCGCGTCAGTGCGCACGACGTGCACAGCTGGCGCGTCGGGGATCGTTTGACCAGCCAGTTGCACTGGGCGGCGTATAGATTCGCGCACAGCTGGTAATCGCTGGACGGCACCGCACCCGCATGGTCGCTTTCGTCGTCGGGTGCGATGACCAACAGCGCCATATCTTCTAGCGAGAACCCCAACGAACTTCCGCACGACAGGCAAAGCGAGTTCTCGAACGCCAACCGCTGACCGCAGTTCGGGCAGGTGAAGTCACGCATTTAAAACGCCACCCTCATACGGTGCGACGTCGACCGCGACATCGATCACACTGCTCTCGGAGTCGGTGTAGATGATGCCGCGCAGCGGCGGCACATCGGCGTAGTCGCGGCCGAATCCGACGGTGATGTAGCGTTCGTCGACCATCTGGTCGTTGGTGGGATCGAAACCGAGCCACTGGTTCTGCGGCGTCCATACCGATGCCCACGCGTGGGTGGCGTCGATGCCCACCATTCGTTCCTTTCCGGGCGGCGGGTCGGTCGCCAAGTACCCGGACACGTAGCTGGCAGCCAACCCATTGGCACGCAGGCAGGCGATCGCCAGCCGCGCGAAGTCCTGACATACCCCCTCTCGCGCGGCCAAAACCTCGCTCACCTGAGTAGACACCGTCGTAGAGCCGGACCGGTAGGTGAAGTCGTTGAAGATGCGCGACGACAGATCGCGCAGCACCTCGATCAGTGGGCGCTCCGGAACGAAGCTCGGTGCGGCGTACTCACGTACCTCGTCGGTGATCTCGGGCGGTCGCAGATCCAGGGTGAACTCTGTGGCCAGGGCGCCGTCGGTGCCGACCGGCCTGGCGATCTCCCACGGTGCCCGCGCCGAGCCGCCCTCGTAGAGGTCCGCGGGTGGCGGGTCGACTTCGACCACCGACCTGCTGGTGATCGACAGGGTCCGGTGGCGCTCGGTGACATGGAAATACGAGCTGATGTTGCCGTAGACGTCGCGGCTGGTCGAGCTGTCGGCAGCCTCCGGTTCGATGATCAACTCGTGGGACAGGCAGCGCTGACGCGCGGAATCGCGCGGGGTGAGGAAACCGCGGCCGTAACTGCTGGTCACGACATCCGAGTAGTGGTAGACCGTGCGGTGCGCCACCTGGTAGCACCGGCTCGATACCGAGGGCGTCGGCCCGTCGGGGAAGGCCGTCACGGCATCACTCGGCGCTCGTCGGGTCCCCACAGCGGCTGCATGCCGCCCGGCAGCGACAGATGCGTCGCGGTGATGACCACGGACAGCTCGCGCAGCTCGGAGTGAACATCGTCGAGCAACGCGCTGAGCTCGGCACGGTGGCCTTCCGGCGTGGTCTCCTCGAGGTCGGCAGGTTCGACGCGGCGCAGTCGGGTGATGATCTCGTCGACCAGCCGTTCGGGCCGTGACGAGCCCGACGACCCCGGCAGCGCCTTCAGCCCGGTGCGGAGCCGCTCGAGCTGGTAGGCCAGCGACCGCGGGTTCTCCGCGTCGAACAGAACCAGGTCGGCCACGGCAGCAACACTAACCGTGCCGGGATTGCGCCGGCGGTAGATGACCGACGACTCACACACCACCAGCGTGGACTCCGTGATGGTTTGCTCGGCGCCGGGACTGCGGACGGTGGTGAGGGTCGCACGCAGCAACGCCGTCAACCCCAACCCACGTTCGATGCGTTTGCCGATGTCCATCATCGTCCAGCCGACGTCGTGGACCATGGACTCGGCGGCCACCCCCGACAGCGCGAGCATGCCCGCCAGCGTGAGGTTACTTGTGGACGACAGGTAGGCGTCACCCTCGGCCTTGGACTGCGGCGGCTCGTCAGTCGACCGGACAGAAGGCTGGTCCTCGGGGTGCAGCAGCGCGCGCTCGACCGCCGCGAGCACCATCCAGGTGTCGTTGGACATCTGGTCGCGCACGGCGCGGGCGGCGAGGCTGAGACGTTCGACGGACTGGGCGAGCGAGCCCGAGCGGTGCCGATCGGCGGTCAGCGACCACAGCGTGGTCGGCGCGGTGGCCACCAGATCGTCGTGATCACCGTCGCCCGATCCGGTTCCGGTGATCGAGCCGAGCGCGGTGAGCAGCACCGGCACACATTCGCTGCCCGCCAACTCTCTGCGGTAACGGAACTCGTGATGGCGCTCGCGAGTCACGGTGAGCAGCCTGGCCATGCTCTCCGCGCGCTCGGCGTAGCGGCCCATCCAGAACAGATCCGACAGCACACGCGGAGAGCTGACCGCTCCGGTGGGGCTCGATGTGATGGCGGGCAGCTCCATCGGCGGCGCGGTGGGGATGCGCTCGGCGGTCACCCTCGTCGGCGTGCGTACCCAGATATCCTTCGCGGCAACACTATTCAGCCGGAATCCGGCACTTCCGGCCGCGACGAGATAGCCCAGCCCGCCGATCATCGGTGCGTAACCGCTTCGCTGCGACACGGTGAACAACCGCATACCCACATTGGCCGCCGACAGCCCGCCCGGGTAATAGTCGCTGGGCGCCGACGAGAACTCCGGCAACTCCTGGCCGACCCACTGCCATGGCGTCGCTTCGATACGGACGCCGAGTTCCTTGCGTTGCGCAGAGGTCAACGCCGGCCCGACGATGGTGTCGCCGCCCGTGACCGGACGGATCAGCAGCGACCCCAGGTTACTCAACAGATGCGACCGTTCGGTGTTGATGCCGCCCCAGTACATCGGCGCGGTGCGCAGCAGCGGCGTCTCCCCCAGCAGCCGCTCGGCGAGTTCGGGCAGAAAGCGAAGCACCCCAGGGCTTTCCAGAATTCCGCTGCCCAGCGTGTTCACCACCGTCACCGCGCCGCGCCGTAGCGCCTCGACGAGCCCGACGACGCCGAGGCGCGAATCCGCCCGCAGGTCAAGAGGATCCGCGTAATCGGCGTCCACCCTGCGCAGCACGACGTCGACGCGCTTGAGCGTGCCCATCGACCGCATCCACAGCTTGCCGTCACGCACCACCAGGTCGGCGCTCTCCACCAGCGGGAAGCCCAGCACGCTGGCGATGTAGGCCTGGTCGAAGGCCGTCTCCGAGTGGATACCGGGGCTGAGAACCACCACGACCGGTTCCTCCGCGGACTCGGGCGCGGCGTCGATCAGCGCGAGCCGAAGCGCCTGTGCCCATGGCGATGCCGGCCGGGGACCGATGCGTTCGTACAGGTCGGGGATGGCGTGCGCCACCACCCGGCGGTCGGCGAGCGCATAACCCGCCCCTGACGGCGCCTGGGTCCAGTCGGCGTTGACCTGGAAGCTGCCGTCGCGGGTGCGGCTGATGTCGCAGCCGTGCATGAAAAGCTGGTGCCGGCCGGGCACCTCGATACCGCGCGCAGCGCGGATGTAGCCGGGATGGGCGAAGAGTAGCGGCGCGGGCAGCACGCCGCTGGTCACCGACATCCGCGGGCCGTAGAGGTCGGTCAGTATCGCGTCGAGCAGCCGGGAGCGTTGCAGCAGACCGGCTTCCAGGATGTCCCAGTCAGCCGAGGAGATCACCAGCGGCAGCGCATCGAGGTGCCACGGGCCGGGCTCCGCGGCCCCGCTGCCGTTGGTGACGGCGTCACCGTGGCGGTCGACCTGGACGTAGGTGATGCCGTCGTTGTCGACCAGGCTGCGCACCGTCGACCGCAGGTGGTCCAGGCCGCCGCGGCCGCGCTCGCCGACACACTCGGCCAGCTCCTGCCAGGCCGGCCGGATATTGCCTGCGGCGTCGACGAATTCGTCGTAGCCCGTACCTGCCCCACCGCGGACGTCGAACAGCGCCTGCTGGGCTCGCGCGGTGCGATACCGGGACAGCAGGTTGTCGATGTCCTGAGGACTCGCTGCGGGTAGGACCATCACTGCAGAACGGTACGCACCCGGCGCAGATCCAAGATCCCCGGCGCGCCCACGTCAGTGGATTGCCGCGCCTGCTTCTCCCGGATATCGGACATGTCTACCTTGCCCGGGGTGAAACCGGTGGTCTCGAAACGGCGGCCGCGTCGCGATTCGGCCTCTACGGCGTTGACGGGTGGGGTGTCGTAGGACCGCCCACCGGGATGTGAGACGTGGTACGTACAGCCGCCGCGCGACATGCCCGAAGCGATGTCGACCAACTCGAAGCGCAGCGGGCCGTCGACGGTGATGGTGGGATGCAACGCGCTCGGGGGCTGCCACGCCCGGTATCTCACCCCGCCCACCTGAACGTCGGGATTGTCGGTGGCCAACAAGGGCACGGGATAGCCGTTGGCGGTGACGATGTAGCGCTGCCGGTCGGCGCCGATGAGCCGGACCTGGATGCGCTCGACCGACGAGTCGACATAGCGCGCCGTCCCGCCCGCGGTCGACTCCTCCCCCAACACATTCCACGGTTCGATCGCCCCGCGTAGCTCGATCTCGACACCGTCGAACACCGCTGTACCGATGCGTGGGAACCGGAACTCGGTGAACGGGTCCAGCCAGCTGGTCTCGAAATCGATGCCGTGCGCCCGCAGATCGGCGGCGACGTCGGCGATATCGTGAATCAGGAAGTGCGGCAACAGATATCGACCGTGCAAGTTCGCACCGTGGCGGATGAGCGGCGCCCGCAGCGGCTCGTCCCAGAACCATGCGACCAGCGACCGCACCAGCAGTGACTGCACCATCGCCATCTGGTAGTGCGGCGGCATCTCGAACCCGCGCAGCTCCAGCAGTCCCAGCCGGCCGCGGGGACCATCGGGGCTGTACAGCTTGTCGATGCAGAATTCGGCCCGGTGGGTGTTTCCGGTGATGTCGGTCAGCAGGTGCCGCAACGCCCGGTCGACGATCCACGGGCGAGGCCCGCCCTCGCCCGCCGACAGCCGCGCGATCTCGGCGAACGCGATCTCGAGCTCGTACAGCGCCTCGGCGCGGCCCTCGTCGACCCGGGGTGCCTGCGACGTCGTGCCGATGAACCGCCCCGAGAACAGGTAGGACAGCGCCGGGTGGCGCTGCCAGTACGTCAGCATCGACACCAGCAGGTCGGGACGGCGCAGCAGCGGCGAATCCGCGGGGGTGATGCCGCCGAGGGTGATGTGGTTACCGCCGCCGGTGCCGCCGTGAGTGCCGTCGACGTCGAAGGATTCGGTCGACAGCCGGGCGAGCCGGGCCTCGCTGTAAAGGGTTTCCAGCTGCTTCCGCTGTTCGGCGAAGCTTCCCGTGGGCGCGACGTTGACCTCGATGACCCCGGGGTCGGGGGTGACGGTCATCGACGTGATCCGTGGATCGGGCGGCGGTCCGTAGCCTTCGAGGACCACCGGGCAGGAAATCTTGGCCGCCGCGGCCTCCACTCGGTGAATCAGGTCGACGAAGTGCTCGGCGTCCTCGGTCGGCGGCAGGTAGATGTAGAGCAGCCCGTCGCGGATCTCGGCCACGACCGCGGTGGTCGGCATAGCGTCGGCCTCCACGACCTCCGCATCGTCGGCGCCGGGTTCGTCGGGCAGCGTCCCGCGGTGGGTCAACGGATCGGCCCCGTGCGTCGGCTCCGGCGGTTGCCAGCTGATCGATTTCAGCGGCAGCCGCAGCCCGGCCGGGGAGTCGCCCTCCAGCAGGACAATCCGTCCGCGCCGCAGTCGCCAGTCGGCGCTCGCCCATCCCGACCCGTCGTCGGTGCGGTGCAACGGCAACACATACGCGGCGGGTTCGGTGACGGACTCGTCCAACCGCGCCATCAATGCAGCACGCGCGTCGGGGGTGTCGGTCTCCAAATCGTCTGCCGCGCTGACGGGTTCGCCCTGCGGCAGACGGGTCGCTTCGGCCAGGCGGCTCAACGCATCCTCGTAGGCGGGTCGAACCTGCGACGCAGGCAGGCCGAGGTCGTCGGCGAGGGCGCCGAGGAACTGCAGTCCCGCGTCGGGCGCGACCTCGATGGTCTCCGGCGTCGACGGCCACGGGTCGGCCAACATTGAGTCGTCGCGCCACAACGGCCCGCCGTCGGTGCGCCAGAACAGTCCGATCTGCCAGCGCGGCAACGGTTCCCCCGGATACCACTTGCCCTGGTTGCGGTGAATCACGCCCTGCGGCGCCCACGCCTTCTTCAAGCGGGCCGCGAGCGCGGATGCCAGTTGGCGTTTGTGCGGCCCGTCGGCGTCGGTGGTCCACTCGGGGTCGACCTGGTTGTCGATCGAGACGAACGTGGGCTCGCCGCCCATCGTCAGGCGCACATCGCCAGCGGCCAACCGTGCGTCGATGCGGGCACCCAGGTCACAGATGGCACCCCAGGCGGCCTCGGTGTAGGGCAGCGTGACCCGGGGATCCTCGTGGATCCGGGTGACGGTGTTGGTGAAGTCCAGCGTCGTCTCACACGGCTCGGTGGCGCCGGTGATGGGTGCCGCGGACTCCGGATGCGGGGTCGCCGACAGCGGGATGTGGCCCTCACCGGCGAACAGGCCCGACGTCGGATCGAGGCCGATCCAGCCCGCGCCGGGGATGTACACCTCGGTCCATGCGTGCAGGTCGGTGAAGTCGGCGGCCGGGCCAGAGGGTCCGTCGAGCGCCTCGACGTCGGAGGTGAGCTGGACGAGGTAGCCGGACACGAAGCGGGCGGCCAGCCCCAGCTGGCGCAGGATCGACACCAGCAACCAGGCCGAGTCGCGGCACGAGCCGATTCCGGTGCGCAGGGTGTAGTCGGGCGTCTGCACGCCGGGTTCCATTCGCAGGCTGTAGCCCACGTCGGCGTTGATGGCGCGGTTGAGGGCGACGAGGAAGTCGATGGTGCGGGTCTCCGGCGGGACGGAGAAGTTGGCCACCCACGCCTTGACGAGGTCACCGGGCCCGCTGCCCTCGCCGTTCTCGTCGACCGGGCGCAGGTAAGGCTTGAGGTCTTCGGCGAGCGACTTCGGGTAGGTGAAGCCGAACTTCTCGGCGTACTCCTCGATGAAGAAGTCGAACGGGTTGATCACCTTCATGTCGGCGATCAGGCCGACGGTGATCGTCAGGCTCCGTGCCCGGTTCGGGAAAACCAGCCGGGCGAGGAAGTTGCCGAAGGCGTCCTGCTGCCAGTTGATGAAGTGGTCAGCCGGTTCGACGGCGAACGAGTAGGCCTCGATCGGGGTCCGGGAATGCGGGGCAGGGCGAAGCCGAACGACGTGGGGGTGCAGCTGCACCAGTCGGTCGAATGTGTAGCTGGTGCGGTGCTCCAGCGCCACCTTGATGCCCATCGCACGATCCCATCACACGGTGGCCGGGTATGCATGGCGCACAATCGAGTCCGTGGCCACCTGGGCGGACGTCGAGCGCATCGCCGTCAAGTTACCTGAGGCGTCAGAGACGGCACCGAGGTCATGGCGGGTCCGCAAGAAACTCATGGCCTGGGAGCGGCCGTTACGCAAGGCCGACCATGCCGCGCTGGGCGATGAGGCACCCGACGGCGACATCCTCGCGGCACATGTCCCGGACGAAGGAGTGAAGTTTGCGCTCATTGCCGACGCCCCCGATGTGTACTTCACCACACCGCACTTCGACGGCTATCCCATATTGCTCGTCCGGCTGGCCGAGATCTCGGTGCCCGAACTCACCGAGCTCATCACCGAAGCCTGGCTCGCGCAGGCACCGAAGACCCTCGTGAAGGCCTACCTCGCCGAGGAGCGCTGATATAGATCGAGTTGGTCCTTCTCAAATGCCTCCGGAGGTGTCAGGAAGGGATCTGTAACTGATTCCTGTTTGGGGTCCGTGTGTTGTGGCACGTGGACCTCTCCTGACACGCTCCG
>NZ_JACKUK010000013.1 GCF_025822765.1 Mycobacterium barrassiae | reverse complement strand
CGCAGGTGTTCGCCACCGGCGCGGTGAACTACCGGCTGGTGTCGACGGTGGTGGCGCGCACCCGGCTGATCAACGACCCCGCCGTGATGGCCCAGGTGGACACCGCGATCGCCACACGGCTGCGGGATTGGGGGCCGTTATCGGCGATGCGCACCGCCACCGAGATCGACTACTGGGTCGAGCGTTATGACCCCGAGGCGGTGCGGCGCACCGAATACGCCGCCCAGGGCCTCAAAGTCGATATCCATGATTCCGACGACGGCTCGGGCGCGGTGATCGTGATCG
>NZ_JACKUK010000012.1 GCF_025822765.1 Mycobacterium barrassiae | reverse complement strand
CTAGCCTCGATCTTTCGTGAGTGAGCTCGGAACGGGGTGTCTGAGCTTGTCTGGTGGCCGGGGGTGTTTGACCGTGGTTGGTTTCCGGCGCTGTGTCGCCGGCTCTCCTGTGGGTGCTTGGTCGTAGGTGCTGTGGGTCGGTGTCAGGCGATTGCTGCGAGGCGTTGATGTCCGCTGGTGACCAGGTCGGCCCAGGGCCATCGCTTCGACAGACGCAGGATGCGGCGGCGGCCGGTGGTGATCAGCCGCGCGGCGACGGCCAATAGCCGCAGTCGCAGGCGTTTGGGTTCCCACGCTCGGGCGGGCTTATCGTGGAACGCCAGCAGTTGGGTCCAGGTGAGCAATTCGTAGGCCAGACAGGCTAGTTCGAGCCAGATCTGGTTCTTGGCGAACGCCTGTAGGGGCAGGTTGGCCATGCCGGTGTCTTTGAGTCCGCGGATGCGGTCCTCGGCGCGGGCGCGCAGCCGATGACGAACCTCCAGCTCGGCGATGCGCCCGCCGACGGTGTTGGTGGCGAACACGGTGATGCGCCACCCATCGGCGTCGGTGATGTGCAACTGGGCGCCGGGGTGGGGGCGTTCGCGGCGGGCGATGAGGCGCATCCGCGGCGGCCACCCGATCAACGTCGCCGGCATCCACCGGGTCAGCTCGGCGACCTGGGCACCCTCGCGCCGATCACCGTCGGGATCGAGGGCGGCCCGCCAGGCTTGCTTGGGCAGCGCGGCCAACGCGTCCTGCACGGGTTGACGCGCCGAGAATCCGACCGAGTAGGTCAACCCCAGGTCGTGGATGTGCCACAGCAGCGATTGCACCCCCGAGCCGGAGTCCCCGCGCACCAGTACCCGAGATCGCAGCTGGGCAGGGAGTTGGTCCAGCGCGGCATCGAGCACCGCGATCTGATCGGCGGCGGTGTTGGCGTTGGCCCGTCCGGGGCGCAGCATGGCGACCAATGGTTCTCCGGTGCCCCCGGCGCCGTGGTCAACGAAGGCCAATAAAGGATGAAACCCGAAACCCCGCTTGAAGTTCGGCGTTGCGCCTTCCTTCTCCGAATGCGCGCCGATCAGCGTGGCATCCAGATCCACCACCACCGAACCCACCGCCGGCAGCGGCGAGCGGTGTCCCCAGACTGCGGCTCGCGCAGCAGCCCGCGCCGAGCGGATCGCGGTGATCACCGCCGCTGAGTCCGCACCCAGAGTGTCGATGAGTCGGCTGATCGTAGGGTCAGAAGCTACCGCGCCGAACAACTCGGGCTGGGCGCGCACCACCGCGGCGTCGGCCAGGCAATCACCACCGAGTGCGATCGTCACCGCCAAATCCAGCACTGTCTTGCCCGGATCATGCAGCGATCGCGCCGCTCGCCACGGACTCAACACCCGCGAGAGCTCCCTGTCCAGGCCGCTGACCTGGGCAGACTTCAACAACAGCGCCGCCCCGGCCGATGAAATCAACGACTCGCCGCCCGATTCGACACCAATCCGACCACAACGGTTACGCTTCACCTACGGAGTGCCTTTCAGCTACTTGGGCAAATGGACCTTCGACAAGCCCATTTTCCCTTGCTGGACAGGCACTTCCGTGCATTACGCGCCGAACAAACCCACCATAATCGACTCACTCACGAAAGATCGAGGCTAGNTTCAGCTACTTGGGCAAATGGACCTTCGACAAGCCCATTTTCCCTTGCTGGACAGGCACTTCCGTGCATTACGCGCCGAACAAACCCACCATAATCGACTCACTCACGAAAGATCGAGGCTAGTGCTTGCGTCGAGTCAGCGCCTGCGGCGACAGCGCCACGATCCGCTGCTCGGGATCGCCTGCGCTGAAGTAGGTCTGGGTGTCGGCGATGTGGCGAGCGGAGAGCTTGCGGGCACGTTCGCCGTCCCCGGCCTCGATGGCGTCGGCGATCTTGTTGTGCACCGACATCGCGATGCGGCGCTGACTCATCGACGGGTACTCACCCCGGGCGGTCGTTTCCTGCGCCCACCAGTTCAGGTGTCCGGTCCACAGCGTCTCGAGGCTGCCGACGACGGCGATCATCGTGTGATTGCCGCAGCCGCGGACGACCTCGTCGTGGAACTGGCCACCGAGCTCGGTGAACTTCGGCCCGTCCTCGATGTTCTCGGCCATCGCCTTATTGATCTCTTTGAGCTTCGGAACGAGCTCGTCACCGCGGTCGGCGCGTCGCGCCGCCAGCGCCGCGCACATGGGCTCGAGTTCCTGAAGCGCAGCGCCCAGATCAGACAGCGGAACGGTGTCGCTCTGCAGCAGCAGACCGAGCATGTAGGCCGCGCTGGCTTTGGCGGGGGCGTGGACGACGGCACCACCGCGGTTGCCGCGTCGCACCGACACCAGACCCTCGGTTTCGAGGATCCGCAAGGCTTCCCGCAGCGACACCAGGCTCACCCGGAACTGCTCGACGAGCACCTCCTGGCGGGGCAGCAGGTCACCGTCGGCCAGTTCGCCGTCGATGATCTGCCGCCGGAGTTCGTCGGCGACGATCTCGGCCGTGCGGCGCGAGCCCAGCCGGCGGCGAGCTTCAGGGCCAATACCCAAAGTGGTCATATCGCCGACAATGCTACAGCGAAACGCCCGCGACCTGGGGTGTATGCGATCCCTATCTGACAAAAGTTACTAAGATGACAAAGAAACCACGGGAGGTTCAGGGCTTGAGCGAGGACGCGGCACCCACCCCGCTGCATGATCTCCGTGTCCTCGAGATCAGCGATCGTATCGCGGGAGCCTACTGCGGGAAGCTGCTCACCGATGTCGGCGCCGACGTCGTCAAGGTCGAACCCGCCGCGGGGGATCCCTTCCGCCGCTTCACCACCACCGGAGCGGCGCCCGCCGATGGTGCGGACGCACCGCTGTTCACCTACCTGAACGCCGGGAAACGCAGCGTCACAAGCCTTTCCGACGAACTGCTCACCGGTGCCGACATCGTCATCGTCACCGCCACCAGGTCCGCGGCGACCGCGCGCGGCATCGACCCCGACCGGCTGCTGGAGCTGGCGCCCTGGCTCGTCATCGTCACCATCTCCGACTTCGGCTGGACCGGCCCATGGGCCGAACGACCTGCGACGGAGTTCACCCTGCAGGCCGCGTCCGGGCTCACCGGTTTCCGTGGCGACCCCGCCGGTCCGCCGATCTCGGTCGGCGGTGACCTCGGCGAATACCAGGGCGGCGTCTGGGCGGCGTACGGCGCACTGGCCGCGCATCGCGGGGTTCGCACCGGTGGCCGCGGAGTGCACCTCGACATGTCGATGCTCGAGGCGATCACGCTGATGCAGAGCGGCGAATGGCTGCACTCGCAGCTGCTGAAGGCACCGCACGTACGGCGCTCGGTCGAGGTGCCCTCGATCGAACCGGCCAAGGACGGATACGTCGGCATCAGCATGGTCACCGGGCAGCAGTGGCTGGACTTCGCCGCAATGGTGGACTGTCCGGAATTCACCGAGGTGCCCCAGTTGCAGTTCCAGATCGGGCGGTGGGACTACCGCGACTGGATCCGCGAGCGCATCGACCCGTGGATGCGTGAACGCACGGTCGCCGAGATCGTCGAGCTCGGGCAGTTGTTCCGGTTGCCGCTGGCACCCCTCGGCAACGGCGCCACGGTCACCGACATGGACCACCTCAAGGAGCGCGGCGTATTCGTCGACAACCCGGCGGGCTTTCGGCAGCCGCGGCCGCCGTGGCTGATGTCCGCCGCCGCGCCCGCACCGATTCGTCACGCACCCGCTATCGGCGCGTCCGACACCGAATCCCTCTGGGAACCAAGGCAGTCCGCTGCCGGTGCGCCGGGGCGACCGCTCGCCGGTCTGCGCATCGTCGACTTCACCGCGTTCTGGGCGGGCCCGTCGGCGACGCACTCGCTGGCCGCGTTCGGAGCGGACGTGATCAAGATCGAGTCGATTCAGCGGCCGGACGGCATCCGATACTCCGGCGGTATGCGCAAGGACGTCGACGACTGGTGGGAGTACGGCTGGGTCTTCCATGCCATGAACACCAACAAGCGCTCGGTCACCCTGGACCTGCAGACCGACGAAGGCGTTCGGCTGATCAAGACGCTGATCGGTCAGGCCGACGCGGTGATCGAGAACTTCTCGCCGCGCGTCATGGACCAATTCGGGCTCGGCGCAGACGCGTTGCTCGACCTCAACCCGCGCCTCGTGATGGTGCGCATGCCTGCGTTCGGCCTGACCGGACCGTGGCGCGACAGGGTGGGCTTCGCCCCGACGATGGAGCAGATCGCCGGCCTCGCATGGGTGACGGGCCTGCCCGACGGGCTGCCCGTCGCCCCGCGCGGCGCCTGCGATCCGCTGGCGGGCACGCACGCCGCCTTCGCGTTGTTGGCGGCACTCGAATTCACCGAACGCACAGGGCGCGGCCAGCTCGTCGAGGTGCCGATGATCGAGAGCGTCCTCAACGTGACCGCCGTGCAGCCAATCGAATTCGAGGTCTTCGAGTCGGTCCTGGAGCGACGCGGCAACCGGGGGCACCACCCGGGTGAGACGCAGGACGTGTACCGGTGCGCTGGGGACGACGACTGGATCGCGGTGACCGTACGCACCGACGCCGAAGCGCGCGCTCTGGCTGCGCTCATGGGTGATGCGGACCGCGATCCCGCGGAGTGGTTCGCCACTCAGGACGCCGCCACCGTCGTCGACCAACTCGTGGCGGCCGGAATCCCAGCGGCCGAGGTGATTTCGCCGTCGATCGTGATCGAGAACTCCCAACTGCGGTATCGCGGCTTCTTCGAACCCCTCACCCATCCGAGCACCGGACCCGGCCTCTATCCGTGCCCGCCGTTCGCCCGACCCGCCGGCGTCGACCGGTGGCTGCACCGCCCGCCCCCGACGCTCGGTCAGCACAACGGGGAAGTGCTGACCGAATTCTGTGGGCTCGCCGAGACGGATGTCGAACGCCTTTCCGCCGCCGCAATCATCGGCACGCGGCCGAAAGGACTGTGACTCAGCGGGGCGTCAATGAGATGGGCATCCCGTCGTAGATCGACATGTTGTTGGTCAGGTTCGGATAGGTGACCTTGGCCGGGCCGAGACTGATGTCTTCGGCGCGCAGCAGCAGTTCGTCGAGCGCCGCACGTATTTCGGCACGGGCGAGCATGGCGCCGAGGCAGTGGTGCGGACCGCCTCCGCCGAAGGTGACGTGCGGATTGTCGGTGCGTCCGATGTCGAACTCGAAGGCATTCTCGAAGACGTCCTCGTCGCGGTTGGCCGAGCGCAGCATCGACACCACGCGATCACCGGCGGGGATCGTGATGCCGTCCATCTCCACGTCCACCTTGGTGGTGCGGGTCCAGAACGCGACGGGGGAGGACCAGCGCAGCACCTCTTCGACGGCGCTGGGCCGGATCGACTCGTCGGACCGATAGCGGGCGATCTCACCGGGATTGGCCACGAAGGCCTGAAGTCCGGCGGCCAACGCGTTCTTCGTCGTATCGCTGCCCGCCAGGGTGAGCACGAAGAAGAAGATCTCGAGTTCGTTGGCAGGGATGGACAGTTCGTGACCGGTCTCGTCGGTGACCACCGCCGTGGTCAACGTGCTCCAGATGTCGTCGGTCGGATTTCGCCGCTTCTCGGCGGTGAGTTCTGTTGCGTAGGTGAAGATCTGCCCGAACAGCTCGAGATGGTCTTCGGGATTGGAGGGATCGTCGGGCTTATTGGTCTTGAGGATGCGATCGAGCGTGTCGAAGATGGCAGGCCGGTCTTCCTCCGGGATGCCGACGATGTCGCCGATCACGGACATCGGCAGCACATCGGCGACGTCTGTGATCCAGTCGCCGCCGCCCGCGTCCAGCAGCCCGTCGATCATCGCCGCGGCGCGCCGCCGGATGCCGTCTTCGAGTTTTCCGATGGCCTTGGGGGTGAACGCGTGCGACATCACCCGCCGCCGCTTGGTCAACACGGGCGGGTCCATGGTGATGACGTTCGGGAACGCCCCGATGGGCCCGATGCCCTGGATCAGGGGACCGTCGGCCGCGGTGAACGCGTCGGTGTCACGGTGGATGCGTTGGGCGTGGCGATGCTTGGTGGTCATCCAGAAGTCGCGCTTCACCGTCTGGGCCACGCCTTCGGTCAGCTCGTGGTGGAAGATCGGGCGTTCACGGCGCAGCTCGACGAACAGGTCGTCGGGAAAACCGTTCTGCCACAACGCAGTATCCGAGAGATCGACCGGAGTCGTGGTGGGCATGCGTGCTCCTCGCGTCGCCATCCTTGACCTAGAATGCCTAAAATAGTAAAAATAGGCAACGGGCAGGTTTCGCGACCTGCGCTTATTGCGTGCGCGGACGGAGATGGAATGACGGATACGGTTGACGATCCGAAGATCGATCCGTCGGAACGGGAGTTCGGCGCCAGCGGAATCAGCCTCTCGACCTACCGCTTTCCGACGGGTTGGTTCATCGTCGGCTTCGCCTCCGACCTGGCGCCGGGCCAGGTCAAGCGCGCTCACTACTTCGGCGAGG
Organism: Mycobacterium barrassiae; assembly: GCF_025822765.1. Taxonomy (GTDB): domain Bacteria; phylum Actinomycetota; class Actinomycetes; order Mycobacteriales; family Mycobacteriaceae; genus Mycobacterium; species Mycobacterium barrassiae. Next base: position 200,571 of record NZ_JACKUK010000012.1, on the reverse strand, counting down.
AACTGGTCATCTTCCGCACCAAGTCCGGCAAGGTGAACGTGCTCGACGCCTACTGTCAACACCTCGGCGCCAACATGGGCGTCGGCGGCACCGTCGAGGGCGAGCACATCGTCTGCCCGTGGCACGGCTGGCAGTGGCGCGGTGAGGGCACCAACGCGCTGATCCCGTACAGCAAGATCGGCTGCAAGCAGAACGTCAGGATCAGGTCGTATCCCGTGCAGGAGTGGTACGGCTTCATCGTGGTGTGGCACGAGCGCCATGGCCGTGCGCCGTACTGGCAGCCGCCGGTGCTGCCCGAGCTCGAGACCGACGACTACTACCCGCTGCACCCGCACTCGCGGATGCTCAACCGGGTCAAGGTGCACGCGCAGATGATCATCGAAAATGCGGCCGACCCCTATCACGTGCAGTTCGTCCACAAGGCCGACAGCGCCGCCAACACAACGTCATTCGATGTCAACGGCTACCACCTGCACGCGACGGTCACCGCGAACTTCGGCGGCGGCAGGCCGTCGACGTGGCTCACGCCCGACGGCCCGGTGGACGCCAACATCATCTACGACAACTATTCGCTCGGGCTGGGCATTGTGCGGTTCCCCAAGGAGCTCGTCCAGACCGTCCAGGTGACCGGGCAGACGCCGGTGGACGAGGACTACACCGACTACTTCTACACCCAGGCCTCGCTGCGAGAACCCGGCGACACCGGAGACAAGCCCGGCGGACGTGCGGCGAAATTCCTTGCTCTGCAACAGGAAGTCATCAAGCAGGACTTTTTCACCTGGGAGAATATGAAGTACCTGGAGAAGCCCAACCTGGCGCCGGAGGAGGCTCGCGACTATGCCGCGCTGCGGCGATGGGCGCACCGGTTCTATCCGGGCGAAGAGCCCACGCCGATCGATTTCGGTTATACGGCCGACGGTGAACCCGACCCGGCTCTAGCGGGACGCTGATGGGTCGCGGCCGGGAGCCCGTACCAGACCCGGCGGCGTTCGGGGTCGACGAATTCAGTGTGCCTGCCGTGCTCGATCGTCGCGCCGAGCAGTACGGCGACCGGGTGATGATGTCGATCGCCGACACCCCGGTCACCTTCGCGCAGATGCGTGACCGGTCATGCGCGGCAGCCCACATGCTCGCCGACCTCGGGGTCAACCGCGGCGACACGGTGGCGCTGTTCACCGCAACGTGTCCCGAATGGGTGTACTTCTGGCTCGGCGCCGCGCGGATCGGGGCGGTCTCCGCAGCGGTGAACGCCGCGAGCAAGGGCGAGTTTCTCGCCCATGCCTTGAACCTGTCCCGGGCGGCTGTGGTCATCACCGACGCTGAGCGCCGACCCCGGCTGGACGAGATCGCCGGCGACGTGCCGACGCTGAGATCCACACGTATCGTGGATCATTCGCTCACCGAGGCGCTGACTACCGCGTCCGTCCCGGCTCCCGACATCGAACCCGTCGGGCCGGGCGGCGTCGGCGCGCTGTTCTTCACATCCGGCACCACCGGCCCGTCCAAGGCCGTCGCCATGACGTGGCACTACCTCTTCAGCGCCGCGGCCACCGTCGCGAAATCCTGGGAACTCCAACCGGGAGAGACGATGTGGACCGCGATGCCGCTGTTTCACCTCAGCGCCGCGCCCACGGTCCTGGCACCCATGCTGGTCGGTGCGACCAGCGTGCTGGCCGCCGCGTTCCACCCCGGCCAGGTGTGGGATGAGATACGCGATTGTGGCGCCGTGGGTTTCGCCGGTGCGGGCGCGATGCTGTCGATGCTCATGCGGTTGCCCCCGCGCCGACAGGACGGCGAGCTCGGCATCCGGTTCATCTCGGCGGCTCCCGTCGCCGCCGACATGTACCGCGCCGTCGAGGAGCGCTACCGCTGCCGCATCGTGACGATGTACGGCCTGACCGAGGCGTTCCCGATCGCCTACAAGTCGGTTTCCGACGAAGGTAAGCCGGGTACTTCAGGCGTGGTCAACCCGGCGTACGACGTGCGAATCGTCGACGGTCAGGGTCGGCCGTTGCCCACCGATACGATCGGTGAGATCGCCTGCCGGGCACGGACGGCACATGGCATCAGCGAGGGGTATGTGTCGTCGGCGTCGGGCGGCGCGAGCCTTCAGGTGCAGCCGCATCCAGAGTGGTTCCGCACCGGCGATCTCGGTTCACTCGACGACGGCGGAAACCTCACCTTCGTGGACCGTGCGAAGGACTCGCTGCGTCGCCGGGGTGAGAACGTGTCGTCCGTCGAGGTCGAGCAGATCGTGATGCGACACCCGGCCGTGGCGGAAGCGGCGGCGGTAGGCATTCCCAGCGAGCTCGGCGAGGACGACATCCTGGTCGTCGTGACGTTGCATGACGGTGCGACAGTCGATTTCGCCGAACTCCTCGATTTCTGCTCGGCCCGCATGCCGTACTTCTGTGTGCCGCGCTACCTCGAAGTCATCGACGAGATTCCGAAGAACGTCATCGGGCGCATCCGCAAGGATGTGCTCAGGAGCAGGGGCCTGGGCGCCGACACCTGGGACCGCGAAGCGCACGGCTACGTGCTGAGCCGGTAGGAGATCAGAAGATGTCGTTGTCATACCAACAGCAGTTCGTACTGGACGGGCTCGCGGGGCGGGCCGCCATCCTGAACCTGAACGCGCGACACAACCGGCTGTACTCCGCGGGTGACCTGCCCGGCTGGATCGCCACGTTTCGTCACTCCGGCGCCACCTATGTGCGGTCGGGGGAGAAGTTCGACGATCTGCGCAGCGCATTCGACGGGGGCGGCGGTGTGCGGCTGGTGACCGTCGACCACGACATCAACGTCGACGGGGTCGATGCGACGCAGACGTGTGTGGCGTTGCTGTTGCGTGACAATCAACTCGCGGCCACGGGCACCTTCACCGACCGGCTCATCTACGAGCGCGGCGGGTGGTACTACACCTCGCGCGAACTCGAGTGGGACCGGGTGGCGAACGAAAGCGCGTTACCCGTGTGAGCGAGGGGATTCGGTACGAGTTCGCGTTCGGCACCTACGAGGATGCGCTGCGAATGGTCGGCGTCCGGACTGCGCCGAGATATGCCGGCACGGCGGTCAGCGGCGCGCGGATCCAACATTTCGCCGCGATGGTGCGCGACCCCAACCCCGCTTACTGGGACGCCGAATTCGCACGTGAGGTGTGGGGCGGCCTCGTCGCGCCGCCGGCGCTGTTGATGGGGTGGTTGATTCCACCGCCGTGGCTGCCCAACGACGAACGCCCTGTGCCCTCGATCGCCATCCGCGTGCCCTTGCCGGGGACGACATTCATCAACGCCTCCAACGAGGTCGAGTTCCCGCTGACGATCCTCGAAGGTGATCGCCTCCACGTCGTCGAGGAGGTCGTGTCGGTGTCGCCGGAGAAGAAAACGCGCGTGGGCACAGGACATTTCGTCGAGACGTGCGAGCAGTTCCACCGCGCCGATGGAGCGCTAGTCGCGATCAACCGCAACACCCTGTTCCGCTTCACCCCTGCGGTGCCGTCATGACGACGTACGCGCGGTTGATGTGGGACGACATCGTCGTCCCCACCGAACTCGCCGAGGTGGTCGACACGATCGACTACCAGCGCGTCGTGATGAACCCCGGCGCGACGTGGGATTACTTCCCCGGCCATTTCGACCCCGACTACGCCGAGCGGCACGGCCATCCGACGATCTTCGTCAACACGATGCACACCGCGGGCTTCGTGGACCGCATCGCCACCGGCTGGGCCGGGCCCTACAGCAGAGTGGTGCGGCGGAAGGTGTCGCTGCTCGGCTCGTTCTACGCCGGCGATTCGATGGTGGGCCGTGGCCGGGTGGTGGGCAAGCGCACCGACACGGTGGGCGACGTACAGCGTCGGCTCGTGGACCTCGAGATCGCGGTCTACAACCAGCGCGACGAATTGTGTTGTCCCGCAGAGGTCACCCTCGAGATCCTCTAGGCGGCGACTGCACGGTTGTTTACGCCCCTTCTCGGGCCGATGCGTACAACAAGCGTGCGCTGGGCGAAACCCTAGAGCTCGGGCAGCTTGTCCGCGCTCACCGTCGACTGCAACTCCACATACTCCGAGAGCCCCTCGGCACCGAACTCACGCCCGATGCCCGACTGCTTGAACCCGCCGAACGGTGCGGTGGTGTCGAGTGTGTACATGTTGATGCCGTACGTGCCCGCCCGGATCTGCGCGCCGATCTCCAGACCGTGCGCCACGTCGGCGGTCCAGACGGAGCCGGCGAGCCCGTAGTCGGTGTCGTTGGCGATTCGCACGGCGTCGGCTTCATCGCTGTACTTCAGCACGGTCAGCACCGGGCCGAAGATCTCCTCACGCGCGATCTTCATGTCGTTGTTGGCGTCGGTGAACAGCGTGGGTTGGACGTACCAGCCGCGGTCATACGGTTTGTCTTTGCCGCCCAGCACCATTCGCGCACCCTCGTCGATGCCGGCCTGAATGTAGGACTGCACACGATGCTGTTGTCGTTGCGCCACCAACGGCCCGACGTCGGTGGCGTCGTCGGCGGGGTCGCCCACCTGCAGACCGGCCATCATGCCCGCCAGCGCGTCGACGACCTCGTCGTGTTTGCGCTCGCTCACCAGGATCCGGGTCTGCGCGACGCATGCCTGGCCGTTGTTCATCAGGCTGGCCATCTTCAGATGCTGGACGGTGCGGTCGATGTCGGCGTCGTCGAGGATGATCGCCGCCGACTTGCCGCCCAGCTCCAGGCTCACCCGCTTGAGCTGCTCACCGCACAACGCCGCGATGTGCCTGCCCGTCGCCGACGATCCGGTGAACGAGATCTTGTCGACACCCGGGTGGCGGACGAGGGCCTCACCGGTGTCCCGCCCACCGGGCAGGATCGACACGACGCCCTCCGGCACGTCGACCTCGTCCAGCATCTCGGCCAACCACATGGCGTCCAAAGGTGTTTCGGGCGCCGGCTTGACGACGACGGTGCAACCGGCGATCAGCGCGGGAATCATTTTCGGCATGATCAGGAACTGCGGCACGTTCCACGGCACGATCGCCCCGACCACCCCGACCGGTGCGCGCCGCAGGTGAACGTCGCCGAACAGACCCGGCCGCCGCTCGACCCACGGAAACTCCTTGGCCGTCGCCAAGTTCAGGTGCATCTGGGCGAGCGCGCCCGCGCCCTGCCCCAATCGGCTGAAGGTCTTGGGTGAGCCCATCTCCGCAGTGATGAGGTCGGCGATCGCATCGGTCTCCGACATGTAGATGGACGCGAGTTTCTCGATCTTCTCCATCCGCTCGCCCACGCTGAGCCGCGGCCACGGTCCCTCGTCGAAGGCCGTCCTGCCCGCGGCGACCGCCTTGTCGACGTCCTCGGGCGACGCTTCGGGTGTTTCGCCGATCGGCTGTTCGGTGTGCGGGGAGATCACGGAGAGCCGTCGAGTGGTGGCGGGTGCCTGCCAGCGACCGCCGATGTAGAGCTGGTCGTAGTCGAGGGATCTCACGGTGTCGCCTCCGCCGCTAAAGTTGCTATTAATACAAACATAGGCATAGAGGCGGGGCCCGTGAACCACCACGGGCAGCCGAATTTCTGACCCCGAGCGCAGGCATCACTGACGCTGTTCCGCGACCCGATCATCGCGTAGACACCCAAATCCGCCCGAATCTCACGAAAACCGCTGGTGAGCGACGTGCGTCGGCGTATCGTCCGCAGCGGGGCGGGCCGAGGTGCGATGGAGGGTTCCGATGGCACTCGTGGAAACCAAGCCGGCCCGCGCCCTGAGGCGCCTCGCGATCACCGTGGCGGCGGCCGCGCTGCTCCCCGGTGTCGTCGACGCGGTGGATGGATCGCCTTCGGCCACCGCGTTTTCGAACCCGAATCTGCCCGTCGAACAACTCGAGGTTCCGTCGGCGGCCATGGCGCGCACCATTCGCGTCGAGTTCCTGTCCGGCGGAACGGATTCGCCCGCGCTCTACCTGCTCGACAGCATGGAGGCGGGGGATGACTTCAACGGCTGGGACATCAACACCCAGGCCTTCGACTGGTACAACGGGTCCGGTCTGTCGGTGGTGATGCCCGTGGGAGGCAAGTCCAGCTTCTACAGCGACTGGTACGCGCCGGCGGTCAGCAACGGTCAGACCTACACCTACAAGTGGGAAACCTTCCTCACACAGGAACTTCCGGCATGGTTGGCGGAGAACAAACAGGTCCGGCAGACCGGCAACGCGATCGTGGGGTTCTCGATGGGAGCGTCGTCGGCGTTGATCCTGGCCGCTTTCCACCCTCAGCAGTTCAGCTACGCGGGATCCATCTCGGGGTTCCTCAACCTGTCCGCCCAGCCCGGCCAGGTCAGCACCGCGATGATGTGGAACGGCGGGTTCAATCCGGATGCCATGTGGGGGCCGCCCGGCGACCCGGCCTGGGCGCGCAACGATCCCACAGTCCAAGCGGGCAGGCTCGCCGCCAACGGCACCCGCATCTGGATCTACTGCGGCAACGGCACCCCGACCGACCCGGCACTGGCAAGCCCGAACGCCCCGATCGCCGGGCTGGGCTTCCTCGAGGGGTTCGCCGTCGAATCCAATCGCGCCTTCGTCGATGCGTATATCGCCGCGGGCGGGCACAACGGCGTGTTCAACTTCCCCGACGGCATCCACAGCTGGGGCTACGCGGGACAGCAGTTGCAACAGATGAAGCCCGATATCCAGCGGGTGCTAGGCGTCACCGAGGTAGCCCGAACCTGAATTACGGCAATCGATTTCGGGGTAGGTGATCATGCGCGCGGAGCGGGTGCTGTCCGAGGACGTACCGGCGTCACCTGACGACGTCCGCGCGTTCTACGTCGACCTCGACAACATCAAGACGGTCCACCCGTTGGTGGTGTCGGTACGCGCCACCGCACGGACCGAACTGGCCGACGGGTACTGCCAGAGCTACCGCGTGAAGGACCGAATTCCGTTCGGCCCGTTGACCTTGCCGACGAGTTACTCGGCTCACCTGCGGGTGGCGTCGACCGGTCCGGTGATCACCGAGGCGCGACAGTTTCCCAGGGTGCGGCTCTATGGCGTCGTGTCCTTCGATTCCTACGGCACGGGAACCAAGGTCGTCGAACGGCTGACCATCCATGCGCCGAGACTGCTTCATGCGATCACCACCCGCGAAGCGGTCAAGGCGCACATCGAGATGCTGGCGGGTATCCGCCGCCACTTCGGTGGTTAGGAGGCGTCCTCGGACGGTGAATCCGCCGGCGGGTCCGACGCGTCGAGCACACTGACCGCGATGCCGTACGGCAGGAACCGCACCTTGCGGCTGGGGTCGGTGTTGTTCTTGTTCGCGCGAAGCGCATCCAGTTCGGTCGGATACACCTGCTCGATATGGGCCCCGCCGTCGCTGTCGACGGTGTAGATCGCCCAGACACCGTCGCCGGTCTCACCGGTGGTCTCCGGCTCCCGCTTCGGCCGCGAATACCGGGTGAACTCGTCGACCAGGTTGGCCCAACCAGCGCGTTCACCTGACGTGCTGAGGAACCGGCCCACCCCGTCCAGTGCGTCGCGCAGCCCTTCACCCGCCTCGCGGACGACGCGGTCGAACTCCTCGGGGTCGAACCCGAACGGCCCGTTGCCACTCATAGCGGTCCTCTCATGCATCTGCACCAGCACTGCGGTAATCCCAGTGTGCCTGCGGGTGGCCGAGTAGTCGACTGTCGCCGGTGCGGATGGTAGGGAACCTTATGGCTATCTCGCGGGCGGATGCGGTGGCGACGGTCGAGCGGTCCCCTGCGGCGTTCAGCGTGCACGACCGTCAGGCCTGGGTGGACGCGTTCACGCAGGACGGGCGTATCGAAGACCCGGTCGGCTCCGAACCTCATCGGGGCCGCGCCGCGATCAGCCGCTTCTACGACACGTTCATCGGCCCGCGCGACATCACGATGCACCGGGACGTCGACATCGTCGTCGGCTCCACGGTGATCCGGGATCTCGAACTCGAGGTGGTCATGGCCGGGTTGGCGATGCGATTCCCCGCATACCTGCGATACAACCTGGCCACCGAGGGCGACGAGGTCAACATCGCCGAGTTGTACGCGTACTGGGAAATGCCCGTGTTGATCGGGCAGTTGTTGCGCAGCGGCCCGAAAGCGGTCCCGGTCAGCATCGGACTGTTGAAGGGGTTGCTGACGAATCAGGGGGCCGTCGGTGCGCTGGGGTTTTTTGGCGGACTGCGCGGGACCGGACCGCAGGGCAAGCGCAAGGTCGGCCAATTCCTGTCCGATGCGCGCGCAGGCAACGAAATCGCGGTGCAGCGCTGGCTGGGTAAGGGGGCGCGGGTGACGAGCGGCGACGATGCCCCGTTGAGCACGTCAGAGTTCCTGTCGCGCATGGCTACCGCGCGTCCCCGCAAGCTGATCGCCTCGGGATACAGCGTGGTTGCGGGACTGGATCGCGAGGGACATCGTGACGTGCTGATCGTCGACGTCGCGGCCACGCCGTTCGCCCTGCGCAGGGTCCGTTACTTCTCCGAAGACGCGGCGCCCGGCTGATCCAGGTTTCGCCGTCGCCGGGCCCGGGCAACCGCAGGACATGCGACTGACCGATGCCCGCAAGGTCGCCACGGCCGGTGTGATCGTCGCGGCGGTGCTCGCGGCCAGCCTCGTCGTTCCCGCCTTCGGGCAGGTGCTCACCCTCGAGCGCACCTGGCTGGCCGGCGCGATCCTTGGCCTACCCGTCGCCGCCGTGCTCACCGCGACCGGTTACCGCCATTACGGCTTGGGCCGCGCAGGCCTCGTCGCCGTGGTGATCACGGTCTTCACGCTCGTCGTCACCTGGCTGGTCGCGGTGTTCGTGGTGGCCTCCGCACTCGCCGGATCGGCGACGAGCATCGTGATGGGCGTCGTGCTCTACGGCGTCCCGGCGGTCGTGGTGCTGATCCTTGGCTTGCTCGCGCTGCGACTGGTGCCCGGGCGGTGCGCAGGCCGATCGTTTGCCCACGTCGACGCCGGGTAACCCGGTGCGCATGGAATCCCGCGACGACAACAAGTCCGAACCCGACGTCGACGACGACAACCACGTCGCTGCATCGCGGGCGGGCAAAGACGGCGGCGAGGACGGCAGCTACGTCGGCCGGACGGCCTCCGATGATGCGATCGACGCCGGCGAAACGGGCGCCGAAGCCCGCAGCGAAGACGGCCGTTAACCGCGGTGTGGCGCCGATTCGGCCGTGTTGAACACTGTCCGACTGCCGGACATGAGACTGTATGAACACCATGTCCGTCGACGATGAAATGACCTACGAACAGTTCGGTCGCCAGTTCTTCGAGATCGCTGTGACCGAGGAACGCGTGGGCGGCGCGATCGCCGCCATCGCCGGTGACGAATTCGAGATGGGCCCGATGGCGCAGGGTCCAGGCAAAGTCGCGAAGGTGACGGCGAAGGTCAGGATTCAGCAGCCGCGCCTGACCCGCGAGGTCGGCGAGCACATCACGTTCGCGATCCGGATCCCCCTGGAGATCGATCTGGTGGTCGACCTGCTGATCGACAAGCCGAAGTTCATGGTGTTCGGGGAGATCGCGCTGCGTGCGACCGCCCGTGCCGCCCCGCCGCTGCTGTTGATCCTCGACGTGGAGAAACCACGCCCGTCCGACATCTCCATCCACGTCACGTCGAAGACGCTGCGCGGTGAGCTGGTGCGGATACTCGGCGGCATCGACGCGGAGATCAAGCGGTTCATCGCGGTGCACGTCGCCGGGGAGATCGACAGCCCGGCATCGCAGAAGGCGAAGGTCATCGACGTCGCGGAGAGCATCGACGGGGCCTGGTCGGGCGTCTAGTCAGACCGCCACACCCTCCAACCGGGGTCGTTTGGGGCCGCGGCCGTCGCCGCTGGATCTGCCCCGCATCTGATCCCAGAGCCACGGCAGGAACATGTTCCGCGTCCACTGCACCTGCGAGTGGGCCTGCGACCGCAGCGACGGACGCTGCGCAGGGCCGTCGACCATCGCCCAGTCGTGGTTGCTGCCGGGCAGGCCGAGCGCCTCGGCGGCTGCGGCGGCGAACAGCCGGTGTCCCTTGTCCGAGCCGTGCACCCGGTCGTCACTCCAGGTGTCCAGCCGAGTCATCGACGGTGCGTTGTAGAGGTCGACGAGCCGAAAGCCGTGTCGCACAGCGGCGTTGCGGATTTCGGCGTTGATCTGTTCGACGCGCGATGCGATCACGCGTCCGATGGGCAGGATCTTCGCGATGTGGGGGAACGTTGTCGTCACGACGGTCGCGCCGGACGCCGCCAGTTGGGTGTGCAATTCGTCCAGTTCGGCGAGGGCACTGCCGAAGTACCGGCCCGGGCGGGTGACATCGTTCATCCCGATGCAGACGGTGATCAGGTCTGGCTGCATCGCGAGCGCCGACGGCAGCTGGTCGTCGAGCAGATCTGCAATCCGTCGGCCACGGACGGCCAGATTGGCGTACGCCACGCCGGGATGGTGCGAGTCGATCATCGCCGCGAGGCGGTCGGCGAAGCCGACGAGACCAGTGGAGTCGTCGCCGTCCCACAGCCCTTCGGTTTGGCTGTCGCCGATCGCGACGTATCGGGTGTACCTGGGCACACCGGAACTCTAACGACGAAGCGCGGCTTCGACATCCGGTGCCGCGGCGTCGGCCGCGAGCTCACGATGGCGCGGCGACACCTCGGCACCGCCGGCGCGCAGGATGTCGATCAGCTCGACGACCCGACCGGATCGATATCCGTTGAACTTCGCGCCGACGGCCCACCACGCCAACAGAGAGTCCAGTCCGCGGCCGGGATCGGCGCTGAGCTCGATCATCGCGGCGACGGTCGCGGGCAGCAGCATCCGCGCGGCCAGCTCGATCGGCTGGGTTCCGCTCGGCAGGGGAGCGTCGATGGACGCGCCCGCCCGCACGAGGGCGCGCACGATCTCGGGGTTCACGTTGTCGGCGGAACCCTCGATCACGTGCATCGGGGTCGCGCCATCAGAGTCGACGAGTGAGGGGTCGACGCCGTGCGCCAGCGCATGGTTGAGCGCGACGGTGCGCCCCCGCCGCACGATCTCATGCAGGATCGTCGTGAATCTCTCACCGCGCGCGGACAATTCGATGCGTCGCCCCGCGTCGGCATCCTCGTCGATCAACGCCACCGAGTTGCCTGCGGCGGGCGAGCGCACGGCGTACCACAGCGGCGTCGCCCCGCACGGATCGAGCGGGTCGGGGTCGGCGCCCATGGCCAGCAGCTCGATGACCCGCGTATCGCCGCGATGGGCACGCTCGAAGAGATCCAGCACCGTCGGGTGCAACGGTTCGGTCCAGGCTGGGCGGCCGGCCTCGAGTGCGTCTAGCACCAGCAGTGCGCCCGCGCGTTTGGTGCCGAGATCGAACCACGGCCATGGCCCCGGACCCTTGATGACGAATTCGTCGGCCGGGATGCGGGATTCCTCGGTGACGGTTCTGCCGAAATCCTCGTAGGCCGACACGAAGGTCAGGTCGTCACCGTCGCGCGAAACACTGACCTCGGCCTGGCCGTCTTGGTAATGCGCGATTTCGGTCACAAGAAACGCATTGTCCCAAAGCCGGGCGGCGACGAGCGAGGACGCCCTAGAGAAGACGCGTCAACCGGGTCACATTCAGCGGCACGCCGGCAACGCTGAGCTGGCCGATGATGTCCTCCAGCCGGCTGCGCGGCATGTCCATCTGCCATTCCGCCACCGACGCCGACAGGTGCACCGCGTCGGGGGCGAAGGCGATGCCGGTCAACCGCAGGCCGTGGGGCAGTTCGGGGAGGCGCACCGGATACGCCGGCGTGCTCGCCGGCAGCGTCCAGCGCGATCTTCGGAGAACGGCCACGCGGGGTCGAAGCCACAGCGTCGAGCCGTCCAGGCGTGCATCGACCTCGAGGTGGCCCAGCATCGGGCGCCGCGCCATCCGCAGTCGCGCGACCCCGTCGCTGCCGACCTCGCCGGACAGTCGCGGCGCCGCCCATCGGAACAGGTCGTGCAGCGCGGTGGTCGGCACCTCGAGCGTCAGGTCCACCGGCGCGGCCACCAGGACGGGCGGCGCGGCCGGTCGCATGTGCACGTTGTGCAGCACCACCGTCGCGCTTTCGAACTCGTTGCCCTCCCAGCAGATGTCGCGGGCCGCGATGTGGACGTCGTTGAGCTGTCCCACCGCCAGGCCACGAACGTCGAGTGTCGAATCGAACTCCGTCACGGTGAGCGTGAGATCACCGTTGTCGAGCCGGATCGCGAGGCAACGGCCGACCACCAGCCTGCGCACCGTCGTGAACAGGGTCCGGTACGCCATGGCCGCACCGGAGCTCACCGGAGCGATGGCCGCGGTCGACCACAGCGACGAGAGCATGTCGATCGGCCGGAACGGATCGAACCTGCGCAGCGGACCCGTCATGCATCAAGCATCCGCCATCGGGGCGACGGAATGAAGCGGAAATGAAGCCGACCGTGCGAATCATGATCATTTCCAAGGGCCGTCGGTTGTAACCGTATGAAGAGAAATCGGCCGCAATCGCGCCACGACGTTACAACCGGCGAGACGGACTAGATCCGCCACGCGGCGCGAGGCAGTCGCCGTGTCTTCCGTATGGTGGAGGCGATGACTTCCGTGGTGGTCGTCGGCAGCGGGTTCACCGGCTTCGAATGTGCCCGTCAGCTGGCGCGAAAGATGCGCAGATACACGAAAGCAGGCGGAGATTCGGTCGATATCTCGATCATCTCGCCCGTCGACTACATGCTCTACACACCGCTGCTGCCCGACGTGGCCGGTGGCCTGGTGGACGCGCGATTCGTCGCGATTCCGCTGGCCAACGCCCTACGCGGCGTGCAGGCCATCCGGGGACGAGTCGACGAAGTCGACTTCGAGGGCCGCACGGTGACGTTCACCGACCCCGAAGAACGCGTCCGCAGCATGGCGTGGGACCGGCTGGTGCTGACGCCGGGTTCGGTCACCCGGCTGTTCGACATTCCCGGCCTCGCCGAGCACGCCCGGGGCCTCAAGTCGACCGCCGAGGCACTGTACCTGCGTGATCACGTGCTCGAACAACTCGAACTCGCCGACGTCGACGACGATCCTGGCCGGGCGGAGGCGCGACGCACGGTCGTGGTGGTCGGCGCGTCGTACTCCGGTACGGAGCTGGCCGTACAGCTGCGAGCGCTTGCCGATTCCGCAGCCAAACAGATGGGCTTCGACCCCTCGAAGGTGAAGTTCGTCCTGTTGGACCTGGCGGAGCAGGTGATGCCCGAAGTCGGCGAGAAGCTCGGCGCCGCAGCGCAGCGGGTGCTCAAATCGCGTGGCATCGACGTCCGGCTCGGCGTGACGCTGGCCGAAGTGCACCCCGAACACGTTGTGCTCAGCGATGACTCGCTGATTCGCACGCATACCGTCGCATGGGTCACCGGCGTCACGGGCGCACCGCTGATCGAAAAACTCGGCTTGCCCACCGAGCGGGGCCGGCTGAAGGTCACCACCGAACTACAGGTACCTGGACATTCCGGGGTGTTCGCGGCGGGGGATGCGGCGGCGGTGCCGGACGTGACGCAGCCGGGCAAGATCACCCCGCCCACCGCGCAGCACGCCACGCGGCAGGGAAAAGTGTTGGCGCGCAACGTCGCCGCGAGCCTGGGCTACGGCAAGGCCAAGGCCTACAAACACCGCAACATGGGACTGGTCGTCGATCTGGGGCCGCGCTACGCCGTCGCCAACCCCCTCAACGTGCAGTTGTCCGGCCTACCCGCCAAGGCGGTCACCCGGATGTACCACATCTACGCGATCCCACGGTTCGTCAACAGGTGGGCGGTGTCGCTGGCGTATCTGACTGACCTGTTCTTCGACCGGTCGGTCGTCTCGTTCGGGCTCTCGACGCAGGAGGATGCGCGGTTCTCCGCCAGCGAGGGCATCCCGATGCCCAAACCGGACTGATTGGATTCGCGGGCAACGGGAACGCTAGGCGGTATGGCTACATATCGCGTACTGAATCCCAAGGGTGACGTCGTCGACACCAAGGACATCGAGAGCGCGGACGATGCACACGCCTGGTTCGTCGACCAGAAGGCCGATCCTGAACTCGGATGGCGCATGGAGGTCAAGTCCGATGACGGCGATTGGGCCTTCTTCGACAGCAGCGAGGGTGACCGCAAGTACTAGTCGCGCGACCGCGGCGGTCTAAGGTGACGCGGTGCCCAAACTGAGTGCGGGTCTGCTGCTGTACCGCATCGTCGACGGTGAACTCGAAGTGCTGATCGGCCACCCGGGCGGACCGTTCTGGGCCCGCAAGGACGAGGGTGCCTGGTCGATACCCAAAGGGGAGTACACCGAGGGTGAGGATCCGTGGGAGGCCGCGAAGCGCGAGTTCGAGGAGGAGCTCGGCAAGCCGGCACCTGATGGTCCCCGCATCGAGTTCGAGCCGCTCAAACAGCCCAGCGGTAAGGTGATCACCGCGTTCGCCGTGCGCGGCGACCTCGACCTCGAAGGCACGTGCTCCAACACGTTCGAGCTGGAGTGGCCGAAGGGTTCGGGACGGATCAGGGAGTTTCCCGAGATCGACCGCGCGGGTTGGTTTTCCGTGGCTGAGGCTCGGTCGAAGCTGCTGAAAGGCCAGCGTCCGCTGCTCGACCGTCTGATTTCGGCGCTCGGAGACGACGCACCGGCCGCGTCTCGATAGCGTTGATGGTCAGCGCGCGACCGTGGATCCGCCAACCGGCCGGTGTCCGCAGGTATTCGTCGTCATACCGCAGATGCCAGACCAGATCGGTGATCTGATCGTCGGCGATCGTCCAATGATGTGCGATGCAGGTGATCCGGCCCAGCGCGTAGCCGAGGCTGTCACCCGGGGCGTACATCTCCCCGACGATCGCATGTTCGGTACGGGTCACCGATGCCAGCGCCGCCATCGCAGTGCGGACACCGTCATGGCCGTGATGTCTGCGCACCGGCTCCAACGACCGGGGCGGATCCGGCAATCGCAGTTCTGCTGTGGCAGTGAACAACTCGACCACATCGTCGAACCGTCGGTCGTCGACGGCCGACGCATAGAGATGCACCAGGTCGGCGACCGCCAGCCGGTCCGACGTCCGCAGACTCATGGCAGCGGGGGCAAGCCGTTGCTCTCCCGGATGTCGTTTCGGCATTCGTGGCGAGTCTGCCCGGTCTGCTGCATGCACAACCGCACCGGGTTCTCCTCGACGAACGGCAGCGGTGCGTCCGTCGGCTCGGGGGTCACGGTGGGAGTCACCTCACCCTGCGTCAGCGACCACACGGAAGCGCCGGTCGGCTGCAGCGTGGAGCAGTAGGCCGTGGAGCCGTCGGCCGTCGTGGAGGTGCTCCCGACGGGGGAGCAATTGGCACCGATCACCGCGGTGGCGGGCGCCGCCGACGTCGTCGTGGTGTCGGTGGGTGTCTCCGTGTCAGTGTCTGTCGGTGTCGGTGTCGGTGACGGTGTCGTGGTCGTCGGCGACGGAGGCGGTTCCGGCGGTGGAGGAAGCGGCGTGAACGTCGGCCTGGTGGCCGTGGCCGTCGTCGTGGCCGTTGCCGTCGGTGCCGCAACGGGGCGGTCGTCGGCGCGCCGCGTCTCGAAGATCGCGACCGCCACCGCCGCCACCAGCAGGGCCGCCAGGATCGCGGGTATGAGGACCCCCGCGCGCAAAAGGGATCGCCGAGCGGGTTCCGGCGGCACCGCCGCGGCGGCGAGGCGGGTGCCGTCGTCGCCGGGTGGAAGCGATCCGAGCTGGTGGGACAGCGCCCGCGCGAAATCGGCGCACCGCTCGAACCGGTCCGCCGGGTTCTTCGCCAACGCCTTGGCGAGCACCGGATCGAGTCCGGCCAGCTCCGGTCGCTGGTCGGCGATGGCGGGCGGTGCGGCGGACAGGTGCTGGCTGATGACGACCGCGGGGTTCGAATGCTGGAACGGCGGTCTGCCGGTCAACAGGTGAAACGCGGTGGCCGCCAAGGCATATTGATCGGCGCGGCCGTCGAGGCGCTCGCCCATCAATTGCTCGGGTGCGGCGTAGGACACCGTGCCGACCGTCATGTTGGTCGCCGTCAGACCGCTGATGTCGTTGACCCAGCGGGCGATTCCGAAGTCTGCGAGCAGAATCCGTTGATCGCCGGACTCGGGATGGGCGAGCAGTATGTTGGCCGGCTTGACGTCGCGGTGCAACAGGTTGCGCTGGTGCGCGTAGTCCAGGGCGTCGGCCACCGCGCTGACGATCTCGGCGACCTCGTGCTTGGCCATGCCGTCGGGATAGCGCTCGCGGAGCAGGTGTGCCGCGTCGGTGCCATCGACGTAGTCCATCGAGATCCAGAGCTGGCCGTCGAACTCGCCGCGGTCGTGGACGCCGACGATGTGCGGATGCCACAGCGTCGCGGCGATGTCGGCCTCGCGATCGAAACGCTCGCGGTACTCGTGGTCGGCGGACACCGATGCGGGCAGTACCTTCAGCGCGTCGCGGCGCGGCAGCCGAGGGTGCTGCGCGAGGTAGACCTCACCCATGCCGCCGGCGCCGAGCAAACGCACGATGGTGTACCCCGCGAACGTCGCACCATCAGCCAACGGCATGGGCGAATAGTACGAGATGCGGCTACAGGTCGAGCGTCAGACCGGCACCCTGAGCGGCGCGGGATATGCAGATCAGCATCATCCGGCTGGCGTGCTCGGGTTCGGTGAGCAGCGCGTCCCGGTGGTCGACGTCCCCCTCGAGCACCCGTGTCCGGCAGGTTCCGCAGAAGCCCTGCCGACACGAGTACGGGGCGTCCACGCCGGCCCGGTACAGCGCTGCGAGCAGGGTCTCGTCGGCGCCGACGCGGATCTGCTGTCCGGTGGACGCGACCGTGACGTCGAACTCCTCGCCGTCCACGACGGGTGGCGCGGCGAACCGCTCGAAGTGCAGTTCGACCTTGTCACGGCCGGCGAGTTGGGACCGGATGGCGGTGAGCATGGGGGCCGGCCCGCACGCGTAGACCGCGGTGTCGTCCGGACAGTCGCCGAGCAGCTCGGGTGCTGTCGGCAGCCCGTTGACGTCATCGGTGCGCACCCGCACCCGCTCGCCGTACCGCGCGAGTTCGTCGAGGAACGGCAGGCTGTCGCGGGTGCGGCCGGCGTACACCATCGACCAGTCGACGCCGAGGCGCTGGGCCAGCGCCAGCATCGGCAAGATCGGGGTGATTCCGATACCGCCTGCGACGAACCGGAACCGCGTCGTCGGTGAGCCGTAGCCGGGGACGGTCAGCGGGAACGCGTTGCGCGGCCCCAGCGTCGTGGCCGTCGTGCCGGGATGCAGCGCCTCGTGCACCTCGATTGAACCGCCGCCGCCGTCGGGAATCCTGCGCACCGCGATGCGGTATTCGTCGGATCGTTGCGGGTCACCGCACAGGGAGTACTGGCGCAGCCGCCCGCTCGGCAGCTGAACATCGATGTGGGCGCCGGGATGCCAGCGCGGCAGCGGCCCACCGTCGGCGGCGGCGAACCTCAGCGCCACCACGTTGTCGTCGTGGGCCACGGTCTGCCGGTCGATGACGCGCAGCAGCAGGGTGCGGTCGGTCGCCGCGGGCGGTCTGGCCCGCCTGATGGCATCCGCCAGCGCGTCCACCCCGGAGATCACCGCACCGGCGACGCCGATCACCACGTCGGGTCGGTGCGGCCGGAACGGGTTGCGCGGCAGCTGCCGGTAGCGGTCGCGCAACCCCATCAAAGCCGCCCCATCAAAGGTGCGCCGCGCGGGCCGCGGGCGAGGTGGCCAGATACGCGACCGCCTGCGCGGTGGAGCCCATCTGCTCCGGTGTGTAGGACGGCCGGAAATACGTCAGGGTCTGCGCGCCGAACAACACGCGGAACTTGGGCAGCAGCCCCAGCTTCGAGTCGCGCATCCGCAGCCGCTGCATCTTCCAGAACGTCATGTCGCTGGTGGGGTCGGACCTGAACAGGTACCGCGTACCGCGTTGGAAGAACACCCAGATCGCCGCCGCGGCCAGCATCATCGCCCGGATGCGGTCGGCATAGCTGTCGTGGAAGTAGACCGCGACATCGTGGGCGACGCTGCGGTGTTCGACCTCTTCGCTGCCGTGCCACCGGAACAGGTCGACCATCGTGGGGTGGGCGCCGTGCTCGTCCCACGTGGCATTGAGCGCGTGGTCGCCGAGCACTGCGGTGTAGTGCTCGATCGCCGCGATCAGCCACAGCCGGTTGCACAGGTTGTTCAGCCGCCGCCGCGGATTGCTCGAAGTCGTTGGCGCCAAGACCTTTCCGAAGATGTATTCGACGATATCCAGTATCGGTCTCGGGTCGACGCCGTTGCCGATCAGGAAGTCGCGGATCACTTCGTCATGCGCCGCGGCATGCGTGGCCTCCTGGCCGATGAAGCCGCGCATGTCCTCGGCGAGCCGCGCGTCCTTCACCAACGGCAATGCCTCGTTGAACGTCTGGACGAACCAGTGTTCGGCGGTGGGCAACACGATGTTGAAGAGGTTGATCATCGTGGACGCGACGGGATGCCCCGGGATCCACTCCAGCGGGATATCCGCGAGATCGAAGTGCACCTTGCGGGCCTGGATCTGCACAGGGCCCGGGTCGATCTCCGAGTCGAAACGGTGGGGACGCAACGCACCCTGCCGAGCCGGTGAAGCTGCCATGGCGACTCCTGACGAAGCGGTGTGCATCGGAGCTTACTGGAAGTTAGTGGGAACGCGGGTACTGGATTCTTGTGCGTCGCGTTTCAGGTGAAGGCTCGATGTCAATAAGACCCGTATGGCGGGGTTCGGGGATGTTCTGAATTGGACACGGAGTCAGGTGGCCTCCCGTGTTCCGAAGGCTGACCTCGACCAGCGCGATCCCGACTACATCCGTGAGCAGCTGCCCGGTTTGTGGCTGCTGGCGTCGCTGTACTTCCGTGCCGATGTCCGTGGCCTCGACCGGATCCCGAAAGACGGGCCCGTGCTGCTCGTCGGCAATCACAGCGGCGGCAACCTCCCGCCGGACACGTTCGTGTTCACGCTGGCGTTCTGTTCGTACTTCGGCGTCGAGCGCCCGTTCTATCAACTCGCGCACAACCTCGTCGTGTCGATGCCGGGCCTCGGGTCGTTGCGCAAGTTCGGCACGGTGGCGGCCAACCACGAAAACGCCAGGCTCGCATTGGAATCGGGGGCGGCGCTGCTGGTGTATCCGGGTGGCGACTACGAGGTGTTTCGGCCGACGTGGCAGCGTCACGAGGTCGACTTCGGCGGCCGCAAAGGATACGTCAAGCTTGCTCGCGAGGCAAGTGTGCCGATCGTGCCGGTCGCCAGTGTCGGCGGGCAGGAGGCGGCGCTGTTTCTCGATCGCGGGCAGTGGCTGGCCAGGTTGCTGATGGTCGACAAGATCGCGCGGCTGAAGAGCGTGCCGATTCTGTTGGCGCCGCCATGGGGGCTGACGATCAGCGACATGGTGCCGCGGCTGCCTCTGCCCACGAAGATCGCGATCGAGGTGCAGGACCCCATCGACGCCGACGACATCGCGGTGAGCGACGACGACGTCGTACACGAAAAGGTGGAAGCCGCTTTGCAGGCCGGGGTGGACCGGTTGGCGGCGGAACGACGATTCCCGGTGTTGGGCTGATGAGGGCCCACGCCCGCAGGGCCGGGGAAGCTCGCCCGAAGAAGAGACGGTCCTGATGAGGGTTCAGCGGCAGTGCATCGTCGACGCGGACCGCGAGACTGTGTGGAAGGTCGTCAGCAGTCCCGACTGCTACCCCGAGTTCATGGCGAGCCTCGAGCGTTGGGAGACCGCGGACGACGAACGCGCCGGCCTCGGCGCCCGCTACACCGTGCACTGGAAGGTGGGGTCGGTGCCGATCGGCGGCGACATCGAGATCGTCGAGTTCGACCCGCCGCGCGAGTTGTCCTGGGTGGGCCTGACGGGTGTTTCGCAGCGCGGTCGCTTCCGGCTGCGCGAGACGTCCGACGGGCGAACGAAGGTGACGTTCCGGCTGGCGTACGAATCAGCGGGCAACCTGCTCGGGCTGATCGCCGACCGCGTGGCGGCCGGTCAGGTCGGCAGGAACATGGGGGAGACGCTGAAGAACCTGCGCCGAATGGTCGAGGGCTAGCCGGATCAGCCGAGGGGCGGCGGCGTGCCGGCCCCGGGAGCGCCCTGGATGGGCACGATCGGTGTCGGGGTGACCGTGGTGACGCCGTTGCTGCCGACTCGCGGCCCACCCGTCGCGCCCAGCTCCTCGAGCTTGTCGGCGGCTTGCTGACTGCAATCCAGGAACAACTGAACTTTCATGGCCGCATTTCCCTGATTCGAGGACTTGATCAGCTTCTGGCTGCTGACCAAACACTGCGACTGCTGCAGAACGCTGCCTGTCTTCCCGCCGAAGATCGGCTTGATGCCCTGGCTCTGAAGTATTTGGATGGCTCGACCGTACGGCTCGTCGACCACGTTCATCGCGCCACCGCCGCCCGGCTGGGACATGGCGATCCCGGCGCCGACGAGCGCCGCGGAGCCGATGGCCACGACCCCTCCGCTCAGCACAACGAGCTTCTTCACGTGATCTCCCTAGGTCGGTGCGGTGCGAACATATCGCAGGTGTGCCGAATGTGAAACCGGAGACGAGCCGCCCGGCGTTACACCGGCGGGTTCACGGCAACCCGCATGACCTCGGCCAACGACGCCGTGCGGGGGTCGGTGAAAACGGCCTCGAGCAGCATCTTCTTGCCGTTCGGACCGGCCAGCGGCACACGCCAGTTCGGATATTCGTCCGTGGTACCCGGCTGGTTCTGGGTACGCAGGTCGCCGACCGCGTCGGCAAGGGACAGCGCGAGCAGGCGCGACGGCGTCCGGCCGAGGTACTGATAGAGCGCTCTCACCACTTGGTCGACCCCGGCGTCGTCGAGATCGCCGCTCAACAACCCGACGCGACGCAGTTCGTCGAGCCAGGCCTCCTGCTGGCGGCGATCGGCGGCCAGCTCCTCCTCGGCGGGTCGCGTCAGCAGCCCGAGTTCGTCGCGCAGACGGACATGTTCACCCGCCAGGTAGCCGGGTGTCGGGGGTAGGTCGTGGGTGGTCACCGAGGACAGGCAGTACTCGCGCCAGCGCTCGGCGCGCAACGGACCGCCGTCACCGTCGCGGTCGAACTCGAACCACAGGATCGACGTGCCGAACAGTCCGCGTTCGCTCAGGTAGTCGCGCACCCATGGTTCGACGGTGCCGAGGTCCTCGCCGACGACGACCGCGCCGGCGCGGTGTGCCTCCAGCGCGACGATGCCGATCATCGCCTCATGGTCGTAGCGCACGTAGGTGCCTTCCGTCGGCGGCGCGCCCTTGGGAATCCACCACAGCCGGAACAGTCCGATGATGTGGTCGATGCGCACACCGCCCGCATGCCGCAGCAGCGAGTTGACGAGTGCCCGGAACGGCGCGTACGCCCGGTTCGCGAGTTCGTCGGGCCGCCACGGCGGCTGCGACCAGTCCTGGCCCAGCTGATTGAACTCGTCCGGCGGTGCTCCTGCGGTGACTCCGAGCGCGAGCACATCCTGCAGCGCCCATGCATCGGCCCCGTTCGGGTCGACCCCGACGGCGAGGTCATGCATGATCCCCAGGCCCATGCCCGCGGCGACCGACGTCGCCTGCGCCGCGGTGAGCTGATCGTCGAGTTGCCATTGCAGCCAACGGTGAAAGTCCACGGCCTCAGCGTGTTTCGCGGCGAACTCGGCGACCGCGGGGCTCGCGGGATGGCGCAGCTCCTGCGGCCACTCGTGCCAATCGGCGCCGTACTTCTCGGTCAGCGCGCACCAGGTGGCGAACTCGTCGAGGCTGCGGCCCTGGCGCTCGCGATACGCGTCATACGCCAGTTCCCGGCCCGCCGACCGCTTCACGCGGTACACCGCCTCCAACGCAGCGCGCTTGGTCTTCCATGCGGCGTCACGGTCGACGAGGCGCGACTTCTGTGCGCGGGACTGCGCGTGCACGCGCGCCTTGCGGATGCGCCCACGGTGGCGGACATAGGCGAACTCGGGGATCGCCTCCACGCGCAGGTAGATCGGGTTGACGAAGCGCCGCGAGGTCGGCAGGTAGGGCGACGGCTCCATCGGCGCGGTCGGTGCGGCGGCGTGCAACGGGTTGACTAGCACGAAGCCGGCGCCGTGCTTGGCGGCCGACCACACGGCGAGGTCGGTGAGATCCGTCAAATCACCTATGCCCCAAGAGTTTTGGGAGCGGATGCTGTACAGCTGCGTGGCCAGGCCCCAGGTCCGCCCCGGCGGCGGTGTCAATGACGCGGGGGAGACGAGGATGGGCGAGCTGATTTCGGACGGCCCCAGCTGAAGGTGAAGCTCGTGATAACCGATGGGCAGGTCGGCGGGCAGTTCGAAGCTGGCCTCACCGATCAGTTGACCGTCGAGATCATAAGGCGCCCTGTTGTTTTCGAGCTGACGCAGGCCGGTGCGGACCGAGCCGTCCTCGAGTCGGATCCACAACCGCACCGGATCGCCGTGCGTGACGTGCACCCAGAACGACGACGTGACCCCGGAACGGCCGACGACCACCGGAGGCAGCGCGCGGGCCCAGTACTTCCGGTCGTGGTCCGTCAACGCCGCCGCGCGTAGCTCTTCAGTGGCTGCGGGCACACCCAGCGCGTCGAGCACGCCGACGAGCGTGGCCTCGGGCACCGTGATGCACCTGCCGGTCCAGTCCTCGTATTCGGTTGCGACGCCGTAGCGTCGCGACAACTCGACGAGTGACTCGGGAAGGTCGGCCATGGGGCCATCTTGCCCGTCGTCAGTCGACGTCGCGCATCAGGAGGTCGTCCCACGTATCCCGGCGCACCACCAGACGCGCGTCGCCGTCGCGCGTGAACACCACAGGAACGCGGCGTGCACCGTTGTACTGGTTGGACATCGTGTAGCAGTAGGCGCCGGTCACCGGCACCGCCAGCAGATCGCCGACCGACGGTTCGCGCAGCGCGACGCCATCGACGAGCTGGTCGCCCGATTCGCAGTGCCGGCCGACCACGCTGACGGTCTCGCCGCCGCCCACCCGATTGACGATCGTCGCCTCGAACCGCTGGCCGGTCAGCGACACCTCGAGGTTGTCGCCCATGCCGCCGTCCACCGCGACGTGGGTGACGACCCCGCGCTTGACCGTCGTGATGCGGTACAGCGTGCACGCGCTGGTGGCCACCATGCTGCGACCCGGCTCGACGATGATGCGGCTGCCCTCGGGCAGCAGCGCCTTCGCCTGCGTCATCATCGCGTCGGCGTACTCGTCGAGCATCGGCGGATGCTCGTCGTAGGTGTAGCGCACCCCTAGGCCGCCGCCGAGGTCGTAGACCTCGAACGTGCCGAGCTTCGCGATGGGTTCGACGGCCTGGGCGAGTTGCTCGACGTTGAGCAGCTGTGAGCCCACGTGGGTGTGCACGCCGTCGAGGCGCAACTTGGCGCTGCGGTCGATCCGCGCGATCGCCTCACGCGCATCGTCGGGCAGCAGACCGAACTTCGACCCGGCGTGGCCGGTCGCCTGGGACGCATGGGTGGCCGCCTCCACGCCGGGGATGACGCGGACCAGGCACGGTTGTCGGCGACCCGCGGGCACGATGCGCTCGAGCCGGTCGATGTCATCGAAGTTGTCCACCACGACCAGACCGACGCCGTGCTCTACGGCGAGTTCGAGCTCCTCATCGGACTTGGCGTTGCCGTGCAATACGATCCGCGCCGGATCGGCGCCCGCCTTGATCGCCGTCAGGATCTCGCCGCCGCCTGCCACGTCGAGGTGAAGTCCCTCTTCCACCATGACCCGCTGAACTGCGGTGCACGGGAACGACTTGGACGCGAACGCCACGTCGCTGCGCGGCCAGCGGGTGCGGAAGGCGGTCAGATAGTCACGCGCCCGCTGCCGCAACGCATCTTCGGAGACGACGATCGCCGGGGTGCCGAACTCTTCGGCCACGTCGTCGAGGCGGCAACCGCCGACCATCAGCGTGCCGTCGCGGTCGCACCGGGTCCCTGGCGGGAAGAGACCGATCAAGTCGTCCGCCTGCTCGGCGATCGTCATCGCCTCAGCCTGCCACCGTGCGGACGGGCCTGAACTCGCTTGACGAAGTTCGCCACATCTCGCCATTGCGCCTCCGGCCATCCAGGGGTAGCGTCTGTCTGTAATGATCCTTACAGAGCGCACCCCGACGAAGAAACAACAGCAGGGCGAGCAGTCCCGCGAGCAGATCCTCGACGCCACCGAGAAGCTGATGGGCACTCGGGGATACGCGGCCACGTCCATCAGCGACATCCGCAAGGCCTGTGGGCTGCCTGCCAGTTCGATCTACTGGCACTTCGGCTCGAAGGACGGCGTGCTGGCGGCGGTGATGGAACGCGGCGCCGAACGCTACTTCGACGCGATCCCCGTCGAGGCCGACATCGAACAGCAACTCGCCGCGGTCATCGCGCAGCAGGAGCAGCATCCGGCGTTCCTGCGGCTGTTTCTGCTGCTGTCGCTCGAACGTCAGGACGACCCCGCTGTCGCCGCGGTGATCCGCCGGGTCCGTGACCGCGCGATCGTGCGCTTTCGCGAGGCGGTGACGCATCTGCTGCCCGCCGGTGTTCCCGCTGCGAAAGCCGAACGCGTATCGGCCGAACTCGCCGCGGTCGCCACCGCGCTGTCCGACGGCATCTTCTTGGCCGGTCATCTCGAGCCCGACACGACGGACATCGCGCGCATGTACAGACGGCTCCACCAAACGGTGGTGGCACTGATCCCGATCCTGTTGGAGGAGAAATGAACACACGAACCGCGATCATCACCGGAGCCAATGCCGGCCTGGGACTCCAGTGCGCCCGCGCACTGCTCGCCGACGATCCGTCCTGGCATCTGGTGCTCGCGGTGCGCGATGTGGCCCGCGGTGCCGACGCCGTCGCCGAGCTCCGGGAGCCGGACCGGTGCACGGTGCTCGAGCTCGACCTCAACTCGCTGCAGTCGGTGCGCGCCTTTGCCGAGACCCTTCGCGCCGCAGCGCTGCCACCGCTGCACGCGATCGTGTGCAACGCCGGCGTGCAGGTGGTCTCGGGCACCGAGTACACCGTGGACGGGGTCGAGATGACGTTCGGCGTAAACCATCTGGGGCACTTCGCACTGGTGCAGACGTTGCTCGACGACCTGGCACGCCCGGCCCGGATCGTCGTCGTCAGCAGCGGCACCCACGATCCGGCCAAGGTCACCGGCATGCCGTCGCCGATGTACACCACGGCAGAGCACCTCGCCCATCCAGCCGACTCGGAACCGGCGGACGGTCGCCGCCGCTACACTACATCGAAACTGTGCAACGTGCTGTTCGCCTACGAACTCGACCGCCGACTCGGCGGCGGGGCCGACGGCATCACCGTGAACACCTTCGATCCCGGACTCATGCCAGGGACAGGTCTCGCGCGCGACTACTCGTCGGCCGGCCGCTGGGCATGGGGGTACGTGTTTCCCGTGCTGCGTGTGCTGCCGAACGTCAACAGCACCCGGAAGTCCGGGGCGCGGCTGGCACGGCTCGTGTGGGATCCCGCGCTCGACGCCGTCACGGGCGGGTACTTCGAGGGACGGCGCCAGATCCGGTCATCCGCCGACTCGTACGACACGGAGAAGGCGCTCGACCTTTGGGACACCAGTGAGCAGTTGATCATGCAGGCGTCTAGAGGCCGCTGAAAACCAGGATCAGCGCCGCGAAAGCCGCAGTCGCCGAGCCCAGTAACAGAACCTCTGTTCTCGGTTCGACCCCGACACGGCGCGCCCGTCGATGCCCCAACCACACCGTCAGCATCGCGAGGGCCGCCCCGATGATCGGCAGCACCGCCCGGCCGTCGTCGAGCGGACCGCCGCCAAGCAGCGGTAGCGCTCCAGCCACCAGAAAGCTCAATCCGCTTCGCTCCCAGGCAAGTTGGGTACGCTCGGCCTGCAGTCCCGGTTTCTCCGCTCGAGGTGACATGGCTAGGGCTGTACCGCGATGACGACGATCAAGGCGATGGTCAGCACGACGATCGCACCGCCGAGCAGTACGGGCATCTGAGATCGGGGCAGTTCGGCACCCTTCTGCATCGCGGCCTGCACGCTGCGCCAGCGCCGAACCGCCAACACCGCCAGCACGCCACCGGCCACCGTCAGCGCCGTCCCGAGACCGTGGCGTATTCCGGGGATGGAGAGTGCTGGCACCAGCTGGACGACGGCAACACCGCCGGCGATGAGTGCGAGCGCCGTGCGGATCCAGGCGAGGAACGTCCGCTCGTTGGCGAGGGTGAAGCGATAGTCCAGATCCTGATCATCGCCGACACCGCCCACGACCAATCAGCTTAGATTCCAAGGTCTGTAGTGTCCGGGACATGGCGCCCGAACCTGCGGACGGGGCCGTGGCGCAGAACCGACGAGCCCGCGTCGCCGTCGCGGCGCTGTTCCTGAGCAACGGAGCCGTCTTCGCCAACCTGCTGCCGCGCTATCCCGAGATCAAGACGGACCTGCACCTGTCCAATGCGGTGTACGGCGCTGCGGTCGCGTCATTCTCGGCGGGCGCCCTGGTGGCGGGTCTCGCGGCGGCGACGCTGATCCGGCGGTACCGGTCGTCGCGCGTGGCGGTCGTCGGCACCCTCGGCATCGCAGGCTTCGTTCTCGTCGCGGGCCTCGCAGGCAACGCGCTGATGCTGGCGGCGGCGCTGTTCGTCGCGGGAGCGTCGGATGCGATCACCGACGTCGCGCAGAACGCACATGGGCTGCGACTGCAACGCAACTACGGCCGGTCGATCATCAACTCGTTCCACGCCGTCTGGGCGGCGGGTGCCATCCTCGGCGGTTTGATGGGCGCCGCCGCGATCGCGCTGGACATATCGCGGGCAACACATTTGGCCATCTCGGCGATTTTCTGCGGTGGCCTCGTGCTGATCGCCTATCCCTATCTGTTGAAGGGACCCGATCACGACAATCACCCGTCGGCGCGCACCGGTGGCGGGAAGTCCGCCGGTCTGGCCGTCTACGCGACGCTGCTCGCGCTCGTCGTCATCGCCGTCGCTGGGGCAACCGTCGAGGACGCGGGAAGTTCCTGGGCGACGCTGTACATGCGCGACAGCCTCGGCGCCCCCGGCCCGATCGCGGTCTTCGCCTACATCGCGGTGGTCGGGTTCATGTTCGTGGGTCGGCTCATCGGGGACCGCCTGGTCGACAGGTTCGGTGAACGCACAGTGGTCCGCGCCGGTGGCGTGCTGGCGGCCGTGGGAATGGGTGCCGCGCTGGCATTTCCGTCGGTCCCTGGCACGATCGCGGGTTTCGCCGCGGCGGGGTTCGGGGTCGCGACGTTGATCCCGGCGGCGATGCACCGCGCCGATCAGCTGCCGGGTCTGCGTCCAGGCAGCGGACTGACGGTGCTGACGTGGCTGATGCGGATCGGCTTCTTCGGCGCGCCGCTGCTCGTGGGGGTGGTGGCCGACGCGACGAGTCTTCGAGTCGGCTTGCTCGCGGTTCCGATCGCGGGACTGGTGGTGGTCGCCCTCGCGGGAGCGCTCAGTGCGCGACCCCAACCATCTCGATCATGAGCACGCCGCCGACGATGAGTGCGATGCCGGCCCCCATCATCCAGGTCAGAGGTTCACAAAACAGGAACCGCGCGATGACGGCGACCAGCGCGACGCCACACGCCGACCACACGCCGTAGGCGATGCCGACCGGCATGCCCAGCCCCAGCGACACCCACAGCAGGTAGAACGACAGCAGGTATCCGGCGACGATCGGTGCGATCCACGCCTTCTTGCGAAAGCCGTCCGACGCCCGCAACGACAGGGTCGCGACGACCTCGACAAGAATCGCGCCCGCCAGCGCGAGCCACATCATGACTCGGCCGCCTGCGCTCGATGCGATCCGAACTCGACGAGCAGGACCCCGGCGATGATGAGGCCGATGCCCGCGACGATCGGCCACGTGAACGGGTCACCGAAGAGGACGGCGGCGAACACCGCCGTGGCCGCCGTGCCAAGCGCGCCCCAGATTCCGTAGGCCACGCCGACCGGCACGCCCGCCCGCAGCACCAGCGTCAGCAGGAAGAACGACGCGACATATCCGGTGACGACCACCACGATCCACGCCGAATGGTCTTGCGACGCGCGCAGGGACAGCGTCGCCGTGACCTCGGTGGAGATGGCTCCGGCCAGGAGCGCCCATTTTCGCACGCCAACAAGTTATGCCATCTGTTTCAGACGACGCGTTCGACCATGGGGGTCAGTACCTCGTGTGCGAACCGCCGCAGTTCGGCGTCGTCGCCGAAGTCCGGATCCGACGGCGGCAGCGAGATGTAGGTGAAGAACAGCCGGGCGAACACGTCGGCGACCCACCGGACCTGCTGTGAGGGTTGCCCCGGTTTCTCGCCGTGGATGTAGTTGGCGATGAACGCCGAGCCCATCTTCAGAAGTTCGGCCGAGTCGATCGGGGTCGACTCGTGTCCTGCGCGTCGCAGCATGGGGTTTTCGCGGGCGAATCTCACCGCGGCGATGAACGCCTCGGCCACCCCCTCGTCGGGGTCATCGACCGCCTCGATGGCGTCGGCGACGGCACCGAGGAACCGCTGTGTCTCCCGCCGGACCAGCGCTTCGACCAGGTCGTCGCGACGGGGATAGCGGCGGTAGGCCGTCATCCGGGAGACGCCTGCCCGCCGGACCACGTCCTCAACCGTAATGCGTTGCAGCCCAACGGCCGCCGCCTCGAGCAGCGCGGCGTCCAGGATGCGCTGGCTGGTCCGGTCGGCGGCTTCGTCCACGCGGCCTGCGCCTGAAGACACCGCGCCCCCGACCACCTCGATCAGCTGGGCGTCGATCACGAGGCGACCTTCGGTCGGACCCCGGCGGCCCGCTCGCGCGCCAGCCGGACGTATGTCGGAGTGCCGACCGCCCAACGCAATTGGGCCGCATCGAAACGCAGCGCAGGCTCGATGAGCCGGCGGGTCAGCGCGGACGGCCGGTCGTATCCGATGAGCTCGCGCGCCCATGACGGGGCGCGACTCATGCCGGCGTAGATGGCGAATCGGTGCAACTGGCGATCCACCGGGCCGGGCAGATCGGGGAAGAACGGTGAGGTCATCAGGAAGTCGATGAACTCCCGCGTCTGCGCGTTCACACTCAGCTTCGACCGCATCGACTCGACGTAGTCGTCGAGTTCGGCGACCGTTGTGGGCACCCGGTCGGCACCGCCCATCCGGCCGATGACAGCCTGCTCGGACAGATAGCGGTCCTGTTCCTCCCGCGACAGCGGACGCACGGTGTGTTCGTACGTCCGCAGGATCATCCACGGGATGCAGGTGTGGACCCACGCGATCAACTCTGGATCCAGCGCCCGGTACGGCACCCCGTCGGGGCGGGTGCCGTTGACGAACGAGTGCACGTGTTTGACGCGTTCGATGACGCGGGTGGCGGCCTCGGTGTTGCCGAACGTCGTGGTCAACACATAACCCAGGGTGGCGCGGGCGCGCTGGAACGGGTCCTCGCGGTAGTTCGACAGATCCTGAACGCCCGCGACGACGGACGGATGCAGGATCTCCAGCACGATCGCGGGTAGCCCGGCCTGGGACACCGAGGCCAGGTCCGCGTTGATCTCCCACGAGATGCTGTCCGGCCCGATCAGCCCCGGATCCCCGGACGGTCCGCCGTAGACCTCCGGCTCGTCGTGCCGACCTGCGCCCTTCTCGAAGTCCTCGACGATGCGGCGGCGGAGCCGTTCGGCCGTCCGCTGCGGTATAAATGTGACACTCATCCCATCATCTATACCACTGTTAGGTGAAGCAGCACGTCAAACCGTCGACCTACCCGCGGGTAACCTGGAGTGGTTGTGTCCATCGGGTTGAGGAGGTCACCGGTGACGGCTGAGGCCAACACGCGACGCGTCGCAGACGACCGGCCCGTCGTCGACACCACCCACGGTCCTGTCCGCGGTGTCGACAACGGAACCGTCAAGGCGTGGAAGGGGATTCGCTACGCGGCGCCGCCTGTGTCAGACCTGCGGTGGCGGGCGCCGGTGGCTCCCGAGCGGTGGTCGGAACCGGCCGACGCGGCCAAGGTGGGCCCGGTCTGCCCGCAACCCACCGATCCGAGGATCCCGATCGACCTCGGCGCGCCACAGGGCGACGACTGCCTGACGCTGAACGTGTGGGCGTCCTCGGACACCGAGGCGGGTGACGGCAAGCCGGTCATGGTCTGGTTGCACGGCGGCGCCTACATCCTGGGTTCGTCGGCGCAATCGCTGTATCACGGCGCGGCGCTGGCGAGCAGTGGCGACGCGGTGATCGTCACCGTCAACTACCGGCTGGGCGCGCTGGGATTTCTGGATCTGTCCGCGTTCGGTGAGGGCTTCGAGACCAATCTCGGGCTGCGCGACGCGTTGTTCGCGCTGCAATGGGTTCGCGACAACATCGCGGCATTCGGGGGAGACCCGGACCGGGCGACGCTGTTCGGCGAGTCGGCGGGCGCGGGCATGGTGACCACGTTGCTCGCCAGTCCGGCTGCGGCCGGGCTGTTCTCCGCGGCGATCGCCCAGAGTTCGCCTGCCACCTCGATCTACGACCGCGAGCGCGGCCGCCGTGTCGCCGACCACTTCCTCGACGTGCTCGGTGTCGGACGAGATGAGGTCCAGCGGTTACCGGAGTTGCCGATCGCCGCGATCCTCGCGGCGTCCAAGAAGGTCTTCGACGAGGTGCCGGTGCGCACACCGGGCACGCTGGCGTTCGCCCCGATCATCGACGGGGACATCGTCCCGGCGCATCCCGTCAGGCTGGCACGGGAGGGGCGTACCCACCCGGTTCCGCTGATCATCGGCACCAACAAGCACGAGGCATCGCTGTTCCGCTGGATGAAATCGCCGTTGATGCCGATCACTCCGCCCGCACTGCGGGCGATGTTCAACGAGATCGCCGCCGAGCAGCCGGCACTGCAGCTGCCCACCGAGGACCAGATCCGCAGCACGTACCGCGGCCGGCCCAAGACCATCGGCATGGGGGTGGCCCGCGACATCGGCTTCCGGATGCCGTCGATCTGGTTCGCCGAGGGCCACCGCGAGGTGGCGCCCGTGTACCTGTACCGCTTCGACTTCGCGACCCCGATGCTGCGTCTGCTTCGTCTCGGGGCGGCCCACGCCACCGAGTTGCCCTACGTATGGGGCAATCTCGTGGCCGGGCCGAAGGATCCGACGTTCAAACTCGGCGGGCTGAAGGCGGGCAAGACCGTTTCGGCGCGGCTGCGCAGCCGCTGGCTCAGCTTCGCGAAGAGCGGCGAGCCGACCGCGTCCGCAGGCGATCCGCAGTGGCGGTCCTACCGCAAGGAGGACCGCGCGACGCTGGTCATCGACGCGGCCGAGCGGGTGGTCGAGGATCTGGACCGCGATGTGCGCCTGGCCTGGGGCGATGAGGTCCTCCACTTCCGCTAGGTCGTAAGCTTTTTGCCCAGGAGGTGTCACCGTGGACTCGACCGGTGTGCTGTCGCACGTATTGCCGCCGCTGATGCATGACCCGGTGACCTTCGCGATCCCGTTCTTCCTGATCATGCTGGTCATCGAGTGGGTCGCCGCGGGCAAGCTCGCCCATGACGAGGCCCAGCGCCCGCCCGCCGGGGCGTACCTCAAACCGGATGCGTGGGCGAGCATCAGCATGGGGCTGGTGTCGATCCTCACCAGCGGCGTGCTGAACGCCGTCGCACTGGTCGGCTACGCCGCGCTCTACGTCTACGTCGCGCCCTGGCAGCTACCCGCGAACGCTTGGTACACCTGGGTGATCGCCATCGTCGGCGTCGACATCCTGTACTACCTCTATCACCGGATCGCGCACCGGGTGCGCCTGATCTGGGCGACGCATCAGGCGCATCACTCCAGCCAGTACTTCAACTTCGCGACAGCGCTGCGCCAGAAGTGGAACATCAGCGGCGACGTCTTCCTGCGCGCGCTGCTTCCGCTGTTCGGAGTGCCGCCGTGGATGGTGTTCGCCAGCTTCTCGATCAACCTGATCTACCAGTTCTGGATCCACACCGAGCGCATCGGAAAGCTTTGGCGCCCAATCGAGTTCGTCTTCAACACGCCGTCGCATCACCGCGTCCACCACGGGATGGACCAGCAGTATCTCGACAAGAACTACGGCGGCATCTTCATCCTCTGGGACCGCATGTTCGGCAGCTTCAAGGCCGAGACCGACAGGCCGAACTACGGCCTGACGAAACAGGTGGACACCTACAACATCTGGACGCTGCAGACCCACGAATATGTGGCGATCTTCCGCGACGTCCGGCGCGCGACCCGCTGGCGCGACAAGCTGGGCTACGCGTTCGGTCCGCCGGGCTGGGAGCCCGCGGGTCGTCCCGTGGAGGCGGGGGCCGCCGAGGTCCGCGTCTAGGGTTTTTCGACGCCGCCGCCGTCGGCCCCGTAGTCTCCGCCATGTGGAAACGGTGTTCGATGCCCCTGTCGACCCCGCGCTGGTCGAACGTTCGCTTGCCGCAAGCACCTTCGGCTCGATGTGGCTGGACATTCCCAGGCCGGTCTACCCTCCGCTATCCACCTCGGTCACGTGCGACCTCCTGGTGGTGGGTGGCGGCTACACCGGGCTGTGGGCGGCCCTGCACGCCGCCGAGCGCAATCCCGGCCGCCGCATCGTCCTCATCGAGGCGAACCGGATCGGATGGGCGGCCTCGGGGCGCAACGGCGGTTTCGTCGACGCCAGCCTGACCCACGGCGCCGAGAACGGAAAGTCGCGTTGGCCCAACGAGTTCGACACGCTCGAGAAGCTCGGCATGGCCAATCTCGACGGTATGCAGTCCGACATCGAGCGCCTCGGTCTGGACACGCAGTGGCAACGCACCGGGATGCTGTCGGTGGCCACCGAACCACATCAGGTCGACTGGCTGCGCGAGGCCGCCGAGGCCGGTGAAGGCCGCTTCCTCGATACGCAGCAGGTCCGCGCGGAGGCCGACTCGCCGACCTACCTGGCGGGCCTGTTCAGCGCGGACACCTGCGCGATCGTCCATCCCGCCAAGCTGGCAGTCGAACTCGCCCGCGCGTGTTCCGAAGCGGGCGTGCAGATCTACGAGGGCACCAACGCCACCGGACTCGAATCCGACGGTGACGCACTGCGCGTCGCCACCGCAGCGTCGACCATCACCGCGCATCAGGTGGTGCTGGCGACGAACGTGTTTCCGAGCCTGCTGCGACGAAATCGGCTACGCATCGTGCCGGTGTACGACTACGTGCTGGCCACCGAACCGCTCACCGACGAGCAGCTGGCCCGCATCGGGTGGCAGGGTCGACAGGGAATCGGGGACTGCGCCAACCAGTTTCACTACTACCGGCTGACCGTGGACAACCGCATCGTGTGGGGCGGCTACGACGCCGTCTACCACTTCGGGCGCAAGGTCGATCCGGCCTACGAGGACCGGCCAGCGACCTACCGCCGCCTCGCCGCGCATTTCTTCATCACCTTCCCGCAGCTCGACGACGTCCGGTTCTCCCACCGCTGGGCGGGCGCCATCGACACCAACACGCGGTTCTGTGCGCACTGGGGGACCGCCCACGACGGCCGGGTGGCTTACGTCAACGGGTTCACCGGCCTCGGGGTGGGCGCGGCCAGGTTCGCCGCCGACGTCTGCCTGGACCTTCTCGACGGCGCGTCCACTCCGCGGACCGAACTGGAGATGGTGCGGAAACGCCCGCTGCCGTTCCCGCCTGAACCCTTCGCGAGCATCGGCATCCAGGCGACGCGGTGGTCGCTCGATCGTGCCGATCATTCGGCGGGGCGCCGCAACCTCTTCCTGCGCACGCTCGACGCATTGGGCCTCGGCTTCGACTCCTGACGACCCCGTCGTTGCCACTCTGTAACGTCTTCGTGATCCTCGCCGATGGGGTGAAGTAGGGACAGCTCAGGGACAGCTGGCGTGCAGTTGCTCCTGGTCGGGCGAGGTTATCGGGTTATCTCACTCGGCCTGTGGGCATCGCTGTACGTCGGTACCCTTTACACACTTGAGACCCAAGGGGGGCGACATGCGCCGACGGTGGTTACGTGTATTCGCTGCGGTAACGGCCCCGGTCGCCGCGCTGGTCCTCCCCGTCATGCCGGTGGGCGCCGACCCGGGAGTCGTCGTGTTCCCGGGTATGGAGGTCATCCAGGGCACAAACGCCTGCACCGTGGGATTCGTCGATACGCAGGCGCGCGTCGCCTACACCGCGGGCCATTGCCGCGGCGACGGCAACGTGCTCGACCGGGGCCGCAGGTTCGTCGGGCACCAGGGGGCGTTCCGCGACAACACACCCAACGGCGCGACCATCGACACCAATCACCAGATCACCGATTGGGAGGCCATCAACCTGGCCTCCGACGTCACAGTCAACAATGTGCTGCCCCGAGGCCTGGTGCTGGTCTCCGACCCCGCGATCGTCCCGACGCCCGGTCTGCCGGTGTGCCACTTCGGTGTGGTCACGGGGGAGAGCTGCGGGAACATCCAGGCCGTGTACAACGGCTGGTTCACGATGGCCAACGGTGTGGTGAGTCAGAAGGGCGACTCCGGCGGGCCGGTCTACTCGATCACCCCGGACGGTAGGGCGGCCATCGTGGGGATGTTCAACAGCACCTGGGGGCAGTTCCCCGCCGCGGTGTCGTGGCACATCACCAGCCAGCAGGCGCAGCAGGACGTCATCTCCGCGATGAACGCTCCTGCCCCTTAACGCTGTAATTCGAACACCGGGATCGACGGCGCCGTCGCGCTCAGCTCGGCGGCCGACGATTCCGGCGTCAGCCCACCGACGTGCCCCTTGACCTCCCAGAACCACCGGTCGAGATAGCGCTTCAGCAATGCAGGCTTGGCATCGTCGGCGACCTCGGCGATGCCGACCTCGCGGCTGCGCCACCGCGGACCCATCTCGATGCTGCCTGCCGCCCGCGCGTTGCGAACCCACTGGGTGTCGCCGCGGGGCGAGACCAGGTAGTCGCGGCCGTCGACGGTCAACAGGTTGACCACCACCCCGCGCCGCTTTCCGGTCTTGCGGCCCCGCACCCGAATCGCCACCGTGCCGGCGACGCTGATGCCGATTTCGGCCAGCAGCCGGAACAGTTCGTTGAAGGCGCGGGCCGCCGGTGTGGGCTGGTCGTAGCGGGTTGCCATGGTGTTCTCCTCAGTTTCGAGAGCAGTGCTCTCTTTCGACTGTGCCACGCGATGGGCAGAAATTCAAGAGCAGTGCTCTCGTTCGTGCGACACTGGCGCCATGGGTAAGCGGCAGGACACTCGCGAACGGATCGAGGCTCAGATCATCGAGCTGGGCCGTCGCCATCTGGTCACCGAGGGGGCGGCCGGGCTCTCGCTGCGTGCGATCGCGCGTGACCTCGGCATGGTGTCCTCGGCGGTGTACCGGTACGTGGCCAGTCGCGACGAACTCCTCACCCTGCTGCTGGTCGACGCCTACACAGAGCTGGCCGATGCGGTGGATGCGGCGGGCGCGACCCACGCGACGTGGCGCGATCGACTGCATGCGATGGCGCATGCCGCCCGCGAGTGGGCGGTCGCACACCCCGCGCGGTGGGCGCTGCTCTACGGGAGTCCGGTGCCGGGTTACCGCGCACCGGCGGAGCGAACCGTCGGCCCGGGTACCCGGGTGGTGGGTGCCTTGTTCGACGCCGTCGGTGCCGGGATCGACGCCGGCGAGATCTCTAAGACCGAAGTCGTTGTGCCACAGCCCTTGTCGTCGGATTACGACGGAGTCCGCGAGGAGTTCGACTTCTCCGGCGACGACTCCGCGGTCGCCAAGTGCTTCCTGCTGTGGGCGGGACTGATCGGGGCGATCAGCCTCGAGGTCTTCGGGCAGTACGGGGAGGACACGCTCACCGATCCCGCCGAAGCCTTCGACGTCCAGGTGAAGCTGCTGATCGAGATGCTGATCAAGTAATTAAAGCTTGACTTATATAAGTGGTGGCTTTAATTTAGGGAGGTGCACGCGTTCGACGTACTGGGAGACCCGGTGCGCCGGCGCATTCTCGAACTGCTCGCGGAGGGTGAGCTGTCGGCGGGGGCCATCGGTGCGCAGATCCAGGGTGAGTTCGCGATCAGCCAGCCTGCGGTGTCGCAGCATCTGAAAGTGTTGCGGGAGAACGGGTTCACCTCGGTGCGTCCGGATGGACAGCGCAGGCTCTACGCGGTCAACGGCGCGGCGTTGCGCGACGTCGATGAGTGGCTGGAAGGCTTCCGCCGCTTCTGGACGCCACACCTCGACGCCCTGGCGACCGAGATCGCGCGCGGTAAGCGACAACGCAGAAACCAAGGAGGGCAACATGACTGAGGTAGACGTCGACCATCAGATCAAGGCGGTCGAGCGCAAGTTGGGCACCCGCATCATCGACGCCAAAGAGGCGCACGTCGTCACCATCAGTCAGTCCTACGACACCGACCAGGACGACCTGTGGGACGCCGTCACCAACATCGAACGCATACCCAGATGGTTGATGCCGATCACCGGCGACCTCACCGTCGGCGGCAAATACCAGTTGGAGGGGCAGGCCGGCGGCACCATCCTTACCTGCGATCCACCGAAGAACTTCACGGCGACTTGGGAATTCGGCGGTGGCGTCAGCTGGATCGACGTCACTGTCAGTCCCGAAGGGTCGGACCGCGCGCGTCTGGTCATCGAGCACATCGCCCACGTCGACGACCACTGGGAGCAGTTCGGGCCTGGTGCGGTCGGGATGGGCTGGGATTCGATGGTGCTCGGGCTGGCGATCCATTTGTCCACCGGCGAGGCCATCGACCCGTCGTTCGGCCAGCAGTGGATCGTCACCGACGAGGGCAAGCGTTTTCTCGCGCTGTCCGGCGAGAAGTGGCGTGACGCGAACGTGGAGTTCGGGACCGACCCGGCGGCGGCCGGCGCGATGGCCGAGCGGTGCCTGAAGGCCTACCTCGGCGAGGAGTAGCCGGGGAGCCAGAACTAGAACACGTTCTAGCCATCCCGTGCGGCGGGGGATATCCTCGACGCGATGCTTGCCCAGACACCTGTCCAGATTGCGTGGGTGACGCGGGACCTCGATGCCACCGAGAAGGCGCTGACCACGCTGTTGGGCGCCAAGAAGTGGGTGCGGGTGCCCGACGTCCACTTCACCCCCGACACGTGTACGTATCGCGGTCGCCCCGCCGATTTCACCGCCCACATCTCCTTCAGCTACGCCGGCGACACCCAGCTCGAGCTGATCGCACCGCAGAGCGGCGACAGCGTGTACTCGGAGTTTCTCGACACCGGTGGGCCCGGACTCCACCACATCTGCGTGGAGGCGCTGGACCCACCCGCATTCGATAGCGCACTGCGCGACGCAGAGCGCAACGGAACACCCGTCGTGCAACAGGGAGTCATGCCCGGAGGCATGCGGTTCGCCTACCTGTCGGCCGCCGATGCGGGCGTGCCCTACATCGAGATCGCCGATATCCCCGGCGAAATCAAGGCGTTCTTCGACTACGTGAAACAGGAGCAACAGTGAGCGGTCTCGACATCCCGGACACCGTCAACGCGGCCGATGTGACGTCATGGTCCGATGAGGTCGACGTGCTGGTGATCGGCTTCGGTATCGCCGGTGGTTCGGCAGCCGTCAGCGCCGCATCGGCAGGGGCACGGGTGCTGCTGCTGGAGCGCGCCGCGGCCGCGGGCGGCACCACCTCGCAGGCGGGCGGCCACTTCTACCTCGGTGGCGGCACCGCGGTGCAGCTGGCGACCGGTCACGACGACAGCGCCGAGGAGATGTTCAAGTACCTGATGGCGGTGTCGTGCGACCCCGAGCCGGAGAAGATTCGGGCGTACTGCGAGGGCAGCGTCGAACACTTCAACTGGTTGGAGGACTTGGGTTTTCAGTTTGAGCGCAGCTTCTACCCGGGCAAGGTGGTTGTTCCGCCCGGCACCGAGGGACTGTCATACACCGGCAACGAGAAGGTGTGGCCGTTCTGCGAGAAGGCCAAGCCGGCTCCGCGCGGACACTCGGTGCCGGTGCCCGGCGAACTCGGCGGTGCGGCGATGGTCATCGACCTGCTGGTGAAGCGGGCCGACGAACTCGGGGTGGAGGTCCGCTACGAGACCGGGGCCACCAACCTCGTCGTCGACGGCGACGGCACGGTGATCGGCGTGCGCTGGAAGCACTTCAACGACACCGGCGCGATCAAGGCGAAGGCGGTGGTGATCGCCGCGGGCGGGTTCGTGATGAACCCCGACATGGTGGCCAAGTACACGCCGCGGATCTCGGAGAAACCGTTCGTGCTCGGCAGCACCTATGACGACGGTCTCGGGATCCGGATGGGTATCTCCGCAGGCGGTTTCACCAAGCACATGGACGAGGCGTTCATGACGGCGCCGGTCTATCCGCCGGAGATCCTGTTGACCGGCATCATCGTCAACAAACTCGGGGAGCGGTTCGTCACGGAGGACTCCTACCATTCGCGCACTTCGGCTTTCGTGATGGACCAGCCCGACAGCGCGGCGTTCCTCATCGTCGACGAGGCGCACCTGCAGAACCCCGAGGTGCCGCTGGTGCCGCTGATCGACGGGTGGGAGGCCGTCGAGGAGATGGAGAAAGCCCTCGGGATTCCGGAGGGCAAGCTCGTCGCCACACTGAACCGGTACAACGCGAACGCGGCCAACGGCGAAGACCCCGACTTCCACAAGCAGCCCGAATACATTGCGCCCCAAGATAAAGGACCGTGGGGAGCATTCGACCTGTCACTCGGCAAGGCGATGTACTCCGCGTTCACGCTCGGTGGGCTCGCGACGTCCGTCGACGGCCAGGTGCTGCGCGAGGACGGCAGCGTCGTGCCCGGTTTGTATGCCGCCGGAGCGACTGCGTCCAAACTCGTGCCGGACGGCAAGGGCTATTCCAGCGGCACGCAGCTGGGCGAGGGCTCGTTCTTCGGCAGGCGCGCCGGCGCGCACGCCGCGCGCGCCTAGACCTTCGCCGGTTCCTCACCGCCCACCCGGCCGAACCGCCATTCGCCGCCGCCGAGCAGTTCGAGCTCGTGGGTGTGGTGCTGCTCGAGAGCCTTTCGGTGACTGACGCTGACCAGGATCGTGTCGGGCAACTCGGTGCGAATGAGGGTGTACAACAGGTACTCCAGACCTTCGTCGAGCGCCGAGGTGGACTCGTCGAGGAACACGGCCTTCGGTTGGGTCAGCAGGATGCGGGCGAACGCGATGCGCTGCTGCTCACCGGGGGAGAGGATCTTCGCCCAGTCCTCGACTTCGTCCAGCCGATCGACCAGGTGCGGAAGTGCCACCTTCGCCAGCGTGCGTTTCAGCGTCGCGTCGTCGATCTCGCCGTCCTCGTTCGGATAGCTGACCACGGCGCGCAGACTGCCGAGCGGCACATAGGGCATCTGCGACAGGAACATGGTCTCGTTCGGCCCACACGGCCTCGTCAATGTTCCTGTGGTGTAAGGCCATAACTCGGCGAGGCTGCGCAGCAGCGTGGTCTTGCCGGAGCCGGATTCGCCCTTGACTGCCAACGTGTCACCGACCTCGAGGCGCAAGGCGAGTGGGTTGACGAGTTGCTTTCCGTCGGGGGTGCGCACCTCGATGTCCTTGAGTTCCACCGTGCCGTCTTTGCACGCCGTGGTCGTGATCTCGGGCAGTGCCCTGCCCTCTTCGTTCGCGGTCATCAGGCCGTCGAGTCGGATGATCGACGCGCGATATCCGGCGAACGCGTCGTACGCGTTACGGAAGAAGGACAGTCCCTGCTCGATGTTGCCGAACGCCGACGCCGACTGGCTCATCGCGCCGAGGGTGATCTCGCCGCTGAAGAACCGCGGGAACTGGAACAAATACGGTGGCACCACGATGATCTGACTCATCGACAGGTTCCAGCCGTAGAAGCCCATCATCCGGTTGATCCACCGCTTGTAGTTGGTGACGATCGGCGCGAACAGCTTGCGCAACCCGGTGCGTTCGGCGAGCTCGCCCCGGTAGAACGCGACGGCCTCGGACGCGTCGCGCAGCCGCACCAGTGCGTAGCGGAAGGCCGCGTTGAACTTCTCGTTGCGGAACGACAACCAGATGATCGGCCGGCCCACCCAGAACGCGATGACTGACGCGAACAGCACGTACGTCAGCAGGATCCAGAACATGGCCTTGGGCAGCTCATAGTTCACGATCGGGATCGTCAGCGTCCCGGACAGGCTCCACAGAATCGCGGTGAACGAAATCATCGAGGCGATGGCGTTGACCGACCCGAACAACAGCGTCGACGTAGAGGTGTTGGCCGGAGTGTTCGGAAGTCCGCCGACACCTGCGGTGAAGATGTCGATGTCGTACTGAATACGCTGATCGGGGTTGTCGATCGTGTCGTCGATGAAGCGTCCGCGGTAGTAGGCCTTGCCGTCGAGCCAGTCGCCCGTCATCCGGTCGGTGAGCCACGCACGCCAGGCCAGCATGAACCGCTGCGTGATGAACAGATCGAACATGATCCGGGCGACGTGCAGGACAGCCAGCGCCGAGAACACGAACATCGACAGGTAGAAGCCGTCGCGCCCGGAGTTCTTGATCGCGTCATCGCCCGCGGCCACGCCCGACGCCACCACCTGGAAACTGGTCATCATGTCGCTGCCCTGGAAGGTGAACAGCACCGACAGTCGGACGCCGAAGATCACCGACAGCAGGATCAGCGCCAGCCACAGCCACACCTTGACGCTTTCCGGGCCCTTGAAGTAATCGCCGGTGATACGCCAGAACTGCCGGCCCCACACCGTGTACCTGGCGAGCAGGACACAGATGACCAGTGTTGCGACCGCGGCGATCAACCATGCCTGGCCGATCCACTTCAGCGAAACCAGGAGTTCCTGGCTCCAGTCCAGCGTCGGGGCGAACATTCCCTCATCCACTGTGGCAAGGTACCTCGCCGGCTACCGACCGGCGTGGCAGTGGCCTCAACTGTGGGCGGCCGTCTCAGCCGAACGTGGTCCGAAGGTGTATCGAAGGTGTAGGGCCAGGCCGTCGAGGTCCGAGTGTGTGCCGGCGAAGCCGAGATAGCCGTCGCGAATGACAGGCAGAACGGTGGCGGCGACGTCGGCTCCCGGTGCGGCGATCAGGTAGACGCCCATGTCGCCTGCCCGACGTTCTCGCCGTTGACGTAGAGGATCTGTCCGTGCATCTGGATGGCCGCGTCCTGTATGCCCTCCGATTCGAAGACTTTGAGCGTACGGGGTTGGACGCCAACGGCTTTCGTGTACTGCGGTGGTTCGGCAAGCGGGTCGACGA
This sequence comes from Mycobacterium barrassiae, assembly GCF_025822765.1. Lineage (GTDB taxonomy): Bacteria > Actinomycetota > Actinomycetes > Mycobacteriales > Mycobacteriaceae > Mycobacterium > Mycobacterium barrassiae. The sequence goes on along the minus strand of NZ_JACKUK010000012.1, from coordinate 159,394 downwards.
CGCGATAGTCGATGCCGCGCCGGACCAGCTCGATGGCCGCCGTGAGACCGACGGGACCGGCTCCGCCGATGAGGACGTCCGTGGTCCCGCGCTGATTATGCTGCCCTCATGGGCAACGACGCTCCGACGGTCAACGCCGGACACGTGATCGCGCGGCGGCTGCGGGCCAGCGGCATCGACACCATCTTCACGCTGTCCGGCGGCCACCTGTTCTCGATCTACGACGGCTGCCAGGCCGAGTACGTGCGCCTGATCGACACCCGGCATGAGCAGACGGCGGCGTTCGCGGCCGAGGGCTGGTCGAAGGTGACCCGGGTGCCGGGCGTCGCGGCCCTGACCGCCGGGCCCGGTGTCACCAACGGTATGAGCGCGATGGCCGCCGCCGCGCAGAACCAGTCGCCGCTGGTGGTGCTCGGCGGCCGGGCTCCTGCGCTGCGGTGGGGCCAGGGGTCGCTGCAGGAGATCGACCACGTGCCGTTCGTCGCGCCGCTGACCCGGTTCGCGGCGACCGCGGAGTCACCGGATGCGGTTGGCCCTCTGGTCGACGATGCGTTGCGGGCCGCGGCCGGGTCGGACGGGCAGCCGACGGGGGTGTCGTTCGTCGACTTTCCGATGGATTACGTGTTCGGCGAAGCCCATGACAACGGTGCACCCGGCGCGCTGGCGGGTCCCGCCGCGGTTGTCCAGCCCGATGGCAACGCCGTCGACGCGGCGGTGCGGCTGCTCATCGACGCGCGGCGACCGGTCATCATGGCGGGCACCAACGTCTGGTGGGGCCACGCCGAGACCGCCCTGCTGCGCCTGGCCGAAGCGCTGCGGATCCCCGTGCTGATGAACGGCATGGCGCGCGGCACCGTACCGGCCGATCACCAGCTCGCGTTCTCGCGTGCCCGGTCAAAAGCGTTGGGGGAGGCCGATGTTGCGGTGGTCATCGGCGTGCCGATGGACTTCCGGCTCGGCTTCGGCGGTGTGTTCGGGGCCGAGACCACGTTGATCGTGGCCGACCGCGTCGCACCCGAGCGACCGCATCCGCGCGCTGTCGCCGCCGAACTGTACGGCGACCTGACGACGATCCTGTCGGCACTGTCGGCGGCGTCGCCGACCGAGCATGAGGACTGGATTGCCGCTCTGCGCACCACGGAGACCGCCGCGCGGGCTGGTGAGGCCGCCGAGTTGGCCGACGACCGCACGCCGCTGCACCCGATGCGGGTCTACGCCGAGGTGAGCGCGCTGCTGGACCGGGACGCGATCGTCGTGATCGACGCAGGTGACTTCGGCTCGTACGCAGGCCGGGTCATCGACAGCTACGTGCCGGGCGCATGGTTGGACAGCGGACCGTTCGGCTGCCTGGGCTCCGGACCGGGTTACGCGCTGGCCGCCAAGCTGGCCCGACCCGATCGGCAGGTCGTCCTGCTGCAGGGGGACGGGGCGTTCGGATTCTCAGGTATGGAGTGGGATACGTTGGTGCGCCACGGAATTCACGTGGTTTCGGTGATCGGCAACAACGGCATCTGGGCGCTGGAGAAGCACCCCATGGAGATGCTGTACGGCTACTCGGTGGTGGCCGAACTGAGGCCGGGCACTCGCTACGACGAGGTGGTCACTGCGCTGGGCGGACACGGCGAGCTGGTGGCCGCACCCGCCGAGTTGCGTCCCGCGCTCGAGCGGGCGTTCTCCGCCGGACTGCCCGCGGTCGTCAACGCGCTGACCGATCCGACGGTGGCCTACCCGCGTCGGTCCAACCTCGCCTGACGCTTGCCGAGACTGCGCACAGATCGCGAGATCACGGATTTTCGCGATCTGGGCGCAGTCTCGACGTCCGGAGTGTGCGCGTCAGACACGCACTGTCGCGGAGTAAGTGGAGGCGCCGCGTACCGTAAAGCTGTGGCGAAGACGAAGACCCGCACCTCAGGACGTGTCAGCAGTCGCTTTTGGCGGATGCTCGGGGCGAGCACCGAACGGGATCAGGCGTCGTCGATGGCGCAGGTCCGCGAATCGGCGGAGTTCGACGAGAAGGCCGCCGACCTCGACGACGAGGAACTGCTGAAGGCCGCGAAGCTGCTGAACCTGGACGACCTGGCCGATTCCGCGGACATCCCGCAGTTCCTGGCGATCGCGCGTGAGGCATCCAAGCGGACCACCACGTTGCGACCGTTCGACGTCCAGTTGCAGGCCGCCCTGCGGATGCTGGCCGGCGACGTCGTCGAGATGGCCACCGGTGAGGGCAAGACCCTGGCTGGCGCGATCGCCGCGGCCGGCTATGCGATCGGCGGCCGCCGCGTACACGTCATCACCATCAACGACTACCTGGCCCGCCGCGACGCCGAATGGATGGGCCCGCTGATCGGGGCCCTGGGCCTGACGGTCGGCTGGGTCACCGCCGACTCGACGCCCGAGGAGCGGCGCAAGGCCTACAAATGCGACGTCACCTACGGCTCGGTCAACGAGATCGGCTTCGACGTCCTGCGCGACCAGTTGGTCACCGACGTCGAGGACTTGGTGTCACCCAACCCCGATGTGGCGTTGGTCGACGAGGCCGACTCGGTGCTCGTCGACGAGGCGCTGGTCCCGCTGGTGCTCGCAGGCACCACGCACCGCGAGACGCCGAAGGTCGAGATCATCCGAATGGTCGGCGAGCTGACCGAGGGCGAGGACTTCGAGACCGACTCGGACAGCCGCAACGTCCACCTCACCGAGAAAGGTGCGCAGAAGCTCGAGGCCAAGCTCGGCGGCATCGACCTGTACTCCGAGGAACACGTCGGCTCGACCCTGACCGAGATCAACGTCGCGCTGCACGCGCACGTCCTGCTGCAGCGCGATGTGCACTACATCGTCCGCGACGACGCGGTGCACCTCATCAACTCCTCCCGCGGCCGGATCGCGCAGTTGCAGCGCTGGCCCGACGGGCTTCAGGCCGCGGTGGAGGCCAAGGAGGGCATCGAGACCACCGAGACCGGTGAGGTGCTCGACACGATCACGGTGCAGGCGCTGATCGACCGATACCCCACGGTGTGCGGGATGACAGGCACCGCGCTGGCTGCGGGCGAGCAGCTGCGCCAGTTCTACAAGCTCGGTGTGTCCCCGATCCCGCCGAACACCCCGAACATTCGCGAGGACGAGCCGGACCGCGTGTACGTCACGGCGGCCGCCAAGAACGACGCGATCGTCGAGCACATCATCGAGGTGCACAAGACCCGACAACCGATCCTGGTGGGTACCCGCGACGTCGCCGAGTCCGAGGACCTGCACGAGCGGCTGGTCAAGGCCGGTGTCCCCGCCGTCGTGCTCAACGCCAAGAACGACGCCGAGGAGGCCGCCGTCATCGCCGAGGCGGGCAAGCTCGGCGCGGTGACCGTGTCCACCCAGATGGCGGGCCGCGGCACCGACATCCGGCTCGGCGGGTCCGACGAAACCGACCATGACGAGGTCGCCGAACTCGGCGGGCTGCACGTCATCGGCACCGGCCGGCACAACACCGAGCGGCTGGACAACCAGCTGCGCGGACGCGCCGGCCGCCAGGGCGATCCCGGCTCGTCGGTGTTCTTCTCCAGCTGGGAGGACGACGTGGTCGCCGCGCACCTCGAAGCGAGCAAGCTGCCGATGCAGACCGACGAGGACGGCCGCATCACCAACCCGAGGGCAGCGACCCTGCTCGACCACGCTCAGCGGGTCGCCGAGGGCCGTATGCTCGACGTGCACGCCAACACCTGGCGCTACAACCAGCTGATCGCGCAGCAGCGCGCCATCCTCGTCGAGCGCCGCAACACCCTGCTGCGCACCCCGACCGCACGCGACGAACTGCGCGAGCTGTCGCCGGACCGCTACGAAGAGCTGGCCGAGGAGATCGGCGAGGAGAAGCTCGAGAAGATCAGCCGCCTGATCATGCTGTACCACTTGGACCGCGGCTGGGCAGACCACCTCGCGTTTCTGGCCGACATCCGGGAGAGCATCCATCTGCGCGCCCTCGGCAGGCAGAACCCGCTGGACGAGTTCCACCGGATGGCCGTCGATGCGTTCGCCTCGCTGGCGGCCGACGCGATCGAGGCCGCCCAACAGACCTTCGACACCGCCCAATCCATCGAGGACGAGCCCGGAATCGACCTGTCCAAGCTCGCGCGCCCGACCTCGACGTGGACGTACATGGTGCACGACAACCCGCTCGCCGATGACACGCTGTCGGCACTGAGCCTGCCCGGAGTATTCCGCTAGTTTCTACCTATGGAGGAGCCGCCGGGCCGGCGATCTCAGACGGGGGCCGCGCAGACGTCGCAATCCCGGGTGCTGACGGTGCCCAATGCGCTCAGTGCGCTCCGCCTGGTGCTGGTGCCGGTGTTCCTGTGGTTGCTGCTCGTGGCGAACGAGAACGCCTGGGCGGTGGCGGTCCTCATGTTCAGCGGGTTCTCGGACTGGGCTGACGGCAAGATCGCGCGACTGGTCGACAACCAGTCGTCGAGGCTCGGCGAGCTGTTGGATCCGGCCGTCGACCGCATCTACATGGTCGCCGTCCCGATCGCCCTGGCGATCCACGGGTCGGTGCCGTGGTGGATCGTGCTGACCCTGCTCGGACGCGACGTCGTGCTCGCCGCGACGCTGCCGCTGCTGCGCAGCAGGGGACTGACCGCGCTGCCGGTCACCTACATCGGCAAGGCCGCGACCTTCGCGCTGATGTCCGGGTTCCCGCTGATCCTGCTCGGCCAGTGGGATGCGCTGTGGAGCCGGGTGATCCTCGCGTGCGGCTGGGCGTTCCTGATCTGGGGCCTGGCGATGTACCTCTGGTCGGGCGTGCTCTATCTGATCCAGGTGTCGATGGTGATGCGCCGCATGCCGAAGGTAGGACGATGACGCATCTCGGCGGCTACGACCCGAACGCCGGTCGCAGCGCCCACGACGCGGACAAGCCGGCCCTGATCCCGGTGCCGTCGCTGCTGCGCTCCCTGCTGTCGGACCACCTCGATCCGGGCTACCAGGCGGCGGCCGACGCGAAGAAACAGGGCAAACGGCGCAAGCGGTGGCAGTCGTGGGCGTGGCAGATTGCAGGGGCGCTGTTGATCGCGCTGGTTTTCGTGGCCGCGGTCGCCCAGGCCCGGTCGACCGCACCAGGCGTACGTGAGACGCAACAGGTCCTCTCCGGCAGCGTGCGTGTCGCCGAAACAGACGTCGCGGGCGCCTCCGCTCGACGCGACGACCTGGCGGCGGAAGTGGACACCGTGCGGCGTCAACGCCTCGAGGGTGACGCGCGCGGCCAGCAACTGCTCGGCCAACTCGACGAATCGAACTTAGACGCGGCCGCGACCCCCGTCATCGGGCCGGGCCTGGAGATCACCGTCACGGATCCCGGGATGTCGAGAGACCTCACCGACGTGTCCAAGGAGCGCGTGCCCGGTAGCCAGCAGGTGATCCTGGACCGCGATCTGCAGCTGGTGGTCAATTCGCTGTGGGCCAGCGGTGCGGAGGCGGTTTCGGTGGGCGGCGTGCGGATGGGGCCGAACGTGACGATCCGGCAGGCGGGCGGCGGCATCCTGGTCGACAATCAACCGATCAGCAGCCCCTACGTCATCCTCGCGGTCGGACCGCCGAATGCGGTGCGGGATGGCTTCGAGCGCAGTCCCGGTCTGCAGCGCCTGCGCCTGCTGGAGACCTCGTATGGAGTGGGAGTCACGGTGAGCACCTCGGAGGCGCTCACCCTGCCGGCCAGCCCGGTCCGGGATGTCAACTTCGCCAAGGAGATTGGATGAGTCCAGACAAATGATCGGAATCGTCGCACTCGTCATCGGCATCGCGCTGGGGTTGGTGTTCCACCCCGAGGTGCCCGAGTTCGTACAGCCGTACCTCCCGATCGCCGTCGTCGCCGCGTTGGACGCCGTGTTCGGTGGTCTGCGGGCCTATCTGGAGCGCATCTTCGACTCGAAAGTGTTCGTGGTGTCCTTCGTGTTCAACGTGTTGGTCGCCGCGCTGATCGTCTACCTGGGAGATCAGCTCGGCGTCGGGACGCAGCTGTCCACCGCGATCGTCGTCGTCCTCGGCATCCGGATCTTCGGAAACGCAGCCGCCTTGCGGCGCAGACTATTCGGCGCGTGACATAAGCGATGAGTGACGAGTCGCCACACCGTTCCGATGCCGACCAGCACGGCCGCCACGAGCTGCCGCCCGACGCGCCGGCGCCCGAGATCGGCAAACTGCACGCCGGTGGCGTCGCCGGGGTCGTGCAGCGCGGCCGGACGCAGATCATCTTCGGCGCACTGGGCGTGCTGCTCTGTCTGCTGCTGGGTGTCGCGATCATCACCCAGGTGCGGCAGACCGACTCGGGCGATGCGCTGGAGAACGCCCGGCCCGCCGACCTGCTGGTACTGCTGGACTCGCTGCAGCAACGCGAGGCGGCGCTGAACACCGAAGTGGCCGACCTGCAGCGCACGCTGGCGCAACTCCAGGCCTCCGGATCCAGCGATCAGGCCGCGATCGAAAACGCCCAGGCCCGGCTGGCGGCATTGTCGATCCTGATCGGCACGGTGCCCGCCACCGGTCCCGGCGTGACGCTGACCATCACCGACACCACCCCCGGCGTACCGGCCGAGACCATGCTCGACGTGATCAACGAGCTGCGCAATGCCGGGGCCGAGGCGATGGAGATTCGCGGGGGAGGTTCGGAGGTCCGGGTGGGCCTGGACACCTGGGTCGTCGGAGTCCCCGGCGCGCTCGTCGTCGACAGCGTGACGCTCAACCCGCCGTATTCGGTTACCGCGATTGGTGATCCGCCGACGCTGGCCGCGGCCCTGAACATTCCCGGCGGCGCGATGGACAGTGTCGAACGCGTCGGCGGCACGATGAGCGTGCAGCAGGCGGAGCGTGTGGACGTCACCGCCTTGCGGCAACCGAAACCTCGCCAATACGCTCAGCCAGTCAAATGACGGTGAAAACGCGGAAGAGAGACCTAGGAGCGCCGTGAGCGAAATCCCAGCCGACCTGTACTACACCGAGGAGCACGAGTGGGTGCAGCGTACCGGTGATGACACCGTCCGCGTCGGCATCACCGATTACGCGCAGTCCGCGCTCGGGGATGTGGTGTTCGTCCAGTTGCCCGACGTCGGCGCCGAGGTCACCGCGGGCGAGTCGTTCGGCGAGGTGGAATCGACGAAGTCGGTGTCGGATCTGTACGCGCCGGTCAGCGCGAAAGTCGTTGCGGTGAATGGTGATCTGGAGGCTAACCCGCAGCTCGTCAACTCGGAGCCCTACGGCGGAGGTTGGCTGATCGACCTGCAACTCGACGCCGACGCGTTGAACGACGGGCTGGGCAAGCTTCTCGATGCCGACGGCTACCGCGCCACCGTGGCCGAATGACGGGTTGTTAGGGTTTTCCCGACTGGGGATACCAACCAGAGGCGGATCCGGCGGTGGTGGACACAATCGCGTCCACCTCACGGTACGGTCGACACCAGACGAACTTCGGCTGCGGGTTTGGCCTGATATGCCTGAATACGCCACAGCGGCTAGTGAGGAGCAGCGGGTGACGGACAAGGACCAGAATTCTGGGGCGGACCAGACGTCTGATGATCTCACCGTGGAAACGACATCTGTCTTTCGCGCGGACTTCCTCAACGAACTGGACGCTCCGGCGGCGGCGGGCACCGAAGGTGCGGTCACGGGGGTCGAGGGCCTACCCGTGGGCTCCGCACTGCTGGTCGTCAAGCGGGGGCCCAACGCCGGTTCGCGGTTCCTGCTCGACCAGCCCACCACATCGGCGGGTCGGCATCCCGACAGCGACATCTTCCTCGATGATGTGACCGTGAGCCGCCGTCACGCGGAGTTCCGACTCGAAGGCAACGAGTTCCAGGTCGTTGATGTCGGCAGTCTCAACGGCACCTACGTCAACCGTGAGCCCGTGGACTCCGCGGTGCTCTCCAACGGCGACGAGGTGCAGATCGGCAAGTTCCGCCTGGTGTTCCTCACCGGGCCCAAGAGCGACGACAACGGCGGCAGCTAGTGGTCGATGAGCGCACTCCCGACGAGTAAATGAGCCAGCCCGACACCCCCGCTCTGACTGGGATGTCGATCGGCGCGGTTCTGGATCTGCTGCGACCGGACTTCCCGGATGTGACCATTTCCAAGATTCGATTCTTGGAGGCCGAAGGACTGGTCACCCCGGAGCGCACGGCGTCGGGCTACCGTCGGTTCACCGCGTACGACTGCGCTCGCCTGCGCTTCATTCTGACCGCTCAACGCGACCAGTACCTGCCACTGAAGGTCATCAAGGCCCAGCTGGACGCCCAGCCTGACGGGGAATTACCGCAGAGCGGATCCGCTTACGGCATACCGCGTTTGGTGCCGGTGACCGGTGCCTTGACGGACGCCGCAGACGCTGCGGGCGGCCAGGGCGGCGTGGCACCCACCCAGGTGCGGTTGTCGCGCGAGGATTTACGCACCCGTTCCGGCGTCGACGACGAACTCATCACCGCGCTGGTCAAGGCGGGGGTGATCAAGACCGGGCCTGGCGGCTTCTTCGATGAGCACTCCGTGCTGATCGCCCAGTGCGCTCGCGCGCTGGCGGAGTACGGCGTCGAGCCGCGGCATCTGCGGGCGTTCCGCTCGGCAGCCGACCGTCAGTCCGATCTGATCGCGCAGATCGCAGGACCGGTGGTGAAGGCGGACAAGGCGGGCGCGAGGGATCGTGCCGACGATCTGGCGCGTGAGGTGGCGGCGCTGGCCATCACTCTGCACACGTCGCTGATCAAGTCGGCGGTGCGCGACGTTCTCGACCGCTGAGGATTAGACTCGAATCTGCAGGCATCTCAGCGCGAAGGGCGGACACAGATGGGCGAGGTTCGTGTAGTCGGCATTCGCGTGGAGCAGCCCCAGAACCAGCCGGTTCTGCTGCTCCGCGAGTCCAACGGCGACCGCTACCTACCGATCTGGATAGGTCAGTCGGAGGCGGCGGCGATCGCACTCGAACAGCAGGGTGTGGAGCCGGCACGGCCGCTCACACACGACCTCATCCGGGATGTCATTGGCGCGCTTGGTCATTCGCTCAAAGAGGTGCGCATCGTCGACCTGCAGGAGGGTACGTTCTACGCCGACCTGATCTTCGATCGCGACATCAAGGTGTCGGCGCGTCCTTCGGATTCGGTGGCGATCGCGCTGCGGGTCGGCGTGCCGATCTATGTCGAAGAGGCGGTGCTCGCCGAGGCCGGGCTGCTGATTCCGGATGAGAACGACGAGGAAGCCACCGGTGCGGTGCGCGAGGACGAGGTCGAGAAGTTCAAGGAATTCCTCGACAGCGTGTCGCCCGACGATTTCAAGGCGACCTAGCCGCACTTCGGGTCGCCTTTTCGTGCGGTTTTGTCACGGATGCGTCTCGTCGGCCTCGACACGCGGGGCGGGTTTCTCCGAACGGGGAAGCGGGCAGCCATACTCTGATGGTCGGACCTGCTGATGGCCAGTCTCGGGCCCGGCGAAAGCGTATGCTCGACACATTCGGGCTTGGGCAAACGTGCTGCCATGCAGGTCACAAAGCGAGACCGGCGAGAGGATTCGAAAGTGGGAGACACGCCACGTCAAGAGGAATTCGACCTGTCCTCTGCCAGCGGTCCCGCCGAATCGGGGGTCACCGTATCGGAAGCACCAGTGCAGGCAGGTCTGTTCCCTGACGACTCCGTACCCGACGAGCTCGTCGGCTACCGCGGCCCCAGTGCATGCCAGATCGCCGGAATCACCTACCGGCAGCTCGACTACTGGGCACGCACCTCGCTGGTCGTGCCGTCCATCCGCAGCGCCGCCGGTTCGGGCAGCCAGCGGCTCTACTCGTTCAAGGACATCCTCGTCCTCAAGATCGTCAAGCGCCTGCTGGACACCGGCATCTCGCTGCACAACATCCGCGTCGCCGTCGATCACCTGCGTCAGCGCGGCGTCCGCGACCTCGCCAACATCACGCTGTTCTCCGACGGCACCACGGTCTATGAATGCACCTCGGCCGAGGAGGTGGTCGACCTTTTGCAGGGCGGCCAGGGCGTGTTCGGTATCGCGGTGTCGGGCGCCATGCGCGAGCTGACCGGCGCGATCGCCGACTTCCCAGGTGAGCGCGCCGACGGCGGCGAATCCATCGCCGCGCCCGAGGACGAACTGGCGTCTCGGCGCAAGCACCGCGACCGCAAGATCGGCTAGTTCCCGCCCCGCGAAACTGCGGGGAGATCGCGAAAATCGCCGAACCCGCGATCTGTGCGCACTCTCGGCGCGGCTATTGCGGCGCCCACCGGTAAACTCGTCACCGCATCGCCCTTGTGCGGGAGAGTTCCGTGGTCGCCAGCCGCGGACGCCGAAGGAGCAACACCTCTCCGTCAACCTCTCAGGCACCCGGACCGCACAGGGCCCCGATGCCTCTGGAAAGTGGTGGGCCCAGGTCCACCCGCCCATGGGGAAAGGCTTCGTCGCGCTGCGCGGGTCGCCGAATCTCTCAGGCACCGACGACAGAGGGAGAGGAGCCCAACGGTTCTGACCCTTCACGCGTCTGGAGCAATCGCCGGTGTCCGACCAGAACGACTCATTCACCTTCGCCGCACGGCATATCGGCCCTGACGCCGACGCCGTCGCCACCATGCTCACCACCATCGGCGTCGGCTCCCTCGACGAACTCGCCGAAAAGGCGTTGCCCGCGGGCATCCTCGACGCGCTGACCGCCGATCAGGTGGCGCCCGGTCTGGATCAGCTGCCGCCGGCGGCCACAGAGGACGAGGCGCTCGCGGAACTGCGGGCGCTCGCCGACGCGAACACGATCGCGGTGTCGATGATCGGGCAGGGCTACTTCGACACGCTCACCCCGCCGGTGTTGCGCCGCAACATACTTGAGAACCCCGCGTGGTACACGGCGTATACGCCGTATCAGCCCGAGATCAGCCAGGGCCGACTCGAGGCGTTGCTCAACTTCCAGACCATGGTCAGCGACCTGACCGGGCTCGAGGTCGCCAACGCGTCCATGCTCGACGAGGGCACCGCCGCCGCCGAGGCGATGACGCTGATGCACCGTGCGGTGCGCGGGTCGTCGAACCGGCTGGTCGTTGACGCCGACGTGTACCGCCAGACCGCCGCCGTGTTGGCCACCCGTGCGAAGCCGCTCGGCATCGAGATCGTCACCGCCGACCTGCGACAGGGCCTGCCCGACGGCGAGTTCTTCGGCGTCATCGTCCAACTGCCGGGTGCCGGCGGCGCGATCGTCGACTGGACCGAACTGGTGACGCAGGCCCACGACCGGGGTGCACTGGTGGCCATCGGCGCCGACCTGCTCGCACTGACGCTGATCACCCCGCCCGGTGAGATCGGCGCCGACGTCGCGTTCGGCAGCACCCAGAGATTCGGCGTCCCAATGGGATTCGGTGGACCGCACGCCGGTTACCTCGCCGTGCACGCCAAGCATGCCCGCCAACTGCCCGGCCGTCTGGTTGGTGTGTCACTCGACGCCGACGGCGCTCCCGCGTACCGGTTGGCGCTGCAGACCCGCGAGCAGCACATCCGCCGCGACAAGGCGACCAGCAACATCTGCACCGCTCAGGTGCTGCTCGCGGTGATGGCCGCGATGTACGCCAGCTATCACGGTGCCGAGGGGTTGACCGCGATCGCACGGCGGGTGCACGCGCACGCCGGGGCACTGGCCGCCGGTTTGGCCAAGGGCGGTGTCGAGGTGGTGCACAGCGCGATCTTCGACACGGTGCTGGCCCGCGTTCCCGGTCGGGCTGCGGAGGTTCGCGACAACGCCAAGGCGCACGGCGTGAACATCTGGCTGGTCGACGCTGACCATGTGTCGGTGTCGTGCGACGAGGCCACCACGGCGCAGCACGTCGACACCGCGCTGTCGGCGTTCGGCGTGACCGCGGCAGACGGGTTCGACGGACCCGCCATCGAGACCCGCACCTCGGAGTTCCTGACGCACCCGGCGTTCACCAGGTACCGCACCGAAACCGAGATGATGCGCTACCTGCGGTCCCTGGCGGACAAGGATATTGCGTTGGACCGCAGCATGATTCCGCTCGGGTCGTGCACCATGAAGCTCAACGCGGCCGCCGAGATGGAGCCGATCACCTGGCCCGAATTCGCCAGGCAGCATCCGTTCGCTCCGGCATCCGACACTCCCGGACTGCGCAAGCTGATCGCCGACATCGAGACCTGGTTGACGGCCATCACCGGCTATGACGCGGTGTCGCTGCAGCCCAACGCGGGCTCGCAGGGGGAGTACGCCGGACTGCTGGCGATCCAGGCCTATCACCTCAGCCGCGGCGATTCGCAGCGCAACATCTGCCTCATCCCGTCGTCCGCGCACGGCACCAACGCCGCATCGGCCGCGCTGGCGGGGATGCGGGTCGTCGTGGTGGGTTGCCGCGAGAACGGTGACGTCGATCTCGACGATCTGCGCGCCAAGATCGCCGAGCACGCGGAAAGCGTTGCGGCGCTGATGATCACCTATCCGTCGACCCACGGTGTCTACGAGCACGACGTCGCCGACATCTGCGCCGCGGTCCACGATGTGGGCGGCCAGGTCTACGTCGACGGGGCGAACCTCAACGCGCTGGTCGGGTTGGCGCGGCCGGGCCGGTTCGGCGGCGACGTCAGCCATCTCAACCTGCACAAGACGTTCTGCATCCCGCACGGCGGCGGCGGTCCCGGTGTCGGACCGGTCGCGGTGCGTGCGCATCTCGCGCCCTATCTGCCGGGGCACCCGCTGGTCGACGAACTCGGCGACGACCTGACGGTGTCGGCGGCGCCGTACGGGTCGGCGTCGATCCTGCCGATCACCTGGGCCTATATCCGGATGATGGGGGCCGGTGGCCTACGCGCGGCGTCGCTGACGGCGATCGCGTCGGCCAACTACATCGCCCGCCGCCTCGACGAGTACTACCCGGTGCTGTACACCGGCGAGAACGGCATGGTGGCCCACGAGTGCATCCTCGATCTGCGGGGCATCACCAAGCAGACCGGCGTCACCGTCGATGATGTGGCAAAACGGCTGGCGGACTGCGGGTTCCACGCTCCGACGATGAGCTTCCCGGTGGCGGGCACGCTGATGGTCGAGCCGACGGAGAGCGAAAGCCTGGCCGAGGTCGACGCGTTCTGCGAGGCGATGATCGCGATCCGCGGCGAGATCGACGCCGTGGCGGCGGGTACGTGGCCGGTCGACGACAACCCGATGCGTGGCGCGCCGCACACCGCGGAATGCCTGCTGGTGTCCGACTGGGGCCACGCCTACACCCGCGAGCAGGCGGCCTATCCGCTCGGCAAGTCCTTCCGCCCGAAGGTGTGGCCGCCGGTGCGTCGCATCGACGGCGCGTACGGCGACCGCAACCTGATGTGCTCGTGCCCGCCGGTGGAGGCGTTCGCCTGACCTGCCGGCGCGTCGAATTGTGCGGGTGACCCACGTTCGGCGGCTAGGGTTCGTGGCGTGTTACCCCGAAGTGTGGAGCAGTGGAGCGACGGTGGCTCCTGGTTGAGCGTTGCCGCTGGCCGAGTGTTCGTCCGTTCGGCGCCGGGCGAGGGCCCGACGATCCTGCTGCTGCACGGCTACCCGTCCAGTTCGTACGACTACCGCGAGGTCGTTCCGCACCTCGGCGGCCGGGCGTGGGTGACCCTGGACTTTCTGGGCTTCGGGCTGTCGGACAAACCGCGGCCGCACAACTACAGCCTGCTCGAACAGGCCGACATCGTCCAAGCCGTGGTGGCCGAGACGACCTCGGGTCCGGTGGAACTGATCGCGCACGACATGGGCACGTCGGTGGCCACCGAACTGCTGGCGCGAGATCTGCAGGGGCAGTTGCCGTTCGAGCTGTCGCGCGCGGTGATCGGCAATGGCAGCGTGATCCTGCACCGGGCCAGCCTGCGGCCCGCCCAGAAGCTGCTTCGCGGCCCGCTCGGGCCGATCCTCGCGCTGCTGTCCAATGCGTCGTCGTACCAGCGCGAGTTCGCAAAGCTGTTCAGTGCCGACCATCCGTTGACCAAAGAGGAGGCGGAAGCGCAGTGGGCGCTCTGGTCGTACAACGACGGCCACCGCATCCCGCACCGGCTCATCGCCTACCTCGACGAACGCGTCCGCTATGCCACGCGGTGGCACGGCGCGGTGCGGGACTGGACCAAGCCGCTGAGCTTCCTGTGGGCGCTCGAGGATCCCGTCGCGACCACGAACGTGCTCGACGGGCTCCGCGAACTGCGGCCCGCGGCAGCCGTTGTCGAACTGCCCGGGGTCGGGCACTACCCGCAGGTCGAGGTGCCGGAGGAGTTCACCCGCGCGGCGATGGCCCTGCTGTCAACAGCGTCGCGCTAGGACGTGGCGGCCGTGATCGCCGACGTCAGCTCCGGGCCCGCCGAGCTGTCCAGGTTCTGATACTTGCCGCGGGTGGTCTGCGCCACCGCCTCCCACGTCGCGCGGTCGGCGTCGCCACCGAAATCGATCACGTTCACCGCGACCGGGCGGGCGGGGTCGAACGCGCCGCGGATGTAATCCTGTAGTCCCTGGCCGTTCAGCGTCTGGTCCGTGTGCGGGCCGGTGGTGATGACGAGGACCGAATTCGGCTGGCCCTCACGGAAATTCGTCTTGGCCTGCTCATAGACCAGCCGCAGCGTGGTGAACGAGACCGCACCGCCGCTCAAGGGCGTCTGGCCACTGAGCTCAGCGTTCAGCACGGCCGACCGCGGCCTGCCGTCGAGCTGGTCGGACAGCGGGCCGAATGGCACCTGAGACTGACCCTGGACACCGTCGAATGTCCACAATCCGACCGCGGAGTTCGGCGCCAGCGCCTGCAGTCGCGCGTCGAGCGCCGCGGTCACGTTCGCCAGCCGCGATCCCGTGCCCTCGACGGCCGGCATCGACTGGTCGAGCATGATGGTCACCGCCGGGCTCTGCGCCGGTGCGGTCAGCGCGTTGGCAAGCGTGACGCGCATCGCGTTGTCGCCCACCGACAATGGCGCCGAAAGGGGAGCGAAGTCGGTGACGTCGCTCGCGGGCGGGGTGTCGCCGTCGGTGCGGAAGCCGGCCTTGGCGAGTTCGGCCAGTTGATCCGGCTTGCGCATGAAGCGCGCGAACTCGCTAGCGGCTGCCACCTGCTCCTGCGACAGCCACTCGCCGGCCAGCAGCGCCGTCGGGTAGTCCGCTACCGGCGTGGGCCCGGGCGGCAGCCACGACGTCACCGTGTTCTTGGCGTCGGTCAGTGTGGTGCCGCGTTGGAAGAGCTGTTGCTCGGTGACGACGACGGCATGCACCGGCGCGTCCGCGGGATCGGTCGCCTTCAGCAGCGCGTCCATCGCCGTCGCGGCCTTCGTGTCCGCCAGCTTCGGCTGACCTGCGACCAGCTGGCTCACCGCCCCGATGCCGGCGCTCGGCGGTGCGCCCGCGGGTGCGGCCGCCGCCGCGACCGCTTCGGCCGCGAGGTAGGAGGCATCGCTGTCGCCGGACATCGGCAGCGCCAACCGCAACGCGCCCCAGCCCGGCCGACCCAGCCCGTCCAGTGCGGTGGGGTTGGTCTGCAGCGCCGGCAACGTGGCCCAGTTCTGTTGTTTCAGCGCGTCTTTGAGCTCTGGTCTGATCGCCAGCACGACGGGCGAGGTGACCAGCGATCGGGCATCGCTGATGGTCTGCTCCCCGGCGCTGGCCTCGAGGCGCGCGGCCGAGATCGAGCTGGCCGGGATCCACAGCGCGGGCTGCTCACCAAGGTCGGACGGCCATTTCTCGTTGAATCCGTTGACCACCTGATCGGAGTCGGCCGGCGTCACGCCGACCTTCACGCAGCGGTCGCCGACCGGCGCGGCGTTCTGGTTGTAGCGGTCGGCCAGGGTCTTGATCTGGTCGGCGATGGAGGGGTCGGCGACGACGGCGACGCCGACCTCACCGTTGACGCACCGGGCCGCTGCGACATCACTGCGATCGGAGAGTGCGTCGCCGAAGAAGCGCCACAAGATGATCGCGCCGACCACCACGACGACGGTGACAAGGGCGATGATCACGCCGATGCTGACGCCGCGCCTGCCCGGCGTCACCGCGCGGTGGCTGCCCGTCCATTCACCGCCGTCCCAGTCCCCGCCGTGTTGGCGACCGGAGCGCGGACGATTGGGCGGCGGAGTAGACGACCCGACACGACGCAGGTCGAAACCCGAGGATTCCGGTTCGTCATCGCGGTAAATGTCATCGCTCGAAACGTCGTCGCGGTAAACGTCATCGCTCGAAACGTCGTCGCGGTAAACGTCGTCGCTGAATACGTCGTCGTCCGACCTGGCCGCTCGGGAGCCGTAGCCGGATCCGTAACCGGGCCCGGAATCCTCGGCCTGGCCGAACCGCGTGGTCTCGGTTTCGTCGTGCTGCTCTTCGCCGGCCGAATCCTCGGGGTCGGGAATGCTATGCCTGCCCACAGAAGCCCTTGTGCTCGCTACGTCGACGGGTCATCGGATCAAGCACCGCTATTGGCTGCCTTAAACTCGCGGCGCCTGCGATGCAGGATCGGTTCGGTGTAACCGTTCGGTTGTGCCGCGCCGGAGAGGATCAGTTCCTGGGCGGCCTGGAACGCCACGCTGCCCTCGGGGTCCGGTGCCATCGGCCGGAACTCCGGATCCTTCTCGTTCTGCTTGTCGACCACCGCGGCCATGCGTCGCAGGCTGGCCTTCACGTCGTCCTCGGTGATCACCCCGTGGCGCAGCCAGTTGGCCAGCAGCTGGCTCGAGATGCGAAGGGTCGCACGGTCTTCCATCAACGCGACGTTGTGGATATCAGGCACCTTCGAGCAGCCGACGCCGGCGTCGATCCAGCGCACCACGTAGCCGAGGATGGACTGGCAGTTGTTGTCGACCTCTTCGCGGATCTCCTCGGGAGCCCAGGCGAGCTCCTTCGCCAGCGGAATGGTGAGCAGGTCGTCGATCGTGGTCCGCGTCTTACCTGCGAGCTCCTTCTGCACCGCGTACACGTCGACCTCGTGATAGTGCATGGCGTGCAGCGTGGCCGCGGTCGGCGACGGCACCCACGCGGTGGTGGCGCCGGCCTTGGGCTGACCGATCTTCTGCTCGACCATGTCGGCCATCAGGTCGGTCATCGCCCACATGCCCTTGCCGATCTGTGCGCGCCCGGAGAATCCGGTGGCCAGCCCGATGTCGACGTTCTGGTCCTCGTAAGCCAGGATCCACGGCTGAGTCTTCATGGAACCCTTGCGGATCATCGGGCCCGCTTCCATCGACGTGTGGATCTCGTCGCCGGTGCGGTCCAGGAAGCCGGTGTTGATGAACACCACGCGGTCGGCGGCCGCCTTGATGCAGGCCTTGAGGTTGACGGTGGTGCGGCGTTCCTCGTCCATGATGCCGACCTTGATCGTGTTCGGCGGCAGTCCGAGGACGTCCTCGACGCGGCCGAACAGCTCGACGGTGAACGCGACCTCTTCGGGACCGTGCATCTTGGGCTTGACGATGTAGATCGAGCCGGTGCGGCTGTTGACCTTCGGGCCGTTCCCATCGCCGGACTTCAGCCCGTGGATCGCGATCAGGCTGGTGAACAACGCGTCCTGGATGCCTTCCGGCACCTCTGTGCCTTCTTCGCCATCGGCGCCTGTCACGATCGCGTCGTTGGTCATCAGGTGCCCGACGTTGCGCACGAACAGCAGGCTGCGGCCGGGCAGCGTCAGCTGGCCCTCGCCGTCCGGGGTGGTGTAGACGCGGTCCTCGTTGAGCACCCGGGTGAAGGTCTTGCCGTCCTTGCTGACCTCTTCGGCGAGGTCGCCGCGGTTCAGGCCCAGCCAGTTGCGGTAACCGAGCACCTTGTCATCGGCGTCGACGGCGGCCACCGAGTCCTCGAAGTCCATGATCGTGGTGATCGCGGACTCCAGGACGACGTCCTTGATGCCTGCCGGATCGGTGGCGCCGACGGGGGAGTCGGGGTCGATCAGGATCTCGACGTGCAGACCGTGGTTGCGCAGCAGCACCGACCAGGACGGCGAACCGAGTTCACCGGTGTAACCGACGAACTGCTCGGGCGTCGCTAGGCCGGTGGACAGCCCGTCACCCAGCGTGATGACCAGCTGGCCCTCGTCGATCTTGATACCGGTGGCGTCGTTCCACGCGCCGGTGGCAAGCGGCGCGGCACCGTCGAGAAAGCGGCGGGCATACGCGATGACCTTGTCGCCGCGAATCTTGTTGTAGCTGGTGCCCTTTTCGGCGCCGTCGTCCTCGGGGATGACGTCGGTGCCGTACAGCGCGTCGTACAGCGAGCCCCACCGGGCGTTCGCGGCGTTCAGCGCGAAGCGGGCGTTGAGGATCGGGACGACGAGCTGCGGGCCTGCGGTGGTGGTGATCTCGTCATCCACGCCCGCGGTGGTGATGGTGAAGTCCTCGGGCTCGGGCAGCAGGTACCCGATCTCGGTGAGGAACTGCCGGTAGGCCTCGGCGTCGATCGGCTCGATGACCCGCTGGCGGTGCCACTTGTCGATGCGGGCCTGCAGCTCGTCGCGCTTGGCGAGCAGCTCCTGGTTCTTGGGCGTCAGATCGGCGACGACCTTGTCCACACCGGACCAGAAGGTGTCGGGGTCGAGGTCGGTACCCGGCAGCGCCTCGTTGTTGATGAAGTCGTACAGCACCTGGGCAACACGCAGGTTGCCCACCTTCACGCGATCGGTCATATTTCCTCCCTCGCCTGCAAAGGCGCGTTGGACGCAGTGCCGTCGATCCAGCTTACCCGCGGGTAATGGCAGCTATTCCTGCGCTCCCGCTGCGGCTTTTTCGCGCTCGACCGCTTCCGTTGTCGCGCGGTTCACCGCGGTGGCGAGCAGCGCCTCGCACCGCTGCGCCAGCCGCTCCCGCAGCGGCGCTGCCCGGTCGGCAATCTGCTGCTGGATCCGCACGTATTCGGCCCGTCCCGCCGGCGTCTCGATGGCGATCGGCTCGAATCCGTAGTCGCGAAGATCGTAGGGGCTGGCCCGCATGTCGAGTTCACGGGCCTGCGCTGCGAGGTCGAGACAGTCCATCACCAGCATCGAATCGACCAGCGGCCCCAGCTTGTAGGCGTACTTGTAGCAATCCATCGCGGCGTGCAGGCAGCCCGGTTGCTCCGAGTGGATCTGGCCGTCGCGGGACAATTGCTCGCTGTTGAGCTCGGTCGCAGGGTCGGTGAAGAACCGGAAGGCGTCGAAATGGCTGCACCGCAACGGCATCGATTCGACCACCGCATCCGTGCCTTCGGCGCCCAGCCGCAGCGGCACACGGTCGTGGCGCACGGACCGCGCCCGGTAGACCATCGCCCATTCGTGCAGCCCGAAGCAGTTCAGTCGCGCCGGCCGCGACGCGGTCGCCCGCAACAGCCTGGTGATGAACCGCACGGTCTCGGCCCGGCTCTGGAGGTAGTCGCGGGTCACGGTCACCCCGTGCGGTGCGCGGCCGTAGCCGGTGCGGCCCAGATAGCGAGCCGCCGAGTCGCCCGCGAGCACGACACCGAACCCGGGATGCCACCACCGCAGCTGCCGGGGCCGCAACCTGTAGTAGGTGAACAGGAAGTCCCAGACGGGGTGGGGCTGCCCGGCCGGCGAGCGGTAGACCCGTAGGAAGTCGTCGACGCGGTCGCGGTGGTGTTGTGCTCGGGCGGTCCAATCGCGCTCGTCGAGCACGAGCGCATCAGACACGGTGGGTCCCGTCGCGCACGGTGCCGACGAGGTCCTCGACCAGGTCTTCCAGCGCGACCATCGCCGAGATGCTGCCGTCGGGCGCGGTCAGCAGTGCCAGGTGAGCGTTCTCCCGTCGCAGCCTTGAGAGCGCGTCGGGCAGCGACATCGACGCCGGCACCCGCGGCAGCGGCCGCACCATCGAGGCGTCCAGCACGGCGTTGTCCGTGTTGGGGTCGTCGACCAGCGGCAGGACGTCCTTGATGTGCAGGTACCCCACGAACTCGCCGGACAGGCCGCTGACCGGGAAGCGCGAGTAGCCGGTTTCGGCGAGCGCCTCCTCGATCGCCGCCAGGGTGGGCCCGCAGCCCTCGCGCGCCACCGGGACGGTCCTGATCTCGCTGAGCGGCATGGCAACGTCGCTGGCGACGCGGTTGCGGATCTGCAAAGCGCGGGTCAGCCGGCTGTGCTCCTCCTGGTCGAGCAGCCCCTCAGACACCGACTCGGCGATCATCTCGGACAGCTCGACGGTCGACACCGTGACGTCGAGTTCGTCCTTCGGTTCGACCCCCATGGCGCGCAACGTGGTGTTGGCGCACCAGTTGTAGAAGGCCACGAACGGGCGGGCCAGCCGGACGTAGACCAGGTAGACCGGGATCAGCAGCATCGCCGCCGATTCGGGCCCGGCGATCGCGATGTTCTTCGGGACCATCTCGCCGAGCAGCACGTGCAGCGTCACCACGACGGCAAGTGCGACGAAGAACGACACCGTGTGCAGCACCGAGTCGGGGATGCCGAAAAGATCGAACGGCTTCTCCAGCAGATGCGCGACCGCGGGCTCGCCGACCCGGCCCAGCAGGATCGAGCAGATCGTGATGCCCAGCTGGGCTCCGGCGAGCATCAGCGACAGGTTCTCGCCGGCGCGGATGACGGTCACCGCGCTCTTCTTGCCCTGCTCGGCCAGCGCTTCGAGCCGGTCGCGACGCGCCGAGATCAGCGCGAACTCCGACGCGACGAAGAACGCGTTCGCGCCGAGCAACAGCACGGTCAGCAGCACGCCGAAGATGTCGCCGCCCATCAGCTCTCATCTCCTGTGCTGCGGCGGCCGAGTTCGGTCAGCTCGAGCAGGTCGATGCGCCTGCCGTCCATGCGGACCACGGTGGCCAGCCAGCGAATCGGGTCGTCCAGCGCGACGCCGTCGGGGTCGAACGCCGTCAACTCCACCGACTCGGCCTGCTCGGGAATGTGCCCGAGCTTCTCGAGCACCAGTCCGCCGATGGTTTCGTAATCGCCTTCGGGCGCACGGAAACCCGTGGCCTCGGCGACTTCGTCGATGCGAAGCAGCCCCGACACCTGCCAGCCCTTGCCTGCGGGAACCACGTCGGGGGGTTCGACGTCGTGCTCGTCGCGCACATCGCCGACGATCTCCTCGATGAGGTCCTCCATGGTGACCATGCCCGCGGTGCCACCGTATTCGTCGACGACGAGTGCGGTCTGCAATCCGTTGGCACGAATCTGTGTCATCACCGCGTCGCCGTCGAGCGTCGAGGGCACCTTGGCGATGGGCAGCGCCAAGCTGGCCAACGGGGTGGTGCTGCGACGCGCCGCGGGCACCTCGAACACCTGCTTGACGTGCGCGATGCCGATCGTCTCGTCGAGATCGCCCTGGATGATCGGGAAACGTGAGTGGCCGGTCTTGATGGCCGCGGCCACCAGGTCTGCGGCGGTGTCGTCGGATTCCAGCGCTTCGATCTTCGCCCTCGGGGTCATCAATTCCTCGGCGGTGCGTTCACCGAACTGCAGGGATCGGTCGACGAGCACCGCGGTGACGGGATCGAGCGCGCCACTGCGTGCCGAGCTGCGCACCAGTGACACCAGTTCCTGCGGGGAGCGGGCCGAGCGCAACTCCTCCGCAGGCTCGATGCCCAGTCGGCGCAGGATCCAGTTGGCGGTGCCGTTGGTCAGCCGGATCAGCGGGGTGAACAGCGTCGAGAACACCAGTTGCGGGCCCGCCGACCAGCGCGCCGTCTGCACCGGCCTGGCCACCGCCAGGTTCTTGGGCACCAGCTCGCCGAACACCATCGACAGCGAGGTGGCGATCACCACGGCGAAGAACAGCGCGAGGCCGCCGGCGAAGCGTTCGGGCACACCGATCGCGTCCAGACCGGGCCGGATCAGCCGCCCGACGACGGGTTCGGCCAGGTAGCCGGTGGCCAGCGTGGTGATCGAGATGCCCACCTGTGCGCCGGAGAGCTGGAACGACAGCGTGCGGTGGGCGCGCTGCACCATCAGGTCGCGACGGTCGCCGCTGCGCGCGTTGGCCTCGACGGTGCTGCGTTCGAGTGCGGTCAGCGAGAACTCCGCGGCGACGAACACCGCGGTGCCGATGGTCAGCAGGATGATGGCGGCGATGGAGAGCAGCGAGGTGGCGAGTGTCATGCCGAGAGTCCTCGTGGTCTCGCCGGTAGTGAGCCGGGCCTTCCGCCCGGCCGACTAGAAGAGGGCTCGGCGTCGGACGGTTCGTCGCCGGGCCGCTCGGCCCGGAAGCTCGCGGCCTCAACGGGTGCCTGCGGCACAGGGTCCCTTTCGAGTAGGCGCTGAAAAAGTGAAATCTATGGTAGCCGGTGGCGGCGGGCCGAGGGGCTTACCAGCCGGTCGGCAGCGGATGACCCTCGGCGAACCCCGCCGGGGACTGCACGCCGAGCACGACCTTCTCGTGTAGCTCGGCGAGGTTGGTGGCGCCGACGTAGGTGCACGTGCTGCGCACCCCCGAGGTGATGTGGTCGAGCAGGTCTTCCACTCCGCCCCGGGACGGGTCGAGCCCCATCCGCGACGTCGAGATGCCCTCCTCGAACAACGCCTTGCGGGCCTGGTCGAACGGATCGTCGGCGGCGGTGCGTGCCGCCACGGCGCGCTTGGACGCCATGCCGTAGCTCTCCTTGTACGGGCGGTCCTCGCGGTCGCGCATCAGGTCGCCCGGCGATTCATAGGTGCCGGCGAACCACGAGCCGATCATCACGTTCGACGCCCCGGCGGCGAGCGCCAGCGCGACGTCGCGCGGGTGCCGGACACCGCCGTCGGCCCACACGTGGGCACCGAGTTGCTTTGCCGCAGTAGCACATTCGAGCACCGCGGAGAACTGAGGCCGACCCACGCCCGTCATCATCCGGGTCGTGCACATCGCGCCGGGTCCGACGCCGACCTTGACGATCGACGCGCCCGCCGAGATCAGGTCACGGGTGCCCTCGGCGGACACCACGTTGCCAGCGACCAGCGGCAGTCCGAGGTCGAGCGACGCGACGGCCTTGATGGCGTCCAGCATCTTGACCTGGTGGCCATGTGCGGTGTCGATCACCAGCAGGTCGACCCCGGCCTCGGCCAGGCTGCGGGCCTTCGCGCCGACGTCGCCGTTGATGCCCACCGCCGCGGCGATGCGCAACCGGCCGCTGTCGTCGACGGCGGGGGTGTAGATGCCGGCGCGGATGGCCGCGGTTCGGGTCAGCACACCGGCCAGCGTGCCGTCGGCCTCGGTCATCACCGCCACGTCGATCGGGGCGTGTTCGAGCAGGTCGAACACCTTTCGTGGGTCCGTGCCCACCGGCGCGCCGACGAAGTCGGACACCGCGATGTCGCGGACCCGGGTGAAGCGGTCCACGCCGACGCAGCCGGCCTCGGTGACCAGGCCGATGGGCCGTCCCTCGAAGGCGACGACGGCGGCGCCGTGGGCACGCTTGTGGATCAGGGCCGTCGCATCCGACACCGAGTCGTCGGGGGAGAGCACCACCGGGGTGTCGACGACGAGGTCGCGGCTCTTGACGAAGTCGACCGTCTGCTGGACCGCCGCGGTCGGAAGGTCTTGCGGCAGAACGACAAGGCCGCCGCGACGCGCCACCGTCTCGGCCATCCGGCGGCCGGCGACGGCGGTCATGTTGGCCACCACAATCGGGATCGTCGTGCCCGAGCCGTCCGACGTCGACAGGTCGACGTCCATCCGCGACAGCACATCGGAGCGACTGGGGACGATGAAGACGTCGTTGTAGGTCAGGTCGAAAGCGGGCTCGTGGCCGTGAAGAAATTTCATCTCACCCCAAGTCTAGTTGCCGCCGAGACTGCTGACAGATCGCGATTCCAGCCCAACTCACGATCTGTACGCAGTCTCGACGAGGTGGGGATCCGGGCTAGGCCTCGATCTCGCTGCGATCGCCGCTCCACAGCGTGTGGAACCGCGCGCTCGGGTCGGCGTCGATGCGGCCGTAGGTGTGGGCGCCGAAGAAGTCGCGCAGGCCCTGCGTGAGCGCGGCGGGCAGCCGCTCGGTGCGCAGCCCGTCGTAGTACGACAACGCCGACGAGAAGCCAGGGATCGGGATGCCGAGCTCCGTCGCGGTCACCACGACACGTCGCCAGCTGTCGATCGCGGACTCGATGGCGCTGCGGAAGTACGGCGCCACGATCAGCGTCGGCAGCTCGGGGTTCTCGTCGAAGGCCTCTTTGATGCGATTGAGGAACTTGGCCCGGATGATGCAGCCGCCGCGCCAGATGGTCGCCATATCGCCCGGGTTGATACCCCAGTTGTATTCGGCACTGCCGGCCTGTATCTGATTGAAGCCCTGCGCGTAGGCGATGATCTTCGACGCGTACAGCGCCTTGCTCACGTCGTCGATGAATTGCTTTGCATCGCTGGGCTTCTCGCCCAGATCGCCGGACGCCAGACCCGTCGTGGCCTTGCGCTGGGCGACAGAGCCCGACAGCGCACGAGCGAACACCGCCTCGGCGATCCCCGTCACCGGCACCCCGAGGTCGAGCGCCGATTTCACCGTCCACCGGCCGGTGCCCTTCTGCTCGGCCTCGTCGAGGATGAGGTCGACGAGCGGCTTGCCTGTCTTGGTGTCGGTCTGCCGCAACACCTCGGCGGTGATCTCGATGAGGAAGCTGTCCAGGTCGCCCTTGTTCCATTCGGCGAACACATCGGCGATCTCGGGCGCCGTCAGTCCCAACCCATCGCGCAGCAGCTGGTAGGCCTCGCCGATCAGCTGCATGTCCGAGTACTCGATGCCGTTGTGCACCATCTTCACGAAGTGTCCGGCGCCGTCGGGGCCGATGTGGGTGCAGCAGGGCACGCCGTCGACGTGTGCGGAGATCTCCTCGAGCAGCGGTCCGAGCGACTTGTACGACTCCGCAGGCCCGCCGGGCATGATCGACGGCCCCTTCAGGGCGCCCTCCTCGCCGCCGGAGATGCCCGCGCCGACGAAGTGCAGGCCGCGCTCGCGGATCGCCTTCTCCCGACGGATGGTGTCGGTGTAGAGCGCGTTGCCGCCGTCGATGATGATGTCGCCTTCCTCCATCGCGTCGGCGAGCTCGTTGATCACGGCGTCGGTCGCTTCGCCGGCCTTGACCATGATGATCACTCGGCGCGGCTTCTCAAGGGCGGCAAGGAATTCGGGAATGGTCTCGCTGCGGATGAACTTGCCCTCCGAGCCGTGTTCGGCCAACAGCGCGTCGGTCTTGGCGACAGACCGGTTGTGCAGCGCCACGGTGTATCCGTGGTGCGCGAAGTTGCGCGCGAGGTTGGATCCCATCACGGCGAGGCCGGTGACCCCGATCTGAGCGGTGCCGTTCGTGGGATTTTCAGACGAGCTCATACGGGCAGCCTTTCGTGTTTTGTTGTGCAGAACCGGGCTACTGCTGACAAACGCCTACGCGGTGAACAAACGATTCAACTCGGTCAACCATGGCAGGACCACCGCGACGGTGGGAACCACCAGTACCGCCG
The DNA here is from genome assembly GCF_025822765.1 of Mycobacterium barrassiae. Classification (GTDB taxonomy): domain Bacteria; phylum Actinomycetota; class Actinomycetes; order Mycobacteriales; family Mycobacteriaceae; genus Mycobacterium; species Mycobacterium barrassiae. The sequence goes on along the minus strand of NZ_JACKUK010000012.1, from coordinate 134,035 downwards.
CAGCGGCGGTGTAGGCGCCGGCGGCCAACGCCAGACTGTTGCCGCGGCCGCCGAGGCGCTGCACCCGGGCCACGGTCGTCGGCCCACCGGCGGCCAGCGCACCCGCAGGTGTGCGGCCCGTCGCGCAAGCCACCAACGCGCGAGCCAGGGGAGTCGGACCGGCTGCGCGCACCGCCGCATCGTCGGCCAGCATCTCGATCAACAACCGCACGGCGTCCAGCGCGCTGGCGCTCCGCACGAACCGCGGGAACGCGGCATGCACCGCCATGAACATCTCGAGCACCAGGTCATGCCGCGCGCGCAGATGTGCGCGCTCATGCGTCAGGATGGCGGCGATCTCGTTGTCCTCCAACGTGGTCAGCGTGCCCTCGCTGACCACCACCCGGCTCCGCACGCCGGGTAGGCAGTAGGCCAATGGCTCCTCGACGTCGAGAATGCGCAAACCGTGCCCGGCGTGGGTGTGCTTCCGCGACGTGCCCACCAGGTCGACGACCATCCGATGATGTGCACGCCTGCGCCGGGTTGCGATGGCGACCTGCACGACGGCGATCGCGAGCCGCGCCCCGATCACCAGCGTGAGTGCGAACACCGCGAGGTAAGTGAGCCACAGCGGCCAACCGAGGGCGTCGATCTCGCTGGCGAAGGTCGCGGTCGGCCTGCCGTCCGGACCGGGCGCGAAAAGCCTGCTCGCGATGGCGATTCCCGCCGAGAAGGCCGACAGGACCGCGGCAAGTGCGATGGCCTGCCACAAGACGATTGCCGCCCGTGGCGCCCGCGACGGCCAGGTAGCCCGCGCCAGCATCGCAGGCACCGGTCCCGACAGGACCAGCGCCATGACGGTGAAGGCCAGCGCGGACACGCTGTAAGTGTCTCTCAGCCGGTGCCCGGATTACCAGCGGGTGGGGGTATCCGGTGTTTGTCTTCCAGCTCGGCAAGAGCGCGCCGCAGAGCCGCCGCTTCATCGGCACCCACGCGCTCGACGAAGTGCACGAGCGCGGCCTCGCGGCCGCCGGAGTCGGCGGCCTGATCCAGGGCATCGACCATCAAGCCGGCGACCAGTTCGTCGCGGCCGTGGGTGGGCGCGTATCGATGGGCCCGATCATCGCGGTGCTGAACGACGAGATTCTTCTTCGCCAACCGCTGCAGCACGGTCATGATCGTGGTGTACGCCAGGTCGCGCCTGGCCGACAGCGCCTCGTGAACCTGGCGCACGGTCTGGGGTTCTCGCGCGGACCAGAGGTGGTCCATCACCGCGCGTTCCAATTCCCCTAAACGCGTCAATTTGGCCATCGTGTTCATCTCCTAGAGACGGTAGATCCAGCGTACTACGGGTTTACTACCGTGCGTCGTATCGCGCACGCCTACGTCGCTCGAGCACGCTGGCGTGCGCGCTCGACGGGACGGTTCGGCGCCGTCCTTCCGAGGTCACCGCCCCTGTTCCGAACCCTGTGAGTCCAGTCACAGGGTCTGGCCTTGGTGATTGGCCTGACTATAGTAAGGCTAACCTAAGCTACCTCAGGAGGTCTCAATGACGGTTCTGGTCGACGACCCGCTCATCGCGAGCATGGAGATCGAGCAGATGCTGCCGTTGCACGAGTCGAGCCGCCGGTTGCGCGAGCTGTACCCCGAGTGTCCGCGCGTTTACGGCGTCGCCGTGATCGGCGACCTGTCGCGCAGACGTTGGTGGCCGCTGATGCAGGCGCTGACCACCGACCGCCTGCATTCGATGTTCGCGCTGGCGTCCGAAGAGACCGAGAACCGCGCCGCGGTCGCCCAGCAGCTGGCCGCGACCCTGGCGCACGTGGTCATCGGACGGGTCATTCCGCTGCTCGTGCTCGAGGGGCGCGCCTGGGACACCGGCCTGGAGAACCTCTGGGTGCACGTGGATTCGGAAGGTGCAATCGATTGGGTCGGGGTCGTCGATCCGATGCTGCGCGCACTGCCCGACGATCCGTTCTTCGCCGGCAGTTCGGTGCGGGCACACAATTCTGCACGCGACGGGATTGTCGCCCTGCCCAACGAGGCGGCGCTGACGACCTGGATCGCCCACCGCAGTCATCGCACCCTCGAGCCGTTGTTCGCAAAGCTCGCGCAGGTCAGCGATTCCGCGATCTCCATCGCGTCCATGTGGCACATCGTCGGCGCCGCGGTGGTGGGTGCCGCGACGCAGGTGCCGCTGCTCGCAGGTTCGAGCGAGGTGACCAGCATGCGCCGCGGCCAGGCGGTGCTCGATGCGCTGGTCGGCTTCGGCCTGCCGGTCCGGGGCCTGACGAGAACACCGGCAGGGAAGGTCTTGCTTAATTAGGGCAGCCTTGCCTATGCTCCAAGAGCGAAACAACGTGTACTACCGGACCGCGCCGGAGTCCTGAGGGCTGCAGTGACTCCCGGTCCACACGAAGGACAGGCCCCGCACCATGTGCGGGGCCTGTCCGCATTTCGGGGGTCACCGCTCGCAGCGGCGCCGAGGCGACCGTGTAGACAATCTGCGTGAGCTCAGACATCCCCTCCGGCTTGGGCGCCGGGTTCGACAAAGAGATCGGCCTCGAATTCGTCGAGTTGACCCCCGACGGCGGTACAGCGCGTCTGCGGATCGACGACAAACTGCTTCAGCCGTGGGGGATCGTGCACGGCGGCGTCTACTGCGCGGTCGTCGAGAGCCTCGCCAGCGTCTCGGGTCAGCTGTGGCTGAGCGAACACGGTGGCGGCAACGTCGTCGGGGTCAACAACAACACCGATTTCCTGCGCGCGATCTCGTCGGGCACGGTGACGGCGGTCTCGACCCCCATTCACCGCGGCCGAAGCCAGCAGCTGTGGTTGATCACGATCACCGACGAGAACGAGCGGGTCGTCGCTCGCGGCCAGGTGCGGCTGCAGAATCTGGCGGCCAAGTAGCCGCCGCCGTTCCTCGCGCTGCTGAGGTGTGCAGGGCGTGGCAATATCCCCGGCATGCGATTAACGCCGCATGAACAGGACCGGCTTCTGTTGTCATACGCCGCCGAACTGGCGCGCCGCAGGCAGGCTCGTGGCCTCAAGCTCAATCACCCCGAGGCGGTCGCGGTGATCACCGACCATCTCCTCGAGGGGGCCCGCGACGGCTGCACGGTCGCGGAGCTGATGGCCAGTGGCCGTGAGGTTCTCAGCCGCGACGACGTGATGGACGGCGTCCCGGAGATGCTCGAGGACGTCCAGGTGGAGGCGACGTTCCCGGACGGCACGAAACTCGTGACCGTCCACCACCCGATCCCATGACCGCCGATCGCCCGTCATGGGCTCCCGGCGAGATCGTCTACGGCGACGGCGATATCGAGATCAACCCGGGCGCGCCGCGGCTCGAGATGGAGATCGTCAACACCGGCGACCGACCCGTCCAGGTCGGCAGTCACGTGCACCTGCCGCAGAGCAATTCCGCGTTGCAGTTCGACCGCGACGCCGCGTACGGGCATCGGCTCGACATCCCCGCCGGTACCGCGGTGCGGTTCGAACCCGGTGTCGCCCAGCAAGTCCGGTTGGTTCCACTGACCGGATCGCGCGAGGTGTACGGGCTGAGCCTGCAGCCGCCGGGCAAATTGGACAATTGACGAGCAGAGGACACAGATGAGCGCTGTTTCCCGGTCCAGATACGCCGCGCTGTTCGGGCCGACCACCGGTGACCGCATCCGGCTGGCCGACACGGATCTGTTCGTCGAGATCACCGAGGACCGCAGTGGTGGCCCCGGCCTCGCCGGTGACGAGGCGGTGTTCGGCGGCGGCAAGGTGCTGCGCGAGTCGATGGGCATGGGCCGCGCCACCCGTGCCGACGGTGCACCCGACACGGTGATCACCGGTGCCGTGATCATCGATTTCTGGGGAATCATCAAGGCGGACATCGGTATTCGTGACGGTCGCATCTGCGCGATCGGCAAGGCCGGCAATCCCGACATCATGTCCGGTGTCCACCCCGACTTGGTGGTGGGCCCGTCGACCGAAGTCATCGCAGGCAACGGTCGCATCGTCACGGCCGGGGCGATCGACTGCCACGTGCACCTGATCTGTCCGCAGATCAAGGAGGAAGCGCTCGGCGCCGGCATCACGACGATCGTCGCAGGCGGCACCGGCCCGGCCGAGGGCAGCAAGGCCACCACGGTCACACCGGGGGCGTGGCATCTGGGCCGCATGTTGGAAGCGCTGGACTCGTGGCCGATGAACATCGCGTTGCTCGGTAAGGGCAACACGGTCAGCAGCGAGGCGATGTGGGAGCAGTTGCGCGGCGGCGCAGCAGGATTCAAGCTCCACGAGGACTGGGGGACCACCCCGGCCGCGATCGACGCGTGCCTGACGGTGAGCGACGCGGCCGGAGTGCAGGCCAACATCCACACCGACACCCTCAACGAGGCCGGCTTCGTCGAGGACACGCTCGCCGCGATCAAGGGCCGGTCGATCCACGCGTACCACACCGAGGGCGCAGGCGGTGGGCACGCACCCGACATCATCACCGTCGCAAGCCATCCCAACGTGCTGCCGAGTTCGACCAACCCGACGCGGCCGCACACGGTCAACACGCTCGACGAGCATCTCGACATGTTGATGGTGTGCCATCACCTCAACCCCAGCGTCCCCGAGGATCTCGCGTTCGCCGAGAGCCGGATCCGCCCGTCCACGATCGCCGCCGAGGACCTGCTGCACGACATCGGCGCGATCTCGATGATCGGCAGCGACGCCCAGGCGATGGGCCGCATCGGCGAGGTGGTCATGCGGACGTGGCAGACCGCGCATGTGATGAAGCGCCGCCGCGGATTTCTGCCAGGCGATACACACGCGGACAACGCCCGGGCGCAGCGCTATGTCGCGAAGTACACGATCTGCCCGGCCGTCGCACACGGCCTGGACCACGAGATCGGGTCCGTGGAGGTCGGCAAGCTCGCCGACCTCGTGCTGTGGGAGCCGGCGTTCTTCGGCGTGCGTCCACACGCGGTGGTCAAGGGCGGCATGATCGCCTGGGCGGCAATGGGGGACGCCAACGCGTCGATCCCGACGCCGCAGCCCGTGCTACCGCGGCCGATGTTCGGTGCCGAGCCCGCGGCCGCCGCTGCGACGTCGGTGCACTTCGTATCCCAACAAGCCGTCGACGACGGGCTCGCCGAGCGGCTCGCTGTCAGTCGCCGACTCGTCGCGGTCAAGGATGTCCGCGGCGTCGGCAAGGCCCAGATGCCGCACAACGACGCGCTTCCCGACATCAAGGTCGATCCCGACACCTTCACCGTCCGCATCGACGGCGAGGTGTGGCAGGAGGACCCCGCCGTCGAATTGCCGATGGCGCAACGTTATTTCCTGTTCTGAGGGGTCTGACCTTCGATGACCAACCTGGCGACGCTGCTGACGCTGTCGGACTCGCGGCTGCCCACCGGCGGGCACGTGCATTCCGGCGGCGTCGAGGAGGCCGTCGCCGAGGGCCTGGTGCGCGACCTCGCCACGTTGCGGGCGTTTCTGCGCCGGCGGATCCGAACCACGGGGTTGGTGAGCGCGTCGATCGCCGCCGCCGTGCACAGCGGCAGCCTGACCGCCGCCCAGGCCGACTCCGAGATCGACGCCCGCACACCGGCGCCCGCCGTCCGCCAGGCCTCCCGCGCGCAGGGACGCGGGCTCCTGCGGCTGGCGCGACGGGTCTGGCCGGACGAGCGCTGGGAAGCGTTGGGCGCCACCCCGCATCTGCCCGTGGTCGCAGGTGTGGTCGGCGCGGCCAGTGGGCTGGAGCCGGAGCAGACCGCGCTGACAGTCGTCTATACGACGATGACCAACTCAGCGACAGCCGCGCAACGGCTCCTGGCGCTCGACCCCGGCGACGTGGCGGCGCTGACGTTCGAGCTCGCCGCGCTGTGCGACCAGACCGCGCTCTCGGCGAGCAAGGAGCTTGCCGACCTGTCCGATCCGCTGCTCGACGTGCTGGCCCAGCGACACAGCCACCGCGAGCGACCGCTGTTCGCCTCCTGAAAGAGAAGAGCCCCTCATGCCACCGCATTTCCTCGACGGCCAACCACACGGCCATGCCGATCGCCCCAAACGTCAACGGGCTGCGGGGGAGCCGCTGCGCATCGGCGTCGGTGGGCCCGTCGGCTCGGGCAAGACGGCGCTCGTCGCCGCGCTGTGCAGGCAACTGCGCGACGAATTGTCACTTGCCGTGCTCACCAACGACATCTACACCACCGAGGACGCCGACTTCCTGCGTCGTCATGCGGTGCTGCCCGACGGCCGGATCGCCGCGGTGCAGACGGGCGGCTGCCCACACACCGCGATCCGGGACGACATCACCGCGAATCTCGATGCGATCGACGACCTCATCGCAGGCAACGACCGGCTCGACCTCATCCTGGTGGAATCCGGTGGGGATAACCTGACGGCCACCTTCTCCTCCGGGCTCGTCGACGTACAGATCTTCGTCATCGACGTCGCGGGCGGTGACAAGGTGCCGCGCAAGGGCGGGCCGGGGGTGACCTACTCGGATCTGCTGGTCATCAACAAGACCGACCTCGCTCCGCTTGTCGGGGCCGACCTGGACGTGATGCGCCGCGACGCGGCCGCCGTGCGCGGTGGCCGGCCGGCCGTACTGATCTCGCTCACCGAAGACCCCGCCGCAACGGACGTATTGACCTGGGTCCGTGAGCAATTGCGAGTGCCCGTCTGATGCGCTCCGACGTGCTTATCGTCGCGCGCCGCGACCGACGGCCGCGCATCGAATCCACGGGTGGACTCGCCGCGCGCGAAACCGAACCCGAGACCGTGCACCTGGTGTCGACGGCGGCCACCCCGCTCGGCGGCGACTCCCTCTGTGTGCGCATCGTCGTGGAACCGGGCGCACGCCTGCGGGTACGGACCGCCGCGGCGACGGTGACGCTGCCCGGACCCATCACCCATGAGTCGCATTCGATCTGGGATCTTGAAGTCGCGGGTGAACTCGACCTCGATCCAGAACCCACGGTCGTCGCCGCCACCTCCCGCCACCTCACCTCGACACGACTCGCGCTCGGCGAGGCAGGCCGCGCCAGGCTGCGGGAACGCATTCAGATCGGCAGAAGCGGTGAGCGGCAAGGGTTCTGGTCCGGGTCGCTGCACGCCGACGTGGACGGATCGGCGCTGTTGCGGCACCGCATCGAACTGGGCCGCGGCTCGGTGGCCGACGACGAGTTGTCCGCGCCGATGGCGTGCATCAGCGAATTGCACTATCCCGAAACGGAAGTCGACACCGCAGGCATGGCGCTTGCATTGGCCGGCGGCGGCTGCCTGTCGACCTGGCAGGGCGAGCGGCTCTAGACAGCCGCTCTCTCGGGATCCTGTACCAGGGCCGCGATCTCCTCGAGCTCTTCGATCCTGGTACGGGCGTACGCCTGCTGTTCGGTGATGGTCAGGTTGCCGCGCGCCGTCGACAGGAACGTCACCGTCCACGACACCAACGTGGTGAGCTTGCGCCGGAATCCGACCAGATACACCAGGTGCAGCACCAGCCACGCCAGCCAGGCGATGAAGCCGCCGAACTCCAGTGGTCCGATCTTGGCGACCGCCGAGAACCGTGACACCGTCGCCATCGAGCCCTTGTCGAAGTACTGGAACGGCTCGCGCTTTTCGGGGTCGGCGCCCTTGAGCTCCGCCTTGATGGCCTTGGCGGCGTACCTGCCGCCCTGGATGGCGCCCTGCGCCTGGCCGGGAACGCCTTCGACGGCGGCCATGTCGCCGACGACGAACACGTTGCGATGACCGGGAACGGTGAGGTCGGGCAGTACCTTCACCCGGCCCGCCCGATCGATCTCGGCATCGCACTGCTCGGCGATGTCGCGACCGAGCGGGCTCGCCGCCACACCCGCCGACCAGACCTTCGTCGCGCACTCAATACGGCGGAATTCGCCGCTGGGATCCTTGACGGTGATGCCGTTGCGGTCGACGTCGGTGACCATCGCGCCGAGCTGGATCTCGACGCCCATCTTCTCCAGGCGCGCCTGAGCCTTCTTGCCGAGCTTCTCACCCATCGGAGGCAGCACGGCCGGCGCGGCGTCGAGCAGGATCACCCGCGCGGTGGTCGTATCGATGTGCCGGAACGAGCCTTTGAGCGTGTGATCGGCGAGTTCGGCGATCTGCCCGGCCATTTCGACACCCGTCGGCCCGGCCCCGACGACGGTGAACGTCAGCAGCTTCTCCCGGCGAGCGGGATCGTTGGACCGCTCGGCCTGCTCGAAGGCGCCGAGGATGCGGGCACGCAGCTCCAGCGCGTCGTCGATCGACTTCATGCCCGGCGCCCACTCCGCGAAATGGTCGTTGCCGAAGTAGGACTGACCCGCACCCGCCGCGACAATCAGCGTGTCGTACGGGGTGACGTACGTGTGCCCGAGCAGCTCCGACTTGACGGTCTGGTTGGTCAGGTCGATGTGCGTCACGTTGCCGAGCAGTACCTGCGCGTTCTTCTGCTTGCGCAGGATCATCCGGGTCGGCGGGGCGATCTCACCCGACGGGATGATGCCCGTGGCGACCTGGTACAGCAGCGGCTGGAACAGGTGGTGGGTGGTCTTGGCGATGAGCTTGATGTCCACGTCGGCCCGCTTGAGCGCCTTGGCGGCGGTCAGCCCACCGAACCCCGAACCGATGATGACGACTTTGTGCCTATCAGTTGCAGTGGCTCCGGGATGGCTCATGTTCGGGCTCCTCGACGGTGCGTCACGTGCATTTACTACCCATTACGGTAGTCGCCCGAACCTCCGATGGCCGCATCGATGGGCTGTGGTGTTTCCCACGTCAGGGCGGGAATTACCCCGTCAGATGCGGTTTCAGCGCCTCCGCGACCGCCGTGACGCCGCCCGGCTGATAGCCGTTGAGGCTTGTCACCGGGCTCAGGATGACGCCGGTGATGCCCGCATCGAGCACCTTGGTCTTGATCTGCTCGGCGACGCGCTCGGCGCTGCCGAACACCGCCTGCTGCCTGAAGTCCTCGGGGATCAGGTCTTCGGTGACGTTCTCGTCGATGATCGCGATGACCAGCATGCTCGTCTCGAGCGTGGCCGGATCCCGACCGATCTCCTCGCAGCGAGCCTTGACCACGTCGAGCTTGCGGGGCAGTTCGTCGAACCCTGCGATGACGTTCAGGTGGTCGAAGTGCTTGACCGCCAACGGGATCGTCTTCTTCTCGCCGCTGCCGCCGATCATCAGCGGAATGTGGTCGCGGAAGCGGGGTTCGGCCATGGCCTCTTTCGTGCGGTAGTACTTGCCGTCCACCGTCGGCCGCTCACCCTTGAGCATCGGCAGGATGATGTCGAGCGCCTCGCCGAGCTTGTTGAAACGATCGGTGAAGGTGCCGAATTCGAAGCCGAGGGAGTCGTGTTCGAGTTCGTACCACCCCGTGCCGATGCCGAGGATCGCGCGTCCCTGGCTGATCACGTCGAGGGTGGTGATCGCCTTGGCCAGCAGCGTGGGATTGCGGTAGGTGTTCCCGGTGACCAGCGTGCCCAGTTGGACGCGCTCGGTCGCGGTGGCCAGTGCGCCGAGGGCGGTGTACGCCTCGAGCATCGGCTGGTCCGGGGTGCCGAGACCCGGCAGTTGGTAGAAGTGGTCCATCACGAAGACGGAGTCGAAGCCTGCGGCCTCGGCTTCCTGAGCCTGCGCGATGACCGTGGGGAAGATTTCGGCGACGCCGGTGCCGTACGAGAAGTTGGGGATCTGAAGTCCGAGTTTGATGGTCACGCCTTCACGTAACCACAACTAAGCGGGGCGGTCACCCCGCTTTAGCTTTCGGCGAACGAAGGAATATTCAGCCGAAGTTTGCGAGCGCACCGTGGCTGACGTGCAGCGTCTGCCCGGTGATGTGCCGCGCGGCGGGCGTGGTCAGGAACAACGCGAGCCGGCTGATCTCCTGGGCCACCGACGGCGGGGTACGCGACAGGCCGTCGTAGCCGGGCTCGGCGCTGCGGCCGGACGCGACCGCGTTGACGGTGATGCCGCGGATCCCGAAGTGCGCCGCCTGTCCGGCGGTCCAATCGGACACCGCCGCCTTGACGGCCGCTCCCGCGCTGCCCTCGGCCGGGTTCTCGGGCACGACGTTGATGATCGTCCCGCCCGACCGCAGGTGATCGCCGAGGATCTGCACGGTGAGCACGGCCGAGAGCGCGGTGCTCTCGAGCGATTTACGCCATGCGGTCGCCAGATCGGACAGGGTGTACGTCCGCGGATCGCCGGCGTCCCAATCCGGGGCGGGCACATTGACGATGGTGTCCAGATGGTGGGGGAACTGGCCTCGCGCCGCCTCCAGGCTCGCGGGGTCGGTGTTGTCGAGGACGATGGCGTCGACCTCGAGTTCCTTCGCGGTCACCTCGAGGTCGTCGCGGCGTGCGCCCACGACGACGACCCGATGGCCCGCGTCACGGAAGCTAGCTGCGATTGTTCGGCCCAGATCGGTGTCGCCACCGGTGACAAGCACCTCCATGGCAAGGACCTCCTCCGTGTTCAACGCTGAACCCCAGTCGTTGCACCAGAATGTTACTGGACAGTAGCTACTGGAGGAAACACGGCGCGCAGCACTCGGCCCCACATCGCGTCACAAGTGCCATAGGGTCGTGATCTGTGAAGCCCATCGCGGCGGCGACCACCTCGAACATCAGCCCGATTCCCGCAGCTCGCGCCACGCCTTGACCCCGTCGGCCGTCCTCCCTCGCTGGATCTATGTCCCCGCTGCGCTCGGGGCGTTGTTCGTCGCTGTGCCCCTCGTGGCGGTGGCGGCCAAAGTCGACTGGCCGCACTTCTGGTCGTTGATCACCAGCCCGGCATCGCTGTCGGCATTGGAGCTGAGTCTGCGAACCGCGACCGCGAGCACGGTCCTGTGCCTGATCCTCGGCGTGCCGATGGCGCTGGTGTTCGCGCGCAGCGAGGCCAGAGTGGTCCGGACGGTTCGGCCGTTGATTCTGCTGCCGCTGGTGCTCCCGCCGGTGGTCGGTGGCATCGCGCTGCTCTACGCGTACGGTCGCCTGGGCCTGATCGGCGAGTACCTGGACGCCGCGGGCATTCAGATCGCATTCACCACGACCGCCGTCGTGCTGGCGCAGACGTTCGTGTCGCTGCCGTTCCTGGTCATCTCGTTGGAGGGCGCCGCGCGTACCGCCGGAAATGACTACGAGGTGGTCGCCGCGACGCTGGGGGCCAAGCCCACCACCGTGTGGTGGCGGGTCACCCTCCCGCTGCTGGCCCCCGGACTGGTGTCCGGCGCGGTGCTGGCCTTCGCAAGGGCGTTGGGCGAGTTCGGCGCGACCCTGACGTTCGCCGGTTCTCGCGAGGGCGTCACCCGCACGCTGCCGCTGGAGATCTATCTGCAACGCGAGAGCGACGCCGACTCCGCGGTCGCCCTGTCGTTGCTGCTCGTCGTGGTCGCCGCGGTCGTCGTCGTCGGCCTTGGCAGCAGGCGCCTGCGTACCGGGGGCGCCAATGCGTGGTGAGTCATCGTGACCGACATCAGCGTGCGCGCGGTGGTCGAAAACCGCGGTGTAGACATCGAATTCGCGGTTGGCGCCGGAGAGGTCCTCGCCGTGCTCGGCCCCAACGGGGCGGGTAAGTCGACGACGCTGCACGTGATCGCCGGTCTGGTGCGGCCTGACGACGGTGTCGTTCGTGTCGGCGGACGCGTGCTGACCGACACTTCGACCGGCACGCACGTCGCCACGCATGACCGCCGGGTCGGATTGCTGCTGCAGGATCCGCTGTTGTTCCCGCATCTGAGCGTCGCCGCGAATGTCGCGTTCTCGCCGCGCTGCACCAAAGCGGATGCGGCGCGCTGGCTGGACGAGGTCGAGGCCGGCGACCTTGCCGACCGCATGCCGCGACAGCTGTCCGGGGGACAGGCGCAGCGGATCGCGCTGGCCCGCGCGCTGGCGGCCGAACCGGACGTGCTGTTGCTCGACGAGCCGTTGGCCGGCCTCGACGTGGGGGTCGCGGCCGCGATGCGCACCCTGTTGAGCCGTGTGATGGCCCGCGACGGTCGTTCGGCCGTGTTGATCACCCACGATCTGGTCGACGTTCTGACCCTCGCCGACACTGTGCTCATCCTCGAAGAGGGCAAGATCGCCGAAAAGGGTTCGACCGCATCGGTTTTGGCGTCGCCGCGGAGCAAGTTCGGGGCGCGCTTCGCCGGTGTGAACCTGGTCGTCGGCACCGCCGGCGACGACGGAGTGCTGACGACGCCCTGGGGCCCCTGGCACGGCGTCGCCGGACCGGATGTCGTCGCGGGGCGTCCCGCGGTGGCCTTGTTCTCGCCGGCGGCAGTCGCGGTGTACCGGGACAAGCCGCACGGCAGCCCCCGCAACACGATCGCGGTGACGGTCGCCGAACTCGACAGCCACGGGTCCTCGATCCGGGTGCGCGCCGAGGACCAGCTGGACGGCGCTCCCGGTCTCGCCGCAGACATCACCACCGACTCGGCCGCCGAACTGCGACTGACCCCGGGGGAGCGGGTCTACTTCTCGGTCAAAGCACAGGAGGTCACCCTGCTCCCGAGCCCGTAACGGCGGGGCCGGCTGACACGAATTACCGACTGGATCGCGCCGACACAGGGCGCACGTCCGACACGGCCACCCCCGCGCCACGCGCCGGGGCCCTCGTCATGTCAGCAATCACTCATTATCCCACTGACTGGCGGTTTATCGTCCACAGCAATGTCACAATTTGGCACAATTGGAGCACCCCACACTTGCGTCACGACGGTAACACGGTAGTTTCTTTCCCATGGATCAGCCGGACGCCACAGGCGCACACCGCAAGGGCCTCTCGAAGTCGCTGGCGCTCGCAGCGCTGACCGGTGCCACCGCAGTGGCGCTCGCGCTGCCGTCGATCGCGCAAGCACAGCCGGAGCCCACGCCGACGCCCGAGCCGCCGCCGAGCGGCAACACGTTCATGCAGGGGCCGCCGCCTCCGCCCGCAGATCCCAATGCGCCGCCTCCTCCGCCGGCCGATCCGAACGCACCTCCGCCTCCGCCGGCGGATCCGAATGCGCCGCCTCCTCCGCCGGCCGATCCCAACGCCCCGGCGCCGCCGCCCGTTGACCCCGGGCGGGTCGACAACGCCGCGGGCGGATTGAGCTTCGTCGTGCCCGCGGGTTGGAAGGTCTCCGACGCCACCCAACTGTCCTACGGCCAGGCGCTGTTGACGAAGGTCGCTCCGGAAGGTGCTGAGCCGCCGAACGATACGAGCGTGCTTCTCGGGCGGCTCGACCTGAAGTTGTTCGCAGGCGCCGAAACCGACAACACCAAGGCGGCGCAACGGCTTGCGTCCGATATGGGCGAGTTCTTCATGCCGTTCCCCGGCACGCGGGTGAACCAGAAGACAGTTCAGCTCGATGCCGCGGGCATGCCGGGTGTGGCGTCCTACTACGAGGTGAAGTTCACCGACACCAACAAGCCGACCGGTCAGATCTGGGCGGGCGTCGTGGGTGAGCCCGTCGAACCCGGTACGCCGCGCGGTCAGCGCACCCCGCAGCGCTGGTTCGTCGTCTGGCTCGGGACCGAAACCAACCCGGTGCCACAGGAAGAGGCCATCGCGCTGGCCAACTCGATCCGGCCGTACACGCCGCCGGCCGCGCCTCCGCCTCCGGACCCGAACGCACCGCCTCCGCCCCCGGGCACGCCTCCGCCGCCTGCCGATCCGAATGCGCCGCCGCCTCCGCCGGCAGATCCCAACGCGCCGGCCGCGCGGCCGGGTGTCGGGGTGGCCGTGCCGGTCGCGCCGGAGGCAGCGCCAGGAATGCTCCCGCCGTCCTGACGGGCTGACGGACCCGCCGCGGGGCCCCGAAACCTAACTGGCAGTTGGTCTCAGGGGCCAACCCGCGGCGGCTGGGCGGTGGCGACGTTCACGATGAAGCAGTTGGTCCCGCCGAAGCCGAGCACACCGGTGGTCTGGCAGCGTTCGAAGTTTCCGTCGGGTGCAACCGGTCCGTCGCAGATTTCGCCGCCGCCCCACGGGGTCCAGCCCGCCTGGCATCCGGCGCTGGCCGGAGCAGCCAAGGCCACGGCGATACCGCTTGCCGTCAAGGCACTGATCGCCAGCGCAACAAGTGCTTTCATACCTCCACCTCCCCAAGCGGTACCGGTGCTGACCGGTACATAGCCGTCCCGCGGTGCAGACCGCGTTATACACAGGTTATGCCGTCGTGACCGATTAGGAATCGCAATTTGACGACTACTGATCTTGACCGTGGTAACGGCTGAATCGTTATCCAGAACCGGTATAGCTGAAGGTGGCCCAGCGGCCCCGCTGGTGCCAGGGCCAGCGATAGGAGATCCCGATGGACATCATTGCGGCTACCGAGTTCCTCGGAGAAAGGTCCAGCACGCTCACCAGCGTCGGCTGGATCGGCTACATCATCATCGGGGCGCTTGCCGGTTGGATCGCCGGAAAGATCGTCAAGGGCAGCGGATCCGGCATTGTGATGAACATCGTGATCGGAATCGTCGGTGCCTTGATCGGCGGCTTCCTCCTCAGCTTCTGGTTCAACACCGCTGAGGGCGGTTGGTGGTTCACCTTCTTCACCGCGATCCTCGGTTCGGTCATTCTGCTTTGGCTCGTCGGTCTGGTGCAGAAAAAGACCTAGCGTCACGATGGGGTGATGAGCACCCCAACGATGAGTGCATGGCGGGTTCGGCGGCCGGGGCCGATGAGCAGTCGGCCACTGGAGCACGTCACCGCGGAGGTACCGCAGCCCGCACCCGGTGAGCTTCTCGTCGCGGTGCGGGCATGCGGCGTGTGCCGCACCGACCTCCACGTCGCCGAGGGCGACCTGCCCGTGCACCGCCATGAGGTCATCCCGGGCCATGAGGTGGTGGCCGAAGTCATCCAAATCGGCCCCGGCGTCGGCACTGAAAACGCTGCTGCGACAACGGCGGACGGTGAGTTCGCCGTCGGCGACCGCGTCGGCATCGCCTGGCTCCGGCACACGTGCGGCACGTGCAAGTACTGCCGGAGCGGCAACGAGAACCTGTGCCCGGAATCTCGCTACACCGGGTGGGACGCCGATGGCGGATACGCCGAATTCGCCACTGTCCCAGCTGCTTACGCACACCACCTGCCGCAGGGCTACTCTGATACCGAGCTGGCGCCGCTGCTCTGTGCGGGCATCATCGGCTATCGCGCACTGCTGAGAGCCGAACTGCCGCCCGGCGGGCGTCTTGGCATCTACGGCTTCGGGGGAAGCGCACACCTCACGGCACAGGTGGCGCTCGCGCAGGGGGCCGAGGTGCATGTGATGACGCGCGGCGAGAAGGCGAAGGAATTGGCGTTGGCTCTCGGCGCCGCGTCGGTTCAGGGTGCCGTCGACCGTCCGCCGGTGCCGCTGGACTCCGCGATCCTCTTCGCGCCCGTCGGCGATCTGGTGCTGCCCGCGATGGAGGCACTGGACCGCGGCGGCACGCTGGCCGTCGCAGGCATCCACCTGTCGGACATCCCGCCGATGAACTACCAGCGGCACCTCTTCCAGGAGCGCCAGCTGCGGTCGGTGGCGTCGAACACGCGCGCCGACGCCCGTGAGTTCCTGGCTTTCGCAGGTACTCATCGCCTCGAGGTGACGAGCCCGGAGTACCCCCTCGGCAAGGCCGATCAGGCGCTCGCCGACCTCAGCGCCGGACGCATCTCAGGTGCCGCGGTCCTGGTCGTCTAAAGCGCTGCGAGCGCGGCGCCGAGCCGGCCCGCCAAGTCTCCGCGGCCGTACCGGTAGAGCGGTCCCGTGCCGTCGCCCAAGACGAGGCGCAACCGCGCCATGCCGCGGGCACTGACCGGCCGGGGCGAGTGCAGCCGCAGCGTGATCGCGTCGATGAGGTCTTCGGCCGCTGCGATGTTGGTGGAGTGCACCGGTATCCGTGAGGACAGCGCCCGAATACCGGCGCTGTCGGCGACAGCGGCGCGCAGCGACCGTGCGATAGCCTCTCTCTCGGCCGTCGAGGTCAGACGGGCCTCATGCGCTGCGAGCGCACTGCCTGCCGGAGCGGGGACGCCGACGGCGAGCTGCCGGTCGAAGTGCTCGGCGCGCAGGCGTGCCTGCACCCGTGACATCAGTGAGGGCCGGGGGCGCGCGTCGGGTGAGGCGGTGGCGGCGATGGTGGAAAGAACGTCGGCTGGAATCTTGTTGTCAGCCATTGGGTATCTACCTCTTAGCCGGGTTTCGGCATTCGTTGCTCTAGTGACTGTCTAACAGAGTACAGCGGTCATGCATGACCAGTCAAGTTGATATACCGGTCACGCGGGGTTATCGTGACCACATGGCTGCCGAACCGCAGCGATGGCCCGCCGACGACGAATCCAAGCCGGCGCCAGGACCGCTGCTCCGAGTTCAGGCCCTGGTCAACACCGTCGAGTTGCCTGCAGGGCCGGACCGCCTGGCCGATGCCGCCGACGCTCGTCCCTGGCTGATCGACCAAGGCCTGTTGGCGCCCGGGACCGCTCTGAGCGACGCCGACCTGCAGCAGCTGCGCGACGTCCGCGAGGCGTTGCGCGCCCTGTTGCTCCGCAACGGAGACGGGCCGGCGCCGACCGAGGCCGAGTTGGCGCCCCTTCGCGCGGTGGCCGCCGGCGGGGCCGCGCGGGCGGAGTTCGACGCCGACGGGGCGGTGCGTCTGGCCGCGGCCGGCGAATCGGTGTCCGAGCGACTGGTCGAACTCCTGCTGATCGTGCGAGACGCGCAGCGTGACGGCAGTTGGGCGCGGCTGAAGGTCTGCGCGAACGACGAGTGCCGATGGGCGTTCTACGACAGGTCGCGCAACCACGGCGGCACGTGGTGCGAGATGTCGACGTGCGGGAACAAGCTCAAGAACCGCGAATTCCGCGCCCGCCGGAAGGCGAGCCGCTGACGGCGAAGTGTTCGTCAGTCAGGTGGACAGGTGCCACACGAGCGCGGCGGCCAGCGCGCCCAGCCCGTTCAGCGACCAGTGCAGGGCGATCGGCGCGATCAGGCTGCCGCTACGCCGGCGCAGCCAGGTGAAGACGAACCCCGCGAAAGCCGTCGCCGCCACGGCCAGGACGACCCCGGCCACCGTGCCGAGCAGGCCACCGCCGAACAGCCGGGTGAACCCGACGTTACTGCTGGTCAACCCCAGTGACGTCGCGATATGCCACAGCCCGAACAGCAACGAGCCCGCCGCCGCGACACCGCGGAACCCCCAGGCCCGGTTCAGCGCTCCGTGCAGTACGCCGCGGAACGCCAGCTCCTCGGGAATCACCGTCTGCAGCGGGATGATGATCATCGAGGCGATCAACGCACCCGAGATCGTCGCGTAGTTGTTGTTCATGAACATCGGTCGCGTCCACGGCAGCAGCGCACCGATCGCGATCACCGAGACCACCAGTCCGACGGCGGCCAGCGCATAGCCCGCACCTGACTTCCAGTGCTCCCTGCCCAGTCCGAGTTCGGCCCAGCCCAGGCCGCGCGATCGCACGAGAAGCAGCAGACCCACCGCGGCCGCGGGCACCGTGGCGATGCTGGCCCACGGGGTGGTGAAGTGCGCGATGACATTGGTGAGCGCGAGCACCACGACGACGACGGCGATGTCGACGTAGATGCGGAAGTGATGAATCGCGGACAGCTGCTCGATCAGCGGGTGCGGAGGCGGCTCGGCTACCACGGCTTGATCGGACACGGGTCGGGATTCTACCCGCGCTCGCTGAGCGTCTCCTGAGACAGAGACGTCGCGTGGTAGTCGGGATCCCATGTCCAGTTGGTGATCGCGGGGTCGTCCTCGCCGTGGTCCCGCGTGTAGCGCCGGGCCGCCATGCGGGCGTCGACCATGCGCTGGCGCAGCATCGCCGCGCGGGTGGCCAGGCCGTCCACACGGTCGATGACGTCGAGCACGAGATGGAACCGGTCCAGGTCGTTGAGCATCACCATGTCGAACGGCGTGGTCGTCGTCCCGCGTTCTTTGAATCCGCGCACGTGCATCTGCGCGTGGTTGGTGCGCCGGTACGTCATCCGGTGGATGAGCCACGGGTAGCCGTGATAGGCGAAGATGACCGGCTTGTCGGCGGTGAAGATCGCGTCGAACTCGCGATCGGACAGCCCGTGCGGATGTTCGGTGTCGGGCTGCAGCCGCATCATGTCGACGACGTTGACCACCCGCACACGCAGCTCCGGCAGTTCGCGGCGCAGGATGTCGGCGGCGGCCAGCGTCTCCAGCGTCGGGATGTCGCCGGCGCACGCCAGCACCACGTCGGGCTCACCGGTCGTGGTGCTGGCCCAGTCCCAGATCCCGAGCCCGCGGGTGCAGTGCGCGATCGCCTGGTCCATGTCGAGGTAGGTCAGCGCGGGCTGCTTGCCGGCCACGATCACGTTGACGTAGTGACGGCTGCGCAGGCAGTGGTCGGCCACCGACAGCAGCGTGTTGGCGTCCGGCGGCAGATAGACGCGGACGACCTCGGGACGCTTGTTGGCGACGTGGTCGATGAAGCCCGGATCCTGATGCGAGGCGCCGTTGTGGTCCTGGCGCCAAACATGGGATGTCAGAAGGTAATTCAACGACGCGATCGGGCGACGCCACGGCAGTTGCCCGCTGCTGTACAGCCATTTGGCGTGCTGGTTCAGCATCGAGTCCACGATGTGCACGAACGCCTCGTAGCAGTTGAACAACCCGTGCCGACCGGTCAGCAGATAACCTTCGAGCCAGCCCTGACAGAGGTGTTCGGAGAGCACCTCCATCACCCGGCCGTCGGGGCTCAGGTGGTCGTCGTCGGGTCCGGTCTCGGCCAGCCACGTCTTGTCGGTCGCCTCCAGGACCGCCGACAACCGGTTCGAGGCGGTTTCGTCGGGGCCCATCACCCGGAAGCGATCCGGGTTGCGACGGATCACGTCGCGCAGGAAGGTACCGAGCACCCGGGTGGCTTCGGCGGTTCCCGTCGCGGGTGTCTCGACGGCGACGCCGTAGTCGGGGAAGGCGGGCAGGTCGAGGTCGCGCAGTAGCAGTCCGCCGTTGGCATGCGGGTTCGCGCTCATGCGTCGCTCACCCTGCGGGGCGAACTCGCGAAGGTGTGGCCGCAGCGCCCCGTCGTCGTCGAACAGCTCATCGGGGGAGTAGCTGCGCAGCCAGTCCTCGAGCTGCGCCAGATGTTCCGGGTTGCTGCGCGTCTCTGACAGCGGCACCTGGTGCGACCGCCAGGTGCCCTCCACCTTGTTGCCGTCGACCTCCTTCGGCCCGGTCCAGCCCTTGGGGGTGCGCAGCACGATCATCGGCCACAGCGGCCTGCCCTTCTCACCGTCGAGCCGGGCGGCCCGCTGGATCGCCGCGATCTGGTCGAATGCCTCGTCGAGTGCGGTGGCCAGCTGTTGATGCACGTTCGCCGGATCGTCACCGGCCACCGTGATCGGCCGATAGCCGTAGCCACCCAACAGCGCCTCGAGCTCCTCCTGCGGAATCCGCGACAACACCGTCGGGTTGGCGATCTTGTATCCGTTGAGATGCAGGATCGGCAGCACCGCGCCATCGGTGACGGGGTTGAGAAACTTGTTGGAATGCCAGCTCGCCGCCAGTGGCCCGGTCTCGGCTTCACCGTCGCCGACCACACACGCGACCACCAGATCGGGGTTGTCGAAGGCCGCGCCGAACGCATGGACCAGCGCGTAGCCCAGCTCACCGCCCTCATGGATCGATCCCGGTGTCTCCGACGCGACGTGACTGGGGATCCCGCCGGGGAACGAGAACTGGCGGAACAGCTTTCGCAGCCCGTCGGTGTCCTCGGAGATGCCCGAATAGACCTCGGTATATGTGCCCTCCAGATAGGCATTCGCCACCAGTCCCGGGCCGCCGTGGCCGGGCCCGGTGATGTAGATGACGTTGAGGTCGCGGTGGCGGATCACCCGATTGAGGTGCGCGTAGACGAGGTTGAGGCCGGGCGTGGTGCCCCAGTGACCGAGCAGCCGCGGTTTCACGTGATGCGGCGCCAGCGGCTCACGCAGCAATGGATTGTCCAGCAGGTAGATCTGGCCCACCGACAGATAGTTCGCGGCGCGCCAGTACGCGTCGATGAGCGTCAGTTCGTCGTCGGACAGGGTGGGGGCGAGCACCTGGTCGGTCATTCGACTCATCATCGTCTTCGCGGGTGAACAATGCTGAGATCCCGGTACCCGATTGGCACAGAGCTAAGCATTAGCCTGACGGTCGTGTTGGGATTCGCGGTACCGCAGTACGGGGAGGCCGCCTACGCCGACCTCGCCCGCTTCGCATCGACCGCCGAGGAACTCGGCGCCGACAGCCTCTGGGTCGGGGACCGACTGCTGCCCGCGGTGCACCCCAGCGTCGGCTATGCGGGCTCGGACTCGATTCCGGAGCAGTTTCGCACCGGCATCGATCCGTTCGTCGCATTGGCGGTGGCCGCCACGGCGACGAGCAGGGTCCGACTCGGCAGCAGCGTGTTCGTCGCGCCCTGGTATCCGCCGGCGCAACTGGCGCGCCAATTGACCAGCCTCGACGTGGTCAGTGGTGGCCGCCTGATGCCGGGGTTCGGCATCGGATGGTCGCCGGAGGAGTACCAGGCCGCGGGAGCGCCGTTCCGCCGCCGCGGCGCTCAACTCGACGAGCTCCTGGATGCCCTGGAAGCCTGGTGGACGACGAATCCCGTTGCGCACCAAGGTGAACGGTGGACGATCCCGGAGTCGTGGGTGAACCTCAAGCCGGTGCAGCGCCCACACCCGCCGATCTATCTGGGCGCATTCACGCCGGCCGGGCTCAAGAGGGTGGGTGAGCGTGCCGACGGCTGGACGCCGGTGGTGCAGGTGCCTCGCGCCGTGAGCGTCGAGATGCTGGACGGGCAACGGCGAGCCGTCGACGAGGCCGCCCGCGCCGCGGGCCGCGATCCGTCGTCGATCCACCCGTACGTCCGGATCAATGTCGCCGAAGGCACACCCGTCGAGCAGGTCGCCGACGCCATCGCGGTGCTCGCCGACAACGGCTATCCCGACGCGTTCGTCGACCTGCTCTACGTCTCCACCTCCACCGACTCCCATCTCGAATGGGTGGAACGGCTGCTGAAGCGGTGACCGAGGGACTGCTGGAGTCGGTACGGGTTCTGGACCTGGGCGGCGCATCGTCCGACGGCGTCGGCCGCCTGTTCGCCGACCTCGGCGCCGACGTGCTGAAGATCGAACCGCCCGGCGGTGGCGAGGGGAGAACCGCGCTGCCCGCCGTCGGGGGCGCAAGCATCGCCTTCGCGGTGTACAACGCCAACAAGCGCAGCGCGGTACTCGACCCCGATAGCGCCGCGGACCGGCAGCGACTGCTCGACCTGGCGGGCGCCGCCGACATCGTGATCGACAGTGGCAGTCCAGGAGCTGCTGCCGCATACGGAACATCCTGCGCTGAGCTCGCCGACCGGTTCGGGCACCTGGTGGCGTTGTCGGTGACCGATTTCGGCACCACAGGCCCGTACTGCTCGCGGACGGCCACCGACGCCGTGTTGTACGCGATGTCGACCGCGCTGTCCCGGACCGGCCCGACGACGGGCAGACCGGTACTGCCTCCCGAAGGGCTCGCATCGGGGACTGCGGCGGTGCAGGCGGCGTGGGCGACGCTGGCCGCCTACTACCGCCGATTACGGGACGGCAGAGGCGATTACATCGACTTCTCCCGCTTCGGGGGGGGTCCTGCAGGCGCTCGACCCGCCGTTCGGCTCGGAGGGCCAGGCCTCTGTCGGCCAGAAGACGCTTGATGAGCTGTGGCGGGGTCGGCCGCGCAATCAGCAGATCTATCCGATCTTCGCCTGCAAGGACGGCCACGTCCGCATCTGTCTGCTGTCGCCGCGCCAGTGGCGCGGGATGCGGGGCTGGCTGGGTGAACCCGAGCAGTTCGCCGACCCCGAGTTCGACACCATTGCCGCGCGGTACGCCGCCTCGCGCGAACTCAACGCCGCAATCGCCGAGCTCGTCGCACCGCAGACGATGGACGCACTGGTCGCCGAGGGGCAATCGCGCGGAGTACCCGTGGCCGCAGTCCACACGGCGGCAGAAGCGTTGGCGTCGGAGCACTTTCGGGCGGTGGACGCGCTGACCGACCTGAAGGTCACCGCGGACGTGACGCTGACGGTGCCCGCCGGTCCGGTCATCGTCGACGGCCGACACACCGGAGTCGTGCGTCCGGCACCCGAGGTGGGCGCCGATGAACCCGATTGGGCCGCAGGTACATCCGCCGCCGAACCCCTTGGCGATGTCGTCGTGCGGCCCTTCGATGGCCTGCGCATTATCGATCTCGGCGTAATCGTCGCCGGCGGCGAACTCGGCCGCCTATTCGCGGATCTGGGCGCCGAGGTCATCAAGGTGGAAAGCGCCGCCTATCCCGACGGCCTTCGCCAAACCCCGCCCGGTATGACGATGAGTAGATCGTGGGCCCTGACGCACCGCAACGAGCAGAGCCTCGGACTCGACCTACGGCACCCCGAAGGTGCAGAGCTGTTCCGTCGCCTGGTTGCAGAAGCGGACGCTGTGTTCGCCAACTTCAAACCGGGAACACTTGATTCGCTTGGCTTTTCGTACGCACAGCTGCGGGAGATCAACCCGCGGATCGTGCTGGCCGAGAGCAGCGCGTACGGGCCGACGGGGCCGTGGAGCGACCGCATGGGATACGGCCCGCTGGTGCGCGCGGCGACAGGGGTCACCTGGTTGTGGACCTCCCAGGATGCCGAACCGGGCAGTTTCTACGATGCGACCACCGTCTTTCCCGACCACGTCGCCGCCAGGCTCACCGCGGTGGCGGCGCTGGCCGCCCTGATGGGGCGAGACCGCACCGGAAGTGGTGCGCACGTACACATCCCGCAGGCCGAGGCGGCTGTCCACCTGCTCGCCACCGCGTACGTCACCGAAGCCGCGCGCTCGGCCGGCGTCGCGGTGGACGGGGATGAGTCGATCCACGGCGTGTACCCGTGCGCGGGTGAGGACGAATGGTGTGTGATCTCCGTCCGCTCCGAGGCCGACCGTGCCGCCTTGTCGGCGGCCATGGGCGCCGCTTTCCCGTCACGCGAGCGGACGTCCTTCCTCACGGCCGTGTCGGAGTGGACGAAGGCCAAGGACAAGTCGGACATCGCCGAAACATTGCAAGCAGCAGGTGTGCCCGCGGCACCGATGAACCGAGCCGTGGACATACCGGTCGATCCGCAGGTCGTTTCCCGGCGGCTGTACTCTGACATGCCGCATCCGTTGTTCGATGTGCCGATGCTCTGTGAGACGGGCCCCGCGGCCTACACGGGCATTCCAGCCGCGGAACTCCGACCCGCCCCGATGCCAGGGGAGCAGACCCGCCAGATCTGCCACGAGGTGCTCGGGTTGAGCGACGAGGAGACCGATCGGCTCATCGTCGACGGCATACTTTTCACTCAATAAGGGAGTACACGATGGATCCGCGTACGCCGGTGCTGGTCGGATATGGCCAGGTCAACCAGCACGACGAGAACCCCGATGTGGAACCGGTCGACCTGATGGAGGCGGCCGCCCGCGCTGCCGCCGATCCGCGCGTGCTGGAGGCCGTCGACGCCATTCGAGTGGTGAACCTGCTGTCCTGGCGGTACCGGGATCCGGGATTGCTGCTCGCCCAGCGCATCCGGGCCGACGGGGCCGCCACGCGCTACACCGGCATCGGCGGCAACGTGCCCCAGACCCTGGTCAACAAGGCGTGCCTGGACATCCAGGCGGGTCGCGCCGAGGTGGTGTTGATCACAGGCGCCGAGACGTGGCGGACCCGGTCACGTGTGCGCGCGACTGGCGCCAAGCCCCAGTGGACACGTCAGGACGACTCGGTGCCCATCGCCGAAGGCTCCGATGAAGGCATCGAACTGGCCGGTCCGGCCGACCTTCGCATCAAGCTCGACCGGCCGGCGTTCGTCTATCCGATGTTCGAGCAGGCACTGCGGATCGCCGCGGCGGAATCGCCGGACGACCACCGCCGTCGCATCGGCGAACTCTGGGCGCAGTTCAGCGCCGTGGCCGCGAGCAACCCGCACGCATGGAGCCGGGAGGCGTTGTCGGGCAACGACATCGCCGAACCCAGTCCCAAGAACCGGATGGTCAGCTGGCCCTACACCAAGCTGATGAACTCCAACAACATGGTCGACCAGGGCGCGGCGCTGGTGCTGACGTCGGTCGAGAAGGCGACCTACCTTCAGATTCCGCGCGACCGCTGGGTGTTCCCGTACGCCGGCACCGACGCTCACGACACGTACGTGATCAGCGACCGCGCCGAGTTCTACACGTCGCCCGCGATCCGGATCGGCGGCACGCGCGCGCTGGAGCTGGCGGGCAGCGGCATCGACGACATGGCGCTGATCGACGTCTACTCGTGCTTCCCGTCGGCGGTGCAGGTGGCCGCCAACGAACTCGGCCTGCCGACGGGTGACCCGTCGCGGCCGCTGACCGTGACGGGTGGGCTGACATTCGCAGGCGGTCCCTGGAACAACTATGTGACGCACTCGATCGCGACCATGGCCGAGCGCCTGGCCGCGAACCCCGGACAGCGCGGACTGATCACCGCCAACGGCGGGTATCTCACCAAACACAGTTTCGGGGTGTACGGCACGGAGCCGCCGACGCATGAATTCCGTTGGGAGGACGTGCAGTCCGAGGTGGACCGCGAACCCACCCGCGAAGCGGTCGTCGAATGGTCGGGTGTGGGCACCGTCGAAACCTGGACAACTCCGTTCGATCGGAACGGGGAGCCGGAGAAGGCCTTCCTCGCTGTGCGTACCCCTGACGACGCGCGGGCGCTCGCGGTGATGCACGAGGACGTCGAAGTCACGGTGCGCGAGGACATCGCAGGGGCCAAGGTCTCGGTGAACCAGGACGGCACCGCGACCCTGGTGTGAGCTCAGTCGAGGTCGGCGAGCAGGGCGTTGACGCGCTCTCTGGCCACGACGTCGGCGCCGGGACCCACCACCGCGTGCACCCGGCCCGCCTCGACCGCGTCGATCGCCGCCTCGGCCACTACATGGGGGCTGATCGCGCCCTGCATCGCGGCCGCCTCGCCCTCGGCCGGTGTGGCCGCGGCGCCCGGCGGCACGAGTGCGGCGGAGTTCCGTCCCAACGGGGTGTCCACCAGTCCGGGGCACAGCACCGTCGCACCCAGATGCTCTGACACCGCCTTCAATTCGACGTTCAGGGTCTCGGTCAGGCCGACCACCGCGTGCATGGTCGCGTTGTATGGCGCGAGGGTGGGCAACGGCATCAAGCCGCCCGCCGAGGCGGTGTTCAGAAAGTGTCCCGAACCCTGGGCGATGAACAGCGGCGCAAACGTGCGCACGCCCTGCACGACACCCATCAACTTCACGTCGATGAGCCACCGCCACGTTTCCAGTCGCTGCTCCCACATCGGGGCCTGTTCGCAGACCACCCCCGCGTTGTTGCACACGAGATCGACCCGGCCGAACCGTTCGACGGTCTCGTCGGCGAGTGCGTCGATATCGGCATCGACGCTGACGTCGGCATGCACACCGACAACGCGGCCCGCGTATGACGACAGCGCGTCGACAGCGGCGGGGATCGCGTCCTCCCGCACGTCGGCGATCATCACGTTCACGCCTCGCCGGACCAGGACGGAGGCCAGGGCGAATCCGATGCCGCTGGTGCCGCCGGTCACCACTGCGGCCTGTCCCGCTGCGATCTTCACGGTGCACCCACGGGGACGTCCGTATAGCGCGGCGTGAAACCGTCAGTGGAGAACGTGAAGCCCTTGCCGCTGAACTCGCTCAGACACGACACCCCGGTGGCCTCCTGGACGTTGCAGCGGAATCCGGCCGCGGCCAGGATTCTGTTGAAGGGCAGCACTTTTGCGGGCCCCGGCTTGAGCGCGAACTCCGGTTGTTCGAGTGCGACGAACCTGGCGTCGCCTTCGCGTGGAACGACAACCGCGTTGGGCGCTTTCTCGCCGGTGGCGTCGGGCACCGAATCCGGTGCACCGGTGATGTCCAACCCCGATGGCCAGTTGTTGACCGACTGACACCCCGCCTTCACCCGAGGGATGATCGCACAGGCCCACGCGCCGCTGGGGGAGATGAAGTAGTAATTGGTACCGCCGGACGGGTGCGCGACGTAATCGAACGCGTTGGCCAGGTGCGCGTTGCTCGGCGGTGGCGCGGACGGCGTCGTCGACGTGCCGACCGGGCCGGCTGCGGGTGTCTCGCCGGTGTCGGTGACCGTCGTCGAGGAGCAGCCCGCGGCCAGCACCGCCACCGTTGTCAGTGCCATCGACAGCGCGCGGCGGGTCACTTATGCGCGGGCGAGTTGGTCGGGGTCGACCGGCTCCCGGGACCGGATCAGCGCTTTGATGTCGTCGAGCCCCTCCCAGATGTTGACGTTCATCCCTGCGAGCACTTTGTTCGTGTCGTCGAGCCAGAAGGCCGTGAACTCGCGGCCGGCGAGATCGCCGCGGAACACCACCCGGTCGTACTCGGGCGCATACCCCACGTACTCCATGCCGAGGTCGTACTGATCGGTGAAGAAATAGGGCAGTTCGTCGTACTCCTGCGACGTGCCGAGCATCCCGGCGACGGCGACTGCCGGTTGCTTGAGGGCGTTCGCCCAGTGCTCGGTGCGGATCCGGGCGCCGAACAGGGGATGCTCGGCGGCCGCGATGTCACCGACCGCGTAGATGTCCGGATCGCTGGTGCGCAGCGACGCATCCACGAGTACGCCGCCCTGCCCGGTGGCCAGCCCGGCCTGCTCGGCCAGCCCGATGTTGGCGGCGGCTCCGACGGCCACCAGCACCGCATCGGCGGACACGGTGGAACCGTCGCCCAGTTTGAGCCCCGTCGCGACGCCGCCTGAGGTCGTGATCTCGTCGACCGTCGTACTCAGCCGTAGATCCACGCCGTGGTCGCGGTGCATCGCGGCGAACACCTCGCCGGCCTCGCGGCCGAGGGCGCCCATCAGCGGTACTTCCGCGGTTTCGACGACGGTGACCGAGGCGCCGCGTTCACGCGCGCCCGCGGCGACTTCGAGCCCGATCCACCCAGCGCCGACAATTGCGAGTGAAAAGCCCTCCGTGAGAAGCGAACTCAGCGCTTTGGCGTCATCGATCGTGCGCAGGTAGTGCACGCCGTCGGCGTCGGCTCCCGGGATGGGTGGCCGGCGCGGTGAGGACCCGGTCGCCAGAAGGAGCTTGTCGTAACTCACGGTGGTGTCGTCGGGTAACGACACCGTGTGGGCGCCGGGGTCGATCGTCGTCACTTCGGTGCCGAGCTGCAGCTCGACGTGATGGTCGCGATACCAGGCCGACGATGCGGCGGTGAACTCCTCGAACTGCTTCTTGCCGAGGAGAAACTCCTTCGAAAGCGGGGGACGTTCGTAGGGCAGGTGCTCCTCCGCGGCGAACAGCACCACATGCCCGTCGAAGTCCTTGTCTCGCAATGCTTCTGCGGCCTTGGCACCAGCCAGACCACCGCCCACGATGGCGAATGTTGACGACGTTGTCATGGCACCTGAGCTTACTCGCGACAGGGCGCTTCGGGATGGCCGTCAACGACAGTCGGCCAACAGCTCCTTGAGCTTTCGCGCGTTGTGGATGGCGTGTCCGCCCAGGTCGTTGTTGAAGTAGATCAGCACCCGACGGCCCTCGTCGCGCCAGCCGGCCAGCCGGTCGGCCCAATCGGCCAGCTCGTCGTCGGTGTACGACCCCGCATAGATCGAGTCCTGCGGAGGTCCGTGCATGCGGATGTACACCAGATCGCTGGTCGCCCGCGGGACACAGGTCAGGCCGGCTCCGCTCATCACCACGTAGGCGGCGCCGTGCCGTTCGAGGAGGGCGTAGACCGCGTCGTCATCCCAGGAGGGATGCCGCAACTCCATCGCCACCGGGATCCAGTCGGGCATCAGCTTCAAGAAGTGGTCGAGGCGTTCGTCGTCGCGTTCGAGTTCGGGATGCAGTTGGACCAGCAGCGCTTCGCGCCGGTCGCCGAGCGCGGTCCAGCAGCGCTCGAACCGCTCCACCCATGGTTCCGGAGAGCGGAGCCTGCGGTAGTGGGTGAGTCCCCGCTGGGCCTTGACCGACATCGTGAAGCCGTCGGGCAGGCGCTGGCGCCAGCCCTCGAAGGTGGCGTCCTTCGGCCACCGGTAGAAACTGGCGTTGAGCTCGACGGTGTCGAATTCCTCGACGTAGACCGCCAGCCGCTTGGCCACCGGCAACTTCGGCGGGTACAGGACGCCGGCCCAATGGTCGTAGGACCAGCCGGAGGTGCCGACGCGTATCTCGTTACTTCGGCGGGAGGCTCTTGGCGAAGTCGACGCCACGGCTCACCCAGCCCTGTAGCTGGCGTTTGGTCTTGACACCCGCTACGGATACCCGCAACCAGCCGCGAGTCTCACGTCCCGCCATGATCATCGGCTCGACGTGAGCCCGCGACAGCAGCTTGTCGGTCTCGTCCGGCGGGACGCGGACCATCAAGCCACCCTTGCCGCTGACCACCACCGCCATGTTGCCGTTGATGAGAAACGCCAGCCCGCCGAACATCTGCCGCTCGTCCACGCCTTGTTGGGTGGCGACGAGTTCGCGGACGCGGTGGGCCAGGTCTTCGTCGTAGGCCATGCGACGACCGTAACGCCATGGCGCGATTCGGGGGGAAATCGCGCCATGGCGTTACACGCGGTGTCAGGCGGCGACTGTTGCTGCCGCCTCCGCGGGCACCAGCGCCTGCGCGACGATCTCGGCGACGTCGGTCATCGGTTTGACCTCCAGCGATTCGAGCACGTCGGCCGGGACGTCGTCCAGGTCGGCCTCGTTGCGCTGGGGGATGAAAACCGTTGACAGACCGGCCCGTTGCGCCGCCAGCAGCTTCTGCTTGACGCCGCCGATCGGCAGCACGCGGCCGTTCAGCGTCACCTCGCCGGTCATGCCGACGTCGGAGCGCACCTGACGCCCGGTGGCCATCGACACCAGCGCCGTCACCATCGTCACGCCAGCCGACGGCCCGTCCTTGGGCACCGCGCCGGCAGGCACGTGCAGGTGGATCCGCCGCTCGAGCGCCTTCGAGTCGACGCCGAGCTGTTCGGCGTGCGACCGGACGTAGGACAGCGCGATCTGCGCGGACTCCTTCATCACGTCGCCGAGCTGACCGGTCAGCTGCAGGCCCGGTTCACCATCGGTGGCGTTGGCCTCGATGTAGAGCACGTCGCCACCCATTCCCGTCACCGCAAGGCCCGTCGCCACCCCCGGCACCGCCGTGCGCTCCGCCGACTCGGGCAGGAAGCGCGGACGGCCCAGGTACTCAACGAGATCGGGCTCGTCGATCACGATCGGCCCCGTACCCTCGGCCAGCTTCGTCGCCACCTTGCGCATGGCCTTGGCCAGCAGCCGCTCGAACTGCCGCACGCCGGGTTCCCGCGTGTAGTCGGCCGCGATCTTGCGCAGCGCCGCCTCGGTGACGGTCACCTCGTTCTCGGTCAGCGCCGCCTTCTCCCGCTGCCGGGGCAGCAGGAAGTCACGCGCGATCGCCAGCTTGTCGTCTGCGGTGTAGCCGTGGAGCTCGATCAGCTCCATGCGGTCCAGCAGCGCCGACGGGATGTTCTCGATCACGTTGGCCGTCGCCAGGAACACGACATCGGACAGGTCCAGATCCAGCTCCAGGTAGTGGTCGCGGAACGTGTGGTTCTGCGCCGGGTCCAGCACCTCGAGCAGGGCCGCAGAAGGGTCGCCGCGGTAGTCGGAGCCGACCTTGTCGATCTCGTCGAGCAGCACGACGGGGTTCATCGACCCCGCCTCGCCGATCGCGCGCACGATGCGACCGGGCAGCGCGCCGACATAGGTGCGGCGGTGGCCACGGATCTCGGCCTCGTCGCGCACACCGCCAAGGGCGACGCGAACGAACTTGCGGCCCAACGCCCGAGCGACACTCTCGCCGAGCGACGTCTTGCCGACACCCGGGGGACCGGCCAGCACCATCACGGCGCCGGAACCGCGACCGCCGACGACGGCCATCCCGCGCTCGGCCCGCCGCGCCCGCACCGCCAGGTACTCGACGATGCGGTCCTTGACGTCCTCCAAGCCGTGATGGTCGGCGTCGAGAATCTCGCGCGCCGACTTCAGGTCGGTGGAGTCGTCGGTCTTGATGTTCCAGGGCAGGTCGAGCACGGTGTCCAACCAGGTCCGGATCCAGCCGCCCTCCGGGCTCTGCTCGCTGGCGCGCTCGAGCTTGCCGACCTCGCGCAGCGCCGCCTCGCGGACCTGTTCGGGCAGATGGGCTTCCTCGATTCGAGACCGGTAGGTCTCAGAAGATCCGGTCCCGTCGTCCGTTTCCCCCAGCTCCTTGCGGATCGCGGCGAGTTGCTGACGCAGCAGGAACTCCTTCTGCGTCTTCTCCATGCCCTCGCGGACGTCGTCGGCGATCTTGTCGCTGACCTCGACCTCGGCCAGGTGATCGCCGGTCCATTGGATGAGCAGCTTCAACCGCTCTGCGACGTCGGGGGTCTCCAACAGCTGCCGCTTCTGCACCTGGCTCAGGTACGACGCGTAGCCGGCCGTGTCCGCCAGCGCGGAGGGATCGGTCAGCTGGTTGACGAAGTCGATGATCTGCCAGGCCTCGCGCCGCTGCAGCATCGCCAGCAGCAGCTTCTTGTATTCGGCGGCCAGCGTGCGGATCTCGTCCGTCGGTTCGGACTCGTCGATCTCGGTCACCTCGACCCACAGCGCGGCGCCGGGACCGTTCGCTCCCGCGCCGATATGCGCGCGCTTGGTCCCGCGCACCACCGCTGCCGTGCCGCTGCCGCCGGCGATCCGGCCGACCTGGACGATCGTCGCGAGCACGCCGTACGAGGGGTAACGGTCCTCCAACCGGGGAGCGATCAGCAGCTCACCGGATTCGGTGGCCTGTGCCGCGTCGACGGCGGCGCGTGCCGCGTCGTCCAGTTCGATCGGCACCACCATGCCGGGCAGCACGATCGATTCGCTCAGAAACAGCACCGGCACTGATTTGGCTTCAGTCATGAATCCTCCAAAGTTCAGTCAGATGGACTCAACCTTGGACAGGCTCACTTTGTTCCCGGATTCCCGGCGATTTGTGTGCGTTCAGGAGCGCTGAGCGCGCCCGAACGCACACAAATCGCACGGAAATGACAGGGAGCCTGCCGTTCGGGGGGTACGGCAGGCTCCCTGGTTGTGGGTGGAACTAGGTGGTGGCTTGCGCCCCCAGCACCCGCTGGATGTCGGGCTTCATCTGCTCGAGCTGCTGACCCCAGTAGCCCCAGCTGTGCGTGCCCTGCGCGGGGAAGTTGAACACCCCGTTGGTGCCACCCGCGGCGACGTAGTTGTCCTTGAAGCTGACGTTGGTGCGCAACGTCAGGCCCTCGAGGAACTGCGCGGCCATCAGGTTGCCGCCGCCACCGCTGGTGTCGAGCTCCGAAGGAGTACCGGAACCGCAGTAGATCCAGATCCGAGTGTTGTTGGCCACCAACTGATTGATGTTGACCATCGGATCATTGCGCTTCCACGCCGGATCCGACGACGGACCCCACATGCTCTCGGCGTTGTAGCCGCCCGCGTCCTGCATCGCCAGCCCGATCAGCATCGGCCACCAGCCCTCGGACGGGTTCAGGAAGCCCGACAGCGACGAGGCGTAGATGAACTTCTGCGGGTGATAGATCGCGTACGTCAGCGCCGCGGCACCGGCCATCGAGATGCCCACCACCGCGTTGCCGTTCTGCGACACGCCCTTGTTGGCTTCCAGCCACGCGGGAAGCTCGTTGGTGAGGAACGTCTCCCACTTGTAGGTGTAGTCCTGGCCGTTACCCCGTGACGGCTGATACCAGTCGGTGTAGAAGCTCGACTGGCCACCCACCGGCATGACCGTCGACAACCCCGATCCGTAATACCACTCGAAGGCCGGGGTGTTGATGTCCCAGCCGTTGAAATCGTCCTGCGCACGCAGACCGTCGAGCAAATACACCGCGTGCGGACCGCCGCCCTGGAACTGCACCCGGATGTTGCGGTTCATCGATGGCGAGAACACATCCAGATACTCGACGGGCAGCCCCGGCCGGGAAAATGCACCAGCAGTCGCCGAACCCCCGACGAAGCCGATCAGGCCGGGCAGCGTCGCCGCTGCAACGGCACTCGCCGCCAGCCGGCGAAACCACATTCTTGCGGTACCTCGGCACCTCTCTTTGAACTTCATAACGGCAACCAACCCACCTTTCATCGCATGCCACAAAGCGTTTGCCGTTTGCTCTGCGTGCGTAATGAAACACGTGGACCGGGGGAGTTCCGGTGCTCAACACTCGGTTGCGATATCGCGGTTGGCTAACGATTCCGACTCGGCGAGGACTCACCGAACGCCGATCTCAGGTGTGACCAGTGTGAATAGAGTGAAACGCCGCGCACCTAGGGCACGCGCGGAAGGAGGCGGTGCAGCTGCGTCACGTGGCGCGGGGTCAGTTCGTCGAGCGACGTCACCCCTAGCAACCGCATCGTGCGGCTGACCTGGCGCGACAGGATCGCGATGGCGCGGTCGACGCCCGCCTCGCCGCCGGCCATCAGCCCGTACAGATAGGCCCGGCCCACCAGCGTGAACCGCGCACCCAACGCGATCGCCGCGACGACGTCGGCGCCGGACATGATCCCGGTGTCCAGCAAAACCTCTGTGTCGCGGCCGACCTCGCGGGCGACAAACGGCAGCAGGTGGAACGGCACCGGCGCGCGGTCGAGCTGCCGGCCGCCGTGATTGGACAGCACGATTCCGTCCACGCCGAGGTCCACCACCGATTTCGCGTCCTCGAGTGTCTGAATTCCCTTGACCACCAGCTTGTTCGGCCACTGCGTCTTGATCCACGCGAGATCCTCGAACGTCACGGTCGGGTCGAACATGGTGTCCAGATACTGGGCGACGGTGCCGGGCCAGCGGTCCAGCGAGGCGAACGACAGCGGTTCGGTGGTCAGCAGGTCGAACCACCAGCCCGGGTGCGGGACCGCGTCGAGCACGGTGCGCAGAGTCAACGCCGGTGGGATGGACATGCCGTTGCGAGTGTCGCGCAGGCGGGCGCCGGCGACGGGTACGTCGACCGTGACGAGCAGCGTGTCGAACCCCGCGGCGGCGGCACGCTCGACCAGGGCCATCGACCGGTCGCGGTCCTTCCACATGTACAGCTGAAACCAGTTGCGCCCATGCGGGTTTGCGGCCTTGACGTCCTCGATGGACATCGTTCCGAGGGTGGACAGGCAAAACGGGATGCCCGCGCGGGCGGCGGCGTGCGCACCGGCGATCTCGCCCTCGGTCTGCATCAGCCGGGTAAACCCGGTGGGCGCGATGCCGAACGGCAGCTCCACCCGGTCGCCGAGCACGGTGGCGCCGGTATCGACTTTCGCGACATCGCGCAGGATGGTCGGATGGAACTCGATGTCGCGGAAGGCTTGCCGCGCGCGGGCCAGCGACAGTTCCTCCTCGGCTGCCCCGTCGGTGTAGTCGAACGCCGCCTTCGGTGTGCGGCGTTTGGCGACGCGACGCAGATCCTCGATCGTCAGCGCGCTGTCGAGGCGGCGACGGGTGAGGTTCAGGCGCGGCTTGCGGAACTGCAGCAGCGGCGCGAGTTCCTGTGGTCGCGGTAGACGGCGCTTCATCAGCTACGTTCGACGATAGTCATTGAAAGACAAAGACTATCTTGCAAGACTTGCCTCCGAGGGAGCAGTGCGGAAATTGTCGGCATCCGATCGTGACGATCCGTTTGATCTTCGGCGCTTCGTCGAAGCGCAGGATCGCGTCTACGACACTGTGCTCGAAGAGTTGCGTGGTGGCCGCAAGCGCAGCCACTGGATCTGGTTCATCTTTCCCCAGTTGCAGTCCCTCGGCCGAAGTGCGACCGCGCACCGCTACGGCATCAGGTCACTGGCGGAGGCCAAGGCCTACCTCGACCATGACGTGCTGGGCCCACGACTGCGGGAATGCGCACGGGTGGTCGCCGGGATCCAGGGCGCGTCGGCCTCCGAGATCTTCGGCTGGCCCGACGATCTCAAGGTGCGCTCGTCGATGACGCTGCTCGGCCGGGCGACCGACGACAATGCCGACTTTCGCGCGGTGCTGGACCGGTTGTACGACGGTGTCGAGGATGAGCTCACGATCGAGCAGTTGGCGCGAGGATGAGCCAGCCGTGCGGCTCGACCTGCACCGATGCGACGACGTCCTGAGGTGGCGCCCCCGACCCGGCAAGGATTGTGCCCTCATCGAATCCGACATCGGGTAGCGAGACCGACAACGGTTCGTCGTCGATGTTGAGCGCCACCACCAGAGCGTCGGCACCGTTGCGGGTTTCGTACACGTAGCCCCGATTGGTGACGCTCAGCGGCGAGGTGCGGGCCGTGTGCAGCCATGGATGCCGCCTGCGTAATCCGATCAGATGCTGGTGCAGCCGGAACTCGTCGCGCCCGAGCCCGTCGCTACCCTCTGGCGGAGAACCGAATTCGGGTCGCACCGCGTCGTCACCGCCGAAGCGTTCCTCTTTGACACCGCGGTAGGCGAACTCGTCACCGGCATAGATACTCGGAGTGCCACCGGTCGTCAGCAGGATGACCACCGCGTGTTCGAGGTGTTTGGCGTTGTCGAGGCGGCTCGCGATCCGGGTGACGTCGTGATTCCCGACGAACGTCATCGGCACGAACGTGTCGAGAAACTCGTTGTGCCGCACCAGCGCCCAGTCGAGCTCGTGGAAGTTGCCGTCGTTGAGACCGCTCCAGATCGCCTTCCACAGCTCGTACTGTGTCACCGAGTCGAATCCGCCGTCCCGCACCCGCGCCGAATAGTCGCCGTGGATGACCTCCGCGACGAACCACGCGTCGGGAAACGCCGAGCGGACGCGGGGGAGCACCTGCGCCCAGAACCGGTCGGGGACCGCGTAGGCGGCGTCGAGACGCCAGCCGTCGGCGCCGCGGGCCAGCCAATGCGTCATGACGTCGACGGTGTAGTCGACCACCTCGGGGTTGTCATGGTCGAGGGCGATCAGACCGCCGTGGCCTTCGAAGGTGTCGAAACCAGAACCGTTGCTGCGCTTACGGAACCACGAAATATGGCCGAACTCGGTACCCACATGGTTGAAGACGCCGTCGAGCAGTACTCGCAGCCCCCGCCCGTGCGCCTCGGCGATCAGATGGTCGAAGTCGGCGTCGTCCCCGAGCCGGGGATCGATCCGATAGTGGTCGGTGGTGTCGTAGCCGTGGGTGAGTGACGCGAAGACCGGCCCGAGCGCGAGGCCCGACGTGCCGAGTGCAATGGCGTGATCGAGCCAGTCGACGACGCGGCGTAGCCGGTGATCCTCGGCGGTCGGGGGCGGCTCCGCCGGGTACGCGCCGACGAAGCCGAGGGGGTAGATCTGCCACCAGATCACATGGTCGACCCATGACGGTCCCGTCATGCCCGGAACTTCGCTTCGTAGAGCGACCGCATGGTCTCGGCGTACTGCAGCGCTGGCCCATCGACGTCGGCGCGGGGCGCGATCGTCGTGATCGGCAGCGGAGCCACCGGCGACGGGGGCGCACCCCACTCGGTCAGCCATTGCGTCAGCTGTTCCGACGACGCCGCGTAGACGATGCGGCCGAGGCCCACCCAGGCGTGCGCCGCCGCACACATCGGGCAGTGCTCTCCCGACGTGTACACGGTCGCGGCGGCCCGCTGGGCCGGGCTCAGGTTGTCGGCGGCCCAGCGCGCGATGGCGAACTCCGGATGCTGGGTGGCATCGCCGTCGTTGACCCGGTTGCGGTCCTCGAAACGGACCTCACCGTCAGCATCGACGAGGATCGAGCCGAAGGGTTCGTCACCGTCCTCGAGGGCTTCACGTGCGAGATCGATACAACGGCTTAGGCGTTCAAGATCATCGTCGTTGATGGCCACAACCGATGAGTCTACGGACCTCGGCGCGCCTCAGCCCGCGGCGACCTCCAGCCGGCACGCGCACGACGCCTTGATCGGTACGTCGGCGCGCGCGAGCATCAGGTCCAGTTGCTGGCCGATGATCGCGGCTTCGGCGGTGCGTCCGAGGCGTTGCAGGCATTCGTGATAGCCGTGCAGGCTCCACACATTGCCAGGATGCTGACACGGCCGCGCGAGGGTCGGATCGAGGCCGAGGTCCGCGGCGTACACCGCCGCCGCTTCTTCGACGTGGCCCTGCTCGAGCAGCAGCGCGCCGTACGCATGTCTGGTCGGCTGCATCCAGCCCCATGGCTCGTCGTACGGAAGTGAGTCGTCGAGCTCGATGGCGCGCCTCAGGTGTGCGAACGCTTCGTCGAATCGTCCTTCGCGGTAGGCGATTTCGCCGTCCAGCATCTCGGCGGCGACGGCCAGGATGTCGCGCACGGTGTTGTTGAACAGGTACCTGCTGTCCGGGATGCGCTCGTAGGCCGTGGAAAACGCCTCGCGCTCGGCATGCGCCTGCGCCAGTTGGCCCTTTGCGGCGTGTGCGACGCCCCGGCCGTAGTGGATGGTGGCGGTGGTACTGCAGTACAGCGACTGGTCGTCCGGCAGTGGCTCCGCGATCAGGTCGTCCCACCGGCCGAATCGGACCAACACGTGAGTTCGCAACGGGACGAACGCTTCCAGCCAGTCGGCCATCGGCGGTGACTCGATGGTCAGCAGTTCGGGAGTGAGTTGCCCGGCCAGTTCGGCTGCGGCATCGAGCGCGATTCGCGAATTGCCTTCGAACATCGCGGAATACACCACGAAATGCAGGTTATGCGCGCGGTAGAGCGAGTAGAAACTCAGCGGACCCTCGTGCTCGACGAAGCGCCGATCCACCTGCACCGCTTTGAGATTGGCCACCACCGAATCGCGGTAGTTACCGCACAGCACATCGATGTGGCTGGGCATGTGCCGTAGGTGTCCGGCATCGGGCACCAGGTCTCGTAGCAGGTCGGCGGCGGGCAGGGCGTCCTGGGGGCTGGTCGACATCTCCATCGTGTGGATGTAGAGATGCAGTATCCCCGGGTGCGCGCGGCCCTCGGGGGTGGCCAGCGCAGCGTCGAGGATGTGCTTGGCCTCGACGACCCGCGAGCCCGGGGCTGGCTCACCGGTACTGGTGTCCCATAACGCCCACGCGGTCACGTTGACCAACGCGTCGGCGGTCAGCGCCTGCACGTCGATGTCGTCCGGATAGGCCTCCGCCAGTGCCGCCATCGCGTCGGCGTAGGCGGCGCTGCCGGCCTGCAGAGCCTCGGAGTCGTTCGGATCGTCGGTGGGGAAGCGGGACTGCAGCGCCTCGATCAATCCCCGCTCGACCGGCGACGCGCGACCTGTTGTCGCCAGCTTCAACTCCATCCGCGCCCGGGCCAGGGCGGCACCGAGGTCGACGGGATCGAATGCCTCCCAGGCCTTGTTGTAATTCGGACCGATCGCGTACGCCACGCCCCACCGCGCTATCGCGAGGTCGGGGTCGAGTTCAAGTGCGCGGTCGAAGCATCGGATGGCTTCTTCGTGATTGAAGGCGTAGGACCACACCAGGCCGCGGTCACACCACACCTGTGCCTGCGGCGAGGGCGATTCAATCGGCCGGTGATAGGAGCCGAGGTCGTAGTAGGGCTCGGTTTCGCCCGGCGCCACTGGAGATGAAACGCTCATGTAAGGCACGATAATTCACCCGCGACGCCGTGGCGAGAACCGCGAGCAGGCAACCCGCCGCACCCCAGATCGCCAGTGTCACGAGGGGAGTCTGCGCACCGTTGCCGCCGAAGTATTCGATGCTGCGCAACAGCGAGACGCCAGAACCCTGCGGCACCACCGCATTGAAGGTTGTGTAGAAGCCCGAAAGGAGCGGAAGGCCCACCGGTCCCGCGGCAGCGGCGTTGCCGATCACGACGAGAAACAGAGTGAGCGCCATCGAGGCGACCGTGCCGAATGCCGCGGCGACCCCGGAGATGGCGCCGCCGACCGCCATCGAGTACAGCCAGAGCGCGCCGAACACCTGCCACGGATGGCCGGTGAGCGCGTGCGCCACACCGTCGACGTACACCGTCACGCAGGCTGCCAGCAGCGCCGAGTAGCCGGCGAGGGTCATCGTTCGCAAGGCGAGCGTTGTCGGGCTGTGCACCCGTCCCATCAGGTAGCCGAAGATCGCGGCACCCACGGACGCGCCGATCGATATGAAGATGATCGCGTAGAACTCGACAGTGCCCGAAGGGTTTCCGGCGCTGGTGGGCGCGATGTCCTCGACGGTGGCGGACAGTCCCGACTCGGCTGCGATCGCGCGACCGACGGTTTCGGCTGCCGCGGCGACGCTGCGCCCACCGCCACCGGCCACATAGATCTTCATCTCCCCGGCGGGTCCAACGGCGATCGCCGCGTCGGCGCTGCGTTCGTAAACCTGTTGGCGCGCCGCGGCATCGTCGGTGACCGCGTTCGCCACCAACCCGTCGTGCTCGCGGACCGCGTCGACCAACTGTTGCGGGCCGGCCACGGCGACCGTCAGATGATGCAGCGTCGGCTTGGCGAACGCACCGGAGTAGCTTGCGATCATCGCGAGCACGAAGACCGTCAAACCGATCATCGCGAGGACCATGGTGCGGATCGCGGCGCGATCGCGCGCCGGATGCGAGGCGGGTGCGTGATGTCTACCCATGTTGGAGTCCATTCGTAGATGTGGTGAGACCGAGCAGCGCGTTGACGGTGTCCAGTGCCGCGTTGACGCGGTCGCTGAGGTCAGTCGAGTCGGGGTCTTCCATCCACGACCGCAGCACCTCCATGAATCCGCCGACGAGGAACCGGGTCACGGCTTCCGGAGTCAGGGCCGCGACCGCGCTCACCGCGGGCATGCCCAGTGCGGCGATCTCCTCGCACGCGGGGAGTAGTTCGGCGCGGAAGGCGGTGACGACACGTTGCGTCACCGCACTGGGTACGACGTTGCGGTACGCCGAACGATGCTCGGCCGCGAAGTCGAACAGGCGGAGGATCCGGGTCCGCGGGTCGCCGCTGTGGTCGGCGGCGGCCGCGGCGAACGCCGCAGAGATCGCGGTCGCGACGGCGTCGTCGCGGTCGCGGAAGTGTTGGTAGAAGACCTGCCGGCTGACGCCGGCGCGGGTGACGATATCGCCGACCGTCAACGCATCGACGGGACCGTCGTGAGCCAGGGCGAACGCCGCCTCGCGCAAACGGGAGCGGACCCGTTCGGCGCGGGGATCGGAACTGTTGGCGCGTGCTGCCATGCCAGCAGTTTAGGGGAGTTCATAGACAACTGACTATGAAAACTTAGGTTATCTATAACACGTCAAACGAAGACATGTGACGGCCGCAACGTCAGACCGCGAAGAGCGCCGCAGTGGCGATTGCGAGCGCAATACCGATGACGGCGGGAGCGGTGTCGCCAACGCCATCGCCGGCCCGTAGGTGGAATGCGGTTGCGCCGACGGCCAGCAGTGCGAGGCCGATCGCGGCGGCGATACCGATCGGCGCCCACATCAACCCGATGAGCACCCCGACGACACCTGCCAGTTCACACACACCGATGAGGCGCCAGTGCAGCGGCTTCACACCGAGGTGATCGCGGATGGCAAGGGACCGGGAAACCCCGAGCAGTTTGATGCTCGCCGAGAAGGTGAAGAGCACCGCGAGTAGCGCGGTGACTATGACGGTGGCGATGTCCATCATCAGCACGCTAGGAGTCCGCGAGCACCGCCGAGCGGAAATCAACATGTGTGAGCCGTTGCTCGCGATCGACGCCCGCGGAACCAATGGTCTCCATTGGATAACAGTGGGTCGAAATCTATTGACGGTCCGGTAAATATAGATCCACCAACTCTGACCTTTCACTCTCCGAGAGGGATCCATGGGTATCGCGCGTTTGTCCGCCACGGGTTTGGCCGTTGCGGCCCTGGTCATCGGGGTCGCTGCCACGGGCTGTAGCAAGAGCGACGAGGAGTCCTCGGCCGAGGAGACCACCTCGGCGACATCCTCGACCACCTCCGCTGAAGCCACCACTTCGGAGGAGAGCGCCGCGGAGGACACCAGCGCCGCCGCGGAGCCCGCCGACTACGGTTCGCTCCTGATCCCCGCCGCCGACCTGGGCGCCGATACCCAGACTCCTGGTGGCATTCAGTTGAATCCGGGCGGCAATCCGGGTGCGGGCGCTGTCTATACGGACGCCGAGGGTAAAGAGCGGATCATCGACACGATCCTCGTCATGCCCAACGCCGAATCCGTCGACCAGAGTTTCGAGACCAGCAAGGGCACGATGAACACGGTAACCACGGGCCCGGTTGAGCCTGCTGAAGTGGGCGACCAAGCAGTGGTCGCGGTCGGCACATCGCCCGACGGAAGCAAGTCGGTGACGTCCGTCTTGTTCACGCAGGGCCTGGCCCTCGTGTCACTCGACTTCGAGGGCACGCTCGAACGCCCTATGGATCGGGATGGAGCCATCGGGTTCGCTCAGAAGCAGGCCGAGCGCATCGCCGAGAATCTGCCTGAGGAGTAGTCGTCTGACTGATCTTGATTAGGCAAAACGCATCGGAATCGAAT
This sequence comes from Mycobacterium barrassiae, assembly GCF_025822765.1. Classification (GTDB taxonomy): domain Bacteria; phylum Actinomycetota; class Actinomycetes; order Mycobacteriales; family Mycobacteriaceae; genus Mycobacterium; species Mycobacterium barrassiae. The sequence goes on along the minus strand of NZ_JACKUK010000012.1, from coordinate 93,628 downwards.
AACCCTCCTGTACATCTATATCCACCAGTCAGTCTGATCGTTCACTCTCTGAGAGGAATTCATGGGTATCGCGCGTGTGTCCGCCACGGGTTTGGCCGTGGCGGCGTTGGTCATCGGGGTCGCTGCCACGGGCTGTAGCAAGGATGACAAGGAGTCCTCGGCCGAATCGACGTCGGCCACATCGTCGACCACCTCCGCTGAAGCCACCACTTCGGAGGAGAGCGCCGCGGAGGACACCAGCGCCGCCGCGGAGCCCGCCGACTACGGTTCGCTCCTGATCCCCGCCGCCGACATGGGCCCTGATACGAAGACCAGTGGCCCGCAGGTGAACCCAAATGGGATCGAAGGGGCGTCTCAGGCCTACGAGAGCCCCGACGGCAAGTCGCAGATCATCGACACCATTCTCGTTTTCCCCGACGTCGCCACCGCCGAAGAGGCGTTCAACAACATGACGTACGACGGTGTGACGACGGGTAAGCCCGAGCCAGCTGAGGTTGGTGACCAGGGTGTCCTGGCGATCGGCACCACGCCGGACGGAAGTCGGTCGATGACGGTTGCCGTGTTCAACCAGGGTAGGACGCTCGTGGAGATCCGCTTCGAGGGCGAGCTCAACGACCCGGTTCCGCCGGACATCGCGATCGAGGTCGCCAAGAAGCAGGCCCAGCTCATCGCCGACGGGTTGCCTGAGGAGTAGTCGCTCGCACGTCGTCGCGGGTCAGTGGCCCGCGACGACGTCCGACTCGTCGACCTCGACCGGATCTTTGGCGCCTGGCAGGAATGCGTATGCGACGCAGACGATTCCGAACATCACGTAGCCCAGCGCAACTGACGGGCTCGCTGCCCATGCGACCTCGGGCGCATGGATCAGCCCGATGAACGAGAGCACCGCGCCGACCGCCGAGGCGATGGCGGCGTAGAGGAACTTCTTCTCGAGAATGAACGTCACCATCGTGCCGAGAATCAGGCCGACGAGCACCGCCCCCTCGCCGAGCGTCTTGAGTCCCTCGTAGACCACGCCGGCGCCGTTGAGCGCGTCGATGCCCACCTCGGCCGCCGACGTACCCGCCGCATTCAGCGCGTTGTCGATGAGACCATGGGCCCATTGCGCCAAGTTGGGCAGAATTGCGGCCACCACCGCGACGGCGTGCAGCCGAGGCACCGCCTGGAACGCCTGAGCGCCGATCAGCAGACCGATGTAGAGCAGGATCGGGACGATCGCGGGCACCGGCAGCAGCGCGTCGAGCACTCCGAAAAGGCCTAGGAAGCACAGGATCCCGACCACCACACCGCTGGCCAACGAGTAACTGGCCCGGCCGCCGGCGTCCTTCCAGCCCGGGTGGCCGATGTACACCGCGGGCGGGAACGGCGAGCCGAACGCCGACCCGATGACCGCGCCGGCACCGTCTGCCAGCAGCACGCTGCGCAGGTTGAAATTGTCGCCTGCCGCCGCGGCGCTCTCGACGTTGCTCATCGCCTCGGTGAAGTTGTAGACGCCGAGCGGAATCGCGGTGCCCAGCAGTGGGGCGAGGTCGGCGAGTCCCTTGAAGAGCAGATCGATCCGCAGGTCCGGAACGCCGATCGCGATGTCGGAAACCGCCTGTCCCACATCGGGCGCCGACATGTAGCCGCCGGCCCACCCGATCGCGGTGCCCACCAGCAGGGCCAGCAGACCGACCGGGATGTTGCCCGGCAGCTTCATGTTGGTGAAGAACCCGATCAGAATGATCGCCAGCACCGGAAGGCCGATCCAGGCCACCTCCCACATCTGCGCGGCAGGCCGCATCGAGATGAACGTGATGGAGATGCCGGCCAGCGTGCCGAGCATGGCGGCGCGTGGCGTCAGCTTGCGGATGTACGGCCCGACGAATGCGCCGATCATGACGATCACGCCGATGAGGAAGGCCCAGGCCAAGCCTGCCTGCCAGGCCTGAATCGGGTCGTCGGTGTTCAGGTACACCGGCAGCATCACGACGAAGATGACGATGAACATGTGCGGCACGCTGGGCCCGTAGGGCAGCGCGGTGACGTCGGTTCTGTTCTCCCGCCGGGCAAGTCGGCGCGCCAGGAACGTGTAGTACAGGTTGCCGAGGATCAGCGCCACACCGAGCGCGGGCAGCACCGTGCCCAGCACATCGCCCGCCGGCACGGCGATGACGCCGATCATCAGACCGGTCAACGTGAGGACGTTGACCAAGATGTTGAACCCGAGCCCGAAGAACGCGTTGAGGTCACCGCGGGTCCACCAAGGGATCGACAACTTGTCGGGGACAGGCGGATCCAACGACGGGTCTGCGGGCGAATTGGTCACATCGGTGCTCATGCGGATCCCTTCAGGCGGCCGTGACGGTCAGTGTCTGCAGGGTCGGGATGACAGCCGCGCTGTTGGCGACCCAGCCGAAGATGCCCCCCTGCGCCTTGACCATTTCCAGTCCGACGCGCTGGAACTCGGGGAAATACGAACCCACACAATCGGATACGACCAGGCACTCGTAGCCGCGGTCGTTTGCCTCCCTGGTGGTGGTGTGCACGCAGACCTCGGTGGTGACGCCGGTGATCAACAACTGCGTGACCCCCGCGGCAGTGAGGACGTCCTGTAGCTCAGTTGCGTAGAACGCACCCTTTCCTGGCTTGTCGATGACCACCTCTCCCTCGACGGGTGCGAGCTCGTCCACGATGTCGTGGCCGTACTCACCGCGGATCAGGATCCGGCCGTACTTGCCGGGATCGCCGATCCGTTTCGACGGTGCGCCGCGATTCAACTTGGCGGGTGGGCAGTCCGACAGGTCAGGCTCATGCCCTTCGCGCGTGTGGATCACCATGACGCCCGCCGACCGCGCCGCGGCGATCAGCTCGGCCAGCGGAGGCACGACCTTCAGCAGCTGGCTGACGTCGTTGCCGAGACTTTCACCGAACCCCCCGGGCAGCAGGAAGTCCCGCTGCATGTCGATGACGATCAACGCCGTCTTGCCCGCGACGAGCGTGAACGGCGACGGTTCGGCGGCGACTTCGACGGGTTGGCTCATACATGCTCCTCGACGGTGGGTGTGACGGATGCGGGGTACGACGGTTCGCGCGGTTCGTCGAGCAGGTTCGCGGCGAACTGCAATACGGTGTCGTCGGTCTGGGCGGCGCCGAGCAGCATCGCGCTGTAGGGCCGGCCGTCCGGCGTGATGCCCAGCGGAATCGCGACGCCGAGCAGGTCGAGCAGATTTCCGAAATGCGTGTAGTGACCGAGCTTGGTGTTGCACTCGATCGGCTCGGCGAGCACTTCTGGCACAGTGAATGTGGTCCCGATCGTCGGGACCACCAGCACGTCCATCGATTGCCACAGCCGGTCCACCGTCGCCTTGATTTCAGCGAGGCGCTGCAACGCCGCAAACGCGTCGACCGCCGTGTACTTTTGTCCGCCCCGCAGGATTTCGCGTACGACCGGATGAATGGAATCCGGCTGTGCAGCAAGGAAATCGCCGAACACCACCAGGCGTTCGGCGACCCATGGGCCCTGATAGAGCAGCGCGCCCGCGGCCAGGAACGGCTCGAGCGACACCTCCACCACGGTGCCGACCCGAGACACCTGCGCGCGAAACGCCATGTGCGCGTCCCGCATTGCGCTGTCGCCGAAGAACTCCAGCTCGTCGGCGGGCGGTAAGCCCACCCGGATCGGGCCCCCGGCATAACGCGGTCCGCGGTCGCGCGACCAGGGATCGGCGTCGTCGCGGCCGGCCATCACGCCGAAGACGCGGTCGACGTCGTCGATCGAGCCCGCCATCACGCTGATGCAGTCCAGCGACCTGCACGCCGGGACCAGGCCTACGGTGCTGATCAACCCACGCGACGGCTTGTAGCCGATGACCCCGTTGAGCGCTGCCGGGACACGTCCGGACCCCGCGGTGTCGGTGGCGACCGCGAACGGCACCTGGCCAAGCGCGACGGCCAGCGCCGACCCCGAACTCGAACCGCCCGAGATCAGGTCGGACCCGTAGACGCTGCGCGGAATCGTATGCGGCGTACGGGTGCCGTTCAGGCCCGTCGCGAACTGGTCGAGGCTCGTCTTGCCGACGTACAGCGCACCGGCATCGAGCAGTCGCTGCACTGCCGGCGCGGTCGACGTCGCGACGTAGGCGTAGTCCGGGCACGCCAGGGTGGTCGGCACACCCGTCACGTCGATGCTGTCCTTCACCCCGAACGGCACACCGTACAGCGGCAGCGTCCGTGCGCCGGGACGCTTCTCGATCTCTTCGGCGGCGGCCAGCAGGTGTTCGCGCGGGACGGTGGACAACCAGGTGCCGTCGTCACCGCGGGCGGCGATCGCGTCGGCGACCCGCACCGCGGTCTTGGTCGGTGAGCCGGTGCCCGCCGCGTGCGATGCCAGGATCTCGGCCACCGACGGTCCGATGGACGGGCCGTGCGCGTCATCAGCCATGTCTGTCGATTGTCGACAGAATGATGGCGAACGCGGGTCGGGTGTGTGTCGTTTGTGTTAGCGATGCAGGCGCGGGCCGAGATAGTCGAGATGTCCGTGCTCTTTGAGCGCGGCGATGACGACCGACTGGTCATTGGTCTCGAGCGCGGCGAGGATCGCTTGATGCCGATCGATGCCGTCGCGCGGGTGGCTCTGCCGCGCCTCGGTCCGGATGTTCATCGCCATCGGCAACTGAAGTTTCAGCAGGATCGGTGCGAGGGCGATGTCGAGTTGGCGGTTATGCGCGAGCCCCACCACCGCGGCATGGAACAGCCGGTGCGCGTCGTCGCGGTCCAGATCGTCGGTCGCAGAGCGCATTGCGTCCAACGCCTCGCGCACCGGCTGCAGGGCGGTGTCGGGATCGGGGAGCGGCAGCGCCGTCTCGATCGCATGACACTCCAGCACGTGGCGCAGTGCGAAGAGCTGGAGGATGTCCGTCGATGACCATTCCGCCACGCGCGATCCCCGCCGCGGGACGCGTTCGACGAGGCCCTGTTGAGCCAACAGCCGCAAGGCTTCCCGAAGCGGCGCTCTGCTGATCCCGAGGTCCGCGCAGAGTTGCTCCTCGACGACCTTCTGCCCGGGCTGCAGCGATCCGCTGAGAATGGCGTCGCGCAGGCGATGTTCGGCCACTTCCACCAGCGTCGCGGGCAGCGGAGTGCGCCCACCGTGGATCTGTGGCGCAGCCATGGCGGTCAATCGTAGGGGAACTTCTCGTCGGGTTCGCTTCGTTGTCGGCGGGTGCAGAGCCTCGCCACCACCCTGCCAACACTGCCTGAGCAGGCCGAACGACTGATCGAACTCGGCGTGCACCGGATTGCCGGGCTGTCCGAGGATCGGGTGCGGCAGGCGGGAAACCACCGCGTCGAAGCGCCCGCGCTGCTCGTCGTCCACCACGGTCTGGCGCCGGTGTCGGCGTCAGCGCCTCTGCTGAGCCGCGCGGGCAAGCCCGGGTTTGTGGTCGCCGACATGTCCGACGTCGACGACTTCACGCCCATCGCCTCGGTCGACGTCCCCGACGCGCCGCTGTACCTGCTCCAGGATCTCGACCGCGGCGACGCCATGGCCAACTGGAGTCCCGACGAGGCGCTGCCGGCCATCGTCGCCGCGGGACGGACACCGTTGACACTGACCGAGGGGATCAGCTGGCTGTTGCAGCGCCCCGACGTGCTCGAGCGCGGCCGGTGTTTCATGACGATCGGCTCCCGCTTGTGTAAGCCGTCGGGGACGTTGGACGCCAGGACGCCTGCACTGTGGATCAGCAACGGCACCGGCCGCGACGGCGTCGCGAACCGCGACGCACCGAAGGTCGGCTGGTGCTGGGCAGGCAATCGGCACACCTGGCTCGGGTTCGCCTCCGCCGCAGGCAGACTCACCCTCGGCGGTTGACCTCCTGCCGGACGCCGTTGGCGGCGTCGACGAACGGCAGCACCGTGTTCAGCCATGCCGCAGGCGCGGATGAGAACGCGACGTGTCCGGTCGGAAACGTCTCGAATGACGAGCCGGGAATGGCCGCCGCGACGGCCCTGCCCCAGCGCGCCGGAGCGGTCAGATCCTCGGCGCCCCAGGTGATCAACACCGGCGCGGCGATCCCGGAGGCGCGCGTCCGCAGGTCGTGTCCCGGCTCGGTGAAGCTCTTCCATAGCGCGGCAGCGATTTTCGCGCCGTCCGGGGTGCGGGCACGGTCCACCACACGCCGCACCACGGCCGCGTCGGCGGAATTCTTGGCCCGCGTGTAGGCCCGGACGAACGCGGGAAACGCCGCCCTGACGACGGCCGGTCGCCCCATCACGGCACAGAAGAACCGGGTGAACACGCTGTGCGGCGTGAAACCGCCCGTGTTGACGAGCACCACGCCCGACACCCGCTCCGGACGTTCGAGGGCGAGCCGGCACGCGGCGTATCCACCGACCGAATTGCCGACCACGACGAGGCCCCGCAGATCCAGCAGATCGGCGAACTCGACCAGCAGGTCGCCGAATTCAACGGCGCGCAACGGCTCTGGTGGCGGGGGAGAAGCGCCATGCCCCGGCCAGTCCAGGGTGAGGACGCGGCGGCCCTGGCCGAGACTCGCGCGCACCGGATCGAAGTCGGTGTGGTCGTGAAGAGCGGCGTGCAACAACAGGATCGGCGGACCCGAGCCCTCGTCGGTATAGGACACGGCGGCCAGCGAGGTCTGCGCAGTGGGCATCGGTGGACCCTTTCATTGACCGGTCGGTCGGTCAGTCAGTTACACTAGGCCGGAGTCGACGCCCTGGCAAGAGGAGGCACCGTGGAGGTAGCCAATAAGCGGGTGGCCGCCGCCCAGCAGACGCGCACCAATCTGATCGAGACGGGTCTGGTGCTCGCCGAGGATCTCGGGCTCGAGGGTTTGAGCGTCAACGCCGTCGTCGCGGCGGCGGGCGTGTCGAAAGGCACGTTCTTCCACCACTTCCCGGACCGGGTGTCCTATCTCGTCGCCCTTCATCGCCGGTTCCACGACGTGCTGTTCGACGAGTTGAAGGCCGCCATCGGTGATCTGGAACCGGGCAGGGAGCGGCTGCGCGCCGCCGCGCGCACCTATCTCGACGGGTGCCTGCGCGACCGCGGTGTCAAGGCCCTGCTGTTGGAGGCCCGCGGTCATCTGCCGATCGCCGAGGAGGTGACGCACCGCAATCGGACGACCGTCGACGTCGTCGCCGCCGACTTCACCGCGCTCGGCTCGGCCCATCCCCGTGAGGCGGCGCGGCTGTGGATCGCGGCGACCGCGGAGTGCGCGCTGATCGAACTCGAACGCGGAGGCCGCGATACCGCCGCGCGCGCGGCGCTCGACGATCTGGTGAGGTGAGCCGCCGAAACGGGACGTGAGTTGATTCGACAATTTCGCCTAGAACATGTTCTAGTGCTGGGGTGGTGCAGTACACCGAAATCGGCGATGTCCCCGCTGAGGAAATCGAACGCCTGCGGGCCCTCTACGAACCGCTCGCGGTGTCGGTGCGCGACCTCATCGACGCGACGATCCGTACCGAGGTCGACGCCGACACGGTGGCGGCGGTGAAAGCAGATATCGATGCGGCGACGGCGCGACTGCGAGCCAAGCAGTGCGACGGACCGTTCGGGGTGCGCTACACCTCCGGTGGCGAAAGTATGGCGTGGGGAAACCCGGTGATCGGGATCCGCAATCCGATGGCACCACCGCTGACGATCCAGCGCGACGCCGAGGGCAAGGTGTTCACGGACTTTCACCTCGGCGCCGCGTACGAAGGCCCGCCCGGGCATGTGCACGGCGGCGTCTCGGCGCTGGTCCTCGACCACATCCTCGGTGAAGTCGCGGCGACCGCGAGTCCGCGCTTCACCGGCACGATCACCCTGCGCTATCTGCGCCCGACCCGGCTGGGACAGTTGCACGCCGAGGCGAGAATCACCCGCACCGACGGGATCAAGGCCTACGCGGCCGGCCATCTCGCCGACGACGAAGGCATCACGGTCGAGGCGGAGGGCGTCTTCATCCAGCCGAAGTGGGCTCGCGGCTAGGCGCGATACCGACCAGGCTGCGCGTGATGGTCGCGATCTCGGACACCAGCACCCGCGCCGCACTGTTGTCCCCGGGCAGCGACGCCGCGTGCTCCCGCACCTGTTTCTCGGCCGCGGTCAGTGCGGCGACGTCGACCGTCCAGGGCAGCGCCGGGTTCGGTGGCGCGCCTCGCAACGCCTCGATGTAGTCGTCGACCGCCGCCACGAAATCGGGCGTCAGACTGGCGGGGGACTGTGCGGGCAGGCTGTGTTCGAGATTCGTGCACGCGCTGGTGACCGCATTGAGCGCGGCACGGTAGGACCGAAGCCAATGACGCAGCTCCCGGGAATCCATCCGCGCCGCGCCCGACGCGGCCTCGAACGCCGCGCGCGCCCGGAACGCCCGCTGCCACGCCGCCGACATCGCATCCGCGGGATGGTCGAGCTCGTGCACGAAGGCCTTTACTACCGTTGCCGCATAGTCGATTTCGGTCTTGAGTAGCTCGCCTGCGCGTTGTCGCAGACGTGTCAGCGCGTGGTCGGGCAGCACCACATGCGCAACCACCGCCAGGCCGCCGCCGATCACCACGGAGAACAGCCGGTCCTCCATCGTCGCGCCGGCCACCGCGGCGTTGATGTCGAGCAGGAACACCACGGCGGCGGCGACGCCCACGCTGACCGCGATGTAGCCGAACCGGATCACCCAGAAGGTGATGGTGAGGCACGCCACCGCGAGCACCGCGGCGAGCGCACCCGTCGGCTGCCAGATCGTGGTGACCAGTGAGGCGACGATGATGCCGCCTGCGGTGCCCGCCACGCGCCCGACGCAGCGGGTGTAGGTGTGCGCCGTTTCGGGTCGGAGCACGAAGAGCACGGTCAGCGCGATCCAGTGGCCGTACTCGATCGGTGCGTACCGGTCGGCCGCGACCGCGACCATCATCGACGCAGACAACCGCACGGCATGGCGCAGGATCGGCGACGTCCAGGCCAGGTGCTTGCGGATTTCGGTGAGGGCCGTCCGCAGCGGGTTCATCACGTCCGGTTGGAGGAAGTCAGGGAACCGGAGTTCGGCAGCCTCCTGCAGTTGTTTGGAAAAGCGTTGCGCGGCCGCGGCTTCCGGGCCCATCAGTGCCGTGACCGCAGTGTCGACGCGAACCAGCGCGTATTCGGCTTCGCGCCGCGCATTGTGTTTGTTCTCGGCGATCGCGTCGAGGGCCACCGCCGCGTCTTCGAGCATGTGCGAAACCCGGTCTCGCTCATCGCCCTCGGTGTTGCGCAGCGCGAGCAGCGCACTCATCAGCCGTTCGGGCAGTCGGTGCCCGCCGTGGTAGGCCTCCGGCCGCCTGGTGGCCTGGGTGTCGGCGAACGCGTCCCGCAGCCAGGTCAGTTGAGCAGCCTCCAGCGGCGAGTCGCGATCCGCGGCGATGCGCCGGGCGTCGGCGGCCAGGGACCGATAGGCCCACGCCAGCGCATCGCTCTGCGTTCGCCAGCGTTGCGGCGGCCAGACGGCGATCAACGCGGCCTGCACGAAGCCCGCCGCCACGGTCAGGAGCGTCGGCAGCGCGACAGCCGACACCGATGGCGTGACGGGTGGCGCGATGATGAGCAGGGTGGTGCCCGCGGCCGCGACGAGGCCCGCGTTGTTGCCGAGGGCCCACTGCATTCCTGCCCCCAGGCACCACGCCGCGACGACGGCGATGAACAGGACGGTGTACGCCGACGTCAACGCACCGACGAAGACGGCGGCCCCCATCTGCACCGCCACGATCACGACCAGCTGCACGCGTCCACCAGGGCTGTCCTGCAGCGCGATGGACGCACAGACCACTCCGGCGGCTGCGGCCCAGACCGCGGCGGCGCCGGAATCCACGGCCAGCGCGAGGGCGGCCATCGCCAGCACCCCGAGCAGGCTGCGCACCACCGCGCCGACGTCCGGCGACGGTGGCCTCAACGCGTCGATAACCCGGCTGCCGGCGGTCACACACCCATTTTGACCTCATCCGCTGCAGTCGTTGGTCCAAGTTGGGCCGACACGCAGGACCAGCCTGGAACGTTAGGAGCACAGCGGGGGTACATTGCGGCGTCGCGGGGTTCGCTGAGCGAGCCTGGATCCCGCCGAACGCGCCGGCGTCAGATCGACTGGCGCACAGGATATGACCGGGGGTGTGCTGACGCTCCCGTCAGCATTTTCGGGGCTCGTACACAGTCGATTCGCCTGTCTAAATTCACGTCGGACGATAGAGTCAGCACCGGGTCAAGCAGCCCGGAGGTGCCGATGACCAACAATGCTGTCGGATTCGGCGGCGTTGCTGGACCCTGCTCACTGCTCCGGATTCCGCCAGGTTCTCCCCATCACGTTCACCGATCTCCAGTGCGCACCGGCACTTCCGACCGACGAAGGGACCCTTGATGAGCACAGCAGCAGAGCGCGCTGCTCAGTTGGAACTGACCTCCCGATTGAAATCGGCCTATCCCGAACTGCCCGATGCGCCGACGCCCGACATGTTGGACCACGGCCGGATCACCGCCTATCTCAAGCCCGTCCACGACGTCGGCGGTGAACCCGATGCGCCCATGAAGTACGAGAACAAGCAGTACGAACTCTGGGAGCACATGACCTATGTCATGTGCGAGGTTCTCGGGTGGCGCGGCATCTGGCTGTCGGAGGAACGACGCCGCATCGGCAACGTCGATGTCGGGCGCGCCGAATACCTCGGGCTGCCGTACTACGGGCGCTGGCTGCTCGCCGTTGCGCGGGTTCTGGTGGAGAAACACCACATCGGACTCAGCGAGTTGAGCGAGCGGATGGCCGAGGTGAAGGAGCGCTACGCGGGCGGCCTTGACGGCAAGACGCTGGAGGCGCGACCGAAATCCGAAGGCGATGGCTCGCAGGTCAAGCGCAATCAGCATGCCGAGGAGGCGGACGGCAAGGGCGACCCGCAGTGCTACGCCGGCCAGGCGGGCCCGCCGAAGTTCAAGGTGGGCGACCCGGTCGTCGTCCGTGAACTTCCGGTGATCTTCTACACCCGCACCCCCGAATACGTCCGCGGGGCAACGGGTGAGATCGAAGCCGTCGCATACGAGAGTCCGGCCGCCGAGGACGAGACGTGGGATCGTCCTGTGCGCCCGGAGTGGTTCTACGTCGTGAGGTTCAACATGGCCGACCTCTGGTACGGCTACACCGGAACGGACCACGACGTCATCTCCACCGAAATCCCCGAACGCTGGCTCGAAGCCGCCAAATAGTCTCGCCGAGAAAGGTATTCACTTTGTCTGACCACGATCACGACCACGACCACGATCACGACCACGAGAGAACCGTCGCCCCCATGGTCGACGAGATCACCGACTTCGAGGTCCTCGAGATCGCCCTGCGTGAGCTGTGTATCGAGAAGGGCATCTTCACCGCCGAGGAACACCGCGTCATGACCGAGTTCGCCGAGCAGATCGGCCCGACGCCCGCCGCACGTCTGGTGGCCAAGGCGTGGCTCGATCCGGAGTTCAAGGAACTCGCCCTCGCCGAACCGATGACCGCCAGCAAGGAAGTCGGTGTCGACTGGCTGCATCCGACAGGATGGGGCACCCCGAGCGATTTCACCGCGTTCCAGATCCTCGCGGACACCCCCACGCTGCACAACGTGATCGTCTGCGCGCTGTGCTCGTGCTACCCGCGGCCGATCCTCGGCAACTCACCCGAGTGGTACCGGACTCCCAATTACCGTCGGCGCCTTGTCCGCTGGCCGCGCCAGGTGCTGGCCGAGTTCGGTCTCTACCTGCCCGACGACATCACGATCCATGTGCAGGACTCCAACCAGAAGCATCGCTTCATGGTGATGCCCATGCGGCCCGAGGGCACCGAGGACTGGACCGAGGATCAGCTGGTCGAGATCATCACCCGCGACTGCCTGATCGGGGTGGCACTGCCGAAGCCGGGCGTCACGACGAACATGATCGTCGACACCCGGCCCGCGATTCACCCGGGTAACGCCGGATGAGCACCGAGCCACGGCCGGTCGAGCCCGCGCGCATCGAACCGCTCGAGGAAATCGTCCAGCGCGGTCAGGTCTGGCCGCGCATGGCCGCCAAGTGGGGCGTCGAAAACCCTGTGCCGCCGTGGAAGACGAGCCTGGACGGAATGTGCGACGCCCTCGATCGCGCCTCGTGCGACGAGAACATCCCCTCCTTCAAGGAGCGCCGCGACGAGGAGGACGCCCTCTCGGCCTCGCTGTACGCGGACCTGCCGTACCCCGAGAACCAGCTGATGTCCCTGGCACACTCGTTGGTCGCCAGGGGCGTCATCGACGAAGCCGAGCTCAAGGAGCGGCTCGCGAGCATCCGTGCGAGGTTGGAAGCCTGAGCGCGGCCCCCGCGAATGGCCAGGCGCTAGGTTCGATCCGTGGAGAAAGTCATCATCGCGCTGCGGCGTGCCGATACCGACGACGCGTGGTGCGAGAGGATGCGCGGCGACGTCGCGGGTGACCTCCTCGGGCTCGGACTGCCGGGTCTGGCGATCAACGTGCGCGACGCCGTCGTGCGGGATTCACTCATGACGATGACCACCCTCGCCCCGCCCGTCGTCGGGTTCGTCACCGTGTGGGCGCATCAGTACTACGGGGAGGCGATGACGGCGGCGATATCGCGGCTGGCGTCCGAGGCGGAGCACGTCGACGCGTATCTGGTCACCGAATCGGTGCCGCTGCCCGCGCCGCTCACCGCGGAGGGCGCACGCACGGACGGTTTCGCCAACATCGCGCTGCTGCGCAGGCCGGAGGACCTGGACGAGGCAACGTGGTTGCGGCGCTGGCACATCGACCACACACCGGTGGCCATCGAGACGCAGTCCACGTTCGGCTACACCCAGAATGCGGTCGTGCGCGCGCTGACTCCGACGGCGCCGGCGATCGATGCCATCGTCGAAGAACTCTTTCCCGAGGCCGCGCTCTCCGATCTGCACGCGTTCTTCGACGCGACCGACGATGACGAACTGAACCGCCGGATGACCCGAATGGTCGCCAGCACCTCAGCATTCGGCGCCAACCGCGACGTCGACACCGTGCCGACGAGTCGCTACGTCTATCGGACGCCGTTCGTCGTCGACAACAGATTGGGGTGAGCACATGACCACACTGGACGAGGCGTTCGGCTTGGCCGCCGACGAGAGTGGGCTCGCGGTCGTCTCGACTGTGCGCGCCGACAACTCCGTTCAGGCGTCGCTGGTCAACGTCGGCGTGCTCGCGCATCCGGCCACCGGGGAACGGGTGCTCGGGTTCGTCACCTACGGCAAGGTGAAGCTGGCCAACCTGCGGGCACGCCCGCAGCTGGCGGTGACGTTCCGCAAGGGCTGGCAGTGGGCGACAGTGGAGGGCAGAGCGGAGTTGGTGGGGCCCGACGATTCGCAAAGTTGGCTCGCCGATCCCGAGCAGCTTCGGCTGTTGTTGCGTGAGGTATTCACCGCGGCAGGCGGAACGCACGACGATTGGGACGAGTACGACAGGGTGATGGCCGAGCAGCGCCGCACCGTCGTGCTTATCGCACCCAGCCGGGTGTACAGCAACGGTTAACGCATACGCTGCTGGCGTGATTCTCCAGATTGCCGACGACCAGCGGGTGCGCACGCTGACGCTCCATCGGCCGGATGTGCTGAACGCGTTCAACGAAGAGCTGTATCACGCCACCGCGATCGCGTTGAACGAGGCGGCGGCCGATCCCGAAGTCGCGGTGGTGCTGCTGACCGGGGCGGGACGGGCGTTCAGCGCCGGTAACGATCTCAACGAAATGCAGAGGCGCATCACCGATCCTGCGTTCAACGAGCAGGGCAGCCACTTCTCGACGATGATCGACGCCCTCGCCGACTTCCCCAAGCCGCTGATCTGTGCGGTGAACGGGGTCGGCGTCGGCATCGGCGCGACGATCCTCGGTTATGCCGATCTGGTGTTCATGTCGTCGACCGCACGGCTGAAGACTCCGTTCACCAGTCTCGGTGTTGCGCCCGAAGCGGCGTCGTCGTACCTGCTGCCGCGTTTGATCGGCCGGCAGAACGCCGCCTGGCTGCTGATGTCATCGGAGTGGGTGGATGCCGACGAAGCCCACCGCATGGGCCTGGTGTGGAAGGTCTGCGAGCCGGACGACCTGTTGCCCGAGGCGCGGCGACACGCCGAAGTCCTTGCCTCCCGGCCGATTTCGAGCCTGATGGCGGTCAAGCAGACCATCATCGCTCCCACCCGGGAGGGCATCGCGGCTGCCACCGAACGGGAGAACCAACAGTTCGCCGTCCTGATGGGCGCCGCCGCCAACGCCGCCGCACTGGCCGACTTCACCGGTAAGAAGGGTCAGTAGCTCACGGATTTCGGGGTGGCCCCGTTGAGTTCGCGATGTGCTGCGATCATCGCGCGCAATGTCCGGCGGCACCGCCCGCAGTCACCGCCGGCCCCGCAGGCCTCGGTGATCTGCTTGGACGTGCTGGCCCCCTTGGCCACGGCCTCGTCGACGTCGTGACTCGTCACACCCAGGCACAGACATACGAACATCGGCGTCAGCTCCGCTCGTCCACGCTCATGAGATGGGCGAACCTGCCGACGAACTGGGTCGGGTAGGGGCCGAAGCCTGCATTCGACATCCACTCCGCGGCCGCATCGGGGTGCTCGATCCACTGCCGGGCGGCATCCTCATCCTCGATTTCCTGCAGGATCATCACCTCCTGCCCGTCATCGAGCGCGCGGTAGACCCAGATCTTGCGGACTCCGCCGCGCTTGAAGCGCTCGACTCCGTCGTGCAACTTGACCATCAGCGCAGACACGTCCTCGACCGACGACATGACCCCGACGACGACCCGGCCGACGTGGTCAGCCGGCGACGGGGGATACAGGTCGATCTTCTCGACGACCTCGCCGCCGAATATCGGCGGGATGTCTTCGACGCCCGAAATGTTGAACCACTCGAAAATCTCTGGCGACCGCAAAACATCGCGCATCGAACGGACATTGCGAATACCGATCGTCACCAGTACGCGATTGGATTCCCAGATCGATGTGTAAAGCACGACATGATGGGCACCGATCGATGCGAGTCCATCGGAATGGCGCTTGAGCCACTTCCACATGCGATCGACGTCGTCGACGCGGAAATCGCAGGCAAGAATAAGTGAGTGCAGGTCGTAATCACTCATTACCTATTCCATGTCCCTTAGGTGAGGCTAGCAGGTGTTAGCGCAGTCTAACCTTACTTAGCCTAGGCAGTCCAGAGTAGGGGCCTGATCTGCGTCCTGCGATTGACGCGATCGCGCCCCGGCGACCCGAAAACGCGCCTCGCGCAACAAGAAAGATGCGCCGTTCGGCATTTTCTGGACTAGATTGGGTACTGCACTGCAGCACGCCACACCTGCCCAGCCTCAAGGTGCCTAGGAGCGAAGATGCAAGGGGATCCCGACGTTCTGAAATTGCTCAACGAGCAATTGACAAGCGAACTCACCGCCATTAACCAGTATTTTCTGCATTCGAAGATGCAGGCGAATTGGGGATTCACCGAACTCGCGGAATACACCCGCAAAGAGTCGTTTGAAGAAATGCAGCACGCGGAGGCGATCACCGATCGAATTCTGATCCTCGACGGGCTACCGAACTATCAGCGGCTGTTCTCTTTGCGAATCGGCCAGACACTGCGCGAACAATTCGAGGCCGACCTGGCGATCGAATACGAGGTGCTGGCCCGCCTGAAACCCGGCATCATCATGTGCCGCGAGAAGGAGGACGCCACCACGGCGAACCTCTTCGAGAAGATCCTGGCCAACGAAGAGGATCACATCGACTACCTCGAGACGCAGCTCGAGTTGATGGACAAGCTCGGCACGGAGCTGTACTCGGCTCAGTGCGTTTCCAGGCCGCCCAGCCACGCATAACTCCGAAGTCGCGGGACGCCGACCGGCTTCCCGACCGGCTTCGCGTGGTACCCCTTCCTCGGTGATGTAACTTCCATAGCCTATCTAACGATAGGTGTGGTGAGCCTGTCACCACGCCAAACGGAAGGTAGGTATGACGACCGCGCCAACCGACGCCCCCGCCGCGGATCACGAATCGCCCAACGCGCTGATCAGCCTTCGGCGCCGCAACATCATCTTCGTTGCGGTGCTGCTCGGCATGCTGTTGGCGGCATTGGATCAGACGATCGTCGCCACCGCCCTGCCGACCGTCGTCGCGGACCTCGGGGGAGCAGGCCACCAGTCGTGGGTGGTGACCAGCTATCTGCTGGCCTCCACGATCGTCACCGCGATCGTCGGCAAGCTCGGCGACCTGTTCGGCCGCAAGGCCGTTTTCTGTGCGGCGATCCTGTTCTTCCTCGCCGGCTCGGTGCTGTGCGGAATAGCCGGATCGATGACGATGCTGGTGGCCTCGCGCGCACTGCAGGGCGTCGGCGGCGGCGCGATGATGGTCACCGCGATGGCGGTCATCGGCGAGGTCATCCCGCTGCGCGAGCGCGGTCGCTATCAGGGTGCGCTCGGCGCGGTGTTCGGAGTCACCACGGTCATCGGCCCGCTGCTCGGCGGGTTCTTCACCGACCACCTGACCTGGCGATGGGCGTTCTGGATCAACGTTCCGATCGGGGTTCTGGTGCTCGTCGTCGGCGCCATGGCCATCCCGTCGCTGGCCAGGACCGCCAAGCCGGTGATCGACTACGCCGGCATCCTGTTCATCGGCCTCGCCGCCTCGGGTCTGACGCTGGCCACCAGTTGGGGCGGCAGCACATACGCCTGGTCGTCGCCGATCATCATCGCGCTGTTCGCCGGGTCCGCCGTCGCGTTGGCGGTCTTCGTATGGGTGGAATCCCGTGCCGCGGAGCCGATTCTGCCGATCCGGTTGTTCGGAAGCCCGGTGTTCACGGTGTGCTGCATCCTCGGCTTCATCGTCGGATTCGCGATGCTGGGTGCCCTGACGTTCCTGCCCACCTTCATGCAGTTCGTCAACGGTGTCTCGGCAACCGAATCGGGCATGCGCACCCTGCCCATGGTCGCCGGGATGCTCATCACCTCCATCGGAAGCGGCAACATCGTCGGCCACACCGGTCGGTACAAGGTGTTCCCCGTCGTGGGCACCGCCACCATGGCGCTCGGTTTCCTTCTGCTGTCCCAGATGGGCGCCGCTACACCGGTGTGGCAGCAGTCGGTGTACCTGTTCATCCTGGGTGCCGGGATCGGCCTGTGCATGCAGGTGCTGATCCTGGTGGTCCAAAACACGTCGACCTTCGCCGATCTCGGCGTCGCGACGTCGGGTGTCACCTTCTTCCGGACCATCGGAAGTTCCTTCGGCGCAGCGATCTTCGGCTCGCTGTTCGCCAACTTCCTCGCCAGCCGGATCCCGTCGGCTCTGATGGCCAGCGGGGCGCCGGCTCGTGCGGCGGACTCGCCACAGGCATTGCATGCGCTGTCCCCGGAGATGGCCGCACCCATCGTCGATGCCTACGCGGATTCGCTCGGCACGGTGTTTCTGTGCGGGGTACCCGTAGCCATCGTCGGATTCATCGTCTCGCTCTTCCTCAAAGAGGTGCGGCTGCGTGAAATCGAAACGGTGTCGGCGACCGACCTCGGCGAGGGCTTCGGCATGCCGAGCACCGAGTCGCCCGAGAAGATCCTCGAAGTGGCCATCGGGCGGATCTTCCGCGACTCGCCGGATCTTCGACTACGCAGTCTCGCCCAACTTCCCGAATGCCGACTCGACGTCACCCAGATGTGGGCGCTGCTGCAGATCTACCGCCAGAACCAGGTGTTCGGGTCGGCCACCCTGACCGACATCGCCGAGCGGCTGCGGGTGCCGTACGAGGTCCTCGAGCCGACATTCGACAGTCTGGTCGCAAGCGGACTCGCACTGCGGACCGGAGACCGGCTGTGGCTCACCCAGTCCGGAAGGAAACAGGTCGACGCCATCTCCGCGCTGATCGTCGGACGCATCGTCGACAAATTGGCCGCGTCCTCGGCGTTCGACGGCCGGCCCGACCGGCTGCAGGTGGAGGCCGCGCTCGAGCGCATCGTGCACCGGATGCTGGTGCAACGGGGCTGGATGGAGGACCGCGGAGAGCTGGTCACCGCCCGTTCGGGCAAAAACTAGAACGTGTTCCAATTCGCCGATTCCGGGCGTACGATGCCGTCATGAGCCGAATTGGACCCTTTGCCGACGATGACGCCGCAGCCTGGGTGGTGAAATCGCCTGACATCGGCGTCGCGATGGCCGGATTCACGCACGCGGTCTACAACAAGAACCGCCTGCCGATGCGGGTCCGTGAGCTGGCCCGGATGGTCATCGCGCTCGACAACGAATGCGTCGTGTGCCAGAACACCCGCGATTCCGAGGGCCTCGCCGCGGGTGTCGATGAGGACCTCTACGACCATGCCGCGGAATGGCGGAGCTGGCCGGGCTACAGCGAACAGGAGCGGATCGCCGCCGAGTTCGCCGAACGCTTCGCCAATGACCACACCGGGCTGCGTGATGACGAGGACTTCTGGGCGCGCTGTAGCGAGCATTTCGACGACGAACTGCTGACCGACCTCGCGCTGTCCTGTGCGATGTGGCTCGGCATGGGCCGGATGCTGCGGACGCTGGACATCGGCCAAACCTGCAAGATCACGCTGTAGTCCGGCGCGACACCGCGCACAATGGCGGCTATGAGATCGCGGGCCGCCAAACCTCTCGCCGCAGCCGCCATCGCCCAGCTCGAGGCCGACGGTGTCGTCACGTTGATCGGCACCGTGGTGAATTCGGCGGGTCTGACCCATGCCAAAACCGTTCCGTTGCGACGGATGAGCGCCTTCGCCGATCCCGGACTCGGCGCCAGCCCCGTCTTCCACGTCTTCGCCATCGACCAAACGGGCATCGTGTTCGGCGATGCGATCGGCGTCGTCGGCGACCAGCGGATACGCATCGATCTCGGTGCGTTGCGCATTCTCGGCGACGGATTGTGTTGGGCGCCGGGCGCTTTCTTCAATCAGGACGGCTCACCGGACCCGTACTGCAGCAGGGGCGTCCTGCAGCGAGTCGACGACCGGCTTTCGGAGGCCGGCATCGAGGCCGTGGTCGGGCACGAGATGGAGTTCGTTCTCGTCGGGCCCGACGGTAGCGAACTGCCCTCGCATTTGTGGGCGCAGTACGGGCTTGCGGGAGTGCTCGAGTTCGAGGGGTTCGTCCGCGACGTCACCAATGCCGCGACGAGTTCCGGCGTCATGATCGAACAGTTTCATCCCGAGTACGGCAGGAATCAGTTCGAGATCTCGCTGGCCCCGCAGTCACCGGTCGCGGCGGCCGACTCCCTGGTCCTGATACGCATCATCATCGGCCGGGTCGCGCGACGGTACGGGCTGCGGGTCAGCCTCTCGCCTGTGCCGTTCGCAGGCAGTGTCGGATCCGGTTCCCACCAACACTTCTCGATGAAGCGCGGTGACGTCCCGCTGTTCTCGGATGGCCAGGGGGTAGCGGGGATGACGCCGGAGGGGGAGTCGGCGGTGGCCGGACTGCTGGCGGGTCTGCCCGAGGCGCAGGGCATCCTGTGTGGTTCGGTGCTGTCCGGGCTGCGCATGCAGCCGGGACACTGGTCGGGCGCATACGTCTGCTGGGGTACCGAAAACCGGGAAGCCGCAGTGCGGTTCCTGATCGGCGGACCCAGCAATCCACAAGGTGCCAACGTCGAGGTCAAGGTGATCGACCCGTCAGCGAACCCCTATCTGGCGACGGCCGCGATGCTCGGGCTCGCGCTCGACGGCATCGAACGCAACCTGACCTTGCCGCCGGAGGTCACCGTCGATCCCGCCTCACTCACCGACGCCCAGCGGGCGGAGTCCGGGATCACGCTGCTGGCGCAGGAGCAGACCGACGCCATCGATACGCTCGATCAATCAGCCTTGCTGCGAGGAATTCTCGGCGACGATGCGGTCGACGCCGTCGTCGCGGTGCGGCGGTACGAGGCGCAGAACTACGGCGATCTGAAGCCCGATGAGCTGGCGGAGAAGTTCCGGCTGGCCTGGAGTGTTTGACACGTATGACGTTGTCGGCGCTGGCCGAGCACATCGAAACGGTGGCCCTGGTCGACCACCACGTGCACGGGTGCCTGCTGCGATCCATTGAGCGTTCCCGGTTCGAGAATCTTCTCAACGAGGCCAACGTCGAACCTCTCGCCGACTTCGATACGGCGTTCGATACGCAACTCGGCTTCGCCGTCAGGGCCGACTGCGCGCCCCTGCTGGGACTGCCGCGCCACGCCGATGCCGACGCCTACTGGCGGACCCGCAGTGAACACTCCGAGGCCGACCTGGCCCGACTGTTTCTGTCGTCGGCGAATGTGACCGACTGGCTGGTGGACACCGGGTTCGCCACCGGGGTGGGCGATCTCGAGGCGATGACCGAGTTGTCGGCCGGCCGGGTGCACGAGATCGTCCGTCTCGAGTCGGTGGCCGAACAGGCCGTCCAGGCATCCGGTGATTACGCGTCGGCGTTCAGCGAGATCCTGCACGAGCACGCGGCGACGGCGGTCGCCACCAAGTCGGTCCTCGCATACCGGGGCGGGTTCGCCGGTGAACTCTCAGAGCCCACCGCGGCCGAAGTCGCCGAGGCCGCGGCCAGATGGCGGGACAGCGGGCAGTCCCGCCTGACCGACCGGGTGCTGTTGCGGTTCGGCCTGTATCAGGCGCTGCGGCTGGGTAAACCGCTGCAGTTCCACGTCGGCTTCGGTGATCGCGACTGCGATCTGCACACCACCAACCCGCTCTACCTCCTGGACTTCCTACGCCGCACCGGCGATGTGCCGATCATGTTGTTGCACTGCTACCCATACGAGCGTGAGGCGGGTTATCTGGCGCAGGCGTTCAACAACGTGTACCTCGACGGTGGGCTGACGATCAACTATCTCGGCGCGCGGTCGTCGCCGTTCATCGGCCGCCTGCTGGAGATGGCGCCGTTCCGCAAGATCGTCTATTCCTCGGACGGTTTCGGCCCGGCCGAGTTGCACTACCTCGGAGCGCGCCTGTGGCGCAACGGAATCCGGGAGGTGCTGCAGGGATTCGTCGACGCGGACGAATGGAGCGAGGCCGATGCGATCCGGGTGGTCGACCTGATCGCCCGCGACAACGCCAGGCGCGTCTACTCGCTCGACTGAGTCAGATCAGACCGGTGGCGTCGAACATCGGGATGGTGTACGCGGCGGTGATCTCTTCGAGCCAGGTCGCGGGCGCGGTGTTGGTCAGCCCGCTCATGTCCCAGTAGTCCTTCCACACGGAGATCTTGTCGCCGGCGACCTTGTGCACCGTGACGAACCTCAACAGAGCCTCTTCGCCACTTTTCCACTTCCACGTCTCGGAGTGTTCGTACAGCACGTCGTCGCCGTTGCTCACCAGTACGCCGTCGTGATTCTCATACGATGCCAGCGGTTCCAGCCCGAACCTGAGTTTTGCGATGATGTCGTCCGGCCCGCGAGTGGAAAGTGCAGGCCCCAGCGGCATATCGCAATAGATGCAGTCGTCAGCGAGGTATGTCTTCACCGAGTCCCAGTCCCGCGCCGACAGGGCCTTCCACATGCCCAGCACCGTATCCTCAACTGACACTTGACAACTCCGATCCTCGAGTGGCCTGGGCCGGCGCCTTGTGCGAGGCCCGCAGGAACCTTCCGGTGCGTCGGGTGCCGACGACGCCGGTCGCCTCGCCGTCGAGGAACACCGGTCCGCCGGCGACGAACACCGCACGCACCGTGGCGTCGTTGCGGTTGACCATTCGGGAGAGGCCGCCGTACTGCGCGACGGGCGCCTCGGCGTACTCGTCCAGCGATTGGTCCAGCCGCTCGGGATCGAGGACGACGACATCGGCACGGTCGCCGACGCGGAGGTGTCCGGCGTCGAGGCGATACCAGTCGGCAAGTTCACCGGTGAGCCGGTGGACCGCCTGCTCGACGGTCATGAAGGGCCGACCGGTCTGCTGTGACTGGTGCACATGGCGCAGGAGGCGCAGGCCCATGTTGTAGAACGCCATGTTGCGCAGATGGGCGCCCGCGTCGGAGAAGCCCATCTGGATGCCGGGGTCGCGGTCCAGCTTCTTGAGCACCTCGGGACGGTGATTGGAGATCGTCGTACGCCAGCGCAGCGCCCTGCCGTGTTCGACCACCAGGTCCAGGAACGCGTCGACGGGGTGCAGGCCGCGGTCGAGACCCACTTGCCCGAACGACTTGCCGACCACCGATTCGTCTGGGCAGCCGACGATCTCGGCGTCGAAGAAGTCGCGCTGCCACACCCGCACGCCGAACTTGCTCTCGTACTGCTTGCGGAACTGCCTGCGATACACCTCATCGCGGAGTAGCTCGTTGCGCTCGACCTCGTCGCGCAGGTGCAACGCCGCGGCACCCGCACCGAACTCCTCGAAGACCACCAGATCGATGCCGTCGGCGTAGACCTCGAACGGCACCGGCAGGTGCTGCCAGCGGAAGTTGCCGCCGAGCCGGTTGACCAACCGGGCCAGTGGGCCAAGCATTTTGATCGCATACGGATTCGACTTGACGTCGGCCGCCGACAGCAGGCTGGTCTTCAGGGGGTTGCGGAAGATGCCGAGCGACTGGAACACCTGGGAGCCGAGATTCAGCGGGATCTGGATGTCGGGACCGGACTGCAGGACCCGTCCCGCGCGCCGCAGTTTGGACTTCAGTCGACGCAGTTCGCGCGCCTTGGCGTAGGTCGACGGCAACGTACGGGACCGGCAGACCTCTCCGTCGAGCTTGTCGAAAAGCAGTTGCTGAGAGGACATTCCGACGAACCCGGCCCGTAGTGCCTCGTCGAGCCACTTCTCCATCTGGGCCTGTTCGCTTCTGGTCGGTCGTTGCCGCTTCTGGGTGGCGCGGTCGAGGCCCATGGTCGCGGCGCGCATATCGGAGTGGCCGATGAACGCCGCCACGTTGGGCCCGAGCGGACGTGCCTCCAGCGCGGCGATGTACTCCTCGCAGTTCGACCAGGTCTTGTGCTCGTCGATCGCGCCGATCACGTGTTCACGAGGGATGGCTTCGACGCGTCCGAAGATGTCGCCGGCATCCACTCCGTCGACATGCACGGTGGACAGCGAGCACGAGCCGAGCATCACCGTCGTCACGCCGTGGCGCAGCGACTCCGTCAGCGCAGGCCCGACGAGCACCTCCACGTCGTAGTGGGTGTGGATGTCGAGCATTCCGGGCAGGACCCATTGGCCCGTCGCATCGATGATTCGTGGGCAGCCGGTCTGATCGAGCTCGTCCGGCGATATGGCAACGACGTGACCATCGCGGATGCCGATGTTGCGGATGGCCGACGGGGCGCCGGTGCCGTCGAACCAGCGGCCGTTTCTGATGATCGTGTCGTACGTCACCACGTCATAGAACAGTGCCGACCCGCGGGTGTCAACGATATTGGTGAACAGATTATCGATATTGTCTACTATGGTGGCTGAGCTGCGACTATCCCTACGCCCAACCGTCCGGCTGGCGGCCGTCGAGGTCGGTGAAGCCGTACTCACGCGCGAGCTCGGCAGACGTGACTGACTGTTGGTTGAAGCGCGACCGGTCAGGGTCGGCGGCGATGGCGGCCACCCCGCGCCCCACGTATCTCGGCGTCTCCGATTCGGCGAAACCCGGGGGCGCGACCGGCCCGTCCGTCCGGCGCGGATCGAGTGCGTCGTGCCAGTTGTCCTCGGTGACGCCCCAGTTGTCGAGCATCATCTCCGAGCGCAGCCAACCCGGCGTGACGGCCACCGCGACTGCACCGAACGGCTTCAACTCGTGGCCCTGGCTGAAGGCCAGCCGGTTGACCGCGGTCTTCGCGAGGTCGTAGAACACCGACAGCCGGTAGTTGCAATCGTTGAAACTCGTTGTCCCGTCGGTCACTTCGACGACCAGACCGCCGGGCTTCTGCACCAACAGCGGCAACAGGCGGTGGGAGGTGATCAGGTGGGTGTCGATGCCGAGCCGAAGGATGCGCAGGCCGACGGTGATGTCGTGTTCCCAGATGGGCCTGTTCCACAGCGGCGGGCCGCCCTTGAGGACCTCCGCGCCCCAGATGTCGTTGACGAGAATGTCGATCGCGCCCTGGTCGTCACGGATGCGCTCTGCCAGGCGGGCGACCGCGTCGATGTCGAGATGGTCGACCTGTACCGCCACGCCGGAGCCGCCCAGTCGGGTGACGAGTTCAGCGGTCTCTTCAATGGTTTCGGGTCGGTCGTAGTCGGACCGCTCGTTGCCGGACACGCTGCTGCGGCCGGTGCAGATCACCGTCGCGCCGGCCTCGCCTAGCGCTGCTGCGATGCCGCGCCCGGCGCCACGTGTCGCCCCCGCCACCACCGCTACGCGACCGCGCAGCGCATCCGGGTCCGGGGTCCAGTCCACAGGTGCATACTCGACGAAGTGACCCCCTTACAGCGCTATATCGCCGAAGAAATCGCCACTGATCACGTCGATGGGCTGCTGTCGAGACGCGAAGCCCTGCGCCGGCTGGCACTGCTCGGGATCGGCACCGCCGCCGCCAGCGCACTGATCGCGGCGTGCAGCGAGAACAAGGAACCGACGTCAGAGGCTCCGGTCACGTCCAGCGAGCCCGCGACCGCAAGCGCGCCGCCCCCGGGATCGGAGAACACCGTCCCGACAGAACCGATCACCTGGGCCGGGCCCCGCGGCGAATTGCAGGCCGCCTGGGCGCCAGCGGCGGAGCCGCGCGGTGGCGTACTCGTCATCCACGAGAACAAGGGACTCAACGACTACATCCGTTCGGTGGCCGGACGTTTCGCCGGCATCGGCTACTCGGCGCTGGCGATCGATCTCTTGTCGGCGCAGGGCGGCACCGGCACGTTCGCCGACCCTGCCGAGGCCACCGCGGCCCTTGGCAAGATTCCGCCGGCGGAGGCCATCGCGGACCTGAAGTCGGGGATCGACGAACTGCAGCGCCGCGTCCCGGACAAGAAGGTCGCTGCCGTCGGCTTCTGCATGGGCGGCGGCTACGTCTGGCGGTTACTCGCGTCCGGTGAGCCGCGGCTGGCCGCCGCCGTGCCGTTCTACGGTCCGACGCCGGACAACCCGGACTTCTTAGGCTCCAAAGATGTTGCGGTGCTGGGTATTTACGCCGCGCAGGATCAGCGCGTCAACGCTACCGAGCCGATAGCGCGGGCAGCGCTTGAGAAGGCGGGGCTAGTGTTCGAACTGGTCACCGAGCCCGACGCCAACCATGCCTTCTTCAACGACACGGGCGACCGCTACAACGCCACCGCCGCCGCCAATGCTTGGCGCCGCGTACAGGACTGGCTCACCAAGTACGTCGGCTGACGTTTTTAGCGAGTTCCCCGGCGAGAAGACGCGAACGCCCCGGACACGCCGTAAATAGGGGATTTTCACGTCTGCTCGCGGCGGTTTAGATGCGCGCCCCCGATAGTTTGTCCGCATGGGTGTCGTGCCGACCGGCCCGCCGGACATCGAGCGAACGCGGACCCTCTGGTTCGCGCTGCTGCTCACCATGGCCAACGGATTTCTCGACGCGCACACCTACCTCGCCCGCGGTGGCGTGTTCGCCAATGTCCAGACCGCCAACGTGATCTTCTTCGCCATCGACTCGTCGGAGGGCAAGTGGAGCGCGGCACTGGCCCATGTCTGGCCGCTGCTGGCGTTCATCACGGGGATGGCGCTCGCATCACACATCAAATCCGGTCGCGCCGAGCGGTTTGTCCCGCACGCACTGCGCTGGACCATGGCCGTGCAGGCCACCGCACTGGGCATCATCGGATTCATCCCCGCGTCCGTGCCTCACAGCTATGTGACGGTGCCGATCTCGTTTCTGGCGGCCATGCAGATCGGCCTGTTCCGCAACATCGGCGACCTCGCCTATCTGCCCGTCGCGACCACCGGCAACCTGATGCGGTTCATGGAGTCCGGGTACGACGCGTTCGTCGGTAAGAGCGACGAGTCGCGGCGGGCCTTCAGCGTGTACGGCGCATTGATCGTCGTGTTCACGGCGGGTGCGGTCACCGGGTCGGTGGCCACCATGGCCTGGGGCGTGCATGCGATCTGGCTGCCTGCCGCATTGCTTGCAGTGACACTTGTTCTGTTCATCATCGATGAGCGTCACTTGCGGTGATCTACGATCCAGTAATGCTCAGGTCGTTGATGCTCCTCACCGCCGCAGCGACGCTGCCCGTCGCCGCAACGACCGCCATCGCCGTTGCCGAACCCCCGCCCACCTGCACCTTCAACCTGACGCCGCCGCAGGTCGTGTCGATCTCGGGGACCGAGATGGTCACCGCAACCGTTTCGCCGGGCGCATGCCAGCGTTCCGTTGCCTACCTGTCGGTGGCCTGCCTCCAACTCGAGGGCAGCCCCGAGGCGCCCAAGTGCCAGCAGAACAACGGGGTTCTGGCGGCTCAGGTCTTCTACGCGCCGTACCGCCCTGGCGCCACGTATGTGTCGACCGGCCGGGGATGCGCCAACACCGGAAATCCGCCGCAGCCGGTGTGCACGCCTGTCGGGCCAGTCACCGCAACGATCTGAGGCGCAGTGCCGAAAGCGTCCGGTTGAACTCCAACCGGCCGATAATCGTGTCCAGGGGAGAGCGTGAGGGGACGCGATGAAGAAGATATTGCTGTGGTGCGCGGCAGTTTGCCTGGCGGCCGGACTCACCGCGTGTGGCAGCGAATCCAGTTACACCACCACCGAGGGCGATACCGGCACTGCGACCGCGACGGCCAGCCCTGAAAACACCAGCGAAACCACCACCGCCGGCGCGGAGACTACCGGCCCGACGATCACGATGGCGAACATGAGCTTCGGCGAGCCCATCACCGTCGCACCGGGAGCCCAGATCACGGTCAAGAACGATGATTCCGCCGAGCACTCGGTGACATCGCAGACCGAAGGCCAATTCGACGTGCATGTCGACGGGGGTGAACAGGGCAGCTTCACCGCCCCGACGGAGCCGGGCGAGTACGCGTTCTACTGCGTCTACCACCCGTCGATGAAGGGCACCCTGATCGTCAAGTAGCCGTCGTCGCGGCCCCACGTCTGTTTAGAGGCGCCGGTAGACGGGCACCCGCAGAATTGGCGGGTTCGTCAATCGTCGTGACCCGGAGACAGACGAAGGAGTCGAGATGGACCGCAATGTCATGATCTGGATCATCGTCGCCGTCGCGGTGATCGTGGCGATCGCGATTGTCGCCTGGGCCGTGCGCAACTCACGCCGGCGGGCGGAAGCCGAGCGATTGCGCCATGAAATCGGCCAGCGCAGCGAACATCTCGAGAAGCGCGAAGCCGTCGCCGAAGAGACCGCAGCCAAGGCGAGGGCCGCACAGGCCGAAGCCGAGGCCAAGGCCGCGGAGGCCGCCCGCCTCGAGAACACGGCGCGTGCCCACCGCGAGGCAGTGACCACATCCCGCGAGGAACTGGACGCGCAACGGGAACGCGCCGACCGGCTGGATCCGAAGGGCGGCACGGGCGAACCTGCGCCAGGCAAGGGGGACGAGGTGCGCACGGACACCACCACCACCGCGCCGCAGCAGCAGCCCTCCTCGCACGAGCGCCAGCGTTCGTGAAACGCCGTCGGCGCAGTACCGCCGCGGCGGTGCTGTTTGACATCGACGGCACCCTGGTCGACTCGAATTATCTGCACGTCCACGCGTGGTGCCGAGCGTTCGCCGATGTCGGGATGCCGGTCGACGCGTGGCGAATCCACCGCTCGATAGGCATGGACGGCACCACTCTGGTCAAGACCCTCACCGAGGGTGCCGATGACGACGTCAGGACCCAGGCCAAAGATCTGCACTCCAAGTACTACAAGGAGAACGCGTCGCTGCTGCGTCCGCTGCCCGGTGCACGTGGGCTCCTGGAGGCGGTCGAAAAGCTAGGCGTGCAGGTCGTTTTGGCCACCTCGGCGCCCGACGACGAGCTCGCCATACTGCGTGAGGTGCTGGATTGCGATCACCTGGTCTCGGCGATGACGTCGTCGGAGGACGTCGACACCGCCAAGCCTCGCCCCGACATCATCAACGTCGCGCTCGAGCGGGCCGGCGTGGAGCCCGCGCACGCCGTCTTCGTCGGTGACGCGGTGTGGGATGTCGAAGCGTGCAAGCGGGCAGACGTCGTCACCATCGCCCTGCTGTCCGGTGGAGTCTCCAAGTGCGAACTCGACGACGCCGGGGCGCACCAGGTCTTCGAGGATGCGCTCGACCTCTGCCAGCACCTCGACGACACCCCGATCGCGGCGCTGGCCAACCTGGTCGGCGCCCGGTAGCTGTCAGCTCGGCGGCGTCCAGGCCACCGGCAGGCGTTTGATGCCGTGAATGAACGGCGACAACAGCCTGCTGGGCTCCTCGGTCGCCTCGATGTCGGGGATCTGGCGATGCAGCTCTTCGAAGACGACGCTGATCTCGCGCCGCGCCAGGTTGGCGCCCAGGCAGAAGTGCGCCCCGCCGCCGCCGAAGCCGGCGTGCGGGTTGGGGTTGCGGGCGAGGTCGAACGTCCACGGATCGGCGAACTTGTCCTCATCGCGGTTGGCTGAGCAGTACCAAAGACTGACCTTATCGCCCGCCGCCATCTTGGTGCCGCTCAGCTCGCAGTCCTCGGTCAGCGTGCGACGCATGTAGATGACGGGAGCGGCCCACCGCACGATCTCCTCGACCGCGGTGGGCGCCAGCGCCGCGTAGTCCGCCCACCATTTCGCGCGTTCCTCCGGGTAGCGGGTCAACGCGAGGACACCGTGGCTGATCGCATTGCGGGTGGTCTCGTTGCCGGCGACCACCAGCAGGATGAAGAACGAGGCGATCTCGGCCGATGTCAGCCGCTCACCGTCGACTTCGGCCTGGACCAGCGCGGTCGTCAGGTCCTCCTGCGGATTGGCCCGCCGGTCCTCGGCATGTGCGGTGGCGTAGGCGCCGATATCCATCGCGACCTTGACGAACTCCTCGTAATCCTGGGCGATGTCCTTGTCGCCGAACCCGAGGATCACGTTGGTCCAGTGGAAGATCTGCTGATGGTCTTCTTCGGGGAGGCCCATCATGTCGCAGATGACCTGCAGCGGTAGTGGCCCGGCGAGCTCCGCCACCACTTCACCTCGGCCGTCGGGGTGCTCGGCGATCATCGTTTCGACGAGGCGGCGTGCGCGGTCCCGCACCGATTCCTCGGTGCGGGCGACGACGCGAGGGGTGAACGCCCTGCTGACGATGTTGCGCAGCCGCAGATGCTTGGGATCGTCCATCGCGATCATCGAGCCGAAGAACTCCGACACCTCGGGGTTGGCGTCGTTGATGGTGATGCCGGGACTGGAACTGAAGATGTGTGGATGGCGGCTGGCGAAATGCACGTCGTCAAACCGGGTCAGGGCCCAATGTCCGGGACCGGGCTCGACGCCGGGCGACTCCAGAGGCTCATGGAACGAGACGGGCGCTTCGCGCCGGAGCGTGGCGAACGCGCCGTCACGCAGGTCGTCGTCCAGCACCCAGAATTTCCAGTCGCCGAGGTCGATGTCCGACAGCGGCACATTCGGGGGAGCGGTACCGTTCACGCGCGTCGCAATGCCCACGTCGTGGAGGGTAGGCCGAGCGGGTCCAAAAGTGGCCAAAATGCCGTGTTTGGCGCCGCTGTATCTGCTGATGTGGCCCCAGCCCGCGGGGTAACCGTGATAGCACTTTTAGGTGCGAAACCCACATGCCGGGCAACCGTTTACGACGACGGACGACGAGATAGCCGAGGCGTTGCTCGACGTCAGCATTCCCACACTGATGCTGTCGCTGGTGCACATGTCGGGAGACCCCGAACTGATCCGTGGCGACCTGAAGCCGGCGGGCCTGTTCCTCAACGAGGTGCAGGGTTACATGTCCGAAGAGGACAAGTCCGCGGTCCGTAAGATCGCGCTCGAGGTCATCGCGGATTACCGGGACCGGGGCTGCCCGGAACCCGAACCCGTCAGCCCGGAGTTGCTGCACGAGATGATGCAGTGGCTGGTGTGCGAACCGGTACCGGCCGAGTACGTGCCGATGGTGCTCGAGGAGATGGAACTCGACGGCCGCGACGCCAGGGCGACTGGCGCCGTCGCCCAGTCCGCCCGCGAGGACTTCCCGGTCGTCGTGATCGGATGCGGTGAATCCGGACTGCTCGCGGGGATCCGGCTCAAGGAAGCCGGCATCCCGTTCACGATCGTCGAGAAGAACGCAGGCGTCGGCGGCACGTGGTACCAGAACAGTTATCCCGGCGCCCGCGTCGACGTCGGAAATCACTTCTACTGCTACAGCTTCGAGCCGACCGATCACTGGACGCACTTCTTCGCCGAGCAGCCCGAGCTGCAAGCGTATTTCCAGGGCGTGATGGACAAGTACGACGTCGGTCGGCACGTGCTGTGGGAGACCGAGGTCACCGAGGCGGCGTGGGATGACGCGACGTCGACGTGGTCGGTCTATGCGCGCGACCGCAGTGGTAAGACGACGACGCTCACGGCCCGCGCGGTGATCAGCGCCGTCGGACAACTCGACCGGCCACATGTGCCGCAGATCGACGGGCAGCAGGATTTCGCGGGCCCCGCGTTCCATTCCAGCCAGTGGGACCACTCCGTGGACCTGCACGGCAAGAACGTCGCGATGATCGGTGCGGGCGCCAGCGGATTCCAGATCGCACCGGCGATAGCGCCGGATGTCAACCATCTCACCGTATTTCAGCGCACGGCGCAGTGGATGTTCCCGAATCCGAACTACCACGAGAAGGTCGGACCCGGCGTGCAGTGGGCGCTGCGGCACCTTCCGTTCTACGGGCGGTGGTATCGCTTCCTGCTGTTCTGGCCGGGGTGCGACAAGGGCCTGGATGCCGCCCGCGTCGACCCCGACTATCCCGACCAGCAGAAGGCCGTCAGCGAGATCAACGAGATCACGCGGATCATGTTCACCGAGTGGATCACCAGTCAGGTCGGCGACGATGCCGACCTGCGGGCCAAGGTGGTGCCCGACTATCCGGCGACCGGCAAGCGCACCCTGCAGGACAACGGCAGCTGGCTGAAGACGTTGACCCGTGACAACGTCGAACTTGTACGCACCGGCATCGATCACATCGAAGCCGACGCCGTGGTCACCGAGGACGGCACCAGGTATCCGGCCGACGTCATCGTGTACGCCACCGGTTTCGAGCACACCAAGATGTTGTGGCCCATGACGATTCGCGGTCGGGGTAAAGAGATCCTCAGCGAGCGCTGGGGCGAGCGGCCGTCGGCGTATCTGGGCATCACGATTCCCGACTACCCGAACTTCTTCTGCATGAACGGCCCCGGTACCTGGCTGGCCAGCGGCGGCAGCCTGATCTTTCACTCCGAATGCCAGATGCGTTACATCACACAGTGTCTCGAGTACCTCATCGAGGGTGGGCATTCGACGATGGAGCCGACCGTCGAGAAGACGACGGACTGGCACCAGCGCAGCCAGGAGGAGATGAGCCGGATGGTGTGGTCGCAGCCGACCATCAAGCATTCGTTCTTCAAGAACAGCTTCGGCGAAATCCACACGCTCAGCCCATGGCGTCTCGTCGATTACTGGAGTTGGACCCGCGAACCCAATCCCGACGATTTCGTGATCCGCTAGGTCCCTTTTTCTTCGCGAGCAGACGTAAAAGTCCCCGACACGCCGACGAATTGGGGGAGTTTGTGTCTGCTCGCCGTATCTACGTCAGGCCGATTCCCAATTCATGTTCTTCGCGAAGGCGCGGGCATCGTCTGAAATGGTGCCGAGTTCGTGGCTGCGTTGCACGTACTGCTGGATCATCATCATGAAGTTCATCGGGTTGTAGGCGTCTTCCTCGTAGCTCCACTTGTCATCACCCGCGTATTCCAGCACCGTGATGACCGGCGCCCCATGGACACTGCCGTCGCCGGGATCGCGCATCGTGTTGATGTTCTTGAAGATGACCCAGCCCTTGTCGGTGTCGATGGAGTACCACTCCACCGGATAGGTCGGCATCTCGCTGCCAGGGAAGGTGTTCATCGTCGAGACGATCCACTCGCGGATGTTCTCGCGGCCCTCCATGTTGCCGAGCGCATGCTCGACGTACTTCGCGTCCTCGGTGAAATGGTCGGCGTAGCTGGACCAGTCCCACGTCTTGCCGACCTCGACGACCGATTCCTGGTAGCGACGCCAGGCTTCCTCGAGCTCCTCGCGTGACCACTTGCCCATCTGAGACTCCCTCGGCTCGCGGAACAAACTAGAACCTGTTCTACCAAATGCGGCGCCGCAGGGGAGCGCTTTCAGTCCCATCACGCAAGGACGCGCATCGCGAACAATGTGAGCCACTTCGACCGCTCACGCCAGCGCAGGGCCGGGTCGGAGTCCAGAAGCCAGGCGGTGACGGAGTCGGCCATCGTCGACGACTCTAGGGCACCGTCGATACGCGAGCATGTCCACCAAGATGCGTTGATTGCACCTTTACGAAAGCGCCTGCGACGCAGGGCAAGACGACGACAGTCATGGAGTTCTCCCGGTTTCCGTCGCTGTCACGCGTATCCGCGTTAGTGTCGCTGCCATGACCCTCGGTATCGATGAGCAGGTGCTCGCGCAGATGGCGCCGTTGTTCGCGGCGCTCGGCGATGCGGAGGCGCCGCCGGTCGGCGACGTCGAGGCGCGACGCGTCAGCGGTCACCGAATGTTCGACCTCGTCGCCTCCGGCCGCACGCCCACCCCGGGAGTGGACACCGCGCGGCACACCATGACCGCTGCCGACGGGGCGTCGCTGGATCTCACGTGGTACTTCCCGTCCGGCGGCACGCAGACCGGTAGCGCCGCGCTCTACCTGCACGGCGGCGGCATGATCTTCAGCCTCGAACACATCGGCGCCCTCTACGACCTCGCCGTGCGCGATTACGTCGCCGCATCGGGAGTGCCGATGCTCGTCCCGGACTACCGGGTGGCTCCCGAACATCCGGACCCGACTCCGGTGGAGGACTGCTACGGCGCACTCGTCTGGCTGGCCGAGCACGCGCAGGACCTCGGCGTCGACCCGACGCGTGTCGCGGTGATGGGCGACAGCGCCGGCGGCGGGCTTGCCGCAGGCGTCGCCCTGATGGCACGCGACCGCGGCGGCCCTACGCTCGCGCAGCAACTGCTGATCTATCCGATGCTCGACGATCGGCCCGCCACGCCGGATCCCCAGCTGCAGCCGTTCTTGACGTGGACCTACGACGACAACGTCACGGGGTGGGGCGCGCTGCTGGGTGGCAAGGCCGGCGCCGATACCGTGTCGCCGTATGCGGCACCGGCGCGTGCCCAGGACCTCACCGGCTTACCCGACACCTACATCGACGTCGGCGACCTCGACATCTTCCGCAACGAGGACATCGCCTATGCCCGTCGACTCGCCGACGCAGGCGTGCCGACTGAACTGCACGTGTATCCCGGCTGCCCGCACGCCTTCGAGGCACTCGCGGACGAAGCCGCCGTGTCGCGCCGGGCAATCAGCGACCGCATACGTCGCCTCCGCGCGCTCTAGGCGTCAGCTTCGACGACGTCCTTTATCCGCTCCAGCGTCTTACGCATGTCGCGAATGTTGCGGCGGCGACGCAGTTGTCCGCCGAACAGAGAGAACAGCTTCATCGGAAGCGAATCGTCGAGGCGAAAGGATTCGGTGACCTCGGTGCCGCCGTCGACCGGCGTGAGCTTGTAGTGCCAGTTGTTGAGCGCCTTCTCGCCGGCCAACACCGCGAACCCGAATTCGCGTCCGGGCTCGCACGCGGTCACCTTGCACTTCGTCCAGTACACCGGTCCGATCTCGTTGCGTTTGACGTGACCGCGGAAGCGTGCGCCGAGCGCTGGACCTGTCGCTCCGCCGAGCCATTCGGCTTCCATCACCTCGGGGGAGAAGCGGCCGGTATTGCGTACGTCGGCGATCAGCTCCCAAATCTTGTCCGCAGGGGCCGCCATGAACACTGTCACCGATCCGTCCACGGCTGCCCCCTTCTCCAGTAATATCCTTTGCTATCAGGCATTTTCGCACCGTAGCATTGCGGCAGAGTCCAGGAGGCGCGGTGTGAAGATTCGCTTCGGTGTCGGATTGGGCGCCGAGACGGGCCCTGAGGAACTGTCTGCCATCGTCGACCATCTGGAGGCGTCGGGCGTCGATTCGTTGTGGTTCTCCGAACTCGTCTACAGCAAGGCGGTGGATCCGTTCATCGGCATGGCGCACGCCCTGGCGCGCACGCGTCACCTGAAGGTCGGGACGTCGGTCGTGGTGCTCCCCGGGCGGCACCCCGTGCTGGTGGCGAAGCAGCTCGCGTCGCTGGCGGCACTGGCGCCCAAGCGGGTGCTACCGGTGTTCGGCCTGCGCTCCGCCATCCCCGCCGAACGGGAGATCTTCGTGGTTCCCGACGGAGAGCGCGCCGCCGTCTTCGATGAATCGCTACGGTTGCTGAGATCGGCTCTGGAACAAGACGATGTGTCGTTCGCCGGCGACTATTTCTCCGCGAGTTCGGTCGACATCGCGCCGCGCCCGGTCAAGCCGCTCGACCTCTGGCTCGGCGGCTCGGCGCCTGCGGGGTTCCGGCGCATCGGACGCCTGGGCGACGGCTGGCTGGGCAGCTTCCTCACCCCCGACGAAGCACGACGCGGCCGCGAGCAGATCGAGCGGGCAGCCGAGGAGGCCGGCCGTGAAATCGAGGCGGACCATTTCGGCATCAACCTCGCGATCTCCGACGGCCCGTTGCCCGATCAACTCGTCGACGCGGTCCGTCGCCGCCGACCCGACCTGGACCCAACCGAACTCGTCGCGGACAGTTGGTCGCGCCTGCACCATCAGCTCGACGCCTACCTCGAGGCCGGCCTGACCAAGTTCGTCATCCGGCCCGCCGGCGCCCGCACCGCGGAGTTCATCGACCGCTTCGTCGCCGAACTGCTGCCCCGCCAGAACTGACATCAAGCGGCGTGAACCCGTCCGGCCACGCACCCGTGTTTAGAAGTGTGTCGTCGCGACGATTCATGCGCTGTGCCCGGGGAGCTAAGGAGTTCGATATGACCGTTCGATTCGCACACATAAGCCGGACGTTGGGGGTTGCCGCCGTCGCCGCGGTGCTGGCACTGGCTCTGGTCAGCCCGCCCGCCGCCGTCGCCGACGACCGTCTTCAGTTCACTGGGACGACGCTGTCGGGCGCACCGTTCTCGGGGCAGAGCCTGGTGGGCAAGCCGGCAGTGCTGTGGTTCTGGACGCCCTGGTGCCCGTTCTGCAACGCCGAGGCACCCAGCGTCAGCCAGGTCGCCGCCGCGAATCCCGACGTGACGTTCGTCGGCATCGCCGCCCGGTCCAGCGTGGCGGACATGCAGTCCTTCGCCTCGAAATACAACCTGAACTTCACGAACCTCAACGACGCCGACGGTGCGATCTGGGCACGTTACAACGTGCCGTGGCAACCGGCCTACGTCTTCTACCGTTCCGACGGCTCATCGACGTTCGTGAACAACCCGACGTCGGCGATGCCGCAACAGGAACTCTCCGACCGGGTGGCCGCGCTCTCGTAGACACGTGGACCAAGATCTGGTCAGTCTGGCGTTCGCCGCCGGTCTGATCGCTGCACTCAACCCGTGCGGTTTCGCCATGCTGCCCGGTTATCTGGCGCTGGTGGTGCGCGGCGAGGACGTCGGTGAGCGCGGTGCACTGAAGGCCTTGGGCCGCGCCGTCCTGGTGACGGTGGCGATGGCGCTGGGCTTCGTGGCGGTGTTCGGTGCGTTCGGCCTGTTGACGGTCGCCGCGGCCGCGAGCGTGCAACGCTACCTGCCGTACGTCACCATCACGATCGGTGTTGTCCTTGTCGCCCTGGGCATTTGGCTGCTGCTGGGCCGCGAGATCCACGTGACGTCACCGCGCAGCCGCTGGGCGCCGACCACCCGGCTGGGTTCGATGTTCGGCTATGGGCTGAGTTATGCGCTCGCATCGCTGTCCTGCACGGTCGCCCCGTTCCTCGCCGTCACCGCAGCCGCCTCGCGCAGCGGATCGGTATCGACGGGGCTGATCGTCTACGCCGCGTACGCGGCTGGATTCACGCTCGTGGTCGGCGCACTCGCGGTCGCTGCGGCGCTGACGAGCACCGCCGTCGCCGACCGGATGCGCCGCATCGTGCCGTACGCCAACCGGATCGGTGGTGTGCTGCTTGTGCTGGCCGGCCTCTACGTGGGCTACTACGGCCTCTACGAGGTGCGTCTGTTCACGGGCGACGGCGACCCCAACGACGCGGTGATCGCGATCGCCGGGCGCTTGCAGGGGGCGATCGCCGGATGGGTGCACCGGCACGGCGCATGGCCGTGGATCGCCGCGCTGGCGGTGCTGACGATCGTCGCGCTGCTCGCCGTGTGTCGGACGCGAATCAGCGCGACACGTCGCCGTGCAGATCCGGCCACGGCGGGCGACGGACCATAGCCACGCCGGCAAGTGCGGCCGAGACCATGCCGACGAAGATGCCCGCCAGCGTGATGCGGGTGGCGTCGACCGCAGGTGTCCACTTGGCCGTGCCGTCCTTGACGACGAACACGCCGAGCGCTTCGCCGCGCATCTTGGCCACCGGAATGACCGTCGTGCCGTCTGCGGTTTCGTACGGCTGCCCATAGACACGTGAGACCCGTGCGGCATCGGATTCCGCGGTGTCGCGCAGCACTGAGACGTCTCGAAGGTTCATACCTCCATGCCTACTCGTGCGGCCGGGACAGGGGAAGTCCGATGACTTTCGTTCTGTGCAGCGGTCTCAACACCAAGCACCTCGAGCGAAAGCGGATGGAGGTTTTCGTGGTTATCGTCGCCGGCCACATCACCGTCGACCCCTCGGAGCGCGATGTGTATCTGGCGGGCTGCGTCGACGTCGTTCGCCAGGCACGCACCAGCGCGGGCTGTCTCGACTTTGCGTTGTCGGCCGACCTCGTCGACGCGGGCCGAATCAACATCTTCGAACGCTGGGAATCGCAGGCCGCGGTCGAGGCGTTTCGCGGCAGCGGTGTCGGTGACGAACAGGGCGCGGCCATCGTCATCGCGTCGGTCGCGGAATTCGACGTGGGCTCCTCCCGCGACCTCAGTTGAGCGCTACAGGTCGCGTGACCAGTACTCGCCGACAAGGTCGTGCCCGAAGCTGTGGTGTGCTTCGCGGCGATCGCACCGGAACCCGGCGTGTTCGTAGATCCGCCGCGCGGCCACCAGGACGTCGTTGGTCCACAACGTGATTCGTGCATAGCCCGACCTCTTCGCGAAGCGCAGGCACCCGTCGACGAGCCGTGTCCCGACGCCGTGGCCGCGGGCCTGCGGCTCGACGAGCAGCAGGCGAAGCTGCGCGGTATCGGGTTGATCGGTGGCCGTGCAGAACACGCAACCCACGCGGGCGCCGTCCAGCTCCGCGATCCAGCAGGCCTCGCGTCCGGCGTCGCGACGTTCGGCGAAGTCGGCGACGACGCGGGCGACCAGCGCTTCGAATGTGGCGTCCCATCCGTACTCCGCGGCATAACGTGCACCGTGACGCTCCACCACCCAGCCGAGGTCGCCGGGCTCGGGTGGGCGAATGACGACGCCTGCGCGCGGTTCAGGGGCGCCGAGGACGCCTCTGATGCGGCGCATAGATGTGACGAGTTCCTGACGCTGGGTGTCGTCCAGCGGGGTCAACAGGGCATCGATCGCCTGGGCCTGTAACCGGTCGAGTTCGGCGAAGGCGCGCCGGCCGTCGTCGGTCAGCCGGATGGTCTGACGACGGCCGTCAGCCGCGGAGCGTTCCCGAACGATCAGACCTGCGGTGCTGAACGCGCCCAGGATGCGGCTCAGGTAGCCGGCGTCGAGATCGAGTTCGCCCCGCAGGTCTGAGGCGGAGAGTCCGTTGCTGCGGGCCAGCTCGTAGAGCACCCTGGCCTCGGTCAGACCAAATGGCGCGCCCGCGAGGTCCGGTCGCAACAAGCCGAGGACGCGCGTGTAGAAGCGATTGAATCGACGGACTTCGTCGATGACCCCCGGCATAGTTGCTATCGTCAACTAATTAGTTGCTGCCGTCAACTAGTGCCGTCACCAGGGCCGGAGAATATTCGCTGGCGTCAGTATCTGAATCGAGACGACGTGCGATATCTCTGGCGAGGCCAAACTGGGTTGTCTTATGTACTGTGCGTAAACTGCGCAGATAACGGGGGAGGCACCCGCACCGGGTGGGGGCCTCGCATATGTTCGGAAAATCGATAAACGTCAGAGGCTAAAACTTGCCAGATTCGACCAGCGACGCTCAGGACCTCAAACCGCACTTTGAGAATGTCCAGTCGCACTACGACCTGTCGGACGAGTTCTTCCGACTGTTCCTCGATCCGACGCAGACGTACAGCTGCGCCTACTTCGAGCGTGATGACATGACGCTGGAGGAAGCGCAGATCGCCAAGATCGACCTGTCGCTCGGCAAGCTGGACCTCAAGCCCGGCATGACGCTTCTCGACATCGGCTGCGGCTGGGGCGCCACGCTCAACCGCGCTCTGGAGAAGTACGACGTCAACGTCATCGGGCTCACGCTGAGCGAGAACCAGAAGGCTCACGTGGAGAAGGTGTTCGCCGCCTCACCCAGTACCCGCACCAAGCGCGTGATGCTGCAGGGGTGGGAGCAGTTCGACCAACCGGTCGACCGCATCGTGTCGATCGGCGCCTTCGAGCACTTCGGACGCGACCGGTACGACGACTTCTTCAAGAAGGCCTACGCCGTGTTGCCCGACGACGGGGTGATGATGGTGCACACCATCATCAAGCCCGAGGACAAGGAATTCCTGGACAAGGGCTTGAAGCTGACCATGAGAATCGTTCGATTCTCGAAGTTCATCATGGACGAGATCTTCCCCGGCGGGGATCTGCCGAAGCCCTCTCAGCTCGAAAGTCACGCCGCCGAGGCCGGCTTCCATCTCAAGCAGGCCCAGCGACTGCGCCTGCACTACGCGCGCACGCTGGACATCTGGGCGGAGAAGCTGTCCGCCCGCAAGGATGAGGCCATCGCGATCCAGTCCCAAGAGGTCTACGACCGGTACATGAAGTACCTGACCGGGTGTGCCGATCTCTTCCGTGAGGGCTACACCGACATCTGCCAGTTCACGCTGACCAAGAGCTAGCGTCGGCGCAGCCGCCGCCAAATGCGCAGCGGCAGCAGCCCGATCAGCGGTGCGCGCTTGCCGAGATCGTCGGCGTCGCGCTTGTTGAAGGCGGTGGCATAGCGGGTGGCCTCCTCGGCGCTCCCGTATTCCTTTGCGCCGCTTGACCCTCCGCATCGCTCACACGCCCATCGCATGGTGGGCCCCTTCGTGGAGAACGTCGGCTGATGGCCGAACACCCGGCAGCGCAGCATCACGCCTCTGGGCCGCCATCCTGCGTCGGCAGCGCGATGAGTCCGCGGCGCTGACGGACGATCCGGTTCTCTGCCAACGCTTCCCGCATCGCCCTGCGAAACGCACCGGGTCCCCAGTACCGGGCGCCGACTGCTCTGTGCAGATCGCGCACGCGTATCGGCTGATGTTCGGCGACGGCGCGGGCGATCGTCTCGATCTCATGGTCGAGCGCGGTGTCGAGGGACCCGGGACTCGGCGACTCCCGCCACGCCGCGTTCCACCCCGCGGAAGGCCCCGGTCGGTAGCGTCGAGCACCGGATTGCATCGCGCGCTGCCGCTCAGCCCGTGCTGCGATCCGTGCCGCGCGTGCCTGCCGCTCGTCGGCTTCGGCGGATTCGTCGGGTTCAGCGGATTCATCTGATTCGGCGGTGGTGAGCGGTTGCGCGAGATCCTCCAGGTTCTTGCCTTCTGCCTTCACACCGAACATCAACTCGACGATCCCGCCGACCGCCATCACCGCGGCACCGATGAGGAACGAGATGGCCACCAGTCCGCGGTCACCGGTGTCGATCAGCTGGCCGAAGAGCAGAGGTCCGGAGATGCCGCCGATCGCCGTGCCGACTGCGTAGAAGAACGCGATCGCCAACGCTCGAGTCTCCATCGGGAAGATCTCGCTGACGGTGAGGTAGGCGGCACTGGCACCCGAGGACGCCAGGAAGAAGCAGGCGGACAGCACCGCGATGAAGAGCACGACTCCGCCGACTTCCCCGAAGAAGAGCGCGGTGAGTACGACGGCTATCGCCGCGGATCCCAGGTATGCGAACGCGATCATCGCTTTGCGCCCCACGGTGTCGAACAACCGGCCCAACAACAGCGGCCCCGCGAAATTGCTCAACGCCCATACGACGAAAAACAGCGGGACCGTCCCCGACGCCACACCATAGAAGGTGCCAAGCAACGTGCCGAGGTTGAACGTGAAGGCGTTGTACAGGAAGGCCTGACCGATGAACAGCGCCAAGCCGAGGATCGCGCGCTTGGGGTACTGAGTGAATGCGACCTTGGCGATCTCGACGAACGAGATCGTCTTGCGCGGCCGGATCGTCAGCGACCCCTCGGGTTCGGAGAGCCGCTCGCTGGTTTCGCGCTCCACCTCCTCTTCGATCTCGCGGACGATCCGTTCGGCCTCGTCTTCGTG
The DNA here is from genome assembly GCF_025822765.1 of Mycobacterium barrassiae. Taxonomy (GTDB): domain Bacteria; phylum Actinomycetota; class Actinomycetes; order Mycobacteriales; family Mycobacteriaceae; genus Mycobacterium; species Mycobacterium barrassiae. The sequence continues at coordinate 53,202 of NZ_JACKUK010000012.1, read as the reverse complement.
CCCGTGGATGAACAGCCAGCGCGGACTCTCCGGAACGTTGCGCCTGACAATCAGCACCGCGAGCCCGAAGACGGCGCCGATGCCGAAGGCCAGCCGCCAGCCCAGGTCCTGTGGGAACAGCGAAGTGTTCAGCAACAGAAGGGCGCCCACCGCACCGCCGGCCGCGCCCAGCCAGTAGGACCCGTTGATGATGAGGTCGACGCGACCGCGGACACGTGCGGGGATCAACTCGTCGATCGCGGAGTTGATCGCGGCGTACTCGCCGCCGATACCGGCCCCGGTGAAGAAGCGTGCGATGAAGAAGTACCACGGCGCGAACGCGAATGCCGTTGCGACCGTGGCCGCCAGGTACACGGCGAGCGTCAGGATGAACAGTTTCTTGCGGCCGAACCGATCGGTGAGCTGACCGAAGAACAAGGCGCCCAGACATGCGCCCGCGATGTAGATCGCGGCGGCGATGCCGATCTGACCGGCGGTGAGTTCGATTCCGCTGCCGGGCTCGGTGAGCCGCTCAGCGACGTTGCCGACCATCGTGACCTCGAGGCCGTCGAGGACCCATACGCCCCCGAGACCGAGCACCACTCGCCAGTGGAATCTGGACCAGGGCAGGCGATCCAGCCGGCTAGGCACCTGCGTCGTGATCGTCCCGGTCGAAACGTCCGCGGTCATCGGAGCCTCCTGTCGTCCCGACCGGAGTACCCGCCTGACGCAAAATAATCCGCGATCGGTCAGGTCAGCGCGATTTGGCTCCCACTTCGGTGATCGCGTCGATCACCGCCGACGGCGCATCCAACGAGACGAAGGTGCGCGCATCGGGCACCTCGATCAGCGTCGAATTCGGGAACTGGGCCGCCAGTCGGGCGCCCAGGGCGGGGGTGAAGGCCCGGTCGCGCTGACCCCAGACAATGCTGACCGGCTTGGTGAAGCGATGCAGCCGTGTCGACACGTCGGTCAGGTCGGTCTTGGCGACGGCTCGCAACAGCCGCGCGAGATCGCGTCGGATCCGGACGTCTGTGCGGGCCGGCTCCAGCCACGACGCCGTCAGCTGCGGATCGGGTTTGAGAAGCAGTCCGAAGCCGAGCGGAGAATGCCGCAGCGCCTTGATCCGCATCTGCTCGAACAGCACCTTGATCGATACCGGCCCACGCAGGAGTGCGAACACGAGGGTGAACGGGAACGGTGGAAACTTGTCGAACGCATCGCAGTTCGTCAAAACCAGCCGCCCCACGCGGTCGGGGTACGCGTCGATGACCAATTGACACAACCCGCCGCCGGTGTCGTTGCCGACGAGCGTGACGTCGGCCAGTCCGAGCTTGTCGATGAAGTCGCGGATCATGGCTGCCACCGACTGCGGTGAGAGTTCGGCGTCGGGGTTGGCCGGAATCGTGTGCGAGCCGAGGGGCCAGTTCGGCAGATAGCAGCGGTAGCCCTGACGCGCCAGGCCGTCGGCGACGCGGTCCCAGAGCCTGCTGTCGACGAGGATTCCGTGCACGAAGACCACGGGCGGATGCGGCGAATCCTCTGGACCCAACACGCGATAGTCGATGGTGGCTTGATCCAGTGCGACCTGCGGCATATTCGCTATCCTTCCCCTAACTTACAAACACTTGGTATGAAAGTTACGTGCAGACTGTATGAAAGTCAACGATCGGGGAGCGGCGCCGCCGACGGCCAGGCGCACCCAGGCGCAGCGGACGGCAGCGACGCGCGCGCTGTTGATCGATGCCGGCCGAAAGCTGTTCGCCGACAAGGGCTTCACCGAGGTCTCCACCCAGGCGATCGTGGCCGCCGCCGGGGTCACCCGCGGGGCGCTGTACCACCAGTTCGGCGACAAGGTGGGCCTGTTCGCGGCGGTGTACGAGCAGATCGAGCGGGATCTCGTCGAGGACATCGCCCGTCAGATCGCCGAACTCCAGCCCCTCGATCCGCTGGAGGCGATGCGGGTCGGGGCCCGCTTGTTCCTCGACGGGTGCGCGGCACCCGATGTGCAGCAGATCGTCCTGATCGACGCCCCGGCGGTGCTGGGGTGGGACCGCTGGCGTGAAGTCGGGGTCAAGTACGGGCTCGGGGTGATCGAGGGAATGCTCGCCCACGCGATCGCCGAGAAAGCCATCCCGCAACAACCCCTGCGTCCCACGGCGCATGTCTTGCTCGGCGCGCTCGACGAGGCGGCGCTCTACGTGTCCCGCGCGGCCGACCGGAAGCGAGCGCGTAGCGAGATGGACGCCGTGTGTGAGCGGTTGATCAGCGGGATCGCCGGCGGCGGGTAGCTTCGCTCATGACCAGCGGTGGGTGGCTCCGAACGCGGCAGGCGAAGGCGCTGTTGTGGATGTCTCTTGTGCTGTCGCTCGTGCTGGGGACGGCGCTCGTCGTGGTCCACCGGCAGGACATCGTTCTGTACGGCACGCCCATGACCGATGATCAGGCGGCGGCGCAGGTGGTCCACGCGGCCAAGCAGATCGTCGCCGAGGCGCACCTACAGGACGCCAGCGGCGCCTACTCGTTCATGTCGTGCGGACACGAGAACGGGCCGCCCTACCAAGCGACCTTCTGCATGAATTTCCGTCTGCTACATGACGACTGGCCGCGATATCTGGACGAGGTCGCCTCGGCGATGATCGTCTACGGCTGGGTGGACGCCCCCACCACAGCAGAGCGCTTCGGGCGCAAGCTCACCAGCGGCGGGGTCATCGCCGAGGTGCAACGCGACGTCGACGACCCGGCCTTCGGAACGATCCGACTCTACGGGGAGTGCCGAAACTTCGGGGACCACCGCAACGACAACCCGGCGTGGACCGAGGTCAGTCTGTGACGTCGCCGAGGCCGCGTTGCAGCAGAAGAGTGTCGAGCCATCGACCATGCTTGAACCCGACCGCAGTCAGCCGCCCAGCGTCGACGAATCCCCGGTTACGGTGCAGCGCAAGGGAAGCCGCGCCATCGGCGTCCACAATGACAGCGATGACCTGGCGAATGCCGACGCCGGCGCAGTCCGACAGCAGGGTATCGAGCAGCCTGCCGCCGATGCCCAGTCCGACCGCGTCGGGTGCCAGGTAAACCGAGTCTTCCACGGTGTGGCGGTAGGCCGGCCGCGTCTTCCACGGCATGCAGTAGCCGTAACCCGCCACCTCGCCGTCCAATGTCGCTGTGACGAAAGGTAATTCGCGCTCGGTGATGACCTCGAAGCGCCGCCGCCACTCGTCGCGGTCCGGGGGAGTCAGCTCGAACGTTGCGACGCCGCCGAATACGTAATGCGCGTAGATGTCGGCGATCCCGTCGAGGTCCTCGACGACCGCTCGCCGGATCGCGATGTCCAATCGGTCCCCTCAGCAGGAGACCGGATGCGACTCGCAGAACGGCGTCTTACCCGGGAAACGGTAACGATGATCGGCGACCCACCGGTAGACCGCGTCCTCCGCCTGCCGGATGCCCGGTATGCGATAGACCAGGAGAGGCAGTCGGGTGCCGAGGGCAACCGATACCGCGGCACTCGCCGCCTCGGCGCCGGAGTACACGTCTCCCGACTGGTCCAGCCAGCGCACGGAATCGAGCAGCCGATCAGCGGGTACGCCAAGGCGCTCGGCCACGTTCGGCCCCTGCAGCGGCTCCGTCTCGAGGTTGCCCGTCCGGTTGTGTCGGACCAGGAAATCGCGCGCCCGTGTGCACATTCCGCAGTTGCCGTCGAAGAACAGAGTTCCGGCCATGAGCTCATTGTCCTCCCGGCGTCGCCAAGGCAACACCCCGCCGGGACCGAGATCACACCTGGCGGCGACGCTAGCGCGCGGGCGGACCCGGGGGTGCGGCGTCCGGGGCGGCGTCGCGGCGACGCGCGGCCATCCCGCCGAGCGCTTCGAAAACCACCCGATGCGCAGCGTTGACGGTGAGTTCGGCGTGGTCGTAGGCGGGTGCCACCTCGACGACGTCGACACCCACGACGTCGTGCTCGCGGCAGAGCTGGCGCACCAGCCGCAGCAGATCCGCGGTGGTGATACCCCCGGGTTCGGGCGTGCCGGTGCCGGGCGCATGCGCGGGGTCGAGGACGTCGATGTCGACGGACACGTACAGCTTCTCCGCCTTGGCGAGCGCCTCGTTCACGGCGTCGCGCATGACCTCCTTGAAGCCGCGATCCCAAATCTCCTGCATGGTGTGCCACGTCATGCGTTGCTCTTGCATCCACTCGAACGTGTCCTGCGGCGGCCAGTAACCGCGAAGGCCGACCTGGACGAAATGGCTGCCGGGCACCGCGCCGGACTCGATGAGTCGACGCATCGGTGTGCCGTGGCTGGCCAGGTTGCCCTCGATTTCGTCGGCGGTATCGGCGTGCGCGTCGAAGTGCACGATGCCGACGTTGCCGTACCCGTGCACGTCGGCCACAGCGGTCGCGGCGGGCCAGGTGATCGAGTGGTCGCCACCGAGGATGACCGGCACGATGCCGCGGGACGCGATCGCGTGCACACGCTCGCGGATGTTGTTGTGCGAGACCTCGGTCTGTCCGTGGGGGCAGTACGCGTCGCCGAAGTCGACGACTTCGAGCCAGTCGAAGATCTCCAGCCCGAGATCCAGGTGGTACGTGCCCGGCTCGTAGGCGGTGGCCCGGATGGCCCTTGGGCCGAATCGCGCACCCGGCCGGTTCGTGGTCCCGACGTCGAACGGTGCCCCGACGATCGCCACGTCGGGGCGCCACGACTCGAGCTGTTCGACCTCGGTGAGGAACGGGCGATGCCCGAACGACGCCACACCGGCGTAGGCCAGTTCTAGTTGCTCGACCATCCCCGGCGGAAGATCTCGCTGATGACCGTGATCGTGCCCCATCCCTTGACCGTACCTTCGCAGTGGCTCACTCGGACGCGTTACGCGCTTGACGCTCAACCGAAGTCAGCGCCTCGCGCAGCGTCGGTGGGATCTGGCGTTTGGCCCAGTCGTCGGTGGAGACCACCACATAGACGTTGCGGCCACGCACCGCGGGCTGCTGAGCGATGTCGGCGACAGTGTCGCCCTTGCTGCGCCACACCGTGAAACCGAGGGTGAAGCTGGTGGATCCGATTGCCTCACAGTGCACCTCGACCCGCACCGAGTCGCGCCACCTGACCGGTCCCTTGAAATCGATATCGCTGTGCACGACCTGGATGTCGTGCCCGCCGGCGATCAAGCCCGGGTAGGTGACGTCGAGGTGGTCGAGGAACGCCGTACACGCCTCGTCGAACCAGGTGAGGTAGTGACCGTTGAACACGACACCCTGTTGATCGACCTCCGCGTAACGCGGCACGATCGGCAACGAAAACGAGGCCACGGCATCACCCTATCGAGCACATCCGACCGGGTCGTAGCGAGTTGGCCGACTTCAGGTCAGCAACGATTCCCGCCGTTACGATCGTCGCGTGGGCACGGGCGGGCGACGGTCATGACCTCTGGCGAGGGCTGGCAGGCGCCCAACCCCGCCGACGGTGGCCGGGAGGTCCGGCAACGGCCCGAGCCCACGACCGAACGGTTGCTCACCTGGTGGCAGCGGGCGTTGCGATGGATCGCGTGGCTGACGTTTCTGGGACTGGCGATCTGGAATTCGCAGAGCGTCTCCTTCGGCCCGTGGGAGTGGCTCGCACTCGTCGCCGCGATCGCCATCAGCATCTGGTGTATGGCCAAGCCGTTGGGCGGTCCCAAGGTCGAACTGTCCGACCCGACGCACCTGCTCGGATCGTTCGTGTCCAAGACCAATTGGGCGCTGGTGATCATCGGTGCGCTGCTCACGATCGGTGGTGTCGCAGGGGCGGGGGCGGCGATCTACGACATGTCCACGGGGCGGGCGAGTTTCGGTGACGTCCTCAGAGACATCGCGATCTTCGTCGAAGGCTGGTTCGCCGAACTCATCGCTCCCACCTACGATGCCGAACTCGAGAAGACCCACGCATACGCGCTGTTCCTGCTCCTCCTGCCCGGTCTGCTTCTGTTGTGGTTCAACCTCATTCCGCTCGTCAAGCGAGGCAGCGAATTCCAGGTCCACGAAGACGGTTCGGTGTCGGTGCGTCGCGGCGACAGCTGGGAGCCGCTGTTGGAATACCAGTACGCGACGGTGACGGCCGACGGTGTCACGTTCGAGTTCATCCCGCCGCCGGACGGCCCGCCCGCGATTCGACTGCCCGCCGACCGGGTGTTCTCGCGCGAATACGGCGTACGACTGAAGAACAAGGTCAGCGCAGAGTTCTTCCGCCGATTGCTGGCAGGCCGTGGATTCGACATCGAAGGCCCGGCAACGGGAAGCAATTTCACCGCGCGCCGCAAATAGGTGGGGGCCTGGCAACGGCTGACCGTAGTCGACAAGACTGAGTCGGTGGACATGGTGACCATCGATGACATCAGGTCGGCGGCGACGCGGATTCGCGCCTTCGCCGTGCGCACGCCGCTGCTGCAGGCCTTGTGGGCCGACGACGATCGGCCACTGTGGATCAAGCCGGAGAACCTCCAGCCCATCGGTGCCTTCAAGGTCCGCGGGGCGTTCAGCGCGATCGGCAACCTCGATGAATCCGTCCGCACCCGCGGCGTCGTCGCCTATTCCAGCGGCAACCACGCCCAGGCCGTGGCCTACGCCGCCGCGGTATTTGCGATTCCAGCGCACATCGTCATGCCGAAGGAAACTCCGGCGGTCAAGGTCGACGCCACGCGTGCGCACGGCGCCGAAGTGGTGCTCTGTGAGGCGGGCCAGCGCGAACGAGTCGCGGCCGAGGTGCTCGAGGAGACCGGCGGGGTTTTGGTCCCGCCGTTCGACCATCCCGACATCATCGCCGGGCAGGGCACGATCGGCCTGGAGATTGGCGACGACCTTCCGACGGTGGAGAACGTGCTCGTCCCAGTCAGCGGCGGCGGCTTGGCCTCCGGGGTCGGCACGGCGATCAAGGCGCTGTGCCCGCAGGCGCGAGTGTTCGGCGTGGAACCCGAACTCGCCGCCGACACCGCCGAAGGACTTGCGAAGGGCCATCGGGTCGATTGGTCGATCGAGGACCGGAATCGCACCATCGCCGACGGTCTGCGGTCACAACCGTCGGAGTTGACGTTCGCCCATCTTCAGAAGGTGCTCGACGGCGTGATCACCGTGTCCGAGAGCGAGATCCGCAGTGCTGTACGGGAACTCGCGCTCAAGGCGCACCTCGTCAGCGAACCCAGCGGTGCGGTCGCGCTGGCCGCCTACCGACAGCGCCGAATCCCGCCCGGCCGCACCGTGATGGTGCTCTCCGGCGGCAACATCGAACCCCACGCGCTCACCGACATCCTGGCGGGCTAGCGCGTCAGTGCACGCCCTCCATCAACCGGCTGATCCAGGGCGACAGCGCGAACACGACCACACCCGCGGCGATGGCGACTCCGCCGAGGATGCCGAAGTAGGCGAACTCGCGGGCCGGATCGTAATAACCCGACAGCACACCCGACATCGCCGTGCCGAGACCGACGGAGAAGAAGTACAGCGCCATCATCTGCGCCCGAAATGCTTCGGGCGCAAGCTTTGTCGTGACCGACAACCCGATCGGTGACAGCAGCAACTCGGAAATCGCGAACACCGCCATGATGCCGATCACCAGCAGCGCCGGGACCGACCGTCCCGTCGTGCCCGCCATCGGCAGGAACAACAGGAACGCCAATCCCATGCCGATCACGCCGTAGGCGAACTTTCGCGGGGTGGTGGGTGCACGCGTACCGAGCCGCGTCCACATGGCCGCGAACACCGGTGAAAGCAGGATGATCCAGACCGGCTCGATCGAGCCGATCCAGTTCGACGGGGCGGTCCAACCGAAGATCGACCAGTTCATCCGCTCGTCCGAGTAGACCGCGAGCACGGTGAAGATCTGCTGGAACAGCGACCAGAACACCGCGTTCGCGATGAACAGCGGTATGAAGGCGCGTAGCCTCGTCCGTTCGATCTGCACCACCTTCGAACTGGTCAGCATCACGACGAAATAGACAATCGACGCCGCCACGATGACCCCAGTTGTGACATGCGACAGATTCGACAGCTCGACCAGACCGGTGGCGAACGCCGCGACGATCACCGCAACGATCAGGACGCCGAGACCCGCAACCCAGCCGAAAGCACTGCGGGGCAACGGGTTCGGCACAGTGCGGCCATGGTCGCCGAGGTTGCGCCGGAAGATGACGTACTGCGTCAGTCCGAGGGCCATACCGACGGCAGCGGCCCCGAACCCCCAGTGGAAGCCGATCCTGGTCTGCAGCAGGCCGGTGACGAGCGGTCCGATGAACGCGCCCAGATTGATGCCCAGGTAGAACAGGGTGAAACCGCCGTCGCAGCGGGGGTCGCCCTTTTCGTAGAGCGTGCCGAGCAGCGACGACGCATTGGCTTTCAGTGCGCCCGACCCCAGCGCCACCAGCACCAGGCCCACCGCGACACCGACGAGGTCCGGTACGACGGCGAGCGCGATGTGGCCGCACATCACCACCACGCCTCCGTAGAGGACGGTGCGCTCCATACCGAGCACCCGGTCGGCGATCCAGCCGCCGAGGACGGTGGACAGATACACCAGGCCGCCGTACGCGCCGACGATGCCGGTCGCGGTCGCCTTGGGCAGTTCGAGGCCACCGTCGGTCAGCGAGTAATAGAGGTAGTACCCGAGGATCGTGAGCATCCCGTAGAACGAGAATCGCTCCCAGAGTTCGACGCCGAACAGGTTGGTCAGGCCGATGGGATGACCGAATACGGTGCGCCCTGCGGGGCCGCCTTCGACCTGTCCCGCGGCATGTTCCGCAGTTGCCATGCGGGTCACGATGCCACCCGGGCCGGCTTTCGGTGACGGATCGAACGAGTCGAAATTCGGGCAAAGATGCTGTTGGAGGACTTGCAGTGCGTTTCAGGGCCACAGCACATCCCGATGCGGCGAGCTCGTCAGGCGGAACAATGCCCGGTGAGCCGAAGCTTGCGGGCGCGGGTAAGGTCACCCCGGACAGGTGGACGTCCGGATCGGTTTCAGAAGGGCAAGAGTGGACACCGTACTCGGTTTGTCGGTGACGCCGGCCGCCGTCGGTCTGGTTCTCGTTGAGGGGCAGGACGCCGACGGCTCCACGGTCGACCGCGAGGCCTTTGAGATCGTGTCCGGCCGGCATGCGACGCCCCGCCAGGCGTCAGATCAGGCGGCCGCCGCCGTCCTGCGCACCGAGGCCATCGCGGCCTCGCGAGGCCAGCGGCTCCATTCGATCGGCGTCACCTGGAGTGACGGCGCCGCCGCCGAGGCCTCATTGCTGCTGAAGTCGTTGTCCGAATGCGGGTTCGACAACATCGTGCCGGTGCGGCTGCCGGAGGCGACTGAAGCCTTGGCATGGGGTATCTCCGATGTTCTCGGATACCAGGTCACCGCCGTGTGTGTGATCGAGCCCGACACCGTGATCATGCTCATCGTTCACGAGGCCGTCGGGGCTGTTCAGACCGCCGTCAACCACGCCATTGACACCGAAGAGGCGTTGGTCCGATGGTTGAGCACCGTTTTCGCCGGCGCCGACTGGCGGCCGGAGGCGCTTGTCGTGGTGGGTTCCGGCGGTGGCGTCCACTCGGCGATCCCGCGGCTCGAAGACATTTTGTCGGTGCCCGTGTTCGTCCCGGCCGAGTCCGAGCTCGCGCTGGCGCGTGGCGCGGCGCTCGCGTCGGCGCACAACACGGCATTCATCCAGATCGGTAGGGGTCAAAGCGAAAAGGCCCGCCGGCGGCCCGCGCGCGAAAGCCGTCGACAGCTGACGCAGACCGGCCCGCTGGCCATGCTGGTCGCCGGTGCGGTGACCTTCGTCGCGTCGGTGTCGGTGGCCGTCAGCATGGAGATGACGCCGGAGCGGGACACCGCGGTGCAGGAGCCGCGGCCCGCGGCCAAGGCGTCCCCGGACATCGCGAGCGCGGGGGTGCGCGTCGCGCTTCCCGAGACCCCACGGCCCGCCGCCGTCCCGGAGCTCGCCGAGGAATTGCCGTTGCCCCCGCCGGAGGCCCCGCCCGTCGAGGCCGAGCTGCCGCCGGAGAGCCTCGTCGAGGTACCGGCAGAACCGGCCGTCGCTCTGCCGGATGCGCCCGCGCTGCCGCCGGAAGCGCCGGTGCTGCCCGAACCGGGCCTTCCCGTCGAAGCGCTGCCGCCGCCGGGTGTCCCGCCAGCGCCGGGTCTGGTGCCCGCCCAGCCGACCCCCGTGCCTCCGCAGCGGCCCGGCCTGCTGACCAGGATCAGGGACCGGCTGTCGAACATCGGCGGAAATGACGATCAGCAGCAGGCGCCCCCGCCTGCCGCGCCGCTGCCGGCCGGGGTCCCGCAGGACCCCGCGGCACTCGCCCCGCCGGCGCCCGAAGCGCCACCGCTGCCGCCGCCGCAGTGACGTCCGTCGGCACCGGCCCCGCTGTTCTGCGCCTGGTGCTGCGCGTCGCGATAGTCTCGGCGGTGCTTATCGCCATGGTCGCGGTCGAGATTTCGTCGCGCTCAGGGGTGATGTGGCGACTGTTCACGTTCACCTATCAGGCCGCCGTCCTCGCCGCGGCGTACTACGCATTGACACTCGCGTGGCCCCGCGCCGACGCTCGGGTAGGACTACGAGGGGCAGTCGTCCTCTATGTCGTGATCGCCGGCGTCGTCTGGAATCTCCTGTTGACCGGCCGCAGCATGGGCTATACGCCTGCGAACATCCTGCTACACGTCGTCGTCCCCGTTCTGGCCCTTGCCGACTGGCTCCTCGTCGGACGCGGTCGGGGACGGGTGTACTGGTGGCATCCCGTGGCCTGGCTGGCCTACCCCGCGGCATATGTCGTGCTGGCCGTGGTCGTCCTCAACGAGGCCGGCCGGCGCGCGCCGTATCTCTTCCTGGATCCCGACAGCGTCGGGCTGGCCGCAGTGGTGCTCAACGTTTGTGTGCTGGGCGGCTGCGTGCTCGCCGTCGGGTATGCGTTGCTGGCGGTCAACCGACTGGCGACGCCGGCCAGGATCGACGCCGTCTGAAACGTTCTGAACGGCGAATTCGATCACTGTTCGTAATGGATGACACCGCCAACGACGACATGCGGGATCGCCTGGAACTTGCGGAATCCGGGCCAACTCGCTCCGACGAACTAGGATAAAAGTGTGCTGAAACTTCGAATCGTGGCCGTGGTCGGCCTCATGGTGGCCGCGATGTCGGGGTCCGTCGCAACCGTCTCGGCGGGCGTCGCCGTCCCGACGGACGTGGTGAGCATCTCGCCGTCGGGTGTGACGGTCGGTGTGGCCCACCCGATCACGGTGACCTTCGCCGGCGACATCGCCGACCGCGCTGCCGCCGAGCGTCGTATCGAGATCGCTTCACCGACGGTGCCGGTCGGGAACTTCACCTGGCTCAACGATCGTGTTCTGCAATGGAACCCGACCGAGTTCTGGCCCGCTCACAGCACCATCTCGTTGAGTGTCGGCGACATCAAGACAAGTTTTGAGACCGGGGCGGCCACGGTAGGTGTGGCCAGCATCAGCAACCACACCTTCACAGTCAGCGTGGACGGCGAGGTGCTGCGCGAAATGCCCGCGTCGATGGGCAAGTACGGGTTCGCCACGCCGGTCGGTAACTTCACCGCGCTGGAGAAGCAAGCGACCGTGATCATGGATTCGCGGACCATCGGCATCCCGCTCGACGACCCGGAGGGCTACAAGCTCACCGTTTACGACGCGGTCCGCGTCACCTGGGGCGGGGTCTACGTGCACGGCGCCCCATGGTCGGTCGGTTCGCAGGGGTACGAGAACGTCAGCCACGGCTGCATCAACCTCAGCCCGGACAACGCTGACTGGTACTACAACATGGTCCGGATCGGCGATCCGATCATCATCGAGGCCTAGCGTCGACTCGGGCGTCGACCCGGGCTACGCCGCGACCTCGGCGTGCAGGTTTTTCGCGGTAGGTGAGTTCTCGACGGCAGCCGGGTCGGGGTACGTCCGCAGCACCCGGTCTGCCGTACCTGAACTGGTGACCGTGAACCAGTAGTGCTCGTTCTTGTAGTGGTGGTTCCGGTGATTGCGCCAGATCGCCCGATAGACACGGGTTTTCGGCTTGTAGTCGGTATGGATCAGGTAGTGGGTCCACTCGTAGACGAGGCCTGCCGCCGCGATGCAGACCAGGTAGGTCAGACCCATGCCGAGCCGGGGGAACGCCAACAGTGCGACCCCGATCGTCAGCGGAAGCACCCATGTCACAAGCGATTTCCACGGGATGAAGATCAGCGGGATGTTGCGCGGATCGGCATGGTGGGCCCGGTGCTCCCTCGAGAGCAACGGGTCGACCGTCAGGGAGCCGACCCGCTTCGGGCGCCAGTGCAGGATGAACACGTGGATCATCCACTCGAAGAACGGAAAGAGCGCGACCATCACCAGCGGCACGAGCGCATCGGTGAGCTGCCAGTCGCCCACGATGACGCGAGCGACGCATGCGGCGCTGAGCACGGCGCCAATCATCCAGGGGGAGGGGTGTTTAGCGAATTCGCGGGCGGCGTCCGCAAGGGTGAGCTTCTTGCGTGAGCTGGCGGTGGTCATGCTTGGTCCTTCAGGTCGTCAAGGGCGGTGAGCAGAGCGGTGGTCGCGGGCTCGAGCAGATCGTGGGCGGCCTGCCTGGCGCGTTCGGGATTACCCGCGGCGATCGCGTCGGCCAGCGCGCGATACGCCTGCGGGCGGCCCACCTCGTCGGACATCACCGCGGCAAGGGCGGGCAGCGCCGGCTCGTAGGTCGCGCGCATCGTGTTGTACATCAGCCGGAACGCGATGGAATCCGCGCCGTCGACAACGTGATCCCAGAACGTCAGGGCGCAGCGCTGCTGTTCGATGGGATCGTTCTCGTCAGCCAGCGCGCGCAATGCGGCGTCGAGAAGTCCAGCCAATTCGGGGGAGCGACGCTGGGCAGCGAGCTCGGCTACCTTCGGGCCGTTGTGCAACCTGGTCTCCAGGATGCTACGCACCACGGACACGTCGAGTTCGCCCCCGCGGATGAGCAGCCGGGGGAGCAGGTCGAGACCCGCGTGGCGCCGGAAGTCACGGACTGTCGTGGCGTCACCCTGCCGCACCTCGACCAGCCCCGCCGCGGTGAGGCGTTTGAGCGCCTCGCGAACTGCGGGCCTTGATACGCCGAGTACCTCGGCGAGCCTGCGCTCACTGGGCAGTGCCTCGCCGGGCTGCATCTCGCCACTGAGTACCTCGGCGACGATCTGCTCGAAGACGTCCTCGGGCACCGATCGACGGTTCACCGGTTGTAGGGCCATGCCGCCAGGGTGCCAGGCGACAGGCCAGAGGTCAAGTGGTCAGACCAGTGAATCAACCAGCGGCGAGCCGCTCCTTCATCGCCTCCGCCACCGCGAGGACGGCCTGCATCGGCCGAAGCATCACGGTGAACTCCTCGATGGCGCCATTCTCGTCGAGCCGGATGAAATCGCAGCCCTCCAGCTGTTTCTCGCCGACCCGGGCCTTGAACATGAGCGCATGGTCGCGATCCCCGTCGGCGCCGATTTCACGGGTGTAGCCGAAGTCTTCGAACACGTCGATGACGGCGGCGAGAATCTCTCGCATCGCCTCGCGGCCCTTGTACGGCGTGAACACGACCGGGCTGTTGAAGACGACGTCCTCGCGAAGCAGGGCGACGGCGGCGTCGAGGTCGCGGGCTTCGATTGCGCTGCGGAATGGATGCACCATAGGGCGCAGCCTATGGGTCAGCAGTTGGCTTCGATGCGGAAGGTCGCCGTCACTGCCTTACTCGGGTTGTCGGTGAACGAACCGTCGGCCGACCCGGTGATCGTGAACTTCCCGCCGTCGCCCGTCACGTCGGCCTTACCGATGCGCCCCTGCCAGAAGGTGCCGGTGAAGCCGGCAAAGTCGCGAAAGTCGACCGACTGCACCGAGACCTCGCCATTGGTGTCCAAGAACGCGGTCAGCGTGGTCGGCTCGCCGGGCGTCTTGATGTTCCACATCCACCCGGTCTGCGAACACACCACGGCATGAGCATCACCGGTGCTCTTGCCGTCGATGGTCACTTTCGCCGTGGTGCCGCCGAGAGCGGCCGGCGGCGTCGAGCAGCCTGCCGCGGCGGCGGCCAGCGCGACGGCTGCCGCAGCAACGAGTCGATTGTCCATGTCGCCAGACTCTATTGGTGTTGACCGCTCGCCACGTGCATTTCACCGGAGCGCGGCCGCGGTCGCCTCGTCGGCCGGAAGAAACGCCTCGATCGACAGTTCCGCCGCGGTGAGATCCAGTGCGGTGCCGAACGTCGTCACAGTGGACAGAAACGTGAGCAGCTGTCCCTGCGGGGTGTAGAGCTCCAGCGGCACCGCGACTCCGCCGAGATCGCGGGTCCCGTCGGATCCGCCTGGATACGACTCGATTTCGGCCAACAATGCCGCCAGCTCATCGGATCCGCTGACGGCCGCTTCGCGTCGCAGCCGCTCGATGAGGTGGTGTCGCCACTGCGCGAGATTGCGTATGCGCGGCGCCAACCCGTCGGGATGCAATGCGATGCGAAGCGCATTCGGTCGTTCGAGAAGATTCGGCGCGACGCCCTGCAGGAGCACTCCGGAGCCGGCGTTGGCCTCCACGATCTGCCAGCACCGGTCCACGACCACGCAGGGGTACGGGTTGTACGCGTTGAGCACACGTTCGATGCCGTCGCGAACGGCGGCCATATCCGGATCATTGAGGGACCGTTCGCCGTACACCGGAGCGAGGCCGGCGGCCATCAACATCTGATTCTGTTCGCGAAGGGGGACGTCGAGCACCTCCGCGAGGCGCAACACCATGGCCCGGCTCGGGGTCGACCGACCGGTCTCGATGAAGCTGACATGGCGGGCCGAGACATCGGCCTCGATCGCGAGATCGAGCTGGCTCAGCCGGCGCCGTTGCCGCCATTCGCGCATCAGTGCGCCGAACGGAGGGGACTGGACTTGGGCGGTGGTCACCGCCTCAGTGTCGCGCAGCTCAGGGGTTACGGCCATTACGTGTCAGGTAATTGCGCCGCTTACCTGAGGCGCGGACCGTGGAGGGTGTCAGACGAGCAGAGGAGAGCGACCATGCGGACCTCATCATCCGTCGACCGCCCGATCCCGCGGTGGCTGCACTTCGTGCTGATCTCCGACCGCGCCGGTTCGTCGTGGTACGTCGGCCTCGGCTTCTTCTTCGCCCCGGTGCTGGTGCTGCTCTCGCCGTGGCCGACGGTCACCGTGATCGCATGGGTCGTCATCGCGCTTGCCGGCCTCTGGCTGGGTCTGCTGGGCATCGCCATGGCGACCGGGCTGGCCATGGCGATGCGTTCGAATGTCGAGATCCCCGAGGAGTACTGGCGCTCGTTGGTGGACTACCCGGTCAGGTAGCACCCGCACCGGTGTAGTCGACCTGCCAGTGCTTGATTCCGTTGAGCCAGCCGGACCGCAGCCGCTCGGGCGGTGAGATCGGTTTGAGGTTGGGCATCTCGTCGGCGATCGCGTTGAAGATCAGGTCGATCGTCATCCTGGCGAGGTTCGCGCCGATGCAGTAGTGGGCTCCGGTACCGCCAAATCCGACGTGCGGGTTGGGATCCCGCAAGATGTTGAAGGTGTAGGGGTCCTCGAACACTTCCTCATCGAAATTGGCCGACCGGTAGAAGATGACGACGCGGTCGCCCTTCTTGATCTTGACTCCGCTGAGCTCGGTGTCCTCCAGCGCCGTGCGCTGGAAGGAGGTGACGGGCGTGGCCCAGCGGACGATTTCGTCTGCCGCCGTCGCTGGCCGCTCACGCTTGAAAAGCTCCCACTGGTCAGGGAATTCGGTGAACGCCATCATCCCCTGGGTGATCGAGTTGCGGGTGGTCTCGTTGCCCGCCACCGCCAGCAGGATCACGAAGAAGCCGAACTCGTCGTCGGTGAGCTTGTGGCCCTCGACGTCGGCCTGGACCAGCTTGGTGACCAGATCGTCGCCGGGATTCTTGCTGCGCTCGGCCGCCATCTGCATGCCGTACATGGTCAATTCGGCGGCGGCGGCCGTCGGATCGTTTCTGGCGTACTCGGGGTCCTGGTCGCCGACCATCTCGTTCGACCATTCGAACAACTTCATGCGTTCCTCTTGAGGTACCCCCATCAGGCCGGCGATCGCCTGGAGCGGCAGCTCACATGACACTTGTTCGACGAAGTCCCCGGATCCTTCGGCGGCGGCACGCTTGACGATGTCCTGTGCGCGGTGGCGGAGCTCTTCGCGCAGCGATTCGATCGCCCGCGGGGTGAACGCTCGCGAGATGATCTTGCGCAGGTGGGTGTGATGCGGGGCGTCCTGGTTGAGCAGCACCACCTTGCCCGCCTCCAGCGAAGCGGGATCGGCATCGTCGCGATACCGCGGCAGCGCGGTTTTCAGGTTGCTGGAGAACACGTCGCTGCGCCGCGACACCTCTTTGACGTCCTTGTGCTTGGTCACTACCCAGTAGCCAGTGTCACCGAAGGCGAGATTGCCCTTCTCCTGGTGCTGCCACCAGATCGGAGCCACCTTACGCATATGGGCGAGCTCGTCGATCGGCAGCCGCTCGGCGTAGATGTCCGGGTCGGTGAAATCGAATCCGGGCGGAAGGTTCGGAGTTGGCATCGATGCACTCCTCGCATGACGTTGTCTAGTGCCGGTATCCCATTGCTACACCACAGATGGAGCCCGCTGAGGCCGGTTAGAGAAACTCCGAAGTAGAACGTGTTCCCGCGGCACGGATTGTTTCCTCCGGTTGTTCCCATGGGAACCAGGTGTAACAATTTTGACCGTCAAACGACGCACTCGGTAGGCCGAATTCGGGTCAGTACGCGAAAGGGGGCTTGGGTGGGAATCGACATCGAGGTACGGGCGGCGACGATAGCCACCGCCGGGCTGGGAGCACTCGCCGCACTGCTGGCCGGAACAGGGGTCGCACAGGCCGATCCGGGCGTTCCCGTTCCTCCTCCGCCGCCACCCGCGATATTCGCTCCGCAGGCCGCAGCGCCTGCCCCCGCCGCGCCTCCCGCGCCCGCGCCGGTCGCCTCCGTCGCACAGGTCATGCCGGGTCCCGCTCCCGCCGCACCCTTGGCCGCTCCGGCTCCGGCCGCTCCGGCTCCCGCAGTTCCTGGCGCCCCGGCTCCCGCCGTTCCCGATCCGCTCGCGCCGCCCGCCGTACCAGCGGCCGCCGATCCTGCCGTACCAGCCGCCGCCGACCCTGCGGCACCCGAGGATGTCCCGCATCTGGTGAGCCCGGAAAACCTGCCGCCGGGCACCTCGTTGTCCCCGACCGGTCCGCAAAGCACTGGCGGGTCGTACCTGCGCGAGCTCTGGCACGCCGTTCAGACGCAGGAAGTCAGCGGCAGGGACGCCCTGCTGCTGTTGACGCAGCGGCCGCTCAGCTCGAACACCCCTCCGCCAGGCCTCTCTGCGAATCCGGTACAGCAGGCGCCCCCGGCGGCGCCCGCACCGCCGCCCGGTGAACCGTTGCCGCCCGCGCCAGCACCTGCGCCCGCGCCTGCTCCTGTACCCGCGCCTACGCCCCCGCCGCCCGCCGGCTAGCCATCTCGAGGATCGACCGCACGGTTCGCACGTGTGCGGCCTCGATGGATGACCACAGCTTCCGGGCGACCGCATTGTCGTGGCGGACGAAAGTGGCGAACAGCAGTCCATCCTCTTGACGCCGCAGTAACAGCTCGCCTGGCATGCCAATGCGAGAGTCGGCGCCGAGCAGCACGAAATCGCTTTCGGCGGCCCGTATCTGCCACCCGAGGACCGATCGATCGGAACCGGGCAGGCTGACCTTCAGTCCTATCGCCGACCACGCGGAGAGCAGACGAAACCGGACGCTCGCCGGTGCGTCTTCCAGGATCACCCGCATCCACTCTTCGGCCCGACGGCTGTCCGGCACGTCCACATCGACGATGAACGCATCCTCGTAATCGACGCGCCCGAGCATGCTCGACGACCTGACGAGGGCATCCGGTGTGATTTGGCGGACTCGGGCTTCGTCTGCCTGGGTGTTGATCATCGCTACCTTCCTTCGGGTTATGTTGAGGCGCTGGGTTGTTCGCGCCAGAGCCGTTCGATGTCGCGCATCATCACCGGGTAGACGATCAGATGGCGAAACGGCGCTATCGCAGCCAGATAGGCCACGCCGAGTGCGCCGTTGGGCCGCACCAGGACGGTCATCTGACCGCGAAACCCTCCCGGAACGTCCGGGTCGGGCACCCAGCCGACGTGCAGTACTCCGTGCACCGTCTGGTTGACGATCTCCATCGCCAGCTCAGATTCGGTCAGATACAGCGGTTTGAAGGGGGACCGGTCGGACACGAAATCCGTTGGAGTGCCGTGAAGGTCGGCTGGCAGCCGGTCGCGCAGCGTCTCGACACGCGCGCCGAGCCCGCTCTCCGGCCGGTCGAGGCCGAGTATCCGACCGATTGTCCACCGGGCGGCGAAGAGGGCCCGTACGACGGGTGAGGTTCGGTTCGGGTCGAACGTGGACCACAGTCCGACCAGGCGTGAAAAACCGTCTGCATCAGCCGGCGTGGGCAGTGCCCACACGTCGAGCACCTGAAAGTCCTTGGTGATGGCGTGGATCCGCCATGGCCGCATCGTGTGCTCGCGTTTGGCGAGTGGTGCGGAACCAAACATACAGTACTGTATGCTTGAGGGAACGCCGTCGTCAACCCCGCGTCATGAATTGGAGAGACATGGTCGCCAAGACCCGCACGCCCAGGAGTGCATGGATCGACGCGGGCCTCGAGGCGCTCGCCGCCGGCGGCCCCGATGCAGTGCGCGTGGACCTACTCGCAAAGGCGCTCGACGTCACCCGAGGCAGCTTCTACCACCACTTCGAGAGCCGATCGGCTCTTCTCGACGCACTCCTCGAAACATGGGAACACCGCAGCACCGACGAGGTACTCGACCGAGTCGAGTCCGAGGGCGGCGACGCCAGGGACAAGGTGCGCAAGGCCGGCATGCTCACCTTCTCCAAGGAGTTGCTGCCGATCGACCTCGCCGTGCGTGACTGGGCCCGCCGCGACAAGGCGGTCGCGCGCCGACTGCGGCGCGTCGACAACCGGCGCATGGATTACCTGCGCAGGCTCATCGGCACGTTCAGCGACGACCCCGACGACGCCGAGGCGCGCGGCATGCTGGCGTTCTCGTTGGCCATCGGCAGCCATTTCATCGCCGCCGAACATCCGGGCAGCAGCCGAAAGCGGGTGCTGGAACGCGCGACTCAGCGACTGCTGTCGTAGCTGCTCAAGCGGTAGTCAGCGGTGCGGTGGGCACCGCCTCGATACGCGCGGGCACGTGCTTGTGCCAGGGCGTGCCCGCGTAGGCGTCACGCCAGTCACTGGACGTCAACGCATTCGGCGCGACGCCGGGAACATGCGTCTGGCCGTCGTCGGCGACGAAATCGAGCCCGAAGCCGTTGGGCAGCGATGCGTGCCCGGGGAGCATCGCCTCACTGATCTCGACGCTGGCCTCCGCGCTGCCCGCCGCAGTGGTGATGCGGGCGCGCCCGCCGTGCACCAGGCCCAGCGCCTCGGCGTCCTCGAGGCTGACTCGCAGCGCGCCGTCGGTATCGCGCTTGCGCCAGGCCGGATCGCGCAGGATGTCATTGGCTGTATAGGCGCGACGTTCACCCGCCGACAGTACGATCGGGAAATCGGGCGTGGTGAAATGCGGTTCCGCATCGGCCAACGCGCGGATCTCGTCGATCATCTCGGGCATGTGCAATGCGATCTTGTGATCGGCGTGGGTGATCAACGCGTAGTCGTCCTCATACTCATGCACGGTGAATGTCACCCCCGACGGGCTCGACAGGATCGCGTCGAACAGTGCATTGCCGTCCGCATGGCCGGCTCGGCGGACCGCATCGGGGTACGTCATCGCCGCCTTCTGGGAGAGGCCCCACAATGCGGCCGCGCCCGAAAGCCCCTCGGGCAGAGTCGGTCCCAGTGTTTCGTAGAGGACATAGGGGAGTACCTTGCCCAGCACCGGGCTGGAGCCGACGGCCTGCAGGAACGCCGCCGTGAACGCCTCGCGACTCTCGGCTGCGGCGCGACGCAAAGGTTCGAGTTCGGCATCGTCGACCACGTCGAGCGCCCGGACCAACCGGGCCCAGATCTCGGGTTCGGGAAGGGTGCCCTCGAGCGGCTCCATCAGTCGATGCCGCAAATGGAAGGTGTTATGCGGGAATTCGAGGTTGAAGAACGTCGCCTCGGCCTTCTCGTACTGCGATGCGGCAGGCAACACGTAATGGGCCAGCCGTGCGGTTTCGGTCATGGCGACATCGATCACCACCATCAGCTCCAGCGACTGGAAAGCTTCTCGGCAGGCGGTGGAATCGGCGAGTGAATGCGCCGGGTTGCTGCTTTCGACGATCATCGCGCGGAACCGGTCGGGGTGATCGCCCAGCATTTCCTGGGGTACGACGTTGCTGGGGATCAGCCCTCCGACGATGGGTGCCCCGGTGACCGGAGTGCGGCCGACCTCGGGGGTGTGCCGGAAGAGCGGTCCGAACGACGAATGCAGGTGCTGCCCACCACGTTTGGCGAAGTTGCCGGTGAGGATCCACAGCAGCTTGTTGAGATAGGAGCACAGGGTGCTGTTGGGCGCCTGCTGAATGCCCAGATCCTCGAAGACGGATACGCTCGCCGCACCGCCGATCCGCCGCGCCGCGGCACGGATCAGTTCGGCGTCGACGCCGCACCGCAGGGCGTAGTCGTCGACGTCGACCGAACGCAGGACGTCCAGAACCGGTTCGGCACCGCTGACGTGCCCGGCGAGAAACGCCTTGTCGCAGAGGTCTTCCTGCACCAACACAGCGGCCAACGCCGCTAATACCCATGCGTCCGTTCCCGGACGTACGCGCAGGTGCATGTCGGCCATCTTGGCGGTGTCGGTGATCACCGGGTCGATGACGATCATGGCGCGTTTGGGATCCTTGGCGATCTCGTTGAGCACCGTCCGCGCCCGCGGGAAGCTCTGGGACATCCACGGGTTCTTGCCGATGAACACCGACACCTCGGCGTGCTCGAACTCGCCTCGGGTGTGGCCACCGTAGAGGTGGGCGTCGACCCACGCTTCGCCCGTCTTCTCCTGGGCGAGCGCATTGGAGCGGTAGTACGAACCGAGTGCCTTCAGGAAGGCGCCGCTGTACGCGCCGCCAAGGTGGTTACCCTGCCCGCCGCCGCCGTAGTAGAAGATCTTGTCGCCGCCGTAGGTGTCGGCGATGCGCTTGAAGCCTGCCGCTATCTCGGCAATGGCGGTGTCCCAGTCGATTTCCTCGTAGCTGCCGTCGGGACGCCGGCGCAGGGGAGAGGTCAGCCTGCTGCGGTAGCTCTGGTAGTGGTCCAGGCGCAGCGCCTTGTTGCAGGTGTACCCCTGTGACGCCGGATGGGCTTTGTCTCCGCGAATCTTGGCCAGCTTGCGTCCGTCGAGTTGGACGACGATGCCGCAGTTGCACTCACAGAGGATGCACGCGGTCGACTGCCATTCATCCACCATGAGCGGACTTCCTTCCATCGGTCTCGGCCAGCACGAGGGCGCGTAGCTGGCCATGGACGAGGTCGAGAGCTTTGACGTCGCGGGACGCGCGGGCGACGACGATCGCGCCTTCGAACGATGTGGTGGTCAGTATCGCGAGTTCGGCGGCGCGCTCCGCGTTGACGCCGTCGGCGACCAGGCGGGCGGCGATCAGGTCCGTCCACCGCGCGAAGGCTGCGGCTGCGCGTTCGATAACCGGAGAGGCGGTGTCCGGCTTGGCGGGGTCGCCGGCCTCCACGCTCACTGCGACGACGGGACAACCCGCCCGGAAGTCGCTGTTGAGCAATTGCGTTCGATAGTCGTCGAAGAGTGCGTCGAGTGCCGCCAGGCCGGTGTCGGCCTTCTCGATCTTGGCTGCGACGTACTCGCCGGCGAAATCGATCGCTTCGCACAGAAGCTGCGTGCGACCGCCGGGGAAGTAGTGGTACGCCGACCCTCGCGGGGCGCCGCTGTGCTCCAGCACGTCGGCGATGGCCGTCGGATGCGCACCGCGTTCGCGGATGAGGAGGGCAGCGGACCGCACCATGCGCTCGCGGTGACTGGACACGACTGGATTCCTCCGTCCGACCGACTATGTATGACACCTTACATAATCCTGCCCCTCCTCGTCGAGACTGCGCACAGATCGCCGATCCGCGCGAATTCGCGATCTGTGTGGGGCCCCCGCGAAGCTGGGGACAGTCTCGGCGGGCGGGTTAGGAGGCGAGAGTCAGCCACACGGCGAGAAAGCCGAGCATGCTCGCAAGGCATGCGACGTGGTCACGGCATATCGAGCGGGCCAGCCGCGACTGTGCCGCGACATCGCCGGTGCGCGCGCCGAGCCGGACCGCGTTGGGGACCGTGCGCAGCATCGCCAGCAGGACGGGGCCGACGGCAAGTATCGACGCCGTGGCGAGTGGCCAAACCGCGGTCAGCCCGTCGATCCACGCGAATCCCAACGTCCCAACCAGGATCGCCATCACCAGCGCGATGAGGTAACCCATCGGCCGCGACGTCGTCGTGGCGCGTCGGTAATAGCCGGCGATCGACGACAGCACCGATTCGGGCAGTTCCTCGCCGCGATAGCGCAGGACCTGACCGTCGAACATCAGGTCCATCCACAGGACTGCGACGAGAAAGCCCGCGCAGGCCGCCGCAATCAAACTCACGAAGCGAGCTTCGCATCCGACCCCACCACACCGCCGAGACTGCGCAGAGATCGCGGAACTACGTGAATCGGCGATCAGTTGTGAACTAGACGGACGCGGCCTCGTTGATCTCGTTGAGCGTGCTCGTCGCCTCGAGGTACTCCTGCACCCACCGCTCGATCACCGCCGCGGACTTCTCCACCTTGGTGAACTGACCCACGACCTGGCCGATGGGGTTGAACGCGACGTCGACGCTCTCGTTCGGATACTTGTGCGTGGCCGCGACCGCCATCCCGGAAACCATGTACTGCAGCGGCATTCCGAGCGGCTTCGGGTTGTCCGGGTTCTCCCAGGCCTCGGTCCAGTCGTTGCGCAACATCCGCGCGGGCTTACCGGTGAACGACCGACTGCGGACGGTGTCGCGGCTCTCGGCCTTGGCGTACGCGGCGTGCTGGATCGGGGTGTGCTCGGACTCCTCGACCATGACCCACTGCGAGCCCGTCCACGCGCCCTGCGCACCGAGCGCCAGCGCCGCCGCGATCTGCTGACCACTGCCGATCCCGCCGGCGGCCAGCACGGGAACCGGCGCGACCTCCTTGACGACCTGCGGCCACAGCACGATCGAACCGATCTCGCCGCAGTGTCCACCCGCCTCGCCGCCCTGGGCGATGATGATGTCGACTCCGGCGTCGGCGTGCTTGCGCGCCTGCGACGGCGACCCGCACAGCGCCGCGACCTTGCGCCCTTGGTCGTGGATGTGCTTGATCATGTCGGCGGGCGGCGTGCCCAGCGCGTTGGCGATCAGCGTGCACTTCGGGTGCTGCAGCGCCACCTCGACCTGCGGGGTGGCGGTCGCCTCGGTCCACCCGAGCAGCTGCAGCGCATCGTCGTCGCTGTGCTCGACCGGCACACCGTGGTCGGCGAGCAGCTTCTTCGCGAAATCGATGTGCTTTTGCGGCACAAGGTCATTCAGTGTCTTCTTCAGCACCTCTGGATCCAGGTCGCCCGCGTCCATGCCCTCGTACTTGTTCGGGATGACGATGTCGACGCCGTAGGGATGGTCGCCGATGTTTTCGTCGATCCAGTCCAGCTCGATCTCGAGCTGCTCCGGGGTGAAGCCGACCGCACCGAGCACACCGAAGCCGCCGGCCTTGCTGACGGCCACGACGACGTCGCGGCAATGCGTGAAGGCGAAGATCGGGAACTCGATATTGAGTTCGTCGCAGATGGGGGTGTGCATGCCTGCTCCTCGGTGGGCCGGTTCACGAATTGGAACGTGTTCTAGTTTAGTACTTCGCCGCGCCGTTGTGACCAGTCGGGGGGTACTACGGCCCGTTTCCCGCTAGTCGGGCCTCAGGTCCTCGACGGATCGGCGGTCAGTCGTAACCGACGAGCCTGCGCAACGACGGTCGTCGACGCCCGCCCGAGGTGACGACTTGCAGTATCGGCCAGCCGTGTTCGGCCGCCAGTGCGGCAAGTTTGGGTCGCGGATTGACCGGACGCGGGTTGCCCACCTTGACCATCAGGGCCGCATCTTCGTCGCCGTCCGCGTAGAAGTAACTGTGTTGCAGCCCAACGCCATTGGCCGCGCAGAAGTCCTCGACGGCGTTGGCCTTGTTGCGTCCCCAGACGACGGGTTTCGCGATGTGACCCGTCAGGCGTCCGGCGCTGTCGACCTCGAAGTGGTTGCACAGCACGTGGTCGATCTTCAGGAAGCGGGCCACCGGGTTCGCGTGAATGGTCACCGCCGAGGTGCTGAGCACCACCGTGTGGCCGCGTTCCTGATGTGCGACGACGATCTCGCGCATCGCGGGAAAGACGCGGGTGGCCAGGCTGTCGACGAATATTCGCTCGCAGACTTCGTCGAGGTCGATCAGCGTTTCACCCTGCAGATATCCGGCTGCCCTGGTCAGCAAATGCTCGAACCGCATGCGGCGCAGCCGGTATCGCATCGACGCCTCGAAGACCCCCATGATTTCGCCGATTCCCGCCTGCCTGCGCCGGATGCGATCGGTGGCATGGGCAGCGGCGGTGAAACCGTCCACCAAGGTGCCGTCGAGATCGAAGAAGGCACCGATGTGGGACCCTGGTTCACTTGCGGCGATCTCCGCGGTGGGGTCCTCTGCCACGGGCTGCGCGGTCATCGCGCTCCAGCCTACGTCGCTGCGTAGAGACCTTTCCCGGTCACCAACGGCATATCCAACGTGGTCCGGATGCCCGCGGGTGCGGCGACCACGTCGGGGATCGAGTTCACGATCCGCCCCGCGGCGGCCAGGATCGCCGCATAGGGCGCTCCGCCGTTGCGGCTCATCGGAACGATGTCGCAGAAATACGACGGTTCACCGGTGATCTCGACCCGGTACGAGCCACCGGGATGCGCGGGCTGCGCCCAGTCGGGTCGCAGATCGGCATGCAGTCGCGTGACGTGCTCGACGACGATGACCGGTTTGCCTCCGACCATGCCCTCGATCAGGAAGCGGACCGCTGCGACCGTGCCCTTCTTGATGGTGCCGACGGCGACGTGAAGGTCCTCGGGGGCGGGTTCCTGCTCGACGGAGTCGCGGATCTCGTCGACCTCGATGCCCAGGCCTGCGGCGAGCTGCCGGATCGCGGTGCCCCACGCGATGGACAGCACGCCCGGTTGATACAGAATCGGCAGATCGCCGAGTTCGTTGCCGAAGCCCATCACGTCGAACATCACCGTCTCGCCGTCGTAGGTGGAGTAGTCGGCGATCTCCATGGTGCGGATCTGTTCGATGCTCTGGCACGTGCCGGCCAGCGCGAACGGCAGCAGGTCGGTGCAGAAGCCCGGATCGACACCGGTGAAGAACACCGTCGAATCACCTTCGCGCGCAGCATCTTCGACCTTGGCGATGGCCTTGTCGGGGAGTAGCCCCCACGGGTACTGCAGCGCGCCGACGCTCGAGCCCACGACGTTGATGCCCGCCGACAGGAACGTGCGCACGTCGGCCAACGCCTCGCGCGGACGCGTGTCGCCCATCGCCGTATAGACGACGCAATCGGGCTTGGCCGCGATGATCGCGTCGAGATCGTTGGTGGCGGCGATGCCTGTGGTGACGTCCAGGCCGGCGAGCTCGCCCGCGTCCTTGCCGACCTTCGCCTGCGTCGACACCCACACCCCGGTGAGGTCGAAGCGATCGTCGGTGATCAACTGTCGAAGCGCCAGGCTGCCGCAGTTGCCGGTGCCGAGGAGCGCGACCCGAATTGCCATGGCGAGCAGTATGCGTGAGGCCTCCTCAAATTGGAACAGGTTCTAGTTCAGTAGGGCCGTGCGGTAACCTGTCGCCCCATGGGACGCGTGGACGGAAAAGTCGCACTGATCAGTGGCGGAGCTCGCGGGATGGGGGCCGCTCACGCCAGGGCGCTGGTCGCCGAGGGTGCGAAAGTGGTCATCGGGGACATCCTCGACGAGGAGGGTAAGGCGCTGGCCGACGAGCTCGGCGAGTCCGCGCGCTACGTCCATCTCGACGTGACCGATGCCGAGCAGTGGGATGCCGCGGTCAAGGTGGCCGTCGACGCGTTCGGCAAGCTGACCGCGCTCGTCAACAACGCCGCGATCGTCGCGCTGGGCCAGATCGGCAAGTTCGACATGGCCAAGTGGCAGAAGGTCATCGACGTCAACCTGACCGGCACGTTCCTCGGCATGCAGGCCGTCGTCGAGCAGATGAAGGCGGCCGGTGAAGGCTCGATCATCAACGTGTCGTCCATCGAGGGCCTGAGAGGCGCGCCGATGGTCCACCCGTACGTCGCCTCGAAGTGGGCGGTCCGCGGGCTGGCCAAGTCGGCCGCGATTGAGCTGGGCTCCAAGAACATCCGGGTCAACTCGATCCATCCCGGCTTCATCCGGACCCCGATGACCAAGCACTTTCCCGACGATATGGTCTCCGCGCCGCTGCGCCGTCCCGGTCAGTCCGAGGAGGTCGCGCCGTTCGTGGTGTTCCTCGTCAGCGACGAGTCGTCGTTCGCGACCGGCGCCGAGTTCATCATGGACGGCGGCCTGGTGACCGACGTTCCGCACAAGCAACTCCCACTCGGCTAATCCCACTCACCGGGTCGGGCCCGGTGCAAGACTTCAGCCATGCATGAGGTCGACCAGAACACCGAGAACATGCTGCGCAGCGTGCTCGCGTATGCCGAGAACCGGCTGCGCATGAACCCGGTGCCCCTCGACAAGGGTGCGTTGGGGGTCGACGAGTTGCACGCGCGACTCGACGGCGTGATCCGTGAAACGCCGAGAACGCCAGACGAAGTGCTCGGCGTGTACACGTCGGTGATCGCCCCGAGCGTGATCTCCGCGGACAGTCCGCGCTTTCTGGGCTTCATCCCCGCTGCGCCGACGAAGGCGAGCCTGGCGTTCGACATGTTGGTGTCCTGCGCCTCGATCCAAGGCATTTCGTGGCTCGAGGCATCGGGTGCGATCGCGGCGGAGAACTCGGTGCTGCGGGTGATCGCCCGTGAAGCCGGGCTGCCGACGACGTCGGGCGGATGCTTCGTATCGGGCGGTTCGGCGGGGAACCTGTCGGCGCTCGCGGTCGCGCGTGAGACCGCCAAGACGCGTGGCGCCGACGGTCGACTCCGGGTGGTCGTCGGATCTGATGCGCACTCGTCGATCGTCAACACCCTGCGCCTGCTCGAAATGGACGCGCTGGTGGTCGACACACCGGACCACCGGCTCACCGCGGAGACCGTCAGTGCGGCGGTGCCTGCCGATGCGACGAACATCGCCGCGGTGGTGTGCACGTCGGGGACGACCAATGCCGGCATCATCGACGACCTCGCAGGCGTGGGTGCGCTTGCGCGAGAACGTGGTTGGTGGTTCCACGTCGACGGCGCATACGGCGGGTCCGGCATCTTCGCGCGCTCGTTGCGACCGAAGTACAACGGGCTGGAACTGGCCGATTCGTTCATCCTGGACCCCCACAAGTGGCTGTTCACACCGTTCGACTGCTGCGCGCTGCTGTATCGGAACCCGGAGTTGGCGCGGGCCACGCACACCCAAGACGCCTCCTACCTCGACGTGATCCACACCTCGACCGGCGAGTGGAATCCGTCGGACTACGCGTACCATCTCACCCGGCGCGCAAGGGGTTTACCGCTGTGGTTCTCGCTCGCGGTCTACGGGCTGGAGGCCTACCGTCAGGCCATCGAGGTGGCCGCCACGCTTGCCAGGCAGACGGCTGAGCTGATCAACGGTGCGCCGCAGCTGGAATTGATCCGCGAGCCCGACCTCGGTGTGGTGCTGTTTCGCCGGCTGGGCTGGGCCGCCGAGGATTACGACGCATGGGCGCAGCGACTGCACGATGACGAGGTTGCGTTCATCCCGCCGACCAAATGGGAGGGCGAGACCGTCGGACGATTCGCGTTCCTGCATCCGGCCACCACGCTGGACATCGTCCGCGAGGTACTGGCCCGCACCCAATAGCGCTCAGTCGACGGCCGCGAAGTTCACCGTCGCCGTCGCACCGACCTGATCGTCGTTGGCGCGGTAGATGTCCACCTGGACGACGACGGATCGCTTACCGGTGCGCAGGATTCGCGCGACCGCGCGGGCGGGCCCGACCTTGATCGGCCGCAGATAGCGGATGAACAGATCGGTGGTCGCGATCGCGTGTCCGAAAGGTGTGACCCGAGACGCGAGTTGGCCGGCCGTCACATCGGCCATCGTCGCGATCAAACCGCCCTGCAGACCGCCCGCGGTGTTGACCGTCCGCTCGTCGACAGGCATCTCCATCGTCACGGTGTCATCCGTCGACGCGACCTCGGCGAGGCCGAGCTGTTCGAAGAGTTCCCGCAGCGATCTCGGCGCAGTCATGGAGAACGACATTACCGACGTTCAGCTCCCACGTCCGAGGTGCGTAGTCTCGTACGGCGTGAGCGCACGCGCGGGCATCGTGGTGACCGGAACCGAAGTTCTGACCGGACGGGTGACGGACCGGAACGGCCCATGGATCGCCGACCGACTACTCGAACTGGGCGTCGAGCTGGCGCACATCACCATCTGCGGGGACCGGCCCGACGACATCGAGGCGCAGCTGCGGTTCCTCGCCGCCGAGGGGGTGGACCTCATCGTCACGAGCGGCGGCCTCGGTCCGACCGCGGACGATATGACGGTGGCGACCGTCGCGCGGTTCTGCGGCCGAGAGTTGGTGTTGGACAACGTTCTCGAGGCGAAGATCGCCCACATTGTGCAGCGGCTGATGGCGCGTTTCCCCAACGTCGACCTGGAGGCCGTGCGTGCCGCCAACCGCAAGCAGGCACTCGTTCCGGAAGGCGCACACATCCTCGATCCGGTGGGCACCGCTCCCGGGGTGGTGGTGCCCGGAACGCCGACGGTCGTCGTGCTGCCGGGGCCCCCACGCGAACTGCAGCCGATGTGGACGACGGCTCTGCAGACGCCCGCGCTGCAGGAGGCGATCGCGGGCCGGACGACGTACCGCCAGGAGATGGTGCGCATGTTCGGGCTGCCCGAGTCGGGCCTCGCCGACACTCTGCGTGAGGCCGAGGAGCGGGTGGACGGCTTCGATCGGCTCGAGATCACCACCTGCCTGCGGCGCGGCGAGATCGAGATGGTCACCCGCTACGAGCCGGATTCGGCGAAGGTCTACGCCGATCTGATGACGCTGCTGCGCGAGCGCCACGGCGGCGAGATCTTCTCCGAGGATGGCGCCACCATCGACGATCAGGTGGCGGCTCTGCTGTCGGGTCGGTGGATCGCCACCGCGGAATCCTGCACCGCGGGACTGGTGGCCGCCCGGCTGACCGACCTGCCTGGGTCGTCGGCGTACGTCGCGGGGGGAGTGGTGTCCTACTCGAACGAGGCCAAGTCCGAACTGCTCGGGGTCGATCCGGCGCTCATCGAAGCGCACGGTGCGGTATCCGAGCCGGTGGCGCTCGCGATGGCCGATGGTGCGCTGCGCCGGTTCTCCGCCGATACGGCCGTCGCGATCACGGGCATCGCCGGCCCGGGCGGCGGCAGCGAGGAGAAACCCGTCGGCACGGTCTGCTTCTGCGTGAAGCTGGCCGACGGCACCACCGACCTGCGGACCATGCGGCTGCCGGGTGACCGGTCCGACGTCCGCGAGAGGTCCACGACGGTCGCGATGCACCTCCTGCGCCGGGTACTGACGGCGGGTGCCGTCCGCGCATGAGATCGCCGGTCGGATAGCCTTGCCGGGCGACATAGGAGGAAACCAGTGATGACTACAGCCACCGAGCGCAGCCAGCTGTCCGAGCGCGCCGTGGCAGCCGGATGGCACTGCAGGCCGACCGACCGGACCGACTACTACTCGCGGACCCCGGTGCGCATTCACGTGATCTGGCAGGGTGACGACGCGATCAGCGGCGCCGCGCTCTACCACGACGACCTTCTGATGGCTTACACCCGGGATCTGGCCACCGCCGCGGGCTGGCTCAGGCGCTGATCAGCTGAGCGCGGCGCGCGCCGAAGCGAGATCGTCGGCCGCCAGGACCAGCCGGGTGTTGGTCGCCAGGTAGGCGAGTGTCAGGTTGACCTTCGCTTTGCCCAGCCGTTGAGCGACGTCGCCGAGCGCGCCGGGCCGGTCGTCCATGGGCAGGACCATCACCTCCTGTTCGGAGGCGATCTCGATTCCCGCGTCGTGCAGCGCCTCGAATGCCGGCGTCGCGTCCTCGACGAGGATGTGCACCACCGCTTGTCCGCCCCCCGATGTCACCGCGCACAGCCCGGCGATGTTGGCTCCCGCCTTGCCGAGCACGTCCCCGACCCTGGCGAGTTCGCCGGGCTCGTCATCGAGATAGAGCGTCAGGTCAGTCGCCATGACACGCTCCTTTCGCGCCCTTCCACCGTAAGGGGAAAGGGGGCGCGATGAGGCTCGGTTCAGGAGCCGGCCTCGTCCCACACCTTGGCCATGGTGTGCAGGATCTCCTCAGCCCGCCCGAGCCCGGCGAGGTGGCTTTCACCCGGCATCGGGTAGAGCTCGGCATCGTTGAGCCGCGACACCACGTGCTGGCCGTGTGCATAGGGCACGATGTGGTCGGCGTCGCCGTGCCACCAGCGCACCGGCACCTGGATATCGCTCAGGCGGAAACCCCAGTCCCTGGCGAAGACGACGACGTCGGAGAACGGCGCGGAGAGCTGCTTGCGGCTGCCGTTGAGCAGATCGTCGAGGAACATCGCCTTGATCTCCGGACGTGCGAGCAGCCGCCGGTCGGCCTCGGGCGACACCCGCCCGTACAGGTCGGTGACTGGTGACGCGACCGGACGGATGAACCGAATGATGGCGCTGGCGACGAGTCCGATCGGGACGCCGGCGACCTGCAGGAGCGGGGCGACCCGTGTACCGAGGTTGCCCATCAGGCCCCCGGTGATGGCATCGGGACCCATCGTCGGGGCGACGCCTCCGATGACACCGGCGACCACAACGCGGTCCGGTATCGCCGCCGCACACCCCAGTGTGTACGGCCCACCCCCGGACAGCCCGACGACGGCGAACTTCTCGAGGCCCAGGGTGTCGGCCATGGTGCGCAGGTCGTCGGCGAAGGCGACGACGGTGTCATAGCTGTGGGGGGTCGACGACCCGATCCCGGGTCGGTCCACCCCGATCAGCCGGATGCGATGCTGCTCGGCGTAGACCCGCGCTTCCATCGGGATCTGGCGCCTGGCACCGGGCGTTCCGTGCAGCCAGAAGATCGCGCGGCCCTGCGGGTCGCCGAACTCGGCGAATCCGATCTGGCGGTCATCGCCGACAGCGATGTTGCCTTCGAGCTTGGGACGGGCGATTGCGACAACCATGCCCGAAGTGTCTCATGGCACCTCAGCGCGCTTGCCACCTACACCCGGCGGAACTGATACGACGCCGAGGTCACCAGCCGGTCGCCGTTGCCTTCGTCATGCATGAGCACCCGCACCGCGACCAAGCCGTCGGGGCTGGTCATCGGCTCGGTCTCCACCCGGAACGGCCCGGCCTTACCTCGCGCGAGGAACATCACGTGCGTCGAGACGCCCTGGACGCCGTCGGTGCCCGCGGCTTCGGTCGCGGCGTCGATGGCCGCGGTCTCGAGGATGACGAATTGCGGACCGATGTGCAGCGCCGCGTCCGGTGATGCAACCTCCACGGCGAGTTCGGGCAGACCCCAGTTGCCGTCGGGCCTGCGGTAGCCGCCGAACACCTGCCACAGCGGCGGCAGGTCGGGGGAGTCGACGATGTCGATCGGGTTGGGCTCCATCCGCTCGAGCCCTTCGGGCGGGGTGCCGATGGTGACGCCCTGGCCTTCGATCAGCGCCAGCACTCGCTCGGGTCGGTCGGCGTCGACGATCTTCGCGCGGCTGTAGCCCATTTGCCGGCCGACCTTGAGCTCTTCGGAGATGATCTCGATGCGGCGCACATCGCGTCCGGCGTCGAGGATCTGGCACGAGTGGATGACCGGGTTCGGGACGGCTTCCAGATCCGACATGTGGCCGCTTTCCGGCGCCGCGATCCCGAAGACCGCGAACAGCACTCCGCCGGAGGTGTTGCGCATGTCGTGGCGCAGCGTGACGGTGTTGTCCTCCTCGGCGACGACGTCCATCGACGCGTAACTGCGGCCGATATAGCGATAGCTCAGCAGTCCGCCCCAGCGCCTGCGCAATTCGGCGGCGTACTCCTCCGGCGAATCGGCAAGTTCACGGATGTCACGCAGCATGCAGTACTCCCGCCTCGAAGCGAACAAGCCCCGCGGCGGCCGGCGCCGCGGTCACAGGATGGGTCGGCGTGGGGTCAAACTCATCACGTAGTCGGCTGGGAAGGAAGCCTCGATCACCCTGATCTGATCGTTGGCCTTGGACTCCAGCTCGAGGACGACGCAGCCTTCGCCGAGCTTCTTGGACTCCAGAACTATGTAATGCTGACCGCCACCGTTGACGTCGGTGATTGGGTCCCCTGAGCGCAGTGCCCCGACCGGTATCAGGCCGGGGGCTTTTGCTTGTCGTGCAGGGTGTATTTCCACATTCCCGACGGTAGGTGAAGAGCCGACGCCGAGTGGCGGATTCGTCCGATGACCGCATCCGGCAGATATCCATCCACCCACTGCGATCACGTATCCGACACCACCGAGGAACACCGTCAGCACGCACAACACCAGGGTGCCGACCGCAATCGGCCAGCCGCGCTTGCGCCGGACGAGTTGCACGATGGTCGCGACGAGTCCCGCCCCTCCGATGAGCAAGGCGATGCCGAGCGACATCATCACCGCCGTGACGGCCCCCTCCACACTGCAGGTCGCCGGTGGGCAATGGTCGATGAACGCCAGCGAGAAGATCCCGAAGAACCCGGCGACCGCACCGAAGAGTGCCGTCAGGATCAGAACGACGACTGAGACGGCGATGTCCGCGCCGGAGGCCGGTGGCTTAGGAGGGGCCGCGGGATACCCGGGATACGCGGAATAGGCGGGATAGCCAGGCTGAACCATGGCACGTGATGCTAGCGGCCACGTTGGTCGTTTCCTGCCGAACAGCTGCGCGAGTCGGCGATCATGAATGCCTGGTCACTGACGCGTATAGGGGTGCACATGGACAGCACGATGCAGGACTTCCCGCTGACCGTCACGGGCATTCTGCGGCACGGCACCACGTGGTACTCGGGCCGGAAGGCGATCACGAAGACAGCCGACGGATACCGCGAGATCTCGTTCGGCGAACTCGGCGGCCGAGTCGCGCAGCTCGCCAACGGATTACGTGCCATCGGAGTCGCCGGCGGCGATCGAGTCGCCACCTTCATGTGGAACAACCAGGAGCATCTGGAGGCCTACTTCGCGGCTCCGTGCATGGGTGCGGTGCTGCACACCCTGAACATCCGGCTGTCGAGTGAGCAGATCGCGTTCATCGCGAACCAGGCCGAAGACCGCGTTGTGTTGGTGGACATGTCACTGGCGCCGGTGTTCGCCGCGGTGCTCCCGGACCTGACGACTGTGCAGACGGTGGTGGCCGTCGGCGCGGGCGATCTCGATGCGCTCGCTGCGTCGGGTAAGCAGGTGATCCGTTACGACGATCTGCTCGACGGCCGGCCCCGCGTCTACGACTGGCCCGATCTCGACGAGAAGAGCGGTGCCGCAATGTGTTACACCAGCGGCACCACCGGCAACCCCAAAGGTGTTGTGTACAGCCACCGATCGAGCTATCTGCATTCGATGAGTGCCTGCTCGGCCAATGCGGTCGGACTCGCCGACGGTGACCGGGTGCTGCCCGTCGTACCGATGTTCCACGCCAACGCCTGGGGCCAGCCTTACGCCGCGATGATGGCGGGCGCCGATCTTGTGCTGCCCGACCGGTATCTGCAGGCCGAACCGATCGTCGACATGATCGAACAGCAGCGGCCCACCATCGCGGCGGCGGTCCCGACGATTTGGAACGACGTGCTGCAGTATCTGCATGCCAACCCGGACCGCGACATCTCATCGCTGAGGACCGTCGTGTGCGGAGGCTCGGCAGTGCCGCTCGGGATGATGAAAGAGTACGAACAGCACTACGGCGTGGTCATTCGACAGGGCTGGGGTATGACCGAGACGTCTCCGCTGGCGGCCGTCGCGACACCGCCGCCAGAGGTCACCGGAGAGGATGCCTGGACGTTGCGGGCCTCGGCGGGCCGTGTGGTGAGCGGGGTGGAGCTCAGAATCGTCGACGACGAGGGCGGCGTTCTCCCGAACGACGGTAAAGCGGTGGGGGAGATAGAGATTCGCGGTCCGTGGATCACGGGCTCGTATTACCAGAATGCGGATGCCTCGAAGTTCGACGACGGCTGGCTGCGCACCGGCGACGTCGGCCGCATCGACCCGCAGGGGTTCATCACACTCACCGATCGTGCCAAGGACGTGATCAAGTCCGGTGGGGAGTGGATCTCGTCGGTCGAACTCGAGCTGTGCCTCATGGAGCACCCGGCGGTGCTGGAGGCGGCGGTCGTCGCGGTGCCCGACGAGCGCTGGCAGGAGCGGCCGCTCGCCGTGGTAGTCGTCAAGAAGGATGCCGATGCCACCGCCCAGGAACTGCGAAAGCATCTGTGCGACAAGGTCGCCCGGTTCTGGCTGCCCGAGCGATGGACGTTCATCGACGAGGTGCCGAAGACCAGCGTTGGCAAGTTCGACAAGAAGCACATCCGTGCGCGCTACGCCGACGGCGCTTACGACGTCGTCGAATGCCGGGACTGACGCTGGGCGACCCCGCTGGAATTGCCCAACTCGACGCCGATCGGTGCTTTACTCGGGACTATGGGGCAGACGAGACGGATTTTGATGCTGGCAACGGCAATGGTGCTGGCGGCACCTCCCGCGGTCGCGCAGGCTGACGGCGTCGGCACCACCGGAGCGTCCAGCGGGACCGGCGGCACGGTGCTTCCGTTCGCGCAGATTCTGCGGCGATGCGATTTCAGCGAGACGGACTACAACGGCCCGACGGGGATGGCACGGGTGACCGGCACCCTGCGGTCCGACGGATCGACGCTGACGGCGGATATCCAGATCGCCACCGCTCCGCCCGGTATGCATTACGACGTCAGGCTGATCCAGGTACCCCGCTCGTCCGCCGCCCACTGCTGGGGTGCTGATCCCGGCGTCGCACAGGGTTCGTTGAACGCTGACGGGGCCGGGGCGGCCGCGGTGAAACTTCAGGACAACGTCGAACCGTGGGCGACGGGCGCGTGGGTGTTCGTCAGCCGCCCTGACCGGTTCTCGCAGAATCCGGCGGAGTTCTACACGGCGGACTTCATCGCCCCGATCTAGCGGATCAGGCAGCCACCACGACCGTCAGTCGGTTGCCGTTGCGTTCCACACGCGTTCCCGCACGGCGCGCGATGGTGGCGACCGCACCCGCATCGTCGGGCTCCGAGCGGGTGGACGCCAAAACGCGCGCCAGCCGTCCCTTGTGCGCCTTGTTGAAGTGACTCACGACGGCGCGTTCGCCGTCGGCGCGCTCGGAGACGACCTCGACCTGAACGGCGTCCGAAAGTCTGCCGAGTGCTGCGTACGAGCCCGACCGCAGATCGACGATCAACTCTTCTTTCGCGAGCTGAGCCAGGACCGGCTCGAGCAGCGACCGCCAGCGGTTGGCCAACCCGGGCTGTCCTGGCAGCTTCGACGTCGCGGAAAGCCGATACGCGGGGATGGGGTCGCCGGCGCGCAGGACGCCGAAGAGCGCCGAGCCGACCGCAAGCCGGGCCCGCGCCCGGTCCGCGTTGGCACCCTTGAGCGATTGCACGTCGAGCGCGTCGTACAGCACGCCGGTATACCGATGGATTGCGGGCAGCGTCGGGGCGCTGCGCAGCGCGGCGTTGCGCTCAACCTCAGCGCGCTGCTTCGCCGACAGCCCGAGTGCGCGCATGCACCCCGACTCGTCGGCGGCCAGCTCGACCAGCTCGTCGACCAGCGCGGCACGCAACGGAGTCAGCTCGGGAAAGGACAGCGTGTCGAGGCGCAACGGCGGTCCGTCGCCGCCGGGATGCTTGGTCTCCGACGGTGGCAGCAGAACGATCACGCCGCAGACGTTATCCGGCGCTGCCGTGAGGTCAGGCCGGAGGCATCGGTGCCGGCGGCGGAGCCATCGGGTCGACCGGGGGCGGCGGCGCGAACGGATCGGCCGGCGGCGCAGGCGGAGGAGGAGCCAGCATCGGGTCGGGTCCGACCGGCGGAGCGGGTGGCGGCGGCGGCGCCATCGGCGGAGCGGGAGCCGGGGGCGGGGCCAGCATCGGATCCGGAGCCGGCGGCGGCGCCATCGGCGGAGGGGGCGCCTGCCCGGCCATCAACACGACCGGGGCGCCAGGGGGCGGCGGCACCTGATCGGCGGGCATCGGCAGGAACATGTGCTTGGAGAACTGCGACTGGAACGCGCCGCCACCGCCCACCTTCACTCCGCCGCCCTCACCGGAGGACACCGGAGTGCCGTCGGGCAGCGTCGCGGCCGTGTGGCCGCCGTTCCAGCCGACATTGAGGGCACCAGGCTGCGTGCCGTACTGGAAGCCACGCGAAAGCAGCGCCTGCTCGATGTTGCCCGTGTGGAATCGGTCCCCGTAGATGGGACGGCCGGTGGCCGCGTTGGTGACCCAGGAGACCAAACCCGAGCAGTCGGTGCCGGCCGGGGAATCCCCGCCGCTGATGTACGGCGTGCCCGACACCGAGTTGACAAGCGTCAAGAGGGTTGCGACAGCAAACATGTGGCCGGACGTTAACAGAGCGTTTCGAGGGCCTGCAAAATCTGTGACCACCTTCACGCGATATGGAGTGACGCCCATCACAACCCGCGCAATCCATGGACTGATTCACTGAAAATGGCACAGAAAAAGGCATATTGACGAGGCCGTTTGATGAGCTGTGTGAACGAGACCGCGATTTCGATTGGCTAAAGCGCATATTCGAATCGGCGCAGGTATCGACTACCGCCTATTCGCGCGAAATATATTGCAGTACAGGAAATTACGACGACTACCGTCGTATGTCTACGTCGGCATCATCCATGTGCGAGCAGCACCGGGATGTTCTGCTCCGCGGTAGTGAGCGATCCGTGCTGGCCGATGAGCGACGACTCCAGCGGCTCAGCGGTTCGTCTCAGCAAACCTATGGACCCGCGGGCCGCGGCCACGACGTCACCGATGCGGCGCCGTGTCGCATCGGTCACGCGCTCGCCGAACCACCCCGCGGTGATCGCCTCATCGCGCGATACCACCCAGGCGCGGTCGGCGACGGTGTCCCGCCAGGCGGCCAGCACGTCGTCGAGGGCGCCGGGGGCTACATATATATGTCGCGCGCGCGCCTCGCCCCCGACATCCGTCACTCCCTCGGTCAGCGCGGGCTCGCTGTCGATGTCGACGGCCTCGTCGTTATTCACCCAGACCATCCCGTGGTCGGCCACCACCGCGAGCAATCCGCCCGGCGGCAGGCCCTCTACCACCGATTCCACCAGGCGGTCGACCTGGCGCAGCTGCAGCCGCCACGCGGCCGACCCGGGTCCGTAGAGGTGCCCCATCATGTCGAGCTCGCTGTGGTACGCGTAGCAGAACCCACCGTCGGCGACGGCCTCCTGGACGCGTGCGGCCAGGTCGCCGAGCGCCTGCACGCCGATGTACCGACCGCCCCGCAGAACGGCGCGCGTCATGCCGGATCCGGTGAATTCCGCGCCGGAGATGACGCTGACCTTCGCGCCGGCCGCGACGGCCCGCTCGAACGTCGTCGGCATGGGCTGAACCTGCTCCGGCGGCGCGGTATCCCGGAGGTCGTCGCCCCATGGGTGCATGCGCCACCGCAAAGTGTTCACGACGCCGACATCCGGCAGTCGGAAGGAGTAGCCGACCAGGCCGTGCACGCCGGACCGGCAGCCGGTGCCCAGCGCCGCCAGGCCGGCGACCGTGGTGGCGGGGAACCCCACCTGC
Organism: Mycobacterium barrassiae; assembly: GCF_025822765.1. Lineage (GTDB taxonomy): Bacteria > Actinomycetota > Actinomycetes > Mycobacteriales > Mycobacteriaceae > Mycobacterium > Mycobacterium barrassiae. Next base: position 15,201 of record NZ_JACKUK010000012.1, on the reverse strand, counting down.
AGCGTGCGGCCACGCAGGCCGGCCATCACCGGGGCGTCGTCGGCGTGGGCATCGAGCAGTTCTGCGCCCAGCCCGTCGATGAGCAGTACGCAAGCCCCGGCCACATCTCCGGGCAGCGGGATTCGGCCGTCGAAACCGTCGATACCCATCGCCGTGAGAACCGACGGAATGACATCCGCGAGGTGTGAGGTCTCCGGATCCGGTTTGGGCAGCTCCACGATTCGAGCCTGCCACAGAACGGAGCGGTCTTTACCAAACCTTGACCGCTCATTGAATCCGCGTCCTGACGATGGTCACGTGACTACTCTTCAACACGTGGAGCTGGGGGTTTTGGGACCTCTGCAGGTCCGGCAGCACGGTCTGCCGGTCGCAGTTCCCGGCGCCAAACCTCGGGCCATCCTGACGATGCTCGGACTGCACGGCGGCTCCGTCGTCTCCGCCGACACCCTGGCCGAGCTCCTCTGGGGCGCCCGTCCACCGCGCACCGCGGCCAAGGCGTTGCAGACCCACATCTCTTCTCTGCGGCGCGCCCTTGGTGATGGCTTCGTCCTGACCGAGGGCTCGGGCTGGACCCTGAGCACCACCGACATCGACGCCACCCGCCACAAGGTGGCCGCCAGGCTGGGGCGCGATGCGATCGCGGCCGGAGACGCCGGTCAGGCGGTGGCCCGCTTCGATGAGGCGCTGGCCCTTTGGCGCGGAGTTCCCGAACTGCCCGACGGGCCGCGCGCCGATTCGGAGAGGACGCGCTGGATCGAGGGGCACGCCGCGCTGGTGGAGGACCGCGCCGACGCGCTGCTCGCGACGGGTCGCGCCGCGGAGATCATCGGTGAGCTCGAGGCGGCGATTGCCGACGCGCCGCTGCGCGAGCGGCGCTGGGGACAGCTGATGCTCGCCCTCTACCGCGCGGGACGGCAGGGTGAGGCGCTGGCCGCCTTCCAACGCGCACGGTCGCTGCTCGCCGACGAGCTGGGGGTAGATCCGGGTCCGAACCTGCGCCGACTGGAGGCCGCGATCGTCGCTCAGGATCCCGCGCTGGAAATCCCTGTGTCGCAGCAGCTTTCGGCGGTCACCAAGGCAGTCACATTCCTGCTCACCGACATCGAGGGGTCGACGGCTGCGTGGGAGGCGCAACCGGATGCCATGGCGGTGGCGCTGGCCCGCCACGACGAGATCGTCGAACAGGTCGTCACCTCCCGCGGCGGACGGCTGGTCAAGACCCGGGGCGAGGGCGATGCGACCTTCTCGGTGTTCGACCGGCCGTCAGCGGCCGCCGCGGCGGCGATTCAGTTGCAGGAGGCGATAGGTCACGAGCCGTGGGCGTTGGCGCAGCCGATGCGGGTCCGGGTGGCGCTGCACACTGGCGAGGTCGAACTGCGCGACGGCGACTACTTCGGCCGGGCGGTGAACCGCGCCGCGCGGCTGCGGTCGCTGGCCGCGGGCGGACAGATCCTGTGCTCGGGTGCGACGGCAGAGCTTGTCATCGACACCCTCGCCGACGACGTCGTCCTCGCCGATCTGGGGATTCGTCAGCTTCGCAACCTCGCGCGTCCGGAGCACGTGTTCGAACTGCGCCTGGAAGCCGCCGACGATGCGCCCGCACAGCCGAGCGAGCCGCCGATCCAGCGACCCGCGCTGCCTGCGGTGCTGACCGGGGCGGGGCCGTTCGTCGGGCGCGGTCGAGAGCTCGCGGGGCTGTTGGCGGCCTGGCAGTCCACGCTCGCGGTCGGGACGCAAGCGGTGCTGGTCGCCGGCGAGCCTGGGGTGGGGAAGACGCGGCTGGCCGGCGAATGGTCGCGTCAGGCGTACGAGCAAGGTGCGGTCGTCCTCTACGGCCGCTGCGACGAGGACCTCGGTGCGGCATACCAGCCGTTTGCGGAGGCCTTGCGCTCGTTGGTGCCGTGTCTCGGCGCCAAGCGGCTGCGCGCCCTGCGTGGCGTCGAAGCGCTGCTGCCGTTGGTTCCGGGGCTCACCGAAGTTGTTCCGGACCTACCGACTCCGCCGCGCTCCGACCCGGACACCGAACGTTATGCATTGTTCGACGCGGTGGTGGCGCTGGTGGCGGCGGCGTCGGCGAGTGCGCCCGTCGTCCTGATCCTCGATGACCTGCACTGGGCGGCCAAGCCCACATTGCTGCTGTTGCGGCATCTGCTTCGCTTCGGCGAACACGCCCGCGTGCAGATCGTCGGCACCTATCGCAGCACCGACCTCGATCGCTCGCACCCGCTGGCGGCGATGCTGGCGGACTTGCACCGCGACGGCTCCGCCACGCGCCTTGCGCTCGGCGGCCTCGATGAGGACGACGTGACCGCCTACGTTGTCGAGGCCGGTTACGACGACGAGGAGTTGGCCCGTGCGTTGGCGTCGGTCACAGGCGGCAATCCGTTCTTCCTCATCGAGGCACTGCGGCATGTCGACGAAAGCGGCGGCCGGTGGGATCCGAGCACCCTGCCGCAGGGCGTTCGGGAAGCGGTGAGCCGCAGGCTATCTCGACTGCCGGAGGAGACCAACAAGGCGCTGGCTGCGGCGGCGGTCGTCGGCAGTCGGTTCCCTCTGGCGTTGGTGGAGAGTGTCGTCGGTACGGATTTGATCGACGCATTCGACGAGGCGTGCAAAGCGGGCATCGTCATCGAGGAGCCCGGCGGACGCTATCGGTTCAACCACGCTTTGGTGCGGCAGTCGTTGCTCGCCGAGCTTGCGTCGGTGCGACGGATGCGGCTGCATCAGAAGATTGCCGCAACGCTGGAGGCCGAAGCGGGCGCGGACGACGACGAACTGTTGGCCGAATTGGCGTACCACTACTTCGAATGCGCATGGGCGGGTAACGCTGCCAAGGCAGTCGAGTATTGTCGGCGCGCCGCGGATCAGGCGATGGCGCGACTCGCCTACGAAGGTGCGGCCGACCTCTTCGACAAGGCGTTGCACGCGTTGGAGGAGCTCGACGAGGAACTGCCGGATCGCGTCGCTCTGCAGGCTGAATTGTTGGTTGCGCGATGTGAAGCCCTGTTGGCCGCGGGCGATGTGGTGTCGGCTGCGGGTGCGGTGGCGCAGTTGCAGCGAGCCGCAGGTGATTCCGTGCGTCTGGCGGCCTGGGGCACCTGTTTTGATGGTGAGCTCTCAATGCTGACCGAGCCCGAGCGCTTGGATGAGATCGAAGCCGCGGTGGCTGCGGCGGCCGAGAAGCTGGCCGGTTTGGAGGATGCGGCGGGGGAGGCCAAGGCGCACACCGTGCGGGCCATGTGCTTGGCTCGGCTGGGTCGGATCGGAGACGCGGAAACCGCGCTGGACCAGGCGCTGACGGCGGCGCGGCGGGCGCATGAGCACCGACGCGTCAACGCCGTGCTGGCAGGTGCCCCGTTGGCGGCGTTGTGGGGTCCGAACCCGGTGCCGCGCGCGGGTGGCCGGTGTCTCGACGTTGTTCGGCTGCTTCGCATCACGACCGGGTCGCCGGTGGTGGAGGCGACGTCGACGAGGTGTCAGGGTGTACTGGATGCGCTGCGTGGGCGGGCCGCCGCGGGGCGTGCGTTGATCGATTCGGCTCGCAGATCACTCACGGAACTCGGAATGCGGCATGCGCTGCTGGAGGTGGACCAGTTCGCGGGCATCGTCGAGTTGGTCGCCGACGATCCTGCGGCCGCAGAGCCGCTGCTTCGGCGGGCGTACGACGGCTTTCGGCGGATGGGTCTCGACGCGGATACCGCGGAGACGGCTGCGTTGTTGGCGCGAGCGTGTCTCGCGCTCGACAGGGACGCCGAGGCCGACGATTTGTGCTCGGAGAGTGAGCGTCTTGCGGGCCATGCTTTGAAGCCGTCGATCGCTTGGCGGACTGTTCGCGCACAACTGCTGGCGCGTAGTGGCGCTCACGATGAGGCGAATCGGGTGGCGCAGGAAGCCGTTGCGGTCGCCGAGCGCACCGATCTGCTGGTCGATCACGGTGATGCCTGCTTGGCACTGGCGACGGTGTTGACGATCGCTGGTGACGCCGCCGGAGCACGGGCGGCCGCGGAGCGGGCGGCCGAACTGTATGAACTGAAAGGCGCTGCAGCACTTGCGGAGAAGGCACACCGAGTTGTCGGGCCCCGAACCTCGCCGACCCCATCGGTACCTGACACGTCGGTCGTCGAACTGGAGAACGAGTGTGTGCGCGCACTTCGCCGCGTCGATGCTGCTGTCCAGAACTCAGATCGAGCCGCAATGGAACGAGAGTATGCGCCGCTGGGCTCGATCGAGAGCCGCCGCAAGATCGTCGGGTTCACGCGGGTCGAATATCGACCACACGAATTCATAAGTGAGGCTGAAACTTTCGCTCGTGGACTGCATGTGACGCGTTCGCGCCGTTCGGTGCTGGCCGTGCGGGGCGAGCGTTTGGCTCTCTCCAGGTTGGAGGTCGGCACCACAGACGTAAGTCCAGGGGCGCCGCAGGACGAGTGGCTTCAGGTTGTCGGACTCGACGAGGACGGCCGAATCGCGGTGCAGGTGTGGTTCGACGTCGAGGACCTCGAGGCCGCGATGGCAGAGCTCGGCGCCATGCATGCCGACGTCGAATTAGAAAACGAGTGTGTGCGCGTACTCCGCCGGGTCGAGGACGCGGTGAGCCGTCGCGCATTGAGCGATGTCGAGCGCGAGCATGCACGAATCGGATCCATCGAGAGCCGCCGCAAGATCGTCGGCTTCCAGCGCATGGATCTCCCCGCCAGCGAAATGGCAACTGGAGCAGACAGATTCATCCGTGATATGCATGCCGTGCCAGGGCGTCGCACCGTCATCGCCATCAGGGGGGAACGCCTGGCGTTGACGCGAACCGTGGTGCGCACTGCCGACGGCACCGCTGGGGCGCCGCAGGACGAGATGCTGCAGCTCGTCGGCCTCGACGAGGGCGGTCGAATCGCGCTGCAGATCTGGTTCGACGTCGAGGATATGGACGCCGCGATGGCGGAAATGGAAGCCACGCACGCCAGGTTCGAGGCGGGAAGGTCGACAACTTGGCTCGAGAACGCGGCAAGCCGGGTCGAGGGCCAGTGTTACACCCTCTTCGCGCAAGGCCGTGCTGACGAAATCGAAGCCCTGCTCGCGGCCGATCACTTCAATGAAGACCGGCGCCAGGGACTGCGGCGTGCGACGCACGATCGCGCGGCGGCGATGGAGAATATCCGGGCAATCGCCGACCTGGGTGTCGAGGCCACCAGTGTGCCGATTGCTCTGCGCGGAAATCGGCTATGCCTCAGTCGTATCCAGTGGGAGCAGCGCCAAGCTGGACCCAACCCCTTTACTGCCGAGACGCTGGAACTGAGTGAAGTCGATGCGGAGGGGCTTGAGACCACAAGGGTGGTATTCGACCCGGACGATTTTGACGCGGCATTTGCAGAACTCGATTCCCGATACCTCGCCGGCGAGGCGGCCAGGCACGCACATACGTGGTCGGTCATCGCAGGCACCTTCGCGGCGGTGAGCCACGACGAGGTTCCACCTATGTCGCCCGACTGCGTCACGCTGGATCACCGCCGGACGAGAAATTTCGCTCCCGGCGACCTCGAGGCGTATGTCCAGGCCGGACATGACCTGGATCAACACATCAAGGCCCACGTCCAGGTCGTGCATCGACTAAACGACTTCGGGGCTGTCGTCGGGTATGTGGCGTATACGCGGTCACGCGAGGGCTTCGACGCCGAATGGCGCGAAGTCAGCCTCTCGATGGTCGACGGTGGCATGGTCGTCCGCTGTGAGCTTTTCGAGGAAGCCGATCTCGAGACCGCGCTCGCGAAGTTCGACGCGCTCACCCGTTCGACACCGCAGTTGGAAAATGCGGCGACTCGGGTCAACAGCCGCTTCGATACGTGTCTGGCTGCTCGCGACTGGGAGGCAATGACCGCGGTTGTTGCCGAGGACATGTGCCACGACGACCGTCGACGGGTCGTGGGCGCCGGGATCCGGCGCGGTCGGAATGCCGAGATTTCGGACATGCAGGCGATCGCCGAGTTGGGTGTTGTGAGCGCGAAGTCTGCCGTCGTTGCGACTCGCGGAGAGCGTCTGGCTCTTTTTCACACCCGCTTCTCGGGGCGCGAACAGGCCCCAGAGGCGTTCCATACGGACATCGTGGACATCCTGGAAATCAACGACGAAGACCAGATCACACGGAGGATCGCATTCGATATCGATGACCTCGATTCCGCCTTCAACGAACTCGACGCCCTCTATCTCGCGGGCGAAGCGGCCGCGCATGCGTCGACTTGGTCGGTCGTCGTCGGTGTGTTTGCCGCACTTGCTCGTCACGAGATGCCGGATGCAGCGCCGGACTGGACGTCAGTCGATCATCGACGAGGGACGCCGCTCGCCGATGCGGACCTCCGAAAAACCGTCAGCACGCTCAACGACCTCACGCCAAATCTCACCAATCACGTTGAGTCAGTACACGCGTTGCGCGATCACGCGGTGCTTGTCACTCAGGTGTCGCGAGGAACATCGCCGGAGGGCTTCGATGCCGAATGGCGAATGCTCAATCTCATGACGGTTGACGGCGACAAGGCAAGTCGCTGTGAGCTATTCGACGAGACGGACCTGGAGGCAGCGCTCGCCCGATTCGACGAACTCACCCGTCCCGCAACGCGACTGGAGAACGCCGCAACCCGGGTGTCCGATCGCATTGCGGCGTTGTTCGAAGCCCGCGACTGGCACGCGATCGCTGCGATACATGCCGACGAGGCCTACGCGGACGATCGTCGCCATGTGGTCAGCGGCGGAACCCGACGCGGTCGAGATGGAGAGGTCGAAAACCTGCGCGTTATGGCGGATCTCGGAGCGCCACGACTCGACGCGACCGTGCTTGCCATTCGCGGGCGTCGGCTTGCCCTTTTTCGAACCCACGTCGGCGATGACAAGCGGGCTGACGTGTCGTTCCTCACCGTCATGGATGTCAACGCCGAAGACCAGGTTGTCGGAGTAGTCTCATTCGACCCCGATGACGTCGACGCCGCATTCGAAGAACTCGACGCCCGGTACGCCGCGGGGGAAGCAGCCCCATACGCGCAAGCGTGGTCTGTGCTCACCCAGGGATACGCGGCAGTGAGGAGGCATGAGCTTCCGGCGTGGACCCCCGATGCGGTGAATGTCGACCACAGACGGGGAGCCGCGTTCGCCCCAGGTGAACTCTCTCCGTATGTGCGCGAAATGTGGCACCAAACACCAGATGTCAGCATCTACATCGAGGCGGTTCATCGACTGACACATCTCGGCGCGGTCGTCACTCACGTCGCGAAGGGAACCTCCCAACATGGATTCGAGGGGGAGTGGCGAGAAGTCACGGTTACAACGATCGACGGCGACCGAATCAAACACAGCGAACTATTCGACGAGAAAGACCTCGATGCGGCGCTTGTGCGGTTCGACGAACTTTGTCGCCCCGCGACGCGATTGACGAATACGGCCGGCCGGGTTGAATCACGCTGTCAGGCGCATATCGCCGCGGGTAACTGGGATGCGGTGGCCTCGGTTATGGCTGATGACATTGTGATTGACGATCGCCGGCGGGTGGTCAACGCCGGTCTTCGGCGCGGTCGAAGCGCCGTGGTCGACGACCTACGGGTAGGGGCCGAGATCGGTCTCACCGAGATAGCACCAACTGCCATTGCGACCAGGGGCGAGCATCTGACCCTCAGCCACATCCGCTACGGAGGCGGGGCGCAGCGACCCGAGGCGAGTTTGATCGAGCTCGTTCAACTCGTCGAGATCGATGAGGAGGAGCGGATCGCTGCGCTCGTCCTTTTCGATCCCGAGGACATCCATGCTGCATTCGAAGAACTCGATGCGCGGTACCTCGCCGGCGAGGCAGCTGCGCATTCGCAGACGTGGTCGGTGATCGCGGATGCTTTCGCTGCAGTCAACAGACGGGAACTCCCTCTGACAGCACCGAACTTTGTGAGCCTTGATCATCGGCATCCGCTTGCATTCGCGCCGGGTGAAATGATGCCGTATCTCCAAGCCTCTTTGAATGACTCGCCCGATCTCCGGATCGACATCCGCGCGGTGCATCGGTTGACCGACCTCGGCGCGGTGGTCAGTCACTCGTGGCACAACACCTCGCAGCAAGGATTTGACGCCGAGTGGGGCGTAATCGGTGTCTCGACGGTCGACGGCGACCGCATCAACCGGTGCGAACTCTTCGACGAGTCAGAGCTGGACACGGCGCTCGCGCGATTCGATGAACTCAGTCGGCCGAAACCTCCGATGGAGAACGCAGCAAGCCAATTGGGCGCCCGCTTCCGGGCATCATTCGCTGCCCGCGATTGGGACGCGATGGCTGAGATGTTGGCAGATGACCTGCAGAACGAGGACCGCCGCCGAGTCGTGAACGGTGGGATTCGACACGGCAAGTACTCGCTGTTGCATGACATGCGGTCTGCCGCCAGCTTCGGGATCCAAGAATTTGCGACCGACGTGATCGCAACGCGCGGTGAACGTCTCGTCCTGGCTCGGGCAGAGTCGCGTTACGAAGCGAGACCCGGGGCGTTCTACGTCGAGAACGTTGTACTAGGCGAAATCGATGGTGACGGTCGAATGACGGCCCAGATCATTTTCGATGTCGACGACATCGATGCTGCCTTTGAAGAACTCGACGCCCGGTATCTCACCGGTGAGGCGGCCCCGTACGCAGACATATGGTCGGTCATCGCAGCGGGCTATGCCACGCTCAACCGACACGAGCTGCCTCCGACCCCGTCAGACTTCGTCAGCCTCGACCACCGAAAGGGTGGAGGTACTTTCGCGGTGGGCGATCTGCTCCCATTTATCCATGCTTCGTGGGAGGACACGCCAGACAACAAGATCCGCGTCGAGGTTGTCTATCGACTGAACATGTTTGGGGCTGTCGTCACCAGCGCGACGCAGGGTACGTCTAGAACGGGCTTCGCCGCCGAGTGGCGACAGATCGATCTGGTGACCGTCGATCGCGGCATGATCAATCGCACTGAATTGTTCGATGAGGCAGACCTTTACGCAGCACTAGCCAAGTTCGACGAACTCAGCGGACCAGCGCGACTCGAAAACACCGCGAGTCGAGCGGAAGCGCGCGCCTTGGCGTGCTTTGCGACCCGCGACTGGGCGTCCATGGCGGAGTACTTGGCGGAGGATCTTTCGCTTGACGATCGTCGCCGCATCGTGAACGCCGGGACGCGACGCGGTCGAAGTGCCGCGATCGCCGACGCGCGGGCCGTCGCGGAACTGGGTGGCACTGAGATCACCTCGGATGTCATCGCCACACGCGGCGACCGCCTCTTCCTTGCACGTTCGCACTTGTCGAGCCGCGGTCAAGGATCCGAAACGTTCAGCACCGAATCGCTCTGCGTCGCAATGAGTGATGACGACGGCCGGATCACAGCCCGAGTGGTGTTCGACCCCGACGACATCGATACGGCGATTGCGGAACTCGACGCCCGGTATATGGCTGGTGAAGCGATGCCATATGCGCGGGTGTGGTCCATCATCGCCGGTGCGAACGCCGCGCTCAACCGCCAGGAGCTGGCCGCTACATCACCGGACTGGGTCTACATTGACCACCACCGACCCGCACTGTGGGAGGGCGACTTCGCGGCGAACATGCATGCCGCATGGGAAGTCGTACCCGATTGGCGTGTCGACATTGTCGCGGTCCATCGGCTGACCCGCATAGGGGCAGTACTCACCTGCGTCGCCCACGGAACCTCGCGGCAGGGCTTCGGCGCTGAACAACCGGGCGTCTCGCTACTGACGGTTCGAGACGACGCGATTAATCGCTTCGAGTTCTTCGACGACGCCGATCTCGACGATGCGCTCGCGAAATTCGACGAGCTCAGCGGGCAAACTGGGCGACCGCAGAACATGGCGAGTCGACTGCATGTACGGCTCAATGCCGCGTTCGCGGCCCGCGACTGGATCGGGATGGCAGAGCTGTTGGCGGATGACACGTCCACCGACGATCGACGTTCCATTGTCGGCCTGGGCCTTCGACGCGGGAGGGATGCGGCGATCCGCGATTGGCGCGCAATCGCGGACGTCGGGGTCAAGGACATAACGGCCACTGTGATCGCAACGCGAGGAGAACATCTCGTACTCAGTCGTTACCGATTCGGGGGGCACGATCAGGGACCGGAGGCATACCGTACCGAGGTGCTCGGCATCGTCGAGGTCGACGGCGAGCAGCGGATCACGGCGTGCGTGATGTTCGACCTTGACGAGATCAATACTGCTTTCGAGGAACTGAATGCCCGGTACGCAGCCGGCGAGGCGGCGTCGCACGCGCACACATGGACTCTGGCGACGAAGATCTTCGCCGCGATGAATCGGAGCGAATTGCCGGCTGCAACACCGGATTGGGTGGTTGAGGATCATCGTCGCCTGCCGATGATCCAAGATGCATCGCGCGACGCGTACCTGGCGGCTGCAATAGAGGTCCCGCGAACCGCTGTGTACATCGAGTCGGTGCATCGGCTCGGCAACTCGGCGGCCTTACTGTCCTGGCAGGGAGATTGGACGACACCGGACGGGTTCGACGCTCAGTGGCGGGGGATCAGCCTCACCATATTCGACGGTGACTTGATTGACCGCGTCGAGATCTTCGACGAGGACGAGCTGGACGCTGCGCTTGCAAGGTTCGACGAACTCACCGTCCCGGCAAGCCAACTGGCGAATATGGCGAGTCGTGTGGCCGACAAGTATGAGGAGTCTTTGGCGGCGCGCGATTGGACGGCGATGGCGGATGTACTTGCCGAGGACATCGTCGCCATAGACCGGCGTCGGGTCGTGAATGCCGGCGTACGGCGGGGACGAGATGTGCAGATCGCGGATATGCAAGCCGCTGTCGAGGTCGGGTTCGAGCACATGACATTTGGCCTCATCTCGACCCGGGGCGAACGCCTGGTCCTCAAACGTGTCTGCACTAGGAACCGTGGTCAGTTGCCCGGCGAAGTCAGCGCCGAGATGCTCGGCATCATCGAGATCGATGCGGACAATCGAATTACCGCGACGGTCGCATTCGATCTTGCCGATATCGACGCTGCATTCGCTGAACTCGATGACCGGTATGTAGCGGGCGAAGCCGCGGCTCACGCAGAGGTGTGGTCCGTTGTCGCTGACGTCTACGCAGCCCTCAACCGTCGCGAACTGCCGGCTACGACGCGTGATTGGGTCAATGTCGACCACAGGCCGGGCGTCTCGATCCCGGCCGGTGAGATGACAGCGTTCCTTCATGCCGCGGGGGAGTTGACTCCTGACGCCCGAATCCATATCGAAGCCGTGCATCGAGTGACGGACCTCGGAGCAGTGCTCACGCAAGTCCACCGATGCACGTCAAGCGACGGCTTCGAGGGGGAGTGGCGAGATGTCGTCGTCTTCGCGGTCGACGGTGACGTGATCAGTCGAGTGGAGATTTACGACGAAACAGACGTCAACGACGCACTAGCGCGGTTAGAGGAACTCACACCCACAGCGCCCCAACTGAACAACTCCGCGATCCGCGGGGATACCCAGGCCGCAGACGCGTTCAATACTCGGGATCTGGACGGCTACCTCGCCGCGTTTGACCGCAACGCGCGCTATGAGGACCGGCGAAAAGGCTTGCGCAACGAGGGCCCGGTGGACCGTGAACTCGCACATGGGCTTTTGTTCACCGGCACGCCGACTTGGCGTGTGGAGATCGCCCCAGTCGCGATCCGAGGGCCTCATCTGGCACTAGTTCGCCATATTTGCCGCGACAACGGCGAGGCCGATCGCCCGGTCGTTGCAGAGGTGCTGGCCCTCGTAGAGGCCACCGAAGACGAATTGATTTGCCGCAGTACTCTGTTCGACCCCGAAGACATCGACGCCGCCTTCGCGGAATTGCACACCCGCTGGATCGCGTCGGGGGAGTCCACCCACACAGAGGTCGTCGACGCTGTCCAGACTGCCCATCTCGAGACGTTCGCACCTCTGCTGAAGAACGCAGTAGCCCGCATCCTCACACGCGTAGTGGATGCATTCGGCAGACGCGACCCCGACGGGTATCTCGCACTTTTCGCAAAGGACTGTATGTACGAAGATCGGCGAAAAGGGCTGCGCGACGCGGGTTCAATCAGGCCGGAGTACGCGCACACAGTGACGTTCGGTGCGGCCGCCGGGTGGCGTGCGGAGTTTGAGCCCATCGCAGTCAGGGGCGAGCACTTGATGCTGAGTCGCGTGACATTCCGCGATCTGAGCGAGGCCGGTAGTCCTATCGCTGTCGAGGCGTTGAACCTCGGCAGTCTTGACAACGACGAATTGATCTCGTGGTTCGCGATTTTCGACCCGGAAGACATCGACGCCGCCTTCGATGAGCTCGATGCTCGGTGGATCGCGTCGGGTGAGGTAGACCATCCAGAAGTCATCGAATCGATGCGCCAAGTGATCGAATGCGCCAACCGTCAAGACTGGGATACGTTGGCCGCTCGCGAATCCGGCGCCACGTTCGTCAACCACCGACAGCTCGGGACTGGGGACAAGATCGGTGACCACTGGACATCCCTCCGCGCGATGGCGTCACTGATTCCCGACATCCGCGTAGACGTCGCCGACATTCCCAAGCACTCCGCGAAGGGGGTCGTCATCAGCGTTGTCGTCAGAGGCGCGACGGTCGAGGGCACTGCGATCGAACTGCCGACCGTCATTCTTCTCCACTTCGACGGACCTCGCGTGACGCGGATGGAGGCCTTCGATCACAACCAACGCGATCAGGCACTCGCTCGCTTCGATGAACTCGACCATATTGGCGCGACCTAGTTGTCGGATGGTGGTTGGTGTTCGAAGGGGTTGTACCACCACCATTGGGCGCGTTCGCCGAGGGGGCCGGGGCAGGGTGGGACGTTGGGTGGGGGTGTGGTGGGTGGTCGGGCCAGTGATGCGGGGCTCAGTGTTTGGCCGGTGTCGTCGGTGACGGTGAGGCGCTCGGGTGGTCCGGTGATGGTGATTTCGCCGCGGTGGTGCATGCGGTGGTGATAGGGGCAGAGCAGGATGAGGTTGTTCATTTCGGTGAGGCCGCCGTCTTCCCAATGCTTGAGGTGGTGGGCGTGCAGGCCGCGGGTGGCGCCGCAGCCGGGTACGGCGCAGGTGGGGTGGCGGTGTTCGAGGGCGCGGCGTAGTCGGCGGTTGATCAGTCGGGTGCTGCGTCCGGCGCCGATGAGGTTGCCGTCGCGGTGAAACCAGACTTCGGCGGTGGCGTCACAGGTCAGGTATCGGCGTTCGGCGTCGGTCAGCAGTGGGCCCAGGTGCAGTGAGGCGAGGTGTTCTTTGACGTCGAGGTGCACGAGCACGGTGGTGTGGTGGCCGTGGGGTCGGCGGGCGACGTCGGCGTCCCAGCCGGTTTCGACTAACTGCAGGAAGGCGTCCAGGGTGGTGGGAAACGGCGCCCGCAGCGGGGAAGCCTTGGTGTGGGGGTCGTATTCGGCGGGGTTGTCGTCGGTGTCGTCGAGGTTGTGGTCGCGTTTGTATTGGGCGATCAGTGCGTCGTGATGGGATTTCAGGGCGGCGTCGAACAGTGCGGCCTCGGGGTGGGCGAGTCGGATGCGCCAGCAGGTGAACTGCTCGTCGCTGGTTTTGGTGATCGAGGGCTTCGGGGCCCAGGGGCTGGGTTCCGGGCGTGGTTCGAGCCGCACGGCGGTGCGCAGTTGGGTGACGGTGGCCACGGCGGCCAGGGGGGCGTAGTGGTCATCGGAGCCGTCGGCGGCGCGGGCGGCGATGACGCCGACCTGATCCAGGGAGAGTCGGCCTTCGCGCATCCCGGCCACACAGCGGGGGAACTGGGTGAGTCGGCCGGCGATGGTGGCGATGGTGTTGGCGTTGGTCGGGGAGGTGCCGGTCTTCCAGGCCATCAGCGCCGCCAGTGACCGTGCGCCGGTGATCCCCCTGAGCCGGTCGTTTTCGATCTCGGCGGCGATCTCCACGATGCGCGCATCGATGGCGTTGCGTTGACCACTTAACTCCGCCAACTCATCGAAGAGCACCTCAAGACGCTCTTTCGGTGCCACCGCCAACATGACCCCATCAAAACACCAGGGTCCGACAAGTTGACGATTGACATGCAGCCCATCGGCTGCCTAAGTTAAACATGCAGCTATTCAGCTGCATGAGATGGATATGGCAGAGATGGACGAGGTATTCAGGGCGCTGGCGGATCCAAGCCGGCGTCTGCTGCTCGACAGCCTCAACACCCGCAACGGTCAGACCCTGCGCGAGTTGTGCGCGGGTCTGTCCATGGCGCGGCAGTCGGTCAGCAAGCATCTGGCGGTGCTCGAATCGGCGAACCTCATCACGACGGTCTGGCGGGGCAGGGAGAAGCTGCACTACCTCAACGCCGAACCGATCAACGCCATCGCCGACCGCTGGATCAACCAGTACGACCGTGCGCGTGTGCAGACACTCGCCGATCTCAAAATCGCATTGGAGACCGAACCGATGAGCAGTAGCACCGAATTCGTCTACACCACCTACATTCGGACCACCCCGGAAAGGCTTTGGCAGGCGATCACCGATCCGGCGTTCTCGCACCGCTATATGGGCCACGCGATAGCGTCCGACTGGCAGAAAGGCTCGACCTACGTCTGGGAGGACCGGAAACTGCGGATCGAGCACCCGGAACAGGTGATCCTCGAATCCGACCCTTATCGCAGGCTTGCCTTTACCTTTCACACGTTCGTCCCTGAGCTGACCGAGCTCGGCCTCGACGAGGACGTGATTGCCAAAGCGGCCGCCGAGCGGCGTTCGAAGGTGTCATTCGACATCGAACCCGTAGACGACGGCCAGGTGAAGCTGACCGTCATCCACGACGACTTCCCACCGGAAAGCACTGTGCGCGAACTGATCTCCGGCGGCTGGCCGTGGAAGCTCGCCAACCTCAAGAGCGGACTGGAGGAGGACGCCCGATGAAGACGCCACCGATCGTATCGGCAGGGGAGTGGGACGCAGCTCTCAAGGACATGCTCGTCAAGGAGAAAGAGGTGCAACGCGCCCGCGACGCGTTGGCTGCTCAGCGTCGACGGATGCCGTGGACGCGAGTCGACAAGGACTACGTATTCGACGGGCCTGACGGGAAACTGAGTCTGCTAGCCTCGATCTTTCGTGAGTGAGTCGATTATGGTGGGTTTGTTCGGCGCGTAATGCACGGAAGTGCCTGTCCAGCAAGGGAAAATGGGCTTGTCGAAGGTCCATTTGCCCAAGTAGCTGAAA
>NZ_JACKUK010000011.1 GCF_025822765.1 Mycobacterium barrassiae | reverse complement strand
ACCGCCTCGACCACGACACCAACTCAGAACGCTCATCCTCGGTCAAGCGCACAACCGGCGCAACAGGGTTCGGCACCCACCAAGTCTAACCGCTAAAGGTCAATTAATGACTCAGGACACTAGCGTCCTATCGCGACCGGCGAAGCAACATGGCAGTCGTTCCGCTGTTGGCGGCGCCTACCCCGACGGCTGCTAGGCCGACGTCATCGACCAGCCGCGCGCCTGCTTCGCCGCGGACCTGAAGACACGCCTCATGCAGGTGGCCGAATCCGTGAAGTCGTCCGCCGGACAACTGACCGCCTGCGGTGTTGGTCGGCAGTTCGCCCCCGAGCGAGATGCGCGCCGGGTCGGCAACCAACTCGCCTGACTCGCCCACCTTGCAGAAGCCGAGGTCTTCCAACCAACACAGCACGAAAACACTGAAGCCGTCGTACAGCGACGCGTAATCGACATCGGCGACCGTGAAATCGTCCGGTCCCTTACGACATCTCCTGCGCGGTGTTCAACCAGAGACCGTCGAAACCCTGCGAGTGCATGCCCGCATGGATGGCGCCGATGTTCTTCAAATCCTGGGTCGGCAGCTCTGAAGCGACGGCGGGTCACCATCATCATCTGGGTGAGCCTGAGCCTGCAGTTCGACGCTCGAATCGCTGGCGCTGCCGCACCCCATAGGCCGCGGCCTTGACGGCCTCGTCATCCTCCAGCCCTGAACCCAAAGCACCGCCCAATGTCGCGACGGCCGCCACCAGCCAGGCCATGTGCAAAATGGTTGAGAAATCAACGGAATGGCCGATGTTCCGCGCGACCAGTTGCGGCGGAAGCGTCCACCAGGCCGTCAACAGCAGCAGCAGGAACAGCCCGATGTGAAGAATAGCGACGCCGATGGTCAGGGTGACGACAGTCGCTGTGTTGTACAACTCCGCGCGTTCGCGTTCGTCGACCGAATGCGGCCGTTCCCATAGTTTGTGGTCAAGGATGAGCCACGCGATCATCGCTGTGGTTGCCAAAACCGTTGTCGCGCTTAAGCGCCAGGGGCCCATCGTGTCGGACAGCTGCCAAATCGTTGGATACGCAAGGCTCACGGCCCCAGTTGCGAACGCTGCCATCATCACCTTGGACAGACCAGCGGCCAATAGCCACGGGCGGTTTGCGTAAACCATGCCTGCCAGAAGTTGCAGACGGGACAGACCCGTCGACGCGACGTAGCGGACGACATCGTCCTCCTGTGTTCGCTTCAGCCGCTTCACGGACCGGTGTTGCTTCTCTCGCTCGTCCGACTGGTGCATCACCTCGGCCACAATTGTCTGCGCCAAGTTCCTCACCCGGCGATAGATGAACAAGCCGCCAACCCCGGGGATGGAAATCAGTCCGAACAGGCTGCCAAGGCTGATATCAGCTATTACTGGCGTCGTCCCGAGAAGTCGTGGCAGATCGGTGAGGTAGATGACGATGTCCTCGGTCTCGCCTGCCGGGTCGACGGCGCGGATTACGTCTACGACCTCGGCGTGCTCATCGACCGGGTAGGAGTCGCGTCGCACAGATACGCGCCACGTGCCATCCGCGGAAGCCGCGTCCGCCAGCGCATCCGGTAGTGAATCAGCAAGACGTTCGGCGATGGCCGCCGGAGCACCGGGATCGGCGACTATCAATATTGATGACGGGCCGAATGACATTAAGCGTCGCATACCCGCAACCCATGTGGCGAAACGTTCACCGATTGCCCTGAGTTTGGGATCCACTCGGCCGAAACGCGTCCGAACTGCGAAGATTCGCGTACCGCAGCATGGGTACCCGTGGGAGCGCGATGACAGAAAAGTCCTATCGAAGCACCGACGACATCGACCCTTTCGTGCGTGTGTACGGGACGCGGGTGCACAACCTCCGGGGCGTCGATCTCGTGGCGCCGCGTGACGCGCTGGTCGCATTCACCGGAATCTCCGGATCCGGCAAATCGTCGTTGGCCTTCGGAACTATCTACGCCGAGGCCCAACGGCGCTACTTCGAGTCCGTCGCCCCATACGCCCGTCGCCTGCTCCTGCCAACCGGCGCGCCAAAGGTGGATGACATCACCGGGCTACCCCCTGCAGTCGCATTGCAACAACGCCGAGGTTCGGCGACGTCGCGGTCGACGGTCGGTACAGTCACCACGCTGTCGAACCTTCTGAGGATGCTCTTCTCTCGCGCCGGGACCTACCCGCGCGGGGCCACCGAACGGCTGGACTCCGACGCGTTCTCCCCGAACACGGCGATCGGAGCATGCCCTGAGTGTCACGGGCTTGGACGAGTCCACCAAGTCACCGAAGAGACACTGGTGCCAGACCCGTCGCTGACCATCCGCGAAGGTGCCGTCGCCGCGTGGCCAGGTGCGTGGCAGGGCCAGAACCTGCGCGACATCCTCGTCACTCTCGGCTACGACATCGACAAGCCGTGGCGGAAACTCCCAAAGCGGCAACGCGATTGGATTCTGTTCACTGATGACCAGCCGACGGTGGAAATCGATCCGGGCCAGCACCCTGTGCAGGCCGATTACTACTACAACGGCACGTTCTCCAGTGCGGAGCGCCACGTGCGCCACACGTTGGCCAACTCGCACAGCGCGATGATGCGTCGCCGCGTGCTGCAATTCGTAAACAGCCTCGATTGCCCGCTGTGCGGCGGCTCCGGGCTAAGACCCGACGCACTCAAAGTGACGTTCGACGGGCGCACCATCGCCGACTACGCCGCGATGCCCCTTGCCGACCTTGCGGACACGTTGCGCCCGACTGCTTCTCGGACCGATGCTGCCGCAGCCTATGAATCGACGGAATCCGGCGAGCTCACAGAAGTGGCAACCATGATCGCCTCCGATCTTGTTGCAAGGCTTCAGATACTCATCGATCTCGGCCTCGGCTATCTCACGCTCAGTCGCCGCACTCCGACGGTGTCACCCGGCGAACTGCAGCGGTTGCGGCTGGCCACACAACTGCGTGCCGGCCTGTTCGGCGTGCTCTACGTGCTCGACGAGCCGTCGGCTGGACTGCATCCCGCTGACGCCGAACCGCTGCTCGAGGTGCTCGATCGGCTGCGGCGGGCGGGCAATTCGTTGTTCGTGGTCGAGCACGACATGGACGTGGTCCGTCGTGCCGATTGGATCGTCGACGTCGGACCCGGGGCCGGCGAACTCGGCGGGGACCTGCTCTACAGCGGCCCTGTGCCGGGTCTCGCCAACGTCGAGGGGTCGGTCACTCGCAGGTACCTGTTCGAAGAGGTCGCGCCGGCGCCTCGTCAACCCCGCACTGCGTCGGGGCTAGTGCGGCTGCGTGGGATCCACTTCCACAATTTGAGAGACGTCGACGTGGACCTACCACTGGGCGTGTACACGGCGGTCACCGGAGTGTCCGGGTCAGGCAAGTCGACGCTTGTCGTCAAGGTTCTCGGCGATGTGGTGAGCAGCCACCTCGGCACGGGGCGCACGCCCGATCCCGCCACCACCGACGATGACGAGGCTGAGACCGAGTTCATCGATCTCGATCATGACGCCAGCATCGGTGTGACCGCAGACGGTGTCGAAAAGATCAATCGGCTGGTATCCGTCGACCAGCGCCCAATCGGCCGCACGCCGCGCTCGACGCTGGCGACCTACACCGGTTTGTTCGACGCCGTCCGTAGGGAGTTCGCCGCGACCCCGATGGCGCGTCGCCGCGGTTGGACCGCCGGCAGGTTTTCGTTCAACGTGGCTGAAGGTCGCTGCCCCACCTGTCAGGGCGAGGGCTTCGTGTCAGTCGAATTGTTGTTCCTGCCGGGCACATACGCCACCTGCCCGGCCTGTGAAGGCGCCCGCTACTCCGAAGAGACCCTCCAGGTGCGCTATCGAGATCGGACGATCGCTGATGTACTCGCGATGACCGTCGACGAGGCCTCGGGATTCTTCGTCGACGTCGCCAGCGCAGCGCGGAGCCTGACCACACTGCAAGAGGTCGGACTGGGTTATCTGCGTCTCGGACAACCCGCGACCGAGCTATCGGGCGGCGAGGCGCAGCGGATCAAGCTCGCCTCCGAACTACAGCGGCCCCGTCGAGGACACACCCTCTATGTCCTCGACGAGCCGACCACCGGGCTGCATCCCGCCGACGTGGATCTGCTTGACGATCAGTTGCACCGCCTAGTCGACGCGGGCAACACCGTGGTCGTGGCCGAACACGACATGCGCATGGTCGCGGGCGCCGACTGGGTGATCGACATGGGACCGGGCGCGGGCACCAACGGCGGTCGGGTGGTCGCGGCTGGTCCGCCGAAAAAGGTGGCACGAGCCAAACACAGCCGTACAGCCCCCTACCTCGCGAAGCAGTTGGCGACGTCCTGATGAACCAGCTCACAGATCCGTTGCTTCGGCGCCCAATGCACCAGCCAGCTTTCTCCTGCCGACCCCAATTCGGGATGAGCCCAAAATAAAGCGGGCCAGGTCTCTCGACCTGGCCCGCTTATCGGTGGAGCTGCCGGGAATCGAACCCGGGTCCTACGGCATTCCCTCAAGGCTTCTCCGTGCGCAGTTCGCTATGCCTCTACTCGGATCTCCTGATCACGCGAACAAGTCAGGATGACGATCCCAGTCGCTGTTTGGTGTCCCGACGAGTCCCGCGACCGAACTCATCGGTTGATCCCTCTAGATGACGCCAGGGTCCGGGTCGAGGGCTCTCCCGGTCTGACGGACTCACAGTCGCTTAGGCAGCGAGTGCGAAGTCGCGCTGATTGGAATCGGCGCTTAATTGGTTGCAACGACGCTTACGGTGGTCTCTTGCCTGCACCGGCACGCTTCCCTTGATTCGATGCGCGAAGTCGAAACCGTTCAGCCCCTCGCATCCCCGCCGACCTTCGGCAGGACGATTCATTCTACGCGAGCAACAACAGCGCAGGCCAAGGGTTTCTTCCCGCGTCGGGCTATTTCTGCTGTTCAAATCCACGATCGCCGGATCCGGGACGAAATATTCGAGCCGCGGCCCCCGTTTGTCGCTACGGGAAATGGCTGCGAGAGCGGAGGACGACATGGAAGCCTGGGACGCGATCCGGGCCCGACGCAACGTACGGAGCTATCTGGCCGACCCCATCCCCGACGACGATTTGGACCGCATCGCGGAGGCCGGCTGGCGCGCGCCGTCGGCCTCTAACCGCCAGCACTGGGACTTCATCATCGTCACCGATCGCGAACAGCTCGAGCAGCTCTCGACGGTCTGGCAGGGCGCGCGTCACATCGCGGCCGCGCCGGCGGCGATCGCACTGGTCATCCCGGCACCGCCCGACGAGCGGACAAAGCTGATCGATCAGTACGACCTGGGTCAAGCGACGCTGGCGATGATGATTGCGGCGACCGACCTCGGCATCGGCACAGGCCACTCGTCGGTGGGCGACCAGGAGAAGGCCCGCACGATCCTCGGTGTGCCCGACGATCACATCGTCGCGTACCTGCTCGGCATCGGCTATCCGGCCGACCGCCCGCTGAAGCCGATCGTCAACCCCAACCGCCGCCCGTTCGCCGAAGTCGTCCACCGCGGACGCTGGTGAGCAGCCCGTCGGCGGTCAGTGGTTCGGGACGCCGGTGTACTCGGGGTTCGGCGGCACCGACAGGGCGATGCCGATCCGGTTGGTCGCGCCGATGAACGCGGCGATCGAGATGCCCTCCAGGATGAGGTGATCGTCGAGCCCCAGCTGCCGCAACCGGTCGAAGTCCGCGTCGCGAATGGACTGCGGGTCATTGTTCACCGCCACGGCGAGGTCGGCGAGCGCCCGCTCGCGCTCGGTGAGCTCGGCGACCTGATGGTGATCGATCGCGACGCGCTGACCGAAAGACCAGTCGCCCGCGACCTTCCCGAGTTTGTGGGCGTGGTTGGTGTGGCAGTAGGCGCACCGGTTCTCTCCGGAGACGACGGTGGCGATGACCTCGCGCTCACGCGCGGTCAGGCCGCCGCGGCCGTCGGTCCCGAGCAGCGGCAGCAGGTAGGCGTTGAGCCGGCCGAGGTCGTCTTCGTTCAGTGACAGCGCGCGGAACCAGTTGGATGTCAGACCTTCCTCGCGCTGCTGCTTGGTGAAGAAGCCGCGCACCGCGGGGTTCTTGAGCTTGTCAACCTCGGGGACGTCGAGCCGCGAGATCCGGGTGGGCGTGAGGCCATTGGTAGCAGCGGCAGGGGCATCCGCAATAGTCGTCATGACAGGAGCATGCGGCCGATGACGGTCGCCGCCAACAGTTCGGCCACACCAGAATTCAAACCTTGCGCGCGAGTCGGTGATTGGTGCCTGGTGCTCAGATCACGTAGTTGAGGTGCTCGACGATTCGCCTGCCGACGGCCTCGTCGCCGCCGTAGGTGATCGCGTCGGCGTGCTGCTCCAGCGGGGTGCGTCCGCCGGCGAGTCGGGCGAACAGCAGTCCATCGAGCTGGATCGTCGAGGTGGGGTCCTCGTCGCCGAAGTCGTCGACGACCTTCGCGCGGCCCTCGACCGCCACGTTGATCGTCCGCCCCAGCGGTCCCGTCAGCTCGAACGAGACGCGCGATCCGTCGGGCGCGCCGCCCAGCTTGCCGACGACGAAGCCCATGCTGGCCGCCATCTCGTCCAACGCGAAATCAGAGGCGGGCCCGACGAGCTCCCCCGCACTGGCGGGGACGCCGACCGCGGCACGGATGTCGTGCTCATGCATCCAGCAGTCGAAGGTGCGCACCCGCATGAACCGGCCGTAGCTATCCGGTCCGGCCGGTGTGAAGGTCACGTCGTTCCACTTGGCATTGGATAGATCGGACAACGCTTGTCGCCGCTCCGCGGTCGTGGCGCGGAACATGTCGAGCAGCGCCTCGGCACTGAGGGTCCGGAGGTTGCGCACCCAGCGCTCGTTCATGACGCCGATGTCGTTGCGGACGTGTTCGAGCGTCGACACGTCGATGTCGGCCTCCGGGGTTTCGACGCCCTGGAGCATGGATTCGGTACCGATGAGGTGGGAGACCACGTCGTGCACGTTCCAGCCGGGCAGCGGCGTGGGCGTCTGCCAGTCGGTGCCGCTGAGGTTGCCGACGAGCTCGTCGATGTCTCTCCACACGGCGAAGAGCCCGGAGAGCACGGCCGGCTTGTCGAGCACGGTGACGGGACGCGAGGGGCTGCTCACCCACCCGACGCTAGCCCTCGCGGCACCCGAGCGTCCACGAAATCGCGGGTCCGAATGAGACGGCGGCGCCGTCCTAGAGGCCGACGTAGAGACCGATGACGATGCCGGCGGTCAATATCGTCCATCCGTGGACAATCAGCTTCAGCCAGGTCGGCGAATGGCGGATGTCCATGAAGTATTGCGTCACCAGGAACACCTTGACGAAGGCGACGACCAATATGACGGCCATCGCCAGCCTGCTGAAACCGAGCAGATGGTCGATGCCGAGCAGGTAGGAACCCGCGGTCAGCACCGCCAGCACCACTCCGACGACAATGGCCGTCGTTTTGGTTGTACCCGAACGTGTTTCGATCAGCACCATTTCAGTTCACCAAATAGAAGAGCGGGAAGAGGACCAGCCACAACAGGTCGACCATGTGCCAGTAGCACGTCGCCGACACGAACAACTCACGATCTCGCGGCCCGCTCAGACCGGAGGCCGTGCGTGGCCGGATCAGCCCGAGGACCAGGGTCCCGACGAGCACGTGGACCAGATGCGCACCCGTCACTGCGAAGAACAGCATCCAGAAGGTGTTGGTATGGATCCACATCCCGTGGTCCATCGCCATGCCGTATTCCGCCACCTTGATGATGAGGAAGACCAGCCCGCATGCCATGGCCGCGATCAGGCGTTGTGACGCCTCCCGATACCGATCACGTTGTGACGCATCGATGGCCAGTACGACCAATGCCGATCCAATGATCAACACGACTGTGTTGACCAAGCCCAATGGCTGATTCAGAACTGACTGGCCGTCGGCGAACATCGCCGGATCATGCGCACGGTTCCATACGATCACACCGAAAAGCGCTGTGAATATCGCCATTTCGGTGAGGATGAAGACCCATACCCCGGCCTCGCCGGGAACGACACCGGGTCGACGAGCCGGCGGCGCCGTGGTCGGGGTGGTCGCCAGCGATTGACTCGTCATCGCGCGGTCACCTTCGGTCGGTTGGTGCGCGCGGTGCCGGCCGATTGGTCGCCCTTTAATCCGCTATCTCGTTCGAGCGCGAGGCTACGGCGGTGCCCGAGAATCAGCTGAATCAGAAGCATGATGTACCAGGCAAAGAAGATCGCGCCGGCGATCCAGAAGCTGATGAACCCAGTCCACGAGAAGGGCCCGCTGGTGAAGAAGGGAATCAGCGACCCAGTGAGCGAACCGAACGCCATGCACAGGCTGTACCAGCCAACCCACCGGGGAAAGATCGGAGTTGATGCCTTGTCGCTGAGGACCGCCCACGCGGTGGACGCCGCCTGGACCGCACCGGGCTGCCACAACCCGATGAGAGCCAGCCAGGTCACGTGGTTCAGCAATTGATATGTGCTGTCAGGCATATCCGGACGCAACAGTCCTACCAACATCATCGACCCGCAGATCATCATCAACGTTGCGGCGATGACAGCCGAGCCGAATTCGGTGACCGCAGCGACGAGTCCGACGCCCCGCACGCGGCGCAACCGGTCAGCGATGGCGACGCCGAACGGCATGAAGAACGTGCCCCCGACGATCACCAGAATGACGCCGAGCCTCTTGAGATCGACATTTTCGTGGAAGTAGGCCGCCGTCACGTCGGCGGCGTTCGGTCCGGGCGGGGGCAGGAAACCCGCAAGCAGGAACCCAAGGCCAATGAACGTCAAGATCCCGAAACCGGAGAAGATGCCGAACAGTCGGACGGCAGGAGGATTGTCAGAAGACACTGGCTCGGTCAAAAGAACTCCTCGTCGATCCGGGCCTCAACAGGACGTAAGGCTGGCGGGCGGCGAGCCGGAGATGGCCGCCGCGCCGAACGCGACTATCAGCATGACACACACCAGACCCCTGAGCACCGGGATTGCGTAGCATTCATCTAGCTTTCCTACGCATTGTCGCGAGTCATCGCTTCCCTCTCGACATATTGGGCAGTATTCAGCGCCATGACTTAAAGAATCAGCCGACTCTCAGCCGGGCGAATATAGCGGACATCACTTTCGATGATCCGCCGCATCAGCCCCCGAATGCGCATAATATTTGTTGTTTAGCTGCGCAAATTCGAACGTCACGCCACGGGAGAAACCGAGACATTGCCGAGCCCAAGCCTCGATCAGCCACCCTTCGTTACGCACAACAACCTCGACAACTCCAGCGCCGGCCCGGTCGCCACCTCCGGTGAGATGGCAGCTAATTGATGCGAGACGACTCCACTGACGCCAAGGACATGCGTCTATCGCCGCCGGCCACGCAGGGGGCCTCGGCGGGTGTAGCACTCCTGCCGGGGAGCGACATCTCCGCGCTACCCCGCGCGAATCTCGATGACCTCGATCGCATCCTGATCGAATCGTTGCTGAACGACGGCAAGATGACGAACCGCGAGTTGGCCGCGCTGGCAGGAATCAGCGAATCCGCGGTCAGCATTAGACTCCGCAAGTTGACGGCGAGCGGCGCGCTCATCTTCACAGCTCTGATCGATTGGGAAGCAGCCGGTTTCGAGTGGTTCGTAATGGTCCGGCTGAAGACACACTCTCGGTCACCGCGCGAAGTCGCCGATGACGTGGCGGTGCTGGACCAATGCGAAGCTGTCGCCGTTACCATCGGCACCCACGATGTCGTCGCGTTCTTCCTTGTCGAGGACCGCGCCGAGTTGCGTCAACTGACCAACTACGCCCTCCCCGCGATCAAGGGCATTTCCGCGATGCGCGTCGATCTCGCGACCGACACATCGGTTACACCCAACGGCCGCAAGCTTTTCCTGGCGCGAGGAGCGCCCCCCATCCGGCTACCAGCGCCCAAAGTCGAGTTGGACGATCTGGACGTGGCGATCCTGCAAGCACTGATCATCGACGGGCGCCAATCCAGTCGCAAGACGGCGCGATCGCTCAACGTCTCAGAAGGGACTATCCGCGCGCGGATGTCGCGTCTCACCCAAGCCGGTCTGGTGCGCGTCGTCGCCATGGTCGAACCGGTAGCGATGGGCTTGGCCGGTGTCATTGCGTTCGTGTCCCTCAGGGCGGATCGCGCCAAGATCAACGAAATCCACGAGCAGCTCAGGACAGTGCCGAACCTGGTGTTCATCGCGGTATGCGTCGGCAGCTCCGATCTCAGCGTGGCAGTCACCGCAACGGATCCCCAGCAACTGACCGAACTCGTATCGACGCGGATTCAAACGATTGAAGGTGTGCACGCCACCGACACCCTGTTCATGGTCGATGTCGTCCGGTTCAGCCCTTATCTCAAGCGGCTCGATTCCGAGGCATAGAGTCGGCGGCCGCTAACACTGCGGGCACGGTGAGGTCGTGTCATCCGGGCGGTGATTGCACAGGCCTGGTGTCGGTCGGTCCTAGCCATCGCCAGCTCTGATCCGTCCACGGTGCCGACAACCAGGTCTTGGTGGGCTCGATCAAGAACTTCATCGGACCGCGCTCGCAGAATGTGCGATTGTCAGGTGTGACAGCGCATTTCGTGCCTTCGTGCTGGATGAAACTGCGCTGAGGCAGCGGCTTTTCGGCCCGCGTGGCAGGGAATCTGACGGCCATCGACCAGTCGTAGTGCACGGCACGATCACCGTTGATCCATCCGATATGACTCACCCCGGCAGGCGCTCCGGGTATGTACCCGGTGCAGCCGAAGTTGCCGCGGCCCCAAATGCCGCAGTTCTGTCCCGTCGGAGCGACGAACCACACGCCGCCGGGAAGAGCGAAAGTGTTCGCGTCCAACTGCTGGTAGTACCGAATATCCGGCCACGGGCTGGGCTCTTCTGGCGATGGGGGCGGCGGTGACGGCTGCGCCGGCTGTTCCGAGACAAACGGCTCTCCGGGTGGGGCCAAAGGCGCTGCGGGGTCCGCCTGAGCCGTCGGTCCAGTGGCCAGCAACAAGACGGTCAGCGCGGCCGCCACGACGACTGGCGACCATTGCCCTCGCGGTGTAGCGACAGAGACCACCGGATCCGCTTCTCGGCAAAGGCTTTCACGCTGGTCGGACATCTGGTCATCCTTCCCGAGGCGGGGCGCGTAGTGCGGCTTCATCGGCACCGCCGCGCTAGAAGATGTGTGGCGTGTTGCCGTAACATGTCGCGTTTCCGAGGTCGAGGGTGCTCTGGCAGAGCACCTTGCCGCCCTGAAGTATGCGCACCGTGACCCATTTGTTCGGGCGTTCGTTCGGCCGCCAATCCGCTCGAACTTCGGCGCGATCTGTGCCTCCGAGCACCGCCGTATCCATCCGCCACGGCAGTGCCGCCTGCCAAACGAACGCCCGCTGTTGCGGGTCCATGTAGACGATGTTCGCCCGGTCGACGAAGTTGGAGACGACTTCGTACGTGACCACGTCGTCGGTCGCTTCGGCCCAAGGCGCGGCGGGCATCGAACCGAGTACTGCGATGAACGCTGCTGCGGCGAAGCTCATGGTCCGTCGGCGGATCGGGGTCATGGTCCGACCAGCACTACGGTCGCGAGGTTCTTCCCGGTGCTCTCGTTCCACAGCATGCTTGCACCGAACTTCGTGTACGCGCAATCCGGAATGGCCTGGTATCCCTGCAGGAGAACGCTTTTGATTGAATCACCGGTGTTGCCGGCGGCGCCATACAGTGAAATGGCCTTGCCGCCGGCGACGCCGAGATCATGGACGATCGGCAGGGGGTCGGCCACGGGTACGTGTCTCGCGGTGTGGTTCAGATAGACATCAGTCGATTGGTTGACGATTTCGGCGGCCTGTTCGACGGCGGGGTCATATTCCAGTTGGCCACATGTCGCAGATCCGCGGACTTGTGCGACAGCCTCTTGCAGGCTCGGCGCCGGGTCGGCTGGTGCGGCGGGCGCAATCAACACGGTTACCGTCAGGATCGCCGACGACCCGACGATAAGTCTCGGACTTCGAATAGTTTTCACGCTATCCCCGATCAGTCACACACGTGTTGGCGCTCGATCTTGCTTCCGAAGCGCATCATCTGTTGAAACGATGGACCGCTGTGCCAGGTGGGCATGCGAGCCTTGATTCCGTCCCGCACGTTCGACATCTGTTGCCACAGGCGGTAGAAGCTCTCGCTGCCGTACAGGGGAAAGAACAATCCGCCCAGGTAGTCCTCTCCGATGGTGAAGGTCTGGACTCTGGGAGTGATGAAATCCAGTGAACGGTCAAGGTTGGCCGTCACGGCGTTCGCCTGCTCGGGGATGCTTGGGGCGGCCCAGTCTCCGTTGGCGGTGATGAGATGCATGTTCAGCCGCTCGGTCTGGGCGCGTACTTCCTCGAATTGCGCGTTGTACCATTGACACAGCTCAGCCTCCGCAGTGATATCCGCGGGAGTGACCTGATCCCGCCATTCTTCAAATGGGTACGGGTACTTCGGTGCCCAATTCGACGGGGTGGGCGTGAACACCGGAAGCAGCGGGCCGGGAGAGTCATCGTTCCTGATCGGATCGGCGAAGGGGACATATGTCTCGCCCGGACCAGGAGGAGGCTCCGGCGCCCAGTCGCGCGGGTCAGCGAGTGCCGGTCCGGCCAACAGCGCAATCACGGACGCAGCGACCGCAACGATCGCCGCTACGGCACCCTCCCGGCGCACATCGCTGCCACGCAACATCTTTCGCTCCTTCCAGCGAAGACCAGCCACCACAATGCGCCTAACCGGACGGGACCACGGCGTCAATGCCACCAACATCGGTGATCTGCCAGTCGTGGTTCCCGTCCATCGTGACGCTGTAGGTCGCTGTCGACTGCAGCCCTTCGGGTGCCTGAGACGTCTTCGTAAGGACACTGACGAACGCATCGACGACGTAGATTCCGCCCGATTCCGATCGCACCTTTGCCACCAACGGCTTGGCGGTGGAGTCCCATTTGAGTGGCACCAGAAGCTGCTCCATGGAGTCGGCTGCTCTGGAGAGCTTGTCGTTCAGCTCCGGCGAAGTCCCAGCGACTAGTTTCGTCTTCCAGGCGTTCAGATCCTGGTAGTTCATCTCAGCGGCGTTCACCGCGTACTCCAGCGCCGCATTCTCAGCGTGCTCGAAGTTCTCCGCCTGCCGGGCCTGCGCTGCGAGTTCCTGCTCGGCACTCATGTACAGCCACGTCAGGACACCGACGGCGATGGCCAGCAGCGCGATGACGGCCCCGACGGACAGCGACCGCACCGACACCGTTGCGGTCGCACGTCGCCTTTCCGCGGCCGGAACGTCTTCGGCTTCTTCGGCTTTCACCTTGGGAGCGCTGCTGGCAGTCTCGTCGAGATCGGTGCTCGCGGTTTCTGTGGTTGACATTTCGGACTCCTCTTCTTGGGCTGTCGGCATTTTCGGTGGCTGGATCACGGTGGCGGAATGGTGACGTGCAGTGTGATCGCGCCATCCTCAGGTACCGCGGCCAGCATGCTCGACAAGATGCGACCTGAGTCGAAGTTCATCAGCGATCCCGCGATGCCGCTCATCTTCGGCAACAACGCCTCGGTGATGACCTTGAGGTCGGGTGCGCGATCGTCCAGGAACGTCTGGATGCGTCCCAAGAAGGTTTGGAGCAACTGCAGATTGTGAGGGTTGTTGTCCCGCACCAGGTCCATCGCGACGTCATACATGTGGTGTAGCCGGGGGCCGAGTAGACGCAGATCCGGCACCAGACTGGCCAAGGTGGGGCCGAGCCAGTCGGCGTTCTCCAGAAGTGTCTGCATGTTGGCGAGGGTGAGCTGCCCACGGCCGTTCATATCCGATGTGGCGTTGCGCAGCAGCACGCTCGTGCGGCGCAGATTAACCAAGACGACGTCTGGGTCCGGAAGCGCGGCATCGGCTTCACCGACGATCTGCTTGAGTTGGCCCGGGTCCATCTGTTGCAACACCCGCACGACGCTGGTCGCCAACTCCGAGATCGACGGAGGCTGCTGTATGACCTCGGTCGCAATCCGTTGTCCGCTCTGCAGCATCGGGCCGACCGAGTTCTGTGGAAACAGCGCGATATAGGTCTCGCCGAGTGCGGACAGATTTTCCAGCCGAACAAAGGTGTCTACGGGAACTTTATGGTCGCCTTCGACGTAGAAGTCGACGGTGGCGTGATCGACGTTGGCATCGATGTGAGTGACCTTGCCGACCGGAACGCCGCGCAGAAGAACCCTCGAGTCGACGACCAGGCCGTTGATGTCGGGCACCTGCATGGAGAGGTCGATACGGTTGGAGGGAGGGGCGATCCGGATTCCGAGGGCGGCGATGTAGGCGATCCCGAACACGATGATCGCTGCAAAGACACCGAACGACAGGAACACTCGCACCAGTCTCACGGCATCGCCCCCAGCATTCGGAGCACGTCCTCGACGTTGCCCGACATTTCGCGGCCGTCAGGTCCAACGATGGAGGTGATGTTGATCGCAGGGTACTTGTCGACCGGCAGGAACAGGTCGGTCCAAAGCTTGCGCCACCTCGGGATCTCATCCTCGACGGCCCACTTGCTGTGCTGGATGGCCTCCATGGTCGTCCCCAACGATTCCAGCAGTGGCACCAGCCAGTAGCCGCCGCTGTAGATGCTGCCGATCGACGGCAGCAGAATTCCGACGTAGGACGCGACTTCCGTGCCGCGGTCGAACCCCAGCATCCCTGCGGGCGAGAACCAGTGCTGGAACTTCGGCAGCTTTGTGTACATGACATCGTCTGTGCCGGCGACCCCTTCGAGCCACTTGTCCACGACGTCGAGGTTGTTCGACAGGTCCGACAGGTCGACGGCGACTCGTCCTGCCAGTTCCCGAATCTCGGCCTCGGGCGGATTCACGTTGTTGATGCGGATCACCGAGTTCTGGGCACGCTGGATCGAACCGCTCGCGACGAAGTTCGCAAGGTTGGCGATGGTGTCTTCGAGCTGGGGCGGCGATGTCGTTTGGATAAGCGGGATGCGCCCACCCGGTGTCAGCGGTGGTGCGGAGACGTCGGTGTCCGGTTCCAACGCGACGTAAATGTCGCCAAGCACTGTGGCTTGTTGCAGCGTCGCATGAATGTTGGACGGCACCTCGACACCGGAGGCGATGCGTGAGGTCACGTTCGCGTGGCCGTCTGCGATGTTGATACCGGTGACCACGCCAACGTCGGTGCCGTCGAGCACCACCTTCGCGCGATCCGGAAGATTGAGGACGTTGGCGAACTCGAGCACGATGTCGTACCCGTCGCGGTAGGCATTGCCGGGCTGGGGTAATGAGTTGACCGTGATCGACGCGCAGGACGTGAGCAGCGCGGCACATGCGAGCAACGCAGCCGCGATCCGGCGGGTCATCGGTGCGCCTGCATGAGTACGTACTGGAGCAGCGCGACGTCGACAGCGTAGGGCTGACCGGCGACGTCCGCGCAACTGCCGGGCATCACGGTGTTCATGAAGCCGCACTGGGCCAGGCCGTCGTGTGTCGGGATCCTGTACATCGGCGGGCGCCACGCAATGGTGAACTGCTGCTTGTTGAAGTGGTTGGCGGCGGTGTTGATCCACCACGGCACGGGATTGAACAAGTCGGCCAGCGCGTTGGAGTGCGGGGTGATCTTCCGCAACGCCATCGCCACCGAATCGAGCGTCAGCTGAGTCTCATCGCCCATGTTCTTCTCGAGGTCCGCGACCAGCGTGACGAGTTCCGGGAACACGTCGGTGAACCGTGCTCCCCCATCGAATGCCGAGTTGACGTCAGGAGTGGTCTGCACCGCGTCCAGCAGAATCTGCTTCATCGGACCCCTGAGGTCTACCAAGGTGGTCGTCAGGTCCGACAAGTTGGCAACGACGGAGGCCATGTCACTGATCGCTTGATCCGGACTGTCGAGCAAGGCCGAAGAAGTCGACAGCAGCCGATTCACGCCTGCGCC
The DNA here is from genome assembly GCF_025822765.1 of Mycobacterium barrassiae. GTDB lineage: Bacteria > Actinomycetota > Actinomycetes > Mycobacteriales > Mycobacteriaceae > Mycobacterium > Mycobacterium barrassiae. The sequence goes on along the minus strand of NZ_JACKUK010000011.1, from coordinate 167,536 downwards.
GTTGTCGTGCAGTGATCGCGCCAGCCCATCGATCGTGCCCGCGACATTGCTCGAATCTTCCGGGGAGATCGAGTTGACGAATTCGGTGGCCGACCCGATCACCTCGGACAGCGACTTGGGAGTGACGCTGTGGTTCAGTGGAATACACTGTCCAGGAGTCAATTTGGGACCGGACTCGTAGTTCCCGACCAGCTCGAGAGCCCGGTCGGCAAGGATGGAGGTCGACCGCGTTATCGCCTTGACGTCGGCCGGCAACGGGTTGTCGGCGGCGACGGAGAAGTCGACCTGCACGTCGGTGGTTCTGTCGGCGATTTTCGTCACTTCGCCGATGCGATAACCCATCTGGGTCACCGGGTTGCCAACGTAGAGCCCGATGCTGTCGGACATGATCGCGCAGTAGTCAACCGCCTGCTTCTGACCCGCTGGTGCGGCACAACCAACTCCAGTACCTGCAATCGTCAGCGCGATACACCCGGCTACGACGGGCCGAGACCAGTTGGCGTTGCGTGACGTCGGCATCAGCATGGACTCCCCGGCATGGGAAAACACAGGTCGGTCGCCAACAGCTCGGGCCGCGCATTCTGGGCATCGAGCACGCGATCGAGCTTGTTCCTCACCTTTCGCAGGCTGCGGACGACGAGGCCGCTGCGATCCGCCCAAGAACGGAATGTCTGCTGCCAGTTGCGCATCTTCTCGATGAATCGCTGCCGATGCTTGTCGTAGAACGGCCCGAGGGGAAGCAGCGAGTCACCGACCTCGCCCAGGGCCTGCAGCGCTCCGGCGAACCCCTCACCGTAGATGACGAGCGTCTGCTCGAGAATGGCGACTTTCGAGATCAGGACCTTGAGCCCGTCCTTGTAGTTGGCCAAGCTCTCGATGTACTCGTCAGAAAGGTTGAGAATTGCCGAGATCTGTCCGCGCTGGCGGTCCAACGTCTCGACGAGGCTGTTGCCCGCTTGGATGACGGCCGACACGGTTTCCGTATTGGTGCCGGCGAGCCCGCGCTCGATCTCGTCGATCGATTCGCGGATGGGCTTCGGCGCGACCTGATCGGTGATCTTGGTGGCGTCCGTCAGCGTCTGCACGAGGTTGTACGGCATGGTGACCCGTTCGACGGGAATCACACGGCTGCCGAGTGGCTGGTCGCCCAGGGACGTGATGTTCACGTAGTAGCCGCCGACGACGGTGAGCATGCGGACGTCGACTTGAGATTGATCCCCTACGAAGGCGCTGGCGTCCACACTTGTGTCCACCTTGACCCGATTCGGCTCCTTGGAGAGCGACTTCACCTTTCCGACGTCGATCCCGGCAATGCGGACCGAATCTCCGGGGCGCACCGACGACGCGTCGGTGGTGTAGAAGGCAACGGTCTGTCGCCCGGGGGGACTGATGTACAGCATCGCCACGACGACAGCCACGGCCGTGACGACGGCCAGGGCAACGACTCCGTAGACCGTCGGGTTTCGCAACGTCTTCAGGAATTGCACATGACCACCTTCTGACCGTTGAGGAGAACGTCCATCATCGGCGGCAGCTGGGCGGGTCCACGCGAGCACGTCAGGGGCTCCCCTTCGGCAATGGCCGGCGTGTCGATGCCCTCCCAGATGACAGGGAACCGTTTGAACGCCTCGATGGCGTTGTCCAGGTTTGTGAAAGCCTTGTCCAGGGCAATATCGAGGTCGACACCGGGTTTCAAACCGAACGCGCGCATCAAACGCGCGACCGGAAGCGCGAAGCCCGGTCCATAGAGATCGGACTTGCGAAACTCGTCGATGATCGAAAGTGCTTGATCCAAGGGCCGATTGACCCAGTCGATGACCTGGACCAACTTCTGGGAGTTACCGCCCATCTCCGCTGCGACCGCGTCGAGATTGTGCATCAGTGTGGCCACGACCTGCTGGCGATCCGACACGAACTGGGTCAGTGTTCGGATGCTGTCGAGCATGGGCCCCAATCCGCTTCCGTCGCCCGCGAGGTAGGCGGCTGCGTTGGAAGTGAAGGTGTTGATCTCCTCAGGGTTCAAAGTGGCGAGCACCGGTTGCAGGCCATTGAACAAGGTTGTGATGTCCAGCGACGGTTGCGTCATAGCTGTCGGCACATGCGTCACGACCTGTGCCGTCGGGTCTTCTTCCGACGGGTCGACCACGTCGATGTAACGAAGACCAGTCAGTGCCTGGTACTTGACCGCTAATTTGGTCTCCGGCGTGACTGCGAATCGCTTATCGAGCGTGAAGGCAACCATTGCCAGGCTTCGCCCGGATTCCCTGACGAGCTCGATCGACTGCACCTTGCCGACGCGCACGCCCATCACACGTACATCTGCGTCGAGATGAAGTCCCGACACGTCCGTGAAAGCGGCGGAATAGTCCCGTGTTTCGCTCGAGACTGGCTGAAGCATCACATTTGCCAACAGGATGAACAGGACCAGCGCGGCAGCCGCGCTGAGGCCGAACTTCCAAAGATCGCCGACATGCTTCATGGCGTGGCTCCCATTACGCCCAGCGGAGCCGCGACGCCGGGGAGGCTGTCGAGCACGATATGCACCTGCATCGCCCTCTGCTCGGGCGTCCCCCCGTACATGTTCTCGAAGCGCCGCCGAAGCTCGACCAAGGTCTCGGAGATGTCCGGGGGCCTGACGAGTCCTGGCACCGTGTCGGAGAGGATTTTGACGATTTCGACGGCTGGGAGAAGGTCGTCGACGTGTGATGATTCCAGTCGACCGACGGCCGCGAAGAGTCCGAATGCGGCAAGTTCAACCGTGGGTAGATAGTGATCCTTCCAGAACTGTTCTGTCACTTCACCACCCGTATGGTCGAACTCGACCAGACCGGCACGGTCGAACCTGTCGCCCGCGTCCGTCGCAGCGTCCACGAATCCCGGGAACGCGACGCTGAGGCCGGCCGCATTTCTCATCAATTGCGCCGTACTCACCGTCTGCACGTTGTCGACGGCCTTGGTGACAGTCAACATCGTCTCGACCAAGGGATTCAGCCCGTCCACATATCGCGTGGAGCGGTCGATGACGCTGACCAACTGGGGGGTGACGACACCATCGGTGATGTCACCCAATCGAGAGAGCAGGGTCTGCAGCGTGTAGTTGCCACGCGTGGCCGCCTCGATCTGCATACCGTCACGCAGGGGTTGGCCGCCATGGCCTTTCGAGATATTGATACCTGTGACACCGAAGTAGTTGGCGGGCCGGAAGTCGATGGTAAACGTGTCGGTGAGCCCTGCCGCCGCGCTCGTGCGCAGGTCGGCGTTGAGGCGCACGGCGCCACCGGGCAGGCTCGAAACCTTCTTGACCTCCCCCACTTCGACGCCGTGCATGATCAGAGCCGTGCCGGTGTCGACACCTTGACCGACGTATGGACTGTCGATCTGGATCGAGATGAGATCCTTTGGGCGGCTTGCGAAGGGATTGGCAACGACGAGCGCGATGGCGACGGCAATCGCGAGAACGACACCCACGCCGACGACTGTGAGGATGCGTGTCTCCTCATCTGCTGTCTTCCGCATCAGCACGTCGATCACCTAACCCTTGAAGACGAACTCGGGACGTAGTCCCCAAAGGGCAACAGTGAGCAGGAAATCCAAGACCATGATCGCGACGAGGCTGGCGCGTACCGCACGTCCGGAGGCCTGACCCACGCCTACCGGACCGCCCGATGCGAAATATCCGTAATAGCAGTGAATGATGGTCACTGCCGCGCAGAAGACAGCGGCCTTCAACAACGAATACGCGAGATCCGTGGGTGACAGGAACTGGACGAAGTAGTGTTCGTACGTTCCGCCGGGCTGGCTGAAGAAGACCCGGATCATCCTGTCGGACACGAAGAAGCTGAGAATCAACGTCAGGACGAAACCCGGCACGACGCACAACATGGCACCAACGAGGCGGGTGCCTACCACGAACGGTATCGGCCGCAGTCCCATCGCTTCGGTCGCGTCGATTTCCTCCGAGATCCGCATGGACCCGATCTCCGCGGTCATCCGACAACCCGCTTGAGCTGAGAACGCAATTCCTGCGACGAGCGGAGCCATCTCTCGGACGTTTGCAAGACCGCCGACGATGCCGGACAGAGCGCCAAACCCAATGATGTTCAACGTGGAGAACGCTTCGATCGCGATCGAGGCACCCACGGCCACGCCGAGGATGATCAGGACGCTGATCACCCCGCCGTCGACGATCAAGGATCCGCGGCCCCAGGCCAGGTTGTTCATGACCTGAAAGGTCTGCCGGCGGTAGCGCCGAAACACCCATGGGAGCAGCCAGAGGGTCTGCCCGATGAACATCGCCCATTGACCCGCGGTCCGGAATGGCTCACGAACGACACGGGCTACCGTTCTCGCGAGATTCCAGGACCGCGTCGGCGCGGCGACCCGAGACACCGTCATCACGCGACCGCCATCGGGAAGAACATCGATTGCAGTTGGGTGATGGCAAGATTCACGATCACTACGCCCACGACGTTGAGCGCCACGGAAGAATTCACCGCATCGGCGACGCCGCGCGGACCACCCTTGGCCTCGGTACCTCGAAGCGAGGAAATGATCGCGACGATCGCGGCGAACGTAGCGGCCTTGGCCATGGCGAACCAGACGTCGGTCATCTTGGCGAAGGACCCGAACGACATCCAAAAGCTGCCTGACGTCACGCCGCTCACGGTCAACGCCAGTGCATAGGACGCGGCGACCGCGGAGGCGATGATGATGGTGCACAGAATCGGCGAGATGAGAATGAGGGCAATGAAGCGCGGCACAACGAGCCTGCGCACAGGATCGATTCCGAGGACGCGCATCGCGTCGAGCTCTTCGCGTATCTGCCGGGCGCCAAGATCGGACGCAATAGCTGAAGCGGCTGCACCGCCCATCAGCAGGCCGGCCGTAATCGGTGCGCCCTGGCGAATCACGCCAACGCCGCTCGCCGCGCCGACCAGCGAGCTGGCGCCGATCTGGTTGACGAGTCCTGAGGTCTGAACCGACACCATCGCACCGAACGGGATCGCCATGAGGATCGCCGGTGTCGCTGTCACCTTCAACAAGAACCACGCCTGGGAAATCGTCTCCCCCCAGGGCAGACGAAACGTGACGGCGTCGACCACGATGTATCGCAGGACCGAGACGGCCATGACCACGCCGCGCCCGGTTGTGGCGGCGCTTTGCACCGGGATAGCTACGATCCGCGCGGCGACTTTGCTGAGACCAGCAAGCGCTGTTCCGCGCAGCTGCCCGCCGGAACGAACGCTAGTCGTCACGATCGCCATCTGAGTGCTGCCGCAATGCTCCACCCTGCCCGGTCGATTGTTGGAAGTTCACTGATCGGGATACAAGTCAGATGTCTACCACATCATCGCACCCCGTTCTAGCCCCAAAACCCCGGAAATTTTCGTATGAGTGCTGTTAGGGTTTAGATCGCGTAGCAGGATGCCCCAGCTGCTGCGGACTATATGACTATGCCCGGGGTAGCTTTCGTATCACTTGAACTGCTCACGCCACACCGCCTGACGAGGGAAGTCGACATGTCTACGCAGCTGAGCTGGGCGGCCGTGGGGCCGCAATCTGCCCCGGCCAGTGGGGAACGGGCGCCGGCAGTCGGCTTGCCGCGGCTTCGAACTGCCGAACCATCGGCGAGTCAACTGAGGCTGAGGCGGATCTCGGACCTGTCGGGGCGCATCCCAAAGGGGCACGTTGTCAGCATTCATGCGGGGGGAGCCGAGATCGAGTCCGCGCCCTTCGCCAGCGGACCGGACTGGGATTTCAGCGGATACCAGAACACGTCTCCGACGTGCACACCCGGAACGTCGACCCGTCCAGCGAAGATTAGCTGCAGCGTCAATAAGCGGGTATCCGACGTTGCTGGCTCACGTCAACACTCATTGAGTGGCAGGGTCCTGCGGCGACGATTGCCGACATCTCGCTCATCCCGCGGTCGGGGCGCAACACCGACGTACCGGTGCGAATGACCCTGCGATGGCAGCCCCTGATCGTCAGTCCGAAGGTGTCATCCTTCGCTCGCCTGCGACTAGCGCGCCCCCGGCCGCCGTGTCGTCCTCGGTGCATTTGAATGCCGCGAACCGTGCAGATCCCGACGAAATCGACCGTGCACTAATCGATTTGCTGCTCCGCGACGTCAAGATGACGAATCGCGAGCTGGCAGCAAGCATCGGAATCAGCGAGTCGGCCGTGAGCAGCCGGCTGCGCAATCTCACCGCATCGGGCGCAATCAATTTCACCGCCATAATCGACTGGGAGGAGGCGGGTTTCGAGTGGCTGGTCATCGCTCGAATACGAACGCACAACCGACCTCCTCGAGAGGTTGCAGAAGCCGTGAGCAACCTGGCGCAGTGCCTCGTTGCAGCGGTGAGCCTTGGCGACCACAACGTCGTCGCTTACCTGTTGGTCCAGGACCGTGCCGAACTGAAGCGGCTTACCAACGATGACTTGCCTTCGATAGCAGGAATCGCGCACATGAGTTTGGATCTCGCCACCGACACGGTGATCACTCCGAACGGACGCCGCGTGTTCGTGGGTCGCGGGGTGCCGCTCCTACGCCTGCCCGCACCACGCGTTCAGCTTGACGACCTGGACGTGGCCATTCTCGAGGCACTGATCGAAGATGGTCGCCAATCCAATCGCAGGATCGCTCATGCGCAGCGAGCATCAGAGGGCACAGTTCGCGCCCGAATCAACCGACTGGTGCAAGCCAACCTAGTTCGAGCCGTCGCGATGGTTGATCCCGTTGCCCTCGGGTTCGCTGCCGTCATCGCCACTATCAGTATTCGAGCCGACAGAACTCGCATCATGGAGATCAGGAATGAGCTGGCTGCGATTCACGAGATTGCCTTCATGGCGGTCTGCGTCGGCGACTCTGACCTCAGTATCGCGCTCACCGCGAACGCCCCCGAAGAACTCGTCGAGGTGATCGCCGAGCGGGTACAGACCATCCCCGGAATCCACAACATAGAGATTCTGCTGTTCGTCGACATCGTTCTCTTCAGTCCCTACATGAAACGCCTCGCCAACACTGGGCGGTAGACGACGCGGCCACCGCCACCGCCAAATCAGTCGGAACAACCCCTCCTGCGACATGCGACTTCGCTAAATGGCGATGATCAGCGCTTGCACGCGAACTTTGCGTAGAGTAGCGGGGTCAGGGGGCCGCTGCCCCCTCTTGTCATGCAGATGGGAAAGATGGTGGCTAAAGCAGTCGGGCCTGCGCACAAGCGCCTTGAGGCAGTGAGTTCTGCTGCGAGTTCCGGTCCAGAATTAGACCACCTGGACCGAGCGCTGATCGAGCAGCTCCGCCTGGACGGACGCAAGGGCAACCGTTCCCTCGCAACCGAACTGAACGTCAATGAGGTGACCGTTGCCGCCCGGTTGCGCCGGCTCGAAGATGCCGGCGCGCTGCGAGTGGTCGCCATCACCGACATTCGGCTGTTTGGTCACCGGGAATTCGCCTTCGCCATGATGAACGTGTCTGGCCGACCGGTGTACTCCGTAGCCGCCGAAGTTGCCGAATTGTCCGAGGCTATCGGTGTCACGATCTGCACCGGCCGCTACGACATCATCGTGCCGATGCTGGGGCGGGACAAACTTCACCTTGCCGAGCTATTCAACACGACGCTTGCAAAGATCAAGGGCGTCAGCGCCGTACACGGCTGTATCGCGCTCGACGTCTTGAAATACGACTCAAAGTGGTCGCTGCTCAACGTCGACCCCGGCACCATGCCCGAAGCTCAACCGAGCGACACCGTCGACGAGATGGACCTCGCGATCATCGAAAAACTTCAATTGAATGCGCGACGAAGCAATCGTCAGATCGCCACGGACCTCGGCGTCTCCGAGGGCACCGTCCGTGTACGTATCAAGAGAATGCTTGCTGACAGGGTTTTTCGCATCCAGGCGGTCTCCGACATCGTCGCAGCGGGTATCAGCGCACACGCGTTCGTCGGCGTGAAGGCGGCGCCGGGCAAGGTGGCCGATGTCGCCACTGCGCTCGCTAAGCGCGATGATGTCGCTCAAGTCACCCGAGTACTAGACGATTTCGATCTCATCGCCGTATTGATCGCCCCAGACCGAAGTGCACTCATTGCCGGCATTCTCGACGAGATCGCGGTCACGCCGGGAGTTCGCAGCATCGAGGTCTTCGACGGAGTCGACACTCTCAAGCACACCTACGCGTGGACCTGGATTGTCTGACTAGCGGGATCGTCTCAGTTTCGGGATGCGATTGAAGGCGCTTTGTCGGCCAACGCCCATATCCACGAGAACGACGTTAGCGCAGTGCTTTCCGGGCAGGCCGGATACGCCTCCGCCGGGATGGCAACTCGCAGAACCGAGATACAGCCCATCGATGACAGTGCGATAACCACCGGCGCCTGCGGCGGGACGGATCGGTCCAATGCGAGTCGGCAGGTTGTCGATGTGATAGATGCAGCCGTTCTCCGCGCCTGTTCGCGCGGCGAGGTCTTGGGCCGTCTCGACGAAGGTGCCAATCTGCAAACGTTTGAAATCCGGTGCAGCTTCGGCCACCTTCTCCTCTAGTCGGCGCTCTGCCTCGCCCCGCCACTTGTCCCATCCGCCAACCGGTTCCACCGGGGCCGGGCTGTACAGCTGAACAACATCTTGACCCTCGGGCGCCTGACTCGGATCGACGGCAGAGAGTATGCCCAGACAGAAGGTGGTCCGATCGGGCAATTCGCCGCGCGCCGACTGTTCGCCTGCGGCGACAACTTCTTCGAGGGTGCCCATATAGATGGCGGGCTTGCGTAGGTCCACGCCGTCTCGCCGGTTCGGCTGATGGTTCGACAGTTCAATTCGGCCCGAGAGGGCAGCGTTGATGGTGAACGTGCCAAGACCGGTTGCATTGGCCGGAGCCTTTCGAAGCCGCGCAGCGATTTCCGCAGGTAGTGCCTCACCCACGAGCTCGGGAACGCGGTGCACGGGGCATGCTGCGATAACGGCGTGGCCAGCGTGAAGTTCGGTACCGTCGACCAGCTCGACGACGCCGCCACGCCTGTGCATCCGAATCGTCGCGACCTCACTGGACAGCCGAACTGTGCCGCCGTGCGCTGTCAGGCATCGTTCCAGGGCGGCCACCAGTCCGCCCATCCCGCCGACGGGCCGAGCCGCCCCCTTGTGGTGGATCATCGAAGGCGCCAAGAGCGCGATGGCGCTGCCGTCAACTGAGAGTGGGGCAAGGATTGCTCCGGTGCCAGCGAAAATCCCGCGAACTGCCTCCGATTCAAACAACGACTCGATGCCGTCCGCAGCGGTGGCGGTCAGGGCGGAAGCCAGTAGTGCTCGAACTCGACGTCCTCCGGCAACGGCCCGCAGCGCCGCGCTGATGGTGTCCAAGCTCGGCCGCTTGGGAAGCGAGAGTCCATATGCATCCTGGATTTTCAGGATCTTGATGGCAGCCTCAGTGAGCTCTGCATACGTCTCGGCATCCCGCCTGGAGAAGCGCCTGATGTCGTCGACCGTCTTGCGGAGATCCGCCTGAAGCACGATGGATTCGCCGTTGTCACCGAGCCAGGCCCACCCGTGCGCGTCGAGGTCACGATGCCCGAACTGCTCGAGTCCGAGTTCCCGACCGACGCCCGCCGCCCGAAAATAGACGTTCTCCCAGGCTCCTGGACTCAGAATGTGATCCGGGGCGTCTGGAACGAATGCCCGCGACGCCGCCATTCCGCCCAGCCAGTCACGCTGCTCCAGCACGATGACACGGAGTCCTGCCTTGGCCAGATAACAGCCCGCGACTAGGCCGTTGTGTCCCCCACCCACAACAATCACGTCGTAGTGTTTCTGGTCGAGGTCGTTCATCATCGACTCCGATGCTCCGTCCTCGACGCCGATTCGATTGTGGCGAAGGTGATTCGACGAAGTAGCTCGCGTGAAGCGGTTACTTCGTTCAACCATGAGCCACTGGCAGCGACCACGTCGACCTTCCTTGGGACGAGAAGTGATGTGGACAACAATAGGGTTCAAGTCGAAGTCTGGGGCCGTCAACGGCCGACCCCACGCACCACTTCGGCCACCGAGACTCAGGGCCCACCGCCGTCATTTCGTAGCTACCTCGGGTTCGGTGACCTTCTGCGCGGATTTGTTCGTAAGCGCGGGCGCCGGCGGGTGGAGCTGCGCGACGTATTCGTCTGGTTTGAAGCGCCTGGTCGCTCGTGCGTACGCCAGGTGCGAGGCGGGCCACATCGCCGTGACCCTGCCCTGGTCGTTGGTGTACCAGCCCGGGCAGTTGTCCGTGAAAACGGTGCGGTCGAGTTTGGCATCCAGCCAGGCTTGAAACTTCTGGTACGTGGCCGTGCCCACCTCGAGTGATGCCAGCCGCTCGCGTTGCTTGTGCTGAACCGCCTGGCGGATATACGACGCCTGCCGCTCCAACAGGAACACGATCGTGTTGGTGATGCTGTTGGTGTTGGGTCCGAACAGCATGAACATGTTCGGGAAGTTGGGAACCGACATGCCTAGGTACGCCGCGGGGCCACCCGCCCACTGCGCGTGCAGATCAACGCCGCCGCGCCCACGAATCTTGATGGGAGCAAGGAATTCGCTCGCCTTGAAGCCGGTGCACCACACGATGACGTCGGCGTCGATATGTCGGCCGTCGGCGGTGATTACGCCACTCTCATCGACGGACGCGACCGCCGAGCCGATGAGGTGGACATGGTCTCGTCCGATCGTCGGATACCAGTCATTAGACAGCAGCAGGCGATTGCAGAGCAGTCGGTAATCAGGAATTGCCGCTGCCACCTCGGCCGGATCCTTCACATGTCGCTTCAACCGAAAAATCAGGTACCACTGAGAGAGTCGTCGCACCGGCTCGGCGGCCCGCGTTACCAGTGGATAGCGAACTTCATAGGCCAGAAACAACGCGATGTGGTGCAGGGTGCGTAGCCAACCGAAGCGACGCATCAGCGCGGTCTGCAGCCGACCCGGCACTCGCTTGCTCTTCCACATCACCCAGTTGGGTGAGCGCTGCACGACGGTGAGGTCTTTGACGCGGTCGGCGATGGCCGGCACAACCTGAATCGCGCTTGCGCCGCTGCCCACGACGACAACCTTCTTGTTCGTGAGATCCACATCGTGGTTCCACTGCGCCGAGTGGAAGGAATCGCCCTGAAACCTTTCCAATCCGGCCACGTTGGGCATTTTGGGCCGGCTCAACTGGCCTGTCGCCAAGATTAAGATGTCGACCGTCACCGACTCCCCTGCCGTTGTCGTCACCGTCCACTTGCCGGCGGCCTCGTCGAAATCTGCGGTGGCAACTTCGGAATCGAAACGAATCATCGGCTGAATGCCGAACTCGACCGCCACTTCGGACAGGTAGTGCTGGATTTCCGACTGCGACCCGAACAGCGCTGACCAGTCGGGCTTCAGTGCATATGAGAACGAATAGATCGGCGACGGCACATCACACGCTGCCCCGGGATAGGTGTTGTCGCGCCACACCCCACCTATCGCCGATGCCCGCTCGAAGATCGTGATGTCGTCGATGCCCGACCTTTTGAGTTCGATCGCTGCCGCGAGTCCCCCGAAACCGCATCCGACGATCGCCACCGACGTGTCGGACTTCGGGCGCCGACGAGTCACGTTCTCAAGCACGCGTTGCACGCCCACGTTGACCTCTCCCTTTCACTGGTCAGAAAATCGCCCGCGAACAACGAGCGTTCGCGTACATCGGCTGCTCGTGAGCCTGTACTACGACGTCGAGGCCGACGTACTCCGCAGAACCGGCATCGATTGCGGCGGTGGCGGATTGGTGTCGCGCGCCGCCCTACCGAGGACATACTCCGCTGTGGACCCCGGCCAGTTCTTGGTCAGGTAGTCGACCTTCACCAGGCACGACGCGGCATCGGGGACCTCGAATTTGGCTTTGCGAGTGCGTGAGCCTGGCGCGGTATCTGCGGCCTTACCGCGACGGTAGATCGGTGCGATGTGCTCACCGAGGAACTTCTCGAACACCGCCTGACCCTGGCCTCCGGTGAACCATTTGGACAGTGCTCGCAGCGCCATCTTGGTCGCCAGCTGTGAACCGAGCTTGGGGCGGCGGTTGATGGCTACCAGTTCCCGCTCTTCCCACGACATCGTCAGCAGCGCCATATCGGCAAACGCCCGGAGTGCGAACATGGCAGGCCTGCGCAGAACGGGATGCAGATCTCCGATCACAGTCCCTGCCGGATACTCACCAGTCGCGAAGGGAGACAGGATCTCCCGCGCCTGAAGCCCCGTTGCGAAGCGGTTTCTGGCGTGAGCGATGAAGTCGACGAGTTCACCGTACGTCGACGGCAGATGGTCGGGATTGGTGCCCAGCAGCGCGGCAGGCACCTTCTGCTCCATGCAGAACTGATCGCGTTCAACGCTTGTCAATTCGCCGTGCAACAGTTCATAGGTGGCCAGAAATGAGTCCGACAGCATCGCTTGGGTCAACGCCAGCTCGTACTCGGCGTCAGCCCGATACGGGATCTGCGTCAACGGCTCCACCCCTACGATCCGGGCGTGGCGCCGACGCACGATGCCACTCACATGCTCGGCGTCATCGGGGCTGCCGTAGGTTGCCGCGTACGTGTACCAGGCGACGTGCTTGAACCTGCCAACTGGATCGTCGTTGAAGCTGTCGTGGTCCACCGCCGCCGCCGCGAAGGCCGGATGCAGCGTCAACAGCATCGCCTCACGCAGAAGACCGATGATGAACACGGTCGGGTCCATCATCACGCGCCAGGTGACGGAGCCAGGACCGAGCGCGAAATCCGTTGCACCTTCCTCGGGCGGGGTCTCCGACTTGTCGGTCGATACGGCCGCGATCTTCATATCAAGCCTCTCTGCATCAGGCGGCGCACCGGCGGGACATAACCAGAGCAGATTCCCGAGCGCTGCATGCTGCCAAACGAGCGGTTGCAAGCGGTCTCAACACGCATATTATTTAGTCTTGCGCCTCCAAGTCAAGAATATGCGTACTTTTACTAGCCAATGACGCCGCAATCATTCGTGAGTCCCTGTGACCTCCCGTGATCCGACGTCCCCTGTCGCCGCGTCAACGGGTGGGCGCCGTGCCGATACGTGTTGGTTAACTATAACCGGCATTGAGTACAAATTTGCGATCCAAATTGCAGTATTATCTACGCACACTGCACTCGTCTGCTGCCATCATCGAGCCCAGCCGAGGAGGGAAGACGATGAACCCCACCGTCCCGGACATGCCGATACGCGAGGCGCCGCAGGGCGCGCTCATCGCCTACACCGTGCTGATGGTGCTTACCACGTTGGCGTTCTTCATGTGGTGGGCGTTGCGTGAGCGCAAGCGCGGGCCGGCACTCCTGCTGTTTTTGATCGGCGGCGCAATCTCCGAATTGATGGAGCCCTGGTTGGACAACGTCGTGTTGGTCGGATATCCGCCGCACCAGGTGACCCCGGTGTTCGTGGCGTTCGAACGGGCCGTCCCGATCTTCGTCCCCATCGGCTACGCGTGGTTCTGCGGGGGGTTGCTCTATGTGCTCTACCGCGCATTCTCGAAGGAGTTCACCGCACGCAAGATCTGGATCCTTTACGGCATAGTCGCGGTGATCGACTTCATCGCGATCGGCCTCTCTGCTTGGCTTGGCATTCTCGAGTTCTTCGGCGATCCGCCCATGAAGATTGCCGGATTCGTGGTGTGGTGGGCGGCCATCGACGCCCTGCAGATCGTGCTGGGTGCCACGCTGGCGGTGTTCCTGGTGCCCGTCCTGCGTGGTGCGCAGCAGTTGTGGCTCCTCCTAGTTGTTCCGTCCGTAGTCCTCGGTGCCGCAGCGGGAATCGTCGGCTGGCCGATCTCCACCGCGCTCAATTCGGGTTGGCCGATGTGGGCGAAGTATGTCTGTGCACTCGCCTCCATCGGCATCAGCCTGGCGTGCACGCACTTCGTCGCGCAGTGTGCACCGCGCGTCGTAAACCAGCTCCGTCGCTTGCAGGCGTCACCGGAAAGTGTCGGGTCAAGCAAGGCGCCTTCGCTACAGCCTGACAGGATGCGTACCAACTATTGATCTCGGATACGCATATATGCGAGCATCATGGCAGTTTGGTTTCATATGCAACACATGGCCGCCAATAGCGCCGCATGCTCGGATGTCGCTGCAAGGCAACGACATCCAGCAGCACCGATAAAGACAAGAGGTGACCGATGACCGAGCTGATCCTTAGCCAGGCGCCACCTATGTACCCGGTTCCGCCCGCGGATCTGTCCGCACCGTTCGGCTGGAGCTTGGCCTTTACCGTCATCTGTGCCATCTTCTGGCTGCTCGCCCTGACCTGGGTTGTCCGGCTCGCTCTGCGCGGTGAAAAACTCGGCCTGGTCTTTCTGCTCGGTGGGTTGTGCATGGGACTCCTCGAGCCCTACCTGGACTACCTCGGCCTACTCTGGTTCGCCAGCGACAACGTCGCCGTCACCGTCAACCTGTTCCAGCGCCACATTCCCCTCTACGTGGTCCTCGGGTACTCGTTCTTCTTCGGGCTACAGGCGTACGTCATCTATCGTGCGATCGTGCTCGGCAAGGGCGCGAAGTTCTTCCTCTACGCGTACGGCCTTTCGTGGCTGTTCGATGCGGCTCTGCAGATCACGGGCGCCCAACTCGGGCTCTACAAGTACTACGGGCAGCAGCCGTTCCTGTTCTTCGGTGCACCGGCGTGGTGGTACACCATCGACGCCACCCTGCAACTGGCCGCGGGGCTCGTGTTCTTCCTGCTCCGGCATCGCTTGGTCGGTTGGGGTCAATTGATAGTGATACCAATGCTTCCCGGCATTTACGCCGGCCTCAACGGCGCGCTCGGATGGCCTACGTTCACCGCGCTGAACAGTAACTTCGATCCCGAGCTCAACGGCAACAGTTCCACGGCGCTGGTCTGTCTCGGCGGCGTCGTCACCATCGTCCTCACCGGACTGCTGGTTTGGCTCCTCATCACCGAAATCGGCCGCGCCCAACGGCGGGCAGGCATCGACGTCAACCGCAACGTCACGCTGCGCGAAGTGCTGTTGGCCAAGATCGGCATCGGTCTCGACGATCCGGCAGCGGTCACCTCCGAAGACTTCCTCAGTCAACCGGTCCGACGCTGACAGCGGGACAGCACCGCTGTAGCGGGTGTCACCCGCCCACGGGCGTGCGCGAAAGACCGTGTGTCGCCGTCAGATCCGCACCCGCGTCTAGACGGCGGTGCCGTCGGCCACCCACGGCACCTTGCCGGCCGTGGCGCCGTCCAGCACCATCGTGGCGACCCGCTCCCGGTGCTGCTCGGCGTTACCCAGCAACACCGCATTGGTGGCGGCGCGCTTGAAGTAGAGGTGTGCCTGATGCTCCCAGGTGAACCCGATTCCGCCGTGCACCTGAATGGCGTCTGCGGCGACGTGGCTGCCGGCGGCCGAGCAGACCGCCTGCGCGATGCTCGTCGCCAATGCCGCGTCGTCGGATCCGTCGGTGAGCGCCCAGATCGCGTGGTACGCCGTCGATCTCGCGTGCTCGACGTCGACGAGCAGATCGGCGAGCCGGTGCTTGACCGCCTGGAACGATCCGATCGGCCTGCCGAACTGCAGCCGCGACTTCGCGTAGTCGACGGACAAGTCGAGCAGGTGCTGCGCGGCGCCGACCTGCTCGACCGCCAGCAGTGCCGCGCCAACCTGCAGCGCATGCTCGAGCACGCGCGCGGTTTCGTCGGGCCCAGCGATCAAAGTTGCGGGCGCCTTCGAGAAGGCGATGTTCACCTCGGAGCGGGTCAAGTCGAGCGTCGCGAGCGGCGTGCGTTCCACGCCGTCGGCTGCGGCGTCGACCGCGTAGAGCGCCACCCCGTCTGCCCCGCGGGCCGCGACCAACAGCACGTCGGCGATGCCGCCGTCAACCACCTGGTTCACCGTGCCCGAAACGGCGTCGCCCTCGGCGGTCACCGACACCGCATCCGGGTCGAATACGCCCGACTGATCCGCGACCGCAACGGCCGCGGTGCGCCTGCCCTCGATCAGGTCACCGAGCAGTTCGTCTCGCGCGGGTCCGGACGAGGCCGCGACCAACGCGGGGATCGCAACGTAGACAGTGCCGAACAGCGGACCACACGCCAACCGCGCGCCGAGTTCCTCGATGGCCACCGCCTGATCGACCAACGTGCCGCCGACTCCCCCGTCGGCCTCCGGCACGGACAACCCCAAGACGCCGAGCTCGGCGCCGAGCCGCGCCCACACCTTCGCGTCGAACGGCGGATCGGACTCCATGAGCGTCCGGATCTTGTCCTCCGCGAAGTGCTCGGCGCTGAACTTGCGCACCGCATCGCGCAGTTGCGCCTGCTCTTCGGTGAACCGGTACTCCGCTTGGAACACAGGCTGTTCCGCAAGCTTGTCAGCCACGGGGAATCTCCTTCCACCGCATGCCCGAATCGGCACGCAGGTCGCCGGGCAGTCCGAGGATGCGCTCGCCGAGGATGTTGCGCATCACCTCCGAGGTACCGCCTTCGATGGTGTTGGCGCGGCTGCGCAGAAACTTCTGCTGGATGGGCCCCTGCCAGTCCCGCTCGCCGGTGGCCGCGCCCTGGCTGTAGCCGCGGTATAGAAGTCCTTCGGGCCCAAGGAAATCCATGCACCACTGGTAGATGTGCTGATTCAGCTCGGCACCGACCAGCTTGCCGATCGAACCCTCCGGGCCGGGGCCGCCGACCGTCGCGGCGGCACGTGAGCGTTCCGAGGTCAGGCGCTGCGCCTCCGAGCGCAGCCACAGCTGGGTGAGCCGGTCACGCAGCACGGGCGTGTGGCGCTCGGGTCGGGACGCCCACAGCGCGGTCGCATCGGCGATGGTGCCCGCGCCGCGCCGGCTGCCGCTGCCGCCGAGGGCGGTGCGTTCGTTCATCAGCGTCGTCATCGCGACGTTCCAGCCGTTGCCCACCTCACCGAGGCGGTGCTTGTCCGGAATGCGCGCGTCGGAGAAGTACACCTCGTTGAATTCGGCCTGCCCGGTCATCTGGCGCAGTGGTCGCGTCTCGACGCCTTCACCGTGCATGTCGATGACGAAGTAGGTCAGACCCTTGTGCTTGGGCACGTCCGGATCGGTGCGTGCCAGGAGCAGGCCCCAGCGCGCTCGATGGGCCAAACTCGTCCACACCTTCTGACCGTTGATGACCCAGTCGTCGCCGTCGCGCACCGCGGTGGTGGCCAGCCCCGCGAGATCGGACCCGGCGCCCGGCTCGGAGAACAACTGACACCACAGATCCTCGGTGGTGGCCAGCGGTCGCAGCCACTGGCGCTTCACCTCGTCGGTCTGCGCGTGCTCGCGGATCGTCGGCGCAGCCATGCCGTAGCCCATCGGGTTGAGCCCGAGTGGCACCGGCCCGCCCGCACCCTGCAGGATTCGGTCGGCCACGGCCTGCAGGCCACGCGAGACCCCGAGCCCGCCGAGGCCTTCGGGAAAGTGCACCCAGGACAGGCCCGCGTCGTAACAGGCGCCCAGGTATTCAGGGATGGGCACCTTCTTCGGATCGTGGTCGGCGACCACGCTCCGCGCCAGTTCGGCGACCCGTTCGGCATCAGCGTCGTTGCTCATAACCAGTCACGATAGAAACTCGACACCTGTCGACCGTCAGCGGGGACCTCGATGGGCCTGCTAGGCGTGTTTCAGGCGCACTTTCCGGCCAAACTTCCCGTTTCACGATTGTTATTCAGGTTTGTCTCAGTTGTCACACGGGTAACACAGGTAACAAGGGAGTGCGTGGCTCGCCACGCTCCAAGAAAAGAAGAAAGAGTGGAATGGAATATTCGGATGCATACCGTTCTGTACTGCAGCCCAAAGGGCGTCGTTTATGAAACCCGGGCCTATAGCAAGGCCGATATCGATCAGCTCGTAGCAACCCACGGTCTGCAGTGCTTGACCAGCACAGACCGCCAGTACGACTTCTGGTTCGCCGCGTCGCCACCGAAGTGTCAACGCCGAGCCAACACCACTGCCACTGAATTACTGATGGCAACAACGACTTTCACCGCGCGAACCGTGCCGCTCCTGCGTGGCTGCGTCGTCATCGCCACCCATGACTCCGACGGTGACCTCGACGGGCTCAGCTGGCAACAACTGGACGAGCTCGCCGCGAAGAACCGCGCGATAACCAGCAGGCAGGCCCGCGTTCTCGCGCGCAGGGTCGCCAGGGACGCCCGCAGGCGGCGCCCCCGCCCCGCGCGTCGTATCGCCCAGCCCACCGTTGCCCAGGTGCAACAGCCGATGGACGCCGCCAGTAGTCGCTAGGCGCGCATAGGGAGCGTTGACACGTCGCGGGGTGTCGGCAACACTCCGGTCGTGACCGAATCGGGGTGGGCGAATCTGGTCGCCGGGCTCGAAGCCGCAGGAAAGCACCTCGACGAATCCACCCGGGATCTCGATCCCGCCGAGCGCGCCGATGGTCAACGCGCACTGCTGCGCGCGGTCAACAACCTGCTCGGTCGGTTCGAAACCTCAGGCGACATACCAGAACTCACGCCGTTCAACGGGTGGCGGCAGAAGTTCTTCATGGACAACCCCGACTACCGCTACTGGATCACCGACATCGGTGACGGCACCGGCTATCGCGTCACCGGCAACGTCGGATCGTCGGTCTACCAATCGATCACGGTGTACGCCGGGCGCAGCGTCGCCGATGCCTCGGCAGTGGCGCGGGTGGATTCCGACGATGTCGCGGTCGACGCGGACGGCAACTTCACCGTCACGCTTACCCGCGGGCCCGGCACCTCGCCGTCGGAGGTGGAAATTCCGGCCGAGGCGTCGTCGGTCTGGGTGCGCTACGTCCACGACGAGCAGGCACCGGAGGAGCCGGGCTCATGCCGGATCGAACGGCTCGACGCGCCTGGCCCGCCGACGGCACCCGACGACGCCAAGTTCGCACGCGATCTGTCGCGTCTCGGGGCGTTCATCTCACAGGTCCCGCGCGCATTCGAGATGTCGGCGGCCGAAGACCTCGCGCAGTCCAACTCCGTGCGGCACTGGTCGGAGATGACGGGCGGCGCGGCGTTCACCGAACCCGGCATCCACTACCTGCGAGGGTCGTGGTCGTTGGCACCCGACGAGTGCCTGGTCCTCGACGGCCCGCTCGTGGCGTGCCGACACTGGAACATCGTGCTGTACAGCAGATTTCTGAATTCCCTCGACTATCGGCGCCGCACGGTGTCCCGAACCGCGACGACCGCCACTGTCGACGACGGGCGGTATCGGTTCGCGCTCGCCGGCCGCGATCCGGGCCTGGCCGGCCATGACTGGCTGGACACCGAGGGCCGCACGTTCGGAATATTCGTGATGCGGTTCCTGCAACCCGCTTCCGAACCGACCCTCCCCGACGTGCAAGTGGTGCGCACATGACGTGGCAGCCCACCCCACGCACCGCCACCGCCCGCGCGATCTACGAGGCCGCCGAACAGGACCGCGCGAGTCGGCCGGAACGCTACCTCTTGAAACCCAGCGCAGTACTTGATCGCCTGGCAGCGCGCGGCTTTCACGAAGACCAGTTCGCCACGGGGTGGCGCGCCGGACTGGAGGCGTTCCTGCGGTCGGCGGACGAGGAGGGTCGCCTCAACGCGGTGGGCGCACGGACGGCGGTGCAGTCGGCGATCGGCCGGTTGACCGCCGGGGCGAAGATCACGCAGTGGCGCGAGGAGAACCCTGCGAGAGCCGACGTACCACTGGCACCGCCGATCGTCATCGTCGGCGGATGGCGCACCGGGACGACGTTCCTGTTCCGTCTGCTCGGCAGCGATCCGCGGCTACACGCCCAGCTCCCCGCCGAACTCGCCGCGCCGTGGTTGTTCGCGGAGTCGGCACCGAACGCCGGGCCCGAATTGTCCGCCGCCGGAACCGAAATGCTTCACACGCTCAATCCCGATATGGCGTTCGTGCATCCGTCGGGTCCGACGCTGCCCGAGGAGTGCGTTCTCGGAATGGGCACCGACATGCGCAACTGGGGCTTCACGTCGTTCATGCGGCTGCCCGCGTACGCCGCATGGCTGGCCGGCGAGGACTTCGGCGATTCGTACGCGCGCTATCGCGAAGCGCTGCAGATGCTGGCGTGCAACGACGACCGCCGGTTCGTACTGAAGGCGCCGGCCCACACCGCCGAACTTCGGCATATCGCGCGAGAGTTCCCCGGTGCCATCGTGATTCAGATCCACCGCGATATCGTGGCGACCATCGCGTCGGGCGCCAGCCTGTTTGCGGTGTACCAGTCGACCTACAGCGACGACGTGGATGCCGTCGACGTCGGATGCCGCCAGGCGGATCAGACCGAGCTGTGGTTCCGGCGGGCGGCGGAGTTCCGCTCGTCACCGGACCGCGACGCGGTCACGCTCATCGACGTCGATTACCGGGAACTGGTCGATGACACCGTGCGCGTGCTGGAGAAGATCTACTCCGCCGTCGACATGCCGGCGCCGGCGCTCGACGAGTTCATCTCCGATTACCACGCCGCCCATCCGCGCGATGCCCACGGGACCCACCGCTACGAGCTGGCCGATTTTGGACTCGACGCGGCCGAAGTACGTGAACGCTTCGCCCTCCTGGGAGGTAGCAGTTTTCGTCCCTAGCGGCGATTTCGACACCATGGCTGTGGAAAACGCTCAAGGACGCCTCATTCACAGCCCTGATGTAGAAACGGACACTAGGCCTCACTACGGGACTATGCCCGTCTGCCGGATTGGTAGCGATCAGCGATCTGCCTTCTCCTGCTGTGGTTACGCCGGACCGTCGGACTCAACGGTGGGTCGCTGGTCATCTGACCGCTACTTCGACGGCGGAGCGAACCCTGCCTGGGCCACTGAGACAGCGATGCTGCTGCCGATCTCACCGTCCTCGTCGAAAAGTATCGCCGAACCGGTCGCGATTCCGTCCTGGGTGGAATGGCTATGCGATGCCAGGCCGATCAGCGTTCCCTTCGGCAAGCGACTCAGGGTGAGCGTGTAGTCGGCGTTGATGAACTTCAAGCCCTCCGAGCTCCAATTGACCAGGGAGGCAGTCACATCGGCCGCCATCGCCGCGCGGGTGAACGGGGTCAGCGGTTCACCGTCGATGAGCGGCATGGACAGCCTCAACCACGTGTACTTCGCTCCGCCGTCGCCGGCCCAGTGTTCGTCCGGGTTCTGGATGGACGCGCCCCAGCCGTAGGTGCTGACGAACAGCGGGTTGCTATTCGGCCTCACATCCGTTGGGATCGGCGGCATTTCGACGTCGGGTGACCAGATGGTGCCGGACGGCTGGTCACCACGGCGGAGGAACAGACCGCTCGCCTGGGCGACGACCTTGCCCTCCTGCTCGATGACCGCTTCGACGAGGCGCAATCGCTTGCCGCCGCGAATCTCGCGGGTGTGCACCTCGATCGGTTCGATGGCGCATGGCCTCGGTAGGTCGACGGTGAGCCGCGCGGGCAGGAAGTCATCATCGTCGACGAGTCGTTCGACGGCCCAGCCCAACAGGCCGCCCGTGACGTGTCCGCTGATCGATGGGCCCCATCCGCCCCTGGCGATCGAACGTGGGTGGTAGCTCTCACCGCGACGGTCGAAATACGCAGTGCCCGGTGCCTCCGGCGGGATCGTCGACTCAGCCAACGGTGACGCTCCTACGATTCGATGACCTAACTAATGGCCATCAGTATCACCTATTGAGCAGACCATCGAGCGGCTGCTCGTCGGTCCGGGCGACGGCGAGCCGCTAACCTGCGGCGATCATCGCGACGGCAGCGAGCGCGGACACCATCCCGACCGCCTGCCAGCGCGTCACCCGCTCGCGGAGCACCACGATCGCAAGCAGCACGGTCGCCGCGGGATACAGCGCGATCAGCACGCCGGCCAGCGACAGCATTCCGGACTGCAGTGCCAGCAGCGTCGCGACGTTGGCCACGGCGTCGAGCACCGCTGCCGTGAGCGCCAACCGCAGGGGTACCCCCCGTTCCAGCGCGAGGTTCGCGGTGAGCGCCGCCGCCAGCACCACGATCGCGGTCGCGGCGAGCCTGCCGAACACCAACGGCCACAGTTTGGCTTCGACAGGCACCTGGTCCAGTAGCACGAAGTTCATCCCGAACGCCACGCCGGACCCGACCGTCAGCCACGCGACCTTCGTGGTGAACTTGTGCGGGGTGACGTCCTCGTCGGTGGCCTCCCGGCTGACGAGCACCACCGCGACCAACGCCACCACGACGCCGACACCTGCGATGAGTCCCGGCCGCTCCCCCAGCGACAGGCCGACCCCGACCGGTATTCCGGCGACGAGGATCGCCGTCAGCGGCGACACCACCGAGATCGGCCCGGCGCCCAACGCCGCGTAGAACCACCAGACACCGAACGCCTGCGCGACCCCGGAAGCCAAACCCCACGCCACCGCGGGCCCGGAGATCTCACCGCCGACCGGCACCGCGACCACCGTCAGCAGCAGCAGCGCCACCGGATAAGAAATGAGCACCACCCGCAGCGCGGCAACCCGGCGAGAGGCGATACCGCCCACGAAGTCGCTTATGCCGTAACCCAGCGCCGCGATCAGCGCGGTGACGAAGGCGATCAGGTCATGCCCTTGGCCCGGCGGCCCAGCTCGCGGCTGATCTCGCGCTGCGCATCACGCTTGGCCAGGTCCTGGCGTTTGTCGCGTGCTTCCTTACCGCGTGCCAGCGCCAATTCGACTTTGACCTTGCCTCCGGAGAAGTAGAGCGAGAGCGGGACGAGGGTGAGATTGCCGTCGCGGATCCGCCCGATCAGGCTGTCGATCTGCTTGCGGTGCAACAAGAGTTTGCGGTTGCGCCGCGGCGTGTGATTCGTCCACGTGCCGTGGTGATACTCGGGGATGTGCAGGTTGCGCAGCCACACCTCGCCGTCGTCGACGGTGGCGAACGCATCGACCAGTGAAGCCTGCCCGTCGCGCAGACTCTTCACCTCGGTGCCCACCAACTGCACGCCGGCCTCGAACGTCTCGAGAATCGAATAGTTGTGCCGCGCTTTTCGATTCGTCGCGATGATCTTGTTGTTCGACTTTTCGGCGTCAGCTTTCTTGGCCATGGCTATCTTCGGACGTAGAGCCGCAGGGTGATGTACGCCGTGACGCCCGACATCGCCAAGCCGAGGAACAACATCCACGGCGCGCTGAAGTACAGCACGTCGGCGTAGTCCACCTTGGCGATCAGATTGGCCCGATAGAACTGGTCCAGCGCGCTTTCGAGGAACAACGCTCGCACCAGGATGAGCCCGACGATGGCGATGACCACACCGACGAACGCCGCCAGCATCGCCTCCACCAGGAACGGCAGCTGCGTGTACCAGCGGCTCGCGCCGACAAGTCGCATGATGCCGATTTCGGTGCGGCGGGTGTAGGCGGCCACCTGAACCATGTTGGCAATCAGCAGAATTGCGCCGATCGCCTGCACGAAGGCCACCGCGAACGCGGCGTTCCGGACGCCGTCGAGGACGGCGAAGAGCCGGTCGATCAACACCTTCTGGTTGAGCACCTGCTGCACACCCGGCTGGCCGGCCATCGCCTCGTCGAAGTTCTGATGCTGTTCGGGATCGTCGAGTTTGACGATGAACGACGACGGGAACGCGTCCTGGCCGGCGAACTCCTTGAACTCCGGGAACTTCTTCACGGCATCGGCGTAGGCCTCTTCGCGGTTCAGGAACCGGACCGAGCGCACGTCGTCGCGGTCCTCGATCTGCTGCCGCAACGCCTTACACGGATCGGCGTCACAGGTGGGATCGTTGGCGGAGACGTCGTTGGTCAGAAAGACCTGGCTCTCCACGCGATCGAGATAGATGTCGCGCGACTGGTCGGCCAACCGCACCACCAGCAGGCCGCCGCCGAACAGGCCGATCGAGATCGCGGTGGTCAGGATCATCGCGATCGTCATCGTCACATTGCGACGGAAACCGGTCAGGACCTCATTGATGAGGAATCCGAAGCGCACTAGCGATCCATTCCGTAGACGCCGCGCTGCTCATCGCGAACAAGCCTGCCCAGTTCCAACTCAACGACGCGCTGGCGCATCGAGTCGACGATGTGGTGGTCGTGCGTAGCCATCACCACCGTCGTCCCGGTGCGGTTGATGCGCTCGAGTAGATCCATGATGTCCTTGCTGGTCTCGGGGTCCAGGTTTCCGGTGGGCTCGTCGGCCAGCAGCACCAGCGGGCGGTTGACGAAGGCGCGGGCGATGGCCACCCGCTGCTGTTCGCCGCCGGAGAGCTCGTTGGGCAGCCGGTTGGCCTTGCCCGACAGGCCGACCATCTCCAGCACATCGGGCACCACGCGGTTGATCACCTCGGAGCGCTTCCCGATGACCTCCAGCGCGAAGGCGACGTTCTCGAACACTGTCTTCTGCTGCAGCAGCCGGAAGTCCTGGAACACGCAGCCCAGGACCTGCCTCAGGCCGGGGATGTGACGGCCCGCCAATTTGTTGACGTGGAACTTCGATACCCGGATATCCCCGGACGTCGGGGTCTCCTCGGCGAGCAGCAGCCGCATGAACGTCGACTTGCCCGAACCCGACGGGCCGATGAGGAAGACGAACTCACCCTTGTCGATCTTGACCGATACGTCGTCGAGCGCGGGTCGCGCCGACGACTTATACATCTTCGAGACATGGTCGAGGGTGATCATCACGGGTCGCCAGTGTAGCGGGGGAAACCAATCGGGCTAGCTGGGCGGAGGAGTCAGCGCCGGGGTGGGCCCAGGCACCGTCGGCACCGGAGGCAGGGTGATCGGCCCAAGCGGACCCGGACCGTCCGGGTCGATCACGGTCCCCGCCGGAGTGGGCTCTGTCGTCGTCGGAGTGGTCTCCGTGGGGCTCGTCGGCGACGTCGGACTGGTGGTGTCGGTAGGGCTGGTGGTGGTCGTGGTCGGCGACGTTGTGGTCGTGGTCGGCGTTGTGGTGGTCGTCGTGATTTCCTCGGGCTCCTTGGGCCGTCGCACGTTCGTGCGCGGCACCCACGTGTAGTTCGGATCAGGCACGAAGCCCGGGGGCACCACGACAGGTGCAGGCGGCTCGGGCGTCGGAGCCGGTTCCACATTGTGATACACCCAGAACAAGGCGATGA
The DNA here is from genome assembly GCF_025822765.1 of Mycobacterium barrassiae. Classification (GTDB taxonomy): domain Bacteria; phylum Actinomycetota; class Actinomycetes; order Mycobacteriales; family Mycobacteriaceae; genus Mycobacterium; species Mycobacterium barrassiae. The sequence goes on along the minus strand of NZ_JACKUK010000011.1, from coordinate 142,485 downwards.
ACGCGACGAGGAGCACCACCGTCGAGACCCGCATCCGGCCCCCGAGCTTGAACTTCAGCCAGGACGTCATTTCCGGTCCTCCGGAGGCCCCTGGGTCTCGTCCTCGGCACCGCCGGAAGTCGCCGGGTGCACGATGGCCTCGACCTTCGGCGCGCGGCCTTCAGTGGGCGAGACGATGCCCGCGCGCCGCAGCGCACGGACCACCAGCACCCGGATGCGGCGGCCCACCTCGAACTGTTTGCCCGGCAACGTGCGGGCCACCATCCGCAGGTTCACGGTTTCCAGTTCGATGCTTTCCACGCCCATCAGCTGCGGCGCATCCAGGAGCAGCGCCTTCAACCCGGGATCCTCCATCGACTTCTCGGCCACCCCGTGCAGCACGTCGTTGACGACGTTGAGGTCCGCCGACGTCGGCACCGGGATGTCGATGACGGCGCGCGCCCAGTCCTTGGACAAGTTCACCGTCTTGACGATCTGACCGTTGGGGATCGTGAACATCTCCCCCTCGCTGGAGCGCAGCTTGGTGACGCGGAGCGTGACGTCCTCGACGGTGCCTTCGGCGGGCAGCGCGATGCCGGCGACGGTGAGCGACACCAGGTCGCCGAACCCGTACTGCTTCTCGGTGATGATGAAGAAGCCCGAGAGCAGATCCTGCACCAGCCGCTGTGCGCCGAAACCGAGTGCAGCGCCCAGCACCGCGGCGGGCGCCACCAGCGATGTGATCGGAATCGCGAGGATCGTGGTGACCTGAATGATCACGACGACGAAGAGCAGTGCGACCGACACCCAGGAGATCACCGATGCGACAGCCTGGCGGTGCTTGGCGCTCTCGCTGCGCACCAACTGGTCGCTTTCCTGATATTCGGCGTCGATGCGCCGGACGATGCGGCGCGCGGACCAGTTGATGAACCGGGCGGCCAGCAATCCGCCGATCAGATAAAGCGCAATCGGCACGCCGCGTTCGAGAATCCAGACGCCCATGCTCCCTTGCCAGAAACCGGTCCACCGGTCGGCCAGGGAAAGTGCAATCAGGTTGCTATTCGTCATCTCGTCTGTTGCGCCAACGTATTCCGGCTTCCAGGAAACCGTCGATATCGCCGTCGAGCACTGCGGCCGGATTGCCGACCTCGTACTCGTTACGCAAGTCCTTAACCATCTGGTAGGGGTGTAGTACGTAGGAGCGCATCTGGTTGCCCCACGAGCTTCCGCCGTCGCCCTTCAAGGCATCCATTTCGGCGCGCTCTTCTAAACGCTTGCGTTCCAATAACTTTGCCTGCAGAACGCGCATCGCCGAAACCTTGTTCTGCAGCTGCGACTTCTCGTTCTGACAGGTGACCACGATACCGGTCGGGATGTGCGTGAGTCGAACCGCCGAGTCGGTGGTGTTGACCGACTGCCCGCCGGGACCGCTGGATCGGTACACGTCGACGCGCACATCGGCTTCCGGAATGTCGATGTGGTCGGTGGTTTCGGTGACGGGCAGCACTTCCACTTCCGCGAAGGAGGTCTGACGCCTGCCCTGGTTGTCGAACGGACTGATCCGCACCAACCGGTGGGTGCCCTGCTCCACCGACAACGTGCCGTATGCGAACGGCGCATGCACCGCGAACGTCGCGCTCTTGATGCCGGCCTCTTCGGCGTAGGACGTGTCGAACACCTCGACGGGATAGTCGTGCTTCTCCGCCCAGCGGATGTACATCCGCATCAGCATCTCGGCCCAATCCGCCGCGTCGACGCCGCCTGCGCCCGAGCGGATGGTGACCAATGCCTCCCGCTCGTCGTACTCGCCGGACAACAGCGTGCGGACTTCCATCGCCTCGATGTCCTCGCGCAGCTGCTTCAGTTCGGCATCGGCCTCCGCGAGCTCGTCGGCCGCACCCTCCTCGGTAGCCAACTCGTAGAGCACCGGAAGGTCGTCCAGGCGCCGCCGGAGGTCCTCGACGCGGCGCAGCTCGCCCTGGGTGTGGGACAGCTCGCTGGTGACTTTCTGCGCGCGGGTCTGGTCATCCCACAGGTTGGGGTCGGATGCCTCGTGCTCGAGCTTTTCTATCCGGGCCCGCAGGCCATCGACGTCAAGCACCCTCTCCACCGTGGTCAGGGTGGAGTCAAGGGCGGCAAGGTCGGCTTGACGGTCGGGATCCACGGGAGTTCAGGTTACCTGTGCAAGATCTGGACACCGTTATCCGTGAGTCACGGCAAGGAGACAGGCTGCGCGTTTAGCATCGGAGATGGCAATCAGCCCGGCCGCGACGCGACAGCCCCTTGCGCGTGGTCGGGCAGCGACAACCTTCAACCAAAGGTATCCATGCGCCCCTATCACGTGGCGATCGTCGGCTCAGGCCCCTCGGGCTACTTCGCTGCCGCGTCGCTTCTGAAATTCGCAGACGCCTCAGAAGTATCGGATCTGCGTATCGACATGCTCGAGATGCTGCCCACCCCGTGGGGGCTGGTGCGCTCCGGTGTGGCGCCCGACCACCCGAAGATCAAGTCGATCAGCGCGCAGTTCGAGAAGACTGCCTTGGATCCGCGGTTCCGGTTCTTCGGCAACATCGTGGTGGGCGACCATGTGCAGGCTGCCGAGCTCGCCGAGCGATACGACGCGGTGATCTATGCGGTCGGTGCGCAGTCCGACCGGTCGCTGGGCATCCCCGGCGAGGATCTCGACGGCAGTGTGCCCGCCGTCGACTTCGTGGGTTGGTACAACGCGCACCCGCACTTCCAGGAGATGGCCCCCGACCTGTCGACCGGCCGGGCCGTGGTCGTGGGTAACGGCAACGTCGCGCTGGACGTGGCGCGGATCCTGGTCACCGACCCCGATATCTTGGCCACCACCGACATCGCCGACCACGCGCTGAAGTCGTTGCATGACCGCGGCGTCGAAGAGGTCCTGATCATCGGCAGGCGCGGCCCGCTGCAAGCCCCGTTCACCACACTGGAACTGCGGGAGCTCGGCGCGCTGGAGGGCCTCGGCGACGTCGACATCATCGTCGATCCGGCGGACTTCGCCGGCATCACCGACGAGCAGCTGGAGGCCGCGAGCAAGACCGTGCGCAACAACATCAAGGTGCTGCGCGGCTACGCCGAAACCACACCCGAGGGCGCCAAGCGCCGGATCGTGTTCCGCTTCTGCACCTCTCCCATCGAGATCAAGGGTGACAAGAAAGTCGAGTCGATCGTGCTCGGGCGCAACGAACTGGTCGAAGAGAACGGACGCGTGGTCGCCAGGGACACCGGCGAACGCGAGGAGATACCGGCCCAGCTGGTGGTGCGCGCCGTCGGCTACCGCGGGGTCGAGTTGAAGGGTCTGCCGTTCGACGATCGCAGCGGCACCATTCCGCATACCGCCGGCCGTATCGAGGGCAGCCGCAACGAGTACGTCGTCGGCTGGATCAAGCGCGGTCCCACCGGCGTGATCGGCAGCAACAAGAGCGACTCGCAGGAGACCGTCGACACCGTGATCGCCGATCTCGCCGGTGCCTCGCTCGCCGACTTCGGCGACGATCATGCCGAGCAGCTGGCCGAATGGCTGGTGGAGCGGCAGCCGAAGGTGATCACCGACGACCACTGGAAGCTGATCGACGAACACGAACGCTCGTCCGGTGCGCCGCACGGACGGCCGCGGGTGAAGCTGACCAGTGTGGCCGAGCTGTTACGCATCGCCCACGGCTGAGCGGTTGGGCGTCAGTAGATCTCGGGTCCTGGCGGTGGTGGTGGCGGCGCGGTGGGCGCGAACCGCCAGTTGTCCGGATTCTTCGGCGAGTACACCACGGGGAAGAGCTGGGACATCGTCGGCCACTGCTCGACGTCGACCGCCAGGCGTTGGTAGACCACATGCTCGTCGACCGTCGGGCCGTTGATGACGCCGGTGATCGTGACGAACTGTTCGCCGGTGACGCCGTCGGGGCGCGGGCTGACACCGGTGACCAGCAGCTGGCCCTGCAGCCAGTCGCTGCCTGCACCGCGTCGTCGCATGATCCACGGGGCTGCGATGGCTACGAGCACCCCGACCATGACCAGGACCATCGCGATTTCCCACACACGGACATGGTAGGACGTGACTCATGACAAGCGTCCGTGATGACATCGACTTTGCGCTGCAGCTGGCCGATGCGGCGGACACGCAGACGCTGGATCGCTTCGGTGCGCTCGATCTACGTGTCGAGACCAAACCTGACCTCACGCCGGTGACCGATGCCGACCGTTCGGTGGAGGAAATGGTCCGTGGGACGTTGTCGAGCCAGCGGCCCGGCGACGTCGTCCTCGGCGAAGAGTTCGGTGGCACAGCGGTTTTTGCGGGCCGCCAGTGGGTGGTCGACCCCATCGACGGAACCAAGAACTTCGTGCGCGGGGTCCCGGTATGGGCCACGTTGATCGCGCTCCTCGAGGACGGCGTACCCGTCGTCGGCGTCGTCAGCGCTCCGGCGTTGCAGCGGCGGTGGTGGGCCGGCCACGGCGAAGGGGCGTTCACGTCGTTCGGCGGCCAGCGGCGCATTTCGGTGTCGGGTGTCGACGACCTCGCGTCGGCCAGTCTGTCCTACTCGGATCTCACCACCGGCTGGGATGGGCTGCGACCGCGATTCCTGGAGCTGACCGATGCGGTCTGGCGCGTCCGCGGCTACGGAGATTTCTGGTCGTACTGCCTGGTCGCCGAGGGTTCGGTCGACATCGCCGTCGAGCCGGAGGTGAAGCTCTGGGACCTGGCGGCGCTCGACATCCTGGTGCGCGAGGCGGGCGGCACCTTCACCAACGTCGCCGGACAGGCGGGTCCGCACGGTGGCAGCGCCGTCGCCACCAACGGTTTACTGCATGAGGCGGTGCTGGCACGGCTGTCGGGTTAGGGCTTGAGTAGCCGCCGTATCGCTTCCAGCGACAACTGTTCCTTCGGGACGAAGCCCAGCGCAGAGCTGGAGGCGATCAGTTCGCCGTACTCACGCCCGGAATGCGTGGAGGTCAAGATCACCGGCGCCGACACCGGGCCTCCGACGATCTGTTCAGCCAGGTGAAAGCCGCTTTCCTCGCCGAGCTTGATGTCGACGATCGCGACGTCCGGTTTCTGTTGCTCGACGCACCGCAGCGCCTCGGCGCTGTTGGTGGCGACACCGACGATCGAAACGCCCTCGCGACCGAGAAGTTTTGCCGCGGTTTCGAGGAAATCCGGATTGTCGTCGATCAGGACGCAGCGCAACGTCTCCGCCCCGTTTTCCATAACGTCAGTTTGCCCGCCGGCCGTGGCGGTGGTCATTGCAGGTAGCCGGAATTCATCAGCCCCGCCCGTCGAGCGGGACCGCAATTCGCAACGTGGTGCCTGCGCCCGGCGTGCTGTCGACGGTCAAGGAACCCCCGAGCGCCTCGACCCGGTCGACGAGGCCGATGAGGCCGGACCCGCGCGACAGGTCCGCACCGCCGACTCCGTCGTCGCGGATCGTCATGAGCAGACGATCGTCCTGAACGACGGCACTGAAGTCGATGAACGACGCGTCGGCGTGCTTGGCGACGTTCGTCATCGATTCCGCCGCCACGTAGTACGCCGCCGCCTCGACCGCTGGCGGCAGACGATTCTCGACCTGCAGGTCCAGTTCGACCGGGACGCTGGAACGTCGGGACAGGCTCCGCAGAGCCGGTCCGAGACCGCCCTCCGACAGGATCGCCGGGTGGATACCGCGGGAGACCTCGCGCAGTTCCTCCACGGCATCGACGAGACCGGCGTGGACGGCCGCCACCGGCTCCCGCACCTCTGACGCCTCCGGGAGATCGACGTCCACCGTGCGCAGCTTCAGCGCGAGCGTCACGAGGCGCTGTTGGATTCCGTCGTGCAGATCACGTTCGATGCGTCGCCGCGACTCGTCTGCGGCCGCGACGATGCGCGCCCGCGACGCCATCAGGTCGGCGCGCGCCTGTGCGTTCGCGATGGCGGTCGCGACCAGATCGGTGAATTCCGCCATCCGGGTTTGCGTGTCGTCCGGCAGGGGACGGTCGATCGGCGACAGCACGGTGATCGCACCCCATTCCATGCCGCTGACCGTGATCGGCGCGCCGACGGCGGAGTAGGTGCCCTCAGGCAGGTACGGCGGCGCGATCTCGGTACGCCGCGCGGGCATGCCGGTCTTTCGCACATGTGCGGCGACGGTGGTGTCGATCGAAATGCGTTCGCCCACCGCGACGGGATCGTGCGTCTGCGCCCATGCCCCGCAGACCGTCGCGCTGCCGTCCGACTCGAATCGCAGAAGTCGGGCGACGTCTGCACCCACCAGCAACCCGATTTCGTTGGTGACCGCGGCGAAGATCTCACTCGACGGTCGGCCCTCGGCGACGAGTGTCGCGACGTGCCGCAGTGCGGTCTGCTCGTCGTTGAGCCGGGCCAGCTCATCGCGCTGGTCCTTGAGCGACTCGGCCATCGAGTTGAAATTGCTTTCCAGCACGCCGATCTCAGCGTTACCGGTCTGCGGCACACGCGCCTCCAGGTCGCCCGACGACAGCCGTTCGGCCATGCGGGCGGTGCGTCGAACCGGGTTGACGACCGACCGTCCGAGGTACACGGCGCTCACCACAGTCACCAGGACCGTGACGACGAGACCGGCGCCCGCCACCGCGAGCGCGCGCTGATACAACATCTCCGCCTTTTCCTGTTGCTCCATGCTCTGCATCGTTTCGGCCGCGAGGTATGCCTCCAGCTGACGTCGCAGCTCGTCCATCCGCCGCTTGCCCTCTTCGGTCACGGCGGGGTCTCTGACCCACGGCTCTCCAAGGCGTGCGGCCGCCACCAAGGGGATCGAGTAATCGTTGACGTAGGAGAGCGCGTCGCGTTGAAGCTGCTCGGCGTGCGCCTTCTGTTCGGGGTTGTCGACGATGTCCACCAGCGTCACCAACCGCCCCGGGATGCGTTGCCTGCCGACTTCCCACGGCCCGAGAAAGCTGGCGTCACCGGTGAGCAGGAAGCCGCGTGCGGCGGTCTCCATATCGATGAGCGAACGGCGGACGTCCCGCGCGGCGAACGCCTCTTCTGCGGAGTTCACTGCGACGGCTCGGGCATCGTCCACGCCCGACAGCGCGGAGAGCAGGAACCCGAACGACAACGCGAGAATCGCGGCGAGTATCACGGCCACCACGACGACTCGCGTGATCAAACCGCCTCGCACGCCGGCTCACCTCGGATTCGGGGATCGTTGCAGGTGAGTATGCCGCCCTTCGGGCAAGTATGTGAGTTGGGCAACAGATCCGGCGTCTTTGGTCGCGGAGCCGCCCATACCTTACTCTGGAGTCAGTTCCGCGAAATCTCACAGCGAGGCAGCTACATGACCAATACCCTGCCGTCGAAAAACGGATCCGCTCCGAGGCCAAAGCGGGCAGGCAAGCAAAGTGCCGTCGGTCTGCGTAAGCACAGGCGCACCCCGACCGACGTGGGGCTGGCGATCGTGACGCCGCTGGTCGGCCAGGAATTTCTCGACCGCTACAACCTGCGCGGGCCGCTCAACCGCGGTCTGAAATACGGCGTGAAGCAGGTGTTCTCCGTCGCGGGTGCGGCCAATCGCCAGTTCAAGCGCATCTCCGGTGCACAGAGCGGGCCGACGCGACTGAAGAAGAGTGGGTCCGACTACTTCGACCTGACCCCGGACGATGAGCAGCAGATGATCGTCGACACGGTGACCGAGTTCGCCGAGGAGGTCATCCGCCCCGCGGCGAAGGACTGCGACGAATCCGCCTCCTATCCTGAGGACCTCGTCAGCAAGGCCACCGAACTCGGCATCACCGCGATCAACGTGCCCGAGGATTTCGACGGCATCGCGGCGCACCGCGCGGCGGTCACCAACGTCCTGGTCGCCGAGGCACTGGCGTACGGGGACATGGGACTTGCGCTGCCGATCCTGGCCCCCGCAGGCGTCGCGTCCGCGCTGACCCACTGGGGCAGCGCCGATCAGCAGGCGACCTACCTGAAGGAGTTCGCAGGCGAGAGCGTGCCGCAGGCATGCGTCGCGATCGCCGAACCGCATCCGCTGTTCGATCCAACGGCGCTGAAGACGACGGCGACGCGCACCCCCAGCGGCTACCGGCTCGACGGCGTCAAGTCGTTGGTGCCCGCGGCTGCGAACGCCGAATTATTCATCGTGGCAGCGCAATTGAACGGAAAGCCGGCGCTGTTCATCGTCGAGTCGTCGTCGCAAGGTGTGTCCGTCACGCCGGACCCGAGCATGGGCATCCGTGCGGCGGCGCTCGGGCAGGTCGAGCTGGACCACGTCACCGTTCCGCTGTCTGCGCGCCTCGGCGAGGACGGCGCGACGGATGAGGACTACTCGGAGGCCATCGCGCTGTCCCGTCTCGGCTGGGCGGCGTTGGCCGTCGGCACAGCGCATGCAGTACTCGACTACGTCGTGCCTTATGTGAAGGAACGCCACGCGTTCGGCGAGCCGATCGCGCACCGCCAGGCGGTCGCGTTCATGTGCGCGAACATGGCGATCGAGTTCGACGGGCTGCGGTTGATCACGTGGCGTGGAGCGTCGCGCGCCGATCAGGGTCTGCCGTTCGCCCGGGAAGCGGCACTGGCCAAGCGGCTCGGCACCGACAAGGGCATGCAGATCGGGCTGGACGGTGTACAGCTGCTCGGCGGCCACGGCTACACCAAGGAACACCCCGTCGAACGGTGGTATCGCGATCTGCGCGCGATCGGCGTCGCCGAGGGCATCGTAGTTATTTGAGCCGTCAAGACCTACTGGAAGACTGATCATGGCAATCAATCTGGAACTGCCCCGCAAGCTCGAAGCGGTGATCGAGAAGGCGCACCAGGGTGCCGCCGAGATGTTGCGACCGATATCCCGCAAGTGGGATCTGCGCGAGCATGAGTATCCGGTCGAACTCGACACGCTGGCCACGCTCTTCGAGGGCATCTCTCAGGCCAACGCTATCGCCTTCGCCGGCGCCGAAGCGTTCGCCGCCGGTGAGGCCAAGGATTCCAACCACAACGGCGCCAACATGTCGGCCGTGCTAAACGTGATGGAAATCAGTTGGGGCGACGTCGCTTTGATGCTGTCGGTGCCGCGTCAGGGCCTTGGCAACGCCGCGATCTCCAGCGTCGCGACCCCCGAGCAGCTGGACAGGCTCGGCAAGGACGTATGGGCCGCGATGGCCATCACCGAGCCCGGCTTCGGCTCCGATTCTGCGGCAGTGACCACGACGGCCAAACTCGAAGACGACGAGTACGTCATCAACGGCGAGAAGATCTTCGTCACCGCAGGATCCCGCGCGACGCATATCGTGGTCTGGGCGACGCTGGACAAGTCGTTGGGCCGCGCGGCGATCAAGTCGTTCATCGTTCCCCGCGAGCATCCCGGGGTCACCGTCGAGCGGCTCGAGGACAAGCTCGGCATCAAGGCCTCCGACACCGCCGTGATCCGCTTCGACAACGTGCGCATCCCCAAGGAAAACCTGTTGGGCAGCCCGGAGATCCAGGTGGAGAAGGGCTTCGCCGGGGTGATGGAGACCTTCGACAACACCCGACCGGTGGTTGCGGCGATGGCAGTCGGCATCGCCCGCGCCGCACTCGAGGAACTGCGCAAGATCCTCACCGAGGCCGGGGTCGAGATCTCCTACGACAAGCCCTCACACGCGCAGACCGCGCCGGCCGCGGAGTTCCTCCGGATGGAATCCGACTGGGAGGCGGCCTATCTGCTGATGGTGCGCTCCGCGTGGCAGGCCGACAACAACATTCCGAACTCCAAGGAAGCGTCGATGGGCAAGGCCAAGGCCGGCCGCGTCGCGAGCGACATCACTCTCAAAGCCGTCGAATTGGCAGGCACCGTCGGCTATTCCGAGCAGACACTGCTGGAGAAGTGGGCGCGCGACAGCAAGATCCTCGACATCTTCGAAGGCACGCAACAGATTCAGCTACTGGTGGTGGCCCGTCGACTGCTTGGCCTGTCGTCGTCCGAACTGAAGTAACTTTTCTGCTCGCGAGCAGACGCAAAGTGCCCAATTTCCGCGGCGTGTCGCGGCATTTTGCGTCTGCTCGCGGTGAAATCAGAAGCCGTCGTGGACCACGACGCGCGTCCGTCCGGTGACGCCGCCGCCGATGATGGTGCGCAGCGTATGCGGCGCCTCGAGCACCGAGACGTCCTTCGTGATCTCACCGAGGTGGCGGGGCTTGAGTTCGCCTTCGAGTTGGTGCCACACATCGCGGCGCGCGTCGATCGGCAACTGCACCGAGTCGATGCCCACAAGGGTGACACCGCGCAGGATGAAGGGCATCACCGTCGTCGGTAGGTCGGCCGAGCGAGCCAGGCCTGAGATCGCTGCCGTGCCACCGTAATTCAAGGTGCTCAGCGCGTAGGCGAGCGTGTCGCCACCGACGCTGTCCACCACGGCTGCCCATCGCGACTTGCCCAGCGGCCTGACCTTCTCGCCCTCGGCGGGCAACCTGCCGATCACCTGATAGGCGCCCAGCGCCATCAGCCAGTCGTGGGCCTCGGACTTGCCCGTCGAGGCGACCACCTCGTAGCCGAGACCGGCCAGCAGGTCGACGCTGACGCTGCCCACTCCCCCGGTCGCACCGGTGACCAGAATCGGACCGTCCGCCGGCTGCACTCCGGCCGCGCGAATCGCGTCGACGCTCATGGCAGCCGTGAATCCCGCGGTGCCGATGGCGGCCGCTTCGGCTGTCGTCAGCTCGTCGAGCTTCACCAGATAGTCGGCCGGGTAGCGAGCGGTGTCGGTGTAGCCGCCGTGGCGGCCGGTGCCGATGTCGTACCCGTGGGCGACGACGCGATCGCCGACGGCGAAATCGGACGACAGGCTGGCCGTGACCGTGCCGGCGACATCGATACCAGGTATCAGCGGGTACTCCCGCGCAACACCGCCCTTGGGTGTGATCGCCAGGGCGTCCTTGTAATTGATCCCCGAGTATTCAACGGCGATCTGCACGTCGCCGTCCGGCAGGAAGGACGTGTCGACGACCTCGTGGCGCAGCGTGATGGAGCCCTCGGCGTCCTGGTGTGCGACCAGCGCATTGACTTCAGCCATGCCGCCCATTTTCACCTAGGCCCACACCGAAGGTAGGGGAACGCGGAGGTAGGGGAACGCAAAAGTCCCCGATCACACCGGCGAACCGAGTGTGTCGGGGACCTTGCGACTTATCGTCAGCTGCCGAGGTGCTCGATCAGGTCGGGCTTCATCTGCTGAAGCTGTGCACCCCAGTACTCCCAGCTGTGCGTGCCGTAGGGCGGGAAGTTGAACACTGCGTTCTTACCGCCCGCAGCGATGTAGTTGTCGCGGAACGTCTCGTTGGTCCGGATCGTCAGACCCTCGAGGAACTCGGCGGGCATGTTCGCGCCACCCAGCTCGTTCGGCGTTCCGTTGCCGCAGTAGACCCACAGGCGGGTGTTGTTGGCCACCAGCGTGGGGATCTGCAGCATCGGGTCGTTGCGCTTCCATGCGCTGTTCGGGTCTTCGGTCGGGCCCCACATGTCGTTGGCGTTGAACCCGCCTGCGTCACCCATCGCCATGTTGATCAGGAACGGCCAGCTGCCCTCGGACGGATTGAGGAACGCCGACAACGACCCGGCATAGATGAACTGCTGGGGGTGGTACACCGAGAGGATCATCGCCGAGTTGCCCGCCATCGACAGACCGACGGCGGCGTTGCCCGTTGTGGACACGCCTCGCTCGGAGGCCAGCCACTGGGGCAGCTCGCTGGTCAGGAACGTCTCCCACTTGTAGGTCTGGCAACCGGCCTTGCCGCAGGCCGGCTTATACCAGTCGGAGTAGAAGCTGGACTGACCGCCGACCGGCATGATGATCGACAAAGGGGTTTCGTAGAACCACTCGAATGCCTGGGTCTCGAGGTCCCAGCCGTTGAAGTCATCGCGGGCGCGCAAGCCGTCCAGCAGGTACACGGCCTTCGAGCCGGTGCCCTTCTGGAACTGGACCTTGATATCGCGGCCCATCGACGGCGAGGGGACCATGAGGTACTCCACCGGCAGGCCCGGCCGAGAGAACGCCCCAGCGGTCGCTGACTGCCCGGTGAGACCGAGGACGCCCGGTAGGAGTACTGCCGCTACGGCAGCCACCACGATGCGGCGCGCCCAGGGACCTCGAAACTTGTCAATGAAGCTCATACTGCAAACCCATCCATCTTCCGGTTTCCGCATGCCTTTTCCCGCGATCGAGCGATCGCCACCGACAACGCAGCATTGTATTCACCGCGTTGTCGTGCCCGCTCGACTGAGCCCGGTGGCCATTGAGCGGACCGAGAAAATTTCAGTTGTCGCGTGTGCAGTAAAACACGTGACCAGCAACGGAGAAAGTCCGACGGGCGTTGACCGTGAGATTCCTGTGAACATTGCGGTTAACGCCCACGTCAGCGTGACCGGCCTTTCGCGTCGTAGGCTGCGGGGTATGGCAAAGTCCCGCGGCCCCCGCCTGGTCGTGGACGACTGGATCCAGGCGGGCTACGCAATTCTTGCCGAAGAAGGCATCAAATCACTGAAGATCGATCGGCTGTGCAGCCGACTCGGGGTGACCAAAGGCAGCTTTTACTGGCATTTCACCGATATCGCGAGCTATCGCATCGCGCTCGTCGACGCATGGGGCGCATCGCGCGACGAGGAACGACGCCACTTCGACAGCCCTGCGGACATCCCACCGCGGGAGCGGCTCTCGCAAATGATGACCACGCTGGTGGACGCGCGCCATTGGACGCTTGAGCGCGCCATGCGGGAATGGGCCCGCACCGATGCGGCGGTCGCGGCAAGCGTGCGCGCCGCGGACCGGCGGGTGTTGGCCGCGGTCCGCCAGGCGTTTCTGGATTACGGGTTCGATGCCGAGGAGGCCGACCTGCGGGCGTCGGCGACGTTCGCGGCCGGAATCGGGTTCCTGCATCTGTCCGGGCCGAAGCCCAGTGCCCGAGGCGCAGCCCAGCGGGAGCGGTTCCTCGACATCATGCTGACGCGCTGAAATCTGCGTCGAGACTGCTCACAGATCGCGAAATCAACGCAAATTGCGATCTGTGCGCAGTCTCGATGCTTCCCGACGCCCCATTTCCGTACTAAAAAGTATGGTAGCGTCGCCGGCGTGACGTCGGTCAAGATCACCCCGACCATCTCCCCCGAGTTCGTCGCCCGGCTGGCCGACCGCGCGCAGGAAGCCGAACAACTGCGACGGCTGCCCGCCGAAACACTCGCCGACCTCACCGCATCAAGCTTCACCGAGTTACTGAAGCCCGCCCGGTTCGGCGGTGTGCAGGCCGACTTCCCCGCAATCCTCGACCCCGTGCGCCGGATGGCTCATGGCTGCGCGTCGAGCGCGTGGACCATCGGCTTCTACGCATTGCACAACTGGATGCTCGCCCTGTTCGACGAGCGCGCCCAGGACGAGGCGTTCGCCACGCGTCCGTTCCTCGCGCCCGCGCCCCTCGCACCGACGGGTCGGGGAGTCCCGTCCGGCGACGGCATCCGGCTGAGCGGCCGGTGGTCCTGGGCGACGGGCGTGATGGACGGCAACTGGATCATGGTGGGCGCCCTGTGCGGCCCCGACGACGACATCTACCCCGCGTTGGCGCTGCTGCCGATGTCCGACGCCCGCATCGAGGACGTCTGGCACACCGACGGCATGCGGGCCACCGGATCCAACGACGTCGTCATCACCGACGCGTTCGTGCCCCAGCACCGGCTCGTCCGGGTCACCGACATCTACTCCGGCACCGCGCCTGGTGCCCTACTGCACGATGCCGACACGTACCGGTGGCCGATGGTGCCGGCGCTGTCGTTATTGGCGGCGATGCCCGCGCTGGGCAGCGCCGAACGCGTCGCCGAGATCTTCGCCGAGCGGCTCGGCGAGCGGATCCTCGCCTACGAGGGCGTCGCCCAGAGGGACAAACCGATCGCTCAGGCACGGCTCGGCGAGGCGCGGGTCCGGCTGCGTGCACTGCGCGGGCTGCTCGCCGATACCGTCGCCGGCATCGAAACCGCCGTCGCGTCAGGCGAACCCGTATCCAAGCCGGTGCGCGCCGATGCGCGGCTGGCTGCCGCGCATATGGTGCACGAGTCACGTGCGGTGATCACCGATCTGCTCGAAGCATCGGGCGCCAGCGTGCACTTCACCGACAATCCACTTCAGCGCTTCAAGCGCGACGTCGATGTCATTGCCGGTCACGTGGTGTTCGACTACGACACCAGTCGCGAGCTTGCCGGGGCGCTCACACTGGGTATGAAGGTCTCGCGCATCGCAATGATCTGACGGAGGGAAACCCATGGCCGACGATCTACGTGACCGGATCACGAAAGGGTTCCAGAAGAACGTCGCGAACCGGGTGATGCGTCTGGTGCCGTTCCAGACCCTGCTCGAGACCACCGGACGCAAGTCGGGTCAGCCCCGCCGGACACCGCTTGGCGGACGCCGCGAGGGCAATCAGTTCTGGTTCGTATCGGAGTTCGGCGAAAAGTCGCAGTACGTCAAGAACATTCAGGCCAACCCGAGGGTCCGCGTGCGGCTCAACGGGAAGTGGCACAGCGGCACGGCCCACCTGGTGCCCGACGACGACGCGTACGCACGGTTGCGCTCGCTTCCACAGTTCAACAGCTTCGGCGTACGGACCTTCGGGACCAATCTGCTGACCATCCGGGTGGATCTGGACGATTGACCCCGAGGGGTTGACCCTGTGGCAGAAGTAAAACTAATGTCAGTTTTAGTTCAGCGCTGATTCGGATCGCCCTTTGTCGATGGAGACACCATGGAATCCTTTGTTCACCTGCGGAAAGGGCGCACTCCCAGGCGCCTGCACGCCGACCTGGACGGCCTGAAGGACGACGAACTCGGCCGCGGCGGCTTCACCGGGCGCACCGCGAACATGTATCGCCGCAACGACCCGACGGCGTACCGCTCGGTCGGGCCACTGCGGCCCGTCGACGTGTTGTCCTCGGAGCTCAAACCCAGCGACGCCAGCGACGCCGCGGGTGGTCCCCTGCTGATGTTCAGCAATGCCGATTGCCTCGTCCTGTTGTCGCGGCGCACCGAGCCGATGCCGTTCTACGTCCGCTATGTCGACGGTGACCTGCTCAGCTTCGTACACAGGGGCTCGGGCCTGCTGGAGACGGAGTTCGGACCACTGCGCTACCGCGAGGGCGACTGGGTCTACATCCCCAAGGCGTGCACCTTCCGCCAGGTGCCCGACGAAGAGTCAACGCTGTTGATGATTCAGGCCACCGACGAGTTCCGGGTGCCGTCACCCGGCTACCTCGGACGTCATTTCCCGTTCGACCCGTCGCAGGCCGTCATTCCGGAGCCGGCGCCGATCGACGACGACGGTCGCGAGGAGTACGAGGTCCGGCTGATACATGAGGGCGGCCCCACAACGCTGTATTACCAACACAATCCGCTCGATGTGGAGGGATGGCGCGGCGACAACTTCCCGTTCACCTTCAACATCGCCGACTACAACGTGGTGACGTCGAACAGCGTGCACCTGCCGCCCACAGTGCACCTGTTCATGGAGGCCACCGGCGTCTACGTGATGAACTTCCTGCCCAAGCCGGCCGAAAGCGTGCCGGGGACCGAGCGCACACCGTGGTATCACCGCAACGTCGACTACGACGAGATCGCGTTCTTCCATGGCGGATCGCTCTACGGCATACCGATGCCGCCCGGCCTGGTTTCCCATGCGCCGCAAGGGGTTCACCACGGAGCCCCGGAGAAGGCCCGCGAGCGGGCCCGCCGCAAGTTCGACGAGTACGACAGGGTGGACTGGTCGGTGATCGCCATCGACACCCGACGTAGGTTGATTCCGTCGGAAGAGGTACTTGCCAACGACCTGGGACAGCATTAGAGAGCACTCGCGCGAAGAAACGAGAGTACTGAATGACCACCGCTGTGAAGCACGAGTACGACCGGATCCCGTATCTCGTGGCATACCAGAACAATTCGGGTGTTCGCGACGTGTACGGCGGTGTCGCCGAACTCGTCATCCTCGAAAGCCACCTGCTGCGCCCGAAGAACAAGCCGTCCGACACGGTGCTGGTGTTCATGCATCCCATTGGTGGCGGCGCGTACCTGCCGATGATGAATGCGCTGGCGCGGGCCGGACATCACGTCATCTACTGCAACAGCCGATTCCGCGGCACCGACTCCGCGTTGCTGATGGAGAAGGTGGTCGAGGATCTCGGCGAATGCATCAAGGACGCGAAGAATCGGCTGGGCTACGAGAAGGTGGTGCTCGCCGGCTGGAGCGGCGGCGGCTCGCTGTCGGTGTTCTACCAGCAGCAGGCGCAACACCCGACCGTGACGGCCAGCCCGTCGGGCGATGGCCCCGACCTCACCAAGCTCGGCCTCATCCCCGCCGACGGAATCATGCTGCTGGCCGCACACATCAGCCGCCACGGCACGCTGACTGAGTGGCTCGACGCGTCGATTCTCGACGAGGCCGACCCGTCCAAGCGCGACCCGGAGTTGGATCTGTACAACCCGGACAACCCGAACCAGCCGCCGTACACGCCCGAGTTCCTGGAGCGCTACCGCGCGGCGCAGATCGCACGCAATCGCCGAATCACCAAGTGGGTCAAGGAGAAACTGACCGAACTGAAAGCGCAGGGCCGACCCGACGACGAGTTCGCGTTCGTCGTGCACGGCACGATGGCCGACCCGCGGTGGCTCGACCCGACCGTCGATCCGAACGACCGCCCCCCGGGCCAGTGCTATCTCGGCGATCCTCAAGTGGTGAACAACAGCCCCGTCGGACTGGCCCGGTTCTGCACGCTGCGCAGTTGGCTGTCGCAATGGAGCTACGACGATGCCAACGGCGACGCCGTCAAGTGCGGTCCCGATATCGCGGTGCCGGCATTGGTCATCGGCAACCTCGCCGATGACGCCTGCACGCCCAGCCACACACAGCGGCTGTTCGGCGCGATCGGGCATCCTGACAAGGAGATGTACGAAATCCCCGGCGCCAACCACTACTACTCCGGACCGGAGCAGCGCGGCACGCTCCGCCAGGCCGTCGACATCTGCACCGACTGGCTGCACAGGCACGAGTTCTCGAAATGAGCGTCACGGGCCCACTTGACGGAATCCGGGTCATCGAGGTCGGCACGCTGATCTCGGGACCGTTCGCGGGTCGGCTCCTCGGCGACATGGGAGCCGAGGTGGTCAAAATCGAGCCGCCGGGCGCACCAGACCCGTTGCGCACCTGGGGGCAGGCCGAACTCGACGGCCACCACTTCTTCTGGACCGTGCACGCGCGCAACAAGAAAGCCGTCACGCTGAACCTGCGCGAGGCCGCCGGACGCGACCTGTTCCTCGACCTCGTCGAACACTCCGACATCGTCGTCGAGAACTTCCGCCCCGGAACGCTGGAGAAGTGGAACCTCGGATACGACGTGCTGCGTGAACGCAACAGGGGCATCATCCTGGTGCGGGTCTCCGGATACGGGCAGACCGGGCCGGAGTCGCACAAAGCCGGTTACGCGTCGGTCGCCGAGGCGGCCAGCGGCCTGCGGCACATGAACGGGTTCCCCGGTGGTCCACCTCCGCGGCTCGCGTTGTCGCTGGGCGACAGTTTGGCGGGCATGTTCGCCGCCCAGGGCGCGCTGGCCGCGCTGTATCGGCGCACCGTCACCGGCGAGGGCCAGGTGGTCGATGCGGCGCTCACCGAATCCTGTTTGGCCGTGCAGGAGTCCACCATCCCGGACTATGACGTCGGCGGCGTCGTTCGTGGACCCTCCGGCACGCGCCTCGAGGGCATCGCCCCGTCGAACATCTACCCCACCGCCGACGGCAGCTGGGTCGTCATCGCGGCCAACCAGGACACCGTGTTCCGCAGGCTGTGCGCCGCGATGGGACAGCCCGAGCTCGCCACCGACGAACGATTCGTCAATCACGTTGCCCGCGGCCGCAATCAGGATGAGCTCGACAAGATCATCGGCGACTGGGCGGCTACCCGTCAGCCCGCCGACATCATCTCGACCCTCTCGGAGGCCGGGGTGATCAGTGGGCCGATCAACACCGTCGCCGAGGTCGTCGAGGATCCACAACTGCTGGCTCGCGGGATGATCGCCGATCATTGGGACGAACGCGTCGGACGAAACATCAAGGGGCCGGGCGTCGTACCGGTGCTGTCGGATACGCCGGGGACGATCCGCAACGCCGGCCCGGCCAAGCCCGGCCAGCACAACGAGGAGATTTATGGCGGTCTGCTCGGCCGCAGCGACGCCGAGCTCGCCCAGCTGCGGGAGGAGGGTGTGCTATGAGCGCACTACCGGCGCACGTCGAAATTCGCGACGTCTCACTGCGCGACGGACTTCAGATCGAGGATCCGATTCCGTTGTCGGCCAAGCTCGACATGCTGGCCGCCATCGCCGCCACCGGGGTCAAGGAGATGGAGGCGACGGCGTTCGTCTCGCCGTCGAAGGTGCCCGCGCTGGCCGACGCGGCCGACCTCGCCGCCGAACTGCACAATTTTCCCGACATCGAATTCTCGGCGTTGGTGGCCAGTCCGAACGGCGCCAAGCGCGCGATCGCCGCGGGACTGCGATCGATCGAGTACGTGGTGTCGGCCGCCGACGGGCACAGCCGCTCCAACGTCGGACGGTCCAGCGCGGAGGCGACCGCGCAGATCCCCGAGATCGTCGCGATCGCGCATGACAGCGGCGTCACCGTCGAGGTCATCATCGCCACCGCGTGGGACTGCCCGTTCGACGGCCCGACACCGCCGCAACGCGTGCTCGACATCGTGGCGGCGGCCTGCGACAACGGCGTTGACCGTCTGGCGATCGCCGACACCATCGGCACCACCACCCCGCGGCGGGTCAGCGACCTGGTCGCACTCGTCCGGCCGCGGATCGGCGACATCCCGCTGGGGGCGCACTTCCACAACACCCGTGGCGCCGGTCTGGCCAGCGCCTACGCCGCGGTCGAGGCGGGAATCACCCGGCTCGACGCGTCGGTCGGCGGGCTCGGCGGCTGTCCGTTCGCCCCCGGCGCCAGCGGCAACATCGCGATGGAAGACCTGGTCTACCTGTTACGCGACAGCGGAATTGGCGTCGACGTCGACCTGCAGGCGGCCATCGCGGCGGCGCGCGTCGTACAGAACGCCGTCGGACACGACCTACCGAGCTCGCTGCTGCGGGCCGGCGACCGGATTCTCGACTGATTCCATGAAAGCTGATGTCGCCCTCGTCACGCGTGTAACGCCATGGCGTGTTTCGTGGAGAAATCGCGCCATGAGGTTACATGCGGCGCTGCACGCAGATTCGTCGGACACCTAGCCGTGCCAGCCGAGACGCTGAGTGCCAAGGGCCGCCAGACCCGGGAGGCCATCGAGCAGGCCGCCCGCAAACTGTTCGCCGAACGCGGTTTTCACGGCACCACGCTGAGCGACATCACATCGGCGGCAGGCAAGTCGCCCGCGGTGTTCTACCGCTACTTCGCCGACAAGGAAGATCTACTGGCCGCACTCGCGCAATCCTTTCTGCACGACGTGGTCGCGCCGTCGGGCCTGAGCGTCGACCTGCCCGAATCGCCCGAGGATGACGCGTTCTTCCACGGCGTGGTAACCGGCTACTGGAACATCTTCAAACAGAACATCGGCATCATGATCGCGGTTGCGCAGCTCGCAGCGACGCAGCCGCGATTCGCCGCCGTTCAGAACGAGTTCCGCCGCTTCGGGATGGACATCTTCGCGGCCTCCGTGCGCCGAGCCCAGGAACAGGGCTACGGTGGCGAACTGAATCCCGAGCACACCGCGGCGGCGATCGCGCTGCTGTTCGAGAATTTCACCACCGTTTTCGTCGGTACGTCCGGTCTGGGCCTCGAGATCGGGGACGAGGACGCGATCGCCACACTGTCGAGGATCTGGAAGAAGACGCTGTACGGGTTCTGAAGTACGTCAAAGGAGTCAACGTGGATTTCACCCTGCCGGACCACCTTCCGGGCCTGCTCGACGAGATGGACGCGTTCATCGAAGCGGAGATCAAGCCGCTGGAACGCGAGAACATGCAGTACTTCGACCACCGCCGCGAGTATGCGCGCACCGACTGGGAGAACGGCGGCATCCCGCGGCGGGAATGGGAGGACCTGCTCGGCGAGATGCGCAGGCGCGCCGATGCCGCGGGCTGGCTGCGGTACGGCCTGCCGTCGCAGTTCGGCGGCCGGGACGGCACCAACATCGATATGGCAGTCATCCGGGAGCACCTGGCGCACAAGGGACTCGGGCTGCACAACGATCTGCAGGACGAGTCCTCGATCGTCGGCAACTTCCCGCAGGTCATCATGATGGACCGGTTCGGCACCGAGGAACAGAAGAAGGAGTGGACCGACGCGCTGATCACCGGTGAGCGGTCGATGGCGTTCGGGCTGACCGAGCCCGACCACGGATCGGATGCGACGTGGCTGGAAACCACTGCCGTGCTGGACGGCGACGAGTGGGTCATCAACGGCGCCAAGCGGTTCAACACCGGCGTGCATCGGGCCACTCATGATCTCGTGTTCGCCCGCACCTCTGGCGAACCGGGACAGGCCCGCGGCATCACCGCATTCCTGGTGCCGACCGACGCCCCCGGCTTCACGGTCCCCTACTACTGGTGGACGTTCAACATGCCGACCGACCACGGCGAGGTCGAACTGAAGGACGTCCGGGTGCCCGCCGATGCGATACTCGGCGAGGTGGATCGCGGCCTCGAGGTGGGCCAGACGTTCCTGCACGAGAACCGGATTCGGCAGGCCGCCAGCAGCCTGGGTGCCGCGCAACACTGCATCGACCGCGCCGTCGAATATGCCAACGAACGGATCGTGTTCGGCAAGCCGCTGTCGGTGAACCAGGCCGTGCAGTGGCCGCTGGTGGAGTTGCAGACCGAGGCGCAGATGGTGCGTCTGCTGGTGCGGTATGCCGCATCCGAACTCGATCGCAACCACCACATGGAGGTGTCGGACAAGGTGTCGATGGCCAACTATCGCGCCAACCGGTTGGTGTGTGAGGCCGCCGACCGAGCCATGCAGGTGTTGGGCGGCGTCGGCTACAGCCGTCACGAGCCGATGGAACACATCTACCGTCACCACCGCCGTTACCGGATCACCGAGGGCGCCGAGGAGATTCAGATCCGTCGGGTGGCGCAGCGGCTCTTCGGATTCGGGCGCCGGTGAAGGATCAACTCGAGGCTGTGCTGCGCCCGGCATTGGGCGAAGTCGTCATCGAGAATCTGCGCGCGTTGACCGGTGGGGCCAGCAGAACGACCTGGGCGTTCGACGCCGTGTCCTCGGAGCGGCGGGCGTTGATCCTGCGCACCGGTCCGCCCGACGACATCCACGCGAGCATGGAACTCGAGGCGGCGGTGCAGCAACGCGCCGCTGCCGCCGGCGCCCCGGTCCCCCACATCGTGACGGCCGACAATTCCTCTGCCGCACTGGGTAATCCGTATCTGATCTGCGATGCGATCGCCGGTGAGACGATCGTGCGGCGGATCTACCGCACGCTCGATGACGCCGGGCGGGACCGGTTGCTGCGCCAGTGCGCCGAGGCGCTGGCGGCGATCCACCGCGCCGACCCGACGGGGGTGGGTTTGGCCGAGTCCGACCAGCTCAGCGAGTGGCGCGACCGGCTCGACGAAATGGGTGACACCACAGCGACGTTCGAGTGGGCCTTCCGCTGGCTGGCCGCGAATCGCCCGCCGCCGTCACCGCATGTGCTCGTGCACGGGGATTTCCGGATGGGCAACCTGATCGTCGACGAGAACGGACTCGCGGCGGTCCTGGACTGGGAGTTGGTGCACACCGGTGAGGTGTACGAGGACCTGGCCTGGTTCTGCATCCGTGCCTGGCGGTTCGGCGCGCCTGAGGATATGGGTGCGGGCGGGCTGGGCAGCGTCGAAAGCTTCCTGGCCGCCTACGAAGAGGCCGCCGGTACCCAGTTGGATCGAGAGGCCTTTCGCTGGTGGCTGACCGTGGCGACGCTGCGCTGGGGCGTCATCTGCCGATTCCAGGCCGAACGGCATCTGTCGGGCACATCGCCATCGGTGGAGCTGGCCGCGATCGGCCGCCGCGTCGCCGAAACCGAGTGGGATGTGCTGGATCTGCTGACGGGAGGTGGGCCGCGATGAGCGGGCTGTACGGGCGGCCGACGGCGGCCGAACTGGTCGCGGCGGTCGCCGATTTCCTCGACAACGACGTGCGGGCTGCGACAGGTCCCGACGCTCGACTCGCCGAAGCGGGTGCGGTGAACTTCCACGCCCGCGTCGCCGCCAATGTGCTGCGCATCGTCGAACGCGAGCTGCTCGACGGGCCCGCGACCGACGTCACCGCCGCACTGGAGCAGTTGGGCTATCCCGACGAGACCGCACTCGCGATGGCCATCCGCGCCGGCGATCTCGACGACCGGGCCGACGACGTGTTGGCCGCGCTGCGCACGATCGTGCGGCGGCGACTCGATGTCGCCCACCCCGGATATTCCTAGCGATTTGTGTGCATCGAGGAGCGGTGAGCGCTCGCGAATGCACACAAATCGCTCAGATCCGCCGGGCGCGGGCGAGCCAAGCCGGCTCGTCGACGATCGACCCGGCCGGCAGGCCGATGGCCTCGACGTGCGGTTCGAGGACAACACCGCGATAAGTGGTCTCGTCGAGCGCCTCCAGGACCCAGCCGTCGCCCCCGAACGCCTCGCGGATGACGGTTTCGCTGACCTCGGGACCAAACCCGCGACCCTTGTCGGACAGCGCCAGCACATGGACCAGCGCGCCCGGCGCGCACGCCGCGTGCAGGCTCGCGACGTAGCCGGCCCGGTCCGCGTCGCCGGAGATGTCGCCGAAGATGTGGAACAACGCGCTGTCGATGACGGTGTTGTAGCGCCCCTGAACGCCGAGGTCGAGCGCATCGGCAACCTCGAAGCGGGCGTCGACCCCCTTCTCGGCCGCATTGGCGCGGGCCTGCTCGATCGCGGTCGGTGCGGAGTCGACGCCGAGTACGTCGTAGCCCAACCGGGTAAGCAGGATCGTGTGCTCACCGGTCCCACAACCGGCGTCGAGCACCTTGCTGCGTACCAGGCCGGCGCGTTCGAGGCCGACGATCGCGGGTTGCGGCTCGCCGATCACCCACGGCGCGGTGTGGGACTTGTAGGCGTCATCAAATCGGGAGAAGGTTGGTACGGAATCCATGCGTTCCAGGGTTCTACCTCAACCTGACTTCAGGTCAAGGGAGATCTAGGTTATGAACATCACCGGCTCCGAGGCGATCGTCGACGTCGCCGATCAGCTGTTCGGCGCCATCACCAACGGCGACATCGCCGCGGTGACCGCACTCTGGCACGACGACGTCGTCGTCTGGAAGGTGGCCGACCGCGACCGCGACAAGGAGCGGGCCCTGCGGGTGATCGACTGGTTCATCGGCACGACCACCGACCGTCGCTACGAAATCCTGGAACGCCACGTCATCGACGGCGGGTTCATGCAGCAGCACATCCTGCACGCCACCGGACGCAACGGCGGATCGATCGCTATGCGCGTCTGCATCGTGGTCAAAGTGGGCGGCAACGGACTCATCACCCGAATCGACGAGTACTTCGACCCCGCGGAGATCGCCCCGCTGCTGGAGTCGACGACCTGACAAGGAGACCACATGGCAAGCCTCAGCGAGTTTTTCAGCGATTCGGCGTCGACCGGAGCGTGGACCGTCGTGCCCGACCAATCCACCATCGTGGCGAAAGCCAAATCCTTCTGGGGCGCGCTGCCCGTCAAGGTGCGCTTCACCGAATTCAACGGAGACGGCCAAGTCACAGCTCCCCAAACGGTTTTCGGCCGCCTCGACATCAAGGTCGCATCGCTGCGTACGGGCATCGGCCGACGCGACGACCACCTTCGGTCCGCCGATTTCTTTGAGGCCGAGAAGTTCCCGGACATCAGCGTGGTGGTCACCGCCGCCGACGCCGTCGACGTCGACACCATCGATCTGCGTGCACAGCTGACGATCAAGGGCGACACCAAACCGCTGAATCTGAAGGCCAAGGTGACGCCGGTCGGCGACGGTGGAATGCGGCTGGCGACCGAGGCGACGATCAACCGCAACGACTTCGGCGTCGACGGCAATATGGCGGGGATGATCCCGGACACTGTGAAGATCTCGGGCGAGATCGTGTTCCGACACGCTGACTAACCCGTACGATCGGCCCCATGGTCGAGTCATCGCGTCCGCTGCGGGTCCTCGTCTACAGCGACAATCCCAGGACCCGAGAGCAAGTGAAGCTCGCGCTCGGAAAGCGCGTGCACCCTGACCTCCCGGAGCTGACGTACGAGGAGGTCGCCACCGGACCGATGGTGATCCGGCAGATGGACGAGGGCGGATTCGACCTGGTGATCCTCGACGGTGAGGCGGCCCCGACCGGCGGCATGGGAATCGCCAAGCAGCTCAAGGACGAGATCGCCGACTGCCCTCCCGTGCTGCTGCTCACCGGACGGCCCGACGACGCTTGGCTGGCCAGTTGGTCCCGGGCGGAGGCTGCGGTCCCCCACCCGATCGACCCGATCCGGTTGGGCGATGCGGTGGTATCGCTTCTGCGCACACCCGTGCAATAGCAAACACACGAATCCGCCTGTCGCGCTTGCCGATTCGCGGCATGCCAACCCAGCGGAAGTGTGATCTTAGCCATACTAACCCCAACGTGTGGCGCTCATCGCCAGGCCCGCTAGGGTGTGGGTAAGCTCACATCGACAGCCCACGAGGGAGCGTTTGCTCGGCATGGATTTGTACACGCCAATACTGGTCCTCGGCGCGGTCGCGGCTGCCTTCGCGATCGGGTCGGTCGGAATTGCTCTGGTGGTCGGCCCCAGGCGCTACAACCAGAGCAAACTCGAGGCCTACGAGTGCGGCATCGAGCCGGTTCCCGAGCTGGCCAGTGCGCACTCGGCGGGCCAGCGGTTCCCGATCAAGTACTACCTGACCGCGATGTTGTTCATCATCTTCGACATCGAGATCGTCTTCCTCTACCCGTGGGCGGTCGCATTCGACAATCTCGGACTGTTTGCGCTGGTAGAGATGCTGCTCTTCATGGTGGTGGTATTCGTGGCCTACGCGTACGTCTGGCGGCGAGGAGGTCTGGCATGGGACTAGAGGAAAAGCTGCCCGGCGGGATCCTGCTCTCGACGGTCGAGAAGGTCGCCGGCTACATCCGGAAGGGCTCGCTGTGGCCCGCAACCTTCGGGCTGGCCTGCTGCGCCATCGAGATGATGGCCACCGCGGGCCCGCGGTTCGACATCTCGCGGTTCGGCATGGAGCGGTTCTCGGCGACTCCCCGGCAGGCCGATCTGATGATCGTCGCAGGCCGGGTCAGCCAGAAGATGGCGCCGGTGCTGAGGCAGATCTACGACCAGATGGCCGAACCCAAGTGGGTGCTGTCGATGGGGGTGTGCGCCTCCTCGGGCGGCATGTTCAATAACTACGCGATCGTGCAAGGCGTCGACCACATCGTCCCGGTTGACATCTATCTTCCCGGCTGCCCGCCTCGGCCGGAGATGCTGCTGCACGCAATCCTCAAGCTGCACGACAAGATTCAAGAGATGCCGCTCGGTGTTCACCGCGAGGAGGCGATCCGCGAAGCTGAGAAGGCCGCCCTTTCGGTCACCCCGACCATCGAGCTCAAGGGGTTGCTGAGGTGAGCGAGAACGACAACGGCGCCCGCCCCGGGCCACAGGCCGACATCGATCCGCCCGAGATCATCGGTGTGCGCCGCGGCATGTTCGGGGCCAGAGGGTCCGGCGACACCTCGGGCTACGGCCGTCTCATCCGGCCGGTGGCGCTGCCCGGCAGCTCGCCCCGCCCTTACGGCGGCTACTTCGACGAGGTGGTCGACACACTCGAAGCCGCGCTCGGCGGCGACGGCTATGCCGAGTCGATCGAGCGAGTCGTCGTCTACCGCGACGAGTTGACGCTGGAGGTTGACCGCCAGCAATTGCCGGCGGTCGCGCAGGTGTTGCGCGACGATCCCGGGTTGCGGTTCGAGCTCTGCCTGGGGGTCAGCGGGGTGCATTACCCCGAGGACCGCGGCCGCGAGTTGCATGCGGTGTATCCGCTGATGTCGATCACCCACAACCGCCGGATCCGGGTGGAGGTGGCCACCCCCGACGAAGACCCCCACATCCCGTCGCTGTACGGGGTGTATCCGACCGTCGACTGGCACGAACGCGAAACCTACGACTTCTTCGGCATCATCTTCGACGGTCATCCCGCCCTGACGCGCATCGAAATGCCCGACGACTGGGTGGGACACCCCCAGCGCAAGGACTACCCGTTGGGCGGTATCCCGGTGCAGTACCACGGCGCCGAGATCCCCCCGCCCGATCAGCGGAGGGCCTACAACTGATGAACTCACCTGACAACCCGACCAGTTCTTCTGGATCGGGCGGCACCGAAACCGTGGTCGTCGTCGGCGGACAGGACTGGGATCAAGTCGTCGAGGCCGCGAAACAGAACGCGGCGGCACACGCCGGTGAACGCATCGTCGTCAACATGGGTCCCCAGCACCCGTCCACGCATGGGGTGCTGCGGCTGATTCTGGAGATCGAGGGCGAGACGATCGTCGAGATCCGCTGCGGCATCGGCTATCTGCACACCGGCATCGAGAAGAACCTCGAATTCCGCACCTGGACCCAGGGCGTCACCTTCGTCACCCGCATGGACTACCTCTCCCCGTTGTTCAACGAAACCGTGTACTGCCTGGCGGTGGAGAAACTGCTCGGCATCACTGACGACATCCCCGAACGCGCCAGCGTCATCCGCGTGATGATGATGGAACTCAACCGCATCTCCAGCCACCTGGTCGCCCTGGCCACCGGCGGCATGGAACTGGGGTCCATGGGTGCGATGTTCTACGGCTTCCGCGAACGCGAACAGATCCTGTCGATCTTCGAAACCATCACCGGGCTTCGGATGAACAACGCCTACATCCGCCCCGGCGGGGTGGCGATGGACCTGCCCGAGGAAGCCATCCCCCAGATCCGCGACATGCTCAAGCTGATGCCCACACGGCTCAAAGACCTCGAAGACCTGCTGAGCGAGAACCTCATCTGGAAGGCGCGCACGCAGGGCATCGGGTATCTGGATCTGACCGGCTGTATGGCGCTGGGGATCACCGGGCCGGTCCTGCGCTCCACCGGCCTGCCGCACGATCTGCGGAAGGCCCAGCCCTACTGCGGGTATGAGACCTACGACTTCGACGTCATCACCGACGACGCCTGCGACTCCTACGGCCGCTACCTGATCCGCGTCAAGGAGCTGCACGAGTCGCTGAAGATCATCGCCCAGTGTGTCGACCGGTTGGACGTGCCCAATCCGGGGCCGGTGATGATCGAGGACAAGAAGTTGGCCTGGCCCGCCGACCTCAAACTCGGCCCCGACGGGCTGGGCAACTCGCCGGAACACATCGCCAAGATCATGGGCCACTCCATGGAGGGGTTGATCCACCACTTCAAGCTCGTCACCGAAGGCATCCGGGTCCCGCCCGGACAGGTGTACGTGGCCGTCGAGTCCCCGCGTGGGGAGCTCGGGGTGCACATGGTTTCCGACGGCGGCACCCGCCCCTACCGCGTGCACTACCGCGACCCCTCATTCAACAACCTGCAAGCCGTCGCGGCGATGTGCGAAGGCGGAATGGTCGCCGACGCCATCACCGCCGTCGCATCGATCGACCCGGTCATGGGAGGCGTGGACAGGTGACAGTGTTCCTCGAACTTGGTCAGCGGCCCGACGAGCCCGGCCCACCGATCCACGGCCCCAAGACATACCCCGCCGACGTTGCCGCGCGCCTGGCCGCCGACGCCGAGACGATCATCGCCAAGTATCCGCACCACCGCTCGGCGTTGCTTCCGCTGCTGCACCTGGTGCAATCCGAAGACGGCTGCCTCACCCCCGCCGGTATCGGATTCTGCGCCAAGCAGTTGGGCCTAACCGACGCCGAAGTCACTGCGGTGGCGACCTTCTACTCGATGTACCGCCGTACCCCGACCGGCGAATACCTCGTCGGGGTGTGCACCAACACCCTGTGCGCGATCATGGGCGGCGACGCCATCCTCGAGGCGCTGCAAGACCACCTCGGTGTGCACGCCGGCGAGACCACTCCCGATGGCCGCGTCACCCTCGAACACATCGAATGCAACGCCGCCTGCGATTACGCACCCGTCGTCATGGTCAACTGGGAGTTCTTCGACAACCAGACGCCGTCGTCGGCCCGTGACCTCGTCGACGGACTGCGCGAAGGCCGACCACCCGTCCCGACCCGCGGTGCACCGCTGTGCACGTTCAAAGAGACCGCGAGAGTGCTTGCGGGCCTGCCCGATCCGGCGGCGGCCACGGCGCAGACGCCCGCCGGGAACGCCACCCTCGCGGGGCTGCGCATCGCCAGGGAACGCGGCATGGAGGCGCCTGCGGTCGAGGCGGTGACGGACTCGCACAGCGGGCCCGACGACGCCAAGGTCGCCGCAGAAGCGACCAAAGACCAACCCGCGGCAGGCCCGTCGGCCACGGTGCCGCCCAAGCCGAATCAGCCCGAAACCGACCCGAAGGCAACGGATTCGAAAGCATGACACCACTGACTCCCGTGTTGAGCCGGTTCTGGGACGAGCCAGAGCCCTGGTCGATGGAGACGTACCGTCGCCATGACGGCTACCGCGCGCTCGAGCATGCGCTCGCCATGGATCCCGACGATCTCATCGCCACCGTGAAGGACTCGGGACTGCGTGGGCGTGGCGGCGCGGGGTTCCCCACGGGTACCAAGTGGTCATTCATCCCTCAGGACGACACGGGTGCAGGCGCCAAACCCCACTACCTGGTGGTCAACGCAGACGAGTCCGAACCTGGGACGTGTAAAGACATTCCGCTGATGCTGACCACCCCGCACTTCCTGGTCGAGGGCGTCATCATCGCGGCCTACGCGATCCGCGCGCACCACGCGTTCATCTACGTCCGCGGCGAGGTGGTGCCGGTGCTGCGGCGCCTGCAGGCCGCGGTCGCCGAGGCGTACGACGCCGGGTACCTCGGCACGAACATTCTGGACTCGGGTTTCGATCTGGACCTGATCGTGCACGCAGGCGCCGGCGCCTACATCTGCGGCGAGGAAACGGCGCTGCTGGACTCGCTCGAGGGTCGTCGCGGGCAGCCCCGTCTGCGCCCGCCGTTTCCCGCCGTAGCGGGCCTGTACGCCTCCCCGACGGTGGTCAACAACGTCGAATCGATCGCCAGCGTGCCGCCCGTGCTTCTCAACGGTGTGGACTGGTTTCGGTCGATGGGAAGCGAGAAATCGCCGGGCTTCACGCTGTACTCGCTGTCGGGACACGTCACCACGCCGGGCCAATACGAGGCCCCGCTGGGCATCACGATGCGCGAGCTGCTCGAGTACGCCGGCGGAATCAGGGCCGGCCACAAGCTGAAGTTCTGGACGCCCGGCGGCTCGTCCACGCCGCTGCTGACCGACGAACATCTCGACGTGCCATTGGATTACGAGGGTATGGCCAGCGTCGGGACGATGCTCGGCACCAAGGCCCTGCAGGTGTTCGACGAGACCACCTGCGTCGTACGTGCGGTGCGCCGCTGGACGCAGTTCTACGCGCACGAATCGTGCGGCAAGTGCACACCCTGCCGGGAGGGCACGTACTGGCTGGCGCAGATCTACGAGCGGCTTGAAACCGGCAGGGGTACGGACGCCGACATCGACAAGTTGCTGGACATCGCCGACAACATCAACGGGAAGTCGTTCTGCGCATTGGGCGACGGCGCGGCCGCACCGATCATGTCGTCGATCAAGTACTTCCGCGACGAGTACGTCGAGCACCTGGCCGGCGGCTGTCCGTTCGACCCGCACGCCTCGACGCTGATGGCAACGGAAGGGGTGGGGGTCTAGATGATGGGTCGATTCTCTGCGCGAGCAGACGTGAAAACCCCCGTATTGCGGCGAAATGGGGGGAGTTGGCGTCTGCTCGCCGAGGAAGGGGTGGGGGTCTAGATGACCGTGACCGAACCGGCCCACGACGCCCCCGCCGTCGAGATGGTGAACCTCACCATCGACGGCATCGAGGTCAGCGTGCCCAAGGGCACCTTGGTGATTCGGGCCGCCGAACTGATCGGCATCCAGATCCCGCGGTTCTGCGACCATCCGCTGCTCGACCCGGTGGGCGCCTGCCGGCAGTGCCTCGTCGAGGTCGAGGGCCAGCGCAAGCCGATGGCCTCGTGCACGATCACCTGCACCCCGGACATGGTGGTCCGCACCCAGCTGACGTCCGAGGCTGCGGACAAGGCGCAGCAGGGTGTGATGGAGCTGCTGCTCATCAACCACCCGCTCGACTGCCCGGTGTGCGACAAGGGCGGTGAGTGCCCGCTGCAGAACCAGGCGATGTCCAACGGCCGCGCCGAAACCCGGTTCGAGGACGTCAAGCGGACCTTCCCCAAGCCGATCAACATCTCCTCCGAGGTGCTGCTGGACCGGGAACGCTGCGTGCTGTGCGCGCGCTGCACCCGGTTCTCCGAGCAGATCGCCGGTGACCCGTTCATCGATCTGCTCGAACGCGGTGCGCTGCAACAGGTCGGCATCGCGCCCGGCGAGCCGTTCCAGTCGTACTACTCCGGCAACACCGTGCAGATCTGCCCTGTCGGCGCGCTTACCGGTGCGGCGTACCGCTTCCGAGCCCGGCCGTTCGACCTGGTGTCCAGTCCCAGCGTGTGTGAACACTGCGCCGGGGGCTGCGCGGAGCGCACCGACCACCGCCGCGGAAAAGTCATGCGCCGGTTGGCCGGTGACGACCCAGAGGTCAACGAGGAATGGAACTGCGACAAGGGGCGGTGGGCCTTCACCTACACGACCCAGGGCGATCGCATCACCACTCCCCTGGTCCGGGAGAACGGTGAGCTGCGGCCGGCGTCGTGGTCGGAGGCCATCATCGTCGCAACCGAGGCACTCGGCGCCGCCCGCGGCCGCGCCGGGGTGCTGGTCGGTGGGCGACTGACGGTCGAGGACGCCTACGCCTACTCGAAGTTCGCCCGAATGGTGCTGCACACCAACGACATCGATTTCCGCGCCCGCGCACACAGCACCGAGGAGGCCGAATTCCTCGCCGCACACGTGGCCGGGCAGCCGATGACGGTCACCTACGCCGACCTCGAGAAGGCGCCGACGGTGCTGCTGGCGGGTCTGGAGCCCGAAGAGGAAGCGCCGATCGTGTTCCTGCGGCTGCGCAAGGCCGTCCGCAAGCACGGGCTTCAGGTGAAGGCGATCGCACCTTTCGCCACCCGGTCGCTGGGCAAGCTGCGCGGACAGCTGGTCGCGACGGTGCCCGGCGGTGAGGGCGCAGCGCTCGACGGGCTCGCCGACGACACCCAGCTGGCGCTTCCCGGCGCCATCATCCTCGTCGGGGAGCGGTTGGCCACCTCACCCGGAGCGCTCTCTGCCGCAA
Source organism: Mycobacterium barrassiae (assembly GCF_025822765.1). Classification (GTDB taxonomy): domain Bacteria; phylum Actinomycetota; class Actinomycetes; order Mycobacteriales; family Mycobacteriaceae; genus Mycobacterium; species Mycobacterium barrassiae. The sequence continues at coordinate 111,097 of NZ_JACKUK010000011.1, read as the reverse complement.
GCAGATTGGCCGCCGCAACCGGCGCGCGACTCGCGTGGATACCGCGGCGTGCCGGTGAACGCGGCGCGCTGGAGGCCGGGGCACTGCCCGGCCTGCTGCCCGGCGGTCGGCCGGTCGCCGATGCCGCCGCGCGCGAACAGACCGCCGCCGGATGGAATGTCTCCGAGCTACCGAGCACACCCGGACGGGACACCGCCGCCATCCTCGACGCCGCCCGCGCGGGTGAGTTGGGGGCCTTGGTGTTCGGCGGTGTGGAAGTAGCCGACCTGCCCGACCCTGACGGCGCCCTCGCGGCGATCGATGCCGTGCCGTTCGTGGTGAGCCTCGAATTGCGCGAGAGCGCGGTCACCGAACGTGCCGACGTGGTCTTCCCGGTGGCGCCCGTCGTCGAGAAGGCCGGTGCGTTCGTCAACTGGGAGGGCAGGATTCGACCCTTCGAGGCGGCGCTGCAGACCAACGCCATACCCGACCGGCGGGTGTTGTCGTTCCTCGCCGACGAGCTCGGTTACGACCTGAACGTGCCAACGGCTCTGGTCGCGGGCGAGGAGATGGCGCGGCTGGGACTCTGGGCCGGCGAACGGCCGAGCGCTCCGTCGGTGCCGCCGTCCCAGCCCGCGCAGCCCGGCACGGGTCAGGCAGTGCTCGCCGGCTGGCGGATGCTGCTCGACGAAGGTCGCCTGCAGGACGGCGAACCGCATCTCGCCGGTACGGCCCGTGAGCCTGTCACACGACTCTCGGCCGCCACGGCGGCCCAGATCGGCGTCGCCGACGAGGATCTGGTGACGGTGCGCTCGGAACGCGGCGAGATCACGTTGCCGCTCTCGATCACCGATATGCCCGACGGCGTCGTGTGGCTGCCGCTGAACTCGCCGGGATCTGCGGTCTACCGGCAGCTCGGAGTGACTCCTGGCACCGTCGTCTCGATCGGACGGACGCAACGATGACTCATCCCGATCCCACACTCTTCGGCCACGACCCGTGGTGGTTGATCCTCATCAAGGCCGTCGCCATCTTCGCGTTCCTGATGCTGTCACTGCTAGTGGCGATCCTGATGGAGCGCAAGATCCTCGGCTACATGCAGATGCGACCGGGGCCCAACCGCGTCGGGCCGTGGGGATTGCTGCAGTCGCTGGTCGACGGCGTCAAGTTGGCGCTCAAAGAGGGACTGATCCCCGCCGGGGTGGACAAGTTCATCTACCTTGCGGCGCCGGTCATCTCGGTGGTCCCCGCGTTCATCGCGTTCTCGGTGATCCCGATGGGCGGCGAGGTGTCTGTGTTCGGACATCGCACCGCACTGCAGCTCACCGATATGCCGGTGGCGGTGCTGTTCGTGCTGGCCGCCACGTCCATCGGGGTGTACGGGATCGTGTTGGCCGGCTGGGCTTCCGGGTCCACCTATCCACTGCTGGGCGGGCTGCGTTCCAGCGCCCAGGTGATCTCCTACGAGATCGCGATGGCGCTGTCGTTCGCGGCGGTCTTCATCTACGCGGGCACGATGTCGACGTCGGGCATCGTGGCCGCCCAGCAGGGTCTGTGGTTCATCTTCCCGTTGCTGCCGTCGTTCATCATCTACCTCGTCTCGATGGTCGGCGAAACCAACCGGGCGCCTTTCGATCTGCCCGAGGCAGAGGGTGAACTCGTCGGCGGATTCCACACCGAGTACTCATCGATCAAGTTCGCGATGTTCATGCTCGCCGAGTACGTCAACATGTTCACGGTGTCGGCGCTGGCGACCACGCTGTTCTTCGGCGGCTGGCACGCGCCCTGGCCCATCAACATGTGGGACGGTGCCAACACGGGCTGGTGGCCGCTGCTGTGGTTCACGGCCAAGGTCTGGGGCTTCATGTTCGTGTTCTTCTGGCTGCGGGGAACGTTGCCCCGCATGCGCTATGACCAGTTCATGGCGCTGGGCTGGAAGATACTGATTCCGGTCTCGCTGGCCTGGATCGTGATCGTGTCGTCCGCGCGCAGCCTGCGCAACCACGGCGTCGACCAGCTCGTCACGGGACTGATCACCGTCGCCGTCGTGGTCGGCTTGCTCCTGCTGGTCGGGCTGTGGAGACGGTTGCGCCGCAGGGAGATTCGCAAGGTTCCCGAGCAGGTGCTGGATTCCAGCGTGTTCCCGATCCCGCCCCTGCCGGGGACGGCCACACAGGCTTCCACGACGGAGTCCTCGAAGGAGATGTCCCCGAAGGAGAAGTCTTCAAAGGAGAAGACGCATGCCTAAGTTCCTCGACGCGATCGCGGGTTTTCGGGTCACGTTCGGCACCATGTTCAAGAAGCGGATCACCGAGGAGTATCCGGAGAAGCCGGGCCCGGTGGCCAAGCGCTATCACGGTCGGCACCAACTCAACCGTTACCCCGACGGTTTGGAGAAGTGCATCGGCTGCGAGTTGTGCGCGTGGGCCTGCCCCGCCGACGCCATCTACGTCGAGGGCGCAGACAACACCGAGGACGAGCGGTTCTCCCCCGGTGAGCGCTACGGCCGCGTGTACCAGATCAACTATCTGCGCTGCATCGGGTGCGGACTGTGCATCGAGGCCTGCCCGACGCGTGCGCTGACGATGACCAACGAATACGAGATGGCCGACGACAACCGCGCCGACCTGATCTGGGGCAAGGACAAACTCCTCGCCCCGCTGAAATCCGGCATGCTTCCCCCACCGCATCCGATGGCGCCGGGAAGCACCGACGAGGACTACTACCTCGGCAACATCAAGCCCGTCACCGAGGACGTCACGTGACGGTGGACTTCCTCGCGTCAGCGGCCGCCGACGTAGCCGGTCGTACCTCAACGACAGAAGCGGTGTTGTTCTGGGTGCTTAGCGCCGTGGCACTCGCGGGGGCGATCGGTGTGGTCGTGGCGCGGAAAGCCGTGTACTCGGCGATGTTTCTCGCCAGCACGATGATCGTGCTGGCTGTCTTCTACATCGCGCAGGACGCACTTTTCCTCGGCGTCGTCCAAATCGTCGTCTACACCGGCGCGGTGATGATGCTGTTCCTGTTCGTGCTCATGCTGATCGGCGTCGACCTCTCGGAGTCGCTGGTGGAAACCATTCGGGGGCAACGCGTTGCGGCGATCGTGGTCGGCTTGGGATTCGGCGTCCTCCTGATCGCCGGTATCGGCAGCGTCTCCGTCGGCGGCTTTGTTGGCCTGTCCCAGGCCAACGCCGGGGGCAACGTTCAGGGCCTGGCCGCGCTGATCTTCACCAAGTACCTGTGGGCGTTCGAGTTGACCGGTGCACTGCTGATCACCGCCGCCCTCGGCGCGATGGTGCTGGCCCACCGCGAACGCTTCGAACGCCGCAAGACGCAGCGCGAACTGGCTCAGGAGCGCTTCAAGCGGGGCGGCCATCCGACAACACTGCCCAATCCGGGTGTGTACGCACGCAACAACGCCGTCGACATGGCGGCTCGTCTTCCCGACGGATCGCCTTCCGAACTGTCGGTCAGCGCACTACTGCAGAAACGAACCGTGAGTCAGACAAACGGCGGCGGAAAAGACGAATGAATCCCGATAACTATTTGTATCTGTCTGCGTTGTTGTTCACTATTGGCGCTGCGGGAGTGTTGTTGCGGCGCAACGCCATCATCATGTTCATGTGTGTCGAGTTGATGCTCAACGCCTGCAATCTGGCGTTCGTGACGTTCTCGCGCATGCATGGGCACCTCGACGGCCAGATGGTGGCGTTCTTCACGATGGTGGTGGCCGCATGTGAGGTGGTGGTCGGGTTGGCGATCATCATGACGATCTTCCGTACCCGCCGGTCGGCCTCGGTCGACGATGCCAGTCTGCTGAAACACTAAGAGCGCGATGACAATACCTGTGTGGCTCACTATCGCCCTGCCACTGGCAGGCGCGACGATACTGCTGTTGGGCGGGCAACGCACCAACGCCTGGGGGCATCTGCTGGGGTGCGCGGCCTCACTGGCCTCGTTCGCCGTGGGCGCGGTGCTGTTCACCGACATGCTCGGCCGCGACGCCGAACACCGCACCGTGACAGAAACCCTGTTCTCCTGGGTACCGGTGGCCGGGCTTCAGGTCGACTTCGGACTGCAGTTGGACCAGCTGTCGATGTGCTTCGTGCTGCTGATCACCGGTGTGGGCTCGCTGATCCACATCTACTCCGTCGGCTACATGGCCCACGATCCCGGCCGGCGGCGCTTTTTCGCCTACCTCAACCTGTTTTTGGCCGCGATGCTGCTGCTGGTGCTCGCCGACAACTATCTGGGCCTCTACGTCGGCTGGGAAGGCGTGGGTCTGGCCTCCTACCTGCTGATCGGGTTCTGGCAGCACAAGCCGTCTGCGGCCACCGCGGCGAAGAAGGCGTTCGTCGTCAACCGGGTCGGCGACATGGGCCTGGCCATCGCGCTGATGGTGATGTTCGCCTATTTCGGAACCATTTCCTACGCAGGCGTTTTTGCCGCCGCGCCGCGTGCCACCGACGGCGTGCTCACCGCGATCGGTCTGCTGCTGCTGCTCGCCGCGTGCGGGAAGTCCGCGCAGGTGCCGCTGCAGTCCTGGCTGGGCGACGCCATGGAGGGCCCCACCCCGGTCTCGGCGCTGATTCACGCCGCCACCATGGTCACCGCAGGTGTGTACCTGATCGTGCGATCGGGGCCGGTGTTCGACCTCGCCCCGAATGCGCAGTTGGGGGTGGTGATCGTCGGTGCGGTGACCCTGCTGTTCGGAGCGATCATCGGTTGCGCCAAAGACGACATCAAGAAGGCGCTGGCCGCATCGACGATGTCCCAGATCGGCTACATGGTGTTGGCCGCGGGTCTTGGGCCGGCGGGATATGCGTTCGCGATCATGCACCTGCTGACCCACGGCTTCTTCAAGGCCGGGCTGTTCCTCGGCGCCGGGTCGGTCATGCACGGGATGAACGACGAGGTCAACATGCGCCGCTACGGCGGCCTACGCAAGGCGTTGCCGATCACCTTCGCCACCTTCGGGCTGGGGTATCTGGCGATCATCGGTGTCCCACCCTTGGCCGGGTTCTTCTCCAAGGACGGCATCATCGAAGCCGCCCTCGGGGCCGGCGGCGTCAAGGGCTACATCCTCGGCGGCGCCGCGATTCTCGGGGCGGGCATCACCGCGTTCTACATGACCCGCGTCATGTTGATGACGTTCTTCGGCGAGAAGCGTTGGGCTCCCGACGCGCATCCGCACGAATCACCGGCGGTGATGACCTGGCCGATGATCCTGCTGGCCATCGGCTCGGTGGGCTCCGGCGCCGCGTTCGCGATCGGCGGCACACTCGAGCACTGGCTCGAACCCGTCGTCGGCACCCATGAGATCCACCACGTCGCCCCGGTCTGGGTCGTCACCACGATCATCCTGGCCGTGGTCGCCGTCGGCATCGCCATCGCCTACCGCATGTACGCCACCCGCCCGGTGCCCGAGGAGGTTCCAGTCGGCTCGGCACTGACCGTCGCGGCGCGCAGGGACCTCTACGGCGATGCGCTGAACGAAGAGCTCCTCATGCGGCCCGGTCAGCTGCTCACCAAGGGGCTGGTTGAAATCGACGACGAGGCAGTGGACGGCGCGGGAACCGGGTTGGCCGCCTTGGTATCCCGCTCATCGGAGGGCTTGCGACTGTTGGCTACCGGATACGCGCGTTCCTACGCGTTGTCGATGTTGGCCGGCGCGGTACTGGTCGTCGGCGCGATCCTGGCGGTGCAGCTGTGGTGACCTCGATCCCCTGGCTGACGATTCTGTGGGCCGTGCCGACGGTGGGTGCGGCGATCGTGATCCTGCTGCCCGCGTCGATGCGCGCCGCCTCCAAGTGGCTCGCACTGGCGGTCTCTGTTGTGGTGCTGGCCATCACGGTGCTGCTCGCGGTGAACTTCGATCCCGGCGGCGAGCAATACCAGTTCGTCGAGGAGCACCGCTGGATCCCGTCGTTCGGCACCGGCTACATCCTCGGGTTGGACGGCATCGCGCTCGCGATCGTCGGCCTCACCGCGGTGCTGGTTCCGCTGCTGCTGATCGCCGGCTGGAACGACGTCAGTGACGAGGCCGCCTGGGGTGGTCGTTCGACGCATGCGTATTTCGCGTTGACGCTGGCCGTCGAGGGCATGGTCATCATGTCGCTGGCCTCGCTGGACGTGCTGCTGTTCTACGTCTTCTTCGAAGCGATGCTGATCCCGATGTACTTCCTGATCGGCGGGTTCGGCGGCGCGGGCCGGTCGAAGGCGGCGGTGAAGTTTTTGCTGTACAACCTTTTCGGCGGTCTGGTCATGCTCGCCGCGGTGATCGGCCTGTACGTGGTGACCGCGGGCAGCGATGCCTTCGAGGGCGGCACCTTCGACTTCCGCGCGATCGTCGCCGCCGTGTCGAGCGGCGCCTTCGTCGTCAACCCGGCCGTGATGCACCTGCTGTTCCTCGGCTTCATGTTCGCGTTCGCGGTGAAGGCACCGTTGTGGCCCTTCCACCGCTGGCTACCTGACGCGGCTGTCGAGGCCACCCCGGCCAGCGCGGTGCTGATGATGGCGATCATGGACAAGGTCGGCACGTTCGGCATGCTGCGGTACTGCCTGCAGTTGTTCCCTGACTCGTCAATGTATTTCCGGCCGATCATCATCACGCTGGCGGTGATCGGAATCGTGTACGGAGCAATCGTCGCGATCGGCCAGACCGACGTGATGCGCTTGATCGCCTACACGTCGATCTCCCACTTCGGCTTCATAATTCTCGGCATCTTCGTGATGACCAGCCAGGGTCAGTCCGGTTCGACGCTGTACATGGTCAACCACGGATTGTCGACGGCCGCACTGTTCCTGATCGCCGGATTCCTGGTGTCGCGCAGGGGCAGCCGCCTCATCGAGGCATACGGCGGCGTACAGAAGGTCGCGCCGGTTCTTGCGGGCACGTTCCTGGTGGCGGGTCTGGCGACGCTGTCGCTGCCCGGGTTGGCGCCGTTCATCAGTGAATTCCTGGTTCTGATCGGCACATTCACCCGCTACCCGGCATTCGCCGTGTTTGCGTCGACAGCGCTGGTGCTGTCCGCGGTCTACATCCTGTGGATGTACCAGCGCATGATGGGCGGCCCGGTCAAGGAGGGCAACGACAAGCTGCGGGATCTCGTTCCCCGCGAGATCCTTGTCGTCGCACCGCTCATCGCGCTGCTGATCGTGCTGGGCGTCTATCCCAAACCCGCACTCGATGTGATCAATCCGGCGGTCACCCACACCTTGACCACCATCGATCAGCCTGACCCGGTGCCTCAGTTCGCAGAAGGACCGACGCGATGAATCTGCCCACTCCTGTCGTCGAGTACGACCTGTTGTCTCCGATGCTGATCGTGTTCGGGGTCGCCATCCTGGGTGTGCTCGTCGAAGCGTTCGTCTCGCGGCAGCGCAGGTACGCCGCGCAACTGGTGCTCGCCCTCGTCGGACTGGTCGCCGCGCTGGTCTCCGTCGTGGATCTCGCACTCGGCCTGGAGGGCACGGTTGGCCGCACAGCGGTGATGGGTTCCGTCGCGATCGACAAACCAGCGTTGTTCCTCCAGGCCACCATCCTGCTGGTCGCGGTGCTGGGAATCATGCTGATCGCCGAGCGCCAAGTCGGTGCAGAAGTTGAGGGAGGCAAGGGATTCCGCGGGCTTGATGCATTCACACCGCAGGCGTCCGCGATTCCAGGCGCGGTTGCCGAGCAGCTCGCCACCAAGGCCGGCGCCATTCAGACCGAGGTGTTCCCGCTGACGATGTTCGCCGTCGGCGGCATGCTGCTGTTCCCAGCCGCCGACGATCTGCTGACGATGTTCATTGCGCTCGAGGTGCTTTCGCTGCCGTTGTATCTGCTGTGCGGTCTCGCGCGTCGACGTCGTGTGCTCTCGCAGGAAGCGGCGCTGAAGTACTTCCTGCTCGGCGCCTTCTCATCGGCGTTCTTCCTGTTCGGTGCCGCGATGCTGTACGGCTACGCGGGGACGCTGGATCTGCGCGAGATCGCCGGCGTCGTGGCGGCCGGATCCGGTAAGACCTCGCTGGCCCTGATGGGCACGGGACTGCTGCTGGTGGGCGTGCTGTTCAAGGTCGGGGCCGTGCCCTTCCACTCGTGGATTCCCGACGTCTATCAGGGCGCCCCGACACCGATCACCGCGTTCATGGCCGCCGCCACCAAGATCGCGGCGTTCGGCGCGATGCTGCGACTGTTCTACGTGGCGTTGCCGGAACTGCGCGATGACTGGCGTCCGGTGCTGTGGGCGATCGCGATCCTGACGATGGTCGTCGGAACCGTCACCGCGATAACGCAGACCGATGTGAAGCGCATGCTCGCGTATTCGGCGGTGGCGCATACCGGTTTCATCCTCACCGGTGTGATCGCCGAGAACGAGGCCGGGCTGTCGTCGACCCTCTTCTATCTGTTCGCCTACGGGTTCAGCACGGTGGGCGCCTTCGCGGTGGTGGGCCTGGTGCGGAATGCCGACGGCGACGAGGACACCGCGATGGCACGCTGGGCCGGGTTGGGCCGGCGGTATCCCGTGGTGGCGGTGGTCTTCTCACTGTTCCTGTTGGCGTTTGCGGGTATCCCGTTGACGAGCGGATTCGTCAGCAAGTTCGCCGTCTTCAAGGCGGCGGGTGAGGGCGGTGCGATCCCGCTGGTCATCGTCGGCGTGCTGGCCAGTGCCGTCGCCGCGTACTTCTACGTGCGGGTGATCGTGTTGATGTTCTTCACCGAGCCACCCGAGGATGCGCCTCAGGTGGTGGTGCCCAGCGTATTGAGCACCGCGGTCGTCACGGTCACCGCGGCCGTCACGTTCGCTCTCGGCGCGCTGCCGCAGCCGCTGCTGGACCTGGCGAACAACGCCAACCAGTTCCTGCGCTAGCTTCGTCGTCATGACGTCGCCGCTCGTCCTCGTCGCCGACCACGGCCCGGTCCGTGTGCTGACCCTCAATCGGCCAGAGGCCCGGAATGCGTTGAGCCGCGGCCTCGTCAAGGCGTCCTACGCCGCCCTGGTCGAAGCCGACGCCGACGAGTCGGTGCGGGCGGTGGTCCTCACGGGGGCCGACCCCGCGTTCTGTGCGGGCGTCGACCTCAAGGAAGCACATCGCCACGGCACCGAGTACTTCGCGGAGTTCCGCGAGCACAGCTGCATCGAGGTCACCGGCACGATGCGCACCCCCATCATCGCCGCGATCAACGGGCCGGTGTTCACGGGTGGCCTCGAGATGGCGCTCGGCTGCGACTTCCTGATCGCCTCCGAGCGGGCGGTGTTCGCCGACACCCACGCCCGGGTCGGCATCCTGCCCGGCGGCGGCATGACCGCGCGTCTTCCCCAACTCGTCGGGCTCGGGATGGCCAGACGCCTGTCGATGACCGGCGAGGTCGTCGACGCGGCACGCGCCGAACGTATCGGGCTGGTGACCGAGGTCGTCCCCCACGATCGACTGGTCGACCGGGCTATCGAGCTGGCCGCACAGATCGCCGAGGTCCCCGGCCCAACCATGCTGGGGCTCAAGGAGATTTACACGACCGGCGCCGCGCCCGTCATCGAGCCCGCGTTGGCGGCCGAGCAGAAGATCGCTTTCGCGCAGCAGCGCGACTTCGAAGGACTCGGCGATCGGTTCCGCGCAGTGACCGAGCGCAACAAGGGCCAGATCGAGGACCCGGAATAGACGGGGAATAGCCGGCAGCTGACCTCGGTTGTGGCCGTACATGACCTCATTGACGGGCAAAACCGCACTTGTCACCGGCGCATCGCGAGGAATCGGTCGCGCGATCGCACAGCGACTGGCAGCCGACGGTGCGCTGGTCGCCGTCCACTACGGAAGCAATGACACCGCCGCTGCCGAAACCATCGAAGCCATCCGCGCCGCTGGTGGCGAGGCGTTCGCGGTTCGTGCACTCCTCGGAGTCGACGGTGACGTGGACACCCTGTTCGGTGCGCTCGAGAAGCAACTCGATGGCCGTCCGCTCGACATCTTGGTCAACAACGCGGCGATCTCCACCGCCGAGCCCACCATCGACAAGGCGACGCCCGAGCAGTTCGACCGGGAGTTCGCCATCAACGTCCGCGCGCCGTTTTTCATCACCCAGCGCGCGCTGCCGTTGCTGCGCGACGGCGGCCGCATCATCAACATCTCGTCCGGCGTCACCTGGTTCGCGACGCCGCAGATCGTCTACTCGATGACCAAGGGCGCACTCAACGTCCTGGGGCGGTCGTTGGCGAATGCGCTTGGCGAGCGCGGGATCACCGTCAACAACATCGCGCCTGGCGTGACCGACACCGACATGAACTCGTGGCTGCACGACAGCGACGACGCGCCGACCGGCTTCACTGAGATCACGGCGCTGGATCGAATCGGTGCCGCGTCCGAAATCGCCGATGCTGTCGCATTTTTCGCCTCAGACGACAGTCGATGGGTGACCGGCCAGACACTCGATGTGAACGGCGGGTTGTATCTCGGCCCGAGGACGCCGCTGCTGCCGAGCTAGATCAGGCGACCACGCCGTGCACGATGATGGCGGTGGTCTGGTCGACCCAGTCGGACCCGAGGGGCTCGTCGGGCCGCAGCAGAAATCTGAGGAGGGTGGCCCCGCCGATCACCTCGACGAGCCGGTCGGGATCGATATCGGCGTGCACCTCACCACGTACCACCGCGTCCGCCAGCCGGGTACGCACGGCGGCGAACGCGTCGTCGAAGCGCTCCCGCACACGGGTATTGAGCTCGGCGTCAGCGGACATATCGGCGATGAGCCCCGGCAGCGCGGCGCGGACCAGCGGGCTGTTGAACACTGCGCGGGCCGCGTCGATCATCGCGCGGATGTCCGCCTTGATGTCGCCGGGCGGGGTCTCGATCGCAGTGGGCGCAGCGGGAAACGCCGCCTCGTGCACCAGCTCAGCCTTGCTGGACCACCGCCGGTACAACGCTGTCTTGGTGGTGCCCGCCCGCTCCGCAACGCCGGCCATCGTGACGTTCGAATAACCGACATCCACCAGTAATTCCGAGGTCGCGCGCAGAATGGCAGCGTTGATCCGCGGATCCCGTGGGCGCCCTGCGCCAGGGGTCTTGTCAAGGACCGAACGGTCTGCTTTCATAACGCTACGCATCGTATCGTAATTATCGGCCGAAGGACCTATCTGATGCCAAGCGAACCGGCTGTCGAAGATGTCAGCCGCCTAGAACACTCAAGCCGAGACCTCACCACCCTGCCGGGCCTCATGTCGCAATGGCTGTCGACCGTGCTGCCCGGCGGTGTCGCACCCGAGATCACCGTGGAGAGCGGTGTCGACGCGAACGGCATGTCCTCGGAGACGATCATCCTGACCGGCCGCTGGGACGACGGTGGCGAACGGCGCGAACAGAAGTGGGTCGCGCGGGTCGCCCCCGCCGCGCAGGACGTGCCGGTGTTCTCGTCCTACCGCATGGACCACCAGTTCGACGTGATCCGCATCGTCGGCGAGAAGACCGATGTGCCGGTCCCGCCGGTGCGTTGGCTGGAATCCACTGGCTCCGTGCTGGGCACGCAGTTCTTCCTGATGGATTTCGTGGAGGGCCGCGTACCGCCGGATGTGATGCCGTATACGTTCGGCGGCAACTGGTTTGCCGACGCTCCCGAGGAGAGCCAGCGCGAGCTGCAGGACGCCACCGTCGAGGTGATCGCCAAGCTGCACGCGATTCCCGAGCCCGAAAACACCTTCGGCTTCTTGAACGACGGATCGGATGCGAATGCGTTGCGGCGCAATCTCAACTGGCTGAAGTCCTGGTACGACTTCGCCGTTCCCGACATCGGCCGCTCCCCGCTGGTGGAACGCTCCCTGGAGTGGCTGGAGGCCAACTGGCCCGCCGATGTCGCAGCCACCGACCCGGTGCTGGTGTGGGGCGACTCGCGCATCGGCAATGTGCTGTACGACGGGTTCCGACCCGCAGCCGTCCTGGACTGGGAGATGGCCACCCTTGGCCCGCGGGAAATGGACGTCGCATGGATCATCTTCGCCCACATGGTCTTTCAGGAACTCGCCGGGTTGGCGGGGCTGCCCGGGCTGCCACATGTCATGCGAGAGGAGGACGTCAAGGCCACCTACACCAACCACAGTGGGGTCGAACTGGGTGACCTGACCTGGTTCTACGTCTACTCCGGTGCGATCTGGTGCTGCGTCTTCATGCGGACCACCGCCCGGCGGGTGCGGTTCGGCGAGATGGAGGCGCCCGACGACGTCGAATCGCTCTTCTATCACGGCTCGGTACTCAAACGACTCATCGGAGATGATGCCTGATGCTCGGACCCACGGATGAATTCCCGATTCATCAACTGCCCCAACCCATCTCCTGGCCAGGTGCGTCGGACCGCAACTTCTATGACCGTTCGTATTTCAACGCCCACGACCGCACCGGCGGCATCTTCCTGATCACCGGAATCGGCTACTACCCCAACCTGGGCGTCAAGGATGCGTTCGTGCTCGTGCGGCGTGGCGACACCCAGACAGCCGTGCATCTGAGCGACGGCATCGATCAGGATCGGCTCAACCAGCACGTGCTGGGCTATCGCGTCGAGGTCGGCGAACCGCTGCACCGGCTCCGGATCATCTGTGAGGAAACCGAGGGCATCGCGGTCGACCTCACCTGGAACAGGCTGTTCGACGCGATCCAGGAACAGCGTCACGTGCTGCGCTCGGGAACCCGAGTGACGTTGGACGCGCAGCGTTTCGCGCAGGTGGGCAGCTGGAGCGGGGTGATCTCGATCGATGGTGAGGACATCGCCGTCGACCCCGATGTGTGGATCGGCAGCCGCGACCGGTCATGGGGCATCCGCCCGATCGGCGAACCCGAGCCAGCGGGCAGGCCCGCGCATCCGCCGTTCGAAGGCATGTGGTGGCTGTACGTGCCGATGGCGTTCGACGACTTCGCGATCTGCCTGATCATCCAGGAGGAGCCGAACGGGTTCCGGAGCCTCAACGACGTCACGCGCGTGTGGCGTGACGGCCGGGTCGAGCAGCTGGGCTGGCCGCGGGTGAAGATCCACTACACGTCGGGCACGCGTATTCCGACGGGTGCGACCATCGACGCGACCGCGGCCGACGGCTCCCCCGTCCACTTCGACGTGGAGTCCAAGCTGCCGGTACCGATCCACGTCGGCGGCGGCTACGGCGGTGATTCCGATTGGCTGCACGGCATGTGGAAGGGCGACAAGTTCACCGAGCGCCTCACCTACGACATGACCGACCCGGCGATCGTCGGCCGGGCGGGCTTCGGCGTCATCGACCACGTCGGCCGGGCGGTCTGCACCGAGGGCGGCAAGTCCGTCGAGGGCTGGGGGCTGTTCGAGCACGGCGCGCTGGGGCGGCACGACCCGTCGGGCTTCGCCGATTGGCTCACCGTCGCGCCCTAAAAGCTGCGATTTCGGTGTAGCCAGTCGCGGAGGGCGCGACCAACTACACCGAAATCGCAAAGAGGGCGGCCGCGGCGACGGCTTCGACCACGCAGTAGAACCAGTTGGGGTAGAACGCCGTTCGCCCAGCTCGGCCCTCGACGACCCCCGATACGACTCGTCCGAAGGCCATCCCGGCCAGCGCGGCGCCGACGGCGATGAGAATCCCCCTCCCTACGTCGCCACCCACGACCGCCGCATACGCCAGCACACCGGCGATCGCCAGGCCGAACCCGCCGTAGACCCCGCGGACCTCCGAACGCGCCGCCGCTCCCCCGAGGGTGATGCCGAATGGGCGGAGGATCGCGGCCGGTGCGACGAGCGCATAGGCACCCATCCCCGCGAAGAACACGCCGATTACCGCAATGACCGCGATCGACACCGTAGCTAGCCGACTGCCTCAGACTGGGCTTGCGGTGCGGACGCCGTAGCGGCGCGACCGAACACCATCGAGTCCTCGATGCGGTCGAACCGACTGCCGAGCGCATCCCGCAGATAGTTGTGCGTCATCGCCCACGGCCTGCGCTCCCCTGACTTCGGCAGCACCTTCTGGGCGCGCAGCACGTAACCCGACGTCAGGTTGAACACGGGCTGTTCGGGCATGTGTACGTCCCCGAGATGCGGGTAGGCGTGCGTGTAACCGTGAGAATCCATGTAGGCCAACAGATCCGCCACGTTGCGCGCCGTCATGTCGGCGCCCAGCGTCCACGACGCGTTCGAATACCCGAACGACCATGCCGCGTTGGGCACGTCTTCGAGCAGATGACGCCGGAATACGAACCGGTCATGCGGGTCCACCTTCTCGCCGTCGATGCTTATCGCGACTCCGCCCAGCGCATGCAATTGGATTCCGGTGGCGGTGACGATCACGTCGGCGTCGAGGTGTTTGCCCGACCTCAACACGATCCCTGTGGCATCGAAACGGTCGACGTGGTCGGTCACCACTTCGACATCGCCGGCAGCGATGGCCTTGTAGAAGTCGCCATCGAGGATGAAGCACATCCGCTGGTCCCAGGGGTCGTACGGCGGCGTGAAATGGGTGTCGATGTCGTAGTTTTCGGGCAGGTTCTTTTCGGCGACACCACGCAGCAGCCGCTTGCTGAACTCCGGTGCGCGACGGGAGACCAGCCAGAGCAGCGAGCCGAACAACGACATCACCCAACGAATGATCCAGTGGGACGCTCTGCGCGGCAGAACCTTCCGGATGGCGTTGAAGACGGGCTGCACTCTCTGGACGGAGAACAGGTACGACGGCGTGCGCTGCAGCATCGTGACGTGCGCGGCCTTCTCAGCCAGCGACGGGATCATGCTGACGGCCGTCGCACCGCTGCCGATCACCACCAACCGCTTGCCGGAGAGGTCGAAGCCGTCGGGCCAGTGCTGTGGATGGATCACATCGCCGGAGAAGTCCTCGATACCGGGGAACGTCGGCGTGTACGGCTCGTCGTAGTTGTAGTAGCCGCTGGCGAAGACCAGGAACCGCCCGCGGTAGGTCCTGGGCTCGCCGTCCTGTTCGGTCTCAACGGTCCAGGTGTCGGTGGCCGAATCCCAGTCGGCCGAGACGACCCGGGTGCGGAACTGAATGTGTTGGTCGATGCCGTGTTTGCGTGCCGTGTCCGCCATGTACTGCCAGATGTCGGCGCCATCGGCGATCATCTCCTCGCGGGTCCACGGCTCCCACGGAAAGCTCAGCGTGAAGATGTCGCTGTCGGACCGAATGCCGGGATACTGAAACAGATCCCATGTGCCGCCGAGGCGTTCACGCCGCTCCAGGATGGTGTAGGACAGATTGGGGTTCTTCTCGTGGATACGGTAGGCCGCCCCGATGCCGGAGAAGCCCGCGCCGATGATCAGCACGTCACTGTATTCAGTCACGAAGAACCTCCTATGCCGACTTGACCGCCTCGACAGTCGCGCGGCCGAACACCATCGATTCCTCGATGCGGTCGAACCGGTGATCGATGGCGTCCAGCACGTAGTTGTGGCGCACGTTCCACGGGCGGCGGGTGCCGGATTTGGGCAGCACGTGTCCGGTGCGCTGCACGTAGCCCGCGTTGATGTTCCACGCCGGCTTCTCCGGCATCGGTTCGTCACCGAGGTGGGGATAGGCATGTGTGTAGCCATGGGTGTCCATGTACGCCAACAGCTTCGCGACCGAACGCGCGGTGAGGTCGACGCGTAGCGTCCACGACGCGTTGATGTAGCCGACGGCCCACGCAGCGTTCGGGACGTCTTCGAGCATGTGCTCCTTGTAGACGAACCGGTCCTGCGGCTTGACCTCCGCACCGTCGATACTCAACGCGATACCGCCGAGCGCCTGCAGCTGAATTCCGGTGGCACTGATGATGATGTCGGCATCGAGGCGCTGTCCCGAACGCAGCACGACGCCGTACTCGTCGATGTGGTCGATCTGGTCGGTCACCACATCCAGCCGGCCCGCGGCGATGACCTCGTAGAAATCGTTGTCCAGAATCGCGCACAGCCGCTGATCCCACGGGTCGTAGCGCGGCTTGAAGTGAACGTCGACCGGATAGCCCTTAGGCAGTTGACGTTTCGCGTAGGCGCGGACGTAGGCCCTGGCGAGTCGCGGCGCCGTCCGGGCAAAGGCATAGACGAGCACCGTGAAGAAGGTGTTGTAGATCCGGGCCGCGACGTAGCCGACGCGCTTGGGGAACAACTTGCGCAGGAACTGCACCACGGGATTGATGCGGGGCGTCGACAGCATGTACGTCGGCGAGCGCTGCAGCATCGTGACGTGTCCGGCCTTCTCGGTCAGCGTGGGGATCATGCTGACCGCGGTCGCGCCGCTGCCGATCACCACGATCTTCTTGCCGGCGTAGTCGAGCGACTCGGGCCAGTGCTGCGGGTGGATCACCGGGCCGGAGAACTGCTCGATGCCCGGGAACTCGGGCCGGTACGGCTCGTCGTAGTTGTAGTAACCGGTACCGAAGAACAGGAAGCGGCAGCGGTACGTGGTCGGTTCGCCGTCGTGTTCGGCGCTCACCGTCCAGGTGTCGGTCGTCGAGTCCCAGTCGGCGGACAGGACCCGGGTGTCGAAGCGGATGTGCTCGTCGATGCCGTGCTTGTGCGCAGTCTGGGTCAGGTATTCGCGGATGTCGTCCCCGTCGGCGACGTTCTCCGGCCGGGTCCACGGTTCGAAGGGGTAGCTGAGGGTGAAGATGTCGCTGTCGGACCGGATGCCCGGATAGCGGTTTAAGTCCCAGGTGCCGCCGATGCGGGACCGCCGCTCGAGAAGCGCGTAGCTCATGTGCGGGTTCTTCTCGTGGATGCGGTACGCAGCACCGATCCCGGAGATCCCGGCACCGATGATCAGCACATCGAAGTAGTCGCTCGCCAGCTGTTCTTCCTGCAGGCGCTCGGCACCCTGGCCCATCCGCAACCTCCTTTGGTTCCGCTGGGTACCACGATATGGCTCAGGACCCGAGCGCGTCCACGATCGACGCCAATGACTCCACCGAGATCGGTCCGGGCTGGTACAGACAGATTTGCTCGGCCACGCCGTCGACCCGGTCGCGGATGTGCGCGGCGACCTCGGCGGGGCTACCGCAGGCGACGATGGTGTGCAGCATGTCGTCGTCGATGAGCCTGCCCATGTCCTCCCAGCGCCCCTGCTTGGACAGCGCATTCAGCTCGGGCTGCAGGTCACCCCAGCCGTGCACCTCGAGCACGGGGCGGTAGGCGGGAGTCGACCCGTAGAAGGCCAACAGCCGACGCGCGGCGGTGTGGTCGGCGTCCTCGGTACCGACCGACACGATGATCTCGGGGACGATCGCGAAATCGGCGGCGTCGCGCCCCGCTGACGCCAGCCCCTTGCCGACATTGGGCATGGTGACCTCGTGCAGGAAACGTTTGGACCCGAACGGCATGACCAGCAGGCCATCGGCGACCTCGGCCGTCGCGCGCGTCAGCAGCGGACCCAGCGCCCCGAGATAGATCGGCGGCGGACCGAACGGGTTCGGCCCGGGGTTGAACGTCGGCGTCATCAGGGTGTGCCGGTAGTACTCGCCGCGGAAGTCGAGGCGCTCGCCGTCGTTCCACGCGGCGAAGATGGCCCGCAGTGCCGCGACCAACTCCTTCATCCGCGCGACCGGCCGATCGAAATCCACGCCGTAGCGCTTCTCGATCTGCGCGCGTACCTGCGTACCGAGGCCCAGCGTGAAGCGCCCCTGCGCCAGCAGCTGCATGTCGTTGGCCTGATGCGCCAGCTGAACAGGGTTGCGGGGGAACGCGATTGCCACGTTGGTCATCAGGTCCAGGCCCCCGACGGTCGACGCCACCGCCAGCGGAGTGAAGACGTCGTGCGGACCCTCGAACGTGAACACCCCGGCGGCGCCCGCCTCGCGCAGTGCGTGTGCGCGCTCGATCGCGTCCGTGGGGCCGAACAGCGCTGTCATGACCTTCATCGCATGAGAGCCTAGTCACGTGACCATCCCACCGAGTGCCGATGTCGTCGTTGTGGGAGCCGGGTTCGCGGGCCTGGCCGCCGCACGGGAGCTGGTGAAACGCGGCCGCGACGTGGTGGTCCTCGAAGGGCGCGACCGCGTCGGCGGCCGCTCGTCGACGGCGACCATCGCGGGGGTTCCGGTGGACCTGGGCGGCACATTCGTCGGCCCGACCCAGGACGCGGTCGTCGCACTGGCTGCCGAACTGGGCTGCGAGACCGTACCGACCCACAGCCGCGGCAAGAACCTCATCCGCTGGCGCGGCAAGGTCCGGGCCTACCGCAGCACCATTCCGCGGCTGTCCATCATCGAGTTGCTCGACGTGTCCCGTATCCAGTGGCGGTTCGAGCGGGTGTGCCGGCGGGTGCCGGTGGACGAGCCGTGGACATCGCCGATCGCCGACATCCTCGACTCCAAGACGCTCGACGAGTGGCTGCGGTATGTGCACGCCAGCGCAGGTACGCGGGACCTGATGGCGATCATGGCCCGCGTGACGTGGGGGTGCGAGCCCGACGCGGTGTCCATGCTGCACGCGGTGCGCTACGTGAAGGCCGCGGGCGGCCTCGGCCGCATGCTCGACGTCGAAGGCGGCGCCCAGCAGGACCGCTTCCCCGGCGGCACGCAGCAGATCGCGGTGCGGATGGCCGAGGAGTTGGCCCCACGTGTGGTGCTGGAGGCGGTGGTGCGCAGCATCGAACGGCACGCCGACAGCACGCTGACCGTGACATCGGACAAGGGGACGGTCGCCGCGAAGGCGGTCATCGTCGCCATCCCGCCGGAACATCGCGCGGGCATCACGTTCCTGCCGGAGCTGCCGCCCGAGTACGGCAAGCTCGCCGCGCACTGGCCCCAGGGCAATCTGAGCAAGGCCTATGTCGCCTACGAGACGCCGTTCTGGCGGGCCGACGGCTGCTCGGGTGAGGCGCTCTCCGACGAAGGCCCGGTCTTCATCACGTTCGACGTCAGCCCCAGCGATGACGGCCCCGGGATCCTGCTGGGGTTCACCGATGCGCGGACGTTCGACCCGCTGCCGCCTGCCGATCGGCGCAAACGCGCCTTGGCGGGGTTCGCGATGCTGTTCGGCGAGGCCGCGCGCGAGCCGATCGACTACCTCGACCACTGCTGGAGCGCAGAGGAATTCGCGCCCGGCGGGCCGACGGCAGCGGTGCCACCCGGTTCGTGGACTACGTACGGGCCGTGGTTGCGCAAACCCGTCGACGGCATCCATTGGGCCGGAACCGAAACCGCCGACACGTGGACGGGGTTCCTCGACGGCGCCGTCCGGTCGGGACAGCGTGCGGCCGATGAGGTGGATCGGCAGTTGTCGGCAGACTGAGGAAGGCAGCCCGATCGTGTCAGCCTGCGCCGGACGCCCGGGACTACACCCCGCCCTGCCAACCTCGTAGCGACTAAGTCGCTGAAGTTGGCCTCGTCAGTAGTAGTTGAGCGACAGTGTCGCTAGGAGGTTGGCACAACGGCATGTCCAAGGACGGCCGACAGCCAGTGGCCCCGACTAGGAGCTGACCCGGCGCTCTTCCCGCACCGAGTCGATCAGCCACCGCAGATGCTTGTTGACGGCGTCGGAGCATTCCAGGATGGCGCAGTGACCGCCGGACAGTTCAACGAACTGCGCGAGGTTGGGAACCTCCTTGGCGATTCGACGCGACGACACCATCGGCAGCAGCCGGTCTTTGTCGCTGCCGATCACCATCGTCGGCACGGAGAGGTTCTGCAATCCGATGTGCTGGTGGGTGCCCACCGTGTCGACCAGCGCGCGTGCCCATCCGCCGCGGCCCGCGGGTGGCGTTCCGTTGAACAGCTCGAACACGAAGTCAACGATGGCGGGATCGGCGTCGCGGCCGACCGCCAGCGTCGACAGGAAGCGGCGCCCTGGGACGTCGGCTACCCGCAGGAGCGGCACTGCGCCAAAGGTTTTCAGCAGCGTGCCCGCCGCGCGCACCTTGGCGGCGGTGAGCGGTGGCGGCACCGGGAGGAACTGCACGTTGCGCAGCAGGTCGCCGGTCGTGGTGTTGATCAGGGCGGCGGCGTCGATGCGCTCCGCCACTCGGTCGGGATAGCGCTCCGCCCAGGACGAGATCGCGATACCGCCCATCGAGTGGCCGGCGATGACGGCGCGCTCCCCCGGCGCCAGCGTCGCCTCGAGTACGGCGTCGATGTCGTCGGCAAGGCGGTCGAGGCTGTACCCGCTGCGCCGGGCCGGGACGGCGCTGCGGCCGTGTCCGCGATGATCGAAGGCGATGACGCGGTGATCCTGTGCGAGGTCGGTGATCTGGTGGGCCCACACGCGAAGGGCGCAGGTGATGCCGTGGGTCAGCACGACGGGGTAACCGTCCTCGGGGCCGAAGACCTCGGCGTGCAGGCGGATGCCGTCCTTGGACCGGACGCCGACGCTGCGGCCCCGGCCCAACTGCTCGGCTGGGGCGAACCGTCTTGCCGGTCGCCGGCCTCCTTGACCTCGTGCCATGGGTGCTCCCGTCGTGCTCGGCTACATTGCCGGACTAACTACCCTACCGGGCGGTTGGTCAAATCTTGCGCAGGGGTTAAATGGTGGCGTCGACGAAGGAAGGGCCGCGATGCGCGCGATACAGATTGCCAGCCTTGATGGACCGCAAGCCGCCAAGCTTGTCGAGATCGACGAACCGGCCGGTGACGGTCTGGTTCTGGTCGACGTGCACGCGGCCGGGGTGGCGTTCCCCGATGCTCTGCAGTCACGCGGCCTCTATCAGTACAAGCCGGAGATGCCTTACATCCCTGGCGCGGAGATCGCGGGTGTCGTGCGCAGCGCCCCCGAGGGTGCGCACGTCTCGGCGGGCGACCGGGTGTGCGGCCTGACGATGCTGTGCGGGGCGATGGCGGAAGTCGTTGCGCTGCATCCCGAGCGGGTGTTCAAGCTGCCCGACTCGGTGTCGTTCGAGGCCGGGGCGGGCCTGCTTTTCAACGACCTCACGATGCACCACGCACTGCGCACCCGCGGGCGGCTCGCCGAGGGTGAGACCGTGCTCGTACACGGCGCGGCGGGTGGCATCGGGACATCGACTCTGCGGCTGGCGCCGGCGTGGGGTGCGTCGCGGACGATCGCGGTGGTCAGCACCGAGGACAAGATCGCCATCGCCAAGGCGGCAGGCGCCTCCGATGTGGTGCTCGCCGACGGCTTCAAGGACGCGGTGAAGGAGCTGACCGGAGGGCGCGGTGTCGACATCGTCGTGGACCCCGTCGGCGGGGACCGGTTCACCGATTCGCTGCGGTCGCTGGCGCCGGGCGGCCGTCTGCTCGTGATCGGGTTCACCGGCGGGTCGATCCCCGAGGTGAAGGTGAACCGGTTGCTGCTCAACAACATCGACGCGGTGGGTGTCGGATGGGGTGCATGGGCCGGTACTCATCCGGGGTATCTGCTCGAGCAGTGGGCGGAGCTTGAGCCGCTGCTGGCATCGGGCAAGGTGTCCGCGCCCACCCCGGAGATCTATCCGCTCGAGCGCGCGGCCGATGCGATCGCATCGCTCGAAGACCGCAGCGCCAAGGGCAAAGTCGTCGTCACCTTGCGGTGAAGCTGCTTCGTCGGCGCCGCAGCGTCGCGGTCCGCCGGTTCGAGGCGGGTCGCTGGGTGGACAACGGGCCTGAAGCTGCCGTCGACCGTGACGGACTGACCGTCGCGACGTTCAACATCTGGTACGAGGATTTTCACGCCGAACGGCGTTACCGTGCGATCGCCGAGCTGCTGGACGAGCTCAGGCCGGATGTGATTGTGCTGCAGGAGGTCACGCCGCCTGCGCTGGACATGTTCGCCGGTCTGCCGTGGGTGCGAAACGAGTACCGGAGCGCGGCGGTGGTCGGCGGCGAAACCGGTAACTACGGGATGCTGATGTTGTCCCGGGTGCCGATCGCCGCGGCCAGCTACACCCGTTTGCCGACCCGGCAGTCGCGCGGATTCCTCGAAGCGGAGCTTGCCCTGCGCACCACACGGCCCGTCGTCTGCGGTGTCCATCTCGACAGCGGGAAGTCGTCGGCGCGGATGCGCGCCTGGCAGCTGCGGAGGATCTTCCGCGCGCTGAGGAAAGCCGAGGATGCCGTGGTTTTAGGCGATTTCAATATGCGCGACGCCGAGAACGGGCGGATCGCCGCACCGTTCTGCGACGTCTGGCCCGTCCTGCGACCGGGCGATCCGGGCTACACCGAGGACACCTCGATCAACCTCATGCGGTTGGACGCCAAGAGCAAGAAGCGGCAGGTGCGTTTCGACCGTGTGGTGGTCAAGGGAACGCGTTGGCGCGCAGCGACTATCGAGCTACTGGGCACACGGCCGATCGCGGCCGACCTGCCACGCGTGTTCCCGTCGGATCACTTCGGCGTCGCATGCCATCTGGATTTGTGTGCAATCGCGAGCGGTGAGCGCTCCTGAACGCACACAAATCACAGGTAGGGGTCGGCCCAGGCGCTGATGATCCTGGCCGCCCGCGCCGCCTGGTTCTTTCCGGTGAGCAGGTGATCTGCCCCTTCGAGCGAGATGAAGCTGCGGGGATGGCGCGCGGCACGGAAGATCTCGCTCGCGTTGGCGATACCGACGGTGTTGTCCGTGGGTGAGTGCATCACGAGAAGCGCCCGGTGCAGCGTGCGAATCCGCTCGCGGAGATCGGCGGTGCGGACGTCCTCGATGAAATGCCGCTTGAGCGTCAACGCCTTGCCGCCGATCAGAAACGGCGCCTCCCCTTCCGCCTCGATCCGCTGGCACAGCGCGTCGAAGGTGTGCTCGACGTGGGCGGGTTGGTACGGCGCGCCGATGCTGGCGACTGCGGCCACGCCCGGGCATTCGTGGGCGGCGGCGATGACGGCCGACCCCCCGAACGAGTGGCCGACGAGCAGTCGCACCTCGCGGCCCGAATCGTTCATGAACTCGACGGCACGGACGGTGTCGGCGACCTTGTGCGAGAACGACCCGTCGCCCCAGTCGCCCTCGGAATCCCCGAGGCCGAGGTTGTCGAAACGCAGTACGCCGATGCCCTCGGCGGCCAGCTGCTTGCAGATCCGGGCGGCGGCAGGGCTGTCCTTGCCGAGGGTGAAGCCGTGGGCGAAAACGGCCCATCCGCGCAGCTCGCCTTCGGGCAGATCAACGAGTCCTGCCAGGGTAGGACCCGTGGTGCTGGGAAATCTGACGCGCTCAGCCACGCGCGTCATCCTGTCATCCCGCCCGCATGCAGCGGCCGAGAACGGTGCCCAAGCGGTGCCGGCGCGCTCGGTACCATCTTTTACGTCAGCTTCAAGTGAAGGTGTTGTCGAAGGAATCACATGACTGCACATGTCGAACAGTTGGAGTTCCAGGCGGAAGCGCGCCAGCTGCTGAACCTGATGATCCACTCGGTCTACTCCCATAAGGATTCGTTTCTCCGGGAACTGATTTCGAACGCCTCCGATGCGCTGGACAAGCTGCGGCTCGAGGCCCTGCGGAACAAGGACCTGGACGTCGACATCTCCGATCTGCACATTGAGCTCGAGGTCGACAAGGAGGCGCGGACCCTCACCGCGCGCGACAACGGGATCGGGATGTCGCGCGAGGAGGTCGTCGACCTGATCGGCACCCTCGCCAAGTCAGGCACCGCCGAGCTGCGGCAGCAGCTGCGCGAAGCCAAGAAGGCCGAGGCCTCGGAGGAGCTGATCGGCCAGTTCGGTGTCGGCTTCTACTCGACGTTCATGGTGGCCGACCAGGTCGACCTGCTGACCCGCAAGGCCGGCGACAGCGGTGCGACCCGATGGGTGTCGACCGGCGAGGCCACGTACACGATCGAAACCGTCGACGACGCACCCCAGGGCACGTCCGTCACGTTGCACCTCAAGCCCGCGGACGCCGAGGACGAGCTGCACGACTACACATCCGAGGCGAAACTGCGGGAGCTGGTGAAGAAGTACTCCGACTTCATCGCCTGGCCCATCCGCATGCAGGTCGAGCGACGCACCCCGGCCACCGAGGAGGGTGGCGAGGAGGTCGTCACCGTCGAGACGCAGACCCTCAACTCGATGAAGGCACTGTGGGCGAAGTCCAAGGACGAGGTTTCCGAGGACGAGTACAAGGAGTTCTATAAGCACATCGCGCACGCCTGGGATGACCCGCTGGAGGTCATCGCGATGAAGGCGGAGGGCACCTTCGAATACCAGGCGCTGCTGTTCATCCCGTCGCACGCGCCGTTCGACCTGTTCACCCGCGACGCCAAGACCGGGATGCAGTTGTATGTCAAGCGCGTCTTCGTCATGGGCGACTGCGATCAGCTCATGCCGCCGTACCTGCGTTTCATCAAGGGTGTCGTCGACGCTCAGGACATGTCGCTCAACGTGTCTCGGGAACTCCTGCAGCAGGATAGGCAGCTCACCGCGATCCGCCGCCGCCTGACGAAGAAGGTCCTTTCAACGGTCAAAACCCTGCAATCGGAGCGGCCCGAGGACTACCGCACGTTCTGGTCCCAGTTCGGCACGGTTCTCAAAGAGGGCCTCATGTCGGACTTCGAGAACCAGGAGACGCTGTTGAACATCGCGTCGTTCGCGTCCACGCACAGCGACGAGGAGCTCACCACCCTGGCCGAATATGTCGAGCGCATGAAGGACGGACAGGACAAAATCTTCTACGCCACCGGGCAGTCGCGCGAGAAACTGCTGAAGTCGCCGCATCTCGAGGCGTTCAAGGCCAAGGGTTATGAGGTGCTGTTGCTCACCGATCCGATCGACGAGATCTGGGTGGGATCGGTGCCCATGTTCGACGGGAAGCCTCTGCAGTCGGTGGCCAAGGGTGAGGTGGACCTCGACTCCGAGGCCGACAAGGAAGCGCACGCCGCTGAACGTGAGGAACAGGAGCGGGAATTCGCCGACTTGCTCGCGTGGTTGAAGGAGACGCTGAGCGATCACGTCAAGGTCGTGCGGCTGTCCACCCGCCTGACTGAGTCTCCAGCCTGCCTCATCACCGACGCCTTCGGCATCACACCGCAATTGG
The DNA here is from genome assembly GCF_025822765.1 of Mycobacterium barrassiae. Lineage (GTDB taxonomy): Bacteria > Actinomycetota > Actinomycetes > Mycobacteriales > Mycobacteriaceae > Mycobacterium > Mycobacterium barrassiae. Next base: position 86,268 of record NZ_JACKUK010000011.1, on the reverse strand, counting down.
CGCGCATCTATCGTGCTTCAGGACAGGCGGTTCCTGTTGGCAAGCGGATCCTGGAGCTCAACCCGAAGCACTCGCTCGTCACCGCCATGCAACAAGCGCACAAGGCCGGTGGCGACGATGCTCATATGGCCGAACTCGCCGAGACCGCCGAACTGTTGTACGGCACAGCACTTCTCGCTGAGGGTGACGTCCCCGAGGATCCGGCGAAGTTCGCTGGCCTGATCGCCGATCGGCTGGCTCGCACCGTGTGAGACGCCGCGACGTAGCGGCTAGAGCAGACCGAGCTGCTGCAGATCGGTGACGTATTTGACGATGACCTGCGCCGTGATGTGCGGGATGTCGTTGTCCGAACCGTATCGTCCGATGCCGATCTTGGCTTCCTGCACGGCGGCGCGGAACCGGTCGGTCCGGCCGATGGACCCTCGGGTGGGCGGCAGCGGCTGCGGATCGTTGGACCTCTGAAGCAGCATCTGCAGCATCTGCAGAACTGAGTGCCGGCGCTGCCTCTCCGGCAAGGCACGCAGGCCGCTCTCGAATCGCCGCAGCCACTCGTCGAAGTCGGCGATGCGCGCGATCGGATAGCCCGCATCGATCAGCCAGTCGACGTACTCGTCGAGCCCCACGCCGTCATCGTGGGGGTTCATCACGTGGTAGGTCTCGAACCCGTCGACCACCTGAGCGCCAAGGGCCGCGATCGCCTCAGCGACGAATTCCACCGGCAGCCCGTCGAAGTGCGCCCGCTGCCGATGGCCGTCGGCGCCGAGTTGATAGAACGACTTGGGTGCGACGCCGGTGGCCACCACACTGAACACCATTCGGGTCACGGTGTCCGACAGGTTGAGCTGACCCTGATACGTTGCGTCGGCCATGATCATGGCGGGCCGGAACACCGCGACGGGCAGCCCGCACAGGTCGTGGGCCTCGCGCAGCAGCACCTCGCCGGCCCACTTGCTGGTGCCGTAACCGTGGCCCTCGACGGTGCGGGTGGGGCTGATCTCGCGGATGTCGGCGTGCTCGGTGAAGGCCCACCGCTCGATCTGGTCGCCCACGTTGGCCGTCGACACATAGGTGTAGGGCTTCAGCCTGGTCGCGAGCGCCAACCGGATCAGTTCGGCGGTGCCGACGACGTTGGGGGCGAACAACTCTCGATAGGGCAGCGCACCGCTGACCAGAGCGGCCGAATCCACGATCATGTCAACTGTTTCGGTCAGCCGCTGCCATGTCTGTTCGTCGATTCCCAGCTTGGCGTGCGTCTTGTCGCCGGCGATGACCCATAGGTGGTCGGCGGCCAGCTCCTGAAAGTGTGCCAGCAGGTGTGGATCGCCAGTGTCGAAGGTGCTTTCCAGTCGGCGTCGCGCGTCCTCGTCGTCATCGCCGCGAACGACGCAGATCAGGGTGCCGTCGACAAGTTCCAGCTGCTCAAGCCATTCCAGCACCAGGTAGCGCCCGAGGAAGCCGGTCGCGCCGGTCAACAGCACCGTGCGCACTTCAGCGCTCGGGCTCGGCAAGGTGGGCGCACCGGCCAACGTGGCGTCGTCGAGGAACTTGTCGAGGCTGAGGTCGCGCGCATGCACCTCGGCGGCGTCGGGACCGTGTACCGACTCGAATGTGGCTCCTCCGCCACCTGGTGCTGCGTCGAGGCGTTGGGCGAGTTGGGCGATGGTGGGTGCTTCGAAGATGGTCCGCACGGCGAGTTGGGCGTTCAGGGTGGTGTTGATCGCGGCGATCAAGCGCATCGCCGACAGCGAGTCGCCGCCCAGGTCGAAGAAGGAGTCATCGACACCGACACGGTCGACACCGAGCACTTCGCTGTAGATGTCGGCCAGGCTCTGCTCGGCGGTCGTCGACGGCGCTCGATACCGTGTCGAATTCTGGTACTCCGGTGCGGGCAAGGCGTTTCTGTCCAACTTGCCGTTGACCGTCAACGGCAACGTCTCGATCACCACCACCGCGGACGGCACCATGTACGCGGGCAACCGATCGGCCAGCGCCTGTCGTGCCTCGACCGGATCTGCGGTCCCGGTGATATAGCTGACGAGCCGCTTGTCCCCCGGCTGATCCTCACGTGCGATCACCACCGCCGACTCGACGCCGGCGAGTTCGGTCAGCGCTGCCTGGATCTCCCCCAACTCGATGCGGTACCCGCGAATCTTGACCTGCTCGTCAGTACGGCCGAGATACTGCAATTGCCCGTCGCGACCCCAGCGCACCAAGTCCCCGGTGCGATACATCCGTCTACCGACCCCGCCGAACGGGCACGCCACGAACCGCGCTGCGGTCAGGCCCGCCCGCCCCACATAGCCGGCCGTGACCCCCTCACCGGCGATGTACAGCTCACCGATCACGCCCGCCGGCACCGGCTGCAACCACGAATCCAGCACGAACAGCGCCGCCCCCGACACCGGTGCGCCGATGGGTACCACCCCGGACCCGGGCGAGAGCGGCGCACTGATCGCCACCCCCATCGTGGTCTCGGTGGGTCCATAGGCGTTGAGCATCAACCGATCTGACGCCCAGCGCTCCACCACCTCGGTCGGACACGCCTCGCCTGCGACCACCAACGTCGTGACCTGCAGGCCCTCAGGTGACAGCATCGCCGCCGCCGATGGCGTCTGGGTCAACACCTTGACGCGCTCACGCACCAACACCTCATGCACATCGCTCGGCGAGGCGGCCACCGACTCCGGTACCACCACCAACCGGCCGCCGCTGAGCAGTGCGCAGCAGATCTCCCACACCGCCAGATCAAAGGCGTACGAATGCAGTTGCGACCACGCACGACCAGGCACGGCCGACACCCCGGTGAACACCGACTCCAACAACTGCGTCACATTGTGATGAGAGACCGCCACCGCCTTGGGCACTCCCGTGGTGCCCGACGTGTACACCAAATACGCCAAGTCGTCGGGAGTCGGCGCCTGCACCACCACCGCAGGATCGACCGAGCCCGGGTCCGCCACATCGATGATGACCCCGTCGAAACCGTCCAGCCGCGGGGCCAATTCAGCAGTGGTGAGCACCGCCACGGGCTTCGCATCGGCAACCAGGAAATCCAACCGCGACTGAGGTACCGAAACATCGATGGGCAGATAGGCGGCGCCGGATTTGAGCACCGCGAACATCGCGACGATGGCATCTGCCGAGCGGGGCATCAACAGCGCGACGCAGGCTCCCGGGCGGGCCCCTTGTGCAGCGAGCAAGTGCGCCAACCGATCCGAGGCCGCATCCAACTCGCCATACGTCCACGACCGACCTTCGCAGGACAGCGCCACCTCCCCCGACCGCGCCGCCACCTGCACCGAGAACATCTCCGGCACCGAAACACCCACCGATGCCGGCCTCGTCAACACCGCCTGATTACCCCACCCCGACAACACCTCACACTCACCACCTCCGACCACACTCAACGACGAGAGGTGTTGGGTGGGGTTGTCCACCATCGCGGTCAATAGGTGTTGCCATCGGTGGATGAGGGTTTGGATGGTTTCGGGGTCGTAGACATCGGTGCGGAACTCCACTGTGCCGGTGATACCGGCAGGGGCGCCGTCATCGCTGAAACGCTCCGAAAGTGAAAACGACAAATCCATGCGCGCGGTACGGGTGGCCACCGGCAACGCCTCAGCACAAACCTCACCCAACCCCAACCCCGCCGCAGCACCAGCAGCCACCGGCAGGTTCTGCCACGCCAACATCACCTGCACCAACGGATGATGAGCCAAACTCCGAGTGGGATTGAGCCGCTCCACCAACACCTCAAACGGCACATCCTGATGCTCATAAGCAGCCAGACTGCTCGCCCGCACCCGCGCCAACACCTCGCCAACGCTGGGATTGCCCCCCAAATCCACCCGCATGATGCTCATAAGCAGCCAGACTGCTCGCCCGCACCCGCGCCAACACCTCGCCAACGCTGGGATTGCCCCCCAAATCCACCCGCAACACCAACGTGTTGACCAACAACCCCACCACATCATCGAGGACAGGATCACCACGCCCAGCGATCGGGAACCCCACCGCCACATCACTGCTGGCGCTCAGCTTGGACAACAACACCGCCAACCCCGCCTGCACCACCATGAAACTGGTCACGCCCTGCGCCCGGGCCAACCCCGCCACCCGCACCTGCAGATCAGCCGGCCACGCAATATCAATCGCCGCACCACGATGATCAGCCACCGCCGGATACGGCCGATCAGTGGGCAACTGCACCCGCTCAGCCATGCCCGCCAACGCACCCAACCAATACGCCAACTGCCGCGCGATCGGACTATCGGCGTCGTCGAGATCACCCAAATTCGCCCGCTGCCACAACGTGTAATCCACATACTGCACCGGCAACGGCGCCCACCCCGGCGCCCGACCCACACACCGACTCACATACGCCTGACTCAAATCCCGAGTCAACGTCGAAATCGACCACCCATCAGCAGCAATATGATGCACCACCGCCACCAACACATGAACATCCACACCAACCCGAAACACCAACGCCCGCAACGGAACCTCAGCCGACAAATCAAAACTGTGGTCGGCTATCTGTTCGATGGCACCGTCCAACTGGGCCGTGGACCAATCCGAAGCGTCCACGACGTCCCAACCGAAATCGGCTTCGTCGGCTCCAGTCACGATTTGCCGCGGGATTCCGTCAGGCGCGGTGATCAGTGTGCGCAGGCTCTCATGGCGCTCCACCACATCGGCGAACGCGGCACCCAACGCCTCAACATCAAACGGCCCCACCAGTCGCACCGCCACCTGCATGTTGTAAATCGATGACGGACCTTGCAGCTGGTCGACGAACCACAACCGGCTCTGGGCAAACGACAACGGCACCACCGCAGGCCGCTCCACCGCACGCAGCGGCTCCAACCGCCCCACGCTGGTTTGGATGTGGGGCACCAACTGGGCCACCGTGGGCGCCTCGAACAGTGCGCGTACGCCGACGCCTGCTCCGAGCCTGGTTTTGATCGCCGCGATCAGCCGCATCGCCGACAACGAATCGCCACCCAATTCGAAGAAGGAGTCATCCAAACCGACCCGGTCGACGCCGAGCACCTCGGCGTAGATGCCTGCCAGAATCTCTTCTGCAGGAGTCGACGGCGCTCGGTATCGCTCAGCAGTCTGCAGCTCCGGTGCCGGCAGGGCACGGATGTCGAGCTTGTTGTTGACCGTCAGCGGCATTGCGTCAAGCGTGACGATCGCGGCCGGCACCATATAGGACGGCAACCGGTCAGCCAACGCGCGTCGGGTCTCGGTGGGATCCGCGGTTCCGGTGACATAGCCGACCAGACATTGAGCGCCGGGGCGGTCCTCCCGCGCGATCACCACCGCTTGCTCGATGCCGTCGAGTTCGGTTAGTGCCGCCCGGATCTCGCCCAACTCGATGCGGTACCCGCGAATCTTGACCTGCTCATCCGCACGGCTCAGATACTCCAACTGCCCATCAGGACGCCAGCGCACCAAGTCCCCGCTGCGATACATCCGCGCACCCGCGCCCCCGAACGGGCACGCCACAAACCGCTCAGACGTCAACCCTGCTCGGCGCAGGTAGCCCACACCTACACCGTGGCCGGCGATGTACAACTCGCCCACGGCCCCAGCGGGCACGGGGCGCAACCACGTGTCCAACACGAACAGCGCCGCGCCCGGAACCGGTGCACCGATGGGCACCACACCGGCTCCTGGGGATAGTGGCGCACCGACCGCCACGCACATCGTGGTCTCGGTTGGACCGTACGCGTTGACCATCACCCGATCCGGCGCCCACCGATCCACCACCTCGGGTGGACACGGTTCGCCACCTACCACCAGCGCGGTGTTCTCCACCTCCTGCGGCGACAGCACTTCCACCGCGGACGGAGTCTGGCACAACACACTCACTTTCTCGGCACGCAGCAACGCGTGCAAGTCCGCCGGGGAGAAGGCCACCGACTCGGGTACGACCACCAGCCGACCCCCACCGAGCAGCGCACCCACGATTTCCTGGATCGATGCATCGAAGGCCAGCGAATGCCAGTGCGACCAGACGTTTTTCGGGCCGACAGCCAGTCCGGCATCCATCGTGGCCGCCAACTGCGCGACGTTGTGGTGGGTGACCGCGACCCCCTTCGGCACGCCGGTGGTCCCGGACGTGTAGATCATGTACGCGATGTCGTCTGGTGCGGGAGCCCGCAGAACCGGTCCCGGCCGGCGCCCGGCGTCGTGGTCGTCGAAATCTTCGATATTAAGGACGACCCCATCGAAAAGATCCAGCCGCGAACGCAATTCAGCGGTGGTCAGCACGGCAATTGGCGCAGCGTCGCCGAGCATGAAGGAAATTCGTGCATCAGGCAGACCCGGATCGATCGGCAGATAGGCGGCCCCGGATTTGAGCACCGCGAAGAACCCGACGATCGCTTCCACCGATCGCGGCACAAGCAATCCCACACAGGCGCCAGGATGCGCCCCGCGCTCGGCCAACAAGTGCGCCAACCGATCCGCGGCCTCATCCAACTCGCGGTATGTCAACGACCGTCGCCCGTCGGTCAGCGCCACCGCGCGGGGCCGTGCCGCCACCTGCGCCGCGAACAGTTCTGGAACTGTGGCCATCGCGGGCGCCGGCGCGGTCAACACCGCGCGATGCCCCCACTCGGACAGCTGCGTGCGCTCGGCCGCGTCGAGCACGTCAACCGACGACACCCGCGCCAACGGATCAGCGGTCATGAAACCCAGGAGCCGATCGAAGCGTTCGATGAGCGCTCCGATCTCGGCGCGGTCGAACACATCGGAGTCGAACTCGATGCGAACACCCAACTCATGACCGGGGAAGGCCGCTACCGAAAGCGGATAGTGCGTTGATTCGTGGGCGACGACGTCAGTGACGGTCAATCCGGTGCCGTCGAGCATCGCTGCGGTGTCGATCGGATAGTTCTCGAACACGAAGAGAGTGTCGAAAAGTTGATCGTGTCCAGTGGTTTGGTGGATGTCGCGTAGTCCGAGGTGGTCGTGTTCGACGGTGTGATTGCGGTGGTGCTGCAGCTGGTCGATCAAGTCGGCGATGGTGGTGTTAGCGGTGGCGCGCGCCCGTACCGGCACTGTATTGATCAGCAGGCCCACCGCGGAGTCCGCCCCGGTCACTTCGGCAGGCCGTCCCGAAACCACGGTGCCGAAAGCGACATCTCGTCGGCCGGTCAGCCCCATCAGCAGCTGCGCCCAGGCGGCCTGCAGCACGGTGGTCATAGTGGTGTGCTGTGACCGAGCCAGCTCGCCGAGCGCCTGCGTGGTCTGCGCGGACAGCCGACGAGTTTCGGTGCCTCGCGGCCCCGCCTGAGCGTGTGGAGCGACGAGTGTGGGCATGTCGAAACCGTCGAATACCCTGCGCCAGGCCGCCTTTGCGGCATCATGGTCTCGGCTGGCCTGCCAGCACACGATCTTGCGATATGGCGTTACGGCGGGCAGCGGCTGCCCGAGCTGACTGGCGAAGATCTCGTGCAGAAGAATCGGCAGCGACCAACCGTCCATCACGATGTGGTGGACGGTGAGCACAAACCGGTGTTGATCATCAGCGGTGCGGATCAGAGCAGCCCGCATGGTGGGCCGCTCGGCGAGTTCGCAGACCGCGCGACGTTCGGCGGCGCACAGTTGCTCGATCTCCCGTTCGGGGTTCTGGTCGTCCCAGGACAGGTCGAGGTACCACCACGCCATCACGGGTTCGGCCGGAATGATCTGAACGGGCTCGCCGAACCGTTCGCAGAAGCGGGCAGCCAGATTGGGATGCCGGGAAAGCACGGCCTGCACCGCTTCTCGCAGCCGGTCGGGATCCAACTCGCCGGTCACGGAGATGCCGAGCTGAACCGCGTAGAGGTCGTCGGTGGAGCCTTCCGCGAGACTCGAGTGGAAGAGCAGGCCCTGCTGCAGCGGCGTCAGCGGCAGGACGTCGGCGATCCGGTACTCCTGCTGCAGCTCGTCGATCTGCTGTTGGCTCAGCTGGGCGGGCGTGATATCCGATGGGGTCAGCCCGCCGCCGCCGCGTTGGACGTGCGCGCAGATTCCGGCCAGCGCGTCGAACCACAGCTGGCTCAGTCGGCTGATCTGGTCGTGATCGATGCTCGACGGTGCCCACGTCCAAGCCGCATGCAGTTGCGGGCCGGCATCGGTTTCCGTCGCGACGGCGTTGACTTCCACGGTGTGCGCCAACGACATTGGTATCGCCGCCGCCGTCGCGGCCATCGGGAGACTGTCCTCGCTGAATCGCCACAGCTCGTCGGAGAGGCCGGACGAGGTCGAATCCAGTCGGCCCAGGTAGTTGAATCCGATCGTCGGGTCGCACCCGCCGAGGTCAACATCGGAGTTCAGGTAGCGCAGCAGACCATAGGTGATGCCGTCGGGAAGGGCGCGAAGCTGTTCCTTCGCGTCCTTGATCACTGGGCCGAGCGCCGGATCGCCTGTCGCCACCTGCGCCCACGACAGTCCCCCGACGGTCAAGGCCACCGGATACTTGGTGGTGAACCACCCCACGGTGCGCGACAGGTCGACAGCTGAGGCCAGCTCCTCTTGCCGGCCGTGGCCCTCCACATCGATACCGATGGGCGCCGGACCGCTCCCGAGAAGTTCATTGAAGGCCAACGCGAAAGCGATCAGCAGCACATCCTGAACTCCGGTGTGGAACGCGGCGGGCACCTCACCGAGCAGCCGGCGGGTCGTCTCGATGTCCAGCGATGCAGACAGTGACCCGGCAGTGGCATAGGTGTCCAGCTCAGGTTGTACCGGCGGCAGCACGGCGGGGGTTGCCGCGACCTCCTTCCACGTCTCGGCGCGCTCTGTCACGGCCGCCGCGCGCGCACGCTCGGCGAGCAGCGACGACCATGAGGCGAACGATGTCCCCGTCGTGGGCAGGTCGATCGGCTGGCTGGCGTGGTGTTGAGCCCAGGCGATATTCAAGTCTTCCAGCAGAATTCGCCATGACACCCCGTCGATGACCAGGTGGTGAACGATCAATGCCAGTTGGCCGGTGACGGGTATCCACACGGCACTCAGCATCCGCCCAGCGGCAGGGCTCAACTGCGTCCGCGCCGCGACCACTACCTCATCGGACAATGCCTCCGCCGTGCATAGCAGCTGGCGCGCCTGCACCGATCCCGGCTCACCGACCTGCAGCGACCACTGCTCGGCATGCAGCCGCAGCATGGCGTGCCGATCGAGCAGCGCCTGCAGCAACACGACCACGTCGTCTTCGGTCACCCCGGTCGGGGCCTGCACCACCATCGTCTGGTTGAACTGGTCCACGGCGCCTTCGAGATCGCGCAGCCAACGCATGATCGGGGTGGCCACCACAGGCCCGATGCCGTCGTCGACGATCGCGTCGCCGTCGAAAACCTCGGCCACGGACGCCAACCGGGCCACCGTCTGCTCGACGAAGATGTCGCGCGGACGGCACATCACTCCCGCCGCCCGGGCGCGCGCCACCACCTGCATCGACAGAATGCTGTCGCCGCCCAACTCGAAGAAAGAGTCATCGACGCCGACACGGTCGATCCCAAGCACCTCGGCATAGATGCCGGCGATGAGTTCTTCGACCGCGTTCTGCGGTGCGCGGTACCGCTCGCCGTTGTCGTATTTCGGGGCCGGCAGGGCATGCTTGTCGAGTTTGTTGTTGACCGTGAGTGGCATCGCGTCGAGCACGACGATCGCGGCGGGCACCATATAGGGCGGCAACCGGTCGGCGAGCGCGCTACGCACCACGCCCGGATCTACCACCCCGGGCTCGGTTTCAGTGACATAACCCACCAGCCGCTTGTCCCCGGGACGGTCCTCACGGGCGATCACCGCGGCGTGCTCGACGGTGTCGAGTTCGGTCAGCGCCGCTTGGATCTCGCCCAACTCGATGCGGTACCCGCGAATCTTGACCTGCTCGTCGGCGCGGCCCAAGTACTCGAGTTGCCCATCAGGCCGCCACCGCACCAAATCCCCACTGCGATACATCCGCGCACCCGCGGACCCGAACGGGCACGCCACAAACCGCGACGCCGTCAAACCTGACCGGCCGATGTACCCCACGCCGACACCGTGTCCCGCGATGTACAGCTCGCCCACCACGCCGGCGGGTACGGGACGCAACCACCCGTCCAGCACGAACAACGCTGCTCCCGACACCGGCACACCGATGGGCACCACTGCCGACCCCGCCGACAACGGCGCACTGACCGCCACTCCCATCGTGGTCTCGGTCGGGCCGTAGGCGTTGAGCATCACCCGGTTTGGAGCCCACCGATCCACCACCTCGGGCGGACAGGCCTCACCCGCGACCACCAGCGTCGTGCCCTCCAACCCCTGCGGTGACAGCATCGCCACCGCGGACGGAGTCTGAGTCAACACATTGACGCGCTCGCGGACCAGGGCTTCGTGGAAATCGTGTGGCGACCCGGCCACTGCCTGCGGTATCACCACCAACCGACCGCCGCCCAGCAGTGCACCGAGAACTTCCTGAACCGATACATCGAAGCTGTACGAATGCCACTGCGACCAGACCTGGCCCGGCGTTGTCGACAGGCTGGCGTGTAGTGACTCCAGTAACTGGATGACGTTGTGGTGTGTTACTGCAACACCTTTTGGAACTCCGGTTGTTCCGGAGGTGTACATCAGATACGCGATGTCGTCAGGTGCTGGTGCGGGTAATCCGCCGGCCGGTTGGACATCGAGTCGGGGATCGTCGACATCGAGCACGGTTCCGTGGAAGCCGTCCAGCCGTGAACGCAGCCCGGCGGTGGTGAGCACCGCGACAGGCGCGGCATCGGTGATCATGAACTCGATCCGCGCATCGGGATGCACGGGGTCGATCGGCAGATAGGCCGCCCCGGTCTTGAGCACCGCGAGCATGCCGACGATGGCATCGTCCGAGCGGGGAACCACCATCGCTACGGATCCGCCTGGGCGAGCGCCACAGTCGGCCAATAGATGCGCCAGCCGGTTGGCGGCTTCATCGAGCTCACGGTAGGTCCATGACCGGTCCTCGAACGCCAATGCCACCGCCAGCGGATCGCGGTCCACCTGTGCGGCAAAAGCTTCCGGGATGGACTTGGTGGTGGTGATCGATTCACTCAACACCGCCCGGTTGGACCATCCGTCGAGTCGTTGGTGCTCATCGCCATCGAGGACATCGATCGACGACAACCGCTGTGCGGGGTCGCCGATCATGGTCACCAACACGCGCTGCCATCGTTGGATCAACGCCTCGATGGTGGAGGTGTCGAACACGTCGGTGCGGAATTCCACAGTCCCGCCGATTCCTGCGGGCTCGCCGTCGTCGGTGAAACGCTCCGACAGCGAGAACGACAGATCCGTGCGGGCGGTGTGAGTGTCGATGGGCAATTGGGTGACCTGCAAGTCGCCCAGATTCAATCCACCGTCGGGATCACTGTTGTGCCCCGGCAGGTTCTGCCACGCCAGCATCACCTGAACCACTGGGTGATGGGACAGGCTGCGGGCAGGGTTGAGCTTTTCGACGAGCACCTCGAACGGCACATCCTGGTGTTCGTAGGCGGCCAGACTGCGTCGACGCACCTGGCCCAGCACCTCGGCGAAGCTCGGATCACCACTGAGATCCACCCGCAACACCAACGTGTTGACGAAGAACCCCACCACCTCATCGAGCGCGGGATCACCCCTGCCGGCTATCGGGAACCCGACCGCCACATCATTATTGGCGCTCAGTTTGGACAGCAGCACCGCCAAGGCGGCCTGGACCACCATGAAACTGGTCGCATTGTGCGCACGCGCCATCTCGCTGATCCGCCGCTGCACCTGCCTAGACCAATCGATCGCCACCGCGGCGCCGCGATGATCAGCGACCACCGGATAAGGCCGGTCTGTGGGCAGCTGCAGACGTTCGGGCATTCCCGCCAGTTCCCGAAGCCAGTAGGCCAGCTGCGCTGCGATGGGGCTGGCGCTGTCGTCAAGATCTCCGAACTGTGCACGCTGCCACAGCGTGTAATCCACGTACTGCACCGGCAGCGGAGTCCACTCCGGCTCCCGACCCGCACACCGATTGGCATACGCCTGCCCCAAATCGCGAATCAACGGGCTGATCGACCAGCCATCAGCCGCGATGTGGTGTACCACCGCAACCAAGACATGCTCATCATCAGCACGACGGAAAAGGGTCGCACGCAACGGAATCTCCGTCGCCAGGTCGAATCCCTGCGTTGCAGTCGCCTCGACAGCACGCTCGAGTTCGCTCACCGACCACTCGGTGGCATCGACGGCCCGCCAACCGAAATCGGCGCATTGGGGTTCGACGACCACCTGTTCGGGAACACCCTCTGCCGCGACAAACAATGTGCGCAGGCTTTCGTGGCGGCTCACCACGTCGGCGAACGCCGCACCCATCACGTCGGCGTCCAATGGGCCGTTCAACCGTAACGCCACCGCCATGTTGTAAACCGGTGAGCGGCCCTCCAATTGGTCGATGAACCACAACCGGCTCTGCGCAAACGACAGCGGCACCACCGCAGGCCGCTCCGCCGGCAGCAACGGCTCCAGCCGGGTACCGCCCGCACCCACCCGCGGGGCCAATTGCGCGACCGTCGGCGCCTCAAACAGTGTGCGTACGGGAAGTTGTGCATCGAGGGCGATGTTCACCGCGGCCATCACCCGCATCGCCGACAGGGAGTCGCCGCCGAGATCGAAGAAGGAGTCATCGATTCCGACCCGCTCGACACCCAGCACCTCGGCGTAGATCCCGGCGACGATCTCCTCCGCCGGCGTCGACGGTGCTCGGTAAGCACCATTGACGGCGTGGTATTCCGGCGCGGGTAGCGCGCGTTTGTCCAGTTTGCCGTTGATCGTCAACGGAAGTGCGTCGAGCACGACGATGGCGGCTGGGACCATGTAGGACGGCAGCCGCTTCGCCAATGTGCGTCGTATCTCGGCGGGATCCGCGGTCCCGGTGACGTAGCCGACAAGACGCTTGTCGCCGGGGCGGTCCTCGCGCGCCACGACCGCGGCCTGGTCGACGCCGTCGAGTTCAGTCAGCGCCGCGTGGATCTCGCCCAGCTCGATGCGATACCCACGGATCTTGATCTGCTCGTCGACGCGACCCAGGTACTCGAGTTGCCCGTCGGTGCGCCAACGGACCAGGTCGCCGCTGCGGTACATCCGCGCCCCTGACGAGGCGAACGGGCACGCCACAAACCGCGATGCCGTCAGCTCAGGACGGCCCAGGTACCCCACACCCACACCCCGGCCGGCGATGTACAACTCGCCCACCACCCCCGTGGGCACCGGCTGCAGCCACGGGTCGAGCACGAACAGTGCGGCCCCGGACACTGGCGCACCGATGGGCACCACACCTGCTCCCGGTGACAGTGGCGCACTGACTGTGACGCACATCGAGGTTTCGGTCGGGCCGTATGCATTGACCATCAATCGGCCGGGCGCCCACCGATCCACAACCTCGGGCGGGCACACCTCACCTACCGTTGTCAGGGCCACCGATTCCAGACCCTGCGGCGACAATCCGCCTACCGCCGAGGGGGTTTGGGTCAGGACGCTGACCTGCTCGCGCACCAGCCATTCGTGAAGGTCGTCCGATGAGACCGTCACCGCATCGGGGACCACCACGAGCTGGCTACCGCTGAGCAGCGCACCGCAGATCTCCCAGACCGAAGCGTCGAATGCCAACGAATGGCATTGCGACCACACCTGACCCGCACCCGCAGGCAGATGGGCGTGCAAGGATTCCAGGATCTGCGTGACGTTGTGATGCGTTACGGCAACGCCTTTAGGGATTCCGGTGGTGCCCGAGGTGTAGACCAGATAAGCGATGTCATCAGGCGTCGGGCTCGACAACTCGGTGGCAAGGTGATCAACGGGATGGCCGACGTCGATGATGACTCCGTCGAAACCACTCAACCGCGAACGCAGCTCGGCAGTGGTGAGAACGATGATCGGTGCCGCATCGGCGAGCATGAATGAAATCCGGGCATCGGGCAGCGCCGGATCGATGGGCAGATAGGCGGCCCCGGATTTGAGCACCGCGAACATCGCGATGATGGCGTCTGCCGTCCGGGGCATCAGCAGTGCGACGCAGGCTCCTGGGCGTGCGCCATGTGCTGCGAGCAAGTGGGCCAATCGATCCGAAGCCGCGTCCAACTCGCGATAGGTCAGCGACCGACCCTCACCCGTGAGCGCGGTCGCCTCGGGAGTGGCGGCGGCTTGGCTCGTCAGCAATGCGGGAATCGACATCGGCATTCGCGAGGGCCGGCTCAACACCGCGCTGTTGTTGATTTGATCGAGGTATCGGCGCTCGCCGGCGTCGAGCATGTCGATGGACGATAACCTCGCCCCGGGATCGGCAACCATTTGCTGTAGTACTCGTTGCCATCGGTGGATGAGGGTTTGGATGGTTTCGGTGTCATAGACATCGGTGCGGAATTCCACCGTGCCGGTGATACCGGCAGCAGCGCCGTCATCGCTGAACCGCTCCGAGAGTGAAAACGACAAATCCATCCGCGCAGTACGAGTGGCCACCGGCAACGCCTCAGCAGAAACCTCACCCAACCCCAACCCCGCCGCAGCACCAGCAGCCACCGGCAGGTTCTGCCACGCCAACATCACCTGCACCAACGGATGATGAGCCAAACTACGGGTCGGATTGAGCCGCTCCACCAACACCTCAAACGGCACATCCTGATGCTCATAAGCAGCCAGACTGCTCGCCCGCACCCGCGCCAACACCTCGCCAACGCTGGGATTGCCCCCCAAATCCACCCGCAAGATGCTCATAAGCAGCCAGACTGCTCGCCCGCACCCGCGCCAACACCTCGCCAACGCTGGGATTGCCCCCCAAATCCACCCGCAACACCAACGTGTTGACCAACAACCCCACCACATCATCGAGCGCAGGATCACCACGCCCAGCGATCGGGAACCCCACCGCCACATCACTGCAAGCGCTCAGCTTGGACAACAACACCGCCAACCCCGCCTGCACCACCATGAAACTGGTCACGCCCTGCGCCCGGGCCAACCCCGCCACCCGCACCTGCAGATCAGCCGGCCACGCAATATCAACCGCGGCACCACGATGATCAGCCACCGCCGGATACGGCCGATCAGTGGGCAACTGCACCCGCTCAGCCATGCCCGCCAACGCACCCATCCAATACGCCAACTGCCGCGCGATCGGACTATCACCGTCGTCGAGATCACCCAAATTCGCGCGCTGCCACAACGTGTAATCCACATACTGCACCGGCAACGGCGCCCACCCCGGCGCCCGACCCACACACCGACTCGCATACGCCTGACTCAAATCCCGAGTCAACGTCGAAATCGACCACCCATCAGCAGCGATATGATGCACCACCGCCACCAACACATGAACACCCACACCAACCCGAAACACCAACGCCCGCAACGGAACCTCAGCCGACAAATCAAAACTGCGTAACGCGGCAGCCTCGACCTCGCGCTCCAGCTCATTCATCGACCACTCGGTGGCATCGACAACCCGCCAGCCGAAATCGGCGCGTTCAGGTTCGGCGACCACCTGTTGGGGGGTTCCGTCGGGCGCGGTGATCAGCGTGCGCAGGCTCTCATGGCGCTCCACCACATCGGCGAACGCGGCACCCAACGCCCCAACATCCAAGGGTCCGACCAGTCGCACCGCTAAGGGCATGTTGTAAGCGGATGAGCGCCCCTGCAGTTGGTCGATGAACCACAACCGGCTCTGCGCGAACGACAACGGCACCACTTCAGGCCGCTCCACCGCACGCAACGGCTCCAACCGCCCCGCGCTGGATTGGATGTGGGGCCCCAATCGGGCCACCGTGGGCGCCTCGAACAGCGCGCGTACGCCGACACCCGCTCCGAGCCTGGTTTTGATCGCCGCGATCAGCCGCATCGCCGACAACGAATCGCCACCCAATTCGAAGAAGGAATCATCCACACCGACCCGGTCGACACCGAGCACCTCGGCGTAGATGCCCGCCAGAATCTCTTCGGCAGGAGTCGACGGCTCCCGGTAACGCTCAACAGTCTGCAGCTCCGGTGCCGACAGCGCACGAATGTCGAGCTTGTTGTTGACCGTCAACGGAATTGCGTCAAGCGTGACGATCGCCGCGGGCACCATGTAGGACGGCAACCGGTCAGCCAACGCGCGTCGGATCTCGGCGGTATTCGCAGTTCCGGTGACATAGCCGACCAGACGCTTGTCGCCGGGACGGTCCTCCCGCGCGATCACCACCGCTTGCTCGACACCGTCGAGTTCGGTTATTGCCGCCCGGATTTCGCCCAACTCGATGCGGTACCCACGAATCTTGACCTGCTCATCGGCGCGGCCCAGATACTCCAACTGCCCGTCGGCACGCCAGCGCACCAAATCCCCGCTGCGATACATCCGCGCACCCGCGCCCCCGAACGGACACGCCACAAACCGCGACGCCGTCAACCCCGCCCGACCCACGTAGCCCGCCGTAACCCCCTCGCCGGCGATATACAACTCCCCCACCACCCCGGCGGGCACCGGTAACAACCACCGGTCCAACACAAACAACGCCGCGCCCGACACCGGCGACCCGATCGGCACTGTCCCCAAACCAGGGGTCAGCGGCGCACTGATCGCCACCCCCATCGTGGTCTCCGTGGGCCCATAGGCGTTGACCATCACCCGATTCCGCGCCCACCGATCCACCGCCTCGGTCGGACACGCTTCCCCGGCGACCACCAACGTCGTGCCCGCCAACCCCTGCGGCGAGAGCATCGCCACCGCCGATGGCGTCTCGGTCAAAACATCGACGGTCTCGGCGCACAACAGAGCATGCAAATCCGGCGGGGAGGCCGCTACCGACTCCGGGATCACGAGCAGGCGGCCACCACTGAGCAGCGCCCCGCAGATCTCCCACACCGACAAGTCGAAGGCCAACGAATGCAGCTGCGACCACGCCCTGCCCGGCCCCGCGCCCACCCCGGCATGCAACGGCTCCATCAACTGCGTCACATTGTGATGAGAAACCGCAACACCTTTCGGCATCCCTGTGGTGCCCGACGTATACACGACGTACGCGATATCCATCGTCGCCGGCGCCCGAACCGCCACCTGCGCATCCACCACTGGCGGATCTGCGACGTCAACCACGGTCCCCGCGAAACCACCCAGCCGCGAACGCAATTCATCGGTGGTGACCACGATGATCGGCGCGGCGTCGGCGAGCAGAAACTCAATCCGAGCGTCGGGCAGGCTCGGGTCGATCGGCACATACGCCGCCCCGGACTTCAACACCGCCAATAACGCCACCACCGCGTCCACCGACCGCGGAACCAACAATCCGACAGACACGCCCGGACGTGCCCCGAGTCCGGCCAACACCCCCGCCAACCCATCCGAGACGGCATCCAACTCGCGGTAAGTCAACGACCGACCCCCACCGCAGAGCGCCACCTCCTCAGGCCGCGACCGCACCTGCACCCCAAACAACTCCGGCACCGTCATCGACCCCGGCCCCGACCCCCACAGCACCGACCGATTGCCCCACCCCGACAGCCGGTCACACTCCGCACCACCCACGACACCCAATGACGACAACCGCGCAGTGGGATCGGCCGCCATCGCGGTCAACAACCGACCTAAGCGTCCCGCCAGGTCGCCAACTTCGAAATTCGCGAACGGCTGACCGGCGCCCGCTGTGGTGAAGAAGAGTTCGTCGCTGGATCCGAGGAAGAAGAGCCCATAGTGCCCAAGCGGACCGAAATTCGTGTATGTCGCGTGTGCCCGAGCGCTACCGAGGTCCAGAGTGAGCCGACCGGGGATGAAGTTCACCGCGACCCGGTTCGCGCCCTGTCCCGGGCCCCGAAGGCCGCGTTCGGTTTCGAGTGCGTGAACCGGAAAGCGTTGGTGCCGCAGCAGTTCCTGGATGCGCGCGTCGACATGCCGGCAGAATTCGGCGACGGTAGCGTCCGGCGGAGTCTTCAGCACCAGGGGCACCACTCCGGAGAACATGCCGGGAAGTGTCTTCGCGCCTGGGTCTACGCGCCTGCTCACCGGGAAATCGAGCGCCACCTCCGAACCCTGTCCGGACCACGCTCGCGCCAGGAGGGCGCACGCCGCAGTGATCACCGAGTGTCGACGAATGCGCAGTTCCTTGGTGAGTTCCTTGACCCGGCCGACGACGACTGGATTCATCTGAACCGACGCCGAAGGCAAGCATGCGTCATAGGTATGCGGAGACTGCGACGACGGTTGGTTCAGTCCCGCCTCCGGAGGGAGGTTGGCGCTCCAGTAGGCCAAATCGTCGAGATAGCCGGCGGAGTTCTCGTATTCCGACTCGCAGTCGACCAAGTCCTGTATGGAACCGAAATAGGCAGGGGGGATTGGTTTTCCAGCAACAAGCGCCGAATAGATCGTCGCGATGCGACGGCAGACCAGCGCCATGCCGGCTCCGTCCACGGCCATGTGGTGACACAGCCCGTACATGTAGGACTGATCGGGGCCTGTTCGGAACAGGGCGAACTTTATGAGCGGACCCGACAACGGCATCGGTGTGCGTTGCATCGAAGACGTGATCTGGCGGACTTCTTCCACCGGATCGGCCGAGCCAGTCACATCTTGATAGGCCACCTCGACGTTCGAATAGTCGATCGCCTGTTGGAACACCTCGCCGTCGACCTCGAAAAAGGCGGACCTGGCCGGTTCGGCCTCTTGCAGCGCCTGACGGATTGCGCGCTCGAGCAGGTGACGTTCAATCGCCCCCTCGATTCGCACCAGGAGGCCAAGCTGCCACGCCGTGCCGACGACACCACTCTCCTGCGACAGCCAGATACCGAGCTGCCCGCGCGTCAGCGGCAGCGCTCGGTCACCGAGGTCCATCTCACTCACCATGTCGAGCCGTCGCCAGGCGTCGTCGAATCCGACGGTCCTGAGCTACGGGGTTGCCCATCAGGCGCCCGGACCGGTGCCAGCCTCTCGCAGGCAATCCTCGGCGGCATGTCGGGCTGGACCCTGTTTCTGCTGGTCCTCGATCGACACAAAGGTGGTGCCGTCGTCGGGAAGCGGATCGATAGTCATCTTTCTCCAGGCCATCTAGTCGAGCACAAGGCGGACGCCGCCCCGATCAAGATCTCATCCGCCCCGGGACGGACGGTAATATAGCTAAGGGAGCTGATCAATGGTTTGGCAAAATTTGCACCAGCGTCATGGATGGTGCTAATAACCGAAGATGGCCTTGAAGCAGCTAGCTGGCAAATTTGGTGGGCTTCGCGGTAACTTCCGTACCGCAAGCAAATTTTGCCCCGCCGGTTTCCGCCGAGTTACGAATTCGGCGAATGTTGAGGTCACACCAATGACCGACCTGGCTGTCGGTCGGACCGCCCCCGCTGACGCAGCAAATGCAGGAATCGGGTCAACCCTTCGGCGGCATGACCTACGGCCAGACTGACTGCACCTGGCCCCGCCAGCAAGCGATCGGTAGTGGGCCGCCGCCCATCGGACTCGTTAGCTCGCAAACGCTGCCCGCCTGTCGAAACGCTCGTGCGCCGGCACTCGCTTTGCCGGGCCTTCCAAACGTCGACGTAGCGAACCGAATCGTCGTTAGAAATTGCGATCATGACCCGGAACCGCTTATAAGTAGAGACTCCGGATCTGGCGGTACCGGGCGACAAACTCTGCCCCATCCGTCGGAGCTCGTTTCGGCTGGACTCCGACCCTGGGGGGATTTGTAGTGCTGAGGCAAGCGTTCGATCCGCGCCGCAATGCGTTGACGGCGTGGCGACTCGTCCTTGCGATCGGGGTGGTTTTCTGGCACTCCTGGGACCTCACCGGCCGCTCCATACCC
Organism: Mycobacterium barrassiae; assembly: GCF_025822765.1. Classification (GTDB taxonomy): domain Bacteria; phylum Actinomycetota; class Actinomycetes; order Mycobacteriales; family Mycobacteriaceae; genus Mycobacterium; species Mycobacterium barrassiae. The sequence goes on along the minus strand of NZ_JACKUK010000011.1, from coordinate 66,466 downwards.
AACGAAGCGGTAACGAGGCTGCTGAGCGAGCTTTTCGCGGACGGCTTCTTCACAATTTCCGGGTTTCTCATCGTGGCCAGCTGGATGCGGCACCCGAACCTCAAGGAGTACTGGGCTTCCCGTGCGCTAAGGATCTTCCCAGGCCTGTGGGTATGTCTGGTGGTGATTGCTTTTGTCATCGCCCCGATTGCCGCGGCGTACCAGCACACGACGATCACCCTGTCGTCTGAGATCGCGTATGTCCTCAACAACGCCATCTTGAATGTGGGCTACGCGGGGATCGACGGCACGCCGACGGGGGTGCCATACCCGAAGGTATGGAACGGGGCGATCTGGACCCTGTTCTTCGTATTGTTGTGCGACCTCATGGTGTCCGTGCTGGGGTTTGTCGGCCTCCTCAAGCGCCGCTGGACCATTCCGACCTTGTTCGTCGTCGCGTTGTGCTGGTCGGCGTACGTTTCTTACTCAACGTTCGAAATACCGACGTGGCCGCAGGCGCTGGCCCGCTTCTTCCTGATGTTTCTTGCCGGGGCGATGTTCTTCCAGTACCAGGACAGGATCCCTGCCCGCTGGTCGTTGGTGGCCCTCAGCGTCACGGTCATCGTGGCATCGGGATTCATGGAGAACTATCGGGCGCTCGCAGCCATTCCCGTGGCGTACGCGATCATCGTTTCCGGCGCCCTCGTCCGCAGGATAAATCTGCGACACGATCTGTCGTACGGCGTGTACGTCTACGGATTCCCGATGCAGCAGTTGCTCGCCACGTTTGGGCTCGCCCAATTGAGCCCTGCCGTATTTTTCCTCGTCGCCATCGCAGCCACACTGCCCGTGGCCGCTGCGAGTTGGCTGTTGGTGGAAAAGCGGGCGGTAGCCCTGAAACGTCGCATGTTCAAGGCACCGGCCGAACGTTCACACGCCCCAACACCGGTACCGCGACCCGCCCAGCTGAGCGACACGAATCGCACCGAGCAATATCGGGAGCACCGGCCCCAAAACGGCTTCCCGGATTCGCTAGACCTCGAGCAGGCCGAGTAGCTGCAAATCGGTGGCGTATTTGACGATGACCGATGCGTTGATGTGGGGGATGTCGTGGTCGGCGCCGATCTTGGCGTCTTTGACCGCGGCGTGGAACCGATCCGCCGGCGCATACGAGCCCAGGGTCGGCTCGGGGGCCGCCACCTGGCCGTCGGTGTGCTGAAGCAGCAGCTGCAGCATCTGTAACACCGACTGCGCACGCTGAGCCTCCGGCAACCCCTGAAGCCCGGCCTCGAACCGCGTCACCCATTCGTTGAAGTCGGCGATGCGCTCGATCGGATACCCCGCCTCGATCAACCAGTCGACGTACTGGTCGATCCCGATACCGTCATCGTGAGGGTTCATCACGTGATAGGTCTCAAACCCCTCGACCAACCGCGTACCCAGCGTCGCGATCGCCTCAGCCACGAAATCCACCGGCAGACCATCAAAGTGCGCCCGCTGCCGCCTACCGTCGGCATCCAGCTGGTAGAACGACTCCGGCGCCACCCCGGTGGCCACCACCGACAACACCATCCGCGTCACCGTATCCGACACATTGAGCTGACCGGCATACCTCGGATCGGCCATGATCATGCCCGAGCGGAACACCGCCACCGGCAGACCACACAAATCGTGAGCCTCACGCAACAGCACCTCACCAGCCCACTTGCTGTTGCCATACCCATTGGCATAACTGCCATCCACGATCCGGGTCGCGCTGATGGCGCGGATATCGGCATCCTCGGTGAACGCCGACGGCTCGATCTGACGACCCACATCCGAGGTCGACACAAACGCATACGGCTTGAGCTTGCTGGTCAACGCAAACCGAATCAACTCCGCCGTCCCCACCACATTCGGGGCGAACAACTCTGGGTAAGGCAGCACCCCGTTGACCAGAGCGGCCGAATCCACGACCAGATCAACGGTATCGGCGAGGCATTGCCAGATTTCCTCGTCCATTCCAAGGTTGGCGTGGCCTTTGTCGCCGGCGACGACCTGCAGCCGGTCGGCAGCCAGCTCGTGGAAGTGGGCCAGCAGGTGCGGGTCACCGCTGTCGAAGGTCTTCTCCAGACGACGCCGCGCGTCCTCATCGTCCTTACCGCGCACCAAACAGATCAACTGCCCATCGACGGGCGCCAGCTGCTCCAGCAGCTCCAACACCAGATAACGACCCAAGAACCCGGTCGCCCCGGTCAACAGCACTGTGCGCACGTCGGCACTCGGCCGCGCCAAGTTGGGTGCGCCTGCCAGCGTGGTGTCGTCGAGGAACTTGTCCAGCGTCAGCTCGCGGGCATGAACCTCGGTTGCGTCCACCCCATGCACGGACGCGAAGCTGGGCGTGTTGGCCATCGATGAAGCCAGCGTGCTCGCATCCTCCGCATGCCGACTCATACCACTGACCGTCGGCGCCTCAAAAATCGTGTGCACCGCAACTTCGGCGTCCAGGGCGGTGTTGACCGCGGCGATCACTCGCATCGCCGAGATCGAGTCCCCACCCAGATCGAAGAACGAGTCATCGACACCAACGCGCTCCACACCCAACACCTGAGCGAAGATGCCGGCAATGACCTCTTCGATCGCGTTAGAAGGAGCCCGATAACGAGCCGCGGTCTGATACTCCGGCGCCGGCAACGCCCGCCGGTCCAACTTGCCATTGACCGTCAACGGCAACGACTCCAACACCACCACCGCCGCAGGCACCATATAGCCGGGCAACCGCTGCGCCAGCATCGGTCGTATCGCGGCGATATCCACTGCACCGGTTGCCGATTCGGTGACATAACCCACCAGTCGCTTATCGCCGGACCGGTCCTCGCGCACGATCACCGCGGCCTGCACGACGCCCTCCACCCGGGCCAGCGCGGCCTGAATCTCGCCGAGTTCGATGCGATAGCCGCGGATCTTGACCTGATCATCAGCACGACCCAGATACTGCAACTGCCCATCAGCACCCCAACGCACCAGATCCCCGGTGCGATACATCCGCGCCCCCGGCTCCCCGAACGGACACGCCACAAACCGCGACGCCGTCAACCCGCCACGGTTCACATAACCCACCGTCACACCACGCCCAGCCAGATACAACTCACCCACCGCACCCGCAGGCACCGGACGCAACCACTCATCAAGCACAAACGTCGCACCACCAGCAACCGGCGACCCGATCGGCGCCTCATGCGAACCCGCCACCAACGGAGCACTGATCGCCGCATAAATCGTGGCCTCAGTAGGACCATAAGCGTTGATCATCACCCGCCCCGGCGCCCACCGATCCACCAACTCCGTCGGACACGCCTCACCAGCCACCACCAACGTGGTCGACTCCAAACCCTGCGGCGAGAGCATCCCCGCCGCCGACGGCGTCTGATACAACACACTGACCTGCTCACGCACCAACAACTCATGCAGCTCAGTCGGTGAACCCGCCACCGCCTCAGGCACAATCACCAACCGCGCACCATGCAACAGCGCACCCCAGATCTCCCACACCGAGACGTCAAACACCAACGAATGCCACTGCGACCACACCTGACCCGCACCCGCAGGCATCTCCACAGGCAACAACTCCAACGCCTGCGTCACATTCACATGCGACACCGCCACACCCTTAGGCACACCAGTCGTCCCCGACGTGTAAATCAGATACGCCACATCATTCGGCGCGGGCACCGGTAGTGAAGCGCCGCCGGACTCTTCCGCGAGAGAGGGATCGTCGACATCAAGGACCGCCACGTCACACTGATCAAGACGCGAACAAAGATCCGCCATGGTGATCACGGCGACAGGCGCGGCGTCTTCGATCATGAACGCGATCCGGGCATCGGGGTGCGCGGGGTCCATCGGCAGATACGCCGCCCCCGTCTTGAGCACCGCCAGCATCGCGACGATCGCTTCCGCGGACCGCGGGATCAGCAGCGCCACAACCTGACCCGGGCCTGCACCGAGACCTGACAGTCGATGGGCCAGCCTGTTGGCGACGCCATCGAGCTCGCCGTAGGTCATCGACCGACCCTCGAACGTCAACGCCACCGCCGTCGGGTCGCGGTCCACCTGCTCGGCGAACACCGCAGGAATGGACTTCGGCGCATCCATCGGCCGACTCAACACCGCCCGGTTCGCCCACCCATCAAGCTGGTCATGCTCGTCGGCATCCAGGACATCGATGGCGGACAACCGCTGATCGGGATCAGTGACCGCGACGGCCAGAATCCGTTGGAAGCGACGGGCTATCGCGTCGACGGCCGCCGCGTCGAACACCTCTGAGGCGTACTCCACCCGCAGACTCAACTGCGGCCCCGGCGTCACCGCCACCGTCAACGGATAGTGGTTGTACTCGCGAGCACTGAACCCGGTGACCGAAAGGTCCTGTGCCCCCGATAGCGCCGCGAGATCGACCGGATAGTTCTCATACACGAACAACGTGTCAAACAAGCGATCCTGTCCGACGACCCGATGAATATCCGCCAGTGCCAGATGCTCATGCTCGACGGTGTCGTTGTGGTGGCGCTGCAACCGCGTGAGCAGATCGGACACCGTCAGGGTGGCGGTCATGTCGGCCCGCACCGGCACGGTGTTGATCAGCAGTCCGATTATCGATTCCGCGCCCGCGAGCTCAGCCGGGCGTCCTGACGTCACCGCGCCGAACGCCACATCACGCTGACCGGTCACCGCCATCAACAGCCGCGCCCACCCGGCCTGCAACACTGTGCTCACCGTGGTGCGTTGGGCCCGCGCCACTTCCCCCAGCGCCCGCGTCGTCTCCTCCGACATCCGATACGAAGCGACGCCGCGTGGACCCAGCCGATCTGCAGGGGCGACCAGAGTGGGGGTGTCGAACCCCTCGAATACCTTGGCCCACACCGCCTCTGCCGTTCCGCGGTCCTGACCGGCCAACCACGTCACGAACTTGCGCACTGGCACCGGCGCCGGTAACCGGTGTCCGCAATAGCCGGCGAAGATCTCCCGCAACAGAACCGGTAGCGACCAGCCATCGATGACGATGTGATGGACGGTCAGCACGAACTCATACCGGTCCTCGGCAGTCCGGATCAGCGCTGCCCGGAACGGAAGCCCGTCGGCCAGCTGGCATACCGCCGCCCGCTCGCCCGCACGCAGGTCGTCGACCTCGTCGTCGGTATCGAGTTCGCAGTACCGCCACCCGAAGTCGGGGTCGGCCGCGAGGATCTGCACTGGTTCGCCGAACTGTTCGGAGAAGCGGGCCACCAGATGGGGGTGACGGTGAACCACTGAGTCCATCGCCTCCCGCAACCGCTGCGAATCGAGCGGACCGGTGATGGTGATGTCCAGCTGAACGGCGTAGACGTCATCGCCGGAACCTTGCGCAAGGCGCGTATGGAACAGCAGCCCCTGCTGCAGCGGGGTCAACGGGAATACATCGTGCACGTCGTGGTCGCTGGTCAGCTCGTCGATCTGCTGCTGAGTCAACCGCGCCGGTGCCAGATCCGACGGCGTCAACCCACCACCGCCGGCGCGGACATGCGCACAGATCCCGATCAACGCGTCAAACCACAACCGGCTGAGCCGCCGCACCTTGTCGGCATCGAGCGCCGACGGAGCCCATAACCAGTTGGCCTGAAGCATCGGGCCAGCCTCGGTATTCAACGTGCCCGCATTCAATTCCACGGTATGAGCCAACGGCATCGCCACTGCCGCCGCTGCATCCGCGGTGGCCCGGCTGGCCGGGCTGATGCACCACAACTCCTCGGAGACGTCGGCGGCGGTCGCGCCGAGGCGGCCCAGGTAGTTGAAGCCGATCGCCGGATCCGAACCAGCCAGATCCACATCCGGATTCATGTAGCGCAGCAGCCCGTAGGTCAGCGGATCCGGTAACGCCCGCAACTGCTCCTTGGCCGACTTGATGATCGGACTCAACCCGGCATCACCGGCGGATACCTGATCCCAGTCGATACCACCGACATTCAGCGCGACCGGATACTTCGTCGTGAACCAACCCACCGTGCGCGACAGGTCCGCATCAGCCAGCTCTTCCTGACGCCCGTGACCCTCCACATCGATGCCCAGCGGCGTGTCGGCACCCAGGAACTCCGTCCAAGCCAGCCCGAACGCGATCAACAGGATGTCCTGCACCCCGGCGTGATACGCCGCGGGCACCTCGCCGAGCAGCGACCGCGTGGTCTCGGTGTCCAGCGACATCGACAGCTGACCGGCGTTGGCGTAGGTATCGATCTCGGGTTGCACCGCAGGCAGCGCAGCAGGCACCTCACTCACCCGGCGCCAGGTATCAGCCAGCTCAACCACCGCAGGCACGCGCGCGTGCTCGTCAAGAATCGCCGCCCAGCGTTGGAACGACGTCCCGCCGGTCGGAAGCGCGACAGCCTGCCCACTGTGATGCTGGGCCCAGGCGATGTTGATGTCCTCCAACAAGATTCGCCACGACACCGCATCCACGGCCAAGTGGTGAATCATCAACGCCAACTCGCGGGTACTCGGCACCCACAACGCACTGACCATCGCTCCGACGCCCAGTTTCAACCGTGACCGCGCCCCGGCAACGGCCTCATCGGTCAGCGCATTTACGGCGTGAACTCGCTCGGCGGCATCGACTGAACCGGGTTCGGGCACCGTCAACGACCATCCGCCAGAGCCATCGTCGTCGACGCGCAGCCGCAGCGCGGCATGGCGATCCAGCAGGGCTTGTAGCACGGCGACCACGTCGTCCTCGGTGACTCCCGCAGGAGCCTGCAGCACCAAAGTCTGGTTGAACTCATCGACCGGACCCTCAACGTCGTGCAACCAGCGGATGATCGGCGTCGGCACCACTTCGCCGACGCCGTCATCGATGACATCGTCCGCATCGCTGGCGATCTCCGCGACCGTGGCCAGCCGGGCGACAGTTTGTTCCACGAAGATGTCACGCGGCCGGCACAGCACCCCAGCCGCCCGGGCGTGTGCCACCACCTGCATCGACAGGATGCTGTCGCCGCCCAGCTCGAAAAACGAGTCATCGACACCCACGCGCTCCACACCGAGCACCTGCGAATAAATCGCCGTTAGGATCTCCTCCACCGGAGAACTCGGGGCCCGATACTCGTTACCAACGCCGCCGTATTCCGGCGCCGGCAGGGCGCGCTTGTCCAACTTGCCGTTGACTGTCAGCGGCAGCGCGTCGAGTGCTACCACTGCAGTCGGGACCATATAACTCGGCAGCCGGGCGGCTAAGGTAGTTCGAATCCGGGTCAAATCCACTGCTCCAGTGGAGGATTCGACGATATATCCCACTAGCCGCCTGTCGCCGGGGCGGTCCTCGCGGGCGATCACTGCGGCCTGCTCGACCCCCTCCAGTGCGGCGAGCGCGGTCTGCACCTCACCGAGTTCGACGCGGTAGCCACGGATCTTGACCTGCTCATCAGCACGACCCAGATACTGCAGCTGGCCGTCGTCACCCCACCGCACCAGGTCGCCGGTGCGATACATCCGCGTCCCCGGCGCCCCGAACGGGCACGCCACAAATCGTGACGTCGTCAAACCACCACGATGGACATAGCCCACGCCGACACCCCGCCCGGCCACATACAACTCGCCGACCAAGCCGGCGGCTACCGGCCGCAACCACGCATCCAACACAAACAGTGCAGCGCCGGGCACCGGCTTACCGATCGGCACCGCAGCCGTTCCGGGCGTCAATGGGGCGCTGATCGTCACGCACATCGTGGTTTCGGTCGGCCCATACGCGTTGAGCATCACCCGGTCGCCGCTGCCCCACCGATCCACCAACTCTGCAGAGCACGCCTCCCCCGCCGCCACCAACGTCATCGACTCCAAACCCTCGGGGGGTAAAACCCCTGCCGCAGAGGGAGTCTGGGTAAGTACCGTGACACCTTCGCGTATCAACACCTCGCGAAGCTCTTCCGGAGAGCGTGCCACCGCCTCCGACACCACCACCAGTCGGCCACCACGCACCAGCGGGGCCAAGATCTCCCAGGCTGAGACATCGAAGGCCAACGAATGACACAAAGCCCACACGCCCGGACCCGGTAACGCCGCGTCGAGCGAGGACAGCAACTGCGTGACGTTGTGGTGGGTGATAGCAACACCTTTGGGCGTACCGGTGGTGCCGGAGGTATAGATGACGTAGGCGACGTCGTCGGGCGACGGGGTGGTCAGGGCCGTCGTGGACAACGCCCCTGAGTGATCGTCGACATCGACGACGGGAAGATCGAACGATCCGAGCCGCGCCCGCAGCTTCGTAGTGCTGATGGCGACGACGGGCGCCGCGTCACCGAGCACGAATGCGACTCGATCGTCGGGGTGCGCGGGATCGACCGGTAGGTACGCCGCGCCGGTTTTGAGCACCGCCAGGATCGCGATGATCGCCTCCGAAGACCGCGGAACCAGCAGCGCCACAACCTCACCCGGGCCTGCGCCGTGGCTCACCAGCGCTTGCGCCAGCCTATTGGCAGCTTCATCCAACTCGCGATAGGTCCACCACTGCTCACCGCACACCAACGCCACCGCGTCTGGGATGCGAGCGACCTGCGAACCGAACAACGCCGTAATCGAGTCCCGGTTACGGGCAGGCTCGGCCAGGATCGCCTGGTTACCCCATCCAGCAAGCTGGTCGCGCTCATCATCATCGAGCACATCAATAGACCACAACCGTCGTCCCGCATCGGTCGTCATGACTGTCCCCCCAGACAGGCGGTCATGGCCGCCAGCGCCCCCCGCGGAGCCGCCCCACCCCTATGTCTTCAAAGGTCGGAGGACGCCGCCCACGGCAGCCTCCGCGCTCAATGTGCCCTGCGCCCGCGGCGATGCGGTCAAGGATCCCGTCGCCTGCGACGACGCCGCAATATCTACGGGCCCGCAAATTTCTACCTGGATCTTCGGCGCCTCGACGATGGCGAGCTCCCCGGTGGACCGACGACGATGGCGGATGAGAATCGCACGCGCCCCTGGCGTGGGCCAATGGTTGAATGCAGGTCATGGGCTGTGCGGCTCCTCGTCGCTAATGAAGACGAAAAGGCTGAATAGTCGTCGTCGAAAGGTTGGCGCTCCGGTTCCCTCCAGGTTTTCTAGTCCAACCAGCAAACATACTGGAGGCAGCCCGGTAGTTCTGGGTTTTCGCACTCTTTGCAATTAAGAGAGCATTTATTTAGTGGCTGGACCGCGCGGCGACGCAGGCGACCCGAGCGCCCAGGCTGGTATCTACCGCCTCAGCAGGCCGGCTTCATAATCAGGCCCTGACCGGTGGGCAGTGTGCAGATCGGGACGCCCAACTCATCTGCCACGCCATCCATCGCGAGGCGCTGTTCATCGCGTCCCCGCTGTGCATAATCGTCCAGCAGGACAAACGCCCCGGGGGTCAATCGCGGCCAGAAAAAGCGCAATGCCGCAACCTCGGGTGGCGCGCAGTTCATGTCGATATGCAGGTACGCCACCTTCTCGGCGTCGACCTGATCCAGAGTTTCCGGCACCGTCCCGGCAATGATGCGTACGTTGTTCCACTCCGCGAAATTCTTCTGGACACTCTCGACCGAATTCGCGTAGACGCCGAAGTCGAGCGCCGCCTGGCTCTTGGCCAGCGCTCCTGTTTCGCGCTCCACATCGGTGACGAAACGCGGATCCATCCCGCCGTACGTATCGAGCAGATAAAACGTCTTGCCCAGGCGGTCCCAGTCCAGCGTCTGCATGATGCCACTACTCAAAAACCCATGGCTGACACCGCACTCGACGAAATCACCCTCGAGCTTGCTGGCGCTCCGCGCCGCCCACAGGCCGACGTGGAACCGCCACTCCCAGTGGTAAAAATCTTGGCCACCGAGCGCCTGCACGCCACGTTGGTAGGCACGCTGAAACACCGGATCGTCACGAAACGCATCACTGTTGAAACAGATCAGCGCGTCATCGGAATACACATCGGGCAGAAACGTCCTGGGCACCCAATACCCTGTACGCAGCGCAAACCACATAACGCGAAATTTCTTGGGCCACGTTTGCATTACCCCCACGGCCGAACCATACAACGGTGCGTTCAGCCGCAGTGCCAGATGGACACTTCGCACGGGCATCCCGTGAGCGCCGATTCCTGCTCGGCAATTCACGGCCACCCGGCCGATGATGTGTGCCGATCGTTATCGCGACGCATGGCCAGGCCAGCTGGTGATCAGAGAGCGCGTTCGATCAGCTCAGTAGTTGGGGCAGCTGGCAAACATCTGCTGGATGATGGGGAACGCCTCTGCAGCGCCCGGATTGTTCTGCACCTGGCTGATCAGATTTCTGCGCTGATCGGGCGTCGACGCGATGAACACCCGCAGAAATTCCAGGTTCGGCGGCGATGAATCGAGATACTGGGCCGCCATCGGGTTCTCCGCATGTATCGCGGCCATCGCCTGGTCATAGGTGCAGGTGGTATTGATCATCGGTTCGAAGTCGGGCTGGGCCGAAGCGATCGCAGCCCCAGCGGCCAATGACAGCGCCAAGCCGCCAAACGCGGCGGTCAACTTGGTCAACGACCGAGCGATCATGTGCGATCCGTCCCCTCCTGAGCTCCACTCGAAACCCCGCCCAACCGGACTCTAGACGTCCTGCCTGGACCTCGCCGAAGGATTGACCAAGGCGATGGCCCACCGTCAGGCGATGCCGAAGCCTCTGAGGAGTTGCCAAACTCCGATCAGCACGAAGAAGACGATAAAGATCTGCCGATTGTTTCTCCGTGCCCACTCGTGCACCGGTCGCAACACGGCTTCCGTTTTCCTCGGCGCAATCAAACAGCTCACGAGGACGATTTCGAGGACCGCGAGCATACCGACCACATAGGCGGTCGCAGCGACAATCTGTTCACCAATCCCGGCTCCCGACGACAGGATGGCAGTGTCTACGAGCACCAGGAGCGTCGCTGATGGGACATACATCAGGCCGAATATGAAAGACACCCACAGCGAGCCGTTCTCCCAGGTTTCGGTGAGGCGACCGTACAGCCGCTGAAAAGCGGCGACACCTTTGACAACCAAACCCTTTGCGCCGCTCGGCGTCTCCGGCTCCAGCTCGGTGTCGGACGAATCGCCGCCACCGACGGACACTTTCGCGCGCTCACGTACCCGAGGTCGCGCCGCCATCACCGCCGCAATCGACAGCAACAGCACACCGAGAGCCAGGGCGCCCGGCAGGATTGTGCCGGGGGATGTCTCCGTTGATCGGAGCAGACCGTCCGCAAACGAGGCGAATCCCGGTGTCACATGAAGCAAGACCAGCGGACCCACGAACACCGGCAGGTTCGTGAGCATGGCGCCCAGCCAGTAGACGAACAGGTTCGGCACGGGCCTCGGACGGGAGATGACGAGCAGCACGAACCCGAGAAGGATCGGATTGAGCGCAATCAGCAGCGCCAGCCCCAGAACCGGACCCCACATGCCTAGAGCAGTCCGAGTAGCTGCAAATCGGTGACGTACTTGACGATGACCGATGCGTTGATGTGCGGGATGTCGTGGTCGGGTCCGATCTTGGCTTCTTTGACCGCGGCGTGGAACCGATCCGCAGGCGCATACGATCCCAGCGTCGGCTCCGGCGCCACCACCTGACCATCAGTGTGGCCCAGCAGCAACTGCAGCATCTGCAACACCGATTGCTGGCGCTGAGCCTCCGGCAACCCCTGCAGCCCGGCCTCGAACCGCCTCACCCACTCGTTGAAGTCAGCGACGCGCTCGATCGGATACCCGGCCTCGATCAACCAATCCACATACTGATCGATCCCGATGCCATCGTCATGGGGGTTCATCACGTGATAGGTCTCAAACCCCTCGGCCAACCGCGTACCCAGGGTCGCGATCGCCTCAGCCACGAAATCCACCGGCAGACCATCGAAATGCGCCCGCTGCCGCTTACCCTCAGCATCCAGCTGATAGAACGACTCCGGGGCCACCCCGGTGGCCACCACCGACAGCACCATCCGCGTCACCGTGTCCGACACGTTGAGCTGACCGGCATAGCTCGGATCGGCCATGATCATGCCCGACCGGAACACCGCCACCGGCAGACCACACAAATCGTGGGCCTCACGCAGCAGCACCTCACCGGCCCACTTGCTGTTGCCATACCCGTTGGCATAACTGCCATCCACGACCCGCGTCGCACTGATGGCGCGGATATCGGCGTCCTCGGTGAACACCGACGGCTCGATCTGACGACCCACATCCGAAGTCGACACAAACGCATACGGCTTGAGCTTGCTGGTCAACGCAAACCGAATCAACTCCGCCGTCCCCACCACATTGGGGGCGAACAACTCGCTATAGGGCAGGACGCTGTTGACGAACGCCGCCGAGTCGACGATCAGATCGACCGACTCCGCCAACTGCTGCCAGGTCTGGGGATCCAGCCCCATCGACTCCGCACCCTTGTCGCCGGCGACGACCTGCAGACGGTCGGCGGCCAGCTCGTGGAAACGGGCCAGCAGATGCGGGTCACCACTGTCGAAGGTCTTCTCCAGACGACGCCGCGCATCAGCGTCGTCCTTACCGCGCACCAAGCACACCAACGTGCCGTCCACGGCGGCGAGCTGCTCCAGCAGCTCCAACACCAGATAACGACCCAAGAACCCGGTCGCCCCGGTCAACAACACCGTCCGCACCTCGGCACCGGGCCGCGGCAGCGTCGGAGCAGTGGCCAGTGTCGTCTCGTCGAGGAACTTGTCCAACGTCAGCTCGCGGGCATGCACCCGCCCGTCGACCAGCGGATGCACCGCCGCGAAACTCGGACCATGCACCGCCACCGCGGCATCGGGATCCCACTGGCCGGCCAGCCCGGCCACCGTCGGGGACTCGAACAACGTGCGCACCGCGAACTGCGCGTCCAGGGCGGTGTTGACCGCGGCGATGACCCGCATCGCCGAGATCGAATCGCCACCCAGATCGAAGAACGAATCATCGACACCGACGCGGTCCACACCCAGCACCTGGGCGAAGATCCCGGCGATGACCTCTTCGATCGCATTCGACGGCGCCCGATACCGCGTCGCGGTCTGATACTCCGGGGCCGGCAACGCACGCCGATCCAGCTTGCCGTTGACCGTCAACGGCAACGCCTCGAGCACCACCACCGCCGCGGGCACCATATAGCCGGGCAGGCGCTGCCCCAGCTGGGCGCGCAACTCGGCGGGCTCGGCGGTGCCGGTGATGTAGCCGACGAGGCGCTTGTCGCCGGGGCGGTCCTCGCGGGCGATCACCACCGCCTGCTCGACCCCGTCCAGCTCAGCCAGGGCGGCCTGGATTTCGCCGAGTTCGATGCGGTAGCCGCGGATCTTGACCTGATCATCGGCGCGGCCCAGGTACTGCAGCTGTCCGTCCGCATCCCAGCGGACCAGGTCGCCGGTGCGATACATCCGCGCCCCGGGCTCGCCGAACGGGCACGCCACAAACCGCGATGCGGTCAGCTCGCCACGGTTGACATAGCCGACCGTGACGCCGCGCCCGGCCAGATACAGCTCACCGACCGCACCCGCGGGTACCGGGCGCAACCATTCATCGAGGACGAACGTCGCCCCACCGGGCACGGGCGAACCGATCGGCGCCTCATGCGAGCCCGCCGTCAGTGGGGCGCTGATCGCCGCGTAGATCGTGGCCTCGGTCGGGCCGTAGGCATTGAGCATCACCCGACCCGGCGCCCACCGATCCACCAACTCTGTGGGGCAGGCCTCCCCGGCGACGACCAGGGTGGTGGACTCCAGACCCTCCGGCGAGAGCATGCCCGCCGCGGACGGGGTCTGATACAGCACGCTGACCTTTTCGCGCACCAGCAGGTCGTGCAGCTCGCTCGGTGAGCCCGCCACACCTTCGGGGACGATCACCAGACGCGCGCCGTGCAGCAGCGCACCCCAGATCTCCCACACCGACACGTCGAACACCAACGAGTGCCACTGCGACCACACCTGCCCCGCACCCGCAGGCATATCCGGGTGCAACGACGCCAACGTCTGCGTCACATTCACATGCGACACCGCCACACCCTTAGGCACACCAGTCGTCCCCGACGTATAGATCAGGTACGCCACGTCGTCCGCAGCTGGGGTCAGCAGCTTGTCATGGGCGAAATAGTCTGCGGGGTCGTCGATTTCGACGACCGCCAGATCCGCGCCGTCCAGGCGGCCACGCAGGTCGGCCGTTGTGACTGCGGCGATCGGCTTGGCGTCGCCCAGCATGAACTCCAGCCGGGCCTCGGGCACCGACGGATCGATCGGCAGATACGCCGCCCCGGTCTTGAGGATCGCCAACATCCCGACAATTGCGTCATTGGAACGCGGCACCAAGAGAGCCACTGATTGGCCCGGACCCGCGCCGTGCATGGCCAACAGGTTGGCCAGCGCGTTGGCGGCCTCATCGAGCTCGCCGTAGGTCATCGACCGACCCTCGAACGTCAGCGCCACCGCCGCCGGGTCGCGGTCCACCTGCTCGGCGAACACCTCGGGAATGGACTTCGGCGCACCCACCGGTTGGCTCAACACCGCCCGGTTCGCCCACCCATCAAGCTGGTCATGCTCCTCGGCATCGAGGCCGTCGATCGAGGCCAGCGGCCGCTGCGGGTCGGCGATCATGGCGGCCAGGAGCCGCTCGAAGCGTCCGATCAGCGATTCGATGCGCGCGACATCGAAGATGTCAGAGTCGAATTCGACGCGAATCTCCAATTCGTGGCCCGGCAGGACCATGACGGAGAGCGGGTAGTGGTTGTACTCGCGGTTCTTGAATTCGGTGATGGCCAGCTCGTGGACACCTGCGAACGCGCTGGCGTCGATCGGGTAGCTCTCGTACAGGAACAGGGTGTCGAACAGTCGTTCATGACCGGCGACGTGGTGGATCTCGTTGAGAGCCAAGTGCTCGTGTTCGACGGTGTCGTTGTGGTGGCGCTGCAACTGGGCGAGCAGGTCAGCGACCGTGGCGGCGGCGGTCATGTCCGCGCGAATCGGCACGGTGTTGATCAGCAGACCGATGATCGATTCGGCGCCCGCCAACTCGGCGGGCCGGCCCGACACTGCGGTGCCGAAGGCGACATCGTGCTGGCCGGTCATGGCCATCAACAGCTGCGCCCAGCCGGCCTGCAACACGGTGTTGACTGTCGTGTGGCACGACCGTGCGAGCTCGCTGAGCGCGCCGGTGATCTCGGCGGACAGGCGATACGATTCCACGCCGCGCGGACCCGGTAGGGCCGGAGGTGCCACCAGGGTGGGGGTTTCGAATCCGGACAGGATCTCGCGCCAGGCCTCGCGTGCGGCCTCGCGATCCTCGGTGGCCAACCACGTCACGAAGTTGCGGTACGGCACCGGCGCGGGCAGGCGCTGTCCGAAGTAGCCGGCAAGCACCTCCTGCAACAGAACCGGCAGCGACCAACCATCGATGACGATGTGGTGGAAGGTCAGCACGCACCGGTGCTGGTTGCCCGCGGTGCGGATCAGGGCGGCGCGGAACGTCGGCCGGTCGGCGAGGTCGCAAACCGCAGCACGCTCAGCAGCGCACAGCTGCTCGACCTCGGCATCGGACTTGCGGTCATCCCAGCGCAGATCGAGATACCGCCACGCCATCACCGGATCGGCCGGGATGATCTGCACCGGTTCACCGAACTGCTCAGAGAAGCGGGCCGCCAGGTTGGGATGGCGGGTCACGACGTTCTGCACTGCGTCGCGGAAGCGGTGAGCGTCGAGGGCGCCGGTGACAGTGATGTCCAACTGCACGGCGTACACGTCGTCGCCGGTGCCGCGGGCGATGGTGGAGTGGAACAGCAGGCCCTGCTGCAGTGGGGTCAACGGCAGCACATCGACGATGTCGTGTTCGCTGGTCAGCTGGTCGATCTGCTGCTGAGTCAACCGCGCCGGGGCCAGATCCGACGGCGTCAACCCACCACCACCGGCGCGCACGTGCGCGCAGATCCCGGTCAACGCGTCGAACCACAATCGGCTCAACCGCTCAACGGCGGCCTCGTCCAATGCCGACGGCGCCCACGTCCACGACGCCTGCAACTGCGGACCCGCATCGGTATCCAGCGTGCCCGCGTTGAGCTCCACGGTGTGCATCAACGGCATCGGGACTGCCGCCGCTGCGGCCGCAACCTTCAGGCCGTCCTCGCTGATGCGCCACATGTCCTCGGACAGATCGGCTGCGCCTGCGCCGAGGCGGCCGAGGTAGTTGAACCCGATCACCGGGTCCGAACCACCCAACTCCACATCGGGATTCAGATACCGCAGCAGACCGTAGGTCAACGGATCCGGCAACGCCCGCAACTGCTCCTTGGCCGCCTTGATGATCGGGCCCAACCCGGCATCACCGGCCACCACTTGATCCCAGTCGATATCGCCGACGTTCAGCGCGACCGGGTACTTGGTGGTGAACCAGCCCACCGTGCGCGACAGGTCGACCTCAGGGTCCAGCTCCTCGTGGCGGCCATGGCCCTCCACATCGAAACCGACCGGCGCGTCACCGGTACCCAGGAACTCGGTCCAGGCCAAGCCGAACGCGATCAACAGGATGTCCTGCACCCCGGCATGGAACGCCGCAGGCACTTCACCCAACAGCGACCGGGTGGTCGCGGCGTCCAAAGACACCGACATTTCCTTGGCACTGATGTAGGTATCGACCGCAGGATCGACCGCAGGCAACGCCACCGGCGCCGCCGTCACCTGCCGCCACGCCTCGGCGTGGGCGACGACCTCGGGGCGGCGCGCATGCTCTTCCAGCAGCACGGCCCAGTGCTGGAACGACGTACCCCCCGTCGGAAGCTCCACCGGCTGACCGCTGTGGTGCAGCGCCCAGGCGATGTTGAGGTCCTCCAGCAGGATCCGCCAGGACACCCCATCGACGGCCAGGTGGTGAATCATCAACGCCAACTCACCGGTGGTGGGCACCCACAACGCGCTGAGCATCGCCCCGGCACCCAGATTCAGCCGCGACCGCGCCCCGGCGATGGCCTCATCCGTCAGCTCATCGACGACGTAGAGGCAGGCACGCGCGTCGGCCGAACCGACTGCAGGCACCCGCAATGACCACTCACCGGCACCGTCGTCCTCGACCTGCAGGCGCAGCGTCGCGTGGCGGTCCAACAGGGCCTGCAGCACGACGAACACGTCGTCCTCGGTGACGCCGGCAGGGGCCTGCAGTACCAGAGTCTGGTTGAACTCGTCGACCGGACCCTCAACGCTCTGCAGCCAGCGGATGATCGGGGTGGCCTCTACGGGGCCGATGCCCTCGTCGATGACCGCGGCTTCACCACCGACCACCTTGGCCACCGTGGCCAGCCGGGCCACGGTTTGTTCCACGAAGATGTCCCGGGGACGGCAGAGCAGCCCGGCGGCCCGGGCGCGGGCGACCACCTGCATCGACAGGATGCTGTCGCCACCGAGGTCGAAGAACGAGTCGTCGACACCGACGCGCTCGACACCGAGCACCTGCGAATAGATCGCCGCCAGGATCTCCTCCACCGGAGTGCCGGGAGCCCGATAGTCCGCACCGACTGCGCGGTATTCCGGCGCGGGCAGTGCACGCTTGTCCAACTTGCCGTTGACCGTCAGCGGCATCGTCTCCAACACCACGATCGCGACCGGGACCATGTAGGCGGGAAGTCGTTCTGCCAGTGCGCTGCGCAGCTGGGCCGGCTCGGCGGTTCCGGTGATGTAGCCGACGAGACGCTTGTCGCCGGGACGGTCCTCGCGGGCAATGACGACCGCGTGCTCGACGCCGTCGAGTTTGGCCAGCGCGGCCTGTACCTCACCCAACTCGATGCGGTAGCCACGGATCTTGACCTGCTCGTCGGCGCGACCCAGATACTGCAGCTGGCCATCCTCGCCCCAACGAACCAAATCGCCGGTGCGATACATCCGCGCACCCGGTCCACCGAACGGGCACGCCACAAACCGCGAGGCC
This sequence comes from Mycobacterium barrassiae, assembly GCF_025822765.1. GTDB lineage: Bacteria > Actinomycetota > Actinomycetes > Mycobacteriales > Mycobacteriaceae > Mycobacterium > Mycobacterium barrassiae. The sequence goes on along the minus strand of NZ_JACKUK010000011.1, from coordinate 48,566 downwards.
GTCAACCCCGCCCGACGCACATATCCCGCAGCCACACCTTCACCGGCGATATACAACTCACCGACCACACCCTCGGGAGCGGGACGCAACCACTTATCCAGAACCATCAACGCCGCACCCGGCACTGGCGACCCAATCGGCGCCACACCCGAACCGGCCACCAACGGTGTACTCATCGCTGCGTAGATGGTGCCTTCAGTCGGCCCATAGGCATTGATCATGACCCGATCGGCGGTGGCCCACCGATCCACCAACTCCGTCGGGCAGGCCTCCCCTGCCACCACCAACGTCGTGGACTCCAGCTCCTCGGTCGACAACATCCCCGCCGCCGACGGCGTCTGGCACAGCACGCTCACCTTCTCGGTGACCAACAAGTTGTGGAAGTCGATCGGCGAACTGGCCACCGCCTCTGGCACCACCACCAGCCGGCCCCCGTGCAGCAGCGCACCCCAGATCTCCCACACCGAGACATCGAAAACCAACGAATGCCACTGCGACCACACCTGCCCCGGCCCCGCAGGCAAGTCGGCATGCAACGTCTCCACCAATGACGTCACATTTCCGTGAGTAACCGCCACCGCCTTCGGCACGCCCGTCGTGCCCGACGTATACGTCATATACGCCAGATCCTCTGGTGCGGGCGTGGCCACCTCGGTGCTGGGTTGCTTGTCGATTGCGGGGTCGTCGAGGTCGATCACCGTCAGGTCCGCACCGCCCAGACGCGTACGCAGGTCCGCGGTGGTCACGGCGACGATCGGCTCGGCGTCGCCCAGCATGAACGCGATGCGCTCATCGGGGTGCGCGGGATCCATCGGCAGATACGCCGCCCCGGTCTTGAGCACCGCCAGGATCGAGATGATCGCCTCCGCAGACCGCGGAATCAGCAGCGCTACCGTCTTACCCGGTTCGGCGCCGTAGCTGATCAGCAGGTTTGCCAAGCGGTTGGCGGCCTCGTCGAGCTCGCGATACGTCCACGACTGCTCACCGCATACCAGTGCCACGGCTTCCGGGGCGCGGACCACCTGGGAGTTGAACAACACCGGGATCGAGTCGCGGTGACGGGCCGGCTCGGTCAGGATCGCGCGGTTGCCCCACTCGGCCAGCTGGTCGTGCTCGTCGTCGTCGAGGAGGTCGAGTGACAGAAGTGTCCTGGTGGCGTCAGCACTCATGACTTCCCCCTCGTGTCTGCGGTCATCGCTTCGAGCACGCGCCGGAATCTGTCGACCAGCTTTCCGATGCGGGCGGTGGTGAACACGTCCTTATCGAATTCGACGCGTAGACCCAATTCGTTACCGGGCACGGCCTGTACCGACAGCGGGTAGTGGTTGTACTCGCGGTTGGTGTAGCTGGTGATCGCCATTTCGGGCACGTTCAACATGCCCGCGGTGTCGATCGGGTAGTTCTCGTATATGAAGACGGTGTCGAACAGTTGGTCGTGTCCGGTAGCGCGATGGATCTCGTTCAGCGCCAAATGTTGGTGTTCTAACGTCTCAGTGTAGGCGCTCTGTAACTGGTTCAGCAAATCGGCAATTGTGGTTGTGGGTGTGACGCTGGCCCGTACTGGCACGGTATTGATCAAAAGGCCGATCATTGATTCGGCACCTGGCAAATCAACTGGCCGTCCAGAAACGGCGGTTCCGAAGGCCACGTCGTGCTGTCCGGTCAGCCAGATCAGCATCTGCGCCCAGCCGGCTTGCAGCACCGTGCTGACCGTGGTGCGGCATGAACGGGCCAGCTCGCTGAGAGCCTGCGTGGTCTCCGCAGATATGTGGAAGTCCTCAACGCCGCGTTGCCCCAGGGACAAGCGGCCAGGCGGGCCCACCAGGGTCGGATGCTCGAATCCGGCGAACGCCTTACGCCACGCGGCCTGCGCAGCCCCGCGGTCCTGTGCCGCCAGCCAGGTGATGAACCGCCGGTACGACGCCGGTGCGGGCAACCGGGCGCCGAAGTAGCCGGCGAAGATCTCCTGCAGCAGGATCGGCTTCGACCAACCGTCGAGCACGATGTGGTGGTTGGTGAGCACGAACCGGTACTGGTCTTCCGCGGTGCGGATCAGGGCGGCCCGGAATGGGAGCCCGTCGACCAGGTCGCACACCGCCGTGCGTTCGGCGGTGCTGAACTGCTCGATCTGGTTCTCGATATCGGCTTCGGAGCCGTCGAACTCGAGATACTGCCAGGTCAGCGGCGGATCGGACACGAGCACCTGTACCGGCTCGCCGAAGTCTTCGTTGAACCGGGCCACCAGGTTGGGATGGCGATTGATCATGTTCTGCACCGCGTCGCGAAGGCGCTCCGCATCCAATTGCCCGGTGATGGCGATGTCCAGCTGGACCGCGTAGAGGTCTTCGTTGCCGGGTGCGGCGCCGGTGTGGAACAGCAGGCCCTGCTGCAGCGGGGTCAGCGGCAGCACATCGGCAAGCTGGTAGTGCTGGGTCAGCTCGTCGATCTGCTCCTGGCTCACCCGTGCCGGGAGGACGTCGGAAGGAGTCAGTCCGCCTCCGCCCTGCTGTACATGCGCGCAGATGCCGGCCAGCGCGTCGAACCACAACTGGCCCAACCGGCTGATCTGCTCGTGATCGAGGGCCGACAGCGCCCACGTCCACGTGGCATGAAGGTGCGGTCCGGACTCGGTGTCCATCGTGCCCGCGTTGAGCTCCACGGTGTGTCCCAGCGGTGTGGGCACCGCGGTGGCCGCGGAGGTGATCGCCACCCCGTCCTGGTCGATGCGCCAGAGGTCCTCGGAGAGGTCGGCGGCGGCCGCACCGAGGCGGCCCAGGTAGTTGAACCCGATCGCCGGATCAGATCCAGCCAGTTCGACGTCGGGATTCATGTAGCGCAGCAGGCCGTAGGTCAACCCGTCAGGCAGCGACCGCAGCTGCTCCTTGACGTTCTTGATCAGCGGCCCCAACGCAGGATCGCCGGCGACGACCTGCTCCCAGTTGACCCCATTGACATTCAGCGCGACCGGGTACTTGGTCGTGAACCAGCCCACCGTGCGCGACAGGTCCGCATCGGCCAGCTCTTCCTGACGCCCGTGACCCTCGACATCGATGCCCAGCGGCGTGTCGGAGCCCAGGAACTCCGCGAAGGCCAGCGCGAACGCGATCAGCAGGATGTCCTGCACGCCGGCGTGATACGCCGCGGGCACCTCCCCGAGCAGCAGCCGCGTGGTCTCGGTGTCCAGCGACATCGACAGCTGGCCGGCATTGGCGTAGGTATCGATCTCGGGTTGCACCGCCGGCAGCGCAGCAGGCACCTCGCTCACCCGGCGCCAGGTATCGGCCAGCTCGACGACCGCAGGCACGCGGGCATGCTCGTCGAGTATCGCCGCCCAGCGTTGGAACGACGTCCCGCCGGTCGGTAGCGCGACAGCCTGACCGCTGTGATGCTGGGCCCAGGCGATGTTGATGTCCTCCAACAGGATTCGCCACGACACGGCATCCACGGCCAGATGGTGAATCAGCAGCACCAACCGACTGGTGTCGCGGACCCACAGTGCGCTGACCATCGCTCCGGCGGCCGGGCTCAACAACTCCCGCGCTTCGGCCAGCGCCCCATCGGAGAAGGTGTCCACCGCGTGCAAGCACGCGCGCGCATCGACGGCGCCGACCTCGGGGACACTCAGCGATCGGCCACCGGCGCCGTCGTCATCGACGAGCAGCCGCAACATGGCGTGCCGATCCAGCAGCGCCTGAAGGACGACGACCACATCGTCTTCACCGACTCCCGTGGGCGCCTGCAAGACGACGGTCTGGTTGAACTGATCGACCGGACCGTCCAGACCGTAGAGCCACTCCATGATCGGGGTGGACACCAACGGCCCGATGCCCTCATCGACCGCGCCGCCCTCGGCGTCGGCGAAGACCGTGACCTGTGCCAGCCGGGCGACGGTCTGTTCGACGAAGATGTCACGCGGGCGGCACACCAGCCCGGCGGCCCTGGCGCGGGCGACCACCTGCATCGACAGGATGCTGTCGCCACCCAGGTCGAAGAACGAGTCATCGACACTGACCCGCTCCACACCGAGGACTTCGGCGAAGATGCCGGCAAGGATCTCCTCGAAGGCAGTCGACGGCGCGCGGTAGTTGTCGGTGTCGGAGAACTCCGGTGCCGGCAGGGCGCGGGTGTCGAGCTTGCCGTTGACGGTCAACGGCAGCGCGTCCAGCACCACCACCGCGGCGGGCACCATGTAGGTCGGCAGCCGCTCACCGAGCTTGGTGCGCACCGTCGTCGCGTCGGCGGCCCCAGTTATATAGCCAACCAGTCGCTTGTCGCCGGGGCGGTCTTCGCGCACGATGACCGCCGCCTGATCCACCCCGTCGAGGCCGGCCAGTGCGGCCTGGATCTCGCCAAGCTCGATGCGGTAGCCGCGGATCTTGACCTGCTTGTCGGCGCGGCCCTCATAGCGCAGCTGCCCGTCGGCGCCCCAGCGGACCAGGTCCCCGGTGCGGTACATCCGCGTCCCCGGCGCCCCGAACGGGCACGCGACGAACCGCGTCGACGTCAGATCGGAACGACCCACGTAGCCGGTGGCCAGCCCCGCCCCGGCCACGTACAACTCGCCGGTGACCCCGACGGGCACCTGGCGCATCCACTCGTCGAGGACGAAGAACGCCAAGTGCTCCAAGGGCACACCGATCGGGCTGGAGCTGTCGGCGACGTCCCCGATACCGATCTCACGGAACGAGGCGTGCACCGTGGTCTCGGTGATGCCGTACATGTTGATCATCCGCGGCAAGCCAGGATGGCTGTGCAGCCATGTCGAAAGGCGTTGCGGTTCAAGCGCTTCGCCGCCGAAGACCACGGTCTGCAGTTTGAGCTGCTGACCCAGCTCCGGCTGCAACGCGTCCGCCGTCTGCAAGGCATAGAACGCCGACGGGGTCTGGCTCAGGACACTGACCTGCTCACTGACCAGCAGCGCGTGCAACTCTTCCGGCGAGCGCACCACCGCGTCCGGCACGATCAGCAGACGCCCGCCGTAAAGCAGCGCGCCCCAGATCTCCCACACCGAATAGTCGAATGCCAGCGAGTGGCACTGCGTCCACACCTGACCCAGCGACAGCTCGACATCAAGCGATTCCAACAACCGAGTGACGTTGCGGTGAGTGACCGCAACCCCCTTGGGCTTACCCGTCGTCCCCGACGTATAGATGATGTAGGCCACATCATCGGGCGTCGCCACCGACACCACCGCCTCACCGGCGGGCGCCTCTCCGACTACCGCGTCGTGGACGTCGATGATCGGAACCTCGAACGATTCCAGCCGCGCCCGCAGATCCGCCGTCGTGACCGCCGCGACCGGCGCCGCATCCCCCACCACGAACTCGATTCGGGCATCCGGGTGGGCCGGATCGATCGGCAGATACGCCGCCCCGGTCTTGAGCACCGCCACGATCGCCGCGATCGCCTCCGGCGTCCGCGGAAGCAACAACGCCACCCGCTGTCCAGGACGCGCACCCAGACCCGACAGTCGGTGAGCCAACCTATTGGCGACCTCATCGAGCTCGCCGTAGGTCATCGACCGGCCCTCGCACGTCACCGCGACCGCCTCCGGCGACCGGGCCACCTGCTCGTCGAACATCGCCGTGATCGACACCGGGGTGGTGGCCAGCTGGGTCAGGAACGAGCGATTGCCCCACTCATCGAGCTGGTCGCGTTCACCGGCAGCCAGCAGATCAACAGAGGCCAACTGCGCGCCCGGATTGGCAACCATGGCGGCCAGCACCTGGTTCAACCGACCGATCAGCGTTTCGATCTCCGCTGCCTCGAACACCTCGGTGTCGAATTCGACCCGCAGGCTCACCTCGTGCCCCGGGGTGGCCACCAGCGACAGCGGGTAGTGGTTGTATTCGCGGCTGCTGAAGTCGGTGACGGCCAGGTCCTCCACGCTCAACAGCGCGGCGGGGTCGATCGGGTAGTTCTCGTAGACGAACAAGGTGTCGAACAGCCGGTCCTGGCCGACGGCGCGGTGGATCTCGGCGAGCGACAGATGCTCGTGGTCCACGGTGTCGTTGTGGGCACGTTGCAGCTGAGCCAACAGGTCGCCCACGGTGCTCGTCGCGGTCATGTTGGCGCGCACCGGCACGGTGTTGATCAAGAGCCCGACCATGGCGTCCGCGCCGGGCAGCTCCACCGGGCGGCCCGCCACCGCGGTACCGAACGCCACATCCTGATGGCCGGTCAGCCACATCAGCAGCTGTGCCCACGCCGCCTGCAGCACCGTGTTGATCGTGGTCTGCTGCGCACGCGCCAACTCCCCTAGCGCTGCGGTGATCTCGGCCGACAGCCGATGCGACTGCACCCGGCGCACCCCGGCTTGGGCCGGTGGCGCCACCAATGTCGGCGTTTCGAACCCGGCGAGCACCGCACGCCAAGCCGCCGCCGCGGCCTCACGATCCTGGGCGGCCAGCCACGTCACGTAATTGCGAAACGGTGCCGGCGCGGGCAACCGGTGCCCGAAATAGCCGGCGAAGACGTCCTGCAACAGGATCGGCAACGACCACCCGTCGACCACGATGTGGTGAATGCTGATCACCAGCCGGTGCTGGTTGTTCGGCAGCGCGATCAGCGCGGCACGAAACAGCGGCTGGGTCCCCGACAGGTCGCACACCGCTGCGCGCTCGGCGGCACAGATCGCCTCGACCTGGCTCTCGACATCACCGGCGGTATCCAATTCGACGTATTGCCAGGCGATCTCGGGATCGGCAGGGATGACCTGCACCGGCTCGTCGAACCGGTCGGCGACGAACCGCGCCGCCAGGTTCGGATGCCGAGCCACCATCGCGACCACCGCCCCGCGCAGCCGCTCGGCGTCGAGTTGGCCGGCCATCGTGATGCCCAACTGCACGGCATACACATCGTCAGCGGATTCCTCGACGAACGCCGACTGGAACAACAGGCCCTGCTGCAACGGCGTCAACGGCAACACATCGACGAATCGGTACTGCTTTGTGAGGTCGTCGATCTGGGGCTGGGTCAACCGCGCCGGCGCCAGATCCGACGGGGTCACCCCGCCGCCACCCGCGCTCACATGCGCGCAGATGCCCGTCAGGGCCTCGAACCACAACTGGCTCAACCGTTCGGCCTTCTCGGCGTCGAGCACCGAAGGCGCCCAGGACCAGTTGGCCTGCAGCACCGGACCGGCCTCGGTGTCGGCGGTGCCCGCGTTGAGCTCGACGGCATGCGCCAACGGCATGGCCACCGCTGAGGCCACATCCGCCGTCGTCAGGCTGTCGCCGCTGATACGCCACAGATCCTCGGACAGATCACCGGCACCCGCGCCGAGGCGGCCCAGGTAGTTGAAGCCGATCGCCGGATCGCCGCCACTGAGGTCGACGTCGGAATTCAGATAGCGCAGCAGACCATAGGTCAACCCGTCGGGCAGCGAGCGCAGTTGCTCCTTGGCGTCCTTGATCACCGCACCCAACGCCGAGTCCCCGACGCTCACCTGCGCCCACGGCACCCGGCCGACAGTCAGGGCGATCGGGTACTTGGTGGTGAACCAGCCCACCGTGCGCGACAGATCGACATCGGCGCGCAGTTCCTCATGGCGGCCGTGGCCCTCGACATCGAAGCCGATGGGTTTGTTGGTGCCCAGAAACTCAGTCCAGGCCAACCCGAACGCGATCAACAAAATGTCTTGCACGCCAGCGTGAAACGCTGCAGGTACCTCACCAAGAAGCTGCCGCGTCGTGTCGGTATCCAGCGACACCGTCAGCCGGCCGGCGTTGGCGTACGTGTCCAACTCTGGCTGCATCGCGGGCAGCACCGCGGGAACCTCGGTGACCTGCCGCCACGCGTCGGCCGTGGCCACCACCTCGGAGCTGCCCGCGTGCTCGTCGAGCAGCGAGGCCCAACGCTGGAACGACGTGCCACCCGTCGGGAGTTCTATCGGTTGACCGTTGTGATGCTGCGCCCAGGCGATGTTGATGTCCTCCAACAGGATTCGCCATGACACCCCATCGACGGCCAGATGGTGGATCATCAACACCAGCTGGCTCGTCGAGGCCACCCACAACGCACTGACCATCGCACCAGCCGCCGGACTCAACCGCGACCGCGCCTCGGCAATCGCTTCGTCGGTCAACGCATCGACCGTGTGCACGCAATCCTGCGCATGCACCGCGCCGGCCTCGGGCACCGCCAACGACCACTGACCGGTCGCATCGTGCTCGTCGACACGCAGCCGCAGCGTGCCGTGCCGGTCCAGCAGCGCCTGCAGCACGACCACCACGTCGTCAGCGGTGACCCCGTCGGGAGCCTGCAAAACCAGGGTCTGGTTGAACTCGTCAATCGGACCGTCGACGTCGTGGAGCCAACGAATGATCGGAGTCGGCACGACCGCTCCGATGCCCTCGTCCACAATGGCGGCTTCACCGCCGACCACCGTGACCACCGCGGCCAACCGGGCGACGGTCTGCTCGACGAAGATGTCACGCGGGCGGCACAACAGTCCTGCCGCCCGGGCATGGGCCACCACCTGCATCGACAAGATGCTGTCGCCACCCATGTCGAAGAACGAGTCATCGACGCCGACGCGCTCCAGCCCCAGCACCTGAGCGAAGATGCCCGCCAGGATCTCCTCGATCGCCGTGGAAGGCGCGCGATAGTTGGCGCCCAGTCCTTGATATTCCGGTGCCGGCAGCGCGCGGACGTTCAGCTTGCCGTTGACCGTCACCGGCAGCTTCTCCACCACCACAATTGCGGTCGGCACCATGTAGGGCGGGAGCCGATCCGCAAGCTGGGCACGGAGTTCGGCCGGATCAGCGGTGCCGGCTATATAGCCCACCAGACGCTTGTCGCCGGGGCGGTCCTCGCGCACGATCACCGCGGCCTGGTCGACCCCCTCGAGTTCGGCCAGGTCGGACTGGATCTCCCCCAGCTCGATGCGATAGCCGCGGATCTTGACCTGCTCATCAGCGCGACCCAGATACTGCAGCTGTCCATCGTCGCCCCAACACACCAAGTCGCCGGTTCGATACATCCGCGCACCGGGCTCTCCGAACGGACACGCCACAAACCGCGACGCTGTCAGGTCTGCCCGTCCCCGATATCCCGCAGAGACTCCCTCGCCGGCCACATACAACTCACCGACCACACCGACAGGTACCGGCTGCATCCAGGTGTCCAAGACGAACAGCGCAGCCCCGGGCGCCGGCTCACCGATCGGTGCCACACCGGATCCCGCGGTCAGCGGCCTACTGACGGCCGCACATACCGTCGTTTCGGTCGGGCCGTAACCGTTGACCATCACACGCCCGTCGGTGGCCCACCGTTCCATCAAGGCGGGCGGGCATGCCTCGCCGACCACTGCCAACACCATCGATTCCAGACCCTCCGGCGACAACATCGCGGCCGCCGTGGGGGTTTGGGTCAGCATGGTGACCCGTTCCCTGATCAATAGGTCGTGCAGATCCTCCGGTGAGTTCCCAACCTCCTCGGGCACCACCACCAACCGGCCGCCGCGAAGCAGCGCACGCAAGATCTCCCATACCGAAGCGTCAAACGCCAGCGAAAACCACTGCGCCCATACCGCCGGCTGGGGGACGCTCGATTCCAGATTTTTCATCACGTACCCGGCACTGTGGTGGGTGACCGCAACCCCTTTGGGGGTCCCCGTGGTGCCCGAGGTGTAGATGATGTAGGCCAAGTCGTCTGGTGACGGACCGTCCAGCGAGGTGCTCGGCTGTGCGTCGATAGCCGGGTCGTCGACGTCGATGACCGCCACGTCGAACTTGTCCAGCCGTGACCGCAACCCGGCGGTGGTGATCGCCGCAATAGGTGCCGCATCACCGAGGATGAACTCCAAGCGTGCATCCGGCACCGACGGGTCCACGGGCACATACGCCGCGCCGGTCTTGAGTACCGCGAGAATCGCGATGATCGCCTCGGCGGACCGGGGCATCAGCAGCATGACGAATTCGCCTGCGCGAGCGCCGTTGTCAGCCAAGAGGTGTGCGAGTCGGTTCGCCGATTCATCCAACTCGCGATAGGTCCACGACTGGTCGCCGCACACCAGCGCCACCGTCTCCGGTGAGCTGTTCACATGTGTGGCAAACAATTCCGGAATCGAGGCCCGAGGCGAAGGTTGAGCCAACACCTCTCGGTTACCGAGTCGATCCAGAGTGGAACGCTCGTCGGAGTCGAGCGCGTCTATCGACGACAGCGGCCGATCGGGATCCTCGGCCATCGCCACCACGATGCGTTCCAGGCGCTCCGCGAGATTGGCGACACCGAACCTGGCGAACGGCTGCCCTGGACCGGCCGTGCCCAGGAACATCTGGTCGCTGGCGCCGGAGAAGAACAACCCGAAGTGCCCCATCGGACCGTGGTTGGTGAAGGCTGCGGTCGCGGGAACACCCGCCAGGTCCAGGGTGAGACGCGAGGGCAGGAAGCTGATCGCTACCCGATCGGATGTCTGCCGCGGACCACCGGACTCGTCATCCAGGGCGTGCACCGGAAATCGCTGATGCTGCAACAACTCTCGAATGCGTAGGTCCACATGTCGGCAGAACTCACCTGCCGTGGTGTCTGGTGGTGCGGACAACACCAGAGGCACGATGCCGGCGAGCATCGCGGGAATCGACTTCGTCTCTTCGCCGACTCGCCTGCTGACAGGAAAGTCCAGCGCGACCTCTGAACCATTGGCAGACCATGACCGCGACAACAAGGCCAACGCGGCGGTCATCACGGTATGTCGACGGATGCGCAGAGCCTTCGCCAGCGACTTGATGCCGCCGATCGCTGCTTGACCAACCTGAACCTGTCCAGAGGGCGCATACCCGTCGTGGCGGCTCGCGAGCTGCGATGCGCGCCGATCCAGTCCGCTTTCCGGGGGGCGATTCTGGCTCCAGTAGGCCTGGTCTTCCGCATATTCGGGGGAGGCTGCGTACCGGGCCTCGATGTCGACGAGGTCCTGCAAGGAGCCGAAGTATGCGGGAGGTACCGGTTCGCCCTTGACCAGTGCCGTGTAAATCGACGCGATGCGACGGCAGACCAGCGCCATGCCCACGCCGTCGACCGAAATGTGGTGGCCCAATCCGAACGCATAATATTGATCGGGCTGAGTCTGAAATAGCGCAAATGTCACCAACCGGCCGGTGAGCGGCATCGGGGTGTGCTGAATTGATGAGGCGATCTCTCGGACTTTTTCGTCAGGATCGTCTGCATCCTGAACGTCGTAAAACGGCAGCTCCAGATCCGAGTAATCAACCGGTTTCTGTAGGAGCTGGCCGTCGCTCTCAAAAAAGCAAGCGCGCGAAGGCTCAGCTTCCTGCAGCGCCTGTCGGATCGCCTGGTGCAGGAGATCGCGTTGAATCGCGCCGTCGATCCTTACGAGAAGGCCGAGCTGCCACTCCGTGCCGACGAGGCCACTCTCCTGCGAAAGCCAGATGTCCATCTGGCCTCGCGACAGAGGAAAGCCCTCGTCGTAAGTCCCCACGCGCGCGCCCTCCCCACCGCACTGACTAGCCGTCAAGAGCCCCGTCCTGCGCCAACCGCTCTCGCAGGCTCTTCGGCCTTATGTCCGGCCAGTTCTTCTCGACGTACTCCAAACACGTTGCACGGTCAGCCTCGCCGTAAACCACCCGCCAGCCGTCTGGCACGTCGGCAAAGCTTGGCCAGAGGCTGTGCTGCTCCTCGTCGTTGACCAAGACGAAGAAGCTGCCGCTGTCGTCGTCGAACGGATTGATGCTCACGTCTCTCCATGTTGTTCGTCGGTTACCGCAAACCGATGGCGAGCCTACCGCAAACCTAGTGCAGGTTGAAATGGTGGGCAAATCATTCTCACGAGGTTCCCAGGGTTGGGCTCCTCAGCAAACTTTAGCAAGCTTACCTTGACTATTAACTGTGGCGTCAATTCCTTTCCCGTCCGCCCAGGCTGGCGTTATATCCTGCAGAAACCTCTCTTTGCGAGATCGGCGCGAATGTGAAATTCCTGTGGGCTCGCTAAGCCGGCAGCCAGAGGTCTAGCTGAATCTTTCCCAATGGAAAGACGCGCCCAGCAAACATTCGTGCAAAAGTCCGCTGCGCGACAGTCGTCCATCGGCTATAGGACGGCTGCCATGGTCGCTAGATTCTCTCCGGCCAACGGCTCAGAGAGCTTAGCGACGGTTTATGGGCTACTCAAGAGGTTGCCAGCATCACAATTTGGTGCACATCGAGTGAGCTTCGCCCACTACAGGGGTGTGGGCTATCTCTCAATGTGAAATGCGGATGCGGATATAGCAATCAATCAGGGAGCCCCCGCAAACATGCGAGACCCCAGCTCAATGCCGGAGTTGCTTTGATCACAATCGGGCCGCCTGCCGGGTTCACAACGACCAGCGCCCCCCGAGTCACGAGGGAACCCGGACCGTCGCACACGACCGCGAGGACCCCTCCTCGCAAAGCCGCGTAGTGCATGAACGTGACTTTGCGCATTCGGGGCGTCGCTCGCTGGCGAATCCTGGAGATCACGACGGTCCTCGTTCGTCGCTTGAAGTAAGCGCGCTGTACAAATCCAGCCTCGAAGTAAGCGAAATGTACGAAGCTACTTTGCCGGCCGCTTTCGGCGACCATACAGCAACGTTATGTGTGTCCCGTCACGGTCGCATCCAGCAACGGTTGCGGCGTCTCGGAAGCAAACTATTAGAATTCGACATTCGGTAACGGAATGGCCCGATTTGATACCGGCGGTTCCGGGTATCTACAGTAGTTACTGGTCAGTAATATACCATACCTGCAGGTATTTGCATTCTGCTAAACAATTCACCCCGGTGACGCACCACGCGTCACGCGGAATCCGGAGTTGCGCCTCGTAGTGAGTTGTCAGTCGGTGTCCTGGCCCGACGGCTCGCCGGTCGCCTGGATCGGCGATGAGCCGGCCGGCATGAGGGCGATGAACAGGGGCACCTGCACGACCGCCCCACCCGGGATGGGCACACGCATGCGGAACGACACGATCTCCAGTTCCAGACGCTGCCCCCGCCGCGTCTCCATCTCGAGCCGACCCGGGATCCAGCGAGGCTTCGACAACCACGCCAAGCCGCGTTCGATCGACTCGACCAGGTTCATGGGCCCGACTATACCCGGCGAAAAGTACCGGAAAACCGGCGAGAATCGGCCATGCGTTACGGCGCATCAGTCCCGTTGCATTACAACGATGCTCGTAAAGATATGCGGAAACTCTCGTCCGAGGTCGCCCGCCAAGGCAAATTTTGACGTGAACTTAGCTGAGCCTTTCCCCGGTGTCCGACATCGAGGCTTTCTCGGGAACCGACGCGCACCTCGGGCTCAAAGATCCGCCGGAAGTCTCCCATCAGAGATGGCTATAGATAATGAAGGACAGATCTCCGGTCGCGGACCGACACGACCAGCGAAAGGCCCAGACTCCCCCATGAAATTCGTACTGACGTGCTGGGGCAGTCGCGGCGACGTCGAGCCGTCCCTGGCTGTCGGTTGCGAACTGCTACGCCGAGGCCACGAAGTACGTATGGCCGTGGCCCCCGACCTCGTCGAGTTCGTCGAGGCAGCTGGGCTTACTGCAGTCCCGTACGGCCCAGACGTGCAGGCGCTTCTCAACGAGGATTTCGTACGCAATCTGTGGGCGAAGTTCTTCCGTAACCCAGTAGGGCTGTTGCGGGAGTTGTGGGCACCGATCATCCGCCACTGGGAAGAGGTCGGTACGACACTGTTGGCGCTGGCAGACGGCGCCGATCTGCTGTCGACCGCGATCAACTTCGAGCAGGCCGCGGCCAACGTCGCCGAGCACTACGGCATTCCGTTGATCTCCATGCACCACTTTCCGATGCGGCCCAACGGCCAACTCATTCCGATGCTGCCCGCCCCACTGGTCCGCTCGGGGGGCACGATCTCAGAGTGGCTGTTCTTTCGTGCGACTCGAGATGTCGAAGAAGCCCAGCGCCGCGCGCTGGGTCTACCGAAAGCCACCCGACGAGCAGCGCGGCGCATCGCCGAACATGGCTGGCTGGAAATTCAAGGCTATGACGCGGTATCCGTGCCTGGATTGGCGGCCGAATGGGCCAAATGGAACGGCCAGCGGCCCTTTGTCGGCGCGCTGACCACGCAGATGAGCACGCCGGCCGATGAAGAGGTGGCGACTTGGATCGCCGCGGGTCCGCCACCGATCTGTTTCGCCACCGGCAGCATTCCTGTCGAATCCCCCGCCGAAACAATGGAAATGATCAGCACCGTCTGCGCCCAATTAGGCCAGCGAGGGTTGGTATGTGCTGGTGGGACTGACTACAGCGACGTTCCGCATCCCGACCACATCAAGGTAGTCGGGGCGGTCAATTACGCCGAGATTTTTCCAGCGTGCCGTGCCATCGTGCACCACGGTGGCTCGGGCACTACCGCGGCAAGCCTGCGCGCCGGCGTCCCCACCGTGATCCTGTGGAGCTCGGCCGACCAGCCATACTGGGGAAATCAACTCAAACGCCTGGGTGTGGGCACCGCTCGGAGCTTTTCGAAGACCACCGCCAAATCACTGACCGCCGATCTGCAACAAATCCTCACCCCGCAACATGCCACCGCAGCCCGCGATCTCGCCGCCCGGATGACCAAACCGGACGAGTGCGTTGCCCACGCCGCCGACCTCTTCGAGGAAGCCGCGTCGCCGAAAACATCTTGACGACGTTTCAGCGCGGTACCTGGTGCAGTGCCACGCAGGACCACATCATCGCGACGGCCACCGCAGGCTACCGCCGCTGAAGCAAACGGTTCGGCACCTACATCACAGCGCAAAGTCGTTCTCCGGCAGTCATTTCCACTGCAACGGCCGAATGCTCGGCGGCGCCGCAGCGACCGACCAGCCCCGCTTGAGTTTCATGCGGCGACTACGCGTGGACGCCCCCTCAGGGGTCAATGCCCAGATTGCCCGGCACCTCCGACACCGGAGATTGATCGCATCTGTCACCTGCACGGACCCGCCGGCTTGGGGGGTTCCATGCTCGGCCTAGTCGTGGTTCACCGGATCCCTCGGACAGGTCCAAGTGCCAGTTGGGCAAACACTCGAGAACGCGACATGGAATACTCCCGACTGTGAGCGAACTGGCGATCGAGGTTGTCGGCCTCACAAAGATCTACGAAAAAATGAATGCGCTGTCGGGCGTGAGCTTCTCCGTTCCGGCCGGAACGGTGTGCGGATTGCTCGGCCAAAACGGCGCCGGCAAGACAACGACCATCAATATTCTGTCCACACGGATCCGTCCGACAACAGGCGGCGGCACGGTCGCCGGTTATGACATCACCCGCCAGCCCGCCAAGGTGCGTGAAAGCATCTCGCTCGCCGGGCAGTTCATCGCGCTGGACTACATGCTGACCGGCTGGGAGAACCTTGTCTTGTTCGGCAGGCTGCGGGGCATGAGCCGAAAGCAGGCAAAGGCACGCGCCGACGAACTGATCGAACGGTTCGACCTCGTCGCGGCCGCCGACAGGCCGGTGGGTAAGTACTCCGGAGGCATGCAGCGGCGTGCGGACCTCGCGGCCGGGCTGATGGTGCCGCCGAAAGTGCTGTTCCTCGACGAGCCGACCGTCGGCCTCGACCCGCGCAGCCGCCGCGACGTCTGGGATCTCATCGACGATTTGGCCAAGCAGGGAACCACCGTTCTACTGACCACGCAGTACCTGGAAGAGGCCGACATCTTAAGCGACTCGGTAGTCGTCATCGATCATGGACGGGTGATCGCCAGCGGCACCGCCGAGGAACTGAAGCGTCGCGTAGGCGCAGACTATTGCCAGGTGAGCCCAGCGAACCCAGCCGACCTGCCACGGGTGGCGGCGGCACTGGCTGGACTCGACGGGGTGGATGTAGATGCAGACAACAACTCGGTCTCGGTGGTTGCCGTCGGCGGGGTTGCCATGCTGGTCGATGTGTTCCGCCGGATCGATGCACAAGGCATTGAACTCTCCGACATTTCTCTGCGTAAACCATCGTTGGATGAGGCATTTCTGCATCTCACCGATCGGACCGTCACCCATCCATGACGCCACTAGCTGCCCTTACCGAACGGTCTTTGAAGACGTCAGCGCGGGACGGTGGGTTGATCTTCGAATTGGCGTCCCCAGTGGTGTATCTAGCCGGCTTCAGCGTGGCGCTGCGCGGTCTGGTCGACACCGGCGAACTCACGTATTCGCAATACCTGGTCCCTGCGGTGGTTGTGCAGTCAATGATCTTCGTCGGCCTGATGACCGCAGATCGCGCGGTGCGTGACCACCTGTCTTGGTTCGGCGAGCGGTTGAAGACGTTGCCGGTAGCGGCGGTGGCCCCGGTAGCCGCCCGCATGACAGCCACCCTCATCCGCGCTGGTTTGGCAATGGTGGTGGCTGTGACCGCTGGTTACGCATTCGGTTTCCGGTTTGCCGGCGGCTTCGGATACAGCGTGGCTTTCGTACTCCTGGCATTGCTGCTGTGCTTGGGCGTCGCTTTGGGCGCGGACGCACTCGGTTCGCGCGCGAACAGCATTCAAGGTGCTACTTACATACTGTTCATCCCTTCGCTACTGCTTTTCATGCTGTCCACTGGAATAGCACCCGAATCGACCTTTCCTGAATATCTGCGGCCGGTGGTGCGCAATCAGCCGGTGTCACAGGCAGCCGAAGCTTTGCGCGGTCTGGGGGCCGGGCATCTCACTGACAACCTGGCAATCACGCTGACGTGGTGTATAGGCATGGTGTTGGTGTTCGGCACGATCACGATCCAGATGCAAAGGCGCACTGCGTGACTCCGCACCGAGCGCTGAACCACTCGCTGCTGTCGCAGACTTGGGTCCAAGCCGCTCGCCTGCTCACCCGGTGGCGGCGCGACCGCGTTGTCCTTTTGGGATCGCTGGTTTTCCCGATCTTTCTTCTGGTGCTTTATCAGGTGATCTTGGGTGAGCGGGTGTACAAGGTCACTGGTGTCGAAAGCGTTTACGGCCTGGTTCCGGTCTGCGCAGTGCTATCCGCGTTGTTCGGCGCCCTCGGCAATTCGGTGGGTATCCAGCTGGACCGGCAATCAAGGCTGCTTGGGCGAATGTGGGTGCTACCGGTGCATCGAGCCAGTGTTCTCACCGGACGACTCGCCTCGGAGGTGGTGCGCGCGCTCTTTGGAACGGTTGTCATCACCGCGCTTGGCTTGGTGATGGGGCTGCGTTTCACTCAAGGCTGGGCGGCGGCACTGTTGTTCATATTGATTCCCTCGATCGTGGTCGTCGGGTTCACGATGGTGGTGACGGTGGTGGTCATCCACGCCAAAGCACAGAGCATCATCACTTTGGTCTCGGCCGGAACCATCGCGCTGGCTTTCCTCAACCCCGGTACCACCCCGATCCATATGTACCCCGAGACCCTTCAGTTGATCGTGCGCATGCAGCCGTTGAGCCCACCCATTGAGACGATGCGGTCCTTGGCGCTCGGCGGACCCGTGGCGTGGCCGCTGACGATGACCCTCTTGTGGGCGACCGTCCTTTTCGTGGCTCTTACCCCGTTCGCGATGCGCGGCTATCGGCTCGCAGCCGAGTCGGATATATAAGGTTGATCGGCATGGCGTGCCATCGCCGAAGCGATCTGCCACGCAATTTGCCGGTCCGAGAATGCAATCGTTGAATGGCACGTGGATCTGGAATCGCTACTCATATATCGCGTTATTCGCTACGGGATCACTTGATGCAGTCAACCACTATCGACATTGGCCTGAATGGGTGAGCTACCCGCTCGTCGTTATCCGGCGTTCTCTTAACATAGCCCTTCGAATAATCGATGGGGTTGGTATGGGGGGCCCCGGTCTCGTCATAATAGTGAAGGAATTCAACGCTCGAAAATCGAGTATTGGCGAATAGCTCCACAATGTTCTCGTATACCGGGAACCAAACGTGACCACCCTTCACCACTTTTTTCTTTCCAAAGATAGGTGGACGTCGTTTGAATGCTCCGCCGCCACCCGGATCGAAAATGATATTGCCATCTGCGTCTTTCAGGGATCTTTCGACCAGGACATCGCATCGATAGTCTGGAAGTGACAACCTAAAGAGCCCGCCCTTCTTCAGGACTCGGTAGATCTCGGAAATCGTCGCAGGAAGCCGGTCGAACTCTATGTGTTCGAACACGTCCTCGGATTGGTAGATATCGACTGATTCGCCAGGAATTGGGAGCGGCTTCGTCACGTCGTGACGAATATGCCATTTATCTTCCTGTACCAGAGAGAGACCTACTAGTTGCCTCGTTTGGTATTCAGGCATGTCGGGAACATCGCCGGCGTACAAATTCACGACAGGAAGGGACGACAATTCGCTGAATTTCATGAACTGCTCCTTGCTTCGATGGTTGAAGTCACGTGGGCGTCCGTACCGGAAAGGGGTCTCACTGTTTTCCTTTGTTCCGGCCCATGCCGTGGTACTCGAAGCCCTCAGCCCGCAGCTTGTCAGGGTCGTAGATGTTTCGCCCATCAAACACGACATGGCCTCGCATGGCCGATTTGACGCGCTGCCACGATGGCCGCTGGAACTGTTTCCACTCCGTGAGCAGTAGCAGCGCATCCGCGTCCTCGACGGCCTCGTACATGCTTCCGGCGTATTCGATTGAATCGCCTAGCTTCTTTTTCGCCTGCTCGGTTGCTTCGGGATCGAAGGCACGCACTAACGCCCCCAACTCGACCAGCCTCTTCGCGATGACCAGGGACGGGGCCTCCCGCACGTCGTCGGTCCTTGGCTTGAAGCTGAGGCCCCACATCGCGATGCGCAGACCGTCCAGACTCACGGACTCGCCCCCGAAACGAGTGACCACCTTGGATACGAGAACGGCCTTCTGCTCGCTGTTGACCTGCTCCACCGCGCGCAACAGTCGCATGCCCAACCCCAGTCCGTCCGCGGTATATAGAAGGGCCTGAACATCTTTCGGCAGGCATGAGCCGCCGTAGCCGATCCCGGGAAACAGGAATTCATAGCCGATGCGCTTGTCGGCCCCAACGGCCTCTCGTACCGCCGAGACATCGGCGCCGGCCCTCTCGCACAAATTCGAGATCTCGTTGATGAAAGAAATCTTCATCGCGAGAAAGGAATT
The DNA here is from genome assembly GCF_025822765.1 of Mycobacterium barrassiae. Lineage (GTDB taxonomy): Bacteria > Actinomycetota > Actinomycetes > Mycobacteriales > Mycobacteriaceae > Mycobacterium > Mycobacterium barrassiae. The sequence continues at coordinate 29,531 of NZ_JACKUK010000011.1, read as the reverse complement.
GGCCGCGTACTTTGCCATCTCGGCGCTTCTAGTGTCCATCGCGATCAGTGGACGGGATTTGCGCAGGAACGGCTCGTAGATCTCTCGCATGATCGCGAGAGCGCGCTGCGAGTCGCTGCCGATCACCACGCGGTCGGGCTCCATGAAGTCGGCAATCGCCTTTCCCTGCTTCAGAAATTCGGGGTTGGACACGACGTCGAACTCGTGGTTGGTCTTCTTGCTGATGATCGCTTGAATTTCGTCGGCAGTTCCGACGGGGACGGTCGACTTGTTGACGACTACCTTGTAGCGGTCCATATGAGAACCGATGTCTTCTGCCGCGGAGTACACGTAGGTGAGGTCGGCCGCGCCGCTGTCGCTCATGGGCGTCGGGACAGCGATGAAGATCACGTCACCGTGTTCGACTCCGCCCTGGATGTCGGTGGTGAAGTCGATAAGCCCGTTCTCCCGGTCAGTTTCGATCAGTTCAGCCAGCCGGGGTTCGTAGATCGGAACCTCCCCCGCGAGCAGTCGGTCGATCTTGGCGTGATCGATATCGACGCACACGACCTCGTTACCGCTGTCCGCCAGGCAGGCGCCCGTCACCAGGCCGACGTAGCCGGAACCGATTACCGTAATCCTCAAGCTGACCCCTTCATCGCTTGGTCGATCGCCGCCCATATTGCCGCAAGCACACCCTACGAGTCAGCCAACCCCGGCCCTCGCAACCGAGTAGGAACAGACCGATAGTTGCTTTGCCTACACCACTCGCAAGAGTTGCGCCGAAACCTTCACCCTTTCGACGGTGGCTTCCGCGCAAGATTGCGCCGTGTTAGTACCGCCACGTGCAACAACCACCCTAGGAGGCCGTCGACCACTGGGCCTTTTGCGCCCTGACAGCCAGTCGCGGTGCCAAGCTCGGCCTTGGTAGTTGGTGTGTCAACAACGGTTGAAATTGACCCTTCCAAGGGTTGAAATTGACCCCCTTGGTGTTCATAGTCCGTTGGTTGATCCCGGGACTCGCCCGGGGTCGCGGTCATTCATACGGTAGAAGTCGCCTTTGGAGGGCGATGACCTCTGCGTGCCAGACGAGACGTCGATGCAGGCGGACCTCGTCGCCGAACACTTCGGCGCCAGCGGCCGAACGGTCCTCGTGACCGACGTCAAGCATCTTGATGACAACACCTACCTACGGTTGCCCACCGGCGGCGATCGGGTCTGCGGCACATACCCACCGAGCTGTCAGGCTATGCGCTTGATGAATGCATCGGGCCAGTAGGTCACACGCTCGGTCACGACGCCCTCATTGAAGGGGAAGGTCGGCTCCTCGATCGTGAACCGCTCGTTTTCAGCCACGAAGGCGTGCGCCGCCGCCTTGGGATTGTTCCAGTCCCAATCGTCGCCTGTGCGGGGGCCGCCTTTAACCTGCTCCATCACACCATCGGTTGCAACGATGTAGCTGCCTACACTGACGAGCGGTGCATAGGCGCGAAGTTCGTCGAGCACATGGCCCTTCGTGTGGTTGGAATCGAGCACGACCAGCACTGTCTCGCCCTGCTTCACCAGCGCCTTCACTTGATCGACGATGTGGGGCGCTGTCGACGAGCCCTCGAGCAACTCGATCCGCTTCTTCATTGGATGCGCCTCGATCGCCTCACGGTTATGCAGGCGAATCTCGATGTCGATGCCAATGACACGGCCCTTGCCCATCGCCTCGAACAGTGAAGCATAGAAAATCAGCGAACCCCCGTGGGCGACGCCGGTCTCGATTAGCACGTCGGGCTTGAGGTTCCAGATGACCTCCTGGAGACGGATCATGTCCTCTGGGAGTTGGATGATCGGGCGACCCATCCAGGCGAAACTGTAAACATACTTGGTGTCCCAGCCAGCCCGGATCCATGCACGCGAAACGGCTCCGAAACCCTCGGCCGAGGAAAGGCTGTGGCGAACTTCCTGCTCGCCGTCGCGAACGATCACGACTTCCTGTTCGTCATCGATAATCGTGATCAAGCGCGCAACCCCTTCCGGATATCCCAATTCCAAGGATGAGCCTAGCCACCAATTGTTCTTGAGGTACCCCAGGTTCGTTCCTACTTGGTTCCGGGGCCGGGGTTGGCGAACTCGCAGGGTCTCGTGCAGGCGATTTCGTTATGCCAGGACCCCCATTGAACAGTCGGCAGCTCGCCAAGACAGTCGGTCGTCAATACCAGCGATAGGTAGTACACCTCCGGGGCCGATACCCGACGGCTCATCGCGCAATGCGTCCCGCTCGGCCGGCTCCGTCGACGCTGCGCTAATCGAGCGTTGGCCGAGATCACCTTCGAACTGTTCAAGAACGAACTCATCAGCCGGCAACGCCTTGGTGCGACACCAACCACGTCGAAATCGCCACCGCCGAGTGCCGCCAACCGCTGCGCGCCCACCTACGAGAGTACGGCGATCCCAACCTCGTCCACGGCCTAGCCCAAATGCTTGACCTTCCGCGACCCCCTACGTGACGACCACAGACTTGCACCGCCATCCCGAAGACCTCTTCACGGTGCGCACGTAGGCCCCCCCGGCACCCAATGGCCACCGGCTAGTGCACACATCCGAACCAGCAAAACCGAGTATGCAGCCCAACGACCTACAGACCATTGAACCGACGACGGTAATCAGATCAGGTCTGAAGTGGTTCTAATTGCTACTTACTGAAGGATTACACCGAATACCGCATATGCACAAGGGTGCGCGAAGATTCGCCCGCGCAATCAACTGACGGAATTTCTGAAAGCTCGACAAGCTCGCCATAACGTCCGCGAGTTTCGTAAAGTGGCATCTCTTTCTCTCTAGAAAAGCCGCACGATTCATAAAACCCGACCGCCGGGTTATCGGACAACACCCTAACCCACACATCGCCAATACCGAGGTCTAATTTCGCCCAGTTGACCAAGCATGAGAATGCGCTTCTCATCAGACCAGGTTCCGACTTCTCCGCAAATCGGACAATCGCGTCTCCTTCGATCCGAACTCCAGCAGGATCCCCGTAGGCTAAACCCATATAGCCATAATGGTCATTCGATTCGATATTGCGCAATGAAAACAATATCCGTGAAGGATCGCGTGCTACGGCACCCGCAAGCCAGCCTATCGTTCGCTCAGTGGTGGCAGTGAAATAGGTAAGGAAAGAAGTGGAATTAGCGTTGCGGGCTTCCGTCAACATTCTAGCTATGCGGTCATCTATCCGGCTGACCTGGCAGTTGATTGGGAAAAGACCAAATGCGGTCCCTTCGACCGGCAGGCAGAGGGAAGACAGATCGAGATCACCGACGCCCTTGAGGCACTGGAACAGCTCTTGGTATTTCATCAGTCAGCCTTGAAAGTCGATATAGAGTTGATGACTCGCGATTGAACTTCACTGCTCATCCTACTGTGGAGCGGAATGGAAAGAATCTGATCAGCGATTTTTTCGGTAACCTCCAGCGATCCCCTACGACAGTCCTTGAGGAAAGAGAAATTGTGCCCAGCTTGCCAATGGATACCCGTATCGACTCCATGATCCTTCATGTGGGCACGAAGTTCGTCACGACGACCGTCCAGCACGCGTACGTAGTACAAGAACGGATTGACTTGGTCGAAGTCGCCGCGAGGGGCATCGATCGAGCTGAGTGGCGAAAGTTCTGCGTAATACCGCTTACAGGCCTGTTGCCGCGTGGACCGGATTTCATCGATCTTTGAAATCTGTGCAACCCCTATTGCAGCGTGGAGGTTCGCCAAATGATATCTGAAACCGAGTTCTTCAATGTCATAGGTCCAGGCACGCGAATTAGTATACATTTGTGCCGCCGGTTGAGTCATGCCAATAAGGCGCTTCGCATGTAGTCTCGACACGTTATCGCGGCCGCGGATAACAATCGCACCGCCGTCAATACATGTGATTGTCTTGACCGGATCGAAGCTAAATATCGTGAATTCGTGCTGTTTGCCAATAGGCCGGCCTTTGTAAAATGATCCGAAGGAATGCGCCGCATCGTGTAGCACGGGGATGCCGTGCCGCGCCGCCACGTCGGCGATTGCGTCATGATCACAGATGAAAATGTCGTAATCCATCGCAATGATGCATTTAGTTCTGGGGGTGATCAATTCTTCGATTTTATCGGGATCGATACAGAGTGTCTCTTCCTTGATGTCCACGAAGACTGGGTCGGCCCCGCAGGCGCGTATGGCTTGAAAATCTGCGGCGTTGTTGAAGGATGGAGTAATTACTTCATCGCCGCGCCCGACATTCATCATCAGCAGCGAAAGGTGGAGCGCAGCGTGCCCGGTGCTAACTGCTACAACATGACGGTCATCGTCCGATTCGAGTTGACAAATCTTCTCAACTGCCTCCTCGAACGCTTGAACATAGCTGCCCATGCCGAGCCACCCAAGTTCGAGCGATTCCACTGCAGCAGCAATTTCTTCACCCTCGATCAGGGGCTTGAATACTGGGACCGTCGCCACGAGTTAATTCACCTCGCAAATAGTAAACTCAAGCTGCACCTGCCAAACTTGCCGACGAACGATCATGCAGCAAACATACACGTCGTACGAAGACGTGCCGACCCGGAATGGGTCAACCGGCGTCGACTACTAGGGGCACGAGAACGCCTGTCGGACAAGAGCTTCGCGAAGATGTGAAACGCCCACCCTCGACGAGGACCGAACTGGCCACTTCGGGGCGCGACCCGGACTTGCAGCTGATTGCTCGGTCAAGAACGAAGAGCAGCTAGAACTGGAAGATCCTGCGTTCGGCCACTCTTCCAATCACCTTGGTTAGGCAGGAGCACACCCACGAAGTCCGTCCTCGTTCGCTCAGGGAGTCAAGATCGCAAGAATCCCTGCTGGACAGCACATTGCGTCTTCAGCCCGCAACGCCGATCACCCCATCAAGAGCCCACGCCAGTGTTTCTAAACGGTCGCACGGACCACCACGGGAGGAGTCGGACGTACCGCCGGAGCGCACTCAGGTTGGTGCAACAATCTCCCTGCGTACCCAGCGAGCCCTCGATGGGCTAAGGTTGCCCGCATGACGAACCGTCTGGGGCCCGACTTGCCCCTGATGCGGCCGTACTGAACGGGGGATAAGCTCAAGAAGATGACCGCCGATCGCGACCGTACGCGCTCGAATTATCGCTGGCCAACGAATGCTAGATTTCCGAGCGCGCACCGTATGCAGCAGCTAGCGCGAAATCTCGCGAGCAGCCTATCATGCGAGACCTAACTTACCCCTATGATTCACAGGTTCTGTATAAGTCATGAGAAGCCTTTATTACCCGAGAGCTGGTATGACGTCTGTATCTCCCTTGGGGATTACCAACCCGACTCTGTATCCCACGTAAGACAACTTGACCAGTTTTGGCACGAGGCGAGGCCGATCGCATATGGCACCGCAGGGACGAACGTCCTGCCAATCGCAATCGAGAGATTCGCCAGCGCCGCTACGCTTATTGAAATTTGCAGCCACAGGAAGAGGGTGCTTGCTTCTTCGGAGGGGATAGAGTCCGAATTAGTTTCAGGCTGTAGGGAGTTAAGATTTGGGGACTTCGAAGAGAAGGCCGAGCTATCGGTGCAAATGCCCCCCGCTGACCTCGAGTTTCTGATTCCACAGCCTCTATATTTTGAAAATTCAATAGTTGAGAAACAGATAGAACTGCGTCATTATGACCGCAGAGACCTTCGTGACTACACGTCTATAGCTATCGAGATGGGCGCGTTGGAATCGGATTCCTTGAACGAATTCTTGGCTGCGCGGCATTTCATTCCTGGGGGCAGTCAAATCGGAATATATCCGAAGTCGTGGTTAATGAGCAAGTTGTCAAAGAGAGAGCTTATTGATAGGCAGTTCCTGTCTCGTTACCGTCATAGGATTGAGAAGTATGAAGCAGTGCAGATACGAGCAGTCAGCTTTCTCGCTGAGTGCCTGGGGTCCTTTCTGCTAATTCGTCATCTTGCGGAAAAGTACTCAAACAACATTCCCGCCGGAATATTTGGGTATGTGACTGTTATATTAGATAGTGACATATGGCACGCCCAAGGAATAGAAAAAGTAAATCGGGCGAGGAAATGATTCAGGTTGCACTATTTCAAAGATAAGCGGGTCCAATGAAAGCCGTACTACTGGCCGGAGGCCTCGGTACTCGACTCAGCGAGGAAACCACGCTTCGCCCCAAGCCAATGGTTGAGATTGGCGGAAAGCCGATTCTGTGGCACATCATGAAGCTGTACTCCCACCACGGCGTGAATGATTTTGTTATTTGCTGTGGGTATAAGGGTTACGTCATCAAGGAATACTTCGCGAACTATTTCCTGCACATGTCTGACGTCACCATTGACATGGCCAAGAACAGCATGGAAGTGCACGAGAAGCACGCAGAACCTTGGCGAGTGACGCTGGTGGACACCGGTGAGGACACCTTGACTGGCGGGCGCCTCAAGCGAGTAGCGCCGTACATCCAGGACGATGAGGCCTTCTGTTTCACCTACGGCGACGGACTCAGCGACGTCGACATCAGCGCCACAATCGAGTTCCATCGTCAGCACGGGCGGTACGCCACTATTACCGCGGTTCTTCCGCCTGGGCGTTATGGGGCCATCGAAACCGCGGGCGACCGCGTCGCGGCCTTTGTCGAGAAGCCGCGGGGTGACGGCGGCCTTATCAATGGCGGGTTTTTTGTCTTGTCACCCGCCGTGCTCGATTACATCGACGGCGATGAGACCGCCTGGGAAGGGCAGCCCTTGGCGCGTCTCGCTGCCGACGGTCAGATGATGGCTTTTGAGCATTCCGGCTTCTGGCAACCCATGGACATGCTTCGAGAGAAGAACCTGCTCGAGGAACTGTGGAGTAGCGGCAAAGCGCCGTGGAAGTGCTGGCGTTGAACGCTTTCGGGGCTGCTTACCGCGGCCGTCGGGTGCTAGTCACCGGTCATACCGGTTTCAAGGGCAGTTGGCTGTGTCTATGGCTGCACACCCTGGGCGCTGAGGTGATTGGCCTCGCCTTGGACCCGCCGTCCGACCCCAGCCATTGGGATCTGTTGAAGCTACCCATCGCCGATCATCGGGTCGACATCCGCGACGAAGTGGCCGTTAGTGGGGTCTTCGCTGCGGAAAGGCCCGAGATAGTTTTCCACCTAGCTGCCCAGCCGCTGGTCCGTCGTTCCTATCGCGAGCCTGTCACCACTTGGGCCACCAATGTCATGGGCACAGTGCATCTGCTGGAGGGCGCCCGTCGCACACCAGACGTGCGCGCCGTGGTTGTCGTCACGACGGACAAGTGCTACGAGAATCGCGAATGGCCGTGGCCCTACCGAGAACGTGATCGGCTGGGTGGCCACGACCCCTATAGTGCGTCTAAGGCCGGCGCTGAGTTGGTGGCCGCGAGCTACCGCAGTTCGTTTTTGCAACAGGCGTCGGCCCCGCTGCTTGCAACAGCCCGCGGTGGCAACGTGATCGGCGGTGGCGACTGGTCTCAGGACCGGCTCATCCCCGATCTGGTCCGTTCAATCGTCGCCGGACAACCACTAGTCGTTCGCTCACCCCGCTCCACTCGACCTTGGCAACATGTGCTGGATTGCCTCAGCGGGTATCTGCTACTGGGCCAGCGACTTCTTGCGGCCGATACCACTTGTGCAGACGCATGGAATTTCGGTCCCGACGGAACAGGGAACCGCACGGTTGAGCAGGTGCTAGACGATCTTGCCCAAACGTGGCCACAGCTTCGATGGCAACGGGCATCCAGTCCGCAGCCGCACGAGGCGCACTTGCTGCAGCTCGACAGCGCAAGGGCGAGAATGCATCTCGGATGGCGTCCTGTTTGGAACCTCGGCAACTCGATTCAACGCACTGCCAACTGGTATCGCCGATACTTGGAGAACGGCGAGGTGTCGAGTTCTGAGGAACTGGCCGCCTATGTCGCCGACGCGGCAGACACCGGGGTGGGTTGGGCGACGGCATGAAAATCCTCGACTCGCCGTTGGCGGATCTGAAGATCGTCCAGTCCGCGCCCCATCGCGATGCCCGCGGTGCCTTCCTCCGCCTCTTTTGCTCCGAAGAACTTCGGCCCGTGATTCGCGATCGCCAGATTGTGCAGATCAACCACTCCAGAACCAGCCGCATCGGTGCGGTGCGGGGTATGCATTTCCAACACCCGCCGCACGCGGAAATGAAAATGATTCGATGCCTTCGCGGTCGGGTTTGGGATGTGGCGGTCGACTTGCGGGCGGGATCCCCAACGTTCTTGCAGTGGCACGCCGAGGAACTAGCAGAGGACGATGCTCAAATGCTAGCCATCCCAGAGGGTTTCGCCCACGGATTCCAAGTATTGGAGCCTGACAGCGAATTGCTGTATCTGCACACGGCGTTCTATCACCCGCCTTCGGAAGGCGGGCTCCGTCACGACGACCCGCGACTTGCGATTGAGTGGCCATTGCCGCCACAGGACCTCTCGCCTCGGGATCTTTCCCATCCTCTACTAAATGCCGATTTCACCGGAGTGGCGTTATGAACTGCCGACACTGCGGCAGAACACTAGAGAACAGCTTTGTGGACCTGGGCTTTGCGCCGCCATCCAACGCCTACGTGAAGGCCGATGACCTATCGAAACCTGAGGTGCATTACCCACTTCGCGTGAAGGTGTGTGACCAGTGTTGGTTGGTGCAGACCGAGGATTATGCCTGCGCGGAGGATCTGTTCAGCGCTGATTATGCTTACTTCTCCAGCACCTCCAGCAGTTGGCTTGATCACGCCGCCGACTATGTGCGCATGATCATCGAGCGGCTGGATCTCGGCTCCGAGAGCATGGTCATCGAAGTGGCCTCCAACGATGGCTATCTGCTGAAAAATTTTGTGGCAGAAGGAATTCCGTGCTTGGGTATCGAGCCCACGGCGAGCACGGCCGCGGCCGCCGAGGTGCTGGGGATCCCGGTAATGCGGGAATTCTTCGGCGAGTCTCTGGGACGCCAACTGGCTGATGAAGGACGGCGGGCAGATCTGATCCTGGGCAACAACGTGTATGCCCACGTACCCGATATCAACGACTTCACTCGTGGACTGGCCGCCGCTCTGAAGCCTGAAGGCGTTGTGACACTGGAATTTCCGCACCTCATGCGACTGATTGAGCAGACCCAGTTCGACACGATCTACCATGAGCATTTTTCTTACCTGTCACTCACCACGGTGGCGCACATCTTTTCGAGGGCCGGCTTGCGGGTATGGGACGTCGAAGAATTGCCGACCCACGGCGGTAGCCTCCGCGTGTATGGCTGTCATGCCGAGGCGGCGATGGCCAGTACAGACCGCGTCGATGCGCTCTTAACGCGCGAGGACCGGTTCGGAGTGGCCCGGCTTGCGACCTACACCGAGTTCCAGAAGCGCGTCGACCGGGTGAAGGTTGATCTGCTGGCTTTCCTGATCGAGCAGAAGCGTGCCGGCCGGTCCGTGGCGGCGTACGGGGCCGCCGCGAAAGGCAACACATTGCTCAACTACGCAGGTGTCAGGCCGGACTTGCTGCCCTACGTGTGCGACGCGGCAACGTCCAAGCAAGGAAAGTTCATGCCCGGAAGCCATATTCCCATCTATGCACCTGAGGCGTTGCGGGAGAATCCGCCCGACTATGTGGTCATCCTGCCGTGGAACATCGCGCGCGAGGTGCGGACCCAGTTAGATGATCTTGTCCATCGCGGCACACGGTTTGTGACGGCGGTCCCCGAAATGCGCGTGCTGTGAAGTCGCATCTATAACCCCAAGCCGTCGATAACCGCCCGGGAGCTATGTCACCTATACAGCCGCAACGGCTGAGGGGAGCATCGTTACGCCTACATCGAATGTTTCAAGAGTTCCTTCAAGACGTCTCGCCGAGGCAATCCGCGACAAGCGTGCTGGCGTGCTCGATGCCGCCCACCCGGAAACGTTCGTCCACAAACCGCGCGAACCCGCCGGAGATCCCCGAAACTCGTGGATCAACCGCCCCAACCAACCACATCAGGACCCGCAAGTAAACACCGCGCAGCGGTGCCTCATTCGGGTTGACAGATTCCGCGGCTGCTCATTCGCGGCAGATGCTTCGCGTCAGCTCCCGGGTGGCACGACGCACGACGACAATAGAATCGTAGATCTCAACACTGCCCAAGATCGGCGTAATTGCAGGCACTGAAGCTTCCCGGAGCCGGTCAGGGTGACCGACTTGGAAGTTGGTTTCGCTAGTGGCGCGCTGGTAATGGCCATGCATAGCGTCGATTAACGCCCTGACGAAATCGATGAACGAAACGCGATTGTCGCGGTAGGCCGTCCAATAGTCACAATAGACGTCTTCGACGATGTAGACGCCGCTGTCGGTCAAGGCATTTGCAAACAGGGACCGGAAGGAGTTCACCATATGGGAGCTTGTATGACCACCATCAGATTTCGCATGACCAGCGCGCCTGCTGAGTCCATCATCGAGAATGACGTCGAACGGACCAAATTCTGCAGCCACTTCTGCCAGAAAAGAAACGTTCGGCTCGCCACCGAAGCGGACGTGAATGCCTCGTGCATCCGCGATTCGTAAGAGCTTGGAGTTAATATCAACAAGGACGATGAGCGAGTCGGGTTGAAGGTATTCCCGCCACATCTGTACCGAGCCTCCGTAGAAGCTACCAATCTCTAGCATCCGGATCGGCCGCGTTCGGTCGAGTACAGACTCGTAGATGGGCAAGTAGTGCGCGAACTTATGGACCCTCGGAGTCTGGTTGAATACCTCAGCCAACTCACCGTGAAGCTCGGTGTCCACAGCCGACCATGTGGTCATTGAAGCAAGATCCGGCCCGAGCGCAGTCAACATCTTATTTTCATCCCGGTTGGGATTGTGCCGCCAGAAGGCAGCGAGCAATGCAAGCGCGTTCCTGAAGGTTGTGACTGGGTGCTTGATAGCGTTCAGCCAGTGCCGAAACCCGAACCGAATGTAGATCCCCCGCCAAGACCATACGATTTCTGATTCATTCCGAACTAAACTCATTTTTTCCTAACCGCGCCCGTGGACTGGCGGGGTTGCCCCCTGACGATGGACACCTGACTGATGGGAGTGCCGGTCCCGCTGAAAGGATGTCCACATATCGCGGGTCAACTCCACAACGCGGAGGTTCGCCGCCATGAGACGTAGATATTCTCATCCCGATCGAGCCTGGTCAACAACTCGCAGAGTCTCATCAAAGGCCGTGTGCAAACACTCTTCGTTGCCTCATCCGCGAAGAATTCCCGAATGGGCCCCACCACCGGGCGGCGAGTCGATCGCAGGGATAGAGCTGGACGATAGGTGGACGCAAGGCTATGACGAATGACTGCGAACCGCCCCGGCGAGCCCGGAGCGGCACAACCATCGCTGGTCTCCACCGTCGAGCAATCGACGCCTTCGAGTTCGCCCGGTGCGATATCGCCGGGGGTACGTTCCCTTGGCTGATGAGTATGCCGTGCTCATTTCGAGCTTGCCCACGACATTTACTATGGAGCGATGGCGACGCCCGGCCGTTGTAGCTACCCAACGAAGAGTGAGAGTGCCGCGATCATGGAATGCCGGACGTGTGGTGACGAGGGCTCGTCTGTAGGAGCGAGAATCCGGTGAAACGAGCGCTGATAACCGGGATCACCGGACAGGACGGCTCCTACCTCGCCGAACTGCTGCTCAATAAGGGATATGAGGTCCACGGACTCATCCGCCGCGCCTCAACGTTCAATACGTCGCGCATCGATCACCTCTACGTGGATCCTCACCAACCCGACGCACGGTTGTTCTTGCACTACGGCGACCTCACCGACGGCACTCGTCTGGTGACCTTGCTGAACACGATCGACCCGGACGAGGTGTACAACCTTGCGGCACAGTCACATGTGCGCGTCAGCTTCGACGAACCGGAATACACCGGCGACACGACCGGCATGGGATCCATTCGGCTACTCGAGGCAGTTCGTCTGTCTCGAGTGGACTGCCGCTTTTACCAGGCATCCTCATCGGAGATGTTCGGTGCCTCGCCGCCGCCCCAGAACGAGCAGACACCGTTTTATCCGCGGTCGCCGTACGGCGCGGCGAAGGTCTACGCGTACTGGGTGACACGCAATTATCGAGAAGCGTACGGATTGTTTGCGGTCAACGGCATTCTGTTCAATCATGAATCTCCAAGGCGCGGTGAGACATTCGTGACCCGAAAGATCACCCGAGCTGTGGCGCGCATCAAGGCCGGCATCCAGTCAGACGTCTATATGGGCAATCTTGACGCTGTTCGCGACTGGGGTTATGCACCTGAGTATGTCGAAGGTATGTGGCGCATGCTGCAGGCCGACGAGCCCGAGGACTTCGTTCTGGCGACCGGTCGCGGGTACACCGTGCGCGAGTTCGCCCAGACCGCGTTCGACCATGCGGGTCTCGACTGGGAGAAGCATGTGAAATTTGACGACCGCTATCTGCGTCCATCCGAAGTGGATTCGCTCATCGGCGATGCGACCAAGGCTGCCGATGTGCTCGGTTGGAAAGCTGCGGTGCATTCGGCCGAATTGGCCCGGATCATGGTGGAAGCCGACATCGCCGCGTTGGAGTGCGACGGCAGGCCATGGGTCGATAAACCGCTCGTTCCCGGTTGGAACTGACTAGCCGATGGACAGTCCAATCGGCCCCCTTGATCGTGCATTGCCGGTCTATATCGCTGGGCACCGCGGGCTGGTCGGCGCTGCCCTGCTTCGCAAGTTTGAAGCAGAGGGCTTCACCAACCTGCTCGTGCGGTCGCACAGTGAGCTCGATCTGACGGATAGGGCCGCCGTATTCGACTTCGTCTTGGCGTCAAGGCCTCGAGTCATCATCGACGCTGCAGCCAAGGTCGGCGGCATCATGGCCAATAGCACCTATCCCGCCGAATTCCTTTCTGAAAACCTCCAGATCCAGGTCAACCTGCTGGACGCTGCCGCGGCCGCACGCGTCCCACGGCTGCTGTTCCTCGGCTCATCATGCATTTATCCGAAATTCGCACCACAGCCGATTAAGGAGAGCGCACTACTGACCGGCCCCCTGGAGCCGACAAACGATGCATATGCAATCGCCAAGATCGCCGGCATCCTTCAAGTACAGGCAGTCAGGCGGCAGTACGGCCTGGCATGGATCTCGGCGATGCCAACCAACCTCTACGGACCGGGCGACAACTTCTCCCCTTCAGGCTCGCATCTCCTTCCTGCCCTCATCCGCAGGTACGAAGAGGCCCGCTCCACCGGCGCTCGCGAGGTGACGAATTGGGGCACCGGAACGCCCCGGCGCGAGCTACTACATGTCGATGATCTGGCGAGCGCGTGCCTGTACCTTTTGGAACACTTTGACGGTGCACAACATGTCAACGTGGGCACCGGGATCGACCACACCATCGGCGAGATCGCCGATTTGGTCGCCACAGCAGTGGGCTACACCGGCGAAACACGTTGGGATGCAACCAAACCTGACGGGACTCCACGCAAACTACTTGACATCTCCGTCCTGCGTGAGGCCGGGTGGCAGGCGGAGATCTCGCTGCGTGAAGGTATCGACACAACCGTGGCGTGGTATCGCGCGCATGCGGATACGGCGAGGCAGTAGGCGTGCGCATCGCGACAGCCTCGTCGCCTGACCAATTCGACGCGTGCCGCCGGTCGGTCTACCAGTCATCCGTGCGGTGATGTCACCGATATCCGGGCGCCAGTCGAGCCCTTAGTCGACAATTACGCAGACTGTCAGAAGGGTCAGAATGAGCTTCAAAGATGGCACTCGGGATGAAACTCCCTCGCCGATCTCTGGCGCCCAAGCCCACATCGTGGAACCGCAGACGACTGCAGACGACGCCACCGGGGAACCGCACCGGCACTGGGAATTTCGCCCAGATGTCGAAGGCTTGCGCGCCGTCGCGGTAATCACCGTTGTCCTCTTTCATACAAAGTTCCCCGGGTTCGCCGGGGGCTTCGTCGGTGTCGACGTGTTCTTTGTCATCTCAGGCTTCCTGATTACAGGGCTGCTCTTCCGTGAGGCGAGTTCCACCGGGACCATCCGCCTGCGCGCGTTCTACGGCGCTCGGGCGCGCCGCTTGCTGCCGGCGTCAGCCACCGTCGGGATCGTCACCGTGATCGCGTCAGTCGCGCTATTGAACCCGCTGCAAGCCAGAACCGTTATCGGTGACGCCATCGCCAGCGCGCTTTATGTCGGCAACTATCGATTCGCCCTACAAGGCGTCGACTATCAGATGGCCAACCGACCGCCGTCACCGTTTCAGCACTACTGGTCGCTGGGGGTCGAGGAGCAGTTCTACCTCATCTGGCCGGCAGTGATCATCGGCACGGCCTGGCTCATCCTGCGTGCACGCCGGCGCTCCGAGAAACCTGCGACGACGTCTACGACTCCATACCTGGTGGTCCTGGGACTGATCACCGTCGGCTCCTTTGTCCTCTCGCTCGTATCGATCAATGTGGCACCTTCGGTGGCGTTCTTTTCGCTACCCACCCGCGCCTGGGAGTTGGCTGTCGGCGGCCTTGTCGCGCTCACGGCCACTCAGTGGAGTCGACTCGCGCGGATCCCCGCCGTGATCGCGGGGTGGGTTGGGATTGCTCTGATCCTGCTGGCCTGCGCCACGGTTGGCGCGGCCACACCCTATCCGGGTACAGCCGCACTACTACCAGTCTTGGGCACGGCGCTGGTGATCGGTGCGGGATGTGCTGGACCATCTCAGGGCTGCGGCCGCGTTTTGGGGCTACGGCCGATGACGTCCGTCGGTCGCGTTTCGTACTCGTGGTACCTCTGGCATTGGCCAGTGCTGCTGTTCGCCGCGCCGTTACTAGGACTGCCGGGACTGGGGCTGTTCGAAGGTCTGGCGGCCCTGCTCGTCTCCTACCTACTGGCCGTGCTGACGCTGCGCTTCATCGAGAACCCGTTTCGGTATTCCACGTCACTACGTAAGTCGCCGGGGCGCAGTCTTGCGCTCGGCGCTGCAGCCACGGCAATAGCGGTCGGCGTGGGATTGGTACTGCTGGTATTCGTGCCCAACCCGGTCGGACGCGGACCGGCAGCGCCGACACTGAGCATCGCTGCAGGGCCTCCTCCCGCGGGTCCCGATGCCGAGCCGTACGACGCGGCCGTCCAGCACACGTTCGCGCAGGTTCAGGCCGCCGTAGCAGAGTCTGCCGGTGTCAAAGACGTACCGTCGAACCTCGAACCGTCGCTTGTCGATGCTGTGAAGCCGGGAACGACCGACGCGACCGGGTGCATGCTCAATATTCTGGATGTCGATCAGCCTGAGTGCGCGACGGGCGACATATCCTCGGCCACCACGGTGGCCCTGATCGGCGACTCGACCGCCGGGATGTGGAGCACTTCGTTTCAGGAGGTCGCCGAGCAGCGTCGGTGGCGGTTGGAGACGCTGAGCAAAGCCTCTTGCCCAATGCTGGACCTGCCCTTGTACAACGCCCTCGTCCAACGCACGTACACGGAGTGCGAACAATGGCGCGGTCGAGTCATCGCGAGGCTGCAGAGTGAGCGTCCGCAGTTGGTCGTACTCAGCATGTTGCGCGCCGACTTCCCCACAGGTTTCCCTCCATACGCCAGGGCGTGGCTCGACAGCCTGACAGGCCTGGTGCGGCAGCTGCGGGACACGGGAGCAGAGGTATTGGTGCTCGGACCGATCCCGAACCTGCACTCGAACGTCCCGGAGTGCCTGTCCGTTCACCTCGACGATGCAACGGCCTGTTCATCGCCAAGGGGTACCGCGGTCAACGAAACTGGAATGGCGAGTGAGCGCGCTGCGGCCGAAGCCGGCGGCGGTCGATACGCCGATCTCACGGAACTGTTCTGCACCGCCGATCGCTGCCCGGCCATTGTGGGCAACGCACTGGTGTATCACAACCAATATCATCTGACGCCCTATTACGCGCAGCTGCTGGCCCCGGCAATGGGCGCATTGGCCGACCGCGCATTGTTCACCGGATGACGCGAACAGGATCCTCATCCACCGCCACGAATGAGTAACCCCGCGTTGGGCCACGGACCACGACCCGTTTTTCGCTTCACAATGGCCCGCAGGAAGGTGGCGTACTTATTCACGGCATACAGCAGACCCCGGGTTCGAGCAGCCCGGAGCCGCGCCTCCAGCTCGTCGTGGTCCGAGCTCGCCAAAACCGTCGCTGGATGGACGAGGGGCAGTTCCAACTCCTCGGCACTCAGCGTCGAGTAGACACTGCCAGACGTCGTATGCGTGGCATCCTCGTGTTGAAAGCCGATGTTTTGAACCAAGTTCCGGGCAGGAGCTGCGCAGAGGCCCGAGTTAGCCCATATGGAGTACACCCACTGATAGGCCCACGAGTTGTATTGCCCTTCATAGGTGCGCTGGAAAACCAACTCCCAGTAAAGGCGGTCGATCAGTCGGGGAAAATACTGGTCGAATAGCCGCCTGTCCCTGATCTCCGGCCACTGCTTCATATCGAGGTCATATTTATTCCAAGCCCGCCGCCACGTAGCCCAGCCCCAGTAATGGGGATACCGTGAAAAGTAATAGCTGTCCGCAGTCTCAGCCTGCCCGAATAGATGATTATTTCCAGATACCATCATCACCCTCTCGTCGTTCTCATAACGATCGAGAAGCTCGGTGCAGTAATGGAAAAATGACTCGGAAGGTACACAGTCGTCCTCGAGGATAATCGCCTTATCAACGAGTTCGAAGGCCCACGATATACCGGAGGAAATACGGAGACGGCAGCCCAGATTGGTTTCTGAAAAGTTCGTCTGAACGTCACAGTCCCAATCGACGTCGTCAATTATCGAACGCGTCGCAGCACACTTGTCCGCCTCCCCTTCGCGGTCGGCACGTGGGCCATCGGCGATCACCAGGAGCTTGGTCGGCCTCGCAGCCCTTATCGTCTCAAACACCTGCCTGGTGGTGTCCGGACGGTTGAAGATGATGAAGATGATCGGCGGTGTCGTCGTCACAGTCCCATCCCTGTCACAGTCCCATCTCTAACGCATCGGGGTGAATCAGCGAAATGCGCATAAGCCGTCCATGAGGGTTGGTTCACGAAATGAGCGCTCACGCTATAGAACCCGGCAAGCAATCGTCAAGGTTGGTGGACCGGATAGGTGAAGCACAGCCGGCATTGCACCCTGCGTAGTTGCCCGATGCGCCTGGCGCTGTTGCAGCCGCGCGCAAGGGCCACCCAACCCCTTCTGTCGTTCCTCCACCAGGGCAGCCAGCCTCGGGTAGGGCTATGCTCCATGCTTGAGCATCGATGAGCCGTCTGTCTGCCAACCCCGTGCTGGCCTGCGGCCAACATGTTAATGTAGCGCAGTGGATTTGTTCCGACGCGGCGGTTTGATCTCGCGCAATGCCACGATCGAAATCTCACGCCCGTATTCGGAAAAGGGCTGGAAACGTCAGTTTGTCAAGCAACTCGAATCACGCAATTTAAATCTTGTTTTCGATGTCGGCGCCAATTCTGGACAATATGCCACCGACCTTCGGATGGCGGCGTACAGCGGCCGCATTGTCTCATTTGAACCGCTATCGGGGCCCTTTGCCCTTTTGAAACGTAACGCATCGAAAGATCCCGCATGGGATTGCCGTCAGTGCGCGTTGGGCGATAGCGATGGCTCAGTATCAATAAATGTGGCGGGCAACGCCGGCGCAAGCAGCTCGATCCTACCGATGCTGAAAGCCCATAGCGAGGCTTTCCCTCCCGCGAATTATGTAGATACCGAAGAGGTGCCGATCCAGCGGCTCGATTCGGTGGCATCGGAGTTTCTGCGCCCGACCGACGTGGCCTTTCTCAAAATCGATGTTCAGGGTTTCGAGAAGAACGTGATCGCAGGCGGCGAAAAGACCATCGCTGACCACGTCATCGGGCTGCAGCTCGAACTATCCTTTGTGCCACTCTACGAGGGGGCAATGCTCATACGCGAGGCACTCGACCTCGCTTACTCGCTGGGCTTCATTTTGATGGGGTTAGTGCCGGGCTTCAGCGATCCTCGCGATGGTCGAATGTTGCAGGCGGACGGCATCTTCTTTCGCGAGAAAGACTGACCTGATGCAAAAATTTCTGAAGCTTAGCCTCACACTTATTGATATCGCGCTGATACCCGTCGTGGCGACCGCATCGTTGGCCTTGCGGCTCGTTCGCCAGACCGGATTTGGCCGAATGCCGTTGACGCTCAAAGTTTTCCGGAAAGTTGGAATTTATCCGGTCCTTGACCATTACTACGAGCCGTTGTTCAATCCCGCCCACCTGCGCAAACCACTCGCGGAGGACCGCGAGCTATTGGGGATTGATTGGAACGTCGCCGAGCAGCTAGACCTTTTGAAAAGATTTCATTTCAACGACGAATTGACTGCCTTTCCGATCGAACGCCAGGTTGACCACGAATTCTTCTACCGAAACGGCTTTTTCGAATCGGGTGATGCCGAGTACCTGTACAACATGATCCGGCTGTTCAAGCCGGAACGCATCTTCGAGATCGGCAGCGGTCGGTCAACGTTGCTTGCCGCAAGCGCAATAAAGGCTAATCGCGGCGAAGATCCCGCCTACCAGTGCGAGCACCTCTGCATCGAGCCCTATGAAGTCGAGTGGCTCGAGGAGCTCGGCGTGACAGTCGTCCGCAAACCGGTTGAGCTGATCGACACGTCACTGTTCCTCCAGTTGGAGGAAAACGACATCCTCTTCATCGACTCGTCGCACATGATCCGCCCACAAGGCGACGTGCTCTTCGAGTACTTCGAGATTCTGCCTATCCTCCGGTCCGGAGTGCTGATCCACATCCATGACATCTTCAGTCCAAAGGATTACCTGGAAGAGTGGATTCAGTCGGTCTGCTTTTGGAACGAGCAGTATCTGCTCGAAGCCTTCCTGAGCTACAACTCACAGTTCAAAATCGTTGGCGCACTGAACTTTCTGAAGCACCACTACCCAGACGAGCTGACCGCGGCGTGCCCCGTCCTTCGGCAGCAGTTCGAGTCCCGCGAGCCCGGCTCGTTCTGGCTCAGGAGGGTCTAGGCGCGACTGGGCGGGGAGAACGACCGGTCAACGCCTGAAAACGAAGGCCAAGAAGGCGAAATAGTATTCGCAACCACGTAGATAGGCACGCGAGGCCCCCCGCCCGCCAAAGGGATAGTGACCGTGCATGTCCCACATTCGGCGCAGGTCGTTGAAGACCTCGCTTGGGGCTCGATTTGTCCCGACCCCGTTGGTGTCGAAGTCGCACAACACACGCCGGACGGTGATTGGCGGGCGTTGCAAAGCGGCCCGCAGGATGAACTCCTGATCGGCGGCTATTCCGAAATCGAGGTCATACCCGCCTAATTGGCGAACCAAGGACGCCCCGAAGAACGACGCCTGATGCGGAATCACTTGCCAACCGGCGAGAAACTTGCGGAGGCTGAAGGGCATGGGGCTGCGCACCCGTTCGAGCCCCACCAGATTGTCCATGCCGTATCCCCAGACCTCGTCGGCCGGCCCGTGACCTGAGATGGCCTCCACGGCATCGGCCATAGCGTCGGGATCGGGGAAGCAATCGCTGGAGTGCATGAACCACAACAAATCCCCCGATGCGTGCGCAATGCCCTGGTTCATCGCGTCGTAGCGCCCGCCGTCGGGCTCAGACTGCCAGTAGGCGAGGTTCGGTTGGCATGTGGAGAGATATTCGACGACGTCATTGCCGGATCCGCCGTCGATCACGATGTGCTCAATGTGGCCCGCGTAACGCTGCGCCCGCACACTGTCCACCGTGCGCTTGAGCCCATCGAGATCCTTGAAGGAGATTGTTATCACCGAGATCGTCGGGGCCGAACTGCGTGGTCGTTCGGCGCCGGCGCTCGCCGCGTCGTTGGGCACGATGATCCAACCCTCCTCACATTCGCAAGATCCCCTACCGCCGCACAGTCGAAGTCGCCCATGCTCGTACAGCGTGACGACCCTACCGCCTCACGCTGACCCTAACCCTTGGTCGCTCACTTCAAACACCGTTGGCACCCAGCCTCGGCAAACACCGCAGATGCGCTTCTGGGCCTGTAGGGTCTTCGCGTAGGTTCGGATTGCCCAAGAGCCAGTCCGGCAACGAGACAAGTCGTGCACACCATTCGGCTGAAGGATTCAGGGGGTGTTGGAGGTCGCTATGTTTGGTCTCTTCCGAAAAATTCTGCAAGACAAAGTCGATATTATCGATCAGGCTTTTACGAGTCTCGATGTTGAGTCATTCGCAGACCTTGGCGGTGTTTGGCGGGTAGAGGGCGGATATACCTTCCACGCACTCGACAAACACAATATCAAGGATGCCGCGCTGGTTGATACGCACCCGACGCAAAAAGTCATCGACAGAGCGAAGTCGTATCCCCAACTTCGCCTGATCAAAGGCAACTTTGGCGATCAATCAATTGCCGATCAAGTCGGTGATGTTGATGCTGTTCTCCTTTTCGACGTGTTGTTGCACCAAGTGGCGCCCGACTGGGACGCCATCCTGGATATGTATGCCAAGCGGGTGCGCGCATTTATTATCTACAATCAGCAATGGACTGGACCGGGAAGCAATATCAGACTGCTCGACTTGGGCGAGAACGAATACTTTCGCAATGTTCCGCACAACCCGCGCCAGGAGAACTACAAGAACCTTTTTGCCAGACTCGACGAAATTCATCCCGATCACGGTAGGCCGTGGCGCGACGTGCACCACATCTGGCAATGGGGTATCACGGATGATGACCTTGAGTCCAAAATTGCGGAACTCGGGTTCACACTCATGTACAAGAAAAACTGTGGACGGTTCGGACGGCTACCGAATTTCGAGAACCACGCCTTTATTTTCGCACGTCAATAACTAAGGTCGTGGATGCCTTGCATACCGGTCGCGAAGCGATCTGGTGGCAGTGCCGGTGACCTCGGTGTCTCTACGCAAGCGTGAGGGCCAGAAGTCGGCGAGTCCCCTCGGCCGCGGCGCTACCAGGGCGAGTCTGCGAGATATCGCTTTTAGCCGCTGCGCGCGGCCAGCCTGACGATAGCGCTGCGCCAGCGTCTCCATCCGCGGGTGCTGCGCGATGGTGTCCTGGAGAGCCGCCTGCCCGTCCGGACCGGGCACGTTGGCAATCTGACGCAGGATCCAGTCGGCCATGGCGGCAATGAGCTCCTCACGTGCGGCGTCGCCCGGGAAGAGGTCGAGCATCGCGTCGAAGGTCGCCGCATGCCCAGGTCCCAGCGTCAGCCAGAATTTGGGGGGGTCTAACACCTGGTTGTGCCACATGCCCTGCGAGTGGCGGCGGTAGACGGCCATCGTGTCGGGCAACATGCCGATATCACCGCGTGCGGCGTGCCGAACGTGCAGGTACCAGTCCAGGGGCATGACGTCGGTGGGTATGTCGTCGTAGCGCTCGACGCGGCGATACATGACCGAGTTGGTCTGTATGAAGTTCATCAGCAGCAGCGCGTCGACAGTCAGATTGCCGCGCACATGTGGCGGTGGAAACTTGGAATCCTTGGCGTAACCGTCTTCCCAGACCACCCGCACGGGATGAAAGCACACCGTCGTCTTCGGATGGCGGTCGAGATAGGCCACCTGCTTGCTCAGTTTCAGCGGATCGACCCAGTAATCGTCTGCCTCGCACAGCGCGACGTACGCGCCGCGGCTTGCTGACAGGGCGCCAGTCATGTTGCGGTTGAGGCCGAGGTTCTGGGGCCGGAAGATCGGCCGAAACAACGCCGGATATCGGTCCGTGTACTCCTTGATGATCGAGATGGTGGAGTCGGTAGAGGCGTCATCAGCGACGACAATCTCCACGGGAAAGTCCGTCCGCTGGTCGAGGAAGCTGTCGAAGGCCTGGCGGACGTACGCCTCCTGGTTGTGGGTGGTCGCTACGATGCTCACCCTGGGTGGCGCTACCGCTTCTTCGGTCACTTCGAGTCTTCTTTCTTGCCGGCTGCGATCATTTCGGCACCGGTGTTTCACCGGCAGCCTCAAGTGAAATGCCGCGTAGTAGCGAATTTTTCCAGGAGGTCGGCGGTAGTGGCCGCGCTCTTCGCTGCGTCGGTCATCCGGCCGGCGAACTCGCGAGCCATTGCGACGTATTCCGGGGCGAGAATTTCACGTAGATCTGCGACCAGGGATTCGCGTGTGGTGGCCGCGAAGTCACGGGCCTTCCCTATCTTGAGTCGCTCGACCTGAGCTGCCCAGATCTTCTGATCACCCGTGCTAGGCAGGCTCAGCGTCGGGACCCCGGCCCGCAAACCCGCGGCGGTGGTGCCGGCACCACTGTGGTGCGCCACCGCGCGGCACGCGGGAAACACCGTCGCATAGTTCACCGCGCCCACCACCTTGACGTGGTCCGGAGTGCTTACGTCGCTGAAATCGCTCCAGCCCGAGCACACCAACGCCCGCTCACCCAGCTCTGCGCACGCTGCGCCGATCATCTCGACAGTCTCCGCGGGAGACTTGACTGCCGTGCTGCCGAATCCGAAGAAGATCGGCGGCGTGCCCGCGGCGATCCACGAGGCAGCCTCTGCGTCGGCCTCGGTGCTCATCTCTATCGTGAGCGTCCCCACGAACGGCCGTTGGCCATCCCATCGAGCCCACTCAGCTGCCAGGCCGGGAAAGCAAGCCTCGTCGTATGCCTGGATTTCCAGCGATCCGCGTTTGGTGATCCGTTGCGGCGCAGGACCTCTTGCCTTCGGAAGACCCAGGTTCCGGCGCTGGGCATCCTCGGCTCTCTTGGTCACCCACCATTGCGGCCAGTCCAGCGTTGTCATCGCCAGTCGGACCAGTGACGACGGCACGCTCGGAGCGAGCTGGCCATTTGGCCGCATCGGGAAATACTGCATAGTGGCGAACGGAATGTCGTAGAACTCAGCGACGTTGGCGGGTATCGCGGGGAAGCCCGGACCGCTGAATAGCAGGTCGGCCCCGTCCGCCAGCGACACCAGCGTGGCGTTCATCTCCGCCCAAGACTCGGCGAGTTGCGCTTGAGCCTCGCGCCACAGCCTGGTCACCTCCCTGACTCGCCAAAACTTGCGAAGGAAGTCGGCGTCCCAGAACCCCTCCTGTTGATTCGGTCCGTAAGCGACGGCGCCGAGCCCGGCTGTCTCGACGAGGCTGACCAAATTAGGTGGGACGGCGATACGCACCTCGTGCCCTCGGCCCAGCAGTTCGCGACCGACCGCGATGGAGGGCTCGATGTCTCCGCGAGTTCCGTAGCTTGCCAAGGCAAATTTCATTACGGAATCCGTGCCTTTCAGTGTCATGGGCCTAGTCGACGCCCAGACTGATTATCGCCCGTTCGCGCAATGCTGGCTGAACCCACGGCTTGCGACGGTCCCCCTTTGCGTCTACAGCGACGTCAGTTCATGTGCGTCGACCACCCCGCCTACGGCCGGCATGTGCCGTCGATCTACCCCTCGCGGCCTGAACTCGCCGGCTTGATCAGCAAGCCCTGGCCGGTGGGCAACGTGCAGATCGGTACATCGAGGTCACGGGCCACACCATCCATCGCCAGGCGTTGCTCATCACGTCCCCGCTGCGCGTAGTCGTCCAGCAGGACAAAAGCACCCGGTGTGAGCCGCGGCCAAAAATAGCGCAGCGCCGCGACTTCTGGTGGCGCACAGTTCATGTCGATGTGCAGATACGCGACGGCGTTCGTATCGACCTGATCCAAAGTCTCGGGAACCGTACCGGCGATGATGCGCACGTTCTGCCACTCGGCGAAGTTCTTCCGGACACTTTCAACCGAATTCGCGTAGATGCCAAAGTCGATGGCGGCCCGGCTCTTCTCCAGTGACCCCGTCTCCCGCTCGACATCCGTGACGAAGCGTGGATCCATCCCGCCGAAGGTGTCCAGCAGATAGAAGGTCTTACCCAGCCGGTCCCAATCTAGATGCTGCATCACCGCACTGCTCAAGAAACCGTGGCTGACTCCGCACTCCACGAAGTCACCCTCGATTTTGCTGGCACTCTCTGCCGCCCAGAGTCCGACGTGGAACCGCCACTCCCAGTGATAGAAATCGTCGCCACCCAGTGATTGCACGCCGCGCTGATAGGCCCGCCGGAACGCGGGATCGTCCCGAAAGGCATCGCTGTTGAAACAAATCAATGCGTCATCGGAATACACATCGGGAAGAAAAGTCCGTGGAATCGCATATCCGGTACGCAGCGCGAGCCACATGAGTCGGAACTTCA
This sequence comes from Mycobacterium barrassiae, assembly GCF_025822765.1. Classification (GTDB taxonomy): domain Bacteria; phylum Actinomycetota; class Actinomycetes; order Mycobacteriales; family Mycobacteriaceae; genus Mycobacterium; species Mycobacterium barrassiae. Next base: position 5,371 of record NZ_JACKUK010000011.1, on the reverse strand, counting down.
GCGGCCACTGCTTCGATACTCTCACGGCGGACACAATACTTTGGCGTGCATCACTCCTGCGGCATATGTCGCCGATTTCCAGCAACCTGCACCGCAGCGATCAGTCGTGGGAGAAGCTGAGCCGCGAGCCGCCGTAACCGTCGAAATAGAACTCGTTGATCGCTAGGTTTGGCGCAGGATCAGACCGCTGGTTTGATGATCAGTCCCTGGCCGGTGGGCAACATGCATACCGCGACGCCCAATTCACTCGCCACTTCATCGATGGCCAAGCGCTGCTCGTCGCGTCCCCGATTCGCGTAATCGTCCAGCAGCACGAATGCACCCGGAGTCAACCGCGGCCAAAAATAGCGCAGCGCAGCGACTTCCGGTGGAGCACAGTTCATGTCGATATGTAGATATGCCACAGCAGTGGCATCGACCTGGTCGAGAGTCTCCGGAACGGCACCCACGATGATGCGCTGGTTCTGCCATTCCGCGAAGTTGGCCCTGACACTGTCCACCGAGCTCACGTACATCCCGGTTTCGACATGGTGCTTACTCGTCTCCAGCGCCCCTGCCGCGCGTTCAGCGGCGGTGACGAACCGGGGGTCGAGCCCCGAAAACGTATCGAGCAAATAGAACGTCTTGCCCAGTCGATCCCAGTCGAGGTACTCCATGATGGCACTGCTCAGAAATCCATAGCTGACGCCACACTCGACGAAATCACCCTTGAGCTTGCTGGCACTAGCTGCCGCCCAGAGACCGACGTGAACGCGCCATTGCCACTGATACCAGTCCTCACCGCCGAGAGCGCGAGCACCACGCTTGTAGGCGCGCTGGAACGCCGGGTCGTCCACGAACGCATAGCTGTTGAAGCAGATCAAGGCATCGTTCGCATACACCTTGGGTAGCAGGGTGCGTGCAAGCCAATACTCGAAGCGCACCGCCAACAACCATATGCGGGTCTTAGCTGACAATCCGGATGCCACGGCGGCAACCATAACATCGGGCGACCGCTGATATCGGCTCGGTAGCGCCCGCGGCTAGGTGAGACACTTCGTGCTGGCGAATTTCTCCAGCAGATCGGCTGTGCGACCAACGCTTTCGGAGGGCTTCGTCATCCGCGCAGCGAGATCACGGGCATTCGCCGCATACTGCGGCTTGAGAATGCGACGGAGATCGGCTAGTAACGATTCCCGCGTTGTGCTCGAAAATCGCCGAGCAGCGCCCACTTTCAACCGCCGCATCTGATTTCCCCAGAACGGTTGATCGCCCGCGGTCCACAAGATCAGTGTGGGCACCCCGGCACGCAAGCTTGCGGCCGTGGTCCCCGAGCCGCCGTGGTGAACGATTGCGCGGCAGGCGGGGAAGATCCTCTCGTAATTCGTGGCACCTACGACCTTGACGTGGTCGTGCTCCGGCACCCCGCTGAAGTCGGTCCACCCGGAGCAGACCAACGCTCGCTCACCCAACTCCGCACAGACCGAGCTGATCATTTCGACAGTGTCAACGGGAGATTCCACCGGCATGCTGCCGAACCCAAAACAAATCGGCGGTGATCCCGCAGCGACCCAAGCCGCGACCTCGTCATCGCGATCCGTGGACAGCCCCATTGTCAACGCGCCCACGAACGGTCGTCGGCCATTCCACTTCGCCCATTCGGCAGCCAGTCCGGGGAAGCACGCCTCATCGTAGGCTTGTATCTCCAGTGACCCCAGCTCGGCGATCCGCCGCGGAGAGGCGCCGGTAGCCTTAGGTAATCCCAGCTCACGGCGCTGGGCGTCCTCGGCCTGCTTGTTCATGCGCCAACACATCCAGTCGTACATTTTGAATCCGGTGCGGGCCAGCGGCGCGGGCACCAAGGGGATGAGGTGGCCGTTCGGCCGCATCGGAAAGTAGTGCAGCACCGCCAAAGGAATGTCGTAGAACTCACCGACATTGACCGCGAGATCCTGATAGAGCTGACCCGTGAAGAGCAGGTCGACACCGTCCGCCAGCGCCGTCAGGGTCTTGCTCATATCCGCCCAATGCCGACGCACGGGTTCCCAGGCCTCCTGCACCACCTTGATCGGCTCTCGGATTGTCCAGAATTTGCGGTAGAGCTCCGAAAACTTCAGGAGGATTTCGTCATCCCAGAAATCATGGGGAGGCGGTCCGTAAGCGACTGCCGTGAGTCCGACCGACTCCGCGAGAGCAATCAAATTGGGGGGAACCGCCATGCGCACGTCATGCCCGCGGGCCAGCAGTTCACGGCCGGCGGCGAGCGATGGTTCGACATCGCCACGCGTCCCGTAAGCCGCCAGCACAAACTTCATCCGGACCCCCATGCGCACGACACGTACCTTGTGCGGCAGTTTATGTCCGACAACTACCGACCGCTCGTCTATGGGAAGGCGAGCCGACAGCTGCCGAATTCTCCCACCGCGAACGTAGCAGAATTACAGCTGCCGGGCGCAGGCAACCATCGATTTTTCGTTTCCTGACCAGCAAGTACACGGGTGCAGGGCCGGACAATGATCGCGGTCAATTCGAGCACAGCTATTCGGTGTCTCCCGGGAAAAATGGCAGCCTCCTCCATTCAACGGGTTCCGGCGCTGGCGAACTTCTCGACAAGATCAGCCGCGATGACGACGTTCTCAGCGGGCTTGGTCATGCGAGTGGAGAGTTCTCGAGCTCTGGCCACATAATCCGGAGCAAGTATGCGGCGCAGATCGGCAACCAGCGTGTCGCGAGTCGTTTTTGAAAATCGCCGTGCGGTACCAACTTTCATTCGCTTGACTTGTGTTCCCCAGAGGGCTTGATTGGCGTCCATCGAGAGGATCAGCGTAGGCACTCCGGCCCGCAGGCTTGCCGCTGTCGTGCCTGAGCCGCCGTGATGGACGACCGCGCGGCAGGCCGGAAAGACAGCCGCGTAATTCACTCCACCGACAACCTTGACGTGGTCGGGTAAGGACACATCGCTGAAGTCGCTCCACCCGGCGCACACCAACGCACGCTCGCCCAGTTCAGCGCAAGCCGAACTGATCATCTCAACTGTTTCAGCTGGGGATTCGACCGGCATACTGCCGAAGCCGAAGCAGATCGGCGGTGATCCCGAGGCGATCCACGACGCGACCTCGTCGTCGACCTCGGTGCTCTGCTCCATCGTCAGCGTGCCGACAAAGGGTCGAAGTCCATCCCACTTCGCCCATTCCTCCGCCAACCCCGGAAAGCACGCCTCGTCGTACGCCTGGATCTCCACCGCTCCTCGTTCCGCGATTCGTCGCGGCGAGGGGGTCGTTGCTTTCGGCAACCCCAGTTCACGGCGCTGAGAGTTCTCCACTTTTCTGTTCAATCGCCAAGCGAACCAATCGAAAGCCTTCATTGCGGGTCGGCGAAACGGTCGTGGGAGAAACGCGACGAGTTGACTGTTGGGTCGCATCGGAACGTGATGGAGTGTCACCAAGGGAAGGTCAAGGTATTCGACCACGCTTACCGCGGTCTCTTGGTAAGCCTGTCCGGCCAACACCACATCGGCGCCACGGGCCAGCGCCGATAGCGTCGCATTCATCTGTGCCCAGCTTTTGTCGCTGATGTCCCACATTTCGCGCCAAAGTACCCGTAATTTCCGGACCCTCCAGAAGGAGTGAAACGCTGACGTCCAGAAATTGCGGTACGTGTCCAGCCATGTCCGCGTGTCGAGTCCATAAGCGACGGTGGGCAAACCTGCGCCCTCAGTGAAAGGCACCAAATCGGGCGCAACGGCCATAGTCACGTTGTGACCCCTGCGCTGCAGTTCGCGTCCAATCACCAGGGCGGGCTCGACGTCGCCCCGCGTCCCGTAGCAAGCCAGCACAATTTTCATCGCGCAGCCAACATCATCGGTTATGAATCGCTCGGTAGGAACCCTAGGCCAGGAAATTTCACGACTTGCGCCAAAGGACGCCAGTCCCATCTACTTCGACGATCTCCGCGGTTATCCCATGCTGCTCGCGGTAATCCGTGACGGCCTTCTCGCATGCCTTGATCGCGTGGTAGTCATCGATGATGCAGAAGCCGCCCGGAGACAGCCGCGGATAGAGAGCATCGAGCGCCTGAATCGTCGATTCATAGAGGTCGCCGTCAAGCCGCAAGACCGCGATCCGTTCGATCGGCGCCTTGTGCAAGGTGTCTTTGAACCAACCGGGAATGAATCGAACCTGGTCGTCCAGCAAATCGTAGCGCTGGAAATTCGCCCGTACTTCCTCTTCGGGCACCGCCAGCGCCGCGTACCGGTGCAGCCTGTCCCCCTTATCGGCCTTGTAGTTCGCTGCATCGGGCGGGGGCACGCCTTCGAACGAATCGGCTAGCCAGACGGTTCGCGTCTCGTCGCCGTAGGCGGCCAGGATCGCGCGCATCAAAATAGACGCTCCTCCGCGCCACACTCCGCACTCGACGAGGTCGCCGGGGATGCCCTCCTCGAGGACCGCCTCCACGCAGTGCTGCAGACTGGTGAGCCGCTGCATACCGATCATCGTCAGCGCGTCCGCCGGCCAGTCGAGCCCCAAGTCGCGAGCATGCTTGTTGAACGGCTTCCTGCGAACGAGCATCATGTTCTTCGTCTTGAAAAGCGGACGACCAATGGTGTACCACCCCACGGGGACCAGCTCGTCGGCCCCGTATCTGGTGAGGTCCCGCCGAAGCAGGTCCAGGTAGGCGGCGGTAGCATGGCGATCGGTCACGGTCAAGAAACGCCCCTGTCTCTGGGTCTCTGGCTTGTTGCTGCCCGCCGACGGCGAGCGCTTATGAACTCGGAGTGTACCCGCTCGACGGGACGGGCTGTTGCTGGGATAGCCGAAACAGATCGTCCGCCGCGGATGAATTTATGGCCGCAGGCTCTCAGCAGGGACGTCTTACTGGCGTTCTGGACCAAACCGTTCACGTCCGGTTACGGCACGCTTCGTTTTGTGGATATTTGCCGCCGTTTGCCGGAATGGGCCGCTTAGCTAGTAGGGGTGTCACACGGCGGCGATCGATCGCCACTTTCGTCCACGTGAGATTCGGGTTTGAACGGTTCAGTGCCGCCGCCTGGCTGCGGACCGCGCTTCCGCCACGCGGGGCCTGGGTCACCGATCCAGGTTCTGCGGCTTATGTCGGCACTTCAGGCTCGCGGGAATTCTCAGGTTGAAATGTCTCGGAGTAAGGAGGGTCCTTGCGAGCAAGACGCGATTTCAGGGACATCGCGCGCTTTTCCACTAAGAACCAGCTGAGGGCGGCAAGAGGCAAGGTCGCTGCGGTCGAAACGACAAAGAGCTTGTCAAGATTACTGTGTAGGTGGCCGTTATAGGTAGGGGTTGATTCGTTCGGGGTAGGTCAGGGCCAATGCGCCCAGCGCTTGTTTCCAGCCGTTGGTGCGTGCGCCTTCGACCAGACG
>NZ_JACKUK010000010.1 GCF_025822765.1 Mycobacterium barrassiae | reverse complement strand
CCGAAGCACTGCGCTGCCTCAAACGCCGCCTCGCCCGCGTCGTCTTCAACCACCTGCTCACCGACCACAACAACCGTCAAACCACTTGCCAAATGACAGCGGCTTGACATAGGAGAAACGCATGCGTGCCGCCCAACGGATCGAGAACCAGGCGCAGCTGCCGTCCGTCGAGCGCCGTCGCGATATCGGCGGCCAGGTCCGGCCCGCTGACGAGGACGACGTCGCCGCCCGCTTCCCTGACCTCGGCCGCGGCGTCCTCGCGGCGCACCACGTTCAGAGTCTTCAGGCCGCGGCGCTTGGCTAGCGCCACCACGAGCCTGCCGACGGCCGAGTTCGCGGCGGTCTGACCGACCCAGTCACCGATCTTGAGGTCGGCCCGCTCCAACAGCAGGTGGGCCGTCACCGGGTTGATCGTTACCATCGCCAATTGCAGGGGATCGCCATCAGGTGCCTCGACGACATTGCCGCGGGCGACAACAACCTGCTGTGACCACGTGCCGTATTCGTATGTGGGCAAAAGGATCACGCGCTTGCCGACGAGGCCGCCGTCCACACCGTCGCCTACGGCGTCCACGATGCCGACCCCTTCAGCGCCGACAGTCGCCGGCAGTTGCGGGCGGGCGAGGTATCGGCCCTGGATCAACATCAGGTCCGACGGGTTGATCGCGGCCGCCTCCAGGCGTACCGACATCTGATCCGGTCCGGGTGTGGATTCGGGACTGTCGGTGAGGTCGACCGACTCCTCAGGCGGACCGAACTGGGTTGCGACGAGATGTTGCATGGCAGCCTCCTTCGATGCTGGGCATCAAAGTACACCGATCGGTACCAAAGAGGCTAGACCCAGTGATATACCCCATATTCGGGAATACCGAGCGCTCTAACTACCGAAGGAGTCCTTGTAGTAGACAACCTGGCTGGAGGTAACGAGCAGGTCGCCGTCCCGCGACCACAGCTGGGCCGTCTGATCGAAGTAGCCCCGGGCGAACTGCTGGCCCGTGGCGGTGGCCAGCACGTAGTCATCGCCGAGTCGAGCCAGTTCGGCGCCGTCGACGTGGAAGTACACCGTCATCGAGATGGTCCCTGCGGGAACGGGTCCACCGCGGCGCAGGAAGATTCGGGGATAGAAGACGTCGGAAAGCGCGGCTAGTGCGCTGAAATCGAGTTCTCTGACGGGGTCGTGACGCACCCAGAGCGTCGTCGTCGACGACGGTCGCGCGACGCCGTCGGCGGGTGGGGATCCGGCGACGAACCGAAGGTCATAGTTCTGCAGGAACCGCACGCCCTCGGGGCCCGGCGTCCGATCCACCGACTCCGGAGACGGCACATCCGGAATCTGCGTCTCCGCATCCGACCACGTCTCCCGGCGGATTCCGAAAACCGCTGTGGCCGTGGACATCACATTGCCGTCTTGATGCAGGGAAATCATCCAGTGCTGGTTGGACCGATTGGCCCGCGCCAACGTGGTGTCGATGCGGAACTCACCATCGGCGATGGGCGCTGCGAAGTTCACGGTCAGCGCCACCGGGTCACCGGCCCGCCCGGGGTGCAGCTCGACAGCGCGCAGGAGGGCCGCGGCGGTCGCGCCGCCGAACGGGCCGACCATGTTGGCGTATTCGGGCACGGTGCGACCCAGCAGACCCTGGTCGCTTTCCTCGAGCTCGATGGCTGAGTCGAATGGATGGGTCGTCACATCGTCTCCTCAATCAGGACCACCTCAGTAATGGTACCGATCGGTATACTTGCACGCATGACCACCGAGGCGTCCCATGGGGGGCGCGGAGCGCGAGAACGCCTCGCCGCCACCGCCGCCAAACTGTTCTACCGCAATGGCATCAACGCCACCGGTATAGAGGCGGTGATCCAACAGGCCAAGGTATCGAAACGGACCCTCTATCAACACTTCTCGGGTAAGACCGAGCTCGTCGAGAACTACCTGCGCTCACTCGATGAAGAGGGCACACCGATGGAGCGGCCGTTGGACCGCACGGACCTCACTCCCCGGGAGCGACTGCTGGCGATCTTCGACGCCCGGCCGGTGGAGCGGTTTCGCGGGTGCCCGTTCCACAACGCCGCGGTCGAGTCCGCCGGCGAGTGGACAGGCGTCGACGAGATCATCCGCACCCACAAGCGACGCTTCGCCGAGCGACTGGTCGAGGTGGCCGAGGAGGCCGGCGCGGACGACGGATACGCGCTGGGTCACCAGTTGCTGGTGCTGTTCGAGGGGGCGACGGCGCTGGCGACGTCGCTCAACGACACCGCGGCGATACTGCACGCACGCGCCGCGGCCGCTCAGCTGATCGATGACGCCACCGGGCGACGGGGGTGAGTGTCGGGGTGCGCGCCTAGACTCGGCCTCGTGCTCATCGGTTCGCATGTTCACGGAGACGACCCCCTGGCCGACGCCGCCGCTGACGGTGCCGACGTCGTGCAGTTCTTCCTCGGCAACCCGCAGAGCTGGAAGAAGCCCAAGCCGCGCGAGGACGCCGACGTGCTCAAGGCGTCCAGCATCCCGCTCTATGTGCATGCGCCGTATCTGATCAACGTCGCGTCGGCCAACAACCGCGTGCGTATCCCGTCTCGCAAGATCCTGCAGGACACCTGCGACGCCGCATCCGAGATCAACGCGACGGCGGTGATCGTGCACGGCGGCCACGCCGACGACAAGGACTACGAGGCCGGCTTCGAACGCTGGGCCAAGGCGCTTGACTACCTCGAGACCGACATGCAGGTCTACCTGGAGAACACCGCAGGTGGCGATCACGCGATGGCGCGGCACTTCGACGTCATCGGGCGGTTGTGGGACCGCATCGGCGATACCGGTATCGGCTTCTGCCTGGACACCTGCCATGCGTGGGCTGCGGGGGAGGAGCTCATCGACGCGGTCGACCGCATCAAGGCGCTCACCGGCCGCATCGACCTCGTGCATTGCAACGACTCGCGCGACGCCGCAGGGTCGGGTGCCGACCGGCACGCCAACTTCGGCACCGGAAAGATCGACCCGCAACTGCTGGTCGCGGTGGTCGAGGCGGCCGACGCGCCGGTCATCTGTGAGACGGCGGATGCGGGCCGCAAGGACGACATCGCGTTTCTTCGCGAGCACGTCGGCTGACGGGCGCCGTCCGGGCACGGTGCAATAACAAAACGCCATTCAAATTTCGGGTGCACGGACAGTTAACTAGGCTCTTCGTCGAGGAACAGGCGGTACCGATCGCCGACCGGCATCCGAGGGGTTCAGTGTCCGCCATTGAGCAGCAAGCGGTTGTGCTGCCAACTGCGGTCGAGCCGCCGTCGAGCAAGGGTCGCTCCCGCCGATGGCTCCGCATCGCGCGGTGGGTCGCAATCACTATTTGGGCGACAGTTGTCATCTATCGGACCGCGACGGACGGCTTCGCGTTCAACCGGGAGCTGGTGCTGCTCTACATCTGCACCGGATTGGCCGCGGCGAGCATCGGTCAGGGCCGTCGGATGTTCTACATCATCCGCGATTGGCTGCCGTTCGCACTGGTGCTCATCGCATACGACCTGAGCAGGGGTGCCGCCGACATGATCGGCCGGCCGACGCTGTGGGAGTGGCCGGCCGACGTCGACCGCTGGCTCTTTTCCGGGACAATGCCGACGGTATGGCTGCAGGAGCACCTGAAGCTGCCCGATCCGCCCTGGTGGGAGGTGGTCGTCAGCAGCGTCTACATGTCGTTCTTCATCCTTCCCTACGTGGTGGCGGCGGTGCTGTGGCTGCGCGATCGTGAGGAGTGGAAGGCCTTCGTCAAGCTGTTCGTCGGCATCTCGGTCGCAGGGTTGGTCGTCTATGCCACCCAGCCGGCCGCACCGCCATGGGCGGCCGCACGCTGTACCCCGGAGGATGTCGCCGGCGGCCCCGCCAATCCCAAGTGCATGTTCCGGTCGGCCCGCGGTGTGCCCGACGGCGGGGTACTCGGCGCGATGCAGAGTACGCAGGACGGCGCCAACAACTGGATCGAACGGATCGTCGGCCGCGGCTGGGGCAACCTCAACCTGCACTCGGCGACGGCGTTGCTCGATCAGGGCCAGGCGAGCGTCAACCTCGTCGCGGCCATTCCGTCGCTGCACGCCGGCATGACCGCCGCGGTGGCGATGTTCCTGTGGAATCGGGTGCACTGGGGCTGGCGTCCGCTGCTGGTGATCTATCCGCTGATCATGGCGTTCACGCTGGTGTACACCGCGGAGCACTACGTCATCGACATCCTGTTGGGCTGGGTGCTGGCCGTGGTCGCGATCCTGCTGCTCAACCGCCACCAGGCGCGTCGAATGCGCCGATTGAATGCCCCTGAACTTCCGGAACCCGACGGCGCCTCCACGGCATAGGTATTACATCTTCCATACGGCTGTCGCGAAAGCGTAATATCGGCGCCATGGCAGATACGCACGTCGTCACCAATCAGGTTCCTCCGCTGGAGGACTACAACCCGGCCACGTCGCCGGTGCTCGCCGAGGCGCTCATCCGCGAGGGCGGCGAGTGGGGCGTCGACGAGGTCAACGACCTCGGCGCGATCGCGGGCTCACAGCAGGCCCAGCGGTGGGGCGAACTCGCCGACCGCAACCAGCCGATCCTGCGCACCCACGACCGGTACGGCCATCGCGTCGACGAGGTCGAGTTCGACCCCGCTTACCACGCGTTGATGACCACGGCGATCGCCCACGGTCTGCACGCCGCGCCGTGGGCCGACGACCGACCCGGCGCCCACGTCGTACGCGCCGCCAAGATGTCGGTCTGGACACCCGAACCGGGCCACGTCTGCCCGATCTCGATGACCTACGCCGTCGTCCCCGCCCTGCGAGCCAACCCCGAACTCGCCAAAGTCTACGAACCCCTGTTGACCAGCCGGCAATACGACCCCGAGTTGAAGGTGCCTACCACCAAGGTCGGCATCACCGCGGGCATGTCGATGACCGAGAAGCAGGGCGGTTCCGACGTGCGCGCGGGCACCACGCAGGCGACGCCGAACGCCGACGGCAGCTACAGCCTGACGGGCCACAAGTGGTTCACCTCAGCGCCGATGTGCGACATCTTCCTGGTTCTGGCACAAGCGCCTAAGGGGCTGTCCTGCTTCTTCCTGCCGCGGGTCCTGCCCGACGGCAGCCGCAACCGCATGTTCCTTCAGCGGCTCAAGGACAAGCTCGGCAACCACGCCAACGCCTCGTCCGAGGTGGAGTACGACGGCGCGACCGCGTGGCTGGTCGGGGAGGAAGGCCGCGGCGTGCCCACCATCATCGAGATGGTCAACCTCACCCGATTGGACTGCACGCTCGGTAGCGCGACGAGTATGCGCAACGGCCTGACCCGCGCCATCCACCACGCTCAGCACCGAAAGGCGTTCGGCGAGTATCTGATTGACCAGCCGCTGATGCGCAACGTGCTGGCCGACCTCGCTGTCGAGGCTGAAGCGGCGACCATCCTGGCGATGCGCATGGCCGGCGCCACCGACGCGGCGGTGCGCGGTGACGAGCGCGAGACGTTGCTGCGGCGCATCGGGCTGGCGGCGGGCAAGTACTGGGTGTGCAAGCGCGCCACGCCGCACGCTGGAGAGGCGATGGAGTGCCTGGGCGGCAACGGCTACGTCGAGGAGTCCGGCATGCCGAGGCTCTACCGCGAGGCGCCGCTGATGGGTATCTGGGAAGGATCGGGCAACGTCAGTGCGCTGGACACGTTGCGCGCCATGGCAACTCGTCCGGAATGCGTCGATGTCCTGTTCGACGAACTTTCCCGCACCGCAGGACAGGACGTCCGGCTGGACGCCCACGTCGACGCGCTGCGTCCCGCGCTGGGTGACCTCGAGACCATCCAGTACCGCGCCCGTAAGGTCGCCGAGGACATCAGCCTGGCGCTGCAGGGTTCGCTGTTGGTGCGCCACGGTCACCCTGCCGTCGCCGAGGCGTTCCTCGCGACGCGGCTGGGCGGTCAGTGGGGTGGGGCATTCGGAACAATGCCGACCGGACTGGATCTTGCGCCGATCCTGGAACGCGCGCTGGTCAAGGGATGACGTCTATTCTCGGCGAGCAGACGGAAAGTGTCCGGAATTCCCGGCGTGTCGGGGAAGTTTGCGTCTGTTCGCGCGAGAAGGTGGCTGGGCGATGACGCACGCGATTAGGCCCGTCGACTTCGACAACCTCAAGACGATGACCTATGAGGTCACCGGTCGGGTTGCCCGCATCACGTTCAACCGGCCCGAGAAGGGCAACGCGATCGTCGCCGACACGCCTTTGGAACTGTCCGCACTCGTGGAGCGGGCCGACCTCGATCCGAATGTGCATGTGATCCTCGTTTCCGGTCGCGGAGAAGGGTTTTGTGCGGGGTTCGATCTGTCCGCATATGCGGAAGGCTCCTCGTCCGCTGGCGGTGGCAGCCCATACAAGGACACGGTGCTGTCCGGTAAGACCCAGGCGATCAACCACTTACCCGATCAGCCGTGGGATCCGATGATCGACTACCAGATGATGAGCCGCTTCGTCCGCGGCTTTTCCAGCCTGCTGCATGCGGACAAGCCCACAGTCGTCAAGATCCACGGCTACTGCATCGCGGGCGGTACCGACATCGCGCTGCACGCCGATCAGGTGATCGCGGCGGCGGACGCCAAGATCGGCTATCCGCCGACCCGGGTCTGGGGTATCCCTGCGGCGGGGATGTGGGCGCACCGACTGGGCGATCAGCGGGCCAAACGCCTTCTGCTGACCGGTGATTCGATCACCGGCGTCCAGGCCGCGGAGTGGGGTCTGGCGGTGGAGGCACCCGCCCCCGAAGATCTGGACGAACGGACGGAGCGGCTGGTCGAGCGGATCGCCGCCGTCCCCGTCAACCAACTGATCATGGTCAAGCTCGCGATGAACTCCGCGTTGCTCAACCAGGGGGTGGCCAACAGCGCCATGATCTCGACGGTGTTCGACGGCATCGCGCGCCACACGCCGGAGGGCCATGCGTTCGTCACGCAATCCCGCGAGCACGGCTTCCGCGAGGCTGTTCGTCAACGTGACGAGCCATTCGGCGATCACGGCAGAAAGGCGTCCGGGGTTTAGGGAATGACCGCCCAGTCCGATGCTGCAGTTCGTCTGACAACCTCGCGGATGACGGCCCGCTCGGTGGTGCTGAGCGTGTTGCTGGGGGCGCACCCGGCATGGGCGACAGCGAGTGAACTCATCAGGCTCACAGCGGATTTCGACATCAAGGAGTCGACGGTGCGGGTCGCATTGACCAGGATGGTCAGCGCGGGTGACCTGGTGCGCTCGGAGGACGGTTACCGCCTGTCCGACAGGTTGCTGGCCAGGCAGCGGCGCCAGGACGACGCGATCAACCCTCGCCTGCACCCGTGGGACGGGGTGTGGAAGACGCTGGTGATCACCAGCGTCGGTACCGATGCTCGTACCCGCGCCGCACTGCGGACCACACTGCAAGACAACAGATTCGGTGAACTCCGTGAAGGTGTGTGGCTTCGCCCAGACAACCTCGATGCGGCCTTGCCGGCCGAGGTGTTACGCCGCGGGAGGCAACTGCACACGCGCGATGACGACCCCGCAGGTTTGGCCGCACAGCTGTGGGACTTGACGGCCTGGGCCCGTCGCGGGCATGAGCTGCTCGCCGAAATAGAATCGGCCGCAGACATTCCCGGCCGATTCATCGTCGCCGCAGCGATAGTTCGTCACCTGCTCACTGACCCAGTGCTGCCGTCCGAACTGCTACCCGACGACTGGCCTGGCGAACGACTGCGCCAGGCCTACAACACCTTCGCCGCGGAGCTGATTTCCCGGCGTGACAGCGATCGACTGATGGAGGCGACATGAGCAGTGGGGTGCGGGTCGAGAAGAACGGTCCGGTGACGACGGTGATCATGAATCGTCCGGAGGCACGCAATGCGGTCAACGGGCCCGCCGCCGCCGACCTGTACGCCGCGTTCGACGAGTTCGAAAAGGACGACTCCGCCGCCGTCGCCGTACTGTGGGGCGACAACGGAACGTTCTGCGCGGGAGCTGATCTCAAGGCCATCGGCACTCCGGATACCAACCCTGTACATCGCACTGGTCCCGCGCCGATGGGACCCAGTCGGATGGTGCTGTCGAAACCGGTGATCGCTGCCGTCAGCGGATACGCCGTCGCGGGCGGACTCGAGCTGGCGGTGTGGTGCGACATGCGCGTGGTCGAGGACGACGCGGTCTTCGGCGTGTTCTGCCGTCGATGGGGTGTGCCGCTGATCGACGGCGGCACGGTGCGGTTGCCGCGGCTGATCGGACACAGCAGAGCGATGGATCTCATTCTCACGGGCCGTCCCGTCGATGCCGCCGAGGCCTTCGCCATCGGACTCGCGAACAGGGTGGTGCCCAAAGGCGAAGCGCGGCAACGGGCCGAGGAACTCGCCGCCGAACTGGCCAGGCTTCCGCAGCAATGCATGCGTTCAGACCGCCTGTCGCTACTGCATCAGTGGGGAATGAGCGAAGCCGACGCGATGGATTTCGAGTTCGGCAGCATGTCGCGAGTGTCCGCCGAATCGTTGCAAGGCGCTAAGCGGTTCGCAGCGGGCGAGGGGCGGCACGGGGCACGCGCCTAGCGTCAGCCCTGACCCCTGCGTGAGCAGACGCAAAGGTGCCGAAAAGCGCGGCGTGTTGGTGACTTTTGCGTCTGCTCGCGAGAGAAATCTCGCGGGAGAAAAGTCAGCCCTTGGTGATCTTGTTGTTCGAGCCGGTGTCGTTGATCTTCGGCTCGCCGTCCTTGTAGGTCACGGTGTTGTTGAGGCCGACGACACTGATCTCTTTGTCGATGCGCTCGAAGGTGATCTTGTTGTCGGCGCCGCCGATGTTCACGTTGGCGCACGTGCCTTTGACGGTCAGGGTGTTGTTCGACCCGCCGATGTTGAGCGATTTACCGTCGGCGCAATCGATGTCGGCGGTCGTGCCGAACGAACCGTAGTTGATCGTGTTGCCGACCTCGACCTGCGCGCCCGATGTCCCCGCCGTCGCGGTCGGCGTCTTGGTGTCGGAACTCTCCGATCCGCAGCCCGCGAGGACCACGGCTGCGGCAGCTACGGCGACGGCGGCAGCACGCATCACGCCGCAACCCTGTTGACAGTGTTCGTCATGCCTAGTTCACGGCCGCGGTCCCAGATGGCCGGTGAACCATTCTTGTAGAGCACGGTCTGGTCCCAGCCGTACACCGTCACGTCGTTGATCACATTGTCGGCGACCACGACGTTCCCGTTGCCCTGCACAGTCACCGCCCAGCAGGTTCCCAGCGCGGTGATCTGGTTGCCGCCGCCGTTCACGATCAGGGTGTGGCCGCTGCAGTCGATCGTCCTGACGATCCCGACGCCCGTGATGTGGGTGTCGCCCGGCGGGTGAGCACCGACGATGCTGTTGTCGGCGCAGGTACGTGCCAACGGGTTGCAGACCCCGGGCGGCTGCGCACCCGCGGCCGGTGCTCCCACCGTCAACGCGATCGGCAACGCGACCACGCAAGCCGTCATAGACCGGGCAACCACAGTCCGCACCATGGGTCAGAGATTACGTCGTCGCGGTCAGGCGTTGGCCGGGTTCGTCCAAGTCGCTATTCGCTGCGGTGCTGGGTAGCGTGTCATTTCGATGCGTTGGCGTGTCAATCAGGTTGCCGTCGTGGCGGTCACAGCGGCGGTGATCGTTGCAGGATGCTCTTCGACCGTCAGCGGTACCGCGCGACGGGCGCATCCCGCCGTACCCGATCCCACCCGCAGCTACGGCTACGTCGACGACCGCTGCGGCCTTCTGGTCGACTCCTCCGTCCAGGAAGCGCTGGCCGCCGATCACGTGGTGCGGCCCTATAGCGGCGCCGTCTGCCAGTACGTCCTGACACGGGGCAACACGACCATGGACGTGACGTTCTCGTGGTTCGAGACCGGCAGTCTCGAACGGGAGCGCGAACTGGCCACCGAACGGGGCGCGACGATCACCGCCACGGATGTCGAACGGCATGAGGCGTTCCTGGCCCGGCGCGACACCACCGGCGCAGCGTGCTCGGCCACGGCTGCGGCCGGCACCGGAGTGCTGAGCTGGTGGGTGCAGTTCCGCGGCCAGACCGGTGGCGACCCGTGCGGCGACGCCGAGAAGTTGCTCGCCGCCACCCTGCAGTCGGACTTGTGATGGTCCGTACGCGAAATCGATTGTCGTGGTTGGTGATAGCCGCGACAGCATCGGTCATGCTCGTCGGGTGTGGCTCCCCGAGCGAAAGCACCGCGCCGTCGACGCCGGCGACGGCCATCGCGGCCGACGGCTTCCGTAGTGGTGACTGCAACGGCATCACGGACGCGGACATCAGCGCGGCCGTCGGGCCCGGAAAGTTCACCAAGTCCGTCGTCAGCGACGCCGGATGCTTCTGGCAGGAGAACTCGATGTTCGGCACCGTCGGCGCTGGGATGGGGATCTCGACGTGGTGGTACCGCGGCAGCGATATGGACACCGAGCGGTCGCTGGAACAGGGCGCCGGGCGCACGATCACCGAACTGTCGGTCGACGGCAACAAAGGCTTCAAGGCCTACGACGGCAACGCGTGCAGTATTTATGTCGCCAAGGGTGGCGACGTCATCACCTGGTCGATCCAGACGCTCAACCCGGCGACACTGCCCGATCTCTGCACGATCACCGAAAAACTGGCCCAGCTCAGCCAGGAGCGTGTCAACTGACCGGACACAGACTGAGCAGGTAAAACTAGAGGTGTTAGTTTGACGTCACCCGGTTCCGCGGGATCCCGGCGAAACCCGGAGAGGGGGCGAAAGGCAGATGGCAGCTCAGCCGTCGGGCACCCAGGGTCGGCGCCCCGCGAGGCTGAGCCGAGACTCCATCGTCAACGCGGCGCTGACCTTCCTGGACCGCGAGGGTTGGGATGCGCTCACCATCAACGCGCTGGCGACTCAGCTCGGCACCAAGGGGCCGTCGCTCTACAACCACGTCCACAGCCTCGATGACCTGCGCCGCACCGTGCGGATGCGGGTGGTGGGCGACATCATCGAAATGCTCAACACCGTCGGTCAAGGCCGCACCCGCGACGACGCGGTCATGGCGATGGCCGCTGCCTACCGCAGCTATGCGCACCACCACCCGGGCCGCTATTCAGCGTTCACCCGGATGCCGCTCGGCGGGGACGACCCCGAGTTCACCGAGGCCACCCGGGCCGCAGCGGCCCCGGTCATCGACGTCCTGGCGTCGTACGGGCTCGAGGGTGAGAACGCGTTCTATGCGGCCCTGGAGTTCTGGTCGGCGATGCACGGTTTCGTGCTGCTCGAGATGACCGGAGCGATGAACGGAATCGACACTGATGCGATATTCACTGACATGGTGATGCGGTTGGCGGCCGGAATGGAACGGCGATGAGCGCTTGCGCGAAGAGCGAAGGGCTGCGATGAGCGCTTGCGCGAAGAGCGAAGGGCTGCGATGAGCGCTTGCGCGAAGAGCGACGGCCTGAGCTAGTCGACAGTAGGCGCTTTGACCTGCGGTTAGCCCGTCATCGACGGGTTTGGTCGGTACGCGCCACCCTGGTATTGTGGACGATCGTGCCTGGCAGATAAGGCGCATTGCGGACTGGCCTTTCGGGAAAAGTCAGCAGGCATGCCTGCACGCCGGGCCAATTCGCGTGTCCACGAAGCCTAGAGGAAAACCTCGCGGCGGGCGCATGCGACACACCCGATCGCGGGGTACGTGAACGGGGCATAACTGCAGTACAGAGACTTCGGAACGACCTAGAACAAACGAGCAACACAGAAAGCCGGTAGATGCCAACCATTCAGCAGCTGGTCCGCAAGGGTCGCCGCGACAAGATCGCCAAGGTGAAGACTGCGGCCCTCAAGGGCAGCCCGCAGCGTCGCGGAGTGTGCACCCGCGTGTACACCACCACCCCGAAGAAGCCGAACTCGGCGCTTCGCAAGGTCGCGCGCGTCAAGCTGACCAGCCAGGTTGAGGTCACCGCCTACATCCCCGGCGAGGGCCACAACCTGCAGGAGCACTCGATGGTGCTCGTGCGTGGCGGTCGCGTGAAGGACCTGCCCGGTGTGCGCTACAAGATCATCCGCGGCTCGTTGGACACCCAGGGCGTGAAGAACCGCAAGCAAGCGCGCAGCCGCTACGGCGCCAAGAAGGAGAAGAGCTAATGCCGCGCAAGGGGCCCGCACCCAAGCGTCCGTTGGTCAACGATCCGGTCTACGGGTCGCAGCTGGTCACCCAGCTGGTCAACAAAGTGTTGCTGGACGGGAAGAAATCGCTGGCCGAACGCATTGTTTATGGTGCGCTCGAACAGGCCCGTGACAAGACGGGCACCGATCCGGTGGTGACCCTGAAGCGCGCTCTCGACAACGTCAAGCCGGCCCTCGAGGTCCGCAGCCGCCGCGTCGGTGGCGCCACCTATCAGGTTCCCGTCGAGGTCCGCCCGGACCGCTCGGTGACCCTCGCTCTGCGCTGGCTGGTCAGCTTCTCCAAGCAGCGTCGTGAGAAGACGATGATCGAGCGCCTGGCGAACGAGATCCTCGACGCCAGCAATGGCCTGGGTGCCGCCGTCAAGCGGCGCGAGGACACCCACAAGATGGCCGAAGCGAACCGGGCCTTCGCGCACTACCGCTGGTGATCCGGCCGCGCCGTGGCGGCGTTGCCGCGGTGATGGCGATTGCTGAACAACTACCAAGCGAGAGAGAAGAACTTCTGTGGCACAGAAGGACGTGCTGACCGACCTGACCAAGGTCCGCAACATCGGCATCATGGCGCACATCGATGCCGGCAAGACGACGACGACCGAGCGCATCCTCTACTACACCGGTATCAGCTACAAGATCGGTGAGGTGCACGACGGCGCCGCCACCATGGACTGGATGGAGCAGGAGCAGGAGCGGGGGATCACCATCACCTCCGCCGCGACCACCTGCTTCTGGAACGACAACCAGATCAACATCATCGACACCCCGGGACACGTCGACTTCACCGTCGAGGTGGAGCGCAGCCTGCGCGTGCTCGACGGTGCCGTCGCCGTCTTCGACGGCAAGGAAGGTGTCGAGCCGCAGTCCGAGCAGGTTTGGCGCCAGGCCGACAAGTACGACGTCCCCCGCATCTGCTTCGTCAACAAGATGGACAAGATCGGCGCGGACTTCTACTTCTCGGTGCGCACGATGGAGGAGCGCCTGGGCGCCAACGTCATCCCGATTCAGCTGCCGGTCGGCTCCGAGGGTGACTTCGAGGGCGTCGTCGACCTGGTCGAGATGAAGGCCAAGGTATGGCGCGGCGAGACCAAGCTCGGTGAGACCTACGAGACCATCGACATTCCAGCCGATCTCCAGGAAAAGGCCGACGAGTACCGCACCAAGCTGCTCGAGGCGGTCGCCGAGACCGACGAGGCGCTGCTCGAGAAGTACTTCGGTGGCGAGGAGCTGACGGTCGAGGAGATCAAGGGCGCCCTGCGCAAGCTGACGATCAACTCCGAGGCGTACCTGGTGCTGTGCGGCAGCGCGTTCAAGAACAAGGGTGTGCAGCCCATGCTCGACGCGGTGATCGACTACCTGCCGTCGCCGCTGGACGTTCCGCCTGCCGTCGGTCACGTGCCGGGCAAGGAGGACGAGCAGATCAGCCGCAAGCCGTCGGTCGACGAGCCGTTCTCGGCGCTGGCGTTCAAGGTGGCCACGCACCCGTTCTTCGGCAAGCTGACCTACGTCCGCGTCTACTCGGGCACCGTCGAGTCCGGTTCGCAGGTCATCAACGCGACCAAGGGCAAGAAGGAGCGGCTGGGCAAGCTGTTCCAGATGCACTCCAACAAGGAGAACCCGGTCGAACGGGCCTCCGCGGGGCACATCTACGCCGTCATCGGCCTCAAGGACACCACCACCGGTGACACGCTGTCGGATCCGAACGAGCAGATCGTGCTGGAGTCGATGACGTTCCCCGATCCGGTGATCGAGGTGGCCATCGAGCCCAAGACCAAGAGCGACCAGGAGAAGCTCGGCACGGCGATCCAGAAGCTGGCCGAAGAGGATCCGACGTTCAAGGTGCACCTGGACCAGGAGACCGGTCAGACCGTCATCGGCGGTATGGGCGAGCTTCACCTCGACATCTTGGTGGACCGCATGAAGCGCGAGTTCAAGGTCGAGGCGAACGTCGGCAAGCCACAGGTCGCCTACCGCGAGACCATCCGCCGCAAGGTCGAGAAGGTCGAGTACACCCACAAGAAGCAGACGGGTGGCTCGGGCCAGTTCGCCAAGGTGCTCATCGACCTCGAGCCGTTCACCGGCGAGGACGGTGCCACCTACGAGTTCGAGAACAAGGTCACCGGTGGCCGCATCCCGCGCGAGTTCATCCCGTCGGTGGATGCGGGCTGCCAGGACGCCATGCAGTACGGCGTGCTGGCCGGCTACCCGCTGGTGAACCTGAAGGTCACGCTGCTCGACGGCGCCTACCACGAGGTTGACTCCTCGGAAATGGCGTTCAAAGTTGCAGGATCACAGGTGCTGAAAAAGGCTGCGGGCCAAGCACAGCCGGTGATCCTGGAGCCGATCATGGCCGTCGAGGTCACCACGCCCGAGGATTACATGGGCGACGTGATCGGCGACCTGAACTCCCGCCGTGGTCAGATCCAGGCCATGGAGGAGCGCTCCGGTGCACGCGTCGTCAAGGCGCATGTACCGCTGTCGGAGATGTTCGGTTACGTCGGAGACCTTCGGTCGAAGACTCAGGGCCGGGCGAACTACTCCATGGTTTTCGACTCGTACGCCGAGGTTCCGGCAAACGTGTCGAAGGAGATCATCGCGAAGGCGACCGGGCAATAAGCCCCGGTTACCCCGCGAAGAGAATCAACTGCAAAGATCAAAGCACTGCTTCGAAACCAGATAGAAGAAGCACCAACAAGTCCAGGAGGACACAGAAGTGGCGAAGGCGAAGTTCGAGCGGACGAAGCCGCACGTCAACATCGGGACCATTGGTCACGTTGACCACGGCAAGACCACGCTTACTGCAGCAATCACCAAGGTTCTGCACGACAAGTACCCCGAGTTGAACGAGTCGCGCGCATTCGACCAGATCGACAATGCGCCTGAGGAGCGTCAGCGCGGCATCACGATCAACATCTCCCACGTGGAGTACCAGACCGACAAGCGCCACTACGCGCACGTCGACGCTCCTGGCCACGCGGACTACATCAAGAACATGATCACCGGTGCCGCCCAGATGGACGGCGCGATCCTGGTGGTCGCCGCGACCGACGGCCCCATGCCGCAGACGCGTGAGCACGTGCTGCTCGCCCGTCAGGTGGGTGTGCCCTACATCCTCGTGGCGCTGAACAAGGCCGACATGGTCGACGACGAGGAGCTCATCGAGCTCGTCGAGATGGAGGTCCGGGAGCTGCTGAGCGCCCAGGACTTCGACGAGGACGCCCCCGTCATCAAGGTGTCGGCGCTGAAGGCGCTCGAGGGCGACCCCGAGTGGGTCAAGTCCGTCGAGGACCTGATGGATGCGGTCGACGAGTCGATTCCGGACCCGGTCCGCGAGACCGACAAGCCGTTCCTGATGCCCGTCGAGGACGTCTTCACCATCACCGGCCGCGGCACCGTGGTGACCGGTCGTGTGGAGCGCGGCGTCGTCAACGTGAACGAGGAAGTCGAGATCGTCGGCATTCGCCCGGAGACCACCAAGACGACGGTCACCGGCGTCGAGATGTTCCGCAAGCTGCTGGATCAGGGCCAGGCCGGTGACAACGTCGGTCTGCTGCTCCGCGGCATCAAGCGCGAGGACGTCGAGCGCGGCCAGGTCGTCGTGAAGCCCGGCACCACCACGCCGCACACCGAGTTCGAGGGCAGCGTCTACATCCTGTCCAAGGACGAGGGTGGTCGGCACACGCCGTTCTTCAACAACTACCGTCCGCAGTTCTACTTCCGTACCACGGACGTGACCGGCGTCGTGACCCTCCCCGAGGGCACCGAGATGGTGATGCCCGGTGACAACACCGACATCTCCGTCAAGCTGATCCAGCCCGTCGCCATGGACGAGGGTCTGCGGTTCGCCATCCGTGAGGGTGGTCGTACCGTCGGCGCCGGCCGGGTTACCAAGATCATCAAGTGATCTAGTTCTGCTGCGAAGCGGCGCTCACCTCCGGGTGGGCGCCGCTTTCGTATTGCGCCACCCCGTGTCGCGACTGCCCCTTAAGGGGTTGATCGCACGCACATGCTGCGGGCAATCCACCCGTTAAGCCGCCTCAGGCTGTAACGTCGGCGGCCGTCGGAACGATTTACTTCGCGTATGCCCTGGTCGGGGCCGAGAAGGGTTGGGGATTCATGTTCCGTCGCGTCACCACGATCGCGAGTGCGGCTGTCGCCGTCGCCGCGTTTGCCGGGCTCGGTCTGGGAACCGCCAACGCGCAGGCCAGCTGCCCCGATGTGCATTGGATCGGCGCGGCGGGCTCAGGTGAGCGCACGCCGGCGGAAGTGACCCAGAACGGCGGGATGGGCCGTGTCGTCTACCGGTCGCTGCAGGATCTGTCCGCCGAGGTGGCCAAGGACGGCCGCACCCTGACCGCCGAGGCCGTCGAGTATCCGGCCGTGGAGGTTCCCGGTGAGGACGGCGGAATCGGGGAGTGGCTGGGCTTCATGGGCAGTGTCGATGCCGGTGCGGCAGCGTTGGGCAAGCAATACGAGGGGTTCGTCCAACGTTGCCCCGCCTCCAAGGTGGTGCTGGCCGGTTATTCGCAGGGCGCCATGGTGGTGCACCGCAACCTCGCCGCGCTGGAGGCCAGCCCCAACCTGGCGGCTGTGCTCCTGGTAGCCGACGGCGACCGCCTGCCGGAGGACCCCACCTACAACATGGGCACTGCCAGCGGCATCCCGGAGCGCGGCAAGGGCGTCGCGCAGGACTGGCCGATCCTGGCGCATGCGCCGGGCCCGCTGTCGCCGGCCATGGGCGCGCGGACCATCAGCGTGTGCAATCTCGGCGACGCCGTCTGCGACTATGACGAGGACGCCGACGACTCGACTGCCGCGTACGCGCAGCGCGTGTCCGTGCACACCAGCTACGCCAAGACGTCCAGCCTGCCCTGGACCTCGCCGCTGTACTTCATGCTCGGTGGTCCCGCGCCGCAGACTCCCGATGCGCAGCCGATCGTGCCGCTCAGCGCGAGCGTGCCGACGCCGTAGGCGCCCGCGCGATTCCCAGTACCACCACGCTCGCGATCGCCAGCAGCGCCGCGAGCACACCAAGGATGACGTCGATCGCTGAGGCGGCTGACCGCCCATCTCGCTGAAGCATCTCCAGCACCGTACCCGCGACGGCGACACCGACCCCGGCGAGCGTCACCAGCGCCGTCAGCGTCACACCCGCGGCCTCCCCGGCGCGTTCGGGCCGCACGACGGCCTGGGTGGCGACGGTCGTGAACGCATACACGAGCCCAAGCGTGAAGCCGCACGCCGACAACGCCGACAGATAGACGATCCAGGTGTCCGACGCCGCCAGCGCGGCGAGCGAGCCCGCGGCCGCCACACTCGTCAGACCCATCACCAGTAGCGGCGGCCGACTCGCGGCAAGGCGGCCCGACAGCACACCGCCCAGCGCCGCGCCGGCCGACGGCCCGAGGAATACGAGGCCCGCCATCAAGGGATCGAGGCCACGCACCTGCTGCAAGTTGAGCGTCGACAGGAAGATCGCCACCGCATAGGCGATGTTGGCGATGGCGCCCGCAACCACGAGCACCGCGAACCGGCCGTGGCGTAACAGCGACAAATCGACCAGTGGCCATGGCGCCCGGTTTTCGACGACGACGAACAGCGCGAGTGCGAGTAGCGCTGCGGTGAACGCGACCGTCGTCGACGCGGACAGCCAGCCCCACTGCGGGGCGCGGTCAAATGTCAACGTGAACAAGCCGATTCCGACCGTGATCAGCGCCAGACCCGTGATGTCGAGGCGACGCGGGGCGGTCGCGTCGGAGGACTCCTGGATGCTCCATGCGCCGAGCGCCAGTGAGGCCACCGTCAACGGCACGTTGAGCCAGAAGATCCACCGCCAGCCGACCGTCTCGGTCATCAGCCCGCCGATCAACGGTCCCGCTGCGTTGCCCAAACCCGCTATGCCGTAAGCCAATCCGATCGCATGACTCGCCTTGACGCCGGGAAAGGCATTGGTCAGCACGCTGACCGATACCGGAAATATGAGCGCGGCCCCGAGTCCCTGCACTGCGCGAAACGCGACGATCAAAGGCACCGACGGCGCGAGTGCGCACAACACCGACGCGGCCCCGAACAACGCGATGCCCGCCATCAGCGCCTTGCGCCGCCCGAAGATGTCGCCGATCCGGCCCGCGGGAACCATGAAGGCTCCCAACGCAAGCATGTAGACGCTGATGACCCATTGCAGATCTGTCGGCGTGCTGTGGAGGTCGGACGCCATCCGCGGCAGCGCGAGATTGGCCGCGAAGTAATCGATTTGCACGCAGAACAGCGCCAACGAGACGGCCGCCAGCACCCATCGTGATTTCACAGGCTATCCAGAGCGTGCGCCGTGGCCACGGACCGACGATAAGGCTCATCAGGGTGGATTTGGCGTTAATCTGACACGCGACGAGACGACCTCTTTCCGGTAGGAGCTTGGGTTATGTCCACTTTCTGGCGGTACGTCAAGATCCAGGCGTTCGTCTTGCTGTGCGGAATCGTCGGCCCGATCTTCCTGGCCATCTACTTCGTCTCCGGGGCGCAGCAGATCATGAAGTGGATGTTCTGGGCAGGTCTGGCCATCACTGCCCTCGACGTGCTCATCGCTCTCGGTTTGACCAGCATGGGCGCACGGTCGTCGACCAAGAAACAGGCTCTCGAACAGACGGGGGTGCTGGCGCTCGCTCAAGTCGTGGGCATTCACGAGACCGGAACCCGGATCAACAATCGCCCCCTGGTAAAGATCGATCTGCAGATCTCGGGACCGGGTATCGCCCCGTTCGCCAGTCAGGACAGGGTGATCGCGTCGCTCACACGTCTGCCGATGATCACCAGCCGCAAGCTTGTCGCCCTTGTGGATCCCGCCACCATGGAGTATCAGATCGATTGGGATCGAAGCGGTTTGATAAGCGGTGTGATGCCGGCGACGTTCACCATCGCCGAGGACAACCAAACCTATGACCTCACGGGACAGGTGGGGCCGCTGATGGAGATTCTGCAGATCCTCAAGGCCAACAACATCGGCGTCAACAACATGATCGATCTGCGCTCGAATCCGGCGGCGCGCCAACAGGTGCAGGCCATTGTGCGACGTGCTGCCGCCAGTCAAGCGCCGCCAGCACCGGCGCCAGCACCGGCGCCAGCAGGCGCACCCTCGGCGGCGTCGTATCCCTTTGCGCCACCGGAACCTTCGACCGCGCAACGCCTGCAGGAGTTGGAGACGCTGCGCGCGACCGGCGCCATCTCCGACGACGAATACGCCGCAAAACGACAACAGATACTCGCCGACCTGTAGCGTGAACGGCGATGACCACCGCTGAACCGCGGACTGAACCCGCCGATCAGAAGGTCAGCCTTCCGACGCTGACCGCGATGGTGGTCGGTTCGATGATCGGGTCCGGCGTGTTCCTGCTGCCCCGCAGATTCGGAACCGAGACGGGCGTGCTCGGGGCGATCATCGCGTGGACCGTCGCGGGCTTCGGAATGCTGATGCTGGCGTTCGTGTTTCAGCGTCTCGCGATGCGCAAGCCGGATCTCGACGCAGGAATTTTCGCCTACGCCAAGGCCGGTTTCGGCGACTACATCGGGTTCAACTCGGCCATCGGCTACTGGGCATCGGCCTGTGCCGGTAACACCTCGTACTGGGTGCTGATCACGGCGACGTTGAGCGCCGTCATACCCGCCTTCGGCCCAGGTGACACAGTGCTGGCGGTGATCGTCTCCGCGATCGGGGTGTGGCTGTTCGCGGCGCTGGTGATGCGTGGCGTCAAGGACGCGGCGGTGATCAATTACATCGTCACGGTCGCCAAGGTGCTACCGATCCTGTCGTTCATCGTGATCGTGGCCATCGCGTTCGAAGCCGACATCTTTGCCGACAACTTCTGGGGTGGCGCAGAAGGGTATTCGTTCGCGGCGATCTGGGATCAGGCTACCGGCACGATGTTGATCACGGTGTTCGTGTTCCTCGGTATCGAAGGCGCCAGTGTCTACTCGCGAATGGCACGTAACCGAGCGGATGTGGGTCGCGCGACGGTCTTCGGATTCCTCAGTGTTCTCTGTGTTTTCGCCCTGGTGACGTTGGTGTCCTACGGCGTCATGCCCCAGGATGAGCTCGCCGAGGTCAGCCAGCCGTCCATGGCCGCGGTGCTGGAATCGGTTGTCGGGCATTGGGGATCGATTTTCATCCGCGTCGGCGTGATCGTGTCGGTGCTGGGTGCCTATCTGGCATGGACGTTGATGGCCGCGGAGGTGCTCTACATCCCGGCCAAGTCCGATGACATGCCGCGTTTCCTGGCCCGCACCAACAGTCACGACGCACCGGTCAACGCTTTGGTCATGGCGGCCGGGTTGACGTCGTTGCTGCTCGTGGCGCTGCTGTTCGCCGCCAACGCACTGGATTTCATGCTGGATCTGACGGCCGCGCTGTCCTTGATCCCGTACTTGCTCGCTGCGGCGTACGCGCTGAAGCTGACGGCCACCCGCGAGACGTACGGGGATGGCAAATCGTTGGTGCCGGACATGGTGGTTGCCGCGCTGGCGACGGTGTACACCCTGTTTCTGCTCTACGCCGCGGGCATGGACAAGCTGCTGCTGTCCTGCATCCTGTACGCCCCGGCGGCCGGGCTCTATTACAAGGCGCGACGAGAACGCGGCCTACGTGTATTCCGGCCGGCAGAGGCGGTGCTGTTCGGCGTGATCGTCCTCGGCGCCGTCGCCGGTGTGGTCTCCTTGGCAACAGGAGCGATCGAGATATAGCCGGGTGAGAGGAACTGAAGTGACGAACCCGTCGGCTGCCTACGGCGTGCACTCCGAGGTCGGCAAGCTGCGGAAGGTGCTGGTGTGCTCACCGGGTCTGGCACACGAGCGGCTCACCCCGACCAACTGCGACGAACTGCTTTTCGACGACGTGTTGTGGGTGCAGAATGCCCGCCGCGACCATTTCGACTTCATCGACAAGATGCGCGAACGCGACGTCGAGGTGGTCGAACTGCACGAACTCCTCACCGAGACCATGGAGATCCCCGAGGCGAAGGCCTGGCTGCTCGACCGCAAGATCGTGCCGAACGAGGTCGGCCTCGGACTCGTCGACGACACGCGCGGCTTCCTGGACTCGCTGACGCCAAGCCGGCTGACCGAGCTGCTCATCGGCGGCATGTCCACCCGCGACCTCCCGGCCGAAATCCAGTCCGGGTACCGCGCATTGGCGCGTGAGGCGACCGGCGTCACGGAGTATCTGATGCCGCCGCTGCCCAACACGCTCTACACGCGCGACACCACCTGCTGGATATATCAGGGCCTGACGCTCAATCCGCTGTTCTGGCCGGCACGCCACGACGAAACACTGTTGATGAAGGCGATCTACGAGTTCCACCCGGACTTCGTCGGGTCGACGGTGTGGTGGGGCGATCCCGAACAGTCGTGGGGGATGTCGACGATCGAGGGCGGTGACGTCCTGGTACCGGGCAACGGCCTCGTCATCATCGGGATGAGCGAACGGACATCGCGCCAGGCGATCACCCAGGTGGCGGCCAAGCTGTTCGCCGAGAACGCCACCGACAAGATCATCGTCGCCGGGATGCCGAAGTTACGCGCCGCCATGCACCTCGACACGGTGTTCACGTTCGCCGACCGTGACGTCGTCACGCTGTATCCGGACATCGTCGATTCGATACAGACGTTCATCCTGCATCCCACCGACGCCGACCCGGGTGTCGAGGTGGAGGAGGCGACCAAACCGTTCGTCGAAGTGGTCGCCGCCGCGCTGGGGCTGAGCGCCCTGCGGGTGGTGGAAACCGGTGGCACGAAATACGACTCGGAGCGCCAGCAGTGGGACAGCGGCAACAACCTGGTCGCCGTCGAGCCGGGCGTGGTGTTCGCCTACGACCGCAACACTCACACCAACACCCTGCTGCGCCGAGCCGGTGTCGAGGTCATCACCATCGTGGGTGCCGAGCTGGGCCGCGGCCGCGGCGGTGGGCACTGTATGACCTGCCCGATCACCCGCGACCCCCTCGACTGATCCGGCTACTAGAACACGTTCCAGTTCGGCTGTTAGCCTGTCCGCAGCTTCACGAAAGGAGCAGCGGTGACGGCGACAGACGGGCCCCTGGACGGGCGAGTGGCATTCATAACCGGGGCCGCGCGCGGTCAGGGCCGGGCGCATGCGATCCGGTTGGCTCGCGAGGGCGCCGACATCATCGCTGTCGACGTCTGCGCCCCGATCTCGGACAGCATCACCTACCCGCTGGGGAGCTCCGACGAACTCGCCGAGACCGTGCGCGCCGTCGAGGCCACCGGGCGCAAGGTGCTGGCCCGCGAGGTCGATATCCGCGACCTGGCCGCACTGCAGCAGGTGGTCGCTGACGGCGTCGAGCAGTTCGGCCGGCTGGACATCCTGGTGGCCAACGCGGGTGTCCTGAGTTGGGGCCGTCTGTTCGAGATGTCCGAGGAGCAGTGGAACACCGTCATCGACGTGAACCTCAACGGCACATGGAAGACGATCCGCGCCGCCGTCCCCGCGATGATCGAGGCAGGCAACGGCGGATCGATCATTCTTGTGAGCTCGTCAGCCGGGTTGAAGGCGACCCCCGGCAACGGTCACTACGCGGCGTCCAAGCACGGCATCACCTCGCTGACCAACTCGCTGGCATTGGAGGTGGGGGAGTTCGGGATTCGGGTCAACTCCATCCACCCCTACTCGATCGACACCCCGATGGTCGAGAAAGAGGCGATGATGGAGCTCTTCGGAAGATTCCCGAGCTTCATCCACAGCTTCAAGCCGTTCCCGTACCGCGCCGTCAGTCAGGCGGGCGCGTCGACGCTGCAGGATTTCATGACAGCCGAAGAGGTTTCGGACGTCGTGGCCTGGCTGGCCGGCGACGGATCGGCGACGATCTCCGGCAGCCAGATCAACGTCGACCGCGGCACCATGAAGTACTAGTGTCCTGAGTCATTATTTGACCTTTAGCGGTTAGACTTGGTGGGTGCCGAACCCTGTTGCGCCGGTTGTGCGCTTGACCGAGGATGAGCGTTCTGAGTTGGTGTCGTGGTCGAGGCGGTCGAATAGTGCTAATGCCTTGG
>NZ_JACKUK010000009.1 GCF_025822765.1 Mycobacterium barrassiae | reverse complement strand
TCACCGGAGGCCTCCTGATCTGCAACTGTGGCTCTACCGATGCGAGTGTTCACCCGCGATCGGCAACCCACGTCCATTTGCAGCCCGAGGCCTTCGGCCTCGAGTCAGCCTCCATACCGTCTAGGGCTCGGACTCACAATGTCGTGCTGACAGCGCGGCCGAGGCTATATGTGCACGGCGACGCTCTCAGGCTGACATTGTGAACGGCTGTCGGCTCTAGGTCTGGCGGTTGAAACGGGATCCGCTCGCCCCGCTGACCTGATCGCGCGGCCTCACCACGATCAGATCCAAGTCGACGTGCGACGGGCGACTGGCAACGAACCCGATCACCTCGGCGATGTCCTCGGCTACCAGCGGCGTGACACCTTCGTAGACCTTCGCCGCGCGCTCCTCGTCGCCCTCGAACCGGTTCAGCGAGAAGTCGGTCTTCACCATGCCCGGCGCAACTTCGGTGAGCCGCACCGGTTTTCCGAGTAGCTCGCTGCGCAGGGTGCGATGCAGTACGCCCTGGGCGTGCTTGGCGGAGGTGTAGCCGCCGCCGTTGTCGTAGATCTCCACCGCCGCAATCGACGTGACCGTGACGATCAGCCCGTCACCGGAGTCGATCAGCTTCGGCAGCAGCGCACGGGTGACCAGCAGCGTGCCGAGCACATTGGCCTCCCACATCCACCGCCAGTGCTCGATATCGGCTTCTGCGATCGGGTCCAGTCCGCGCGCCCCGCCCGCGTTGTTCACCAGGACATCGACCCTGTTCAGGCTGTCTGCCAGGGCTTTGACGGAATCCGCATTAGTGACGTCCGTCACAATTGCGGTGCCGCCGATCTCCTCGGCAAGGGCCTTGATGGGCTCGGCGCGGCGGGCTGCGCAAACCACATGAAAGCCAAGGGCTGCAAGGGTTTTCGCAGTTGCCGCACCGATCCCGGCGCTGGCGCCGGTGACCACCGCGACGCGCTTGTCGGTCTCTGGTGTCGTCATAGGCCCAACTTTAGTTGGCGTGCTAAGTTCACCCCTATGTCCAGGAGTCAGGCCGCCCGCATCACGCGGCACTGTTGTTGTTGCGCACTTCGCCGCTCCTGATTCCGCTGTCCTGATTGACAGTCGCCGGGTGCGGCACCGAACCCACCGGCCGACTTCACAAAAGGACAATCCCTGTGCGCACTGCAACCGCCACTCTTCGTAAGCCCTCTTCCGCCGCTCACGCCAAGCGTGCGTTGCTGGCCCGCCACCACGTCGTCGCACCGTCGCTGCGGGTGGCCGAGGCCGCGGCGGGATCCGTGTTCGGGGCGGCCCGCCTGCGCGGTCCGATCGCCCGTGACGTCATCGCCCAAGTCACCCAGCTCAGTATCGCGACGGTCAACCGTCAGGTCACCGCGCTGCTAGACGCGGGTGTGCTGCGGGAACGCGCTGACCTGGCCGTCTCCGGCGCCATCGGCCGCCCGCGCGTCCCGGTCGAGGTCAACCACGAGCCGTATCTGACGCTGGGCATCCACATCGGTGCCCGTACCACCAGCATCGTCGCCACCGACCTGTTCGGCCGCACGCTCGATGTGGTCGAGACGCCGACTCCGCGGGGACCGCAGGCCGCCGCGCTGGCCTCGCTCGCCGCCAGTGCCCGCCGCTATCTCGCCCGCTGGCACCGCCGTCGCCCGCTGTGGGTGGGCGTCGCCGCGGGCGGTGTTGTCGACAGCGCGACGGGCTACCTCGACCATCCGCGGCTGGGCTGGTCGGACGCCCCTGTCGGACCGGTGCTCGCCGAGGCGCTCGGACTGCCGGTGTCGGTCGCATCCCACGTCGACGCGATGGCCGGTGCGGAACTGCTGCTCGGGGCCCGCCGACTGCCGGTCAACGAGATCGCGGGCGGTGCGCCCACAGCCAGCTCGACCAGCCTTTACGTCTACGCCCGCGAGACCGTGGGCTACGCGCTGTCCATCGGCGGACGGGTGCACTCACCCGCCAGCGGACCCGGCACCATCGCCGCGTTGCCCGCCCACTCCGAACTCCTGGGTGGCACCGGCCAGCTGGAGTCCACCGTGAGCGACGAGGCTGTGCTGATCGCCGCCCGTAAGGCACGCATCATCGCAGGCGACGGACCGTCGTCGACGATGTCGGCGGTGCTGCGGGCCGCCAGGGGAGGCAACGAGCAAGCGCAGGCGCTGCTCGCCGAGCGGGCGAGGGTGCTGGGCGAGGCTGTCGCCCTGCTGCGCGACCTGCTCAATCCCGACGACCTCGTGGTCGGTGGCCAGGCCTTCACCGAATATCCGGAGGGCATGGAACTGGTGGAGGCGGCCTACGCGGCGCGGTCGGTGATGCCACCGCGGCAGATCCGGCTGACGGCGTTCGGCAACCGGGTGCAGGAGGCCGGTGCAGGCGTGGTGTCCCTCGTCGGGCTCTATGCCGATCCCATCGGCGCGATGAAGCGGGCACTGAACCGGCGCCCCGAAGTGAGTGCGTGACGAGCCGCCGTCCCCGCACGGTGTAGACATGACTGTGTGCGCCCAGCCACGGATCTGAGCCGATCGGACATCGCCGGTCTAGTGGTTCCTCGACGCGTAGCCGTCTTGTCGGTGCACACGTCGCCGTTGGCGCAGCCCGGTACCGGCGACGCAGGCGGGATGAACGTCTACGTCCTGCAGAGCGCGCTGCAGATGGCCAGGCGCGGTGTCGAGGTGGAGATCTTCACCAGGGCCACGTCGTCGACCGATGCCCCCGTCGTCCACGTCGCGCCCCGGGTGCTGGTCCGCAATGTCGTCGCCGGCCCGTTCGAAGGGCTCGACAAATACGACCTGCCCACCCAGTTGTGCGCCTTCACCGCCGGCGTACTGCGGGCCGAGGCCACCCATGAGCCCGGGTATTACGACATCGTGCATTCGCACTACTGGCTGTCGGGTCAGGTCGGTTGGCTGGCACGGGATCGGTGGGCGGTGCCGCTCGTGCACACGGCGCACACGCTGGCCGCGGTGAAGAACGCGGCGCTGGCCGACGGCGACGCCCCCGAGCCGCCGTTGCGCGCGGTCGGAGAACAACAGGTGGTCGACGAGGCGGACCGGTTGATCGTCAACACCGAAACCGAAGCGCAGCAACTGGTTTCGCTACACCACGCCGACCCGGCCCGCATCGACGTGGTGCACCCCGGTGTCGACCTCGAACTGTTCACGCCCGGCGACCGCGCCGCCGCCCGCGCCGCACTCGGCCTCGCCGACGACGAGCAGGTGCTGGCATTCGTGGGGCGGATCCAGCCGCTCAAGGCACCCGATGTGCTGCTGCGCGCCGCCGCCCGGCTCACCGACCGTTTCAGCGCGCTGCGCGTACTGGTCGCGGGCGGACCGTCCGGCAGCGGACTGGCCGCACCCGAGTCGTTGATTCGACTGGCCGAGGAACTGGGTATCTCCGCACATGTGACGTTCCTGCCGCCGCAGCCGCGCGATCGACTGGTCGACGTGTACCGTGCCGCCGATCTGGTTGCCGTGCCCAGCTATTCGGAGTCATTCGGACTCGTCGCGATCGAAGCACAGGCCTGCGGTATCCCGGTGGTGGCCGCCGCCGTCGGCGGGCTGCCGGTCGCGGTGCGCGACGGTGTCACCGGGACGTTGGTCGACGGCCACGACGTCGACGACTGGGCCAAGGCGATCGGCGCCCTGCTGGACCGCGGCCCCGACACCATGCGTGCCGCCGCCGTCGAGCACGCCGCCACGTTCTCGTGGGCCCACACCGTCGACGCCCTGCTGGAAAGCTACGGCCGCGCGAACGCCGACTACCGCGCACGTCAGCGCAAGGACGTCGCGGCGCGGCGCAGCGGCAGGCGATTCACGATCCGCCGCGGGGTCCGGGCGTGAACGCTGCGGAGATCATCGAGCAGACCTGCAAGGAGAACGGCCTCGTCTGCACCCGCCACGAGGGCGCGCACGGCGGGCTGCCCGGCATCATCGTCGAACTGCCCGGCGAGCGGCGGCTGAAGACCAACACCATCCTGTCCATCGGTGAACACTCGGTGCGCGTCGAGGCGTTCGTCTGCCGCAAGCCCGACGAGAACCACGAGGGCGTCTACCGCTTTCTGCTGAAGCGGAATCGCCGTCTCTACGGCGTCGCGTACACGCTCGACAACGTCGGCGACATCTACCTCGTCGGCCGGATGGCGCTGGCCTCGGTCACCCCCGACGAGATCGACCGGGTGCTCGGGCAGGTGCTCGAGGCCGTCGATGCGGACTTCAACACGTTGCTGGAGTTGGGTTTTCGGTCGTCGATCCAGAAGGAGTGGGAGTGGCGGGTGTCGCGCGGCGAGTCGCTGAAGAACCTGCAGGCCTTCGCTCACCTGATCGACGACGACGACGAAGACGACGGGGAATCGGCCTCAAGATAGTCTCTTCGGCATGGGAGACTCCACGCTGATCCTGCTCCGCCACGGTGAGAGCGAGTGGAACGCGCTGAACCTGTTCACCGGCTGGGTCGATGTCGACCTCACCGACAAGGGCAGGGCCGAGGCGGTGCGCGCCGGTGAGCTGATCAAGGAACTCGATCGCCTGCCCGACGTGCTGTACACATCGCTGTTGCGCCGGGCGATCACCACCGCGAATCTCGCGCTGGACGCCGCCGACCGGCACTGGATTCCGGTGCACCGCGACTGGCGGCTCAACGAGCGGCACTACGGCGCGCTGCAGGGTCTGAACAAGGCGGAGACCAAGGAGAAGTACGGCGACGATCAGTTCATGAAGTGGCGTCGCAGCTACGACACCCCGCCACCGCCCATCGAGCCGGGCAGCACCTACAGCCAGGACGGCGACCCGCGCTACGCCGACATCGAGGGCGGAACGCCGCTCACCGAATGCCTCAAGGACGTCGTCGAGCGGTTCGTGCCCTACTACACCAGCACGATCGAACCCGACCTGCGCGCCGGCAAGACGGTGCTGATCGCCGCCCACGGCAACTCGCTGCGCGCGCTGGTGAAGTACCTGGACGGGATGTCGGACGAGGACGTCGTCGGCCTCAACATCCCCACCGGCATTCCGCTGCGCTACGACCTCGACGGCGACCTCAAGCCGAAGGTCATCGGAGGCACCTACCTGGATCCGGAGGCGGCAGCGGCCGGCGCGGCCGCAGTGGCGGCGCAGGGCGCGAAGTAAGCCCCGAAATCGATCGCGCCGGCAAACGGCGGGTTAACAGCGGACAGCCGGGGTTCGAATTTCGGCGATTCCTTGTGTGACATGTCCCGGTTTGGCCGCACGCTGCTGGGATGACGTTCACCGGATGCGTACGATTTTCGCGTGAGTGTGCTAACGGCGGTGCTGCTCGCAGCATCCGTCGCACTGCTCACCCTGGTGATCGGGGTGGCGCTCGGGACGGGGCTGGCACCCCGTCTGCAGGAGCGCAGGCAGCGCAGGGCCACCGCGCAGACGGGCATCACCGTCTCGCAGATGCTCGCCCACATCGTGTCGCAGTCGCCAGTCGGGATCGTCGTGGTCGACACCTACCGTGACGTGGTCTACACCAACGACCGGGCTCGCGAGCTGGGGCTGGTCCGCGACCGGCTGCTCGACAACCGCGCCTGGCTGGCGGCCGAACGCACCCTGACCACGGGCGAGGACGTCGAGGTCGACTTATCTCCGCGGAAGCGTGCGCATCCTGGCCGCTCCGGGCTGTCGGTGCGCGGTCACGTCCGCCTGCTGACCGAGCAGGACCGCCGCTTCGCCGTCGTCTACGTCGACGATCAGTCCGAACACGCCCGGATGGAGGCGACCCGCCGCGACTTCGTCGCCAACGTCAGCCATGAACTCAAGACCCCGGTCGGCGCGATGGGTGTGCTCGCCGAGGCGGTGCTGGCATCGGCGGACGACCCGGAGACGGTGCGCCGGTTCGCCGAGAAGATGCTGACCGAGTCCAACAGGCTGGCCAACATGGTCGGTGAGCTGATCGAGCTGTCGCGGCTGCAGGGCGCCGAGCCGTTGCCCGACCTCGAATCCGTCGACGTCGACACCGTCGTCGCGGAGGCGCTGTCGCGGTACAAGGTGGCCGCCGATAACGCCGACATCGCGATCACCACCGATGCGCCGACGGGATACCGCGTGCTCGGCGATCAGGCGCTGTTGGTCACCGCGATCGCCAACCTGGTTTCGAACGCCATCGCGTACTCGCCCAACGGTTCGTCGGTGTCGATCAGCAGGCGTCGTCGCGGCGACAACATCGAAATCGCCGTCACCGACCGCGGTATCGGCATCGCAAGCGCCGATCAGGAGCGGGTGTTCGAACGGTTCTTCCGCGTCGACAAGGCGCGGTCCCGGGCCACCGGCGGCACCGGGCTCGGATTGGCGATCGTCAAACACGTCGCCGCCAATCACAACGGATCGATCCGGCTGTGGAGTCAGCCGGGCACGGGATCGACGTTCACCCTGTCGATTCCGGCGTTCCCCAAGGGTGACGAAGACCCAGAAGTGCACGACGAACGAGAGGACCAGCTAGACAGATGACCAGCGTGTTGATCGTGGAGGACGAAGAGTCCTTGGCCGATCCCCTGGCCTTTCTCCTGCGCAAGGAGGGCTTCGAGGCCACTGTGGTGGCCGACGGGCCCTCGGCCCTGGCCGAGTTCGAGCGGGCCGGTGCCGACATCGTCCTGCTGGACCTGATGCTTCCGGGGATGAGCGGCACTGATGTGTGCAAGCAATTGCGTTTGCGCTCAAGCGTTCCCGTCATCATGGTGACGGCGCGGGACAGCGAGATCGACAAGGTCGTGGGGCTCGAGCTCGGAGCCGACGACTATGTCACCAAGCCGTACTCGGCACGGGAGCTGATTGCGCGTATCCGCGCGGTGCTGCGTCGCGGTAACGACAACGACGACAACGGGATCGGCGATGGTGTGCTCGAGGCCGGGCCGGTGCGGATGGATGTCGAGCGGCACGTCGTGTCGGTCAACGGTGATCCGATCACGTTGCCACTCAAGGAGTTCGACCTGCTCGAGTATCTGATGCGCAACAGCGGCCGGGTGCTGACGCGCGGTCAACTCATCGACCGGGTGTGGGGCGCCGACTATGTCGGCGACACAAAGACTCTTGACGTGCATGTGAAGCGGCTGCGGTCGAAGATCGAGGCCGACCCCGCGAATCCGGTGCACCTGATTACGGTCCGCGGCCTGGGCTACAAGCTCGAGGGCTAGCGTTTTTCAGCGATTTCGGCGTGCTTAGTCTCGCTCAGCGAGACCAGTCACGCCGAAATCGCTAGTTATTCGGCGGCGCGTGTCGCGGGATGCACGGCGATCAGCCCTAAGGCGCTGCGCCGCTTACACATTGCGGCCAACTCGGCATAAGCCTTCTCGCCGATCAGCTCGGTGAGTTCGGGACGGTAGGACTCCCACACCTGCTTCTTCCCGACGTGCGCATTCGGGTCGCCCGTGCAGTACCAGTGCAAGTCGGCGCCACCCTCGCCCCAGCCGCGCCGGTCGTATTCGGTGATCCACGTCTTGAGGATCTCGCTGCCGTCAGGACGTTCCACCCATTCCTGAGTACGGCGGATCGGCAGCTGCCAACACACCTCGGGCTTCAGCGTCATCGGCTCGACACCAATCTTGAGCGCCTTCGAGTGCAGCGCGCATCCGATACCGCCAGGGAAGCCGGGGCGGTTCAGAAAGATGCAGGCGCCCTTGTATTTTCGGGTGCGCAGATTGGGCTTGTCGTCGTACTCGTCCATCTCGAGGTAGCCCTTTTTGCCGAGCCCCTTTTCGCGGTACTGCCAATCCTCGTCGGTCAGGAGTTTGACCGCAGCGTCCAGGTTGGCGATGTCGTCCTTGTCGGACATGAACGCGCCGTGCGAGCAGCAGCCGTCGTCGGGTCTGCCTTCCACCGTCCCCTGGCAGGCGGGCGTGCCGAACACGCACGTCCACCGGGACAGCAGCCAGGTCATGTCCGCGGCGATCAGATGTTCGGGGTTGTCAGGGTCGTAGAACTCGACCCACTCGCGGGCAAAGTCGAGTTCAACCTCACCGGGATGCGATGCGCTCACAGTTTTCAACGGTAAACCCATTAGGTTGAAAGGGTGCGATTAGGCGTGCTGGATGTCGGCAGCAATACCGTCCACCTCCTCGTGGTGGACGCGCGTCGCGGCGGCCATCCGACACCGATGAGTTCCACCAAAGCCGCGCTGCGCCTGGCCGAGGCGATCGACAGCAACGGCAAGCTCACCCGCAAGGGCGCCGACAAGTTGATCGGCACCCTCGACGAGTTCTCCAAGATCGCGGCGAGTTCGGGCTGCGCCGAGCTGATGGCCTTCGCCACCTCCGCTGTCCGCGATGCGAAGAACTCCGAAGAAGTCCTCGCCAGGGTGCACGCCGAGACCGGTGTCGCGCTGCAGGTGCTCACCGGGGTCGACGAGTCCCGGCTGACGTTCCTCGCGGTGCGCCGGTGGTACGGCTGGAGCGCGGGACGCATCATCAACATCGACATCGGCGGCGGCTCGTTGGAACTGTCGAACGGTGTCGACGAGGAGCCCGAGGTGGCGCTGTCGCTGCCGCTCGGCGCGGGCAGGCTGACCCGGGAGTGGCTACCCGACGATCCACCGGGCCGGCGCCGCGTCGCGATGCTTCGCGATTGGTTGGCGACGGAGCTTGCTGACGCGGGCGCCGAGATGCTCAAGGCAGGTCCGCCGGATCTGGCGGTGGCGACGTCGAAGACATTCCGTTCGCTGGCCCGCCTCACCGGCGCGGCCCCGTCCGGGGCAGGTCCACGGGTGAAACGGACGCTCACGGCCACCGGGCTGAGGCAGCTCATAGCATTCATCTCTAGGATGACCGCGGCTGACCGTGCGGAATTGGAAGGAGTGAGTGCCGAGCGCGCGCCGCAGATCGTGGCCGGAGCGTTGGTAGCTGAGGCGAGTATGAAGGCCCTTGATGTCGAAAGTGTGGATATCTGCCCCTGGGCATTGCGAGAAGGGCTGATTCTGCGGAAACTCGACAGCGAGGCCGATGGAACGGCCTTGGTGGAGACGTCCGTGCAGCGACGCTGACCGGCAGAAAGACGATGACTAGATCAGACGACAGCCAGAGCACGCGACCGATCTCGGTTGCGGAGTTGCTGGCGCGCAACGGCACCATCGGCGCCCCGCCTGCTGGTGGGCGTCGCAGGCGTCGTCGCGGTGACACCGGCTCCATCTCCGTCGCTGAGCTGACCGGTGAAATTCCGATCGTCACCGACCGTGACCTGGCCCGCGAGCCCGTCGTCGAAAAGCCCGTCGAGGAACCCGTCGAAGAGCCCGCCGAGCCCGAGCAGCCCGCCGCCGAGGAGCAGCCAGCCGCCGAGGCCGAAGCCCAGCCCGAAACCGAGTCCACCGACCTGAGCAGCCCCGCTGCCGGCAACGGCGTTGTCGAGCAGGAGGAGGCCGAGGTCGAAG
Organism: Mycobacterium barrassiae; assembly: GCF_025822765.1. Taxonomy (GTDB): domain Bacteria; phylum Actinomycetota; class Actinomycetes; order Mycobacteriales; family Mycobacteriaceae; genus Mycobacterium; species Mycobacterium barrassiae. The sequence goes on along the minus strand of NZ_JACKUK010000009.1, from coordinate 301,507 downwards.
CGACTGAAGCCGAGGCCACGGAAGCCGAGGCACCCGAGGCAGAGGACGCCACGGAAGCCGAGGCACCCGAGGCAGAGGACGCCACGGACGCCGAGGCACCCGAGGCAGAGGACGCCACGGACGTCGAGGAAGCCGACACCGAGGAAGCCGAAGCCACAGAAACCGACACCGAGGACGCCGAGGACGCCGAGGAGGCCGAGGAGGCCGAGGAGGCCGACGAGTCCGACGACGACTCCGACGACTCGGACGACGACTACGCCGGCGCCGTTTCCGACTACGCCGCCCACATCAAGCAACGAGAAACCGACGTCGACCTGCCGTTCTTCGTGCCGCCGCGTCGGCCGGGCTCGCGCCGGTTCAGCGTCGTCCCCGACGCCGAGGAGATGAGCCCCGATCCGGATCCGGTCGAGGACGAGCTCGCCCTGGACTGGTCGGATGCGAAAACTGAAGCGGGCGACGACGCTGTCGACACGGAAGCCGCCGCCGAAGACGACACCGAGGCATCGAAGAGCTCGGTGTCCTATCTGCGCTCCGGTGCGGACGACTTGTTCGGCGGCCCGACCGGCGACGACGAGGGGGCCGTCCGCGCTGGCGCCGACACAGAAGTCATCGCCGTCGACCGGAAGGCCGAAACGGGCGGGGCCATGTCGTCGTTCATGCACGGCGTGTGGATCGTCGGGCAGTGCGTCTTCGCCGTCGCATTCGGCGCGGGGTTGTTCGTCGCTTTCGACCAGCTGTGGAAGTGGAACAACATCGTCGCGCTGGTGCTGTCCGTCCTGGTGATTCTCGGCCTGGTCGTCGGTGTCCGGGTGGTGCGCAAGACCGAGGACATCGGCAGCACGCTGATCGCGGTGGCCGTCGGGGCTCTGGTCACGTTGGGGCCGCTGGCGCTGCTGCAGTCGGGTTAACGGCGACCACTGCCAGTTGATAGACGTCGAATAAACAACGTGCGCCCAGCGATCAAGGTCGGTCTGTCGACGGCCTCGGTGTATCCCCTGAGGACCGAGGCCGCCTTCGAGTACGCCGCGAAACTCGGATACGACGGTGTCGAGCTCATGGTCTGGGCCGAGACCGTCTCTCAGGACATCGACGCCATCGCCGAACTGTCCAAGCGGTACGACATGCCGGTGCTTTCGGTGCATGCACCGTGCCTGCTGATCTCGCAGCGGGTGTGGGGTGCCAACCCGATCCCGAAACTGGAGCGCAGTGTGCGCGCCGCCGAACAACTCGCCGCGCAGACGGTGGTCGTCCATCCGCCGTTCCGGTGGCAGCGCCGGTACGCCGAGGGGTTCACCGATCAGGTCGCCGAACTCGAGGCGTCCAGCGATGTGATGGTGGCGGTGGAGAACATGTTCCCGTTCCGCGCCGACCGGTTCTTCGGCGCCGGCCAGACGTCGATCGAGCGCATGCGCAAGCGCGGAGGCAAGCCCGGGCCGGGCATTTCGGCGTTCGCGCCGTCCTACGACCCGCTCGACGGTAACCATGCGCACTACACGCTCGATCTGTCGCACACGGCGACCGCGGGCACCGACGCGCTCGAGATGGCGCGCCGCATGGGCGACGGCCTGGTGCACCTGCATTTGTGCGACGGCAGCGGCGCGTCGACCGACGAACATCTCGTCCCCGGCCGCGGCAGCCAGCCCACCGTTGAGGTCTGCGAGATGCTGGCCGCAAGTGATTTCGCCGGGCATGTGATCCTCGAGGTGACCACATCGGGCGCGCGGACGGCCGCCGAGCGGGAGGCGCTGCTGGTCGAGTCGCTGCAGTTCGCCCGCCAGAACCTGCTGCGCTGACGAAATCGCTGACGAGACAAGGAAACACGTGCCGAGCTCAACCCTGTTCACCGACGCCATGAAGCTGACCAGCGCCGGGGACGGCGTGTATGACGGTGAGCTGAACGAACATTGGACCATCGGCGAGAAGGTGCACGGCGGGGCGATGCTGGCGCTGTGCGCGAACGCCGCGCGCACGGAGCACTGGGCCGGCGCAGCGGACGAGAACGCGCAACCGATCGCGGTTTCCGGAAACTTCCTGTGGGCGCCCGATCCCGGGCCGATGCGCGTGACCACGACGGTGCGCAAGCGTGGGCGTCGCGTGAGCCTGATCGACGTCGAACTCACCCAGGGGGACCGCACCGCCGTGCGGGCGGCGGTGACGATCGGCGAACCGGAGCACCACGTACCGCCGCTGCTGTCGGTCAACCCGGTGGTCCCGTTGATGCAGCCGGATCCGCCGCCGGGCCTGGAGCCGATCGGGGAGGGCCATCCGATGGCCGACATCGTCCATCTCGCGCACGGCTGCGACATCCGTCCGTCGCTGACCACGATGGCGCCCCGCGCGGACGGCGGCCCGCCGGTGATCGAGTACTGGGTGCGGCCGAAGGGGGTGGCCCCGGACGTGCTCTTCGCGCTGCTGTGCGGCGACGTCTCGGCTCCGGTGACCTTCGGGGTCAACCGGTTCGGCTGGGCGCCCACCGTGCAGCTGACCGCCTATCTGCGGGCGCTGCCGGCCGACGGGTGGCTGCGGGTGCTGTGTACGACGGTGCAGATCGGCCAGGACTGGTTCGACGAGGACCACATCGTCGTCGACTGCGAGGGCCACATCGTGGTGCAGAGCCGCCAGCTGGCGTTGGTGCCGCCCGCGCAGTAACCGGTCGCGGCGTCTGCAATGCTTGCCCGCATGGCCAGAATCGCGATCATCGGTGGTGGAAGTATCGGTGAGGCACTGCTGTCGGGCATGTTGCGCGCCGGACGGCAGGTCAAGGACCTCGTGGTTGCCGAGAAGGACCCGGACAGGGCCAAGTACCTGTCAGAGACGTACTCGGTGCTGGTCACGACGGTTGGCGACGCGGTCGATACCGCAACCTACGTGATCGTCGCGGTGAAGCCGTTCGACGTCGAAGGTCTGGTCGCCGAGATCGCCGATGCCGCCGCGCGAGCCGAAACCGACACCGCCGAAAAGGTTTTCGTGACCGTGGCGGCCGGTGTCACTGCGGCGTTCTACGAGAACAAGCTGCCCGCGGGATCGCCCGTCATCCGGGTGATGCCCAACGCCCCGGTCGTCGTCGGCGGCGGCGTGAGCGCGCTCGCGCCCGGTCGATTCGCCACCGCGGAGCACCTCAAGGCGGTGTCGTCGATCTTCGACGCGGTCGGTGGTGTACTCACCGTGCCCGAATCGCAGCTCGACGCGGTCACGGCCGTCTCCGGGTCGGGCCCGGCGTACTTCTTCCTGATGGTCGAGGCCATGGTCGACGCGGGCGTGGCGGCCGGTCTGGCGCGCTCGGTAGCGACCGATCTCGTCGTCCAGACGATGGCGGGATCGGCCGCGATGCTGCTGGAGCGCCTCGACAAGTCCGAAGGAGGCGGCGATGTGGCGCTGGGCGCGGCGATCGACACCTCCGCCGCACAGCTGCGCGCGACAGTTACCTCGCCCGGGGGTACCACCGCCGCTGGTCTGCGAGAACTCGAGCGGGGCGGTTTGCGGGCCGCCGTCGCGGCCGCGGTGGAAGCCGCAAAAACGCGCTCTGAGCAGCTAGGAATTACATCAGCGTAGTTCAATCAATTCAAATTGATTAGCCCACACCCGTCGCAGTAACCCCATCCGCCACGCTATTCTCCTCGTGTAAGCACGAGTCTGTGCCAGCGGTGGGGAAGCTGCTGGAACTGCCCGTGCCTGAACTGATTGGGTTGCGATGACGTCTATGAACGGGCCATCGGGGCGCGATTCGGCAAGCGGCAAGCGAGACAACGCCGCTTCCGACGGCCAGCCGCCACGTGCTCAATTCCTCACCGTCGCCGAAGTGGCCAGTCTCATGCGGGTCAGCAAGATGACGGTATATCGATTGGTACACAACGGGGAGCTGCCTGCGGTGCGTGTCGGGCGATCCTTCCGGGTGCATGCCAAGGCCGTCCACGACATGCTCGAGAGCTCGTACTTCGACGCAGGCTGATCGCGAAGGCCGGTTGCCCTCCGCCGCTTGATCATCGTCACGCGTTTTTCAGTTACCCGGGCCGCCCAGGTAAGGTAGCGGGTCGAGTCACGTGCACGGAGTGCACAGACGGGCGTGGTGCATGTAAGTGCACAAATACATCTAGGTAGCGGAGTCCATGGGTTCAGTCATCAAGAAGCGGCGCAAGCGCATGTCGAAGAAGAAGCACCGCAAGTTGCTTCGTCGCACGAGGGTGCAGCGCAGAAAGCTCGGCAAGTAGTTCTCTTGCTTGGTCGCTAGGCTGACCGGATGGATTCTGAGGGTCGCTCTTCGGACCGTTCTTCTGAGGATGCCGCCGGCTACCCCAAGGTCGTACTGGTCACCGGCGCGTGCCGGTTCCTGGGCGGTTATCTGACGGCCCGGCTGGCCCAGAATCCCTTGATCAACCACGTGATCGCCGTCGACGCGATCGCGCCGAGCAAGGATCTGCTGCGCAGGATGGGTCGCGCCGAATTCGTGCGGGCTGATATCCGTAACCCGTTCATCGGCAAGGTCATCCGCAACGGCGACGTCGATACCGTCGTGCACGCCGCCGCGGCGTCGTACGCACCGCGCTCGGGTGGGCGCGCCGCGCTCAAGGAACTCAACGTGATGGGCGCGATCCAGCTGTTCGCCGCCTGCCAGAAGGCGCCGTCGGTGCGACGTGTGATCGTGAAGTCGACGTCGGAGGTCTACGGGTCGCACCCGCACGATCCGGTCAAGTTCACCGAGACCAGCACCGCGCGGCGGCCGCCGGGTGAGGGCTTCGCCCGCGACAGCATCGACATCGAGGGCTATGCGCGCGGGCTGGGTCGACGCCGTCCCGACATCACGGTCACCATCCTGCGACTGGCGAACATGATCGGCCCCGCGATGGACACCGCGCTGTCGCGCTATCTCGCCGGGCCCGTGGTGCCCACGGTGATCGGGCACGACGGCAGGCTTCAGCTGCTGCACGAGCAGGACGCGCTCGGCGCGCTGGAGCGTGCCACGATCGCGGGCTGTGCGGGCACCTTCAACATCGGCGCGGAAGGCATCATCATGATGAGTCAGGCCATCCGGCGCTCCGGCCGCGTGGCGCTGCCGGTGCCGCGGTCGGCGCTGGCCGCTGTGGATTCGCTATGGCGCGCGACTCGCTACACTGAAGTCGATCGCGAGCAGCTCGACTATCTGAGTTATGGGCGCGTCATGGACACGACGCGGATGCGCAATGAGCTTGGGTACAACCCGAAGTGGACGACGTTGGAAGCGTTCGACGACTACGTCCGGGGTCGCGGGTTGACTCCGATCATCGACCCGAAGTGGGTACGCTCATTGGAGAGCCGCGCCGTATCTGTGGCGCAACGATGGGGAAGATAGGCCAGCAGTTCATATCGGGTGGGGGAGAGGGAACCAACGTGGCGGGTGAGTCGAAGGCCAAAGTTATTCCGCTGCACTCGAATTCGGGCCGATCCACGGCTTCCCGACGCGCCGCTGCGGCGCGGGCACAAGGTTCCCGCCGACATCCCTCGATGCTCTCGGACGGCGGAGCGCAGGCTTCTGTCGAGCAGATCGCCGCAGTCGTTCATGAAATCGACCAGATTCGTGGCGCCGGTTTGGGCGTCGCGGCCGGTGATGAGACGCCCACCGAACTCGCCAAGCGAATCGCCGCCGGCGCGGAGTTCATCCGCAAGCGGATGATGGGCGACTACACGGTCGACGAGTTCGGGTTCGATTCCCACCTCAACAACGCAATCTTCTTGCCTTTGCTGCGAGTGTTCTTCAAGTCGTGGTTCCGGGTCGAGGTGAGCGGTATCGAGAACCTGCCCGAGACCGGGGCCGCTCTGGTGGTCGCCAACCACGCCGGGGTGCTGCCCTTCGACGGGCTGATGGCGTCCGTGGCCGTCCATGACAACCATCCGACCAATCGCGACCTGCGTCTGCTGGCCGCCGACATGGTCTTCAACATGCCGATGGTGGGGCAGGCCGCGCGCAAGGCCGGCCACACCATGGCATGCACGTCCGACGCGCACCGACTGCTGGCCGCAGGCGAGCTGACCGCTGTCTTCCCAGAGGGCTACAAGGGGCTGGGCAAGCACTTCAAGGACCGCTACAAGCTGCAGCGATTCGGCAGGGGCGGGTTCGTTTCGGCTGCTCTGCGGACCAAGGCGCCCATCGTGCCGTGCTCGATCGTCGGCTCAGAAGAGATCTATCCGATGGTGGCCGACGTCAAGCTGTTGGCCCGTCTGCTCGGGCTGCCGTACTTCCCCATCACGCCGCTGTTCCCGTTGGCGGGCCCGGTGGGGCTGGTGCCGCTGCCGTCGAAGTGGCACATCCAGTTCGGCGAACCGATCTACACCGCCGACTACGACGAGGCCGCCGCCGACGATCCGATGGTGACGTTCGAGCTCACCGACCACGTCCGCGAAACCATCCAGCAGACGCTGTACCAGCTGTTGGCCAATAGGCGTAACGCGTTCCTCGGATAGGGGATCCACCGCGAGCAGACGCGAAACCCCCTCAAACGACCCGTTTTAGGGGTTTTCACGTCTGCTCGCCAACGAAATCGCTAGCTCTCCTTAGAGCTTTGCCCAGCAATCATTTTCGAGATCGCGGCATCGCGCGCGGCGGCGATCTTCGCGCTCACCTCGTCGGCCTCCGAGTCGCTCTCGGCCTCACCCATCACGGTGACGATGCTGGTGATCACCGGCTTGCCCTCGGCATCGGTCACCTCGCCGCGGATCTCGGTGAGGATCGCGCCGTGCGACTCCATCACCGAGTCCAGGTAGGAGTCGAAGTACAGCTTGTCCCCGGCCAGGATGGGCCGGTGGAAGACCAGCTTCTGGTCGCGGTGCAGCACCCGCTCCATGTTGATCGGCACATCGAAGTGATTGAAGATCTCCAGCTGCACGCGACGGCCCGCCACAGCCAGGAAGGTGAGTGACGCGACGAGGGCATCGTGGCCGTACTCCTTGGCGGCTTCCTCGCTGTAGTGCGCCGGGTGGTCGTCCTTGACGGCCCGCGCGAACTCACGGATCTTCTCGCGGTTGACCTCGAAGTAGTCGGGGTAGCGGTAGTGGGTTCCGATGATGTTCTCAGCGATAGCCATGGGTTCTCTTCGTCTCGTATGGGCGGCGCGAGCCTATCAGCGCGGCTGTGCCGGTCCGGTGGTTCAGCGGCCCTCCTGGCGCCGCGACACGATCGCCGCGAGCGCGCCTCCGGCGGCGCCGAGTGCCAGCGCCGACGGCACTCCGATGCGCGCGGCCTTGCGCGCCGTGCGGAAGTCCCGGATCTCCCAACCGCGCTCCCGCGCGAGGTCGCGCAGGTCGGCGTCGGGATTGATCGCCACGGCTGTGCCCACCAGCGACAGCATCGGCACGTCGTTGAAGCTGTCCGAATAGGCGGTGCAGCGCCGCAGGTTCAAGCCCTCGCGGATGGCCAGCGAACGCACCGCGTGGGCCTTACCCGCGCCGTGCAGGATGTCGCCGACCAGCCGGCCCGTGAAGACGCCGTCGACCGATTCGGCGACGGTACCGAGCGCACCGGTCAGGCCGAGCTTCTTGGCGATGGTGGCGGCCAACTCATAGGGCGTGGCGGTGACCAGCCAGACCTGCTGTCCGGCGTCGAGGTGCATCTGCGCCAGTGCGCGCGTGCCCGGCCAGATCTTGTCGGCGATGATCTGGTCGTAGATCTCCTCGCCAAGGGCCATCAACTCCGCGGTCGACCGGCCCTCGATGAACGCGAGCGCCTTGCGCTTGCCCTCGGCCACGTCGTCGCTGTTCTCTCGGCCGAGTAGTTGAAACTTGGCCTGCGCGTAGGCGAACCGGCCCAGATCCTTGTAGGTGAAGTACTTGCGGGCAGCCAAGCCGCGCGCGAAATGGATCAGCGACGACCCGTGCACCAGCGTGTTGTCGACATCGAAGAACGCCGCCGCGGTCAGATCGGGCGGCGGCGCGGGCGGTGTGACGACCGCGGTCAGGTCGGTGACTGCTGCACTCGCGCTGGCCTCGCCGGCGAGCCGCTGATGGTCGGCGTCACCCGCGGCAGGCTCGATGACGTCGGAATCGGACACGAATTCAGCCTAGGTCACCGGGCAGCGATACTTGCGGGATGCAAAGGCAGGTTGAGTTGCTCACGCGGGCGGGTTGCACGATCTGCACCGGGGCCGCGGCACGGCTCGAGCAGCTGGCCGCCGAGCTGGGCTTCGCTTTGACGGTTACCGACGTCGATGCCGCCGCCGCGGCGGGTAACCCGGCGCTGCGGGCGGAGTTCGGCGACCGGCTGCCGGTGGTGCTGCTCGACGGCGCCGAGCACAGCTACTGGGAAGTCGATGAGCCCAGGTTGCGAGCCGACTTGAGCAGCTGAGCAAATTTGGTGGGCCAGCTGGTCAGCGGCTACCGTGGATGACGTTCCTGGGGCGAGCGGAGCGACGGGGAGAGATGTGGTGGAGAAGCCGTGAGCGTGTTGCTTTTCGGGGTTTCGCACCGCAGCGCGCCGGTGTCGGTCCTCGAGCAGCTGAGCACCGATGAGGCCGAACAGGCAAAGATCGTCCAGAAGGTGCTGCAGTCGTCGTTGGTGACTGAGGCCATGGTGCTGTCCACCTGCAACCGCGTCGAGGTCTACGCCGTTGTCGAGGCATTCCACGGTGGGCTTTCGGTCATCGGTCAGGTGCTCTCCGAGCAATCCGGCATGGGCCTGAACGATCTGACGAAATACGCCTACGTGCGCTACGCCGAAGCGGCCGTCGAGCATCTGTTCGCGGTGGCCAGCGGCCTGGACTCCGCGGTCGTCGGCGAACAGCAGGTGCTCGGGCAGGTGCGTCGTGCGTATGCCACCGCCGAAGCGAACAACACCGTCGGCCGCACCCTCCACGAGCTGTCGCAGCGCGCCCTGTCCGTCGGCAAGCGGGTGCACGCCGAGACCGGAATCGACGCCGCAGGCGCCTCCGTGGTGTCGGTGTCCCTGGATATGGCCGCCAAGAAGCTCGGCACGTTGGAGGGCCGCAGCGCAGTCGTCATCGGTGCGGGCTCGATGGGTTCGCTCGCGGCCAAGTACCTGGTCAAAGCGGGCGTCGCGCGCATCCACGTCGTCAACAGGTCGCTGCCGCGGGCCAAGCGGCTCGCCGAGAAGGTCCGTGAGCTCGGGGTGACGGCCGAGGCCTTCCCGTTCGACCATCTGACTCCGACGCTGACGGACGCCGACGTCGTCGTGAGCTGTACCGGCGCCGTTCGTCCCGTCGTGTCCCTGGCTGACGTGCACCGCGGGCTGGCGCACGGCCAGATGCCGAAACAGCTGGTGATCTGCGACCTCGGCATGCCGCGCAACGTCGACCCCGCTGTCGCCGGGCTGCCCGACGTCTACGTCGTCGACATGGACCGGATCCAGCGTGAGCCCTCCGCCCGGGCCGCGGCCACCGACACCGAGGCCGCCCGCGCGATCGTTGCCACCGAGGTCGCCAACTACCTGGCCGGCCAGCGGATGGCCGAGGTCACCCCCACCGTCACCGCGTTGCGGCAGCGCGCCGCCGACGTCGTCGAGGCTGAATTGCTGCGGCTGGACAACCGGCTGCCGGGCCTCGATGCCGCGCACCGCGACGAGGTCGCCAAGACCGTGCGCCGTGTGGTTGACAAGCTGCTGCACGCCCCGACAGTGCGGGTCAAGCAGCTGGCCAGCGCGCCCGGCGGCGACAGCTACGCCGAGGCGCTACGGGAGCTCTTCGAGCTCGACCAGCAGGCCGTCGATGCCGTCGCGGCAAGCGAATTGCCTTTGATCGCACCCGATCTCGACAAGTCCGAGTAGAGCTTGACGGTAATTCGGATAGGCACTCGCGGCAGCCTCTTGGCCACGACACAGGCCGGTGTCATCAGAGACGAACTGGTCGCTAGAGGGCACGCTGCCGAACTGGTGATCGTGTCGACTGAGGGCGACCGCTCCGACCAACCCGTCGCCGAGATCGGCATCGGCGTTTTCACCGCCGCCCTCCGCGAGGCCATCGACCGCGGCGAGGTCGACATGGCCGTGCATTCCTACAAGGATTTGCCCACCGCACCCGACCCGCGGTTCAAGATCGCCGCGATACCCCCGCGCGAGGACCCTCGCGACGCCTTGGTGGCCCGGGACGGACTGGTGCTGGGGGAGTTGCCAGCGGGCTCGGTCATCGGGACGTCGAGCCCGCGACGGGCCGCGCAGCTTAGTGCATTGGGTCTCGGTTTGGAAATCCGCCCCCTAAGAGGCAACCTTGATACCAGGTTGAACAGGGTTAGCAACGGTGATCTCGACGGCATCGTCGTCGCCCGTGCGGGTCTGGCCCGCATTGGACGACTGGCCGATGTCACCGAGACTCTCGAGCCGGTGCAGATGTTGCCAGCGCCAGCTCAAGGTGCGCTTGCGGTCGAGTGCCGCGCAGGCGACACCGAGCTCGCCGCGCTGCTGTCGGAATTGGACGACGCCGACACCCGCGCAGCGGTCACCGCTGAACGGGCCCTGCTCTCCGCACTGGAGGCGGGTTGTTCTGCTCCGGTGGGTGCGATCGCCGAGGTGGTCGAGTCCATCGACGAGGACGGCCGAGTCTTCGAAGAGGTGTCGCTGCGCGGCTGCGTGGCGGCGCTGGACGGATCCGACGTGATCCGCGCGTCCGGGGTCGGGACGACCGATCGGGCACGGGAGCTGGGGCTCTCGGTGGCCGACGAGTTGTTCGAACTCGGGGCGCGCGAGCTCATGGATCGCACAGAGCAGAGGTGAGTGATAGATGACAGGCCATGGGAGCGGGCGAGTCCGCAAGCCGAAGCCGGGCCGCATCACGTTTGTCGGTTCAGGCCCGGGTGACCCCGGCCTGCTGACGACGCGGGCCCGCACCGTGCTAGGCAACGCCGCCCTGGTGTTCACCGACCCCGACGTGCCGGAAGCAGTGCTCGCCCTAGCGGGTTCCGAGCTTCCGCCGCCATCCGGGCCCGAACCCGCCGAGCCACCGCAAGCCGCCACCGACGGCGACGGAACTGATGGCGCCGCGGTTGCTGAGCTGCCGTCCATCTCAGGCGGGCCCGACGTGCGGCCCGCGCTGGGTGATCCGGCTGAGGTGGCCAAGACGCTGGCGGCCGAGGCGCGTACGGGTGTCGATGTCGTGCGACTGGTGGCGGGCGATCCGCTTTCGGTCGACGCGGTGATCGCCGAGGTGACCGCGCTGGCGAAGACGCATTTGGATTTCGAGATCATTCCGGGTCTGCCCGACACCACGGCGGTGCCCACGTACGCAGGTCTTCCGCTCGGTTCGGCGCACACCGTCGCCGATGTCCGCGGTGAGGTCGACTGGGAGTCGCTGGCCGCGGCGCCTGGCCCGCTGATCCTGCGCGCCACGGCGTCTCATCTGCCCGACTCGGCGCGCACGCTGATCGAGCACGGGCTCGCGGACACGACGCCCACCGTGGTGACCGCGAACGGCACGACGTGCCAACAGCGTTCGGTGCAGACCACCCTCGCGGGCCTGCTCGACAAGGCCACCCTGGCAGGCAGCGAACCGGCCGGCCCGTCCCCGGCTGACGCGTGGGCCCAGGCGGGACCGCTGGTGGTCACCATCGGCAAGACCGTCGCCAACCGGGCCAAGCTGAACTGGTGGGAGAGCCGCGCACTGTACGGCTGGACCGTGCTGGTGCCGCGCACCAAGGACCAGGCCGGCGAGATGAGCGAACGGCTGGTGTCGCACGGCGCGTTGCCGATCGAGGTGCCGACCATCGCCGTCGAACCGCCGCGCAGCCCCGCGCAGATGGAGCGTGCGGTCAAGGGACTCGTCGACGGCCGGTTCCAGTGGGTGGTGTTCACCTCCACGAACGCGGTGCGTGCAGTGTGGGAGAAGTTCAACGAGTTCGGTCTCGACGCTCGCGCGTTCTCCGGAGTGAAGATCGCCTGCGTCGGTCAGGCGACGGCCGATCGGGTGCGTGCCTTCGGTATCAATCCCGAGCTCGTGCCTGCGGGGGAACAGTCGTCGCTCGGTCTGCTCGACGAGTTCCCGCCCTACGACGACGTTTTCGATCCGGTGAACCGGGTGCTGCTGCCGCGCGCCGACATCGCCACCGAGACGTTGGCCGAGGGTCTGCGGGAACGCGGCTGGGAGATCGAGGACGTCACCGCATACCGCACCGTGCGCGCTGCGCCGCCACCGGCGCACACCCGCGAGATGATCAAGACCGGCGGTTTTGACGCGGTGTGCTTCACCTCGAGTTCGACGGTGCGCAACCTCGTCGGCATCGCGGGCAAGCCCCACGCGCGCACGATCGTCGCGTGCATCGGGCCCAAGACCGCTGAAACCGCAGCGGAATTCGGTCTGCGCGTCGACGTGCAGCCGGAGGTCGCCGCGGTGGGCCCGCTGGTCGAGGCACTTGCCGAGCACGCGGCCCGGTTGCGCGCCGAGGGGGCGCTGCCGCCGCCGCGTAAGAAGAGCCGCCGCCGCTAGGAGCCCAACCGTGGCCTTCCCCAGCCATCGACCCCGTCGGCTTCGGTCGACGCCCGCGTTGCGTCGGTTGGTGGCCGAGACGTCGCTGGAGCCAAGGCATCTGGTGCTGCCGATGTTCGTCGCGGACGGCATCGACGAACCCCGCGAGATCGGATCGATGCCCGGCGTCGTGCAGCACACTCGTGACTCGCTGCGTCGCGCCGCCGCCGAGGCCGTGGCCGCAGGGGTCGGCGGCCTGATGCTGTTCGGCGTGCCACGCGACGAGGACAAGGACGCCAGCGGGTCGATCGGCGTATCCGAGGACGGCATCCTCAACGTGGCCTTGCGCGATCTGGCCAAGGACCTCGGCGAGGACACCGTGCTGATGGCCGACACCTGCCTCGACGAGTTCACCGACCACGGCCACTGCGGGGTCCTCGACGCCACGGGCAGGGTGGACAACGACGCCACCAACGCCCGGTACGTCGAACTCGCTGTCGCACAGGCGGATTCGGGAGCCCACGTCGTCGGACCCAGCGGCATGATGGACGGTCAGGTCGCGGCCATCCGCGCGGGTCTCGACGCGGCGGGGCACACCGATACGGTGATCCTGGCCTACGCCGCGAAATTCGCCTCGGGCTTCTACGGCCCGTTCCGTGAGGCCGTCGCATCCAGCTTGCGCGGCGATCGCCGTACCTACCAACAGAATCCGGGCAACGCACGCGAGGCGCTGCACGAGGTGCAACTCGATATCGACGAGGGCGCCGACATCGTGATGGTCAAGCCCGCCATGGCCTATCTCGATGTGGTTCGTGCGGCCGCCGACATCTCGCCGGTACCGGTCGCGGCGTACCAGGTCTCCGGTGAGTACGCGATGATCTGCGCCGCGGCCGCCAACGGCTGGATCGACTTGCAGACGGTGGCGCTGGAGACGTTGACCGGCATCCGGCGCGCAGGTGCCGACATCGTGCTGACGTACTGGGCGGCCGACGTCGCCGGCTGGCTGGCGTGACGTCACCGGTCGAACCCGCCACCCGGCCGGTGGACGTCGACACCGGATTCTGGCTGTGGGTGGCGTCACTACCGCTACTGGTCATCGGCCACATCGTGGATCTGTTCGGCACGGCAGTCAGGCAGTTGCCGGGTGCGGTGCTCGCGCTCTCGGTGCTCTTCGTGCTGATCCTGGCTGCGGTCGTGTTGACCTTCCAGATTCTGATGCGCCACGGCTACCGCTGGGCTCGCACACTGCTGACCGGTGGTGGTGTCGCGACGATCGTCTACGTCGCGAGCAATCTGTTCGCCGGCGAGCGACCCACCGCCTCGGCGCTGACCTACGCGGTCACCGGCATCCTCGGATCGGTGCTGATCGCCGGGGGTGTGTTCCTGCTGCACCGCAAAGACGCCCACGAATTCTTCACGCGGTGAGGCGCTAGGCTGACCCGACCATGACAGCTCCACAGTCACGACCGCGCGTCGTCGCCGCCGGATTCTGGTGTTGGGCGGCCGCTGCGGTGATGTTGGTGGCGTTCGGGCTGCTGCTGACGTTCGCGCCCGACAACCTCCCGACACTGTTCCGCGGCATGGGAGCGTTGTTCGCCGTGGCGGGCCTCGGCCTGGGCTTTCTGGCCGGCCGGGCGCGCGTCGGGCATGCCCAGTTTCGGCGCGCCGGGATCGCGCTCTCGCTGGCGATCGTGGTGCTGCTCGCCCTCTTCGCGGTCTTCAGCCGTGGGCCGATCTGGCTCCTCCCGATGATCCTGACGATGGGCGGCGCCGTGCTGATGATGCGACCTCCGGCGCAGGAGTGGTTCGACCAAGAGGCAGCGCAGTGACGGAAACCAGTACCCCGCGTCAGGTCCTGTTCTACGAGCAGGGGGCCAGCTGGTGGTGGCTTTTGGCGGGTCCCGCGGCGGGGATCGCCATGGCGCTGATTCAGCTGTCGGCCGGATACGGCATCCAGTGGCTCGTTCCCGGGATCTTCTTCGTTCTCGTCACGGGCTTTCTCGCGATCCAGGTGAAGGCGGCCCGCATCCACACTTCAGTGGAACTGACGCCGGATCAACTGCGGCAGGGCGAGGAACGGCTCAGCATCGACGAAATCGTGCGGATCTATCCCGAGCCCAGCGGCCCCGAACCGCCGAAATGGCAGTCGTCGCGCGCACTCGGTGAGCTCACGGGGGTACCCCGTGGACGCACAGGCATCGGCCTGAAGCTGACCAACGACCGCAGCGCCCAGGCGTGGGCGCGCAAGCACAAGCGCCTGCGCACCGAGCTCACCCGGCTCGTCGAGGAACGAATCCCGCCGGAGCGGACCTCGTGAGAGTCCGCGTTCGCGGAATCGTCGAACTGGTGCTCGCGCTCGTGGCGGCTGTCGGTTCCGTCCTGAGCTGGATCGCGTCGATGTCGACGGTGCAAGTGCCACCGATCATCGAAGGCGAGCCGCTGACCACGTCGCTGGTCTACAGCCCGCCGCTGCTCACGCTGTCTCTGCTCTTGGCGACGGTCGCCGGCGTGCTGGCGGTTCTGGGCGTGACGCGGCTGCGGCGAGGCTGACGCCCCGCGATCAGGCCAGCTTCTCCAACTCGTCGAGGGCGTCGCCGGTGTACACCGCGAGCCGCTGCAGGTGTGGCAGCGCGTCGCGGCATCCCACGAACCCGAAGTTCAGCATGTCGGCGTAGCTGTGCAGCGTGACGTTGAGGGCCATGCCGTGCATCGGGATGGACACCGGGTAGGTGGCTTCCAGCCGGCTGCCGTTGAGATACAGCGTCTCCTTGGGGCCGGGGACGTTACTGACGCACAGGTTGAAGGTGAACGGCAGCGGCGGCGTGATGCCGGTCATCGCGCTGGTCATCTGCAACGCCGCCGGCGCCATCAGCGCCGCGCTGTAGGTGAGCGCCTCGGTCTGCGACATGTCCTGCAGTTGCGCCTTCGTCGCCTTGGTCGCGAGGGTGATCGACTGCAGCCGCTCGAGGGGGTCGGCGATGTCGGTGCCCATGCTGACCAGGATCGTGCCGACGGAATTGCCGCCGCCGACGTCGTCCTTCGGGCGGACGTTGACCGGAAGGAAGGCGATCAGCGGCTTCTCGGGCAGCTCGTCGAGCTCGGTGAGGAAGGCGCGCAGCCCGCCCCCGATGATGGCAAGGGCGACGTCGTTGACTGTGGCGCCGTGCTTGATGCCGATGGTCTTCAGGCGCTCGAGGGGATACACCTGCGTGGCGAAGCGGCGATTACGGCTGATGTGGCCGTTGAGGATCGAGTGCGGGGCCTGCAGTGAGGTGGCGATGTGTCCGTATTCGTCGTCACCGCGAATCTGCGTGTTGTACAACGCCATTCCGACGTTGAGGAGTGACCGGGTGCTGCCGACGGCCGCGCCGAGCAGGCTGGTCAGTGGATTGCGCGACGGGCGCGCGTCGCTGCTGCGCGGCCGCGACGGCGGCGAGACGTTGAAGAACAGCGGTTGGCCACGCAGCGACGGGTCCGTCGTCATGCTGCGCTGCAGGATCTTCGTACCGGTGTAGCCGTCGACCAACGAGTGATGGATCTTCATGTAGATCGCGAAGCGGCCACCCTCGAGGCCCTCGATGAAATGCAGTTCCCACGGCGGCCGGGTGAAGTCGATGGGGTGACTGTGCAGCCGGGAGACCAGGATGCCCAACTCGCGTTCGTCGCCCGGGCTGGCCAGCGCCGACCGGCGGACGTGGTAGTCGATGTCGAACTTGTCGTCGACCACCCACGCCTGGTCCGGCCGGTACAGCATGCGCGGATGGGCCAGCTTGCGATTCCAGGGCGACACCACCTCGAGGTCGCGGGTGTCCTCGAACATCTGGCGCAGATAGTTCGGCGGCGCGTCGGATGGAGGCGTGAACGGCATCAGTGCCGCGACATGCATCATCGAGCTGGGGGTTTCGCCGTACAAGAAGAGCATGTCCTGCGGGCTGAGACGTTTACGGGTGCCACTCACCCTGTCGAGGGTAGGCCGCGGAGCGCGGTGCCGAAGCGTCATCGAAATCGCCATTTCCGCAGCCGTCGTTCTGCACTCCGGTACGTGGGCCGGGTGAGCCCCCTCACAACCGCTTGGTACAAAGTGCGGAATTTGTAACACTGTTCCACATGACTGACTTGGCAGAGAACGCCGAACAGACGCTCGATGCCCTCCCACTGGGCCCGGAATCGCTGGTCTGGCGGTATTTCGGGGACAACCGCATGTACCTGATCGGCCCGCGGCCGGCGGTGCTGCAGAACATGCTCGCCGAACTCGGCCAGGGGGTGCTGGACCATTCGGTGTTCTTCGCCGACACCGCGGCGCGCGTCAAGCGGTCACTGCCGCCGATCTTCATGACGGTCTACGGCGCCGACGACGACAACGAGGGCACCCGGGTCCGCGACTTCCATACGAGCATCAAGGGGGAGATGCCGGACGGGTCCCGCTATCACGCCCTCGATCCCGACACCTACTTCTGGGCCCACGCGACGTTCGTCGACCAGGTGCTCTACTTCGCCGACACCTTCGTCAAGCGACTGACCCGCGAGGAGAAGGAACAGATCTACCTCGAGTCCAAGACCTGGTATCGCCGCTACGGCGTCAGCGAGCGACCGATGCCCGCTGACTACGACGAGTTCGAACGCTACTGGAACCGGATGATCGACGAGATCGTGGTCGCGCATCCGACCGCGAAGTACGGCGTCGGCTACGTCACCAAGGGGTTCCCGTGCCCCAAGGGGATTCCACCACTTGTGTGGCGCGTCATCGCGCCGGCGTTCAACCCGATCGCGGCCTTCCTGACCACCGGCGGGATGCCGCCACGGACCCGCGACCTGCTCGGTCTGCCGTGGAGCGAGCGCCAAGAACGCAGATATCAGCGCTTCGCCGCGTTCTGGCGTTCCCGGCCGGTGAACTGGGTGTGGGATCATCTGCCAATGCGACTGCGTTACAACAGCTTCGCCCAGACCGGCTATGCCAGAGGCTGACGCCACGACGGGAACCATCCTCGACGCCGCCGTCGCCGAGTTCGAACAACACGGGTTCCGCCGGGTCGCGCTCGACGACGTCGCACGCCGCGCGAAGGTCAGCCGGACCACCATCTACCGGCGCTTCCGCAACAAGGACGACCTGATCGCCGCCGTCATCGAACGCGAGAATGTGGCGCTGTTCGCCGACATCGCCAACGAGCTGAAACAGGCTGGCCCGCAGTCCAATTACTACGTCGAAGCGT
Source organism: Mycobacterium barrassiae (assembly GCF_025822765.1). Lineage (GTDB taxonomy): Bacteria > Actinomycetota > Actinomycetes > Mycobacteriales > Mycobacteriaceae > Mycobacterium > Mycobacterium barrassiae. The sequence continues at coordinate 283,926 of NZ_JACKUK010000009.1, read as the reverse complement.
TCACCCTCGCGATCTTGAAGTTCCGCAGACATCGGGTGCTGGACCGGATGATCAGGGATGAGCCCGCGCTGGTCCTCGAACTGCTGGGCGCACACTATGGCGCGGCGATCGTCCGGATGGCCGAGGCGTTGCGCGTCATCTTCCCCGCCGGCTTCGCCGAGCGGATAGGCGAACAGGCGGTCAACGAGTTCGCCGACACGATCCTGCGCTACGCGGCAATGGTGCTGCTGCTGCCCAGCTCCCAACCCCTGGAGACCGCCGAAGACGTCCGCGCGTTCGCCACCCGGCACTTCCTGCCCAGCCTGCCGGTCGCACTGCGGTCGGTATTAACTGGTTAGCAAAGCTCTGTTTGATGGATCACACCAGGGGTTAGTCCCTAGACATGACCGAACAACAGCAGGGCACAGACGAACTGCAGAGCACACAGGAGCGGCGCGACGCCGAGCCGCAAACCGACGAACACCACAACGTCGTCGATGCTCCCGATCCACCGGAACCCACCGAGAAGCCGGAGATCACCGACGAGCACCGAGACAAAGCCAAGGAAATGCGCAAGGACTACGAGGAGGAGCGTCCCACGGTCACCATGCCGGGCACGGACGGCGCAGTATCGGGCACCGCGGTCAACGATTGGATTGACGATGACGGCAATCCGAAGTTCAGCGAGCAGAGGGAGGAGGGCAAGCCGTAAGGCCGCGTAGAGTTCCGGCGTGACCTCTCTCGAGCAGATCGCGCCCGCCTTCATCGAGATGGCCCACTCGATCGTGTGGGCGTCGGCCGCCACCGTCGACGCCAACGGCCATCCGCGCAGCCGAGTTCTTCACCCCATCTGGGAGTGGGACGGGACGGATCTGTTCGGGTGGATCGCGACGGTGCCGAGCCCCGTGAAAAAGGCCCACCTCGCCGTGCACCCGCAGATGTCGTTGAACTACTGGGCGCCGACCCACGACACGTGTAGCGCCGAATGCCTGGTCGAGTGGTACCTCGACGACGAGACCCGCACCGCGGTCTGGGACAAATTCGCCAACGCCCCTGCGCCGGTCGGCTACGACCCGCGAATCATTCCGCAGTGGGCCGACGGACCGACCTCCGGCGATTTCGCCGTGCTGCGGCTTGCCCCGTATCGGCTGCGGGTGATGGCCGGGACGGTCATGATGAAAGGTGAAGGTGCGCCCCTGACTTGGTCCGCAGGCTCGGGGTGATGATCGATACATGACGACCGACCTCGACGTCAGCGCCCTGCCGTTGGTGCCGAAGAACCCACTCCCGATCAGGGAGTTGGTGAAGCTGGTACGTCGACTCGATACCGGCCAGGAAGTCATCCGCGACGTCGGCGGCCCGGTCACGCGGATTCAACTCGGCCCCAAGAAACTGATGCCGCCGATCGTGGCCGTGTTCTGCCCGGAGGCGATGCGTGACGTGTTGGGACGCGGCGACGCGTCTTCTGACCGGTGCGTTGTCCACGACGAGGTGCGGAACATGGCTGGCGACAGCTTGTTCGTCCTGCCCAACGAGCAGTGGCGCCCCCGCAGGAGGGCGTTGCAACCGGTGTTCACCAAGCAAACCGTCAAGAACTTCGGCGGCCACATGTCCAGGGCGGCAAAGCAATTCGTCGACAGCTGGCCGGATGGCGGGGACGTGGACCTCGACGTCGAATGCCGCCGCGTCGCCATGCAGTCGCTCGGCCGTTCTGTGCTGGGCATCGATCTCAACGAGCGTGCCGACACGATCGCATCCTGCATGCACGTCGCGTCCTCGTACACCGCCGACCGTGCGCTGCGACCGGTGCGCGCGCCGCGATGGATGCCGACGCCCGCGCGTCGGCGCGCCCGTGCGGCGGTCGCTGGAATGCGCAAGATCACCGACGAGATGGTGCGTGCCAGCAGAGCGGACCCGACGCGGGATGCACCGCTGGTGCAGGCCCTGCTCGCGGCCAGAGACCCGGAGACCGGGCTGCCGATCTCCGATGAAGACATCTCCAACGATCTACTGATCTTCATGCTCGCCGGGCACGACACCACCGCGACGGCGCTCACCTACTCGCTCTGGGTTCTGGGACACCACCCCGACGTCCAGGATCGCGTAGCCGCCGAGGCGGCCGCGATCGGTGATCGAGAGCTGACGCCCGACGACGTGCCCAGGCTCGGATACACCGTGCAGGTACTACATGAGGCGTTGCGCCTGTGCCCGCCCGCGGCGGGGGTGGGGCGGTTGGTGACGCGCGACATCGCGGTTGCCGGGTACCGCGTGGAAGCGGGCACGCTGGTGGCCGTGGGAATCTATGCGCTGCACCATGATCCGACACTGTGGCCCAATCCCATGGAGTTCGATCCCGATCGGTTCAGCCCGGAAAACGTCAGCGCGCGGGACCGCTGGCAGTTCCTCCCGTTCCTCGGCGGCGGACGGCCGTGCATCGGCGAACACTTCGCACGGTTGGAGACGACGCTGGCGCTGGCCACCATCGTCCGGGCCCTGAGAGTCCGCTCGGTGGACCGTGACTTCTTCACCGAGGTGCCCTTCACCACGGTGGCGAAGGGGCCCATCCACGCGCGCATCGAGGTGCGGCGCTGAGCGCACTCAAACCCGGGTGAGCAGCACCGCCTGCCCGAACGGAAGTAGCGCGAAGATCGTCTGCCACCGGCTGACCACGTACTGCGCCGCCTGCGGCTTCGCCATCACGACCGGGTCGCGCAGCTCGAACGTCCGGCCGTATCGCTTCATCCGACCGCCTCCGGCCGCCGTGATGTTCTTCAGCCAGTCGCGATTCGGACCGTAGGTCAGCAGGATCGCCACGCCTTCGTCGGTCGGAAAAACCGTCAACGGGGTCCGGTACGACTTGCCCGATTTCCGGCCGGTGTGTTCGAGGATGCCCATCGTCGGCGCCCAACCGGCCCATAGCCGCTGGATCGGGTTGGTGACGTACCGATTGAACCGCGCCAGCCATTGCGGCAGTTGCATCCTCTCAGTCAAGCAGTCGAGTGCTTCATCGGCCAGGGACTTATTGGGATCGGTAGCAAGTCCCGCTTCGTCCAATTGCCGTACGCCGCCAGGCGGCGCAGGACTACGGCATTCACGGGGACCGAGATGGGTAACGCGAAATACATCGGCAGAGTCGGGGCGCTCGCGGTGGCGCTGGGTATCGGGACCGCGGTCGTCGCGTTGCCCTGGGTCGCGGTCGCTGACCCTTCGTCGGACTCGTCGTCATCATCCGATTCGTCCTCATCGTCGGATTCGGGGTCGGACGCGTCGGGGTCGTCGAGCACGCCCGGTGCGTCGTCCACATCGGAGTCGTCGTCGGCACCGTCGTCGAAGGAGCCGTCCTCGAAGGACTCTTCGAACGCAGGGTCCACACCGACGAACGACAAGAACCCTACGACGTCGGTGAGCGCTTCAGGTGGCGCCAACACCAGGGTCAATTCGTCCAAAGACGCTGAGCAGGACAAGGATTCCGACGAGAAGTCGGACGATTCCGACGAGAAGTCGGACGATTCCGACAAGAAGTCGGAAGAGTCGGCTGCGGCCTCTGAGTCGGCGAGTCCCGTCAGCGAGGAGCCCACCTACGAGGATCCCGCCGCAAGCCAGGACGTCGTCGATGACGTCGAAATCCCCGAGATCCCAGCCGAGCCGGAGCCGTCCGGGTCGGATCACATTCCCGACACCACGGTCATCGAACGCCCCGGCGCTGAGGTGGCGGACAACGACAGCCGTCCCGCAGCGCAGCCGACGTACGAGTCGCCGGTGCAGAACGAGCCCGCACCCGAGACCAAACTCGACCGAACGCCCCGGCGCTGAGGTGGCGGACAACGACAGCCGTCCCGCAGCGCAGCCGACGTACGAGTCGCCGGTGCAGAACGAGCCCGCACCCGAGACCAAACTCGACGAACCTGATGTCGACGTCCTTGAAGAGCTCGCGGTGCCCGAAATCGAATCGGCCGCGACGGTACCGGTGACGGCGATCAGCACAGAGCCTGTCCCGACGCTGGTGAGCGTTGTCGAGCCTGTGGAGGTGGCTGTGCCCGCTGCCGTCGACGAGGTGCCCGACCTGATGGCGGGAGTGTTGGCGTGGGTGGGGTTGGGTCCGGTGTCGGCGGATGCGCCGGCGTTGCCTCCGGTGGAGGCCCCTGCGTTGTGGGGGCTGCTGGAGTTCGCGCGCCGCCAGGAGCAGCAGAGCCTGTCCAACAGGGCGCCGGCCGTCGCTTACGACCCGAAAGAGAATGTCGAGCTGGCCGACGGGACGATCGTCGGCGATTTGCGTGCGATCGATCCCGACGGCGATGCGTTGACGTACACCGTCACCCAACAACCCGACCATGGCACCGTCGTGATCCACCGTGACGGCACCTTCACCTACACCCCCGACGCCGATGCCGAATCCGCTCGCCCTGAACTCGACACGTTCACCATCGACATCAGCGACGGCGTTGCGAAGAAGGTGGGCCCCGCCTTGTCGGTCAAGATCTCGCTGCACCGCCCGCCGTCGGTGTTCGACCCGTCGGCCGGCGCCGACGATATCGACCCCAGCCCAGACATAAAGGTGTTTCCTCAGGTCGTCGACACCATCGAAGTAAGTAACCCGAACGAGATGGCCATCAGTCCTGACGGCACGCGTCTATACGTGACCAACAACGGCTTCTTCACCGGCAACACCGTGACAGTGATCGACACCGAGACCAACAGTGTTGTCGCCATCATCACCGTCGGTGACGAACCGCGCGAGGTGGCGGTAAGCCCAGATGGCGCGACTGCTTACGTCGCCAACTTGGGCGGCACGGTTTCGGTCATCGACACCACGACGAACACGGTCACGGCCACAATTTCGGTGGGCGTCGTTCCCGACGGGATTGCGGTCAGCCCCGACGGTGGCACTGTCTATGTCACCCAAAATGACGGGACCGTTTCGGTCATCGACACCGCCACCCACCACCTCACGACCATTGCAGTGGGTGACAACTCACATAACCTTGCAGTCAGCCCCGACGGTGGCACTCTCTACGTCACGAACACCAACGACGACACCGTGTCGGTGATCAATACGGCCACGAACTCGGTCACCACCATCGCCGTCGGCGACGACCCGCTCGGCATAGCGGTCAGGCCGGACGGCGCCCGCGTCTACGTCGTCAACGCCAACGACGACACCGTGTCGGTGATCAATACGGCCACGAACTCGGTCACCACCATCGCCGTCGGCGACTTTCCGGTGGAAGTCACGGTCAGCGCCGATGGCGCCTACGCCTTCGTCGTCAACGCCGGCGGTGGCACCGTGTCGGTTATCAATACCGCCACCAACGTGGTCATCGGCACTATCGCCGTGGGCGACTCTCCGTTCGGGGTGGTTGTAAGCCCGGACGGCGACACGCTATACGTCGCGAACAACGGCGACGGCACCGTGTCGGTGATCGATTTGTCAGCGCTTTAGACGACGCCGTGGGTGCAGTCGCCGACCCGTTGGTCGTGCGAAGCCGTGGTGCGGCTACGGATTCGACTCTGACAGAGGTCGGTTGAGAACAGCCTGGATTTGGTTAGTGACGCACCGATGAACCGCGCCAGCTATTGCGCAGTTGCATCTCGTCACTCAAACGGTCGGGACGTCCTTATCGACCGGGGCGTTATTTGTGATCGGTAGCGGTCCCGGCTTTGTCCAATTGGTCTACGGCGCCATCCGGCGGCGCAGGACTACAGCATTCACGGAGACTGAAATGGAGAACGCGAAATACATCGGCAGAGTCGGGGCGCTCGCGGTGGCGCTGGGTATCGGTACCGCGGTCGTCGCGTTGCCCTGGGTCGCGGTCGCTGATCCTTCGTCGGACTCGTCATCGTCCGATTCATCGTCCGATTCATCGTCGTCCAATTCAGGATCGGACGCGTCGGGATCGTCGAGCTCGCCCGGTGCGTCGTCCACGTCGGAGTCAGCCGCCACATCCGCCACATCGGACGCGTCGTCGAAGGAGTCGTCGTCGAACGACTCCTCCGCTGCAGGGTCGGCATCGACGAACGACAAGAAACCCGCGACGTCGGTGAGTGCCTCTGGTGGCGCCAACACGAGAGTCGGTTCGACCAAAGACGCTGAGCAGGAGACGAACTCGGACACGAAATCCGAGGACTCCGACAAGAAGTCCGAAAGCAGCGACGAGCAGACGGACGACTCCGCTGCGTCCTCCGACGCGGCCGGCCCCACCAGCGAGGAGCCCGCTGACGAGGCGCCGGCGACCGAGGATCCCGCCTACGAGGATTTTGCCGTGAGCCAGGACGTCGTCGATGACGTCGAAATCCCCGAGATCCCAGCCGAGCCGGAGCCGTCCGGGTCGGATCACACTCCCGACACCACGGTCATCGAACGCCCCGGCGCTGAGGTGGCGGACAACGACAGCCGTCCCGCAGCGCAGCCGACGTACGAGTCGCCGGTGCAGAACGAGCCCGCACCCGAGACCAAACTCGACCGAACGCCCCGGCGCTGAGGTGGCGGACAACGACAGCCGTCCCGCAGCGCAGCCGACGTACGAGTCGCCGGTGCAGAACGAGCCCGCACCCGAGACCAAACTCGACGAACCTGATGTCGACGTCCCTGAAGAGCCCGCGCTGCGCGAAATCGAATCGGCTGTGACGGTGCCGGTGACGGCGATCAGCACTGTGCCCGACACAGCGCCGGTGAGTGTCACCGAGCCTGTGGAGGTGGCCGCGGCTCCCGTCGACGAGGTGCCCGACCTGATGGCGGGAGTGTTGGCGTGGGTCGGGTTGGGTCCGGTGTCGGCGGATGCGCCCGCGTTGCCTCCGGTGGAGGCCCCGGCGTTGTGGGGGCTGCTGGAGTTCGCGCGGCGCCAGGAGCAGCAGACGCTCTCGAACAGGGCTCCGACGATCGCCTACGACCCGAAGGAGACTGTCGAACTGGCCGACGGGACGATCTTCGGTGATCTGCGCGCGGTCGATCCCAACGGTGATCCGTTGACATTCACCGTCACCCAACAGCCCGAACACGGCACCGTCGTGGTTCACCGTGACGGCACTTTCACCTACACCCCGGATGCCGACGCCGAATCCGCCCGCCCTGAGGTCGACACCTTCACCATCGACATCAGCGACGGCCTCGCCAAGCGGGGGCAGGGTCCCGCGGTGTCTGTCACGATCACGCTGAACAAACCGCCGCAGCTGTTTGACCCGGTGACCGTCGGCGACGATATCGACCCCAGCCCAGAAGTCAAAGTGACGCCCCACGTCGTCGACACCATCGACGTCGGCGACACGCCGTTCGGGGTGGCGGTCAGCCCCGACAGCAACACCGTGTACGTGACCAACACAGAGGACGACACCGTCTCGGTGATCGACGCGGCCACCAACACCATCATTGCCACGATCGCGGTAGGCGACCAGCCTGCGGGCATAGCGGTCAGCCCCGACGGGTCCACGGTCTACGTTGCGAACGCGACCGGCGGCACCGTATCGGTGATTGACAGCGCCTCCAACACCGTCACCGCCACCGTCAACCTCGGTGTCACCGCGTACACGATGGTGGTCAGCGCCGATGGCAGCCGCGTGTATGTGGCTAACGCGTTAGAGGATTCGGTCACTGTGATCGACGCCGCGACCAACACCGTGGTGGCTACTTACATCACCGGTGACAATCCGGGGGGCCTCGCCCTCAGCGCCGACGGCTCCACCCTCTATGTCGCCAATAATTTCGCGGCCAGCGTGTCCGTTTTCGACACCGCCACAGGCGCCACCATCGACGTGATCGATGTGGGCGATGTTCCGATCTCATTGGCGCTCAGTCCCGATGGCACCCGGCTGTACGTAACCGACGACGGCCCCAGCGACACGATTTCCGTTATCGATACCGCGACCAACGCCGTCATCGCCGTCATCGACGACGCGTGGAATCCGATGGGCCTGGCCTTCTCTGCCGACGGGACCTACCTCTACGTCTCTGGTTTCGGCGCCGGGACCAATGAGGTGTCGGTGATCAACACGTCGACCAACACCATCGTCGCCACCGTCACCGTCGGTGACGGTGCATGGCAGATGGCGATGGTGCCCGACGGCGACCACCTCTACGTCGTCAATTACTTGGAAGGCACTGTCTCGGTGATAGCGCTGTAAACGGCCGTGATGACCTCCACAATTGGACTCAACCGCGCCTGCGGGCGACCGACGGAAGGAACCGTCATGAGGCGAACTCTCCTCACCGGATTGGCAACGGCTGTAACCATTTTCAGTGGATTCGGACTGGCAGCTGGAACGGCGCACGCGGACAACCAGGGCCCATATCAATGGTGCCCGGGCCAGGACATGGTGTTCTCACCGCAGACGGGCGTGACCGGACCGGGTCGTGTCTACGACGGGATGTGGGACATGAACATCTGCCACACCTGGTACTACGTCGACTACGGCAAGGGCAACGTCGCCAGCAAGCTACCTCCGCCCCCTGAATCGAATGTCTGGGACGGCCCCAATCCACCGCCGAGCGACCGGTGCTATCCGTGGTGCCTTTAATGGCGACATTAGCGAGGTTGTGATGAACGAAAACGATCCTGAACGCCGCATCGCGGAGCTGGAACGCCAATTGGCCGAGCGGAAACCCGTCGCGGTGCCCGAACCGACCAACGCCGCGTTTCCTGAGGCCTCCCGCAGCCAGGGCGCCTACCACCGAGAGGAGGTCGACGCGTTTCTCCGACGGGTCGAGGTGACGTTGCGCGATCCGGCGGCGCCAGGCGCTCTCACCCGAGCCGATATCGACAACGTGACATTCTCCAAGCCGCCGGTCGGCAGCTTCGGTTACCGCGAAGGCGACGTCGACCTGTATCTGGACCGGGTGAAACTCGAACTGGCCCGCCGTTTAAAGAGCGAGAACCTTCAGGCACCGGTCCGCTACCTGCTCTATCCGTATGGCACCTGGGACCAACAGACGCCCCGCCGTGCGATCGACGTGAGCGGGGATGCGATCCGGGTGATCGACCTCAAGACCAATGAGCTCATCGGTTCGGCGTCGTTCGGCGAGCTGACCGCCACCCGAGCGCACTACGGGGGGCTCCCGGTGTTGGTGGTGGACGGTCCGGGTCTGGACAGCATGGCCATCACACCGCACCCGTCACCGGGCGTCTGGCGCGCAAGGCCCAAGTCGAAGAAGCCCCGCTTTCTCCTCTTCGAGGAGGACTGGCTCACGCTTGTGGAGAGATTCGGGCTGGCCTCGGAGTTGGCAGACGAAGAAGTGGCGCAGAACATCGGCGAACACGTGTCCCGTTTCTTCGGCGAGGGAGACTCCCGCACTACGACCTGGCGAACGTTCGTGATGGTCGCAATCCTGGTCGGCGTGCCCTCGATCGTTTACTGGATCCCCATCGGCTTGCTGATCAGCGGCATCAGCTCGGTCCTGGCCGTCCTTTTCTGGCGGTTCAAGTGGGAATTCTGACCCGCAGGGAATGACGGCTCCTACACCCTGTAGTTGACGCATCGGACCCGGCTGGGACACTGGTGGCCATGCGTAGCACCTCCTCGACGACCACGGCGTCTGGCGCGCTGTTCGCCGACGCGTGCTCCGTCATCCCCGGCGGGGTGAACTCGCCGGTCCGGGCCTTCAACTCCGTCGGCGGCACCCCGCGCTTCATCACGTCCGCCAGCGGCTACCGGCTCACCGACGTCGACGGCAACAGCTACGTCGACCTGGTGTGTTCGTGGGGGCCGATGATCCTCGGGCACGCTCACCCCGCCGTCGTCGACGCCGTCCGGCGGATCGCGACCGACGGCCTGTCGTTCGGCGCCCCCACCCCGTCCGAGACCGAGCTCGCCAAAGAGATCATCGGCCGGGTCGCTCCCGTCGACCGGATCCGCATGGTGAACTCCGGCACCGAGGCCACCATGAGCGCGATCAGGCTGGCCCGCGGCTATACCGGTCGCGCCAAGATCATCAAGTTCTCCGGCTGCTACCACGGGCACAGCGATGCCCTGCTGGCCGACGCGGGCTCCGGCGTCGCGACGCTCGGCCTGCCGTCGTCGCCCGGTGTCACCGGAGCCGCCGCGGCCGACACGATCGTCCTGCCCTACAACAACATCGCGGCGGTCGAAGAGGTCTTCGCCCGGTTCGGCGACGAGATCGCCTGCGTCATCACCGAGGCCAGCCCCGGCAACATGGGCTGCGTTCCGCCGCTGCCCGGTTTCAATGCCGCCCTTCGCCGCATCACGCAAGAGCGCGGTGCGTTGCTCATCTCCGACGAGGTGATGACGGGGTTCCGGGTGAGCCGATCTGGTTGGTACGGAATCGATCCCGTCGACGCCGACCTGTTCACCTTCGGCAAGGTGATGAGCGGTGGGCTGCCGGCTGCTGCGTTCGGCGGCAGGGTCGAGGTGATGGAGCGACTGGCCCCACTGGGCCCCGTCTATCAGGCGGGCACACTGTCCGGCAACCCCGTGGCGATGGCCGCGGGACTGGCGACTCTGCGTGCGGCCGACGACAGCGTGTATGCCGCACTGGACGACAACGCCGACCGCCTCGACGCGCTGATCACCGCAGCGTTGACGGAAGCAGGTGTGGCACATCGGGTTCAGCGGGCCGGCAACATGCTCAGCGTGTTCTTCACCGACGAGCCGGTCACCGACTTCGCGTCGGCGCGGGCCTCCGAGACGTGGCGCTTCCCGGCGTTCTTCCACGCGCTGCTGGATGCGGGAATCTACCCGCCGCCGAGCGCTTTCGAAGCGTGGTTCGTCTCGTCGGTTCTGGATGATGACGCCTTCGACCGCATCGCCGACGCCTTGCCGGGCGCCGCGCGTGCCGCCGCGGAAGCGACGCCGCAGGCATGACCGAGAAGACGATCGTGCACGTGCTGCGTCACGGTGAGGTGTACAACCCCGAGAAGATCCTGTACGGGCGCCTGCCCGACTACCACCTGTCGGAGCGCGGCATAGCCCAGGCGCAGTCGGTCGCCCACTGGTTGGCCGAACGCGATATCACCTACGTCGTCGCGTCCCCGCTGGAGCGCGCGCAGGAGACCGCGGCGCCGATCGCTGCGCTGCGCGACCTTCCCATCGACACCGACGACGACCTGATCGAGTCGACGAATATCTTTCAGGGCCAACGGGTGTCACCGGGTGACGGAGCACTGCGAGATCCACGCAACTGGTGGCACTTGAGGAACCCGCGGCAGCCGTCATGGGGGGAGCCGTACAAGGAGATCGCCGCGCGGATGATGGCGGCGCTGGACCGCGCGCGGGTCAAGGCGGCCGGACATGAGGCCGTGTGCGTCAGCCACCAACTGCCGGTCGAAACCCTGCGCCGCGCCATGACAAAGCAGAACCTGCATCACTTCCCGACCCGGCGGCTGTGCAACCTGGCCTCCGTGACGTCCTTCTATTTCCACGACGATCGTTTCGTCGGCTGGGGATACTCGGAGCTGGCCGGGCAGTGAAGCTGTTGGTGGCCATCCTGGCGAGTGCGGCATGCGTCGCGCTCGCCGGATGCTCCACCGGAACCGACGCCGTCGCTCAGGGCGGCACCTTCGAGTTCGTCGCCCCCGGCGGCAAGACCGACATCTTCTACGACCCGCCGCAAAGCCGCGGACGCCCAGGCCCGCTGTCCGGGCCTGACCTGAGGGATCCCACGAAGACGATCTCGCTCGACGACTTCGCGGGCAAGGTCGTCGTCATCAACGTCTGGGGTCAGTGGTGCGGGCCCTGCCGCACCGAAATCACCCAGCTGCAGAAGGTTTACGACGCGACACGCGACAAGGGCGTCGCGTTCCTCGGTATCGACGTTCGCGACAACAACCGCGAGGCCGCGACCGATTTCATCATCGACCGCAAGATCACCTTCCCGTCGATCTACGACCCGCCGATGCGCACCATGATCGCCTTCGGCGGCCGGTATCCCACGACCGTAATCCCTTCCACCGTGGTGCTCGACCGTGAGCACCGCGTCGCCGCGGTGTTCCTGCGGGAACTGCTCGCCGAGGATCTGCAGCCCGTGGTGGAGCGCCTGGCCGCCGAGCCTGAACCGAACAAGGGCGGCACGTGACCCTCGACCAGATCGACGAGCTGGTGGCCGGCGGCCCCGTCGTACTGGCGTTCCTGGTCAGCGTCCTCGCCGGGCTCGTCTCGTTCGCCTCGCCCTGCGTGGTGCCGCTGGTGCCGGGCTACCTGTCGTACCTCGCCGCCGTCGTCGGTGTCGAAGACGCACCCGTACGGCCGGGCGCAGACACCGCAGCGGCGTCGGTGTCGACGAAATCCGCGCGACTGCGGGTGGCGGGAGCGGCGTCCCTGTTCGTCGCCGGGTTCACCGCGGTGTTCGTGCTCGGCACCGTCGCCGTGCTGGGTATGACGACGACGCTGATCACCAATCAGCTTCTGCTGCAACGTATTGGCGGCGTGCTCACCATCGTGATGGGCCTGGTGTTCGTCGGGTTCATCCCCGTGCTGCAACGCGACGCCCGATTCGCGCCGCGCCAGCTGTCGACGCTCGCAGGCGCCCCGCTGCTCGGTGCGGTGTTCGCGCTCGGCTGGACCCCGTGCCTGGGCCCGACGCTGACCGGTGTGATCGCCGTGGCCTCGGCAACCGACGGCGCCAACGTGCTGCGCGGGGTGGCGCTGGTGATCGCGTACTGCCTCGGATTGGGAATTCCGTTCGTGCTGCTGGCATTCGGCTCGGCGCGGGCCGTGCAAGGGCTGGCCTGGCTGCGCGCCCACGCCCGCGGCATCCAGATCTTCGGCGGCATCCTGCTTATCCTCGTCGGCACTGCACTCGTCACCGGGGTGTGGAACGACTTCGTGTCCTGGGTGCGCGACGCCTTCGTCAGTGATGTGACGTTGCCGATATGAGCACCATCCAATCGCGAGCAGACGTGAAAACCCCTAAAAAGGGGGCGTTTAGGGGGCTTTCACGTCTGCTCGCGCTGGTACGTAACACGTGGCGCACGCTGACGTCGATGGGCACCGCACTGGTCCTGCTGTTCCTGCTCGCCCTCGGCGCCGTGCCCGGCGCGCTACTCCCGCAACGAAGCCTCAACGAGGCGAAGGTCGCGCAGTACATCGCCGAGCATCCGACGATCGGCCCGTGGCTGGATCGACTGCAGGCGTTCGACGTGTTCTCCAGCTTCTGGTTCACCGCAATCTATGTGCTGCTGTTCATCTCGCTCGTGGGCTGCCTGACCCCGCGGATGATCGACCACGTCCGCAGCATGCGCGCGGTGCCCGTGCCCGCACCGCGCAACTTCGCCCGGCTGCCCAAGCACCACACCGCCGACGTGGCCGGCGAGCCGCAGACATTCGCCGCCACGGTGACCGATCGACTGCGGGGCTGGCGGACCGTGACTCGCCAACAGGACGAGGCGACCGAAATCTCCGCCGAGAAGGGCTATCTGCGCGAGTTCGGCAACATCGTCTTCCACTTCTCGCTGCTCGGCCTGCTCGTCGCGGTCGCCGCCGGCAAGATGTTCGGCTACGAGGGCAACGTCATCGTCGTCGCCGACGGGGGTCCGGGCTTCTGCTCGGCGTCGCCGGCGGCGTTCGACTCGTTCCGGGCGGGCAACACGGTCGACGGCACGTCGCTGCATCCGATCTGCCTGCGGGTCAACGACTTCCAGGCCGACTACCTGCCGACCGGACAGGCCACCTCATTCGCCGCGGACATCGAGTACCAGGCGGGGGCGGACCTGACCTCAGGCACATGGCAGCCCTACCGGCTGGAGGTGAACCACCCGCTGCGGATCGGCGGCGACCGCATCTACCTCCAGGGCCACGGCTACGCCCCGACCTTCACCGTCACCTTCCCCGACGGGCAGACCCGCACTCAGACGCTGCAGTGGCGGCCCGACGACCAGATCACCATGCTGTCCTCGGGTGCGATGCGCTTCGATCCGCCCGCGGGCACCTATCCCGATGCCGACGAGCGCCGCGAGAACCAGATCGCCATCCAGGGTCTGTTCGCGCCTACCGAACTGCTCCACGGCGCACTGCTGTCGTCCAGCTTCCCGGCACTGAACGACCCGGCCGTCGCCATCGACATCTACAAGGGCGACAGCGGTCTGGACTCCGGAAGGCCGCAGTCGCTGTTCAACCTCGACCCGCGACTCATCGAGCAGGGCCGGCTGACGAAGAGGGCCCGGGTCAACCTCGGCGCCGGCGAGTCCACCCGTCTCGACGACGGCACCATCGTGCGATTCGACGGCGCGGTGCCGTTCATCAACGTGCAGGTGTCGCACGACCCCGCCCAGATCTGGGTGCTGGTGTTCGCGATGACGATGATGGCCGGGTTGCTGGTGTCCCTCGTGGTGCGCAGGCGCCGGATCTGGATTCGGATCACGCCCGCCGGCCCAGGTACCGTGAGCGTCGAGCTGGGCGGGCTGGCCCGTACGGACAACTCCGGCTGGGGCGACGAGTTCGAGCGGTTGACCGAGCGCCTCTTGGCAGGGACCGGCGATGCGCAGCGAGAGGAACCTGACATGAACCACCAAGCGAGCAGCTCATGAACGACAACATCGACATCGGGCTGGCCCGGTACTCGGACTGGGCCTTCACCTCATCGGTCGTGGTACTCGTCGGCGCCCTGCTGCTGCTCGCGGTCGAACTGGCGTACAGCCGAAGCCGCAAGGTCATCGAACGTGAAGTGGTTGGCGCGGGTGTGCGCCCGGGCGCCGGCCCGGGCATCGTCGCCGAGGCCCCGCGGCGCAGTGTCGACGAGCGGATCGGCGGCGCCGGGCTCGCGCTGACGTATCTCGGGATCGGACTGCTGCTGGTCTGCATCGTGCTGCGCGGTCTGGCCACCTCGCGGGTGCCGTGGGGCAACATGTACGAGTTCATCAACCTGACGTGCTTCTCGGGCCTGGTGGCCGCCGCCGTCGTACTCCGCCGCCCCCATCTGCGTGCGCTGTGGGTGTTCGTGCTCGCGCCGGTGCTGGTCCTGCTGACGGTGTCCGGCAAGTGGCTGTACACCCATGCCGCACCGGTCATGCCCGCGCTGCAGTCCTACTGGCTGCCGATCCACGTGTCGGTGGTCAGCCTCGGCTCGGGAGTCTTCCTCGTCGCAGGCGTCGCCAGCATCCTGTTCCTGCTGAAGATGTCGCCGCTGGGGGAGCCGGGCCGCGACGGCGTCGTCGCCCGCGTCGTCCAGCGCCTGCCCGAGGCGCAGACCCTGGACCGCATCGCATACCGCACCACGATCTTCGCGTTCCCGGTGTTCGGCTTCGGCGTCATCTTCGGCGCGATCTGGGCCGAGGAGGCCTGGGGCCGGTACTGGGGCTGGGACCCGAAGGAGACGGTGTCGTTCATCGCCTGGGTGATCTACGCCGCCTACCTGCACGCCCGGTCGACAGCGGGGTGGCGCGACCGCAAGGCCGCCTGGATCAACGTCGCCGGCTTCATCGCGATGGTGTTCAACCTGTTCTTCATCAACCTGGTCACCGTCGGACTGCATTCGTACGCGGGGGTGGGCTCGTAGGCGTGGACAGGGACGTCTCTTCTGGCCCAACCGGATTCCGCGACCAGAATCGGTTCAAAGACCCTGCGGTGGATGTCCCGCAGGACTGGACCGCACCGACGCCCCCTACCGGGCTGCCCGTGCTGCCGGAGACCACACCCCCCGAGCCCCCGGAGCCCACGCCAGTGGGCGACGACCCGCCGCCGTATCTCGACCTGACCACGGTGGCGCTGCTCGGCCAACCCAAGCGGGCCCCCTCGACGGGGTGGCGCAAATGGCTGTATCTGGCCTCGTTCAAACTCATCAACGCCGGCGAGAGCCCGAAGGTCCTACACCGCGACGCGTTGATCGCTCAGGTCCAGCAGCCGCTGCGCGGCTGTCACCGCATCGCCGTGTTGTCGCTGAAGGGCGGAGTGGGGAAGACGACGGTCACCGCGACGCTCGGCGCGACGCTGGCGTCGCTGCGGGGTGACCGCGTCATCGCCGTCGACGCCAACCCCGACCGCGGCACCCTGAGCGAGAAGATTCCGCTCGAGACGCCCGCGACGGTACGACACCTGCTGCGCGACGTCGAGGGTATCGAGGCATACAGCGACGTCCGCGCGTACACCTCGCAGGGGGCCGGCCGGCTGGAGGTCCTGGCGTCGGAGACCGACCCCGCGGTGTCCGAGGCGTTCAGCGGCGACGACTACACGCGCACCCTTGACGTGCTCGAGCGGTTCTACAGCCTGGTGCTCACCGACTGTGGCACCGGTCTGATGCACTCGGCGATGTCGGCGGTGCTGGCCAAGGCGGACGCGCTGATCGTGGTCAGCTCAGGCTCGGTGGACGGCGCCCGTAGCGCGTCGGCCACGCTGGACTGGCTGGATGCGCACGGGCACCAGGAGCTGGTGCGCAACTCGGTCGCGGTCATCAACGCCGTGCGGCCGCGTTCCGGCAAGGTCGACATGACCAAGGTGATTGACCACTTCAATCGGCGGTGCCGAGCAGTGAGGCAGCTGCCGTTCGATCCGCACCTCGAAGAGGGCGCCGAGATCGACTTGGAACGGTTGAGGCCACCGACCCGGGAGGCGCTGCTGGAGCTGGCAGCCGTGGTCGCAGCGGGTTTCCCGGGTACGCGACGCGACCCGGTCTGAGAATTTCGACTACCGCGGCTTGTTCTCCGGACCGATCCGGCGCAGGAAATCCGGGTCGTCATCCGGGCCGATCACGCGAGTCCGCGGACGGGTTGCATTCGCGCGCATCAGCCGCAGGCCCACGTAGACCAACCCGCCCAAAACGAGCATCGCGAATAGGTACGCCACCTCAAACCTCCTTATCCCGAATATACGCGCCGTCGGTAGGCTCGGTTTCGTGTCTGACCGTCGGCCTGGATCCCGGCTCGTAGCGGACCTGGTGATCTACGTCCTGGCCCGCCTGCTGCTCGTCGTCGCCTTGACCGCCGTGATCTTCGGCACAGGCCACCTGCTCGGGCTGCGGGACTTTCCGCTCGTGGTGGCGCTCCTCTTCGCGATCATCATCGCCTTGCCGCTCGGCATCTGGATGTTCGCCCCGCTGCGGCGTCGCGCGACGGCCAGCATCGCCGTCCTCGACGAGCGGCGTCGCAAGGACCGCGAACAGCTGCAGGCCAGGCTCCGTGGGGAAGAGCCGCCGACCCCATGACGAGGGAGGCTTTCGGCGCCGAATTCCTCGGGGCCGACGGATTTCTCAATTCGCCCACCTACGGCCTGCCGCCCCAGTTCCTCGTCGACGCCCTGCTGGACTGCATCGGCACCTGGCAGAACGGCACCATGGACGTCCCATCCTTCGACGAACATGTGGCCGCCGGACGTGCCGGCTATGCGGCGCTGGCCGGTGTGCCCGTCGACTCGGTGGCGATGGCTGCCACCGTCTCGTCGGCGCTGGGGCTGGTGGCCGCCGCGATCCCCGATGGTGCCCGGGTGCTCACCCTTCCGGGCGAGTTCACCAGCACCACATTCCCGTTCGCCGCCCAGGCGGGTCGCGGGGTCACGGTCACCGAGCTGCCTGCCGACGAACTGATCGACGCTGCAGCCGATTTCGACGCCGTCGTGGTGAGCCTCGTACAGTCGGCCGACGGGTCGATACTCGACATGGATGCCCTGCGCGCCCGCGTGGCGGGCACCGAGACGTTGACGGTGGTCGACATCACCCAGGCGCTCGGATGGAAGCGCGTCGAGCTGGACTGGGTCGACGTCACGGTGGCGGCCGTCTATAAGTGGCTGTTGTCGCCGCGCGGTACGGCGTGGATGTCGTTGAGCGACAGAATCAGTCGCATCATGACGCCCCATGCCGCCAACTGGTATGCGGGTGAAGAGCCATGGCAGACGATTTACGGGCTGCCGCTCCGGCTGACGGACACCGCGCGGCGCTTCGACCTGTCGCCCAGCTGGTTCAGCGCACTCGGCGCCGGGCTCGCGCTGCCGTGGCTGGCGACGCTCGACGGCGATGCGGTGCAGGCGCACTGCCTGGGTCTCGCCAACAGGTTGCGGGCCGAACTCGATCTACCACCGCAGGATTCGGCGATCGTCTCGCTGTCCAACGCGGGTGGGCCAGAACGACTTCAGCGGGCGGGTATCCGCGCCTCCGTCCGGGCGGGTGCGATCCGGGTGGGTTTTCACCTGTACAACAACGAGAACGACCTCGATCGATTGCTCGACGCTCTGCGGGACTAGTTCGGCAGCGGGATCGTGGCGATCAATGTCGTTCCGCCCTCGGGAGGGGCGACGATCTCGAGCCGGCCCTCGAGCGCGGCGACACGGTCCTTGAGCCCGATGAGCCCGGATCCGGCCCCGACGACGGCGCCCCCGACGCCGTCGTCGGAGATCTCCAGGTGGAGCTCATCGGCGTCGGCGGTCGCGCGCACCCTGACCTCCGATGCCTGCCCATGTTTGGCCGTGTTCGTCAACGCCTCGGCCACAACGTAATACGCCGCCACTTCGATCTGTTCGGGCAACCTGCAGTCGATTTCGACATCGAGCGCGACGGGCACCGTCGACCTACGGGCGAGGGCCTTGATCCCCGGGCCGAGGCCGCCCCTGGACAGGATCGCGGGATGAATTCCGCGCGAGATCTCCCGCAGATCGGCGGCGATCTCCGTCAGCCCCTCGTTGACCTGGGCAATCTGCTTGCGTAACGCCGGCTGGTCGAGCGGGACGGCCGCCTCGACGCCGCGAAGCTCGAGACCCAGCGACACGATGCGCTGCTGCGCGCCGTCGTGCAGATCCCGCTCGAAGCGTCGACGGGCCTGGTCGGCTGCGGCGACGATGCGTGCGCGCGAGGCGGTGAGCTCGGCGCGGGTTTCGGCGTTGGCGATCGCGGTGGCAATCAGATAGGCGAAGTCGCCGATGCGCTCCTCGGTGCCCGCAGTCAGTCGGTCGGGTTGTGCCGAGCCGACGATCAATGCACCCCACAGGCGACCGTCGACGACGATCGGCGCGCCGGCCGCAGCCTTCAGGCCGAGTGCGCGGATGCGCTCCGCCGTCGGGCCTTCCGCTCCGTCGTAGGTGTCCATCCGCGCCGGAGCAACCTCGCGGTGGATCAGTGCTGCGACGTTGTCGCCCTCCAGCGAAAGGTATTGCCCGTTGGGCAGAATCGGTTCGCCGTTCTCATCGGTCGCACCCACGACGACGTACGCCCCCGCAGGGGCCTCGTAGCGCAGCAGGGTGACGTTCTGGACGCCAAGACCTCGGGACAGTTCCGTCACCGCGGCCGGGTAGATCTCTGCGGGCGGCACGCCCTGCGCGACCATGGTCGCGACGCGGCGCAACGCGGCCTGCTGTTCGGCCAACGCGCTCGCCAGCGACGCGGCGGACTCGGCTTCCCGGCGCCGCTGCTCGGATTCCACGGCTCGGAGTCTGGCCTGCCTGCCGAGAATGTTCGCCGACAGTGCGACGGGCAGAAACACCAGCAGTGACACGAAATCCGCTGGCTCGTCAGGGATGAGCGTCGGGGAGTCCACGATGTGGAAGTAGTAGTAGACGACGGCGCTGGCGAGCGAGGTCGCGACGGCGAGGCCGAACCCCCAGCCCGCCGAGATCACGAGGACACCCAGCAGGAAGATCGCCCCGTAGGCTTCCGGGCCGAGCTGCTTGAGGCGGTAGACCATCAGCGTCTCGGCGAGGATGAACAACGCCGCCACGACGATCCCGAGGCTCAGTGGCGGGGTGGTCGGCCGAACCACAGTCGCCAGGACTCCACCGAGCGGCGAGGGTCGGGACGCGGCGTCGCGCTTCATGTTTCGCGCGCCATCGATGGGCAGAGTTTCCTGCTAACCGCAATGTGCAAACCATCAGTCATTGGGCAGGCTGAAGGAATGCTGCTGAGGGATTGGCTATGCGCTGCCTGATCGTCGACGACAATCACAGCTTCCGCTGTGCGGCCCACAGCATGCTCGAACGCGCGGGCATCGCCGTGGTGGGTGTCGCGTCGAACAGTGCCGACGGGCTGAGGTACTACTTGGACCTGCGACCGGATGTCACGCTCGTCGACGTCGATCTCGGCGACGAGAGCGGGTTCGATCTCGTCGAGCAGCTCTACAACAGCGGTGTGCCGCAGCCGTCGCCGGTCATCCTGATCTCCGCCCACGCTGAACAGGACCTGGCAGAGCTGCTCGCCGACAGCCCCGCTGCGGGATTCCTGTCGAAGATCGGGCTGTCGCCCAGCGGGATCGTGGAATTGGTCAACAATGTCAATAATCATGTGAATCAGGACCGTTCGGTCAGCGAGCCTCCAGGAAGGTGATGACGGCGCGCACCCGGCGGTGATCGTCGCCTGTCTCGGGCAGGTCGAGTTTGGCGAGGATGCTGCGGACATGCTTCTCCACCGTTCCCTCGGTGACCCAGAGACGTCGTGCGATACCCGCGTTGGATCGGCCCTCCGCCATCAGCGCCAGCACCTCCAATTCACGCGAACTCAGCACGGCCAGTGAGTCATTCACTTTTCGAGTCGACAGCAGTTCGGAAACCACTGCCGGGTCGATCACGGACGCGCCCTTGGCGATGCGCCACAGCGTGTCCAGGAAGTCGCCGACATCGGTGACGCGGCTCTTGAGCAGATAACCGATCGCGCGGTCGCCACTCAGCAGCTCCATCGCGTGTTCGACCTCGACGTGCGCGGAGAGCACCAGAATGCCGGTCTCCGGTGACTCGGCGCGGATCGCGCGGGCCGCGTCCAGCCCCTCGTTGCTGTGCGTCGGCGGCATGCGGATGTCGACGATCACGAGGTCTGGCCGTTCCTGTGCGACCAGGGCGAGCAACTCGGCGCTGTCCCCCGCCCGTCCGACGACGTGAAAGCCCGACCGATCCAGCAAGCTGGCCAGACCTTCGCGCAACAGCACGTCGTCATCGGCGATGATCACCCGTGCCCCGGCCGCCCGGGCTTCCTGTACCGACACCAACCAGCACACCTCGTCGGCTGGTACGCCGACAATGCAGCTAGCAGGCATTGATGGGTGGGGTTTCCCCGATGGCTGCAGGATCTGGCGGCCGGGACTGGGCTTATACGTCGCGCGTCAGATTGTGGTCGGATTTTTGTCGGTATTGTCTTCCTGACGTTCGGGTGGTGGGGGCATTACGAAGGGTGACGTCCCGAAACCGGCGTAGCAACATTTGCTTAGGGTGGAAGTACAGGGGGTATTCCGATCGCCATGTCCGCAATTGACAGTGCTACCGCGGCCAAAGATCTCTACCGTCGGTGGATAGACGAGCTATGGTCCGGGCAGCAGATAGCAAACGAGCTGGTGTCCGACGATTTCGTGGGGCACTGGCCGAATTTTGAGGTACACGGGCCGGAGGAATTGCACGCGATCGTCGACAAGACCCGGTCGATCCTTGCCGACCTGAAGATGGTCGTCGACATCAAGCCGTTGGTGGAGGGCGACATGCTGGCGGCGCGCTGGATTGGAACGGGCGCGATGCCCGACGGCCCTAAGCGATACACCGGAAACGACATCTTCCGAATCGAGAACGGTCGATTCGTCGAGTACTGGACGGGAACCGCCGAGGGCTGACGGTCAACCCGTCAGGCCAGGAAACGTCGGGTGTACGGCTCGAACCGGGCCCGCACGTCGTCCTCGTCGAGGCCGAACATCTCTGCCGACGTGGCGACGCGGCCGAGCCGGCCACGTTGGTGCCCGGCCAGGTAGTCGGCGATCGCTGACTTCGCCTCGCCCGTCAGCGTCTCCCCGGCGAGCTCGTAAATCATTGCGGCGACGCCTATTTCGTCGGCCATGAAGTCGTCGAACCGGATGTCGATCGAGCGCTCCGGCGGCAGGACGTCGCGATCGCGAACCAATCCGTTGAGCATCAGTTCGAGGCGGTCGATCCAAGTCGCCGCGATCTCCTGCACCGGAACCGGATAGCGATGCATACGCGCGCTGTACGTGATCATCGCGAGCATCGAGAGCGCCACCGGCACCGGGTCGCGGTGCGTGAAAACGACGACCACGCCGGGAAATACCGCGTTCAGCACGGGCAGCTGCTCGAGGTGCTGGGGCGACTTGAGCAGCCAGCGCCGTCCGCCGCGCAGGAACTGCAGCGCCTTCAACTGGGTGGCCAGGTGCTCGTAATGCGGGGTCTGGTCGTGGGACAGGTAGTAGTCGCGCCATCGCGGCACGTGGCCGAGAGTCTCGAAAAGCATCGTCGAGAAGTCGTTGGCCAGTAGCTGAATCTCCTCGTGCACGTGATCGGTCGTCATCTCGTGCATCAGTGGGAAATAGGGCATCACAAGGTTCATCACCTGCACCGCGACGTCCATCCGCGCCCGGCGCGGGTCCGGCTCGACACCTTGCTCTGCCGGCAACGGGAACGGCTCGTTACTCTCCCAGTACGGAATGGTGCGGAACGTTGACCCGGCAGCCAGCAGATTGTGCAGGTGTGTCGTGCCGGTGCGGGGCAGCCCCGCGATCACCACGGGTGGCACGAGCTCGATGTCGTTGATCTCAGGGTGGCGGGCCAGCAGGTCGGTGAGCAACAGCCGGTTCTTGAGCCACTGGACGATCTGCGTGTGGAAATTGACGATGCCGGCATCGTGCATCCCCGGAATCCCTTGCAATGCAGCAAGATACACGTCGAGTCGTTCGCGGTAGTCGTCAGCGCCGAAGTCGTCCAGACCGGTCTCGGCGATCGCTTTGGCATGCATCGCGTCGGCATCGAGCGGGCAATCGCCCACCATCGAACCCATCATCTCGCGCAGTGGTTCAGCTTCGGGGGAGAAGCGTGGCTCTGCGAGATCGTCGAGGTAGACGGTGCGATTTGGCTCAGATGCGGGGTCGGTCACGCCGACTTATGTTACTGTCAGTTTCATAATGATGGTTGAAATCGGGCGACCACGCGATCCTCGCATCGACGCGGCAGTTCTCGATGCCACCGTGGAGCTCCTCGCCGAGACGGACTACGCGTCGCTGTCGGTGGATGCCATCGCGCGGCGTGCAGGCACCAGCAAGCCCGCGATCTATCGGCGCTGGCCCAGCAAGGCGCACCTGGTGCACGAGGCCGTGTTCCCGATAACCGAATACACCTCGCTGCCCGAAACCGGCGAACTGCTCGGCGATGTCAGCGAAATGATGCGCCGAAGCGTCGGCATTTTGACGACCCCCGCCGCGCTGGCCGCGCTGCCGGGCCTGGTCGGGGAGTTGGCCGCGGACCCCACGCTGCACGCCGCGCTCCTCGAGCGCTTCGTCCACATCCTCTCCGACGGTCTGGAGGAGTGGCTCGACGTGGCCCGCAGGCGTGGCGACGTGCGTCCCGAGGTCACCTCTGCGGACATCGTCGACGCCCTCGCGGGCATCACCTTCCTGGCGCTCATCACCCATCCGGAGACGTTGGACGAGAAGTGGGTGGAGCGGACCGCGGAGTTCATCACGAGAGGTATCAGCGCGTGACAGAGCACGAATCCACCGCAGCCTGGCGCGAACTGCTCGACACGTTGGGCAGTCTGGACCGCACCTTCCTGGAGGGCGACCGCGCGGTGACCGACGACCGGCACATCGCCGACGGCTACCGCATGCTCGCCACCACCCTCGGCGTCGCGTTCGACACCTACCTGTTCTCCGATCCCAGCCGGCCGCTGTGGATCGAGGTCAACTCGCCGGTCCGACCCGACCGCCGATGGGGCGGCGACAACACCGACGCCTATTACTTCATGTGCCCGGTCGACCCGAACCGGCGCTACCGGATCAGCGGCAACAAGGGCGACAGCGTCTACTTCTCGGTGACCGCCTACAACGAACCCTCGCCGGGTGCGTGGTCCGACCGGATCGTGGCGCTCGTGCGCGACGACGATCTCGACATCGATGCCGACGGCAACTTCAGCTTCGACTTCGGGCCCACCCCGGACGCCGCCGTGCTGATGACGCGCGACTATCAGGGCGATCCGCAGACCGGTCGCCCGGTGAAGTGGCACATCGAGGCGCTCGACGAACCCGATCCGTTCCGCCACGGCGACGCCGAAACCGCAGCCGCGCTGCGCTCCAGTGCCGCGTGGTTACGCACCATGTTCGCGATCCTGCCGCTCGCCGTGGGCGTTCGTAGCGAGGAAGCACACACGCTCGGACACGAAGTATCCTCGGTCGCAAACGAATTCGCCGATCCCTATCAGGTGCCCGACGCCAATTTCGGCTGGTCGGCACGCGACGCCTGCTATGCCTACGGCAGCTTCGTGCTGGAGGAGGACGAGGCGCTTGTCGTCACCCACCGACCGCCGGCGTGCCGATTCTGGAACCTCGTGGTGTGGAACCAGTTCATGGCGACTCCCGGTGTCGCCGATGCGCGCAGCTCGATCAACGGCCACTCGGCGGTGCCCAACGCGGACGGCTCGGTCACCATCGTCATCTCGCGCGGTATGACCGAGCATCCGAATTCGGTTACCACGCTGGACTATCCACGCGGCAATCTCGCATTCCGGTGGTTCTTGGCCGACGAGGTTCCGGCCCGCCCCGAGGTATCGCTGGTGAAGGTCGCCGCTCTTTAGCGATTTCGGCGTGCGTAGTCACGCTCAGCGTGACTTAGCACGCCGAAATCACCCGAAAAGCAGCGCTGAGGCAACAGCTATCGACCAGACCAGCATCGTCAGCCCCGTGTCGCGCAGCACGGGGATCAATTCTTTGCCGCCGAGCCCTTTTCGCACCGGCCCCGCGGCGCGCACCGCAAGCGGTAACGCCACCAGCCCGACCGCAGCCCACGGCGTCGCGAGCATCAGCACCACCGTCAGCACGAACGCCACCGCCAGCAGCCCCTGATACAACAGCCGTGTGCGCGGGTCGCCGAGTCGCACGGCCAGCGTGATCTTCCCGGACTCCTTGTCGGTCGGGATGTCTCGCAGATTGTTGGCCACCAGCACCGCCGACGACATGGCGCCCATGGCGACGGCCATCGCGGCGCCCACCCAGTCGATCCGCAGCGCCTGCGTGTACTGCGTGCCGAGCACCGCGACGAGGCCGAAGAACACGAACACCGCGACCTCGCCCAGCCCCAGATACCCGTACGGCTTCGAACCGCCCGTGTACAGCCACGCCCCCGCGATACACAACGCGCCGACAAGGATCAGCCACGGCGCACTGAACCACGCCAGCACCAGGCCGGCCACGCCCGCGATGCCCAGGCTGATGATCGCGGCGGTCAGCACCGAACGCGGCGACGCCACCTTCGATCCCACCAGCCTCAGCGGTCCCGCCCGCACATCGTCGGTGCCGCGAATGCCGTCGGAGTAGTCGTTGGCGTAGTTCACCCCAATGATCAAGCCGATGGCCACCACAAGAGCCAGCAGAGCCCGCCACCAGCACGCCCCGTGCAGCCAACCCGCCGCACCGGTGCCCGCGATGACCGGCGCGATCGCATTGGGCAACGTCCTGGGCCGAGCGCCCTCCACCCACTGCGCGAAACTGGCCACGAGCGCAAGTCTTACACGGTGGTTGATTTCCTCCCCACGTCCGCCACCGCCACCCGTGGCAGACTGAGCGCATGGAGGACCGACTCAGCAAGACGGAGATCCGCAAGGACGCCGTACAGGAGATCGTCGAGTCCGGCGCGTCGACCGTCGGCGAGGTGGCTTCGATCATCACCACCGCCGTCAAGGACGTCGCCAACGCCATCGGCGGCTTCGCGACCGACGTGTTCGAGATCCGCGATGGGGTTCGGCGCGCGTCGCAGTCGATCGAGGACAAAACGCCGGACGAGTAGCAGCCCCTTGCTCGGAGTCATCGGCGGCAGCGGGTTCTACACCTTCTTCGGTTCCGACGCCCGCAGCATCAGCCTGGACACCCCGTACGGCGCGCCCAGCGCCCAGATCACCATCGGCACCGTCGGCGGTCACGAGGTGGCGTTTCTTCCGCGTCACGGTGTCGCACACGAATTCTCCCCGCACACCGTGCCCTACCGCGCGAACATGTGGGCGCTGCGTGCCCTCGGGGTCCGGCGGGTCTTCGGCCCGTGCGCGGTCGGCAGCCTCACCCCCGAACTCGGTCCCGGTGCGATGGTGGTGCCCGATCAGCTGGTCGACCGCACCAGCGGCCGCGAGGACACCTACTTCGCATCGGGCGGTATCCATGTCGGGTTCGCCGACCCGTACTGTCCGGTGCTTCGCGCCGCGGCCGCAGGCCTGCCCGGCGTCATCGACGGCGGCACCATGGTGGTGATCCAGGGGCCGCGGTTCTCCACCCGCGCAGAGAGTCAATGGTTCGCGCGCCAGGGGTTCACCCTGGTCAACATGACCGGGTATCCCGAGGCGGTCCTGGCCCGTGAACTCGAAATGTGTTATGCGGCCATCGCTTTGGTGACCGACGTGGATGCCGGCGTGGACAGCGGAAGCGCTGTGCGTGCTGTCGACGTCTTCGCCGAGTTCCAACGCAACCTGGTGCCGTTCAAGAAACTCGTGCATGAGGCCATAGAAAACGTGGCCAGCGCCGCCCCGGAGCGGACCTGTACCCATTGCCTGCCGCACGAGGGCGTCGAGCTTCCCTTCGACCTGCCGTGAGAGTCCTGCTGACGGGTGCGGCCGGCTTCATCGGAGCCCGGATCGGCGCCGCTCTGCGCGACGCGGGACACGACGTCGTCGCCGTCGACCTGATGCTGCCCGCCGCGCACGGGCCCGGGGCTCAGCCGCCGCCGGACTGTCAGGTGCTCGATGTTCGCGATGGTTCCGCGCTGGCGCCGCTGCTCAAGGACGTCGATGTGGTGTGCCACCAGGCCGCGGTGGTCGGTGCCGGAGTGAACGCCGCCGATGCGCCGTCCTATGGCAGCCACAACGATTACGGCACCGCGGTCCTGCTCGCCGAGATGTTCACCGCCGACTGCAGGCGGCTGGTGCTGGCGTCGTCGATGGTGGTCTACGGACAGGGCCGGTACGACTGCGCCGAGCACGGCCCGATCGATCCGTTGCCGCGCTCGCGGGCCGACCTCGACGCCGGTGTCTTCGAGCACCGCTGTCCCGTCTGCGGAGCGCCGGTCTCCTGGCAGCTGGTGGGGGAGGACACGCCGTTGCGGCCGCGCAGCCTCTACGCGGCGAGCAAGACCGCGCAGGAGCACTACGCATCGGCATGGAGTGACGCCGTCGGAGGCGCCGTCGTCGCACTGCGCTATCACAATGTGTACGGTCCGCACATGCCGCGCGACACCCCGTATTCCGGGGTTGCGGCGATTTTCCGCTCCGAGCTGGAATCCGGCGACGTGCCAAGGGTTTTCGAAGACGGCGGCCAGATGCGCGACTTCGTCCACGTCGACGATGTCGCAGCGGCCAACGTCGCCGCCGTCGAATCCACGCTCGAGGGATTCGACGCCTTCAACGTCTGCTCCGGCCGACCGATCTCCATCATGGAAGTGGCGACTGAGCTGTGCGACGCCCGCGGTGCCGAGGCGCCCGTCGTCACCGGCCAGTACCGCAGCGGCGACGTCCGCCACATCGTCGCCGACGCCGCCCGCGCCGCCGAGGTGCTGGGCTTCCGCGCCGCGGTCGACCCGCGCGACGGGTTGCGCGAGTTCGCGTTCGCCCCGTTGCGGGCATGATGCGCCGCGCGGCGGTGCTGGTCGCTATCGTCACGTTCGTGGCATCGGGTCTGCTGGCGTTGGCGTGGTCGCAGCAGCGACGGCTGCTGTACTTCCCGTCGCCGGGACCGGTGCCTCCCGCTGCCGAGCTGCTATCCAACGGTCGCGATGTCACCTTCGAAACCGACGATGGAATCCGTTTGGGTGCTTCGTATTTTCCGATTGCCGCCAGCGGGGTCGCGGTGCTGATGTGCCATGGCAACGCCGGCGACCGGACAGATCGCGTCGAGCTGGCCGCCGCCCTGAACAGGATCGGCCTTTCGGTGCTGCTGTTCGACTACCGCGGGTTCGGCGGCAACCCGGGCCGCCCCACGGAGGACGGCCTGGCGGCCGACGCGCGCGCCGCTCAGGCGTGGCTGGCCGCCCAACCCGGCGTCGACAAGATGGTGTACTTCGGCGAATCCCTCGGCGCCGCAGTCGCCGTCGGCCTGGCGGTCGAGCGTCCGCCCGCGGCGCTGATCCTGCGTTCTCCGTTCACCTCGCTCGCCGACGTGGCGGGGTTCCTCTACCCGTGGCTGCCGCGTCGGCTGCTGATCGAGAGCTATCCGTCCATCGACCGGATCGGCTCCATTCATGTGCCGATCATCGTGATCGCCGGCGACCAGGACAGCACCGTGCCCGCGAGCATGAGCAGGCGGCTGTACGAAGCGGCCAACGACCCGAAAAAGTTCGTCTTGGTTCCGGGTGCAGGCCACAACGACCGACAGCTGTTGGACGGCAGGCAGATGATCGGCGATATTCAGGGGTTCCTGTCGTCGACAGGTGTGACCTAGTAATACTGGTGGCGTGAAGCCCGCCATCTGTGAGCAGTTCGGTATCGATTTCCCCCTTTTCGCATTCAGCCACTGCCGCGACGTCGTCGCCGCAGTCACCAACGCGGGAGGGTTCGGTGTTCTCGGCGGGACGGCTTACACCCCGGAACAGCTGGACCAGGAACTGAAGTGGATCGACGACAACGTCGGCGGCAAGTCGTACGGCGTCGACCTGATCGTGCCCGCCACGTACGAGGGCAAGGGCGAGAAGCTGACCTCGGCCGACCTGGCCGCTCGCATTCCGGACGAGTATCGGAGGTTCGTGTCCGAACTTCTCGCCGCGCATGACATCGAGGACGACGCCAAGCCGTTCACCGGCGGGGCGTCGCTGTCGGGCAACACCGGCAAGGAGCTGCTCGACGTGGCGATGAGCCATCCGATCAAGCTGATCGCCAACGCATTGGGCGTGCCACCGGACTACATGATCACAGCGGGTAAGGAGCACGGTGTTCCCGTGGCGGCCCTCGTCGGCGCCAAGGAGCATGCCGTCAAGCAGGTCGCGGCGGGGGTGGACCTGATCGTCGCGCAGGGCACCGAGGCGGGCGGTCACTGCGGCGAGGTCACGACGATGGTGCTGATCCCCGAAGTGATCGAGGCGATCGAGGATGCGGTCCCGGTGCTGGCCGCCGGTGGCATCGTCACGGGACGGCAGATGGCGGCCGCGGTGGCGATGGGCGCTGCCGGCGCCTGGACCGGGTCGGTGTGGTTGACGACCGAGGAGGCCGAGACCGCACCGCACACCGTGCAGAAGTTCCTGGCGGCGACGTCGCGCGACACCATCCGCTCCACCGGCCGCACGGGCAAGCCGGCCCGACAGCTGAAGTCCGACTGGACCGACGCGTGGCAGCCGAACGCGGATGGCCACCAGACGTTGCCGCTTCCGCTGCAGTCGATGCTGGCCGAGCCGGTGGTCCGCCGCGTCGATGTGCTTGCAGCGCAAGGCCATCCGGGTGCGCAGGCGCTGGCGACCTATTTCGTGGGGCAGGGGGTCGGTTTGATGAACAAGGTCAAGCCCGCCAAAGAGGTCGTCCGCGAGTTCATCGAGGACTATCTGGTTGCGACGGAACGGCTCAGCAACTCGCTGCCCGATTAGCCTGCGAGCGCAGGGTGAGTAGCAGGATGGTGACAAAAGCCATCCCTGCGGAGACGTAGAACCAGCCAAGGGGCTCGTGAGTGGTCTCCGGCAGGTGCGCGATCAACGCCATCGCAAGGCTCACGATCAGGTAGCAGCAGGTGTTGAGCAGCCCGCCGATCAGTCCGATGTTCTTGCTGAACACGCCCATCGCCAGACCCTTGCTCTGCGGATCCAGCACGCCGACTCCGCCAAGCACCAGCGCCGCACCGAGCGTGATGATCCAGCCGTTCACGCCGATGGTCCTGGCCGAGACGACCAGCGTCAGTGCGCCCAGAATCATCACAGTCCAGGCGCTGAGCGCAAGCTTGCGGGTCGTAATACGTTGCGCCAGGCCACCACACGCCAGTTCGCCGACCAGATTCGCCGCCCCGATCACCAGCGCGATCAGACCGTAGGCCGCAGGCGAGAACCCGAGTGCCTCTTCGAAGAGGAATGGCCCGGCGACGCCGAACACCATCTGTGCCGCGCCGATCAAGCCGAACATCAAGACGAATCCGATGAAGACCTTGTGCCGCAACGCCTCACCCAGCACCCGCATCGCGGCCCGAAGATTCACTGGTGAGCGTTTTTCCTTATCCAGTGTCTCGGGCATCCCCTTGGCGACAAGCGCGGTGACCACCACGACGGCGAAAGCGAAGAGCGCGAACACCAGACGCCAGGATCCGTGCTGGACGACGAATCCGCCGATGGCCGGCGCCACGACGGGCGCGGTTCCCCATGCCGCGCCCAG
This sequence comes from Mycobacterium barrassiae, assembly GCF_025822765.1. Lineage (GTDB taxonomy): Bacteria > Actinomycetota > Actinomycetes > Mycobacteriales > Mycobacteriaceae > Mycobacterium > Mycobacterium barrassiae. The sequence continues at coordinate 253,799 of NZ_JACKUK010000009.1, read as the reverse complement.
CACACCGAGCACCGAAACCAGCTTGGCGCCGCGGAAGCAGTCGGCGGCGATGACCGCGGCCATCAACAGGCAGGTGCCTGCGGCGACGCCCTGGATGAACCGCATGCCAAGCAGGAAGGGCAGGCTTCCGGCGAGCGCGCAACCGATGCTCGTCAGGGCGACGAGTGCGGTACCGGTGAGAAGCACCCACCTGCGGCCCAGTGCGTCGGCGAGCAATCCCACTGGAATGAACGCCACGCTCATCCCGAGCGTGTATGCGGTCACGGTGTTCTGCACCATCGCATCGGATGCACCGAAATCCGCCGCCATCTGGGGCAGTGCCGGCGCGTAGACGTCGAGGCCGATCTGGCTGAGCGGGATCACCAGCAGCAACAGGATCAGGAGGCGCCGGTCCCCGACGATCCGGGCGGCGACCTCTTGCGGTCGCTCGATCGACATCGTCATGGGATAACGATCCCGTTTTACCGGTCCCGCGTCTGTCCGCTGATCACCCGGTGGCGGTAGGAATGCGCATTCCACCGATCGGGGGACAGGCTGGTTAGTCCAAGTTGGTTAATTCAAGGCGATGCGCACCGAGATCGGGTCGCTCTCCATCGCGCGCATGGTCAGCGCCGTCGCCGACTGGCTGAACCTGCCGTGTCCGCCGAAGCTTCGGGCGCGGGCGCGCACATCGTCATCAGGTTCGAAAGTGGCTGTGCCGGTGCGCCACTCGTTGTTCACCCGCACGCGCACGTTCGGGTTGGCAGCGATGTTGTATGCCCAGCCTGCGCGGCGGCCGTGCTGGGAGATGACCCACAGGTCGTTGCCGTCGATACGGCCGACCAGCGGCACCCGGCGCGGTTCGTTCGACTTGCGGCCGATGGTCTCGACCTCGACCACCAGCGACGACCGGATCCCGAGCCGGTCGAGCGCGGCCACCACCGGGTTCATCACGATGCGCCCCACGCTTCGCTCGAACTTGAACTTCCGCCGCGCTTTGTCGGCACTTTTCGTGGGCATCGTCGCCCTCCCTTCGTCGTCTGGTTAGCGACGATAGTAGAACAATCACTCAAATACTAGGGCGGTCGGCGAACACGCAGGTCAGGACCCGCTGAGATAGGTCAGCACGGCGAGCACCCGGCGGTTCTGTTCCAGGTCGGGCGGCAGCATCAACTTGGCGAAGATGTTGCGTACGTGCTTCTCGACCGAACCGTCGGCGAGCGCCAGAGTCCGGGCGATGTTCACGTTGGAACGACCCTCGGCCATCAGTCCGAGCACCTCCCGCTCGCGCGGTGTCAGCTCCTTCAACGGGTCGCTGCGTCGTCGCACCAGCAACTGGGAGACCACCTCGGGGTCGAGCACCATCCCGCCGGACGCCACTCGGTCCAGCGCGTCGAGAAATTCCGCGACTGCCGCGACCCGATCCTTGAGGAGGTAGCCGACCCCACCGACGCGGTCGGCCAGCAGGTCGTCGGCATACGACAGTTCGACGTACTGGGACAACACCAGTACCGGGGAGCCGGGAACGCGGCGTCGGGCTTCGACGGCGGCCCGTAGGCCCTCGTCGGTGTGTGACGGCGGCATCCGGACGTCCACCACCGAGACGTCGGGACTGTGGCGCTCGATCGCGTCCACCAACGACGGGCCGTCACCGACCGCGGCCACGACGTCGTGGCCATTATCTGTCAGGAGGCGAACAAGACCTTCCCGCAACAGAACTGAGTCGTCCGCCACCACGACCCTCAACACGGCAACTCCACCTTGATCTCGGTCGGGCCGCCCGCGGGGCTGGTGACGGTGAACGCACCCCCGGTGGAATGCACTCGGTCGGCCAACCCGCTCAAACCGTGTCCCTTGGCGACGTGCGCCCCGCCGGTCCCGTCGTCGACGATCTGCACCGACAACCGGCCGGGCCCGTTGGCGACGGTGACCCAGCAGGTCGATGCGCTGCTGTGTTTGGCGACATTCGTCAGGGCTTCCGAAACGGTGAAGTACGCGGTGTTCTCGACAGCCGGGTCGAGTCGGCCCTGTGGCAGGCCGAGGTCGGCGTCGACCACCAACTCGACGGGCACCGTGCACCGTCCGGCAAGCGCGGCCAGCGCGCTGGGCAGGCCGCGGTCGGCGAGCACGGGCGGTGCGATGCCACGGGACAGTGCGCGCAGCTCGTCCAGCGTCTCCCGGGTTTGTGCGACCGCCTCGACCAGCGTGGCCCGCAGCGCGTCAGGGTCGCCGTCGATCTGCTGTTGGGCCCGGCTGAGATCGATCGCCAGGCGGACGAGTCGCTGTTGAGGGCCGTCGTGCAGGTCCCGCTCCAGCTTTCGCAGCGCGATCGCCTCCGCGGACACCGCCGCGGCCTTTTGGTCGGTCAACACGGTGATCGTCTCGCGCATCTCGGCGACGCCGGTGAGCAGCATGCGACCGAAACCGGCCTGGGACACCGCGCAGATGCGCACCATCCACGGCAGCGTGACCAAGAAGAGCAGGCCGAGCACGGTTTGGAAGGTGATCCTGGCGAACGTGCTGTCGCCGAGTCCGACCAGCTCAGCCAGCGACACGTTGTCCGGCCCGCGCGGAATGCTCCAGTCCCACAGGACCGTCAGCGTGCCCCCGACCGCGGCCGTCCACCACGTGACGACGACGCTGAAGGTGATCACTGCGATCGGAAAACACAGCAGCGCGTGCGCGACATCGAGCCAGCCCTGAGTCTGCACCAGCGGCGACATCATCCGCTTCCAAACACCTTCGCCCGCTTGCGCTGTCGGGTACGCAGGCCGGATGCGCGGCCGGTGCAACACCGCAAGAATCCGAAGTCTCTCGATGTCGGCGAAGAGGCGGGCGGCCAGCACGGTACCGGTGAGGACGGGCAAACCGACGACTACGAGCAAGAGCCCGATGCCGGTGGACAGACCCGTCACGATGACGACGAAGCCTGCGGTGGCGAGAGGGAATCCGGCCAGGAGGTAGCCGGTGTCGACGGCGAGTTGTCGAAGTAGCCGATGGCGCTCGGGCTGCGTTGCTCCGGACGTCATGAGTCTCACCCTAGGCAAGGGTCGGCTCTGCACCCATCCAGTACGCCGCCCGATCGAAGGTAGGGCTACCCCCACCAGTTGCCGCGAAATAGCATTCCGGGTCGTCCATCTGCGGCATTCGCAGCCTGGAATGCTATTTCGGCGAGCTAGTCGCCTGGCGCCAACGGCAATCGCACCTCGAACCGTGCGCCGGTGTCGAGGTTGTGCGCCGTCAGCGTGCCACGGTGAGCCTGCACCAAGCCCGCCGCGATGGCCAGCCCCAGGCCCGACCCGCTCGGGAGCGACGAATCCGCTCGCGGTACACGGTCTTTGGACCCGCGATACGCGACGTCGAAGACCCGCGGTAGATCCGCCTCCGAGATCCCGACTCCGGTGTCGTCCACCCGTGCCCACGCGCCGTTCTCGTCTGCACCGACCGCCAACGAGACCTGACCGCCCTCCGGCGTGTGCGCGATCGCGTTGGCCACCAAATTCGACAGCACCCGCACCAGTGCCCGGTCGCTGCCGACCACCCGCACCGGCCTCGATGGCAACTCGGCCACCAGGTGCACCCCCGCGCGTTCGGCCGCGATCCGGTGTGCGGCCAGCACATCGTCGACGACCTCGTCGAGAGCCACCCTGTCGAACGCCGGTTGCACGGCCCCTGCGTTGATTTTCGACATCTCGAACAGATCGTCGACCATCTCGGCGAGCCGAATCGATTCCTGCTCAATCGTTTTGGCGTGTACCTGCACCTCGGACTCGGGCACCACTCCGTCGGCGATCGCCTCGGACACCGCACGGATGCCGGCCAGCGGCGTACGCAGGTCGTGGCTCACGAACGCGACCAGGCGTCGCCGCGACTGTTCGGCGGCCCGTTCGGCCTCGCGAATCTCCTGTTCCCACACGGTGCGACGGGCCTGATACCGCGCCAGCATCACCGCCGCGGGAATCGTCACCACCGAAACGATGACCAGCACGACAGCGGTCCGCTCGAACGTCTCGGTGATCATGAACCCGCTGGCCCCGAGGACACCAGTGAACGTCGCCAACACGGGGATCAACACCAGCGCCACCATGCTGACCGCCAGCGACCAGGACCTGGCCAGCCGGATGATGAGCGCCCCGGCGAGCACCACCGGCACCGAACAGGCCAAGGCCCACCAGGCGATCTCCCACAGATCAGTGGGCACTACTGCTCCACAGGTAGCCGCGCCCCCACACCGTCTGCAGTCGATGGTCGGCACCGAGCTTGGAGCGCAACCGCTTCACATGGACCGTGACCGTCGACAGATCACCGAAGTCCCAGCGCCACACCTGCTTGAGCAGTTCCTCACGGGAGAACACCGTGTCGGTGTGGGTCAGAAAGAACAGCAACAGGTCGAATTCACGGTTGGTCAGCGAAACCGGTGTTCCGGCAATGGTCACCGATCGCGCGGCCGTTGACACGGTCAGGTCGCCAACCGTGATGTCCAGAGCCATCGGGCCAGTCGGTGTGGGTGCGCGACGCAGCACCGACCGCACCCGCAGCGCCAACTCGCGGGGACTGAATGGTTTCGTCAGGTAGTCGTCGGCGCCGGCCTCCAAACCCGCGATCCGGTCGTCCTCCTCGCCGAGCGCGGTCAGCAGGATCACCGGAATCGAGTAGTCGCCGCGTTGCCGCAGGGTGCGGCACAGCGTCAGGCCGTCCTGGCCGGGCATCATCACGTCGAGCACCGCGACGTCGATGCGCTGCGAACCGAGCAGCCGCAACGCCTCTTTGCCGTCGTGCGCGATCGACACCTCGAGGCCATCGCGCTCCAGATATCGACGCACGACATCGCGCACGACGGTGTCGTCGTCGGCGATCAGCACCCGCGTCACACCCCGAGGCTAGTCGCGCATCGCTACTACCTGCGCGGATGTCAGAGATTCGTCACGAATCGTCCTGTTGGGTGCCCGCTGAACTGGTTAGCCTCAGGTCATGCCCGGCTCTCCCGTCACGGTGGTGCTGCCCTGCCTCAACGAGGCCGCCTCACTCCCGGGGGTACTGGCGGCGATCCCTGCGGGTTACCGACCCCTGGTGGTCGACAACAACAGCAGCGACGACACCGCCGAGGTGGCGCGTCGCCACGGCGCGGACGTGGTCACCGAGTCCCGGCCCGGCTACGGTTCGGCGGTGCACGCCGGCGTGGTCGCGGCGACGACGCCGATCGTGGCGGTCATCGACGCCGACGGCTCCCTGGACCCCGGCGACCTGCCGGAACTGGTCGACGAACTCGAGCGCGGCGCGGATATGGCGACCGGACGCCGTCGGCCGGTCAAGGGACTGCGCTGGCCGTGGCATGCCCGGCTCGGGACGGCGGCCGTGTGCTGGCGGCTGCGTCGCAAGCACGGCCTGCCGGTGCACGACATCGCGCCGATGCGGGTCGCACGTCGCGATGCCCTGCTCGATCTCGGCGTGCAGGACCGAAGGTCGGGGTATCCGCTCGAACTCCTGGTGCGCGCGGCCGCGGCCGGTTGGCGCGTCGTCGAACGCGACGTGGATTACGGCCCGCGCACGGGTGGACGCTCGAAGGTCAGCGGTTCACTGCGCGGAAGTGTGATCGCGGCCGTCGACTTCTGGCGGGTGATCTCGTGACGGAGCCGGTGGTCGCGCTCGTCGTCGCCAAGGCGCCGGTGCCGGGGCAGGCCAAGACGCGCTTGGCCGCCGCGATCGGGGACCGGGCGGCCGCCGACATCGCCGCGGCGGCGCTATTGGACACGCTCGACGCGGTTGCGGCCGCACCCGTTGCGGCGCGCGTGGTCGCGATGACGGGGGATCTCGACGCCGCAAGCGCGTCAGCGGAGATCCGCAGCCGCCTCGACGCATTCACGGTCGTGCCGCAGCGCGGCGACGGTTTCGCTGAGCGACTTGCCAATGCGCATCTCGACGCGGCAGCGGCGGCGGGTGCTCGCCCGGTGGTTCAGATCGGCATGGACACCCCGCAGGTGTCGGCCGAGATGCTCGTCGAATGCGCACAACAACTGTCCCGTACCGATGCGGTGCTCGGGCTGGCCGCCGACGGCGGCTGGTGGGTGTTGGGAGTGTCCGATGCGTCGATGGCCGACTGTCTCAGGGAGGTGCCGATGTCGCGGTCCGATACCGGAGCGCTGACGCTGGCAGCGCTGTACAGCAAGGGGTTTCGCGTGGAGCTGATGGCCGAACTGGCGGACGTCGACCTAGTGGACGACATCGAGCCGGTGCGACGGATGTGCGCGCCGGACAGTCGTTTCGCTCGCGCGGTGCGGTGCTGACATGCAGGGACATCTGTATGACCGCGCGCTGGACGGCGAACAGTGTTGGATCAGACGGGATGACGGCGAGGTCAGTCATCTGCCGGTGCGACGGTGGCTCGGTGGACGCGACGCCGACGACCACTTCGACCGTGCCGTGGTGGGGCTGTGCAGCGGGCCGACCATCGACCTGGGTTGCGGCCCAGGCCGGTTGGTGACCGAGCTCATGCGCCGCGGTGTGCCCGCCCTCGGTGTCGACCAGTCCGCCAAGGCTGTCGGGTTGGCGCGGCGACGCGGCGCACCGGTCCTGCGGCGCAACATGTTCGACGCGCTGCCCGCCACCGGTCGATGGCACACGGTGTTACTGGCCGACGGCAACATCGGGTTGGGCGGTGACCCGTTGCGGGTGCTGCGTCGATCGGCGGAGCTGTTGAACCGTGGCGGCCGGTGCATCGCCGAATTCGAGGCGGCGGCAACGGGTGTGTACACCGGCTGGGTACGGCTGGAGTCGTCGCGCACGGTCGGCCCCTGGTTTCCGTGGGCGTCGGTGGGTATCGACTCTGCGGCCGAAATCGCGCGTGAGGCCGGGCTGGCGCTGACGCGGATCCACCCGATCGGCAGTCGCGTCGTCGCGACGCTGAAGGCCTAGCGTTCAGAGCGCGGCCAGCGCCGCCCGCAGCCGACCGTCGAGATCGCCTTTCCTGCGGGCATACATCGGTCCGGCACCGTCGGAGATCAGTCGGCGCAACCGGGCCATGCCCATCGCGCGGACCGGACGCGGCGAGTGTAGACGCAGCGTGATCGTGTCGATCACGTCCGCAACGGCAACGACCTTGGCGCGGTGCACGGCTACCCTCGCCACACCGGACGAGTGGCCGAGGCGGGCCTCGTGAAGCGCACGCCGCAATGTCCTCGCGACGCTGTGCCGTTCACGTTCGGACGTCAGACGCGCGGCACGGACACCGAGGGCAGTTCCCTCGGCCGCAACGCCACCGACCGCAAGCAGGTGGTCCAGGCGTGCGCCGAAGACGAACGCCGTGAGGCGGATGCGCAATGAGGCCCCGCGGCTGAGGTCGGGGACATCGAGCGGTATTGGGACGACGGCGCGCCGACTCGACACGTGAATCTCCTCTGGACGGACTGGCTTTCGTTCGGGCTCACCACAGTCAACGCACCGCACGTCGAGATCGGAAGGCAGCAGCTTTCATAGGAGTGATTGGGCCACCTTGAGAATGAACCCCACGACGCATCGACCCAACCGGCAGACCAAGTTTGCGATTCCTGAATACACTGCGGACGTGGCGAAGGGGAACGATCCGCTCGCGGAGTTCCTTCGCACGTCCCGCAGCAAGGTTCAGCCCGACGACGTCGGGTTGCCGCGAGGAAGTCGCCGTCGCGTGACCGGGCTCCGCCGCGAAGAGGTGGCGATGCTGGCCGGGATCAGCACCGATTACTACCACCGGATAGAACAGGGCCGGGAACGGCCGTCGGATCAGGTGCTCGCTGCCCTGGCCCGCGCGTTGCGGCTCAGTCCAGACGCCGCGTCCTACATGCGCAATCTGGCGTCCGGCAACAGCGCCCGCGAGCGGTTGCCCAGGCCCAATCGACCGCTGCATCCGGCCCTGCAGGATCTTCTCGACAGCTGGCCGCTGTCCCCCGCTCACATCCACGACGTCACGGCTACCGTCATTCTGGCCAACGACCTGGCCGGGGCGCTCTCTCCGACATTCGCCCGGGGCGGCAACCCATTGCGCAGTCTGTTCCTCGACCCGGCCAGCCACGAGCTGTACCGCAACTGGGACGGCCTGACCGCATGGGCGGTTCGGTGGTTGCGTTCCTTCGTCGGCGATCATCCCGATCCCGGACTGCACGCATTGGTCGAGGAGTTGAACACCGAGAGCGCCCGGTTTCGCACGCTGTGGGCGTCATATGACGTCAAGGGCCATGCCAGTGGTCTGCTGCTCCTGAACCATCCGCTCGTCGGCCCCCTCGACCTGCACTTTCAACACCTGTCCCTGCGGGGTAGCGAGAACATTCTGGTGATCTACTGGGCCACGCCCGGCTCCCCGTCGGACGACGCGCTGCGCCGGTTGGCCGAAAAGTCCTGACGCATCTGAGACTGGGAGAGCCAGTGCTAGGAACAGCTCTGCCTGGTTGTGATGGGGCGATCAACTCACGATGGGGTTGGCGCACCGCGGTCGCGCCACACATCAATCCCAATCACTGAAGTAGGTCCAAAATCATGCTGCGTCTCGGCAATTCGTTCATCCAGAATCCGCACTCGCTGTACGAGCAGCTGCGGCGGGAAGGACCGGCCCACCCTGTGACGATGTGGGGCGGTGTGCGTGTCTGGTTGATCACGCGATACGACGAGGCGCGAGCGCTGCTCACCGACCCGAGGGTCAGCAAGGACGGTCCGACGGCGAGCACTCTCTATCCGCTCGGAACCGACGGCTCGATCGGTGGGGTGCTCGGCGACAACATGCTCTTCAAGGATCCGCCGGACCATACGAGGTTGCGCCGCTTCGTCACCGCAGCGTTCACCGCCCACGCGGTAAAGCGGTTGCGCCCGACGATCGAAAGGACAACCGAAGAGCTGCTCGACGCGGTCGCCCGCGCGCACGGGACGGTGGATCTGATGCAGGCGTTGGCCCAGCCACTGCCTGTACGCGTAATCGGCGAACTGCTCGGGGTCCATGCCGCCAAACAGCACACTTTCATGTCTCTCGTGATCCCGATCTTCACGAGTACCGATCCGCGGGAATTACGCGCTGCACAAATCGAATTGACCGATCTGCTGCGTTCGATCATCGCGGCCAAACGGTCTCAGCCGGGCGACGACATATTCAGCCGTCTGGTGCATCTTCGCGACGAAGGGGACCAGCTATCCGAGGAGGAGCTGCTCGGCACGGCGTTCCTGCTCATCGTCGCCGGATACGAAACCACGGTGAATCTCATCGGCAACGGGGTGCTGGCGCTGCTGCAACACCCGGACCAATTGGACGCCGTGCGCGCGGACCGAACGCTGCTGCCGGCCGCGGTCGAGGAGATCCTGCGCTTCGAGAGCCCTTTGAACACAGCGACGGTCCGGTTCACCGCAGAGCCCGTCGACGTGGGTGATGTCGTCATCCCCGCCGGACAACTCGTGTTGATCGCGCTGCAAGCGGCCAATCGCGACGAGCGGAGGTTCGTCAACGCCGACCGCTTCGACATCTTTCGAAAGAACAACCGGCACATCGCCTTCGGCCACGGTATCCACTTCTGCGTCGGCGCTCCACTGGCCCGGGTGGAGGGCGAGGTGGCACTCGATCGTCTTCTCACCCGATTCGGCGACATTCGCCTGGCTGCCGACGCACCACTGACGTACCGTCCGAGCACGTTGATGCGGGGCCTGCAGGCGCTACCCGTGACGTTGCGCGCTTACCCGCGCATCACCGACCGGACGGCGTAGACGACGGCACTCACGCCGAAAATGACCGCGGTGAGCAGCAGCCAACGGCCCAGGAACACGTCCTGTGTCAGGCCGGTGGCAGCGTGGAAAGTCGGCGCGCCCTGCTTGATGATGCCGGGCAGGAATATCAGAAGTGTCAACCCGGAGCCCAGTGCGGGGATACGGATGTAGTTCACCACCGGAACCCGCAGCCGGAACCTGTTGCTGGCGAGCAGGATCCGATCGGCGAGCGCGTAGAGCGGAAACAGCACCAGATCGTGCGCGATGATCGCGACGGCGAACCACACCAGGATCGACTGCCACCACGTGCGGTGGTTCCACAGCGCGGCCGGCGTGATCGTGACCACCACATAGCCGAACAGCGCAAAGCCGGCGATCAGGGACAGCAGATGCAGCGGATGCGATCCGTACGCCGCGCGGAATCGGGCCAGCATGTCACCGGCTCCGGAAGTCGATCGAGCCGACCCATTTGGTGTTGTGGACACCGGGCAACGCCGGGACGATGATCCGCGCAGGGAAGCCGTGATCCGGCGAGAGGGCGGCGTCGTTGACCCGCAGCGCGAGAAGCGAATCCGGGTGCATCACCTGGTTGGCCTGCAGAGTGGCGCGGTTGAACGCGCCGCGCGGTTCCACCGACCGCACGAACGCGGATTTCGGCTCGGGCACGCCCGCAAGTCGGGCCAGCTCCCGCAGCGGTACCCCGGTCCACGTCTCGGTGGTGGACCAACCCTCGACGCAGGCGATCGGCAGACGCGCGGTGTGCTGCGTCATGTCGGTCAGCATGGCACGGTCGAGCACAACGGGTTTCGGTCCGCCGGTCAGCGTGAGTCGCCACTTTTCGCCGGTGAGTTCGGGGGTGATCCGGGCTGCGGCCGCCGTTCGGTTGACGGCGAAGTCGTTGGGTCCCGTGCCGCGGCTCAGCCCACGGGGCAGCAGGAGCGCCGCCTGCCGGGTGATACCTCCGATGGTCTGGCCCGCGGTGATCACGGCGACGAACAGCGCGCCGCCGCCGACCAGAGCGAGCGCACCACGACGGCTGATCGTCGCGGGATCCGGATTGGCAGCGACCAGCCCCTCGGACTCGTACGGCTCGGGTCGGGTGTCCTTCCTGTTGGTGCGCAACACGTCTCGCATCGACATCGACCGAAGGCCCGTCCACATCCGAGGGAGTTTGATCGCGAGGTGGATCACGAAGCCCGCGATGAAGACCCACGCGCCGAAGTAGTGGGCGGTGTAGAAGCTGAAGCCGAAGATGTAGTCGTACTGGATGTTCAGGACGCCGGTGATGATCTCGAACAGGATGCCGCCGACGAGCATCACCAGCGAGACGCGTTCCAGCAGCTGTGCCGGCGACCGTGCAGGCGGCCACGCGAACAGCCGCGGGATCACCGACCAGAGTTTGGCCAACACGATGGGGATCAGGATGAGCCCCAGTCCGACATGCACACCTTGATTGAGCCGGTACAGCCACGACGGGTCGGTCGGCCAGTCGAACGTCGGCAGCTTGAGCCAGCCGACGTCGCCGGGGATCGCCTGGCCGAACTGCGGTCCGTACGCGATGTACGACAGCAGCCCGGTGATCGTCACGATCGGGAGCGTGACCAGCAGCACCGAACCGAGGACAGACGTCAGCCATAGACCTCGCAGCGGGCTGCGCCAACGCGGTGCGGGTCTCGGCGGCGTATCGGGTCGAACACCGTCGGCCATGACTCCAGAGTCACGTCTCATGACCATATGGTGTGCGGTTGGGGACCTTCCGTTACCAATTCGTCAGGATCAGGTGGTTCAGCAGCAGCGCGCCGGCGACGTTGACCGCCAGCCACCACCGTTGCGAGCGTGGTGGGAGCAGTGCCGCGGCGGCAGGCAGCCAGACCGTGAACGGCAGCCAGATGCGCTCGGTCTCGGCCTTACTGAGCATGGACAGGTCCGCGAAGACGATCGCGATAAGCGCTCCCAGCACCACCAGGTGCAGGCCTGGCCGGAGCCTGATCGCAGCGCGGTCGAAGACGCGTCCGATTCCCGCCACGCTGCCGAGACCGATCGCACACACCACCGATGCCAGATTGGCCCACACCCAGTACTGGAACGGACGGTCGTTCGCGATGCCCTGCCAATAGCGTTCCTGCACAAGGGTGTAACCGTCGAACCACCAGAAGCCCGCGGCGGCGAACACCCCAACCACCACCAGCGCCGCCAACACCGCTGGGATGAACGCCCGCATCGCCGCGCGCCAATCCACCGCGGCGAGCAATACGGCCAGGGCGGGAAGCGCCATCAGCGCGAGCCCGTAGTTCAGGAAGATGCCCCACCCCAGCACCAGTCCCGAGGCCGACGCCGTCAGCAGCGGCCAGCGCGTCGCACCCCGAACGGCCAACGCCAGCAGGGCGATACCCCAGGCGGCGACACCGGCGAAGTAGCCGTCGGCGGACACCGCGATCCAGATCGCCGTCGGTGCCAACGCGACGAAGGGGGCCGCCATCCGTGCGGTGTTCTCATCGGCCAGGGTGCGGACGGTCACCACGATCGCGGCCGCCGCGCTGGAGCCGACGAGCAGACAGAGCAGCCCCGCCCACGCGCCGCCACCCAGCCCGATGCGATCGAGCCAGACGAACGACAGCAGCGCACCAGGCGGATGACCCGAGACGTGCGTGATCCACGAATCCGGTTGGTAATCCAGGATTCTGCGGGAGAACGTGCTGAGCATCTCGGGGATGTCGGTGATGCTCGGGACCTGCCGCAGATACTCGTGGCGGGCGGTCAGTCTGCCTGCGAAGCCGCGTTGCCAACCGTCGATCATCGCCAGCGAGAACGCCCACGCGCACGCCGTCGCCCAGACGGTCCACGGCATCCACCGCCACGGCAGGCGTTGCGCCACGGATTGTCCCCACAGCACCGCCGCGGCGCCGATGGCGATCGCGGGGATGGTGCCCCATCCGACATGGGCATTCCACCAGCCGAAGATCGGTGCGGTCTCGGCGAAGGACGCGATGCGAGCGGGCGTCGCGTTGATCAACGGTGTGACGATTCCCAGATCGAGATGCGGGACGACGAACGCTGCGACGACGAGGATCACCCCGACGGCCACCGCCGTCGTCTCCTTCAGCGCACTCCGCACGAAGACTAGTTCACCCTCATAGCCGTCGCCGTCACGCCGTCGACCATACCCAAACGGGCGTTACGGACTGTTCGGTCCATAACGGGCGTACGATGGAGACATGGCCCGCCCCCGCAAGTTCGACGAATCCGACGTCGTCGCGGCCGCGCGTGAGGAGTTCTGGACGCGAGGCTACGGCGCGACCTCGGTCGACGACCTCACGGCCGCGACCGGCCTCGGCAAGGGCAGCCTCTACGGTGCGTTCGGCGACAAGCACGGCCTGTTCCTCCGTGCGCTCGATGACTACATCGACACCACGCTCGGCACCGTCCGCGCGCAATTGACCGATCCCGAGTACAGGGCCTACGAGCGGCTCACCCGCCACATCCGCTGGCAGGCGAGTTCCGTCGCCGCCGACAAGGCCAGGCGCGGCTGCATGGTGGCCAGGACGGCCGCAGAACTCGGATCCTCCGACGACGCGGTCGAGGACAAGATCGCACGGGTGTACGCGGTATGGCGCGACGAGCTCGCCGGAACCATCGCCGAGGCGCAGCGCGACGGCGACATCGACAAGAAGGTCGACCCCCAGGCGCTGGCAGGCACCCTGCTGTCGTTCATGCGCGGCGTCGAAGCGCTGCACGTGGGCGGTACAGAACCGGCCGAGCTGGAGAGCGCGGCCGAGGCGATGATCGCCCTGATTCCGGCCGGCTGAGCCGGCACCAAATATCTCGGAATATCTCGGCTTCCTGTGGCGTCGTAGTTATTGACCGAACGGTACATAACTAGCGAGAGGCGTGATAAATGACATTGCTCGACGGCAAGACAGCGGTAATCACCGGCGGCTCGGTCGGCATCGGGTTCGCGACGGCGAAGCGATTCGTCGACGAGGGCGCCTACGTCTTCATCACCGGCCGCAGGCAGGCCGAGCTCGACGCGGCGGTCAAGGAACTCGGCGATAACGCCACCGGCGTACAAGGTGATGTCAGCAAGTCCGAGGATCTCGACCGGCTGTACGACGTGGTGGCCGAGAGTGGACGGCGTATCGACGTGCTGTTCGCCAACGCCGCCATCATCGACGTGGCGCGGATCGGCGACATCACCGAGGAGCATCTCGACCGCCAACTGGACGTCGACTTCAAGGGTGTGGTGTTCACCGTCCAGAAGGCGCTGCCGCTGCTGAACGACGGTGGATCGATCATCCTCAACTCGTCGAACACCAACGCGAAGGCGTCGGACGGCATCGGCATTTATGCGGCGATCAAGGCAGCGATCCGCTCGCTCGCACGCACGTGGGCAAGTGAGTTGCGCGATCGAAAGATTCGCGTCAATGTTGTCAGCCCCGGCGCGACCGCGACACCCGGTATGGACGGGCTCGCTGAAGTGTTGTTCCCTGGACCGGGATCCGCGGCGAGGTTCGAGGAGTACCAGATCGCCGGCGTGCCGATGGGCCGCTACGGCACCGTTGAGGAAGTTGCGAACGCGGTGCTGTTCCTGGCGTCGGACCTCAGCAGCTTCACGACGGGCGCCGACATCCCCGTCGACGGAGGCATCAACCAGTTCTAAGAAGTCGCCGAAACTGGGTTCCCTTGGCGGGGGCCTAGTTTCGCGCTCAGTAGAGCATCTTGCGGTAATTGTCCTCGCTGTAGTACTCGTCGAGCTGCGCCTGCGTCCAATCCGTGCGGATGGCCTTGGCCAGCTGCGCGGCGCTGGGAACAGCCGTCGGATTCCACGTCGACGGATCCCAGGTGTCCGATCGCATGAAGGCCTTCGCGCAGTGGAAGAACACCTCTTCGATGTCGATCTCCAGCGCGAGGATGGGGCGCTTGCCCTGCACCACCATCGCGTCGAAATAGTCCGCGTCGGAAAGGATTCGGGCGCGCCCGTTGATCCGTAGCGTGTCGCCGCGGCCGGGGATGAGGAACACCGTACCGACCTGGGGGCGCTGCAGGACGTTGCGGTAGCCGTCGACGCGCTTGTTGCCAGGCCGTTCCGGGATGGCGATCGTGGTGTCGTCGATGACGTGGACGAAGCCGGGCGGATCGCCTTTGGGAGACACATCGACGCGGCCGTGTGCATCAGTTGTCGCGACGAAGCCGAGCGGCGAGTGGGCCAGCCAGTCGCGCTGAACCGGGGACAGCCGATCCTTCACCTTGTTGGCGACGGCCTGCTGCGGCTCACCGACGAGCGCGCGCAGCTCATCGACGGTGGTGACTTCGTGGCGCATGGCTACATCATGCTCGCTCGTGAATCCACCGAGGAACCACGACTGGGTGTTCTGCTCACCGCGATTTGAACATCGCTCGGCCGTACATAACTGGCGCAATGGTGGCCGAATGGCGCCTAACAGCAGGTCGGCTCCCCGACGAACCGGCGCATTGACGTCACGCCTGCATGCCTCGAACCGCGGTTGTTCGGCGAGGGGAGGATCCGCCGATAGCGTCACTGACCAGGTCCGTCACACGTCGATCAGCCCCGGGGGAGGTGACCATGGCCGGCCAAGAAGCCTATGAGCAGCATGTGGAGCCGACGCCGCTCCGGCGTCCGCGCGCCGACCAGGCACGCCTTGTCGCCGATGTGCTCAGGCATCAAATCCACGCGGGCGGCTACTCGGATGGACTACCGGGGGAGCAGGACCTCGCCAGCGAGTTCTTCGTCTCCCGAAACACCGTTCGCGAGGCGCTCGCGGCGCTCAAGGACGAAGGGCTCATCGACCGCGGACCCCGTACCGGCACCCACGTCGCCATCCGCAAGTACGACCATGGTCTGGACGCGCTCGTCGGGTTGAAGGAGACGTTCAAGGGCTACGGCGAGATTCGCAACGAGGTGCGCGCGACCATGAACCTCGCCGCGCCGCCGGCGGTCGCTCACCGGTTGCAACTCGAATCTTCCGAACCGGTCGTATTCATCGAGCGACTGCGCTACCTCGGCGATCTGCCACTCTCGCTGGACATGACCTACCTCGCCCCTGACATCGGTCGCGAGGTCATCGAGCATTCGCTCGAGGGCAACGACGTCTTCGCACTCATCGAAAAGGTCACGGGTCAGCGCCTCGGCGGCGCGTCCCTGGCAGTCGAATCCGTCGCCGCCGATCCGCATTCGGCGGCGATTCTGCAGGTACCCGACGGCGCTCCCGTCCTGTTGTTGGAGCGCCTCACCCATCTGGACGACGGCCGACCCGTCGACCTCGAGTACATCCGAATGCGCGGGGATCGAATCACCCTGCGCAGCAATCTGGTTAGGGGAGTTTGATGGCCCAGGTCAATCAGCGCGTCGACGTGCCGGTGACCATCGACGAATCGCTCTGTATCGAGGGCTGCACGTTGTGCGTCGAGATCTGTCCGCTCGACTCGTTGGCCATCAACCCCGAGAACGGCAAGGCGTTCATGCACGTCGACGAGTGTTGGTACTGCGGCCCATGTGCTGCGCGCTGTCCCACCGGCGCCGTCACCGTCAACATGCCCTACCTCATCCGATAACACCCCAGGACACACCATGAAACGCACACTCGCCGCACTGCTCACCGCCGTCAGCGCCACCGCTCTCGCCGGTTGCTCACTGGACTCGCAGACCCAGTCCGACGACACCGTCAACGTCGTCGTCGGATATCAGTCGAAGACCATCAACACCGTCACCGCTGGAACCCTGTTGAGGGCCAAGGGCTTTCTCGAGCAACGCCTCAATGACGCCTCCACCACCTCCGGCAAGAAGTACAACGTGCAGTGGCAGGACTACGACACGGGCGCTCCCATCACCGCACAGATGGTGGCCGAGAAGATCGACATCGGCTCCATGGGCGACTACCCCCTGCTGATCAACGGTTCCAAGACCCAGGCCAACGAACGCGCCCGCACGGAGTTCGTCTCGGTCACCGGATACAGCCCCACCGGTTCTCTCAATATGATTGTTGTTCCGCCGAACTCGTCCGCCCGCTCGGTCTCCGACCTCGCGGGTAAGAAGGTCTCGGCAAGCGTGGGCTCCGCGGGGCATGGCACGTTGGTCCGCGCACTCGACAACGCGGGCATCGACCCGAAGTCCGGTGTCGAGGTGCTCAACCAGCAGCCGCAGGTCGGGGCGTCGGCACTGGAATCAGGTCAGGTGGAGGCGCTTTCGCAGTTCGTCGCCTGGCCCGGTCTGCTCGTCTTCCAGGACAAGGCGCAGCTGTTGTACGACGGCGCGGAGGGTGACTACCCGACCTTCCACGGCGTCGTCGTCCGCCGTGACTACGCCGGCCAGCACCCCGAGGTGCTCGACGCGTTCCTGCAGGCTCAGCTCGACGCCACCGACTTCCTCAACCAGCATCCGCTGGAATCGGCCAGGCTCGTCGCCGAGGGCAGTGGCCTGCCCCAGGAGGTCGTCTACCTCTACAACGGTCCCGGCGGCACCAGCTTCGACACCACGCTGAAGCCGTCACTGATCGAGGCATTCAAGGGTGACGTGCCCTACCTCAAGTCGATCGGCGACTTCGCCGACCTGAACATCGACGAGTTCGTCGACGACACCGCGATCCGCAAGGCGTTCGCCGAGCGTGGCCAGGACTACGACGCCGCGCTGAACTCGGCCAAGAACCCGTCAGAACTCAGCGGTCAGGACCCTGTCTGCAACATCGCGGTCACCGTTCCCAAACTGGCAGGCGAACTCTGGATCGACGGCGCTGACACCACCCAACCCGCCGCCAACCCCGGTTGCCTGTTGCGGGCCATCCGCGAGGCCAACGGACGCGGTGAGCAGATCCGTGCCGCCTATGTCCCCGACACCGAGTTCGGCACCCGCTGGTTCGCCGACAAGTCCGTCTGGGTGAAGGACGGTCCGAACTACCTGCCCTTCGGCACACCGGCGGGTGCGCAGCGCTACATCGGCGGCCATCCCGGCGCGACGGTCGTCGACTACCAAGCGGCACTGGTGGGTGCGGTATGACCGCTCCGCCCGCGGTACTGACGGCCGACGAGCCCGCCGTCGGCGTTCCGAGCACATCCGCTGCCAGTGCGCCGAGGCGGAGAAGCTGGACGGCGTGGCCGGTGCGCATTGCCTCGGTGGCGGTGGCGATCCTGTTGTGGCAGGTGTTGACGGCCAACGATGTTCGGCTGTGGCTGCGCTTCGATACGCTGCCGACCGTTACCGAGATCGTCTCGGCATTCGGCGCCCGCATCGGCACGCAGAACTACTGGCTCGACCTCGGCCAGTCGCTGGTTCGTATCCTCACCGGCTTCGCGCTCGCCGCGGTTGCCGGAGTCGTCACGGGCATCCTGCTCGGTCGGTCTCCGAGGTTCGCGAACGTGTTCGGTCCGCTCACCGAACTGGCCAGGCCCATCCCCGCGATCGCGATCGTGCCCGTCGCGATCCTGCTGTTCCCCACCGACGAGGCCGGAATCGTCTTCATCACGTTCCTCGCCGCCTACTTCCCGATCATGGTGAGCACCCGCCACGCGGTGCGGGCGCTGCCCACGCTGTGGGAGGACTCGGTGCGCACACTCGGCGGCAGTCGCTGGGACGTGATTACGCGAGTTGTGTTGCCCGGCATCCTTCCCGGCGTCTTCGGCGGACTGTCGGTCGGCATCGGCGTCGCATGGATCTGCGTGATCTCCGCCGAGATGATCTCCGGTCGCCTGGGCGTGGGCTACCGCACCTGGCAGGCGTACACGGTGCTGGCCTACCCCGACGTGTTCGTCGGCATCATCACGATCGGCGTGCTGGGTTTCGCGACGTCGGCCGCCGTCGAACTGATCGGCCGCCGCGTGACGCGCTGGCTGCCCCGCGGTGAGGAGAACGCGCGATGACCGGAATGTCGTTGACGCTGCGCGACATCGTGCTCAGCTACGGCGGCGCACCCGTCGTCGACGGACTGGACCTCGACGTCGCACCGGGCGAGATCCTGGTGCTGACCGGGCCGTCGGGCTGCGGCAAGTCAACCGTGTTGCGCGCGCTCGCCGGTCTGCTGTCTCCCGACAGGGGTGAGGTGCTCGGCGATGGGGTCCGGGTCGCCACCACGTCGCGCGACCGCGCGATGGTGTTCCAGGACAACGCGCTGTTGCCTTGGCGCACAGTGCAATCCAACGTGGAGCTTGCGCTCAAGCTGGCGGGCCGGCCGCGGCAAGGCCGTCGCGAGGAGGCGTTGCGCTGGATCGCCGACGTCGGGCTGACCGGCTTCGAGAGGTACCTGCCCAAGAGCTTGTCCGGCGGGATGCGCCAGCGGGTGCAACTCGCCCGCGGCCTGGCCGGTGCGCCTCGCGCGGTCATGATGGACGAGCCGTTCGGTGCCCTCGATACCCAGACGCGCGCCACCATGCAGCGTCTGCTCATCGACACCTGGCGTGCGCACCCGACGACCGTCGTCTTCGTCACCCACGACGTGGACGAGGCGCTGCTCATCGGCGATCGCATCGCCGTGCTCGGCCGGGCGGGCCAACCGCTGCGTGCCCTGCTCGACGTTCCCTCACCCCGCGACACCACCGTCGCCCGCACCGCATTGCGGGCTGAAGTGATTGCCGCCCTCGATCATTCGGAGTTGGTCAGCTAGTGGAAGTACCCGCACTCGACGACGCCATCCGCCTCGACTGCGACGTTCTTGTCATCGGTGGTGGCACGGCCGGAACAATGGCCGCGCTGACCGCCGCGGAGAACGGCGCGCAGGTTCTGTTGCTGGAGAAGGCGCACGTACGTCATTCCGGCGCGCTGGCCATGGGTATGGACGGCGTCAACAACGCGGTCATCCCCGGCAAGGCCACACCCGAGGACTACGTCGCCGAGATCACCCGCGCCAACGACGGAATCGTCAACCAGCGCACCATTTATCAGACTGCCACCCGCGGATTCACCATGGTCCAGCGGCTGGAACGCTACGGCGTCAAGTTCGAGAAGGACGAGCACGGCGAGTACGCCGTGCGGCGCGTCCATCGGTCCGGCTCGTACGTGTTACCGATGCCCGAGGGCAAGGACGTCAAGAAGGCGCTGTACCGCGTGCTCCGGCAACGTTCGATGCGCGAGAAGATCCGAATCGAGAACCGCTTCGTTCCTGTCCGCGTGCTGACCTCCGGTGGGCGGGCAGTCGGTGCCGCGGCATTGAACAGCCGGACCGGCGAGTTCGTCATCGTGGGCGCCAAGGCTGTCATTCTCGCGACTGGCCCGTGCGGACGGCTGGGACTGCCCGCGTCGGGTTATCTGTATGGCACATACGAGAATCCGACCAACGCGGGCGATGGCTACTCGATGGCGTTCCACGCGGGCGCCGAACTCTCGGGAATCGAGTGCTTCCAGATCAATCCGTTGATCAAGGATTACAACGGGCCGGCCTGCGCGTACGTCGCCAATCCGTTCGGCGGTTATCAGGTCAACGCCAAGGGGGAGCGGTTCGTCGACTCCGACTACTGGTCGGGACAGATGATGTCGGAGGTCAAGAACGAGATCGAGTCGGCGCGCGGACCGATCTATCTCAAGGTCAGCCACCTGCCCGATGAGACGCTGAGCACGCTCGAGGGGATTCTGCACACCACCGAGCGGCCGACCCGCGGCACGTTCCACGCCAATCGCGGCCACGACTACCGCACCCACGACATCGAGATGCACATCTCCGAAATCGGTCTGTGCAGCGGTCATTCCGCTTCGGGTGTGTGGGTCGACGAGAATGCCCGCACCACGGTTCCTGGTCTTTACGCGGCAGGCGACCTTGCCTGCGTGCCACACAATTACATGATCGGTGCGTTCGTCTACGGAGATCTGGCAGGCAGCCACGCAGCGTCCACCCTGGCTGACGTCACAGCGCCACAACAGCTTCCCGATGATCAGATCGCCGAGGCACACGAACTGATCTACCGGCCGCTGCGCAATCCCGACGGTCCGCCGCAACCGCAGGTGGAGTACAAGTTGCGCCGTTTCGTCAACGACTATGTCGCTCCGCCCAAGACGGCCGCCAAACTGTCGATCGCCGTGCAGACCTTCGACCGGATGCGCGACGAGGTTGCGGGCATCGGCGCGAGGACACCGCACGAACTGATGCGCGCGGTTGAGGTGTCGTTCATCCGCGATTGCGCCGAAATGGCTGCGCGCTCGTCGCTCACCCGCACGGAGTCGCGCTGGGGGCTTTACCACGACCGCAGCGACACTCCCGATCGCGACGACGTCGAGTGGCGCTACCACCTCAACCTTCGCAAGACGGTCGACGGTGACATCGAGTTCCTCAAGCGACCCGTCGCACCGTACTTCGTCCCTGTGCCGGGGCTCGACGAATTGCCCAGCGGCGAAACGGAACCCATCGCCGTGCGGCAGCCCGATCTGGTCGGTGGACAGGCCCCCGCGTCGGAGGTGTCCCGGGTGCGCGACGGTGCGGGTGCACCCCCGCCATCGCCGCGCATCGCCGCTGTGCTGGCGCTCGACGAGCCGACGATGGAACAGCTTGCGCCGTTCCTGGCCGATGGCGATGCGGGAGTCCGTCGTACGGCCGTCGATGTGCTCACCGAACACCTGCCGGACGGCTACGCACCGGCTCTGCTCGCGGCGCTGAATGACGGCAATGCTTCGGTGCGGCGCGTCGCGGCGGATGGCATCCGCGAACTCGTCGAAGTTCTGCCGGACCCTGGTGCCGTGCGAACCCTCCTGACGTCAGCGGACCCTGTTGTTCGGGGTGCTGCTGTCTATGTGCTGAGTTCGCGACGGGCCGGGAACGCCTCGCAGTTCCGGCATGCGCTTGCCGACGAGGATCACCGGGTGCGGATCGAGGCTGTCCGCGCGCTGGTGTCGGTGGACGACGCCGAGGGTGTGGCCGCCGCGTACAGCGATGCGAACCGGGAAGTGCGGATCAGCGTCGCGAACGGCCTCGGCACGCTGGGCACTGGCGCCGACACGATCCGCGAACTGATCGAGGATCCCGATCCGCTGGTGCGGGCCGCCGCGCTTGCCGCGATGGGATCCATCGGCTGGGACGACGTCGACGTGACGACCGTCGAGGGCGCACTCGCCGCGTCCGCATGGCAGATTCGGCAGGGCGCCGCCCGTGCGCTGGCCGGGGCGCCGTCGCCGCTCGCCGCCGTGCCGCCGTTGTCGCGGGCGCTGTCCGACCCGCATCTCGATGTGCGAAAGGCCGCGGTGCTGAGCCTCACGCGATGGGCAGCGTCGGAGGATGCCGCACGAGAAGCGTTGGCCGGCGCACTCGATGACGGGGACGCGGATGTGCGTGCCTACGCCAGGCGGGCGCTCGCGAGCAGCTGATCCTTCGGGGATCGGCACCGGGAGTGCCAACAGGGCCATGTCTCGGGACATCGCTTACACATATGTGACGGGACATAACCCTGTAAGCGATATATCGATGTGCCAGCCTCGTAGCGACAATGTCGCTCGCCGTAAATCCGTTGTGTCACTTTGGTTTCAGCTGTCACATTCGCGGTGGGCTTGTCGGTGGTCGAATGTACGTTCGAATCATGTTGGCGACGCCGGTGCAGGTAGCCCTGACCGCGCTGCGCGACGCCCACGACACCCTGGCCGGCTGCGACCTCGACTCCCTGACCCACCGCGAACTACTGGGTGTGCTCGACGAGCTGGAAACCCTGACCTGCCAACTGCCCACCCAATGGCATCGCGCCCTGGCGCGGCTGCAGACCGAAACCACCCCCAAAGAACTGGGCGCCAAATCGTGGAAAGAAGTGCTGGCCATCCGCTGGCGCATCACCACCAGCGACGCCGGCCGCCGCCTGAGCGCCGCCGCCGAACTCGGACCCCGACAAGCCCTGACCGGCCAACCCCTGGCCCCGGTGCTGCCCGCCACCGCCGCCGCCCAAGCCGCCGGCCGCATCAACACCGAACACGTCGACAAGATCCGCGACGCCATGGGCCACCTGCCCACCTTCGTCGACACCCTCACCCGCGAACAGATCGAAGCCCACCTGGTGGCCACCGCCACCGGCGTCGGACCCACCGAACTGAAAAAGGTCGCCGACAAACTGCTGTTCCTGCTCGACCAGGACGGCCCCGAACCCGACGACAAAGAACGCGCCCGCAAACGCGGCTTGCAGATCGGCCCCCAACACCGCGACGGCACCGTCTCCTTCCAAGGCACCTTCACCCCCGAAGGCTGGGCGATCTATGAACCCATCCTGGCCAAATGGTCGGCCCCCGGGATGTGCAACCCCGACGACGACCAACCCTGCCTGACCGCCACCCCCACCCAAGACCAGATCGAGCGCGATCAGCGCACCCTGGCCCAACGCCGCCACGACGCCCTGCTCGCCCTCGGCCGCCACGTCCTGTCCTCCGGGGATCTGGGTCAACACAACGGGCTACCGACTTCGATCATCATCCGCACCACCCTGCAAGACCTCGAATCCCGCGCCGGAGTGGGCACCACCGGCGGCGGCACCACCCTGCCCATCACCGACGTCATCCGCCTGGCCGGGCGGTCCCACCAGTGGCTGGCCGTCTTCGATGGCGCCACCGGCCAAGCCCTCGACCTGTTCCGCGCCAAACGCAGCGCTACCGCCGCGCAACGGATCATGCTCATCGGCCGCGACGGCGGCTGCACCAAACCCTCCTGCCCCATCCCGGCCTACGGCACCCAGGTCCACCACGCCCGCCAAGACTGGGCCGACGGCGGCAACACCAACGTCAACGACCTGGCCCTGGCGTGCGGACCCGACAACCGCCTCGTCGACAAACACGGCGGCTGGACCACCACCATCAACGACCACGGCGACGTCGAATGGATCCCCCCACCCGACCTCGACACCGGCCAAACCCGCATCAACTACTACCACCGCCCCGAACTACTCCTGCGCCCACCAGAGAACGGCGACGAAAACCCCGAACGCGGACCGTAAGAGCCTGCGGCGAAAAGAGTTACGAGCCGAAGCGGCTCGCCAACGCCCGACGGTCCACCTTGCCGATACCGCGGCGTGGGATCTCGTCGACGACGTGGATCTCCCGTGGTGCAGCCGTGATGTCCAAAGTCGTTGCGACGTGGGCTCGTATCGCAGCAAGAGTAGGTGTGGTGCTGCCCGGAGACACCACGATCGCCGCGACGACGCGCTGTCCGAGCCGTTCATCGTCGACGCCGAACACCACACATTCGGCCACCCCGGCATGCGTCGCCACCGCTGCCTCCACCAATTGCGGCAACACGGTCAACCCGCCGGTGCTGATCGCATCGTCCACTCGACCGAGAACCGTCAACACACCTGAGTCATCAACGGCGCCAACATCATCCGTGCGGAACCAACCGGGCTCGACGAACGGATCCGGATCGACAGGATTGCGGTACCGCTTCGCGAGCGTCGCACCGCCCAGCACCACCCGGCCATCGTCGATCCGCATCCGCACAGCCTCGAGCGGCACCCCGTCGTACACGCAGCCGCCCGCGGTCTCGCTCATGCCGTATGTCCGCACCACGCGAATTCCCGCGGCCGCCGCTCTCTCGGCGACACCCGCGGGCATCGGTCCCCCGCCGATCAGCACCGCATCCATCGACGCCAACGCCTCGGAGGCCCCGGGATCGCCCAGAGACTTGTCCAGCTGTGCCGCGACCAATGACACGTAACGTCGCCCCGAGCCAAGCGAGGCCACCGCCGACACCAGTTCCTCCGCCGAGAAGCCTGCCGAGATCGCCACCGGCGCAACGCCCGCGACCACGCTGCGTACCAACACTTGAAACCCGGCGATGTGATGCGCGGGCAACGCCAGCAACCACTGCCCGGCACCGCCAAGCCGATCGTGTGTCGCCGTCGCACTTGCCATCAATGCCGAGGCGGTCAGCAAGGCGCCCTTCGGCGTACCCGTCGTGCCGGAGGTCGATATGACAACAGCCACATCGTCATCGATCTCCGAACCTGCCCGCAATGACGTTGTGAGCAAAGAGGTTTCGCGATCATCGCCAGCCGGCACCGGCAATACCGTCGCGCGCCCGCCCAGCACGTCCTCGACAACCGGCAACACCGACAACGCCGAAGCTCCGGACGGCACGGCGACGGGGCGTAGGACGGCTATGCGTCCTCCTCCGGATCGCGCGGGTCGTCGAGCGGCCAGCCCTTGGCGGCCAACCGCTGCCGCACCCGTTCGATGTCGTCGGGCGTCGGGAGCTCATCGGTGATCTGGGTGATCAGCACCCCGATGTCGGCGCTGTCGAAGTCCCCGAGATCCTTCAGCTCCCGCGCGACGGCCTTCACCTCATCGTCGGACAGGCGGCGCTTGAGAAGGGCGAACAGCGGCACCCGGTCGGGGCCCGGCACCCCCTCCGGATAGCCGGATGTGATCCACGCGACGATTTTGGCCAGAAAGGTCACTGTTGCCTTCCCCTCCCTCCGAATCGTCGCGCGCGCCATCAAAGACCGATGCTAATGCGGCTCCAGACGACGGGTCGGCGTCGCAATAGGCGAACACTTCCTGCCCACAAGTTGAACAATGGGTGAACACATGCCCTGGTCAGATGAACTGCCTGTTCGACACACCCTTCATAGGTGGTCATGAGTTAGGCAAATCGCCTCGCCAGGCCGCAGAATATGGCCGTGAGCGCAGAGCTGATCATCCTCGTGCTGCTGATCGCTACCGCCCTGGCATTCGACTTCACCAACGGATTCCACGACACCGGTAACGCGATGGCCACGTCGATCGCCACCGGAGCGTTGAAGCCGAGGACGGCAGTGCTGCTGGCAGGCATCCTCAACCTCGTCGGCGCCTTCCTCTCGGTCGAAGTCGCGGTAACCGTCACCACCTCGGTCCTGAAGGTCCAGGACGGCAAGACCGGCGCGCTCATCCCGAACATCGATGCGTCCGCCGGTCTGACGATCATCTTCGCCGGCCTCATCGGCGGCATCCTCTGGAACCTGCTCACCTGGCTTTTCGGCATCCCGTCCAGCTCATCGCACGCCCTCTTCGGCGGTCTCATCGGCGCGGGCCTCGCCGCACTCGGCATGGCAGGCGTCAACTGGTCCGGCGTCACCGGCAAGGTGCTGATCCCCGCCGTCGCCGCGCCCATCATCGCGTGCCTGGTCGCCGGATGCGGCACCTGGCTGGTGTACCGGCTCACCCGCAGGATCGCCGAGAGTCGGCGCCGAGAAGGCTTCCGCTGGGGCCAGATCGCGACCGCGTCCCTGGTGGCGCTGTCCCACGGCACCAACGATGCGCAGAAGACCATGGGCGTCATCGCGCTCGCGCTCATCACCACCGGTCATCTGTCGGGCGATGTGAAGGAACAGGGTCTGCCGTTCTGGATCATCTTCAGCTGCGCGGTGGCCATCGGCCTCGGCACCTACCTCGGCGGCTGGCGCGTCATCCGCACGCTGGGCAAGGGCCTCGTCGAGATCGACTCGCCGCAGGGCTTCGCCGCCGAAGCATCCTCGGCCGCAATCATCTTGAGCTCCAGCGCCGCGGGCATGGCACTGTCCACCACCCACGTCGCCACGGGATCGATCCTGGGCAGCGGCGTCGGCAAGCCCGGTGCCGCGGTGCGCTGGGCGGTGGCGGGCCGGATGGCCGTCGCATGGCTCATCACGCTGCCCGCCGCAGGACTCGTCGGCGCGCTGTCGTACTGGCTGTCCGACGCCGTCAAGACACTGACCGGCTCGGCGTTGGCCGGCGACGGCCTGATCTTCGGTGTCCTGGTCGGCTTGTCCTTCTACATGTGGTGGCGCGCCCAGCAGCAGAAGGTCGACAGCACCAACGTCAACGCGGAATGGGACAGCGCCACGAACTCCGTGGTGCCTGCGGAAGTCCGTGAGGCCAAGCAACTCAAGGCACCGGTCACGGTCTAAGGAACATCGATGACGCATTTCGAGAGCATCCTCAAGGTGCTCGCGGTGGGACTGCTCCTCGGCGCAGGGCTGCCCGCGGTGTTCGCCGCTGGACTGGTGGCGTTCTCCAGCGGCGCCGGCGGCCACGACGCCGACGGCACGACGGTCGCACCCAATCCGGTGAAGAGGTTCGCGGGGATCGCGCTGTTCGTGTTCGTCGGCTGGGTGATTCTCACCGCGGTCCTCTGGATCACGCGGGCGACGATCATCCATCACACCGGTATCGACCTGTTCCCCTTCCTGCCCAAGAAGTGAGCTGGCACAACATGACTGCGAATCAGGGCGTTCTGGACACCGTGCTCGGGTGGCTGCACCGGGGCTATCCGGAGGGTGTGCCGCCGAAGGACTACTTCGCGCTGCTCGCGCTGCTGAAGCGATCGCTCACCGAGGAAGAGGTCGTCAAGGCCGCGCAGGCCGTGCTCAAGGGCGCCTCGTCGGACACGGTCAGCGAGCAGGAGATCCGGGCCGCGATCCATACGGTCACCGACCAGGAACCGAATCCCGAGGAAATCCACCAGGTGGCCGCGCGGCTGGCCTCCGTCGGCTGGCCGCTGGCCATTGCCCGCTGAGCTACTGGCGGTTGTCGCGCCGCAGCGGATGGTTCTCGGGGACCTGCACGAAGATCAGCAGTACGCCGTCGGGATCGGTGACGTGCAGCTCGTGCAGCCCCCACGGCTCCTGACGGGCCTCACGGGTGATCGGCACGCCGCGGCTTTTCAGTTCCTCCTCGGTGGCGTACACATCGCGGACCTGTAGCCACATCGTGCCGCCCGCGCTCGGCGTGCCATGGCCGGCGAGTTCGATCAGCGACTGACCGGCGTAGAACACCGTCCCCGCACCGTAGTCACGGGCGATCGCCAACCCGATCTCGTCGCGGTAGAACGTCAGCGAGCGTTGATAGTCCGCCGGCCGGATGAGCATGCGGCTGGCCAGGATCTCCATACGAACGTGTCTATCACGGCTGCTCAGCCGATACGCCGATCGACGCCCGCCCAGTACGGCTCGCGCAGCTCTCGTTTCAGCAGCTTGCCGCTGGGGTTGCGGGGCAACACCTCGACGAAATCGACCGACTTGGGCAGCTTGAACCCCGCCAGGCGCTCGCGTGCGTAGGCGATGAGTTCCGCTTCCGTGGGTGCATTGCCGGCGGCAGCTACGACGATGGCCTTCACCGCCTCACCCCACTTGTCGTCGGGCACGCCGACGACGGCGACGTCATCGACGCCGGGGTGCGTCATCAGGGCGTTCTCGACCTCGATGGGGTACACGTTCTCGCCGCCGGAGACGATCATGTCTTTCTTCCGGTCGTGCAGATAGATGAAGCCGTCGCGGTCGACGTAGCCGGCGTCGCCGGTCTTGAGCCAGCCGTCGTCGGTGATCGTCGCAGCCGTGGCCGCCGGGTTGTTCCAGTAGCCGAGCATGTTCTGCGCCGAGCGTGTCCACACCTCGCCGATGGTGCCGACGGGTACGTCGCGGCCTTGGTCGTCGACGATGCGCACCTCGACCCACGGGAAAGGCTTACCGCACGAGCGCAGCAGGTGCGGCCGTCCTATCGGGTCGTGCTCGTCGAGTTGCGTTACGGAGCCGGTGGTTTCGGTCATGCCGTATACCTGGAGGAGCTCGCACTTGAAGCGTTCGAGACCTCTGACGAGCACGTCGTCGGTGATCGGCGAGGCGCCGTAGACGATCGCTCGGACACTGGAGAAATCGGCATCCTCGACACCCGGCGCGGCCAGCATCATCTGGATCACCGCGGGCACCAGCAGCAGATTCGTGATCCGGTGCCGGACAATGGAATCCAGAATCGCGACCGGATCGACATCGCGCAGCACCACGGTCGTCGCGCCCTCGTAGAGCCCGACCAGCACCCATCCCGAGCCTGCCATGTGGAACATCGGCATCACTGCCAGGCTGACGCTGTCGGCGCTGAACCGCCACTCCTTGGCGATCCCGGTGGCCTTGCAGAGATAGTTGCCGCTGGAGAGCATGACGCCCTTGGGCAGTCCGGTCGTGCCCGACGTGTACATCAGGAAGGCGATATCGTCGGATTCCGTTGTGACACCGGGATCTTCGTAGGGATATTCGGCGATCCAGTCGTCGAAATCGGGCCAGCGGCCGTGCGCTCCGACGGCGACGATGGTGCGTACCGTCGTCAGCTGACCTTCGACCGCCTCGAGATGGTCGAAGAACTCGGATCCGACGACGACGACCGTCGCGCCCGAATCCTCGAGGATGTGCAGCATCTCCGGGGGAGCGAGGCGCCAATTCACCGGCATGCCAACGGCGCCCAGCTTGAACAGGCCGAAGGCGACTTCGAAGAACTCCGCGCCGTTCTTCTCGATGAAGGCGACACGATCGCCGAAACCGATGCCCGCCGCGCGGAACGCCTGGGCGGCTTGGCTGGACCGCGCGTCGAGCTCGGCGAAGCTGATGGTCCTGTCGCCGACGATCAGCGCCGTGGCGTCAGGCCGATTCCGCGCGTGGACGCGGACGATGTCGGCAATCGTCGTGATGTCGGCCATGGATCAGCTGCTGGGTTGTATGCGTTGACGTTTCATCACGGCGTTGACCGCACTCGGCGCGAGGGTGTTGATCGCCTGGGCGGTGACGGCCATCCGCGGGGCGATGCGCACGGGGCGCTCACGCGCGGCGGTGATCATCCAGTCGGCTGCCTCGTCGGCGCTCAGCCCCGGCAGGCCGTCGTACGCGCGGGTCGGTGCGATCATCGGCGTGAGCACGAGCGGATAGAAGAGCGTCGTCGAGTGCACCCCCTCCTCGCCCCATTCGGTCTCGATGATCCGGCTGACCGACGTGAGCGCGGCTTTCGACGCGTTGTACACCGAGAACAGCGGCGACGACTCGTTGAGCACACCCCACGTCGACACGTTGATGATGTGGCCGTCACCGCGCTTCCGCATTCCCGGCGCCAACCCGCGGATGAGCCGCAGCGGCGAGTAGTAGTTCAGCGCCATCGTCCGCTCGACATCGTGCCAGCGGTCGAGCGACTCGGCCAGCGGCCTGCGGATCGAGCGGCCGGCGTTGTTGATCAGGATGTCGATGCCCCCGAGGTCTCGCTCGAGCGTGGCGACCAGCTCGTCGACGGCATCCAGATCGGACAGGTCGCAGGCGTGGGCCTGCGCGATCCCGCCGTCGGCGCTGATCCGGTCGACCAACTCATCGAGGAGTTCCTGGCGGCGGGCGGCGACCGCCACGACCGCGCCTCGGCGGGCGAACTTCGCCGCGGCCGCCTCGCCGATGCCCGAGGACGCTCCGGTCAGCAGGATCCGCTTGCCCCTGAGGTCGACGAGGTCGCGGTCGGGGCGCGGCAGTAGTTGCGGGGCCAGCGGCGGTCGCATGCCTGCCAGCATCACCTGGTCGGAGAGCCAGCGCAGCGGGTTCTTACTCACAGTCGGCGAGTCTATTCGGGCGATTTCGGCGTGCTGAGTCACGCTCAGCGTGACCAGCCACGCCGAAACCGCTAGAAGTAGCGCGGGAACTGGCTCCAGTCGGGGTCGCGCTTCTCCAGGAACGCGTCACGGCCCTCGACGGCCTCGTCGGTC
The DNA here is from genome assembly GCF_025822765.1 of Mycobacterium barrassiae. Lineage (GTDB taxonomy): Bacteria > Actinomycetota > Actinomycetes > Mycobacteriales > Mycobacteriaceae > Mycobacterium > Mycobacterium barrassiae. Next base: position 223,692 of record NZ_JACKUK010000009.1, on the reverse strand, counting down.
ATGTACGCCAACCGCGTCGCCTCACCTGCGAACAGCTGCTGTCCGACAAGCCCGTCGTCGGTCAGGTTGAAGGCGTACTTGAGCATCCGGATAGCCTGCGGCGACTTGCCGTTGATGGCCGCCGCCCATTCCAGCCCGACGGTCTCCAGCGACGCGTGGTCCACCACTTCGTTGACCGCACCCATCGCGTGCATCTGCTCCGCGGTGTACGGCCTGCCGAGGAAGAAGATCTCCCGGGCGAACTTCTGGCCGACCTGCTTGGCCAGGTAGGCGCTGCCGTAGCCACCGTCGAAGCTGCCCACGTCGGCGTCGGTCTGCTTGAAGCGGGCGTGCTCGCGGCTGGCCAGCGTCAGGTCGCAGGTGACGTGCAGGCTGTGCCCGCCGCCCGCAGCCCAGCCGTTGACCAGACAGATGACGACCTTCGGCATGAAGCGGATCAGCCGCTGCACCTCGAGGATGTGCAACCGGCCGGCACGCGCGGGGTCTACCGTCTCGGCCGTCTCACCCGCCGCGTACTGGTAACCGCTGCGGCCACGGATGCGCTGGTCGCCGCCCGAGCAGAACGCCCAGCCGCCGTCCTTCGGGCTGGGCCCGTTGCCGGTGAGCAGAATGACGCCGACCTCGGGCCACATGCGGGCGTGGTCGAGCACCCGGTAGAGCTCGTCGACGGTGTGCGGGCGGAACGCGTTGCGTACGTCGGGGCGGTCGAACGCCACCCGCACCGTGGGTTGCGGTTTCCCGTCGACGACGTGCCGGTGGTAGGTGATGTCGGTCAGGTCGAAACCGTCGACCGGTTGCCACAGTGACGGGTCAAAAGGGTTGTCGCTCATGCGCTTACGGGATCCAATCGGAAAACGGGACAGCGGCCGGCGAGGGTCTCGAACTCGTCGGGGTTGGGTCCGGTGACCAGTCCGGCGCTTTTCATGAAGCCGACGCCGGTCGGCACCTCGATGGGGAACGCTCTCAGCAACGGCCGCGCCTCTTCGACTGACATCTCCACCATGCGGACTTTCTGCGCGCGGCGGCCTTGATGCAGCGTCGCCTCACCGGCGGCGCGGGCGTTCGCGGACCAGTCGGCGCCCGGAAGGCCGGCCACGATGTAGCGCTTGCCGTCGACGGTCATCGGCGTGACGGGTGTCGAGCGCGGTTTGCCCGTCTTGCGGCCGACGACCGTGAGCACCACCGGCCCGTTGTCGCCCATGCGAACGCCGAGTTTCTGCATCCCGATCATGACTTTATTGACGTATTTCAGCCACCAGGGCGGCCGAATGCGCGCGCTGTCGGACATGCCTGAAACGCTACGCGACGGGGTCGATCCGAAACACGGGCAGTCGTCCGGCCAACCCCTCCAACTCCTCGGGCGTGCCCGTCGTCAGGACGCCTGCGCGTTTCATGATGTCGACACCCGCCTACACCAGCACCGGGAACTGACGCAGGACGGGGCGGGCGTCCTCGGCGCTCAGTTCGACCATCCGTACCGTCTCGCTGCGCTTGCCCTCGGTGATCGTCACCTGGTCGGCGGCGCGTACGTTGCGGACCCACTCCGCGCCGGGAAATCCGTTGACCACATAGCGTTTGCCGTCCAGGTGCATCGGAGTGACGGGCGTCGAGCGCGGCTTGCCCGTCTTGCGGCCCGGAGCCGTCAGCACGACGGGCTTCTCGTGCCGCGAGACCGGCACCCCGAGTCGCAGCAACACCGCGAAAACCTTGTTCGCGTACTTGAGCCACCGCGGCGGACGGATCGGCTCGAGCCCGCTCACAGCGCCAGACCAAACTCGGTCAGCCCGCTGCGCAGCCCGTCGCGACGCTGGGCCGTCGGTAGCGGATCCACCAGCACGAAACCGCAGCCGATGGCGCGCGCGCCGCCGTCGGCCTCGTCGCTGTCGCCGACCATCACCGCGTGAGCGGGCTCCACCCCGAGCCGACTCAGCGCGGTCTGGAAGATCGCCGGGTCGGGCTTGATGGCGCCGACCTCGAACGATAGCACGAACTCGTCGACGAACTCGGCCGCTCCGAGCGATTCGAACGCCGGCCGCACGTCGAACGCGATGTTCGAGACCACCGCAGTCTTGATGCCCTTCCGGTGCAGGCCCGCCAAGACGTCGGCGGTGTCGGGGTACGGCGTCCAGTTCAAGGGGTCCGTCAGCAGGCGGTACAGCGACTCGGCATGGTGATCGGCCACCCCGGATTCGCGAAGGACGTGCAGGTAGGCCTCGCGGTGCAGGTGTGGTTCGAGGTCACGGTTCTCCCAGGCGTGCAGTGCCTGGTCGGTCATCTCGACGTGCCGACCGGTCGGCGCCGTCATCCTGCGCATCAGCTCGGCCTGCACGTGGCCGTCGATCTGCTGTTCGTCGACCTCGATGCCGTCGAACCAACTGTCGTCCTCCTCCAGGCGGAACAGTGTGCCGGAGAAGTCGAACAGGACGGCTTCGACGCTCATCCACCCCATGCTGCCAGGACGCTCACCCGGCGGAAACGGTGCCTCAGCTCCGCGACCGGGCCGCCTTGCCCGCCAACACGTCCCGCTCGCGCTCGTTATCGGTCAGTGCCGCGGCGCGGTCGAACTCGTCGGCGGCCTCGGCCTGACGGCCCGGCCGGGCCAGCAGCTCGCCGCGCACGCTCGGGAGCAGGTAGGAGTCGTCGAGACCCGTCAGGCCGTCGACGATGTCCAGGGCGGCCGCCGGCCCGTCGGCCATCGCGACCGCCACCGCGCGGTTGAGCTGCACGACAGGCGACGGCGTGATCTGTGTCAGCCCGTCGTACAGCATCACGATGCGCTTCCAGTCGGTGTCGGCGGCGGTTGGTGCTGTGGCGTGACATTCGGCGATCGCCGCCTGCAGCGCGTACGGCCCCCAGCCAACACCCTTGCGCTGCAATGCTTCCGCGGACCGCTCCAGCGCGGCCACCCCACGCTGAATCTGCGCCCGGTCCCACTTGGCGCGGTTCTGGTCCTCCAGCAGGATCGGGTTGCCCTCGCTGTCGGTGCGGGCGGCGAAACGCGACGACTGGAACTCCATCAGCGAGACGAGGCCGTGCACTTCCGGTTCGTCGGGCACGAGCGCCGCGAGTATTCGGCCCAATCGCAGTGCCTCGCTGCAGAGTTCGTCACGGATCCAGCGCTGGCCGAACGACGCCGAGTATCCCTCGTTGTAGACGAGGTAGATCACGGAGAGGACGGCCGACAACCGCTGCGGGTACTCGGAGCGGTCCGGTACCTCGAACGGCACGTCGGCGTCGGACAGCGTCTTCTTCGCGCGGGTGATGCGTGCGGCGATCGTCGCCTTGGACGTCAGGAAGGCGCGCGCGATCTCCTCGGTCGTGAGGCCGCCGACCACGCGCAGCGTCAGCGCGATCTGCCCCTCCCGTGACAACACCGGATGCGCGGAGATGAAGATCAGCCGCAGCACGTCGTCGTCGATGCGGTCGGGGTCCCATGGTGCGTCGACCTGCGTCTCGAGTTCGTGGGCCAGCACGGCGTACTTGCTGTCGAGGTTTTCCTGGCGGCGCCACTGGTCGATCGCCTTGCGCTTGGCGACGGTGGTCAACCACGCGCCGGCGTTTCGCGGCACCCCGCTTTTGGGCCACTGGGTGAGCGCGTCGACGAGCGCTTCCTGTGCCAGATCCTCGGCGAAACCGACATCGCCGACCGCCCGCGTCAACGTCGCGACGATCTTCGCAGCCTCCATCCGCCACACCGCATCGACGGTCTGCTGGATCTCGCTGCCCGGCACGCCTCCATTCTGCCGAGCAGACGCAAAAGTCCCCGACACGCCGCGGAAATGGCGCACTTTGCGACTGTTCGCGCAGAGAGTTGAGGGTGATGACGCACCGGTTCGTGACGGCGTACTGGGAAGGCCACAAGGCCTACCCCAAGACGATCGCGAACCCGTACGCAGGCATCGGCGATCGCACCGTGGCGCGGATGTGGCGGCTCGGATGGCAGCGCGCCGCCGACAACAGCCACGTGATCCCCAGCGAAGAAGAGCGCATCGCTCGGCTCGCCGCCGAGATCGATGAACTCCTGGACTAGCCGACTGGAGGCTCTGCTCACCCGGCAGCCCCGCGTCATCCTCGGCGTCACCGGGCCGCCCGGTGCAGGGAAGACGGCCATGGCTGCGCAGATCGCGTCGACGGTCGACGGTGCAGTTCACGTTCCCATGGACGGCTTTCACCTCGCCGACGTGGAACTGCGACGGCTGGGGCGGCTCGGCCGCAAGGGGGCCATCGACACGTTCGACGGTTACGGGTATCTCGCGCTGCTGCAACGGGTTAGGAGTCGGCACACCGAGGTCGTCTACGCACCGGCGTTCGACCGCGATATCGAACAGCCCGTCGCGGGCAGCATCCCGATCGGGCCCGACGCGCGGTTGGTCGTCACCGAAGGCAACTATCTGCTCGACGACGACGAACCGTGGCCGCAGGTGCGGAGTGCGCTGGACGAAGTGTGGTTCATCGACTGTGCTTCGGACGAACGTCGGCGCCGGCTCGTCGCTCGCCATGTCGAGTTCGGCAAGTCACCCGAGCAGGCGGAGGCCTGGGTGCGCGACGTCGACGAGCCGAACGCCGAGCGGATCGAGCGCGTCCGGCACAAGGCCGACCTAGTCGTCTAGCGCACCGACGAAATCGTTTGTCTCCCAGAGGTTCAGAAAGTTCGTCATCATCAGCAGCCGGCTGCGGGCCTGCTCGTTGTCAGCGATCCGCGGGTCGAAGCGATCGTTGACCCGCTCCGGCAGTAGCCGCAAAAGGTAGGACGGTACGTCGAGCAGCCAGGCCAGCCCCATGATCGCGACGTACAGCATCAGGTGCTGCTTCATCACGTCCGACGCGAGTGCGGGCCCACCCGCGGCGCTGAACTCCTTGCGGAACACGTCGAGCAGGTCGTCGAGGTGCCTGTCCCACAGCTCGGTCTCCGCGCTGCACATCGCACCCCAGATCGCCATGGCCACGTTCATCTGTCCGGCGCAGCCCCAGTCCATCAGGCCGCATTCGAGGTTCCCGTCGCGACGCCAGAACCATGCGTTGTCCACGTTGGCATTCCAGTGACACAGCGCCACGTAGTCGGCGTCTGCTGCAAGCCGGTCCCAGATCGCGTCTTCCTTCGCGGGGAACCGCACCACCTCGTCCCGCAGCCGGGACAGGAACGCGGGGGAGCGGAGGCTCGCGGGCAGCAGTCCGGGCTGGGCGGATGCGAACTCGGCGAGGCGGTCTACCCGCCGCTGGAGTTGTTCCGCCGTGTAGGGGACGCGTTCACCGACCGACAGCTGCTTCATGTCGACGGGGAAGTGCTCGACCAGTTCGGTGGGCAGCCGACCCGATTTGTGCGTGCCCGCGAGACGGCCGAGCGCTCCGAGCAGGGCGTCGTAGTGACCGACGGGATCGGGCATCGCATAGTCCATGCACTTGTGATACTGCGGCTCGATACCGTTGTCTCCATAGGGAATACGCTCGGTGATCAGCAGTCCGGTGCCCGACGACGCGTGGTAGTCGGCGAACAGACACGTCGGGACGGCGATCGGAAATTCCGGCGTGCGGGACAGCAACGCGAACCGGACTTCGAATTCCATCTGGGTACGCCCGTTGTCGCGGGCGGGGTCGTCGAAATCGCGGGAGAACTTCGCGAAGAGCTCGGTCGGTTGGTCGACGCGGTCGTAGGCGACCGACAGCAGCGCCTTGCGGCCGGTGCTGCCGCCGCGGAACTCCGTCAGCTCGGTGATAGCGGTGACGCTGTCGTCGGGCCCCAACGCGCCGCTGGCGCGGAACGCCTCGGTGAGAAAGCGCGGGCCGCCGCTGCGCAGCGCGTCGGCATGGGCGGGCATGTCGAGGCCGAAATAGTCACCCCGCACCCAGCTGTTCATCGAGACTTTCTATCGCGAGCAGACGCAAATGCACCCGACACGCCGACCCGTGTGGACACTATGTGTCTGCTCGCGCAGGGAAATCAGCCGATGGCGCGGTCCGCGCCCTCCCAGAACTGCGCACGCACCGCCTTCTTGTCGGGCTTACCCAGCGCGGTCACGGGCACCGAGTCGACGACGATCACCTGCTTCGGCGACTGCACCGATCCCTTGCGCTCCTTGACCGCGGCCTGGATCTCGGCGGTCATGCGGGCGACGGCCTCCTCGGAGCTGTCGGCGTCGGGCCGCAGCACGACCACCGCCGTCACCGCCTCGCCCCACTTCTCGTCGGGCGTGCCGATCACGCACACCTGGGCGACCGAAGGATGCTCTGCGACAACGTCTTCCACCTCACGCGGGAACACATTGAACCCGCCGGTGACGATCATGTCCTTGGTGCGGTCGACGATGTAGTAGAAGCCGTCCTCGTCCTCGCGGGCCAGGTCGCCGGTGTGCATCCAGCCGTCGCGGAACGTCTCCGCCGTCGCCTCCGGCTTGTTCCAGTAGCCGCCGGACACCAGCGGGCCGGACACGCAGATCTCGCCGACCTCGCCCTGCGGCACCTGGTTTCCGTCGGCGTCGAGCAACGCCACCCGGGCGAACACGGTCGGGCGCCCGCACGACGTCAGCCTCTTCTCGTCGTGGTCGTTCTTGGCCAGGTAGGTGATCACCATCGGCGCCTCGGACTGGCCGTAGTACTGGGCGAAGATCGGGCCGAACCGATCGATCGCCTCGCGCAACCGCACCGGGTTCATCGCCGAGGCGCCGTAGTACACCGTCTCGAGCGACGACAGGTCGCGCGTGTGCGAGTCCGGATGGTCCATCAGTGCATAGATCATCGACGGCACCAGCATGGTTGCCGTGATCTTCTGCTCCTCAATGGTTTTCAGCACCTCGGCCGGATCGAACTTCGTCAGCACGAACAGCTGCCCGCCCTTGATGATCGTCGGCACGAAGAACGCCGCCCCCGCATGCGACAGCGGGGTACACATCAGGAACTTGGGGTTCTCCGGCCATTCCCACTCTGCGAGCTGAATCGTCGTCATCGAGGTGATCGACTGCACGGTGCCGATCACGCCCTTGGGCTTGCCGGTCGTCCCGCCGGTGTAGGCCATGCCGCCGATGTGGTCGGGCGGCAGATCAGCGGCCACCAGAGGCTTGGGCGTGTACTTCGCGGCCTCGGCGGTGAGGTCGACGGCGACGTCCGCGAGCTCCTCGGGCACCGGTCCGATTGTCAGCACCTGCTTGAGCCCGGGCACCTTCTCCAACAGACCCTTCGCCCGCTCCACGAACATCGGGTTCGGGTCGATGATCAGCGACGTGACACCCGCGTCGTTGAGGACGTAGGCGTGGTCGTCCAACGAACCGAGAGGGTGTAGTGCCGTGCGGCGGTAGCCCTGCGTCTGGCCCGCGCCGAGGATCATCAGCACCTCGGGACGGTTGAGCGACAGCAGACCGGTCGCGACACCCGACCCGGCGCCCAGCGCCTCGAAGGCCTGAATGTACTGGCTGATGCGCTCGGCGAGCTGGCCGCCGGTCAGGGTGGTGTCGCCGAGGAACAGGACCGGCTTGTCCTTGTTCCGCTTCAGCGCGCCCACCGTGAGGTGGCCGGAATGCAGGGGATGGCGCAACAGGTCGTCCGTCATGACGACCAGACTAGAACGTGTTCCAAATTTGGTGGCACGGGTCGTCGGATTCGGCTTCACTCGGTGGGGTGAAGGACGTCGAGCGGCGCCTGCGCCAGACGATCCTCGTGCTGGCGCGCGAACGCGGCCCGGACAAGACGATCTGTCCGTCCGACGCCGCCCGTGCGGTCGGCGGTGACGACTGGCGTGACCTGATGGACGACGCCCGCGAGACGGCGCGCGACCTGGCCCGCGAAGGCGAAGTCGAGATCACTCAGAAGGGCGAGATTCTCGACCCGGACGCCACTTGGCGCGGACCCGTACGGATCCGCGCCAAGTAGCGGTGACTAGCGGCGGGCGAACTTGTCGACGTCCGCCCGGGCCTGGGCCGCGATCTTCTCCGCCAGCTCGGCCTTCCACTGGATCTCCTTCTGGACCCACGGATTGTCGGCGGGGAACTCGTCGGTATCCGACACCCGGCGCACCTCGAGCCGGACGCCCGGCCCCAGCGGGCACTTCTGCGCCCACTGCTTGGCCTCTTCCTTCGACGACACGTCGATGATCCAGAAGCCGTTGAACAGCTCCTTGGCCTCGGTGTACGGCCCGTCGGTGACCACCGGCGGGTCGTTGTCGAAGTCGACGACGAAGCCCTCCTCGGGACCGGTGAGGCCCTCGCCGTCGAGCAAAACGCCGGCCTTGATGAGCTCCTCGTTGTAGCGGCCCATCGACTCGATGACCTCGTTGAAGTCGATATCGGCCTCGGCGAAGGCCGCCTCCCCCTCGGGGGTCACTCGCATGATCATCATGTAGCGCGACATTGGTGTCTCCTTCTAGTCGGGAAGGGCTCGCTCATTCTGTTCTAGGTGCCCCTCGTCTCTACGTCGAATGGCAACCCACAGAAATCGACACGTCCGCCGAAGGTTTTTCATCGCATCTTCTCGAGCATCTCGCCCACGACTGAGACTATTGTCCGCATGCCCGTCGCTGACCTGGTCATTCAGGGAACCGTCCTCACCGTCAACGAACACCAACCCACCGCGGAAGCGATCGCCGTGGCCGATGGCCGCATCGTCGCGGTCGGCGACCGGTCGGACATCCAGACCTGGATCGGGCCCGAGACGGAGACAGTGGACCTCGGCGACGGATGTGTCATGCCCGGCATGGTCGAGGCGCACGGCCATCCGCTGATGGAGGCGATCGTGCTGTCGGACCGGATGGTCGACATCCGTCCGGTCACGCTGCCGAACGCTGCCGACGTCGTCGCCGCAGTCGAGGCGGAGGTCGCCAAGCGCGGGGCCGACGGCGCCTACCTCAACGGGTGGGACGCGTTGTTGCAGAACGGGTTACCCAACCCGACGCTCGCGTGGCTCGACGGCATCGCACCGGACCATCCGCTGGTGATCGTGCACAACTCCGGGCACAAGGCCTACTTCAACACAGCGGCGGCGGCCCGCGTCGGGCTCACGCGCGACACCCCGGACCCGAAGGGCGCCAGCTACGGACGCGATGCGAACGGCGACCTCGACGGCATCGCCCAGGAGATCCAGGCGGTGTTCCCGTTGCTGCAAGGCGCGATCCAGCCCAGCGACTATCCCGCGATGCTGCACGCCGAACTCGGCCGGCTGAACCGCGCCGGGTTGACGACGTGCTCGGAGATGGCTTTCGACCCGGTGTTCCGCCCGGTCATCGACCAGATGCGCAACGACCTCACGGTGCGGCTACGCGTCTACGAGATGTCCACCGCCGCGATGACCACCGAGGCGGTGCCCGACAACGGCGACGACATGGTCCGCCAGGCCGGCATCAAGATCTGGGTCGACGGCTCGCCGTGGATCGGCAACATCGACCTGTCGTTCCCGTATCTGGATACCGAGGCGACCCGCTCCGTCGGCATTCCGAAAGGCTCGTGCGGCTGCGCGAACTACACCCGCGAACAGCTGACCGAGATCGTCGGCGCCTACTTCCCGAATGGGTGGCAGATGGCGTGCCACGTCCAGGGCGACGCGGGCGCCGACACGATCCTCGATGTCTACGAGGACGCCCTGCGGCGCTGGCCCCGCGACGACCACCGGCTGCGGCTCGAACACGTCGGCGCCATCCGCGACGACCAGCTGCAACGGGCCCACGATCTAGGCGTCACCTGCAGCATCTTCGTCGATCAGATCCACTACTGGGGCGACGTCGTCGTCGACGACCTGTTCGGGCCCGAACGCGGAAACCGCTGGATGCCATGCGGTTCGGCGGTGGCTACCGGGATGCGGATCTCGCTGCACAACGACCCTCCGGTCACGCCCGAGGAGCCGCTGCGCAACATCAGCGTCGCCGCCACCCGCACCGCGCCGAGCGGCCGGGTGATCGGGCCGGAGCAGCGGATCACGGTGGACCAGGCCATTCGCGCCCAGACCATCGATGCGGCCTGGCAGCTGCACTCCGACGATGTGATCGGTTCGCTCGAGGTGGGCAAGTACGCCGACATGGTGGTGTTGTCCGCCGACCCCCGCTCGGTGCCGACCGAGACGATCGCCGACCTGGAGGTCCGCGCCACGTACCTGGCCGGTCGGCAGGTTTATCCGAAACTCAACTGACGCACAGGCGGACGTGGCACGCTTCTGGCATGTCTGACCTGGCTGATCCCCGCTTTCTCGACGAACGAATCGCCCACTGGGCCCAGACCACGCCCGACGGCGAGGCGTTGACATACCTCGAACGAACCTGGACATGGACGGAGTGGAACGACCGTGTCCGCCGACTCGCAGGAGCCCTGAAGGACCGCGGTATCAAGCGCGGCGACGTGGTGGCGTTCCTCGACAAGAACCACCCCGCCTGTGTGGAGCTCACCCTCGCCGCTGCATCGCTGGGCGCGGCCAATGCGATCATCAACTTCCGGCTGGCCGCCGACGAACTCGACTACGTGCTCAACGACTCCGACGCCAAGCTGCTGATCGTCGGCAAGGAACTGCGGGGCAACGTCGACAGGATCCGCGACAAGCTGACGAACATCGAGCACGTCATCGAGGTCACGCCGGAGGGCGAGGACGGCGATGAGTACGAGGCCCTGTTGGCCGCCGCCACACCTGTGAATCGCGGCGACGACGTTGACCCTGGCGACGTCGCGATCATCATGTACTCGTCGGGCACCACCGGCCGTCCCAAGGGTGTGGAGCTGACGCAGGCCAACATCGTCGCCCACACGATCAACGCGCACGAGGGCTTCAACTTCGACCCCGGCGACAAGAGCATGGTGGCGATGCCACTGTTCCATGTCGGCGGGTCGTCCTACGTGCAGTTCGGAATTCACGACGGAGTCCCCAGCGTCATGACGCGCGAGGTCGACGGGATGTCGCTGGCCGGCGCAATCCTCAAGGGCGCCAACAGGACCTTCCTGGTTCCCGCGGTGCTGGCCAAGGTGCTCGACTCCGGCGAGGACGCCGTCAAGCTGTTCGGCGCGCTGAAGACGTTCGCGTACGGCGCGTCGCCGATGCCGCTTCCGTTGCTGCGCCGGGCGCTGGAGGCATGGCCGGACACGGAATTCATGCAGGTGTACGGATTGACCGAAGTGTGCGGCGTCATCAGTCATCTGCTTCCCGAGGTGCACCGCGATCCCGGCAAGGAGGAGCGGCTCACCAGTGCGGGCACGCTGGTTCCCAATGCCGAGGTACGGGCGGTCGATCCCGACACGCTGGAGGATGTACCACAGGGCGAGCAGGGCGAATTGTGGTTCCGCACACCGCAGTTGATGACGGGCTACCACAACAAGCCGGAGGCGACGGCGGAGGCGATCACCGAGGACGGCTGGTTCCGCACCGGCGACATCGGCCGTATCGACGAGGAGGGCTTCATCTTCGTCGAGGACCGGCTCAAGGACATGATCATCTCCGGCGGCGAGAACATCTACTCGATCGAAGTGGAGCGAGTGCTGGCCGAGCATCCGGCGGTCGTCGACGTCGCGATCATCGGTATACCCGACGAGAAGTGGGGCGAGGTCGTCAAAGCCGTTGTGCAGCTTGAGGGTGAGGCCACCGAGGAGGAGCTCATCGCGTTCGCCCGGGAACGGTTGGCCGCCTACAAGTGCCCGAAGTCGGTCGACGTTCGCGACGAGTTGCCGCGCAACCCGACCGGAAAGATCCTCAAGAAGGATCTGCGCAAGCAGTACTGGGAGGGACGCGACCGCGCGACGGTCTAACGGGACACCGGGATCGCAACCTCGTTGCGCCGCAGGAACGGCAACGTCCACGGCGGATCGTAGAACCACGCGACCGCATCGCCGACTGGTTCGATGCCTTTGTCGTGCAGGGTCTTTCGTAGCTCGTCCGTGCGGTCGGCGACGGCTTTGGGGCTGCGGTCGCCGCTGAAGCGTAGCACCGCGAAGGTCTCGCCGGGCACCGAGACGAGTCGGACCTTGTCGTCGTCGGGATCGGGGAGAGTGTCCATCGTCCACTTCGACGGCATGAAGAACCGGATCACCCACTGGTCGTTGTCGGTCCGCGATTGCGCGACGGGTGCGGTCATCGCGATCTCATCGGAGGCGGACTGCTGGCCGACGGGCGCCGTCATCGAGATCGTCTCGTCGTGATGGTTGCCCCCGAAGATGTAGTTCGCCAGCCGGCGGAAGCCGATGTTGCGGGCGCGGTCCTCGTCGCCGTCGACGGTGGTCTCGGCGGCGATGCGCGGGCCGTACCGTCGGATTTCGATGTTGCCGGTCAGCGGTTCACGCAGGTGGTGCGGTTCTTCGGTGCCGATCCGGATGCCGACGATGGACAGCATCCCTTCGACGATCTGACCGGGGATCTTGATGATTTGCATGGTTCCTCAGCGACGGTTCAGGGCCCAGATGTGGGTGGACAGGACGGTGGCGAACGCGCACCACGCGGGATAGGCGGCCAACGGGGCGGCCTTGGCGCCTTGGACGGCGACCGAGCGCCTGGTCAGGTCTGCACTGCTGACTGCCAGCACTCCGGCCGCGATCGCCGCGGTGCCCAGCCGCCGCTGTGTGAAGAACAGCCACGACCAGCTGCCGTTGAGGACCAGGTTCGACGCCAGTGCGGCGATGTAGGCGCGTCGCTCGCGATCCTGGCCACGCTCTTCGAGCTGATCCAGTGTGGCGGCCGAGGTGGCGGCGATGTTCGCATACAGCACGTTCCATACGATCGGAAAGGCCAGTCGCGGCGGTTGATAGGGCGGCTTCTTCAGCTTCGCGAACCACGCCGACTGCGCCGGCCGGCTCGCCAGCCCACCGAGAAATCCCGTGGTTGCCACGGCGAGGGCGGTCGGGGCGAGCGTGCGCAATTGCATGGGGTCCTCCTGCGATAGTTAAGTAACTGAACCATTACCCAGCTCGACGAGGGGTCAAACCTGGCACTATGAGCACCGTGACGCCGCCGCTCGACGACCTGCTGGATCGGCTGCACGTCGTCGCGCTGCCGATGCGAGTTCGGTTCCGCGGCATCACCGTTCGCGAGGTTGCACTCGTCGAGGGGCCGGTGGGCTGGGGGGAGTTCGGCGCATTCGTCGAATACGAGCCGCCCGAGGCCGCTTTCTGGCTGGCATCGGCCGTCGAGGCGGCCTACCAGCCCGCGCCGGTCGTCCACCGTGACCGCATCCCCATCAACGCGACCGTGCCCGCCGTCGCCGCCGACCAGGTGCCCGAGGTGCTCAACCGATTTCCCGGTGCACGCACCGCCAAGGTCAAGGTGGCCGAGCCTGGGCAGACCCTGGCCGACGACGTGGCCCGCGTCAACGCCGTTCGCGCGTTTGTGCCTTCTGTGCGGGTCGACGCCAACGGCGGGTGGACGGTCGACGATGCGGTCGCGGCCGTCGCCGCATTGACCGCCGACGGCGCGCTCGAGTACGTCGAGCAGCCGTGCGCGACGGTGCCCGAGCTGGCTGCGGTGCGGCGCCGCGTCGACGTGCTGATCGCCGCCGACGAGAGCATCCGCAAGGCCGACGACCCGCTGCGCGTCGTGCGTGAGGGCGCTGCCGACGTCGCCGTCCTCAAGGTTGCACCTTTGGGTGGCGTTACCCGGATGCTGGAGATCGCCGACCAGATCGACATCCCGATCGTGGTGTCCAGCGCGCTCGACTCGGCGGTGGGCATCGGCCGCGGACTGCTCGCCGCCGCCGCGTTGCCCCACCTGCCGTATGCCTGCGGCCTGGGCACGGGCGGACTCTTCGTCGACGACGTCGCCGAACTGGCGGTGCCCGTCGACGGCAATCTGCCCGTCACGACGGTGACGCCGGACCGGGCGCGGCTGGCCGCGCTGGCTGCCTCGCCGGAGCGTCGCCGGTGGTGGATCGACCGGATAAGGGCCTGCCACCCGCTGATGTCCTAATTTGTGGGGACCATGGCCTAGACGCCACGACAGCGGTCCCCAACACTGAATACGTGCGATCGGTGCTCATCCTCGGATTTCCGGGTGTCCAGGCTCTCGACCTGGTCGGTCCGTTCGAGGTGTTCACCGGCGCCACCCTCTGCCTCGCCGGTCAGGGTCGCTCCGATGAGGGCTACTCCGTTCGCGTGGTTTCCCGTGGCGGCGAACCGGCGACGACGCTGACGGGCCTCGCTTTGGTCGCCGACCCGCTGCCCGACCCGCGGGAGCCCATCGACACCCTGGTGCTGCCCGGCGGCGCCGGTGTCGACGATGCGCGGCGGGATCCGGACACGCTCGGCTGGGTGAAGATCGTCGCCGAGCAGACACGTCGCGTCGTCAGCGTGTGCACCGGTGCCTTCCTCGTCGCACAGACGGGGCTGATCGACGGCTGCGTCGCGACCACCCACTGGGCCTTCGCGGACCGGATGGCTTGCGAATTCCCGTCGGTCACCGTCGACCCCGAGCCCATTTTCGTCCGCAGTTCCGCGCAGGTCTGGACGGCGGCGGGCGTCACCGCAGGCATCGACCTGGCGCTGTCGCTCGTCGAGGACGACTACGGCACCGAAGTCGCGCAGACGGTGGCCCGCTGGATGGTGATGTATCTACGGCGGCCGGGCGGCCAGACGCAGTTCGCCGCTCCGGTGTGGATGCCGCGTGCCAAGCGGGCGCCGATACGTGAGGTGCAGGACGCCATCGAGTCCGAACCCGGTGGCGCGCACAGCATTCCCGAACTCGCCCGCCGCGCCTCGATGAGTCCGCGGCACTTCACGCGGGTGTTCACCGAGGAGGTGGGCGAGGCGCCGGGAGCCTACGTCGAGCGGATCCGCACCGAGGCCGCCCGTCGTCAGCTCGAGGAGACCGACGACACCGTGACGGTGATCGCGGCGCGGTGCGGCTTCGGGAGCGCCGAGACGTTGCGCCGCAATTTCGTTCGGAGACTGGGCATCTCGCCCGATCAATACCGTAAGACGTTCGCCTAACCAAAGGAGATGGTAATGCAGATCGCGATCATGGTGTATCCCGGGTTCACCGCCCTGGACTTCATCGGCCCGTATGAGGTGCTGCGGAATCTGCCCGATGCCGAGGTGCGGTTCGTCTGGCACGAGCCGGGCCCGATCACCGCCGACTCGGGTGTGCTGTTGATCGGCGCGACGCACTCCTTTGACGAAACGCCGTCGCCCGACATCATTCTGGTGCCTGGCGGCGCGGGGACGTTCGAGCATGCGCGCGACGAGAAGGTGCTCGACTGGGTGCGTAGGGCGCATGAGACGTCGGCGTGGACGACGTCGGTGTGCTCGGGCTCGATGATCCTCGCCGCCGCCGGCGTGCTGGAGGGGCGCCGAGCCACGTCGCACTGGATGTGCCTGCCGATGCTGAAGCCGTTCGGTGTGGAGGCCGTCGGCGACGAGCGGATCGTGCACGAAGGCAAGATCGTTACCGCGGCGGGAGTGTCCGCGGGCATCGACCTCGGGATTTGGCTGATGGGTCAGATCTGTGGCGACGCGAAGGCCAAGGCTGTGCAGCTGGTGATCGAATACGACCCGCAGCCGCCGTACGACTCCGGCCACATGTCGAAGGCGTCGGCCGCCACCAAGGCGAGCGCCTCGGCGCTGCTCACCCTCGACACCATCAAGGAGGGGCAGTTGGTGCCGACGGTGCAGCTGATGTGGGACGCCGCCATCCGGCGGGTGCGCAGCGGGCGCAAGGATCGCAGGAAGCGCGATCGGGAGGCGATTTCGGCGTGATTGGTCACGCTCAGCGAGACTGAGCACGCCGAAATCACTCGGAGACGTGGTTGCGGTATGCCTCGGTGAAGGCGCGCGTACCTCTTATGAGCGCGGTGCGGTCCGCTTCGCTCATGTGACGGACGACTTCGCCGAAAGCGTTGACGCGCAGCGCAATCAACTCGTCGAGGATCGCCCGCCCAGCATAGGTCAGCTCGAGCAGAGTTGCGCGACGGTTGCTCGGCGAGACGCGGCGGGTGATGTAGCCGGCGTCGGCCAACCGGTCGCTGAGTCTGCTGGCGGTGGACGGCAGCAGATCCAGATCGGCCCCCAGCTCAGTGACCAGACTCGGTCCGAGTCGGTCAAGCGCCTGCAGTGCGCGCAGCGGTGCGAGGCCGATCTGCTTCTCCATCTGCTCCAGAACTGACACGTTGAGCGCGAGCAGTCCTCGGGTCGCCTGCTCGAGCTGAAGCAGGAGGTCGGAGGGCAGCTCTTTGGAAGCACTCGGACTTGTCGATGTCATCCAGGCTCCTTGCCGCTCACAGGTCGTACTCGGGCAGCTCGATGTCGTCGCGCAGTGTTCGTGTGAGCACCCAACGTCCGACCGGCCCGATATTGAATGCACGCATCGCTTGGTTGCGTAGCCAGATGCCCAGGTTGGTCCTGGCGGCGAAGAACGAAATGAATCGCGTTGCGCCCCTCTGCTTCTCCTCGAGAAACTCATGGAGCAGGCTGTCGTAAGCCACGCACGCTTCGCTGATATTTCCGTTCGCGCGTGCGAGCTCACCTGCGAGCACATACGCCTCGACCATCGCCAGGCCAGTGCCCTCGCCGGCCAACAGGGACACGCACGCGGCGGCGTCGCCGATGAGTGCGACGCGTCCAGACGTCCACCGTTCGAGTCGAATCTGGCTGACGACGTCGAAGTACAAATCGTCGACGTCGTCGAGCGCATCGAGGATCTGCGCGCACTCCCAGTCGCCGTTGCCGAATTGGTCCCGCAGCAGCTTCTTATACAACTCCGGGGTGTCGGGAATCTCGGGCGTCGGGGAGCGGAAGATGAACAGCACCAGCGTCCGGTCGCCGTCGAGGGCGAACCTGCCGATCTGCCGGCCCGGCAGGTTGTGGGTCACATAGGTGAGCTCGTCACGCGGTCGATAGCCGTCGAGAACGCACGCGGCGACCTGGCAGCCGAGATAGTGTTCGAAACTCGACTCTGGCCCGAAGACAAGGTTTCTGACGTTGGAATGCAGGCCGTCCGCGCCGACCACCATATCGAACTCGCGCGGTGCGGAATTCTCGAATGTCACTGCCAGGCAGTCGGTTTTGTCTTCTATCGCGGTGATGCTGTCCGAGTAGATCGTTTCAATGTCGTTCTCGACGGTCCGATAGATGGCCGCCGCCAGATCGCCGCGGGCGACGCTGGTGTAGAGACCGCCTGTCACCTCTCGAATGGGCTCGACAGTGAGGCTCGCTGCGGCGCGGCCCTTCCCATCCACCGAGCGGAGTTTCTGCACCTGGTAGCCCGCTTCGCGAACCTCCTTCTCGATGCCCATTTTCTGGGCGATGCGATAACCGAGTCCCCAGAAATCGATGACGTAACCGCCGGTGCGAAAACGCGGCGCCGTCTCGATCAACGTCACGTCGTGTCCGCCGCGCAACATCCAATGGGCGAAGGCAGGCCCGGCAACGCCGGCGCCGCTGATTGCGACTTTCACATGAGGCTCCCTCCACTTGTCATTCGTGACGTGGTTGTGCCTTGGTTTCCACGCTACGCAGTTCGTGCGAACCGCACAATATGCAGATTGGAAACTTGCGATTTGGGCGTGCTGGGTATCGCTCAGCGAGACTGAACACGCCGAAACCGCCGAAAACCCGCTCCAGTACCGTCGTAACCGTGGGAATCCCCGAGAATCCGCCCAATCCGCCGTCACGATTCGTCCAGGCGGGTGCACGCTTCATGGCGACCGGTCCCGCCAAGACATTTCTACGCCGAGTCGGCTGGCGTCTGGACCGCGCGATGATCAAGCTGTCCAACGGCCACGTGTCGCTGTCGATGGTCCTGCCGGAGGTTCTGCTGACCCACACCGGCGCGAAGTCGGGGAAGCAGCGCAGCACGCCGCTGACGTACTTCACCGACGGCGGCCGCGTCATCGTCATCGCGTCGAACTACGGCGACGTTCGTCATCCCGCCTGGTATCACAACGTCAAGGCCAATCCCCGCGTCACGCTCTCGTCGCGCGGCCACAGCGGCACCTACATCGCCGAGGAGATGGTCGGCGAAGAACGTGACCGGTTGTTCGCGCTGGCCACCCAATACATGCCCAACTACGCCGGATACCAGAAGACGACGCAAGGCCGTCAGATCCCGGTGGTGGCCTTCACCGAAGTTTCCTAGCGACTTGTGTGCGTTCGAGAGCGGCCAGCGCTCCTGAACGCACACAAATCGCTTCCAGTAGCGTCGTCGGCGTGAATTTGGCGTTCGACGACCGTGGAAAAGGCGATCCGGTGCTGTTCATCGCAGGTCGGGGCGGCGCGGGCCGCACCTGGCACCTGCATCAGGTACCCGAGTTCCAGCGCGCCGGCTACCGCTGCATCACCTTCGACAATCGCGGAGTCGGAGCCACCGAGAATGCGAGCGACTTCGGCATCGAGCAGATGGTGGCCGACACCGCGGCGCTGATCGAGAAGCTCGACGCCGCGCCGGTGCGCATCGTGTCGGTGTCGCTGGGCTCGTTCATCGCGCAGGAGCTGATGCTGGCCCACCCGGAACTCGTCCGATCGGCGGCGTTGATGGCCACTAGGGGCCGCGAGGACCGCACGCGCCAGTTCTTCCGTTCGGCCGAACGCGAGCTCGCCGACGCCGGCATCGAGCTGCCGGCCACCTACGACGCGAAAACCCGCCTCTTGGAGAGCTTCTCGCCGAAAACCCTCAACGACGACAACGCCGTGCGCGACTGGATCGACATGTTCACCATGTGGCCCAACAAGTCGACTCCCGGCATGCGGGCCCAGCTCGATGTCGCGCCGACCACGAACCGGTTGCCCGCTTACCGAAGTATTACGACGCCGGTGCTCGTCATCGGGTTCAGCGACGACGTCGCCCTGCCGCCGCACCTCGGCCGTGAGGTCGCCGATGCACTGCCGAACGGCCGCTACCTGGAGATTGCCGACACCGGCCATCTCGGGTTAATCGAGAAGCCCCAGGAGGTCAACTCCGAGGTGCTGAAATTCTTCGCCGATAGTCTGTAGTGGTGAACCCCTCGACTGCGCAGGCCCGCGTGGTTGTCGACGAACTGATCCGCGGCGGTGTGCGGGACGTCGTGCTGTGCCCGGGTTCGCGCAATGCTCCGCTGGCTTTCGCGCTGCAGGACGCCGACCGCGCGGGCCGGCTGCGGCTGCACGTCCGCATCGACGAGCGCACCGCCGGCTTCCTGGCGATCGGCCTCGCGGTCGCCGAACGCGCGCCGGTGTGTGTGGCGATGACGTCGGGCACCGCGGTGGCCAACCTCGGCCCCGCGGTAGTGGAGGCCAACTACGCGCGGGTGCCGCTGATCGTGCTGAGCGCCAACCGGCCCTACGAATTGCTCGGCACCGGCGCCAATCAGACCTTCGAGCAACTGGGCTACTTCGGCACGCAGGTGCGCGCCAACATCAGCCTCGGACTCGCCGAGGATGCCCCCGATCGGATCGACGCGTTGAACGCGCAGTGGCGTTCGGCGACATGCCGAGTGTTGGTGGCCGCCACGGGATCTCGGTCGGCGAATGCGGGTCCGGTGCAGTTCGACATTCCGCTGCGCGAACCGCTCGTTCCTAGTGTCGAAGAACCCGCAACGGTCTACGCGCCGGAGGGGCGTCCCGGCGGCAAGCCGTGGACCTACACCCCACCGGTCACCTTCGATCAACCCCTCGACATCGATCTGACGCCCGACACCGTCGTCATCGCCGGGCACGGTGCCGGTGTGCACCCCAATCTGGCCGCGCTCCCGACGGTCGCCGAGCCGACCGCCCCGCCCGCCGAGAACCCGCTGCATCCGTTCGCGCTGCGGCTGGTCCACCCGAAGCAGGTGATCATGCTCGGCCGCCCGACGCTGCACCGCCCGGTGTCCGCGCTGCTGGCCGATCCGGCGGTCCCGGTCTACGCGCTGACCACGGGGCCGCGCTGGCCCGACGTGTCGGGGAACTCGGCGGCCACCGGCACCCGCGCGGTGACCACCGGCGAGCCCGATCCGGCCTGGTTGAAGCGCTGCGCCGAGGTCAACAAGCATGCCGTCGAGGCGGTGCGGGCCCAGCTCGAGGCGCATCCGCTCAAGACCGGGCTGCACGTCGCGGCCGCGGTCGCCGATGCGGTCCGACCCGGCGATCAGCTGGTGCTCGGCGCGTCCAACCCGGTGCGGGACGCCGCGCTCGTCGGCCTGGACACGCACGGTGTGAAGGTGCGATCGAACCGCGGCGTCGCCGGTATCGACGGGACGGTGTCGACGGCGATCGGCGCGGCGCTGGCCCACGATCGGACCGGCGATGGGAGCGACCCCCGTCGCACCATCGCGCTGATCGGTGACCTGACGTTCGTCCACGACAGTTCCGGGTTGTTGATCGGCCCGACGGAGCCGACACCGCGCAACCTCACCATCGTGGTGTCCAACGACAACGGCGGCGGCATCTTCGAGCTGCTCGAGCAGGGCGATCCGCGGTTCTCCGATGTGTCGTCGCGTATTTTCGGCACACCGCATGACGTGGATGTCGGCGCGCTGTGCCGCGCGTACCACATCGAGAGTCGGCAGATCGAGGTAGACGCTCTGGTGGATGCGCTGAACGAGCCGTTCGAGGGGATGCGGGTGCTGGAGGTGAAGGCCGATCGATCGTCGCTGCGGGCGTTGCATGCGTCGATCAAGGCTGCCCTGTGAGCCGAGCGAACGAGATCACACTGTGAGCGTTATCGCGCTCAGGCGCAAGCTGATTCCGCGGTTGACGCCGCGCAGGGGCGAGACACGGTCGCAGCGCATCTTCCGGCGGATCCGCATCGGGATCGTGCTCGCGGCGTGTCTGGTGACGCTGCAGTCGGTGCTGATGGTGGTGGGGGCGTGGCGCAACGACCGGCAGATCGAGCGGCATATGGGCGTCGCTGCTGCCGAGGTACTCAGCGCTGGACCGCGCCGCTCGACGATCGAGTTCGTCACACCGGACCGCGTGACCTATCGTCCCGAACTCGGTGTGCTCTACCCGTCCGAACTCGAGACGGGCATGCGGATCTACGTCGAATACGACACGAACAACCCGGATCTCGTGCGGGTTCGCGACCGCAACGCGTCGCTGGCGATCATCCCGGCCGGCTCGATCGCCGTCGTCGGTTGGCTGATCGCCGGGGCGGCGCTCGGAGGCCTCGCGTTCATTGAACGCCGACGCGGCCGAACCTAGACCGTCAGGTCTGCATCAGCTTGGTCAGCCAGTCGTTGTCGTAGATGTCGAGCTTCTCGTCGTTCTCCGGGTCGTAAACCGTTGGCGTACCGGTGCTTAGGTTGTCGATCGTATAGAGATACTCGAAGTTCATCGTGTCCATATCCGCCACATCGACCGCGGACCCGCCGTCGGCGATCCGGTCGACAACCGTGCCCGGCATGCCCGCGGTCTGTGCCATCTCCGCCATCTCGTCGTCACTGGGCCCCGACCCGCCCTTGGTCCGTTGCTGGTGGGCATACAACTCTTTGACGAACCGCTGGAACTGGGCCCCGTTCGCGTCGCCCTCGGCGGTGAGGAACAGCGCGTTACTCACATGCGCCGAATACCCGCCCGGGGCGTCGTCGAGGAATGTCAACGGGCGGTAGGTGATCTTCAGGGCGCCGACGCCGATGTAGTAGGCGAACTGATCGCCGAAATCGGTCTGCAGATCCGCGCAATGGCCACACTGCGGCTCGGTGAAGATCTCGATGCGGGTGGGCGCGTCGTCGAAGCCCGCCTCGATTCCGTAGCCGTCCTCGCTCACTTTGAGCGGAGGCTGCGCGGGATCCCGTGTCGCCGTGCCCGCCACCTTCGTGGTGCAGCCCGCAACGGCCAGCACCAGGGTGATGGCCAGTAGCAATGCCGCCCGGGATCTCCGCATGTCAACCGCCTTTCTCTGTGCGCACGATACTTGAAAATCGGATCGCAGAGGCGGACGTTCACCGGCACCAGCTGTTCGCGCGACATATCCCTGGAGGCAACCTCGGCGACAGGCGCCGATGCGACTCTCGGGGCGTGCGGGTTGCCATCGTCGCAGAGTCGTTCCTCCCGAATGTCAACGGCGTCACCAACTCGGTGCTCCGGGTGATCGAGCATCTGCGCCGCACCGGCCACGAGGCCCTCGTCATCGCGCCGGACACGCCGCGAGGCGCACCGCCCGCGGAGCGGATCCACGACGGCGTCCGCGTCCATCGGGTGCCGTCGCGGATGTTCCCGAAGATCAACTCGCTGCCCCTCGGCGTGCCTCGCCCGCGAATGGTGGGCGTGCTGCGTGGCTTCGAGCCCGACGTCGTGCATCTGGCCTCCCCGGCGCTGCTCGGGTACGGCGGGTTGCACGCCGCGCGTTACCTCGGCGTGCCGACGGTCGCGGTATTCCAAACCGACGTCGCCGGTTTCGCCGAAAGCTACGGTGTGGGCTTCGCCGCCAGAGCCGCGTGGGCGTGGACAAGGCACCTACACAGTCGGGCCGACCGCACGCTGGCCCCGTCCACCGCGGCGATGGAAAACCTGATGACCCACCGTATCCCGCGGGTTTACAAGTGGGCACGCGGCGTCGACATCACCGGTTTCGCGCCGTCGGCGCGCGACGACGGGCTGCGCCGCATGTGGTCGCCGGAGGGCAAGCCGATTGTCGGCTTTGTCGGCCGCCTCGCCCCTGAGAAGCACGTCGAGCGGCTGGCGGTGCTGTCGGAGCGCCTGCAAGTGGTCGTAGTCGGTGACGGTGTGGACCGCCGGAAGCTCGGAAGTCGCCTACCCTCAGCAGTTTTCACCGGAGCGCTCTATGGGCGAGAGCTGGCCGCCGCCTATGCCAGCATGGACGTCTTCGTCCACCCCGGCGAGCACGAGACCTTCTGCCAGGCGGTCCAGGAAGCGATGGCGTCGGGCCTGCCGGTGATCGCCCCGGATGCCGGTGGCCCGCGTGACCTCGTCGCGCCGTACCGCACCGGGCTGCTGCTGCCCGTCGACGAATTCGAAGCCAGGCTGCCCGACGCCGTCGACCACCTGATCGGCGAACGGCAGCGTTATTCGGTCGCGGCCCGTCGCAGCGTGCTCAGTCGAACGTGGCCTGCGATCTGCGACGAGTTACTCGGTCACTACGACGACGTCATCGGTCTGCGCCGTCGCAAAGCCGCCTAACCCCTTCTCGGCGAGCAGACACAAATAGCACCAAAACCCCGGCGTGTCGGGGACTTTTGCGTCTGCTCGCGAACGGAGCGCTACCCCTGTGCCAGGACGGCGACCGGCTGCCATTCCTCCCACGTCGCCAACCGGCTCTCGTAGTCGGCCTTGACCAACTGCAACGGCAGCTCACCGAAAAAGACCCGCAGCGGCGGGTTTTCGGCGTCGACGACCTTGAGCAGCGCCCGCGCCGACGCCTGCGGATCACCCGGATCGGCCACCCGCCGGCTGCGGATCCGGTCGGCTTCCTCGTGCACCTCTTTGTAGTCGGGCAGCGGCTTCGAGCGGCGCGACGACGAGCCCGCCCAGTCGGTCGAGAAGCCGCCCGGCTCGATCAACGTGACATGCACCCCGAATGGCGCGACCTCCTGCGCCAGCGCCTGCGAGAACCCTTCCAAGGCCCACTTCGACGCGTGATAGATGCCGACGTTCTGGAACGCGACGATCCCGCCAATCGACGACACCTGGATGATGTGCCCGCTGCGCTGCGCCCGCAGATACGGCAGCGCCGCCTGGGTGACCCACAGCGCGCCGAAGACGTTCGTCTCGATCTGGTCGCGCGCCTCCTGCTCGGTCACCTCCTCGATGAAGCCGAAGTGGCCGTAGCCGGCATTGTTCACGACGATGTCGAGCCGCCCGAAGTGGTCGTGCGCCTGCTTCACCGCGGCGAAGTCCGCCTCGCGGTCGGTCACGTCCAGCTGAAGGGGTAATAACGCGTCGCCGTACTTCTCGACGAGATCGTCCATGGTCGACGTGTTGCGGGCGGTGCCCGCCACCTTGTCGCCGCGCTCCAGGGCAGCGATCGCCCACTCGCGCCCGAAGCCCCTTGATGTCCCGGTGATGAACCAAACTTTTTCCGTCACATTGCACAGAATGCCCGGAATGGCGCTGGGCATTCCCGTTGTCACTAAGTCGGCAGGTAGCGTCGGCGCTGTGAGCCGAGCGACGCTGGACAAGGACCCCCACGAGGTCGCGTCGATGTTCGACGCGGTGGCACGCCGCTACGACCTCACCAACACCGTGTTGTCCCTCGGTCAGGACCGGTTCTGGCGACGGGCGACGCGTTCGGCGCTGCGCATCGGGCCCGGCGACACGGTGCTCGACCTCGCGGCGGGTACCGCGGTGTCGACGGTCGAGCTGCAGACGTCGGGTGCCTGGTGTGTGGCCGCGGACTTCTCGGTCGGCATGCTCGCCGCCGGTCATTCGCGCACCGTGCCGAAGGTCGCCGCGGACGGCACGAAACTGCCGTTCGCAGACGGGGTATTCGACGGCGTGACCATTAGTTTCGGGTTGCGCAACATCGTCGACCACTCCGCGGCGCTGCGGGAGATGGCCCGCGTGACCAAGCCCGGCGGGCGGCTGGTGGTGTGCGAGTTCTCGACGCCGACGAACCGTGCGTTCGCGACGCTCTACAAGGAGTACCTGATGCAGGCGCTGCCGCGGATGGCGCGCGCGGTGTCGTCGAACCCCGATGCCTACGTCTATCTCGCCGAGTCCATCCGCGCCTGGCCCGACCAGCCGGACCTGGCGCGCGACATCGCCGACGCGGGCTGGTCGGCGGTCCGCTGGCGCAACCTCACGGGCGGGATCGTGGCGCTGCACGCCGCGATCAAGCCGTCACACTGAGCAAACTCTGCAGCAGGCCACGACGGCGTGTCGCACCCGTAGTGATGAGAATCACTATTAACTTATGGCCATGCGGGGTGGGGGCTCGCGGCCGCGGGTGACTCGGCGGTCGTTCTTGGTGGGGACGGCGACCGCGGCGGCGTTGACGGCTTTGCCGCCGGCCGCTCGGGCGGCGCCCGGCAAGTCGGTGGCGGTGTTCGGCGCAGGCATCGCGGGGCTGACGGCGGCCCACGAACTGGTCGACCGCGGCTACAGCGTCACCGTGTACGAACGGAAAGCGCTCGGCGGCAAGGCCCGCTCGATCCCGGTGCCGAACTCCGGTGCGACACCGCTGCCCGCCGAACACGGATTCCGCTTCTTCCCTGGTTTCTACCGCAACGTCACCGACACGATGCGACGAGTTCCGTTCCCCGGCAACCGAAACGGTGCATGGGAGAACCTGACACGGGCGACGTCGTATCTGCATTCCGGACTTGGACGCTCGGACCTCACTGTGCCACTGCCGTTTCCGCTGCCGACGATCCCCAATCCGATCACGCCGAAGGCATTCATTGAATCCGTGACGACGGTGTTCGGACTCTGTTCCGGTTGCCGCTGTGGGAGGCCGCCTATGCGGCGCAGAAGCTCGCGGTGTACGTCACCAGCTGCGACGAACGCAAGCTGGGCCAGTGGGAGAACATGACGTGGGAGGACTACATCGGTGCGAACCGGCTGTCTCCCGAGTACAACCGCTATCTGGCCGACGGCATCATTCGCAACCTCGCCGCATCGAAATCCCGTGATGCCAGCGCACATTCGATCGGACTGGTGGGTGAGGCATCGGTCTGGTCGATCCTGCTGTTCGGCAACGACATCGACTTCAAGGGTTTCGACCGGGTGCTGAACGGGCCCACGAGCTCGCAGTGGCTCGACCCGTGGGTGGAACACCTGCGCGACCAGGGCGTGACATTCCACGTCGGCCAGGCGTTGGCCCGTCTCAACCCGGACGGTAAGCACATCAAGTCCGCGACCGTCGTCGGCCCCGGTGGCGTGCCGCAGCAGGTCACCGCCGACTGGTATGTGTCGGCGATTCCGTGCGAGAAGATGGCAGCGGTGCTGACGCCCGATCTGATCGCGGCGGATCCGCAATTGGCGAACATCGCCCTGCTGCGCACCGAATGGATGAACGGCCTGATGTTCTACCTCAAGAAGCGGGTCGACGTGACGAAGGGTCACGTCAACTACGTCGACTCGGGGTGGGCGATCACGTCGATCAGCGAAGAGCAGTTCTGGAAGAAGAGTTTGACCAACTTCGGCGACGGCGCCGTGAGGGACTGCATGTCGGCGATCATCTCCGACTGGACCACTCCTGGGAACTTCAACCGCAAGAGCGCCAGGGACTGCACCCCCGACGAGATCGCGGCCGAGGCGTGGAGGCAGATCAAGGCCCACCTCAACGACACCGACACCGTCGTCACCGACAGCATGCTGCACTCGTGGTTTCTCGACCCGGCGATCATCGACTCGGGCACGCCCGATGTGAGGAACGACGAGCCGTTGTTCATCCAGGATCCCGGGTCGTGGAATCGTCGCCCGTCGGCGGTCACCGGGATCGACAACCTGTTTCTCGCGGGCGAATGGATCAAGACAGACCAGAACGTCACGACGATGGAGGGCGCCAACGAAGGTGGCCGCTACGCCGCCAACGGTGTGCTGCAGGCGTCGGGCTACAACGGCGACATGGTCAAGATCGTCGAGTTGTTCCAGGCGCCGTGGTGGATCCCGTTCAAACAGCTCGACAAGGCGCGGTACCGCTCACGTCTGCCACACATTCTCGACATCCTCGACACGCGCTGGCCGCGGTGAAAGTGGAATACCTTCACGTCGATTTCAACTGATTACTAGGCCACTCGATCTCGTTACGTTCGAGAAGTCGATATTTGCAATCGCTTTCGAGGGGGCTTGTGATGACTGCTGCAACGGATACGCGTCTCGAGGTGACGCCGCTGTCCGGTTGGACCGGAGCGCTGATCACTGGAGTCGATCTGTCGTCACCGTTGTCCGCCGATGAGGTCGCGGCAATCCGTGGTGCGCTGTGGAAATGGAAGGTCGTCTTTTTCCGCGACCAGACACTCGACCACGCGGCGCAGATCGCGTTCGGCGCGCAGTTCGGTGAGGTGACGCCGGGCCATCCGTACGAAGGTGATTCGGCGCCAGCGGGTTTTCCGCAAATTCACACCGTGTCGCCGGCGGCCTATGACCACCGGTACGGCACCCGATACCGAAAGAGGCAAAGCCCGAACGGCCCGGGCTGGCACGCCGACGTCACGCCACTGATCAATCCGCCGTCGCACTCGATCCTGCGCGCCGAGCAGGTTCCGCCATATGGCGGAGACACGCAGTTCGTCAACGTCGCGGCGGTCTACCAGGGCCTGGCGCCGGCGGTGCGCGCCTTCATCGAGGGGTTGCGGGCCGAGCACCGCTTCGGGTCGACGGAAAACGCCGAACGCAGCAGCGAGAAGATCGGCGACCTTGTGCGCACCAATCCGCTTGCGTCCATTCATCCCGTCGTTCGGGTGCACCCCGAGACCAACGAGCGCGTCGTCTACGTCAACCCGTCCTTCACGCGGGAGATCGTCAACCTCTCGCCGCGGGAGAGCAGGCATGTGCTCGACCTGCTGTTCGAGGAGATCGCACGTCCCGAGTACGCCGTTCGGTTCAAATGGGAGCCGGGCAGCGTCGCGTTCTGGGACAACCGCGCCGCACTGCATCTCGCGCCCCGCGACTTCGAGCACGTACCGGGCGATCGGGTGCTGCATCGGATCACGCTGGTGGGTGACGTACCGGTGGGCGTCGACGGTGTCGCTTCCGAATCCCTCTCAGGCGAGTTCTTCGGGGCAGCGTGACATGGCCACCGTCATCTCGCGTCCGCCTACCGAGGCCGCTGCCGGCCTCGTCGACCCGAGAGCGGTAGTCAAGAGAAGCCAGCGCGGACAACGTATTCCGCGTCAGGCACAGCGCATGTTGGGACCGATCCTGCTCATCGGTCTGTGGCAGCTCCTGTCGATGACCGGTGCGTTCAACGAGCGCACCGTCCCGCCGCCGAGCCGCGTCGTGCGTGCGGCCTACCAGCTGATCGCCGACGGATCGCTACAGGAGCACATCTCCACCAGCCTGCTGCGGGTCGGTTACGGGTTGGCGTTCGGCATCGCGCTGGGGCTGGGGCTGGCCTTGATCGCCGGCCTGTCGCGGGTGGGCGAGAACTTTGTGGACGCGAACATGGAAGTGCTCAACGCGATCCCGAACTTCGCCCTGGTGCCGCTTCTGATCGTGTGGTTCGGCATCAGCGAGGTACCGAAGATCCTGCTGATCACCATCGCGGTCGCGGTGTCGATCTACATCAACACCTTCAGCGCGATCCGCAGCGTCGACTCCGGTCTTGTGGAGGCCGCGCGATCCTTCGGCGCGGGGCGGGCCGAGATGATCTACCGCGTGATCCTGCCGGGTCGCTACCCGGGTTTCTGGTGGGGTTGCGGTTGGGGCTCACCGCATCCTGGCTGGCGCTGATCTTCGCCGAAACCATCAACGCGAAGAAGGGCCTCGGGCGCATGATGACCGACGCGCGCGAGTCTTCCAGGTCGACGTGGTCTTCGTGCTGATCGCCGTGTACGCCGCACTGGGTCTGCTGTCGATCCTCATCGTCCGCTTCCTCGAGGCCCGACTGCTGACGTGGAGGCGAGCCTATGACGGCGACTGACACGTCGACAGACACCGTCGTCCTGGTTCGCAACCTGCGGAAGGTGTTCGGCGACAACGTCATTCTTGACGGGCTCGATCTGGAGATCCGCGGCGGCGAGTTCGTTGCGCTGCTGGGACGAAGCGGCTCGGGCAAGAGCACCTTTCTACGCGCACTCGGCGCACTGGACAGCGACGTCGACGGCCACCTCCGGGTACCCGAACGCCGAGCCATCGTCTTCCAGGATCCGCGGCTGCTGCCGTGGCAGCGCGTCCTCACGAACGTCACAGTCGGGTTGCCCGCCACCGCCGCGGTGCGCAGACAGGCCATCGATGCGCTGGGGGAGGTGAACCTGGCGGCGAAGGCCAGGGCGTGGCCCCGCACGTTGTCCGGCGGCGAAGCCCAGCGGGTGGCGCTGGCTCGCGCGCTGGTCCGTGAGCCCGAATTGCTGCTCCTGGACGAGCCTTTCGGTGCGCTTGACGCGCTCACCCGCAACAAGATGCACGGGCTCTTGCAGGCGCTGTGTCGCCGCCACACGCCCGCGGTGCTGCTCGTCACGCACGATGTCGACGAGGCCATCCTGCTCGCCGACCGGGTGGTGGTGCTGACCGACGGCGCCATCTCGCTCGACGCCGAGGTGACGGTGCCCGCGCCGCGAAGGGCGGAGTCCGCGGAGTTCGCCGCGCTGAGACGCAGGTTGCTTACCGAACTCGGCGTCACCGACGGCCCACAGATCTGAAGCCAAAACAGTAAAGGACGACACGTGTTCCCTTCACGCTGGAAACTATCAATGGCGCTTGCGGTTTCGTTGTTGGCGGCCGCATGCGGTCTCTCTGACGGCGATGGCGGGAACGCCGCCATCGACACCGTACGCATCGCGAACACCGTGGAGGTACCGCCGGGCACCAAACTCGTGGTCGCCGAGCAGAATTCCACCCAATCGCTACCGTGGAACCTCGCGAATGCCGGCAAGGATGCGCCGTATGGCGTGGAATTCGCCGACTTCAGCGGCGGGGCCGCGGTGATCGAAGCGCTGCGTTCGGGCGCCGCCGACGTCGGCTCCATCGGTGAGGCACCGGTGCCGATCGCCGTCGACAGCGGTGTCACCGATCTGGTCACGATCGGTTTGCAGGCCAACCCGGGCTCCAGCGGCGGCTACTACCTCGTCGGCCGGCCCAACAGCGGGATCACCAGCATCGAGCAGCTGCGCGGCAAGAAGGTCGCGTACCCGCCGGGGTCTGGTCGGCACATGATCACGGCCGCGTTGCTCAAGAAGCACGGGTTGGACCTGCACACCGACGTGCAGCCGGTGGAACTCGCTGGGGCAGAGGTGGTTCCGACGTTCGCGTCCGGCGCCGTCGATGCGGCGATCGTGCTCGGAAACCAGTACTACCAACTGGGCGAACCCCCGATCCTCGGCGACGGCACCGGTATCAACACCGGCATCCAGACGCTGATCGTGCGTCGCGACATACTCGACGACCCGGTCAAGGCCGCGGCGATCGGCGATTACGTCGGCCGCGCCGTCGCGGCCAACAACTGGAAGGACACCCACCCCGACGAATGGATCAACGCCTACTACGTCGATCAGCAGGGCATCACCTTCGATCAGGGCAAGAAACTCTACGAGGAGGATGGTCTCGCCTCCTACTACCCGATCGACGCCGAGTCCACCGCGCTGTTCCAGGACGTCGCCGACGGCCTGTTCGAAACGGGCGTCACCAAGACGCACGTGGACCTCAAGCCCTACGTCGACGGCCGCTACAACTCGATCGTGACGGCGCAGAACGAACTCGACGACGTGCAACCCAAACCGATCAACTCGTAATCCGCTGCACCAGAAAGGGAAAAGACGATGACACTGGCAACACCGACACTGGACATCCGCCCGCAATCGGGCTGGACGGGAGCCGAGATCCACGGCGTCGACCTCACCGCGCCGCTACACGACGAGCAGGTCGCCGCGATCCGCCAGGCTCTGCTGACGTGGAAGGTGGTGTTCTTCCGCGACCAGTTCATCTCGCACGACGACCACCTGCGATTCGCGCGGGCATTCGGCGCGCCGACGCCGGCGCACCCGTTGTTCGACGCCATCCCGGACCCGGACTATCCGACCATCTACCCGATCTTCCGCGACCGGTTCAAGGCGCGTTTCAAGGGTTCGGGATTCGACAAGCCGAACTGGCATGCCGACGTGACCGCGGCGGTGAATCCGCCTGCCGCCTCGATTCTGCGTGCCGAGGTCATCCCGCCCTACGGTGGCGATACGCAGTGGTCTAACACCGTAGCCGCCTACGAGGGACTCTCGGAGCCGCTGCGTCGGCTCGCCGACGGGCTGCGTGCGGTGCACCGTTTCTCACCGCCTGACGGCGCCACGGCCACCGACGACTACGAGCGCCGCGTGACGAATCGGCCACTGCTCGCCGAACATCCGGTCGTGCGTGTGCATCCGGAAACCGGCGAGAAGGCGCTGTACGTCAACCCCGGATTCACCAGCCACCTCGTCGACGTGTCGCCGCACGAGAGCCGCCGCCTGCTCGGCCTGTTCTACGACGAGCTGGCCCGGACCGAATACACGGTGCGCTTCAAGTGGGAGCCGGGCAGCGTCGCGTTCTGGGACAACCGCTCCACCGTGCACCTCGCGCCGTCGGACCTGACCCTTGACCACGATCGGCGGCTGTACCGGGTGACTCTTGTCGGCGACGTGCCGGTCGGACCGGACGGCAGGGCGTCCGTCGCACTGGACGGGGAGCCGTTCGAGGCAATCGATTAGAGGAGACCCGAAACCGGGTCGGGCGGCGTGGCTCCGTTGTACGGTCGCGCCATGGCATACGGACGTCACGCCGACCCGGACATGACACTCGGCACCGACCCGCGCTCGGATCCGCGAATGGTCAAGGCGTTCGCCGAGTTCGGGCTCGACGGCAGACAGCCGCCGATACCGCTCTCAGTCGACGCGCCGCTCGAGGAGCGGCTGGCCTTCGCCGCAATGAGCGAGGAAGGCATGGGCGCGATCTTCGACCTGTTCGCCTCGCGTGCTGCCGAGGTCGCCGGTGTCACCACGACGACCACCACGATCACCGGCGTGGATGGCAACGAGATCACGCTGTACATCAGCCGGCCCGACGCCGCGGCCGGACCGCTGCCGGCGGTGGTGCATCTGCACGGCGGCGGCATGGCGATCAGCAGTGCCGCCGACACTGCCTACATCAGACTGCGCGAATCCCTCGCCGCGACAGGAGTTGTCGTCGTCGGCGTGGAGTTCCGCAATTCGGCGGGCAAGCTCGGCCCGCACCCGTTCCCCGCAGGTCTGAACGACTGCGCAGCCGGTGTCCGATGGACCGCCGCCAATCGCGCCGAACTCGGCATCACGCACCTGATCGTGAACGGCGAATCCGGCGGCGGGAACCTCACACTCACCGTGTCGCACAAGGCGAAACGGGAAGGGTGGCTGCACGAGATCGCCGGGTTCTACGCGCAGTGCCCGTACATCTCGAACCGCTGGCTCGAGGAGTGTGAGGATCTGCCCTCGCTCACCGAGAACGACGACTACTTCATCTCATGCCAGCAACTGGCGCTGCTCGGCTCGCTCTACGACCCGACCAACAGCCACTCCGACGACGTCACCTGCTGGGCCGGGCTCGCCACGGATGAAGACCTCGCGGGCATGCCGCCGCACGTCATTTCGGTCAACGAACTGGATCCGCTGCGCGACGAAGGACTGGAGTACTACCGACGCCTCGTGCAGGCGGGCGTACCCACGGTGGGGCGCCTGATTCCCGGCACCTGCCACGGCGGCGACCTCATCATGGTGCACGCGATGCCAGATGTCTTCGACGCCAGCATTCGCGACGTCAGCGGGTTCGCGAAGTCGCTCGGCTAGCCGGCGGGCGCACTAAGGGGTTGATCGCACGCATCTGGTGCAGGTGATCAACCCGCTAAGCGCGCTATCGCAGTTCGGTTAGCCGAACGCGATCGGGTCGCTCCCGAGTCCGGGGAGAATCACGTCGTCCATGCCCTGCTGCGACGGGGTGCGGTTCTGCTGCTGCTCGCGGACGGGCCCGCACACACCGACGTACGTGACTTCTTCACACGGTCCACTGGGGGCGGCGCTCGCAACCGTGACGGAGCCCAACGCAGCGGCAGCAATAGCTATTGCTGCGAACGCCGATCGAACTATCAGCCTTTGCATCGTGCATTCCTTCCGCCGATGCCTAGTGGAACGCTCGTGTGTTCAAGAATAATCCAGCTGAGCCGTCGACAATAGGTCCTCTAGCAGGGCTTATATTTAGTCTGGCTGTCAAATTCGCCGGCGTTTTACGACGGTTTCGCGCTCAAATCCCGTGACGCTTACGCCAAATCGCTTCTGTTTGCTCGCCGACATTCGGATCGTGGGTCTGTTGGAAATTGCGTCCGCCTCGCGCGAAGGTCGCCAGCACCGAGGCGGGTACGTCAGGCTCGAGCACCGGATCGGTGACCCACCGACAGGGTCGAACGTGGACGAGGTCGACCGCGGCGCCGTCATCGTCATGAAAAAGCGGACCCTCGATGCGCCCGAGCCAGTACAGCCCATCGGCGTCGCGCGTCCATACGAACGAACCGTCGGCGACGGCGCCGAACCGGGTGACTCGACGGTCCAGCCGTTCGTCGGCCCCCGCGTCGCCGAAGCCGACGAGGCCCATCGCCAGCGCGCGATCGATGGTCGGTTGCAAGTCGAAGTCGTCGCTGCGGGACCGCATCGGAGCGCGGTACACATCGACCATCCGCTGGGCCACCCGCGCTATTCTGCACGCGAGATGGCTACGTTCAAGCGGTATCTGATGTTTCAGGCGATGACGTTCGTCTTCGGCATCGTCGGCCCGCTTTTCCTCATCATCTACTTCGCGACGCAACCTGATCCCACGATCCGCTGGGCGTACTGGTGGGGTCTGTTCATCACCGCGGCAGACATCTTGATTGCGTTGGGGCTCACCGCTTCAAGCGCGGAAAACAAGACACCCGCGGACGTGAGCATCGCGATGGCGTTGCAGAAGCGGATGCTCCGCGGCGATGACGACTAGCGGAACGGCGGTCGTTCGTCGATCCTTCGCGACAGCACGCCCGCTCGGCGCCACACCCGCGCAACCCAATCCGCGTCCTCGTCGGTGACGAAGTTGCCCATCACACGGACCGCGATCGTCATCAAGAAGGTCGACCGCATCGCCAGCGGCCCCGTCGCGGGCAGGAACCGCGGAATCGTCAGCAGCAGACCCAGCCGGCGGGCCACGGAGAAGCCCTGCGCGTAATGCTCGGACAGGACCGCAGGCCACGCCGCCGTCAGATCGCCGGTGCCCAGCAGCTCGGCCGCCAGCCTGCCGGTCTCCAGCCCGTAGTCGATGCCCTCGCCGTTCAGCGGGTTGACGCAGGCCGCGGCGTCGCCGATCAGCATCCAGTTCGGCCCGGAGACCCCGGAAACCGCGCCGCCCATCGGCAGCAGCGCCGACAGACCCGCGCGTGGCTGACCGTCGAAGCCCCATTCCTCGCGGCGCAGGTCGGTGTAATACGACATCAGCGGCCGTAACGCGGCGTCAGCGGGACGCTTCGAGGTCGCCAGCGCCCCGACGCCTATGTTCACCTCGCCGTTGCCCAACGGGAAGATCCAGCCGTAGCCCGGCAGCACCTCACGTTGCGGCGAGCGCAGCTCCAGGTGCGACGTGATCCACGGCTCGCTCGCCCGAGGCGTGGCGATGTACCCGCGGATCGCCACCCCGTACACCGTCTGCTTGTGCCACTCGCGGCCCAGCACCCGGCCGAGCGTCGAGCGTGCGCCGTCGGCGACGATGAGCTCACCGCATCCGATCTCCGCACCCGAGTCAAGGATCACCGACGACACGCGTCCAGACGAATCATGGTGTACATCAACGGCTTTGGCGCCGAGCAGCATCTTGGCGCCTTCGTCGACGGCGACCATGCGGATGCGGTCGTCGAGTTCGGTGCGTGGCACCGCGCTGGAGGTCGACGGAAACGACGGTCCCGGCCACTCGATTTCCACGTCGGAGCCGAACCCCGACATCCGCAGCCCGCGGTGCCGCACGCGGCCGTCCAGCCACTCCCCGAGCCCGAGGCGCTCCATCTCCTGGACCGCCCGCGGGGTCAGCCCGTCACCGCACGCCTTGTCGCGGGGGAATTGCGCGGAGTCGATCACGAGCACGTCGCGCCCGGCGCGGCAGGCCCACGCCGCGGCGGCCGAACCGGCGGGTCCAGCCCCCACCACGACCACGTCGGCCTTCATCGATCCCCCGGTCGCTCCGCTCCTGCCCGCCGGTAAGTCCATGGTTCCCAGTATGTTGGCAGGGTGAGAACGCCCGCGAGTGTGGTGGCAGGGGTCGACTTCGGGGACCCCGTGTTTGCGCAGGACGTTCGCGAGGCCGTCGCCCGCATCGAAGATCTCATGGCCACTGAGCTGGGCAAAGCCGACGAACTGATGTCCGAGGCGGTCCAGCACCTGTTCCAGGCCGGCGGGAAGCGGTTCCGTCCCTTGTTCACGGTGTTGGCGGCCCGGTTGGGCCCCGAACCCGATGCGTGGCAGGTCGACGTGGCAGGCGCCGTCATCGAGCTGGTTCACCTGGCGACGCTGTACCACGACGACGTGATGGATGAGGCGCAGATGCGTCGCGGTGCGCCCAGTGCGAACGCGCGCTGGAGCAACAACATCGCGATCCTGGCCGGTGACTACCTCTTCGCGACGGCGTCGCGGCTGGTCTCGCGGCTGGGGCCGGAGGCAGTGCGCGTCATCGCCGACACCTTCGCCCAGCTGGTCACGGGCCAGATGCGCGAAACCCGCGGGGCGGCCGACCACGTCGACTCCGTCGAGCACTACCTCAAGGTGGTGTACGAGAAGACCGCCTGCCTGATCGCGGCATCGGGCCGGTTCGGGGCGACGTTCTCGGGTGCCGACGAAGAGCAGATCGAACGGCTGAGCCGCCTCGGCGGCATCGTCGGCACGGCGTTCCAGATCTCCGACGACATCATCGACATCGACAGCGACCCAGACGAATCCGGCAAGCTGCCCGGCACCGATCTGCGCGAGGGTGTGCACACGCTGCCGGTGCTCTACGCGCTGCGGGATACCGGCCCGGACGCCGACCGGCTTCGCGAGCTGCTCACCGGCCCGATCGAGAACGACGACGACCTGGCGGAGGCTCTCGCGCTGCTGCGCGCCTCGCAGGGCATGGTCCGGGCCAAGGAGACGGTCGCCGAGTACGCCGCGCGGGCGCGCGAGGAACTGGCGAATCTGCCCGAGGGCCCCGGCCGGCAGGCGCTGGCGACGCTGGCGGACTACACCGCCAACCGCCACGGCTGACAGGCTGCGGAACTTGTCGAGCCTGTCTATGCGTTAATTCTGCTGTGATACGTCTCGGTGTGAGTATTCGGCCCGGAAGGAGACAGCCGCGATGACCTGGCATCCGCACGCCAACACCGCCAAGACGTTCTTGCTGCTTGCGGGCTTTTCGGCGCTGATCGTCTTCATCGGGGCGCTGTTCGGCCGGAACATCATGTATCTGGCCGTGCTGTTCGCCGTCGGCATGAACGTCTACGTGTACTTCAACAGCGACAAGCTGGCGCTTCGGGCGATGCACGCGCAGCCGGTGAACGAGATGCAGGCGCCGGTGATGTACAAGATCGTCCGTGAGCTGGCGACCACCGCGCGCCAGCCGATGCCGCGGCTCTACATCAGCGACACCGCGGCCCCCAACGCATTCGCGACGGGGCGTAATCCGCGCAACGCGGCGGTGTGCTGTACGACGGGCATCCTGGGCATCCTCAACGAACGGGAGCTGCGGGCGGTCCTCGGCCACGAGCTGAGCCACGTGTACAACCGCGACATCCTCATCTCGTGTGTGGCCGGGGCGATGGCGTCGGTCGTGACCGCGCTCGCGATGGTCGCGCAGTTCGCGGGGATGTTCGGCGGCAGCCGCGAGGGTGGCTCCAATCCCTTTGCGATGCTTCTGGTTGCGCTTCTCGGGCCGATCGCCGCGACGGTGATCAAGCTGGCGGTCTCCCGGTCGCGTGAGTACCAGGCCGACCAGTCGGGCGCGGAGTTGACGGGCGATCCACTGGCGTTGGCGAGCGCGCTGCGCAAGATCAGCGCGGGCGTGCAGCAGGCACCGCTGCCGCCAGAGCCGCAGCTGGCCGACCAGGCGCACCTGATGATCGCCAACCCGTTCCGGGCGGGGGAGCGGATCGGCAAGCTCTTCTCGACGCATCCGCCGATGGAAGAGCGCATCGCACGGCTGGAGGCGATGGCCGGCCGCGGCCCGGACCGCTATTACTGAGTAACGCCTGCAGGCCGGCGGCCGATGAAAAGGCCATGCTGCGAGTCACAACTGCACCCTTTAGGGTGTGGACCGTGCTGAACAGAAGGTTGATCGGCGTCGTGGGGGCCGCGGGCGCGGCCCTGATCGGCCTGCCGGGCATCGCGATGGCCCAGCCGTCGCCGCCACCCCCGCCGCCACCTCCGAACGTGAATGCGTACGCTCCGGCGAAGCTGTCGGATTACCAGGTGGTGGACGGCCAGTGGTACGCCTTCAGGACGCCCGACGGGCTGACCTGCGTGCTGCAGCGCAACGGCGGCTACGGCTGCAGCGGGGCGATTCCCGCGGCGCCACAGGGGGCCAACCTCGTCAGCGGCGGCCCCGGAGTCCCATCGTTCGCGAATTCGGCCGGAGATGTGTTCGCCGGGGTCGACGCCACGCCGCTGCCAGCCGGTTCAAGGCTCAGCTTTCAGACGGTGAGCTGCGGCAGCGACGGATCGGTGACGACGTGTGCGGACAGCCGCAACCAGTCTGGGTTCGTCCTCAGCCCCGCGGGCAGCTACATCATCAATGGCGGCGTTAACCCGCTCCTGGATCGACCCGAGGGCACCAACCCGTACTTCAACTGAGCGTCATGGTTGTCGGCGGCCCTATGACCGAGATTGAACCGACGGTCGTTGGCCTCGCACAGCCCTGTGTTCAATCTCGGACATAGCACTCAAAAAGTAGGTGCCCAGCCCCTCGAGGTCAGAACCCTGCCCCGTGCACCTCGTGCCCGGGTTCCTCGCGCATGAGGCCGCGGTAGGCCTG
Organism: Mycobacterium barrassiae; assembly: GCF_025822765.1. Taxonomy (GTDB): domain Bacteria; phylum Actinomycetota; class Actinomycetes; order Mycobacteriales; family Mycobacteriaceae; genus Mycobacterium; species Mycobacterium barrassiae. The sequence goes on along the minus strand of NZ_JACKUK010000009.1, from coordinate 186,238 downwards.
CTCGACGGTGGAACCGTGGTTGACGACGCCATCGACCTCTCTGGCGATCGGCATCGAGATGCCGTACTTGTCAGCGAATTCCATGATGACGCTCGCGGCCTTGACGCCCTCGGCGACCTGATTCATCGACGAGATGATTTCCTCGATCGTCTTACCGGAGCCGAGCTGTTCGCCGACGTGGCGGTTGCGGCTGCGCTGGCTGGTGCACGTGACGATGAGGTCGCCCATGCCGGCGAGACCGGCGAATGTATCGCGGTGGCCACCCATCGCCTCGCCGAGCTTCGACATCTCCCGCAGGGCGCGGGCGATCACCATAGCGCGCGTGTTCTCGCCGATGCCAAGGGAATACCCCATGCCGACCGCGATCGCGTACACGTTCTTGAGCGCGCCGGCCATCTCCACCCCGACCACGTCGTCGGTGGTGTAGGTCCTAAACCGTCTGGTGCGGAACAGGTTTCCGAGGTTCGACGCCAGACTCTGGTCGGGCATCGCGAGCACCGCCGCGGCGGCGTATCCCTCGGCCACCTCGCGCGCGATGTTCGGTCCGGCCAGGATGCCCGCCGGGTGGCCGGGCAGCACCTCGTTGACGATTTGGCTCATCCGGTAGTTGGTGCCCTGCTCGAGGCCCTTCACCAGCGAGACGACCGGCACCCACGGCCGTAGTTCCTTGGCCAGCTCGGTGAGCACCGCCCGGAAGCCGTGCGACGGCACACCCATCACGATGACGTCGGCGCACTCGGCGGCCTCGGAGAAGTCGGTGGTGGCCTGCAGCGTCAGTGCCAGCTCGACGTCGTTGCCGAGGTACTTGCTGTTGCGATGGCGCTCGTTGATGTCGTTGGCGGTCTCCTCGGAGCGCACCCATTGCAGCGTCGGGCCGCGCCGGGCGCAGATGGACGCCACGGTGGTGCCCCAGGAGCCTCCACCGAGGACGACGACTTTGGGTTCGCGTTGCGAAGGTGCCATGCCGATCAGGGTATGACCGGAGGCTGGAAACGAGGGCCGATTCGGGAACGCCGCCGCTTACTACGCCCGGTCAGCGGTAGTTGACGAACTGCAGAGCCACCTCGAGGTCGGAACCCTTCAGCAGGGCGATGACGGCCTGCAGATCGTCACGTTTCTTCGAGGAGACCCGGATCTCGTCGCCCTGGATCTGGGTCTTGACGCCCTTGGGGCCCTCGTCGCGGATGATCTTGGTGATCTTCTTGGCGTGCTCGGTGCTGATGCCCTGCTTGATCTGGCCGCTGACCTTGTAGGTCTTGCCCGAGGCCTGCGGCTCGCCGACGTCGAATGCCTTCATGGAGATGTCCCGGCGGACGAGCTTCTCCTTGAAGACGTCGATCGCGGCCTTGACGCGCTCCTCGGTCGAGGACGTGATGACGACGGTCTCCTCGCCCTGCCAGGCGATTGAGGTGTCGGTCCCGCGGAAGTCGTAGCGGGTGGACAGCTCCTTGGCCGCCTGGTTCAGCGCGTTGTCGACCTCCTGGCGGTCGACCTTGCTGACGATGTCGAACGATGAATCCGCCATTGGACTCTGTCCTCCTCGATATGTCAGGTGCGTTTTCGTCTTAGCACCATCCTCGTTGTACCCTGCTAGTCGCACCAAACCGGGCCACCCGGCCGGTGCAGCACCCAGGCAGGTTGCCCGAGCGGCCAATGGGAGCGGACTGTAAATCCGTCGGCTAACGCCTACGCAGGTTCGAATCCTGCACCTGCCACCAGCATGTTCGCAGTCAAGCCCGCCTTTCAGCGGGCCTGACTGCGTTATGGATGACCGCGTGATGTTCGAGGCATGTACCCGGCGACGCGCGGATGACGCTCTGATGCGGTGCTGAACCGGGGCAGTGCGCCTATGAAGCGCACCCTGGTCGTCAGCGGGCCGCCCCATGAAGAAAGAACCGTGTGAGCAGGCTCTCACGCTGTTCACCGGCGGTGACTTCGCGAACGGCGATCGTCGTTTGAGTGAGCACGATGAAATTGCGGGCCAGCCATACTGGGTTCACATCGTCACGAAGCAATCCCGCCTGCTGCCAGCTCTCCATCAATCGCGACAGTCCGATCGGGTCGGGCCCAGCTGCCGACAGCGTAGGGGTGTCGATCAGAAACGCGTACTTGTCCCCAAATTTTATTGCGTGCGAGGCGAATTCATGAACTGAAGCCTCGTTCGGGGCTAGCGCGGCAGCCATCTCGACGATCCGGCGCCCTTCGATCAGGGCGTCGTCGAGCACTGCCTCGAGCAGTTCGCGTCGTGTCGGGAAGTGTCGGTACAAGGTCGCGCGGTGGACTCCGGCGACCTCGGCGACGCGGTCCATGGGAGCGTCACGGTCACGGTTGAAGGTGCGGGCGGCAGCCGTGACGACGCGCGCTCGTGTCGCTCGGTGGTCTGCGCGACGCGCAACTTCGGCCTTTTCCCTTTGCACCCTTCGAGATTAGGGCAGAAGAGTGGCGCGAGAGATGACCGTCGTCCTCATGAGCGGGACAGTTCACATTCTCGTGAACCGCGACTTCGCATCATCGCGGCGCAAATACGGTACGCATACTACGAAGGGTTTGTAGTTTTGCCACTCAATTGCGTAGCAAATTGCTATTGTGATCGCTATGTCGCTGACGATCCTGCGCACGTGCAATCTGTGCGAGGCGCACTGCGGAATCACGGTTGAAGTCGAGGGCGACGCGGTGTTGCGTATCGCCGGTGACAAGGAGGACGAGTTCTCTCGCGGCTATGTGTGTCCGAAAGCGCCGGCGCTGGCCGATCTCTATGAAGATCCTGACCGGCTGCGCCACCCGGTCCGCCGGGTCGGTGACCGTTGGGAACGCATCAGTTGGGGCGATGCCTTCGCGCTCGTAGAGTCTGGCATTCGCACGGTGCAGCGACGCTACGGACCTGACGCCGTCGGAACATATCTCGGCAATCCCGGCGCACACAATTGGGGTTTCTACGCGTTCTTCGCGATGCGCACGGCCCTGCGCACCAGCAGCAACTGTTCTGCCTCATCGCTGGACCAAAGTCCGCAGCAGGTTGTCAACGGCGAAGTGTTAGGCAACGCCGCAGTTTTCGCCGTGCCCGATATCGATCGGATCGACTACATGCTGATGCTCGGCGCGAATCCGGCGGCGTCCAACGGTTCAGCGATGACCGCGCCCGGGGTGCGCAGGCGTCTGCGCGACGTGATGAACCGGGGCGGGCGCGTGGTAGTGGTGGACCCGCGTCGAACCGAAACTGCCGATTTGGCAACGGAGCACATCGCTGTGCGACCGGGCGGAGACCCGTTCCTCCTGCTCGGGATCATCCATGTGTTGTTCAAAGAAGGCCTGACGTCTCCTGGACGCCTCGCGGCTTTCACTGATGGCAGCGATGAGGTACGCCGAATTGCCGACGAGTGGCCGCCCGCACGCGCCGGTGAGTACGCCGGCGTCGATGCTGCGACCATTCAACGGATCGCTCGCGAATTCGCCGCCGCCACTGCGCCCGTCGCCTACGGCCGCGTCGGGGTGTGTCAGACGCGCACCGGCAGTGTCACACACTGGCTCATCCTGGCGCTGAACGTCATCACCGGTCGACTCGATTCTCCTGGTGGGTCGATGTTCGCCAAACCACCCGTAGATCTTGTAGCGGCAGGACGTCTCGGTACGCGTAAGGGTGTCATCGGCATCAATCCGATGCTGCGCGACCGCGTTACGGGCCGGCCGGTCGTGAACGGTGAATTCCCGGTTGCGACGCTTCCCGATCAGATCAACGCCGGACGAGTGCGGGCCCTGATTGTCCACGCGGGTAACCCCGTGCTGTCGGCGCCCGGCGGGCGGCGGCTCGATGCCGCGTTGGAGCGGCTCGACTTCTTTGTTGCCGTAGACATGTACGTCAATGAGACATCGCGCCATGCGAATGTGATCTTGCCGCCGGTGTCGGCGCTGCAGCGCGATGACCTGGACCTGGTTTTTGCGGCGATGTCGGTACGCAATCATGTCCGTTACAGCCCGGCTGCAGTTCCGAAAGACCCAGATGGACTTGAAGACTGGGAAATACTCAACGCTCTGACGCAGCGCGTGAGTCATGGGCTGCGCGGGCGGCTGATCGCCAACACGGTGGGGCGCATGTCGCCGAAGCGGCTGGTCGACTTGGCCATTCTCACCAGTCCTCGCGGTGTTTTGCGTGCGGGGCCCCGACGCGGGTTGACGTTTCGCCGCATCAAAGAAGCGCCGCACGGCATCGACCTCGGCGCGCTGGAGTCCTGCCTCCCAGATGATCTGGGCACCCCGGACCGTCGCATCAAGTTGGCCGCCCCGCGGCTCGTCGAAGAGGCGGCCAAGCTGGCCAGGCGAGCCGAGGAGGACGCCGCGAGCCGTCAAGGTGGCTACGACCTCACGTTGATCGGTCGGCGTCAACTTCGGAGCAACAACTCCTGGATGCACAATTCGCCGCGGCTGATGAAGGGCGGCGATCGCTGTACCGCGATGCTGCACCCCGACGACGCAGCACAGCGCGGGCTCAACGACGGTGAAGTGGTACGCGTCAGCTCCGTGATCGGGTCAATAGAAGTTCCTCTGCAGGTCACCGATGCGATCCGGCGCGGAGTGGTCTCCATTCCGCACGGATTCGGCCACGACCGGCCTGGAGTCGGATGGCGACTTGCCGCATCGAAGGCCGGTGCCAGCGCGAACGACATCAATGATCCAGAGCTACACGACATTCTGTCTGGTAACGCGGCAATGAACTCGGTACCGGTGCGAGTCGACCGACTGCCGCAGGCGGCAGAAGCACCGACGACCTAGCGCAATCGCCGTCCGGTTACGGCACCGGGAAGTACGACGGAAAAACGTTCGGTGGGGCTGTGCGCATGGCGGCGAATAGATTCCACGGGAGGAAATAGAGGAGGAGGTACGTGACTTCGAGGAACGCGAATATCGCGAAGAATCGAAGGATCGTTGATGGTTGCTGTCCGCCGCGCGTCGCGGGCAGGCCTCTCTCCACGAACGTCAGCCCGTCCTTATCCCGGTACCAACGGAATGCGGTCAGCGCGGTCCACACGAGAGAGAACAGAATCGGGTTGTAGACGGGCCAGGCGTGTTGGGTGCCATCCCAAAGTGTCAGTGCCTCATAAGGTCTGATGTTCGCGATGGCGCCAATACGGAGGTAGACATTTTCCGAGATCGCCTCGATGAACATGTTCGAAACGAACACCACGCCGAACGCGCGCAGCGGCCCCCACGTGGGATATCGGTTCTGCAGGTAGGTCAACAATGCGCATCCGGAGCGCACAGCCAGGAAGAACGCCCACGTGTACGCGCCAAATACGAAGCCGATTGGTACAGACCATAATTCAGGCTGTGGGCTCTGCCATCCGGGGATGTACCCGCCCCATGAGCCGACGTTCAGGTGATGCGCGTTGTACTGAAATGAGAAGGACCAGTAGTTGTCCATCACATCCCAGAAGTTGAGCAGAAACGCGGCGATCACGAACAGCCCGTCGAACCCGAGCGGGCGTCGCTGGATCAGCGGTCTGACCACAACCCATCCGACGATCGCCAGAAAGGCGGCGAATTGAATCCACTCGAGCGCATGCATGAGCACCAACTGCGCAGTGGGCATCGGGTCGTCGCCGGGTGGCACCGACGACACCCCGCCGGCCAGCCACCGCCCCAACGAGTAGCACGCGAGAAGCAGCGAAGCCGCGCCGAGCACGGGCCAGAAATACGTCAGGCCGCGACGAGCCCCCGTGCGTGAACTGGTGTCTGACAGTAGCGCTGACACTCGGACTCCTCGCCGGGTTGAGGCAACTAAATGCGACATGAGTGTCGCACTTAGTTGCCGGCCGGGTCAAGGGTGTTGGAGGGGAAATCGCCCTTGAGCCTTGATTGACTACTCCGGTATCGGCGCGCCGTCCCAGTACGTGAGCCGCCAGCCATCTTGGGGGCTCCCAGTGACGACGATGCGCCCCAGGTTCGGCAGCGGATGTGTCGTCAGTAGGGAGTCGTCCGGATTGCTGACGTTCATCAGGACCCAGAGCATGGTCGAGGTCGAGTGCCCGAACGCGATGGGATTGTTTTGGCCGCTGTCGTAGATGGTTTGGACCGCTTCGTTGAAGCGCGCGAGGAATTCGTCGCCCGTGATGGAACCCGGGATACCGGTGCTGAGATCGCCATCGAGCCACGCGGCAGTCTCGGTCACATGTGTCTCGGGTACCGGTAGGCCTTCGTACTTGCCCGCCTCAATCTGTCGAAGACCGGGCAGCACAGTCACCGGAAGGCCCAGCGCCTGCGCCAGTGGTTCTGCGGACTGCTGCGCGCGCAGCGCTGTGGAGGCGTAAACGCCGTCATACCCGTTGGCGCGCAACTCGTTCGCGGCTGCTACCGCATGCCCGAAGCCGAGAGGGCTGAGGGCGGGCCCCGGCACGGAGGTGTCGACGAGGTTGGCCGCATTACTCAGCGACTCCGCGCTCCGGATAAAGGTCAGTGTGATCATGTGGTCGTTGGCATGGGCGGACCCTGCCCCGATCAAGGGGGTAAACACAACCAGGATGCCGGCAATCGCGGCGCGCGAAAGTACTCGTCTCAGCGTCATAGCCAAAGGAATCTACGCTGCGGATCGCCTGGTCGGTCATGTTTGACCAAGCCCGAGAAGTCAAGAGATGAAGCGTCGCCGCAGCCGATCGAATGCCGTGGGGCGTGGAAGGGCCTGGTACTTCTCGCAGATGTCCTGCGCCAGTACCTGAGGAGCGACGCCGGTGGTGTCCAGCTCGAAGTCGTACTCCATGTCGGCGTGGGCGAGGACGGCACTTCCGCGATTCGAGCCGGCGATGCGACCGCCGCGCTCACGTTCCCGCCGGGCGCCTTCCTCATCGGACACGTGCAGACCCACCAACCACACGTCGTAACCGTCGAAGGTTGAGAGCAAGTCAATAAGCCAGTCTCGAGTCCAGATCAGGTCATCGGAGATGACGTTGATCCCTTCGTCGAGGAAGGCTCGGATGGCGAGATAGCGGGCGTGCATCGCCTTTTCGAGAAGGGGCCCGGGAGTGACGCTCAACCATTCGAGGCCGTCGGCGTCGACGGTGAGATCCCACGTGTAGTACTCGGGACGCACCTGCTGTAGGTCGAGCTGGCTGTGTGGCAGCGCGCCCCAGAACGCGTCGATACCAAGGTGCAGCCAGCATTCGGAGGCCAGCTCCTGAAACTCCAGGGCTACTGAGCTTTTCCCCGCGCTGGAGCCGCCGTTGAGGACGATCAACTTCCCGGTCATCAGGCGCCGAGGTTACTGCACGTTCCAGGTCTTTGAAGGCCCACCGACGACGACAAATGATGTGAGCCGCAATAATCCTCGTGAGAGGACACCGAATGGCGCCAGCGAAAGGGCGAATCGTGAAGGTCGGGATGCTCGTGTCACCGATGCACCCGTTCGAGTCGTACCGCATGATGGTCGCCGCCGCAGAGGAATCCAACGTCGACTCGCTGTGGGTTCCCGACCACATTTTGGGCTGCGCGCATCCGGCGCTCTGGCCTGACATGGCGTTGTCAACGCTGTCGCCGGATGCCGACGCGTGGTACGACCCGTTTGTTTGCGTCGGGCTGATCGGGCGTGAGTCCACCCTCCCCATCGGGATCTGTGTCACCGATGGAATCCGCCGGCGTGCGCCGGATGTCGCGCGATCCGCGCTGACACTGCATCAAGTGTGCCGTGGGGGCTTCGTTCTCGGCGTCGGGGCGGGGGAGGCGGAGAACTTGGTACCGTTCGGCTACGACTTTTCCACCCCCGTAACACGTTTCGAACAGTTCCTGGTCGCGCTGCGATCACTCCTCGATCACGGCACCATGCCCGAGGGGCTCTCCGGCCGGATGGGACTTCCGTTGCAGCGCGACGATGTCGGTCCCCCAGAAGTGTGGGTGGGCGGTCAAGAACCGCGCATGCTGCGCCTGGCGGGCACTTACGGTGACGGCTGGGTGCCGGCCTGGCCGATGAGCTCGTCGGATTACGGGGAGAAACGCCGTATCCTCGCCGGGCATGCGGAAAGGGCAGGCAGGCCGACACCTGAATGCGCGATGCATATCTCGACACTATTGGCCGAATCACGTTCGCATGCAGCAGATCTGATGGAGCGCGACCCACTAGGAAAACTTGTGGCGCTGATGGTGTCGGCAGAGATCTGGGCGAAACATGGGCTGAAGCATCCGGCCGGCGATGACTGCCGCGGTCTGGTCGACGTGATTCAACACGAACTCGATCCGGAACAACTTCGGGCACTTGCGCCCATGATCCCGTTCGAGCTTGTCGAGGAGTTCTTCTTCATCGGCAACGCCACCGAAATCACCGAGCGAATCAGCGGCTACGCCGACAACGGACTCGAGCACGCCATCCTCGGGAATGTGACCGGGACTGTCGGTGGTGTCGACGAAGTGACCGCCAATATTGGGCAGTTGGCCACGCTGGTGGCTGAGCTCAAGAAGCTTTAGCCAGAACCGCGGTCAGGCCGCGTGACGGTCTGCGCGGCGAGGAGCGGCGTCGGACGTGGCTTCCGAAGCCTCGCGCAGCTGAGCACTGAGCGAGTTGAACTTGATGGCGAACGCCTGCGCGCTTCCGCTGGAGCCGTATGAGTAGGGCTGCAGGCGGCGGATCTCGTGGCCGGCGTTGTGGATGGTCATCCGAACTTCGCCATCGCTTTCGGCTTGGCGCGGGGGAGTGCTGACGACGACCTCGGCCTTGAGTCCGTCGAGCGGCAACCGCAGGGCATCACTGCCGGACCCGACGATGAGGTGGCTGGCGGTCAGGCGCAGATCGTCCCAGCTCATCAACACACCGTCCACCCGATCTCGGCGGCGTCGCATCTGCTCCACGAATATCGCGACCGCCATCATTGCTGCGACTGCCACGAACAACACCGCGATGAACACCGGGCTGAATTTCGGGTCCACCGTTCCCCCCCTCCCGCGGATCGCCTGGCGAATGAATTCATCTTCGCAGTGATCCCCATCACATCACTCTTTGATCAAGATGTATCCAAAATCGCGAAATTTGAATCAGAAAACAGAACGTATCCGGGCGGTGTTGACGGTGAGTGGATGCTTTGTGGACGCCGGAGGCGAACATCGCTCACCGCCGACGGCGCGACCTCAGCAGCAGGCCGTCGGCGTTTCGGCGCGGTGCCCGTCCGTCACATCGCCGTCGTTGCAGGCACCGCATGAGCATCCGCCCGACGGGTCGGCGCCCAGCAGTGCGGGACTGGTGCCGAAATGCTCGGAGTCGGCGAGGACCGTGTAGATCTCCCACCTCTCGCCGCCGGGCCCAGTCACCCACGCCTTGTCTTGGGTGGCGAAGCAGCACGTCGTGCCCATCTCTTCTTCGGTGAACATCCCCTGCGCGGCCAGGCGACCGATCTCTTCATGGACGGTGTCGCTGGAGTCAACCTCGACCCCAAGGTGGTTGAGGGTGCCGCCTTTTCCTGGGTTCTCGAGTAACACGAGCTTGAGGGCGGGCTCGGCGACGACGAAGTTGGCGTATCCCTCCTTGAGTTTCGCTGGCTGGGTGTTGAACAGCTTCGAGTAGAACTGCACGGCCTCGCCGAGGTCGTCGACGTTGAGGGCGAGTTGAACACGGGACATGGTGACCTCCGTCTACCTATGTGACTTATGTCGAACTTTTGATGGCACCGATGATGCCACCTTTTCGACTTATGTCAATATCCTGTGGCAGAATGCAGCCATGCCCAAGGCCCTGCCCATGGTCGACGTGTCCTCACCCGTCTGTTGCTCACCAGTCGCGGCCGGGCCGCTCGGCGATGACGAGGCACTGGAGATCGCGCTTCGTCTCAAGGCCCTGGCTGACCCGGTGCGGGTGCAACTGATGTCGCTGTTGTTCAGCAGCGATGCGGGTGAGGAGTGCAGCAAGGATCTGGCTGCCGCGGTGGGACTGGGCGAATCCACTGTCAGCCATCACCTTTCGCAATTACGTCGTGCGGGCATGGTCGAATCGGAGCGGCGCGGCATGAACGTGTACCACTGGCCCCGGCGTGAGTCCTTGACCGCACTCTGCACGGTGCTCGATCCGAACTGCTGCCGCTGAATCAGCGCAATCTCAGCTTCTGCTCAGACGACAGTCGATTCACGGGTCAGCGCTATATCCTCGGCGCCAGGAGGTAGCCATGATGGACGTCAAACGTGGAATGGCACTTCGACTCGTTGCAGTCGTGCTACTACTCGCCGCCTGCGGTGACCAGAGCGACGCCGCCGAAGAACCCTCTCCGACAACGCAAGCAGGCGCGCCTACGACGTCCACCGTTTCGGTGACGGGTGCGGCTGATCCCGACTTGGCGGCCAGCAGTCAGAGCGTGTTGGACGGCGCCGTCAAGGCCGATGAGCCAGGATGCTCCGCGGCGGTTGGGATCGAAGGCGACGTGGTCTGGTCAGGAGCCCGGGGTCTCGCCGACCTGGAAACGGGCGCGCAACTCACCACTCACAGTGTCTTCGACATCGCCTCGGTGTCAAAGCAATTCACCGCAACCGCAATCCTCCTACTGGCGAACGACGGCAAACTGTCGCTCGATGACTCGCTGGCGAGTCACTTACCCGGATTACCCGAATGGGCCGAAACCGTGACCGTCGAACAGCTGATGCACCAGACGAGCGGCATCCCTGACTACATCGGGCTGCTCGAGGATGCCGGATACGACTACACCGACCGCACCACGCAGGAGCAGGCGGTGCAGGTATTGGCGAAAGTGCCTGAGCTGCAGTTCGAACCCGGCTCCCAGTTCGACTATTCGAACTCCAACTACCTGCTGCTCGCCGACATCGTGCAGCAGGTCTCCGGCCAACCGTTGCCGGCATTCTTGAACGCGCGGGTCTTCAAACCACTCGACCTGGCGATGACAATGGATCCCCGCGTCCTGCCAGACAGTGCGCAGCCCTACGAATATGACGACAGCACCGGCGAATACACCCTGGCGGTCACCGCCTGGGAGCAGGTTGGCGACGGCGCGGTCCAGACCACGCCGTCCCAACTGGTCCGTTGGGCGGACAACTACCGCACCGGCAAAGTGGGCGGCCCGAAGCTGCTCGAGGCGCAAACCGCGGGAGCGGTGGAGACCGATCCCGACGGCGACGAGCGCTACGGCGCGGGTCTATTCGTCCTACCCAACGGGGAGCTCTACCACGATGGTGAGTGGTCCGGTTCGGTCACCGCGTTCCACGTCAGCCCGGACCGACGTACGGCCATCGCCGTCAGTTGCAACACCGGGAATCAGGATCCGGAGGCCATTGCGGAGGAACTCGGAAACCTCTGGCTGTAGCCGACTCCAGAACTAGTCGACCTGCCTTTGCCAGGAGACGACCGCCATCACCATCGCGGTGACCAACGCGACGAGGACCCACAACACGAGGGCGACGTCGATCCAGGCCCCCGGCGGCGGCGCTCCCGGGAGGATGTTCCGCAGCGGGACGACCGCGAACAGCATTGCGGCGTACCACGTTAGGAACGGCATCTGGAATGCCTTACGTCTCGTGATCACTTGCACCGCTGTGATGATCGCCAGCGTCGGCAGGGTGATCAACACGAGGCAGATGCCGAGATCGAATGCGAGTGGGCCAAGGGACCGTTTCAGTGTCAGCTTGGTTGCGGTTTCGCTGCCGGAGTCGTTTGGTCCCGGGGCTACCTCGTCGGCGTAGAGGTCCCAGCCCTGCAGCGCCCCTTCGAGTTCGACGCGGGCGGGCATGTACTGCCGGTCCTCGCCAGATCCGACGAGCAACGTCGCACTGATCGGCGCGGTTGTGTACCGGTCGAACGGCCAATTGTTCACGTCACCATCGAGGTCGAGGGTGGTGGTCTTTTCGGCGGGGGACTCACCGGCGGGAAAGTTCAAGTCGCCCAGGGTATTCCACGGGTACAGCCGCACCGAGATGTCGGTGTTGAGGACCTCGAGGCGTTCGTCGACGAGGTCATCCTGTGGGACGACGAGCACCTTGACGTCGGCCTGGTAGTCGACAGTGCGCAATGCCTTCACCGTCACGAGGACGACTGTCTCGGATCCGTCGCCCTCGTCGGCCGGGCCCAACTCCGTGGCAGAACCGGACAGCTCCCAATACGCGAACAGCGTGACAACGTAGGCCAACACGAAGAGCACAACGACGATGAGAATCGTTGCGATGCGCCGCCCGCCGGAGCGTGGCTTGGCGCCGTGGCGCGTAGTTCCTTGGCGCTCTGGCGCCTGCGGGTTCTGGGGTTCCACGGACGGAATGTATCGGCTGATCGGCGATTACGCGGGTCTTTGGAAATCGCCGCCGACGCCAGTGTCAATAATGTCCTGCACGCGACGGCCGCCAGTTATCAAGATCACAGCCTCCATGGTGTCGCCGCTACTTCCAGTGGGGTTCGAGCAGTGTCGACCACGCTTGTTCGAGCTGTTCCCACTCCTCGGGGCAGCGCTCCGCACGGTCCTGGGGCAGTTGACCGTTCGCGACCAGGTCACCATTGGCTTCGGGATTGGATCCGTAGATCCAGCATTCCAAGTTGTAGACCCGCTGGAGGTTCAATGAGTGTTCGTCGGCCATGTCTTCCGCGGTGAACTCAGTCTGGACTTCTGCGAGTACGGCGAAAGCGCGCGCAAAGTCTTTCACTGCGTCAACCGACTGCGGGTCCTGGCCGTCCTCGCCTGGCGTCAGAAGTAGGTAGGCGGCGGCCTGATCGGCGGCGTCCTCCTCGCGTCCGGTGATTGGAAGGTCGTAAACGCTGACCGCCATATGAGCGAGCTCGTGATAGAAGGTCGTGTACTCGGAACCCAGCGCTGCCTCCAGGGGATCGGCGTCACCCGCCTTTGTGAACGCCGCAAGGGACCAGTCGGTGTCCTCGTAGCACATGGTGATCGCGTTGTCGGCCTCACTCCAATAGGCGTTCGGAGTACCGCATTGCGCTCCGCGCAGAGTGACGTCGTGGGGCAGGTTGAGCGACTCGTTCACATCGGCGGCGAGCTCTTCGAGCATTTGATTGTCCTGCTGAATCTTCTTCCCGTTCAGCGCTTCCGGGGTGTCGGCGTCCTCGTACATGACGATCATCGTCCCGCCGGTCCCGCCGTCCGCGGGGGCCTCGGGGGCCGGGCCGTTCTTCGAGTCGACGTTCTCCCCCGCCGACTGCGCGGCCGCCGACGACTCGGGAGATTCGGCCTCCTCCGTGGGAGAGCCGCTACACCCGGCCAATACCAACGCGGCCGCAAACACCGGAACAATTCGAGTGCGCATCGCTGTCTCCTTAGCACTGACCTGTGAAATTGACACGGTCGCAGATTTCGACCGTGAAGTAAATGGGTGAACCCGTGGGCTATTCGGTGTCCGGGTAGGCGACCGCGTCGACGACGCCGCCGCCGTTCACGTCGCCGCCGAGCAGCACCGTGGAGGTTCCCGACGCCGGGTCGTAGTCGAGTAGCGAGTCGCCGCTCCCGCACGCCTGCGTCGCTTGTAGCTGCAGCCGGCCGTCAGTAACACCGAGCACCCGGATGCTGTGCTCTTCTTCCACGTCCGGTACGGACACCGGGGTGGTCGTACCGTCGGTCGAGTTGAGCTTCGCGAGATAGATGTAACCGCATCCACCCGCCGCCTGGACGAACGTGCCTGCCGGCAGCTGCCAGGCGTTCAGGTCGGCCAGATCCGGACCGACGGTTCCGTCGTTCTCCGCGGTCAGCGGTCGCGGAGCCGTGCCGTCGATGGGGACGAGCCACAGCCTCGAAGAGCTGAATTCTGCTCCGTAGCAACGAGTTAGGGCGACGTCCTTCTCCCACCAGCGCACCGGGGTGCAGTCGCTGGTATTCGGAATCGATAGCTGGTCTCCGGGCGTCCCGTTGTTGCCCATCAACGCCAGACCGCTTTCGGTGCCGAGCAGCAGCCGAGTGCCGTCGGGCGTGGAGAGGGCCGAGGCGTTGAATTCGCTACCGAGCTTGTCGACCGGATACGTCAGTTGCTGCTTGCCGGAAAGGTCGACGCGCGTGAGTGAGGCCGGGCTGTCGACGTCGTTCGATTTCAGCAGCAGCACCGCCTTGCCCTCGGGCTGGGTGTAGCGCGGGACGACGGAGTAGCCGCCCTTGACCGGGAACGACGTGCGCTCGCCGGTGTGCAGGTTGACCTCGATCACGGTCAAGTCATCGCCGTGCCGATAGAAGAGTGCGCGGCTGCCGTCGCCCGACCAGTCGGCGAGTACCGGCAGCGAACCGTCGTCACCCGGCGCGGCGAACGTCGTGATCGCGTAACGACCCCCTTCGGGGTTGACGAGGTACAGCGTCGTCTCGGCGTTGTAGGGCGTCGGCTCGTCGGGGGAGAAGTCATCGCCGGGATTATTGGGCGAGGCGGCGTTCCACATCGCGAGCATCCAGCCCTGGCCGACCTCGGACCACGGGATGGCCTGGATCGGGGCCTCGGTGTTGTGGGCGACCATCTCCGCCGACGGAGTCGGCGACGGCGACGCGGGTGCAGAGGAGGTGCCGGGCTGCGCGCCCGGTTCCGTTGACGACGAGCATCCGACCACCACTACGGCGGCTGCTGCGACGACCGCTGCTTGATGCAAGAGCTTGTGCATGTGCGTTCCCTTCCAGTTGTGGAAGGGTGCGTCGGCGACCTTGAAGGATTCTTGACGAATTCTTGGAACCGTCGACGCCGAGACTGCGCACAGATCGCGTTTTCGCGCTGATCCGCGATCTGTGCGCAGTCTCGGTGCCTCCAGCGATCAGTGCGCGGCTACGGCGCAAACGAGGTAGCCGAGTCCTCGCCCGGCTCGTGCTCGAGGACATCGCGGTTGAAGTACAGCATCTTGGCGAAGTAGACCCCGCCCGTCAGGACCAAGCCGAGGACGATCAGGTCAGGAACCAATGCGTCCGATGGTGACACCAGCGCCAGCACGGCCAACGCAACCCAGATCACCGCGGCGACGGCCACCGGCAACTCGAAGCGCCCGAGGCTGAACGCGCCTTCCTTGCGTCCGAGGCGTTTCCGGACGGCGAGGTAGAGCACGACGATGCCGCCGTAGATGAGGGCAGGCAGCAGGGTCGATCCGATGATCAGTTGCAGCAATGCGGCACCGGGCAGCGCCACCATGAGGATGACGCCGATCCCGAGGATCAGAAGCGTCGCGAACACCGGGGTCTGGGTGCGCGGATTGACCCGGCGGAACACTGCGTGCGCGGGGAAACGCGCATCGCGGGCCATGGCGAACGCCAGTCGCGCGCCGGACGCCATGATCACCATCGCGGCACCGAACATCGCGATCGCGATGCCCGACAGCAGGATTCGCTCCGACACCGGTCCGAGTTGTTCGCGGATGATCGCAGCGACGGGTGACCCGCTGGTCGTCACCGACGGGATGTCCTTGATTGCCACAGTGAGCGTGATGACGAACAGCAGGCCGAGCACCCCCGACGCCACCACCGACAACACGATCGCGCGTGGCACGCTGCGGAACGGGTCCTTGGCCTCCTCGGCCAGGTTCGCGGCGGAGTCGAATCCCACGAGGGTTCCTATGCCCATGATCATGCCGGCCATCAATCCGCCGCCGATTGCGAAGTAGTGGGGGTCTGCTTCGGCCAGGCCCCGCGAGAAGAGGTTGTCGACCGTGCCGCTGCCGGTGACCGCCATGACGATGATGACGCCGATTATCAACAACACAAGAATGGTGAGTTCCAGCGCGACGGCGGTGGACGAGATCATGCCGAGCAGCCGCGTCGATGCGATGACGAGCACGGCCTCGACGAGCAGCACCGCGACCGTGATCAGACGCGCGACGTGTTCGTCCGGCGCCATGCCCAACAGCGGCATGAGGGCCTGGCTCACCAGTGCGTTCGTCATCGCGACCACTGCGATCGCCAGGTACCAGAACGTCAACCAACCGAACCACCAACCGATCTTGGGATTCGCCAGCCGTGAGGCCCACTGGTAGGACGAACCGCTAAGCGCGATGCGAGCCGCGAACTGCGCCACGACGAGTGCTACAAGGGTCTGCCCGATTCCGGCAAGGATGAACAGCCAGATGCCCACCGGTCCCGAGCTCTGCAGCACGGCGCCGTAGGTCGCGAAAATGGCGACCAGGACCGAGATGAACGCGAACGAGATCGCAAACGTCTGGAACGGGCCGAGGGTGCGCTTCAGTTCGGGTGCGTAACCGGAACTGCGCACCGCGTCGTCAGCGCTGCGGGGGCCCGCGATGTTCTCTGTTGTCATGGTTAAACCTTCACGCTCTGTTCGTAGCTGAACACGTTGTCGGGGTCGTACTTGGCTTTGACGGTGCGCAGGCGGTCGACGTTGGCCCCCCAGTATGCGGCTTCCCAGTCCGGCATACCGGTATTGGGCACGTTGACGTATGCCCCATTCACGTAGGGCTGCAGGGCTTCGCCGAACTCCGCAACCCACGCTTCACACGTCGCGGTCAACGGGTCGTCCGACGCGGGAAGCCCACCGCGGACACCCCAGCCGGCGCCGGGCTCGGCATAGTAGAGCGCATTGCGATGAACGAATGCGGACCCGCCAGCCGGTTCGCTGTTCTGGACCGCTCCGCCGAATGCGTTGGTGAAGTAGTTGGATTCCGGGGTCGGCGCCTGAGCCATGAACGTCTTGACGATGTTCACCGCTTCGGGCGGATACGGCTCATAGATGAACTGCGACAGGAATTTCCAGTTCGTCAACTCGTCTGCGGGTGGAATCTGGAACTCCGCATACGTGTCCGCCCAGCTCGCGTCCTTCACGACGACCTCCGGCTTGCCGACCGACAGGATCGGCGACAGCAGGTTCAACGCTTCGGACTCGGATCCCGACGCCAGCAGGGCGATCAAGACGAACTCATCGCGGCGTATTTCGAGTTGGCTCGTCAAGCGATTGTCGGTGTACGGCGCAGACTGTTGCCACGCGTCGTACACCTCCGGCAGCTCGTCGAGCCCCGTCCACGTAGCGGTGACGTAGAGGGTCTGCGTCAGCGGATAGGTCCGGTACGTCAGTGAGGTGACGATGCCGAAATTCCCGTTCCCGGCGCCACGTAACGCCCAGAGCAGATCCGCGTTGTTCTCTTCGTCCGCGACGATCGTCTCGGCCCCACCGCCTGCCGGCGCCACCACGATCTCCGCCGCTAGGAGGTTGTCGGACGCCATGCCGAAGTTACGGGTGAGCAGGCCGAAGCCGCCGCCGAGCGTCGCACCGACCAGCCCTACCGTGCCCTCGGTGCCGGTCGGCGCGGCACATCCGGCCTCGCCGAGTGACGTCACCGCCTCCAACTGGTTGAGCCCGGCGCCGACCGTGGCGGTGTTCGACGACGCGTCTATCGCCGCCGACTTGATTCGGCTGACGTCGATGACGAGTCCGTCGTCGACCGAGGACCAGCCCTCCAGGCAGTGCCCACCGCTCCTGACCCGGACCGGAACCTCGTTATGCCGTGCCCACGCAAGCGCATTGACCACATCCTGCGTCTCGCCGCAGTACACGATCGCTTCAGGACGATGGCGGAACAAGTGGTTGAAGCCGAGGTGTGCAGAGTCGTATCGCGAATCGCCCTGCCGGACAACGTCACCCGTCAAATTTGTATTCACTGTGGTGCCCATCGGTCAGTGCTTGAACATTTCGGTGTCGCCAGGCTCGGTCTCCAGGATCTCCCGGTCGAACGTCCACAGCTTGAAGAAGTAGAGCCCGCCGATGAGGAACAGCCCGGCCACGAGCGCGGTGGGGACCCGCGCTGACGGGGGAGCCAGGATCACGAATATCGCGATCGCCGACCAGATCAAAGCGCTCACCGCGACAGGCATTTCGAAGCGCCCGAGATCGAACGCACCCTCCACGCGGTCCAGTCGTTTGCGGACCGACAGGTAGAGAACGATGGTCGCGCCGTAGAGAAGAGGCCCGAGAATCGTCCCAGTGGTGATCAGCGCCAGCAGCGCGTCGCCCGGCATCGCGATCATCAGCAGGATCCCCAACACGACCACCAAGATCGTCGCGGGAATCGGCGTCTGGGTGCGTGGGTTGACGCGGCGCATCATCCCGTGCGCGGGGAAGCGGGAATCACGCGCCATCGCGTAGACGATCCGCGAGCAGGTGGCCAGGGTCACCAAGCCGGCGCCGAAGAACGCGAAGACGATCGCGGTGAGCAGGATGCTCTCGGTCACCGGGCCCAGCTGATCGCGCAGGATCAACACCACCGGTGAATCGCTGCGGCTGATCCGGTCCATGTCATCGATCGCAACTGTGAGCGAGATCAGGAAGACGAGTCCCAGCACCGACGCCGCGATGACGGAGCCGACCACCGCGCGGGGGACGGTGCGGTAGGGATCCTTGGCTTCCTCAGCGAGGTTGGCCGCGGCCTCAAAACCGACAAGTGTCGTCATGCCCAGGACCGTGGCGAGCATCAGACCGCCGCCGATGGCGAAGTAGTTCGGGGCGCCCTCGGTGATACCTCGGGACACAAGGTTGCTGACTGAACCCTTACCGGAAACCGCGACAGCCACGAAAAGCGCGATGGTCAAGATGATCACCAGCGACAGCTCCAGACCCACCGCACCGCTGTTGATCATCGCCAACAGGCGAGTCGACGCGATGACGATCAGCGCCTCGACGATCATCAGGACCACGGTGATGATGCGTGCCGTGCCCTCGTCCTCGGGCATTCCGAGCAGCGGCATCAGGGCCATTTGGGCCAGCGCGTTGTTGATGGCCACCACGCCCGTCGCCAGGATGCAGAAGCTGGCCCAGCCGAACCACCAGCCGACCTTTGGGTTGGCCAGTCGTGAACCCCATTGGTAGGAGGAGCCGCTCAGGGGGATGCGGGCGGCGAACTGCGCGATCACGAGCGCCACGAGTGTCTGCCCGATGGCCACGACGATCCAGAGCCAGATCCCGACCGGTCCTGCATTCCTCAGGACGTCGTCGTAGGTACCGAAGACACCGACCGCCACCGAGATGAACGCGAACGAGATTGCGAACACTTGAAACTGGCCGAGCGTCCGTTTGAGTTCGGGTTCGTAGCCGCAGTCCTCACAGAACTCATCGGCGCCGGGTTTCTCGGGCGAAACCTGTGTCATTTCAGTGCCTCCTGTCGCCCTGAGAAGTGCCCAGACTTTAGCTCCGCGGGTGTGCATACTCGCATGATTTGACCTTTCCGACAGTTTTCGCCACGGTGTGGTTTCAGCAGGACCCACACCGCGGCCGACGACGCCAACAGCAGAATCGAGCCGACACCGGCTGCCACGGCGAGACCTTCGGTGAAGGCGCTTTGGGCGGATGTCAGCAGAGCGTGAGCATTCTCGGGCGACAGCTTGGTTGCCGAATCATGCGCAGCGCCAAGGGTTTCCCTCGCATACGCCGCAACGTCGTCACGGATGCCCGGGGGGATCGCGAGGCCCCGGTAGATGGCGGCGACAATGGAGCCGAGGACCGCGATACCGAATGCCATGCCCAGCTCGTAGGCGGTCTCCGAGAGCGCCGCCGCCGCACCCGTGCGCTCCGGCGGAACGCTGTCGATGATGAGGTCGTTGGCCACCGTGTACGCCAGGCCGAGGCCCATACCGATGACGAACAGGGCGACACCGAGCCGCGGGTAGCCGGTCGCCGGGCTGAGGGTTGTCAATGACGCCATCGCGAATCCGATGAGTGCCAACCCGGTCGCCAGCACCGCGCGTCGTGACCAGAAGCGCACGGCCACCCCGGCCAAGACACCGAACACCATCGCCGCCACCGCGGCTGGCAGCTCGGCGAGCCCGGCGTTCAAGGGGCTGTACCCATTCACCAGTTGGAAGTACTGGGACAGGAAGTACACCATGCCCGAAAGTCCAAGTATTGAAAGGAAGTTGGCGGTCACGACACCGGTGAAGGTGCGGTTGCAGAACAGCCGGATGTCGATCAGTGGGTCGGGCAGTTGGAGTTGGCGTCGGACGAACAGCGTCATCGCCGCGGCCCCGAGTAGGCCGGCGACCACGATGTCGACGCGAATTCCGTTGTGGACGCCTTCCTTGAGGGCGTAGACGACGCCGAGGGTTCCCACCAGCGACAGGCCGACGCTGGGCAGGTCCACCGGTCCGGGTGTGGCGTTGCGCATTTCCGGTAGCAGCACGACGCCGCCGACCAGCAGCGCGACGATCAGCGGGACATTGATCAAGAAGACCGAGCCCCACCAGAAGTGCTCGAGCAGGAGGCCACCGACGACGGGTCCCAGTGCGGTGCCGGCCGAGAAGACGGCTGCCCAGATGCCCACGGCGACGCTGCGTTCCCGCGAGTCGGAGAACAGCGCACGGATCAGCGCGAGGGTCGACGGAGCCAGGGTCGCTCCGGCGACGGCGAGCAGTGCGCGCGCGCCGATGAGCAGCTCGGCGGTCGGCGCGTACGCCGTCGCCACCGACATGATCGCGAAGCCGGTTGCACCACCGAGCAACAACTTCTTGTGACCGATGCGGTCGCCGAGACCGCCCATCGTGACGAGCAGACCGGCCAGCACGAAGGAGTAGATGTCGCCGATCCACAGCACCTGGGTGGCGGTCGCGCCGAGGTCTTCGGTGATGAACGGAACTGCCACCGCAAGCACCGTGGCGTCGACTCCAATCAGCAGGACACCCAGAGCGAGGACGCCGAGCGCCGACCATCTGCGTGTCATGACCGTGGACTCCGTCGTCTCAGGTACTTATGCGGCGGGCGGGCAGTAGGCGTCGACGTAAACGGTGACCAGGTCGTTGGTGCGGCCGTGGTGCTGGTGGCGCTCCTGGCGGGTGGAGATGACCGAGCATTGGGTGAGCGGAACGTCGGCGCTGGTGTTGATGGTGACGCGGAAGCCCTGGTCCTTGAAGTCGTTGATGGTGTCGACTGCGGTGGGGGCCGAGGGGGCGGCGCCGTCGATGGAGGCGGGGTCGGTGTCGGCGTGGGCGGCGGCGGCAAGGCCGACGGCCAGCGCGGTCATGACCGGGGCGGCGAGTGCGGCGAGGGCGATCTTCTTGGTTGCGGTGGTGTTCATGATGTCCCTGCTTTCGGTGGTCTGTTCCGGGGTGAACCGGCTGATCACAAAGCTATGGGCCTCATATAGGGCCGAACATCGGGAGAAAGATGTGTTTGCTACATGCCCTATGGGTCAAATGATGCAGACGCCTAGCTGGGCACACCGAAACTGCGCACAGATCGCGAATCAACGCCGAAACGCGATCTGTTAGCAGTCTCGACGCCGGGGATTTCAGGCGGTGGGCTGCACCTTGTGCTCGTGAGCCCACGCCGCAGCTGCCGTGCGGGATGACACGTCGAGCTTGGCGAAGATGTTGGCCAGGTGCCTGCCGACGGTCTTTTCGCTGATGAACAGCTGTTTTCCGACCTCGCGGTTGGACGCGCCGCCCGCGATGAGGGCCAGCACCTCGACCTCCCGCTTCGTCAACCCACCGGGCAGCTCAACCTCAGAGGCCTGACACGGCTGAGCGCCGAGCTGTTGGTAGATCGATTCGGCATTGGCTCGGTCGGCGGCGGCGCCGGATTTGTCGCCGGCCGCCTCGCGGGCGAGTGCCGTCCACTCGCATACCTGCGCCATCTCGTAGCGGCGTTGGTTGCTTCGGTACCGACGCAGCGCGTCCTGCAGGATCGGCAACGCCTCGGCGGGTGCCCCCTGTTTGACGAGCACCGCCCCGCGGGCATGCCGCGCCCAGGCCCGGAAACCCGGCGAGTCGAATTTCTCGGCGCCCTCCTCGAGCTCGCGGCACAGCTGGTCGGCATCGTCGACGCGGCCGCGGGCCAGTGCGATCTCGATGGCCGCGGGGAGGAAGCGAAGGCGGGTGATCTCGTCCTCCTCGGCATCCATCCGCATCCGCAGGTCGTTCCATGCTGTGTCGGCGTCGCCGAGTTGGCACTTCATGAGTGCCTCACCGGGGAAGGGTTCGAAGCCGATCTCGCGGGCCTTCGCGAAAGCCGCACGGGCGCCGTCGATATCACCCATCCGCCGGCGCAGATCGCCGAGTTCGTAGTGGCCTTCCCCCGACGTCGGCGCGTGGAAATCCTCGATGGCGTCGAGGGCATTGACCAGCCGCTGCTCCAGCTCACGGTAATCGGTTGTGGCGCTGAGTAATTGCCATTTGTGAACCTCGCACGTGGTGCCGTACCAGGATGCGGCAACCTCAGGGCTCTCGCGCCACTTGTCCATGGCATTGGTCCACGTCTTCATGCGGCCCAGGTCGCCGAGGCGGTAGCACTCGTGAATCACGGCGCAGTAGATGTCGCCGGCCCAGTCCACCGGAACCTGTCCCGCGAGTACCGGCATCATCGCCTCGTCCAGTTCGGCCAGCGCCTCGCCGGTGCGGGCGAAAGGGAGTTTCGACAGGCCGCTCGCCGTCAGGCCGAGCGCGGTGAGCCCGGGCGAGTTGCGCTTACGCACGAATTCCTGAAGCTCTTCGGCGCGTTGCACTCCCGCGTCGAACTCGCCCGTGATGACCGACAGCTGCGACTCCACATAAAGCAGGTATGCGAACGCCTCTTCCTCGGGAGAATTTTCGAGCAGGCGGCGCGCGCGGTTCACCCAGACCCGGGTGATCGTCTGGTCTGCGCCGTTGAGCCATTGCAGTGCGACATCGGCGGCCTTCATGGCGGCGTTCTTCGTGTCGTTCTCGGCCACCAGCCGGTTGAAGGCCTCTTCGGACATCCTGATGGATTCGCTGCCGTAGCCCAGCCGCCATGCCGCCATGCCGAACGACGAGAGGTCCTCGGTGCTCAGCTCCGCGGTTTTGACCGCGCGGCCGAAATGCTCGTAGGCGGCGCGCCAATCACCCCGGGAATACGCCTCTCGCGCGGCGTTCAGCTCGTCACTGTCGGCGGACATGACCAAGAACGGTATCCGCAGGTGGTCGCCCGAACGACCTGAACGGCGTCATCAACGTTTGTGTCGCTGTCCGGCAGCGATCTCGGCGGTCGTCTTGGCGGCCAGATCGCCCGCGAGGCGCGAGGCCAGCGCGGGCGCGTTCATGGCGAACTGCACCACCGCGCGCTGGCGTAGCGGAGCGACGGTGACCTCGCCGCGGTTTCGTTCGATCGCGGTGACCACCGCGTCGCCGACCTGCTCGGGTGCGGAGGTGCCGACGAACGGCAGCGCCGTTGCTCCCGACTCGGCGAACATGCCCGCGTCGCGGATGAACCCGGGGCAGACCACCGAGACGCCGACACCGGCGGGCCCTAAATCATCGCGCAGACACAGGGCAAATCCGCGCAGGCCGAATTTCGTTGCGGCATAGAGCGATCCGCCGGGACTCGCGGCCTTGCCGGCCAGCGACGAGACATAGACGAAGTGTCCGGACCGTCGCATGGTGAACGTGGGTATCAACGTGCGGGTCATCTGGATCGGCGATTCGAGGTTGACCCGCAATGCCCGGTTGACTTGGTCGGGGGTGAAGCTGTCGAGCGTGCCCGATGCCGGCAGGGCGGCGTTGGCGACGAGGACGTCGATGTCCCCCGCCTCAGCCAGCAGCGCATCTGAGGCACCGTCTTCGGCGAGGTCGCTGACGATCGTGCGATGGCCATCGCCCGATAGCGACGCCGCGAGCGCGTCGAGTTCCTCTTGCTTGCGCGAGCTGAGGATCAGCCGGGCGCCACGGACCGCGAGCGCGGCGGCGATGGCCCGTCCGAGGCCGCCGGTGGCACCGGTGAGCAGGACGGTCTTGCCCGCGAGCTGCATGGGATCAGATCGGGGTGAACTTGACGGCGACGATCTTCTCGCGGGCGAGGCCCTCTTTGAATTCGTCGAGTGTCGGGATCTGGTTGTCGCGGAACTTGAGTCCCATCATCGTCTGCGCCTTCTTGACGCCGTAGGACTGGGCGCAGCGATGCGCGAGATCGGCGACGACTGCTGGGTCGGAGATCAGCTCGCCGTGCATCTTCGTTGTCTTTCCGCCATGCACGACCTCGGCGTCGGCGCCGCCGGTGAAGTTGTGCTTCCACCCCGCGTTCGCGATCGCGTACAACGTGCCGTCGATGTGGTGTGCGCTCACCGGGATCGAGAACGGGCGGCCCGATTTGCGTCCCTTGAACTTCAGCACCATCAGCTGGTTGCGCAGCGGCCCCGCCAGCGGGGTGCCCAGCAGGAACCGCAGCATCGGGTTGGCCACTTTGAGAAGCTTCTCCGGCGGATGATCGGCGATGACTGCAGGTGTCTGGTCTGCCATAGCGCCACGGTATTCCTGATCCGCGGCGACCTGAAGAGTATTCGCTCAAAGACTTCCGAGGTCGTCGGGAACGTCGACGGCGTTCTCCTGCAGCGCCTCGAGCGGAACGATGTCGAGCGTGCGTTCATGGGTGGATGCCAGCACCACGGGGGCCGCACACCCGTCGTGATAGGCGCGCAGCCAGTTCACCGCGGTGACGCACCAGCGGTCACCGGGTTGCAGGCCGGGGAAGCGGTACTGCGGCATCGGGGTCGACAGGTCGTTGCCGATGGAACGTTGATGCTCGAGGAACTCGGCGGTCACCACGGCGCAGATGGTGTGCCTGCCGACATCCTGGGGGCCGGTCGAACAGCAGCCGTCGCGGTAGAAGCCGGTCATCGGGTCGGTGCCGCAGGGCTCCAACGCCGCGCCGAAGACGTTGAGTTCACGCACCCGATCAGTATGGCCCGCCGGACTAAATTCGCGAGTTCTTCGTCATCCAACGCATGACCTGCCAGCCGACGAAAACCGGCAGCCAGGTCGTCAGCACGCGATACAGCAGCACCGCGGGCACGGCCGTCGCCGCCGCCATGCCGAATGCGGCCAGACCACCGATCAACGCCGCCTCCACGGCGCCGACGCCGCCCGGGGTGGGCGCCGCGGACGCCAGCGTGCCGCCGACCATCGTCACGACCGTCACGGTGATGAACGAGGTGTCGCCGCCGAACGCCTCGATCGCCGCCCACAGTGCGAACGCGTTCCCGAGAGTCGTTGCTGCACAACCGAGCACGATCACAGCGAGGCGTCTTGGCTCGCGGCCGAGTTCGATGAGGTGTCCGACGACTTCCTCCAGCCGCGGTCGCACCGACGTCGCCAGCCAGCGCCGCAATCTTGGCACCAGCAGGAACGTGCCGATCAGGCCGAGCAGCAGGCCGCCCACCAGATACAGCACGTTGACGCTCGGCACGAAGCGAGAAAGGTTGGCGGACACCCCCGCTGCGGTGCTGAAGAAGATCAACAACACGATGTGCGTGATCACCTGCACCGACTGTTGCAGCGCGACCGCCGTCGTCGCGCGCATCGGGGTGACGCCGCCCTTTTGCAGGTACCTGGCGCTGAGCGCGAGGCCGCCGACACCCGCCGGTGTCGTGGTGGCCGCGAACTTGTTGGCCACCTGCATGACGATCAGGCCCCACAGCTTCACCACACCGTCGGCGGCGGCCCACAGCGCCGCTGCCGCACCGACATACGTCAAGCTCGACGCCGCCAGCCCCAGCAGAGCGAACCACCAGTTCGCGGTGCGCAGCTCGGTGATGAACGTCGGCACCGAGCTGATGAACGGGTACGCGACGTAAACCAGCGCGATCAGCAGCACCAGTTGGATCAACTGGCTGCGGGTGAACCGGGTGACGGTCTCCGTGCGGATCTCGTCGACGCGGGTCTGCCGCTTCACCTCGTCACGCGCGGCGGCGATGACGGCCTTCGGATCGACCACGGACTGCCGAATGCGCAGCGGCACAGCCGCATTCGTGAGACGCCGCGATGCGGTCAACACGGTGTTCTTGCCGAAGGCGTCGATGGCGGCGCGCACCGCGGATGGCGCGTCGTAGAGATGCGTCGTCGTCACCAGCAGCTGCGCGATATCGGACCGCAGCTGCGCCTCGGTGGCGCCGTACTCTGCGGTATCGAATCCGCCGAACAGCACCGCGTCGTCGACGGTGATCTCGCTGGCGCGAAGGTCTCCGTGGGAGATCTGGCAGTCGTGGAGTTCGCGCAGCGATTCCCAGACCCGGCTGACGGGAATGGCCGCCGTGCAGTCGCCGATCGGCGTGCCGCGGGCGGGGGTGTGGGCGTACAGCGTCCAGCCGCGCTCGAGCCCGGCGACGGCGATCGTCTCGATGTTGGCGACCTTGAGTTGGCCGATCGCGATGGCCATCAGCGCGCGGTGCTCGACGAGGCGGCGCATCGACGCGTGCAGGGGCGCGGTCTCCCGGTCGCGGAAGCGCACTTTGCGCCACAGCTGCAGCAGCACACCGCCGCCGCGTTGGTGCGGTCCGTACATCTCCATCACGGCCGTCGTCTGCTGGTTCTCGCACGCGGCCTGCAGGATCAGCGGACCGGCGCCCGACGGTCGTAGCACCTTGAGTTCGTAGACCACGCAGCCGCGGCGGGCCATCGCGCGCACCGCGCCCTCGAGCGGTACGTCGAGGCCGGGTGTGCCGACGACGAGCACGACCAGCGCGCCGACGAACCAGCCGACGGCGAGCCCGACCAACGAGCGTGCGGGGACGATCGCGCTGATGACGAGATGAATCGGAACGAACGCCAGCAGCAGCGCCCACCACCAGCGTCGCCACCGCGCGGGCAGCCACGGCCCCGACACCGTGAGCACCGCGGCGAGCATCGCGATCCAGCGCGGATCGTCGACGAACTGCGAGGGCAGCGTGTCGAGCCGGTCGGACAGGTCGAAGTGCCACTGCGGGGCGGCGAAGCCCGCGTTGGTGATCGACAGCGCCAGCCCGGCGATCGCGGCCGCAGCCGCATACGCGCCGAGCAGCTTCCACTGCCTGCCGACGATGAGGCTGACCAGGATGACGAACGGCGCCGCCAGGATCGCGACGCCGTACGCGAGATACACCAGGTTGGCCTGGGTCGGCGTGAGGACGGCGACGATTTCGGAGACCGACCGCTCCAACGCCACCCACTCGTTGCGGGTGATCACCGAGCTGGTGATGACGACCGCGAGGAACACCGCGGACAGCACGACGCGGAAGATGTCGTTGGTCCGACGGGTCAACGGTTGCAGCAAGCTGCCCGAGACGGTGATGTCCCGTCCGTCAACTCGCATGTATCAAGGATCTTTCGGATATGGCGCGCAGGTGTGCGACTCGCCGACACCTTAGCCGCTTGTGTCCGCCGCCTGTGTCCTCCCGGGCTGCTCACGCCCAATCGAAAGCGCCCAACTTATTGCCCACGCTGGTCCCGGCACGTACCGTATTAGGCATGAGTCCAACAGCGCGCGATGGCCTGCCTCCCGGGCCAAAGGTGCCCAGCGCAATACAGCTCGTCGTGATGTTGGGGTGGTGGGCGCCGTTCGTGGCGGCCTGCCGGCGTCGTTACGGCAAGATGTTCACGCTGCGGAACACGATGATGGGCACGATGGTCTATCTGGCCGACCCGGACGCCATCAAGACGGTGTTCGCCGGTGACCCGCGGATCTTCCATGCGGGCGAAGCCAATTCGATGCTGGGCGGGTTGCTCGGTGACAGCTCCGTGCTGGTCATCGACGACGACGTCCATCGCGACCGCCGACGGATGATGATGGCGCCGTTCCATCGTGACGCCGTCGCGCGCCAGGCCGACCTGATGGCGGAGATCGCCGCCGAGAACATCGCGGGCTGGCCGGTGGGACGGCCCTTCGCGGTCGCCCCGAAAACGTCGGAGATCACGCTCGAGGTGATTCTGCGGACGGTGATCGGCGCCAGCGACCCGGCCCGACTGGCGGCGCTGCGCGAGGTGATGCCGCGCCTGCTGCGCGTTGGCCCGTGGGAGTCGTTGGCGATCGCGAAGCCGAGCCTGCTCGGACGTCGGCCGTGGCGGCGGTTTGCGCGCACGATGGAGAAGGCGGATCGACTGCTGTACGCCGAGATCGCCGAGCGCCGCGCCGATCCGAACCTCGCCGAGCGCACCGACGCCCTTGCGATGCTGATCCAGGCGGGCGGGATGAGTGACAAGGAGTTGCGCGATCAGCTGATCACCCTGCTGGTCGCCGGCCACGACACCACGGCCACCGGGTTGGCGTGGGCATTGGAGCGGTTGACCCGCCACCCGCAGCTGTTGGCGAAGGCGGTGGCCGCCGCCGAAGCCGGCGATGACGAACACCTCGACGCGATCGCCAAGGAAACGCTGCGCATCCGACCAGTGGTGCCCGATGTGGGCCGCATCCTCAAGGAGCCCGTCGAGGTGGCGGGATACCGGCTGCCGGCCGGGGTGATGGTGGTCCCCAGCATCACGTCGGTGCACGCCGATCCGGAGGTCTACCCGGATCCCGACAAGTTCGATCCCGACCGGATGGTGGGCGCGACGCTGAGCCCGACGACGTGGTTCCCCTTCGGTGGCGGCAATCGGCGTTGTCTCGGTGCGGGTTTCGCGATGGTGGAGATGCGCATCGTGCTGCGCGAGATCCTGCGCCGCGTGGAGCTGAGCACCACCGACGCGCCGGGGGAGAAGGTTCGGCTCAAGCACGTCATCATGACGCCGGCGCGTGGCGCTCGCATCACCGTCCGCGCCGTCAAGCAGGTTGGCCCGGCGGTCGCCCCCGAGGTGCCGTCGGCCAGCCGCTGACGCGGGGCCCTCGGTTCACCTCGCGCCCTCGCCGAGTCTGAACCTATGCAGGCCGTTACTCGTGATTTCGCTGCAGAGATTCAGATTCGCGAGTCTTACTCGGCGAGCTGGTTCACGACGCCGGCGAACACCTTCGGCAGCGCAGCCGCCGCGCGCACGATGCGCGAGCGCAGTGTCGCAGACTCGCTTGCCCGCAGCACTGCGGCCGTCAGCAGCCGGTATCGCCGTGACATCCGCTGCCACTGCCGCTCGTAGTCATCCGGGCGGTCCGCGATGACGCTCTGCACCAACAGCTCCGCCGCGCCGAAGGCGATGCCCAGCCCTTCACCGGTCAACGCGTCGACATAGCCCGCCGCGTCGCCGACGAGCAGGAC
Organism: Mycobacterium barrassiae; assembly: GCF_025822765.1. Classification (GTDB taxonomy): domain Bacteria; phylum Actinomycetota; class Actinomycetes; order Mycobacteriales; family Mycobacteriaceae; genus Mycobacterium; species Mycobacterium barrassiae. The sequence continues at coordinate 157,437 of NZ_JACKUK010000009.1, read as the reverse complement.
CCTGCCCGCGACGCGGCTGCGCACCTTCTGTCGCAACGGGCCCGCGGCCATGTCGTGTCCGTGGGCGTGCCCGCTCACCTGATCTGACAGCGCCGGGAACTCGCGCAGGTGATCATCGAATGAGCCCCTTTTCGATGACAAGATGGCGATACCCACACAGTCATCGGCGACCGGCGTCACATACGCCTCGGCGCCCGAACTCCAGTGCACCTCCACGTGATCCGTCCACGGCGTGATTTGGACATGCCGCCGGATGCCCCATCGCCGCGGGCCTTTCGCCGCGAGCTCCAGGCCCAGAGACCGCCGGATCGGCGAATGCAGGCCGTCGGCCGCGGCCAGATACCGCGCCCGCATCCCGCTTGCTGACACCGACGTCTCATCCTGTGTCACCGCACCGACGTCGCCCTGCACCACTTCGACACCGGCGGCGGTGGCGGCGTCCAGAAGTGCGGTGTGCAAGCAGGTTCGGCGCACACCGCGGCCCTGGTCAGACCGGAATGTAGCGCTGACCGCGCGGGTTCCGTCCAGGTATCGGATGCCGACGAACGGTCTGCCGTGCGGTGACACCCCGAGCCGCTGCAGCTGGCGGACCGTGTGCGGCATCAACCCTTCGCCGCACGCCTTGTCGATGGCTCCGCTGCGCCGCTCGACCACGACGACCGACAGCCCCGCGCGCGCTGCATGCAGCGCCGTGGCCAGCCCCGCCGGGCCGCCGCCCGCGACGAGAAGGTCGATCACGTCAGGCTTTCCAGCGCGGCGTTCTCGACCCTGATCCGTCGCCGCAACAGAAGAGCATTGAGCACCGAGAACACCATCGTCGTGAGCCACCCCGAGTGCACCAAGGGCAACGCTGCGCCCTCCGCCACCACGGCGACGTAGTTCGGATGTGGCACAACGCGATATGGTCCCGATGTCACCCGTTCAGCACCTGGGACGACGACCACGCGAGTGTTCCACTGCCGGCCCAGCGTGGCGATGCACCACCACCGCAACCCCTGCGCGAGCACCACCACCGCCAGCATCGGCCAGCCCAGCCGACCGATGAACCGGCGACGCAGCAGCGCGGCCTCGGCGAGGCATCCCGCCAGCAGCCCCGTGTGCAACACGACCATCGCCGGGTAGTGGCGGGCCCCGTACTCGCGACCACCCTGGTCCCGGCTCCACGCCAGATTGCGTTGCGACACCACCAGTTCCGCCACCCGTTCGGCCGCGACCGCACCGATCAGCAGGACGTACCACCGCTTCACGTCAGTGCCAGCGCAGTAGCACGAGCTCGGAGCAGAACCCGGGCCCCATCGCCATCAGCACGCCGGGGCTGCCCTTCGGCGGCTGCTTGGCGATGGTGTCGCGCAGCACGTGCAGCACCGACGCCGACGACAGGTTGCCGACCGCGGCCAGCGACCGCCACGTCAGCTCCAACGCATCCTCGGGCAGGTCGAGCGCCTCGGTGATCGACTCGATGATCTTCGGGCCGCCGGGATGGCTCACCCACGCCCCGACATCGTCGACGCTGAGTCCGTGCGCCCCAAGGAAGTTGGTGACGTCGTCGCCGACATAGCGCTCGATGACCGCAGGCAGGTCCACCGAGAGCACCAGCTTCATCCCATTGGCGCCGACGTCCCAGCCCATCGTGCGCAGCGAGTCGGGGTAGAGGTGACTACGCGTATCGACGATGTCCGGTCCGGACGCACGGATCTGCTCGGCACGCCGGTCGCCGACGGCCACCACGGCCGCGGCGCCGTCGCCGAACAGGGCACTGCCGACCAGCGTGGCCATCGACGGATCGGCGCGCTGAGTCAAGGAGCACAGCTCCACCGACACCAGCACCGCGACATCGTCGGGTGCGCCGCGCAGGTAGTCGTGCAGTCGGGCCACGCCCGCCGCCCCTGCGACGCAACCCAATCCGAAGATCGGAACCCGTCGCACGTCGGGCCGCATGCCCAGCCGTCCGGCGATGCGGGCGTCCAGCGACGGCACGGCGATACCGGTGACCGTCGTCGACACGATGAGGTCGACGTCCCCGGGTGTCAGGCCCGCTTCCTCGAGCGCACCCATCACCGCCGCGCATCCCAGGTTGACCGCATGCTCGATGAAGGTGTCGTTGAGATCGCCGAAATCGGTGAGGCTGACGTAATCCTCGATCGGCAGCACGAAGTGACGACTGTCGACCTTCGCGCTCTTGTGCAGGCTGTGCAGCACATCGGCGTACTGGTCCCAGCCCCCGAGTTCGATGAGCGCGTCGGTGATCTCGCGTTGGCTGTAGCGGTGTGGCGGCAGTTCGCCGTGCACACCCGCGATGACGCTCACGAGACCCATGTCCCGTAAACGCCCCCTGTGACTGAACTATTCAACTGACTCGCCCTTCCACTCGGCGTTTCTGCGGCTCACCTTCGGTGAGCCCGATGTGTTCATGCAGCCGGACCAGCGGTTTGGGCGCCCACCAGTTCCATCGGCCCAGCACCTGCATGAAGGCCGGTACCAACACCATTCGCACCAGGGTGGCGTCGACCAGCACGGCCACCGTCAAGCCCAGTCCGAACAGTCGCATCACCTGCACCTGCGCCGCGATCAGCGCGGCGAACGAGATCGACATGATCAAAGCGGCCGCGGTGACCACCCGCCCGGTGCGTGCCAGGCCGAGGGCGACGCTTTCGCTGTTGTCGGCGTCGGTCCGGCCTGATGCCAGCCAGTACTCCCGGATCCGCGAGATCAGGAACACCTCGTAGTCCATCGACAACCCGAATGCGATACAGAACAGCAGCACAGGCATGTTCGCGACGAGCGTGCCCGTCGACGTCGTCCCCAACGCGCCCAGGTGCCCGTCCTGGAAGATCCACACCATCGCACCGAACGCGGCCGTCAGCGATAACACGTTGCACACCACCGCTTTCAGCGGCAGGACCACGCTTCCAGTCAATAGGAACAGCAGCGCGAACGTGATGATCGCGATCAACCCAAGCACCAGCGGTAGTCGCTCGGTGATGGCGTCGACGCTGTCGTGGTTGATCTGGGCGGTGCCGGTCATCTCGACGGCGCGGCCCGCGGGTCCGGGGATCTCGTGCAATCGATCGAGTTGGGCCTCCGAGGTGTCGGAGAACAGCGGCGCGCTGCTGCCGACGGTGAGGAAGGCGCTGCCGTCGGCGACACCGGTGGCCGCCGCGGGTGGACCGACCTTGGCGCCGTGGACATAAGTACCGCCCGGCGCGGACACCTGCGTGACGTCAGGCACCTGTGACAGCGCCGCGGCGTAGCCCTCCAGATCCGCCGGCGGCAACCCCTGCGCGTCGGGCACGACGACGGTGACCTCGGTTTCGGAGTTGTTGACGAAGTCGTTTCGCAGCTGGTCGCCGACCTGATGTGCCGAGAGCGAATTGGGCAGCACGCGGTCGTCGGGGAAGCCCCACCGCACACCGAGGAACGGCGCGCCGAGCAACAGCAGCAGTGCGATGACGGCGAGCCCGATGGGGATGGCCCGCGCCATCACGAATTTCGTTGAGCGATACCAGAACTGCTGCTCGACGGGGCGGTGCACCGGTTCGGGCCGATTGAACACCCGCCGAGCCAGCCGTCGCACATCCAGCGCATCCAGCCGGTCGCCCAGCAGCACGATCGCGGCGGGCGTCACGACGACGGCGGCCGCCGCGGCGAACGCTACCGTCGCCACCCCCGCGTAGGCGAACGACTTGAGGAAATGCATTGGGAACAGGACCATCACGGCCATCGACAACGCGACCGTCGTCGCCGAGAACAGCACCGTGCGCCCGGCGGTGGTCATGGTGCGCACCAGCGCGGTGTTCCGGTCGGCGCCGTCGGCCAGCTCGTCGCGGAAGCGGCTGATGATGAGCAGCGTGTAGTCGATCGCCAGCGCCAGGCCCATCGCCGTGGTCAGGTTCAGCGCGAAGATCGACACGTCGGTGCTGAACGTGATCAACCGCAGCACCGACAACGAGCCAAGGATCGCGAGAATGCCGACGCCGACCGGCAGTGCCGCGGCCAGCAGCCCGCCGAACACCCAGACGAGCACCAGGAAGCTGAACGGGATCGCCAGCGACTCCATCAACAGCAGATCGCGCTGCGACTGCTCGGTCAGCTGGACGTTCACCATCGCGAACCCACCCGCCCGCACGGTGACGCCGTCGCGGGTTCCGGTGACGTCGTTGGCGAGCGCCTTGGCGTAGGTCTGCGTGTCGTTCTCATTGCCCCTGATACCGGCGACGATCAGGGCGGACTTACCGTCCTTGCTCACCAGTTCGGCCGATGCGCCGGGCGGCGCGGTCCATGCGGACGTCACATCCGTGACGTGCGGCGACCGTTTCAGCTCGTCCACGACGTCCAGGCCCACCGCACGGGTGGGTCCGTCGAGCGCCTGAGATGAGCCGGTGACTGTCACCAGCATCTGCACGTCGCCCTGGCCGAACTTCTGGGTCAGCAGCTCGGTGGCCCTGGAGGATTCGGCGGTCGGATCCTGGAATCCGCTGGACGACAGGCTTTCGGCGACCGGGATGCCGAAGATGCCTGCGGCAACCGCCACCAGCACCGCGATCGCAAGGATGCGTCGCGGTGCCGAGATGGCCGTATACGCGATTCGTTGCAGCAAGTTCCCGACCTCCACCTACACCGCCGAGACCTTCCCACAGCGCTGTGTCGTCGGCAGGGTGAGTTATGTGTATATATACGTTTGCGACGGGCGATTTGTTCACCTCGGATGTGACGAGAGCGTGACAACTGTTACGACTTTCTGGCAAACGTGATGTAGGTTCGATCGACACAGCGACGCGGGGGCCCGCTGCCGAGGAGTTGAACGGTGGATGCGACGCCATTCGGGCACTATCAGCTGCAGCAGCTGATCGGCCGAGGGGGAATGGGCGAGGTATACCGGGCCTACGACACCAAAACCGACCGGATCGTCGCCGTGAAGGTGCTGCCGCCGAACATGGCGGCCGACGAGACGTTCCAGGCGCGGTTCCGGCGCGAATCGCAGGCCGCCGCCGGACTCAACGACCCACACGTGGTGCCGATCCACAGTTTTGGTGAGATCGACGGCCGGCTCTACCTGGATATGCGGCTGATCGAGGGACGCAATCTCGGGACCATCCTCAACGAGACGAAAAAGCCTCTGAGCGCCGAGTTTTCGGTGAAAGTCGCCGAGCAGGTGGCGACGGCGCTGGACGCGGCGCACGCCGCCGGGCTGATCCATCGCGACGTGAAACCGTCGAACATCCTGATCACCAACCGCGACTTCGTCTATCTGATCGACTTCGGCCTGGCCCGCACCGCAGGCGAAGTCGGGCTGACGACGGCGGGCAGCACGCTGGGGACGATGGCCTACATGGCTCCCGAGCGGTTCGAGGGCAAGCCGGTGGACCCGACGTCGGACATCTACGCGTTGACCTGCGTGCTGTACGAATGCCTCACCGGCGCGCGGCCCTATCCGGCGCAGAGCCTCGAACAGCAGATCGCCGGGCACATGACCCAGCCGATTCCGCAGCCGTCGGCGGTCGACCCAAAACTGGCGGCGTTCGACGAGGTCATCGCGAAGGGCATGGCCAAGAAGCCGTCGAAGCGGTATCAGACCGCCGGTGAACTGGCCGCTGCCGCACGGCGCGCGCTGAACGCGCCGGTGCGGATGGCCGGCAGCGGGCGGCATTCGGCGCGACGCGCGGCCCCGACCAATCGGCGGGTGTCCGGGCGCATGGTCGCGGTCGCCGTTGCCATCGCAGTGCTGGTGGTGGCCGGCGGCATCGGCGTCTGGCAGTGGCGGGGCGGGATCGAGCGTGCCGAGCCGCAGAGGATGTCCGAGAATACGTCGACGGCGACGCCGCATCCGGCGCCCGGCGCGGTCGAATCGATCGCGGCGACGGTGCCCGAAGACATCCGGTCGACGGGCCGGCTCATCATCGGCGTGAATGTGCCTTATGCCCCAAACGAATTCAAAGATGCCAGCGGGGCGATCGTCGGCTTCGACGTCGATCTGATGAACGCCGTCACCCGCGCCCTGGGGTTGGTGCCGGATTACCGCGAGACGGCATTCGAGGCGATCATTCCCTCGGTGCGCGGCGGCGACTTCAACGTCGGGATGTCGTCGTTCACCGACACCAAGGAACGCGAAGAAGCCGTCGACTTCGTCACCTACTTCGAGGCGGGCACGCTGTGGGCGCAACGGCCCGGCATCGAGGTGGACCCGAACAACGCATGCGGATTGACGGTCGGCGTCGCGTACCCGTCGCTGCAGGAGGCGGAGGAGATTCCGGCCAAGAGCGGGGCATGTGAAGCGTCGGGACAGCCGCCGATCAACAAGCGGGTGTTCGTCAGCCAGGACGATCTCACCGCCGCGCTGATCAACGGGGAAGTCGATGCGATGTCGTCGGATTCGCCGGTGACGCTGTTCGCGATCAAGACGTCCGGCGGCGCACTGGAGCCGGCGGGTGAGGTGTTCGACTCCGCGCCCTACGGGTGGCCGGTGGCCAAGGGGTCAGGCCTGGCGGAATCGCTGTTGAAGGCGCTCGAACACCTGATGCAGACGGGTGAGTACCGAACCATCGCGACGATGTGGGGCGTCGAGAAGGGCATGATCCTGACGCCGACCATCAACGGGGCCACCAAGTGATGGCATTGTTATCAACAACGTAGGGCACTGCTGCGCGGACTCGGTCCCGTTGGCGGTGATACTGGGGGAGATGGCCACCACGACCGACAGCCGACCGGTCCCGGGTTCGAGGGACACCCGCCCGAAGAGGAATCGTCTTCTTCTGTTGCTTGTGCTCGTCGGGTTGGCGATCGGCATCGTGGGCGGCGGCTTCGTCATCGGGAGCAATCTCGGCTCGGCGCCGACGTCGTCGGAAAGCAGTGCGCCCGTGCAACCGACGACCGCGCCTCCAGCGCCCGCGACGCCTACGCAGGCCGCACCTGTCGACAGCGGGCCCTTCGCCGCCGAGTTCGCCTCGCTGGCCGCCGAACTCAACGCGGAGGTGGGCATCGTCGTCCGGCCGGTGGGCGCCGGGCCGGCACCGGTGACAGCAGGTGCATGGACGACGGGACCCGCGTGGTCGACGATCAAGGTGCCGCTGGCGATCGCCGGGCTGCGTGCGAGCGATCCGCCCGTGGTGACCGACGCGATGCGTGCCGCCATCACGCAGTCGGATAACGATGCGGCCGAAGCGATCTGGGCGAGTCTCGGTGACCCCGCCATGGCAGCGCAGAAGGTCCAGGCGGTGTTGGCGGAAACCGGCGACCCGACCGTCGTCGAATCACGAAAGGTCAGACCGGAATTCACCGCCTTCGGCCAGACGATCTGGTCGCTCGGCGATCAGGCGACGTTTCTGTCCGCGGCGACGTGCGACCCCCGCAACCAGCCGATCATGGATCTGATGGGGCAGATCGCGCCGGATCAGAGTTGGGGGCTCGGCACGATCGAAGGCGCGAAATTCAAAGGCGGCTGGGGCCCGTCGCCGGAAGGCAACTACCTGGTTCGGCAATTCGGAGTCGTCCCGGTCAACGACGGCTTCGCGGTGGTTGCCGTCGCGGTAGAGCCGAGGTCGGGTTCACTGGAGGACGGCTCGCAGGCGTTGACGCGCGTCGCGACGTGGCTGCAGGAGCACACCGCGCTGCTGCCGGCCGGCCACTGCTAGTAGAGGTAGACGACGGCGTCCCTGCCGCCGGTGCATGTGATGTAGGCGTTGCCTGGGCGTGCTTGGCAATCCATCACGAAATTCGGCCCGTCACAGGGGATTCCATCGCCCAGCGAGCGGCAGTCGACGGCACCGGGAGCCGACACCTGGCGAAGCTCACGGCTGGCGTCGCCGTAGGTCTGCCAGTACGAGTTCAACACGCTTTCGGTGAAGAGGCAGGAGGTGTCGGCTGAGCCCCTGCGGGCGTGTGTGCCGACGTCATTGCGGCCGGGTAGCGAGTAGTCGCCGGTGCAGCTCTGCGGGTTCGCGCTGGTGTCGTCACCGACCAGCGGTGGCGGTGGTGGTGAGCCCACCGACAGCGGATTCTGCGTGGGTTTCGGGTCGGAGGTCGGGCTCTTGGTGTCGCGGTAGGTGGGCCGCGGATCGGGGGTGTCGGGCGCGGTGGCGACCGGCGGGGTATCGTCGTTGGAGAGCAGTCCGATGACGATTCCGACACCGCCCAGGACCAGCACCGCGACCACAGCGATGACGGCCGGTATCAACCACTTGCGCGGTGCAGAAGCGGGTGCAGGAGGCGGCGGGTTATACGAGGGCTGAGGGTAGGGCGGAGCGACATCGGCCGGCCGCACGACGGTCGGGCCGCTGAACGGGTAGTTGGGAGCGGGTGGCGGCGGAGTCGCGGGCCGCGGGGCCCGTTCGATCACGGTGTCGGCCTGCAGTGCGCGTTGCGCCGCTCGGCCCAGCGCCCCGCAGCTGCCGTAGCGGTCGTCAGGCTCCTTGGCCATACCGCGGGCGATGACCTCGTCGAATGCTGGCGACAGATTGCGGTTCGCGAGGCTGGGCTGCGGCGGCGGTGAGAACAGGTGCGCCGTCATGACCACCTCGAGGCTGCCCGACTGGAATGGCGCGACGCCGGTGAGGCATTCGTAGAGGACACACGCGAGCGCGTATACGTCGACCGCTGGCGTGGCGTCCTGGTTGCGGAACCGTTCGGGGGCCATGTAGGCGAACGTGCCGATATGCATACCCGTCGCCGTCAATCCGCTGTCGCCCTTGGCTTCTGCGATGCCGAAGTCCACGAGATACGGGAAGTCCGACGGCGTGATGATGATGTTCTGCGGCTTGACGTCTCGATGGATCAGACGTGCCTCGTGTGCTGCATCCAGCGCCGCGGCGACCCCGATGATGATCTGCACAGCGCGGGAGGGCGCAAGAGGCCCGTCGGCGAGCACTTCCTGCAGTGTCCGACCCTCGACAAGCCGCATGTCGATGTAGGGATGGCCGTCGATCTCACCCCAGTCGTGGATCGGAATCACATGTGGTTCTTGGAGAACGGCGGCCGCGCGCGACTCGCGCTGAAATCGGGTCCTGAACTTCTCGTCCTGCCAGTACTGTTCCGCGAGGATCTTCAGCGCGACCGTCCGGCCTTTTCTCGTGTCATCCGCTCGGTACACCTCTCCCATACCGCCCCGGCCGATGAGGCCGGTTAGCCGGTAATGGCCGAACATCTGGCCGACACGTGAGCTCCCTGACGCCACGTTGTTCTCCCTCCTTCAGTCGAGTATCCGCCAGCCCGCAGGAGCGGTGCGAGGGGTTATGGGCATGTGGTAGCCGCCCCGATGGGTTGTTCGGCTATTCGCCCTGCTGAAATGGGGCGAACGAGGCAAAGTAGGGAGACAACTAGGGAGACAATGTGGCACCTGTGAGGGGTAATTGCGAGTGAACGACGTGGTGACCGGCCGCAGGGGCGCAGCCCGGTTGGGGCTCGTGGTGGCCTGCGTGGCGTTGCTGGTGGCGGGATGCACGCCGACGGTGGTCAACGGCCGGGCGACGTCGATGCTTTTCAACCCCGAACGGGTCGGCGGTCTGCCGGTGACCGAGGGACCGAGCGGTCCGCGGCCGAATGCGCCTGCACCCGAGGGCACCGTCGAGATGACCGACAACGGGCCGATGGACAAGCTCGCGCTGTTGTCGGTCAACGACATTCAGGAATTCTGGGCGAAGAACTACGAAAAGTATCTGCCTGGTGAGTTCGTCCCGGTGGCCACGTTGATCTCCTACGATTCGGACGACCCGTCGACTCCGCCGTTGTGCGGGTCGGATATGTATCAGGCCCCCAACGCGGCGTTTTGCTACAACCTGAACACGATGATCTGGGATCGCGGCGTCTTTCTTCCGGTCGCGCAGCAGTACTTCGGTGACATGGGTGTCGTCGGCGTGATCGCGCACGAGTACGGGCACGCGCTGCAATGGATGGCCGGCCTGGCCGACCTCGACACACCAGGTCTGGTCAGGGAACAGCAGGCCGACTGCTTCGCCGGTGTCTACCTGCACTGGGTGGCGGCGGGAGATTCGCCGCGATTCACGTTGAGCACCGGCGACGGTCTCAACCATGTGCTCGCCGGCGTGATCTACATCCGCGACCGGCTCGAGGGCGGGCCTGCGGAGGATCCGCACGGTTCGGCGCTCGACCGGGTCAGTGCCTTTCAGTTGGGCTTCACCGGCGGCGCGGACCAGTGTGCGGCCATTGACATGGACGAGATCATCAGGCGGCAGGGCGATCTGCCCGAGCATGTGACGTTTGGATACGAAACCCAAACGCTGGACAGTCCGATCAACGACGACACGCTGTCGAAGTTGATGGACGTTCTGAAGATGACGTTCGAGCCCGTCTCTCCTCCGACACTGACCACCGACCGCGCCGACTGCACCGGCGCGACGATTACCGAACCCACCGCCTACTGTCCCGATTCCAACAAAATCTTTGTCGACATGCCTGCGCTGCAGGCGGCTGGCGCGACCAAGAACGAGGACGAGGACGAAGTTCTGGTGCAAGGCGATAACACCGCGTTGTCGATGGTGACGTCGCGCTACACGTTGGCGCTGCAGAAGGAACGCGGCGTCCGGATCGACACGCCTGTATCGGCTTTGCGCACAGCGTGTTTGACCGGTGTGGCACAGGGGAGGATGACCGACGAGGACGGCGCCGACTTCGTTTTGTCGCCGGGCGACACCGACGAAGCGGTGGCGGGGCTGTTGACCAACGGCATGGTCGCCAGCGACGTCAACGGGGTCGCGGCGCCTGCGGGGTTCACGCGGATTCTCGCGTATCGGCTCGGGCTTTCCAGCGGGGTCGACGAGTGCTTCGAGCGGTTCTCATGACGCGGCCGCCGGGACAGGGACAGGGCCAGGGCGATCCGTGGTGGGTGCGACCCGGAGGTGCGCCGCCGCAGGGCAGGCCCGCGTATCCGCCGCCGCAGCAGCCGCGTCAGCCTTACCCGCCGCAGGGTTATCCGCCGCAGCAGCCGTATCCGCAGCAGCCGCCTGCGTATCCGCCGCAGCGGCCGGCCTACCCGCCGCAGCAACCTGGTTGGCAGCAACCCCCTGCCCAGCAGCAGCCGTATCGGCAGCAACCGCCCGCTTCGCCGCCACCTCCGAAACCGGCGCGCGGGCCGATGATCGCCGGTGCGATCGTCGCGATCGTCGTGCTCGGCGGCCTGGCTCTGCTTGGCGGGCTGTGGTTCTCGGGAAGCTTGGGCAGCGGGACGGTTCTCGACGTCGCCCAGGCTGAAGCCGGTGTCAAGCAGGTCCTCAGCGATCCAATCAACGGGTATGGTGCGAACGAGGTTTCAGCGGTCAGGTGCAATGACGGCAAGAATCCGAAAGTCGAGAAGGGCGAAGGCTTCACGTGCGACGTGACCATCAACGGCGCCAAACGCAGAGTCCAGGTGGTCTTCAGAGACGACGCCGGGACGTTTGAGGTCGACGGGCCGCGGTAAGCGCGGCCTGCCCTCCTCGCCGAGCGTGCGCCTACTGCGAAAATCGTTGCGAAATATCGCCGTAGACGCACGTTCGGCGATGGCTAGCGCAGCCCCGCTTCGATCTCGCTGACGATCGCGTCCGCCTCGGGGCCGCAGATCGTCGGGAGATTCACCGGGCCGGCGGCCAGCAGGCTGTCCACGCGGTTCTGGAGGTCGCCGGACGCGACGTGCTCGTAGAGGCTGGCGCCGGGGCATGTGGTTTCGGGAGCAAAATCGCGATGGCCCGCGAGCGTGTCGGTGGGTATACCGAATTGGTCTGCAGCCCAGGCGAATACCAGAGCCGCGCCGTTGAGCTGGTCCTCCGACACCGCTTCCTTGTCGAAGTCGCCTTCGCAGAGCACCAGGAAGTGACCCGCCGGGTCGTAGGTGGTCGCGGTATCGCCGACGAGATGCGGGCTGCGCAGCTGGTAGATGTTCCCGTTGCGGTCCACGCTGTAGTGATAGGCGATGTCGATCCAGCCCTGCGTGTCCTGGTGGTAATGCTGATGCTGGCGGAGTCGGGTCGGTGCGTTGGAGTTGTCGCCCAGGATCACCTCGGTGTGATGCAGCGTCATGCGGTTGAGGGGATTGGGCTGTCCGCCGGGGCGGGGAGGTTGCGCGCCCCACGCGTCGCGGCACAGCACCACCCGCGAGGCAGGGTTCACCGCCGGCGCCGCCGCTGCCGCGGGTGGCTTCAGGCAGGCCACGGCCAGTCCGGCCGTTCCCAGCTGCAACAGTCGCCGCCGGGACAGATGCCCGCCGAGCGGAACTACGTCCATGACTGCACGATATGTACTCACTCACTCCTATGCGCGAGATTCACACCACGGTTGTGGCAGGTCCGAGCAACCATGTCCGAACAACCATGGTGTGAATCTCGCCCATAGGGGTCGAAACAAACTATGCCCGGCGCCTCCCCGACACCGGGCATAGCTGCGTACTGCCCTACGGCAGCACGGTTTTCATCAGCATCACGTTGTACGCCGACCACAGCGACACGTTGTAGTACAGCTCTTTACCCGTCGACCACGGGTGCAGGAACGGCGCATAGATACCGCCGGGGAACTGCATCGACGGCACGACCAGCCGTTCCGGACTCCACGGGCCCTGCGGCGCGGGTGCTGTTCGCATCACCATGTCGTTGGCGCCGTTGCCGTAGAGCACCAGGTACTGCTTGAGATAGGTGTTGAACTGCGCCGACATCTCACTCACGGGCCCAGGGATCACCGGCGTCGCCGCCGATGGATCGCCCGGCACCCAGGAGTTCGAGTCCGAATTCCAGTACTCGTACCTGCGCGGGTCGGGGATGCCGGCCGGCAGCACCCGCGATACGTATGCGGCACCCCCACGCCCCGAAGGGGTGCCGAAGGAATAGATGTAGGGGTCTCCAGGCCCCGGTTTCAGGAACGCCCCCTGCTGGAAGTTCTCGTTACCCGGCACATAGCGCGCCCGCTGCACGTTGCCCGGCGCGGCCGGGCGCACCGAGTCGGGGTACACGCCCCAGCGCTCACCGTTGTCGGGCGAGACCGCGATCGCCGAGAAGTTCGTCGTCCACCGGCCGTCACTGTCCCAGCTCTTGATCGACATGAAGTTGATGTACTGCTTGCCGCCGACCGAGATGCCCGCCGTCGGGATGATGCCCTTCTCCGTCGGCGCGAACCTGATGCTGTTGATGATCTGCTTCGAAAGTCCTTGGGCCCAAAGGGGTGAGCTCGTCGCGGCGACCGTATTGTTCAACGCGCCGTCGCGGCTGCGCATCAACACGTTGTAGCGCCACTGTTGGCCGTGCACACCGCAATACCCGTAGGTGTCGCCGAAGGCCATCAACACCTCGCCGGCGCCGTTGTCCCACATGATGCCGAGATCGGTGCCGGTGATGGCGAACCGCTTGACCGTGTCGTTCGGGCTCTCCGGTCCGGTCACCCAGCCGACGAGCGACGTGCCCGGCGGTGACGGCGCCGGTGGTGCCGGTGGTGCGACGGGGTTGGCATCGGGAACCGGTCGCGCCGGGTCGGGCACGACCGCGGCTCGCTGGTCGATCTGTCCGGTGCGGGACAGGCCCGGGATCTGCCCCAGACTCGGCAGTGGTGCGCCGTCATTGGTGCCGGTCGGTCGCTGTCCTCGCGGCCGACCGTCGCCCGGCAGATCCGGAGTCTCGCCGGCGCCCGGCCCTGCGGGCGGCTGGATGGCCGCGGCGGCACCCGTGCACGGCGCGGCGAACGCGGACGGCAGGACACCCATCGCTACGGTCAGTGCGGTCGCCGAGGCAACCGATACCGATGCGATGAGAAGTCGGGGCGACATGTCACACCTTTCAGGGGCACGACGTCGCAGAAGACGTCTTGAACTGGCCCATGTGACGATAGTGACTGGTGAGGTTTTTGTGACTACCGATACCCGGATGGATGCGCTTCCGTGACCGTGTCGCAACCACCGGCGGGCGTTCGCGAAGTCGGTCGTTGCAGAAGCGTTGCTACTCAAGGCAAATCGACAGAGCGCGCATTGCCGCCCTCAAGGCCGCATGAAAAACATTCCGGCACAAGCGAATACGTTTTATCGGCCCGCCGTGTTACTGTCTACCTGGGTGTTTTCCGACATCCGAATCACAATGAGAGAAGTAGAAAAGTATGACGCAGGGAACTGTGAAATGGTTCAACAGCGATAAGGGCTTCGGCTTCATCGCTCCCGATGGCGGCGCAGAGGACGTATTCGTTCACTTCAGCGCAATCCAGGGCAGCGGCTACAAGTCGCTCGAGGAGAACCAGCGAGTTGAATTCACCGTCGAGCAGGGGGCCAAGGGTCCGCAGGCAGTCGGTGTGACCGCGGTTTAACCAGATCTTCGTCGCGTGGGCTGGTGGGAAGTTTCCCGCCAGCCCATTGCGCGTTCTAGGGTCGAAAATCGACTCGCGTCACTGCGCTTGCCGCTGATCGGGTAAATTGGGTGTAGGCCGTTTCGCCCAGCATTCTTCCAACGTTGCTCCCGCGATCAGCTTGCGGACGGATTTCCGTTCGCCCAATTCGTATGTATGGGCTGTACCCGTACGTTTTAAGGACGTGTCCTATGGAATCGTCGGACCTGTTTTCGCATCCCTACGAGCCGCAGGTCGCCGCGAAGCGCGGGCCTTCGACGGAGCGCACAGAGAACCCCACCTTCTCGGATCAGGAACAAAAGAAGTCACCTTCTTCTAAGCCGTCGTCGTGAACGGCCTGTCGGGGACGCGGCGTGTGGCCCGCCCCGTACGGCTTCTGCTCGCCCGACAGTTGGGCGCCGACATCGACGGAGCGTGGTGGCCGCACTCCGCCTCGGTCGCCTCGGAGCTGCCCGAACTCATCGGCGTCCTGCACGCCCCGCTCGGCGAGATCGTCGACATCGGGATCAACTGGTCGCCGACCGAGGGGCCCGTCGATCTCGAGTCGATCGTCACCGGCGCCCGCGTGATCGACCGACCCGGTCCGCGACGTCCCCGCCTGATGATGGTTGAGGGCCGCACCGCCTGCGCGAAGCTGCTCGTGGTGCCCTATATGACGTCGCAGAACCTCGGTGCGACGGTGATGCGCTGCGCGGCGGGCCTGTCGGCGTCTCTCGAGGACCGCGACAGCAAGCTCTGGGACATCGCCCGCGGCGTCATGACCGTCGCAAAGACCGAAAGTGCCACTTGGTCAGGACGCCTGCGCGCCAACGGCTCAGTCGTCTAGCGCACGCGAACATCTGTGCCTGCCTGACGAATTCGGTGCGCTCGCCCAGTTTTGCAGTTTCAGCAACTCGATCTGCAGTAGCCGCTTGACCGCGCCAGGTTTCGACGTGGTTACCGTGCTGGTCTAGCAAATCGGATCGCCGTCGTCTTCATCGTTCACCCGTGCTCGTCGAGCGCCTGAAGGTCGCTATCCGTCGGGCCCCCGGCGCCAAGCCAGTTGATAAAGTTGCTGCACCGGTGCATATTCCGTCGTAGATTGGGAAATAACGACCAGGTCCGCTAGCTGAGTAAAGGACTTTGGTGACACATGGCCAGTAGAACGACCGGCGGCGGCCTTCCTGATGTCGTCGTTACCGCGCTGGCATCCAGCAATGCCCTGGCCACCAATGCCGAGGACACCTGGCAGCAATTGCTGGAGGGGCAGAGCGGCATTCGCAGACTGGATACGCCGTTCGTCGACGAATACAACCTGCCGATCCGGATCGGCGGACAACTCCGCGAGGATTTCGACCAGCACCTCAACCGCGTCGAGCTGCGCCGGTTGTCGTACATGCAGAAGATGTCGCGGGTACTCGGCCGCCGCCTGTGGGAAGCCGCCGGATCCCCGGAAGTCGACACCCGTCGCCTCCTCGTCTCGATCGGGCTCGCGCTGGCCAGCACCGAGGCGATGATCGTGTTGTACGACGACTTCAAGAAACGTGGCGTGCGCGCGGCCAATCCGCTCGCCGTGCAGATGCACATGCCCAATGCGCCCGCCGCCTCGGTGGGCCTGGACTTCCAGGCCAAGGCGGGCATCACATCGCCGGTGCTGGCGGACGCGTCGGGTGCGGCCGCCATCGCGGAGGCCTGGCAGGGCATCATCCTCGGCGAAGCCGACATGGCGATCTGCGGCGGCGTCGAGAACTACATCGAGGCGGTGCCGGTCGCGTCGTTCACCAATCTCGGCTGGCTGGCATCCAACAACGACGACCCCGCGGCCGCGTGCCGCCCGTTCGACGCCGACCGCGACGGCATGGTCCTCGGTGAGGCCGGCGCGCTGATGCTCATCGAGACCGAAGAGCACGCCAAGGCGCGCGGCGCCCCGATCCTGGCTCGGCTGATGGGTGCGGCCATCACGTCCGACGGCTTCGACGTGGTGGATCCGGACCCCAGCGGTGAGCGGGCGGGCGACGCCATCAGCCGGGCGATCGAGCTCGCCGGGGTGACGCCGTCGGACATCGACCACATCAACGCGCACGCCACCGGCACCAAGCACGGTGACCTCGCCGAGGCCCGCGCGATCCGCCGCGCACTCGGCGACCACCAGGCGGCGGTATACGCGCCGAAGGCGGCGCTGGGTCATTCGTTGGGCGCTGCGGGTGCGGTGGAGGCGGTGCTGACGGTGCAGGCGCTGCGCGACGGCGTCATTCCGCCGACGCTGAATCTGAAGACGCTCGATCCCGAGATCGATCTCGACGTGGTGGCCGACCGGCCGCGCCACGGCGACTATCGGTACGCGGTGTCCGATTCATTCGGCCTGGGCGGCAACAACGTCGCGCTGGTGTTCGGCGCGCCCTGACGCGGATCAGCCCTTGGTCAGCGTGAACTGGCCCAGCTCGCTGATGCCGCGCTGGAAGAAGTCGGCGCACCCCACCAGGTACTTCATGTAGCGCTGATAGACCTCTTCGGACGTGGCGGCGACGGCTTCGTCGTGCGCAGCCTCGAGGTTCTTGGCCCAGGTCTCCAGCGTTCGCACATAGTGCGGGTTCAGCGTTTCGAAATGCTGCACCGCGAAGCCGGCCTCGCCCGAGAGCCCGATGATGTCCTCGTCGCACGGGATCGACCCGCCCGGGAAGATCTCCTTGGCGATGAACCGCATGAACTTCAGATCGGACATGACGATCGGGATGCCGAGGTCGGGCCAGCGCTTGAGCGGATGACCCATGATCGTCTGCAGCACCAGGCGGCCACCGTCGGGCAGGAGCCGGTAGCACGTCTCGAAGAACGCGCCGTAGCGCTCCTTGGGGAAGGCCTCGAATGCCTCGATGCTGACGATGCGGTCGACGGGCTCGTCGAACTGTTCCCACCCGTGCAGCTCGACGCGCGTGGTGCGTTCGGTGTCGAGAGTCTCGAAAAGCTGTTTGCAGTAACGGGTCTGGTTGTTGCTAAGCGTGAGACCGATGACGTTGACGTCAAATTTCTCTACCGCGCGTTTCATCACCGAACCCCAGCCGCACCCGACGTCGAGCAGGGTCATGCCCGGCTCGAGTCCGAGTTTGCCCAGTGCGAGATCGATTTTGGCGAGCTGTGCTTCGGCGAGGGTCATGTCCTCGCGTTCGAAGTAGGCGCAGCTGTAGGTCCGCGATGGGTCCTGGAAGAGTCCGAAGAAGTCGTCTGACAGGTCGTAGTGGGCCTGGACTTCCTCGAAATGAGGCTGCATGTCAATCGGGTGGGACTTCATGTCAGTCATTACCGCTTAACCCTACTAAATGAATTATTGCTTCTCGCAAGTGAATTGGCACACGTCGGTGTATCCGTTGCGGAACAGGTCGGCGCATCCAGTGAGGTATTTATGAAAGCGCTCGTAGACCTCGACGGACGTGATCGCGATCGCCTCGTCCTTGTTCGACTCCAGGTTTGCCGCCCACGTGTCGAGGGTGCGGACGTAGTGCGGCTGCAGATGTTGTTCGCGGGTGACGGTGAAGCCGGCCTTGCTGGCCTGCTCGACGACTTGCGCTGCGAGCGGTAGGCGACCGCCGGGATAGATCTCGTCGAGGATGAACTTGATGAAGCGCACTGTCGACATGAGCAGCGGCAGCTTCTTGGCTTTCACCTCTTCGTCGCTCGGAATGATGATCGTGTGTAGCAGCATCACGCCGTCGTCGGGCATGAGGTTGTACGTCTTCTTGAAGTAGTCGGGGTACTTGCCGAAGCCGAAGTGCTCGAACGCGCCGATGGAGACGATGCGATCGACAGGCTCGTCGAACTCCTCCCACGGCTGCAGCCGGACCTCCATCTTGCGGGTGCTCGTCGAGTTGGCGAACCAGTGCTCCTCGATGTGCCGCTTCTGGTTCTCCGAGAGCGTCAGCCCGATGACGTTGACGTCGTACTTCTCGACCGCCCGCATGATCGTCGAGCCCCAGCCGCACCCGATATCCAGCAGCGTCATCCCCGGTTGGAGGCCCAACTTGCCCAGCGACAGGTCGACCTTGGCCATCTGCGCTTCCTCGAGCGACATGTCGTCACGCTCGAAGTACGCACAGCTGTAGGTCTGGGTCGGGTCCTGCCACAGCTTGAAGAAGTCGTTGGAGATGTCGTAGTGGAACTGCACCTCGTCCTTGTCGGAGCCGTGGATCTTCCCCGCCGACTCAGACAACCATTTCGATTGCGCAGTGGTAGGGGTCTTGGTACGTGAATCAGCCACCGTGGTTCCTGTCGCGCATTGTTCGGATACCGACATGACGCCGGACAAGAGGGTGTTCCCCGTCACGGCGAACGTTATGCATATGAATTTGTGACGTGCGACCAGTCCGTGGCGTCGCAGGTCAACGGGCTCGCCGCCGGCCGGCCACCCCGAAAAGCGCCGTTCGCAAAGTCCCGCGGTCCTTTGTACACTCGCGACTGAGCAAATCGGTTGTGCTGCTTTGCTTTCGGTGGTCGCATCGGTGCGCCACATATTACCGCTGCGGGGAGCGGTTAAGGATCAGGTTGTCGCGGGAACTCGGTTGGACGCACTTATCGAGAGGACGGAAGGATTCATATGGGCTCCCCGAACGGCGGGACTCGCGTGGGTACGCAATTCGGGCCGTATGAGCTCCAGTCGCTGATCGGTGTCGGCGGAATGGGCGAGGTGTACCGCGCCTACGACACCGTCAGGGAGCGCATGGTGGCGATCAAGCTGCTTCGCACCGAGGTAGCCGCCGACCAGAGCTTTCAGCAGCGCTTCCGGCGTGAGTCCCGCGTCGCCGCGCGCTTGCAGGAGCCGCACGTCATCCCGGTGCACGACTTCGGCGACATCGACGGCGTCCTCTATATCGACATGCGGCTGGTCGAGGGTGCGAGCCTGAAGGACGAGCTGCTCGCCAAGGGACCGCTCCCGCCGACGCGTGCGGTGTCGATCATCAGTCAGGTCGCGGCCGCGCTGGACGCGGCGCATGCCAACGGGCTCGTGCACCGCGACATCAAGCCGGAGAACGTGCTGCTCACGCGGGAGGATTTCGCCTACCTCGTCGACTTCGGCATCGCGCACGGTGGCGGCGAGGCGAGCGTGACGAGTACTGGACTGGTCATCGGCTCATGCGCCTACATGGCCGCCGAGCGGTTCAGCGGCGCGCGTGGGGGACCGGCCGCCGACGTGTACTCGTTGACATGCCTGCTCTACGAGTGCCTCACCGGCCGTTCGCCGTTCGAGGCCGGCGACGTGCGGCAGATGATGGGCGCGCACATGTTCTCCCCGCCGCCGCGGCCGAGCATCATGCGTCGGGGCATCAACCGCGGGTTCGACGACGTCATCGCCAAGGGCATGGCCAAGCAGCCCGCCGAGAGGTATACGACGGCCGGTGAACTGGCCAAGGCCGCGGCGGCGGCGCTGTCGGACTCGACGCCTCCGCCGGTGCCGGTTCCGCCGAGCCACACCAGGCAGTTCTCCGCCGCCGATCCGAATCCGGCGCGGACGGGGTACCTGCCCCCGCCGGTTCCGCCCGCCCCGCCCGTCAAGAAGTCGCGGTTCGGCCCGGCGCAAGTGGCGCTGGTCGCCGCGACGGTGGTGATGTTCACCGCGGCGGTGGTGCTCGCCGCGGTGCTGGTGTTCGGCGACCCCGGTGGTGGGTCGACGCCGCAGACCAGGCTGGCGGTGCCGACGACCTCGCTGACCCCGTCATCGTCGCCGGAGACGACGACGTCGGACTCACCTTCTACAACTACAAGCACGCCCACCACCACGACGACGACATCGCGATCCGAACCCATCGCGGGGGTTTCCGGGACCGATGCGCAGGGATTCGTCGGCCATACCGCGCGCTGCGATCCGGGCAGTACGCCCGCGGCGGCGATCCGGACCACGAACTCGATTGCGGTGGTGTGCGAGTCGGCGCCGGGCACCTATTACTACCGGGGTGAGCGGCTGCGCGACGGTGCCAATCTGCAGCTGTCGAACGCGACGCCGTCCGGGCGCGGGTTCACGGCCGTCAACCCCGCCGACGGAGCCCGCTACGAGGTGCAACCCGACATGTTGACGATTCTCAGCAGGGGTGGCGTGGATTCGGCGGAGCCCGCGCTCGAGTACGGCTCGGACGAGCGGTAGGACATCTCTTATCGGAGTCCTATGACCGAGATTGAACTGAGGGTTGTGGCGACGGCAACGACCCTCAGTTCAATCTCGACCATAGGGGCGCACTCTGTTCCTGCCGAGCGTGCACTCAGTTCACTCTCGGCGACAGGAGCGAGCGATAGTCGGCGCAGACGGGCCGTCCCGCGGCCAGGCCACCGCGGGACGGCTCGACCGCGCCGACTGATCGACGCGTCAGCCCATACCGGCGAGACCGACAGCGGCCAGGCCGAGTCCTGAAACGAGGAAGACCGCTCCGGTGGCCGTGACGGCGAGGGCGCGGAGGCGATCGATCATGCGAACTACGATCGCGCCCGGTGCTTACGGAATTCTTGACACATTCTTGAAGTGCGGTGGATAGGCTCATCGACGTCAGGGTCAAGATCGCGGATCGGGGGACCCACCATGGACAACCGCAGGTACGAGCGCGAAAGTGCAGAGGCGCTCCGGCAGGAGCAAGAGGAAAGCGCCCGCCGATTACGGGAGTTCCCGACGTTCGCGAAGTTCTCGGACGCCGACTTGAAGAAGCTCGTCGAGGCGGCACACCGCACGTCGACGTCGGGGCCGTGGCCGCTGATTCGTGAGCAGACCCCGTCGGACGCCTGTTACATCCTGCTCAGCGGGGAGGCGGGCGTGTACGTCGGTAATGAGCGGATCGCCCTCGTCGGGGCGGGCGAGATCATCGGCGAATCCGCCCTGCGCCGCGGCAAACTGCGCAACGCGACGGTGACGACGACCGGCAGGGCCGAGGTCCTACACATCGAGCGCGAGGACCTCGAACGGTTGATCACCGAGATCCGTGCGCTGCGCGAAACCCTCGACGACACGGTGGCGCGGCACGTCCCGGCATCGGCGACCGCGGAGTAAAGGTCTCGTGCGCGGCCGGTAGCGAGTCCGTACCGTGCAGCACTATGGGTCAAGGAGTGTTGCAGGTCGGGCGGCTGATGCCGTCGTTGACGCAGAAGCTGCGCGACGACTACGGGGCGTACCTACTGCCCAGTGATCCCGCGGAGTTCCTGGCGTCGCACGGCGACGAGATCCGCGTGGCGGTGACATCGGGAGGCGTCGGCGTGAACGCGGAGTTGATGGCGGCGCTGCCGAACCTCGGTGCGGTGGTGAACTTCGGCGTCGGCTACGACACGACCGACGTCGACGCGGCGGCCGCGCGGGGGATCGTGGTGAGCAACACCCCTGACGTGCTGACCGACTGCGTGGCGGACACCGCGGTCGGCCTGATGATCGACACGCTGCGGCAATTCCCGGCGTCGGATCGCTATGTGCGGGCGCGCCGGTGGCCGGTCGACGGGATCTACCCGTTGACGCGCCAGGTGAGCAACACCCGCGTGGGGATCATCGGGATGGGCCGCATCGGTGGTGCAATCGCCAAGCGGCTCAGCGCTTTCGGCTGCACGATCTCGTATCACAACCGGCATCAGGTCGACGGGTCGCCGTATACGTATGTGTGCTCGCCGGTCGAGTTGGCGGCCGGTGTCGACGTTCTGGTCATCGCGGCGTCGGGCGGGGCGAGCACCGAGAAGCTGGTGAACCGCGAGGTGCTCGACGCGCTTGGGGCCGACGGTTATCTGATCAACATCGCCCGCGGCAGCGTCGTCGACGAGGAGGAGTTGGTGGCGGCGCTGGTCGACGGTCGGCTGGCCGGGGCGGGCCTGGACGTGTTCGCGCACGAGCCGAACGTTCCGGAGCCGCTGCTGTCGATGGACAACGTCGTCCTGTTGCCGCACGTCGGCAGCGGCACCGTCGAGACCCGCGCGGCGATGGAGGAGCTCACGCTGCGCAACCTGGACAGCTTCCTCGAGTCCGGACAGGTCGTCACGCCTGTTCAGTAGTGTCCCGACGCGCCGTTCGTCAGCCCCACAGCAATGGGCGGTCCGCTGCGTGCGAGAGTTTCGACATGGCGCAAAACGGCGATAGGTGGGGCGTGAGGCCATGCCGCTAGCCGAGGGTGACGTCTTCGCCGGGTACACCATCGTGCGCAAGCTGGGGGCCGGCGGGATGGGTGAGGTCTACCTGGTCCAGCACCCCCGGTTGCCGCGGTACGACGCGCTGAAGATCCTGCCGCGGGAGCTGACGGTCGACCACGAGTACCGCGAACGCTTCAACCGCGAGGCCGACGTGGTTGCGCGGCTGTGGCATCCGCACATCGTCGGCGTGCACGATCGCGGCGAGTTCGACGGCCAGCTGTGGATCACGATGGACTTCGTCGAGGGCACCGACGCCGCACGGATGCTCGCGGATCACGGCGGCGGTCTGCCGCCAGAGGACGTCGTGCGGATCGTGTCGGGTGTGGCCGACGCGCTGGACTACGCGCATCAGCAGGGCCTGCTGCACCGCGACGTCAAACCGTCGAATATCCTTCTGGCCCAAACTAGTTCGAAGTTCAGCCGTGTACTGCTCGCGGACTTCGGGATCGCCCGCTGGGTGAGGGACTCGTCCGGCCTGACGGCCACCGACATGACCGTCGGCACGGTGGCCTACGCCGCGCCCGAACAGCTGATGGGGCAGGCGCTCGACGGCCGCGCCGACCAGTACGCACTGGCCGCCACCGCCTTTCATCTCCTCACCGGGCAGCAGTTGTTCCAGCACGACAACCCCGCGGTGGTGATCAGCAACCACCTGACGGCGAGCCCGCCCTCGATCGGCGAGCGCATCCCCGAGCTGTCGGGGATGGGATCCGCGTTCGAGCGCGCACTGGCCAAGGCGCCCGCCGACCGCTTCGAGACGTGCACCGACTTCGCCGAGGCGATGGCCGCCGGCCTGTCCGCCGCCGCGCAGGAGCTGGGCGCCACCGATGCGACGGTCGCGGCGCCGGCGTCGGGGCGGCAGGCCAAGCACGTGTCACCGGGCGGTGGACACCGGCTGCGCACTGCACTGCTGGTCGGAGGCGCCGCCGCGGTGCTGGTAGGCGTGGCGATCGCGGCGGGTCTGATCTTCGCGGATCGGGAGGAGGCGGCGGTGCAGCATAGGCCGACCGCCGCACAGCCAGCACCGGTGCCGCCGCCGGCCACTGCGCCGGCCATCCCGGTGGTGCGGATCGGCGCGGACTGCGATCCGCTCGGTTCCGCCGGCATCGCGACGACGGGGCAGCAGGCGTACTGCTCGAACCTGCCGAGCACCGGCGCTCACCTGTGGTCGATCTATTCCGGACCCGTGCCGAACCCGACGGTCCTGCCCGGACCCAACGACGAGGTGTACCCGCCGGGCATCGAGGAGCAGGTGCGGGTCTGCGTCAGCGAGACGGGGCGGAGCCGGATCGATTGCCGCAGGGACATCCGTGACGGAAACCTGACCGGTCCCGCTTGATCGCGTTGTCTCGCTACAGGTTTAGTACGCGTTGCAGGAGCCCGCGACCAACAGCATCGTGTCGAGATACTGCTGGGCGGCCGGCATCGCCGAAAGCCGCTGGGCCGTGACCTCGCGCTGAGGAACCGGCGAGGCGAGGAAGTCCTGCACAACGCCGACGGCCAATGGGGAGCTGGTCAGCTCGGCCGCAGCGGCAGGGTCCTGAGCGTTGAGCGCTCCGAGCACCTGGGGGTAGGTGCAGGTGGTGTTGATAATTGCGCTGAGATCCTGCGCAGACGCCATGCCGGCGCCAGCGGTCAATGACAACGCCAGACCGCCGGCGGCGACGAGAAGTTTTGCATGTGGCCGCATGAGGCGAAGCTAGCACGCATTGATCTTGCTCACCACGTATTGAATTTGGATCGAGGGCGGATTCCGCTTGCGGCAGAACAACTCTGAGTAACGTCTAAGAAATCGCTGTCGCTCATAAGAATTCAGATCAACATTTGTCGCAAGGCCCGCTCGGTCAGCGCCTCGGCGTCCTCGCGGATGCCGACGTTGCTGAGGTGGCGGCCGATCGTCAGCGTCGAAACACCGTGCAGCAGTGACCAAATCGGCCCGGCGAGGTCTTTCGGATCGCCGGCGGGCAGCAGCCCCGCGGCTTGGCATCGGACGATCGCGTCGAGCAGATCGGTGAAGCCACGCTCGCCGGCTTCGCGCACCTCGGGGCTGTCGGTGTTGTCGAGTTCGGGGCCGAACATCACCTGGTAGTAGTCCGGATGGGCGATCGCCCAGCGGACATACGCACGCCCCATCGCGAGAACCTGTTCGGAGAGGTCGGTGGCGGTGACCGCGTCCAGTGCCTCGTGGAGTTGGACGAAGCCCTGGGCGGCCGCGGCGGCGAGCAACTGCGCCTTGTCGGCGAAGTGGCGGTAGGGCGCCGCGGTGCTGACGCCCGCGCGTCGGGCGACCTCGCGCAGCGTGAAGCCGTTGGGGCCTTTTTCCTGCACCAACTGCAGTGCGGCCGTCGTCAGCGCCCGTTTGAGGTCGCCGTGGTGATAGCCGCGACTTTTTGCAGCCTCGGTATCGGGAATGTTCGCGGGCCCGGCCATGTTGACAACGCTAACATCGCGTGATGTTATCAGCGTCAACATTGTCGGGAGTGTCCATGGATCTGATGACCGCCGCGCAGGAAGCCGAGTGGCTGGTGGCGCAGGTGCGCGACGATCCCGCGGCGCGGATCCGCCTGGCCGCGCAGACGTATGCGCTGCGCGAGGTGCGTCGGCCCTACCGCCCGTACCGGCGGGCGGTGGTCGCGTTCATGCGGTGGCAGCAGGCACGGGGTGTGCTCAACGCGCTGGACGCGTCGGTGCCGGGGAGTCCGTGGTGGCGGGCGGTCAACGAGGATCTGCTGCGTGACGCGCTCGAGGCGAAGCTATTAGTGGAGGACGAGGGCGCGTCGCGGCCGGCCGTGCAGCACTGGGTCGGCTTCTTCCGCGCACCGTCGGCGCGTTCGTGGTACCTGGCGCACAACGCGAGCGTCGTCGCGGGGTACCTCGCGCACGCGGACCTCGCGGCGGGGGAGGCGCGGGCCGAGCGGTTCTTCATGAATGTGGTGCTGGTGCGGGTGTTGTACGCGCATGCGTTAGTGGCCGACGCGGGGTTGGCGTTGGGGCGGATGGCGTTCGCCGCGAAGCTGGTGGGTCATCCGCGGATGCGGGGGCCGCAGGCGCTGCTGTCGATGAAAGATGTGCTGCCCGTGAGCTATCCGATCGAAGAGGTGACGATCGAGGATGTCATCGCGAGTGAGAACAGACTCTTTCGGATGGTGGACTTCGGCGTGATTGCCACGCGGGTGGACGCGCTGTATGCGGTGTCGGCGCGGGTGCTGGGCGAGCCGCGGCTGCTCGAATTGATCGATGACGGCGCGCCCGCGTACGCGTGGCCGGCGTCGCAGCGGGACGTGTGGACGCCGCCGCGGGGGCGATGGCACGCGTGGGTGGGGTTGTTGACTCGTCCCGTTCGCTGACGGCGGGACCCCGTCGCCGCCGGGTATGTCGTTGTGCCAGCCTCCTAGCGACAGAGTCGCTCAACTACTACCGCCGGACCCAACGTCCCCGACAATGTCGCTACGACGCTGGCAAAACGCAATACCGCCCCGGGCGCCGATACAAGACCTATGGTTGGCGGGCCATGAAACCAACGGCCCTGGTCGCGTCGCTGGCGATGGGCGTCGCGCTCGGTCTCGCCGGGTGCGCGTCGTCGCCGGAGTCAGCAACGGCGGGGTCGGCGCTCAAGACCATCGACCCGGCGGCCTTGCGGGAGGTGGTCGAACAGGCCGCCAAGGACCTCCTCGTTCCCGGCGCCGTAGTCGTCCTGCGGACGCCGCAGGGAACCTTCGACGTGGGTGTCGGCACGACGGAACTCGGTGCGTCAACACCGCCCAACGCCGACACGCATTTCCGGATCGCCTCGAACACCAAGACGTTCACGGCCGCGCTGATCGTGCTGCTCGCGCAGGAGGGCAAGCTGAAGTTCAGCGATCCGGTATCTCAGTACGTGCCGGACGTCCCCGACGGTGCGAACATCACCATCGCCGATCTGTTGACCATGCGCAGCGGTCTCTACAACTACACGGCGGCGCCCGAGCTGGCGAAGATCCTCGACACTGACCCTGCCAAGGCGTGGACGCCGCAAGAGGCGTTGGCCATCGCGTTCGGCCATCGGCGGGAGTTCGCGCCGGGCGCCGAATACGACTACAACAACACCAATTACGCACTACTGGGTCTGGTCGCCGAGAAGGTCGGTGGACGGCCGCTGGCGGACCAGTTCCAGGACCGTCTTTTCGGACCCTTCGGTCTCACACAGACCTCGCTGCCCGCGATTGACGACACGAAGATCCCGTCGCCCTCCTCGCACGGTTACATGTACGGCGACTCCAGGTTCGCGCTCGCCGACGTGGCGTATCCGGATGAGATGCAAGCCGAAATGCGTTTGGGGAGACTCAAACCCGTTGACTACACCAAGCAGAACCCGTCGTACGCCAGCGCGGCGGGCGGGGCGATCTCGACGGCCAGCGATCTGGCGACGTGGATCAAGACGCTCGTGTCGGGCGAGGTGTTCAACGCCGACTATCAGAAGCAGTGGGTGGACAGCTTGCAGGTCGAGGATCCGAACGCACCCGGTGGTCAGGAGTACGGATACGGGATCTCATATCAGCGATACAGCCCGACCGCCCAGATGTACTACCACGGCGGCGAGTTGCCGGGGTTCAACTCGTTCATCGGCCACGATCCGGATGCCGATGTGACGCTGGTGATCTGGACGAATCTGACGCTGTCGCCGGATGGTAGGACGACCGCGAACGCGATGCTGCCGATCGTCCTCAAAGAGATCTATAAGGACCTGAACTTCTAGCTGATGGCCTGGACACGCGCGGTGGTTCTCGCAGGGGCGATCTTCTTCGCCGCGAGCGGAGGTCAGGCGGCTGCAGACCCGGACGTGCTCTGGCGGATCGTCAACGATCAGTGCGTACCGCACCAACGGATAACCGGCGATCCCGACCCGTGCACGCTGGTGAATGACGACCGCGGATACGCGCTACTGAAGGACATCGACGGCGCGGCGCAGTACCTACTGATCCCCACCGTGCGGATCAGCGGTATCGAAAGCCCCGAGCTGCTCGCACCGGATGCCACCAACTACTTCGCCGCGGCATGGCAGGCCCGTTCATTCGTGGAAGACCGGGTCGGGCGCACCGTGCCTCGCGACTGGTTGAGCCTCGCGATCAACTCCGAGTTCGCGCGATCGCAGAATCAGCTGCACATCCACATGGATTGCCTGCGCGCCGACGTACACGACGCGCTGACAGCACACGCCGCCGATATCGGTCCGACGTGGGCGCCGCTTCCGGTGTCGCTCGTCGGCGGCCCCTACAGCGCGATCGCGGTCGCCGGCGAAGACCTCGGCGCCGTCAACCCGTTCCAGCTGCTGGCCGACGGCATACCGGGGGCGCGCGCAGACATGGGCCGCAGGACGTTGGTGGTGGTGGGCGCGACGCTGAGCGACGGCCAGCCCGGCTTCATCGTCCTGGCCGGACTGGTGGATCTGGCTGCCGGTGACACCGGCGGCGGGGAGGCCACGCAGGACCATCGGGTGTGCGCCGCGCCCGCCGCGGGAAAGTGATTCAGGACGCGGCAGTGGGTCGGCTGCGCGGCGGCCGCACACCGACGGGCTGCAGCGCCTCCAACGCCTGCGTCAGCCGCGGATAGACGATCGCCGGTCCCAACCACCGAGAGATGAAGCGGCGCAACGCGAAACCGTCGCGGGCGGGCTCGCCGGGGTCGACGAGCAACGAGTGGAACGTCCGCAAACCTAACTCGGCCAGCTCGTCGAGCGCGTCCTCGTCGAAACCGTGTCTCTCCCAGTCGACGTCGCAGCGGTGCAGCATCGAACGGCTGAACGCCCGGGCGGTGTCGGAGGTCAACGAGACCGTCGAGCCGCTCTTGGATCCGTTGCGCAACAGGTTGGCGAATTGCGGGTCGTCGGAGAGGGTTTCGACGGCGAACGCGATGCCTTCGACGAGCGCCTCGGCGGGTTCGGTCAGTCCGCTGGTGCGCTCGGCGAGCCGGTCGAGAAACCCGTCCGCGGTGCGCATTCCGCTGGCGAGCAACAGCTCCTCGGAGCTGGGGAAGTAGCGGTAGACCGTCTGCCGGGTGACGCCGAGCGTGCGGGCGACATCGGCGATGCGAACGGCCGACCCGCGCTCGGCGATGATGGCGTCGGCCACGTCGAGGATCCGGTCGATCGCCTCTTCGTCGCTCGCCGGAGCGTTGCCAGACCAGCCGCGGCTACGCATGGGAGAACTCGATTGGCAGTGTGAGCGGTCCGCTCAGGCCCATCATCGGCTTCCACGGCGCGGGCCCGGTGCGCTTCGGGTTGACGATGCGGCGGGTCACGATTCGCAGGGCTTCGGCGAGTTCGAGTCGGGCCAGGTTCGCGCCGAGGCAGTAGTGGATGCCGCCGCCGAAGCTCAGCACCGCGGGGGCCTCGGTGCGGGTGATGTCGAAGCGGTAGGGGTCGTCGTAGATGGCCGTATCCCGGTTGGCGGCAAAGGTATTGACGAGAACCGCCGTTCCGGCCGGGAACAGATAGCCCGCGAACTCCGTGTCCTCGGTGACCGAGCGAAGCGTGCCGCAGGCGATCGGGGAGTGGCGCATGGTCTCCTCGACGGCGGTGGCCGCCAGCTCGGGGTGCTCGGCCAGCAGCGCCCACTGGTCGGGGTAGTCGAGGAGGATGTCGATCGACGCGCCGACCTGGTTGCGGGTGGTATCGGTGCCCGCGAGCAGGAGACCGCCGGCGAGCATGCGCAGTTCGGCGGCGCTGAGGCGGTCACCGTCGTCCTCGGCGCGGATCAGGTCGGACAACAGATCGTCGGTGGGGGTGTGGCGCCGGCGCGCGACCATCTCGTCGACGTAGTCATCGAGTGCGCTCCAGGCCGTCATGACGAGCGCCTCGTCGATGCCCGCCTCGAGATCGAGGGTGAACGCGGTGAAGATGTCGTCGGCCCACAGCGAGAACTGCTCCCAGTCCTCGCGCGGCGCGCCGAGCAGGGCACAGATGATCGGCACGGGGTAGGGCCGGGCGATGTCGGTGACGATGTCGCAGCGTCCGTCGACGGCCGCGCGGTCGACGAGTTCGTTGAGCACGTCGACGATGGTGTCGTGCAGTCGTGCGCTGGCCCGCGGCGTGAACGCCTTCGACACCAGGCTGCGCAGCCGGCGGTGGGGTTCGCCCTCGACGCCGAGGAGGCTGGTGACGATCTTGTCCCACAGCGGACCCGACGTGATGCCGTGCATCATCAGGTTCAGTCCGGGCGGGATGGTGAAGCGCGGGTCGCGCAGGATGGCGCGGACGAGTTCGTGGGAGATGATCTCGGGCCCGAACGGTCCGATGGCGATCGGCGCCTGCGCCTGGGCGTCTTGAATCCGGGGGAACACGTCGGCGGGAGTTTCTTCGACGTCATAGCTCAGCGCCGGGAGTCCGGCGTCGAAAACACTGGGAGCAAGCACGTCGACGGTCATAGGCCACCTGTTTCGGGCTGATGCGACAGGTTGCTCAAAATGTATGACCTCACGATGGTGAAGTCAACGGACCGAGAGGTACGGCCATACCTCGCGTCATACAAAATGATGAAAGCGTGTGACCGGGGTTAGCTGGGCACGCAGCAAGCAGCCACGCCAGAGCAGGAGAGGGTGGGGCGGACGCTAGCCCGTGGGCCGCACGTGCTGGTGGCAGCGCGCCGAGCGGGTCAGCAGGTCCAGGCCCGACGGGAGGTCGTCGACGAGCGGCAGTTCGCCGTCGGAGTCGCAGATCGACAGCAGACGTCGCACCGGGTGGCTGCCGATGATGATCCAGTCGACGTCACTGCGGGCGCAGTGCACGCTGATGTAGTAGAGCGCGGTGAAGGCCTGCGTCCCGGCGAACTCGACGGCGCGCAGATCGAGAATGAGTTGGCGCGAGATGCCGGTGTGCTGCTCAACGAAGCGGCCGAGCGCGCGGCCGTTGCGGGCGTCGAGTTCGCCGATCACCGCGATGGCGAGCCGCGACGACGACAGCCGTCGCACCGAAAATGTCGCTCGGCCACATCGCAGGTGCTCATCCACTGACACAGCATCCGGCCGACCAAGCTCTACGGTCCCCACCGCAGTCATAGCACCACTCCCCAAGGCGTCTTTCGCAGATATCGCCGGGCAGCGTCCCCGAGGTGAGACCCCAGTACGCGGCGCCATCAGGCGCTGCCGGCGGGCTGGAAGCTCAACCATGGTTGACACTAGTACGAAAACCGCAGCGAGTCTGCACTTCTCAGGGAACTGCCAGATATGGCTTCCTGCTTCAATTTTGGTCAGCCGCACTAACGGCGTTGCTACGCCGTCGTCAATAACCGGGGCTCAGGCTCGACGGATTTCGTAGTCGTTGCTGCTCTCACACACTGACCGGCACCTTCGCGCTCTTGCGCATCTCCTGCCGCAGCGAGGTGAACTCCGAGATGGTCCGCGTCGCCACCGTCGCCACCGGGCGGGCATTGCGACCCGTCGCCTCCGTCTTCGACACCATCACCACGCTGTCGATGTAGGGCTGGATGGTCGTCGCGTTCTGCACCGTCGCCACGATCACCAACTGGAAGCCGAACTTGCGGAACGCCGACAGCGCCTGCTGCGCGAACTGCGGGTCGGACTTGGAGAACGCCTCGTCGAGCATCAGCTGCGCGAACACCGGGGTGTTGTCGTCGCTGTCGGGACTGGCCAGGTTGAAGCTCAGCGCACCGGCGAGGCAGAACGCCATCAGCTTCTCCTGCTCGCCGCCGGAGTTGTCGCCGGCATTGCTGTGCGTGCGGATCAGCTCGTCGGTGGCGACGTCCCACTCCGCGCAGTCGAACATGAACCGGTTGCGCACATCGAGCGCGTCGCGCGTCCACGCCTTGTCCTCCGGCGCGGTGGACGCCAGCCGGTTGCGCAGCCGCAGGATGTCGGCGTACTGGTCGAGAATCGCCTGCTTGTCGCCCAGCCCCACCTCGGCGATGCGCCGCGAGATCGACCGCACGATCTCGGTCAGCTCGTCGACCGCCGCCAGGTTCCGCGGCGTCGCGCGCAGCGTCAGCCGGGTGCCGCGGTTGAACTCCACCGCGCCCAGGCCGTTGTTGACCCGGTCGATCTGCTCGGCGATGCGCCGCGCCTCCTGCTCGGCGACGCGGTGCAGCGTGAGGATCGCGTCGGGCGCCTGCTCGGTGACCAGCCGCATCATCCGCTCGTAGGCTTCGGGCAGCTCACGCTCGTCGATGTGCTTGCACAGCGCGACGTAGTCGTGCACCCGCTCGTCGAAGTCCTCGCTGTCGTTGGGGATCGCGTCGGGGAACGACGTGTCGAACGTGTTGAGGATGCGCGCCAGCTCGTCGTAGGAGCGGCGCCGGCTCTCCCGCAGCTGCTCACGCTCCTTCTTGATCGCGGTGAACAGCGCATCGCGGTACGGCTCGGGGTCGAGCAGCTCCAACGACATCGGCAGCGCGGCGGAGTAGCGGTGCAGCAGTTCGGTCAGCGGCTCGGACACGAACGCCGGCGACAGCCGCTCCTGCAGGTCCAGCAGTCGGGTGCGACGCTCGTCGAGGGTGTCGCGGCGCGTCTGGATGGCGCCGCGGCGGGTCATGAATTTCTGGATCTGCGACCAGCATTCGTCGGCGCGGGCATTCAGCGCGTCGAGGTCGGGGTTGTCGGCGAGCAGCAGCTCGTACTGTTCGCGCAGCCGCTCGGCGTGGCCGTCGGCGGTCTCGGTGTCGATCTGACTCCACTGCGGGAACTGCTCGCAGATCGCCTTGCACGCCGCGGCGCGGTCGCGCCACTGCTGGCGCTGGGCGGCGATGTCGTCGGCGACGCGGCGGGCCTTCTGGTAGGTCTCCTCGGCCGCGGCCAGCTCCAGTGTCAGCGCGTTGATCTTGGCGCTGACGTCGCCCTGGTACAGGTACTCGGACTGCTTGACCGCCCGCCGGTCGTCCTTGATCGCAAGCCGGTCGGAGTCCTTGTACAGGCCGGTGTCGGTGACGGCGCGGCGGTAGCGGGCGAACACGTCGGGGGTGTCGACGCAGACGTGGTCGCCGGCGTGGGTGATGACGTCGACAGCCTCGGCCGCACACGGGTGCCTGGGGTCGACGGCGAACAGCTTGCCCGCCAACGTGTTCGGCTCAGGGTCGACGGGGTCGGCGCCGAGCATCTTGGTCCGCACGTGATGCAGCTGCAGCCGGCCGCGCATGTCGGTGTCGTTGACGAACCGCAGCACCTTCTCCCAGTGCTGGTCGGGTACCAGCAGCCGCAGGCCCGCGCCTCTCAAGACCTTTTCGACGGCGGTGCGCCAGCGGGTCTGGTCGGGTTTGAGGTCGAGCAGCTCGGCGATGTAGGGCAGCTCGGAGGGGGCGACCTTGATGGCCGCGCTGATGTGGTCGCGCATCGCGATGGCGAACTCCGGCAGCGCGGAGCCGACGTGCTCGACGCGCTTGAGTTCCTTGGCGGCGTCGTCGCGGGCGATGCGGGCGGCCTTCTGCGCGTACTCGGCGTCGGTGGACGCCTCGCGGTTGCGCTCCACCTTGGCGAGCAGTTCGGTGGCCTCGGCGAGCAGTTCCTCGCGCAGGTTCCAGAACTCGTCGGCGGTGTGGGGGGAGTCGATGTCCTGGGCGGCGAGCATGTCGTCGTAGGCGGCGCGGCGGCGCTCGACCTGTTCGGCTTCGGTCTCGGCGGCGGTCACCTGCGACTGCAGCGGAGCGATGTTGGCGCTGGATCCGCTGATCTGAGCGTTGAGCGAATCCGCTTCGGCCTTGGCGAGATTCAGGCTGCGGGTGACGTCCTCGTACTCGTTCTCCAGCTGCGCGATGGTGCTGTCGAGCGTCTCGATCTGCGTCGGGCACTGGGCG
Organism: Mycobacterium barrassiae; assembly: GCF_025822765.1. Lineage (GTDB taxonomy): Bacteria > Actinomycetota > Actinomycetes > Mycobacteriales > Mycobacteriaceae > Mycobacterium > Mycobacterium barrassiae. The sequence continues at coordinate 124,252 of NZ_JACKUK010000009.1, read as the reverse complement.
AGGCGGACGTGGTCGGTGAACGCGCGCACCATCGGCGCGTCGACGAGGTCGATGATGCCGAGGTCGGAGGACTCGGAAGTGTAGCGCTGCTGGATGGCCTCGATGTCGCCGAGGATCTTGCGTTTCTTCTGGGCCACGGCCAGCAGTTCGCGGGCCTCGACGAGCGGGTCGATCTGCTTGAGCGCCTCGGGCAGCCGGGCGAGGCTGTCGGGTTCGTCGAGCATGAACTCGCGGACGAACTGTTCCAGTCCGCCAACGCTTTTCAGCGACTTGGCCTTGCCGAGCAGCTGCTGTGCGGCGTCGGAGGCGCGGATGCCGATGGTGGCGTACAGCTGCGCGAGATACTGCGATTCGACCTTGGTCGTGAAGCGCCAGTCGTCGGTGAAGACTTTCGTGTCGAAGCGGCCGGCGGCCCAGCGGTTGCAGACGTCCTCGATGTCGAGGTCGCCGTCGCCGAGGACGAAGCGGCTGGACGAGTCGTTGCGGGATTCGCCGGTCAGCCACTTGAGCACCAGGCCGGTGACGGTGCGGCCGGTGTCGCTGGTGTAGGTGACGGCGACGGCCGACCAGGCGGTGCCCTCGCCGCGCAGGTACATGACGCGGCTGGTGCCGCCGTCGCTGCGTTGGCCCCAGGCGCCGCGGACGTACTTGTCGACGGTGCGGCGGCCGGCGCTGGAGCCGGCGGCCGTGTTGTCGCCGGAGGCGTTGAAGTTGCGGCGGTTGAACGGCAGGAAACCGAGCGAAATCGCGTCCAGCAGTGAGGATTTACCGCTGCCGGAGGCGCCGGCGATCAGGGCGCCGCCCGCGCTGAACGGGATGGAGTGGTAGCCGTCGAAGACGCCCCAGTTGATGACCTGCAGGCGGGACAGGTGGAACTGTTCAGTCGTCAAGGTCGGTCTCGTCTTCTGCGGGAGCGCCGCCGTTGAGGAGCTGTTCGAACTGCTGCTGCAGTTCGGTGATGACCGAGGCAGTCATGATGGCGGTGATGACGGGGGAGATGGTGTAGCTGTCCTCGTCGTCGCGGCTCTTGCGCAGGATCTCCAGGCCGGTGAGCCGCGCGATGGCGCCGTCGATGCGGGCGGCGAAGGTGACGGCGTCGCGGTCGGTGTCGTTGAGGACGCCGGAGAACAGGTTGTGCATCTCCTCGCGGCTGATGAGGACGGTCTGCCCGCCGGCGGCGCGCATCATCTGGGCCAGGTGCAGGGCAAGGATGGAGTCGTAGGTGCCGAGCGGTTCGCGGCGTAAAAGCTTGATGCCCCTGGCGGATTCGTAGCGGGCCTGTTCGATGAAGGCGATGTCGGTGCCGTCGACGATGCGCAGGATCAGATCGAGTTCGGAGAGTCGGACGGCGAGTTCTTTGCGGTACTCGACGACCCAGCTGTAGACGTCGGCGTCGGCTTCAGCGCTGAGGTAGCGGCGGGTGAGCAGGTGCTGCAGGGCCCAGCAGGCGCGGTCGGGGAGTTCGGAGACGTCGCCGTCGAAGCGGGGCCGGCGGACGCCGGGTGGGCGGGCGGTCTGTTGGTCAACCTGGGGGAGTTCGGAAAACGCGGTGAAGTCGGCGTCTTCAACGGTGGTCACGTGCGTTCCTCGCTCTGCAGTTGGTCGGACGCCTCAACTTAGGTCACCGGCCCGACATGTCTGGCCCCGGAAGGGGCCGTGTCGGGATGAAAGTTCGACGGTCCACCATTTGCCGACGTCGGCGGAATAGGTGCGCACGCAAAGCATTGCGGTGGGCGGTACTGCTGTGAAATATGAGGCGGATGTTGTTCGGCGCGCACGTCCCCTTGAGCTGCTTCCGGCGCACAAAACGAGGGGGTTGCGCTGCCGCCGCGGGTGATGGCTCTCAGTGGTCTCGTTGCTGATCGTCGATGAGTCTCTGGAGAATGTCCACGATTTGTTGTTGGCCTGCAGCAGCGGCGTCGAGCTTGCCACGAACCTCCGTGAAGCCGTTGTCAACTTGATCGAGGTGTCGGTCGACGAGATCCAGGTGTTGGTCGACGCGCGTGAAACCGGCGCGCATCTCGGTGCGCAAATCTGTCATGTCGTCGCGCATGGCGTTGAAGCTCGCCACTGTTGCTTGGCGGAAGTCGCGAAGCTCGCCATGGAATTGTGTGACGTCGCGATCGGCCGCTCCGGCAAGGACTCGGGCTGCGGCGGCGCCGTGTTCGCTGGCCCGGACCCGCCCGTCAAGATCGCGCACATGTGTTTCCAGCGCTTCGACGCGGGATTCAAGGCCGTCGGGCTCCACGATCGTGAGCCTACCGCGCTCGACGGGTGGTCTTTGACGTGTCTTTGGTGCGGTCAGCGCGGGTTGTTGGCGTCGTGCCACGCCCGCCAGATATCGGGTCGAAGCTTGCCGCGGTCGGGTACCGGGAGCCCGGCGGTGCGCGCCCAGGCGCGGACCTCCGCGGTGCTCGGTCCGGGCGCGGCGGCCGCCTGAGCGATGTCGACTTTTGCCAGCGAAATGCGTTGCAGGGCAGCACTTTCAGTGCTCGCCCAGGTATGCGCGGCGGCAAGGAACCGGTAGGTCCATTCCTCGGCGAGCTGACGGGTCTCGCAGAACACGATCGCCACGTTGGGCCAGCGGATCTGCAGTTCCGCCAGCCCGTCGGCGACCACGGCGGGACGCACATAGTCGAGCTTGAACACGCCTGAGTAACGGTCCTCCACAACTACGGCTGCGCGCGGCAACGCGGCCAGGTCGGCGACCTGATAGCGCAGCTTGCCGTTGGTCAGGCTGGACACTAGATCGGCCAAGGATTTGCGTTCCACGCTGGCGACCAACTGCCCGTCGACCTCGAGACCGTAGTCGCCGCACGGCAGCGCCCGCTGAGCGGTGCTGGCCTGTTGGGTCCGGAATTGGTAGGCGTACCGCTCATGTGAATCGACCAGGATGTGCAGCACGTCGATGCCCTGGGCGCGTGCGGTCGGGGTACGCACGTTCGGACGCGCCTGCTTGCGGGTGCGCGGTGCCTGCCAGAAGACAACGTCGCGACCCCGTGCGGTGGTGAACACCAGTTGGGAGCGGTTCTCTCTGGCCCGCTGCAGAATCACATCGATGGCCCCACCGCGGCGCTGACACGACCGCAGTTCGGCGCGTTCGACGATCGCCGCATCGGCGGGCCACTCGTCGAGACTCACCGGGTGGCAGTACAGCGCCTTGACCCGCGGCCACGTCCCCGACGTCCGAAACAGCAGGTCGCCGCCGGGCTGTGGAAGCCGCAGCAGATAAGGCAGCCGGGAATCCTCATCCGGGTTGCGCGCGATGATCAACTCCGCCACAGGCCCGAGTCTGCCCCAGCGCTGATCACGATGGCCAGCAGGCGCTCGGCTTGTCCGTCCCAGGTTGGTGCGCGTTGCGTTTCGCGGCGGCAACGAGATTCTCAGCATCCCGTGCCAGGCTGGGCCCATGGCTGCGATGCGCCCTTCGGGCCCTCGACGTGCGGATCTGGTGTTGTCCGGCGGCGGGGTGAAGGGCATCGGGTTGGTGGGAGCTGTCGGCGCGCTCGTGGACGCGGGGTATGAGGTCGAGCGGGTGTCCGGCACGTCGGCGGGGTCGCTGGTGGGAGCGGTGGTGGCCGCCGCGTCGCAGCGCGATCCACTGAGCAGCGAGCAGTTGCGGGAGCTCGCGTTGAGTGTGCCGTACCGGAAGTTCGCCGACAGCGGGCCGATCGAGCGGATCCCGCTGTTGGGTACGGCATGGGGGCTGTTGCGCGAGACCGGTATCTACCGCGGTGATTTCGCACACGAGTGGGTACGCGGTGAGCTGAAAAACCTGGGCGTCAGCACCTTTGGCGATTTGGCCATCGACGACGATCACCTGCTGCCGGAGCGCCGGTACCGCCTGGTGGTCACGGTGGCCGACCTGACGACCGGCCAACTGGTGCGGCTGCCGTGGGACTACCGCCGGGTCTATGGGCGGGATCCGGACGAGCAATCTGTCGCCGACGCGGTGCGGGCCTCGATGGCGATTCCGTTTCTGTATCCTCCGGTGACGCTGAATAACGCTGCGGGACAACCGTGCACCTTGGTCGACGGCGGTGTGCTGTCGAACTTCCCGATCGACTCCTTCGACCGCCCCGACGGCAAGGAGCCCCGCTGGCCCACGTTCGGTGTGACGGTGGTTCCCTACCTGCCGGCGCCCAACGTCGAACAACTGATTCCCGGGCTGGGCCGACTGCGCTGGGGTGCACCGTCATTGTTGGAAAGCCTGATCACCACCATGCTGGTCGGGCACGACCAGGCTCACCTCAGCCTGCCCTGGGTGAAGGTGCGTGCCATTCAGGTGGATTCGACCGATGTCGGTGTGCTCGACTTCGACATCACCCGCGAGGACACCGAAGCGCTGTACGAGAACGGGAATTCGGCGACCACCGAGTTCCTGTCCACCTGGGACTGGCCTGCCTACCTCGAGCGCTTCCGCAGAGCCCACCGGGTGGACTGAGCACTCCTGGTTAGGAGGCGACTCCGGTGGTGACGGGCTCGGTGAAAGTCAGGCGGGGGACGGCGATTTGGCGGTCGCGGCCGTCGAGGGATTTGAAGCGGACGGTGACCGAGTCTTTGGGCTTGGGGTCGGGCTGGGTGAGGGCCCAGGACCACAGCACGATGACGTGGCCGAGGTAGGCGGTGTCGAGCATGGCGACGGCGTCGGGGAGGTCGACGGGGCCGTCGCGCAGGGCGCGGTTGAGCATGTCGGACATGGCGGGGGCGTCGACCTGGGTGGTGAGGGCGGCGAAGCTGGACAGGTCGACCTCGCCGTCGGCGGGTTTGGCGGGTTTGGGGTTGGACAGGTCGCCGATCTTGAAGCTCAGTGCGCCAACGGAACTGATGGCATGGCGGGCCAGCGGGACGTCGATGTCGAGGCGGGAGTCGGTGAAGGAGGATTTGAGCAGGGCGCGGGCAGCGCCGATGGCCTCGTTGAGTTGGCGGGCGATGCCCCGGCTCTGCTCCATGGTGCCGAAGGCGGTGAAACGCTTGACGCGTTGGGCGCAGCGCTGCTGGATGCGTTCGACTTCATCGATCTGGTGGCCGACGAGTTCGAAGAAGCCGGCCATGACCTTGCGCAGGGCGGGGTCGAGGTCGGGCAGGGCTTCGGCGACGGCGGCGACGTCGGCTTCGAACTCGGCGCGCTGGTCGGGGTCGTTGATCATGCGCAGGAAGGCGCGGTGGGAGTCGCGGCCCTGGGAGTCCCAGGCGGCCTGGTAGTCGGAGTACATCTGGCGCTGGCGGTCGCGGTACTCGGTGTTGGAGTCGATGGGCTCGTCCAGCGCCGCGGTGGCCTGCTCGATCATGGTGCCGTATTGGCCGATGTCGGTGATGAGACGTTCCATTTGCAGGGCGATGGCGCGGGCTTCGTCGTAGCAGTCGGTGACGTCGGGTTGGGGGCGTTGGCCGGCGTCGAGTTGGTCGAGTTCCTCGTGGAGGACGGCGATTTCGGCTTCGATGTGCTTGCGGATGCGGGCGGGGTCGTGGTCGACGCGTAGGGCGACTTGCTTGAGGCGGGCGGCGATGCCGGTGATGGAGCCGCCGGTGGCGATGGTGTCCTGGCGGCGCATACCTCGTAGGAAATCGAGTGCCCGGCGGGCGTCCTGGGTGAGATAGCAGACGTTGGTGCCGTGGCGTTCGTCGACGATGCGGTGCAGCCAGCCCTGGGCGGCCCAGGATTTGATGAGGGCGAGGCCGGACTGGGGGTCGTCGAGGTCGGCGAGGTCGCGTTCGAGGTGGATGACGAGTTCGGTCTCGGGGACGGCACCGTCGGAGAGGTGGCGCTCCATGAGGGTCGCGTAGAGGCTGAGGTTGGTGGCGGCGAGCAGGCGGATGGCGCGGGAGCCCTGCAGGTCGCGGTTGAGCTCGAGCAGGTCAGCGGCTGCCGCGTTGTCGTCCACCCGTTCCTCTATCTAGTTGAGTTCGTCCGGAGGCCTCAACATAGGGCACGGGGACGACATGTCCGGTGTGGCGACGGGTCGTGTCGGTGGGGAATTTCGTGAGGCCGGCGTTTGGCGACGTCAGTGGAATCGCATTGCGGTTGAGGGATTGTGGTGTGTCGCGTTGGCCTGAGGCTGGTGTGAATTCTGAGGCTTACGGGTTCATGTGTCGATGGGTAGGCGCGGCGTGGCTTGACGCGATGCAGTCTGGTTCGCTGCGAGCCGCCGGCGTACCGAACTAGCCTGACAGCGTGCAGTCGATCCCGACCCTCAAGTTCAGCTACGGCAACCTGCTGCTTGCCCGCCTTCGTGAACTTGGCCCGGCCACGGTGGAGCAACTGCTCGGAGACGACCCGGAGCAACACTTCAAGTCTGACGGTCTCCACAAGAATCCGGAGCGGCGGGCAAGTGATTTTCTTCGGTTCGCGGCGTTGCTCGGTCTCGCGATGGAGAACGACGGGCGGTGGGAGCTCACTGAAACGGGACACACCTACGCGCAGAATATCGACTGTTCAAATCCGTGGGTGGTCAATGAAATGCAGGCGAGAGTGCTTCGTGACCGGCTATTAACGGGCACGGCTCCGCTGGCGGAGGACGTCCGGATGGCTCTTGAGGTTGCGCGTGATCTGCCCACCGGGTTCTCTAGTTACGAGCTGGGGCGCGCGCTGGCTGAACATGCAAACACCGATCAGTGGCAAGCAGACCGGACCTTCGAATCGCAGGGTGCCCGCTACCGAGAACTCCTCATCGCGAGCGGGCTCATCGATAGGAACGGTGACCTAACGGACGAAGGAGCCACTTTCCTTGAGCCGCAGGTCTCGGTCTGGTGGGTCAACCAAGGCGCCACATACACGAAGGAGCGCGATGGCGGTTTCCTTTGGGCACCGATGCGCAGTAAGGCGGGCCGTCCTCAATACCACTGGGACACTATGGATGCGGTTCGCGAGGGTGACGTTGTTCTGCATTACAGCAATGGCTCGTTGCGAGCCGCGAGCCATGTAAGTGCAGCAGCGAAGCCGGCGCCGAATCCGCTCGGCGACCAAGCCTGGGAGGAAGCGGGACGGCTAGTCGAGACGCAATATGAGGAGCTGAACGAACCGGTTGCACTTGGTGCCATCGACGAGGGCGCGCGGATCAAACAGGGTTCGCCGTTCACAGTCACCGGATCCGTCCAGCAGGTCTATCTTGTTCGCCTCCAGGACGCGTTCGTGAGAGAACTGGCTCAGCGCTTTCCCGAGCTCGCGGCGCACCTTCCTTCCGTCCCATCCGCTGCAAGTTCAGGTCCAACATCGTCGGAGGTTCCAACGCCGGCTGAACTTTATCGTGACTTTGCCGACGCGGTGAATGCCTCAGGACTCCGCTTTCCAGAGGGCTCCAACCTCGTTCGATCGTTCTTGAGCAGTCTTCTTGCAAAACCGTTCGCGATCCTGACGGGGCTGGCGGGCTCGGGTAAGACTCAGCTCGCGATGAGACTCGGCGAGTGGTTCGGCACCGATGAACATGGGCGTCATCGCCACGTCGTCGTGCCCGTGCGGCCTGACTGGACAGGGCCGGAATCGATTTTCGGGTACGAGGATGCGCTCCGTAGATCGGCTTCCGGGGCGCCGGTGTGGTATGTCCCGGAAGCGTTCGAGTTTGTTCTTCGCGCGGCGAACGATCCAGGGCACCCCTACTTGCTGATCCTGGACGAAATGAACTTGGCGCACGTCGAGCGGTACTTCTCGGACTTTCTTTCCGGGGTTGAATCACGACGTCCGGTCTTGCCGGATCTAGTCTTCGAAGAACATGCTCGCCAGTGGGTTCTGCGTGACGTAGAGGCGCAAAGGCTCCCGTTGCCGCGAAACCTTTTCGTGGTCGGCACAGTAAATGTGGATGAGACGACCTATATGTTCTCGCCAAAAGTTCTCGACAGGGCCTTCACCTTCGAATTTCGGGTGACTGCGGACGAACTCGACGCGGAGCTCCAGCGGCCAAGCGCTGTGCGCGCGGGGGAGGACCGGCGAGTGCGCGCCTTCGCATCGCTTGCGGAGCGCGATGACTGGCAAGGAGAACATCCTCACCCGGCCCGCGATGAAATCGTATCGACGCTTCGAGATGCGCATGCGATTTTGGCGCGGGCAAATCAAGAGTTCGGACACCGAACGCTCTACGAGATCGTCCGGTTTTGTTCCTTCTTCGCAGCGACGGGTGACACCGATGGTCATACCGCGCTCGACCTCGCCATGATGCAGAAAGTTCTGCCGAAGATTCACGGCTCGCGGCGGAGGATTGAGCCGGTGCTCAACGAGCTGAAGGCGCTAGCCGAGGGACCCGGTACGGTGCCGCGGCTGCCCGTTACACATCACAAGATTGTCCGCATGATCGAGTCCGTGCGTGCGAATCAATTCGTCAGTTTCGCTGAATAGCCATGCCCCAGGGACCCATGCGGTTGCCGCTTCGAGATGACGAAGGCCAGGATGTCGGTCAGTTGTTGATCGCTAATCTTCCCGGTCGGCAGGACAGCACGTTTTACGCTACGAGTGATGCCGCGCTGCGCGAAGCGTGGATCTACCATTACGAAATATTCACCGGTGCAACGGATGTGGATGTTGAGCCGCGCGAGTTGTTCGATCCAGATGATGCGAGTTGCAAGCGGGGGCGGTTACGGCCTGGTCAATCCGTTGGACGTCTCCGGATTCAGGTCGTTGACCGTACCACGCGCCAAAGTGCGACGACCGAGGTAGAGGTACTCGCCGTCAAACTTGAGCACGAGACCGAGTACCGCCAAATGCTCACTGACATCTCGGCGTTCGCTGCCGAGGCAGTGCTGCAGGGGTTCGCGCCAAGCTTGATTGATCTTGCGCCAAGTGAGATGCCCTCCGAACTGCTATACCTTCGCTTCGCGATGGTTGCTGCGTACCTGCAGGATCCGGCCTTCGAGGCCGCGATTGCGCATGTGACCTCGCAGCCATACCGCACATGGGTTTCTGAGACAGAGGTTCGTCCGATTGGATCGCCTTTCCCCGCGGGGTCCGCCTTCCGCCGAGCAGTGTGCGTGCCCGGTCGGCGGGTGCCGTGGGCAGGTGGTCCTGCCGCGCTTAAATCGCTTCCTGCTGCGCTCATCCGTGATCGTGCCGAAGCCAGCCTCGACAACTCGGCGAACCAATTCGTCAAATTCGCATTGCAGCGATGGCGAGTCGTCGCGTTAGAGCTGTTCGACAGGCTGAGCTCGTCCTCCGTGAAGATCGAACCCGGGCCGCAGCGTCGCGGTCTGCAAATCGCTGCTGACGTCGGGGCTCAACTGGACGAATACCTGGCGCACCCCATCTTCCAAGAGGTAAGTGCACTACGGAGAATGCCAACTTCGGATCAGGTGTTGCTCAAACGCGCCGGATATCGCGAACTATTTCGGACGTTTGCGATGACTGAATCGGCCCCCACCCTGAGGTTTAATCGCGTGGACATGACCGATGTTTTCGCGGCCTCGCAACGCAACATCGCAACACTCTACGAGTTTTGGTGCTTCCTTGCGGTCGTGGATTCGCTAGGGCGCGTGTGCGGGGAGGACCGAACGGCGCGTGCCTTCGCTGTCGCAAGCGACGGCACCTGCATAACAATGCAGTCAGGCGAGAAGTCGAAATTGTCGTGGTCGATTCGACGAGCAGGACGGCCACTGAGCATCGAAGTGTTCTTCAATCGAACCTTTGCGGCAAATGATGATCGACGGGGATCGTGGAGCCGGGCGATGCGCCCCGACTGCTCGGTGCGCATACAACCGGAAGGCAGCACGCCCTCGCAGGTCTCCGCTCAGGAGCTGGAAGTTTGGCTGCACTTCGATGCGAAATACCGTGTCGAAAATCTCGTCGCACAGATGAAATCAGCACCTGAATCGGACGAGCCCTACGACGGGTCGATCACGTCTGGCAATGCGAAGCGGGACGACTTGCTCAAGATGCACGCCTATCGAGACGCGATCTCGCGGACGGCCGGAGCGTACGTGTTGTACCCGGGATCAGAAATCATGAACATTCGACGACATCCCGGCTTCAAAGAGCTATTGCCTGGATTGGGCGCCTTTCCGCTGAGGCCGAGCAGTGATGGCCTGCCATCGTCTTCGCGGGCCCTAGACCAATTCCTGAACGATGTGCTAACACATGTCGCCAATCAGGTCACGCGCGATGAACGGCATCGTTTCTGGACCGCGACCGTGCATCGACCTGGTGAGCCCACGCCCAGTTCATTACTGATCACGGACTTCCTGGACGAACCTCCCGCGGACACGGATGTGCTTCTCGGATTTGTCCGAGATCCCGCTCATCGTGAATGGATAGAACGCTTGAGGCAGTACAACATTCGTGCTGGCGATCGAACTGGCGCCGTTGAGATCGGAGGGCGAGAGCTCGGTGCGAAGCTACTTCTGCTGTACGAGCGCCGGAACAATCTCTTACAGGTGGCCGGCGCTGGGAAGGTACTACGTTGGCGCCCATCGACTGCGGCCGACTTGATGGCGACTGGTTACCCCAATCCGCGCGGTGATATCTATTTTGTGGCAGACGTCGAGTTCGTCGAAGAACTGCCCGCGTGGTCCGCGTCGATCAATGTCAGGCTCCTGACGCGTGGGACCCCAAGCGGGGCGCCGGTCGTCGTGACGTGGTTGGACGTTATCCGTGCCGTGTCGGTTGATACATCGGAGTCGATGCGGTGAGTGGCACGGGACGGCGCGTTGTCTTCTCAGGCCGGCGGCAATCATCCTGTCGCCGGTGTGCATCGGTGACTCGGATGCGGATACTCCGACGATGGGCTCACGTGATTTTGACGAGTGGTATCTAGAGACCACTCCTCGCGCACATTTCTTGGCTTTCAATGCCTCAAGGGCCGGGGCCGAGCGTCTCGTCGATGCGGTGGACGACACCCACCATGGAGCCCGGGCATGGGGAGACAGCTGTGGTGCGCGATCTCGCGACCTGCTCTCCTGCTGGCCGCCTGCAGAGGCGCTAGGTACGAATCGAGTCTGTCTGCGGGCGTAGTCAGATCGACGATCGAGTCGATTCCCGCATCGACAAGAAGTCCTATCTTCTGCACCGCGCTTCCGGGTTCCGGCGAGCTCGGATATTCCCCCGCCAGAGGGAGTCCCGGCTCCACCCACCACGCGTGGAGTACTGCATCGTGCCGCCACCGCGTGCTTTCAGCCACTGAATCGCTCCGCGATCGCTTGTGACGACGGGTGCACTTGGCCGTGACCCGGATCGGCGTGCATCGTTCGCGGTTCGCCGACAACACACTGCACCGTGCTGCGCTTGTTGGTCGGCATCTGCACTCGGTTGCGCAGTTGTCCAACGTCGGCACTTCGAGCTTGCCAACGCCGAAACGGCTGTCATTGACGGTCGAGATCAACTCATCACCATCGACGAAGAGCCGCTTCCGCGTCGAGTCGTAGCCGTCCTCACGGAAGCCCGTCAGATTCGCAAACCAGTCATCCCCCATGTGCGCCATGATCGGACGCACATCCGACACAAAACGGCGATCACAGAGCCGCTGACCGGCACCAGGACTGCGCGCCAGCCGTTGTCGCTCCGCTGTCGCGCAATGGCGGGCAACCAGAGCGCCGTCGAACAGAGTTGTCAGTAGCTCTCGATACCGTCGAATCAACTTCACCGATGCCGTAGCTTGCACCCGCTCCGGTATCTCGTGCGCAAGGAGCTCGCCATGGTTCGACCTCACAACCCGACCGTGCCTGAGGTCGTCGTGCTCGGAAACGACCAAACCATCCGCAGCTGTGAACAATTGACGGCGCGCGCGGCGATGCGCTCCGCAAGCATCGTCGCAATGTTCGCGTTCGACTCGGGCGCGCCCGCCTCTTACGACGACCTGACCGAGGTTGAAGCGGTTGTCGCAGCGGTGGCCCGCGCGGTCTCCGTTCGACGGCCAGTATGGATGCCCAATGCGCTATCGGATCTGGGTCGCGAGCAGCACTACCGCAGGCTCGCCCTGGTGCTGCAACGGCACGGTCTTGACTTGTTGGTGGGTCACGACCTGTGGCCGGTCCCGGACACCGGCGGCATTAACGAAATCGACCACGCGCTGCGGTGTGAGGTACAGGCCGTCGACGCGCTCGACCGTGCGGCACTGGCCGCTGCCGGGGTGGAAAGCCTCGAAAAAGTTGTCGAGCAGGCGGCGAACGCCACGTCGGCAGCCCCACACGACAATGATTGGCCGCCAAAGCTTCCCTCACCCGGATTGCCGTGGGCCGACCGTCGCCGAGCCGTCGTAGACTTTGTGCGCTGGCTGGTGGAGAGCTGCGGCGTGACTCGCGCGGCGGCCGCGCGCGTGCTGAATTCGTCGGGTCACCGCACCCCTGACGACCGGGGATGGCAGTCGAAGAACGTGTCGTCATTGCTTGACGGCCTCTACGACCGCGAAGCAGTTGGGTGATCACGTATGCAGATGCCTGAAGTGCTACAGAAGTGCTACAGTCGTAGCATGGCGACGGTGGCATCGCGCGAACTTCGAAACGACACGGCAGGCGTGCTTCGTCGGGTGCAAGCCGGCGAGGAGGTGACGGTCACGGTCAACGGGCGAGCCGTCGCGACGATCACCGCCATACAGCCGAAGCGGCGGCGATGGGTATCGAAGGCGGAAGTGATCCAGCGCCTTCAGACCAGCCAGGCGGACCCCGGTTTGCGTGACGACCTCACGCAGCTTGTCGGAGAAACCACCGACGAACTCGACGATTTGTGACGGCGGACCCGCCCGCAGCCGGCATCCTCGACACCTCGGTCTTCATCGCGGACGAGAGCGGACGCCAACTCGAGACCTCGCTGATTCCAGAAGAAGTAGCGACGACGGTGGTGACCCTCGCCGAACTGAACGCAGGCGTGCTCGCGGCTCGGACCTCCGAGATCCGGGCGCGCCGGCTCCGCACGTTGGACGCCGTCGCCGATATGGCCGTGCTGCCGATCGACGAAGACACGGCTCAACTGTGTGCGCTCCTTCGTGTCCACCTCGCCGAGGCGGGTCGACGGGTCCGCGTCAATGACCTGTGGATTGCTGCCATCGCAGCTTCCAGGCAACTGCCTGTCGTCACGCAGGACGATGACTTCGATGCCCTCGCGGGCGTCGCGGGTCTCGCGATAATTCGCGTCTGACGCCCACAGCCCCGCGACAGACGGTCGGGGCGTTGTCGTTTCGGTGTCGCGCACAGGCGGGCGACCAGAGCGCTGCGGCGTTTGCACGTCGGGATTACCGACCGCCGCAGAGTGTCAGATACGTTGCGCCCCATCATGTAGCTCCGAAATTGCTTGAGCTGCTGTCTAACCCTCTGCAGCCACCAGCGACCCCAGCTTGATGTCGGGGTTGTCGCGTTGGAAGCCCTCCAGTCTCCACGGCGTGGAGAACAGCACCAGCAGCACGCCGTCGGTGCGCGTCAGCACCTCCGAGGACACCTGCTTGTTCATGAACTCGACGTCGGCGGGGTCGACGACGCGCGCGACCTGATACGGCAACGGCTCCAACGAGATTGGCGCCCCGATTTCGGTCGCCATCCTATGCGTGGCCACCTCGAACTGCATCGGTCCCACCGCGGCCAGCACCGGCGCCTGCTCCCCGCGCCGGTCCGAGCGCAGCACCTGCACCACGCCTTCCTGCTCTAGCTGCTCGATCCCACGCCGGAACTGCTTGTGCTTGCTCGGATCCATACCGCGCGCCACCGCGAAATGCTCGGGGGAGAAGCTCGGAATCGGCGGATACTGCACCGGCACATCCATATACAACGTGTCACCCGGCCGCAACGCCGCCGCGTTCGCCAACCCGAGCACGTCACCCGGCCACGCCGTGTCCAACGTCGCCCGCTGCTGCCCGAAAACCGACTGCGCGTACTTCGTCACGAACGGCTTACCCGTCGCCGCATGGGTCAGGACATCCCCGCGCTCGAACGTGCCCGACACCACCCGCGCATACGCAATCCGGTCGCGGTGCGCGGAATCCATTCCAGCCTGCACCTTGAAAACGAAAGCGCTGAAAGGCGATTCGACCGCGCGCAATGCCCCGTCGACATCCGCCGCCCCGCTCGGCGACGGCGCCAGGTCGACCAAAACGTCGAGCAGCTGATTCACTCCGAAGTTCAACGCCGCCGACGTGAACAGCGTCGGCGTCGTTTCGCCACTCAAGAACGTCGAACGCTCGTAATCGGACCCGTCCGCCGACAGCAGCTCCGACTCCTCGACCGCGGTCTCCCAGTCAACACCCGCAGCCTCGGAAGCATCAGAAGCCGCGATGTGCTCCTCCGGCGCCGCCGTCGCCCCACCCGCCGTGCGGGTAAACCGAATAAACCAACCGGAACGGCGATCTAAGACTCCCTTGAAGTCCCCGGCGATGCCCACCGGCCACGTCAGTGGAGTGGGCCGCAACCCGATCCGCGACTGGATCTCGTCCATCAGCTCCAGGGCATGACGCCCGGGCCGGTCCCACTTGTTGATCACCGTGATGATCGGGATCCCGCGGTGCTTACACACCTGGAACAGCTTCAGTGTTTGCGGCTCAAGACCTTTCGCCGCGTCGATCAGCATCACCGCGCAGTCCACCGCCGTCAGAACCCGGTAGGTGTCCTCGGAAAAGTCGGCGTGGCCCGGGGTGTCGAGCAGGTTGATGACGCAGTCGCGGTAGGGGAACTGCAACGCCGTCGACGTGATCGAGATGCCTCTGGCCTTCTCCATCTCCATCCAGTCCGACACCGTCGACCGCCGGCCAGCCTTGCCGTGGACCGCGCCGGCCTCGGTGATCGCGCGGGCATGCAGCGCCAGCGCCTCGGTCAGCGTCGACTTGCCCGCGTCGGGATGGCTGATCACGGCGAACGTCCGTCGCCGGCCCGCCTCCGCGGCTATCCGGCCGGGTGGAGACGGTTCGGTCGTCGGCGCAGCGGCCAGGGCATTGTCAGTCATCGCGACCGCGATGGTATTGGCTGCTGACCACAAATCCGTAATCGAGCGCGGCGGTCGCGGCTTGACCAGGTCGGTTAGGTCATGGTGCCGGCTTCGGACAATCGGGTCCGAACATCGGCACCCAATTGCCGAGATACCAGAATCCCCACTGTTGCAAACCCCCGTCGAAGACAGGCGCAACCGTCTGGCCGCCGTACTGAATCGGTTGTGACGACGGTGCATTCGGGGGTGGCGGGAGTACGCACGGCGACGGCAAGGCCACCGTCGTACCGGGCTCCCACGTATCGGATGTGCTCGGCCAGAACGGATCAGGCCACGGCCATCCCGGCGGGTCGGGCGGCACGGGTGGCACGGGCGGGTGCGGGCACCAGAACCGGTGGCAATCAGGTGGTTTACCGCCATCACCGGCCTCCGGATCGGGCGGGGTCCCCGGCGGGGCGGTCGACGCCGGACCACCGGGTGGTCCAGGCGGACCCTCGCCAGGCGGAAGGGTGTCAGGAATGGGCGGTCCGCCTCCCTGGACGGGTGCCGCCTCAGGATCGATCGGCGGCGCACCAGCGGGCAAGTCGGCGACCGGGCCACCGACAGTTGAGTCGACGCTCGGTGTGCCTGAACCCAAATCCGTGGACGACGACGCTCCCGTGTCGCCGGAGGAGAAGTCCGATGATGGTGCGGAGGGCGCGGGCTCGACGGTGATCGTCGGGGAATCCTGCTCACCGATCACGACAGGTGGCGACGCACCGGCAATCACGTCCATCCCCGCCGAGCTGACGCAGGCCAACACCACGACGCCCACAATGGCGAAACCAGCAGTCACCTGATTGGGGTACATGGCGAGACCTCCGACCCGCCATTGTCGTCGTGCTGCGAGGCGGATTGAGTCTTTTGGCAGTAATCGACCCAGGTCAGGCCAGGATGGATTCGAGTTCGGAGCGCGGTATCGACACCTTCTGCGCTCCGGCCGCCGAGATCGTCCATTGGCCCTGGCTGATGAAGAAGATCACCGCGTCATCGGTGAGGGCGAAGTTCCGGTACATGTCGGCACCCACTGGGTTGTCACCGACGGACGCGCCCGGCAACTGCTTCGTCAGCTCGGCCTGCACCAGGGGATCGAGCGCGGCGACGAAGTCGGACCCCGGCTTGAACAACGTGTCCAACGTGATCGGCGCCTTCTTGCCGAGATCGAAACTGAGGGCTTCGTAGCTCGTCACCGGGTGGGCGCCGCCGAAGCTGCTGTAGATCTCGAACACCAGGCTCTCGGTGCCCGAGGTCGGGGTGCCCGACCGGAACGTCTGCGACTTGATGTCGAGCGCCTTGGGTACGTCGCGCACCGGCGGCTCCTCGACCAGCGCGATGAACTCGTCGCGTCGACTGCTCAGGACCTGACCCACCGCCTCTTGGTCGGGATAGTCGACCGGGAAGCTCATGTCGATCGTGTAGTTGGGCGTCTCGGTGTGGACCGTGCAGAGGCCCGCCTCGCCAACCGTTCCCTCGAGCCTGGTGCACGCGGACGATGCGGCCGCCGTGGTCGTCGGCGCGTCCGACGTCGTGGTGGCCGCAGCCGAGGTCGCGGCTGCTGTCGTCGTCGTCGCCTCGGAGGTTGCTGCCGGCTCGGAGGAGCTGTCGCACGCCGTCGCGGCTAAGACCACCGCAACCGCGATCGCGAGGTGCCGTTTCTTCATGCGTCGAGCATGCCTCACTTTCGCTTGCGTCGGAAACAATCCCTCCGGATCCGCAGCGCGAAAAGCGACGGAACATTAGCGTCGGGAACAGCCGACGCTGGGAGGTCAACGATGCGAGTCGAGTGTGTGAGAGACAGAGGGGGCCCGCATCGATGGGCGGTCCTGTTTGCGGCGATCCTCATTACATTGCTCGGCATCGGGCTGCTGAACCCGTCAAACGCGCACGCGCAAGACGACGAGACCTACGTCATCGCCACCGATACGACGTTCGCCCCGTTCGAATTCCAGGACGAGCAGGGCAATTTCGTCGGCATCGACATGGACCTCATCCGCGAGATCGCCAAGGACCAGGGCTTCGAAGTCGACATCAAACCGTTGGGCTTCGACGCGGCACTGCAAGCGGTGCAAGCCAACCAGGTTGACGGCGTCATCGCGGGCATGTCGATCACCGACGAACGCAAGAAGGTGTTCGACTTCTCCGACCCGTATTTCGAGTCCGGCGTCCAGATGGCGGTGTTGGCGACCAACGACGACATCAAGGGCTACGAAGACCTTGCGGGCGAACGGGTGGCCGTGAAGAACGGCACCGAAGGCGCCGCGTTCGCCGAGTCGATCAAGGACAAGTACGGCTTCGAGACGGTCTACTTCGCCGACTCGTCATCAATGTATGACGAGGTGAAAACCGGAAACTCCGTCGCCGTCTTCGACGACTACCCCGTCCTCGCCTACGGCATCACCCAGGGCAACGGCCTGAAAACTGTGACGCCGAAGGAGAAGGGGGCCAGCTACGGGTTCGCCGTCAACAAGGGCCGCAACGCCGAACTCCTGTCCAAGTTCAACGCCGGCCTGAAGAACCTCAAGGAGTCGGGCCGCTACCAGGAAGTGCTCGACACCTACCTTGGCGAGGACGCCGCAACCACCGACAACTCGTTCTTCGGCCTGCTGAAGAGCACCTTCCCGTTGCTGATGGAAGGCCTGAAGATGACCGTCATCCTGACGATCATCTCGATCGCGTGCGCGTTGGTGCTCGGCGTGATCTTCGGGCTGATGCGGGTGTCCCGGGCGATCTGGCTGCGCGCGATCGGCACCACCTTCGTCGACATCTTCCGCGGCACACCGCTTCTCGTGCAGGCGTTCTTCATCTACTTCGGCATCCCTGCCGCGCTGGGCTTCGAGATGTCGGCGTTCACCGCGGGCATCATCACGCTTTCGCTGAACGCGGGTGCGTATATGACCGAGATCGTGCGCGGTGGGATCCTGTCCGTCGACAAAGGTCAGATGGAGGCGTCCCGCAGCCTCGGCGTCGGATATCTGCCGACGATGCGCAAAGTCATTCTGCCGCAAGCGGTCCGAACGATGATCCCGTCCTATATCAACCAGTTCGTCATCACCTTGAAGGACACCTCGATCCTGTCGGTCATTGGCATCGCCGAACTGACCCAGACGGGCCGGATCATCATCGCCCGCAACTTCCAGTCGTTCCAGATGTGGCTGATCATCGGCATCATCTACTTCATCGTCATCATGGCGCTGACCAAACTCTCGGATCGACTCGAGAAAAGGATCAACAAATGACGCAACTCGTCCCGGAGGCCGCGGCCGCCGAACCCGAAGGCACCGTGAAGATCCGCATCGAGGGACTCAAGAAGTCCTTCGGCGACTTGGAAGTTCTCACCGGCATCGACACGACGATCAGCAAGGGCGAGGTGGTCTGCGTCATCGGCCCTTCGGGATCGGGCAAGTCGACGTTCCTGCGTTGCCTGAACAAACTGGAGGACATCACCGACGGCAAGGTCGTTGTCGACGAATACGACCTGACCGACAAGAAGGTCGACCTCGACAAGGTCCGCCAGCACATTGGCATGGTGTTCCAACACTTCAACCTCTTCCCGCACATGACGGTGATCGACAACGTCACCATGGCGCCGCTGCTGACGAAGAAGATGGACAAGGCGGCCGCGGAGAAGAAGGCGCTCGAACTCCTGGATCAGGTGGGGCTCAAAGAGAAGGCGCACGTGAAGCCTTCGACGTTGTCGGGCGGTCAGAAGCAGCGCGTCGCGATCGCCCGAGCGTTGGCGATGAACCCGTCGATCATGTTGTTTGACGAGGCCACCAGCGCGCTGGACCCCGAGATGGTCGGCGACGTGCTCGAAGTCCTGCGTGCACTCGCGGCGGGCGGTATGACGATGGTCGTCGTCACCCACGAAATGGGCTTCGCGCGGGAAGTTGCCTCACGCGTGCTGTTCATGGACGGCGGCAAGATCGTCGAGGATGCCCCGCCAGCGGAACTCTTCGACCACCCCAAACATCCTCGGCTGCAGGAGTTTCTGTCCAAGGTGCTGTAAGCGGACGCCGGGAGCGACGGCTACGTTCGCGCCGAATAGATCTCGGCGAGGAACTGTTCCACCGCGACTGCAGCGTGCGTGGCACGCGCCGAGCCGAACATGTCGAAAGCGTGTTGGGCGAACGGCAATTCGGCGTACACGACCGGCTGGGTGCTGACGTCGCGTAGCTTCGCCACGAACGCCCTGGCCTGTTCGACGGGTACCAGTGAGTCGTTGGTTCCGTGCAGGACGAAGAACGGCGGAGCGTCGGCGCGTGCATAGTTCACCGGCGACGCGTCGGCATACGTCTGCACGTTCGTCTGCTGCGGTTGCTTGATCACCATCTGCTCGAGCAGTTCCGGCATCGACGGATGCATTGCGTCCTCGAAGCGGGTGAAGTCGTAGACGCCGTAGAACGGGACCGCGGCCTGCACCCGGGTGTTGACGTCCTCGAAGCCCGGCTGGAACCGCGGATCGTTGGGCGTCAGCGCGGCCAGCGACGACAGATGCCCGCCGGCCGACCCGCCGGTGATCGCGATGAAGTCGGGGTCGCCGCCGTATTCAGCGATGTGCGTCTTGACCCACGCCAGCGCGCGCTTGACGTCGACGATGTGGTCGGGCCACGTATTGCGCGGGCTGTGCCGGTAATTGACCGCCACGCAGACCCAGCCGAGCTCGGCGAGGTGGCTCATCAACGGGTGCGCCTGGCCGCGCTTGTTGCCTGTGATCCAGGCGCCGCCGGGGATCTGGAAGAGTACCGGCGCTTTCCCGGCCGGGTCGAGATCGGGACGCCGCCAGATATCGAGATGATTGGCGCTGCCGTAGTCGCCGTAGCTGATGTCGGCGTCGTGGGTGTAGTCGCGGTAGATCCGCATCATCCGCAGAGCGCCCGGGCTCTTGGCGGTACCGGCGCCGGCGGGTCGGCGCCACAGGCCGGTCGAGTCTGTGCGTCGATCGGTGCCCAGGCCGCTGTCCAACGCTTCACGTAGCGGGGCACCGGCCTGATGACCCGCGCGGTTGAAGTTCAGCAGACCAATCGCCGAGATGCCGGCCACCACCCAGGCGACGATGGCCACCGGACGCCTCAGCCGACGCGCGGTCAACGCCAGCCCGCCCAGCTGGCTGGCGAGCGTCTGCAGCGGGAACTCGCTCACCACCAGACCGAAGCCGAACGAAAAGATCGACGGGTAGCCCTTACGTGCCAGCGGTCGGTAGCCGTTGAGTGTCGAAGCGGCGGTCACCGCCGCGACAGCCAGGGCCCCGACCTGCCGGGCGATGTGGACGATTCGCGCCTTCTTCATCCGGTCACCATACGAAAAGGTGCTGCTGCCGGTCATGACACAGGCCATTCGTGTACCGGGGCGCCTGTGTGGGCGTGCTCGACATACTGCCGGGTCATCTCATGCAGCGCCGCGACGCGCTCGCGCCCGCGCTCCTGCAGATGGCGCACCACGTCGATCTGCCAGGCCGCGCCGGTGCGGCCGCTCGGGACCCGGGCTTCGATGACACCGAGGTAGCGGTCGCGGTCGTCGGGATCCACACCCCAGGCGTCCAGCCCGGCTGCGGCGGCCGGCAGCAGCACCTCGAGGGTAAGCCGGTCGCTCGGGTGATCGACTCCGCGCCAAGATAATTGAGCTTCCAGCCCGTCACGCGCCGCGCGGTGCAGGTCGCGCTCGGCCACCGCGAACGGCACCTGCTCCCAAGGCGCGGGGTCGGTGTCGGCAAGCGCGCGGACCAGCCCGTAGTAGTAGGCCGCGTTGGCGATCATGTCGACGGGCGTCGGCCCGCTGGGCAGTACCCGGTTCTCGATGCGCAGCTGCGGGCGCCCGGCCTGCACGTCGTAGACCGGACGGTTCCAGCGCCACACGGTGCCGTTTCGCGCAGACCCGGAATATAACCCGCCTCGAGGGCGGTGTCGGGATCCTCGGCCTCCATTGTCGGAAACAGCGGAGGAAAGTCCCGAACGGTCTCGTCGAACAACTCCACCGGATCGTCGGCCCAACGGGTCGACCAGATCGAACTCCACCTCCATACCGATGGTGTCCTCGTGGCCGCCGAACCAACCGTCGTCCACCATCCGTCGCAACGCGGCGCCGCACCGCCGGCTGTGCAACGCCGTGGAGGAATGGTGTAACAGTTTGGGTCCCAATAGAAATAGTTGCGCAGCGGCCGGAAGAAGTCGTCGAAGTTGGCGATCTTGTCCCGTAGGTCCTACGCCGAGCACGAAGACCATGTAGTCGGTCCCGGTCGCGACGACCAGCAGTGTGAGGATGTTGGTCGCATACGTCGACAGACCGATCACCCCGGCGTTCGCCCTACGCCCCGGGCCTGTACCAGACGGGTCACCCAGACTTTGGCGAGCTTTCATTTAGCGCGGTACGCCGGGGTGAACTTTCAGAACCTCCACCACTTCCGCCCTGAGGTTCGTTACGTTGATCAAGACGCTCCGAACGTAGTTTCAGTTCGACTGGGGGGTGCAATGACTGAACAGTCCTTTTTGCCGGCTCCGACGCGTGCTGAGCTGGCGATCTCGAAAGGGTGGGTCCAGGGTGTTGCCCTGGTCATGGTCTTCGGCTTCCTGATCATGGGGATCCTGGCTGCCAGAACCTACGCGGATTCGATGCCGCTTCCGCAGCGGGTGGTCGGCCCGGACGGCCAGACACTGTTCACCGAGCAGCAGGTCACCGCGGGCCAGCAGATCTTTCTGCGCCGAGGTCTGCAGCAGTACGGCTCGGTGATGGGCCATGGCGGTTACCTCGGCCCGGACTACACCGCGGAGTACCTGCGCCTGTCCGCCGACGACGTCGGCCAGCAGCTGCGCGACTCCGGATCGCCGGACCCGACGGCCGACCTCGTCGAGATGATGCGGACCAACCGCTTCGACGAGGAAACCGCCACGTTGCAGTTCACCGCCGAGCAGGTGGCCGCGTTCAACAGGATCCGCGACTACTACGCCGGCGTCTTCGGCACCGACTCGACCAAGTACGGGCTGATCCCGCAACTCATCACCGATCCGCAGGAAATCACCGACCTCACCGCGTTTTTCAGCTGGACGGCCTGGGCCGCGGCAGCCGAGCGCGCGGGCCACTCCTACTCCTACACCAACAACTGGCCACCCGAACAGCGCGTGAACAACACCCCGACCGCCGACATCCTGGTCTGGTCGGCGATGTCGCTGATCGCCCTGCTGGCCGGGCTCGGCGCGTTGTTCGCCCTCTACGGTCGGTGGAGCCGCAAGATCGGTTGGCACGCAACCGAAACGCCGTCGCTGGCCTTCCGCCAACCGGGCGAGGTCGAGATCACACCGTCGCAGAAGGCCACCGCGTGGTTCTTCCTCGTCGTCGCCGTACTCTTCCTTGCTCAGGCGGTGCTGGGCGGCGCCATCGAGCACTACCGCGCCGAGCTGAGCAACTTCTTCGGCTTCGACCTCGCCCAGGTCCTACCGTTCAACCTGGCGCGGACCTGGCACGTGCAGCTGTCGCTGCTCTGGACCGCGGCGTCCTTCCTGGCCGCCGGCATCTTCCTCGCGCCGATCATCTCCGGCCGCGAACCCCGTCGACAATCGTGGCTGACCTACGGCCTGCTCGGCGCGTTGTTCATCGTCGTCGCCGGCACCCTGACGGGCACGGCGCTGAGCACCTTCGGTGTCGACTGGGCCAAGGGCTCCATCTTCTTCGACCAGCAGTGGGAATACCTCGACCTGCCGAGGTTCTGGCAGATCCTGCTCGTCATCGGGCTGTTCCTGTGGATGGCGATCATCTACCGGGCGATCCGGTCACGGTTGAAGACCGAGAGCAAGCTGAACATGCCGTGGCTGTTCTTCTACGCCGGCCTGGCCATCCCCGCGTTCTACGCCGTCGGCATGCTTGCCGGCACCCAGACCCATCTGACCGTCGCCGAGTTCTGGCGCTTCTGGGTGGTGCACCTGTGGGTGGAGGACTTCCTCGAGCTGTTCACGACGGTGATGGTCGCCTACATCTTCGTGATGCTCGGTGTGGTGCGCCGCCGGATCGCCATCCAGCTCATCTTCCTCGACATCATCCTCTACTCGGTGGGCGGCGTGATCGGCACGATGCACCACCTGTATTTCTCCGGCACACCCGTGGAACACATGGCCCTCGGCGCGTTCTTCTCCGCGATGGAGGTCATCCCGTTGACCTTCCTCACCGTCGAGGCGTGGACGTTCCTGCAACTGGGCTCGCGGCAGCAGTCGCGCAGCAGCGCGCCGTTCCCGCACCGCTGGGCGGTGATGTTCCTTGTCGCCGTGGGCTTCTGGAACTTCGTGGGCGCGGGCATCTTCGGCTTCCTGATCAACCTGCCGATCGTGTCCTACTACCAGATCGGCACGGCGCTGACCGCCAACCACGCACACGGCGCGATGATGGGCGTCTACGGGATGCTCGCCGTCGGTCTGGCGCTGTTCGCGCTGCGTTACATCATCCCGGCGAAGAGATGGCCGGACAAACTGGCCAAGCTGTCCTTCTGGTCGCTCAACATCGGCCTGGCGTGGATGGTGTTCGCCACCCTGCTGCCGCTCGGCGTCCTGCAGTTGTGGCACTCCGTCAACGACGGCTACTACGAAGCGCGCACGCTCGGCTACATCACCCAGCGCGGCAACGTCGTGCTCGAGTGGCTGCGCATGCCCGGTGACTTCCTGTTCATCCTCGGCGGGGTGCTGCCGTTCCTCTGGATCGCTTGGCTCGGTGTGCGATACGGCATCAAGGCGACGACGCACACGCTGCCCGCTGAAACACTGTTCGTCGAGGAACACGCCGAGGCCGAAGAGGACCGCACGGGCCTGGCGGCGACGGGCGGCGGGACGTCGCGCTACGCCTCGGACCGCCGTCTGCCCGACGACCGCGACGCCGGGGACAGCCCATGATCGAGACCTGGCTGACGATCGGCTACTCCGCCGTGCTCGTCATGATCGCGTACGGCATCGACAGGTTCGCCCGGCGCGCCGCAGCCAAGGTGGAACAGCACCGGACCGGCGGGTTCGTCTACCACGAGGACCACGACGCATGGCTGTGTCCGCAGGATCAGTGGTTGTGGCCCAAGTCATTTGATCCCGACAACCGGGTCATGCGCTACCGGGGCAGCCCGACGGTGTGCAACGCCTGCCCGGTCAAGCACACCTGTACCACCTCCCACGATGGACGCGAAGTCAGCCGCGCAATCGACAGCTGGCCCGCGTCGGAGGCGGCGCGTTTCCACCGCGGGATCGCCTGCGCCGTCAGCGCCATCGCGGTCATCTGGCCGCTGGCCATGGCGCTGGCTGCCGACACCGTGACCGAGACGCTGCTTCTGCTGGGGTGTGCAGTCGCGGTCGCTGTGGTGTCGCTGCCGTTGTGGTCGCACCTGCGCCGCACCCCGGCCGTGCCGCCCGGAGTGGTGTTCCAGTCGCTCGACGACAATATCGAGGAGCGAAAGCGGTTGGCCGAGGCTGAGATCCGCCGCCGTAGCTCGTATGCATCCGACCGGCGGGAGGCACGCTGATGGGTCCATGGACTGTGGCCGTCGTTGTTCTGACCGCGCTGCTCGCCGCTGTGGTGATCGCGTCGCTGCGCATCGTCAAGGAGTACGAACGCGGGGTGGCTTTCCGGCTGGGCCGGTTGCGCGGGCCGCTGGGACCGGGAGTCGTCGTCGTGCTGCCCGGCATCGACAAGCTCGTACGGGTCGACCTGCGCACCGTGACGCTGACCATCCCGCCACAGGAGGTCATCACCCGCGACAACGTCACCGCACGCGTCAACGCCGTCGTGCTGTTCCGGGTGACCGACCCCACCAAATCCGTGATGGCGGTGGAGAACTTCGCGGTGGCCACCTCCCAGATCGCCCAGACCACCCTGCGTTCGGTCGTAGGACGCGCCGACCTCGACACGCTGCTGGCCCACCGCGCCGATCTCAACGAGGACCTGGCCGCGTCCATCGCGAGCCAGACCGAACCGTGGGGGATCAAGGTCGAGGTCGTCGAGATCAAGGACGTCGAGATTCCCGAGATGATGCAACGGGCGATGGCCCGCGAGGCCGAGGCGGAGCGGGAGCGACGCGCCAAGGTGATCAGCGCGCACGGCGAGTTGCAGGCGTCAGCGGAATTACGGGATGCGGCAATGACACTCAGCGAGAGCCCGGCGTCGCTGCAGCTGCGCTATCTGCAGACCCTGCTCGAACTCGGCGCCGACCAGAACTCGACCGTCGTGTTCCCGATCCCGATGGACATCGTGCGCCCGTTCCTCGAGGGCGGACGCGTCAACTCGTCAGACGACGCGGGCGGTGGTGGCGACGCCGTCCCACACATCAGGAGGGTGAGATCCGATGACTAGCGCAGCACCCGATCCGGCCGCCACCGCAACCGGCGATGAGGATCTCGACGGCCTGGGCGCCGGCCGCCCGGTCGTCCTGGAGCCCACCCCGCCGGGGATGTGGCGGGCGCTGCTGGGAACGGCGGTCGCCGTGCTGGCGCCGCTGCTGGGCTTCCTGGTGGGCGGCTCGTTCGGAGCCGGCACGATAGGCGAGTCGATCGACCCGATGTTCATCTCGCTGTTCACCGGCATCGTGATCGGCGGGGTGGGGGTGCTGGTCGCGCTGTCCGGCGGGGCCCGGCTGTGGCGGCACTTCCATCAGGAGAACGCGGCCTCGTTCTGATCCGAGGCGCATAGTCGTCAGAGATACATCCCTGCGGGGACCTCGGCCTTGTACCGTCCGCTGCCCACCTCCGCCAGCAGCGTTGCCGTGCTGATGGTTCCGTCGTCGCTCGCCAGCACGGCACGGCGAACGATCTCACGGATGTCGCTGCCACCGGTCCGCTCGGGCAGCGCAGCCGCGACAGCCGCCGTGTCGACGCCCTGACCGCCGTCGATATCGCGGATCAGCGCCGCGAGAATCCGCGCTGCGTCAACGTGATTGGGATAGCCGACCTCGACGATGGAGTCGAACCGCCCCGTTCGGATCGCCGCCTTGTCCAAGGCCTCTGCGTCGTTGGTGGACGCCAGTGTCAGGATGCGGGCGTCGGCCTTGATGTCCATCGCGTACAACAGCTCCGACAAGCCGGAACCGCCGGCTTCGCGCTGCCCGCACCAGAGGTCGACGTCCTCCAGCACGATGAGTACCGGACCGCCGAGGCGCTGCGCCTCCTCCACGACGGCAGTGAGCAATTCGGCTCCGGCCTTGGCCTCGACGTAGATGACGGTGAATTCCCCGAGGACCTCGCGAGCGATCACCGAACTCACCGCCGACTTGCCCGTGCCCGGAGGACCGCACAGCAGGACACCTCGCCGCGCGCCGAGACCGTGCGCGTTGAGGACGTGGTGGCGATCGCGCACAGCGACGATGCCGAGATCGATCTCGCCCCACACTTCGTCGGGAACGATGATGTTCCCGCGAGTTGCGGCCGACGGCAGATCGATGACGGTGAACTTCAGTCCGTGTGCGAGGCTTGCCCGCACCGCGCGGCCCCGATAGGGGTTCAACTCGTTGGCGCGCTCGACGAGTCGGTCGAGCACCGCCCGGGCGGAGGCCTGATGGTCGGGCGTGACGTACGCACTCACCTCGGCCGTGTACATCACGGTTTCGCGAGCCTCGATGTGGATGACGCATCCGGTGTCGCCGAGCAGCGTCCCGGCGGGGAAATACGCACGCAGACAAAGGGGATGACGGTACTGCCGGTCGCCGATCTCGGTCTGCGTCCACTTCGGCGGGGACGTGTACTCGCCGGGACCGATCTCGCAGACGTCAGCGTGGGCATCGATCCATTCCGCCAACGCCAGCGGCATGGTCAACCGAGACACCGGATTCAGCTGCCGTCCCTCATCGATGAGGTGTCCAACATCCGGCACGCTCAGGCAGCGGGCGGTGAACTTGTCTGCGCTTTCCGCAGTGTCGCGCTCGACGACCCCCGCCAATAACTCGCCGAGCGCACGCAGCGCGGGACGGACACCTGGCTCGAGGCCGTCGAGCCACGCGGTGACGTCCGTGATGGGTCGGGTGCGCGCATCATCGCCGCCGGTGGATCCGGCGGTGGCATCGGTCAGTTCGTCGTGGGTCAGAGTCATCGCGTTTGAGGTCGTCGGGTAAAGGCAAACAGGACAGAGTCCCAGGGCATTGGTGCGCGGTCAACTTCTTTTCTGGTAGGAGGGTGGATGTGACGAGTTTGTCGCCTGCGGCGCAAGAGGTCGTTCGTCAGCTGACCGACCGAAGTCATGCCATTCCTCCGGCGGAGTTCCCTCAGCATCGTGAGGCGACGGCGAGGCCGGGCATGTACGCCTGGTGGGGAGACGACGAAGCGTGCGCGGTGCTCGGCGAGGAGATCGGGGCGCCTCTGTCGAGCTTGCTTTACGCCGGCCAGACGGGAGCCACGAGGAAGCGCTCTGGAGCTGGATCGTCCTCCACCCTCGCCAAGAGAGTTGGTGGACAGCACATCCGCGGAAACGCACGGTCGTCGACGTTCCGTCTCACCATCTCGACCCTGTTGCTCGACCGGCTTGCCCTTGTGCCAGCGGGTAAGGGGCGACTGGACCGTCGGAGCAACATTCGTGTATCCGCTTGGATCGCAGATCATTTGATGGTCAGCATCGCGCCGTTCGACGACCGTGATGCGCTCGGTGATGTCGAGAAGGAGGTGCTCGCACACCTTGATCCGCCGCTCAACCTCGGCCACTGTTTGCCATCGGACGCACGTGCTCGAATCACCGAGCGCCGTCGCTTGTTGCCTCGCTAGTTGCGAATTACCGAAAGTCACTGACAATCGCTGGCCCCATGGCGGATGCTGACGTCTGACAGAGGAGACGCCGTGGTCCGCACAACTCCGTCCGCCGACCTCGCCGGGCTGCCGCTCGTGCCGAGGAATCCGCTGTCGTTGCGTCAGCAGGTCAACGCTGTCAAGACATTTCACACTGGTCAGGAGACGCTGCGCGACGCCGGCGGCTATGTGACCCGCCTGAAGACCGGCCCGAAATGGTTGTTCCCGGAGGCGGTGGTCACGGCGTCACCTCAGGCGGCCCGCGACATTCTCGGTGAGACCGGCAGCGCCGCCGAGCGGACATCCGCCCACGACGAGGTGCGCTACCTGTTCGGCCCGAGCCTTTTCACGTTCACGCACGAGGCGTGGCTGCCCCGCCGGCGTACTTTGCAGCCCGTCTTCACCAAGCAGAACGTTCGCGCCTTCGGGGGTGACATGGCTCAGGCCGCCGATGGCGTCGCCGCCGGCTGGGCCGACGAAGCCGTCGTCGACCTCGACGCAGAAAGCCGCAGGCTCACCATGCGGGCACTGGGCCGTTCGGTGCTCGGGATTGATCTCGACGAGCGCGCCGAGGCCATCGCCGAACCGTTAAGGACCGCCCTGAGCTATGTCACCTCGCGGGTGACCAGTCCCTTCAGACCGCCCCGCTGGCTGCCCACCCCTGCGCGGCGGCGAGCGCGCGCCGCGGCCGCCACCGTGCACAGCCTCGCCATCGAGGTATTGCAGGCCTGCCGCGACGACCCCGACCGCGACGCACCCCTGGTGCGGGCGATGCTCGCCGCCACCGACCAGGCCACCGGCCGCCCCCTGACCGACAACGAGATCCGCGACGAACTCGTCGTGTTTATGTCGGCTGGGCACGACACCACCGCGACGACCCTGACCTATGCGCTGTGGGCGCTCGGCCGCAACCCCGACATGCAGGCCAGGGTGCGCGCCGAGACGGACGCCACCGGCGACGGCGAACTCACCCCCGACGACGTTCCCCGCCTGCCCTACACGGTCCAGGTGTTGCACGAGGCGCTGCGCCTGTGCCCGCCGGCTCCCTCGATTCCCCGGTTGATCACTCGCGACATCGAGGTCGACGGATATCTGGTGAAGGCCGGCACGGTGTGCACAGTGGGGGTGTACGCCATTCACCGCGACCCCGAGTTGTGGGACGACCCCGTGCGGTTCGACCCGGATCGGTTCGCTCCGCAAAATGCCGTCAAACTCGACCGCTGGCAATACATTCCGTTCAGCGCGGGCCCGCGCACCTGCATCGGCGATCACTTCGCGATGCTCGAGGCCACCCTCGCGCTGGCCACCATCGTCCGCCGCATCGAGATCCGCTCCCTTGGCGACGATTTCCCGGTGGCGCTGCCCTTCACGATGGTCGCCGCGGAACCCATCCGCGCTCAGGTGAGGCGTCGCGTCCGAAGCGCGTCGGCGTGACCACGACACATGCGATGATCCCGGTGAGCAGAGGAGTGTGACATGGGATTTGAGCGAATCGACGACCTACTGAACGGCGTGACCGCCGACGGGTCCTTGCACGGCATCGCCGCCACGATCGTCAGCCGCGACGGCGTCCTTTACGAGGGCGCAGCCGGGGATGCCCGGCCCGACTCCATGTTCCGCAACGCGTCGATGACCAAGGCCGTCGCGACCACCGCGGCGCTGCAGCTCGTCGAGCAGGGCCGCATCGACCTCGACGCGCCGGTGGCGTCTCTGGTCCCCGAGTTCGGCGAGCTCCAGGTGCTCGACGGCTTCGACGGTGGCAAGCCTGTCCTGCGTGCCCCCAAGACCCAGGCGACCGTCCGCCAGCTGATGAACCACACGGCCGGCTGCGGCTACCACTTCCTCAACGAAAAGCTGTACACGTACTGCACCGAACACGGGTGGCCGCATGTACTTACGGGCCGCAAGCAGAGCATCAGCGCGCCGCTGGTCCACGATCCCGGCACGGCCTGGGAGTACGGCATGAGCACAGACTGGCTCGGCCAGGTCGTCGAGGCCGTCAGCGGCCAGACGCTGGGCGCCTACCTCGCCGAGCACGTCTGGGGCCCGCTCGACATGACGGACTCGACGTTCACCCCGACCGACGAGCAGCGTGCGCGATCGCTCCCGGTCCTCTCCCGGCAACCGGATGGCAGCCTGGCGCCGACCACCGTCGACCTGGACGCCGTCCAGGAGTGGGACGCGGCCGGCCACGGGTCCTACGGGACGATCGCCGACTACGGGCGTTTCGTGCGCGCGTGGGTCAACGGCGGCGAGCTCGACGGCACCCGCATCCTCAACGAGGCGACCGTCGACCTCGCGCTGCAGGACCACCTCAACGGCGTGCCGCTGCCGCCGAAGATGGAACCGACGGATTCCGAGTTGGCGAATCCGGTCGAGCTACTTCCCGTGCCCCAAGGCTGGGGCCTCGGGTTCCACGTCTACTCGATCGATCTGCCGGGCATGCGCAGCGCCGGCTCGGGCGACTGGTCGGGTCTGTTCAACACCTTCTTCTGGATCGACCGCAAAGCGGGGGTCGGCGCCGTGATCGGGACGCAGCTGTTGCCGTTCTTCGATGGCAAGATGGTCGAGACAATCCTTGGCTTCGAGGCCGCGGTCTACGCCGAGCTCGGCGCCGCCGTCGCCTGACGCATCATCAGGCGGCCCGTCGATCCTCCAGATTCGCTGGCGCTGGTACAGCGACCGCCTGAAGGATTTGCTCATGGTTGTCGCGCACCGCGCGGTAGTTCTGCATGTACCTGCTGATCTGCTCACGTCGTAGCGGCCGCGCCCAGATGTTCTCACCGGGGATGTCGATGCCGCTGTCGTTGGACGCCGCTCGCGTGCGGGCTCCGATGCGGAAGCCCACGACCGCTGCGGTCATCAACACGATCAGGGCGGCGCCGACGATTCCCGCCACCGCGCTTTCGGCGGCCAATGCGTAGACGAACGTCCCAAGCGCGACGAACGTCAGCAATAGACACACATACGCCACGTACGTCGTGGATACGTTGCGCACTGCCTTCAACACGTCGATCAGCTCCATCCATCAACTATCAAAACGCTACGCGTATCGTAGCGATACGTCTAGTGTAGCGTTTTTTTCCGCCGTCGGTATTCCCCGGCGACGGAGGAGGAACGATGGCGCAG
This sequence comes from Mycobacterium barrassiae, assembly GCF_025822765.1. Taxonomy (GTDB): domain Bacteria; phylum Actinomycetota; class Actinomycetes; order Mycobacteriales; family Mycobacteriaceae; genus Mycobacterium; species Mycobacterium barrassiae. Next base: position 93,541 of record NZ_JACKUK010000009.1, on the reverse strand, counting down.
CGTCCGGACGTCGATGAAGGCATCGCCGATGCCACGTTGGCGCTGCTACGGACAAAGGGCCCCAGGTCGGTGACGGTCGAGGCGGCGGCGGCGCGCTCGGGCATCGCGAAAACCACGATCTATCGCCGCCACAGCGATCGCCGCGACATGCTGTCCGCGGCGCTGTCGCGCGTGGCCACTCCCGAGCCCCTCGCCGCCGACGCCAAGGCGCCCGATCGGCTGCGGTGGCTCATCCAGGAAGCCGTCAAGACCATCGAAGTGGGCATCGGCTTCGGCGGCCTGGCGGCCATGCTGACCGACGACGACCCCGAGTTCAGCAAGATCTTCCGCCGCATCCTCGGTCGTCAGCGGGCCGATCTGGAGTCGGTGATCGACGCGGCGAAAGCGGATGGGTCGTTCCGCGCCGACGTCGACGGCGCGACGCTCATCGACGCGATCGTCGGGGCGCACATCGCCGAGCGGGCCCGTACGGGGCGTGTCGCGGCGGGGTGGGAGGCGCGGTTGTTCGACCTCTTCTGGCCGACGGTGCAGGGCTGAATCGGCGCGCCTGCTCCTGGGCTTAGTTTCCCAGCTGTGCGCCCGGTGCAGCCATCGTTATCCACGAAATACAGAGGGTTACTCGTACTTTCGCTGCAGAAAGCGGATAGCGATGGCGGGTCAATCGTCGAGCAGTGCGACACCGTCGCGCCATGCATTCATGATGTCCTCGATGCGATCCCGTACTCGGGCGTGAGCCGACTCGCGATCGGCACCGGCTGCCAGCAGAGCGTCGTACTCGGTATTGAGATGACGGACGGACGCGGCCACGGCGAGGCGCACCGCTTCCGGATCCGACGACCGCTGCGTGTAGCGCTGCCCAAGCTCGCCGCTTGTCCGCACCGCCTCGTGCAGCGCGATCGCGTCAGCCCGGTCAGCGGAGCATCCCGGAAACTGCTCACGGATCGCATCGACGAATCTCAGCCTGAATTTCCGGTCCTCGACCCGCCGAGACGTTTTCGGGCGTTGATCGCCTACGGAGAGATAGTCCTTGGCCGCGCGTTCGATCGCGGCCGGTTCACCAGAATGCCCAGCCGCTCAGGGCCTCTGAAGCGCCGGACCCAGCCCATGACAACCACCGACTGACGACTGGCGATTCTCGCCCTCCGCGTGAACGCAGGATCGCCGGGCGGCAAGAACTCGAGATGACCGAGACCCGCGCACTCCAGACACAACGCCTCGGTCCGACAATCGAGAAGCACCACCCCGGCGCGTCCACAGGCCGAGCACGAGCACGCACCCACCGCCAACATCGCATTCGACCTCATCACGGCCGACGCTAGATCGGCGGTCCGACATGCTCGCTCGAACTACGCCGGCGCTCCCACGCCCGTCGTCCGGAACCGCCTGCGATACGAGCTAGGGGAGACGCCCAGCGCGCGGCGGAACGTGCGCCGCATCGTGTCCGCTGATCCGAACCCCGCCCGTCGCGCCACCGCTTCCTGACTGTGATCGCCCGTCGCCAGCAGCACCTTGGCGGCCTCGACGCGCGCCCGTTCGACGAACCGGGCGGGCGTCGTCCCGACCTGGTCGTGGAACATCCGCACCAGATGCCGCTCGCTGACAGCCGCGCGATCGGCCATCGCCGCGAGCGAATGGTCCGCAGCGGGTTCGGCGACGACGGCGTCCAGGATCTCTCGCAGCCCCGTCGACACCGGCGATGCCGCCTCGGTCCACACACTGAACTGGGCCTGCCCGCCCGGCCGCTGCAGGAACACCACCATCCACCGCGCGACCCGCCGTGCCACGTCCGGCCCATAGTCGCTCTCCACCAGAGCCAGACCCAGGTCGATCCCGGCGCTGATCCCCGCCCCGGTGATGAACGGTCCGTCCTGCACGAACAACGAGTCCGGGTCCACCGAGATCTCGGGGTAGGCCCGCGCCAACTCCTGGCAGTGCGCCCAGTGCGTGGTGGCCCGGCGCCCGTCGAGCAGTCCCAGCTTGGCGAGCACGAACGCGCCCGTGCACACCGACGCCACCCGTCGTGCCCGCGGCGCCAGTTCGCGCACCATCTCCAACGCCGAGGCGACGACGTCGGGCGTCTGCTCCTCGGGGATGTCGTGCTCGCCGGGAGTGAAGGTGAAATCGGCGGGCACTCCGCCCGGCACGATCAATGTGTCGATCCGGTCGGGCACCTCATCGAGCGAGGTGTCGACGTTGAGGGTGACGAATGATGTTGTGTTGACCGGCTTTCCCTCCACCGACGCGAGGATCACCTCGTATCGCGCGCCGAAGTCGTTGGCGCGGGCGAAGATCTCCAGCGGCGCGGCGACGTCCTGCAGCGTGACCTTGTCGTAGAGCGCGAACACGATGGTCCTGCGCTGCCGTTGGGGTCGGCTCCCGTCGGACATCAGCTGCTGTCCTTTCGTGCCCCCGTCTGAAGTGGAGTCAAGATAGCTCGCGACTGTTACGTCCACGTTGCGGGCGAGCCAAGGTCCGGATTTGCGCGATTCGTGTCCGGTCCTGCGGGGCAGAGAAATTTGAGTGTAACTTCGGCGAAACCTACTGCCCTGAACCTCATTTCATGGATTCACGAACAGCTCTGACGCTGAGCATAGGCGTCCTCGGTGGACTGGCGGTCGCGCTCACCGCCGAAGTCATCACGGTACCCATCTGGGTGGTGTTCCTCACGTGGGCATCGTTCTTCTTCGTCGGCGGCGGCGTCACCGGATGGGTGCGATCGCTGTCGTCGAACCTGGTCGGCGTCGTGATCGCGTCGGCCAGCCTCTACGCCGCTCACCTGATGGGAGGCAGCCTGCTGGTCACCGCCATCGCCGTCGGTGTCGGCAGCGCTGTGATGGTGCAGGCGTCCTGGGTACCGCTGCTGGCTACCACCCCGGCCGTCGTCGTCGGCTTCGCCTCGACCGTGTCGACGGTCGCGGGCACCGGCAACACCATCACCGTCACGACCGTCTCCCACCCGGGCCTGGTCGCCGCCGTTGCGTGCGTCCTCGGGGCGTCCTTCGGATTGCTCTCGGAGTACCTCGCCAACGTCATGACGAAGAAGCCCGAAACCGCCCCGTCAACAGAAGGAAGCCCCGCCTGATGAAACTCCAGCACTATCTCGGCGGCCTGGAAGGTCTGCCCGAGTTCACGTTCGAAAAGCGTGTCTTCGTCGAAGAGTGGGAGAAGCGCATCTTCGGCATCCACGTCGCGATGATGGGGCTGTCGAACCACCTCGGCTCGGCGCTGCCGGCTTATCCCATCGACGAGGTGCCGACCACCTTCAAGGACGAGTGGACGTGGGCCGACCTGCGCACCGGCGCCGAGGCGATGAACCCCTTCGACTACTTCAAGTTCCGCTACTACGAGAAGTGGCTGGGCGGCATCACCCAGTTCTTCATCGACAAGGGCTACGTGACGGAGGAGGAGCTTGCCGAGCGCATCGCCGAAACACCGTCGGCGCCTGAGGGTTCCGGCGAGCCGGCGGTCGACGACCAGGTGATCTCCTACCTGAAACTGGGTGACAGCCCCCGTCGCGACGTCGCTCACCCGAAGTTCGCCGTCGGCGCGACGGTGCGCATCACCAACGTCCCGGCCGACGCGCACAGCCGCTTGCCCGGATACCTGCGTGGGCGCACCGGCACGGTGGAACGCGTCTTCGAAGGTGACTACGCCTACTTCTGCCGCACCGGCGACGGCATCGGCGACCCGATGCCGATCTACATCGTCGCGTTCGACCCCGCCGAGATCTGGGGCCCCCGTGCCGAAGACGGACCGCTGAGCCTGTACGCCGAGCTTTTCGAGGCCTACCTGGAACCCAATGAGGAGAAGGAATGACAGCACAGTTCGCCTACCCGCCCGACCGCGAGGAAGCCAGCGCCAAGAAGGCCGCTGCGCTGGAGTCGCTGCTGATCGAGAAGGGCGTCATCACCCCGCAGACCGTGGACAAGGTGCTCGCCTACTTCGAGACCGAGATGACCCCGCTGAACGGGAAGAAGATCGTCGTAAGGGCCTGGACCGACCCGGAATTCGCGGAGAAGATCGTCGTCGACACGCCCGCCGCCATCGCCGAACTGGACTTCCCCGAAGGGATGGCCGGCGCCGAGGGTGAGCACCTGCAGGCTGTCGCCAACACGCCTGGGGTGCACAACCTGGTGATCTGCACGCTGTGCTCCTGCTTCCCGTGGCCGGTGCTGGGCCTGCCGCCGTATTGGTACAAGGATCCGACGTTCCGTGCCCGGGCCGCCCGCGAACCGCGCAAGGTGCTCGCCGAGGTCGGCCTGGAGCTGCCCGCCGACACCGAGATCAAGGTGTGGGACTCCAGCGGCCACTCGCGGTGGTTCGTCATCCCCGAACGACCCGCAGGGACTGAGGATTTCACCGACGAGATGCTGATGGATCTGGTGACCACCGAGTCGATGATCGGGGTGGCGCTGGCGGGGCAGGCGTCATGAAGCTGCATGCAACCTGCACCACCGACCAGGCGGCGCCGCAGTTCGACCACGAATGGCAGCGTCGGGCGTTCGGGTTGGCGCTCGCGCTGTCGGAGTTCCGGCACTACCAGTGGAGTGAGTTCCAGCAGACGCTCATTGAGACGATCGGCGAGTGGGAGAACACGCCCGAATCCGAACGCGGAGACTGGGAGTACTACGACCACTGGGTCGCGACGCTGGAGAAGCTCGTCGACCGCCACGAACTGTTGACGGCGCCTGTGCTGACCGACGCCAACGACCACGCTCTGCCTGTCGCACACGACCACGACCACTGAGGAGTCCCATGAGCAACGCCAAAGCCGCTGCGGCCCCGCGCATCAACGTTCGAACCGCCGCACCAGCACTCGCGATCGCGGCCCGGCTGACCGCGATCACGATGCTCGCGCTGATCGCCTACTACTTCGTCGGCTACGACCAGGGCGCGGTGTCGGTGTTCGGCAACGACACCCACGTCCACGAGTTCCTGCACGACGCCCGTCACCTGCTGGGGTTCCCATGCCACTAAGTGGGGAAATACCCTCCGCCGTCCGCTATCTGGTGCCCGGAGCGGTCGCCAGCCTGGCGGCGTTCGCGTTCAGTCGAGTGATGATCGAGCCGTTGATCGGCATCGCCGTGGACTACGAGGGGCAGCGCGAACTTGTTGAGTCGGAGTTGACCGGCGAGCACGGGCATGGGCATGAGTTGTTCGCCCGGGCGGTGCAAGAGAACGTCGGCGCCGCGGTCGGCATCGTTGTGTTCGGCATCGTGATGGGTGTGCTGTTCGCGGTGGCCCACACCGTGATGCGAACGGCGTTGGAACGACGGGGGTTTGCGCCCGATCCCACCGGACTGGCGCTACTGCTGTCGGCGGGCATGTTTGTGGCGATCGCCTTCGTGCCTTCGCTGAAGTATCCGGCGAACCCACCGACGGTCGGACTGGATGAGACTACGGGGGTGCGCAGTTCGACGTTCCTGACGATGACGGCGCTCTCCGTTGTGGCGGCCTGCATCGCGGTGGCGGCCGGGCTGGCGTTGGCACGGCAGTGGGGTGCCTGGCGGGCGTCGGCGTTTGCGGCCGGCGGTTATGCCGCGGTGATGCTGGGCGTGGCGACCGTGCTGCCGAGCTTCTACGAGGTCCCCGCGCCGATCGCCGGGCCCGACGGACTGCTGCTCGACGGCTTCCCCGCAGAGGTGCTGGCTGACTTCCGGGTCTACACGACGCTGAACCAGGCGTTGATGTGGCTGATGATCGGCGTCGTCACCGCGGTGCTTATGGCGGCGTGGCGGCGCGTCGAGAAGGAGTCCGCCAGCTTCGTGTAGCAACCAATGTTTCGAACGTGCGTGCGACGGTTATCCCGGCGGCATGAGCAACGCACCTGCCGAGAATGCCGAGAAGGACCGTGACGACTGGGTGACCGGCGACGAGCCGATGACCGGACCACAGCGCAGTTACCTCAACACCCTTGCGCAGGAGGCCGGCCGAGAGGTGCCGGACGACCTGACCAAGGCGCAGGCGTCGGAGATCATCGACGAGTTGCAGCAGCAGACCGGTCGCGGTGTCGGGTGATCGCGCCGACCTGCCGAATCTCATTGACACCGCTAGGGTTGACTCCGATACGCGTGCACGGTTCAGCAGACTGCCGTCGGTGATCATTCTGACTATCTACGGAAGCGGTGTGCGATGGCTCTTTGGCGACGATCGAAGACGGTGGATGACATGCCGACCACAGGGCTGAAGCGAGACGTCGGCGCGGAGCTCGAGGTGGAGGTCACGTCGCCGACCACGCTCGAGTTTCAGATCGCCGTCGCCGATCACCCGGGCGCGCAGGTGACGGAGTCGCTCACGTTCACCTGCAACGGCAAGCGCATCACCCCGGACGAGATCATCGGCGAGCACGGCACACGGATTCATCGCTTCGCGGCGCCCGAGGGCACTGTCACTGCGTCCTATGCGGCGACGGTTCTAGGGCAGGCCGAGCCTGCGCCGGTGCGCGACATCGATTTGATCACGTATCTGCGCCCGAGCCGCTATGCCGAGGCTGACAAGTTCTTCGGTTTCGCCGCAACGGAATTCGAGCAGTACGTCGAGTCGGAGACGCTGCTGGAGAAGGTGTCGTCGTGGGTGGGCACCCGGCTGAGTTACGTGCCGGGATCGAGCGATCCGATCGACGGGGCGGCGGACACTGTGCTCGCCGGTGAGGGCGTGTGCCGCGACTACGCACACCTGGTGGTCGCGCTGCTGCGCGCGGTGAACGTGCCCGCGCGTCTGGTCGCGGTCTACGCGCCGGGGTGTGAGCCGATGGACTTCCACGCGGTCGCCGAGGCGTACGTCGACGGGGTGTGGCGTGTGGTGGATGCGACGTGTCTGGCGCCGCGGCAGTCCATGGTGCGGATCGCGACCGGACGCGACGCCGCCGATACCGCATTTCTCGACAATCACAAGGGCGCGATCACGCTGAAGAACATGGAGGTGACAGCGGTGGTCGATGGCGACCTGCCGCATGACTCCGTGCACGACCTTGTCTCGCTGCACTGACGCGGGGAATGCGATCCGTCGGGGCACGGTTGCGCCCTGCATGGGCAAGATGACCACCGAAGAGCGCGAAAAGTTCCTGTCCGACGTCCACGTCGGCGTGATCGCGGTCGAGCGACCGGACCGCGCCCCGTTCAGCGTCCCCATCTGGTACGGCTACGAGCCGGGAGGCGAGGTGCTGTTGTGGACGGAGTCGGGGACCCTCAAGCATCGGCTGATTCGCGATGCCGGCCGGTTCTCGATCACCGCGCAGGACGAGACGCCGCCGTATCGGTACGTGACCGCGGAGGGCGACGTCACCGACATCAGCCCCGCGACGGACGCCGAGGTGCGCCAGGTCGCGATCCGCTACCTCGGCGAGGAGGCGGGCAACCAGTTCACCGATGAAAACCTGGGGCAGACGTCGATCGTCATCCGGATGCGGCCGCAGCGGTGGCTGAGTTTCGACTACTCGGACGAGTGACCGTCACGCCTGCAAGGTGACAGATTTGGCCTAGACGAACGCTGCATCGTTCGATGGAGTCGATGGGCCCTCTCGCGAACAGGGGTTATTGCTGAACCCTTTCTGGGTACCATCTCGACATGTTAGCGAACGGTTCGAAGTTTGCTGGCTACACGATAGAGCGGCAGCTTGGGGCTGGAGGAATGGGCGAGGTCTACCTCGCCCGGCACCCTCGCTTACCCAGGCACGACGCGATCAAGGTATTGCGGTCGGATATCTCGTCGGACCCCGATTACATGGAGCGGTTCAATCGGGAAGCCGACCTTGCATCAAAGCTCTGGCATCCGCACATTGTCGGTATCCACGACCGCGGTAAGTACAGGGGCCGGCTGTGGATCTCGATGGACTTCGTGGACGGCATCGACGCTGGCCGTCTGCTGGAGGAGTATCCAGACGGGATGCCGCCGGAAATGGTGCTCGACATCGTCAGGGCGGCTGCGTCAGCACTCGACTATGCACACGGCATGAATCTGCTGCACCGCGACATCAAACCTGCCAACTTGTTGGTCGCCGACCTCAACCAGGCTGATCGGCGAGTGTTGTTGGCCGACTTCGGCGTTGCACGTGATCTCTCTGACACAGGCAGCGGGGCCTTAACTGCTACCAACATGACTGTCGGCACGGCCGCGTACGCGTCGCCAGAGCAGCTGATGGGGCTCGACCTCGACGGTAGAGCCGATCAATACTCGTTGGCGGCGACTGCGTATCACTTGCTGACGGGCGAGCACCTATTCCAGCACTCAAATCCTGCGGTGGTTATCGGCAAGCATCTCAACTCGGAGCCGCCGAGGATCGGCGTTACCCGCCCGGACCTGCGCCGGTTTGATGAGGCGCTCACGCGCGCCTTGTCCAAGAATCCGAACGATCGGTATGCGACGTGCATGGAGTTCGCCCGTGCACTCGAACAGGGGGCAGAACCCGAAGCTGCCACGGTACTGAGCCCGAACGTCGTCGAGACGATGGTGGCTCCTGCGGTGCCAGCAGGTTACCCATCACCGGTCCAGATGCCTTTGATGACTGAACCATTAGCGAAGCCGGCCAACGCCAGGCACAAGCGGGTGGGTATTGCGCTGGCTGCTACGGCCGTGTTGGTGGCCATCGCTGTAGTCGGCTACTTCGCGCTGCAACCTGGCGACGAAACTCGCCCCACCGAACCGTTCACGATCACTGGGCAGGTCGTGCTTGCTGGCGACCCGTTGAAGACAAAGGGGCTACCCGCAGACTATAAGTGCGCTGGGGCAGGGGATTTCGGTGACATTGGGCCTAACACGCCGATACTCGTCGAAGACGAGGCTGGGAAATTGCTCGCGAAGGGATCGATCCAAGGGAGCAAAACCAGCGACGACGGTTGCTTGATGACGTTCAAGGTGAGTGAAGTGCCCGCGGGTTCGCAGTTCTACCGGGTACAGGTTGGCCAACGGCAGATGGGCTACACGGAAGAGGAGGCTCGGTCCGGCATCGAGTTCGTAGTGGGTGCGACGGATCCTGATCCGAAAACAACTGTTGCACGGCCATCGTCGCCGACGCGCACCGTCACCGTGACGCCCACTCCTAACTTGGAGCAGCAGAGCCTGGCGCGGTTGCAAGCGATGGCGCGAGATGATCGACCGTATGTCGCTGCTGTGCTTGCCGACAAGTGGATACCGCAAATCAGTTCCAAGAAGGTGGGTTTGGTGGCGAAAGGCATCACCTGGGACAACCAAGCGATCTTGGCCGAGCACCAACGGCTGAGGAACATGTATCCGGACGTCAAGCTGTTGTGGTCGGGGGACTGGTCGACCTTCGACAGCGGCAACTTTTGGGTAACCGTCGTCGGCCTCTGGTCCTACGACTTCTACGACGTGCTCGGGTGGTGCGTCGAGCAAGGCTTCGACCGCGAAAATTGCCTCGCGAAGAAGGTTAGTACGACGCTTCCAGTCGCAGGCAGCACCAAGTTGCTCCCCGAGTGACTAGCCGAGATCCCAGTTGACCGTAAAACCTTGGTGCAGGACGAGTTCCGTCAGTACATCGCTGCGCCTACCGAGACGCCAACTCTCGACGGTGAATCCGTCGACCCCGAAGAACGCATAGTTCAGCGACGACTCCGGCGTCGTGCGGGACCGGTAGACGATCGCGTCGACATCGGCCCACCAGCGCCTCACGGCGTCCGCCAGCCGATGACAGGTCGCCCAGATATCCGGGTGCTGCCCGGTGCTGATCTGATCGTCGATCTGCAGCACGTCGAGGTTCTTCTCGGTACGCAGGTCGAGCACCCGCAGATTGCACGACGCCACCAGCCGCACCAGATGATGCGTTCGATGATCAGCGGGGATGACGAGGCCCGTCGACCGGTACCGCTCTCGCAACGCGCCGACGAGCGTCGCTCCGGCGTAGCGGGTACGGAACGCGCCCGACGCCGGGTCGAAGCGATAGCGCGGTTCGGGAAATCCGGCCCAGTCCCATTTCGAGGGTGGCGTCGCGTCTGCCCGCCACATCTCGGTGCCGGCCGGTATCGACCGCCGCCGCAGGCCGACGGGCCTGTCTTCGGGGAACGGGCCGAGGTAGCCCGCGGGGAGCTCAGGCACCGAGCGAGTTCAGCATCCGCCACGCGCTCTCGGCGGTCTTGGGTTTGCGCAGGGCCTCGGCGATCGACGTGTTGCCGAGTTCCTCATGTTTGAGCCGCATGATCCGGTCCGCCGCGAGCGGGTCGGCGGTGAAACGCCCCAGCAGCTCGAGTATCCGCGGCAGGTCTTCGCGCAGTCGACCACCATCGAATTGCCAAGCAGGAAACCATGTCTGGTTGCCGACCGCAGTGCCGATCAATTTGCCGCGGCTGCGCAGCCGATGTACCGCCTGCGGCGTGCGCAGCTTCAACAGCTTCTGTACCTCCGACGTCCGCATCGCCCCGGCGACGAAGTCCTCGACCAGGGCGGCGCGGCGCTGGTCGCTCAGCCTGCGTGCCGCCGTTTTCTCGAGGGTGCCCTGCGGAGCCGTCGGCGCCGTGAGCAGCGCATCGAGCACCCGAGCGAATCGCGAGTCCTTCTGCGCACGGGCGGCCACCTGATTGGCAAGGGGGACGACAGCAGCGGTCATGCTTCAAGCCTACGCCTCAATTGAAACAATCGAAACAGGATAGGTTACCTGCCCGCCAGCCAGGTGAAGAACTCTTCGGCGGTGAACACCGCTTTGCCGTATTCCTGCGCCTTTCGGGCCTTCCCCGACTGCGTGCCTGCTTCTGCGGTGACCAACACCTCGCAGCGTGTCTTCGTCACTGACCGCACCGGTGTGAGACCGGCTGATGCGGCCAACCGCTCCATCTCGTCACGTTCAACGATTTGTCCGGCCGCGTCTAAAGCCGTTCCTGTGAAGCAAATCCGAGCACCCGGCACCAACGTCGTGGCGATGTCGTGACGCGCCACCGTTGCCACCCCGGTCGCCACGTCGACCCCGAGCAGAACCGAAGCGTCGTGCAGCCGTGCCACCACCTCATCGGGTAACAGGGTTCGCGTCGCCGCCGCCCGGAGTTGGTCTGCGACCGACTGTCGAGCCGCAGCATCCCACGTCGTCTCGTCACGTCCATCGAGCTCGTTGGCGGACAGCCCACCCAGTAGCACCCCTCCGACGTCACGGCTGATGCGAAGCAACGCCGACAGCGCCGGCAGGTGATGGGCCGACGGTGTTTTCACGGAGTGATCGCGGCTGACCAGGAGGCCTGAAACCGCTTCCGCCGGTTCAGGTTCCTCGAACGCCGACGAGCCACCCTGGGCGTCGACCGAGGTGTGCGCCCTCAGGGCTGACTGTGCCCGTTCCAAGGCCGTACGGCCCGTCACCGGCACCCGTCCGAGCTCGACGCCGAGCGGCATCGCCGTCACGTATCCCAGTCGCTTGAGCTCGAAGTCGATCAGCCCCAGCGATTCGTCGACTCCGACGCCCACCGGTGTGCAGCCGGCGAGCATCGGTGCGATCACTGCCCACGCTTCGCGCAGCGTCGGCGCCAGAAGTACGTCAGACACACTGATCCCGTATGTATTCCGTGCGTCCGCGAGGTCGCGCTGCGGGTTGATCAAGGTCGACAGTCCGGTGCCGTCATCGAACGCGACCGCCAACTCGACCGGCCGGGGGCGCGACATCCGGCCCTCGTCGCCGACAGTCAGCATGCCGATCGCGCAATATCGGCGCGACCCGGCGTCCCCGGCCGAGTCGCGCAGAAAGCGTGCGATGCGCCGGTCCGTCTTCAGATCCTTCGGCAGGACAGGGCGTTTCAATACCAGACCTGCCAGCGAGGTGCACCGGCTCAGCGCCACGTAGAGCTGACCCGTCGAGAACATGCCGCCGGAGAGGTCCACGACCAGCCGGTCCAGTGTCTGACCCTGGCTCTTGTGGATCGTGATCGCCCACGCCAGCTTGAACGGCAGCTGTGTGAATGTCCCGATCACTTCGTGCCGCAACGAACCACCCTCGACCACCGGTCGAGTGGCCTCCCACGTAAAGGGGGCGACGTCGGCACATGACCCGTCGGCGAATTCGACTTCGACGACCGCGCCGTAGCGGTCGTAATCCACGCCGATGACGCGTCCGATCGAGCCGTTGACCCACCGGTCACCCTGATCGTTGTTGAGCATCATCACCTGGGCGCCGACCTTGAACCGGAGTTCGTCCTCGATCGGCTTGTCGAAGAGGGACAAGTCGCCCGATTCCCTTGCCCTGTGCAACAGCTCGTCGCCTGGGAGCCGTTCCAGCTGCTGGCGGTTGCGCGCTGTCACCAGTCGATTGGTCGGCGCCAGCGTCAACCAGAATTCGTCGTCCGGAGGCACAAAGTCCCGATTCGCGCGGGCATTGAGTTGCTCCTGAGCGTGGCCGAGCAGCACGCCTTCACGAATCTCGTTGAGGATGGCCGTCATCCGGTCATCGCCGAGCTGTCGGAACACCGTTGTCAGGGACACGGTGGGAAAGTCGTCCCGGCTGAACTTGCGGGCGGAGAAGAAGTACGGAGTCGGGTAGACCGTTGAGAAGTAAGCTGCTTCGCCGTCGCGGATCACCGGTGGCAGCTGGTAGAGGTCGCCGACCAACACGATCTGCACGCCTCCGAACGGCGAGCCGGGCGCGGGACCGAACCGCTCCAGCGCACCGGCGATCATGTCGAACATGTCGGCGCGGACCATGGACGCCTCGTCGATGATCAACGTTTGCAGCGAAGACAGAGTCTTGGTGAAGCGGCCGGGCCGGTAGTCGCCACCGTTGACGTCGTCGACGGTGGTTGTGGTGCGGAAGCCGAACAGTCGGTGAATGGTGTAGCCGTTGACGTTGAGGGCGGCGATGCCCGTCGGCGCGACGACCACCACGTTGCGGTCGGTGTTCGCCATGAAGGTGCGGATCAACGTCGACTTACCGGTGCCGGCCTTACCGGTGAGGAACATGTGCTTGCCGTCGCCCAGCAGCGCCAACGCGTGACGGAACTCGTCGGTGAGGACGATCTCGCGTTCGGCAGGCAGATGGTCGGCGGCCATCGCCCCAACGTAGACCGCGGTCCGTCCACAGCGCCTCACCGGCACTCAACATCAAAGATGAGGCGGTCAAGCGGATCGCTGCGATCACCGGCGAATCCCAAGACCAAGGGGTGGCGACGGCGGTGCGTGAGCGGCTCGCCAAGCTGGAGAAGGACGACCTCGCTGCTCGATTGTTCTTGACAGCCACCGGGATCCCGTCGTCAGCCGCAGCCTCGACGAGCTACTTGCAGAGGCCGAGTTCGTGATCGACCCAGTGACCGAGCACCACGCTCGTCTGGCTCGTCAGGCCTACGTCGACTTCGGCAAAGGCAGCGGCCACCCCGCCGGCCTGAACGCCGGCGATTGTCTCTCCTACGCGCTGGCACTCGACACACGCGAACCGTTGCTGTGGAAGGGAGACGATTTCGAGCACACGGGTATTGCGTCCGCACTCGGTTGACGTAGCCGGTCCGGGTCAGGCGACCGTCATCGCCTCGCGCTCCATCACCTCGGCGGCGGCGCGCTCACCCGAGCGGACCGCGCCGTCGATGAAGCCGTACATGACCGCCGAGCTTTCTGTTCCTGCCCAGTGGATCCGGCCACACGGCTCCCGCAATGCCGGTCCGAACTCGGTGAGTACACCCGGCGGCGTGTGGGCGATCATCCCGCCGCCCGAATACCGCTCGATGGTCCAGTTCTGCTCGACGTAGTCCGTCAGCGCCCGCGCCTTGTCGCCAAACCTCTCGGCCACCGCATCGATCACGCCTTGCTTGCGGTCCTCCTCACTGAGGGTGGTCATCTTTCGCGCCTCTGGCCCTTCGGTGATGACACACAGCACGGCAGGCGATGGATTATCGGTGCTGGCGTCGATCGTCAGATTGGCCATCGACCCCGGCGCAAACGACTGGCCCGACAACCCCTCCGCACGCCACCACGGCTCGTCGTAGACCAACGCGATCTTGTACACCGCCCCCGACGGCATCCGCTGGTGCAGGAACGACCGATCCATCGGCAGCATCGGTTCGAAATTGATCTGGCTCGCAATGGAAACCGGCACCGCCACGATCGCCCGCCGGGCCCGCACCACCATGTCATCGGATCGCACTTCCACGCCGTCGCCATCCTGCGCGATGCTGCGCACCGGCTGCGACAGATGGATCGCATCGCCGAGTTCGTCGGAGATCGCCCGGTGAATCGCGCCCATCCCGCCGACCACTCGCTCATCTTCGGCGGCGTCCTTCACCCCGAGCACAAAACTCGGCCCGCCCGCCGCGGCCATCTGATACAGCACAAACAGCAGCGAAATCTCTGATGCCGCAGAGGTATACAGTCCGGCGACGGAGGCCTCGAGCAACTCACGCGCCGGCTTTGACAGGGTGTTGCGGTCCAGCCATCCCGCCCAGGTGGTCTGATCCCACTTCTTCGCCTTCGGCGCATCCCACGGCGCCTCCGGGTCGATCTGCTTGCACATCTGTGTCAACTCGAGGAACACCGTCCCGATGTTGGCCACCGCCCACGGGCTCATCGAGAACGGAATCGTGCCCTTGTAGCGGTACTTCTTGCCGTCGATGAACATCATCGCGTCGCCTTCGGTGGGCTGCTTGTAACTCGGGATGCCGAACTCTTTCATCAGCGCGTAGATCGCGTCCTGGCCCGGCCCGATCCAGGCGCCGCCGCGGTCGATCCACACCCCGTCGTCGCGGGTCTCGGTCCACGTGCGGCCCCCGACCCGGTCCCGCGCCTCCAGCAGTGCCACCGAGTGGCCCGCCTGCTTCAACCGCAATGCCGCCGTGAGCCCGGCGAATCCGGCACCCACTACGCAGTAATCGACATCGACCATGAGACACCTCTGCTGTCCTCGCGCAGGGCCGAAGGCGCGGCGGCCGAGTGCACTTTCGCTCGTGCCCGGACGGACGCGAGATGAATTCAGTTATTAGACATGCGCCTAACAGTATTAGACATACGCCTAATTATCACGGGTGTCAATGGGCCGCGTCCGGAATTCGGCAACTTTTCATGATGCGGCTGTGCGCGGCCTGAATAGCCGACTACCAGCGGCTTGACGCAAAGCCCGGCTAGTAATTGCGAACGGTAGTAACTATCCCGTCGGGACCAGGTTCAGCCCGGGCGCCACGGGCGCCGGCGCCGCTGGCACCGCAGCGCGGGGTGCCGCAGGCACAGCGACCCGAGGTGCCGCTGGTGCAACCCGCGGCGCGGCGACCTGAGGTGCTGCGGGCGGTGCTGCCGGGGCAGCCGGCGGCGCTCCAGGGGGCGGGGGAGCCGGCGCGGGCGGAGGCGGCGGAGGCGTGAGGATGCGCAGGATGTCCGGCTTCATCTGCTGCAGCTGGGCGCCCCAGTACCCCCAGCTGTGCGTGCCGTTCGGCGGGAAGTGGAACACCGCGTTGCGTCCGCCCGCGGCCAGGTACTTCTCCTGGAACTCCTTGTTGGTGGCCAGCGTGATGTTCTCGAGGTACCCGGCGCTGAACTGCTGCCCGAATCCGCCGTCGCCCGTATCGAGGTCGCTCAACACGCCGTTGCCGCAGTAGATCCACAGCGCCGTGCGATTGGCCACCAGCCGATTGATGTTGAGCATCGGGTCGTTGCGCTGCCACGCCGGGTTGTTCGGCGGGCCCCACATGTCGACCGCCCGGTAGCCGCCGGCGTCCATCATCGCGAACCCGATCAGCGTCGGCCACATCCCCTTCGACGGGTTCAGGTAACCCGACAGCGACGCGGCGAAGAAGAACTGCTGCGGATGCCACGCGGCCAACGTCAACGCCGCGCCACCCGACATCGACAGTCCTACAACGGCATTGCCGCGCGGATCCTGCTGCCGGTTCGCCATCAACCAGGTCGGCAGCTCGTTGGTCAGGAACGTCTCCCACTTGTAGGTCAACGTCCCGTTGAAGCCTTTCGCCGGGGCGTACCAGTCGCTGTAGAAGCTCGACTGCCCGCCGACGGGCATCACCACCGACACCCCGGACTCGTAGAACCACTCGAACGCCGCGGTGTTGATGTCCCAGCCGTTGAAGTCGTCCTGCGCGCGAAGACCGTCGAGCAGATACACCGCATGCGGTCCGCCGCCCTGGAACTGCACCTTGATGTCGCGGCCCATCGACGGTGACGGCACGCTGAGCATCTCGACGGGCAAGCCCTCGCGCGAATATGCCGATGCCTGCGGCGCCGAAACCATCGTCAATGCGGCGGCCACCAGCCCCACGACGGCCATCAACACTTGAGCGCGACGTCCCCGATCTCCAGCCACGCCGCGAAATTAGCAGCGCCGTTGCGGCGATCCGTGCTCCCGCGCGGGGCAGTGACCACCTTGTTATCGAGCTTGTTGCCGCGCGCTCAAGCAGTCGAAATGCTGCGCGCCACCGCGCCGTAGCGCTCGATGCGCTCGGGATCGGCCAGCGCGTTGTACAGCACGACGCGCGACGCGATGCCGTCGTACTTCGCGACCAGCGCGTCGGCCAGGCCGTCCCACGTCGACTCGGTCGCGAACGTCGCGATGTGCTCGTCGCTGATCTGCGCCGCCATGCCCTTGAAGTCGCCGGCCTTCTGCTTCTCGCGGATACGCGCCGTCGTCCCCTCGAACCCGGCCTCGTCCCAGATGAACGCGTAGTTGGGTGTGCTGCCGTAGAAGCTCATGCTGGCCCGGACGAGCTCGCGTTCGCGATCGCGTTCCTCGTCAGTGTCGCCGACGATCGTCATCACCGGCACGATCACCGCGATGTCCGACGCCGAGCGGCCCGATTTCGCCGCCCCCTCAGCCACTTTCGGGACCACATGCCGCGAGATGTAGCCCGGCTCGCCGAGCGGATGCACATGCACTCCGTCGGCCACTTCGCCCGCCATGCGCAGCATCCATGGGTTCACCGCCGCGATGTCGACCTTGGGGTCCGGCGCGTCGATCGGTCCCGCGCTCCACTGCGGACTGATGAAGTCGAGGTTGTAGAACTCGCCGTGGTGATCGAGCTTCCCGGTGCGGAACGCCGCGAAGCACGCTTTGACGGCGAGCACGTAGTCGCGCAGCCGTGGACCGGGATGCTCGAAGTCTGCGCTGTAACGCCGCACCACATGCGTGCGCACCTGTGTGCCGAGGCCGAGCCGGAACCTGCCGCCCGTCGCCTCCTGCAGTTCCCACGCCGACGCCGCCGTCACGAACGGGCTGCGCGGAAACGCCACGGCGACACCGGTCGACAGGTCGAGACCCGGTGCGGCTTGCGACGCCACGGCGACGTTGAGATAGGCGGTGCGGCCGGTCTCGGTGAACAGCAGTCCGGCGAACCCCGCCTCTTGTGTGCGACGGGCGAGGTCCCCGATCGACTGCAACGGCTGCGGCGTGGTCATCGCGTCGACATACACAGGGCAACCCTATGCGCATTGCGGGCAAGGACTCGTGGCGATTTTTAGCATTTCGCTTTCTGACCAGGGCTGATGCGGTAACTGTTGAATATTCGAATTCGCCGTGGGAGGGAACTACATTGAGCATCAAGGGACTAGCAAAACTGGCCGGCGCCACCGCGGTCGCCGCCGGCCTCGCGCTCGGGACGGCTGGGATCGCGACGGCCACCGACAGCATTCAACAGTTCGGCGTGGAGCAGACGATCAATGACGTCGCATCCGGCGGCCCGCTGATCGGCTACACGGCCACCGATCTCCAGCCGAGCACCGATGCGATTCCCTACCCGGTCGCCGGACGGCTATGGGAAGCGACGCTGACGGTGAATGCGTTTGGAAACTGGGCCAATCCGGTGCTTCCGCGCTTCCATGCCCGCGCGGAGGACGGCCAGGGGTACCAGGCGATCACCAACGTGTTCATCCCGACGGCGATTCAGGGCAACGCGGTGCCGCCGAACGGTACGTCGAGCGGCAAGCTCTACTTCGACGTCGTGGGTGTCGATCCGAACAGCGTCGTCTACAACGACGGGATCCGCGACATCCTCGCCTGGGTGCCCTGAACCCGACGGGCTCCCAGCAAATTCACAGCGGCGTGCGCCGCTGATCCAGTGACAACTTGGCGATGGATCTTGCCAACGTCGGGGCAGCCTCTGGTTGCCCAGACGTTTTCTGTCGTACCCTCGACCCATGGAACTACTACGTCACGTAGTTGTACTGCTGCACATCGTCGGATTCGCCGTCACGTTCGGGGCGTGGGCCGCCGAAGCGGCCGCCAAACGGTTCCGCTTCACCCGCATCATGGACTACGGCGTGCTGCTCTCATTGCTCACCGGATTGGCGCTCGCCGCGCCGTGGCCGGCGGGGATCGAGCTGAACTACCCGAAGATCGGCGTCAAGCTCGTCATCCTCATCGTGATCGGTGGGCTGCTCGGCATGGGCAGCGCCCGACAGAAGAAGACAGGTGAGGCCGTCGCCCGTCCACTGTTCGTCACTGTGGGCGTGCTGTCCTTCGCGGCCGCCGCGATCGCCGTTCTCTGGTGATTTGTGTGCGTTCAGGAGCGGTGAGCGCTCTCGAACGCACACAAATCGCAGGGGTTTAGCGGAGTTGCGCGACGAGCGCGTCCGTCACCTCGGCCGTCGAGGCGGTCCCGCCGAGATCGCCGGTGCGCGTTTCGGGTTTGGCCAGCGTCGCTTCCATCGCCGCCAGTACCTCACGCGCAGCAGCTGGATGGCCCAGGTGTTCGAGCATCATCGCCGCCGACCACACCGCACCGATCGGATTGGCGATACCGCGGCCCGCGATGTCGGGCGCCGAACCGTGTACCGGCTCGAACATCGACGGGTATTCCTTCGTCGGGTCCAGGTTGCCTGACGGCGCGATCCCGATCGACCCCGCGACCGCCGCGGCGAGGTCAGAAAGGATGTCGCCGAACAGGTTTGACCCCACCACCACGTCGAAGCGCTGCGGCTGGAGTACGAACTTGGCGGCCAGCGCGTCGATGTGCTCGCTGTCCATCCGCACGTCGGGGAAGTGGGTCGCCCGCTCCGCGACCACCTCATCCCAGAACGGCAGCGTGTGTACGATGCCGTTCGACTTCGTCGCCGACGTGACGTATCCGCGTCGCGACCGGGCCAACTCGAACGCATAGTCCGCGATGCGGCTGACGCCGACGCGGGTGAAAACCGATTCCTGGACGGCCATCTCGTCGGGGAAGCCGCGGTTGAGCCGCCCGCCGATCTCGCTGTACTCGCCCTCGACGTTCTCCCGCACCACCACGAAGTCGACGGTGCCCGGCGCCCGCAGCGGGCTCTCGACGCCGTCGAACACCTTGATCGGGCGCAGGTTGACGTACTGACGGAACGCGCGCCGGATCGGGATCAGCAGTCCCCACAGCGAGACGTGGTCGGGCACGCCGGGCCAGCCGACTGCGCCCAGCAGGATCGCGTCGAAGCCCCGCAGCTGTTCGATACCGTCGGCGGGCATCATCGACCCGTCGCGGGTGTACCGCTCGCACGACCAGTCGAAGTCGGTGTAGGACAACTCGATTCCGTGCTTGGCAGCGACGGCGTCAAGCACCGCACGTGCCGATGTGATGACCTCAGGTCCTATCCCGTCGCCCGGGATCACCGCGATAGACGTCATCCGCCCAATCCAAGCAGACCCACCATCAACGGCAACATGATGATGATCAGGATCGCGCCCGCGATGTCGAAGGTGATGCCCGATCGGATCATCGTCGTGATCTTCACGACGCCCGATCCGTAGACGATCGCGTTCTGCGGCGTCGACACCGGCAGCATGAACCCGAACGACGCCGCGAACGTCGCCGCCAGCGCGGGTACGAACGGGTTGACACCCGCGGCCATCGCTACCGGGATGACGATCGGTACCACCACCGCGGCCGATGCGGTGTTACTCGTCGTCTCCGACACGATGATCGCCAGGATCACCGCGAAGATCGTGATCGGCACGATGCTCGACAGGCCCAGCGCGTCGTTGATGGACGTGCCAATGGTCTCGGCCAAACCGGTCGACGAGATCAGCGACCCGAAGATGATGCCGGTACCGAAGAGAATGATGGTGCCCCAGTCGATTTCGGCGGCGTCGCTCCAGCGCAGGGTGAACTCTCGGTCTTTCCACTCGGTCGGCAGGAGGAACAGCAGCGCCGCGCCGAACACCGCGACCACACCCTCGTCGAGGCGATCGCTGACGAATTCGTATGCGCTGGACTCGGTGCCGGTGATCAGCGCGACGATGCCGGGCAGAATCCACAGCGTCACGGTGATGCCGAAGGCGATGAGCGTGTTCTTCTCGGCGCGCGACAGTGAGCCCAACTTCTCCCGCTCATCCGCGACGTATTGGGCGACACCGTCGATGCGCTTGATCTCCGGCTTGTTCAGCCGCAGCAGGATGAGCGCCAGCAGCGCGAACATCACCAGGCAGATGGGGACCGCCATCACCATCCACTGGCCGAAGCTGATGCGCTCGCCGGTGGCCTCCTCGATCAGTCCGCGGCCAATCAGGTTGGGCGGGCTGCCAACTGGCGTCAGCAGACCACCGACGCTGGCGCCGTAAGCCAGCATCAACATGATCGTCGAGCCCACCCGCAGCCGCTGCGGATCGAAGTCGGGTTCGACGTCACCCCGCTTCTGCAGCAGCTTGGCGACGACGCCGAGGATGCCGATCGCCGTCGGCAGCAGCATCGCCACGGTCGCCGTGTTGGACACGAATGCCGACAGCATGCAGGTGATCGCGCCGAACGCGAGGATCACGCCGGTGGTCGAGTGGCCGACCCCGGGAAGCGACAGGATGCGGAACGCGGATCGCCGCGCGAGGCCGTGTTTGAGCATCGCCTGCGCGAGGATGAACGCCCCGATGAACGTGAAGATCGTCGACGAGCCGAACGGCCCGAGAACGTCGTCGACCGGAGCCACGCCAAGGAAGACGGCGACGGCGACCCCGAGCAGACCGCCGACGGGAATCGGGATCGCCTCGCTGATCCACAGTGCGATGACACCGAGCAACACCGCGCCGAGCACCTGCTGCTCGCGTGGGATGTCGAGGGGAAGAACCAGGAAGGCGATGGTCAGCAGGGGAGCGAGGAACAGGCCGATCGTGCGTCGACCTTTCTCGAACCGTTCCTCCTGCGGGGAGAGCTTCTGCTCGCCGAGGCTTCGATACGTCGCGCTTCCGAGAAGTGCCTTGTCGACGTCGGTCGGTTTGACCGAGCTTTCCGTGGTCATGGCGGCTCCGTCCACTGGCGGCTGTGTTCTACACCACACGGGGGAGTGCCCTGCTATTCGCAGTGCCTAAACATGGGTCAGTTCACGAGCGAAAGCGCATACGCCCGCCGTAGCTTGCCCGACGGGGTCTTGGGGATCATCCCGGGCTCGAGCACCACGACATTGCGCGGCCGCACGTCGACCTCGGCAAACACCTCATGGGCAACCTGTCGTTCGACGCGGCGCACCTCTGTGGGGTCCGCGTAGTCCTTGCACTCGACGGCGACGGCGAACGTCTCGCGCGACAGTCCCGCGTCGAGGCGCACCGCGACGGCGCAGCCCGGCCGCACCCCGTCGACCCGGCCGGCAGCGCGTTCGATGTCGGTGGGGTAGATGTTGCGCCCGGCCATGATGATCACGTCTTTGAGCCGGCCACACACGACGACGTCGCCGGTCTCGGTGAGATAGCCGAGGTCGCCGGTGTCGTACCAGCCGCGTTCGTCCTGCGCGGGGATGAACCCGGCCACCGTGGTGTAGCCGCGGGTCACCGGCTCGCCGCGGACTTCGATGACGCCGACGCCGCGCGCCGACATCTCGCTGCCGTCCTCGTCGAGGATGCGGACCTCCAGCCCGTCGAGGGGCTTGCCCAGTGACACCAGTCGCCGGGTATGCCCCCGGGTTGCCGGTACGGTGCAGGATCGACAGCAGATCGGCGTCGACCTCGTCGACCACCATGCCTCCGCCGCACTCGGAGAACGACACGGCCACCGTCGTCTCGGCCATCCCGTACGCCGGGATGATCGCTTCGGGCTTCAATCCGAACGGCGCGCCGGCATCGCAGAGGTCCTCGACGTCGAGAGGATCGACCTGCTCGGCGCCCGACAACGCCCAGCGCAGCGTCGACAGGTCGAAGTCTCCGGGCTTGGCCTGCCTGCGCAGCCGTTTGGCCAACAGGTTGTAGGCGAAGTTCGGTGCGGCCGTCATCGTGCCCTTGTACTTGTCAATCAGCCTGGGCCACAACAACGTATCGCGCAGAAAGTCCATCGGCGTGACCTTGACCAGTTCGGCTCCGATATACATCGGCACGGTCAGGTAGCCCGTCATGCCCATGTCGTGGAAACAGGGCAGCCAGCTCACGATCACGTCGGTGTCGACGTGGAAATGGCAGCCGACGACCATGGCTTCGGCGTTGGCGACGATGTTCGCGTGCGTGATCTGGACTGCCTTGGGCGAGCCGGTCGACCCCGAGGTCAGCTGCATTAGCGCGACGTCGTGATCGAAGGTGTCGAGCGGCTCGACGGGCGCGGTCGCCAACAGCGACTCGATCGTCAGCACCGTCATACCGCGTTCGGCCAGCACCGGTGCCGCGGCCATGAACGGATCGGAGATGACGACGGCTCGCGCCGAAATCATCTCGATCACGGTGGTGGTCTCCTCGGCCCAGCGCACCAGATCGGTGCGGGGTGTGGGCTGGTGCACCATGGTCGCGCTGGCGCCGCGCATCCAAATGCCTTGCGCTGTCGGCGCTATCTCGACTGGTGCGCCTGCGAGGACGGCGACGGCGTCACCCGGTCCGATGCCGGCTGCAGCGAGACCGCCTGCCACACGACGCGCCCGGTCGTGCACCTGCGCCCAGGTATGGCGGACGGGCGCATCGGGCTCCCCGGTGACCATGCCCATCCGACTCGACTGAGCGTTGCCGTACATGGTCTCGGTAAATCGACTCACGACAATCCCTTGTGCCTGGGCGGCGTGTGATGACCCGGTGCGAGAGATTCAGATGCGCCAGGTGCTTTGGGAATCGCTCCGGTCGAAGCGACAGGTCGTGCGTATCGCACTGTACCGAGCCAACCGTCGCCGCGTTGCGGAGCGCGCCGATGGTTGTCGACTTATTTGCGCAGCGCGCGTTTCCGCACCCGGGCGACCAGTTGCGCCGCGAACGACGGCCCCGTCGCCGGCCGACGGGACACGTATGGCCACGGATTGTTCCGCTCGGGGACGGCGTCGGTGCGCACCTGTTTCAGCTGCATCCTCAGGTGCCTGCGCAGGTCGTCGAGCGCCGGGTCCGTCCACCGGTTGACGGCTTCGGTCGGGTCGCTGGTCAGGTCGTAGAGCTCCCACTGATCGTCCAGCGGCGACGTGCGGTAGGCCTCGCCGCCCAGCCCGTTGGCCGCGAGGTGCCGCACCCCGGGTTCCGTCCACGTCGCCGGGTCGTCGAACGTGCGCACCAGCTTCCACAGGTGGCCCTCGCCGCCATCGGCCTCATCGACCCGCATGACCAGTCCCTCGAAGTTGGAGGCGACGTGTGCGGGCACCTGAATGCGCAGCGGCGCAGGCGGATTCGTCGTCAGCTTCAATCGGCGCGCCAGACCCGACGCGCCGGTGTCGCCCTCGAGGACGTTGTCGCGCGTCAGCAGGTACACCGCGCGTGTCTCGTCGGCGGGCGCCCCGTCGACCACCGGCATCAGGTTTCGGCCGGGCAGGTCGTGCACCTCGGAGAACGACTCCCGCAGCGTCGCCGCCGCCTCTGCGACGTCAATGCCGGCGGCGCCAAGCAGCGTCGGCACCAGATCTACGTGCGACGTCGGCGCCGTCACGGTGCGCGCCGGTGTGGCGTCCGCACCGATCCGCGCGACGACGAACGGCACCCGGGTGGCCTCGTCGTACAGGTTGAACCACTTCTGGTGCAGGCCGCCGTGCGCGCCGAGCAGATCGCCGTGATCGGAGGTCCGCACCAGCACCGCGTTGTCCGAGCCGCCCTCGGTGACCGCGCGGCGTACCTGGTCGATCGGCGAGTCGACCTCGGCGTGCAGCCGGTAATAGAGGTCGCGGTAGCGCTGGGCGCTGCCGTTGTACGAGCGGTCGACCGCGGGTGCGACGCCGTAGCCGGAGTAGTACGCCTCGCGGAACGCGATCTGCGCGGCCGGCTTGGTCGACAGGTCCTCGTCGGCGGTGGGCGCGGCGGGGACGTGAGGCGGGTCGAGGTGCGACGGCTTTACCGGGCTCCGGCGTACCCACGCGGGGAAGAGCACAATGTCGTGCGGGTTGACGAAGCTGGCGACCAATAGGAACGGTTTCAATGCCTCCTGGTCGCCTGCGCGACGCCGCGCGTAGCGGTCGTTGAGCCAGGCGACAACACGGTCGGCGATCAGCGGGTCGCGACGGATGCCGGCGTTGGCGAGCAGCGCGCCATGCGGCTCGGGGCCCACCCAGCCCGAAAAGCCGAAGGGGGCAAGCGGATCAGCGTCGAGATAGCGCTGCACCGCGTCATGGTCGATGATGCCGTCGTCGTCGTTGGTCGCCAGCGGGGCGCCGGTCGCGGGGTCGGTGAGGTCAGCGTGCGAGATGTGCCATTTGCCGTCGTAGTGGGTGTCGTATCCGGCGGCGCTGAACCAGTTGCCGAGAGTGGGCACCTCGCCCTGGCGCAGCCACCGCATGCGGGAGTCGTTGTACACCTTGCCGATGCCGTCGGTCTGCGTGACGCCGTGCAGATCGGGGTACTGCCCGGTGAAAATCGTTGGGCGGCTTGGCACGCAGGCCAGCGAGCCGGTGTAGTGGCGGCCGAAGCTGACCCCATGTTCGTCGAACCATTTGCGGCCGGTCAGCGTGCGGCCGCGCCAGGCGAGCACGTCGGGCGACTCATAGGGAGGGATCGCGCGTTCCTCGTCGGTCATGATGATGACGATGTCGGGGCGCTCAGACACGGGAGTTCTCCAATCGCTTGGCGAGTCCGGCGAGCATGCCGTCGGACTCATGGGCCATCACGCGGCATACTCCGCGTTCGGCGAGCTGTCGCAGTGGGCCGGAACCGATTTCGACGGTGCTGGTCAATGTGACCGCCGTCTCGTCGCCCTGTGGTCGCAGGGTCCAGCGGTTGGTGACGCGACCCAGTTGCTTCGGTAACCCATCGATCTCGTAGGCGAGGGCGTGCGGCGGGTCGAACTCGACGATGGTCTCGACCAGCGTGTTGCGGCCCATCTGTACCCGTCGGCTGGTGCCGATGGGGCCGCCGTCGGGGCCGTGCACGAGGATGCTCGAGTGGTCGGCGCGGTCGACCCACGTGCTGAGGGCGCCGAAGTCCGCGAGCACATTCCAGACTTCCTGTGGGGCAGCCGCGATGGTGCGGGTGCGGGCGATCTCGGCCACGGCCCCACGGTACCTGCGTTGTGCAACAGCGGGTGGAGCCCGTGCGACTTCCTGCGATTTCGGCGTGCTGGGTCACGCTCAGCGAGACTAAACACGCCGAAATCGCAGAAAAACTAGGCGCGCAGTCGTTGCGCCAGGCCCGACGCTCGGACCGCCCGCCGCTGTACCGCCGCCCGCACCGACACCTCGGTCCCGATGACGCGGATCCGCTCCTTGGCGCGCGTCACCGCGGTGTAGAAGAGCTCGCGGGTCAACAATCGCGAGTCCTCGAGTGGCAGCAAAACGGTCACCTCGTCGGCCTGGCTGCCCTGCGACTTGTGGATCGTCATCGCATGCATGGTGTCGACCTCGGAGAGCCGCCCGGTCGCGAACTCCAGCGGCTCGGCGCCGGCGGCCACCACCGCGCGCAGGCCGTTCTCGCGCAGCACCGTCACCCCCGTGTCGCCGTTGTAGAGGCCCAGCCCGTAGTCGTTCGCTGTCACCAGGATCGGCCTGCCCGCGTACCACTGCGTCCACAGCGGCTCGCCGGTCGCGTCGGTCAGCCATCGCTCGACCTGGTGGTTCCAGAACCGCACCCCGTACGGCCCGCGGCGGTGTGCGCACAGCAGCCGATGCTCGTCCAGCGTCGACAGCGCGGCCTTCGCGTCGCCGAGGATCGCCGCCTCACGCAGCCGCAACGCATGGGGGAGAGTCACTTTGCGTAACGGCTCGGCCGGATCGTCGGTCTCGAGCCACTCGATGTGCTCCCCGCCCGCCCGCAGCAAGGCGACGACCTCGTCGGTGTCGCCAACCCGGATCGCCGACGCCAGTTTGCCGATCGACACGCCGAACCGGTGTGACGTCTTCAGCTCGGCGATCCGCGCCGCGCCGAGGCCGTCGACCATGTCCGCCAGCACCGCCCCCGCCTCGACCGACGCCAGCTGGTCCGGATCGCCGACGAGCAGCAGCCGGCTGTCGGGCCGCAGCGCTTCGAGCAGTCGCGCCATCAGCGTCAGCGACACCATCGACGTCTCGTCGACCACGATGACGTCGTGCGGCAGCCGGTTCTCCCGGTGATGCCTGAACCGCGACGAGTTGTCCGGCCGCGACCGCAACAGCCGATGCAGCGTCGACGCCTTCAGCTCCGGCAGCCGATCGCGATCGACGGCGTCGAGCTTGTCGACCTCCAACTGGACCGCCTCCAGCAGCCGCGCCGCCGCCTTACCCGTCGGCGCCGCCAACGCGATACGCAGCGGCGGTCGCCCCGACAGCGACGCCTGCTCGGCCAGCAGCGCCAACAGCCGCGCGACCGTCGTCGTCTTACCGGTGCCCGGCCCGCCGGTCAGCACCGTAAGCGACTGTGTCAGAGCGACTTCCGCCGCCGCCCGCTGCTCCTCCCAGCCCTTGGGGAACAGCCGCTCCAGACTCGGCACCGTGCCGGGCAGCGACGACGACAGCAGCGTCAGCACGTCCTCGCACACCTGCTGCTCTTCGAGCCAGTAGCGGTCCATGTACAGCAGATCGCCGTACAGCCGCAGCACCGGCGTGCCCGTGACGAGCGGGCTCGCCCGCACCGCCGCCAGCCACGCATCGGGCTGCGGCCATGGCAGGTCAGGCATTTCGAGCTGATCGGCGATCGAGCGCAGGTCCACGCACACCGAGCCGCCGCGCAGCGCCCGCACCACGATCGCGATCGCCAATTGGACGGTCTCGTCGGTCTCCTGCGCCAAAGCGGTGAGTCGCCGCGCGACGTGCACATCGGCCGGCTCGAACAGGTCCGCGAACTCCTCGAGAAGGGTCACGCCGCCGCCACCCCCGCATCCAGCAGGTCCGACATCGCCACGATCAGCGCTGCCGGTGGACGCCAACTGAACACTCCTGCCGGATGCCCGTCGACCACCGGCGTCTGAGCACCACACATACCGCGCATGAACAGATACAGCACCCCGCCGAGATGCGCCTCCGGCGAATAGCCGGGCTGCCGCCACCGCAGGAACCGATGCAGCACAACGCAATACAGCAGCGCCTGCAGCGGATAGTCCGAATGCAGCATCGCCTCGGCCAACCTCGGCTGCGCGTAGTCCGCAGCCGTCAAATCCCGCCCCGGCTCACCGAGCCAGTTCGTCTTGTAGTCGACGACGAGGTATCGACCGTCCACCCGCAGCACCACATCCAACGACCCCGTCAGGTACCCCTTCAGCGACTGCGCACCCAGGGCGCCACTCGACAAGCGATCGGCGTACGAGACCAGGGGATCGTCGGAGGGCAGGTGCTCCGCCAGCACCCGGCCGACGTCGGCCAGCGTGATCGACGGGGCACCGGCCCGCACGTCGCCACCCGCCAACGGGAACTCGAACTCCATCTCCTGCAGCCGGTCTCGCAGACCGATCTGCCGCAGCGTCATGCCGGGCGCCAACGGGCCGAGCGGGGTGTCGTGCATCGGCACCATCGCCGCCGCCAGGTCCTCGGGCGCGGCGTCGACGGGCCACCACACCGAGTGCTCGCGGATCTTCGACTCCAGCTCGCCCGCGAGATCGTCGACCAACGGATCGGCGGTCTCGAGCACAGCGTGCACCAGCGTGCCGAACTTCGCGCCGGTCGGCAGATCGGCCATCGGCGAGGGCACGTCGGACCCGACATCAGAAGCCTCGTGGACCGGCACCTCGCCGACCTCGTCGTCGAGCTCGATCACCTCCGGCTCGCTGGTGACCCCCACCGATTCCGCCGCGCGGATCAGCCCGGAGTACGACGTCCGCCGCCACGACGTGTCGATCCGCCGATGGAAGTGCCGCACATCGAGATCCTCTGGTGTGGGCGGCAATTCGACCTCGACGGGCGGGGTGAGGACGGACTCCTCGAGGACCGGCCCGCCGACGGTCTCCCACGCTCGCAGCGCGGTCAGTGCGTCGGCGTCGTCGATCTTCGGCGGGTCGCAGCGGTCGGGCACCACCGGGTCGCCGGGTTGGCGGCCGCGCAGCAGTCGCGACAGTCCGCCGTTGGGTTCGTCCCATGAGGGCGCCCACCAGGCGACCACCTGGGACTGTGCCCGGGTCAGCGCGACGTAGGTCAGCCGGACATCGTCGCTGGCCGCCTCCTGACGGCCCGACTGCTGGACCGCCGAGTAATCCGGGCTCTGCTCGCCGCCGATGTGCAGGCAGCGGGTGTCGCCGTCGTGGAACAGCACCACGTCGCGGGTCTGGATGTTGCGGTTGAACGCGAACGGCAGGTACACGACCGGGTACTGCAGGCCCTTGCTCACCCACACCGTCATGACCTGCACGGCCGCGGCGTCGCTGTCCAGGCGGCGATTTCGCTCCACGGCGCCGCTGCGCTCCTCGCGCTGTGTGCGAAGCCAGTCGCGCAGGGTGGGCAGGCTGAAGTGCTCGTGGTGTGCGGTGTCGTGCAGCACCTGCGTCAGGTGCGCCAGATCGGTCATGTGGCGCTCGCCGTCGACCCACGACAGCACCCGGGTGCCCATGCCCCGCAGCTGCGCGGCCTCGAAGACGGCGGCGACGCCGCGGTCACGCGCATGGTCGGCCCACTCGCGCAGGATGTCGGCGATCCGATCGGTCAACGTCTCGCCTTCGGCGGCAAGGGTTTCCGCGGTCTCACCGAAAAACATGGTGGTCGCCGCCGCGCGCACCAGTCCGGAGCGGTGGGGTTGGTCGAAGGCTTCCAGCAGGCACAGCCAGTCGTCGGCCGCCTGCGACGAGAACACGTCGGAGTCGCCGGTGTACACGGCGGGGATGCCCGCCGCGGCCAGCGCGTCGAAGCACACCCGCCCGTCGCGGTGGGTTTCGACGATGACCGCGATGTCACCCGGCCGCAGCGGCTGGTCGCAGAACGTCGCGCCGCTCGACAGCAGCGCGGCGATGTCGGAGGCCAGGTCCGCGCTGATATGGGGCCGCAGCCGGTCCATATTGATGGTGCGATCGGGCCTGGTGCGCAACGTCTCTCGGGACACGACGCGCAGCCGGAACGGGTCGTTGTGCGGAGCCCCCTTGAGTCGGTGCTCCTTGTGGTTGGCCGCGACCTCCCGCACCACGATCCTGGGGTCGCCGAGCTGCGCGTCGCGCATCACCGCCTGAAGGCTGTCGACGAGTGGACCGTCGCTGCGCCAGTTGGTGCCGAGGGTCCGGCGTTCGCCCGCACTCTCGGCGGCATGCAAGTACGTGACGATGTCGCCGCCTCGGAACGCGTAGATCGCCTGCTTCGGGTCACCGATCAGGATCACCGTGGAGTGGCCGGAGAACGCGCGGTCGATCACCTGCCACTGCACCGGGTCCGTGTCCTGGAACTCGTCGACCATGACGATCGACCAGCGCCGCTGCATGCGGGCCCGCGCCGGGGAATCCGCGGGCTCCAACGCATTCGCAAGCCGCGAGAGCAGGTCGTCGTAGTGCAGGATGCCGAGCTTGCGTTTGCGCTTCTCCAGCTCTGCGCAAACGGCTTTCGCGAAGTCGACGCGTACCGCGGGCTCGAAGCCCGGCAGCGGGTCCAGCGGCCGCAACTCGGTGTGCGGGTTGGCGACCACCTCCCGTGCGAGCTCGAGCGCCTGCTCGCGGGTCAGCGCCGGGTCGTCTTTCTGCTGGCCGAAGTGCGCGAGGTACAGGTCATCGACGATCTCGGCGACCACATCGTCGAGGCTGTCCACCAGCTGCACGCCCGCATCGGTATCGCCAGCCACCCCAAGCGATTTCAGCACCAGCTGGCAGAACTGATGGGTAGTGGCGATTGTCGCGGCGTCGAAGCCGGCCAGCGCGTCACGCAGCCGCAGCTTGCGTTCGGCCAGCTCGTCGGGATCGCCGTCGAGCAGGTGCTTGAGGATCTGGTTGTCGCCGACGGTCGACGGGTCGTCGAACGCCAGCAGCGCCTCGAGGATCTGGCTGCGCACCCGCTCCCGCAGTTCCTGGCTTGCGGCTCGCCCGAACGTGATGAGCAGCATCTCATCGAGCGTCGCCACGCCCTCGGCGACGTAGCGCGTCACCAGGCCCGCGAGCGCAAACGTCTTACCCGTCCCCGCACTCGCCTCGAGCACGGTCGTGGACCGCGGTGCCGGCAACGGACCCAGCAGGTCGAAGGGGGCCATCTCCATCAGTCGGGGTCCCTCTCGGCCGAGAGTATCGGCGACCACAGCCGTGTCGCGTAGTCCGGCAGACCGGCGGCGACCAGGTCCTCAAGCGGATAGCCGTGACCCCATACGAGGACGTGGGCCTTCTCTTGGTCCTCACCGGGGTACTTACCCGTCTTCCACCTCCACCCCGCCTCGCGCATCGGAACGCCGCGGTGGTGCTCGGTCTCCGCCCATGCGTAGGACGTCTTGAGCGGCAACGGAATCGGCTGGCGGCGCCCCTCGTCGTACATCGCGACGAGATCGCGAAGGACCTCGAGCGCCCCGTCCGGCGGACCGAGCAGCCGCTCCCTCGGCGGGCCGTCCCGCTTGGGGCGTCCGATACACACCGCCGTCCACTCCCGGCCCGGATACTGGGCGGTCAACGCCACCAGGCGAATCCACGATTCCAGCAGGTGCCGTCCGTCCAGTTTCGAGTACGTGACAGCGACCAGCCGGTCGCCGTACAGCCGCGGCACGGTGCCGGTCACACGTCGACCGCCCACGTCGATGTCGACGTCGTAGGCGTCCGGTTCCTGGGTTCGGTGTCGCTTGGCGGCGGACGCCAGCGCGTCGGCCTTGACGCAGATGTCCGTCGCCGTTCGCCAGCCCAGCTTGCCGGGCGGCAGTGAGCCGCGCCGCCATTCGGCCGCCCGCGCGTTCTCGGGCGACATGCCGCGCAGCATGTCGTCGAGCATCCGGTCGCCGACCTTCCACTCCTGCAGGGCGTCGATCTCGACGGGCATCGCGTCCTCAACGGCTTCGACATCCCATGGCAGTGTGTAGTCCAGCGCACGAAAGAACCCTTTGACCGGGTCCTTGAAGAAGCCGATCAGGTCGTCGAGGGCGATGTCGTCGGGTGGCGGTGGCGGCAGCGGTTGACCGATGAGGCGCGGGCGTTCCTCGCGATGGCCGGTGGCGACTCGGGCCGCGGTGAGCGCGGTCGGGTCGAACGTGAACGACTTCCCCGGCGGCATGCCGAGCGCACCGGGTGTCACGTTGCGAACATCGAAGGGCTGCAACGGATGTTCGACGAGCACGCGATCGCGAACCTTCTCCGACGTGGTGATGTCCAGCGTGTCGAGCAGTTCGACGAGCGGCACCGCGGGCGGTTTGCGCTGCCCCGAATACTCGTTGGCGCCGGTGTAGGTGATGACGAGCTTCTCGGTCGCCGCGCCGATGGCGTCGAGCAGCAATTGCCGGTCCTCCGAACGGATGTCGCGCTCACCGGTCATCGGATCGCGGGCCAGCGCGTCGTCGCCGTCGACCACCCCGAGCCGCGGGAACACCCCGTCGTCGAGGCCGACCAGGCAGACCACCCGGTGTGGCACCGACCGCATCGGCACCATCGTGCACACGGTCAGGGTGCCAGTGCGGAAGTTCGCCCGGGTCGGCCTACCGGCGAGATGGCGGTCGAGCAGCGCCTTGATGTCGGGCAGCCGCATCAGGGTGTCGGCGTGCGGACCGGCCGTGGCGAGGACGTCGTTGAACTCGCGCTCGACCTGGCTGGACTGCCAGAGGTCGGCGTCGGGCACCGCGGTCAACTGAGCGATCCCGGCGGACAGCGCGGAGAGCCATTCGGACAATGGCCGTGCGCCGGAGAGCGATTCGACGCACGTCTGCAGCCGTTCGACGTATTCGGCGAGCCGGCCCGCAAGCTCGATGCGGTTGCTGCCGACGTCGTCGAGCGGAAGCGTGGTATCCAGCCACGCATGCGAATCGTCGGACATCGCCACCCCCGCCAACACACGGTCGAGGCCGAAGCGCCAGGTGTTCTGCAGGAAGTCGACGCCGTACGGGTGGCGGTGGGCGCGGTCGAAGCCCCACCGGATGTTGGCTTCGCGGACCCAGTCGGCGATCGCGTCGAGGTCGTCGTCGCTGAAGTTGAAGCATGCACGCACGGGACCCGCCTCGGCGAGGTTGAGCACCTCGCTGGCGGTGGCGCGTCCGCCGGCCAGCGTGAGCAGCTGCGACGCCACCCCGAGCAGCGGATTCGTCTGCGTCAGTGCACGATCAGCGAGTTTCACGCGCAGCTGATGCGCCGGATGTGCGCCGTCGACGACGTCGCCGAGGCCGAATCCCGCGACGATCAGCGGGGCATAGGTCTCGATGTCCGGGCACATGACGAGGATGTCGCGCGGTTCGAGGGTGGGGTCGTCGGCGAGCAGGCCCAGCAGCACCTCACGCAGGACGTCGATCTGCCGCGCGGGACCGTGGCAGCTGTGTACCTGCACGGAACGGTCGTCGGCGCTGAGGGTGCGGCCCTGCGGGCGCACGGCGTTGGCGGTGATGTCGGACTGCAACCAGCCGAGCAGCGTCTCGGGATGTGCACCGCTGCCGAGGTATTCGTCGGTGCGCGCATCGGCGGGCAGGGCGCGCTGCAGCTCGCGCAGATCGCGGCCCAGCGTCGCGAGCAGCGGGTGGTGGACCTGCCGATGCGAGGTGTCGTCGCGGCGGGGGATCGGTCCGTGGTTGCCGGCGAGCGACGCCCACAGGTCGTCGCTGGGATGCGGCAGCCACAGGTGCAGGTCGTGATGGGTGGCCAGGGCGTCGAGCAGTTCGATTTCGGTCGACGGCAGCCGCGTGTGACCGAACAAAGAAATGCGCTCGGGCAGATCGGTCGGGGACTCCTTCAGCGTGGCAATGGTTTTCGCGTGCCGGATGTGGGGCGGATCGGCGTCGACGCGGTCCAGCAACGCCCGCCAGAGCGGCGGCTGCCACCGCAGGTCGGCGTCGATGCCGCCGTCGGTGCCGCTTTCCCAGTCGACGAGCAGCTGCGGCCGCTGGCGGGCGTAGGACGCGAAGAGCCCGGCGAGCCGTCGGGCGACGGCGTAGCGCCTGCCCTGCCTCAGTTCGCGCTCGTCGCCCGATTCGAAGTGGCCGAGGTGGGTGGCCAGCGTGGTGCACCAGGCTTCGTCGCAGCTGTCGTCGATGACGGCGAGCAGCGGCCACACCATCGCGTCGGGCGACCAGGGGTCGTCGCGGTCGGTGCCGCTGATCTCGGCGATCAGCGAGCGCGGGCTGCGAAACGAGATCCCGGCGCATACCCCGTCGTCGCCCTGTCCTCGGCCGAGCACATGCGACAGCCGCTGACTGAGCCATCGCTCGACGCCCTTGGCGGGCACGATGACGACTTCCTCGGCGAAGGGATCGGGCAGGGGGTCCGATAGCAGGGCACCGAGGCCGTCGGCCAGCAGATCAGTGCGTTCAGCACGGTGCAGGTGCAGTGCCATCAGCGTCCACCATAAGCGGCGCCGTGCCGCCGTCAGACCAGGATGACGCGGTCGTCACCCTCGACCAGTCGCTTGAGCTCGTCGACGACGCGGCCGAGCTCGTCGACCATCCAGCTGTCCAGCCCGCGGCTTCGGTAGGCGGCCAGCAGTTCGCCGTAGTACCAGAGGTGGTCGCGCGGGTCCTTGACGGTGAAGCGCTCCCACAGCTGGGGGCCGTGTTCGTGGTAGTCCCGCAGCATCGACCTGGCGTTGTCGAGCTTGTCGGCCACCGAGATCAGCAGGGTGTCCGTCCCCACCTGCTGCAGGTGGCGGATGTACGCGGTTTTGCGTTCGCGCCACGGCGGTTTCGGCACCACGTCGGTGTCGCTGCACTCGTCGACGATGCGTGCGACGTCGTCGCCGAAGTTGCGCCGGATCTCCTCGAGCGTCGGCGGCCCGCCGGCGTCCTCGACGGTGTCATGCAGCAGCGCCGCGATGGCCTGGGCCTCGGAGCCACCGTCGTTGATCACCAACCCCGCCACGCAGAGCAGATGGCCGAGATACGGGATGTCACCGCCCTTGCGGACCTGGTTGTGATGCTTGAGCTCGGCGTAGACGAGCGCCTTGGCGAACTGGCCGGTCAATCTGGGCGTGGAGGTCTGTTCACTCACGTCGTTCCTCTCCTATGACCCGACCATAGCCGCGCGGGGTGACATGGCTTTGTGCCAGCCTCGTAGCGACAAAGTCGCTCAACTACTACGGGGGGCCACAGCTCGAGCGACAAAGTCGCGCGGAGGCTGGCAGATCGAGTAGTGCTTGGCTGGGCAGTTCCCCGTGAGATGTCCGCGAGATGTCTAGGTGCCGTTGATGCGGCGGATCACCAGATCCTTGAGTTCGGCGAGGTGTTCGTCAACCGAACGAAAGCCGGCGCGCATCTCCTGTCGGAGGTCGGCAAGCCCGGACTCGACCGCGCCCAGACGCGTCTCGACCGACGCAAAACGCAGGGAATGCTCCCGCTGATTGGCTCCCAGCGCATTGACCGCCGACAGCACTGCTCGGTAGTCGGCCTGCGAGGCCTCAAGGGCCGCAACGCGCGCCTCGAGATCCTCCAACGTGGCCATCACTGCATCCTACGGCGGCGCCACCAGGGCAGCCGCCGGAAGCGTCGAGCCTGTGGATAAGTCAGCCGCGCGAGACCGTGTTCGATCCGCTGGCGTCGATCTTGGGATCGCCGGAGTGATAGGTGACGTTGTTGTCGAATCCGGATGCCCCGATGGTGTCGACGCTGTCGATGGTGACGTTGTTGTTGACGCCGGACACGGTGACGCTCAGGCAGTGTCCGGTCAGCGTGATGGTGTTGTCGACGCCGCTGACGCTGATCTCGGCGTCGTTGCACGGAATCGTCTTGACCTCGCCGACGCCCGCAACGCTGAACTGTCCGCCCCGCGTCGGGGTCTTCTCCGCCGTGGGGAAGCTCGGAATCGCCGGAATGCTGGGCAGCGTGATCGTCGGCGGGCGATAGGCCGGTGTGTTCGGCCGGTCGACCGAACCGCCGCCGCCTGCCACGCCCTCGATCGTCGACGACATGTTCCACACGAACGCCGCGATCCCACCGAAGATCGCGATGAAGACGACCGCCAGCAGGCCGATGATCAACCCGACGGGCGCACCCCTTTTCGGAATCGGGGTGTACTGCGTGCCGAACGGCGGCTGGTACAGGTCGCCGTATGAGGGCGGGCCTCCGTAGGGCGGTGGGGGTGGCCCGTACGCGGGCGGTGGCGGCGGCACCGGCGTGTTGTAGGCCGGCGGCGGGAGCTGAGACGACGGGTTGACGCCTTCACGGGCATGCTCGGCGCCCAGCTCCACAGCCCCGTAGGAGGCGGCCGACTGCTCGAGCTGCCTGATCCGGTCCTCGGGGTCTTCCGGGGAGGTCATGGGCAGATATTCGCATATTGCGATCACGCGTGGGCATCGAAGCTGACGCGCCGGGTAACTTCGTGCCCATGCCACGTTCCTCGAATGTCCTGAGCAGGATGCGAGCGTCTCGCTGGATGCCCATCGCGTTTGTGGTGCTCGCCGTGGCGCTGTTGGCTGTCGCCGTGGTGTGGGTCGTGAAGCCGCGGCTGTCCGGGCCGGCGACGCCGCCCTCGAACGAGGCGTCGCCCGCGCCGCCGTCGCCTGCGCCCGTTCCGCCGTCGTGCAGCGACGCCGAGGCCGTCGTCAACACCATGTCCACCCGCGACAAGCTGGCCCAGCTTCTGATGGTCGGAGTGACCGGCGCCGACGATGCCCGCGCCGTGGTGGCCGACCATCACGTCGGCGGCATCATGATCGGCAGCTGGACCGACCTGTCGATGCTGCAGGACGGGTCGCTGCGCGAAATCGTCGCGTCCTCCGGTCCGCTGCCGCTGGCGGTCAGCACCGACGAGGAAGGCGGTCGGGTGCAGCGTCTGTCGAGCATCATCGGGTCGCAGCCGACGCCGCGCGAGCTTGCCGCCACCAGCTCGCCCGAGGAGGTGTACAACATCGCCCTGCAACGTGGCCTGGCGATGAAAGAGCTTGGTATCACAGTCGATTTCGCGCCCGTTGTCGACGTCACCGACGCCCCTGACGACACCGTGATCGGCGATCGGTCCTTTGGTGCGGACCCGCAGACCGTGACGACCTACGCCGGCGAGTACGCGCGAGGGCTGCGCGACGCCGGAGTGCTGCCCGTGCTCAAACACTTCCCCGGCCACGGCCACGGCTCGGGCGATTCGCACACCGGCGGCGTGGGCACCCCGCCTCTCGAACAACTGTTGGCCGACGACCTCATCCCGTACCAGACGCTCACCACACAGCACCCCGTCGCCGTCATGCTCGGACACCTCCAGGTGCCGGGCCTGACCGGCACCGACCCCGCCAGCCTGTCCAAGCCCGCCTACGACCTGTTGCGATCCGGGGGCTATGGCGGCCCACCCTTCACCGGGCTGGTGTACACCGACGACCTGTCCGGCATGGCCGCGATCACCGATTACTACGGCGTCCCCGAAGCGGTGCTGGCCGCCCTGCAGGCCGGCGCCGACGTCGCACTCTGGATCACCACGGACGACGTGCCCGCGGTCTTGGATTCGCTTGAGCAGGCGGTCAACTCGGGCCAGCTGAGCATGGACCGCGTCAACGAATCGGTGACGCGGGTAGCGGCGTCGAAGAGCGCAAACCCGACCTGCGGCGGCTAGCGGTCGTTTGCCACGCCGCGATAGCGGCAATCCCGGGACCATGCTGGGAAAGCGACGGTCGGGCAAAGGTGACGAAAGCCTGACAAGCGACGTGTCGCGCTCCGCGCAGTGGTACCCAGGAAATGTGGCGACACCAGGTTTCATCGCCATCGGGAGTGGGCCTGCGGGGCTGAGCGCGGCGGAGACGTTCCGCAGCAAGCACCCCGGCATCCCCGTGCGCATCCTCACCGGCGATCCCGCGCTGCCCTACGCCAAGCCACCGCTGAGCAAGGGCTTCCTGTGCGATCGCGAAGACAAGCGCGACCTGCACAGCGCCGGCTGGTTCGCCCACCACAACGTCGAACTCATCCGCGGCATCACCGTAGACCGCATCGACACCGACGCTCAGGAAGTCATCACCGCGGGTGGGCAGCGTTACCCCTACTGGCATCTCGTCGTCGCCTCGGGTGCGGCCCCGGTGAAGCCGGATATCCCCGGTGCCGAGACCGCGCTGAGCCTGCGGTCGTTCGCCGACGCCGTTGCGCTGAAAATGGCTGCCCGGTACGCGGATTCGGCGGTGGTCATCGGAGGCGGCCTGATCGGGTGCGAGGCGGCCGCGTGTCTCGCGGCTCGCGGTGTGGAGACCGCGCTCGTGGCCGCGGAAGCCGTTCCCCTGCACCGGCGTTTCGGACTCGAGGCCGGTGAGCGGGTGGTGAAGATCCTGTCCGACATCGGCGTCGGCTTCGTCGGTGAGACCACCGTGGCCGAGATCGGCGACACCCGTGTGATGTTCGATGACGGTACGGAGGTCAGGGCCGACCTCGTCGTCTCGGCGACCGGGGTGCGCCCAGACATCAGGCTGGCGGAGTCGGCGGGATTGGAGACCAGCGACGGGCGCATCGTGGTCGACGAGCACATGCGGGCGTCGGCGCGCAACGCCTACGCCGCAGGGGATGTCGCGCTCGCATACAACGTCCGCGCGGGGCGACGCATCCGGTCCGAGCATTGGCGCGACGCCGCGCAGCAGGGCCTGATCGCCGGACTCACGGCCGCGGGTTCCTCCGCCGCGTGGGATCAGATTCCCGGATTCTCCTGCACCATCAGCGATTCGGTGCTCAAGTACCGTGGCTGGGGCGGCTACGAAACCTGCCGGCTGGTCGACCACCACGGCGGGTTCACGGTCTGGTACGAGGCCGACGGTGACGTGGTCGGCGTGCTGACCCTCAACGCTGACGAAAACCTGCTGCGTGTAGACGAACTGCTTAGAGCCAATCCCGTCGCTTGAACATCCAGTACAGGACGATCACGATCAACACGATGATCGCCGTACTTGTCACGAACCCGCCGACGGTATCGATGCCGGGATACAACACGTTTTGGCCGTAGAAGCCGGTGATCGCCGTCGGCACCGCGATGATCGCCGCCCACCCGGTCAGCTTCTTCATCACCGTGTTCAGATGCGCGTCCTGGAGCGACAGGTTGGTCTCGAACACCGTTGTGATCATGTCCCGCAACGATTCTGTCCACTCCGAGGCCCGCAGCACGTGGTCGTAGAGGTCGGCGTACAACGGATCGAGTTCGGGTGACGTCTTGGCGTCCAGCCTGCGGTGCTGAATCGAGTTGACGACCTCGCGCATCGGCAGCACCACCTTGCGCAGCTCGACCAGGTCCTTGCGGAGACTGAATGTCTTGCGCTGTATACCCTTTCGCGTGTTGTTGGCGAACAGGTCGTCCTCGATGGCCTCGATCCCGTCGTCCAACGCCTGCACCGCATCGAAGTGACTGTCGACGACGACGTCGAGCAGGCCGTGCACCAGGGCGCCCACTCCGAACTCCTGGCCGCCGAGCTCGTCGAACCGCTCCGACACGGCGTCGATGTCGAAGTGCGGCGACAAGCGCACCGTGATCAATCCGCGCGGCAGCACGAATCCCGAGATCCGGTGGATGTCGAGAATCGACTCGGCGTCGTCCTCGGGCAGCGGCTCCTTCACCGCGACGCTGTACACGGTGAAGAAGGTGTGGGTGCGGTAGACGACGGCCTTGGTGCGCTCGGCGTCGGCGATCGCGTCCTCGACGGCCCAGGTGTCGAGTTCGAGTTCGGCCGCCAGGTCCTTGAGGATCGCGTGGTCAGGATCGTAGATATCGCACCAGACCAGCGCGTCCTCCTCAGCGAGATAGTCCGAGATCGACGAGAACTCGAAGTCGTCCTGCGGCTTGCCGTGGCGCCACACCCGGCCTCGAACCTGGGTCACCCCACCATGATGTCAGTGTCTCGCTTGTGTAGACCCGGGATCAGCATGGGGACTCGCCGCCGGTATTCGGCGTAGTGCGTGCCCAACGCCGCCATCAGGTCGTGCTCCTCGACCTGCAGCGCGAGCAGGATGTATGCCGTCATCGTCGCCGCGAACAGCAGATGACCCGCGGTCATCGTCGGGGCTGCCCAGAACGCGATGAGGAATCCCAGCATCAAGGGGTGGCGCACCACGCGGTAGAACAGCGTCGTCCGGAAGCCGGTCTCGAGGGCGGGCCGCGCGCGCCACGCGGCGAATACCTGCTTCAGCCCGAACAACTCGAAGTGGTTGATCATGAACGTCGACGCGAGCACGATCGCCCAGCCCAGCCAGAACACCGTCCACACCACAAGCCGTGCGGGCTGCCACGTCACGTCCCAGACCACTGTGGGCAACTCGCGCCATTGCCAAAACATCACGACGAGAACCAGACTCGCGATCAGCACGTACGTGCTTCGTTCGATGGGCTCCGGCACGACGCGGGTCCACCACTTCTTGAACGCGGGGCGCGCCATGACGCTGTGCTGGATCCCGAACAGCGTCACCAGTGCGACGTCGATGAGGACCGCCCACCCCACGGGTGCGGTGCCGGCATTGTCGATATGGCGTGGCACGAAGAGTCCGCCGACAAAGCTGATCAGGTACAGAAAGACAACGAGAAACAGGGTGTAGCTGAAGGTGCCGTAGACGACGGCGAGATATCTGTTCATGGTTCGACTCTTCGCTGGAACGGGTCCCGACGCGTGAGGCGAATGCCTCAATTCTCGGCGACCAGGCCGTGCTCGAGGGCGTACATGCTCGCCCCGATCCGGTTCGAGACGCCGATCTTGGTGTAGGTGCGCTCGACGTGATTGCGGACCGTCTTCTCGCTGAGCACCAGCTTGGCCGCAATCTCCTTGTTGCTCGCGCCCTGCGCCACCATCCGGAGCACCTCGACCTCCCGTGCAGTCAGCCCGTGCGGCCGCGCCTTCGGCCTCCCCGGTTCCTGCCCGGAGGCGTGCAACACGGCGTCGGCCGCCACGGAGTCGAGCTCGCCGTTGCGGACGCGTTCACGCAGCCGACGCGCCGCGCCCGCCGGCCCGAGCGCCTCCCGATAGGGCCGGGGTTCGAGCGCGCTCTGATAGCTCACCGCACACGCCAACAACCGGTCAGGCATCGTCAACTGCCGTGACGACAGGCCCCTCGGATAGCCGGAGCCGTCGAGGCATTCGTGATGGTTGGTGGCGACGGCCGCAACGTCCTTCAGGCCCGGCACCCGCGACAGGATGCGCTCCGACAGGTACGGATGGAGCCGCATCCGTTCGAACTCGGCCATCGTCAAACTGCTTGATTTGGACCAGATCTGGTTCGAGACCCCGATGCGGCCGATGTCGTGGACACAGGCCGCCCGGCGAATCAGGGTGACCGCCTCGTCGTCCAATCCGACGGTGACCGCCGCGTCGGCGGCGAGTTGGGCGACGGCCCGCGAATGTCCGAGGGTGAAGGGGCATTTGAGGTCGACGAAATCGCCGAGGGCCACCAGCAGCACGTCCAGTGAGGGCCCGTCGAGGCGGGTGGTGCGGTCCGGGGCATGCTGAAGCGCGGTGGCCCAGACGTCGCCGGCGGACGGGACCGCGAGGATGTGCGACGGGTCGGCGACGAACGCGTCGACCACCGCGGGATCGAACTGCCCTCCTCGGCGGCTGCGTGCCATGGCGACCGCGCCCTCGACTCCGTACTCGCGCTGATGGACCTCGACCATGTCGGCGAGCTGGGCCACCCGCATCTCGATCGGAATGGCCTCGCCGGAAGCCCCGGTCGGCAGTCCGCCGCCGTCGTAGCGTTCGAAGGTGAACCGCAACGCCGTCTGCACGTCGTCGGACAACCCGATGTGTTCGGCCAGCAGTGCCGCCGACGTGCAATGCGAGTGGATGAGTTGCGAAATATGGCCGCGCGCATTGGCGTACAGCGTCGCGGCGGTCTTCAGTCGCGACAGCAGCGACTCGCCTCGGCCTATGTTGGTCAGCAGGAAACGCTGATAGGGCAGGCCGGACCAGTCGACGAGATACGAGCCGCGGCGCACCGCGATGTCGTCGCCGAACCACCGTGCGTATTCGTGCGAGTCGGCGTGGCAGCCGATCCACATGATCAGCGTCGCGTAGTAGATGCAATCGCGCTGCGAGGCAGTGAGTCCCATGCGATCGGCGATCCGCGTCGCGATCAGTGCCGACCGCAGCATGTGTTCGGCGGGCTGTCCCAGCCCGAGGTCGATCGCGACCGACAGCGCCGCCAGCACCTCCGCACGTGTCGGAAGGTCTGGCGGCGCCTGCCGGGAAGGCATGTGCCGATTGTGCAGTGTGGTCTTCATTTGGTCAGCGGGATAGGTCAAGACGGTCGCCGTCGCGGTGCCGGGCCACGTCGAACGCCTCGAAACGACCCTGGGCGACGACGCAGATGCCCCGCTGGGGCAGTTGGAAGTCGGCCAGGTTGCCCTGCACGGGATGCGGGCCGATGGGGCCGAGATCCTCACCCTTGACGACGGCGGTCGAGTCGGCGACAGCCCACACCCGTCGCGGTGCGATGCGGAACTCCTGACCGTTGGGCAGGTTGCCGGTCAGGTTGATCTTCCCGATGCCCAACAGCGGACCCACGATCGGACTAATCGCGGCAAGGGCTTTGCGGCTTCTCGACACCCGTGCGGGGATCCGCGAGCCGATGGCGCTCATCAGTCGCGTGGCCGGCGTCGTCGCGATGTCGACACGCCAATCCAGCACTCCGTCAATGGAAATCGCGAGCGACCACGGGGTGACCCAGCGCGACGTGATGTCGCAGACGACCGGATCGACCGGGGTGGCCGAGCTGAAGTAGCGCGAGCAGCTCTGCGGGCCGGGCGTCGTCGCGTAGAACGTCCAGACGCCGTCGGGGGTGCGGTGCCACACCGACAGATAGGCCGGGGAGAACG
This sequence comes from Mycobacterium barrassiae, assembly GCF_025822765.1. Classification (GTDB taxonomy): domain Bacteria; phylum Actinomycetota; class Actinomycetes; order Mycobacteriales; family Mycobacteriaceae; genus Mycobacterium; species Mycobacterium barrassiae. The sequence goes on along the minus strand of NZ_JACKUK010000009.1, from coordinate 51,587 downwards.
ACGTCTCTGGGAAGTCGCGGAAGGCGAGGTAGTGCCCGTTGGCGAAGGGCAGGCCCATGACGCCGAAGCCGACGACGCGTTCCTCGTCTCCGTCGGGGAGGGGCAGATTCTTGGATGCGGCCGCGGCCGCTTCGGGTGTCGTAGTCATGCGCGTCATCATTTGTTGACAGCCCGAGCCGCCGCATGGGGCAAATGCCCCTGATTTGTGGCCGGCGAGCAGACGTGTACACCCCCAAATTTCGCCCGAATAGGGGGTGTACGCGTCTGCTCACCGGGAAAGGCCGGCGCGACGGCGGGCTAGCCCCGGAAGCCCTCCAACAGCGACCGCACCCCCAGCTTCCACCGTCGCTCGACCACCTGCCCCGACGGACCCAGCCACCGGCCCAGCTCCTGCACCGCCAGACCCTGCGCCAACGCGAGCAGTACGTGCGCGATATCGGTGACGTCGCCCGACAGCAGTCCCGCATCGACGCAGCGCTGTATCCGGCCGACGAAAACCTCGCGCACCGACTCGCCCGCCGCCAACTCCTCGGGCCCCGGCTCGAAGTCCATGAACGGCCGCGAGAACATCACCTGTGCGAGTCTCGGGTACGCGCGGCAGAAGAGCCGGAACACCGGCACCAGCTGTTCCAGGTCGGCCAGCGGATCGTCGGTCGTCGGCACTTGCGCCAGCTCGGCTCCGAGTAGGCGGAAGCCCTCGAAGAACATCGCTCGCACCAGGCCGGCCTTGTCGACGAACAGCTCGTAGACCGCGGGCACCGACGTCCCCGCCCGCTCGGCCACCCGCCGGGTGGTGAACCCGGCCACGCCCTCCTCGGCGAGCGTCGCGATCGCGACCCCCAGCAGATGCTCGCGAAGTTCGGGCGTGCGTTGCTTGGCCCTCGGCACGTCAGCGGCCTAGCCGAGCGTGAATTCCGTTGCCAGCCCGTCGATTCCGGCCCGGATTGCCTTCAGCGCCGAGTCGCGCGCCTTCAGTTTGGTCGCCACGTGAGCGCCCGTGTGCAGCTTCGCTGCTTCGGCGGCGGCTTGCTGGGCGGTCGCGAGCACCTCGTCCTTCTCGACGATCTGGTCCAGCCAGCCCGCGGCGATCGCCTCGTCGCCCACATAGATCGACGCCAGCGCCGCGCCGCGCTGGAACGCGGCGGGCGTCAACCGCATCCGCATGATCTCGATCGCGGCGATCGGAATCGTCATGCCGATGGCCACCTCGATCGCCTGACACTTGGTCTTCGGCTGGCCCACCCGATGGTCGCCCGACAGCAGCAGGAACGAACCCATGGCAATCGCCGACCCCGTCGCCGCCATGATCACCGGCGCGGGGAACGTCAGGCACCGCACTGACAGCTCGAAGCCGCCGCTCAGCATGGCCAGCGCTGCCTTCGCATCGCCGGACTGGAACACCGCGAGGTCGAACCCGCCGCTGAACACCCGCTCGTTGCCCGCGAGCACGACAGCCTTCGCGGCGTCCTTCTCCGCACGGTCGAGGGCTTCGTTGATCGCGGCCTGCATGTCCGGACCGAGCACGTTGACCTTGCCGTCGTCCATGGTGATCGTCGCGACCGAATCATTGAGCTCGTAGCCAACCGTGCTGGTCATCGCCTCTCCTTTGAGTGCGTCGAGATTTCAGACCGATGTTACGTAACATCGTTACGAAAAGGAAGGGTGAAGTAGTCGGCTACTCACGACAGCGGTGGCCCGACCGCCATAGCGTTTCATCAGACCCGGCAGTGGAGGGGGCTGCCGGCCTTCGAAAGCCTTCTAGCCGAGATCTAGGCGGTGCCGCGGCCCTCCGTTGAGCACCTGGGTGTGGGCGTCGTCGTCCTCGTAGGGCGCGCCGTTCTCGCGCGCGAGCGCCGGAGCGCCGAACGGCATATTGCGCGGCGAGTGGAACGGAACGTCGCGCGGCGAGGCGTTGCGCGGCGGGGCGACTTGCCCGTTGGGTGTGGCGATCTTGGCGGTCGACAGGCGCTCGCGCATCTTGTCGGCGGCGTTGCGCACCCGGTTGATCTCGCTGCGCAGAACTTCTTCGCGACTCTCGCTGGCCGCGTAGTGGTAGTACGTCAGCAGGTTGCGCAGGAGTTCCAGCTTCTGCTTCTCCTGACGCGCCAGATCATGAGTGGTCAGCAGCTCGAGGCGTTCGACGGGATGCAGTGTGGCCCAGTCCAATACGGCCGCCGAGCGGAACTGACGGCCGGCGCGCTTGGCGCCCTTGCTCGTCGGCTGGTCGGAATAGGTGACCGCGCCGTCGAACCGGGACGCGATGGCTTCACCGAGTTCGCGGCGGTCAAGCGCGGAATCCCACACGATCCGCCACTCCTGTGACGGCGCCAGGTACGGGATTTCCGCCGGCAGGTTCAGCGGCACGATGTCGACGTAGCGGTCCTCGTACCCGTTTTCGTACTTTCCGACGGTCGGGGGGTGCGCCCATTCGAATCGGATGTTGTAGGCCGGGGTCTGCCCGAAGTTGCGCACCACCAGCTCGACGAGATGCCAGTCGTTGGCGGCGGGCTCCATGTACATCGCCACGTTGGGCTGCGTGCGTTCTTCGGCCTGCGCTCTGGCCCGCTGATACGCCCGCCACGCGTACACCAGTGCGGCGATGAGAACCATCACGGCCACCCAGGCGGCCAGTGCGGTCCACCCGGTGGCCGACACGTCGGTCACGCTCAGCGACCGGAGTTCGACCGTTTCCACGCCCCGCTGTATATCACGGTCGGGCTGCTCTCACAGCACTCAAAATATTTGCGCGCGCGTCATTTGCTGGAAAACCCCAGGATGGTGGGTAAGCAGAGACGAAAGTTCCTATCGAGGTTTGCAGCAAACCACACGGTATGGATGCCAGCAAACGCTATGACAGCGGAACCTCGGCGCCTGGGGTGCTCGGATCGGCGTGCACCTCAATGGCTTCCGCCGGTGTGCCTGGCGGCACGTCGAACGCGATGGAAACGTCGGCGGAGTCGCCAGGCTGGAGGTCTGCGAACGTCCCTTCCAGGTATGCCGTCGCCTCATCGTCGAGCGGGTAGGTCGTCCCTCCGGCGTGCAACGTCTGGAACATGCCGACGAACGTCGCCGGGTCGGTCCCGACGTTCGTCACGGTCATGTGCACGACGATAAACTCGCCGACCGCGGTCTTCTCGAGCGGCGCATCCGACATCACAACCGTCTCGCCGACCTCGATGCCGTGGATGGTGAACGACAGCGGGCCGTCGATGACGTCTCCGGTCGGGCCGACTGTCGTTGGCCCCGCGGTCGGCGTCTCGATGGGCGTCTCCGTCGGGGTCGACGTCTCCGTGGGAGTGGGGGACTCCTCGGTGGAGGTGTCCGGTGCCGAAATCTGTATCTCTGGCTGCTTTTTGATCGCGAACCCGTAAATGGCCACGCCCGCCAGAATCGCAAGAAGCGCAGCGACTCCGATGCCATACCACAAGGCGAGGCCGCGACTGCGGGTCGGCGGAGGCGCCTCGTATCCGCCGAATGCCGGGGGCGAGGGGTAAGGACCCGATGGTGGCTGCGACGGTGGCTCGCCAAATGAAGGTGGCTCGCCAAATGAGGGCGGCGGGACGTCGGGCGCGATCCGCTGACTCACCGGATCGGTCTGTTGCGTGAACGAGTCGGACGCAGGTTCGTCCTCCGGGTCGGGCTTGCGGTGGGCGCCGACGTGCTCTCCGACCGATGCAGGCGGCAGGTTGACGACCGCGGTCGGCTGCTCGCTGACGGAGGGCTCAACTGGCTCCGGTTCGGGTGGCAGGTTGACCACCGCGGTCGGCTGCTCACTGGCGGCGGGCTCAGCCGGCGGTGGCGTCGGGGCCGGCGGCGGAGGTGCGGCGGGGTATCGATGCTCGGTCCACGAGGTGCCGTCCCAATACCGTTGACCGCCACTGCCGTCGGGATCGGGATACCAGCCTGCAGGGGTGGGCGGTGTCGTCATCGAGCCGGATCCTCCGATCACGCGCCCCTGAGGCGCTGGCCACGGAGAATAACGCAGGTGCGCCGAAACCCGGCGGGTTTTACTGCGGCGAAATTCCAGGTCGCGCCGCGGTCAGGCGCCCATCAGCATGCGCCACTGGTCCAGATTGCTCGCGCGGTAGACGTAGTTGGTGCGCCGAACCTCCGACAGCGACGCGCTGGGTTCGACCGAATACCAGTGGCCGGGAAAGACCGTCGGATCGCCGGACAGCTGCGCCAGCGCTTGCAGGCTGCGGAACATCGCGTCGACGTCCCCGCCGGGGAAATCGGTGCGGCCGCAACCCTCGAGGAACAGCGTGTCGCCCGCGACGAGCCGTCCGTCGAGCAGGAAGCACTGGCTGCCAGGGGTGTGGCCGGGTGTGTGCAGCAGCTCGATGTCGAGGTCGCCGACCTTGACCACGTCGCCGTGGTCATGACCCGTCAGCTCGCTGCGCGCGATTCCGGTGACGCGTGAAACCCACTCCAGCTCAAGGTTGTTCACGTGAACGGGCACGCTGGTGCGCTCCAGCAGTTCGGCGAGGCCCTTCAGTTCGAAGCCCATCATCGAACCGCCGACGTGGTCGGGATGGTGATGGCTGACCAGCACACCCGACAGGTGCATTCCGTCGGCCTCCAACGTGTCGACCAGATCCCCTGCGGCATACGCCGGATCGACCACGACGCAGTCGCCGGTCTCGCGGTCGCCGATGAGGTAGGCGAAGTTGCGCATCTGCTGGGCGATCATGTCGCCGGCGGCGAAATCTCGACCGGAGAGCAACTGGCGGAAGTACAGGCGGTCCGTCATGCCCTAAGACTAAGCAGTCGCCTAGTTGTCCTGAGGACGCAGCCGCACCATACGGGTGGTGCTGCTCTCGTCGAGCTCGGCCACCTCGGAGCGGGAGCGCAGAAAGTCGCTGAACGAACGGAACCCCAGCGACTTCTCCGAGAACGACGGGTCCATCCGCTTCATCTGCGCCTTGACCGCCGAATTGTGCAGCCAGTCGGCGTCGTCCTTCTCGTGGCCGATCCGCAGCGCGCGCTCGAGCAGGGCGGTCGCGGTGGCCTGCGGATCGGGCGACTCCGGCTCCTGGCCGCCGTCGTCGACCTTCTTGCGGGGCTTCTTCTTGGCTGGCTCGGCCACGGGAACACCCGGCAACGCGTCGTAGGTGACGAACTCGTCGCACGCGGCGGTCAGCGACTTGCTGATCGACCCCGTGATCCCGATGCCGACGACGTAGCGGCCAAGCCGCTTGCAGCGCTGCGCCAGCGGGATGTAGTCGGAATCCCCGGCGACGATGACGACGTGGGTGAGATCGGGCAGCCGGAACATGTCCTCGACCGCGTCGACCGCCAACCGGATGTCGGCGCCGTTCTTCGCGTATGCCGCGGCCGGGAACAACTGCACCAGGTCGACGGCGCGGCCGACGAGCTGACCCTGGTACTCGGCGTTGACGTCGGCCGACCAGTCCGCATACGCCCGCGTCAGCACCAGGGTGCCGAATGACGACGCGAAGTCGATGATCGCGCCGACGTCGACCGCCGCCTCCGTCAGGCGACCGGGCTTTTTGTGGAAACCGGCCGCCCGGTCGCGCTGGAAGGAATTGCGACCGTGAATCTGGTCGTAGCGGGAGATGACGATGTTGTCGAAGTCGATATAGACGGCCACGCGTGGGGCGACGGGTTCGATCACTTAGGCCCCTAACGTCGCGACCTGGGCCCAGCTGCTCGGAAGCCCAGTCTCAGCGGAGTGATAACCAGCGGTTTGGCGAGCCAAACGCCGAGAATGTACCCTCTTTAAGGCCCGCGGCACGGCTGGCGGGCCTCGATGAAGTGCACGCCCCCTTAGCTCAGTCGGTAGAGCGTTTCCATGGTAAGGAAAAGGTCAACGGTTCGATTCCGTTAGGGGGCTCGGTGGACGGGACGGTGCGCCGGCCCGGACTATCGGGGCGGTGTAGCTCAGCTGGTTAGAGCGCACGACTCATAATCGTGAGGTCGGGGGATCGAGTCCCCCCACCGCTACAAGACGTTAGAACCGTAGACAAAGGACGAGAGAAGTGGCCTCCAGTACCGACGTACGGCCCAAGATCACCTTGGCGTGCGAGGTGTGCAAGCACCGCAACTACATCACGAAGAAGAACCGCCGCAACGACCCCGACCGGCTGGAGCTGAAGAAGTTCTGCCCGAACTGCGGCAAGCACCAGGCGCACAAGGAATCGCGCTAAGGCGTCGACCCGTGGGCGGCCGCCCGGGGTTAGACGGATAGGTTCACCACACTGTGTCGTTGTCAGAGCAGATCGTCGGGATGCACTACCGCTATCCCGACCACTATGTCGTCGGACGGGAGAAGCTGCGCGAGTACGCCGTCGCGGTGAAGAACGACCACCCGGCCCACCACGACGAGGCTGCCGCCGCCAAACTGGGCCACTCCCGGATTCCCGCGCCGCTGACGTTCATCTCAGTGTTCGGCTACATGGCCCAGTCGGCCTTCTTCGAGAGCGCGGACATCGGAATCAACGACATGCAGATCGTGCAGGTCGACCAGGTGCTGACGTTCCACAAGCCGATATTCGCCGGCGACACGCTCTATTGCGACGTGTACGTGGACTCTGTCCGGCAGGCGCACGGCACCGACATCATCGTGACCAAGAACATCGTCACCGACGACAAGGGTGACGTCGTGCAGGAGACCTACACGACCCTGGCGGGTCGTTCGGGTGAAGACGGAGAAGAGGGTTTCAGCCATGGCACTTCGTGAGTTCGATTCGGTGAAGGTGGGTGACCAGCTTCCCGAGAAGGTGATCCCACTGACTCGTAGCGACCTGGTGAACTACGCCGGCGTATCCGGCGACCTCAACCCGATTCACTGGGACGACGAGATCGCCAAGCAGGTCGGACTCGACACCGCGATCGCGCACGGCATGCTCACGATGGGGCTCGGTGGCGGCTACGTCACGTCGTGGGTCGGCGATCCCGCCGCGGTCACCGAATACAACGTGCGGTTCACCGCTGTGGTCCCGGTTCCCAACGATGGCGTGGGTGCTGAAATTGTGTTCAATGGAAGGGTGAAATCCGTTGAACCCGAGACGAAGTCAGTGACCATCGCGTTGACGGCCACTGCGGGCGGCAAGAAGATCTTCGGCCGCGCCATCGCTACTGCAAAGCTGGCGTAACCGATGGCGTTGAAGACCGATATCCGGGGGATGGTTCACCAGTATCCGGACGTTTTTGTCGTGGGTCGTGAGCAGATCCGCCAGTTCGCACACGCGGTGAAGTCCGAAGATCCGGCCTCTCATGACGAGGCCGCGGCAGCCGAACTCGGCCACACCGCGCTCGTTGCGCCCCCGACATTCATGACGATCCTGGCCGTGATGATCCAGCGCCATTTCTTCCAGCACGTCGACATCGGCATGGAGACGATGCAGATCGTCCAGGTGGACCAGAAGTTCAAGTTCCACCGGCCGGTCAAGGCCGGCGACCGGCTGACGGGGACGATGTACATCGAGACCGTCGACGAGCGATTCGGCGCCGATATCGTCACCACCCGCAACGTCTGCACCGACGAGAACGGCGAAATCGTGATGGAGGCGTTCACCACGCTCATGGGTCACGAGGGCGACAATTCGATCTCGGCGAAGTGGGATCCGGAGACGGGGCAGGTCATTCGTACGGCGGTCAGCCAGAACGGTCAGAGCGCCGAAAAAGCGGATTAGTACCTAGCGCGGGTGGCACGCTACACTCGCTACTCGGGGTTTTCCCAGTCCAGCGCGCTGTCCGTCGGTTTTTAGATCGACCGAACGGGGAGCGCGCGAATTGTGTGAGCCCCGGAACCGGATGGTCCTGTTTGCAGTGCCATCCTGAAGGGGCGTAGCTCAACTGGCAGAGCAGCGGTCTCCAAAACCGCAGGTTGCAGGTTCAAGTCCTGTCGCCCCTGCTCAACTGAATACTCGACAAGCGTGGACACTGGATGGTGTCCACACCAACCAGACGGAAGGCATGCGGTGAGCGACGAGCGTGATCGTGCCGGCTCCGCAGGGGCCGACGACACCGGCAACGACGGCTCCGGCGCGGTCGTAACCCGGCCTGCTCGCCCCAGCGGCAAGCGGACACGGCGCGCGGCGACCGGCGAGGACGTCAGCAGCGCTGTCGACCTGGCGACGGGCACCGACGCCTCTCCGACCAAGAACGGTTCGGGCACCGCGAAGAAGACCGCCAAGAAGCGTGGCGACGGTCCCTCGCGCAACCCGATCGCGTTCGTGTGGAACTACCTGAAGCAGGTCGTCGCCGAGCTGCGCAAGGTGATCTGGCCGAACCGCAAGCAGATGATCAGCTACACCATGGTCGTGCTGGTTTTCCTGGCGTTCATGGTGGCGTTGATCGGCGGGGTCGATCTGGGTATCGGCAAGCTCGTGATGTGGGTGTTCGGCTGAGCGCTCGTGCGAAGAATGAGAATTCGAGAGGACTGACAAGTGACTAGCTTCGAGGGCGAGACGCCTTCGGCCGAGACCGACGCCGGAGCCGCTGATGCGGGGACATCGGTCGACGTCTCCACCACCGACCCTGCTACCGAGTCGGTCGACGTTGTGAGCGACGAGACCGTCGAGGGCACCGACGAGGCTGCTGAGGCTGAGGCCGCCCCTGCTCCGGAAGAGGACGAGGACCCCGCCGTCGCGCTCAAGAAGGAGCTGCGGTCCAAGCCCGGCGACTGGTACGTCATCCACTCCTACGCCGGCTACGAGAACAAGGTGAAGGCCAACCTCGAGACCCGCGTGCAGAACCTCGACGTCGGCGATTACATCTTCCAGGTCGAGGTACCCACCGAAGAGGTCACCGAGATCAAGAACGGCCAGCGCAAGCAGGTCAACCGCAAGGTGCTGCCCGGCTACATCCTGGTCCGTATGGAGCTCAACGATGAGTCGTGGGGCGCGGTGCGCAACACCCCCGGCGTCACCGGCTTCGTCGGTGCGACGTCGCGGCCGTCGCCGCTGTCGCTGGACGACGTGGTGAAGTTCCTGCTGCCGCCCGCCGCGGCCAAGAAGCCCGGCAAGGCCGCTGCCTCCACCGCCGCGGCCGCCGAGACCGGTGGAATCGAACGGCCCGTCATCGAGGTTGATTACGAGGTCGGCGAGTCCGTCACCGTTATGGATGGTCCCTTCGCCACGCTGCCGGCGTCGATCAGCGAGGTCAACGCCGAACAGCAGAAGCTCAAGGTGCTGGTGTCCATCTTCGGCCGCGAAACACCTGTCGAACTGACCTTCAACCAGGTCGCCAAGATCTAACACAAGCGATTTGTGTGCGTTAAGGAGCGGTGGGCGCTCCTAAACGCACACAGATCGCAGGAGAAAGGAAAACCATGGCCCCGAAGAAGAAAGTCATCGGGCTGATCAAGCTCCAGATCCAGGCCGGGCAGGCCAACCCCGCCCCGCCCGTCGGTCCGGCGCTGGGCCAGCACGGCGTCAACATCATGGAGTTCTGCAAGGCGTACAACGCCGCGACGGAGAACCAGCGCGGCAACGTCATCCCCGTGGAGATCACCGTCTACGAGGACCGCAGCTTCACGTTCGCACTGAAGACCCCGCCCGCCGCCAAGCTGCTGCTGAAGGCCGCAGGCGTGCAGAAGGGTTCCGGCACTCCGCACAGCACCAAGGTCGCCAAGGTGACCTGGGATCAGGTGCGCGAGATCGCCGAGACCAAGAAGGAAGACTTGAACGCCAACGATATCGACGCGGCGTCCAAGATCATCGCCGGGACGGCCCGGTCGATGGGGATCACGGTCGAGTAGCACGACCGAGAACCCGGCGAAACAGCATTCCAGGCGGCAAATCGCTGAGATCGACAACCCGGAATGCCATTTCGGCGCAACCCGTGGGAGAGCTGGCATCGGCTCGCCAACCACAACTCTGATTAGGAGATACGAATGAGCAAGAACAGCAAGGCATATCGCGAAGCCGCGGAGAAGGTCGACAAGGAGCGTCTGTACACGCCGCTCGAGGCCGCGAGGCTCGCCAAGGAGACGTCGTCGAAGAAGCAGGACGCGACCGTCGAGGTTGCGATCCGGCTGGGCGTCGACCCGCGCAAGGCCGACCAGATGGTGCGCGGCACCGTGAACCTGCCCAACGGCACCGGTAAGACCGCGCGCGTCGTGGTGTTCGCCGTCGGCGACAAGGCCGAGGCCGCGCTGGCCGCAGGCGCCGACGAGGTCGGCAGCGACGACCTGATCGAGAAGATCCAGGGCGGCTTCCTGGACTTCGACGCCGCGATCGCGACGCCGGACCAGATGGCCAAGGTCGGCAAGATCGCCCGCGTGCTGGGCCCGCGTGGCCTGATGCCGAACCCCAAGACCGGCACCGTCACCCCCGACGTGGCCAAGGCCGTGTCCGACATCAAGGGCGGCAAGATCAACTTCCGCGTCGACAAGCAGGCCAACCTGCACTTCGTGATCGGCAAGGCCTCGTTCGACGAGAAGCAGCTCGCCGAGAACTACGGCGCCGCGCTCGACGAGATCCTGCGCGCCAAGCCGTCCTCCTCGAAGGGCCGCTACCTCAAGAAGGTCGTCGTGTCGACGACGACGGGGCCGGGCATCCCCGTCGACCCTTCGGTGACGCGCAACTTCACCGAGGCATAAGCGAACTAGCCGCCGCCCATCAGGCGGCCGAGTTCGGCGCGTGACTTGATGCCGAGCTTGCGGTAAACGCGAGCGAGGTTGGACTCGACGGTCTTCGGGCTGATGAACAGGGCGGCGGCGACGTCGCGAGTCGTCATCCCAGTGGCTGCGAGTTCGGCGACGCGCTGCTCTGATGCGGTGAGTCCGAGCGCTCGAGCCGGCGCACCGCTGGAGCGGGTGAGTTCGGCGCGGGCGCGGTCGGCCCACAGTTGTGAGCCCAACCCCTCGAAGGTGGCCAAGGCATCGCGCAGTGCGGTGCGAGCGGCTTCCTTCTTGCGTTGACGACGCTGGAGCTGCCCGATCAGCAGCAGTGTACGGGCACGTTCGAACGGCATCGGAAGCCGATAGTGGTGGCCGACCGCCGCCTCGGCCATGAAGAGGGCTCCTGCGATATCCCCTTGCGCGGCAAGCCACATGCTGCGACAGCGCGCGCCGATCGTGAGCATCCATGGACGGTCCAACCACCGGCCGTTGACTTCGATCGCGTTGATCATCGATTCGGCGTCGGCGTGGCGGCCCAGCGATACCAGGGCCTCGACGGCGTCGGGAACGTAACCCGCCGTGACGATCTCGGTGCACGGCATGCGGTCGAATTCCGCGATCAGAGGCGTCAGCGCGGTGATCGCCGCCGCGTGATTGCCCAGCGACACCTCCAGGAATCCCAGACTGATCGATGCCCAGTCGGCCAGCCTCCGCGCCCCGCATCGCTGCGCAATGTCGATGGCCGACGCTGCGGCGGTGCGGGTTTCGGCTTCCCGGCCGGTGTAGGCGCTGACAACGGCCTGCATTGTCGATCCGACGACCTGCAGGTGGTTGCCGCCGAGTTGCTGTGCCCGCTCGACGGTCTCAGCCGCGAGCGACGCCGCATCGGCGTATCGGCCGCGCCAGACCTCCATCAGCGTCGTGAAGTACGCCACGGAGACCAGATCAGTCTCTGCACCGCGGTTGATGCAGCGCCGACGAACGGCCGTCATCTGCTCGACGGCCTCGTCGAGTCGGCCCGCCCAGGACAGCAGCACGCCGTAGATCGCGCTGGCGCGCAACGCGATCGGCGTATCGCTGTGAGGATTTTCCAGGGCGTTGGCTCGCCGGAGAGCGGTTTCGTCGAAACCGTTGCCGCACATGCTCGTCACCATCGCTCGGATGGCCAGCACCTGGCTTGTCAGATCCGGGTCGTCGATGCTGTCGGCGAGGATGACCGCCCGCTCGGAGTGCTGCATGGCATGAACGAACTCGCCGGCGTTGATCTCGGCGAACGACAGCAACAGCATGGTGCGAACCCGGACGTCGAGCTGATCCGCGGCGTTTGCGAGCGCCTCTTTGAGCGTCTCGACCGCCTTGTCGAAGCTGTTGAGGTGAATCTCTATGCCCGCCAATAAGTTCAACGCCATGGCCCGGTCTACGCCGTGCGGCACGGCATCGATGACTCCGTCCAGCAGCGCGCTAGCACGTGGTAGATCGCCTGCGTGGATGAGGTGGTCGGCGGCGCGGATCCGGCGTTCGGGGGAATCACCGCCGAGGCGGATGGCCAGTTCGACGAGCTCCGCGGCCGCGGCAGGGGCGCCGCGGGCTGACGCCGCATTCGACGCGACATCGAGCGCACTCAAGGTCGTCGGGTCGGCGCGCGAGGCGGCCAGCGCCATGTGCCTGGCCCTCAGTTCCGGCAGCACCACCGCCTCCGATAGCGACCGGTGCATCGCCCGTCGCTCGCGGGGCGCCGCGTCGGTGTACACGCTTCGCGCCAACAGGGGATGCGAGAACCGCACGACATCACCGTCGAGCGAGATGACGCCTTTGGTCCTAGGTTCCTCGAGCAACTCTCGGACGACGTCGACGGGAGTGTCGGTCACCTGGGCGAGTAGCCCGACGGTTGGGTTCGACGCGCATGCCGCGGCCAGCAGCAGATCCTGGACCTCGCGGTCCAGACGGCCGATCCGCATCCGCATCAATTCGGCCAGCGTCGCCGGCAACACCGATCCGGAGCTGCCCGCGTCGACCGCACGGGCCAATTCGAGTGCGTAGAACGGATTTCCGGCTGACACTTCCGCGATGCGCACCATGGTGGGACGGGGGAACGACCGGCCGAGGCGCGAGGAGACCAGCGCGTGAAGTCCGCCGAGGCTCAGCGGGCCGACGTGGATGCGGGCCATCGCGTCGGGGTCGGCAAGCTGCAACCAGTCCGCCGCGCCGGCGCCTTCGCGCTCGGTGCGCTCGGTGATCAGGAGTCCGACGCGGCCGGTGAACCGACGGGCGGCGGCGGCCAGAACCGCCTGGCTCGACGGGTCGAGCCACTGCACATCGTCGATCGCGATAAGGACCGGGGTGTCTGCCGCGAGCTGGTCGACGATGGAGACGAGGGCTGCGGCGACCACGCTCTCGCCTGTCGCGGGAGCATCGGCGGCGGCGCGTAACAGCACCCGGTCGACGCCGATGCGCTGGACGTCGGGCAGTTCGGCGAGGACGTCGGGGTCGACGCCGCCGAGAAGGTCGGCCAGTGCGGCGAACGTGAGCACCGTTTCGGCCTGCCCCGTCCGTGCGGACAGCACGTGAAAGCCGCGCTCACCCGCCTCGGCGACGCCGGCGAGCCAGAGCGTGGTCTTGCCGATGCCGGCTTCGCCGTCGATGACGAGCCCCGAGAGGTGCAGGTTGGTCGACTGCAGGAAATCCGAGACAGCGCGGAACTCGGCAGGACGCTCGATAACCCCCGAAGCCATACCCCGATCCCCAGCCGTGCGGCGAATCGAGGGTAACCACGCGAGCGCCGGCCTAATCCCCCGCCTGCATCGCCCTGGCTACAGGCGACCCCGGCGGATCCGTGTTCCGACGCGCTCGGACAGCCGCTGATGGGGCGCTCCGGCGCGGATACACGTAGTCGACACGATGTCTGGAGAGTGTGCGTCGAACACGCCGTAGAGGACCTCGTCGGCCGGCACCGACAGTGTGACGAGGAGGCGGATGGGGGTGCCTTGGTCGCTGACCGTCGCGGCGGCGGCATCGAGCCGCGAGACCATGTCGTCGACTGTTTTCTCGTTGAGCTCCGGCAGGTACCACTCAACGAGGTAGCACGCCGGCTTGCCAACGGCCTTCATGAGATCGAACGGTAACGGCGAAAAAGGCACGAGGAATCAGGCGTTTCCCTATCAGTTAGCCGAGCTCAGCTCGGCCGCGTTCGCGCCCCGGCGTGTCGGCGGACTCAGATTCCAGCAACTGGGCGAGGTAATGGCTGGCATCACCTTTCGGATGCGAGCAGAACCCTGCGTTCCACTCTCTATCTGGCCGACGAACAACGCCACGGTAATCCGACAGTCCGCGCGACACACCTGTGGGCAAATTTTCGATTCAACGAGAAGACTGCCGTGCGCTATGTGATTGTTGTCGCATGCGCAAGGTTGGTCGGGTTGTCCGCATCTTCCTCCTGAGCCTGCTGAGCACCGCGGTGCTCGCCGCAGCAACAGCGATCGTGGCGGCCGTCAGCCTGGCGGCCACCGCTGTGATCGTGCCGGGAACGGGAACCCCGAATGCGAACAATGTCGGCATGTACATGGAGAATTTCCGCGACTACTACATGCAGAGGACCTGTTCGGATATAGATCCTGCTAACGGTTGCGACACCCTCACCGGCGTCAACTATCCCGCGTCATTCTGGCCGATACCTCTACCAGGCTGGTGCCCGAATCTGCAATGCGACAAGTTCGACGTCTCGGTCGCGAAGGGTGTCGCAAACCTCCGGGCCGACGTGTCGGGTGTGGCTGGCCCGTTCTTGATTGCGGGCTACTCGCAAGGGGCCCGTGTCGCCACCATCGCGAAGATGCAAATCGCCAGGGGTGCTTGGGCGGGCTTGCCGCTACCGGATGCATTCACGTTCATCGGCAACCCCAACCGCCCCAATGGCGGCATCCTGTCGCGCTTCGGCATCATCGGTCGCATCCCGATCCTCGATGTGACGACCGGCCAACCCACGCCCACCAACACTGGAATACCGACCGACGACTACGCCATTAGATGGGAGGGCATCGCGGACTGGCCGCAGTACCTGCTGAATCCGCTTGCGATCGTCAACTCAATCCTCGGCTTCGTATACGACCACGGCACCTACCTGGCGGTGAATGCAGACAGCGATCCGGGGGAGATTCCGGCCGGATACGACCCCGCCACATGGCAGGCGATCATGGATAACCCGCAGAACTATCCCGCCATCGTCGATATTCAGACGTACGGAGATACCACGTACTACACCATCACTCCGAAGGTCCTGCCGCTCGTCCGGTGGCTTCACGACATCCCGTTGATCGGCAAGCCGATCGCGGACTTCTTTGAACCCATCCTGCGCGTGGTGATTGAAGAGACCGGCTACAACCGGGCCATCCCGTTCGGCTACCCGATAGGGACGAGCCTGATCCCGTGGTTCAACCCGATCTCGCTTTTCATCAAGCTCGTCCCGGCAGTGTTGATAGGTATCAACAACTTCTTCGCGAATTTCGGCTTGGCGAAGGAGATCCCGCTGTCGCCGACCACGCCGGGAGCGACGAATCCGCTCGGGACAACGACCCTCGCGAGCGCGAACTCGTCCTTGACGAGCTCAAGCTTGTCATCGGAAGAAGGCCAAGACATCGAGGACCCGCAGGACCAAGCGAACCTCCGAATGCTGGCGTTCGGTGCTGACGGCGAAGACCTCATCGAGGGCACCGTCGAGGAGATCGAAGGCACCGTCGAGGAGACCCCGGGGACGGTAGAGGAGATTCAAGGCACGGTCGAAGAGGCCGAGGGCACCGTCGAAGAGGCCGAGGGCATCGTCGAAGGGACCGAGGGAACCGTCGAAGGGACCGAGGGAACCGTCGAGGAAACCGAAGGCACGATCGAGGAGACCGTTCAGGAGACCCAGGGAACGGTCCAGGAGACCCAGGGAACGGTCCAGGAGACCACCAAGCCCGAGGTCGTGACGGTGGTCGACAGGGAGCCCGAAAAGATCACAAAGCCCGAAGAGAAGAAGGATCTTCAGAGCAACCGTGTCGACGCGAACGGCGGCAGCGTCTCGTTGAACTTCTCGACGAACAAGACGAATCAGACCTCGACGAAGGGCGACGACGAGGGTCCCGACCCGGTCAAGCCCGTCGACGACCCGGCACCCACCGCGGGCCCAGCGACGGGACCGACCTCGAACGACGACAGCGACGGCAGTTCAAACGACGCCGATAAGGCCGCCGCCTAGTTGACGAGAAGACGCAAAGACCCCCAAATCCTCGCGAATTTGGGCGTCTTAGCGTCTGCTCGCGCTGAAGGGCGCTGAAGGGCGTGAAGATCAGGCCGCGACGGCGCCCGGCTTCAGGTACGTGACCAGGCTGACGTCGATGCTGTCATCGATGAAGTAGTACTGGCAGCCCTTCAGGTACCGCATGTAGCGGTGGTAGTTCTCCTCGTCGGTGGCCGCGATCGCCGCCTCCTTGTTGCGCTCCAGGCGGTCGGCCCAGATGCCCAGCGTCTTGATGTAGTGGTTCCGCAGCGACCTCGGCTCGGGCACCACGAAGCCGGCCTTTTCGCCGTGCTCGACCATCATCTGCGTGGTTGGCAGCCGTCCACCGGGGAAGATCTCGGTGATCATGAACTTGATGAAGCGCGCCAGCTCGAACGTGAGCTTCTTACCGCGCTCGGCCAGATCGTAGGGGTGGTAGCCGACGCTGCTCTGAATGGTCATCCGGCCGTCCTCGGGCAGGATGTCGAAGCACGTCTTGAAAAAGTCGTCGTAGCGCTCGAACCCGAAGTGCTCGAACGCCTCGATCGACACGATCCGGTCGACGGGGGAGTGGAACTGCTCCCAACCCTCCAGCCGCACATCGAAGGTCCGCTCGCTGTCGACCTTGCTCAACAGCTGATCGCAGTAGGCCTTCTGGTTCTTCGACAGGGTCAGGCCGATGACATTGACGTCGTACTTCTCCATCGCCCGCTGCAACGTCAGCCCCCAACCGCAGCCGACCTCGAGTAGCGTCATCCCCGGCTTGAGGTCCAGCAGATCAAGGTGCTGGTCGACGTTGGCGACCTGCGCCTCTGACAGCGTGACATCGGGGCCGGTGAAGAACGCGCAGCTGTACTTGCGGGTCGGATCCTGGAATACGCCGAAGAAGTCGTCCGACAGGTCGTAGTGGGCCTGAATGTCCTCGAAATGAGGCGTCATGTCCTTCGTGCCAGTGGAATTGTCAGCCATATTCGTCCTGGGCCTCCGTAGTGTTGATCTGGTCGTACACCCTAGCCCGTGGCCTAGGTCACGCCCTAATTCCACGCTACTTGGCAAGGGTGAACTGATTGACGTCGATGTATCCCATTCGGAAGCCCTTCGCGCAGCCCGTCAGGTAGTGCATGTACCGGTCGTAGACCTCCTCGGACTGCACGGCGATCGCCTCGTCCCGGTGCTCCTGTAAGGCCGCTGCCCACGTGTCCAGGGTGCGGGCATAGTGCAGTTGCAGCGACTGGCGGCGCGTCAGCGTGAACCCGGCCGGCGTCGCATGCTCCTCGACCTTCTCGATCGACGGCAGCCGTCCACCCGGGAAGATCTCGGTGAGGATGAACTTCACGAACCGCGCCACCTCTAAGGTCAGCGGAATCTTGCGGTCGGCCATCTGCGGCAGCGTCAGCGCGGTGATGGTGTGCAGCAGCATGACGCCATCATCGGGGAGCGCTCGGTAGGCCATCGCGAAGAAGTCGTCGTACCGGTCGAAGCCGAAGTGCTCGAAGGCCCCGATGCTGACGATCCGGTCCACAGGCTCGCCGAACTGCTCCCAGCCCTGCAGCAGTACCCGCTTGGTGCGCGGGCTGTCGGACGCCGCGAAACCCCTTTCCACATGGGCCTTTTGGTTCTCGCTCAACGTCAGTCCGATGACGTTGACGTCGTAGCGCTCCAGCGCTCGCATCATGGTCGATCCCCAGCCGCAGCCGACGTCGAGCAGCGTCATGCCGGGCTGCAGACCCAGCTTGCCCAGCGCGAGGTCGATCTTGGCGAGCTGCGCTTCCTCCAGCGTCATGTCGTCGCGCTCGAAGTAAGCGCAGCTGTAGGTCTGGGTGGGGTCCAGCCACAGCCGGAAGAACTCGTCGGACAGGTCGTAATGCGCTTGTACGTCTTCGAAGTGCGGTTTCAGATTGCGTGCAACAGCCATTAGTCGGTGCCTTTCTGGGCGAATCAGTAGCTCCGCCGTCATCTCCGTTGACAGCTCGCAAAGCCCTGAAGCACTCGACTCGCATGCTAGCCCCAATTGCTGAAGCTAACTAACGGAGGAGCGCCGTAACAGCAGTTACACAGCCGTGAAGGTGGTCTTCAACTCGCCGACGATGTCGTCCCACAGTTCCCGTGGTAACTCGTGACCCATCCCGTCGAACAACACCAGACGGGTGTCCCTGATCGCGCGGGCGATGGCGCGACCGCCGAACGGGCGCATCAGCTTGTCCGCCTTGCCGTGGATGACCACCGTCGGCGCGGTGATCTGACGGTCGTAGCGCAGCAGGCTGCCGCTGCCAAGGATCGCCGCGAAATGACGCCCGATGCCCGCGGGGTAGTACGAGCGGTCGTAGCCCTCGATCGCCTCGGCCCGGATCCGGTCCTCGGGTGCGGGATAGCCGGGGCTCCCGATGATCTTGCTGACGCGGATCGCGTTCTCGATAATCGCCTCGCGCGATGCGTCTTTCGGTCGCTGCAGAATCGCCAGCAGCTGTTTGGGGCCCGGCGGAGGCAACAGCGGTTGGTTGTTGCTCGAGAAGATCACCGCCAGCGTCTTGGTGCGTACGCTGTGGCGGGCGGCGAATATCTGCGCGATCATGCCGCCCATCGACGCGCCGACGATGTGGGCCGAGTCGATCTCCAGATGGTCGAGCAGTGCCGCGGCGTCGTCGGCCACGTCTTCGAGCGTGTATGGCGCCGGGCTGCGCAACCCGAGGAAGGATCGCGCCATCCTCGGCAGCAGTGCCGCACCCGAGTGCTGACCTGTCACCTTCGACGACAGTCCGACGTCGCGGTTGTCGTAGCGGATTACTCGGAGTCCCTGGTTGACCAGCTTCTCGCAGAAGTCCTTGCGCCACAACAACAATTGCGCACCGAGTCCCATGATGAGCAGCACCGCCGGATCGTTCGGATCGCCCATGTCCTCGTAGTAGATCTCCAGCTCGCCGGACTTGGCGGTGCCGGTGCGCAACTGCAACTCAGGCCTCGACTTCTTCGGTGTGCTCCCTGCTGACCTCGACCATGAAGTTGGCGAAGTAGCCCGTCAGCTGCGGGTCGGACATCATCTGCCACTTCGGCGCGAGCAGCTTCATGTACCGCTCGACGTAGAGGAACTGCTTGCCGATCAGCACCAGCTCGCGCGGCAGCTTGACGTCGTAGGCGTCGGCCAGCACCGAAAGTTGTTTTCCGATTTCGGCATAACTCATGTCGCCCAACGACGACATGGTCAATGGCGTGGCGAACTTCTCCAGATCCTTGGCGGCCTGGGCTTCGGGTTTCATGGTGCCGACGGCGCCCATCAGCACGACGATCTTGCCCGCCGCGGCGTGGTCTTTCTTCACCAGCAGCGCGTACACCAACTCGCGCAGCAGCCAGCGCGTGCGCGGGTCGATGCGACCCATGATGCCGAAGTCGAGGAACACGATCTTGCCGTCTGGGTCGACGAAAAGATTGCCGGCGTGCAGGTCGCCGTGGAACAGGCCGTGTCGTAGTCCGCCCTCGAAAACGCTGAACAGTAACGCCTTTACGAGTTCGGTGCCGTCGAAGCCCGCCTTGCGGATCGCCGCGACGTCATCGATACGGACGCCGCTGACACGCTCCATGGTGAGCACCCGCTCCGAGGTGAGATCCCAATAGACCTGCGGCACCCGAATGTTCTTGCCCAACGGCGACGCGTGCATGTGCGACACCCACGCGTCCATCGACTGCGCCTCGAGCCGGAAGTCCAGCTCCTCGGCGAGGTTGTCGGCGAAGTCCGCGACGACGTCCTGCGCCGACAATCGCTGGCCGAGCTTGGCGAACTCCACCAGGCGCGCACCACGTTTCAGGATCTGCAAGTCGGCGGCGACGCGGCGACGGATCCCGGGCCGCTGGATCTTGACGACGACCTCCTCGCCGCTGTGCAGCGTCGCGTAGTGCACCTGCGCGATCGAGGCCGAGGCGAAGGGCTTTTCGTCGAAGGAGGCGAACAGGTTGGACGGGTCGTCGCCCAGCTCCTCCTTGAAAAGCTTGTGGACTTCGTCTTCATCGGCGGGCGGGACGGCGTCGAGCAGGCTGCGGAATTCGCGGCTCAGCTGCTCGCCGAACGCGCCGGGGCTCGACGCGATGATCTGTCCGAATTTGACGTAGGTGGGTCCGAGGTCGGCGAACGTCTGGGGGATCTGCTTGAGGATCTTCTGCTGCAGAGAACCCTTTCCGGCGAGCTTGGTGACGACTCGCGCGCCGGTGCGGGTTATCTGCCAACCCGTCGCGCCGATGCGGGCGGCCTCGACCGGGAGCGGAACCCGATCCAGCTTGGCCCCCTCGCGGGATTTAGTCGTACTCATAGGGGCCAGTGTCTCAAAAACGGCCATGAGCCGGGAAAACGTGTGCCGTGTCACACGCCGAACGGTTGGCGCCGAGTGCACCTTTGTTGTACGTAAACGTCGAGGACCACCGCAAACAAGCGTGCACTCGGCGGCCCGTGCGCGTCATCGGAAGCTCAGCTCGACCTCGTCGCGGCTACGCACCGGATCGTCGCCGAGCGCGTACGTCGGCAAGGTGTGCGACACCGTGGTTCCCGCTTTGACCCTGGCCTGTGCCTGCCGGAATTCGGGTGCTGTGCCCGCCGCGAGTTCGAGGCTGTTGATGACGCTCCAGACCGCGGCACGCCTGGCCGTGCGTTCGAGGATGTTGGGGTCGCGATGGGCGACCAGTTCCTTGGCCCATTTCGGCATCGTGTCGCGGACCGCCCAGTCGATGGCGCTGTGCAGCATGGGCAGGTTGTGTCCGGTGGACATCGCCATGCCGTGCGTGACGGCGAGACGGGGCAGGTACGACTTCAGGCACTCGAGAGTGTCGGCCTTGGTGGCGGGCAGGTCGGTTCCGCCGAGCGCGTGTCCGACGCGGACGAACTCGCCGTAGTAGTCGTCGATCTTCTTGCCGCGCAGCGGGTTCGGATGGTATAGCTCGTGCGCGGTGGCGATGCCCCAGACGACGGTCGCGTAGTTCCAGCGCAGCCAATCGGGATCGTCGGCGTCGTACCGAGCGCCGTCGGGTCGGACCCCTTTGATGGTGTGGTGCATTGCGCGAACCGACTGGGCGAGTCGCTCGGCCGTCTCAGTCGAGCCGTAGGCGGTCCCGATGAAGAACGCGACGGAGTGACCGAGCCGCACCGCTGCGCCCTTGGGATCGATCACCGGAACGGCCGTGCCGTCCTGGTCGCGTTTGACGAGCCGCGAATGATGCATGCCCATCCAGTAGATCGACGGATCCAGTCGTTCCATGTAGGCGGCGCACTGCAGCCCGAAGATCAGCGCGTGCATGTGTGAATGCACATGCCAGACGGCGCTGCCGGGCCCGAACCATCCGGGGTCGGCGACGGGTGCCGCGAACTCCATGCCTCGGAAGAAGTGCTTCCGAACGGCCTGGTCGAAGCGCTGGTTGACGAACTGCCCGACCATCTGGTGCGGCAGGTACACGGCGGCCCCCTCCTGGAGTCTGGTCACAGCTGTGACCAGAATACTATTTGGATACGCCTGTGACCAGATGTGGTGAGTCGGGCTTACGCTGTGGTGATGTCCAGTCCGACCCGATGGGCCGGCGTGCCGTTGACCGACCGGCGTGCCGAGCGGCGCGCGCAGCTGATCGACGCCGCGTTCCGCCTGTTCGGCGAGGGTGGTGAGGCTGCCGTGGCGGTGCGGTCGGTGTGTCGCGAGTGCGGATTGAACACCCGCTACTTCTACGAGAGCTTCGCCGACACCGACGATCTGCTGGGTGCGGTCTACGACCAGGTCAGTGCGCAGCTCGGGGCTGAGGTGGAGGCGGCGATCGCTGCGTCGGGCGATTCGCTTCGCGATCGAACGCGCGCCGGGATCGCCGCGGTGCTGGGTTTCAGCTCGGCTGATCCGCGACGCGGTCGCATCCTCTTCACCGATGCGCGCGCCAATCCGGTGCTCGCGGCGCGTCGGACGGCGACCCAGGATCTGCTTCGCGAAGGCGTGCTGACAGAAGGTTGGCGGCTGAACCCGGGCTCGGATCCTGTTGCGGCGCAAGTCGGTGCAGCGTTGTACACCGGCGCGATGGCCGAGCTGGCCCAGCAGTGGCTGGCGGGAAATCTCGGCGACGATCTCGATGCGGTCGTCGAGTACGCGGTGCAGACGGTTCTGCGCTGAGCGAAAGCGCAACCGCGCGAGTACTTTTCATGACTTTCAGCGGAACGTGTTGACTTCGACAGTCGAACATGTGTTCTAATGAGGCTATGACCCTAGATACCTTGGCACCCGAAGCGCAGTCCGTCTACTACGACACGCCGGATGCGGTGGTTCCGTCCGTCGCCGAGGAGGCCGCGGAGCCCGTCGAGGACAAGCCCAAGAAGACTCCGGCGAAGAAGCCGGCAAGCAAGAAGTCGAAGACGCTCGAGCTGACGCTTACGGTCACGGGCACGGCCGACGGCGAATGGCGCGCCGAGTTGAAGCAGGGCACCACCTATCGGGCACGCAATCTAGCCGTCGCAGCCGCTGCGGTCTCGCGCGCCGCGAAGGAACTGCACGAGGACCTCTCCGCCCCGATCGACGAGCTGATCGAGGAGGCGCGCACACAGCAGGCCGCCAAGGTCGCCGCGCTGGAGGCCGAATTGGAAGCCGCACGCAAGGCGCTCGCTGAGCTGGAGTGAGCGAGCTGGCCGCTGGTAATTGGTGTGGTGCGACGCGCGGTGCTGTCCATGGCGCTCCGTACCGCAGGTGACCCAAGCCCTCTCCGGGAAATATGTCGTTGTGCCAGCCTCGTAGCGACAAAGTCGCTGACGTTTGGTTGGCCCGTAGTAGTTGAGCGACAAAGTCGCTACGAGGCTGGCACGAAGGCATATTGGTCCCAGAGGTCTGGAGTCGAACGGGCCCGAGAGGACGCCGTCTTCCCCAACCGTCTTCCCCA
This sequence comes from Mycobacterium barrassiae, assembly GCF_025822765.1. GTDB lineage: Bacteria > Actinomycetota > Actinomycetes > Mycobacteriales > Mycobacteriaceae > Mycobacterium > Mycobacterium barrassiae. Next base: position 28,869 of record NZ_JACKUK010000009.1, on the reverse strand, counting down.
ATCAGGCATACATCCACAGACGCCGCTTCGGTGCGGATATAGGGCGCGGCGATGTCGGAGCCGAATGCCACTGTCGCCACATGGTTATGGCGAACTCGCGGAAAGTCCTCCGGGGCACCGAACTCCGTCACATGGTCACGACGAACCTCGCTGTCCACGGCAAGGCCACCATGTTCGAGATACTCGAACTGCTTTACTACCAAGGCTTCATCATCCCGGGCCGTCCATCGAAGACAGTGTCCGATGCGCTGCGCTGGGAAATGCGCCGAGGTCGGGTCCGTCGTCTCCGGCGTGGCGAATACGGGCCTGGGCAGATGCCACGTTCTACCGAGTACTACATCCACAAACGAGCATTGGAGCTCCGAGAAGACGCGGGTCGAAGGATCGGCCGCAGTCACGATGAATACTGGGATTCCACGCTCACGTGACGTTTACGACTACGAAGCGGCAGTGAAATTCTCCGTCAGCGTTTCGATGACCGGACGCCAAACCGGTTCGGGCAGGTCGTGTCCCATACCATCGACGACCACGTAGCGGGCCCCGTCGATCACCCGGGCCAGGTTGCGCCCATTGCGTGGTCGCACCATCGGATCCTCCGAGCCGTGGATCACCACCGTCGGCGCCACGATGCTGCGCGTGTAGCGCACCAGGCTGCCGGTGCCCAGGATCGCGTCGAACTGGCGCAGCATGCCCTGCGGGTAGTCGCTGCGGGCCCGTAACTCCTCGACGCGTCGCCGCAATTGTTCAACGGGCGGTAGGAAATTCGGGCCGTTGATGATCGAGATGTTGCGGACCTCCGACGCCAGCCGTTCCTCCCACGGCGCGTCCTTGCCAGGGCCGCCGAACGCCAACCGGATCACCCGCCACCGCGGCAGCGCCGAGAACGCCTTGCCCGAACTCGACATGAGAATCCCGAGTGAATGCACCCGCGAGGGATGGTTACCCGCCAGCACCTGGGCGATCATCCCGCCCATCGAGGCCCCGACCACATGCGCGCGATCGATCCGCAGATAGTCCAGCAGGGCCGCCGCGTCGTCGGCCATATCGACCAACGTGTACGGGACCGTGCTGGACCGCCCCATTGCATAACGCGCGACCCGCCGATACACCGAGCCGTCCGCGCGGTGGCCGGCCATCTTCGTGGAGAGCCCGACGTCGCGATGGTCGTAACGGATCACCCGATAACCCTGCTTGACGAGCCGCTCGCAGAACCCGTCCGGCCACATCGGCAGCTGGGCGCCTACGCCCATGATCAGCAGTACGGGCGGGGCCTCGGGGTCGCCGAGATCCTCGTAGTAGAGCTCGACTTCCCCGCAGACCGCCGTCCCGCTGCGCGTCTCCATACCTACCTGTTTACCGGCTCCTTGCCCCACGGCGTCAGCCACGGTGTGGGCTCCCAGTCCTCCAACCCGGCCAACAATTCGTAAAGCGTTGCGCCGTCAATGCTTTCGCGAATGATGTCGGCGTGTCCCGCGTGCCGGGCCAACTCTTCGATCATGTGGAAGAGGACCCACCGCACCGACCAGGCCGGGACATCTTTCGGGAACCACGGCACATGCTGCGGAATCGGCACTGCGGCGCTCAGATCGACGGTCTCGATCAGCCGGATCGTCTCGGCGTTCTGCTCGTCGAACCTGGCGAGGATGTCTGCGAGTGTCTCGTCGTCGCGCATCACGAACTCGTCCTGGTAGTTGGACGCCTGGTCCTCCATCGGCCGCTTGTCGCTTTCGGTCACCTCCGGTGCGGCGGCCACCCGTTCCATCCACCCGCGCTGGCAACCGGTGACGTGTTTGATCAGCCCGCCGATCGACAGCGCGCTGACCGTCGGCGTCGACCTCGCCTGCTCGTCGGTCAGGCCGAACGCCACCGCGTGAAACGCATGCTGCTGCGCGGCGACATACTCGCGCAGTCCTGCTCGCTCATCGGCAATCGGTGGGGGCATTGCGGGCATACTCAGTTTCCCTTCTTGGTGTGGACGTAAAGGTCTCGGATGCAGGCGATTTCGGCGCCGTGATGGATGACCTCGCGGTTGATGTGCAGCACAAGCGTGGCCATCGGATAGTCGGCATACGGCCCCTCCGCCGGCCCACACGGCCGCCACAAATCGTCGTCGGAGATTCCACGCACACCGTCGATCCACGTACGGTACTGCTCGTCGAGCTGACGCAGCGCCGTCGCGGCGCCCCTCGCGTACGGCCAGGTCTCATAGCTGGCTTCCGGGGCCCGGAAGTGGCTGTGATTGCGCATCGCGAAGACGCCGACGATCACGTGCGCGAGCCGCCACGCGATCGTCGTGAACGGTGCGGGTTCGGGCGGCGGGTACGCGAAGTCGATGCCGCCGTCGCGGTGCACCGTCCAACAGCCTTCAACCGGCTGCCAGAAGTACTCGTCGTCGGTCAGGCCCTCGAGCCGCGGCCGCAGGGCGTGCGTCCAGTGGAAGTCGAGTTGGTCGACCAGCTGGCTGGTGAAGGTCGTCCTTGTCATGTCCATAGGACTACCCTCAATCGAATATAGGACAGTTTCGGTCCTATAACTGAGACAGGGTCGAAGGATGGCAGAGACGACCAGCCGGGTCCTGCAGCTGCTCGGGTTGCTGCAGTCGCGCCGGGTGTGGACCGGTGAGGAGCTGGCCGAGCGCCTCGGCGTGACGACCCGCAGCGTCCGCCGCGACGTCGACCGGCTGCGTGACCTCGGCTATCCCGTGCATGCCAGCAAGGGCCACGGCGGCGGATATCAGCTCGGCGCGGGCGCGGCGCTACCTCCCTTGCTGCTCGACCCGGACGAGGCCGTCGCGATCGCCGTGAGTCTTCGGCTCGCGGCGGGCGGCACCGTCGCCGGCATCGGCGAGTCGGCGCTTCGGGCGCTGAGCAAGCTCGATCAGGTGATGCCGTCGCGGCTGCGGTCGCAGGTGGCGGCGGTGCACGACGCGACCGTCACGCTGACGTCGCCGTCGTCGGCCGAGACCGTCGAACCCGACGTCCTGATGACGCTGGCGCGTGCCTGCCGCGACCGCGAGCACGTGAACCTAGGCTACGTCGACATCCGCGGCAATGCCACACAGCGGCGGCTCGAGCCGTATCAGCTGGTGACGACCGGCAGGCGCTGGTACCTGTTGGCCTACGACCGCGACAAGCAGGACTGGCGCAGCCTGCGGCTGGACCGGATGTCCGACGTGACAACGCTCGGCAGCACCTTCATCAAGCGCGACGCCCCCGACGCGGCGACTTACGTGCAACGGTCGATCAGCAGCTCGCCATACCGCTATGTGGCGCGGGTGCGCTACCATGCATCCGAACAGGCTCTCGCGCAACACTTTTCACCTGCCTCGGTGACGATCGAGTCCGACGGTCCCGACGCCTGCGTCGTCACCGCGGGCGCCGACGACCCCGAGCGGATGGTGTTCTACTTCGCGACCGTCGGCTACGACTTCGAAGTACTCGAACCACCCGAGGTCGCGCGAGCCGTCGACGCCGTCGCTGACCGGCTTCGCCGCGCGACCGTCAAGAAGTGAGTCCGAGCCGGTCCGCGAGAAACAGGAACGCGGCCGCGAAGTCGTTGTCCTTCGTCGCGGTTCGTAGGTGGTCCCAGTCGAGTTGCTCGCGCACCGCGCGGGCGCCCGGCACCAGCGACGCGAAATCGCAGTTGTGCTCGTTCAGCGCGTTGAGCTTCTCGGTCATGACGTGTGTCGGCCGCAGCACCCGCATCCGCACCGCGAGCACGTCGAACTCCTCGGTCGACAGCACCGTGCCCGCGTCGACCGGCACACCGTTCAGCCGGTGCAGCACATCGATGACGAAATCGTCGCCGACACAGGCCTTGAACAGCCAGTCCTCCGGCGTGCGCTCGATGTTGAAGCCGGCGCCCTCCAGAGTGGCCACCGCCTTCTCCGTATCGGCTTCCGCGACGACGAAGTCCACGTCGTGAACGGGTTCGGGACCGCCGAAGACCCACAGCGCATAGCCGCCGGCCAGCGCGAACTCCGGACCATGCGCACGCATGGCCGACGCGGCACGTTTGAGCGCGTCGCGCAGATCGTCGTTGCGTGCGGGCACATGTCTCCTGATGGGCCGATGGCCATTGCGGGTATGTGAGTACCCATGCGGATGGCCACTTTCAACATCCTGCACGGTCGCAGCGTGCATGACGGTGTTGTGCACCGGGACCGACTCATCGACGCGATACGGAAACTCGACCCCGACATCCTCGCGCTGCAGGAGGTCGACCTCGACCAACCGCGCTCCGGGATGGCCGATCTGACCGCGGCTGCCGCGCTTGCGATGGACGCGGTGAGCCATCGGTTCGTGGCCGCGATCGCGGGCACGCCCGGTGCGACGTGGATGGCCGCAACCGGGCGCGAACAGCCTGGCACCGCGGCCTACGGCATCGCCCTGCTGTCGCGATACCCGGCCGACGACTGGCAGGTGGTGCGGCTGCCGCGCGTCCCGATCAGGTTTCCGATGTACCTGCGTGGCCCCAACCGCGTGCAGATCGTCAACGAAGAACCGCGGGCGGCGGCGATCGCGCGACTGCAGACCCCGGTGGGGCCGCTGACCGTCGCCAACACGCATCTGTCGTTCGTGCCCGGGTGGAATCGCAGGCAACTGCGGATGCTCATGCGGGATCTGCGCGGATTTCCCGGTCCGCACGTGCTGATGGGTGATCTGAACATGGCGCCGTCGCGAGTGGGTCGCCTGAGTGGACTGCGGTCGCTCGGCCAGGCGTCGACGTTTCCCGCCGACGGACCCGAGACGCAGCTCGACCACATCCTGACCGACGACGACGGACTGCTCGCCACCAATTGCTGCGCGCCGAGGCTCGCGATCTCGGATCACCGAGCCCTTGTCATCGACATTTCGAGGGCCTGACGCCGTAGGGTTTTGGCGTGCACGTGATCTCCGCGGAGGCGACGCAACTTTTCACCGGGCCGTCGCAGGCGCCACAGCAGTTGGTGCGGGTCACCTACACCGACGGCGCCGGGAGCGTGCGCATCGAAGGTGACCGCCTGACCGGGCGCGCCAAGGCCGACCCCGGCGACGGCAGCATCGAGGTGCCTGTCGTGGTGACCGATCCGATCCCCGGCCAGGTTCGCGACGCGAGGGTGATCGCCGGGGACAGCATCACGCCGTTCGAGTTCACCGTCGCCGAACCAGGCTGGACCATGTACATGATCAGCCACTTTCACTACGACCCGGTGTGGTGGAACACCCAAGGGGCGTACACGAGTCTGTGGACCGAGGACCCACCCGGGCGCTGTAGGCAGACCAACGGCTTCGACTTGGTACGGGCTCACCTCGAAATGGCGCGGCGCGAACCCGAGTACAAGTTCGTGCTGGCCGAGGTCGACTACCTCAAGCCGTTCTGGGACACCCATCCCGAGGAACGCGCCGACCTGCGCAGGTTCATCGCCGAGGGCCGAGTCGAGATCATGGGCGGCACCTACAACGAACCCAACACCAACCTCACCAGCCCCGAAACCACGATCCGGAACTTCGTGCACGGCATAGGGTTTCAGCGCGGCATCCTCGGAGCCGACCCGGCCACCGCGTGGCAACTCGATGCGTTCGGGCACGACCCCCAGTTCCCCGGCATGGCAGCCGACGCGGGGTTGACGTCCAGTTCGTGGGCGCGGGGGCCGCATCACCAGTGGGGTCCGATGGCCGGCGGCGGCGATCCCGAGCGTATGCAGTTCAGCAGCGAGTTCGAGTGGATCGCGCCGTCCGGTCGCGGTCTGCTGACCCATTACATGCCAGCGCATTACGCGGCCGGCTGGTGGATGGACTCGGCGGCGACACTCGAAGAGGCCGAGGCCGCGACGTACGAGTTGTTCGCGTCGCTGAAGAAGGTGGCGTTGACGCGCAACGTGCTGTTGCCGGTCGGCACGGACTACACGCCGCCGAACAAGTGGGTCACGGAGATCCATCGAGACTGGAACGAGCGCTACACGTGGCCGAAGTTCGTGTGCGCGTTGCCAAGAGAGTTCTTCGCCGCGGTGCGCGCCGAGCTCACCGAGCGCGGTGTCGAGGCCTCGCCGCAGACCCGCGACATGAACCCGATCTACACCGGGTGCCACGTGTCCTACATCGACACCAAGCAGGCGAACCGGGCGACGGAGGACGCCGTGCTCGACGCCGAGAAGTTCGCGGTGTTCGCGGGTCTGCTCGGCGGCGCGACCTATCCGCAAGCCGCGCTGGCCAAAGCCTGGGTGCAACTCGTCTACGGTGCGCACCACGATGCGATCACCGGCTCGGAATCCGACCAGGTCTACCTCGACCTGCTGACGGGGTGGCGCGACGCGTGGGAACTCGGTACGACGGCACGCGACAACGCGTTGACGCTGTTGTCGCAGGCGGTCGACGGGGACGTCGTCGTCTGGAATGCGCTGGCGCACAAACGCAGTGATGTCGTGACGGCCAGATTCGAAAGGCCCGTCGGCCCGGGTGTCCGGGTGTTCGACTCCGACGGCACCGAGATACCGGCGCATGTCGAGCACGGCGGGCGGTCGGTCAGCTGGCTGGCGCGCGAGGTGCCGTCGTTGGGTTGGCAGTCGTATCGTCTTGAACCCGCCGCATCAGCCGACAACTGGAAGCCGTTGGACGGGAACGAGATCGGCAACAGCCACTACCGGCTGCGGGTGGACCCTGCGCGCGGCGGTGGGGTGGTGTCGCTGGTCGAGGCGGCGTCGGATCGCGAGTTGATCGCCGCCGGCAGGGTCGGCAACGAGCTCGCGGTGTACGACGAGTACCCCGCGCACCCGCAGGCAGGCGAAGGGCCTTGGCATCTGCTGCCGAAGGGTCCGGTCGTCTGCTCATCGGCGGGAGTGGCCGAGGTCCAGGCGTATCGCGGGCCGCTGGGGGAGCGGTTGGTGATCCGTGGTCGCATCGGAGATCTGTTGCGTTACACGCAGACTCTGACGCTATGGCATGACGTGGCGCGGGTCGACTGCTGGACCACCGTCGACGAGTTCACCGGCGCGGACCGCCTGCTGCGGTTGCGCTGGCCCTGCCCGGTCCCCGGGGCACTGCCCGTCAGCGAGGTCGGCGATGCGGTGATCGGCCGCGGATTCGGGCTGCTGCACGAGAAGGGTGAGCAGTCGGCCGTCGACTCGGCCACGCACCCGTGGACGCTGGACAACCCCGCCTACGGCTGGTTCGGCTTGTCGTCGGCGGCCCGGGTGCGGCTGGAAGCCGGACTGCGTGCGATATCCGTGGCCGAGGTGGTGACACCGGCGGGCGCGGCGTCTACCCCGATGGCCCGCGCGCTGATGGTCGCGCTCGTCCGTGCGGGCGTCACCGCCACCTGCAGTGACGCCGACCACCCGCGTTACGGCGATCTCGACGTCGACTCCAACCTTCCCGATGCGCGGATCGCCATCGGTGGACCCGGCCAGAATCCGTTCGCCGCAGCGGTTTTGGCAGCGGCCGATCCGATCTACGCCGAGGAACTCGAGGGTCAGCTCAGGGCGACAGGACAGGCCAGGGTTTGGGTGCCTGCAGGCGCCCCGCTGGTCGACGAGTGGGTGCCGGGTGCGGATCTACGCTCGGTGCGTGCGCTGCCGGTACTCATTGTGGCGGGTTCGAACCTCGAGGCCGCGGTCGACACCCTGGTCGAGGACCTCTCCGACTTCGAGATCGTCGTCGACCAGACGGCGCCTGCGGTACTTGACCCCTTCGAGTCACGCACAGTGGCGGTGCTCAACCGCGGAATGCCCGGATTCGCTGTCGATTCGGACGGCACCCTGCACACGTCGCTGATGCGTTCGTGCACCGGTTGGCCGTCAGGAACCTGGATCGACCCGCCCCGACGCACCGCACCCGACGGATCGAACTTCCAGCTGCAGCACTGGACGCACACCTTCGAGTACGCGGTGGTCTCCGGCGACGGGGACTGGCGTCAGGCAGCGATCCCGGCCCGCAGCGCCGAGTTCTCCCGTCCGCTGCACGCCGTCATCGAGAACACCGGCGCCGCAGGTGGTTTACCCCCGTGGGGATCGCTACTGGAGATCGAGCCGGCGGGCACCGTCCAACTCGGGGCGCTGAAGGCGGCGGGCAACCCGCTGGCGGGCGGTAGCGCCCGGCACGTCCACCCCGTCGACGGGGTCGCGGTCCGCCTGATCGAAACCTCGGGTGCCGCAACGGATGTAGAGGTTCGGTCGGGTCTACGTCGGGTGACGGCGGCCGTCCGCGTCGACCTCCTCGAACAGCCTCGGGTCCAACATCTTTCGTCGGACGACCTCACCCTGCACGGATTCGAGATTGCCACCGTGCTGACCCGGCTGAACTTGCCCAAGGTGCTGGAGGCCGATCACACCGTGCTGGCGCCCGACGCCGAGGTGGCGCAACCGCTGTACGCGCGGTACTGGCTGCACAACCGTGGGCCTGCGCCGCTCGGCGGGTTGCCCGCCGTCGCGCACCTGCATCCGCAGCACGTCGCCGTTGAGCCGGACTCGCAAGCACAGCTGCGTCTTACGGTATCCAGCGACTGCAGCGACACGGTGCTGCACGGCAGGGTCAGGCTGCTGTGTCCGGACGGCTGGACGGCCGATCCCGCCGAGCTGCCGTTCATGCTGCCGCCGGGCGGGCACCTCGCGACCGACGTGCTTCTCGATGCGCCGGAGAATGCGCAGCCGGGCCTGTATCCGATTCGGGCCGAACTCGCCCTGACCGGCCACCACGTCTCGATGCCGCCTTCGTGGCGCCAGGTGGTCGAGGATGTGAGCGTCGTGTCGGTGGGCGCGCCCGCCGACGACAGCCTGCTGCGCTTCGTCGCCGACCCGCAGCCGGTCGACGTCAAGGCGGGCGAACGCGCCGTCCTGACAGCCAAAGTCGCCACCGACGCCTATGCCGACATCGCGGTCGAGGCCCACCTGATCAGCCCGTGGGGAACGTGGGAGTGGATCGGCCCGGCGGCGACGGGCGTCGACCTGACGGCGCGTGGCACGGCCGAACTCAGCTTCGACGTCGCGCCGCCGGCCTGGGCGGAACCCGGTCGATGGTGGGCGCTGATCCGGGTCGCCGGCGCCGGGCAGTTGCTGTATTCGTCGGCGGTCGAGGTGGCGGTCCGATGAGCGTCGCAGCGATGGTCGACGGGGTACCGGTGGCGGTCGAGGAGGTCGATGCACGCGAAGCGCAGCTGCGGGGGTCGCGGGCGGCATCGTCGCTGCCGCGTCCCGGCACCAGCGAGGGGCGGCAGCTGAGGCGTTGGCTGACACAGCTTCTCGTCACCGAACGTGTGGTGGCCGCGGAGGCGAACGCGCGCGGGTTGACCGCCGACGGCGCGCCGTCGGAGGAGGATCTGCTGCCGGACATGACCGTGCGGCTGGAGATCGGCAGCGTCGCGGCGTCGGTGCTCGCCGATCCGTTGGCGCGGACGCTGTTCGTGGCCGTCACGGAAGGCGTCGACGCGACCGACGACGCGGTCGCGGCGTACCAGGCGCGGAATCCGTCGCGCTTCGCCGACGTCGCGGACGTCGCAGAGCACCTGCGCGCCGCGGCGCGGCGTCGCGCGTTCCGGCTGTGGCTGGACGCCCGCTGCGCCGCGCTCGTCGAACTCGCGCCCGGTTATGAGCACCCCGGCGACCCGCGACAGCCCGACAACACCCACCGGCACTGATGAGCGACCCCACCCTCGCGATCGACATCGGCGGCACCAAGATCGCCGCGGGCCTCGTCGACGACGACGGTGCACTGGTGCATCACGCGAAGTTGCCCACACCCGACGGGGATGCCGAGGCGGTGTGGACGGTCGTCGACTCGCTCGTCACCGAGGCGCTCGCGGTGGCCGGCGGTGCCGTGCGTGGCGTCGGCGTCGCGTCGGCCGGGCCGATCGACCTGCTGGCGGGCACCGTCAGCCCGATCAACATCACCGAGTGGCGCCGCTTCCCGATCGTCCAGCGAGTGTCCGCGATCGCCGGTGCGCCGGTGCGGCTCGGCGGCGACGGACTCTGCATGGCGATGGGGGAGCGCTGGCGCGGCGCCGGGCGTGGCGCGGAGTTCATGCTCGGGATGGTGGTGTCGACGGGCGTGGGCGGCGGATTGGTGCTCGACGGTGCTCCGTATGACGGCCGCACCGGCAACGCGGGACATGTCGGCCACGTCGTCGTCGACCCCGACGGTCGACGGTGCGCGTGCGGCGGCCGCGGATGCGTCGAGACGATCGCCAGCGGTCCACGGATGGCGCAGTGGGCGAGGGAGCAGGGCTGGGAGGCGCCCGCGGGCGCCGACGCCAAGGAGCTGGCCGACGCCGCGGCGGTGGGCGACGCGATCGCGCTGCGCGCGTTCAAGCGGGGCGCGACGGCGGTGGCCGCGATGATCGCGTCGGTCGGTGCGGTCTGCGACCTCGACCTCGTCGTCATCGGCGGGGGTGTCGCCAAGGCCGGGGGCCTGCTGTTCGACCCCCTTCGCGAGGCACTGGAGTCCTACACCGGGCTGGACTTCATCCGCGATCTACGTGTCGTGCCCGCTGAACTCGGTGGCGACGCCGGCCTCGTCGGCGCCGCGGCCTTGGCGATTTCGGCGTGACGGGTCTCGCTCAGCGTGACTGCGCACGCCGAAATCGCATGCGTTTTGGCTGATCGGCGGGTGGTCGGCTATTCTTGGCGGCGTTCTACCGAAGACCGTTGGTCACCGAGAAATCGGTTGAAGGTCCGGGACAGCCCGGCGGCCCACGCAGGAGGACGAGGCTAGTGCTGTATTGCGCGCCCCGACCTGTCTGCGTCGGGGCGTTTGTCATTTCCGGACGTGATTCCTCTCGGCCCCGCGGTCCCCATCTACGAGGAGGCATGCATGGCCAAGGCTGACAAGGCCACCGCGGTTGCCGACATCGCCGAACAGTTCAGGGGCTCGACGGCGACGCTCGTCACCGAGTACCGCGGGCTGACGGTTGCCAACCTCAAGGACCTACGCCGTTCGCTCGGCGATTCCGCCACCTACACGGTCGCCAAGAACACGCTGGTCAAGCGTGCCGCGGCGGAGGCGGGCATCGAGGGTCTCGACGAGCTTTTCGTCGGGCCCACTGCGATCGCGTTCGTCAAGGGTGAAGCCGTCGACGCCGCCAAGGCGATCAAGAAGTTCGCCAAGGACAACAAGGCGCTCGTCATCAAGGGCGGCTATATGGACGGCCGCACGCTGAGCGTCTCCGAGGTCGAGCAGATCGCCGATCTGGAGTCGCGTGAGGTTCTGCTGGCCAAGCTGGCCGGCGCGATGAAGGCCAATCTGTCGAAGGCCGCCGGTCTGTTCACTGCGCAGCAGGCGCAGGCAGCCCGGCTGTTCGCGGCACTGCAAGAGAAGAAGGCAGCCGAGGCACCCGCCGAAGCCGCATCCGAGAGCCCGGCGCCGTCCGACGACGCCGCCGAATAAATCCACCACTAGCCCACAAGAAAGAATCAGGAAGGACCAATCATGGCCAAGCTGTCCACCGACGACCTGCTCGAGGCGTTCAAGGAACTGACGCTGCTCGAGCTCTCTGAGTTCGTCAAGAAGTTCGAGGAGACCTTCGAGGTCACCGCCGCTGCCCCGGTCGCCGTCGCGGCCGCAGGCCCGGCCGCTGCCGGTGCGCCCGCCGAGGCCGCCGACGAGCAGTCGGAGTTCGACGTCATCCTCGAGAGCGCCGGCGACAAGAAGATCGGCGTCATCAAGGTTGTCCGCGAGATCGTCTCCGGCCTGGGCCTCAAGGAGGCCAAGGACCTCGTCGACGGCGCTCCCAAGCCGCTGCTCGAGAAGGTCGCCAAGGAGGCTGCCGACGACGCCAAGGCCAAGCTCGAGGCCGCCGGCGCAACGGTCACCGTCAAGTAGCCGCAGCATCACGGAAAAGCCCCCGGTTCGCCGGGGGCTTTTCTTTTGCACGTCCCCCACACGCCCATACCAAGGGGTTTTGCCGCATTTTGAGGTTTCGGCTCACAGACACGTGAAAATTAAATTTCACCAGCGTCAATATCTGTATTGACACTAGTCCGGTGGCGCCGATGGCCGTGCGCTACAGTGACTCAAGCCACAGGCGGGAGGCATGTGGCCAGCGAACATTTTTGGCGGAAGGATCGCGCGCGTGGGCATTGGCATTCAGGTTGAGGGACTCACCAAGTCCTTCGGGCCCCAGCGAATCTGGGAGGACGTCACGCTGGAGATTCCGGCAGGCGAGGTCAGCGTCTTGCTCGGCCCATCCGGTACCGGTAAATCGGTCTTCCTGAAGTCGCTGATCGGCCTGCTGCGTCCCGAGCGAGGCAAGATCATCGTCGACGGAACCAACATCATCGAGTGCACCGCCAAGGAGCTCTACGAGATCCGCACTCTGTTCGGTGTGATGTTCCAGGACGGTGCCCTGTTCGGCTCGATGAGCCTCTACGACAACACCGCTTTCCCCTTGCGTGAGCACACCAAGAAGAAGGAAAGCGAGATCCGAAACATCGTCATGGAGAAGCTCGACCTCGTGGGTCTGGGCGGTGACGAGAACAAGTTCCCCGGCGAGATCTCCGGCGGTATGCGCAAGCGTGCCGGCCTGGCCCGCTCGCTGGTGCTCGACCCGCAGATCATCCTCTGCGATGAGCCGGACTCCGGTCTGGACCCCGTTCGTACGGCCTACCTGTCGCAGCTGCTGATCGACATCAATGCACAGATCGACTGCACGATCCTGATCGTGACGCACAACATCAACATCGCGCGCACGGTGCCCGACAACATGGGCATGCTCTTCCGGAAGCACCTGGTCATGTTCGGTCCCCGCGAGGTGTTGTTGACCAGCGATGAGCCGGTGGTCAAGCAGTTCCTCAACGGCCGCCGTATCGGCCCGATCGGTATGTCGGAGGAGAAGGACGAGTCGACCATGGCCGAAGAGCAGGCCATGATGGATGCCGGCCACCACGACGGCGGTGTCGAGGAGATCGAGGGCGTGCCGCCGCAGATCCAGGCGACGCCGGGCATGCCGGAACGTCGGGCCGTGGCCCGTCGCCAGGCGCGGGTGCGCGAGATCCTGCACACGCTGCCGCCTGCCGCCCAGGAGGCGATCCGCGACGACCTTGAGGGCACTCACCGCTACCACACCAGCGAGTTCGCCGAGCCCACCACGACGCGGCACCACCACGACGAGGACGCCCCGACCGGCGTCATCCCGACCGTCGAGAGGTAAATCTCGTCCCGGGTTCGCCGCCGTGGATAGCTGTTTAACGGGTTGATTGTCTGCACCTGGTGCGGGGGATCAACCCGTTAACGCATGACGGTCCCAGCCGGAGGCGAAGAGGCATGACGAGCGAGCACAAGCCGACGTTCTGCCGGATCTGCGAGCCGCTGTGCGGCATGATCGCGACGGTCGAGGACGGCCGCCTCACGGCACTGCGCCCCGACAAGGATCACCCGATCTCGGCGGGTTTTGCCTGCCAGAAGGGCATCGCGTTCAGCGAGATCGTCAACGATCCCGACAGGGTCACCGAACCGCTGCGTCGTAGCGCCGACGGTGGATTCGAACCGATCGGCTGGGACGAGGCGATGACCGACATCGCCGCCCGGCTGACCGACATCCACCGCAGGCACGGATCCGGCGCGATCGGCTGGTATTACGGCAACCCCGGCGCGTTCAGCTACAGCCACACGCTCAGCCTGAACACGCTGATGTTCGGCTTCGGCCCCAAGTTCCATGTGTTCACCGCAGGTAGCCAGGACGTCAACAACCGGTTCGTGGCCAGCCAGCTGCTGTACGGCTCGCCGCTGGCGCTGCCGGTGCCCGATGTCCTCCGCACCGATCTGCTCGTCGTGATCGGCGCCAATCCCGTTGTGTCCCATGGAAGTGTGCTGACGGTCCCGCGGATCAAGGACCGTATGCAGGACATCGTCAAGCGCGGCGGCCGCGTACTCGTCATCGATCCACGCAAGACGGAGACAGCCGCCGCATTCGAATGGCTGGGCATCGTGCCCGACGGCGACGCCTACCTGCTGCTGTCGCTGCTGAACGTGATGTTCGGCGAGAACCTCGTCGACCGGACCCGGCTTGCCCGCCAGGCCGATGGCGGCGTTTGGCTGGAGCGGCTGGCCGCACCGTTCAGCCCCGAGGCGACGGCGCCGCGCACCGGGATCGGTCCCGACACCGTGCGCTCGCTGGCCCGCGACCTGGTCCGCACCGAACGCGCCGCGGTATACGGCCGCGTCGGCACCAGCATCGGCGAAAACGGCACGCTCACAACCTATCTGCTCGACGCGGTCAACTTGGTGGCCGGAAATCTCGACGTGGCGGGCGGCAGCATGTTCGGCCGCTTCGGGCTGCCCGGCGAGCGTTGGCTGGGCAAAGCGGGTGCCGCACTGCTGCGGTCGACCTACGCGCGAAGGCGCTCACGCATCGGTGACTTCCCGTCGGTGCTCGGATCCGAACCCGCCGCGGTGATGGCCAAGGAGATCACGACGCCCGGCAGCGGTCAGGTCAAGGCGCTACTTGTGAGCGCAGGCAACCCGGTGCTGTCGGTGCCCAACGGCGAGGAGTTGGAAACGGCGCTGGAGTCCCTGGAGTTGATGGTCGGCATCGACCTGTACGTCAACGAGACGCTGGCGCACTGTGACTACGTGTTGCCCGCGGCGTCGATGTACGAGCGCGACGACTTTCCGCTGCCGTTCCAGACCCTGCAACCCACTCCGTTCCGGCAGGCCACCGAAGCCGTCATCGCGCCGGTGGGGCAGGCTCGTCCCGAGTGGGAGATCATCGACGATCTCACGTCACGGCTGCGGCGGCGGACACCGGGCTTCGCGATGCTGACTGCTGTACGAAAGGCGTTGTCACTCTTCGGTGTTCGGCTGAGCCCGCGGTTACTGGTCGACGCGGTAATCCGGCTCGGCGAGGCAGGGGACCGGTTCGGGCTGCGTCGCGGTGGGCTGTCCTTCGGCCGCCTCACCGCGGATCACCCGCACGGTGTCGTGTTGGCGCCGCATCTGCGCGACGGGGTGCTCAAGGACGTCGTCGTCTATCGCGGCGGTCGGGTGCGGCTGCGCCATGACGACATCGCCGCCGAGGTCGACAAGCTCGCGCACCGCGAAGCGCCCGAGGGTTATCCGCTGCGGTTGATCGGCATGCGCGAGGCCCGGTCCGAGAACTCGTGGATGCACAACGCGCCGCTGCTGATGCGCGGCGAACGCACCCAGCATGCGCGCATGCACGTCGACGATGCGGCCGCGGCGAACATCGTCGACGGCGACGTGGTGCGCATCGCCTCGCAGCACGGCGAGATCGAGCTGCCCGTCACCGTCACCAAGGACATCGTCGCCGGCGTGGTGGCGGTACCGCACGGCTGGGGCCACAAGGGGACGGGCGGCTGGCGGCTGGCCAACCGCGCGGGCGGCGCCAACGTGAACAAGCTGATGTCCAGCAACCCCGAGGACATCGAGCGGCTCGCCGGCATGGCGCGGCTGACCGGTGTGCCAATCCGGGTCGAGCGGGCGGCCTCGTAGCGTCGAATCGACGCGCCCCTCATCCATCCTGAGCAAACGTGCGGATTCGGCGCGGAATCGTTGAATCGCCCTAATGAGCTGACAACACACGTTATCTTTCTGGCGGTCAGCGAACAGGAGGGCGCATGGGCGACCGGTTCTTGGTGTGGATGGCGACCGGCGTGGTCACCGCGGGTATTTCGGCTGGGTTGTTGGCCGGGTCGGGCATCGCGATGGCTACCGACGGCGACTCCGGCGACGGCGGCAACACGTCGACGTCATCCTCGTCGGATTCCACGGGCAGCAAGAACGATGGCTCCGCGTCGGCGACGGGCACCCAGAACGGCGGCGGAACGAAGCAAGGCAATGTCGGCGCGGGCAGTCAGCAGGACCGCGACAAGAAGGCCGACGAAAAGCAAGACGACGCCAAGAAGGACGACGACAAGAAGGACGACGAAAAGCAAGACGACGCCAAGAAGGCCGACGCCGCCGGCGAGAACACTCGAGACGAGACGACCGATGACGTCGTCACCGAGCCGGAGGTCACGGCCGGCGAAGGCGTCACCCAAGACGATACGTCCGCGGCGGAAACGGAAACCGGCAACGACTCGCACGTGGAGCATGACGCATCGGGTGGTTCGCAGACGCCAACGGTCGAGACGGCCCTGACCCAGGCCGTCGACAACCGATTCGCGAAGACCACGGAACCGGACGTCGAGGAAAAGACAGCCGTCGTCGAAACCGAACGCGAAGATACCCAGGAATTCGCAACGGAATTCGCCACCGAATTCGTGGCGATGGGGCTCGACACCTCCTTCGTCGAGACACAAGAGCCCGAACTCGCAGCCGTCGAGGTCACGCCCACTGCGAGGACGCAGGCCACCGCCGTCGCGACAGCAACCCCGTTGAACCTTCTACTCGACGTGATCGGGACGATCGTCTTCGGCCTGTACGGCTTCGTCATCCAGCTCTTCGGCGGGCCGCCGATGCTCCCGGCCAACAGCACGGTCACGGTGCACAGCTCGCGGCTACGGATGGACTGCGGGTGCGCACCGGGCGCTGGCGAGAGTGTGCCCGCGGACTGGTACGTCCCCCAGAACTCCCAGCCGGACCGGCTCATCTACCTGCAGCACGGATTCCTGGCCGCCGGGCCGTGGTACAGCCACACCGCCGCCACGATGGCCGAACAGACCAATAGCATCGTCGTCGCCCCGTCGATCACCTCGAACTTCCTGGACTACGGCCAGTGCTGGCTCGGCGGGGCCCCGATGCACCAGGCGATGGCCGGCGTGTTCGCAGACGGCAACACGGCACTCGCCGACAGCGCAGCCGCCGCCGGCTACACCGGTCCGATTCCCGATCGGGTGGTGTTGATGGGTCACTCGCTCGGCGGCGGCGCGGTCTCCGGTATCGCCGGGTACATGACGGACAACGGCAGCGCTGACCGGCTGGCCGGGGTGGTGCTGCTCGACGGTGTCGGTCTCAACGGCCTGATGGCCAGCGACCTGCGGAAGGTCGACGACAGCATCCCGATCTATCAGCTCGCCGCGCCCAAGTACATGTGGAACATGTTCGGCAGCGGCACCGCTGCACTGCTGCAGGCACGGCCCGACGCCGACTTCCACGGCGTGACACTGGCCGGCGGCTCCCACGTCGACACGATGCGCGGCGGCAACTTCCTCATCCAGTTCTCGCAGCAACTGGTGGCGGGGTTCTCCCAGCCGCAGAACGTCGCGGCCGCGCAGATCCTGATGGTGGGCTGGGTGAACGACATGTTTGCGGGCAACCGGGCCACCGGCATCTACCTCGATAGCGGTGAGACGCGCACGATCACCACTCCCGGAGGCGCCGCCACACTGGTTGACCTCCCGAATTCGCTGCGCCGGCCGTACCTCTTGAACTTCCTGGAACCGTTCATGGCGATGAGTGCGGGGCTGTTCACCCTCCAGCCGGGCTGTCTACGGGAGGAGGTCGGATCAAGCGCCAGTTGCACGAACACCGTCGCCGCTTAAGCCTCCGCAAACCGGGGTACCAACGAAAAACCCCACACCAAACACCGCGTTATCTCTTGACGGAAGGGCTTCGAGGGGCCAATCTGTTGGTCAGCAATGTACGGATGGGTTAGAAGAATCGAGTCGCCAGCCAGCGCCCCGACTGTCCGTACGTGCAGTGGTTGAGGAATACGCCGTCCTGCGGTACTGTTGGACGTTGCGCTGGCTGCATCCTGCCCTCCAAACCCGCACCTGACACCGATGTTTTGGCCTGAGTCCGCTCAGTGATCTAGTCGTGTGTCCTGCTTACGGGCGTATTTGGGCTTGAGAAGCCAGCCAAACCGACGCAGATATCGCGATAGGAACGGAACGGCGCTCAAGCCCCTTGAGGCCATCCGGATCGTCGCATGAGGTGCTGGAAGGATGCATCTTGGCAGGGTCCCGCCAATCCAAGTCAGCAGTAGTAACCAATAACTCCGTACCAGGAGCACCAAACCGAATTTCCTTTGCAAAGCTCCGTGAGCCGCTCGAGGTTCCGGGGCTACTTGACGTTCAGACCGAGTCTTTTGAGTGGCTGATCGGTTCGGATCGCTGGCGCGAGAACGCCAAGCTCCGTGGCGACGCCATCGAGCCCGTCGGCGGCCTCGAAGAGGTACTCACCGAGCTCTCGCCGATCGAGGACTTCTCGGGTTCCATGTCGCTGTCGTTCTCCGACCCGCGCTTCGACGAAGTCAAGGCCCCGGTCGACGAGTGCAAAGACAAGGACATGACGTACGCGGCGCCGCTGTTCGTCACGGCCGAGTTCATCAACAACAACACCGGTGAGATCAAGAGCCAGACGGTCTTCATGGGCGACTTCCCGATGATGACCGAGAAGGGCACCTTCATCATCAACGGCACCGAGCGTGTTGTGGTGTCCCAGCTGGTCCGCTCGCCGGGTGTGTACTTCGACGAGAGCATCGACAAGTCCACCGAGAAGACGCTGCACAGCGTCAAGGTGATCCCCGGCCGCGGTGCGTGGCTGGAGTTCGACGTCGACAAGCGCGACACCGTGGGCGTGCGTATCGACCGCAAGCGTCGTCAGCCCGTCACCGTGCTGCTCAAGGCACTGGGCTGGACCAACGAGCAGATCGTGGAGCGCTTCGGCTTCTCCGAGATCATGATGGGCACGCTGGAGAAGGACAACACCGCCGGCACCGACGAGGCGCTGTTGGACATCTACCGCAAGCTGCGCCCGGGCGAGCCGCCGACCAAGGAGTCCGCGCAGACCCTGCTGGAGAACCTGTTCTTCAAGGAGAAGCGCTACGACCTGGCCCGCGTCGGCCGCTACAAGGTGAACAAGAAGCTCGGCCTCAACGCCGGCCAGCCGATCACCAGCTCGACGCTGACCGAAGAGGACGTCGTCGCCACCATCGAGTACCTGGTGCGCCTGCATCAGGGCGATCAGACGATGACCGCCCCCGGCGGAGTCGAGGTTCCCGTTGAGGTCGACGACATCGACCACTTCGGCAACCGTCGTCTGCGTACCGTCGGCGAGCTGATCCAGAACCAGATCCGGGTGGGCCTGTCCCGCATGGAGCGCGTCGTGCGCGAGCGGATGACGACTCAGGACGTCGAGGCGATCACGCCGCAGACCCTGATCAACATCCGTCCCGTCGTGGCGGCCATCAAGGAGTTCTTCGGCACCAGCCAGCTCTCCCAGTTCATGGACCAGAACAACCCGCTGTCGGGCTTGACCCACAAGCGTCGTCTCTCGGCGCTGGGCCCCGGCGGTCTGTCCCGTGAGCGCGCCGGCCTCGAGGTGCGCGACGTGCACTCGAGCCACTACGGCCGCATGTGCCCGATCGAGACGCCGGAAGGCCCGAACATCGGCCTGATCGGCTCGCTGTCGGTGTACGCGCGGGTGAACCCCTTCGGCTTCATCGAGACGCCCTACCGCAAGGTCAAGGACGGCGTCGTCACCGACGACATCGAGTACCTGACCGCCGACGAGGAGGACCGCCACGTCGTGGCGCAGGCCAACTCGCCGACCGACGAGAAGGGCCGCTTCCTCGAGGAGCGCGTCCTGGTTCGCCGGAAGGGCGGCGAGGTCGAGTTCGTGTCCGCCACCGAGGTCGACTACATGGACGTGTCGCCGCGCCAGATGGTGTCGGTCGCGACGGCCATGATCCCGTTCCTCGAGCACGACGACGCCAACCGCGCCCTGATGGGTGCGAACATGCAGCGCCAGGCGGTTCCGCTGGTCCGCAGCGAGGCGCCGCTGGTCGGCACCGGCATGGAGCTGCGCGCCGCGATCGACGCCGGTGACGTCGTCGTCGCCGACAAGGCGGGCGTCATCGAAGAGGTATCCGCCGACTACATCACCGTGATGGCCGACGACGGCACCCGGCACACCTACCGGATGCGCAAGTTCGCGCGGTCCAACCACGGCACCTGCGCCAACCAGCGCCCGATCGTCGACGCCGGCGACCGGGTGGAGGCCGGCCAGGTGATCGCCGACGGTCCGTGCACCGAGAACGGCGAGATGGCACTGGGCAAGAACCTGCTCGTGGCGATCATGCCGTGGGAGGGTCACAACTACGAGGACGCGATCATCCTCTCGAACCGTCTGGTGGAAGAGGACGTGCTCACCTCGATTCACATCGAGGAGCACGAGATCGATGCCCGCGACACCAAGCTGGGCGCCGAGGAGATCACCCGGGACATCCCGAACGTCTCCGATGAGGTGCTGGCCGACCTCGACGAGCGCGGCATCGTTCGCATCGGCGCCGAGGTCCGCGACGGCGACATCCTGGTCGGCAAGGTCACCCCGAAGGGCGAGACCGAGCTGACCCCGGAGGAGCGGCTGCTACGCGCGATCTTCGGTGAGAAGGCGCGCGAGGTCCGCGACACGTCGCTCAAGGTGCCGCATGGTGAGTCCGGCAAGGTCATCGGCATCCGCGTGTTCAGCCGCGAGGATGATGACGAGCTGCCCGCCGGTGTCAACGAGTTGGTCCGCGTCTACGTCGCGCAGAAGCGCAAGATCTCCGATGGCGACAAGCTGGCCGGACGCCACGGCAACAAGGGCGTCATCGGCAAGATCCTGCCCGTCGAGGACATGCCCTTCCTGCCCGACGGCACGCCCGTCGACATCATCCTGAACACGCACGGTGTGCCGCGACGGATGAACATCGGCCAGATCCTGGAGACCCACCTCGGGTGGGCCGCCAAGGCCGGCTGGAAGATCGACGGTTCGCCGGACTGGGCTGCCAACCTGCCCGAGGAGATGCTCGAGGTCGAGCCGAACACCATCGTTTCGACGCCGGTGTTCGACGGTGCCCGCGAAGCCGAACTGCAGGGTCTGCTGTCGGCGACGCTGCCCAACCGCGACGGCGACACGCTCGTCGACGGCGACGGCAAGGCGCAGTTGTTCGACGGCCGCAGTGGTGAACCGTTCCCGTACCCGGTGACGGTCGGCTACATGTACATCCTGAAGCTGCACCACTTGGTCGACGACAAGATCCACGCTCGCTCGACCGGCCCGTACTCGATGATCACTCAGCAGCCGCTGGGCGGTAAGGCGCAGTTCGGTGGTCAGCGATTCGGCGAGATGGAGTGCTGGGCCATGCAGGCCTACGGCGCGGCGTACACGCTGCAGGAGCTCTTGACCATCAAGTCCGACGACACCGTCGGCCGCGTCAAGGTCTACGAGGCGATCGTCAAGGGAGAGAACATCCCCGAGCCGGGCATTCCCGAGTCGTTCAAGGTGCTTCTCAAGGAGCTTCAGTCGCTGTGCCTCAACGTCGAGGTGCTGTCGTCGGACGGTGCCGCGATCGAGATGCGCGACGGCGACGACGAGGACCTGGAGCGCGCTGCCGCGAACCTGGGAATCAACCTGTCCCGCAATGAATCTGCGTCCGTTGAGGACCTTGCCTAAGTCACGGCTCAGCCGTGGTGCCTAATAGTTTCTAGTCCCGAAAGGGGAAAGGGAGTTACGTGTTAGACGTCAACTTCTTCGATGAACTCCGGATCGGTCTCGCGACCGCGGACGACATCCGCAACTGGTCCTACGGCGAGGTCAAGAAGCCGGAGACCATCAACTACCGCACGCTAAAGCCCGAGAAGGACGGCCTGTTCTGCGAGAAGATCTTCGGACCGACTCGCGACTGGGAGTGCTACTGCGGCAAGTACAAGCGTGTCCGCTTCAAGGGCATCATCTGCGAGCGCTGCGGCGTCGAGGTCACTCGCGCCAAGGTGCGTCGTGAGCGGATGGGCCACATCGAGCTGGCCGCGCCCGTCACGCACATCTGGTACTTCAAGGGTGTGCCGTCGCGTCTGGGCTACCTGCTCGACCTGGCGCCAAAGGATCTCGAGAAGATCATCTACTTCGCGGCCTACGTGATCACCGCGGTCGACGACGAGATGCGGCACAACGAGCTGTCGACGCTCGAGGCCGAGATGGCCGTCGAGCGCAAGGCTGTCGAGGATCAGCGCGACGCCGACCTGGAGGCCCGGGCGCAGAAGCTCGAGGCCGACATGAAGGAGCTCGAGGACGAGGGCGCCAAGTCCGACGTCAAGCGCAAGGTGCGTGACGGCGGCGAGCGCGAGATGCGTCAGATCCGCGACCGGGCCCAGCGCGAGCTGGACCGTCTCGAGGAGATCTGGACCACCTTCACCAAGCTGGCTCCCAAGCAGCTCATCGTCGACGAGGTGCTCTACCGCGAGCTCGTCGATCGCTACGGCGAGTACTTCACCGGTGCCATGGGCGCGGAGGCGATCAAGAAGCTCATCGAGAATTTCGACATCGATGCCGAGGCCGAAGAGCTGCGCGACGTGATCCGTAACGGCAAGGGCCAGAAGAAGCTTCGTGCTCTGAAGCGCCTGAAGGTCGTCGCGGCGTTCCAGTCGAACACCAACTCGCCGATGGGCATGGTGCTCGACGCCGTTCCGGTGATCCCGCCGGAGCTTCGCCCGATGGTTCAGCTTGATGGTGGCCGCTTCGCGACCTCCGACCTGAACGACCTGTATCGCCGTGTCATCAACCGCAACAACCGGCTCAAGAGGCTGATCGACCTCGGCGCGCCCGAGATCATCGTCAACAACGAGAAGCGCATGCTTCAGGAGTCGGTGGACGCGCTGTTCGACAACGGCCGCCGCGGCCGTCCCGTCACCGGGCCGGGCAACCGTCCGCTGAAGTCGCTTTCGGATCTGTTGAAGGGCAAGCAGGGCCGGTTCCGTCAGAACCTGCTCGGTAAGCGCGTCGACTACTCGGGCCGGTCGGTCATCGTGGTCGGTCCGCAGCTCAAGCTGCACCAGTGCGGTCTGCCCAAGCTGATGGCGCTGGAGCTGTTCAAGCCGTTCGTGATGAAGCGTCTGGTCGACCTGAACCACGCGCAGAACATCAAGAGCGCCAAGCGGATGGTCGAGCGTCAGCGTCCCCAGGTGTGGGATGTCCTCGAAGAGGTCATCGGTGAGCACCCGGTGCTGCTGAACCGTGCACCGACGCTGCACCGCCTCGGCATTCAGGCCTTCGAGCCGCAGCTCGTGGAGGGCAAGGCAATTCAGCTGCACCCGCTGGTGTGTGAGGCGTTCAACGCCGACTTCGACGGCGACCAGATGGCCGTGCACCTTCCGCTGTCGGCGGAGGCGCAGGCCGAGGCTCGCATCCTGATGCTGTCGTCGAACAACATCCTGTCGCCGGCATCGGGCCGCCCGCTGGCCATGCCGCGTCTGGACATGGTGACCGGGTTGTTCTACCTGACCACCATGATCGAGGGCGACACCGGCGAGTACACGCCGGCGGCCAAGGACAAGCCGGAGACGGGTGTGTACAGCTCACCCGCCGAGGCCATCATGGCGATGGACCGCGGTGCGTTGAGCGTTCGCGCCAACATCCGGGTGCGGCTGACCCAGCTGCGTCCGCCCGCCGAGATCGAGGCCGAGCTGTTCCCGGAGGGCTGGAAGCCGGGCGACGCTTGGACTGCGGACACCACGCTGGGCCGGGTGATGTTCAACGAGCTTCTCCCGCAGGCGTATCCGTTCGTCAACGAGCAGATGCACAAAAAGGTGCAGGCGCGGATCGTCAACGATCTGGCCGAGCGCTACCCGATGATCGTCGTCGCGCAGACGGTGGACAAGCTCAAGGACGCCGGCTTCTACTGGGCCACCCGAAGTGGAGTGACGGTCTCCATGGCTGATGTGTTGGTTCCACCACAGAAGCAGGAGATCCTGGAGCGTCACGAGCTCGAGGCCGACCGGATCGAGAAGCAGTACCAGCGCGGCGCGCTCAACCACGACGAGCGCAACGAAGCGTTGGTGAAGATCTGGCAGAACGCCACCGAAGAGGTCGGTGAGGCGCTGGAGGCGCACTACCCCGAGGACAACCCGATCATCACGATCGTGAAGTCGGGCGCCACGGGCAACCTGACCCAGACCCGCACGCTGGCGGGCATGAAGGGTCTGGTGACCAACCCGAAGGGTGAGTTCATCCCGCGTCCGATCAAGTCCTCGTTCCGTGAGGGCCT
The DNA here is from genome assembly GCF_025822765.1 of Mycobacterium barrassiae. Taxonomy (GTDB): domain Bacteria; phylum Actinomycetota; class Actinomycetes; order Mycobacteriales; family Mycobacteriaceae; genus Mycobacterium; species Mycobacterium barrassiae. Next base: position 4,980 of record NZ_JACKUK010000009.1, on the reverse strand, counting down.
GACGGTGCTGGAGTACTTCATCAACACCCACGGTGCGCGAAAGGGTCTGGCGGACACGGCACTTCGTACCGCTGACTCGGGTTACCTGACCCGTCGTCTGGTGGACGTCAGCCAGGACGTCATCGTGCGCGAGACCGACTGCGAGACCGAGCGCGGCATCAACGTCACGCTGGCCGAGAAGCAGGTCTCTCCGGATGGTGGGGCTACGCTGATCCGCGATCAGCACATCGAAACCTCGGCCTACGCCCGCACTTTGGCGCAGGACGCGGTCGACGCCGACGGCAACGTCATCGTCGAGCGTGGCCACGACCTGGGTGACCCGGCGATCGAGGCGCTGCTGGCTGCCGGCATCACCGAGGTGAAGGTCCGCTCCGTGCTGACCTGCGGCACCGGTACCGGCGTGTGCGCGATGTGCTACGGCCGTTCGATGGCGACGGGCAAGCTCGTCGACATCGGCGAGGCGGTCGGCATCGTGGCCGCGCAGTCCATCGGTGAGCCCGGTACGCAGCTGACCATGCGGACGTTCCACCAGGGTGGCGTCTCTGGTGGTAGCGACATCGTCGGTGGTCTGCCCCGCGTGCAGGAGCTGTTCGAGGCCCGTATCCCGCGTGACAAGGCGCCGATCGCCGATGTCTCCGGACGCGTGCAACTCGAGGAGGGCGAGCGCTTCTACAAGATCACCATCATCCCGGATGACGGTGGCGAAGAAGTGGTGTACGACAAGCTCTCTCGTCGTCAGCGCCTGAAGGTGTTCAAGCACGACGACGGCACCGAGCGGCTGCTGTCCGACGGCGACCACGTCGAGGTGGGCCAGCAGCTGATGGAAGGCTCGGCCGATCCGCACGAGGTGCTTCGTGTCCAGGGTCCCCGCGAGGTGCAGATCCACCTCGTCAAGGAGGTCCAGGAGGTCTACCGCGCTCAGGGCGTGTCGATCCACGACAAGCACATCGAGGTCATCGTCCGGCAGATGCTGCGGCGCGTCACGATCATCGATTCGGGTGCGACGGAGTTCCTGCCCGGCTCGCTGACCGAGCGCGGCGAGTTCGAGACCGAGAACCGTCGGGTGGTCGCCGAGGGCGGCGAGCCCGCGGCGGGTCGTCCGGTGCTGATGGGTATCACGAAGGCATCGCTGGCCACGGACTCGTGGCTGTCGGCGGCGTCGTTCCAGGAGACCACGCGCGTGCTCACCGATGCGGCGATCAACTGCCGCAGCGACAAGCTGCAGGGTCTGAAGGAGAACGTGATCATCGGCAAGCTGATCCCGGCCGGTACCGGTATCAACCGGTACCGCAACATCCAGGTGCAGCCGACCGAGGAAGCACGGGCCGCGGCGTACACGATCCCGTCCTACGAGGATCAGTACTACAGCCCGGACTTCGGCCAGGCGACCGGTGCCGCAGTGCCGTTGGACGATTACGGCTACAGCGACTACCGCTAGCTAGGTTCTGCGCGAGGGCCCACGCGTAGGCTGGGGACAGACGCGAACACCCCCAAAATCTAGCGATTTTGGGGGTTTTCGCGTCTTTTCACGAGGAGACTCGACGGTGGTGGTTGCGCACGCGGCGTGGTTCGTGGTGGGGTTGGCCGCCCTGGTCGCCGGGGCGGAAGTGATGGTGCGCGGCGCGACGAAGATCGCCTCGCGACTGGGCATCAGCGCGATCGTCGTCGGCCTGACGGTGGTGGCGATCGGCACGAGCATGCCCGAACTGGCGATCGGCGTGGTCGCCGCGTCGGAGGGCACCGGCGCGCTGGCGGTCGGCAACATCGCGGGCGCCAACGTGATCAATCTGCTGTTCGTACTCGGTCTGAGCGCGCTGATGCTGCCGCTGGCCATCGAAATGCGCACGCTTCGTTTCGAACTGCCGGTGATGGCGGTCGCCGCCGTCCTGCTGATGATTCTCGCGTTCGACGGCGTGCTGTCCCGAGTCGACGGCATGATCCTGGTGGTCTGTGCGGTGGTCTACACCTTCGCCGTGATTCAGGCTGCACGACGGGAAACGCGTGATGCTGCAGCCGAATTCGTCCCGGCCTATCCGGCCGATACCACCGGCGGTCGCAGCACCGCCCTGCATGTCGCGATGATGGTCGGCGGCATCGCGATCATCGTGCTCGGCGCCGATCGGCTGGTCGACGCCGCAGTCGGGATCGCAGGCGGATTCGGCGTATCGGATGCGCTGATCGGGCTGACGGTCGTCGCCATCGGCACGACCGCTCCCGAACTCGTCACCACCGTCGTCTCCACGCTGCGCGGCGACAGGGACATCGCCATCGGGAACCTGCTCGGTAGCAGCATCTACAACATCCTGCTGATCCTCGGCATCACCTGCCTGATACCCGCACACGGCCTCGAACTGCCGTCCGCGCTGGTGCGTATCGACATCCCGATCATGGTGGCCGTGACCTTGGCATGCATCCCGATCTTCATCTCCGGTCGACGGGTCCATCGTGGCGAAGGCGCGGCCATGGTGTGCGCATACGTCGCCTTTTTGGTCTTCCTGCTTACGACCCAGACCTGAGTGCGCCGACGAGCAGACGCATACACCCCCTATTTCCACGTGATTTGGGGGTGTACGCGTCTGCTCGCGAGGAGACTCGGCCGCGCGTCAGGCGGGTTGGCGTGCCGCGAACCCGGCGAGGTTTGCCTGCAGATAGTCGCGCACGGTCACCGGCTCGCGGCCAATGAGATCGCGTAGCGCATCCACGTCGGCGGGCAGCGTGCGACCACTCCGGGCCACCATGTCACCTACCGCCGAAATGTGCTGCGCCATCGCGCCGTTCACGACATCCTCACCGTCGTACAGGGACTGCGCCTCCAGATCGCGACGCCACTCCTCCTGCGTGACGGCCTCGTACCGGACATCGACGGAGCTGAGTTCGGTGATCAGCTCGGCGATCTCGACGTGGCTGAGCACCTCCGCGCCCTTCGCATAATAGATCGGCTCGGCGAACCGCTCCGGCCTCAACAGCGCGGTCAGAGCCAGTTCTGCGGCGTCGCCACCGCTGATCCACGCGACTTCGTTGGGCCCGAAAGAGTTGCGGATGACCCCGCGTTCGATGACCGAACGACCATGCAGCACAGCGAGGTTCTCATGGAACAGCGCCGCCACCCGAAGGATGAGGACGTCGAGGCCGGCCCACTGCAGGATCTCCTCGGCGAGCCACTGGGCCCGCCCCAGAGCGCTCGGGCTTTCGGGCTGCGCCGGGCCCATCGACATCACCACCGTCCTGGGCCGGCGCCCGACCTCGCGCACCGCGGCGGCGTAATTGGCCGCCGCCGGAACAACTCCCGCATCGATCGGATAGGTGAAGTACGCCAGGTCGACATCGGCCAGCGCGGGCACCAGCGTCCGACGGTCGTGCAGGTCGCCGACGACGACTTCGGCACCCAGCGCGGCGAGCCGGTCGGTGCGCTCGCCGAGGGTGCGAGCCAGCACCCGGACCGCCCGGCCTTCCTCGCGCAGGCGTCGCACCAGGTATTCGCCGGTGTTGCCGTGACGTCCGGTCGCTCCGGTCACCAGGATCGGGTTGGTGGTCATAGATTGCATCTCCTCGGGGTCGGATGGACGTCAGTCGAAGGTGAACAGGACCTTGCCGCCGCGCTGGGTGGCCTGGGCGTGCGCGAACGCCTTCTGGTGCTCGTCGAGGTGGTAGGTGGCCTCGACGGGTACCGACAGTTCGTCGTCGGCCACCAGGCCTGCGAGGTAGGAGAGCGTCTCCACGACCTCCTGCCGCGGCGCGGAGAAGTACCAGTTGCCAAGCCAGAAGCCCGTATACCGAATCTCCTTGGCGAACAGCGCGGCGGTCGACGGGCCCGTCGGCGCACCGGTCAGTGAGCCGTAGGTGATGGCGGTGCCGCCGAACTCCAACGCGTCGACCAGGCTCGCGTCAGTGTCAGGGTGAGGGCACCGCTTCTTGCGGTGGTTGGATCCTGATCATCTGGTGTCTGGCTCATAGGCTCGCTGCCGCCTTCGGGTTGGCGTGCATGCGTTTTGTCGGCATCAGGTGTGANAGGAGCGTGGCACCGCCCCCACTGAGGTATGTCCGCCGACCGGCCCAACCGTCACCTCACAGTGAATGGAGGCAACCACCATGGTTGTTGTTGGAGCCGACGTACACAAGCGCACGCACACCTTCGTGGCCGTCGACCAGGCGGGGCGCAGGCTCGCCGAGAAGACCGTTACCGCGGTCACCGCCGGGCATGCCGAGGCGGTGATGTGGGCCCGTGAGCAGTTCGGGACCGATGTNGTCTGGGCGATCGAGGACTGTCGGCATCTATCGGCCCGCCTGGAACGCGATCTGCTTGCCCAGGGGCAGAAGGTGGTGCGGGTACCCCCGAAGTTGATGGCTCAGACCCGGGCTTCGGCGCGCACCCGGGGTAAGTCCGATCCGATCGACGCGTTGGCGGTCGCGCGTGGTTTCCTGCGTGAGCCTGATCTGCCGGTGGCCTCCCATGANGAGGTGTCGCGTGAGTGCAAACTTCTGGTGGATCGCCGGGAAGTTCTTGTGGCACAACGCACGGCGACGATCAACCGGTTGCTGTGGCGGGTTCATGAACTCGATCCTGAACGTGCACCCAAACCGCGCTCGCTCGATCTTGCCAAGCACCGACAGATCCTCGGTGATTGGTTGGAGGGCCAGAGCGGGATCGTCGCCGAACTGGCCCGCGACGAGCTCGCCGACATCACCCGCCTCACTGAAATGATCAACGCGTTGGCCAAGCGCATTGGCCAACGCGTGCGCCTGGTGGCTCCGGTGTTGTTGGCGATGCCCGGCTGTGGCGAGCTGACCGCGGCCAAGCTGGTCGGGGAGTCCGCCGGGGTCACTCGGTTCAAAAGCGAGGCGGCCTTCGCCCGTCACGCTGGGGTCGCGCCGGTGCCGGTGTGGTCAGGCAAGACCCGCGGTCGCGTCCGAATGACCCGTTCGGGCAACCGTCAACTCAACGCCGCGCTGCACCGCATCGCGGTCACCCAAATCCGCCTC
>NZ_JACKUK010000008.1 GCF_025822765.1 Mycobacterium barrassiae | reverse complement strand
CAAATCACGCACCGTCAACGACACCCCGACCGAACAGGAGGCCACCCCCGCGGCACTGACCGCCTGAACCATCACATCGAAGAATCACGCGACGACGTCGTACACCACGTCCGTGGACTTGACCCTGATGATCACCGGGTCGCCCACGTGGACGGTATTGAAATACCATTCGGCATTCTCCGGGCTGAGATTGATGCAACCGTGACTGACGTTGGCCGAGCCCTGCGAACCGACCGACCACGGCGCCGAGTGCACGTAAACCCCACCCCAGGTGACGCGCACTCCGAACTCGCCGTTAATCCGATATCCCTCGGGATCATCCAGTGGAATGCCGATGGTGCGCGAGTCGAAGACGACGCTGCGTTGCTTTTCCAACACGCTGAAGGTACCTACCGGTGTCGGGAAGGCGGGCTTACCCATCGACGCCGGCATCTCCCGTACTACTTGGTCATCAATGCTGACGGTGAACGTGTGGTCTGAGATGTCGGCGACGCTGATTACGCCCGCTCCCGTAGTGAAGTCGGTTTTCATGGGACCGACGAGCACCGTGACTGACGAATGCGCCGGCCAGAAATTGTCGGGGGTCCACTCCAACAGTGTTTCCGCGACCCACCTAACGCTGCCTGTCACGGGACGGGAGGTGATCACCTTGATGCTGCGCTCGACAGCGACGCGGTCGGCGACCGGTGATGCGAACTCGACCAGCACCGGATGCGCAATGCCGACGACATCTGCGGGTCCCGGACGCATCATGGTGATGGAGTTGCCTTCGCGCAAAGATCCGGCAGCGCCTGAACCGGTGGCCGGAGTTGCCCCAACGAGCGCCGCGGTCGTCATGACCAGTACCCAGAGTCGTCGAACGGTGCTGTGCACGATGCCCCTCCCTTCACCAAATCAGTGTCTAGATTCTACGTATCTACTACGTAGTTAGAGGGGGGATGCCTGTGATCGTCCGACCGGAGTACGTGCGAGAAACCGTGACGCGCGCAGCGGGTCCCGTTCATATATTCGTCGGTAGTCCAGTTTTTCAGTACTGAGATGGACCACAGGCCTCTGCCGGCCGTCTCCACTTGTGCGCTCGATAGATATGTGCGGCGCCAGCGCGAACGCCTCAACCCGAAAACTACGTACTAGCCTAGTAGGTAGTTCACGTTCTCGTGCACTGCACAAGCTTTACCGAATCTTTATCGAAGCACTAGTTGACCCATATCGGAGGGGGCAACCCTCAAGAGGTGCCGGTGCTGCAGGGCGGACGTTTCGCCGCGCGCCCTCCCGGTGATGACCGCGGTGTAGCCGGCCGGATGGAGAGGAGTAAACACATGCGGGTCCGACCAGGTCCCCGTCGGCGCTCATACCGGCTTGTGCTCGTAACCATCGCAGCTACTGCCGCGGCCGCGCTCGCTGCGTGCAGCGGCCCCACCCCACCGGCGCCGCAAGTCATCACGGACAAGGGCGACCCCTACAGCGACCTGCTGCTCCCCAGATTGCAATCGTCGGTGACCGACGGAGCCGTGGGCGTTCCCGTAGATTCACCTGTCACGGTGAGCGCCGGTGACGGCGTGCTAGGCGCGGTCACCATGATCAACGAAGATGGCGATCCGGTCGACGGACGGCTTAGCCCCGACGGACTGACATGGTCGACAGCCGAACAACTCGGTTACAACAAGCAGTACACGCTGACCGCCGAGGCGCTCGGGCTTGGCGGCGTGGCGCGCAATCGCATGACGTTTGAGACCAAGTCGCCTGAGAACCTGACGATGCCTTACGTCATGCCGAATGACGGGGAAGTCGTCGGTATCGGACAGCCCATCGCGATCCGCTTCGACGAGGACATCCCCAATCGCCTAGCGGCCCAGACGGCCATCCAGGTACGTACAGACCCGCCTGTTGAGGGCGCGTTCTATTGGCTTAGCGACCGCGAAGTGCGGTGGCGTCCAGCGCAGTACTGGAAGTCCGGCACGAAGGTCGATGTGGCGGTCAAAACCTATGGTGTCGACCTGGGCGACGGCCTGTTCGGCCAGGACGACGTCACCACGCGGTTCACCATCGGCGACGAAGTCATCGCCACCGCCGACGACAACACGAAGACCTTGACTGTGCGGCGCAACAGCGAAGTCATCAGGACCATGCCGATTTCAATGGGCAAGGACAGCACACCGACTGACAACGGCGCGTACATCATCGGGGACCGGTACTCGCATCTGATCATGGACTCGTCGACGTACGGCGTGCCGGTCAATTCGCCAAACGGATATCGCCTCGAGGTGGACTGGGCGACGCAGATGTCGTACAGCGGCATCTATGTGCACTCGGCGCCGTGGTCAGTTGGCAGTCAAGGCAGTACAAACGTCAGCCACGGCTGCCTTAACGTAAGCCCCAGCAATGCAATCTGGTTCTATGACAACACCAAACGCGGCGACATCGTGGAGGTCGTCAACACCGTGGGACCGACTCTCCCCGGCACTGATGGACTCGGCGACTGGAACATCCCGTGGGAGCAATGGCGAGCCGGCAACGCATACGTTTAACACCCGGTTCCGCTCGGGACGCAACGCTATGCCGTCGGTCGCGTTGGATCGGGGTCAGTGAGGTGGGTATGCGGGCAACCTTGATGGCAATGGCTGGGATAGCCGTTCTCATAGCCAGCGGGTGCTCAACTGAAGACACAACCCCTAGCCAAGGTGACACCAGAGGTCTCGCCCATATCCACGGCCTCGGCCTCGACCCTGCGGACGGCACGCTCTATGCCGGAACTCACTACGGCGTGTACCGGCTCTCCAAAGAGCGCGACCCTGAACTTGTCGGCGACATCGTGCAAGACTTCATGGGCTTCACTGTCGCGGGGCCGAATCACTTCCTCGGCAGCGGTCATCCGGGCGAGAGCGACCGCGATCATCCGCCTAACTTGGGATTGATCGAGAGCACCAACGGCGGGCAAGCGTGGACGCCGGTATCGCTGAACGGCGAGGTCGATTTCCACGCCCTCGATTACCGGCACGGCCTCGTCTACGGCCTCGACAGCGGCACACGCACAGTAATGGTGAGCGCAGACAAACACGCTTGGGATCGGCGCGCCGCGATCAACGCCATCGACATCGCGGTGTCACCTCAAAATCCGAACGAAATCCTGGCGACGACGGCACAGGGACTGACGCGCAGCCTCGACCAAGGCAAATCGTTCACCCCGGTGGGCGTGCAGCCCCAGCTGGTCCTGCTGAGCTGGCCTGATCAAGGCCCGTTGATCGGCATCGATCCCGCCGGAACGGTTTATGCCAGCGAGGATTCCGGCGCTACGTGGCAGCCACGGCAGGCATTGAGTGACAGACCGCACGCGTTACTGGCGGCCGGCGGCGGCGTGGTGTTCGTCGCGACGGCCGCGGGAATTCAGCGCTCGACTGATAACGGGACCACCTTCGATATGTTCTATGCGTTCCACGGATGATGACTCCGTGCATCGGGAATCAACTCGATCTCGGTGACGGTCACAGTGGTCGTACCGTGGCGGTCATGACCGAACCATAGAGTCTGGACAGGCTTGCGAATACAACCAGCGAAACCGACCGCCGCCTCCGCGCGCATATCGATGCGGGCCTGTTACACGCGCAGCAGACGGAAATCTCGAGCCTGATGCTGCACACCGTGCGGTTGATCAATGCACGCAGCCGAGGGGTCAGGAACAATCAGCTGGCGGCGGTGACTCCCAGCCAGGGCGATCTGCTTCGCATACGTGACGAGTGGAGTTCTTTCACGAGGTCTACGACCATTACCGTCGGGCCGGCATCGGACCCGCGATGCATGTGTGCCGCGAGCGAGCTTTCCCCGGAGGTCGACCGACGTGCTATGGCCAGGCTTTCAACGAGGCCAACGCCATCTAAGGGTTTGAACGCGAATTACGCCAATATCCGCCAGTCGATCTCGACAACGACGTCCTCGCAGACCGCGCTGAACGGATCTTGCCCGCCGTCGGCCGGGAAGCATGTAACCGCCCATGAGCCGGCGGTCGTGCTCGGGCGCAAGATTGGCCGCGATGCCGCGGAACCCCGCCGGGCACGTCGGTTGCATCACGCGAGACCTCATGCAGCTTCTCCGTTAGGTGTCACGGTCAGACGAGGCTAGCGATTGTTGCGAGGCCTCGGCATGAGCGACTTGAATCTCCGCAGCCGAAGGCTGTTGGTGACGACGAATACCGAAGAGAAGGCCATCGCCGCACCGGCGAGCATCGGGTTCAGTAGCCCGGCAGCCGCCAGCGGCAACGCCGCGATATTGTAGGCGAACGCCCAGAACAGATTGCCTTTGATGGTGGCCAACGTCTTGCGAGACAGCCGAATCGCGTCGGGGACGGCTCGTAGGTCACCGCGAACGAGGGTCAGGTCGCTAGCCTCGATCGCGACGTCGGTGCCAGTACCCATTGCCAAGCCGAGGTCGGCTTGGGCCAGCGCCGCGGCGTCGTTCACTCCGTCGCCGACCATGGCGACAACCTTGCTGTCGGCCTGCAGCCGTTTGACGGTCTCGACCTTGTCCTGCGGTAGCACCTCGGCAATGACCTCGTCGATACCGACCTGCCGGGCGATTGTTCGAGCAGCGGCCTCGTTGTCGCCGGTGAGCATGATCGGTGTCAAGCCGAGCGTGCGCAACTGGCGAACGGCCTCGGCCGATGTCGGTTTCACAGCATCAGCCACGACAAGGACTCCTCGCGCCTCGCCGTCCCAGCCGACTGCGACGGCGGTCTTGCCCTCAGCTTCGGCTCGGCCCATCGACTGTGCCAATCCATCCGGCAGGCGGTGTGACCAGTCTGCGAGAAGGCGTTGCCGGCCAACGACGACCGCGTGACCGTCGACGACGCCCTGCACGCCGAGTCCCTCGAGATTGGTGAAGCCTTCGACCGGCGGAAGTTCGGCGACCTTACGGGCCCCGTTGGCGATTGCCTTAGCGATCGGATGCTCGGAGGCGTCTTCGAGCGCGCCGGCTAGCCTCAGTACCTCGTCGGGCTGCTCGCCGTCGGCGGTCAGCACGTCGAGCAACGTCATCGTGCCGGTCGTGACGGTGCCGGTCTTGTCCAGCACGATGGTGTCAATGCGCCGAGTCGATTCGAGCACTTCAGGACCCTTGATGAGGATGCCGAGCTGGGCTCCCCGGCCGGTTCCGACCATCAGGGCTGTCGGTGTGGCCAGGCCCAGCGCGCAGGGGCACGCGATGATGAGTACCGCCACGGCCGCCGTCAGTGCCGCGGCGACCGACCCGCCGGTGCCGACCCAGAATCCGAATGCGGCCACTGACAGTGCGATGACGATCGGGACGAAGATCGCGGATATCTTATCGGCCAGCCGTTGTGCCTGTGCCTTGCCGGTTTGGGCTTCCTCGACGAGCTTGGCCATCTGTGCCAGCTGTGTGTCCGATCCGATCCGGCTGGCGCGCACCACAAGTCGTCCGCCGACGTTGACGGTGGCACCGACGACCTGATCGTCAGGACCGACCTCCACCGGCACGGACTCCCCCGTGAGCATCGATGCGTCGATCGCTGAGCTGCCCTCAACAACGACGCCATCAGTAGCGATCTTCTCGCCCGGACGCGCGATAAACTCGTCACCGACGGACAGCTGATCGATCGGAATACGTTGTTCCACACCGTTTCTACGAACAGCAACATCCTTTGCGCCCAATTCGAGAAGCGCCCGCAGTGCAGCGCCGGCGCGGCGCTTGGCGCGGGCCTCGAAGTAGCGGCCGGCCAGGATGAAGGTCGTGACGCCCGCGGCAACCTCGAGATAGATACTGCTGGTCCCGTCGGTGCGCGAGATGGTCAGCTCAAACGGGTGGGTCATACCGGGTATGCCGGCGGTGCCCCAGAACAGCGCGTAGATGGACCAGCCGAAGGCGGCGATCGTGCCGATCGAGATGAGCGTGTCCATCGTCGACGTGCCGTGTCGAAGGTTGGCCCACGTGGCCTGGTGGAACGGCCAGGCGCCCCAGACGACGACCGGCGCAGCGAGAGTCAGCGACAACCATTGCCAGTTGGTGAATTGCAGCGCGGGAATCATCGCCATTGCGATCACCGGAACCGTGAGCGCGAGCGAAATCAGCAGGCGTCGTCGCAGTGATGCGGTGGGATCGCCCACCGCCGAATCAGCCGGTGCGTCAGTGCGATCCGGTGTGGGTAGTTCGGCGGTGTAGCCGGCCTGTTCGATGCTCTGCACCAGTTGATCGGCTGAGACGTCGCCGACGTAGTCGACGCGCGCCTTCTCTGTGGCGAAGTTGACGGTCGCCGTGACGCCGTCGATCTTGTTGAGCTTCTTCTCGATTCGTGCGGCGCAGGACGCGCACGTCATTCCGCCGATCTGCAGTTCCACGCGGCTCGCGGTCATCGCGCGCTCCTTCCCGTCATGGGTTGTCAGTGGCCGTGGCCGGACTCGACCGGCGGCTTGGCTGGGGGCACCGAATGGTCGATGGCGCTCTCCCCGATCCGGAATGCCGTATTGAACACGACGGCGAGGGCAAGGACGAATCCGGTGACCTTCTGCGATCCGTTCACCGCGTCTCCTCCATCCGTGTCGACTCAGCCGGCGAGCTGGTAGCCGGCTTCTTCAACGGCGCTCTTGATGGCTTCGGGCTCGACCTGCTGCTCGCTGTCGATGGTGACCTCGCCACTACCGAGGTCGACGTCCACTGCAGTCACACCTGGAATGCTGCCGACCTCTTCCCGAACCGAGCTGGCGCAATGCCCGCAGGTCATCCCGGTGACGGTCACGGTAACCGTGCTCATGTGGTTCCTTTCCTCACGGGCGGCTCGTCTGCCCTAACAACTTCGTACTATACCCCTATGGGGTATATCAAGGCCGCACCGCTGTCTCTTGGATCACATACCTTAGGGGGGTACTTGTAGTGCGGAGATGTATCCGGTCAGACACCTTAAGGAGGGAGGCGAACATCGCAAGAATGACGGCACAAGCCCGACGGTTGACGAAGAAGCTCCGCAGTACGCTCGATGGCGCAATGCCTTGACCTCTGCGCTGCCGAAACAACCATCCGGCGCGGCCGGGTGGCATCGGAGGACGCACACAGGTCTAAATCGCGCTACAGATACCGATTCAAGTCATCCCCATCGAGGACCACCACCCTCGCGCCGAGGAGCAATGGCATGGACCACAACCTAAGGACTTTGGTCAATGGCGAACGTGACCTATGGCCTGTGGATCACCTACGTAGGTCCGTTGGCACCATCGCGCTAGAGGCGCATCGTTAATTTGTTCCTGAATGAGGGAGAGATCGATGAAGCGTCAATACATGCCCTGGTACGCAGCCGCTCTGGCTGCTGCTCTGATCGGTGCGGTAGCAGTCGGCGTACCACTATCGACGGTTCTCCTATTACTCGTCGTGCTGGCCTGCCCGGTGATGATGATGTTCATGATGGGCGTAATGGGCGGACGCCACGGCGACGGCCCTGATCAAGGCTCCACCGATATCGGTGAGCACCGCGACTCCGCTGACCGACCGTAGCCTCTTCCGCCATCGATCGTGGGATGGTGTGGCGATGGCTGACGCCGCGTATAGCTTATGGCCGCTGCTAATTCTGAATACGTTATTATTCGCGGCTTTCGGACTGAGCTTCTTTCCTGATCATGTTCGTCGTGCTGCCTACGTGTACGAGCGGCGCGCGGACCGAAGAACACAGATTCGCCAAGCAGATTGGCCGCCAATAGGGCAAATACCCGTTGCGCACAACGACATTCGCGCCCAAGATCATCCGGCTTCGCGGCACTCGGCCGACGAATGATTTTGGTAGGCAACACAACGTCATTGGCGCCGCAAGGAGACTAGTCGTGAACAATCTGGCGAGCACACCAACGGTCACCAGGGCGCCCCTGGTCGAGGCTAAGTCGACGACGGTGCTGTCGGCCGAGGGTATCGAGAAGTCATTTCGCCGGGGCATTTGGCCGATGTCGCCCCGCCAGCAGGTCCTGCGCGGCGTCGACTTCACCCTCAAATCGGGTGAAGTTGTCGGTCTCGTCGGTGAAAACGGATCCGGCAAGTCAACGATCATGAAGATTTTGGTCGGCGAGATAACCGCGGACGCCGGTACTGTAACCCGCTCCGGGGTGCTCGGCTACTGTCCGCAGCAGCCGGTCGTGTATGAACGCCTGACGTGTGATGAGCACATTGAACTATTTGCGCGGGCGTACCGTATGACGCATGAGGCGGAACGGCGCACCCGCCGAGATCTCTACGAGGCGTTGGGATTTGAACGCTATGCCACCACCCGAGCGGATAGGCTTTCAGGGGGCACGCTGGCCAAGCTCAACCTCGCCCTCGCTATGCTGGCTGATCCCCCGGTGTTACTGCTTGATGAGCCCTACGCCGGCTTCGATTGGGACACCTATCTGAAATTTTGGGATCTCATGGGCCACCGCCGCGACGACGGGCGGTCGGTGCTGATCATCAGCCACTTCGTCGCAGACGAACAGCGCTTCGATCGCATCGTGAAGCTCTGCGACGGACGCCTGTGCGACGCCCAAGCCGGTGCGTCATGACAACGGCGGCCCATGAACAGTGGCGCCCCACGCTGTTGTTGACCCGTAGCTTCATCACCGACTACGTGCGCAACCCGGTCAACCTGATCATGCTGATCCTGGTGCCGCTGGTGTTCGTGCTCGTCGCCGCGGGATCGATCGCCGACGCGATGGAACTGTTGCGCGGCCGGCCGGGCATCGCAACCCAAACCGCCACGGCCGGCTGGGCAGCAGGCTTCCTCTCGGGCTTGGCAATGTATTTCCAGATCCGCTCGGCACGAAGTGCGGACAAGCGAATGCAGCTTGCCGGGATGCCAGTCGCGCGACTCCTCGCCGCCCGCGCCGGCACGGGCCTGCTGATGGCCGGATTCGTCGCGGCTGTAGCGCTCGCTGCGTTGGCGGTGCGCACCGGCATTGACGACCCCGTTCGGGTGATCCTCGGAACGCTGATGTTCGCTGTCATCTACCTGGCGATCGGCGCACTGATCGGGGTGGCGGTCGCCAATCCCGTGAATGGTGCAGTGATCATCCTGTTGATCTGGATGATCGATGTGTTCGTCGGTCCAGCGGGCAGCGGCGGAGACTATGTGCTCACCCGCTGGTTTCCTACCCATTTCGTCACGTTGTGGATGGTGGACACTCCGTCGTGGCATGCCGGACGGCTCGGCGATGTCGGCCTCGCCTCGGTATGGATGGTCGGCGCCCTGGGCGTCGCGGGCGCGGTTGTGGCAGCTGGGTCCCGCACAGCGCGACGGCGTCCGCGCATAGCGGGCCAGCTGGCGACTGCGTTGCGAATCGGTCTGGTCGACCTGCGGCGCAACGCCGTGCTCCTGGCGCTATTAGTGATCGTGCCGGTGACTTTCGTGCTGTTGGCGAAGGTGACCACTCCCGGGCGTCCCCTCATGGTGTCCGTCACCGAAAACGGCGCCACCTCAAGCCAGCCGTTCTGGTTTCCTGAGGTGCACGCCGGAGCTATGGCACCGATCGGCATTGGGGCGTTGGCAGCATTGGTTGGGATGTTCGTGGTCGTAGATGCCGCCGCTGGGGATCGACGCCTGCGGCTCGCCGGCTACCGCATCGGTGTCATGCTGGCGGCTCGGCTGGGCGTGGTCGCCGTCGCCGGCTCGGTCATCACCGCAGCCACGATGGTGGTTACCGCGACCGTCTTCAATGCCAAGCAGTGGGCCGGCTACATTGGCGCCAATCTGCTGATCGCCGCCATTTACGCGCTGATCGGTGTCGTCATCGGACCACTGCTGGGCAAGGTCGCGGGTGTGTTCGTCGCATTCTTGATCCCCTTTCTCGATCTGGGCATCATCCAAAGCCCGATGCTTCGCCCGGTCCCTCAAGAATGGGCCCAGTTTCTCCCCGGTTACGGCGTGACCCGGTTGCTATTCGACACCAGCCTGACCGGAGGCTTCGACGAAACCGGTTCACTACTAATTGGATTGGCCTGGCTGGCCGGTCTACTGCTGGTAGCGGGAATCGTCCTCGTCCGCGGTGGTAAATCAGCGTGATGATCGCCGCAGCATGGCTTTTCGGTATTGGTGGCGCCGTCATCATCGGGATCGGGGGCTTCTTTCTGTTCGCTCGGCCGGCGCTGCTGCCCGAAGACTTGCGGTATCTCGATCGGACAGACACCGAGATCGACGCCGCGATACCGGGCCTGCGTGGGTGGCTAAGGCTGGTGTTCAGCGTCCTTGGCGGTTACGCGGCGGCGACCGGGATATTGACCCTCTATCTGGCTGCGACTGAGATAGGTGACGCCAGTCCGTCGGCGGTGGCCGTGCTCGCAGGCGCCGGCGCATGCTCTATCGGAGTGATGGCGGTGGTGAACTTCTTGCTGCACTCAACATTTCGGTGGCTGCTCTTGGTTGCCGCCGCGCTATGGATTGCCGCAGCCATAGTGGCAGCGGTGTCTCTATGATTGACAGCCGTCGCCATCGCGGCAGGCAGGTCCAGCGGCTTCGTCAGTGCTGCGCGTGATCGCGCAGGACGGCTACCCTGTCGCGATACTCTGTTTCACTGATCTCTCCGTGTGCGAAACGCTCAGCCAGTATTTGTCCCGGCGATAGTGGGGGCGACACGCGGCGATTCTCGTCGCGGCTGCTCAGTCTGATCAGCGCCACTATGCCAAGAATGAGCAGCGCCCAGAACAGCACCATCCCGATACCCATGCCGGTGTAACCCCACCAGCCCATGTTGTGGTCATACCAGAACATCACGGCGTCTCCTCCTCATGTGCTCCGCACCTAACAACAGCTTGACCATCGAGACAGGGTGCTTGCCAGAGTCGATAGCACTGGCTTGGATGGACTTTGGTCACAAGGGGCATGTCTCGTTATCTCTCCACTGGGATCGTCACCCGGCCGATCGCGCCGCGTGGCCGGCGCAAGTTGCCTAACACAGACATCCCCATGCCATAGGTGAACAGCTTGCCTTCTGGACGTATCCGGATGAAGCAGAGGTCTCCACCCTCGGTGACGATGCGTCGCTCGGTGGCGAGGATCCTGCGGAGGAACCAGGACGACTCGAAGGCTCGGTTCGCTCCTTCATCGTCTGCGGCAAGAACGGTGGCGGTGCCCAGGAATTGAATGGCCCGTGGTGGGAATGCGGGAATGAATAAGTGCGGCACTGGTGCGACGAAAGCCACTTCGGGATGTGCGCGGAGGTTGCGGACTTTGCGGGTGGTTGTCCGCGTCGTCACGTAGAGGGCCAACGGCTCGCCCAGCGCCGACACAGCGTAAATCACTCCAGTCGCATGCGGCGTACCCCGCTCGGTCAGAGTTGACAACGTTCCGAACGTTTTTCTGCGCAAAGCCCTTTCGACCCGGACAAAGCTGATGCTCACAGCTACCCCTGACCAGCGCTGGGCAACTTGAGCCGCTTGAGCATCAATGCGTTGACCGCCACGATCAAGCTCGAGCCCGACATCGACAGCGCAGCAATCTCCGGACGCAGCACCAGCCCGAAGGCGGGCTGGAAAACACCTGCGGCGATCGGTAAGGCGATGACGTTGTAACCGACGGCCCAGCCGAGGTTCTGGCGCATCTTGCGTAGCGTGCCTCGTCCGATACGCAACGCGATGGGCACGTCCAGCGGATCCGACCGCATCAACACCAAATCGGCTGTCTCGATTGCGACATCCGTGCCTGCGCCGATCGCGATGCCCAGGTCGGCTTGCGCCAACGCGGGAGCGTCGTTGACGCCGTCGCCCACCATCGCGACCTTCTTGCCCGCGCGCTGCAGAGCCGAGATCTCGGAGGCCTTGTCGCCGGGCAGGACCTCGGCGATCACCGTGTCGATACCCAGCTGGGCGGCAATCCGTTTCGCGGTTGCCTCGTTGTCTCCGCTCAGCATCGCTACCTGCACGCCGAGCTCGTGCAGTGCACCGACGGCGTCGGCCGAGGTTTCCCTGGCCGCGTCCGCCAATGCGATAACTCCGACTCCACGTCCGTCCACGGCCACCAGCACGGCAGTTCGGCCGCTGGATGCGAGCTCGTCGCGCCTTAGCATCAGCGCGCCGAAGTCAATGTTTTCGTCCACCATCAGCTTGCGGTTGCCGACGGCCACGCGCCGGCCCTCCACCTCGGCCGTCGCGCCGTGACCGGGGACATTTCGGAAGTCCTTAAGTGACAACGGCTTTATTCCACGGTCGGCGGCATGGCTGACTATTGCGGCTGCGAGGGGATGTTCGGAGGCCGATTCGACGGCCGCCACCAGGCTGAGCATCTCGTTTTCGTCGATGCCGTCGACCACCACGTCGGTGACCTCGGGCTCGCCTTTGGTCAAGGTGCCGGTTTTGTCCATCACAGCGGTCTCGACCCGGGCCGAAGTCTCTAGCGCCGTGGCATTCTTGAACAGCACACCGCGTTTGGCGCCGAGTCCTGTGCCGACCATGATCGCCGTCGGCGTGGCTAAACCCAGCGCGTCGGGGCAGGTGATCACGACGACTGTGATCGCGAACAGCAATGCGGTCTGAACGCCGGCGCCCACGGCCCACCACACCAGAAAGGTGGCTATGCCGCCGACGAGTGCGACGAGCACCAACCAGAACGCGGCCCGGTCGGCCAGCCGTTGGCCGGGGGCCTTCGAGTTCTGCGCCTCTTGCACCATCTGCACAATTTGGGCGAGGACGGTATCAGAGCCTACCTTGGTAGCCCGCACACGTAGCGTCCCGGTCGTGTTGATGGATGCGCCGATCACCGCAGACCCAGGAACCTTTGTCACCGGTAGGCTTTCACCGGTCACCATCGATTCGTCGACCTCGGAGTGGCCGTCTTCGACGCTGCCGTCGACCGGGATCTTGGCACCCGGACGGATCAACAGCAGATCTCCGGCGGTCACGTCGGCTGTTGGAATCTCGACAGGTTCGCCGTCGCGGACCACCACGGCCATCGGCGGCGCGAGTTCCAGCAGCGTGCGAATGGCATCGTTCGCGCCGCCGCGGGCACGCATTTCAAACCAGTGGCCCAACAGCACGAAGGTCGTCAGCACCGACGCGGCTTCGTAGAAGACTTCTCCCCCGCCCGTGAGCGTCACCCCGACGCTGTACAGCCAGCCCGCACCGACCGCCACGGCGACGAGCACCATCATGTCCAGGGTGCGTGCACGCAGCGCCCGCCAGGCCCCGTCGAAGAAGATCCAGGCTGAGTAGAAGACGACCGGCAGGCTCAAAAGCAAGGTGAAGACGTCGTCGCGCAGCCCGAACGGCGCGGGCACCGTGAATCCGAACATGTCGCGGCCCATCGGTGACCACAGCATGATCGGGATCGAGAGCACCAATGCGACGAGGAAGCGGTTGCGCATGTCACGGACCATTTGATCCATCGACATTCCGGCGTGGCCGCCGTGTCCCATCATCTCCTGGGGTGTCGCCGCGCCGTGGGCTTCGTGCTCTGCGGGCTCAGCCATCGGCTCGCACATATGGTTGGGCACCGATTGGCCGGCGCAATGCAGACCGCAATCGCGTAACCAATCCGAGAGCTGCGCCACCGACGTTGCGGCCGGGTCGTAGGTGACGGTCGCGGTTTGATTGGCCGCATTCGCCGCGACCGCGCTCACCCCGGGACGTCGTAGCAGCGTAGCCTCGACGCCGGCAGCCGAGGTCGCCCAATGCAGCCCACCCACGTGAAGCACGACGGTGCTGTTGACCATGTTTAGAGCCTCGCGCCGCGCCATATAACTCCGCTAGTCATTCGATGAAGATTTCATGAAGCATGGAGGTAATGGTCGGCATGTTCGTAGTCGGGCAGGCCGCCCATCATGGGCAGCACCGAGCCACCTCGTCCGCGGAATCGGATTAGCGGATGACCGCTCAGCGTAGGCCGCCCTCCTCACATGACATAGTCCAGAGTTGTCATCATCCCAGCTTCTTGGTGATAGGTGTTGTGGCAGTGCAGCATCCACTCACCAGGGTTGTCGGCGATCACATCGACAGTGAGCTGCTGCATCGGCAGGACTACGACCGTGTCTTTTCGTGCACCACGGCCGCCGTCGGGGTTGATGACCTGGAAGGTGTGCCCGTGCAGGTGCATCGGATGCCACATCATCGACATGTTGTTGAACGTCAGGGTGGCCCGTTGCCCCTGCCGGACAGTGAGCGGCTCGGTGTGGGAGAACGGCCGGCCGTTGATCATCCACTCGTACTTCATCATGTCGCCCGACAGTCCGGCGGACAGCCTGGTATCCGGCTCTGCAGAGCCGAGGTCCACTTCAGATGTGGCGGTGAACATCTCGACGGTCCCCACTAGCCCGTCGAATTCGGGCGGCCGGTATGCGGGGTCGGGAGCGGTTCCGGCGCCGGTGGACAGCAGTGCGAGTGCCAGCCCCTCCTTGCCCTCGGCCGCGGCGACGAGGGGGAAGACGCCGTCGCCAGCCGTAACAACGACGTCGTATCGTTCACCCATACCGACAAGTAGGGCGTCGACATCTGTCGGCCGGACGGGAAAGCCATCCGTATGGGTAACCGTCATCCGGTGACTGGCCAGTGCCACTCGAAACGCGGTGTCGGAGCCCGCGTTGACGATTCGGATACGGACTCGGTTCCCCGGCTTGGCATTGAATGTGGTCGCTGCCGCCGGTATCCGTCCGTTGATCACGTAGTACGGGTAGCTGATGTCGCCGGCGTCGCCGCCTAACAGTGCGCTACGGCCTATGCCGTTCATTCCCGGCATGCTGCCCGTGTCGTGCATACCGCCCATTCCGGGCATGTCGTCGTGCGCCGGCATCGATGACCGCCGCAATCCGTCGTAGAGCTGCTGCGGCGTCGAGCCGACACCGTCAGTCCAATCATCCAGTACTACAACCCATTCAGCGTCATAGGCGCCTGGCTCGGCCGGGTCATCAACGATGATCGGCAGGTACAAGCCGGTGTCGGCGTCCAGTCCGGTGTGCGGATGCGCCCAGTATGTGCCTGAGTGCGGTACCGAGAAGCGGTATACGAAGTCGGTGCCGGACTCGATGTCGGGGCTGGCCGGGGCGACTCCGTCCATGTCGTTGCGCAGTGCGATGCCGTGCCAATGCACTGATGTCGAGTGGTCGAGTCGGTTCTTGAGGGTGACCACAAGCTCGTCGCCCACATTGGCCCGGATTAATGGGCCGGGCACGGCATCACCGTAGGCGAATGTGGCCGCACGGGTATCACCGAGGTCGATCTGCGTCCGTCCCGCAGTGAGCTCCACTGCGACCGTCCGCCCGGTGTGGGGCCTAGCCGCTTCAACCGCGTCGATGCGGCCATTTGGGACGAGCACGGTCGTGTTGCGCGTACACGCGGCAAGTGTCAGCGCCGTGGCCGCCGTACCGGCGAGGAAGGTCCTCCGGCTGACCCGTCTTGGTCTGAAAACCCTTTCAGTCACGGCTCGGCCCCCGCCGTCCGCGATCACGGTGAAGAGGAAACAGTGCAAATGCCGCGGCAATCGGCGCCGCCCAGAGAGCGGCGATTACCAAAGCCACAACCACCCAGCCGATCCACCCCGATCCGGCGGCGAGCGGACTGTTGCTCAGCGTCATGGCCGTCTCCTTCCGTCCGGATTCACGATGCGCCCGGCGGGCCATTCAATCGGTGTGGGTTCTGTGAAGATTTGCTCAAGACCCGTGCCGTGATGCCGGGGTTAGCCCCTAGTCGGCTCTCGCCGGGGCACGATGAGAGTCATGGAGCGCAATCCGGATCGCGGCGTGGCCGGGTATCGGGCATTGGTCGTCGACGACGAGGTACCCCTAGCGGGCGTCGTCGCGAGCTATCTCGAGCGAGAACAGTTCGAGGTCAGCGTCGCGCACAACGGTCACGATGCTGTCGCGATGGCCCGGGAGATCGACCCCGATGTCGTCGTGCTCGACCTGGCACTGCCGGGCATCGACGGACTCGAGGCGTGCCGGCAGCTACGGACGTTCTCGGATGCCTACGTAGTCATGCTGACTGCGCGCGACACCGAGATGGACACCATCGTCGGCTTATCGGTCGGTGCTGACGATTATGTGACCAAGCCGTTCAGCCCCCGCGAACTCGTGGCACGAATCCGGGCGATGTTGCGCAGGCCACGCACGGTGTCCACATCGACCGGGGCAGACGCGACTGCCGATCAACCGCCACCGCGCGTTTTCGGCTCATTGCGGATCGACGTAGCCGCGCGGGAAGTCTTCGTCGGCGATGAGCTAATCGCGTTGACCCGCACGGAGTTTGATGTGCTCGCTGCGCTGTCGGCACGCCCAGGTGTCGTATTTAGTCGCCGGCAACTCCTCGACGCTGTGTGGGCAGAGTCATGGGTCGGAAACGAGCACCTCGTCGATGTACATATCGGCCATTTGCGCCGCAAGCTCGGAGATGATCCCGCCGCACCGCGCTACGTCATTACCGTGCGCGGCGTCGGATATCGGATGGGAAGCGGGCAGTGAAGGCGTCTCGTCGCCCGGGTATCGGCGTGCGGCTGCTGTTGGCCCAGACCTTGGTGCTTATCGCGGGCGCCGCCACCGTATGGATCGTGGCGGCCGTCGTCGGGCCGCCACTGTTTCGCGAACACCTGCACCGCGCAGGTGTGCCGGAGATGTCCAGTGAGCAGATGCACGCGGAAGAGGCCTACACCTATGCCACGGCCATATCGATTGCGGTGGCACTCGCGGTGTCCGCTCTGACGGCGCTGGTGGTGACGTGGTATTTCAGCAGGCGTGTACAACGCTCGGTAGCCGAAGTGTCTTCGGCCGCGGCCGCGGTCGCTGACGGCCACTACGACTCACGCGTGTCGCCGCCGCAGCTCGGTGATGACTTCGACTCACTGGCAAGGGCTTTCAATCAAATGGCGAGCCGGCTTGAATCGGTGGAGGCGACGCGACGACGGATGTTCGGAGACTTGGCGCATGAGATCCGCACACCGGTCTCCGTGCTGGAGGCCTACCTGGAAGCCATTGAGGACGGGGTCAACACCCTTGATCAGGACACCATTACGATGCTTCGTGATCAGACTCGCAGATTGGTGCGATTCTCGGGGGACGTTGCTGCGCTCGCGCAGGCAGAAGAGAGTCAGGCCTCGATTGCGCCCACGTCCGTTGCGCCCGGCACACTGATCGAGACAGCAGTCACGGCGGTGGCAGACCGTTTCGCCGCCAACGGTGTGGCACTGACATCCCGGATCGATGGCGATCTGCCGCCGCTATGGGCGGATCAGCACAGGCTCGGACAAGTACTGGCGAACCTGCTCGACAACGCGTTACGCCACACGCCTCCCGGCGGTCAAGTCTCCATTACAGCGGACGCGAAGGACGCCGTACTCACGATAACCGTGACTGACGACGGTGAAGGAATTCCCGCCGAGCACCTGCCACACCTATTTGATCGCTTCTACCGAGCCGATGCCGCCCGGGCTCGCGAACATGGCGGTGCCGGAATTGGCCTGGCGATCGCGAAAGCCCTTGTGGAAGCACACCAGGGCCGTATCACCGCCGATAGCCGCGGTCCGGGGACCGGCGCGACGTTCACGATCACGCTGCCGATCCGCCGGGCCTAGAGTCCTAAAGCGTCGCGAGGATGCCCTTCATCGTGTCGATTTCCTTCTGCTGGGCGGCGACGATTGCTCGCGCCATTTCGAGGGCCGCCGGATACTGACCGTCCTTGATTTCCGTCTGTGCCATGGTGATTGCGCCCTCGTGGTGAGCGATCATCTGCGTGAGGAACAACCTGCTGGCCTCAACACCCTGAGCATTCTGCAGAGCCTCCATGTCCTGCTCGGACATCATGCCCGCCATGCCGGGCATGCCCGACATCGATGGCATCCCTGAAGTCGTTGGCATGCTGCCGTGGCCAGGCATGTCCCCGGACGGCATCGGCATATTTCCGTGGTCGGGCATGCCCGACGGCATGGGCATCTGCGGGCTGCCCCATTGGGTCAGCCATGCTTGCATCTTCTCGATCTCGGGCCCCTGCGCAGCTTTGATCTGGTTCGCCAGCTCGGTGACCCGCGGATCGATGCCTTGCTTCCCCAGCACCATGTCACTCATCTCGACAGCCTGCTGGTGATGCGGAATCATGTGCTGCGCGAAGGTGACGTCGGCATCGTTGTGCTGCTCACCGCTAGGGGCCGGCGTAGTGGCCTGCGCTGTTGGGCTTGCTGCCGTATTAGCCGGGCCAGACGGTTGTTCGTCGCCAGAGTTGTTACTACATCCCGCCGCTATCACGAGCGTTGCCAAAGCGGCCGCGCCCGTTAGAAGTGCTCGTGTCAACATCGTGTGATCGTTCCTTTCGTAATCGCCTGTAGGGACGGGCTCCCCCGCGCGCTCGGCCATTCCGAGCCTCCCAACCGCTGATATGGCACCGCTAGTCGTTCAATGAAGATTCGATAAAGCTCGATAGCGGCCGTTTAGGCGTCGCAACAGAAGTTGATGATGGCCGCCGTTCACTCGCCGGCGTGCTCGTGTCGATATCGAGGTTCTTAACCATGCAAGACCAACTCGCTGTCGAATGACCTGTAAAGCCCGCGCCGTCAGCCACGTCCTTACTTTGAGTTCAGTCACCTACGGACTGGCGTACCTAGATTTCCGCCGCGACGGCTTGTGCAGCGCGGCCATCTTGACCCCCGATCACCGCCCTGACAGTCGAGGCGTGCCATTTCGCACCCCCCTGGGCAGTAGAAATACGGTCGGCCGTTAAGCCGGCAGCGATAGTCCGCAACGAATAGCCACTCGCCCTCTCATCGACTATCCGTCTGACTACTTGGCGAGACAGCGCTGAAGGACGACCAAGTCGTACCCCTTGAGCTTTCTTGACCGCCAACGCTTCTCGGGTGCGCTGAGAAATTAAGCGGCGCTCGAGCTGACTAAAAACGGCCATCATTGAGGCAGTCGCCTCCCCTGCCGGCGTGCTGGTGTCGATGGCGAGGTCGCAGGTCACCAGTTCCCAACCGGCGCGGCGCGCCTGCTCCATCAGAGAGGCGGTGTCCAGGACAGACCGTGATATTCGGTCCAGCTTCGCTGCCATCAAGGCGGCGGCGGCTCCCGACTCGACAGCATCGATAGCTGCGGCTAGTCCGGGCCGATGACTTACGCCTTTTCCGCCACTGATCCCCTCGTCGGCGTGCCAGGTGACAACGTTCCACCCGCGCCGCTTGACCTCAGCGGAGATCGCGGCACGTTGGGCCTCAAGTCCTACGCCACTGCTGGCCTGCTCGTCGGTCGACACACGGACATAAGCGACTACCGATCCTGTGGGCGCGGCAGTGGCACTACGTCGTGGTCTAGCCACCCGAAAAGTGTACAGCAATTGACCGTTTGCTGTACACGCGGTGATGGCAGATTCGGCGCCGCCGAAGACGTAGGACGCCCCGAAGGGTGCGCCTAGCCGGCCAGGCGCGCTGCCGAACCACCTTTCTAACGGCGAGCCCCTTCACAGCGCGCCATCGCCCGCGCAGCGCTTGCGCTCAGGTAGCAGAGCTCGGTGTCGGCGCGCCAGTACCGTGTCCAGCGGACGAAAGGTGGTCGGTGCATGGAAGGCCAGCAGGCCAATCACTACCGGGCTGGTACCTAAGCCGGGCACGACCAGGACTGCAGAGATTGTCGATACAATCTGCACCTTTTCGCGGACATCTATCAACCCCATGGTTCCGCCAGCGCGGGTCTATCCATTGCAAGTATCGACGCTGGTTCATCACTGACGTGGTGCCAGTTCTGTTGGCGCTGGTGAGCCTTGGACAACTTGTCCTGATCTTCGCTCTAGAGCAGAGCAAACTTCTTCGAGTTGCGAGCAAGAAGGTTTTTCTCACGGCGAAGGACAAGTTCGATGACATCAAGCATCTTTTCGGCGACGTGTCCGACGAGCAATGATCAGAACCTGTGGATGAGCCTCGGTGTGGGGGCGTGAAAGTGGGCGCACCTTCCCGAGGATGATCTGAATATCCGAAGGTCCGATCATGAGCCGGCGTTGGCGCGCTGGTTCGG
>NZ_JACKUK010000007.1 GCF_025822765.1 Mycobacterium barrassiae | reverse complement strand
CATCCGCGCCTGGATCGAGCACTGGAATGAAAACCCCAAGCCCTACGTCTGGACCAAGACCGCCGACCAAATCCTCGCCAGCATCGGCAACTACTGCACCCGAATTAACGACTCAGGACACTAGACGCCGAATAGTTCGACGCCCAGCCACAGGGCTGCCACAGACGCCAGCAGAGTGAGCGGTACGGTGCACAACCCGACCCGGGTGAATTCGACCGCGCTGGTAGGCATTTCCCGGCGAACGACGCTGCGCCACAACAGGTTGGCCAGCGAGCCGACGTAGGTCAGGTTGGGTCCGACATTCACCCCGATCAGCACGGCCAGCACTGCGGCCGGACCGGAGCCCGCAACCAGCGGGAGCATCACCAACACCGCGGGCAGGTTGTTGACGACACCCGCGAGCACAGCGGCGATCGCTGCGATCCCGAGCAGTGCGGGCAGCGTGGTGCCGCTCGGCAGCACGTCGCGCATCGCGGTGTCCAGGCCGTGCAGCATCACCGCGTCGACGACGACGCCGAGGCACAGTACGAACGCGAGGAACGGCACGTCGGCCGCCGCCGCGATTCGTATGACCGTGGTGTCGCGGCGGGCCAACGCGCGCATCCCGAGGACGGTCGCACCGGCCAGTGCCGCCCACGCAGGCGAATGGCCGAGCAGAGAGGTCACCGCGAAACCGGCGAGGGTGAGCCCGAGCACGATCAGGACGAAGATCGGCACATCGGCGGGCACGGCCACCTCGACATGCTTCGACTCGTTCGCCAGATCTCCTACGAAAAGCCAACGCATGAGCAGGTATTCGACGGCGATTGCCGCCAGCCAGGGCAGCGTCATGAGCGCAGCGAAATGCATGAACGACAGGCCGGCCGCGGTGAAGGCCAGCAGGTTGGTGAGGTTCGACACCGGCAGCAGCAGCGAAGCGCTGTTGGCGAGGTGCGCAGTGGCGTACGCGTGCGGTCTGGCCGGCACCTTCAAAGTGCGTGCCGTGGCGAGCACGACCGGCGTCAGCAGCACGACCGTCGCATCGAGGCTCAGGATCGCCGTCGTTGCCGATGCGACGGCGAAGACGATGGACAGCAGACGTTTCGGATTTCCCGCACTGAACCGCGCCATCGCGACACCGGCCGCACGGAACAGCCCTTCGTCATCACACAGCCGTGCCAGCACCAGGATCGCGGCGAGGAAACCGACTACCGGCAGCAACCGGTTCACCTCGGCGAGCGCCTCGGGCACCGAGATGACGCCCGCCGCAATGAGTGTCGCCGCGGCCGGGACGGCGACTATCGCCTCCGGCCAGCCGTGCGGCCGCATGATGGCGAACAGCAGCACGACGGCCAGTGCGGCGAGCGCCAGGCTCACCTCCACGGGTCGCCGCGCTGCCAGAGCGTCGGCAGATGCAGCGCGATGCCGTCGTCGCGCGCCAGCCGGGACAGCAGCCGCATCGTGACGTCCAGATCGTCGCCCGCATACGGCAATGCGCGCAGCGGCTTGTGTAGGGGACGGAAGAAGTCGTCCCAGTGGATGAGCACGACGCGGCGGGCGCCGACGGTGCGCACGGCCTCCGTCCAGTAGTCGACCAGGTAATGCTCGGGCTGCAGGCCCAGTTGCCCGACGCCGAGGTACACCACGTCGGCGCGTTGTCCGGTCAGGGCGCCGGGAACGAATCCCGCGCTGCCGACGATGAGCAGCCGACGACCGGACGGCCGATGCTGCACGATGGTCGACCACGCCTCGCCGCACTTGTACGCCGACGCCTTGGCAGGCGGTGTGACCGGCGCGGTGATGACACCGGGGAAGCGGTCGGGCGGGCAATGCCTGCCGTCGATCAGCGTGACGTCGTACGCCCCAAGGCTTATCGGCTCGCCGGGCGTCGCCACGACCAGGCGATCGTCGGGCAACCCGTGACCGCGGCCCACCTGTTTCGCCGACATGCCGCCCACCACCTCGGCTCCGGTGCGGTCGGCGACCACCGCGGAGTCCATCACGTGGTCGAAATGGGTGTGCACCGGCAGCACCGCCTCCAGCCGCTGCACCCCGAGGCGTGCAAGGGAGCCGTCGATGCGAGGTGCAGACGGTGACAGCGCCCGCAATCCGACCTCGGCCAGGCTCGGGCGCGAGAAGAAGCCGTCGGTCATCACCGCCGATCGGCCATCGTCGATGAGCAGCGTGGTGACGCCCGCCCAGGTGACGGTCAGCGGTGCGCCGTCCGACGCGGCGGGCGCGTCGAAGTAGGTGGCGTAGTCGGCCAGGTCCGGTCTGCCGAGTTTGAGGCGCATAGCGCCACCCTAAGCGGCGTCAGGGACGCTTCACCGCTGCTCTCCCTCCCGGTTGACCGCCACCTCGCCGGCAGGCCCGGCCATGTCCTCGCACGGATCCACATGCCAATCGCCGAACGGGTCGGTGTACGTACTCCACTCGTGCGGCCGTGCCACTTCCTCGTCGGTCAGTAGCGCCGCCCGCAGCCCGTGGACGATCGCCTCGGGGTCGGCACCGCAGACCAGTACGGTCAGGGCGACGTGGCGGTCGCCCACCACATCGTCCCAGTCGGCTGAGGCCAATGCACACCGCTGCGGATCGGCGTAGGCCAACTGGTTGGAAGTCATTGCGGCCAGCCATCTTCCGGCATGTGCGGTCCGTAGCCCAGAACCGGCGGATTCGATCCACATGGCGTCGTCGAACCGATTGGCCAGCCACATCCTGCCCCGCGTCCGCACGACTCCGTCCAGTAGCAGGTCCAAGGCGCTGTGCAGGCGTTCCGGATGGAACGGCCGGCGCGCGGAGAAGAGGAGCAGTCCGACGTCGCCGTCGGGGTACAGCGACGGCTGCCCGGCCAGCAACGGGTCGTGGGGATTGTCGCTTCGCCCGCGACGGCTGTCGGTATCGAGGTTGGCCAGCGCCGTCTCGACCCGTCCGGCCCCAACGGTCAGTCGCGCCAACGGCGCCAGTCGGCGCAATACCGACAGCGTTCGTGCGTCTGGTCCGGTGAGCACCAGCGCATCGGCGAACTCGGCCTGGGCCACAACCACCTGGGCTACCGTGCGGCCGTCGTCGAGATCGTCGTCGCCGAGGGACTGGTTCAGCCAGTTCGAGGAGTCGATGCACGTCACCACCGCATCGATGCGGACGTCACAGGCCGCCGGGCCATCGATGTAGCCGGGTCCCACGCGCACCCGAACGTTGTTGATCGCCCAGCAGACCGGCTCGGGCTCCAGCCAGGGCATGAGGCGAACGACGATGCGGTCCACATCGTCTCGGCGGTTCAGCCGCCGCAACAGCACAAGTAGGTCGTTTCGCACCGTGCATGCGACGCACCCCTTGTGCAACTCCAGTGGCCACTCCGACGCGTCGCCGGCCGCACTGATGCGCCGCAGCACCACCTGACCGTCGAACGTGTGCTGGACGACGACGGTGCCTGGTTGCGCTGCGATGACATCGACAACGCCTTCGGTATCGCCCTGTCCACAGACGAGGACCACCGGAGTCCGCATCTCAACCTCCTGTATTATTGAAAACGATTATCGTTAACATTAGCGCATGACGGGAGAGGGGCTATGTCCGCGCATTGTCAGGTCACCGGCCGAGCGCCGGGCTTCGGTAACTCGGTATCGCACTCGCACCGCCGTACCCGCAGACGGTGGAACCCCAATATCCAGTCGAAGAAGTACTACCTGCCCTCGGAGGGCCGTCGCGTGACGCTGCGGGTGAGCGCCAAGGGCATCAAGACCATTGACCGCGACGGCATCGAGGCCGTCGTCGCGCGACTGCGTCGTCGAGGAGTGAAAATCTGATGGCCCGCAACGACATCAGACCCATCGTCAAACTCCGCTCCACCGCCGGTACGGGCTACACCTACGTCACTCGCAAGAACCGCCGCAACGATCCAGACCGAATCGTGTTGCGCAAGTACGACCCCGTGGTGCGCCGCCACGTCGACTTCCGCGAGGAGCGGTGATGGCCACGGGCAGGCGGGCGAATCGGCGGCAGACACCGGTCGTGTTCAAGCGGCAGAAGAAATCCGTGCTCACCGAGTGGGGCAAGATCCGCTCTCGGCGTGTGACCGGGCTGACGGTGCAGCAACAGCGCGATGTCGCGACCGTCATCAAGAATGCCCGGGAGATGGCGCTTCTGCCTTATAGCGCCCCGCAATGAGCTCGGCCGATCGATGCGATCTTCAGTGGCAACTGCGTGCCCGGTGTCGCGGGCTGCCGACCGCGATATTCTTCGCGTCGGACGGCGAACGGGGTGAACGCAGGGTGGCGCATGAGGAGCGGGCCAAAAGGGTGTGTAGGTCGTGC
Source organism: Mycobacterium barrassiae (assembly GCF_025822765.1). Lineage (GTDB taxonomy): Bacteria > Actinomycetota > Actinomycetes > Mycobacteriales > Mycobacteriaceae > Mycobacterium > Mycobacterium barrassiae. The sequence goes on along the minus strand of NZ_JACKUK010000007.1, from coordinate 24,816 downwards.
CCTGTACAACGCGAATGCCTTCGCTACGCTGTGGCTTCCATGGAGTCATGGGGAATCTGGGGCGCAATGACGCCACGTGAACGTCGCAGCTTGAGCGATTGCGCGTGACGGACATCCCCGTCATCGCCCTGACGGGCTATCTCGGAGCCGGCAAGACCAGCCTGCTCAATCACGTCCTGCGAGCCCCACGGGCACGAGTCGGCGTGATCATCAACGACTTCGGCGCGCTCAACGTCGACGCCGGACTCGTCACCGGACAGGTCGACGAACCCAGCTCGATCACCGGTGGCTGTGTGTGCTGCCTCCCCGACAACGGCGGGCTCGATGAGGCGCTGACCAAACTCGCCGACCCACGGCTGGACCTCGACGCCATCATCGTCGAGACCAGCGGTCTGGCCGATCCGGTCGCCGTGGCGCAGCTGATCCGATTCAACGGTGTTGCGGGGGTGCGCCCAGGCGGCATTGTCGACGTCATCGACGCCACCACGCATTTCGCTGTCGTGGACCGGAATTCGAGCCCACCGGCCCGCTACGCCGCCGCATCGCTGATCGTTGTCAACAAAATGGATCAACTTGCAGAGGCAGATCGAGCTCCATTGCTGGAGCGTATCGAGCAGCGCGTCCGGGAACGCAATCCCGTCGCTCCTGTCGTCGGGACGGTCGGCGCACGTATCGATCCCGCGTTGCTGTACGACTTGCCGGATTCGGGCGACGAGGGAGGCCAGCTCTCGTTCAGGGAACTCCTGTTGGACTCGGGGACCGACCACGCGCACGCCGACGCGGTGACCGTGACCAGCTGCGGATGCATCGATCCGGGGAAACTCCTTGACCTGCTCGAGAATCCGCCGATCGGCGTGTACCGGCTCAAGGGAACAGTCTCGGTGCGATATCGCTCGGCCGTGCGCACCTATCTCGTGAATCTCGTTGGTACATCGATACATATCGCGACCGCCTCACCGACAGCGACCTCGAACAGCCTCGTCGCGATAGGGATGGACCTCGACATCGAACGTGTCCACGCCGTCCTCAGCGAAACGCTCGCCTCAATCGACGGGAACGCTGCGGCCCGTGCCATCCGTCGCCTGCAGCGGTACCGCCGGCTCAGCTTCTAGCTGAGCGAGGTCAATACTCATACAGGTTGGCGGGCGGGTCGATCCGGGTGGCGGAGTAGACCTCGATGACGGCGGTGTTGATCTCCCGTGAAAAGGTCTGTCCCGGAGGGACTTTACCCTCGACTCGCAGCCACGTGTTCTCTGGATAGCCGGCGATCTGCGCCGCGGCGGGACCGCTGACTCTGATGCGGGCCAGACTGGCGTCCGCCGCGCAGCAGATGATCACCACCCGTGCCAGGTCGGTGCGGCCGTCGGCTTTGAAGGTGGACCCTATTACGGTGATCAACCTGCCGTCGAGTGTGTGCGCCGAATCGCGCGCTATCCGAACGAGGACTTCGGGCAACGACAATTCAGGCGCTCGCTCGTCGGGTAGCGCGGGAAAGGGCCGGCGCAGCGCTTCCGGGGACACCTCGGTGACCGTCGGCGCCGCAGCCTCGGGTGTGATGGCGGGCGGAACGATGAAGCCGAGCACCGCGATGGGCACGACGAGCAGCCAGACCGACCACCTTCGATGGACATGACCGTCGTCGTGCGGTTCGTGGGCGGACCCCTGCCGGATGTCGCGCACGATCGCGACCATCGCGAGAGTGATGAGCAGGATCGCCGATGCCGCCAACCATGGCAGTAGCGAAGGTTTGACGTACCTGGTGTACGCGCCTGTTATCGTGATGATTCCGGTGGTGATCCCGACCAGCAGCAGGATGGCGTTTTCCGTCTCGCGAGTCATTGCGAACCCACCAGCAGAAGCCCGACACCCGTGGCGACGAGCGTCGCCACGAGGAATGTCATCGGTGCGAACCGCATGGCGAACGCGCGACCGAACATGCCGGCCTGCATCGCGAACAGTTTGAGATCGACCGCCGGGCCAACGACGAGAAAGACCAGACGGGGGAGCAGGGGAAGCATCGTCAGGCTGGCGGCGACGAAGGCATCGGCCTCTGAGCACAGCGACAGGACCACAGCGAGCAGCGCCATAGTCAGGACGCCCAGCGCGATCTGACCGGCGAGCTTCTCGTACATCCAGGGTGGAACCACCACTCGAAGCGCGGCTGCTGCCCCGGCGCCGATGACCAGATACGAGGCGGCTTGGAGGAAGTCGTGGCGGGCCGCTTCGGTGAAGACGGTCCACCGTGACCCTTCGCCGTCGCGGATCTTCGGAAGCCGGCGGGTGATCCACTCCGTGCGGCCGAACCGGGCCCACGCGGCGCCCATGATCAATGCGGTGAGCAGCGATGCGATACACCTGGCAGCCACCATCTGTGGCTGACCGGGGAATGCAACGGCAGTGGCGACGAGCACCACCGGATTGATAGCGGGCGCGGCGAGCATGAAGGTCAATGCCGCTGCGCCAACCGCGCCGTCCCCGAAAAGGCGACGCGCTACGGGAACGGAACCGCATTCACACCCTGGCAGCACCGCACCACCCACTCCGGCGGTGAGTATCGCCGCGCCGGGTCGGCGCGGTAACCATCGCGCCAGCCGGTCCGGTGTCACAAACGCCGCGACGAGGCCGCTGATCACGATGCCGAGGGCGAGGAACGGAATTGCTTGGACGAAGATGCCGCTGAAGACAGTGGCCGCGGTCGCGAGATCCGCAGTGCCGACGACAACACCTCTCAGGGCACTGCCGAAAAAGGCAAGCACCACCATGGCGAAGACAAAGATCGGCATCGAGCCGATGCGCCATTGCACTTTCGGCAGGCTGGCGACGCTAGGCAAAGGCCCTCAGCTCGACACCGTCGGTCACCAGGCGCCGGCGTACCGCATGAGCAATCTGCACTGCACCTGGTGAATCTCCGTGCACGCAAACGGATTCGACTTTGATCGGAATCTTGGAGCCATCGGCGGCGTCCACCCGGCCTGCGGTCACCATCGATGACACCCGGTCGGCGATCTCGTCGACGTCGTGCAGCACGGCGTTGGGCAGGCGCCGGGACACCAGCTGTCCGTCCGAGCGGTAGGCGCGGTCAGCGAATGCTTCTGGCACGGTGCGCAACCCGCGTTCCTCGGCTTCTTCGAAGAACACCGAACCCGATAGGCCGAGAACGGGCAGGTGCGGGTCGACGGCGTGTACCGCTTCGGCAACCGCCTGTGCCTGTTCGCGATGGGTGACAATCGCGTTGTACAGCGCGCCATGGGGTTTGACGTAGCTGACCGCCGAGCCGGCGACATCGGCGATCGCCTGGAGCGCCCCGATCTGGTAGATCACGTCGGCCTTCAGATCCTCCGGATCGGCATCGATGAACCGTCTGCCGAATCCGGCTCGATCGGGGTATCCGACCTGCGCACCGATCCGCACGCCGCGCGCGACCGCCGCCCGGCACGTGCGGAGTAACAGCGCAGGGTCACCAGCGTGAAAGCCGCAGGCGACGTTGGCGCTGGTGACGACATCGAGGATGGCTTCGTCGTCGCCGAGCGTCCACACTCCGAAGCTCTCGCCCAGATCCGCGTTGAGATCGATGGTCACGTCACCAGCCTACGATCGGCGCGGGCGTATCCCAGTTGTTCTCGAAGACGAACTCGTTCAGCCGTCGGCCTACCGTCCAATCGTCGATCTCGAGTTGCGGCCGTTGGGGAAATTCCGGAACGGGGCCCAGGCACAGGACGGCGACGGGCTCGGCATCGTCGGGGATGTCGAGGAGCTGCGCGAGCCGGCGTGGGTCGAAGATCGACACCCATCCCACACCCAGGCCCTCCGCGCGAGCCGCCAGCCACAAATTCTGGATGGCACACGACACCGACGCGAGATCCATCTGCGGAAGTGTGCGTCGACCGAATACGTGGGCCTGTCTTCCGTCGCCGAGTGCGACCACCAGCAGCTCGGCGCACTCCAGGATGCCCTCGACCTTCAGCGCCAGGAACTCGTCGCTGCGCGGGCCCAGTGCCTGCGCGGTACGCAATCGCTCGTCATCGACGATGGCGTGGATGTCGTGCCGCAGCGCCGGATCGGTGATCCGGATGAACCGCCACGGCTGCATCAGCCCCACGCTCGGCGCGGCATGAGCGGCCTGCAGCAGCCGAACGAGCACATCGGAGGGTATTTGGGAGTCGGGGACGAAACGACGCATGTCGCGGCGTTCGGCGATCACCCGGTACACCGCGCGTCGCTCCTCGGGGCTGAACGCGTGGTCGGTCACGGGGGCCAGCTTAGGAGCCGTCCGGCCGGCGGCATGGCGCCTAGGTGGTGCACCATCGAGGTATGAGCCGTGACCGGGTGTTGATCAGCGCGACCGAACTGGAGCAGCAGTGCAACGACGGTGCGCGGCCGACCATCCTCGACGTGCGCTGGCAGTTGGCCCAGCCCGACGGCCGCACCGCCCACGAGAGCGGTCACATCCCCGGTGCGGTGTATGTGTCGCTGGAAGATGAGCTGTCCGACCACACCGTCGAGGGACGCGGACGGCACCCGCTGCCGTCCGGCCGCGATCTCGAGGCGGCGGCGCGGCGATGGGGTGTGCGACGCGGCGTTCCTGTGGTCGTCTACGACGACTGGAACCGGGCCGGATCGGCGCGCGCATGGTGGGTACTGACCGCAGCGGGCATTCCCGATGTGCGCATCCTCGATGGCGGCCTGGCGTCGTGGCGAGGTCCACTCGAAACCGGTTCGGTCACACCGCAACCGGGGGACATCACGGTGAAGTACGACGATCTGTACACCGGCGCGCTGCCGACCCTCACCGCCGATCAGGTCGCCACTGCGGATGTGACGCTGCTCGATGCGCGGGCGCCGGAACGCTTCCGCGGTGACGCCGAACCCGTCGATCCGGTCGCCGGTCACATTCCTGGTGCCCGGAATGTGCCGAGCACCAGCCTGCTTGACGCCGAGGGGCGTTTCGCCGTCGACATGCCGGAGGTGACCGGCGCCGTGGCCGCGTACTGCGGTTCGGGTGTCACGGCCTCGGTCCTGGTCGCGGCGTTCGCCGCGGCGGGCGTGGACGCCGCCCTGTACCCGGGTTCGTGGTCCGAATGGTGCTCGCAATCAACGCGTCCCGTGGAACGCGGCTGATTTGCGTCTGCCGATCACCCAGCACACCAGGAAGATCACGAACGAGATCGTCGTGACGAACACCGACACCGGCACCCCCGGCGCCAGGGACAGCAGGATGCCTCCGACGGCAGCCACCTCGGCGAAGATCACCGACGCGGTGATGGCCGCCGCGGGTGAGACGAACACGCGCACCGCGGCCGCCGCGGGCGTGATCAGCAGGGACATCACCAGCAGCGCTCCGACGATCTGTACACCCTGAGCGGCGGTCACCCCGACGAGCGCGGCGAACACAATGCCCAACGCCCGTACCGGAACTCCGCGTCCGGCCGCCACCTCGGGGTCAACGGTCGCGAACAGCAGTGGGCGGTAGGACACCGCAAGGACCGCGACGACGATCACCGACACCACGGCCAACAGCGTGAGTCCCGAATACCCGACACCGACGATCTGGCCGGTTAGCAACGCGAAACTCGTGCCGGTCCGGCCGGGGTAGAGATGGATGAACAAGACCGCCAGACCGAGTCCGAAGGCCAGCACCACACCGATCGCCGAATCCCGTTCTCGGGTGCGCTGGCCCAGGATGCCGAACAGTATCGCCGCCAACGCACACCCGACGAGTGCGCCGACGCCGACGTTGAATCCGGCGAGCAGTGCGAAAGCCGCTCCGGTGAGGGACAACTCGCTGGAGCCGTGCACCGCGAAGGACATCTGCCGCATCACGATGAAGGGACCGATCAACCCGGACACCAGTGCCAGCAGTGCGGCGGCGAGCAGCGCCTGCTGGACGAAATCGCGGCGCAGCAGGTCGAGCGTGATGTCGAACGCGAACAGGTTGGCCAGTACGTCGGCGAGTCGTTCACTCATGGTCATGCTGGTATTCGCTGTGCTCGCCGACCACGACGTAGCGGCCGCGCACCTTCACCACCTCGATGTCGGCTCGATACAACTCAGACAGCGTCGCCGAGGTCATGACCTCCTCGACGGTGCCCATGCGGAAGCGGCCGTCGACCAGATACAGCACCCGATCCACATACGGCAGAACGGGATTGACCTCGTGGGTGACGAAGAGCACCGCGGTGTTCGCCTCACGGCGGCGGGCGTCGATCAGGGTGGACACCAGTCGCGCATTGGCGGGGTCGAGGTTGAGCAGCGGCTCGTCGCACAGCAGCAGCACCGGATCCGTCGTCAGCGCCTGGGCGATCCGCACGCGCTGGAGTTCGCCACCCGACATCACGCCGACCGGCACGCCCCCCAGCGCCTGGCCGTTGACCTGGTCCAACGCGGTCTGTACCGCCACGTGTTTGGCGGGCCGGTTACGCAGCGACGTGAGCCCCCATCGGTGCCCGTCGAAGCCGAGCCCGACGAGGTCGCAGCCGCGCAGCGAAAGCCCATTGTCGATCGCACGGTGCTGGGGCACGTACCCGATGCGCCGACTGCCCTTCTCGACCGGTTCCCCGCAGATCGTCACCTCGCCCGCGGTCAGCGGCAACTGGCCGAGCAGCACCTTCAGCAGCGATGTCTTGCCAGTGCCGTTGGGTCCGAGCACCGCGATGAACTCGCCGGCATGCACGGTGAGGTCGAGGTGGTCCCACAGCACGCGTTCGGCGAACGCCAGGCGGGCGCCGGTCAGTTCGGCGACGACATCAGTACGCACAGTACTGATCATCATCTATTCGCCTGTGGCCCCTTATCCAGCTGACTCGCCAGCTGCTCGGCGGTTTGGCGCTGCCAGGTCAGATAGTCGGTGTCCGCCGGGAGTGTCTCAGTCACGATCACCACGGGTACCGAGGCCCGCTCGGCGGCATCCCGCAGCTGTTCGGTGACCGCGGTCTCGGTCTGCGGGTTGTACAGCAGCGCAGTCACCTGCCGGGTGTTGATCAGGTCGAGCATCGCCGCGAGGTCGGCAGGCGACGGGTCGGTGTCCTCTTCGATCGCGTTCGCGAAACCCTCCGGGGTCTTGTCCGTCAGACCCGCGTTGACCAGCAGGTAGTGCGCGACGGGTTCGGTCGCCACCACCGAAGCGCCCGGATGCTCTTGGCCGATTGCGCGCTCCAGCGCCAGGACTTCGTCGGCCGTCCTGGCGAACGCCGCGGCGTTGGCGCGGTAGGTGTCGGCCGAGGTGGCGTCGATCGCGGCCAGGCGGTCGGCGACCTGCGCGGCGACGGCCTTGGCCGTCGCCGGATCGTAGAAGACATGTTCGTTGGCATCGGGGGCCGCATCCGGCAGCAGCGAATATGCGTCGACGGTTGGCACGTTCGGGTTGTTGGCCAGCACGTCTTCTACCCAATGGTCGTAGCCGCCACCGTTGAACACCACCAGCGACGCATCGGCGATGGCAGCGGCGTTGGCCGGCGTCGCCTCATACGAGTGAGGGTCCTCCACCGCGCTGTCGAGGATCGACGTCACGGTCGCGTGATCCCCGGTGACGGCCTGCGCCACGCTGCCCCAGACGTCCGTGGAAGCCACGACTGCGGGGGATGCCGGTTTCTGTTCTGACGGACCCTGGCCGGTGCAGCCGGCGGTTGCGATCGCCAGTCCCACCGTCAGTCCGATCGCCTTCGCCGCCGTAAGAGTGGCACGCATACCTAATCCCCTAAAAGCTAATGAAAACCGTTTCCAATAACTCTAGCCCACAGTATCCCGGAGATGGCAAATCAATCCGCTAACGTCACACCATGCCCAGGAGTCCAGCGCCACGGCGCCGGGCGACCCTGGCCTCATTGGCCGCCGAGCTGAAGGTTTCGCGGACCACCATCTCCAACGCCTACAACCGGCCGGATCAGTTGTCGGCCGAACTCCGTGATCGAGTGCTGGCCACCGCCAAGCGGCTGGGCTATCCCGGACCGGATCCGGTCGCCCGCTCGCTGCGCACCCGAAAGGCCGGGGCCGTCGGACTCATGATCACCGAACCCCTGAACTACTCGTTCAGCGATCCGGCGGCCCTGGACTTCGTCGCCGGCCTGGCGGAGTCATGTGAGGAGGCGGGCCAGGGTCTGCTGCTGGTCGCCATCGGCCCGAACCGGAGCCTCGAGGACGGTTCGGCCGCCGTGCTGGCGGCAGGGGTGGACGGGTTCGTGGTGTACTCCGCCTCCGATGACGACCCCTATCTCCCGGTGGTGCAGCAGCGGCATCTCCCGATCGTGGTCGTCGATCAGCCCAAGGATGTGCCGGGCACCTCCCGCGTGTGCATCGATGATCGCCAGGCCATGCGGCAGCTCGCGGAATACGTTGTGGGACTGGGACACCGGGAGATCGCACTGCTGACGATGCGACTGGGCCGCGATTGGCCGCACGGTGGGCCGGTGCCGGCGCTGGCCGATCCCGAACGTGTCCAGACGCCGCATTTTCACGTTCAGCGCGAGCGCATTCAGGGTGTGCGCGACGCGATGACCGCCGCCGGTCTGGATCCGGACTCGTTGACCGTCATCGAGAGCTATGAACACCTGCCGACGTCGGGAGGGGCGGCCGCGGAGGTCGCCCTCGGCATCAACTCCCGCATCACCGCGTTGATGTGCACGGCCGATGTGCTTGCGCTCTCGGCGATGGATTATCTACGCGCACACGGCATTTACGTGCCGGGGCAGATGACGGTCACCGGATTCGACGGAGTGCCCGAAGCGCTGCGCCGCGGTCTGACGACCGTGGTTCAGTCGAGTATCGAGAAGGGCCGCAGCGCAGGCCGGTTGCTACACCACCCGCCGCGTTCGGGTCTGCCGGTCATCGAGGTGCTCGACACCGAGTTGGTGCGCGGCCGCACCGCCGGGCCGCCGGCTTAGCTGCCGGTCCTCCGGCGCCTGTCCAACAGGTAGGCCAGCGCGGCCGCGACGTCGTCGGGCGATTCCACCCGGTAACTCGCCGCCGTTTCACCGGGTCCGACCTTGACACCGATATCGCCGTCGCGCAGCCGTGCGAACGCCTTTTCGTCGGTCACGTCGTCGCCGAGGAAAACCACCGCGGCCGAACCGGTTTGGTCGCGCAGGATATCCACGGCCTCGCCCTTGTCCGTCGAGATGACCGCGAACTCCAGCACCGCCTTCCCCGCCGTTGCATGCGCATCCCAAGCGGCCGAGGCGCGGCGGGCCGCCTCGAGCGCCGCCTCGCCGTCGGCGGGACTCGCATTGCGGACGTGCAGTGCCACCGACGCCGGTTTGGTCTCGACCGTGACGCCGGGCTTGTCGGCCGCGATCTCGGTGAGCTCGGCGATGATCCGCCTCAGCAGATCCTCGTCGATGTCATGGGCGAACCCGGAGTCGAACTCGGCGCCGTGACTACCGACCAGATGGATGACGGGCGGCACCGCGGACAGCGTGCGCAGCACGTCGAGGGCGCGCCCGGACACCAGGGCGACGGCGGTGTCGGCCAGATCGGCGAGCGCGGTGAGCGCGGCCGCGGCGTCGGGCAGCATCCGGGCATCGGCGGGATTACTGACGATGGGTGCGAGGGTGCCGTCGAAGTCGCAGGTGACAAGGATCTTCGGGACCCGGGAGATCGAATCGAGCGCCCGCTGCAGTTCGATCGGGAGCACGCCTAGATCTTAGGGTGCTCGCCGTCGCCGATCAGCAGCCGTACGGCGAGGTCCAGTCGCTTGCTGACGTCGGTCGCCGAGGCCCGGCGGGTCAGCCACGCCAACAGGTTCGACAGCCACACATCGGAGATGACGCGCGCGATGTGGTACTGGTCCTCGGTCGGTTCACCGTCGCTCATCGCGCGGGCGAACATGGAATCCATCAGCTTGCCCACGTGATCGACTTCGCCTGCCGCCGACGCGTCGGCGAACACAAACGCCCGCGTCATCGCTTCGGTCAGCAGCGGATTGCGTTGCATCGCGCGGTTGAGCTTGCCCACCATGATGTTCAGTCGTTGATACGGGGTACCGCCCGTCAGCGCCGCGCGGTCGGTCTTGGCGTCGATGCGCTCGAACTCCCGGCCCAGCGCCGAGACCAGCAGGTGCACTTTCGACGGGAAGTAGCGGTACAGCGTGCCGACGGCGACATCCGCGCGTTCCGCCACCGCGCGCATCTGCACCGCTTCGTAACCCCCCTTGGACGCGATGGCCAGGGTGGCGTCCAGGATGCGTTTGCGGCGTTCCCGCTGCGCTTCTGATCCGAGTTCGGACTCGGCGAGTACCGCCACGTTCATCACCTGGCGCGGTCGCGAATCCGACGCAGAACCCGGGTTGGGCGACTGGCCGGACATTTGGTCGACTGCTCCTTCATCGTGCGTACTCGCGGGAAACGATACGCATGCCGGACTTCATTTTCTCACTTCAGCACCCCCGCGGCACTGACGTGTCCTGCTGGTATGGCGATCGACTTGACGGTCGATCGCTGGCACTATTAGAACACGTTCTAGTGGGAAGCATAATTTTCTCGCCCAAACGCTAGGAGCACAGGGTGCCAGCCACAATCACCGACGAGCAGTTTGCCGCGCGCGAACTGGTCCGCAGCTGGGCGGCCGCCTCCGGCGCCATCACGGCAGCCAGGGAGGTCGAGCAGGGCCAGCGCGACGCGTGGCGAACCGCCTACGACGGGTTAGCTCAGCTGGGAATCTTCGGCGTTGCGCTTCCCGAGGACAAGGGTGGCGCCGACGGCACCGTCGAGGACCTGTGCGCCATGCTCGACGAGGCGGCAGCGTCGCTGGTACCGGGCCCCGTCGCGACCACGGCTCTGGCCACCCTGCTGGTCGACCGGCCGGACGTGCTTGAGTCGCTGATCTCGGGCGAGCGCGTTGCCGGCGCAGCACTTGCGGCCGACGTGCGATTCGACGGCGGGCACGCATCCGGCACCGCCGAATACGTGCTCGGCGCCGATCCGGGCGGGGTGCTGCTGCTTCCCGCAGGCGATTCCGTGCTGCTGATCGACGGTGGAGCCGACGGCGTCACGATCGAACCGCTGAAGGCGACCGATTTCTCGCGGCCCTTGGCCCGCGTCGTGCTGGATTCCGCACCGGCGGAGGGGTTGTCCGTATCGCCGCAACGCTTCGCCGACGTGGCCGCGACGGTGGCGGCGGCCGAAGCGGCAGGCCTGGCGCGCTGGACACTGCAGACCGCGACGGAGTACGCGAAGGTGCGCGAGCAGTTCGGCAAGCCGATCGGCAGCTTTCAGGCCATCAAGCACATGTGCGCCGAGATGCTGTTGCGTTCCGAGCAGGCGTCCGTGGCCGCAGCCGATGCGGCACGGGCGGTCAGCGAGAACGATGAGCGGCAACTTTCCATCGCCGTGGCAGTGGCCGCCGCCGCGGGGATCAAGGCCGCAAAGGCCAATGCCAAGGACTGCATCCAGGTGCTCGGCGGCATCGGGATCACCTGGGAACACGATGCGCATCTGTATCTGCGCCGCGCCTACGGAATCGAGCACTTCCTCGGTGGTGCGCAACGGTGGCTGCGCCGCATCGCGACACTCACGCAGCAGGGAGTGCGCCGCGAGCTGCGCATCGACCTCGAATCGGTCGAACACCTTCGTCCCGAAATCGCCTCGGCGGTGGCCGAAGTCGCCGCGCAGCCCGAAGAGAAACGGCAGATCGCGCTGGCCGATTCGGGACTGCTGGCACCGCACTGGCCGCGGCCGTACGGCCGCGAGGCGGGCCCGGCCGAGCAGCTGCTGATCGACCAGGAACTCGCCAAGGCCGACGTCGTGCGGCCGGACCTGGTCATCGGATGGTGGGCGGTGCCAACCATTCTCGAGCACGGCAGCCCGGAACAGATCGAACGGTTCGTGCCCGCCACACTGCGTGGCGAGTTCGTCTGGTGCCAGCTGTTCAGCGAGCCGGGAGCGGGTTCCGATCTCGCCGCGCTGCGGACGAAGGCCGTGCGCGCCGAAGGCGGCTGGAAGCTCACCGGGCAGAAGGTGTGGACGTCGGCGGCCCACAAGGCGGCGTGGGGAGTCTGCCTCGCGCGGACCGATCCGGATGCGCCAAAACACAAGGGCATCACGTATTTCCTCATCGACATGACCTCGCCCGGCATCGACATCCGCCCGCTGCGTGAGATCACCGGCGACAACCTCTTCAACGAGGTGTTCTTCGACGAGGTCTTTGTGCCCGACGAGATGGTGGTCGGACCGGTCAACGACGGTTGGCGGTTGGCGCGCACGACGCTGGCGAACGAACGCGTGGCGATGGCCCACGGCACCGCGCTGGGCAACCCGATGGAAGAGTTGTTGCGCACCGTTGCCGACCTCGATCTGGACTCCTCGGGTCAGCAGCAGCTCGGCGAGTTGATCCTGGCGGCGCAGGTCGGCTCACTGCTCGATCAGAAGATCGCGGAACTTGCTGTGGGAGGCCAGGATCCGGGACCGCAGGCCAGCGCGCGCAAGCTGATCGGGGTGCGTTACCGGCAAGCGCTCGCCGAACTGCGGATGGAGCTTTCTGAAGGCGGCGGCGTCGTCGAGAACAAGACCGTCTTCGACTTCCTCAACACGCGCTGTCTGACGATCGCAGGCGGCACCGAACAGATCCTGCTCACCATGGCCGGTGAACGTCTGCTCGGACTTCCGCGATAGGTCGCGCTACGAGAAGGCGGCCTGCGCGCAGGCGTCGGGCGAAGTGAGGTTGACGCCCGCGTACACCACCTGGATGTGCGAGCACACGATGAGCGGTACGTCGGTCCGTGGCTGGCCCGTGCGCCAATCCACCGGGTAGGCCTGGCCGCGCCAGGTGAACTTCTCCGGCGGTCCGCCGCCGAAGAAGATCGTCGTGAACACCACATCGGTCGGCGATTTGAACGACCGGGTGTTCGTCATGTCGTAGTTGAAGTTGATGTAGACGCTGCGGTCCATGGTGCGCAGTGTGGTGGACTGCCGGGCCCACAATTCACCGGGGAACCCGATGACGCCTTCGGGTGCAAGCAGGTTGGCCGCGGTATCGAAATAGCAAGTGCCTTGGGCTGCCACGCAATTGGCGGTGACGCGCATTTCCAGGCTCTGCGCGGGATTGACCGGGATGGACGAGTTCGCTGTGTCGATGGCCGCATTCGCGGGAGCGACCGATGTGACTAGTGCGAGCGTCAGCCAGATCGATGAGATAACCGAAAGCATTCCGGCGAACCGGTTCGTCACATTGCTCCCCTCCGGAGCCGCTGGCTGCGACATCCAAACTCGGTGCCGCGAATGGTAGCCCGCGTATTACTCGTCGTAGGTGACTTCGACCGAATCCGATCGCGGCTTGGCCTGGCAGCCGAGGATGAGGCCTTCGTCGAGGTCGGACTGTTCGAGCACGTCGTTGACCTCCATCTCGACCTCGCCCGATTTCCTCAAAACGGCGCATGCCCCGCAATGGCCCTCGCGGCACGAGAACGGTGCATCGAGACCCTTGTCGAGCAGCACGTCGAGCAACTTCGCGTTGCGTGGCCACGTGATCTCGTGCGTCGCACCGTCGAGCGTGACGATCGCCTTGGCCGGGCCCTCGTCGCTGTCATCTTCCTCGATGACCACCGCGGCGAACGGATCCGATTCCAGCGACTTGAAGACCTCGATGTGGATCCGTTCGGCACCAACCGCCTTCAGCGCTTCCTCGGCCGCGGCCATGAAAGGCCCAGGCCCGCAGATGTAGGCGTCGTGGCCGGCATACGGTTCGGCCAGACCGGCGAGCGCCGCAGCCGTCGGGAGCCCCTGCACGCTGACGAGCCAGTGCACAACGGTGAGACGATCCGGATACTTGGCCGCCAGATCGCGCAATGCACCGCCGAAGATCACCGAGTTCTCATCCTGATTGGCGTAGATCAGCACGACCTTGCCGTTGCCCTCGGTCAATGCCGACTTGCAGATCGACATCATCGGCGTGATACCGCTGCCCGCTCCCATCAGCAGGAAATCGGTGTCGAGCGTCTTGGGAACGAAGGTGCCCGACGGCGCGAGGACATGAATCTTCATGCCGGCGTGGGCGTTGTCGCACAGCCAGTGCGACGCGTACCCGCCATCGGTGCGCTTGACCGTCACGGTCATGGGATCGCCGGTGTATGGCGAACTGCACAGCGAATAGCAGCGGGCCACCGAGCCGGTGCGGTCACTGGGGATCCGCAACGTCAGGAACTGACCGGGTGAGTAGCGCAACCGGTCCGCCGGGATGTCGGTCCCGTCGGGGACCTTGAACACCAGCGAGCGCGCGTCGGCAGTCTCCTCGACGACCTCGGCCAGCTGCAGCTCGAGCACGTGGCTACCGAGCGGCTCGTCCGTCACGAACGGCATCCTTCCTCATCGACCAACCCAACAATAACTAGAACAGGTTATAGAAACGCATATATGCAGGTCCAGGCCCTACAGCGAGGCCCTTCTCGACACAAATCGTAACGTGTTCTAATCTGCTCCTAAGCTCATACTCCCCGGGAGGCAAAACCAGTGACGTCTATTGAACAGCGTGACGTGCAGTCGGTCCTAGCCGGTATCGACGATCTGCTGCCGCTGATCGCCAAGAGGGCACAGGCCACCGAGGAGCTGCGCCGCCTGCCCGACGAGACCGTCGCCGAACTCAACGAGGTCGGCTTCTTCAAGCTGCTGCAGCCCGAACAGTGGAGCGGCCTGCAGTGCGATCCGACGCTGTTCTACGAAGCCGTGCGCCGCATCGCGAGCGCCTGCGGATCGACCGGATGGGTCTCGTCGATCATCGGCGTCCACAACTGGCATCTCGCGCTGTTCGATCAGCAGGCCCAGGAGGATGTGTGGGGTGACGATCCCAGCGTGCGGATCTCGTCGTCGTACGCGCCGATGGGGGCGGGCACCGTCGTCGACGGCGGTTACCTCGTCAACGGTTCGTGGAACTGGTCCTCGGGATGCGACCACGCGACGTGGACATTCGTCGGCGGCCCGGTGATCAAGGACGGCAAGCCCGTCGACTTCGGCAGCTTCCTGATGCCGTTGGGCGACTACACGATCGACGACGTCTGGCATGTCGTCGGGCTCAAGGGCACCGGGAGCAACACGCTGGTGGTCAAGGACGTGTTCGTGCCGCGTCACCGCTTCCTGTCCTACAAGGCGATGAACGACCGCACGGCCGGGGGCCTGAAGACCAATACCGCGCCCGTGTACAAGATGCCGTGGGGCACAGTGCATCCGACCACCATCTCGGCACCGATCGTCGGTATGGCATACGGCGCCTACGACGCGCACGTCGAGCACCAGGGCAAGCGCGTTCGCGCCGCGTTCGCAGGTGAGAAGGCGAAGGACGATCCGTTTGCGAAGGTCCGTATCGCCGAGGCGGCCAGCGACATCGACGCCGCTTGGCGTCAGCTCATGGGCAATGTCGGCGACGAGTACGCGTTGCTCAAGGCAGGCCAGGAGATCCCGTTCGAACTGCGCGCCCGTGCCCGTCGTGACCAGGTGCGTGCCACCGGGCGTGCGATCGCGTCGATCGACCGCCTCTTCGAGGCATCCGGCGCGACAGCGCTCAGCCTCGACGCGCCCGTGCAACGGTTCTGGCGTGATGCGCACGCCGGCCGCGTACACGCCGCCAACGATCCCGAACGCGCCTACCTGATCTTCGGAAACAACGAGTTCGGGCTGCCGCCGCAGGACACGATGGTGTGATGACCTCGTTCGCCGCCGAAGCTGCTCAACAGCAAGAGATCACGTTCGAGTCGACCTCGCGCTACGCGCAGGTCCGGGACGACATGCGGTTGCACTATCACGAGGCCGGTGTCGGGCACGAGAAGACGGTCGTGCTGCTACACGGTGGTGGGCCGGGAGCGTCGAGCTGGTCGAACTTTGGACGCAATATCGCCGTGCTGGCGCAGCACTTCCACGTCATCGCCGTCGACCAGCCGGGTTACGGCCACTCCGACAAGCACACCGAGCACGAGCAGTACAACCGCTACAGCGCGACCGCGTTGCTGAACCTCTTCGACCACCTCGGCATCGAAAGCGCTGACCTGGTGGGCAATTCACTCGGCGGCGGCACCGCGGTGCGGTTCGCTCTCGACAATGGCAGGCGAGCGGGCCGGCTCGTGTTGATGGGGCCTGGCGGATTGTCGGTGAACCTCTTCGCGCCCGACCCCACCGAGGGAGTCAAGCTGCTCGGCAAGTTCACCGCCGAGCCCACGCGCGAGAACATGGAGAAGTTCCTGCGCATCATGGTCTTCGACCAGAGCCTCATCACCGAGGAACTGATCGACGAGCGGTTCGCGATCGCCAGCCAGCCCGAATCGCTGGCCGCCGCGCGCGCCATGGGTAAGTCGTTCGCAGGCGCGGACTTCGAGCTCGGCATGATGTGGCGTGAGGTGTACAAGCTGCGTCAACGGGTACTTCTGATCTGGGGACGCGAGGACCGGGTGAACCCGCTCGACGGAGCGCTGGTAGCGCTCAAGCAGATCCCGAAAGTGCAGCTGCACGTGTTCGGGCAGTGCGGACACTGGGCGCAGCTGGAGAAGTTCGACGAGTTCAACAAACTCACCGTTGATTTCCTAAGTGCGTGAAAGGGGGTAGGTCGTGAGCATCAAATCCCTTGGCTACCTGCGTATCGAGGCCACCGACGTCGGTGCGTGGCGCGAGTACGGGCTGAAGGTGCTCGGCATGGTCGAGGGCTCCGGAACGACCGAAGGCGCGCTGTACCTGAGGATGGACGACTTCCCTGCGCGCCTGGTCATCGTCCCGGGCCAACACGACAGGCTGCTGCAGTCGGGCTGGGAGACGGCCAACGCCGCTGCGCTGCAGGATATTCGCAACCGGCTCGACATCGAAGGCACGCCGTACAAGGAGGCGTCGACGGCTGAACTCGCCGAACGCCGCGTCGACGAGATGATCACGTTCGACGACCCGTCGGGCAACACCCTCGAGGTGTTCCACGGCGCCGCGCTGGAGCACCGCCGCGTCGTCAGCCCGTACGGCCACAAGTTCGTCACCGAGGAGCAAGGTCTCGGACACGTCGTCCTGACCACCCGTGACGATGCCGAGACGCTGCACTTCTATCGCGATGTGCTCGGGTTCCACCTGCGCGATTCCATGCGCCTGCCACCGCAACTGGTGGGCCGGCCCGCCGACGGTCCGCCCGCATGGCTGCGCTTCCTCGGCGTGAACCCGCGCCACCACAGCCTGGCGTTCATGCCCGGCGAAACCCCCAGCGGCATCGTGCATCTGATGGTGGAGGTCGGCGAGGCCGACGACGTCGGGCTGTGTCTGGACCGTGCGCTGCGCCGCAAGGTCCCGATGTCCGCCACCCTCGGCCGCCATGTCAACGACAAGATGCTGTCGTTCTACATGAAGACCCCCGGCGGGTTCGACGTCGAATTCGGCTGTGAGGGCCTGCAGGTCGAAGACGACGACGACTGGATCGCCAGGGAGAGCACCGCAGTCAGCCTGTGGGGCCACGACTTCAGCATCGGCTTCAAGTAACGGTGTCGGCGGAACCGATCGACCCTCGCACATTCCGAAATGTGCTGGGGCAGTTCTGCACCGGCATCACCGTGATCACCACCGTGCATGAGGGCGAGCCGATCGGGTTCGCGTGCCAGTCGTTCGCCGCGCTGTCGCTCGAGCCGCCACTGGTGCTGTTCTGCCCGACCAAGGTGTCGCGGTCCTGGAAGGCCATCGAGGCCAGCGGCCGCTTCTGCGTCAACGTGCTGCACGAAAAGCAGAAGGACGTCTCGGCGCGCTTTGGCTCCAAGGAGCCCGACAAGTTCGCCGAGATCGACTGGCATCCATCGAAACTCGGATCACCCATCATCAAGGACACGCTGGCGCACATCGATTGCACGGTCCATTCGGTGCACGACGGTGGCGATCATCTTGTCGTCTTCGGTGCCGTGCACTCGTTATCCGATGTGCCGCACAAGAAGCCGCGCCCGCTGTTGTTCTATCGGGGCAACTACACGGGCATCGAACCGGACAAGACGTCGCCTGCGCACTGGCGCGATGACCTGGAGGCGTTCCTGACCGCCACCACGGACGACACCTGGCTCTAGACGCAGCCTGCCGAGCACGGGTCGAGCGGCGGCAACGTGTCGGGTGCCGGTGCGTTCGGATCTGCCGCCGGGAACTGCTGGGTGAGATCCACGTCCTGCTCGAGATCCGGTGCCATCGGGATGATGTTGCAGATGAAACTGAGCGCGAGGTCGCACGGAGGGCGGCCGGGCTGTGCGCCGGCGGGGGCGGCGAGCGCCACCGCCGCGCCACACATGGCTACGGCCGCAATGATCGCCTTTTTCAACACCGGCTCACTTTAGCGCGCTGCGGAATCGATGAAATCGATAATCGTCTGCGCCACCTCGCGGTGCATCGTGTCGTTGAGGATGTCGTGGCGTCCGCCTGCGAATGCCACGATCTGCAGCGGTTCGATCTGCTCGGCATAGGCTCTGACGGCACCTACCGGTGCGATCGGATCGTTGACGCCGTGCACCGCCAATGTCGGGACCGACAACTTGGGTAGCTCCGCGCCGAACCTGTCCCAGGCCCAGTCGAGCTCGCGTGAGAGCGGTGCGCCGTCGGCGTCGACGAACGCGAGCGGGTCGTTCTCGAGCGAGTCGAGGTAGAACGGGTCCGCGGAGAGCCAGCCCGGATCGAGATCGAACGCGCTGTCGGCGTCGAGCAACTCAGGGATCGGCACCAGGGGAGCACCGGAGATGATCCCTGCGCGGTAGCGGTCGGGCTTCCCGAGCAGCCGAAAAAGCGTGACCACCGCCCCGAAGGAATGCCCCTGGGCGATCAGCGGCAGACCCGGCCGGTCGGCTTCGGCCAGTTCGGTGAGCGAGTCGGCGAGGTCGAAGCTGTCGGCGATTGACCCGAAGTCGCCGCGGGTGCCGGGACTGAGTCCGTGGCCGAACTGGTCGACCGCCCACAGGTCGATGCCAGCGGCGTTGAGGGCGAAGCCGTAGCGGTGATAGATGCCGGTGTGCTCGCCGAAGCCGTGCAGAAATACGACGGCGGCACGTGGCTCGGCGGCGGCCCAGTGCCGGTAGTACGCGCGGCCCTTCGGATGGTCGATGAACGGCATGCCCAAGCCTGTCTTAGACGGCGCGATTCTGCCAAGCGTCCATCAATTACTGCCAGCGGAATTATTGCTCTGACCAGTCTGTTTAGACCATCAGACCGGCCCGTGAAGAACAGCCGGAGGAGCAACAGAAGAGGGAACGAAGATGAAGAAGTTCGGATTCGTCACAGTCATCGCAAGTGGTTTGGCCGCGGCTCTGATCGGTTTGGCCGGCCCCGCCCAGGCAGACAGCGAGCACCACGTGTGGCTCGATCGGATCAGCCCAACGGTCAACGTCCCGCACGTAGACACCACGGTGCACCAGAGCCGCTGAGTCCACGACAGAGAAGGGCACTCACTGCGGTGGGTGCCCTTTTGCATGTGCGCCGAGCAGCACTTCGCGCTGGTCGCTCATCCGATGCTGGATCGCCGCCACCACCGCCGCCACCTCGGGTCTGCGCAGTGTCTCGCCGCGCGCGACCAGCCAATAGGTCAACTGGACTGCCACCTCGTCGGGCAGCACCCGAACCAGATCGTCGTGCCGGTCGGCCATGAAGCACGGCAGCAGGCCGATACCCGCCGCGGCGCGCGTTGCCTGGACGTGCACGAAGACGTTGGTGGACGTGACGGATTCGCGCATGTCCGGGGCGAAGCCGGTGGCCGCATCGAGGTCGTCGACCTGCAGCATCGAGTCGATGAAGTAGACCAACGGATAGCGGGCGAGGTCCGTGACGCTTGTCGGAGTTCCGTTGTCGGCCAGGTAGTGACGGGCGGCGTAGAGGCCGAGGCAATAGTCACCGAGCCGGATCGCCTTGGCGCGGTGCACCTTTGGCTCGCCGACCACGACCTCGATGTCCAGGCCGGACCGCTGTTGGGTGGCACGCCGTGTTGCAGCGACGATCTCGACGGCGACCTTGGGATGGCTCTTCTGCACCTCTGCGGCAGCGGGTGCGGCGATGTAGGCGGAGAACCCGTCGGTCGCCGATATCCGGACCACTCCCTCGAGCGCGGGTTCTCCTTCGGAGTGGACGGTCAGCGATCGCACGGCCGATTCGACGGCCTCGGCGGCCGAGAGTGCCTCGCGTCCGAGATCGGTGAGCTCCCAGCCGCCCGCGACACGGGAGAGGACCCGCCCACCGATCGACTGCTCCAAAGCCGCGATGCGCCGCGAGATCGTCGTGTGGTTGAGGCCGAGTTCTTCGGCGGCGATGTTGTAGCGACCTGAGCGGCCGACGGCCAGCAGAACAAGCAGGTCGTCCGCGCTTGGTCGACGCTCCGAAGGCAACGGCATATCTGCATTTTTGCAGATACCTCCTGCAGTTTTGCCCATTGCAGGTGCGGGTACCTGCAGGAATACTCACAGTCGTCTGTGCGGTGCGGCACAATCTAGGAGCGTGCGATGACGGTTCACAATGACCCGGGAGCAAGTGATCCAGCCTCTGCCCCGACCGGCCTCAAACGTGTGGTCGTGGCGTCGATGGCGGGGACCGTCGTCGAGTGGTACGAGTTCTTCCTCTACGGGACCGCCGCGACGCTGGTGTTCAACAAGATCTTCTTCGCGCAGAGCGACAGCGTCTACGGCGCCATCTTCGCCGCGTTCCTGACGTATGCGGTCGGCTTCGTCGCACGTCCACTCGGCGGTGTGGTCTTCGGTCACTTCGGTGACAAGTTCGGCCGCAAGAAGCTGTTGCAGTTCGCCATCCTGCTCGTGGGTGTCGTGACGTTCCTCATGGGATGTCTGCCGACCTACGACCAGATCGGGATCTGGGCGCCGGTACTTCTGATCGTCCTTCGCTTCCTGCAGGGCTTTGCGGTGGGTGGCGAATGGGGCGGTGCCATCCTCCTGGTGGCTGAACACAGCCCGAACTCCAGTCGGGCCTTCTGGGCGAGTTGGCCTCAGGCCGCGGTCCCTGTCGGCAACATGCTCGCGACGGTCGTGCTGTGGGCGCTCACCGCGACGCTGTCCGAAGCGTCCTTCCTGTCGTGGGGCTGGCGAGTCGCGTTCTGGCTGTCCGCAGTGGTGGTCCTGATCGGCTACTACATCCGGACGAAGGTCAGCGATGCACCGATATTCCTTGAGGCCCAACAGGAAATCGAGCGGGTCAAGGCCGTGTCATACGGTGTCGTCGAGGTGCTCAAGCGTTATCCGCGAGGCGTGTTCACCGCGATGGGCCTGCGCTTCGCCGAGAACATCATGTACTACCTCGTCGTCATCGTGTCGATCACCTATCTCAAGGTGCAGGTCGGTGTCGACACCAGTGCGATCCTGCGCTACATGCTCGTCGCACACGCGGTGCACTTCGTGGTGATTCCGCTTGTCGGCAAGCTGGCCGATCGGTACGGCCGTCGGCCGGTCTACTTCGTCGGCACGGTGTTGGCGGCGACGTGGGGCTTCTTCGCGTTCCCGATGATGGACACCGCGAACTATCTGCTCATCATCACCGCCATCGTCATCGGTCTGGTCATCCATGCGCTCATGTACGCGCCACAGCCGGCGATCATGGCCGAGATGTTCCCCACCCGGATGCGGTATTCCGGTGTGTCTCTTGGGTATCAGGTCACGTCGATCGTGGCGGGCTCGGCGGCTCCGGCGATTGCGGTCAAGTTGCTCGAGATCTACGACTCGTGGGTGCCGATCGCGATCTACCTCGCGGGCGCCGCGGCGATCACGCTGATCGCGGTGCTGTACATGCGCGAGAGCAACGGTCTCGACCTGAAGACCATCGATGAGACCGACCGTGAGCAACTCGCGAAGTCGGGTGCTGTATGAGTGAGCTCGCGGGGCGTACCGCGCTTGTCACCGGAGGTGCGAGCGGCATCGGTGAGGCCTGCGCCCGCGAGTTGGCCGCACGGGGCGCGGTGGTCACCGTCGCGGACCGCGACGACGTTGGTGCCAAATCGGTGGCTGACGATATCGGCGGAAAGGCTTGGGCCATCGACCTTTCCGATGTCACGGCGCTGGAGGACCTACAGCTCGAAGCCGACATCCTGGTCAACAACGCCGGCGTGCAGCACGTCAGCCCGATTCCCGATTTTCCGCCGGACCGTTTTCGTCACCTGATGACGCTGATGGTCGAATCGCCGTTTTTGTTGATCCGCGCGGCACTGCCACATATGTATCGGCAGAACTTCGGCCGGATCATCAACATCTCGTCGGTGCACGGGATAAGGGCATCGGAGTACAAGGTCGCCTATGTGACCGCCAAGCACGCGCTCGAAGGTCTTTCGAAGGTCACCGCTCTGGAGGGAGCTTCGCACGACGTGACCAGTAACTGCGTCAACCCCGGCTATGTGCGAACACCATTGGTGACCAAACAGATCGCCGATCAGGCCAAGGTGCACGGCATCGCTGAGGATAAGGTGGTGACCGACATTCTGCTGAAGGAGAGTGCCATCAAACGTCTGGTGGAACCCGAGGAAGTGGCGGCGCTGGTGGGTTGGCTGGCCTCACCCAACGCGGGCATGGTGACCGGGGCGTCGTACACGATGGACGGAGGCTGGAGCGCGCGATGACCGGTGCCGCACCGCAATGGGTGCCGACGGATGAGGACGTGGCCAATGCGCGAGTGACCGATTTCGCGCGATTCGTGGCTGAGCATGCAGGCGTGACCACCACGGATTACACGTCGCTGTGGCAGTGGTCGGTCGACGATCCCGCAGCGTTCTGGGCCGCACTGTGGGACTACTTCGAGCTCGGTGACCGCGGAGAGCAGGTCCTCGAGAACGAGACGATGCCTGGGGCGCAATGGTTTCCCGGCGTGACGTTGAACTACGTGGATCAGGTCATCCGGAACGCACGCACCGATCGGCCGGCCATCATCGATGTCGCGGAGGACGGCACGGTCACAGAACTCTCGTGGGCCGAATTGCTCGGACGCACTGCGGCCTTCGCCGAAAGGCTGCGCTCTCATGGGGTGGGAGTGGGCGATCGCGTCGTCGGTTACCTGCCCAACGTCCCCGAAGCGGTCATCGCCTTCCTGGCGACTGCGAGCATCGGTGCGATTTGGAGTGCCTGCGGCCAGGACTACTCGGCGAAGGCCGCGCTGGACCGGCTCGGGCAGCTCGAGCCGGTGGTGTTGGTGACCGCCGAGGGGTATCAGTTCGGCGGCAAGACCTACGACAAGCGGGAGGACGTCGAGGGCCTGCGCGCGGGACTACCGACGCTGAAGGCGACGGTGCTGGCCTCCGAACTCGTAGCAAGCGGTGGCGAGCTCGCGACGGTGCCCGTCGACTTCGCCCATCCGCTGTGGATCCTGTACTCGTCGGGGACGACGGGTAAGCCCAAAGGGATCGTGCACGGACACGGCGGCGTGGTGCTCGAACATTTGAAGGCCATTGCGCTGCAGTCCGATATCGGACCTGACGACACGTTCTTCTGGTACACGAGCCCGAGCTGGATGATGTGGAACTTCCAGATCGCCGGGTTATTGGTGGGTGCGACGATCGTCTGTTATTCAGGCAGCCCAAGCGCTGGTCGGCCGGATGCGCTGTGGGACATCGCCGCCCGGCTTCGGGCGACGGTCCTCGGTACCAGTCCCGGCTATGTGCTCGGGTGCGCGAAGGCGGGTGCCGTTCCGCGCAAAGATCACGACCTGTCGGCGCTGAAGACCGTCGGCATCACCGGATCGTCGCTGCCGCCGTCATCGTCATTGTGGTTGCGCGACAACGTAGGCGAGCGCGTTCAGGTTGCGTCGATCAGCGGCGGCACCGATGTGGTGTCCGCGTTCATCGGCGGTGTGCGCACGGTGCCGGTGTGGCCGGGCGAGCTCTCGGCGCCGTATCTGGGTGTCGCACTGGATGCCTGGGACGAGTCGGGTAACCCGGTGCGCGGTGAGGTCGGCGAGTTGGTCATCACGAAACCGATGCCGTCGATGCCGATCGGCTTTTGGAACGACCCCGATGGATCGCGTTATCGCAGTGCGTATTTCGAGATGTTTCCAGGAGTCTGGCGACATGGTGACTGGATCACGATCACCGATCACGGCAGCATCATCGTGCACGGACGTTCGGATTCGACTCTGAACCGGCATGGTATCCGGATGGGCAGCGCCGATATTTACCAGGCGGTAGAGCGTCTGCCCGAGGTTGCCGAGGCGTTGGTCATCGGCTGTGAGCAGGAGGACGGCGGGTACTGGATGCCGTTGTTCGTGGTGCTCGCTGAGGGGGCCGCGCTCGACGACGACCTCCGCGAACGGATCAAGAAGACGATTCGCGACGAGGTGTCCCCGCGACACGTTCCCGACGAAATCATCGAGGCTCCCGGGGTGCCGCATACGCGCACTGGCAAGAAGCTCGAGGTGCCGATCAAGAAGCTGTTCGGCGGCGCGGATGCCGCGAAGGTGGTGGAGCGCACCGCCGTCGACGATCCCGCGTTGCTGGATTGGTACGCCAGCCTCAAGCGCTGACTCGTCAGTTCTCTGACCGGATGATGTGGTCTTCGGCTTCGTCAACGGTGGGTGGAACGGTGGTGATCATTTGAGTCTCCTTTGTGAGTGAGAGTTTGGCCTCGTTCAGTTGGTGAATTCGAAGCTACGGATCTGCCTTGGAAGTTCCTTGGCGCATCCAGCTGCGGACCCACCGGCGCGGTGGCTCGCTTGTGCGCACTAGTCGCGAAGTGAGCGATTGAGCCGTTATGCGCATTGTGCTCACGCGGGGGTTTGAGCTGCGATGGCTTGTCGGCCTGTTGCCTCAGGTCAACATGCCGCGAAGGGTTATTCGTTGCCTCACGTAAGCGTGCGCGCTTGTTCATGGGGGCTGTGGTGCCGGGTGCGGCTTTGCTGGTCGTTAGGGTATGCAGCTGGGTGGTGAGGGCGTGGACCTGGCGCT
>NZ_JACKUK010000006.1 GCF_025822765.1 Mycobacterium barrassiae | reverse complement strand
GAGCAATGATCAGAACCTGTGGATGAGCCTCGGTGTGGGGGCGTGAAAGTGGGCGCACCTTCCCGAGGATGATCTGAATATCCGAAGGTCCGATCATGAGCCGGCGTTGGCGCGCTGGTTCGGGAAGGTACGCCCATGCTCACCGTAGTTCACGATGCCGCCGAGGCCAACGAAAGTGCCGGCGGTGCTGGTCGGTCGTTGTTGGACGAGATCGTTCGTGACGGCGCCCGGCAGATGCTGGCCGCGGCGCTGCAGGCCGAGGTTGCGGCCTACGTAGCGCAGTTCGCCGACCAGCTCGATGAGGACGGCCATCGGTTGGTGGTCCGCAACGGCTACCACCAACCGCGTGAGGTGCTGACCGCAGCCGGCGCGGTCGAGGTGAAGGCACCGCGGGTCAACGACCGCCGGGTTGACCCCGATACCGGTGTCCGGCAGCGGTTCTCCTCGGCGATCCTGCCCGCCTGGGCACGCAAGTCCCCGCAGATCAGCGAGGTGCTGCCGCTGCTGTACCTGCATGGGCTGTCCAGCGGCGACTTCGGGCCGGCACTCGAGCAGTTCCTCGGCTCGGGTGCGGGGTTGTCGGCGTCGACGATCACCCGGCTGACCGCGCAGTGGCAGGACGAAGCCGCCACGTTCGGGCGCCGGGATCTGTCCGGCACCGACTACGTCTACCTGTGGGTCGACGGCATCCACCTCAAGGTCCGCCTGGAGCAGACCAAGCTGTGCCTGCTGGTGATGATCGGCGTGCGTGCTGATGGTCGCAAGGAGCTGGTCGCGATCACCGATGGGTATCGGGAGTCCACCGAGTCGTGGGCCGACCTGCTGCGTGACTGCAAACGCCGCGGGATGACCGCGCCGGTGCTGGCCGTCGGCGATGGTGCCCTTGGGTTCTGGAGGGCGGTCCGCGAAGTCTTCCCGGCCACCCGTGAGCAGCGCTGCTGGTTCCACAAGCAGGCCAATGTGCTTGCCGCACTGCCGAAGTCGGCACACCCGTCGGCGTTGGCGGCGCTCAAAGACATCTACAACGCCGAGGATATCGACAAGGCTCAGCTGGCGGTCAAGGCCTTCGAGGTCGACTTCGGTGCCAAGTATCCCAAGGCGGTCGCCAAGATCGTCGACGATCTCGATGTCCTGCTGGAGTTCTACAAGTACCCGGCCGAGCATTGGATCCATTTGAGGACGACAAATCCGATCGAAAGCACTTTCGCCACGGTGCGACTTCGAACCAAGGTCACCAAGGGGCCGGGATCACGCACGGCCGGGATTGCCATGGCCTACAAGCTGATCGACGCCGCACAGGCCCGCTGGCGGGCCGTCAACGCCCCGCACCTGGTCGCCCTGGTCCGCGCCGGCGCGGTCTTCCACAAAGGCAAGCTACTCGAACGACCCACCGACATCACCCCACCAACACCGCCTTCAAACGGTGACGAGAGCACCGGAACGGAGGTCGCCTGAAACACCCCGATCCACAGGTATTGACAATTTCTCGAAGGCAAGCTACTCGAACGACCCACCGACATCACCCCACCAACACCGCCTTCAAACGGTGACGAGAGCACCGGAACGGAGGTCGCCTGAAACACCCCGATCCACAGGTATTGACAATTTCTCGTCGATTCAGCGCAAGGCCGGTGCAGTCATCATGGCTCCGAAGGGCTTTTACCTCGGCCCAGTAAGCCGGCAGTGTCTCGATGGGTCTACACGTGGCTCCAAGGGGCCACAGATCACCGCTGGCTTGGGTGAGGTCTGGTGCGTGCGCGAGCAGTTACATTCGCATTTCGTGTACCTCAGCGACACCACACGGACGAGGGTCCTTACCTTGGGGGAAGCCGCTGGTCTACCTGTTGAACCGACCCATCCCCATCCGCGTGGCGAGGTTAGGGTTCCAAGTATGAGGTGGAACCTTTCTCGGTGTTTGGTCCACAGTTTTTTGCGGAATTCGTCGACGCCTGAACAGATACCAAAAGGGCGCCCCCTGCTAGCGGGGGGGGCGCCCTTGAGGATAGAAATAACTAGCGGGCGAGGACCATGATCCGCTTGGTGATCGCCGCGTTGGAAATGGTGAGCACTGGCGGTTTTGACGTGCCGCCCTTCGCTAGGGTGACCGTATAGACGCCGTTGCGCAGTGAGGTGTTCCCGGTACGCTGCCCGGCCGCGGCCATGCTGTTGAACAAGTTAGTCGCGTTCCCGTAGATCACACCGTTGGCGGGCCCGGCGATCGGGGCCGCCTGCCAGACGATCTGTTGTGGATCGCTGACCGACGAGAAGTGTGGCGCTGAAGCGAGGATCTTGTTGAGCACATCCTGCGCGTTGTTCGGGCTGGGCGAGTTGACGACAAACTCGATCACCGCCGACGCGACCTCCTGAACGATGAACCAGCCCACGCCTCTTTTGATCCGCGTTGGCTTGCCCTCATCAGCCTCGGCAACTGCGAGTTGACCGCTGTCGACAAGGTACGGGACCGCGCTGCCAAACATCATCACCACCGCTAGGAGCGCTGCCGCAAAAACCACTCCAAGCCCACGTCCTGCACTAGTTGCTATCTTCACCTACTTCTCCTTACCTGGACTACATGACAGATGCCAGTATCTACAGAATCTGTAGATTCTCGCAATAGCAAGAATCTCTGAATAAATACAGACTGCGCTGGTGCATACATGGCTTAGAATCGCGACATCCGGGGAATCAGGTGCTAACTTGACCCAATGTCCGATCTAAGAGCGGGCGCAGAGAATACTGCGGCCGGGTTAGATCGCACCTGACATGCCCCTTATAACTGGGCGGGCGATGCCCGAAGCGGACCACCGGTACGAGGAGAACGAGATCAATGGCAGACGACGACGCTTCATCGTCCACCGACGCCGCACCCTCTCCGGAGCCGCGGGACAAGAATCTGCAGGTGAAGGTCACGGCGACGTACCAGGCTGCTGTCCAGGTCTTGGCAACGGCAAAGGGTTTTAAGACAATCTCCGATTACATCGGCTCGTTGCTGGATGCGGAGATCGCCGCCGCCCAACTGGACGAGCTGGACAGCGCCATAGATCAGCGCAAGGCGCAGGAAGCAGACCTTGAGAAGGCCTCACTTCGAAAGGTTTTGTCCAAGGCAGGGTCACTTAAGGCGGTCGGGTAACACGGCCCGGCGCGGTGGTGTCATCGGTCGACCGACAGCCACTTTGATGGAGTCCGCTGGCATGAGGTGGTCAGCAACCTTCCCCGCGGGGCACATACAGCGGGTACGGCGTGACCACGCCATCTTGACTGGTTTTGGTCTTGTCTTCGGAGCGCACCATTACCTGCACGAATTTGGCGTTGTAGCCGCAGAAGTAGCCGTTGTTCGTCCTGTCGGGCCGCGCCACGACCTGGAACTGGTAGAGGACGTCGCCGTCGTCGAGAGACGGCACCTCTACCGCCTTTCCGCCGATTCCGTTGACGGTGTTGAGCTCGGGCTGCGGAATGCTCTCCTTGAGCGGGGTCTTCATCAATGTCGCTCCGTTGATATCCATCGGCAGAGGAGCCTGGACCCAAAGTTTGAGGTTAGAGTCGGCATCGGCGTCCGCACGGGTCTTCGACAGCAGGACCTGAAATGTTGCAATCTGGTACTGCAGCGGCATAACGGCGGCGGTCGCCACAGGCAACCGGCCGTTGACGGTTTGGTCGGTGGCCCCCTGTTGGGAGCCCTGCTCCATAAAGAACAGTTGGACGCGAGTGTTCGGCAAGGTCAATGGCGAGTCCACGCCTTCGACAGGGGGCGGCAACGAGGGGATCGGGTACGAGTCCACGTATGTGTCTTGCCAACCGAACAGCGCCCGTGGAATCGGCGCAACGGCTTCGGCCAGGCCGATGCACGCCATGACTGTCACCACCGCGACCAAGACGGCGACCCGCGGTCGCGTACCAGCCACATGCGCGCAGAACTTCGACCAGCCCAATGGCTCTGCTGGCGGGGGAACCGAATTGTTGGTCTTGGGTTCGACGAGGTCGGGGACCTCTGCGGCGACATCTGTGGGCGCCCCCGTCGTCTGGCGCTGACGCGCGAAGCGGTAAGGCTTCAGTGTGGGGTAGACGCCGGTGGGTTCGGCATAGCGCTCAAGCATCTGGACAAGGACCGGCAACGAGCTGTCCCACCACTCGTCGGCCGGCTGCCCGGCCTCCAGGTTGTCGACGCTGCGCTGCAGGAGCTTTCGAAGGCTGTCACCGGCGGCAAGGCTCTGGACTTGGCTCGGCCGAGGCGTCAACTGGCTCAGTCCAATGTCCTCCGCGAGTTTTCCGGCGGCAAGAACCAACAGCCCGTACTGGCTGAAAACTCCGTCTCTGACTGGAGTGGAATCGGGATGCTGCTTGAAGATGCGTCCGGTGTCCTCACCGGAACCAGTGACGCCGGCATTCTCGATCAAAGCGAGCGCGGCAGCGGCGGCCAGCGCTGTGTCCGACCTGCCGGGCGCGATACGGTCCGCCTCTACGACGGCGACCCTCATCGCCAACTTGAGCTGACCTCGCCGCACACCGCCCTGCACCCCCTGCGGGCCATCCACAGCGAACTCTTCAATGCACGACAGAGCCAGTTCCGTAAGCTTTTCAGTCTGGCCTTGATCTGCGTCCGCAACGCCCCCCACCTGCGACATCGTAGAGGCACAAGAGCCCGCAAGCCCCACTTGGGGCCCACTGCTGTAACGGGCACTCAGATCGGAGCGACCAACATCGTGGACGACAACGATTTCCCACCTACCAAACAGAGAGAAAAGTCGTGACCTCCAGCAACCGTCGGCGATTTGCCCGGCCCTTCGCACTGGCCTTGATCGCAGCTGGAGCTACCGTCGTTGTCGCGCCACCCGCCGCCGCTACACCCAACGCTGGAGACACTGTCAACTTCAGCAGCGCCTGTGGCGACCAGTACCCTGCTGCAGACGGCTTCTCCATAGGTCAGGCCTACCTGGTGTCTCCTCAGGACGCCTATTCTTGGCGATGCAAGCAAGTCGCGGCCTCGGGCGGGGTCATCGCTGATCTACCGGTCAACCCCAACCTCTTCTGCGCTCCCCTCATCGCTAAGCCCTCCCCCGACGGGTCCGAGCATTGGATTTGCTCCGCGTAGAGGGAGACTGCGGCCCAATGCCGCCGATCACGAGATCTTGGCGCAGTCGCTCTGCAGGTCGACACTTAAGAAAAACCTCATGGCTCGTAGCATCGCGCAGCGTCGGGACGCTGGTCGCCGACGGTAGGCCCGACTCGCCCATTTGGACCTTCTGTGCGTGGTAGTCGTTGTTCGTTGAGGGGCACGGCCGCCGTTAGTTAGGCCTGCGCGCTGACGAAGCGAATTCGGATCGGTTGATCCCATTCCCATTGGATGTCCGCGCATTCCGCTGCTCACACGTCCGGATCAAGAGAGAGCGATACCGTTCCGACCTACCAACGCTCCCCGACGTAGCTCGGAATCCTCTCCGGCGAACCCCTGCAGAATGATGACGCCAAACGGATTACAAAGAGTATCAAAGCCCGGAGGATACCTTTCACCCATGACCGCGCAAGATCGTGGCAGCGCACGCCTGGCCAAACTGTTGGCTGACCCGCAACGCGCAGCTCGCGTAGCCGCCATCCGCGAGCAGATGAACCAGCCCGACGCAGATTCTGCCGGTCTCGATGACGATGACAACGACCGTCAGACAGCCGGTGATTGATCCCGCGAACGGTAGTCACGCGAAGGGCTCCGACAGTTGCGTAGCGCAGTCAAACCAGTCCGACCCACAAACCATGTCTGTCGACGATCTGCGCCGCGCCGCCGCCGCTGCCAACCAGGTCAACCATCCCGACTTTTAGACGCCGCGTGGCGGCGGCGCTAGCAGCGCTGATGCTCGAAATCGGCAGTGCCGCAATGACTGCCGATATACGGCACGGCCTATTTTGTGTAGTCCCACGCCAGTGCCAGGTCTTAGACTTGTAGCCATGTACCCGAGCTCAGGGCCACCCGGAGCGGGGCCCCCGCAACTGACGCCTCCTCGCCGCCGAAGTGGCCGAGGACTGACGCTCGGGCTGGCGTTGGTGGCGGTGTTCATGTCCACCGCCGCTCTCGTGGTCGCTCTGATCGGATTGGTCCCCGAACCCGATCGAGTGAATCGGGTCGAGACAGCACCGCAAGCAACGACAGCTGCTGCCGATTCGGGTGACCAAGCACTGTGCAAAGCGATAGAACCGCTCATCAAAGAAGGCACTTCGGAGACGAATTCATTCGTAGCCTTGGGCAAGCCTGGTTCAGTCGAACGCGACGCCGGGATCCCGGAATTCGTTGAAATGACTCACGACTGGGCTTCTCGCGCACAGGAAGTGCTTGACGCGCATGCCGATTCACCGCGGTATTTGACTCGCACGTTGCAACGTCACATCGACGATATGAAGCTCTTCGTCGATGGACTGCGGCCTGGGCCCGCAGCGGACCCTGATCGAGCGGTTTGGACGGACGCCATTGCCTCCCTCAACGGGCCGTATGCAGTCTGTTCAGCGGTGGGGGTTGAGCTATGGCAGCGGTAGGGACGGCTGCGGCAATGCCGTCTCGGCCGTATTCACCGCGCATTGTCGGACCGGTCTGGCCTCAGACCTCACCGGAGCAATGGTTGGAGACCGCTGAGGCTCTCAATCAGAAGAGCATCGACCTGCTGACGAACGCTGCCACCATTCGACGTGCCGCCGACGAGCTCGGCGCGTCTAACTTAGGACAGATGATCGAGGCGATGTGCGAGCGTTCCTACCGCACCGCCCAAACGATCATCAATCAATCCGACATGTACGCCGACAGCTCGAAAGCGGTGAAAGAGACCGGTGAACTGATCTGGCACGCCTGCGGGCGACTCGACGAGATTGACCGTAAGGCCCACGACGAGATCGACCGACTGAAGCGCCAGTTCGCGGCAGCAGCCTCCTCCCCATTAGGCGCTGGCGCCGCGGCGGCGGCACTCTACTCCGCGATCGACGCCGTCGTAAGCGAAGCAGAAGCCGAAGCTCTAGCAGCAGCTACGGATACGACCGCAGCGATCACTGAGCAGGCAGCAAGCATCGGCGGCGGCAATTCAGGCGGATTGACGGGGAGCAGCGGAGACGCGGCACCAATGGACACAAAGGAACAAGGCGGCCCCGGTGGTGGCAGAGCTATGGCGGACGGTATGCCTTTCGAGCGTCTGCCCAGTACTCGACCCACCAACTACGGGGCGGATGACAATCAGTCCTTGAACTACGGGACCAATGAGGGAGAGACAGCAACATCAGATCGGTCGGGATTTGATGGCCCGGAATCCTCTGTGAGTGAGGGTGATCGGCATTCCGATGGGACAGCGAACAATCAGCCCGCGCCAGCTGCAGACGGCGACATTAATGAAGCGGGGAACCTGCCCGGCAGTCCGATTACTCCCACTGCGAGTGAGGAGCGTCTGGGAATTGACGGTCCGCTCGCGGTGATGCCTCCCGCCGCGGTGACACCGGCTGGCGGTGGTGGGGTGTCGTCTGGGGGCAGCGGCGTTGGCGGCGGTCTGAAGATGCCGGGGGCGCGCGGCTTCTCGGGCGATAGCTCTGTCTCTTCTGTGAGTAATGCTGGTGGCCTGAATTCTCCTGCGGAGCTGGAGTTGTCGCCGACTACTTCGACGGGTGGTGGCCTGTCAATGGCCGCGGCGAGTGCTGGGACGCCGACGCCTAGTTCTGATTTTTCGCGGGGGTTTAACGCGGGCCTGGCGGGTGGTGGTTCAGTGTTGCCGCCGCCTGTGACCCCGCCGCCCGCGCAACCGGCGAACTCTACGGCTGGTGCGTATGGGTCTGCGAGTGCTGGGGGTACGCCCTCAGTGCCGGCTGCTGGTGGTCCGGTGGCGCACAGCGTCCCGCCAGCGGCTGCGGGCACAGCGCCGTCAGCTGGAACGCTGGGGACACCGATGGTGGCGCCAATGCCAGCGCCCGGGGGTCCGTTGCCGCCGTTTAATTCCGATATCGCGCCGCGCCAGGTGTCTGCAGCCGCCGCGGCTGCGTCGGCCCCGCCTGGTGCACCGGCAGCCCCACCGTCGCCGGCTGCGGGTGGGCCGGGAACACCGCTGCCTCCTGGAGTGGTGGCGTCGGGAGGTGCCGCGGCGGCTACGGGTGCGGTGGCGGGAACGAAATCGGCTGCGCCTGATCCATTACTGGCCGACGCGTTGGCGTTGGTGGAGGAACTGATGAAGGCTTCTCGTCAGTACGGCACCATCGACTGGTGTGTGGGGGTGTTCAAGACACCTGCGAAAACGCTCACCGTGGTGACCTCCGGCGAGGGTGCGGGATTCATCCCGGCGGGGGTGCATCTGCCCAAAGGGGTGGAGTTGCTGTTCTCAGATTCTGGTTTAGACAACGCTTTTCGGCGTCGCTGGTTCGGCTGGATCAATCCGGCGCAGACCATGGTGGCCTACGCCCAATCGGTGACCGCGCTGAATCCCAACATTGAGCTGTGGGCGATCGCGGTATCGACGGGTTTCGGCGGATCAGCACAGCCAGCCCGGGCCGCCGGGGTGCCGCACTATGCCGACTGCCACATGCCCACCGATAGCCCCCTGGGTGGGGGCGTCGTGCAACCGCCGTTGGATGAGACCCGGCTACACCGCTTAGAGGCCCTCAATCCGGCCGCCTACGCACAGCTGAACACCGCAACCCCGGTCGACGTGCGGGAATCACTGACCATCACCAGACAGACTGCGCACGTCACGTTCACCCAAGCCAGTGAACTTCTGACACTGCCGATACCGCCGCTGCTGCGCGAAATCGCCACTCACCTCGACCGAGGCAGCGCCATCACCGAATCGCTGTGGGACGAACTCGCTAGTGCCGTGCTACCAATGGCGATCACCGACAGCTCGGGGCAGCGCCCCGGCCGCCTCGGCACCGACACTGAGGCGTCGTCGTACGCGCGAGTGCACCACAATCTGGCGCGGCTCGCCGAGCTGCTGCTGTTATGGCGCCACGGCATCCCAGATCACCGCGAGGTCGTGTATCTGGCCCATCACATCGCCGCCGAGCGCGAACTTTGGGCTGGCCACGAGAATGGCGGTGCTCGGTGAGTGCAGACGGGTCAGTCAACCAGTGGAATCCGCTAGAGGTGGCCGCTGAGGCGACAATCGCTGCCGCCACAGCCGCGTTGGTGTGGGAAGGCCGAGACAGCTACGGGGTGCTGGAACGGGTAGCCGGGGCCACAGCGAGAGGCATCGCAACAGCTCGGATTACCGCCGAAGTGATGGCTGACGTCACCACCTCAGTCCAGTTCACTGCGGCCACCGAAGATGCGCGCGGCGGTGCTGTAGCTGGGCTTCCGGGGTGGCTGGCGCCGCGGTGGGCGGCGTCCGTGCGTGCCGCGCTAGGCGAACTTGAAGCCGGGCGGCCCGGCGACATCATGATGAATGCCCGGACATGGCCGGCACTGCGCAGCGTCGCGGTGTGGACCCAAGACGGACCGCTGCAGACATGGCAGACAGCTCTGATCGTGGACGAAGCGCGGATTGCTCTGGCTCACCGCGTAGGCGTCTGGGCATAAACGGCTGAAGGTTAGAGTTCGAGGCCACCGACGTCGCGCCCGCGGGAGCGTGACCGTCCGGTGCTGCGCTCCACTCCGGCGCGGAAACGTTCGTAGGCCTGGTGGAGGCTCTGTTGGGCGCGGGTGTGTTCGCGCCAGGCGGCTCGCCAGGTGCCGCGGCGTTGCTCGTGGCGGTCGAGGACCTCGCCGACTATGTCAGGAAGGTGTTCGCGGGCGGTGTGTTCGGCTTCGGCATGCATCGTGCGGGGACGATCGTCGTTGGCCAGAATCATCTGAAGAGCTTGCGCGGCAGCGTGTTTGGTGCCGCGCCTCGCCACATGCATACCGATGTGGGGGCCGCTGTGTTCGTGGTCGGCTTCGCCGTCGAATCGGGTGTAGAGGTAGGCGTGGTTGGCCTCGCGGCCGCGGCTGAGCCCGACGTAGGCCTGGGTGCGGGAAGCGTTGTCGCCGAGCACGGTGTGGGCGGTGTCGACGGTGACGCCCTGGGCGGCATGCACGGTTACGGCGTATCCGAGGTGGACGTACTGGCGCAGGTAATCGCCGTCGAACAGAACGCGGGCTTTGTCCGTGAGCCGTTCAGCAGCGATCCGGTTGGTCTTTTCGTCGACGCCGGCCACCCGCCACCGGTTGCCATTGCGCACCTGATCCACCGCCTGGCCCTCACGGTGGTGGGGGCCGGGGTGCACGGTGAGGGTGGCGTCGTTGTCGCGGCTGACGATGATGTCGCCGACCCGCACCGTCTGGTCGCGAGCCACCTGCGCAGCGGGCCCCTCGGTGGTGAGGGTGTCGTGGAGGCGCTGGTTGAGGGCATCAGCGATGTCCCGGGTATCGCAGACCAGCAGGGTCTTCTTTCCGGCGGCGCGGTCATCGAGGTAGGCCCTCATCGCGTCGGCGGCCATGCTGACCTGATCGCCGGTGTGCAGACGGTCGTGACTGCGGTACCAGCCGACCGCTCGGCGTAACCGGTTGCCGCGCCCGTTGCGGATCGCTAGCGAGGCGTCGCGCTCGGCCGGATCGCGCATGCGCCACACCTGCGACAGACGCTGGGTCCAGGGCAGCTCGGTGCACAGTTGGTCGAACATGCCGCCGCGGGCCTTGACCGGGGCAAGCTGGTAGGGGTCACCGACGAGCACAGCCTTCACCCTGGCGGCGGTGGTGGTCTCCAGCAGCTGCCGCAGCTTGGGGGTGGCCACCATGGACGCTTCATCGACGACGACCACGGTGCGGTGATCGAGTTGCAGGGCGCCGGTGTCGAGCTGGTGCAGCGCTTTGTCGAGGGTCATCCCGTGGTCGCCGGCGCCGTCAGCCAGCGCTTGATCGACCGCCGTCCCGGTCGGAGCAAGGACCAGCACCTCTTTGTGGACTCGGTGGGCGGCGGCGCGCAGGGCTTGCAGGGAGTGGGTTTTCCCGGCACCCGCGGGTGCAGACAATGGATTGACCAACCACGGCGACATGCCGATCGCGGTCACCGCGCGCGCCTGATCCGGTGACAGCGCGGTCAGGTCGCTCGAGCGCACACCGAGGCGCGCACGCGCATCGGTGGCACCGGCGGCCTCCAGGACGCGCATCTCCTCTTTGAGGATCGCGGTGAGGGTGTATTTCTCGTGTCCTTCGCGCTCATGTGCGGCGCGCGGTGCGCTCACCCGCAGACCAACGCGCGCGGCGAGGTCCTCGATGCGCGCCCGCACATCCCGCCCCTCACCAGGGGATTCGTCGTAAGGCATGACCGCACCGATCAGCTCAACGACATCGGCGCGGGTGAACGCGGCCTTATCGATGCGCGCTAGCGCGGTAGCAATGCGCGCCCGCGGGAGGATGTGCGCTTGTGCGCGCCGATGGGCGCGCGCGGCGAAGTGCGCATCGCGGTCCAAGTCCAGACCGCGCGCATCAGCGCGCCACGTCGCTTTGAGTTCTTCCCAGGCGAGCTGCTCGGGCTTGGAGGGCCGCGTCGCTTTCTGCGCAGTTGCCAACTGCGCCGCGGTGGGTTCACCGTCGACGACGACAAGGTTGTCTTTGGCCCATTCCCGCAGTCGGGTCGACCGCTGCGACCACGCCTTGATGCTGGCCGGAGTGACGCCAGCGATCTCGGCCATGCCGGAATGCTCATCCACCGGCGCCCATTCGAAGCCGCGCTCGGCGTGCAGCACGTGACGCAGGGTGGCTTGATAGATGATCCCGGCGGCCTTGGCTTCGTGATACAGCGACTTGGAGTCGATCGACACCAACCGGCCATCAGCACGGGCCTGGCGATTCGGCAGGATGACGTGGGTGTGCAGGTGCGGGTCCCCGCACCGGCTCGTCTCATGCTGATAGGCGATCGCCACCAGCCCGGGCAGCCGCTGCAAATCCTTCATCCCCGTCACCCGGTTATGCACGCGGGTGTACCCGGCGTGCTCATGCAGGTAAGTCATCGCCGCTTCGACCGCTGTGACGTGGGCGTTCTGCATCACCTTCTCTGACACGTCGTCGGTCAGCGACCGCAGCAGCGACACACTCTTGGGCGCGGCGAACGTCAAGTCGAAACCGTGCACCCCGCCGGTCCCGAACGCCCGCCCCGCCTCCCCACTCGGCGTGACTCCGTCATCGAGCCAGCGCGCCGCAACCTCGGTGTCAGCAAACCCGCCGTCGAGGGCGGCCCCGTCCAAGCCGGTGGCCTCACCGACGACGTTCTTGTCCCCGACCACGACCCAGGTCGGGACGCGGGTGTCACCTTCGGAGTAGTACTCACCCAGACCGCCGCCGGCGGCTTGGCGGTCCATCGAGGCCTGGCGGGCCTGATTCGCGGTGTCGTTGTAGTAGCCGATGCTCCAGCGCGACAACCGCGAGATCGTCAGCACGGTCGCACCGCCATTAGGCCACCTCACCAAGCCGGACAGGCCGCCGCCAGGCGGCCGGGGTTCGGGCGCGCCAGCGCCCGAAGCCGAGTATTGCATACCTTGTGCCAATGTGCCGGTCTGTATTTGATTGGGAGCCAATGGGTTTGATGGTCAGCTTGGAAGCGATGGTAGTGGGCTATGGGCCATGAAGGGTTCGGATTCGGTAGGAGTGTTTGTAGTTGGCGTTGAGGAGTATTAATTGGGTTGCGGGACCTGGAGGCCTGTTGTTGAGGGAGGTGACGAACCGGGAGCCGACATATTGCGGGCAGCTAGGACGAGCTGTCTCAGCGTCGCCGGCACGACCGCGTCGACGCACAAATTATGGGGTGGTGGAGCATGGCTACGGTTGACCCTGCTGCGCCGTCAATACGGGCGGTGCCAACCATCGTCGTAGTCAGACGCGAGCTAGTCTCTGACGGAGTGCCGCGGGAAGCTGAACGCTAGCTAACACGTCAAAGGACAAGCTGCCGCATTTTGCGAACCATGGCGGCGACACGCATGCATCATTCAACACTTGGATCGCGTTCCGATCTATCGTCGCGGTCGTGAATATTCCGCCGCTAATCCATGAGCTGTGCGACCAATGCGCGGCCGCGCTTGCAAATGGCCATCCAGGCCAGACGTTCAGCGTCACCTACGCGGGGAAACAGATTGCCCACCTCCAGGTCACCGGCCAGCGTCAACCCCGCAATGTGCCGCCTCCGCGCCACCCGGTGTCGCCAGAGTCAAGGTCGTCTAGCCGGGAACAATTTGACGGCATAGCTAAGCTCCGTGAGCGCCGAAACAGCGTATAAATCGAAATCGCCGCTCAATCGCGCTGGGTTTAGCGGAGGCGCTGATGGGCCCCATTTCGCTTTGAGCTAATTGCGGAGGCAGGCCAAGTGAAATTGCTGCACCGAGCGTCTGCTTGCTCACGGTAGCCTCGGATGAGCCATCGCAGCCGCCACGAGGGAGGGGTCGTGCCGAATACCGTTCGCGTGGTTCCGGAGGATCTGCATCTGTCCGCTGCGACCGTGGACATGCATGCAGACACTGTCCGGGTGAAGCACGCAAGCGCTGATGGCCGGATCGAGGGCGCGCAGCGTGGACTCCCGGCGAGCTCGGCGGCGGTGTTGATCAGCACCGTCGCGAAATGGCAGGCCGATAGCACTCCAGATCAGCGCACGTCCGGATCCAACCCAGCCACCATCGCTGATCGCCTCCTCGCCCTGTTTCCCCGAGAGTCGGCGTGACAGCGCAACTCGCAAGGTTCCGGTGATTCGCCAATCCGCTTGACCGACACGGCCTTCGTGATCGATGACCGGTTACTTAAGCCATCCTCGCTATTGCTCCGCCGTTAGCCGAGTACGCAGCGCGCCTCGCGAGGGTTGCGAGGGAGATACCGGGCGGTCGTCTTGACCCTCGATATTCCCGTCGACGTGGCAGATGCTGATTCTCACTGCGGGTTTGGGGGTCGTTTGATCAGGCAGATTCCAGTGAACGTCGTGGCGATATTGCTGACTGTGAATCGGGAGTCATTGGCTGTCCACGTCACGGACACCTCGTTTCTTTTCAGCTGCGCTTCCTATGCCCGCCGCGGCGCAAGAAGCTTCTACTTCGCGCCTATGTCTGCAACCTACGAAGTGGCGGTCGGATCAAGTCCACCACCACAGCCACCTTCGCGTTGCGATACCTCGGGCGTTGATCTTGATCTGAGGTTAAGTCAATGGAATTAGCACCTATCGTTGAAGAAAGGGCAGCACTTCACGTAGTCAGATCACGATCCGAGGGCGAAGAGGCGCCGTTCGATCACGTCGGGTTCTGTGGCGAATTCGTAGGCCCAGTCCTTGGCCAGGTCCAAGTAGCGACTGTAGTGCTCGCCTAACGCTTCCCACGGGTGGCCGGTGACCTTGATCAGTCCGGCAATGACGTTGTCGTCCATGATCAAAGGCTGCGAGAGATAAGGTTTCGCGTCGTATCCAGCGAAATACATCAACTTGGTGAAGTACGACGGGCCGAGCCCTCTGACCCACAGTCGCTGGTGTCTACTCAACGCTTTGTACGCACTGATCGGCCCCTCACCGCGTGTAATTTCGATTGCCTGGGTCAGGCGCCCCGCAACATTGGCATCCGCGAACGGCTTCGCCGCACGTGTCGTCGACTGCCCTGGTGGCGCACCCCAGAATGTGATCGCTGCGTGCAACTGCGTGGCCGACCACGGATCGTCGAGTTCGGTTATCACGCGCCGCGCAATCGCGAATACGACGGCGCGGTCGATACGAATCCGACCGTCGTCATTTGCCGGAAGACGATCGAGTTCCGGCGGCCACATCCGTTCATCGGGTAGCACTCCCCGGCAGTACTCCGGGTTACGCAGAAATCCTTGGGCAAGAACGTAGTCGTCTCGCGACGGCGCTGCCTGGCCGTCAAACAGATCGGGGACCTGGCCGATCGTCATTGCACCTCCGCTCAGATAGTGACTCCGGTGCGTCGATTTCACATGAGGAGGCGTCCTTCGGAGTTGTACCGAGCAGCAACTCCTCCGTACGCGTATACAACGAGCTGATTATCATCGACGACTTCGAACGAGTCGAAGGGAGTCGAGTAGTTGACGAGCGTAACTGGGCCGTAAGGATGCTCCTGGATTCGGAAGCAGCGCATTCCGCTGTCGTACTCCACCTGCATGATCGGCCCCTTCCGCTACTGAACGACCGAACCCTAGCAATGGTCTCGGACATGGTCAGCGACCGTCGACAGAACAGCGCGATCCAACGGTTTGTATCTAGCTCGTCGGCCGAGCGCCGGTCGTGGGCCTCGACCACCGCGTCGTAAAGCCGATTGTGCACCGGCAGCCACGTCGTTCGGAGACCGGTGATCGGCTGATGGTTCTGACTCAACCCTGTCACGATCCAGTATCGCCCTGCTGCGGCTAATCGTGGTGTAGCCAGGCATCGCGGACACGTGCGTCGGTCGGACGGTGGTTACGCCTGACGTTGATGGCGTAGCCAGCTGGTTGCGCGCTGAGCACCCCACGCATTGGCATCGTCGTCGCGGAACTCGTGGGCGCTCATTGCCTCGTCGTCCGCCAGGCCGCCACACGGGCAATGCACCTCCAACGTTGTCGCATCACATCAAGTCCCTGTTCAACGCCCAAAATCCACACACCTCTTGCACTCTGGGCCGGAAGATCGCCAATCAACTTAAAGTTGACGCACGCGGGTGGCGCTTGGGGCGAGAGCCGCCAAGCCGCCATTGAACCATTTCCCGTTTGTGCTGATGAGCGATTTCGGCCCAGATCGTGGTAACTTGCCGTTGACATTGACAACTGTGAGTTGACCGTCTGGAGGCCTTCAGTTGAGCGTTCCAGGTTCGGCGCACCTCGTTCTCGCCGCGGGCGTGGTCCATCTTGATGAACCGTCCGCGGTCTTTGAAGCGATGCTGTCGGGGTGGCGACGCCAGCAGAAGTCCCGGCTGCTTGCCGAGGCCACGATCGAATCGCGATTGGCGTTCGTGCGACGGTTCGCTGCGTTCGCCGAGACGCATCCGTGGGATTGGACGGCCGGCGATGTCGAGGACTTCACGGCGGCTCTGATGTCGGGAAACAACCGCAAGGCGCCCTCGACAATTCGCGGCTACCACATGACGCTGCGGTTGTTTTGTGACTACCTACTCGATGGCCGTTATGGCTGGATCTCGCAGTGCGAGCAGCGGTTCGAAAGGATCCCGTCGCAGGTCTGCCATGACTTCAACACCGCGGCGCATCTGGTCGAATACGAGGGCAAGCCCGCCCGCCGGCCGTTCACCTACGACGAGGTGGAAACGTTGTTCGCGTTCCTTGCCGATCGAGTGGACATCATTGCGCGTTCGGGTCGCAAAGGCGCGTTGGCGGCGTTGCGCGACGCGCAGATGATCAAGACGGCCTACGCCTTCGGGTTACGCCGTCGAGAGCTGTGCTACCTCGACGTGGCCGACCTGCGTCCCAACCCGCGGATGCCGGCGTGGGGAACGTTCGGCGCCGTCCACGTCCGGTATGCCAAGTCCAGCCGCGGCAGCGCCCCTCGGCGTCGCACGGTGCTGGCCGTTCCCGAGTTCGACTGGGTGATCGACGGACTGCGCCAATGGGTCGATCAAGCCCGGCCGCTTCTGAGTCCCGGCAGCCGTCAAGAGTTGTGGCTGACTGAGCGTCGGCAGCGGGTGGCGACCAAGCAAATGGACAAGCGATTCGCCTACTTGCGGGCGCAGGCCGGTCTGCCTCAAGACCTCACCCTGCACTGCCTGCGGCACTCCTATGTGACCCACCTGATCGAGTTCGGTTACCCGGAACGGTTCGTTACCGAGCAGGTCGGACATTCTTACGCCTCGACCACCGCGATTTACACCTCGGTGTCCAACGACTTCAAGACCAAAACGTTGCAGGCGGCGCTGCGCCGCGTCTACGGATCCGCGACGACTGAAGGGAGCCAGGATGAGCACTAGAACCGTCCTCCGGTGGAACCTGCGCCGCCTGATGGCCGAGAACGGCATGTTCGCCACCACCGACCTCGTCGCACCGCTGCACGAACGTGGCGTGGAGATCTCCCGACAGATGGTTCACCGGATCGCTACCAAGCCTCCACAGCGCATCAATCTCGACCTGCTGGCGGCGCTGTGCGACATCCTGGCGTGCACCCCCAACGATCTGTTCGAGCTCGCCCAAGAACAGATCCGCGAGGCACCCGCAGTCAACGACAGCGGGTCCGGGATCGGCGACCTGCGGCCGATCCGCGCCAGGATCCGCCGCCCCGGCGACAACGAGTGAATCGACGAGCCTGCTGGGAGTGCGCAAGCACCAACTACCTGACCCGGCTGACGCATGGGTGTCGCATTTGTGTCGGCTGCCGTCGCAGGCGGCACTACCACCCCGAAACCTGTCCGGGCTGCCATGTCGTGCGGCCGCTGGCATGGCGACGCGGCGAGACGGTGGTGTGCGCGTCATGTGCCGGTGTCGAGTCGATCTTCGGGTGCCGCGAATGCGGGCGCGAAGACCATCCCTACGGGCACAATCGGTGCGCGCGATGCTTCCTGCGTGAACGCCTCAGCGACTTGCTCGCCGACCCGACGACCGGCCAGATTCACCGCCAATTGCGGCCGGTCTTCGACGAGCTGGTGAACTCCGAACGCCCACAAACAGGGCTGTGGTGGCTGCGCAAGAAACCTGGCATCGGCCCCCAACTTCTCGGGCAGATGGCTTGCGGCGCGGTCGACATCAGCCACGACACCTTCCGCACCCTGCCCTCGGATCGTGCCCACGACTACCTTCGCAGTCTTCTCGTCGCGGTCGGTGTCCTGGAACCGTTCGACATCCGCATCGAACGGATGCTGCCCTGGATCGAAGACATCGTCGCCGAACTGCCCGCCGA
Organism: Mycobacterium barrassiae; assembly: GCF_025822765.1. GTDB lineage: Bacteria > Actinomycetota > Actinomycetes > Mycobacteriales > Mycobacteriaceae > Mycobacterium > Mycobacterium barrassiae. Next base: position 19,683 of record NZ_JACKUK010000006.1, on the reverse strand, counting down.
GGACGCCGCCTTGATTCGCCGATTCGCGCACTGGCAGGTGCTGCGAGGAATGCGCAAGGCCGCCCGTGAAGACCGGTTGACCAAGTCGATGGCCGATGCGTGTCGACGGCGCATCCGCGTCGCGATCGAGTTCGTGGGCTTCCTCGCCCGCCATGACGCCAGTGCGGCGACCGCGACCCAGGATCTGTTGGAGCGCTACCAAGAACACGTCGGCAGGATGCTGAACCATGAGTACGCCTTCATCGTCTGGCTACGCCAATCCCGCACCAACACCAAACTCCGAGTCCCCGACGTCCCGCAGTCACCGCCCTCAGTAACCGTCTCCGATACGCAGCGGTGGGCGGCCGTAGAGCGTCTGCTGCACGACACGACCGTGCGCCGTTATACACGAATTGCGGGCCTGCTCACATTGCTGTTCGCACAGCCGCTTTCACGCATCGTCGCCATGCGCACCAGTCAGGTCGCGATCACCGACGACCGGGCCGTGCACGTCACCTTCAGCAAGATTCCAGTCCAGATGCCGCCGCTCCTCGACGACCTCATCCGTGAGCACCTCGAGCACCGCGGCAAAAGCCTCTACGCCTCACGCGGAACCGGCTGGCTGTTCCGCGGCGGCAACCCTGCAGCGCACCTCGCCACCGAGAACATCCGCTCCCAGCTCGTCGCCATCGGGATCAAGCCCTACGAGAACCGCAAAGCGACCCTCTTCCACCTCTCCGGCGACATGCCCGCACCAGTCCTGGCCGAACTGCTCGGGCTCACCGACAAAAACGCCGCCGACTGGGCCAGACTTGCTGCCCGCGACTGGACCGCCTACATCGCCGAAAGAGCCCGCTGACCGTATCGCTGTGCCTCAGATGGATTTCGCGGCGGCGGTTCCAGCGCTTGAGTTCTCGCGAGTGATTGTTCACTGCGTGGCGTCGACGCTGTCGAGCCTGCACTTCTCCACCCAAGTCGCCAGAAGGCTTAAAGCGGCGAGCCTCTCGGCGGCCTCCTGCGCCGATAGCTGCGTCCGGTCGTGGGTGGTTGGGTTTCGGATCGCAGCATGGACGCCCGTCGAGAAACTCAACAAGCCGCGGTTCATCGATATGACGGTCTGGTCTTGATTACCTCCGAGCCAGCGCAATCGCGGAGCACCAGCCTTGGGTGGACTCTGCGAGAAGGCCTGCGTGAAAACGTCCTTGTCGTCGAGGTCAGTCCTTCCGGTGAGCTGGCGGACGTGGTCGATGACAGCGCCCACGGCGGATGACACCGCTTCGCGGTACAACTCGATGCGCCATTGGCCTCGAGCCGCGCCCCAGACCAAAGGGTGCATATCCTCGATGCTGATGTCGCCGGTGACATCGACACGGTCGACCATCGATTCAAGGATGCCGATGGTGTGTTCGGACGCGGCGAGGATGTCGTCCGGCTGTACGAGCGAGTGCGGCTGGGTGACAGTTATCCACATCTCGAACGGGTTAACCGGACCGCCGAATCCCGGGCGGGATATCCGCACACCGGTGATGTCGGGAAGATGCGCAATACGGCCAGCTGTCCGTGAGCAGCGGCCCTTCGCCGCCACCCATTCGTCGTCTGACACATCAGATCTCGGTGTCACGGCGGGCAGACTGGCGTAGCCGGCAAGTACCTCGTCAGGCAGGTCGGGACCAGCCATCGCCCGAAGCCCAGCGGTGAACTGACACAGCTCGAGCAGGGCGCTGAACGCCCGCTCAAAGTCGCGCACCTGTTCCGCTGCTCGCCGCAGGAACCGTGGATTCAACTTCAGATCGTCATTGTCACCCATGTACGCAGCTCAGGGCCCAGTCGCATACGGCGCGTTCGCCCGCACGTTCTCGGCGGCGCGCTCCGCGTTGTAAGAGCTGGCGAACGACTCACCTGAGGCGGCAACTTTGTCACTCGACCGCCATGCGCGCCACCGCCAGCTTCCGCCGACGTCCTGGAATGTCTCATACCGTGCTGCGGACCCGCCGGACTTGAAGGCATTTGCCGCTCTGGTGGCGTTGGCTTGCGATTCGAAGCCTTCGCCTGCCCAGGCGACCATCTCATGGTTGTCGCCGTACAAGGCCCACGTGGGATAGCGGTTGGCGTCACCAGTGACCGTGACCTTGAAGTACATCGGATCCTCCTGCCTGTTGACCACAGGTACGCAGTCAGCTCGCAACAGTCTTATCAAGAGACACCGACAGCCAGCGCTTGCGACGCAGCGAACAAACTCGCCCTCGAACAGACCTCTGATTTGGGCATTCACCCCACTCGGAATTCGACCCCTCTGCCAATAAGCACGATCACTTAACGACGGACGATATCCGGATAAAGATCCGCGGCGCAGACACCCCGCGTCCCAAGGATTGCGAGACCGCGGATGCGAGGGGTTGCCCGCGAGACACCTCACGGACGTAGGGGGAAGAGTTCTCAACGCGGGAAACGGCGGTCCGAACACTGAGGTGGTGCACTCACTTTGCCGGCACGAATCGTCACGCGGATGCCCATGGAATCTGCGCGCACGGCCTCGCCGATGATGGCGACGAACGGTCCTTCGATGCCATCGCCGACGCGATTTGCGAGAAGGCGAAAAGGGCCCGAAGACCAGCCGGCTGGACGCTGTGATTTCGTTGTGCCTAGCGAGCTAAGCGCGCGGGGCGGCCCGTCTTCTTGGTGGCGATCTTCGACTCTTTGGCGTCGCTATCGGTCTTGCGGTGGGCGGCGAGGAAGTCATCGACGATGTTCGCGCAGTCATTGTGAGTGATGGTGCGAAGCCCGGTCATTCGGGCGAAGGCGAGTGGTCCGACGAGTTGGCAGAGCGCCAGTTCCCGGTCGAAGTCGTCGAGTTCGGCTTGTGCTCTCGGGCTGGTGAGTATGGCGTCAAATGGTTGACGGTACTGGTCAACGACTCGGGCCCGTAGCGCCCCGGATGTGTGGCGCTCATCCGCTTCGTTAGTGGAGCCGGTGGGCCCCAATGAGAGCCACGCGAGTGTCGTGACATGCAGCGGTGCGTCGTTGAAGAGTGCGGCTTGGCGGCTGAGCAATTCGATCAGCTGCTCACGGAGGGGTCCGCTGGTCGGTGCCGGAGTGGTCACTTGCGGAAGTAGGCGTTCGAACGTGGCTGCGAGCAGATGCGACGAACTGTGGAAGTGGCGGTACAGCGTGGTTCGGGCCACTTTGGATGCTTTGGTGACGGCATCGATAGTGACCGCTTCCACCCCACCGGTGCTCAGTAGCGTTGCCGCAGCATCCAGCAGCCGGGTGCGTGACCGGATGCGCCGCGGGTCCACGTCATCGTCAGGGACTGGCGCTGACTGACTGTTGCTCACTCATTCACCTCGGGCGGTCGATTTTCACGCGATGTTGTCCTGGCAGTCTAGCAGTGTGGTACTAACGGTAGCGCAGCGAAACCGATCGTATTGGGGGGTGATGGTGCCCAAAAGCGTGTTGCCGCCGGAGCGGCTGCCCTCGCACACCACGACCTGCATGGGTTGCGGCCCGGACAACCCTCACGGACTGCGGCTAGTGGTGCATCGCAGCGGCGACGCGGTGTACACCGATGTGAGGTTCGACGAGCGGCATATCGGGGCCCCGGGCCTGGCTCACGGCGGGGCAGTGGCCGCCGCATGTGATGACGTCCTGGGCTTCACGTTGTGGATCGCCGGCACCCCGGCGGTGACCCGCACCCTGACGGTCGAATATTTGCGGCCGGTGCCGCTGCATCAGACCCACCGGATTACTGCCCACATCGTCTCTCGTGAAGGGCGGGCGCTGCATGTCACGGCGACAGGCACGGGTGAGGGTGGGATCGCCCGCTTCACCGCCAGTGCAGTGTTCATTGTCGTCAGCCCTGAGCACTTCGCCGCACACGGCGATGTCAGCGCTTTCGGCGATCTTCTGGAGCAGTTCTCGCGCCGCGGCGGTCTGGACCCGGGGCCGTCATGACTTTCCCTCAGGCGCGCAGCCGCGGGAAAACCCTGCCTTCGGAAGCGAACTCGGTCGCTGCAGAGAAGCGGGCCGCTAACGCGTCGCGTTCACGCGCCTCCGCACGGCGCCGGGAAACGATTCTGGATGCAGCTTTGGCCGTGGCCGCGGCCGGTGGTTACGAGGCGGTTCAGATGCGGACGGTTGCCGAGCGGGTCGGCATCGCCGTCGGCACGCTTTACCGCTATTTCCCGGCGAAAACCCACTTGCTGGTAGCAGCGCTGACGCGCGAGTTCCGTCGACTCGACTCGGCCGGCGACTGGGCGGGTGGTGAGGGCACACCGCTGGAACGGCTCGAACGGCTCACCGCACATCTGCATGACCGCTGGCAGCGCGACCCATGGCTGACGACGGCCATGACACGGGCCTTCGCCGTCGCAGACACCCGCGCCGCCGCGGAACTCGACCGCGCGGCCGATGAGATCCAGATCCTGCTAGCCCGCACGCTCAGGGGCGGCGAACCCACCCCCGCCGATCTGCACGTCGCTGGGGTCATCTCCGACATCTGGTTGGCCAACCTCGTGGCCTTCAGCGGCGACCGCGCGACAGCCGCCGACACCCGCGACCGCATTGACCGAGCCACCAGGCGCGTCGTGACCAACGCTGCTCGGCCCACCGCCAACCGATAACGATACTACTGGTATCGCAGCGCTACTTAGCGTACTCTTTGGGGATACGGCTCAACGATGCGTCGAAAAGAGACTGCCATGTACACCCAATGGATCGAAAACCTTGTCGTACAACGCCTCTCGCTGCATGGCGGCCTGGTTCTGGATTTCGATGACTACAACGAAATCGTCATCTCCTGCCCCCTGCTATTGACCCTTCCGGCCGTCGGCACCTACCCCATCGAGGCGGTGCGCATTGACCCCCTCAGGATCGCGACCCACGAACGCCCACTGCTGAACCTCGCCGGCGCAGTGTGCACCCAGGCCTGTTCTAGCGACGATGGAGGACTACACCTGAGCTTCTCGCGCGGACATCGCATCGATGTCGATCCCGACACTGAACAGACAGCGTGGGAACTCTACGGCATGCGCCACGGCTACATGGCCTGCCTACCTCAAGGACGGGTTCGCGTGGTCCGCCATGACCTCCCCGACACCGACGACGCCAACATCGTCAACAGCGCCACGCAATCATCGGCGGGGTCGGCGCGGCAGAGCCACTGATGCGGCCGCGGACGCGGCGACGGGTCGACGTGGGCGGCAATGCGTGGATCAGGTTGAACGTGGACCGGACTGCCCTGGCGACATCGAGGCGGGCGAGCATTCCCCGATGATGCTGTCGAGGTTTTGCTGCACGCGTTCCGCAGCGATGCCGACCGATGGTGAATACAGCATGATGTGGTCGAGGACGCCGTCGTAGCGTCTCAGTTGTTCACGGACTTCGTGTGCCGTCCCGGCGACGCCCATGGTGTCGATCATCTCGTCGGACACCGCGGCGAACATCGCCGGGAAATCGCGCTGGGCGAATGCTTCCCGGATGGTTCGGCCTTCGCTGGCGAATCCGTTCACATCGAGTACCGTCTCGTAGGATTTGACCGAGGAGTAGAACGCAATCTGCTGCGCCAGTTCGCGCCTGGCGACCTCGGCGTCGTCGTGGATGGCGCACATCACCATGGAAATGATTTCCACGTCATTGGGGTCGCGGCCGGTGTGCGCGGCACCCCGGGCGATAGCGGGCCGGACGATCTCCTCGACGTAGGTGGTGGTGAACAGGGGATGTCCGGCCAGGCCGTCGGCCACCCGCCCGGCCGCCTCGCACATCCGGGGCCGGACACCGGCAGTGACGATCGGGATCGGCCGGCTGGGGGGTCCCACGTCGCCGGTCGGGGTGAGATTCATTCTGTAGAAACGGCCCTCGTGATGGATCGGCCCTTCATGCAGGTTCCAGATCCGGCGCAGCAGCATCACGAGTTCTTCCATCCGCAGCGCGGGCGCGGAGGTGTCGGGCACGCCGTGCCAGTCGCTCATCATCCGTTTGGTGCCGTTGCCGATTCCGAGTACCAGCCGTCCGTTGGAGAGTTCGTCGAGATCACGCGCCTCGGTGGCCAGCACCAGGGGGCTTCGGCCGACGCCGTAGAGAATGGAGGAACCGATCCGGCAGTTCTGTGTGCTGTTGGCCATCGCGGCCATGGAGATCGATCCGGACCGGGAGTAGAACTCCGAGGCCCATACGGCGTCGAACCCGGCCGCGTCGGCGGCCTGGGCGGTCTGGGCCAGTGACTTCAAATCCGCGCCGAGAACCGACAGGCCGTAGGTGCTCATGACTGGTCTCCTGTGCGCGGGCGCAGGCCGTCGAACATGACGGCGCTGAGGGTGCTGGCGACCACCGTCTCGTCGAGGTGGTTCTCGGTGACCAGGTACATGAGTGCATTGATGGTGACCGCGCCGAACAGCGCAATGGACGTCGATCGTGCATCGGGCTGGGCGACGAGGGATCCGTCGCGGGCTCCTTCGATGAGCAGAGTTTCAACGGGTTGTTGGTAGGCGGTATTGATCATCTCGGCGATGGCAGGCATGCGGGCCGCTCGTCCCAGTTCGCCGATGAGTGCCCGGCATACCGCTGGCCGCTGCGCCATTGCCCGCAGTTGTGCGCGGATGACAAGTGCGAGGCGTTCGGCACCGGAGCCGTCGGTGTGCACGATCGCGGTCACGGCATCGGAGATGTCCTTGAGGAGGTCTTCGAGCAGGAAGGCAAGGATGTCCTCTTTGCCGGCGAAGTAGTAGTACAGCGTCGCTTTCGGCACACCGGTCACCGCGGCGACGTCTTCGATCTTGGAGTCGTTGAGCCCCTTCTCGGCGAACAAGTCCGCCGCGGCGGGAAGCCGGTCAGAGATCTGACGTGGAATCTTGCGCATTTGCCCCACCTGTCCCGTTCGGCCGGTTTAGACTGCCAGTCTAAACCGTCGTTACTTTGGTGGTAGGAGGTCTTGTGGTCTCGGTGCAGATTCGTTACGACCCGTTCGACGCCTCGATCCTCAACGACCCCTATCCGACGTATCGGTTATTGCGTGACGCGGCTCCGGTGTACCGCGCCGAGGAATCCCATACCTGGGTGTTGAGCCGCCACGCCGATGTCCAGGCCGCAGCACTGGATCACGGCACGTACTCCTCGGTGGACGGCATCTTCCCCACCCCGCCGGGATCGGACTTCATCGGTTCGTTCCTGCCGATGATGATCGTGATGGACCCTCCGCGCCACGACCAGTTGCGTGCCCTGGTCAGCCGGGCGTTCACTCCCCGGCGGGTGGCCGGGCTGCAGGGCGCCATCACACAGATGGCCGCGGAGTTGTTCGAGCGCCTCGACGAGGGTTCCGGATCGGCGGACTTCGTGACCGACTTCGCCGCGATCCTGCCCGCCGCGGTGATCGCCGATCTGCTGGGCGTTCCCGCCACCGATCGTGATCAGTTCCGATTGTGGTCGAGCCAACTGGTCCAGGTCGACGTCAACCACGGACAAACCACCGACGCACTGACCGCCGCCGCCGCGATCTACGCCTACTTCACCGACTTCCTCGCCGACCGCCGCAAGAACCCCCGCGAGGACCTGATGTCGGCGTTGGCCAACGCCACAGTCGACGGGATCGGACTGACCGACGAGGAAGTCCTCGGCTTCTGCGCGCTGCTGCTCGTCGCGGGCTACGAGACCACCACCAATCTGCTGGGGAACTCCGCGGTCGTGCTGGCCCAGCATCGGCAAACCCGCCGACGCCTAGCCGCCGATCGAACACTGTTGGGGCCTGCGGTGGAAGAGTTGCTGCGTTACGACTCACCTGCACAGGGACTTTCACGAACCCTGACCCGCGACGTCACCCTGCACGACACGACGATGCGTCAAGGTGAGAAGGTGCTGCTGTTGTTCGGGTCGGCCAACCGCGACGAGCGTGCCTTCCCCGATCCGGACGTGTTCGACATCGAGCGCACCAGTGAGCACCAGGTCGCCTTCGGTCGCGGCATTCACTTCTGTCTGGGTGCGGCGCTGGCGCGGATGGAGGCCCGCATCGCTCTGGATGCATTGTTGGACCGGGTGCCTGACTGGGAGGTCGATCTTGAATCGGCGCGGCGGCTGCGGTCCGGGCCGATCCGGGGCTACACATCGCTGCCCATCACTTGGACCACACCGGTCTAGCCCGTGCCCCTCTTCGACGACGCGTCGTGTGCTTCACCGCGACGGCCAGGTTCATCGCCGTCGATGTCGAGCACTCCGCCGCGCCGTCGACCTCGGCGCATTCGGCGACATGCTCAAACGATTCGCAGGCTCGAACGGTGATTGAACCCATGGCCGGACAGGAGAAAGGGGCATGGTGGTGGCAATGACATTCGCGCACTTCGATGAGCAGATCGCCGACCAGCTGCTCAGATCGGCGACCACAGCCGGTGGACTGTCGACGTTCCTGAACTTTCGGCACACCGAACTCGCCGCCGGTCGGCTGGTGGCAGAGATGGAAACCCGCGCCGAACTGCTCACACCCTTTGGCACCCTGCACGGCGGATGTCTATCGGCGATGGTCGACCACTGTCTCGGAGTCGTGTTCTACCCCGTCATTCCGGCCGGATCATGGGTCGCCACCACCGAATTCAAGCTGAACCTGCTGCGACCCGTGTCCACCGGTGTGTGTGTCGCCGTCACCGACATCGTGTCACTGGGCAAGCGCAGCGGAGTAGCGCGCATCGACATCAGCAACGGCGACAAAGCCGTCTGCGTAGCCCAGGGCACGGTCACGATCGTGAACGCCGCGGGCAACGCACAATGAAGGCGCTTGTAGCCGGTCGCACGCTTCGGGCGGACTCCGATCTCGCCAGGAATTTGTCATGACCTCCGCCGTGCAGCATCGGGTCCGAACCCAGGACGGGATCACCCTGGCCGCCGACTGCTACGACCACGATGACGCCCGTCCCGTCGTGCTGCTCCTGCACGGCGGCGGCCAGAACCGGCACGCGTGGAGCACTTCAGCGCGTCGCCTCCACGCATGCGGATACACAGTCGTCGCCTACGACACCCGCGGTCACGGCGACAGCGACTGGGACCCCGCCGGCAGGTACGACCTCGAGCGACTCGCGACCGATCTGCTCGCCGTGCGTGAGCACTTCAGCGCGGATATCGCCCCTGCCGTCGTAGGTGCATCCCTTGGGGGCATGACCGTGCTCGGCACGCATCTGTTGACATCCGGGGCGTTGTGGGCGGCGGTTGTCCTGGTCGACGTCACCCCGCGGCTTGAATTCCAGGGCGCTCGTCGCGTAGTGACGTTCATGGCCGCACATCCCGACGGCTTTGGCACCCTCACCGACGCCGCCGAGGTGATCGCCGCGTACAACCCCCATCGCTCGCGCCCGGCCAACGTCGACGGCCTGCGCAAGGTGCTACGGCAGCGTCACGACGGCCGCTGGATCTGGCGGTGGGACCCGGCATTCATTCACTCCAACTTCGACTTCCTCCGCGACGAATCGACCACGGGAACGGAGCAATTCGACGCGATCAGCCACCTGCTGATCGACGGAGCCCGACGGGTCAGCGCCCCAACACTTCTCGTAAGGGGCCTGTTGTCCGACGTGGTCTCCCAAGCCACCGTCGACGAGTTCCAGCAACTGGTTCCCCACGCCGAGACCGTCGACGTATCCGGTACCGGACACATGATCGCCGGCGACGACAACGACGCCTTCAGCTCCGCCGTCACCGAGTTCCTCGGCCGAAGCATCCTCCAGCCCCCGCCGTGATCGGGCAGCGTCGAGCGGCCAGTAAAAGTGGGCCCCACCAAGGTTATTGAAACGCTGCCTATGACTAAGAGGAGGCCCTCACAACGCCTTTCGGCACGCCGAATAGACCGCGACAGGCTCTGGTCGAGCTAGACGCTGCTACGCACTTGTTGGCCACCATCGGCGTCGAAGAGTTCCTTGGTCCAGCGTTCGAGGATTTCTGCGCTGTCCCAGTCGTCGGGATGAAATCCGCCGCGGGTGTAGGAACGAAAGCGCTCAATTGCTGCTGAGCTGAATAGCGGGTTATGCCGGAAGGCTCGAAGGCTGCGCAGCAACCGCACCGGGTTGTAGGCGGCACGGTCACCGGCCAGAGAGCGGGTGGTCTGGATGACCAACTCGCTGAACAAGAGGAGGCTGGCGATCCGCATCCCCCAGACCCTGGTGCGTTCGCTTCCACCGACCGTCTCATAGACATCGAAAGCGACGGCCTTGTGCTCGCATTCTTCCAGTGCGTGCCAGAGCAGAATAGGCCGCACTTCGGTGTAGCCGATGAGTTCTTGAGCTTCGTCGCTGGTGAGAATGATTTCGGCGAATGTCGCCGTATAGTGCTCCAGGGCGGCCGTCACAGCCAGGCGCATCGTGGGAGAAAAACGCTTCTCAAGTCGGCCAACCAACTTCTTGATATGCCGATCGATCCCCTCGGTGGGATAGCCCATCGCTTGGAGCCGATCGTTGAGCAGCTGATGCTGGTGTCGGTGGGTGGCCTCTTGTGCAATGAATCCCTTGACCGCCTCCTTGAGGTCAGCGTCGCTGATGTGGTCCCGGTACTCGCGGACTGACCGGATGAAGAAGTCTTCCCCTTCGGGGAACGTGGCCGACAAGGTGGACACAAAGTGGCTCATCACCAAGTCGCCATCGACGAAGTGCTGCCGACTGGTCCCGGCAGGCATGTCGAATCGAACACGGCGGGGCTTCGGGACGACCCGCGTGGTGGGCCGTGTGGACGAATCGTCGCTCATGTTGTTCTCCCGTTCGTCAAAGGCACGCTGGCAATCTGACTCTAAGCCTTGTCAGAATTAGATGGCAAGCTATCCACGTGGTTTCGGCGCGGGTGTATAGCGGGATGTCCGCCGAGGAGCGTCACCGGAACCGGCGCACCCGTCTCATCGAGGCCGCAACCGAGTTGATCGGCACGCGCGGTGTTGCCGCCGCCACTGTGACTGCCGTCTGCGCTGAATCAGGCGTCACGTCACGCTACTTCTACCAGCACTTCTCCGGCCGAGACGCCCTCCTGCGGGCTGTCTACCAGCAGCTCTATGCCACCTTCCAGGAGGTGATAGTCGACGCGATCCCCGATGCCGGCGAGCCACCGGAGGTGCTGGCGTACGCGCCGATCCGCAGGCTGGTCAGCATGATCGACAACGACCCTCGGCTGGGTCGGATCCTGTTCGTGGAATCTGCAACCGAGCCGCTGCTCCGAGAGCTACGCAGCGAACTGATGGCGGGTTTCACCGACCTCGTCTTGCGCGAAGCCAGACTCCACCTCGACATCGCCGACTCCGCCGTTGGGGTTGCCCATTTGGCTTCGACCTTGGGCGTGGGAGGGCTATTCGAAGTCTTGCGCCGCCGACTCGACGGAGAACTCGAGTTCACCACCGATGAACTCGTTCAGCACTGCGCAGGTTTCCTGGGCAGCCTCGGCAATTACGTGCTGCTGCAGAACACGGACCAGTCGGCCACAACCGAAGCCCGACCCCACAGGTAGCGGCCCGCGGCCCCGCTACGCGATGTGGCCGTCCGTGCATTCGATGTCAACGTCGAGGACCAGCAACAGCAAGACCCTGAACGACATCCAAGGCCAGTGTCGTCGACTGAACAGCGTCGGCCTTGGCTTCCAGAAGCCAACTGAGTGTTCGACCATTCCTCTGCCTACTGTGACCGCGGCCGCGGGCCTACTCGATAGCGGCCGCCACCACGTGCACTACATGCGGTAGCGTAGCGATACCGACAGTATCGCTACGCTACCAGTGGAGGTCTAGTGACCGACGGCACTGCAGATTCCCCAAGCCAGGCCACGCGTTCTGGTCGGCGCGCCAACGGATCCCCCGACCCGGCCGACACCCGCGAGTACAGCGAACGGTTGGCAGCGCTAGCCCGATTCACCCTCCGGCACAAAGCGCTGGTCATCGGGGTATGGCTGGGCGCCGCGGTGGTTCTCGCGCTGCTGTTTCCCCAGCTGGAAACCGTGGTGCGCCAACAGTCGGTGGACCTCATTCCTCGCGATGCGCCGTCCTTGCAGACGGTTGACCGCATGAGCGCCGCGTTCGGCGAAGAAGGCTCGAAAACCATGGTGTTTGTCGCCATGGAAGACCCCAATGGGTTGACTCCGACTGCACGGCAGCGCTACGGCGAACTCGTGAGCCGGTTGCAGACCGAAGGCGACCACGTCCTGCTGGTGCAAGACCTACTGGCCGATCCGATTACCGAAGCCCAGGCGGTCAGCGTCGACCGCAAAGCCTGGTACCTGCCCGTCGGCGTCGCCGGCACCCTCGGAGACCCCACGGCCGCAGAATCCGTCAACGCGGTGCGCGACATCGCCGCGGAGGTGTTCACCGACTCAACCACGACCGTGCAAGTGACGGGACCACCGGCGACCTTCAGCGACATGATCGCCTCCGCTGAGCACGACCTGCTGCTGATCTCAATCGCCACCGCTGGCGTGATCGCCCTGATCCTGCTGATCGTCTACCGGTCGGTGTTCACCGCGCTGTTACCGCTGCTGGTAATCGGGTTGAGCCTGGCAGTCGGGCGCGGCGTGCTGTCCGCCCTCGGCGAGATGGGCATGCCGGTCTCCCAGTTCACCGTCGCCTTCATGACGGCGATCCTGCTCGGCGCCGGAACCGACTACACCGTGTTCCTGATCAGCCGATACCACGAGCAGCGCCGCGCCCAAGTACCCGCCGATCAGGCCATCATCCACGCCACCGCCAGCATCGGGCGCGTCATCCTCGCCTCCGCCGCCACCGTCGCACTCGCGTTCCTGGCCATGGTCTTCGCGCGGCTCAGCGTCTTCGCCGCCCTAGGCCCCGCGTGCGCCATCGCCGTGCTGTTCGGATTTCTGGCCACCGTCACCCTGCTGCCACCCGTGCTGTCGCTAGCCGCCAAACGCGGCATCGGTGAACCCAAACCCGACCGCACCCGCCGCTACTGGAACAGCGTCGCCGTCGCCGTGGTCCGCCGTCCCGTGCCACTACTCATCGTCAGCCTGGTCATCCTGCTCGCCCTATCAGCAGCCGCTGCAACCATCAAAATCAGCTACGACGACCGCAAGGGACAACCAGACACCACAGCCAGCAACCAGGGCTACCACCTGCTGGACCGCCACTTCCGCAAAGACGTCGTCATCAGCGAATTCCTCGTCGTGGAAAACCCGACCGACATGCGGACCGGGAAAGGACTGGCCGACCTCGACGAGATGGCCTCCCGCGTCTCCCAGATCCCCGGCGTCACCAAAGTTTCCGGAGTCACCCGCCCCACCGGAGAGCGCCTCGACCAAGCAGAACTGGCCTGGCAGAACGGCCAGATCGGCGACAAAATGGCCGGGGCGGTCGCCGAGGGCAACTCACGCAAAGACGACCTCGCCAAACTCACCGGCGGCGCCGACCAGCTCGCCGACGGCCTCGCCCAACTCGACAGCACCGTGCGCACCGCCCTCACACCACTGGCCGGAATCCTCACCCAAGCCCAATCCGCAGGAACTCAGGTCAACCAATTCCGGCCACTGCTGCAACAGCTTTCCGCCACTGCCCCCGCCGTCGACCAAGCCATCCAATCCGGCCCAGGACTACGACCGCTGGCCAACCAAGCCCAAAACGCAATCACCCAGCTCGACCCACTCGTCGGCGCCCTCAACACCTCACCGTGGTGTGCCACCACCCCGCAATGCGCCCAAATCCGCGACCAGGTGAAGATCCTGGTCACTCTGCGCGACAGCGGATTCTTCACCCAGATCGCCGACCTCGGGGACCGCTACGATCCCGCCACCAATGCCACAGTCGGTGGCACCCTCGCCAACGTCCAAAACGCAGTCGCCTCGCTGGACAAGGCATTCGGAGCCCTCGGTGACCCCGCCGACCTCGCCACCAACCTCCGCCGATTGCAGGACGGAATCGGACAGCTGGCCTCCGGCGCCCAAGCACTCGCCACCGGCGTCCGCACCCTCGCCGACAGCAACATCGAAATGCTGTCCGGCATGAGCCAGATCGCCACCCAACTGCAAAACTCTTCACGCGCAGCGGCCGACTCCGACTCCTCGAGCGGTTTCTACCTGCCCGCCAACGCATTCGAGAACCGGCAATTCACCGACGTCGCCGAACAATTCCTCTCACCGGACGGCAAAACAGCGCGGTTCATGATCGAAAGCAGCCACGACCCATACAGCGTTGAAGCGATGGACCTCGCCAGCCGCATCACCGACACCGCCAACACCGCACGACCCAACACGTCACTCGCCGACGCCACCGTGTCCGTCGCCGGCTTCCCCGCCGTCAACTCCGATATCCAACGACTCCTATGGGCCGACTTCGCACAACTGGCCATCGCCACCATAATCATCGTCGGCGTCATCCTGGTCCTACTGCTGCGCGCACTCCTGGCACCCCTCTACCTACTAGGCACCGTCGTGCTGAACTACCTCGCCTCGCTCGGCATCGGCGTTGTGGTCTTCCAATGGGGACTGGGCCACGAAATCGCCTGGCCCGTACCGCTGCTGGCGTTCATCATCCTCGTCGCCGTCGGCGCCGACTACAACATGCTGCTCGTCTCACGGCTCCGCGAAGAATCCGGAACCAACATCCGCGTCGGCGTCCTGCGCACCGTGGCAAACACCGGAGCCGTCATCACCTCCGCTGGCCTGATATTCGCCGCCAGCATGTTCGGCCTCATGGTCGGCTCAGTCGCCATCATGATCCAAGCCGGCCTCATCATCGGCTTCGGGCTGCTGCTCGACACCTTCCTCGTGCGCACCCTCACCGTGCCCGCCATCGCCACACTCCTACGCGAAGCCAGCTGGTGGCCCACCAAAGCAACAAACCCGCGACGTGGTCAGACCAACGCAGGAGGCATGAAGGACGCACCTCACGTGCTGGTCCAGGAGAGGTGAGAAGCGAACAGAGCAATACCCGGCGCTACATGCCGACCAGCGTGAGGGCGTATTCACCCCGAATGAATACGACCCCTGCGCCAGTACAGCAGGCCGCTTATCGACGGACGATATTGCGTCCACACCTAATCGGGCACTGCGCAAGACACTGTTCTGCGAGGATTGCGAGGGTAATCAGCGGCATCGGTCCTTGCATTTAGAAGGTGCTCGCGGCCGGCGTCGTTGTCAGGACGGTGCCGCGGGGCTCGTTATCCCAAGGGTCGCCCGCAGACATGAGCGGTGCAGCGATGCGATGGTCGCATCTGAGTCTTGAAAACTGACGTTTGCTGGGGAGACAGTCGGCGCGGTGCTGTACAAAAGGCTCTGACCTTCGGAACCATTGGGAAGCGGGCGCAGGCGTTGACGCGGATCTTCGACAACATCAAACAGGACTTGGGATCGCACCTGGAGAAGACACTCCAGGTGTCCAACACCATGGACGTCGCCGTCGGCTACTTCAACTTGCGTGGCTGGAATGTCTTCGACCAGTTGGTCACCGATAAGGCCGCAAACTGGAGCGAAGGCGATCCGCCGATCGTCCGGATCCTGATCGGCATGGTGACAGCCGGAGTGCAGCAGGAAACGCTCGACGCGCTCCAAGCGGATCTGGAAGGCGCAGACGAATCCGATGCCGACGCGAACGCCGCGCGGGAACGCAAGGCGGTCCTGATCGAGCAACTCCGCTTGCAGCTAATGCGCGGTCTTCCGACCGCGGCGGACCGTGCGGTCCTGCAATCGCTGCGCGAACTGCTCGCCACTGGTGCCGTCGAGATCAAGGTGTTCACCCGCCGACCGCTGCACGGCAAGACCTACATCTGCCACCGCGAGGACCTCAACAATCCGATCACCGGGTTCGTCGGCTCGTCGAATCTCACCCGCCCCGGCCTCACGGTCAACTACGAGCTCAACGTCGATGTCCTCGACACCACGGCCGCCGAGACCCTTGCGCAGTGGTTCTTGGACCGCTGGGCCGATAAGTTCAGTCGGCCGATCACCGCAGACATCCTCGATCTCCTTGACGAGTCCTGGGCTCGCCGCGAGCCCAGGCGACCATACGAGGTGTTCCTGAAGGTCTGCTACGACTTGTCCCGCGACGTGCGCGAGGGATTGGCCGAGTACTCGGTGCCGAGTGCGATCCGAGAGCAGCTCCTGGGCTATCAAGCCACCGCGGTGCAGACCCTGGCCCGGCGGATCATGACCCGCAACGGGACCATGCTCGGCGACGTTGTCGGTCTCGGTAAGACACTGACCGCCATTGCGGTCGCGTTGATGCTCCGCGACGAGCACGGCTACATGCCGCTGGTGGTGTGCCCGAAGAACCTCGTGAAGATGTGGGAAGAACACTTCGAGGCGTACGACCTACACGGCCGCGTAGTGCCGTACTCGATGGCCCACGCGGTCCTGCCGACGCTGCGCCGGTACCAACTGGTCATCGTTGACGAATCCCACACCCTGCGCAACGACGCCCGCCGGGACTACCAGGCGATCCAGAGCTACATTCACGCCAACGACAGCAAAGCGCTGCTGCTGACGGCCACTCCGTACAACATCCGTTTCCAGGACGTGGCCAACCAGCTCGGCCTATACATCGATGACGATGACGACCTGGGCATCGCCCCGGTCAATGCAATCGCCGCCGACCCCCGGCTCGTCGACAAGGTCGACGGGAAGACAACCACGATGGCTGCGTTCCGACGGTCCGAGGATCCGGACGACTGGAAACGCCTGATGAGCGAGCACCTGGTGCGCCGAACTCGCACGTTCATCAAGAACAACTTCGCGCAGACCGACGCTGACGGGCAGTATCTCGAATTCGTCGACGGCAGCAGATTCCGCTTCCCGCAGCGCATCCCGAAGCCAGTCGACCACTCCTTCGGCGACGACGACCCCGCCGCGTTGATGGCCGGCAACGCCACCCTGGACACCATCACCGCGCTGCGGCTGCCCCGCTACGAGCTCGGCAACTACCTATCGCCCACCGCGGCACCGACCGAGGCGGAGCAGGAGTTCATCGACAACCTGGCTCGTGGCCGCGGACACGTCGCCGGGTTTGTCCGCACCACCTTCTACAAGCGGCTTTCATCCTGCGGGCACTCATTCACCCTGTCGCTCAAGCGACACGTCGCCCGCAACGACTTGTTCCTGTACGCCATCGCCAACGGGTTGGCGATCCCCGCCGGCACGATCACTGAGAACCAGTTCGGTGAGGATGACGACCCAAACGACGAGAACAACGAGGACACAGCGGCCAGCGCCGAGGCGCGGTACACGCAACTGCAGGAGACCAACCCGGCAGGCCTGACGTGGATCCGTCCGGAGCTGTTCACCCCCGCTCTGCGTGAGGCTTTGGTCGAGGACACCACCGCGCTTCGGGCGTTGCTCAACCTGTACGGCGATTGGAAACCGGAGACCGATTCCAAGCTCGACGCCCTCATCCACCTGCTGCAGTCCGACCACCTGGACGAGAAGGTCCTCGTTTTCACCGAGTACAAGGACACCGCCGAGTACATCGGAGCCGCGCTGCGGGCTGCGGGCATCGACAAGGTCGACGTTGCCACCGGTGACAGCGAGAACCCGACGCGCATCGCGCAGCGGTTCTCGCCGCAGTCGAACACTCTGCCCGGCCACGAACCCGACGTCACACCCGACGGGGAGCTGCGGGTCCTCATTGCGACTGACGTGCTCAGCGAGGGGCAGAACCTGCAGGACGCGCACATTGTCGTCAACTACGACCTGCCGTGGGCGATCATACGACTCATCCAGCGCGCAGGGCGCGTCGACCGCGTCGGGCAGAAAGCGGACAACGTCCTTCTCTACTCGTTCTTCCACGAGTCGGTGGACAACGTGATCGACCTACGCCGCCGCATCAGCGCACGCCTGCACGCCAACGCGGAGGCCTTCGGCTCCGACGAACTCTTCTTCGGCTCGGACGGCGAAATCCAGACCATCGCCGACCTGTACAACGGGACCCTCGACGACAACGATTCCGGGGACGATGTCGATGCGTCGAGCCTCGCCTACCAGCACTGGATACAGGCGGCCGAAGGGCATGACGATCTCGCGGCGAAGATCGCCGGGATGCCCGACATGATCTCCGCTACGCGCCGAAAGCGCATGACCGACGACGACACCGGGGTGGTGTGCTACGTCCGCACCGACTCCGGAGTCGACGGGTTCGGCCGCGCGACCCCGGACGGCACCACCTCACTGCTCACCGGGCATGAAGTGCTCAAGACCTTCGAAGCTGCCCCCGAGGAGCCCGGCCTGGAGCCAGCTGAGGACCACGACTCTCTCATCGAGACACTGGTCCGCGGCCCGCTATCCACCCCGACCCTGGCAGCTGGACGACTCCGAGGGGTTCGTCGAACCCTATGGAACCGCCTGGGCGCCACGCTGTACAGCCACAACGCCGACACATCGGCGGCTCTCGACGACCTGTATCAGCACCCGCTCACCAAGGACGCCGAAAACCGACTCCGACGCGCCGTCCGCAACCAGGCGAATAACGACGAACTCGCCACGCTGATCACCGCGTTGCACCGCGACGGAGACCTCACCGTCACCGCCCGCAGCGGCAAGGACCCGATCCGCATCGTCTCCAGCATGGGAATCCGCGAATGACCGACAACCGATTCCTCGACCTCGTCGACGCCCACGAATTCCGCACCTTGTTCATCGACGAGCTCGGCTGGGACAACCCCGACCGCCCGCCGCTGACGCTCGAGATCGACGGAACCGACTACACCCTCAACCAGGTGGCTGGGTACAAGGGCCTACGCATCTGGCACTGCCCGGTACTGCCACCCCGGCCCGTGCAGCGGCAGATCGACGTCCTCGTCGGCAAGGACAACTTGGAGCGGCTCGTCATCTTCACCGATGAGCACCGGCAGGAGTGGCGGTGGCCGCGCCGGCAGCAGCTGGGGTCAACCAACGCAAAACTCGTTGTCCACCAGTACCACAACGGTGACCGCACCACTCATCTGGCCGATCGACTCAAAGCGATCGAACTCGACTTCGACGAAGATCTCCCGCTCGTCATGCTGCTGGATCGGATGCGTGATGCGTTCGATCGGGAAGCCGAAACGGCGTCGGTCGCAGCCGCACGCCTCATGGGCACGCTGTACACCCACCTCGAATCCGCCGGTGTCGGTGAGGACGAGGCCACTCTGCTGCTCGCCCGGCTCCTGTTCCTGTTCTTTGGCGATGACGCCGACATGTGGCGCCCGCCTGCCCTATTCGAGAATCACCTGCGCAACCACACCACCCCGGAGACTCTTCACACCGATCTGATCGAACTGTTCGAGGTGCTCAATGCTCCGGCTGATCGCCGGACTGTGGACGCAGGTAGCCCGCTCAGCTTTTTCCGTTACATCAACGGTGGGCTGTTCGAGGACCCGATGCGGTTGCCACACCTGCCGACGGACTTCCGCGGTGCGTTGCTGGAAGCTTGCAGCTTCAACTGGTCGGTGATCTCGCCAGCGGTCTTCGGATCCATGTTCCAGACGGTCAAGAGTAGGGAGGCCCGGCGTCACGGCGGTGAGCACTACACCACCGAAGCGAATATTCTGAAGACGATCCAGCCCTTGTTCCTCGATGAGTACCGCGATCGGCTCGATCGGGCCTGGAATGACAAGGGCCAACTCACCAAGTTGCACAACGACCTTGGGCAGCTTCGAGTCCTCGACCCCGCATTTATGCGAAATTTTGGCGTCTCACGAGACAGCAATGCCGGCGAATCAAGGTCAGGCGAGCGAATCCTGGGGTTTGCCGTTTCAGCTCCTTCGTTGATGATGGCTTGTCCCAGGGTGTTGTCTT
>NZ_JACKUK010000005.1 GCF_025822765.1 Mycobacterium barrassiae | reverse complement strand
CTTTGCTCGAGTGACTTTGACGGGTCTCTCGAAGAATCACGCGATGACCTTCAATCACTCGGCTACGACACGCCGGCGCTACTGATCAGGTCCGACTCGTACACCACTCTGCTGGACGCAACCCCAGGCCAGTCGGTAGTGGGGTCAGAATGGGGTCATATGACCCCATGGGCGGACCTATCGGTTTAGGCCAATTCATAGCGACCATCCCTTTCTGGTTTCACCGTGCCGTTTTCCAGCAGGGTGTCGAAGACGGGGTCGAAGTCGTCCCGCAGGGAGGACGTCACCGCCTTCGCCAATTCCCGGCGAGTTGCACGACCCACACGCTGAAGCTTGCTCAGGATGGCTTTAGTGACTCGGCGATGCCGGTGGTCAGTCAGCCTGTCGTTGATGATCAGTTGACGATCCGCCATCTCGCCGGCACGTGCTGCGTTGGCCTTCTTCTTGCGGTCGGCCAGTGTCGCGAAGAGTCCTGCACGCACGCGGTTGGAAATGCCAATCAACTGACCGGCGATCCTCCAGTCGTCGTCGGTGATGTGCTTGCGTCCTTCGAGCAGCGCCAGGCCGAAGCCGACCTTGAGTCGCGTCAACATCAGATGGCCATCGAGCGGGTCGACGTCGTCGTTGCCGACAACAACAAGATGGCGATGCTGTCTAATCGCGCTGCGAGCTGAGGCCGGAATCCTCACCAAGTACGGCGACCCCGGGATGGGTGATGGAAAGGACGTCGGCACCGCAACCCTGGCCGGAGGGACCGGTTCGCAATGGTCGTCACTCGGCGGCGGAGCGTAGGGATCGACGGTAGGCAACCACAGGAACCGCTGGGGCAGGCCATCCTTCTCCCGACTCATGAAGACGTCAGCGTTCTCGGGCTGCGCCCCCACGCCGAGGCACAGCCGGTAGAGGTGCGCGGGCACGAAGGATGTGGTTTCCCTGCGCGCGTTGGTGAACCCCAGCGCCTGGCCCATGTAGGCCTTTAACAGTTCCCCGATGACTGTGGCGCCCTGCCGGGCGGCAATCGCGCCCAGGGTGCCGATCTCGGGCACGGTGAGGTTGATTCGAGTTGGCACCTCGTCGTCATCGCCCGTCGGCCGCAGGGCTTTGGCCAAGCCCTCGCCGGTGCCAATGCCCACCGCCGCGGGCGGGTCTTCGATCACTTCGTCGTCGCTGTCGACGAACACGACCGCGGCGTTCGCGACGCCGTTGGCGGCGTCCTTGCCCTGACCGGACCGCCCGACGCTCACCGTGAAAAGGTTGACCGATGCGGCGTCACCGACGGTCGGCGGTAGCTGTACCGATGGCGGCGTGAGGGTGATGGCGCGTCGCAGTACAGCACCGAGAACTGCGTACGGTGCCACGCTTCGGCTGCGGGCAAAATCCCTAATGTGGGTGAGAATTTCGCGCTGTTCCCAGAAGGCGGCGTCGGCCTCCGCCGAATCTGCTTCCGGGGTGCTCGCCACCAACGCGGCCGCACCTTGGGTGAAACGCAGGAACTCCGCCTCAGCGACAACCTGCGGGCGTGAGTCTGCAACCGCCGCTACGTAAGTCATGAAGAGGCGGTCGAGTGCACCCGGTACGCCGACATGCCCCGAAGACCGCATGCGCATCATCGCGAGGACGTGGTCGCGGGTGGTGTCATAACGGCTGCCGGCGCCTTCGGTCAGGTCAGCGCAGGCGCGTTCCACACGTCGGCCGACGGCGCGATCGGGTTCACCGTCATCCTGCATCGCAATGAGTTGCTCGTAGAGCTCTTCATTGATCTTCCGGCGTCGATCCGCTGACTTGTCCGGAGAGGAACCATCGAAGACCGTGTCGCGCACAGCATCCTTGCTCAGCGCCTCGATCCACGCTTGGGGCAAGTCCGGTAGATCATCAACCTGCGGAACCTCGCCCGCCGGCATCAGGTGCTCGTCGGCGTCGTACCAACGGTATTGCTGCGAGTTCTTCGGGTTGATGGAAGGCCATGCAACGACGAACCGGTGATGCGGCTGGATGATCTCGATGTCACCGATGCCGAGGTCGTCGAACTTGATGACGCCGCGGAATAACGTTCCCTTGGGGACCTTGAACAACCGAATACCGCTGATCGAATCATCGCTCCGGGCGCTGCTCCGGTAGGTAGGCGGCAGCTGACCCCATCGGCTCTCGGCTTCCTTCAGCGTTCGACCGCCGTTCTTCGCGTCGTAATTGTCGACGTCAATGCCGACGAGTCCGTAGTTGATGCGCAGCATCAGGTTCGCGTCGGCGGGCCTGTTGAGAATCCACTCCGCGGTCTCATCGTCCGTCGGCCACGAACCGTCATGTCCGGTGTAGCCCTTCATCGGCGGGAACTTCTTGCCTGGCGGAAGGGGCAGGACCCCGAGCCATCCGGCGTTTCGATACAGCGGCGCACCTACCCGGAAGACACCCGCTCGGGTAGTGTTGTCTGCAGCCTGTGCACTTGGCTCATTGGTCGCCTGGGCGTTGTCCGCGCCGGGGCGACCGTCGTTCATGGTCATGCTTGCAGCCGCTCCTCAATAATTTCGGCATCCTTCACGCCGTCGACTTTGGTAAGCCGATCCATATATCCCTCAAGGGATTCGGACGTGATGAACCCGCGACGCCCAATGTTGACCTTCAAAATTTCGCCGCGTTTGACGAGTTCGTAGACGGTGGTATGGCCGATCCCCCCGAGGAGCTGTCGCGCCTCGGGAATCGGAATCAGACGCTTGCTTGCTGTTGCCATTGCTGTACCTCTGTTCTTCCGTGCATGTCCGCCAGCGATCTGGCGGTTAATGTTAGGATGCATGGTTAAGTACCAGGAAAACAAAGTTTCCAGTGCGTACTTTTCGGGAGGTTTTTAGTGACGGGTCAGAGCATGATCGGACCGATTCAGGTCCAATTCCGATCGCAGGGGCACCGCGTGATGATGTCCACCTCCGGCGACCAGGAGACTGTCAAGCGAATAGCCGACGAAACCGAGTTGCTTGAAAACGTCGAGGTGCCGCGTTCGATCGAACTCACCACATCAGGTGGTGCAGACCCAGACATGTACGTGCGGGTCGAGCTGCGCGACGGCTCGCCGGTCCTCACCGAATTGTCGTGGAAGTCGGGGCCGGGTCAGAGCGACATACAACAGAAGCACCTGCGCCAGACCACGATCGCCAAGCTGGTCACCGATCTCGTCGTCAGCACCATGAGAACCACCGACATGGTTCCCGTCGATGAGGCCCCGGAGGTCACTGCCCGGCGACAGTCCAAAGCGTCGGCACGCCGGTTCGTCGACCGCCAGCAATTGCCTCGTGCGCGTCGGGTCATGACCCAGGAGTTTCTGCAGGAGGTGGCCAAGGTGTACCGGGAGAACATCGACGGCAAGCCGACCAAAGCCGTCGAGAAGACGTTCGGGGTTAGTTACCGCATGGCAGGCAAGTACGTCGAAGAGGCACGACGGCGCGGATACCTGTCCAAGACGGTGCGCGGACAGAAGAAGGCATAAGAAGGTACAAATCATGGCCAACGCCAACGGTGAAGGCAGCATTTACAAGCGAATGCGCGATGGTAAGCAGACCGGCTACATCGGCGCCTTGAGTTACACAGACGAGGCCGGAAATACGAAGCGCCACACCGTTTATGGCAAGACCCGTCGCGAGGTTTCCGACAAGATGAAGGTCGCTCGGGCTCGGCTGGAGGACGGTGCCGCGGTGAAGGACTCGCGACGCACGGTCGCCGACTGGATGGCGCATTGGCGAGCAACCACATTGGCTGCG
Organism: Mycobacterium barrassiae; assembly: GCF_025822765.1. Classification (GTDB taxonomy): domain Bacteria; phylum Actinomycetota; class Actinomycetes; order Mycobacteriales; family Mycobacteriaceae; genus Mycobacterium; species Mycobacterium barrassiae. The sequence goes on along the minus strand of NZ_JACKUK010000005.1, from coordinate 21,067 downwards.
TCCGATCGCAAAGCCTCGACTCGGGAGTTGTACGGCAATCTCAGCCGTCGGCACCTGGAGACGGGTGACTTCGGTGAAATTCGCCTCGATCAGCTCAAGCCCTCCGACATCGAGGCGCTGATCCTGACCATGCGCGGCAAGACCAAACCCGCCAAGGTTACCGGCGCCGATCCCGTACGTGCGCTGTCAGACGCAACGATCAGGCAGATCTACACCGTGCTACGTGCGGGCCTCGATGGCGCCGTCCGCGACGGTCTGCTGGCGAGGAACCCGGCGGCGGCGGTAAAGCGTCCTGGAGTAGCGCGTAAGGAAGCCCATCACGTCAACACGGTCAACGTGACCAACCTCCTGCAGTGCGCCGACGGCCTGCGCTACCGCAACGTTCTGTTGCTCATCGCGGGAACCGGCTTGCGCCGAGGAGAGGCGCTTGCGTTGCATTGGTCCGATGTCGACCTGGAGTCCAAAATGGCGACGGTGCGCGGCACCCTCGGGCGCGTCGGCGGCAAGTTGATCATCACTGAGCCGAAGACAGATAGGTCACGTCGATCGGTGCCATTGTCCGCTCCCCTCGTCGCCATGCTTCGTACACACCGCGCCGAACAAGACTCTGAACGTCATGCGGCGCGAGACCAGTGGCAGGACAACGACTTGGTGTTCGCCACCGAGTCGGGCACACCCGTCGACCCGCGCAACGTCTTGAGGACGATTCAGATTGCCGCACAAAAAGCGGGCATGGGCGGCGTCGGTGTTCACACCCTGCGCCATTCGGCAGCTGTGGCGTGGCTCGAAGGTCAGGTTCACATCAAGGCCGTTGCCGATCTGCTCGGGCACTCATCAATCGCCGTTACCGGAGATATCTACGGCCACACCTCCGACACCACCGCGCGAAATGCAGTCGATGCGCTGGCCGAGGCGCTCGGCATACACGACACCTGACAGTGCCGTTGCTATCCGCGTTGCTATCCAGCATGATTTCAACGCAATCGAGGCGGTTTCGAATCTATCCGAAACCGCCTCTGAACTGCTCTAACTCTGGTCGGGCTGACAGGATTTGAACCTGCGACCACTTGACCCCCAGTCAAGTGCGCTACCAAACTGCGCCACAGCCCGCGGTGCCGCTGGGATCGCCAGCGGCAGCACGTGAGCCTACCGCAGACCGTGGTCGTCTTTCTAAACGGTCACCAACCGCCACAGTCCGATAAGGCCGACCACGACGATCGCGGCGCGCAGCGCGTTCGGCGACAGGCGCCGCCCGTAGTGCGCGCCCAGGAACCCGCCGATCAACGACCCCACCGCGATCAGCCCCGCCGCCAGCCAGCTGATCCGGTCGAACGCCACGACGGTGTACGCCACTGCCGCAACGATGTTCACCACCAGCGACAGCAGATTCTTGGCCGCGTTCATCCGCTGCATCTCCTCGGGAAGCAACGCGCCCATCGCAGCAATCAGCATGATCCCCTGCGCCGCGGTGAAGTATCCGCCGTAGACCCCGATCGCGAACGTCAGGAAGACCAGCACCGCCATCCTCCGCGGCGACACGTGCTCCGCCGACCGGCCGGCCTCCTCTGCCCGCCGCCGCGCCCACTCCTGAATCCGCGGCCCGATCACCACCAGCACCAGCGCAAGAATCAGAAGTACCGGCACGACCTGCGCGAACACCTTCTCCGGCAGATGCAGCAGCAGCCATGCACCCAGACCCGCCCCGACGAACGACGCCGGCAGCTGCCATCTCAGCCGCTTCCACTGACCGCGCAGCTCACGGCGGTAGCCCCAGGTTCCCGATGCGCTTCCCGCGACCAGTCCGACCGCGTTGGACATCGTCGAGGTCACCGGCGGATACCCCAGCGCGACCAGGGTGGGAAAGGTGATGAGGGTGCCTGATCCGACGACCGCGTTGATCGCGCCGGCCCCCACGCCCGCCAGGGCAATCAGGATCATGTCGATGACGGGCACTAGAGCGAGCCTACTGCCCGGCGATTTGTGTGCATCCAGGAGCGCTCAGCGCGCGTGAATGCACACAAATCGCCGGGGCTAGCGGGAGCGTGACCCGCGCTTCTCCCGCACCCGGACGTTGATCCGGATCGGGCTGCCCTCGAAGCCGAACGTCTCCCGCAGCCGCCGCTCCAGGAAGCGCCGATAGCCCGCCTCGAGGAATCCCGTGGTGAACAGCACGAATGTCGGCGGCCGCGCGGTCGCCTGCGTCGCGAACAGGATCCGCGGCTGCTTACCGCCGCGCACCGGCGGCGGCGTCGCGGCGACGATCTCCTTGAAGAACGTGTTCAGCCGGCCCGTCGGTACCCGGGTGTCCCACGATTCGAGCGCCGTCTCCAGCGCGGGCACCAACTTCTGCACCGCCCTGCCGGTCTTCGCCGAGATGTTCACCCGCGGCGCCCACTGAAGCTGCGCCAGCTCCCGGTCGATCTCGCGATCCAGAAGATAGCGACGGTCTTCGTCGACCAGATCCCATTTGTTGAACGCCAGTACCAATGCCCGGCCGGCCTCGATCACCATCGACAGCACCCGCTGGTCCTGCTCGGTCAGCGGCACCGACGCGTCGATCAACACGATCGCGACCTCCGCGGAGTCGATCGCGCCGTGCGTACGCACCGAGGCGTAGAACTCGTGCCCACTGGCCTGTCCCACCTTGCGTCGCAATCCGGCCGTGTCGACGAAACGCCAGACCTTGCCGTCCATCTCGATCAGCGAGTCGACCGGGTCCACGGTCGTGCCCGCGACGTCATGCACCACCGAACGTTCCTCTGCGGCAAGCCGATTCAACAACGAGCTCTTGCCGACGTTCGGCTTGCCGACGAGTGCGACGCGTCGCGGCCCGCCACCGCCCGAACCCATCTCCGACACCGTCGGCAGCACGTCGATCAGCTTGTCGAGCAAGTCGGCCACCCCGCGGCCGTGCATCGCGCTGATCGGGTGCGGCTCCCCCAGCCCCAGCGACCACAGTTCGGCGGCCTCCGCTTCACCGCGCTCGGTGTCAACCTTGTTGGCCGCCAGGAACACCGGCTTGCCGGACCGCTGCAGCAGCTTCGCCGCCGCCTCGTCGGCCGCCGTCGCCCCGACGACCGCGTCGACCACGAGAATGATCGCGTCGGCGGTACGCATCGCCACCGACGCCTGCTCGGCCACCAGCTGTTGCAGCCCCTTGGCGTCGGGCTCCCATCCGCCGGTGTCCTGCACGACGAATCGTCGTCCCAACCAGTTCGCGTCGTAGGACACTCGGTCCCGCGTCACGCCGGGAACGTCCTGCACGACGGCCTCGCGTCGGCCCAGAATCCGGTTGACCAGCGTTGACTTACCGACGTTTGGCCGCCCGACCACCGCCACGACCGGTGGCGGCGCCGCGGCCTCCTCGATGGCCTCCGCGACGTCCTCGGCCCCGAGTTCCCAGTCGCTCTCGTAGGACCAGGTGCCGTCCGAATCCGACGTGCTCACCTCGACGCTCCGGCGCGCTCCCGGACCAGCTCCGTCAGGTGCGCAATCACCTCGGACTCGGTCATATCACTGGTGTCGACCACCACCGCGTCGTCAGCGGCGCGCAACGGCGAGACCGCACGTGTGGAATCGAGATGGTCCCGTCGCTTCACATCGGCCAGCACCGCCTCATAGGCATCCTCGCGGCCGGCGGCGACGTTCTGGTCGTTGCGCCGCCGCGCCCGCTCTTCGGCCGACGCCGTGAGGAAGATCTTCAGATCCGCGTCGGGCAACACGACTGTGCCGATGTCGCGGCCTTCGACCACGACGCTGCCCGGCCCCGCCGCCAACTCGCGCTGCAGCCCGACCAGCCGCGCCCGCACCGCCGGTACCGCCGACACCGCGGACACCGCCTTGGTCACCTCGTCGCCACGGATCTCGAGCGAAACGTCTTCTGCGTCAAGGTAAGCCTTGTCCTCGTCGGGGTCGTAGCCCACCGACAGCGGGACGTTCTCGGCTGCGGCCTCGATCGCCGGTGTATCCGTCAGATCGACACCGGCCCGCACCACCGCCAGCGTGACGATGCGGTACATCGCACCGGTATCGAGATAGCGTGCACCCAGCTCACGCGCCAAACCCCTTGACACCGAGGACTTTCCGGTGCCAGCGGGGCCGTCGACCGCGATCACCAACGGCGAGCTCACATTCCCACCGCCTTGTACAACGCGCCCAGCTCCTTCTGACTCAGCACCCGGATGCTGCCAGGCCGCTGATCCCCCAACGACACCGCCCCGATGTCGGTGCGCACCAACTCTTTCACCGGGAACCCGACCGCGGCCAGCATCCGCCGCACGATCCGCTTCCGACCCTCGTGCAACGTCACCCGCACCAGCGTTTTACCCGGCACGGTATCCACCACCGCGAAATCGTCGACACGCGCGGGTCCGTCGTCCAGTTCAATACCCGTGCGCAGCTTGCGACCCAACCCGCGCGGCACTGTGCCCAGCACCGTCGCCAGATACGTCTTGGGCACTTCGTACGACGGATGCATCAGGCGGTGTGCCAGTTCACCGTCGTTGGTCAACAACATCAGTCCTTCGGTGTCGGCGTCCAGACGTCCGACGTGAAACAGCTTCTTGTTCCCCCGCACTCGATGTTCGACGAGGTCCCCAATACACGGGCGACCACGATCGTCCGACATAGTCGAGTGCATACCCTTCGGCTTGTTGATCGCCAGGTGCACAAGGGTGTCGTCGACGGTGATCCTGGCGCCGTCGACACGAATCACCGAGACATCTGGATCCACCCGCGTACCCAGCTCGGTCACCACCTGGTCGTCGACCTCCACCCGACCGTCGAGGATCATCTTCTCGGCGACCCGGCGCGACGCAATCCCGGCCTGCGACAACACTTTCTGCAGTCGCACACCCTCGGAATCAGCCATCCGAATCTTGGTCCACATCGAACGAGATCGGCGTCTCCGAAGCGGGAGCGCCGCTGAGCTTCATGAAACGGGGTTCTTCGCTGAGTGATTCGCTCAGATCGTCGATCACGTCGACGTCGGGCAGCAGCGGTGCGATGTCGGGAAGATCGGCCAACGAAGTCAACCCAAGCCGCTCGAGGAACAGCTCGGTGGTCGCGAACGTCACTGCACCGGAGTCGGGATCGACGCCGGCCTCGGTGATCAACCCGCGTGCGAGCAGCGTACGCATGACCGCGTCGACGTTGACGCCGCGCACAGCGCTGACCCGCGCCCGCGTGACGGGCTGGCGGTAGGCCACCACGGCCAGCGTCTCGAGCGCGGCGCGCGTCAGTTTGGAGCGCGCACCGTCGAGCAAGAGGCGCTCCACGTACGGCGCGAACCGCGCCCTGGTGTACATCCGCCAGCCGCCGCCGGCCTCGCGCAGATCGATACCGCTGTCCCGGGCGGCGAGCTCCTCGGCCATCAGGGCCAGCTTGGCCCCGACGCGGTAGGCGGGCTGCTGGGTCGCGGCGGCGAGCTGCTCGACCGTCACCGGCGTATCGACCACCAGCAGCAGCGCCTCGAGGACCGACCCGAGCTCGTCATCGTCGAGCTCCGGCTCGTTGGCGACATCGATACCCAGCCCGAGATCTGCGTCGAGATCCGCGGGCTCGTCGAAGCCGCTCGAGGTCTCCGGTGGCGTCTCGGCCGGGATGTCGGTCGAGACGTCGGTCGGAGTGTCATCCGTCATATTGGTCTTCTTCCACCGCCAGGTGTTGAGGGGTAGGCCGTTCGCCGGTCCACGAAATCTGGAGCGCACCAAGCGGTTCTGGTTGTTCGAATGCTACTGCCCTGGCCCGGTAGAGCTCGAGCAGCGCCAGGAACCGGCCGACGATCTCGATCGGTGCCTGGCAGTCGGCCACCAGGTCGCGGAACGATGCCCATTGGCCGATCCCGCGACTTTCCAACAACGCCATCAGATTACCGATCTGCTCGGTCACCGACACCGGCGCCTCGTGGAGGTGCTCGGTCGCGACGGTCGGCACCGGCCGCGGGGTGAAGGCCGCCGCCGCGATCTGGGCGAACGTCTCGGCGTCGACGCCGATCATCACCTCCGGCAGCAGCTCCTGGTAGCGCTCCTCCAGCGCCACCGACCGGGGATAGCTGCGCAGCGCCGCGGCCTCGAGCTCGGCGAACATCTCGGCGACGTGCTTGAACGCGCGGTACTGCAGCAGCCGGGCGAACAGCAGGTCGCGCACCTCGAGCAGCGCGAGATCCTCCTCGTCGTGCACCTCTCCGGCAGGCAGCAGTCGGGCCGCCTTGAGGTCCAGCAGCGTGGCGGCGACCACCAGGAACGTGGTCGTCTCGTCGAGTTCGAGCTGCGGGCCGATCGCCTTGGTGTACGCGATGAAGTCGTCGGTGACCTGGTGCAGAGCCACCTCGGTGACGTCGAGCCGGTGCGCGAAGATCAGCTGCAGCAACAGGTCGAAGGGCCCCTCGAAATTGGCCAGCCGAACCTGGAAACCCGTCTGCTGCGACTGGTCCGAATTCGATGTCGCCGGATCGGCGGGTCCTGCCGTAGTCACCGCCCCGGTCACGCGCCGAACCGGTCGATGACCTCGCGCGCCAACGACCGATACGCTTCGGCACCAACGGATTTCGGTGCCCACGAGGTGATCGGCTCGCCGGCGACGCTGGTCTCGGGGAAGCGCACCGTCCGGGTGATGACGGTGTCGAACACCAGGTCGCCGAACCGCTCTAGGACTCGCGCCATCACTTCGCGGGAGTTCACGGTGCGGGGGTCGTAACGGGTGATGAGGATGCCGCCGATGGACAGCTTCGGGTTGAGCCGGTCGTGCACCTTGTCGACGGTATCGGTCAGCAGTGCGAGGCCGCGCAGCGAGAAGAACTCACACTCGGTGGGGATGATCACCACGTCGCTGCAGGCCAGCCCGTTCACGGTGAGCAGGCCCAGCGACGGCTGGCAGTCGATCAGGACGTAGTCGTAGCGGTCGAGCACCGGGTACAGCGCGCGGGCCAGCGACTGTTCGCGGCCCACCTCGTTGACCAGCTGGATCTCAGCGGCCGACAGGTCGATGTTGCTCGGTACCAGGTCCAGGTTCTTGACCCGGGTGCTGATGAGCACCTCATCGATCGACGCCCGCGGTTCGACCAGCAGGTTGTGGACGGTGTGCTCGAGCTCGTAGTGCGGCACGCCGAGGCCCGCCGACAGCGCACCCTGCGGATCGAGGTCGACCATCAGGACGCGGCGGCCGTATTCGGCCAGGCTGGCGCCCAGGTTGATGGTCGAGGTGGTCTTGCCGACCCCGCCCTTCTGGTTGCACATCGCGATGACCTTGGCAGGGCCGTGCGTCGTCTTGGGTTCGGGTATGGGAATGGTTCGCGGCGGACGGCCGGTCAAGCCGATCTCGGCGGCTTCGCCGGCGTCGGTCATGCCAGACCTTCGCTGGTCAGGCAACAAACGGTCATGGCGAACATCCGGGCAAGTTTAACGGGAGGTGACTGCCTGGTCTGCCAGACCCGCGGGCAACTTTTCGTTGATGCCCCCGGGGGTCGGCCTAGGCTGGCAGACATGAGCCTCAAGCAGCGCATCCCGTTCCTGCGCTGGTCATTCTTGCGGCTGGCGATCGGGAATCGCAACATCACCAGGACCGGCCAGATCGGTGACGGCCGAGAGGCAGCCGCTGCCGAATATGTGGTGGCCAACGCCCGTCAGGGTGACCTCGACGACGTGATCGCCAAGATCGACCAGTTCGCCTACGGGAAGTCGTTCCTGATCAACATCGGCGACGAGAAGGGCGAACTGCTGGACGCCGCCGTGCGACGCGCCACCCCGAAGCTGGCACTCGAGCTGGGCACCTACTGCGGCTACGGCGCGCTGCGGATCGCCCGCGCGGCGCCCGGGGCCCGGGTGTTCTCCGTCGAACTGGCTGACGCCAACGCCGAAGTGGCGCAGCGCATCTGGACCCATGCCGGAGTCGCCGACAGGGTGACGTGTGTGGTCGGCACCATCGGTGACGGCGGCAGGACGCTCGATACGCTGGCCAACGAGCACGGCTTCACCCCCGGGACCCTCGACCTGCTGTTCATCGACCACGACAAGTCCGCCTACCTGCCAGACCTGCAATCCATCCTGGACCGTGGGTGGCTGCACCGGGGATCCATCGTGGTCGCCGACAACATGCTCATCCCCGGCTCCCCCAAATACCGCGAGTACATGCGCGAGCAGCAGGGCAAGCTCTTCGACACCGTCGAGCACCGGGCGCACGGCGAGTATCAGACGCTGGCACCCGACCTCGTGCTCGAGTCGGAATACCTCGGCGACTGACCCCGCCTCAGCCGCGAGCAGACGCGAAGCCCCCCAGAATTGGGCGATTTAGGGGGAGTTTGCGTCTGCTCGCGAGGGATGGTCGGGCCCCGCCCTCACTGCGCCCGCGGATGGGCCCCGGCCCAGACCTCTCGCAGCGCGCTGACGGTGACCATCGTGTAGATCTGCGTCGTGGTGACCGACGCGTGGCCGAGCAGTTCCTGGACGACGCGGACGTCGGCGCCGCCGTCGAGCAGATGCGTGGCGAACGAATGGCGCAGCACGTGCGGCGACACCGCCGAGGTGATACCCGCACGTTCGGCCGCGTCCTGCAGCACCTGCCACGCACTCTGTCGCGACAGCCGTCCGCCCCTGGCGTTCAGGAAGATCGCCGGGGTGCCGCGGCCACGGCGCGCCAGGTCGGGCCGCCCGCGCACGAAGTAGGCGTCCAGCGCGGCGACCGCCGGCCGCCCGACTGGCACCAGCCGCTGCTTCCCGCCCTTGCCCCGCAGCAGCACCGACCGCGCCTGGGTGTCGATGTCGTCGACGTCGAGGCCGACGGCTTCCGAGATCCGCGCTCCCGTCGAATAGAGCAGTTCCAGCAGCGCCCGGTTGCGTAGCGTGAGCGGCCCGTCGGCCTCACTGTCGCCGCCCGCCCCGTCCAGCAGCGCGAGCACCTCGTCAATGGTCAGGCTCTTCGGCAACCGTCTGCTCGGGGTCGGGGGTTTCACCGCCGACGCGACGTTGACAGTGGTCAGCCCCTCCGCCTCCGCGAACCGGTGCAGCCCTCGCACCGCGATCAACGCGCGCGCCGCCGATACCGCCGACAGCGGAGCCGCCCCGACGTCGGGATCACCGCGGCGCAGGGCGACCAGGAAGTCGCTGACGTCGCCCTCGGTCACCTTGGTGAGGTCGTCGATGCCACGCAGAGCGAGGTGTTCGGAGTAGCGCCGCAGGTCACGTCGATACGAGCTCAGGGTGTTGGCCGCGACGCCCCGCTCGATGGTGAGGTGGTCGAGGTAGCCCTGGAGTTGGTCGTCGAGAGCTGACCGGAACGTCGTCATCCGTGACCCTTCCGGCGCGCGAAGGATGTCGACCTATCGATCCACGGCGCGTCGACGGATCGCAGCGACGCGTGGTCGTCGACGGCGTGCGCCGCCAGGATCCCCGCCACCGCAATCGAATTGACGATCTCACCCGCGAACACCATCTGAACCGCTTCATCGAGCGCGACCCGTCGCAATGTGAGGTCGGCCTCTTCGTCGTGACCGTCGGGCCGGTCGACGTCGGTCAGTCCGGTGGCCAGATACACCCGCACGCTTTCGTCGCTGAAGCCCGGCGCGGTGTCGAGGTCGACGAGCACGCGCCACTCGGCAGCGGCGAGACCCGCTTCTTCCTTCAATTCGCGGGCCGCGCTGAGATGGGGGGCCTCGCCGTCGAGATCAAGCAGGCCGGCGGGCAGTTCCAACAGTCTGCGGCCGAACGGGTGCCGGTACTGGTAGACCATCACGACGTTCCGGTCGTCGTCCAACGCGAGAATGGCTACCGCACCATAGTTTTCGACGACATCCCGTTTCGCCACGTTTCCGTGCGGCATGCGCACGTCATCGACGCGCAATGCGAAAATGTTTCCGATATAGACCGTTTCGGACGCGACCGTCTCGAAATCGTGTTCAGCCACGAGCTTCGGATTTTTGCAGCTCGGCCCCGTGCAGCTGTTGAGCGACATCGTCCGAGTGTGCCGACCCGTTGGCGTGCTCCGGAATGTCCATGCCGGGCAGCCGTTCCTCCGCCTTGTAGCCCAGCGCCGCGCCGACGAACGCGACGAACAGCGGGTGCGGGCGCGTCGGCCTGCTCTTCAACTCCGGGTGCGCCTGGGTGCCGACGATGAACGGATGCACATCCGGCGAGTACTCGACGAACTCGACGAGGTGGCCGTCCGGCGACGTCCCGCTGAACCGCAGCCCGCTCTCGGAGATGCGGTCTCGGTAGGAGTTGTTCACCTCATAGCGATGGCGGTGCCGCTCGGACACCTGCGTGGCACCGTAGGCCTGCGCCACAATCGAATTCGGCTCCAGTACCGCCGGATAGGCGCCCAGTCGCATAGTGCCGCCGAGGTCGGCTTCTCCCGCGACGGCATCGCGCTGATCAGCCATCGTCGAAATGACCGGATCGGGCGTCGACGGGTCGAACTCCGCCGAGTTGGCCTCGCTCAGCCCCACCGAGCGCGCCGCCTCGATGACGATGCACTGCAATCCCAGACACAGCCCGAAGACGGGCAAACCGCGTTTCCGTGCGTAGCGGATGGCGCCGATCTTGCCCTCGATGCCGCGGATACCGAACCCGCCGGGAATCAAGATGCCGTGGACGTCGGCCAGCGCGGCCGCCGCCCCGCTGTCGGTCTCGCAGTCGTCGGAGGCCACCCACCGCATCTCGACCTTGGCGCGATGCTTGAACCCGCCCGCCCGCAGCGCCTCCGCGACCGAGAGGTATGCGTCGGAGAGGTCGATGTACTTGCCCACCAGGGCAATTCGCACGGTCTCCTGGGGGTCGTGCACACGCTGCAGCAGATCGTTCCACTGCGTCCAGTCGACGTCGCGGAACGGCAGGTTGAGCCGGCGCACCACATAGGCGTCCAGTTCCTCGCGGTGCAGAACCTTGGGGATGTCGTAGATCGACGGCGCGTCCGGGGTGGAGATCACCCCGTCGATGTCCACGTCGCACATCAGCGCGATCTTGTTCTTCAACGGTTCGGGCACGTCGCGGTCGCAGCGCAGGATCAACGCGTCGGGAGTGATACCGATGCTGCGCAGCGCGGCCACCGAGTGCTGCGTCGGCTTGGTCTTCAGTTCGCCCGACGGCGCCATGTAGGGCACCAGCGAGCAGTGCAGGAAGAAACAGTTCTCCCGGCCGACCTCGTGCCGGACCTGTCGGGCGGCCTCCAGGAAGGGCAGCGACTCGATGTCGCCGACGGTGCCGCCGATCTCGGTGATTACCACGTCGGGACGGGCGCCCGCGGCGTCGGGTTCGGCCATCGCGAGGATGCGTCGCTTGATCTCGTCGGTGATGTGCGGGATGACCTGCACTGTGTCGCCGAGGTACTCGCCGCGACGCTCCTTGGCGATCACGGTCGAATACACCTGCCCGGTGGTGACATTCGCCGACGCGGACAGGTTGCGGTCGAGGAACCGTTCGTAGTGGCCGACGTCAAGGTCGGTCTCGGCGCCGTCCTCGGTGACGAACACCTCACCGTGCTGGAACGGGTTCATGGTTCCGGGGTCGACGTTGAGGTAGGGGTCCAGCTTCTGCATGGTCACTTGGAGGCCGCGCGCCGTGAGCAACTGTCCGAGGCTGGATGCGGTGAGCCCCTTCCCGAGGGAAGAAACCACGCCACCCGTTACGAAGAGGTGCTTGGTGGGGGCCTGCGGGTGCTTGCGTAGAGCTGGCAAGAGCAACCTCCGTGACGACGCGGCAGGGGCTCGCTGTCAATAGCTGGGGCCTGCCGACCCACGGAACCCCACCCTAACACCGACGCCGACAAGCCGTCGCTGACGCGCCGCCGTGAATCATTGCGGGACGGTTACCGATGCCGCGCCCTTGCCGATGCCGTACTGGCCGGGCTTGCCGCCGGCGGCCAGGTCGCTCAGGGCCAGCACCGAGGTGAGCCGGCCGGATTCCGAGTCGACGTCGTCGACGGTGCTGATGACGGTGCTCAACGCCGAGTCCGACCTCGTCACGGCCACCGCTGCGGTACCGGACGACGACCCGTCGCGCCCGACCAGCACCGTGCCGGAGCCGTGCGGCGCCATGCCCGCCGCGAACCTGGCGACCGTCGCCCCCTGGTTACCCGCGTCCTCTTTCAGTGCTCCGCCTGTCACGATCAGTGCGGTGTTGGCCGGGCCGATGCGCTGGTTGCCGTAGGTGATGAAGCCCGTGTCGCGCAGCGTCGACAGAACGGTCTCGCGCTGCGCGTCGTCGACGGGCGCGACCTTCGGGTCCTTATCGGTCAGCAGGGTGATGCCCAACAGATCACCGGCCTGGGAGCCCTGATCCACCGAGGTGGTGCTCAACTGTTTACCCGCGGGCACGATCGGCGAGTTGACCACCGAGAGCAGCTTCGCCGCCGAATGGGCGTCCACGAACTCTCGCGTCAGATCCACTGTGCCGGTGACCGTTCCGCCGGCTTGTGCGACCAGGCGCGCCAACGCGTCGACGTCGTCGTCTGCCGCATCCGGCGTGCGGAACACCACGACCGACTTTCCGTCCAGCGCTCCCCGCAGGATCCGCGGCGCCATCATGGCATCGAATTCCCCTGCAGCACTCAGCTTTTCGTTGAGCAGGTTCTTGTCGTCGGTGAGCGTGTCGATCTGCTCCTGCAACTCGTGCTTGTCGTCACGCAGACCGGAGAGCACGGTGTTGGACAGCAGGCCCGACCCGAGGGCGACCCCGATGGCCAACGCGAGAAACACCGCCGCGAGTGAAATCGCGTGTGAGCGCAGGGAAATCATTGTCGCCCCCTAGGTGACCCAGCTCTGGACCCAGAGCGAGAAACGGTTCCAGTAGTCGACGACCCAGTCCACCAACGTCGCGTCGACTCGCGAGACCCACAGCGCGACGATCACCGCGACCAGCATGGCGAGCACCAACAGGGCGATGGCGCCCCCGGAGACCCGGCTGCGATACAGCGTGGCGACGGCCTTCGCGTCGACCAGCTTCTCGCCGACCTTCAGCCGGGTGAGGAAGGTCGACGGGTTGCTCTGTTGGCGCGACCGGTCGAAGAACTCCTCGATGGTCGCGGTGTGGCCCGCGGTCACGATCAGCGACGCGCCGTGATGATCGCAGAGCAGCAGCGCCAGGTCGGCGGCCGATCCGGCGGCCGGGAAGGTCATGGCCCCGACTCCGAGGTCCTGGATCCGCTCGAGTCCTGCGGCGTGCCCGTCGGCGTCGGCGGGCAGCACGACCTGCGCACCGCATCGCAGCGCGTCGGCGCTGATCCGGTCGGGGTCCCCGACGATGAGCTGGGGGCGGTAGCCGGCCTTGCGCAGCACGTCGGCGCCGGTGCCGACACCCACCAGCACCGGCTGGTACTCCTTGATGAACGGCTTGAGCGCCTTCAGGTCGGCGGCCGAACTCGGTTCGTCGGCGACGATGACGACGTGGCGACGGCTCATGTCCACGTCGATGTCCGGGATGCCGATGCCGTCGATCAGCAGCGGGCTCTCACTGCGGATGAACTCGATCGTGTTGCCCGCGAACGCCTCCAGATGTGCCACCAGCCCGCTCTTGGCCTCGTGCATCAGCTCATGGATCTCGTGGTCGGTCCGCTCGGCGCCCTGGATCAGCAGCCGGTCGCCGGAGTAGACGCCGCCTTCGTAGAGCCGCACCCGGGCGCCGTCCTTGACCTTTTTGAACACCTCGGCACCGGTGTCGTCGATCAGGGTGACGCCGTTGGCGACGAGGACCTCGGGACCCAGGTTGGGGTATCGGCCGGAGATCGACGGCGACGCGTTCACGACCGCCGTGACGCCGGATTCGACGAGCGCGTCGGCCGTGATCCGGTCGAGGTCGAGCGCGTCGATGACGACGACGTCGCCGGGATTGATGCGGCGCAGCAGCCGGTCCATGTCGCGGTCGACCCGGGCGGTGCCGGTGATGCCCGGGCGAGAGCTGGCATTACGGGATAGCAGCGCTGACATCTTCATGCGGCGATTCTGTCGATAGGCACGCGCTGTCTGTCGGAGGCGCGCCGTAACATGCGCCTCAGAAGTAGACTTTTGTCACAACTGCAACACGATCACGCATAGCTTTCGAACAGTTCGACGAGGTTCCCCGCCGGGTCCGGAACGAGCGCCTGGCGCCCGCCTCTGCCGGTGATCACCTCGCCCCGCAGGTCTGCGCCGGCCTTACGAACGTCGGCGACAGCCTTGTCGAGATCGTCCACCTGCAGCTGAAATCGGTTCCAGCCACCGGGTTCTGGCCGGCTGCCATCGGCGAGAGTCTGGCCGGCGCCACCCCCGCCGCCCGGGGAGTTCAGCAGCAGCCGCAACTCTTCGCGGCGCAGCATCGCGAACCCCGGCCCGGGCCGCATGGCCACCTCGAACTGGAAAACGGATGTGTAGAAGTCCATCGCAGCATCGACATCGTCGACGATGTAGCGAACGCTGATGTTGGTCATCTTTGCACCTCCTAGGCATTATGATACAGATATGTCCCAAAAAAGACAGCCCGATCCCCGGGTCAATCACTCCCGGAAGGTGATCTGCCGTGCTGCCCTCGACGAGTTCGCGAGTGCGGGATACGCCGGCTTTCGGATGGAGTCGGTGGCGGCGCGGGCGGGTGTCGGGCGCAGCACGCTGTACCGGCACTGGCCGGACAGGACCGCGCTGCTCGCCGATGCGCTGGAGACGCTCAACGTGCAACCGAACCCGGACCGCGAACTCGAGTCCGGCACGGCCCGGGAACGGGTCGAGTTGCTGCTGCGCCATCTCGCCCGCGCGCTCACCGACTCGCCCGTGGCGGCGTGTGTCCCCGCCCTGATTCACGGGTCAGAACACGATCCCGCCATCCGCGGCTTCTTTCACCGCTACTCGGCGCAACGGCGCCGGCGTCTGACCGCCACCATCGCCGCGGGCGTCGACTCCGGGGAGTTTCCGGCACACGTCGACGCCGAAGCCGCGTCCGTGGCGTTGTCGGGTGCGGTGTTCTATCGACGGCTGATGACAGCCGACGGCATCGACGATGCCTTCATCGCCTCCGCGATCGACACCGTTCTGGGGAATGACTAGTCGCTGGCCCGTTCTCTTGCTGTGCCGCGTCGAGGAGTTCCCGTGCGTGCGCGCGGCCGCTGTCGGATTCCCCGAGCCCGGCGAGCATGCGGGCGAGCTCGGCGACGCGCTCGTCGTCGTCGAGGCGACGGACGCCACTGGCCTTGCCCCGTCCGCCGCTGTCGACCATGAGATGACTGTCGGCGTAGGCGGCGACCTGGGGCAGGTGGGTGACGACGATGACCTGATGCGTCCGGGCCAGCCGGGCCAGCCTGCGGCCGATCTGCACCGCCGCGCGGCCCCCGACCCCCGCATCGACCTCGTCGAAGACCATCGTCGTTCCCTCGGTCGAGACAGCCAGCACGACCTCGAGCGCGAGCATGACGCGCGACAGCTCACCGCCGGACGCGCTCTTGTTCAGCGGCAGCACATCGATGCCGCGGTGCGCGGCGAAGCCGAACTCGACGGCGTCGACACCGAACTGGCCGGCGTGGACGGTCACGCCCGGCGATACCGTCAGCGGTGCGGCGTCGTCGACGCG
Source organism: Mycobacterium barrassiae (assembly GCF_025822765.1). GTDB lineage: Bacteria > Actinomycetota > Actinomycetes > Mycobacteriales > Mycobacteriaceae > Mycobacterium > Mycobacterium barrassiae. Next base: position 5,546 of record NZ_JACKUK010000005.1, on the reverse strand, counting down.
TGCGGCCAGCGGCGCCACGGAAACAGTGAACTCGGCATCGGCCATCGCCAGACCGGACAGTTCGGCGGTCACCGCCTTCGCCAACCCCTTGGCCGCCTTGGTCCGCGCCTTGGTGAGGTCGTTGGCCGCTCCCACGACTTCGTCGTGAAGACGCGCGACCTGGCGCTCCAGATCGGCAAGGGCTTCCTCGGAGACGTCGAGCTGTGCCAGTCGGTCGCGCGCCTGCTGCGCCCATTCCAGGACACCGTCGATGTCGGCGGCGTATTTGCGTGTCAGGGTGCGCAGCTCGCTCTGGCGCAACAGCTTTGTCTCGAGAGTGCTCGCATCGCTGGGCAGTGCGGCAAGGTATTCGCCGAGTTCGCTTGCCACATCGCCGATCACGACCAGCGCACCGTCGAGCTGTGCGGCCAGCGAGCGCAGTGCAGTGTCGTCGGTGGCTTCCATCGCCGACTTCGCCTGTCCCACACTGCCGATCGCCGATACGGCTTCGGGCGACGCGTCGTCGACGCCCGCCAGCGCGGCGCGCGCGATATGCGCTGCGTCGCGCACGGCGTCCAGTTCCGACATGCGCTGGATATCGGCGACGAGCGCCTGGTCCTCGCCGGCCTGCGGTGCGACGGCGTCGATCTCGTTCAGTCCGAACTTGAGCCGGTCGGCTTCCTGCGCGAGTTCGCGGGCCCGCTGTGTGCGGTCGACGAGGTCACGCCGCGCCGCCAGCCACTCCTCGCGCAGCTTCTGGTACCGCTTCAGTTGCTTCTCGATATCGACGAACCGGTCCAGTGCCGCACGCTGCTCATCGGGCCGCATCAACCGGAGCTGATCATTCTGGCCGTGCAGGGTGAGCAGTTCAGTGGTGAAGGTGGCCAACGACTTTGCGGGCACACTGCGCCCGCCGAGGAACGCCCGCGAGGGTCCGTCGCGCGCCACGGACCGTGCGGCGATGACGCTGCCGTCGTCGTCGCGCTCGGCTCCCGACGAATCGAGGATCTCCTCTATCTGGGCGGTGACGTCCTCCCCCAGTTCGCTGGTCGTGAACCGGCCCTCGACGACCGCGCGCTCGGCACCCGAGCGCACCCGCGTGGCGTCGGCGCGTGCACCGCCGAGCAGGTGCAGACCCGTGACCACCATGGTCTTGCCCGTGCCGGTCTCGCCAGTCAGCACGGTGAGACCTCGGTCGAATTCTGCGGTCGCCGTGCTGATCGCGCCCAGCGACTCGATACGGATCTCGGCTAGCACTACTGTCCGCGCCACCCCGTGACCGGCAACCGGAACTTGCGCACCAGACGGTCGGTGAACGGTGCGCTGTCCAGTCGCACCCACTTCAGCGGCGTACCGCACCGGGTCACTTCCAGCCGACCGCCGGCGGGCACCACCATCTCGCGCCGACCGTCGCAGAACACCAGCGCGTCGTGACCACTGGCTTCGACCTCGATGGCGATGGAGGCGTTGGGGCTGGTGACCATCGGACGCGCGAACAGTGCGTGAGCGTTGTTGGGCACCACCAGGATTGCCTCGAGATCGGGCCAGACGATCGGCCCGCCCGCCGAGAACGCCCACGCCGTCGATCCGGTCGGCGTCGCGACGAGTACGCCGTCGCAGCCGAACGAGGAGACGGGACGACCGTCGACCTCCAGCACCGCGCCGAGTACTCCCAGCCGCGGACCCTTCTCGAGGCTGGCCTCGTTGAGCGCCCAGCCGCGGTCGATGATCTCGCCCTCGGCGCGCACCACGACGTCGAGAGTCATCCGCTCCTCGACGCGGTAGTCCCGCTTCACAATATGATCGAGCACGGAGTCGATGGAGTCCGCCTCAGCTTCGGCGAGGAAGCCAATACGACCCAGATTCACGCCGAGGACGGGGATTTCGACGTTGCGGGCCAGTTCGGCCCCGCGCAGGAAGCTGCCGTCGCCGCCGAGCACAAGCACGAGTTCGCAACCTTCGGCGGCCCGCTCCTCGGCGTCGACGATCTCGACTCCGGCTCCGAGGCCGGGTATCTCGTCGGGCAACAGGTGCGCAGGCGCGCGATCGACGGCCTCAGCGGACAGCACTCGCAGCCCGATCCCGTTGTCGCCGCACACCTTCTGCACGCGGCGCGCCACGTCGGTGGCGTCGTCACGGCCGGCGTGCAGCACCAGCAGGATGTTGCGCTCGGCGCTCATTGCGGACCCTCCGAAACAGCTTGGCGCACTGCGTGTTCGAGTGCCTCTCCGTGCAGCGGGTGGTCGGTTCGTGACCGCAGTCGTAGGAAGTACTCGACATTGCCGGACGGACCGGGCAACGGGCTGGCGGTGACGGCGACCGTGTGCCACTGCAGTTCGGCGGCGCGTCGGGCGACGGCGAGCACCGCTTCGGCGCGCAATTGCGGATCAGAGACGACGCCACCGGCGCCCACCCGATCCTTGCCGACCTCGAATTGCGGTTTCACCATGGGAACGATATCGGCGTCGGCATCCGCACACGACGTCAGCGCCGGCAGCACCGTGGACAGCGAGATGAACGACAGGTCGGCCACCACGAGGTCGGCCGGGCCGCCGATGGCGTCGGGCGTCAGTGACCGCACGTTGGTCCGCTCCATCACGGTGACGCGCGGGTCGTTGCGCAGCGACCACGCCAGCTGGCCGTATCCGACGTCGACGGCGACGACCTCGCGGGCCCCGCGCTCGAGCAGCACCTCGGTGAACCCGCCGGTCGAGGCGCCCGCATCCAGGCACCGGCGGCCGTCGACCGCCAAGCCGAATCCGTCGAGTGCCCCCATCAACTTGTGTGCCCCCCGCGATACCCAGTCGCGTTCGTCGGCCTCGTCGACGGTCAACCTGGCACTGACCGCGACTGCAGTCGCGGGTTTGGCAGCAGGCATGCCGTCGATGCTGACCCGCCCCGCCCCGATCAGCTCGGCGGCCTGCTGGCGGGAGCGGGCCAGCCCGCGTCGCACCAGTTCGGCGTCAACACGTGCCCGCCGCGCCACGCGCGGTCACCCCTTCTCGACCGACTCGAGCGCTCGAACGAGCAGTTCGTGCGCCTCCTCGAGCCGCGCGGCGATGACGTCGATCTGGGAGTCGGCCAGTTGGTCGAAACCGGAGCCCTCCTGCGCGGGGTCCGGCAGCTCAGCCAGCAACTCCGCGATCTGGGCGCGAATCTGGTCCGGGTCGGTACTCATGTCGTTGTTCACGCTAGCGGATTCGGCTGGGTGAGTAGGGACCACGGCGCCATGGCCTGTCGCGCGGTGTCGTCGCCCGCGGAAATGGTGAATGGGCGGCCGTCGAGGTTCGCCTGCCAGACGGCGCTTGCGGTGGCGCGGACCACCGAGAGCGGGTCCCCGGTGTCCCGGCCCGTGGCGTGAACGGTCACCTCGGACGGGCCGATCTCGATGTGCCAGCCCGGGTGCGGCCCGACACGAAGGATGTCTGCGCGAGCGTAGAGCGAGCGCAGATCGGCCGCGAGGTAGTCGGGGCGCTCCAACTCGGCCGCCCGGACCAGGTCCTGCGCCGTGCTGACGCCGGTCAACACCATGAGGCTCGGTAAGCCGGCGGCGTTGGCTCCGGCGATATCGGTGTCGAGGCGGTCGCCGACCACCAGCGGCGCCTGGAATGTGCCGCGGGCCAGGGCGTCGTTCATCAACGTCGGGTGCGGCTTGCCTGCGACCTGCGGTTCCTGGTTGGTGGCCGCCCGCAGTGCCGCGACCATCGACCCGTTGCCGGGCAGCAGGCCGCGCTCGGAAGGCAAGGTCAGGTCGACGTTGGCCGCGACCCAGAGGGCGCCGTTTCGGATCGCCAGCGCCGCCTCGGCGAGGTCGGGCCAGCCGGTCTGCGGGGAGTGTCCCTGGACGACGGCCGCCGGTCCGTCGGACCACTGCCGCACCGGTTTCAGTCCCACCCCGCGAACCTCGGCTGCCAACGCCTCGGTGCCGACGATGAGAACCGCTGCACCGGGGGGTAATTGGGCTGCCAGCAGGTTTGCCGCGCTCTGCGCGCTGGTGACGACGTCGTCGGGCTCGGCGGCAAAGCCCAGCTCATGGAGATGCTGGGCTACCTCCTCCGGGCTGCGGGACGCGTTGTTGGTGACGTACAGGGTGCGGGAGTCGACGGTGGACAGTGTCTCGACCGCGCCTTCGGTGGCTTCGTGCCCGCGGAAGACGGTGCCGTCGAGGTCAAGCAGCAGGCAATCATGTTCCTGCACAAGGACACTCACGTCAGCTCAGCTCCGTGATCCGGTCCTCGGCGTCCGTCACTCCCTCGAGATCCGCGGCGGCGGCGTTGATGAACCACTGCAGCGCCTCCTGGTTGCGCCCGAGCGCCAGCAGCGTCTCGGCGTAGACGTAGAAGAGTCGCGCGGCGGTCTCACCGCGTCGGGTCTTGTCCAATTGCGGGGTCGACAGAATCGCGATGGCCTGCTCGTACTGGCCGAGGTCCGAGCGCGCGCCCGCCGCGACGATACGCATCTCGTCGGCGTCGTCGCCGGTCAACTCGGCGGCCTCCGGACTGCGGGCCAACTCGATCGCCCGTTCCGGACGACCGACACCGCGTTCGCAGTCGGCGATGAGCGGAAGCAGCGCCGATCTGCTGCCCATGCGGCGGGCGGCGCGCAGTTCGGCGAGGGCCTGTGCCCAGTCGCCGGCGTGGTAGGCGGCGATCCCGACGGCTTCGCGGACCGCGGCGATGCGACCGGAGCGGGCGCGGGCCGCGCGGGCGTGCGCCAATGCGGCTTCGGGATCCTCGTCGAGAAGCAGGCCGGCGGCCACCAGATGCCGTGCCACCGTATCGGCGGTGGCACGGTCCAAAGTCGTGAGTTCGCCGCGGATCTCGGGCGCCAACTGCTTGGCTTCGATGTCGGCCGGGATGGCCGGGCCGTCCTGGAGTGCCGGCTGTTCGTCGACTTTCGGCTGGGCGCGGCGGGCCCGGTTGGGACCCGACGTCCGCGGCGCCTGACGCCGGGGACCGCGCCCGCGGTTGTCGCGGTTTCCGTCTTGGACCACGTATGCCTTTCTACCCGATCCCGGCACAATTGAGAATTCGGCTCAGAATTGAATACCGCGAATTCGGTCAAGAATTGTCGGAAATAGAATCACAATTTGTGTTCGGCGGTGTCCTACTTTTCCACCCGTGTTGGGTAGTATCATCGGCGCTGGCAGGCTTAGCTTCCGGGTTCGGGATGGGTCCGGGCGTTTCCCTGCCGCTATGGACCGCCGTAACTTTGTTCACTTGTCAAAGTGACCCACGCTGGGTGGGAATCCTTTCGAGCACGTGCCCCATGGTGTGTTTTTGGTGGTGGGGTGGGTGTCGTGATGGTTGCGGATAGGTGTGTGGTTGCGAGGTTGGTTGTGTGTAAGTTTTCGGCCGGTTAGTGCCAGTTCCCTGAACACCTTGCGGTGCGTGTAGGTCTGGTCTATCGATCCCGTGGTCTGCGGGGGGCCTTATCCCACTGAAATGGGTGAGAAGCCTGGTCTTGGAGGGGGTTTCCCGCTTAGATGCTTTCAGCGGTTATCCTGTCCGAACGTGGCTATCCAGCGGTGCCCCTGGTGGGACAACTGGTGGACCAGAGGTTCGTCC
>NZ_JACKUK010000004.1 GCF_025822765.1 Mycobacterium barrassiae | reverse complement strand
GCGAGCCTGTTGGTAGGTCAGGGTGGCGAAGCCCGTATCGCGTTGATGAAGAAGATGGTCGACCACGCCGACGGTGGTGTCAACCACTTCAAATCTACTGCGACTGCGGCTGATTCATTCCGCGCAATCGTCTTGGGATTGAAGACCGACCTCAGCCGCGTCGCCGACGCCGCAGCCGAAGCATGGGACACCGCCCAATCCAGCGGCGGCACCTCGGCTGCAGTGTCGGCCATGGGCCCGTTCAAGGCCGAAGCGGCCAGCCTCTACAGCACCGCACTAGAAGACATCGCCGCCACACCAGCCGTCCTCCCCATCCCCGAAGCGCCGATCGGCGAAACACCAGACGTGCCAGTGGACAACACTGCGGAGCCAGTCAGTCACGGCGACTCGGCCAACAACGACGAAAAACAACTCGCAGAAGACACGACGGAGGAGCCAGATGGACTGGCCAGCGATAGTGCGGATGAAAAACCACTCGTTGAAGAGCTAACGAACGGCACCGCAGCTACCAACGGGCAACCGAAGCAGGACGAAAAGCAGATTGCTTCGCCGATCGATACCGAGGTCGGAGCGCCCATGAGTCTGCCGGCAGCAGGTCTGCCGATGAGCGGCGCGGGTACGGGTTCTGCAGGTGGAGGCATGCCGTCGGCGGGTTCGGCGGTGGGTGGTTTGCGCCCGCCGCAGATCCCGAGCAATCCGTTGGGTAGCGGGGGCAAGTCGCTGTCGGATGCGTTTACTTCGCCTGCGGCGGCAGCAGACTCGCTGGGTAGTGGCGGGTCGTTGACGAGTGCTGCGTCGAGCTTCAATTCGGGGCTGGCGTCGGGCATTGGTTCTTCGGGCACAGTGTCGCCGCCTCCCTTGGAGAAGTTTGTGGCCCAGCATCCGGGTGCGGCGCCTGCGGTGGCAGCCCCTTTACAGGGTCCGGTGCAGCCGCCGGTGGCGGCTGCCGGTGGCGGTGCTGCGGGCACTGCTGCGGGGCCGATGGTCGGTGGTGGCGGTGGTATGCCGATGATGGCTGGAGGTTCCGGTGGTGGACCCTTGGCGCCGTTTGTTCCGCCTGGGGGTGGGTCGGCGGCGACCCCGACCGGTGCGGGTCCGACGGCTCCTGCGTCGGCGGCCGCGCCGGCTTCGGCTGCACCATCAGGTCAGCAGGGTGGCGCGGCTCCGGTGATGGCGGGTACGTCGGGTGCGGCGACGGCGGCGAGCATGCCTGAGCCCGAGGTGAGCGCGGACTTGATGTTGGCGCGGCAGGTGATCGACGGGTTGGTTCGTGGCACGGATGCGGCCTGGAACACGATCGACTCAGGATTCGTGAACTGGGCTGTTTCCGTGGTGCGTACACAGTTTGGGCCGCAGCTTGTCATCGCCTCTAGCGCGGGCGGTGGGGTGTATGTGCCTGCGTCGGTGTACATTCCGACGACAGCGCGGCTCGCACCCCGTGATCCGGCGTTGCCGATGAGGTGGGCGGATCGGTATATGGGATGGCGTCGCCCGGCTGATGTGTTGTCCGGGCATGCTGATGCGTTGTCCGACAGAGTATCTGGGGTTGTGCGCAGTGCGTTGGTGACCACTGCGGAAGGTCCGCGTCCGTCGGGGTGGCAGGATTTTGAGACGGTGACAATGCGGTCGATCCTTCATGCGCCGGGGTCTGTACCGGTCCTCGACGGTGAACATCACCATCGCCTATCAGCTATTGATCCTGCTCTAGCACAACAGATTTCAACGATAGTAGGTGGTCCGTCTGAGGTTTCTGTGGCTGCAGTAGTCACCCGGGCTGTCGTGGAGGCGGCGGCCCAAACCGTGGCGGCCACCGGGAACGAAGGGAAGCCGGTGTGCGGTGCAGACGGGCCTTACCAAGTCGCTGAGCTCGCCGACCTGGCGTTCCTCAATGAGCTCGCCCAGGGCACTCCCGTGGACTGGGCTGCTTACAACAGCGAGGTGGCCCAACGGCACGACGGAAATGCGACGATTCCGCACCTGAGTGGGCCGCTGGATCTGGACGATTCGGACCAGTCGTTGACTGCGCGCATGTTGTATATCGCGTTCTACCGCACTGCGCTGATTGCTGAGTTGATTCGGCATTGGCAGCGGCCGACGTCACCGTCCTTGGCCGACATCGTGTACTGCGCGAAAGTGGCCGGGTTCGGCTCGGTGGCCGTCACTATTTTGGAACGCCAATGCCGATGATTCCTCCTGGCGACGACGAGTTCGATGCGGACAGTTTGAAGGGGCTTCGTGGGGACACGTTGCCCAGCTCGGCAAAGTCAGTCTCGGTGGGCAAGGGCGACGAGTTCAGCGCACGTAGCTGGCTGGGGGCCGTCCAGGACACCGGGATGTCTGCGATTCCTGGCTTCGCCCACGTTCCTAGCTGGAATGAATCCGTCATGGCTGTATTCGCCCGGATTGTGGCCGATGCGCGCTGTGGTGCGCTTGAGCCGGATTGGCGGGAGATTCGTGCCGGGGCAGCCAGCAGGCGATTGCAACACGCACGTGCTCACGAGGGCATCGGCGCTGATTGTATAGTTCTGCCGAGCCCGTGGGCTTATCCGCTTACATACCAGGCCGAGACCGAAATTCTTGCGTTACGCGAGGTCGTGGAGGGCGGACCGTGGGATTGGGAGCCGACCGCACCTGTGTGCCCTGATCATGCGTTGCGGGCCTGGTGGATCTCCTGTTCGGAAATCATCGACTTCGGAGAAACATCGGAGTTGTATGACGTGCAACAGCGCAGAGGAATTGGTCAGAGCCATCTGGCTAATACCGTGTTGGGCATCGAATCTGAGGCGAGGATCCGGGAACGTGCCCTAGCCCGACGAGATTTGCTCACCGAGAGTGTGGAGGCGGCTATTGCCGGTTTGAGCGTTCGTTCACCAGAGCTGCTCAATATTTTCGGCGAGAGGTCGATGCTCTACATGATCAGTGACCCGCGCCAGACCGACTGGGTTGAGAGGGCTGTCGCTCGTACACGACGCTGGGCTGATGCTGATCATCAGCAGCGAGCCGTGCACCTCGAGCGTCTAGCCGACCCGGCTTACCGTGCGGAGATTCAGCGCATACCGGATTACTGGATGAACCACGAAGGGGGACAGTGACGTGGCCGTAGTGCCACCATCGGGAGAGTCCGGGGACCGTATTAGGGTCGACCCGCTCGCCTTGACCGCATCCGGTGCAACGACCGGCGCCGGCGCTGCGACAGTCGCCGCACGCGGTGCGGCCGGGGCTGCGCAGGGTGTCGGCACAGCCTCGCCTGGCGCTGCCACGCAGCAATGCCATCACCAGCACGTGGCCTGCTCAGACCGGCGCGTTTCTGGCGGACCTCAGTCGAGCGGGTAACACCGTCGCCACCGGGGATGCGGGTAGCGCTGCACAGCTGGAGGCCCAGGACGCCGAGAATGCCGCAGACATCGCGGCCGTTGCAGCGGGGTGCGATGACGGTCAGTGTGTAGGTTCCGCCCCAATCCTGCGTTTTTGTTGGAATAGGATCTTGACTGACCAGGGAAGGGGACCTTCGTGGACGCGCTGACCGTCGCTGATTTTGCGGGGGTGGTGTATTCCGCGGGCAAGGTGTTCAACGGTCTATCGGTCAGCCGAAGCGATACCGAGAGTTTCCTGCGCTCCGGCGGTTCTGAGGGTGTTTCCTCGCGTGCCGACCTTGCGCTTCTCGAGGATATGCGTGACGCGGCGCAATTCGTCATCGACAACGCCGGCCATCCGATCGACACCAGCTTCGTGCAGGCCGTCAACGCCACCCTCACCCGCAGCGCAGCCCTGCATCCTGGCCAGCTACGGACCCAGGAACAGGCCATCGGGGTAGCCACGCCGTACGGCCGACACACCCCCGACGCACTCACCGAGAACCAACTCCAAGTCTTGCTGGACAACGCGACTCGCAGCACCGAGGTACAAGAGAACGCTCTGGACTTATTCGTGGGCCTGGCCAAAGCGCAGCCATTCGAGGATGGCAACAAGCGCACCGCCACCTTCGTGGCCAACAGCCTGCTCATCGGTGCCGATGCTGGTGTCCTGCTGACGATTCCGGTCGATGACAACGACCCAGGTGTGGCCAAAGCATTCAACGACCTCTTGGCGAGGGTCTATATCTACGACGAACACGAAGTGAAAGCGCTGCTACACAGCCGACTTCGCGATGCCCAGTTAAATATGGTGCGCCAGTCGTTGATCGCCGGCGAACGCAGCGGCGAAGCCACACCTTTCGATTTCGAAGGGTTTTACCGCCCAGCCCAGGGATTACGAACAATCCAAACCCATAACGCGGATGATGACGCCGGATATGGAACTATTGAGGTGGGGCAGGGGCGGGTTTGAACCGATCGGAATTGATAAAGCAGGCCCTGCGACAAGAACGTCTTCGGATCACCCTCCAGAACTACACCACAACGACGGTCCCGGCTCTCGGCATCGACGGTTACGCGCAGAAGATCTACCAGGCGAATCATGCTGCTGGGCTGTGATCGGCTCCGACGACATAGAGCCCATATCGGTGGAATAACCTGCAACGCAGCGGCAGCATGCGATCGAGTTCTTCTTCCTCGCGGTCACCTCGCTGTAGGGGGTCCACCGGCTGGTCGAGTGGTTTGATCGCCCTCCGATTCCCGCAGCGCGTCGCGAAGGTGTTCCACATCGACGGGCCAGTCATCGGCGGCAGCACTGGCGTCCCCGGAGGCCGATCCAGGCTCCTCCCACACCGCAGCTTCAGCCGGGGGCAGTGGCTCATCAAAATCATCTGGGACAACAAGTTTGGGCAGTTGACCAAACCGTCGCGGGGTAATGGGCGTTGACCCGACGTCACGACCCTCGATCGTCATATGACCAGGATAGTTACCCCGACCAGCAGATACGTTCACACGCCTGTTACCTCTGGTGCAGGACTTAGCGGGCATGGTCGGCGGCGCCACTGAACCACGTGCTGACCCAGCATCCAAGCATTGCTAGCCGTCCGTCCCGTCCTGGGCTAGACAGAGTGTCACCGGATTGCCATCCGGGTCGATAATGGTCGCGACACGCTCACCCCATGGCATGTCGGCGACGTTGGCCAGGACAGGTATCCCGTCATTTCGCAGATCGGTCACCAACGTATCCAGATCGTAGACATAGACATACATCTCGAACCGCGGACCCGCGGGCGACTTTAAACCGTAGCGTTGCGCAGCCCAGTCCCAAGATACGATGGCAATCTCACTTGCACCACGACGCAAGCCGATGTACCCAGGTTCGATATCGGAGGGTAGCTCTACGAAGCGTTCGAATCCCAGTCGCTGCCAGAAATCAGCGGTACGCCTGACATCCGTCACTGCATAAACGACCGGGAACGCACGCAGGGAAGCCATAGAGTCCCAAGCCTAGCTATCTGCCGAAAGCTGTCTCGGATGTAAAAGAAACCAGGCCGATCAGATCGACTGCGGCAAGCCGTAACGGCGGCGCAACTCCTCGCCGCTGATCGCGTCCCCCGCCGCGTAGTCCACATCCGCGGCGGCGAGTTCGTCGACCATCTGTTGATCGGCTTCGGTCATTGCATCGGCCACCACCCCGAGGTCCGTGGGGCTGTCGTGGGTGCCGGCGGCAGCATCGTCGGTCATAGCTCCTAATTTCTGAATTCGAGAGTCACCGCCCGAGGCTCCCGTGACACGCCTCAGGGATAACTCCAGGGGTCCAGGCATTGCACGCCGCCGAGCGGTTCGAAGTGCCGGGTGTTGCGGGTCACGACGATCTTGCCGGCGGCCTGGGCGACGGCCGCGATCAGCGCGTCGTCGTAGGGTGCGTGCTCCGGTACGCGGTAGGTGGCCAGGATGCGCGCGGCTGCTAGATCAAAGGGCAACGTCCGGCGGGTGAAGGTGGGCAGCACCTTGTGGTCGAACCAGCGCCGCAGATGTCCACCTTGGGCCGGGTCGGTGCGTTCCTTGGCGATCACGCCACGCTCGATCTCGGCCAGCGTGGTCGCAGCCACAAACTGCTCAGAGATCGGCACCGAGTCCGCCCACGCCTGTGCAGCGAGGTTGCGCCCCGGCACGCGCAACGCGGAGACCACGTTGGTGTCCAGCACGTAGGTCACAGCTGAGGGGTGCGGGCGGTCAGGCCGAGTCGTTCGGGATCGAAGTCGATGTCATGGCCGCTGTCGGCGGCCAGCAGCACCGACATCGGGATGTTTTCGCCCGCCAATCCCGCGGTGAGGATCGTGCGGGCTTCCGCTTCCACGGAGTGACGGTGGCGCGCAGCGCGGGCCCGCAACGCCGCCTTGGTGCCTTCAGGAAGATTGCGAATCAAGATCTGCTCCATAGCAATGATGCTATCAGGTGAGTGATATCAGATCGAGTTCGTTACCTCCACGCCGCCTCTCTAATTCGTGATCAAACCGGCACGTACCAACAGCACGCCTTCGAGACGATTGACTCACTGTTTCGTTTCTAAAAAGAAGCGACAGGATTCGGTTGTTGTCGTACCCATGAGAGACGGTTGAGCACATGAATGCTGGCCACAGCGAGCGCTGCACCATTCGGATAGTCGGTCTAGTCAACGGTACGCCGACCGATTTCGATGGGCAGTACATCGTCGAGTACGACCCGAGCAGGGTCGGCACTCATCCCGTCACAGGTGAACCGATGCCCGCGCTCCATCTGGTGACGACGCCCGATATCCAGTGGGCGACTCGGTTCAGCGCGACCGAGACGGTAGATCTGTACCGCGCAGTTGACCGCCGCAATCCCACTCGGGCAGATGGCGAACCTAATCGTCCGCTAACTGCGTTCACCATAGAGACCGAGGTTGAGCCGACTACGGAGCTTCCCCCCGCGGGATGGTACGTCGACCCCAAAGACCCGCACTATTGGCGCTGGTGGGACGGCGCAAACTGGACCATCCACACCGGGGCTCGGTAACCACCACGGGAGGCATGGGCACACCCTTGCTATCCAGCTCAGATAGCCCCTTAACCGGACTCGGCGGGGCCCGACGTACGGGAGAATGATGAGCATGTCCTACGCAGCGGAAATCATCGCCGGGTTACGCGATCTGTGCAAAGAACGCCAGGCCATCAACGGTTCCACGTACCTGACCGACAGCGAGTACGCCTCAATCGAGGAAGCACTTCAAGAACTCAAGTACGAGTACGGCTACGGCGGCGCTACAGAGTGGAAAAACTCGCTCAAGCGCTGCCTTTTCGGTTGAAAAACCGGGGCGTCCCCTGTCTCATTTCTAGAGAATCGAGGTCGATCAGATCCTGTCTCAGCCACCCCGCGGGGAGTCGCAGGTCCCTTCAGCCTTGGCCCCTCGTTCTATGGTGGTCGGGTGGATTTGCTAGACCGATGGAAGGTCGACCGACCCATCGCTCAGGCGGGGATGGGCAACATGGCTCCGCCGGCTCTCGCGGCTGCCGTCGCCCGCGCGGGCGGACTGGGGACCATCGGTATGTGCGCACCCACCAAGTTGAAGGCCGCAATCGACTGCGTGCGTCAAGAAGCTCCAGGCCGGTCTGTCGCGGTCAATCTGCTGATGCCCTTTGCGAATTCAGATCACATAGAGGTGTGTATCAAGTACCGAGTCGACGTAGCGGTGATCGCTTTCGGCGGGGATGCCGTCCTCGTCGAGCGCCTACAGGCCGCCGATATCGCGCTCTTCGTGTTGGTCGGGACTGAGTCGCAGGCACGCACGGCGCTCGACGAGTGGGGCGCAGATGGCCTGTTCGCCCAGGGCGAGGAAGCTGGTGGACATCTCGCCGGACGAACCCCGGCTCGGTCATTCTTGCCGACTGCACTGGCTGTGGCTGGTCACCGCCCGGTGCTGCTGGCGGGTGGAATAGCGGACAGCGCCGACACCCGCGCCGCCATGGATGCGGGAGCGGCCGGGGTCGTTGCCGGTACTCGGTTCTTGCTCACGCATGAATCGGGAGCACACCCCGCCTATCAGCAGCGACTTCTTCACTGCGACAGAACTATTGCGACCACGCTGTTTGGTCTCAGTTGGCCCGCGCGCCACCGGGTTGCCACAAACGAAGCCACGCGACGGTGGTGTCATCCCGACGGGACCGCGCGACGGCTGCCCTCGATCCTCAACGCCAAGAGTGCAGTTCTCGCCCGCCTCGGACCCGAGGACGCAGACGACAAAGCAATCCTGCGGCTCCAGCGACCCGCGCTTCCTATCTTCACTCCAGCCGCGCCCACCAAGGATGTGCCCGATCACTGGATTGAACGCGCAGCGCTCTACGGCGGTGACTCGGCTCTACGAATGCATTCGGTGGTGAGTGCGGCCGAAGCGCTGAGTTCCTTGAGTAGCTGAGCCCAATCGCTGTCTCGTTTCTAGAGAAACGAGACAGCATCCGGTGACTCCGCTCCCTGTTGGATAATCCCAGGTCGAAGTGTCTCATTTCTTGTCTCACACCGCGTGTCCCAGATCCTCGCTGTCGGCGGGTGGTGAGACAGTCCAGATATGGCAACAATCCTCGGGTACGCGCGGGTAAGCACCATCGGGCAGGACCTCGATGCGCAGCTGGCCGCCTTGTCGGCGGCCGGCGTCGACCAGAACCGGGTCTACACCGACAAGCTCTCCGGTGCGGCCAGCACTGCCCGCCCCGGCCTCGCCGCTCTGCTCGACTACGCCCGCCCCGGCGATGCCGTCGTCGTGGCGGCTATCGATCGTCTCGGCCGATCGGTCGCTGAGGTGACTCGGACCATTGCTGACCTCAGCGACCGCCGCATCCTTCTACGCGCTATCCGAGAAGGAATCGACACCGCCACCCCGACCGGTCGCGCAGTCGCAGCAATCATGGCCACCTTGGCTGAACTCGAGCTCGAACTCGGGCGAGAACGCCGCGCAGCATCACGTGAGACTCGTCGATCACGTAGCTTGCCGGCCACAAAGCCACCCAAGCTCAGTCTTGAGCGGCAAGAGCAATTGCGGCGTCTAGCTGCCACAGGCGAACCGGTCCATGAGCTGGCGAAAGCGTTCGGGGTCAGTCGAGCAACCGCATACCGCTATCTGACGATAGGTCCTCTTGCAAAGCGCTCAGACGCCCAACAGGCTTAACGAGAACCCACGCACGCAGGCCCACGACGCCTTCCAATAACAGGGGATTAAATGCCAAAATCTAAGGGCCGCAAGGCAAAACGCAACACACAAATGCGCCGTACTCACGATCCACTGGGCCTCAACCAGCTATCAGACCCGATCACGGCGTGGAATCAGCATGCCGAGACCCTTTCCGTCGATCAGTTCTACAGCGGATGGTGCCACCTACGACTCGGCGCCGACGAGCATCAGCGGGCACTTGCGGCGGCCACCATGATGTGGGTTGGCGCGGGCGACCCCGGCGGCTCCTCAGCGGGGATGTTCCAGTGCTGGCACGCCTGCTACCTGATCGGCAAAGGGATGACAGCGCTGGGGTACAGCTACAGTCTTCTCACCGTCGCCGTCGATGTCTGCCGCCCCGATGGCCAGGTCATCGACCGGATCGGTTCACTCTCGCCGCGCCATGAAGGCAATCACTGGACCGGGCATACCGTGTTGCATATTCCTGCGATGACGACCATTTTCGACCCGACCATCGGGCAAGGGCGGTTCGCCACCACACCGCTTCTGCGCGCACCAGCGATCCTTGCTGATCCCCGACTGACCCGCCAAGCTCCACCGGGATCGCAGTTCATCATCCGCCGCGACCCCACAACGATCCTCGTCTACACCGTCACCAACGAAGGGGAACGTCCCGAGGACCATCCCGGTCACGAAGCCCAGAAACGCCATATTGACGAGCAATTCGAGCGACTCGCTGCAACGTTCGTCCCACACGCCCGCAACATGCAGCAGCGTCACAGCAGAATGTAATCATGGAAGTGCAGCCCCGCCGACCGGATCGGCTCTGGCTAGAGGTTCCATACGAGGAAAAAGAGGCTGCTAAAGCTGCGGGGGCGTGGTGGGACCCAGCCCACCGAGCCTGGTATGCGCCCCGCCCTGGAATGGCATCGCTTCAACGGTGGGCAGGCAGGCCGCCCCTGCCCGAGCTGCTATCTGGTGAAGACCGTTCCTTTGGCGGGAACGACCTGTTCGTCGATCTCATTCCCGATTCCTGCTGGTTTACCAACGTCCGCAGCTGCGTAAGCAAACGCGACTGGGACAAACTCCGCAAGATGCTTTACCGTCGCGCCAACCAGAAGTGTGAAATATGCGGCACAGAAAGAGATTTCGAATCTGAGGTATGGCTAGAGGCGCACGAGAGGTGGAGCTATGAACCCACCACCCAGACTCAACGTCTGGTCCGCCTGATCTGCCTATGCACACCGTGTCACCAGGCCACGCACTTCGGCCTTGCCGAAATCAGCGGGCACCGAGATCAAGCGTTAAATCAGCTGATCGCAGTGAACAGCTGGTCTCGCCAGCGCGCCCAGCAACACGTACGTGAGGCGTTCTACGAATGGCGCCGCCGCTCAGCGATCGACTGGCACCTCGATCTGACCCTGCTAGCCGAAGCCGACATCGACATCGCGCCACCGCCCGAAGCGGCAACCCGCAGAGCAACCGCCGCACAAACACTCAACAACACCACCTCCCCGACGGGGATGACCGCCCCGCCGCCGTCAACCTCGCCACTTCAAGGGTGGTACGCCGATCCCGCCGGCATATTCACTCACCGCTGGTGGGACGGCCTGCAATGGACTCACCACGTCGCCGTCAACGGTCGACCCATGACCGACAACTCCAGCATTTACTGATCTACTGAGATACGGATATAATGATTGTCATGAGTGATGAAGAACCGCCGAGCGGTAGCCAGATGAACGCGACCGAGCACTGGCAAGCATGGTTAGAGCGTTACGGAGACGATTACGCCACGGCCGAGGAACGTCGGGCGGCATATCGGGACTTCCATGCGAACCTGGCCGAGCTGCGTAGCGTGTTCTCACAGGCTGAGCGCATGCACACGGCGGGTTACCTTCAAGCGCATGAGCGTGTGGCTAGTGGGGATGCGGACAGTCCCGCCGACGCCGAACTGTGGGCACCGACTCATCTCACCGGCCCGGCGCGCGCGGATTGGCTCGAAGGATTCCGATCCCACTTCGAGCCGCGGGCCTAAGCATGAAAAAACCCGGCCCCAGTAGGGCCGGGTGGTATGACGCAATTATGCAACGCGCCTTGCGTGGACGCAATTCCCCTCCCCTGTCGGGATTGTCACCATGGCCCAGGTTTGGGCACGCCACCCGCCGGATCGGGCAGCTGGCAGGCCTGGAAGTCGGCCGCGGTGAGTTGGTACCACCAGTGATTACCTACGCCGACCGCGGGCGAGCCGCGGAGCTTGCCCGCCGTGTGGCTGCGTGAGGGGTTGATGGTCCCGACTGGGACGCGATCGCGCGCGGTCTGCACCGGGAATTGCAAGTCACTGTCATTGCTGATCATTACGGCCGCGTCGATGCGTTGTTCGAGGACATCAAGCAGCAGATGCGCAGCGACGTTCACGTCGGAACCCTTCTCCTCGCGCCGGGCGACCGACACAAAGAATTGCGCATGGGGATCGTCCTGGCCTGCACCGTCTTTGACGGTGACTGGCCAGGACGGTGTTGTCAGCACCGGCCGCCCTTTCTTGTCTTCTGTGGCCAGGGGTGCGCGCGCTACGCGCCGCACGTAGTTACCCATTTCGATGTGGTCCGCGCTGCTGGCCCGCTTGAGAGCGCGCAGGTAAGCGTCTTGTTCCTTGTTGCCGACCGGGTTATCTGCACCGGAAATGGCGGCCGTGCAGTAGACGACCCGCTCAATGGTGGTCCCGGCCCAGGTCGAGTGATTGGCCACCAGGCGCGCCCCCAGGCCGCGCAGGTCGAGCCACCGCCACCCGGCCGTGCCTTTTCCGCACAGGCCGCGGCCGCCGTAGTAGAGATTGAAACCGTCGATATACACGCCTACTCGCATGGGCACAGACGCTAGCGGCCAGGGGTGCGCAGCCATATGACCAGGGCGATTGCCGGGGACCGCCCAGGTAGAGAGAGGAGCCGAATCCGTCATACTCTCAGTACATCCGTATCTCAGTAATTTGTGTTGACAATATTGCCAGGTCAGCAGCACAATTCGGACCCAACCGAGCCGCGCCAGCGGGGGTCGGGCGGGAGCCCCCGGTGGCCTAGCGGTTGGCGGCGATAGCCTGCGTGATCTGCTCGGCCAGCTCGTCGTCGGCCAGGAGACGGTCAACGAGTGCGGCCAGCACCTCCTGACCAGTTACACGGGCCAGGCCCAGGCGCTCCGCGACCTGGCTTTGCCATCCGTCGAGCGCACGGTGCGCGGACGGGGACAGATCAACGGTGCGGCGCACGTTCTTTTGACGGACCACCGCAGCGGCTGGGGCTGGTGCACTCGTCCGCGATGGGCCGGGCCGGGCGGCCGGTGGTTGTTCATCGGCGGCCGCGGGTTTGGCCGGCGTTTTTTGGCGCAGCCGCTCGGCGTTGGCCTTAATCTTGTCCGCTGCGGTACTCACCGGCTCATCCTCCCTAGTCACAACCTATATACGTATATCAGTACATCAGTAGTTACTCGGCGGTGACACCCAGAAGCTCGGCGGCAATGTCGCCGTATGCGGTGGCGGCCGCGTTGACGATCGGTAGGCCGTACGCCTGGGCGAAGCGTTCCAAGCGGCCCACAGTGGGCCCGAGGACGCGCACGCCGTCATCGGTGAGCATCTGCCGGTACACCTCTGTGCTCGCGGCGTTAGGCACGGTACGGGTCAAGACCACCGCCAATTGCGGAGCGTCCCCGGCTGCCAGGGCAGCCGCCTCGTCTACGAGTTCGCGGATAGCGGGTACCCGCGCGTATTCCATGCCGGTCGGGGCCATTGGTACCAGCACGTGGGTGGCCGTCCTTATCGCCGACGCGACCACTCCGCGACGTTCCTTCATCGGCGGCGTGTCGATTACGGCAGCGTCATACCGGTCGCCCACGATGCCCGGCAGCTTGCGATGTAGGTCCGCCACCGGCATTCCGATGACCGGGATCGACCACTCTCCCGCTTCCGACCAGGACAGTAGCGACTCGTTTTCGCCGTCAGCATCTACGCCTATGACCGATAGACCGGCTTCGGCAAGCGCATGGAGGACGAAGGCCGACGTAGTGGTCTTGGTTGAGCCGCCTTTGAGGTTGGCGACGACGATAGTCAGAACCGGCGACATGACCGCGCCTTTCATCTCTTTCAGTACCTACGGTTATCAGTAGATCAGTACATCATACGACTGGGAATCCCGACGGCAATCCGCGCACCTCTACGTAATTACTGATATGAGAATTTGCGTGAGCGCGTATATACTGAAATGATGAGTCCGCCGAGGTTGAGAGTGCTTGAACACCTCTACCGGGCCACCGCCATCCGCCCATGCATGGGGCTTTAGTCAGCGTCTTCTGCTGAGTGTGCTTCGATCTCGTTGGGGAGTTCGTAGTCCAGTCGTCGTTGAAGGATGTCGTTGAGGGCGTCTAGGCGAGCTGTTCGAATCATGTCGGAGGCGTCATCGGGGTGCGGCAACGCGCCGTAGCGCAGCCCGTAATCGTTGGTGACGGATTCGATGAGGTCATCGAACTGGGTGGAGAGTTCGCCGACGTCGAGGTCGGCGTGATTGGTGATGAAGGTTTCGCGGCGGTGTTCGGGCCAGGTCGGTGGGAATTCCAGCTCGGCGCGGTACAGCGCTTCCATGGCGGTTGCGAGTTGGCCACGGCTGAACGACAACGGTTGTCCCCATTCGGCGAGGATTTCGGCGATGGAGGCATCGAATGCTTCTTGCGGGGTGTCGTCGTTACTCATCGTTTTCTCCCCTTTTCCGTTGCGCTGCAATGCCATCGTGAGCCACAGCACTGACAAGCAGTGGGGGAGTGGGGCGGGACGTGACACACGAATACGTCGACGCATGATTGGCGAACCCGGTTAGATGTCGCGGCTGTGGTCTACGCGGCGGTGGTGCTGGTCGTTCCGTTGTGCGGCGTTCCACATGCGGGTGTGCAAGTCGTGGGCGGTGGTGTTGCGTTGGGTGGCTTTGTGGTGGCGTTGCAGCGCGTTGGCGATGGCGGGGGTGTGTTGGTCGGGGTGCAGGCCGGCGGCTTGGGTGAGGGCGGCGTCGGTGTCGGGGCTGGCGTCGTAGTGGTTGATACGGGGGGTCGCGGCGGTCAGCACTGGCGACCAGCGCAGCTCGGTGTGCAGCAGTTTGAGCAGCGGCGCCGCGGGCGGGGGCGGCCAGGTCTGTGCGGCGGTGTCGAGCAGGATGATCCGCGCGTTGGCGGCTGCCGCGTTTTCGGTGAGGTCTGCGATGGTCTCGGGGGGCAGGTGTTGGGCGCGGTCGATGATGATGATCGTTCCGGGTTGACTGTCCGTGAGGTCGATGGTGGTGGCGTCGATGACCGTGGGGTTGATCGGGGACAGGTCGGGGTTGTCCCGGACGGCGGGTGGAGCGGCCCAGATCAGTGGGCGGTCCGCATCGTGAGCGGCGCGATCGAGATGGTTCATCATCGGCAGCAACGCTGCGCGGTCGGTGGCATGGGCGACGGTCAGCACGAACGGGACATCGGTGAGTCGTTGCAGGCGGCTGGTGTCGATGTCGGGGTCGGCAGGGATGGGCAGCCGGTCTTGGAAGGCGTGTTGGCCGGCGATGTTGAGGACGCGCAGCTCGGTGTCGATGCGAGGCAGCAGGTCGGTGATGTGGTCGGCGGTGCTGGTCTGGGCGTGCGCGAACGCTTGTGCGGCGGCGAGTTCGGTGCGGTGTAGCTGTTCGCGTAGTGCGGCACGGTTGGCGCGGTGGCGGGCGACCTGCTTGTCGTCGTCGGCGCGGCACTGACGCAGCAGGGCGTCGGCGTCGGCGTGGGTGACGATGTGTTCGCTGCCGCCGGCTGCGGCGGCGCGGGCGGCGGTGGCTTCTTGGAATGCCGGGTGGAACTGTTCGGCGGGGCTGTGCGTGGGCAGGTGGTGGGTGGTGAGGAAGTTCAGGTTCTGGGTGGCCGAGGCGATATCGAGCGGGTCGGCGTCGGGGTCGGCGCGCAGGGCGTCGAGTTCGGTGCGGGCGTGCTCGATGAGCTCCAGTGCCGCGGTGTAGGTGGTGTCGGCCTCATACCACCGGTCGAGCACGGCTTCGACCTGAGCCAGGAAGGGCCGGTCGGCGTCGGCGGCATCGCGCATGCGCCGCAGTTCATCGGTGGCAGCGAGCACGTGCGGTCCAGCGCCGGCGGACACTTGTGCAGCGAGTTCACGTAGCTCGGCGTCGGCGGCGGCGTAGCGGGCCCGCAACGCGTGCACGTCGGCGCGGTGGGCGGCCAGCGCGGCAGCCGGGGTGGGCCGGCGGGTGCTCAGGCTGTCGAAATCCAGGTGCGATTCGGCGTCAAGGACGTCGTGGGCGTACTCGGGTGGGGGCAGTTGTTCGTCGGGTTCGGTGGGCTCGGTGAGGTCGTATTCATCTAGTCCGAGCGCGGCGGCGAGGTTGTTGGGGTCAGCCAACACATCCTCGTGAGAGTGCTGGCGCCCGGCTGGTGCGTTCTCGATGTCGGGGTGCAGGTGGGCGAGTTCTTCGTGTTCTTCCGGGGTCAGCGGTGCGTGCTCGGGAAGGGGGATGTCGTGGTCGTAGGGGTCGTCGGTGGTGAACACCTCGATCGAGTAGGTGAGCAGGCGGGCGTACTCGTCGGCGCGTAGGTGATGGGTCAGGTGGGCGTCGGCGTCATAGAGGTGTTCGGCGGCCACGTGCAGCAGATCCAACGGTGTCCACTGGTCGGGATCGGCGTTGCTGATCGCGGAGACCAACGCGGGGAATGCGGGGTCGGCGGCGATCGTTTCGGCCAGTTCGGTGCCGAACACGGTGTGCAGATCGGGCAGCCAGTCCGGGCGCAACCCACCGTTGGCGGTTTCCAGTGCGGCCGGGGACAGGGTGCCGCACAGCCGCCACCACAGGGCGGCGGCGGGTAGTTCGTCGGGCAGCGGTCGGTCGGCCGCGGACTTGCGTACGAGCTGGGTGATGTTGACTCCGGTGCGCGCGGCCGCCGACAGGTGATGCGCCAGCTGTGGCCAGTAGGGGTCGCGGCGGATGTGCGGGTTGATGGAGTCGATCAGGTCGTCGTAGCGGTTGGTGGTGGCGTCGGTGCCGATCAGTTCGGCTGCGCGTTGTTCGAGTCCGCGTTGGGCGGCGCGGGTGCGGGCGGGGTATTGCTCGGGCCCGGCGATGCGGGTGTCGTTGTCATCGACGGCGGTCGCGGCGCGATACACGGCCAGCTCGGCGGCCAGCTCTGCGTTGGTGTCGATCAGGGGGCGTGCCCATCGCGGCGCGGTCGCCGGGCTCCATCCGCGTGCGGTGTCGGCTACCTCGGCGGCCAGTTCGGTGACCCGCTGCGCCCGGGCCGCCAGATAGGTGCTCCACTGAGGGTCAGCGGCGAGGCGTTCGGGGATGGCAGGCAGCCAGGACAGCGGACCGGCACCACCGGAGTGCGCTCCGGTCGGGTCCAGGCGCCAATCGATGACCGCGGCCGGGTCGGCGGCGTTGTCGAATCCGCCGGCAGCGACCACTTTGTCGAGCCGTTTGAGCGGGTGAATTCCGGCGGCGGCGATCAACGCGAGGTGCTGGCGCAGCACCGGCCAGGCCGTGGCCGAGGTGAGTCCGGGCACCAACTTTTCGGCGTGGGAATCCAACTCGGCGTGCTGGGCTGGGCCCAGGCGTGACTCGGCCGCGGCACCGACCGCATGGGCGTACATGGCTGTCGCAGCGGCCAGGCGGGCGGCTGGATCGGTGGCGGCGCGGGCCGCGCTGGTGGCCGACACTTGCGCGGCGTCGCGGCCCAGCGCACGGGTCAAGACGTCCACGGCGGTGTCGGGGTGGGTCGCTTTCGGGGACAGCACGCGGTGTGGGTCGTGTTCGGCGGTGGAGAAGTAGATGTGGTTGCCGTACACCCCTCGGGTGAGTGCGGTGTACACCTGCTGGCGGGTCAACTGGTCAGAGCCCACGGTGTGACACCGGTACCGGGCGGTGGCTCCCTGGGTGGCGTCAATGGTGCGGGCGTAGCCCAGGGTGACGTGGGCACGGACGTACTCGGCCGGCAGGCGCAGGTGCGCCCCAGACTCCAGATGCTTAACGGTGATCGAGCCTTCCGGGTCGACCTCGGTGACTTCCCACCGGTAGCCGTTGCGCACGAAATCAGTCGCGCCGAGAGCCAAGGTGCGGTCATTCTCCTTGGTGAACACGAGGTCACCGACGCTGGCGCGCGCACCGGCCATCAACACCGCTTCGATGCCGGGGGCGCGGGCTCCGAGTTCGGTGAGCCGGTGCAGTCGCGCGCGGTCGTTGAGTTCGGACACCAGATCGTGGGTGGGCGCCAACAGCAGCGAGTGCTCGCCGGCGGCGATATCGGATTGCCAAGCCTGGAACGCCATGTCGGATGCGGCGGCTTGAGTGCCGACGTGCACGCGCTGCTCATCGAGATAGAACGCGATCCCCGACGGGTCACCGTCGCGCAACGCCAGACCGGCTTGGGCTTCGGCGGCTGAGGCGAACCGCATCACTTGGGACAAGGTGATGGCCCCATGCAGGTGGGCCAGGTCGCGCAGCACACCGCCGGCGCTGATCGAGGACAGCTGCTTGTCGTCACCGACGAGGCGCACGCTGGCGCCGCGGGCCAACGCGACCGCGATCATCGAGGCCAACGCCAACGTGCCGGCCTTACCGGCCTCGTCCACGATGATCAACGTGTTTTCATCGATCGCGTCGTACCACTGCCGCGCCGGATCACCGGGGGAGATGTCGGGATTGTCGGTGAGCCAGTTGAACTTATCGAGAGTGTCACCGACTTCGACTTCGATTTCCTCGCGCAGCAGCTGCGCCGCACTCGCACTCGGGGACAACCCGATGACGGTGCCCCCGGCACCTTCCCAGGACCGCGTGAGCGCGGCCATGGCGGTGGTTTTTCCCGACCCACCGGGGGCCAGCGCGAGCATGACGCGCTGCCCGCGACAGGCCATTTCGCGGACCAGTTGGGCTTGGCCGGCGTTGAGTTCGTGTCCATTCGCGGCTTGGGCCAGTAGTTCGATCTCGACGTCGGCGGCGGGCACGGTGCGCCCATCGCGCAGCTCGGCGGCGGCCAGGATGGAGCGTTCGGCGGCCAGGATTTCGTGGCTGGTGTAGGTCTGCGATCCGACTTGGCGGTACACGCTGGAGCCGTCGCGGCGGCGCAACCTGGCGGGCTCACCGAGGTCGGTATCAGGACTGCAGGCGTGGCGGATGCTCAACGGTTCGGTCAATGCGGCGTCGGTGATGAGTTCGGCGATGCCGTCGATTCCGGCGTGCCCGGTGACCCGCACCACCCGCAACGCTTCGGCCAGCACGTGGGTGCGGTTCCAGGTGGCCCGCGCCGCGGAGACGGTGGCGATCACCTGGGCTGCGCGCGCTTTGATCCAACTGTCGGTGACCTCGGCCGGTGTCGTGGTGCGCCCGGCCAAGGACCGGGCGATCATCGCGTTGACCGCCTCGTCGCTGCCCAACAGACCGACCGCTTGGGTACGCCATTCTTGGCGTTGTTCGGCCAGTGAGCGTGGTTCGTGCTTGGCGTCGCGGGTGGCCAAGGTGGCCTGCTGGAACATCGCGATCGACTCCGGGGTGGTCGGCTCGCGGCTGTGAGCGGCCTGAAACTTCTTGGCCAGCACCGCATACTCGGCGTCGATCGCCGCCCGGCGCGAGGACCACAGTTCGTTGAGTTCGCGGCTCACCCCGACCACTTCGCGGACCTCGCGTTTGCCTTCGCGGGCATCACCGCGGGCGGCGAACCGCATCCCCAACACCTGACCCAGGTAGGCCTCCAGCCGCGAGTTGTACAACTCCGAGGCCGCGACGGTGGAGGCGTACAACGGCCGGCCATCGAGGGCATACCAGCGGGCGATGCCGTCGGTGCCGCGGGCGCGGACCTTGTTGGAGATCGCGACGTGGGTGTGCAGGCCGGGGTCCGACGCCCGGGTGTCGCGGTGCAGAAACTCGGCGGTGATGAACCCTTCGGTGTCGACCTGGGCAACTCCTTGGGCGCCGATGCGGGTGTAGGCGGCCTGGTCTTGCAGGAAATCCAACGCGTCTTGGACGGCCTTGCTGTGGCATTCCTCGATCTGTTTGGCGATCGGCTCCGGGCACAGCGCATACAGGGCGGACACGCTTTTGACCGGAGTGAAGGTCATGTCGTAGCCGGCGACCGAGGTGGTTTGGTCGCGGGTGCCGCGGGCGATGAACCCGGTCAGTTCCCGCTCATCCAAGGGGGCGCGGCGGTGCTGTTCTTCGAACATCTCGGTCGCGATGTCGGTGCGCATCTGCGCTCGCACCGACTCATCAATCGCGGCGTTCCAGTGCGCACCGATGGACAAGTTATGGTCCCGGTAGGCCAGCGCCAGGCGCTGCTGCAACTCGGTTTCCCCGGCATTGACCCGAAACGGCCGCCCCAGCGAAGTCGCGGTCAGCGCCGAGTTCTTGCGCGCCCCTTGAGCGATGAGCTGCTTGGTCAACGCTGAGGCGTTCGGGTGCACGCCCAGCCCGAACAGCGCCTTCATCTGATCCTCGGTGACCTCCGAGCCCTCGGCCACCGACCACAGCCGGTCCCCGGCGTCGGTGCGCGTCCAGTTCTCCGAACCCGCCGACAATCCGGCCAGCCCGCGCCCACCCCAGCGGCCCGGGGTCTCACCCTTCGAGGAGTAGTAGTCGCCCAACGATTCCGGGCCATGAGTGCGGTCATGGGCAGCCACCTGCCGCACCAGGTACAAGTACCCGGAGCCAGCCGTGAGCTTGTGGATGCCCGCGTTCACCTGCCCAGCGCACCGAGTTCTCACGACGAAACCAAGGCCGCTTTCCGCCAGCCCCCGAACGGACCGTTACCCAACCGTGACCTAAGTGCAAGAGGTGTGTGGGTCAAAACCAGGCTGGAAAGCAACGATGCAGGTCAACAGGGGTGAGACGGTAGGCTGAACGGGGATTGACGCTGACAGCAGAAGTGCTGGAACAGTGAGCGATTCAATAAACAGGGGCGCAGTAGGCATGAAGGTGGGGCGGCGTGACCAACAATGGAACGGCTGTGAGTTACACACCGGAACAGGCCAGCGCGTTGGCGTTAGCCGCGGCCGGTCTGGCCGGGTTCGCGGTGTCCGATTCGCTTCGGGAGTTGATGGCGCGGATGGACCGCGGGGAACTGACCGAGGGCCAGGCCGCCGCTGAGGTACGTGCTCGCTTCACTCGGCGGACGGGACGACGCGGAACCAACGCCAGTTCGGTTCATGACCGTGCGGCACGATGACCGCCGATCAGCAACACACCCGGCTCGGGCCATCACGTGGTGGACGGGTCGTCCTTCCCGTCTGAAAGGGCCTTCACGTTATGGCGATTCGCAGCACCCACAAAGGGGATAGGGCGCAACTCGGACCCCGCGTCGATCGGGTTGTCTACGACGCCGTGGCCGCCAGCAGCGGCCAGTACGGCGGCGACGGCATACCGATGTCCCAATGGGTCGCAGACCTTCTGGCCGCCATCGTCGGCCACCCCGAACTCATGCGTGAACTCGACGGCGAGGATGTCGCTCAGATCTTCGCTCGTGCCCTGGACAACCCCGACCTATTACGCGGGCGCGGCTGATTCGACGGCGTGCGCCACACGCCACAGCGGCCATGACTACCGATGAACACGCTGGTGTTGCTCGCTATCGCTACACCACGGCGGGCACGGTCTCGGTCACTATCCGTGCGCCCATCAGTTCGGTCACGAGTGTGATCGCGATGTACTCGTCATCGGCCGGCGGTGGGCCGTGGGCCATCACGTGCGCCAGGTAGTCGTCCTCGTAGGCGAGCACCGGGTGGCCGTGCGGGCTCGCGTGGACACGGTCGGCGGCCTCTGGGGTGATTGCCTTCAGCGCATCTTGGTGGGCTAGCCATGCGTGCCAGGCGGCGCGTTCGCGACGGTAGCGCTCGATCCGGTCGGCCTGGACCTCATCGAGCCGGTGCGCGGCCGCGATGGCATCCAGCGTTGTCGGGCCCGGCATCACGGTGCGGCCTTCTCGGGTGATCAATCCGGCGGCCGCGAGCGCTGCGATCGACAGCTGCCCGGTGCGTGCGCTGATACGCGCTGCGGCGTACACGTCGGCCGTCCGAGTCATCCCCGTCTGGGTTATGAGTTCGTACACCGCACGATGGTGGCGGCCGAGGATGCTCCACGCCGGGTGCACATCCGACACGCTCACCCGTTCCAGCGGGATCGGTGTGATCGAGTCCGGAGTCTCGGTGGTCAGGGCGTAGAAGTCGGCGTCGCGTCCAACGCGGGGGCGTACCAGCAAGATCGGAGCGCCCACCATGTCCCGTATTCGTCGCAACACCTCGAAGGTCGTAGTGGCCGGCATCAACCCTGCCGACAGCGATAACCCCCGACCTCCGACCCCGACGATTGGAGTACCGGATCTCAGTTCACCGGCAAGCACAGCCTTGATCGCCAGCGCCTGGAGTACATCGCGCACCGTCCATCGAAAAGGGCTGCCGGCGAACTCGCGGTCTGCCCAAGCCAGAGCGTGGGCCAGCCAGCGCCCGTGGGGGCCAGTACTGGTGTGCCCCCCGTGTGAGTTCTTTAGCCTGTGTGCGGGGAGATTCGCTTTTACGGCGAGTGTCGCGGTGTAGTCCAGGGCGCGGCGGACATCGCGGGCGAGTTGGGCGTCAGCGCGGATGCCGTGCTTGGTGCGGTACGAGTCGCCCAGACCACTCCACGGCCGGCCGGGTTCGGCCTGGGCACGGATATCGGCCAGGCTGGAGCCGCGCAGCACGGCGTTGAGGACCACCGACATGCGTGCTTCTGAGGGGCTGTCCCACCTGCCGTGGTCACGGGCCAGGGCTGCGTCGCCGATCGCGGCGAACTCGGCGACGCCGGCCGGGAGGGGCTTGTTCCAGCGGGCGGGCTCGGCCAGCCGCTCGTCCTCGCCGGCATGAGTCCTCGTGACACCCGGCGACGGGAGGCCAGCCGCATTGGCCGGCTGCGGTGGGGTGGGCAGGGTGCCCAGCAGTGCGTAGAGCTCGGGCAGCAGAGTGGGGGCGCTGCGCTCGGTGAGCGCTGCCACGGCGTCGGTGAGCGTGCCGTCGAGGATCCGGTGGCCACCGCCTGCGCACGGAGTGCCCGGCACACTGATGCAACCCTCTTTGGGGTTCTGCATGGGTTTGGGGTCAAAGCTGGGCAGCCGCGCCTTGAGCTGGCGCATCAACGACTGAATCTCGTCGAAGCTGGCGGTGGTGCCGATGGCCAGCGGCACCAAGATGTGGCGACCGCCATTGGTGGACCGGTCCGTGACGACACGGGCCCCGCAGGAGGTCAGCCAGCCCAGCGCGCGCGCGAAATCGGCGTCGACCTGAGCCTGTCCGTGGGGCTTGCTGTCGAAGTCCAGGGCCAGCAGCGTGGTCCGGCGGTGGGTGTACAGGTACACCGCGGCCATCAGCGTGGGCAGCGTGTCGGTGATGCGCCGGGTCTTGCGGTACTCCTTGGTGTCCGGGTCGAACACCTTCACCCGATCCCGACCCGGCTGCGACAGCCGCCGAGCCAACGCCTTCCACACCACCGCCGGCGCGGCCGGAGACACGTTGTGAACAGTCACCGGCACACCGCCGCCAACAACGACCTATGCCGACGGTGCGGCGCCGACAAGTGTGCCCAGTACAGCGACACGGCCAACCAGCTCAGACGGGGAGTCCGCGTCGGCGTGCACCCAACACGCTCGATCCAGCCACACCACGGCTGCCCGGCATTCGCCCGCGGCACAACGGCGGGTAAAAGATCACGATTTCGGTCACGGTTTCGCGCGCCACCTGTACCTGTTAGAGACAGTGCGCTACCGTGAGACGAGTCGTCCAAGACATCGCCCCTTCGGGGGTAACGGGTGCGGACCCAGACCTGAGTTGGAGCTCAGATCGAATCCCGGCGAGACGAGGCCCCTTCGGGGGCCTTCGTCATGTCAAGGGGTGATCCGCACCGCTATGGATTTGTCCATCTGCCCGGCCGCGTACACCGGGCCGTGGTGCTCACATCGCCAGCGGCAGAACCTCCTTCTCAGACCCCTTGTCGAGTTCGCGAACAAGATGTCCGAAGCCCATGTGCCGGCAGATGATGTCGGCGAGGTAGGTGGAGCGCTGCATTCCGAGTCGCTGATGGTCACGCTCGACAAGCTGTGCGACGGGTAGCGGCAGCCGTACTTTGGCGTGCGGTCCGATCGCATCCGTTTCGGCGTCACGTGTAGGGGGCTGGGTTTCAAACAGGAGTTGCTGTGGCAGATGACGCATGAGGTCGTGTCGGTTGTAGTGGAAACACACGATGTCGGTCAGCAGAGCTGACCTGTCGATGCTGTAGTCGGCCGCGGCCGCGGCCGCGGCGTTGAGAACGGCGACGGGCAGTGTTGCAGTCATGACGGCTCGCTCCCCCAAGGACGGGCGGCCTCGACGAGTTGATCCGGGCATAACAGGAGATCCTGCCGACACCTTTGCCGGAAATACCGAAGGCGCGCCGGGGTCGCGCGCGGTTTTCTGGCGATCTTTTGCCCGGCTACCTGCGAAAATGCTTCATCAGTAATCAGATGAGTCAGCCAGAATCAGCCGGCAAACACGGCACACCCCCCACTTAGGGCGTCATTAACGCGTTCTGACTCGCCAGTAAACGGATCAATCAATGTGATTCACTTCGTAATCACATTGTGCACCAGCGCAATTCAACCGTGATTTTGTCGGTAGTCCGGCTTACGCTGCCCACATGGGAACACAAGAGCCCGAATACCCAAGTGCCGCGTGGCAACCCACACCGCCACGACGCCGGTGGCTAACCCCTGCCATCGTGGCCGGTACCGCGGTGGTCGCCCTAAGTAGCGGTGTGGCGCTCGGCTCTGTCTTCGGCAGTGCCACTGCCGATAGAACAGACGCAGCATCTGCTGCCACCGATTCGTCCGCGGATAGCACGGCTGCGCCACCATCACCCGCAGAAATTCATGCCCAAGACGTCGTTCTCTGTACCCGGTACGCAGTGGTAAACACGACACAGCCACGGACTGATCGCCGAGCGCTGGACATTCTTCCCGCCGCAGCCGCTCTAGAGAACGCACTGGCCGATACTCCCCACGCCAGTCCCTCTGTACGGGCCGCAATTGCCGATGTCGTATCGGTGTATTACGCGCGTATCGCAGCCTACGGCGAGGTCCGGGCCCGCGGTCTCGCTGAACCACCCGCACACGACCGTGTCAACGAGCAGGCCGCCTACGACCAAGTGTGGTCGGTCTGTGGCCTGGACAAGCAGTAGGCCGGAGGCGCTTCATGGCAGCGGTGGTCGGTAACCCGGGTGATGTGCAGCGGCCCTCAGGGCCGGCATCGTCATTGACTGTGCTTGCTTATTGGCCGTCGATCAGCGAGACGGATTTGCAGGCGCTTGCCGATGATCAGCGAGCGATGGCCACAGCGGTGTCCGGGTACGCCGATACCGTGCAGACTGAGATGACCAAGGGTGCGAGCCTGTTGGTAGGTCAGGGTGGCGAAGCCCGTATCGCGTTGATGAAGAAGATGGTCGACCACGCCGACGGTGGTGTCAACCACTTCAAATCTACTGCGACTGCGGCTGATTCATTCCGCG
>NZ_JACKUK010000003.1 GCF_025822765.1 Mycobacterium barrassiae | reverse complement strand
CCGAACCAGCGCGCCAACGCCGGCTCATGATCGGACCTTCGGATATTCAGATCATCCTCGGGAAGGTGCGCCCACTTTCACGCCCCCACACCGAGGCTCATCCACAGGTTCTGATCATTGCTCGAATCGACCTGGTGACAATTTCTACCTGGTGAAGCGGACCGATACCAATGTTTTCTCGGCGTGGTCAGGAAGCCATGTTCTTTGTGAGCGATCTTCCCGCCGTGACGGGATGCGAGGATTGCGAGGAACAATTCCGCGTTTGGTCTTCCTGGGGCGGACGGATCGACCACAGCAGCACATTCCGATGGTTACGGGCGCCGTCGTCCTCGATTGTCCAGCCCAAAGTACGCAGAGCAGCAGCGTTCCGCTTCAGTGCCGTGGTGACGTCGCGGCCATTCTTGGGCCATCCAATAGGACGCCGACCGCCGTCGCTGGTCGGCTGCACAATCGCGAGGAGCTCGGCGCCCGTCTTCCCTAATAGCGGTTCAGTGCAACTGTTGCGCATCGACTCGATGAAGACATCGCCCTGGAGGCTATCTTCGCTCAGCTGGTTCGCTCGAGCCACATAGCGCGCAAGTCCATTCGTTCCCATTTCGCTATCCACTACAGCCAGCAGGCGAGCGAAGTCGGCCATCCTTGGAGTGAAGCCGAGGCTGGCGATGGGCCGGCCATTGTGCACTGTCGCTGCGAGATTAAGCAGAGCGCCCATGATCCTCGGACGAGCCCTCGCCCAGTCTTGATAGATCTCTGATTCTGCTCTTCGGGAGCGTAGATCGATCCTCTTGAGTTCCACCACAGCGAGTCGCTCCGCGAGATCTGGGCGCAACGCGCCGACATCGATCCCATTGAGAATGAGGCATCGGCGGAAACTCACGATTGACAGTCCTCCGTCCGTGTACAAAGCACGTTTGACGCTGCCGTCTCCAGTCACCGCTCTGCACAACGAATCTGACAGCCAGGGTGGGATACCAGACAAGTTGTCGAGGGCAACAACCCAAGAGCCGGCAGCCGCCGTAACCCACGAATCGGCGTCGCGAGGTGCCTGTCGGAGAGGCACAGGCGAGGGATCGATCAGATCGACAATTATTCTCGTGACAGTGCTTTTCGCGCTGCCCTGCTCGGCGAAAAGGGCTAATACCGGATGTGGCGTGTCGCTGCTCACGAGGGCTGCAATAAGCGTGGCCAAGAGGATGGGGCGGTCTTCGACAGCCACATTGATGAATTCCCATAGCAGGTCGAGATTCGGCTCACCGGCAGGAAGGGTCATTTCACCGGTCAACTTGGTTCGCAGGAATCGAACTGGCGCCGACGGAAGGAGCGACCACCTGCCATCGCTTATTCGAAAGACCTGGCCATCGAGGCGCCCAGTGTCGACGTAAACGGCATCTGTTGCACTTGCTACCCGCAGGTATAGGCGTTCAGGCTGTTCCCGCGCCGCTAGACCGTCGAGAATCGAAATGGCATCCATCAGTGCTTGACCGCCCGCCGCGGTCCCATTATCCGAAAAGTATTGAGCAGCAAGGTCTGCGCGCAAGCCGGCTCGGCCACCACGAAGAGGTATAGCAATATGCGGCTGTGACTTTCTCGCCCCGAAGGGCTCACCGTCGTCGGTGCAACCTAGGTGGTATTGCTCCTTGGCCAGCTCGACGAGTCTTACGGCAGCAGACTTCTTTTCCTGCGAGGCGGGTGTTGGGGTCATATGCTCCGGTTCGCTTTGTGCATGAACGACAGGTTCGAGGTCGGCAAGACTGAAACCAGCTGCATAGTGGTCAGCAAAGTCCTTACCTGAACGCGGTTCGACGATGGTGACGCTGGATGCTATGGCATAGAGGTGTATCGCCACCGCAGACGCGTGACGGCGTCCTACTTCGTCTCTATCGGCAACAATCACGACTTTCTTGCCGCGCAACGGACTCCAGTCAAAGTTGGCTGATTTGCCCGCCCCCATCGCAGGGCAGACGGCAGTGCCTCCCGCCGCCTCGACCGCCAAGACGTCCTTCTCGCCTTCGACGACGTAGACGAGCTCGGCGTTCGCAATAAGGTCAGCACGAAATAGGCTGCGCCCACGTGTATTACCGGACTGGCGAAACCGCTTCTGAGGGTCACGATGCACCCGGCGTTCGTCGGGATAGACATACGTGGCACCGCGGGGAGCGTCGAATAGATCAGCAAGCGTCATATCAAGCGCGCGGACCACCGATTCGGTGTCGCAGCCCGCATGGCAGTAAATGAGCACCTGACCCTCTATCGCGGTGACGGCAAGTGACGGGTTCCGGTCATCGTGGGCCGGGCACTGTGCCATAGCACGGTCATCTCGGACAACGACTTGGCGATCACTGGTATTGAGCGCTGTGAGAATCCGCTGGTAGGCCGTTTCCGCTGGCTGAGGCAGTGGGTTCATCGTGTAGCACCGTGCGAGAAACCAGGGCCTTGCTCTTGTCGGTGGTGGGCAAGTTTTCGATCCTTGGGACCGCGATCGGGAGTTAAACTCGACATGAACCGTCCTCTGCGAAGGGTGGCAGTTCTCCGAGAGGCCCTGGGGCTCAGCCAGGGTCTCTCATTTTCATTGCTTCAGGCGGCGCCGTCACCTCCACGGCGGGTTGCGCTCTCTTGTTCGGCGATCCATCGCTCGACTTCGCTGCGTCGGTAAACAACTCGACGCCCCAACGTGAAACTTGCTGGTCCCGTCCCGGCATGGCGCCAGTACCGGAGAGTGCCCACTGGCACACCAGTGAGATCCGAGACTTGGCGGGCTGACATGATGCTCATTGATGTTCCTTTCACATCATAATGCTGAATCAACACCGCCAACGATCGCACTTTCCTTGGTGTGGGTCAAGCATTACAGTGTGATTTGTGCATGATGATCCTCCTGCGGGCGCTGACGAAGACTTCAGCCAGACGTTTGGGCGGAACATGCGCATAGCGCGCGGACAAAGGGGTTGGAGTCAGAGGCAACTCGCAGAGGCTTTGGAAGGCCAAGGTGTTCGACTCGACCCCTCGGCCGTTACGCGAATCGAGCGCGGTGATCGCGAAGTCAAGCTGCGGGAGGCGGCCGCGATTGCCGACTGTCTGAACACCGATCTTCAGCAGCTGCTGATGCCTTCAGGTCCGGACCGGTTGAGCGCGGTTCTCGCGGTCCGAGGGTTCGCCGAGAAGCGGATGCGGGCGGGTCGATTCGCATTCGCTGAGCTCGGCCACTACGCCCGAACGATGCAAGAGCTTCTGGAGCTAGCGCCAGAAGCCATGGATCGACTCCGCCGACTCCGTGGTCGTTCTGAGGAACTAGACGCTCATGACCACGTCGTCCTCGAACTAAAAGAGTTACTGGCCGACTTGCATTGGCAGAAGCCAGATTTCGAAGTCGCGGACGTCGATGAACGGCTCGGCGATGTACTCCAACGGGTCGTGAATGCGGCCGTCGACAACCTGTTTGTTGGCGCGAATTCCGAGGACGTCGGCGTAGACGAGCCTCGCGACGTGAACGGGGACGATGCAGAGGCGTAATCGGCGGGGTGGTGTCGAGGACCGCTGGCGCCGTGCAGACGGCAGTCCATCAGTACGTGCCGGAAAGGGGCGCCGCTGGCTGGCCCGCTACGTCGACGACCAGGGGCAAGAGAACACCAGGTCCTTCGATCGCAAATTGGATGCTCAAGCCTGGCTTGACGAAATCGTCGCCACGCAGGTCACTGGAACCTATGTAGCTCCAAAGGCCGGTCGCGTCAGTGTCGGCGAGCTTTACGCAAAGTGGCTCGGAACGCAGAGCCATCTCAAGAAAACCACCGCGTCGACGCGACGGTACACCTGGCCGGTTTACGTGGAGCCGCGCTGGTCAGCAGTGGCTGTTGCCGATGTCCAGACGACCGATGTGCGGGGCTGGGTCCAGTCGATGACGTCATCCGGCGCGGGCCCGGCCACCGTTGAGAACGCCGTCGGCATCTTGCGCCAAATTCTGGAGATGGCTGTCGGGGACCGACGGATCGCGCGCAATCCATGCGCGGGGATCAAGCTTCCCCGCCGTAAGCGGCGGCCGCGCGGCTATCTGACGCACCGGCAGGTGGAGCAACTCGCGATTGAAGTCGGCCCGGATGCGACGGTGGTGCGCTTCCTGGCCTACACGGGGCTGCGCTGGGGAGAGATGGCAGCGCTACGGGTCAGCGACGCCAAAATGCTTCGCCGTCGAGTCCACGTGCGGGAATCAGTGACGGAGGTCGAGGGCCAACTGGAGTGGTCGTCGCCCAAGTCCTATGAGCAACGGATGGTGCCCTTTCCCGCATTCCTTGCTGACGAACTCGCTGCACTGATGATCGGCAAGAAACCCGATGACCTGATCTTCGCCGCGCCAGAGGGCGGGGTGCTGCGGGTATCGAACTGGCGGCGCCGAGTATTCGCCAAAGCGGTCAAGCGGCTCATCGTGGAGGACGCGAGTTTCCCGGTGGTAACGCCGCACGATCTTCGCCATACCGCCGCGTCACTGGCCATCAGCGCCGGCGCCAACGTCAAGGCGGTCCAGACGATGTTGGGGCACGCTTCGGCGGTGCTTACTTTGGACACGTATGCCGACCTATTCCCCGATGATCTAGAGCTGGTTTCGGCGGCTCTAGACGATGCTCGAACCAAGTCTCTGGAACCCGCTGCGGACCAATTGCGGACTGGAACGAAAGAAGGCCCCGAACTGGACAACCAGTCAGGGCCTTCCACCTGCGAACACACGAGTCGGGGTGGCGGGATTCGAACCCACGACCTCTTCGTCCCGAACGAAGCACGCTACCAAGCTGCGCCACACCCCGCGTGAAGCCACGACAGCGTATCGCACCGGGGGGGTGCGACACCAAACGCGGACGGGCGCTTGGCCGGTGACGCATTCGAAGGGTCGAGGAGGTGCCTCACGAGGCCCTGAGGTGTAGGTCACGACACGCCGAGGGATGGATTCGGGTTGTCGGTGGCGTTATGCACACTGACGGTAGAAACCGATTAAGTGAGGCGAAAAATGACCGGGCTCGGAGCTTCCATATATCTGGGATTCTTTGCCCTGGCCGCGCTGTGGCTGTTTTTGACCTCCGAAGGGCCTCTTACGGGCCGATCCCGTGACGATCAGGACCAGCGCCCGGAGCGTTCGAATTCGGCCAGCACCTCCGTCCATTCCGAGGGGTCCATGCCCTGGCTGGTCAGCCACTCTTCGCAGAAGTAGGTGTCCGAATAGCGGTCGCCGCTGTCTGCGAGCAGCGTGACCACTGACCCGCTGCGCCCGTTGGCGACCATTTCCGCCAGCACACCGAAGGCTCCCCACAGATTCGTACCGGTAGACGGACCGACCCGCCGACCGAGCACTTTGCTTGCGTGATGCGCGGCCGCGACGGACGCCGAGTCCGGCACCACGACCATGCGATCGACCACGTCGGGTAGGAACGACGGCTCCACCCGGGGACGGCCGATGCCTTCGATGCGCGACGACATGCCCGTCACCACGTCGCTGCGGCCCTGCGCGTACGAGGGGAAGAACGCGGAGTTCTCCGGATCGACGACGCACAGCCGCGTGGGGTAGCGCCGGTACCGGATGTACCGGCCGATTGTTGCGCTCGTGCCGCCGGTGCCTGCGCCGACAACGATCCAGTCCGGAACCGGATGGGTCTCGTCGCGCATCTGCTCGAAGATCGATTCGGCGATGTTGTTGTTCCCGCGCCAGTCGGTGGCGCGTTCGGCATTGGTGAACTGGTCGAGATAATGCCCACCGGTCTCCGCGGCCAGCCGCTCGGCCTCCGCATAAACCTGCGACGCCTCGGCGACGAAATGGCAACGGCCGCCCTGTGATTCGATCAACGCAATCTTGCTCGCGCTCGTCGACGATGGCATCACGGCGATGAACCGCAGTCCGAGCAGCGCCGCGAAGTACGCCTCCGACACCGCCGTCGACCCCGACGACGCCTCGATGACCGTGGTGTTCTCGTCGATCCATCCGTTGCACAGCGCGTAGAGAAACAACGACCGCGCCAATCGGTGTTTGAGGCTGCCGGTGATGTGAGTGGTCTCGTCCTTGAGGTAGAGCTCGACGTTCGCGCTGTCGCCCCAAGCGGCAGGCAACGGGTACCGCAGCAGATGTGTATCGGCGCTACGACGCGCGTCGGCCTCGATCAACCGGACCGCGTTGTCCACCCACGTGCGTGGCTGCCCGCGGCTGGCGCTCGAAGCCGCGCTCACGTCGCTCAGCGCGCCGCGACGCTCGGGTGGGACTGGCCTTCTCGGGTTCCTTCGGACGAGCCCCCGATCGGCGCGGCGACCAGGGTCAACAGCGTGGCCTCCGGGCGGCAACAGAACCGTAGGGGCGCGTACGGCGACGTGCCGATGCCTGCCGATACGTGCAGCTGTGTGTGGGCACCCCATTGCGAGGCACCCTTGGCTCGTGACCGGTCCAGGTCGCAGTTCGTGACCACGGCGCCGTAGAACGGCAAGCACAACTGACCGCCGTGCGTATGGCCCGCCATGATCAGCTGATAACCGTCGGCGGCGAAGCGGTCGAGCACGCGGGGCTCGGGGGAGTGGGTCACCCCCAGCCTCAGGTTGACCGCGGGATTCGCCGAACCCGCGATCGTCTCGTAGCGGTCACGCTTGAGGTGCGGGTCGTCGACGCCCGCGGCCGCGATGAGCAGGCCGCCCACCTCGAACTCGCGCCGGGTGTGCGTCATGTCCAGCCAGCCGCGCTCGGTGAACGCCGCGCGCAGGTCCTGCCAGGGCAGCGGCTCCCCGTGCAGGCGACGGTGCGGGTTGGTCAGGTAGTTCATCGGGTTCTTCGGCCGCGGACCGAAGTAGTCGTTGCTGCCGAACACGAACACACCTGGCACCGAAAGCAGGTCGCCGAGCGCCTGCACGACGGCCGGCACGGCCTTCGGGTGGGCGAGGTTGTCGCCGGTGTTGACGACGAAGTCCGGCTCCAGCCGTGCGAGCTCGCGCAGCCAGGCCT
Source organism: Mycobacterium barrassiae (assembly GCF_025822765.1). Lineage (GTDB taxonomy): Bacteria > Actinomycetota > Actinomycetes > Mycobacteriales > Mycobacteriaceae > Mycobacterium > Mycobacterium barrassiae. The sequence continues at coordinate 5,792 of NZ_JACKUK010000003.1, read as the reverse complement.
GCTTGCGGCGCTGCTGAGGACGCATGTGGATGTCACTGATGTGCAGCACCCTCAACGGTGACGAGCCGGGCGAAAGCACCGGCATCGTCACTTCACGTACGGCGAACGCATTGCGCTCGATCAGCGATGCATAGCCGACCCCTGCGACCAGCGAACCGGCGGTGACGACGGTGGATTTCTTCAGGATCGAAGAGGCGGACATGGACCTGAGCTTACTGCCAGCCGGTCGCCACGACCGTTTTCACCGTGCCCAGCGTGGGCCACACCACAGCCTGCTACGGCGGTGGTGGTGGCGGTGGGAACGGAGGCGGTGGTGGCGGCGGCGCCGGTGGCGGTGGTGGACCGAGGACCGGCACCGTGATCGGCGGCAGCCCCGGAATCATGACCACCGTCGACCCCACCGGCGGCGGCACGCCAGGTGGCGCCCCCTCCGGCGGAGGTGGCGGTGGCGGCGGGATGCCGTTGGAGATCTGGATCGTGATGATCGATCCAGGCACCGTCTGGCCGGTAGGCGACGTACCCACGACCGCTCCGTAGGGCGCGGTGCTGTTCACCGGCGTCGCCTCATTGGCGACCTGGAAACCGGCATCACGCAGCCGCTGCCGCGCGGTGCTCTCGGTCAGACCCGAGACACTGGGCACCCGCGAACCCGGGGCGCCGTCGACGTAGCGGGGATCGGTCGGCGGCAGCGAGACCGGGCCGAAGTTGTTGGCGATGGGCATCATCGCCTTGAACCACGTCCTGGCGGGTTCGTTGCCGCCGAACAGGTTGCCGTCCCCGCCACACTGGCGCAGGGGGTAGGAGCACAGCGCGCCCGGCGCGGTCGAGTCGTCGTAGATGTAGTTGGCGGCGGCGTACTGGTTGGTGAAACCGAGGAAGCCCGCGGAGCGGCTGGCCTCGGTCGTGCCGGTCTTGCCGGACATCGGCAGGTTCCATCCGACGGAACCCGCCGCCCCTGCTGCGGTGCCGCCGCCGGTGTCGTCCTTGCTCATCGCGTTGGCCAGCGTGTTGGCCAGGCCTTCCGGCACCACCTGTTCGCACGTCTCGGTGGTCACCGACACCGGGTTGCCGTCGCGGTCGATCACCTCGGCGATCGGGTTGGGCGGGCACCACACGCCGCCGGACGCCAGCGTCGCGGCGACGTTCGACAGCTCCAGCGCGTTCACCTCGATGGGACCCAGGGTGAACGAGCCGAGGTTCTGCCGTTTGACGAAGTCGGCGAGGCTCTCGTTGCTCTCCGGGTCGTAGTCGCGGGCGGTACCCGGCAGCGCGTAGGACCGCAGGCCCAGCTTGACCGCCATATCGACGGTGCGCTGCACCCCCACCTGCGAGATCAGCTTGGCGAAGGCGGTGTTCGGTGAGGTGGCTAGCGCATCGGTGACGCTCATGGTGCCGCGGTAGTTGCCCGCGTTCTGCACACACCACGTCGCAGGCGGGCACCCCCTGGCGCCGCCGCTGCCCAAGCCCTTCGCCTGGAATCGCGCTGGCGCGTCGAGCTGCGCGTTGATGCCCATGCCCATGTCCATCGCGGCCGCGGTGGTGAAGATCTTGAAGACCGACCCTGCGCCGTCGCCGACCAACGAGAACGGCTGGGGCTGCATGGTTTCACCGGCCTCCAGGTTCAGGCCGTACGTGCGGTTGCTCGCCATCGCCAGCACGGGGTGGGACTCCTTGCCCGGCCGGATCACGCTCATCACGCTGGCGACGCCATCGAGGTCGGGGCTGGCGATCTCGTTGATCGCCGCCTTCACCGGACCCTGTACGTCGGGATCGAGGGTGGTCTTGATCAGGTAGCCACCCCTTGCGACCTGCTCCTTGCTGATTCCGGCGCGCGCCAGGTATTCCAGCACGTAATCGCAGAAGAACGCGCGGTCGCCGGCGGCGATGCAGCCGCGGGGCAGCTCCTTGGGCTGCGGCAGCACACCGAGCGGCTTTTCCTTGGCTGCGCGCAGCGCCGCAGCTTCCTCGGGAATGTTCTGGATCATGGTGTCCAGCACCACGTTTCGACGTGCCAGCGCACCCTCGGGGTTCGTGTAGGGATTCAAAGTGCTGGTGGACTGCACCATGCCCGCCAGCAGCGCCGCCTGTTCCCAGTTCAACTCGGAGGCGTTGATCCCGAAGTACGTCTGCGCGGCGTCCTGGACGCCGAACGAGCCGTTGCCGAACGAGACGAGGTTTAGGTAGCGGGTCAGGATCTCCGGCTTGGTGAAGGTCTTGTCCAGCGTCAGCGCCATGCGGATCTCACGCAGCTTGCGGGCCGGGGTGGTCTCGATGGCGGCGCGCTTCTCCGCATCGGTCTGCGCGATCACGAGCAGCTGGTAGTTCTTGACGTACTGCTGCTCGATGGTCGAGCCGCCGCGGGTGTCCAGATTTCCGGACAGATAGCCCGAAAGACCGGTCAGCGTGCCCTGCACATCCACACCATTGTGTTCGGCGAACCGCTTGTCCTCGATGGAAACGATCGCCAGCTTCATGGTGTTGGCGATTTGATCGCTCGGCACCTCGAAGCGTCGCTGGGTGTACAGCCAGGCGATGACGTTGCCTTTGGCGTCGACCATCGTCGACACCTGAGGGACCTCGCCCTCCACCAGCTGGGCCGATCCGTTGGCCACCACGTCGGAGGCCCGGTTGGAGATGAGACCGAATCCGCCGACCACGGGGAACATGAACGCCGCGAGGACGACGCTCGCCAATACGCAACACCAGGCGAGCTTGATCACCGTCACCGCCAGCGGCGGGGTCGGTGGGCGTTCCGGCATGCGTACAGAGTAGCCAGAGGTTTCGAACAGCAAAATTGACAGAGTAAGACGGCTTCTTCGTCAGGCGCCGCAACCGCGCCGACCTGCGCGCGCGTCAATTTTGTTCAGAGTTTGTTCAGAGTTTGCTTAATGACGGCACGGTCGTCCCAAAAAAGAGGGTCCGTACGTATTGCGCAGAAGTGCCCTGACCACTTAAGTTGTCCTGACAGTGCGATGCAGGTCACACCAGACCCCCGCACAGTGACGTAGAACGCACCGCGTTCTACACCGGATGAGTAAGCCGTCATCGGGGGGCGGCCGGAACGAAGGGGAAACGCTGTGTCCGGTTCGAGGCCCGCTGCACGGAGATCAAGCATGACTGCGACGACCTCCAGCATCGTTCAAGGCGCGGAGGCCGAGGCGCGCATCGCCTGGGTTTCTCAGGCACGTTGCCGTCAGGCTGACCCTGATGAACTGTTCGTCCGCGGAGCCGCGCAGCGCAAAGCCGCGGTCATCTGCAGGCACTGCCCCGTGATCCTGGAATGCGGCGCCGACGCCCTCGATAACCGGGTGGAGTTCGGGGTATGGGGCGGCATGACCGAGCGTCAGCGCCGTGCCCTGCTCAAGCAGCACCCCGAGGTGGTTTCCTGGGCCGAGTTCTTCGCCGCCCAGCGCAAGCACCGCAGCGCGGTTTAATCCACGCCCGCCCCTGGTTTGATTCGCCGCTACGCGGCCCCTGTTTGATTCGCCGCTACGCCGGCCCCCGTTTGATTCGCCGCTACGCCGCGGTGATCTCGCCGGTGATCTGATCGGCGATTGCTCTCAACGCGTCCAGATCTGACACGTCGAACGGCAGTGACGGCACGCCGACGATCGCCACATGCGGATTGGCGCCGGTGAAGCGCGACAGCAGCCTGATCTCCCGTTTGGACTGTCCGGCGCGGTCGGCGTGAATCCGCAGTACCGCCGCGGTCAGCGACTCGGGATCCGCGGCCTCCAGCGTCTCTGCGGCCTCTTCTGCCTTCTCGGCGTGCAGTGAGCACAACATCGGGTGAGTGCGGTTGAGAATCAGCCCCGAAAGCGGCATGTGCTCCTGAGAAAGCCGGTCGATGAAGAACGAGGCCTCGCGCAGCGCGTCGGGCTCCGCGGCGGACACCACGACGAACTGGGTGCCGCGCCGCTTCAACAACTCGTAGGTGCGGTCGGCCTTCTCGCGGAACCCGCCGAACGTGGCATCGAGCGACTGGACGAACGCGGCTGCGTCCGAGAGCATCTGGGAGCCGAGCACCGTCGAGAGTGCGCGCATCGCCAGGCCCATCGCGCCCGTCACGAGTCTTCCGATGCCTCGGCCGGGACCCAGCAGCAGCTTCCACAGCCGGCTGTCCATGAAGCCGCCCAACCGTTTTGGCGCATCGAGGAAATCAAGTGCGTTGCGTGACGGAGGCGTGTCGACGACGACGAGATCCCAGCGGTCCTCGCCGAGCAGTTGGCCCAGCTTCTCCATCGCCATGTATTCCTGCGTTCCCGCCAGCGACGTCGCGACAGTCTGATAGAACTGGTTATCCAAAATCTCTTGTGCGCGTTCGGGTCCGGAGTACTGGATCACCATCTCGTCGAAGGTGCGGCGCATATCGAGCATCATCGCATGCAACTCGCCAGGCACCTCCGGAGCCAGGGGCACCCGCTGCGGAGTGTTGCCGAGGTCCTTGATGCCCAACGCCTGAGCCAGTCGCTTGGCGGGGTCGATGGTCAGCACCACGACGGTGCGGCCGTACTCGGCGGCGCGCAACGCCATCGCTGCGGCGGTGGTGGTCTTGCCGACACCGCCTGCGCCGCAACACACTACGACGCGATTGGAGGTGTCGGCCAGGATCGAGCCCATGTCGAGCGCGGGCGGTGTGGTGCTCATCGGACCCCCTGGTGGGCGAGCGCTTCGGCGAGTTCGTAGAGGCTGCCCAGATCCACACCGTCGGGGATCTGTGGCAGCTGCAGACGCGCCACGTCAAGAGCGTCGAGCTGCTCGGCGCTTTCCGAACGTGCCTTGATTCTCGTCGCATGCTGGATCGCCTCGGTCAGCAGTCCGGCAAAGTCGTCGTCGGACAACGTGATTCCGGTATCGCTCAGGCCCGCGCGCACGGCGTCGGCGTCGATGACGCCCTCAGCAGCCTTGGCCAGGTCGTCGGGTGAGAGGTAGGCGGGGATGTTCCGGTTCACGATGACACTGCCGATGGGCAGGCCCAACTCCCTGAGCTCTTCGATGGCTTCCAGGGTCTCCTGGATCGGCAGCGCCTCGAGCAGGGTCACCAGATGGATCGCGGTGAGGTCGGAGTGCAGCACCTTGACGACGCTCTCGGCCTGCGAATGCACCGGTCCGCCCTTGGCCAGTTGCGAGACAGCCTTCGTGACGTCGAGGAACCGGGAGATGCGCCCGGTCGGCGGCGAGTCCACCACGATGGCGTCGTACACCGGCTGCTTACCCTTCTCGGCGCGGGTGACGATCTCGCGGATCTTGCCGGTCAGGAGCACGTCACGCAGGCCGGGCGCGATCGTCGTGGCGAATTCGACTGCCCCGATGCGCCGCATCGCGCGGCCGGCGATGCCGAGGTTGTAGAACATGTCCAGGTACTCGAGGAATGCGGCCTCGGTGTCGATCGCGAGCGCGTTGACGGTGCCGCCACCGTCTGCGGTCGCGATCTTGACTTCCTCGTAGGGCAGCGGCGGCACGTCGAACAGCTGCGCGATGCCTTGGCGCCCTTCGACTTCCACCAACAACACCTTGCGACCGCCGGCCGCGAGCGTAAGTGCCAATGCTGCGGCGATGGTCGACTTACCGGTTCCGCCCTTGCCGGTCACGAAATGCAGCCGCGCCTTGGTCAGGCGGGACGGCCAACCGACCGCGCTGTGGTCGTCAGAGGTGGTGCCCACCCGTGCAGCCTAATGGGAGTCGATCAGCGTGTCCTTGACGGGGATCTTGGTTCTTCAGCGGGAGGCTGATCACCGGACCGCCGGCTGGTGAGCACTGTTACAGCCTGGAGTGCTGGTCGACTCCTACGG
>NZ_JACKUK010000002.1 GCF_025822765.1 Mycobacterium barrassiae | reverse complement strand
CCGAAGCACTGCGCTGCCTCAAACGCCGCCTCGCCCGCGTCGTCTTCAACCACCTGCTCACCGACCACAACAACCGTCAAACCACTTGCCAAATGACAGCGGCTTGACATAGGAGAAACGCATGAAGACGAAAGCTGCCGTGCTGTGGGGACTGGACGAACCGTGGAGCGTCGAGGAGATCGACCTTGATGGACCGAAGGAGGGCGAGGTCCTCATCTCGTTCGAAGCGACGGGTTTGTGCCATTCCGACCACCATGTGCAGACGGGCGACCTGGCCGGTGTGACGTTGCCGATGATCGGCGGGCATGAAGGCGCGGGGGTCGTACAGGAGGTCGGCCCGGGCGTGAAGGACCTCAAGCCCGGTGACCACGTCGTCGCCTCGTTCCTGCCCGCCTGCGGACGCTGTCGCTGGTGCGCCAGCGGACACCAGAACCTCTGCGATATGGGCGCCACCATTCTGTTGGGCATCCAGGCCGACGGCACCTATCGACGCAAGGCGCGGGGCCAGGATGTCGGCGTCATGGTGGGCGTCGGCAGCTTCTCCGAATTGAGCACCGTGTCGGAGGCGTCGTTGGTCAAGGTCGACGACGACCTGCCGCTCTCGCGCGCATGTCTGCTCGGCTGCGGTGTGATGACCGGGTGGGGGTCAGCGGTCAACACCGCCGACGTGACGCCGGGCGACACCGTCGTCGTGATCGGTTGCGGGGGTATCGGCAGCGGTGCCATCCAGGGCGCACGGCTGGCCGGTGCCGAGCACATCGTCGTCGTCGACATCGTCGAATCGAAGCGGGACAAGGCTTTTCAATTCGGCGCCACCCACTTCGTGACGTCCATGCCCGAGGCGATGGAACTGGTCGCCGACATCACCCGCGGTGTGATGGCCGACTCCGCGCTGCTGACCGTCGGCCTGCTCAAGGGGCCGATGATCAACGAGGCGTTCGACATCGTCCGCAAGGGCGGCGCGGTCGTCATGACCGCCATCGCATCGATGGCCGACGTGACGCCGACGCTGCCGATGGCGATGGTGACGCTGTTCCAGAAGCGGCTGCTCGGCAGCCTCTACGGCGAGGCCAATCCCCGGTCGGACATCCCGCGGCTACTCAACCTCTACCGCGACGGCAAGCTGCTCCTCGACGAGACCGTCACGACCGAGTACAAGCTGAACGACATCAACGAGGCCTACGACGACATGCTCGCCGGACGCAACATCCGCGGCGTGATCATCCACGACCACTAGAGGCGTTCGATGATGGTGACGTTGGCGGTGCCGCCGCCCTCGCACATCGTCTGCAGGCCGTAGCGACCGCCGGTGCGCTCCAACGTGTTCAGCATCGTGGTGAACAGCTTGGCTCCCGTCGCACCGAGCGGGTGACCGAGCGCGATCGCACCGCCGCTCGGGTTGACCTTGGCCGGGTCGGCCTTGGTCTCCTTGAGCCACGCCATGACGACCGGTGCGAAGGCCTCGTTGATCTCGACGGTGTCGATGTCGTCGATCGAAAGACCGGTTTTGTCCAGCGCGTACTGGGTGGCGGGGATCGGGCCGGTCAACATGAACACCGGATCGGCGCCGCGGGCACTGATGTGGTGAATGCGCGCCCGCGGCTTGAGTCCGTGCTCCTTGACGGCCTGCTCCGACGCAAGCAACACGGCGCTCGCGCCGTCCGAGATCTGGCTGGCCATCGCCGCGGTCAACCGACCACCCTCGACGAGCGGCTTCAGCGCCGCCATCTTCTCCAGCGAGGTGTCGCGCGGGCCTTCGTCGATGGCGAACCCCTCGACCGGGATGATCTCGTTCTCGAAGTGACCGGCGCGGATGGCCTCCTGGGCGCGCTGGTGGCTGGTCAGCGCAAACTGCTCCATCTCCTCGCGAGAGATGTCCCACTTCTCGGCGATCAGCTCAGAACCGCGGAACTGCGAGATCTCCTGGTCGCCGTAGCGGTGCAGCCAACTCTTGGACTCGTTGGTCGGCGAGGTGAAGCCGAACTGTTCGGCCACCGTCATCGCCGACGAGATGGGAATCTGGCTCATGTTCTGCATACCGCCCGCCACGATCAGATCGGCCGTGCCGGACATGATCGCCTGTGCGCCAAAGGAGATCGCCTGCTGGCTCGACCCGCACTGGCGGTCCACGGTGACACCCGGGACCTCTTCGGGATATCCGGCGGCCAACCAGGACAGCCTGGCGATGTTGCCCGCCTGCGGTCCGATGGCGTCGACGCACCCGGCGATCACATCGTCGACCGCACCGGGGTCGACGTCGGTCCGGTCGAACAGCCCGCGCCACGCGGCGGCTCCCAGGTCGACGGGATGCACACCCGCAAGCGACCCGTTTCGCTTGCCGACGGCGGTGCGGACAGCTTCGATCACATATGCCTCAGGCATTTTCTCAGACTCCTTCTTTGGTGATACCACCGAGAACGATTGCTAGGTACTGGCGTCCGACCTCTTCGGCCGTGAGCGGTCCGCCCGGCTGATACCAGCGGACCGAAACCCAGGTGGTGTCGCGGATGAACCGGTACACCAGATCGACGTCGATGTCGGGTCTGAAGTACCCCTCTTCGACGCCCTGGTTGAGCAGGTCCAGCCACATCTTGCGCTGCTCTTGGTTGCGCTCCTCGACGTAGGCGAACCGCTCCTGGCTCGCGAGCCGCTTGGCCTCGTCCTGATAGATCACGACCTGCGCGTGCCGGTTTTCGATCGCTTCGAACGACGCCATGAACAGGCCCTTGAGCCGCTCCATCGGGTTCGGTTCGGTCGCGACGATCTGTTCGTAGCGCTCGAAGAGCCAGTCGAGGAACCCGCGCAACACCTCGTCGACCATCTCCTCCTTGGACGAGAAGTGGTGGTAGAGACTGCCGGACAGGATTCCCGCCGAGTCGGCGATATCGCGCACGGTCGTCGCCCGCAGCCCGCGCTCGGCGAACATCGTCGCGGCGAGCTCGAGAAGCTCGTCGCGCCGGGTTGCCGGCTGACCGGCCGCGGGTGAGGTCATGCGCGTTGGCTCGACACGGAAATCACTTCTCCGGTCAGGTAACTGGAGTAGTCGCTGGCGAGGAACGCGATCGTGGCCGCGACCTCCCATGGTTCGGCGGCGCGACCGAAGGCCTCGCCCTCGGAAAGCCGGTCCAACAGGTCGGAGCTGCTGGTCTTCTCCAGGAACTTGTGCCTGGCGATGCTCGGCGATACCGCATTGATCCGCACGCCGTATTCGACGGCTTCGATTGCGCTGCAACGGGTCAGCGCCATCACTCCCGCCTTGGCCGCGGCGTAGTGCGACTGCGAGTGCTGTGCCCGCCAGCCCAGGACGCTGGCGTTGTTGACGATCACGCCGCCGTGGTCGGCCTCGCGGAAATACCGCAACGCCGCACGCGTCGCACGCATCACCGACGTGAGCGTCACGTTGAGAACGCGGTCCCATTCCTCGTCGGTCATGCCGACGACCGGGGTCTGGCCGCCCAGCCCGGCGTTGTTGACCAGCACATCGAGGCGCCCCATCCGCGCGGTCGTCGACGAGATCAACGCGTCGACCTGCGCTGTGGACGTCACGTCGCACACCACGCTCTCGACCCTGCCGAGGCCGAGTTCGGTCAACTGGTCGCGGGTTTCGCCGAGACGGCGCTCATGATGGTCGGACACCACCACGTCGGCACCCTCGGCCAGCGCGCGTCGCGCCACCGCCGAGCCGATACCGGTACCCGCCGCGGCCGTCACCACGACCACCTTGCCGGTCAGAAGTCCGTGACCGTCAATCTCTTTCGGCGCTTCGGCCAGATTCATCCCTTTACCTCACGCGGTAGACCGAGCACCCGCTCGGCAATGATGTTGCGCTGAATCTCGTTGGAGCCGCCGTATATGGTGTCCGCCCTCGAGAACAGATAAAGCCGCTGCCATTCGTCGAACTCGCCGTCGGTCAGCGTCAGGCCGTCGCGGCCCAGCACCTCCATGGCGATCTCGCCCAGTTCGCGATGCCAGTTGGCCCACAACAGTTTCGAGACATTGTCTTTTCCGGCGGCCGTGGCCGCGCTCTGCTCGACGTCCATCGTCGCCAGCGCGTACGACCGCATCGTGCGCAGGCCGACCCAGGACCGGGTCAGCCGCTCCCGGATCAGCGGATCGTCGGCGGCGCCGTTGCGCTTGGCCAGCTCCGCAACGCCGGAAAGTTCACGGGCGTACTCGATCTGCTGGCCCAGTGTCGAAACGCCACGTTCGAACGTCAGCGTCCCCATCGCGACGCGCCAGCCGTCACCCGGCTGGCCCACCACCAGATCGGCGTCGGTTCGCGCGTCGTCGAAGAACACTTCGTTGAATTCCGAGTCGCCCGTCAACTGGACGATGGGCCGCACTTCCACACCTGGCTGGTCAAGCGGCACCAGCAGATACGACAGTCCGGCGTGCCGCTTGGAGCCCTTCTCGGTGCGGGCCACGACGAAACACCACTGCGCCCAGTGCGCCAGCGACGTCCACACCTTCTGTCCGTTGATCACCCACTGATCACCATCGAGCTCGGCGGTCGTCGACACATTGGCGAGGTCGCTGCCTGCACCCGGCTCGGAGTACCCCTGGCACCACAGCTCGGTGAGATCGAGGATCTTGGGCAGGAACCGCTTTTTCTGCTCGTCGGTGCCGAAGGCGATCAGCGTCGGACCGAGCAGTTCCTCACCGAAGTGGTTGACCTTCGCAGGGGCGTTGGCGAGCGCGTACTCCTCGTAGAACGCGACGCGGTGTGCGACGGACAGGCCGCGGCCGCCGTGTTCCTCCGGCCACCCGAGGCAGGTGAAGCCGGCCGCCGCGAGATGCCGGTTCCACGCCAGCCGTTCTTCGAAGGCCACGTTGTCGTTACCCGGCCCGCCGAGGCCCTTGATCGCGGCGAATTCGCCGACCAGGTTGGCGGCGAGCCAGTCACGGACCTCAGCCCGGAACTCCTCGACCTCTATCACCCCTGTAGGCTAACCTACCAAGCACTTGCTTTGTTAGAGGAGCATCGATGACGGACGGCTCGCGGACGATTCCGCAGGTCTTGGACCGGATTGCCGACCAATACTCCGATCACGACGCCCTGGTTACCGATGATCGTCGGCTGACGTATGCCGAGTTGCGCGCGGAGGTGCGGCAGGCCGCCGCGGCCATGATCGACCTGGGCGTGCAGGCCGGAGACCGGGTCGCGATCTGGTCGCCCAACACCTGGCACTGGGTGGTCGCCTGCCTGGCCACGCACTACGCCGGTGGTGTGGTGGTGCCGCTGAACACCCGCTACACCGCGGGCGAGGCGACCGACATCCTGTCCCGTACCGGCGCTCCCCTGCTCTTCGCGTCCGGCGAGTTCCTCGGTGCCGACAAGGCCGCATCGATCGACCGTGGCGCACTTCCCGACCTGCGGCACGTCATCAGGATTCCGATCGAGAAGGAGGACGGCGGCTGGGACGAGTTCGTCGCCCGCGGGACCGACCTCGCCGCCGTCGACGCCCGCGCCGCAGCCGTCACGCCCGACGACGTCTCCGACATCCTCTTCACCTCCGGCACCACCGGCCGCAGCAAGGGCGCGCTCTGCGCACACCGCCAGTCGCTCGACGCCCCCGCGGCGTGGGCGGCCTGCGGGCAACTCACCAGCGCCGACCGCTACCTCTGCATCAATCCGTTCTTCCACAACTTCGGCTACAAGGCCGGCATCCTGGCCTGTCTGCAGACCGGCGCGACGCTGATCCCGCAGTTGACGTTCGACCCCGAGCGGGCGATGGCCGCGGTGGCCGAGCACCGGATCACCGTGCTGCCCGGGCCACCGACGATCTACCAGACGCTCCTGGACCATCCGAAGCGCGGTGACTACGACCTGACCTCGCTGCGGTTCGCCGTCACCGGGGCGGCGACGATCCCGGTGGTGCTGATCGAACGCATGCAGACCGAATTGGACATCGACATCGTCCTGACCGCGTACGGCCTGACCGAGGCGAGCGGGTTCGGCACGATGTGCCGCGCCGACGATGACGCGGTCACCGTCGCGACGACGTGCGGCCGCCCGATCGCCGACTTCGAACTGCGCATCGGGGACTCCGATGAGGTGCTGCTGGGCGGACCGAACGTCATGCTGGGCTACCTCGACGACCCCGAGGCGACCGCGGCGGCCATCGACTCCGAGGGCTGGCTGCACACCGGCGACGTCGGCCGCTTGGACGAACGCGGCAATCTGGTGATCACCGACCGGCTGAAGGACATGTACATCTGCGGCGGTTTCAACGTGTATCCCGCCGAGGTGGAACAGGTGCTGGCCCGCCTCGACGGCGTCGCCGAATCGGCCGTAATCGGAGTGCCCGACGAACGGCTCGGCGAAGTCGGCAAGGCCTTTCTCGTTCTCAAGCCCGGCGCACAGCTGGACGAAGAGAAGGTGATCGCCTACACGCGTGAGCATTTGGCGAATTTCAAAGCACCACGGTCGGTGGAGTTCCTCGACGTGCTACCACGAAATCCGGGCGGCAAGGTGGTCAAGCCGCTGCTGCGGGAAAGGGCTCAGTAGTTTCATGGATCTGAACTTCGACGACGCGACACTGGCGTTCCAGAGCGAGGTGCGCGAATTTCTGGCGGCCAACAAGGATTCGTTTCCGACGAAGTCCTACGACACCGCCGAAGGCTTCGAACAACACCGCCGTTGGGACAAGGTGCTTTTCGACGCCGGCCTGTCGGTGATCACGTGGCCGGAGAAGTACGGTGGCCGCGACGCGTCGCTGCTGCAGTGGGTCGTCTACGAAGAGGAGTACTTCCGCGCTGGCGCCCCGGGACGGGCGAGCGCCAATGGCACGTCGATGCTCGCGCCGACACTGTTTGCGCACGGCACCGAGGAGCAGCTCGACCGGGTGCTACCGAAAATGGCCAGCGGCGAGGAGATCTGGGCGCAGGCGTGGTCTGAGCCGGAGTCCGGCAGCGACCTCGCGTCGCTGCGGTCCACGGCGACCAAGACCGACGGTGGTTGGCTGCTCAACGGCCAGAAGATCTGGAGTTCGCGGGCACCGTTCGGCGAGCGCGCATTCGGGTTGTTCCGTTCGGATCCCGAAGCGGAGCGTCACCGCGGCCTGACGTACTTCATGTTCGATCTCAAGGCGGACGGCGTCACGGTTCGCCCGATCGCGCAGTTGGGCGGCGACACCGGATTCGGCGAGATCTTCCTCGACGACGTGTTCGTCCCCGACAACGATGTGATCGGCGAGGTGCACGAGGGCTGGCGCGCCGCGATGAGCACGTCGAGCAATGAGCGTGGCATGTCGCTGCGCAGCCCGGCGCGGTTCCTCGCACCCGCTGAACGTCTTGTCGCGCAATGGAAAGCCGATCCCGATCCCGTCTTCGCCGACCGGGTCACCGATGCGTGGATCAAGGCCCAGGCCTACCGGCTACACACGTTCGGCACGGTAACGAGGGTGAGTGCGGGCGGCGAACTGGGTGCCGAGTCGTCGGTGACGAAGGTGTTCTGGTCGGAGCTCGATGTGGCTATTCACCAGACCGCACTCGACATGCGCGGAGCGGACGCCGAGCTGGCCGACTCGTGGACCGACGGCTTGCTTTTCGCATTGGGTGGCCCGATCTACGCCGGCACCAACGAGATTCAGCGCAACATCATCGCCGAGCGCCTACTTGGCCTGCCGCGGAAGTAGACACATGTTTTTTGAACTTGACGAACAGCAACGCGACTTCGCGGCCAGCATCGATGCTGCGCTCGGAGCGGCCGACCTACCCGCGGCGATTCGGGCGTGGGCAGCTGGCGACAGCGCACCCGGCAGAAAGGTGTGGGCGCAGCTGGCCGACCTCGGCGTCACGGCACTCGCCGTTCCCGAGAAGTTCGACGGGATCGAGGCCCATCCCGTCGACCTCGTGGTGGCCGCCGAACGGCTGGGCCGATGGTGCGTTCCCGGCCCCGTGACCGAATCCATTGCGGTAGCCCCGGTTCTGCTCGCCGACGACGAACGCAGCGCGGGACTCGCGTCCGGCGAGGTGATTGCGACCGTCGCAATGCCACCGCAGGTGCCGCGCGCGGTCGACGCCGATACCGCCGGTCTGATCCTGGTGGCCGACGACGGTGAGGTCCGTGACGGCACTGCGGCCGCGCCCGCGGAGTCGGTCGATCCCAGCCGGAAGTTGTTCAATGTCAACGCCTCCGGTGAGGGCCGCGCCGCCGACGTGGCACGCGCATACGAGTTCGGTGTGCTGGCGACCTCGGCCCAACTGGTCGGTCTTGGCCAGACGCTGCTCGACATGTCCGTCGAGTACGCCAAGCAGCGCAGCCAGTTCGGCAAGGTTATCGGCACGTATCAGGCGATAAAGCACAAACTCGCCGACGTGCACATTGCGCTAGAGCTCGCCCGGCCGCTGGTGTACGGAGCGGCGTTGGCGGTGGCCGACCAGTCGGCGGACACCGCACGGGACGTCAGCGCCGCGAAGGTGGCCGCGTCCGACGCCGCGCTGCTGGCGGCACGGTCGGCGCTGCAGACACACGGTGCCATCGGTTTCACGCAAGAGCACGACATGTCGCTGTGGTTGTTACGGGTGCAGGCGTTGCGCTCGGCGTGGGGCGATCCCGCGCTTCATCGGCGACGGCTTCTGGAGGCATTGTGAGCGAAGAACGGGAACTGCTGCGGAGTACGGTCGCCGCGCTGGTTGAGAAGCATGCACCGCCCGCCGCGGTGCGCTCGGCGATGGAGTCCGAACGCGGCTACGACGAGTCGCTCTGGAACTTGTTGTGCGAGCAGGTGGGTGCCGCCGCGCTCGTGGTTCCCGAGGAGTCGGGCGGAGCGGGCGGCGAACTCGCCGACGCAGCCGTCGTCCTCGAAGAACTGGGTAAGGCATTGGTGCCGACACCGTTGCTCGGTACGACACTTGCCGAACTGGCGCTGCTGGCAGCCGACGAGCCGGACGCAGATGCGCTCGAGGAGCTGGCGGCGGGCAGCAAGATCGGCACCGTCGTCTTCGATTCGGACGTCGTGATCAACGGCGACGTCGCCGACATGGTCGTCGCCGCCGACGGTCAGCGGCTCAAGCGGTTGACACAGTTCACCGCGCACCGCGTCGAGACCATGGATCTGACCCGTCGGCTGGCACGCATCGAGTCGCAGGACGACACCGACATCGGTGCCGACCCGGGCATCGCCGACACGGCCGCGATCCTGTTGGCTGCCGAGCAGATCGGGGCGGCCACGCGGTGCCTCGATCTCACCGTCGCGTACACGAAGGACAGGGTGCAGTTCGGCAGGCCGGTCGGCAGCTTCCAGGCGCTCAAGCACCGAATGGCGGATCTGTATGTCGCGGTGCAGTCGGCGCGTGCGGTGGTCAACGACGCCATCGCCGAGCCCTCGCCGACGTCGGCTGCGCTGGCACGCTTCACCGCCAGCGAGGCGTTTTCGAAGGTCGTCGCCGAGGCGGTGCAGATGCACGGTGGCATCGCGATCACCTGGGAGCACGACATTCAGCTGTACTTCAAGCGCGCGCACGGCAGCGCGCAGCTGCTCGGCCCGCCGCGCGAGCATCTGCGGCGACTCGAGTCGGAAGTGCTTTAGCGGCGCAGGAAGCCGATCAGATGGCCGGCCACCACGTCAGGTTGCTTTAATGACCCGCGCTCGCAACGACTTCCACGCGGAGGTTGGGGTCCAGTGATGACTCCGCGTGGGAACCAGGTGGTCAGCCCCGCGGGCATCCGAGGATTCTGGCAGGCAAGTGGCCGCAGCCGTCCCGGTTCCGACGTAGGCTCGCCGCAATGCTGAGCTTCGTCTTGGATGAGAACCTGGGGCTTCCGGCCTGCGAGGAGCCGTGGAAGACCATTCTGAGCGCGGCCGGTATCGCCGCACACCAAACCACCGACCTGGCCGGCATCGACCAAGCGCTGGCCGCACACCAGCCCGACATCGCCTATGTGCCGACGGCGGACTTTCATCGGCTGCTCCGCAGCGGCGATCAGTACTACCGCGGGCTGGCAATCGCGACGTCGAAGTTCACCGGCGATCCCCGTCAGCGCAGCCTGCTCGTGGTCAGAAGCGACGACCCCGCAACGAAGCTGGACGATCTAGCCGGTGCGGACTACGGCTACATCAACACGTCGTGCACGTCGAGCTACTTCGCCCCCGCGATCCTGTTGACCCGGTTGGGCAAGACGTGGGACACCTTCCTGCATTTCGTCCCGGTCGCGCCGTGGCAAGGGCAGATCGACGCCGTCGTCGGCGGGCAGGTACGGGCGACGATGGTGCTAGAGGACGTCTGGCGAACAACCCCGGAAAACGCTGAGACCACAAAGCTCATCGGCCAGTACGACAACTGCAAACCACCCGTGGTGATTGCCCGGAAAGATCTCGACGCGGGGACTAGCGCAAGGCTTCTCGACGCGTTGGTTGCGTGGGAACCCGATTGGAGCGGCATTTACGGCGCCCTCAAGCCGTATTACTACGCCGACGTGCACCCGTTCTTCCACGATCTCGATCAACTGCCGGTCGGTGGGTGATGAACGACGTCGCGTTGCGTGCAGGAATCCCGCCGTTCTATGTGATGGATGTGTGGCTGGCGGCGGCGGAGCGGCAGCGCAGTCACGGCGATCTGGTGAATATGTCCGCGGGTCAGCCGAGTGCGGGGGCGCCACAGGCGGTGCGCGCGGCGGCCAAGGCGGCACTGGACGACACGGTGCTCGGCTACACGGTGTCACTGGGCACTCCGGAGTTGCGGTCCGCGATTGCCGAGTCATATCGGAGCCGGCATGCGCTCACGGTGGAGCCGGAAGATGTCGTGATCACGACCGGCTCGAGCGGCGGGTTCCTGTTGACGTTTCTTGCCTGCTTCGATGTCGGCGATCGGGTGGCCATCGCGCGCCCGGGTTACCCCTGTTACCGCAATATTCTTACGGCGCTGGGTTGTGAGGTCGTGGAGATCCCGTGCGGGCCGCAGACCCGGTTCCAGCCGACGGTCGAGATGCTCGCCGAACTCGATCCGCCGGTGCAGGGTGTGATCGTCGCAAGTCCCGCCAACCCGACCGGAACCGTGATCCCGCCGGACGAACTCGCTGCTATCGCATCGTGGTGTGAGTCGTCGGGTGTGCGACTGATCAGCGATGAGGTGTATCACGGTCTGGTGTACGAGGGTGCACCAGCGACCAGTTGTGCATGGGAGACATCGCGGGAATCTGTTGTGGTGAACAGCTTCTCGAAGTATTACGCGATGACCGGCTGGCGGCTGGGGTGGCTGCTGGTACCGCCGGAATTGCAGAGCGCCGTCGCTCGCCTGACGAGTAACTTCACCATCTGCCCGCCGACACTGTCGCAGATGGCCGCGGTCGCCGCGTTCACACCCGAATCCGTCGCGGAGGCCGATGTGCTGTTGCACCAGTACGCGAATAACCGGCAACTGCTGCTGGATGGTCTCCCCCGAATTGGCATGGACAAGCTGGCGCCGACGGACGGTGCTTTCTACGTCTACGCCGACGTATCGCACCTGACAACAGACTCGTTGTCATTCTGCTCAAAGCTACTGTCCGACACCGGTGTTGCGATCGCACCGGGTATCGACTTCGATACGGTGAGCGGCGGATCGTTCGTCCGACTTTCCTTCGCAGGACCTTCGCACGATGTCGAGGAGGCAGTACGCCGCATCGGCGACTGGATCACCTAGAAGGGTGGCGGGTCGGGGTCACTGGGTGGGTCGGGGTTGTCGGGTGGGTCGGGGTTGTCGGGTGGGTGGGGTTTGGTTGGTGGGGCCGGGGCATTGCGGGTGCGTGTTGTTTTGTTGTGTTCGCGTTCGGCTTTGATGTGGGCGGCGCGGTCCTGGGAGCGGGTGCGTCGGCGTCGGGGCATCATCACACCCCGCTCGGTGTTCGATGCCGGCGCTGAGGGTGGAGGCGGCAGTTCGCCAGTGTTGGTGTCCCATTGGGGAAAGTAACTTCGACACCCCGGATACGTTTTGTACGTGCGCCCGGTCGGCGATGTCCATTCCGCGACCCCGTCGGGCAGCAGTTTGAGTTCCCAGTCACCGGCCCAAAAGGTTTTGAGATGGTGATGTTTTCGGCACAGACACGCCAGATTCGACGGATGCGTGGGCCCTAACGGGTAGGGGATCACATGATCGATATCGCAGAACTCCGCAGGAGCGCTGCAGCCGGGGAACCGACACGTCAGATCGCGGCCCCGGACAAACCGCTGAAGCTTCGCCGACGGCCGATACCCGGTCTCGGGTTCGGCGTCGACCTCTTGGGTGCACAACGGCCGCAATGTGGCTCCGTTGCGCAACAACTCGGCCAGCAACGGTGTCGGCATCACCTCGGTCCCCGACAACACCGCCATCCCCGCCGACACCGGCATCGACGGTGCCGGCGGCTCAGGCGCGGGTGATTCGGGGGTGGGGCTCTGGGGTGCGCGAGTCTGCGGTGCCGACTGGGCGGTGTGGAGGGTGGCTTGGTCGGTGTAGACGTTGACCACGATCGAGGACTTGGGAGCGGGGTGGCTGGCGCGTGCCGGGCAGTGCGGTGTCTCACACAGGCACGGCAGATGCTCGTTGGGCGTGTCAGATGGTTTGTGTAGCAGTGGCTCCTGATGAATGGAGCAGTATCGATGGATGTGACTACTGACGAGCCGATGTCGGGCGCTGATGCCATGGAGGCGTTGAAGTCCGCGGGTGTG
>NZ_JACKUK010000001.1:280-1200 GCF_025822765.1 Mycobacterium barrassiae | reverse complement strand
AGACAACCAGGAGGTTGGCTTAGAAGCAGCCACCCTTGAAAGAGTGCGTAATAGCTCACTGGTCAAGTGATTGTGCGCCGATAATGTAGCGGGGCTCAAGCACACCGCCGAAGCCGCGGCAGCCGACCTTGTGTCGGCTGGGTAGGGGAGCGTCCTGCATCCGGTGAAGCCACAGAGTGATCTAGTGGTGGAGGGTGTGGGAGTGAGAATGCAGGCATGAGTAGCGATAAGGCAAGTGAGAACCTTGCCCGCCGGAAGACCAAGGGTTCCTGGGCCAGGCCAGTCCGCCCAGGGTGAGTCGGGACCTAAGGCGAGGCCGACAGGCGTAGTCGATGGACAACGGGTTGATATTCCCGTACCCGTGTATGAGCGTCCCTGACGAATCCAATCTGCTAACCACCCAAATGGTGGCCTACCAATTCCTTCGGGAGGCGGGGGCCGCTTGCTGCGTGGGACCCGGTTGGGTAGTAGTCAAGCGATGGGGTGACGCAGGAAGGCAGCCGTACCAGTCAGTGGTAATACTGGGGCAAGCCTGTAGGGCAAGTGATAGGCAAATCCGTCACTTGAATGCCTGAGAGGTGATGCATAGCCGAGTGAGGCGAATTCGGTGATCCTATGCTGTCGAGAAAAGCCTCTAGCGAGCGCATACACGGCCCGTACCCCAAACCAACACAGGTGGTCAGGTAGAGAATACCAAGGCGTACGAGTGAACTATGGTTAAGGAACTCGGCAAAATGCCCCCGTAACTTCGGGAGAAGGGGGACCCCCACACCGTCAGCCGGCTTGCCCGGGGCAGCGGGAGGGGGTGGCACAAACCAGTGAGAAGCGACTGTTTACTAAAAACACAGGTCCGTGCGAAGTCGCAAGACGATGTATACGGACTGACGCCTGCCCGGTGCTGGAAGGTTAAGAGGACCCGT
>NZ_JACKUK010000001.1:0-273 GCF_025822765.1 Mycobacterium barrassiae | reverse complement strand
GACTCGGCGAAATTGCATTACGAGTAAAGATGCTCGTTACGCGCGGCAGGACGAAAAGACCCCGGGACCTTCACTACAACTTGGTATTGGTGCTCGATACGGTTTGTGTAGGATAGGTGGGAGACTGTGAAACTCACACGCCAGTGTGGGTGGAGTCGTTGTTGAAATACCACTCTGATCGTATTGGGCCTCTAACCTCGAACCGTTTATCCGGTTCAGGGACAGTGCCTGGCGGGTAGTTTAACTGGGGCGGTTGCCTCCTAAAAAGTAACG